>NZ_JAFFSX010000026.1 GCF_017948485.1 Streptomyces sp. GESEQ-35 | reverse complement strand
CGAAGTACAGCCGCATACGGTTGGGGTCCTCGGTGTTGAGGGCCGTCCACATGCGCTGGAAGTACGACAACGGGCGGGGCCGGAAGTGGTCGCGCACAGCCGTGATCTCGTACAGCCGCTGCCATTCCTCAAGGTCGTGGTAGCCGCCCTGGACGACCTCGACGCCGGCCTTCTCCGCCTTCTTGATGTTGCGGCGCCAGAGCTGGTTGAAGTTCTTGTGGACGTCTTCCAGGGAGCGGTTGGCCAGCGGTACCTGAAACACGTATCGGGGCTGTACGTCGCCGAAGCCGGCGCCCCCGTCCTCCCCCTGCTGCCAGCCCATACGGCGGAGCTTGTCGGCGACCTCGAAAGCGCGCGGCTCGATGAAGTCGGCCTCGATGTCGCGCAGCCGCTTCACATCCGGGTTCTGAATACCCTGCTTGATGGAGCCGGCCTCCCAGCGCCGGATGATCACCGGCGGGCCCATCTTCACGGAGAAGGCGCCCTGCTGCTTGAGGTGCGCGAGCATCGGCTCCAGCCACTCGGTGAGATTCGGCGCGAACCAGTTGATGACCGGGCCCTCGGGCAGATAGGCCAAGTAGCGCTTGATCTTGGGCAGTTGCCGGTAGAGGACGAGCCCTGCGCCGACCAGCTCACCAGTCCGGTCGTCAAACCATCCGAGGCTCTCGGAGCGCCACTCCGCCTTGACATCAGCCCAGGCCGGAACCTGCATGTGGCTCGCCGCCGGCAGGGTCTGGATATACGCCAGATGCTGCTCGCGACTGATCGTCCTCAGGGTCAGGCTCATTCAGGGTGCTCCTCGGGCTGGTTCGTCCCCATGGGTACAGGGGCTCCGGCTCTAGCGCCGAAGCCTACTGCGCCTTGGGAGCGCCCCGACTGGGCATACGGAAGCTTCGCCCCGGCCTGTTGGCCGCCGAGGCATGCCGCGGTGTTGGGGACAGTGTCCTTGGCGTCAGCCGAAGACCCCACCGAAGAGGCCGCCGTGCGCCATGCCCAGGAAGAAGCCGATCGCCGCGGCGCCGAGGCCCAGGATCAGACCGAAGCGTTCGCGGGTCGTCTCCGAGATCCACTGCCCGTAGGCGCCGGTGACGATCCCCACCAGGCCCGCCCAGGAGCTGAGCAGGTGCAGGCTGTGGAACATCGCCGTGACGAACGAGACGATGCCCAGCACCAGGGTCACCGCGAGAAGCGTGTCCTGGAGCGGGTGGGGTTTGCCGTCCGTCGCGAACAGGCCTCCGACGGTGTTGGGTCGCAATGCTTGTGCCATAGGGCACCTCCTGCGGAAGACGGCGCATCGTAGCGCCATACACACCCGATGTGTACAGAGTGTCGTTGCCGGCGGCCGGATTTCAACCGGAAGCCGGAGTGCGGGTACTCTGTAGCGTCTGCACTGGTGTATGCCCTCGTCACGGGTCGGAATCCCATGGGGAACCGCCGATTGTCAGTGGCGGCTGATTTACTGGCAAACACTGGTGCGCAACGCATCACAACCCTCCTGCCACGGAACGACCGTGGCCGCTGAGTCCAAAGGAGGTGGGTTCCATATGCGTCACTACGAAGTGATGGTCATCCTCGACCCCGATCTCGAGGAGCGCGCTGTCTCCCCGCTGATCGAGAACTTCCTCTCCGTCGTCCGTGAGGGCAACGGAAAGGTGGAGAAGGTCGACACCTGGGGCCGTCGTCGTCTCTCGTACGAGATCAAGAAGAAGCCCGAGGGCATCTACTCGGTCATCGACCTGCAGGCCGAGCCTGCGGTCGTCAAGGAGCTCGACCGCCAGATGAACCTGAACGAGTCGGTCCTCCGGACCAAGGTCCTCCGCCCCGAGACCCACTGAGCTTCCCGCTCAGCTGATCTCGGGATTCGAGTAGCAGCACAAGCAGCCAGCAGCAAACCCGCCGAGAGGTTCCCCCATGGCAGGCGAGACCGTCATCACGGTCGTCGGCAATCTTGTCGACGACCCCGAGCTGCGCTTCACCCCTTCCGGTGCGGCGGTCGCGAAGTTCCGTGTCGCGTCCACTCCCCGCACCTTCGACCGCCAGACGAACGAGTGGAAGGACGGCGAGAGCCTCTTCCTCACCTGCTCGGTCTGGCGTCAGGCGGCGGAGAACGTCGCCGAGTCGCTCCAGCGAGGCATGCGCGTCATCGTGCAGGGCCGGCTGAAGCAGCGGTCCTACGAGGACCGTGAGGGCGTCAAGCGCACGGTCTACGAGCTGGACGTCGAGGAAGTCGGTGCCAGCCTGCGCAGCGCCACGGCCAAGGTCACCAAGACCGCCGGCCGCGGTGGCCAGGGTGGCGGTGGCGGCTTCGGCGGTGGCCAGGGTGGCGGCGGCGGTGGCGGCCAGGGTGGCGGCGGCTGGGGCGGTGGCTCCGGCGGCGGTCAGCAGGCCGGCGGCGGTGCTCCCGCCGAGGACCCGTGGGCAACCGGCGCTCCCGCCGGTGGCCAGCAGGGCGGAGGCGGTGGCTGGGGTGGAAACTCCGGCGGCGGCTCCGGCGGCGGTGGCGGCGGCTACTCGGACGAGCCCCCCTTCTAGTACTTCGGGCTGTATGCCCGTGGTCGAAGGCGGGTCGTACCCACACTTCTTGATCACACAGGAGAAACACCATGGCGAAGCCGCCTGTGCGCAAGCCTAAGAAAAAGGTCTGCGCTTTCTGCAAGGACAAGGTCACGTACGTGGACTACAAGGACACGAACATGCTGCGGAAGTTCATTTCCGACCGCGGCAAGATCCGTGCCCGCCGCGTGACCGGCAACTGCACGCAGCACCAGCGTGACGTCGCCACGGCCGTGAAGAACAGCCGTGAGATGGCGCTGCTGCCCTACACCTCCACCGCGCGCTAAGGGAAGGGTGACCGACAAATGAAGATCATCCTCACCCACGAGGTCTCCGGCCTCGGTGCCGCGGGCGACGTCGTCGACGTCAAGGACGGTTACGCTCGCAACTACCTGATCCCGCGGAACTTCGCGATCCGCTGGACCAAGGGCGGCGAGAAGGACGTCGAGCAGATCCGTCGTGCTCGCAAGATCCACGAGATCCAGACCATCGAGCAGGCCAACCAGATCAAGGCTCAGCTCGAGGGTGTCAAGGTCCGCCTGGCCGTCCGCTCCGGCGACGCCGGTCGTCTCTTCGGTTCCGTCACCCCGGCCGACATCGCTTCCGCGATCAAGGCTTCCGGTGGCCCCGAGGTCGACAAGCGCCGCATCGAGCTCGGTGCGCCCATCAAGACCCTGGGCGCCCACGCGACGTCCGTGCGTCTGCACCCCGAGGTTGCCGCCAAGGTCAGCATCGAGGTTGTCGCGGCCTGATCGCTGCGCTCGGCATAGCTGAAAGAGGGGCCGCACCCACTGGGTGCGGCCCCTTGCCGTGTCCATTGCGCTGGTGTCGTGGACTGGAGAGTGTGGAACGGCGCGTGTTTCACGTGAAACATGGCGGCCCACGGTGTTTCACGTGAAACGGTCACTACGTCGTTTCACGTGAAACGCTCAGCGGGTCGCGCCCGTGACGATCCAACGGCCCGAGCGGGTACGCCGCCACAAGGTCAGCATCCGGATTGCCATCATCAGCGTCATGGCGGCCCAGAGCGCGGTGAGCCCTCCGCCGAGTACGGGGACGAGAAGGGCGATAGGAGTGAAGACCGCAAGGGTGAGCACCATCGCCCGCGCGAGATAGGGTCCGTCGCCCGCGCCCATCAGTACGCCGTCCAGGACGAACACGATGCCGCAGATCGGCTGAGAGAGGGCCACCATCAGCAAGGCGGGCAGTGCGATGTCCTTGACTGCGGAGTCGCTGGTGAACAGCGGCAGAAAGAGCGGGCGGGCGACCACTACCAACAGGCCCAGTACGACCCCGGTGGCGATACCCCACTCCACCATGCGTCGGCATGCGGCGCGGGCGCCCTCGGTGTCCCCGGCACCCAGGTAACGCCCGATGATGGCCTGCCCGGCGATCGCAATGGCATCCATGGCGAAGGCGAGCAGACTCCAGAGGGACAGGATGATTTGGTGCGCCGCGATGTCGGCGTCACCGAGGCGGGCCGCAACGCCCGTGGCAATCATCAGGACGGCGCGCAGAGAGAGCGTGCGCACCAGCAAGGGCACGCCTGCGTGCGCGGAGGCCCGGATCCCGGGGGCGTCGGGGCGCAGCGAAGCGCCGTGTCTGCGGGCCCCCCGGACGACTACTACGAGGTAGGCCGCGGCCATGCCGAACTGGGCGATGACGGTGCCCCAGGCGGAGCCGGCGATGCCGAGGTCGGCTCCGTAGACGAGACCCACGTTCAGGACGCCGTTGGCGACGAAGCCCGCGATGGCGACGTAGAGAGGCGTCTTGGTGTCCTGTAGTCCGCGTAGGACACCCGTCGCGGCGAGCACGACGAGCATGGCCGGTATGCCGAGCGCCGAGATCCTTAGATAGGTGGTCGCATACGGAGCTGCTGTGTGCGAGGCGCCGAAGAGGTCCACGAGGGTTGGTGCCGTGGGCAGGACGACGGCCACGACCGACGCACCGAGGAGGAGCGCCAGCCAGATACCGTCAATGCCCTGGCGGATGGCGGCCTGGAGGTCGCCGGCGCCGACGCGTCGGGCAACGGCCGCCGTGGTGGCGTAGGCGAGGAAGACGAAGATGCTGACGGCTGTCATGAGGAGGGCCGAGGCAACCCCGAGTCCGGCGAGTTGTGCCGTGCCGAGATGGCCGACGATCGCACTGTCGGCCATGACGAAGAGGGGCTCGGCGACGAGTGCGCCGAAGGCCGGGACGGCCAGTGCGACGATCTCTCGATCGTGCTGTCGTCGGGCGGCCCGGGAGGTCGCTGGAGCCTGTGTCATGAGCATCAATGTAATCGTCCACAGGTAAGAGATGCAAAGGCAGTACGCCCCTTACTTACCGTCTCGGCCTGTGCACTCCCGTACACAGTTCGAAGTGATCTTGGCCCGACTGGGAAAGTTTTTCTTCTGCACAGCCGGTGGATGGGAAAAGTGCAGGTCAAGGCGGGCATCGCCGGAGAATTGGCGGCTTGTTCACAGGCCTGTCCACCGGGTCGTGCACAGGTTTTACGGAGTTCTCCACAGCATCCGGGCAGTCGTCCACATGGCCTGTGGATAACCAGATTGGCTGACGGTGCCGACGGGCCTACGGTGGTCCGGCGCCCGCTCCGTCCGTCGGCCTGGAAAGCCTCACAAAACCGACGCGTCAGAACCGGAGTTGGGCCTCTTATTTGTCAGTGCCGTGCCGTAGAACAGAGGGGCACGGCGAGGGTCCGCTCGGCGGACGGGAGGAGGTGGCTCGGTGAGTATTTCCGAGCCCTTGGACGACCCGTGGGCCGACAGCGGTCCAGGTGATCGTCTGCCCGCCTCGCGCCGACGCGGCGACGGAGGCCGCGGCGAGCAGCACGACCGGGGCCGGGAGGGCGGCGCCTGGGAAGGCGGGGGCACGTCTTTCGAGCGCGTACCGCCGCAGGACCTCGACGCCGAGCAGTCCGTCCTCGGCGGCATGCTCCTGTCCAAGGACGCCATCGCCGATGTCGTCGAAATCCTCAAGGGCAACGACTTCTACAAGCCCGCGCACGAAACGATCTTCCAGGCGGTCCTCGACGTCTACGCCAAGGGAGAGCCGGCCGACCCGATCACGATCGCCGCCGAGCTCACCAAGCGCGGCGAGATCAACAAGGTCGGTGGCGCGTCCTATCTCCACGGGCTCGTACAGACGGTGCCGACGGCGGCGAACGCCGAGTACTACGCCGAGATCGTGCACGAGCGGGCCGTCCTGCGCCGCCTGGTCGAGGCGGGCACCCGCATCACCCAGATGGGATACGCGGCCGACGACGACGTCGACGAGATCGTCAACCGTGCGCAGGCCGAGATCTACGCGGTCACCGAGCAGCGCACCAGCGAGGACTACCTGCCGCTCGGCGACATCATGGAGGGCGCGCTCGACGAGATCGAGGCGATCGGTTCGCGCAGCGGCGAGATGACCGGTGTGCCCACGGGGTTCACCGACTTCGACTCGCTGACCAACGGCCTGCACCCGGGCCAGATGATCGTCATCGCCGCGCGACCCGCCATGGGTAAGTCCACACTCGCGCTGGACTTCGCTCGCGCCGCGTCGATCAAGAACAACCTGCCGAGTGTCATCTTCTCCCTCGAAATGGGGCGCAACGAGATCGCGATGCGCCTGCTGTCCGCCGAGGCCCGTGTCGCCCTGCACCACATGCGGTCCGGCACGATGACCGACGAGGACTGGACACGACTGGCCCGACGGATGCCGGACGTCTCCGCCGCCCCGCTCTACATCGACGACTCCCCGAACCTGTCGATGATGGAGATCCGCGCCAAGTGCCGCCGGCTGAAGCAGCGCAACGACCTCAAGCTGGTCGTCATCGACTACCTCCAGCTGATGCAGTCCGGCGGCTCCAAGCGAGCCGAGAGCCGTCAGCAGGAGGTCTCGGACATGTCCCGTAACCTCAAGCTGCTGGCCAAGGAGCTGGAGCTCCCGGTCATCGCGCTCTCGCAGCTGAACCGTGGTCCCGAGCAGCGCACCGACAAGAAGCCGATGGTCTCCGACCTGCGTGAATCCGGCTCCATCGAGCAGGACGCCGACATGGTCATCCTGCTGCACCGCGAGGACGCCTACGAGAAGGAGTCACCGCGCGCGGGCGAGGCCGACCTGATCGTGGCCAAGCACCGTAACGGCCCGACGGCGACGATCACGGTCGCCTTCCAGGGGCACTACTCGCGTTTCGTGGACATGGCGCAGACCTGATCGACGAGTACCTGCTGATGGTCCATCCCTACGCCCTGCCGCGCCCGGCAGGGCCGTGACTGCGATCACAGGGACTGCTGTGTCGAGAACACTGCGCCAGCTCCGTCCCAGGGGCACGAGCGGCCACGACGGGCCGTGTCATCGGACTTCCGTTCCAGAAAGGACCGTCCGTCATGGCTGTTGCTGATGACCTTGACCACGCCACCGACTCGCAATGGGACTGGGTCGCTGAGCAGACTCGTGCGTATCTGGCCTCGGGTGGCACCGACGAAGATCCGGAGTGGTTCAAGAACCTCCGGGCGGACCCGAGCGTAGGGGTGCAGGTCGGCGGCCGTCGGTTCACCGCTCGGGCCCGGGTCGCGTCCCCGGCCGAACGTGAGCCCTTCTGGCTCCAGATGGCGCGGATCTTCCCGCTGTACGACGAGTACGCACAGCAGACCGACCGCGAAATCCCGATCGTCCTGCTCACTCCGCAGGACTGACCCTGACTCAAGGATCCTGACGGGCAAATCGTCACCGGGTTGCCCCGAGTCAGTCCTGCACGGCTTCGGTGAAGAGCTCCGGTGGTGCTTGCAGGTCGTGGGCGCGGAACAGGACGGCGTGCTCGACGTCCATGGCCTTGCCGCTCATCGCGGTGAACTTCGGGATGAAGTCCTCGGGGGCGGGGTGGTCCGGGAGCGCGGCCAGGTACGCGGCGTGCGCCTTGAGCGAGGCGACGCCGCGGCGCAGCGGCTCACCCGTGACCTCGACGCCGTGGGTCGCGCCGAAGTCGGCGAGTCCGGGGACGATGAGCCAGCGCACGGAGTGCGGTTCGAGCTCCTCATCGTCGACCTGCTCCGGGAAGACCCACCGGTTGCCCGCGTCGCGCACCGCATCGAGGGTCGCGAGCCCGGCCGCGCGGTGGTCGGCCTGGTCGAAGCCATAGGGCGTCTCGATCGCGTAACCGCTGCTGAGCACGGTGTCGGGCTTGAATCGGCGGATCTCCCGGCAGATGTCCCGGCGCAGGTCGAGGCCGTAGACGAGCACGCCGTCCGGATGTTCGAGGATGGTCAGGTGCTGGACGCCGACGACGGCGCAGGCGGCCTGCTGCTCGGCGACGCGCAGGCGTGCCGTCTCCTCGGGAGGGTTCGGCATGCCGGCCTCGCCGCGGGTGAGCAGGAGATAGCCGACCTCGATGCCGCGCGTGGTCCAGCGGGCGACGGCCGCGGACGTGCCGTACTCCATGTCGTCCGGGTGCGCGACGACGCAGAGAACGCGCCGAAAGGACTCCTCGGGGAGGGCAGGCAATGTCATGTCGGCCATCCTTCCGCGTTCAGGGCCCGCCGTCCGCCGAATACTCGGGCTGCGGACCGGTATCCCGGTTGCCGCCGTAGAAGTGCCATGAATGTGAGACTGATCTTGGGTGGCAACCCGTGAGACAGCCAGACGCCCGCAGGCCGAACAAGGTCGACATGTCGTGCGCGGTGAGACCCGCATGCCGTCGGGTGGGCACGTGGAAATGCGCTCGACGTGTGCCGTGCCGCCGGATGGACTGGGGGCATGACCACATCTCAGGAAGAGTTGCTTCCCGGCACGCGCCGGGCGCTGCTGCACCGGATCGCGATCGCCCAGGCCGAAGGACGTGCCCCGTCGCTGGTCGCCGCGGTGGTGCGGGACGGCCGGGCCTTGTGGCACGGTGCCCGGACCTCGGTGGACGGGCATGCGCCCGACGAGAACGTGCAGTACAGGATCGGCTCGATCACCAAGACCTTCACGGCTGTTCTCGTGCTGAGGCTGCGTGACGAGGGAGTGCTCGACCTCGGTGACCCGCTGGAGAAGCATCTGCCGGGCACCGGCGCGGGGGAGGCCACCATCGCCGATCTCCTCGCGCACACCAGCGGGTTGGCGGCCGAGTCGCCCGCGCCGTGGTGGGAGCGAACGCCGGGGACCCTGCGCCCCGAGCTGGCAGATGTGCTCGGCAAGCAGCCCTTCGTGCACCCGGTCGGCCGCCGCTTCCACTACTCCAACCCCGGCTACACGATGCTGGGGGCGCTCGTCGAGAAGCTGAGGGGCGCTGCCTGGGAGGACGTACTACGGCGTGAAGTGCTCGAACCTCTGGGCCTGAACCGTACGAGCGCTCAACCCCAGGCGCCGCATGCGGGCGGCTGGGCCGTGCATCCCTGGGCCGATGTGATGTTGCCCGAGCCGGCCGAGGACCTGGGGCGGATGGCTCCCGCCGGTCAACTCTGGTCGACGACAGCTGACTTGGCGCGATTTGCCGTGTTCCTGGCCAAGGGCGACGACCGGGTGCTGAGTGCGGAAACGGTACGGGAGATGCGGACGCCGGCGGCAGCGGTCGAGGCGGCGGACGTGGCGAGCGGCTATACGTACTGCCTGGGTATGGAGATGAGTCATCGGAACGGGCGGACCCTCGTCGGTCACTCGGGATCGCTGCCGGGCTTCCTCGCGTGCCTCAGGCTCAGCGTGGCGGATGATGTGGCGGCCGTCGTCCTGGCCAACTGCACCTCCGGCCCGCTGCTGGCCGACGTCGCCGGCGACCTCGTGGGCATCGTCGCCGAAGCCGAGCCGCGCATCCCCGAAGCGTGGCGTCCTGTGACCGAAGTCGACGCGTCCGCACTGGAGTTGGCGGGCCAGTGGTACTGGGGGACGCACGCTTTCGCGCTGCGGCTCACAGCCGGAGAGGGCGTCTCACTGGAGCCGTTGTCCGGCAATGGCCGCCGCTCGCGCTTCCGGTCGAACGGGGACGGCACCTGGACCGGCCTGGAGGGCTACTACGCCGGAGAGCTTCTACGGGCCGTACCGCGCCCGGACGGGACCGTGGACCACCTGGACCTCGGGTCGTTCGTGTTCACGCGTCAGCCGTACGACGAGACGGCTTCTGTGCCGGGCGGGGTCGATCCGGAGGGCTGGCGCGGTATCCGGTAGCCCGTCGGGCGGTGCGTACGACACGAGGAGGTCCTGTTTCACGTGAAACAGGACCCTCCGTCACAGCGAGAGCTTGAATCCCACATGCGAGGCCTCGAAGCCCAGTCGCTCATAGAAGCGATGGGCGTCGGTCCGGGAGGCGTCGGACGTCAACTGGACCAACTGGCAGCCCAGGTGCCGGGATTCGTCGACCGCCCACTCGATGAGCTGTGTGCCCAGACCGCTGCCGCGCTCGTCCGTGAGGATGCGTACCGCCTCGATGATCGAGCGGGTCGCCCCCTTGCGCGACAGCCCAGGGATGATCGTGAGCTGCAGGGTCCCGACGATCCGCCCATCCCTTACGGCCACGACCAGATGCTGGTTCGGATCGCCGCTGAGGCGCTCCAGAGCCGCCAGATACGGCGTCAGGTCGTCCGACGACTCGCGCTGGGCGCCCAAGGGGTCGTCGGCGAGCATGGCCACGATCGCGGGAACGTCGTCCCCGGTGGCGGGACGTATCTCAAGATCTCCCATGCCCGCACCCTACGCGGGCACGTTGAGCGACTCCACGACGCGTACCAGCGGGGCCAGCTCGGGGTTCCTCGCCGCTTCGTCGAGCGCCTCGCGCAGCGCGGCGTCATTGGTGGGCCGCGCCTCTGCCAGCAGCTTGAGGCCTGCCTCGGTGACGTTCGTGTAGATGCCTCGGCGGTCGGTGGGGCACAGGTAGCGGGTGAGCAGGCCGCGGTCCTCGAGCCGTGTGACCAGCCGCGTGGTGGCGCTCTGGCTGAGCACGACGGCGTCGGCGACCTGCTTCATCTGTAGATGGCCTCCGTCTCCGTCGTGCTGGCGGCTGAGGACATCGAGCAGGGAGTACTCGCGCACGCTCAGGTCGTGCTTGGCCTGTAGGGCTCGTTCGATGTGGGCCTCGATCCTCCCGTGGAGCAGGGAGAGCGCGCACCAGCCCTGAGCGAGTGCGGTGAGCGCGGGGTCCGTCGCTGTCATTGGCGTGTTCCTCCGTCTCGGAGCGGCTGACACCAGGATAGACCAGGCTCGCAATAGCCCGCTGTTGCAAATATCAGGCGTGTGCAATTATTGTAGGCGTATGCAAAGCGCTCCTGCAATCGTCTGGGAAGGTGTCCCCCCATGCCTCTCGCGCTTCTGGCCCTAGCGATCGGGGCCTTCGGAATCGGAACGACCGAGTTCGTGATCATGGGCCTGCTGCCCGAGGTGGCGGGCGATTTCGGGGTCTCGATCCCCACGGCCGGCTTCTTGGTGACGGGCTACGCGCTCGGCGTCATGTTCGGCGCACCGCTGATGACCGTGCTCGGCACCAAGGTCTCCCGCAAGCGGATGCTGATGCTGCTGATGGGCCTGTTCATCGTGGGCAACCTGCTCTCCGCCCTCGCCCCCGCCTTCGGCGTCATGCTGGCCGGTCGTGTGGTCGCCTCACTCGCCCACGGCGCCTTCTTCGGCATCGGCTCGGTCGTCGCGGCCGAGCTGGTCGCCCCGGACAAGAAGGCCGGAGCCATCGCGATGATGTTCACCGGGCTCACCGTCGCCAATGTCGTCGGCGTCCCGCTGGGCACGCTGGTCGGACAGTCCGTCGGCTGGCGCGTCACCTTCGGCATCGTCGCCGCTCTCGGCGTCGTCGGCCTGGCCGGCATCGCCAAGCTCGTCCCCGACCTGCCCAAGGCGGAGGGCGTGCACCTGCGCCATGAACTGGCCGCCTTCAAGAACGCGCAGGTCCTGCTCGCCATGGCGATGACCGTCCTCGGCTTCGGCGGTGTCTTCGCGGCCATCACCTACATCGCGCCGATGATGACCCATGTCGCAGGCTTCGCCGACGGCTCCGTCACCTGGCTGCTGGTCCTCTTCGGCCTCGGCATGGTGGGCGGCAACCTCGTCGGCGGCAAGTACGCCGACCGGGCCCTGATGCCCATGCTGTACGTCTCCCTGGGCGCCCTGGCGGTCGTCCTCGCGCTGTTCACGTTCACCGCGCACAACAAGATCCTCGCGGCCGTCTCGATCGCCCTCATCGGCGCCCTGGGCTTCGCCACCGTCCCGCCCCTGCAGAAGCGTGTGCTCGACCAGGCGCACGGCGCCCCGACCCTGGCCTCGGCTGTGAACATCGGTGCCTTCAACCTCGGCAACGCGTTGTCCGCCTGGCTCGGCGGCCTCGTCATCGCGGGTGGCCTCGGCTACACCGCCCCCAACTGGGTCGGCGCCCTTCTGGCTGCGGCGGCCCTGGTCCTGGCCTTCGTCTCGGCGGCCCTGGAGCGCCGCGAGAGTGCGCCCAGCGCCGTCGTGGCCGGTGCTGTGCCTGCCGAGCGGCAGACCGCCGTACACCACTGATCTGCCTCGGCGCTGCACCGGTCCCCGTGGATGCACGGGGACCGGTGTCGGCGTGTCGGGGGTCTCAGCCGGCGGCGACCGTGAGCGGGGCGAACCGCCGGGTCCAGTCGCCGGGCAGTTCCGAGATGCCGTATGTCATGACTGTGTTGAAGGCGACGGAGGCCAGACCCCGCTTCTTCGCCCACGCCAGCAGCTCTTCGTGACGCACGTCGATGTCCGTGCGCAGCGGGCGGTCGGTGTGGGCGGCCAGCGAGGCGATCAGCGCCTTGGCGGTTTCCGTGTCATGAGCGATCATCGGGCCTACGACGTGCGTGTCCATGTTGGGCCAGGCGGCCGCGTACCCGACGATTCGGCCGTTGTCCTCGGCGACGCGCAGTCGGTCGGCGAAGGCGGGCAGGCGCGTGACGATGTGCGTGCGATCCGCGCCGAACACCTCCTCGTCGAGCCGGAGGATCGCCGTGAGGTCCTTGGCGGTGGCGGAGCGGGTGGTGACCCCGGGCTTGCGACCGCCAGGAGTGAAGTGCCCGCGCAGCATCTCGGCCCAGCCGGTGACCTTGAAGCCGATTTCCTCGTACAGAGGGCGGCCATTCGGTGTCGCGTGCAGTGTCAGCGGCGTGGTGCCCAGGTCGGACACGATGTGACGCATGAACCGGCGGCCGATGCCCTGGCCGGCGTACCGCTCGGCGACCAGGACCATGCCGATGGCGCCGAGTTCGGGGCGTTCCCGGGGGCCGTACTCCGTGACGGTGCAGGCGCTCACGAGCCCCCCGTCGGGGTCGTCGATGCCGTAGCCCTTCCCGGCAGTGAGGAGGAAGCTCCACTTGTGCTCCTCACGGGGCCACCCCCGGTCCTCGGACAAGTCTGCGCAGGCGGTGAGATCGCGAAGCGTCAGACGGCGGATGGGCAGAGCGGCGAGGGAAGGAGTCGGCACGCAGGTCAGGCTGTCCGACGCGTACCCTCGGCGTCCACTTGTTTCCAGGGAGTTGTACGACCTTTTGGCCATGTCACAGTCGTCGGCAAAGCGGCGCGACGGGTGCCGGATGTTTCACGTGAAACATGGGCGAACGGAGGGCGTCGGGCGCTCAGACCCCGCCTTTCCGGACGGCCTCGTGCCGGATGCCGCCGATGCGTCCCACTAGCCTCAAGGTCCATGGCGAGCCTTCATCTCTTCGACCTGGACGGCACATTGCTCCATGGCACCTCCGCACCCATGGAGATCTCACGGCAGCTCGGACTTGAGGCCGAGACGGTGCTGCTGGAGCAGGCGATCTCGGCGGGGCGGATCGGGCCGCCCGAGTATGCGACGAGGGTGCACGCGCTGTGGGCGGATCTCACCGAAGCGCATGTGTCCGCCGCCTTCGAGGGGGCGCCATGGCTGACGCGAATCCGCGATGTGTGGGCGGAGATCACAGCGCAAGGTGACTACTGCGCCGTTGTCTCACTCTCGCCGTCGTTCTTCGTCGAACGCCTCACCACCTGGGGCGCGCACGCGGCGTACGGATCCCGCTTTCCTGCGCTCCCGTTCACCGAGCCAGTGGACCCCGCCGGAGTGCTCAGCAGTGCGGCCAAGGTCAAAATCGCCGACATGCTGTGTCAGGAGTTCGGAGTGACCCGGGCCGACTGCATCGCCTATGGCGACTCGTCGTCGGACACGGATCTGTTCGGCGTGGTGCCGGTCTCCGTCGCGGTCAACGCTGACCGGCGTCTCTCGGGTCTCGCGACGCATTCCTACAAGGGGAGAGATCTATGGGAAGCCTATGAATTGGTGCGACCCGCCCGGTAATTGAGGGAATTGCTGGTTCGCCCTCCCGCCCTATTCGTGGGGGAGCAAGGGGGGACTTGTGATCGGGGCGGCGGCCGGTATGGTCGACTCCGGTTCGCTTCCGGTGGGGCGAGGTGTCCAGCACCCCGTCCGGATCGAGAGCAGGGCAATGCAGCCTAACGGGACGGAGAGATCAAAGACCCGCATTCCGGGTTATGCGGCTGAGACCTCCATGCGGAGTGGGACGCTGCGAGGACAGTACTGCGGCCAATGTCACACTCTCGCCTTACTTGTCCGTACGGAGCACGAATACGGGTTGAATGTGGCCGCATTGGCCGCGGCACCGAACGGGACAGCAAACCGTCTGCGGGGGAAAGCAGGCACCTTCCGACTGGGGAAGTGCGCAGACCGACCGAAAGATGCTCGAGGCGAGGCACACCATGGACGCTCCGACCACCACGTCGGCCGACAACGGCACTTCCGGCGGCGGGGGCGGCTGGTTCACGCCGCGCAAGCAGCCGCCGACGACTCCGGGCGGCGAGCAGGACGTGGCGGAAGGCAGCCGCTTGGCCGGAATGCGGCCGAGGGGCAGCTCCGCGTCCGCCACGGAGCCGATGAGCGGGCCCGCGTCCGCCACTGAGTCGGTGAGCGGGCCCGCGACGGCCACCGATGCGGAGCCACAGGCGCACGACCCCGCACCGGCTGCCCCAACGCCCGCTGATGTCACGGCAGGCCCCACTCCGGCGCCTCAATTCCCGGCCGGTGGCTCGGCAGACCCTGCTCCGGCGCCTCAATTCCCGGCCGGTGGCTCGGCAGGCCCTGCTCCGGCGCCCTCATTCCCGGCCAGCGGCCCAGTAGTTGCCGCTCCAGAGCCCTCCCCGGCGGGCCACCCGACAGGCCCCGCCGTACCGCTCACCGCCCCGGCTGGCAGCCCGTCAAGTCCCACGCCGCCGCAGGCCTTCCCGGCCGGAGCCCCGGCATCGGTCGTCACCGACCGACGACCCGCAACGGGCGTCGGTGACACCCGCCCCACCCCGAACGCCGGTTTCGCCGCACGGGAGCACACAGCAGCGCCTCCCGCCCCCGCCCCGGTCGCCCCGCCGCCCGCGGCGGAGCAGCACGTGCCCGTCCAGCGGTCAGGCCAGTCCGAGGGCGACGCGTCGCCGGACGCCGTCCTCATCCGCCGGACCATGGCCGAGGTCGGCCCGGTGGCCGACAAAGTCACCTCGTACTTCTACGCGTTGCTCTTCGTACGCCATCCCGACTTGCGGTCGCTGTTCCCGGCCGCGATGGACACCCAGCGGGACCGGCTGCTCAAGGCGCTGCTGACCGCGGCCGAGCACATCGACAACACCCCGGTCCTCGTCGAGTACCTTCAGAACCTCGGCCGCGGCCACCGCAAGTACGGCACCCGCGCCGAGCACTACCCGGCCGTCGGCGAGTGCCTCATCGGCGCATTGAGCCGATACGCCGAACCCATCTGGGACGCGGAGACGGAGGCGGCCTGGGTCCGGGCGTACACGACGATCTCGCAGGTGATGATCGACGCGGCTGCCGTGGACGAGCTGCGTGCCCCGGCCTGGTGGTACGCGGAGGTCGTGTCGCACGATCTCAGGACGCCGGACGTGGCCGTGATCACCGTCCGCCCGGACCAGCCCTATCCGTTCCTCGCGGGGCAGTACGCGAGCCTGGAGACACCGTGGTGGCCGCGAATATGGAGGCACTACTCCTTCGCCTCGGCACCTCGCTCCGACGGCCTGCTGTCGTTCCATGTGAAGGCCGTTCCCGCCGGCTGGGTCTCCAACGCCCTGGTGCACCGCGCCCGGCCCGGCGACATCGTCCGGCTCGGCCCGCCCGCCGGTTCGATGACGGTGGACCACACCACCACCAGCGGGCTGCTCTGTCTGGGCGGCGGCACGGGGATAGCGCCCATCAAGGCGCTCGTCGAGGACGTCGCCGAGCATGGCGAGCGGCGCCCCGTCGAGGTCTTCTACGGCGCCCGCACCGGCCATGACCTGTACGACATCGACACCATGCTCAGGCTCCAGCAGTCCCACCCCTGGCTCTCGGTCCGCGCGATCGTCGACCAACAGGCGCACCTCCAGCTCCCCGACGCCGTACGCGAGTACGGGCCCTGGATCGAGTACGACGCCTATCTCTCGGGTCCACCCGGAATGATCCGCAGCGGAGTGGACGCCCTGAGGGACGTCGGTATCCCGTCGGAGCGCATACGGCACGACTCGGTGGAGGAACTCGTCGCCACCGGAGACTGACTCCTCGGCGCGGTATCAGCCCAGGTCCGGGGCGTGCATCGCGAGTACGCCCTCGATGTTCCCGTCGAGGTAGTGCCGCAGCGACAGCGGGACGAGGTGTACGGAGGCGATGCCCACTCGTGTGAACGGCACCCGTACGATCTCGTAGTCGCCCGCGGGCTCGTCCACCTCGGGCCCGTGGCGCAGGGCCGTGTCCATGGACTCCAGGTGGCAGACGAAGAAGTGCTGCACCTTCACTCCGGTCGTGCCGGCGTCCTCGCCGATGTGCTCGACGGTGTCCACGAAGCAGGGCACCACATCGATGATCTTGGCGCCGAGTTCCTCGTAGACCTCACGGTGCAGGGCATCGACGACGGTCGAATCATCCGGCTCCACCCCGCCACCGGGGGTGATCCAGTAGGGATCGATGCCGGGTTTGGTGCGTTTGATGAGGATCAGGTCGTCACCGTCCAGAAGAACGGCACGGGCGGTGCGCTTGACCACGGGTCGGACGGTCATGGGAGAAATGTGGCCCGCCATGTTCCACGTGAAACATTGCGGCGCGGCTTCGCGCGGGTTCAGTGCGTGCTGCCTGTTGGCCGGCGGCTCAACACCATTCGGTGGCCGCCCGTTGCAGCCACTCATGAGCCCGCGCAATATGCGGCATCGCCAGCGTGCCGGTACGCACCACGAGGAAGTACGTCCGCAGCGGGGGCACCGCGGGCTCGTGCAGGGCAACGACCTCCCCGCGCTCCAGGGCGGGCGCACAGAGATAGCGAGGCAGCACCGCGAGCCCGGCGCCCGCGGACGCGCAGGCGAGCACCGCACGCAGGTCAGGAACGACGACGGCGCCGGAAGCCGCGGGGCGGGAATCGAAAACAGACGCCCAGTAGCGGGAGACGAACGGCAGTGACTCGTGTACCTCGACGACAGGAAGGTTCTCCAGTACGGGTGCCCCTGTGCGGCGCACCTTCCCGGAGCCGATCTGCTCAACCCAGCGCGGGGCGGCAACCAGGACGTGCTCTTCGTCGCAGAGCGCAGTCGCCGTGAGCAGGGCACCGCGCGGACGGGCCGTACTGATGGCCAGATCGTGATGCCCTGCGGCTAGCCCCTCCAAGGTCTCCTCGGCGTTCCCGAAGGAGGCGCGCAGCGCGAAGCCCTGGCCGTCCTCGCCGGTCAGTTCGGTGAGCACGGGCAGCGCCCGCTCGGCGGTGAACTCAGGGGGCCCCGCGAGATGCAGGGTGCGCACGGAAGAGTCTTCGTCGAGGCCGGTCTCGGTGATCTCGACCAGCGCGTCGAGATGCGGTGCGGCCTTGTGCGCGAGTTCGTCGCCGATGGTCGTCGGTGTCACACCGCGGGCCTGTCGCAGGAACAGGGGGCGCCCCAGCTGCCGCTCCAGGGTGCGGATCTGGGAGGTGACGGCCGGCTGCGACAGACCGAGCAGCGCGGCGGCGCGAGTGAAGGAGCCGGCCCTGTGCACGGTCACAAAGGTGCGCAGCAAGGCCAGATCCATGGCGCACCCCTCCCCTTCTTTGCATTCCCCTGACCCCCCGGTCGCGCCCAACTATAAATAAGTCGATAGGTCGCTGTCGCTACTGTGATTGGACACTGACACAGAGTCAACTAGCCTTGGTCGCGCGGTTCTTCGCGCGCAGAACCGAGGACGGTCCGAGCCACGAGGGGGGGAGGCTCGGACCGTCCGTTGTGTGTAGCCGCACACCGTCCGGGACGGTGAGAAGCCGTCAGTGCGCCGACTCGTCGAGCGCACGGCGCACATCGGCCACCAGGTCCTCGGGGTCCTCGGCGCCGACGGAGAGGCGGATGAAGCCCTCCGGCACCGCATCCCCACCCCAGCGTCCGCGGCGCTCGGCCGTGGACCGCACCCCGCCGAAACTCGTCGCGTCGTCGACAAGCCGCAGCGCCTCGAGAAAGCGGTCGGCACGCGCGCGCGTGGGCAGCGTGAAGGAGACGATGCTCCCGTAGCGGCGCATCTGCTGCGAGGCGATCTTGTTCGAGGGGTCGGTCGTCAGTCCCGGGTAGCGCACCCCGAGCTCCTCGGGCCAGTCGCGCAGCGCCTCTGCGACCGCCATGGCGGTGGCGTTCTGCCGGTCCACCCGCAGCTGGAGCGTTGCGATGGAACGGTGTGCGAGCCAGGCCTCCATGGGCCCCGGAATCGCCCCGACGATCTTGCGCCAGCGGCGGACGTCCGCCATGGCCTCGGCGCCGCGGCCGACGACGTAGCCCAGCAGGACGTCTCCGTGCCCGGTGAGCTGCTTGGTGCCGCTCGCCACGGAGAAGTCGGCACCCAGCTCCAGCGGGCGTTGCCCGAGCGGCGTGGCGAGCGTGTTGTCGACGGCGACCAGGGCGCCACGCGCGTGTGCCGCCTCGACGAGCCGCCGGATGTCGCACACGTCGAGCCCGGGGTTCGACGGGGTCTCGATCCACAGCAGTTTCGCGCCGTCGAGGATGCCCAGCTGGGCGTCGCCGCCGGTCGGCGCGGTGCGCACCTCGATGCCGTACGACTCCAGCTGCGCGCGCACCAGCGGCAGCACCTGGTAGCCGTCGCTGGGCAGGACGACCGTGTCCCCGGAGCGCAGCTGGGAGAAGATGACGGACGAGATGGCGGCCATGCCGGAGGCGAAGACCAGCGTCTCGACGCCGTCCTGTCCCGGGGCCTCCAACTCGCCGATCGCGCGCTCCAGATGCGTCCAGGTCGGGTTGTCGTCGCGACCGTACGTGTACGGGCCCGTGGGGTCGCCCGGCAGGTGGTAGTGGGCGGCGAACACGGGACCGGGCAGCGTCGGCTCGTGCCTGACCGGCTCGGGCAGCCCGGCCCGAACCGCGCGCGTGCCCTCGCCGGCGCCCGGACGAGCCCCGTCCGATGCGGAATCGTTCATGCCGTCTGTCCTTCCACGTGCTCACGAATCGCGGCGAGCAGACCGGCGCTCGCCGCTTCCACCATCTCAAGGCACTCCTCGAAGCCGTCGATCCCCCCGTAGTAGGGGTCCGGGACATCGAGGTCGTCGCGAGCGGATTCAGAAGGGGTGTGCGAAGCACTCGTCGAGGGGTGGTGGTCGGGTGACGGGCGGGCGTACGAGCGCAGCAGCCGTACCTTCTCCGCGTCCTCCTCGGTGGTCGCGAGGCGGCGCAGGGTCTTGAGATGGCCCGTGTCCAGGGCGACGACGAGGTCGAGGCGGGAGAACCAGGACGCCTGGAACTGCCGCGCCGTGTGGTCGCTGTCGTAGCCGTGCTCCTCGAGGACGGCGACGGTGCGCGGGTCGGCACCGTCGCCCTCGTGCCAGCCGCCCGTGCCCGCGCTGTCCACCTCGACGAGCTCGCCGAGCCCGGCCTCCGCCACGCGCGCGTGGAACACGGCCTCGGCCATCGGGGAGCGGCAGATGTTGCCGGTGCAGACGAAGCAGACGCGGTAGGCCATGGCCGTACTCAGTCCTTGCCGTCGGGCAGGACCATGTTGAGCGCCCAGGACACGACCGAGATGATCAGGCCGCCCAGGACCGCGGTCCAGAAGCCGTCGACGTGGAAGCTCAGATCGAGCTTGTCGGCGAACCAGGAGGTGAGCAGCAGCATCAGCGCGTTGACCACCAGGGTGAACAGGCCGAGCGTCAGGATGAGGAGGGGCAGGCTCAGGAGCGTCAGGATGGGCTTGACCAGGAAGTTCACCAGGCCGAAGACCAGGGCGACGAGGATGAGCGTCCATATCTTCTTGCCCGTGCTGTCACCGGTCAGGGTGATCTTGTCGAGCAGCCATACGGCGACCGCCAGGGCGCCCGCATTGGCGATCGTCTTGACTACGAAATTCTTCATGTGTCTGATCGTGGCAGACGAGATCGGTTACGAGCAGTGGGACAAGGGCGGACGAAGGCAATGAAGGCATTCCGGCTGGATGAACTGGAGGCGGAGCGCGCCGCCAACGAGGGCGCTTACCTGCAGTTTCTGCGGGAGCGGAACATGTCGGTCGGCCTGTACGCGCTCGATGCGGGCGAGCATGATCCACAGAAGCCGCACAATCAGGACGAGGTCTACTTCGTTGTGAGCGGCCGCGCCGCGATCACGGTCGGCATGGAGACCACACAGGTGGCGCGTGGCAGCGTGGTGTACGTTCCGGCCGGGGTCGCCCACAAGTTCCACCACATCAGCGAGGACCTGCGGGTCCTGGTGGTGTTCTCTCCGCCCGAGAGGTGACCTGCCACCCGGGATTCCCTAGGGGATCGATCAGGGGAGGACAAGGGGCGCGAGGCCCCCGCGGCGGCCCCTCGCGGCTCTAGCATCGAGTGCAGGACATCAGAAGGATCCGGCGCCGACAGGGCCGGACATCGACGGACCCGGCACAGCAACGGGCGGAGAAGTAAGGACAAGGGCGATGCGAGAGATCTTCACGGGAATGCCGTGGTGGGTGAAGTGGATCGCGGTGCCTGTCATCGCCCTGGTCGTCTTCGGCGGGCTGATAGCCAGCGTCGTCGGCTTCGTCATCGGGCTGCTGTTCAAGCTGCTGGTCTTCGTGGCACTGGTCGGTGGACTCATCTACGTCGTACGGAAGTTCACCTCGAGTTCGTCCTCACGCAGCGACTGGTGAGCACAGCGGGGAGCCGGTGAGCGGTAACAGGAATCACCGGTTCCCTCGGGCGAGGGAAGTTTTCCGTACGGGCCGACTGTGAGCGGTGGCAGACGGTTAAAGTCCGGAATTCGACGCGGGGTGTACGACCCCCGCGAGCGGCGTACACCCGCTCCCGTGTTCCCCCCACACGGGCTGCCCCCTCGCGCATCGGGAGTGCCCCTTGGCCACGGCAGACACCGCACCCGCAGACCCCCACGCACCCCCCGCAGCCGTCCTGGCTCCGGGAACCCGCATCAGAGCCCCGGAGCAACGTGGCTCCCGGGAGCGGCAGTCCCGGCAGACACCGGCCCCCGACGAACAGTCGCACTCCGCGACGCTCATCGGATCCGTCCAGCGCGCCATGCGCCTCCTGGAATCGGTCGCCGGGCATGCGCACGGCGCTCCCGCCAAGCAGTTGGCCCGTGAGACCGGCCTCGCGCTGCCCACGGCGTACCACCTGCTGCGCACCCTCGTGCACGAGGGCTATCTGCGCCGCGACAAAGGGCTGTTCTTCCTGGGGGAAGCAGCTGAGCGGCTGAGCAGCAGCGGCGCCGGGCAGAAACGTCGCAGCACGGTGGTCGACACGCTCGCGAAGTGGCGCGACGCCATCGGCGTACCCGTGTACTACGCGATGTACCAGGACGGCGAGATCGAGGTCATGTGCGTCTCCGACAGCCCGGGCAATCCGGCGGTCGAGGAATGGGCCGACTTTCGCGAGACCGGCCATGCGCACGCCATCGGCCAGTGCCTGCTGTCCCAACTCGACGAGGAGGCCCGCCGTGACCACCTCGATCGCTACCCCGTGCAGTCCATCACCCCGTACACCGTGCGCGACGACCACGTGCTGCTGCGGCGCCTGGAACGGACGCAGCGGATGCAACCGGTGACAGAGCGGCAGGAGTACGCGCTCGGCACCGTGTGTGCGGCGATTCCGCTCACCGTGGGCACCACGGCGGCGACCATGGCCATTTCCCTGCCCGTCCATCAAGCCGATCGGCTGCTGCCCGCGGTGCGGCAGTTGCAGGGCGAGGTCGGGCGTCTGCTGGGGTCACTCGCGATCTCTATCAGCATCTGAAAACTCACTCCTTGTGATCTGTCGTGTACGTTCAGCAAGATGCCTTCAGTGCCAAGGGGTTTATTCCCGGCCAGACGACGGCAAATGACGGGACAGGCGATGCGCGAGTCCGTACAGGCAGAAGTCATGATGAGCTTTCTCGTGTCCGAGGAGCTCTCCTTCCGCATCCCGGTGGAGTTGCGCTATGAGACCGGTGATCCCTATGCCGTGCGGCTGACGTTTCATCTGCCGGGCGACGCCCCGGTGACCTGGGCGTTCGGGCGGGAGCTGCTGATCGACGGGGTGGGCCGGCCGTGCGGAGAGGGGGACGTCCGGGTCTCGCCCGCCGAACTCGACACACTTGGTGACGTTCTGATCCGGCTTCAGGTGGGGAGCGACCAGGCCGTGTTCCGTTCTTCGGCGGCGCCGCTCGTGGCTTTTCTCGACCGTACCGACAAGCTGGTGCCGCTGGGCCAGGAGGGCGCCCTCGCCGACTTCGACTCCCACCTCGACGAGGCGCTGGACCGCATCCTCGCGGAGGAGCAGAGCGCGGGCTGACGGGAGTGGCTGTGGTGCGATGGCGGTGGCGGTGGCGATGCAACGGTTCGACGGGGTTGTGGAGCCGCGCAGGAACGCTTCTGCGGGGCGGGGCGGGGAGCGTGTGCTGCTGAGGGGCGAGCGGCGTGACCTGGCCGCGCTGCTCGCCCCCCTCACCGCTTGCGCCGCCGCCCCCTCCCGCCGCGTACCGGAGCCGTAGGTGCCGCGTCGGCCATAGCCCCCCGCTCCCCTCCCGGGCGATCGGCTGAGACCATCAGAGCCGCGAGCGCCGTCGTGACCGGCACGGACGCGACCAGGCCGATCGAGCCCACCAGTGTGCGCACGATCTCCTCTGCCACCAGTTCACTGTTGGCGACGGTACCGACGCTGCTCTGGGCGATCGAGAAGAGCAGCAGCAGCGGCAGGGCGGCGCCCGCATACGCGAGGACGAGTGTGTTGACGACCGACGCGATGTGGTCGCGGCCGATGCGGATACCCGCGCGGTACAGCCCGCGCCAGCCCATCGCCGGGTTGGCCTCGTGCAGCTCCCAGACCGCCGACGTCTGCGTGACCGTCACGTCGTCGAGAACACCGAGCGAACCGATGATGATGCCGGCGAGCAGCAGACCACTCATGTCGATCGACGGGTACAGGCCGTGGATCAGTCCGGTGTTGTCGTCCGTGTTGCCGGTGAGCGAGGCCCAGTCGATGAACACCGAGCCGAGGATGCCGATCAGAAACAGCGAGATGAGGGTGCCGAGTACGGCCACCGAGGTTCTGGCGGACAGGCCGTGGCACAGGTACAGGGCTGCCAGCATGATGGCACTCGACCCGATCACCGCCACGACCAGCGGGTTCGAGCCCTGCAGGATGGCGGGCAGGATGAAGAAGTTCAGCACCATGAAACTGATGGCCAGCGCGACCAGCGCCATGACACCCCGCAGGCGTCCGACGACCACGACGGCGAGCGCGAAGATGCCGGCGAGCACCATCATCGGGACGCGGCGGTTGACGTCGGTCACCGAGTACTGGAGATCCTTCGGCGCGGAGGGTTCGTAGGCGACCACGACCTTCTCGCCCTCGTCCAGCTGCCGGGACTGGTCCGGCTGCACGATCTCGGTGAACGTACGGCCCTTGTCGTTGCCCGTGTCGACCCGGATCGTCGCCTTCTTGCAGGTGCCGTTCGCCTGTTGCTGCGCCGAGGAACCCTCCGCGGTGGAGGTGTCGCCGGTCGGGGTTTCCCCCGAGGCGTTGACGTCCTTGCAGCTGACCTCGACCACCTTGGTGACCGTGGCCTGCTGGGTCTGGCGGTCGAATCCGACCCCGGTGCGCTCGTGCGGCGGGGCACCGCCCGGCCACAGCACCACGAGCCCGACGACGACCGCCGCGGCGAACGGGATGAGGATCGCCGCGATGATCTTGCGCAGATGCTTGGAGACGGGCGCCGCGGGACCGTGACTGTGCGAGTGTCCGTGCCCGCCACCGCCGCCGGACCCGTGTCCGTCCCCGCCGCCGTTACCGGGGCCGCCACCGGCACCCGAGCCCTGGTCGGGCCCGCCGCCGGAGACGGGCCCGTGCTCGTGCCGGCCTCCGGATCTGGTTCCGGGCCCAGCCTCGCGACCGCCGCCGGAACCAGGCCCGTTTACACGGCTGTTGCCGTTTGCGGGGCCGCTTCCGGAGCCGGGACCGCGGGGCGGCTCGGGCGGTGGGTACGGGGACTGACGTGTCGTGGTCACCGACCGATCATCGCAAGAACGAGAGGGGCCCACTGTTCAGCGCGCCCGAATTGACGCTAGCGTGGGGGCACCTTTGTACACGCGGGAGCTCGGAGCACCGGGCTGAGAGGGCGCTGACCTTCGTCTACGCGATGTTTCACGTGGAACACGTGATGTTCCCCATGAAACGTCGACAGACGGAAATGGCTGCGTCGACCGCCGAACCTGTTACCGGGTAATGCCGGCGTAGGGAGTAGGTCTCATGACCATCAAGGACGCACGCACGCCTGCCTCCACGGAGAACGCGACGGACATTTCGTCGCATACCCAGACCGACGGGGAGGCCGGGAAGTCCATCGGCTGGCACAAGGCGTTCATCGCGGGCTCACGCCCCGATCTGCGCGTGCCGGTCCGGCAGGTGCATCTCACCAACGGGCAGTCGGTCACGCTGTACGACACCTCCGGCCCGTACACCGATCCGCTCGTCGACACAGACGTCCGCCGAGGACTGATCCCGCTGCGGGAGAACTGGATCATCTCCCGCGGCGACACCGAGGAGTACGCGGGCCGTCCGGTCCGCCCCGAGGACGACGGGATCAAGCACACCTCGCCGCGTGGCGGCCTGCGCAACCTCGACGCGGTCTTCCCCGGGCGGCCGCGCCAGCCGCGCCGCAGCCGGGACGGCAAGGCGGTCACGCAGCTCGCGTACGCGCGCCGCGGCGAGATCACGCCCGAGATGGAGTTCGTGGCCGTCCGGGAGAACGTTTCGCCCGAGGTGGTCCGCGAGGAGATCGCGGCGGGCCGCGCCGTGCTGCCCGCGAACGTCAACCACCCGGAGATCGAGCCGATGATCATCGGTAAGCGGTTCCTGGTGAAGGTCAACGCCAACATCGGCAACTCCGCGGTGACCTCCTCCATCGAGGAGGAAGTCGAGAAGATGACCTGGGCGACCCGCTGGGGCGCCGACACGGTCATGGACCTGTCCACCGGACGCAACATCCACACCACCCGCGAGTGGGTGCTGCGCAACTCCCCCGTTCCCATCGGCACGGTCCCCCTCTACCAGGCACTGGAGAAGGTCGACGGCAGGGCCGAGGAACTGACCTGGGAGATCTACAAGGACACGGTCATCGAGCAGGCCGAGCAGGGCGTGGACTACATGACGGTCCACGCGGGCGTGCGTCTGCCGTACGTACCGCTGACGGCGAACCGCAAGACCGGCATCGTCTCGCGCGGCGGCTCGATCATGGCGGCCTGGTGCCTGGCGCACCACAAGGAGTCGTTCCTCTACGAGAACTTCGAGGAACTCTGCGAGATCCTCGCCGCCTACGACGTCACATACTCGCTGGGCGACGGCCTCAGGCCGGGCTCGATCGCCGACGCCAACGACGAGGCGCAGTTCGCGGAGTTGCGCACGCTCGGGGAACTCAACACGATCGCCAAGCGTTTCCACGTACAGACCATGATCGAGGGCCCGGGCCATGTCCCGATGCACAAGATCAAGGAGAACATCGACCTTCAGCAGGAGATCTGCGATGAAGCTCCGTTCTATACGCTCGGCCCGCTGACGACGGACGTCGCGCCGGCGTACGACCACATCACCTCCGGCATCGGTGCCGCGATGATCGCCTGGTGGGGCACGGCCATGCTCTGCTATGTCACGCCCAAGGAGCACTTGGGCCTGCCCAACCGTGACGACGTCAAGACCGGCGTCATCACCTACAAGATCGCCGCCCACGCAGCCGACCTCGCCAAGGGGCACCCAGGTGCGCAGGAGTGGGACGACGCGCTGTCCGACGCACGCTTCGAGTTCCGGTGGGAGGACCAGTTCAACCTCGCCCTCGACCCGGACACGGCTCGTGAGTTCCACGACGAGACGCTGCCCGCCGAGCCCGCCAAGACCGCTCACTTCTGCTCGATGTGTGGGCCGAAGTTCTGCTCGATGAAGATCAGCCAAAGCATCACAGCGCAGTTCGGTGGTACGGCGGCTGCGGGGGCGACGGCTGAGGAGGTCGCTGAGGGGATGCTCCAGAAGTCGAAGGAGTTCGCGGCGAGCGGGAACCGGGTGTACCTGCCGCTGGCGGACTGAGGTCCGTAGATTGGCGCTGTTCCGGAGGCCGGGTGTCTTCGGGGCAGCGCCATCGTGCGTTCGGGGATGAGGGGGAGGCGGAGTCTTGATCGTTCTGAAGGTGACGGCTGAGGCGCAGTCGCTGGTGTGGAACGGCGATGATCTGGTCGATGCGGTGGGTGGCCGCCGATGGGGTCCTGACGGTGTGGAGCAGCATGCCTCGGTCATCCATGGGTTTCCCTTCGACCGGAGCGTCGTCTCCCCGTCCGGTCGCTACTCCGTTGTCTATGCCGAGCGTGGTACCGAGGCGCTGCTGCTCGATGGCGATCGGCTCGTCCGTGAGCTGAGTCGCAGCTACGACTATGCGGAAGACTTCGACTATGCGGTGGCACTCGGGACGTTGCAGGACGGCCGCGAGGTTCTGGTCCACTGCCCGGAGGAGTACAACGTCCTTGAGATCGAGGATGCGGAGTCGGGAGAGCGGCTCACCGATGGCGAACGCCATCCGAGGGACGTCTTCCACTCGCGACTGGAGGTGAGCCCGGACGGGACACACCTGCTCTCGGCCGGCTGGTTCTGGCATCCGTACGGGATCGTCGAAGTCTTCGACCTGGCCAGTGCGTTGACGGACCCTGCCGTGCTCGATGGCCGTGGTGTGCTGCCCTCGGACCCGGGCATCGACGCGGAGGTCGTCTCGGCCTGTTGGCTCGATGGTGATCGCATGGCTGTGGCGACCGGGGAGCAGGCTCTCGACGACGAGGGGATCCCTGTCCTGGGCCCAGGACAGTTGGGCGTGTGGTCGCTCTCCGCAAGGCGGTGGATCCATTGCAGCCGGGTCGATTTCTGCATCGGCACCCTGATCGCGCGGGGCGACACGGTCGTCTCGCTGTACGGGCATCCGCGGCTGATCGATGTCGCGACGGGTGCCGTGGTGGCGGAATGGCCCACCGTGGAGGTGCCCCGGAGAGACGGCAGCTACGGGGCCACTCACATTCCGACGCCCGTTGTTGCCCTGCACCCGGATGGCACCCGCCTTGCGGTAGCCCAGCCGGAGAGCATCGCGATCATCACCCTTCCGGAAAGGGGAGAACCGCAACCGCTCACTCAGGCTTGAAGCTGTCTTCGATGAAGATCTCCCACGACATCCGCCGTGAACACGGCGGTACCAAGGCGGAGATCGAAGAGGGCATGGCTCAGAAGTCGAAGGAGTTCGCGGAGGCGGGCAGTCGCGTGTATCTGCCGATCGCGAACTGACGGCAGCACTCAGGGCCCGACGTCGGGCGTCGATTTGACGGTGCCGTTCGGGGCGGTCCGCGACCGAGGCCGTCGAAGCCTTGCTGGGGCGCCTACAGCAACAGGCCGTCCACAGCCCCGTGTTCGGCTTGCGCTCCCCTGCGTGGGGGCGCAAGCCGAAGGGCGTCATGCCGGGGCGTTCTAGTCCGGCTGGTGCTCCGGGCCTCCGAAGTCCGGGCTGGAGTAGTCCGGGCTGGTGAAGCTCGGGCGGTGGCCCGGGGCAGGTCCTTCGTCGGGGCTGCTGAAACCCGGGCGGTTGTAGCCGAGGTGCGGCATGCGATTGGTCGTTGCCGGCGGTGCCGTGCGGTGCAGTGCCGCGGCGGTGCCGGGTTGGGCCAGTGCGTCTCGCAGGAACGGCAGGATGCCGCGCTCCAGCACGGCCTCGCGCCAGATTTCCCTTGCCTTGGCCACCTCCCCGCTCAGTTCCCCGTAGGGGCCTGTGTCGGGCGAGGGCCTGTTGCGCAGGGCGGTGATCAGCAGCCCGACCGCGGCGACAAGGATCGCGGCCGCGGTCATGGCGCCGAACACCCATCCGGTGGTCAGCATGGTCTGGGCGAACTCCGGCGCGGGGTCGAGCATCTTCAGGATGTAGCCCACGAGCAGGAAGATCGCAGCGGCTGTTCCGGCGAGGACGGGTGCCAGGACCGCGACGACGGCGACGGCGCCCGCGCCGGCGGTCTCGGCGACCTCGCTCATGGTGGCGGCGAGCCCCAGTCCGTTCGTGCCCGGCTCGGTGGAGCCGGATTCACGGACGGACGACGGGGTGGACGGCGCCGGTTGGCGCAGTTCCTCGCGGACCTTCACGTAGTGCTGGTACTCGGTGGCTGCCGCCGCGGTGATGAGTGCGGAGGCGTTGAGGGCCATGGTGCGCAGCTGTTCCGGGTTGAGCCGCTGTCCGACAGCGGCCAGTTCAGGGCGGTGTGGGGCGGAGCGCAGCGCCTCATCGAGGATCCGCTCGTATTCCTGGCGGTCCTCGCTCAGCAGGTGCTGCGGAACGCTGTTCATGTGCATCCCCCGATGCTCCGTAGGGCTTGGGGCTCGCACGCTGACGAGCCGTATGGCAGAAACGGAGGGGAGCCTGCTACGGATAAGCCGATGGTAGAGCGGTGACGGCACACGGTGACAGGGGGTTTCCAAAAATTGCCCTCTGGCCTGGGCCGTCTCCGGTAGTACCTCCGTGGGGGACGCCTGCCCTGTGGACGTTCACATATCCAGGGGAAGTTGCTGGACCAGCAGCTTTCCGGCCATGGTCACTCCGCCGTCCATGGCGATGGCCAGCCCGTCGGCGTAGACGTGCGGTCCCGCGACATGGGGACCGTCATCGTCCTCGTCGTCCTCGGAGCCGACTTCGCCCAGCAGGTACGGAATGGGGCTGTGGCCGTGAACGATGCGGGTGCCGCCGTACGTATCGAGCAGTGAGCGCACGGCGTCGGCGCCGCCCTCGTCGCGGAAGGAGAACCGCTTGGTGAACTTGCGGAACAGGTCCCACACTTCGTCCGCGTCGTTGCGGGTGAGCGCCTCGTGGACGGTGTCGTTGACCGCCTCGATGGAGTCGCCGTAGTCGAGATAGGCGGTGGTGTCGGAGTGCACGAGCAGATGGCCGTCCACTTCCTCGACGGCGTCCAGTCGCGCCATCCACTGGAGGTGGTGGTCCTGGAGACGGTCCATGTCGGTCTTCTGGCCGCCGTTGAGCAGCCAGGCGGCCTGGAAGGTGGCGGTGCCCGCACCGGAGTTGACGGGGGTGTCGCCGAACCGCTTGGCGCCGAGGAGGAGCAGCTCGTGGTTGCCCATGAGTGCCTTGCAGTAGCCGCCGGCGGCGGCTGCCTCGGCGGACAGACGCATCACGAGGTCGATGACGCCGATGCCGTCCGGGCCGCGGTCGGTGAAGTCGCCGAGGAACCACAGCCGGGTGGCGCCCGCGCACCAGTCGCCCGCGGTGTCGATGAGGCCCTTTTCCTGGAGGGCGGCCACCAACTCGTCCAGATAGCCGTGGACGTCTCCGACGACGTACAGCGGACCCGGCCCGGCATTGGACTGCGGGGTCGTCGCGGACGCGGGGTCGACGGTCGCCTGAAGCGTGTCACCGCGGTTGACGACGGGCAGGTCGCGCTGGGTGGGCGTGTAACCGTCCGGGTGGTCCACAGGCTCCTCGACGGGGCTGACGGCCTCGCCGGGGCCCGCGCTGTGGACGTACGGACCGGTCTCGTGGACATACGCGGGTACCCGGAAGTCGCGCAACGTCGCCGTCCGCTCCGCCTCGGGTCCCTGACCGGCCCCCTGAGTCATCGACCCCTCCACCATCGCGCCGCAGCTGCACCGCGTCGGACTGCCTGGTCGCAGCGGCCCGCGGTGTCGTGGGCCCATCATAGGAATGCGGATCGCGCCATGTGATGACCCAGGGGTGGTGAATCAGCGCAAGACTCCAGTTCATCGCGGCTTTCGCCCCGATTGGGCCGGGCTTTGCCACCCAGCTGCCGACCCCGTTCTATTCCTTCTTGGGCGACCGCGGCGGGCTGACGGTCGTGCGCGGCGGCCGTCGCTGGGACGAGGTACGCACGATCAGCTCGGTCGGTATCACCTGCTCGACCGGTTGGTCCGATTCGACCCCCTCGATGGCGTCGATGAGGAGTTGGACCACCGCTGTGCCGATGCGGCGCGGCTTCAGGGAGAGCGTGGTGACGGGCGGCTCGGTGTTGGCGTACACGGTGGACTCGCTGCAACAGACCAGAAGCAGGTCGTCCGGTACGCGCATCCCGTAGCGGCGGGCGGCGGCGAGCAGATCGGTGCCGTTCGGGTCGAACAGGCCGTAGACGGCGTCGGGCCGGTCGGGGCGGGCGAGCAGCCGGTCGGCGGCGACGGCGCCCGCGCACGGATCGTGCGCCGGGTAGGCCTCGTACACCGGATCCTGGCCCACTCGCTCGCACCAGCGCAGATATGCGGTGGTCGACAGATGGGTGTACGTGTCCGTCGTCGTCCCGGTCAGCAGGCCGATGCGGCGGGCGCCGGCGTCGGCCAGGTGGTCGAGAATGCCCATGACCGCGGCCTCGTGGTCGTTGTCGACCCAGGCGGTGACCGGCAGCGACCCGGCAGGGCGGCCGTCGGAGACGACCGGTAAACCCTGCCGGACCAGTTCGCTGACCACCGGGTCCTGGTCGGACGGGTCGATGACGACCGTGCCGTCCAGGGCGACGTTCGACCACACGTCGTGGCGGGAGGTCGCGGGGAGGATGACGAGGGCGTAACCGCGGGCGAGCGCGGCCGAGGTGGCGGCTCTGGCCATCTCGGCGAAGTACGCGAACTCGGTGAAGGTGAAAGGTTCATCCCCGTATGTCGTCACGGTCAGGCCGATCAGTCCGGACTTGCCGGTACGGAGGGTTCGGGCCGCCGCCGACGGGCGATAACCCAGTCGGTCGGCGACTTCGCGGACATGGCGTCGGGTGGCGTCCGGGAGCCGGCCCTTGCCGTTGAGGGCGTCGGAGACGGTCGTGATGGAGACTCCGGCGGCGGCGGCGACGTCTCTGATGCCCGCTCGGCCCGGCCTGCTGCCTCGACGTGAGGTTTCCGCGCGGCTCACCTGGTGCTTCCCTGCTGCTGTCATGGCGAGCCGATAGTAGGGCTCATGTGGTGGGGTAGTGCGGACGCATATGCACCCGTTGACAGGCACGTTTCTGCAAGGTCACAGACCGTCAATTCCCTTGGAAAGTAAGGGAGTTGGGCGCTTCCACACCAACACGTAACTTGTCGGCGTGTGCACACCTGCCAAGTCGCCGATGTTTCGAAGAGGTCTCAACTCACCTTCACGGGTGATGCGCGCTACGGCGCGAGCCACCGGCGCATAGATATATGTGAGCGCGCCCCACAATTCGCACACCTTCGTACGGCGATGCCCCTGATGTCAGTGGGGCGAGTGGGATCCGTCGCTCCCGGGCGCACGAGGTGGCCGCCGCCCCATACGCAGCAGCGCCGAATCCTCATAAGGTGAGAAGCATTGGAAACCGGCGCCGGTCAGGGTCCGCCGGTGGTCGCGAGGAGGACTGCGGTGAGCGAGACCAGCCCCAAGCTGCGCGCCGAGCTGGAGGGTATCCCCACCTACAAGCCGGGGCGGCCCGCTGCCGCCGGCGGTCCGGTGGCGTACAAGCTGTCCTCCAATGAGAACCCCTATCCGCCGCTGCCCGGCGTGATGGAGAGCGTGACGGCCGCTGCCTCGTCGTTCAACCGCTACCCGGACATGGCCTGCACGGGCCTGATGAACGAGCTGTCCGAACGGTTCGCCGTCCCCGTGACCCATCTGGCCACCGGCACCGGCTCGGTCGGCGTCGCCCAGCAGCTGATCCAGTCCACCGCCGGCCCCGGCGACGAGGTGATCTACGCCTGGCGGTCCTTCGAGGCGTACCCGATCATCGCCCAGATCAGCGGTGCCACCTCGGTGCAGGTGCCGCTGACGCCGGGCGATGTGCACGACCTTGACGCGATGGCGGACGCGATCACCGACCGGACCCGGCTGATCTTCGTCTGCAACCCCAACAACCCGACGGGCACGGTCGTACGACGGACCGAGTTGGAGCGCTTCCTCGACCGGGTGCCGGGCGATGTGCTGGTGGTGCTGGACGAGGCGTACCGGGAGTTCATCCGTGACGCCGAGGTGCCGGACGGCGTGGCGCTGTACCGCGACCGGCCGAACGTCTGTGTGCTGCGGACGTTCTCGAAGGCGTACGGACTGGCCGGACTGCGCGTCGGATTCGCGATCGCCCATGAGCCGGTGGCGGCGGCGCTGCGCAAGACGGCGGTGCCGTTCGGCGTGAGCCAGATCGCGCAGGAAGCGGCGATCGCCTCGTTGCAGGCCGAGGACGAACTGCTCGGCCGGGTCGGCTCACTGGTGTGCGAGCGCACGCGTGTGGTCGACGGGCTGCGTGCCCAGGGCTGGACGGTGCCTGAGACCCAGGCCAACTTCGTGTGGCTGCGGCTGGGGGAGCGCACGGTCGAGTTCGCCGCGGCGTGCGAGCAGGCGGGCGTGGTCGTCCGGCCGTTCCCGGGTGAGGGCGTGCGGGTGACCGTCGGGGAGACCGAGGGGAACGACATCTTCCTGAAGGTGGCCGAAGCGTTCCGTAAGGAGTTGTAGGCGTGTCAGACAGGGTTGTTGGCCGCCTCGCCCGGCTCGAGCTGCGGCGCGTGGTCGCGTCGTGGGAGCAGGAGCGGGGTGGCCAGCAGCAGGACACCGGCGATGGCGATCGCGGTGCGCGTGTCGGTGAGGCCGGCCAGCAGGCCCCATACGGCGGTCATGGCCGCGGTGGTGGCCTTGGCGGTGATCGACCACGCCGACAGGGTGCGGGCGACGCGTTCCTTGGGGGTGTGTTCCAGCCGGTAGGTGGCGAGTACCGGGTTGAACACGCCGATGCAGATGATCAGCCCGAATTCGACGACCATGACGAGGACGAGCCCGGCCGTGCCGGGGCCGACGAAGGCCAGCCCGATCGGCCAGCAGGCGCGCAGCACCCCGGCGGTGAGCAGCGTCCGGTGCCGGCCGAACCGGGCGGCCAGCGGTCGGGCCAGCCGTGAGCCGATCAGGCCGCCGGTGCACGGCACCGCGAAGGCGAGGGCGTACTGCCAGGGGGCGAAACCGAGCGGACCGAGCATGAGGACGGCGAGCAGCGGCGCCGGCGCCATGATCAGGCCGTTGACCAGGAGCGAGTTGAAGAACAGCGGGCGCAGCGTCGGGTGGCCGAGGATGTAGCGCCAGCCGTCGAGCAGGTCGGCTGCGCGCAGCCGCGGTCCCTCGTCGCGTACCGGGCGGGGTTCCTTGCCGCCCACGGCGCGGATTCCCAACGCGGAGAGCAAGTAGCTCAGCGCGTCGGCCGTCACGGTCGTGACCGGGCCGAACAGGCCGATCGCGGCCCCGCCGAGCGGTGGTCCGAGCATGGTGGCGGTCCAGGTCGTGGACTCGAAACGGCCGTTCGCGACGAGCAGGTCCTGCGGCTGTACGAGGCTCTTCAGGAAGGCCCCGCTCGCCGCGATGAAGGTGATGTCGGCCGCGGCGACGACGACCGACACCACCACGAGCTGGGCGAAGGAGAGCAGGCCGAGCGCATAGGCGGCGGGGATGGTCAGCAGCGCCGTGAACCGCACCAGGTCCATCGCGATCATCACCGGCCGTTTGCGGCGGAACTCCACCCAGGGACCGAGCGGCACCGCCACGACCGCCCCCACGGCCAGCCCCGCGGCGGCCAGCAACGCCACCTGCGTCGGACCAGCGTCCAGGACGAGGATCGCGATCAGACGGAACGCGTCCAAGGCGAAAAAGGTGCCGAAGGTGCTGACGGCGTATGACGCCCAGAGCCACCTGAACCGCCGATCGAGCATGCCCTCGGACCCCCTCGTTCGAGGCTCGATCGGCCTCGCCTTGACCGGCGCCATCCAAGCGTGAGGCGAGTGGGTGGGGCAAACGAGGGGGCCAACGACTGCTATTCGTCGGCCAGTTCCACACGTACGGTGTCACCGTCCGGCACGGGCGACAGGGTCCGGCAAGCGACCGCGCCGGGGGGCGACGACCTGCTGGGCGGATGTTTCACGTGGAACACAGACACCGGTGTCGAAGCAGCGCCTCCCGCATGCGACGAGTTCAACGAGATGTTGAAGTGCTTGCCAAGGGGTTGACATCCGCCAGGGCGATGACGGAAAGGGGGACCCCCGTGCGGGCGTCGAAAACCAGTAGGTCATAATTGCTTGTGAATGTGAACGCGTTCACAAACGTGTCCCAGTTGCTCCCCAGATGTACGGAACAAGAGGGGCAAACTGCCGCTGTGACCACGGCGACGTAAGGAGACTGACGACGTGGACCTGGCTCTGGCGCCGGAGACTTTGGCGCGATGGCAGTTCGGCATCACCACCGTCTACCACTTCCTGTTCGTCCCCCTGACGATCTCGCTGGCCGCCCTCACGGCCGGACTGCAGACCGCCTGGGTGCGCACGGAGAAGGAGAAGTACCTCAGGGCGACCAAGTTCTGGGGCAAGCTCTTCCTGATCAACATTGCGATGGGTGTGGTCACCGGCATCGTGCAGGAGTTCCAGTTCGGCATGAACTGGTCCGACTACTCGCGCTTCGTCGGTGACATCTTCGGCGCCCCGCTCGCCTTCGAGGCCCTGATCGCGTTCTTCTTCGAGTCGACCTTCATCGGCCTGTGGATCTTCGGCTGGGACAAGCTGCCCAAGAAGATCCACCTTGCCTGTATGTGGATGGTCTCGATCGGCACGATCCTGTCGGCGTACTTCATCCTCGCGGCCAACTCCTGGATGCAGCACCCCGTCGGCTACAAGATCAACGAGGCGAAGGGGCGGGCCGAACTCACCGACTTCTGGCTGGTTCTCACCCAGAACACCGCGCTCGCCCAGGCCTTCCACACGCTGTCCGCCGCCTTCCTCACCGGCGGTGCCTTCATGGTCGGCATCTCCGCCTTCCATCTGCTCCGCAAGAAGCACATCCGCGAGATGAAGACCTCGCTCCGGCTCGGCCTGGTCACCGTCGCCATCGGCGGCCTGCTCACCGCGGTCAGCGGCGACACACTCGGCAAGATCATGTACGAGCAGCAGCCGATGAAGATGGCCGCCGCCGAGGCGCTGTGGGACGGCGAGGCGCCGGCGCCGTTCTCGGTCTTCGCCTACGGCGATGTGGAAAAGGGCCACAACAAGGTCGCCATAGAAATTCCGGGCCTGCTGTCCTTCCTGGCCAAGGACGACTTCACCTCGTACGTCCCCGGCATCAACGACGTCCAGAAGGCCGAGCAGGAGCAGTTCGGGCCCGGCGACTACCGGCCCAACATCCCGGTCGCCTACTGGGGCTTCCGCTGGATGATCGGGTTCGGCATGACCTCCTTCGCCATCGGCCTGGCCGGACTCTGGCTGACCCGCAAGAAGTTCCTGCTGCCACAGCATCTGCGGGTCGGTGATGACGAGGTGCCACAGCTCGTCCTGTTCTGGAAGAAGCCACTCGGCTCGACGCTCACCAAGTGGTACTGGCGCATCGCCATCTGGACCCTGGCCTTCCCGCTGATCGCCAACTCCTGGGGCTGGATCTTCACCGAGATGGGCCGTCAGCCGTGGGTCGTCTACGGCGTCCTGCAGACCCGTGACGCGGTCTCCCCCAGCGTCTCCCAGGGCGAGATCCTCACGTCGATGATCGTCTTCACCTCGCTCTATGCCGTCCTCGCCGTCATCGAGGTCAAGCTGCTCGCGAAGTACGTCAAGGCCGGCCCGCCCGAGCTCACCGAGGCCGACCTGAACCCGCCCACGAAGATCGGCGGCGACTCCCGTGACGCCGACAAGCCGATGGCCTTCTCGTACTAGGCCGAGGGAGCTGCACAGTCATGGAACTTCACGACGTCTGGTTCGTCCTCATCGCCGTCCTGTGGACCGGCTACTTCTTCCTGGAAGGCTTCGACTTCGGGGTCGGCATCCTCACCAAACTGCTCGCACGTGACCGGCCCGAGCGACGGGTGCTGATCAACACCATCGGACCCGTCTGGGACGGCAACGAGGTGTGGCTGCTCACGGCGGGCGGCGCGACCTTCGCCGCCTTCCCCGAGTGGTACGCCACTCTCTTCTCCGGCTTCTATCTGCCGCTGCTGCTCATCCTGGTCTGCCTGATCGTGCGGGGCGTCGCCTTCGAGTACCGGGCGAAGCGGCCCGAGGAGAACTGGCAGCGCAACTGGGAGACCGCGATCTTCTGGACCTCGCTGATCCCGGCGTTCCTGTGGGGTGTGGCCTTCGGCAACATCGTGCGGGGGGTGAAGATCGACCAGAACTTCGACTACGTCGGCAACCTCTGGGACCTGCTCAACCCGTACGCGGTCCTTGGCGGCCTGGTCACCCTGACGCTGTTCACCTTCCATGGCGCGGTGTTCACGGCACTCAAAACCGTCGGGGACATCCGGGTACGGGCGCGGAAGCTGGCGCTTCAAGTCGGCCTCGTCACCGCCGTGTTGGCGTTGATCTTCCTCCTCTGGACCCAGGTCGACAGCGGTGACGGCCAGAGCCTGGTCGCCCTGATCGTGGCGGTCGCCTCGCTGGTCGCGGCGCTGGCGGCGAATCAGGCGGGGCGCGAGGGCTGGTCGTTCGCTCTGTCCGGCATCACGATCGTGGCCACCGTGGCCATGCTCTTCCTGTCGCTCTTCCCGAACGTCATGCCGTCCTCGCTCAATGAGGACTGGAGTCTCACGGTCACCAACGCCTCGTCGAGTCCGTACACCCTGAAGATCATGACCTGGTGTGCGGCGATCGCCACGCCGATCGTGCTGCTCTACCAGTCCTGGACGTACTGGGTGTTCCGCAAGCGGATCGGTACGCAGCACATTGCCGCCGACGCTGCCGCCGGAGCATCACACTGAGTCCGAATTGGGGCATGTTTCACGTGAAACATGCCCCATGAGGCCTCTTGAGAAGAGGGTGTGTTTCACGTGAAACCGATCGACCCGCGACTGCTCCGGTACGCCCGCGCCACCCGGCTCTTCCTGTTGGCCGTCGTCGGCCTCGGCGCTGTCGGAGCGGCGCTGGTCATCGCGCAGGCGATGCTCATCGCCGAGGTGGTGGTCGGTGCGTTCCAGCACGGGCTGTCGGTCGGTGAACTCGGCACTCCCCTGCTGCTGTTGGTGGCTGTGGCGGTCGGGCGCGCCACGGTCGCCTGGCTCACCGAGCTCGCCGCCCACCGGGCCAGTGCCGCGGTGAAGTCGGAGCTGCGCGGACGGTTGCTGGAGCGGGCCGGGTCGCTCGGACCGGGCTGGCTGAGCGGGCAGCGGACCGGATCGCTGGTGGCCCTTGCCACGCGCGGAGTCGATGCCCTCGACGACTACTTCTCGCGCTATCTCCCGCAGTTGGGATTGGCGGTCGTCGTTCCGGTGGCGGTGCTGGCCCGGATCGTGACCGAGGACTGGGTCTCTGCCGCGATCATCGTCGGCACCCTGCCCCTCATCCCGATCTTCATGGTGCTGATCGGATGGGCCACGCAGTCCCGGATGGACCGTCAGTGGCGGCTGCTGTCCCGGCTGTCCGGGCACTTCCTGGATGTCGTCGCGGGGCTGCCCACCCTGAAGGTCTTCGGTCGGGCCAAGGCGCAGGCCGACTCGATCCGGCGCATCACCGACGAGTACCGGCAGGCGACCATGCGCACCCTGCGGATCGCCTTCCTCTCCTCCTTCGCACTGGAGTTGCTCGCCACGATCTCGGTCGCCCTGGTAGCGGTGACCATCGGCATGCGGCTCGTCCATGGCGAGATGGACCTCTACATCGGCCTGGTCATCCTTGTGCTCGCGCCTGAGGCGTACCTGCCGCTACGGCAGGTGGGAGCGCAGTATCACGCGGCGGCTGAGGGGCTTTCGGCTGCCGAGGAGATCTTTGCGGTGCTTCAGACGCCGGTGCCGGCATCGGGAACCGCTGCCGTGCCGGCCGGGGCGCTTCGCTTCGAAGGCGTCACGGTCCGGTACCCAGGGCGGTCCGCGGACGCGGTGTCCGAGGTGTCGTTCGCCGTCGAACCCGGGGAGACGGTCGCACTCGTCGGGCCGAGCGGCGCGGGCAAGTCGACGCTGCTGCACGCCCTGCTGGGGTTCGTGCAACCCGCCGAGGGACGCGTGTTGCTCGGGGGAGTCGATCTCACCGAGGTCGATCTGGAGCAGTGGCGGTCGCGGATCGCCTGGGTGCCGCAGCGGCCCCATCTGTACGCCGGGACGATCGCGGAGAACGTACGCCTCGCGCGTCCCGACGCGGACGACACCGACGTACGACAGGCGCTCCGGGACGCGGGGGCGCTGGAGTTCGTGGACGCGCTGTCGCAGGGCGTCGACACCGTGCTCGGCGAGGACGGGGCCGGACTGTCCGCAGGGCAGCGGCAACGGCTCGCGCTCGCCCGGGCCTTCCTCGCGGACCGGCCCGTGCTGTTGCTCGACGAGCCGACGGCCGCTTTGGACGGGGCGACCGAGGGCCAGGTCGTGGAGGCGGTCCGCCGACTGGCGGTGGGCCGGACGGTGCTGCTGGTTGTGCATCGGCCGGCGTTGCTGGGGGTCGCGGATCGGGTGGTCCGGCTGGAAGAGGCCATCGCGGACGTGCCCCCGGAGGTCACGTCCAAGGGATCGGCGGCCGATCGCATGGCGGAAGCGGTGGCGGACAGCCCCGCACTCCAGCCGGAAACGGCGGTCTCGACGACGGCAGGCGGCCTGCTCGCCCGCATCCGCGGCATGGCGCGCGCCCACCGCGGACGTCTCGCCCTTGCCCTGCTGCTGGGGAGTCTGGCCCTCGGGAGCGCCGTCGGGCTCATGGCGACGTCCGGGTGGCTCATCTCGCGGGCCTCGCAGCAGCCGCCGGTGCTGTATCTGATGGTGGCTGTGACGGCGACGCGGGCCTTCGGGATCGGGCGCGCCGTTTTCCGGTATGCCGAGCGACTGGTGTCGCACGACGCCGTGCTGCGGATGCTGGCTGATACGCGGGTCGCCGTGTACCGGCGGCTGGAGCGGCTGGCGCCCGCCGGGCTGCGCCGGACCCGACGGGGTGACCTGCTGTCGCGGCTCGTCTCCGACGTGGACGCGCTACAGGACTACTGGCTGCGCTGGCTGCTGCCCGCCGGTGCCGCCGTCGTCGTGTCCGCCGCCTCGGTCGGATTCACGGCCTGGCTGCTGCCCGAGGCCGGCGCCGTGCTCGCCGTGGGACTGCTGGTGGCCGGTGCCGGTGTGCCGCTGCTCACCGGAGCCGTCGCCCGGCGTGCGGAGCGCAGGCTGGCCCCCGCGCGAGGAGTGCTGGCGACCCGTGTGGCCGATCTCCTCACCGGCACGGCCGAGTTGTCCGTGGCCGGCGCACTGCCCGCACGTACCGCCGAGGCACGGCGGGCCGACGGCACGCTCACCCGGATCGCCTCGCGCGCCGCCACGGCCACCGCGCTCGGCGACGGGCTCACCGCGTTGGTCTCCGGCCTGACCGTCGCCGCCACCGCCCTCACAGGCGCCCAGGCGGTCGCCGACGGCCGGCTCAGCGGCATTGCGATGGCCGTCGTCGTCCTCACCCCGCTGGCCGCCTTCGAGGCCGTACTCGGCATGCCGCTCGCCGTGCAGTTCCGGCAGCGGGTGCGCAAGAGCGCGGAGCGCGTGTACGACGTGCTGGACGCGCCCGAGCCGGTACGGGAGCCGGAGCGGCCCCGGCAGGCTCCCGCGTCGCCGTTCCCGGTCGTCGTCAAGGGCCTGGCCGCCCGGTATGCGGGGCAGGAGCGGGACGCTCTCGCCGGCCTCGACCTGACGCTGGCGGAGGGCCACCGGATCGCCGTGGTCGGCCCGTCCGGATCCGGCAAGACGACGCTCGCACAGGTGCTGCTGCGCTTCCTGGACGCGGATGCGGGCTCGTACACGCTGGCCGGCGTGGATGCAGGCGCACTGGACGGCGATGACGTACGGCGGTTCGTCGGGCTGTGTGCCCAGGACGCGCACCTCTTCGACAGCTCGGTCCGGGAGAACCTGCTGCTCGCCAAGAAGGACGCCACCGAGGACGAGCTTCGCGACGCCCTGAAGCGCGCCCGGCTGCTGGACTGGGCCGAGAGCCTGCCCGACGGGCTCGACACTCTGGTCGGCGAGCACGGAGCGCGACTGTCCGGCGGCCAGCGCCAGCGGCTCGCGCTGGCCCGCGCGGTGCTCGCCGACTTCCCCGTCCTGGTGCTCGACGAGCCCGCCGAGCATCTGGACCTGTCGACGGCGGACGCGCTCACCGCCGATCTGCTGGCCGCCACCGAGGGCCGTACGACGCTGCTCATCACCCACCGGCTGGCCGGTCTGGAGACGGTGGACGAGGTGATCGTGCTGGAGGAAGGGCGCGTGGCCCAGCGGGGCACGTACGCGGAGCTGGCCCTCGTGGAGGGGCCGCTGCGGCGGATGGCGGAGCGGGAGGCGGAGTCGGAGGTGCTGGTCGGCGTGGGCTAGGCGCTTCGCTGGAAGGCCGCTGCGTCATCTGCGGGTTCGTCGTGGCTGGTCGCTCCCGCACTCTCGGCTTCGATCGATCGAGCGGGGGGGGGGGACCCATTGCGGCGGAGCCGTATATCGGCACAGCCCCGCGCCCCTTCGGGGCGCTGCCGAACTGTGCCGGGCTCGCTCAGCGCCATGCCGTTTCGCCCGCCTTTCCTTAAAAGCGCCGCGGACGACGGCGTCGGCATCCCCGAAAGCGGTCGGCGCCGCGGACTGAAGAACCTCAAGCGGCGCGCCGAATCCCTGGGCGGCGACAGTTGGCACGGGCCGGGCATCGGGGAGAACGGCGGCGGCACGACGGTGGTGTGGGAAGCGCCCCACTGAGAGCGGGTGTGACCCGTCCGCAGCAATGAGTCCCCCATGCGTACGACTTGAACAGGACCGGAGCCCCGGCACCGGGTCACGATCGCTGACATGCGCTCATCTCGCCGCCATCCGCTGCTGGTTCCGGTGCTGATGTGCGCATTCGCCGTCCTCGTAGCCCGCCCCACCGACGCCGCGGACAACGTCCCGGGCGACGGCCCCGGCATCAGTGCCCAGGTGGCGCGGCTGTACGAGGACGCGGCGGTGGCGACGCGGCGATACGAGGCGGGGCGGCAGGAGGCCGAGGCGCAGCGGGCCAAGGCCGAGCGGCACGAGGCACTTCTCGACCGCGAGCGGCGGGAGATCGCCGTGATGCACGAGGACCTGGGCCGTATCGCGCGCGCCCAGTACCGCAGCGGCGGCGGGATGCCGCTCACCGCGCAGATCATCCTCGCGGACAGCCCGGACGAGCTGATGCGCGGTCAGCATGCCTTCGCGCGAGCCGGTCTGGCCGTCAACAACGCCATCGACAAGAGCCGACGGGCCGAGGCGCGACTGGCCGCGGACGAGGTCAGGGCAGCGGCGGTGTGGCAGGCGCTGGAGCGGCGGAACGTCGAACTCGCCGCTCTGAAGAAGGACATCGAGCAGAAGCTGGAGGAGGCGCGGTGGCAGTTGCAGGGCCAGGCGGACGCGTCGGTCGCGGCGGGCAGCTGCGGCGGTGCCGTCAGACTCGATCAGCGGCAGCTGAATGTCACACGCGCGTGGGTCGTGCCCGTGGAGACGTACGAACTGTCCGCGAGCTTCGGCAGCGGCGGCGAGCTGTGGGCGAGCGGGCACACCGGTCAGGATTTCGCGGTACCGGTCGGCACTCCGGTCCAGTCGGTCGGCACGGGACGCGTCGTCAGGGTGTCGTGCGGCGGTGGCTTCGGCATCCAGCTCGTGATCGAGCACCCCGGCGGCTACTACTCGCAGTACGCGCACCTCGCCTCCGCCGCTGTCGACCAGGGCGAGCGGGTTTCCCCAGGGCAGTGGATCGGGCAGTCCGGCAGCACCGGGAACTCCACCGGTCCGCATCTGCACTTCGAGGTGCGGGTCACGCCGGAGCTGGGGTCGTCGGTGGATCCGGTGCCGTGGCTGGCGGAGCGTGGGGTCGAGCTGTGACCGTGCTCGCGTGAGGGGCGTGGTCGAGTGGTGACTGTGCTTGTGTAAGGGGCGTGCTCCAGGGCGACGCCCGTTACACCCGCTCCGCCAGCATGCGCTCGATCACTATCGCCACCCCGTCCTCGTTGTTGGCGACCGTCCGCCCCGACGCGGCCGCGATCACATCCGGGTGTGCGTTCCCCATCGCGTACGACTGACCGGCCCAGGTGAGCATCTCGACGTCGTTCGGCATGTCGCCGAAAGCGACCACCTCCTCGTGCGAGATACCGCGCTCGGCACAGCACAGGGCGAGCGTGCTGGCCTTGGAGACACCCGGGCCGCTGAGCTCCAGCAGGGCGCTGGGGCTGGACCGGGTGACATTGGCACGGTCGCCTACAGCGAGGCGGGCGAGGGTGAGGAAGGCGTCGGGATCGATCTCGGCGTGGTACGCGAGGATCTTGAGGACCGGCTCACCGGCACCGGGAGCGTCCGCGGCCAGCAGCTGCTCGGCCGGCGCCAGGTTGTCCGGGACCTCCATGTGCAGCTTCGGGTAGTCCGGCTCCTGGTGGAAGCCGTACGTCTGCTCGACCGCGTACACCGTGCCGGGCGCCGCCTCACGCAGCAGTCGTACGGCGTCCAGCGCGTTGTGCCGCTCCAGCTCCCGCACCTTCACGAACCGGTGGGTGCCGGGGCCGCCGTGCAGGTCGACCACCGCGGCGCCGTTCCCGCAGATCGCCAGGCCGTGCCCGTGGACGTGGTCGCTGACGACGTCCATCCAGCGGGCCGGGCGGCCGGTGACGAAGAAGACCTCGATGCCCGCCTCCTCGGCGGCGGCCAGGGCGGCGACCGTACGCGGGGAGACCGACTTGTCGTCGCGCAGCAGAGTGCCGTCGAGGTCGGTCGCGATCAGGCGCGGCGGGACAGTGGGGGCCGGGGTCTCGGGCTGTCGAGTCGCTGAGGTCACCCGGCTATTCTCCCGTATCCGCCTGCACGGCCGTGCGGGACTCCGCACATGTGAGTGGTGACGGCTCTCACCTGCAACCTCATCCTCGTGATCGCAGCCGCAGCCGGAGCCGGAGCCGCAGCCGCAGCTCAGCGCAGCTGCGCCGGCGCCTCCATGGCGATCCGCTCGAAGACCTTCTCGTCGGCGGCGAAGTCCGAGTCGGGGATCGGCCAGTGGATCACGATCTCGGTGAAGCCCAGTTCCAGGTGGAGCCCCGCGAAGTCCACGAAGGCGTCGAGCGACTGGAGCGGGCGGCCGCGGTCCGGGGTGAAACCGGTGAGCAGGATCTTGTCGAGCCCGGACACATCACGGCCGATCACGGCACAGGCGTCGGCGAGCTTCTCCGCCTGTCCACGAATGGCTTGAACCGACTGTTCAGGGGTGCCGTTCTCGTACAGCTTGGGATCGCCGGTGGTCACCCAGGCCTGCCCGTACTGCGCGGCCAGCCGCAGCCCGCGAGGCCCGGTCGCGGCCACTGCGAACGGCAGCCGGGGCCGCTGCACACAGCCCGGGATGTTGCGTGCCTCGTGCGCCGCGTAGAAGTCGCCCTCGTACGAAACCGAGTCCTCGGTCAGCAGCCGGTCGAGCAACGGCACGAACTCGGCGAACCGGTCGGCACGCTCGCGCGGCGTCCAGGGCTCCTGGCCGAGCGCGGTGGCGTCGAAGCCGGTGCCGCCGGCGCCGACGCCGAGTGTCACCCGCCCGCCCGAGACGTCGTCGAGGGAGATCAGCTCCTTGGCGAGGGTCACCGGGTGCCGGAAGTTCGGCGAGCCCACTCCATGCTCATACCATCGGTCTCATGCGACGACCCAGGTCCCATGAGCCGACCGTAACCCCAGGTGAGCCTGCGGCCCTCTACTGCCGGATATCGCAGGCGGACGACGACGACCAGACTGGCGTCGATCGGCAGGAACGTATCTGCAGGGAGATCGCCGAGCGCCGGGGGCTCACCATCGACCCCGCCCACGTTTTCGTCGACAACAGCCGGTCGGCCTGGAGCCGGGGGCGGAAACGGCCGGGCTGGGACCAGCTCCTGGAACGCGCCCAGCGCCGCGAGTTCCGGCACGTCATCGCATACCACCCGGACCGCCTGATGCGGCAGCCGAGGGACCTGGAGGAACTCCTCCAGGTCTCGGACGAGCACCAGATCATGCTGCACGGCGAGGCGAACCGGCGGAATCTGTCGGACCCCGACGACCGGTTCATCCTGCGGATCGAGGTCGCGCACGCCTGCCGGTCGTCCGACGACACGTCGCGACGGCTGAAGTCGGCGCTGAAGGAGCGCGCCGAGACCGGCCTCCCGCACTCGGGCAAGCGCCGCTTCGGATATGAGGCCGACGGCATGACAATCAGGGAGGACGAGGCCGAGATCGTCCGCGAGGTCTTCGACCGCTACCTCAAGGGTCAGAGCCCGAGCGCGATCGCACTGGTTCTCCACAAGCGCGGCATCAAGACCGTGTACGGCAAGGAGTGGACGCAGGGCACGGTCCGAGCCCTCCTCGACTCCCGCCACGTCGCCGGCATCCGTATGCACCAGGGCGAGGAGGTCGGCCAGGGCAAGTGGCCCGCGATCATCGACCAGGGGACATGGGACGAGACGCGGAACCGGCGCGAATACCGGTCCGCCGTCCACGAGACCAACCTGGAGCTGCGGCGCTTCTACCTGCTCCGCGGCCTGGTCATGTGCTCGCGCTGCGGCACCCTCATGTCCGGCACGAAGATCGGCGGAGTGCCGTCGTACCTGTGCACACGTAAGAGCCGCAACGGCGACAAGAAGTGCGTGCGGCGGATCGCCGCAGTGAAGCTGGAGGACTTCGTCACGGAGGCCGCCATCGACCTGCTCGGCAGGCTCACCGTCTCCGGGCAACTCACGTCGACCGCACTGCCGGACACAGCGGCGGAATCCGTCGAAGCCGACCAACGGCAGCTCGACGAGCTGAACGGGATGTGGACCGCGAACGAGATATCCACGGCGGAGTACCGCAGGATGCGCAAGGAGATCACCGACCGCATCGCCAAGGCCCAGCGTCGCCTCGTCGTACGGCCGATGAAGCTGCTCGACGGACTGACGGGCCCCGGTGCGAAGGCCGCCTGGCACGCCGACGAGATGACGGACGAGCGGCGCAACGCGGTGCTGCGGTTCCTGTTCTCCGGGGTGGTGATCGACGCCTCCGGCAAGCCGAGCGGGGTCTTCGACTGGGACCGGATTGCCATCGAGCAGAACCCGCTGTAGGCGAGGCGATGAGGCGAGAGCCAGGGGCACGGCCGGGCGCGGCGGCGGAGCAACATAGCAGCAGATCGCCGGTTACCCAAACCGGCGATTCTCCAGAAACTGAAAGCCGCCTCGGAGGACCTGCCAGTCCTTCGTACGCGGCACGCACGGCCCAGGCGTTGGAGCGCCTCGGGCCAGGTGCGCGACAGACCGCCCAACGAACGACCGGCGGTGCGCAGCCTGCCAGCTCCGCACCGCCAGCAAGGACCTGCTCATGCCCCTGCCGTCCGACCACCAGGACGCCGTAGCCGCCCCGCGCCCGCCGAGCCGCCGCGAGGCCCAGGCCGCAGCCTGTACCCAAGCCCTGACGCGCGTGTGCGCGGGATTCACGACGACGATCAGCCCGCACAGCGCCGCGCGGCTGGCGGACCTGATGTCGACCACGACGTACGCGAAGGCCGCATAGCGGCAGCCGCAGACATGGGAGCGGCCCCCGGCGTTGGAGCGCCGAAGGCCGTAACGACTCCCAGACGACCGCCCATAAACGATCTGCCCCGGTGCCGGGACTGCCATCCCGTACGGCACCGAGTGAGGAAGTTCTGTGCCCCAGGGTACGTTCCAGCCTGCCCGTACCGCATCCCCGCAGACCAGCTTCCGGTTCGACGCCGGCGAGGGTCCTGGTCTGTCCGTACCGCCCCACCACCTGGAGGCGGAGCAGGCCGTCCTCGGCGCCTGCATGTACAGTGCGGCAGCTGTTGACGCGGCCCGCCCGATCCTCCAGGCTGCCGACTTCTACCGCCCGGCGCACGCCGACATCTGGCGCTCCGTGCTTTCCCTGCGTGACGAGGGCTCGCCCACCGACCCCATCGCGCTCAGTGAGGAGCTCGGGCGGATCGGCGCGCTCGCCCGCGTCGGTGGTGCCGCCTATCTCCATACGCTCGCCAGCGCGACGCCGGGACCGGGCAACTGCGACTACTACGCCGAGATCGTGCGGGAGAAGGCGGAGCTGCGCCGCCTGCAGGCGGCGGCAGTGCAGACGTTGCAGCAGAGCGGTGCCGAGGGTGCCGACCCCGACCAGATACGCGCGCATTTGCAGGGCGCCCTCGACGCAACTGCCGGGCACGGGGTGTCCGGCAGCGGCAGGCTCGGCCAGTTCTCTGTCGACGGCTGGTCCTTCGTCAACGAGTACGGCGCCCAGGTTCCGCCGATCTGGGGCACGCCCGAGCAGACGGGGTGGGCGAGCGGCGAGAGCATGATGCTGGTCGGCCCGCCGGGCGTCGGCAAGAGCACCATCGCGCACCAGCTCGTCATGGCCAGGCTCGGCTTCCAGAGGCTGGTGCTCGGCATGCCGGTCACCGAGGGCAGGCGCGTGCTGTACCTCGCGATGGACCGACCGCCGCAGATCGCCCGCGCTCTGCGGCGGCTGGTACGGCCGGAAGACGAGGAGATCCTCCGGGACCGCCTGGTGGTCTGGGCCGGACCGCTGCCGACCACGCTCGATCGCGAGCCGAACCTCCTCGCCGAACTCGCCGCTCACCACGACGCCGACACCGTCGTCATCGACAGCGTCAAGGACATCGTCGGCAAGCTCACGGACGACGAGGCCGTCGGCGCGTACAACCGCGCTCGGCAACAGCTGCTCCGTTCCGGAGCGGAACTGCTGGAGCTGCACCACCAGCGCAAGGCCACGGCCGACGCCAAGCCGGGAGGGCGCCCGACCCTGGACCGGGTCTACGGCACCACCTGGTTCACCGCCGGCGCGGGTAGCGTCATGATCCTCAGCGGGGGAGCAGGCAACGCCGTGGTCGAACTCCACCATGCCAAGACGGTGACTGGCGAGATCGGACCGCTCACAGTGATCCACGACCACCAGCGCGGCACGTCGAGGGTCGACGAACCCCTCGACCCGTACAAGCTCCTGTGTGACGCCCCTAACGGCCTGACCAGCAAGGAGCTGGCGGCCCAGATGACCGGTGAGCCGGATCCGAGTGCCAAGGACCAGGAGAAGGCGCGGCGAGTGCTGAAGGGCTTGTACGAAGGCGGGCAGGCCACCAAGGACCAGGAGCTCGGTGGCAACCGGCAGGTGAGGTATCGCGCCAGGGCGCGGCACATGGTCGCCGTCTCCTGAGGGGACGGGGCTCGGCGGACGGGAGCCTTGGTACCAGACCGTCGGCTCACGTGAGCACTCACGGGCCGTGTCCCGGAGAACGCCCCAGACGCCCCTCACACGGCTCACGCCGCTGAGGAACGTGCAGGTCAGAAGCTCACGCAGGTCTGCACACACCTCACACCACCGGCCACTCACGCGCGGCCCCCTCCTTGTAGAGGGGGACCGCGTGGGAGCCGACGACCAACGAACGCCTCTTACACCTCCCCGATGAGTCATACCGCACCGCCCTGGAGAAATCTGCCTTGCCCTCCCCCGCACCGATAGCCCCGGATTCCACGCACAGCAGCCGCGGCATCCGCGCCACCATCGCCCTGCTCCGGCTCGTCCTGGCCCGCCGAGCACTCGCACCTTCTGGGGGTAGTCGCGTGAAACACAACGGACGCATCACCCTCGTCATCGGCCTGGTGGCGGTCGTCCTCATGGCCTTCCGGGTCTCGTGGAACGCGCTGTCGGACGTGGCTCGCGTCATTGGTGCCGACTCCACCGCCGCCGTGCTCTACCCGATCGTTGTCGACGGGCTGATGGCCCTCGCGCTGGTCGCCACGCTCGTGCTGACCGGTGCCGACCGGAAGTTCGCGCTGCGGGTCCTGGCGACCTACACGATCGCCAGCCTCCTGTTGAACTACGTGCACGGCCTCGTTCCAGCCCTGCACACTACGACGTCGGTCCCGTGGGGCCGACTGGTCGACTGGGACCCTGCGAACTGGGCCCTCGTACTGCTGGCGACCTCGCTCCCGGTCGGGTCGATCTACTTCGGGTCGGACCTCGTGGCGAAGGTGCTGCACCACAACCCCGAGTCGGCTGACTCTGCCGAAGCAGCCTCTGCCCAGTCGGTGAGTGAGCAACCTGACGAGCAGTCCGCGCGGTCGAGGTCTGACCAGGCTGAATCGGCGCCCGAGCAGCCGACCGAGTCGACCCCCGTGCAGGTCGCCGAGGTGCCCGTGGCGAGGCCGACCGAGGCCGACGAGTCGGCTCCCGCTGCTCGACTGCCCCAGTCGGCCGACGTGGTGGAGTCGACCGGAGCCGCCCGGCGTCGGGCGACCGGACGGGCCTCCGCCACCACCAAGGCGACCGTCGACCGCACACGCACCCGCTCCGACGCCGAAGTCCTCGACGAGGCCCGACTCCTGACCGCTGACTGGAGCGAGGACCAGCTGACCGCGGAGCGTCTGCGCAGCGCACTACGGATCGGCCAGAAGCGTGCCCGCGCCTTGCGCGACCAGCTGCAGGCCGAGCGCACCGGCCCGGCCGAGCCCATCGTGCACAGCGGCTTCGAAACCGAGCCTCTCGACGGACTCGACGAAACCGCCTCCCAGCGGCAGAGGGGACTCGACACAGCCCCCGTCGGCACCGCCTGACCCCCGCAAACGCACCGATCGCCCCCCTCCGGCTCACCCCGTGCCCCGAGCAGACAAGCGAAGGGGCACGGGGCCGCGCACAGCGAAGCACCCAGCACCCCACGGAGAACCACCTCATGCACGACCCGCACCACGAACTCCCCGCCCCTCAGCAGGAGATGACCACCAGCCTCAACAGCGCAGCAAGTTGTACCGGGAGCAATGCTCCCGGAATGCCCGCCCCGGGGGTGGCGGGAACAGCCCGGCGCCAGGGGGCACCGGAGCGTCAGGCTGCGACCGAGGGCGGACCGCAGCCGGGAGGAAGCCTGCAGGCCGAGTCCCTCTCGAAGAGACGTCAGCGCGCCCGTCAGCCGACGTCACGCAAGCGCCTGCACCAGCCCAGCTGCCGCATGAACGACGCCGAGTTCAAGCGCTTCACTGACGCCGCCACCCACTGCCAGATGTCCAACGCCGCTTTCCTCGCCTACGCCGTCGACAAAGCCGCCCGTGACCTGACCCGCACCGCCGCCGAGATCGCCACCGAACGAGAGGTCATCGAGGAGTTGTTCGCCGCTCGCCGGCACCTGGGCCGCATCCACGGCCTGTTCAACCAGGTCGCCAAGGCCCTCAACTCCGGCGCCGACGCACCCCACCTAGACGCTGCGGTCGTGGCCGTCGGCAGCGCGGCCCGCCGCATGGAGGACGCCGCCGATGCCCTGCTCGCCCACCGCGACAGCGGTGCCCCGGCGTGATCCCCAGCATCCACAAGCGCGGCAGCGGGACGATCGGGCTGATCCGCTACCTGTACGGCCCCGGCACCGACGAGGAGCACATCGACCCCCACCTGGTGGCCGCCTTCGACCCGCTCACCCCCGACCCCGGCCGCGACCCGAAGGCCACCTACGACCAGCTTCAGCGCCTGCTCGACCAGCCCGTCAACGCCCTGCCCGCCGGCAAGCGCCCCGAGAAGCACGTGTGGCATCTGTCAGTGCGGGCTGCCCCGGAGGACCCGGTCCTGTCCGACGAGGACTGGGCGGCCATCGCCCGCCGCATGGTCGCTGCCACCGGCATAGCCCCAGACGGCGACGAGCAAGCCTGCCGGTGGGCCGCCGTCCGCCATGCAGACGATCACATCCACATCATCGCCACCCTCGTCCGGGACGACGGCCGCCGACCCCGTCGACACAACGAGGCCCGCCGCGCCCAGGCCGAATGCCGGCGCATCGAAGCCGACTACGGGCTACGCCGCGTCGCGCCCGGGGACGGCACCGCCGCCAAACGCCCCACCAGCGCCGAACTCCACAAGGCGGAACGCGAGGGCAGGGAACAACCCGCGCGCGAGGAACTGCGGGAGACCGTACGGCGGGCAGTGGCCGGAGCGACGAGCGAGGAGGAGTTCTTCGACCGCCTGGCTGCTGCCGGCCTGCTGATCCGCAAGCGCGTCGCACCCTCAGGCGACCTGCTCGGCTACAAGGTCGCCCTCCCGGACAACCGCAACGGCGAGAAGGAGCCGGTGTTCTACGCGGGCTCCACCCTCTCCCCCGACCTGTCCCTGCCCCGCATCCGCAAACGCTTCTCCGGCGACAGCAACGCCGCCGACCGAAGCGACAGGGCACCGTCCGACCGAGCCTCCGATCCCGCGCCAAGCGGTCCGGCTACTGCGCGGCGCCGGGCAGCCACGGCGGCGTGGCAGGCGGTGCTGGTCGTCGACAACGGTGAGGACGCGGCGGTGGCCGCGCACATCGCGGCGGGCGGGGAGGTCCTGGACGCGCTCGCCAAGACCTCGGCCGCCCACACCCGAACCGAACTGCGCGAGGCGGCCTTCGTGTTCGAGCGGGCCACCCGCTCCCACATCAATGCCGAGCGCAGGCACGACCGCGCCCTGCGCCAAGCAGCCCGCGATCTCATTTTCAGCGGGCCGGCGCTCGGCCGCGGGGAGGACGGGGCGACCACGGCGATGGTGATCGACATGGCGTTCTTCCTCGTGACCGCCGCCGCTCACTGGCATGCGAAGAAGGGGCACGCTCAGCAGGCAGCCGCTGCCCGGGAGGCCGCCGAGCACCTGCGCGCCGCCTACCAGGCCGCTGCCAACGTCCCACTGGGCGTGCTGCACCAGCGAGGTCAGCGCCTGTCGCAGTTCCTGCGCCAGAGGCAAACCGTCCACCTGCGTCAGGCGGTGCCGGAGTTGGCGGATCAGGTTCTCGCCGAACCGGGCTGGCACGCCCTGGCCGCCACACTCGCCGACGCCGAGAGCGCCGGCCACGACCCGGCAGCGCTGCTGACCGAGGCCGCCGGGCGGCGGGAGCTGGGCACCGCCGGGTCGATCAGCGACGTGCTCGTATGGCGCCTGCGACGCATGGCCGACCTACCCGCCGACGCCACCACGATGCCCCAACACACCACCGCTGCGACGAAGGTCGGAAGCACTGCCCGGCCCTCGCCAAGCCGACACGACGGGCCGCGCAACGCACGGTAATCCGGGGTTTACGCCGCTGCCCCTCTGCCAAGGCAGAGGGGCAGCGGTAAAGCAGGTGGTCAGGAGGCGGCCTGCGCCTTGGCGAGCGCCCTCTCCAGGCTGGCGTCCACGAGACGCGGCGAGCCGGGCGGGACGGCGTGTTCGTGAAGCCGAGGGCTGGTGCGAGCATGCTCGAAGCAGCAGCTCAGTGGTTCCCCCCGCATCACGGTCGGCGACACGGCAGCATTTGTGGCATGGATTGGTTTGAGGTGGGGATCTCGGGGCTGGCAGTGCTCGTGTCGGCGGCGGCTGCCCTTCTGGCTCTCCGCGCTGCACGAATCCAGGCGCGGAGCACGGTGAGGGCTGCTCACGTCACCGGAGATGACCAGTACGCCCAATGGACACGCGAGGTCCGGTTGGCAGCCGCGCACGACTTCCTCTCAGCGGCAAAGGCGTACAGCCATGCTCACACGGAGGCATGCAAGTTCTACAAGGTGCACACCGTGGTGCCAGATGCGGACGAGTTCGCCAAGCTCCGCAAGCTCCTCCAAGAGCTGGAGACGGCGAGGGACCGGACATGGGCATGCGGACCGGCTGAGATCACGAATATCACGTACTGGATGTTTATCCACGCCGGATGCTTGTTGGCGGCAGCGCGCGAACCGTCACCTGCCGAAGGCACAGATGAGTTCCAGCGGGAGTGGGGATACTGGCAAGAGCTGGAAACCGCGTTGCACTGCGATCTACCGAACTCCATTCAGCGTTGGTTCCACCTGCCTGTCAGCTGACGTCAGATCCTGGAATCATCGGGCTCAATTCAATGACAACGGACAGCTGGTGCATCGACGAAATGATCGGCACCCATGCGTCCGTGCGCGTGGACCTTGGAGTCCCCACTCGACGGGCGACTTCAGCCGTTTCCCGGCCAGAGACGGCGCCTCCTCTCCCGGGCCCAAGGAGGGGCGGACAGCGATCGAATCCGGCCACCCCTGGGCGCTGCGGCAGCCCGCTCTGCGTCGCGCTGACCCCGGCGACGTAAGGTCAACTTCCATACACGTCAGGCAAGTTTCGGCAAGTTCCTCGCTCCATGGCCCGACCGCGGGCAAGCTCTGGCACAGAGATCGTTACCGGCATCCGAGGAGGACATCATGGCCCTGCGTAAGCTCGGTAAGGACCCGGAGAGTCCCAGTGGCGGCTCCCCCACCATCTACCTCGACGAGGAGAAGGACAGCTACCTCGTGCAGGGTTGGAAGGTGGAGGACATCGAGCGTCTCGGGCAGATGGACATCCCCGGCCACGAGTCGGTGGTGGAGATCCCCCGGCGCATGGTGCAGTTCTTCCTGGAGGTGAAGAAGGTTGACGAGGACCCCGACGTTTGAGGAGCTGTTCCGCAGCTGCCAGAGGACGGCTGTCCATCTGGAGATGCGCGACGCCTACATGAAGTCGGACCCGGCCTTCATCGACTGGCAGGCCGGCGTGACACTCGACCCGGCCGAGCGCTGGGGCGACTGGCACGGCATCGTCACGGAGGCGACCTCGCGAGGCGTCGAGGTTCGGCGTGCCCGCGTCGTTTCGACTCCCGTCAGCGAGTACATCCGCTTCGAGTACGACGTGACGGACGGACTCAACATCGCTGCCGGCGAGGACGTGCGCTGGCTCTCCCGGCGAGACGCAACGGGCCTCGCACTTCCGGGCAACGACTTCTGGCTCTTCGACTCCAGCCTCGTCCTCGTCAACCACTTCGACGGCGACGGCGAGAACATGGAGGTGGAACTCACGGAGGACCCCGAGGTGGCAAAGCTCTGCGAGTCGGCCTTCGAGGCCGTATGGGCGCGGGCAACACCGCACGCAGAGTTCCAGCCGACCCCGTCGGCCTGATAGCTCGAACAGCACCATCGCAGCGACATGACATCGCCATCTTCGAGCGTTCAGGAAGCCCGCAGGGCCCTGGGAAAACGCCTGAGCGAACTCCGGCTCGAAGCCGGGCTAACCAAGCGAGCGCTGGCCAGCAGCCTCGGCTGGCATGAGTCGAAGTGTTCGCGCTTCGAGAGCGGCACGCGTCCGCCCTCGGAGCGCGACCTGCGTGCGTGGGCTGCTGCTTGCGGTGCAGAGAACGCGGCTGAGGATCTCGTCTCGACGGCACGCGGCATCGAGGGCATGTACGTCGAGTGGCGCCGGATGGAGCGTACCGGCCTGAAGCAGGCCCAGGAGTCCGTGCTCCCCTTGTGGGAACGCACCCAGCGCTTCCGCATTTACTCGCCGTGGCTCATTCCCGGCCCGGTGCAGACGGCCTCGTACATCACCGCACTGCTCACCTCAATTCGCGACCGCCGCGGCCTCATGGATGACGTGCCGGCGGCCGTCAAGGTGCGTGTGGAGAAACAGCAGATCGTGTACGGCAACCACACGTTCGCGATTCTCCTGGAAGAAGGAGCACTCCGAAAGCGCATAGGCGGAACGGACGTGATGGCCGGCCAACTCGGCTATCTGCTCAGCGTTATGGCGCTGCCCTCGGTGAGCATCGGCATCATTCCTGAAGACGCCGACCGTTCAAGCCTCTGGCCCGTCGAAGGCTTCTTCCTGTACGACGACCACACGGTCCACGTCGAACTCGTCTCGGCCCACCTCGCCGTCACACAGAAGCACGAACTTGCCATGTATGCCCAGACGTTCACGGATCTGGCCGAACTTGCCGTCTACGGCCCGGCGGCACGCGAAATCATCACGACCGCCATCGAATCCCTGGGGTGAACGCCGGGCAAGTTCCGGCACACTCGTAGAGCCCCTCCTGTCGCCCTTCTTAGCGTTACTGGCACGGCCGGAAACGCGCACTCAAGGGGCGAGACGGTGATCACTGTGGCAAGTAGTGGCAAGGCATCGAGAGCAACCGACAGCGCGGGAACCGAAGTTCTCCCAATCGACGTCGAGACGATTTCGGAGAGCACCGAGACAGCCCTCTCCATGCAATTGGCCACCTCCACCCGCAAAGACATGGACGCCTCCCTGCCGGAGATCGTCGGGCACCTGAACCTTCTGCTGGGCGAGGATCTGAGAGCGGACGAGGATGAGGACGTGCGGGAGCTGTTCCGCAAGGGATACCGGCTCCTCGACCTGCAGAACCGTCCGACCGCGGAGACCCCGTCGTTCGGCGCCTTCATCTACCTCCGGGATGCCGCCGACGTCACGCGAAGGCTCCTGTGGATCTACACACAGCGCCACGGGCTCGGTGCCCCGTGAGTATCCGGGAGGACCAGATCGTCCGGGAGCTGTCCCACTACATCTACGAGCACCCTGACGAGCAGATGGCGCTGATGCCGGTGTACGACGCCGCCCGCGACCACGCACAGCGCGGGACCTGCACCCACAGCCGGCGCTGCCCCCTCGTGACGACGGGCGCGGTCGTCGTCGACGAACGCAATCGCGTCCTGTCCCTGCGGCACGAAGGAGCCTTCGCCCTCGCCGAAGCGGAGCCGGAGGAACAGGACGACTCACTCAGCGAGGCAGCCCTGCGTCTGTTGACCGAGGCAGTCGGCATCCGCGACGTGTGGACGGAACCCGACAGCGAGGGTCCCTTCCTGATCGACGTGACCAGAGCGGGGCAACACAGGTACGGCCCCCGCCTCCGGATCGGTTTCAGATACCTCTTCCGGGCCCACTCCGGCACTATCACTCCGATGGTGATCGAAGCCGGCGCAGCGGCCTGGATGCCCCTTGGGGAGATCGGTATCCCGTCAGTCCGCGACCGCCTTCACGGCCACCTGGTCGGTGCCCCTTGAGCCTCCGGAACCAACAACTCTGCTACGTGGCAAGCCTCTTGGCACTCGGCGGGTCGATCCTCCTGGCCATCTGGAGAGGCTGAATGTACGAGCGCTGCACCACCGAACCACCCCCTGTGCCTCCTCCCCTCGGCACCATCCCCGGTCACAGGCAACCAGGCGACGTCCACATAGGCGATTTCGTGTTCCTCGACGGGTTGTACCTGCGAGTCCGCGACATGAGGTCCGCCGGCACCGCGGGGCGCCGGGTTCTGATCTTCGACGGGCACTCCCCGTGGGTCATGAACGAGTCGGCGACGACGTATCGGGCCGTCGAACTCCTCTGACCCGAAGCCCCATTCGGCCATCACGAGAACTGTCACCTCAGGCCAGCGAGGAGCTTTGCCATGCGCTTCCGCAAGATCCACGGAGCGGGGAACGACTTCGTCCTGTTAGCCGACCCCGCGCGGGACGGCGAGCAGGACTGGCCAAAGGAGGCCGAGCGCCTCTGTGCCAGGCGAACCGGCGTAGGCGCGGACGGCCTCGTCATCAGCAGCCTGATCAGCATCAGCCCGGTCGTCTTCGAGGTCGGCTGCTTCAACGCTGACGGTTCGATCGCGACGATGTGCGGTAACGCTCTGCGGTGTACCGCCTGGGCCGCCCACCATGACCACGGCTTCCGCGAGATGCGTCTCCGCATGGCTGGGGTGATGCACGAGGCGATCGTGAGCGACGACTCCGTGTGGGTCACGGCCGAAGTCGGCGCGGTCCACCCCCGACGAGTTCAGACCGTCATCAACGGCAAGCCGACTTGGTTCGACAGTGCCCACACCGGCACCGAACACGTCGTCGCCATCGTGGATGACGTGGACGCCATCGACGCGGTACTCGTCGGGCGCCTCGTCCGTCACCACGCGGACCTTGCCCCGTTGGGGACGAACGTCAACTTCGTCCAGGCCGCCGGCAGGCAGGCGCTGAAGATCCGCACCTACGAGCGCGGCGTCGAGGCGGAAACCCTGTCATGCGGGAGCGGAGCCGTCGCGGCCGTTGTCATCGCCACCCTGCGCGGCCTCGTGTCGCCGCGTGCCGTCACCGTCCACAACCGTGCCGGGGAGCCGCTCACGGTCCGGCCACATCCCGACCGACCGAAGCGGACTCACTGGGTCGGCGGGCCGGTCACCAACACGTTCGAAGGGGTCCTCGCATGACTCGGTTCCTCGACTCCGGCTCTGACCTCGCGGTGCGGGAGGCCGCCCAGAACCTTCGCGACTGGCAGCGCGACCGAGAGGGGCTCGGTGTCGCCCTCGTCTACGGGCCGGTGTCAGCAGAGGACCGGCTCTACCACTCGAAGTGCCCCGTGGACCAGCGTTCCGTGACCGCCCTGTCCGGGGCCCTGGACGACATGGGTGCCCGCTGGAAAGTGCTGAACCCGTGCGAGCCGGAGTTCATCACGGAGTTGGCCGGCTACGACGTGGCCTTCTCGAACCTTCACGGGCCGTACGGGGAGGACGGGAGGCTACAGGGCCTGCTCGACTACCTGCGCGTGCCGTACTGCGGCAGTGGAGTCGCGGCGTCCGCGGTGGCCGCCGACAAGATCCTCTGCAAGCGTGTGATGCTGAGTCTCGGCGTCCCCACGCCGGGATGGTGGGTGTGGTCCGGCGGCCCGATGGACTGGAACGGGCGGGCGGCGATGGTCAAACCGCCCTTCGGCGGCTCCAGCGTGGGCATGAGCCTGGTACGCGATCAGGCGGACCTTCCCAGGGCGCTGGCCGAGGCTGCCGGCGAGGAAGGCGACGCCGTACTGGTCGAGGACTACCTGACCGGCGTGCCACTAACCGTGGGACTCCTGGAGCTACCCGGAGGCGCGGTCGTCGTACTTCCCCCGCTGGCCACCGAAGCCACCGAGGCGGAGTTCTACGACGCCGACACGAAGCTCGACGTGGAGTCCAGGGGCGCCGTAGCCGTACGGGCAGCCGAGTTGACGCCCGAGGTGCTGGCCAAGGTCACCGAGTACGCCACGACGCTGTGGGACGGGCTCGGGCTGCGTGGTTCGGCGCGCGTGGACTTCGTCCTCACCGAGGACGACCAGCCGTACGTGCTGGAGGTCAACAGCACGCCGGGCATGTCCCGTGACAGCAACTTCGTGGTGGGCGCCGCGATGGTCGGACTCACGCACGCAGATGTCGTAGTGGCGATGTTGCACGAGGCGTTGACCCGACCGCCATACGATGTTCCCCTGCCCACTCCCGCGTTCGCCCGCACCGCACTGACTCGGGAGGCTGCCGTCTCACCGTAGGAGCCCGCCCACTGTGTCGCGCGTCCACGATGTCCCCATGTGCCGACAGCTCATCGCCCCCGCCGAATGGGATCTGCACGGAGGATGGGCACTCGGGGACAGGCTGGAATGGTCCAACCGGGCGTGCGGCCTGGCGTCGCTGAGAATGATCCTGCTCGCCTACGGGCGCAAGGCACCCACGGTCACGGAACTCCTGAAACTCGCGGTCAAGCACGAGGTTCTGACCCCGCGTGGGGCGCTCCACGCGGGGATCGCGAGCCTGGCTACCGACCTCGGTGTCCCTGCGACCGCGGAGCCCGTGCCGGTCGAGGACCTGCTCGGCCGCCTCGATGACGCACCCGTCATCGTGTCCGTCACCGAGCAGCTCCCCGACGATGGCCGTTCGGGAGGCCACCTCGTCATCCTTCGCGGCTACGAGGACGGTCCCGACCCGACGATCTTCATCCGGGACCCGTCAGCCTGGGGCCAGACGCACGATCGAGTCCCCTTGAGTCGCCTGTCCCCTTCCTACGCCGGCCGCGCGATCACCTTCGCGCCCCTGAACAACGGAGAGTCTTGATGCCCGAGGCAGACGGCGACACGACCGAGGCCGCAGGCGGCCGGAGGATCGCCGTACTCGGAGAGATGCTGGAACTGGGCGACGAAGCCGTGGAAGCCCACCGCGAGGTCGGGCGCATGGCAGCCGAGAACGGCGTCGATCTCATCGTGGCGGTCGGCGACACACTCGCCAAGCAACTCGCCCTCGCGGCAGGCGCGGCAGGCGTGCCGGACATCGCGATGGTCGGCGACAACGGCACCGCCGCCGCCTACCTGGCCTCCATCCTCCGCCCCGGCGACGTCGTTCTCGTGAAGGCGTCCCGCGGTGGACAGCTCTGGCAGATCGCCCAAGCACTTACGGGGCAGCCCATCACCGGCTTGTGAGCAGCCGCCGGCCTGCTTGTCCGCCAGCGCAGGGCCCGACTATGGCTCGTACTCGCGGCTTATGGCGATCCTGGGAAGAGTTGATCTCTAGAAGGCTGATTGGCAGGTAGGGCGGGGTCGTCGTGCCAGCCGGTTGTCCCCGTTGAGCCCAACGGGGACAACCAGGCTCAGGCGGCCGACGAGCGGTCAGTATCGGTGGCAGGGCCGCCGAGTTGGGGCGTGTCGTCCCGCGTCCGTCGGACGCGCCTCCGGTCGCGGATCGTCTTCACACTCCAGCCCACGATGGTGAGCACTGTGGCGGCCATGAGACTGCCCAGGAATTCAGGCAGGGAAGCACGCAGCAGATGCAGCAAGGACTCGTACACAGGCACTTCGACGCGCCAAGGGGCCCGATCGCGCGCCAACTCCTGTCTGTCCTGTGCCGATCGCCTGATGATGTGCACGTCTTCCCCTGACGACGCGCACTGCACCCCGGCCCGCGGGTGCTGAAGAAGGACAGGTCGAGCGCCACGCCCCCGAGACGCAACCCAACGATCCGCCGCAGAACGGCGGATCGGGAGCGAGTCTGCCGTTTCCGGCATCACAGTGCGATTGGTTCGGAGATTCCTCCGCATCCATGCGTGAAAATAACAAAAAGACCAGCAATGGGTACAGCGGTCTCATCGCATCCGGCCGTTGGGCACTCTGCTTGCCACGCGGGCCTTGGCACACTCCCGCCCCACCACGGACTGGGAAGACGTACCTGAGGCAGCGGGCGAATCAGCAGACACCCGCATCACGCCAGCCGTTCGTCCACACGTGAGCCGTTAGTCGCGGCAGAGGCCACAGCACCCCGACACAGCGGGTCCGTCCGCCCCCAATCAGAAGTTGTTGCTGGTGGGCGGGTTTGTCAGTGCCTGTACCTAGGCTGTCGTTGTCAAGGAAAGGCTCGGGGCGGGGGAGGACCTACATGCCGCGGCAGTTGACCTACGACCAGCGGCTCACGTTGATCAGCAAGTGGCCAAATCCGCCAGGCCAGTCGGAACAAGACCGCCTGGAGCGAGCGGAGCGCATGGTGCAGGGAGCGATTTCTCTGCACGAACCGTTCCAAGGGGTCGATTTGACCGTCGAGGCGAAAGGCTCCTATCCGAACAAGACCAACGTCCGCGGCGACAGCGATGTTGACATCAAGGTGCAGCTGAACGAGTGCTTCTACTACGACGGTACGTCGTGGTTCAACAAGCCGGACGCGTACACAGGTCCGTGGACGACGGACAGACTCCGCAAGGAGGTCCACGAGGCGCTTGATGAGCATTTCGGGACGGTCGATGCCGATCACAACATCGCGTTTTACGTTCCGGAAGTCATCGGCAGCCGCCCCAGCATTGATGTCGTGCCATGCTTCAAGTATGTGCTGTTCGACAGCACAGCTACCGGAGGCAAGCGCGAAGGAAGCGTCGTGTTTGGCCAGGACGGCAAAAAGATCGTCAACTGGCCAGAGCTGCAGCTCGCCAACGGGCGTACGAAGAACGGCCTGACGAGCCGGCGGTACAAGTTCGTCGTGCGGGTGCTGAAGAACGTGGAGAACGACCTCTCGGCACAAGGTGTGATCAAGGAGCTGCCGTCGTACTTCTCCGAGTGTCTGATCTACAACGTGCCCAACCATGTGTTCCTCGGGGGCGGATTCGATGACGCCGTACGGAACAGTCTGCTCAACGTCCGCAGCCAACTAACGAACGCCTGGTTCGGTACGCGACACATGGTGGAGCCCAACGAAGTAAAGAAGGTCTTCGGTGAGGACCAGAAATGGGATGAGGCCGATGCGCGGGATCTGATCAACAGTGCCTTGTACTACCTCAACTACTAAAGGGGGAAGATGAGCCCGGCAAGCACACTCCGCACGGGTGCCACCATCGCCGCAACCCTCTACACGGGCGTCCTGCTCGTCCTGGGGCTGTACCCATCTGAGTTCAGGTATCTGTTCACGTACATACCAGCGGCCGTCGGCTACGGCGTCCTCGTCTTCGACAAGTGGGCCTGGCACTGGCCTCTGATTCACCGGATGAGCGGCCGAGCGTGGGTGAACGGCACATGGCGCGCGGTGCTAATTCCCAGCCCGGAGAGCCACATACCGGCCGGCGGGAACCGCGGTCCTATAGCGGCCTACATGACGATCGAGCAAACCTACTGGAGCCTGCACGCCACCCTCCGCACCGCGGAGAGCACCTCCCGTTCCAGCAACGCCGCGATCGCTGCCCCTGAGAACTCCAGAACAGCCGAGATCGGGTTCCTGTACGACAACACGCCACGTGTGGAGAACCAGCATCGCAGCCCCAGACACGACGGCGCCTGCCGCCTATCGGTAACGGGTCTAATACCGAAGGCCGCGACCGGTCACTACTTCACCGAACGGTTCACCGCCGGCGATGTGGACCTTACGCTCATCAGCCGCTCCACCGAATTCGGCACCTTCACGGAGGCTCAGGCAGCCGACCGCGAGAACACGGAGAATTGAAGCAGTGCCACTGACCAACTAACTACCGAATACTCGATCATGTTCACGATTGAACTCCGCGCACTCACGCACATATCCATCGATGTCAGCCTTGAATTTAAGAGCGATTCGAGCGAACAACCACTTATCGAAATTCCCGGCCTTACAGGCATAGGTATCGACCGCATCAACGATGGCGACAGCATCTCCCTGTCCAGCGATCCACAGGCGCTGCGCACTGTTCCAGCCCTTCCACTCGAGCAAGGACTCCCCGGGCAGGATAAAGGTGATCTCACATGAGTTCTGCCCGAACGTCTGATTACTTTGCGCTACAGGAAGCTGGGTGTGCGTAATGTAATTACGAAGCCCCTTTAAGAAATCTGCCTGCGGGTCACTCTTAAACAGAGAGGCGACCTTTCCGCCATATTCATTCATCAGCACCGAGTCGTCGTGGAAGTGCTTCTCCATGAAACAGCGCTGCTGATCAACTCGCGTACTCATCGCGGTAAGGGCGTTGTGCAGGAGACGCTCGGCCTCTGAGAGAAGTTCGTCGTGCGCCTCAGGACAGCGGACATCGAAAATCGGACCGGATACCGCCGGGTCCTGCAGTTCGGCAACGAGAGACTTGTACTGCGCGACATTTCCCTGGAATAGGTACGCTATTCGCTTGACTCGCTCTCCGAGTGCGATCGCGCGATGACCGGTGGAGGCATTGAGCCGCTTCTGCCAATCCAGAAGAGAAGGTCGCCCTACGTCTTCGGCAGTGGTCTGCTCGTCGGCGGGCTCAGGCTGAACACCAGTCTCGGTCACGCTAGAAGACGTTACCGGTCGTGCCGACCCAATGCTGACGCATTCAGTCCGGAGCAGGCCAGTGCCTGGACTCGGTCGGCATGGCCTCCTTAGCCGTCTGCCAGGTGGTCCTGGTCCGTCTCCGGAGGGTGGGCCAAGCCCGCCACGGAAGACGGTGGTCAGCATTGACCCAGTGCGGTTCCCTCTCGTGTGGCGTCCTCACGCCGCGCACGACGTGGCAGGCCCGTCGCCCACGATCACGTTCGGCCCGGATATCGCACTTGGACGGTGAGGAGGATGTCAGCTGAGCCGGAACGAGAGCCCGTCGCCGATGCAAGACGCCACCGTCTCCAAGACCGCACCTGACCAGGCGAAACGTCGCCTCCTCTGGTCTCAGTTTTGGTCTCAGTTGCTGCGATTGGACCGGGGCGGACTTTGGTGAACGGTGATCTGGTTCACGCGGCTCTGGCAGTCCAGGTGATGCGCGGCGGTACGACCCGTGCGCACACAGGCCCGCCGCATGCGTCGATCAGACCGAGAGACCAAGCGACGGCGCCCTCGCCGAGCGCGCCGGGATCCCCGTTGGTCGCATCCTCTATCGTCGCGTCCCGCGCGCACGACAACTGCCTGGTTCGGCCGCGGAGCGGGGGCGCAAGGAGCCCAGTGGCGGGCGCGCAAGCTGGCGCTGGATGAGTTGCATCTCCGGGGCCTGCGTCCCTGTGCTCTGCGGCACTGAACTCACTTGGACCTGCTGGAAGGCCGAAACGGTGACGACCCCCCAAACCGTGTGCGTTTCAGTGTGCTGCCGGCCACATACAGGCAGGTCACACGCAGTCCTCGGGACGGAAAACATTGCCGGCCCCCAGGCCGGCGCCAGGGTCGGAATTTCGCGCCGAGCGTGGCCACCGAACGCCCGTGTCCGTACCGGGCCCGGCGGTGTCGTGGCCGCGTTCACCGCCGGGCCCGGGGTTCCTCAGGACGCCTCTGCGAGTTCGGAATGCTCGTGCTCGCAGGCGTCGTCGATGCCGTAGGTCTCCCAGACGGGGAAGGGATCGCCAGGTGGGAGCGTCTCCCCGCTCGTCATCAGGCACGCGGACAGGGCGGCCCGCAGGGCCTTGGTGCGCAACTGCGTGCCGATGAAGACGAGTTCCTGGGCGTAGGGAGCCTCGCTGTCCCGTGCGGTGGAGGGCTCGAAGCGTGCGACGGAGCCGGCCTGTGACCACAGGCCCGTCACATGAGGGCGGCTGGCCAGGGTGAAGAACCCCTTGGACCGCAGGACCTCCCCGAAGTCGCCGCTGTCGAGCCGTTCGCTCACGAGGGTCCACAACCGGCCCGGGTGAAAGGGCAGTTCGGAGCGGAAGACGGTCGAGGAGATGCCGTATTCCTCCGTCTCCGGGACGTGGTCGCCGTTGAGTTCCTTGACCCAGCCCGGGGCCTGCTGGGCCTGCTCCACGTCGAAGAGCCGGGTACCGAGTACGTCACCGGCCGCCACGCGGCCGTGCACGGCGGGGACGATGCGGGCGACCGGGTTGAGACGGGTCAGGGCCGCCCGTAGCCGGTCGGCGGTTGTGTCCTCGACCAAGTCGAGCTTGTTGACCACGATGACGTCGGCGAACTCGACCTGGTCGATGAGTAGGTCACTGACGGTGCGTTCGTCGTCCTCGTACTGGTCGAGTCCGCGCTCGGTCAGCTCGTCCCCGCTCGCCAGCTCCGGCAGGAAGTTGGCGGCGTCGACGACGGTGACCATGGTGTCGAGGATGGCGAGGTCCCCGAGTGTGGTTCCGTCGTCGCGGGCGAACGCGAACGTGGCCGCGACGGGCATGGGCTCCGAGATGCCGCTGGACTCGATGAGGAGGTAGTCGAAGCGTCCCTCGCGGGCCAGCCGGTCGACCTCCTCGAGCAGGTCGTCGCGCAGGGTGCAGCAGATGCAGCCGTTGGTCATCTCGACCAGGCGCTCCTCGGTGCGGGACAGGGCGGCGTCGCCGCCGCGCACAAGGGCCGCGTCGATGTTGATCTCGCTCATGTCATTGACGATGACGGCGACGCGCAGGCCCTCGCGATTGCCGAGTACGTGGTTGAGGAGCGTGGTCTTCCCGGCGCCGAGGAAGCCGGACAGAACGGTGACGGGGAGTCGGCCGTGCGGCATGGGCTCAGCCTTCGGGGCGCAGCAGGCCGCGCCGATACGCCTTGGCCAGCCGTTGCGGCACCAGGTAGGAGACGCCGTCCACGGTGACCGGCACGAGGTGCGGCGTCGTGGCCTTCCACTGGGCCCGGCGGTGACGGGTGTTGCTGCGGGACATCTTCCGCTTGGGAACAGCCATGTGAGTCCTCCTGGATGGGCGGGCAGGCGGCCGGGTCAGACGCTACATGAAAATGGATCCCATTACTAAAGATGCCCATCGAGGGCTCGGAACCCTTTTGGAGGAGCCTGGCCAAGGAGGTGTTCGACGCCCGCGCCTCCGGGGAACACGGTCCGGGCGTCGCCACCGGGCACTTCGAGATCCCGATGTGACGGGGGCTCGGCCTGCGTCGTGGGCGCTGTGCCGGCGTGAGCGGTGCTCCGCCAGGCCGGCGAAGCCGGGCCTGGGGCGACCTGACACCGGCCACGCCCCGGACCGAGCAGGACTGTCCCCATCAAGGTGAGCCGGTTCTCGTGGTGGCCGTGCCCTCAGCGCACGGCCACCAGTACGTGGCTGTTGCCGAACTGCCAGACCGTCCCGACGTCGCGGAATCCGGCCTTGCGCAACAGTTCCACATGGCCTGCCAGGGGCAGGTCATCCTCCGTGCAGGGTGGGTGGCGGCGCTCGCCCCGCCGCGCGAGCAGGCGCGCGAGTTCCGGGTCGGCGGTGATCCCGGACCACCAGGACTGCCAGTCCTCGTGGGTGAACGCGAGGCGTCTCTCGGAGTGGCGGCGGCCGATGTCGGTGGCGAGGTCGCGGATCGTCGCCGAATCCGGGCTGATGTGATCCCCGTTGACGAACACGCCGCCGGGACGCAGCCGTTCGGCGATGTCGCGGTAGACGCCGCGCAGGGTCCGCCGGCCCAGGTAGTGCAGGGCGGTGGTGGACACGACCGCGTCCACCGGGCGGTCCAGGGCCAGGGCGTCGAGCCAGCCCGGCTCACCGATCACCGCCTCCACGTAGCGCAGGACGCTGCCGTGGTGAACCCTGCCCAGCTCCAGAAGGAGCGGGTCGGCGTCGACGGCCACCACCTCGGCGGAGGGCAGCCGGTCCGCCAGGCGCGCGGCCAGGGAGCCGGGCCCGCTGCCGAGATCCACCACCAGAGGTGCCGGGCGACCGAGCGTCATGTGCTCGACCACGTCCGCGATGACGGTGAACCTCTCCTCCCGGTCGACCGCGTACTGCTGCTGCTGGCACTCCCAGCGTTCCACCCACCTCGCGGCGGTCACCGTACTCACGTTCATGGTGCTCGACTTGCCTCTGCTGCCGTGGCCACATCCTGCTCATGAAAATCATTGCAGTTCGGCGAGCGCGGCGAGCAACTTCTCCATTTCTTCGGGTGTGTTGTGTACGTGGAGGCTGACGCGCACCGAGGCGTCCCGCGGACTTGGCCCGGCCTGGCAGTGGTCGTCGCAGCGCACCATGAAGCCGTGGCTGAAGAGGATGAACCCCAGGTCCTGGGAGCCGATCTCACGGTGCCGGAAGGTCACGATGCCGTTCCTGCGCTGCACGGCGGAGGCGGCGGCGAGGCTGGTTGGGCAGCCGAGCACCTCGTACGCGTCCATGCGGGTCAGCCCGTCGGTCAGCAGTGCAGCCAGTGCAGTGGTCCAGCGTCCGATCCGGTCGGTCCCGGCGGCGTCAAGCCAGTCGAGCGCCGCCGCCAGGCTTGCGATGCCGGCCGTGTTGGGGGTGCCCTGCCAGCCGCCGGGCCGGAATTCCGGTCCGCGTCGGCCCCGGGCCCAGATCGCTCCGGTTCCCGGCAGGGCGAGGGCCTTGTGCCCGGAGAAGACCAGGAAGTCCACGTCAAGACCGCCGTCGGCCGCGACGGACACGGGCAGATGTCCGACGCTCTGCGCGGCGTCCAGGCAAATGGCCACGTCCGGGCCGATCGCCTCGCGCAGGCGGTGGATGTTCATGTCGGCGCCGTAGACGTGGTGCACATGGGTGGCGGCCACAAAGCGGGTGCGCGGCCCGACGATCCGGGAGAGGGCCCGGGGGTCGTAATCGCCCGAGCTCACCTGATACGGCAGCTCCCGTACGGCGATCCGCACCCCTTGGCGGGCCATCAGTTCCCGGGTCTCCAGCCAGGGCGCGAGATTGGCCTGGTGATCGCCGAACGGGACGACGATCTCGTCGCCGTCGCAGAGGAGGGCGGGCAACCAGTCCCGTGCGATGGTACGAAGCCCTTCCGAGGTTCCGCTCGTGAAGTGCACCGACGACCGGGACGGGTCCGCGTCGCCAAGGAATTCCTTCACTTGGCCCTGGGTGCGCTCGACCATCGCCGTGGTGGTGTTGGCCCAGGGGTAGGAGCCGCGGCCCGCGTTGGCGTTGGAGGTGGTGAGGTAGGTCTGTACGGCGTTCAGGACGGCCTGCGGTTTTTGTGCGGTGGCCGCGCTGTCCAGGTACGCCAGCTCCGGATTCCGTACGACGAGGGGGAACTGTTCGCGTAACGGCCGCTGCCACGCGGCCAGTTGCCCGATCTCCGCGACGGGGTCGGCCACCTGGGCGAGCTCGGTCATGTCAGTCACGCACCAGCGGAGCACCCGCGTCCCGCCACGCAATGATCCCGCCGGCCAGGCTGCGTACGTCGGGGTGGCCCATGCGCGTCAGCAGGGCCGCGTACCGGGCCGACTTCTCGCCCACCGGGCAGGCCAGCAGCACCGGCCTGCTCCTACTGAAGGGCAGGCCGCCTCGCAGGAGTTCCTCGAACAGCTCGTCGACGATGTTGACGGATCCGTCGATGTGCAGCGCACCGTACGCGAAGGGGCCACGCAGGTCGACGACCAGGGGGTCGCCCGTCTCGATCCATTTGCGGGCCTCGTCGACGCCGACACTCGTCACCGCGCCCAGTTCGGCGGCGGTCACCTTGGCGACCGAGTTCTTCACGGGCGGGCGGCCCAGGAGTTCCGGCCGGCGTTGCCGCACGTAGCCCAGATAGCTCTCCACGCGGTCGCACACGATGAACACGGCGGTCCGCCGCTCAGGGCGGCCATGGGACTGGCTGTCCGTCAACTCCGCGTCGAGCGGTCGGAGATGGCGTACCGCGCCTTGGTAGGCGGCCCCGCCGGTCGGTCCGGCGAGGAGCCCGCAGCGGCGCAGCAGGGTCAGCATCCCGTCAATGGCCTCGTCGGAGCTCACCTCTTCGATCGCGTCGTACACGGCCGGGTCGAACAGGCCGACCTCCTGGACCTCGTCGGCGGTGCGGATGCCCGGGATGAAGTCCGACTTCTGGCCGACCAGCCCGATGACGCGTACGGCCGGGTCGTGGGCGCGCAGTGCAGAGGCCACACCGGTGGACGAACCGGCAGTGCCCACACAGGTGATGAACCAGTCCGGGGCGCGGCCGTCGAGATCCGCGATGATCTCCGGGCCGGTGCCCTGCGCATGAGCCTCGGCGTTCAGGGGGTTGAAGTACTGGTCCGTGTGCAGATGCGCGCTGCCGGGCCGGGTCAGCTGCTGGTGGAACACGGTGAGGGGGTCGCCGGTGTCGGTCGGGTCGAGGCATTCGCTCTGGCCGGGCAGTTCCTCGATCTCCGCGCCGAGCAGCAGGAGCAGGTCCTTGATCTCGGGGATGCGCATGCGGTTGGTGACGCTTTTGAAGGGCAGTCCGTGTATGCCCGCGATCAGGGCGAGGGCCTTGGCGGTGTTCCCGCTGGACAGCTCGACGACCGTCTCGCCACGCTCGACGGCTCCGGCCAGCCCGTCGCGGACCATGTTCCAGGCGGCCCGGTCCTTGAGGGAGCCGAACGGGTTGAGCATCTCCAGCTTGGCGTAGAGATCGATGGTGCGCAGACCGTGCACGTCCGGGTCGATGCGCACCAGCGGGGTGCCGCCGATGGCGTCGGTGATGCTGTCGTACCTCATGCCGTACGTCCCCCCGAGTCCGATTCCGTACGTCCCACGGTCGCCGTGAGAGGCCAGTACTGTTCGTCGAGGCACCAGCGCCAGGAGTCGCCCGCCTCGCTCACGGCGACCTTGCGTGCTACGGGCTGCTGTTGGGCGCCGGTGGCGGTGAAGTCCATGCAGTATCCGGCCGTGTTGGGGAACGCGAGCAGATCGCCCGGCTGCGGCAGCGCGGGCAGGAAGACCGTCCGGCGGGTGATCAGGTCCGATTCCAGGCACAGATTGCCCATCAGATGTACGGCCACGGGGCTCTCATTCTCCGCAGGGGCGCTGCCGCGCCGCACCAGCACGGGATCAATGAGTACGCCGTGGTCCTCCAGGCCGACATCGCCGGTGTTCATCGCAAGCCGCACCAGACGCTCGCCGGTTTCGGAGTCCCGCACCTCCAGCACCCGGCCAAGGGTGATGCCGCACTGGTCCACCAGTGCCCGGCCGGGCTCGGCGTACAGATCACACAGACTCTCCAGCAGCAGGGTGCCCAGCGGGCGGCCGAGACCGAGTGCGGGGCGGGAGAGCAGCTCGTCCAGATAGGCGGCCCCCGCGAGTGGCCGGTGGGCGGGGTAGAGGCCCAGTGCCCCCTTGAGGGTGCCGTTCTCCGCCCGCAGGCCGTAACCGTGCCCGCCCCAGGTCATGGGTGCGCGCCCACCCATGACGGCGGTGGTGAGGGCGCTGGTGTAGCGGTCCCACTGGGCGCCATCGGCAAGGTAGTTGACACCGAAGCCGCCGCCGACGTCGATCGCGCGCGGCCCGAAGCCCCGCAGGCGCAACTCCTCCACCGCCCGGAGGCAGCCCTCCAGAGCGGAAGCCTTCTCGTCGAGCCCGGTGGTGTCGAGGTGATAGCCGACGCCGATCGGTTCGAGCGAGTCCTGCTGGGCATCGAGGATGTCGAGCAGGTCGCCGAGGGCCTTCACGGACGTGCCGAAGCGGCTCCTCCGGGACAGCACCCGGGCGCCGGACGTCTCGAACTCGGACAGCCGGAGCACCACGCGCAGGCGCGGCAGCTCGTATGCCCGAACAAGGCGCGCGGCCATCAGGAGTTCGGCGGCCCCGTCGGCGTTGACGATCACTCCGGACCGCGCGGCGAGCCAGAGGAACTCCGGGTCCTTGGGCCCGGTCGCGATAATCCGGTCGGCGGTGAATCCGGCCCCGAGGGCGTGCTGCAACTCGGCCAGGGAGGCCACGTCGATGCCGGCGGTAGTCGTGGTGAGACGGCGGACCAGGGCGCTGGAGCGGTTCGCCTTGTGGGCGAAGAAGACCCGGCCGGCGAGCTGGTGGCGGTGCAGGACGGAGCCGAACCGATCGGCGTTCTGTGCGATCTGTTCCGGCAGGATGACATTGAGCGGGGAGCCGAGCGCGTCCACCAGGGTGTGGAGGAAGGCGGCGGACCGCAGCAGTGACGCCGGCGTCCTGTCGAGCTGCGCTTCCAGGTACAAAGGGGCGTCGCTCATCCCAACCCGTTCCTCCCTGGTGAGGAATGCTGACCGGACGTGGCGACCCTTCGTAAGCATCTGCCCTTCAACAGACCGTTTGTGCCCCGTTTCCATGGTCAGTACAACTGCTGGCCGGGCAATGTCCGGATCAGGTCGATTCAGAGGCTGAGACACATAGGGATGTCGTCACGGTCGTCGCCGGGGCCACGCGCAGCGCACCCGGCCATCGGCCCACCTCCGTCCACCCCAGGCTGCGGTAGAAGTCCTCAAGGCCGAGTCCCGCCCGCGCGCTGAGCTGCAGCTGTTCCAGCCCCATGTCGTCGCGGGCCATGCCTCTGACGTGCCTCATCAGGGCGGCGCCGATTCCCTGTCGGCGGAAACGCGGACGGGTCTGGAGGTGATTGACCACTCCGAAGTGTGCGACCAGCGGGTGCGGATCACGGCGAACGATCAGCCACCCCGCGAGAGTTCCGTCCATGATGGCGACGAGCAGTCGGCCGCGCTCCGGATCGAGGTCGGCGATGAGCCGGTCCGCCGCCGGACCGATGTCCCGAACGGTGACTGGAGGCAGTGGAATCGCGGGCGCGATCACCGCGCCCCCCGCGTTGACGACGGCGGTCCAGCAGTCGATCAACTGCCGTCTCAGGTCCTGCGTGATCCCCTCGGGCCGGGTGATCTGGAGGAACTCGGGGGAGTGCTCCGGGGTGTGGAGGGGGGCCGTCATGTGATCAGCCTTCCAGAACCCCGTCGCCGCTCGCCGGTGTCGCGCACAGCGCAGGATCAACCGGGGTCGCGGACGCCGAGCCGCAGGTGCTCGATGTGATGGACGGCCTGGTCGAGAAGCTGGGCGACATGGTCGTCGTAGAGGCGATAGACGACGCGGCGCCCGTCGCGTCGGCCGGTGACCAGGCCCAGGGCGCGCAGCAGCCGCAGTTGGTGGGAGACGGCGGACTGTTCCATGCCGACGGCGGCGGCGAGTTCACCGACCGGGTACGGGGACTGCCGGAGTGCCGTGAGGATGAGCAGCCGGGACGGGGTTGCCAGCGCCTGGAGCGTGGCGGCGACCGAGGCGGCCGTGACGTCGTCGAGGCGGGCGGCCGCGATGATGTCACGGCCGCCGCCATCGGCCCCCTGCGTGGAGAGGGGCGTCTCACCTGCGTGCACGGGCCCGTGCCTCGCGCGGCGGCCGGACGAACTGCAGTTCCAGCGCGGCAGGCGGTTCGGCGACGCCCGGGCCTCCGGCGGCCGCCCAGTCCAGCAGCTCCTCGGTGCAGGTGTCGTCCATGGCGAAGCCGATCCAGGTCACCTGACCCCCGGCCCGGCGCCCGGCGGCCGAGGGCTGGACGACGATGACGTTCGCCTGGTCGCAGGGGCCGAGACAGTCTGTCGTACGCACGGTGAACCGGCCGCCGGAGGCATCGGCACCGGCTTGCAGCCGCTCCAACTGCCAGGCGTGATCGGCGTCGGGATACTTGCGCGGATTGCCGCAGCAGCAGCCCCGGCACACGACCAGGGTGCAGGGCCGCGAGCCCGCGGCGCCGATCACCACCGTACGAGTCCTGCCACGAGCGGCACCGATCGCGTCCCTGCGCCCGCTCACAGCGCCGTCCGTGATGGCAGAGCGTGCGCCCGGATCCGGCCGTCGCGCTGCGCGGAGATGAGCAGGTGTGGGCCCGCCCAGGCCAGCGCCGCCACCGCCGTGCCGTCACCGTCGCCGTCGAGGGTGCGGGCCGGATTGAGCAGGGCTTGGGGGCGTCCGGCCGTGGCGTGCCACAGGGCCACCGTGCCGTCCGCGCCGCCGCTGGCCAGCTGACCGGCGGCGCCCGGCCGCCAGGCGAGCGCGGTGACGGTCTCATGGCAGCGCAGCGAGCGCGGGGCCGTACCGGCGGGGCCCTTGCCGGAGAAGTCCCATACGGTCACGTCCGGTGCGCCGTCTGCGGCCAGCCAGAAGCCGGTCTCGTCGAAGGCGAGGCGGGAGACCTTCTCCGGGTAACCGGACATGGTCAGTTCGCTGCCGTCGCGTGCGCGCCAGATGTGGATGGAGGCGTCCTGGTTGCCGCTACAGATCCACTTCCCCGTCGGCGCGACGGCGAGCGCGAGGTGCGAGCCGACGTACGGATACATCACTACGGGCTTGGTCGTGTGCCGTTCGTACCCGTGAACCGCCCCGTACGCGGCCACGGCCAATCGCCGCCCCTGTCGCATCCAGGCGAGGTCGGTGACGGTCGACGCGGCCGGGTCCGTACACCACAACTCTCCACCGTCCGCTTCGAGCACGAGGGCCCGGCGGCCGGATGCGACCGCGACGCGGTCGTTGTCCGCCCATGCCGCGGCGGCCGACCACACGCCGGACTCGCGTACCGTCGTACGCCCGTCCGTGCGCCGCCACAGCGCGTACCCTAGCGGCCCGGTGGCCACCAAGTGCTGTGCGTCCGGGGCGAGTTCGACGCTCAGCGCACCGCCGGGCAGCTCAAGGGCTCCCATCTCTGCGCCCATCGCGGCATCCAGGACACGCACCGTCCCCTCAGCCCCGGCGACAGCCACCAGGTCGCCGCGGGCGCTCAGCGCGACGGGCGCATCGTCGACGGCGATATCCCAGGCCAGCGGAGACTGCACGCTCACGCTCACGCGGTCACTCCCGCCGTGGCCAGGCACCCGGCGAAACCACGCTCCAGCGCGTCCCGGTCGAGGTTGCGGCCGATGAAGACGAGCCGATTGCGCCGCTCCTCGCCGGCCCGCCAGTCCCGTCCGAACTCCCCGTCCAGCAGCATGTGCACGCCCTGGAAGACGTACTGCTTGGGCGCGCCCGCGATCGCGAGGATGCCCTTGGAGCGGAAGATGTCCACGCCCTTCGTACGGAGCAACTGGCCGAGCCAGGCGTTGAGCCGGCCCTCGTCGAGTTCGCCCGGCAGGTCGATACCGACCGAGGTGACCGTGAGGTCGTGCTGGTGCTCGGTCTCGGTGAGGAAGGTCGGGTCGTCGGCGAGCACGCGCTCCAGGTCGAACGCGCCTACATCCAGGACCTGTTGGAGGTCGAGTTTCGCGTGCTGGGCGGGGATGATCCGTACGCCGCTGTTGATGGCGCGGATGCGGGAGGTGATCTCGGCGATCGTCGCCTCGTCGGCCAGGTCGGTCTTGTTGAGGACGATACGGTCGGCGAAGGCGATCTGCTCGACGGCCTCGTTCTCCACGCCCTCCGGCTTGACCTCGTCCAGGTGCTGGAGCACGTGCGCGGAGTCGACGAGGGTGACGATGGCGTCCAGACGCAGGCTGTCCGGCGATCTCGTCGTCCATGAAGAAGGTCTGCGCCACCGGCGCGGGGTCGGCGAGGCCGGTCGTCTCGATCAGGATGTGGTCGAACTTCTCGCGCCGCCGCATCAGTGCCCCCAGGATGCGGATGAGATCCCCGCGCACGGTGCAGCAGATGCACCCGTTGTTCATCTCGAAGATCTCTTCCTCGGCGTCCAGGACGAGGGCGTCGTCGATGCCGACCTCGCCGAACTCGTTCTCGATCACGGCGATCCGCAGACCGTGCTGCTCGGTGAGGATGCGGTTGAGGAGAGTCGTCTTGCCCGAGCCGAGGAAGCCGGTCAGTACGGTGACGGGTACGCGCTCGTCGCGCGGCTCGTCTGTCATGGTCGCTTGGGTCATCGGGTCAGGCTCCTTCGGGCGCGGGGCTGAGCAGGGCGGTCCGGAGATCGTCCTCGGTGATCTGCTCGGTGGGTCGGTGCAGGGTCCAGCGGCGGGCCGGCCCGTTCATCGGAAGGACGGCGACAACCGTCTCCAGGGGCGGGCAGCCCGGTTCGGTGCAGGCGAGCTGGCGGATCATGACGGCGGTGTCGTCGTCGAGGCCCAGCAGGGTGCGTACGGTCTCCTTCAACTCGCGCAGTTGTGGGTTCGGTGTCGCGGGGTTTCCTGGCCGAAATCCCTTGGCCATGTCGGCAGTTCTCCTTCGTCCGTGGTGGGTTGGCAGCCGGCGCAGACACCGGTGAGCTCGACGGTGTGCTCCACCGCAGCGAATCCGCAGGCGGAGGCGATCCGTGCGGCCCACTCCTCGACGACCTCGGAGTCCACCGGTCTGCTGATGCCGCAGGCGCGGCAGATCAGGTAGTGGCGGTGTCCTTCGGTGGGGCGCCACCGGTAAAGCCGTTCACCGGCGCCGGCTTGGGCGACGTCGACGGCGCCCGCGGCCTCCAGGTCGCGCAGCGCGCGATACACGGTTGTCAGTCCGATATGTGCGCCGTCATCGGTCATACGGGCGTGCAGATCCTGCGCGGAGACGAAGTCGTGGCAGTTCGCCAGAGATTCCATCAGGGCCAACCGCTGCCGAGTGGGGCGCTGTTGGGCTGTTGTCCGGTCGCTCACGCCAAGTCTCACCGCCAGAGCCGTCGGCTAAATGAAAATGAAAGCCATATCCACATGAACGATAGCTCATGTGTGGAGGCATGCGCGAACCTCGGGGGTGGCGCTTATGGCGGTGGGCGGTCAGTGCACGCGCCGTTCCTCCAGCGGTGCAGCGCGCAGGCGTGCGGCGGCGTCGCTCGGCAGATGCGGAGTGTGCCCGACGAGCCGGGCGGAGTTGGCGACCACGGCGATGCTGCTGGTGTTGTGCAGCAGGGCGGCCAGGACGGGGTTGACGGAGCCGCCGGCGCTCGCGACGAGGCCGGCGAGGTTCACGCCGATGGACAGCGTGTAGTTCTGCCGTACGACGCGCAGTGTGTGCCGGCTGAGTTCCACGACGGCGGCGACCTGGCGGAGGTCGTTTCCGGCGAGGGCGATGTCGGCGGTCTCCAGCGCGACGTGGGAGGAGTGGGCGCCCATGACGATGCCGACGTCCGCGAGCGCCAGTGCGGGGGCGTCGTTGGTGCCGTCGCCGACCATGGCCACGCTGTGGCCTTCTGCCTGGAGGTCGCGGATCAGCTGGAGTTTGGCCTCGGGCAGGGCGTGGGCGTGGACTTCCGCGATGCCGAGGGTGTCGGCGACGGCCTGGGCGGTCTCCGGTGCGTCGCCGGTCAGCAGCACGATGCGGGTCACCCCGAGGTCGGTCAGCTGGCGGACGACGGTGTCGGCTCCGCCGCGTACGGCGTCGGACAGGCCGAGCATGCCGATCAGCTTCTCGTCGTGGGCGAGGCAGATGACGGTCTCGCCGGCGGCGCGCAGTCGGCTCGTCCAGTCCTGGGCGACCTCGGACAGGTCCAGGCCGTGGCGGCGCAGCAGAGCGGGGCTGCCCACCAGCAGGCGGCTGCCGTCGAGTTCGGCGCGCACGCCCATGCCGAGGACGACCTCGCAGGCTTGGTGGATCGGGATGTGCAGGTGCTGTTCCTCGGTGCGCCGGACGATGGCTTCGGCGAGGGGGTGCCGTGCGTGCAACTCGCCGGAGGCCGCCAGGCTCAGCACCTCGTCGGCGGTGACCGCCTCGTCGAGCGTCACCACGCTGGTGACCAAGGGGCGGCCGAGCGTGAGGGTGCCGGTCTTGTCGAAGACCACGGCGGTGACGCGGCCGATCCCTTCCAGGTGGGTGCCGCCCTTGATGAGGGTGCCCCGGCGGGCGCCGTTGCCGATGGCCGCGCTGATCGCGGTGGGGGTGGCCAGGCCCGCAGCGCAGGGGCAGGCGATGAGCAGCATGGTCATCGCCCGTCGGGCTTCCCGGGTCAGCACGTACGTGATCCCCGCGAGCGCGAACGACACGGGCACGAAGCGGCGGGTGAAGGCGGCGGCGACGGTCTGGATCGGGGCCCGGTCGGCCTGCGCCTCCTCGACCCGGGTGATGATCCGCCCGACGACGGTGTCCTGTCCGACCGAGGTGGCCCGTACGGTGATGGAGCCGGTGGAGACGAGGGTGCCCGCATACACCTCGGTGCCGGGCTGCACGTAGACCGGGAGCGCCTCGCCGGTGATCGCTGCCTGGTCGACCAGTGCCTCGCCGGACTCGGCAGTGCCGTCGACCGGGATGCGGTGGTGTTCGTAGACCGCGACCACGTCCCCCGCCCTGACCTCCGTGAGGTCGACCTCCACCTCCACGCCGTCGCGGACCAGCCAGACCCGCTCCTCTCCGATGGAGAGCAGCTCCTCGATGGCGCGCCGGGTCCGCCGCAGGGTGATGGCCTGCAGGAACTCGCCGATGTTGAGCAGCCACAGCACCATCAGCGCGACCACGTTCTCGCGCAGGACCAGCGAGATCACGGTCGCCGTCGTCACCAGCAGATCGGTGCCCGCGTGGCGTCGGCCGCCGAGGGTGCGTGCGGCACCGCGGAAGAACGGCAGCCCGGTGAAGACGGTGACCGCGCCGAGGAGACCGGCCGAGCCCGCCGGGGCCCATGGGGGTCGGCCGAGCAGTCGACGCAGTCCGACCAGGGCGAGCACCGCACCGCCGACCACCAGCCGCGCGATTTCCCCCGTGGAGGAGTCGGGCACGGAGCTGCTGGCTCTGGCGGGCAACCCCGGCGGCGGTGCTTCGGTGAGGGCGGCGACCAGCCGGTTTGCGTCGACCAGGTCGGGCTGTACCCAGACGATCACGGCACCGGTACGCGGGAAGATGCGCAGCGCCCGGAAACCCGGCAGATCGGTGAACCGCTCATCGACGATCCCGGCGCAGCCGGGCCTCGCCCTCAGCCAGGGAACCATCAGCCGTACACGGCCTGCGGCGGCGGACCGCACCACCACCCCGGAGCCGGGCACGGGGACATTTCCAGGGGCGGACGTGCCGGACATGGCGACCGCCTCTCAGTGCTCGTGGTCGTGGGCGTGCCCCTCGACACCGACCGCCGAGGGCGGCGCCGCCTCCTCGCCCAACTGCTCCCTGGCCTCCGCCAGCAGGTCTCCTGCCTTCAGGCGGGCCTCCTCGGCGGCTTCCCCAAGTCGGCGACCCGTCGTGATGCCGCCGGCGATGCCGTTGACCAGGAGTCGGCGGGCCACGGGTTTCGCCTTGGGTGCGGCTTTGGCGGCTCCCCGGAGAACGAGTACGCCGGCGGTTCCAGACAGGGCGTAGTGCGTGATGCGGCCCACGACCGCACCCGCGAAAGCGGCGGGATGCATCATGGCCTCCTTCCGCGGAGCCTGCGGAGGGGATTCATCCGTCTTCGGCGCGGTAAGTCCATTCTCGTCCCGCAGCGGATATCGCGCACCAGCCGTATCGCGCCAGGCTGAGGCGACAGAGGGTTAATTCCCGGCAATGATTGTCATATGGAATGGCTGAAAGATGGTCTTGATATCCGTTTCCATCTAGCGTGGCGCTGACGCCGGGACAGGTTGAGCCCGGTGGATATCTCACCTGGTTGCGGAGGAATCCTTCATGCGTGCGTCCTCAATCCGGCGCCTGGCGCCGCTCATCACCGGTGCTTCCCTGGTCCTCCTGGCCGGTTGCGGCAGCTCGTCCGATTCCGCCAGCGACACCGATGCCGGGCAGAGCCCCGCTTCCGCGTCCGCCGTCGCCGTGGTGGCCTCGACGAATGTCTACGGCGACATCGTCAAGCAGATAGGCGGCGGGAAGGTCGACATCACGTCGATCATCAGCGACCCCGCCCAGGACCCGCACTCCTACGAGGCCAACACGCAGAACCAGTTGGCGCTGTCCAAGGCGAAGGTCGTCATCGAAAACGGCGGCGGCTACGACGACTTCATCGACCGGATGCTGAAGAGCAGCGACAACTCGTCCGCCGAAGTGATCAACGCCGTCAAGGTCTCCGGGAAGACCGCTCCGGAGGGCGGGGAGCTCAACGAGCACGTCTGGTACGACTTCCCCACCGTCGGCAAGCTCGCCGACAGTATCGCCACAGCGCTGGGCAAGGCCGACCCAGACGACGCCGCCACCTTCACAAAGAACGCGGCAGCCTTCAAGGCGAAGCTGGAGCCGCTGGAGGCGAAGGAAGCGCAGATCAAGACCGATCGCGGCGGCGAGGCGATCGCCATCACCGAGCCCGTGCCGCTCTACCTGACCGAGGCGAGCGGCCTGGTGAACAAGACGCCCGAGGAGTTCAGCGAGGCCATCGAGGAAGGCGACGACGTCTCCCCGAGGACGTTGCAGGACACGCTGGCGCTGTTCACCGACAAGAAGGTCAAGGCGCTGGTCTACAACGAGCAGACCTCCGGCCCGCAGACCGAGAAGGTCGAGCAGGCGGCCAAGACCGCCGGGATTGGCGTCGTCCCCGTCACCGAGACCCTCCCTGAGGGCAGGGACTATCTCGGCTGGATGACCGCCAACGTCGACGCGCTCGCGAGCGCGCTGGGCAAGTGAGGCGGAACACCGTGGCCTCCCTGCCCCGTGCCCGCGAGAGCAGGGCGGAGGACCGCGGCGCGGACGCCGCGGTGATCAGCCTGCGCGGAGCTGCCCTCTCCTACGGCGAGCGCGTGCTGTGGCAGGGCCTGGATCTCGACGTACGGCCCGGGGAGTTCCTGGCCGTGCTCGGGCCCAACGGATCGGGCAAGACCAGCTTCGTACGCGCCCTGCTGGGGCAACGGCAGCTGTCCGCCGGGACGTTGACGGTCCTGGGCAGTCCGCCCCGCAAGGGCAGCAGGCACATCGGCTATGTCCCGCAGCAGGCGACTCTGTCCGACCATGCGATGCTGCGCGCCCGTGACCTGGTCCGCTTCGGCATCGACGGGCACGGCTTCGGACCCCGGCTGCGCACGGGCGCCGTACGCCGTCGCGTGGACGAGGTCCTCCACTCGGTCGGGGCCGACGCGTACGCGGACGTCCCCGTCGGCCTGCTCTCCGGCGGCGAGCGGCAGCGCGTACGCATCGGCCAGGCCCTGGCCACCGACCCGCGGATCCTGCTGTGCGACGAGCCGCTGCTCTCCCTCGACCTGCACCACCAACGCGCCGTGACGGACCTGGTGGACGCCCGGCGCCGCTCCCACGCCACAGCCGTGGTGTTCGTGACCCACGAGATCAACCCGGTTCTGGGACTGGTGGACCGCGTGCTGTACCTCGCCCGTGGAGGCTTCCGGGTCGGCACACCCGACGAGGTGCTGACCTCGGAGGCGCTGTCGCAGCTGTACGGCACACAGGTCGACGTCATCCGCGTCCGCGGCCGGATCACGGTCGTGGGCGTGCCCGACGAGGTGGCAGAGCCGCCGCATCACGCTGAACCCTCACACGGAGTACGGCCATGACGATTGCCGAGGGGGTCTGGCAGCAGATCTTCAGCTTCGACAACTACGGCGAACTGCTCGCCCTGGTCCGCAACTCCCTGATCGCCGGCGCAGCGCTCGGCCTGGTCGGCGGCCTGGTCGGAGTCTTCGTGATCATGCGGGACCTGCCGTTCGCGGTGCACGGCATCAGCGAGTTGTCGTTCGCCGGTGCCTCGACCGCGCTGCTGATGGGCGTGAACATAGTGGGCGGCTCGATCGTCGGCTCGCTCATCGCGGCCGGAACCATCGGCGTGCTCGGCTCCCGCGCCCGGGACCGCAACTCGGTGATCGGCACCCTCATGCCGTTCGGCCTCGGCCTCGGCGTGCTCTTCCTCGCGCTGTACAAGGGCCGGGCGGCGAACAAGTTCGGCATCCTCACCGGACAGATCGTCGCCGTCGACACACCGCAGATGTCCTGGCTGCTCGGCACGTCGGCTGTGGTGCTCGTGGCGCTGGCGGTCATGTGGCGGCCGCTCGCGTTCGCCAGCGCCGACCCCGAGGTGGCCGAGGCCCGGGGGGTGCCAGTCCGCGCACTGTCCTTCGCTTTCATGATCGTGCTGGGGCTCGCGGTCGCGCTGTCGGTGCAGATCGTCGGGGCGCTGCTGGTCCTCACCCTCCTCGTCACCCCGGCGGCAGCCGCGGCCCGGATCACCGCGTCCCCCGTACTGCTGCCCGTGCTGAGCACGGTCTTCGCGGTGGCCTCCATCGAGGGCGGGATCCTGCTCGCCCTGGGCAGCAGCATCCCCATCAGCCCTTACGTCACCACCATCTCGTTCACGATCTACCTCGTCTGCCGACTGGTGGGCACGTACCGGACTCGGCAGTGGGGAACGCGGAGAACCGAGCCCGAGTCCGCCTGACCAACTGTCACCTGACCAACTGTCACACGAGTACGCGGCAATCCCATTGCCAACCCTTTATGAAAACGATTATCGTCTTGGTTGTGCCCGTGCGGGCATGAACATGACCCATGGGGGGTTTCTTTTGCGTACCCGCAGACGCCTGTTGACCGTCACCGGTATCGCCGCCGCCGCGATCGCCACGGCCGGCCTCAACACATCCGCCTTCGCCGCCACCACGCTGAGCAGTGGCCACGTCGACGTCCTCGACGCCGAGTGGGACGGTTCCGACCTGCACCTGCATGTCCACGACGAGGAGACCGACACCGAGTACGAGCCGGCGGACGTCACGCTGGCGGTGCCGGCGGCGGCGAAGGTCGCCAACCCGGGCCACGGCTGGCTGGGATCGGGCAGCCAGATCTGGCTGCTGCCGGACACCGAAGCCGCCGCCGACGCGGCCGGAGTGCTGTTCGCGGGCATCTCCGCCGAGCACCTGACCACGGGTGTCTTCACCAACGACACCATCAGCTACCGCCTCGTCAGCGCCACCCGCAACGGCGCCACGACCGAGGACTTCAGCGTCTATGCGGGCAGCACCCGCTGGTACGACAGCAACACCGCCACCACCTCCTTCAAGTCCAGGAACTTCGCAGTCGATTCCCACAACCACGCCAACTGGGCCTTCGAGGAGGCCGGCACCTACCAGCTCACCTTCAGGGTCCAGGGCACGGTGAGCGGCGTGACCGAGTCGGCCACCGCGACCTACACCGTCGTCGTCAGCTCGTGATGCGGGCCCTGACGCGCGACAGACGTGCCTTCACCGGTGCGGCGCTCATCGTGGCGACCGGGGTGCTCCTGAGCGCGGCAGGGCTGGTCGCCGGCGGCAGCGGGGCAGCCCGCGCCGCCGGCGACGCCGTCGTGCTCGACGAGGGCGAACTCGACCTCACGCCCCGACCGGTCGACGGGAAGCTGGAGTTGCAGATCGACGACCGCAGCGGTGACTCCGCGGTCGTACGGGAGCCGTCCGAGGTCGTGCTGCACGCCGGACCGGCGACCAAGGAAGACCTCATCGGCCCGGCCTACCCGATCCTGGGCGACACACTGCTCTCCGCCTACTTCTTCAACGGCTGGGAGAACGCGGGCCAGATCTTCGCACCCGAACCGGGCTGGAACGGCACCGAGGCGGGAGGCGACACCGAGGTCCGCCTCGCCGGTTTCGAGGGACCGGGGCGCTTCGCGCTGTACACCTACACACGCGAGATGGACAACACCGACGAGAGCGCGGTGCAGCACCTCAACAGCGGTGACAGCGCCTACAGCGCGTTCACCCTGGCCAAGGACGAGGAACGGGCCGTGCCCACCTGGGGCTTCACCGAGGAAGGCGTCTACCGTCTGACCCTCACGGTCACCAGCGGCGGTTCCGCCGACACGGAGACGCTGGCCGTGGTCGTCGGCGACGACGTCGACCCGGATGACGTGCTGCCCGGCGACGGCTCCACTCCGACGCCCTCGACGCCCCCTACCTCCACGAGCCCCTCGCCCTCGACGCCCACCGCACCGGCCGCCCACGTCATCGACAACGGCCATCTCGATCTGGCCGCCCGCCCGATGGACGGCTCGCTGCAGTTCCAGATCAAGGAGGGCACGGCGCACGACTACGAGTGGTACGAGCCCGACGAGGTCGTTCTGCATGTGAAGCCGGGCGCCCGCCGGAAGATCACGGAGGGGTACGAGTTCCTGGGCCCGGTCGGCAACCCGGTCTGGTGGCTGCCCATCCAGCAGCTCGACGGTCTCGTCTGGCCCGGCTGGAGCACCGACCAGTTCAAGAGCTCCGAGATCGACGGCCGTGTCGCCTTCCGGCTCGACGCCGTCCAGGGCCCGGGTGCGCTGAGCATCTTCACGGAAGGCTCGGTCGGCTCGGTGACCATGCACGCCCACAGCGGGGACGGCCTGCCGGACGCCTTCGACCTGTCCGTGCCGACCCACCGCCACACCGTGTGGACCTTCGCGCAGGAGGGCGTCTACCGCACGACGTTCGCCGTCAGCGCCACACTCGCCGACGGCACGAAGGTCAGCGACACGGAGACCATCGCCTGGGTCGTCGGGGACGACGTTGACCCGTCGACCGTGACGCCGGGCGAGGGGGACGAGCCGACGGCGATACCGACGGCAAGTCCGTCGGTATCGGCCTCCGGGTCACCGACCGCGACCGCCTCCCCGTCAGCGTCCGCGTCCGGCTCGGTGAGCGCCTCGCCCTCGGCGGCGGACCCGGGCTCCGCCTCCTCCGGGAGCGGCGGTAGTGCGTCGACCGGCGGCAGCGGCACCTCAACGACCGGCGGGCTCGCTTCCACCGGTGCGCAGGTCGCCGTGATCGGAGGCATCGCCGTGCTTGCCCTGCTGGTCGGTGGCGGCGCGGTGTTCCTCGTACGACGGCGCCGTACCGCCCAGTGAAAGCTCCGCGTACGACGGACCGGCGCCCGGCAGCCACCCGGTCCGTCGTACCCGGCACTGACGTGTTCGAGATGTGTTCGATAGAAGGAGGAGCCCCATGCGGGGCCACCCCAGACGCACCACCGCCGCAGCCGCACTGGTCGCGGCGAGCGCCCTGCTCTCCGGGTGCAGCGGACTTCAAACCGGTTCGTCCGACGCGGAGTTGACCGTGTCGACGACCACCGCGATCATCGCCGACCTCGTGACGCAGGTCGGCGGAGACCGCGTCGACGTCACCTCGATCGTGCCGCACCACGGCGACCCGCACTCCTACGAGCCGAGCCCCGGCGACGCGACCAAGGTCACCCGGGCCGACATCGTGTTCAGCAACGGTCTGCTGCTCGAAGAGCCCGGGATCATGAAGATGGTCCACACCAACGCCCAGAAGTCCGCCCCGAAGATCGAGATCACCGAGAAGCTGGAGCAGTACGGCGGCACGGTCATGAAGCTGGAGGAGGACCTCGGCCTCGACGTGCTGTGGCTCGGCTGGGCCGTCGAGGGCGAGGTCGAGGGAGACGGTTCCCAAGTCCGTACGACCGCCACGAAGTTGGAGGGACCGGGCGAGCTGCGCGTGTACCTCACCGACACGCTCGGCAAGCCCAAGGTGTACGTCGATTCCGCCGACGGCCTCGACGACGCGGACTCCTTCGCCCTGCCGCCCGAGGCGCACACGCACGTCAACTGGGCGTTCAGCACGCCCGGTACGTACCGGCTGACCGTGGAGGGGCGGACCGAGACGCTCGACGGGAAGACCGCCCGGTTCGGCAGCGGCACCTTCACCTTCACCGTCGGAGACGACGCCGAGGTGCCCGCGGGTGCGAAGGTGCTCGACGGCGGGCACGCCGACGTCGCGCTCAACGCCGAGACCGGGAAGGTGTACGTCCGTGCCGACGACGAGGCCAGTGGCGAGCCGGCGCGGCTCGCGGCCGAGGACGTGGTGCTCAACGTGCCCGACCGGGCCAAGGAGACCGTGCCGAAGGAGGAGACGTACTCCTTCCTCGGCGAGGCTGGCGACGAGCTGTGGGTGCTCCCGCAGGCCGTGATCGGCAAGCATGTGCACGGCGACCTGGACCCGCACGCCTGGGAGGACGTCGCCAACGCCGGGGCGTACGTCCGGCGGATCGAGGCCGAGCTGATCAAGGTCGACCCGGAGGGGAAGGCGACGTACGAGAAGAACGCCGCCGCGTTTCTGAAGACCCTCGGCGCCCTCGACGAGGAAGTCGCCGACAAGCTCGCCACCGTGCCGGAGAAGAACCGCAAGCTGATCACCACGCACGACGCCTTCGGGTACCTCGCGAAGGCGTACGGCATGGAGATCGCGGGCTTCGTCGTGCCCCTGCCCAACCAGGAGCCGAGCGCGGCCGAGGTGGAGGAACTCGGCACCACCATCCGGGAGAAGCAGGTCCCGTCCGTGTTCCTGGAACCGAACCTCGCGGCGCGCGCCGACGTGCTGCGCCGGGTCGCGGAGGACGAGGGCGTCGGCATCTGCACGATCTACGGCGACTCGTTCGACGACAAGGTCCACGACTACGTATCGATGATGCGGCACAACGCGACCGAGCTCGCCAAGTGCCTGGGGGAGGACGCCTGATGAGGAGCAAGCGGAGCGTGCAGAGGGTCGCCGTGGCGGTGGTCCTCGCGGCCACCCTGGCAGGGGGCGGGGTCGCCGTCGCCGACGACGGCACGGCAGCCGGGACCGGACTCGGCCGGATCGCCTACGGGGGCGGGGCGCTGACCCTGGATCCGGCGGACCGTGCTCACGTGATCGAGGTCGGCGGCGCGCGGGTGGCCGACGCGTCGGCGCCCGGATGGGACACCACCGGTGTGCCCGAGGGCGCGGTGGCCGGGGACACCGTGCGGTGGTCGCTGACCGGGCTCGACGGGCCGGGTGACCTGAAGGTGTACTCGGGCGACGAGGGCGTACCGCTGTTCGACAGCGCTGACGACCTGCCCGACGAGCGCGAGCTGCCGGTGGGCCAACAGGGCGCCACCCGCTGGGAGTTCAGCGAGGACGGCACGTACCAGGTCATCTTCACCGCCGAGGCCACGGCCACCGACGGGCGGACGCTGTCCGTCGGGACCGTGTACACGGTGGTGGTCGGAGACGCGGCGGATGGGGAGGACGGGGACACGGCCGCGGAGGAGCCGGGCGCCGACGAGCCTCCAGTCGAGGAGGAGCGGACTTCTACGGCTGCCGCGAAGGCCGTGACACAGGCAGCCGAGACCGAGCGGCGCACCACCCTGGCCGCCACCCCGGCTTCCGCCGACGTCGTGTCCGATACGAAAGTCCTTGACGAGGGCCACATCGACTTCGCCGCCCGGGTCGTCGACAGCAAACTGCAGATCCACGTCAAGGACGGCACGGTCTCGGGGAAGACCACCTGGCGCGAGCCCTCTTCGGTGGTCCTGCACGTCAAGCCCGCCGCCAAGAACACCCTGCCGGACAACGAGGAGTTCACGTTCCTCGGCAAGGGCGGCGACCCGGTGTGGCTGCTCGACCAGGTGCAGCAGGAGGGACTGCTGTGGCCCGGCTGGTCGACTGACAACATCGAGGCCGGCGCGACCAAGGGGGGCGTGGAGTTCTCGCTCACCGCGGTCGAGGGACCGGGTGCCTACGCGCTCTACACCTACGACGCGATGTCGGGCGCGAACGTCCTGTTCAACAGCAAGGACGGGATGCCGGACGCCTTCGACGTCGCGCAGAACACGCACGCGCACGGCGGCTGGGCGTTCACCAAGGAGGGGACGTACCGGCTGACCTTCAAGATGAGTGGCACGCTGGCGAACGGCACGAAGGTCTCCGACACGGAGACGGTGACCTTCGTGGTCGGCGACAGCGACCCCTCGGCGGTCAAACCGGGCGACGGCTCGGGGAAGGACAGCTCGGGAGGTTCGGGGACCTCCGGCTCCTCGGACTCGACGGGCTCGGCGGCCTCCGACGACGGCTCCACGGGCGGTTCCTCGGCGGACGGCTCCGACGACGGCTCGATGGCCTCCACCGGCGCGGACCAGGCGCTGCTGCTGGGAACGGCGGCCGCCGCTCTCACCGCCCTGGGTGCCGCGTCGGTGCTGGCCGCCCGACGCAGGAGGAGGACCGCACGTGGCTGACAGACCGGCCGACGGCCTGCCCGACAGCCCGGGCCCCCTGCTACGGGTCGCGGGCGCGACCGTCGTACTCGGCGGGAGGGTCGCCCTGGAGCGGGCCGACCTGTCCGTCGACGCGAGCGAGCTGGTCGGTCTCATCGGCCCGAACGGCGCCGGCAAGACGACACTGCTGCGGGCCGTGCTCGGGCTGGTGCCGCTGGCCGAGGGAGAGGTGACAGTGGAGGGCCGGACCGGCCGCCGGGCCGGGCAGCGCATCGGGTACGTGCCCCAACGTCACGAGTTCGCCTGGGACTTCCCCATCGACGTCGCGGGCGCGGTCCTCACCGGCCGCACCCGCCAGACGGGCTGGCTGCGCCGCCCGGGCGCCGCGGACCGGGCGGCCGTGGCCGAGGCGCTGGAGCTGACCGGACTCACCGAGCTGCGCCGGCGCCCGGTCGGCGAGCTCTCCGGCGGCCAGCGCCAGCGGGTCCTGGTGGCCCGCGCCCTGGCCGCCGGGCCACGCATCCTGCTCCTCGACGAGCCGTTCACCGGGGTCGACGTCCCCACCCAGGACCTGCTGAACGAACTGTTCGGCCGGCTGGCCACGGAAGGCAGAGCACTGCTGATGACCACCCATGACCTGGCGGCCGCCGCCCGCACCTGCCACCGGGTGGCGCTGATCAACCGCACGGTCGTGGCCGACGGCGGCCCCGAACTCCTCGCCGACCCCGACCAGATGCTGCGCGCTTTCGGCCTCGACCGGGCGATCGGCACGGTGACCGCATCATGAACGAACTCGTCGCTTTCCTCACCGATCCCTGGCAACTGCCCTTCATGCAGCGGGCGTTCGCCGTCGCCGCGATCATCGGCCTGGTGTGCGGTGTCGTCGGCGTGTACGTCGTACTGCGCGGCATGGCGTTCATCGGCGACGCGGTCGCCCACTCCGCGTTCCCGGGCGTTGCGCTCGCTTACGCCTTCGAGGGCAACCTCCTCCTGGGAGGCGCGGCGGCCGGCATCACCACTGCCGTGCTCATCGCCTTCGTCTCCCAGAACAGGCGGTTGAAGGAGGACACCGTCATCGGCGTCTTCTTCGCCTTCGCCTTCGGACTGGGCATCGTCCTGGTGTCCACGCGCGACAGCTGGACGACCGACCTGTCCTCCTTCCTCTTCGGACAGGTCCTCGCGGTCAGCGCGTCGGACGTATGGACCGTGACCGCGATCGGGGCCGTTCTGATCCTCGTCGTCCTCGCGATCGGCAAGGAGCTGGTCGCGGTCAGCCTGGACCGCGAGACGGCACGCGCGGCGGGCCTGCCGGTGTTCCGCCTCGACCTGGCGCTCTACGTCGTCGTCACCACGACGATCGTGATGTCCCTGGAAGCGGTCGGCAACATCCTCGTCCTCGCCCTGCTCATCACCCCCGCCGCTGCCGCCCGCATGCTCACCGACCGGCTGTGGGCGATGACCCTGCTGGCCTCGGTCATCGGCTGTGCGGGAAGCATCGCCGGCCTGTACGTCTCGTACGCGTACGACCTTGCCGCCGGCGGCTCCGTGGTCGTGGTCCTCACCGGCGTGTTCGTCCTCACCTGGTGCCTGGCGCCTCGTCACGGGCTGTTGGCGAAGCTCGTCCGGCGCCCGGATCACGCCGTAGTCGTGCCCACGGGACGGTGACAGCCTGAAGGGCCCTCCCCCACGATCCGACGGGCCGGCCCCTCGCGCGCCCCGCTACTGCTCCGTGCCGTGCGACGGACGTACGGCAAGCAGCCGGCGCGGAGGACGGCGTCCGCGGTGCAGGCCCTCCGCCAGCCAGGTCGCGAGGTCTTCGGCCTGTGCCGGGTCGGTGAGCGGGCCGAAAGCGAAGGCGGGGCCGAGCGGCGTACGGTCCTGGGTGCACGGCTGGACCACCACGCGGTGACCCGCACGCGCCACTTGGTTGCCCTGTTGGTGCGGGCAGTACAGATGCCGGCCCAGGCAGCCGGTGGCGACCAGCAACCCGCACGGCACCTGCCGGGTCGCGGCCCGCAGCGCTTCGAGGACCTGCTCGTCCGCCGCGCCGCAGCCGTCATCGGCGCGGCACACCGCGGCCGTGAACCCGTCGGTGGCGGGCAGGGATGTGCTCCGCTGACGGCTCATGCGACGGCCGTCGCCGTGAGGATCCGGACATCGAGGTCCGTGACCGCGGCCGTCTCCAACGCGGCGGTGAAATGCTTGCGGACGCGTTCCGCCGCGTCGGGCGCGAGTCCGTTGAGTAGCGCGCGGGTGCCGCTGCCCACCGCCAGGTCCCAGGCGCTCGCCGGTGTCAGAGGTACGGCGAGATCCCGGCGGACGATACGGGGGTGGCTCAGCCCGAGGCTCTCCAGCCAGGCGGCGAGCGCGTCGGTGGTGTCGATACGGGCCAGCTGTGCGGACTGCGTCGAACCCGGCCACTCACGTTCCGTCTCGACCGCCCCCTTGAGGGCTTGCCCCCAGCCGCCGAGCGCCCCCTTCTCCCACACGGTCACCGCAAGCCGCCCACCCGGCCGCAGCACGGCGGCGAGTTTGGCGGTGTCGCGGTCCATGTCGGGGAAGAAGAACACGCCGAGAGCGCACTGGACCAGGTCGTAGCCACCGTCCGGAGCCGCCCACGCGGTCACGTCGTGCTGGCGGAACCGCAGGTTCGTAAGCCCCTCCTGCCGCGCTCGCCGCTCGCCGAGCGCCACCAGGGCCCCGGCCAGGTCCAGGGCGTCGACCAGCCCGCCGGCGCCGACCGCGCGGGCCGCGGACAGCGCCGACGCTCCCGCGCCGCAGCAGGCATCGAGCACCCGCTCGCGGGGCGCGGGAGCCGACACCTCCACAGTGGCCTGCCCGATCCGGTCCCAGAGCAGGGGCGACCAGCGGTGGAACTCCTCGGCGCCCGCGCTGAACACCTCACCGATGGCGGCCTGTTGCTCGGTCACGGGAATCCCCTCCCACTTTGTAAAACGATTGTCGTTGTCGACAACCTACTCTCGTGGATGCCCGTTGAGCACCCTCGGTCGCAGCATTCGAGGGGATGGCTCCGCAATGCATGCAGGAATTGCTATATGTTAATGTCGCGATGGGTCGTCCGCCGCGAGTCCGCGGTCGACCAGAGGAATGCGCAAGGAGCCCACATGAGTACTGCCACCGACCACCGCACGCACGAGGACCACGTACACGCCCACGGTGAGGGCTGCGGGCACGTGGCCATCCCGCACGGCGACCACACCGACTACGCCCATGACGGCCACATTCACCGGGCCCACGGCGACCACGTCGACGAGTGCGCCGCAGCTGGCCATGCCGCCCACGAAGGCCACGACCATCAGCATGGCGAGGGGTGCGGACATGTCGCGGTGCCGCACGACGATCACACCGACTACGTGCATGACGGCCACCGTCACGCCGTCCATGACGGACATTGGGACGACCACTGAGAATCCGCGGCCTTGGGAATCATTGTCACATGCTAATTTGTGCATGTGACAATGACTTCTCCTTCCCCTGCCAGTGAGCCGCTGCAGGCTCTACAGGCAGCCAGTGACCTGCTGCGCGCGCTGGCATCGCCCGTGCGCGTGGGCATAGTGCGCGAACTGGCCGAGGGCGGGAAGTATGTCCACGAACTGGTGACCGCACTGGGCGTGAGCCAACCGCTGGTCTCCCAGCACCTGAGGGTGCTGCGCACCTCCCGGATCGTCACGGCCCGCCGCCAGGCCCGCGAGACGCAGTACAGCCTGACCGACGACCATGTGGCTCACATCGTGCTGGACGCCATCCGGCACGCACAGGAATAGGCGCCCTACCCCGCGAAACGAGATGTGTCGACGGCCGCCCGGCTTCCTGCCGGGCGGCCGTCGACACATCTCGTCGTGGAGAAGCTTGAGTCGGAGATCGGGTGGCAGATAGGGGAACCGGCCACCGGACAGGGCGTGTCAGCGGTGTGTCCGGCGCTCCCCGTTTGTGGGCGGGCTCTCACGTGACACGGGTGCCGTGCCGGTTGGGCCGCCGCTGCCGGCACACCGCAAGGGCGTTCATCTCGTAGGTGTACTCACAGGAGCACTTCGGACAGGGAGGAGGATTCTCGATCACCTTGTCGGGTTATCCAGCCCTGCCTCTCGGCCGACTTGCCGCCGTCGGCAGGCTCCCGCACCACCATGTCGTCCTCGCCGAGGGCGCCGGCCTACGGCTGACCCAGGCCACCAATGGCCAGGGCATCGTCCCGTTGATCCACGTGGGCTGATCCCTGCCCCCTCAGACGGGCTTCGGAAGCGGACCGAGGTGCTTGATGACGCGCTCACGCAGCAGGAGACACTCCTCCCAGCGGCGGGGCAGAGGGCCCGGCGGGCGCTCGACGACGTGGGAAGCCGTGACGGTCTGTCCGCGCTGGAACTGCTCACGCGTCAAATCCGTTCCACGCCACTGGGCAGCGGGTTCCACCAGTGGAACCCGCTCCGGGTCCCGTCGAGGTACAACTCGCCGACCACGAGATCTCCACCGAAGACGTCATTGACGATCAAGGTCGTGATGTCACAGTGCCCCCACGCCGGGTTGCCCGGTCGCCAGTCGGCCTGGTCGTCGGGCGAACAGGTGTCGGCGCCCCAGCTGGCCCGCAGGGCCTTGTCGAGATCAAGCAGGCTCCAAGGGATCATGTCGCCAGCATCACAGCTGCCACTGACAGCGGGGACGGCGCGGATGCCACGGGCCCGACGCTCTCGAACTCGCACGTTCGAGCGACATTTCGACGATTTCTGTGACGCCGTTTCGTGCTCCGTTCGCCCATCAAGCTCCGTCACCTCGACGTGGACGATCGGGTTGCGTGAGGACCTGCCGACCGGGTATCCGCGTGGCGAGCGGAGAACGGCGGCAGCCTGTCCGGACCGGATCCGCAGCGAGCAGGAGGCAGGCAGGGCTGCCTGGCGATCCCCGGCGGGAGCGCCGGTTTCCCGGCCGCTCGCGTGTCCTCACGCCTTACGCGACGAGGCGAGCAACGCGGAGCTGGCTGGTTTCCTCACGGCTTGAGTGCCGTCTTAGGCTCTGAAGCATGAGTCTGCGCCTGAGCACCGTGATCCTCCCGTACCGCCGCTGGCAGGAGGGCGGCCGTGAGGCGTGGCAGCGCGCTGAGCAGCTCGGCTTCCACACCGCCTACACCTACGACCACCTGTCCTGGCGCACCTTCCGGGACGGCCCGTGGTTCGGCGCGGTACCGACGCTGACCGCCGCCGCGGGTGTCACCGACAGGATGCGCTTGGGCACCCTCGTCACGTCGCCAAATTTCCGTCACCCGGTGACCCTGGCCAAGGAGCTGATCTCCCTCGACGACGTCTCCGGCGGCCGGATCATGCTCGGCATCGGGGCGGGCGGCACCGGCTTCGATGCCACCGCGCTCGGCCAGGAGCCGTGGACCCTGCGGGAGAGGGCCGACCGGCTCGCCGAGTTCGTGCCGCTGCTGGACCGGCTGCTGACCGAGGACTCGGTGTCGTACGAGGGCGACTTCTACTCGGCGCACGAGGCCCGCAACATCCCCGGGTGTGTGCAGCGGCCCCGGCTGCCCTTCGCGGTGGCCGCGACCGGCCCGCGCGGGCTGCGGCTCGCCGCCCGGCACGGACAGGCGTGGGTGACCACCGGCGACCCGCGGCTGTACGAGAACGGCACTCCCGAACAGTCGGTTCAGGCCATTCGCGGACAGGTCGAGAAGCTGGCCGACGCCTGCGCCGAAATCGGGCGGGACAGGAACGAACTCGACAAGATCCTGCTCACCGGATTCACCCCGGACCGAGGCCAGCCGCTGGAGTCGCTCGACGCGTTCGTGGACTTCGCGGGGCGCTACCGGGAGCTGGGTTTCACCGAGATCGTGATCCACTGGCCCATCCCCGACTCGGACTTCGCTGCCGACGAGAAGGTCTTCGAGCAGATCGCCATGGAGGCCCCGGCGCAGCTGCGCTGACGTTGGAGCAGTGTATTTCTCCTGGTCAGGCTGCGATAGGCGAAAAAGGCTTGACTGAGGTGACCAGGGTGCCCAGCCGCAACTGGTCGGTGACGGCCGCGGCGGCGGTCAGAGTCGGCACGGCATCGAACCAGGGGCCGTCCCGGAAGCTGCGCCAGGACAGGTGGTCGTAGGTGTAGGCGGTGTGGAAGCCGAGCTGCTCAGCACGCTGCCATGCCGAACGGCCGCCTTCGTGCCAGCGGCGGTAGGGGAGGATCACGGTGCTCAGACGCAGACTCATGGGTCGAGCGTATGCGGCCGTTCGGGTTTCACGTGAAACAGTCACCGTACGCGGCTGCTCAGCCACGGAGTGAGGGAGATCATCGCCGTCCACTCCTTGTGCGCACGGTCTCCGGGCAGCGGCACGACCAGGCGGTAACCGGGCGGGAAACGGCGCGCGGTGACATACGCGAGCCCGCCGAAGACGGAGCGGAGAAAGGCCGGGACGTCGTCGCGCGGGATGTCGGGGCACTCGACGCCCTCGACCGTGATCAGCGCGTCGTCCTCGGGGTAGAGGCGGACGCTCACCCGTGGAGAGCCGCCGAACTCGACGTAGGCCTCGTGGGGCAGGGAGCCGTCCGGGTCCGTGGTGACGCCGATGCCTGCCGCCGTGCGGCGTGAGGTCTGGTCGGCGCCGATGTCATGGATCACCTCGATCTCGCGCGCGTACTCGGCGGCGATCTCTCGGAGCACGGTGACGGCGGCCTCGGTGCTGGGGAGGTGGTCCATGCACAGATCATCCAGCGTGCGTGGCGGTAAGGAAACTCAGCCAGCCTCAGTGCTCCTCGGGAAACCTCAGGTACTCCGGCGGCACGGCCTTCGTGAGCCACACGCCGTTGGCGCTGACGTGGAAGGCGTGGCCGTCGCGGTGCATGGCGCCGGCGTCCACGGACAGGACGATGGGGCGGCCGCGGCGGGCGCCGACGCGGGTCGCTGTCTCGCGGTCGGGCGAGAGGTGCACGTCATGCCGGTTCATGGGACGGAGCCCCTCGGTGCGGATCGCGTCCAGGTTCCTGGCCACGGTCCCGTGATAGAGGTGCGGCGGCGGGGTCGCCGGGGGCAGTCCGAGGTCGACCTCGACGCTGTGGCCCTGGCTGGCGCGGATCCGCGAGCCGTCGATCGCGAAGCGCTTCTTGTCGTTGGCGGCGACCACATGCTCCAGCTCGTCCCGAGTGACCCGGAATCCGTGTGCGGCCGCCGCGGCCATCAGCGTGCCGATCTCGACCCAGCCGCCTTCGTCGAGCGTGAGCCCGATCCTCTCGGGCTGATGGCGCAGATGCTTCGAGAGGTACTTCGACACCTTCACGGTGCGTCTTTCATCCATGCCCTCAGGGTGCCGCGAGAGACGTGGATCACGCGAATGAATTGGCTACCGATGTTTGATCCACAGCCAAGTACAGTTATCCACAGGGGAATTGGCGATTCTGTGGACAACGAGCCGTCGAATCAAGGGGTTTCGTCAAGATCAACTGATGGGCCGTGACTTGAGGCGAGATCGTCCAAGGCGCGTGCCCGCGCCTCCCGTTCGGCGGCCAACGCGATGAACTCGGCCGCTTTCGCCGGACCAACCAGCTTCTCCACAGCCTGCATTGTCCCGGCCGGAATCGGCACGGAGCGGGTCTCCTCGCGTGTCTGCGGGGCCTCGTCCGAGCCGAGGTGCTGCCGCAGGTGCCGCACTGCGAACAGGCGCATCGCCCGCGCGAGTTCGGCGTCCACCGACTGGCGGGCGAGCGGCCGCAGCCGTCGTACGAGCGAGGCCGCCTCGGCCGCGTCCGCGTCGGTCGGACGGTGCGGTCCGTCCAGGTAGCGGGCGAAGACGTGCTCGGTGGTGAACTCCAGGAAGCGGGCCGCGATGTGCTCGACCTGCCCTCTCAACTCCCTTAGGTGTCCTGAGATCGCGGACAGGGGGACTCCGGCCGCGTACAACTCGACGGCCACGGCGAGCTCTTGGGGACTGGGCACGAGGAACGAGTCGTCGTCGCCCGGCACCGGCTCCAGCACACCGAGCTCGACCGCGTCGGCGACGGCCGCATCGTCGGGGGAGCCGCCGAACCGCTCGTCCAGCTCGGCGCGCGAGATCCGTACCGCCTCCTCGTCGGTCCACGGACCGCCGACCTCGGCGACCAGCCCGAGCACGCCGCCGAGGCCACGGCCGGCGTCCCAGGCCTCCAGGAGCTCCTTGATGGAGGCCAGGGTGTAGCCGCGGTCGAGGAGGCCCGCGATCTGGCGCAGCCGGGCGAGATGGGCGTCGCCGTAGACGTTGGCGCGGCCGCGGCGTTCGGGGCGGGGGAGCAGACCGCGGTCCTGGTAGGCGCGGATGGTCCGGACCGTGGCGCCGCTGAGGTGCGCGAGGTCCTCGATCCGGTAGCCGGGGCCGGTCCGCTCGCTGGTCACGCGACCGCCCTCGCCGCCGGTGACCTCCTCAGATACTCGACCGCCCTGCTCAACGACCCTTCCTGCGACGGGTGGTACGACCGCCGGAGGTAGCGGGGTATCGCCGCGCCGAGCTGCCGCCACGTCGGCAGCAGGCCCTTGTGCACGGCTCTGTTGTGCTCGGTGAGGGAGTAGCGCAGGCGGCCTGCGAGCTGCGGATCGTGACGTATGAGGTACGCCGTCCCCCACACCCACAGGTAGAGCAGCACCGGCGCCGTGACGGCCATGGCGGCGAGGCGGCGGGCGTAGCGGGGCGTGCCGGGGCCGCCGCAGTGCTCGTACATGTCGAAGGCGACCGCGCGGTGTTCGACCTCCTCCGCGCCGTGCCAGCGCAGCAGATCGAGCATGACCTCGTCGGCATCGGCCCGGTCCAGGCCGTCGGCGGCCAGGACCCAGTCGCCGAGCACCGCCGTGAACTGCTCGATCGCCGCGACGACCGCCAGCCGCCAGCGCAGCCACTCCTGCTCCGGTATCGGTGCGCCGAGCGGCGGACGCTCGCCGAGCAGCCGCTCGAAGAGGAAGTCGACGTACTTGGTGAACTCCGCGGTGTCCAGCTGCTGCGCCTTGAGGTGGTCGAGCACATACGAGTGCTGCACGCTGTGCGTGGCCTCCTGGCCCATGAAACCCTTGACGTCCGCCAGGAGTTCGGGATCCCGGACCAGCGGCAGGCCCTCCTTGAAGACCTTCACGAACCACCGCTCCCCCGCCGGCAGCAGCAGATGCAGCACATTGACGACGTGGGTCGCGGTCGGCTCGCCGGGGATCCAGTGCAGTGGTGTGCGGGTCCAGTCGAAGGAGACCCGGCGCGGGGCGATTCCGGGGCTCACAGCGGTGGCTCCAGCCGGGCGATCGCCCGCAGCGCCCGGGGCGTGAACCGGGACATGAGATGGGCGCCGCGCGCCTCGGGCGTCACCGGGACGACGGCCTGGTTCTTCACCACCGCCCGCAGGATCGCGTCGGCGACCTTCTCCGGCGGGTAGTTCCGCAGCCCGTACAGGCGCGCGGACTTCTTCTGGCGCCGCTTCTCCTCGGTGGCGTCGACCCCGGCGAAGCGTGCGGTCGAGGTGATGTTGGTGTTGACGAAGCCGGGGCATATCGCCGTCACGCCGATGCCCTGTCCGGCCAGCTCCGCGCGCAGACACTCGCTCAGCATCAGCACCGCCGCCTTGGAGGTGCTGTAGGCGGGCAGCGCCTTCGAGGGCTGGTACGCCGCCGCCGACGCGGTGTTGACGATGTGGCCGCCCTGTCCGCGCTCGGCCATCTGCTTCCCGAACAGCCGGCAGCCGTGGATGACGCCCCACAGGTTGACGTCGAGGACCTTCTTCCAGTCCTCCGGGGTGGTGTCCAGGAAGGAGCCGGACAGGCCGATCCCGGCGTTGTTCACCAGCACGTCCACCACGCCGTACTCGGCGGCGACCTTCTCGGCGAGCTTCTCCATGGCCTGCTCGTCGGAGACGTCCACGGTCTCGGCCCAGGCCTCGGGGGCACCGATCAGGCGGGACATCTCGGCGGTGCGGGCGGCGGACTCGGCGTCCCGGTCGACGGCCACCACGCGCGCGCCCGCCTCGGCGAACGCGAACGCCGTGGCCCGCCCGATGCCGCTGCCCGCGCCGGTGACCAGGACGAGCTGCCCGCCGAACCGGTCGGCGTGCTTGCCCGTGGCGCTCACCTCCGGCCTGCCGCCCTCGACGGCGGTGACGAACTCGGAGATCCACGCCGTCAGTTGGTCGGGCCGGGAACGCGGGATCCAGTGTTTGGCGGGGAGCGTGCGGCGGGTCAACTGCGGAACCCATTGCTCCAGGTCGGCGTACAGCTTCTCCGAGAGGAACGCGTCCCCCAGGGGCGTGACGAGCTGCACGGGCGCGTGCGCGTAGGCGTCCGCGCGGGGCCTGCGCAGCCTCGGCCGTATGTTGTCCCGGTACAGCCACGCCCCGTGGGCCGCGTCCGTCGGCAGCGAGGAGGTCGGGTAGCCGCCGCGCGGCACGCGCTCGACGCGCTCCAGGATGCGCGGCCAGCTCTTGCCGAGGGGGCCGCGCCAGGCCAGTTCGGGCAGGACCGGCGTGTGCAGCAGATACACGTACCAGGACTTGGCGCCCTGGCCCAGCAGCTGGCCGACCCGGCGCGGGGTGGGGCGCTTCACGCGCGCGTGGATCCAGTGCCCGAAGTGGTCGAGGGACGGCCCGGACATCGAGGTGAAGGACGCGATGCGCCCCTCGGTGCGCTTGACGGTGACGAACTCCCAGGACTGCACCGAGCCCCAGTCGTGCCCCACCAGGTGCACCGGCCGGTCCGGGCTGACCGCCTCCACGACCGCCAGGAAGTCGTCCGTGAGCTTCTCCAGCGTGAAACCGCCGCGCAATGGCTGCGGTGCGGTGGAGCGGCCGTGGCCCCGGACGTCGTACAGCACCACATGGAAGCGGTCGGCGAGGCGGGCGGCGACCTCGGACCACACCTCTTTGCTGTCCGGGTAGCCGTGCACAAGGACGACCGTGGGCCGGTCCGGGTCCCCCAGCTCCGCGACGCACAGCTCGACCCCGCCGGTCCGCACCCAGCGCTCCCGCGCCCCCTTCAGCACCGTCACTTGTCCTCCGCCCAGCGCCGCACGTGCGGCAGATCGTCGTCCAGCCAGAAGGCGCTCTGCTCGGGGTCCTTGGAGTCGGTGACGACCAGGATCTCCTCGAACTTCGCGCCCGTACCCCTGAAGCCGAGATGGGGTTCGACCGCCCACAGGCCCGGCTGCGGCGGATGGTCGGAGAAGCGGTACGGCGACCACAGCGGCGACCAGCCCTCGCGGTGGCCGTGCAGCGCATCGCTCGCCAGCCCCTTCAGGGACTGGGTGCCGAACCCGAACACATGCGGTGACCAGCGGCGCTCCTCGACCCGGTCCACCTTGTGGGCGATCACGCCGAACGGGTAGGCGCGGTGCCGGTTGGCGTAGCCCTGGCGGACCATGAGGCGGTCCACGTCCTCGTAGATCTCCCGCAGCGGGCGGCGCTCGCGTACCTCGCGCAGGAGCAGCTCACGATGCGCTTCCAGGTCGGCCATCAGCTTGTCCTGCACCGGGTTGATGCCGAGCGAGCCGGAGTAGCCGATGTCCGCCGTGCAGCCCTCGAAGACCGGGGCCATGTCCAGGATGAACGGCATCCCGGGCTCGAGCCGGCGGTTGGTGGGGAAGAACTGGAGCGGTACCCGGAAGTTCACGAACGCCGTGCGGTCGCCGAACCAGGCGAAGGGCAGATGGAACCAGTCCCGCACACCCCGCTCACGCAGCCACTCGCGCTGCATCCGCGCCGCCTCGCGCTCGGTCACCCCCGGCTTCAGCTGGGCCGCGACCGCCTCCGCGCACTCGTACGCGAGGCGCTGCACCTTCCGGAACCTCCGCAGCTCCGCGGTGCGTTCATCTGCAACAGCCGTCGTCATCCGACACCGCCCCACCCTGTCCACGCTGACCGCGGTACGTGCCCGTAACTTGACACTGGTGAATGTGACAGTTGTTAGAGGCTGCGTCAATAGACCTGCGCGCGCCTGTGGACAACCACGCAGATGTGGAAAAGACCGCCGGCGTTGTTCGACCTCAGGGTGACCCTTAGGGCTCCGTACGACTCGAGAGGGACGCCAAGACGGCTCTCCGGTCTGACGACCGGAGTGGTTTGCGTCACTACCGTCTTACTCGTGACTGTGATCGCGACCGAAAGCCTGAGCAAGCGGTTCCCCCGGGTGACCGCGCTTGACCGGCTCTCCGTGGACGTCGGGCCCGGTGTGACCGGACTCGTCGGAGCCAATGGAGCCGGCAAGTCCACACTGATCAAGATCCTTCTGGGTCTGTCCCCTGCCACCGAAGGCCGTGCCGAAGTGCTCGGACTCGACGTCGCCACCAAGGGCGCCGCGATCCGCGAGCGAGTCGGCTACATGCCGGAGCACGACTGTCTGCCACCCGACGTCTCGGCCACCGAGTTCGTCGTCCACATGGCACGCATGTCCGGCCTCCCGCCCGCCGCCGCGCGCGAGCGCACGGCGGACACACTGCGCCATGTCGGTCTGTACGAGGAGCGCTACCGCCCCATCGGCGGCTACTCGACCGGCATGAAGCAGCGCGTGAAGCTGGCCCAAGCCCTGGTGCACGACCCGCAGCTGGTCTTCCTGGACGAGCCGACCAACGGCCTCGACCCGGTCGGCCGGGACGAGATGCTCGGCCTGATCCGCCGTATCCACACCGACTTCGGCATCTCGGTCCTGGTCACCTCGCACCTGCTGGGCGAACTCGAGCGCACCTGCGACCACGTCGTGGTCGTCGACGGCGGCAAGCTCCTGCGCTCCAGCTCCACCACCGACTTCACCCAGATCACGACGACGCTCGCGATCGAGGTCACCGACACCGACGACCACCCGGACGGCACCCGTGCGGTGCGCGACGCGCTGCACGCGCGCGGGGTGGACATCCTCGACTCGGCGAGCGGCCTGCCGGGCGCCGGACACATCCTGCTGCTGACCGCGCAGGGCGAGGAGACGTACGACCTCGTCCGCGACGTCGTCGCCGATCTCGGCCTCGGCCTGGTCCGCATGGAACAGCGCAGGCACCACATCTCCGAGGTCTTCACCGACGAGGCTTCCCAGGACAGCGACGCACAGCGGAAGGAGGCCGTCGGCCATGGCAGTTGAGCACCCCGTAGCGGCACCCCCGGGCGACAAGACCCGCATCCACAACATCGGCTACCGCAACTACGACGGACCTCGCCTCGGCCGCTCCTACGCCACCCGCTCGCTCTACTCGCAGTCCCTGCGCGGCTCCTACGGCCTCGGCCGCTCGGTGAAGTCCAAGGTGCTGCCGATGCTGCTGTTCGTCGTGATGTGTGTGCCCGCGGCCATCATGGTGGCCGTCGCGGTCGCCACCAAGGCGAACGACCTGCCCGTCGACTATTCGCGCTACGCGATCATCATGCAGGCCGTCATCAGCCTGTACGTCGCCTCGCAGGCACCCCAGTCCGTCTCGCGCGACCTGCGCTTCAAGACCGTGCCGCTGTACTTCTCGCGGCCCATCGAGACCGCCGACTACGTACGCGCCAAGTACGCCGCGCTCGCCTCGGCCATGTTCATCCTCACCGCGGCGCCGCTCGTCGTGCTCTACGTGGGCGCGCTGCTGGCGAAACTCGATTTCGCCGACCAGACCAAGGGATTCGCCCAGGGACTCGTCTCCGTGGCTCTGCTGTCGCTGCTCTTCGCCGGAATCGGCCTCGTCATCGCCTCGGTCACCCCGCGCCGCGGCTTCGGTATCGCGGCCGTGATCGCCGTTCTGACCATCTCCTACGGCGCTGTCTCCACACTCCAGGCCATCGCCGACGCACAGGCCACCACGGACGCCATCGCCTGGATCGGCCTGTTCTCGCCGATCACGCTCATCGACGGAGTGCAGTCGGCGTTCCTGGGGGCCTCCTCGGCCTCCCCCGGAGGCATCGGCCCGTCCAACGGGGAGGGCGTGGTCTACGTCCTCGTCACGCTGGGCCTGATCGCCGCCTCCTACGGCCTCCTGATGCGCCGCTACCGAAAGGTCGGACTGTGACCACGCTCTCCATCGACCACGTATCGCGCTGGTTCGGCAATGTGGTCGCCGTCAACGACATCACCATGACGATCGGCCCCGGCGTCACCGGTCTCCTCGGTCCCAACGGCGCCGGAAAGTCCACCCTCATCAACATGATGGGCGGCTTCCTGGCCCCCTCCACCGGCACCGTCACTCTTGACGGTCAGCCGACCTGGCGCAACGAGCAGATCTACCAGCAGATCGGCATCGTCCCCGAGCGCGAGGCGATGTACGACTTCCTCACCGGCCGCGAATTCGTCGTCGCCAACGCGGAGTTGCACGGCCTCGGCGCCAAGGCCGCCCAGAAGGCCCTGGCCACCGTCGAGATGGAGTACGCGCAGGACCGCAAGATCTCGACGTACTCCAAGGGCATGCGCCAGCGCGTGAAGATGGCCAGCGCCCTGGTCCACAACCCCTCGCTGCTCCTGCTCGACGAACCCTTCAACGGCATGGACCCGCGCCAGCGCATGCAGCTCATGGACCTGCTCCGGCGTATGGGCGACGAGGGCCGCACCGTGCTGTTCTCGTCCCACATCCTCGAAGAGGTCGAGCAACTCGCCCGCCACATCGAGGTCGTCGTCGCGGGCAGGCACGCGGCCAGCGGCGACTTCCGCAAGATCCGCCGTCTGATGACCGACCGTCCGCACCGCTACCTGGTGCGCTCCAGCGACGACCGGGGCCTCGCGGCCGCGCTGATCTCCGATCCGTCGACGGCCGGCATCGAAGTCGACCTGGCGGAGGGCGCGTTGCGCATCCAGGCCGTCGACTTCGGCCGTTTCACCGCCCTGTTGCCGCGGGTGGCCCGGGACCACGGCATTCGTCTGCTGACGGTCTCGCCGTCCGACGAGTCCCTCGAGTCCGTGTTCTCTTATCTGGTCGCGGCGTAGGAGGCCGAAAGATGTACGACCCCACAGTCGCCCGACTCACCTACCGAGCCCTGCTCGGCCGTCGCCGGGCCCTCATCCTGGGCGCCCTGCCCCTGTTGCTCATCGTGATCTCCGTCATCGTGCGCGGCCTGGTCGGCGCGGACGACCAGACGGCGGCCGACCTGCTGGGCGGGCTCGCGCTCGCCACCATGGTGCCGATCATCGGTGTCATCGCGGGCACCGGCGCGATCGGACCGGAGATCGACGACGGCTCCGTGGTCTATCTGCTGTCCAAGCCGGTGAAACGGCCCACGATCATCTTCACCAAGCTGATCGTCGCGATCGCCGTGACGATGGTGTTCTCGGCGGTGCCGACCCTGATCGCGGGCTTCATCCTCAACGGCAACGGACAGCAGATCGCCGTCGCCTACACGGTCGCCGCGCTGGTCGCCTCCATCGCGTACGCCGCGCTCTTCCTGCTGCTCGGCACGGTGTCGCGGCACGCGGTGGTCTTCGGGCTCGTATACGCACTCGTCTGGGAGGCCCTGTTCGGCTCCCTGGTGTCCGGGGCGCGCACGCTCAGCGTCCAGCAGTGGGCGCTGGCCGTGGCCCAGAAGGTCGCGGGCGGGGACATGGTGACGTCCGACGTCGCCCTGCCGACCGCGACGGTGCTGCTGGCGGTGGTCACCGTGGCCGCCACCTGGTACGCCGGGGAGAAGCTGCGGTCGCTGACGCTGGCCGGGGAGGAGTAGGAGGTCAAAGGCCCCTGATCTTGACAGGGGCTTCACCTCTGTCCGGGCACACTGGGCAAACGGGGACGCACGGCTGGGAGGACGAGGATGGCAGGAGAGCCGACGCAAGGCAGCGGACAGCCGGAGTCGGACGACGCCTGGGACGAGCTGGTCCTGGACGACGACTTCATACGCTCCGCCGAGACCTCCGAGCCGTCCGCCCGTGCCCGGATGCTCGCCGCCCGCTGGCGCAAGGAGAAGCCCGAGCCTCAGCCGTGGCGCTCCGACGAGCCGCCCGCGGGATGGTTCTTCAGCAAGCGCCGGCGACGTTGGCGGCGCTAGCCCGAACTCCCGGCCGCCTTTAATCAGTGGCGTCCAACCCGTCGTACAGGCACAGTGGTTGTGTCCACACCGCCGGACGGCGACTCCGGCGCCACGTTCAGGGAGAGGAGCTGAGCGATGTCCATGCACGGCAGTACGCACAGCTCCCGACAGGGCAGCCCGCGGCGGGTTCCGGTGTAGTTACCCCACCGTCGAACCCGTTCTGCACGGGGAGCTGCCCGGGGCGGCCGCTTCGAGCACGCGACGTCGCTCTCGCGTGGGCCGCCCACCCGGAGGATTGGCCGAGTGGCAAGGCACCGGTTTGCACTGTGTCTGATCAAATGCAGCCGTGGTCGGGCTTGGAAAGCCCGCGCACGTTCGATCCGTGCATCCTCCGCAAGACACGATCACTGGAGCGCCCCAAAGGGGCGCGGGGCTGTGTCGATATGCGGCTCCGCCGCGTGGGCGCGACCAGCCACATACGGCCCGCAGCCCAGCGACGGCCTCAACCCAGCAGACGCTCCAGGACGACCGCGATCCCGTCCTCCTCGTTGGACGCGGTCACCTCGTCCGCCACGGCCTTCAGCTCCTCATGCGCGTTGGCCATGGCGACCCCGTACGCAGCCCACCCGAACATCGGCACGTCATTGGGCATATCGCCGAAGGCAATCGTCTCCGCGGCCTTCACACCCAGCCGACGCGCGGCCAGCGAAAGCCCCGTCGCCTTCGACAATCCCAGCGGCAGCAACTCGACGATGCCCTCGCCGGCCATCGCGACGTTGACGAAACCCCCCGCAGCCCGCCGCGAGGCCTCCGCCAACTCGTCGTCCGACAGCTCAGGATGCTGTATGTAGATCTTGTTCAGCGGGGCCACCCAGAGGTCGCCCACGTCCGTGAACGGAGTCGACGGCAGCGCCCCCGTGACCGCGTAGCCCGGCCCGACCAGCACCTCGCCGTCCAGCCCGTCCCGGCTCGCCGCCAGATACAGCGGCCCGACCTCCGCCTCGATCTTCGCCAGGGCCACGCCCGCCAGCTGCCGGTCCAGCGTCACCGACGTCAGCAGACGGTGCTCCCCGGCGTCGTACACCTGCGCACCCTGGCCGCAGACCGCGAGGCCTTCGTAGCCGAGGTCGTCGAGGATGTGCCGCGTCCACGGGACCGCGCGGCCGGTCACCACGATGTGCGCGGCGCCGGCCCCCGTGGCCGCGGCGAGCGCCTCGCGGGTGCGCTGCGAGACCGACTCGTCGGAGCGCAGCAGCGTTCCGTCGAGGTCGGTCGCGATGAGCCGATAGGGGAAAGCGGCGCTCACTTGGCCACCGGCTCCAGGACCTCTCGGCCGCCCAGGTAGGGACGCAGCACCTCGGGTACGTAGACCGAGCCGTCGGCCTGCTGGTGGTTCTCCAGGATCGCCACGATCGTGCGCGGTACGGCGCACAGCGTGCCGTTCAGCGTGGCCAGCGGCTTGACCTGCTTGCCGTCGCGGAAGCGGATGGACAGGCGGCGGGACTGGTATTCGGTGCAGTCCGAGGTCGAGGTCAGCTCGCGGTACTTGCCCTGCGTCGGGATCCACGCCTCGCAGTCGAACTTGCGGGCGGCCGAGGAGCCCAGGTCACCGGTCGCGACGTCGATGACGCGGAACGGCAGCTCCAGCGACGTCAGCCACTGCTTCTCCCACTCCAGCAGGCGCTGGTGCTCGGCCTGCGAGTCCTCCGGGGCGACGTACGAGAACATCTCGACCTTGTCGAACTGGTGGACGCGGAAGATGCCGCGCGTGTCCTTGCCGTGCGAGCCGGCCTCGCGGCGGAAGCAGGGCGAGAAGCCCGCGTAGCGCAGCGGGAGGCGGTCGGCGTCGATGATCTCGTCCATGTGGTACGCGGCGAGGGGTACCTCGGAGGTGCCGACCAGGTAGAGGTCGTCCTTGTCGAGGTGGTAGACGTCCTGGGCGGCCTGGCCGAGGAAGCCGGTGCCGGCCATCGACTGCGGGCGGACCAGCGCCGGGGTCAGCATGGGCGTGAACCCGGCGGCGGTGGCCTGTCCGATCGCCGCGTTGACGAGGGCGAGTTCGAGGAGTGCGCCGACTCCGGTCAGGAAGTAGAAGCGGGAGCCGGAGACCTTTGCGCCGCGCTCGACGTCGATCGCGCCGAGCAGCTGGCCGAGCTCCAGGTGGTCCTTGGGCTCGAAGCCCTCGGCGCCGAAGTCGCGGATCGTGCCGTGCGTCTCCAGCTCGACGAAGTCCTCCTCGCCGCCCACGGGCACGCCCGGGTGGACGAGGTTGCCGAGCCGGAGCAGCAGCTCCTGGGTCTCGGCGTCGGCCGCGTCGCGCTCCGCGTCGGCCGCCTTGACGTCGGCGGCGAGCTGGCTCGCCTTCTTCAGCAGCTCGGCCTTCTCGTCTCCCGAGGCCTTGGGGATCAGCTTGCCGAGCGCTTTCTGCTCGGCGCGCAGCTCGTCGAAGCGGACGCCGGACGACCTGCGCCGCTCGTCGGCAGACAGGAGGGAGTCGACGAGCGCGACGTCCTCTCCACGGGCGCGCTGCGACGCACGCACACGGTCGGGGTCCTCACGGAGCAGGCGAAGGTCAATCACGCGGCCAAGGCTACCGGTGCGGACTGACGGCCCACGACTCACTATTCCGAGTGGTGTCCGAACTGATGCTTACGCTCGGTTATGAGTGAATTGCACCGTGTGTCAATAAAAGGCGCCTCACTCCCTGGAACGGGGCATCGGGGCGGCGCCTGGTTGACTCGAATTCCTTGTGGGGAACGGGACTTGGGGGGTCCGTTGTCCACAGGGATCCACGGCCCCGAAGAGTTATCCACAGGCTGTGCGAAAGATCTGTGGATACAGCAAGTGATCATTCCGAATCGGGCTCGGGGGCCGAAGAATTCCCGAGTCAAACCGGCCGCACACCCACTTTCGGGTGGAAATGGGTCGCCCCAAAGGATTGGCCAAAGGAAACGGGTGGACGAAGAGTGACCACAGGGGCTGTGGACGAACTTGTCCCCTGCACGCCGATTTGTCGACTGAGTCGCGCTTCGTTGTCGACTTGTCCCCAGGTCGAGATCGCACCCTGTGGATAACTCCTGTGGATAACGTAAATCAGCAGGTAGGACTGGCCGAAACCCGTCCGCAACCCGCGCGTCATGTGCCGTCTGCCCGCCCGTACCCGGGCTCAGAACCGCCCGTCCTGGCAGCGCGCCACCCAGTCCGCCGCCGACGCGAATTCCTCGTCCGAGGCCCACGACGACGGAGGCTGCACATCCCCGGGCCGCACATCGGCACGCGGATACGAACCGAGGAAGCGCACCTGGAGGCAGATCCGCTTGAGCCCCATCAGCGCCTCGGCGACCCGCCGGTCCGAGATATGGCCCTCGGCGTCGATGCAGAAGCAGTAGTTGCCGATGCCGGCTCCGGTGGGCCGGGACTGGAGCAGCATCAGGTTGATGCCCCGGGTGGCGAACTCGCCCAGCAGATCGCGCAGCCCGCCGGGGTGATCGTCACGCTGCCACAGCACGACGGACGTCTTGTCCGCGCCGCTCGGCGCCGCGGGCCGGGCGGGCCGGCCCACCAGCACGAAACGCGTCTGGGCGTTCTCCGCGTCGTGGATCTCGGTCTCCAGGGCCTTGAGGCCGTACCGGGCGGCCGCGAACTCGCCGGCGAAGGCGGCGTCGTACTGGCCCTCATGGACCAGGCGTGCGGCGTCCGCGTTCGAGGCGGCCGACTCCCAGTGGGCGTCCGGCAGGTTGTTCTTCAGCCAGTTCCGCACCTGAGGCTGGGCCGCCGGATGGGCGGAGACCGTCTTGATGTCCGTCAGTTCCGTGCCCGGCCGGACCAGGAGCGCGAAGGTGATCGACAGCAGTACCTCGCGGTAGATCATCAGCGGGGCGCCCGCGACCAGTTCGTCGAGCGTGGTCGTGATGCCGCCCTCGACGGAGTTCTCGATCGGTACGAACGCGGCCTCGGCCTCACCACTGCGGACCGCGTCGAGCGCGGACTGGACGGACACGTAGGGAATCAGCTCCCTGGTGGCCGCCTCGGGAAGCGTGCGCAGGGCGACTTCGGTGAAGGTGCCTTCAGGGCCGAGATACGCATAGCTGGCTGGCATGACCTCACCCTAATGGGCCCCCGGTAACGCGGCCCTCGCGTCTCGTCGGAGCCCGCCGGGCCCGTCACTCTCACCCCTCCAGCAACTTCTGCCCCACGTACTCCCCCTCCGCCGCCCCGCCCGGCACCGCGAACAGTCCGCTCGCCTCATGCCGGATGAACTTCGACAGAGCGTCCCCCCGGTCCAGTTTCCGCTGCACCGTCACGAAGCCGCGCAGCGGATCCGCCTGCCAGCAGACGAACAGCAGCCCCGCGTCCGGCACCCCGTCCGCGTCGAAGCCGTCGTGGTACGAGAAGGGCCGCCGCAGCATCGCCGCCCCGCCGTTCTGGTCGGGCCGGGTGATGCGGGCATGGGCGTTGATGGGCACCACGAGACTGCCCTGGGAGTCCGTCTTCTCCAGGTCCATCTCGGCCGTCTCGCTGCCCCCGGACAGCGCCGCCCCGTCGGACTTGCGGCGCCCGATGACGTCCTCCTGCGCCTTGACCGACAGTTGCTCCCAGTCGTCGAGGAGCATGCGGATCCGTCGTACGACGGCGTAGGAGCCGTTCGCCATCCACTCCGGGTCCTTCGCGCCCGACGCCGGCACGAAGATCCGCTTGTCGAAGTCGGACTCGCTCGGCTTGGGGTTGCGGGTGCCGTCGATCTGGCCCATGAGGTTGCGTGCCGTCATGGGGTGGGCGGTGGCGCCCGGCGAGCGGTTGAAGCCGTTCATCTGCCAGCGGATACGGGCAGCGCTGCCCGCGTCCCGCTGGAGGGCGCGCAGCGCGTGGAAGGCGACCAGGGCGTCGTTGGCGCCGATCTGTACCCACAGGTCGCCGTTGCTGCGGGTCTTGTCGAGGTGGTCGGAGGAGAAGTCGGGCAGCGGGTCGAGGGAGACCGGCCGCTGTTTCTCCAGGCCGGTGCGGGCGAAGAAGCTGTGCCCGAAGCCGAAGGTGACCGTCAGCGAGGACGGCCCGGCATCCCGCGCCACATCCGTGTCGTCCTGCTTCGCCGCCTCCCCCGCCATCAGCCGCCGGGCGGTCTCCGACCAGCGCCGCAGCAGCGCGGCCGCCTCCTTGCGCCCGGAGCCCGCCGCGCCAGCCGCGCCCGCCGTCAGGTCGAAGGCGACCAGGTGCCCGCGAGCCTGTAGGCCCTCGGTGATTCCGGGCTGATGTTTCCCGTGAAACATCACCTGTTCGGCGCCGAGCGAGGTGAGCGGCGTGGCCTCGGAGGGCGCCGCCGCGTACCCCACGGCGCCGCCGGCCGCCCCGAGGACGAGCCCGGTGGCACCTGCGGTGCCGAGGAGCTGCCGCCGCGAAATGCCGTCTTCGGAGGCGGCCTTCTCCGGAGCCGGGTCAGAGGTACGGGCCTCCGGGATGGACGTGTGGTCAGCCATGATGGACGTTCAGCCGATCTGCGCGTTCTTGTCGACGGTCACTTGGTCGATGTCGGAGGTCCGTACGGTCACGGCGATGTTCCACTCGCCCGCCATGGGGACCTGCACTCCGCTCGCCGACCAGTGGCCGGTGGTGATGTGGTCGGGGGTGACGGGCAGCGGCCCGATGTCCTTGGACTCGAGGGTGAAGGCGACCTTCACCTCGGGGATGTCGAAGGCCCGGCCGTTGGGCCGCGCCACATAGACGTGCATTTCGTTGGCGCCCACGGTGGCGGGATCGAAGTCGACCGTGACGATGCCCTTGCCGTCCTCCCCGCCCGTGTCGAACGGCATGTCCAGGGTCAGCGCCCCGGAGGCCGAGTCAGAGGAAGCAGCCGCGGACGTGGCGGCCTTGGCGTCCTCCTCCGTACGCCCCGGCTCGGTCTGCGTCAGCACCGTGGTGACGGCGAGCAGGACGACGGCGACGCCCGCCTCCGCGAGCACGGAGCGCCGTAGCCCGAACCGGTTCGGATCGGAGTCCCGTGACCGCTTCTGCCGTGCCGCGTCCATGGCCGCCTGCTGCCGGGCGAGTTGCGCGGCCCGCTTGGAGCTGCCGCCCGCGCGGGCACCGGCGTGTTCCTTCTCGACGACCTTGGCCCGCGCGGGCACCGTCTCCGCCAGCCGCGCCGTCCACCGCCGCGAGATGTACGCGACGCCGACGAGCAGCGCCACGAGCCCGATCTTGACGAGCAGCAGCTGTCCGTACGTCGTGTCGGTGAACGCCGACCAGGAGCCGAGCTGGCGCCAGGACTGGTAGATCCCGGTCGCGACCAGCGCGACGACGCTGCCGAAGGCGACGGTCGAGAAGCGGCGTACGGCAACGCTGTCGAGCGCGTTGTCCGTGGGCGCCCGGTACAGCGCGAGGAGCAGCGCGGTGAGCCCGCCGAGCCAGGCCGCGACGGCCAGCAGATGGACGACGTCGACCGGCATCGCGATCCCGGCCTGGATGCCGACCGAGGCGTGCTCGGACATCGCCCAGCTCGCCGCGAGCCCGGCGGCCACGACGACCCCGCCGACCGCGAGCCCGAAGGTCAGGTCCCGCTTCTCCTCGTCCTCGCGCTTGTCATAGGCGCCGAACAGCACCGAGATGAACAGCGCCGCCGCGGCGAGCAGCAGCAGCCGGGAGACGAGGGCCGCGCCCGTCTTGGTCTGGAGCACCTGCCCGAGCAGCTCCAGGTCGAAGATGTCGCCGACCTTCCCGCTGCTGGTGTAGGAGCCGCGCAGGAGCAGCAGCCCGAGGGTGGCCGCGGTGAGCGTGAGCCATCCGGAGACGACGAGCCGTTGCAGGGCACGCACGCCGGAGCCGCGCTGCCAGCAGGCCAGTACGAAGGCGGCCCCGCCGACCAGCACGATGAAACCGGCGTACGACATGTACCGCCCGAAGCCGTACAGCCAGCCGACGACCCCGCCGCCCACGGTCTCCTCGGACACAGAGACGGAGGTGGACGAGGGGGCGCCGATGGAGAAGGTGTAGGCGCCGGCGACGGGGTGGCTGTCCGCGGAGACGACCTGGTAGGAGATGGTGTACGTGCCGTCGGGCAGGCCGCTGTGCAGCTTCACGGCGTACGTCGTCCCGCTCACGTTGGACGGAGCGCCGCTGTCGACCCGCTTGCCCTTGGGGTCGAGCACCCGCAGCGCGTCGTCGGACATCGAGACCTGCTCGGTGAAGGTCAGCGACACCTGGGCCGGTGCCTTGTCGACCACCGCACCCTGCTGTGGGTCGCTGCCGCTCAGCGCGGCATGCGCGGAGGCCTGACCGGCCCCGGTTAGGAGCAGCCCGGTCGCGGCCAGGAGCAGCAGCACCAGGGTCCTAAGGCGGGGGGCGATGGTCTGTGTCACAGGTGGATCCCTCCCTCAGTGCCCGGTCTTCGGGTTGTACGTCGCCGGCTTCACCGGCATCTCAACCGTGATCGGGCCGGACTCGGTGAAGTGCAGTTCGACGGACACGGTCTGGCCCTGCTTCGGCTTCCGCTTCAGCTTCTCGAACATCAGATGGTTTCCGCCGCTCTTGAACACGAGTTGACCGTGTGCGGGTACGTCGAGGGAGGTGACCTCCCGCATCGACGAGTCGACGGTCTCGTGGACGGTGACCTCGCCGGCGTCGCTGGTGACGGAGGTCAGCTCGTCCTTCGTACCGCCCTTGTTGTCGATCGTCAGGAAGCCCGCCGCCATGGAGTCGGAGACCGGCTGCGGCATGTAGGCGGTGCCGACGGACAGTTCGGGTTCCGAGTCGGCGGAGGCCGAGCCGCTGCAGCCCGCGAGTGTCAGGGCGCCCACCAGGGCGGCGGTGGTCGCGGCCAGGCGCCTCACGGGTTCTCACCCTTGATGAGCTTGGGGAGGTCCGTGGTGTAGTCGTCGACGGTGGCGTCCTCGCCGTACAGGACGTAACCGCCGTCGGTCTTCGGTGAGAAGGCGATGACCTGAGTGCCGTGCGTGGAGACGATCTTGCCCTTCTCCTTGTGCGGCGGCTCGATGGAGATGCCCAGCGTGCGGGCGCCGGCCTGGATGGTGGCGAAGTCGCCGGTCAGGCCGACCACTTGCGTGTCGATGCCCTTGAGCCACTTGCCGAGCGCCTTCGGGGTGTCCCGGTCGGGGTCGGTGGTGACGAACACGACGCGCAGCTCGTCCTGCTCGGCCTTGGACAGCTGCTTCTTGGCGACGGCGATGTTGTTCATCGTCAGCGGGCAGATGTCGGGGCAGTTGGTGTAGCCGAAGTAGAGCAGGGTCGGGTGGCCCTGGGTCTCCTTGCGGAGGTCGTACGACTTGCCGTTGGTGTCCGTGAGGACGAGGTCCGGCTTCTCGAACGGCTTGTCGAGGACAGTGGCGGCCTTGTCCGAGCCGGCCTCTTCGGAGACCACGGCGACGGGTGAGTTGCTGTCGCCGCTGCCGCAGGCGGAGAGGGTCAGGGTGGCGGCGGCGAGCAGCGCGGCCGCCGCGAACGTCTTCTTACGCATAGAAAAATGTCCCAGATGTGTGAACTCCGGCGCGCGCCGGGGGCGTACGGACGCTCGGTGAGCTCCGTTGCACGCGCCCGGCGCGCACCGAGGGGGAAGGGCTCAGGCGTTGTCGGTGCGCCGACGGCCGGCGAGCACGCCGTACGCCACGCCCACGACGCCGATGACGATGCCGACGATGCCCAGCACGCGGGCGGTGGTGTCGCTGCTGTCGGACTCGGCGGCGGTGGTGGTGGTCGAGGCGGCGGGCTCCTGGCTCGCTTCCGCGCTCGCCTCCGCGCCGTGGTGGCCGTCCTCGGCGGCAGCGGTCAGGGTGAGCACCGGAGCCGGGTTCTCGGGCTCCTCCTGGCCCTCCTGCTGCTCCTCGATCCAGCGGACGACGTCGCCGTTGGAGTAGGTCTGGAGCGCCTTGAAGGTGAGTTCGTCGGCGTCCTCGGGCAGCGCGCCGATGGAGACCGGGAACTTCTGGAAGAAGCCGGGCTGGATGCCCTTGCTGGTGCCCGTGCCGGTGGCGGTCCAGGTGACCTTGGTGATCGCCTCGGAGATCTTCTCGCCGTGCGACTCGACGGGCTTGTCCAGCTTGGACTTGGTGGTCTTGATGCTCCAGCCCTGGACCGGCTCCGGCATCACGGATGCCAGCGGGTGGTCGGTCGGGAAGTTGACCTCGAGCTTGGTGGTCGAGGCGTCGTCGCGCTCGTTGGGGACCTTGAAGTCGATCACCGCGTAACCGCCCTTGGCGGCGGCGCCCTCGGGCTGCACGCTGACGTGCGCGAACGCGGGGGAGGACAGGACGACGACGGCGGAGGCGGCGACGGCACCGGCGGCGGCGAGACGAGAGGCCTTCATAGGGGCACTCCACTTCGGGTGAGAGTTAGCGGATTCCGGTGGGGAAGAGGGGTACGCGCGCGTGGCGGCTCATTGAGTACGAGCCCCCATGACCACAGGCACGCGCGTGTGCCGCGCGACGGCGGCCTCTCCGGATCCGTACTCGGTACTCGGTACTCGGTACGAAGTGAAAGCGAAGTGGTGGGCGCGTCGCGTCAGGCGGCGAGGACGAGCGTGGCGGCCGGCGGGCCGCGCCGGATCACCGTGTGCTGGAGTGCGGTGGTGTGGGGCCCCGGCGGCGCGGGCAGCATGGTGCGCGGCAGGCGCGGACCGGCTTCCGGTGCGGCCGGCAACCCGGCGCACAGTGCGCGCGCCAGGGCGAGCGCCCCGCGCAGGGATCGTACGAGTGCCCCCTCGGCGACCCCGTGCGCCGACAGCTCGATGAGCCGCAGCAGCGCCAGGTCCCCCCGGCGCAGCAGCCATCCGGCGGCGATCGCCGCGAGGACATGGCCGAGCAGCATCGGCAGGGACGGCAACAGGGACATGCCGGAGTCCGCGGGCACGGCGTCCATCGCATGCTGGGTGTGGGTACCCGCCGGGTGGATGCGCGCCTCGGTGAGGATCCGCTGGGCCTGCGCGGGGCTGATCGCCGTCGCGGCGGACCCGCACACGATGCGTGCGGCCTGCGCGACCAAGGAGGTGTCGGTCGAGGGCGGGGCCGTGGAGCCGTGCTGCCCCAGCCCGAACAACGTGTGCAGTGCCACCTGCCCGAGCGTGAGCAGCGTCGCGATGCCCGGCAGCGAGCGCGCCCGCCCGGCGAGCGGCGCCGCCACCACGACGACCCCCAGGAATCCCGCGCCGAGCGTCCACAGCGGCACCGTGGCGCAGGAGGCGAGAGTGTGCCCGGCAGCGGCCAGCACGACGCAGACCGCGGCGAACACCGCGGCCCTCAGGATCCGGAGATCACGTCCGGAGTGCGCCCGGCGCTGGTGGGGGGCAGTCATGGCGGGCCAATCATTGCACTGGCCTTATGGGTCCCATACGGCAGGTCCGCAAGATGGCGTACGACCGGAAGATCACCTTCCGGTACCAGCCGCCCGCACATGTCCCGAGCACTGTCACCCCGGATGCGCTGTTCAGCGCCACACGCATACACCGACCGCCACCTGCGGCGCATCGGCCGTATGGGCGGCATCACGTCAACGATGCGCTTACACCCGGGCACTTACGGCAATACGTAACGGTATGTCGAGCCGCGGCCAGGAGGCTGGAGCATGAGCATCTGGTGGTCACTCCATCTGCGGCGCGAGGCTGCGAGCGTTCCGCTCGCCCGGCGGCTCCTGCTCGGCACGATGGAGAGCGCGGGCGTCGACCCGGACATCTCGTACGACCTCTCCGTCGCGTTGACCGAGGCCTGTGCGAACGCCGTGGAGCACGGCGGCGACGCCGGGCACGGCGGTTCCTCGGAGGCCTACCGCGTCACCGCCTACCTCGATGGCGAGAAGTGCCGTATCGAAGTGGTCGACTCGGGTCCGGGCTTCACCGGCCGGCCGAGCCTGCGCTCCTCCCGCAGCGAAGCCGAGCACGGGCGTGGCCTGTGGCTCATCCGGGAGCTCGCCGACCATGTCCAGATCGGGAACAAACCGGGACGGGGCGGCGCGGTGGTGAGCTTCGACAAGATCCTCAAGTGGAAGAAGGACGCGCAGTTGGTCGCGGTGTAGCCGCGCCGGATCCCGCCCGCCGACGGTGACTTGATCTCTAGGCTGGGCGGATGGAGATCGGAACAGAAGAGCTGCCGGGCGGTGTGACGCTCCGGCTCGCCGCACCGTCGGACGCGTCCGCGCTCTGTGCGGCCTACGTCGAGAACCGGGACTTCCTCGCTCCCTGGGAGCCGCGCCGCCCGGAGGGTTTCTTCACCGTCGAGGGACAGGCCGAACTCCTTGAGGTGCGGATGCGGGAGTTCACTGAGGGCCGGCTCGTCCCCTGGGTCTTCGACTCACGTGACCGGATCGCCGGGACCATCATGCTGACCGGCATCACCCTGGGGCCCTTCTGTAGCGCCTACCTCGGCTACTGGGTCGCCGCCGACCACCAGGGCCACGGCCTGGCGACCGCCGCCGTACAGCAGGTGTGCCGCATCGCACGCGACAGCGTCGGACTGCACCGGATCGAGGCCACCACGCTGCTGGACAACACCAGATCCCAACGCGTGCTGGAGAAATGCGGGTTCGAGCCGATCGGCACCGCACCGCGCTACCTCCACGTCAACGGAGAGTGGCGCGACCACCGGATGTTCCAGCGGATCCTGCACGACGACGACCTCCGGCTGTGACGTTTCAGGTTCCTCGGCATTCACAGCCAGTGCACAGCGCCGCCCCATCTCCCTGACGGACGCCGTCCATACGTTCCGGACCATGACGGGAAACCACAAGAACGGCACGATCACCCGGCGGCGCGCCCTCGCGGTGACCGGTGGCACGGTCGCTGCGGGCGGCCTCGCGGTCGTCGGATACCAGTCGGCGTTCGCCGACGCGGCGACGACCGCCGAAACGACCGCGACCGCCTCCGCGAGCGCCAGCAGCAGCAGCGACGCCTGTATGACGCTGATGTCGAGCGTCACGGAAGGCCCGTACTACCTCGACGGCGCCCTGGTGCGGAAGGACATCACCGAGGGCAAGAGCGGTGTCCCGTTGACTTTGCGCCTGACCGTCGTGGACGCCACCGACGGCTGCACCCCGGTCCCCGGCGCGGCCGTGGAGATCTGGCACTGCGACGCCTGGGGCTACTACTCCGGCTACACCACCGCCAACCCCGGCGGCTCGGCCCCCGCCGAGAGCGAGGACGGCTCGACGGCCAATGACAAGACCTACCTTCGGGGCTACCAGATCGCGAACGCCAATGGGGTCGTCAAGTTCGAGACGATCTTCCCCGGCTGGTACACCCCGCGCACCTGCCACATCCACGTGAAGGTGCACACCGGCGGCGAGAAGGAGGACGGCACCTACGAGGGCGGCAAGGTCAACTACACCGGCCAGTTCTTCTTCGACGACGAGATCGCCCAGGAGATCTTCACCCTGGAGCCCTACTCCCGGCACTCCGGCAGCTACACCACCCTCGACAACGACATGGTGTACGACGGCGGCGGCGCGTCCAGCGGCCTGCTCACCCTCAAGGCCGTGCACAAGACGGATCCCGCCAAGGGCTACAAGGGCTTCCTCACCCTGGGCGTCGACCCGGATGCCGAGAACACCGGCGCGGGCAGCGGCGGTGGCGGCGAGGGCGGTACGCCGCCGACCGGTACGCCACCGAGCGACGCCCCGTCCGCCTCGGCGTCTTCGTAAGGTACGACGATGACGAGCCGCGAGGACGAGACGCTGGCGCAGGCCGCCGTGGCCGCGCTGACCGGACAGCTGGCGCTCGCTCCCAAGCCCGGCCTGCCCGACCCGCGCGACCTCGGCGCCCGCGTCACGCGGGTGGACCACCGAGCCCTGCGCTGGTCTGCCAAGGCGCTCGCGCCCGGCCTCGCGGCGATGGCCGCGGCGGCCCGCCGCACCGGCGAGCCCACGCCAGGGCTGCGTGCCGAGCTGGGCGCGATCGGACGCTGCACCGAACACTCGGTGGGGCTCGCGGGCGGCGGTCACCGGGGTGCCCTGTGGGCGCTCGGCCTGCTGGTTGCCGCGGCCGCCCTCGACCCCCGGGCCGGGGGTCGCGACGTGGCCGCCGCCGCAAAACGCATCGCCGCCCACCCCGACAAGCGAGCCCCGCGCAGGCCCTCCCGGGGCTCCTCGGTGTCCGCCAAGTACGGCGCGGCGGGCGCCCGCGGCGAGGCCCGCGCCGGATTCCCGCACGTACGGCGGGCGTTGGACGCGCTCACCACGTCCCGCTCGGCCGGCGCCACGGAGGGCGAGGCCCAGCTCGACGCCCTGCTCACCGTGATGTCCACCCTCCAGGACACCGAGCTGCTCTACACGGCGGGCCCGCTGGGCCTGCGCCACGTCCAGGCGGGCGCAAGGGGCGTCATGGAAGCAGGCGGTACGGCAACGGAGGCGGGCCGAGAAGCACTGCTGGCCTTCGACACCGACCTCCACACGCGCGCGTGGAGCCCGAGGGGGAGTGCAGGGCTGCTGGCGGGGGCGCTGTTCCTGGACGCCCTGCCGGTCGCTCAAGCGCCCCGACTCAACCCTTGAGCCGAGCCATCCACGCCTCAACCTCATCGGACCGCCGAGGAAGCCCACCCGACAGATTCCGGTTCCCACCCTCCGTCACCAGAATGTCGTCCTCGATCCGCACACCGATTCCCCGGTACTCCTCCGGCACCGTCAGGTCATCGGCCTGGAAGTACAGCCCCGGCTCAACAGTCAGACACATGCCCGGCGACAACGTGCCGTCGACATACGTCTCGGTCCGCGCAGTCGCACAGTCATGGACGTCCAGCCCGAGCATGTGCCCGGTGCCGTGCAGCGTCCACCGCCGCTGAAGCCCCAGTTCCAGCACCCGCTCCACGGGCCCCTCGACCAGCCCCCACTCGACGAGCTTCTCGGTCAGCACCCGCTGCGCGGCGTCATGGAAGTCCCGGTACTTCGCACCCGGCTGCACCGCCGCGATCCCGGCCTCCTGAGCCTCGTACACCGCGTCGTAGATCTTCTTCTGGATCTCGCTGAACCGTCCGTTGACCGGCAGCGTGCGCGTGACGTCGGCGGTGTACAGCGTGTGCGTCTCGACGCCCGCGTCCAGCAGCAGCAGCTCACCGGAGCGCACGGGTCCGTCGTTGCGCACCCAGTGCAGCGTGCAGGCGTGCGGCCCGGCCGCGCAGATGGAGCCGTAGCCGATGTCGTTGCCCTCGACGCGCGCGCGGAGGAAGAACGTGCCCTCGATGTACCGCTCGGAGGTCGCCTCGGCCTTGTCGAGGACCTTCACCACGTCCTCGAAGCCACGCACGGTCGAGTCGACGGCCTTCTGGAGCTCGCCGATCTCGAACTCGTCCTTGACCAGCCGCGCCTCGGACAGGAAGACCCGCAGCTCCGCGTCCCGCTCGGCGGTGACCTTGTCGTGCAGCGCGGCCTCGATACCGGCGTCGTAGCTCCGTACGACCCGGACCGGGCCCGTGGCCTCCGTCAGCGCGGCGGCCAGCTCGCGCACGTCCGCGGCCGGGATGCCGTACAGCTTCTCGGCCTCGCTCAGCGAGTGCCTGCGGCCGACCCACAGTTCGCCCTGGCCGGAGAGCCAGAACTCGCCGTTCTCGCGGTCGGAGCGCGGCAGCAGGTAGATCGTCGCCTTGTGGCCGTTCGCGACGGGCTCCAGGACGAGCACGCCGTCCTCGGTCTGGTTCCCGGTGAGGTACGCGTACTCGACCGACGCCCGGAAGGGGTACTCCGTGTCGTTCGAGCGGGTCTTCAGGTTGCCCGCCGGAATCACCAGACGCTCGCCCGGGAAGCGCGCGGAGAGCGCGGCCCGGCGGGCGGCGGTCTCGGCGGCCTGCGCGATCGGCCGCAGGTCGCGCAGCTCCGTGTCGGCCCAGCCGGACTTCATGTTCTCGGCCAGCTCGTCGGACACGCCCGGGTACAGGCCGTTCTTGCGCTGCTTGATCGGCTTCTCCGACTCAGTCTCCGGGGTCTCCGGGGTGAGTTCGTCGGCCACGGTCATCCTCCTAGATACGGCACTGGACCCCGTCCATCGTACGGTCGCGAGGAAGGGGGCCCAGGGCCGGAAGACCTGTTACCGGCAGCTACGCGGAACGAGCGGCCGGTTACTCGAAACGAGCGGCCAGGAGTACGACGTCCTCCGCCGACTCCGCTTCGTCCTGCCCGTCCGGCAGCACGGTCCGCAGGATGTGGTCGGCGATGGCGTCCGGGTCCCGGCGCAGCGCCCTGGGCACGCCGGCCGCCGCGGCGTGCAGCCGGGCGAAGGCGCGGTCGGTGGGGTCGCCGGTGCGGTGCAGCAGCCCGTCGGTGTACAGCAGCACCGTCTCCCCGGGCTCCACCTGGAGTTCCACGCTCGGCGCCTCCCAGCAGGCGAGCATGCCCAGCGGCGCGGACACGGAGGTCTCCACGAACTCCGTGCGCCGCTCGCCGATCAGCAGCGGCGGGCTGTGCCCGGCCCCGGCCAGCGTGATCTTGCGCAGCGCGGGCTCGCAGTAGGCGAACAGGGCGGTGGCGGACCGGGCGGGCTCGGTGAGCCTGAGGAGCAGCTCCAGGTCGGACAGGACGGCGACGGGGTCCTCGCCCTCCATCACGGCGTACGCCCGCAGGGACGCCCGCAGTCGTCCCATCGCGGCGATGGCGCTGGGGCCGGAGCCGGTCACCGAGCCCACGGCGAGGCCGAGCGCGGCGTCCGGCAGCGGCAGCGCGTCGTACCAGTCGCCGCCGCCGCGCGGGCCGGTGCGGTGCCGGGCGGCGAGCTGCATGCCGGCCACCCGGGGCAGCCGCGAGGGGAGCAGTTCCTCGGTCATCGTCGTCAGGCACGCGCGCGTGCGCTCGACTTCGACCAGCCGGGCCAGGTGCTCGGTGGCGTAGCGGGCGTACAGGCCGACGAGGTGCCGCTGTCGCTCGACCGGCTCGGCGGGTTCGTCGTAGAGCCATACGGCGGCGCCGAGGCAGCCGGCGGTGGTGGTGGACAGGGGGAGCGCGTAGCTGGCCGCGTAGCCGAGGCGGGCGGCGACCTCGCGGTGCCGGGGGTCGAGGCCGTCCTCGGCGAACAGATCGGGCTGGGCGATCTCGCTCTCGCTGCCGGGCAGGCCGTCGAGGATCCGGCCGAAGGGCATCGCGCCGCGCGGCACGGTCTCGATGTGACCGAGATCGGCGCGGGCAAGACCCAGTCCGATGGTTGTGTCCGGTCCCAGCCCGTCGCCGGGTTCCAGCACGACGAGACCGCGCCGGGCGCCCACGAGGGCGGCTCCGGCGCGCAGCACTTCCTGGAGGGCGTCCGCCAGTGCGTCCGTGCGGGCCAGGCGTTCGGTGAGTTCGTGGAGGGTCGTGAGATCCGAGACCCAGCCGGCGAGGCGGTCCTGGAGCAGTGCGCCTGGTGGGTTGGGAGGGGGAACGGCTGTGGTGGCAGTGTTTTCGGAGGCCGCGGGCGCGGGCGCGACAGTGTGTGCGGGCGAGGGAACCGTTGAATCGATTCCGGCCACTTTCGGAGCGTGCGGGGCGTTCATGGCGTCCGGCTTTCCGACCGGTGCGTATTGCTCGATAGCATCGCAAACCCCCATGTCATTCTGCGCCGCTAGCAGTGTCTCCACATGTACACGCACTCGTGAGGGGATGTCCAGCATTGTCCTGCTGGGATTCCTGGTGTCCGTGGGGTTTCGGTAGACCTCTTGCGGAAAAGCAAAGTTGGCTTAAAACTGCCTCGGGTAACGGCCTATTGCGGTCGACTGGCCTTGCTCCACAGAGCGTCACAGCGGTCGTGATGGGTACGTACTCGGTGAAGGCCAGGGGTGGTTGGGAATCACCCGGAACCTGGCGACGGACCCGGGCGTCTTAGCCACCGACGACCGTGCCCCATCCTCCCGTGGCGGAGGCGAAGAGAAACACGCGCGACAGCAAAACGCCAGACTTCGCCACCCCACGCCACGCCCGTGCTTTTGAACGACGCAGTATGGACGAGGCTGCCGCGGAAGCTGCAACGCTCGGCCCATAGGGGTTCCCCATGCCTGAGGCAGGGGTGTGATGCGCCAATAGGTACGCACAGTGAAGTGATCGACACATGGTGTGATGTGGTCCACGGTGTTGCCAGCGGTGCAACGGAAAGGAACGAGCGCTCATGCGCGAGATCCTCGGAAGGCGACGCAGGCTCCTGTCCCAGCGCAGCGACGGGGGGCCTGACTTGATCAGCGCGGCCCTGACCTACGCGGCCGAATGGCAGTGGCCCGTACTCCCGGGCGTGGCGGCGGATCCGCAGGGGCGCTCCCGCTGCGCCTGCCCTGATCCGGACTGCACGGTGCCCGGCGCACACCCCTTCGACCCCGGCCTCCTCGCGGCCACCACCGACGCCCGCATGGTGCGCTGGTGGTGGAGCAACCGGCCCGCCGCGCCGATCGTCCTGGCCACCGGCGGGACGGCCCCGTGCGCGGTGTCCCTGCCCGCCCTGCCGGCCGCCCGCGCCCTGGACGCGCTCGACCGCATGGGCATGCGCCTCGGCCCGGTCGTGGCCTCGCCCACCCGGTGGGCGCTGCTCGTGAAGCCGTACTCCATGGAGCAGCTGGGCGAACTGCTGTACGCCCAGGACTTCGTCCCGGGCTCCCTCCGCTTCCACGGCGAGGGCGGCTATCTGGCACTGCCCCCGTCCGAAACCGGTCAGGGACAGATCCGCTGGGAGCGCGCACCACTGCCCGGCTCGGCCTCCCCGTGGGTGCCCGACGTCGAGGCCGTGGTGGACGCCGTGGTTGAAGCACTCACTCGTACGGGTGTGAGCGCGCCCGAGTTGTAAGGGTGTCGGGCGCGCGTGGAACCGAGCGCCCCATTCCGGTCGTTATCGTCCCCTTCATGAACATTCGCCTGCTCGCCCTCGCGGGCGTGGCGGCATGCGCGATCGCGCTGCCGCTGGCTGTTGCGTCCGCGGGGCCCGTGGGTGACCAGGACGCCGACGACGTACGGCCGTCCCGTCGCGCTGACGCCAAGGCCCCCTCCGCCGAACCCACCGACCCTCCGGGGTTGCTCGGCCTGGGCCTGGCCACAGCCGCCCGCTGCGGTCCCGAACTCACCTCACCCGACGGCATCGAGGCACAGACCTGTGTGATGACCCAGGGGGAGACCACCTGGGCGCGTACCTACTACCGCAACGTGACCGGCGGCGCGCTGGACTCCGTACTGAGCCTCATGGGTCCGGGCGGCCGCACGCTTCAGATGCGCTGCATGATCGGCACCGACGACGAGCCCGCCACCTGTGAGACGCCGCGTGAGCGCACGCGGGGAAACCTGGATGCCTACACCGCGGTTGCGGAGTTCGCGGCTCGGGCCGGGCAGGGACCGCTGCTGCTGCGGTCGGGGAGCAACTCCGGGGCGCCTGCGGGCGGTTGACGGACGACGGGGGTTTTCCCCCGCGCCCGGCTTCGAACCCTCTTGGGGAAGCGCGCACAGAAAGACCCGGTTGCTGGCGACGGGGGATGCACCAGCAACCGGGCTACTGGAACGGTAACAAGAGATCGGCTGTTCGCAAATTCGATCTCGCGTTTTGCTTGGCTATTCGGACACCGACTCGCCTGCCGCAACGGGGAGTTGTGGACGGAGCCGACCGTTCCGTCAAGGCCTGCTCCGGCTGACCGACCGGTCAGCCGGAGCTGTGCGTCAGCTGAGCGTGACCTGTCGGTTGGTCAGGCCGCCGCGCGCGCGGCGCTCGTCCGCGGTGAGCGGGGCGTCCGTGGCCAGCGCGGTGGCGAGACGCTCGGCGAACTCGGCGGCCGGCTTCTCGATGTCCTGCGCGGTGACTCCGCTCGGCAGGTCCCAGACCGGGACGGTGAGCCCGTGACCGCGGAAGGAACCCACCAGCCGGGTGCCCTCCCCGAGGCTCGCCCCGCCGGCGGCGTGCAGCCGTGCGAGGGCGTCCAGAAGCTGCTCCTCCGGGTGCGGCATGACCCACCGCAGGTGGTTCTTCTCCGGCGTCTCGCACCAGTACGCGGCGTCCACGCCGGTCAGCTTCACGGTCGGGATGGCCGCGGCGTTGGCCCGCTCCAGGGAGGCGGTCACCTCCGGTGTGGCGTTCTCCGCGTCCGGGACCCAGAACTCGAAGCCCGGGTGCACGAGTGGCTCGAACGTGCCTTCCGGGTCGAGCAGATCCTGAAGCCGCGGACCGTCGGCCGGCGCGCGGCGACTCTGCACGGGCGTGCCCGGCTTGGCGGTGAGGGCGCGCTGGAGGGTGTCGGCGAGGTCGCGGCTGATGTCGCCCGACGCCGTGTCGTTCTGGAGGCCGAGCAGGACCGAGCCGTCGTCGCGGCGCAGGGCGGGCCAGGCCATCGGCAGGACCGTGGCGAGCGTGACCGAGGGGACGTCCTCGGGGAGGCCTCCCTTGAGCGTCAGCTCCACCGTGGCGGCGGGGACCAGCTCGCGCAGCGCCACCCAGTCGCATTCGCCGGGCAGGCCCTCGAACGGGCGCTGCACCAGCTCGGTCACCGCCTGCGCGGCGGCCCGGCCGTGGCACGCCTTGTAACGGCGGCCGCTGCCGCAGGGGCAGGGTTCGCGGGCACCGACAACCGGGATCTCACCATCCGTGAGCTGCGGCCGCGGGGCCTTGGTCTGGAGTCGCTTCTTGGCCATCTTGGGTGTCTCCCGGTTACGGCTCGTCTCGTACGGCGGGAGCCTAGCCGTTTACGCCACGACCGACGGGAACCCTGTGGACAACGCGGCCGACCCTCCCCCACTCTCGGCTTCGCCCGAGCGGGAGGACCCTCGCCGTCCTGTGGAACCGGTGCTTCAGTCCCGGTCGTCGAAGGCGTTCGCGAAGTCCAGGTCGGGTATCGCGGACACCCGAGGAGCGGTGACACGCGTAGCGAAGTCGTCGCGCCGGCGGCCTGCGGCCGTGTTGTGCACGTCGTCGTGGACCACGACCCACACCGTGACCTCGCCGCGTGCGTCGTCCCGGACGCCCCAGTCGTCGGCCAGTGCGGTGATGATGTTCAGCCCGCGGCCGCCGTGTGCGGTGACCGAGGGCGTGGCCGGAGCCGGGCGGGTGGGCCCACCACCGTCCGTCACCTCGACCGTGAGCCTGCCGCGCGTGTCCACCCGCCATGCGGCCCGGACGTCGCCGTCCCCGGCCAGGGCGTCGCCCAGCGGCCGGCCGTGCTTGCACGCATTGCTCAAGAGTTCGGAAAGAATCAATACGGCATCGTCGATGACCGCTTCCGCCACGCCACCCGTGCGCAACTGATCGCGCATACGGTGTCTCGCTTCACCCACGCCCGCAGGGCCATGGGCTACGGCCATGCTCGACGACGTGGGCACCTCCTGTGCCACCACCAACGCCACCCCCGAGACCTCCTTTGCCCCACGCCACGGTGTGGATGCCCCATTGGCCTGAACCGGAAACCGGCCAATGCACGTTCAGTGACGCATTCGCAACGATCGAATACGGTTCGAACGCGCCGGAGCACTCCCTGTAACCGCGTGGCTGAATTTCGCCGGTGTGGCCGGTATCGGAGAATGCTGTAGAACGCCTGTGGGGGTCAAGCTTCGTTTCATGGCTCAACGACCGAGTTGGCGCAGCACCTCGCGCGGACGGTTGGTGATGATGGCGTCGATGCCCAGGTCGACGCAGAGATCGACGTCCTGGGGCTCGTTCACGGTCCAGACGTGGACCTGGTGGCCGGCTCGCTTCAGGCGCTCGACGTACGCCGGATGGTTGCGCACGATCCGGATCGAGGGGCCCGCGAACCGGACACCCGCGGGCAGCCGTCCGTCACGCAGCCGGGGCGAGACGAACTGCATCAGATAGACCGTCGGCAGCGTCGGCGAGGCGGCTCGCACACGGTGCAGCGAGCGTGCCGAGAAGCTCATGATCCGTAGCTGGGACTCCGCCGGGGTGGCGGGCGCGTCCAGCCCGAAGCGCTTCAGGAGAAGCAGCAGCCGCTCCTCGACCTGGCCCGCCCAGCGGGTGGGGTGCTTGGTCTCGACGGCCAGCTCCACCCGGCGGCCGGCGTCGGCGATGAGTTCGAGCAGCCGCTCCAGGGTCAGGACGGAGGTGTCCTCCGGGTCCTCGGGCAGATGCTCCCAGTCGGGCTCCTCGTCCCGCATCCGCCAGGAGTCCCGGTTCTTCCAGGAGCCGAAGTCCAGGGCCGCCAGCTCGGCGAGCTCCAGGGCGGAGACCGCTCCGCGGCCGTTGGAGGTGCGGTTGACGCGGCGGTCGTGGACGCAGACGAGATGGCCGTCGGCGGTCAGCCGCACATCGCACTCGAGGGCGTCCGCACCGTCCTCGATCGCCTTCTTGTACGCGGCCAGGGTGTGCTCGGGAGCCTCTTCGGAGGCCCCGCGGTGGGCGACGACTTGAATCCGGTGCTGCCGTGCAGGGGTCACCGCGTCATGGTGCCACCGCAACGGGGTAGACGTGAGGGCGCGACCCCCTCGCACGCGCGCGAGACCTCGGTCGCACGCGCGCGTGGTGGCGGGGAGCGTCGAGATGCGGCCCCTGCGCCCGAAAGGTCCCATATAAGGGATGGCCTCGGACCCACAGGAACCGCTTATGGTGCTCTGACGGCCGTTGGGAAAAGCTGGCGGCATACAAAAGCACATGCACAGCTGAATCGCGCCGGACCGACGACAGCGTGAAAGAGCGTGACCGAGTGCGACCGAGAACAACAGCCGTGGATCGAGGAGAAGAGCTGTGAGCACCGAGAACGAGGGCACTTCGGTACCCCCGGCCCCGTCCGCACCTCCCGTGCCGGTGGAATCTCCTGCAGCTTCCGCGCAGCCGGCCGCGCCGACGGCTCCCATACCGGTGGTGCCCCCGGGCGCCCCGGAACATGAGCCGGCCCACACCGCGCCCGCCTACGCGTCGGCCGGATCACCCGGCCCCGACACTCCACAGGGCACCGGTTCCGCCCCGGACGCCTCCTGGCCGCCCCCGGCGCCGGCCACTCCGACGTACGCGGACGGAGGCGCCTCAGGAGTGGGCTCGTACGCCGACGGGGGCGACGGAGGGGCAGGCTCGGGCTGGGGCGCCGGCTATCCGCCGCCCGCCCCCAAGCCGCGCAGCGGGCGCGGTGGCCTGGTTGCCGCGATCCTGGTTGCCGCGCTGGTCGCGGGCGGCCTCGGCGGCGGCCTCGGTTACACCCTCGCCAAGAACAACGACGGCGGCGACTCCACGACCGTCTCCGCCTCCGACAGCGGCGGCTCCGTCAAGCGCGACGCGGGCACCATCGCGGGTGTGGCCGACAAGGCCCTGCCGAGCACCGTGACCATAGAGGCCGAGTCCTCCAGCGGCGAGGGCGGCACCGGCACCGGCTTCGTCTTCGACACGCAGGGCCACATCGTCACCAACAACCACGTGGTGGCCGAAGCGGTCGACGGCGGCAAGCTGACGGCGACCTTCCCGGACGGAAAGAAGTACGACGCCGAGGTCGTCGGCCACGCGGCGGGTTACGACGTCGCGGTCATCAAGCTCGAGAGCGCCCCGTCGAACCTGAAGCCCCTGACGCTGGGCGACTCCGACAAGGTGGCCGTCGGCGACTCCACCATTGCCATCGGCGCGCCCTTCGGCCTGTCCAACACGGTGACGACGGGCATCATCAGCGCGAAGAACCGCCCCGTGGCCTCCAGCGACGGCACCGGCAGCAACGCGTCCTACATGAGCGCGCTACAGACCGACGCCTCGATCAACCCGGGCAACTCCGGCGGACCGCTGCTGGACGCCCAGGGCAACGTCATCGGCATCAACTCCGCGATCCAGTCCACCAGCAACGGCGGCCTGGGCGGCACCACCCAGTCCGGCTCGATAGGGCTGGGCTTCGCCATCCCGATCAACCAGGCCAAGTACGTCGCCCAGCAGCTGATCAAGAACGGCAAGCCGGTCTACGCCAAGATCGGTGCCTCTGTCTCCACGGAGGACACCACCGACGGAGCCAAGATCGTCGACCAGGCCACCAGCGGTTCGGACGCGGTCGAGGCGGGCGGCCCCGCCGACAAGGCCGGCCTCAAGCCCGGCGACGTCATCACCAAGCTCGACGACACGGTGATCGACTCCGGCCCCACCCTGATCGGCGAGATCTGGACCCACCAGCCCGGCGACAAGGTCAAGATCACCTACACCCGCGACAGCCAGACCCGCACCGTCGACCTCACCCTCGGCTCCCGCGTCGGAGACAGCTGACCACCACGCACGCGTGCCAACCCGTTACTCTTGTCCCCGCGCAGCCGATCAGCGGCAGCGCGGGGTGGGTTGCCCGAGCGGCCTAAGGGAACGGTCTTGAAAACCGTCGTGGCAGCGATGTCACCGTGGGTTCAAATCCCACACCCACCGCAGATGAACGGCCCCTGACCAGGCGATATGGTCGGGGGCTGTTGCTTTGCCCGCTGCCCATCTGACCCTGCCGTTCCCCCTGGTTTCCCGCTCGATCGGGCACGGATGGGGCACGCGTTGGGCACGCGTTGGGCACGTCTGAAGCACGGCTTCCAAAGATCCAGTAGGCGGCCAGCTGCCCGCCCGCTAACGGTTGATCGGGATCTCGTAGACGATTTCGCAGTGGGCGGCGGGCACCACGATGTCTGCTGTTTCGACCGGCCGGCCTTGGTCGCTGTAGTAGGTCCGCCGAATGTGCGTGACGAGCGCGGCCTTCTGGATGCCGAGTAGCGATGCCTCCTCGGCGGTCGCTTGTCTCGGCTCGGGCTGCTCCACGGCATGGCTGACCGTGACGCCGATCGCGGTCATCCGGTTCACGACTCCGGCCCCGGCGTGCGGGCCTCCCTCGGGGAGGACCACCAGCGTGCCGGCGGTGAGGTCGTACGGCTCCCAACTCGTCGACAGCTGCACGGGCCTGCCGTCGGCCAGGAACTCGTACGTCGTGCGGACGCACAAGTCACTTACGGCAACGCCCAGTCGGGCTGCGATGTCTGTCGGCGCCGGCACCTTGGCGTCGGTCCGGCTCTCCCAAGTGCCCTGCCTGCCCACGGCCTTCATGTCTGTCCGGAACGGCGACCCTTGAGGCTGCTCGCGCGCTGAGGAACGGACTACCCGCACCCGCTGGCGAGGCTCGGCGACGTACGTGCCCGATCCAGCGCGGCCCTCCAGAACGCCCTGGGAGATCAGCAACTCCTGCGCCCGCCGAACCACGTTCTCGCCCACGCCGCACTCTTGGCCGATTTGGGCGCGGGAGGGGAGGCGGTCGCCCGGCTCCCACACGTGCTCCGCGATGCGTCGCCGGAGTTCGTCGGCGATGCGGAGATAGGGCGGCTGCTCAGGCATATGGAAAATCTAGTCCACTAGCTCTAATCTAGTTAACTAGCTTCACTCAAAGTGATCGCTGGTGACGGAGGCTGCCCTGTGCCCGCTTCGGGAGTTAGCGCGGCGGCCATCGCCGCCCGGCTGTCCGCCCTCGGGCTCCTCACGCGAGTGGAGGAACACCCCCGACACACGTCGGTCGAAGCGGAGGTGCCGGAACCGGTCTCCGCCGAGACATGGCGGGAGGTCTTAGACGTGGTGGCCGAGGCGGATCAGTTCGGGCTCCTCGCCACCAGCCTGAACGGCCGCACCCTCTGGGCGGTCGTACGCAAAGCGGTCCCCACGACGGGCGATGTCGGGGGCCCGAGCCATCAGCGATAGGAGCTGAGCAGCGTGCTCAACCGTATCCGCCGCGCCGTATTTCGTACCAAGGCGCGCCACTTCCCCAAAGGCAGGCACCGCCGCCCCTTAACGCCCGCCCGACTATCGGCTTCTTCCGCCTCCCCTGCGTCTGCTGACGCGTCGACAGTCGTCCTGGAACGGGCCTCCATGGGGCTGGACCATCGCCACTCGCTCACGGGTGAGGACAACGCGCTCGTACGCCCGTATGTGCTGGCCTGGGAGAAGCGGCTGCGGGCGCGCTCCGTGGTCATCGCTCCGTACTTGCCGGCCGACGCATGGTCGACCCTCGCGGGGGTCCACTGATGCCTTCTCGACAACGGCCGCCCATCACGGACGTCTCGGCTGTCCCCTACCGCTCGACCGCTTGCCGCATCGGCACGCACCCCGCCTGCGCGGAGTTCTCCCCGGCATCGGCGTCGGTCGACCTCCCGGTGGTCCACGAAGCGTGCGACTGTCCGTGCCATTCGGCATGCGACCAGTCCGCGCCTGCGGAGGTGGCACGGTGAACGAACGGGCCCTCGGTGGCGCGCTGGTCTCCAGCGTCGAGGTCACGGCGACGACCGTGCAGCGCGGCGACATCATCCAACTCGGCGGCCAGGCCTGCCGGGTGGGCGATCTCTTCCAACTGCCTCAGGGAGCCAGGCAACTGGTCTTCGAGTCAGGCGAGTTGCTGACCATACACACGCGTACCCGGCTGGTGGCCGTGCGGACGCTGAGAAGGCGGTGACCGGGGCCGTGCCGTCTCGCCACAAGGACATCGCCGACGATCTCCGGAACCAGATCACGACCGGCCGTATCCGGCCTGGCGAGCGTCTGCCGTCCGAAGCCGACTTAGCCGACCGGTACAGGGTCAGCACGGTGACACTGCGGAGGGCCCTCGCGGTGCTCCAGGGCGAAGGCCTCGTCGAAAAGATCCACGGCAAGGGGAACTTCGTCCGCCGACCCCACCGCAAGATCATGTACGTCGGAGGATGGGGAACGCTGGACCCGTGGACCGCTGCCGAACCGGCTCTGCGTGTCACCGTTCGCAGCGCCACAGTGCAGGCTCACGGGCATCTCACAACCTTGCTGAAGGTGTCCGAGGGCAGTCCTCTCACCGAGCTTTCCTGCATCAGCCACGCGGGAGAGTCACCGCAAGGGCTGGCCCGCATCTACATCCCACGCGACCTGACACCCGTCGGAGACTTCGACGACACGTCCTCATGCTGGGAGGCGGCCACGAGATTCGCCGTCCTCGGCCCGCCGCCGGCCGCTGTCCGGGAGACGGCATACGCCCGGACACCGACACCGGACGAAGCCTCGGCACTCCGGATCGGTCACGCCGCGCCAGTCCTCGGGATCACGCGCATCGCAACCGACGCCACCGGGCGAATCGTCGAAGCCGCCCTCCTGGTGTTCCCGGGGGATCGTGTCGACGCGGTCTTCGCCACCCAGCTCATGACCGACGAGAGGCAGATCCAAGCATGACGGCTCGGAACGAACTGCGGCTTCTCCCGTGGTCGGGTCCAGAGGGCAAGCCCTGCTACCTGAGCACCGACGACCGGGACGGCTACATGTCCCGACTGGCGGACAACATCGAAGCCGTCCAACTCGGCACGGCGGCCGAACTGCTGGAACAGGCCTCGGAAACCCTCGACGACCAGTACGCGGATCCGGAAAACGTACGGCGGTTGGCGACGGAACTGACCGGGGCCTTGCGAGACGTACTTCGCGTCGCTACCAGCCGCGGTCGCCTTTTGACCGCTGACGAACCTCACGGCATCTGAAGGAACGGGGGACAACGGCACCTGACGGCCGTGACCTCCAGTGAATGCGGGGAAGGGAGCCCGATACGAACCCGGGCTCCCTTCCCCGCCGAGTTGTGGAGGCCCGGCTGATGCGCCGCGCGCGGCGTGGAGAGAACCTTCTTTCGCCTGTGTGCCCTTCAGCCGACGACAGCCAGCCACGATGGCGGGTTCGCCGACCGATCAGGCTCGCGTGTGCCTCGTTGTACCCCTACCGGCCTCAGCCACGCCCCTCGGAGATTGCGTCGACAAGAGCAATCTGTGGCGGCGGGTCCGTGACGATCCCGCAACCCTTCTGATCCGTAGCTCTTAAGTGGATCGGTCAGTGAGGGTCAGACCGGTCGTTGAGGAGCCTTGTGCGGATCCTGTCAGACGGGGGTCGGTTGCTGTGGTTGCGGTACTTCTCTGCTGTACTGCAACTTGGGGTGCGCCAGGCGGTCAGGCGCGGCGCCATGCTTCGAAGAATCGCTCACGGTCCTGTGCCGTTTCGAACTCCCGCCGACTGGCCAGCGCGACGCGCCATGCACTCATCTCTGCGTCCCGTAGCCACAGCTCGCCCCCGTAGCGGCCACTAACGCCGATGGTGCCGTTGTCGAGGACTGAGCCGATGACCTCTGCTATGGCCGTTCGCTGAGAGGGCGTCAGCTCCTCCAGGAAGCTCAAGACGCGGTAGGCGATGCCTCTCTCGTTGCCGCCATGGATGCGGTCGAAGAACGGGCCGCCCATGTTGGCAGGATCGATGTTCAGGGCCGCGTCGTCCCCGGCATCGCCGATGCGCTTCCAAAAGCCTTCCCCTTCTGGGGTTCCCGGCAGCGGGAGCGCCGCGAACAGGTCGATCAAGTGACCGTTGGCAGCTTGGCTGTACGCGGTGTCACAGGTTGCAGCAACGGCGATTTTGGCGACGTGGCCGACAGTGAGGCCGCTATCTTCAGGCCAGTCGAGCGGGACGTTGAGTTTCTGGGTGAGGTGCTGTTCTAGCTCGTCGTACTCATCAGGCTGTTCGCTGCCGATACTCCGGTTCACGATCACGCTGTCCCCCTGGGGCTGCGGTCCGATACTCGGACCTGCCAGCATGCCAGCGTCGAAAGCCTCGGTGTGGGTGGGTTTTGGACGAGCTGGGCCCCCATCGCGAGCACCCATGCCTCGACCGAGCGACTACTTCGTCCCGAAGCAACTTCGACGGCGCTCTGCCTGGCCTGGTGTGTCCTTCACCTGGAGCGATGGCCCGTAAGTGTGCGCACCTCTCTGCTGCTGTCTGCAAGCGTTGTCACGCAGTTACACACTCACGCCTAGGAGGTTTGCCGGAAGCATCCAATCCATCTGCCTCGTGGTTTGGCAACGGAAGTGTCAACGAAGCGGCGCATCATACACCCAGCTGGCGCACAGACTCTAGCAACCCTCGTGACGGCGATGGAGGGTGTGAAGTAACGTGTGAAGTATGGGACCTCGCCAACTTAGCCAGCCGTTCGGCGATGAGCCGTACGACGAAGTGGATCTGCCGAGAGCGCCCCTCGTCAGGGTGCTGAGCCAGCTTCGCTTTGAACGGATGTCCGTTCTGGACTCGCCCTCGACTGCTGGCGAGTTCACGGTCGCACTCAGCGACGTCTACCCGTACTCGGATTCCTCGACTGAGCTAAATCTGCTGGTAGGGGGCGGGCAGGTGGCGTCTCAACCAACATCACAAACTGTTTGGCGCCTAAGGTCTGCGGACAGGACTAGAACAGTCACGTTGACAAACGGGGCAATCTCCCTTGAAACGTCGAATTACAGTGGGCGCGGCGATTTCTGCAAGGAACTTCTCTCTATTGTTGAAGTGCTGCACAGAATCGTAAAAGTTCCCTCGTTTAATCGCATTGGAGTGCGCTACACGAATCAAATCACTGGAGATTTGCTGCATCGCCTGAGTGACCTATTCAGGGCTGAAATTCTCGGCTTGTCTTCCACCTCGCTCGGAAATGCTCAATTGCAGCATGCCGTCTCGCAAGCGTCCTTCATCCTGGGTGGCGGCACTGGCCTGGTTGGGCAATGGGGGCAGTTGCCCGAAAATTCTGGCTTTGATCCTGGCCTTCCAGTGCTCCCCCAGCGCAGCTACGTCCTGGATCTTGACGCCTATCTGCAAAATGATGCAATTAACCCTTCGCCCACGGCCATCCAGGCTGAGGCGCTAGCTCTGGCTGAGCGCGCTTACCGATTTCTTCGATGGGCGGTCACCCTGGACTTTCTGAGGGAATTTGGGGGTGACGTATGATGGAAATGACCACCGCGGCTGGAGGGCATCCCGCTTCAGCCTTTGATGTGGAAGGCGTCTCTGGCGCGCTTCAACACTCCGCGCCAAATTCGGCGATACCCACTCCAAGGATTTGGGCGACAGGCCTTTTCCTTGCGGCATCCATGACCACCTCATGTTTCATTGGCGCACCAGCTGCAAACGCTCTTGCGTTGGGCGACCATACGACTAGTCCCCTTGATCCCGCGGCGACACTGCCCATGTCAACGGTGGGTACGCGCCAGGCTGACTTGGCAAGCAACACCCCCGTCGCGACGGTTGAGGATGCCCCTGAGCCGAACACAGCTGAACTCATCCAAGATCTACATGACCAGTCAGGTCTCACTTGGGAGCAGCTGAGCAAGATCCTCGGTGTGAGTCGAAGGTCCGTTCACCTCTGGGCTTCTGGCGGCCGGATGAATGCTCGGCACATCGAGCTAGCGACTGAACTTGTTTCACTGGTTCGCAATGCACCTGTCAACAACCCGGAACGCGTACGTACTTGGTTGCTCGCCGCCAGTGCCGGCGGGCTAAGTCCCGCGGAGGCGTTCAAGGCCCAGCATCGTCGTCCCGGGGCAGCGGTGAATGGTGTCGGCTACACTGCAAGTCAGCTAATTGGACAGGATGCTGACTGAACGTCGGGAGTTCGCCACAGCATGGGTGAGCATGGCCGTACGCCGAAGCGGGGAGTCGGCGGTGAATCGAGCGCCAGACGCCTGCTCTCACCGATAAAAAGGATCTTCAGTCTAGGGTGGGCTTCCCTGCGGCCAACGCCAGACAAGGGGCGCTGTGCGTCCGTCGATGAGGTGCCGGAAGACCTGGATGAGTACCGACAAGGCGACGTTCTTGATCTAATGCAGGTTCCGGTCGTGACCGCCAACGGCATCATCCGCCAACAACCCACTCCCAACGGCGTAGTGGTCGTCACGCAGACATGCGACCTGGTTCTCCGCAGCCGTCCGACATTTCACGTGGCCTGTGTAGTCGTGCTCGAAGAGGATAAAGCAAAGCCTGCGCGGAGCGGTCGACAGCCGAACCTTGTGCATATTCCAGAGCTCGGTCCGCAGAGTTTCGCTGACTTGTCATTCATAGCCACACTGGATAAGTCGGTTCTTTCTGAGGTTGGCGCCCGACACGGAATTCTTCAGATTGATGACGTAAGGCGTTTTGGTCAACGAGTTGGTCGACGCTTCGCGCGCTTTGCTTTCCCGGATGAAGTGGTGCCGTGGGTTCGCCCCCTACAGAAACTCGTTGAGGGGCGCGAGGGCAATCTTGAGAGCCCGGTGGGTTGGGCTCTTGATCATGTGGTTTCACTTCGGCTGGAGTGTGAGGAAGGGTGGAAGTCCACCCCGTACGCTTTGGCGCTGTGTGTCGTACTGAAGGCCGGTGTTATTCCCAGCTTCGAGCCAGACGAGCTGCCCGATCTTCCAGTGGAGCTGTCTGATTGGCTGTACGACGCGAATGGGGAAATTCGGCGTAAGCCTGCGGATATCGCGCAACGCTTGAAGCGTGAAAATGCCGAGATGGACTCGATCGTGCGGTACTGGTTGTGGGGTGGCTTTGCTGACTCTCTGGCCGCCATGTGCGTTCCGTCGGCAAGCGCAGCAACAGACATCCTGGCAGCTGTAGAGGGTGGGCAGATCCGTGGCGATCTATCCACCAGTGAAGAGTTTTCTTTCGAGCGATACAGGCGCAGTGAAGAGCTAGACCTCGATCATCTATCGCCACCGTTGCCCTTGCAGGACGGCTAGCTCGCGGTCGGCGGAGTCTGATTCGAAAATCCCCTGACGTCGCAGCTCAGTCCGCATCTGCCGATTGGAGGGACACTTGATAGCCGAGCATGTTGAGCTGGCTGACCAGGCGCCGTGTCTGGCGCGCCCGGCCGGTTCGCTGGAGGAAGTAGTCCGCTCCGAGGTCGGCGTACTCGGCGTCGTTGATGAGCATGTGCCAGATCGAGGTCAAGATGGTGTGCCCGAGGGCGACCAGGGCCCGCTTCTTGCCGCGGCGGATCGCGATGCGTTTATAGCGCGACGCCAGATAGGTGTTCTTGCCGCGGGCCGCCGCGGTGGCGGCGAGTCCGAGCGCATTCTTCAGCCACGGGTCGCCTGGCCGGGACTTGCCGGAAGTGTGCATGCCGGCGGACTCGTGGTTGCCCGGACACATCCCGGCCCAAGAGGCCAGGTGGGCGGCCGAGGGGAAACGGGCCATGTCCGCGCCGATCTCAGCCAGTCAGCCGGACGACCACGGCCAATTTTCTCCCCTTTGGGGGGTCGCCATCAGGAGATCGGATTACTCAATGACCCATTCAAGGGACCACCCGAAGGCTTGAGCCCCAGTTTGGAAGATCGCGTATGCGGATCGGGGCTGAGCTGGCGCGACGCTGAGCTGCGGGTTCTTGAAGTGGTCGCCGCCGTTCCCCGTCAGTCGCTGCTTGATCGGGCATGCGAGGGGCACGAGCCCGCGAGCGACCTCCTTGACTCGCAGGCCTAAGTGCGAAATTATGACCGCTCGCCTACTTCAGAGTATGTCCTGTGTGGGTTGAGCTGGTGCGCTGGGCCCTGCGAGCCCTCTTTTTTCTCAGCTCGACTGCATCCCGTTTCTTCAAAGGGTGTAGTCAGTGCTGCTCGAAATCACGATCCTTCTGGGACTCGTTGTCCCGCCCCTGGTACGTCTCACGATCGGCCTAGTCGCGCTTCGTAAGTGCGACAGCCGTGATGTGCCGGAGGTCGTGAAGGCTCTCGCCGTCAACAAGAAGATCAAGTAACTCTGAAGGTTGAAGCCCGGGCCGTGGCGGTCTGGGCTTCAACACTGTTCAAGGTGTGAACCTTGCGGCCGATCGCGGTTCGGTGACGCCCTAGGTCGACGGAGTCTCAATTGCCGAGTCAAGCCCCCCGGCAGACCTGCCCCCTCGATGCGAACTACGGGCGGGGCGGTCGCTGAGGTCTGCTGGGCTGGTCAGGAAGGCTGCGGGGAACATCAACGGTCGATGCTTGTCGGCGTGGTTGCTGTACTTCGCTGCTGTACGGCAACGGCTCCGAAGAGCCCTTCGGTCTCGGGTAACGTCGCTGATCAGGGACACGTCTGCGATTAGTCGGGGCTAGGCTGTCCATGAATGGTCACACGTCTCAGCCGACGCCTTGCATGCCACCCTGCTTAGGCTTGCTTCTCGGGCCTTGAAAGTCTGATCATCCCACGGCCATGCTGCCAGCGCCCGACTCCTCCGCTCCTCAACGACCTCCTGGTTGAGACTGCCGTTGACGTGGTTCGCAAGTACGTCAGAATCTCGTATGTGACTAGCCGTCCGACCCTGGATGACCTGAGGGACGCCGTTGAGACTGGAAGACGTCTTGCGGGGGCCTTGCATGTGGACGATGACGACGATCGAGCCCTTCTGCGTAGGGCCGTGATTTCTTCGAATGTTCGCCTTCGGAAGTACTATCTCGCCTCTCAAGATTTTAAAGAGAAGAGGAAGGTGAGGCTGGCGAAAATGCCTGTCGCGATCGCATTGGTTGCACTTTTCGCCGTCCCTTTTGAATTACTCTCATATGAATTGACCGGTATTGTCGAATCTTCCTCATCCTTCATCGCGACAGCAGTTTTTGTGATTTCGATTTCACTTTTCCCCATTTTCTGGAAGTGGCATTCGTCGTTCAATTTCAAGGTGGAGAGGTTGTCCGGCGGGGATAAAAGAAGAGCCTCGCTGGTGATCTTCGTTATTGATGTCGCGCTCTTCCTGTTTGGTGTTGCTTTGCTAGCTTGGCAGCTCTGGTTTGATGAGTCAGACGCTTTGCTTGTGTCGCCCTCGCTGGCCGCCTTCCTGGGTGGAATTTTTTTGATCAATTCCTGGCTGAGTGATTCTCTTATCACTCTGCTGCTATTTCCACTCGCGCACAGGGTTCGTCCGTTGGATCGAGCGTTGATCGATATCGTTCGAGTCGCTAGTTATGCTGATCTGTGGAAATTCCGTTGGTATGATGCGCCGCGCTCCCGTGCCCTTGTCTCTGAGCTGGAGGCAGCAGCGAAGAGAGTAGAGGCTGTGGCCTGGCGGACTCGTCGAGTGGGGCTGCTTGATCGGCAAGCTAGGGCTGAATATCGCCGCGATTTGCTGGCGTTGGCATCTGAGATACGGGCGTGTAAGAGGCTGATTATCAGGGCTAACAATGCGAGCGGATTCTCCGCCGCACATTCCTCCCTGGTGCGGTTGGCCCTGATGCTGGTGAAGGGTGATTGGGATGTGATTTTGGAATCGGCGGATGTCAGCCTTGTGTCGCGCGCCCTCCTTGTGTGGAGGAAGGTATTTCCTAGTGTCTGCCTACTCTTTGGGGCGTTCGCCATTCCCCTCTTGCCGGGGGTGAAAGAATCACCTGAATTGGCGCTAAGCGCAAGAGTTATGTTGATCGCTACTGCCGTGCTCTATCTTGTTTTGCCTGCGGACTCTCCAGCCGCTGGTAGGATCTTGGATGTATTGGGGAAGTCCATCAAATAGTAGTGTGCGAAAAAGGTCGGTGGAGCGACTTTGGCCGGGAGCTGCTTTGGCGCGAGTGATCATGGCCCCGTAAGTTCGTGGCGAGTCGGGCAGTCTGTGGACCTGCCCGTTAAAGCACGACGTTGGGGCCATGATCTTCGAGGCTCGCGCCAAAGTGGCTGGCTAAAGTCGCGGAGCCGACCGCCCCAGCCACAGAGGGTGTCTCCCCTTCAGCCCGGCAGCCGCAGAGCGCGCCGCCGGGCGCGGCCAGCCGGGGCGGAGACAGGAGGCAGGCCGCGCCGCAGAGGCGGCGCGCGCCCGCGCCGTGCGCGGGCACTTGATGAAGTAGGGAAAGTTCTATCCCGCTGGGACGAGGCGCTTGCCGTCGTGGCTCCGGACGTGCGGGCCGTTGCCATCCAAGGCGTCCAGCAGGCGGATTGCGTAGACCTCGGACATACGCTCGCTGACCTCTTCGGACGTGAGCCAGGAGACGGCCGTCGACTCGCTAGACGTGCGCTCGGTGCCGCCGGATGGCTTGCAGCGGAAGACCAGGGCGACGATGCCTCGGGTCGTGTTCTTGTAGACCCCGGTGAGTTCGTCCACCTCGATGTGGATGCCGGTCTCTTCCAGGACCTCGCGGGCGACGCCTGCCTCGGGCGTCTCGTCGAGTTCGAGTACACCGCCGGGGAGTTCCCAAGTGCCGTTGTCGGCGCGGCGGATCGCAAGGAGACGGCCGTCTTCGCGCACCACGGCCCCGGCTACGGATACCGAGTGCAGCGATGGTGTCGGCCTTGTCTCCCGTGATGTACTCATGCACAGGAGCATAGGAGGAAGTGAAGGACTATGGGAACCGCGGTAGGAGGTGAGCGGTCCGTACCCCGGTACGTGCAGATCGCTGACGAGATCGTGCAGCAGATCCGGGCGGGCATCCTCAAGCCTGGCGACATGGTGCCGAGTGAGGCCGATCTAGTCGACCGCTACGGCGTCTCGGGCGGGACGATCCGCAAGGCCATGGTCGAGGTCCGCGCGAGCGGGCTCGTGGAGACTCGGCACGGCAAGGGCTCGATCGTGAAGGACCGGCCGCCGGTACGGCATCGCTCCTCCGACCGCTTCCGGCGCTCGCTCCGCCAAGGTGGTCAGGCTGCGTACCTCGCCGAGTCCGCGCAATCCGGCGCCACGGCCAAGGTCAGCGTCCTTTACATCGGGCCGATGGAAGCCCCGGAGGATGCGGCCCAGCGATTGGGCGTCCCCGCCGGCACTCAGGTGCTCGCCCGGCGGCGCCTCTACTTCCGCAACGGCACACCGGTCGAGACTGCGACGTCGTACCTCCCGTGGGACGTCGTCAAGGAGATCCCGGAGCTGTTCGCCGAGAACCCCGGCGGCGGTGGCATCTATGCCCGACTCGAAGACCACGGGCATGAGTTCGCTGAGTTCGTCGAGACGCTGCAAGCGCGTCCGGCCACCAAGGCAGAGGCGTCCGAGCTGGTGCTCAGCCCCGGTGCGCCGGTGGTTCATCTGATCCGTGAGGCACGGACGACGGAGGGCCTCGTCGTGGAGGTCTGCGACACGCTCATGGCCGCTGACCAGTTCGTTTTTGAGTATCGGATTCCCGCCGCCGACTGACGTCCGCTCAACTTCCCGCAGCCCGTCGCGAGTTCTTCTTCGCGGCGGGTTGACTCATGTACAGGAGTCATGCACTCTTCTTCATGTCACTCATATACATGAGTGACGGAGTCAAGCATCTATAGAGGAGTGATCTGCTGTGCGTCAGATTCCCGTCGACACCTCCACCGCGACCGTGATGGTCGCCAAGAACCCGCAGCCCAAGGTCAAGGACCGCCGGACCGGCGAGATCGCCATGGACGCCGAGAGCGGCGCGAAGCTGATGACCGTCGACGTGATGTTCGCGGCGAACGACGAGGTCGAGATCCTGTCCATCACCGTCCCCGAGCCCGGCATCTCCGGCGAGCTGGCCATGGGCACGCCGGTCGCCCTCACGGGTCTGATCGCCCGGCCGTGGGAGAACGAGTTCAACGGCCAGAAGCGGCACGGCATCGCCTTCCGCGCGGTCGCCGTCACCTCGCTCGCCGCCGCAGCGTCGACGCCCAAGGCGGCCTGACCATGACCTGGTTCACGGTCGCGCTCATGCTGGTCGTCGTCACCGCGGGTCTCCTGCGGTGGCGGCGCCCCGCCTGGTACTGGATGACCTTCGGGGTCACCCTCGCTGTGGCGCGTGTCCTGGTCCGCTACGGCTCGGTCATGGACGCCTGCGGGCTGACGGTCCCGCCCTCGCGCTGGCGCCTCACCCTCGCCCGGCTCGCCAACCGGCCCATGCCGGAGTCCCGTCCGCCGCGCATCCTGTGGCTGCGTCCCACCCGGACCGGACTGGTCCTGCGGCTCAAGCTCCGGCCCGGACAGGACGCCTTCGATGTCGCCGCCGCCTCGGACCGGCTGCGGCACTCCTTCTCGATGTACGGCGTCAGCTCGCGTGAACTCCGTTCCGGCGTCGTTGAGTTGAGGATGACCGGCTACGACGTCCTCAAGCGGGTGCAGATGCCCGCCAAAACCGATGTCCGCCCGATGCGGGTCCCGGTCGCCCTTCGCGAGGACGGCTCCGTCCACTACCGCGACTACCGGGCGATACCCCACGCGCTCACCCTGGGCGCCACCGAGTCCGGCAAGTCCGTCTACCAGCGCAACCTGGTCGCCGGGCTGGCCCCGATGGATGTCGCCCTGGTCGGCATTGACTGCAAGCAGGGCGTTGAACTCTTCCCGCTCGCCCGCCGGTTCTCCGCCCTCGCCGACAACCCCAACACCGCCGCCGAGCTGCTCGATGCACTCGTGACGCACATGGAGGGCGTCTACCAACTCATCCGCGCCGAACAGCGCATCACCTCCGACGTCCCCGACGCGAAGATCGCCTCCGACATCTGGGACCTGCCCGAACACCTGCGGCCGGTGCCGATCGTGATCCTCGTCGACGAGGTCGCCGAACTCGCCCTCTTCGCCAACAAGGAAGAGGAGAAGCGCCGGGACCGGATCATCACCGCGCTCGCCCGCCTCGCCCAGCTCGGCCGTGCCTCCGGGATCTACCTGGAGATCTGCGGGCAGCGCTTCGGCTCCGAACTCGGCAAGGGCATCACCATGCTCCGCGCCCAGCTCACCGGCCGCACAGCCCACCGCGTCAACGACGAATCCTCGGCGAACATGGCCTTCGGCGACATCTCCCCGGACGCCGTCCTCGCCGCCATCCAGATCCCCGCCGAGATGCGCGGCGTCGCCATCGCGGGCGACTCCACCGGCGGCTGGCACCGCATCCGCGCCGCTCACACCTCGCTGCGGCAGGCCGTCAACATCTGCAACCGCTACGCCGACCGCACCCCGGACCTGCCCGAACTGGCGCCCTTCCGGCCCGCGTTGCCCGCCCTTCCTTCGGCCGCCGTGCCGCTCTCCAAGACGGCCCCCGCTACGGCCTGACCTTCCCCGATCGTCGGTTCGGCGCGACCGCCTTCACGCCAAGTCCCTACCCCTGCCATGCCTGATGAAGGGAGAACCCCCGCCATGTGCCCCGACTGCGAGGACTTCGCCCGCACGCTCCTGCTGCTCGGCCAACTCGCGCTGTACGCCGACACGACCGGCGCAGACCTCGACTTCGTTGAGGCTGTCAGCCCGTCCCTGGCCGTCTCGCTGCCCGAGCCGCCGCCCGGGACGTTCCCGCCCGGCTACGACCCCAACGACAGCCCGCCCTACCAGGGAGAGGACCTCTGATGGCCGCCCGGGCCGGTCTGCGCGTGGACGCCGTCCTGGTCCAGGCCGTCATCGCCGGAGCCCTGTCCTTCGCCCACCTGCACGACCTCGCCGCCGCTGCCGGACAGGACGGCTGGAAGGCCTGGGCCTACCCGGTCAGCGTTGACCTGCTCCTGGTCGCTGCCTGGCGACGCCTGCGCAGCGACGGACCGTCCCGGCTGGCCTGGTGCTGGTTCCTGATCGCCCTGGTCGCCTCGCTCGGCGCCAACATCGCCACCGCCGGATTCCTCGACCTGGCCAACCCGCCCGCCCCGCTCCGGCTTGGCGTCGCCGGATGGCCTGCCCTCGCCTTCCTCGGGGGCACTCTCCTTGCCCACTCCGCCGGACACCGGACGGCGGATCCGCCGGCACCCGCCCCGGTCGCCGAGCCCGATGCCTCCGCCGACACGAAGCCAGCACCCGAACCGGAGTCCGTGCCTGCCTCGGCGGAGGAAACTCCGGCCCTTCCGGCCGCTGCCCCGGCGCCCGTGCCTGCGGTTCCGGCCGCCCTCGTCGACCACGCCCGCAAGGTCGCTGCCGAACACCGCGACCGCACCGGCGCCCCGATCGACACCGACACCCTGCGCGCCCGTCTCGGCGTCCCGCCGCAGCTGGCCGACGCCATCGCCGCCCAACTCGCCTGACCAGGAAGGAGAACCACCCGTTATGGCTGCCCGCGATCACTTCCACTCCGTGATGAGCATCGGCCCGGTGCAGATCGGCACCCACCGCGACCGGCACGGCCAGACCAAGCACGCCGCCGTGTGCACCGCCGACCGCTGCGGCTGGTCCGCCGACTACACCAGCCAGTCCGCCGCCCAGCTCGCCGCCCGCACTCACCGCTGCCGCGTCCGCTAGGAGGCCACCACCCATGGACGTCCCGCTCTGGTTCGCCCTGCTCGTCGTCGGCTACCTCGGCGTCAAGCTCATCCGCCCGCCCGCGTGGCTCATCGCGGTGCTCCTGCTCGGCGGCTTCCTCCTCGCCGACAGCGTCCTTGCCCCCGCCATCAACAGCTTCGTCAAGTAGCCCAACTCAGAAGGGAGTTCAACCATGCTCCGCCCGAAGATCCCGACTATGCCCACCCCGACCGGTCGCGTCACCCCACCGGCCGTCATCGAGCCGACCGCCGTCGTCCCAAGCGCTCAGGCCTCGCAGTCCGCCCCGGTGGCCCCGGCGCAGTCCCGGCCGGTGGTCCAACTCACCCCCGGCACCGTGATCGCCCTCGTCGGCGGCGGCACCGCCGTGGTTCTGGTCGTCGGCGCCGTCCTCGTCTCTCTGCTCCTGGCGGTCGCGCTCACCGGCGTCTCGCTCGCCATCTGCGCCCTGGTGATCCGCTCGCTGGTCAACACCGACGCCAGGCACCGCTGACCGGCCCCCGGGCGGCCTCAACCGCCAAGTCTCCGTCGCCCGGGCGCCGTCCCTGTCCGATCCCGTGGAACCGGAAGGAACCCCCAGCATGACCGCCCGCACCACACCGCCGCCCCGCATCTGCCCGAACTGCGACGGATTCGCCTCCGCCGCCATTACCCTCGGCGGCCGCGACCGGCACGGTCACCTGCACACCATCACCGCGCACTGCCCGGCCTGCAACGGCCTCGGCGTCACCCGCACCCGCCGCACGCGGGAGGGCGCCCGTGCCTGACACGCTGCTCGACCCGATCACCCTCGGCGACCTGCTGAGGGTGGCTTCGGCCCCCGACTACACCCGCTGGCAGGACCAGATCCGCCGTACCGGTGGCTGCGCCGACCCGATCCACCTCACCGGCTGGGTCCTCCACAAGGACAAGACGACCGGCGAGACCCTGCACCACTACTCCACCGGGAGTGAGCCTGGCGGACGACTCCGCCTCGCCTGCGGCAACCGGCGCGCCTCCCGCTGCCCGTCCTGCGCCTGGACCTACGCCGGAGACACCTACCACCTGATCCGCGCGGGCCTTGCTGGTGACGACAGCCGCGACATCCCCGCCACCGTCCGCGACCGCCCCCGCGTCTTCGCCACCTTGACGGCGCCCTCGTTCGGCCCGGTCCACAACCGCCCCGACCGAGGCACCTGCCGCTGCGGCACCCGCCACAGTGCCGACGACCCCGCGCTCGGCACCGCCCTCGACCCAGCTACCTACGACTACGCGGGCGCCGTCCTCTTCAACAACCACGCAGGCGACCTCTGGCAGCGCTTCACCACCCGCCTGCGCCGCGAAATCGCATCGCGCGCCGGACTCACCCGCCGCGAACTCCCCGACCACGCACGCCTCTCGTACGGCAAGGTCGCCGAGTTCCAGAAACGCGGCGCACTGCACTTCCACGCCGTGATCCGCCTCGACGGCCCGAACGGACCCGACACGCCACCACCCGCCTGGGCAACCGCCGACCTACTCACCGACGCGATCCAGGCCGCTGCCGCGCACTCGTACACCTCGGTCTCGGTCCCGGCCGCCCACGACCACCCGGCCCGCACCTTCCGATGGGGCACCCAACTCGACGTCCGCCCGGTCAAGGCATTCGGCGACGGCTCCGACATCACCGAACAGGCCGTCGCCTCCTACGTCGCCAAGTACGCCACCAAAGCCGCCGAGAACACCGGCACCCTCGACCGCCGCATCGGTGAACTCGCCGAACTCGACCGCCACCAGGTCCCCGACCACACCCGCCGCCTCATCGAAGCCTGCAAGACGCTCGATCCCCTCTACCCGGACCGCCGCCTCTGGGCCTGGGCCCACATGCTCGGCTTCCGCGGCCACTTCAGCTCCAAATCCCGCCGCTACTCCACCACCCTCGGCGCCCTCCGCCAGGCACGCGCCGACTACCGCGCTGCCCAAGAACGCCCATCCCTCGGCCTCGACGACCACGAGCCGGACACCGTCCTCGTCCTCGCCGACTGGCAATACGCGGGCCACGGCCACACCCCCGGCGAATACGCCCTCGCCGCCACCATCGCCCGCGACCTCCAGCTCAACCGCGAAACCGCCCGCGAGGCGCTTGCAGTACTGCCGAACGAGGGGGAGTGGTGAGCGTGGACCAGCTGCTCACCGTGGAGCAGGTCGCCGAGCGACTCGGCACCGGTGTCCGCTTCCCCCGCCGCCTCGTCGAGGAACGCCGTATCACCTTCGTCAAGGTCGGTCGGCACGTCCGCATCCCCGAGAGCGCCGTAGAGGCGTTCGTCAGTGCCAACACCGTGGAGCCGATCCCCCTCAGGCCCACGGGGTTCGGGAGGGCTGCCTGATGGCTGGGAAGCGCAAGTCTCGCCGGAACTTCGGACGTGTCCGCAAGCTGCCCTCTGGCCGGTACCAAGCTCGGTACCCGGGTCCTGACGGCATGCTCCGGCCTGCGGATCGAACGTTCGCCACATCGACGGACGCCGACCGGTGGCTCATGCGCAAGCGCATCGAGATCGAAGAGGGGCGTTGGATCGACCCTGCCGAGGGGCAGACGACCGTACGAGACTGGGCGGCCCGCTGGCTCGCTGCCGTCTCCCCGCAGCTCAAGCACAAGACCCAGGCCTCGTACCGGTCGCTGATTAACTCGCTCATCAATCCGGCGCTCGGGAGTTGTGAGCTGTCGAGTCTGCGGCCGATCACGATCGCTGAGTGGGTCGGCGGGATGAAGACCAAGGGTCTCAGCGCTTCGCGCATCCGGCAGGCGTACCGGGTCCTGTCGCAGATCATGCGGTCCGCCGTCGACAACGACATGATCCCGCAGACGCCGTGCCGGGGCGTGAAGCTGCCGAGGATGCCGCAGACCGAGCCGCACATCCTGACCCCGCTCGAAGCCTCGCGGATTGTCCAGAGCGCGGCCAAGCCGCATGACCTGCTGATCGCGCTCCTTGCGTATGCGGGTCTGCGGGTCGGCGAGGCGTTCGCGCTGCGGCGGGCGGACATCGACGTCTCCGGCGGCCTGGTCCTCGTAGACGAGAATCTGGCTGAAGCCAACGGCACCCTGGTCTTCGACACCCCCAAGTCCCATCAGAAAAGGGTCCTGCGGATCGGTCCCTCGCTGGCGAAGCGACTCAGCCGGCACCTGGAGACGCTGCCGGACGGGGAAGACGCCCTGCTCTTCCTGACTCCCGGTGGCAAGCCGCTGCGTTACAACCAGTGGCGCAAGGCGTACTTCGACCCCGCCGTGGCGGCGGCCGGGCTGTCGGACGTCACCCCACACGACCTCCGGGCCTCACACGGGACCTGGGTCGCCGACCAGTACGGCGTGATGACTGCCGCTCACCGGCTCGGCCACTCGAACGCGAGCGTTACCACCCGGCACTACGCCCGGCCGGTCGCCGGTCGTGATGACCAGGTGGCCGAAGCGGCGGACTCCTGGCTCAGCGGGTCCGACGACGATGAAGACGGCTCCGCCGGGGCGCTCGTGCACGCCTGAGCGTCGCGAAGCATCACCGCGGGATTGAAAGCCTCTGACCAGCGAGACCGGTCGGAGGCTTTCACCGTGTGCGACCCTCCGCCACCACGACGGCAAGGACACGGCGCATACTGCCGTCATGCTCCCGTTGCAGCGGTTCCGGGACTCCCGGCACACGAAATTCGACTTCGTTGATCACGTGCTCGTGCGCTGCCCGAAGTGCAGCGGCATCGCGCACGTTGCCCCGGCCGCACCTGTGTTTCGGGAGGCGAGTCCCTCGCTGTTCGCGCAGCGCCGCCTTGTCTGCCGCGCCTGCGGTTTGGCCCGTCATGCCACTGATGGTCTTCGTCTCTTCCGGGGCACAGGGGAGGCTGTGGATCCGTACTTCGGTCTGCCGCTGTGGTTGCAGGCCGAGACGCGTCACGGCTGGGTGTGGGCTTACAACCCCGAGCATCTGGACCTGATAAGGCAGTTCGTTCAGGCGCCACTGCGCGAACGACCTCCTTGGGACTCGACGGGGCTGAAGCGGAAGATGACGCTCGTTGCCAGACTGCCGTCGTGGATCAAGAGCGCGAAGAACCGAGCCGAAGTCTTGCGGGCCATCGAGCGCATCCGGTCCTCGCTGGTGAACTGACAGACAGCCCTATGGGGCTCCTAGCTCAGCGGGCACGGTCGCGGGCCTGGGGCACGTAGCGGGCACGGCGACGATCACGACGGCTCCGCCGGGGTGCACGTACCGGTCTGACCTGCGGCGGAGACCTCGCCGCCCTTGATCGGCGAAAGGTCTTGAAAACCGTCGTGGCAGCGATGTCACCGTGGGTTCAAATCCCACACCCACCGCGCAGGTTGACGGCCCCTGACCAGGTAGATCGGTCGGGGGCCGTCGTGCTGCGTTTCCCGGGTCGCCAGGCGGCGAGAAAGGCCTCGGACATAGCCTCCTCGGCCTCCGATCCTCGGGCTCCGGCCAATCACCGGCCAGTCACCGGCCAGCCGCAGGGCATGGTCATCCGCACGCGCGTACCGGTCGTCGTACAGCTCGGCGAGTGTCCGCGGTCCGCGGTCCGCGGTCCGCGATCCCCGGCCCGTATCCGCGCACACGCTGACTCTCCTCGTTGCGCTTCCCTCGCGCTCGTCACTCTCCGCGCGCCGCAGGGAGTCCCTGTGGCCGCCTGCGCCAACGCGGTGTTCGACGTACCCCCCGCCGGCAGCGCGGCACCTCGACTCCACCGGATCAGTGTCGCGATCTGCCGGGCGCGCCCCCTGTGCCGCGCCCGGCGCCCTCACGGCTGATGCCCCGTCATCCGTGCCGCCGACGCGATCGTCGCGCGGGCCTCGCGTTCGTTGAGGCCGGTGTTGAGGGCTGCTTCGACCAACGGCTCGACGAGGTCGGGGCCGATGCCGTCGTCGTAGGCGCGGCAGGCCGCCCAGAAAAGGCGGGTGTTGCGCTGACCTTCGTGGGCGGCGAGGACGAACTGGACGAGGCCCTGGCCGTGTCCGCCGGTCGACGGGGGTGTGGGGTGGTGGGTGCGGGGCGGTGGTAGCAGGATGCGCAGGAGTGCGGGCGGGCAGGCCGCGGGGGCGAGGTGCGCGGTGCCGGGGGCGGTGCTGTAGACGCCGTACTCGGTGCGAGAGCCGGGGCCGACGAGGTAGCCGCCGGCGCCGCGGATGTCGATGCCGGGGGCCAGGCGGCCCGCGGAGTTGGGGACGACGACGTCGGGTGGGCCGCTGAGCCAGAGGTGGCGGCCGCCGCTGGGGGTCAGGACGACGACGGTGTCGGGGATGGTGAACAGGTGTCGCAGGGCCAGTTCGCGCAGGGCCGCCGAGGAGTCCGTGCCCGACTTGGTGTCCAGGTCGATGCCGATCAGATGGTGTGGGGGCAGGCCACAGGCGATGCCGTAGCCGGTGGCCCACGGTGCGGCGGCGAACAGTTCGCGGATGCGTGCCGGGTTGATCGAGGCGTCGTACACCCCGTGTCCGAAGCGGCCGCATTCGCCGTGGCAGAGGGGTGCGGTGGGGTCGTCGCGGTGGGGGGAGCGCAGGGCCGGGAGTTTCGTCCGGGACAGGGGGATGACGGCCAGACCGCGCTCCGCGGCTGACAGGGCGTGTGCGAGGGCCAGCGTCGTGGCCTGCCGGTCGGTGGTGGCCATGCCTCCATGTTCGTACAGGCGTTCGAAAAAAGGAAGGGCGATCGAGCGCGACTCGCCGGTGTGGGCAGGTTGGCCGGAAATGCGCCGGAACGCTTCACCCCTTGCGGCGCTTGGGGAGGAGGTGTCCGGCCTGCCCTGCCCTGGGGCTCAAGGTGACCAAAGGGGTTTATCGACTTGTCATCACGCTTGAGGGCGAATCGGGGCTTCCGGGGTGGTTCGCCGGGGATTCGGTGGGCAATTCTGATCTCGCGACGTTGTGCACAACACCGAGGCGGTCGGCCAACTGTCTTGGTATCAGCCGTAGTTCACGTACCACGCGCACTTCCGGCTCGGCAGCCGGTGCGTCCTTTGTTCTGGAGGAACAACATGGCAAGCATCCGTACCGCCCGCGTCATCGCCGCCGTTTCCGCCCTTCCGCTCGCCGCGGCACTGTTCGCCGGCATCGCGACGGCGGACAACGGCGCCATCGCGGACGACGGATCGAACGCGACCGTCACCGAGGCCTCCGCGGGCATCATCGGCAGCGGCGTCGGCGACGACAACAACGGCAACTCGTCCACCACGCAGCAGCAGGCGGTCGGCTCCGGCGCCTCGAACCAGAGCAACACGGCCCAGGTCGACGGCTCCGCCTTCACGGCCATCAACCAGGGGAACGAGAACGTCGCCGTCAACTTCCTGCCCCTCTGGTGAGCCCGGGAGGGCCGGCCTTCGGGCGCCGGTCCTGAACTCCTGTGTGGGGTGTGCTCTGTGGGGTGGTAACACGTCCGCGCGGCGGTGCTTCGGCACCGCCGCGCAGGCGTTTTCGCGTGCATGGGATCTGTGCGGGGCCGACCTTGACAGGGCACGGTATCTGACGGACAGTCAGAAACCCCTCGCCCGTACGACGCCCCGGAGGGCCGCCACCGTGCACCTCGCCCCCACCGAGCGCCAGCAGCGGCTGCGCGCCGAGTCGCGTACGTACTTTCGGGACCTCATGCCCGACGGGCCGCCCGCGGCGGACGAGCACGCGCGCGTGCGTGCACTGCGCCGTCGTATCGGCGCTGACGGCTGGCTCGGGCTCGGATGGCCCGTCGAGTACGGCGGTCAAGGCCGGGGCGCGGACGAGCAGTTCGTCTTCTTCGACGAGGCGTACCGGGCGGGCGCGCCCGTCTCGATGGTCACCCTGAACACGGTCGGGCCGACGCTGATGAAGTACGGCAGCGAGGAGCAGAAGGCGGCCTTCCTGCCGGGCATTCTGCGCGGGGAACTCGTCTTCGCGATCGGCTACAGCGAGCCGTCGGCCGGGACCGACCTGGCGTCGCTGCGGACCCGGGCGGCACGGGACGGCTCCGGGGACTGGGTCGTCGACGGCCAGAAGATCTTCACCTCGGGCGCCCAGCACGCCGACTGGATCTGGCTGGCCTGCCGGACCGACCCCGACGCCCCCAAACACCGCGGCATCTCGGTCCTCCTCGTCCCCACCGACGCCCCCGGCTTCTCCTGGACGCCGATCGAGACGGTCGGCGGGCAGACCACCACGGCCACCTATTACGACGGTGTCCGCATCCCGGCCGGGAACCTGGTCGGCGCGGAGAACGAGGGCTGGACGCTCATCACCAACCAGCTCAATCACGAGCGGGTCGCCCTGGCCGCGCTCGGCATGCAGGCCGAGGATTTCCTCGCGGCCGCGCTGAGGGCCGTACGCACCCCCGATCCGGTGACCGGAAGGCGCCGGGTTGACGAGCCGTGGGTGCGGTCGCAGCTGGCCGAGGCGCATGCCCGGCTGGCGGCATCGCGCCTGCTCAGCTGGCGTTTGGTGGGGGATGTGGGGGCGGGCGGGCTCGCGCCCGGCGACGCGAGCGGCGTGAAAGTCGTGGGAACCGAATCGGCCGTGGCGGTGTACCGAATATGTCAGCACGCGATCGGGACGGACGGGCTGGCAGGGCTGGTTCGTTCGGGGTCGCCGGGGGTGTTCGGGGACGGCGAGCTGGAGCGGCTGAACAGGGCGGCGCAGATCAACACGTTCGGGGGCGGGGTGAGCGAGGTGCAGCGCGAGATCGTCGCGACGATGCGGCTCGGGATGACGAGGGGGCGGCGGTGACCGGACGAGGGACGGGGGTGAGCGAGGTGACTGACGAGTTGGGGGCGCGGCTGAAGGTGTACGAGGGGCGGGCGTCCGCCGTCGTGGGCGCGGGCAGGGATCCGGTCAACGGACCGATGATCCGGCACTGGTGCGAGGCGCTGGGCGACACCAACCCGGCGTATTCGGGACCGGACGCCATCGCCCCGCCCACCATGCTCCAGGCGTGGACGATGGGCGGCCTCTCCGGCCACGCGGGCCGCTCACCGGCGTATGACGAACTGCTCGCCCTCCTGGACGAGGCGGGCTGCACCTCGGTCGTCGCCACCGACTGCGAGCAGGAGTATCTGCGCCCTCTGCGGCCCGGGGACGAGATCACCTTCGACTCGGTGATCGAGTCGGTGTCGGACCGCAAGACGACGAAGCTGGGCACGGGGTATTTCGTCACGACCCGTATGGACGTCCGGGTGGGACCGGACCTGGTCGGCACACACCGCTTCCGCATCCTCAAGTACGCCCCCGCGCGGAAGAAGCCGAAGGCCCCCCGCCCCCGGCCGGTGATCAACCGTGACAACGCCGGCTTCTGGGAAGGAGTGGAGCGGCAGCAGCTCCTCGTCCAGCGGTGCACCGGCTGCGCGACCCTGCGCTTCCCCTGGCTGCCGGGCTGCAATGCGTGCGGGGGCCTCGACTGGGACACAGTGGAGGCGAGCGGCGAGGGCACGGTCTATTCGTACGTGGTGATGCACCACCCGCCGTTCGCGGCATTCACAGAGTCTGATCATGCCGCCGACGCGGCGGGCCCCTATGCGGTCGGCCTGATCGAGCTCGCGGAAGGCGTGCGGATGATCAGCAACGTGGTGGGGGTGCCGTACGACAAGGTCCGCATCGGACTGCCGGTGCGGCTCGAGTTCCAGCGGTACGAGGACGCCGACGGTGCGCTGGTGCTGCCGGTCTTCCGGGTCCACGGGGGCGAGGCCTGAGATGGACTTCACGCCCACGCAGGAGCAGGCCGCCGCCCAGGAGCTGGCCGCGCGGATCTTCGGCGACCTCGCCACGCACGAGCGGCTTTCGGCGGCAGGCACGGGTAGCGACCCGGAGCTGTGGAAGGCCCTGTGCGGCGCCGGACTGGTCGGAGCCGTCCAGGAGGTGGGCCTGCTGGGCCTGGTGCTCCTCCTGGAGGAACAGGGCCGCACGACGGCCCAGGTGCCCTTCGCGGCCACATGTGTGTACGGGCTGCTGGCGGTGTCGGCCCACGGCTCGGCGGAGCAGCGCGAGCGCCTGCTGCCGGGGATCACCGACGGTTCGGTGGTGGTCGGCGGGGGATTTCCGGCGCAGGGAGGGGTACGAGCGTCCGCGCGCGGCGAGCCGCCGGCCGGCCACCAGCAAGGTGTACAGGCTCCCCACCAGCAAGGCGTACGGGCCCCCCGCCAGCAAGGTGTACGGGATCCCCACCAGCAGGATGTACGTCCCTCCACGCACGCCGAGCTGACCGGCACGGTCCCTGTCGTGCCCTGGCTGCGGGACGCCACGCATGTCCTGGTCGCCGACGCGGACCGGAACCTGTGGCTGGTACGGGCCGGTGACGCGGAGTGGCAGCCGGTCGAACTCACGGCACCCTGGGCGGCCGGGCGGCTCGTGCTGGACGGCGCCGAAGCCGAACAGCTCGGCGGATCCGACGCCTACGCCGATGTCCTCGCCACTGCCCGCACCGCCTTCGCCGGTCTCCAGGCAGGTGTCTGCGCCGGCTCTCTCGCGCGGGCCGTGGCGCACACCAACACCCGGGAGCAGTTCGGGCGACCGCTGGCGACGAAGCAGGCCGTCCAACTCCGGGCAGCGGACGCGTACATGGACACGGAGGCGATACGGGTGACGGCGTACGAGGCGGCCTGGCGTCGCGACACCGGGCTCGCCTGCACCTCGCACGCGCTGACCGCCGCCTGGTGGGCGTCCGAGGCGGGCCGCCGGGTGGTCCACACCGGCCAGCATCTGCACGGCGGCGCGGGAGCCGACCTGGACCATCCGGTGCACCGGCACTTCCTGTGGGGCCGGCAGCTGGACGCGTATCTGGGATGCGGCGACGAACTGCTCCAGGAACTGGGCGAGTTGATCAAGGAAGGGGAGGAGGTCGACGCATGGGATCGGTGAGGGCCGGCGACCCACTGCCGAGGACAGGCGACCGACTGCCGCCGCTGGAGATCGAGATCACCCGCACGCTCATCGTTGCCGGAGCGATCGCCTCCCGGGACTACCAGGACGTTCACCACGACGCGGAACTGGCCCGCCAGAAGGGCTCCCCCGACATCTTCATGAACATTCTGACCACGAACGGCCTGGTGGGCCGCTACATCACGGACCACTTCGGCCCGGCGGCCGTCCTGCGCAAGGTGGTCATCCGCCTGGGGGCGCCCAACTACCCGGGAGACACGATGGTGTTGACGGGAGAGGTCGAGGGGCTCGACGGCGACACCGCGACGGTCCGGGTCGTCGGGGACAACGGCATCGGCAGACATGTGACCGGCACGGTGACGGTCACGGTACCGACGGGGGGTGTGCGATGAGCGCCCGGGCTCAGGACACCCTCGGGGGGCGGGCCGCGATCGTCGGCATCGGCGCCACCGAGTTCTCCAAGGACTCGGGCCGTAGTGAGCTCCGGCTGGCGGTGGAGGCGGTGCGGGCCGCGCTGGACGACGCGGGGCTGACGCCGGGGGACGTGGACGGGATGGTCACGTTCACGATGGACACCAGCCCGGAGATCACCGTGGCCCAGGCTTGCGGGATGGGGGAGCTGTCCTTCTTCTCCCGCGTGCACTACGGAGGCGGGGCGGCCTGCGCGACCGTCCAGCAGGCGGCGCTCGCCGTCGCCACGGGCGTGGCCGAGGTGGTGGTCTGCTACCGCGCGTTCAACGAGCGGTCGGGCCGCAGATTCGGCTCCGGCGTACAGCACCGGGAGCCGTCGGCGGAGGGCGCGGCGTTGGGCTGGTCCTTGCCGTTCGGGCTCCTCACCCCTGCGTCCTGGGTGGCGATGGCGGCCCAGCGGTATCTGCACACGTATGGGCTGGCCCCGGACGTGTTCGGGCATGTGGCCGTCATGGACCGCAAGTACGCGGCGACCAACCCGGCGGCGTACTTCCACGGCAGACCGATCACGCTCGCCGATCACGCGGCCTCGCGCTGGATCGCCGAACCGCTCAGGCTGCTGGACTGCTGCCAGGAGACGGACGGCGGGCAGGCGATCGTGGTCACCTCCGTGGAGCGGGCCCGTGACCTGCCGAATCCCCAGGCCGTCGTCGCGGCCGCCGCTCAGGGCGCGGGTCGCGCACAGGAGCAGATGACCAGCTTCTACCGCGACGACCTCACCGGCCTGCCGGAGATGGGCGTGGTGGCCCGCCAACTGTGGCGCACCGGGCTCACCCCGGCCGACATCGACGTGGGGATCCTGTACGACCACTTCACACCGTTCGTGCTGATGCAACTGGAGGAGTTCGGGTTCTGCGGCAAGGGCGAGGCCGCGGACTTCATGGCGGAGGAGCGGCTGCCGGTCAACACGCACGGGGGACAGCTCGGGGAGGCGTATCTGCACGGGATGAACGGGATCGCGGAGGGAGTACGGCAGCTGCGGGGCACATCCGTGAACCAGATACCGGGAACCGGCAGGGTTCTGGTGACGGCGGGGACAGGGGTGCCGACGTCGGGGCTGGTCCTGGAGGGAGGGTGACACAGGCGCCGCGCGGGGGCCCAGCACGCGCCCGGGTGCCGCACAGTGACGGAAAACCGGCACCGTGGTCGTAGCCCCCAGGGGTAAACCCGCAGTAGGTGTCCTCCTCCAGTCCACCTTCAGGAGGTGCAGGCAACCCCACCCCTACAACCTGAGGGGGACTGCGCTTCGGGACCTGCGGCCGATCCGCCGGTGAGGGGGTCGCTCATAGCGTGGAGCCATGACCACAACCGTCTGCACCAGCGCTTCCAACCCCGCGACGCGGTCGCTGACGTACCCGTCGTTCTCGTCGTACGTCAAGGCCCGCCAGCCGGTGCTGCTGCGTACCGCCCGGTCGCTCACCGCGAACCCGTGCGACGCGGAGGATCTGCTTCAGACGGCGCTGACCAAGACGTATGTGGCCTGGGAGCGGATCGAGGACCATCGTGCGCTCGACGGCTATGTGCGCCGGGCGTTGCTGAACACCCGGACGTCGCAGTGGCGCAAGCGCAAGGTCGACGAGTTCGCGTGCGACGAGCTGCCGGAGCCCGAGCCGGTTCCCGGCGGGGACGACCCGGCCGAGCAGCAGGCGCTGCACGACGCGATGTGGCGGGCGATCTCCAAACTGCCCGCCCGGCAGCGGGCGATGGTCGTCCTGCGGTACTACGAGGACCTCAGCGAGGTCCAGACGGCCGAGGTGCTCGGCGTCTCGGTGGGCACGGTGAAGTCGGCGGTCTCACGCGCCCTCGGCAAGCTGCGCGAGGACCCGGAGCTGGGGCTGGTCCGCTAGGGCCTGTCTTTTGGATCGGCTCGGCGTCCCGGACTTGCAGTTGCACGCACCGGACTCCGCTCAGGCAGGCCAAGCAGCACCGCCCCACCGTCAAGCGGAAACCGACATCACGTCGCGGACCGCCCTCGGAGAGCGAGCTGCGGGTGAGGCGACATCTCGGAGAAATGCCGGAAAGCCGGTTGGTCCGCTCCACGGGGCCTCCGTAGGCTGATACGGCGTCAGGCGGATCGTGCATCGCGCTGAGCGGGTGGAGTGCTGCCGGGGGCGCCCATCGGGGGTGTTCGCGTGTCTTGTCCTGCTGGGGGGCCGGCGTGCGGGGTTTGGTGGGCCGTTGGCCGTTGGTGGGACGTGGGCCGGAGCTGGACTCCTTCGCTGCGGCGTCGGCGGACCGGGAGTGCCGGGGGTTCGTGGTGGGCGGCTCTGCCGGGGTGGGCAAGTCCCGGCTGGCTGAGGAGTGTTTGGACCGGGCAGCCGCAGCGGGCTGCCGGGTGGGGCGGGCCACGGCGAGTGCTGCGGCGGGGGCGGTGCCGCTGGGGGCGATCGCGCATCTGCTGCCCACCGGGGTGGATCTGTCCGACCCGGTGGCCGGGTTCGCCGCGGTCGTCAGGGGGCTGACCACCGGACGGCCGGGTCCGCGGCGGTGGGTGCTGCTGGTCGATGACATGCATCTGCTGGATCCGGCCTCGGCGGTGCTGCTGCGGCAGTTGATGGACACCGGGATGATCCTGCTGATCGGCACCGTCCGTAGCGGCGAGCCCTACGGGAAGGCTGTCGCGGCGTTGCGGGGCGGGGACGCGGTACGCCGGGTCGATCTGACCGTACTGACCCCGGAGCAGGTCGAGGCCCTGTTGCAGGCCGTGCTTGGCGGGCCGGTCGCCCGACGTACCCTGCACGAGTTGTCGGCTGCGAGTGGCGGCAACGTCCTGTACCTGCGCGAACTGGTTCTCGGCGCGCTGACGGCCGGGGATCTGACCGAGGACGGGGAGATCTGGCATTTGCGCGAGGGCCGGCTGCCGGGTACCGCGCGGCTGACCGAGTTGATCGGTACCCGGCTGTCCACGGCCGATTCCGCCGGACGGCCCGTCCTGGAACTGCTGGCGCTGTGCGACCCGCTGCCCCTCGCCGATGCCGAGGCCCTCGCCCCACCGCAGGTGGTGGCAGGCCTGGAACAGGCCGGGCTGATCCGCGTTGCCCAGGACCGCCGGCGCATCGTCGTGTCTCTGGCCCACCCCCTGTACGGCGAGGTGCTGCGCGCCGGTCTGCCGGTCCTGCGCCGCCGTGCCCTGTTACTGGACCAGGCCGCACGCTTCGAGGCGCGCGGTGCCCGCCGCCGCGGTGACCTGCTGCACATCGCCACCTGGCGGCTGGCCGCCACCGGCACCGCCGACCCCGCCCTTCTCACCCAGGCCGCCATACTGGCCCGCCACGTGCACGACTACCCCCGGACCATCGCCCTCATCGAGGCCCTGCCCGAAGAGCACCGCACTACCGCCACCCGCCTGATGCTCGGCGACGCCTTCTTCGAGATGGGCCGCTGGGACCGGGCCGAGGCGACACTCGCGCAGGCCGACGCCCTTGCCATCGGCGAGCAGGACAAGCTCGCGGTCGCTCTGGCCCGGACGACGAACCTGCTGTGGAGCAATGCCCCCCTCACCGAGGCCCTCGCGGTCAACGACGCCGCCCTGGACCGGATCACCAGCCCGGCCGGCCACCGCAAGCTCAAGATCAACGAGGGCTTCATGCGGATCGTGGGAGGCTGGCCGGCCCAGGGGCTGGCCCTGCTCCAGGACCTGGAAACCGAGGTCGGCGACGCCTCCGACGTCAACGCCTGGCTGCGAGGTGCCTGGATGACGCCCTTCGGGCTGGCACTGGTGGGCCGTACGGTCGAGGCCGCGGCCTGGGCGGAGCGCGCCCACGCCGCCCACCGGCAAGTCGACGAGCACGCCCTGGCCTCCCATCCCGCCGTTCAGCGCATCCCGCTCGTCCTCGCTCTCAGCGAGGCCGGCCGACCGGCCGAAGCCCTCCGGGAGGGCGAGCGTGCCTACGCCGAACTCGTTGCCGCCGATTCCGTGGTGAGGGTCTGGATGGCGGTTTTCCTCGGCCGCACGGAGTGGCTGGCCGGCCACCCCGTCACCGCCCGACGCTGGTGGGCAGAGGCAGCCGCACTGGCCCGCAGCATCGACCACGCCATGGCCCTGCGCCTGGTGCTCGGCGGCCTCGCCGCATGCGCGGCCGTGCTGGGAGATCTGGACGCGGCCGAAACGACGCTGGCCGAACACCGTACTCTGCCGCCGTCCGCCCCGGGCCTGTTGTCCGCCGGGGAGGAGCGCCTGGGCGAGGCGTGGCTGCTGGCCGCTCGCGGACACCTGGGTCAGGCGCGGTCCGTGCTCACCGCCGCCGCCCGCGCCGCCCGCACGACCGGCCACCTCACCGGCGAGGCACTGCTGCTGACCGACGTCGCCCGGCTGGGCGGAGCGAAGGATGCCGCGGACCGGCTGACCGAACTCGCGCAGAGATGCGACGGGGCGTTTGCTCCCGCCCGGGCCCAACTGGCAACGGCGCTGACCACCGACGACCCCGACCAACTCCTCCAGGTCACCGACGCATGTCAGGGCATCGGCGCGAACCTGCTGGCCGCCGAGGCGGCCACCGCCGCCGCGGCCGCCTGGCGCCGGACGCACCACCCCCGCCGCGCCTCAGCGGCCGCCCGCCGGGCAGCCGTAGCCCTGGCCCGCTGCGAAGGCGCCCGCACACCATTGCTGACCACCGCCCAGACCACCGCTGCGCTCACCGCCCGCGAACGCGAGATCGCCCTGCTCGCCGCCGTCGGCAATGCCAGCAAGGACATCGCCCGAGCTCTGACCCTGTCGGTGCGCACCGTCGACAACCACCTCCACCACGCCTACACCAAACTTGGCGTCACCACCCGGCGCGAACTGGCCCAGACCCTCGGCACACCAGCACACGGCGTGGAGCGGGATCACCCCCACCCCCCGACGTAGACCACGACGCAAGCAGTGGCCTCCGGGGGCGGTTGAGTACCGGCTACTCACGCCATTTCGCCACGGAACGGGAATTCTCCCACCCATGGCATTCATCGGCCCGAGGGGGACATCGTGTTGCACTACTTAAAGCGGTTCCGTGCAGTGTGGGGAGTGGGTGTGACCGTCCTCGCCATGGTGGCGCTCGGCGCCGCACCGGCGGCGGCGACCACCATCCCGCCGGGCTCCGTGGAGGTCGTTGTCGCGGACTCCGTTCTCAGCTCGGACAACAAACAGGCGCAGGCGTTCTGCCCGCAGGGCAAGCGGGTCATCGGTGGCGGCGCCTTGGTCAGTGGCAGCAGCAACGTCGTCATCACCGAGTCGCGGCCGATCTCGCAGGGGACCGGGGAGAGTTTCCTCGTCACCGCACTTGAGGACCAGACCAAGACCACCGCCAGCTGGATGGTGCGATCGTTCGTGTTCTGCGCGGTCGCGCCACCCGGCCTGGAGATCGTGACCACCCAGAGCGTGCGGACGTCGGAGCCGGTCACTCAGCAACGCGCCCAATGCCCGGCAGGAAAGGGCCTGATCGGGTCGGGCGGCCTCATCCAGAGTGGCTTCGGCGAGCTCGACCTGGGAATGGTGCCGAACGGCCAGGGCTTCACCACCGCGTCCACCGTGATCGCCAAGGAGGACGCAGACGGGTTCGCCGGTCAGTACCGAGTGGTCTCGTTCGCTGTCTGCGCGACGGGGAACGCGTTCCCCGACTTCCAGGTCTCCTCGGCGGAGGTCAGGAACTCGCAGCCGAACAAGAAGGCGTTCGCGCTCTGCCCCATCGGATACCGCGTCACCGGGGTCGCCGGCGCCACCGGGGCGCCCGGAACCCACTTGGTGTTCTTCAAGCCGACCACGGCGTTTTCCCCGAGCACCGTCGAGGTGGCCGCCACGACCACCTCGCCGATCGTAGGCGACTGGGGTGTGACCGCGATTGCCTACTGCGCCAGGTAGGCAGGGAGCGGACGCCGCCCACCCAACCTGAGCCGTCGACTGGACAGCGGAGGCCCGGATCCCCGGGCCTCCGCCTCGCAGGCCTGTCCGGCGGACGAGCGGTGCCTGTCCGGCGGACGAGCGGTGCGGACGCCCGTGAGCCGTACCGTCCCGCCACGGTGAACGCAACGTGACGTGATCGACGTGATCGATCACCCGCGCCTCGTGACAGACCGCGCGGTATGTGAGCAGAATCAGCCCAACCCTTACTACCGCGTAGGCAATGTCGCCCCCGGGAGGACGCCGTGCTGAGCACCATGCAGGACGTACCGCTGCTGATCTCCAGGATCCTGACCCACGGGTCGACGGTCCACGGATCGTCGCAGGTGATCACCTGGACCGGGGAGGAGCCCCAGCGGCGCTCCTTCGCCGAGGCCGGCGCCCGTACGGCCCAGCTGGCGCACGCCCTGCGCGAGGACCTCGGGGTCGCGGACGACGAGCGTGTGGCGACGCTGATGTGGAACAACGCCGAACACGTCGAGGCCTACTTCGCGATCCCCTCCATGGGCGCGATCCTGCACACGCTGAACCTGCGCCTGCCGGCCGAGCAACTCGCCTGGATCGTGAACCACGCCGCTGACCGGGTGGTGCTCGTCAACGGTTCGCTGCTGCCGCTGCTCGCCCCGCTGCTGCCGCACCTCAAGACCGTCGAGCACGTGGTCGTGTCCGGCCCCGGCGACCTGTCGCTGCTCGCGGACGTCACCCCGCAGGTGCACGCGTACGAGGAGCTGATCGCCGGAAAGCCGACGACGTACGACTGGCCGGAGCTGGACGAGCGCCAGGCCGCGGCCATGTGCTACACGTCCGGGACGACGGGCGATCCCAAGGGCGTGGTGTTCAGCCACCGTTCGATCTACCTGCACTCCATGCAGGTCAACATGACCCAGTCGATGGGCCTGACCGACCAGGACACCTCGCTGGTCGTGGTCCCCCAGTTCCACGTCAACGCCTGGGGCCTGCCGCACGCGACCTTCATGACCGGCGTGAACCTGCTGATGCCGGACCGCTTCCTCCAGCCCGCCCCCCTCGCCGAGATGATCGAGCGCGAGAAGCCGACGCACGCGGCCGCCGTCCCCACCATCTGGCAGGGCCTGCTCGGCGAGCTGACGGCGCGGCCCCGCGATGTCTCCACCCTCACCCAGGTCACCATCGGCGGCTCGGCCTGTCCGCCCTCGCTGATGGAGGCGTTCGACAAGCTCGGCATGCGGGTCTGCCACGCCTGGGGCATGACGGAGACCTCCCCGCTCGGCACGATCGCCCGCCCGCCGGCCCACGCGGTCGGCACCGACGAGGAGTTCGCCTACCGCCTCACCCAGGGCCGCTTCCCGGCGAGCGTCGAGGCCCGCCTCAGCGGCCCCGGCGGCGAGCGCCTCCCCTGGGACGGCGAAGCGGCCGGCGAACTGGAGGTCCGCGGCCCCTGGATCGCGGGCGCCTACTACAACGGCCCGGGCACCGAACCCCTGCGCCCCGCCGACAAGTTCAGCGAGGACGGCTGGCTGAAGACGGGCGACGTGGGCACCATCTCCGCCGACGGCTTCCTCACCCTCACCGACCGTGCCAAGGACGTCATCAAGTCCGGCGGCGAGTGGATCTCCTCGGTCGAGCTGGAGAACGCGCTGATGTCCCACCCGGACGTCGCCGAGGCCGCCGTGGTCGCCGTCCCCGACGACAAGTGGGGCGAACGCCCGCTCGCCACGGTCGTGTTGAAGGAGGGCTCCACCGCCGACTTCGCGTCCCTGCGCGCCTTCCTCGCCGACGAGGGCAAGATCGCCAAGTGGCAGCTCCCGGAGCGCTGGACGATCATCGAGGCCGTTCCGAAGACGAGCGTCGGCAAGTTCGACAAGAAGGTGCTGCGGCGGCAGTACGCCGACGGCCGGCTGGACGTCACCAAACTCTGACGCGGCGCTGGGCGAACGCCGAGCAGAAAACCCCCGGGTTCCCTGCTCGGCGGACGCCGACCTCACCGCCGTATCGACGTCGTTACGCCTCTAGTTCGTACCGATCCGCGCCAGCAGATCCACGATCCGGTCCTGCACCTCGGTACTGGTCGACCGCTCCGCCAGGAACAGCACCGTCTCCCCGGACGCCAGCCGCGGCAGATCGGCCTGGTCGACGGCGGCCGTGTAGACGACGAGCGGGGTGCGGTTGAGCTGCCCGTTCGCGCGCAGCCAGTCGACGATCCCGGACTGGCGGCGATGCACCTGGAGCAGGTCCATCACGACGAGATTCGGCCGGAACTGCCCCGCCAGCGTCACCGCGTCGGCATCGCTGGCCGCCCGCGCGACCTGCATCCCACGCCGTTCCAGCGTCGCGGTCAGCGCCAGCGCGATCTCCGCGTGCTCCTCGATCAGCAGCACGCGCGGCGGATGCTGCTCACTGTCGCGGGGCGCGAGCGCCTTCAGCAGTACGGCGGGATCGGCGCCGTACGCCGCCTCGCGCGTCGCCTGTCCGAGCCCGGCCGTGACCATCACCGGCACCTGCGCGGCCACGGCCGCCTGCCGCAACGACTGAAGTGCCGTACGCGTGATCGGCCCGGTCAGCGGATCGACGAACAGCGCCGCGGGGAAGGCCGCGATCTGTGCGTCGACCTCCTCGCGTGAGTTCACGATGACCGGCCGGTACCCACGGTCGCTGAGCGCCTGCTGCGTGGTGACGTCCGGCGCGGGCCACACCAGCAGCCGACGCGGATTGTCCAGCGGCTCCGGCGGCAGCTCGTCGTCCATCGGCTGCGGCCGCGGCGGTTCCGAGACCTCGACGGCCCCACCGGGACCGTCCAGCGGCTCGGGCCCCTCGGCGGCGTTCTCGTCCGGTGCGCCTATGGCGTACGACCGTCCCGCCGCCTCGGTGGACTGCGCCAGCCGGGACCCGCGCGCCGACGTCGGCTCACCCGGGGTATGCGGCCGGGTCGCCTGGTCGGGTCGGTCGGGCGGCGTCCCCAGCTTCCGGCGCTTGCCGCCGACCGTCTGCGACGAGGCCGGCGGTGCCGTCGGCGCGGCGGCCTGCTGCACCTGCGCCGCCTGCCTGCTGAACGGGACACCCTGCCCCAACGTCCGCACACTGATCGCCCGCCCCTGCGTGGAGTTCGGGTCCACCGGTGCGGCACCGGCCTCGGCGGGCAGCGGCTGCGCGGCCCGCTGGGGTGCGGCCGCGTCCTCGGGGGCGTTCGGCGGTACGGGGGCGGCGGCGCCGTTGGAAGGCACGGGGGCGCCGGTCGGGTTCGGCGGCACCGGGGTGCCGAGGGCATTCGCTGCTACGGGAGTGCCCGCACCGGAACTGCCGTCGGCCGTGGGCCATGGCTGGGGGGCCGGGGTGCCCTGAGGCGGGCCGGCCTGACCGGGCACGGCTTCCGCGGGAAGCGGCTGACCGGGCTGAAGCGCGGGGGCGTTCTGCGCGGGGGCAGCCTGGGCCGCAGGTGCGGGACCTGCCTGCGGCGCCGCCGGGGCCGCCTGACCGGGAGCCGCCGGTACGGCCTGAGCCTGGGCCGGGGTGCCCTGCGGGGCCGCGGCCACGGCGGGCCGACCGGGTACCGCGGCCTGTCCAGGCGGTGCCACGCCCTGCTGCCCCGGAACGCCCTGCACGCCGACCTGCTGCGCCGGGGTAGCCGGGACCGGTTGCCCGGGCGGCACCTGTGCCGGGATCGGCCCGCCCGGGGTCGCCTGCGACGCCGGAGCCGGCTGCCCGGGCGCCATCTGCACGGCCTGTCCCGGACCTTGTCCAGGGGATCCCTGCCCGTTGGCCTGAACCCCGGTGCCCTGCGGCGGCAATGCCGCTCCGGGCTGACCGGCCACGGCCTGGCCCGCCTGCACGGGCACACCCTGTTGCGCCGGAACCCCCTGCGCGGGAGTCCCGGCCGGCTCCGCCGCCGGCTGGGCGACAGCCCTGCGTCGGCGGCCCGTCGGCGCGTTCGCGGGGTGCGGCTGCGGCGGGGTGTGGTCCTCGGACTGGTCGTTCGGTACGGCGTCATGCCGGCCGTTGTCCATCAGGGCATCCCCGGACACACCGGGGGCCGGAACCTGTACGGGCGCCTGCGCCGCGGGGCTCCCCGGAGCCCGGTCCGCCTCGGCGGGCGGCAGGGCGAACACCGCACGGGGGGCCGCCTCCTGGGCGGCGGCACGCTCGTTCGCGGCGGCCAGGGCACGCCGGCGTCGCCCGGTCGGCTGTGCGTTCTCGGTGGCGGCCCCGTCGGACGCCGCGGGCAGCGCGGGCGGCAACGCCTGCTGCGCCCCGCCGCCCTGCCGGGCACGCTGCCCTGCGGGTACGGCCCCGTCGGGCGTGGGCACGCCCCGCGGCGGCACCGTACCGCCCAGGCCGGACCCTGAGGCCGCGGCGCCGGCGGCATGCTCGGCGGCCGTGACGACGGCGCCCGCAGAAACCCCGGCGGCGAGTTCGAGGCCGGAACCGACCGCCGTACCGCCCTGGGCACCCGCATCCGCACCCTCGGCAGACCGCCCCCGCCGCCGCCCGGTACCGCCGGAACCCCCGGACTCCTCGCCCGAAGACTGCGCCGGAACCGGAGCGGTACCTGCTGCCGCCGCCTCCTCCGCCGCACGCCGCCTTCGCCGCCCGGTGGGCACCGAGCCCTCGGAGCCACCGGACTCACCGGCGGCGCCCGGCACCTCGCTCTCCAGGAACGCGTCCACGGAGGACCGCCGGGCCCGCCGCCGCCCACCGGCGGAGGTCTGCTCGGCCTCCTGCGGCTCGGCGGTCGCGGCTGCCGGGGCCGGCACAGCCCCGGCCCCGCCGCCGATCGGCACTTCGAGGACGAACGCACTGCCGCTCATCCCCGGCACTTCATGCGTCTGAAGCACACCGCCGTGCGCCCGCACGATCCCGCGCACGATCGGCTCGTGCACCGGGTCTCCCCCGGTATACGGCCCGCGCACCTCGATCCGTACGACCTCACCGCGCTGCGCGGCCGCCACCACGACCGTGTTGTCCATATAACCGCCCGCGGACACGGGAGAGTTCCCGGTCGCGTCGACCCCGGCGACATCGGCGACGAGATGCGCGAGCGCGGTGGCGAGGCGGGCCGGATCGACCTCGGCCTCGATGGGCGGCGCATGTACGGCGAACTGCACGCGCCCCGGCCCGATCAGCTCGACGGCGCCGTCGACACCGGCGGCGACGACGGCGTCGAGCATCACCTTCGTACGGACGATCTGCTCGGTGCCCGCGTCGATCAGCTGATACGCGAGGACGTTGTCGATGAGCTGGGTGATGCGCGAGTACCCGGCGGACAGATGGTGGAGCACCTGGTTGGCCTCGGGCCACAGCTGCCCGGCGTCGTCCGCGGCGAGCGCCGAGAGGTCACGCCGCAGCTCGTCGAGCGGCCCGCGCAGCGACCCGCCGAGGAGCGTCAGCAGCTGCTCATGCCGCCCGGCGAGCGCCTCGTACCGGTCCTTCTCGCGCTCGGCGAGCGCGGCGTACCGGTCGTCGCCGGCCGCGAGCTCCTCCTCGTGCTGCTCGCGCAGCTCCTCCAGCTCGGTGACATGCTGCTGGCGCAGCGCGGTGAAGTCGGAGGCGTGCTCCTCGCCGAGCCGCTCCAGCTCCTCCGCATGGCTCTTGTCGGCGGCGGACTTCTCCTCGGCGAGGCTGTCGTAAGGCCGCCGGTCGGTGAAGGTCAGCACGGCCCCGACCAGCTGGTCCCCGTCCCGCACCGGCGCGGTCGTCAGGTCGGCCGGGACCTTCTCGCCCTTCTTCGACCACAGCACCTGCCCGCGCACCCGGTGCTTGCGCCCGGAGCGCAGGGTGTCGGCGAGCGGGGACTCCTCGTACGGGAACGGCGTGCCGTCGGCGCGCGAGTGCAGCATCAGGTCGTGCAGTTCGCGCCCGCCCAGATCACTGGCCCGATAACCCAGTATCTGAGCGGCAGCCGGATTGACGAGCACGATCCGCCCGTCGGTATCGGTCCCCACCACACCCTCGGACGCGGCCCGCAGGATCATCTCGGTCTGCCGCTGGGACCGTGCCAGCTCGGCCTCGGTGTCGACGGTCCCGGACAGGTCCCGTACGACGAGCATCAGCAGCTCGTCGGAGGCGTAGCCGTGGTTGTCGTAGGCCTGCTGCCCGTTCTCGAGGTTCGCGCTGGTGACCTCGACGGGAAACTCGCTCCCGTCCGTCCTGCGCGCCATCATCCGGGTCGGCTTGGTCTGCCCGCGCGGATCCATGTGGTCGGGCCGCCGCATCGATCCAGGAATCAGCCTGGAGTCGAACTCCGGAAGCAGGTCGAGCAGCCCGCGCCCGACGAGCGCGGTCCCCGGCGCCTCGAAGGCCTCCAGCGCGATGGTGTTGGCATTCACGACGGTCCCATTGGCGTTGACCAGCACCAACGCATCGGGAAGCGCGTCCAGTATGGCTGCGAGGCGAGCAGCGCCTCGGGATGGCCTGCTGCTCACGAGACGCTTCCTCCCTGTTACCGCACCTTGCCCACCGCTCCGGCCATCTTGCCAACCTGCCCGCGGTGTGTCACGCGAGGGAGTCTAAGGGCTGAGGTTGCGCTCGCGACGCCGGATGAGAGGGAGGTCGCACGACGAAGTGACGACGACGTGACGCGGACCGCGTTGCCGCACGCGTGACCGCGCGTTTTCGCTCCGCCCGCACCTCGCGAGACCTTCGCGGGACTTTTACGGTCCCTTTGGTTCTGAGGCGGGCCTCGGAATTGACCTCAGACCCGAGTGAGGTCGGGCAACAGCGGCACGAGCCGATCCCACCGGGCGATCTCGCACCCGTCACTGCGGCCGTACGTCGCGTCGACGGGCCGCCCGCCCCAGGTCCCGGTGACATGCGCGGTGGCGGCGCCGCCGTACTGCATGGTGCAGATGGTGCCGTCGGGCACGGGAGCGAAGGTCTCCGTCCCCCACCGCGTGTTCCGGTCGACGGCCGCACACGCGCCCCCCGCCTCGGGATGGCTGCCTCCGTCGGGATGGCAGTACAGCTCATACGTCCCGTCCGCACCGCCGCCCGCGTGCCGGACCGTGACCGTGAGGTGATCGCCGCCCCGGTCCTCGTCGCGGACGGGCGGCGGAGCGGCCTCGACATGACTGGCGGCGGACGACGGCGCCGCCAGCGAACCGGCCGCGGCGACAGAGACGACGGCAGTAAGGAGAATCCGGGTGACCTGCAACATGACCTGACTAACGCCGTACGGCCCCCACGGTTGCGCCCCGCCCCACCGCACCCGAAGCCCTTTGCCCTGTGGCCTGCCTGCCTAGTACCGTGGGGGGCGATTGGTGACACCACGCTCGACTGTGTCATCATCTGCACGCACCACCCGCGCTCGCGCGGGCGGTTGTGCGGGAGGCGTCGCCTAGTCCGGTCTATGGCGCCGCACTGCTAATGCGGTTTGGGACTTCAATCCCATCGAGGGTTCAAATCCCTCCGCCTCCGCGCAAGATCACCGAAGCCCTGGTCCACACGATCGGGGCTTCGGTCGTTCCGGCACCTCTGAAGGCCGTTTCCCCAGCTCACAAGGGGTATGGCTAACGGATTTCACATGGCGGCGGCAGTCATGTAATGTTCTTCCTGTCGCCGCGAGCAGCCCGGAAGGGCGGAAACGGCGACAAAAACAAAAGAAGACAAGCACTCGTAGCTTAACGGATAGAGCATCTGACTACGGATCAGAAGGTTGCAGGTTCGAATCCTGCCGAGTGCACACAGGTCGAAGGCCCCGGATCACTCCGGGGTCTTTGGCGTTTCAGGGGCGTACAGCAGTGAAGTACAGCAACCGTTGATGTCAGCGACTGATGTCAGCCGGTTGCCGTCTGCGTGCCGCCCATCGCAGCTGACAGCTTGCCGAGCGCCGCGCGTACCTCCTCCTCGCTCGCTTCGGCGTAGACCTCCATCGTCATGGCGATCTGTGAGTGCCGGAGGATGCGCTGAGCCACCTTGGGGTGCACCTTCAGCGCAACCAACAGCGAGCTTCATGTGTGCCGCGTGTTCCGGAGCGGGATGACGCGGAGGCCGGCGCGGCGAGCGCGCAGGGCGAACATGCGGGTGAGGTTCCCCGGCTCGATGGGCGTCCCGTACTTCGTCGTGAAGACCAGGCCGCGGATGTCCTGCCAGAGATCACCGGCCGCCTTACGGTCTCCAGTCTGCTGAGCGCGGCGCATGCGGAGTGCCTTGAGGCAGAAGTCCGGTAGGGGCAGAAAGTCGTCCGACTCCTCCGTCTTCGTCTCCCGGTGGAGGATCTGACGCCCCGCCCGCTGGATCTGGTGATCCACGTGCAGCTCACCCGTGTCGAAGTAGATCGACTTCCAGGTGAAGCCCAGGACTTCACCTCGGCGCAGCCCCAGACAGAGGACCAGCACCCATGCTGCGAAGAGCGGATCTTCGCGCGCCAAGCCATCGGCAAGGAAGCGGCTCGCTTCGATGACGGACCACGGCTTGACCCGACGACGGCGCGGCTTGGGGACCTTGACCAGGGAGGCCACGTTCTTGTTGATCTCCTCCTCGGCCAAGGCGTGGGTGAGTGCGGCGCGCAGTGCGTCGCGCGCGGCCTGGATCACACGGCGGGAGGGGTACGCCTCGCAGCACTCCCCGATGGCGCAGCAACGCCGCCGTTCCTGGGACCGCTTGGCGTCCTTGCCCTGCGCACAGCACTGGCAGATGCCGGCCAGCTTGGTCAGCCACTCACGGACATCCCGGACGGTCAGCTTGTCGAGCCGCTTCGTACCCAGATGCGGGACGATCGAAGACCTCACCGACACCCCAGGACAGCCGGCACTCCGGGCATCCTTCGACGCCTACTCAGCACCCCAGGCAGACAGATGGGTTGCGACCACGCTCCGCACCATCACGCCAGCACTGGACCCGGACGCCTCCGACGAAGCATGGCATTGGCTGTACTTCGGCCGTATCAGGACCAGGCGAGCGCTCCTGCGGTTCGAGCCGTGCACGGTGTCGGTGACCCAAGCCAACACGCTCATCACCTGGACGATCCGGCCCGTGCTCTTCCTACCGCTCGCACGCCGCCAAGGTATCGAACTCCCACCCTGCGCTTACGACTTCAAGCCCCACTCGACCGATGTCTAGGTTCAGTTGAGCTTTGACGGTTGTGTGTCGGTTGATGCTTTCCGGCTCCTAGCCTGTTGTGCAGTTCTTTGTGCCGTAGGCCTTGAAGCGGGTCACCTCCTTGCTGCTGGTGCGGGGCAGCGTACGCAGGCAGTGTCCGTCGTGGTCGAAGACGTGCAGGGTGGTGTCGGTGACCTCGACGGTGACCACGGTGCGGGCATGCGCCATGCCGACCTGGACCTGCTGGCCGCAGACCTGGATGCTGCCGCGGGCGGAGACCTTGCGCCCGACCCGGACCGCATCCTGCGGGGCTTTGGGCGGCAGCGGGCTGAGCTGGGCGTCGCTGATGTAGGCCCTGCGCTGGGGCGGAATGGGACAGGGCAGGGTGTGGACCAGCATCCCGTCGGCGACCACCTGCATCAGCGGCCCATCCAGCCGCAGCGTCACCCGCTGCCCGGCCAGCGGGACGCCGACGGTGATCTGTCGTCCGGCCAGGCCCACCACTCCGGAGGCATTCACGGTGCGGGCCACCTCGATCGGCAGGCGGGCCGCGAGCGGGCCCGGGGCCCGGCTTGCCGGGGCGGGACCGGCCCGGCGGGCGCCGGATGCCCGCAGCCGGGCCAGGTCAGCAGTGCTCAGCCGGGAGGGAACGGTCTTGATGCGCTTGCCGTCCAAGCTGACGTGGACGGTGGTGCTGTCCATCCACAGCGTCACCCCGGCGCCCGCATGCTTCGGCCCGAACCAGAACTGCTGACCGGCCACCGCGAGATTCCCGCTGGGCGGCACGACCCGGTCCACCTCCACCGCCTCCGGGGAGCCCAGCACCGCCTCCCGGGCGGGTTCGACCTCTCGCACCTCACGACCACCAGCAGCCGGTGGGATGGCCAGCTGGGCCGGAAGCCGCAAAGGCATCCCGTCGGCCGGCGCAGACTGGAACCGGCTGGCCGGGGTGCCCATATCCAGTGACTGATGCGGACGGATGGTGTTGTAGTCCTCGCGCCAGTCGTCGATGGTGGCCTGCGCCGCGGCCCGGTCAGTGAACGGCCCATGGTCATCGAGGAGTTCACGCCGCAGCGACTGATGGAACCGCTCGATCTTCCCCGTGGTCGTCGGTGACCGTGGCTTGGTCAGCCGGTGTTTGATGCCGTTGGTCCGGCAGATCCGGTCGAACAGCACTTCCGTCAACGGGCCCGGAGTGCCGAACCGGCCGGTGAACTGCTTGCCGTTGTCGGTCAGCACCTCCTCCGGACAGCCGAATGCCACCAACGCGGCGGCGAATGCGGCGCACACACCGCCCTGCCGGTCGCCCGCTCCACCACCGACGCGATCACGCAAAACCGGGAATGGTCGTCCACCCCGGTCACCAGCTTCAGCTCGCGACCATCGGCCAGCCAGAAACCGCCCATCACGTCCAGCTGCCACAACTGCATCGGCCCCGGCCGTTCCCACCGCCGGTAATCCTCCCGGCGTCTGCGCCGCTTCACCGGCACGATCAACTGGTGCCGCACCAGGATCCGATACACCGACGCCTCCGACGACACCGGCTCAACACCCCGACGCTGCAGTTCATGACGCAACCGGCGCTGTCCTCATCTGGGATGCAGTCGCCGCAGCTCCAGCCCCGCCGACTCCACCTCAGGCGGCATCTGCCACGGATGCGACCCGGGACGATGCGACCGGTCCGCAAGACCGGCCAGTCGGCCCTGCTGATAGCGGCGCACCCAGGAGTGCACCGACTGCCGCGAGACCCCATACCAGGCCGCGACCTCCGTCTTGGACGCGCCGGCGGCCAGCACCTCCATGACCGCGTGATACCGCTGCTCGACCACGCTCAGCTCCACTAACACCGGCCTCGCCCGCCTCCACGACAGCAGTCGCAGACAGCAAACCGAGGACGGAACCGTCAAGCATCAAGTGACGTCAACGCGTCAAGCATCAAGCGAAGTTGCACAGCCCCACACACCCGACTGAGTTACAACTTTCTCTACTGGTTCAAGGCGGCTCACTCCGCTCGCCGCGCGTGGCACGGGCGCCGACCGGGCCTGCGCTCCTGTCTCCGCCCCGCTCCAGCCCGGCCGGCGCCCGTGCCACGCGCTCAGCGATGAGTCGTTAATGCCAGGGATAGTTACAGATGAGGCAATCGTTCACACCGCGATCACTTCGAAGATCCGGTTCATTTTCCAGGTGACAAGTGCGCGAGGACATCCAGCATGAACCTTGACACGCCCAAGGTGTTTCTCGTCCCCCAGTCGGTCTCCCAGAATCCTCCATAAACCAAGACAGCAGCCGCTTTAGCTCGCGTCAAGCCTACATAAAATGCAAGGCGATCTTGAGCCAATCTGTCAGGCGGGGGCTCCGGGAATGTTCTCCGTTTCCTGTCCCAGAAACGACCAGGCATGATGCCGTCCACGAGACCCGGAAGAATCACTACCTGCCACTCCCTCCCCTTCGCTGCATGATAAGTGGTCAGAGTGAATCGTCCAGTACGAAGAGCACCCACAACAATATCGGCTAGTTCGAGATCATGATTTACGCAGCATTCACGAAAATCAACAACAGATTCCGCGTCAAGTCGCCGGGGGCTTCGCTGGGCCACCAAATCAAGTTCAAGATCGTTGACCAGCTCATCAAACCAGGTCAGCAAATCTCGTTGACGTCCATCAGACTCCGACTGAAGAAGCCTAGCCAAAGCGGCATCAGCTTCTCGGCCAGGAAGTTCAAGCAATCCAGCCTCGCGCCGCATGTTCGCATATTGACGGGACAAGTCACTGAGTGTCCGCACCTCATCTGCACTCGAATCAATCTCAGGAGGCTGGTAGCCTGACACGGTCCTAGCGGCACAAGCGCGGATGAAGTCGGCCATCTCCCCTTCGGGAAGCTTCTCATCCTTTTCGTGAACGAAATCGAGCCCATATTCAGTAAAGGCGGACAGGAGAGATGTAAGCAGAGGGCCTTTACGTGGGTACAATACTGCGATTTCGTGAGCAGGGATTCCACTAACTACCAGCTGAAGGATTTTCCGCGCCACAACCTCTGCATGTGCCCGTAGACCACTGTCAACATAGATGGGCTCAATAACCCCTGCATCGTCCCGCCCCGGACGCGCTTCGTGATCGCGCGTCTCTTTTAGCACGGCGTGACTGGCAGCAATGATGGCCTGACCGCTTCGATAGTTCACCTTGAGGGAAACATTATGGAATGTTTCCCTCAACTCTTGCAGATACTTGGGATCCGCCCCGGTAAAACCCATCACGGTCTGATCAGGATCACCGAATGCAGAAATACTAACATGTGCGCTACCAGCCAGGACTTTAACCAACGAGTGCAGTACTGGCCCCAGGTCCTGATACTCGTCCACCACGACATGCGGGAATTTCGATGCAACGAGGCTTGCAATATCAGGAAAATCTTGAAGAAGGGACAGTGAACGAGAAATCATCATATCAAAATCGATCCAGCCCCTCTCATCCATCAGTTGATCAAAAACTGCAGACGCGTCGATCATTGGATCGCGCAGCTCACCGGTGTCACCCACAGCATGCCGGCGCCTCGCTCTTGTAAATGCTGGCTTCTCATACCTGGGAATGGCCATAACCCCGGCGCGCGCAAAGCTCTGCTCCAGGATCCCTATCCATTCCTTCGTCTTGTCATCAACGATGATTAGATCGTCGGGGGAAGTACGGCCGACAAGTGCCGAGTAGGGTCGAAGAACATGAGCGAGACACCAGGAGTGGAGTGTATTCGATGCCAAGCGATTTCCCGGTTTGATTCCCAACCGGCCGAGGCGATCCACAATTTCACGGGCGGCGTGATTAGTATAGGTAATTGCAGCCACCCCCCTATGGGATTCCACCTGCGTTTCAAGGAGATAACCGACGCGGGCGACCAGAGTTCGAGTTTTCCCAGAACCGGGGCCAGCAAGGGCTACCAGGTTTCCTCTATATGTAACAGCCTCCCTTTGCTCATCGTTCAGCTCCTCAATTTCCGCAGCCAGAACGCGGCGCATAAGGGGACGGGAAGTCATGAAACCTCACCCTCCGCTGGCTTAGCATCAAAAAGACCATGCTGCCGGACAGCTCTAGAAATGCTGTCCAGTGCACTAATTAGGTGTCCGAAGGTGGACTGTGAGAACAGACTCATCGTTACAAGCCGTTCCTTATCATCCACAGAAGGAGAAGACATGATAGATGCGACACTCGCCTCCATCTGAGAGATGAAGTGCGAGAAATCAGCTTTCTCCACGTACGAGGACAGACGCTGAGCGAATCTTCCCTTGCTTACGGAGTCAATACGCCTGAGAAACTCCTCGCAGTGTGTTTGGTCGCCGCTAACGAGTCCACGCGTAGCTTGCTCAAAGGCAGCCTTAAGGGGGTCTGACACATCGAAGTCAGAATGGGCAGCAATCATCAACTCTACGAGCAATGGGGCTAGGTCAACCTCCAGAGTCTTCGGGCCGATGAATACACCAACGTCTACGGCTTCGGCTCTGAGGGTTGAGGTGTTTGCTTGCTCTCCCACTGCGAGCACTTCATCCACGCGGCGTGAAAAATCCATCGCCTTAACCGACTCCATCAATTTCGCCGCACGGCGCAATCCGAGATGGATATACTTCCCTTCCTTATTGGTAGGGTCTCCGTCAGTAATGATTACGTGAGGGACAGTGAGAGCATCCGGTCCGAGTAGCTGTCTGAACGGATGGAAGTCCGTGCCTGTAATATTTGCTACGACCACGCCGTGCGCATCCAGATCAAATCCCAGTGCCTTCGCCAGAGCAGGGACAAGGTATACCTCAGCGATTCCCTCTACTAAAATTGCGCCCGAGCAGAAAAGGAGTTCAGCGCGACTTACATCGAGATACCGTTCAAGGTCCGCCTTCAGCTTTGGATCGAAATTTGAGCCCGCCGTGAAGGTCACTTCCGTAGCGCCGTCCTTACTCGGCCTCAGCAGTACCAGTGAATCCAGGCGTGAGACAGCAGCAATATGAGGGCTATGGGTCGTAACCATCAATGAAGACTCGTTGCGCAAAAGATAACTGAACACCTGCCGCTGAAGAACCGGATGAAGGTGCGCTTCTGGTTCTTCTACTCCGAGAATGGTATCCAAAACGGCATCGGAATTTCTTCTCGACGCTGCTCTCTCAAGGAGCAATGCCAAGTAAAGAATATTCGCGTTCCCCGTCGAGGCGTCCGCTACGCTGCGGGTGCGTTTCTGATCTACGAACACCCGGATAGAACGCAAGAGGCGGTCAGGATCACTAGATGCAAACCCGAGTTTCGGGTTAATGTCAACGCGAGAACCGGCCATGGCAATCAGCCGTCCTGAAAGGTCACTAGCAAGTTGTGCGATCTCCGGCTCGCCGGCTAGGAGATCCATTGCAACGGACACCCGTTTTGCCGTGTCTACAAGGGCCACCTTGTTCGGCTTTCGAGCATCCAGCAACTCTTGCAAGGGAGAGTCTCGCCATCGTGAAAGATCGCTGACTGCGTCGCGCATCGCAGGAAGCACCGTAAAGTTCACGTCTCGCCTGATACGCTTTCCATCCCGGTCGGCTTTGATCCCGGCCCAGATATCCCAGGTATAGTCATCAGGCGTAAGGCTATCCGCGCTCTGCCCATCCGTCTTAACCAGCGGCTCGAAAAGGTACGTCAGTCGAGCTGTCAGGGGTTTCCGTTCAGAAAAGCATCCATCAAAGGCAGCTTCAGCCTTTTGGTTTCCGGCAAAGTCTGTGATGTCGACCTCGATCTTTACTGTGATTCCGGTCTCATAGGATTCTTCAGAGAAGTCACAGATGTCTTCTGGTCGCAATGATCGTGCAGAGTCGGGGAGGTCCGGGTCGAGTACGAGTCGCAGAGCGCGCAGGAAGTTTGATTTACCTACTCCGTTCTCTCCCACAATTACCGCCGCAGGAGGAAACGGGTCGATTTCCAAGCGTCGAAAGTTGCGGTAGTTCTCGATGAGAACGCGACTGATTCGCATATGGTTCCTCGCCCGTACGTGGAAGTCTGCATAGCATGTTAAGGCCGCAAGCCTCGCAGGTGAGGGCGAACCATGAAATTTGGGCGCCTCGGTGCGCAGACAAGCCTCCGGAGGCTCTTGACGTTCCCCTTAGGGGCAGGTCTACCTGTCCTCGGACCGTTGGTGAGCCTGCGTCAGGTGTCAGCGATCGTGAAGGGTAGGACGTCGCGGCTTGCTCTGGTCGACGATCCAAGGCAACGGGGCTGGGGCCGGTGGGGGTACAGCGAGGCATACGCGTGCGTGGTCGGCCGGCGGACCCGCTGTCGTGGCTGACTGTCGTCGCCTGAGGTTCCTGCCAAGGCCGTGCCAGAACAGAGGACAGCCACGGTCAATGAGGGCGTCCTGTGGTCCAGTTGCAGGGTGCCGCGGCATGTACTGAAGCCCCAGTTCACCGGCCGGACGTCCCAGCCGGTGACCTAAAGCGGGTGTCGCAGGTTCGAATCCTGCCGGGGGCACCAGCCAAAAGGCCCCGGACCGATCATGGTTCGGGGCCTTTGACATCTACTTCTGACATCCACGGGGTCGGTCACTGACGACCGGGGCGCCGCTTTCGCAGTAGCCGGTCCATGTGGCTCATGGCTTCGCGCTGGGTGTCCTGCACGACGTGCGTGTAGACGTCCATGGTGATGCTGATCTGGCTGTGCCCGAGGATCTCCATCACGACACGGGGCGCGACCCCGGCCGCCGTGAGAAGGGTCGCTGTGCCGAGCGTCATGGAGACGGATGACGCGGAGGACGGCGGCCGGGCTGAAGCGGGGCGGAGACAGGAGCGCAGGCCGGCCGGGGGCCGTGCCACGCGCGGGGAGATGCCTGCGCCGCCGAGTAGGCGTCGAAGGGGGTACGTCGTGGCTGGGGCGGTCGGCTCCGCGGCTTTAGGCAGCCACTTTGGGGCGAGCCTCGAAGATCATGGCCCCAACGTCGTGCTTTACCGGGCAGGTCCACAGACTGCCCGACTCGCCGCAAGCTTATTGGGCCATGATCACTCGCGCCAAAGCAGCTCCAGCCCAAAGCCGCTC
>NZ_JAFFSX010000025.1 GCF_017948485.1 Streptomyces sp. GESEQ-35 | reverse complement strand
GCTGACCTCCTCCCTGTGGGGGTTCTCCTACCTCCGCGGCCATCTGAACGACTGGCTCAACATCGCACGGACCTCTCTCGAGAGCGTCCGCCAGGCCGATGACCGCAGGGGCGCGGCATGGAGTCTCATCGAAGTGGCCGTCGCGCACACGACGATGCGCCGGTTTGACGAGGCCATCGAGAACTACCGGGAGGCGATGGTGCTCTACCAGCAGCTCGGGGACCCCTACGGCAGCGCCCAGGCCGTGAGCGGCCTGGGTGTCGCGTATCTGCAGTCGGGGCAGTTCGACCAGGCCTTCAAGTACCTCAACCGCTCGTTGGCCCTTTCCCGGGCCAACGGCGATGAGTGGGTGGAGGGTATCGCCCTGGCCCAGTTGGGCGAAGCCTGCCATCGGCTGGGCCGCACCGACGAGGCGATCGACTACCTTCGGCACGGGCTGAAGGTCCTGCGGGCCACCGGCTACCGCTGGGTCGAAGGCGTCACCCTCGATGTCCTCGGCGTCGTCCTCCACCAGCGGCTTCGCCATGACGAGTCCATGGAAAGTCTGCACCAGGCGCTGGAGATAATGCGGGAAGTCGGCAACAGCTGGGGCGAAGCCGACGCCCTCGATCACCTCGGCGACGCCCTCTGGGATACGGGCCGGCCATCGGAGGCCCGCACCCGATGGCAGCAGGCGCTGGCGCTCCTCCAGGAGTCCGACCGCCCGGAAGCCGAAGCGGTCCGCGGGAAACTCCGCCGCCCGGACAGTTAGCAACCATGACTCAGCGCGGCGAGTGGTTCACTTCACGGCCGGATTTCTTCGTCCACCAGCGCCGTCTGCACCTGAGTCGCCTTGCGGCGGGCGATGTGCGTGGCGCGCCCTGGCGCCATGGCCCGGCCCTTGACATTGCCGATGAGATAACCCTCGGTCGGCGGACAGGACAGCAGCAGCGCAGGGGTGTTGACCTCCTGGAGGCGCCGCATCAGGAGGTCGTTCAGGCCCCGGCTGGCGCCTGCCGCCGCACGCGCCACGACGAGGTGCAGGCCGACTTCGTAGCCGAGCGTGAGGTGGGGCATCAGAGGCTCGAACGGCGCGATTCCGATGCCCGTGCCCAGCATGTCGTAGTCGTCGACCAGGATGAACAGCCGCGGGCCTGTCCACCAGTCGGCCAGCCGCATCCGGGCCGGGGTGATCTCCGGGCCCGGCAGCCGGGTCTTCACGGCGCGCGCCGCGCCGTCGACCAGGTCCTTGAGCGCGTCGGTGGAGACGGCGTGCCCGAGCCGGTACGCGTCGGGGACCGCCTCGACCAGGTCGCGCCGCAGGTCCACGACCATGATCCGCGCCTCGGCCGGGGTGTAGCGGTCCATGATGGCCTTGGCGGTCAGCCGTAGCAGGTTGGTCTTGCCGCTCTCGGTGTCGCCCACGACGATCAGGTGCGGGTTCTCCGCGAAGTCGTGCCGTACCACGGAGAGTTCGTTCTCCTCCAGACCGAGCGGCATCCGCAGATCGCCGTCCGGCGCCGGCAGCTCGTGGACCGGCAGCTTGGTGGGCAGCATCCGCACTTGCGGGGTCCGGGCGCCCGGCCAGCTATCCTTGACCGCCGACACCAGCCCGGCGACCCCGTCGGCGAGGTCCTCCGTGCTCTCGATGCCGTCGATGCGGGGCAGCGCGCCCAGGTAGTGCAGCTTGCCCTCGCGGGTGAGGCCCCGTCCGGCCAGCCGGGGGACGGTGGCGGCGCGGCGGGAGTCGATCTCGGAGTCCATCGCGTCGCCCATCCGCAGCTCCAGGTGGGTGGCGGCCTGGTCGCGCACGCCGGCGGACAGTTCGACCCAGCGGGCCGTGGTGACGATGAGGTGTACGCCGTAGTTGAGGCCGCGGGCCGCGATGGCGTGGAACGTCTGGATGTAGCGGTCGAAGTCGGCGCGCACGGTGGACCAGCCGTCGATGACGAGGAAGACGTCGCCGTAGTCCTGGTCGGGGAACTCCCCGGCGGCGCGGCGGCGGCGGAACGTCGGCATCGAGTCGATGCCGTGCTCCAGGAAGAACCGCTCCCGGGAGCTGAGCAGCGAGGTGATCTCGGCGATCGTACGGCCCACCCGCTCGGTCTCCAGCCGGGCCGCGACACCGGCCGTGTGCGGTAGCCCGGCAAGCGAGGCCAGTGCGCCCCCGCCGAAGTCGAGGCAGAAGAACGACACCTCGCGCGGGGTGTGGGTCACGGCGAGTGCGGTGAGGATGGTGCGCACCAGGGTGCTCTTGCCGCTCTGCGGGCCGCCCGCGATGGCCACATGGCCGCCTGCCCCGGACAGATCGAGGGTCAGCAGGTCGCGCAGCTGCTCGAAGGGCTTGTCCACGATGCCGATCGGTACGGTCAGCCGGCCGCGGCCCTTCCAGCCGATGGTGGTCAGACCGAGCTCGGGGTCGGGGGTCAGCGGCGGCAGGATCTGGTCCAGGCTGGCCGGCTGGTCCAGCGGCGGCAGCCACACCTGGTGGGCCGGCGGACCTGCGTCGCGCAGCCGGTCGACGGCCACCGACAGCAGGGTGTCCCCGCTCTCCTCGTCCGGCGTCGGCTCGGGCTCCGGCTCGTCGGGCAGCTGGCGCGGCACCACATAGCCGGATGTCCAGGGCACGGTCTGACTGGCCACCCGGGCTTGGTTGGCGCTGGAGCGGCGTTCCTGATAGGGCCCGGAGACGTAGGCGGCACGGAAGCGGGTCAGCGCCTCGACCCCGGACTTGAGATAGCCACTGCCCGGCTGCGGCGGCAGTTGGTAGGCGTCCGGCACCCCGAGCACGCCGCGGCTCTCCATGGCGGAGAAGGTGCGCAGCCCGATCCGGTAGGACAGGTGGCTCTCCAGCTGGTGCATCCGGCCCTCGTCCAGCCGCTGCGAGGCGAGCAGCAGATGGACGCCGAGGCTGCGCCCGAGCCGGCCGATCATCACGAACAGCTCCATGAACTCCCGGTGCGCTGCGAGTAGTTCGCTGAACTCGTCGACGACGACGAACAGGCTGGGCAGCGGCGCCAGCGGAACGCCCGCGGCCCGCGCCTTCTCGTATTCGAGTGCCGAGGTGTAGTTGCCCGCGGCGCGCAGCAGCTCCTGGCGGCGCATCAGTTCGCCGTGCAGCGCGTCCTGCATCCGGCCGACGAGCGCGGCCTCCCCGGCCAGGTTGGTGATGACGGCGGAGGTGTGCGGCAGCTCGTCCAGGCCGAGGAAGGTGGCGCCGCCCTTGAAGTCGACGAGGACAAAGTTGAGGGTCTCGGAGGAGTTGCTGAGCGCCAGCGCGAGGACGAGCGTGCGCAGCAGCTCGCTCTTGCCGGAACCGGTGGCCCCGATGAGCATGCCGTGCGGCCCGGTGCCGCCCTGCGCCGACTCCTTGATGTCCAGCTCCACCGGGGCGCCGTCGCCGCTCACGGCGATCGGCACCCGCAGCCGGGCGCTGCCGGAGCTGCGGTTCCACAGCGTGATCGGGTCATGGTGATGCAGGTCGGAGATGCTGAGCAGCGTGGTCAGCTCCACGTCGCTGGAGAGAGGTGTGGAGCTGTCGACGCCCACGCCCATCCGGTACGGGGCTATCCGCTTGGCCAGTGCGGTGGCGCCGACCGTCCCGAACCGGTCGGGCCGGCCCAGCCGGGTGGTCTGCTCCTTGCGCTCGCGGTCGGTGCGGACGAGCGAGAAGTCGTCCTCGGACACCTCGAAGCGGAGCGTGACCCGGCTGGGCCGCCAGGTCAGCGCCCCGCTCAGATCGATGACCACGGCATTGCGGAATCCGGAGCCGTCCAGCCGGTGCCCGGAGGGTACGCTTCCGCCGTCCACGACGATCACGGTGAACGGCTCCTCACGCCCGGCGACGGCGTCGGGGTCGAAGGGCGGGCGCTCCAGGAACTCCGCGCCGAGCAGGTCCTCCAGCTCGTTGAAGGCGGAGGCGAACATCCGGGCCTGGCCCGCGCCGTCGTTCTCCTGCGGATGCAGGTTGTGCGGCAGCCACTTGGCCCACTCCCACTCCTCGCGCCGCTCGTCGGACACGCACAGCGCCAGCCACAGGTCGTCCGGCGCGTGGAACGTGGCCAGTTGGCCGATCAGGGCCCGGGCCAGCGAGCGCGCCCGGTCCTCGTCGCCGCGCATCAGCACCCGTGCCCAGGCGCGCAGATAGATCGCGATGGGCTGGTCGGGAACGGTCCCGTAGGCGCGGATGAAGCTGCGCAGGGCGTGCGCGGAGAGCGGCTCCAGGTCCTCGACGGGTGTGCTGGACTTCGGCGTCAGCCGCAGGCCCAGTTTCTGGTCCCCCACGGCCACCCGGATCTCCCCGAAGTCCTCGTCCTGGGAGCGGCGTTCCCACAACCGGGTGGTGCCCACCATCGACCACAGCGCCCCGGGTTCGGGATGCCGCCAGGCCAGCGCCTCCTGCTGAGCGGCGACCGCGGTGCGCACCTTGCGGCGGGTCTGGGTGAGATAGCGCAGATAGTCGCGCCGCTCGCCCTTGAGACGCTGCTTGCGCTCGCTGGCCTTCCGCATCATCTGGCCGAGCATCATCGCCGCCGACGCCAGCACCATCATGCCGACCGCGAGATAGAGGAAGTGGCTCCCGGAGCTGCGTGACATGCCGGGACGCATGAACATCAGCATCATCGAGCACGACATCATCGCCATGGGCAGGTAGTTCCATATGGCGGAACTGTCCGGCACGACCTCGGGCAACGTCGGCGGCTCCTGCATGCTCAACTCGCCCTCAGGCATGTCCGGACCGGGGCGGCGGGCCGGCCTGCGGAATAGGACCACACTCACCTGACGGTCTCCTCACGAGCTGTACGAACCACTGCAACGCATTCTGCGGGGGCGGGAGTTGCCTTTGCGTTGCACGCAGCTTGCTTCCGGATTGTTTCCACGTTGTCCGTTCTTGCCCACGGACGTCAGGAGACAGCAGGGTTTGCCTGGAACCAGTCCGACCCCGAACCTGCCCGGAGAAGCGTGAGCCAGCAACATGAGTGACACGCAGACGGCCGGTCTGTGCCGTATGACCGTCCGCGCGCCCAGCAAGAGCATCGATCTCGCGGTTCCCTTTGATGTGCCCGTGGCCGACCTGCTGCCCGCCGTCGTCGGCTACGGCGGCGAGGACCTCGCCGAGACCGGGATCGACCACGGAGGCTGGGTGCTCCAGCGCCTGGGCGCCGAGCCGATGGACGAGGAACGCACCCTCGGCTCCTACGATCTGCGCGACGGCGAGACCCTCTACCTCAGGCCGCGCGTCGAGGCCCTGCCCGAGGTGCACCTCGACGACCTGGTGGACGGCATCTCCACCACCATGGACTCCCGCCCTTACGGCTGGACTCCCGAGGCGAGCCGCCGCCTGCTGCGCGGCGTCGCGGTGGCCGCGCTCGCCGCCGGACTCGTCGTCCTCGCGCTGCCCGGCGGATCGCTGTGGCTGCGCGTGGTATGCGCCGCGGTGGTCGGGTTGCTGTTGGTGGCGGGCGCCGGCTCGGCCAGCCGCGCGGTCGGCGACGCCGGGGCCGGCGCGGCACTGGGCGTCATGGTCGCGCCCTACCTCGCCTTCGCCGGCTGGCTGCTGCCCGGCGGCGAGCTGACGGGGGAGCATGCCCACGAGGTGGTCGGCTCCCGGCTGCTGGCCGCCTGTGCGGCGGGAGCCGGCGGTGCGGTCCTCGTCGTCGCCGTCGTCGCCGCGTACGCGGCGCTCTTCCTCAGCATCGCGGTGGTCGCCGCGTTCGGCGCTCTCGCCGGAGCCCTGATGCTCACCGTCGACCTGGCACTGCACCATGTCGCCGGGGTCGTCGCGCTGGTGGCGGTGATACTCGGCGCGTTCGTCCCCTCGCTGTCCTTCCGGATGTCCGGGCTGCGGATGCCGCCGCTGCCCACCACCCCCCAGCAGCTCCAGGAGGGCATCGAGCCGCACTCGCCCAGCGGCGTCGCGGCCCGTACGGCGCTCGCAGACGGCTGGATGAGCTCGCTGTACGGGGCCGTGGGCGTGGTCTGCGCCGTCTGCCTGTGCGTCCTCGCCCGGTTCGCGAACCTGTCGGGGACGATCCTGGCCCTGGTGCTGTCACTGCTGCTGGTGTTGCACGGCCGCGGCCTCGGCAACGCCTGGCAGCGGCTCTCGCTGATCATCCCGGGGACGCTCGGACCGCTCCTGCTGCTCATTCTTGATGCCGCCTCCTACGAAGCCGACGACCGTCCCCTGGCGGTGGCCGGGTTGCTGGCCGTCACCGCGACCATGGCGATCGCCTCCTGGACAGTGCCCGGTGCCCGGCTCGTGCCGTATTGGGGCCGGGCGGCAGAGATCCTGCACACCCTGTCCGCCGTTGCTCTGCTGCCGCTGGTCCTGTGGGGGCTCGGTGTCTACGGCACCCTGCGCGGGCTGATGGCCTGATGCGGGGGTGTGAGCGGTGAACGACAAACGCGATCAGGTACAGGCGCATATGTTCGTCATGGGGCGGCTGACCTCCGGCATGCTGCGCGCCGACCCCGACGCCCCCGAGAGCCCGCAAGGACGCACCAACCGCGGTATCGCGATCAGCGTGCTCATCGCGCTCATCATCTGCGCGGGCGCCTTCGTCTTCGGTCTGCTCAAGCCCGGCACCAAGGACTCCTGGCGGGACCCGGGCACGCTGGTCGTCAACAAGGACAACGGCGCCCGCTATCTATACCTCGGCGGACGGCTGCGGCCCGTACGGAACTTCACCTCGGCGCGACTGCTCGCCGGCGAGCAGATGAAGGTCATGACGATCGGCGGCAAGTCGCTGGCGGACGCCCCGCGCGGGACACCCGTCGGCATCGTGGGTGCCCCGGACGAGCCGCCCGGCACCGGCGATCTGGCAGCCGGACCGTGGCAGGTCTGCTCGGGCACGACAACTGGCTCGACCGCTACCACCGTGGCCGTCGGCACCGAGGCCGAAGGACCCGGCCTCAAGCAGGGGCAGGGGCTGCTGGTCACGGGCCCCGACAAGAACAACTACCTGGTGTGGCAGGGCCGCAAGCTGCGTATCGACGACGGTTCCAACGCCCAGCAGGCCCTGGGCTACGGCGCCGAGAAGCCGCTGCCGGTTTCGGCGGCGCTGCTCAACTCCCTTCCCGCAGGCCCCGATCTGAGCCCGCCCGAGGTGCGGGATCTGGGCGGGGCCGGACGGGAGCTGGCCGGTCGGCAGGCCCGTATCGGCGAGGTCTTCAAGGTCGCGGCGTCCGGCGCGCAGGCCCGCTTCTATCAGCTGCGCGAGGACGGACTGGCCCCGCTCACTTCGACCGGAGCCGCGCTGGTGCTCGGCGACCCGGAGACCAAGCAGAAGACTTACGCGGGCCGTTCGGTGGCCGCACGCAGTCTGGGCACCGACGTGCTGAGCGAGAATCTCGCCGGCGACTCGAAGCTGCCCGACCTCGCCAAGGAGCTGCCCGAGAAGCCGCCGGAGCCGGTGGACGTCGCGCGCGGGCAGACCCTGTGCGTCGGCATCGAGTCGGCCGCCGACGGCATGCGCGTCGCAGTGACTCTGTCCCAACCCAGGGACCTCGGCCCGACCGCGCAGGCGCCGACCGAGGGGCTGACCCCGGCGTGTGTGACGGTCAACAGGATCGTGGTGCGACCCGGAAGTGGCGCGCTTGTGCACGCTATTGGCGCGAGCGGCAGCGAGGTCGGCAACACGCTGTACCTGGTGACGGACACCGGAATGAAGTACCGGCTGCCGTCCGAGGACGCGCTCAAGGCACTCGGCTACACCGGGGAACGAGCGCGAGGCCTTCCTTCCGCACTGCTGGCCATGCTCCCGACGGGGCCCGACCTGACACAGCAGGCCGCGATCTCCGGACGCGAGGCACCGGCGGCACAGGAGTGCGGGGGAGCACGGGAGCAAGGCCAGGAGGCCGAATGACACAAACGACGGACCTACATCCGCTCGAACCGGTCCTGGCGTCCGTGATTGTCGAGAAAACCGTGTATGTCGAGAAAGGCGATTCCATGAGCCAGATAGCAAAGTCAACAGAGGATGACACGCGGAAGGGCATCAACGCGCTGGAGCAGGCGTTCAGCGCCGTGCAGCGGAGCCGTCAGGACGTCGAGACCACCAAGATGAACACCGGTCTCGGAGGTTCGGTCGGCGGGAAGTACTACGACCTGTTGCAGAAGTGGGACGAGCACGCGGAGACCATCTCCAGGAGCCTCAACAACATGATCGAGGAGCTCAACAACACCCTGCGTGGCTCCGGTCTGACCGAGGGGTCGACGAACGAGAGCGTCAACCAGGAGTACCAGCGCTCCGAGTCCGTCTTCAACGCGCTCAACGGCAACTGACCGTTCGGCACGTCCAGGAAAGTCAACCCCGAGCGAATCGAGGCTTCTCATGGGTTACATGCCCGGCAACTTCGAACACGGCCACATCTTCGTCGACTTCTCCAAGAACGCCAACGTGGCCGAGGACCTGCGGCTGCAGACCAGGAACATCCTGAACTGGCTCCAGCAGCTGGACCAGGAGCTCCAGGTCCTGAAGAACAGTTGGGAGGGCGAGGACAAAGAGGCCTACCAAGAGAAGCAGGATCAGTGGAACGCCTCTGTCCAGGCGATGAACACCCTGCTCGACAACTACAGCGGACTGCTCGACGAGGTCTCGAACGCGTTCCGCGACAACCAGAACAAGTCGGCCCAGGCGTGGCAGGACCTGCGCATCCAGGCTTGACCGGCGCCGACCGAGGAAGTCGACCGCTCACGGGCGGCTGTCCGGCGGGTGCTGACGCCGACGGCCGCCCGTGCGTTCCGTAACACAAGACAGCGAAAATGGAGTTCTGCCATGGCGGAAGGCGACAAGGGCGGAGAGCCGCTCGTCCTCGACAAGGAGTGGTTGAAAAACTTCATCAACGAGGAGATCGGTGAGTTCCAGAAGGGAATCAAGAAGATCTCCTCGGATGCGGACGGAGATTACTCCGACCAGCTTTACGACGGGATTGACTCCGAGGTTTCCGGAGGGAACCGGCCTATACCGAGCGTCAGAAATCTGACGGTCTGTCCGCCATACGTCAGTGACGCTGCAACCTGGCCCCTGACGATAGGGAAGATGGAAGAGAGCATAGGCGCCACCCTGCAGGAGCAGGCCAAGTCCTCGGCGGAATCCCTCAGCTCATTCCTCAAGGACCAGGAGACCCTGTTCAGCGACATCGAGGAAAATCTGCGCGAGGTCCTGCATGAACTGCTCAAAACCGAAGGGGCCAGCCTGGAAAAGGTCGACGGCCAGAAGTTCATGAACCTCATCGAGGATGTCGTGTACGACACGTCCGGCTCCGGTGAGGGAACCGGGAGCGAGAATGCCTGACCCCCTGACCTGGGAGTGACCGTCATGGCTGACGAAGAGCAGGTGCCGCTGGACAAGGACAAGGATTCATGGGGGAGGGCGGTCGGGTACTTCACCGGCTACAAAATGCCGGACATCGGAACGGTCTTCGATGAACTGAAGAGCGACGATGACATCCCCTTGATGACCGTTGAATTCGAGGACGTCAGCCAGGCGACCGACAACCCGCTCGAGGTTTTCTACGACGACGATCTCGACTGGGTGGGCGACAACATGGGGCGCGTCGTCAAAACGGATATCCTGATTCCTTTCTACAAGGAAGAAGGGGGCGCGATCCTAGCCAAAAGAGCCAAGATTAAGATGCTTGGCGACTATGGAGAGGGACTCCCCGAGGGTGCGGGTGGAGGAAAGTTCGGAGATTCGGGTACGTGGAGCACCGAGGCGCTCAACCAGTACGCTTACGGCTCGGGTCATGCGCTCCAAGAATTGCTGAGGAAGTCCACGACGAAGGACTTCGCCTGGGGTGGAGCCGCCGTTCCGGATTCGGATCCCGTAGATTTGAATTCCTTCAGGACTACTGCTCTTGCGTTCGACCGTTTTCAAAGTTTCGCATACAAGCGGAAGGCTGAACTGGAGGAGTGGGAGCAGCTCTTCGGCAAGGTCGAGAATGACAAGTGGAGAGGAACCGCGGCCGGAATCTGGTGGGACCTGGTACACCTGCTGGTTAATCGCTACGAACGTCTCTATGAAGACGTGCAAGGAACTCGCGGGGGCTCGCGGCAGGGCGAGAAGATCCTTGAAGCCGGCGAAGCGCTCCGCCGTGAAGCCCAGAGCATGCTCAACGCGTGGGAACTCTGGAACATGTGGGACAGCAATCCGCTGAGCCATCTGCATTCAATTCTGTGTGAGATCATGTTCCACCTGGGGAGTACGAATCTGTATTCGATATCGGTGCGGAGCAAACAGAGTGACAACAAGGGCAGCAGCTACAGCTATAGCCCAGACGTTGACGAGGTCTACGCCAACCCCGAATTCAGTGACCAGGCCTACGACCTTGCCGGGTATAACTACGGGCCCCTCGACAGTCCGGACACCTGGAAGAAAATCGGCCAAGAGGCGATTTACAAGTGGTGGAACTCTGTCCGGGAGAATCTCGGCACCACTGCAGAGGATTCTCTGCGGAACGTGAAGAACGCGTGGGCGATCGGCGACACCGGGCTTGGAGAAATCCGCCCGCCGCGTGGCGACGACCTCAAGACGTCCTTCCAGGAGGACCTGGCGTACAAGGATAAGAAGGACGCCGAAAAGGCCGAGGAGGAAGCCAGGAAAGAGGCCAAGGAAGAGGCCGCCAAGCAGCGTGAGGAGGAGCGGGAGTACCGCGAGGAGCAGGAAAGGATCCGTAAGGAGCAGGAGGCCAAACAGGACCGGATCCGCGAAGAACAGGAGGCCAAGGCCGACAGGCAGCGTGAGGAGGACCTGAGGCGCCAGGAGGAGCAGGAGGCGAAGCAGGACCGGATCCGCAAGGAGCAGGAGGCGAAGCAGGAGGAGTACCAGAGGGAGCAGGAGCAGGAGCAGAAGGAGCAGGAGGCGAAGCAGGACCGGATCCGCGAAGAGCAGGAGGCGAAGCAGGAGCAGCAGCAGAGGGAGCAGGAGCAGGAGCAGAAGGAGCAGGAGGCGAAGCAGGACCGGATCCGCGAAGAGCAGGAGGCGAAGCAGGAGCAGCAGCAGAAGGAGCAGGAGCAGGAGCAGAAGGAGCAGGAGGCGAAGCAGGACCGGATCCGCGAAGAGCAGGAGGCCAAGCAGGAGGAGCAGCAGCGCAGGCAGGAGCAGATGCAGCTCCAGCAGATGGCCCAGCAGAGGGCCATGCAGGAGCAGCAGCGGAAGGAGCAGGAGAAGAGGGAGCGGGAGCAGGAGGCCGAGCAAGAAGAGCAGGAGAGGGAGCAGGAGCAGGAGCAGAGGGAGCAGGAGCAGGAGCAGAAGGAGCAGGAGGCGAAGCAGGACCGGATCCGCGAAGAGCAGGAGGCCAAGCAGGAGCAGCAGCAGAAGGAGCAGGAGCAGGAGCAGAAGGAGCAGGAGGTGAAGCAGGACCGGATCCGCGAGGAGCAGGAGGCCAAGGCCGACAAGCAGCGTGAGGAGGACCTGAGGCGCCAGGAGGAGCAGGAGGAAAAGCAGGACCGGATTCGCGAAGAACAAGAAGCCGAACAGGAAGAGCTGCGCAAGGAACAGGAGGCCGAGCAGAAAGAGCAGCAGAAGGAGCAGGAGCAGGAGCAGAAGGAGCAGGAGGCGAAGCAGGACCGGATCCGCGAAGAGCAGGAGCACAAGCAGGAGCAGTACCAGCGCAGGCAGGAACAGCAGCAGAGCCAGTACCTGGATGAGCAGCAGCAGCGTCAGAACGAGATCACCGGCCCGGTCAACGGCGACGATTCACTGAGGAACCCCGGCGGCAGCAACTCGTACGTGGACGAGCACGACCGTGTCGTCACCGAGTATCCGGACGGCAGCCGGACCACAGTCGACCCGGAGACCCAGACCGTGACCGTCGCCGAGCCCGACGGCTCGACCTCCTCCGGACCGCTGAACGCGGGCGACGTGTTCACCAACCCCGACGGCAGCGTCTCCCACCTCGACTCGCAGGGCCAGGTGGTGACCGAGTACCCGGACGGAAGCACGACCACGGTGGACCCGAAGACCGGCGCCACCACGATGACCAGCCCGGACGGCACGACGACCACGGGACATCTCAACGGCGGCCAGGGGAACGGCTTCTCGCAGCAGGTCCCCCAGGACGTCGCGGGCGGACCGGGCGAGTTCAGCAGCCAACAGGGCCAGGAGCAGGAGCAGTACGACCCGCAGTCCGAGGGCGGAGACGGGCAGAACAACCTCGGCGGAATCGGCAACACGGGCCAGGGCGGCGGAGGCATGCCGGGCGGTATGCCGATGAGCCCGGGAATGATGGGCGGCCGTGGTGCGGGCGGGGGTGGCGAAGGCGGCCCTTCGGAGCGCACCCGGAACTTCGTCGAAGCCGCAGAAATCTTCAGGCAGCGCCGGCAGGCGGCCAGGAACGGCCGGGCGGCGAACAGGCGCTACGACCACCGCGAGCCCGCGGTCAACACGAGCAGCAACTCCCCCTTCGTCCCGCCGATGGGCGCGGGTGCCGGACAGGGGGACCAGGGACAGCAGACGCAGAGCAGCGACCGCACGCGCGATGTGTGGGCGCCGGAGGAGGAGGACGTGTGGGGCTCGGACGAGGGTGGCGCACCGGCGGTCATCGGGCGATGAACGACGACCGGACGAAGAGAGCGACGAGTGAACGGAGGCCGTGATGGCGGGTCAGACTGAGGAACCAATGCAGGACCGCATGGCCAAGGCGCGGGCCCATCTGGAGGCGACCCAAGCTGCCATTGCCCGTGCCGAGCAGGATCTGATGTCCACCTCGGAGACGGTGCGTTCCAAGGACCGCGCCGTCGAGGTCACCGTCGGGCCGCAGGGCGAACTGACCGGACTGGTCTTTCCTGACAACAAGTTCGCCGGCATGGCAGGGCCGCAGCTCGCGGCCTCGGTGCTGGAGGCCGCCGCCGAGGGCCGCAGGCGGATCGCGGAGCGGGTCATGGAGGCCTTCGAGCCACTGACGCAGCCCAATCCGCACATTCCGGGCTTGTCCGGAGGGGAGATCGACTGGGAGCGGATCTTCGGCTCTGCCCTCTCCGACAGGCCTCGCGCGGGCGGCGGGCGCAGCCGGGGCCAGCTGTGGGACGAGATCCACGAGGACGACACGGACCCGGCTGGGGGAGGCAGGGCATGAGCACGTTCGAAGTCAACACTTCCAAGGCAAAGCAGGCCCTCGACGGCGGGTTCGACAGCGCGAAGAGCACTGCGGAGAATCTCGGCGCGAGGTTCCGTGGTGACCTAGAGGACGTCGAAGGCTGGATGGGGGACGACAAGTACGGCCAAAAGGTGAAACCGCAGTACGACGAGACGAATCGATCCCTGGAGAGCATCAGGACGCTCATCCTTGAGCAATTGGCAACAACGGGCGTCAACCTGACGGAGACCATAGAAAATATCGAGAAGACCAACAACGACGCCAAAGACCTCATCGGCGACGCAGAGCGGAACAGTCCCTTCCAGGACGAATCCGGCGGCGGTAAGCGCTAGATGCTGGAAAAGTACGAGAACTGGCGCTGGACCGATGAAGAGAAGGGCGTGCTCTTCTCCTTTACTGGCGAGATGCCGCCCGATGGCGTGGCGGAGGCGGCGTTCGCCGCCAGGTTGGTGTACGACCACGCGAGGGAGGGGTACACGGAACTTCAGGAGAAGATCCAGGACGCCGTGACCCGGATCGCCGAGGAGCTTCCTGAAGAGGTGGCCGACTCCTTCGAGGAGTCCATGGGCCCACTCACCGGCCGGCGTGGCGGAACGAGCATCTTCGATCAGCTGTACGACGAGCTGATCACGCTCTCGAACAACCAGGTGACCCAGTCCCAGCAGATCCAGCAGGCGGACTGGCAGATGTACGCCGAGGTCGTCAGCTTGATCATCGAGTTGGCGGTGCTCGCCGCGTTGTCGTACTTCACCGGTGGACTGTCCCTGGCCGCGGCGGCGGCGGCCAGGGCGCGCGCCGCGCTCGGGATCACCATGGCGCTCCAGCGGCTGCTGAGCTACGTGCCGGTCATGCCGAGTGGTCTCCAGGCAATCGAGGAGGCGCTCCAGAACTACGCCGTCCAGAAGCTCCAGATGGAGCTCCCCGAGCCTGATCGACGGCTGGACAAGGTCGACTGGAACTCGATCAAGGACGATGCGGTGATCGGCGGCCTGATGGGTGCGTTCACCCACTGGTTCATGGGGCTTGGCGACCTCGTCAAGGACAGCATGTCGAAGATCTTCAAGAAGATCTTCGACACCGACGTTTTCACCAAGATCGACAAAGACCTCGTCAAGACGTTGGGCGAGGACTTCTTCAACGACAAGAAGTGGCTGCACAATCCGGATTTCGACCATCTCGTCAGGAAGCCGGATCCGGTCCCGGAAACCGTCTACGAGGTCGGTCAGATCTTCGTGGCCGAAGGGCTCGGCGAGTCCCTGGCCGAGTACCTCGGTCGGTGGTGGCTGCACGGCGTCCGGGAATGGGATTGGCAGACTTTCGGGGGCGCCGGGCTCAGCAGCGTCGTGCATCACGGCATCGAATCGGGTCTTGCGAAGGGCGTTATCGGGCTGCACCAGAGCGCGTTCCCGAACGGGAACGCCCTCACCAAGTTCTACTACGACAGCTTCCGGCAGAGCGATCTGAACGGCCCGGGCGGCTGGAACGGTTCGGATGCGCCGGGCGGTGCCGGAGGAGGCGTGAACGGGGCTCCCGCCCCCGCGACGGGGCCCAACGACCCCGCGGTCACGCCTCCCCCCGTATCGCCCGACACGCTGCCCACGACCTCGTCCCCGAACAGCGCCTTCAACGGGAACAAGCAGCCGCCGTACTCGATCACCCCGCAGGCCCCTCCGCCGCCGTACTCGCAGGACTCTCCGCCGCCGTACACGCCGCAGGGAGACTTCTCGGACGTAGGACAGCCGGGACAGCCCGGATACACGGCCGACCCGCCCCCGCCCGTGGCGCCGCCCGTGAACAACCCCGTACCGGACTTCGGGACCGTGAGCCGGGTCTCGCCGGGCGAGGTTCCGCAGGTGCCGAACGTCAACCCGCCCCTGGGCAAGGGCGTCGGCGGCACTCCGGGCGGCGTCGACATGTTCAACCCGGAGAGCGAAGTCCTCAACCCCCTGCCGGAGGGCCAGGGCGCCGACGGTGGCCCGCTGTCCCCTCCCGGCGGCGTCGACCCGGAAGCGGCCGACCTGAAGGGCGACAAGAACCTCCTGGACCCCGGCCCCGGGGCCAAGGCTCCGGAAGGCGTGCACGGTGCTCAGCCCCCCGCGCAGGGGCGCGGCGCGGGCCCGGAGGGCCAGCCGTACACGTCCGGCCAAAACCCGGTGCTCGACCCCGAGGAGGAGGGCGCGACCCCTGCGCCGGGCGCCGCACCCCAGGCGCCGGTGGCACCGGGCAGTCAGCCGCCGGCGGGCCAGCAGCCGGGCAGTCATCAGCCGGGGAATCAGCAACCCGGTGGCCAGGGCAACCGCGTCCCAGAACAGCCGCAATCCCCTGTCTCCCGTCCGGAAGCAGAGCAGGACGCACAGCAGGCCCCGCACGCCGACGACATCTCGGAGACGAGCTCTGTCTCGTCCCAGAGCAGTTCCAGCGACCTCGATGACTTCTCGGACACGAGCTCCGTGTCCAGCTTCACCAGCGTCGACAGCTCCGAGATCCCGGGGCCCACGGACGACGCCCAACGCCGGTGGCTCGCCCAGCGGTTGACGGCCGAGGACCTGGGCGGCGACTCTTCGCCGCTCGATCCGGACGAGACGGTAAGCGCCGCCGAACTGGGGGCGGCCGGCTATCCGGAAGAGGAAGTCCTCGCCACCATGGGCGACGGCACGCTGCCCATGCACGCCACGAGCCTGACGCCGCTGGACCAGGCGCGGCTCCTCATGGCCCGGACCGGCCCCTGGAGCGGGCAACTCGAGGCCATCGCAGACCGGGTGGCTCAGCGGATCTGGCAGGAGGCGTACGCGGACTTCGCCGCTTCGGCCCCGGCGGACGCCACCCCCGAGGATCTCGCCCGCACCTGGGCGACCGTCGTCTCGCACCACGGCGGCGAGACCTTCCGCGACGCGGTCCGGCCGGTCGCCGGCAAGCTGCTGACGCACAGCCGGGGCGGGGACTTGACCCCGGATCCAGCCCCGGCCCCGGCGTTCCTCGACACCGTCCGCGCGGACCTGGGCCTGGCCGAGACCGGCGTCGTTCCCCCGGCCCGGATCGCCACCATGTCGTCGGACATCGAGGGCAAGGGCAAGGGGCGCCTCGTGTCGGGCGATCCCGACCGCGCCCCGGACGACACCACCAGCCCCGCTGTACCGCCGCCTGCCCAGGAGTCCTATCCGCCCGTGGAAACGGGCCCGGTCACCTCTGCGCGACAGCGGACTCGGTCGCTGGATCCGCGGCCGGCACCGATGGCGGACGCGGCCCTGCGGGCGATCAAGGTGCCTGCTGCCGCCGGTCCGTCCCGGCGGGTGTTCACACTGCCGGTGGTCGAGGTGTTGGCCGGCGACCCGACGGACGACCTCTCGGCTGCCCCGGCCGACGCGCCGACGAACGCGCCCCCGCCGGGGCCCGTGCCCGCTACCGGGCCTGCGCCCGCGGCCATGCTGACGCCGCAGGCGGCGGCGCGGCACTACGAGGAGATCCTTTCCGGGCTGTACGACCCACGGCCCCCGGGCGCCTCGCAGCCGACCACGGAGCGAGTGGCCCTCCTGGCCTCGCTGGACAGGCTGCGTGCGCAGGTGCCAGCACTGCGGGCCGGGCCGCTCGACATAGTCGCGCTGACCCGCCATGTGCTGATGCTGAAGCCGGGCGAACCGGTGACACCGCAGCATCAACGCGAGTTGCTGCAGGTGGCGATGGACCCGCGGACCCAGGGGGCACGGAAGCTGTCCGTGCTGTCCGCGGTCCATCTGGTGCGCCAGGGGGTGTTCGAGCCCCGGTATCTCCGTGGCACCGCCCAGCGTCCCCGGGGCTGGGACTGGACAGCGCGGCGCGTGCCGGAGGACCTCGATCTGAGCAAGACGGCGACGGAGATCCACCGCGCGGACGGTACGTCGTTCGTCGCGGAGGCCGGTCCCAGCCCGTGGGGCTCGGACGCGTACCTCCTCGCCGCGGACACCGACCAGGGGGGGCAGCGGATCGAGGTGCGTGGCAGTCGCCCGGAGTTCAAGCCGGTCGTGCCCCCCGAGGTGTTCACCGAACTGATGACGTTCGACCCGATGCGGACCCAATTGCCGCCGAAGCTTCCCGTCCTCCTGGCGATGGACGAAGCCATCGCGCGGAACCTCAACGTCCAGGACGGGCTCGTGGGCAAGTACGACCGGGAGGTATGGGCGACGCAAGGTATGAAGGAGTGGGCTGGGTCCGAGCGGTCCGAGCTCAGGCTGAGTGCACAGGAGAAGAAGGGCGTTCGGGGGAGCTGGATACTGCGGGATCCGGCCACGATACGTGCAGCGGCCGAGTTGCTGAGCGGCGACGTGGTCGACTGGAACCAGAAGGAGATCACCTTCCCGCTCGGCGGCCCGGACCACCGCCTCATCGGCTTCATCTCGATAAACCTCGCCGCCGAGCCGGACGGTGGCTGGAAGCGCACTGATAGCTTGCGCCGGGTCGCCGAGGTGAGGTCGTATCTCATCCGCCGCGTGGGCCGGGAGGTCTCGGGTGGCCTGAATCCGGTGCCGTGGGCCGGGGCCGGGGCCGGGCAGCTCCCCGCGATCTTTGCGGGCGTCCACGGTCGGCCGGGGTTCACGTTCTGGTACACCACGGACGGGGTGGAAGAGACCCAAGGCCCCGAGACCGGGCGCAGGATCGCGCGCCAGGTGGCGCTGACCGGGCTGCCCCTGGAGTGCCCCCTGGTGGTGATGAATTGCGGCGCCGCGATGCCCAGGGGATCGGATCACACGTTGCCGAACCCGCCGGCTTCCGGTGCGCGACCGGCCGTGGTCAACCTGCTTGCGGACCGGCCCGAGGCCCAGCACGTCTCCACCAAGAACCGCCGGCAGACGTACGCGGTGTACTACGAGAACCGTCACCTACGCACGGCCAATTCAGAGGAGTTGCTGTTCGGCGTGGCCTCGGACGAGCGTGGTCACGAACTGCACTGGGAGGAGTTCCAGCCCGAGCCGGAGGGCGACGCGCTCGTCAAGCTGGCGCGCGAGGCGGACCTCCACACCGGGCCCGTGTCCGAGGAGACGCTGACCCGGACGCTGGAGCTGGTATACGCCCTGCGACGGGTCTTCGGCGCCTCCGTGGCGAAGAGGGCGGACTACCCGAAGCTGTGGCGCGGCATCGGGGCACTGGAGTCGATGCGCAAGGCCGACCAAGCGCTGGACCGGCCCGGTACGGGCCAGTTCACCATCAAGCTGTTCCAGACCCTCGTGCAGGAACACAACCGCCGCGAACCCGCGCAAGGCGGGCAGGGAACGCAGTCCCTGTCACCGGCCGACCGGTTGCGCGACGGTTACCGGCGCCTGCTCCTGGCCGCGGAGGGCAGGAGCGCCGGACAGAGGAGGAGCCCGCTGACCGGTTGGCTACCACTGCCGCCTGTCACCAGGGCGCTGGCGTGGCTGCACGACTTCCCGGACTCGGAGCGGAAGATCAGGGACGTCCTTGACTTCGACGTCACGACGCCGGTCGGAGAGGACGAGTGGGCACGCACGCTGTGGGCGGAGGTCGAGACCCAGCGGTTGCTCCAACAAGGCGTCGACCGCGGTGCGTTCGCGGCGGAGATGTTGCACCTGTCCAGCCCGGATCCGGGGCGGTGGGACGACGCGGTCGACGCCGTGCGCAGGGCGGTCGCCGCCGGCCGGAACGCCCAGGATGCCAACGAGCTGGCCTCCTACGGCCTGGAGCGGGCCGGAGCGCTGTCCCCGGCCACGCTGCTGCGCGGCCCCGACGGTCAGGTGTGGGGCCGGTCCCCCGGGGACGCGCCGTTCGATCCCGGGAGCTTCGATCCCAGCGTCGTCACGGTGATGGTACTGGCGCCCGACGGCACGTCGTACGTACCCATCAAGACGGAAAGCGCCCCCTGGCACCTGCCGGGTGGACCGCCGCCCTTCGTGTATCTGGTGAACGGCGACCTGAGGCCGTACGAGGAACTCGCCGATCTGGCCTACCGCGACCCGGAGGTACGGAAGCGGCCCGAGACCACCCCGCTGATCGCGGTGAGTCCCGAGGCCATGCCGTCCGGATCCCCATACGATCCCATCAGGGGCAGTCTGCCGGGCGAGTTCGCACGCAACACGGGCAAGAAGACGTGGGCCTCCACGGCGCCGGTCGGGCTGCACCGTGACGAGACGACCGGCATCTACACCGTCGCGGTGTACTTGGAGCCCGGTCAGCAGGCGGCTGTGGCGGACCTGTGGGGGATGGTGACCCCCGACCAGGGCGACCCACCGCGCCCCGCGGCATCAGGAGCTTCACGCGTCGTCCCAGTCCGGGCGCCGGTCGACGCCGCGAGCGCCACATGGGACGATCTCGGGGCCCCTCCCGCGTCCGAAGGGGCGTTCACGTCCACGTTGACCGGGCCCGAGCAGACGTCGGCCGCTCCCCGGAAGGCGGTGCCGACGAGCGCCGCCACGTCGGCGCCGGTGGTGTCGATGGCGCACGGCTCGGTGCCGACCGCGGCGGGGCCGGTGTCCGTCGCGCCGGTCACCGCACCGGACGCGGGCACGGAGGCAGAGGGTCCGGCCCCCGCGCCCGCGAGCACATCCGCGTCGGCGAGGGGGAAGCCGGGGTCGACGGGGCGTCCCCTTCCCGCGACGACCGCATCCGATGCGGAGGCCGTCGCCGGGCCCGCCACCGTCGGCTCCGCCACCGCTTCCGTGCTGCCGGGTACGCCGCCGAGCTGGGGACCGGCGGGGGCGTTGCTGCCCGCGTCGCCGAGCTTCAGGTTCACCGGCGGGGCTTACGAGCTCACCTCCTTCGAGCTCGAGCGGATACCGAAGCTGGTGCGGGAGATCGCGGAGGCCTCCGAGCCGAACGTCCCGGCGGGTGTTCCCGGCCCGCGCCTCTTGGTGACCGGGTATGGAGACGATGGCCACTCCTCCGGTTCGGGCATAGCCGGGCAGCGCGCGAGGGCGGTCGCCCAGGCGCTCCGAGGACACCTCGACGGGTCGGACGTGTTCACGGTCGAGGTGCGCGAGGGGACACGGCCGCAAGGGACTACAGCGTTGGGCGGCCTGGGACGGGTCACGGTCGACATCCAGCTGCGCTCCGACACCGTGGCGGTCGCCCGCCTGGACCAGCTACGGCTGGCCGATCCGGACCTGCAGGAGGGGGCGTTTGATCCGGCCCCCCTGGCCCGTCGGATTCTGCATCTGGAGCCCTCCGCGCCGGTGGACGCGGCGGCGCGTGCCGAGCTGTACGCGGTCGTGGCCGAGGCGAAGGCGGAGGGCCGCGACCGGAGCCTGGCGGCGCTGGCGGCGTTCCACGCAGTCACGCGGGGTGAGGTGCTCTCGCCCCGGTATCTGCTGATCAACACAGATGGGACGGTGGCAGGCCGTACCTGGAGGGGGCTGTTGCAGGGTAGGCACGCGGCGGTCCAGGACATGACCGGAAGTGACGAGGAGTACCTGCTGGACGCGGAGGGTGGCCGGGATCATGCCGTGGCGCCGTGGCCGGACAAGACGACCCGCCGGATTCCGGGTGATGAACTGACCGAAATCCTCGCGATGGACGGGGAGTTGGACAAGCGGGACGACTCGGCGGCGGTGAAGCTGGTTTGGTCGAAGGCGGGGGACGGCGGTTTGGATTTGCCGCGTGGTCTCGCGTTCGGGCTCTCGCGTGAGGTGAGTGCGCACAGCGGCGCCGTGAGACTGGATTTCAACAGCAAGCTGGGGCGGCATGAGCCGAAGGAGGTGCCGGAGCGTCCGGAGGGCGTTTGGATCGTCAGCATGCCGTTCGATCTGGGACCGCAGGGGGCGTGGGCCAAGGCGGGGAACGGGTTCATGGTGATGGCGGACGGCACGAAGCTGATGGACCGGCACCTCAAGAGCACCACCTTCACCGATCCGAGCACCAGGCGGCCCAGGGACCGTGCCGTCCTGAGCGATGATGACCTGGTCAGTCGGCAGGGGCGGTTGGGGGATGTGCAGAACCGGCCCCTGTACGACATCGACCCGGTCACCCATCACATGATCGGGCCTCCCAGGAAGCGCCTGCGGACATGGCGGAACGCATATGTATTCCTATTGCACGCCCTGCCGGGCGCCTACTTCGTGGTGGACATCACAAACCGTTCCAGGGCCACTTCCGGCGAGCAGCTCGGGGGCTATCTGAAGCGCCGTCCCAGTGTGCAGGCGCTCGATAAGAACCACCCGATCGTGATTCCGGGGTGCTGGTCCAACGCGCGCTGGGACGGAAGTCGGCTCGTTAGCCGGCACGATGGCAGGCCCTCGCCGTTCGTCCCCAATCCGCTGCGGCAGAGAACGGAGGCGGAGAAGACCGCCACCGCGGCCGACCACCTTGTAATCGCTTTCGACCGGCCGCAGCTCATGGCGTTCGACGCACGTGGCAGGCCCATAGAAGGCATCGCGACGACCGTCCAAGGTGAGAGCGGGACGGTGCAGGAGTTGTTGCCGGAGCCTGGTCCGGAGGTGCTGCGCCGGTTGGCCGTGACGGCGGGGTTCTCGGACGCGGTGGTGCCGGAGGATGTGCCGGACAGCGACGTGCTGGTGACGCTGGATCTTGTGTGGGCGTTGCGTTACGTCTTCGGCCATCGCATCGAGGCCGACCGGGACGACCCAGACGGGACGTACCAGAAGCTGTGGGCAGGAATCTCGGCGCTGGAGCGGATGCGCCGGGAAGATCCGCTTGCGGAGGCCGGGCCGTTCACGCTGGATCTGCTCGACTTCGTGGTGCGCTCCTTCCTTGAACGGCAGGGGAGGCCGATCCGGGCGGCGGATCCATTCGAGGACGTGGACGAGATGCGGGCCGAGGTGGAGGATGCGCTGGAGGCGGCGCGGGAGCTTCGGGCGAACACCTCCGGACGGGTGTCCCTGCACGACTTCGTGCCCCTCACCACGCTCGATGACGCCGCAGCAAGGTTTTCCGCGCTCTCGGCAGATGCCGTCGAAAGGTTGCTGGATCCGCGGACACAGACCCCGCCGGGGCAGGCGAGGCGGGAGGTGGCGTTCTGGGGGCTGGCCAAGGCGCTGGGTGCCTGGGCGGATTTCACCGATCCGGAGGGCACCGCGGCCCGGATTCTGCACCTGAGCGACGGCGGTCCGGTGACGGACGAGGTCCTGGAGCGGGTGCTGTCGCTGATGTCGGCCGGGGCGATGATCGGCCGGAATCTCTACGATCCCGTCGACATGGCCGCCTACCACCTCGATCTGATGGGCGCGTTCTCCAAGGGAACCGAGATCCTCTCGCCCACGGGCCAGAGCGTGGGCCGCAACTTGACCGGCCGCCCGTTGGCGGACCCCTTGCTGGCCGATGGCTACCGTGTGTCACCGGACGGCACCTACACAAACACCGAGATCCGCTGGCTCGGTGGAGACGGTCACTACTGGCTGTTGGCCGATAAGGACGGGGATGGCACCGAGATCGACTTGCCCGGCGGTAGCCTGCCGGGCGGTCGCCTGAAGGTGCCGCATGAAGAGGTCGCGGCGCTCGTCAGGGACGATCACCTGCTGTTCGACAGCCCGCTCACCGCGGTACCCGTCAAGCTGTTCGGTACGGCGGCGGGGACCGGACTGGAGAGTGCTGTGGCCGCGCGGGAGGGCGCGGCCCGGAACGTGCTGACGCCCGCGCACCCGGCCCGGCTGGAGTCCAACAGCCATGGCCCGCACAAGTGGACCATGCTCGCCATGCAGGCCGACCCGGCGCGCACGTCTGCCGACGACGACTGGATCCGCACTACCCCGCCGCCTCTGCCCGGAGCGCACAGCAGTCCTGCCGCGGCGGTCATCAGCCACAGCGCGTCCGTGGAATCCGGGAACCCGGAGCCGGACCGGGCCGCGGAAGTGGCCGAGGAGACGGCGGACACCACGTCGGCGACGGCTCCCCGCGCGCGGCCCGCCGAGTCCGGGCTGTCCCCGTACGGCGAGGCCGCCCGTCGGCCTCGCCCTCAGGGCACCCGGCTGTCCGTCCCGCAAGGCGGCGACGGCCTGCTGGCGGCCGTGCTGGCGAGCGGCCCGAGGTTGCTGCGTGACCGGGTGCCGGGTCTGGCAGAGCGCGACCCGGCGGCGTACGTGTGGCTGTCGGATCCGGCTCGGGTGCGGCGCGATCTCGCAGGCCGGGCAGAGGAGTTGGCGGCGACCCCGTACGCCGCTGTGCTCGCCGCCATCCGCGAGATGGTCACGTACCGGCTGGCGCGGGGCCGCGGCCGGGGTGCCGGTCAGATGTTGGTGCAGTACCGACTGAGCGCCCTGGAGGAGGAGTCGTTCGCGGAACGCGTCGCCGGGATGGAGCTGCCGGAACTGGTCTCGAGGCTGGTTGAGCTCGGCGTCGTTCTGCCGGAGGAGAGCGATCTCGCGACGGACGAGGGACTGCGCGGCGAGCTGGCCGACCTGCTGCTGCGTCATGAGCCGCTCCAGGATGATGAGTTGAGCGCTCTCGTCACCGTGGTCATGGACTGGTCGGATCACTGGGACTCGCAGGAAGGCGAGGCGTTCCTGCCGTTGCTGGCGCACATTCTCGATGTGCGGTTCGACGTGTTCCGGGCCGGGCCGTACGGCGAGGTCGGGCCGCTCGACTTCCGGACGCACCAGTCCGTCGGCGCCGCGGATGCCGAGCGGACGATCGAGCTGTTCCACTTCGCTTCCTACGCTCAGGACTCTGGCGACGAGCGCTACGAGGGCAGTGACGCCACCGACGGCGCGGTCGCCGAGAACGAGCTCTGGGAGGACTTCCGGGCGCTGTGGGACCCGGAGCCGCTTCCTTCGGCCGAGTCGCCGGCCGAGTCGCCCGCGGTGCCGCCCGCCCGAGCCCCCCGGCCCAGGGTGCCCGGGGCGCAGATCGACGAGGAACTCCAGGAGCGCCGACCGGCCCGGATGGACCGGGAGATGGCGCCGCCGCCGCGGTTCCCCGGCCCCAGTACGTTCACCGACGACAGCCGGATTCCGGGCTACGCCGACGGCCTGCTGCCCTTCTCACCCGAGGAAGAGCACGACGAGGACAGCCTGTTCACCTTCGGCCCGGGCCAGGCGCGGCTGCGGGGCACCGACCAGGTCGTGCAGGGCATCCGTACGGAGCTGGACTCTACGGACCGGGAAACTAGGCCGGAGCAGCCGTCCGCGCGACCGTCAGCCCGGCGCTCGGAGGCGCCGCACAGCGACGACATCCGCGCGGACGTGTTCCTCAGGGTCCAGCAGGCAATGGCCGAGCGGCCGGCCTCCTTCGCCGGGAGAGGACGGGAATTCCTCTACCGCACGGAGTCCGGCCGACTGCGCAAGCTGCACGTCAAGATCCGCAACTACGGTGCCTGGGAGCGGTTCAACGACGGCAAGGGGCCCACCAGGTCCGACATCGTCCACCGCGGCCAGACCACCACCGGCGGCACCAAGACAGTCAGCCAGACCCGGCAGCTGACGCCCAGCGCCCCCATCGGGCCGCTGAAGGAGATTGTCGCCCCGTTCGGCAGGATCTCCACCCGGCTGGGCTGGTCCCGTGACCTGACCTACACGATGAACGACCGGGTGATGCACCACGGCGAGACCCGCACCGTGGACCACTCCCACCTGCACCTCGACGACGTCTACTACGACGTGAAGGTCACCGACGCACTGCCGCCGCGTCCCGCCAAGCGCGGGGTGCTGGGCACCCCGTGGCGGGCTCGCCCCGCACGTGAGGCGGCGGGCGACGTCGACTTCGGCCTCGGAGTGTGGAGAGGCCTTGCCGCCCGGCTGCCGGACAGCGTGACCGCGCCCGGCAAGGAGGGGACCCGCACACCGCGCCGGATGGCGCTGGGGGCCGGGTCGGACTACCGGCTGGTCGTCACGGAGGCGTTCGGCCCGACCGCCGAGATGCGGGACTGGGCGGCAGGCAGGGTGGGCGCCGAGCCGGGGACCGGGGCCTACCGTGACCTGGGCGGGTTCTTCTCCCCTGAGAACTTCCAGCAGAACGCCCGGCGGCTGGCGCCCTCCATGGTGGCCGGGCCGCAGCTGTTCGCCGACGACAAGAAGGGCACTCCGCTCGGCGCGTTCGTCGTCGAGCGGATGGTCCCCGGACGTGCGGTACTCGCCTCGGAGACCGATCTGGCCGAGATCCGTGACCTGGGCCAGCTGGGCATCATCAACACCCGCAAGCAGGGCAAGACGTACAAGACGGATCTGGGCGCCGCCGCGGGACTCGTCTTCAACCTGCCGACCTTCGGCGTCGCCGACGCGCTCGCGGACTGGGTGAGCCGGCTCAAGCCCCGGCTGCGGCTCGGGCCCAGCGCGCGATTCGCCCACGCCCGGGGACGGACCATGGTCACCGGCGGCACGGGCGAGGTCAAGGCGGCAGGGCGGGCCAAGTCCACCCCCACGGCGCTGTACCGGGTGGAGAAGACCGTCTACATCCGCAAGACCGGGGACACCGAGGCCCGTGCCTTCCGCACCTGGAGCCTCGACCGGATGACCCAGGGCGAGGCCCGCCGCCTGGCCGGCATGGACGACGGGACGACGCTGGCCAAGCGGAACGGCAAGGAGCCGTACGCGCCCGCCTATCTGACCGAGAACAGCCCGCCGACCCTCGGCATGAGCCGCGCCGAGCAGTTCTTCTTCGCCGATGGGCGCTACCGGGACGGCGCCGGCAACACCATGGTGGACGCCTTCACCCAGCAGGTCCTGAGCGCGGTCTCCCGTAAGTACCCCCGGATGGTCGCCACACTCGACGAGCTCGGGGATCCGGACGACAGCAGGTGGCGCAATCACGGCCACTACCAGACGGTGCTGGAGAACACCCTCAAGGTCATCAACGCGCTCTCCCACCACTCCCTGGTCGGGAACCTGGAGCCCCTGCCCACGACCGGGGCGCGTATCACACTGGTCGAGCCCGGCCGGTTCACCCGTGACCGCCGCTACATCTGGCTCGACGCGGAGCTGTTCGACCGGCGCTTCGAGGGCCACGCCGACTCGGTCCTGCGGCGCGGTGTGCCGGGCAGCACCCCCGTCGAAGGCGGGCAGTCCGGCGTTCAGGGATCCGAGGCCGGGGTGGAGGGGATGTTCTCCCTCCGGGACGCGGACCTCACGGACGACAACGTCGCCTCTCTGCACGCGGGCACGGCGCAGGTCGGCTACCGCGCGAACTGGCAGCGGCGGGTCGAGTCCGGATACGGCATCGTCGCCTCCCTCGACCCGCTCACTGCCACCGTGGATCCGGGCCACCTGTACAGCTACGGCATCGCGCTGAAGGTCAGCACCGGCGGCTACTGGCGGTTCCGCGGCTGGCTGCGCGGTTTGTTCTCGCTCGGCGTGCTGGGCACCCAGCCGTTCGTCTTCGGCGAGGAGCAGACCGATCTCATCGGGGGGATGTCCGATGTGCCGGCCGTGACCGGACGGGTGCTGCTCAGCGTCCCCTCCGATCACAGCCCGGAGCGGGACCCGCACGCCCCGGGTGCCGACAACCCCTACCGGGGGCCCGGCCGGGTCGAGCAGGGGTCGATGTCCCGTTCCCGCGCCAGGGAGCTCGTGCGGGGGCGCCCGTCGGCCGACTCCGGCCGGCAGTCGGGGCTGGGACCGCTCGACAAGATCCCGCACCAGACCATGTCCGTGGTGGCCACCCCCCACGACGAGGCCATCATGAAGGGAGTGCTGGACGAGGCCTCGCACGGAAACTGGAATCTGACGCACACCGGGGCGGCTCCTCACGACGCGGCGGCACGGACGCAGCAGCCGCAGTACCTGACGGCCGACTTCGACCAGAGCACGGGTCCGATGGGCTCGCGCAACACGGGTCTGATGGCCAAGGGCCCTTATATCGACTGGCTCTTCAGCACCGTCCACCGCGTACGGGTCACCGGGCTGCGCGGGCTGACCAGGCCCAGCCGGATGGACACGGAGGTGAGCGTCGGCAGCAACATCAAGGCCTCCGGCCTCGAAGGCAGCTCCGGGAACCAGCGGGCGGGTGCCACGGTCATCTACAGCGAGAGCCACGGCACCTCGCAGACGACGTCGACGGGCAACTACGGGGTGCACCTGACGCCGTGGTTCCGTTCGAAGGGACAGAGCGCTCTCGTCAGCCGGACGGTGACCTCGGAGGTCGGCCGCCTGGACAAGGGGTACTCGGTGCTGGCCGCGGGCGACGTCCGGCACGAGTTCGCGGCCGAGATGCGCAACCTCGGTCCCCTCTCGCCGCTGAAGTCGGCCTTCCGCAGCCTGCACGACTGGGCCGGGAAGTGGATGCTGGTCAAGGGCGGCTGGCTCGGCCATGTGCCCGAGCGCATCGCACTCTCCATGGGCCTGGTGCGCGGCGACGACCTGGGCGCGGGGCCGGCCTACACGCGCAGGAAATGGACCCAGCCCGGCTGGTTCCGGCAGCACCCGTTCGCCATCCACACGGTCAACAGCCTCGACACCGCGGCGGCCCTGGAGGGATTCGAGGCCAAGCTGCGGGACCTGGGCATCGACGACGAGAGCCGCGAGAACATCAGGCGGCTCGCTTCGGGCCGGCTCACCCGCGCCCTGCGCCAGGAGCTGGCGGACGCCGGCCCCTCCACCGTCGCCAGGATCGGCGGCCCGGGGTGGAAGCGGGCCCGGATCGGGGGCCGCAACGTACGCATCCGGGTGCAGCTGGTGCCGGTCGAGGATGGTCAGACCTTCGAACGGCTCTGGCCGGCGACCGATCTGCGCGACCACCTGTGGGCGACCGAGACCCGAACCGGTTCGGACACCTCCGCCAAGGGCGCCGATGCCGGCCTGCTCGCTAACGAGGCGGTGCACACCGGCGACAGCACGGTGCGGGCGGCGGGCCCCGCGCTCACCGGGACCGGCACCAGGCAACAGAGCTTCCTCGAATCCTCCACGGCCACGGTGGCCCGGCTGCGGACGATGTTCACAGTGGAGCCGCACGCCGAGTTCGCGACGCACTACCGGGTCCGTTTCACCCTGGAGATGGGTCGCTCCAAGGGGAGCGAGCCGCGCAACCCGGACTCCCGCCGAGTGACGCACGAGGACGACGCCGGCGTGCTCCACGACCTCGTCCCGCTCAGCCTGATGCGCGCGGAACCCGAGAACCCCGACGACCCACTGCGCCTGCCGCAGATCGGGGCCCTGCCGCCGGTCATGAACGTGCTGAAGGGGCGGGCCAACCCGGCGAACACCGCCGGAGGCGTCGAGGCCTGGCGGTCGATCCAGTGGCCGGACGGGACGAAGAAGCCGTTCGCGGTGCCCGCCAACGGCTTCCACGCCCGCACCGTCATCGGGGCGGAGAACGTCCACGAGGCCGGCGTCCTCGCCCTTGCCAGCGCGTTCGACAACCGGCTCGCCGGCGTCTCGGCGCAACTCGAGGGCGAGGAACTGGAGTCGGCGCTGCGCAAGGCCCGCATCACCCCGCTGACCGCGGAGGGCACCGGCTCCGCGCAGACGCTGGAGGACGGCCATGGGAGCCGCGCCCTCAGCGCGTTCCTCGAGCAGGCATCCGGGCCCGGGGGCTACCAGACCGCCGGGCTGGCCGAGAACACGATGCTGGACGGCTCGAAGGCGACGCTCACGGAGTACATCCGTCCGCACTTCGAGGAGGCTCAGCTCCTCGCGGTGACCGACGGCTCCCGGATGGAGTCCTTGGTCCGGTACGTCGCCAGCGACGGTTCCACGGTGACGCTGGACGAGGGCGGCTCGACCGATCCGAGCGGTTTCCCCACCCTGCTGATGGATCCGACCGGCAGGAACAACCCCGGCGGCATCGGCCCGGGCGTGGACGGCAACGAGGGCGAGGCCGGCGAGAACACCCCCGAGCAGACCCACCAGTTGAACATCAAACCCAACACGGGGCGGGCCTTCGCGTTCGCCATTCCGACCGACTGGCTGAGCGTTGCCGACACCGACCGGCAGTTCAAGGACAGTTCGGTCGCCAAGTGGGCCCGCGACCACCTGATGGGGCCGTTCGGCGGCGTCAAGCCGGGCACGCAGGCCGTCGAGTCGCAGGCCGTGGTCGTGGCCTGGGTCCGTGAGGACGTCGCCCGCAATCTCGGCCTGATCACCGACGGGAATTTCCCCAAGAAGGTCGCCGAGGCGTGGGACGAGGCCGGCAAGGCGGCCAAGGCCTGGGCCGCGGCCGACAAGGCGTACTGGGCGCTGCGCCGGGAACTGCCGGACCTGCGGGACGCCGTCGACAAGGCGGTGGCCGAGCGCTCCGCCGCCCGGCGGCGCCGGGACGCGCTCCAGCACGTCCTCCGGGTTGCCGAACGGGGCGCCAGGGCGCAGTTCGAGGCATCCGTGGCCGCCGCCGACCGCGTACTGGAGGCCCCCGCCGCCGAACTGCCGGCCGACTTCTCCAGCCGGCTCCAGCCCGCCCTCCAGGTGGAGGCGGAGGCGGCCCAGGCCGTACGGGACGCGCTGCAGGCCGGGCTCCAGCTCGCGCCGGACGCCGACGCCGCGCGTCAACGGGCCGCCGATGAGGCGGTCACCGAGGCGCGTACGGCACAGGACGAGGCCGACGCCCTGGTCGCCCTGCTGCGGCAGGACGAACGGGACCGGCTCATGGCGGAGGCGATCCTGGCCCGTGACGCGCGGCTGGCCCGGGCGGCGGCGGACCTCTCGGCCGCCGAGCAGCGGGTGCAGTCCGCCGCCGTCGCTGTGGGCGATGCCAACAAGGCTGTCGAAGACCGGCTGCGCGAGATCGAGGAGCAGCGCGTTCGCGCCGAGTCCGCAGCCGAAACCCTCCACGAAGTGCGCGCCGCCACCGACCGGTTGACCCGCTGGCACAGTCTCCCCGCCGACCCGGTGGTCGACGCCGCATTCCCGACCCGGGGCGGGGTGCCGGAGCCGGAGCTGCCCGGTGCCCGTGCGGCACGGCCCGGCCCGCGAGCGGCACGCCCCAGCGGGCTGGCGACGATCCCCGAGGAGCCGGCGCGATACACCGCGCTGCCCCTCCCGGAGGATGCCCCCGACGGCGCGGCCGCGCTCCTGGCCCCGGACGGCACAGGGCACTGGCTGAAGGACGTTCCCAGGGACGGCAGGTCCTTCGCCCGCGCGTTCTCCGAGGCACACGCCACGCTCACCGGGGCCGCGCTGCCCGAACTCGAAGCCGCAACCGAGGCCGAGGGGCTCCAGGCCCGGCTCGCGGATGCGCTGGACGGGCTCCCCGACGACTCCCCGCTGCTGGCCTATCTCGCCCCGGACGAGCGGGACGTGTTCACCGCCGCCGAACTCGACGGCGCGGCACTCGACCTGGGCACCGACACTCCGCAGCGCCGCGAGTTCGACGCGCTCGGAGTGATCCCGCACTCGGCAGGAGACCAGCCGGTCCCCGAGCGCGCCCACCGTCCGCTGAACGCGGCCCAGCGTCGCGGCCTGGCCGCGGCGCAGCTGCGCCGCCCGGCGGACGCCCCGCAGGACCAGGGTTGGGACCACGGCGCGGCGGACGTGCTCCCGGCGCTGGCGGCGCTGTTGACGGGGGAGGGCGTACGGGTCGTCCTGGAGGACGGCAGCTTCCTCGACTACGACCCGGATCCGACCCAGCCGCTCCCCGCTGACGCACCCCGCGTGGTGCTCCACCTGACCGGCAAGCACTACCGCGCGGTGCTGCCGCAGGACATGACGGAGCGGCCGGCCGCGTCCGTGCCGGCCCCGCCCGCGCCGACGCCCCCGGCCGACGCGCGCCCGGCCCACGAACACCGCCCCTGGACCTGGGATGCGCTGAACGGGACGAGCAGCGCCGGCAAGCCCAAGTTCGACGCGGCCACGGACCCCAGGACGCTCACCGGACCCGACGGCCGCGTGCACGACCTGCATGAGCCGACCGGCTCCGGAAACGGCTTCTACGAGGCGGTGGTCCGCGCACTCGCAGCGGCGGCCGGATCGGACACCATCGACCTCGCCCGGGCCACCGCGCTACTGCGTACGCGTACGCTGACGGCCCCCCACCCGCTGCGCGCCGGCGCCACGCTGGACCCCCGCGCGGTCTTCACCCGGGAGGAGCTGCGGGAGGCCGGCGTCGTCCTGACCCCGGCGCAGGAGGCGGAGTTCGACCGCAGGGGCGGTCGGCTGCCCGCGACGCTGATCCCGGACGCCGGCCAGCGGGCCAAGCTCATCCGCACGCACCTCTACCGCGCCGGGCACTGGGACGCGGGCTCCGCGCGGGAGGCCGCCGACCTGCTCGCGCGGATCAACCGGATACGCCTCACGCTCGTGCACGAGAACGGCACGTTCGAGACCTTCGGCGACCCGAAGACCGCCGCCGCGCGCGCCGTGACGGTCTACGAGCGCGGCCACGATTTCCTGGCGGCCGTGCCCCGCGCCGCCGACCACCCGCAGGCCCGCGCCGCCCTCCCGCCGCCTCCCGCCGCACCGGTACCCCCGGTCGCGGTGACACCGGCACCCACGCCCGCGCCGGTGGTGGCGCTGCCGGCCACCGGCCCCGAGGGCGCGAAGGAAGCCCTCAAACCGCGCCCCGCACCGGAAGGGGCGACGGACACGGATACACGGCGCCGGGTCGCGGCCGACGGCCGGTCGTTCGCCGTGCTCTCCGTACGGCCCGACGGGCACTGCCTGGTCGAAGCCGTGCGGGGCAGCCTCGCCGCGCAGCAGCCCGATGCGTACGGCGCCGGTTTGAGCAGGGAGGAGGTGCGTGCTCACGCAGTCCGGTGGTACAAGAACTCCGAGAACGCCGCCGCTGTCCGCGCCCAGAACGCCCTCCGGGATCCGCTGGAGACGCTCGTCCACGACCGGTTCCCCCACTTGGCGAGCCTCCTGCAACTGCTGGGCCGTACCAGCCCCCCCGAGCTCACCCGCGAGCAGCGGGCCCGGATCAGCAAGCAGCTGGCCGATGCCCGGCGCCGGAACCAACTGCTCGGCCTCGCCGCCGAAGCAGAGGACCGGGAACTGCTGGCCGACCTCCCGACGGGGGCAGTGTGGGCCCTCCTGCCCGGTGTCCGGCCCGCGCCGGAGCCGACGCTCGGCGAACGGCGGCAACAGCTGACCGAACAGGCCCAGGCCGAGACCCTGCGGGCCGAGGTGCTGGACATGCTGCGCGCCCCCCGCGGCGACGCGCGCGCGGACGCCGCGGACGCGCAGTGGCGGCGCATCCGTGCCACGTTGCCGTACACCGTCGAGCAGGACCGCGCCGCTTTCGCCTCGACCGGCTATGGCGAGCTCGTCGAGGACTCCCTGGCCTCCGCCGAACTGTGGCAGTCGCCGTTCTACGACGAGGCGCCCTCGCTGCTGGCCCGCTCGCTGGGCCTGAACCTCGTGCTCGTACAGCCGGACGGGAGCGGCGGCTTCCTCACCTGGCGTCTCGACCCCGACGCCACCGGACCGGCGGTCCACGTCTACTACAACGGCCAGGACCACTATGAGACGCTCGTCCCGGCCGGGGCCGCCGACGTCACCGGAGCGGGACCGGAGGGCGAGACCGCACCGGAGCCCGGGGTGGTTCTTCCGGCACCGGACCAGGAAGCGCGGGACTGGCTGATGGAGCTGGCTCGTCGGTACGGGGCGAGCGAGGACTTCGTGCGACGCCTGACGGAGGGGCTGTCGCGACAGACCCTGCTGGCGCTGCGGGATCTCGGCTCCGACGTGCGCGGGGCCGGTTCCACGCCCGCGGGGAAGTCCTCGGCGCAGGCGTCGGCGCCCCTGCCCGCTCCAGGGCAGCGGATCGGCACCGAGGCCAGGCCGTTCACCACAGCCGCGGCGCCCCCTGCTCCCGCGGAGGAGAAGGCCGGCGGCGGCGTACGGGTGCCGATGTCGGCCACCGAGATCGAGGAGGACTTGCGCGACGCGGTCAATCGTGAGTTGAACCGGAATCACTGGCGCGGCAAGCCGGTGGACACGGAAACCGCGCTGCAGCGTGAGGCCGAACTGGTGGCGAAATATCCGTCGTCGCAGAGGCTGTGGTCGTGGCAGCGTGCGGATCAGATCGCCCAGATCATGGTGACGGAGGTCCGCGACGGCAAGGACCGCGTCATCGAGCCCGGGCATCCGTCCCGAACCCTCGGCGGTGCGCCTCCGCAGGGCGTGAGTTCCGAGCAGTTGCAGCACATGGAGGAGTACTCGGCGCAACAGTTCGCCGGGGCCATCGAGGGCCGGCCGGTCGACGTGGGGCGGTTGCTCGGGCTGCTCAATCAGCGGGCGTCTTTTGCGGGTTCCACGGCGACACCGGCGTTCGAAATTGCCGTACAGCAGCTCACCGGTTCGCATCCTGCCGAGCTGCTGGACCGGGCGGTGAGCGAGGGGAGGCTGGACAGCGGCCATGTCCAGTCGGTGCTGAGCGGCCTGGGCTACTCGCACGTCTTCTCCGCGAGCAACCACGGCGTGGGCAGTGTTGCTGTCGCCCCGGATTCGGACCCCGCGCAGCTTCCGCAGGTGCAGCAGTTCACCGACCATCTCTACGCCTTGGTGTCCGCCGGTCAGGGCGAGGCCGCTCTGGACTACCTCGCGACGCTGGACCGGGACCTGGAGAAATTGTGGGCGGTTTTCGATGCCTGGTTCCATCGATACGGCTCGATTCTGCCTGACGAGCTGTCGCATGTGCTCCAGTCATCAAGTCATCGGGACCGTATCGGCCATGTGCTGGGGGGGTCGTACTGGGAGCCGGTCGCGTGGGAGCAGGCTCAGGCGTGGTACCAGATGATGGCGCAGCTGGGGTATCAGCATTACCGATGGAACAGTTTGCCGGTGCCGCACAACCATCCCGAGACGGGTTGTGAGCTCCGTGCCCATGTGATGGCGCTGAAGCTGTGGCAGTGGGGCGCGCGGGTGCGGAAGATTTCCGTTTCGCAGGTCGGAACACTTTCCGTTGTCACGCCCAATGCGATAGGGGCGACAAGTGACAGACCGGGAACGGTGACATGGGGAAACCATATTGCTCCGGTTGTGGATGTGCGTATGCCCGACGGTTCCGTTGGGGTCATGGTGATCGACCCTGCTCTGGGTCGGGGACTGCTGACGGTGGAGCAGTGGTTGCAGGTCATTGGTGTGCGGACGGATCGGCCTTATCAGCTTCATGTCGGTGCGTTCAGCGATATCCAGGAGGAATTCCGTCGCGAAGCGGCGCAGCACCCGGAGAGGTGGGACACCAGCGCGGACGACAGGGGGGGTCCGGTCCAGCCGCGGGTGGTTATTTCCGAGGCATATACCTATGTTTTCCCGTACCCCTACAGTGAACGTAAATACGATTCCATCCGTTCGCTGCGTGAAACTCATGACTATTACCGAAGTGTCATTGACACAATTGCCGCGAATACGTGGGAAGGCATTCACCGTGCGGTGATCAGGAGTACTTGGGAAAAGCTGGCGTCGCAGGACCGGGATCCCCAGTGGGCGCGGCAGCAGTACGACTGGCTGTTCAGCGTGGGCAAGGCGGATGACTACCGGCAGCTGGCCCTGGCGCTGCGCGAGCAGTTCGATCCGTGGCGGACCAGCCCGGAGCCTCCCCCGGCGACTCTCGCTACGAGTGATCTGGGACTGCCCAGCCTGGACAGGCTGCTGGCCCCCGGGTTCCTGGAGGCATGGGAGGACACGGCAGATCTCGATCATCTGGAGACCGTCGTGGATGTGGCGGGGCTGTTGGGGCTGACTTCTCGCCCAGGCACCTCAGCCCACCTGTCCACTGCCGGGCCGTCCGCCGGACCTTCTGACGCTCCGCCGCGTGACAGGCGCGGGCGCGGCGGGGCCGGGTCCGGGAGCCGGTCCGGGCTGCGCGGCGGTTCGGCGGACACCAGAGTCGACCCGATCGCGGCGCATTGGCCCATAGGCCGTGAACTCACCCTCGCCGAACCGCGGTTCGGCGACGTCACCGAGCTGCCCAAGGACCGTGCCGCCGAAGCGACGCGCGGCGACTCCGGGCAGGTTTTCACCTATCGGCGGCCCTCGCCGTCCAGTTCGACACCGCTGACGTACGAGGTCACCGGCGCCGGAGCGATCACCCTCCCGTCGGGCGAGCCGCCGATCTCCTCCAGCGGCTGGATACGCTTCGGCGACGACTTCGTCCACCGCACGTCGGGGGCGCTGCTGCGCGGCGACAGCGGATGGATCGGCAAGGTCGGCAACCTGGAGACCCTGCTGGAAGCCCTGGCGGAAGGGCTGCTGGACCCGAAGGCCGCCCCGTACACGCTGAGGGCGAACAAAGCGGGCCTCTACCTGATCCCCGACGACCCCAGCACGGGTTCTCCCGCCGCCGCCCATATTCCCTTCCCCGGCCGCTCCTCCGCTGCCACCCGGCGGCCCGTGCTCACACGGCCCGTGGACGGTGCGCCGCCGAGTTCGAGGACGAACGCGCCCCCGGCGGGGGCGCCGCCCTTGCTCGCTGCGGTGACGCCGCCGGTGCCGCAGACCCCGGAAATGGGTGACGCAATGGCTGCTGCCGGGACCGCTGGCCCGGCGGCGGTTCCCGTGCCTCCGCCGGCCTCCACCGGCGCGCTGCCTCCCGTACCGGCCGCACTGTTCCCGGCCAACTCGGCGGTCCCCGCGCCCGCTCCGCAGCCACCGGCACTTTCCAGGCAGCTTTCGCCGCCGGTGCGGGCGGAGTTCGGCGTCGAGGTGGAAACCTGGGGGGCCACGGTCCCCTTCTATTCCCGGGGGGTCGTGCTCCTGCAGGGGCGGGGGTGGCGGTTGGAGACCGACTGGCCGTCCGGCGGGCCGTTCGACCACTCCCACCTGGAGTTCGTGACGGAGCCGATGTCGGACATGGCGCAGATCGAGCGCGCCCTCCGGGACATCGTCGGAGCCGTCTCGCGTATGAGGGCGCTGGCACTGGCCGACCCGGACCACCGCTTCCGGCTGTCGGACGTGCTCGACGGGGCCCGGAACGACGTGAAGCTGGGGCGGGGGCAGGGGGACACGTTCGTCACTGTCAACGACGTCAGGTTCCCGGCGGTCCTGCAAGTCACCTACGGCATTGGCTTGTCGGATCTCCGCTCGGTGATCACCAGCCTGCTGCCGCGCGAGGAGGCGGAGAGGATCCGGCAGGAGACCTCCCGGATCGAGGAGTTCTTCGCCGCGAAGCACGGCCGGTCCCTGACGGCGGGCGCACGGGAGTTCGTGCGGCTGACCCTGATGTATCTGACACGGGCGGAGAGGGCGAAGCGGAAGGAGGTGAAGTCGGCATTCCGGCTGCTGCTCCGCAGCGACTTCTGCGCCATCCACGACGGGCTGCTCACCGACGAGGACCGCACGGACGTCGACTTGCTGCTGCTCGGCCGGGATGGCCAGCAGCTCCCGGACCTCATGCGAGCACTGGGCCATGACGTGACGGAGCGGGTCTTCCCCGGGCCGTACAAGGGCTGGGACGGCGCTGTGCACGACGGTCCCACCAAGGCCGAGTGGCTGCGCTCTATCGTGTACGGCCGGGGCGAGGGGGAGCTGAAGAAGGACCTCCTCTCGCCCCTGCCGGGTTTCCCCCTGCACACCGGGGATCTGGACGTGGCCTACAGCATGGGCGCCATGGGCGTTGACATCGAGCGCCAGCTCATCATCGTCGAGGGGCGCGGCGCGCCCGACCGTCCCAGGGAGGTGCCGCTGAACGGCGTCGTCATCCCCCTCGTGGCCCAGGAGTTCGGCAGGGCTGCGCGCCACAATCCGGCACTGGCGCAGGACGGCGGCCTCACCGCGTCACTGCCGGAGGCCGTCAAGATGGCGGGCAGGCTGGGCGATGAATTGCAGCGGCTCACCGAGATGCACTCCGCTGTGCAGCGGGCCGCCGAGAACCCCGAGGGCACGAGCAGGCGCACGATCTGGCGCAGCTTGGTGAACATGAACAAGGCGCTCAATGCCCTGCTGGCGGATGATGCCCCGGCGGCGCTGCGCGATGTGGCCGAGAGCATGCGGGAGTTGTCCGCTACGTGGCTGCTCCGATCCGGTGACGTGATCGCGGTGAACGCGGCCCTCTCCAAACTGGGCGCGCGGATAAGGGTGTTCGAGGCGGCCCTGTGGGAGGCAGAGAACCGTACGGGGCTCGCGGCAGCGCCCGCGCACGCCCCTGCGCTGCCGCCCGCGGGCCAGGACCCCACGTCTGTGGCGTCGTTGGCGAGGGCGGCCGTGGAGCCGGTGTCCCCCCAGCTGCTGAGCCGTGACGAGCTGACCGGGCTGGCGCGGGACGTCGCCCGGCGGGTGCCGGCGGGGGAGCCGACTGTCGAGCGGTGTGCGGAGCTGGTGCAGGGGCTGCGGGGCGAGCTGTATCCGCAGGGGGTACGTGCCGCGGGGACGCTGGACGACTCGGCGGTGAGTCGGAGCGGGCGCGAGTGGGCGCTGGCGGCGGGGCCGGGGTGGCGGTCGGTGCGGGCTTGGGAGGACATTGCCAAGGCGCTGCGGCGAGCGGGTCCGGGATCCGCGGCGTTCGTTCTGGCGCGGTGGCTGGGCCAACGGCCGGGGCACGCGTGGGCGGCGTACCACCTCGGTGGCGAGGACGGTGTGGTGTGGGTGGACCTGACGCGGCCGGAGAAGCTGCAGGTCTCCGGCAACCCGCCGGTCATGGCGCCGGTGGATGCACGCGCTGTGGTCGTCGGGCCGGAGGGCCAGGTGCTGGCGGGCCAGGCGCTGGAGGACACGCTGCCGTTGCTCGCGCAGTCCTCCGAGACCGAGCGTTCCGTGGTGGACGCCGCCACGGAACGGAGGTACGCCGGGTTCAGGGTTGAGGTCGAGGGCATCCGGGCCATCCGTATCAAGCACAAGGAAGGTCAGCCCGTCGCCGCCCGGCGGCCTCTGCTCACACGGCCCGTGGACGATGCGCCGCGGAGTTCGGGGACGAACGCGTCTCCGCCGGGGTCGCCGCCTGCACTCGCTGTCCAGCCCACACGTGCGCCGACGCCGCCGGTGCCGCGGGCCGGGCAGGAGCACTACGAGGGGATCCTCAACACGCTGTACGGGCAGCGGGCCCAGGGCGGGTGGGGGAGCGCCGCAGAGTTTGGCGCCCTGGTCCGGTTGGACGGGCTGCGTGCAGGGGTGCCTGCGTTGGCCGGCGGGCCATTGAACGTGGACGAGCTGACCCGTCGTGTGCTGATGCTGGCGCCGGATGTGTCGGTGACGGCGGGGCATCGTCGTGATCTGCTTGAGGCGGCGATGGACCAGGAGGGGCTGGACGCACGGACTCTTGCGCGCGTTTCCGCGGTGTATCTGGTGCACAACGGGATGTACGACGATCAGTTCCGTCGCAGGAATGCTCAGTATCAGGACCGGGGCTGGGACTGGACTTCGAGCGGTCTGCTGGCGGGCTTGGACCTGAGCAGGACAGGAACGGTCAGCGGTCCGGTGTGGGCGCCTGTTCCAGCGGTCGGTGACAGCCCGTGGAGCAGGGATGTGTACTGCTACGCCCCGAACGGCAGCGATGGGAACACGGTCGAGCTGCGGGGCCGTGCCGGGTTCAAGCGGCAGGTGCCGTTTGAGGTGTTCGCCGAGGCGATGGCGCTCGACCCGGCGTTGCGTCCGGTCCCGGCGGGTGTCGACATCCTGCTGTTGACGTCCGGGGCCGCGGCTCGGAACCTCCATCTCCTCGATGCGCCCGCGATCCGTGAGAACCGGCGGGTCTGGGCCGCCAACGGCCGTGTGTCGGCGGAGAGTCCGGGGCAGTCGGTCGGCAGTGTGCTCATGCTGGAGGCCCGGGACGGGGAGATCCGGTCGCGTTGGCTGGTGCGGGACCGGGATACGGCGCTGGCCGTCAGGCGTGAGAGCGGTGTGGTCGACTGGAACCGGAAGGAGGTCGCCTTCCCGCTCGTCGGCCCGGACCACCGCGTCTTCGGCTACCTGTTGATGGACCCTGCCGCGGATCCAGGGGACTTCGCCGAGCGCACACACGTGTACAGCCGTCTCCTTGAGGCCAAGCACTACGACATCCATCGTGTGGGAGGGGAAGACGAGTTCCCGGGGCAGAGCCCGACGCTTGTGCTGCCGTGGGTCGAGGCTGGACTGCCTCATCCGATCGTGGAGACCGCCCACGGCGGCCGGTTGGGCGTCACCCACTACACCGAGGACGGGAAGGTACGGCTCCGCGGGCGGGAGAACGCGCGCAGGATCGCGTACCTGGCGTCGCTGACCGGGCTGCCCAAGGAGCATCCCCTCGTGCTCCCGATGTGTTTCGGCGCGGAGTTCACCCCGGAGGGCTCCTCGCCGAGCCAGCCGGTGACCGGCGGCCTGCCGGCGGGAGTGGACCTGCTGGAGGTCGTGCCCGATGCTCAGCGCGCGTCTCAGATGGAAAAGCGGACCGTTTACACCACCCGCTTCAAGAACAACGCCGTGCCCGAGGAATACCGCTTCCCGGATACCGGTGCGGATGTGCCGATCTACCTCGTCTACACGGACGAGAGCGGCCAGAGGTCGTACTGGGTGGCCTTCCGGCCGGAGCCGGAGGGTGCCGAGCTCGACCGTGTGGCGGCGATGGCGCATCTGTATGACGGTTCGGGGGAGGCGTCCGAGGAGGTGTGGTACCGGGCGTTGCGGCTGGTGCGGGCGTTGCGGCTGGTGTTCGGTGCCTTCGTGGATGAGGGCGGGACTGCCGAGTACACGCGGTTGGTGAGCGGTATCGGGGCTCTGGAGATGTGGCGGGAGGCCGATCCGGCGTTGAACCGTCCCGGCGCCCAGCGGTTCACCATGGAACTGTTCGTGGCTCTCGCGCGGCAGCACCAGCGGAGCGGGCAGGCTGGGCAGCCGGTCACACCCGACAGCTACCGGCGTCTGCTGGAGGATGCCGCGGACCGGTGGGACGCGGGGCACAGGGGCCCGCTGACCGACTGGCTCCCATTGCCGGGCGTCATCGGAAAACTGAACTGGATGCACTCCCACCAGGATGTCGACAGCGCGGTGAGGGACGTAGCGGGGCTGGAAGCCATCGGGCCGCTCGGGGAGAGAGAGCGGGCGAGGGCGCTGTGGACACTGGTCAAGATCCAGGAGGTCATCGACAAGATCGAAAGCGGGACGTTCGCGGGGGACTCCACGATCACCCCTGCGACGTTCGCGCAGACCATGCTGCGCCTGCCCGCACCCGACGCCTCGCGTTTCTATGACTCCATCGTCGCGCTGAGCAGGGCGCTGGTGGCCGGCCGGGATGCCGAGGACCCCGACGCATTGGCCTCTCACGGTCTGGAGAGGGACGGCGCGCTGTCATCCGCCACCCTCGTCCGCGGACAGGACGGCATACCGTGGGGCAGGTTCATCAACGCCCAGCACCTGCATCCCGAGCAGTTCGACTTCAGCGTTCCCATGGAGTTCGACTCCAGCATCGTCACGTTGCTGAAGCGGACGCGGAAGCGCAAGGCCGATGGTTCGATCGTCGAATCGTTCGACTCGTACGGCCAGGAACCGGCCCCCTGGCCTGAGCGAGCCTTCGTGCATGGCGTGCTCGTGGACACTCCTCCGGTTGGGCAGCTCGTCGATCTGGCTTTCCGTGACCCGCAGTTGCGCTCGCTGAAAAGCAACGTTCCCGTTGTCACGACGTTCGCCATCGGCACCGGACTCGATGAGTTCGCTCGTATGACGGGCAAGAAGTCCTTCGGCTCCACACACCCGGTCGCCCCGTGGTTCGACAAGGGCCGCGGCGTCTACACCCTCGCGGTGTACCCGAGAAGCACGGAGTCGCAGGCCCCGTCAGGAACGTGGTCCTCGGTCACCCCGGACATGGGCGACGCAGCGGCTGCGGCCCGGGCCGCAGGCCCGGTAGCGGCCACGGACCTGGATCGCGCGCCTGAGGCGCCGTCGCCGGGGAGTCCTGTGGGCCCGGTGTCTCCTCGGTTGCTGAGCCGCGACGAGTTGACTCGGCGGGTGCGGGATGTCGTGCGGCGGGGGCCGTCGGCGTCACGGTCGGGCGAGCCGACGGTCGAGCGGTGTGCGGAGTTGGTGCAGGGGCTGCGGGACGAGTTGTATCCGCAGGGAGTGCGCGGCGCGGGGACGCTGGATGAGTCGGCGGTGGGCGGGAGCGGGCGCGAGTGGGCGCTCGCGGCAGGGCCGGGGTGGCGGTCGGTGTGGTCGTCAGCGGATGTGGCCGCCGGGGTGGAGGCGGCGGGGCCGGGGTCGGTGGCGTTCGTGCTGGCGCGGCGTCAGGGCAGTCGGCTGGGCGGTGAGGTGGAGGGCCGGCCGGGGCATGCGTGGGCGGCGTACCACCTAGGCGGTGACGACGGTGTGGTGTGGGTGGACCTGACGCTCCCGGTGGACACGCTCCGCGTCTCGTCCGTCCCGCCGAGAGTGGCGTCGGTGTCGGTGGAGACGCGGGCGGCGGTCATCGGCCCTGACGGGCAGATGCGGTTGAAGGCGCTGGCGCCGCTGACGCAGTCCTCGTCCACCGCCCAGGCGTTGGTGGACGCGCCCACGGGGCTCGGCTATGCGGGGGACGGCTCCGGGGCCCAGGACCGGCAGCCTCCCGGGTTCGCGGGCGAAGGAGACCTCCGGCGCGGCGCCTCGGGGGCGGTGCCTGGCGCGGATCCGGCGCGTGTGCGGGGGCTTGAGGAGGATTCGGCTCGCCGGTTCTGTGAGGTCTTCATGGGCGCCGGTGCGGTTGATGTGGGGCAGCTGCTGGGGGTGCTGACCCGGCGGGCCTCGATTGTGGGTGCCGCGTCGACCCCGGCTTTTGAGGCGGAAGTGCGCCGGGGGACCGGTCTTTCCCCTGTTGACTTGCTGCGTCAGGCGGTTGATGGCGGAGGGCTGGACCCGCGTTTTGCCTGGACGGTGGCGCAGGGGCTGGGACAAGAGTCCGCACCCCCCGGCCAGGGCTCGGGCCTGGGAGATGTGACGGTCGATTCCGCGTCGGATCCCGCGCGGCTTCCCCAGGTGCAGTCGTTCGCGCGCCGGCTCCACAGCTTCGTCACCGGCGCGGACGGGCAGGGCGCCCGGGATCTGCTGCGGACGCTGGATCGCGATCTGACGAAGCTGTGGCCGGTATTCGACGCGTATTCCCAGTTGTTCGCCATGGATCTGCGGACCGTGTTGGAGGAAATCGGCCGACATGAACAGGATCACTCTGACATCAGCCATGTGATGGGTGATCCGGTCCAGGAGCCGGTCCCGTGGGAGCTGGCCCGGTTGTGGTACGAGAAACTGGAGGGCCTGGAGTATCGGGACTCCAACGGGAACAGCCTGCAGCTGCCGTACAACTACCCCGAAGCCGGTGACCAGCTGCGCGCGCATGCGATCACGCTGAAACTGCGGCAATGGGGCGCGCCGGTCCGGAAGATTTCCGTCGCCTGGGCCGGAATGCTCTCGTTCTCCACGCACAACGCGGAAGCGGCCACCAATCAGGTCCAGGAGACCGTGAAGGTGCCGCACCGCATCGTTCCGGCTGTTGATGTGCTGCTGCCCGACGGGTCCGTTGTGGTGTCCGTGTTCGACCACGTGCTGGGCCGGGGGTTGTTGGCGGAGCAGCAGTGGCTGCCGGCCATGAGCGCGCCGCCGGTTCAGCCGGGGCAGCGCTATGTCGGGCAGTTCAGGGAAATTCAGAATGCCCTCCGTGCGGATGTGGGGGAAAATCCGTGGAACTGGGACACTTTCATGGATGACCGTATTAGGGGGCTGCCGGCTGAGCCTGTCGTGGTGATTTCTGAGGACCACTCTCCCTGGTTCCCGTTCCCCTTCCCGCGTGGCGATGACTTCCTGCCTCCATGGCCGTATGACGATGATTCCTTTACTTCGCTGCGAGACACTCACGCGTATTACCTCAGCCGAATGGACACCCTCACCCATCTGTCCATGGAGGGCGCCAAGCGCGCGGTGGTCAGGAGCATGTGGGACGTGCTCGTCACGGGGACTGCCACGCCGGACTGGGCACGGGAGATGTACGACTGGCTTCTCCGCTCGGAGGTGTACGGATACCCGCTGCTGGGCGAGCAGTTGCGGCGGTTGCTGGAAACGCCCCAGCCTGCTGTGCAGGATGACCCGTCGGGGAACAACACCGGCAACCTCGGCCAATCCGATCACGCCGTCGACTCAGAGAGCACCGAGGACCCATTGCCCACCAACCGCGGTGCCGTGGCCATAATGAGTCCTGCCGAAGCGGCAGAGCTGGTGTCGGCGGTCCGTGGTACGGCCGCGGAGCTGGGGTCGGCGGTCCGTGCCGAGCTCCGTCGAATAGGCGAGTCCCGTGGTACGTGGGTAGCTCCCCCGGCTGACAGTACTGTTGCGGCGAGGGAACGGGACCTGGGCCCTTCGTTTCGGGGTGCGGGGCTCGATGTCCGGGCCAAGGCCATCGCACAGGGCTGGATCGTCAAGCAAAGCGGCACGGGAAATGAGTCTCGTTCCAGGGTGCAGGGGTCCGGCGCAGATTCCGCGACTCTCTCCCCTGCCGAGACGAAAGCACTGTGGTCTGCGGTTCTAGCCGAACTCACCGACCGTGGCTGGGGGGAGAAACCCCGCCCGGATCTCAGGTTTATTGCGGCGAAGCACGGGAAACTGGAGGCTTCGGTTCGGGGTGCGGGGTTCGATGTCCGGGCCAAGGCCATCGCACATGAGTGGAGCATCAAGGGCTACGACGATCCTTCTACCGACGAGGCGCGGGACCTGGGGAAGGCGGTCCGAGCCAAACTCCGCGATGGTGGCTGGGAGGGCAAGTTCCCGCAAACCATTTATGTGGTGGCAGAGCATACGAAGCTGGACGCCTCTGTTCGGGGCAAGGAGCTCGGAGTCCGGGCCGCGGTCATCGCGCAGGACTGGGGTGCCGCCCAAGCCAGCAGGGGGCGCGGCTGGTTCAAGGGCAGCGGCGTGCAGGTTCAGCAGGATCCGCCGGGCGGTCCGGCCGGGCCGCCGAGGCAGGTCCTCACCAGTCCGGTGGACGCCGCGCCGGAAGGCTCCGGTAGCCGCGGACCGGACGAAGGGCCGGACGGAACGTCCACGACGCCGAGCGGCGTGGTCGTCCGCGCGCCCGGTGGCGTGGAGGGGCAGCGGGATGCGGGTGCGTCGGGTTCGGCGGCGGGGACGTCCTTGGCGGGCCGGCCGGGCCAGCGCGATGCTGATGGTGACGTCGGTATGGCGGAGGCCGGCTCCGGAGACGGGGCGCCCGGCGGTTCGCCGGCTGCCGGGAACGGATCGCCCATGGGACGCGGCGAGGGCGCTGCCGTTGGTGGTCCGGGGGCGGAGTCCGGCGCGGCTACCGTGCAGCCGTCCGCCGGTGCGGGGGAGGAACTGCGGTCGGCGTTTAGCGCTGAACTCACCGCATGCGGCTGGGAGAGCGGTCCTCCGGGCACCGCTGCTGTTGCGGCGAGGCACGGGCTTCTGCCGGCGGGCGCTTCGAGTCTGGATCTCGGCACCAGGGCCAAGTTCATGGCACGGGCTCATGTACTGGAGGAGCTCGAAGCGGGTCGTGACGGATTCGGTTCCTCGGCACAGCACACCAGCGCAGCCGCCAGTGGGCTGTCCGCCGATGAGCAGCAGGAGCTGTGGCTGGCGGCTCGCGCCGACCTCACCGACAGCCGCTGGCTGGGCGGATACCCGCTGCTCAACACCGTAATGGACATGCACAGGCGGCTGCCTCATGCAATTCGGGGCCAGGCTCTTGGCGTCCAGGCAAAGTTCGTTGCGCATTCCTGTATGGCCCGCGATCTCACCGGAAAGCAACACAGGCGGAGGCTGGAAGGGCGAGGGAGCGGCGTCAAGGTCAATGACGGGGAGCTGCAGCTGTTGTGGGCCGTCGATGCTGAACTCACCGGCAAGAGGTGGCTGGGCGAGTACCCGTATCTGAAAACCGTGCTGGACTCGGATCGGGATCTGCGGGATCCGGTGCGACGCCAGGGCCGAGACATCCGGGCCAAGTTCATCGCACGGGCCTGGATGTTCGACAAGATCTTCGCGAACCGTGATGTGCTGACGACTTCGGGTCGCCGAATAGCCGCGTTCGCCCCCGCCATTTCCGTCGATGCGCAGGAATTGCGGTCGGCGGTGTTCGAGGAACTCGCCGGAATGCGTTGGACGAGCAATCACCCGGTCATCGGGGAGGTGACGAGGAGGCGTGAACTACTGGGGATGGTGATTCGCAGCCGCCCTCTTGGTGTCCAGGCCATGGTCATCGCATGGCACTATGTGATCGATAAATTGGATCAGGGTATTGATGGGTTCGGGCCCGGCGATGAGGGGCCTGGGCAGGCCCCGGAGCGTCCGTCGGCCGGGCCGCAGCCGCCCCCGCCGTCGGCCGCCGGGCCCGAGCGGGACGGGGGCAGGCGGGTGCGGCCGGCGGGCGAGAGGGCCTCGGGGCCCGCCACGGCTGCCGCGTCGGATACGGACACGCGCGTGCTGACGTCGCGGCGGTCCGCTCCGGGGCGGGCGTTCTCCTCGTCCAGCCAGCCGACGCCGGGGCTGGGGGCTTCCGAGTCCGGGGGTCCCGGGCTCCCGGTCCGCCCGGTCACCGAGCCGGTGAGCGCCGCACCGCTGGCGGCGCTGCCGAAGTCGACGCCGATTCCGGTCGCGCGGCAGGGAGCCAGGGGCGCGCAGCGTACCGAAGCCGTAGGAGGGCTGGCGGCCAAGGTGGCCAGGGCGGGGCTGCGGAACCGAGGGCTGGGAGTCTCGCTGCCGACCATCGCCTTCGCCGGATACGGCGCGGACGAGACATCGGGCCGGAAGATCGCGGAGGAACTGCGCGACGAGTTCCTCACCAGCTTGGAGAAGGAGCTGACGGGCCTTCAGCGAGGTGTGCCCGAGGGGCAGCAGCGGCTGACGAGGGCAGCGTTCAACACCCGGCAGCTCGGCCAGGTGCAGGGGGACACCAGGCCGCGGGCGGCCGTCCTGCTCGGCGGCGCCACGGACGCCAAAGCCGTCGAAACCCTCGATGCGCTGCGGAGGAAGGACCGACGGCTGGACGGCAAGCCGCTGGACGTGGAGGCCCTGGCCCGGAAGGTTCTCCATCTGAGGCCCTTCGACATGGTGCGGGCCCCGCAACTGAAGACGTTCTTCTCGCTGGTCGAGCGGGCGGTGGCGGCCGGGCGGGCGCGGAGCATCGCGGAGCTGGCAGCCTTCGAGCTGGAGCAGCGGGGCCTGCTGGCGGCCGACCGGCAGCGGTACTTCACGCGGAATGGCGCCCGCCTCCCCGGGCTGAACTGGCTCCACGAGAGGGTCGTGGAGCTGGACCACACGCGCAGTTTCACGCGCACGGTGAGCGCGAACGGCTCCGAGGAGCGGCGTGAGGCAGAAACCCCTGGGTGGAGGGGGTACCGGAAGCCCTATGTGGTAGCGGCCGAGGGGCGGCACGACAGGGTGTGGGTGCGCCTGCCCGACGGGTCGAAACAGTTGGTCGGCATCGAGGAGTTCGTTGAGCTGGTGGCGGCCGATGTGGCGCGTCAGCAGCTGCCCGACGGGACTCCGATCGTGCTGGCCATTCCGTTCGCCGGTGACCGACTGCTGGACCTGCCCCGGCTGCTCGCCGACCGGACCGGGATGACTGTGTGGGCACACAGCGGCGAGGTGGAGCTGGGCAAGGAATCCGGCACGTTCACCGTGGATGTTGTGCACCGGCACGGGAAGCGTCAGGGCGACTGGATCCCCAATCCGCCCGGTAAGGGGCGCGATCCACGGTACGGCGACGAGCTGGCCGATTTCCGCGACGTGCAGACCCGGGCCACCATCAGCGCGACGACCGGCAAGCAGACCGGCCGGAGCTGGTATGACGACGAGGAAATGGCCGAAGTCTGGGAGGACCGTCTCCGCCACGCGGACACCATCGAGACCTTCGTGCACATGCATCCCGTCACCGAAAGGATGTCGGGCGAATTGCGCCTGCCGGCTCCCGGGAAGGAGAGCGACGGATACAGGAACAGCGGCCACGGATCGAACAAGGGGAGTACGCTGCGTCGGTCCGACGGCTCCAAGAAGCGGGTGTCCGACGAGGAGGACTACCGGCGCTTCTACCGACGCAAGAGCGTGACCGAGAACCCCAGAACCTGGCTCATCACGGACGAGTGCGAGCTGTCCGAATATCCGGACTCTGCGATACCGGTCGTCGACATCTTGGGCGCGACAGCGGAAGCATTTGTTCCGGATCCGCTCGCGGTGGTTCCGAAGCTGCAGATCATCGCGAATGCGACCCGCCTTCATGTGAGGGGCGCCAACCGCAAGCAAGGCATATGGAAACTTGAGGACGGCAGATACGTCCGGTTCCTGCACACGGACCTCTGGGGCAGGCCCGGTCGGTGGATCATCTGTGCCCCGGAGCCCGATGACGCGGAGCTGGACCGGTTGGCTGCCGAGCTGGGGTGGCATGCCGACGCGGAGGAGGTGACGCAGGAGGAGATCCGGGTTCGGATGCTGCGCGCGGTGCGGGCACTGCGGTTGGTCTTCGGCTGGAACGTGGACAATGCGCGGGACTTTCTGGACCTGCTGCGGGGAGTCGTGGCGCTCGATCACATGTGGCACGCGGACGGCCGGTTCGAGGACGTGGGTCTGTTCACCATGGACCTGTTCCGGCGAGTCGTGGCGGCGCGGTCGGAGGACGGCCCCGACGCGGACCAGGCCGCGTACCGCGCGGTACTGACCGAGGCGAGGGCGCAGCGGCCCGGTACGCGGCTTTCCGACTTCGTCAGGCTCCCCGCCGTGGACGCGGCAGCTGAGTGGGCCCGGCTGGCGGACCTGGACGACGAAGTGGCCGAAGCGCTCGGCCGGACGCGGAACGAGGTATGGGAGTCCCAGCGATCGCGGGTGTTCTGGGCGCGGGTGAAGGCCGAGGAGACGCTGCCCGACTGGAAAACCGAGCCGGACGAGCTTTTCGTGCAAGCGCTCCGTCTCGACGCGGGCGTTCAGCCGGACGACGGGCTGCGTGAGGAGCTGCGCGCGGCCTACACCGCGGCCTTCGCGGCCGGCTGGCCCGCCGCGGACCCCGACGTGGTGGCCGCGCACGGCTGGGCGACGTCGGAGGACACACTCGGCAACGACACGCTGGTGGAGACGGTCGGGAAGGGGAGCAAGCCCAGTGAGGGGCGGTACTTCGGGCCGCCCGGGTCGAAGCGCTCCACGGTCGATCTGTCCCGGATCCGTACCCCCGAAGGGCTGAAGGACGCGCCGTGGGCGGGCGAGACGACCGTCAATGGTGAGAAGCCCACGCCGTTCCTGGTGGCGGGGGCCGCGGTGGACCGTGACGATCCCGACATCATCACGATCTTCGTGGGCGAGACCCAGCATCGGATGGGCATAGGCGCGTTCATCGAAATGCTGGCCGCCGACCGCGCTCTGATCGAACATCCCAGAGACGCCGATGTGGTGATGTCCGTCGACGGGTTCGAGAGGATCGACCCGGCGATGAGAGACATCATCCGTGAGCGATTCGCCCGGCCGGTGCACTTCACCTCGCTGCCCGCGGACCTGTCCGGCGTGAACGAGCGCGGGCAGCACGTGCTCACCCTGCTGCCCGGCCCGGCGGGAGCCCCTGCGCCGACGGTCGCCGCCTGGCAGAAGATGGAACCCGAGTACCTCTACGCCGACGGGGAGTACCCCCTTTCCGTACCCCCTCCCGTGCGCAGCTCGGCCCCGACCCCGACCCCGACCCCGACCCTGACCCTGACCCCGACCCCGACCCCGACTCCGACCCCGACGCCGCCCTCGACGCCGGCTGGGGCTCCCGCGACGGCGGCCTCTTCGCCCGCGCGCTCGGCCCGGCAGGGCGGCCGTCGTGCGGCGGCGCCGACGGGAGCTTCCGTAAGCGCCGAGTCCGCACCGCGCGGGGCTGGTGGCCGTGCGGCCCCTGCGGGCCCCCAGGGCCGGCGGCAGCCCCCAGGTGGAGCCGACCGGCCCCACCACGCGCCCTACCCCGACGGCTCCCTGCTCCCTGACGGCGCCGTGAGTATGCCGGGGCAGCAAGCCGGGCACGGAGAGGCCGCGTCCGCTCCCGGGCCTGTTCCGGTGGTGCGTGAGGTGCGTGGTGAGGGCGGACGGATCGCGGCCGTGGGGTTGTTCGACGAGGGGGACTGGGAGGCGCGGCGAGGGGCGTATGCCCGGTTGGGCGAGGTGTCGGAGTTTGTCTGGTGGGAGCGGGGTGCGGGCGGGGAACGGGTGGCGTCGCGTCGGGTGCTGCCGGGTGGGGGAGGCCCGGGTGGAACGGTGTTCTTCGCCTCGCACGACAGGGACGCGGGACCGGGGCTGGCCGAGGGGTCGCCCGCGGTGCGGGTGTTGAAGAGGGCCATCGAGGGCGGGGCCTCGTCCGTCTCGTCGCTGGGGTGTGCGCTGGGCAGTGGGGCGGAGAGCGTGGAGAGGGCGCGTGAGAGAGCCAAGTTGATCGCGGATACGACGGGTGTGACGGCGCATGTGGCGGTGGGCCGGGCCGCGGTGACGCCGGGGCGTGCGGGCGGTCCGCCGCGGGTGCATCTGCTGGAGGACGAGCAGGGGCGTGCCACGTATTTCGTGACGGAGTATCCGCCGGGGCAAGACCGGCCGCAGAAGGCCCGGGACGCAGAGAAGTCCGCCGACGCCGGGCGAGCGGACGAGACGTATCCGGATACCCGGTTGGTGAATGACGGTGCGGCATTCGATGAGGCGAAGTACCGGGCGGATCGGGCGGTGCTGTTGGCGCGGATGTCGAAGTTCGACGCGATGCGGAAACCGGAGTTCACGGCGGCGCTGGACCGGGTGCTGGAGGCCATTCGCATCGATGGCGTGGGGGGTGGTCAGGGGGCTGTTGAGGAAGCGCTGGATGCCTTCATGGCGATCGTGGAGTCGGAGCGGATGCTTCAGGTGCGTTTCGACTGGTGGGCGGAGAATCAGCACCGGTTGAGTTTCGACGAGAAGAAGGAAGCGGCGGCCGAACGGGAGACGGCCCGTGGGTGGGTGTGGTCGAAGATCTCGCCGTTCCTGCCGACGGAGGCGGCGCGGGAGGGCGATGGTATTGCGCTTGAGGCGACGGTGTTGGGGAGTTGCTTCAACGGGTTGAATTTCGGTCATGGGGTGTGGTCGGGATCTCCGAATCTGATGGCGTTGTGGACGAGGATGTCGATGGGGTTCGTGGTGAGCCTGCACGGCCTGGTGAGCGGCATGATCCTGACCGGTGTGGTGCGGGAAAGCGTGCTGTCGAAGGAAGAGATGGTGCACCTGGACAAGGCGATTCGCGAGGGGCGGGTGAGCGGGCTCAAGTTCTATCGGTACACGATCGATATGCAGGACGGGAAGCCGCGTCCGCGGCAGGCGTCGCTGTATTCGATCCATTCGAGGGATTCGTTCAACGCGAAGATTCCGCTGGCTCCTGTGGAGGACGAGGGCTGGCGGAAACTGCAGACCGAGATCAACACGCGGGGCAATGACGAGCTCAAGAAGATGATGGTCGAAGAGGGTTACTGGGCGCTTCCGGTGCGGCAGGGCACATTGGCTTCCTCGGGCTCGGGCTCGGGCGGGAAGGGGCCTGCGTCGCCCGAACCGATTGCGCCGCAGGCTCGGCAGGACTCCTCGAGTTCGGCCATGAGCGCAGAAGAACTGTTCGCCTCGCCCGAGATGATGACCCCGCAGCTGACGGAGTCTCCGAAGGAACTGCGTGCTCCGGGCCGGCTGGGGTACTTCGCCGAGCCAGGCCGGCGGCGCCCGGGCCCGCTGATACGGCGCGATGCGTCGCACCGGCTTTCCGTGATCCCCGAACCGGTCCCCGCAGCGGAGAGCGCGCTCGGGGACACCACGCCCGAGGGCACCGCGTCCGCATCCGCGGTCGGCTACCGGCGCACCGGGTCCCATACGGCCGAACTCGACGGCTATGTCTACACGCTGCGCGAGCTCGGGGAGCACGAGTGGGACGTCGATCTCCTTCACGCCGCGCTCCGGAACGCGGCGCCCGCGTTGCTTGATGCTGTGGGGGCCGACACCGCTCACGGCTTCCGCCGGATCGTCGCCCGCGGCGTCGTCGAAGACGACCTGTCGTCGGTGACGGCGCCGGAACTTGACGAGCGCCGGGGCCTCTCGACGGGCCTGCTGCGATCGATCGGCGCCGACGCGAACCTCACCGCCGCGGAGAGCATCCAGGGGGAGCTGGTCCCGCTGGCCCCCGCCGACGCCCGGCTGATTCCGCTGGACCGACTCCGGGTGGTGATCGCCGAACCGTTCGACGGGGAAGAGGGAAGCCGGATTCCGCTGGCTGCGCTGGTGGCGATGGCCAGTCGCGCGCTCGGCGCGCGGATCGCCCTGGTGGATCCCCAGGGTGAGGTGGCGTCGTACGGCGTGTCCTCCGGGGAAGCCCGGCCTGTTCTCCTGGTACGAGACGAGGACGGCGATCGCGTCGGGATGCCGGACGATCCCGACGGTGCTTCGGAGGAAGCGCCTGAACCAGGCGTGCAGCCCTCCGATGAGGAGGAGGACGCGGACGCGGGCGACGGCACCGACGACACGGAAGGCGTCACCGACGACACGGAAGGCGTCACCGACGACGACACAACCGAGAGCCGCGACCCATCGATCTCCCGGGGCAAGCGGGCTGCCGCCGCGGGTGACTCCTCCCGGTCGGCCTCCCAGACCGGGTGGGACGGTTCGTTCACCGATTCCGACTCCGACACGGCCTCCGCGTACATCGAAGGCGACTACAGCGAAAGCGAGTTGAGCCACTACAGCGACTCCGAGTTCGAGTCCGACTCTGATGACGACTCGTCGGACGAGCCCGCCGGCTACCCCGCACCGCGTCTGGCTGGTAGGCCGCTGCTGAGGGCCGAACTGACAAATGACCGGGGAGAAACGGAGACCGTGTCGGTCGGGCGGAATCTCACGAGCCAGGCGGTGATCCGGGTGGCGGCAGGCCGACAGTGCCACTATGAGATCCGCGACGGCGTGCCGCGGATAACGGACTACCGTCCCGCGCCATGGGGAGAGTTGGCGTACATCCTGGCCGTCGATATCGACGAGCACGGCGATCTGTTGGACAGCGACGGCCGACCCATGGACCTCCCGAGCCTGGTGCAACGGGTCGCCGCCGACGACGTGCTGGCCGAACTGGACGCCCGCGCCGGCCGCAAAGTTCCGGTGGTGCTGGTCCTGCCGTTCGGGGCCTCCGGCTTCTACTCACCTGCGCAGATCCATGCCGACCAGCTGGACCGTACGGTCTGGGCGCACACCCGGGACGGGCGGCTGGTGGAGGACGACAACGGCGTACACGTCCCGGCCACCCTCGACGAGGACCCGGACCTCCCGTACGGCGACTGGGCCCGGGTCGAGCCGAGACTCGAGAGCCACCGTCCCCCCGCAGATCCCTGGTTCACCGCACTCGACGGCACCCGGTTTCGGGCGAGTCAGGTGGACACCCGGCTTGTCGTCGCGCCCGACGGTGAGCCGTTCGGCCGTGAGTCGACTGATGGAATACACGAAGACCGCCACGGAGAGCAGCAGTTGCGTGGCTATCGGCACCGCACGGAGACCGACCACTTCACGATAACCACCCGCGATGGCCGGGAGTTGCTCTACCGCGAGACGCACCCCTCGCCGCCGGCCGTGCTCGTCTTCTCCGCGCACGGCACTGCTGGGGAGGTGTTGCCGGCCATCCGGATCGGGGGGAAGACCAAGGAGAAGGCTCTCCGCGCCAAGGAGGGCGCACGGTTCGTGGCCAGCCTGCCCGAATTCGCGGAGGCACGGGCGAAGCTGGCGCGGGGCGAACTGCCGCCGGGCTTCAAGGTGCGCTTCCCGGTCTGCTATGGCGCCACGGCTCACCACGACTACGAAACACTGGAGCCGACGCCGCACGGCCCGCCAGGGGTGCGGCCAGTGGACGATCCGCTGGACACGGTGTCGTTCGTGCAGCACTTCATCAACGTGACCGGGCTGCCCGCCGAAGCCAGCACCCTCACGGCGTACATCACCGGCAAGGTCTACCACTCACCCGATGGCCGCGGCGGTGTCGTCACCCCCAGACGAGAGCCAACGCGGGAGGAACTGGCCCAGTTGGCGCGGCGCGCGGGGCTGCATCGGGGGACCGGCCGGGTGCCGCCCACCGTGCTGAAGCGGACCCTGCGGCTGGTACGCGCGCTGCGCGCGGTGTTCGGCGAGGACGTCGAGGACGACCCCGGAACCTACGACGAACTACTCATCGGTATCGGCGCGTTGGAGCGCCTGCGCGCCAACGACGACGACCTGAACCGCCTCACCCCGTTCCGTATGGAAATGTGGAACCTACTGGCCCGGCAGATGGAGGGGGGCGATCCGGACCGCGACCCGGAGAAGGCCGCGTACCGGCAGGTCCTGGCCGCCGCCCGGGAGCAGGTGGCCGCCGACCCGGATGCCGGCCTCTCCACCAATCCCGGCCCACGGCTGGGTGCGGGCGGCATGGCCCGCCTGCTGGTGGACGCCATCGTCGTGCTTGACGGGCTTGGCGACAGCCTGGTCCGTACGATTTTGGCTATCAAGGACGACAGTGTCCGGGTGCGCCGCGCGCAGCGCGCCCGCGTGCTGTGGGCCATGGCCGGTGCTGGTCAGGCACTTTCCGAGCTGTCCGGGGACGAGGCCGAGGTGCTGGCGCGCCGGGTGCTGCACAGGGCCTTCGACGGTCCTGATGAGGAGGCACACCGGCGCCGGGCCCTGCGTGAACTGATGACGAGGGCCCTCGCCGCCCGCTGGGACGTGCGGGACGACGACGCGCTCGGCGCCTTCGACCTCCGGACCCGCGGTGCCTTCGACGAGTCGCTCCGCATCGGTACGCCGGACGAACCGCAGGGCATCAACTGGGGCGGTGAGCGGCTTTCGCACGGAGTGGAGACGAGCCGACTTTGGGTCGACCCGGCCGATGGTTCGGTCCCGCAACAGAAACGGCCTCCGTGGCGTAAGGCCAAGTCCCGGCGCGAATACGTCGTGACCCTTGATCGGGACGCACGTCCGGGCCGGCTCCTCATGCACCTCCCGGGCGGCAAGGTACATGCGACGGAAGGCGAGATCCTGGCGCTGCTGCGGGCCAACCCGGAGTGGAAGGCCGTGACCAGGAGGGACTTGGGAGTATCGGTGGTCGTCCTGGTCGCCGGTCGAGGCGGCGGGACCATGCTCGGAATGCAGCGGTTCTCGGACTACAGCGGGTGCGACACCCACCTCTGGACGGGCCGGGCGAAGCTACGCCGGAGCTCCCCTCCGGGCTCGGCGCACAGGATCGTGCTGTTGCCCAAGCCCGGCGCGACGGCGGGGCGCTTCAAGCGCACCACCTGGACGCCTCCCGCGGTATTCGAACCTTCCGCCGCCGCCACCGCCTCCGCCACCGCCACCGCCTCCGCCTCCGTAGAGGCGGCTTCCTCCCGCGTACGGGAGCACGACTCCTCCCGCGACGCGAGCCGGCGCCCGGCACCCACGAGCGCGGTGTCGGCGTTCGCGCAGGGCGGGGCGGAGGCGTTCTTCGGACAGCGGGCTGTTGCCCCGGGAGCGCAGGACGGTTCGTCTCCGGACGGTTCCGGCACGCTGCCGCCCGGGGGCACGCATGCCTACGTCCTTCCCGAGCCCGTGCTGACTGCTGCGCCCCCCGCGGGCACGCTCGCGCCGCCCGCTGCGGGGGGTCCCCTTGCCGTCCCCGGTCCCCTGGCGCGTCCTCGTGTGGATCCCACGACGCATCCGCTGCTGTCGGCCCATACGTCGGTGACGGGTCCGACGTCCGGCTGGCAGGGGCGTAGCTGGCTGGCGGACACTCAGGTGAAGCATGTTCTGCCGGGGAAGATGCGCCGGTTCCTGAGCGAGAACGGCCGACTCCGGCAGGCGGCGAGCGTCCCGGGCATGGCGATCTCGTGGCCGGACTCGGCGATCGTGGTCGCGGCGGCGAAGGCCGACCGCCGTGGGCTGCTGCTGGGCGGCCGGACGCTGAACGGGCGCCGACTGCCGGTTCGGCTGGAGGACCTGCCCGACCTGGCACGTCTGCCCCGGGACCGGAAGACCGGTTTCCGGATCATGGACCCGACCGCCCTGGCCGATGTGCTGAGGGCCGACCCGTCCCTGGCCAAGCAGCCCAAGGACATGCCCGTGGTGTTGGCGATCCCGCACGCGGGTGTGCTGAACATGGAGTACGCACGGGCGGTCGCCGACGCTCTGGGCAGGCGGGTGTGGATTCCCACCAGCGACTGGGGGCTGCACCCCGACGGGACTGGCCAAGGGCATCTCCTCGGGCTGGTCGACCCCGAAGGGGACGCGCCAGTCGGAGGCTGGGTGCCGATCGACCCGAGGCCGGACCGGAGGCGGCCAACACCGCTGCGGCTGAAGAGTCTTGGCAGTGGTTTCGAGTTCTGGGACACAGACCTCGACCGCAGGCCCTGGGTGGATGACGATCCCAAGTGGTCCGGCACCTCGTTCATGCGGGACAGCGACATGGGGCGGAATCGGGAGGCGTGGGGCCGGATGCTGGCGGCCTACACCATGCTGTACCACTTCGCGACGAGTGGCGAGAATGGGCGTCGCTCCGTGATCACCAGTCAATTGGTCGATTTCCTCCCCAGGCTGTTCGCCCTCAACGTCCACGCGTTCGCGGGCGGAGCCCAGTTCTCCACCTATGGCGGACAGACCGTGCGGCTGGCTGTCCGGGAAGCCGGCCACGTGCTCGGCACCCTGCCCGAGGTGGCCGACCAGCCGCCGGATGTCTGGCTCTATCTCAACGGCTGCTTCGGTGCCAAGCCGGGCGACCCCATGTGGCGGATCCGCAACAGTCTGCCGGTGCCGACTGTCAACGATCCCCTGAGGGAACTGCCACTCGGGCAGTGGGTGGCCGACGTCAGTAGGCGGTGGGTCGTCGCGAACACCTCGTTCGCCGGTACCGGGGACGGCTACCTCCAGGCGGAAGCCACCGCTGCCGGCCGACTGGGACAGATCGTCCTGTTCAAGCCGGCGCCGGAGCGGCACGAGTTGGCGGAGCTAGCACGAAAGGCGGATCTGTACAGCGGCCACGGTCCCGTACCGGAGGAGATCCTGGAGACGACGCTGGTACTGGTGCACGCACTGCGGCAGCAATTCTCGCCCGTCGTGGAGGACGATCCGGTTGACCACGTAAAGAAGCTGCGCGGGATCGCGGCGCTGGAGAGGATGCGCGCCAACGACTCACAACTCGCCTCCATCACCCCTTTCCGGTTGGACTTGTGGACGTACATCGCTCGTGTGGTCGCCGGCCCTGCAGCCCCACTGACGTTGGACCACTATCTGGCCGCTCTCGAAAAGGGCCAGCGGCAACTGGACGCCAAGCCGGACATCAAGCTGACCCAGGCGTTCCCCGACCCGGCGATCCAGGCGGTCCTCACGCGATGGCAGGGCGGCTCCGTCGACCACCAGGCCCGCAAGGTACTCGGGCTGCCGATTCCGTCCGCCGCTCCGTCGGGCGTGATGGGTCTCGCACAGTCTTTCAAGACCAAGCTCGGCCTGGCGACCAGCCCTCCGCCGCCGAGCGCGGCGGACATCGCGCGAGCCTTCTGGGCCGCCGCCCGGACCGAACAAGAACTGCGCGGGCAGCCGCAGAGCGCACCCCAGGCGTCCGGCCCCGCCCAGCTTCACCTCGATGTGAAGCTGTCCCCGGAGGAGTTGCGGGAGAAGCTGGCGGAACTGATGTCCCAGACCGATGCGGCGGGCCGGGTGAGCCGAACCGGCTACGAGTACCCCGCGTTCGACCTGGAGCGGCGTGGCGCGTTCGAGCAACTGTGGAGGGCGCCGGACGGCGCGGGCCATGGGTACGGTTGGGGAGGCATCCCGTTGCCCCAGGGCATCGACATGACGCAAGTCTTCTGGGAGGAGCAGCGGCCCGGAGGCGGAACCGTCGTCCGGGCGGAAGCCGCGCCGTGGCTGAGGAAGGACCAAAGCGGCAAGGCGCTGCCCGTCTACGGGATCGACCTGGAGGTACAGAGCAACGGCCGCCGGGTGATGCACCTGCCCGGCGCCGCCGTCCCAGTGGCCCTTGGCGAGTTCTGCGAACTGCTGCGGAACGCGCCCCTGGAGCAGGAACTTGAGCCCCAGGCGCGGATCGTGTTCCTGATCTCCGGCTTGGGAGGATCGGCCTTCCGTCTGGTGCAGCAGCACAGCAACTACACCGCTCGGACCGGATGGGCTTTCACCGGTGTTATCCGTCTCCGTGAGAACCCCGGCAACCCGCGGGGGCCGCGGCAGATCCTGCTGCTTCCCGAAGCCGACACCGGAAACCCGGGCGTCTGGAAGGGCACGAACTGGCAGGTTCCGAAAACGGCGCCGCCACAACCGCCTCGGCTGCCCGCCCACGTTCGCAGGCAGCCGGGCACTCCGAGCCCGGGCGGGGCCGGACCGTCAGGCAGCGGCACCGGGGGCAGCACGCCGAATGTGCCCTGACCCCTGGGACAACGACACCACACATACCGACCGTTGGAGAGCAGCTATGTCGATCCCGGAGGACGACGTCCGGCGACAAGGTGCCGAGGAGGAACCACCCACGCTCGTACGCCCTGGTGAGCCGGGCTTTCCGCCTCCTCCCGAGGACATTTCCGAGGCGGCGAAGCTGGCCCCCGACCACTGGCTCGGCGTCGTCGACCAGCAGTGGAACGGCGAGGAAGGGGAGGAACCGCCGACCTGGGCGATGCTCGGCCGCTGGCGCACCGACGAGCACGGGGAGATCGTCGAGTGGCAGCGCAATCCCGACTACCGCCCGTCGCCCGAGAGGATGGGGTGGCCCGAACCGGTCAGCTCCGCTGACCGGGCCGTCCAGCGTGCTGCCACCGGCTACGGGCCGGAGGACGACGTTGTCCGTGCCCTGGCGGACGCCGAGGTCGCCGTGTGCGTGGACGACGAGGGGCGGCCCTCGGTTGACGAGACGCCCGAGGGTGTCCCCGCTGTGGCCGTCTTCTCCACTTCGTCCGGCCTGGAGGCGGACCAGCTTCCCCGGCATGACGTGATGCCGATGACAGACCTGTTGGAGCGGCTGGGCGACGACGAGGAGGTGCTGTTCCTCAGCTCCTCCGCCCCGGTGGCGCTGCTCATCGGAAAGGGCGCGCTCCGGGCCGCGTCCCAGGACTGAACGTTTCCGAGCCGAAATCCGTGGCACGTGACGCAAGCCCTGACGCGGCGGTGCCGATGACCGCTCCCGATCCATACGACACCGTACGAACCAGCGAGTGAGGACAGAATGAGTGAGCCCAACGGCGAGGTCCGTACCGCAGACGCAGGGGCCGAGGAGGCCGCGGACGCCGCGACGGGTACGGCGATGGTGGACCCCGCCCCGCCGGAGGAGTTCATCGAGGCGGCCCGGCTCGCGCCGAACCACTGGCTGTACCTGATCGACCCGGCCTGGTCCGGTGACGGACCGCCGCCGGAGTGGGCCGTGGTCGGCCAGTGGCGCTCCGACTTCGACGGGGAGATCGTCGAGTGGCAGGACAACGAGGACTACCGGCCCTCGCCGGGCGCGATGGGCTGGCCGGAGCCCACCGACGAGGTGGACGCCGCCATCCAGCTGGCCACGACCGGCTACGGCCCCGCCGAGGACGTCACCAGCGCCCTGGGGCGCGCCGAAGTGGCGGTACTGGTCACGGCGGAAGGTGACCCGGTGCGCGCGTCGGCGCCCGACGGCACCCCGGTGATTCCGGTCTACACCTCGCCGCAGTACCTCCACCTCGCCGGGCGGCTGGGCTTCGAGCAGGTGAAGGCGCGGGAGTTCCTGGACCGGATTCCCGAGGGGTACAGCCTGTGCCTGAACAGCTCGGCTCCGGTCAGCATGGTGCTGCACACCGACGGTCTGGAGGAGGCGATGGACAGGGCGGAGGCCGAGCCCGGGTCTGAGCCTGAGACCGCCCCCGCCTCCGGCTCCGCGACGGGGCCCCGTACCCCGTCCGTGGACGACTGGCCGCTGACGATGAGCACCGAGGACATCGGCTCGGCGACGGCGAACCCGGCGAACCTGGCGGACCCGGTAGATCCGGTGGACGGGGAGCCGGCCGGAGAGCACAGCACGGAAGACGCCCCCGGCGGTTCGGAGAATTCCGAACCCGGCTCGGAAACAACACCGTGAGCCGCACCGGCGGCGGCCGGTCGAGGTGGTTCGGCAGGCGTGGCGACCGGTCGGCCGCGGCGGAGTCCGCACCAACCTCGCAGGCCGAGGGCTTCGCGAACACAGGCGAGGGAGGGGAGCGGCTGCTCGTCGAGGAGTACGACGGCATCCGGCTGCTCCGTACGCCCTCCGACGACGCCCTCGGCACGTCCGACGTCGCGGACCTCGCCCGGGTCCTGTCCGCCGACGCGGACACGGTCACGGTGCTGACCGGTGCCGACGCGTCGCACTCCGCCGACCTGTGGCCCCGGCTCGGCGGCGTCCTCGACGAGCTGCGGGACGACGGCATCCGCACGGTCCGGCTCGTCATGACGGCGGCCGGGGACGACCGTCTCGAGGCACCCGCGCTGGCCCGCCGGATCGCGGACGCCTGGCAGTTGGAGGTCGTCGCGCCCGACGGGCTTGCTCTCGTGGTGCCCGGCGGCGGGCTGTTCGTGCCGGCCCGGGGTCCGTACGCCGGCGGGGGGCCGGTGGGGGAAGAGGGGAGCTGGTGGCGGTTCCTGCCCGACGGGGCAGAGCCGGAGCGGATCGGCCCCCGCCAGCCGGCGCCCGACTGGCAGCCGGCGATCGAGCTGCTGCCCGAGAAGGTCGGGGCCGCCTCCGTGATCCAGCAGATCCCGGCCGGGGTGCTCGCCCGGTCCAGGGACGTGGACCCGCCTGGCCTGGGCGACCTGTGCTACGCCGTACCGGCCGATCCTCGGGGACCCACCGTGCTGCTGGGCGTTCCCGAGGGCGGGGACGTCTCGGCCGGCGATGTCGTCGAGCTCCTCACCGCACTGCCGGAGCCCACGCGGAACCTGGTCAGGATCGCCCCGGGAGGCCACCGGGATGTGCTGCCCACCGTCCAGGCGGTGTCCGACACGCTGGGCGCCGAGGTCACGGCGTGCACCGGAATGCCGCTGCTGACGCACGGCTCGGCGGCGCGGTCCGGCGTGCACGCGGTGGTGCTCGGCGCCGACGGCTCGCCCCGGTGGCAGGCATTCGTGGACGAGGTGCGGTGCCGTCCCGCCGAGCCGGGCGCGCCCGCACCGGCCCCCCGGCTCCAGCGCTGGACCTCGCCTGTCGACGACGGTCACGACAGCCGGGTGCAGCCCGAACAGGGCGTCGTCCGGCTCTCCGAGAGCTGGCAGATCGCGGTGACCCGCGCCGGCTTGTGGCTGACCGAAACGGACGAGCAGCGCCCGCCGTTGGCGGACCGGCTGGCGGACCCGGACGGCCCGGCCATAGAGGTGGGACGCGCCGGGCAGGCTCTGGACGAGTCGTTGACCCCCGTACTCGGCACGCTCCTGGGTGGACTCGCCGCCGAAGTCCGGGGAAAGGCACGGTTGTTCGTGCACGGCGCGAGCACGGACGACGGCCGCGCGCTGCGTCGTACCGCCGCCGAACACGCCCTGCGCGCCATCCGCTTCGAGACCACTCCGGCCGCTCCGCAGGAGGCCGGCTACGGCACGACAACGCTCCCCCGGAACCCGCTGCGTTACGCGGCCGAGGGGCCGCCCACCCCTGCTCGCCGGGCCCGACCTGCCCCGGAGGCCGCGGCCGCCCCCGCCGCCGGCGACTTTCCTGCCCCTGCGGCTGCGCCCGTTCCCGAGGCTGCGCCCGTTCCCGACTCCGCCTCGCCGCCCACCGGCAGCGAGCCGGCGCCGACGAGCAGCGGTGAAGCGGCGTCCTCGCCCGACCCGCACCAGGTCGAAAGCGACGAGCGGGAACCGTGGGAACCCCCACCCCCGTTCCCGCCGAGCCCCTCACCGGACATCCGCACCACCTCCGCCCCGGCCGAGCGCGCATCCGCCCGCCGCCTTCCCGCGCGCGACGAGGCAGGCGAGGAGACCTCGGAGCCACGGACCCCCGAACCACCGCCCGTTGCGGCACCAGAAACACGCCCGGCCGGCCCCTCGCACCGACGGCCCGCCGTCGTGTCCGTGTCCGCGGGACCGCTGCCCGCCGTCCCGTTCCTGCCGGGGCACGCCAGTACGGCAGCGCAACGCGCGGCGTTCCGGAGGCTGGCGGAGGAGAGCTGGGAGCGGCACGGCGCCGCCGTCACGCGGGCGCTCACCAGGATGCCCGCGCTGCGCGGGCCGGAGCTGGAGGACGCCAGGGACGACCTGATCGCGCTGCACGCGTATCTGCACGCCGCCGAAGGTCCGCTGGGGCATGACGAGTTGGCCCGGGGCGTGCGGGCCGGTGACGAGCGGGCGTTGTGCTACGCCGCGTGCGTGGCGTCGGCGCTGCGCCGGCTCCCGTCGTACCGCGGCCCCGCCTTCCGCGGCACCGATGGCGCGGACGACGGCGTCGTCCCGGGGAACCTGGTGCGCGATGCGGCACCCGTCGGCGGGCTGCCCCATTGGCCGGGCACGCCGCGCCCCGCCGGTCCGCAGTACGTGATCTGGTCGGCGACGGGCCGCCGGGTGCGCGAGCTGACGGGCGGACCGGGAGCCGCCGCGAAGCGGGACGAGATCGTGTTCGCGCCGGGCACGCTGCTGCGCGTGCTCGACGTCCGCGAGAGCGACGGCGACGGCGCTCGACTGGTGCTGATGCGCGAGGTGTCCAGCGCTCCCGCCGCCACGAACGCCGGAACGATTCCCCAGAGCACGGAGCTCGACGAATACGACCGCGCAACGCTCGACAGGCTCGACGAGGCGCTGCGTAGCCATCCTCGCGCGCCCGGACCGTTCAACTGGCCGGAGACGTGCGCGGGACCGCTCGGACGGTAGGCCGGGAACGCGGCCGGTGCGGCGCCCGGCCGGGCGGGAGGACAGTGGGCCCGCCCGCCGCACCATCGGACCGGCGGCGGGGAGAGGACAGAGCGCCGTGCCCGGGGGCGGTGTTCGTGCGCGGGGATGTCCGGCGCTTCACAGGACGAGGGGGCCTGGGAGGCGGTCCCGTGCTCCGGCGGGATGGGTGAACTCCTCGAACATCGTGCGGTCGTCGCGAGCAACTCATGTGCGCTCAGGTCTCGCTGACGCGCCGCGGCCGCCCGGGTCCGACAATAGTTCACCCTCCAGCCCCCGCCGGCGCACTCACACCTGCGCGGATCCACCGTCGGCGAAGAACTCGGCACCGTTGACGTAACTCGATGCGTCCGAGGCGAGGAACGTCGTCACGGCGGCGATCTCCTCGGGCTCGGCGAGCCGGCCAAGGGGGACGCCACCTCCGGCCTCGGCCTGCTTGAGCATCTCGGGCCCGAGCAGCTCGAGCAGACCAGGGGTGCGTGCACCGCCCGGGGATACGACGTTGACCCGAAAGCCATGCGCGCGCGAGCTGTGGGCCCAACCGCGGGCGAGGTTGCGCACTGCGGCCTTCGACGCTCCGTAGACCTCGAGTCCCGGGTTGGGCCGTGTTCCAGCGGTCGAACCCGTAAGGATCACCGAAGCGTTTGTGCTGAGCAGCGGCAGCGCTTGCTGGAGAGTGAAGATCGTGCCCTTGACGTTGGTGGCGAACACCGAGTCGATCAGATCCTCCGTCACCTCGCCGAATGGAGCCACTGTGCCGATGCCGGCGTTGGCGACCAGCACGTCGATGCGTCCGGCCTGGTCGCGCACGATCCTGTAGAACGCGTCGAGTTCTGCGGGCACCGAAACATCGCACACCACGCCGGTAGCGCCGGGTCCGAGCTCAGCGACCGCGGCGTCGAGCGCGTCCTGGCGGCGACCGGTGATGAACACCTTGGCACCCTCGTCGCGGAACGCGCGTGCAGTCGCGAACCCGATGCCGGAACTGCCCCCGGTGACCACGGCGACCTTGTCTGCCAAGACGGCCATGCCGCCCTCCTTCAAGTTGTGGACTATTACGTCCATAACCCTGCCTGATCTGGACCGGACAGTCAAGATTGCTTCGGTGCGGGGGGACTCCCCGGGGCGGCCCCGCCGCCGGCCACCGCGCCATAACCCAGCCGGCGGACCGCAGCCTCCAGCAAGAGGCGCAGCACACAGCACGGGGTTCCGGTTGCGGGCGCGGCCAGGAGTTCACTGTGTGGCCCAGGGGCCTGGAGCTGATTTGAACCGTTGGGCGCCGCTCCACGTGTAGGGGGAGGTGGCGCGGCGGGAAACCCCCGTACCCGCCGCGCCACTTCCCCCCCCCGCTGCCGTCGGCGTCATTCCTTCGAAGGAACTGAGCACGTATCCGGACGACGGCGCCCCGACCGCAAGCAGTTGAGCCAGCTATGCCCATGTCCTCGTCTTCCGGTGATGCGAAGCGCTCTCGACCGGTCTTCGACCCATTGGCCGTCGCCGCGATGACGGTCACCGTGGTCTCTTTCGCCGCCACCGCCCCGCTCACCGCCGCTGCCTCCGCACCGGCTCTGGCCATGGCCTTCTGGCGCAACGCCCTGGGCTTCGTCACACTCGTGCCGCTCCTCCTGCTGGTGCTGCGTCGCCGCGAGGTGGCGCGGGTCGCGCGCGGCGAACGCGGAGTGCTGCGGCGCGAGCAATGGCGGCCCCTGACCCGCGGCTTCCTGGCCGCCACCTCGCTCGCGCTGCACTTCGCGACCTTCATGACGAGCACGCGGATGACCACTGTGGCCATGTCCACGGCGCTCGTGGCCACACAGCCGGTCTGGCAGGCGTTCATCGCCGCGGGCCAGGGCGTACCGGTCGCCCGCCGCACCTGGGCGGGGCTGCTGCTCGCGGTGGTGGGCGCGGCCCTGGCTGCCGGGCCCGATGTGTAGGCGGGCGGTTCGGCGCTGATGGGCGACGTGCTCGCCCTGGCCGGTGCCATGGCCCTGGCCGGGTACACCGCCTTGCCGCGCCTTTTCCGTTCATTGCGCGGATCCTCCTTCAATGCGGATGTCGGACGGGGTGTTTCCGTCCGGGGCGCCATGCCCCTATCACGGCTCACGTGGGGAGGAGTTCACCGCGCGGTGAGGAGGGGAGCTGGGGAGGCGAGTGAACCGGTCGGCCGTGCGGCGTGACGGTTGACGACGAAACCCCCGCGGCGCACTTCCTGCCGCGGGGGTTTCGTCGGTCCCAAGGGGCCTGCGGGCGGTCAGCTCATCCGCCACTCATGGTCGTCCTTCGGGTTGCAGCGAAGGACTCCGAGCCGGGCGTCCTCGCCGCCGCTGCCGTACTTCTTACCGTGGACGTCCAGGCACATCTGCTCGCTGCGGTAATTGCGGATCCAGGAGTTACTGCCCGCCCGGCGGTCCAACCACCAGAGCTGGTTGTCCTCGTACGTGCCGTCGCAGGGGGCCTCGACCACTCCCGTCCCGCCGGGCACGCCGCCGTACCCGGGCAGGTCCAGGCACAGGTTGTCTTTGGCGTTGCGGAACACGACGAGCCTGCCGTGCTTGGACGTCTTCTTCTTCACGTCCATGTACCACTGCTGGTTGTCCGTCCGCCGGTCCTTCGCGCACGGGTCTTGGTTGACGGGGCCGTTCACCCTCCCCTTGCCCTTGCCCGGGACGTCGATGCACATCCGGGTCATGGCGTTCACCAGAATCAACCGGTCCGGGAGCAAGGGGCCGGGGCCGGAGTACGGCGCCGGCGGAGAGCTAGAGGAGTCGTCGCCCTCCGAGCTGTCGTCCTTCAGGGAGTCGTTGCTGCTCTCTTCCCCTTCTCCGCCCTCATCCTCGGCGGCCTTCTGGCCGCCGGAGTCGGGATCGACGTCCGAGCTGCCCTTCTTGTCCTTCGTGGGCTCGGGGACGGGGGACTTGCCCTTGTACGAGCCGGGGTTCTGCGGATCCTCGCCGTCGGGGATGGTCGCCCAGGCGGCCTTTCCGGTGCCGGAGTCCTTCTTGTCGTCGTCCCCGGTGCCGAGGGCGATCAGGGGTACGGCGATCAGGAGGGCGCCGGCGAGGGCTGCGGCGGCGCGCAGCGCCTTGGTGGGGCGGCCGGAGGGGGGCTCCTCGTCTCCGCCGGTCGCGGTGGAGGACTCCGGCGGGTCGTTGTCGGCCCCGGCAGCCGTCGCCCCGGCGGCACCCGTGCTGCCCAGGCCCCCGTCGGGCACGGACGAGGACGAGGTCTCGACGGCCGCTGTCGGCCCCTCAGGGCGGGCCGAAGCGGCGGGCTCGAAGGAGTCCGGGGCCGCGGTCGGCCCCTCGGTTGATCCGGACGAGCGAACCGATCCGGCCGGTTCGCCCGGCGCCAGTGCGTCGAGGGCGGTTGCGGGCGCGGACCCCGGAAGCGGCACGGCGCGGCGTACCGTCGGTCCTCCCGGATCCGTCGGTTCCTTGTTGGGCATAGTGTCTCCGTTTCGGATCTGAGGTCAGGTGGCCGCTCAGTCGCGGGGGGCGGCCCGGGGTTCCAGGCCCCGGGGTCTCACGGCTGTCCGCCCTTGCCCGGGCTCGTCTCGATCCTCGTGCGCAGCGCAGTGCTCCAGCCGACGGGAGAGACATGACGGGCGTGCCAGACTGGTCGTTGCGAACATAGGTGGAACGCCGCGTGCGCCTCGAATCGCGTAATTACGGATATTCGCCGCGGAAGATCGTCAACCAGGTGTTTCTGATGTGCATTTGGCAAGCGATAAGCAATACCGATGCAAGGAAGCGGCGTCCGGGCCAGGAGGCCTCGCCGCCCGGCACCCCACGGCGACTCGGCCCGTCCGGGCGCTGGGCGGGTTTGTGCTGCTGGCGTTCATGGAATCGAGCGGGGCGGCGCAGATGCTGTCAGGAGGTGACGGCTTCGACGATGTAGTACGGAGGGGTGAGCGGTGTTGTGTTCGAGTGTTTGAGTCCGGCTGATGCGAAGAGTCGATCGAGGTCGTCGTGGTCGCGTTCGCGGCCGGGTTGCAGGGTGAGCATGTTGACGTCCATCAGTGCGGCGGGGTCGGGACGGGAGACCGGCCCGATCAGCATGTCGACGACAACGACTCGTCCGCCGGGCCGCATTGCTTCCCGGCACCGCTCGAGGAGCCGGGCGCAGGCCTCGTCGTCCCAGTCGTGGAGGACGAACTTCAGCAGGTAGATGTCGGCTTCCGGAACCGATTCGAAGAAGTCACCAGCCTGGGCGGTGCACCGCTCGCTCAGCGAGCGGGCTTGTATGTGTACACGGGCGGAGTCCACCACGTGGGGAAGCTCGAAGAGGATGCCGGTGGTCCCGGGATGCTCGTCGAGCATGGACAGCACGAATGCTCCGGTGGCGCCGCCGAGATCGACGATCGTCTCCCCGGGATCGGCAGGGATCTCCGGGACCGCCTCGCGGATGATCGGGAGCGACAGTTCGGTGATGCCCTGGGTGAAGAGCTCACCTTCCTCGGGGGTGGCGCTGAAGTACTCCCACAGGGGTTGCCCGAGGACCTCCATAGCCTGGTCCTTGCCGGTGCGCACTGCGTCGGGCAGGCTGCCCCACAGCCGCCAGTGCCGTACGATCGCGAGGTTGCGCAGCGAGTCGGCCGCGTCGGTGCGGAGCCGGTCGAGCAAGGGTGTGCTGGTGAACCGGCCGGAGGCGTCGTCATAGGCGGCCAGGCCTGTCCCCACGGCCCCTCGCATGAGCCGGAACGTCGTCTCCGGGTGTGTACCTGCGGCCTCGGCGATCTCGTCAGGTGTGCGCGGAGCTTCGTGCAGCAGGTCGGGGACCCGCATTTCGGCGAGGGTCCGTGCTATCTGGCTGACCCACTGGGCAGTGATGATCGACATCATCGCTTCCTGGTCGCCGGTCTTGTAGTCGGTCACCGGGTACTCCTCCTAGACGTGTCGCATATCGACCAGCGACGTCAGCTGTACGCCCAGGGACGGTTCGGTGCCCCATCCCGGACGGTCCCTCCGGTGCCGCGCGTCGTCGTCCGTACGACAGGCGACAACGGAGGAGACCGGGCCGCGGTTCATTCGGGAGGGCCGCCCTGGGCCTCCGGCTTCCGGCCGACACACTCGCGGATCAGCGCGATGCCGACGACCACGACCGCTGCCAGCATCGACATCGTGACCTGCTCGCGCGCGTCGGGCTCGGTCAGCATGTAGACGAGAACGAACGAGATCATCCCGATCGTCGCCCAGGTCAGATACGGGAAGAGCCACATCCGCACGGTCAGCTTCTCGGGGGTCTCGCGCAGGATGATGCCCCGCATCTTCAGCTGGGTGCCACAGATGACCAGCCAGACGAACAGAGCCACCGCGCCGGAGGAGTTGAGCAGGAAGGCGAACACCGTCTCGGGCCACTGGTAGTTGAAGAAGACCGCGAGGAAGCCGAAGACGACGGAGCCCAGGATCGCCGCCTGCGGGACGCCCCGCGCGTTCGTACGGGCGAAGGAGCGAGGCGCGTCGCCGCGCTCGCCGAGCGAGAATGCCATTCGGGAGGCCGTGTACAGGCCGGAGTTGAGACAGGACAGCACCGCCGTGAGCACAATGACGTTCATGACCTGCCCGGCGTGTCCGATGCCGATGGAGTCGAGCGCTGCGACGTACGAGCCCTTGTCGGCGATCGCCTTGCTGTCCCAGGGGAGCAGCGTGAGGACGACGAAGATCGAGCCGAGGTAGAAGACGGCGACGCGCCAGATCACGCTGTTGGTCGCCTTGGTGACCGCGCGGCGCGGGTCCTCCGACTCGCCGGCCGCGAGGGTGACGATCTCGCTGCCCATGAACGAGAAGACCACCAGCAAGATGCCGGTGAGGATGGCCCCGGGCCCCTCGGGGAAGAAGCCGCCATGCGCGGTGAGGTTGGCCAGCCCGGCCCCCTCGTTGTCCGAGCCGGGCAGCAGGCCGAACGCCGCGAGCCCGCCGATCGCGACGAACGCGGCGATGGCGACGACCTTGATGCCCGCGAACCAGAACTCGAACTCGCCGTACGAGCCGACCGAGACGAGGTTCGTCGCGGTGAGGACGACCATCACGATCAGGGCCCAGCCCCACTGGGGCACGGCCGGTATCCAGCCCTCCAGGATCTCCGCGCCCGCCGTCGCCTCGACGGCGAGGACCACGACCCAGAAGAACCAGTAGAGCCAGCCGATGGAGAATCCGGCCCAGCGCCCGAGCGCCCTGTCCGCGTACGCGGAGAACGAGCCCGAGGAGGGGGCGGCCGCGGCCATCTCGCCGAGCATCCGCATCACGAAGACGACCAGCATGCCCACGAACGCGTACGAGAGCAGGATGGCGGGCCCCGCGGCGGCGATGCCGGAGCTTGAGCCGACGAAGAGCCCGGCGCCGATCACGCCACCGATCGCGATCATGGAGAGATGGCGGTTCTTGAGACCGGTTTGCAGCCCGTCGGAGGATGGGGGCGCCCCGGAGCCTTCGGTCTTCCCGGCGTCACCGGGCGATGTATTCACATCGGATGGGGAGTGCATGCTGATGGCTCCTTAACGTGGTGTTACGGATTAGGCGCGGGCAAATTCGCCCCGAGTGTGCACGGCTGGCCGCGCATAGGAGTTCAACCGCTGCTGCGGGGAGAGGGGCGAGGGCCGGAGGGCGTAACCGCCGCGCGGCGCGGGTGAGGCGCGCCCAGCGGGCCGGCTGCCCGAGCTGGTCGGCCACATAGTCCCGCAGATCGTCGCGGATCTCGTCGGGGTCCCACTGGCACCACGACAGCAGCCTCTGCAGCCCATACGGGGTGTCATTGCCTGCGTGCTCGGCTATCTGCCAGCTGTTCTTGCGGCCCACCGGGCCCAGCAGGCCACGCACGTAGTCCCGCATCCGCCGCCGCGGCTCGACACGGCCGAACCGCTCGCCCACCCGCAGCAGCAACGACTCCAACTCGGCATCCCACGAATCGACTTCGGCATCGCTCCCCATATCCACGACCGGTCAACGCGCCCCGATCGAGTGAGTCACAAACCACCACCAACCTGATGCAGCGTCAGCCACCTAGACTCCGACAGGGCCCCGCGACCAGGGCATATGGAGAAGTACAACTGGATTACTAAGGCCTGTCCGGCGGATCTTGCCGACTGCAGCCCCGATCCGCAGGCTCGCCGGAGGAAGTTGCGGTCTCGTGTGAACCGTTCGCCGGGATACTCCGTCGTGGGGGTGCCGTCAGTCCATCGTGCCTCCCGGGAGATTGCATGCCCCCGAAAGCCCGTTCACCACGAGATCCGGAAGCCGCCTGCGAGGAGACGTCCGCGCGGGCGGGCACGGCCGGCGCTGACCCGGTGCGCGGGGCATACGACCGTATGGCCGTGGTCTACGACCGGCTGACACGCGCAGACGATTACGACGTGTGGGTCGGTCTCTACCAGGAGCTGATCGACCGTCATGGCGCGCCTGGCCGTGAGCTGGTGGACCTGGGGTGCGGGACAGGAAAGGCCGCTCTGCGAATGGCGGCCTCGGGATACCGGGTGACGGGCATCGACCTGTCGCCGGAGATGGTCCGTGTCGCGTCCGCCAAGCCGGGCGCGGATCGGGTGCAGTTCCTGATGGGGGATCTGCGCGACCTTCCCGAGGTGGGCCCGTTCGATGTCGCGATCGCGCTCGGCGAGCCCCTCGACCACCTCGCCGGCGAAGCGGAGTTGCTGGCGGCTTTCCGGAGCGTGGCGGGCGTGCTGCGGCCGGGCGCGCTGTTCGTCTTCGACCTGAACACGCTCGCCTTCTACCGCATGCTCGCCCAGGAGATCAGCGTCGAGGAGGAGCCGCAGGCCGTCGTCGTGCACCGGGGCAGCCCCTCGGCGCGGCAGCCGGAGGCGGCAGACTGGCAGATCGACTACTTCGACACGGCGGACGGCGTCACCTGGCAGCGCACCGGTATCCGGCACACCTACTCCTACTTCCCGCCCGCCTCCGTCGACGAGCTGCTGCACCGCAGCGGCCTGACGCAACTGGCCTCCTACGGCCTCCACAAGGGCGAGCTCACCCCGGAGAGCGACGAGGTGACGACACATGCGCAAGATTGTGATCAAGGTCGGCGACGCCACGCGCAAGGACCGCAGCGGTTACCGCTGGGCCCTCTGACGGGCAGCAAGAGCCATCCCCTGGTTGGTGCGGCGGTCCGCGTCCGACTGTTCCGGATCTCCCGGACCGCCGCCATCCCGTTCCGACCCCTCCGCGTCCTGGAGAACCCTGCCTCATGCGACTGCGCAGAGCCCGGTGCCTGGTGTGCTACTGGCACGAGGGCGACTTCATCGCCCACCCCTATCTCGGCGGCTCCCCCCGTGCGCTGCCGTCAGAGGCGGCGGAGATCCTCGCGGCCTTCGACGAGTGGACCACGCCAGAGGAGGCCGCCAAGACGTTGTCCTCCTACGACTCCGACAGCGTGGCCGAAGCCGCTGGCACCCTGCGCGAGCACGCCCTGCTCCTCACCGAGCGCAGCCCGGAAGCCGAGCGTGACGAGGAAGTTGCGCGCCATTGGGGGCCGTGGGCCCCCGAGGCGTCGTTCTTCCACTACGCGACCCAGGACTCCAGGTATGAGGAGCTGACCGAAGAAGGCCGCTACGCACTGGTGACGGACGGCCGTCCGGCTCTCTTCACCTCCCATCCGGAAGCGCGGCGCATGCTCTTGCCCCGTACCCCGGCACGTCTCGATGCGCCCCTGGGCGAGACCCTCTATCGGCGCCGCACGCACCGCTCGTTCGGCTCGCGACCGGTGCCGCAGGCGGACCTGGCCGCCCTGTTGGCCACCACCTTCGGACCCGTGGACTTCCGCGACGCCGGAGGTTTCGGCGCCCTGATGCGCCGCACCAGCCCATCCGGCGGCGCACGGCATGAACTCGAAGCGTACGTCGGAGTCAGGCGCGTGGCGGGGGTCGCGCCGGGCTGGTATCACTACAACGCGCTGGAGCACTCCCTGGAGTTGCTCGCCGAGGGCTGTACGGGAGCGGACCTGGCCTCCCTGGGCGGTGACCAGTCCTGGATGGGCGAGGCGTCCTTCGTGGTCGTCCTGGCCGCGGTGATCGAGCGCATGCTGGTCAAGTACCGTTCTCCTCGCGCTTACCGGGTCTGCCTCCTCGACGCCGGCCACTTCGGGCAAACGTTCGTCCTGGCCGCCACCGCGATGGGCCTGGGCCCCTTCCAGACCGGCGCCTTCGACGACGGAGGTGTGACCGAACGCCTCGGCCTGGACGGCACCACCGTCACCCCCCTCTACATGGTCGGTGCCGGCGCCCCCGGCGACGTCGACCCCTTCGCCCCGCCCTCCGCCGACAGCGATACTTTCGCCCGTACCACCCTCACCCGCCATCGGGAACATGGAGTGGTTCACCGGATCTCGGCCTGACGGGCGGGGGGGGTCTCTATGTCTTTGGTCAAGTGAGCTGTGGGATTCGGGGTTCGTAGAAGGTGCCGTCGCGGAGCATTGCGAAGAGCACGCTGATGTGCTGTCGGGCGAGGCGGAGGAGAGCCTGCGTGTGTGTCTTTCCTCTGACTCGGCAGCGGTCGTAGTAGACACCTCATGATGTCAAGTCATCAGGCAGCAGCAGTGAGTTGGAAGGGAAAAGCGGTCTGTTCGTCGAAAAGCTTGTTGTGTTGGAGGCAGTGGTGGAGCTGGCCGATCATGCGGTTGAAGAGGTTGCGCTGAGCTGCTGCATGCCAGTCCCCGTGCTCGCGACGGCGCCGGTAGTGGTCGTTGGCGCCGTCGGATGCTCGCAGTGAGGCGAAGGCCCACAGATATCCGGCGTGGTTGAGTCGGTCGTTTTTGACCCAGCGCCGGGTGATGTTGGACTTCTTGCCGGAGGCTCTGGTGATGGGCGAGGAGCTGGCGTATGCCTTCAGGCCACGGGCGTCAGCAAACCGGGTGTGGTCGTCCCCGATCTCAGCGAGGATTCGGGCGGCGAGCTGGATGCCGAGCCCGGGGAAGCTCAACATCACCTCGGCGTCCGGGTGTTGGGGGAACGCCTCTTCCACCGCCTTCGCAAGGTCATCGGCGGCGGTGCAGGCGGCCTCGAGCTGGAGGAGGAGGGCAAGCATCTGCTTGCCGAGCGCGTCCTCGACGAGCTGTGGCTGGTGGGCCCAGTCGGCGCGGAAGACGTCGCGGAGCCGGTCGCCGTCCGGCTCGATACCGCGCTTGCGGCCAGCGCGCTTGAAGGCCGCTTGGAGCTGCGGACGAGTCAGCCGTGCAGCCCGAGACGGCGTCGGCGCGGCCTTGAGGAGTTCCCGGGCCTCGGGGCGACAGAGGCCATTGGCCCAGGTGGCGAAGGCATCCAGTGCGGCCGGATAGAACTCGCGCAGCAGGGACCGGAGCTGGTTGGCGATCTGCTGCCGGTTCCAGATGGCATCCTGTTGGGCGCGAGCCAGAACAGCGATAGCCCGGCCCAGGTCAGAGTCCTTGGGCGGCCACGCACTCCTCGGGGCTCTCGGCCGGGATGAAGGTGCCCTCGTCGCCGAACTCGTCGCTCAGTGCGCGGGTGCGGGCGGCGTTGCGGTTGTGGACGGCGACGGTGTAGCCGTTGCGGGCGAAGTTGCGGGCCAGGTTGCGGCCCATCACCGCGAGGCCGGTGACGCCGATCTGAGCTGTTGCGTTCATGAGGGATTCAACTCCTGGAGGGTGTGGGAGTGGAGGCGGAGGTGCCTGGGCGCGCGGCTCGGCCCGCCTGGTCGTCCGGTTCCCGGGTCACTGCTGTGCGGTGAGTGCCTTCGGCGGCCAGTTCTGCGTAGGCGTCGGCCACGGTGTTACGGGCTATATCTGGATGAGTGGCAAGGGATCGGGCCGAGGGCAGCCGGGTGCCCGACACGAGCCGCCCGGTGCGCATGGTCTCCCGTAAAACGTCCATGAGGCCGGCGCGCCATCCGGATCCGCTCAGTTCCAGATGCAGGTCGATGCCGGCCACGGACGGCTGCCGCCGTCGGCTGCGCGGTCGGGCTATGCGCTGTATCCGCCGTCGATGCTCAGTACTGCGCCGGTGACGTAGGAGGCCTGCGGGCCGGCGAGGAAGACGACGCCTGCGGCGATCTCCTCCGGCCTGCCGTACCGCCCCATCGCCGTCGTCGGAAGGAACATGGATGCGGCCGGGCCGTCGGCGGGGTTTCCTTCGGTGTCTACGAACCCGGGCTGGATGACGTTGACCGTGATGCCCCGGTGCGCCAGATCGCGGGCTGCGCCGCGGCTGAAGCCCTCGAGGGCCGACTTCGATCCCGTGTAATACGCCATGCCAGGGAATCCCGCCCGCGTTCCCACACCCGAGCTGATACTGACGATCCGCCCGCCATCAGGCAGCAGCGGGAACGCCGCCTGGATCCCGGCCACCACGCTGGTGTAGTTGACGGCGAGCTGCCGCTCGATGGCGGCCTGGTCGACGAGCTCGCTGTCGATGAGGCCGCCGCCACCCGCGGCCGCGTTGTTGACCAGGATGTTCAGCTTTCCGAACTGCTCGACCACGCTGTGGACCAGGCCCACCGCCTGCGTCGCATCCGCCTGGTCGGCCTGGAAGGCCGCCGCGCACACCCTTGGCCTCCAGCTCGGCGACCACGGCCTTGGCCCGATCCGCCGAGGACGAGTAGCTGATCGCGACGTCGGCTCCCTCGTCGGCCAGCGCCGACGCCGCCTCGATCCCCCGCGATCCGCCGGTGACGATCGCCACCTTGTTGTCCAGTTTTCCCATGTGCTTCTCGCTTCCCTAGGTGTGACGCGCCACGAAATTCTTGACCGTCTGGTCCAGCATGCACGGGTGTTGGACTGCACGGTCAAGAACTCGTATCCTGTGTCGCATGGCACGTCCGCGAACGTTCGACGAGAGGCAGGTCCTGAACGCCGTCCGGGAGCAGTTCTGGGACGCCGGTTACGCCGCGACCTCGCTGGAAGACCTGATGCGGGTCAGCGGCCTGGGCAAAGGCAGCCTCTATGCGGCGTTCGGCGACAAGCGTCAGCTCTTCCTTCGGGCGCTGCGCAGCTACACCGACGACAGCCATGACCGTCTCCGGAAAGCCCTCGCCGAGGCTCCACGGGCTGTGGACGCACTACGCATGCTCCTCGAGGCACCGATCGACGACCCGACCGGCGCTGGTACGCGGCGCGGCTGCCTGATGGCCAACAGCACCTGCGAACTCGGTATCGCCGATCCAGAAGTCGTCGCCCACGCCCACCGCACCTACGAAACGACCACCGCGCTGATCGGTGACTGCGTCGCCCGCGCCCAACGCGAGGGCGACCTGCCAGCCGCGGATCCGATCGCCCTGGCGCGGGCCCTCCTGGCCGCGCAACAAGGGATCGTGTTCATGAGCCGCACCGGGCTGGACACGGCCACACTCGCCGCCACGGCACGATCACTCGCGGCTCAACTCCTGCCGGACCACTCCGGGGACTGAACCAACAGGCGCGAACCGACCGTTCGCACTACGCCTTGCCAACTGCGCGGCCGCCGCACCGCCGCGCCGAACGTGGGACCCGGGGGCGCAAGCTGCCCGCCGGGCGCCAGGCCCTGCTGTCGTGGCCCACCTGCGCAAGAACGACACCTACGCCGAACTGGCCTGCGGGGGGAACTGTCTCTGGCGGCCGAGCACCGACGCGGGCACGGCGCCTTGGACGCCGCGAACATCGACCGTCTCTGGCAGGCCTACCTGTGCAGGTTCGACCTGGAGCGCACCCGCAGCATGCGCCGCAGTGCGCCGGAAACAGCGCAGTGGCCCAGCTGTCTGGCGGACAGCCGGGGCGCTTTGGGGTGGTACACGTGCCGTCACCGCGTTCGGTCGAACGTGGCGTTCGGCGCCCGTGGTTGGGCGAGGGTCAGCAGCGCTTGTCGGTAATTGCCGTGTACTTGGCAGGATCGCCATGGGGGACCACGCTGCCGGCTGCGGCGGTGCAATCCTCGACCGTGTCGGTGCCCGTGGACCAGTACTCCTGGCCCTTGTCCAGCGGGAAGTCCTGGGTGCCGAGCTTCTTCCCCTGGGTGTAGCTGTAGACACCGGTGCTGATGGTGTAGGTGTCTTCCTTGTCGACGAACGACTGCCAGAGCCAGACGTAGCTGTAGTTCTCCTTGCACTCGGGCGAGTAGAACTGCTTCACGGAGGCGATGGTCGCGCCGTCGCGCTTGACGTAGGCGGTCTTGCCGATCTGGTAGGCGTCCTCACAGACGTCGCTGGCCTGCGCCTTCAGACTCAAGGGATTGCCCTTGGGCGTGGGGGCCACGGACTTCGACGCGGAACGCTCGGAGGGCGCGGGAGCTGGCCCGCTGCCCGCGAGAGCACTGCCTGCCGGGACCATGACGAAGGCCGCGGCAATTGCCGCCGTTGCGATCATGCGTGTACGCATGGATTGTTCTCCCCTTGCTTGGGTGGGTGATGGTTTCGGAGCACGGCGGGGTTGGTCATCCCCTCCGTACGCATACGAAGGGGGCATTGGTCGAGCAGCGCTCCAAGGGGTTCAACGCGAAGGGCAGAGGGTTGGTTCAACGGACTCTTTGATCCTGCACCGGGAGGGTGAAATTGCCTGGTCTGGAGGCGTCACGGAGCAGGGTCTTCGTTGTCCGCGCGGTGCTTCCCGGGGTGCTGATCCGAGCTCCCAGGGCCCCGGCGCTGTTCGGCCCGCAGTTTCGGTTCGCTGTTGGGCAGCGGCTTATCGAAGACCCTCGTGCCGGCCGGGCGTTGCGCTTCGAGAAGTCTCCCTCCGCGGTGGCGAAGAGCGCGGCGACTCGCTGCTCGTCGGCGACGCGGGGGCCGCCCGCGGGCTGATGGCCGAGAACCTGACCAACCCCGAGGACACCGCGAGCCTACGCGCCCACATGTTCACCAGCCACGACAAGCTGATGGGCGACGTCCTGGGACGCGCCGCCGCCCGCGGCGAGATCCCCGCCGAAGCGATCAAGCCACGCGTGATCGACTTCGCATCCGCCCTCGTCGACCACCACTTCATCGTCCACGGTGCGCCGAAGCCAGAACCTGAGCAGGGCCTGGCCGAGGTTCAGCGTTCACACGGGTAGCGGTCCTACGGCAAGCATCCGACATCGGTGCTGCTGTCGCGGCTGCCTTCACGGCCGCCCCCTGTCCACCGGCGCAGTGACCTCAGTGGTGGAGCCGGTAGTGCTGGGCGAGGAGATCACGTCCGTAGTCGCCCCGGTTGGGGGCGCGCACGATCGTGTGGACGTGGTAGCGGGCGGGTTCGGGGTTGGTGAGGAAGACGCCGGGGTGGTTGTCGTACTCGATGAGGAGCACAGGGGAGTGGATCCGGTAGTAGAAGGCGCAGACGTCGTCGTGGCCGCCGCGCCAGGCGAACCGGGTTTCGTCGAAGTGCTCGCGGACGAGGGCCAGGGTGCGCTCGGCCTGTGGCGGGGGGGGGAGAGAGAGCCGGTCGAGATAGACCCGGATCAACTCCACCAGCCCGTCACGCTGGTCGGAGGCCAGGCTGGCTGCGACGAAGCCTTCGGAAGGCAGAATGAGGTTGTCGCTGCCCGCGCCGGCGAGGTGCCGTCCGTTCCACGGTCCGGCCAGTTCGGGCGGCAGGGCGTCGCTGCGCAGCGACGCCCCCATCAGGAACTCGTCCTCCCGGTCGGGGGCGAGGGTACGGCGGAATTCCAGGGCGATCTCGGTCTCGTCGCGGAAGGCCTGGACGCCCGCGAAGCGCACCGTGCCGATGGTCGGCTCGGCGCCGAGGAACACCGGGGCGAGGACCACCTGTCCGGCGACGAAGACGCAGTGCAGGTCCACGTGGTGTCCCATCAGCTGCCATCCCTACGGAGAGCGGGGCGACGGCGTCCCGAAGACGGTGAACCAGTAGGCGAATTCCGTGAGGGTGTCGCGGTAGTTGTCGATCAGGTCGCCCAGGTTCTGGTTGAGCGCCATCGCGGAGCACACCTGGGTGTAGCCGGCCAGGCTGAGACTTGCCTCCACGACGGCGAGCGCACGGTCGCGGTCGCGTTCGGCGAGGCGCTCCAGGCGCATGCCCTTGGGGTGCCAGGTCGGGATCGCGTTGGTCCACAGCCGCCACGCCGCGGCTTCCATCGGCAGGTTCCCGACCACCCGCTGGTGGGGTGCGAGCCCGTCGAGGTACGCCTCGGCCGCCGCAACCGCGGCCACGGGGGATGTCCCCGCGTCATTGAGGCGGTACAGGCCCGGGCGTGGGGTGCCGTCCTCGGTGATGCCGACGAAGGGATCGCGATAGCTGCGCAGGTCGGCCGTCAGCTCGAAGGCTCCCTCCGCAGGGAGCAGATCGTCGAAGAGATGAGAGTCGATACTCGGCAGCCCGCCCAGGGCGTCCGGAACCGGGAACTCGCCCGGCGGTTGCTGAGAAGACATCGTCGTCTCCTTCTACTTCTACTCGGTCGGAACAGCCAGGACGTCGCCGGGCATCAGAAAGCGGTTCTCGATCCGCCGCGAGGCGATCCGCCAGCGGCTCGTATGCTCATCCGCCGCGCCGACCCGGACGAAGCGGTCGTACACGTCGGCGATCAGCACCGGCACGGTCGCCGGCACAGGAGGCGTTCCGTCCTGCGCAAAGAGCATGAGGGCGGACACGGCCTCGACATGACCGCTCTCGTGCCGCAGGACAAGGAAGTTGGTCAGCAGGTGCCGTGAGACCCTCGGCCCGCGTGCGGCGCGGTCGCGGTACACGCCGCTGATCTCGTCGGTGCCGCGAAAGGTTCGGCGCGAGAACGTCAGCTCGGCGTCGGAGGTGAAGAAGCCGGCGGCCGCCGAGCCGTCACCGTGGTCGATCTCGTGCCACAACGCCGTCACCAGCATCGACAGCTCGGTGTGCAAAAGGGCCGCGAGGGCTGGGCCGGCGATGGTGCCGGCCCCGGGGGTCATCGGCCGGCTCCCGGGGCAGCGGTACGTGCGCTGTTCACGAGCGCGTGTGCGCCCTGCCGCAGGATGGTGGTGTCGGCCCCGAGGACGAGGAAGTCGTACCCGCGGTGCTCCAGCAACTCGGGGGCGTTGCCCGAGGCCACGGTCCCTGCAGTCCTCTACCGTCAGCTGCAGCGAACGTCGGGAATCTCTAATTTCGAGTACGGGGTCCTGGCCCGGCTGTCCATGGCCGACGAGCACGCGATGCGGCTCAGCGACCTGGCGCGGGAGTGCGATAGTGCCCAGCCCCGCCTGGCCAAGCGGAGGTGATCGCGGGCGAGGACTCTCCCGGCGTGGCGATGGGATGCGACGGCGCGTCCGATCTTGGCCTGGAAAACTGCCCTTCAAGAAGCTCGAGGTTCTGGGCACCGTCCGGAGGAAGGTTGCCCCTTCGAGTCATGGGTCAGCGAGCGAGGGTGCCATGTGGAGCCGTAGCGGAGGTTTGACCAGATGTCGGATTGGACCTCAGCGGGACTGACTGCCCGGGGACGCGTCGGCGGGCTCAGCCCATGTTCGGGCCGAGCCCGCTAGACGGGACTCATGGCAGTGGCGGCTCAAGGTGAGCCGCGCCGGCGGACGGCTCAGTTGTGCTCCTCGTCGATGGTGACGGCGCCGCCGTTGGCGAGCTCGACGACGACCCGTACGCCGCCCTTCTTGGCGGCGGCTTCGAGCTGACCCTCGGTGCAGTCCGCGAGCTGGCCGCCGGGCTCGCCGCAGATCCAGCCGTCGCCGTTGATGGTGGTGGCGGTGTTGCTGTGGAACTTGATCTTCGAGCCGTCCATCTCCCGGAGGGAGTACGTGCCCGGGGCCAGGTAGCCGAGCTCGCCGGAGTGGGTGCCCGTCGGCTTGCCGGTGCCGGGGTCGACGTCGCCCCCACCGGTGTTGGAGTGGTCCTCGAAGATGCTGACCGCGGTGCCGTTCTCGATCTTCACCGTGGCGGAGACGCCCTTCTTGGCCGCGGCCTCGAGCTGCTTCTCGCTGCACGGGGTGGCGGCCTGGCCCTCGGCGTCGCCACAGATCTTGCCGGCGCCCTGGATGTTGGTGTCGGTGGAGGTGAAGAACGCCTGCTCGGTGTCCTTCATGTCGGAGACGGTGTACTTGCCGGGCGCCAGGTAGGAGACGGTGCCGAACCAGGTGCCGGACACGCCCTTGTCGCCCTTGCCGTTCTGGCCGCCCGACGTGCCGCCCGAGTCGCTGCCGGTCTGCGCCCCGGCGCCGTCCGCTTCGGCGCCACCCGAACCGCCGTCCCCGGACGTGCTCTTCGCGTCTGACTGAGAGGTCGACGACCCGGAGCCACTCGACTTCTTGTCCCCGTCCGAGTCCCCCTGGCAGGACGTGAGCAGAGCGGTCGTGGCCATCAGAGCGGCGGTGGCGAGGACGGCCTTGCGGCGGTGGCTGCGAAGCATGGTGTGGGTTCCCCTCACGGCTGTACGAATGGGTGGTCAGCGATCAGCCGGCCACGCTGGTGCGCTTGGTCGATCTTGAGCCTGCCCGACCTGGTGCGCTCAGGGGAAGATCAGTTGCGAAGCGGTGACATGCCTGGCGTGCCTCTGAGACGCACGGGCACGACTCAGTCACTCCCAGCCGTAACGGCTGACCTGACGGTGCATCAGGAAAGTCAGCAAATGGTCAGCATGAGTCCTGAAAACCTGGGGAACCATGCCCGAAGATGCGACACGTTGTACGCTAAGGAAATAGCCCTTGACCTGCAAAAACGCAGGCAGGGAGCCTACCTTTCGGAGTGTCTCGATGCTGCGTACCATGTTCAAGTCCAAGATCCACCGCGCCACCGTCACCCAGGCCGACCTGCACTACGTGGGATCGGTGACCATCGACGCCGATCTGCTCGACGCCGCCGACCTGTTGCCCGGCGAGCTGGTCCACATCGTCGACATCACCAACGGCGCCCGGCTGGAGACGTACGTCATCGAGGGGGAGCGCGGCTCCGGCGTCGTCGGTATCAACGGGGCCGCCGCACACCTCGTACACCCCGGTGACCTGGTGATCATCATCAGTTACGCTCAGGTCTCCGACGCCGAGGCGCGGGCGCTTCGGCCGCGGGTGGTGCACGTGGACCGCGACAACGGGATCGTGGCCCTCGGCGCCGACCCGTCCGCACCGGTGCCGGGCTCCGACCAGGAGCGCAGCCCGCAGGCCGTGTCGGCCTGACCTCGTCGGTGTGACCCCTTCGGACCAGGAGCGTGCTCATGAGTGAGATCGAGATCCGCGACGACCGGGCAGCGGGGCGCCTTGAGGCCCTCGGGGACGGCGAAGTCGTCGGCCACATCGAGTACTTCGTCCTCGAAGCCCCGGGGCGCGCCCTCGTCCCCGTGCACACCATCGTGGAACCCGCGCACGAGGGGAAGGGCATCGCGGGCTCGCTGGCGCGCGAGCTGTACGCCATCGCCGAGCGCGAGGGCATCGCCGTCGCCCCGCTCTGCCCGTACGTCGTGAAGTGGGCGGAGCGCCACCCCGCCGAGGCTCCGGCGGCCGACCCGGAGTTGTCGACGGCGGCGATGGAGTGGCTCAGGGCCCATCCCGGCCGGTTCTGAAGAAGGGATCCCTCGGACCGTGCTCGCACTTCTGCACACCTCACCCGTCCACATCCCCGTCTTCGACGCCCTGCGCGACGAGAACCACCGGGGCCTGGAACTACGGCACTTCGTCGACGAGTCGCTGCTCGACCGGGCCCGGGAGAAGGGCCCCGAGGCGGTGACGGACGACGTGCGTGCCGTCCTGGAGCGGGCGGTCGCCGACGGTGCGCGGGCCGTGCTGTGCACGTGCTCGACCCTCGGCGGCGTCGCGGAGGAGGCCGCCGTCGGGATCGGGGTGCCGGTGCTGCGCGGTGACCGTCCGATGGCGGCCGCCGCCGTGGCCGCGGGGTCCAGGGTCGTCGTGCTCGGGACGGTGGAGAGCACGTTCGGACCAACCGCGTCGCTGATCGAGGAGGAGGCCCGCCGCGCCGGGCGCCCCGTCGACGTACGGGCCCGTCTCGTGGCGGGCGCCTGGCCGCGCTTCGAAGCGGGCGACCTGGAGGGATACGCGCGGCTCGTCGCCGCCGCGGCCGACGAGGTCACCGACGCCGACGCGATCGTCCTCGCCCAGCCTTCGATGGCCCCGGCCCGGCAGCTCACGACGACACCGGTCCCGGTGCTGTCCAGCCCCCGGCAGGGCCTTGCTGCGGGGGCAAGGGCGGCGGGCCCACCCGGGTGAGTGGCCGAACGGGCCCCGGGTACGCGGGGGAGTAGTCCAGAGCCGACGTTTCACCACTGGCCGGAGGACCTCATGACCAACCCGCACCCCGACCCCGTCCCACCAGGACCGACCCCGGGCCCAACGCCCGGCCCGGACCCCGTACACCCCGAGCCACCACTCCCGAGCCCACCGCCGGCCCCCCACCCCCACCCGGACCCGTCCCCGATCCCACCGGGCCCGGAACCCGTACCGAACCCGGAGCCGGGCCCACCCCTCACCTGAGCTGAGGACGAATGCCGGTGGGCGACGCAAAAGCGCCGCCCACCGCAGCGCCCCGTAAGGGGCGCGGGGAACTGCGTGACCAGCCCCCACAAGGCCGCACCCGCAATACGACCGAACGAACCGAGCTACTAGGCGGAAACTTCGGACTGGTCCCCGCCCCACAGCGTGTGGAACGACCCCTCCCGGTCCACCCTGCGATACGTGTGCGCCCCAAAGAAGTCCCGCTGCCCCTGCGTAAGCGCCGCAGGCAACCGCTCGGCCCGCAGACCGTCGTAGTACGCCAGCGCCGCGGAGAAGCCGGGAGTGGGCACGCCCTGGCGGGTCGCCGCGATGACCACCTCGCGCCAGTCGTCCTGCGCGTCGGCGATCTCACGGGCGAACGTGTCGTCGGAGAGCAGGCTCGGCAGGTCCGCCCGCGTGTCGTACGCGGCGCGGATGCGGTCCAGGAAGGCGGCACGGATGATGCAGCCGCCGCGCCAGATCGCGGACACCGCACCCAGGTCGATGTCCCAGTCGTACTCCTCGCTGCCCGCGGCGATCTCGTGGAAGCCCTGGGTGTAGGAGACGATCTTGGAGGCGTACAGCGCCTGCTCGACCTGGTCGGCGAAGGCGCCGGCCTCGGACTCACTCAGCGGGGTGGCCTTCGGCCCGGCCAGCTCCCGCGACGCCTCGCGGAGCGCCGCGTGCCCGGACAGCGAGCGGGCGAAGACCGCCTCCGCGATGCCCGAGACCGGGACTCCGAGGTCCAGGGCGATCTGGACCGTCCACCGGCCCGTGCCCTTCTGCTCGGCCTGGTCCACCACCACGTCCACGAACGGCTTACCGGTCGCCGCGTCCACGTGCGACAGCACCTCGGCCGTGATCTCGATCAGGTACGAGTCCAGCCGTCCGGTGTTCCAGGTACGGAAGATCTCCGCGATCTGCGCGGGCTCGTACCCGGCGACATCGCGCAGCAGCTGGTACGCCTCGCCGATCAGCTGCATGTCGGCGTACTCGATGCCGTTGTGCACCATCTTCACGAAGTGCCCGGCGCCGTCGGGACCGACATGCGTCACACAGGGTGCACCGTCAGCGGCCTTCGCGGAGATCTTCTCCAGCATCGGGCCCAGCGAGTCGTACGACTCCTTCGGGCCGCCCGGCATGATGCTCGGACCGTGCAGCGCACCCTCCTCGCCACCCGAGACGCCCATGCCGACGAAGTGGATGCCCTGCTCACGCAGATCGCGCTCACGACGCCGGGTGTCGGCGAAGTGCGCGTTGCCGCCGTCGATGATCATGTCGCCGGGCTCGAGCAGCGGGGCGAACTCCTGGATCACCGCGTCCGTCGGGTCACCGGCCTTCACCATGATGACCAGGCGCCGGGGCCGCTCCAGCGCCGCCACGAACTCCTTCGCGGTCTCGGCCGCGACGAAGTCGCCCTCGCTCCCGAACTCCTCGACCAGGGCGTGCATGCGTGCCGCCGTCCGGTTGTGCACCGCGACCGTGTAGCCGTTGCGCGCGAAGTTGCGGGCGAGGTTGCGGCCCATGACCGCGAGACCCGTGACGCCGATCTGGGCTGAATTGCTCATTGCGTTGGCTCCTAGTGACCTCGGTATCAGCGGTGCCGGTCCTGCATGCCCGCCAGTATTGCCCCATCGTCCATCCTGACGTGCCGGTACGCCGACCGCACATCCGGGTGACCCGATGTCGCGCAGGCACATACGCATGGAAGGCCTCGCCGCACTCAGCCGTCCCGGGCGTCCCGCCAACGCCCGCCGATTCCTCGCCACTTGGTGTGACCATGCGGCTGATTGCCGTCTTGTCATGGCCTGTTCGCGGCGCTTACTTTTGGCCCTCCGACGCATGTCGAGGGGGCACTTTCATGGCCGTACGCGGCCGGCACCGCCGGTATCAGCCGAACAGGATCAACCGCGCCTCACTCACCGTCACTGCGGGCGGCGCCGGAATGGCGCTGCCGTTCATCGGCACCGGTGCCGCTCACGCCGCGGACGTGGACACCTGGAACAAGGTCGCCGCCTGTGAGTCGACCAACAACTGGAACATCAACACCGGCAACGGCTACTACGGCGGCCTCCAGTTCGCCCAGTCGACCTGGGAGGCCTTCGGCGGCACCCGGTACGCGCCGCGCGCGGATCTGGCCACCAAGGACCAGCAGATCGCCGTAGCCGAGAAGGTGCTGGACGGACAGGGCCCCGGCGCCTGGCCGGTGTGCTCGGTCCAGGCCGGGCTGACCCGGGGCGGCGACACACCCGACATCCAGCCGGGTGGCACGGCCCCGCGCACCGCCAAGAGCTCCGTGGCCGACGTCCAGCCGCAGACCACGCCCCAGTCCCGGGCGGGCACCGCCGAGATGTACACCGTCGTCAGGGGCGACAGCCTCTCCGGGATCGCCGAGAAGCAGGACGTACGGGGCGGCTGGCGGGGGCTCTACGCCGCCAACCGCAAGACCGTCGGAGCGGACCCCGACCTGATCCTGCCCGGCCAGCGGCTGAGTCTGCGCGGCAAGCCGGTCACGACGACGAGTACGACGACCGAGCCGGCACCCAAGAAGCAGCCCGTTTCGGACAGCGCCCCCAAGACGGAGACGCGCAAGAGCGGCTTTGTCGCGCCCGTGAACGCCGGGACCGGCACGCCGTACCACAAGGCGGGCTCAGCCTGGTCGAAGGGCTACCACACGGGCGTCGACTTCGCCGTCGCCACGGGGACCTCTGTGAAGGCCGTCGCTCAGGGGCGGGTCGTCAACGCCGGCTGGGAAGGGTCCTTCGGCTACCAGGTGGTGATCCGGCACGACGACGGCCGCTACACCCAGTACGCGCATCTCTCGGCGATCTCCGTGAAGAGTGGGCAGTCCGTGGGTGTCGGGCAGCGCATCGGCCGCTCCGGGTCCACCGGCAACAGCACGGGCCCGCATCTGCACTTCGAGGTGCGGACCGGGCCCGGCTTCGGTTCGGACATCGACCCGGTGGCGTACCTCCGGGCCGGTGGCGTCAGGATTTGATCCGCATGCGGTGCCGGTCCAGGACTGGCATCGGGACGTACGGGCCGCCGTAGAAAGGCCCGTACAGCAGCGGGGGACTCACGACGTGCGCCGGTTCCTCCTCCTCGACGTCAGGCGTCGGCGCCTGGGACGGGACCAGGGTCTCCGACGGAAGTTCCGCAGCGGGCTGCTTGAGGAGCTTCTTGACGACGTCGGGCGACTCGCCCGAGTGCTGTGCGAGGAGCTCCTCCACAGGCGCCGGCTCCGCCGCGGGCTCAGCTGCCGGCTGCGTACGCCCGATCCGCTCGGTCGTCAGCAGTATCAGCCCGCCCGCCGCCACGACGCCGCAGCTCAGGGCGAGCACGGTGCCCGTGGTGCCGTAGCGGAAGGTCTCGCCGAACATCGTGATGCCGATCGCGGCCGCCAGCACCGGGTTCACGACCGTCAGCGTGGCCAGCGGGGCCGCGAGTCCGGCGCCGCGGTAGGAGGCCTGGGAGAGCATCAGTCCGGCCGTGGCGAAGACACCGATCGTGGCCAGGGACGGCAGATCCGCCGCCGAGACGCCGCCGCTCCAGTCGACCGCGACCGTCTTGGTGAACACCGAGGACATACCGAACGCTATGCCGGACGCCGTGGCGAGCAGCACGCTGCGCACCGCCGGGTGCCGGTGCGCGGCCCGGCCCGCGATCATCAGCGCCACGACCGCACCCGCGGTGACCAGGGCCACGCCCACCCGCTGGGTCGAGTCCAGAGACTGTGTGTCGGCCGTGCCGACCAGAGAGAGAAGACCCGCGAGTCCGACGGTCGCCATGATCGCGCCCCGCCAGGCGGTCGCCCCGGCCTTGCGGCCCACGAACAGCGCGGCCATCGGCAGCGCGAACACGATGGTCAGCGCGCCCAAGGGCTGGACCACGCTCAGCGGACCGAACGCCAGAGCCACCACGTGCAGCACACCGCCGAGACCGTTCAGCGCCACCGCCGCCCACCAGCTCGGCCGGCGCAGCGGCGCGTACTGCTGGTCGGGGGAGGAGTCCGCGACGCGCTCCTGTACGATCGCCCCGCCCGCGTACGCGACGGCGGAGACGAGCGACAGCAGCACGGAGAACGCGAGGGCACTCATGTGCTGCTCCTCTGCGCGAGGCGGGGGCCTGCGGCCCGGCGCGACGATCGGTCGGCTTCCATAGTCAACACGATGCCTCGAAAAGTTCTTCCCGTCGTCGTACCTGAGCACTCAATGGTTCCTACTACCGATGGAGTACGACTGGAGCCTTGTCCTCCCCCAGGGGGGTGACACCCTCGGTAACCCTCCTGGTCGCGCCCCCTAGGGGCCTTGGTACTACTGCTCTTCGTGGGTCTCGCCCCCGGTCTCGCCGCGCTCCGCCCGCTCGGCGGCTTCTTCGTACTACGCACACCAGGAGACCCTCACCGGCCACTTCCGCCCCTCGCGCAGACGCGGGGCGACAGGGCATCGGATATTCACGGAAATTTTCTGAATTCTCGCGTTCGGAAGGCCGCGAACTCGCTTGGGACTCCCGAGTTGCGGATCGCGGCCGGCTCTGGTCTAGGCAGGCCGTGCGGGCCCGGGCGGCGACTGTTGCTTCACACGACCCCCGCGCTCTTCCCCGGGCGCCGCTCTTGAGTGACCATGAGGGAGCCGGGTGCCGAGACAGGGGGTTGCGGGTGCGAGTGGGACTGCTGACCCGGGAATACCCCCCGGACGTCTACGGCGGCGCGGGCGTCCATGTCGAGTTCCTCGCACGCGAGTTGCGCAGCCTCGTCGACCTGGACGTGCACTGCTGGGGCGAGGGCCGGGCGGAGGGCGTCCTGCGCCATCGCCCCTGGCCCGCTCTGGACACCGCCAACGACGCTCTGCGTACCTTCTCCGTCGACCTGGCGATGACCGCCGCACTCGAAGGCCGCGAACTCGTCCACTCCCACACCTGGTACGCCAACCTCGCCGGCCATCTCGGCAAACTGCTGTACGGCATCCCGCATGTGATGACCGCCCACTCCCTGGAGCCGCTGCGCCCCTGGAAGGCCGAGCAACTCGGCGGAGGCTACGCGCTGTCGAGCTGGGCCGAGCGCACCGCGATCGAGGCCGCCGACGCCGTGATCGCCGTGTCCGGCGCCATGCGCGAGGACATCCTCGGCTGCTATCCCACGCTGGACCCGGCGAAGGTCCACGTCGTGCACAACGGCATCGACACCACCCTCTACCGGCCCGACCACGGCACCGAGGCCCTCACCCGTATCGGCGTCGACCCCGACCGGCCGTACGTCCTGTTCGTCGGCCGCATCACCCGCCAGAAGGGCGTGCCCCAGCTGCTGCGCGCGGTACGGAACCTCGACTCCGCGGCGCAGGTGGTCCTCTGTGCGGGCGCGCCCGACACCCCCGAGATCGACCAGGAGTTCCGCGACCTGTTCCAGGAGCTCAGCAGCGTCCGCGCGGGCGTGCACTGGATCCCGCAGATGCTGCCGCGCGCCGATGTGATCCAACTCCTCACCCACGCGGCCGTGTTCGTCTGCCCTTCGGTGTACGAACCCCTCGGCATCGTCAATCTGGAGGCGATGGCCTGCGGAACGCCCGTCGTGGCGTCCCGGGTCGGCGGTATCCCGGAGGTGGTGGAGCACGGAGAGACCGGCCTGCTGGTGGACACCGAGGGGAGCTTCGAGGCGAACCTGGCCATCGCCCTGGACTCGGTGCTCGCCGACCCGGAGCAGGCGGGGCGCATGGGTGAGGCCGGACGGAAGCGCGCGGTGGGGGAGTTCGGCTGGGACGCGGTCGCCCGGAGGACGGCCCAGCTATACCGGGAGATCCTCAAGCAGGCGTAGGACGGGGGCAGGTCCTCGAACAGGCTTAGCGGCCCCTGATCAAGGGCACATCATGGTCAACCAGGGTGAGGGGAGCGGCCATGCGGCGTGGCGGACCTTCGGTGCTCGGAATCGTACTCGCGGGCGGAGAAGGCAAACGCCTGATGCCCCTGACCGCGGACCGCGCCAAACCCGCGGTCACCTTCGGCGGCACGTACCGTCTCGTCGACTTCGTTCTCTCCAATCTCGTCAACGGCGACATCCTGCGTATCTGCGTCCTGACGCAGTACAAGTCGCACTCGCTGGACCGGCACATCACCACCACCTGGCGGATGTCCAGCCTGCTCGGCAACTACGTCACACCGGTCCCGGCGCAGCAGCGGCTCGGCCCGCGCTGGTATCTGGGCAGCGCGGACGCGATCCTTCAGTCGCTGAACCTGATCTACGACGAACGTCCCGAGTACGTCGCCGTGTTCGGCGCCGACCACGTGTACCGCATGGACCCGCGCCAGATGCTCGCCCAGCACATCGAGAACGGCGCGGGCGTGACGGTGGCCGGGATACGTGTCCCGCGCACCGAGTCCTCCTCCTTCGGTGTGATCAGCCCCGGCTCCGACGGCCGTACCGTGGAACGCTTCCTGGAGAAGCCGGCCGACCCACCCGGCCTGGCCGACGACCCCGAATGCGTCTTCGCCTCGATGGGCAACTACATCTTCACCACCAAGTCCCTGATCGAGGCGCTCCAGCGCGACGCCGAGGACCGCAACTCCGTGCACGACATGGGCGGTTCGATCCTGCCGCAGCTCACCGAACGCGGCGAGGCCCAGCTGTACGACTTCAGCGACAACCACGTCCCCGGCGAGACCACCCGCGACCAGGGCTACTGGCGTGACGTCGGCACGCTCGACGCCTACTACGACGCCCACATGGACCTGATCGCCGAGCGCCCCGCCTTCAACCTCTACAACCGCCAGTGGCCCATCTACACCCACTCCGGTCAGCTCTCCCCGGCCCGCTTCAACGCGGGCGGTATCGCCGGCGAGTCCATCATCAGCGCCGGATGCCTGATCCGCGGGCAGGTCACCCGGTCGGTCCTCTCCCCGGGCGTCGTCGTCGACCCGGGAGCGGTCGTCCAGGGCTCGGTGCTGCACGACAACGTCCACATCGGCCGGGGCGCGGTCGTGCGGGGCGCCGTGCTGGACAAGAACGTCGAGGTGCCGCCGGGCGCGACGATCGGCGTCAACCCGGACCGGGACGCGGAGCTGTACACGGTGTCCAAGGGCGGCGTGATCGCCCTGGGGAAGGGGCAGTTGGTGTCGTAGCCCGGCTACTCCCGGAGAGGTACGGGCGGCGTCGCCCCGGGTACGACGACTGCACGGCAGGGACTGCGGACGATGGTGGCTCACCGTCCGGAAGGAGCCCATCGTGCGCAGTTCCGCAGCCGTTCTCGTCGCGGCGACGTTCCCCTTACTCACCCTGACCGGCACCGCGAACGCCGCCCCCGCACCCGAACCGCAACGTATCTCGGGGGCGAACCCCTTCACCGACTGCACCCCCGGGGCGATCGACGGCAAGATGGCCGACGGCGCCATCGAACCGCAGCTCGCCGTCGACCCGCACGATGCCCGCCGGCTGGCCGCGGTGTGGCCGCAGGACCGGCAGCGGGGCGTGGTCCTCGCCGTCAGCCGGGACGGTGGCAGCAACTGGCAGCGCACCGTCGTGCCGAACCTGACGAGGTGCTCGGGCGGCAGCCACGACCACGTCGACGGCCCGGCCGTGACCTTCACCGGTGACGGGGGCCTCGTGGTGACCGGCGGACTCTTCATGGCCGACGGTTCCGCGAGCGCGGCCGTATCGACGCGCTCCGAAGACGGCGGTCGCACATGGACCCGCCCAGCGGTGATCGTCGCGGCGACCGAGCCGGCGCAGGGCGGGGTCGGTGGAGGAGCCCCTGTTGTGGACCCGCGCGATCCCGATGTGCTGTACGTGGTGACGCCCAGGTTCCCGGCCGAGGCGCGGACCCGCAACGACGGCTGGATCAGCCGCAGTGCGGACGGCGGACGCAGCTGGCAGCCGCCGACGCTGGTCGTCGACGCCGGCGACGGACACCTCGTCTCGGGGCATCGGCTGACCGTCCTCGACGACGGCACACTGGTGGACGTTCACTCCCGCGTGCGGTTCGGCGAGGGCCCGATCACGAACCGGCTCACCCTCCAGGCCGTACGGTCCACCGACGGCGGCCGCACCTGGTCCACGCCCGTCAAGGTGGCCGACCAGCGGACCAAGTGGCTGTTCCAGGATCCCGAGTCGGGCGAACAGGTCTCGCACACCACCAGCCTGCTCTCGGACACCGCGGTCGACCGGCGCACCGGCCGGATCCACGTGGCCTGGCAGGACGCGCGGTTCAGCGGAGGCGGGGCCGACGCGGTGGCCCTGGCCTCCTCCGACGACGGCGGCCGCACCTGGTCGGAGCCGGTGAAGGTGAACCGGACGCCGACGGACATCCCCATGCCGAATCAGCAGGCCTTCACCGTCGCACTGGCCGTCGGCCGCGGCGGCACCGTTGCCGTCTCGTACTCCGACTTCCGCCGTAACGACACAGGCGCTCCACTGCTGACCGACCGCTGGCTGGTCCGGTGCAGCCCGCAGGCCGCCGATTGCGCCTCGAAGGGGGCGACTTGGCGGGAGACCCGGCTGACCCCGATCTCCTTCGACATGCGCCAAGCGCCCCGCATCCCTGACGAGGCAAGTCCCCGCGGATATTTCCTGGGCGAGCAGACGGGCCTGATCGCCAACAGGAGTGGGTTCGCTGCCGCGTGGGCCGCGCCGGACGAGCCGGGCAGCGCAGCCGTTCATGCCGTGACGGTGCGCTGATCCAAGGGCCCGCCTCCCCGGGGGAGAGGCGGGCCCTTGTCATGTCCCTGGACAGGAAGTGGAACCCCGTGTTGGGATGCCAACTGCCGTTGATGACAACGTTTTCAGCGCAAGAGCCGCCACCCGTCCTCGACGAGGAGGATCCCATGCGCCACCGACGACTCAGAAACCGCCTGGTGCTACTGCTCGCAGTCGCCCTCGGATTCGCGTGCCTCACCGCCACACCCGCCGCGACCGCCGCATCCGACGACCCGGTCGAGATCCACGGCCTGAAGGGCGAGTACTACACCCACTCCGCCCCGGGCGCCTTCGACTTCCACGAGCTCAAGGCCACCGGCTTCGACCAGAACCTCGACTTCGACAACCTGGAGCCGCGCCTGCGGTTCGCCACCGGTCAGGACAACGATGTCAGTGTCCGCTGGACCGGAAAGATCGTGCCGGAGAAGACCGGCCCCACCACGTTCTCGATCATCGGCGACAACGGCTTCCGTCTCTGGATCGACGGACAGCCGGTCATCGACCACTGGGTCGACGACTGGGACCGCGAACAGACCGCCCAGCCCATCGAACTGACGGCGGGCCAGGCCTACGACGTCAAGCTGGAGTACTTCGAGCACTACGGCGGCTCCAACCTCCACCTGCGCTGGACCCCGCCCGGCGCCAGCAAGGCCGCCGTCCCGCAGTCGGCCTTCCGCCTCCCCGACGGCTACGACTACGACGGCGCCATCGCGACCACCGTCCTCGGAGACGGCCGTACGCTCAAACTCGACTTCGCGCACGAGCTGTCCGCGCCCCCGGCCTCCGTCACCGACCACATCGAGGCGGTGATCGGCGGCGCCAAGTGGCCCCTGACCACCGCCCGGTTGGACCCGTCCGATCCCAAGTCCCTGCTGGTCGGCCTGAAGGAACCGGTCGTCGGCAACAAGACCGGTACCGCCCGCGGCACGTCCGACGTGCGCTACGACGGTCAGGGCGGACTCACCGCCGGCGGTGAGGAGATCGGCGCCTTCTGGAGCAGCGGCCCCAACCGCTCGACGTACGAACTGCGCACCCCGTGGGCCGAAGAGGTCGGTCCGGACAACGCGCTCCCCGAGTACCCGCGCCCGCAGCTGACCCGCGACGCCTGGCGGAACCTCAACGGACGTTGGCAGTTCGCGGCGGCCGACGCGGGCGAGCAGCCGCCGTTCGGCCGGACCCTGAACGAACGCATCCTCGTCCCGTACCCCGTCGAGTCCCAGCTCTCCGGCATCCAACGGCACGAGGACCGCATGTGGTACCGCCGTACCTTCACGGTCCCCGCCGACTGGCGCATCGGGTCCGGCCAGCGGCTACAGCTCAACTTCGGCGCCGTCGACTGGCAGACCGAGGTGTACGTCAACGGCAAGAAGGTCACCGAGCACAAGGGCGGCTACGACAAGTTCAGCGCCGACATCACCGACGCGCTGAAGCCCGGCCGCACCCAGGAACTGATCGTCGGCGTGTACGACCCGACCGACGCGGCTGACGGCGAGAACCCGCCCATCGGCAAGCAGCGCCTGGACCCCAGCGGCATCTGGTACACGCCGAGTTCGGGTATCTGGCAGACGGTGTGGATGGAGCCGGTCGCACGCGACCACGTCGGCTCCCTCAAGGTCACGCCCGACGTCCCGAACAGCCGCGTGACCGTCGAGGCGCAGGGCGTCCGGGCCGGCGTACCGGTCACGGCGACGGCGTACGACGGCAAGGAGAAGGTCGCGACGGCGAGCGGCCGGACCGGGCAGCCGCTGACGCTGACCATCGACGACCCGCACCTGTGGTCGCCGGACGATCCGTTCCTCTACGACCTGAAGGTGAGCGTCGGCGCCGACCGCGTCGGGAGCTACTTCGGGATGCGGTCCATCGCCGTGGAGAAGGTGAACGGCGTTCCGCGCACGGTCCTCAACGGTGAGCCGATCTTCCTGATGGCCACGCTCGACCAGGGCTTCTGGCCCGACGGCCTGCACACCGCGCCGACGGACGAGGCCCTCGCCTACGACCTGAAGGTGCACAAGCAGCTCGGCTTCAACTCGGTGCGCAAGCACATCAAGGTCGAGCCGGACCGCTGGTTCTACTGGGCCGACAAGCTGGGCCTGATGGTGTGGCAGGACATGCCCGCGATGACCGCCGGGGTGACACCGAACGCCGCCTCGCGCGCCGAGTACGAGCGCGAGATGAAGGAGATGATCGACGAGCACATCAGCAGCCCGTCGATCGTCATGTGGGTGACCTTCAACGAGGGCTGGGGCCAGTACGACATCGGCCGCGTCGCCGAGCAGGCCAAGGCCTGGGACCCGACCCGGCTGGTCAACGGCCAGTCCGGGCTGAACCTCGGGGCCGACGGCGGCACCGGCGACATCATGGACGAGCACGGCTATCCCAGCCCCGCCCTGCCACCCCAGCCCGGCGGGGAACGCGCCCTGGTCAGCGGCGAGTACGGCGGCCTCGGTCTCGCGGTCCCCGGACACGCCTGGTCCGTGCAGCAGTCGTACGTCGACGTCGACCCGGCGACCTACACCGACGACTACCTCACCAAGCTCGACGAGGTGCGCGCCCTGGCCTGCCGGGGCGGCAACGGCGCCGTCTACACCCAGATCGCGGACGTCGAGGGCGAGCTCAACGGCCTGCTGACCTACGACCGCAAGGTCCTGAAGCCGGACGTGGCCCGCGTGAAGGCCGCGCACGAGGCGCTGATCCGAGACATCTCCCGGCCGGCGCCGGCCGGCTGTCCGTAACCCCTGGAGGAACTGCACGATGAGATCGACCCGGCACCTGCGCCTGTGGGTGGCCGGGGCGGTGGCAGCGTCCGCGCTGTGCACCGTCCCGGCCGCCCGGGCCGCCGAGCCGCACGACGGGCACCTCACCGAACTGGTCAACCCGTTCATCGGCACCGAGAACGAAGGCAACACCTATCCCGGCGCCGCCGTGCCGTTCGGCATGGTGCAGCTCTCGCCCGACACCGGTCACAACACGGGCTACGACTACTCCCACGACCGCATCCGCGGCTTCTCCCTCGTCCACCTCTCCGGCGTCGGCTGCGGCCTCGGCGGAGATCTGCCCGTGCTGCCCACGACGGGTGACGTCACACAGACGGACTACGCGGACTACGCCGCCGGGTTCAGCCACGACGACGAGGAGGCGAGTCCCGGCTACTACAAGGTGGGGCTGTCGTCCGGTATCGACGCCGAACTCACGGCGACCGAGCGCACCGGCGTCCAGCGGTACACCTTCCCGGCCACCGACAAGGCCAACGTCCTGCTCAACGCGGGACAGTCGCTGCACAAGAACATCTCCACCAAGGTGGAGGTCCTCGACAGCCGTACGGTGCGCACCGCCATCACCGGCAGCGGCTTCTGCCAGGACACCGAGCCGTACACCGTCTACACGGTCACCCGCTTCGACCGGCCCTTCACCGCGTACGGCACCTGGGACGGCAGCGCGGTGACCGAGGGCGCGAAGAGCGGGCGGGACGGGGCCTACGTCCGCTTCGACACGACCGGGGACCGTACGGTCGAGGCGACCACGGCCCTGTCGTACGTCGACGCCCGTGGCGCGGCCGGCAACCTCCGTGCCGAGGGCGGGCGTTCCTTCGACTCCGTCCGCCACGGAGCTCAGCGGGCATGGGAGGACCGCCTCGACGACGTGCGCGTCCAGGGCGGCAGCGACACCCTGCGCCGCACCTTCTACTCCTCCCTGTACCGGTCGTTCCTCGCGCCGAACATCGGCAGCGACGCCGACGGCCGCTACACCGGCTGGGACCAGAAGATCCACCGCGCGCGGGGCTGGACGTACTATCAGAACTGGTCCCTGTGGGACACCTACCGCACCCAGTCCCAGCTCCTCTCCCTGCTCGCACCCCGCGAGGCCCGGGACATGGCCATCTCGGTCATCCGGATCGACGAGGAGAGCGGCTGGCTGCCCAAGTGGGGCTACGGCACGGTCGAGACGAACATCATGACCGGCGACCCGGTGACGCCCTTCCTGACCAACGCCTACCAGCAGGGGCTGCTCCAGGGGTACGAGGAGCGGGCCTACCGGGCGCTGAAGAAGAACGCCGACGGAGTGCCGCCCGCGGACTCGCCGGCGGTAGGCCGGGAGGCGAACCAGGAGTACCTCGCCGAGGGCTTCGCGCCGTACATCAAGGGCCGCCCGCATGTGAAACCCGGTGACTCGGACTACGACCACGGAGCCTCGGCCACGCTGGAGTACGCGCTGTCGGACGCGATGCTCGCGCAGATGGCGCGGGATCTCGGCCACACGGCGGACGCCGATCGCTATGCGGCCCGGGCCCAGAGCTACCGGCATGTCTTCGACCCCTCGACCGGCTTCTTCCGGGCCCGCGACGCCTCCGGAACCTTCACCGGACCCGCCGACCCGGCGAAGAGCGAGGGCTTTCACGAGGGCACGTCCTGGCAGTACCAGTGGCTCGTGCCGCAGGACCTGCCGGGGATGGTGGACCTGATCGGCGGCACCCAGGCCGCCAACGACCGGCTCGACTCCTTCTTCGCCTACGAGCAGCTCCTGGCGGACCCGGCGAAGACGGCGCGCGAGGTGTGGGTGAACGGGCCGTACGACTACTACAACGCCGACAAGTACAACCCGCAGAACGAACCCGACCTCATCGCCCCCTACACCTATCTGTCCACCGGTCAGCCGTGGAAGACCACCGACGTGGTGCACGCCGCGCTGACCCTGTTCACCGACACGCCGACCGGCATGACCGGAAACGACGACCTCGGGACGATGTCCGCCTGGAACGTGCTGTCGTCGATCGGGATCTTCCCGGTGCAGCCCGGTTATGACACCTGGGGCCTGTCCACGCCCGTCTTCAACCGCGTCGACCTCACCCTGGATCGCCGCTACTACCCGAAGGGCGGGCTCACGATCACGGCACCCGGCACCTCGGAGACCGACCGCTACATCCAGTCGGCCCGGACGGACGGGTCGGCCTACGAGCGCACGTATCTGACCACCGGCACTCTGCGGTCCCTGCGGTCGCTCGCTTTCACGGTCGGCCCGCGCCCGTCTGAGTGGGGAACCTCACCGGAGGCGGCGCCACCTGCACTGAGGTGATCCCAGACGCCTCATGAGTCCCGCCCCTTTCAGCAGGGGCGGGACTTAATCTCTTGTTAACTGTGCGTAGCTTGATCGTACTTGACCGTAATCGGTCGAGGGAGGTTGACTGCTGCCTCACCCTTCGTCGACGCGAGGCAAGCCATTGACTTCTGACGTGCTCGCACCTCTCGACCTTGCGTTCTGGAACATCGAGTCCGACCGGAACCCGATGCACCTGGGCGCGCTCGGCGTCTTCACCGCGAACTCGCCCACCGCAGGTGCCCACGCGGCCGACCTGCTCGCCGCCCGGGCCGCCGCCGTGCCCGGGCTGCGGATGCGGATCCGGGACATCTGGCAGCCGATCGGCTTTCCGCCGGCGTTCCCGTCCGCCTTCGGCGGTGCCGCCCGCGTGCCTGCCGCCGACTTCGATCCCCTGGACCACATCCGGCTGCATGCGCCGACCGAGGACTTCCACGAGGCGGCAGGGCGGCTCATGGAACGCCCGCTGGACCGCACCCGGCCGCCGTGGGAGGCGCATGTGCTGCCGGGGGAGAACGGCGTCTCGTTCGCCGTGCTCTTCAAGTTCCACCACGCACTGGCCGACGGGCTGCGGGCACTGACGCTCGCCGCCGCGCTTCTGGACCCGATCGACCTGCCCGAGCGCCGCCCCCGCCCCGAACCGCCGGCGCGCGGCCTGCTCCCGGACGTGCGCAAGTTGCCCGGGTTGCTGCGCGGCGCCCTGTCCGACGTGGGCCGCGCCCTCGACATCGGTGCCTCCGTCGCCCTGTCCAACCTGGGCGTGAGCTCCTCGCCCGCGCTCACCACCGAGCCCAGTGGCACCCGCGGCACGGCCGGTGCCGTCATCGACATCGACGATGTGCACATCATCCGCAAGGCCGTCGGCGGAACCGTCAACGACGTGCTGATCGCGGTCGTCGCCGGTGCCCTGCGCCGCTGGCTCGACGAGCGCGGCGACGGCAGCGAAGGCGTCGCGCCCCGCGCCCTGATCCCCGTCTCCAAGCGCCGCCCGCGCACCGCCCACCCTCAGGGCAACCGGCTCTCCGGCTACCTGATAAGGCTCCCCGTCGGCGACCCGGACCCGCTCGGCCGGCTCGGCACGGTCCGCGCGGCCATGGACCGCAAGAAGGACGCGGGACCGGGACGGGGCGCGGGTGCCGTCGCGCTGCTCGCCGACCATGTCCCGGCGCTCGCCCATCGGCTCGGCGGACCCCTGGTCAGCCAGGGCGCGCGGCTCTGGTTCGACATCCTGGTCACCAGCGTGCCCCTGCCCGGCCTCGGCCTGAAGCTCGGCGGACACGCGCTCACCGAGGTCTACCCCTTCGCCCCGCTGGCCCGCGGGCAGTCCCTGGCGATCGCGATCTCGACCTACCGCGGACGCGTCCACTACGGCCTCGTCGCCGACGCCCAGGCCGTCCCGGACCTGGACCGCCTGGCCGCCGCCATGTCCGAGGAGGTGCAGACACTGATCGCCGCGTGCGGTCCCTGACGGGCGTGGGGGTGGTCGGGGTGTGGTCCTGCATGGGCGTGGGTGTGGTCGCGGCCTGTGGTCCCTGGCGGGGCGCGGGTGTGATCGGCGTCCGTGGTCGCTGACCGTCGGGGATGCGATCGGTGCGTGGCCGCCGGCCGGTGGGTGTGGTTGCGGCTTGTGGTCCCGGCGAGTGTGGGTGTGATCGGCGTCTGTGGTCGCTGACCTCGGCGGGTTCGGGAGCACTTTGCGGTCGCTGACGGTCGGGGATGCGATCGGCGCGTGGGGCGCCGGCGGGTGGGTGTGGTCGCGGTGTGTGGTCCGTGGCGAGCGTGGGTGCCGTTGGCGTCTGCGGTTGCTGATCTCTGCGGGTTCGACAGCCCTCTGCGGTTGCTGAAGACCGCGGTTCGAGAGGCGTCAGCGTCGCTGATCTCCGCGGGTTCGGAGCCGTCTGCGGTGGCTGATCTCCGCGGGTTCGGAGCCGTCTGCGGTCGCTGACCTTCGCGAGGTCGACAGCCGTCTGCGGTCGCCAGCCACCGCGAGGTCGAGAGTTGTCTGCGGTCGCCGGCCACCGCGCGTCCGATCGCCGCGGCAGGCATCCGCACCGCAGGTTCGATCACCCGCCACCCTCCATGATCGTCGCGGGTTTGGCGGTGGGCCCGGCGCTCCGTAAAATTCCTCGTTCGAAAGCGGACTCGACCGGAGCGCCGCGCGGTGGATCAGGAACGGCAGCGGCGATGACGGTGACAGAGGACGGCACGGCGACCACGGACGAGGTCGTGTACGGGCCCGGCATCGACCCCGAGCGGCTCGCCGTCTGCCTCGGTGTGCTCGAAGAACTCGACAAGCTGGACGTGGACCACCCCGACGCCATCGCCGTGCGCCGGGCCACCGCCGGCATCTACCGCACGGTCAAGCAGCGCCGCCGTCAGGAGCGCCGGGCCGCCAAGACCGCCCACGACAAGGCGGTCACGGAGGCCACGGCGACCGGCTCCGCCGAGCGTATCGACGACGAGACCGAGGGCCTCCTGCCGTCGTCGATCACGGCGGAGGGCAAGATCGCGGGGATACTCCAGCGCCCGCGCTCCTGCTACACCTGCAAGGCCCGGTACGTCGAGGTCGACTACTTCTACCACCAGCTCTGCCAGAACTGCGCCGCCGTGAACCGGGCGCACCGGGACTCCCGCGCCGACCTCACCGGCAAGCGCGCGCTGCTCACCGGCGGCCGCGCGAAGATCGGCATGTACATCGCGCTCCGGCTGCTGCGTGACGGTGCGCACACCACGATCACCACGCGGTTCCCCAAGGACGCCATCCGCCGCTTCAAGGCGATGGACGACTCGGCGGACTGGATCCACCGCCTGGAGGTCGTCGGCATCGACCTGCGCGACCCGGCCCAGGCCGTGGCCCTGGCCGATCAGGTCGCCGCGCAGGGCGCGCTCGACATCCTGATCAACAACGCGACGCAGACGGTGCGCCGTATGCCCTCCGCGTACGCCGCGCTGATCGAGGGCGAGAGTGCCCCGCTGCCGGCCGGTGAACTGCCCGCCCACCACGTCATCGGCGCCTTCGGCTCCGGCGCGGTCGACGGACTGGCCGCGCTGCCCGCCGGTATCAGCGGCCTCGACGCGCAGCAGGTGGCCGATCTCGCCCTGGTCGCGGGCAACGCCAGCGTCGCCCGGCACCTCGACGGCACCGCCATCGACGCGGGCGGCCTGGTCCCCGACGTCGTCGACACCAACACCTGGGTGCAGAGCATCGAGCAGATCTCCCCGGTGGAACTCCTCGAGACCCAGCTGTGCAACTACACGGCGCCGTTCATCCTGATCAGCAAGTTGCGACCGGCGATGGCCGAGGCCGCGCGCAAGGCATCCAGCACGCGCGCGTACGTCGTCAACGTCTCGGCTATGGAGGGCGTGTTCGGCCGCGGATACAAGGGTGCGGGCCACCCGAACACGAACGCCGCCAAGGCCGCCATGAACATGGTGACGCGCACCAGCGCCCAGGAGATGTTCGAGACCGACGGCATCCTGATGACCTCCGTCGACACCGGCTGGATCACCGACGAGCGCCCGCACTACGACAAGCTGCGCCTGGCGGAGGCCGGCTTCCACGCGCCGCTGGACCTGATCGACGGCGCGGCCCGCGTCTACCACCCGGTCGTCGCCGGCGAGCAGGGCGAGGACCTGTACGGCGTCTTCCTGAAGGACTACGCGCCGGGCAAGTGGTGAGGCGGGGCGGATGACGAGGGGGCCGTCACTCGACGGCCCCCAGCCGTGAGTTGCGGGCCGCCACCAGCTCCAGCACCGTGCGCCAGTCCTCCAGCACCCCGGCGTCGAACCCGGCGCTGCGGCCCTCCTCCTCGGCCTGGCGCAGGCTGACCAGGTCGTCGTCGACCGGAGTGCCGAGCCGGGAGTGGCGGCGTACAAGACGGGAGACCCGTTCACCGAGCAGACCCCGCACCGCGTCGGCCGTACGGTCGGCGAGGCCGGCCGTGTCGCCGGGCCAGAGCAGCTGCCCTATCGGCTGCACCAGGCCCGCGACTTGGAGTTCCTTGTCGGCAGGACGGCTGCGGCGCAGCAGCGCGGCGGTCCGCAGGGCGTGATCGTGCAGATCGACGCGGTCACCGGCGCGCTGCCGGGCGTCCCACGTGCCTCGGCACGCGTACAGAAGATCCATCAGCTCCTCGACGCTGCGCAGCTCCATGCGTCAGTCCTCCTGCGAGACAGCCGTTGTCTGACGGCAGCAGATCATGGCGAGCTTTCGGCACAGCCAACGGGACTTGAACTGCGCGGCGATCGATCCGGCTGTCTCGATCCCGTCGACGTCGACGCAATCCGATGTAGGCCGAACGAGTGACTTCGCTGTAAGGCATCTCGCAATAAATAAGGGCATATCATGACCCAATCAACACAGGCGACTTGTGACGGTTACCCCAAGTTTTCAGCCCCATCGAGCGGACCCCCGCTCATTTGGTTACTCTGTAGGGGACGGACAGCAGTACCGGGTCCTACCCACACCCACAGTCCGTCCCGGGGCGAGCCGGATATCACGGCCCGCTCTCAGCTGAGTTACCGGCGCCACCGCGTCCGAACAGTTCTCGACCCAGACCCGAGCGGGCGTCAGGCGCACAGCAGCAGAGTGGCCGACACGCCCCGAGGGTGACCCGACACATAAGGAGTGCGCGGTGACACCGGAGAAGACGAATCGCGAACAGCGCCCCAAGGAAAGTTCGGAGCGCGCGGGCCAACGGCCCGGGGAGATCGGCAGTCTCGACGTGTGGGCACGTTCCGCCCCCATCCGCCTGGCCGGCTACGAGGACGACCTCGCCGAGCCCCACATCCTGCCCAGCGTGGACTGACAGCCCGGACAGACCCTTTCGCGATCGCAGCCGCGGCCGACGACCGGCCGCGGCTTCGACGTGTGCAGCCGCAGTCCTAGTCGAGCGGTGCCGTCCGCTGCCACGGATGCAGCTTCTCCACCTGCTCCGCCAGTTCCAGCAGCATCGCCTCCGATCCCGGGAGTCCCACGAGTTGTACGGCGCAGGGGGCGCCCGAGGGCAGCGAGCCGAACGGGACGGTCAGCGCGGGCCAGCCCGTCAGGTTCCACGGCGGAGTCAGCGGCGAGTAGTTCGTGTTGGCGAGCACATTGCGCAGCCAGCCCCGCTCGTGCCAGGCCTCGGCCTTGGGGGAGCGGCGGGCCAGCGCCGGCGTGAGCACCACGTCGTGCTCGGCGAAGAACGGCTCCAGGCTCCTGCGCAGCTTCTCCCTGCTGTCGCCACCGGTCACCCGGCCCACGAAACGCCGCCCCACGGCCGCATGCACCCGGGTGCGCCGGGTCAGCAGACCCGGGTCGAGATCCTTGGCGTCCACCGCCGTGCCCGCCGTCCAGTGGGCGAGCGAGGTGAAACTCAGCGACAGCGGGTACGGCGGGTCGGCGCGCCGTACCTGATGCCCGGCCTTGGCCAGGACACCGGCGGCCGCCCGGGTCGCCGCCGCGTACGGCTTGCTGATGGCGACACCGGCGAGCGGGCTGCGCAGGGACACGGCGACCTTGCGCGAGCCCGGCTCGTGCGGTCGTACGGCATCGGTGTCGGCGAGGACCGACAACATGAGACGGGCGTCCTCGACGGTCGTCGCGAGGGGGCCGTTCTCGGACATACCGAACCAGTTGCTGGTCCCCGCGGGAACGACGCCGTGGCCCGGCTTGATGGTGACGAGCCCGCAGTTGGCCGCCGGGATGCGCAGCGAGCCCATGCCGTCGTTGCCGAGGGCGATCGGCACCAGGCCCGCGGCGACCGCGGCCGCGCTGCCGCCGGAGGAGCCGCCGGCCGAGCGCGAGGTGTCCCACGGGTTGCGGGCCGTGCCGTGGACGCCCTCCGTCGTGCCGAAGACACACAGCTCCGGCACGTTCGTCAGGCCCACGACCACCGCGCCCGCCGCCCGCAGCCGGGCCACGGTGACATGGTCGTCCTCGGCGGGGGTGTCCGGGATCGCGGCGGAACCGACACGGTTCGACTCGCCGCGCACCGCGAGGTTGTCCTTGATGGCCACGGGCACGCCCGCCAGGGGCAGTTCGGCCAGATCGCCGCGCGAACCGACCTCGTCGGCCTCGGCGAGCGCAGCCTCGGCGCGCACCACGCGGAACGCCCCCACACGGCCGTCGAGCCGCTCGATCCTGGCCAGGTGCTCGGCCACCACCTCGCGTGGCGTGGCCCGCTTCTCCCGTACGGCGGCGGCGATCTCGGCGGCGGTCCGGCCGGCCCAGTTGGTCACGTGTGTTCCTCCGAAGTGCGTGTACCGGCGAGTATGTAGGGAGAACTGTGCCCGCGTCGGCACGGCACGTCGAGAGGGAGCAGGGCTTGGACATTCGGGCTGCTGTTCTTGGACTTTTCGCGCGGGCACGCACAGGAGACGCCCGTTGAGCAGGCGATCCTCCGATCAATCCCTCAACTCTCTTGCCGTTCCACCCCATTGACAGGCCCAGGAGCCCGCTCAATCATCAGACATCCGATGAATTGGAGCCGCTCATGCGTATGTATCCAAGACGTCTGGTCCTGGGTGTGGCGGCAGGCGCAGCCGCCTCCGCAGCCCTTCCGCTCACCGTGGCAGGCAAGGCGCACGCCGCCGCCGGTCAGTGGGTTCCCGTCCCGGACCCGGTCCCCGTCCCGCTCGACGGGCTGTACGACAACGACGGCATCGACACCGCCTCGTCCCGCGGCGGTGACTTCGACGGCTCGGGCTACACGTTCCCGGGCGAGGAACTCCCCTCCGGCCGTATCGAGGTCGACGGCATTTCCTTCGACTTCCCCGGCTCGGCGGCGGGCGCGAAGAACAACGTTGTCGCGCTCGGCCAGCGCATCGAACTGCCCCGGGGCCGCTATCTGTCGGCCCTCTTCCTGACGGCCGGCAGCTACGGCAACGCCACCGGCACGGCCACCGTCCACTACGCCGACGGCTCCACGACCACCGCCGGTATGGGAGGCGCCGACTGGTACTCGGCGGGCGGCTCGCTCTCGGTGCCGTACCGCTACACGCCGGACGGCACCAAGGACGAGCACAGCGTCGGGATCGGCGTCTCGGAGGTGTGGGCCGCCCCGGAGCGGGAGGCCGTGGCCGTCACCCTGCCGGTCACCAACCCGGCTCAGGAAGGCAAGTCCTCCCTGCACGTCTTCGCGCTCTCCCTCCAACCCGTCGCCCAGGGAAGGGCGTTGGTGCTGCGTGACGCGCACTCCACCAACTCCCTGCTGGACTCCACCGGCGCGCAGAGCGTCGAGGCCACCGTCATCAACGTGGGCACCGTCGCGATCCTCGGCGGCGACAAGGTGTCCGTACAGGTCGACACCCCCGGCGCACGCACGGTCGAGCCCGCCCGCATACACCGTCTCGACCCCGGAGAGCAGGCGCGCGTGCGCGTCGGGATCCGCAACCGCACGGGAACGGCCCCCGGAACCGAGCAGGACGGCTCGGTGACCGTCCGCGGCCGCGGAACCCAGGCCGCCGCCGGCCGCCGCAAGCTGACGCTGGGCGTCGCCGACTATCAGCCCGCCGAGACGTCCCTGTCCGGCCATCAGGCGCCGTACTGGTTCAACAGCGCCAAGTTCGGAATCTTCATCCACTGGGGCGTCTACTCGGTGCCCGCATGGGCGCCGGTCGGCGTGCAGTACGCCGAGTGGTACTGGGACCAGATGCAGGACCCGGGCAACCCCACGCACGCCTACCACCGCACCACCTACGGCGAGGACTTCGCCTACGACGACTTCATCCCGCGCTTCACCGCGGAGAAGTTCGACCCGCGCGCATGGGTGGAGCTGTTCCGCGACGCCGGAGCCCAGTACCACGTACTGACGTCCAAGCACCATGAGGGCTTCGCCCTGTGGGACACCAAGGTCTCCGACCGCAACTCCGTGAAGCTGGGCCCGAAGCGGGACCTGATCAAGGAGCTCTTCGAGGCGTCCCGCCGGTACACGCCCGAACTCCACCGGGGCCTCTACTTCTCCATGCCCGAGTGGTTCAACCCGGACAACCCCTGGATGGGACACGCCCCGCGCAACCCGTACACCCTGGAGCCGGTCCCGTACACCGGACACACCGCGGGCAAGGACTATGTGAAGGACCTTCAGGCCCCGCAGATGCTGGAGCTGATCCACGGCTACGACCCGGAGATCATCTGGGCCGACATCGGCGGCGTCAACGACAGCCTCAACGTCCTCGCCGAGTACTTCAACCACGCCAAGAACCGCGCCCGTCCGATCGAGGTCACCGTCAACGACCGTGCGGGGATCGGCTTCCACGACTTCACCACCCCCGAGTACACGACGTACGCGAACACGGTCGTCGCCAAGTGGGAGGCCAGCCGCGGGCTCGACCCCCGCAGCTACGGCTACAACCAGGCCACCCCGGACGACGCCTATATGACGGCCGAGGAGGTCGTGCACAGTCTCGTCGACATCGTCTCGAAGAACGGCAACTTCCTCCTCGACGTCGGCCCGCGCGCCGACGGCACCATCCCGGAGATCATGCAGACCCGGCTGCGCGAGACGGGCCGTTGGCTGCGCACCAACGGGGAGGCGATCTACGACACCACGTACTGGTCGCGGATGGCCCAGCTCGGCGAGGATCTCCGCTTCACGGTCCGCCCGAACGAGGCCTTCTACATCCACTCCCTGGCCCGGCCCGGCGCACAGCTCACCGTCGAGGCCCCCGTCCCGGTCCGCGGCGGCGACAAGGTGACGATGCTCGGCCACGACCGGCCCCTGACCTGGACCGTACGGAACGGAGCACTCGTGATCGACGTACCCGAGGCGGCCCGGAAGGCGGGTCGTCACGCATGGGTGTTCAAGGTGGAGTGGCATGGCTGAACGAAGGAGGAGACGGTTCGCGCTGATCGGCCTCGTCGCGGTGCTGATGCTCTTCGGAGTACCGGCGCAGGCGACGGCGAAGCAGGAACCGCCACCGGTCACCGTGCCCGCGCTGACCAACTGGACGGCAGAACCGGGCAGTTATGCCTACGGGCAGGGGACCCGTGTCGTCGCCGACTCGGGGACCGAGCGCCGGGTCGCCCGGACCCTGGCCGACGATCTGAGGGAAGCGGGACACGGCACGGTTCCCGTCGTACGGGGCGGGGCGCGCGCCGGTGACATCGTGATCGACGTACAGCCCTCGCGTTCTGCTCTTGGCGCCGAGGGCTATGAACTCCGGGCCGGCAAGCGGCTGTCGGTGACCGGCGCGACCGAGACCGGTGCCTTCTACGGCACCCGGACCCTTCTGCAACTCCTCGCGCAGGGAGACCGGATCCCCGCCGGACGCACGGTGGACGTGCCGCGCTACCAGGAGCGGGGGGTCGGGGTCTGCGCCTGCTACATCCACATCTCGATGCCCTGGCTGGAGAACCTCGTCCGCGAGATGGCGTACCACAAGCTCAACCAGCTGCTCGTCGAGCTGAAGGTGAAGAGCGACGCCCATCCCGAGGCCAACACCTGGGGCTACTACACCAAGGACGAGATACGCGGCCTCGTCGCTCTCGGCGCCAAGTACCACGTCGAGATCATCCCCGAGATCAACTCCCCGGGCCATATGGACCCGTGGATAGAAAACCGCCCCGACCTCCAGCTCACCGACACCGACGGCAACAAGCAGCCCTCCCGCCTCGACATCACCCGGCCGGAGGCCTTCGCCTACTACACCAGCCTGATCGACGAGTACGCGCAGGCCTTCACGTCCACGTCCTGGCACATGGGCGCGGACGAGTACATGCTCGGCTCGGACTTCGCCAAGTACCCGCAGATCCTGGAGTACGCGCAGGAGAAGTACGGCCCCGACGCCACACCCCAGGACGCCTTCGTCGACTTCGTGAACCGCGTCCACGCCTACGCGGTCGCCAAGGGCAAGAAGCTGCGCATCTGGAACGACGGGCTCACCGGCGCCAACACCGTGCCGGTGGCGGCTGGCACCACGGTCGAGCACTGGCTGAACGTAGCGGTGAAACCGAGCCAACTCATCGATCAGGGCTATCCGTTGATGAATTCGGCGTACGCCCTCTACCTCGTCCGCGGCGGCTTCCACTCCGACACCGGGGCGCTGTACGAGCAGAGCTGGGATCCGCGCAGCTTCGAAGGTGAGAAGCTCACCTCGGCCGACGGCATCACTGGCGCGAAGATCAGCCTGTGGCCCGACAACGGCCGTGGCGAGACCGAGAACGAGGTCGCCGAGCGGCTGTGGCCCGCACTGCGTCACATCGCCCAGGCCACGTGGGGCGATCCGCACCCGGACGCCACGTACGCCGAGTTCACCGCGCGCGGTACCGCGGTCGGGCACGCGCCCGGGTGGCGGGACCTGACCAGGACGCCGGTCGCGGACGGGACGTACACCTTCCGGACGGACGGTCTCTCGTTCACGGCTCAGGTGCAGCGCACGACCGACGGCTATCTGACCCTGCGGACCGCGGCCGGCTGCCTGGAGGTGCGCGGCGGCAGGCTGACGCTCAACGTGCCGCTCCAGCCGGGCGTCGAGGCGACCGCGCAGTCCTGCGACGCCGCGAACACCCTTCAGCGCTGGGAGTTGCAGCCCGCCGCCGGCGGATACCGGCTCGTCAACGCCATCACACGGATGACCCTGAGCCCGGACGACGGCCGGCTCGTGCAGTACCCGCCGGACCAACGCCCGTCCGCCGTCTGGTACCTGAGCTGAGGAGCCCCACGCCATGACCGTCTCCAGACGCCTCTTCGTCAGTGCCGCCACCGCCGTCACCGCGCTCGCCGTGACCGGAATCCCCGCGGTGGCCGCACCCGCCGAGGCCGAAGACCCCCGCTACCGCATCCCCGTCTCCCCGGACGACACCGAGGCGGACCTCGTCCGCAAGGCCTCCCAGGTCCGGCCGACCGCTCGGCAGGTCGCCTGGCAGCAGCTGGAACGGACCGCGTTCCTGCACTTCGGTGTGAACACCTTCACCGGTCTGGAGTGGGGCACCGGCGACGAGGACCCCGATGTGTTCCAGCCGGCCGGCCTCGACACCGACCAGTGGGCCCGTGCCCTGCGCGACGGCGGCTTCAAGCTCGCCATCCTCACCGTCAAGCACCACGACGGCTTCGTGCTCCACCCCTCCCGCTACACCGACCACTCCGTGGCCTCCAGCAGCTGGCGTGACGGGCACGGCGACGTGCTGCGCTCGTTCGCCGACTCCATGCGACGGTACGGCCTCAAGGTCGGCGTCTACCTCTCGCCCGCCGACGAGAACCAGTTCCTCCACGGCGTGTACGCCAACGGCAGTGCCCGCACCGAGCACACCATCCCGACCCTCGTCGAGGGCGACGACCGTTCCCCGGACCGCGTCTTCACCCTGGAAGCCACCGACTACGGCGCCCATATGCTCAACCACCTCTACGAAGTGCTCACCGAGTACGGCCCGATCGACGAGGTCTGGTTCGACGGGGCCCAGGGGCGCATCCCGCCGGACAAGGTCGAGAAGTACGACTGGGACAGCTGGTACACCCTGGTGCGGTCGCTCGCCCCGGACGCCGTGATCGCGGTCTCCGGCCCGGACGTGCGGTGGGTCGGCAACGAGGGCGGGCTGGCCCGCGAGGACGAGTGGAGTGTCGTACCGGTCCAGGAGAAGGACTACGGCCGGACCGACTACGCCCTCGCCTACGACGCCCCCGACATGGGCAGCCGTGACGCGCTTGTCACGGCCCTGCCGACAGCGGACTATCTGCAGTGGTGGCCGGCCGAGTGCGATGTGTCCATCCGGGACGGCTGGTTCTACCATGCCGACCAACAGCCCAAGACAGTGGAGCAGTTGACGGACATCTACTTCCGGTCCGTCGGGCGCAACTCCGTCCTGCTGCTCAACATCCCGCCGGACACCGACGGGTTGCTGCCCGCCGCCGACGTGGTCCGGCTGCGGGAGTTCCGCGAACGCGTCGACCGGGAACTGCCCGAGGACCTGGCGCAGGAAGCCCGTGTCACGGCCTCACCGGGCCGGGTGAGCGTCGACCTCGGAAGGGAACGGGAAGTGGACCGGGTACGGCTGGCCGAGGACATCCGCCGCGGCCAGCAGGTGGAGAGCTTCGTCGTCGAGGCGCACCTGGACGGCGCCTGGACGGAGGTGACCCGGGCGGGGGCCGTCGGTGCGAGCCGGATCCTGCTGCTGTCGGCTCCGGTGCGGGCCCGGCGGTGGCGGTTGCGGGTGACCGGTGCCCGGAGTGCCGTACGGATCACGGAGTTCGGGCTGTACCGGTCCCGGGTCTGAGGGGCCGGGTGGCCACCGGGGCGTCGGCGACCCGGTGGCCACCCTTCAGCGCAGGTGTTCCTCGAAGAAGTCCATGGTGGTCTCCATCGAGCGCGGCCACTGTCCGTAGAAGGTGTGGCCCTCGCCCTGGTACGTGCGCAGCTGCACGTCCTTGCCCGCCTTCTCGAACGCGGCCACCGTGTGCCGGGTCCAGGCGATGGGGCAGGTGTCGTCGACGGTGCCGTGATGGATCAGCAGGGGCTCGGTGACCCGGTCGACGTAGGTGAGCGGGGAGGCCTCGCGCCAGAACTCCGGGTTCTCCTCGGGCGTGCCGTGCTCGGCCTCGATCTCGGCCACGACCGGGTCGGCGTCGGGACGCTGGAACTGGTCGATGTTCTCCTCCGGGTGCGCGCTGACCGGAGCGAAGGCCACAGCCGCGTCGAACAGGCCCGGAGCCACCACCAGCGAGTTGTAGACGACACCGCCGCCCATCGAGCGGCCCAGCAGTCCGATGCGGTCGCCGTCGATCTCCGGCCGCCCGGACGACCGCAGCGCCATCGCCGCACCGATGGCGTCCTCGGTGTAGCCGAGCCGCAGGTTGACGTTGTTGTCGGCGTCCTTGTCCGACCTCGCGTGGTTGCGGTAGTCGGTGTGCAGGACCACATAGCCGTTGCGGGCGAGGAGATCCTGCTCGCGCGCAAGTCCCCGGCCGGTCGTGTAGACGGCCGGGTCGATATAGCCGTGCGCCAGGACCAACGCCGGGAACGGCCCCTTGCCCTCAGGGATGTTCATGAGCCCCGAGATCGTCAGCCCGTTCGCCTCGTACGTCACCTCGTAGCTGGTGTAGTCGGCGGTACGGGCCAGGACGGTGCCGAGCTTGAGGCCGGAACCCGTGTGTTCGCGCTGGATGAGGGCGGGGATCGACACGGGGTTGACCGGGGAGGGCGTGGGGGAGGGGGTGACGGTGCGGGTCGACGCCGGCGGGCTCGTGCGCGCCGGGTCGTCGTCACCGCCGCCCGCCGTGCATCCCACCACGGCCGACAGCACCAGTGCGACGGCAACACGGACAGTTCCCCTGAGCGGCATACGACCATTGTCCCCAATCGGGGCCCGCAATGTCCCCCGGGTTCGGCAACGCCGCTAAGGGGCGCGGGGCTGTGTCGATATGCGGCTCCGCCGCGTGGGCGCGACCAGCCACGACGGCGCCGCGACCGACCGACGACAGATCGCGGCACTAACCCGCGGAGCGCACCGCGCCCGTACTGTCCCGCACGATCAACCGCGGCACCGGCACCCGCACCGTGCGAGCCGGCCCACCGTCCAGCAGCGCAGTCAGTTCCGTCGCCGCCATACGCCCGAACTCCACACTGTCCCGGGACAGGGCAGACAGCCACGGCTTGACCATGCGGCACAGCGCCGAGTCCTCCCAGGCCACCACCGACACATCCCTCGGCACCGAGAAGCCCAGCTCGGTCGCGGCGGCGACCCCGGCGAGGGCCATCACGTCATTGTCATAGATCAGCGCGGTCGCGGGAGCGGCCGTCGACAGCACGCGACGGGTCACGGCCGCGCCCTCCGCGTCGGAGTAGTCGGTGGGCACCGAGTCCACTCCGGTCAGCCCGCGCCGCCCGGCCTCGGCGCGCAGCGTGCGGATCCGGCGCTCGGTGTGCGCGAGCCCCGGCAGCCCCGCGATGTGCACGATCCGCCGGTGGCCGAGCGCGTACAGCTCGTCGACGACCGCGGCCATCGCACCCGCGTCGTCCGCCCACACGGTGGACAGGCCGGGGTGGCGTTCGTCCGGGGCGCCGCCGATCACCACGGCGGGCAGACCCAGCTCGTCGAGCAGGTCCGGCCGGGGATCGTCGGTGCGCGGGTCGACCACGAGGACGCCGTCCACCCGGTGCTCGGCCCACCAGCGCCGGTACACCGCGCACTCGTCGTCGATGTCCTCCACCACCTGGAACAACAGCCCCAGATGCCGCTCCGCCAGCACCTCCTGGATGCCCGAGACGAGCTGGAGGAAGAACGAGTCCACGCCCAGCGTCTCGGCCGGCCTGGCGAGCACGAAGCCGACCGTGGCCGCGCCCTCCCCGGACAGCGCGCGGGCCGCCGTACTGGGCCGCCAGCCCAGCTCCTCGGCGACCTGCCGCACCCGGTCGCGGGTGTCCTCGGAGACCCCGGGCCGGCCGTTCAAGGCGAAGGAGACGGCGCTCTGGGAGACCCCGGCGTGGCGCGCGATGTCCTTCATGGTCGGCCGGCGGGCCGGTGACCGCTTGCCTGACATGGTGATTCCCCATTCCACCGACGCATTACCGGGCCAGTATGCACTAATGCGGTTCAGCTCGGTGATCCTAATACGCATTAGTCACTAATGAAATTAGCTGCGCCAGAGCCATTGACGGGCCGGTGAGGGGGCGTGCAAGGTCTGCGTCGTTGGCCAACTCCGTTGCAAAGGAGGCCGTTCACGGTGCCTATTTCCCGCAGAGCCCTTGCTGCCGCTTTCGCCGTCTGTGTCCTCCTGCCGCTGAGCGCCTGCGGCTCCGGAGACGACGGTGGCTCGACCGACGCCTCGGGCAAGGTCGAGGGCGACATCACCTTCCAGACCTGGAATCTCCGCGCCAACTTCAAGGACTACTTCGAGGGTCTGGTCGCCGACTTCGAGAAGAAGTACCCCGGCACGAACGTCAAGTGGATCGACCAGCCCGCCGAGGGCTACGCCGACAAGATCAGCGCGGACGCGGCCGGCGGCACCCTCCCCGACGTCGTCAACGTCTCGCCGGACCTGGTCGCCCCGCTGGCCAAGGCGGGCCTCGCGCTCGACCTGGACAAGGCGGCCTCGCAGTACAAGAAGGAGTACCTGGACGGCGCCTGGGCCAGCCATCAGATACCGGGGATGACCGGCACGTACGCCTTCCCCTGGTACCTCAACACCGGGCCGCTGTTCTACAACAAGTCCCTGTTCGAGGAAGCCGGACTCGACGCCGACCAGCCGCCGACGACGTACGACGAACTCTTCGCCGACGCCCTCCAGATCGCGGAGAAGACCGACGGCAAGGTCGCCACCCTCGCCAACGTGCCCACCGTCGAGGACTTCGGCCGCTACGGCGTTCCGCTCATGAACAAGGAGGGCACCGCCTTCACCTTCAACGACGCGAAGGGTGTCGAACTCCTCACCAAGTACAAGGAGTTGTACGACGCGAAGGCGCTCGACCCGCAGGCGCTGACCGCCACCCCGGAGTCGTCCGGCAAGAAGTTCCTCACCGAGGCCGTCGCCATGAACCCCGGCAGCGCCCTGGATCTGGGCAACTTCAAGAAGCAGGCGCCGAACCTGTACAAGAACATCGGCATCACCGACCAGATCACCAGCACCGGCCACGTCAACATGTACGTGATGGGCGTGATGGTGAACGCGCAGACCAAGCAGAAGCCCGCCGCGGTCGCTTTCGCGCACTACGTCACCGAAGCCGCGCAGCAGATGTCCTTCGCCAAGAAGGTCGCGATCTTCCCGAGCACCGCCGGTTCGCTCGACGACCCGTACTTCACCAAGGAGGACGGGACCGACGAGACGCGGGTGCGGGTGGCCGCCGCCAAGTCGCTGAAGACCGCGGTCAATTACACGCCCGTGCTGTTCAGCGAGCAGATGAAGACCGAGCTGCGCAACGAGGTCGCCAAGGCGTTGCAGGGCAAGCAGAGTCCCAAGGAAGCCCTCGACAACGCTGTCGAGGCCTGCGACCGGCTCCTTCAGCAGCAGGGATAGCGATGTCCACCGTGTCCCGGGTGCGGCGCCAACTGCCGGTGAGTCCATGGCTGTTCGCCGCCCCCGGCCTGCTGGTCATCGGCGCCTTCATCCTCTACCCGTTCGTCTCCACGCTGATCAACGCCTTCACCGACCGCCGCACCCTGATCCCCGGCGAGTTCGTGGGCCTCGCCAACTTCCGCGAGCTGCTGCACGACGACATGTTCTGGATCGGCCTGCGCAACAGCACGCTGTACGTCGTCGGAGTCGTCCCCGCGCTGGTGATCCTGCCCCTGCTGCTGGCCATGCTGGTGCAGAAGAGCATCCCCGGCATCACCTTCTTCCGCTCCGCCTTCTACACCCCGGTCGTCGCCTCGATCGTCGTGGTCGGGCTCATCTGGGTGTGGCTGCTCGACGAACGCGGGCTGGTGAACTCGCTGCTGGAGACGGTCGGCGTCGGCCGGATCGGCTTCCTCAGCGACCAGTGGTTGCTGCTGCTCAGCGCCATGGCCGTCACGGTCTGGAAGGGCCTCGGCTACTACATGATCATTTACCTTGCCGCGCTCGCCAACGTGCCGCGCGAACTCCACGAGGCCGCCGCCGTGGACGGCGCGGGTGCCGTGCGGCGCTTCCTCAACGTCACGGTGCCCGCTGTCCGGTCGACCATGGTGCTGGTCGGGGCGCTGTCGTCGGTGGCTGCCTTCAAGGTGTTCTCGGAGGTCTACCTGATGGCAGGGCCGAGTGGTGGTCCTGCCGGTGAGGACACGACGCTCGTGATGCTCGTCCAACGCACCGGCACGGGTCTGACGGGCCGTGTCGGTTACGCCTCCGCCATCTCCGTCGTCGTCTTCGTCGTCACCGTCGCGCTGATGCTGCTCGTCCTGAGGGCGGACCGGAGGAGCGAGGCGTGACCATTGCTGATGAGCACGGCCGCCGTGTACGCGGGTGGGAACTCGTCCTGCGCTACGCCCTGTTGCTCGCCGTACTCGCTCTGACCGTCGGCCCCTTCCTCTGGCAGCTCTCCACGTCCCTGAAGGGCCCGACCGAGGACATCTACACCTCGCCGCCGAAGTTCCTCCCGAGCGACCCGACGCTCCACAACTATGAGCGCGTCTCCGAGACCATCCCCGTCTGGGACTACGCGCTCAACTCGCTGAAGGTCGCAACGGCCAACGTCGTGACCAACTGCGTCGGTTCGGCACTCGCCGGCTACGCCCTCGCCCGGCTCCGCTACCGGGGCCGTCGCGCGGCCACGCTCGCCTTCATCCTGGCGATGCTCGTGCCGGTGGAGGGCATCATCATCGCCCAGTTCACGACCATGCGGGAGCTGGGGCTCAACAACACCCTGGTCGGTGTCGTCCTGCCGGGCTGCATCGGCGCGATGAACGTGCTGCTGATGCGCAACGCCTTCCTCAACCTGCCGTACGAGATCGAGGAGGCGGCCTTCGTCGACGGAGCCAACGTGTGGCAGCGGTTCCTGCGTGTCGCGCTGCCCTCCGTGAAGGGGATCCTTGCAGTCGTCGCGATCTTCGCCTTCATGGGCGCCTGGGACGACTTCCTGTGGCCGCTCATCGTGCTGAGCGACCCCTCCAAGTTCACGCTGACCATCGGCCTCAACTATCTGCACGGCACCTTCGCCAACGACGAACGGCTCGTCGCCGCGGGCACCGTCATCGCGGTGGCACCGCTGATCGTCCTCTTCGCCTGTCTCCAGCGGTACTTCTTCCGCGGCGTGGGAGAGGGCGCCGTCAAGGGCTGAACCCGTCCCTCCGTCACAAGGACACGCATGCCTTCTGCCGTGCGCTTCGGCGTCAACTACACCCCAAGCGTTGGGTGGTTCCACCACTGGCTCGACTTCGACCTCGACTCCGTACGCGCCGACCTCGACTCCATCGCGGCGCTGGGTCTCGACCACATCCGCGTCTTCCCGCTGTGGCCGTACTTCCAGCCGAATCGCTCGCTGATCCGCCCGAGGGCCGTCGAGCAACTGGTGCAGCTCGTCGACGACGCCGCCGACCGCGGACTGCACGTCAACGTGGACGGTCTGCAAGGGCACTTGAGCAGCTTCGACTTCCTGCCCGCCTGGACCCGGACCTGGCACCGGCGCAACCTCTTCACCGACCCGGACGTGATCGACGGCCAGGCCACCTTCCTGCGCACCCTCGCCGCCGCGCTCGCCGACCGCCCCAACTTCATCGGCATGACCCTCGGCAACGAGGTCAACCAGTTCTCGGCCGGTCCGCATCCCGACCCCGACCGGGCGACCGGCGCGCAGATCGACGCCTGGCTGGAGCGGATGCTCGCCGCCTGCGAGGAGGGCGCCCCCGGCAAGCTGCATCTGCACGCCGAGTACGACGCGACCTGGTACCAGGACGACCAGCCCTTCACCCCGGCCCAGGCCGCCCGGCGCGGCGCCGTCACCGCCGTACACTCCTGGGTCTTCAACGGCACCGCCCAGCGGCACGGCCGCACGTCCGTGCCCACCGAGCACCATGCCGCCTATCTGATCGAGCTGAGCAAGGCATGGGCGGACGAGCCGCAGCGGCCCGTGTGGCTCCAGGAGGTCGGCGCGCCGGCACCCCTGATCCCGGCCGAGCACGCCGCCGCGTTCACCGAGGCGACCGTTGCTCATGCGCTGGACTGCCCGGACCTGTGGGGCATCACCTGGTGGTGCTCCCACGACGTGTCCCGAGAACTGGCCGACTTCCCCGAACTCGAATACGGGCTGGGGTTGTTGACCAATGACCGGCGGCCCAAGGAGGCGGCCCTGGTGCTGGCGCGCGCGGCCCGGGAGCACACCCACGCCCCGGCACCTCGCACCACGGCGCTCGTCGTCCCCGCCGACCCGTTCGCCCGTTCCCTGTGCGCTCCGGGCGGCCCCGTCTTCGACGCCTACTTCCGGCTGGTCGCCGACGGTGCCCGGCCCACCACCGTGCTCGACGTGCGCGCCGACGACAAGGAACACCTCGCCGCGCGCGGCATCACCGAAGTCGTCACTCCCGACCAGGTACTTCCCACCCCACAAGGAGGTACCCGCCCGTGAACCCCACCAGACGCACCGTCCTGCCCGACGGCACCCAGGGCGAGCGGACGGCACGGTTCGAAGTGCGTGCCGTGGGGGAGCTGTACACCTCGTCGGCACCTGTGGCCGTCAGCCACACCTGGTAAGCACCCGCACCCGGACGATCTACGGAGCACCCCGCATGCATGACGACCGCAGCCTGGTCGAAGCCCGCCTCAAGCGTGTCCTCGACGAACGTGTCCGCCCCGCTGTGTACCCCGAGTCCGTACCGCTGGAAGTGGCGGTGTGGCACGCCCCCGGCGAACCCGTGCCGGTCGAGGAAGGGCTCGCGGCCGCACCCGAGCCGATCGAGGTGGGCGCCCGGTGGGGTGCTCCGTGGGGCACCAGCTGGTTCCGTGTCACCGGGACCGTGCCCGAGGCGTGGGCCGGACGGACCGTCGAGGCACTCCTCGACCTCGGCTTCGACGAGAACATGCCCGGCTTCCAGTGCGAGGGCCTGGTCTACCGGCCCGACGGCACCCCGGTGAAGGGCCTCAACCCGCGCAACCAGTGGGTGCGGATCGGCGCGCCCGTCGAGGGTGGCGAGGAGGTCCGGCTGCACATCGAGGCGGCCTCCAACCCCGTCATCCTCGACTACCACCCCTTCCTGCCCACCCAGCTCGGCGACAAGGAGACGGCGGGAGGAGAGCCGCAGTACAAGCTCACCCGCATGGACCTCGCCGTCTTCGACGAGACGGTGTGGCAGCTCGTCCTCGACCTGGAGGTGCTCGGCGAGCTCATGGTCGAGCTGCCGGTCGAGTCGGCGCGGCGCTGGGACATCCTGCGGGCGGTGGAGCGTGCCCTGGACGCCATCGACCTCCAGGACGTGGGCGGCACGGCGGCGCAGGCACGTTCACGGCTCGCCGACGTACTCGCCACCCCCGCCGCCCCGTCCGTGCACCGCATCAGCGCCGTCGGGCACGCGCACATCGACTCGGCGTGGCTGTGGCCTTTGCGCGAGACCGTGCGCAAGGTGGCCCGTACGACCTCGAACATGACCGCGCTGATCGAGGACGAGCCGGAGTTCGTCTTCGCCATGTCGCAGGCCCAGCAGTGGGCGTGGGTGAAGGAGCACCGGCCCGAGGTGTGGGCGCGGGTGAAGAAGGCCGTGGCGGACGGGCGGTTCGTGCCGGCCGGCGGCATGTGGGTGGAGTCGGACACCAACATGCCGGGCTCGGAGGCGATGGCCCGTCAGTTCGTGCACGGGAAGCGGTTCTTCCTCGACGAGTTCGGCATCGAGAACGACGAGGCGTGGCTGCCCGACACCTTCGGCTTCGCCGCCGGACTCCCGCAGATCATCAAGGCAGCCGGCTCCAAGTGGCTGCTCACGCAGAAGATCTCCTGGTCCCGGACCAACAAGTTCCCGCACCACACCTTCACCTGGGAGGGCATCGACGGCACGCGCATCTTCACGCACTTCCCGCCCGTCGACACCTACAACTGCTCCATGAAGGGCAGTGAAATCGCCCACGCCGCACGCAACTTCAAGGACAAAGGCCGGGCCCGGCACTCCCTCGCGCCCACCGGCTGGGGCGACGGGGGTGGCGGCACCACCCGTGAGATGGTCGCCAAGGCGGCCCGCCTGCGCGACCTCGAAGGATCGGCCACCGTGGTGTGGGAGACCCCCGCGGAGTTCTTCGAGAAGGCCGAGGCCGAATACCCGAACCCGCCCGTCTGGGTCGGCGAGCTCTACCTCGAACTCCACCGGGCCACTCTCACCAGCCAGGCGAAGACCAAGCAGGGCAACCGCCGCAGCGAACACCTCCTGCGCGAGGCCGAACTCTGGGCGGCGACCGCGGCCGTACGTACCGGATTCCCGTACCCGTACGAGGAGTTGGACCGCATCTGGAAGACGGTGCTGCTGCACCAGTTCCATGACATCCTGCCCGGCTCGTCCATCGCCTGGGTGCACCGCGAAGCACGAGCGACCTATGAGCGGCTCGCCGGCGAGCTGAACGGCATCATCGACGCGGCCCAGCGCGCCCTGGCCGGGGAGGGGTCGACGCCGCTCGTGTTCAACGCGGCCCCGCACACCCGCGAGGGCGTCCCGGCAGGCGGTGCGCGGACCCCCGTCACCGAGGGCCGCACCGCGCTCGCCCCACGCACCGACGGCAGTCACGTCCTCGACAACGGCCTGCTCCGGATCGAGGTCGACGCCCGGGGACTCGTGGTCTCCGCGTACGACATCGGCGCCGACCGCGAGACGATCGCCCCGGGACGGGCCGCGAACCTCCTCCAACTCCACCCCGACTTCCCGAACATGTGGGACGCCTGGGATGTCGACGAGTTCTACCGCAACACGGTCACCGACCTCGTCGACGCCGACGAGGTCACGGCGGGTGACGACGGCGTGTCGATCCGGATCGTACGGTCCTTCGGCGCGTCCCGCGTCACCCAGGTGCTGTCTCTCGCCCCGGGGGAGCGGCGGCTGGTGCTGGACACGGAGGTCGACTGGCACGAGACCGAGAAGTTCCTCAAGCTCGCGTTCCCGCTCGACGTGCACGCCGAACGGTACGCGTCCGAGACCCAGTTCGGGCACTTCCACCGGCCCACACACACCAACACCAGCTGGGAGGCGGCCAAGTTCGAGGCGTGCAACCACCGGTTCGTGCATCTGGAGGAGCCGGGCTGGGGCGTGGCCATCGCCAACGACTCCACGTACGGCCATGACGTGAGCCGAACGGTACGCACCGACGGCGACGGCGGTACGACCACCACCGTGCGCGTCTCCCTTCTGCGCGCCCCGCGCTTCCCCGACCCCGAGACCGACCAGGGCATCCACCGCTTCCGGCACGCCCTGGTGCCGGGCGCGGGCATCGGCGACGCCGTCCGTGAGGGCTGGCGGATCAACCTGCCGGAGCGGCGGATCACGGGCACGTCCGAGGTGGCCCCGCTGGTGAGCGTCGATCAGGACGCGGTCGTCGTCACCGCGGTCAAGCTGGCCGACGACGGCAGCGGAGATGTGGTGGTCCGGTTCCACGAAGCCCACGGTGGGCGTGCCCGCGCGACGCTCACCGCGGGGTTCGAGGTCGCGGGCGTCGCGGTGACGGACCTGCTGGAACGGCCGCTGACGGAGGCCGAGCCACAGTGTGACGGCAACAGGATCACCGTACGGCTGCGGCCTTTTGAGCTGGTGACGTTGCGGCTGAAGCGGGCCTGACCGGGGAAGGGCTGTGGGCTCAGCCTGCGAGCTGGGCCCGCAGCCACTCCTCCACTTCCCCCACATGCGCGGCCGCCGCCGCCCGTGCCGCGTCCGGGTCGCGGGCGGCCAGGGCGCGGTGGATCGCGGCGTGTTCGCGGCGGGTGCGGGCGAAGGCGCCCTCTTCCTGGTAGCCGCGCCAGACGCGGGCGCGGAAGGTGCGGGAGGACAGGCCCTCCAGGATGGCGGCCATGGTGTCGTTGCCGGCGGCGACCGCGATCTCGCGGTGGAAGGCGAGGTCGTGGGCGAGGATCTCGTCGGGGTCGTCCGTGGCGTTCATCGCCGTCAGGTGTTTCTCCACCTCGGCGAGCTGGTCCGGGGTGATGCGCGCGGCGGCCAGCGCGGTAGCCGTGGACTCCAGGATGCGGCGCACCTCCAGCAGTTCGACCAGGCGCGGGCCGCGCGAGAGGTCGGCCACGACGCCGAAGGTCTCCAGCAGGTCACCGGCCTGGAGCTGGGTGACGTAGATACCGGAGCCGTGCCGGGCCTCCAGCACACCGAGGACGGTGAGCGCGCGGATCGCCTCGCGCATCGAGCTGCGGGAGATGCCCAGCTGCACCGCCAGATCGCGCTCGGTCGGCAACCGCTGGCCCGGCTCCAGCCGGCCCTCGCCGATCATCGCCTTGATCTGCTCGATGGCGCGCTGGGTCACCGTGCCCTTCTGCGGGGCGGTCTCGTCCACGCCACTCCTCCTGTCGCCGGTGCGCTCGCAGTCTAATCTCGATAGTGGTAGGACCACTATGGCCGGAAACCGCGAATATTTGCTGCGCGAGGGTGTTGTCAGGCCGAAGTGGTCTGATAAATATGCGGGCAACTGCTCGATCACGCTCGATGAGGAGCTGGCAGATGGCCGACGGATCTGTGCGGAACGGACGGTGGCGGATGTCCACCACAGCGGTGCGCCTGGCGGCGGTGGCCGCGTGCGGCGCCCTCGCGCTCACGGCATGCGGCAGCACCACGGACACCGGCTCCGCGAGTGCCGGAGCCGGCGGCACCGGCAAGGTCGGGGTGATCCTGCCCCTGCTGACCTCGCCGTTCTGGCAGTCGTACAACGACTACGTGCCGAAGATGGCGAAGTCCGAAGGGGTCGAGGCGCTGAAGACGGTCAACTCCAACAGTGACCCCTCTCAGCAGATCACCGATATCAACAACCAGCTCAACCAGGGTGTGAAGGGCCTCGTCGTGGCGCCGTTGGACAGCGCCGCCATCGAGGCCGGGCTCGACCAGGCCGAGCGCAAGGGCGTGCCCGTGGTCGCCGTGGACGTGGCGCCCGAGAAGGGCAAGGTCGCCATGGTCGTACGCGCCAACAACGTCGCGTACGGCGAGAAGGCCTGCGAATACCTCGGCAAGCAGATTCCGTCCGGCAAGGTCGTGCAGATCATGGGCGACCTCGCCTCGGTCAACGGCCGTGACCGCTCGGAGGCGTTCCGCGCCTGCATCAAGAAGAACTACCCGAAGTTGCAGGTCCTGGAGATACCGGCCAAGTGGGAGTCGGACACCGCGGCCTCCAAGCTCGACACGCTGCTGAACGCCAACCCGGACATCAAGGGCATCTACATGCAGGCGGGCGGCGTCTACCTCGCGCCCACGCTCCAGACCCTGAAGTCAAAGGGGATGCTGAAGAAGACGGGCCAGGCGGGCCACATCACGATCGTCTCCAACGACGGCATCCCGCAGGAGTACGACGCGATCCGCAAGGGCGAGATCGACGCCACCGTCTCCCAGCCCGCCGACCTGTACGCCAAGTACGGCATGTACTACATCAAGGCGGCGATGGAGGGGAAGACCTTCAAGCCCGGCCCGACGGACCACGACTCCGAGATCGTCAAGCTGCCCAGCGGCATCCTCGAGGACCAGCTGCCCGCGCCGCTGGTGACCAAGGACAACGTCGACGACCCCGAGCTGTGGGGCAACACGGTCGGATGAGCACACCACTTGTCGAGGCGCGTGGCATCACCAAGAGGTACGGCCCCACCACCGCCCTGTACGAAGGCCAACTCACCGTGCTACCCGGCGAGTCCCACGCCCTCGTCGGCCGCAACGGCGCCGGAAAGTCCACGCTGGTGAACATCCTCACCGGCCTCCAGCCCGCCGACGAGGGCACGGTCCGCTTCGACGGAGAGCCCGCGCCCCCGCTCGCCGACCGGGAGGCCTGGCGCCGCAAGGTGGCCTGCGTCTACCAGAAGGCCACCGTCGTCCCCGAGCTGACCGTCGCCGAGAACCTGTTCATCAACCGGCAGCCCCTCAACCGCGGCTTCATCAGCTGGCGCACCCTGAGGACCGAGGCCGCCGCGCTCCTGGCCACCTGGGACGTGCACGTCGACCCCGAGGCCCGCACCGCCGATCTCAAGGTCGAGGACCGCCAAATGGTGGAGATCGCCCGCGCGTTGAGCTTCGGGGCCCGGTTCATCGTCCTCGACGAACCCACCGCCCAGCTCGACAACCGTGAGATCGAGCGGCTCTTCACCCGCATGCGGGCCCTCCAGGACTCGGGCGTCACCTTCCTGTTCATCTCGCACCACCTCCAGGAGGTCTACGAGGTCTGCCAGACCGTCACCGTGCTCCGCGACGCCCGCTGGATCACCACCGCACCGGTCGCCGAACTCCCGCGTCAGGCACTGGTGGAGGCCATGGCGGGGGAGTCCATCGAGACCATCGCCGAACAGGCCGTGGACCCCGGGGACGTCGACCACGACGCCCCCGTCCTGCTCGAAGCCCGCGGGCTCACCTCCCCGTCGTACCAGGACATCGACCTCGTCGTCCGCAGCGGCGAGGTCGTCGGACTGGCCGGCATCAGCGGCAGCGGCAAGGTCGAACTCGCCGAGTCCTTCGCCGGGCTGTACACACCGACGAGCGGGACCGCCCAACTGGACGGGAAGAAGCTCCCGTTCGGCGATGTACAGGCCTCACTGAAGGCCGGCGTCGGCTGCGTCCCCCGCGACCGGCACGAGCAGGGGCTCGTCTCCGGCATGACCATCGGCGACAACGCCACGATGACCGTCCTGAACCGCCTGGGCCGTTACGGCTTTGTCGGCATCGACCGCAAACGCCGGGTCGCCACCGAGCTGATCGACCGCCTCGACATCCACACCGAGGGTCCCGACCAGCCCGTCTCCGACCTCTCCGGCGGCAACGCGCAGAAGGTCGTCATGGCCCGCGCCCTCGCCTCCGACCCCAAGCTCCTGGTCCTCATCAACCCGACCGCGGGCGTCGACGTGAAGTCCAAGGAGTCCCTGCTGGCCCGGATGGACAGCGCCCGCGAGGACGGCACCGCCGTGCTCGTCGTCTCCGACGAACTCGACGATCTGCGGCGCTGCGACCGCGTTCTCGTCCTCTTCCACGGCCGTGTCGTCGCCGAGCACCCGGCGGGCTGGCGCGACCGCGAGCTGATCGCCTCCATCGAAGGAGTGGACCATGGCTGACACCAAGGCCCCGGCGGTGAAGCAGTTGCGGGTGCCCGAGGTACGGGCGGCCCGCACCGTACTGCTGCGTCGCGCCCGCGAACTGGCCCTTGTACCAGCCCTGTTGCTGCTCATGGTGCTCGGCGCGGTGGTCAACGACTCGTTCCTCACCGAGCGCAACCTGATCTCCATCCTCGGCGCCTCGGCCGCGCTCGCGATGGTGGTGCTGGCGGAGTCGCTGGTGCTGATCACCGGCAAGTTCGATCTGTCCCTGGAGTCGGTGGTCGGTATCGCGCCCGCCGTCGGGGCGCTGCTCGTGCTGCCCGTCGCCCAGTCCGGCTGGGGCACCGAATTCCCGGCCGTGCTCTCGCTGTTGGCGATTCTCGTGGTGGGCGCGGCGATCGGCGCGTTCAACGGGATCCTGGTCGTGAAGTTCCGGCTGAACGCGTTCATCGTGACGCTCGCGATGCTGATCGTGCTGCGTGGTCTGCTGGTCGGCGCGACCAAGGGCAAGACGCTGTTCGGGATGCCCGACAGCTTCTACTCCCTGGCCACCACCACCTTCATCAACGTCCCGATGTCGGTGTGGCTGGCGGCCGTCTCCTTCGCGGTCGCCGGGTTCGTGCTGAAGTACCACCGCATCGGGCGGGCGCTGTACGCCATCGGCGGCAACACGGACGCGGCCCGGGCGGCCGGCATCCGCGTCGAGCGCGTGATGCTCGGCGTCTTCGTCGTCGCGGGAATGCTGGCCGCGGTCGGCGGGATCATGCAGACCGGCTATGTGGGGGCGATCAGCGCCAACCAGGGCAACAACATGATCTTCACCGTGTTCGCGGCGGCGGTCATCGGCGGCATCAGCCTCGACGGCGGCAAGGGCACCATGTTCGGCGCCCTGACCGGCGTACTGCTCCTGGGAGTCGTGCAGAACCTGCTCACCCTCGCCCAGGTGCCGTCCTTCTGGATCCAGGCCATCTACGGCGGAATCATCCTGGTCGCCCTCATGATCGCCCGCGTGACGACGGGCCGTGCCCAGGACTGACCCGCCTTGTCCCTGCCAGCGACCGAAAGGCTCTCTGTGTCCCCGACGCCCGTCCGCATCACCGCGGTCGACACCCATGACATCCGTTTCCCCACCTCGCGGGAGCTCGACGGCTCCGACGCGATGAATCCGGACCCCGACTACTCGGCGGCGTATGTCGTACTGCGCACCGATGCCGCCGACGGCGGTCCGGAGGGGCACGGTTTCACCTTCACCATCGGGCGGGGCAACGAGGTCCAGGTCGCCGCGATCCACGCACTGCGCCACCACGTGGTCGGACGGTCCGTCGACGAGCTGTGCGACGACCCCGGGTCCTTGTTCCGGGACCTGATCGGCGACAGCCAACTGCGCTGGCTCGGGCCCGAGAAGGGCGTAATGCACATGGCGATCGGCGCGGTGACCAACGCGGTGTGGGACCTGGCCGCCAAGCGGGCCGACAAGCCGCTCTGGCAACTGCTCGCCGACGCCGACCCGGAGTGGCTGGTCGGCCAGATCGACTTCCGCTACCTCACGGACGCGCTCACTCCCGAGGAGGCGCTGGCCCTCCTGCGCCGCGGCCGCGAAGGCGCCGAGGACCGCAGGGCCCGGCTCCTGGAGCGCGGCTACCCCGCCTACACCACGTCCGCCGGCTGGCTCGGCTACGACGACGACAAGCTCACCCGGCTCGCCGCCGAGGCGGTCGCCGACGGCTTCCGGCAGATCAAGCTGAAGGTCGGCGCCGATCTGGAGGACGACATCCGGCGTTGCCGGGTCGCCCGGTCCGTGGTCGGCCCGGACATCCGCATGGCGATCGACGCCAACCAGCGCTGGGACGTCGACGAGGCGATCCGCTGGACCAAGGCCCTCGCCGAGTTCGCCCCGTACTGGATCGAGGAGCCCACCAGTCCCGACGACGTCCTCGGCCACGCCGCGATCCGCCGGGCCGTGGCCCCGGTGAAGGTCGCCACCGGCGAGCACGTCCAGAACCGGGTCGTCTTCAAGCAGCTGCTCCAGGCCGGCGCGATCGACGTGGTCCAGATCGACGCGGCCCGGGTCGCCGGCGTCAACGAGAACCTGGCGATCCTGCTGCTCGCGGCCAAGTTCGGCGTGCCGGTCTGCCCGCACGCGGGCGGGGTCGGCCTGTGCGAACTCGTCCAGCACCTCTCGATGTTCGACTACGTCGCGGTCTCCGGCACGACCGACGACCGCGTCATCGAGTACGTCGACCATCTGCACGACCACTTCCTCGACCCGGTGGTGATCCGCGAGGGTCACTACACGGCACCCACCGCGCCGGGCTTCTCGGCCGCCATGCGGCCCGAGTCGATCGCGCGGTACACGTTTCCCGGCGGCGCCTTCTGGGCCGCCGACCTCCAGACGCAGAACGTCACGGACAAGAAGGGGCAGGCGGCATGAGCGACTTCGAGGGCCTCAAGGCGTTGGTGACGGGCGGCGCGTCAGGCATCGGCCGGGCCACCGCGGAACTGCTGGCCGAGCGCGGCGCCCAGGTCGCCGTCCTCGACCTGGACCCGTCCTCCGTGGAGAAGCCGCTGTTCGCCCACCGCGCCGATGTCACCGACGACGCCTCCGTCCGTGAGGCCGTCGCCGCCGCGGTCGCCGACCTCGGCGGACTCGACATCCTGATCAACAACGCGGGCATCGGCGCCCAGGGCACCGTCGAGGACAACGACGACGCCGAATGGCACCGCGTCCTGGACGTCAACGTCGTCGGCATGGTCCGCGCGGCCCGCGCCGCCCTCCCGCACCTGCGCAAGTCGTCGCATGCCGCGATCGTCAACACCTGCTCCATCGCCGCCACCGCCGGCCTTCCGCAACGCGCCCTGTACAGCGCGACCAAGGGCGCCGTGTACTCGCTCACCCTCGCGATGGCCGCCGACCACGTCCGCGAGGGCATCCGCGTCAACTGCGTCAACCCCGGCACCGTGGACACCCCGTGGGTCGGCCGCCTCCTCGACGCCGCCGACAGCCCGGCCGCCGAACGCGCGGCCCTGGAAGCTCGCCAGCCCACCGGGCGCCTGGTCACTGCGGCCGAAGTCGCGGGCGCCGTCGCCTACTTGGCGAGCCCCCTGTCCGGCGCCACCACCGGCACCGCACTGGCCGTCGACGGCGGCATGCAGGGCCTGCGACTGCGCCCGGCGGGCCGGTGAACACCCTCGGCAGGAGCGGCGTCGAGGTCACCGACCTCGCCCTCGGAGCCGCTCCCCTCGGCAACCTGTTCACCGAGGTCACGGACGAGCAGGCGTACGGAGCCGTGGCCGCCGCCTGGCAACAGGGCATCCGCTACTTCGACACCGCCCCGCACTACGGCCTCGGTCTGTCCGAGCGCCGCCTGGGCGCCGCCCTGCGCGAGCACCCGCGCGAGGCCTACACGATCTCCACGAAGGTCGGCCGCCGCCTGGACCCGTCCGACACCCCGGGCGACGACCTGGCGAACGGCTTCGCCGTGCCCGCCACCCACCACCGTGTGTGGGACTTCAGCGCCGACGGCATACGACGCACCCTGGACGCAAGCCTGGAACGGCTCGGCCTCGACCGCGTCGACGTCGTCTACCTCCACGACCCCGACGACCACGCCGAACAGGCCTTCCGCGAGGGCTACCCGGCGCTGGAGAAGCTGCGCGCCGAGGGCGTGGTCGGCGCGATCGGCGCGGGTATGAACCAGACCGAGATGCTCACCCGCTTCGTCCGTGACACGGACGTCGACGTGGTGCTGTGCGCCGGCCGGTACACCCTGCTCGACCAGAGCGCCCTGGCCGGTCTGCTGCCCGCCGCCCTGGCGCGCGGCACGTCCGTCGTCGTCGGCGGCGCCTTCAACTCCGGTCTGCTGGCGGATCCGAGGCCGGAGGCGACGTACAACTATGCCCAGGTCCCGGCGGAGTTGCTGGACCGCGCCCTGCGCATGAAGTCCGTCGCCGACCGCCACGGCATCACCCTGCGGGCCGCCGCGCTCGCCTACTGCGCCGCGCACCCGGCCGTCGTCAGCGTCCTCGTCGGTGCGCGGTCGGCGGCCGAAGTCCGGGACTGCGCCGAGCAGTTCGCGACGGAGGTGCCCGCGGCGTTCTGGCAGGAGCTGAGAGAGACCGGCCTGCTGACCGACGAGGAGCCGTCATGAGAGTCGCCCTGCACACCAAGGTCCGCGCGAACCGCATCGCGGACTACGAGGCCGCGCACCGCGATGTCCCGAAGGAGCTCACGGTCGCCATCCGTGCCGCCGGTGCCACCTCCTGGACGATCTGGCGCAGCGGTACCGACCTCTTCCACATCCTGGAGTGCGAGGACTACGCACGGCTCCTCGCCGAGCTGGACGAGCTGCCCGTCAACGTCGCCTGGCAGGCCCGTATGGCGGAGATCCTGGACGTGGTGCACGACTACTCCGACCAGGGGGCAGACGCGAGCCTGCCCGTCGTATGGGAGCTGCCATGACGGTCGACGCCCACCACCACGTCTGGGACCTCTCCGTACGCGACCAGGACTGGATCACCGGAGACGAACTCCGGCCGCTGAGGCGGAACTTCACCGTCGCCGACCTGGAACCCGAGGCGCGGGCCGCCGGAGTGGACCGGACCGTCCTCGTCCAGACGGTCACCGTGCCGGACGAGACCCCGGAGTTCCTCGCCCTCGCAGCCGAGCACGAGCTGATCGGCGCCGTGGTCGGCTGGACCGACCTCACAAGCCTGGCCGTCGCCGACGAGCTGGCCCGACTGCGCGAACTCCCCGGCGGCGGCTACTTGAAAGGCATCCGCCACCAGGTCCAGGGCGAACCCGACCCGGAGTGGCTGCTGCGGCCCGAGGTACGCCGTGGACTCGCCGCCGTCGCCGACGCGGGCCTCGTCTACGACCTCATTGTCCTGCCCCAGCAACTGCCCGCCTGCGCCAAGGCCGCAGCCGACCATCCGGGCCTCACCTTCGTCCTGGACCACCTGGGCAAACCACCCATCGCCTCCGGCGAACGGGAACCCTGGGCGAGCGCCGTCCGCACCCTCGCCGCGCTGCCCAACACGGTCTGCAAGCTCTCCGGCATGGTCACCGAGGCCGACCCCAGCTCCTGGACGGTCGACGGCCTCCGCCCGTACGCCGACACCGTCCTCGATGCTTTCGGTCCGGACCGTCTGATGTTCGGCTCGGACTGGCCGGTGTGCACGCTGGCGGCCACCTACGGTGAAGTGCTGGCGACGGCACGGCAGTTGACGGACGCAGCGGATCGCTCCCGGATCCTCGAAGGCACCGCCACCCGCGTCTACGACCTCTGAGTCATCCCCGCCAGCCGCGTCGGCGGCAGATACTCCCGCACATACGTCCGCTCCCAGCACGCGCCCGTCTCCCGCAGCTCACGCCAGGTGGTGTAGCGGTAGCGGAAGAGACGGGCGCGCACGAACCGCGGGGGCCCGTCGGGCGGGAAGGGAGAGCGGCGCAGCAGCTTCAGAGTGGCGGGGTCGTTCTCCAGCAGCCGTTCCACCAGGGCGCCGAACCAGGTTCCCGCGTAGGCGGGCGACAGCGCGGCGAACCACATCATCCAGTCGAGCCGCAGATGGTACGGCGCGAACTGGCGCGGCCAGTGCCGGGGATCACCCGGCTTGCCCTTGAACTCGTACTCCCGCCAGTCCGAGTCCTCGTGCGGTACCGGATCGGCCGTGCCCTCGACCACCACCTCGTACCGGATCCGGCTGACACTGCCGAACGCCCCGTACGTGTTGACCAGGTGGAGCGGGTCGAAGGAGCGGTTCATCACCTGGCGGCGGGAGATCATGTTGCGGACGGGGTGGTAGCTCAGGCCCACGAGCAGTGCGGCGACGGCGAGGACGACGACCTCGTACCAGAGCGGGGCGTCGGCGACGGAGGGCGGTGAGCCCGGGAACCGTACGGCCGACAGGGCCAGCACGATCGTGATCCAGTTCAGCCAGGAGAAGTTGCCCGACAGGACCAGCCACAGCTGGGTGACGATCATCAGTGCCGCGGCGGCCGTCGCGATGGGATGCGGGGTGAACAGCAGGACGGGCACGACGAGTTGGGTGAAGTGGTTGGCAGCCACCTCCGCCCGGTGCAGGGGCCGGGGGAGATGGTGGAAGAACCAGCTCAGCGGGCCCGGCATCGGCTGGGTCTCGTGGTGGTGGTCCAGGCACGTCAGGTTCCGCCAGCAGGCGTCACCACGCATCTTGATCAGACCCGCGCCGAACTCCACCCGGAACAGGATCCAGCGCAGCAGGAACAGGACCACGATCGGCGGGGCCACCTCGTCGTTGCCGAGGAAGACCGCGAGAAACCCGACCTCCAGAAGCAGCGACTCCCAGCCGAAGCCGTACCAGGTCTGGCCGACGTTGACGATCGACAGATACAGCACCCACGGCACCAGCCACAGCGCCATGCCGCCCCACAGCGGCAGCAGCGAGTCGAGCCCCGCCACCAGTGCCGCCGACACCGCGCAGCCCGCCCAGGCCGAGGCCGCGAAGAACCGGTCCGAGTAGTGCAGTTGGAACAGGCTCGGCGCCCGCCTGAAGGGCACCCGCGCGACGAACCGCGGGATCGGCAGCATGCCGCGCTCGCCCAGCAGCGCGCGGAACTGGAGCGCCGCCGTGAGGAACGCGACGAGGTACAGGGCGGCCAGAGCCCGCTGGAAGACCAGCCGGCTCAGCCAGTAGTCGGAAGCGGTGAACCAGTCCACAGCCCTGCTTTCCTGACTCCATTGTCGCGCCGGAAACCGATGTCACTCTCCGTGTATATCCTCTCCGCTTGCGTAACCCAAGTGAGCGAAGCAGACAATAGTGACGAACTGCGCCCGGGATGAAGCGGGAGGACGACGTGCGGCTACCCATCCGAACCGTCGTCATGGCCTGCGCGCTCTCGGCGACCCTCCTCGTAGCCGGCTGCGGCGACAGTGACGGCGACACGGACCGGGCCGCGCAGCCGCGCGGCGAGCTCTTCCTCCAGCCGGCCGCGGACAGGGGCCCGGATCCCTTCACGGACTCCACCGCGACCTCGACGGCCACCCCGCCGACGGTCACCCGACCGGCCCCGTCGACACCCACGGTGAACGCCTCCGCTCTGCGCGGAGTGCGGACCTTCTCCGGTGGGACGCCCGGTCTGTACGGCGGTCGGCAGCGGGACGGCAGCTGCGACATGAACCGGCAGATCGCCCTCCTCACCGCCGACCGGGCCAAGGCCGGTGCCTTCGCCCGGGTCACGGGTGTCGCCGAGGCCTCGGTCCCCGCCTACGTGCGCGGTCTGACCCCGGTCATGCTGCGGGCAGACACCCGGGTCACCAACCACGGCTACCGGAGCGGCCGGACGACCGGCTACCAGTCCGTGCTCCAGGCCGGTACGGCCGTCCTCGTCGACAACCGGGGCGTGCCGCGCGTCCGCTGCGCCTGCGGCAACCCGCTCCGGCCGCCGGTCGCGATGCGGGGCAACCCGGGCACCGACGGCCGCCCCTGGTCGGGCTATCGCCCCGCGCAGGTCGTCGTGGTCGCCCCCGCGCCCCGGATCATCACCAGCGTCACGATCATCAGCACCGTCAACCACACCTGGATCGAGCGACGTGTCGGCCATGACGTCCGCCACGACCGCGGCGTGCCCGCGCCGCGCCCGGTGACGCCGACGCCGACCCTCACGCCCAAGCCGACTCCGACCTCACCGCCGAGTGAGTCCAGCACGTCCCCCGGCGAGGAGAGCCGGTCCCCGAGCGGCCGCCCGAGCGCGCCCGTGCCGCCGGACGTCACCACCACCCCGCCGGAAAAGGAGTCCGGCTCCCCACCCGACTCCTCCTCCCCGGAGTCCCCGGAGTCCCCGGAGTCCCCGGAGTCCCCGGAGTCCCCGGAGTCCCCCGAGTCCCCGGACGAGGTCGGCCCCGGGGCCGTGCCGGACACCCCGGACGTGCCCGACGGCGGCGGACTGATCCCCGACGAGCCGGAGAGCACCGACATCATCCTCGGCAGCCCGACGGACGTCTTCGGCAGCTGACCCCCGGACCATTTTCTGGAGCGGTGCTTACCGGTCGAAGAATCTGTCGAATCCTGGCAAGGTGGGCCCATGGTTGATCGGGGAGCGAGCGCCCTGTCACTCCCGGACGACTGGCCCGCCCACCCGGACCCGATCCTGGCGCTCAACCGCATGGGCAGCTTCGACTGGGACCTGGACACCGGCCTGTTCCACATGGACGCCCAGGCCCACGAAGTCTTCGACCTGCGCCCCGACGAATACGACGGACACCCCGAGACCCTGGCCGTCCGGGTCCCGCGCCCGGAGGCCTACCGGCTCGACGGCCTCGTCTCCCAGGCCATGAAGGACGGCAGCGAGAACTACGGCGTCTACTTCCGTATCCGCCGCCGAGACGGCACCCTGCGCTGGACCCACACCCAGGGCTACATCCGCCGCGACGAGACGGGCCGGCCGCGCCGCATCATCGGCATCGTCCGGGACGCCACCCAGGAACTCGCCGAGATCGAGGCCCGCCGCGACCAGGCCGCACAGGACGAGGCCCACCGCCGGCAGACCAACGTCGTCCAGCTCACCACCGCCGCCCTCGCCCACGCCCGTACCGTCCAGGACGTCATCGACGCCCTCAAGGACACCCACGGCCTCATCCACCTCGGCGCCACCAGCCTGGTCATGGGCCTGGTCGAGGCCGGCCGCATCCGGCTGATCGCCGAGGGCCCCGCGGGCAGCTTCGTGCCCGGCACCGACGTCACCCGCATCGACGAGCCCTACCCCATGAGTGAGGTCGTCCGCACCCTCACCCCGAGGTTCATCGAGTCGCCCGAGGAGTTCGCCGAGGGCTATCCCGTGCTGTGGCCGCACATCACCGACCTGGACATCACCTCGGCCGCCTACCTGCCGCTCATCGCCCAGGCCAGGCCGATCGGCGCCGTCGGCCTGCTCTACAGCGACCGGCGCGGCTTCACACCCGACGAACGCAACGTGCTCGTCGCCCTCGGCTCCAGCATCGCGCAGAGCCTCCAGCGGGCCATGCTCTACGAACAGGAGAAGGACCTCGCCACCGGCCTCCAGCAGGCCATGCTGCCGCGCAGCATCCCCAGTGTGCCCGGCGCCGAGGTCGCCGTCCGCTACCGATCCGGCTCCCTGGGCCGGGACATCGGCGGCGACTGGTACGACCTGATACCGCTGCCGGGCGGCCGCGTCGGCGCCGTCATCGGCGACGTCCAGGGCCACGACACACACGCCGCCGCCGTCATGGGCCAGCTGCGCATCGTCCTGCGTGCCTACGCCGCCGAGGGCCACACGCCCGCCACCGTGATGGCCCGCGCCTCCGTCTTCCTGCACGAACTCGACACCGACCGCTTCGCGACCTGTCTGTACGCGGAGGCCGACCTGTCGACCGGAGTCCTCCAGGTGGTCCGGGCCGGGCACATCGACCCGCTGGTCCGGCAGGCCGACGGGACCTGCCGCCGGGTGGCCGTGGAGGGCGGGCTGCCGCTCGGGCTGTCCGCAGAGTTCGGCCGCCTCGAATATCCGGTCGGCACCATCGAGCTCGATCCCGGCCACACCCTGCTGCTGTGCACCGACGGCCTGGTGGAACAGCCCGGCGCCGACCTCGACGACGGCATGCAGACCCTGACAGCAATGATCAAGACCGGCCCGGACGACGTGTACGACCTCGCCGACCTGCTCATCGACGTGGCCGAGGAACGCGGCGGTGACGACGACGTGGCCCTGCTCCTGCTGCGCCGCCGCAGCATGGACGCCCCCAAGTCCGGCGGCCGGCTCCAGCAGCACGTCGCACCCGGCGACCCCGACGCCCTCAGCCAGGCCCGGCACATGATCCGCGCCGCCGTCCGCGCCTGGGGCGCCCGCGAGCGCGCCGACGAGATCGAACTCGTCGCCGACGAACTGATCACCAACGCCCTGATGCACACCGAAGGCTCCGCCGTCGTCACCCTGCGGGTGCTGACCAGCACCGACCGGCGGCTGCGCGTCGAGGTCGAGGACTCCTCCAGTGCCCTGCCACGCCGCCGCGACGCGGGGGAGTCGGGCGTCTCCGGGCGCGGACTGCTCCTCGTCGACCTGCTGACGGACGTGTGGGGCGTGGAGGCGCGGGGCGGCGGCAAATGTGTGTGGTGCGAGTTCGCGGTGCCGGAAGGGGACTGAGTCCGTCGGTCCCGGATGGCACTCTGGACGTATGCCGGAACTCCCCGAGGTGGAAGCGCTCAAGGACTTCCTGACCGAGAACCTGGTCGGCCACGAGATCGTCCGGGTGCTGCCCGTCGCCATCAGCGTCCTGAAGACGTACGACCCCCCGCTCACGGCCGTCGAGGGCCGCGCGGTCACCGCCGTGCAGCGGCACGGCAAGTTCCTCGACCTCGAGACCGACGGTGGCCCGCACTTCGTGACCCACCTCGCCCGGGCCGGCTGGCTGCACTGGAAGGACAGGCTTCCGGACGGCCCGCCCAAGCCCGGCAAGGGCCCTCTCGCGCTGCGCGTCGCCCTGGAGACCGGCGAGGGCTTCGACCTGACGGAGGCCGGCACCCAGAAACGGCTCGCCGTGTACGTCGTACACGATCCCCAGGAGGTCCCGGGTATCGCCCGCCTCGGGCCGGACCCGCTCGCCGACGACTTCGACGAGCCGCGCTTCGCGGCGCTGCTGGGGGAGGAGCGACGGCAGCTCAAGGGCGCCCTGCGCGACCAGAGCCTGATCGCCGGTGTGGGCAACGCCTACAGCGACGAGATCCTGCACGCGGCGAGGATGTCGCCCTTCAAACTGGCCGCGTCCCTGACCTCCGAGGAGACGTCCCGGCTGTACGAGGCGCTGCGCAGCACGCTCACCGAGGCCGTCGAGCGCTCCCGCGGTGTCGCCGCCGGACGCCTCAAGGCCGAGAAGAAGAGCGGCCTGCGCGTGCACGGCAGAACGGGCGAACCCTGTCCGGTGTGCGGCGACACCGTCCGCGAGGTCTCCTTCAGCGACTCCTCGCTCCAGTACTGCCCGACCTGCCAGACCGGCGGCAAACCCCTGGCCGACCGGAGGATGTCCCGGTTGCTGAAGTGAGGTGCCGAGGTCACCGCGTCGGCGGCCACCACTCGAACATCATGATCGTCGCGTCGTCCCGCAGCCGGCCGGGCTGTGCCTCCAGGATCGAGTGGATCAGCCGCCGCAGGGTCTCCGGTGCCAGCTCGCCCGCGGCGGTGGCCCGGATGATGTAGTCGGTGAACCGGGCGAGTCCGAACAGGCCACCGTCGCGGGTGCGTGCCTCGGTGACCCCGTCGGTGTACAGCAGGACCCGGTCGCCGGCCTGGAGGGAGATCTCGTGCGTCCGCCGCGTGCCCTCGGCGAGCAGGGAGGGCAGCCCCAGCGGCGGATCGGCCTCCCGCTCCATCGCGTCTGCGAGGAGCCGTCGGTCCCGGATGAGCAGCGGCGCCGGGTGCCCGCAGTTGGTCCACCGGAGCACGCCACTCGCCAGGTCAAGCTGGGCGAGGATGCCGGTGCAGAACTGGTCCGGCAGCCACTGGGCCAGCGCCCCGTCCACACTCGTGACCAGCTCCGGCAGATCGGCCCCGGTCCGCCGGGCGTTGCGGCAGGCGGCCAGCGACACCGCGGTGGTCAGCCCCGAGGCCAGGTCGTGCCCCATCGCGTCGAGGACCGCGGCATGCAGCGTGGTCTCGGTGAGGGAGTGGTCGAAGGCGTCCCCGCCGAGTTCGTAGGCGGGCTCCAGCACGGCTGTGGACACGACGTGCGCGGTGCCGATCGTGCGGGGCGGCAGGAAGGCGCGCAGCATCTCGGCGGGCAACTGCATCGGTTCGGTCCGGGTCCGCCGTACGAAGGAGTCCTTGTACGCCCGCTTCGATGTGATCATCATGGCCAGCAGGGCGGCGAGGGTCCTGCTGCGGCGCAGCGAGACCGGGGTCAGTGCCGGGCAGTGCGGAGGCGACGTCGGTCAGCGGGACGAGCTGGAGCTGCTGGAGGTCCGCGAGGTAGACCACGGCGTGCTGAAACCCCAGGGCCTTGGAGCAGCGGGCCACCGCGGTGGACAGGTCCAGGGCGGCGTTGTCCGGATCGGCGAGGAATTCCTCCAGCAGGCCGTCACCGGTCTCTGTCGTGGCCACCTCGTCTCCCCTCGTCGGACCGTGGACGCGGCAGGGCTCGTCGCCAGCAGTCTCACACCGGGGCCATCGCGGCGCCCGGTGGTCGGGGCGGGACGGATGACAGGGGTGCGGGGAGGGGGTGTCGCGCTATGTCGGTTCGAGTGTCACCAGATGCTCGCCGTCCGTCGTGCGGACCTCGTACCGGTCGATCTGGTCGGTGTGCATGGACGAGCTGCCGTGCATGGTGTTCTCGCGGGCGTCGTGGCGGGGCGTCATCCAGTTGGTGACCGTCTCCTCCGAGCCGTCACGGCCGAGGACGACCAGGCGGCAGGGGCGCGGCCCGGCCCCGTCCTTGACCTTCAGCTCGATCTGGCTGCCCGAGGCCGCGTTCGCGACCGTGACCTGCGCCCATACGCCCGACCGCTCGTCGGTCGAGGCGATGCTGACCTTGCTGTCGCCGCCGCCCGCCGTGATCGCGACTGCGGGCGCCGCCACCGCGATCGCCACGGAGGCCGCCACGGCGTACAGCACCCGCCTGCGCCCGACCCGTCGCCGTGCCGTCACCTCGCCGAGCAGCCGGTCCAGCAGCCGGGGGCCGGGCTGGGTCAGGGGGTTGACGAAACGCGGTGTGGCTCGCCGGTACAACATCAACTGCCGGGTCGCCGGCCCGAACTCGGTCACGTGTGCCGCGCAACTGGGGCACTCCATGAGGTGGTCCTCGAAGCGGAAGGCGTCCGCCTCGTCCAGCACGCCGAGCGCGTACGCGGCGACGTCGCGATGCCTTTCCAGGGACCTCATGCCGAATCCTCGTGCCGTTGGGTGCGGGTGGGGTTACTCCTTGCTCCCACCGGTACGCACCAGGCCGCCGAATCACTCAAGGCGCTTACCGAATCGTGAACCTTGGGATTCGGAGCGGCCCGGGCCGAGGATTGGTCGGATCCCCGCCAATCTAAAAAAGATGGATGGCGAGATGTCCCAGCGGCAGCCCCAGCTGCCAGGCCGGCGTCCACACCTTCGGTCCTTCGTCCTCGCCGACCACAGCACCACCACCGGGCACCGCGTTCAGGTCGGGCGCGAGGAGTTCGGTTTCTTCCAGCCAGCGCCAGGCCGCCTCGGCCAGCTCCAGGTCGGGCGCGGGGTCCCCGGACGCGATCGCCTCGGCGGCGAGTTTCGCCATACGCTCGCAGACCCAGTCCTGCCACGGCTGGTCGTATGCCGTCAGCGAAAGCCAGGTCTCCAGCTGGGAGACCACCCGGATGCCGGAGAGCTCGCCGTCGGTGTCGGAAAGGAAGATGGTCAGCGCCAGTGCGTCCCGTCCGGCGCGGAACTCGAAGGACGTCGGCGGCATCAGGTCGCCGGTCCGCAGCAGTTCGTCGGCGATGTACTCGGCGTACAACCACGCCATGGGGACGGTCAGTTCACCGCCGCCGGTGCCGTCCGTGCTCTCTTGACCTCTGTGCAGCATCCCTTCCTGCCTTCCTCCGGTGCGTGCGCGTCGCCCGACCCCGGGCCCCAGTCGGGAACACGGATGAAGACAGCAGATTGCTCAACAGGGGTCTTCAGCAAGGCGCTTTACGGAGGCTTGACTCATCCATTGGTTTCACCGCAGGTCGGCCGCGTATCCCGGAAGCACCCTGCGCAGGGCGCGCAGCGCGTAGTACGCGCGGGACTTCACCGTACCGGGAGGAATTCCGAGCGCCGCCGCGGCCTCCGCCACACTCGCACCGTGGAAGTACACGAGCACCAGGACTTCACGGTGCTCGGGAGTGAGTGTCTTCACAGCCTCGCGCACATCCAGTGCCGCGGCCGCCCGCTCGGCGTGGTCGGCGATCACGCGTGCGTTCTCCAGAACCGCGTCCCCGACCTCGGCGGGTCGCGCCTGCCGGGCCCGCCGCGCGTCGATGGCGAGCCGTCGCCCCACGGTCAGCAGCCACGGCCGTACTGACTCGAAGTCATCCGCGCGCAGCGCCTCGGGATGCTGCCAGGCGCGTACGAGCGTCTCCTGCACGAGGTCCTCGGCGCGCTGCCGGTCACCGTCGCAGAGCCGGAGGAGCAGCGCGAAGAGGGGCCGGCCGTGCTCCCGCTGAAGTGCGGCGAGCTCGTGCTCGGCGGTCGTCCCGTTCGTGAGCGTGGTTCCGGCCGTCATGGCCGTATGGCATCGCAGGGTGTCCATGGGGGACAGGGACCCGACCAGGATCTGCGGCGGACGGTCGATCGCGTCGACGAACGGTTCGGTGAACGGTCCCTTCCGCTGCCCGTGACTGCCGGACGGGCTAATGAAACCAGTCGGGTTGTTTGCGGAAGCGTGCAGACTCGTACTTATTTGTCTGTAAATATGATCGCAACGGGGTGAGGCGATGATCGCACGCAAACAGCAGGTTGCCCTGGCCCTCACGGCCGTTCTCGCCGCGGGTGCCGCATGCCAGGCCGAGGCCAACGACCCTGCAGACACGACAGGGCGTCCGGCCCCCTCCGCCGCCGGGACCGGCGGCTTCACGCTCGTCGCATCCGGCGACGTCCTCCCGCACAGCTCGGTCATCGACCGGGCACGCTTCGACGCGGGCGGCGCCGGCTACGACTTCCGCCCGATGTTCGCCGGGATCGAACCCGTCGTCTCCCGTGCCGATCTGGCGCTGTGTCACATGGAGACGGTGTATGGAGAGAACGGCGACTACACCGGCTACCCCACCTTCAAGTCCCCTCCCGAGGTTGCCGCCGGCCTCGCCGTCACCGGCTACGACGGCTGCTCCACCGCCTCCAACCACAGCCTGGACGACGGCGCCGAAGGTGTCCGCCGCACTCTGGACGCCCTCGACCGCGCGGGCGTACGGCACGCCGGATCGGCGCGCAGCGAGGCCGAGGCGCGCACCGCCACCCTCCTGCTCGCGGGGGAGGCGAAGGTCGCCCACCTCGCCTACACGTACGACACGAACGGCTCCCCGCTGCCGCCGGAGCAGCCCTGGGCCGTCAGCCTGATCGACGAGAACAAGATCCTCGCGGACGCCCGCGCGGCCCGGCAGGCCGGTGCCGATGTGGTCGTCGTGTCCATGCACTGGGGCACGGAGTGGCAGGACGTGCCCGACCGGCGGCAACTGGACCTGGCCCGGAAGCTCACCGCCGCCCGCACCGGGGACCGCCCGGCCATCGATCTGATCCTCGGCACCCATGCCCATGTCCCGCAGGCGTACGAGAAGGTCAACGGCACCTGGGTGATCTACGGAATGGGCGATCAGATCGCCGGCCCGATGTTCAACCAGCAGGGTGTGCAGGACCCGCGCGGCAACCAGTCCAGCCTCGGCCGCTTCACCTTCGCGCCGCCCGCCCGGCCCGGCGGCCGCTGGAAGGTGACGAAGGCCGAGTTCGTCCCGCAGCTGTTCGACATCGACGCCGGCCGGGCGGTGAACCTCAACAAGGCGTTGGCGCAGGGCGCCGACGTGCGGGGCGTACGCGACCGGATCCGGGACGTGGTGCTCAGCCGGGGCGCGGCGAGCGATGGGCTGGTGATGGGGGAGTAGGCGCCCTGGGCCGGCGGCTACGGCACCACCGTCACCGGCCACCGCCCCGCCTTGACCAGGCGGATCGCGACGGATCCGATGATCCGGTGGCCGGCCTGCTCGGAGGCGCCCACCACCACGGCGTCCGCCTTGAGTTCGTCGGCCGCCTTGACCATGCCGTTGAAGGGGTCGCCGCGGAACGTGTGGAACTCCCAGCGCACGTGGAATATCCCCTTCATGCGCTCCGTCGCGTCCCGGATCTCCGCGACGAGGTCCTCGGCGATCGAGTCCGTCGTCTCCGCGACCGGCGCCCCGAGCGCCGCGCCCGCGGACATCACGGGCTGCACGTACACGATCGCGAGGAGTGCGTGCTGGCGCCGGGCCAGCCCACCGGCGTAGGACGCGGCCCGCCACGAGGAGTCGGAGCCGTCCACGCCGACCACGATGACCTTCGGCCCGTCCGTGCCCCGCTCGAACCCCTGCGAGTTTGAGTGCGAGTGCTGCTGTTCCGTCACGCCCGTGAGGCTATCGGAAACCGCTGGTCCCGCAGCCGTGGGCGTAGCTCTTCAGCGATCCGCTCACCGATGGGACACCCACCGTTTCCCTGACGGTCCGTCATACGCCGCCCGGGTGGAATCATGCCGCCGCTGAGGTGCCGACGTGGTGCGCCGGGGCCCGGAACGGCGACTGATCAGTCATGAAGAAGGATCAGTTGCTCACCCGGCGCCGGGCGTTGGCCGTCGGCGCCGCCGCTGCCGGGGCGGCCGGCACCGCCGGTCTGCTCGCCGTGCGCGCGGGCGACCAGCCGGTCCGGCCCGCCGCCGGCTCCGCGGGCGCTGCGGGTCCGCAGGCGCGCCGCCCCCTCAAGCCCTCCGCCCACCGTCTTCAGCCGCTGACCGGCCTCGGTCCGCCGCAGGCCGCCTCCAGGCGGCTCCTCGTACGGCGCGAGCCCTTCCTGCGGGTCTCCGGCCGCGGTCGCACCATGGTGCTGACTTTCGACGACGGCCCGGACCCCCGCTACACCCCGGAGATCCTGGACGCGCTGTGGGAGTACGACGTCCGCGCGATGTTCTTCGTGTGCGGCGAGATGGTCACCGAGAACACGGACCTGGTGGAGCGCATGGCCGACGAAGGTCATGTCGTCGGCAACCACACCTGGTCCCACCCCCTGCTCACCCAGCTCACCAGGAAGCAGATCCGCTCCGAGATGGAACGTACCTGCAAGATCATCGAGGAGGGGTGCGGCGAGTGGCCCCGCTGGTTCCGCGCGCCCTACGGGGCCTGGAACCGCGCGGCCTTCCAGCTCGGCGCCGAGCTGGGCATGGAGCCGCTGGCCTGGACGATCGACACCCTCGACTGGACCGAGCCGGGCTCCCGCAGCATCGTCGACCGGGTCGAGAACGGCGCCGCCCCCGGCGTCGTGGTGCTCTCGCACGATGCCGGGGGCGACCGCTCGCAGAGTGTCCGGGCGCTGCGCGACTATCTGCCGCAACTGCTGGACGACGGCTACCACATCACCGTCCCGCGGCGGCGGCGCGTCTGACGGGCCGCGCCCGCCCGGCCGGGACCGCTCAGCGGACCTCGACCAGGCGGGCGAAGACGACGACGTTCCCGTCGTAGCCGTTCTGCTTGGAGAAACCGCCCCCGCAGGTGATGACCCGCAATTCGGGGCTGCCCTTGGAAGCGTAGACACGGTCGCCGGGGAAGTTGTTCTTCTCGAAGACCTCGATGCCGTAGATCTCGAATACGGCCGTTTTTCCGTCCTTGCGCGCGACCTCGACGCGGTATCCCTTCTTGAGGGCCCCGAGTCCGTAGAACACGGCGGGGCCCTGACTGTTGTCGACATGCCCGACGACCACGGCCGTGCCCTTTTCGCCCGGGGAGACGGCGCCGGTGAACCAGCCGGCCAGATTCGGGTCCTCGGGCGGCGGCGCGTCGACCCAGCCGGCGGCGTCCAGGCCGACCGCCATGACGGGTGCGTCGACCTGGATCGCCGGGATCCTGACCCGGTCCGGCATGGCGTACGGCAGCGCATTCGGGGCCTGAAGGAAGGCACCCTGGGGTGCGCGGCTCTCCGCGGCCGCCGCCGTCGCGGGCTGCGGGGGCCCCACGTCGAACTCCCCCGAACCATTCCGAATGAGCGCGAGGCCGGTCAGCAGAACAAGCGCTATCACGCCCCAAGGAGCGCGCTTCTTCCGCTGCTCCTCCTCTTCGGCCAGCTCGTACCCAGACATTCGACTTCCCCTCTCGACGCGGCCGTCGCCACGTCAATAGCGCATAGGAGAACGCTAAGTCCCGCGGACTCGGCCAGCGACGGGGCAGATGCGAATGGGTGGCCCGCACGCCCATGTCGTGCGCCATCCGAGTCGCCGTGAACAGGAATTTTCTGACGGTCCGTGACCTGCGACAATATCCGATTGTGTGGTTTTCCTTCGGCGTGTCTTCTCACCAGGACGGACCATTCTCGAAATGCGGGCACGTGCACAGCAACTGAGGGTCTATCTGGGAGGCGCTTTCTCGCCGATCGACCGGGGACGGGTCCCGGGGCGTCTTCCGCGGAGGATCACATGCGTACTACTCGTGCCCTGGCGGCCTCGGTCGCCGCGGTCGCCGTCCTCGGGCTCGCCGCTCCCACGGCCATCGCCTGGGACGGCATGAACGACCCCAGCGGCGGCGACAGCAGCGGCGGGTTCGGCGGCAATGGTGGCGATCTTGGCGGTGGCTTCGGCGGAGACGGCCGCGATCCCGGCAATGGCTTCGGCGGAGACGGACGCGATCACGGCGGTGGGTTCGGCGGGAATGGCGGTGGCTTCGGCGGCAACGGCGGTGGCTTCGGCGGGAATGGCGGTGGGTTCGGCGGCAATGGCGGCGGCCACGGCGGCCACGGCGGCCACGGTGGTCACGGTGGTAATGGCCGCTTCTTCCCGAGCAATATCGTCGCGCTGCCCAGCGTCATCCCCCGAGGCGGTCACCTGACGGTCACGGTCGATGGCTGCCCCAATGGCGGCACCATGACGTCCCGTGCCTTCCCGAGAGCGAGGCTCGTACCGATCAGAGGCGCCAACGACACGTCGAGGGGTTCCGCGACCATCGACAGCAATGCGCGTCCCGGCTCGTACGACATCACCGTCAACTGCTCCGGCTCCACCCTCACCAGGCCGAACGCCTTCACCGTCATCGGCGGTGTGCGCGGCGGTATCGGCGGCAGCAGCTCCATCGGAGCGACGCCGACCGACATGGTCATCGGCGGCGGGCTGGTGGCCGCGGCCGTCATCGGCGGCGGGGTGTTCTGGATGCGCCGCCGGTCAGAGAAGCAGATCTGAACCGCCGTAAGGAGATCTGACCCAATCTCCCCGGCGTTCCGATCGCACCCGCAGGCCTTCGCCCCGGTCCCTTCTCGGGATCCGGGGCGAAGGCCTGTGCGGGTGGGATGCGGTCAGGCGCCGTCCTCGCCCGTGCGACGTCGTGAGAAGTGGTACGCCGCTCCGACCGAGCCCGCGATGAGCGCGAGGCCCAGCCCGATCTCCTGGAGGTCGAACCCGGCGACACTGCCGCCCTCACCGGCGTGCACGCCCCGCGGCGGGTGGCTCGGGCGGCCACCGGCGATGGTGAGGTCCACTTCCTGCCAGAAGGTGCCGCAGCTGAACTTCACCGAGTACACGGCGCCCTCTTTCGCGTCCCAGTCGACCGCGGCCGTTGCCGACGTCTGGCCTCTTCGGATCGTCACCGTGTCGAAGACCCCCGAGGACACGTACACGTCCTGGTCGCAGCCGATGACGCGCAGGCTCACCTGCCCGCCGGCCGCGATGCTCGTCGGTGCCACGCTGGCCCGGAAGCCGGTGTACTCGTCACCGCGGGCGTGGGCTGCGGGAGCGGCCAGAGCCAGGGCGGTGGCGCCCAGCAATGCGGCCGAAGCGACGCGTATCGCGTGCATGGTGGAACCTCCGGTCCCCGAGGAGCAGCTGCGGACCTTTTCCGCTTGCGCCGGAAATGCACCTCGACGATCGAAACGCTAGGAAGGTGTATGCGGCGGCGCGATCGCTGTCGCGCGAATGGGGTAATCGTGTGGGCCGCACAGGGGACGGCGTTCCTGCGGTCGGGGGACAGCCGCGGCGTGGCGACCGCCCCCCGAGGGGCTGCCGGGTGGCGGCTCGTCAGCCGTCGACGTTCGGGAAGAGGTCCAGGAACGGATCGGCGGACGCCGTGACACCCCGGCTGTAGGGCGCGTCGAAGTCCCAGATGAGGAAGAGCAGGAAGGCGATCAGCGCCGAGAACAGCCCGGCGAGGATCAGCTCGCGTGCCGTGCGCCGGATCTGTAGGGCGAAGATCATCCCGATCGTGACCACGGCCCCGGCGATCAGCCCGAACCACACCACGCCCGGCATCGTCTCCCCGGTCGAGCTGGCGCGGGCGCTGCGCGCCTGGTCCGCCGCGGTGACCTGGTCGACGAGCGGCTGGTAGGCCTGGGCCTCGAAGTCCGTCTTCGGCTCGTAGTCGGTGACGTCCCGGCGGATGCGGTCGAGGAGCTCGGTGCCGCGCTCGGTGACCTTGCCGTCGTCGGACATCTCCTTCCACTCGGTGGTCACGACGTGTCCGACATAGGTGTTGACATCGTCCCGAATGCGGTTACGGACGTCTGGGGGATAGACCCGGACGCGTTCCGAGATCTCGTGCAGGGCGACCGCCTCGGCCTGGACGTGGTCCTGCGCGGCGCTGCGCCCCTCCCAGACGCCCGCGATGGCCAGGCCCAGGACGATGGCGTACACCACGCCGATCCACATCGTCATGTACTCGATGACGTCGGGAGTCTCGTTGGGATCCTCGTCAACCGCCGCGGTGTTGTGGCGAACGACGGTGATGATCACCACCACGGCGCAGACGGCCAGCATCGCGAAGGTGAGAACAAGCCATTCCGGCAAGAGATGCCTCCAGGGATCAGCGCGGACGCAGCGCGGCGACGGCGACAGCCGCGGGCACGGTGATGAGCAGGACGAAGGTGAGCGGCGACGGAGCACTGTGCGTCGGCCGCCTGTGCGGCGCCGTGTGGTACTCCGGATAGCTCACCGGGGTTACGGACGCACGCGGGGTCGGCTTGGCCGACGGCGTCGGTGTGGGTGTGGGTGTGGGTGTGGGCGGGGGTGTCGGCTGCGGGCGCGGGGCCGCGGGCCGCGGAGCCGGCGGCGGAGGTGCGGGCGGCGGTTCGGGGGCAGGCGGCCGCGGCTTCGGAGGTGGCTTCGGAGCAGGGGTGGGCGTGGGCTTCGGCGGCTTCGGTGTCGGGGTCGGCGTTGGTGTCGGCGTCGGCGTGGGAGACGGCGTAGGCGTGGGCGTCGGGCACGACGGGGGGGTGGGCCACGTGGCGCTGCCCACGACTGCCACCGCCTCCGCGCCGCCCGGGCCCGTCGAGGCGTACGCGCAGGTGTCGGCGACCGCCGTGCCCGCCGGGGCGCCGACGAGCAGCCATGCCAGCGTGACCAGGGACAACACCCGTACGGCAACGGCGCCTTGAGTCGGTTCGGGTCCATGCACGACCAAGATCATGGGCCCTTGCGCACCCGGTGCACGCCAGAGCGCCCGGGGATTGCCCCGAAGGAGGGACAGGCCGGGTTGACCGGTTTGATCAGCCCACGCTCGCATGTCCGGTGATCCGCACGCTCATGCGAGCGACGGCGCGGCAGTGTCACAGGTCGCGGGCGGGGTGTGGCACAGGTTTCGGAAAGAAATCCGCGAGGCGGTTGAACACAACGACCGTCACCGTTCGTACCTAGGACCGTGCGCGGCGCAGCAGAGCGCTGCAACATCCTTGCGATGATCTGGGAGTTGAAGATGAAGACCTCCTGGCGGAGCGCCTCACTCGTGGCGAGCGCTGCGGCTGTGCTGGCGCTGACGACGGCGTGCGGTCAGGAAAGCGCGCCGTCCAGCAGTCAGAACGTGGGTGCCACGGCCGCGGCCGGTGACTACGGAACCGCCGGCACCGGCCTCGGAACCGGCGCCCAGAACGAGCAGAGCAACGCGAACCAGGCCAGTGCCGCAGGTCAGTTGGCCGTCTCCGCCAACGCGGAGGTCGGCAACATGGTGACCGACGGCGCGGGCATGACCCTGTACCGATTCGACCAGGACACCGCCGAGCCGCCGAAGTCGAACTGCGACGGCGACTGCGCCACCACCTGGCCGCCGGTTCCGGCGGGCGACGCCACAGCCGGCGCGGGCATCGACAAGGCGCTGCTCGGCGAGGTCACCCGCGCCGACGGCACCAAGCAGCTGACCGTCGGCGGCTGGCCGGCGTACCGGTACGCGAAGGACACCACGGCCGGCGACGTCAAGGGCCAGGGCGTGGGCGGCAAGTGGTACGCGCTGGCGGCCGACGGCAAGAAGGCCCAGCAGGGCGGTGAGGCCGCGGAGGGCGGTGAGGCCGAGCAGGCCGACCTGCCGGGGCTGTCCACCCGTGAGGACCCCACCCTGGGCGAGATCGTGGTCGACAAGAACGGCCACACGGTCTACCGCTTCCTGAAGGACTCGCCCTGGCCGATGAAGACGGCGTGCACCGACGCGTGTCTGGAGAAGTGGCCGGTCATCAAGCCGGTCGACGCCGCGGACACCAAGGGCATCGATCTGAAGGGGTCCGGTCCCACGGGTCAGGGTTACGTGGTCTTCGACCGGCCCGACGGACTGAAGCAGCAGACCATCGACTGTGTGCCGATCTACACCTTCGCCGGCGACAAGAAGCCCGGTGACACCAACGGCCAGGGTGTAGGCGGTACTTGGTACGCCGTTGCGCCCGACGGAAAGGCCGTGAAGGGCTGAGCACGGCCTTCCGGCTTCCGCCGCGAACCCCGGTTCCGCCCCCTCCGCACCGAACGGAGGGGGCGGACCGGTTTTGTGGCGATTCACCACATCTCTTCACACTCTTCGTGACTCTTCACCATGCGTCGCAGCTCTTGGGAACTCTCCGGAATGCCTCGGATACTTTTCGTAGGCGCAGTACAGGGCATCAATTCGGCACGTGCCGCAGGCAGTGACCGGGAACGGACGGTCAATTTCCGTTTCGGCTCGCTCCTTTGGCGGGCGATCAGTAGCCTCAGCTCGAACACCGGATCGCCTACGCCTTGGAGAGATTGATGGAGCGTCCCGCCTGGGCCCCACGTGGCATCGACATCTCGGTGCCGAGCGTGTCCCGGATCTACGACTTCTACCTGGGCGGTTCGCACAACTTCGAGATCGACCGCGAGGCGGCCCGCAGGGCCATGGAGTTCATGCCGGGGCTTCCCAAAATCATGCAGGCGAACAGGGCGTTCATGCGTCGTGCGGTGCGCTTCGCCCTGGATGAGGGCATCACCCAGTTCCTGGACATCGGCTCCGGCATCCCGACCTTCGGCAACGTCCACGAGGTGGCCCAGGCGGCGAGCCCGGGTGCGCAGGTCGTGTACGTCGACCACGACCCGGTGGCCGTGGCGCACGGTCAGGCGGTGCTCGAGGGCAACACCGGCACCGGCGTGGTCGCGGCCGACCTCCGCAAGCCCCAGGAGATCCTTGCCGCTGCGGAAGTACAGCGGCTGATCGACCTGAACCGCCCAGTGGCGCTGCTTCTCGTTGCCATACTGCACTTCGTGGAAGACGAGGACGACCCGTACGGAGCGGTGGCCGAGCTGCGCGACGCGCTTCCGCCCGGCAGCCTGCTGATCCTCACACATGCCTCGTACGAGGGAATCCCTCTTCCGCCGGAGCGGGCCGAGGGCACGGTGGGCGTATACAAGGACATTCGCAACCCGCTGATCATGCGCTCGCGCGACGAGATCGCGCGGTTCTTCGAGGGGTACGACATGGTGGAACCCGGACTGGTGCCTATGCCGCGCTGGCGGCCGGACACCGCGCCGGAGGACGAGGATCCGTATGCCTTCTCCGGTTTCGCCGGCGTGGGGCGCACCGCGTGAGCGCGGAGCCGGACGGGCCGGAGGACAGACTGCGCAGGTTCGCGACGATCTGGAGCCGGGCGGTGTTCCCGGTGACCTCCACGTCGCTGACCCGGCCCGAGCTCGAGGAGCAACTGCTGCCGCTGGCCCGGCGGTTGAGCGAGGCACTGCGGGCCAGGGTCTTCGACGCGGACGAGGCGAGGGCGGTGGGCGCCACGCTGGTCGCCGTGCACTGCACCGACCCGGAGGTGCTCAGCCGCACCTTGGACTGCGTGGACGCCTACCTGGTGCTCTACTGCGGCGAGGACGGCCCCAAGGAGCAACTGCGGGCGCGTGCCTCGCGGTTGCAGCACGGGATGGCCGCCGGGTTCGCCGCGGCGCTGCGCGAGCGGACCCTCACCGAGCAGGAAGCGATCTCCTCGGCCGCCCTGAAGGCGCAGGGCGTGGTCGCGCAGGCCCTGCACGCGACCGAGGCCCGCTTCCGCGCGGTCTTCGAGGGCGCCGCCATAGGGATCGGCATCGCCGACCTGGAGGGCAACATACTTCAGGTCAACGGGGCGTTGGTGCGCATGTTCGGCGGCGCCGAACAGACGGTGCGCACCCGCAACGTCATGGAGTGGACCCACCCTGAGGACGCGCCCCAGGTCTGGCGGCTGTACGAGGAACTCGTGAGTGGCCAGCGCGAGCACTACCACGTGGAGAAGGCGTTCTACCGCCCCGACGGAACGGTCCTGTGGACCAATCTGACGGTCTCGCTGCTCCGCGACCCGGACGGCAACCCCGAGTACCAGCTCGCCCTCATGGAGGACACCACCGAGCGGCGGCTGCTGAACCTCCGGCTGCGCTACGAGGCGACGCACGACGCCCTGACCGGACTGCCCAACCGCACGCTGTTCTTCGAGCGGTTGGAGAAGGCGCTGGGCGGCGCGGGCGAGGGCCAGCGCTTCGGTCTGTGCTATCTCGACCTCGACGGTTTCAAGACCATCAACGACAGCCTCGGTCACGCGGCGGGCGACCGGCTGCTCGTCGAGGTCGCCGACCGGCTACAGTCCTGCGCGACCGCGCCGGGCGAGATGGTCGCCCGGCTCGGCGGCGACGAGTTCGTGGCGCTGACCATCGGCCCGGACACCGAGCGCGAGGTCGACGAGCTCGCCGGGCGCATCATGAACGCGCTGGTCGCCCCGGTCAGCGTCGACGGCCGTGAGCTGACCGTGCGCGGCAGCATCGGCATCGTCGAGGGGCCGGCGGGGGAGCGGAGCGCGGCCGAGGTGCTGCGCAGCGCGGACATCACCATGTACCGGGCCAAGTCGGCGGGCGGCAACCGCTTCGAGCTGGCCGACGCCGAGGCCGACGCCCGCGCCATCACCCGGCACGGACTCACCACGGCGCTGCCGACGGCCCTGGACCGCGGCGAGTTCTTCATCGAGTACCAGCCGCTGGTCCACCTCGGCGACGGCAGTGTCCGTGGCGCCGAGGCCCTGGTGCGCTGGCTGCATCCGCAGCACGGCGTGCTCGGCCCCGACCGGTTCATCCCGCTCGCCGAGCACACGGGGCTGATCGTTCCGCTGGGGCGGTGGGTGCTGGAGCAGTCGGTGCGCCAGGCCCGCGAGTGGCGGGAACGGTACGGCGCGACCGGAGCCGGTGGCCCGCTGCGCATCAACGTGAATCTCTCGCCCTGCCAGCTGACCCACCCCGGGCTCGTCCAGGACACCGTCGACATCCTGGAGCGCGCGGGCGTCGCGCCGGACGCGCTGTGCCTGGAGGTGACCGAGTCGGCGCTGATCGGCGCCGACGACGACCTGCTCAAGCCGCTGCGCCGGCTGGCCGAAATGGGCGTCGACATCGCCCTGGACGACTTCGGTACCGGTTACTCGAACCTCGCCAACCTGCGCCGGCTGCCGGTGAGCATCCTCAAGCTGGACCGGTCCTTCACCCAGAGCATGCAGCGCTTCCCGGCGGATCCCGTCGACCTCAAGATCGTCGAGGGGATCGTTTCTCTCGCCCACGGCCTGAACCTCTCGGTGACGGTGGAGGGCGTGGAGACGGGCGCGCAGGCCGAACAGCTGCGGATACTGGGCTGCGACACGGCACAGGGGTGGTACTACGCCCGCCCGGGCCCACCGGAGCGGTTGCACGAGCTGGCGTTGGTGGACGCGACGGGGTGAGCCGGGGCGGCGGCCGTGGGGGACCTCAGCGCCGGTCTCCCTCGGCCACGCTCGTGGCGGCCCGGACGAGTGCCGCCGTGGCCCTCGAACGTGACTGCTGCGGCCAGGCGATGACGAGAACGGCGGGCGGTGCGTCCGTGACCGGCCGGTAGACGACCCCGGGGCGCGGATAGCGGTCGGCGACGGAGGCGGGCAGCAGCGGGACGACCTCGCCCAGTCCTGCGAGCGTGAGCAGTTGGGCGAGGTCGCGGCCCCTGCCGCGGATCTCGCTCAGGAACTGGTGCACGGTGCCGGAGTCCAGGCCGAGGTCGGCGAGGGCCAGGCGGTCCCGGTCGGCGAGCGGATGGGTGGTGGCGAGGGCCGCGACCCGTGGCTCGGTGGCCAGCGGCTCGCTGTCCAGGCCGGTGCGGTCGAACGGTTCGTAGATCAGGGCCGCGTCGGCTTCGCCCAGGCGCAGCAGCCGAGGCTGTTCGAGCCAGCCGCACAGCTGGACCGAGACCGGTACGGCCGCCTGCTCGGAACCGAAGCGCGCCAGAATCGGCTCCAGCAGCCCTCCGTCCCCGTCGGCCTTGACGGCCAGGATCAGCTTGGGCTCCGGGGCGGCCGCGCGCTGTGCCCGGCGTCCGGCGGCCTCCAGGGAGTCCAGGGCGTCCCGTGCCTCGTCGAGGAGCACTGTGCCGGCCGGTGTGAGGGCCACACGGTGGGTGGTCCGCTCGAAGAGGGTGACGCCCAGGTCCGTCTCCAACTGGCGGATGGCGCGGGAGAGGGGCGGCGGGGAGATGCCCAACCGCTCGGCGGCGCGGGCGAAGTTGAGCTCCTCGGCGACGGCGACGAAATAGCGCAGCGGACGGGACTCCAAGGGCTCTCCCTGGCTTCGGTATTGCCCTCAAGGTAACAAGCGCGAGCCGATCGATCCTTCAGTTCGCGGGCGCCACCCAGCACGCTCGACGGCACCCAGTGAAGTGCCTCTCTTGGAGCTTTTCATGATCGTTCTCACCACCCCGACCGGCCAGATCGGCCGCGAGGTCCTCGACCGTCTCCTCGACGCCCCGGACGGTGCCCCGGGAATCCGGGTGATCGCCCGTGATCCGGACCGCCTCTCCCCGCGAGCGCGTGCACACGTAGAGGTCGTCACGGGATCCCACGCCGACCCCGCCGTGCTGAAGGAGGCGTGCGCGGGGGCCGACCGCGTGTTCTGGCTGGTGCCCCCGACGCCCACGACCGACAGCGTCGAGGGCCACTTCCGTGCATTCACCGAGCCGCTGTGCGAGGTGATCGGGCAACAGGGCATCGAGCGGGTCGTCGCCGTCTCCACCCTGGGCCGCGGCATCGCGAGGAACGCCGGGCTGATATCGGCCTCCATCGCCATGGAGGAGGCGATCAGGGCCACGGGCGTGCACTACCGGGCGCTGTGTCCCCCGGCCCTGATGGAGAACTTCCTGCGCCAGACCGAGTCGATCGCCACTGCCGGCGTTGTGCGCATGGCGCTGGCCCCTGACCGCATCCTGCGCACCTGCGCCGACCGCGACATCGCCGCCACGGCGGCCCGGCTGCTGCTCGACACCTCCTGGACCGGGCAGAACGACATCCCGCTCGTCGGCCCCGACGACCTGACCCCCGAGGGCATGGCACAGGTCATCTCCGAGATACTGCACCGCCCGGTGCGCGTCCAGCCGATCAGCAGCGCGGAACTCAAGGAAACCCTGCTGCGCTTCGGCGCGACCGAGGCCTGGGCGCAGGGCGTGGCCGACATGACGGACGCCCAGAACACCCAGGGCCTCTACGGCGCCACCGTACCGACCACGCCTGAAGAGGCACCCACCTCGTTCCGCCAGTGGTGCGAGGAGGTGCTCAAGCCGGCAGTCCCGGCCTAGGAAGGAGCGCCCCGAAGGGGCGCGGGGAACTGCGCGACCAGCCACGATGGCGCCGCAGCGGACCGACGACACACAGCGGCACCACCAGCGGAGCGTCACCGCTCCAGCAGCATCCGCTGCAACTCCCTTGCGGCCCGCGGCGGAGCCACGTCGCTGCGATGGGCCAGGGCGATCGTGCGAGACAGCCCGGGACGGGCCAGCGGGGTCACCCGCAGCCCGCGCCCGGACCGAGCGGCGACCATACGCGGTACGACGGCCAGCCCCAGCCCCGCCCGCACAAACCCCAACACCGCGTCCATCTCACCGCCCTCCACCGCGAAATCCGGCTCGAACCCAGCGGAGCGACACGCGGCGACGGTCAGTTCCCGCAGGTCGTACCCGTGCCGGAACATCACCAGGCGTTCGCCCTCCAGGTCGGAGATGTGTACGGCACGTCGCCCGTGGCCCGGCTTGGGGGCGTCCGGCGAGGAGACGACGACCAGGTCCTCGCGCAGCAGCTCCACCGTGGTGAGCGCGGGGGAGGGCGTGGGGAGGGGCAGGACGACCAGGGCGAGGTCGAGGGCGCCGCGCGCCAGTTCCCGTACGAGATCGTGTGAGCCGCCCTCCTCGATCATCAGGTGGATGCCGGGATAGCGGTCGTGGAAGGCGCGCAGCACGTCCGGCAGCAGGCCGGTGCACAGGCTCGGGGTGGCGCCCAGCCGGACCCGGCCGCTGCGCAGCTGCACCAGCTCCTGCACCTCGTACCGGGCGGTGTCCGCGTCGGCCAGGATGCGGCGGGCCAGCGGCAGCAGCGCCTCGCCCGCGTCGGTGAGCGTGATGTTGCCGCGCGCCCGCAGGAACAGATCCGCCCCGAGCTCCCGCTCCAGCGCCTTGATCTGCTGGGAGAGGGACGGCTGCGCCACGTGGACCAGGTCGGCGGCCCGGGTGAAGTGGCGGGTCTCGGCGACCGCCACGAAGTACTGGAGCTGCTGGAACTGCATACGGCCACGATAGCCGTCACCTATGGAATCGAGCCGGACCATGTCTTGGACCGATCGGTGGTCGCGGCTCTAGCGTCTCGTGTTATGGCTTTGGCAACGCGGACGGACCGACGGCCGTCCATGGCACGCACCGTGTGGGACAGCTCCGTCGGCAAGAAGACCGTGATGGCGGTCAGCGGTCTGATCATGCTGCTGTATCTGGTCGTCCACATGATCGGAAACCTGAAGATCTTCTTCGGGCCCGGGGAGTTCAACCACTACGCGCACTGGCTGCGCACCGTCGGCGAGCCGTTCATGCACTACGAGTGGACGCTCTGGCTCATCCGCGTCGTCCTGGTGGTCGCCGTCGTCGCCCACGCCACCTCCGCCTACCAGCTCAGCCGCCGCGACATCAAGGCACGCCCCAGCAAGTACGTGCACAGGAAGGCGCGGGCCTCCTACGCGACGCGCACCATGCGCTGGGGCGGGATCATCCTCGGCCTGTTCATCGTCTGGCACATCCTCGACCTGACGACCGGCACCGTGCACTCCGGCGGCTTCCAGGAGGGCCACCCGTACCAGAACGTCGTGGACACCTTCTCCACCTGGTACGGCAACGTCATCTACATCGTCGCGATGCTCGCCCTCGGCCTGCACATCCAGCACGGCTTCTGGAGCGCTGCCCAGACCCTCGGCGTCGGCAGCCGCACCCGCGACCGCGCCCTGAAGACCATCGCAAACGTTCTCGCGCTGCTGCTCACGGTGGGCTTCATCGCCGTACCCGTGGGCGTCATGACCGGAGTGGTGAGCTGAGATGAACTCCTACGTGGATTACGTGACCGGCGAGCCGCTCGTCGACGCCAAGGCCCCGTCCGGGCCGGTCGAAGAGCGCTGGGACAAGCGCCGTTTCGAGGCCAAGCTGGTCAACCCCGCCAACCGGCGCAAGCACACGGTGATCGTCGTCGGCACCGGACTCGCGGGCGGCTCCGCGGGCGCCACGCTCGCCGAACAGGGCTACCACGTCGTCCAGTTCTGCTACCAGGACTCCCCGCGCCGCGCCCACTCGATCGCCGCGCAGGGCGGCATCAACGCCGCGAAGAACTACCGCAACGACGGCGACTCCATCCACCGGCTGTTCTACGACACCGTCAAGGGCGGCGACTTCCGCGCCCGCGAGTCCAACGTGCACCGGCTCGCGCAGATCTCCGTCGAGATCATCGACCAGTGCGTGGCACAGGGCGTGCCGTTCGCGCGGGAGTACGGCGGGCTGCTCGACACCCGCTCCTTCGGCGGCGTCCAGGTGTCGAGGACCTTCTATGCCCGCGGCCAGACGGGCCAGCAGCTCCTGCTCGGCGCGTACCAGGCCCTGTCCCGGCAGATCGCCGCGGGGAACGTCGAGATGCACCCCCGTACCGAGATGCTCGACCTGATCGTCATCGACGGGCGGGCGCGCGGCATCGTGGCACGGGACCTGATCACCGGCAGGATCGACACGTACTTCGCGGACGCCGTCGTACTCGCCAGTGGCGGCTACGGAAACGTCTTCTACCTGTCGACCAACGCCATGAACTCCAACGCCACCGCGATCTGGCGGGCACACCGGCGCGGCGCCTACTTCGCCAACCCGTGCTTCACCCAGATCCACCCCACCTGCATCCCGCGCACCGGCGACCACCAGTCCAAGCTCACGCTGATGAGCGAGTCGCTGCGCAACGACGGCCGGATCTGGGTGCCGAAGGCGCAGGGCGACGATCGTTCGCCGACGGACATCCCCGAGGACGAGCGCGACTACTACCTGGAGCGCATCTACCCGTCCTTCGGCAACCTCGTCCCGCGTGACATCGCCTCCCGCGCCGCGAAGAACGTCTGCGACGAGGGCAGGGGTGTGGGTCCCGGCGGGCAGGGCGTCTATCTCGACTTCGCCGATGCCATCGAGCGGATGGGCCGCAAGGCCGTCGAGGCGAAGTACGGCAACCTCTTCGACATGTACCAGCGGATCACCGACGAGGATCCGTACGAGGTGCCGATGCGGATCTACCCCGCCGTGCACTACACGATGGGCGGCCTCTGGGTCGACTACGACCTCCAGACCACCGTCCCCGGCCTGTTCGCGATCGGCGAGGCCAACTTCTCCGACCACGGCGCCAACCGGCTCGGCGCCTCCGCGCTGATGCAGGGCCTGGCCGACGGCTACTTCGTACTCCCGGCGACGATCAACGACTACCTCGCGCGCAACCCGCACCAGGAGTCCGTCACCGTCGAACACCCCGTCGTACAGGAGGTGCTGGCCGAGACCGAGGACCGGCTCAACCTGCTCCTCTCCGTCGACGGCGACCGCACCCCCGACTCCTTCCACCGCGAACTCGGCGAACTCATGTGGGAGTTCTGCGGCATGGCCCGCACCGACACCGGACTGCGCAAGGCCCTGGAGCGCATCCCGCAGATCCGCGAGGAGTTCTGGCGACGGATCAAGGTGCCCGGAACCGGCGAGGAGTTCAACCAGTCCCTGGAGAAGGCCAACCGGATCGTCGACTACATCGAGCTCGCCGAGCTCATGTGCCTCGACGCGCTGCACCGCTCCGAGTCCTGCGGCGGCCACTTCCGCGAGGAGTCCCAGACCCCCGACGGTGAAGCCGCCCGCAGGGACGACGAGTTCACCTACGCGGCCGCCTGGGAGTTCACGGGGACCGGCGAGGCCCCGGCCCTGCACAAGGAAGACCTGGTCTTCGAGTACGTCCACCCCACTCAGCGGAGCTACGCATGAAGCTCACCCTGCGCGTCTGGCGGCAGCAGAACGCCGACGCCGAAGGCGCCATGTCCACCTACGAGGTGGACGGAATCTCCTCCGACATGTCCTTCCTGGAGATGCTCGACACCCTCAACGAGGAGCTCATCCTCAAGGATGAGGACCCGGTCGCCTTCGACCACGACTGCCGTGAGGGCATCTGCGGTGCCTGTTCGCTCGTCATCAACGGCGACGCCCACGGGCCCGAACGCACCACCACATGTCAGCTCCACATGCGGTCCTTCCAGGACGGCGACACGATCGACATCGAGCCGTGGCGGGCCTCCGCCTTCCCGGTGATCAAGGACCTGGTCGTGGACCGGACGGCCTTCGACCGGATCATCCAGTCCGGCGGCTACGTCACCGCTCCGACCGGCTCCGCGCCGGAGGCCCACGCCACGCCGGTGCCCAAGCCGGACGCCGACTTCGCGTTCGAGCACGCCGAATGCATCGGCTGCGGCGCCTGCGTGGCCGCCTGCCCGAACGGCGCGGCGATGCTCTTCACCTCCGCCAAGGTCAATCACCTGAACGTCCTGCCGCAGGGGGCACCCGAGCGCGAGACCCGCGTCCTCGACATGGTCGCGCAGATGGACGAGGAGGGCTTCGGTGGCTGCACGCTTGCCGGAGAGTGTGCCACCGCGTGTCCAAAGGGCATCCCGCTGGTGTCCATCACGAGCATGAACAAGGAGTGGCTGCGCGCGACCCGGAAGGTGGCCGGGCGCTAGACGCCGCAGCTCAAGGAACGTTCGCCGACAGGGTGCGGACGGGCGGGACCGGGGTGGTGCTCACGTTCGGTCCCGCCAGGCACCCCTGCCATTCAACAAGCCCACACCCGCTCTCCCTTCGCGGGTTACGCGCACGACGCCCGGCATAGGAAGAACTGTTGCGGCCGGACGAACTGAACCGGCCAAGCAAGCCGCTCAGCCGTCCCCGGCCCGTGTTCAGGAGAGTGCCATGACCGGCGTTTCCACGCTCGACCGCCCCCCACAGCCGTCGGCGCCCACCCGCTACACCGTCACCGTGGCCCGTACGGAGGACGACGTACGGGCCGCGCAGCGACTGCGGCACGACGTCTTCGCCGGCGAGATGGGCGCCCTTCTGTCCACCCCGCAGCCGGGGTACGACATCGACGCCTTCGACGCGTACTGCGACCACCTGCTGGTCCGCGACACGATCACCGACCAGGTCGTCGGCACCTACCGGCTGCTGCCGCCGGACCGCGCCGCGGTCGCCGGACGCCTGTACTCGGAGGGCGAGTTCGACCTCTCCCCCCTCGACCCGATCCGCCCGGGCCTCGTCGAGGTCGGCCGCTCCTGCGTCCATCCCGACCACCGGGACGGCGCGGTCATCGGCCTCATCTGGGCCGGCATAGCGCGATACATGGTCGACAACGGCCATGAGTGGCTCGCCGGCTGCTGCTCCATCCCGCTCGCCGACGGCGGGGCCATCGCGGCCGGCACCTGGGACCGGGTGCAGGACAAGTACCTGGCCCCGGAGGAGTACCGGGTACGTCCGCTGCTGCCCTGGAGCGCGGAGGGCGTGGCCCGCCCCGCCACCCGCACCGAGCTGCCGCCCCTGCTGCGCGGCTACCTCCGCCTCGGCGCCTGGGTCTGCGCGGAGCCCGCGCACGACCCGGACTTCGGGGTCGCCGACCTGTACGTGCTGCTGTCGATGCGCCGGGTCAACCCGCGCTATCTGAAGCACTTCCTCTCCCTCGTCCCGGCCTGATGAACGTCATACGTACGGGGCTGCCGCACCGCCTCCGCCCGGGCGCGGCCGTCCTGCCGGCCGGGCGGGCCCCGAGAGCGCGGCGCGAGCGGGGGGCGGCGGCCGTGCCCCGCCCCGTCATACCGAGCAGTGCCTGGCTGCCTGCCGCCCCCTGCTCGCCGCAGGTCTGCGTCACGTCCGTCCGGTCCCTGACGGACGTGCCGCGCGCCGTGCTGCGCATCATGGCCATGCTGGCGGTGCTCCTGTTCGGCATCATGCTGATGCCGGTGTTCGGGAGCATCCCCGCGTCGCGGCGCTCCGGCCTGGTCCGGTACTGGGCCCGGACCGTCGTACAGGCCGCCGGTATCCGCGTCCGCATCACCGGTGCGGCCGCGCCCACCGGGGGTCTGCTGCTCGTCGCCAACCACATCTCGTGGCTGGACATCCCGCTGCTCGCCGCCGTCCGCCCGGCCCGGATGCTCGCCAAGGCGGAGATCCGGAAGTGGCCGGTGGCGGGTGGGCTCACCGCGGCCAGCGGAGCCGTGTTCATCGAGCGGGACCGGCTGCGCGCACTGCCCGAGACGGTCGCCCGTATCGCCGAAGCGCTGCGCGGCGGCGCCGCGGTCGTCGCCTTCCCGGAGGGCAGCACCTGGTGCGGCCGGGCGCAGGGCCACTTCCGCCGGGCGGTGTTCCAGTCCGCGCTCGACGCGGGCGTGCCCGTCCAGCCGGTCCGCGTCCACTACCGGTTCGACGGAGGACCGGCGAGTACCGCGCCCGCCTTCGTCGGCGCGGACTCCCTGCTCTCGTCGCTGTGGCGAGTGGTCACGGCACGTGGACTCGTGGCCGAGGTCGAGATACGGGACGAGATCCCGGCGGGCAGCCACCCCGACCGCCGAGCCCTTGCCCAGGCGGCCCAGCCCGGCCCGATGGGCGGCGAGCTGGAATGGACCCATGTCGCCGTGGTGTCCGAGGAATCGCGGGCGCGGGCCTGCGGGGCGGCTGTGCCTAAGCCGCGGCGGGGCGGAGGGGCGTCGGAGGGGCTGGCGATCCCGCAGCAGAGCTGAGCGCGCTGCGCTCCGCGATGGGCCGTCGGTTGTCTGCGGGTCCGTCGTGGCTGGTCGCGCAGTTCCCCGCGCCCCTTACGGGGCGCTGTACCGCACCGAATTTCACAAGTCCCGCTCAGACCGGTGGCAACGCGCGGGCGAGATACGGAGCCGTCGCGCTCCCCTCCGCCCGCGCCACCGCGGTCGGTGGTCCCGCTGCAACGATCTGCCCGCCCGCGTCGCCGCCGCCCGGCCCCAGGTCGATCACCCAGTCCGCGTCCGCGACGACGGACATGTCGTGCTCGACGACGACCACCGAGTTCCCGGCGTCGACCAGCCCGTGCAGTTGACGCATCAGGACCTCGACGTCGGCGGGGTGGAGTCCGGTCGTCGGCTCGTCGAGGAGGTAGAGGGTGTGGCCGCGTTGCCCGCGTTGCAGCTCGCTCGCCAGCTTGATGCGCTGGGCCTCGCCGCCGGACAGCTCGGTGGCGGGCTGGCCGAGCCGCAGATAGCCGAGCCCGACGTCGAGCAGGGTGCCGAGGCTGCGCGCCACGGCCGGGTTGTCCGCGAACAAATCGGCGGCCGCCTCGACCGTGAGGTCGAGGATCTGCGCGATGTTCCTTCCCCGGTACGTCACTTCGAGCGTCTCCGGGTTGTAGCGCGCGCCGGCGCAGTCCGGGCACGGGGCGTACGTGCTGGGCAGGAACAGCAGCTCGACACTGACGAACCCCTCGCCCTGACAGGTCTCGCACCGCCCTCCCGCGACGTTGAACGAGAACCGCCCGACACCGAAGCCCCGCTCGCGCGCCTCGTCGGTCGCCGCGAACACCTTCCGTACGACGTCGAAGAGCCCGGTGTAGGTCGCCAGATTGGAACGCGGGGTCCGGCCGATCGGCTTCTGGTCGACCGACACGAGTCGCCCCACACCCGTCGGCCCCTCCGTGATCTCCCCGATCAGCGTGGACTTCCCGGACCCTGAGACACCGGTCACCGCGGTGAAGACGCCGAGCGGGAACTCGGCGGTGACTCCACGCAGGTTGTGCCGGGTGACCGGACCGACCTTCAACTGGCCCCGAGGCGTGCGCAGTTGACGTACGGCTGCGGGGGTGCGGTCGAACAGGAAGCGGGCCGTCGCCGACTCGGGTACGGCGGCCAGCTGCGCCACCGGCCCGCTGTGCAGCACCTGCCCGCCGTGCTCCCCGGCGCGCGGGCCCACGTCCACGAGCCAGTCGGCGCCGCGCACCACGTCCAGGTGATGCTCGACCACGAACACCGAGTTGCCGGCCGCCTTGAGCCGCGCCAGCACCGTCAGCAGTGCCTCTGTATCCGCCGGATGCAGCCCCGCGGACGGCTCGTCGAGGACGTACACGACACCGAACAGTCCGGACCGCAGCTGGGTCGCGAGCCGCAGCCGCTGCAACTCGCCCGCCGAGAGGGTGGGCGAGGCGCGGTCGAGGCTGAGGTAGCCGAGGCCGAGTTCCAGGACGGGGGCGATACGGGACGTGAGGTCGGCGGTGAGAACACGCGCCGCCTCCGACCGCCCCTCCAGCGACGCGGCCAGCTCCGCCAGCGGCAACGCGGCGAACTCCGCGATCGTGCGGCCCGCGAAGGTCACGGCCAGGGCCTCCGGACGCAGCCTGCTGCCGCCGCAGGCCGGACAGGGCGCGGCGGCGAGGAACCGCTCCGCCTTGGCCCGCAGCGTCGCGCTCTTGGAGTCCGCGAACGTTTTCATGACATACCGGTGGGCGCTCATGTACGTCCCCTGGTACGGCCGTTGGATACGGTCCGCGTCCCGCACCGGATGGACCGTGACGACCGGCTGCTCGTCGGTGAACAGGATCCACTGACGCTGGTCCGCGGGCAGTTCGCGCCACGGCCGGTCCACGTCGTACCCGAGCGTGTCGAGGATGTCGCGCAGGTTCTTTCCCTGCCAGGCACCCGGCCAGGCGGCGATCGCGCCGTCCCGGATCGACAGCGACGGATCGGGGACCAGCAACTCCTCGCTCGTACGGTGCACTTGCCCCAGCCCGTGGCACTCCGGGCACGCCCCGGCCGCCGTGTTGGGGGAGAAAGAGTCCGAGTCGAGCCGCTCGGCCCCCGGCGGATGGTCGCCGGCCCGGGAGAACAGCATCCGCAGGGAGTTCGACAGGTTCGTCACCGTGCCGACCGACGAGCGGGACGTCGGCGCCGAGCGGCGCTGCTGGAGCGAGACGGCCGGGGGCAGTCCGGTGATCTCCCCGACCTTCGGCGCCCCGACCTGGTGGATCAGCCGACGCGCGTACGGCGCTACCGACTCGAAGTAGCGCCGCTGCGCCTCGGCGTAGATCGTCCCGAACGCCAGCGACGACTTCCCGGACCCGGACACGCCGGTGAACACGGCCAACACGTCCCGCGGGATGTTGACGTCCACACCTTTAAGGTTGTGCTCGCGGGCGCCGCGGACGCGGACGTAGGGGTCGTGGGGATGGTGCGGGGCCTGCGGGCCGTGCGGGTCGTGCATGAGGGGACTCTAGCCCGAGGTGATCCGGGCCAGCCGCAGGTAGGAGTCCAGCAGTGCCGCACGGTCGTACGTGCTGGTGGTGACCAGGACCTCCTGCGCGCCGGTCTCCTTCAGCACCGTCTCCAGTTCGTGGGCGACCTGTTCCTCCGTTCCGGCGAGGTGCCCGGTGAGCCCGGACTCGTAGAAGCCTCGCTCCTTGGCGGTCATGGCGAGGGCCTCGACGCGCTCGGCGGGCGGGAGTGGTGGGAAGGTGCCGTGGGTGCGTGAGTACGCCATCGACCAGGCCTCCGGGATCAGCAGCCGCCGGGCGTCCTCGGGGGTGGCGGCGACGGCGATCGTGCCGGAGATGACGACGTACGGTTCGCTCGCCCAGGCCGACGGCCGGAACGCGGCACGGTAGTGGTCGATGCCGCGCCGCATCTTCTCGCGGTTCCTGAGGTCGCCGATCACCATCGGCAGACCCGCGCGGGCGGCGATCGCGGCGCCCTCGCCCATGGCCAGCACGAACGGCGGCACGGTCAGGCCCTCCGCGGGACGCGCGTGCACACCCGTCGGGGACGTACCGGTGAACCAGCCCAGCAACTCCTCGAGTTGGGCCGCGAAGTCCTCGGCGTCGTCCTTGTCGCGCCCCAGTGCCCTGCGCACGCCGTCCGTGAAGCCGACGGACCGGCCAAGCCCCATGTCGATCCGCCCCGGGAAGAGGGACTCCAGCACCCCGAACTGCTCGGCCACGACCAGGGGCCGGTGATTGGGCAGCATGACACCGCCCGTGCCGACCCGGATCGTCCGCGTGGCACCTGCCACAGCGGCCGCGAGCACGGTGGGCGCGGAACCGGCGACACCGGGGACACCATGGTGCTCCGAGACCCAGAGGCGGTGATAGCCGAGCTCCTCCAGCTGCCGCGCGAACCGTACGGTGTCGCGCAGCGCCTCGGCGTTCGTGCCGCCCTCGCGGGTGCGGGACCGGTCGAGCACGGAGAAGCGGGTCGAGGCGATCAGGGAGCTCATGGCAGGTTCAACGCCCGGGCGACGGTGACATTCCCGCTGTCACCCAGCGTTACGCTCGATCAGGCTTCGGGCCGCAGCAGTCCACGCTCGTAGGCCTTGACCAGGTGCTGCGGTACGAGGTGACGGACGCCGTCGACCGTGACCGGGACCAGCTGCGCGGGCGTGGCCTTCCACTGCGAGCGGCGGTGCCGGGTGTTGCTGCGGGACATCTTCCGCTTGGGGACGGCCATGGGACTCCTACTTCCTGAGCGGTGCGGGGTGCCCCGTGACGGGCACCCCGCGACGCTATATGAAAATGGATCCCATTAACAAACGGGGCTCAGTGTTGTTCCGTGCCGGTGCCCACGAGCATCCGTACCTCGAAGTCCGCGTACGTGGAATCCTGCTCGCGCCGGCCCTGTCGCGAGCCGAGCCAGCCGAGCAGGAAGCCGGCCGGGATGGAGACGATGCCGGGGTTCTGGAGGGGGAACCAGGCGAAATCGGCGGACGGGTAGAGCGAGGACGGCGTGCTGGAGACGACGGGGGAGACGAGGACGAGGCCGACGGAGCAGAGCAGACCGCCCCAGAGGCTCAGCAGCGCGCCGCGCGCGGTGAAGCCCCGCCAGAACAGGGTGTAGACGAGCGTCGGCAGGATCGCCGATGCCGCGATGGCGAAGGCGAGGAACGCCAGCGTCGCGGTGTTCGCTCCCCAGGAGGCCAGGGCGAGCAGCATGCCGAGGACACCGATGAACACCGCGGCCAGCCGGGCGACCGCCAACTCCTCCTGCTGGCTTGCCTGGCCCTTGCGGATCACCTCGGCGTACAGGTCGTGGGCGAGCGACGAGGCCGCGGCGAGCGTGAGCCCGGCCGCGACGGCCAGCAGCGTGACGAAGGCCAGGCAGGACAGAAGGGCCGCGAGGAGGCCGCCGCCCAGGGCGTGGGCGAGGAGCAGGACGGCGGCGTCGCCGTTGTGGTCGGTGCTCGCGATGGTGTCCCGGCCGACGATGGCGGTGGCGCCGAGGCCGAGGATTCCGGCCGCCACGCACACCAGGCCGACCAGGCCCACGGCCCACACGATGGAGGAGCGCAGCACGCTCGCCTTGCGCGGTGCGAGCAGTCGCATCAGCACATGGGGGAGTGCCGCGAGCCCGAGGACGATGGCCAGTTCGAGGCTGAAGAAGTCCAGCTTGTTCCGTGCGCTGCCGCCGTAGCGCAGCCCGGGTTCGAGGAACCGTGTGCCGGTCCCGCTGTGGTCGGCGGCCGCGGTGAGCAGCGCGTCGACGTTCCAGTCGTAGCGGTTCAGCACCATCACCGCGGTGATGGTCACGCCCGCCACCAGCATCACGGCCTTGATGATCTGGATGACCGTGGCTCCGGGCATACCGCCGATGGAGGCGTACACGATCACGATCGTGCCGATCACGACCACGCACAACGTACGTGTGGTGGCGCTGGGTTCGCCCGTGAACTGGGTCAGCAGGGCGATACTGCCGACGAGTTGGGCGACCAGGTAGAGCGTGGCGATGGCCAGGGTGCACACCGCCAGGGCCAGCCGCACCGGTCGCTGCTGCCGGCGCAGGCGCAGGGCGAGGGTGTCCCCCAGGGTGAACTTGCCCGCGCGGTGGAGTGGTTCGGCGATGAGCAGCAGCACCATCATCCAGGCGACGGTCGTGCCCCCGAGGTACAGCAGACCGTCGTACCCGTTCAGGGCGACCAGGCCCGTGCTGCCCAGCAGGGTCGCCGCTGACAGGTAGTCCCCGCACATGGCGAGGCCGTTCATCAGCGGTGACATCGTGCGGTTGCCGAGGTAGAACTCGCTGATCTCGTCGCGCTGCGGAGCCGTCAGCAACGCCATGAACAGGGTGACCACGACGACGGACAGGAACAGGACGAACGTCAGCTGGAGGCTGTTGTCGATCAGGCCGACGGAGATCGTCACCATGTGCGGTACCCCCTGGGGTGCCGGTCCGTCGTCCGGTCGGCCGTACGGTTCCTGCGCTCCTCCTGCTGGCTCAGCTGTGCCCGCAGGCCGCGGGCGAGCGGGTCGACCCGGGTGCTCATGTGCCGGGTGTAGCGCCATGCGGTGAAGGCCATGACGGCGAACTGTCCGAGGCCGAGCGCGAGGCCGAGGGTGAGGTGGCCGAACAGGGGCTGATTCATCACGGCGGGGGCGAAACTCGACAGCAGCACGTACAGCAGGAATCCGCCGACGGACAGCACTGTGGCTTTCGTGCCGAACCGTCGCTGGTTGCGGCGCAGTGAGTGAAAGTCCGGATGGTCGGATATGGATTGCGATGGTGTGCGAGCGGTGTTCGGGGAGTGAAATGCGGGCGCATCGTCGCGCCACGCGAAGTCTTCGGGCATCAATGAACTCACGTCGAAGGAGCGGGAATTGTGGGGGGGGGGTGGGGGGTCGTGAAACCGCATTCCTCGGTGTTGACGAGGTCGGATGCGGAGTATCGCAGTGGGATCTTTCGCTAATCAACCACCTGGATGACTTGATGTCCGGGCATGGCTCATTCACGTTTCGCGCATTTGTGCGCGATACCCTACGGCCTGCGGAAAAGGATCCGCTGAAGAATAGTCCGGACCATTCTTCGTGCCAGGCTGTCTCAAATGCACCGCACAGGAAGCGGAGCTCACCCGCCGACGCCGAGCGAGCCGGTTTCACCGTCGTACGGGCGCGCTGGACCGCCCCTTCCGCCGCGCTGAAGGTGGCGCAGGAGCGGGAGGGGCGGACCTGAGCTTCCTCAGGACCCGGCGTGTCAGCCGGAGTCCTCCAGACGGAAGCCGACCTTCAGGCAGACCTGCCAGTGCGCGATCTGACCGTTCTCGAGTTGCCCCCGGACCTGTGTCACCTCGAACCAGTCGAGGTTGCGCAGGGTCTGTGAGGCGCGGGTGATGCCGTTGCGGACGGCCTGATCGACGCCTTCGTGCGAGCTGCCGACGATCTCGGTGACCCGATAGGTGTGGTCCGTCATGTGGGTGCTCCTCTCCGCGAGGGCGACATGCTTGTCACACGTCATTCCACCGTGCCTCAGGCGGCGCCGGAGCGCGAGCCGTCCGTCACCGCACCACGCTCAGTGACAGCGCGAACCGGCCCTCGCCGTCCGTCCACCAGTGGGCCAGTTCAAGGCCCGCCGCGGACAACTCGGCGCGCACGCCCTCCTTTCGGAACTTCGCCGAGATCTCCGTGCGCAGCTCCTCGCCCGTCGCGAAGTCGATGGCGAGGTCGAGCGCGGGCACTTTCACGGTCTGCGTGGTACGGGAGCGCAGCCGCATCTCGATCCACTCGTTCTCGGCGTCCCAGAGCGCCACATGGTCGAAGGCTCCGGGATCGAAGTCGGCGTCGAGTTCGCGGTTGACGACGGTCAGTACGTTCTTGTTGAACGCGGCCGTCACCCCGGCCGCGTCGTCGTACGCACGCACCAGGACCTGCTCGTCCTTGACCAGGTCCGTGCCGAGCAGCAGCGCGTCGCCGGGGGAGAGCAGGGCCCGGACCGAGGCGAAGAAGTGCGCACGTTCCTCCGGCAGCAGGTTGCCGATCGTGCCGCCCAGGAAGGCCAGCAGCCGCGGGCCCGGGGTGTCCGGCAGCTCCACCCGAGCGGTGAAGTCCGCGATCAGCGCGTGCACGCTCAGCCCCGGCCGCTCCTCGATCAGGGCGTGCCCGGCCTGGGTGAGGGCGCTGTCGCTGACGTCGACCGGGACGTACGTGTCCAGCTCGGTGAGCGCGTCGATGAGGTAGCGGGTCTTCTCGGAGGAGCCGGAGCCCAGTTCGACCAGGGTGCGGGCATGGGTCGCGGCAGCGATCTCATCGGCCCGGGAGATGAGGATCTCCCGTTCGGCGCGGGTCGGGTAGTACTCGGGCAACTCGGTGATCTGCTCGAAGAGTTCGCTGCCGTGGGCGTCGTAGAACCACTTCGGCGGCAGGGTCTTGGGGGTGCGGGTCAGGCCGTGCAGGACGTCGGCGCGCAGGGCGGCCTCGGTGGCGTCCTCGGGCAGGGTGCGGGTGAGAAGGAACGGGCTCACGTACGGGGCTCCTTCGATGGTGCTGATGTCGTGTCGCCGCTCGGGTCCTTGAGCGGGGTGAGCAGCACGTCGGTGCGGCTCGCGGTGAGGAGGGTGCGGTCGGGGACCTCTTGCCAGTGCGGGTCGTCGTCGTAGGGCTCGGAGGCCACGACCGTGCCGGGGCCCGCGCGGTACCAGAGGGTGTCGCCCCAGGCGGTCGCGGCGATCGTCTCGCCGTCCGTGAGGAGCAGGTTGAGCCGGGAGCCGGGGGCGGCCCCGGCGACCTCCGGCACGGTGTCGGACAGGGCCTGCCCCGGATCGTCTCCCGCGCGCAGCCGGGCCAGGACCAGCGCCCAGACGAGCGCCGAGTCGCAGCGGGCCTCCAGGGACAGCAGGTCCGCCGCGGGCAGTTGCCGGGCCAGCGGGGCGAGCGAGCCGGGCCAGCCCTTGACGGCGCCGTTGTGACTGAACAGCCACCGGTCCGCGGCGAACGGTGCCGCCGCCGCCTCCCCGTCCGCGCCCGCCTCGGTCGCGTCGCGGACGGCGGCCAGCAGAGCCGTCGTACGGACGACCCGGGCCAGGTCCGCGAAGGACAGGTCCGCCCAGATGGGCCCGGCCCGACGATAACGCGCCGGGACCGGGTCCCCCTCGGCGTACCAACCGACGCCGAAACCATCGGCGTTGACGGTCCCGTAGCGCTGCCGCCGGGGTGCCCACGACTGGTGGTACAAGCCGTGCGAGGGCTCCACCAGGAGTCGGCCCACCGACATCTGCGGCCCGACGTACGCCAGATGACGGCACATCAGACGTCTCCGGAGCGGGCCGTGCGGAACCCGGAGAAGATCTGCCGCCGGATCGGAAGGTCCCAGTTGCGGAACGTGCCCCGGCAGGCCACCGCGTCCACGGCGAACGCACCGCCGCGCAGCACCTTGTGCTCGGGGCCGAAGAACACCTCCGAGTACTCCTTGTACGGGAACGCCTGGAACCCCGGGTACGGCAGGAAGTCGCTCGCCGTCCACTCCCACACATCGCCGATCAACTGCCGTACGCCGAGCGGCGATTCGCCCTCCGGGTAGCTGCCCGCCGGAGCCGGGCGAAGGTGCCGCTGGCCGAGGTTGGCGTGTTCCGGCGCCGGATCGGCGTCACCCCACGGGTAGCGCATCGAGCGGTCGCCGGCCGGGTCGTGGCGGGCGGCCTTCTCCCACTCCGCCTCGGTCGGCAGCCGCCGCCCGGCCCAGCGGGCGTATGCGTCCGCCTCGTACCAGCTCACGTGCAGTACCGGCTCGTCGGACGGTACGACCTCGGTCACGCCGAAGCGCCGGCGCAGCCACTGCTTGCCGTCGCGGCGCCAGAACAGCGGTGCGTGGATCGAGTGCTGCCGAATGTGGGCCCAGCCGTCCGCGGTCCACCAGCGGGAGTCGTCGTAGCCGCCGTCCTCGATGAACGCCTGGTAGGCGCCGTTCGTCACCGGAGTCGTGTCGATGTAGTAGGGCGCCACCTCGCGCCGGTGCGCCGGACGTTCGTTGTCCAGCGCCCATGGCTCGGTGGAGGTGCCCATGGTGAACGGGCCGCCGGGGACGAGGACTTCGGCCGGTCCGGTGAACAGGGGGACAGGGTCCGGGTCCGGGGCGGTGAGCGCCTGCGGGCCCTTGCGGAGCTGATGGGTGATCAGCATCGTCTCGTCGTGCTGCTGTTCGTGCTGCGCGATCATCCCGAAGGCGAACCCGGCATCGGTGAGCCGGGTCCCGTGGAACGCGGTGCTCTCCAGCACGTCCATGACGCGTCCGCGCACCTCCGCCGCGTACCCGCGGGCCTCGGCGGGCGGCAGCAGGGGCAGCGAGGGGCGCTCGGCGCGCGGGTGCTCGAAAGCGTCGTACAGGCCGTCGATCTCGGGCCGCATCGCCTCGCGCCCGCCGACGGTCCGCAGCAGCCACTGCTCTTCCTGGTTGCCGATGTGGGCGAGGTCCCACACCAGCGGGGACATCAGCGGTGAGTGCTGTGCGGTGAGGTCGGGCTCCTCGACGCAGGAGGTGAGGAGTGTGGTGCGGTCGCGGGCCGTGGTGAGGGTGGCCAGCGCCCGTTCCCGGAGCTTCTCTACATCGGGGTCGGTCATGTGCGGATGTCCTTCTCGTGCGGGGGGTGGCCGGCGCCGTCCAGCCGGTCCAGGAGGTCGTCGGCGGGGCAGCGGCCCTGGCTGACGTAGCGGTCCAGGTACGCCCGGACGGCGTCCGTGACCTGGGTGGTGGCGCCGAGCCGGGGCAGTGCGTCCAGTGCGGCCGAGAAACAGACGACGGCCGCCTCGTGCAGCTCGGGGTCGGCCAGCCCGTACCGGGCCGCGTCGAGCCAGAGCGGATTGTGCGGCGCGGGCAGCGACAGGGCGCGCTCGGCCAGCGGCTTCACGGCTCGGTACGCGGTCTCGGCGGCCTGTGCGTCGTCGAACAGCGCCGTCGTCACGGCGAGCGGCACGATCCACCCGTCGTCGCCGGGCTGCGCGTCGATCATGCGCAGTTCCAGGTGGCCGCGCGGTCTGACCGGCGGGAACAGGGTCGTGAGGTGGTAGTCGAGGTCCTCGTGGGTCGGCGGTCGCGGCGTGGCCGATCTGGTCCACTCCCGGAAGGTCAGTGCCTCCGGGACGTCCCAGGGGCCGCCGTCCTGCCGTACGCACATCACCGGCGCGTCCAGTACATGCCGGGCCCAGGTGGCGCGCGGATCACCGTCCAGCGGGGGCGCTCCCGCGCGGCCCGCACCGATCTCGATCCACAGCAACTGCCGGGTGGAGCGCCATCCGGTGGGCCGCCGTGCGGCGAGCGGGGAGTTGGCGAACGCGGCAAGAAGCACCGCGCCCAGCTGGTGCGCCAGCCACCAGCGCCGCCCGTGGCCCAGCGGACCGGGCTCCTCGTAGCCGGCGTCCAGGCAGACCTGTACCGATGCCGAGGTGCACATCATGGCGCGGCCGGCCGGACCGGTGCGGTCGAAATAGGTCTCCATGGCGTCGTACCGCGGTTCGTGCAGGAACCGGCGGGGCGAGTGCCAGGGGTCCTGGCCGACGCCGACGAGGCCGAGATCGTGCTCGGCGAGCACCGCGCGGACGGCGTCGAGGTCGGCGGAGACGGTACCGATGCACTCCATCAGGGAGGCGGCGGGCGGCGAGCTGAGCTCCAGCTGGCCGCCGGGCTCGACGGTGAGCGCCGACCTCAGAGGCAGGGTATGCAGTGCGGCGTAGGCCGCTTCGAGTCGTTCGGGTGTCACGGGGAGCTGCGGTGTGCGCAGCTCGTGGACGAACCATTCCACTTCCACCCCGAGGGTGCGGGGTGGACCGGTCTTGAAGCAGATGCCGCGGACGAGCGCTTCGACCTCGGCTTCGGAGACAGCTGTACGAGGCCTCGTACAGCCACTTGCCGAATCGGACATGTCGGGATCCTCCTGAGATTCCACCACGCCGCCGGCCCGGCTTTCGGGTGGGCCGGGGCGAACACCCGATCTACCCAAGACCCTCGCGTCGCTCCGCACAAGGGTGCGTTCCGGCACGTTCGGGACCCGTAATCTCTGCGTCCCGAGCGCTTGGCCGAGCGTTTCCGGGGGCGGAAAACTCTGTTGCACCGCATGACCAGCATCGCTCACGATGCGTATATGAGCACGACGGGGGAGCACGCGGGGAGCGCGCTCATGACGCCTACGGGGGTGGCGTCATGAGCGCGCGCCTCCGTGGTGTCGCACGGGAGACGGAGCAGATCGTGGCGGCGGGCGCCTACCGCGCCTCGGACGGACGCGAGGTGTCCGTCGCGGCGGCGGTCGAGGCCGCGCGGGACGGCACACGCATGTATGGGCCGGACCCGGTGCCGGTGGCTCCGTCGACGCCGGTGGACACGTTCTTCGAGGTCACCGGCGAGAGCAGCCTGGAGGCGGCCCGTCGGCTCGGCTCCGGAACGGCCGTACTGAACTTCGCCTCGGCCCGCAACCCCGGCGGCGGCTTCCTGAACGGCGCGCAGGCCCAGGAGGAGGCCCTGTGCCGGGCCTCCGCGCTGTACACGTGCCTGGCCGGCGTCCGGGAGTTCTACGACCACCACCGCGCCCACCGCGACCCCTTCTACACGGACCGCGTCATCCACTCACCGGCCGTACCCGTCTTCCGCGACGACCGCGGCCACCTGCTGGACGAGCCGTACGCCGCCGGATTCCTGACGGCGGCGGCACCGAATGCGGGGGTAGTGCTCCGTACGACGCCGGAGCGCGCGCCTGAGCTGCCGCGAGCCCTGGCGGTGCGGGCCGAGCGGGTGCTGGAGACGGCCGCGGCGAACGGCTACCGGCGGCTGGTGCTGGGCGCCTGGGGCTGCGGGGTGTTCCGCAACGATCCGATGCAGGTGGCGGGCGCGTTCCGCACGCTGCTGGCGGAGGGCCGTTTCGCCGGGTGCTTCGAGCACGTGGTGTTCGGGGTGCTGGACCGCACTCCGGGAGCCGTGGTGCGAGCAGCGTTCGTACGGGCGTTCCCGGAGCGTCAGCTCCAGCCGTAGCGCAACCGCAGCCGGTGCACCACGAGGTTGAACCGCATCCGGTCGAGCGCGCACGCCTCCCGGCGCATGCCCTCCTCGTGCAGGCGGAGGATGCGGTCCACGTCCACCCAGGAGTCGCGGCCCGACCGGTCCCACGGCCCGCTGCCGATGGCGACCCACTCGCGGTCCCCGTCGTGCCGCTTGCTGGAGAGCTGCACGGCGAGGAAGGTCCCGGCGGCCTCCCGGGCGACGACGAGCACGGGGCGATCCTTGCCCCGCCCGTCATTCTCCTCGAAGGGGACCCAGGTCCAGACGATCTCCCCGGGGTCCGGATCGCCGTCGTGCGCGGGCGAGTATTCGGTGCGCACCTTGCCGACCGCGCGGGGGTCGGCCTCGGTGGTGGCGGTGGGGCCGTGGCGGCCCGGAACGTTCTCGTCGGCAAACGTGGTCACGGGGGCACCTTAGAGGCTGCCCCCGTGAGCTACGCGTGAAGGGTCACTTCTCGTCCATCGGCACCTTCTCGGCGAGCCCGTTGAGTGACGAGGTGTCCTGTGGCGTCTGCCCGTTCTGGTTCATCGACGCGAGGAGCTGGCGGGCCAGCCCCAGCCCTGTGCCGCCCATCGTGAGCGTCTTGGCGAGCATGTCGGCCATACCGTCGGCGCCGTTGAGCACCACCATGTTGTCGACACTGCCGAAGGCACTCGCGCCGGCCTTGACGATCTCCGGCCAGTTCTCGGCGAGTTGCTGGGCGACGACGGCCTCCTGGTTCTCCGCCAGGGCGGCGGCCCGCGCCTTGATGGCATCCGCCTCGGCGATGCCCTTCGCCCTGGTCGACTCGGCGAGTGCGAGGCCCTTGGCCTGGGCCGCGGCGGCCTCCGCCTCACCGGTGGCCTTGGTCGCCGTGGCGGCCGCGGCACCCCGCGCCCTGGTCGCCTCGGCCTCGGCGCCCGCGGCCGTCTTGACCCGGGTCGCCTCGGCGGCGGCAGCGAGCTCGGTCTCCTTCGCCTTGGCCTGCGCGGCAGAGATCCGCGCGTCGCGTTCCGCCTCCGCCATCGTGCGCTTCTCGTACGCCTGCGCGTCCGCCGGCTTACGGACGTCCGCCTGGAGCTGCTGCTCGCGGCGGTGCGCCTCCAGCTCGGCGACCCGCGTCTCCTGGACGACGACTTCCTGGCGAGACGCGGCATCGGCGAGCGGTCCAGCCTGACGCGCCTCGGCCGCCGCCTTGTCCCGCTCCGCCTGGTAGCCGGCCTGGAGGATCTCGCTGTCCCGGGTGGCCTCCGACATCCGGGCAGCGGCCTGCTGCTCGGCCTCGGTGGCACGCCGGTTCGCCTCGGCCTGCGCGATGCGCGCGTCCCGCTGGACCGCGGCGGCGTGCGGCATGGCGAGATTCTTGATGTACCCGGTCGGATCCTCGATCTCGTGGATCTGGAGCGAGTCGACGATCAGACCCAGCTTCTCCATCTCGGTGCCGCACGCGGCCCGGGTCTGCCCGGTCAGCTTCTCCCGGTCCCGGATCATGTCCTCGACCGTCAACCCGCCCACGATGGACCGCAGATGACCGGCGAACACGTTGTGCACCCGCTCCGACATCAGCTTCTGCTGGTCCAGGAAGCGGCGGCCCGCGTTGGCGATCGACACGAAGTCGTCGCCGACCTTGAAGATGACCACGCCGCGCACCTTGAGCGGAATGCCCTGGTGGGTCACGCAGTCAACGGACAGTTCGGTCTCGTTCAGGTCGAGGGAGAGCTTGCGCACCGCCTGCACACCGGGCAGCACCAGCGTGCCGCGCCCGGTGACGATGCGGAATCCCATGCCCTCCTCAAGGCCCTCGGTCCGGTGTTTGGAACCGGAGATGATCAGCGCTTCGTTCGGTTCCGCGACCCGCCACATCATCTTGAACAGACCGATCACAACGAGGACGGCAACGACCGCCACCCCCGCAACGACGCCGACAACCATCGGCACACGCCCCCTTTTGCATGGTGCCCTTCAGGCACCGAATGAAGGGGAGTGTGCGCCTGTCCGGGGCCGGGGTGAAGACACTGACGGATCCTTGTCACAACCTTGACGCTTACGGCTCTCACCTGGCCCGGTGCGGGCTCAGCTGTCGTACGCCGCCTGCACGTAGACGGTCCTCGGCGGCAGGTACTCCACGACCATCACCACCGTGCCCCGCTCGATGCGGTCCGTCGCAGAGGCGGGGTACGCGAGAAAGTGCTCGGCGCCCCCGCGCACGCGGACGATCACCTCGCCGACGAGCCCGGGCCCGATCGTCCCGGTGACCCGCCCCATGAGCCCGACCATCGACGCATCGTCCATGGTCACAGCGTACGGGCTGCATGGTCACAGCGTGATGGGCCGAACGCCCTTACGCCGCCGGGGAATCAGCGGTGGCCTGCTGCGGCGGCCACCGCTCGTGCCAGCGCAGGTCCGCCTCCAGTTGGGCCGCGAGGGACACCAGCAGGGGCTCGCTGTTCGCCGGGCCGAGCAGCTGGGCGCCGACCGGCAGGCCGCCGGTGGCGAATCCCGCGGGGACGTTGACGCCGGGCCAGCCCAGCACGTTCCACGGCCAGGCGTACGGACAGGCGGCGATCATCGCACGGTCCGTGGCCAGGCCGCCGAGGTTCAGCATCGCGCCGATGCGCGGCGCGGGAGCGGCTGTCGTGGGCGCGAGGATCACGTCGTACGACTCGAAGAACACGCCGATACGGCGGTGCAGGACCGCCTCGGCACGCCGGGCCGCACGCAGCGGAGGGCCGCCGAGGAGCCTGCCGAGCCGGGCGGCGTCCCGGGTGCGCCGGTCGAGGAGGTCGGGGAAGGGCACGTCGCGGACGCGCTCGGCGATTCCGGCGGTCGCGCGGGGGATGAAGGTCAGGCCGATCTGGCCGTACGGGGGGTCGGCCTCCTCGACGGTGTGCCCCAACCGGCTGAGTTTCTCGGCGAGTTCGACGACCCGGGCCCGCACCTCCGGAAGGAGCCGTGCGGGCAGGGCGGTGAACGGGGGCTTGAGGGAGAGCGCGATGCGCAGCCGTCCGGGGTCGCGGCCCACCGCCTCGGACATGCTCAGCGCGGGCGGCCGGTGCGGGTCCTGCGCGTGGTTGCCGCTCGCCGCGTCGAGGAGCAGGGCGGCGTCGGCGACCGTGCGGGCGAGGGTGCCGTTGACGGTGATCCCCTGGAACGACTCGCCGCGCGGCCAGGTGGAGATGCGCCCGCGCTGCGGCTTGACCCCGATCAGATGGGTCCAGGACGCCGGAATCCGCACCGAACCGGCGCCGTCCGAACCGAGTGCGGCCGGCACCAGACCCGCCGCGACCGCGGCCGCCGAACCGCCGGACGAGCCGCCCGGGGTGTGCTCCGGATGCCACGGATTACGGGTCGCGCCGAAGGACGGTCCCTCCGTGAACGGCCACTGGCCGAGCTCGCAGGTGTTGGTCTTGCCGACGATCACGGCTCCGGCCGCACGCAGCCGCCGTACCGCCTCTCCGTCCTCGGCGACGGGCGGGAACTCACCCGGACAGCCGAAGGCCGTCGGCTCCCCGGCCACGTCCATGTCGTCCTTGACGGCCACCGGCACCCCGAGCAGCGGCCGGCGCACACCGGACGCCAGCTCCTTGTCGGCGGCCTCCGCCTCGGCGAGCGCGGCCTCGGCCCGTACGATCCGAAAGGCGTTCAGGGACCCTTGGCTCGCCTCGATCCGTGCCAGCGCCTCGGTCACCATGGCCCGGGACGTCAGCTCCCCGTCGGCCAGCGCACGGGCGGACTCCGCGAGGCCTGCGGCGCGGTCGAGCGTCATACGGGACACCTCCGGAAGGACGTTGTCTACCGAACGGTAACGTCCGCGGGGCGGTGACGGAACGTCCCTGGCGGAGAGTCACTTCCCGGGATTTCACACCGGGCTCACCGGGTCGTGCCCAAAGCATTGACGGCTCTGCACCTCACCCCTACCTTCTGACCGACTTGCCGAACCATGTTCGGTATTTCGTACACCCGTGTTGTCGGGCCAGTGTCTGGCCAGTGTCTTAGGGAGAGCCGCCCGTGACCACCACACGTCCCCCCACGCCGTCCCGCCGCACCCTCCTGCGCGCGATGGCCGCCCTGCCCGCCTCGGCGCTCGTACTGGGCGAAGTACCCGGCCTGCTCGGCACGGCCGTCGCCGCCGCACCGCCGAGCGGCTCGGCGACCCGCTACACGATCGTGCCGTTCCTCAACAGCAACGACGGCACGGTGAACGTCTATCAGTCGGACGACGCCACGGATTTCCGCCTCGCGAAGGCGTCCGCCTACACCCCGCCGAGCAATCGCGTCCGCGACGCGAGCATCTTCAGACACAGCAACGGCTACTACTACGTCACCTACACCACGCACACCTGGCAGGACACCAGCACCACCATCGGCTTCGCCCGCAGCTCCGACCGCGTCAACTGGACCTTCCTGTACGACTACACGGTCCCGATCGCCGGCCTGTCCCGCGCCTGGGCGCCGGAGTGGTTCGTCGACAGCGACGGCAGTGTGAACGTGATCGTGTCCTGCTCGACGACCAACGACGAGTGGATCTTCACGCCGTATCTGCTGAAGGCGACCAACTCGGCGCTGACGGCGTGGAGTTCACCGGTGGCCCTGGCGGGTATCGGCGCCAACCACATCGACACGTTCCTCGTGAGGATCGGCTCGACGTACCACGCCTTCACGAAGAACGAGACGACGAAGTACATCGAGTACGGCACGGCATCGAGCCTCACCGGCCCCTACACCATCAGCCGGACCGGCAACTGGGCCGGCTGGGGCGGTACCCGCGAGGGCCCGGCGCTGGTGCAGCTCGACAACGGCGGCTGGCGCGTCTTCTTCGACGGCTACGGCGACGGCACGTACTACTACAGCGACAGCTACGACACCTTCGCCACCTGGACCGCCCCGGCCGCGCTGCCCGCCGTCTCCGGTACGGCACGCCACTTCACGGTGATCAAGGAGACGGTCTCCGGCGGCCCGACCCTGGCCAAGGGCATCACCCGCTCCTTCCAGTCGGCCAACTACCCCACCCGCTACTGGCAGACGCAGTCCTCCCTGCTCAACCTCCCCGCGGTGAGCGGCTCCAGCACGACGGCTGAGAAGCAGGCGGCAACCTTCTCGGTGGTCGCGGGCCTGGCCGACGCGAACGGCTACTCCTTCCGCGACACGTCCGGCAACTACCTTCGCCACTACGACTTCCGCGCCCGCTTCGACGCGGGCGACGGCACGACGACCTTCGCCAGGGACGCCACCTTCATCGCACGCACGGGCACGAGCAGCGGTTCGCTGCGCTTCGAGTCCTACAACTACCCCGGCTACCACCTGCGCCACTACAACTACCAGTTGCGCGTGGACCGCTCGGACGGAACGGATGTCTTCCGGCGGGACAGCTCTTTCGTGCCGGTGACGGCCTGGGCCTGAGCTGCACGCGGGTGCCGCTCGGACGAGGCGGCCCACTGCTCTCGTCGGGAGTGGTCGGTCCAACAGCTCAGTCCACGGCTCGCCCCGAGAGCCGTTCCACGCCGCGCAGCAGGGCGGAGTGATCCAGCGTGCCGTCGCCGTTGGCGCGGGCCGAGGCCATCAGCTGGGCGGTGAGGGAGCCGAGGGGGAGGACGGCGCCGACGGAGCGGGCGGCGTCGGTGAGGATGCCCATGTCCTTGTGGTGCAGGTCGATACGGAAGCCGGGCTTGAAGTCCCGGTTCAGCATGGCGTCCTTCTTCCGGGCCAGGACGGTGGAGCCGGCCAGGCCGCCGCCGAGGACCTCCAGCGCGGAGGGGAGGTCGGCGCCCGCCTTCTCCAGGAAGACGACCGCCTCTGCCAGGGCCTGGATGTTGGCCGCGACGATGAGCTGGTTGGCGGCTTTGACGGTCTGGCCCGCGCCGTGCGGGCCTACGTGGACGACGGTCGTCCCGAGGGCACGGAAGAGCGGGTCGGCGTCGGCGAAGTCGTCGGCGTCGCCTCCGACCATGATCGACAGCACGGCATCGATGGCGCCGGCCTCGCCACCGGACACGGGAGCGTCCACGACGCGGACGTCCTTGTCCCGGCCCGCCTCGGCGACGGCGACGGCCGTCTGCGGACTGACGCTGCTCATGTCGATGAGGAGGGTGCCGGGACGGGTGTGCGCCAGGACGCCGTCCGGACCGAGCACGACCTCGGCGACCTGCGGATCCGCGGGGAGCATCGTGATGACCACATCCGCGTCGGTGACGGCGGCCGCGACGCTGTACGCCCCCTGGCCTCCCGCCCGGACGAGGCGGTCCACCGCCGGACGGCTCCGGTTGTATCCGATCACGGTGTGCCCGGCCCGGACGAGGTTGGCGGCCATGGGAGAGCCCATGATGCCGAGGCCGATGAAGCCGATGGTGCGGGACTGGACGGCTGATGTGGCCATGTGGTCTGCGCTTCCTTGGAGGGGTTGTCACGACAGCGTGCCTGATCCTTCCCGGGCGAGCGCACAGGCGTCAGAGGTGATGCAAAAAAGATGTATTCAATGACGCGATAATGATGGTTTCCGCCCCTTCAGTAATGCCCTGCGACCCACTTACCGTTGCGCCCATGTAAACGGCTTGGCCGTTGGCTGATCAGCACTTCGGGCCAGCCTTGACGGTTTCTGGAGGGAGATGGCAATGGCGCCTTTGGAACTACTCATCGGAAGCCGATGGCAAGCGTCCGCAGGGTCGGGACAGACCTGGGACGTCACGTCGCCCTTCGACGGCAAGACCGTCGGCACCGTGGCGGTGGCAGGCCCCGAGGATGTCGAGGTGGCCCTGGCGGCGGCGGAACGGGGTGCCGCCGTGTGGCGGCGTACACCCGCTCACGAGCGCATGACGATCCTGCTGCGTGCGGCGGAGCTCGCCGACCAGCGAGCGGCCGAGATCGCGCAGACCATCAGCTCGGAGTCGGGCAAGACCATCACCGAGGCCACCGGTGAGGCGTCACGATCCGGGGACCTGATCCGTCTCGCGGCCTTCGAGGGCACCCAGCTCTACGGCGAGACTCTGCCGTTGGACGCCAACCGCGGCACCGGGCAGGACAAGGTGGGCTTCACGCTGCGCCAGCCCTGCGGTGTCGTGGTGGCCATCACGCCGTTCAACTACCCCGCGCTGCTCGTGCTGCACAAGCTGGCTCCCGCGCTCGCGGCGGGCAACGCGGTCGTCCTCAAGCCGGCCACCTCGACCCCGCTGACCGCGCTGGCGCTCGCCGAGTGCTTCGTGGACGCCGGGCTGCCCGAGGGCGTGCTCTCGGTGCTCGTCGGCTCCGGCGGGGTGCTGGGGGACGCCCTCGTGACCGACCCCCGGGTACGGAAGATCTCCTTCACCGGTTCCACGGCGACCGGCGAGCACATCGCGCGGGTCGCCGGGGTGAAGAAGCTCTCCCTCGAACTGGGCGCCTCCTGCCCGGTCGTCGTCCTGCCCGACGCCGATCTCGAACTGGCCGCGAGCGCCGTCGCGTTGGGCGGCTACGTCAACGCCGGACAGGTGTGCATCTCCGTCCAGCGAGTGATCACCCATCCCAAGGTCACCGCCGACTTCCTCGACGCCCTCGTCCCCAAGGTCAAGGCCATCAGGACCGGCGACCCGTCGTCCCCCGACACGACCATGGGCGCGCTGATCACGACCGCCGAGGCGGAACGGGTGGAGCGGGCCATCGCGCAGGCCGGGACGGACGGCGCACGCGTCCTGATCGGCGGCCAGCGCGACGGCGCCGTGGTGCAGCCTGCCGTGGTCGCCGACGTGGACCCCGAATCGTCGTTCAGCCAGGACGAGTTGTTCGGTCCGGCGATCGCCGTCAGCTCGGCCGCCGACTGGGAGTCCGCCATCGCCCAGGCCAACGGCACCGCCTACGGCCTCGGCGCCGGCATCTTCACCTCCGACGTCGCCGGCGCGGTCCGCGCCATCCGGGAGATCGACGCCGGTTCCGTCCACATCAACTGGACGCCCCTGTGGCGTGCCGACCTCATGCCGTACGGCGGCCTCAAGGGCAGCGGCTACGGCAAGGAAGGCCCCCGCGCCGCGGTCAGCGAGATGACCGAGGTCAAGACCATCGTCCTGCACGGCCGCCCCTGGTGACCCGGCCGCGTCCCCGTACACATCCCCGATCAGGAGCCGACTCATGACCGACCGGACGCAACAGGGCACGGTGCGCCTCACCGTTGCCCAGGCCGTCGTCACCTATCTCTCCCGCCAGTATTCCGTGGCCGACGGTCACCGCCGCCGCCTAGTACCGGCAGCGCTGGGCATCTTCGGCCACGGCAACGTGGCCGGGCTCGGCCAGGCCCTCGACCAGCTCAGCGATCAACTCCCGTTCGTCCAGGGCCGCAACGAGCAGGCGCTGGTCCACATCGCGACGGCTTACGCCAAGGCATCGCGCAGGCACGCCACCCTGGCGGTCACCGCCTCCATCGGCCCGGGCGCGCTCAACATGGTGACCGGCGCGGGCCTCGCCACCGTGAACCGGCTGCCTGTGCTGCTGCTGCCGGGCGACACCTACGCGACCCGTCACCAGGGGCCCGTACTCCAGCAGTTGCAGCACCCGATCGAGGCCGACGCCTCGGTCAACGACGCCTTCCGCCCGGTCTCCCGCTTCTTCGACCGCATCACCCGGCCCGAGCAGCTCCTCACCGCGCTGCCCGCGGCGATGCGGGCCCTCACCGATGTCGACACCGGCGCGGTCGTGGTCTCCCTCCCGCAGGACATCCAGTCCCACGCGTACGACTATCCGGCGGAGTTCTTCGCCGAGCGCGACTGGCCGATACGTCGTCCGGCGCCGGACGCCGACGAGGTCGCGGTGGTCGCACGGATGCTCGCCGAGGCGGAGAAGCCGCTGATCATCGCCGGTGGCGGGGTGGTGTACTCCGGCGCCACCGAGGAGTTGGAGGCGCTGGCCGAGGCGGCGGGCACTCCCGTCGCGGAGACGTTCGCCGGCAAGGGCGCCGTCCAGCGCCGCGCCTGGTGGCAGCTCGGCGGCATCGGCCTGGAGGGCACTCCGGCGGTCAACGTCCTTGCCCGGGAAGCCGACTTCGTGCTCACGGTGGGCTCGCGTCTGACGGACTTCGCCACCGCCTCGCACTCCATCTTCGAGAACCCGGACGTGCGCTTCGCCAGCATCAACGTCAACGTGCACGACGCGGGCCGCCTGGGCGCGACCGGCATCGTGGCCGACGCCAAGCGCGCCCTCGCCGCCCTGACGGACGCCGTACGGGCGAACGGCACCACCACCACTGCCAGTTGGCAGGAGAAGGTGCGCGCCCTGGACGAGCAGTGGCGGGACCAACGTGCCGCCGCGCTCGACCCGGCCATCCCCTTCGACTTCGCGTCGCTGCCCGAGGACTCCGACGTCGTACGCGACACCGGAGCGGCCCTCACCCAGGGCCAGTTGATCGGCCTGCTCCAGGAGCACATGCGGTCGGGCGACACGATCATCGCCGCCGCCGGCGGTCCGCCCGGTGACCTTCAGAAGGTGTGGGACGCCACCGAAGGCCGTTTCGCCCACCTGGAGTTCGGCTTCTCCTGCATGGGCTACGAACTGCCCGCCGCGATCGGCGTCCGCTTCGCCGAGCCGGACCCGTCGAAGCGGGTGCTGTCCCTGCTGGGCGACGGAACCTTCCTCATGGCGCCGACCGAGCTGGTCACGGCCGCCCAGGAGAGGCTCCCGGTCACGATCGTGATCCCCGAGAACCACGGCTACCAGGTCATCCACCGACTCCAAATGGGCCGTAGCGGACGGGAGTTCGGCAACGAGTTCCGCTACCGCGACGGCAGCCTGGAGATCGGCTCGGGCAAGCCCGCCCGCCTGGAGGGCGACTATCTCCAGGTCGACCTCGTCAAGACCGCGGAGGGCCTCGGCGCCCGCGCCATGCGCGCCACGACCGCCGACGAGGTGCGTGCCGCGCTGGCCGAGACCCGCGACCACAACGGCCCGGTCGTCCTGGTCGTCCCCGTGATCCCGCACGCCGACCTTCCCGGCGCCGGTGTGTGGTGGGACGTGGCCCCGGCCGAGGTCTCCGAGCAGGAAGCCGTCGCGCAGTTGCGCGGCGAGTACGAAGACGGTCTCGCGTCCCAGAGGTGGTACGGATGAATCGCTCTCCCTTGGATCACGGCCGCCTGCGCGCCCGGCTCGGCGCCGGCGAGGCCACCCTGGGCACCTTCGTCGGCCTCGCCTCCCCGGTCTCGGCCGAGGTGTGCGCCGCCAGCGGAGCCGACTGGGTGCTGCTCGACCTCGAACACGGCGCCGGAGGCGAGGAGCAGGTCCGTACGACCGTCCCCGCCGCGGCGGCCTACGGGGTGCCGACCGTCGTACGTGTCGAGTCCGTGGCCCGGATCCGCATCGGCCGCGTCCTCGACCTCGGCGTCGCCGGAGTCATGCTGCCGCGCCTCGACACGGCGGCCGAAGTCCAGGAAGCCGTACGGCACTTGAGGTACCCGCCTGCGGGGGATCGAGGCGTGGCCACCTACAACCGGGCCTGCCGTTTCGGACTCGACGCCGAAGCCCTGGACCGTGAGGGGGAGATCCTCGGCGTGATCCAGATCGAGTCGGCGAGCGCGCTGAACGAGGTCGAGGCCATCGCGGCCCTCGACGGCGTCGACGTGCTGTTCGTCGGCCCCCGCGACCTCAGCCATGACCTCGGCGTGCCGGGCGAGTTCGGTGCCCCGGTCTACCGGGATGCGCTGGAGCGCGTCCGCAAGGCCGCCGCCGACCACGGCAAGGCGTGCGGGCTCCTCGTCCCCGACGGCGCGGCCGCGGCCGCCAAGCGAGCCGAGGGCTGGGCGTTCATCGGTATCGGTTCCGACTCGACGCTGCTCGCCGCGGCGTTGTCCGAGGCCTTGTCCGTTGCGCGGGCCTGAGCGTTTTCGTCTGCGGCGCCGTCGTGGCTGGTCGCGCAGTTCCCCGCGCCCCTACGGGGCGCTCGGCATCCCCAGGAGACATCAATGACCCCCAACACCCCGGGCGCCGCCCGCGAGATAGGCGTCGGACTGATCAGCGTCGGCTGGATGGGCAAGTTGCACAGCCGCGCCTACCAGGCGCTGCCGTCCGTCTACCCCGAACTCGGCATCAAGCCCCGCCTGGTGCACGCCGCCGACACGGCCGAGGACCGCGCGGCCTACGCCCGTGACGTACTCGGCTACGAGAAGGCCGGCACCGACTACCACGCAGTCCTCGACGACCCGGACGTCGACGTCGTCTCGATCTGCGCGCCCAACCTCCTCCACCACGAGATCGGCATCGCCGCCGCCAAGGCCGGCAAGCCGTTCTGGATCGAGAAGCCCGTCGGGCGCGGTGCCGAGGAGACCGCCGAGGTCGCCGCCGCGGCCCGCGCCGCCGGGGTCGTCACCTCCATCGGCTACAACTACCGCCACGCCCCCGCCGTGGAGCGGGCCCGCGAGCTGATCGCCGAGGGACGACTCGGCCGTATCACCAACGTCCGTGCCACCTTCTTCTCCGGCTACGCCTCCGAGCCCAAGGGCGCTCTGTCCTGGCGCTTCAAGCGGGACCTGGCCGGTCACGGCGCGCTCGGCGACCTGCTGAGCCACGTCGTGGACCTGGTCAGCTACGTCGTCGCCCCGATCGACGAGGTATCCGCCCTCACCAGCACCGTCTACACCGAGCGCCCGATCCTCCCCATGGGCTCGGGCACGCACTTCGCGGTGATCGAGGACGGCGAGATGGCGGCCGTGGAGAACGACGACTACAGCGCCGCCCTCGTCCGCTTCAGCGGCGGAGCCGTCGGCACCCTGGAGGCGTCCCGCATCATCGTCGGCCCGCAGTGCGGCATCGGCTTCGAGATCTACGGCACCGACGGCTCGGTCACCTGGAACTTCGAGCGCATGAACGAGCTGCGCGTCGCCCTCGACCGCAGCGGCCCCCACCAGGGCTACACCACCGTGCTCGGCAACGGCCACATGGGCGACTACGCCAGTTTCCAGCCCGGCCCCGGCAACAGCATGGGCTACGACGACCTCAAGGTGATCGAGGCCAAGAAGTTCCTGGCCGCCGTGGCCGGCATCGAGCACCACAACTCCACGATCGATGACGCGCACGCCGTCGCCGAGGTCATCGCGGCGGCCGCCGCCTCCGCGGAGAGCGGCTCCTGGCAGTCGGTGCTCGAGGTACCCGGGGCCAACTTCGGTCATCCGGTGCGGAGTTGATCGTATGACCAAGGATGTCACCGAGCATGTCGTAGTGGCCCTCGGTCCCGTCGACGCCGACACCGTGGGTCCCGTTCTCGGCGAGCGGGTCACGTTCGTCACCGACCCCACCCCCGCGGACCTCGCGGTCGCCGAAGGCGCCATCGTCCGCGCCGACCGGCACATCGACGAGGACTTCCTCCAGCGGACCCCACGGCTGCGGGTCATCGCCCGCACCGGCGTCGGTGTCGACCTGGTCGACGTGACGGCGGCCTCCGCCCGCGGGATCGCCGTGGTGATCACCCCGGGCAGCGGCAGCCGGGCTGTGGCCGAGGGCGTCTTCGCCATGGCCCTGCACCTGACCAAGCGGCTGAAACCGCTGACCGAGCTGGTACGGGACGGCCGCTGGGCCGAGCGGAACGCCGTACCGGTAGGTGACCTGGACGGCGCCACCCTGGGGATCGTCGGCTACGGACGCATCGGCCGCCGGGTGGGCGAACTCGCCGCCGTCTTCGGGATGCGGACGCTCGCCTATGACCCGTTCAGCCCGCCACCCGCCGAGTTCGCCTGCACCGACCTCGGTGAACTGGCCGAGTCGAGCGACGTGCTCACGCTGCACGCGCCGCTCGTCGAGGAGACCCGGCACCTCGTGGACGAGCGGCTGCTGTCCCGCGTCAAGCAGGGAGCAATTCTGATCAACTGCGGCCGCGGTGGTCTGCTCGACGCGGACGCAGCCCTGGCCGCCCTGGAGTCGGGCCGGCTGTCGGGGGTAGGACTGGACGTGTTCGATCCCGAGCCGGCCCTCTACCACCCGCTGTTCGACCACCCCGATGTCGTCATGACCCCGCACCTGATGGGCATGACGCGCCGGGCGATGACCCTGACCTTCGTCGACGCCGCCCGCGGTGTCGCGGACGTCCTCGCGGGCCGCCCGCCGGCCGCGGTCGCCAACCCCGACTGGAACCACCGAAAGGTCACGGCATGACCACCTCACCCCTGAACAGGATCGCCGGCGCGCCCATCTCCTGGGGCGTGTGCGAAGTCCCCGGCTGGGGCTACCAGTTGACGCCCGAGCGGGTGCTGAACGAGATGCGCGAAGTCGGCCTGGCCGCCACCGAGATCGGCCCCGAGGGCTTCCTGCCCGGCGAGCCGGACGCCATGGCCCGCACCCTCGCCGACCACGACCTCCACGCGGTCGGCGGCTTCACCCCGCTGCTGCTGCACGTGCCCGGACACGACCCGCTGCCCGAGACCGAACAGCTCCTGGAAAGCTACGCCGCCTCGAACGCGGAGGTTCTCGTCCTGTCGGCCATCACCGGCCAGGACGGCTACGACTCCCGCCCCGAGCTCGACGTCGACGGCTGGAAGCTGCTGCTGTCCAACCTCGACCGGCTCTCCTCGCTGGCCGCCGAGCGCGGCGTACGCGCCGTGCTGCACCCGCACGTCGGCACGATGATCGAGAACGGCGACGAGGTCCGACGCGTCCTGGAGCACTCGGCGATCTCGCTCTGCCTCGACACCGGGCACCTGCTCATCGGCGGCACCGACCCCGCCGAGCTCACCCGCCAGGCGCCCGAGCGCATCGCCCACACCCACATGAAGGACGTGGACGCCTCCCTCGCCGCCAAGGTCCAGTCCGGAAAGTTCAGCTACACCGAGGCCGTGCGCAAGGGCATGTACCGCCCGCTGGGCGCGGGAGACGTGGATGTCCAGGCCATCGTCACCCACCTCAGCGCACGCGGCTACGACGGCTGGTACGTCCTGGAACAGGACACCATCCTGACCGAGGAGCCCACGGCAAAGGGACCGGTCGAGGATGTGTGGGCCAGCGCCGAGCATCTGCGCTCGGTGCTGCGCGGTGTCGCTTAGTCGTATACGGGCCTGATGTGTTTTTGATGGCTTCTGAGGGATTGACCGGCATGCGCGGGGCATCCAAGAATGCCGAGGCGACGTGCGCCTATTCTTGTATTTGTCATTCGTTGCGTGCCGGCGTCTTTTCCGAACATGAGGAATCCAGGAAACAGAAATGACCGCTGACGAATTTCTGGCCACGTGTTGGACCACCGCGGGCGACACCGCTCCCGATGAGGAAGACCTGCGCAGTCCGCTGAACCTGAGAGAACGGGTGGAAGCGGCGCGCGACGCCGGATTCACGGCCTTCGGGCTGCTGTACTGGGACTTGGTGGAGGCCGAGCGCGAGTACGGGCTCGGCGGCATCCGGTCTCTCTTCGCGGACAACGGAATCAACCACATCGAGTTGGAGCTGCTGACCGACTGGTGGGCCGACGGACCCCGGCGGGCCGCGTCGGACACCGTCCGTGCCGGAATGCTGCGGGCCATCGAGGCACTGGGCGCACGCACCTTCAAGATCGGCCCCGACGTGGCGGACGAGCCCTGGGACCTGGATGTCTGGGCCAAGGAGTTCGCCACGCTGGCGGCGCAGGCCGACGGGGTGGGCGCCCGGCTCGGGGTCGAGCCCCTGCCCTGGTCCAACCTCAAGACCGTGCACGACGGGCTCCGGCTCGTCGAGACCGCCGGTCACCCGGCGGGCGGCCTCATCATCGACGTCTGGCACACCGAGCGCGCCCACACCCCGCCTGCCGACCTGGCGGACGTACCCGGGTCGCGGATCGTGGGTGTGGAGCTCAACGACGCCGACAGCCAGGTCATCGGCACTCTTTTCGAGGACACCGTCCATCGCCGTCGGCTGTGCGGAGAGGGCTCTTTCGACCTTCCGGAGATCATCGCCGCGCTCCGTACGGCCGGCTTTCGCGGCCCCTGGGGTGTGGAGATCCTCTCCGACGCGCACCGTGCGCTGCCGGTGCGGGAGGCCGCCGCAGCGGCGTACCGGACTGCCGCGGCGGTGGTGGAGTAGACGCCGGTGAAGTAGATGCCACAGGGGTGGTGGGGACGAAACCACGGTCGTCCCCGCCACCCCTGTCTCCATCCGTCGGCGCGGATCGACGGAACAAGGCCCCCTACTGCCGCATGAGCAGCCGGAACTCGAACACGTAGCGCGCGGCGTTGTAGAGATGCGTGCCGTACTCCACGGCTTCCCCAGCGGCGTTGTACGTCGTGCGCCGCAGACTGAGCAGGGGCGCGCCCTCGGGTTCCCCGAGGTGGTCGCCCTCCTCAGCGGTGGCCGAATGGGCGCCGATCGCCTGATGCGCGCTGTGCAGCCTGATGTGGGCCGCGTCCAGCAGCCGGTACAGCCCCGTGGCCTCCAGCAGCTGTGTGTCGAGATCGAGCAGCAGGTCGGTCGGCAAGTGGTTGCGCAGGACGGCCACGGCGAGTCCGTTCGCGTACCGGATCCGCTCCAATCGGACCACGCTGTCGCCCTGTCTGATACCCAGAGCTGCCGCGACCTCGGCGGACGCGGGCACGACATCGTTGTGCACCACCCGTGTGCTCGGTGCCTGCCCGGCCTCCTCCAGGTCGTCGTAGAGGCTGGTGAGTTCCAGAGGGCGCTTGACCGTGCTGTGCACGACCTGGGTGCCGACGCCCCGACGCCGTACCAACAGTCCCTTCTCGACCAGGGACTTGATGCCCTGCCGGACGGTCGGCCGTGACAGACCGAGCCGTTCGGCAAGTTCGACCTCGTTGCCGAGCAGGGCGCCCGGAAGGAGCAGGCCGTGCTCGATGGCCTGCTCCAACTGCTGGGCGAACTGGTGGTACAGCGGTACCGGGCTCATGCGGTCGATGGCGATGTCGAGCACAGTCGTAGCGTCGGCCGTCTTCCGGCGCCCGGCCCTCA
>NZ_JAFFSX010000024.1 GCF_017948485.1 Streptomyces sp. GESEQ-35 | reverse complement strand
GTTTCCAAACTCTATCAGTGTTTTTCCGTCCCTCTGACCACCGTCCTGCAGGCATGCAGAAGGTGACCCCGAGATAGGATCTGACAAGTTGGGTGCTGCCAGGCAAGGACGCTTGGTCGCGTCGCTCAGCCTCAAGCAGGAGTACGACTGTACACGCGGCTCCGGAGCGGGCGCAAATCGATTTGCGCTGTGCCCTAAGGCCGCGTACCGGGAGCTCTGGTGCGGAACCGGAACTTCATATGACATACCCTGCTGAACAGTGCGTCGTCCCTGGGACAGACAGTGACGGCCCAAAAGAATCTCCACCCCTGGGAGGCTTCCCATGACCACCGTGACGTCCCCACTTGCAGGACGCGCCATCGGGTTGGCAGCTGTGCCGGATCCGGTCTTCTCCGGGGCCATGGTCGGCCCCGGTACGGCGATCGATCCCGTGCGTGAGCCCTCCGAGGCGGTCTCGCCCGTGGACGGAGTGATCGTTTCTCTTCACCCGCACGCCTTCGTCGTCGTCGACGAGCAGGGCCACGGTGTGCTCACCCACCTCGGGATCGACACGGTTCAGCTCAACGGCGAGGGCTTCGAGCTGCTCGTGAACAAGGGTGACACCGTGCAGCGCGGTCAGGCCGTTGTGCGCTGGAACCCGGCCGCCGTCGAGGCCGCCGGCAAGTCCGCGGTGTGTCCGATCGTGGCGCTCGAGGCCACGGCCGAGGCCCTCTCCGACCTCCGTGACAACGGCGATGTGAAGGCCGGCGACAGTCTCTTCGTCTGGAAGTGACGTCAGCGCCGTCCTATGACGGCAAGTAGGGACAACCACCGCGGCGGCGGGACCCGCCGCACTATCGGAGACGGGTGAGATGGAGACAACGCTGCGAGGCGTCGGCGTGAGCCACGGTGTGGCGATCGGCGAGGTTCGGCACATGGGAACGGCGGTCCTCGAACCGCCTGCCAAGCAGATTCCGGCGGAGGACGCGGAGCGCGAACAGGGGCGCGCCCGCAAGGCCGTGGAAGCTGTGGCGGCCGATCTGATTGCGCGCGGCAATCTGGCGGGGGGCGAAGCCCAGGCGGTGCTCGAGGCGCAGGCCATGATGGCTCAGGATCCCGAGCTGATGGCGGACGTGGACCGTCGCGTCGCCGTCGGCAGCACGGCCGAGCGTGCGGTGTACGACGCATTCGCCGCGTATCGCGAGCTGCTGGCGGGTGCCGGTGAGTACCTGGCCGGTCGCGTGGCCGACCTCGACGACGTGCGGAATCGTATCGTCGCCCGACTGCTCGGGGTGCCGATGCCCGGTGTCCCGGACAGTGACAAGCCGTATGTCCTGGTCGCTCGCGACCTGGCGCCTGCCGACACGGCGCTGCTGGACCCCACGCTCGTCCTCGGTTTCGTCACTGAGGAGGGCGGACCGACCAGCCACAGCGCGATCCTTGCTCGGGCGCTCGGCGTTCCGGCCGTTGTGGCGCTGCCCGGCGCCGGTGAGCTCGCCGAAGGCACTGTGATCGCTGTGGACGGCAGTACCGGCGACATTTTCGTGAACCCGAGCGACGAGAAGAAGGCCCAGCTCGAAAGCTCGGCCGCTCAGCGCAAGGCGGCGCTGGCCGCCTCGACCGGGCCGGGTGCCACGGCCGATGGTCACAAGGTGCCGTTGCTGGCGAATGTCGGCGGTCCGGCGGACGTACCGGCCGCTGTCGAGGCGGGGGCCGAGGGCGTCGGTCTCTTCCGTACCGAATTCCTCTTCCTCGATGACAGCAAGAGTGCGCCGTCGGAGGAGAAGCAGGTCGAGGCATACCGGCAGGTGCTCGAGGCGTTCCCCGAGGGCCGCGTTGTCGTACGGGTGCTGGACGCCGGTGCGGACAAGCCGCTGGACTTCCTGACGCCCGCCGACGAACCCAACCCGGCGTTGGGCGTGCGCGGTCTGCGGACGCTGCTCGACCACCCCGAGGTGCTGCGCACTCAGCTGACGGCGCTGGCGAAGGCTTCGGAGGGGCTGCCGGTCTACCTTGAGGTCATGGCCCCCATGGTGGCGGACCGTGCCGACGCCAAGGCGTTCGCGGACGCATGTCGTGCCGCCGGGCTGCGGGCGAAGTTCGGTGCGATGGTCGAGATCCCGTCGGCCGCGCTGCGGGCGCGCTCGATTCTTCAGGAGGTCGAGTTCCTTTCGCTGGGAACCAATGACCTCGCGCAGTACACCTTCGCCGCCGACCGTCAGGTGGGTGCCGTCTCCCGGCTTCAGGATCCGTGGCAGCCCGCGCTGCTCGACCTGGTGGCGCTGTCCGCCGAGGCCGCGAAGGCCGAGGGCAAGAGCTGTGGTGTCTGCGGTGAGGCGGCGTCCGACCCGCTGCTTGCGTGTGTGCTGACCGGTCTGGGGGTCACCTCCCTGTCCATGGGTGCGGCGTCGATTCCTTATGTCCGGGCGACTCTCGCGAAGTACACGCTGGCCCAGTGTGAGCGTGCCGCGGCGGCGGCTCGCGCTGCGGACAGCGCCGAGGAGGCGCGCAACGCGGCGCAGGCCGTGCTGTCCGGCGAGTAGTCAGGACCAGGCAGGCCGCCTTTGGCGGTGCTTGGGGGGGCGCCCCGCCTTCGGGTGGGGCGCCCCTTTTGCGTGTTCAGTGGTCGTGGCTCGTCGTCGGTCCCTTCCCGTCCTGTCCGAGATCGGGTGGCGTGCAGTAGTCGACGCCGGATTCCGGGGAGATGAGGTCTCCGGACTCGATGTCGGTGCAGTAGGCGTCGAAGACCTCGCCGGCGGTGAGGGGTTCGAGGCCGTCTCCACGCAGCCGCCAGCCGTAGATGCGGTCGGGCGTGTCTGGTGCGCTGGTCCGCATCACGAGTCCACCCGGACTTTCGGTGGCGAGGCCGAGGGCCAGGACTGTGGTGAATTCGAGTGCTTCGGCCTCGTCGAGCTGGGTGGTGCCGTCGCGGGCCCCGTCGGCGTGGAGGACGGAGACGAGTGCTTCCGGTGTTCCCGAGACGCTGCAGACGAGGTGCCGGGATCCTGGCTGAGCCGTGTCGAGGATGCGGACGAGAAGCTCTGCGGCGCGGACGAACGCCGCACGGCCGAGGTCCTCGCCACAGGACGCGCAGGCGCCGAGGCGGGCGAGCAGTGTGGAGGCGTACTCCCAAGTGGCCTGGCGCACGGCCTCGTCGATCAGGGTTGGGACTAGGTCGGCGAGGCGCTGGCCTTCGTAGGGAACCGTGGGGCCGGTGTTCGCGAGTTCGGCCGTGAAGCGTGTGCGGCTCGTCGGGATGTCGGGATCCAGGCCTTTGTCCGCGCAGAAGTCGGCGTACTCCTGCGGGTCGAAGAGGGCCACCGTGGTGTGGTTGCCCTGAGAGGCGCGGGTCTTGAGCAGCGCCTCCACTTGTCGGAGGTAGGTCGTGTGGTCGTCGAAGGTGAAGCTGCGGTAGCGCCGCATGGCGCGGAAGTCGTGCTCGTCGGTCAGCAGGCCGATGGTGCCCGCGATTTCGCGGCGCAGGACGCGCCGCATGGTCTGGTGGTCGGTGTGCGCCATGTTTCCCCCTGTACGCAGTCGATCAATGCTCACTCACAGTAACTGGCGGCACTGACAACGGCTTCCGGGCGAGGCGTTCGCGGACCGGTTGGTGCTGGATCAAGCAGGTCAGGGCCATGGTGGCGCCGAAGGCGGTCCAGCCCGCCGGGCCGGTGGCGATGGCGGCGGTGACCGCGAGCGGTCCGACGCTGCGCTGGGCGGACTGGGCGAGGGACATCTCCCAGGAGACGGTGGCGTAGAGCATCTCGGCCAGAGTGAAGGCAACGGCCGAGGCGGTAAGGAGCAGCGTGGCGGTGAAGATTCCGCCGGTGGCCGCGAGCGCCAGGGTGATATCGCCCAGCGCGAACGCGGCGGAGAGGTTCCTCGGGACCGGGTGACGCGACCACGCTGGCGCGGCACGACGTGCGGCTGCTGCTGACGTCGCGGTGGATCAGCCATCTGCTCCAGGAAACGGTGTACGGGCTGCGGATGGACGTGTGGGACCTCATGCGGGACGAGTCGGCCGTGGTGAACGGGCTGCGGTCGTACGGGTGGTGGGTCGCCGCTGGTGCCCGGTTCCGGCTGTCGGCCGGTCCGGTCTGCGGATCCCGGTGGCCGATCTCGAGCAGGCCGACGCGGCTCGGCTGGCCTCGGACTTCGCTCTTGCGCTCAGTGAGTCCGAGGCCGCTCAGGCGCGCTTGTGGGCGAGGTCCTCGTAGAAGTGCAGCAGGTCGAGATTGTCGATGGAGCCGGGGTTCACGGCCTTCTCCAAGGGGGTGCCCTGGAGGAGGCGCTTGACCGGGACCTCGATGCGCTTGCCGGTCAGGGTGTGCGGGATTCCCGGCACTTCGATGATCTCGTCGGGGACGTGCCGCGGTGAGAGTTGTTCACGGATGGTCTGCTTGATGCGGCTGAGGAGGGCCTCGTCGAGAGCGGCTCCTGGGACGAGGTGCACGAACAGGGGCATCCAGTAGCCGCCGTCGGGCTGTTCGATCCCGATGACGAGTGATTCCTTGATCTCGGGGAGGCGTTCGACGGCTTCGTAGATGTCGGCCGACCCCATGCGCACGCCCTGGCGATTGAGCGTCGAGTCCGAGCGGCCGTGGATGACGACGGAGCCGCGGGAGGTGACGGTGATCCAGTCGCCGTGGCGCCACACGCCGGGGTAAGTGTCGAAGTAGCTGTCGTGGTAGCGGCTGCCGTCGGGGTCGTTCCAGAAGCGGATCGGCATGGACGGCATGGGATTGGTGACCACGAGTTCGCCGACCTCGTCGATCAGGGGTTTGCCGCTGGGGTCCCAGGACTGCAGGTCGGTGCCCAGGCCGGGTGCCTGGAGCTCGCCGATGTACACCGGGAGCGTCGGTACCGCTCCTGCGAAGCAGGAGCACACGTCCGTGCCGCCGCTGACGGACGCGATCCACAGGTCGGCCCCGCTCTCTGCGAACTCGTCGTGCAGCCAGCGAAACCCGTCGGGCGGAAGGGGGGATCCGGTGGTCGCGACGCACTGCACCTTGGAGAGGTCGAAGTCGCGCGCCGGGTGCACGTCCGCCTTGCGGCATGCCATGACGTAGGCGGCCGAGGTGCCGTACAGGGTGGCTTGTGTGCGTTCGGCGATCCGCCACTGGGCGCCGGTGTCCGGGTAGCCGGGGCTTCCGTCGTAGAGCACGATCGTCGTGCCGGTGAGGAGGCCGGACACGAGGAAGTTCCACATCATCCAGCCGGTCGACGTGTACCAGAAGAAGCGGTCCTCGGGGCCGAGGTCGCAGTGCAGGCCGAGTTGCTTGAGGTGCTCGACGAGGATGCCGCCCTGGGACTGGACGATGGCCTTGGGGAGGCCGGTTGTGCCGGAGGAGTAGAGCACCCACAGGGGGTGGTCGAACGGCACCTGCTCGAAGACGGGCTCCGTGTCCGCCGCCGTCAGGGCCGACCACTCCAGCGCGCCGTCGGGGGCGGGCGTGCCGAGGACGGGGATGTGGACGACCGCGCGCAGGGTGGACAGTTCGCGGCGCAGTTCGGCGACGATGTCACGGCGGTCGTGTTCCTTGCCGCCGTAGCGGTAGCCGTCGACGGTGAACAGGACGACCGGTTCGACCTGCTGGAAGCGGTCGAGGACGCTGCGGGCGCCGAAGTCGGGGGCGCAGGACGTCCACACGCCGCCCACGGCTGCCGTGGCGAGGAGGGCGACGACCGCCTGCGGAATGTTCGGGAGGTAGCCGCTGACGCGGTCCCCGGGCCGTACGCCGAGGGCGCGCAGTTCGGCGGCGAGGGAGCCGACCTGGCGGCGCAGCTCGGACCAGGTGACGGGGTGTGGCTCGTGGGTCTCGTCGACGTGCAGGAGGGCCGGTTCGTCCGCGCGGGTCATCGCCGCGCGCAGGGCGTGCTCGGCGTAGTTCAGGGTCGCCCCGGGGAACCACTGGGCACCGGGCATCGAGCGGTCGCCCAGCACGCGCGCGTAGGGGGTGGAGAACCGTACGTCGAACCACTCCGTGACAGCCTTCCAAAAGGTGTCCAGCTCGTCGACGGACCAGCGGTGCAGCGCCGTGTAGCCGCCCTCGGACGGGGCTCCGTGGTGCTCGGCCGCCCAGGCCTGGAACTTGGTGACCTGGGCATGGGCGATGCGTTCCCTGTCTGGCTGCCACAGGGGCTGGGGGTTCACGGTCGTCATGGGGCGGCTCCAGGACTGTGCGCGTCGTGTGCGTCTCCCGCGCACGGGCTGGGGTGTGCGCGTGACGCGGCTGACACGGACGATGCCATGTGATCGACTTCTACACCAGGGCGCGCCCCACATAGTCCGCGTCGTGAAGATGTGCTCCCGCCACGGGTGAACGACAGTTGAACGACACGCGCGTGTGGGGCGGTCAATGACAGGGTGAGCAGCATGAACGGTCGTGACCTGGTGCGTTCGATGAGGGCAGTCGGCTCTGCGGGAGCCGTTCAGAGGTTGCGTACCGTACGGGCGGCATGGCGCCGTAGGCGAGCCGATGCTGTCGGGCTCCCGGCGCGGGGTGCCGAGCGCGCCCGGGTGCCCGGTGCCGTGCAGCATGTGGAGCCCGGTCCCGGGGGCGGCCTGGTCCGCTTCAGCAGGTCCGAGCTGCGGATCACGGTCGCCGTGAACGGCGCCGTGTTCTGGGGCTGGGACGGGGCCGCTCCCGAGCCCTCGTACGCGCTCGCGGGCCGCTGCCCGGAGCCGGACCCCCGGGCGGTGCTGGAACCGGACAAAGACGGCGGCTGGCGGGTCGTGGCCGAGCGTGTGACCGTCGCCGTCTCGCGGCACGGCGCGGTGGAGGTGCGTACGCCCGGTGGGGTGACCCTGCGCCGCGATCTGCCGCCCCGCTGGTGGGAACCGGTGGGAGGGGGTGCGGCGCGCTGGATGCAGCGGTCGGAAGTGACCGCGGACGCGCGATTCTTCGGGCTCGGCGGGCGGGCGTCGGGGCCTCGGCTGCGGGACGGCACGTACCGGCTGTGGAACACCGACCCCGGGCGCGCCTTCGGTCCTGATGACGATCCGCTGTACATCACGATGCCTGTTCAGCTGGTGGTGGCCGACGCGGCCACGCATCTGGTGTTCCACGACACCTCCTGGGACGGCACGCTGACGCTGCGGGAGGGCGAGGAGGGGGCCGGCTCCGGACACGATCGGTCGGGGACGTGCGAACTGCGCATGGACGGAGGTCCGTTGCGCTGCTGGGTGATGGTGGGGACCCCCGCGCGCGTGCTGCTCGCCTGGGCGTCGCTCACCGGGGCGCCGGCGCTGCCGCCCACGTGGGCGCTGGGTCATCATCACGCGCGGTGGGGCTTCGGCAGTGAGCAGGAGGTGCGGCGGATCGTCGCGGGCTATCAGGAGCGCGACCTGCCACTTGACGCGGTCCATCTGGACATCGACCACTACGACGCCCACCAGGTGTTCACCGTCGACCACGAGCACTTCCCCAAGCTGCCCCAGCTGGCCGAGGACCTGCGGCGCGACGGAATCCGGCTGGTGTCGATCGTCGACCCGGCGGTGAAGGCCGCACCGGGCAACGCCGTGTACGACAGCGGCATGGCCGAGGAGGCGTTCGTGCGGGACGCCTCGGGCGGGCTCGTGCGGGGTGTCGTCTGGCCCGGGGAAGCGGTCTACCCGGACTTCACGCACGCGCGCGTGCGGGCCTGGTGGGGTGGCCTCTACGAGGAGCGGCTGGCGCAGGGTTTCACGGGGTTCTGGCACGACATGAACGAACCCGTGTCGTTCACCGCCTTCGGGGAGTCGACGCTGCCGCGCTCAGCCAGGCACTCCCTCGATGGACGGGGCGGTGACCATCGGGAGGCGCACAACGTCTACGCGCTGTGCATGGCCCAGGCCGCGTACGAGAGCCTGCGCGCGCTGGCGCCCCGGGAGCGGCCCTTCCTGTTCTCCCGCTCGGGATGGGCAGGCATGCAGCGCTACGGGGGGACGTGGTCCGGTGACGTGGCCACGGGCTGGCCCGGGCTGCGGGCCTCACTGGCGCTGGTCATGGGGCTGGGGCTGTGCGGGGTGCCGTATTCGGGGCCGGACGTGGGCGGCTTCGACGGGAGTCCGTCGCCGGAGCTGTATCTGCGGTGGTTCCAGTTGGGCGCGTATTTGCCCCTGTTCCGGACACACGCGAGTCTGCGGGCGGGCCGTAGGGAGCCGTGGGAGTTCGGGCCGGAGGTGCTGGAGCACGCGCGCGTGGCGCTCGTCGAACGCCGTCGGCTGCTGCCGTACTTCATCACGCTGGCGCATCTGGCCCGGCGCACAGGAGCGCCCTATGTGCGTCCCCTGTGGTGGGGTGCGCCCGAGGATCGCGCGCTGCGGGACTGTGAGGATGCGTTTCTGCTGGGCGACAGTCTGCTGGTGGCGCCGGTGCTCGGTCCGGGCGCGGACCGGCGGGCCGTGCAACTGCCGCGGGGGCGCTGGTACGACACGGCGACGGAGCAGGCGTACGACGGGCCGGCGCAGGTGCTGATCGACGCTCCGCTGTCGCGGATTCCGGTACTCGCGCGCGCGGGTGCCGTCGTCCCCGTGCACGGGGACGACGGCGGGCTGGAACTGGAGGTGTGGGCACCCGCCCGAGGGCGGACCGGAGGCGGGCTGGTCGTGCCGGACCCGGGTGACGGGTGGGACGAGCCCGGGATCGAGCGGTATGTCACCCGCTGGGAGGGCGGGCAGCTGATCGTCGAGCGGGACGGTGAGGGCGGCGGGGGCTCACCGCCCCACCCGGTACGTGTACGGGGACTGGTGGAGGGCTGAGCTCAGATGTAGCGGCCTTCGAACCACGCCCGTGCGGCCACTGTGTGCAGTGGGAAGGCCAGCTCCTCCGGCCTGCGCAGGAGGTGCCAGCCCTCCGTCTCGTCCGTGGCGGTGGACGGCGGGAGAGCGTCGGCCGGGCGTTCCGGCAGCAGCCCGAAGAGCAGCAGGTGCCCGTCGGGTGAGCTCATCGCGTCGATGAGCCGCACATCGCGGCTCGCCGCGTCGATGCCCGTCTCTTCCTTGAGCTCGCGCACCACGGCCTGCCGCCAGTCCTCCCTGTCGTCGATGTAACCGCCGGGCAACGCGACGCCCCCGCGCGCGGGAGACACGGTCCGGGTGATGACGACCAGGGCGGTGCCCTTCGTGTCGTACACGGGCTGAAGGGCTACAGCGACCGGCAGTGGGTTGCGGTAGGCGATGGTCCCGCAGACCGGACAGGTGCGGGGCCAGCCTGAAGTGCTCTCTCCGTAGGGCGTGCCGCAGCTCGAACAATGGGAGTCGGGCGCGGAGTTGGGGACGGAGGTTTGATTTTCGGACACGCGGCGGACTGTATCCGATCACGGAGAGAGCGTCGCCGGGGGGCCGTTCAGGGCTTCCCGGCGAGGGACTTCCAGGACACGGGGAAGTCGAAGTAGGTGTCCGGGTAGGGCTCGGGCTTGTAGGTGAAGTGCCACCACTCCTCGGCCAGGTTCACGAAGCCGAGCTCCTCCAGGGTGCCCTTGAGCAGCAACCGGTGGTTGCGCTGCTCGCCCTGGATACGCGGGTCGAGGGTATGGGCGAGGGTGTCGAAGCAGTCGAACCCGGTGCCCATGTCGACGGAGTTGTCGGGGAATCGCTCGTTCTGGGGCGCGTAGCAGGGAACCAGGGGCTCTCCGGGCCGGTAGGGCCGGGTCGGCTTCGCCGGGAGCGGGACGATGGTGAGGTCGACGGTCGAGCCACGGCTGTGGCCGGATTTCTCCGCGATGTAGCCGTCCGCGAACAGCCGGGTCTTGTCGACCTTCGGGTAGAACTCGCCCTTCATCGCCTGGTCGTCGAGGTCTTCGGCCCAGCGGACGAAGTGGTCCACGGCGCGCTGCGGCCGGTAGCAGTCGTACACCTTCAGGGTGTAGCCCTGGCGCAGCAGCGAGAGTTGCGCGGCGTGGAGGGCCTCGGCGGCGGGCCGGGTGAGGATGCACAAGGGCTGGTCGTAGCCGTCGATCGGCTCGCCTACGAAGTTGTGCGGAGTGAAGTAGCGCATCTCCTGGACGATCGTGGGATCGACGGCTCTCAGGGCCACGAAGCCCCTGGGCGCCTTCGGCTCGGTTGCCGCCATGGCGGAGGCGGAGGCGGAGGTCAGGGTGAGCAGGGCGGCGATCGCGGTGACCAGTACGCGGAGCGCGGCGGGCAATCGTGTCATGTCTCCTGCATCTATCAGGAGTTCGTTCCGCCGGGGAAGCGATCGGATGCACTCGGCACGCGTTCGGGTGATGCGGGCGGAGAGACGGCCGGAGCCACCCCCGTGGGCCCCGGCCGCCTCTACCGATACGACGACGCCGCAAGGGCCCTTTTGGTTCTGTGGGAGGCCCTGCTCATTTACGGTTGCCCGTGGCACACTTCTGACGTTCCGTCAGATTGCCTGCCGGGGAGGGCCCATGTCACGTACACGCACACCCGCGGTCGAGCGATGGTTCACCGGCGACGGGGACGACTTCAGGCTTCTCGGCACCCGCTGCGCGGCCTGCACCTCGGTCTTCTTCCCGCGCGAGGACTCGCACTGCCGCAACCCGGGGTGTCCGGGCGGCGATCTGGAGGAGGTTCCGCTGTCGCGGCGGGGGCGTGTCTGGTCGTACACGGACAGCCGGTACCGGCCTCCGTCACCCTATGTGACCGATCCGGAACTTCCGTGGGAACCATACGCGTTGATCGCTGTGGAGCTGGAGGCCGAGCGGATGGTGGTGCTGGGACAGGCGGTTCCGGGGGTCACCGTCGCCGATCTGGCGGTGGGCATGGTGGTGGAGGTAGTCCAGGGCGTGCTCCACGAGGACGCGGAGACGGTCTGGACGACCTGGCAGTGGCGGCCGAAGGGGGAGGCGGCATGACGGGAGAGGTTGCAGTGCTCGGCGCGGGCATGCACCCCTGGGGCAAGTGGGGGCGCGGCTTCGTCGAGTACGGGACGACGGCGGCCAGGGCGGCGCTCGCCGACGCGGGACTGGAGTGGCGGGAGGTCGATTCGATCGTCGGCGCGGACACCGTGCGTGGCGGCTATCCGGGCTATGTGGCGGGGGCGACGTTCGCGAAGGCGCTGGGCTGGCAGGGGGCCCGGGTCGCCAGTGTGTACGCGGCGTGCGCTTCCGGGGCGCAGGCCGTCAACACCGCGCGGGCGCAGATCCTTTCTGGGCTCGCGGACGTGGTGCTCGTGGTCGGTGCCGATGCCGCGCCCAAGGGGTTCTTCCGGCCTGCGGGCGGCGACCGGCCGGACGACCCCGACTGGCTGCGCTTCCGGGTCCTCGGCGCGACCAATCCGACGTACTTCGGGCTGTACGCGCGCCGGCGGATGGCCGTGCACGGGGACACACCGGAGGACTTCGCGCAGGTCAAGGTGAAGAACGCGGCGCAGGGGGCGCTCAATCCGTACGCGCGCTACCGCAAGCGGGTCACCGCGGAGGAGGTCGCCGCCTCCGCCGTGGTCGCCGATCCGCTGCGACTGCTGGACATCTGCGCCACCTCGGACGGAGGGGCGGCTCTGGTGCTGTGCAGCCTGGAGTTCGCGCGTCGGCACGGGGTGGCCGAACCGGTGCGGATCCGGGCGGTGTCCACGGTGACGCCGCGCTATCCGAACACCGTGCTGGACCTGCCTGATATCGCGACGGACTCGGCGGTCGCCGTGGAGCCCGCCGCGGAACCGTTCCGCGCGTCGATCGCACGGGCCGCGTACGAGGAGGCCGGCATCGGGCCCGAGGACCTCTCCCTAGCCGAGGTCTACGACCTGTCCACCGCCCTGGAGTTGCAGTGGTACGAGGATCTGGGGCTGTGCGGCGAGGGCGAGGCAGCGAAGCTGCTGCGGGAGGGTGCGACGGCGCTGGGCGGGCGCATACCCGTGAACGCCAGTGGCGGGCTGGCCTCCTTCGGCGAGGCGGTCCCCGCTCAGGCGATCGCCCAAGTCTGCGAGCTGACCTGGCAGTTGCGAGGGGAGGCGGGTGCCCGACAGGTGACCGGCGCTCAGGTCGGGCTCACGGCGAACCAGGGGCTTTTCGGCCACGGGTCGGCGGTGGTCGCGGTACGGTGAGGGGCGCGCCGTTCGACGAACACGGCGCAGCGGTCGTACGAACGCGAACTCGCCGTCGCACGACGGCGGAACATCCGTCGGACAACCGCGACACCTCCGTCATTCGTCCAGAAGCCGCGAGAGTTGCACACGCTGCGTGATCGGCCCGGAATCCTGCGTGAACGTCTTATGAACTGGGCTCGGGCGTGCGCTGGGGACGCCATTATGCTCCCGTGCGCTCCTGGACGGATACTCTCCGCTTCGCCTTCCAGCCGGTGGTCAATCTGACGACCGGCGGAGTCGCGGGGCTGGAGATACTCGCCCGCCCGGAGAGCGGCGACATCCTGGCCGAGGCCCGTCGCGATCCCGAACTCGACGGGAAACTGGCCGTGTTGGCGGTCCGCGCGGCGGCGCGCAAGGAGACGATGCTGCCGCTGCACGTCAACGTGTTCGCGGGCACCCTCGCCGATCTCGGCGGCCTCACCCCGCTGCATGCCGCCGTGCGTGAGGCGGGGAGGCTGCCGTGGGAGGTCACGATCGATGTCGTCCCGCCGTACACGCACGTGCCGCACCAGGCGCTCCTGGAGGCGGTGAGCGCGCTCCGGGGCCAGGGTTTCCGGATCAGTGCGGACGGGATCGGGGACGGGGACGTACCTCTGCGGCTGCTCACCGATCTCGCGCCGGACCTGGTGAAGCTCGACGCGTCGCTGCTGACCCGGCCGGCGGCGGTGCGGGCGATGCGGACGCTGTGCGAGGAACTGGGCGCGCTGTTGTCGGTGGAGGGTGTGGAGACCGAGTTGCAGTGCGCGGCGGCCCTGGCGGCCGGTGCTCAGCTGGCACAGGGCGAGCTGTTCGCGCCGCCCACCCGGCTGCCCGCCGCGGATGTATACGTTCCGCCCCTCTCCCATGCGGCCATGGTGACGCCGCCGTCCGGCCCGTCCGTGCGTGAGTTCGTGCGGCCCGCGGCGCTGCTGCCCGCCACGGCGTCCGCCGGTCAGGTGCGGGCGCTGCTGACCGGGTCGCCGGACGTGTCCGGGGTGCTGCTCGTGGACCGTGACGGGGTGCCCGTCCGCTCACTGCACCGGTCCCGCTTCCTGCTGTCGATGTCGGGGCGCTACGGACATGCCCTGTACGCCGACCGGCCCGCGGCCAAACTGGGCGACCTGCCACGGACCGTGGGCGTCGACGCGACCGCCTGGGAGGTCCTGGACGTGGTCGCGGTCGGCGGCAGCGACCGCACCTCGGACGATGTCGCCGTTGTCGACAGGTACGGCCGCTGTGTGGGCGTCGTACGGCTCGCGGACCTGGTGCGGGCGCTGGCCGAGACCCGGGTCGAGGAAGCGGCGTCGCTCAATCCGTTGACGCGGCTGCCCGGTTCGGACGCGATCACCGGCGAGGTGGACCGGCGGATCGCGGACGGGCGGACCTTCGCGTTGAGTTGGCTGGATGTCGACCACTTCAAGATGGTGAACGACGGGGCGGGGTTCGCGGCGGGCGACGAGCTGATCCGATCGGTGGGGCGGGCGCTCCAGCACGCCGCGTCCGGAAGCACCACCCAGGTGGGCCACATCGGCGGGGACGACTTCCTGGTGCTCGCGGATCCGGAGGGGCTGGATCCGCTGGCCGCCTCCGTGTTGGACGCGCCCTGGTCCGCGGGCGGGCTCGCCGTCACCCTGTCCCTGGCCACGGTCTTGTGCGTGCCGGGCAGCGTCGCGGACCACCGGCAGGCGTCCGCGTGGCTGGCGCCGTTGAAGAAGGCCGCGAAATCGTTGACCGGGGCGAGTTGGGTGCTGGGCCGTGCGGGTCTGCCGGGGCACGAAATCCGCCGCGGGTCAGGGGCCGGGCCCACTCCGGCGGAGTGGGCGGTGGTGGAGCCCGGGAGGGGCTGACGGGCACGTCGGCTTCGGTCGCGCTCCTCACCGTGGCCCACAACCGTTGCTGTCGACGACCTTGACGCTCTCTGAGTGCCGGTGAAAACTTCCCGGTGTCAGTCGACATCGCCGTACATTCTCGGCGTATCCAGGCACTGCGCCGCGCGGGCCCCGTCTGAGCCAAGGGCTGTTCCCCCACGGGCGATTCGGCTGCGACGGCACGCTCGTCACGGACGCCGGGCGGGGCGCGGGACCCTCCCTGCCCTCGGCTGTTCGCCAAGGGAACCGCACCCTGCACGGAGGACCGGGGCCGATCGTCCCGGGCCAGGGCCTAGGAGCCGCCATGAGCAACGGAGACATATTCGTTGGCGAATTGATCGGTACAGCGATCCTGATTCTCTTCGGCGCCGGAGTGGTCGCCGCCGTCGTACTGAACTACTCCAAGGCGAAGGACGCCGGCTGGGTCGTCATCGCCTTCGGCTGGGGCTTCGGCGTCTTGGCCGGGGCATACACCGCCGCCCCGCTGTCGGGCGGGCACCTCAATCCGGCCGTGACCCTCGGGATCGCCATCGACACCGGGGACTGGGACAAGGTCCACATCTATGTCGCCGGGCAGATGGTCGGCGCCTTCCTCGGCGCGATCCTGTGCTGGCTCGTCTATTTCGCGCAGTTCCAGGCCAACGCCGAGGAGGACACGGCGCAGCCGACGCTCGGGGTCTTCTCCACCGCGCCGGCGATCCGCAATCCCGTGGCCAACCTCATCACCGAGATCATCGCCACCATCGGTCTCGTGCTGCCGATCCTGGCCTTCGGGCTGACCAAGGGGCTCGGCGAGTCCGGCACGGCGATTCTGATCGTCTCGTTCCTGGTGGTCGGCATCGGTCTGTCGCTCGGCGGTCCCACCGGATATGCCATCAACCCGGCCCGTGACCTGGGCCCGCGCATCGCCCACGCGCTGCTCCCGATCCCCAACAAGGGCACCTCGGACTGGGGTTACGCGTGGATACCGGTAGTGGGACCGCTGATCGGCGGGGCGCTGTCCGGGGTCATCTTCAACGCAGCGTTCTGAAGGATCCGACGAAGGGGACGTCATGACGGACAAGTTCGTCGCCGCAATCGACCAGGGCACCACCTCGAGCCGCTGCATCATCTTCAACCAGGACGGCGCGATCGTCGCCGTCGACCAGCGCGAGCATCGCCAGATCTTCCCCAAGCCCGGGTGGGTGGAGCATGACGCCACCGAGATCTGGTCCAAGGTGCAGGCGGTGGTCGCCGGGGCGATCGCGAAGGCCGGACTGCGCGCCGACCAGCTGAGCGCGCTCGGCATCACCAACCAGCGGGAGACCACGGTCCTGTGGGACCGGGCGACGGGCAAGCCCGTGCACAACGCCATCGTCTGGCAGGACACGCGCACCGCGGCGCTGTGCAAACAACTCGGCGGCTCGGACGGGCAGGACCGTTTCCGCGAACAGACCGGGCTGCCGCTGGCCAGCTACTTCTCCGGGCCCAAGGCGGCCTGGCTGCTGGACAATGTGCCAGGGCTACGCGCGCGTGCGGAACGCGGGGAGATCGCCTTCGGCACCATCGACTCCTGGCTCATCTGGAACCTCACCGGCGGCACCGCCGGCGGACAGCACGTCACCGACGTCACCAACGCCGGACGCACAATGCTGATGAACCTGGAGACCCTCCAGTGGGACGCCTCCATCCTTGCCGCGATGAACGTGCCCGAGGCCGTCCTGCCCGAGATCAGGTCGTCCGCCGAGGTCTACGGAACCGCCGTCGGACAGCTCTCCGGCGTCCCCGTCGCCTCGGCGCTGGGCGACCAGCAGGCGGCCATCTTCGGCCAGGCCTGCTACGACGTCGGTACCGCGAAGAACACGTACGGCACGGGCAGCTTCCTGCTGCTCAACACCGGCAACCGGCCGGTGCCTTCGAAGAGCGGACTGCTGACGACGATGGGCTACAAGATCGGCAGTGAGGCGCCCGTCTACTGTCTGGAGGGGTCCATTGCTATAACGGGCGCGCTCGTGCAGTGGTTCCGCGACCAGCTCGGCATCATCCGTACCGCCGACGAGATCGAGACCCTGGCGGCGAGTGTCGACGACAACGGAGGCGCGTACATCGTGCCCGCGTTCTCCGGCCTGTTCGCGCCGTACTGGCGCTCCGACGCGCGCGGTGTCGTCACCGGACTCACCCGGTACGTCACGAAGGCGCACCTCGCGCGTGCGGTGCTGGAGGCGACGAGCTGGCAGACGCGGGAGGTCGTGGACGCCATGTTCCAGGACTCCGGGGTGCACATCACGACCCTGAAGGTGGACGGTGGCATGACGAAGAACAACCTCCTGATGCAGCATCAGGCGGATGTACTCGGTGTGCCCGTGATCCGGCCCAAGGTCTCGGAGACGACCTGTCTGGGCGCCGCGTACGCGGCCGGGCTCGCCACCGGGGTGTGGAACGACCTCGACGAGCTGAAGGCGCACTGGCAGAAGGACGTCGAGTGGACTCCGGCCATGGAAGCGTCGGTACGGGACCGCGAGTACCAGAACTGGCGCAAGGCCGTGGAGAAGAGCTTCGGCTGGCTGGAGGACGGCGAGGGCTAGACACGCGCGCGTGAACCCGCGAACTGCGGCCCGTACCCCGGTCGGTGGGGGTACGGGCCGTACCCGTGTGTCAGGTGGTGACGGACTGGCGGCGCTCCGCCGCGTACGCCATGGCGTGTTGGACCACGCCGATGAGGACCTCCTTGACGGACTCCCGGTCGCGGGCGTCGCACAGGAACAGCGGCACGTGTCCGTCGAGGTCGAGTGCCTGGCGCACATCGTCCTCCGGGTAACGGGACGCTCCCTCGAAGCAGTTGACGCCGACGAGGAAGGGTATGGAACGCCGCTCGAAGTAGTCGACTGCGGCGAAGGAGTCCTCCAGGCGACGGGTGTCCGCGAGGACGACGGCGCCGAGCGCGCCCTCGGAGAGCTCGTCCCACATGAACCAGAACCGGTCCTGACCGGGCGTGCCGAAGAGATACAGCACCAGGTCCTCGCGCAGGGTGATGCGCCCGAAGTCCATCGCGACGGTGGTGGTGTGCTTGCCCTCCACGCCGCTCGTGTCGTCGACCGGGCGCCCGGCCTCCGTGAGCAGTTCCTCGGTGCGCAGCGGCCTGATCTCGCTGACCGCGCCGACGAGAGTCGTCTTGCCCACGCCGAATCCGCCGGCCACCAGGATCTTGAGCGTGACGGGCTCGACCGGGGGTTTGCCACGCTCAGAACGCCCGAAGATCATCGATCTCTTCTCCTGCTTGATGGGGGTCGAGAGACGGTGGACCGTAGCCTCCGCCGCCTGGGGTTTCGACGACGAGTACGTCGCCGGGGACGACGTCCGTCGCATCACTTGCGCTCAGTGCGCTGACCGTACCGTCCGCGCGCTCGACACGGTTGGCGCCCAGCGCACCGGGTTCACCGCCCGCCATGCCGTACGGCGGCACCCTGCGGTGCTGGGAGAGGGTGGAGACGGTCATCGGCTCGTGGAACCGGATACGGCGCACCGCTCCGTCGCCGCCGCGCCAGCGTCCGGCGCCGCCGCTGTCACGCCGCACGGCGAACTCGTCGAGCTGGACGGGCAGTCGCCACTCCAGGACCTCCGGGTCGGTGAGCCGTGAGTTGGTCATATGGGTCTGGACGACAGGCGCGCCGGGGAAGCCGTCGCCCGCTCCGGATCCGGAGGCGACGGTCTCGTAGTACTGGTGCCGCTCGTTGCCGAAGGTCACGTTGTTCATGGTGCCGGAGCCCTCGGCCTGGACACCGAGCGCGGCATAGAGCGCGCCGGTGATCGCCTGGGAGGTTTCGACGTTGCCCGCGACAACGGCGGCAGGCGGCTCGGGCGCGAGCATCGAGCCGGGCGGTACGACGATGTCGAGGGGGCGCAGACAGCCGTCGTTGAGCGGGATGTCGTCGGCGACGAGGGTGCGGAAGACGTACAGCACAGCCGCGTTGACGACCGCGAAGGGGGCATTGAAGTTGGAGGACAGCTGGGGTGACGTCCCGGTGAAGTCGACCGTCGCGGAACGGTTCTCGCGGTCGACGCGCACGCTGACCCGGATGACGGCACCCGAGTCGGTCTCGTATGCGTACTCGCCGTCGTCCAGCGAGTCGATGACACGGCGTACGGCTTCCTCGGCATTGTCCTGAACGTGCTTCATATACGCCTGGACGGCATCGAGGCCGAAGTTGTCGATCATCCGGGCGACTTCGTCGACGCCTTTCTGGTTGGCGGCGATCTGGGCGCGCAGGTCGGCGAGGTTGGTCTTCGGGTTGCGGGAGGGGTGGGGCGCCTCAGTGAGGAGGCGGAGGGTCTCGGCCTCGCGGAAGTGGCCGTTCTCGGCGAGCAGCCAGTTGTCGAAGAGGATGCCTTCCTCGTCGATGGTGCGGCTGTTCGCGGGCATGGAGCCGGGCGCGATACCGCCGATCTCGGCGTGGTGACCGCGGGAGGCGACGTAGAACAGGATCCGGCTACTTTCCGTGTCCTCGGTGTCCTCTGTGTTCTCGGTGTCGAAGACCGGGGTGATCACGGTGACGTCGGGGAGATGGGTGCCGCCGTGGTACGGGTCGTTGACGGCGTAGGTGTCGCCGGGCCGCATCCCTGAGCCGCGCCGCCGGATGACCTCCTTGACGCTGGTGCCCATCGAGCCCAGGTGGACGGGGATGTGGGGGGCGTTGGCCACCAGGTTTCCGTCCGGGTCGAAGAGGGCGCAGGAGAAGTCCAGGCGCTCTTTGATGTTGACGGACTGGGCGGTGGACTCCAGCCGGGCGCCCATCTGTTCGGCGATCGACATGAAGAGGTTGTTGAAGACCTCAAGCAGAACGGGGTCGGCTTGCGTACCGAGATCGGAACTCTGCGTAATCGCCGCGCGTTCCATGACCAGATGCCCGTCGTCGGTCGTCGCGGCCCGCCAGCCGTCGTCGACGACGGTCGTCGCACTGGCCTCGGTGATGATCGCCGGGCCGGTGACGGTTTCGCCGGGGGGCAGGTCCTCACGGCGGTGGAGGGGTACGTCGCGCCAGGCGCCGTCCGTGTGGAGGCGGACGGTCTCCGGTGCGGTGGAGCGGCCTTCAGGGGCGGCTTCGAACGGGGCGAGAGCGGAGAGATCGGGGGGTTCGGTGATGCCGGTGGCTTCTACGGAGAGGGCTTCCACGACGACCGGGCGGTCGAGCGTGAAGGAGTACGTGGCGCGATGACGTTCTTCGAAGACGTGCAGCATGGTGTCGGGCTCGGCGAACTCGACGGTGAGGGGCGTGTCCGTGCCGTCGTAGCGGAGCTGGGCGCGGCGGGTGACGCGGATGCGGTCCTCGGGGACGTCCTCGGCGAGGAGTTCGGCGCGGGCGGCGCCCTCCAGGTCGTCGGCGGTCTTGAGGACGGCGGGCATCGAGGCGGGCTCCAGGGGTGCCTCGACGGACTGTTCACGCATGGCGGTGGTGTCGGCCAGCCCGATACCGAGCGCGGAGAGGACACCGGCCATGGGCGGCACCAGGACGGTACGGATGCCGAGCGAGTCGGCGACCATGCACGCGTGCTGGCCTCCCGCGCCACCGAAGGTGGTGAGGGCGTAGCGGGTGACGTCGTGGCCCTTCTGGACGGAGATCCGCTTGACCGCGTTGGCGATATTGGTAACGGCGATCTGCAGGTAGCCCTCGGCCACCTGTTCCGGCGTGCGCTCGTCGCCGGTCTGCTCTCGGATCTCGCGGGTGAGAGCGGCGAACCGGTCGCGGACGAGCGCGGCGTCGAGTGGCTGATCGCCGTCGGAACCGAACACCTTGGGAAAATGGGCGGGTTGGATACGGCCGAGCATGACGTTGGCGTCGGTGACGGCAAGCGGGCCGCCACCCCGGTAGGAGGCGGGACCCGGGTCCGCTCCCGCCGAGTCCGGCCCTACGCGGTAGCGGGAGCCGTCGAAGTGGAGGACCGAGCCTCCGCCGGCCGCGACGGTGTGGATGTCCAGCATGGGCGCCCGCAGCCGGACGCCGGCGATCTGTGTGGTGAAGACGCGTTCGTACTCGCCCGCGAAGTGGGAGACGTCGGTGGAGGTGCCACCCATGTCGAAGCCGATGACGCGTTCGAAGCCGGCCAGCTGCGACATGCGGGCCATGCCGACGATGCCGCCGGCGGGCCCGGAGAGGATGGCGTCCTTGCCGCGGAACTGCCCGGCTTCCGCGAGCCCGCCGTTGGACTGCATGAACATCAGCCGCACGCCTTCGAGTTCGTCGGCGACGTGCTGGACGTAGCGGCGCAGCACCGGGGACAGGTAGGCGTCGACGACTGCGGTGTCCCCCCGGGGGACGAGCTTCATCAGTGGGCTGACCTCGCTGGACAGCGAGATCTGCGGGAAGCCGATTCGGGCGGCCAACTCACCCACGGCCTGTTCATGGGCAGGGTGGAGGTGGCTGTGCATGCAGACCACGGCAATCGCCCGGATCCCGTCGTCGTACGCCTCCTGAAGGGGCCCGGCGAGGGAGTCCAGGTCGGGCGCGCGCAGGACGGTGCCGTCGGCGGCGATGCGCTCGTCGACCTCGACGACGCGTTCGTAGAGCAGTTCCGGAAGTTCGATGCGGCGGGCGAAGATGCGGGGGCGGTTCTGGTAGGCGATGCGCAGGGCGTCGCGGAAGCCCCGGGTGATGACCAGGAGGGTGCGCTCGCCCTTGCGTTCCAGGAGGGCGTTCGTGGCGACGGTCGTCCCCATCCGGACGGCCTCGACGGGGTCCTGGGAGCCGTCGAGCAGTTCGCGTACGCCGGCGACTGCGGCATCGGCGTAGCGCGCGGGGTTGTCGGACAGCAGCTTGTGCGTGAGGAGCCGGCCGTCGGGGCGCCGCGCGACGATGTCCGTGAAGGTGCCGCCTCGGTCGACCCAGAACTGCCAGCCCGTCGTCACGTCCGTCTCCCCGATCGCGCTGCTCGGAACCGTATCCGCAGCTCGCTGGTGGGCAGGCCGCAGATGGTCGTCGCCGATCGGTCAGATCATATCGGGAGGGCTGCCGCAGTGCCCGGTCCGCACCGGGCGGTGCTGGTCGCGGAGGCTCGTGGGCCCTCTTCCGCGGCCTTCATCGCGTCGGGAGGCACATGGGCTTCAGGGCACGCGTCAGGTTGGGCCGGCTGCCTCCTCTTCAGATCACCGTCGTTCACATGGTGCGATGGCTGCCCAAATGATGAGAAGGTGAGGACGTGTCCCGCGAGCCGTCAGGAGCCAGGAAGATGCGCATGCCGAACACCGGACGGACCCCCGGCGACAGCGAGTCCGCCCAGCCCGCTGAGCCGGGCGGAGCGTCGGGCAAGGTCCAGTCCCTGGAGCGGGCGATCACCCTGCTCCAGGCGACCGCCGACAGCGCGCCGGACGGTGACACGGCCTCGAACCTGGCCGCGCAGTGCGGGCTCAACCGGGCGACGGCGTGGCGGCTGCTGTCCACGCTGGAGCAGTACGGCCTGGTGGAGCGCGATCCCGCCAGCAACCGCTACACCATCGGTTTCACGGTCGCCCGGATGGCATCCGCGGCCGGCTTCGACGGGCTGATCCGCAGGGCGCACGGCACGCTGCGCCGGGTCAGCGAGCAGACCGGCGAGACCGCCAACCTCGCCGTCGTGCAGCAGCTCGGGCTGACGTACGTCGACGAAGTGACCCCGCCCGTCGTCCTGAGCGCCAAGTGGCTGGGACGGCAGGTGCCGCTGCACGCCACGTCGACCGGCAAGGCACTACTGGCCTGGCTGCCCCAAGAGGAGGCCGAGTCGCTGCTCAGCGAGCCGCTGACCGCGTTCACCGACACGACCGTCACCGACCGTGGGCGTCTGTGGGAGGAGTTCGCACGGACACGCGAGCACGGATACAGCGTCTGCGCGGGTGAGATGGAGCGGAATCTGTACGGGGTGTCCGCGCCGGTGCTCAGCAGCCGCGGCCGGCCGTTCGCCGTGGTCAGCATCTGGGGGCCGCAGGACCGGGTGAACGAGGCGCGGTTCGCGGATCTGGGGGCTCTGGCGCGGGCGGCGGCGGAGGAGATCGCGGCGGCTGCGCGCACGTAGGGCCGGGGCAGGCACCCTTGACGTGGCTGCCCGAGACAGCGCACGTTCGTATTCATATTCCGCGATGACTGCTCGTGATGTGAGCACCGTGGTGGCTCATTGCTCCACCTCAGCCCAGAGAGGAACCAGCGCGACCATGAACCAGGACGTCATCATCACCTGCGCCCTCACCGGCGCCGGCGACACCGTGCGCAAGAGCCCGCATGTCCCCGTCACTCCGGAACAGATCGCCACGTCCGCCGTACAGGCCGCCGAGGCCGGTGCCGCCGCCGTCCACATCCACGTCCGCGACCCCGAGACCGGGGCGCCCTCACGCGATCCACGCCTGTATCGCGAGGTCGTCGAGCGCATCAAGGAGACCGGCACCGACGTCGTCATCAACCTCACCGCAGGCATGGGCGGCGACCTGGTGATCGACCCCGCGGAGCCGCTGAAGTACCTGCCCGGCACCGACCTGGTCGGCGGGCTCGAACGGCTCCCGCACGTCGAGGACCTGCTGCCCGACATCTGCACCCTGGACTGCGGCTCGCTCAACTTCGGCGACGGATCCAACCTCTACGTCTCCACGCCCGACATGCTGCGCACCGGCGCCCGGCGCATCCAGGAGCTGGGCGTGCGGCCGGAGTTGGAGATCTTCGACACCGGGCAGCTGTGGTTCGCCAAGCAGTTGCTCGCCGAGGGGCTGCTCGACGACCCGACCGTGTTCCAGCTGTGCATGGGCATCCCGTGGGGCGCGCCCGCGGATCCCGGCGTCCTTCAGTCGATGGTGAACATGCTGCCGGAGGGCGCCCAGTGGGCCAGCTTCGCGCTCGGACGTATGCAGATGCCGTGGGTGGCGCAGTCGATGCTGCTCGGCGGCCATGTGCGAGTCGGCCTGGAGGACAACCTCCACCTGGGCAAGGGCGTCAAGGCGACCAACGCCCAACTCGTGGAGCGTGCCGTGACGATCGTCGAGGCGCTGGGCGCGCGCGTCGCCACGCCCGACGAGGCACGTCTCAAGCTCGGCCTCAAGCCACGCGGCTGACATCCCCGCCGGGCGCTGTACCGACCGGTGGCACCCCGCAGGGCATCTACCGACAGGTGGCACCCGCAGGGCCCCATACCGACCCCCTGTAACCCACCCAGCCGACTCCCCGCCAAGAAGACCAGAAGGAGCCTGAGTTGACGGAGACGTACACCCCCGCCGACGCCCCCGAGGACGTGCGCCGCGTCGCCTGTGTCGGCGCCGGAGTCATCGGCGGCGGCTGGGCCGCCCACTTCCTCGCCCGCGGTTACGACGTCACGGCCTGGGACCCGGCGCCCGACGCCGAGGCCCGGCTGCGCCGGCTGGTCGAGGCCGCGTGGCCCGCGCTGGAGCAACTGGGCCTCGCCCCGGGTGCGAGCGCCGACCGGCTCACCGTGACCGACACCCTCGAAGAGGCGGTCGCCGAGGCGCAGTTCGTGCAGGAGAGCGCTCCGGAGAAGCTGGGCCTCAAGCGCGAGCTGCTGGCCAAGCTGGACGCGGCGACGCCGCCCGGCGTCATCGTCGCCTCCTCGACCTCCGGCTACCCGATGACGGACATGCAGACCGAGGCCGTCACACCCGGCCGGCTGGTGGTCGGACATCCGTTCAATCCGCCGTACCTCATACCGCTCGTCGAGGTCGTCGGCGGCGAGCGCACGGACGCCGAAGCGGTCAGTTGGGCCGCGCGCTTCTACGAGGAGGCGGGCAAGTCCGTCATCACCATGGACCGCGAGGTCCCCGGCTTCATCGCCAACCGCCTCCAGGAGGCCCTGTGGCGCGAGGCCCTGCACATGGTCGCGGGCGGCGAGGCGACGGTCCGTGAGATCGATCTGTCGATCACCGAGGGGCCTGGCCTGCGCTGGGCGGTGATGGGTCCGATGCTGACCTTCGCGCTCGCGGGCGGTGAGGGTGGAATGGCCCATATGCTCGACCACTTCGGGCCGTCCCTGAAGTCCCCGTGGACCCGCCTGGAAGCCCCCGAGCTGGACAAGGCGCTCTACGACGCGGTGGTGGCCGGCTGCGACGACGCCGCCGAGGGCCGTACGATCGCCGATCTCGTCGCCGAACGCGACCGGGGCGTCATCGACGTCCTGCGCGCCACCGGCCGACTGCCCCGGACCGGTGCCGAATGAGTCTGCCGCTGTTCCGGGAAACGGTGCGCCCCGAGTGGATCGACTACAACGGGCATATGAGCGAGGCGTATTACGTCCTCGTCTTCGGCTTCGCGACGGACGCGCTGATGGAGCGTACGGGGCTGGACTCCGCGTACCGCAAGCGCACCGGCTGCTCGCTGTACACGGTCGAGGCGCACGTCCGTTATCTGCGGGACGTATCGGAGGGCGCCCAACTCGCCGTACACACGCGCGTGCTGGGAGCGGCCGGGAAGAAGGCGCGGTTCACGCACGAGATGTACGTCGTGGAAGGGCCGCGAGCGGAGCCCGACCCGGTCGCCACGACTGAGCTGCTGATGCTGCACGTCGATCAGGGGGCGGGGCGCGCCGTCCCGTTCCCGCCCGAAGTCCGCGAGCGCCTCACGGCGCTCGCGGAGGAGCCGCCCGGATGGGCGGGACGGTCGATCGAACCGGTGGTCACAACGCCCGGAGCCCGTTGATCACATCACGCAGGATGCTCTCGTCCGGCAGCTCCGCCGGAGGTACCGGACGATTCACGTGGACGAGTTCCCCGTCCACGAGGTCGCCGATGAGGACGCGTACGACGCCGATGGGGAGGTCGAGTTCGGCGGCGAGCTCGGCGACCGACTGCGGAGTGTCCCGGCACAGACCGACGATGTCCACGTGCTCCGGGGACAGCGTGTGGTCCGCGTCTGAGTCCTCCGCGTCGGGTTCCGTGACGACCACCGCGATCAGGTCCAGGCGGTGCTGGCCCGCATGGCTGGTGCGGCCGCGCGTCATGGCGTACGGACGGACCACCGGTCCGGCCTCGTCGTCGAACCAGTGGCTTCTTCCCTGACCGTCTCCGCTCATGTCATTCTCACTACCCGCCCGCAGGCAGATCGGTGCGTGGTGCGGCCCCCAGATGTACACCGACCCGCTTCACCAGGAGCGTCATCTCGTACGCGACCTGGCCGACATCGGAATCGGCGTCCGCCAGGACGGCGAGGCAGCTGCCGTCACCGGCTGCCGTGACGAACAGGAAGGCCTCGTCCAGCTCGACGACCGTCTGCCGAACGCTGCCCGCCTCGAAGTGCCGGCCCACGCCCTTGGCGAGGCTGTGGAATCCGGAGGCGACGGCGGCCAGGTGCTCGCTGTCCTCCCGGGTCAGGTCTTTGGACGCCCCCGTCGCAAGTCCGTCGCCGGAGAGCACGACGGCCTTGCGGATGCTCGCGACACGGTCCACCAGGTCGTCCAGGAGCCAGTTCAGCTCGCCCGTCCTGCCGGTGTCGCCGTCGCCGTTCGCCTTCGGTGCGGTCATCGACCGTCCCCCTTAGTCGTTCGTTGTGGTGCTGTGCCGCTGGGCGAGTCATCGCCCTCGGCGTTCTCACTGCGGCCGCGCTGCCAGCCGCGCTGGAGCGAGGCCATCCGGCTGCGTACCTCGTCGGCGTCCCGTTCGGCGGGCTCGGCCCGCTGCTCGGTGCGCTGCTCGGCAGCCCGTTTGAGCTGCGGGGCCAGGTTGGCCTGCCGGACCCGGCGGGGCAGGGGCGCCGTACGCGAGCCGGTGGTCGGTGCGGCGGCGCCGTCCTGACCGGGCTCGGGTCCGGCCCCCGGTCCGGGTTCCGCTCTGCGCTCAGGTCTGGTCTCCGGTCCGGTCTCCAGTCTGCCCTCGTGCCTGGCCTCCTGTCCGGTTTCCTCTCGGCCTTCGTGCCTGGCCTCCTGACCCGCCGACGCGATGGCGGCGCGGCGGGTGCGCTTCGGGAGGGCCGGTGCCGTGTCCGAGGATTCCTCGCTCTCGCGCCGGGGCCGCTGCTCGGTGACCGGACGCCCGTGCGAGCTGACCAGCTTGGGAGCGCCGCGGCGAGGCAGCGGGACCGGAGCGCCGCGACGGTCGTCCGCGTCGGGTCGGCCCGACTGGTGCGGTTCGCCGGGCAGGCCCGCGGGGGCGGGGCCGCGCGGGCGGAAGATGCCGCCGCGTTCGCCGTCCTCGTCGTCGAGTGTGCCCGGGAAGTCGTTCAGGGCATCCAGGTCGACAGGGGCTTCCAGTTCGACCGGCCCGTTCAGGAGGGCAGGCGGCAGACCCGGGAGCTGCACGGGCACCTGGGAGAGCGCCGAGCGCCGGCTCTCCTCCAGCTCGGCCTCCTTCGAGGGCCGGTCCCGGTCGAGGCGGAAGCCGATGCCGTTGGTATCGGGGACGTCGTCCGTCAACAGCGCGTCGGGGATGAAGACGACCGCGGTGGTGCCGCCGTACGGGGAGGGCTGGAGGGAGACACGGACGTTCTGCCGCTGGGCGAGCCGGCTGACCACGAACAGGCCGAGCCGGTCGGTGTCGGACAGCTCGAACTCGGGTGTCTCGGCGAGCCGGAGGTTGGCATCCAGCAGCGCGTCGGCGGCCATACCGAGACCGCGGTCGTGGATCTCGAGGGTGAAGCCGTTGGCGACGCGCTCGCCGAGAACCTGGACGGCGGTGTGCGGCGGGGAGAACACCGTGGCGTTCTCCAGGAGTTCGGCGACGAGATGGGTGAGGTCCGCGACGGCCGGGCCGGTGACGGCGACCCTGGGCAGTCGGCGGACCTCGATGCGCTCGTAGTCCTCCACCTCGGCGACGGCGGCGCGTACGACGTCCATGAGCTGGACGGGCTTGCGCCACTGCCGGGAGGGGGCGGCGCCGGAGAGGATCACCAGGCCCTCGGCGTGCCTGCGCATACGGGTGGTGAGGTGGTCGAGCCGGAAGAGGTCGGCGAGTTCCTCGGTGTCCTCGGTCCTGCGCTCCATGGTGTCGAGCAGGGTGAGCTGCTTGTGCAGCAGGACCTGGCTGCGCCGGGCGAGGTTCACGAAGACCTCGGAGACGCCGGCACGGAGTTCGGCCTGTTTGACGGCGGCCTCGACGGCGGCGCGCTGGAGGGTGTTGAGGGCCTGGCCGACCTCGCCCATCTCGTTCCTGTCGAACTCCAGGCGGGGGACCTCGGTCTCGACGTCGACCTGTTCGCCGGCGGACAGGCGGCGCATCACGCTCGGCAGCCGGACGCCGGACGCCTCGTGCGCCTCCAGGCGCAGTTGCCGCAGATCGCGGATGAGGCCGCGGCCGATGCGCACGGACAGGACGAGCGAGAACAGGAGCGCGATCAGGCCGAGGACACCGGCGACGGCGGCCTGGGCGATGACGCCGATCGCGACCGGGCGTACGCGGTCCTGATAGCGGTCGTTCGCCTGGTCGTTGAGGGTGCCGAGTTCGTCCAGCACATCGCCGGCGGCGGTGTCCCAGGTCTGTGCGGTGACATCGCTCGGGGTGCCGTCGAGGGAGGAGCTGGCGGATTCCTCTGCGACGCGCAACGGGGCGCTGGCGGCGTTCTTCCAGAAGCGCTCGTAGCGGTCGCGGTCCGAAGAGGGCAGCAGCGGCAGGTTGACGTCGTACATCAGCGTGCGCTGGGCCACGAGGTCGGAGATGTCACGTGCCTCGCCGCGGGTGATCCTGCCGACGATCAGCGCGGAGCCGAGGAGGGCGTCCTCGCGGGAGAGCAGTTCGCGGGCCCGGGCAAGGTTGATGAGGGCGCGGTACTGCTTGTCCAGTTCCAGGTCGTCCACGACGTGGAGGTTGATGAGCAGGACGTAACAGGGGTCGACCAGCCGGTTGTACAGATCGAGGGCCTGGGCGCGGTTGACGGTGCCGTCCTCGACGCTGCGGCGCAGCGACTGGATGCCGTCGAGGGCCTCCAGGACGGCCGTCAGCCGCTCGCCCGTGGCCTGCCCCACCGCGTCGCGTACGTCCGCGTCCTCGGCGTTCCCACGGATCTCGGCGACGGCCTCGTCGGTGGCGGCCCTGCTGCGGCGCAGCGCGGCGAGCCCGTCGGAGGCGCGCGGGTCGGCGAGGTAGACGAGGGTCTGGCGGCGTTCCTGCTGGAGGACCCGGACGGTGTCCTCGGCCGGGTAGCCGATGTTCTCCACGACCTCGGACACGTTGAACAGCTGGCCCGCCTCACGCCCGGTGAGTACCGTGGCGAAGCCCCAGATAGCCGTCAGTGACACCAGCGGCACGAGAAGCAGCGCCACGATCTTCCGGCGGATGGACTTCCCGCGAAAGCGCATGGCCTCCCCCAGCTCGACCCCCGCCGGCCGGGGGTACACATGTACGTCAACAAACGGCGCGAGCCTACTACTGACGCATAGGTAACTCGAAGACCCGTCCGGAAGCTGAACGTCCACAACGATGGCGGGTCGTGGGGAGTTGTCCGGCCATTACGGGAGATTGCCGCCCTCGATCCCACGGTCTCCGCGGTGAACATTCCGGTCGATTACCGCGCCGGTTGGCTGGAATTTTACGGTAGTTGGGAATCTTCGAGGCGGGCCGTTCGTCCTACTGACGGGAATTGGGGGCGGAATCGGCCACAGGAGCCGCATCCCGCACCCGGGCGGCGTAAAACAGCGCAAGCCGGGCACCCACTGGGGAGCCGTGTCTTCGGACACGGGCGAGCGGGTGTGACCGGCGGTGGGGAGTGACACGTTGATGGGCACGGCGGAGCGGCGCGAGGCGCCCGGTGACGGCAATGCGGCGCAGGCGACGGCACAACGGATCCCCGAGGCACGGGATCGCGGCATTCCGGCAACCGACCGGGACACGACGGACGGTCGGGACGCTGCGGCGGCCGACGCCGGGGCGGCGGTACGGGTGAGCGTGGCGAAGGGCGGTGCGGGCGCAGTGATACAGGAGCGCGTCGCGGAGGCCGGTGCGGGTACGGACACGAAGACGCGGGAGCGTGCCCCGGAAACCGGTGTTCGCGAGAGTGTGCAGGAGCAGCCGAATTACCGGCAGTTGTGGGTCGAGGAGCCCACGCAGCGGCGTCGGATGCCGGATCCGGTGCGTACGGCGGCGGTGCGGGCGGTGCTCGTCATCGCCGTGACGCTGATCCAGGCGATGGTGGCCTTCCTGTGCACGCTGGCCGGATCGTGGCTGGCGTTCCCCATGGTGCTCAGCAGCGTGGCCAGCACGGTGGTGGCCACATGGGGCGCACTGGACGTCTGGGTGACCCGTCAGGTGTGGAACCAGCGCAACGGCGTGGTGTCCATACCCAGCAGCACCGCGCGGGCCCTACGGCGCGAGCGACGCAGGGCCAGGCGGCAGGAGCGGAACGCCGAGCGCGCCCAGGAGCGGATACGGAGTCGGGGTGGCGCCGGTCAGCTGTCTCACTCCTGAGCCGGCGCCCGGCCAGCTGCCGTGCTCCTGAACCGGCGCCCGGTCAGCGGCCGTGCTCCTGAACCGGCGATGGCGAGCTGCGACACTCCTCAGCCGCCGATGGTGAGCCGCGCCACTGCTGAACTGGCGATGGTGAGCCGCATCACTCCCGAGCCGGCGACGGTCAGAGCGCGGCCGGCTGTGGCCGGTTCTCCCCTCGTGCGCCGCGTACGAGTTCCCGTCGCGCCCGCATGAAGGGGCGCGGCCGGTCCACGGAGAGCACCGCGGTCGCATGGCCGTCCCGCTCGTACAGCGCCAGGAAGCCGCCCTCGGCCGGTGCGCCGTCGGCCAGTTCGCCCTCGGCGAGCCGGACCGTGTCCCCGTCCTGACGCCGGCCGGCGAACTGGATGCGTGCGCCGTACTGGTCCGACCAGAAGTACGGCACGGACCGCACGCTCTGCACGGTGCGTCCGGCGAGCAGGTTGGCCACGGCGACCTTGGGCTGCTCCGTCGCGGACGTCCAGTGCTCGGCGCGGGATCCGCCGACGCGGGCGACATCGCCGACGGCGACCACCTGCGGCAGCGCGGTCGCACAGCCGTCGTCGCACAGGACGCCGTCGTGCAGGGCGAGCGTCGAGCCCGCCAGCCAGCCCGTGTTGGGGACGGCGCCGATGCCGACGATCACGACATCGGCGGGCAGGGTACGGCCGTCGGAGAGCTCCACGCCGGTGACCGAGACGGTGCCGTGCAGCCCGGCCACACCGGTGCCGGTGACCAGGTCGACGCCGCCACGCCGGTGCAGCGTGGCGCACACGGAGGCCATCTCGGCGCCGAGTTGGGGCACGAGCGGCAGCGGGGCGGCCTCGACGACGGTGACGGTGTGGCCGAGGCCGGCGCACGAGGACGCGGTCTCGGCACCGATGAAGCCGCCGCCGATGACGACGACTCGGCGTGGGCCGCGGCTGAGTTCGGCACGCAGGGCACGGGCGTCGTCGAGGGTGCGCAGGGTGTGCACCCCGGCGAGGGTGTCGCCCGGGAGGCGGCGGGCCGAGGCGCCGGTGGCGATGACGACACCGTCGGTGGACACCGTCCGGCCGCCGTCGAGCAGCACGGTACGGCCGCGGGCGTCGAGCCCTCGGGCACGGACGCCGAGAAGCCACTCGGCGTCGAGTTCGGCGGTCTCCTCGGCGTCGGTGAGGGCGAGTCGGTCCTCGTCGGCACCGCCGGTGAGGAAGTCCTTGGACAGAGGCGGCCGGTCGTACGGGCGGTGGGGCTCGTCACCGACGATCACCAGTCGCCCGTCGAACCCCTGGGCGCGCAGCTCCCGGGCGGCGTACAGCCCGGAGAGCGAGGCACCGACGACGGTCACGGTCCTCATACGGCACGGCTCCTCTCTCCACCCACGGCACCCACGCCCCCCGCCGCCGCGTCCCACCGTGTCAGGGCGTTCATGCGGCGGTGCCCTCCTCCACGGCGATATGGACATGGACCACGCCGTCGTCGACGGTGACGCTGTGCGTGCGCACGGCGCGCCGGGCCGGGAGGCAGGTCGGTTGGCCGGTACGGAGATCGAATGAAGCGGCGTGCAGCGGGCATTCGACCAGGCAACCCTCCAACCAGCCCTCGGAGAGTGAGGCGTCCTGGTGGGTGCAGGTGTCGTCGATGGCGTACAACTCGCCGTCTTCGGTGTGGAACACGGCGATGGGCGGTGACGTCTCAAGACGGACGGACTCGCCCTCGGGGATGTCTTCGAGGCGGCAGACGGGAATCACGGGCCCCCCTCTCGGTCCGGGACACTGAGGTCCGGACCGACTTGGTCCAGGCAGGTAGGGAGTGCGGACCTTCGTTGGTCCGACAGTCAGGAGGTCAGCGGTGCCGGACCCTCGGGGGGTCCGGACAGTTCGGACCCCTTCCGGGGACCGGACGCTTCGGTAACATGAAGTTTCGTATGGCGCACGAGCAAGCGCTATGCGCAACAGAATCCGGGCGGGACGACCGTCACGTCAAGGGTTTCCCGCAGATGCGGTCCAAACAGGGCCGCAAGGTGGTGAGAGTTCAGCCATGACCCGCACGCAGAAGCAGTCCGACCGTACCGAGGAGACCGCCGGGAGCGCCGACATCACTGAGAAGCAGAGCGGCCGGGGCGGGGCGGGCGGCGTGCAGTCGGTGGACCGCGCCGTGAGCGTGCTGGAGATCCTCGCCCGGCACGGCGAGGTGGGCGTCACCGAGATCGCCGACGAGCTGGACGTACACAAGTCCACCGCGTTCCGGCTGCTCGGCGTCCTGGAGAACCGCGGCCTGGTGGCCCAGGCGAAGGACCGCGGCAAGTACTACCTGGGCGCCGGCGTACTGCGCCTCGCGGGGGCGGCGGCAGTGCGTCTGGACGTCTCGCAGGAGGGCGTTCCGGTCTGCCGGGATCTCGCCGACGAGCTGGGCGAGACGGTCAACATCGCGGTCCTGGACGAGGACGCGGCGGTCAACATCATGCAGGCCCGCGGCACCGCGTCCGTGACGGCCCAGAACTGGCTGGGCCGCCGCACACCGCTGCACGCCACGTCGAGCGGCAAGGTGCTGCTCGCGCACCTGCCGCTCACCCTGCGCGAGGGCCTGCTGGCCCGCTCGCTCCCGCGTTTCACGGAGCGCACGATCACCGGCACGTCCGCACTGCGCGGCGAGCTGGAGGCCGCGGTCGAGCAGGGGTTCTGCGTGGCCGTCGAGGAGCTGGAGCTGGGCCTGGCTGCCGCGGCCGCCCCGATCCGGGCGCACGACGGCAAGGTGATCGCGGCGATCAGCGTGTCGGGTCCGGTGTACCGGCTGAGCAGCGATCGGCTGCCGGAGCTGGCCAAGCGGACGGTGGCGGCGGGGGCCGACCTGTCCCGTCGTATGGGATACGGCTTCTGACGGAGCCCGCGTAGACGATCGAGGCAGGGCGGGACCAGGAGACTCCTGGTCCCGCCCTGCTGTGTGTCCGGCAGATTTCGTCCGGCCAGTTCCTTTTGCCAAGGATTAACCCTCACCTCTTGACGGCCCCCTGACGGCATTCTCACTATGTTCCTCATAGCGCAACCCATCGTGCATTGCGCAACAGCAGAGGAGCTTGGTCGTGCCACACGAGGTCCGTGCCGTAGTCGCTGTGAAGAAGGGCGCACCGGTCGAGGTGCAGACGATCGTGGTCCCCGATCCGGGGCCGGGTGAGGTGCTGGTGAACGTGCAGGCCTGCGGGGTCTGCCACACTGATCTGCACTACCGCGAGGGCGCGATCAACGACGAGTTCCCGTTTCTGCTGGGCCATGAGGCGGCCGGCACGATCGAGGCGGTCGGCGCCGGCGTGACCGACCTCGAGCCCGGCGACTACGTGATCCTGGCCTGGCGCGCTCCCTGTGGCTCCTGCCGCTCCTGTCGCCGCGGCCGACCTTGGTACTGCTTCGACTCCCGCAACGCCGCCCAGCCGATGACGCTGCTCGACGGCACTCCGCTCTCCAACGCGCTCGGTATCGGCGCCTTCGCCGAGAAAACCCTGGTCGCGGCGGGCCAGGCGGTGAAGATCAACCCGGCCGCCCGCCCCGAAGCGGCGGGGCTCATCGGCTGCGGGGTGATGGCCGGCTACGGCGCCGCCGTCAACACCGGCAACGTCGGGCGCGGCGACTCGGTGGCCGTGATCGGCTGCGGTGGCGTCGGCAACGCGGCGATCGCGGGCGCCTGCCTCAACGGCGCCATGAAGGTCATCGCCGTCGACATCGACGACAAGAAGCTCGACCAGGCCGAGAGGTTCGGCGCCACGCACACCGTCAACTCCCGTGGCACGGACCCGGTCGAGGCGGTCCGCGAGCTCACCGACGGCTTCGGCGTGGACATCGCGATCGACGCCGTAGGCCGACCGGAGACCTTCACACAGGCCTTCTACATGCGCGACCACGCAGGCACGCTGGTCCAGGTCGGCGTCCCCTCCCCCGAGATGAAGGTCGAACTCCCCCTGATCGACGTGTTCTCGCGCGGCGGCGCGATCAAGTCGTCCTGGTACGGGGACTGTCTGCCGAGCCGCGACTTCCCGTTCCTCATCGACCAGTACCTGTACGGGCTGCTCGACCTCAACGCCTTCGTCACGGAGACCATCGCGCTCGACCAGGTGGAGCGGGCGTTCGCCAAGATGCACCACGGCGAGGTCCTCCGCTCGGTGGTGGTCCTGTGAGCAGCGTCCGCGTGGACCGGGTCGTCACGAAGGGCACCTTCAGCCTCGACGGCGACACGTTCGACGTCGACAACAACGTCTGGCTCGTGGGCGACGACGAGGAGGTGCTGATCGTCGACGCTCCTCACGACGCCCGGGTGATCCACGAGGCCGTAGCAGGCCGACACGTCACCGCCATCGTCTGCACGCACGCCCACGACGACCACATCGACGCGGCCGCCGAACTCTCCGTTCTCACCGGCGCGCCCGTGCTCCTCCACCCCGACGACTTCGAGCTCTGGTCCCACACACACCCCGCCCGCAAGCCGGACGGCGACCTCACCGACGGCCGGATCCTCACGGTCGCCGGAATCGAACTACAGGTCATCCACAACCCCGGCCACACCTGGGGCAGTTGCTCCCTCTACGCCCCGTTCCTCAACGCCGTCTTCACCGGCGACACCCTCTTCCACGGCGGCCCTGGGGCCACCGGCCGCTCCTACTCGGACCGCCCCACCATCGAGGCGTCCGTCCGCAACCGGCTGCTCACGCTGCCCGGCGACACGGTCGTCCACACCGGACACGGCCAGAACACGACGATCGCCGCCGAGCGGCCGAACGTCCCCACCCCCTGAGCAGGGTCACCCCATAAGCGCGTTCACCCCCACCCCGGCAAGGAGGGGCATGTCCAGCACGCCCGAAAACCAGTCCCCCCGCGTGGTCGTCGTAGGCGCCGGCATCGTCGGCTGCTCGCTCGCCGACGAGTTGACCGCCCGCGGCTGGACCGATGTCACCGTCCTCGAACAGGGCCCGCTGCCCGCGCCCGGCGGCTCGACCTCGCACGCGCCCGGCCTCGTCTTCCAGACCAGCCCGTCCAGGACACTCGCCGAGTTCGCGAAGTACACGGTCGAGAAGTTCGGCTCGCTGGAAGTCGACGGCGTCTCCTGCTTCAACCAGGTAGGCGGCCTGGAGCTGGCCACGACCCCCGAACGCCTCACCGACCTGCACCGCAAGGCCGGTTACGCCGCCTCCTGGGGCATCCGCGGCGAGGTGGTCACCGCGGCTCGCTGCAAGGAACTGTGGCCGCTCATCGACGAGTCGGTGGTCCTAGGCGGCTTCCACACCCCCGACGACGGCCTGGCCCGCGCCCTGCTCGCGGCCCGCGCCCAGATGGAACGGGCCACCGAAAGGGGCGCCCGCTTCCTGGACCGCCACACGGTCACCGGTATCGAGAAGGAGAACGGCCGCGTCACAGGCGTAGTCACCGATCAGGGCACCTTCCCCGCCGACCATGTCGTCTCCGCCGCCGGTTTCTGGGGCCCGGTGATCGGCCGTATGGCCGGAGTGGACGTACCTCTGCAACCGCTCGCCCACCAGTACGCGAAAACCAAGCCGCTCCGCGAACTCGAAGAAGCGACCACCGAGGCATCGAAGCCCATCCTCCGCTTCCAGGACCGCGACCTCTACTTCCGCGAGCACACCGACCGCATCGGCATCGGCTCCTACGCCCACAAGCCGCTGCCCGTCGACCCGTACGCGGTCCTGCCGTACGACGAGGCCCGCGCGCAGGACATGGACATGCCCTCCTCCTACCCCTTTACCGAGGAGGACTGGGCGCCGAGCTGGCACGACTGCCGATGGCTGCTGCCCGCTCTGCGCGAGACGGAGATCGAGGAGGGCTTCAACGGCGTCTTCTCCTTCACCCCGGACGGCATGCCCGTCCTGGGCGAGTCCCGCACGCTGAGAGGCTTCTGGCTGGCGGAGGCCGTCTGGGTCACGCACTCCGCCGGCGTGGCCAGGGCCGTCGCCGAGTGGATGGTCGACGGGCGGCCCTCCCTCGACCTGCACGAGTGCGACCTCACGCGTTTCGAGGAGGCGCAGCGCTCACCGTCGTACGTCCGGGAACGCGGTTCGCAGCAGTTCGTCGAGGTGTACGACGTCCTCCACCCGCTTCAGCCGATGGAGCAGCCCCGCCCCCTCCGCGTCAGCCCCTTCTACGCCCGCCAGCAGCAGCTCGGCGCGTACTTCCTGGAGGGCGGTGGCTGGGAGCGCCCGCACTGGTACGAGGCGAACGCGCCCCTGGCCGACGCACTGGAACTCCCCGAACGTGACGCCTGGTCGGCCCGCTTCTGGTCTCCCGTCGCGGCGGCGGAAGCGAAGGCGACGCGCGAAAGGGTCGCCCTGTACGACATGACGCCGCTGCGCCGCCTGGAAGTCACCGGTCCCGGCGCCCTCGACTTCCTGCACCGCATGACCACCAACAACCTTCGCAAGAAGCCCGGCGCGGTCACCTACACCCTCCTCCTCGACGAGAAGGGCGGCATCCGCTCCGACCTCACCGTGGCCCGCCTCGCCCCCGACCGCTTCCAGGTGGGCGCCAACTCCCCCGCGGACCTGGACTGGCTCCTCAGGCACGCGCCCGGGGACGTACACACCAAGGACATCACGTCCGGAACCTGCTGCATCGGCGTCTGGGGCCCCCTGGCCCGTGACCTCGTCCAGCCGCTCACCCGCGACGACTTCTCGCACGAGGCCTTCGGCTACTTCCGCGCGAAGGAGACGTACATCGGCCATGTCCCGGTGACGGCGATGCGTCTGAGTTACGTCGGTGAGCTCGGCTGGGAGCTGTACACCACCGCCGACCTGGGGCTAAGGCTCTGGGACACGCTGTGGGAGGCGGGCCAGGAGCACGGCGTGATCGCGGCCGGGCGCTCGGCCTTCAACTCGCTGCGCCTGGAGAAGGGATACCGCGCCTGGGGCACCGACATGACCGACGAGCACAACCCGTACGAGGCAGGGGTCGGCTTCGCGGTGCGCAGGGACAAGGTGTTCGTGGGCCGCGAGGCGCTCGAAACCCAGGACATCACCCGCAAACTCACCCCCCTCCTCCTCGACGACCCGGCAGCCGTCGTCCTCGGCAAGGAGCCCGTGTACGTCGACGGCGCCCCCGCCGGCTACGTGACCAGTGCGTCGTACGGCTACACCCTCGGCCGCTGTATCGCCTACGCCTGGCTGCCGGTGCTGGCCACCGGGGCGGCCGTGCACATCGAGTACTTCGGCGAGAAGGTCCCGGCGACCGTCGCCGAAGAGCCCCTGTTCGACCCGAAGATGACCCGCATCCGCCGCTAGGAGACGCGTATGTCCCCCACGTATGACGTCATCGTCATCGGTCTCGGCGGCATGGGCAGTGCGGCCGCCCACCACCTCTCCGCGCGTGGCGCCCGCGTCCTCGGCCTGGAGAAGTTCGGCCCCGTGCACAACCGCGGCTCCAGCCACGGTGGTTCGCGGGTCACCCGCCAGTCGTACTTCGAGGACCCGGCGTACGTTCCGCTGCTGCTGCGCGCCTACGAGCTGTACGACGACCTGGAGCGGGCCACCGACCGGGACGTCGCCACCCTGTGCGGGGGCGTCATGATCGGACCGCCCGACTCCCTGACCGTCTCCGGTTCACTGCGCTCGGCCCTCCAGTGGGACCTGCCGCACGAGATGCTGGACGCGAAGGAGATCCGCCGCCGCTTCCCGACGCTCACGCCGAAGCACGACGACATCGCGCTGTACGAGACGAAGGCCGGTCTGGTGCGGCCCGAGAACATGGTCGCCGCCCATCTCCAGCTGGCCACCCGGCAGGGCGCCGACCTGCACTTCGAGGAGCCGATGACGCGCTGGGAGCCGTACCGGGACGGCGTCCGCGTGCACACCGCCGAGAACACCTACACCGCGGGCCAGTTGGTGATCTGCCCGGGCGCGTGGGCGCCGCAGCTGCTCACCGATCTCGGGGTGCCGTTCACGATCGAGCGGCAGATCATGTACTGGTTCCAGCCGGGGACCGGCGTCGAGCCCTTCCTCCCCGAGAACCACCCGGTCTACATCTGGGAGGACGCGGCAGGCGTCCAGGTGTACGGCTTCCCGGCCATCGACGGCCCCGGCCTCGGCGCGAAGGTCGCCTTCTTCCGCCAGGGCACGGTCACCACCCCGGAGACCATCGACCGGACGGTGCACGAGCACGAGATCCGGGCGATGGCCGACCACCTGGCCGGCTGTATCCCCGATCTGCCCGGCACCTTCCTCAAGGCCGCGACCTGCATGTACTCCACCACTCCGGACGAGCACTTCGTGATCGCCCGCCACCCCGAGCACCCGGAGTCGGTCAGCGTGGCCTGTGGTTTCTCCGGGCACGGCTTCAAGTTCGTGCCCGTGGTCGGGGAGATCCTCGCCGACCTGGCCCTGACCGGCACCACCGAGCACCCCATCGGCCTGTTCGACCCCGCCCGCCTCGCCGCCGCGCCCGCCTGAGGAGCACCCTCGTGACGACGACCCCCATCACCCCCAGCCTCATCGCGACGCTGCCGGGCCACTTCTACACCGACCCGGAGATCTTCCGGCAGGAACAGCAGCATCTCTTCGAGTCGATGTGGTTCTGCGCCGTCCGCAGCGCCGATCTGGCCAAGCCCGGCGCCTTCCGCACCGTGCAGATCGGCCGCGAGAACGTGATCATCACCCGGACCCGCAAGGGCGAGCTGCGTGCCTTCCTCAACGTCTGCCGCCACCGCGGAGCCCGGCTGTGCATGGAGGAGTCGGGCGAGATCCGGCGGACCCTCCAGTGCCCGTACCACGCATGGACGTACGACCTCGACGGCAAGCTGATCGCCGCGCCGAACCTGATCAAGATGCCGGACGTCGACCGTGTCGAGTACGGCCTGATCAACGTGGCCCTGCGGGAATGGCTCGGCTACGCCTGGGTGTGCCTGGCCGACGAGCCGCCCTCCTTCGAGGACACGGTGATGGATGCCGCCGTGGAACGGCTGGGCAACGTCGCGGCCATCGAGCACTACGGCACGGAGAACCTCGCGCTCGGCAAACGCATCACCTATGACGTGCGGGCGAACTGGAAGCTGATCGTCGAGAACTTCATGGAGTGCTACCACTGTGCGACCATCCACCCCGAGCTCACCGACGTGCTGCCGGAGTTCGCGGACGGCTACGCGGCCCAGTACTACGTGGGCCACGGAGCCGAGTTCGGCGAGGAGGTCAAGGGCTTCACGGTCGACGGCAGCGAGGGCTTCGGTAAGCTGCCCGACATTTCCGACGACCAGGACAGGCGGTACTACGCCATCACGGTGAAACCGACGGTCTTCATCAATCTCGTGCCTGACCATGTCATATTGCACCGCATGTTCCCGATGGCCGAGGACCGCACGATCGTCGAGTGCGACTGGCTGTACGCGCCGGAGGTCGTCGAGTCGGGGGCGGACGTGTCGAGGTCGGTGGAGCTGTTCCACCGGGTGAACGCGCAGGACTTTGAAGCATGTGAACGGACTCAGCCCGCGATGGCGTCGCGAGCGTACCGGAAGGGTGGTGTGCTGGTTCCCAACGAGCACCACATCGGGATCTTCCACGAGTGGGTCCTTCAGCGTCTGGGAGGCGGCCATGCCGGATCTGTTCATTGACGGCGAGTGGCGGAGCGCGGTCGACGAGCGCACCCGCGAGATCCGCTGTCCGGCGGACGGTTCACTCGTCGGGGTGGTGGACGAGGCCGGCGGCAAGGACACCGTCGAGGCCATAGCCGCCGCCCGCCGCGCCTTCGACGAGGGACCTTGGCCGCACACAGCCCCCGACCAGCGCGGTGACCTGCTGCTTCGAGTCGCCGACCTGCTGCTGCGGGACAAGGAGGCGCTCGCCCGCGCCGAGTCGCTGGACACCGGCAAGCGGCTGGTCGAGAGCGAGTACGACATCGACGACATCGCGAACTGCTTCCGCTACTTCGGCCGGACGGTCGCGAGCGAGACGGGACGGGTCGTCGACACGGGCACGGAGGGCGTGGACAGCCGGGTCGTGTACGAGCCGGTCGGCGTCTGCGCGCTGATCACGCCCTGGAACTACCCGCTCCTCCAGACTGCCTGGAAGGTCGCCCCGGCGCTCGCCGCCGGCAACACCTTCATCCTCAAGCCCAGCGAGCTGACCCCGCACACCGCGATCCATCTGATGCGGCTGCTGGAGGAGGCGGGCGTGCCCGCGGGCGTCGCCAACCTGGTCCTGGGCGCCGGTCCCGAGGCCGGCGCCCCGCTCGGCGACCACCCGGACGTGGACCTCGTCTCCTTCACCGGCGGACTCCAGACCGGCCGCCGGCTGATGGCGGCCGCGGCCGGGACGGTGAAGAAGGTCGCCCTCGAACTCGGCGGCAAGAATCCCAACATCGTCTTCGCGGACGCCGACTTCGACACGGCCGTGGACATGGCGCTGACCGCGGTGTTCCTGCACTCCGGTCAGGTCTGCTCGGCAGGCGCGCGGCTGCTGGTGGAGGACTCGCTGCACGACCGGTTCGTCGACGAGGTGGTACGCCGGGCTTCGGAGATCCGGCTCGGGGGACCGTTCGACGAGCGGGCGCAGACCGGGCCGCTGATCTCGGCCGCACATCTGGCCAAGATCGAGGCCTATGTCGCCAAGGGCCTGGAGGAGGGCGCGGTCCTGCGCTGCGGCGGCACGCGCCCCGACGGTCCGGACTTCGCCGACGGCTTCTACTACCTGCCCACCGTGCTGGACGAGTGCAGGGGCGGCATGTCGGTGGTGCAGGACGAGTCCTTCGGACCGGTGCTCACCGTTGAGCGGTTCGGCAGCGAGGACGAGGCGGTACGGCTCGCCAACGACACGATCTACGGCCTGGCGGGCGCCGTCTGGACCAGCGACGAGGCCAGGGCCGCCCGGGTCGCGGCGCGGCTGCGGATCGGCACGGTCTGGATCAACGACTTCCACCCTTATGTCCCGCAGGCGGAGTGGGGCGGTTTCAAGCAATCCGGATTCGGACGCGAACTCGGACCGGCGGGCCTGGCAGAGTACCGCGAGCCAAAGCACATCTGGCGCAACACAAACCCCACGCCACAGGGGTGGTTCGCCTGACTACCGGGTAGCAGCAGGCTCATCACCCCTCCTTGATCCAGGCACCCGCAGGAGCCGCTCTCCCCGTTCCACTGCCCACCAGGAGTCCGCTCATGACCACAACTCAACAGCCGGGCGCGCACGACGACGCCGAACTGGCCGAATTCGGATACAAACCCGAACTCAAGCGCACCCTCGGCAACTTCCACACCTTCGCCGCCGGCATCAGCTACATCTCCATCCTCACCGGCACCTTCCAGCTCTTCTACTTCGGATACGGCAGCGGCGGCCCCGCCTACTGGTGGTCGTGGCCGATGGTCTTCGTCGGCCAGTTCATGGTCGCCCTCTGTTTCGCCGAGCTGGCCGCCCGCTATCCGGTCGCGGGCTCCGTCTACAACTGGTCGAAGAAGATAGGCAATCCGCACCTGGGCTGGCTGGCCGGCTGGACGATGCTGATCGCGTCGATCGTGTCGATCTCGGCCGTGGCGCTCGCCTATCAGCTGACGCTGCCGCAGATCTCCGACGTGTTCCAGATCGTCGGCGACGGAACCGGCAAGTACGACGTGGCGACCAACGCGGTCATCCTGGCCGCGGTGTTGATCCTGTTCACGACCCTTGTGAACGCCTTCGGCGTCAAGCTGATGGCCACGATCAACTCGGCGGGCGTGTTCATCGAGCTGATCGCCACCGTCGTACTGATCATCCTGTTCGCCGCGCACATCACGCGCGGCCCGCAGGTCGTCACGGAGACCAACGGCACCGGAGCGGGGTACGGCGCCGGCTATCTGGGCGCGTTCCTGGTGGCCTCGCTGGCCTCGGCGTACGTCATGTACGGCTTCGACACGGCCGCCTCGCTGGGTGAGGAGTCCGTGGACCCGTCCCGGAACGCGCCCCGCGCGATCATCCGGGCGATCGTCGCCTCCTTCATCCTGGGCGGTCTGATCCTGCTGCTCGCACTCATGAGCGTGTCCAGCCTGAAGGGCGAGCAACTGTCCACCGACGGTCTTCAGTACATCGTCCTCGACGTGCTCGGCTCAACGGCCGGCAAGGCGATGCTGTGGTGCGTGATGATCGCGGTAACCGTGTGTGCGCTGGCCGTGCAGACGGCGGCGATCCGGCTGGCATTCGCCATGGCCCGGGACAACAACCTGCCCGCGTCCTCGAAGCTGGCGAAGGTCAGCCCGCGCTTCAAGACGCCCGTGCTCCCGGCCGTGATCATCGGCATCCTGGCGCTGGCGATCCTGGTCGTGAACATCCGCCAGCCACAGATCTTCACGGTCGTCACCAGCATCGGCATCATCATGATCTACCTCGCTTACCTGGGCGTCACCGTGCCGTTGCTGGTGGCGCGGCTGCGCGGCAAGTGGCAGCCCGCGGGCGACGGCAAGTTCTCGCTCGGCCGCTGGGGGCTGCTCGTCAACATCCTGGCCGTGCTGTGGGGCCTGGGCATGACCATCAACCTGATCTGGCCGCGGGCCGCCGTCTACAACGCGACCGCCCCCTTCCACTGGTACCTCCAGTGGGGCGCCCTGCTGTTCGTCGGCGTGATCATGGGCGGCGGCTTCGCCTACTACTGGTTCATCCAGCGGCACAGGACGGGCGTGCTCTCCGAACACCAGCTGGGCTCCGAACCGGCAACCGGGCCCTTCGCCGCCCCGGCGGCCGACTGAAATTCCGCAAGTAGGCTGTCAAGGAGGTCAACTCCCCATGAGCATCGATGAGTTCGACTACGTCGTGGTCGGCGGCGGCACCGCGGGCAATGCGGTGGCGGCCCGGCTGTCGGAAGACCCGTCCGTCACCGTCTGTGTCCTGGAAGCAGGGCCCAGCGATGTCGGCGACGACGACGTCCTGAAGCTGGAACGCTGGATGGGCCTGCTGGAGTCCGGCTACGACTGGGACTACCCCGTCGAACCCCAGACCAGCGGCAACAGCTTCATGCGGCACGCCAGAGCGAAGGTGCTCGGCGGCTGCTCCTCGCACAACTCCTGTATCGCCTTCTGGGCCCCGGCCGAGGACCTCGACGACTGGGCCGCGGCAGGCTGTACGGGCTGGAGCGCCGCCGACCTCTTCCCGCTCTACCAGCGGCTGGAGAACAACGATGCTCCCGGGGAGCACCACGGCCGCACGGGTCCGGTGAAACTCCGCACGCTGAAGAGCGAGGACCCGTGCGGCACGGCGCTGTTGGAGGCATGCGCGCAGGCAGGCATTCCCACCACGGGTTTCAACACCGGCAGGACGGTGATCCGGGGCGCCAACTGGTTCCAGATCAACTCCGACGAGAACAACATCCGTCAGTCGTCGTCGGTGGCCTACCTGCACCCGGTCCTGGGCAAGCGGCCGAACCTGGAGGTGCGGACGGGGGTGCGGGCCAAGAAGCTGGAGCTGGAAGGCCGGCGCTGCGTGGGCGCCGAGTATCTCGACCCGGACCTCATCCACACCCGGACGGTACGGGCCCGGCGCGAGGTCATCCTCTCCTGCGGCGCCATCGACTCACCCAAGCTGCTGATGCTGTCGGGCATCGGACCGGCCACGCACCTGCGCGAGTTCGGCATCGACGTGGTGGTCGACTCGGCGGGCGTCGGCGAGAACCTCCAGGACCACCCCGAGGGCGTCATCATGTGGGACGCCAAGCAGCCCATGACCACCACGTCCAGCCAGTGGTGGGAAGCGGGCATCTTCTACGACACCGAACCGGGCCTGGACCGGCCGGACCTGATGTTCCACTACGGGTCCGTCCCGTTCGACATGAACACCGCACGGTGGGGCTATCCGACGTCGGAGAACGCGTTCTGCCTCACACCGAACGTGACGCGCGCGAAGTCGCGTGGCACGGTGCGGCTGCGGACCCGCGACTACCGGGACAAGCCGAAGGTGGATCCGCGGTACTTCACGCATGAGCACGATGCGCGGGTGATGACGTACGGGCTGAGGCTGGCCCGAAAGATCGCCTCGCAGCCCGCGTTGAGCGGCTGGGCAGGTGCGGAGCTGGCCCCCGGCCCGGACGTCCGGACCGACGACGAACTCCTCGACTACATCCACAAGACCCACAACACCGTCTACCACCCGTCCTGCACGGTGAAGATGGGCGCGGACGACGACCCCTCGGCCCCACTCGACGCACGGCTACGGGTCAAGGGAGTGGCGGGGCTGCGGGTGGCGGACGGTTCGGTGATGCCGGATCTGGTGAGCGTCAATCCGTGCATCACGACGATGGCGATCGGCGAGAAGTGCGCCGACTTGCTGAGAGAGGACGCCTAAAGCTCCCCAGGGGCGCGGGGAACTGCGCGACCAGCCACGACGGGCCCGCAGTCCCCCACGCTCCTCAGGAGGCAGTCGCAGCCGGGCGCTTGAACATCCTCGTAGCCGTAATTTCGCTGTGCACCGCTTCCCCCGCCTGCGGCTGCGGCGGCAACCCCGGCCGGAGGTGTTCCTCCACGCTGATGTACTTGAGCCCCGCCCGTAGATCCGCATCGTTGCGCAGCCGGATGACCAGTGGAAACTCCGCCAGCGCAGTCGTGTCGAACAGACCGGTCGTGTACAGGAGTTGGACACCCAGCGCATCCGACACGGCCCGCTGAAGCTCCAGCAGATACGTGGCGTTGGCGCGCCCGATGGGGTTGTCGAGGAACAACGTGCCGGCGTGCCGGTGCTTGTCACGTCCCCGGTCGTTGCTCCGCAGCGCCGCCATCGTGCAGTACAGCGCGATGGCGGCAGTGAGCAGCTGACCGCCCGAGAACACGTCGCCCATCTGCCCCACCGGCACCCGCTCCGCACGGAGCACCGCGTCCGGCTTGAGGATCTCGACGGCCACACCCTTCGGCTCCAGCGCCGCCGCGACTCCCCGCAGCAGCAGGGACATCCCGTCCCGGCGCAGATCGGAGTTCTTCTTCACCGCGGCCCGCGTCGCCTCGTCGACGACCTCGCCGAGCCGCTCGGTGAGCGTGGCCTGGTCGGGTTCCTCGAAGCGGATCCGGAGGAACTCCTGCCCGGACCACTCGCCGAGCCCCTCGGGCAGCCGGGACAGCCGCTGGGCGGATCGCAGCGTCGCCAGCGCCGACTCGACCAGCCCGCGCAGCCGGTCCACGATCGAGTCCCGGTTCCGCTCCAGCTGCACCAACTCATCGGTGAGGACCCGCAGTCGGGGCGCGAACGCGTCCGCCCACTTCTGCGCGTGCTCGGGCAGCGCGGAGGCGGGCAGTTCCCGGATCTGCTGCCGCGCCGGCGTCCGGACCTGCTCGTACCGCGTGGAGTTGGCATGCCGTACGAGCACATCGCTCGCCTCTCGTACGGCGGACTCGGCGGCGGACAGATCGGCGGCGCAGCCGCGCAGGGAGCGCCGCGCCTCGGCGGCGGAGTGGCGGGCCTCGTCCAGGCCACCGGGATACGGTTCCTGCTCTTCCTGCTCCTCGTCCGTGGCGTGCTCGCGCAGCAGGTCGCGGAGCATGGTGGCGATCTCGTCGAAGCCACCGGCCGCGTCCTCGGCGGCCCGGTGGGCGTCGAGGAGTTCGGTATGCGCCTCCCTGGCCTGGCTCAACGCCTCGGTGCGGGAGGCGAGTTCGGCTGTCGCGGTCCGCAGCAGGGCCTGCGCGTGCTCGGCGTCCCGCGGCACCAGTTCCTCGGGCAGCTCGGTGTGCGCCTCGCCGTCTTCGGGTGCGTGCCGCTCGGCCTCTCCGCGCAGCCGCCCGAGTTGTTCGCTCGCGCTCGACATCCGGGTCTCCAGGAGCTGCACCAGCTCCTCGGCACGGGCGGCGGCGGCCTGCCGGGAGGGCCCGTCGGAACCGTCCGGGGACTCGAGCAACTGCGCCGCGCGCGTGCGGACCTTGTTGCTCAGCCGGTCGAGTTCGGTCCGCGCCGCGCTCTCGTCGCCCTCCGCGCGGGCCTGCTCGGCCCGCAGATCGGCGCCGACGCCGACCTTCTCGTACACCTGGGAAGCGGCACGATAGGCCTCGCGGAGGGCGGGAAGGGACGACGTCGAAGCATCCGTGCCGGCTTCCGGTACGTCGTCGGGGGCGCCCGCGATCTCGGCGCGCTCGGCGCGCAGCGCACGGGCCGTGCGACGGGCGTCGTCGGCGGCGCGCTGGGCGCCTCGCCGGTCCTCGTCGGCGGCGCGGGCGCGCTCCAGGCACGTCTGGGCGCGGGCCTCCGACTCGGTTGCCTCGTCCGCGAGTTCGCGCAGCTTGACCTGCCAGCCGGACCGTTCACGCAGCCGGAAGGCGAGCCCGGCGAGGGCGTCGGCGGAGCGGCGGGCGCGCTGGGCGACCTCCTGTCGCTCGTCCCGTACCTGCGTGGCCTCGGCGGCGGCTTCGTCGGCCTCCGCCCGGACGGTGCGCGCCTCGGCCAGCTCGGCCTCGGCCTCCTCGGCGAACGCGCGCGTCTCCCTGGCCGCTTCCGCCAGCTCGACCAGTCGCCCGGCCGGACAGCCGGTACGCCAGGACGCGAGCCGCGCGGCCAGCTCCCGGTCCTTGCCGAGCCGTGCCGCCAGGGTCCGGATCTCCTCGTCCCGCTCGGTCGCCCGCGCCCGCAGCGCCTGCCGTTCCTCGTCGGCGGCGTGCTCGTCGTGCATGGCGGGGTTCGGCGGTACGAGGAACACGTCGCCGCTGCTCGCGTCGGGAGCCGGGGTCGGGGCCAGCAGGGCGGCCGCCGTACCGACCGCGACGGCGGACCGGGGCAGCAGCGCGGCCTCGTTGAGCGCCTCCCGGGCACGCGCGTGCGTGGCGGGGTCGGTGATGATCACTCCGTCGACCAGCTCCGGCCGGGCGGCCAGCACGCGCGCGTGATCGGTGGGATCGACGGCCTGCGCGAGATACCGCCATCCTGGCAGCGCCGGGATGCCGTGCTCGCCGAGGAACGCGACGGTGGCCAGTACATCCGGACCGGGCGGCAGCAGCCCTCCGTCGCCGAGCGCGCCCAGGATCCGGGAGTCGTCGGCGGCAGCGGTCCGCAGCTCGAACAGCTGCCGCTCGGCGGACGAAACGGTGTCGTCGAGGAGCCGGCGGAGGTCGTCGGCGCTGCGGTCGAGTTCCTCCGGGGTGAGGAGGCCTTCGGCGAGGGGGCGCGGGGTCGCCGGGAGGCCGCGCCGCGGGTCGGCTGCATCGCCGTCGGCCGAGCGCACGGACCCGGCAGGCACGCCACCGCCGGCGTCGGCAGCCGCGTCGCTCCCGACGCGGGACACCCCGCCGGTATCCGCCCCGGCACCCCGGCCGGAGGCACTGCTCGCGGCCTGGGAAGCCCCGTTGACGCCTGCCTCGGCACCGCCGCTGCCGGACGCGCCGCTCCCGGCCCGTGCCGGCCCTCCTGGTCCGGCCGAGTCGGAGCGCTCGCGCCCGGCCGCGCCATCCGCACCCGTCCGGGGCCCCGGCACGAGAGACCCCGCCCCAGAACCGCCGGTCAGGCTCAGCAGCTCTGCCAGCCGCTCCTCCCCCGCGAGCCCCTCGGCGAGGCGGCGCTCCGCCTCGTACGAGCGTTCCGCAGCCGTCGCCGCGTCCGCCGCGCGGGCTGCCGTGAGCTCCGCGCGGGACTCGGTCGAAGCTGCTTCCCGGGCATGCTCGGTGGCCCTGTGGGACGCCTCGCGCGCCGTGTCCCAGGCGGCGACGGCCGTCTTCTCGGCGTCGCTGGCGGCGAGCGCGGCGCGTGCGGGATCGGCGTCGGGCGCGCTGTCGTCGAGCCAGCCCGCCCGCACCGCTTCAGCGGTCTCCTGCTCGACCTCGGACAGACGCTGCCGCAGGTGCCCGACCTCGCTGCGGGCACGCTGGGCCTCCGTGGCGGCGGAGGTGGAGTCCCGGTGGGCGGTCTCGCTGACCTCCTGGAGCGCGGCGGACCGCTCCTCCCCTTCGTTGGCCAGGGCTTCGGCGCTGTCCGCGGCCGAGTGCAGGGCCCGGACGAGGTCGACGGCGGCCTTGGCGCGGGCGGCCAGCGCCGGGGCCGCGTCCCGCTCGGCCTCCTGGATGGCGGAGGCGACGCGCGCGACCCGGTCGGCGGCGGCGCGGTGGCGCAACACGGTCTCGGCGGTCTGCCAGGCGGCGTGCAGGGTGCGCGCGTCGGCGAGCTCCCGCTTCTGCGCGGCGGCCGACTTCTCGGTGCCGGCGAGCGCCAACGAGGCGTGCCGGTAGGCGAGTTCGGCGGCGATCAGCGCGCTGCGCTGCCGCGCGCCCTCGGCCTGTGTGACGGCGTGCGCGGCGCCGGTGACCCGCTGGGCGAGGTCCGCGGCACGCACGCGTTCCTGGGCGCCGCGCGCCGACAGCCGCCGGGCCAGCGTCCGGGTCCGGCGCTCGGCACCGGCATGGATGTCACGCGCGCGTGCCCGTGCCTCGGCGGCCTCGACGATCCGCCCCAGCAGATCGACCGACCCGGCGGTGAAGTCCCGTTCGGCGATCAGCTCGGCACGCCGCCCCAGCTTGTTGCCGAAGCCGCCGACCAGATCGGCGAGACCGTCGGTGTCCCGCGTGTCGGTCACCGCGCGCAGCAGCAGGTCGGTGAAGTCGGAGTCCTTCTTGACCGCGAAGAGGCCGGCCGCCTCGCCCTCGTCGGCGTTCATCTCCCGCTGGTAGCGGAAGAGTTCGGGGTCGAGGCCGAGGTCGCCGAGGTGCTCGATCCACCGGTCGTGGATCTCCTCCCAGTGCACCTCCAGATGTGGATACGCCTTGCCGGCCTCGGTGAGCGCGTCCCGGAAGCCCTTCATGGTGCGCCGCCGCCCCTGAGCACCGGACGCGCCCTCCACGGGCGGCCGTACGGCGGTGGACTCGGCGACCGGCAGATTGTCCAGGCTCAGCCCGGGTCCGGGCCGGAACGAGTACCAGGCCTCGGCGAACTTCCGCGGATCGTTCGAGACCTGCCGCCCGCGCCACTCACTCACCTTGCCGACGACGACGCACTCGCCCGTCAGCACATGCTGCCACTCCAGCGCCACATGCCCGCAGTCGTCGGCGAGCAGGAACTTGCGCAGCACACCCGAGCTGGCGCCACCCAGCGTGTTGCGGTGACCCGGCAGCATCACGGAGAAGATCAGCTTCAGCAGAACGGACTTACCGCCGCCGTTCTCCAGGAAGAGCACGCCGGCGGGCGCGGGACGGCGCGGCGGGCCGAGGGGCTCCTCCTCGAAGAACTCCGCCTGCGTGGGCGCGGGATCGGGCACGGGCTCGCCGACACCCCGCAGGTCAAGCACGGTGTCGGCGTAGCGCGCACCGGCCGGACCGATGGAGTAGAGGCGGACCCGGGACAGCTCGTACATGGCGGACTCTCGTAGTCGTGAAGGCAGTCGATGCGGTCAGGAGTGGAACGGCAGCCCGGCGTCGGCCACCAGCTCCAGATCGTCGGACTCCTCGGCGGGCAGCAGCGACGGCGTCCCGTCGGTGACCGGGACGACGCCCAGTTCCAGCAGCTCGGCCATGGCGGCGCTGCCCGCCATGTCGCGCACCTGGAGCTGATAGCGGGCCGTCGTCCGGTACGTACCGCCGTTGTCGTCGCCGGTGCGCTGGAGAAACCCGGAGTCGGTCAGGAAGGCGACGGCCTTACCGATGATGCCGGTCGTCGAACCGGCCAGTCTCCGCGCGTCCTTGGTGGCGCCCGTCGCACTGCGTCGCACCCAGATCCGCCAGGCGGCCTCGAGCCCGGGCGCATCCGTGGCCGGATCGGTGTTCTCACCCTGTTCGTCGGCACGCTCCTCCAACCGCCGGCACGCCTGCCGCACGAAGGCATCCACGCCGTTGACCGTGATCCGCCCGATGTACCCGTCATCGGCCAGGTCCTCGGGCCGCGGAAACGCCATGGCGGCAACGGCGAGATGAGCGAGCCCGTGCAGGAACCGGTCCCCGGAGTCGGCGGACGTCCGACGCGCGTAGTCCCCCATCCGCACGGCGAACACCGAGTCCTCGGCAGCGGTGACAGCCATCCCGGCGCGCGGGGACACCTCCAGCACGATCAGCCCGAGCCCGGTGGCAACGGCGTCGGCGAGCCGGGCGAAGGGCGGGTCCTCGCGGTACCGGCGCAGCAGCTCGGCGTACTCCTGATCCCGCGCGGGTTGCAGTTTGGGCTGCAGCCCAAAGGAAACGAGCCGAGCAGCGTCGGCGGCATCGGCGGGGGTGACGGCAGCGGTCACCGGTGCGGAGGCGACAACCTCCGGTTCACTCCAGTCGACGTGCTCGGTCACGGTCGAAACTCCTCGGGCATCTGGCAAACAGGGGGCAGGACAAGGCTTTTAGGGGCGCGGGGAACTGCGCGACCAGCCACACACGACCCGCAGTCGGCAAAAGACATCAAGCCGCCTCCGTCCGATCCGCCGCCATCCCCACCGCATCGAGCAATGCCGTCCCCACAATCAGATCGGCCCCACCGAACTCGGGATCATCCAGCTCGGTCCCGTCGTCCACGGCGAACAGCAACTTCTCCTCACCCTGCCGATAGGCCGTGCCCACAGGCGGGCTGGCCGCATGAACCGCCAACAACGCCACGAGATACGGCAGCGCAGCATCCCGGCGCCGAGCCTCGACAAGCAGCCCCGACAGCCGCCGAGGCGCATCCGCAGGAAGATCGAGCAACTCCATCGCCGCAGCCAACTGCCCCTCGCTGAACCGACTGTCATCCGGCGTGGCAATGAGATCCGGCTCAGGCATCTCCGCGCCGAGATGCTCCCGCTCCACCGGCGGAGTCAGCAGAATGTCCACGAGATCGCCCAGCCGAACGGTCACCGGGGTACGCAGCCCGGTGCCCCGTGAGAAGAACGCGTCCGTCACCCGAACCGCCCGCTCCACCGCCAACGGCAGCACCGGCGCGACAAGATGCCCGTACAGATCGATCCCTGACGACGTCATCGGCGTGGCAAAGGCCTGCCGGTCCTGCTCGGCCCGGAACAGCGGCCCGGCCTCCAGCAGCCGCGACTGCAACTGCGTATGCCGCCGGATGCAGTCCTTCACGATGTCGACCAATTCGGCGGCCCGCCGCTTATGCTCGGGGTCCTCGGACTCGTCCCGTGCCTTGCGGATGTTCGTGAGGATCGCGTTCTCGTGTCGATACCGGTCGGCGACATGGTCGAGCGCCTCGGCGATCATGTCCGGCACGGCGCTGAGCCAGTCCACGGCGCGCACATTGCGCCGGGTGGCATCCAGCGCCCGCCGCAGTGTCTCGGAGTACTGCACCGTCCGATACCGGGCCTGCTCGGCCGCGAGCTGCGCATCCGCGAGCCGCCCCCGGTTGATCAGGACCTCCAGCTTGACCTCGGCGGCGATCTGAGCGCTGGTGACGTCGGTGTCGAGGGCACCCACCAGTACATTGACCGCTTCGTCCGTCGTACGGAGATACACGCTCCCGCCGGGTCCCGGGACCTCCTCGATCAGCTTGAAGTCGTAGTCCCGGCGCACATACGTGCCGTCCGGGGCGAAAGTGCCGTAAACGGCACGGAAGCCGCGGTCGACGCTGCCGACGTTGATCAGGTTCTCCAGCACCCAGCGGGCCACCCGCTCATGCTCGACGACGGGCCGCTGCGGGGCCTGGGCGGCGATGCGCGGGATGAGCCGGGCCACTATCTGGTCGTGGTCGGCGCCCGTGTCGAAGTCCATGTTCAGCGTGACCAGGTCGATGGAGGAGAGGGCCACCTCCGCCATGCCGTACACCGAGTACTCGCCCGCGAGGTTGGCCTTGCGGGCGTCGAGGTCGTGCAGCGGCGCGGTGCAGGCGAGCGCGCGCAGCCGCCGCGCCAGTCCCTCGTCGGCGGCCGGACCCAGTGCAGGGCGCGGCCCCGCGGTGAACTGGGGCGGAACACGGTCCGTCGATGCAGGCGAAGTCACGGTGCACAGACTAGATCCTCGGTCTGACAACGACCCAAACGACGCGGATCGCCCCCGCGGGGTGAGCCGGGTGACAGCAGCTCGCGCTTCGGCCGCGGGCCGCCCGTGGCTGGTCGCGCCCACGCGGCGGAGTCGCATATGTCACAGCCCCGCGCCCCTTACGGGGCGCTCGTCACCCGCCGCCGATACGTGTCCACAACGCGCCTGAGCGAGTCATCCAGATACACCGCAAGCAGCTTCTCGGCCTCGACCCCGTCGCCGGCCTGTAGCGCCTGGAGGATCTGCCGGTTGCGCGCCAGATAGGGCTCGTGAAGGCGCCGCGGGTCGTCCACGACGTGGAAGGCCAGCCGCAACTCGGCGAAGACGCTGCGCATCAGCTCGTCGGTGCGTTCGCTGCCGGCGAGCGAGACCAGCTCCCGGTGGAAGTGGATGTTGGCCGTACCCAACTCTTTCCAGTCACCTTCGCGCGTGGCCCGCTGCCCCTCGGCGACGGCCTCCGCGAGCCCGTCCAGCGCGTACGGCGGCTCGCCGAGACCGCGGACGACGGCGCACTCGACGAGGCCGCGGGTGCGGTAGATGTCCTCGACGTCCTCGACGGTCAGCACCCGGACGAAGACGCCCCGGTTCAACTCGTGGACGAGCAGCCGTTCATGGGTGAGCAGCCGGAACGCCTCGCGCAGCGTGTTGCGGGAGACGCCGAGGGCGCCGCCGATGCTGTCCTCCGAGAGCCGGGCCCCGGGCGGGAAATAGCCCTCGGCGATGCGGCTCCTGAGGATGTCCGAGACCCGTTCGGCGGTGCTGGTGCGACCCAGGAGGGCGCGGTCGTCGGCCAGTCCCGACAGCTGCTCTGCCATGCCCGGAATTCAATCGCAGATACAAGAACGAAACAACAGGGGTATTGAAGGATCGTTGAACGATCCTCTACGTTGCTACGAACGGCGCCGCCGTCCCGCTCACGACGGCGCCGCACGGCTTCCGCACGGCCCGGCTCAGTCCTACGCACCCTCCGTCCTCCCTCTGCGAGGTGCCCATGAGCACGACCCCTCCACCGCAGGCAGTGACCACCGACGCACATCCGGCCGCGGATGAACGCACCGCCGACGACGGCGCGTTGGGCTGGCTGCGCGCCCTGGGTCCGCGCGGTCGCCGCGCCTTCGCCGGCGCGTTCGGCGGCTATGCCCTCGACTCCTACGACTACTTCACGCTGCCGCTGAGCATGGTCGCGCTGGCCGCGTACTTCGGCCTGAACAGCGGTCAGACCGGCCTGTTCACCACCGTGACGCTGTTGGCGTCCGGCATCGGCGGCGCCCTGGCCGGGGTGATGGCCGACCGGTTCGGCCGGGTCAGGGCGCTGATGATCACGGTGATCACCTACGCGGTCTTCACCGTCGCCTGCGGCTTCGCCCCCAACTTCGAGTCCCTGCTGGTCTTCCGTGCCCTTCAGGGCCTCGGCTTCGGCGGCGAGTGGGCGGTCGGCGCGATCCTGGTCGCCGAGTACGCCAGCGCGAAGCACCGGGGCCGTACGCTCGGCGCCATCCAGAGCTCATGGGCCGTCGGCTGGGCGCTGGCCGCGATCATGTACACGCTGGTGTTCTCGGTCATGGACGACGACCTGGCCTGGCGCGTGATGTTCTGGACCGGCGCACTGCCCGCGCTGCTCGTCGTCTGGATGCGGCGCCGGGTGCAGGACGCGCCCGAGGCGATAGCCGCGCGGCAGAAGAGCGCGGGGAAGGGCTCCTTCAAGGCGATCTTCAAGCCCGGTCTCCTGCGCACCACGATCTTCGCCGGACTGCTCTCCACCGGTGTCCAGGGCGGCTACTACACGCTGGCCACCTGGGTGCCGACGTACCTGAAGAGCGATCGCGGACTGTCGGTCGTCAACACCGGCGGCTATCTGACCTTCCTGATCTCCGGCGCCTTCCTCGGCTATCTGACCGGCGGTTACCTCACCGACCGGCTCGGCCGCCGGCGCAACATCTGGCTCTTCGCACTGCTGTCGGCCGTCTGCATCGTGGCGTACGGGAACATCCCCAGCGGCTCCAACACCCTGCTCCTGGTGCTCGGTTTCCCCCTCGGGTTCTGTATGTCGGCGATCTTCAGCGGCTTCGGTTCCTACCTGAGCGAGCTGTACCCGACGGCGGTGCGTGGCGCCGGACAGGGCTTCACCTACAACGCCGGTCGCGCCGTGGGCGCCGTCTTCCCCACGACCGTGGGCTTCCTGGCCGACAGCTGGGGTGTGGGCGGAGCACTCGTCTTCGGGGCGATCGGATACGCGCTTGCCGCACTGGCGCTCCTCGGGCTTCCCGAGACGCGCGGGAAGGAGCTGGAGTGAACCGCACCGAAGACCGCCCCCTGACCCTCGTCGACGAGCACGCGCACGCGTGGAGCCCGGGGAACGCCCGCTACCGCTTCCGCGCGGGCCTGACGGGCGCCACCGCAGGAGTCGCCGCGGGGCACACGCAGGCCAACCTGATCTCGGTGCCCGCGGACTGGGCGTACGACATGCTGCTGTTCTGCCAGCGCAACGAAAAGGCGTGCCCCGTACTCGACGTCACGGACGCCGGTTCCTTCACGACGGTTCTCGCGGACGGCGCGGATCTGCGCACCGATCTGCCGCGCTACCGGGTGTGGGAGAACGGCGAGTTGGTGGACGAGCCGACGGATGTGCGCGGGCGCTGGCGGGACGACCTGGTGTCGTTCCTGATCGGGTGCAGCTTCACCTTCGAGTGGGCGCTCGCCGAGGCGGGGGTCCCGATCCGCCACCTCGAACAGGGCCGCAACGTCCCGATGTACGTGACCAGCCGTCAGTGCCGTCCGGCGGGGCGGCTGCGCGGTCCGCTGGTGGTGTCCATGCGTCCGGTGCCGCCGGAGCACCTCTCGGCGGCGATCCGGGAGAGCAGCCTGCTCCCGGCGGTGCACGGCAGCCCCGTACACTGCGGCGATCCGTCGGGGCTCGGCATCCACGACCTCGACCGCCCCGACTTCGGCGACCCGGTGACTGCCGGACCGGACGACATCCCGGTGTTCTGGGCCTGCGGGGTGACCCCGCAGGCCGCGGTGATGGCGTCGCGCCCGCCGTTCGCCATCACCCACGCACCGGGGCAGATGTTCCTCACCGACGCCCGCGACGCGCAGTTCCGCGTGGCATGAGCGGTGGCAAGAGCAGTGGCCCGAGCAGTGGCACGAGCACCAGAGGGGACCGATGACCGCGATCGATCTGAACGCCGACCTCGGCGAGGGCTTCGGCCGCTGGCGGCTCACCGACGACGAACAGCTGCTGTCCGTCGTCACCAGCGCCAACGTGGCCTGCGGCTTCCACGCCGGGGACGCGGCCACCATGCGGCGGGTGTGCGCGCTTGCGGCCGAGCGCGGAGTACGGATCGGGGCCCAGGTCTCCTACCACGATCTGGCCGGGTTCGGGCGGCGCGCGATGGACGTGCCGTCCGCCGAGCTGGCGGCCGAAGTGGCGTACCAGATCGGCGCCCTGGAGGTGTTCGCGCGCGCGGCCGGCACGCGCGTGTCGTACGTCAAGCCGCACGGCGCGCTCTACAACCGCGTCGTGCACGACGAGGAGCAGGCCGGCGCGGTCGTCGACGGCGTGCTCCTCGCGGACGTCTCACTGCCCGTGCTCGGACTGCCCGGCTCGCGTCTGCTGGCGCTGGCCGGGAAGGCCGGGCTCCCGGCCGTCACGGAGGCGTTCGCGGACCGCGCCTACACCGAGGAGGGGACGCTGGTCCCGCGCGGGCAGGACGGCGCCGTGGTCACCGACCCGGACACCGTCGTGGAGCGCTCGGTGGGGCTGGCCCGATTCGGCGTCGTCACCGCCCACTCCGGGTCACCCATCGAAGTACGGGCCCAGTCCTTGTGCCTGCACGGGGACACGCCCGGTGCGGTGGAGCTGGCCCGCCGGGTCCGGGAGCGGCTCCAGGAGTCGGGTGTCCGGGTGGAGGCCTTCACATGAGCATGCGGGTGCTGCCCGTCGGCGACCGCGCCCTGCTCGTCGAGGTCGCTTCCGGTGACGAGGCACAGGCCCTGCACGCGGAGCTGCTGCGGCGCCGCGCGGAGGGCTCGCTCACGGTCGGCGAGATCGTCCCGGCGGCCCGTACGGTCCTCCTCGACGGCCTCGCCGACCCGGCCCGTCTGGCCTCCGAACTGACCGCGACCGAGCTGCCGCCCGCTCCCCCACGCGCGCGTGAGGTGATCGACCTCCCGGTGCGCTACGACGGCCCGGACCTGGCCGACGTGGCGGCGCACTGGGGTGTGCCCGAGCAGGAGGTGGCCCGCATCCACGCGGCGACCGAATTCCGCGTCGCCTTCTGCGGTTTCGCGCCCGGCTTCGGCTACCTCACCGGGCTGCCGGAGCGCTACGACGTCCCGCGCCGGGCCACGCCACGAACCGCCGTCCCCGACGGTGCGGTGGCACTCGCGGGCCGCTACACGGGCGTGTACCCGCGCTCCTCGCCCGGTGGCTGGCAGCTGATCGGCACCACGGACGCCGTGCTGTGGGACCACGCGCGCGTGCCGGCCGCGCTGCTGTCACCGGGCACGCGCGTCCGTTTCGTCCCGGTGGGGCACTCATGACGGACCGTGCGCTCGTCGTCGTACGGGCCGGTGCGCTGACCACCGTGCAGGACCGCGGGCGTCCCGGTCACGCGCACCTCGGGGTGCCCCGCTCCGGGGCACTGGACGGTCCGGCCGCGGCCCTCGTCAACCGCCTCGTCGGCAATCCGCCCGAGACGGCCGTCCTGGAGACCACACTCAACGGCTGCGCGGTGCGCCCTCGTTCGACGGTCACCATGGCGGTCGGAGGCGCCCCCTGCCCCGTCACGGTGGACGGCCGCCCAGTCGCCTGGGGCACACCGGTGCGCGTGCCGGCCGGGTCGGTCCTGGACGTCGGTTCCGCCGTCTCCGGTGTACGCAGCTACCTGGCCGTCACCGGCGGTGTCGCCGTCGAACCGGTGCTCGGCAGCCGCTCCACGGACCTGCTGTCCGGACTCGGCCCACCGCCGCTCACGGACGGCACAGTGCTCCCCCTGGGACATCCCGTCGGACCGCACGCACGCGTGGACGTCGCCCCGCACCCGGCTCCCCCGGCCGAACTCGTACTCCACGTAACGCTCGGCCCGCGCGACGACTGGTTCACCCGAGAGGCGATCCGCACGTTCACCTCACGCCCGTACCGCGTGTCCGCTGCGAGCAACCGCATAGGACTGCGCACCGAAGGACCCGCCCTGGAGCGGGCCCTCCCCGGTGAACTCCCCAGCGAGGGCATGGTCCTGGGCGCGGTCCAAGTACCCCCCGACGGCCGCCCGGTGATCTTCCTGGCCGACCACCCGACGACCGGGGGCTACCCAGTGATCGCCGTAGTCCGCACCCTCGACCTCCCACCCACTGCCCAGGCAGCCCCCGGAACACCGGTCCGCTTCATACCCGTACGCCGCCGCTGACCCCTGCGTGTCATCGTCGGGGCCTTGTCAACGCCGGGTGCGCTCCCGCGCCCTTCAGGGGCGCGGGGCTGTCACATCATGCGGCTCCGCCGCGTGGGCGCGACCAGCCACAACGAACCCGCAGATCCAAACGGCGCCCAACCACCCCGGCTACGCCGCATCAGGCTCCGGCTGCTGCTCCGCCATGGACAACGCCGCCAGCGCCGCAGACACCCCCTGCGCCGCCCGCAGATCGAGCTTCGCGCTCGTCCCACGCGCACGGTGCCGCATCTCGTCGGCAGCGAGCGTCAACAGGTTCGGCAGCAGGTCGGTGCACCGCCGGATCACCCAGGCCGTGCCCGCGGTGGCCAGCCACAGCAGGCTCGCCGACTTGGTGGGAACCGCGAACTCGGGCACCGGCGAGGGTGCGAAGCCCTTGGCGACGCCCGCACCGGCCAACAACCCGTGGAACCGCAGCGCCAGCTCCCGGTGCCCCCGCTCGCTGGGGTGCAGCCGGTCCGCGCTCCAGATCGCCCGGTCCTGGATCCAGTCCTCCTCGGCGGCATGCAGATGCACGACGCCGTACCGCTCGGACAGCGCATGGACCACCGTGTTGACCGCGCGCTGCCTCCGAGCCAGCGGACGGGCCAGCGATCCCGGCAGCCTCAGCATCGAACCGGGGTCGGGCAGACAGGCCGTGAGGACGACCGTGCCCTGGGCGGCGAGGGCCGCGTACACCTTGTCGAGCCGTTCGGCCACGGCGTGGATGTCGAAGGTGTAGCGCAGCGTGTCGTTGACGCCGATGACGACGGACGCCACGTCCGGCCGCAGGTCCAGCGCGGCAGGCAGCTGGCGTTCCAGGACGTCACGCGTCTGCGCCCCGCTCACGGCGAGGTTGGTGAACTGCGCGGGCTCCGCACTGAGCCCGTCAGCGAGCAGCGCGGCCCAGCCGCGCCAGACTTTCCCGACGGGATCGCCCACCCCCTCGGTGAGCGAATCGCCGAGGGAAACGAAACTCAGCGGTCTCATATCACACGCTCCGGCACGACCCGATGCACCTGACCCGTCACCACCGCGTCGTGTGCGGCAAGGAACGACTCGACGGCCGTACCCCATCCGAAACACTCGGCACGCGCGCGTGCCGCCTCCCGCCGGTCCGCCTCGGACCGCTCCAGCAGCATGTCCACGGCGTCCGCGAAGGCCGCGCCGCGATCCGCGGCGGTGGCCCCGGCGGAGCCGATCACCTCCGGCAGCGCCGACGACGCGCTCGCCACCACGGGCGTACCGCAGGCCATCGCCTCCAGAGCGGCGAGCCCGAACGTCTCGGCGGGCCCCGGTGCCAGGCACACATCGGCGGACGCCTGGAGCGCACCCAGCCGGCCACGGTCCTTCAGGTGGCCCAGGAAGGTGACCGGAAGCGAACGCTCACGCGCCCGCTGCTCGAGACGCTCCCGCAGGGGACCGTCACCGGCCACCACCAACCGCACCCGGCGTCCGCGTCGGACCAGTTCCTCGGCGGCGTCGATCGCGGTGCTGGGCCGCTTCTCCACCGACAGCCGGGAGCACATCACCAGCAGAATCTCGTCCACGCGCGCGTACTCGGCGCGCAGAGAGGCATCCCGCAGGGCAGGGTGGCGTTCCATCACATCGACGCCCAGCGGGGCCCGTACGACATTGCGCGCCCCGATCCGCACGAACTCGCGCTCCGCGAACTCGGTGGTGCACACGACCCGCGAGTACGTGTGCGCCGTACGGACGTTGATGGCGTCGGCGGTCCGCCGGGACAGGTTCTCCGAGAGGCCCCAGGTGCGCAGGACGCCGTCTGCGGTCTCGTGGGAGACCATCACGGCGGGGACCCGGGCGCGGCGCGCCCACTTGCCGGTCCAGCGCAGAGTCGTGCGGTCGGAGACCTCCAGGCGGTCGGGGCCCAGCTCCTCCAGGAGCTTGGCCACGCGCCGCTTGTCGATGAGCACGCGGTAGCCGCCGGTGCCGGGCAGCACCGGCCCGGGCAGGGTGATCACCCGGCCCTGCTCGGTCTCCCGGTCGGAGTACCGCTCACCCGGCACGATCAGCACGGGCTCGTGCCCGGCCGCCTTGAAGCCCTTGCCGAGTTCACGCAGCGCGGTACGCAGACCGCCTGAGGCGGGCGCGACGAAGTTCGCCAGCCGCACGATGCGCAGTGACTCGTTCACGCCGCCACCACCGTCTTGTTCCGTGTCTTGAGCACCTGGGCATAGTGCCCGATGAGTTGGTCTCCGACGGCCGCCCAGGTGCGGCCCTCGACCATGGCGCGCGCGGCGGCGCCGTATTCGGCCCGCAGCGTGGGGTCGGCGGCCAGCGTCTGCACCGCGTCCCGTACGGCGCCGGCGTCGCGCGGCGGGACCAGCAGCCCGGTGCGTCCGTGGGCGACCAGGTCCAGCGGGCCTCCCGCGGCGGGCGCGATGACCGGCACACCGCTCGCCATGGCCTCCTGGACGGTCTGGCAGAACGTCTCGAAGGGGCCGGTGTGCGCGAAGACGTCGAACGAGGCGAAGATCCGGGCGAGGTCCTCGCCGGTGCGGCGGCCGAGGAAGACCGCGCCCGGCAGCGCCTCCGCCAGGTTCGGCTGGCTGGGTCCGTCGCCCACGACCACGACACGGACGCCGGGCAGTGCGGAGGCACCGGCCAGCAGCTCCACGTGCTTCTCGGGGGCGAGCCGCCCGACGTAGCCGACGATCAGCTCACCGTTCGGGGCGAGTTCCCGGCGCAGCTTCTCGTCCCGGAGGTCGGGGCGGAAGCGGACGGTGTCCACGCCACGCGGCCACAGCTTCAGCCGGGGCACACCGTGCGCCTCCAGGTCGTTCAGGGACACGCTGGACGGCGCGAGGGTGAGGTCGGCGGCGGAGTGGACGGAGCGGATGCGACGCCAGGCCGCGGCCTCGCCGGCGCCCACATAGGTGCGGGCGTATCCGGCCAGGTCGGTCTGGTAGATGGCTACGGCCGGGATGCCGAGCCGGGCGGCGGCGGCCATGCCGCGGACGCCGAGGATGAAGGGGCTTGCCAGGTGGACGATGTCCGCGCGGTGCTCGATGAGCGCCGCGGCGAGGCGCCGGCTGGGGAGGGCGACGCGGACCTGGGGGTAGCCGGGGAGCGGTAGGGAGGGGACGTGGACAACGGGGCACGGCGAAAGGCCGGCCACCTTGTTCCCGGGAGCGGGAGCCGGGGCGACGACGAGAGGGGCGTGACCGCGATCGACGAGGTGTCGGGCGGTCTGGAGCGCGCAGTGGGCCACGCCGTTCACGTCGGGGGGAAAGGATTCGGTCACGATGACGACACGCATACGGGTGTTGTCGCCGTACTGGACGTGGTCGCGTCAACGTGGATCTTTCCGAGCGGCGAACGACTCGTGAGCGTTCCGCTGCCCACCCGAGCGGGCCAGATCGCGTCCATGTTCATCTGACCCGCGAGTCACCCCGTGTTCATACAGCGGGCGCGTCGGGGCCGATCCGGCTGCGTACGGCGGTCTGGACCTCGTCCTCCTCTGCCGGGTCCGCGGCGAGCCTGCGCAGCTGCTCCACGACCCGGGCATCGCCGGTCTCGGCATGCCGGGCGGCGATCTCGCGGGTGGCTTCCTCGCAGTCCCAGAGGCATTCGACGGCGAATCCCGCGGCGAAGGAGGGGTCGGTGGCGGCCAGGGCCCGGGCGGCCCGGCCACGCAGATGGGATGACGCGGTCTCTCGGTAGACATGCCGCAGCACGGGTGCCGCGCAGAGGATGCCGAGCCGTCCGGTGCCGTCCACCAGGGTCCACAGGGTCGGCGCGTCGGGCCCTTCGCCCCGTACGGCCTCCCGCAGCGCACCGAGGACCAGGTCCCGGTCCCCCGTGCCGCCCCGGCAGGCGAGCACCCGTCCGGCTGCGGCGCCCAGGGCGTCGGGCCGGTGGGCCCAGCCGCGGGCCCGGTCGACCGCGGCGACACTGCGCATGCGTTCGAAGGCGTCGACGGCGGCCTCCACGACAGGCGTCGAGCCGGTGGCAACGGCGCCGTCGATCAGGTCGAGCGCGTCCGGATCGTTGCTGTCGGCGAGGTAGCGGAGCGCCGTGCAGCGGGCGCCCTCGCTGCCGTCCTTGGCGGCGGCGACGATTTCCGGCCGGTCCTCGGGGCCGGCCACGGCGGTGAGACAGCGGGCGGCCGGAACATGGAGAGCCGCTCCGCGTTCGACGCCCTGCTGAGCCCACTCGAAGACGGCCTGCACGCTCCACCCGGGGCGTGGGCCGGTCGGCCGCATCTGGCGTTGCCAGCGGTCGAAACAGCCGGTCTCCTGGGCGGCACGCACGCGCGTGGCGATGGATTCGCGCGGATCGTCGGCCCACAGGCGCCACGGCCGTGGCTCGAAGGCGTCGCGTACGGCGGCGGCCAGTTCGGCCTCCCCCTCGGCGTCGGCCGGGAAGCGGGCCAGGACGGGGGCCGCGAGGGCACGCAGGCCGGCGTCGTCGTCGCGGAGGGCGAGCTCGTCCAGGGCCCAGGCCCAGTTGGAGCCCGAGGCGGCGTACCTGCGCAGCAGTCCCAGGGCGTCCAGCCTGCCGTACGAGGCGAGGTGGCCGAGGACGGCCAGGGCGAGGCCGGTGCGTGACTCCTCGGTGTCGAGGGCGTCCTCGACGTCGAAGAGGTGGGCCTCGATCTCGTCCAGCTCGCCGTTCAGGTCGAGGTAGAGGCGGGCGAAGTACAGGGAGCGGTTCTCCACCTGCCAGTCGTGGCGGGGGTCGAGCAGCACGCAGTGGTTCAGTGCCGCGAGCGCTTCGGCGCGCGGGGCGGTGAGCGCGTGCAGCGTGCCGTCGCCGCGGCCCCGCTGGAGCAGGCCGAGCAGCGTGCCACTGGGCGCTATGACCGGATCGAACATGGGAAACAGCCTCACATCAAGCGTCGACGCAACCGGGATCTTGCTCTACCTGGCCGCGTGACAACACGTCGGGGCGCCCGCCGTTTCCTGCTTGCTGTAAGCCATCTTCCTCTGCCTCTCGTTGGTGGCCCATGCGGACCGCTCACGGCCCGCGCGGTGCGGCAACACCTGCCCGGCCATCGCGTCCGTGAATCACGACGTCATGATGACCCGGCAGTTCTCCCTGCCGCGACCGAAATATCCGGCGGCCTTGTACCGCCTCCCCCGTTGTCCGTTTCCTGACTGCTTCGAATGCCTGTTTTTCCTGGTCAGGGCGTTCGGATCAGTGTGCGCCGAACAGTTCCAGCAGTTCTGTCCTGCCGAACATGCGGGCGGTGTCGATGGCCGACGGAGTACCCCCGGCCGGGTCGGCGCCACCCTCCAGGAGGGCTCGGATCACTTCTTCCTCGCCCTTGAAGACGGCCCCCGCGAGGGGGGTCTGCCCTCGGTCGTTGATCCGGTCGGCCTCGGCGCCCCGGGCCAGCAGCGCCCGCACCGCCTCCGCGTGCCCGTGGTACGCGGCGAGCATCACCAGGGAGTCACCGCGGTCGTTCGTGAGGTTGGCCGGGACGCCCGCGTCGACGTAGGCCACGAGCGCCTCGGTCCGTCCCTGCCGAGCAAGATCGAAGATCTTGGTCGCCAGCTCCACGACGTCGGGGTCGGGGGCTTCAGTCATCGGCCGGACCGCCTCTCACTAGTACGAGTGAATCGCCAGAGTACTGGCTTCCCGGGCACATGACCGGATGCGCCCTCGGCAAAGATCATTGCAGGACCGCACCCTGCGACCGACCTGCCCGGACCGCCGATCTGGGCTACGCCACCCGAGGGAAATCCACCGAAATTCACCCAGTTGCACCTTTTGTAGTATGGATACATCCTGTGAGCCTGGAAGTACTCATGGTGACTGTCCCCACGAACCAGGAGAACTCACATGATCCTGTCCATCTCAGGCGTGGTCCTGCTCGGCATCATCGTCTTCCTCTTCTTCAAGAAGGACGGACTCAAGGCCTCCCACGCCCTGGTGGCCGCACTCTTCGGCTTCTATCTGGCCAGCACGGCCATCGCCCCGAGCATCAAGGCCGGCGGCGAGAGCCTGGCGAGCCTCCTCGGCGGAATCAAGTTCTGACGCCGCCCCCGCCCGTACGCACGCACTTTCAGGAGACAGCAGTGGCCCGCCGCCCCCTCCCCCGCATTCTGAGCAACGGCAGCGCGCAGCTCGCCCGGAGCCGGGTGCTGGCCCGGACGGCGGCCGACAGCGCCACCGACGTCCTCCACCCGCTGATCACGATCACCCGTGGTCTGCGCCGGCTGGCAGCGGCCGGACGGCGCAAGTGGGCCGACACCCCCAAGGACAGACGCGGACCGCTGCTGTTCCTGGTGGCCTCGGTGGTCCTGGTCGTGGCGCTCGCTCCGTACGGCCCGCTGCTGGCCGTCATCACCGTGATGGCGGCGGCAGCCTGGCAGGGCCGGGACCGTGCCCCCTCGGCCCCGGACGGCCCCGACGAGGCACAGACGAAGCGCCTCCAGGCGTTGTACGAGGCGCTGGTGCCCTACTTCTCGACCGCCGAGGACCCCGCGCCCCTGTATGCGCACGGCGGCGAGTGGGAGAAGGCCTTCCCGACGTACGGGTTCGACGACACCGGCCGCGTCACACACCTGGTGGTCCGCTACCCGGCGTACTTCACGGACGGCGAGGCCGAGTCCCGGGCCCGCATCGAGCATCTGCTCACCGCCAAGTCCGGCCGTGGCCGCGAATACCACTTCGCCTGGGACGAGGAGGGCAACCTGCTCACGGTCACGGTCCTCGTGCCGCTGCCGACCGACATCACCGCCCAGCGTTTCGTCACATCCCCCGGCGAGACGGTGCTCGGCTTCACCGACCCCATCGGCGTCCAGCGCACGCTCCCCCTCACCTTCGGTGAGGAACAGCGCGACGCCCCGCCGGTCGTCTGGCGCACGGGCGTCCGCTCGACCGAGCCGCACCTGCTGGTCATGGGGCAGCCGGGCAGCGGCACCTCGACCCTGCTGCGCTCCATCGCCCTCCAGGCCCTCCAGTACGGCGACGTACTGATCGTCGAGGGCGGCGGCACCGGCGAGTACGCCTGCCTCACCGGCCGGGACGGCGTCCTGGCCGTCGAGTGCGCGCTGGCCGGGGCGCTGGCGAGCCTGGAGTGGGCCGCGGCCGAGACGGAGCGCCGCCTGATCGCGGTCAACCGCGCCCGCCAGGCGGGCCACCCGCCGCCGGACGACACCAAGCGCCCCCTGTGGATCCTTCTGGACCGCCCGAGCGCCTTCAGCCATGTCGCCGCCGCCGACGGCCGCAAGGACCCGCAGACCCTGCTCCAGGTCCCCCTGCGCCACGGCCGCTCGGCCAACGTGACGGTGGCCGTGGCCGACCAGTTCGACAGCGCGGACACCCTGAGCGACCCGGTACGACAGCACACGCGCGCGCGTGTCGTCCTGGGCCCCGCCACGGCCGACCAGCTGAAGACGGTCCTGGGCACGCCCCCGCACACCACACCCGTCGCCCACGTCCCACCCGGCCGCGGCTACGCCCGTCTCGGCACGGGCCCGGTCCACCGCCTCCAGGTCCCGGCGACCCCGGACCCCTACGACGACGCCGCGACGGACGCCCACCGCGAGGCGGTCCTGGCCCTGCTCCCACCGAAAACGACACCGGCAGACGCGGAACCGGAACAGCTGCCGGAAGAGCCGGAACCGAAGAAGCTGCCCGAAAAGGCGGCCGCGGTAGAACCCGCGTAGCCGACGCCGGTCCGCAATCAGCTCCGAGCCGCGGGGATCGAGGCCGTCCAGCCGCGGGCATTCGTGCCGCCCGGGGCGGCTCTCGACCCGAAGAGAGGCGGCACCCCGCCGACGCCGGGCTGCGCGATCGGCTGCCCGCACAGCAATCCCGCCGCACGGTCACGCAACGAACGTACGAGGCCCTTCCGTCCCCCCGGACACCCCGCTCTCCACCAACCGAGCCGCAGCGGCAAGCCGCGCCGCGGCCTCCTCCGCCACCGCGCCGCCCACCGTGAACGGCAACCGCACATACCCCTCGAAGGCCCCGTCGACCCCGAAGCGAGGCCCGGACGGCACCCGCACACCCACCCGCTCCCCCGCCTCCGCAAGCCGCGACCCGGACAGCCCGCCGGTCCGCACCCACAGCGTCAGCCCACCCTGCGGCACCTCGAACTCCCAGCCCGGCAGCTGCCTGCGCACCGCGGCCACCAGCGCCTCCCGGTTGTCCCGGGCCTGACCGCGCCGCACCTCCACGGCCTGCTCCCAGCCCCCGGTGCTGAACAGCCAGTTCACGGCCAGCTGCTCCAGCACCGGCGTGCCCAGATCCGCGTAAGCCCGTGCGGCGACCAGGCTGCGGATCACGTCAGGAGCGGCCCGCACCCACCCGATCCGCATCCCGGCCCAGAAGGCCTTGCTCGCGGAGCCCACGGTGATGACGGTCGACCCGGCCGGGTCGAAGGCACACACGGGCCGCGGCATCTCGACATCGTCGTCCAGCCACAGCTCGCTCATCGTCTCGTCGGCGACCAGCACGGTCCCCGCCGAGCGCGCCGCGTCCACCAGTTGCCGCCGCTGGTCCTCGCCGGCCAGCGCGCCGGTGGGGTTGTGGAAGTCGGCGACGACGTACGCGATCCGCGGCGCCGCCTCCCGCAGCACCTGCCGCCACCGGTCCACGTCCCACCCGGTAAGTCCCTCGGCCATCGCGACGGGCACGAGCCGGGCACCCGCCTCCCGCATCAGTTGCAGGATGTTGGCGTACGACGGCGACTCCACCGCGATCCGCTCGCCCCGCCCTCCGAAGAGATGGCAGATGGCGTCGATCGCCCCCATCGCCCCCGTCGTCACCATGATCTGCTCGGGCATGGTCGGAATGCCGCGCACGGTGTACCGCTCGGCGATCATCGCGCGGAGCGCGGGCAGCCCGGCCGGATAGTCCCCGTGCGTGTGCGCATACGGCGGCAGCTCCTCCAGCGCCCCCTGCACCGCACGCGTCAGCCACGGCTCGGGCGCGGGCAGCGCCGCACAGCCGAGGTCGATCATGGATCCGAGCGCCTCCGGCGGCAGGGGCTCCAGGCCGCGCGCCGGCAGCGGATTGCCGGCCGGTACGGCGGTCCAGCTGCCCGCCCCGCGCCGGGACTCCAGGAATCCCTCGGAGCGCAGCGCCTCGTAGGCCGCGGCGACGGTCGTACGGCTGACGGAGAGGGAGAGGGCCAGCTCGCGTTCGGCGGGCAGCCGGGCGGCCACCGGGACGCGGCCTTCGAGCACGAGCAGCCGGATGCCGTCGGCGAGCGCGCGGTAGGCGGGCGGACGGCGCGTGCCCGGTCCCGCCGGGCGGTCCTGCTGGGAGCCGAGCAGCCGGGCGAGCTGAGCCGGCCCCACCGCAGAGGTCCACTGCGCCATGGAAATCAGTCCACCTTCCCCGAATTGGCCATGGTTCATATTTCTTTGCAAGCCACAGGGTGTCATGCATCAGGCCACAACCACCACCAGAGGGGGAACGTCTTGTCCGCGAAGGGCCAATTGACCCGCCGACTGATCCAGCTGTACGCCGGTCTCGCGCTCTACGGAGCGAGTTCGGCCCTGCTCGTCGAGGCAGGCCTGGGCCTTGAGCCCTGGAACGTGCTGCACCAGGGCCTGGCCGAGCTGACGGGCCTGACGATCGGCGTGGTGTCGATCGTGGCCGGCGCGGCGGTCCTGCTCCTGTGGATCCCCCTGCGCCAGCGCCCCGGCATCGGCACCGTCTCCAACGTCTTCGTCGTCGGCCTCGCCATGGACGGCACCCTCGCCCTGCTCCCCGACGCCCACTCCCTGGCCGTACGCGTCCCACTCCTCCTGGCCGGCATCCTGCTCAACGGCGCTGCCACCGGTCTCTATATCGCCGCCCGCTTCGGTCCGGGGCCGCGGGACGGGCTGATGACCGGGCTGCACCGGCGTACCGGCCGCTCGATCCGGCTGATGCGGACGGCCGTCGAGGTGGCGGTCGTCGTGACCGGCTTCGCCCTGGGCGGCACGATCGGCGTCGGCACACTCCTGTACGCGGTGTCGATCGGCCCGATGGCTCAGCTCTTCCTGCGCGTGTTCGCCGTCCCGTCGGCACCGGGCCGCAGCACGGTGGTTGCCGGAGGGCAACCCCGTGGGGCGATACTTCGACCGTGAGCACGCGGATACGCCACCCCTATCTCGACCACCCCGGTCCGATCCCCTTCGCCCACCGCGGCGGAGACGCGGACGGCCTGGAGAACACCGCGCTTCAGTTCCGGCGTGCGGTGGATGCGGGCTACCGGTATCTCGAGACCGACGTCCACGCCAGTTCGGACGGGAAGCTCGTCGCCTTCCACGACGCGACCCTGGACCGGCTGACCGACGGCGCGGGCCGGATCGCCGACCTGCCGTGGAAGGACGTGGCGCACGCGCGCGTGGCGGGGCAGGAGCCGGTGCCCCTCTTCGAAGACCTGCTCGAAGAGTTCCCCGACGTCCGCTGGAACGTCGACATGAAGGCCGAGCCCGCGCTGCACCCGCTCCTCGATCTGATCGAGCGCACGAACACCTGGGACCGGATCTGCGTCGGCTCCTTCTCCGAGGCGCGCGTGGTGCGCGCCCAGCGGCTGGCCGGGCCGCGCCTGGCGACGTCGTACGGCACCCGCGGCGTCCTCAACCTGCGCCTGCGCTCCTGGGGCGTCCCGGCGGCGCTGCGGCGTTCCGCGGTCGCGGCGCAGGTGCCCGAGGCGCAGTCGGGCATCCAGGTGGTGGATCACCGCTTCATCCGCACCGCCCACGCGCGCGGGCTGAAGGTGCATGTGTGGACGATCAACGAAGCCGAGGACATGCACCGGCTGCTCGACCTGGGGGTCGATGGCATCATGACCGATCACATCGACACACTGCGCAAGGTCATGGAGGACCGGGGCGTCTGGGTCTGAGCCCCGGCAGGCCCCTGCCCTTCACGGGGAAGTGAGGGGCACGGGTGGGCACCGGCACCGTGCGGACGGAAGCGGCCGACGAAGCCGCCGAACGGCGGCGCGAGCAGCGCGGCTGGTATTTCTACGACTGGGCGTGCTCCGTCTACTCGACGAGCGTGCTCACTGTGTTCCTGGGCCCCTATCTGACCTCGGTCGCGAAGGAGGCGGCGGACGGGGACGGATTCGTGCATCCCCTGGGGATCCCGGTCCGCGCGGGGGCCTTCTTCGCGTACTCGGTGTCCCTGTCGGTGATCGTGGCCGTGCTGGTGATGCCTCTGGTGGGCGCGGCGGCCGACCGCACCGGCCGCAAGAAGCCACTCCTCGCGGCCGCCGCCTACGTGGGGGCCGCGGCGACGACGGCGATGTTCTTCCTGGACGGGGACCGATACCTGCTCGGCGGCCTCCTGCTGGTGGTCGCGAACGCCGCTCAGTCCGTCGCGATGATGCTCTACAACTCCTATCTGCCGCAGATCGCCCCGCCCGAGGAACGCGACGCGGTCTCCTCCCGGGGGTGGGCGTTCGGCTACGCGGCGGGCGCGCTGGTCCTCGTGCTGAATCTGGTGCTCTACCTCGCCCACGACACCTTCGGTGTCTCGGAGGGCACCGCCGTCCGCATCTGTCTGGCCTCGGCCGGTCTGTGGTGGGGCGCCTTCACGCTCGTACCGCTACGACGGCTGCGCGACCGCCGGTCCGCCACGGCGAAAGAGGCGACCGTCCCCGGGTTCCGGCAGCTGGCGGCGACCGTCCGGGACATGCGCCGCCACCCGCTGACGCTGGCGTTCCTGCTGGCGTACCTCGTCTACAACGACGGCATCCAGACGGTGATCTCCCAGGCCTCCGTCTACGGCTCCGAGGAGCTGGGGCTCGGGCAGTCGACGCTGATCGGGGCCATCCTCATGGTCCAGGTACTGGCGGTGGCGGGCGCCCTCGCACTCGGACGGCTGGCCCGGACGTACGGCGCCAAGCGCACGATCCTCGGCTCGCTGATCGCATGGACGGTGACGCTGGGGGCCGGCTACTTCCTGCCCGCGCGTGCACCCGTCTGGTTCTTCGTGCTCGCCGCCGGGATCGGCCTCGTCCTCGGCGGCAGCCAGGCGCTGTCCCGCTCCCTGTTCTCGCATCTGGTCCCGCCCGGCAAAGAGGCCGAGTACTTCTCGGCGTACGAACTGAGCGACCGGGGCATGAGCTGGCTGGGCCCACTTCTGTTCGGTCTCACCTACCAGCTGACCGGAAGTTATCGAGACGCGATCCTCTCTCTAGTGGCCTTCTTCATCCTGGGGTTTGCCCTGCTCGCACGGGTTCCGGTACGGCGGGCGATCGCCGATGCGGGCAACCCCGTTCCGGACAGGATTTAGCACTCAAGGCGAAAGGGCGGTAGTGTACGCGTTTGGCCTGCCAGGCGTACCGTTACTGCGCGTCAAAGATGCCGAAACGCTGGGTGACATCTGCGAGCAGATGTGACAAACCGGGCACTGGTGGGTACAACAAGGGGCGGCTACGACGGCGACGCATGACCCGGAACGGGACACGGAACGGGAATCTTTACCGCCGACCGGACGTTGACCGGATGACGACGACAGCGACACCTGTCCTGTGGGCGACAAGCCCGGGAGGCACGATTCATGAGTGAGCGAGCTCTTCGCGGCACGCGCCTCGTGGTGACCAGCTACGAGACGGACCGCGGTATCGACCTGGCCCCGCGCCAGGCCGTGGAGTACGCATGCGAGAAGGGGCACCGGTTTGAGATGCCCTTCTCGGTCGAGGCGGAGATCCCGCCGGAGTGGGAGTGCAAGGTCTGCGGGGCCCAGGCACTCCTCGTGGACGGCGACGGCCCTGAGGAAAAGAAGGCCAAGCCCGCGCGTACACACTGGGACATGTTGATGGAGCGACGCACCCGCGAGGAACTCGAAGAGGTCCTCGAGGAGCGTCTGGCAGTACTGCGCTCCGGTGCAATGAACATCGCGGTACATCCGCGCGACAGCCGCAAGTCCGCGTAATCCCTCAGGGGCTTGGGCGGAAAGCAACGCACGCACACAACCGCGGGCGCCGTACGTGAGGTCGACGTACGGCGCCCGCGGTTTCGTGTGCCCGGTGGGCCTCAGCCCGTGAGCGGCGGACGCGGATCCTGCGGGGCGTCCCCCGGCTCGTCCCGGACGACCTCGCCCGGCACGACCTTGCCGTCGGGGCGGTGCATGCGAGCCTGCTGGAAGGCGTCGCCCAGGGTGCCGGGTCCGGCCTGACGGAGTCTGCGCTCGAAGGTGCGCTCCGCGTACCGGCTGATGGCCTTCTGGACCGGCGGGATCAGCAGGAGCAGGCCCACCGCGTCCGAGACCAGGCCCGGGATCATCAGCAGCAGCCCGCCGAGCATCATCAGACCGTTGCCCTCGCTGTTGCCCGAGGGTGCCGCGGGCGGCACGCCGCCCTGCTGCTGTTGCAGCGTCTCACTGAGGTTCCGGAAGGCCCGCCGGCCCGCCCGCTTGATGATCACCGCGCCGAGGACGAACCCGGCGAGCAGCACCAGGAACACCGTGAAGCCGCTCGAGGCGCCCGCGACCACGGTCAGCAGCCAGATCTCCAGCACCAGCCAGGCGGCGACGCCCAGCGGCAGGAAGGTGCGCAGCCGCGAGCGCCGCGGCCGTGCGGGGTGGGTGGGGGTCGGAGCGCCAGTCGTCATGCGTCCAGTGTGCCTGGGTCCGGCTCAGTACGGGATAAGAGGACGATCAACGCTGCCTGTGAGGCCGTAGGGCCGCGAGGGCTACTGCTGTGACGGCCTGCCCCGGCCGAAGACCTTGCCGACCCGCTCCCCCACACCCCATGTCGTGACCCGCCACAGCGCCTCCACGAGGATGTCGCGGCTCATCTTGGAGTCGCCGTGCTCGCGCTCCACGAAGGTGATGGGGACCTCGACGACGTGGTAACCGGCCTTGATCGCGCGGCGGGCCAGGTCGACCTGGAAGCAGTAGCCCTGGGACGCGACCTCCTCGAGGCCGAGGCCTTTCAGGGTCTCGCTGCGGAAGGCCCGGTACCCGCCGGTGACGTCCCGGATGGGGACGTCGAGGAGCACGCGCGAGTACAGGCTGCCGCCGCGGGAGATGAACTCGCGGGACCTGGGCCAGTTCACCACCCGGCCGCCGGGCACCCAGCGGGAGCCGAGCACCAGGTCGGCGCCCTTGAGCGCGGTGAGCAGACGGGGCAGTTCCTCGGGCTGGTGGGAGCCGTCGGCGTCCATCTCGATCAGCACGCCGAAGCCGTGCTCCATGCCCCAGTGGAAGCCCGCGAGGTAGGCGGCGCCGAGTCCTTCCTTGCCCTTGCGGTGCAGGACGTGGACCTGGTCGTCGTCGACGGTCAGCTCGTCGGCGAGCTTGCCCGTGCCGTCGGGGCTGTTGTCGTCGGCGACGAGCACGTGCGCCTCGGGGACGGCCTTGCGCACCCGGTCGACGATCGCCTTGATGTTCTCCGCCTCGTTGTAGGTCGGGATGATCACCAAGGCCGTGCCGAGCGGTCCGAACTGCCTCCCCTGGCTCTGTGCCGCGAGGGTCCCGTCGCCGTCGTTCACTACTGCCCCTTCGTGTCCGTGCACAGGGGTCCACCATAGTGGGCGCCGCCTGCGTGGACGCGTCAGAAGGGTCGTACAGCGGTGTCGATTCCGCAAGAGCCGGGTAAGTATCCCCATTTCGACGTCTGTGATCTCTGACGTCCATGGGTCTACGGATGGGGGCCCGGCGCCCTTCGGGCCGACCTGGGACCCGCTGGCTGCGGGTCGACCGAAAGGCCGTTGTCTACTGAGCGCCCGGGCCCCACCCGGGTCACACCTCCCCGACCGGCCGGAACGTTCCCTCGCCGCGGCGCGGGCGCTGAGCCTGGCACCCAGTGGCGGTGCCCCGGTGCGGGACACCGTCCCTGACCCAGCGGCGTGGCGACGACTGCACGGAGGTTCTCCGGTCGGGCGTCCGGTGGTGGACTGGGCCGAACCTACCGGCCCCCTGCCATCGGCTGTCAACAGCCGTTTGACCTGCGGGTTTGTGCTCAAATCCCTGGTCAGTGCGGAGGATGCGCAGGTCGAGCGACAGTGCCTCGGCCGTTGATCTTCTGCACGCCACCCCGGGAGATCACTCGCCCGGCCGTACGAACACAGTCCGTCCGCCCACCACGGTGCGCAGGCACACGGGGAGGTCGGCGCCGGGGCTCAGATCGGGCAGACCGGGGGTGCCGGAGCGCGGGTCGGTCGACCAGCGCGCGACCCGATCGTCCGGGGCCTGCACCACCAGTGCGTCGGTGCGCCACACGGCGTAGTCAGCAGGCGCGCCCGGCACCAGCACACCCGCATCGTCCCGCCCTACGGCCCGCCAGCCGCCCCGGGTGTGCGCGGTGAACGCGGCGCGCACGGAGACCCGGTGCTCGGGCGTCCGGTGGAAGGCGGCGGCCCGGACGGTGCCCCACGGGTCGAGAGGCGTGACCGGGCTGTCGGAGCCGAAGGCGAGCGGGACGCCGGCGCGCAGCAGGGCCGCGAAGGGGTTCAGCAGGCGGGCTCGCTCAATGCCGAGACGCTGGGCGTACATGCCCTCCTCACCGCCCCACAGCGCGTCGAAGGCGGGCTGCACGGAGGCGGTCAGACCGAGTTCGGCGAAGGCGGCGACGGTGTCGGGGGTGAGCATCTCGGCGTGCTCGACGCGATGCCGGGCGGCGCGTACGCGGGCCAGGCCGACCTTCTCGGCGGCGGCGCGCACGCCGTCCACCACGGCGGTCACGGCGGCGTCCCCGATCGCGTGGAAGCCCGCCTGGAGGCCCGCCTCGGTGCAGGCGGCGACATGGGCGGCGACCGCGGCGGCGTCCAGGTAGGAGGTGCCGGTGTGGCCGGCGTCGGCGTACGGCTCGTGCAGACAGGCGGTGTGCGAGCCGAGGGAGCCGTCGACGAACAGGTCGCCGGCCGCGCCGATCGCACCCAGCTCACGCGCCTTCTCGACGTCCTGCTCGGCCCAGTAGCCCACCACCCGCGGACCTGCCTCCTCCGCGGCGAGCCGGAGCAGACCCGTGAAGTCGTCCTCCGAGGAAATGTCCGGGCCGGCGCACTCGTGGACCGAGCCGACGCCGAGGGAGGCGGCGCGGGCGAGGGCGGCCCGCTGGGCCTCCCTGCGCTGTGCGGGCGTTACGGCTGCGAACGCCGCGGCGCGTACGGCGTGATGGGCGTCGCGGGTGAGGGGTTCGTCGGCCCGGGTGATGCTGCCGGGGACCATGTCGAGCAGGGCCGTCGTGACGACCGCCGAGTGGACGTCGATCCGGGAGAGGTACAAGGGGCGGCCGCCCGTGGCCTCGTCGAGTTCGGCGCGGGCCGGCGGGCGGCCGCCGGGCCAGCGGGCGGCGTCCCAGCCGTGGCCGAGGAGGACGCGGTCGTTCGGGCGGGCGGCCGCGAAGTCCCGTACGGCGGCGAGGGCCGCTTCGAGCGAGGGGGCGGTGGACAGGTCCAGGCCGGTGAGGGCGAGGCCGGTGGACGTGGTGTGGACGTGGGCGTCGGTGAACGCGGGGGTGACCAGGGCCCCGTCCAGGTCGACGACCTCGTCCACGCCCTCGGCGAAGGCGTCGGCGGCGCCTTCCGAGCCGACCCAGGCGACCTGGCCTCGCTCGACCACCATCGCGGTTGCGAACGAGTCGGCGGGGCTGTGGATCTCTCCGCGGCGGAGGAGGACGGTTCGGGGGGAGGCGGCGGTGCGTTCACTCATGAGGGACAGTCTCGCGCTTTGCGCCCACCGCCCGGCGAGCAGGGCACCACCGGTGCTCAGACGCGCGGCGGCCGTGCCTCGTACGGCGTCGACAGCACGACCGTCGTCCGCGTCGAGACACCCGCCAGCGACCTCAGCCGGGCCAGCAGTTCCTCCAGCTCGTGCGGTGTGGCCACGCGCACCTTGAGGATGTAGTTCTCGTCGCCGGCGACGCTGTGGCAGGCCTCGATCTCGGGCACGTCGGCCAGCCGCTCGGCGATGTCGTCGGGGGCGCTGGGGTCGAAGGGCTTGACCGAGATGAAGGCGGTCATGGGCAGCCCGACGGCCTCCGGGTCGACGACCGCGGCGTACCCGCGGATGACGCCGCGCTGTTCCAGCCGGCGCACGCGCTGGTGCACTGCCGACGTGGACAGGCCCGTGGCCTTGCCCAGGTCGGTGTAACTCATCCGCCCGTCCTTGACGAGCAGCTGCACGATCTGTCGGTCCAGCTCCTCCATGGCGCAAGAACCTACAGTGCGCGTGATCTCCTCGGGTACCGGAGCAGCAGGTCATACCCGGTTCGTGATGTGGCCGAGAGCAGCCTGTGAGCCGGCTTGGGGGGCAAACGTGCCGCGCCGGGCACCTGCGGACGGCATGTGACGAACGCCACTGTCCCGCAGGAGTCTCCGTGATGTTCTCGTGATTACCGCCGAGACCGGGCGGGAAGTGCTTGCTGTGGTCGAGGCCGCAGTGCCTTCACGGCCCAGCCCGAGGGGGAGAATCCCATGCAGAGTGTTAAGCGCCCTGGTCGTATCGCGCCCAAGCGGCAGCAGCCGGTCGTCGAGACCGAGCCGGAGGGTGTCGAACCCGACGCTCTCGACGCCGAAGAGCTCGATGCGTACGACACCTTCGAGATGTACCGGGTGATCTGCCCGGACTGTGCACAGCCCATCGCTCTGCTGGCGGACGAGGAAGTCCTGCCGGAGCACGCGCTGTGCGTGTCGAAGTGGAACCCGTTCGGCCTCACGGTCTGCGCCGGCACCGGCCGTCGCGCGTCCGAGGCCCGACCCGCGGACGAGTCCGTGGAGCCCCAGGAGCAGGACACCGCCCTCCTGCTGACGCTTCCTCAGGGGCTGGACTGGCGGAAGCAGCCCTTCTCGCACGTCGGCGGACCGGGTTCGCGCCCCTTGCGGGTCCCTGTGATGCGTCGTGAGGCCGCCTGAGCCGGCTCGCTCAGTCCCAGTAGCTGCCCTGCACCATGGCTCGCAGGCTGCCGTGGTGCAGGATCAGTGTGTCCGGGTCCGCCGGGCGGGCGACTTCGCCGAAGTGGACCTGGCGGTAGGCGACGCGCAGCATGACGACGGCGTGCCGCAGAGCGGCGTACAGCGTGTAGAAGTCCATGTCGCGCGGGGTGTGGCCGGTGAGATGCGCGTAGCGCTCCTCGACCCGGTCGCGGCGCAGGAAGTCCGGCAGGCCGCGCTGTCCGAAGGCGACCGTCAGATCGTGGAAGAAGCGGTGCAGGTACACGGTCCAGCCGAGGTCGACCTCGCGCGGGGCCAGGGCCGCCATCTCCCAGTCGAGGACGGCCGTGGGTTCGAAGCCGTCGTAGACGACGTTCCCGATGCGCGCGTCGCCCCAGTTGAGCACCGGCGTGCCCGTTTCGCGCGGCCAGAGTTCCTCGAGCCGTTCGAAGGCGTCCTCGATGAGGGGTGAGCGGGCGAGTCCGTCGACCACCCAGGCGTAGTAGGCGCGTTGAGCCGTGACGTGGCGGCGCAGGGCGTCGCCGTCGCCCGGTGCGGCGAGGAACTCGGCCTTCTCCGGCGGGACTTGGTCGTGCAGTCGGGCCAACAACCCGATCGATGCCGCCTCCAGGTGCTCGCGCTCGGTGTCGCTCGCCGCGTGCAGCCAGTTTCCCTCGTACGTGTAAGGCATGACGTCCGGCGGCACCCGCCCCTCCACTCGCTCCATGACGAAGAACGGCGCTCCGAGCGGGCCGGGGTCCTCCTCCAGCCACAGCACGCGGGGCACCGGGAGGTCGGTGTGCTCGGCGACCAGGCGCATGGTGCGGTACTGGCGGGCCATGTCGTACACCGGGAAGACGGTGTACGCCGCCGGGTCCGCCGCAAGTCTCAAGGCGCAGGCGTGCAGGGGCGGTTCGGGGTGCTCCAGGTCGAAGAGCAGGGTCTCGCTGGACATGCCGTTCGAGGTGGGGACGGTGACGCGGGCGGCCCGGGCGCCGGGCAACCGGGTGTCGAGCCAGGCCGTGAGGCGGCGGGCGACCTCTTCCGGGTCGCGGGTGGACGTACGGGGACGGGGTGCCGTGACCATGTGCCCTCCAACTCCGTGCCGACTGCCTTGCGACGCGCCGAGCGAACCGACAACTCCCCTACGGCGCCACCGAGTCGAACCCGGTGAATCCGCTCGGGTCGTGCCGGCCGAACGAGCCGTGCTCGAAGATGCCGTGCCCCACCTGTCCGTCCAGCCGGAAGCGCGCGGCGTGGTCGGTGACGCCGTAGGCGGCCAGGGCGTGCGGGGCCGAGAGGTCGTAGGTGCGGCGGTCGGTCCAGCCGTGGCCGCGCCAGGTGCCGTGCTGCCAGTCGTCGGCGGGCGGGTAGCCGGCGCCGATCGCGAGCGGGGAGGAGGTCAGGATCTCCACGTCCAGCTCCGTCGGCTTGCGCAGGTCGCCGAGGTGGATGAGGGCGCGTTCCGGGTGCCGGGTGCCGGAGCGGTAGGTGATCTCGGCCTGGGGCCAGCCGAGTTGACGGTCGCGGTGGCCGTCTCGGACGAGAGTGGCGTCGTTGAGCGATCGGTATCCGTCGGCGTCCTCCTGGGTGATGACCATCAGGAAGCGGTCCTCGAAGCGGACCGGGCACCAGATCCAGTGGAAGCCCTCGGTCGGGTGCTCCTCGGCCTGCCTCCCACCGTCCTCACCCGGGATCGGGCGCACACCCCAGCTGCGGTCACGCGTGCCCGTCCACTGCGTGGCGGTGACACGGAACTCCTCATCGGCGGCGCGGATGACGCCCTCGACACCGCCCGCCTGAACGAAACGGCGCCCTTCGAGGGTCAGCCGGTCGCCTCGGCGCTGGACATGGTGCGGCTCCCAGAGAGCGGGGAACTCCGCGGTCCAAGTGAGGTCGTACGACACCGAGTCCTCGCACCTGAGACGCAGTCGCCTCAGGGGCTCCTCGACGTCGATCCGCAGGGGACCGACGGCCAGCCTCATCCGGTCGTCGCCGAGAGCGTCCGAGGCCCGGACGGCGTGCAGCGTGTCCCCCACCCTCAGCGTCGCGTACGCGTCGACGACCCCCACGTTCGGGTACACCCCGAGCCCGAGGATCAGCAGTGCCCGGCCCTCGTGGTCGAAGACGTGGAAGATGCAGCGGTCGTAGGCGTTCCGGTCGCCGGTCGCCACGTGCTTCATGGACAGGGGAACCTGGTGCACCGGGTACTCGTCGAGCGGTACGGGACGATCGTCGGCCACGGCATACCTCCCTGGAGGCGGTGCGGCTGACGGTACGTCAGATCATCGGAGGAGACCATATTCCGAGCAGTACGTCCGCGAACTCACAGCCGATTACGCACCCCGGTGACCTGCCAACCGGCCCGGACGTTGGCCCGGTATGACCCCCACCTATCCGGCGACGGGACGAGCCCGACGGGTGTTCGTTCCGGCGCCCGCAAAATCGGTTCCGCCGGCGCTGCCGCAGCCCCAGGATCCCCCCATCTACCGCGACCTCATGCGCACTTGGGCCGATCGCGGCCGCACGCTGCCGGGGCGCCACGACCCGGAGTGGGTCCGGCTCGCGGCGCCGCCGCGCGGACTGAGTCAGCTCAGCGGCTCTCGGGACCCGCGAGATGACGGGCGATGACCAACCGCTGGATCTGGTTCGTGCCCTCGACGATCTGTAGCACCTTGGCCTCGCGCATATAGCGCTCGACCGGGAAGTCCGCCGTGTAGCCGTATCCGCCGAGGACCTGGACGGCGTCCGTGGTGACCTTCATCGCCGTGTCGGTGCAGTGCAGCTTGGCCATCGCCGCCTGCTTGGCGAACGGCCGGCCCGCGTCCCGCAGCCGCGCCGCCGCCAGATACAGCGCACGGCCCGCCTCGATCTGGGTCGCCATGTCGGCGAGGAGGAAGCGCAGCCCCTGGAAGTCGGAGATCGGCCGCCCGAACTGCTGCCGGCCGGTGGCGTACGCCAACGCCTCGTCGAGCGCCGCCTGGGCCAGGCCGATCGCGCAGGCCGCGACGCCGAGCCGCCCGGAGTCGAGCGCGGCGAGGGCGATCGCGAATCCCTGCCCCTCCTCGCCGATGCGCCGCTCGTCCGGCACCCGCACCCCGTCGAAGTGAACCTGAGCGGTCGGCGAGCCCTTCATGCCCATCTTCTTCTCCGGCGCCGCGGCACTCAGCCCGTCCGCGTCGCCGGGCACCAGGAACGCGGTGATCCCGCGCGGGCCCTCCTCGCCGGTGCGGGCCATGACCGTGTAGAAGTCGGCGACTCCGCCGTGCGTGATCCAGGCCTTGGTGCCGGTGATCACCCAGTCGTCACCCTCCCTGACGGCCTTCGTCCGCAGGGAGGCGGCGTCCGAGCCGGACGACGGCTCGGACAGGCAGTACGCGCCGAGCAGCCCGCCGGCGAGCATGTCGGGCAGGAACCCGACCTGCTGCTGCTTGCTGCCGTAGGTGGCGAGCGCATAGCAGGACAGGGAGTGGACGCTCACTCCGAGGCCTACGGTGAGCCGGGCCGCGGCGAGCTCTTCGAGGACCTGGAGGTAGACCTCGTACGGCTGGTCGCCACCGCCGTGTGCGGAGTCGTACGCCAGGCCGAGCAGGCCGGATTCCGAGAGCAGGGTGAAGATCTCGCGCGGGAAGCGTCCGGCGTCCTCCTCCTCGGCCGCCTTCGGGGCGATCTCGCGCCGGGCGATGTCGCGGACGAGCGAGAGCAGATCCCGTGCCTCGTCCGTGGGCAGTTGCCGGTCCACCGGCTGCGGGGCGCGGTCGTTCATGGCGACGCCCTCCTCCCGGGTCACGGAAGCTGCCGACCAGCGGCTCTGCGCTGTGAGTATGCCCGATCGGGGGCACCTCGTCACCAGTTAACGACCGCTTACTCCGGGTAAATTCAAGCGCCCCAAAATTGGTCCGAACCATTGACCTACTGGTCTAGTCCTCCTACTGTTTCGCATCAACGCTTGACCGCGTTCATGCCAATCGGCGCGCGTTCCCTCTCCCCCACGAGGAGACACCCGATGCACCATCCCGACCGTCCCCACAACCGGTTCCGGGCGCTCGTGTCCGCCGCCTGTTGCGCCGTCCTCGGCGCCGGACTCCTGGCCGGCGCGAGCACCGCCACGGCCACCGCCGAGCCCACCGCGAAGGAAGCCGCCGATTCCAAAGTGCTCGGCTACTTCACGGAATGGGGTACCTACGACCGCAAGTACTACGTCAAGAACATCGAGACGTCCGGCTCGGCCGCCAAGCTCACCCACATCAACTACGCCTTCGGCAACGTCACCGGCGGCAAGTGCGCGATGGGCGACAACTACGCGGCCACCGAACGGACCTACACCGCGGCCGAGTCGGTGGACGGCGTCGCCGACACCTGGGACCAGCCGCTGCGCGGCAACTTCAACGAACTGCTTGAGCTGAAGAAGAAGCACCCGGACCTCAAGATCCTCTGGTCCTTCGGCGGTTGGACCTGGTCGGGCGGTTTCGGCGAGGCCGCCAAGGACCCGGCCGCGTTCGCCCAGTCCTGCTACGACCTGGTCGAGAACTCCAAGTGGGCGGATGTCTTCGACGGCATCGACATCGACTGGGAGTATCCGAACGCCTGCGGTCTGACCTGTGACACCTCGGGCGCCGCAGCGTTCAAGAACCTGATGCAGGCGCTGCGCGCGAAGTTCGGCACGAGCAACCTGGTCACCGCGGCCATCACGGCCGACGCCACCGCCGGCGGCAAGATCGACGCGGCGGACTACGCGGGCGCGGCCCAGTACGTCGACTGGTACAACCCGATGACGTACGACTTCTTCGGCGCCTTCGACGCGGACGGCCCGACCGCCCCGCACTCCCCGCTGACCTCGTACCCCGGCATCCCGGCCGCGGACTTCCACTCTTCGGCGACCATCGCGAAGCTCAAGGGCCTCGGTATCCCGGCCTCGAAGCTGCTGCTCGGCATCGGCTTCTACGGCCGCGGCTGGACCGGCGTCACCCAGTCGGAACCCGGAGGCACCGCGACCGGCCCGGCGCCGGGCACGTACGAGCAGGGCATCGACGACTACAAGGTGCTCAAGACCAGCTGCCCGGCGACCGGCACCGTGGCGGGCACCGCCTACGCCAAGTGCGGGAGCAACTGGTGGAGTTACGACACCCCCGCGACCATCGCGACCAAGATGACGTACAAGGACCAGCAGGGTCTGGGCGGCACGTTCTTCTGGGAGCTGAGCGGTGACACGGCCAACGGCGAGCTGATCAACGCGATCAACTAGCCGGTTCCACGGGGGGCTTGGGGGCGGAGGACCACGAGACCTCCGCCCCTCGGCCGGTCAGTCCTCGCGGCGGGCGGGCTCTGGGGCCGGGTAGGCCGGGTCGAGTTCCGCGATGGCGCGCATCGATCCGCCCAGCGACTTCACCAGCAGCTCGCGCATGATGTCGCGGGAGAGTTCGGGGTGGTCGATCCAGTCCAGGGCGGCACCCTCGACGCTGCACACCCAGGCGAGCAGCCCCATCCGGGCCAGCGGAGCGATGTCGCTGCGGCCGTACGCGCCCTCGGCGATGGTCGAGACGATCGCCTCACGCACCCCGTCCCGGATGGCGTGCACCTCGGCGTCGAAGCCGACACCGCCGCTCACGATCGTGCGGTAGGCGGCCTGGTTCTGCTCGGCGTAGCGCAGATAGCTGTCGATCGTGCGGTGGACCCGCTCCACCGGCGGCCGTTCGAGGCCGCTCGCGGCGTAGGTGACCAGGTCGGCGACGGAGTCGTTGATGATCGCCAGGTAGTAGCCGCGCTTGGACTGGAAGTAGTAGTAGATCAGTCCCTTGGCGACATGCGCCTGCCGGGCGATGTCATCCATCGAGAGCGCGTCGTAGGACGTGTCGGCGAACAACCCCCGCCCGATGGTGATGAGTTCGGCCCGACGCGCCAGCGAGCGCTCGGTGCCGCGCACCCGGGGACGGGCTGCGTCGCGCTGGTGACTGATATTCAATTCGACCCTGGTCTCCAACGGGCGGCGGGACAACCGCAGTATGCCAGGTCGAACAGGGGATCAGCTCACATCAGTCCGAGTTGGGCCACGAGCATCGCGACGACCACGACGAGGGTCCAGCCCATGGCGTGCTCGAGGAACTTCGGGCCGTCGTCCTTGGGGCCGCCCGTGCGGGCGCGCGTGGTGGTGGCTGCGTTCGCGGTCATGCTGTCCACCTTGCCACCATCAGAGGCTTTTGCGGCGGAGACCTTGGTCACAGCCGAACGAACGCCTCAGCGCACGCCGACTTCCGCGAGCGCCGACAGCTGCCCCGGGCTCGGATGCGCCGGGAAGTACAGATAGCAGACGCCGCCCGTACCGGAGACGACCTCGCCGTCCGCGTCGTACCGCTTGGTGCGGAGCCAGATGTTCTCCCACTCCCGGCGCTTGTAGACGTGGCGCACCGCCCCGTTGCTCGGCGAGGCCGGGTCATTGGCGATCACGTCGCCGTCCGCCGTGAACCCGATGACCGTCATGAGGTGCCCGGCGGTCCCGTACCCCGCCCCCGTCAGCTCGCCCTCCAGGAAGGACTGGGACGTCATGGCCGGGATGCCGGCCGCGATCAGCGTCTCCAGGTCGGTGACCGAGCCAAGCCGGGTGACCACGCCCTGGAGGTCCGGGAAGGTGGCCGCGTAGGCCGCGTTGAACGGCCAGTTTCCGCAGCCCTCGTACTGGTGGTCGTAGGTGAAGCGGGCCGCGTGGCAGACCTGCGGATCGGTGTACGAGGGGTCGACCCAGGCCAGCTGCTCGGGCGTGAGCCGGCCGCCCCAGTACTCGATGATCATCTGCGAGGAGGTGGGGCTGCACCAGGCCTCGCCGCCGTTGTCGTACTCGGGGTACTGGCCCTTGTGGATCTCCTGCGAGTAGCGCGGGACGATCAGCTCCCGGGCGAGGTCCGGCGTGGCGGCCGGAACGGTGAAGCGGTCGGGGACGTCGGAGCCCATCGCGCCCAGCCGCCACACCGTGGGGGTGCTCATGGTGCCCGGCCTGCGGTAGAGGGTCAGGCGCAGCCGGTACGACGCCAGCCGCAGGCCCGTCGACGGGTCGTCGATCGTGAAGGTGTCCGTCCAGATGGTGCTCTTGCCGTCGCTCTGGTCGTCGACCGAGGTCCGCTTGATGTCCTGGTCGCCTGCCGCCCAGCGGCCCATCACGTACCAGGGGGTGTCCGTGGCGTCCGAGTACGTCCCCTGAAGCTCGACCTGGAGCCAGGTGCCGTCCGGTGTGTGCGCGTTCCAGGACGCGATCGCCTCGGTCGAGGGGACGGCGAGCCGGTGGACGGGGGACGTCCAGGTCGCGTACTCCCAGGTGGCCGTCGCGCCGGTGTGCGGGTCGGTGTAGTCGACGGTCCCCGCGGGGGCGTCGATCACGACGCCGGGGCGGGCGCCCGCGACGGCCCGGGTGCCCTGCGCGGTGCCGCCGCCCCAGTCGGCATAACTGGTCCAGGCGCGGTTGTCGACGGTGGAGGCCAGGGCCTGCACGGGGTCCTCGGCGTCCGCCGGAGCGTCGGCCGCGGACACGGGTCCCGAGCCGCCCGCGACTGCCGCGACGACCGCGGCGGCCAGGACGCTCCTGCGGGACGGCTGTTCGGCTCTGCTCATGGGCGGAAGACCCCCAGGTGTCCGAGTCGGGGCAGGTCCGGTGCACGGTGGTGCGCACAACTATGAACGGAGGCGACGGGCTCCTGCCAGCACATCCATCGAAGCCACACCCACGAATATTGGTGTCGACCACTGGTACGACCTGCGGCGCACCCCCGCTCATAGAATGTATGCACGCCTACCCCGCCACCCTGGGATGCACCATTCACGACCTCGCGCTCCGGCTCCGCCGCCTCTCCCCGTCCTGCGGCCCGGTCCGTCTGATCGGGATCGACGGGCACGCCGGCTCCGGAAAGTCCACGTTCGCCGACCGGTTGGCCGACGCGCTGGGCGGCGCACCCGTACTCCGTCTCGACGACATCGCCAGCCATGAGCAGCTGTTCGGCTGGACGGAACGGCTGCTGGCCCAGGTGATCGCACCGCTCGCCCGGGGCGAGACCGCGCGCTACGCCCCCTACGACTGGCGCGCCCGCCGCTTCGGACCGGACCGTCTCCTGCCGCCCGCACCCGTGATCCTCGTCGAGGGGGTCGGCGCCGGACGCCGCGCACTGCGGCCGCACCTGGCCCACCTGTTGTGGCTGGAGCTGCCCCGTGAGGAGTCCTGGACGCGCGGGCGGACCCGGGACGGGGAGGAGCAGCGGGACTTCTGGGCCGGGTGGGTCGAGGCGGAGCGGCGGCACTTCGCCGACGACCCTTCGCGCCCCTTCGCCGATCTCCTGGTACAGCAGTGCGAAAAGGGGTACGAGGTGCATTCGGGGCCCGTTGGAACGGCTGGTCCGGACCATTCGCTCACACAGGGTGACGACCCGTCGGCAATGTGCTGAACTTGTGAAGACCCGCGCCACGGAACTTCCCGGACTCCCCCAACTCGGCTTGACCGGGGGGCCGTACAGGTCTTACGTTCTCAATGTGCGGCCATTTGGAGCCGCCCGACAGACGCGAAGCCCCCGGTTGTTCCCCCGTGATCGGGGGCTTCGTTCTGTCCTCTTCACTCATTTCGGGCGCTGCGCGGCATGATTCGCTCACCCTCGGTCACCGAACCGAATGCGCCCCATCTGCTCCCACCTCGTCAAACGCCCTGTGCGGCACCCTGGGGCGGGCGACACCACCGCAGGTACGATGCCCTCGGTGCGACCTTCGGACGGCTGCTCTGCGCACCGTTGCAACTCCGGTCCGCGGTACGGCGGTTCGGCCAAGGCTGCCGACGGGCACCGGGCCCGGCGGCGAACCGAACGGGGGCACGGTTTGTGGGGGGACGTGATGGACTTCGGCACGCGGGGCCCCGAGGCCCCGGCCGACCTCGCCTGGCTGCGAGGCGTCGATGCTTACACGATGGGCGCGTATCCGCAGGCGGAGGAGGAGTTCCGGGCCGCGGTACGGATGGACCCCGGGATGGCCGACGGCTGGCTCGGGCTGCACGCGCTGCGCGTCGACACGACGACCGCGCTGCTCAGGATGTTCCGCCACCGGGACCGCTTCGGCGAACAGCGCACACGGCACCGCCGCACCCTCAACTCCTGGTACTGGCTGGGCTGGTGGGTGCAGCCCGTGCTGGAGAGCCCGCGCGACCTGCTGCTCGCGCACGCCTCCCACTGGCTGGACGGCCGCCACGTACCTGAACTCGACCGGGCCCTCGCGGGCCTGCCGCCGGTGGACACCGACCATCAGGTCCGCTTCCTGCACGCCTGCCGTGCCTATCTGGTCAAGGACTGGGAACAGCTCGTCCGGCACACCGACCCGCTGATCGACGATCCGCTGCTCGGCATCGAGGCGGGCCTGTTCGGCGGCATGGCCCGGGTCCGGCTCGAGATGTACGGCCAGGCCGAACCGCTCCTCTCGGCGGCCCTGATGCGCTGCCGCAGCGAACAACCGCAGCGCAAGGAACTGCGCTACTGGCTGGCGCGGGCGCACGAGGGAACGGGCAGGTCGGCTGCGGCTCTCCCGCTCTACCGTGCCGTGCACCGCATCGACCCCGCCTTCATGGACACCTCGGCCCGGCTCGCGGCGATCGCCGAGGGCGACGGGTACGACGACTCCACCGACCTCGCGGCGATCACGCTCTCCGGCGGCCAGGACGTCATAGAGGGGCCGGACGGCATCGACCCGCTCTTCGGCATCGAGGGCCGTGACCTCAAGCTGTCCGGGCCCGACATGCCGCCGACGGGCCCGCTGCCGTCGGCGATCGATCCGTCGGTGCGGGAGAAGTCGATCGTCCCGACGCCCCCGCTGCCGACCGGCCCGACCGACCCCGCACTACTCGAGGAAGCGCTCGCCGAGCTCGAGCGCATGGTGGGTCTGGAACCGGTGAAGCGCCAAGTCAAGGCGTTGTCGGCGCAGTTGAACATGGCTCGGCTGCGGGCCGGGCAGGGACTGCCGGTCCAGCCGCCCAAGCGGCATTTCGTGTTCTCCGGGCCCTCGGGCACGGGGAAGACGACGGTGGCCCGGATCCTGGGGCGGGTCTTCTACGCCCTCGGCCTGCTCGGCGGCGACCACCTCGTGGAGGCCCAGCGGGCGGACCTGGTCGGCGAGTATCTCGGCCAGACGGCAGTGAAGGCCAACGAACTGATCGACTCCGCGATCGGCGGCGTCCTCTTCGTCGACGAGGCCTACTCGCTCTCCAACTCGGGATACGGCAAGGGGGACGCGTACGGCGACGAGGCGCTCCAGGTGCTGCTGAAGCGGGCCGAGGACAACCGCGACCACCTCGTGGTGATCCTGGCCGGCTACCCCGAGGGCATGGACCGACTCCTCGCCGCCAACCCCGGCCTGTCCTCCCGCTTCACCACCCGCGTCGACTTCCCCTCCTACCGCCCCCTCGAACTCACCTCCATCGGCGAAGTGCTGGCCGCGGAGAACGGGGACGTGTGGGACGAGGAGGCGCTGGACGAGCTGCGGTCCATCGCGGGGCATGTCGTCGACCAGGGGTGGATCGACGAGCTGGGGAACGGACGGTTCCTGCGGACGCTGTACGAGAAGAGCTGCGCGTACCGGGATCTGCGGTTGTCCGCCTATCCCGGGACGCTGACCCGTGACGACTTGTCGACACTCCGACTGCCCGACCTCATGCAGGCGTACGGGGAGGTGCTGTCGGGGCGGGGGCCGCAGGATCCGTCGACGATGTGAGGGACCCTGCGGCTCCGCTCGCGATCAGCTCGCCAGAACCTCCTCCGGCGCCCCCGACCGGGGCTCGGACACCTTGGGCACGGCGGTCACCTCGCGATGCGCAGGGTCCCGCACCTCACCCACCAGGAGCTCCAGCACATCCTCCAGCGCCACGAGCCCCAGGACCTTCCCGGCCCCGTCGGCCACCTGCGCAAGGTGCGTCGCGGCCCGCCGCATCACCGTCAGCGCGTCATCCAGCGGCAGCTCCGACCGCAGGGTCGTCATCGGCCGCCAGATCTGCTGCGGCACCGCACGCTCGGACTCCTCCAGGTCGAGTACGTCCTTGACGTGCAGGTACCCCATGAAGGCACCGTTCTCGGCCACGATCGGAAAGCGCGAGTACCCGGTGCGGGCGGTGAGCTCGATGATCTGGCCCGGGGTGACCGAGGGAGGGACGGTCACCAGCGACTCGCGGCCGAGGAGCACATCGGTGACCGGCCGGGAGCCCAGTTCCAGCGCGTCCTCCAACCGCTCCTGCTCCTCGGGGTCGAGCAGGCCGGCCTGGCCGGAGTCCTCCACCAGCCGGTTGAGCTGCTCGCTGGTGAAGACCGCCTCGACCTCGTCCTTGGGCTCGACACGGAAGAGCCGCAGGATGCCCTGGGCACAGGCGCCGAGGGCCACGGTGATCGGCTTGCAGAGCCGGGCGAAGGCCACCAGTCCGGGGCTGAGCCACAGCGCGACCTTCTCCGGGGCGGCCATCGCGAGGTTCTTCGGGAGCATCTCGCCGATGACGAGGTGGAAGAAGACCACGGTGGCCAGGGCGATGACGTAGCCCAGCGGATGGATCATCGCGTGCGGGAGGTGGATCCATTCGAAGAACGGTTCCAGGATGCTTGCGACCGTCGGCTCGGCGACCGCGCCCAGTGTCAGCGAGCAGACGGTGATGCCGAACTGGGCCGCGGCCATCATCTGCGGCAGCCGCTCCAGGCCGTACAGCACCTGCCGTGCCCTGGCGGTACCGAGCGGTTCGATCTGGCTGCGGCGTACGGAGACAAGGGCGAACTCGGCGCCGACGAAGAAGCCGTTGGTGAGCACCAGCAGCCCGGCGAACAGAAGTTGGAGCACGCTCATCGGACGGCCTCCACGGCAACCAGTGCCGTTCTGACCAGCCGTACCCGCTCCGCGCGGTAGTGGCCGACCTGGCGCACGGCGAGCCGCCAGCCCGGCAGTTCGGCCTTGTCGCCGACGGCCGGGATCCGGCCGAGCAGATCGGCGACCAGGCCGGCGACCGTCTCGTAGGGCCCCTCGGGCACGTCGAGGCCTATGCGCTGAAGGATGTCGACGCGGCAACTGCCGTCGACGTCCCACGCGGGCCTGCCGTCCTCCGGCGGGGCGGGGGCGAATTCGGGCACGTCCTGACCGTCGTGCTCGTCGCGGACCTCGCCGACGATCTCCTCGACGATGTCCTCCAGCGTGACGACGCCCGCCGTGCCGCCGTACTCGTCGACGACGACGGCGATGGGCTGCTCGCTGCGCAGGCGCGCCAGCAGCGGCTGCACGGGCAGGGTCTCGGGGACCAGCAGGGGGGTCTGCGCGATCCGGGTGACGGGGGTGCGCAGCCGTTCGTGGACGGGGACCGCCAGGGCGTCCTTGAGGTGGATCATGCCGACGATCTCGTCGATCCGCTCCCGGTAGACCGGGAAGCGGGACAGACCGGTGGCGCGGGTGAGATTGACCACGTCCTCGGCGGTCGCCGACGACTGGAGCGCGCTGACCTTCACGCGCGGGGTCATGACGTGCTGTGCGGTCAGCTCGCCGAGCGACAGGGTCCGTACGAACAGGTCCGCCGTGTCCTGTTCCAGGGTGCCGGCGCGGGCGGAGTGCCGGGCGAGAGAGACGAGTTCGCCGGGGGTGCGGGCGGAGGCCAGCTCCTCGGCGGGCTCGATGCCCAGGGTGCGGACGAGCCGGTTGGCGACCGCGTTCAGGCCGGCGATCACCGGGCGGAACAGACGGGCGAAGGCGTGCTGCGGGCCGGCGACGAAGCGCGCGACCTGGAGCGGGCGGGAGACCGCCCAGTTCTTGGGCACGAGTTCGCCGATCACCATCTGCACGGCCGAGGCCAACAGCATGCCGACGACCACGGCGACGCCGGGCACCGCGCCGTCGGGGATGCCGATCGCCGTGAACGGGCCGTCCAGCAACTGGGCGAGCGCCGGTTCGGCGAGCATGCCGACGACGAGGGAGGTGATGGTGATGCCGAGTTGGGTGCCGGAGAGCTGGAAGGACAGCTCCTTCAGCGACTCGACGACCGTACGGGCCCGTCGGTCGCCTTCGGCCGCGGCCTTCTCGGCGTCCGGGCGCTCGACCGTCACCAGGCCGAACTCGGCCGCCACGAAGAAGCCGTTGGCGAGAATCAACAGGAATGCGGCTCCGAGGAGCAGCAGAGGGGTGGTCATGATGCCGCCGCCTCGACGCTATGTCGACCGGGGGCGGCGCAAGTACTACAGGACGATCCGTCCATCGCCGGAGAGGGTCACTCCTCGCGTAGCAGGAACCCCTGGGCACCGGGTGGCGCGCAGGGGCGGAGGCGCAGCGAAAAAAGCCTCCGCCAACAGATTAATCAAGACAGGGGCATGTGCGGCAGGGTGGACGCCCCCGAGTCAGCCGTGATGTTCCTCGGGACGCGCTGTGGAACGCGCTTCGGCGAGCGCCCGCAGGGTCCTGGCGTCGGCGATGGCGCGCTGCTTGGCGATGCCCGGCTGGATGCCGAGCGCGGGCAGGCTGGTGCCGTCGCTGAGGTTGAGGAACACCCAGGGGTCGCCCGGACGCAGGTTCACCTGAAGAATCTCGGCCCACTCCAGATGGCGGCTGCTGGCGATGTTCACCACGGTGACGCCCGACTCGTCGGCGAGCACCTTCGGCCGGGAGAGCATGAGCAGCACTCCGAAGAGCAACGCCCCCGTGAGGACGAAGCTGAGGCGCTCGCCCGGGCTGAGCTGCTCCAGCAGCATCGCGACGGTCGTGATGACCACGAAGATCGCGGCACCGGCGGTGAGCAGGACGGCCCGGGTGTGGCCCGGCCGGAACGTGACGGGGAGGGCAGGCAGGTCGGACATGTTCTCCACTGCCCCTCAGAGGCGGCAGGCGTGGATGGCGGTGGTCAGAATGGCCCGGGCACCGATGTCGTACAGGTCGTCCATGATCCGCTGGGCCTCCTTGGCCGGGACCATCGCGCGGACGGCGACCCAGCCCTCGTTGTGCAGCGGCGAGACCGTCGGGGACTCCAGACCGGGCGTGAGCGCTACGGCCTTCTCCAACTGCTCGACACGGCAGTCGTAGTCCATCATCACGTAAGTCCGGGCGACCAGGACACCCTGGAGGCGGCGCAGGAACTGCTGCACCTTTGGCTCGGCGCTGTCATCGGGCTCCGCGCCGGTACGGCGGATCACGACGGCCTCGGACGTCATGATCGGCTCGCCGAAGACCTCAAGGCCCGCGTTGCGCAGTGAGGTGCCGGTCTCGACGACGTCCGCGATGACCTCGGCGACACCGAGTTCGATGGCGGTCTCGACGGCGCCGTCGAGGTGGACCACGGAGGCGTCGATGCCGTGGTCGGCGAGGTGCTTGGCGACGATGCCCTCGTACGAGGTGGCGACCGTCATGCCGTCGAGGTCCTCGACGCCCTTCGCCGTGCCGGGCTTGGTGGCGTAGCGGAAGGTGGAGCGGGCGAAGCCGAGCGGGAGGATCTCCTCGGCCCTGGCGCCGGAGTCGATGAGCAGATCGCGGCCGGTGACGCCGATGTCGAGGCGGCCGGAGGAGACGTAGATCGCGATGTCGCGGGGGCGGAGGTAGAAGAACTCGACCTCGTTGTGCGGGTCGACGATCCGCAGTTCCTTGGACTCGCGGCGCTGCTGGTAGCCGGCCTCATGCAGCATCTCCGCCGCAGGGCCGGACAGGGAACCCTTGTTGGGGACGGCGATGCGCAGCATGAGGTCGGCTTCCTTTGTTCGTGCGTACGGTGCGGGTGTGCGGTTTACGGCTCAGAGGTGGGCGTAGACGTCGTCCAGGGAGATGCCGCGGGCGACCATCATCACCTGAACGTGGTAGAGCAGCTGCGAGATCTCCTCGGCGGCTGCCTCCTTGCCCTCGTACTCGGCGGCCATCCAGACTTCGGCGGCCTCCTCGACGACCTTCTTGCCGATGGCATGGACGCCCTTCTCGACCAGTTCCGCGGTGCGGGACGTGGCGGGGTCGCCGTTTGCGGCCTTGTGCTGGAGCTCGGTGAAGAGCTCCTCGAACGTCTTATTGGACATGGTGGCGCCCACTTTACGCGGTGTGCCGACCCGCCTAGCGCCACGGTTCGGATACTGAGCGGAGGGTGGCCGCCGTCGCCACCGCCGCTGTCACCGCCTCGTGTCCCTTGTCCTCGTTCGAGCCGGGCAGCCCGGCCCGGTCGAGGGCCTGCTCCTCGGTGTCGCAGGTCAGCACGCCGAAGCCGATGGGGACGCCGGTCTCGACGGAGACCTGGGTGAGACCCTGGGTGACGCCCTGGCACACGTACTCGAAATGGGGGGTGCCGCCGCGGATGACGACGCCGAGGGCGACGACCGCGTCGTAGCCCCGGCCCGCGAGGACCTTGGCGACGACCGGGAGTTCCCAGCTGCCGGGGACCCTGAGGAGGGTCGGCTCGTCGATGCCGAGGTCGTGCAGGGCGCGCAGGGCGCCGTCCACCAGGCCGTCCATCACCTTGTCGTGCCACTGTGCCGCGATGACGGCGACCCGCAGGTCGCCCACATTGCGTACGGACAGTTCCGGTGCACCCTTGCCGCTCACGTCTCTCGTCTCTCCTCGTGGCTCTTCTACTGGTTGCCGCAGGCGGACACGGTGGTCGTGTCCAGCCAGGGCAGGTCGTGCCCCATCCGGTCCCGCTTGGTGCGCAGGTAGCGGAGGTTGTGCTCGCCCGCCTGTACGGGCATCGGCTCACGGCCGTTGACCTTGAGGCCGTGGCGGACGAGCGCGTCGGTCTTGTCGGGGTTGTTGGTCATCAGCCGCACACTGCGGACGCCGAGGTCCTCCAGGATCTGTGCGCCGGCGCCGTAGTCCCGGGCGTCGGCCGGCAGACCGAGTTCCAGGTTGGCGTCGAGGGTGTCGCGGCCGCGCTCCTGGAGCTCGTACGCCCTCAGTTTGGACAGCAGACCGATGCCGCGGCCCTCGTGGCCGCGCAGATAGACCACCACTCCCCTGCCCTCGGCCTGGATGCGCTCCAGGGAGGCACTCAACTGGGGGCCGCAGTCGCAGCGCAGGGAGTGGAAGATGTCGCCGGTGAGGCATTCGGAGTGGACACGGACGAGGACGTCCTCGCCGTCGCCGATCTCGCCGTGCACGAGGGCGACGTGCTCGACGCCGTCGACGGTGGAGCGGTAGCCGTACGCCGTGAAGTCGCCGAAGGCGGTGGGGAGCTGGGTCTCCGCCTCACGGCGGACGGTGGGCTCCGAGGTCCGGCGGTAGGCGATCAGGTCCTCGATGGAGATGATCGTCAGGCCGTGCTTGCGGGCGAACGGGATCAGTTCGGGGAGGCGGAGCATACGGCCGTCCTCTCCCGCGATCTCGACGATGGCGCCGGCCGGGCGCAGACCCGCGAGGCGGGCGAGGTCGACGGCGGCCTCGGTGTGGCCGTTGCGGACCAGTACGCCGCCGGGCCTGGCGCGCAGCGGGAAGATGTGGCCGGGGCGGACGAAGTCGCCGTCCTCGGCGTCTCCGCTCGCGAGGAGCCGGAGCGTGGTCGCGCGGTCGGAGGCGGAGATACCGGTGCTCACGCCGTGCGCGGCGGAGGCGTCCACGGAGACGGTGAACGCGGTCTTCATGGACTCGGTGTTGTCCTCGACCATCTGCGGCAGCCTCAGCCGGTCCAGCTCACCGCCCTCCATGGGGGCGCAGATCAGGCCACGGCACTCGCTCATCATGAAGGCGACGATTTCGGGGGTCGCCATCTCGGCGGCGATGACGAGGTCGCCCTCGTTCTCCCGGTCCTCGTCGTCGACGACCACGACCGGGCGGCCGGCGGCGATGTCGGAGATGGCCTGCTCGATCGGGTCGAGCGACCAGTCCTCGATGTTGTCCGTGCTGTACAGGACGGGTGCCGCACTCATACCGGCGCTCCTTCCAGGATGGGCCGCGCGCCGTTGCGGGAGCGCAGCCACCAGTCGCGCATGCCCCACAGGACGAGTGCGCCGTAGATGACGTAGACGAAGCCGGAGAAGGCGTAGCCATTGGCGAAGTTGAGCGGCACGCCGACCAGGTCGACGAGCAGCCAGGCGAACCAGAACTCGACCATGCCGCGGGCCTGGGCGTACATCGCGACGATGGTGCCGACGAAGATGTAGGCGTCCGGCCAAGGGTCCCAGGACAGGGTCGGGTACGCCTTGAAGAGCAGGGCCACCGCGACCGTGCCGACGGCGGCCGCGGCGACCATCGCGCCGCGCTCTCGCCAGGTGGCGAACCGCGGGGCGATCTGGCCGTCGCCACCGTCTTCGGCTCGGCCCTTCATGCGGTTCCACTGCCACCAGCCGTACAGGGCGACGGCCATGACGACGGTCTGTTTGCCGGCGCTGCCGGTCAGGTGGCCGAAGAAGGCCCCGAAGAGGATGAGACCGGAGAGGAACTGCACCGGCCAGGTCCACAGGGAGCGCCGCCAGCCGAGCGCGAGGGCGATCAGGCCGAGGACGTTGCCGATCATGTCCGACCAGAGGATGTGCTGGTCGAACAGGACGAAGGCCTCGGAGTTCAGCCCGTTCACTGTGCTGCCCCCCGGCCCGCCGTGAGCAGCCGCTCGACGTACTTGGCGATGACGTCGACCTCGAGGTTGACCGGGTCGCCGGGCTGCTTGAGGCCGAGCGTGGTCAGGGCGAGGGTGGTGGGGATCAGGCTGACGGAGAAGTAGTCGGGGCCGGCGTCGACGACGGTGAGGCTGATGCCGTCGACGGTGATGGAGCCCTTCTCCACGACATAGCGCGTGAGGTCCGCGGGGAGGGAGATCTTCACGATCTCCCAGTTGTCGGACGGCTTGCGCTCCAGGACCTCCCCGGTGCCGTCGACATGGCCCTGCACGATGTGGCCGCCGAGGCGGGCGCCGACGGCGGTGGGGCGTTCGAGGTTGACGCGGGAGCCCACGGCGAGGACACCCAGGCTGGAGCGGTTCAGGGTCTCCGCCATGACGTCGGCGGTGAACTCGTCGCCCTCGTGGTCGACGACGGTGAGACACACGCCGTTCACGGCGATGGAGTCGCCGTGCTTCGCGCCCTCGGTGACGATGGGGCCACGCAGCCGGAAGCGGGACGCGTCGCCGAGGTTCTCGACAGCGGTGATCTCGCCCAGCTCTTCGACGATTCCGGTGAACACTTCCCGGGTCCTCCTGCCACTTGGGGCACGGACTCCGGGGCTGTCGATGACGACAGAATGTACGGACTACGGCACTGGGGCGACGCCGGACGGACCCGTCCCCGAAAGGACGAGCATGATCGGCGGCGCGCACGAATGCCCGCCCGCCGCGCACTGCCTCCCATCCGGACTTTAACCGTCGGTCCAGGAATTTCACCTGGTCAACCGGTCGCTGGAGGCGACCGGGTCGCGGACTGTAACCGCCGGTTCGGACTTTCACCGACCCCGGAGTGCGCTGCTTCTGGTACACGGCCAGTGTGCCACGCCTGGCCGAAGTCCATACGGGTGAAGCATGTGCAGTGGCTCACAGGCGGCACCTGTGGACTTCCCGGGCAGGCCGCGGCGGCTCCAACTCGGGCACAGGAGAGCGGCCTTGAGATTGGTCCACACCTATTGACGCAATGGTCTAGTCCTTTCTATCGTCGTCTACCAAGGTCTCATCCCGAGCAGACCGGCCCGGCGGCGGTGACGACGGCCCTTGCCCGCCGCCGGGCCCTCCCAACTCCCGGGTCCCCGCAGGTCTGGCAGGGTGAAGGCATGACCTTCGCGCCCGCCGACGAGTTCGAGGCCCATCGCCCGCGCCTGTTCGGACTGGCCTACCGCATGCTGGGCTCCGCGGACGAGGCCGAGGACACGGTCCAGGACGCGTATCTGCGGTTCAGCGGGGCCGACCGCACGACGATCGAGTACCCCGGCGCCTGGCTCGCCAAGGTCGTCACCAACCTCTGTCTCTCCCGGCTGACGTCCGCCCGGGCCCGGCGCGAGCAGTACGTCGGGCCCTGGCTGCCGGAGCCCGTGCTCACCTCGGACGGCACGCTCGGCCCGATGGAGTCGGCCGAGCAGCGCGAGGCCGTGTCGCTGGCGCTGCTGGTGCTTCTGGAGCGGCTGACACCGACCGAGCGTGCGGTGTACGTGCTGCGGGAGGCGTTCGCGTACGGGCACCGGGAGATCGCCGAGGTGCTGGAGCTGACCGAGGCCAACTGCCGTCAGCTGTACCGGCGTGCGGTGCAGCGGGTCGGTGAGGAGCGGTCCCGGTTCGAGCCCGCGCCCGAGCGGCAGGAGGAGCTTGTCGCGTCGTTCATCACGGCGGCCCGCGAAGGCGATCTGAGCAGCCTGGAGAAGCTGCTCGCCGCCGATGTGACCTGGTGGAGCGACGGTGGCGGCAAGGTCACCGCGGCCCGGCGGCCGATCGAGGGGCACGAGAAGGTGCTGCGGTTCCTGGCGGGCGCCCTGCGGGGGTTCGCCGCAGGGCTGCACTTCACCGAGGCCGAGATCAACGGCTCGGGCGCGCTGGCCGCGTGGGACGGCGACGCGCTGGTCAGCGTGTTCGCGCTGGAGGCGCGGGACGGGTTGATCGTGCGGGTGCGGGCCGTGGTGAACCCCGAGAAGCTGGAGTTCGTACGACGTCAGCTCGGCGCCGCGTAAGCGCTCCGCTGGAAGTCCGGTGCGTCGACTGCGGGTCCGTCGTGGCTGGTCACTCCCCCACTCTCGGCTCCGCTCGAGCGGGGGGACCCCCATCGCGGCGGAGCTGCATAGGACTTCGCCGGAACCGCTTGGGCTGTCACGCTTCCGGGGGCTACTCGGTCCTGGCTGAGGTAGGGCGCTCCGGCCGGGAGTGCTCGGTGCCGAAGGGACGGAAGCAGCATGACCACGATCCTGGTGACCGGCGGGACCGGAACACTCGGCCGGATCGTCGCCGAGCGGCTGCGGGCGGACGGGCACGAGGTGCGGGTGCTGAGCAGGCACAGTCAGCCGTACGCCGTCGATCTGCGCGAGGGCGGCAGCGGACTGGACACGGCCGTTTCCGGCGTGGAGGCGATCGTGCACTGCGCCACCAGCCCGCGCGGTGGTGACGAGCAGGCGGCGGCTCATCTCATCGCGGCCGCGCGGCGGGCGGGTGTGGGGCATCTGGTCTACATCTCGATCGTCGGCGTGGACCGGGTGCCGTTCGGCTACTACAGGTCCAAGCTCGCCGTGGAGAGGCTCATCGAGGATTCCGGGCTGGGCTGGACGGTACTGCGTGCGACCCAGTTCCACGATCTGCTCGTGCAGGTGTTCGGGGCGCTGGCCAAACCGCCCGTGATGCTGCTGCCGGCCGGTGTCCCGGACCAACCGATCGAGGTGGCCGAGGTCGCGAACCGCCTCGCCGAACTGGCCGCGGGCCCTCCGGCCGGCCGCGTCGAGGACATGGGCGGACCTCAGGTGCGGTCCTTCGAATCGCTGGCCCGCACGTATCTGGCGGCGACCGGGCGGAAGCGGCGAATCCTGAACGTGCCGCTCGCGGGCAGCGCGTACCGGGCGTTCCGCGCGGGCGGTCACCTCACGCCGGAACTGGCCGTGGGGAAGGGGTCGTTCGAAGAGTACTTGACGGCACGGTTCGGGGAGGGGCGACGGGCGTGAGGGGCGTCCGACCCTGGCGGCGAAGTCAGCTCCGGTTCGCCAACGCCCCAAAGGGGCGCGGGGCTGTATCGATGTGCGGCTCTGCCGCGTGGGCGCGACCAGCCACCACGGACCCGCAGCCGACCGACGACCCATTGCGGCCCCCGCGGCGGAGCCGCATATCGACACAGCCCGCGGAGCGCTCAGCGTTCCGCCGGGGCGAACAGTTCCTCCTGAGCGCGGTCGCGGGCGGTCAGCAGCGCGCCGCGCAGGACGGCGCCGCCGCCCAGGCTGGTGGCGCGTACCTCCGTGGGCAGCGGCGACATCCGGGCAAGGCGGGTCTGGACCCGTTCGGCCAGTACCTCGCCGCCCGCCCGGCCCACCTCGCCCGCCAGCACCAGGCAGCCGGGGTCCAGCACGGAGGCGACGGCGGCGGCGCCGAGGACCACGCGGTCGGCGAGGGCGTCCAGGAAACGGCCGGCGGGCGCACCGGGCGCACCTCCCACGGCCGTCAGCCGCACCGCCTCCCGAACGACCTCCGCGGCATACTCCGACCCCGCGCCCGCGGATGCCGTCAGCCCGTGTTCCGCGGCGAGCGCCGCCACCGCCCCCGCCGCGGCCAGCGAGTGGAAGCCGCCCTCACAGTCGGTCGCCGACGGCAGACCCGTGGTACCCGGAACCGGCAGGAAGCCGATCTCGCCCGTGCCGCCGGAGGCCCCGCGGCGGAGCCGTCCGTCGAGGACGACGGCGGCGCCGATGCCCATGCCGAGCCAGAGCAGTACGAAGGTGTCACGGTCCCGGGCGGCGCCGTCGCGCATCTCCGCCAGAGCCGCGAGGTTGGTCTCGTTCTCCACGCTCACGCGGGCGTCCGGAAACCGTTCCTGAAGGGCGGCCACCAGTCGGCGATGCCACTCGGGCAGGCCCGAGGAGTCCCGGAGTTCACCGCCGGCCGGGTCGATCAGGCCGGGCACGCCGATGCCCACGGTGTGCAGCCTCCCCCAATCCGGAACGGGCTCACGCGGAGGCGCCGCCAGCACCGTGGCCTCCTTCGCCACACGCTCGACCAGCGTCACCGCCTGCTCCACCGCCGGTCCCGTGCCCGTGTCGTCGCCGATCGGCACGGAGGCCTCGGCGAGCACCTTCCCGAGCAGGTCGGACACGACGACGGAGACGCCCTCGGTGCGCACGTCGAGCGCGGCCAGCCGGGCCCGGCCGGCCACGATCCCGTACAGCTTCGCGTTCGGCCCGCGCCGCTGCGCGCCCGACTCCCCCACGACCTCGATCAGACCCGAGGCGGCGAGGCGTTCGACGAGGTCGGCGACGGTCGGCCGGGACAGTCCGGTCAGCTCCTTCAACTGCCCTGCCGTCAACGGGCCCTCCCGCTGGAGCAGACGCAGGGCGAGCCGGTCGTTGATGGCTCGGGCGGTACTCGGGGATGCGGGCATGCCGGGATCCTTCCAGATCGGGCGACCGGTAATCCGCTATCTATCAGGCAGGGTTCCTGATAGTTTACGCGGCGCCAGCGGCGACCGTGAGCCAGGGAGGGGCCGGAGAATGAGTGCAGTGGTGTACGACCTACGCGAGGTGAGGCGGGCCCGCTATGCCGTGGCCGCCGTCTTCGCCGTGCACGGCGCCGTCACCGGCTCGTTCGCGACCCGGGTGCCCTGGATCCAGGATCATGCCGGGGTGAGCGCGGGCCAGTTGGGGCTCGCCCTCGCCTTCCCGGCGCTCGGCGCCTCCGTCGCGATGCCGCTCGCGGGCCGGATCAGCCACCGCTTCGGCGCCCGGAACGCCCTGCGCGGCCTGATCGCGCTGTGGACGCTCTCACTGGTCCTGCCCTCCTTCGCCCCGAACCTGCCGACGCTCTGCCTGGCCCTGTTCACGTACGGCGCCACGGCGGGTATGGCGGACGTGGCGATGAACGCGCTCGGCGTCGAGGTGGAGAACCGCCTTGGCCGGTCGATCATGTCCGGGCTGCACGGCATGTGGAGCGCGGGCGCCCTGATCGGCTCGGCGGGCGGCACGCTCGCCGCGCATCTCGGCGCGGACGCCCGGGTGCATCACGTACTGGCGGCGGCCGTCCTGACCGTGCTGGGTGTGGCCGCGTGCAGGTGGGTGCTCGACCTCCAGCCGGCCGAGGACGAGGAGCCGCCGCCCCGCTTCGCGCTGCCGCCACGGTCGGCGCTGCTGATCGGCGCGGTCGGGTTCTGCGCGGTGTTCGCGGAGGGCGCGAGCCTGGACTGGTCGGCGGTCTATCTGCGCGACCAGTTGGAGGCTTCGGCCGGTCTGGCGGCGGCCTGTACGACGGGCTTCACGCTCACCATGGCGATCGCCCGGATCGCCGGGGACAAGGTGGTGGACCGGTTCGGCTCCGTGCGCACGGTGCGCTCGGGCGGCGTCCTCGCCGTGCTCGGCGGGCTGCTGATCGTCGTCTCGGGTCATCCGGCGGTGGCGATGACGGGATTCGCGCTGATGGGCTTCGGTATCGCGGTGGTCGTGCCGCTGTGCTTCGCGGCGGCGGGCCGCAGCGGGACGAACCCCAGCCTGGCCATCGCGGGCGTCGCGACCATCACCTACACCTCGGGCCTGGTCGCACCGAGCGCCATCGGCACGCTCGCCCAGGCAACCAGCCTGGTGGTGTCGTTCGGCCTGGTGACCGTGCTGTCCTGCGGACTTGTCGCGTTCGCGGGCGTGCTGCGGGCCGGCGACCGGGACCGGCCGAAGGTGAGTGCTCCGGACGCCGTGGCTCCTCGTAGGTGATCCTCCGCAGCAGGGCTCCCGCGGGTGACCTGCACACTCGCGGGAACCGGAGCCGAGCCCTCAGGGCGCGAGCAGCAGGCTGTCGCCGCGCTCCTCGGCCGAGGCGTAACGCCGGGCCACGTCCTGCCAGTTGACGACCGCCCACATGGCGTCGATGAAGTCGACCTTCTGGTTCTTGTACTGAAGGTAGAAGGCGTGCTCCCAGGCGTCGAAGACCAGGATCGGGGTCGAGCCCTGACCGACGTTGCCCTGGTGGTCGTAGACCTGCTCGACGATCAGCCGGCCGCTGAGCGGCTCAAAGGCGAGGACGCCCCAGCCGGAACCCTGTGTGGTGGCGGCGGCCTTGGTCAGCTGCGCCTTGAAACCGGCGAAGGATCCGAAGGACTCGGCGATCGCGTCCGCGAGGTCACCCACGCCGTCCGCGGCGAGGGGCTCGCCGCCGCCGTCACCGGTCATGTTGTGCCAGTAAATGGAGTGCAGGATGTGCCCGGAGAGATGGAAGGCCAGGTTCTTCTCCAGGCCGTTGATCGAGCCCCACGTCTCCTTGTCCCGCGCCTCCGCGAGCTGCTCCAGCGTGTCGTTGGCCCCCTTCACGTACGCGGCATGGTGCTTGTCGTGGTGCAGCTCGACAATCTGCGGGTTGATGACCGGTTCGAGCGCCGCGTAGTCGTACGGAAGCTCCGGGAGCGTGTAAACCGCCATGTCCAACATCCTCCGACGTTATTGCCAATCATATGCAACTGCACGCTATCAGCAGGAGGGGTGGGTTGTGGATCAGGCGGTAGGTAAGCTCGCCGCCATGTCCACTGCGTACGCCTACGAGAAGGACGGCGCGGCCATCTACCGCCAGTCCTTCGCCACCATCCGCGCGGAGGCGGACCTCGCGGGCCTGCCCGCCGACGTCAGCCAGGTCGCCGTCCGGATGATCCACGCCTGCGGAATGGTCGACCTGGTGCGGGACCTGGCCTACACGCCTTCCGTGGTCGCCCGCGCCCGCGAGGCCCTGCGCGCCGGCGCGCCCGTCTTCTGCGACGTCCAGATGGTGGCCAGCGGCGTGACCCGCAGGCGGCTGCCCGCCGGCAACGACGTGTTCTGCACGCTCTCCGACCCGGCCGTCCCGGAGCTGGCGGCGAAGCTGGGCACCACGCGCAGCGCCGCCGCGCTGGAGCTGTGGCGCGACCGGCTGGAGGGCGCGGTGGTCGCCGTCGGCAACGCGCCCACCGCCCTCTTCCGCCTCCTGGAGATGATCGAGCAGGGCGCCCCCCGGCCCGCCGCCGTCATCGGCGTCCCGGTCGGCTTCGTCGGCGCCGCCGAGTCCAAGGACGCCCTGGCCGCGCACCCCTCCGGTCTGGAGCACCTGGTGGTACGGGGCCGCAGGGGCGGCAGCGCCATCGCCGCCGCGGCGGTCAACGCGATCGCGAGCGAGGAAGAGTGAGCGGTGAACGCACCCGCTGACCGGCGGACGTGGACGCGGAGTGGGTGCCGTCAGCTCCGTTCGGCCGGGGCGGGCTCGGTCAGGCCCGCCGTCCACTTCTCCTCGATCCGGCCGACCTTCCACACCAGCAGGGCCAGCGCCCAGGTGGCGAAGAACAGGCCGACGATGAGGTAGCCGATGATGTTGAGGTCGAGGCCGGACACCCAGTCCCAGAAGGGGCCGTGCAGATCCGCCTTCTCGGCGATCAGGCCGAGGAGTTCGACGGTGCCGATGATGAGCGCGACGGCGACGGACAGCCCGGTGATCGTGAGGTTGTAGTAGACCTTGCGGACCGGCTTGGAGAACGCCCAGCCGTACGCGAAGTTCATGAACGAGCCGTCGATCGTGTCCAGCAGCGACATGCCGGCGGCGAACAGGACGGGCAGGCACAGGATCGCGTACCAGGGCAGTCCGGAGGCAGCGCCCGAACCGGCCAGCACCAGCAGGGCCACCTCGGTCGCCGTGTCGAAGCCGAGGCCGAAGAGGACGCCCAGCGGATACATCTGCCACGGCTTGGTGATCGACTTCATCAGGCGGCCCAGCAGACGGTTCATGAAACCCCGGTTGTTGAGCTGCTCTTCGAGGGCGGCCTCGTCGAAGTGACCGGAGCGCATCTGCCGGAAGACCTTCCAGATCCCGACCATGATCACCAGGTTGATGATCGCGATGAGGTAGAGGAAGGTGCCGGAGACGGTCGTGCCGATCCAGCCGGTGACGTCGTGCAGCCCGGAGCCGTCGTTCTCGACCGGGCTCGCCAGCGCCCTGACGCCGATGGAGAGCAGGAAGGTGAGGGCGAAGACGATGGTCGAGTGGCCCAGCGAGAACCAGAAACCCACCGACAGCGGCCGCTGCCCCTCGCCCATCAGCTTGCGCGTGGTGTTGTCGATGGCGGCGATGTGATCGGCGTCGAAGGCGTGCCGCATGCCGAGCGTGTAGGCGGTGACGCCCATACCGATGCCGAAGGTCTTGGTGCCCAGGCTGTAGTGCTCCGGGGCGACGATCACCACCAGCGTGAACCAGCCGACGACGTGCAGCGCCAGGATGAACGCGGCCATTCCGCCGAGGCTCGCCCATTCCTTGCGGGTCATCGACGTACGGATGCGGTGCCACGAGAAACCGCGGGCTCCGGCGGTGGCCGGGCGGGCGGAATCGGGAGCGGTGGTCATGGAGACGCGGGCCTTACTTCTCGGCGATCGGCTGTTTTCAGCCCCGCCTCCAGGTTTGTGCGAATGAGTTGCAGCTACAACACACCCGCGGCAAAGCTCCTGTCAGGTTTCGGCCGGCGCCGGGAAAAGGCGGCAGGCCGAGGCGCTCCCCGACCGAACGCGCGACTCAGCGCGCCAGATCGTAGGCGTACGACGGTGTGAACGTGCCGGGCGCACCCTTGCAGCCGTCCGACTCGCCCGGCAGTTTCACCCACAGATAGCCGTCGATGCCCGCCTCCCCCGTGTTCAGGGTCGGGGTGCGCCCGAGCTTGCGGCCGGACGGGTCGCACCACTGTCCGCCGGCCGGGGCGCCGTTGCCGTTGCGGCTGGTGTCGATCACCGCGCCGAGGCTCGCCGGGCCGTCCAGGGCGTCGAGGACCTGACGGTCGTAGGCGGTCTCGGCGTCCGTGCGGTGGAAGTTGGAGACATTGCTGAAGATGCCATCGGAGGAGCCGGCCGAGGCGGCGCCCGCCTGTTTCAGCAGCGCCGCCTGCTTGGCCGCCGAGTTCCAGCCGGAGTGGCCCGCGTCGAAGTAGACCCGCGCCTTGGGGTTCGCGGTCTTGAGGACGCGGCCCGCGCGGGCCAGCGAGGCGAAGCGGTCGGCCCGGGCACCGGCGGAGAGGCAGTCGGCCTGGGCGATCGAGTCGGGCTCCAGGATCACGATGACGTCGGCGGAGCCCAGCCCCGCCGCGAAGGCGTCGATCCAGGCGTCGTACGCCCCCAGGTCGGGCGCACCACCCTGCGAGGCCCCGCCGCAGTCGCGGTCCGGGATCGCGTACGACACCACCACCGGCACCCGGCCCTGCGCCGTGCCGCCGGAGGTGACCGCGCGGACCCGGGCGGTGATGGTGGCCGGGGTGAAGTCGGCGAACCACACCGCCGCCGGATGATCGGCTATCCGGGACTCGATGACCGCGCGGCGCGGATCGCCGGGGTTGGCGCTGACCCAGTCGAGCACCTGGGACTCGGGGTGGCGGTAGAGGCGCGTGAACGCGGCGGCGGTCTGGCGCTCCCGCTCGGTCTTGGTGGGTGAGGGAGTCGGGCTGCTCTCTTCCTTCTTCTTCGATGCGGAGGGTGAAGGAGACGGGGAAACGGCCGACTTGGTGGAGGGCGATGCCGACGGGACCGCGGGCAGCGGTCCCAGGCGTGGCGAACTGGTCACCTCGGGTCTGGCCTCGTCGGAGCCGCGCCCGTCGTCGAGCGCGGACATCATGCCGGTCACCGTGCCGAGGGCGACCACGACGGAGGCCACCGCGACCATGGCACCGCGCCGGGCGGCGCCCCGGCGCTGGGCCCTGCGTGCGGCCAGGCGGCGGGCACGTATGCCTGACAAAGTCCAGTTCCCCCTGTGTTCTCCCCCTGCGCGACGGGGGCGTTCCCCCATTCTGGGGAAGCGTCGGTCCCGCCGGCTCCCCGGACAGCCTAGGACTGGGACCCTGCGTGCATGGGGCAATTGGAACAGATCACCACACCCGTAGACGCGGTCGTCTCCCGGATGCGCGCCCTCGACGCGACCTTGCCCGACCGGGACGGGGTCGCCGTGTTCAACCGCGTCTACCTCGCCGTCACCGAGGCCGTCGACGGGCGTATCGACGCGGGTCGGTTCGCCGATGCGCGGGCCGCGATCGCGCTGGATGTTCGGTTCGCGGAGCGGTACTTGGCGGCGGTGGACACGGTCGCCGGCGAGCGGCGTCCGCCGGCCTGCTGGCGGCCGCTGTTCCAGTACCGCCGCCATCCCGGTGTACGTCCGCTTCAGTTCGCGATGGCGGGCATCAATGCGCACATCGGTCACGATCTTGCGCTCGCCGTCGTGGACACTTGTCGTACGCTCGGCTGCGCCCCGGCCGAGCTGGAGGACGAGTTCGACCGCGTGGGCGATCTCCTCGTCTCGCTGGAGGAGCGCATCCGCGAAGATCTGATGCCGGGCCCCGACCTCCTCCAGATCGCCGACCCGCTCACCCATCTGCTCGGCTCGTGGAGCCTGGAGCGGGCCCGGGACGCCACCTGGTCGACGGCGCGGGCGCTGTGGGCGTTGCGCGAACTCCCCGATGTCGCCGAGGAGTTCACCGAGCGTCTGGACGCGGTGGTCGGGTTCGCGGGACGGATGCTGCTCACCCCGCTGCCGGACTGATCCGGGTCAGTCCTCCGGAAGCTCCACCGGCGCGATCTCGTCGTACATGTCGCCCGGGCCGGGATTGGTCCCGTCGGTCGCCCCACCGAAGTGGTGCATGACCCCCCACACCGCGTTCAGCGCGGTCTGGATCGCGCCCTCGGCCCAGCCCGCCGTCCAGGAGATGTCGTCGCCGGCGAGGAAGATGCCCCGCTTGTCCTCGGGCAGCCGGTCCTGCATGAAGTGCGTGAACAAGCGCCGCTGGTAACGGTAGTGGCCGGGCAGGTTCGCCTTGAACGCGCCCATGAAGTAGGGCTCGTTCTCCCAGGACACCGTCACCGGGTTGCCGATGATGTGCTTGCGGATGTCGACCGTCGGATAGATCTCGCCGAGCGACTTCAGCATGACCTCCATCCGCTCGTTCGCGGACAGCGGCAGCCACTTCAGGCTGTCGTCGCACCAGGTGTACGACAGACAGATCACCGCGGGCCGGTCGGGGCCGTCATCGAGGAGGTAGGTCCCGCGCGTCATACGGTCGGTGAGCGTCATCGACATGACGTCCCGGCCGGTGTCCTCGTCCTTGTCCAGCCAGAAAGGCCGGTCCACCGGGACGAAGAGCTTCGAGGACTCCATGTAGTGGGTGCGCTCGATCGCGGTCCAGTGGTCGATCGGGAAGAGCGAGTCGTCGCAGTCGATCTTGGAGAGCAGCATCCAGGACTGGGCGGTGAACACGGCCGCCTCGAACGTGCGGATGTCGCCGTTCGCGTCGGTCACGGTGATGCGGTTGCCGGCGGTGCGGTGCAGACGGGTCACGGCGGGGCGCGGTTCGCCGTTGTCGTGCAGGGACTTCAGCGATGTCCCGTACGCCCAGTGCACGATCTTCTCCGGCTCGCGCTCCCACAGGCGCAGCGGAAGCTGCTGCGAGCCGCCGACGATGCCGCGGTGGTGGTCGTCGGCCTCGGTGTAGACGACGCGCAGGATCTCCAGGATCGAGTTGGGGAAGTCGGTGTCCCAGCCGCCGGTGCCGAAGCCGACCTGGCCGAAGATCTCCCGGTGCCGGAAGGACTTGAAGGCCTCGGAGTCGCAGAGGAAGCCGTAGAACGTCTGGTTGTCGAGCTTCTCGACGAGCTTGGCCCAGATCTCGCGGATGCGCGGCACGTCGCGCTCGCGCAGCGCCCGGTTCATGTCGGAGAAGTCGGCGCCCTCTTCGAGGCAGGCGTTCCAGGCGGTCGCCACATCCCGGTAGACCTGCGGCAGATCGTCGACCGTCTCGGCGTAGTGCGACTCGCCCTTGAGGTCGACGACGGTCGAAGGGGTCGCCTCCGCAAGGGGGTTGGGGAAGGGCTGGGTCTCAAGACCCACGAGGTCGATGTAGTGCTGGAGCGCCGTGGAGGAGGGCGGGAAGCGCATGGCGCCCATCTCGGCGGTGAGGGAAGGGTCGCACCCGTCGAAGCCGACGGTCCGCAGTCGCCCGCCGATCTGGTCGGCCTCGTAGACGACGGGCTTCAGGCCCATCTTCATCAGCTCGTAGGCGGCCACGATGCCGGACAGCCCGCCGCCGATGACCGCGATCTCGGTGCCGTGCCCGGTCGCGGGTATCTGGCCGAGGCCCGCCGGGTGGGCGAGGAAGTCGTCGTAGGCGTAGGGGAAGTCCGGCCCGAACATGGTGATCGGCGGCTGCTGCGCGTCGGCGTGCTGGACGGCGTTGGGCACCGTGGACGTCATGGGGTGGGGACTCCTTGCACAAACAGAAACGAGGGGGGCGGTTCAGATGAGGGACCCGTAGAGGCCGGGGCGGCGGTCCTTCAGATACGGGTTCGCCTCGCGGGAGGCGGCGAGGAACGCCGGATCGACGTCGGCGAGCAGAAGCTCCTCGCCGCGGCCGGCGCGGGTGCGGGCGATCCCGTCGGGTCCGGCCAGCGTGGAGAGCCCGACGAACTCGAACTCGCCCTCCTGGCCGACCCGGTTGACGTACGCGACGTACATCTGGTTCTCGAAGGCCCGCACCGGGACGACGGACTCGGCGACGAACTGGAACGGGTGCATCTGTGCCGTCGGCACCAGGAGGAGGTCGGTGCCGGCGAGGGCGTGGGCGCGGACGTTCTCCGGGAACTCGACGTCGTAGCAGATCATGAGGCCGACGCGGAGGCCGTTCAGCTCGGCCTGGACGACCGGCTGCTCGCCCGGGGTGAAGTGGTCGCGCTCGAAGCAGCCGAAGAGGTGGGTCTTTCGGTAGTTCGCGAGGCGGGTGCCGTCGGCGGAGATCAGCTGGGCGGAGTTGAAGACGCTGTCGCCGTCGCGCTCCGGGTAGCCGTAGGCGATCGCGAGCCCGTGCCGCGAGGCGAGGTCGGCGATCGCGTCCGCGCAGTCGCCGTCCGCGGGCTCGGCGAGGCGGGCGATGTCGTCGCCGATCGCGTACCCGGTGAGGAACATCTCCGGCGCGACGAGGAGTCCCGCGCCGGCGGCTGCGGCACGGCCCGCGGCCTCATCGAGGACCTTGAGGTTCTCGACGGTCGAGCCGGGCCGGCCGGAGCTCTGGAGCAGGGCGGTGCGCATGCGTGTCCTCAACAGGGCGGAAGGGTGGTTGCGGGGGCCACGTAGACGGTACGGGCGGCTTGCCTGGGCGGACAAGAAGGAGCCGTTGCGCGCCGACGACCGGTTTGTTGCGTGCGCCAGGGGGTGGGCGGCGATTCGTTGCACGACGTCGGTCGTATCTCCGGTCCTCCTCGAAGCGCAGGGCCGGGCGGTCTCCCCCCGCCGGGTGGCGGAGACCGGGTTCCGTCCCCGGCGCGATGTGCCGCGGGCACGGCGCCGGGAGAGTGGGGGCTGTCCACCTGACCTGCTGAAAGGGCCCCGATGAACCGCCGTACGAAGATCGTCGTGCTCGGCTCCGCACTGCTGCTCACCGCCGGGGCCGCCTCGGCCGCCACCGCGTCGGACGCACCGCGGCAGCGGGAGGCCGCCGCACTCACCGGCACCGCCAAGCTGTACCGCTCGGCCGGGGACGACATCACGTTCTCGTTCGACGCCCATCTCGCGGCGAAGGACACCGCCGACCCGATGAAGGCCACGGGCACCTTCGAGTTCAGCCACTACCTGAACGGCGAGGGCGCCCGGGCCAGGGCCACGGTCGACTGCCTGGTGACCGGCGGGAAGGTGGCCGTCGTCTCCGGGGTCATCACCTCCTCCGACCTGCCCGGCGCCGAGGGCAAGCGGGTCGGCATCACCGTCCACGACGTCGGCCACCACGACCGGCTCGGCTACAGCTGGGCCTCGACGGGCAGCCCCGTCGAGACGAAGGAGCTGCCCAAGTGCGTCGGGTCAGCCCCCTTCGAGAAGGTCAAGAAGGGGACGGGCGACTTCACGGTCGTGCCGTGGCGGCCCGACTTCTAGCCAACGCCAGTGCTAGCGCCACCACGAGGTAAGGAACCGCGAGCACCGCGAAGACCGTGCTGTGCGCCGCGTCCGTGCCGAGCAGGGCGTACACGCCGAACGTGGCGACCGTCACGAGCTCCGTGCCCAGACTCGCCACGGAGGTGAGCGTGGCCCGGCGGGACTCGTCGATACGGTGCTGGAGGCGGACGTCGGCAAGCACCTCCGCGAGCTGGAAGCCGCCGAAGGCGAGGCCCACGAGGGCGATGCCGGCCGGTGTCCGGGCCGCGGCGCCCACGGCCAGGGCGAGTGCGGAGGCCGCGAGCAGCGCCGCGAGTCCGGTCGTACCGAGGCGTTCGGCCGGCCCGGAGAACAGGCTCCCGACCGTGACGAGGGCCCAGACCAGCAGGAGCAGATAGGGCACGGTCGTCTCCGCCACACCGGTGTCACGGACCAGGAGAGGCGTGTACTCGTCGAGCGCGCCCCACACGGCGGCGACGGCCGGGACGAGCAGGAGAGCGCCGCGTACCGACCGGTCCCGGTGGACTTCGGCGAGTCCGGTGCGCAGGGTCGTCGCCCAGCCGTCGTCCCCCTTCCCGGGCCGGGTCCGGTGTTCCGGAAACCGGGTCGCCACCGCGGCGGCCAGCAGACACGCCAGCACACTGGCCGCGCCCACGGCCGGGTAACCGCCCAGCGCGAAGACCGGTCCGGCGAGGCCGATCGACGTCATCGTGGCCACCAGACGTGCCGCCCGCGCCCGGCCCGCCACGCGCGCGTACCGCTCGGCCGCGCCGAGCCGCTCCAGCTCGTCGTAGACCAGCGCCTCCAGCGCGCCGGAACCGAGCGCTCCCCCGGCGCCCCACAGGACGAAGCCGAGGGCGAAGGCCCAGTACGAAGGGACGATCACCCACAGCGCGAAGCCGACCGCGGTGAGCAGCGGGCCCACCCACAACAGCAGTCGGCGCGAGACGGCGTCGGCCCAGGCCCCGGAGGGGACTTCGAGGAGCACGGCTGTGATCGACCAGAGGGCGAACAGGGAGGAGATCTGCCAGAGCGACAGGCCGGTGTCGGCGAAGAGCAGTGCGTACACCGGGTAGAGCAGGACGAAGTCGTCGAGGAACGCGTAGCCGTACAGCGTGCTGGTCAGCCGGCGGACGCCGGTCGCGGGCACGCGCGCGGGTGAGAGTGTCATGTGGCCTTCCCGGAAGGGCGGTTCGGACGTCGTGGGTACGGCGTCCGAGGCGGCCCTCGGGAGGCACGGCTGGTGGATCAATGTCGCCAGGTCATGACACCGATGTTAGGCAGGTCGGGTCCCGTTGCCCAGCGAAAAAGTGGTGATCACGGCGGCGTGGTCGGACGGCCAGTCGTTGTCCTCGACGTCCGGCCAGGCCCGCGGGGTGCCGCAGACGTACGTCTCGGAGTCGAGCACCCGCAGCCCCCGGTGCAGGACGAAGTCGATCCGGTCCTGCGGCTCCGGGCGGCCGCTGCCGTCCTCGTGCTCGGCGTGGACCGGGGACCAGGTGTGGCCGGGGTCCCGTACGGGGTCCGGGTGGGCCTCGCGGTAGGAGTCGCGGAAGCCGGCCTCCTCGGCCGCCTTCGTGACCGGCCATTCAACGTCCGGCCAGTCGAGGTGGGAGGGGCTGTTGAAGTCGCCCACGAGGACGGCCGGCACGCTGTCGTCGATCCGGCGCAGGGTGTCCCGCATCTGGTCGAGCCGGACCTCCTCGTGGGCGATCAGATCGCCGGCCGGCAGCCCGTCGAAGGCGGATTCGTAAGGCCCGTACGGCGTGTAGTCCAGATGCACCGTCCAGACATCCACCTCCTGGCCTCCTACGGCGATACGGGCTCCGGCCGCCCCGTAGAAGCCGACGTCCGGGTCGCCGAGGGGGGCCGTGATCGGGTGGCGGCTGATGATCCCGAGGTTCTCGCCGGCCCGGTGGTGGTACCAGCCGAGCGCCTCGGCCAGTTCCTCGGCGGCGGTGCCGTACGTCTCCTGAAGCCCGACCACGTCCACGTCGGTCTCCGCGATGACCTTGAGCTGCTTGGCCCGGTGGTATTGCACCTTCGTGCCGCCGTACCAGAGGTTCCAGGTCATGACGCGCAGCCGGTGCGGCAGCAGGGCGCCCAGCTGCCCCGGGGTGACGCCCGTCAGGCTGGCCAGGACGGTCCGGCCGGGCCCCGCCTCGATGGGCGCGAGCGAGGGAACGGCGAGCACCGCGCACCCCGCCGCCTCGGCGGAGGCGACGCCGGTCTCCGTGTCCTCGACGGCCACGCAGGCCCGCGGGTCGACGCCGAGGCTGCGGCAGGCGGCGAGGTAGGGATCGGGGGCGGGCTTGGTGCGCTCGGTGTCGTCGGTGGTGACGGAGACGGCGAAGCGGCTCGCGCCGCCCAGGGCTTCGAGGACGATGTCGGCAACGGCTCTCGGGGACGCGGTCACCAGGGCCGTCGGTACGCTCTCCCGGGCCAGGGCGTCGAGCAGGTCGAGCGCGCCCGGGCGGGGCACGATGCCGGTGCGGACGCGGTCCGCGAACTCCCGGTGGAGCACGTCGGCCAGCGTCTCGGCCGGGGTGCCGGTGGCCGTGGCGAGCCAGGCGGCGGTGTGCTCGACGGGTCGCCCGAGCACCTCCGGCCGGTCCGCTTCGGTCAGCGTCCGGCCGGCCACCTGTTCCACCGCCTCCCACCACAGCCGCTCGGTGTCGACGAGCGTGCCGTCCATGTCGAACAGGACGGCCTGGAGCGGGAGTCGGGTCACGGTGGTCTCTTTCAGGTGGGGGGATTGCATGGTGTACGGCGGCTGCGGTCAGCGTTGACGTTCCGCCACCAGCACCGGCCGCTGGGGCAGCGACACGCGTACGGCGGCACCGGCGACCAGATCGGTGGCCTCGTGCGCGGGCAGATCGGCCTTGACCTCGGTGCCGTCGGCGAGCTTGACGGTGACGCGGACGGCCGCACCCAGGAAGGACGTGGCGACCACACGCGCGGCCCCGTCGACCTCGGCCCGTACCCGCACGGCCTCGGGCCGCACCAGCACGTCCACCTCGGTCGCCGACGGCACGGGACCGTCGACCGGCAGCCGCTGCCCGAGCACCTCGGCCTCGCCCTGGACCGACCGGCCCGGGATCCGGCTCATCGTGCCGACGAACTCGGCGACGAAGGCGGTGGCGGGACGGCCGTACAACTCGGCCGGGGCCGCGCACTGTTCGAGCCGTCCGGCGTGCATCACGGCGACCCGGTCCGCCATGGACAGGGCCTCCTCCTGGTCGTGGGTGACGAAGAGGGTGGTGATGCCGAGTTCCTGCTGGAGCCGCCGGATCTCCTCGCGGAGGCTGAGCCGCACCTTGGCGTCGAGCGCCGACAGCGGTTCGTCGAGAAGCAGGACACGCGGGCGCAGGGCGAGCGCGCGGGCCAGGGCGACGCGCTGCTGCTGACCGCCGGAGAGCTCGTGCGGGAACCGTCCGCCCTTGTCGGCGAGGCCCACCAGCTCCAGCAACTCGGCGGCACGCGCCCGCCGTTCGCTCGTACGCACCTTGCGCATGCGCAGTCCGAAGGCCACGTTGTCGAGCGCGTCGAGATGCGGGAAGAGGCTGTACGACTGGAAGACCATCCCGGCGTCGCGGCGATGGGCCGGGACCCGTGAGACGTCCTCGCCGTCGACCAGCACCTCGCCGGAGTCGGGGTGTTCGAAGCCGGCGAGCATGCGCAGCGCGGTGGTCTTGCCGCAGCCGGACGGGCCGAGCAGGGCGAGGAGTTCACCCGGCTGGACGGTCAGGTCGAGGCCGTCGAGGGCGACGGTCGCGCCGAACTCCCTTCGGAGTCCCCGGAATTCGACGGTCGCCGCCTTCGTCGAGGTCAGTTCAAGAACGGTCATGGTTCATCCCCGGGAAGTAGTACGGGTACGTCCGCCGAAGCCGGCCAGGACGAGGAGCAGCACCCACGTCACCAGCAGGCTGAGCACGGACACGGCGACGGAGAGCTGGGCCTGCGAGCCGCTGACGTTGACGATCCACACGGCGAAGGGCTGGAAGCCCAGCAGCTGCGCCACGGTGAACTCGCCGAGCACCAGGGCCAGCGTGAGGAAGGAGGCGTTGAGGAGCGCGCCGCGCAGATTGGGCAGGACTGCCTGGAGGAGAGCCTGCGGCCAGCCGGCCCCGCAGCTGCGGGCGGCCTCGACGAGGGTGCGGACGTCGACGGCACGCAGCCCGGCGTCCAGCGCCCGGTACACGAAGGGCAGTGCCATCACGACGTAGGCCAGGACGAGGACGAAGGGGAAGTCCGGGTTCTGGATCGCCACGAAGGTCTGGAACAGCGGGGTCCGGGAGAGGTGTTCGGGCCCCCACTTCAGGACCGTGCCCATACCGGCGACGAACGCGATCGGCGGCACGACTAGCGGCAGCGAGCACACCACCTCCACCACCGGCCGCAGCCGGGGCGCGCCGAGCCGCAGCGCGACCATGGCGGGCACCATCAGCAGCAGGACGAGGACGATGGTGGCAACGGCCAGCTCCAGTGAGAGCAGCAGGCTGGAGGTGAAGCCGTCGGTGGCGAAGATCTGTGTGTAGGCGTCGAAGGTGACGCCCCGGCCGGGCACGTCGACCGTGAAGACGACCGACGCAGCCAGCGGCACCAGGAAGTACAGGCCGGCGAGGCCGAGCACGCCCCAGCGCCACAGGTTCAGGCGAGCCATCGGGCGCTCCTTCGCTGAAGGGGCAGGTACACGGCCATCACCAGTCCGGCCACCAGGACCATGTCGAGGCTGAGGGCGAGCGCCACGTTCTCCTGGCCGACGAGCACGTTGCCGGAGATCGCGTCGGCGATCTGGAGGGTGACCAGCGGGATCGAACTGCCGACCATGGCTGCGGCGGTGGCGTACGCGGCGAACGCGCTGCCGAAGAGCAGCACGAGCCCGCCCATCAGCGAGGGCAGCAGCACCGGCAGGGCGACATGCCGCCAGTACTGCGTGGGCGTGGCGCCGTTGTTCTGGGCGGCCTCGCGCCACTGGGAGCGCAGTCCGTCGAGGGCCGGGGTGATGGTGAGGACCATCAGCGGGATCAGGAAGTACAGGTAGACGATGACCAGTCCCCAGAAGCTGTAGAGGTCCCAGCCCTTGTCGGTCAGGCCCAGGTGCCGGGTGAGCACGCCCGCGTTGCCGAGGGTGGCGACGAACGCGAAGGCCAGCGGAACCCCGCCGAAGTTGGCGAGGACACCGGACGCGGTGAGCACGGCCTCGCGCAGCGCGCTGAACCGGGAGGTGACCACGGCCTGCGCGAGCGGCAGCCCGAACAGCGCGGCCAGCGCCGCCGACACGGCCGACAGCTTCACACTGCCGAGCAGGGCCGTGAGGTACGCCCCCTGTAGCGAGGACGTCAGGTTGTCCACGGTGTACGAAGTGGCGCCGCTGACCGGGTCCTTGACGGTGAACGCGCCGTCCAGCATGGCCAGGGCGGGCAGGCCGAAGGCCACGGCGGTGAAGGCGAGCAGCGGGACGACGGCGACCCAGCCGAGCGACCGGCGCCGCCGCTTCACCGCAGCGGCGGGCGCCGAGTCGACCCGTACGGCGGTGGCCGTCATCCGGAGACGGCCTTCGCCCAGCCCTGCCCGAGGACCGTCTTGGCCTTGGCCTGCTGCTCCTCGGTCGGGAAGGTGGGCGTCCCGGAGACCTCGGGGAGCTTGGCGGCGGCCGTCTTGTCGAGGGTGCCGGCCTTCTCCATGGCGGTCATCAGGACCGGGCGGGCGTACCCCTTGAGCCACAGGTTCTGGCCCTCGGCGCTGTAGAGGTACTCCTGCCACAGGCGGGCGGTCGCCGGGTGTGGGGCGTCCTTGTTGATGGCCTGCGAGTAGTACTGCGAGAACTGGCCGTCGGTCGGGACGGCGACCTTCCAGTCCACGCCCTTGGACGTGAACTCGTCGGCGTAACCGGCGTTCAGGTAGTCCCAGTCGATGCTGATCGGGGTCTCGCCCTTTTCGACGGTGGCCGGGGTGGACTCGACGGGCGTGTAGTTGCCGTTCTTCTTCAGCTCGGCGAAGAAGTCGAGGCCGGGCTGGATGTCGTCGAAGGAGCCGCCGTGGGCGAGGGCCGCCGCGTAGACGCCGCCGAAGGCCGAACCGGACTTGGTGGGGTTGCCGTTGAGGGCGACCTGACCCTTGTACTCGGGCTTGAGCAGGTCCGCGAAGGTGGTCGGGCAGGTCTTGACGCGCTTGGCGTCGCAGCCGATGGAGATGTAGCCGCCGTAGTCGTTGTACCAGCGGGCCTGCGCGTCCTTCTGGCCCTCGGGGATGTCGGCGAAGGACGCCACCTTGTACGGCGCGAGCAGGCCCTGCTGGGCGGCGCTCAGCGCGAAGGAGCTGCCGAGGTCGAGGACGTCGGGTGCACGGTCCTGGCCCTTCCTCGACGTGACGGCGTTGATCTCGTCCTGGCTGGAACCGTCCGGGTTCTCGACCGAGATCTTGATGCCGTACTTCTTCTGGAAGCCGTCGATCAGGGCGCCGTAGTTGGCCCAGTCGCGGGGCAGCGCGATGGCGTTGAGCGTGCCCTCCTTCTTGGCGGCCGTCACCAGCGCGTCCATGCCTCCGAACTCGGCGGCGGAGGTGGCGGTGGCGGCGCTCTTGCCGTCGGCGGTGGTGGACTCGTCGTCGGGGGCGGCGCCACAGGCGCTCAGGGCGAGGGCGGCGATGACGCCGAGGGCGGCTGTTCTCGGCAGGGACACGGTCACGGCTTCTCCAGGGGACGCGCGAGGGTGCAGGAGCCAAACAGGGAGAACTTGTCTGAACAAGTTGGCCTTAGTAAGGCGGCAACTGGTGTCGTGTTCGTAAACAGTGGAGAAACCCTGAGCTCCTAGAACCTGCACAGTCCTGACTGACACGGATCACCAAGGTACGTCGACTAGGCTGGTCACGCTGTGCACAGTGGCCGACTCAGAGGGGAAGCATGGCGGCGCGACACGAGGAGATCGCCGACGAGCTGCGGCGGGCGATCGACCGCGAGGAGTACACAGTCGGCAGCCTGCTGCCGGCCGAGACGGACCTCGCGGGCCACTACGGCGTCTCGCGCGGAACGGTCCGCCAGGCCGTCGCGGCGCTGACCGCCGAGGGGCTCATCGGCTCCCGCCAGGGCGCCCGCCGGATGGTGCTGGCCAGTCGGCGCAGCCAGAGCTTCGCCGAGCTGCGCAGCTTCGCCCAGTGGGCGCGCGCGATGGGCCGCGAGGCGACCGGTCAGGTCGTCGCCCAGGACTACCGTCCGGCGACCACCGAGGACGCCGTACGGCTCCATCTGCGCGAAGGGACACCGGTGTTGCACGTGCTGCGCGTGCGCGGTCTGGACGGTGAGCCGGTCCTGCTGGAGCGGACGGTGTACGCCGACTGGATCGCCCCCGCGGTCGAGCCGATCGAGCCGGACTGCGCTTCCGTGACGCAGCGGCTGCTCGATGGCACCGGGCTGGTCTTCGCCTACGGGGAGCACGTCATCGACGCGGTGGCGGCGGGTGCGCAGGATGCCGAGTTGCTTTTGGTGCGGCGTACCAGTCCGCTGTTGCGGGTGCGGCGGGTGACCACGACGCGGGAGGGTCGGCCGGTGGAGTGGTCGGACGACCGGTATCGGTCGGATGCGGTGAGCTTCAGTGTGTACAACTCCATTGGCAACAATGCGTTGGCTCGGAAGACGGCGGAGTAGGGCTCGGGACCTACGGTCGGTTGCCGGGTGCGGGTCGTCTGTGGCTGGTCGCGCAGTTCCCCGCGCCCCTTTGGGGCGCACAGATACCGTGGCTTCATGGAGATCGCGGCGTTGGCTCACGTGGACGAGCACACGACGGTTGTCTCGGCGGAAGCTGCCGATGTCTGGCGGAGCCTTGGGGAGGCCCTGGAGCGTTCCTTCGAAAGTGGCCGGGCGAGGGGCTATGCGCGGCTCGTCGGCTGCGCCGACCAGACGGCGTCCGGGCCGCGGCCGTTGGCCCAGGGATCGACGTTTCCAGGATTCCGGGTGGCCTTGGCGGAACCCGGCAGGGAGCTGATGCTCGTCGGGCGGCACTACTTCTCGACGTATGCCCTGGTCTTCCGGCTGGAGGAGGCCGGGGACGGCCGCACCCGGCTGCGCGCCGAGACGCGGGCCAGGTTCCCCGGTCCGGGCGGGGCGGTCTACCGGCTGCTGGTCATCGGCTCGGGCGGACACGCCCTGGTCGTGGGACGTCTGCTGTCGGCGGTCCGGCGCCGGGCGGAGTAGGTCAGGTCGGCGAGCCCGAGGAGAACCGGCGCAGCAAGGGCGACAGCACCAGCACCGACTTGGTCCGCTCCACGAACGGCTCGCCCGCGATCCGCTCCAGCACCCGCTCGAAGTGGCGCATGTCGGAGGCGAAGACCTGGACGACCGCGTCCGCGTCTCCGGTGACGGTCGACGCGGCGACGACCTCCTGGTAGCGCTCCAGGCCTCGCCGGATGGTCTCCGGCGAGGTGTTGTGCCGGCAGTAGATCTCGACGAACCCCTCGGTCTCCCAGCCGAGCGCCGACGGGTCCACCCGTACGGTGAAACCGGTGATGGCCCCGATGGCGCGCAGCCGGTCCACGCGCCGTTTCACGGCGGGCGCGGACAGGCCGACCAGCTGCCCGATGTCCGCGTAGGAGCGGCGGGCGTCCTCGGCGAGGGCGTGCACGATGCGTTCGTCGAGATCGTTCAGCACTGCGGGTGGTTCACTTCACTTCTGATACGGCTGCTACAGCGAGGCGGGAACGGCGATAGCCGTAACTGAAGTAGAACACGAGACCGGCGGCCATCCAGCACCCGAAGACGGCCCAGGTCACGGTGTCGAGGCTGAACATGTTGTACGCGCAGAAGCCGAAGCCCAGGACCGGCAGGACCGGCCCGAACGGCACCTTGAACGTCCGCTCCAGCTCGGGTCGCCGGTACCGCAGGATGATCACCGCGATGTTGACCAGCGCGAAGGCGAACAGCGTGCCGATGCTGGTGGCGTCGACGAGCTTGCCCAGCGGGATCAGGGCGGCGAGCGCGCCGCAGAACAGGGACACGATCACCGTGTTGAGGCGCGGCGCACCGGTCTTGGCATGGACCTTGCCGAGCGCCTTGGGCACCAGGCCGTCGCGGGACATCGCGAAGAGGATGCGGGTCTGGCCGTAGAGCACGGTGAGGACCACGCTCGCGATGGAGATGACCGCGCCGAGCGCGAGCAGGGTGCCCCAGAAGCTCTGGCCGCTGACGTCGTTCATGATCGCGGCGAGGGAGGCCTCGGAGCCCTCGAACTTGGTCCAGTTCCAGGCACCGACGGCGACGGCCGCGACGAGCACGTAGAGCGCGGTGACGATGATCAGCGACAGCATGATCGCCCGCGGCAGGTCCTTCTTGGGGTTCTTCGCCTCCTCACCGGCGGTGGAGGCAGCGTCGAAGCCGATGTACGAGAAGAACAGCGTGGCACCGGCGGCACTGACCCCGGCCATGCCGAGCGGCATGAAGTCCTCGTAGTTGCCGGACTTGAAGCCCATGAAGCCGATCGCGCAGAACAGCACCAGCGCGGCGATCTTCACGGCGACCATGATCGTGTTGGCGCGGGCGGACTCCCGTACGCCACCGAGCAGGAAGACCATCGCCAGCAGGACGACGACCAGCGCGGGCAGGTTGATGACACCGCCCTCACCGGGCGCCGAGGACAGGGCGGCCGGAATGGTGACCCCGATCGTCCCGTCGAGCAGCTCATTGAGGTACTCGCCCCAGCCGACCGCGACGGCGGCCACGGACACGCCGTACTCCAGCACCAGGCACCAGCCGCAGACCCAGGCGACGAGTTCGCCCATCGTTGCGTATGCATACGAGTACGAGGAGCCCGCGACCGGGATGCTGCCCGCGAGTTCCGCGTACGAAAGGGCCGAGAACAAGGCCGTGAGTCCGGCGATCACGAAGGCGAGGGTGACCGCGGGGCCGGCCTCGGGCACGGCGTCGCCGAGCACCACGAAGATGCCGGTGCCGAGCGTGGCCCCGATGCTGATCATGGTCAGCTGCCACAGCCCGAGCGAGCGGCGCAGCGACCCTCCCTCACCCTGGCCGCCCTCCGCGACCAGGCGTTCCACGGGCTTGCGCCGCATCAGCCGCGCGCCGACGCCCGGGGAAGCGGGGACGGTCTGACTGCGGTCGTGCGGGGGTGCGCCTTGGTCTAGCACGCGCTGGCTCCTTCATCGCTGCCGGTCAGGGCGGCAGGGACCAGCGGCACCCCGTCGAGCAGGGACCCACCGAGCGGGGTCCCTGCCACGCCACGTACGAGGCGACAGCCTACGAGCAATGTCGTTGCCCGTGTAATGCAGCAACCTTGCGTATGCCTGCAAGATCATTGCGTCGATCATGGATGGATGGGTGTTCGTTGCACGACGGCTGCCGACCGTTGCGTACGGGCTTTCGGCGGGCGTCGAGAAGTCAGCTCCAGCTGGCGTGCAGCGGCTTGCCCTCCGCGTAGCCGGCCGCGCTCTGGATGCCGACGACCGCCTTCTCGGCGAACTCCTCCAGGGAGCCCGCGCCGGCGTAGGTGCAGGAGGAGCGGACGCCCGCGATGATCGAGTCGATCAGGTCCTCGACGCCCGGGCGGGCCGGGTCGAGGAACATACGGGAGGTGGAGATGCCCTCCTCGAAGAGCGCCTTGCGGGCCCGGTCGTAGGCCGATTCGTCGGACGTACGGTTGGCCACGGCACGCGCGGACGCCATACCGAACGACTCCTTGTAGAAGCGGCCGTTGGCGTCCTGCTGAAGATCGCCGGGCGACTCGAACGTGCCCGCGAACCAGGATCCGACCATCACGTTGGACGCGCCTGCGGCCAGCGCCATGGCGACATCGCGCGGGTGCCGGACACCGCCGTCGGCCCAGACGTGCTTGCCGTACTTCTTCGCCTCGGCGGCGCACTCCAGGACCGCGGAGAACTGCGGCCGGCCGACGCCGGTCATCATGCGGGTGGTGCACATCGCACCCGGTCCGACACCGACCTTGATGATGTCGGCGCCGGCCTCGATGAGGTCCTTCACCCCGTCCGCGGACACGATGTTGCCCGCGACGATCGGGACCTGCGGGTCGAGGCCGCGGACCACCTTGACCGCACTGATCATCGACTCCTGGTGGCCGTGCGCGGTGTCGATGACGAGCGTGTCGACACCCGCGTCGAGCAGCTGCTTGGCCTTGCCCGCGACATCGCCGTTGATACCGACGGCGGCGGCGATGCGCAGCTTGCCCTTCGCGTCCACGGCCGGCGTGTAGAGCGTGGCGCGCAGGGCGCCCTTGCGGGTGAGGATGCCGGCGAGGCGGCCGTCCTGGTCGACCGCGGGGGCGAAGCGCCGGTTGTGGTGGTCGAGGGTGTTGAAGGCCTCGCGCGGGTCGATGTCGGCGTCGAGCAGCAGCAGGTCCTTGGACATGACGACCTCGAGCTGCGTGAAGCGGTCCACGCCGGACAGGTCGGCGTCGGTGACCACACCGATCGGCCGCTGCTCCTCGTCCACGACCACACCGGCGTTGTGCGCGCGCTTAGGCAGCAGGGACAGCGCGTCGGCGACGGTCTGGTGCGGGGCCAGCACGATCGGGGTGTCGAGGACGTGGTGGCGGCTCTTCACCCAGCCGACGACCTCGGTGATCACGTCGATCGGGATGTCCTGCGGGATGACCACGAGGCCGCCGCGCCGGGCCATCGTCTCGGCCATACGGCGGCCGGCGATGGCGGTCATGTTGGCGACGACCAGCGGGATCGTGGTGCCCGTCCCGTCCGGGGAGCTGAGGTCCACGCCCTGCCGCGAGCCGACCGCACTGCGGTTCGGCACCATGAAGACGTCATCGTACGTCAGGTCGTAGGGAACCGGAGCTGACTCCACGGGCCGTCCCGTACCGGGCTCAAGGAAACGCATAAGTCTCACATTTTCACGCGAAACGGCGCAGGTCACTCCCACAAGGACACAGCAAAACGCCCCCGCGTTCGTGTGATCCTCCAGTGAGGTACGGGGGCTCCGGTGTCAGGCAGTGGAACCTGCCTTACCCCGAGAGCTTACCCGAACGCGCCGGACGAGGCCCTGTGGGGCTGGTGCACCGCCGCGCCCTCCTCTCAGGGTGCGGCGGCCGAGTCGCCCAGCGTGTGTCAGTTCGCCGCGTTCATCAGGTCGAGGGCGCTCTGCTGGCGGGCGGCGTCGGTGGAGTCCACCGGGCCGGCCCAGTGCAGCCCGTACGCGTCGAGTGCGGTGCGGTCGCTCGCGTACGCGGAGTCGGCCTGCCGCCGGAGGTACGACGTGTAAGGACGGTCGGACAGCCGGGCGTTGAAGGCGCTCAGCCCGCGGACGTACGCGCCCTTGAAGGACGGTCCGTCGCCGCCGCAGCCGCCCGTCTCGCACGGCTCCCGCAGGATCCCGCCCGGGTTGAGGTAGGTGGACGTGGTCGAGGCGTCCGCGATCTGGCGGCCGGTGGTGAGCAGGGCGGAGTCGCCGGTCGCCCGGTGCAGCTCCGACAGACCGCCGAGCAGCACGCCCTGGTTGTAGGTCCAGGTGGTGTCGCCGTTGTTGCGGCAGGTCGACAGGTTGATGCCGTCGTTGACCAGATGGGAGCTGTTGATCATCCCGGTGCCCTTGAACCACGACCACTCGGCGTTGGCCCGGCCGAGATAGACCGTGTCGCCCGCGATGCGGTTGTGCAGGGCCGCGTTCAGCTCCAGGTAAAGGGAGTTGGCGATGGCGTTCTTGTAGGTCCTGGCGGTGCTCCACCACACTCCCCCGCCGCACGTGGAGTCCCAGTACCGCGCCATGTAGTCGGCGTCGGCGCGGGCGGTGTTGAGGTAGCGGCTGTCGCCGGTGAGGTCGTACGCGGCGACCCAGGCCAGCCCCCACCACCCCGTGTCGTCGATGTAGTCGTTGGTGAAGTTGCCGCCCTGGGCGGAGAGGTTGCGGTCGTAGGTGTTGGCGATGGCGTAGTCATAGCTGCCCATGCCGGTGACCCGGATGTTGTCGATGAGGGCGGTCAGGGCGTTGGCCGAGTTCCACCAGCCGGTGGTGTCGAACAGGCCGGTGGAGTTGTTGTACGACTGCATCAGCGCCGTGGCCGCCGCCGTGGGGCGGTTGTACGCGTTCCAGGTCGTCCGGGCCCATGCCGTGCAGGCGATCTCGGCCCGGTCTCCCGCCTTGCCGCAGGCACGCAGCGCGCCGACGCCACGGTTGCCCCAGTCGTCGACGTTGTACATCAGGGTGCGCCAGCCGGTCTGGCCGGCCGGGATCGTGGTGTCGCCGAGCTTGCTGCCCGAGGCCCAGGTCCGGCCGCCGTCGAAGGAGCGGTCGAGCCAGACCTCGTCGCCCGGGCTGCCGTTGGTGATCGAGGCCCAGCCCATCGCGTCGGTGTCGTCGAAGTGCAGCGCGATGCTGCGGGAGTGGATGGTGGCGGTCACCGGCTGCCGGTCCCCCGGGGACAGGCCGGGGTCACGGGCGTCGCAGTACTTGTTGCACACGGTCGCCTTGGCGGCGGCGACCGCTGTGCCGTCGGTCGCCGGGACGAGGAGGGCGAGAGCGAGGGCGGCGAGAAGACCGGCCCCGGCTCTTCGGATGCGTTCCGCTGACGGTGTCATGCCGACTCCATGGGTGTGGGGGATGCGGGAGGTCAGCCCAGGCGCCACTGCTGGTTGGCGCCGCCGTTACAGGTCCAGAGTTCGAGCTCGGTGCCGTTGACGTTGCCGGCCGGCTGGTCGCCGCCGGTGACGTCGAGGCAGAGGCCGGACTGGGTGCCGGTGATGGTGCCGTCGGGGTTGAGGCTCCACTTCTGGTTGGCGCCCCCGGTGCAGTTCCACAGCTGCACCTTGGTGCCGGCGGAGGTCCCGTTGTCGTAGGCGTCCAGGCACTGGGTGCCGCCGTAGAGGCGGAGTTCACCGGCGGCGGTGATGGTCACGGCCTGGTTGGTGCCGCCGCCGCAGTCCCAGATCTGGATCCTGGTGCCGGGGGTGGTCTGGTTGTCGTAGGCGTCGAGGCAGCGGTTTGAGGAGGCGCCGATCAGCGGGTGGGTGGTGCCGACGCTCGTGCCGCTGCCCACGGACACCCGGTACATCACCGAGCCGTGGCCGGGGACCCTGGCCGAGATGGATCCGCCGGTACTGCTGACGACATGGGACCAGAGGTTGTTGAGCCGGTACGAGGACGCCGCGGGGAGACCGACCGCGCCGGCGGAGGTGGTGATGGTGGCGGCGGAGGAGTTCTCGTTGAAGAGGACCACCGAGACATCGCCGTTCGCCAGCGGCTTGGCCAGCACATGGAGACCGCCGGAGGAGGACACCTCGGTGCCCTGCTTGCCCAGGCTGTCCTGGTCCACGGCGATGACATCCTTGTTGCCGTAGAGGGAGAGCGTGGCGGCGGAGGCCTTGCGCATGTCGTTCCCGGCGATCAGCGGCGCGGCCATCTCCGCCCACAGGCTGAAGTGGGAACGGTCCTGGTTGAACGACATGCCGTTGCCGACTTCGAGCATGTCGGGGTCGTTCCAGGCGCCGGGCTTGGCGTACGGGGCGAGCTTGACGTTGGCCTTGAAGATCGACACCACCGTGGAGAAGTTGAGGTTGATGTCATCGGTGGTGCGCCAGCTGTTGCCGACGTCCGCACCCCAGGTCCACACGTCCGCGAGGCCCCAGTTGCAGAGGCTGTAGACGATGGGGCGGCCGGTGTTCGCCAGGGCGTCCCGCATGGCCGTGTAGCGCTGCCGGTCGGGCACGTTCTCGTGGTTGCAGTTGTCGTACTTGAGGTAGTCGACGCCCCAGGCCGCGAAGCTGTTGGCGTCGGTCTGCTCATGGCCGAGGCTGCCGGGGTAGCCCTGGCAGGTGGCGCTCCCGGCGCTCTCGTAGATACCGAGCTTGAGGCCCTTGCCGTGGACGTAGGCGGCGGTGCCGCTGATGCCGCTGGGGAACTTGACCGGTTCCGGGACCAGTTGGCCGGCGGAATTCCGGGTCCGGGTCATCCAGCAGTCGTCGATATTGACGTACTGGTATCCGGCGTCCTTCAGGCCGGAGGAGACGAGATAGTCGGCGGTCTCCTTGACCAGCTGCTCGCTGACGTTGCAGCCGAAGGCGTTCCAGTCGTTCCAGCCCATCGGGGGCGTCCTGGCCAGACCGTTCTCGAGCGCCTGGGCGCGGGGCGCGGCGCTGAGGACGAGCAGGGGCGGCGCGAGCACGAGAAGCAGGAGCAGCGCGAACGTGGCGCTCAGCGATCTCGGGAGTCTCAACGGTCTCAAGGAGAGGGTCATGTCGGTGTCTCCCGTGTGCCGTGTGGGGCGGCCAGGACAACGTGCCCAGACCCATGGAAACGTAACCATCGAGAAGGTCCCACCACTCCGGCATACACGTCAATGGTCCGGACCATGACCATCACCGCCGTCAACCACTGGTGCTGTTCGGACCGTTGACGACTCTCCAGCGCCATGACAACGTTTCCATTCATCCAGCACCGGCGTCCGAATGGAGACGTTCCCATGCGCAGGTTTCCCTCCCGCCGGACGCTGGTCGGCTCCGGGCTGACGGCCATGGCCACGATGGCGGCCACATCCACCGCAAGCGCGGCCGCCGCGGACGGCGGCCATGCGGAAGACGCGGAACACCGGTCCCGCGCGCTGTCCCGTGCCAGAGCCGCCTATACCGCCCTGGAGAGACACTTCGGCACGTCAGACGGATCCGGACTGGTCCGCGAGCAGTATCCGGCAGCCCCGGACGACAAGCCGTACTCCTACGAATGGCCCTTCTCCCAGGTACACATCGCCGCTCTGGACCTCGCGGCCGTGGACCCGGCGTACGAGTCGGAGCTGACCGCCTGCGCGAAGGCCCAGGAGCACTACTGGAACGCCGGCGGAGGCACGACCGGGCTGCCCGGCTACGACTCCTACCCCCGCGCCCCGTACGGCTCGGGCGGCGACATGTTCTACGACGACAACGAGTGGGTCGGCCTGGCAAAGGTCCAGCGCTACCTACAGACGGGGGACACCGCCGCGCTGGCCCGCGCGAAGGAGATCTTCGCGCTCGTCAGGTCAGGCTGGGACACCGACCCCTCCCACGCCGCGCCCGGCGGCGTCTTCTGGACCCAGGCGACCTGGAGCCACGACCGCAACACCGTCTCCAACATGCCGGGCGCCCAACTCGCCCTGCGCCTCCACCTGATCACCGGTGAGAGCGAGTACCTGGACTGGGCGAGACGGTTCTACGACTGGACGAACACCCATCTGCTGAGCCCCGGCGGGCTGTACTGGGACCACCTCGACCTCCAGGGCACGATCGAGAAGACGGTCTGGTCGTACAACCAGGGAGTGCCGGTCGGCGTCAACGTCCTGCTCCACCGGGCGACCCGCGAACGCGTCTATCTGCGCCGGGCCGAGCGGATCGCCGAGGCCGCGTACACCTACTACGTCACGCAGGGGCGGCTGTTCAGCCAGCCGGTGTTCTTCAACTCGATCTTCTTCAAGAACCTGCTGCTCCTGGAGTCGGTGTCCGGGGACGGCAGATACCACCGCGCGATGACCGCCTACGCCGACCAGGTGTGGTCCACCATGCGCGATCCCGCGACCGGGCTGGTGCACTTCAACTCGTCCGGCGGCACGGAGGCGATCCAGCAGGCGGCCCTCGCGCAGCTCTACGCCGTACTCGCGTGGCCCCGCGCCCTCTGGCCGACGCTCTACTGAGACGGAGGCTGGGACTGGGGCTGGGGCTGGGGGCCCAACTCCCCCGTGCCCCGCGCGATGAGCCGCACCGGCAGCACGGTCCTGCGGTAGGGCGCACCCTCTCCGTTGATGCGGTCGATGAGCAGATGGGCGGCGCGGCGGCCGAGTTCCTCGGTGTCGGAGGTCACCACCGTGACCGGGGTCGGGAGCATGTCGGCCAGCTTGAAGTCGTCGAACCCCACCACCGCGACGGGCGCCCGCAGTTGCTGGCTCGCTCGCAGGACGCCCTCGGTGAGGAAGCCCGTGGTCGAGAAGATCGCCGTCGGCGGGTGCGCCGACGTCAGCAGGGCGTGGGTGGCGGCGGAGGCGTCGTCCGTGGTGCCGCGCCGCAGGGCGACGACCAGGTCCTCGTCGACGGGGATGCCGCTGCGCCGCAGGGCCTTGCGGTAGCCGCGCAGCCGGCGGCCGGTCGTGTAGTACGAGGGCGCGACAAGGATCGCGATCCGGCTGTGGCCGTGGTCGACGAGGTGCTGGGTCGCCGCCGCTCCCCCGCCTTCGTTGTCGACGACCACGACATCCGCCTCGGCGCCGGTGGCGGGCCGGTCGACGAAGACGATGGGCACCTGGTCGTGGGCGTTGACCTCGTCGAGAAAGGCGTGGTCGCCCTGGTCGGGCACGATGATGAGCCCGGCCACCCGCCGCCCGATGAGCTCGCCCACCGCACGGCGCTCGACCTCCGGGTCCTCGTCGGCGGTGCTGAGGACCACCGCGTACCCGGCCTGGTTCGCCACTTCGACGGCCGCCTTCGCCAGGGACGCGTAGAACGGGTTGGTCAGGTCACCGAGCAGCAGCCCGACGGTCATGGAGGTCTGCCCGGGGCGGAGCGACCGCGCGATTTCGTTGCGCTGGTACCCGATGGCGTTGATGGCGGCGTTGACCCGCTCGGCCGTCTCCTCACGGACCGTTCCGATGCCGTTGACGACGCGCGACACGGTGACTACGGCGACTCCGGCCCGCTCTGCGACATCGCGCATCGTCGGCCTGGTGTTCTGGCGCTGCGGGGAACGACTGCTCACGTGGTGCCAAGACCAACTTTCTTCACCGGGCGGCCGGGTGACGGCCCTCAGGATACGTTTCCGGATACGTTTCCGGGTCCCGGCGCATGCCCCGGTCGGCAGGGCGGATTCCAGGGTGACCGGGGCATTGCGTCCGCACGGTTCGGTGTCAGGGCCTGTCGCCCTAACCGTTGCTCTTGATCACGTCGTTGATCTTGTCGGTCATGGTCTGCAGATCGGACAGCGGCTTCTTGCCCTGGAGGATGTCCGGCCAGTACGCGGTGATCAGGTCGTTGGACTGGCCGGCCCACTGCGTGGTGAAGCGCACGCCCATGGTCAGCGGGGCGTCCAGGTCCGCCTTGACGGTGGACGCCACCGTCGTCAGACCGGCCTTGCCGAGGGCGTCGTAGTACGCGTCCTGGGCGCCGGTGTAGGCCGGCACGGCCACGGGCGAGTCCGGGAGCACCTTGGTCCACACGGTGGAGTTGAGATACGAGAGGACTTTGAAGGTGGCGTCCGCGTTCTCGGTGTACGACGGGGTGCAGATACCCACCGCGTCGTACAGGGTGGCCGCCTTGTCGACCTGGGGCAGGGGCGCGAAGCCGTACTTGATCTTCGGCTTGTCGGTCAGGAACCCGGCGGCCAGCCACTGGCCGCTCCACAGCATCGGGATCTCTCCCGCGGCGAACAGCGACTGCTGGTTGGAGATGTCGTAGCCGGGAGGTGCCACGGCGCCGCTCTTGATGCCCGCCACGAGTTTGCCGACGCCCTCGGTGTAGGTCGCGTCGGCGGTCACCTTGGTGGGCTGGTGGACGCTGTCGGTGAAGGGCGCGCCGCCGGCGGACAGGGAGTAGAGGCTGAGGCTGAAGGGCGCGTCCAGAGCGGTCATGGCGTCGGCGACCAACCCGTACTTGGCGCCCTTCTTGTGCAGCTTGTCGGCGGCCGCGTACATCTCGTCCCAGGTCCAGCCGTCGGCCGGCAGGGGTATTCCGGCGGCCTTGAAGGCGTCGATGTCGTACCAGATGCCGTAGGTGTTCATCAGGGAGGGAACTCCGCCGATCTTTCCGTCGGCGGTCTTCCAGTTCTTCATGGCGGTGGGGACGAAGCTGCCGGCGGTGAAGTCACCGGAGCCGGACAGCTTGGACGACCAGTCGGTGAGCAGGCCCTGGCCGCTGTACTGGAGTTCGGTGTCGTTGCCGCACCAGAACAGGTCGGGCAGCTTCTTGGCCTGGGTGAGGGAGGCGAGCTTGTCCCCGTAGTTGCCGTTGGGGGTGTCGACGCGCTTGACCGTGATGTCGGGGTCGTGGAAACCGGCCAGGGCCTGGTCGATGAGCTTGTTGGTCGCGTTCGACTCCCAGGTCATCACGGTGACCGTGGTCTTCCCGCCGGACTCCTTCCCCGAGGAGCCTCCGCAGGCGGACGTGGCCAGCAGTCCGCCTGCCACCAGCAGGGCTCCGGCGACGTGCACTGTTCGTTTCAACATGGCCTCCGGGTACGTGGTTCGGGTCGGCCGACCTCGGTACGGGTCAGCGCTGGTTGACGGTGCCCAGTGCGCTCAGGCCTTGGATGAAGTAGCGCTGGGCCACGAAGAACACGGCCAGTGGGGGGAGCATGTAGAGCAGGTTGGCGGCCATGTAGAGGTGCCAGTCCGGGGTCTGGCCGGCGAACTGGCCGACGAAGGAGGCCATGCCGACGCTCAGCGGCCACTTCTCGGACGAGTACAGGTAGATGAGCGGGTTGAGGTAGTCGTTCCACGAGAACTGGAAGGCCAGGATGGCCATGGTGATCCAGGCCGGCCGGGTGATGGGCAGCATGACGCTGAAGAAGATCCGGATGTGTCCGGCGCCGTCCACCTTGGCGGCCTCGTCGATCGAGTGCGGCACCGACAGGAAGTACTGGCGGGCGAGGAAGATGAACAGCGGATTCCCGCCGAGGAAGGCCGGCACGATCAGCGGCAGCCAGGTGTCGTACCAGCCGATGTCCTTGAAGAGCTGGAACAGCGGGATGATGCCGACCACCGGGGGGAGCATCATGCTGCCGACGAAGAGGTAGAACCAGAGCCTGCGGCCCGGGAAGCGGAGCCGGGCCAGGGCGTATCCCGCCATCATCGAGGTCATGACGCCGCCGAGCACCGACAGGCCGGTGATGACAAGGGAGTTGAGCAGCAGGCGGGGGAAGTGGATCGCCTTCGGTCCGTCGATGAAGTTCTCGAAGTGGAACTCGTCGGGCAGCAGCCGGGGCGGGACCTGGAAGACCGCCGACTGGCCCTTCAGGGCGATGGTGAGCATCCACAGGATGGGCAGGACCATCACCGAGGAGATCAGCAGCGCGGCGGCGTACCAGGACGCGGTCCGTACGGCCTTCCGGGGCGGCCGGGGCGCATGGGTGGCGGTTGTCGGTTGCGGGGACGGCGCCGGCTCCGACGCCGTCGCGACATCAGGAGACGTGGTCACTGTAGGTCCAAATCGACGAGAAGCGGGCGGTGGCGGCGATCACGACGACGATGACCAGGAAGAGAACCCACACCTGGGCGGAGGCGTAGCCGAAGTCGGCGACCCGGCCGAGCGTGGGGAAGCCGTTGTTGTAGATCGACAGCATCAGGACCCTGGTGCTGAAGCCGGGTCCGCCGAGGCCGTCCGGTGAGAGGATCTTCGGCTGGTTGAAGGTCTGAAGGGCGGTCACCAGCTGAAGCACGACCTGGAGCACCATGATCGGGCTGATCAGCGGCAGGGTGATCCGGAAGAACACGGTCCCGGGGCCGGCGCCGTCGATGCGGGCCGCCTCGTAGAGCTCGGTGGGCACCGCCTGGAGCGCGGCCAGGAAGATGATCATCGTCGACCCGACGCTCCACAGCATGACGATCACGATCGACGGCATCGCCGAACTCGGACCGGACAGCCACTCGCTGGTCGGGAGGTGAAGCCACGTGAGCACCTGGTTGGCCAGGCCGACTTGAGGGTTGAAGACGAACTTCCAGAGCGTGATCGTGGCGACCACCGGTAGCACCACCGGAAGGTAGACCAGGGTGCGCAGGACGCGTACGCCCCGCATGCGCCGGTTGCAGAACACCGCCAGCGCCAGCCCGATGGCCAGCGACGCCGGTACGTACAGGACGACCAGCAGCAGGGTGGCGCGCACCGAGGGCCAGAACGACGGGTCGGTGGTGAACATCCGGCGGAAGTTGTCGAGGCCGACGAAGGTCGGGTCGGTCAGGCCGTTGTACCGCGTCAGCGCGAAGTAGGCCGAGCGGATCAGCGGGTAGACGACGAAGACCGCGAAGCCGATGAGAGCCGGCGCCATGAACGCGTACGCGGCCCGGGTGTCCGACCCGAGTTTCCCTCGCCGGCGCCGGGGGCGGCGCAGTGACGGACGCGGGGGCGGGTGCAGTTGCCCGTCCGGAGTGGCTGTCACACGCGCTCACCTTCTCCTCTTCCCCTTCGAGGAGTTGGCGAGGACGCAGACCGGGGCGGACCCGACCGTCTGGTGGTCTCCAGCTCCTTCAAGGTAACGTTTCCATTCCCTGTTGATCACACGGTGGCGCACGCCACAGAGGGAGTCAAGAGGCGCGATGGTAACGTTTCCCGGATCAACATCCGGAACAGTGTGGGCAGTTCCGGAGTCGCTGAGAACACTCGGACGACGGCTGGCCACCGAGTTGCGGGGCAGCCCGGCAGCGGACATCGTCGAGAGTTGCCTGACCAACACATGGACCACGTCGATGAGTTGGGGTGCCGATCCGACGGGTCCTTCGCACGTCCCGGAAGTCTTCGTCAGGACCGGCGACATCCCGGCGATGTGGCTGCGTGACAGCACGGCCCAGGTCCGCCCCTACCTCGCCCTGGCCACGGATCCGGCGGTCGGCGACGTGCTGGCCGGCGTATCGCGCCGACAGATCCGCTGCGTCCTGCTGGACCCGTACGCCAACGCCTTCAACGACGGACCCACCGCCGCGCACGGCGAGCCCGGCGACCGGCCCACACCGGGAGACTGGGTGTGGGAGCGCAAGTACGAACTCGACTCCCTCTGCGCGCCGTTGCAGCTGGCGTACGCGATCCGGCGGGCGAGCGGTCGTGAGGACCACCTCGACGACGCTTTTCACCGCGCCGCCTGGACGATCGTACGGATGTGGTGGGCGGAGCAGTCCCACACGCACTCGCCCTACTGGTTCATCCGGCCGTCGGGCCCCTTCGCCGGTGACAGCCTTCCCCAGGGCGGCCGCGGGGCCAGCGTCCGGCGGAACGGTATGACGTGGTCGGGCTTCCGGCCGAGCGACGATCCGTGCCGGCACGGCTATCTCGTCCCGGCCAACGCGCTGGCGTCCGCGACCCTGCACGGGCTGGCCGAGCTGGCCTCGTCCGCCCTCCGCGATCCGGAACTCGCCCAGGAGTCACGGAGGCTGGCCGACGAGATCGACGCCGGAATCCTGGCCAACGCGGTGGTCAAGGCCGGCGGTGCGTCCGTCCTCGCCTACGAGGTGGACGGCCTCGGCGCGGTGCTGCTCGGCGACGACGCCAACCTGCCCAGCCTGCTGAGCCTCCCCCTGAGCGGCTGGTGCACACCGGAGGACCCGCTCTATCAGGCCACCCGGAAACTGGTGCTCTCCCCGTCGAACCCGTCGTTCTTCAGCGGCAGTCACGCGTCAGGCATCGGCAGTACGCACACTCCGGACGGTCACGTCTGGCCGCTGGCCATCGCCACCGCCGGCCTGACCGGCGACGAGAACGCCGCGGCACGGGCCCTTGAGACACTGGCGGCCACAACCGCCGGCACCGGCCTGATGCACGAGAGCTTCCATGTCGACGACCCCGGCCGCTACACCCGGGACTGGTTCGGCTGGGCCAACGCCATGTTCTGCGAACTCGCCCTCGACCTGTGCGGGGGCGGCGTGCGGGGCCTGTTTCCCGTGCACCCGCGGACGCTGCCCGCCTCGCCGGTCGCCCACAGCAGGCCTGCCTGACCGGCGCCGTCGCCGTCCCCACACCGAGGAGCCCGCTGTGCCGCACCTGCCCGACACCGTCCACGTCATGACCGACGACACCCGTCCGCACCCGGCCACTTCGGCCACCGAAGGCGTCTGGACGGTGCGCGGCACCCGGGTGACCGCCGAGCCGGCGGCCGACGGTCTGCGGGTGTGCGCCCGCGCGGGCGCCGAGGGCCTGTCGCGGATCGTGCTGCGCTGGAGGCACAGCACACCCGAAGGCGCCCGGATCCTGGGAGACGCCTGGGAGCGCGGCTACGGCGACCTCCAGTGGCGCACTCTTCAGCCGGAGCGCGCGCTGCCCTGGTACGTCCTGATCACCGGCGCATCCGGCGGAACGACGACCGGCTGGGGCGTGCGCACCAGAGCCGGCGCCCTGTGCTCCTGGACGGTCGACGAGGGCGGCATCACCCTCTGGGCGGATGTACGCAGCGGCGGCCTGCCGGTCCTGCCGGGTGAACGCGTGCTGGACGTGGCCACGGTGGTGACCGCCGCGGCCCCGACACCGTTCGCCGCGCACGAGGCGCTCAGCACCGTCATGAGCCCGGACCCGCTGCCTTCCACGGGCCCCGTCGTCGGCTGCAACAACTGGTATTACGCCTACGGACGTGGCTTCGGCCCCGACGCGGTCCTGCGCGACGCCCGGACGGTCGTGGAGTACGCCGACGGACATCCCGTCCGCCCGTACTGCGTGATCGACGACGGCTGGACGGAGGGCGGCGGATCCGCGCCCGGCGGTCCCTGGGACACCGGGCTGCCGGGCGTGTTCGACGACATGGCGGACCTGGCCGCCCGGATCACCGAGACCGGCGCCCGGCCGGGCCTGTGGTTCCGGCCGCTGCTCTCCAGGACCGAGACCGCCGCCGTCCGGCCCGGCATGCTGAGGGACGCCGGTTTCCCCCTCGACCCTTCCCTGGACGTCGCGTTGGAGACGGTCGCCGAGGACGTGAGCCGGTTCCGGCGGTGGGGGTACGAACTGATCAAGCACGACTTCTCGACGTACGACGTGTTCGGCAGGTTCGCCGCCGGCTCCCCCGCCGAACTCGCCTCGCCGGGCTGGTCGTTGGCCGACCGGTCCGTCACGAGCGCCGAGATCCTGGTCCGCCTGTACCGCACGATCGCCGAGGCCGCCGGGGACACGGTGGTGATCGGCTGCAACACGGTCGGCCATCTGTCCGCGGGCCTGGTGCGGGTACAGCGGTCCGGCGACGACACGTCGGGCCGCAGCTGGGAGCTGACCCGGCGCATGGGCGTGAACACGCTGGCCTTCCGGCTGGCCCAGCACAACAGGTTCTTCACCGTGGACGCGGACTGCGTGCCCTGCACTCCGCAGACGGACTGGAACCTCAACCGGCAGTTCCTGGACCTGGTGGCACGCTCCGGTACAGCCCTGTTCGTCTCGGTGGACCCCGCCGCCCGCACGGACCGCACGGACACCGACCTCGCCGCGGCCGTCAGGACAGCGCTGGACGGCGGGACACCCGGTGGCGTCGAGCCCCTCGACTGGCTGTCCACCACCGCTCCTCGCCGCTGGCGGGCCGGCACGGAGACCCTCGTCTACGACTGGGCCGAGCCCTGGGGAGCAACACCGCTGGCGGTCTGATTCCGCGGACGGCCGCCCGGTGTTGCTCCCCGGACGGACGGCTACGGCGTGATGGTGAGGCCGCCGTAATCCGAGAGGTTGGTCAGATTCACTTGGCTCAGCGTGGTCGCGGGTGCCGTGCTCCCCGGCATCACGATGTTGCGCAGCGCGACCCCGGTGATGGGTGCGCCGGGCAGGCCGTTGACGCGCGCGGCGGTGATACCGGCGTTGCGTACCTTCACGTTGGAGATCGTGACCCCGGTGACCGGGCCGATGCCCTGAGTGTTCCCGGTCATCATGGCCAGCCAGGTCCGGTTGTCGTCGTTCTTGAAGCTGAGCCGTTCGATGTCGATGTCGTCGAACTTGATGTTCGTCGCGCCCGCCGTCCCGTACTTGTGGTGGACGCCGATGCCGACGGCGGCGTCGTAGACGACGGCGTGCTGGAAGGTGACCTCGTTCTGCGACTGGAAGACGCCCTGGCCCACCTTGACGCCGTAGCAGTAGGTCCAGGAGACCAGGTCGTTGAAGGTGACGTTCTCCAGCGGGCGTGGGCTGCCGGGAACGGTGTTGTAGATGTCGACGCCCTCGGCCCAGGTCTTGGTGCTGAACGGGTCGTCGAGCCCGATACCGATCGCGTGGTCGACGGTGACGCCGGTGGACTCCATGACGTCGATGCCGTCGTTCTCGCCCATGTCGAACCTGTTGAACATCTTGATGTCGCGGAAGGTCATGTCCGACGACCGCAGCGGAATGACCGCCCAACTGCTGGACTCACGGAAGGTGATGCCGTCGACCGTGAAGCCGCTCGTGTAGACGGGGGCGAGGAGGTTCACGCCCAGGTTGTCGGGCGCGAGCGCGGCCTGGCCGTTCCCGTCGATGATTCCCCGGCCGTAGATCTTGATGTTCTTCGACGAGTACCGGGTGGAGATGAACCAAGTGAGGTCCCGCCCCTGCGAGTTCTTGTGTCCGTTCACCACGTAGTGGTCGCGGTCTCCCGTGTACCGGAGGACCGCACCGGGTGCGAGGTAGAACGCCAGGTTGCTCCGCAGATAGAGATTGCCCAGCGTGTAGACGCCGGCCGGCACGTACACGATGCCCTGCGTACCGTTGGCGGATCCGTACGCGGCGGCGTCGTTGAGCGCGTTCTGGAAGGCCGTCGTGGTGTAGGCGCCGGTGTTCGGCTGGGCCGAGTAGGGCGGGCTCTGTACGTTGAAGATCCCGGTCCCGCTCGACGCCGGACGGTCGGACTGGGCCGGGTCGGCCGCGATGACCAGGTTGGGGCGGCCGTCGAGCTTGACGATCAGATACTCGTCGTTCTGCACGGTGAAGGTCAGCGTCGAACCGCTCACGGACCCGGCGATGCCCAGCTTCTGCGGGCTGATGCTGTACGCGCCGATGTTCGTGTTGTTGGTCTTGGTCACCGCGATGACGGCCGTGCCCGTGCCCAGGGAGAGCTGCGCGATGTCGTAGCCCGTGTACTTGGTGACGGGCACGGACGTTCCGTTGACGGTCAGCCGGTAGTCGGTCGACGCCGGATAGATCGACGGGACCGGGTAGGCCTCCACGGTCCCTGGCGCGGCCTGGGCGGACTGGGGAACTCCCAACAGCGCCGCGACGCCCAGCAGCAGAGCGGTCAGCCCGAGGGCCAGAAGACGTGTCACGCGACTGTCGACTCCGTCGGTCGGAAGCAGTGCCGATCTCATCCGGTGTCCTTCCTGTCGGTCCATCGATGGGGCGCGCCCGTGCTCGTCGTGTGCTTCCCGAATCAGGCCGGTGGACGACGCGTCACGCTAAGCAGACCGGACAACCTTGTCAAGGTCATGACAAACAAGGATGAGCGCGTCCTACGACGCCCCTGCCCAGCAGGGGGTTTTAGGAGGAACCTCCGAGCGCGAGCGCCACCGTCAGCGCCGAGGTGTGGTCCGCCGCCTGCGAGAACACGTCCCGGGCGATCCCCCACTCCTTCGGCTGCGCCCCGGCGTACGGCTGCCAGTTCCGTACGACGATCAGCAGCCCCTGTTCCACGGCACCCTCGGGCCAGACGGTGTGGTCGGACAGGGAGTCGGCCAGCGCGTCCCAGTTGCGGCCGAACCAGTCGGGCAGCTCCAGCGCACGGGCGCAGCGGTCCATCAGGCCCGCCTTGTCCGTGATCCCGTCGAGGTCCAGCGTGACCACCAGCTCTGTCATCTCAGCTCCGCCCGGAACGATTCGTAGTGATCATCGGTGGGCTAGATCTTGCCACCCCACCCGCTGACGATCCACCGTTCCTGGTGACCGCAAGGGCACTGTCCCGCCCTCACAACCCGCCCTGTACGCTGCCGAGCGCCATCGCGGGAAGGGAAGCCCATGGACGTCGGCGCAGTGCAGGACCAGCGGCAGTTCCACATCCACCAGAGGGTGACCATGATGGTCAACCGCTACGAGATCTTCACCGACGACGGCAGCGGCGGGCCCGGTGCGAAGATCGCCTTCGTCGAGCAGAAGCGCATGAAGTTCAAGGAAGAAGTCACCCTCTACACCGACGAGTCGAAGCAATCCGTCTTCGCCGCCTTCAAGGCCCGCAAGGTCGTCGATCTCGCCAGCGCATATGACGTCACCGGCGGCGGGCAGCCGATCGGCGTGTTCGGCAAGAAGTTCGGGAAGTCGCTGCTGCGCTCGACATGGACGCTCGACCAGCCGGGACTCCCTGCCCTCACCATTCAGGAACGCAACGCCGCTCTGGCGGTCTTCCGGCGGGTGTGGGGGCTGCTGCCGTTCATCGGCGACCTGCCCTTCATCTGGAAGTACCACTTCGACTTCGTCGACGCGGACGGCCGGAACGTGGGTTCCTTCGAGAAGAAGACCCGCTTCCGTGACCACTACGTCGTCCGGATCGAGGACGACCGACGCGACCGGCGACTGATGCTCGCACACGCGGTGGCCCTGGACGCGTTGCAGTCACGCTGACCGTCCGGGGCGTCAGCTCCCGCACGGCGAAGGCGGTCGGCCACATGGTGCCCCTCCTTGACGATGGCGTGCAACCGCTCGGCGATGACGCGGTCCTCTTCCGGCATCTCGGCGATCTTCTCGACCGGCTTCGTCAAAACTGACCGATGCTGCCGGTGGCGCAGAAGCAGCGAAGGGCGAACCGCAGCGGCCTGCCGCCGCGGTTCGCCCCGTCACAAGCTGCCGTGAACGACCGTCAGGGGCCGTCCGGGTCCGCCCTGTTGAGGGCGGGACGCGGCGTCGGTCCCGTCGTCAGCAGGTAGTCGGCCGCGGAGGTGTCCGTCACCAGACTGGTGACGAGCCCCGACCGCAGCACGGCGTCGATCGCGGCCGCCTTCCGCTGTCCGCCCGCGATCGCCACGACCTCGGGGATACGGCGGAGCTGGTCGGCCTTGACGGTGATGCACCGCTCGCCCAGGTCCCGTCCGACCCGGCGGCCCTCGGCGTCGAAGAGGTGCGCGGACGTCTCGGCGGCGACACCGAGGGACGAGTAGTGCGCCCGCTCCTCGTCGCTGAGCATGTCGTACACCGTCGAGATGCCCGGCTCCCAGGAGCCGATGGAGACACAGGCGACGGTGACCTTGTCGAAGTACTCGAAGGCGCGGGCGATCCCGGTCTGGTTGCGCAGCGCCGCCGCGGTGGCCGCGTCCGGCAGCAGCATCGGCGCGTAGATGGGGTGGGCGTCGCCGCCGGACACCTGGGCGGCCCGCCGCACGGCCTCCACCGAACCGCGCTCGGCGGTCCCGGCGTCGTACACGCCCGTCAGCTGCACCACCGTGCACGGCGGCAGCCGGTCGAGGGCCGCGGCCATGTGGATGGTGGAGCGGCCCCAGGCGAGGCCGAGCACATCGCCCTCGTTGACGAGTTCACCGAGCAGGTCGGCGGCCACCTCACCGAGGTTCTCGGGGTCGGGCGAGTCCTCGGGCTCGGCCGGGGACTCGACCACGACGGCATGCCTGAGGCCGTAGCGGGCGCGCAGCGCGTCGGAGCGGTCGGCGTCCAGTTCTGCCGGGACACGGATCTCGATACGTACGAGATCCCGTTCGAGGGCGGTCTCCAGGACCCGGGCCACCTTGAAGCGGCTGACGCCGAACTCCTCGGCGATCTGGATCTTGGACTTGCCCTCGAGGTAGAAGCGGCGGGCCATGGCCGCCGCCTGCACCAGCTCAGCGGGTCCCATCCGCATGGCTGACCGGCCCGCCGACATTGCCGACACGGCGCTCTCCTCACTGCTGTTCACACTCTGGATTCGCCGTTCATCCTTGCAGATCCGGCGCACTTGATCCGCCCTGATGGGCGTCGTTCACGTTCCCTTGGCTCAGTGGTCGCACGCCCAGGACGCACGGGCCGTCACCGCCTCGGCTTGGGTGCGCAGTGCACGTACCGCCTCGACCGGATCGGCGGCCGAGTACACCGCCGAACCGGCCACGAAGACATCGGCTCCGGCCTCCGCGCAGCGCTCGATCGTCGCCGCCGAGACTCCGCCGTCGACCTGAAGCCACAGCTCAAGGCCATGCTTGCTGATCAACTCGCGGGTGCGGCGAATCTTCGGAAGCATGATGTCCAGGAACGCCTGGCCACCGAAGCCCGGCTCGACCGTCATGATCAGCAGCATGTCGAGCTCGGGGAGCAGATCCTCGTACGGCTCGATGGGCGTCGCCGGCTTGAGCGCCATGGAGGCACGGGCACCCTTGGCCCGGATCTCCCGGGCCAGCCGCACCGGAGCGGAGGCCGCCTCGACATGGAACGTGACGGAGCCGGCACCCGCTTCGACGTACTGAGGCGCCCACCGATCGGGGGCCTCGATCATCAGATGGCAGTCCAGCGGGGTGTCCGTCGCACGGGCCAGGGACTCTACGACCGGCACGCCGAGCGTGAGGTTCGGGACGAAATGGTTGTCCATCACGTCGACGTGGAGCCAGTCGGCCCCTTCGACCGCCTTCGCCTCTTCGGCGAGCCGGGCGAAGTCGGCGGACAGGATGCTGGGGTTGATCTGCACGGCCATAGCCCAAGCCTCCCATGTCCGGGCACGAATGTTCGCCCCGGTCCGGACCTAAGACGTTCATCGGATGTTGTACGAGGGCCGCACGTGCCATGCTGGGCGGCCCACAGGCTCCACGGGCGGCTACGGGGGTGGCCATGACGGGGACCGGGTCCGAGACCGACGAGACCAAGACGAACAGCAAGGGCATCGCGCACCTGGTGTGCGGACGCCGCGCCAAGTGGGTCGTTCTGGTGCTGTGGCTGGTGGCGCTGTTCCTGACGGCGCCCTTCGCACAGAAGCTCACCGACGCCCAGGACAACGACGCGGCCTCCTGGCTGCCCGGGTCCGCCGAATCGACCCAAGTCCTGGAGATCTCCGAGGACTTCAGGCCCGAGCAGATCCCGGCGATCGTCATCTACGCCCGCGAGAGCGGCCTGACCGCACAGGACCGGGCGCAGATCAGCGAGGACGTGCAGCAGCTCAAGCAGCTGACCGACCACGGCATCCGGGGCGACGAGACCCGGGGCCCGACGTTCGACCGGCAGACGGATCCGCGGGCCGCCCAGATCTATGTCCCGATCACCATGGACGAGAAGGGCTGGGAGCGCATCGCGCCCGCCGTCGACTCGATCCGGGACGATGTCGGCGAGGGCGGCGGCGGGCTCGCCGTGCACATCACGGGCCCGGGCGGCACCTCCGCGGACTTCTCCGAGGCCTTCGAGGGCATCGACTCGACGCTGCTGCTGTCCGCGATGGGCGTCGTCATCGTCATGCTGCTGCTGACGTACCGCAGTCCGTCGCTCATCCTGGTCCCGCTGCTTTCCGTGATCGCCGCCCTGTTCACCGCTCAGGCCGTGGTCTACTTCTTCGCCGAACACGCGGGCCTGACCGTCAACGGCCAGAGCGCGGGCATCCTCACGGTGCTCGTCTTCGGCGCGGGGACGGACTATGCCCTGCTCCTGGTCGCCCGCTACCGGGAAGAGCTGCGCCGCCACGAGGACCGGCACGAGGCGATGGCGCTTGCCCTGCACCGGGCAGGACCCGCGGTGATCGCGTCCGGCGCCACGGTCGTCCTGAGCATGCTCGTGCTGCTGGCCGCCGAGATGAACTCGACCCGAGGCCTCGGCCCGGTCGCTGCGATCGGCGTCGCCGTCGCGCTGGTGGCGATGATGACGCTGTTCCCGGCCCTGCTGGTGATCTTCGGCCGCTGGATCTTCTGGCCGGTGATCCCGCAATTCGGCTCGGCCGACCCGACCGAGCGCGGCCTCTGGGCCCGCATGGGCCGCCGTATCGCCCATACCCCGCGCATGGTCTGGGCGGTCACGGCGATCGCCCTCGCGATCTGCTCGCTCGGCCTGATCCAGCTCCGCGCGGAGGGCATCAGCAACGCGGACGCGTTCACCGGCAAACCGGACTCGATCACCGGCCAGGAAGTCTCGGAACGCTACTTCCCGGCGGGCACCGGCGATCCGCTGGTCATCGTGAGCAACCAGGCGCAGGCCCAGCAGGTCGGCCAGGCGGTCGCGGACACCCAGGGCGTCGTCCCCGAATCGCTGGGTCTGCCACCGGGCACGAAACCGTCCTTCGAGGGCAAGGTCCTCTTCGAGGCCACCATGACCGACCCGGCCGACAGCGAGGCCGCGAAGCAGACGGTCGAACGGGTCCGCGACGCCGTGCACGCGGTGCCGGACGCCGACGCCCAGGTGGGCGGAGGTACGGCGGCCCTGCTGGACATGGACAAGGCGACCACGCACGACAACATCCTGATCATCCCGCTGGTGCTGGTGGTCGTGCTGCTGATCCTCGGTGCCCTGCTCCGCGCCCTGATCGCCCCGCTGCTGCTGATCGGGACGGTGATCCTGTCGTTCGCGGCGGCACTCGGCATCAGTGCCCTGGCCTTCCGGTACGTCTTCGACTACGCGGGCGAGTCGACGGACTTCCCGCTGTTCGTCTTCGTGTTCCTGGTGGCCCTGGGCATCGACTACAACATCTTCCTGACCACACGTATCCGCGAGGAAGCGGGCCGCCAGGGCACCCGCCCAGGCGTCATCACCGGGCTCGCCGCGACCGGCGCGGTCATCACCTCCGCCGGCCTGGTGCTGGCCGGCACGTTCGCCGCCCTGGGCACCCTGCCGATGGTGGCCTTCGCGGAGATCGGCTTCACGGTCGCGCTGGGCATCCTCCTGGACACCTTCCTGGTCCGCTCGGTCCTGGTCACATCCCTGTTCCTGGACGTCGGCCCGAAGGTCTGGTGGCCGCACCGCATGGCGAAGGAGGACGGATCGGCTCTGGCGCGCGAACCCGCGGAGAACGTCACGCAGTCCGGCGGATGAGCGCCAGATACATCGCGTCGGTCCCGTGCACATGCGGCCACAGCTGTACGTCGGGACCATCGCCGAGGTCCGGCACGCCGGGCAGGAGCGGACGGGCGTCGAGGAGTTCGGCGTGCGGATGCTGCTTCAGCACATCGTCGACGACGGCCCGGGTCTCCGCGAGGTGCGGAGAACAGGTGACGTAGCCGACGACTCCGCCGACCCGCACGGAGTCGAGCGCGGTACGCAGCAGGTCGCGCTGGAGCGGACCGAACCCGTCGAGGTCCTCGGGCCGCCGCCGCCAGCGCGCCTCGGGCCGCCGGCGCAGAGCCCCGAGCCCGGTGCACGGCACGTCCATCAGCACCCGGTCGAAGGAGCCGGGACGCCACGGCGGCCGGGTCCCGTCGGCGGCGATGACCTGGTACGGCCCCGGGTTCCCGGCGAGCGCCTTCGCGACCAGCCCCGCGCGGTGGGGCTGCTTCTCGGAGGCCAGCAGTGCGGCGCCCCGCTCGGCCGCGAGCGCGGCGAGCAGCGCGGCCTTGCCACCGGGCCCGGCACACCCGTCGAGCCACTTCTCGTCAGGCCCGTCGACAGGGGCGTTGGCGAGGGCCAGCGCGACGAGCTGGCTGCCCTCGTCCTGGACACCGGCCCGCGCCTCGCGCACGGCCCCGATCGCACCGGGCTCGCCGCCCTCGGTGAGCCGTACGGCATACGGCGACCAGCGCCCCGGCACGGCGGCCTCCTCGCCGAGCAGTTCCTCGGCCGTGGCCCGACCTGGCCGCGCGACCAGGGTGACCTCGGGCCGCTCGTTGTCGGCCGCCAGCAGCTCCTCGATCCCCGCGCGTCCGCCACCGAGGGAGTCCCACAGTGCGGAGACGACCCAGCGGGGGTGCGAGTGCACGACGGCGAGATGCTCCTCGGGATCGTCGTCGTAGGGCGGAGCGACCTTGGCGAGCCATCCGTCGAGATCGTCCTGGGCAACCTTCCGCAGGACCGCGTTCACGAACTTGGCCCGCCCGTCGCCGAGCACGACCCGGGCCAGCTCGACGGAGGCGGACACGGCGGCGTGCGTCGGAATCCGTGTCCCGAGCAGCTGATGGACCCCGAGGCTCAGTACGTCGAGTACCGGCGGATCGACCTCCCGAAGCGGCCGGTCGATACAGGCGCCGATGACGGCGTCGTACGTCCCCTGCCGCCGCAGCGTGCCGTACACCAACTCGGTCGCGAGCGCGGCGTCCCGTCCATCGAAGTCGTCTTTCTCCCGCGCCTTCCTGAGTAGGGGCGGGAGCACGAGGTTGGCGTACGCGTCCCGCTCGTCCACCGCCCTGAGTGCCTCGAAGGCAAGGATGCGGACGGGGTCCTTCTGGGGCCGGCGGTAGGGCTTGCGGGGCCGGCGGGACTGCTCGCTCACGAAAAAGGTGCTCCGGATGAAAGGGGAGAGACGTGCACCCAGCGTACGTCGACGCCGGGGCCGTGTTACGCGCCGAGCGTCTCGCCGTCGGCGTCCCGCACCCCGCGCGCCCAGTCGGCCGCCCGCATGGGCTTCTTGCCCTGGGCCTGGACCCAGAGCAGTTCGACGGCGTACGAGCCCGTACCGACGTACACATGGTTCTTGCCGACCGAGAGCGCACCCGGGGCGAGCTCGTCGCGGTCGGGCACGGTGGCGACCTGGATGAGCTTGAGCCGCTCGCCGCGGAAGACGGTCCAGGCGCCGGGGGCCGGGGTGCATCCGCGCACGACGCGATCGACCCGCAGAGCGGGCGCCGCCCAGTCGACGTGAGCGTCCTCGACGGTGATCTTCGGCGCCATCGTGACGCCCTCGGACGGCTGCGGTACGGCCTTCAGGGTGCCGTCCTCGATACCGTCCATGGTCGCGGAGAGCAGCCCGGCGCCGGCGAACGCGAGCCGGGTCAGCAGGTCGCCGCTGGTGTCCGTGGGCCGGATCGTCTCGGTCACCGTGCCGTAGACGGGCCCGGAGTCGAGCCCCTCCTCGATCAGGAAGGTCGAGGCGCCCGTGATCTCGTCCCCAGCCATGATCGAGTGCTGGACGGGAGCGGCCCCACGCCAGGCGGGCAGCAGCGAGAAGTGCAGATTGACCCAGCCGTGGGCGGGGATGTCGAGGGCCACCCGGGGCAGCAGGGCACCGTACGCGACGACGGGACAGCAGTCCGGGGCGATCTCCGTGAGCCGCTCCAGGAATGCCGGGTCCCGCGGCTTCACGGGCTTCAGCACCTCGATCCCGGCCTCCTCCGCCCGCTCGGCGACCGGACTCGCGACCAGCCTGCGCCCACGCCCGGCCGGCGCATCAGGCCGCGTGACAACAGCGGCCACCTCGTGCCGCCCGGAGGCGATCAGGGCGTCCAGTGCGGGAACGGCGACCTCGGGGGTACCGGCGAAGACGAGCTTCATGGGTGGGTACGGGCCTCTCGGGCGGGGGTTGGGTGCGGGCGACACACCAGTCTATGGCGGAGGACAGGGACAAGCTCCCCGGACCCGCAGCCGAATGCCGCTGCTGTCCAACTGGAAACGGGTGGTGCGCGGGTGGGAAAGAAAGGGCGCCCGGCCGAAGGCCGAGGCGCCCGCGCACGCCCCGGCGCCAAGGGCGCACGCATATGCCCATACGCCCCCACTGCGTGACCCGCGGAGCGAATCCGCGTTGGTCAAGAAAGAGTTGACCACAACGGGCCGCACATCGCGCGGCCCGATCCTTTTCAACGCCGGTTCGAGAGGCTTGTTCATGGCCGACCACGCAACCCACGACGCCCAGGCTCGGGCCAGCCTGCACTTGCTGGTGCGGGACATCGAGCGGGTCCGCCGGCAGGTGGACGCACTGCGCACGCTCACCGCCCAGTTGGGCAACGTCTACCGCCCGCGCCGCTCCGGCCCCTCCACGGGCTTCGTCGTCTACGGACGCGCCCCCGCCCCGACGGTCCGCCTCGCGCAGGAACTGCGCGACAGTGTCGAGACCCTGGTCACGGCGGCCGTGGACTTCGACCGCTCACTCGGCTTCTCGTGGGACGCGGTGGGCTCCGCGCTCGGCGTCACCAAGCAGGCCGTGCACCGCCGTTACGGATCACGCCGTGCCGCGACGCAGGCGGCCACCGAGGCCGAGATGCCGGCGGAGCCGACAGTCGCCCGCACGGTCAACGTCAACACGGGCATTCCCACGATGCCGACGGTCCCCGCCGCGCGCTCCATGCCCACCCAGCCGACGGCAGGCAGCCCGGTCCTCCGCGACGAGGCCAGGCCGACAGCCTTCCCGGGCCCGCGCAACGGCTGACGACACCCACCGCACTGCCCTCCCGGCAAGGATCCGGGAGGGCAGAATCATGCTGCGCCGGCGACCAATCCGTGCGACGGTCACCAGTCGCCGCCTCTCACCCGATATCAGGCGGATCAATCCGAATCCGAACCGCCTCCTCGCTCCCCTTGGCCATCCGCGCAGCCTGCGCGGCCTTCAACGCGGCTGCCAGCGCAGACCCCCGCCCCGGCGGCACCCTGATCAGGGCCCGCTCCCAGTGCTCCCCGGGCGGCGGCGCTCCCACCTGCCGGGGACGCCCCGCGGCCGTGACGGGCAACGGCACGGGCCCCAACACCTGAGCCTCCCGAGGTAGTTCCACCGCCTCCAGGAACGCCCCGACCGCATCTCGCGACCCCGACACGGCAGCCATCCGCGACACCGGCGGAAACCCCAGCTCGGCGCGCTCGCCGAGCTCCCGCACCGCATGCCCGACGGGATCCCACCGCACCAGTGCCTGCACGGGCCGCAACGTCGGTTCCGCGACGACGACCACGGTGCCGCCGTCCCCCTGCGGCCGTACCAGCGCCGCCGCGGCGATCCACCGCCGCAACGCGTCCTCGCCGGCGCGCAGATCGGGCCGCCCGAGCATGGCCCACCCGTCCAGCAGCAGGGCCGCCGCATACCCGCCCTCGGCCACCGGCTCGGCCCCCGGCGTGCTCACGACCAGCGCGGGCGCCCCCGGCACGGTGTCCAGCACATGCTCACGCCCTGACGTCCGAACCGCCACGGCAGGAAAGGCGCGCCCCAGCTCCTCGGCGGTCCGCCGCGCCCCGACGACCTGCGCCCGCAGCCGGAACGACCCGCACTCCGGGCAGTGCCAGGCGCCCTCCTCACGCCCGCACCAGCCGCAGCGCAACGCCCCGGCGTCCTGCGCCTCCAACGGCCCGGCACAATGCCGGCACCGCGCAGGGGCCCGGCACTGGGCACAGGCCATCCGCGGCACATACCCCCGCCGCGGCACCTGCACCAGCACCGGCCCGGTGCGCAACGCGTCCCTGACGGCCTGCCAGGCAAGGGTCGGCAGTCGCGCGGCCCGCGCGGCCTCGTCCCGCGCGAGATCCCCGTCCCCCACGGTCCGTACGAGCGGAGCGGCACCCCGCACCTGCTCGCGGGTCGCCACCAACGGCCCCGCCCACCCGCTCTCCACGAGCTGCGCGGCCTCCACCGTGCAGCTCCAGCCGCCCAGCAGAAAGGCGCACTTGTCCTGGGCGGCCCGCAGCAACAACACCTCCCGCGCATGCGGCTGCGGCGCATGCAGCTCGCTGTGGCTGTCGTCGCCGTCGTCCCAGATGGCGACGAGCCCGAGATTCTGCACCGGGGCGAACATCGCGGCCCGCGTGCCCACGACGGCTCGCACGGACCCCCGCCGGACGGCCAGCCACTCCCGGTAGCGCTTCTCGGGCCCGGCGTCGGCGGTGAGTACGGCATGCCGCCCCTCCCCCAGCAGCGAGGTCAACGCGGCGTCGACCCGCGCGACCGCCCGCCCGTCCGGCAGCACGACCAGCGCACCGCGTCCGGAGGCGAGCGTCGCCACGACAGCCCGGGCCAGCTCCCCGCTCCATGCGTCGGCCCCGGGCAGGGCGTTCCACACGGCACGCGGCGCACCCCCGGAGGCCAGCGCCTCAAGAAACGCGGCACCCCGCTCATACCGCCGCCAGGACCCCGCCTCGGGAGCCCCCGGCGCGGGCAACGGCTCGGGGGACGGCCGCTGCTCGGCCCGCGCGCTGCGCGGAGGCACGGCGAGCTGGAGCACATCGGCGAGACTCCCGGCGTACCGGTCGGCGACAGCGCGGGCCAACCCGAGCAGTTCCTCGCTCAACACGGGCTCGGGGGACACCACCTGAGCCAGCGCGGCCAGCGGCCCGGAGTAGTCGGACTCGGCCCGCCGCTCGACGAGAAACCCGTCGATCAGCCCGCCGCCCTCACGCCGCCCGTCCCGCACCCGGTTCCGCCCGGCCCCGAACCGCACCCGCACCCGCACGCCCGGCTGCGCCTCGGCGTCGAGCTCCTCGGGCACCGCATAGTCGAAGTACCGGTCAAGATGCAGCACCCCCTTGTCCACGAGCACCCGCGCAACAGGCAGCGTCGTGGCCAGCGCGGCCCCCCGCCACGTCCGCGGCTTGGCCCGCGGCGCCTTCGCCTTGCGCACACTCTCCCGAATGAACGCGAGCTGCTCGGGCGGCGCACCCTCCCCGCCACCCGCCCCCTGCCCGTCCTCGCTGCTCACCCTTGCATTCTTCCAAACGCCACTGACAACCGACCGCGCCCGAGTTCCCCGCACACCTCTCGGCCCTCCCCACCGGGCTCGAAACGCACCGAGGCCCGGCGCCCCGAAGGACGCCGGGCCTGGCAGAGAGCCGGGAGCTTAGAGCCCCGCCGCCTGCCGCAGCGCCTCCACGCGGTCCGTGCGCTCCCAGGTGAATTCGGGGAGCTCACGGCCGAAGTGGCCGTACGCGGCGGTCTGGGCGTAGATCGGGCGGAGCAGGTCGAGGTCGCGGATGATCGCGGCCGGGCGGAGGTCGAAGACCTCGTCGATCGCCTTCTCGATCTTCTCGTGGTCGATCTTGGCGGTGCCGAAGGTCTCGACGAACAGACCGACCGGCTCGGCCTTGCCGATGGCGTAGGCGACCTGGACCTCGCAGCGGGTGGCCAGGCCGGCCGCCACGACGTTCTTGGCGACCCAGCGCATGGCGTAGGCGGCGGAGCGGTCGACCTTGGACGGGTCCTTGCCGGAGAAGGCGCCGCCGCCGTGGCGGGCCATGCCGCCGTACGTGTCGATGATGATCTTGCGGCCGGTGAGGCCGGCGTCGCCCATCGGGCCGCCGATCTCGAAACGGCCGGTCGGGTTGACCAGCAGGCGGTAGTTCTCGGTGTCGAGCTTGATGCCCTCGTCCAGAAGCGCCTTCAGCTCCGCTTCCACGACGAACTCGCGGATGTCGGGGGCCAGGAGGGACTCCAGGTCGATGTCGCTCGCGTGCTGCGAGGAGACCACGACCGTGTCGAGGCGGACGGCCTTGTCGCCGTCGTACTCGATGGTGACCTGCGTCTTGCCGTCGGGGCGCAGGTACGGGATGGTGCCGTTCTTGCGGACCTCGGACAGGCGCTTCGACAGACGGTGCGCCAGGAAGATCGGCAGCGGCATCAGCGTCGGCGTCTCGTCCGTCGCGTAGCCGAACATCAGGCCCTGGTCGCCCGCGCCCTGCTTGTCCAGCTCGTCCTCATCGCCTTCGACGCGCTTCTCGTACGCCGTGTCGACACCCTGCGCGATGTCCGGGGACTGCGCGCCGATGGACACCGAGACACCGCAGGAGGCGCCGTCGAAGCCCTTCTTCGAGGAGTCGTAGCCGATCTCGAGGACCTTGTTGCGGACGAGCGTCGCGATGTCCGCGTACGTCTTGGTGGTGACCTCGCCGGCCACATGCACCTGGCCGGTCGTGATCAGCGTCTCGACGGCGACCCGGGAGGTCGGGTCCTCGCTCAGAAGCGCGTCGAGAATGGTGTCGCTGATCTGGTCAGCGATCTTGTCGGGGTGACCCTCGGTCACAGACTCCGAGGTGAACAAGCGACGGGACACAACGCTCCCTGGGGTTGCAGCGGCTGCTGTCTGATCATGGTCGGACGGGCTCGGGGGCTGCGCCCGGCTCCGTCCGAGAACAGTTTATCGGTCGTGCTCGGCCACCGGCCCCCCTGTCTCGCCTCGCGGAACCACCGTGACCTGCGGCACGGGCATTCTGCCCAATCCCCTACGGCCTTGACCAGGGGCGCCACGCCTCAATGTGCGAGGTTGCAGAAGAGCAGTGAAGCGAATGAAACATTCAGCGGAGCCGCTGGGCCACCAGATCCCACACCGTTTCGGCCAAGGCCTCCTTCGGGCCGTGCGGGACCGGGGTCTCCGTGCCGTCGGCGCCCAGCACAACGGCTTCGTTCTCCTCGGCACCGAACGTCTTGCGCTCCCCCACCTCGTTCACCACGAGAAGGTCGCACCCCTTGCGTTCCAGCTTCGTACGGCCGTTGGCCAGGACGTTGTCCGTCTCCGCGGCGAAGCCGACGATCACCTGTCCGGGGCGGGCGCGGTCGGCCGAGATCTCCGCGAGGATGTCCGGATTCCGTACCAGCGTGATGGGGTCCGGGTCCTGGCCGTCCTTCTTCTTGATCTTTCCGGCCGCGTAGGTCGCCGGGCGGAAGTCCGCGACCGCGGCGGCCATGACGACCGCGTCGGCGTCCGCGGCCGCCTTCAGTACCGCCTCACGCAGTTGTACGGCTGTCCCGACCGGGACGACGTCGACGCCCGCCGGATCGGGCAGGGCCGCGTTCGCGGCGATCAGCGTCACGCGGGCGCCGCGCGCAGCGGCGGTGCGGGCGAGGGCGTAGCCCTGCTTGCCGGAGGAGCGGTTGCCGAGGAAGCGGACCGGGTCGAGGGGTTCGCGGGTGCCACCGGCGCTGACGACGACGTGTCTGCCGGCGAGATCGGGTTCCGTGACTCCCCTGGCGAGAACTCGGCGGCAGACCTCGAAGATCTCGGCCGGGTCGGGCAGTCGGCCCTTGCCGGTGTCGACGCCGGTGAGGCGGCCGACGGCCGGCTCGATGACCACCGCGCCGCGGCGGCGCAACGTCGCCACGTTCTCCTGGGTGGCCGGGTGCTCCCACATCTCCGTGTGCATGGCAGGGGCGAAGACCACCGGACAGCGGGCGGTGAGCAACGTGTTCGTGAGCAGGTCGTCGGCGAGGCCGTGAGCCGCCTTCGCCAACATGTCGGCGGTGGCCGGGGCGACGACCACCAGATTGGCGTGCTGCCCGATACGGACGTGCGGGACCTCGTGGACGTCGTCCCAGACCTCGGTCGAGACCGGGTGGCCGGAGAGCGCGGACCAGGTGGCGGCGCCGACGAAGTGCAGGGCGGAGGCGGTCGGCACCACGCGGACGTCGTGCCCGGACTCGGTCAGTCTGCGCAGCAGCTCGCACGCCTTGTAGGCGGCGATCCCACCGCTGACCCCCAGAACCACCTTCGGCTTGTCCACCGGGCCCTCCCCGCACTCGACAACGTTCGACTCCATGACACACCACAGGCCCGACAGTCGCGCTGCCGGGCCTGTGGAAAAAGCTACTGCGGTCTGTAGATATTACTTACTGCGCCGGGCCCTCAACGGCCTCGGACGTCAGCAGACCCGCGTTGATCTCGCGCAGGGCGATCGAGAGCGGCTTCTCGTGGACGTGGGTGTCGACGAGCGGACCGACGTACTCAAGGAGGCCCTCGCCGAGCTGCGAGTAGTACGCGTTGATCTGGCGGGCACGCTTGGCCGCGTAGATCACCAGGCTGTACTTCGAGTCGGTGGCTTCGAGAAGCTCGTCGATCGGAGGGTTGATGATGCCCTCGGGCGCGGTGATGGAAGAGGACACGCTCTGCCTTCCGAAAGGTGGGATGGGATCGAAAACGATCACACAACTTCCATCAAGGCTAGCAGCTCGCGCGCCACGTCCTCGACGGAGGTGTTGACCAGGGTCACGTCGAACTCCGGCTCCGCCGCCAGCTCGACCTTCGCGGCCGCCAGGCGCCGCTCGATCACCTCGGGCGGCTCGGTGCCACGTCCGGTGAGCCTGCGCACCAGCTCCTCCCAGGACGGAGGAGCCAGAAACACCAGCTGGGCGTCCGGCATGGACTCGCGGACCTGCCGGGCGCCCTGAAGGTCGATCTCCAGAAGGACGGGCTCGCCCGCCTCCAGACGCTCCAGCACGGCCGCACGCGGCGTGCCGTAGCGGTTGCCGGCGAATTCCGCCCACTCCAGCAGCTCGCCGTTGGCGATCAGCTTGTCCATCTCCTCGTCGGTGACGAAGAAGTAGTGGACTCCATGCCGCTCGCCGGGGCGAGGCTTGCGGGTCGTCGCCGACACCGAGAGCCAGACCTCGGGGTGTTCCTTGCGCATATGGGCGACGACCGTGCTCTTGCCGACCCCGGAGGGGCCGGAGAGCACGGTCAGCCGCGGACGTTCACTCATGCAGCGATTATTCCAGCTATCCCGGCATGCCCGGGACTCCCTGCCCGCATGGCCGGGCTCAGGAGCCGGTGCTGCCGAACTCACGCTCCAGGGAGGCGATCTGATTCGAGCCGAGACCGCGCACGCGGCGGCTCTCGGAGATGCCGAGTCGCTCCATGATCTGCTTGGCGCGGACCTTGCCCACGCCAGGCAGGGACTCAAGCAGCGCGGAGACCTTCATCTTGCCGATGACGTCGTTCTCCTGGCCCTGCTTGATGACCTCGTGCAGGGAGGCGCCGGAGTGCTTGAGTCGATTCTTGACCTCGGCCCGCTCCCGGCGAGCCGCGGCGGCCTTTTCGAGCGCGGCTGCGCGCTGTTCAGGGGTAAGGGGCGGAAGAGCCACGCCTACGTCACCTCGGATGTTGAACTGTCGGATACGGACCGGTGAGGAACCTAGTCGCCCCACACCTGGGGAGCCACGAGCAACACGCTTGCCCGTTCACTCTGCTCGGAGACTAGCGGCCAAGTCCGCCAGAGTCAGCGAGAACAGCGGAAAAGTCCTGGTCAGCCTCTCCGGAGACGGACATTTACGACATATTGCCCCGGATTTGAGGATGTATTCAGACTCAAGTGGGTCCCGAGCCACTCATCGGAGGACTGCTGCGACCGGTTCGAACGCCTCATGCGGCGGTCACAGCTGCCCGGATCTCCTCCGCGAACCGCTCGGCGGCTACGCGCAGCGCGCCGACGTCGGGCCCGTGCCGCAGCACACCCCGGCTGACGTTCGGCACGACATTGCGCACCGCGGCGCCGAATACCCCGGGGAGGTCCGCCGGAGTGGCCCCCTGGGCGCCGATTCCGGGCGCGAGGAGCGGACCGTTGATGTCGAGGTCGTACGACGACAGGTCGCCGAGCGTGGCGCCGACGACCGCCCCGAAGGAGCCCATCGGCTCCTCCCCCGTGTTCTCGGCGGCCAGGTGCGCCAGCATGGTCGCTCCGACGTTCCGCCCGTCGGCGCGGACGGCGTGCTGGACCTCGCCGCCCTCGGGGTTCGAGGTGAGCGCCAGCACGAACAGGCCCGCGCCGCTCTCACGGGCCAGCGCGACGGCCGGGCTGAGCGATCCGTAGCCCAGATACGGCGACACGGTCAGCGCGTCGGAGCAGAGCGGGGCGTCCTTCCGGAGGAAGGACTCCGCGTACGCGGCCATGGTCGAGCCGATGTCGCCGCGCTTGGCGTCCATCACGACCAGCGCACCGGCCGCCCGGGCCTCCGCGACCGACTTCTCCAGGACGGCGACACCCCGCGAGCCGAAGCGCTCGAAGAACGCGCTCTGCGGCTTGAGGACGGCGACCCGGTCGGCCATCGCCTCGACGACCGTGCGGCTGAACCGCTCCAGCCCGGCGATGTCGTCGTTCAGGCCCCACTCGCCGAGCAGGGACGCGTGCGGGTCGATGCCGACGCACAGCGGACCGCGCTCGTCCATGGCACGGCGCAGGCGCGCTCCGAAGGGTTCCGGGCTCATGCGGCCTTCCTTACGTCGGCGCCGACCGCGTCGGCGAGGGTGGCGTACGGGCTGGTGCGGAGGCGGGCGGCGAGGCCCTTGTGGAGGGCGCGGCCCCAGAAGGGACCCTCGTAGATGAAGGCGCTGTAGCCCTGGATGAGGGTGGCACCGGCGAGGATGCGCTGCCAGGCGTCCTCGGCGTCCTCGATGCCGCCGACGCCCACGAGGGTGATCCGGTCCCCCACGCGCGCGTAGAGGCGGCTCAGCACCTCCAGGGAGCGTGCCTTGAGCGGGGCGCCCGAGAGCCCGCCGGCCTCCTCGGCCAGGGAGGGTTCGGATTTCAGACCGAGGCTCTCGCGCGCGATGGTGGTGTTCGTGGCGATGATCCCGTCCAGACCGAGTTCGACGGCCAGGTCGGCGACCGCGTCGACGTCCTCGTCGGCGAGATCCGGCGCGATCTTCACCAGGAGCGGGACACGGCGGTCGGTGACCGTACGGTCGGCGGCCTCGCGGACGGCGCTCAGCAGCGGACGCAGGTGATCCACGGCCTGCAGATTGCGCAGGCCGGGCGTGTTCGGCGAGGAGACGTTCACGACCAGGTAGTCGGCGTACGGCGCGAGACGCTCGGTCGACTTCACGTAGTCCCCGGCGGCGTCGGCCTCCGGAACGACCTTGGTCTTGCCGATGTTGACGCCCACGACGGTGTTGAAGACGGGCGTACGGGAGGCCAGCCGGGCGGCGACGGCCAGCGAGCCCTCGTTGTTGAAGCCCATGCGGTTGATCAGCGCCCGGTCCGGCACCAGCCGGAACAGCCGCTGCTTGGGATTGCCCGGCTGTGCCTCCCCGGTGACCGTGCCGATCTCGACATGGTCGAAGCCCAGCATCGACATGCCATCGATGGCGATCGCGTTCTTGTCGAAGCCCGCGGCGAGCCCGAAGGGGCCGTGCATGCGCAGCCCGAACGCCTCGGTGCGCAGCTCCTTGTAGCGGGGCGCGAGCATGGCCGCGATGAACGTGCGCAGTACGGGGACGCGGACGGCCAGGCGGATCCAGCGGAAGGCGAGATGGTGCGCCTGCTCCGGGTCCATGCGCTTGAAGACGAGGTTGAAGAAGAGCTTGTACATGGTGTCCTCACGAAGAGGGGGACACCGTTTCCGATGTCCCCCTCAGGGCTGCTAGTCGCGGGCCGCGATCAGATGCTCGGCGTGTTCCTGGAGTGAACGCACGCCCACGTCACCGTGGTTGAGGGCGTCGATGCCCTGGACGGCGGCGGCGAGCGCCTGAACCGTCGTCAGACACGGCACGGACCGCGCCACGGCCGCCGTACGGATGTCGTAGCCGTCGAGCCGACCGCCTGTGCCGTACGGGGTGTTGACGATGAGGTCGACCTCGCCGTCGTGGATCAGCTGGACGATGGTCCGCTCGCCGTTCGGGCCGGTGCCCTCGGACTGCTTGCGCACGACGGTGGCATGAATGCCGTTGCGCTTGAGGACCTCGGCCGTGCCGGAGGTGGCGAGCAACTCGAAGCCGTGGGCGACCAGTTCACGCGCCGGGAAGATCATCGAGCGCTTGTCGCGGTTGGCGACCGAGATGAAGGCGCGGCCCTTCGTCGGCAGCGGACCGTAGGCGCCCGCCTGCGACTTGGCGTACGCCGTGCCGAAGACGGAGTCGATGCCCATGACCTCGCCGGTGGAGCGCATCTCCGGGCCGAGGACCGTGTCGACGCCCCGCCCCTGGATGTCGCGGAACCGCGACCACGGCATGACGGCCTCCTTGACGGAGATCGGCGCGTCGAGCGGGAGTTCGCCGCCGTCGCCGGTCGCCGGGAGCAGGCCCTCCGTCCGGAGTTCGGCGACGGTCGCGCCCAGCGAGATCCGGGCGGCGGCCTTCGCCAGCGGCACCGCCGTCGCCTTCGAGGTGAAGGGGACGGTGCGCGAGGCACGCGGGTTGGCTTCGAGGACGTACAGGATGTCACCCGCCATCGCGAACTGGATGTTGATCAGTCCGCGGACGCCGACTCCCTTTGCGATGGCCTCCGTCGAGGCCCTCAGCCGCTTGATGTCGAAGCCGCCGAGGGTGATCGGCGGCAGCGCGCACGCCGAGTCGCCGGAGTGGATGCCGGCCTCCTCGATGTGCTCCATGACGCCGCCGAGGTACAGCTCCTCGCCGTCGTACAGCGCGTCGACGTCGATCTCGATGGCGTCGTCGAGGAAGCGGTCGACGAGCACCGGCCGGGAGGGGCTGATCTCGGTCGACTCGGCGATGTAGGACGACAGCCGGGTCTCGTCGTACACGATCTCCATGCCGCGCCCGCCGAGGACGTACGACGGCCGGACGAGCACCGGGTAGCCGATCTCGTCGGCGATGGCCTTGGCCCCGGCGAAGGTGGTGGCGGTGCCGTGCTTGGGGGCCGGCAGACCCGCCTCGGCCAGGACCTGCCCGAAGGCACCACGGTCCTCGGCGGCGTGGATGGCCTCCGGAGGGGTGCCGACGACCGGCACGCCGTTGTCCTTCAGCGCCTGCGCCAGGCCCAGCGGCGTCTGGCCGCCCAACTGGACGATGACACCGGCGATGGGGCCGGCGAGGGACTCCGCGTGGACGATCTCCAGCACGTCTTCCAGCGTCAGCGGCTCGAAGTACAGGCGGTCGGAGGTGTCGTAGTCCGTGGAGACGGTCTCGGGGTTGCAGTTGACCATCACGGTCTCGTAGCCCGCGTCGCTGAGGGCGAAGGAGGCGTGGACGCAGGAGTAGTCGAACTCGATGCCCTGGCCGATGCGGTTGGGGCCGGAGCCCAGGATGATGACCGCGGGCTTCTCGCGCGGAGCGACCTCCGTCTCCTCGTCGTACGAGGAGTAGAAGTACGGCGTACGGGCCGCGAACTCGGCGGCGCAGGTGTCGACCGTCTTGTAGACCGGGCGGATGCCCAGCGCGTGCCGCACCTCGCGGACGACGTCCTCGCGCAGGCCTCGGATCTCGCCGATCTGCTGGTCGGAGAAGCCGTGCCGCTTGGCCTCGGCCAGCAGGTCCGGGGTCAGCTCCGGCGCCCCGGCCAGTTCGTCGGCGATCTCCTTGATGAGGAAGAGCTGGTCGACGAACCAGGGGTCGATCTTCGTGGCCTCGAAGACCTCCTCGGGCGTGGCGCCCGCGCGGATGGCCTGCATGACCGTGTTGATCCGGCCGTCGGTCGGCCGGACGGCCTCCAGGAGGAGCCCTGCCTTGTCCCCGGGGTCCCCGACGAAGGTGAACTGGCTGCCCTTCTTCTCCAGCGAGCGCAGCGCCTTCTGGAACGCCTCGGTGAAGTTGCGGCCGATGGCCATGGCCTCGCCGACCGACTTCATGGTGGTGGTCAGCGTGGAGTCGGCCTGCGGGAACTTCTCGAAGGCGAACCGCGGTGCCTTGACCACTACGTAGTCGAGGGTCGGCTCGAAGGAGGCCGGGGTCTCTTGGGTGATGTCGTTCGGGATCTCGTCGAGGGTGTAGCCGACGGCGAGCTTCGCGGCGATCTTGGCGATGGGGAAGCCGGTCGCCTTGGAGGCGAGGGCCGAGGAACGGGACACGCGCGGGTTCATCTCGATGACGATGACGCGGCCGTCGACCGGGTCGATCGCGAACTGGATGTTGCAGCCGCCGGTGTCGACGCCGACCTCGCGGATGATGGCGATGCCGACGTCGCGGAGGATCTGGTACTCGCGGTCGGTGAGCGTCATCGCGGGCGCGACGGTGATCGAGTCGCCGGTGTGCACGCCCATCGGGTCGAAGTTCTCGATGGAGCAGACGACCACGACGTTGTCGTGCTTGTCGCGCATCAGCTCCAGCTCGTACTCCTTCCAGCCGAGGATGGACTCCTCCAGGAGCACCTCGGTGGTCGGCGAGAGCGTCAGGCCCTGCCCCGCGATGCGGCGCAGCTCCTCCTCGTCGTGCGCGAAGCCGGAGCCGGCGCCGCCCATGGTGAAGGACGGGCGGACGACGACGGGGTAGCCGCCGAGCGTCTCGACACCCTTGACGACGTCGTCCAAGGAGTGGCAGATGACCGAGCGCGCGGACTCGCCGTGCCCGATCTTGCCGTTGACCGCCTCGACGACCAGCTTGAACTGATCGCGGTCCTCGCCCTTGTGGATCGCCTCGACGTTGGCGCCGATGAGCTCGACGCCGTACTTCTCCAGTGCGCCGTTCTCGTGCAGCGAGATCGCCGTGTTGAGCGCCGTCTGACCGCCCAGCGTCGGCAGCAGCGCGTCCGGCCGCTCCTTCGCGATGATCTTCTCGACGAACTCCGGGGTGATCGGCTCGACATAGGTAGCGTCGGCGATCTCCGGGTCGGTCATGATCGTCGCCGGGTTGGAGTTGACGAGGATGACACGCAGGCCTTCGGCCTTGAGCACCCGGCACGCCTGCGTGCCGGAGTAGTCGAACTCGGCGGCCTGGCCGATGACGATCGGACCGGAGCCGATGACCAGGACGGACTGGATATCGGTGCGCTTAGGCACGCTGGCCCTCCATCAGGACTGTGTCCATCAAAGACGTGAAGCGGTCGAACAGGTAGGCGGCGTCATGCGGGCCCGCTGCCGCTTCGGGGTGGTACTGGACGCTGAAGGCCGGCCGGTCGAGGAGCTGGAGCCCCTCTACGACCTGATCGTTCAGACAGACATGGGAGACCTCGGCACGGCCGTAAGGGGTGTCGGTCACCTTGTCGAGGGGGGCGTCCACGGCGAAGCCGTGGTTGTGCGCGGTGACCTCGACCTTGCCGGTCGTACGGTCCTGCACCGGCTGGTTGATACCGCGGTGGCCGTACTTCAGCTTGTAGGTGCCGAAGCCGAGCGCGCGCCCCAGGATCTGGTTGCCGAAGCAGATACCGAACAGCGGCGTGCCGCGCTCGAGGACCGCCTGCATGACGGAGACCGGGTGGTCGGCGGTGGCCGGGTCGCCCGGCCCGTTGGAGAAGAACACGCCGTCGGGGTTCACGGAGTACACGTCCTCGACCGTCGCCGTGGCCGGCAGCACGTGCACCTCGATGCCGCGCTCGGCCATCCGGTGCGGGGTCATGCCCTTGATGCCGAGGTCCACGGCGGCGACGGTGAACTTCTTCTCGCCGATCGCGGGGACGACGTACGCCTCCTTGGTGGCGACCTCGGCGGAGAGGTCGGCGCCCTTCATCTCGGGCGCCTGGCGCACCTCGGCGAGCATGGTGCCCTCGTCGGGCAGCGCGTTGCCGGAGAAGATGCCGACGCGCATGGCGCCGCGCTCGCGCAGATGACGCGTCAACGCGCGCGTGTCGATGCCGGAGATGCCGACGACGCCCTGACCCCGCAGCTCTTCGTCCAGCGAGCGGCGGGAGCGCCAGTTGGAGGGCACGCGCGCGGGGTCACGCACGACATAGCCCGCGACCCAGATCTGCTTCGACTCCGGGTCCTCGTCGTTGACGCCGGTGTTGCCGACGTGCGGGGCCGTCATCACGACGACCTGGCGGTGGTACGACGGGTCGGTGAGGGTCTCCTGGTAGCCGGTCATGCCGGTGGAGAACACGGCCTCGCCGAAGGTCACCCCCACGGCCCCGTAGGCACGGCCGCGGAAGATACGGCCGTCCTCCAGGACGAGTACGGCGGGAGCCGCCTTGTGCCTCTGAGAGGCGGTCCCCTGGATGGAGGTCGTCATCGTTCGGCGCCTTCCGTGCTGGTTGCTTCGATCATGGAGTTAATGACGTCGACCCATTCGTTGTGCTCGGCCGCGTGGTCGGAACGGAACCCGGAGTCGAGCAGCCGCTCGCCGTGCGCCCAGGTCACCACGAGCAGCCCGCCCTCGGTCAGGACCTTGCCGGCGATCCCCTTGTCGAGCCGAGCCTCACGCAGGGCCGCCAGGGGGACGAAGAAGTCGGTCGCACCTGGGCGGACGACGTCCAGTCCCGCGTCCGTCAGCGTGAGCTCGACCCGGCTGCGGGTGCCGAGGCCGTGCGCCACGATGCGGTCGAGCCACTGCCCGGCGGTGGTGGAGCCGTGGTAGCGGCCACTCATCGACAACACAGCCAGTTTCGCCGCACCCGGCTCGTCCGGCACGGTGGGGAGCTCCGGCAGGTCGCCCTGGAGCGTGCCGCGCCACTTCCAGCCCTCGCGCATCAGCCAGTAGATGAGCGCGACGAAGAGAGCGAGGCCGACGAGCCAGCCGACACGGGCGGCCCAGTCGGTCACCTCCGCCGACTTCTGATCGGCGGCCAGGTACGTCAGATGCAGAGGTGTCACGTGAGCTTCCCGTCGACGAGCGTGGCCTTGCCCCGGAGCCACGTGTGCGTGACACGGCCCGGCAGCTCACGCCCCTCGTACGGAGTGTTGCGGCTGCGCGAGGCGAAGCCCTTGGGGTCCACGGACCCACGGTATTCCGTGTCGACGAGCGTGAGGTTGGCGGGCTCACCAGCCGAGACGGGACGGCCGTGCCCCCCTGCCTGCCCGATCCGCGCGGGCTTGAAGGACATGCGCTCGGCGACCCCGGCCCAGGTGAGGAGCCCGGTGTCCACCATCGTCTCCTGGACCACTGACAACGCGGTCTCCAGGCCGACCATCCCCATGGCGGCCGCGGCCCACTCGCAGTCCTTGTCCTCGTGCGGGTGCGGGGCGTGGTCGGTGGCGACGATGTCGATCGTGCCGTCGGCGAGCGCCTCGCGCAGCGCCAGCACGTCGCGCTCGGTGCGCAGCGGCGGGTTGACCTTGTAGACCGGGTTGTACGTGCGGACCAGCTCGTCGGTGAGGAGGAGGTGGTGCGGGGTGACCTCGGCGGTGACGTCGATGCCGCGGGACTTGGCCCAGCGGATGATCTCGACGGACCCGGCGGTCGACAGATGGCAGATGTGGACGCGGGAGCCGACGTGCTCGGCGAGCAGGACATCCCGGGCGATGATCGATTCTTCGGCCACCGCCGGCCAGCCGCCAAGACCCAGCTCGGCGGAGACGACGCCCTCGTTCATCTCGGCGCCCTCGGTCAGCCGCGGCTCCTGCGCGTGCTGCGCGACGACGCCACCGAAGGCCTTCACGTACTCCAGCGCCCGCCGCATGATCACGGCGTCGTCGACGCACTTGCCGTCGTCGGAGAAGACGGTGACACCGGCCGCCGACTCGTGCATCGCGCCCAGCTCGGCGAGCTTCCTGCCCTCCAGGCTGACGGTGACTGCGCCGATGGGCTGCACATCGCAGTAGCCGTGCTGCTGTCCGAGCCGGTAGACCTGCTCGACGACACCGGCGGTGTCGGCGACCGGGAAGGTGTTGGCCATGGCGAACACGGCGGTGAAGCCGCCGCGGGCGGCCGCCCGGGTACCGGTCAGGACGGTCTCGGAGTCCTCGCGTCCGGGCTCGCGCAGATGGGTGTGCAGGTCGACGAGGCCCGGCAGCAGCACCTTGCCGCCGGCCTCCACGACCTGGGCGCCCTCGTCCGGCAGACCGCTGCCGACGGCGGCGATCTGCGCGCCGTCGATCAGCACGTCCTGCGGCTCGCCGCCGAGCACCTTCGCACCACGGATCAGGATCTTGCTCATCTGTCTTACTTCTCCTCGGTACGGGGGTGGCTGACGGCGGGCTCGCTGCCGCCCAGCAGCAGATACAGAACGGCCATCCGGATGGAGACTCCGTTTGCGACCTGCTCGATGGCGGTGCAGCGGTCGGAGTCGGCGACCTCGGCGGTGATCTCCATGCCGCGGACCATCGGCCCGGGGTGCATCACGATGGCGTGCTCGGGCATCTTCGCCATGCGGTCGCCGTCGAGGCCGTAGCGCCGCGAGTATTCGCGCTCGGTGGGGAAGAAGGCGGCGTTCATCCGCTCGCGCTGGACACGCAGCATCATCACCGCGTCGGACTTGGGCAACGTGCTGTCCAGGTCGTACGCCACCTCGCACGGCCAGGACTCGATGCCGACCGGCACCAGGGTGGGCGGGGCGACGAGCGTGACCTGGGCGCCGAGGGTGTGCAGCAGATCCACGTTGGAGCGGGCGACGCGGCTGTGCAGGATGTCGCCGACGATCGTGATGTGCCGGCCGGCGAGGTCCTGCCCTATCCCGGCGTCCCGCCCGACCAGGCGCCGCCGCATGGTGAAGGCGTCCAACAGGGCCTGGGTGGGGTGCTGATGGGTGCCGTCGCCGGCGTTGATGACGGCGGCGTCGATCCAGCCGGAGTTGGCCAGGCGGTACGGCGCTCCGGAGGCACCGTGCCGGATGACGACGGCGTCGACGCCCATGGCTTCGAGGGTCTGGGCGGTGTCCTTGAGGGATTCTCCCTTGGACACGGAGGACCCCTTGGCCGAGAAGTTGATGACATCGGCGGACAGGCGCTTCTCGGCGGCTTCGAAGGAGATCCGGGTCCGCGTCGAGTCCTCGAAGAAGAGGTTGACGACGGTACGGCCGCGCAGGGTCGGCAGTTTTTTGATCGGCCGGTCGGCGACCCTGGCCATCTCCTCGGCGGTGTCGAGGATCTGGACGGCGTCGTCGCGGGTGAGGTCGGCGGCCGAGATGAGATGACGCTGCATCTTTCAGGCTCCGTAAGGCAGTTCAGGCTTTTGGGGAGATTCCAGACAGGCGGGGACACACCGAGGCGGCGCGTGTGATCCGTCTGCTACTGGGTCGGCTTCACACCGAGCAGCACGGTGTCGCGACCGTCCTCCTCGGCGAGCAGGACCTTGACCGTCTCCCGCAGCGACGTGGGGAGGTTCTTGCCGACGTAGTCGGCGCGGATGGGCAGTTCGCGGTGGCCCCGGTCGACGAGGACCGCGAGCTGCACGGCGCGCGGACGACCGATGTCGTTCAGCGCGTCGAGCGCGGCGCGGATGGTGCGGCCGGAGAAGAGCACGTCGTCGACGAGGACGACCAGGCGGCCGTCGATGCCGTCTCCGGGGATGTCCGTGCGGGCCAGCGCACGTGGCGGATGCATGCGCAGGTCGTCGCGGTACATGGTGATGTCGAGCGAACCGACCGGGATCTTGCGGTCGGTGATCTCCTCGAGCTTGCGGCCGAGCCGCTGGGCGAGGAAGACGCCTCGGGTCGGAATGCCGAGGAGCACCACGTCGTCGGCGCCTTTGGCGCGCTCGACGATCTCGTGGGCGATACGGGTCAACACCCGTGCGATGTCAGGGCCTTCGAGAACGGGCCGGGCATCGGACTGCTGTGCGTCCTGCTGTGTGCTCTGCTGCTTGTCCATATGAAAACGGACCCCCTTCTCCGCCTCACGGGACGGATCTTAAAGGACGCCGGAATTGCGCCATCCACGGTAGCAGGCCGGGACGACACCCCAGATCACCCGCTTGGCGTAATCTGGCGCCGCCACCACGGAAGAGTCGGTGTGGACCATTCGGCTTGACGCAGAAGAGTCACGCTGCGTAACCTCACAGTGAGTTACCAGCCGCGCGGTGTGGAACCACACCAGCCGCGTCGACACAGTGCCGGGGAGCTATATGTCCAGCGAATACGCCAAACAGCTCGGGGCCAAGCTCCGGGCCATCCGCACCCAGCAGGGCCTTTCCCTCCACGGTGTCGAGGAGAAGTCCCAGGGCCGCTGGAAGGCGGTCGTGGTCGGTTCGTACGAGCGCGGCGACCGTGCCGTGACCGTACAGCGCCTTGCCGAGCTGGCGGATTTCTACGGCGTTCCGGTGCAGGAGCTGCTGCCGGGCACCACGCCGGGCGGGGCCGCCGAGCCGCCGCCGAAGCTGGTCCTGGACCTGGAGCGGCTGGCCCATGTGCCCGCCGAGAAGGCGGGTCCCCTACAGCGGTACGCGGCCACGATCCAGTCGCAGCGCGGTGACTACAACGGCAAGGTGCTCTCGATCCGCCAGGACGACCTGCGCACACTCGCCGTCATCTACGACCAGTCGCCCTCGGTCCTGACCGAGCAGCTGATCAGCTGGGGCGTCCTGGACGCGGACGCACGCCGCGCGGTCTCCCACGTCGAGGAAGGCTGACCGCAGCCGCTTCAGCAGAAACGTGCCGCCGGGGTGGCCGGAACTTCATGGTTCCGGCCACCCCGGCGGCTTTCTGCGTCCCTGTCGACGCTCCCGTGGACAGGAACGCCGGAGGGCCCGCAGCGAGACCGCTGCGGGCCCTCCGGCGAATCCGTGCCTCTTACGCCTCGTCCCGGCGCAACGACGGCTTCAGGTCCTTCAGACGGCCGAGCAGACCGTTGACGAACGAGGGTGACTCGTCCGTGGAGAACTCCTTGGCCAGCTGCACCATCTCGTCCAGCACGACGGCGTCCGGGGTCTCGTCGACCCAGATCAGCTCGTATGCGCCGAGGCGCAGGATGTTGCGGTCCACGACCGGCATGCGGTCGAGCGTCCAGCCGACCGAGTACTGCGCGATCAGCTCGTCGATGCGCTTTGCGCGCTGCGCATAGCCCTCGACCAGCTGCATCGTGTACTCGCTCACCGGCGGCTGCCGGGTGTCGTCCCGGGAGAGCCGGATCCAGTCCGCGAGGACCGTCAGGACATCGGCGTCGCGCTGGTCGCCCTCGAAGAGGATCTGGAAGGCGCGCTTGCGGGCCGTGTTGCGGGCAGCCAATTTAGCTGTTCACCCGGCCGAGGTAGTCGCTCGTGCGGGTGTCGACCTTGATCTTCTCACCAGTGGTGATGAAGAGCGGCACGTTGATCTGGTGACCGGTCTCCAGGGTGGCGGGCTTGGTGCCGCCGGTGGAGCGGTCGCCCTGGACACCCGGCTCGGTCTCCTGGATCACGAGCTCGACGGCGGCGGGCAGCTCGACGAAGAGCACCTCGCCCTCGTGCTGCGCGACGGTGGCCATAAAGCCCTCGATGAGGAAGTTGGCGGCGTCGCCGACGGCCTTCCGGTCCACCATGAGCTGGTCGTACGTCTCCATGTCCATGAAGACGAAGTACTCGCCGTCCATGTACGAGAACTGCATGTCGCGCTTGTCGACAGTGGCCGTCTCGACCTTGACGCCGGCGTTGAAGGTCTTGTCGACGACCTTGCCGGAGAGCACGTTCTTGAGCTTGGTGCGCACGAAGGCCGGGCCCTTGCCGGGCTTGACGTGCTGGAACTCGACGACGGACCAGAGCTGGCCGCCTTCGAGCTTGAGCACAAGGCCGTTCTTGAGGTCGTTCGTGGAAGCCACGGTTGCGGAATCTCCTGGACTGACGTGGACGACCCCGGCGCAGGCGCACAGCTCAATCGCTAGAGCGCGAGCAGCTCCTTGGTCGTGATGGTGAGTAGCTCGGGTCCGCCGTCCGCCTCGGGGCGTACGACGAGCGTGTCATCGATCCGGACTCCGCCCCGGCCCGGGAGGTGGACCCCCGGTTCGACGGTGACCGGCACGCAAGCGTCCAGTTTACCCATGGCTGCGGGGGCCAGCTGCGGGTCCTCGTCGATTTCGAGCCCGACACCGTGGCCGGTGAGGGGGGCGAGGCCCTCGGTGCACCCCGCGGAGTCCAGCACCTGACGTGCTGCGCGGTCCACGTCGCGGTAGGCGGCGCCGGGTGCGAGGGTCTCCCTTCCGGCCCGCTGGGCGGCAAAAACGAGGTCGTACAGCTCGATCTGCCAGTCCGCGGGCGACGTGCCGATCACGAAGGTACGGCCGATCTCGCAGCGGTAGCCGCGGTACGTGGCTCCGAGGCAAACGGAAAGGAAGTCGCCCTCTTCCACCCGGCGGTCCGTCGGCCGATGGGCCCGGCGGCCGGAGTTCGGTCCGGTGGCGACGGAGGTGGCGAAGGCGGGGCCGTCGGCGCCGTGGTCGACCAGCCGGCGCTCCAGCTCCAGGGCGAGGTGGCGTTCGGTGCGGCCGACGAGGATGGACTCCAGGAGTTCCCCGAGGGCCTGGTCGGCGATCTCGGCGCCGATGCGGAGGCAGGAGATCTCCTCCTCGTCCTTGACGACCCTGAGCTGCTCGACGGCTCCGCCGAGGTCGGTGAGGCGCAGGCGGGGTACGACGGAGCGGATGGCCCGGTGGCGGGCCACGGTGAGGTGGTGTTCTTCGACGGCGAGCGCATCAGTCCCCTGGCCCGCGGCAAGGTCGGCTGCCGCGACCGAGGGATCGCCTCCGCTTCCGGGCAGCGTCTGGATGCGCAACGCCTCGTCGGGCCGGCCCTCCGTCGGTCGGCTCTCGGGCGGGCCCATGCACACCAGCAGGTCCTCGGTCTTGCCGAGCAGCAGGACGGCGTCCTGCGGGGCGGCGCCTGCGAGGTAGCGGACATTGGCGGGGCGGGACACCAGCGCGGATTGGCTGCCGCCGGCTTGGCAGCGTTCCCTGAGCCGGGCTCGGCGGGCCTCGTGGACCTCTGACATGACACGAGCGTAGGAGGGGTGGGCGGATTGTGCCGGTTGGGAGGGAGCCGTTCGGAGCAGGGGGCTGCCGCCGGAGGTTGTGCGCCGGGTGCGGGGCTGTGGGGGCTTGTCGCGCAGTTCCCCGCGCCCCTATGGGGCGACTACCACTGAGGTGGGCTGGCAATGGAACGTGCCAGTACGTCGTCCAGTAGCCGGGCCGTCTGCGGTACGTCCATCTGGGAGTTGTCGATGATCGGCAGACCCGAGCCGTACCAACCCGCCATGCGGCCGTGGATGCGGGCCACCTCCTCGTCGGTGAGGCGGCGGTTGCCTGAGCGTTCGGCGTTGCGCTCCAGGACGATGTCGAGGCCCGGGAGGAGGACGACGGGGAGGAGTCCGGGGCCGACGTGGCGCTTCCAGCCGCCGAGGCCTACGACGGGCCGGTCGGGGAAGACGGCGTCGTCGAGGATGCAGGAGATGCCGTTGGCCAGGAAGTTGCGGGCGGCGAAGCCGCAGGTGCGGCGGGCCAGGCGGTACTGGGCCTCCGAGTGGTCGTTCCACCCGGACTGCGGGTCGGCGAAGCCGGAGCGCACCCATTCGCGTACGTCGTCGAGGCTGATGTGGGCCGTGGGGACCCGTCGGTGGTCCGCCCAGTATTTGGCGACGCTCGTCTTGCCGGCGCCCGCAGGGCCGATGAGCAGCACCGCGAGGGTGGTGGTCGTGGGGTCGGCGGCGGCTGTGGCGGGCGGCGCGCTGGGCATGGCGACCGGGCCGCCGGGAGGCAGTGGCACATGGCCCGTGGTGTCGGGCGCGGGTGTGTGCTGCGGGACCGTGTGGTGCGGCGCGGGGCCGGGTGGGGGCGGCGCGGTGAAGCCCGGTGCGGAAGGCGGCGGGGGCACGGGCGCCGAGCCCTGAGCGGGATGCGGCGGGGGCATCGGGGCGGGCCCTTGGTGCGCGCCCGGTTGCTGTGCGGCCGGCAACCGGCCGGCGGCCGGTCCATGCCCCGGCTGGTGGGGCGGCGGCAGCGGAGAACCCACTGCGTGCTGCATCCGGTGCCACTCCGTCTCGTACAGGCAATTGGCGCTGGCAGCGGGGCGCGAACCCCGCTCCCTACCGAACGGTACCGTCCCCGGCCGCCGTTTGGTGAACGGCCGGGGGCAGTGCGAAGTGCCCATGCCCACAAGGCAAATCGGGCGTACGGCGCCCAGGTGGACTTACTCGCCCACTTCGCCGTACGCGGCGAGGAGCACGGCCGGGTCCGGTCCCTCCAGGACGGTGGGCTTGGCCAGTCCGTCGAGGACGATGAAGCGGAGCAGGTCGCCGCGGGACTTCTTGTCGACCTTCATGGTCTCCAGGAGCTTGGGCCACTGGTCGTAGCGGTAGTGCAGCGGGAGCCCGACGGATTCCAGGACGGTGCGGTGGCGGTCCGCCGTCGCGTCGTCCAGACGGCCCGCCAGTCGCCCCAGTTCGGCGGCGAAGTGCATGCCCACCGCCACCGCGGCGCCGTGCCGCCACTTGTAGCGCTCGTTCTTCTCGATGGCGTGCGCGAGCGTGTGGCCGTAGTTGAGGATCTCCCTGAGGCCCGACTCCTTCAGGTCGGAGGAGACGACCTCCGCCTTCACCTTGATGGAGCGCTCGATGAGCTCGGCCGTGTGCGGGCCGGCCGGGGTGCGTGCGGCTTCGGGGTCGGCCTCGATCAGTTCGAGGATCACCGGGTCGGCGATGAAACCGGCCTTGATGATCTCGGCGAGTCCGGAGACGTAGTCGTTGACCGGGAGGGAGTCCAGTGCGGCCAGGTCGCAGAGGACTCCGGCGGGCGGGTGGAAGGCGCCGACGAGGTTCTTGCCCTCGGCGGTGTTGATGCCGGTCTTGCCGCCGACCGCCGCGTCCACCATGCCCAGCACCGTGGTGGGGACGGCGATCCAGCGCACCCCGCGCAGCCAGGTCGCCGCGACGAAACCGGCCAGGTCGGTGGTCGCGCCGCCGCCGACGCCGATCACGACGTCCGTGCGGGTGAAGCCGGACTGGCCGAGCGCCTTCCAGCAATAGGCGGCGACGTCGGCGGTCTTGGCCTCCTCCGCGTTCGGCACCTGGATGGCGACGGCCTCGTAGCCCTGGCCTGCCAGGTCCGCGCGCAGTGCCTCGCCGGTCTCGGCGAGCGCCTCCGGATGGATGACGGCGACCCGCTTGACCCGGTCACCGATCAACCCGCCCAGTTCACCCAGGAGTTGACGGCCCACCAGGACCTCGTACGGATCGCTGCCCGCCGTGCCGCCGACCTGAATCCTGGTCACTGCCTCGCTCATGCTTCCTTCAACTCCAGTGCGTCCAGGACGGCTTGGGTGACTTCTTCGGGCGTACGGCCGTCGGTCGCCACGACCGCCGCGGCGACCTCCGTGTACAGCGAACGGCGGGCCTCCATCAGCTCGCGCCACTGCTTGCGCGGGTTGATGGCGAGCAGCGGGCGGGCCGCGTTCAGGCCGGTGCGCTTGACCGCCTCCTCGACGTCCATCGAGAGGTAGACGACACGGTGCCCGGCCAGCAGCGCACGCGTGTCGGGGTCCAGGATCGAACCGCCGCCGAGGGCGAGGATGCCGTCGTGTTCGGTCAGCGCGGTGCGCACCGCCCGCTTCTCGATCGCCCGGAAGACCGGCTCACCCTCGTCGACGAAGATCTCCGCGATGGTCCGGCCCTCGGCGGCCACGATGTCGTCGTCGATGTCCCGGTACCTGACGCCGAGCCGCTCGGCGAGCAGCTGACCGACGGTCGACTTGCCCACCCCCATCGGGCCGACCAGGACAACCGCAGGCACTGCGCTCACCGGATCGCCAGGTTGTCGAGGTACGACTGGACGTTGCGGCGGGTCTCGGCCACGTTGTCACCGCCGAACTTCTCCGCCACCGCGTCCGCGAGGACGAGGGCGACCATCGCCTCGGCGACGATGCCGGCGGCCGGCACGGCGGAGACGTCGGAGCGCTGGTGGTGGGCCTGAGTGGCCTCGCCCGTGGTCACGTCCACGGTCTGGAGGGCCCGCGGCACGGTCGCGATGGGCTTCATCGCCGCGCGCACCCGCAGCAGCTCGCCGGTGGTCAGACCGCCCTCGGTACCGCCGGAGCGGCCGGAGACACGCCTGATGCCCTCGGGCGTGTTCACGATCTCGTCGTGCGCCTTGGAGCCGGGCACCCGGGCCAGCTCGAAGCCGTCGCCGACCTCGACGCCCTTGATCGCCTGGATGCCCATCAGCGCACCGGCCAGGCGGGCGTCCAGCTTGCGGTCCCAGTGCACATGCGAGCCCAGGCCCACCGGCACGCCGTACGCCAGGATCTCGACCACACCGCCGAGGGTGTCGCCGTCCTTGTGGGCCTGGTCGATCTCCGCGACCATCGCCTTCGACGCGTCGGCGTCCAGGCAGCGCACGGGGTTCGCGTCCAGCTTCTCCACGTCGGCCGGGGTCGGGTACACCCCGTACGGGGCCTTCGCGCCGGCCAGCTCGACGACGTGCGAGACGATCTCGATGCCCGCCGTCTCCTTCAGATACGACCGGGCCACCGCGCCCAGCGCCACGCGGGCCGCCGTCTCCCGGGCAGAGGCACGCTCCAGGATCGGCCGGGCCTCGTCGAAGCCGTACTTCTGCATGCCGGCGAGGTCGGCGTGGCCGGGTCGCGGGCGGGTCAGTGGGGCGTTGCGGGCGAGCCCCGCGAGGATCTCGGGGTCGATCGGGTCGGCGGCCATGACCTGTTCCCACTTCGGCCACTCGGTGTTGCCCACCATGACCGCGACCGGCGAGCCGAGGGTCAGGCCGTGCCGGACGCCGCCGAGGAAGGTGACCTCGTCCCGTTCGAATTTCATCCGGGCACCGCGTCCGTAACCGAGCCGCCGACGCGCCAAGTGGTCCGCCACCATCTCCGTGGTGATCGGCACGCCGGCGGGAAGGCCCTCCAGCGTCGCGACGAGTGCGGGGCCGTGGGATTCCCCCGCGGTCAGCCAGCGCAACCTGCTCAACGGTCCTCCTGGGTGCTCGCGCCCTGGTACTGCCTTGCGTATGCGCGTCCTCGCATACGGCAACGGCGTGACCAGGTGCGCGGCCCTGGCCCGCCACCTCCGATCCTCCCACGTCCGTGGCCCGGGTCCGGCCGCCGGTCCAGCAGGCGGACGACATACGGCAGCGCCCGCCGCCGGAGGGCGTCACGCGGAGCCGTCGCCCTGACGCTGCTGCGGGGCGTACACGCCGAGGTAGTCGGCCCCGCGGCCCTGCCCGTACTGCGCCGCGGCATGCACAGGCACTCCCTGGCGCACCGCACGCCGGTGGGCGATCCTGCGCTTCAGCTTGATGCCCCAGGAAGCGACGACGGCCAGCACGACCAGCGCGAGCACGGCGATCTGCACCCAGTCCGGCATGAACTGGAGCACGGCCTCGAGAACCTCGCCCTTGCCTGATGCCAGCGGCATGCCTGTGACCATGGATGTCTCGCCCCTCCGGTCCGCCCCCTGCGGAACCGGAGAGGATCCTAGCGCGCGTCGAGCATGTGTTCGCCTGCGTTTCGCATGGCGTCCAGCGGCGCCGGGGCGAGCCCCGTCATCTGCTCCACCTGGAGCACCGCCTGGTGCAACAGCAGGTCGAGCCCACTGACGACGGCCCCGCCGTACGCCGACCAGCGCGCCGCGAGCGCGGTCGGCCATGGGTCGTAGAGGACGTCGAACAGGGCGGCGGGCCGCTCCGGTACGGCGGAGGCGAGGGCGTCGGTCGCACCGGCCGGGGTGGTGGCGATGACCAGCGGACGGTGCAGTGCCTCGGCGGCGTCCGCCCAGTCCGCCGTACGAACCTCGACGTCGAGCCGCTTGCCCCACTGCCGCATCTCGGCGGCACGGGCCTCGCTTCGGACGTAGGCGACCACTTCTCCGGTGCAGATCCGGGCCAGCGCCGCCAGCGCGGAGGATGCGGTCGCGCCGGCGCCGAGGATCGCGGCGGAGTCGACCTGTTCGATCCCGCGCTCGTGCAGCGCGGCGACCATGCCGGGGATGTCGGTGTTGTCGCCGAGGCGACGGCCGTCCTCGGTGAACACGACGGTGTTGACGGCCTCGACCGAGGCGGCCGTCTCACTGATCTCGTCGAGCAGCGGAATGACCGCCCGCTTCAGCGGCATGGTCAGCGACAGTCCCGCCCACTCCGGCCCAAGGCCCCTGAAGAACCCGGGCAGGGTCGCCTCGTCGACCTCGAACCGGTCGTACGACCAGCCGGCCAGCCCCAGCGCCTCATAGGCCGCGCGGTGCAGTACCGGGGACAGCGAATGAGCGATGGGCGAACCGAGTACGGCGGCCCGGCGGGCTTCAGTTGCCCGAGCTGTCATTGAACCTGTCCTTGAGCCTCGCGCATCCGGCCTGCGGCGGCGGGAAAACTGCTGTCTGACGACCCTTGCGGTTCATATTGTCCTCGCGTCTTGATCCTTTGTCACGCGAGGAGATTCCGCACCATCACCTCAGCCGCCGTTCCTGGACTCGTTGAACTCGGCGACCAGCTTCTCGTGCTCCGCGAGCGTCTTCGTGAACTTGCTGGTCTTGCCGTCCAGCGAGATGAAGTAGTACCAGCCGTCCTTCGTCGGGTTGAGCGCGCCCTTGAGCGCTTCCTCGCCGGGGTTGTCGATGGGGCCGGGCGGCAGCCCCTTGACGTAGTACGTGTTGTACGGATTGTTGTACTGCTTCAGCTCGGCGATCGTCAGGTCGATCTTGCTCTGGTTCTTCACGTAGTTGTACGTGGAGTCGAACTCCAGGGCACCGTACGTCTGCGGGTTCCCGGCCTTGAGGCGGTTGTAGACGACCTCGGCCATCTTGCGGAAGTCGTCATGGCTCGTGCCCTCGGCCTGGGCGAGGCTCGCCACGGTGAGCAGCTCCCAGGGGCCGTCGAGACCCAGGCTCTTGGCCTTCTTCTCCAGGCCGAGCTCTTCGTACGTGTCGTTGGCCCGGGCGACCATCTCTTTCAGGATGGTCTCCGGCTTCTGCCCCTTGCTGACCGCGTAGCTGGAGGGGTAGAGGAACCCTTCCAGCGGGTCCTTCAGGTTCGGGTGGTCCAACGCCCAGTCGGGCAGCCCGAGGTCCTTGTACTTGGCCTTCGCGGCCTTCGCTGTGGTACCGCTCGCCACCCCGAGGCGCTTGTCGATCTCCCCATAGATCCTCGTGTTGCGCGAGCCCTCGGCGATGATCAGGTTGTTCTGGCTCTTGGGGTCGAGCATCAGCTCGACGGCGCTTGCGGCGGACATCTCCTTCTTCAGCAGGTAGGCGCCCGCCTGGATCTTGTCCCCGTCGGGATTCTGCTGCTGAGCGGAGATGAACGCGTCGACGCTCTTCACGACACCGGCCGTTTTCAGCCGCCGCCCGATCTCGGATCCGAACGCACCCTTGGGGATCTCAACGGTCACCGACTCGCCCGTGCCATCACCCGCATAGTCCGGGGCCGCGCCGAAACGATCCTGGTAGAACTGGTAGCCGAAGTACCCGACACCGGCCAGACCGCCGCCGAAGACAAGGACGACCACCAGGCAGGCGCACCCGCTGCGGCGCTTCTTGGGCTTGCCGCCCCTGCCCCGCCGGTCGGCACGCCCGGGCTCGTCGGAGTCGTCGTCATCGTCCCCGCCCGCGAAGAAGGCGTGCTCACCCTGGTCGGGGCCGGGATCCCAGTCGGTCCGCTGCTCCGGCTCCTCGCGACGCCTGCCCGGCGGCTCCGGCGGCGGGTATGCGTCCGGTGTGCCGTAGTAGTCGGGCTGCTGCCCGTCGTAGCCCGCGGCCTGCTGGGCGTACGGGTCCGCGGGGTCGGGGTACGGGGCTTGGGCGTGTGTACCGGTGGGCCAGCCGTTCTCGTCGTACTGCTGGTGCCCCTGGTTGCCGTACTGCTGCTGGTTGTACTGCTGCTGGTACTGCTGCGCCTGGCCGTATCCGGCCTGATCGCCGGTGCCCCAGTCGCCGTACTGCGGCTGCTGCGGCTGCTGCGGATAGTGCTGCGGCTGGCCGCCGTAGGCAGGCTGCTGACCCGAGGGGGCCTGCTGCTGCCCTTCCCATCCGCCGTCCCCGAACAACGGGTCCTCCGGATGCCACGGTTCGGAGCCTTGGCCCCGGCCATACTCAGTCATCGATCCCCTAGAGCCGCGAGGCGGCGGTCGCGCGGCTGTTCGACTCGGCTTCCGTCCCGCCTCTTTTTGTGCGGCAGCTGTTCGAACACCGCCGCATCGCGCGGAACGTTACCGTATCGCGATCAGATGACCACTTCGACGCCCTCGCCCGGGGCTTTACCTGACACCCGTTCGGATTCGAGCGCCTGCTGAAGGATAATCACAGCGGCGGCCTGGTCGATGACGGCCCGGCCCTTCTTCGACTTCACGCCCGAGGCGCGCAGTCCCTGACTGGCCGTCACCGTGGTCATACGTTCGTCCACGAGTCGGACAGAGACCGGCGCGATCCCTTGGGCCAGGTCCTGGGTGAAGGCGCGGACCTTGACCGCGGCCGGGCCCTCGCCCCCCTTGAGGGAGCGAGGGAGACCGACGACGACCTCGATCGGCTCGTACTCCTCGACCAGTTGCTTCAGTCGGCGGTGGGCCGCCGGGATGTCACGTCCCGGGACCGTCTCCACCGGTGTGGCGAGGATCCCGTCGGGGTCGCACGAGGCGACCCCGATGCGGGCGTCCCCGACGTCGATCGCGAGTCGACGTCCCCTTCTCATCACTTGGCCGTTTCCGCCACAAGGCGCTCGACGGCGTCGACGGCGTCACCGATGGCGGCCGGGTTCTGGCCGCCGCCCTGGGCGACGTCCGGCTTGCCGCCACCGCCGCCACCGAGGGTCTTGGCGGCAGCACGGACCAGCTCGCCGGCCTTCAGACCGCGCTCGCGGGCGGCCTCGTTGGTGGCGATGACCGTCAGCGGCTTGCCGCCCGCCACCGTGAACAGGGCCACCACGACGGCCCGCCCGCCCTGGATGCGGCCGCGTACGTCGAGGACCAGCTTGCGCAGGTCGTCGGCGGTCGTGCCGTCCGGGACCTGGCCGGTCACGACGGCGATGCCGCGTACGTCCTTGGCGGACTCGGCGAGACCGGCGGCGGCCTGCAGCACCTTCTCGGCGCGGAACTTCTCGATCTCCTTCTCGGCGTCCTTCAGCTTGCCGAGCATGGCGGAGACCTTCTCCGGGAGTTCCTCCGGACGGCCCTTGATCAGCTCCTGGAGCTGGGCGACGACCGTGTGCTCACGGGCCAGGAAGTTGTAGGCGTCCACACCGACCAGGGCCTCGATACGGCGCACCCCCGAGCCGATCGACGATTCGCCGAGCAGCTTCACCAGGCCCAGCTGGGCGGTGTTGTGGACGTGCGTGCCGCCGCACAGCTCCTTGGAGAAGTCGCCGATGGTGACGACGCGGACCCGCTCGCCGTACTTCTCGCCGAACTCGGCGATGGCACCCTGCTTCTTGGCCTCGTCGATGCCCATGACATCGGCGCGGACGTCGAGGTCGCGGGCGAGCACCTCGTTGATCTTCTGCTCGACGTCGGTCATCACGGCCGTGGGAACGGCTGACGGCGAGCCGAAGTCGAAGCGGAAGCGGCCGGGCTGGTTCTCGGAACCGGCCTGGGCGGCCGTCGGGCCGAGGGCGTCGCGCAGGGCCTGGTGGGTGAGGTGCGTGGCCGAGTGGGCACGGGCGATGGCGGTGCGCCGTCGGTTGTCGATCGAGGCCTGGGCCTTGGCGCCCACGGTGACCTCGCCCACCTGGACGACGCCCTTGTGGACGTACACGCCCGGGACCGGCTTCTGGCAGTCGCGGACCTCGATGACGGCGCCGGTGTCGACCTTGATGCGGCCGGTGTCGCCGATCTGGCCGCCGCCCTCGGCGTAGAAGGGGGTGCGGTCGAGGACGATCTCGACCTCGTCGCCCTCGGTGGCGGCGGGCGAGGAGACACCGTCGACCAGGATGCCGACGACGGTGGACTCGCCCTCGGTGGCGGTGTAGCCGATGAACTCGGTCTCGCCGGCGGTGTCGGCGATCTCGCGGTAGGCGCCCATGTCGGCGTGGCCGGTCTTCTTGGCCCGGGCGTCGGCCTTGGCACGCTCCCGCTGTTCCTTCATCAGGCGGCGGAAGCCGTCCTCGTCCACGGCCAGGCCCTGTTCGGCGGCCATCTCGAGGGTGAGGTCGATCGGGAAGCCCCAGGTGTCGTGGAGCAGGAACGCCTTGTCGCCGGTGAGGACCGTGCCGCCGGCGGCCTTGGTCTCGGTGACGGCGGTGTCGAGGATGTTGGTGCCGGCCTTGAGCGTCTTGAGGAAGGCGTTCTCCTCGGCGACGGCGACCTTCTCGATGCGCTCCCGGTCGGTGACGAGCTCGGGGTACTGCTGGCCCATCGTCTCGATGACCGTGTCGATCAGGTCCTTGACGACCGGACCGGTGGCGCCGAGGAGGCGCATGTTGCGGATGGCGCGGCGCATGATGCGGCGCAGGACGTACCCGCGGCCCTCGTTGCCCGGCGTGACACCGTCGCCGATGAGCATCACGGACGTCCGCATATGGTCGGTGACCACGCGCAGGGAGACGTCCGAGTCGTGGGCCTCGCCGTACTCGACGCCGGTCAGCTCGGTGGCCTTCTTGATGACGGCCATGGAGGTGTCGATCTCGTACATGTTCTGCACGCCCTGCAGAATCATGGCGAGCCGCTCCATGCCGAGGCCCGTGTCGATGTTCTGGCTCGGCAGGTCGCCGAGGATCTCGAAGTCCTCCTTCGAGGTGCCCTCGCCACGCTCGTACTGCATGAAGACGAGGTTCCAGATCTCCACGTACCGCTCGTCGTTGACGGCCGGGCCGCCCTCGACGCCGAACTCGGGGCCGCGGTCGTAGTTGATCTCGGAACACGGACCGCAGGGGCCCGGGACGCCCATGGACCAGTAGTTGTCCGCCTTGCCGAGGCGCTGGATGCGCTCCTTGGGCACACCGACGACGTCGTGCCAGATGCGCTCGGCCTCGTCGTCCTCCAGGTACACGGTGATCCAGAGCTTCTCCGGCTCCAGGCCGTAACCGCCCTTGTCCTGGGGGCTGGTGAGCAGCTCCCAGGCGTACTTGATGGCGCCTTCCTTGAAGTAGTCGCCGAAGGAGAAGTTGCCGCACATCTGGAAGAACGTGCCGTGCCGCGTGGTCTTGCCGACCTCTTCGATGTCGGGCGTGCGCACGCACTTCTGCACGCTCGTGGCGCGGGCGTACGGCGGCTTGACCTCACCCAGGAAGTAGGGCTTGAAGGGCACCATGCCGGCCGGGACGAGGAGCAGAGTCGGGTCGTCCGCGATGAGCGACGCCGAAGGGACGACGGTGTGACCGCGCTCCTCGAAGAAGCTCAACCAGCGGCGGCGGATTTCAGCCGACTCCATCAGTGGTCCTCATTCCGGTTGTACGAGTGCCTCGTCCTGTCGCTGTCGACGGACTTCGGGATGTTGCGGTTCTCGATGGCGGCGAAGCGCCGGGGTGCGGGAAGTTCGGGGTTCTCGTTGATCCCCAGCGCATCCCCCAACTCGGCCTCCCGCTGGGCCATGCCGTCGCGGACGTCGAGCGCGAAGCCCACCGCACGGTCCTTGAGCCGGTGACCGGCCTCGAGCGCCTTGTTGGCCGCGCTCGCGGCGAGGCTCTCGGGGGTCAGCTGCTTCAGCTTGCGGTTGACCTTGGTGGTGGCCCACACACCGGCGGCGACGCCCGTGCTGAACCAGAACGTACGGCGGAACATCGGTTCCCTCAGTCCTTCTTGGTCCGGTTGTTCCGCTTCGCCCGCCGCGCGGCCGGGACGGTGCGGCCCACGATCACGGTACGCCGGGGCTCCTTCGCGGGCACGTCGTCCTTACGGCCGCCGATGGCCCGGCGCACGCCGTAGCCGAAGGCCGCGACCTTGACCAGGGGGCCGCCGAAGGTGGAGGCGACGGTGGTCGAGAGCGCGGACGCGTTCGACGTGACCTCCTGGACGTCCGATGCGATCGAGTCGACCCGGTCGATCTGGGTCTGCGCGGAGCGCACCGCCGAGGAGGCGTCTGCCAGGAGCGGGACGGCCTGGTCGGTCACGTCCGCGACGAGCTTGGTGGTCGCCTTGAGCGTCTGGGCCAGCCTCACCAGTGCGACGGCGAGGAAGGAGACCAGGATCGCCCAGAAGACGGCCACCAGGATCCCGGCCACCTCTCCACCGGACACTGTGTGCACCCGCTCCCTGAAACGTGCGTCTACATCGAAAAGTCGTGGGTCGAGCCTATCGCGCCGGGCATGCCGCTCCGTACCGGATTACGGCCCGCGTGGACGTGAGTTGCGCGAAGCGATTGTACGGACTGAATACGGTTCAGTACGCTCCGTGTTCTGTGTGCAACCATCAGCCGAGCGCTACGGCCGGTCACGGAAATCTGCCTCTGGCACTCGACGCGTTCGTGGGCCGCGCGGCCGAACTCGCCGATCTGGCCCGGATGCTCGATGCCTCGCGGCTGGTGACGGTGACGGGGGTCGGCGGGGTCGGCAAGTCGCGGCTGGCGGCGCAGGCGGCCGCCCGGTCCACGCCCCGGGACGGTGTGTGGCGGGTCGAGCTGGCGCCGGTGCGCGATCCGGAGTTCGTCGACCATGCCGTCGTAGAGGCGCTGGGGCTGACCGACCACACCACGCGTGCGCCGCGCGAGACGCTGCTGGCGCATCTCGCCGTGCGTCAACTCCTGTTGGTCCTCGACGGTTTCGAGCATCTGGTGGACGCGTGCGCGGAGCTGGTTACCGATCTGCTGCGGCGGGCGCCGGGGCTCAGGGTGCTTGCCGTGGGGCGCAGACCGCTGACCGTGGCGGGCGAGCGGGTGCTGCCGCTGGCGCCGCTGGGCGAGGACGAGGCCGTCGAGCTGTTCACCGAGCGGGCCGCGGTCGCGGTGCGGGACGATCCGGACGTACGGGAGCTCTGCCGGCGTCTGGACGGGATCCCGCTGGCGATCGAGCTGGCGGCGGGGCGGCTGCGGGCGCTGTCTCCGGGGCAGTTGCTGGAGCGGCTCGACGACCGGTTCCGGCTGCTGACCGGCGGCGGACGGGATGCTCCGCCGCGCCATCAGACGCTGCGCACGGCGATCGGCTGGAGCCATGAACTGTGCACGCCCGAGGAGCGGTTGCTGTGGTCGCGTCTTTCGGTGTTCGCGGGACAGTTCGACCTGGAGGCCGTCGAGTACGTGTGCAGCGGCCAGGGCCTGCACGCCGACGACGTCCTCGACGCCCTCACGGAGCTGATCGCCCAGTCCGTGGTCGCACGCGAGGAGACGGCGACCGGCGTGCGCTACCGGATGCTGGACACGGTCCGGGCGTACGGCGCCGAGTGGCTGGAGGCGACCGGGGACGCCGACCGGCTGCGGCGGCGGCACCGCGACTGGTACATCGGCCTCGCGACCTGGTGCGAGCTCGACTGGTTCTCACCGCGCCAGGGCGAGGTCGCCGCGCGCGTCGAGGCGGAGCTGCCGAATCTGCGCTCCGCCCTGGAGCACTGTCTGGGCGAACCGGACGACGTACATCTGGGCCAGTACCTGGCGGGCTCGCTGTGGTTCTGCTGGGCGGGCTGTGGCCGGCTGTCGGAGGGCCGGCACTGGCTGGAGCAGGCGGTCCAACTGGACTCGGGCCACGAGCAGTCCCGGCTGAAGGCGCTGTGGGTGCTCGGTTACGTGGCGATCCTCCAGGGCGACACGGTGCCCGCGCTGGCCGCGCTCCAGGAGTGCCGGGAGGAGGCGGAGCGCGCCGCGCACCCCACGGCAGTGGCGTACGCCGAGCATCGCACCGGCTGCCTCGCCCTGGTCACGGACGACATGGAGCGAGCGGAAACGCTGCTGCGCTCGGCGCTGGACCGCTACCAGGAGATCGGCGAGCTCAACAGCAACGTGCTGATGGGCCAGGTCGAGCTGGCGATGACGCGGGCGTTCCAGGGCGATCTGCCGGACGCGGTGCGGCTGTGCGAGGACGTCCGCCGGGTCTGCGAGGACCACGGCGAGCGATGGGCCGGGGCGTATGCGCTGTACGTCCTCGGGTACGCGGCCTGGAGCGACGGAGACCTGGCGCGGGCCCGCGGTCTGCTCACGGAATGTCTGGGCAGCGCCCACGCCTTCCACGACCTGCTGGGCTCGGTGCTGACGATCGAACTGCTGGCCCTGGTCACAGCCTCCGAGGGCGACCCGGCGGAGGCGGCCGTGCTCCAGGGCGCGGCGGCCGGCATGTGGCCCTCGGTGGGCCTGCGGCTGTTCGGCTCGGCCCACTACAACGCGCCGCACCAGCTGTGCGAGGCGATGGCCCGGGAGGACCTCGGCGACCGGCGGTACGAGGAGTGCGTACGGGACGGTGCCCGGCTCGGCAGGAAGACGGCGGTGAACCGGGCACTCGGGCGGCCCCTGCCCGCCCTGCCGACGCCGCGTGGTCCGGCACGGCACGGGCGGGGAGCCTCGGACACGCGCGAGCCCGCCGCCTCGCCCACCCGGAAGGGCGGGGAGACGGCGGGCTGATGCGCAGGTGGTGCTACGACCGCCGCTGGTTGATCAGCGGGCGTAGTACTCGACGACGAGCTGCTCGTCGCAGATCACCGGGATCTCCTTGCGGTTCGGCTCGCGGTCCAGGCGGAACGCCAGGGCGCCGAGGTTCACCTGGAGGTAGCGCGGGGTCTCGCCGTCGGGGGCGAAGCCACCGGCGCGGGAGACCTCGAACAGCGTCTTGCTGCGGCTGCGCTCGCGGACCATCACGACGTCGTCGGGCTTGACGCGGAAGGACGGCTTGTCGACCTTCTGGCCGTTGACCTCGATGTGGCCGTGGACGACCATCTGGCGGGCCTGGTAGATCGTGCGGGCGATGCCCGAACGCAGGACCAGCGCGTCGAGACGACGCTCCAGCTCGATGATCAGGGCCTCACCGGTCTTGCCCTGGACCTTGGAGGCACGCTCGTAGGCGCGGACGAGCTGACGCTCGGACACGTCGTACTGCGCGCGCAGACGCTGCTTCTCCAGCAGACGGACCTTGTAGTCCGAGTTCTGCTTGCGGCCACGGCCGTGCTCACCCGGCGGGTAGGGGCGGGCCTCGAAGTACTTGACGGCCTTCGGGGTCAGCGCGATGCCGAGGGCACGCGACTTCTTGACCTTGGGGCGGGACTGATTCGCCACTTGATCTTCCTTGTCTGTTTTCTTCGGCTCGTCAGGGTTATGGGAGGTCGCATCCGCAGCCGGGGAAACCCTCCTCGTCCTTGCGGACGGGGTGGGCAGCCGCTCCCCTGGTCTGGGCACATACGTGCAGCACGCGAGTGGCCCACCGACCGGTCCCGTCCTGCGACGAGTGGTGGTGGGCTGCCCGCGACACCATTCGATCGGTGCGCGACGCTCCTGGAACCCACTGGGGGTTCCGGCTGACCGTCCCGTTCTGACTGCACGGGACACAGCACTTCGAGGGATTCTACAGGGTGCTCAGGACCGCTTGCGACCGAGGTGTTTCCTGGTCCACTCGACGGCGTCCGCGTACCGCGCCTCCGCGCCGTGCCGGGTCGGCGTGTAGTACTCCCGGTCCTTGAGCTCCTCCGGGGCGTACTGCTGCTCGGCGATCCCTTCGGGCAGGTCGTGCGGATAGACGTACCCCTGCGCGTGCCCGAGCTTGGCCGCGCCCTTGTAGTGCCCGTCCCGCAGGTGCATCGGCACGGGTCCCGCATGGCCCTTGCGTACGTCGTCCATGGCGGCGCCGATGGCGGTCGTCGCGGCGTTGGACTTGGGGGCGAGGGCCAGGGCGATGGTGGCGTGGCTGAGGGTGAGGGCGGCCTCGGGGAAGCCGATCATGGCGACGGCCTGGGCGGCGGCCACGGCGATCGGCAGTGCGTTGGGGTCGGCGAGGCCGATGTCCTCGCTGGCGGAGATCATCAGTCGGCGGGCGATGAAGCGGGGGTCCTCGCCGGCCTCGATCATCCGGGCCAGGTAGTGCAGGGCCGCGTCGACGTCGGAGCCGCGGATGGACTTGATGAGGGCGCTGGCCACGTCGTAGTGCTGGTCGCCGTCGCGGTCGTACTTCACCGCCGCCCGGTCGACCGTCTCCTCGAGGGTGGTCAGGCCGATCTCCGTCTCGCCCTTGTCGAGCGCGGCCCCGGCGGCGGCCTCCAGGGCGGTCAGGGCACGACGGGCGTCGCCGCCGGCGATGCGCAGGAGGTGGGCCTCGGTGTCCTCGGGGAGGGTGACGGCGTCCTTGAGACCCCGCTCGTCGGACATGGCCCGTCTGATGAGGCCCCGCACGTCGTCGTCCGTGAGGGGTTCGAGGGTGAGGAGGAGGGAGCGGGAGAGCAGGGGCGAGATGATGGAGAAGTACGGGTTCTCCGTCGTCGCCGCTATCAGGGTCACCCAGCGGTTCTCGACGGCCGGGAGCAGGGAGTCCTGCTGGGCCTTGCTGAAGCGGTGGATCTCGTCGAGGAAGAGGACGGTCTCCTTGCCGAAGCCGCCGGTGGCGCGGCGGGCACCTTCGATGACCGCGCGGACCTCCTTGACGCCCGCGGTGATCGCCGACAGCTCCACGAAGCGCTTGTTGGTGGCCTTCGACACCACGTACGCCAAGGTCGTCTTCCCGGTGCCGGGCGGGCCCCAGAGGATCACCGAGGACGGTCCCGCCGGGCCTCCGCCCGACTCGCCGACCAGTCTGCGCAGGGGCGAGCCCGGCTTCAGCAGGTGCTGTTGGCCCACGACCTCGTCGAGGGTGCGCGGGCGCATCCGGACCGCCAGGGGGCTGCTGGACGGGTCCTTCTCCTGGCGTTCTTCTGCTGCGGCGGTGAACAGGTCGGGCTCCACGCTCAGAACCCTAAATCACCGCACTGACAATCCCGCCCGGCGTCAGCTGGTCCAGAAGTCCCACCAGCGGGTCAGGACCAGCATGCCGATGATGCCGATGTGCAGGACGGGGAGGACCCAGGTGAACTCGCCGAAGAAGCCCTTGAGCCAGTTCGGCGCGGGCAGGAAGCCCTTGCGGATGTTGAACGAGGTCACGTACCAGAACATGATGATCGTCGCGACCCAGGCCAGGCAGCACCACAGGCACAGCGCGTTGATCCGGTACAGGGACTGGAACATCAGCCAGGCGCAGAAGCCGACGCCGAAGAGGGTGCCGGCGTTGAAGGTCAGCCAGTACCAGCGCGGGAAGCGGGCGCGGGCGAGCAGGCTCATACCGACGCAGATGACGATGCCGTAGGCGACGAGTCCGAGCATCGGGTTGGGGAAGCCGAAGGCGGAGGCCTGGTCGCTCTCCATGATGCTGCCGCAGGAGACGACGGGGTTCAGGCTGCACCCGGGGGTGAACGTCTTGCCCTCGACCTTGGCCTCGAGCAGCTTGAACTTGTCGATCGTGATGACCCACGCGGCGAGCAGTCCGGCCGCACCGGTGATCACCAGCAGCAGGGCGAGGGCGCGGCTGCCGCCCTCGGACCGTGGCGGAGGTGCGGCACGCTCCGGCTCGGGGTCGGTGGAGACGTCTGTCACTGTCGTCTTGCTCATCTCGCCGATTCCGTCACTTGAGAGTTCGTGGACCTTCTTCCGGCACGCGCCATTGTGCCGCACGCACGCCTCTGTCCACCGTTCGGTGGACATAAGGAGGTACGCATGGTCGTCCCGGACCGTTCGGTTCAGGACGATGATCGATCGCATGACCACACACGCGAACGGACACGCGGTGGACGTACGGGGGCTGCGCAAGCAGTACGGGGACGTGACCGCGGTCGACGGCATCGATCTGGGCATTCACCGGGGCGAGGTGTTCGGCCTGCTGGGGCCCAACGGGGCGGGCAAGAGCACCACGGTGGAGATCCTCCAGGGCAACCGCGCCAGGGACGCGGGCGAGGTCCGGGTGCTCGGGGCGGACCCTGCGACGGGCACACGCGCGTGGCGCTCGCGGGTCGGAATCGTCTGGCAGGACGAATCGGCGCCCGCCGAGTTGACGGTCCGCGAGACCGTACGGCATTTCGCCCGCTACTACCCGAGGCCCCGGGACCCCGAGGAGGTCATCGGCCTGGTCGGTCTGGAGGAGAAGGCGAGCAGCCGGATCAAGGCGCTGTCGGGCGGGCAGCGGCGGCGGCTCGACGTGGCGCTCGGCGTGATCGGCGGGCCCGAGCTGCTGCTTCTGGACGAGCCGACGACGGGGTTCGACCCGGCGGCCCGGCGGCAGTTCTGGGAGCTGATCCGCAAGCTGGCCGACGAGGGCACGACGATCCTGCTGACCACGCACTACCTGGAGGAGGCGGAGGCCCTCGCGCACCGGCTGGCGATCATCTCCCGGGGTCGGGTGGTCGCCGAGGGCGAGCCCGCTGTCCTGCGGGAGCGTCATGGCACCGACGCCACCGTGAGGTGGACGGAGGCCGACGGCACCCAGCGCACCGAGCGCACGGTCACGCCCACCAAGACCGTCGCCGAGCTGATGCACCGCTTCGACGGCGAGATCCCGGGGCTGCTGGTGAGCCGCCCCACGCTGGAGGACGTCTATCTCCGGCTGACCGGACAGGAGGACGCTCGATGACCACGACCGCCGTACGAACCAGGACCGGGACGCGTCCGGAGCGGCTGCCGGGCGCCTGGGGGCTCGGCCTGCAACGGGGCGGCCTGGAGATCAAGCAGTTCTTCCGGCAGCGCGACCAGGTGGTGTTCACCTTCGCCTTCCCGGTGGTGTTCCTCTTCCTGTTCGCGTCGATCTTCAAGGACGATGTGGACGGCGCGGGCATCACCGCCTCCCAGCTGTACGTTCCGGCGATGATGGCCGCCGGCATCATGTCGACGAGTTTCCAGTCGCTCGGCATCTCGATCGCGATCGAGCGGGACGAGAAGGTGCTGCGCCGGCTGCGCGGTACGCCGATGCCTCCGGCGTCGTACTTCCTCGGCAAGATCTGGCTGGTTCTCGTCACCGGTCTCGTGGAGACGGCGATCCTGCTGCTCGTCGGAACGACCCTGTACGACGTCGACCTGCCGTCGGACGCCGGCACCTGGTTCGACTTCGCCTGGATCTTCGTGCTGGGTCTGACGGCGTGCGCGCTGCTCGGTATCGCGATCAGCTCGGTCCCCAAGTCCGGCAAGAGCGCGACCTCCGTCGTCGTACTCCCCTTCCTGGTCCTCCAGTTCATCTCCGGGGTGTACATCGCCATCGACACCATCCCGGACTGGATGCTGAACATCGGGGCGTTGTTCCCGCTGAAGTGGATGTGCCAGGGGCTGCGCGGGGTGTTCCTGCCGGAGTCGGCGCAAGTGCTGGAGCAGGCGGGCAGCTGGGAGCTGGGCAGGGTTGCCCTGGTGCTCGGGGCGTGGTGCGTCGGAGGATTGGCCCTGTGTCTGCTGACCTTCCGGTGGAAGAACCGGCGCGACGGATGAACGGTCCGGCAGAAGCCGGGGGCGCGTACACCTGGGACCGCTCGTTCCGGCTCTGGGACACGTACTTCGCGCTGATCTGGCTGGCCACCTTGGTCTCCGTGCTCGCCACGGGGTACCCGGGGTGGCCGGTCCGCGTGATCGCTGCCGTTCTGCATGCGTTGCTGGTTCCCCTGTACGTCTGGGTGGGGCGCCCCGTCCTGAGGGGCGATCCGCCCGACGAGCGGCGGGCACTGCGCTACCTGGCGGTGGCCGTGGCACTGTTCCTGACGTCGGCAGTACTCGTCGGTGAGACACGGCTGATGACCTTCGCACTCGTCCCCCAGTGCTTCATGACCCTGCGGATGCGGGGGGCGCTCATCGCCGTGGCGGTCATCAACCTCGCGCCCGTGGTCGGTTGGGCACTCCTGTGGTGGCCCGGCGACGAGGAGGTCTTCTTCAACGGACTGTTCGCCGTGGTTTCGCTCGCCTTCTCGGTTGCCGTCGGCAGCTGGGTCATCCGCATCATCGAGCAGAGCCAGGAACGGGCCGACCTGATCGCGGAGTTGGACGCGAGCCGGCACGAGATCTCCCGGCTCTCGACAGCGCACGGAGCGCTCGCCGAGCGGGAGCGGATGGCCAGGGAGATCCATGACACGCTCGCACAGGGCTTCACCAGCCTGCTGATGCTGACCCAGGCGGTCGAGGCCGAGCTCGACCGCGATGTGCCGCAGGCCCGCCGTCACCTGGCCCTGATGGACGAGACGGCCCGGCAGAACCTCGCCGAGGCCCGTGCCCTGGTCGCCGGGGGCAGTCCGGCCGACCTCGACGGCGCCTCGCTCCCGGACGCGATCGGCAGGCTCGCCGCACGCCATGACGCGACGCTGAAGGTGACCGGCCCGGTGCGCGCGCTGCCCGCCGGTCCCGAGGTGGTCGCCCTGCGTTCCTGCCAGGAGGGACTGGCCAACGCCCGTAAACACGCCGGGAGTTCGACAGCCGTCGCGATCGGGCTGGCGTACACGGACGACACGCTCACCCTGTCCGTACGGGACGACGGCTGCGGCTTCGACCCCGGTGCCGTACATGACGGGTACGGTCTGGCGGGGCTGCGCGCACGGGCCGCCGAGGTGGGCGGAACCGCGCAGGTCAGCAGCGCGCCGGGCGACGGCACCACGGTGACCGTCCGGCTGCCCGTCCCCGCCATGAAGAGTGAGGTCCCGTGATCCGGATCATCCTGGCCGACGACCATCCCGTCGTACGGGAGGGGCTGCGGGCGATGCTCAGCGCCGAACCGGACCTGGAGGTGGTCGCCGACGCGTCCAGCGGGCCGCAGGCGGAGGCGCTGGCGGCCGAGTTGCGGCCCGACATCGTGCTGATGGACCTGCGGATGCCGGACGGCGGGGGTGTCGACTCGATCGTGCGGATGACGGCGGCCGGGCTGGGCTGCCGGGTGATCGTCCTCACGACGTACGAGACGGACCGGGACATCCTGAGGGCGGTGGAGGCCGGGGCGGCGGGCTATCTGCTGAAGGACCTTCCGCGGGGTGAACTGGCCGAGGCGGTTCGCTCAGCGGCGCGCGGGGAGACCGTACTTGCCCCGTCGGTGGCGGCGCGGCTCGTCGACCAGCTGCGTACGAAGCCGGAGCGGCCGCGGCTGTCGGACCGGGAGACGGCGGTACTGCGACTGGTGGCCGAGGGGTGCACGAACGCCGATATCGGGCGCCGTTTGTTCATCGGCGAGTCGACGGTCAAGACCCATCTGCTGCGGGTCTTCGGCAAGTTGGGCGTGGACGACCGGACGGCGGCGGTGACGAGTGCGATGCGGTACGGGTTGCTGGACCAATGACGAAGGCGCCGAGTGCCTCGGAAGACACCCGGCGCCTCATGGGCCTCAGCCCAGCTTCGCCTCCAGCTCGGCCACGATCTCGTTCACGCCGATCGCCGTCTGCTCGCCGGACTCCATGTCCTTCAGCTGGACGACGCCCTCGGCGAGGTCGCGTTCGCCGGCGACGATGGTGTAGCGGGCGCCGCTGCGATTGGCGTTCTTCATGGCGCCCTTGAGGCCCTTGGCGCCGTAGGAGAAGTCGGCCGCGATGCCCGCCTTGCGCAGATCGGTGACCTTGGCGAAGAGGACGCGGCGGGCCTCCTCGCCGAGCGGCACCGCGAACACGCTGGTGGACGCCGGGAGTTCGAGTTCGACGCCCTCCGCCTCCAGCGCGAGGACCGTGCGGTCCACGCCCAGGGCCCAGCCGACGGACGGCAGCGCGGGGCCGCCGATCATCTCGGACAGGCCGTCGTAGCGGCCGCCGCCGCCCACCGCGGACTGGGAGCCGAGACCGTCGTGGACGAACTCGAAGGTCGTGCGCGTGTAGTAGTCCAGGCCGCGCACCAGCTTCGGGTCGTCCTCGAAGGCGACGCCCGCCGCGGTGATCAGCTCACGGACCTCCTCGTGGTACGCCTTGCAGGCGTCGCAGAGGTAGTCGCGGAGCAGGGGGGCGCCGGTCAGCTGCTTCTGGACCGACTCGCGCTTGTCGTCGAGGACGCGCAGCGGGTTGATCTCCGAACGGCGCAGGGTGTCCTCGTCGAGGTCCAGGCCGCTCAGGAAGTCCTGGAGGGCCGCGCGGTACACCGGACGGCACTCCTTGTCGCCCAGGCTGTTCAGCAGGATGCGGAAGTTGCTGAGCCCCAGCGAGCGGTACGCCTGGTCCGCCAGGATGATCAACTCGGCGTCCAGCGCCGGGTCCTCGGCACCGATCGCCTCGGCACCGACCTGGGAGAAGTGCCGGTAACGGCCCTTCTGCGGACGCTCGTAGCGGTAGTACGAGCCCGAGTACCAGAGCTTGACCGGGAGGTTGCCCGCCTTGTGCAGGTTGGCCTCCAGGGCCGCGCGCAGGACGGAGGCCGTGCCCTCCGGGCGCAGGGCGAGCCGGTCGCCGCCCTTGGTCTCGAAGGCGTACATCTCCTTGGTCACGATGTCGGTGGACTCACCGACACCGCGCGCGAACAGCTCGACGCTCTCGAAGCCGGGCGTCTCGATGTAGCCGTAGCCGGAGTTGCGCAGCGGGGCCGCGATCGCCTCGCGGACGGCCAGGAACGTGGCGCTGTCCGGCGGGATCAGGTCGTACGTGCCCTTGGGGGCCTTGAAGGTGCTCACGGAAGTCTCTCGTCACATTCCTCGTCGGGGAGGGGTGTTGGAACCCTGTCCCTGGCCGGACGCCACCTGTCGCAGATACTGGTTGGTGGCGCGCTCCTGGCCGATGGTCGTCTGGGGGCCGTGGCCGGACAGCACCACGGTCGAGTCGTCGAGCGGCAGGCACACGCGGGCCAGCGAGTCGAGCATCTCGGCCATGTCACCGCCGGGCAGGTCGGTGCGTCCGATGGAGCCGGCGAACAGCAGATCCCCGGAGAAGAAGACCGACGGAATGTCGGCGGTCTCGGGCATCCGGAAGGTCACCGACCCCTTGGTATGGCCCGGCGCGTGCGCGACGGACAGCTCCAGACCCGCCAGTTCCAGCCGCGCACCGTCGGTCAGCTCCTTGACGTCGTCCGGCTCCCCGATGGTCAGCTCACCCAGCAGCGGCATCCCGATGGAGCGCCCGAGCGCCTTCTCGGGGTCGCTCATCATGTACCGGTCCTCGGGGTGGATCCAGGCCGGCACGTCGTGCGCGCCGCACACCGGGACGACCGAGGCCACATGGTCGAGGTGCCCGTGGGTGAGGACGACCGCCACGGGCTTGAGCCGATGCTTCTTCAGTGCTTCCTCGACTCCTGGGGCCGCTTCGTGGCCCGGGTCGATGATCACGCACTCCTCACCGGCGGCGGGGGCGACGAGATAACAGTTCGTCCCCCAGGCCCCGGCGGGGAACCCGGCAATGAGCACGATCGTCCTTCGTTGTGTCGGTTCGGGTGGGCTTGCGAATGGGCTGCGCCTGAGGTCAGAGCCTACCGGCGCTGCCGATTCCTCAGCGAACCCATATACGGTACGGGGCACACGCAGGCGGTCGGCCCGAACGACGCACGCGTACCGGTCGACGCACGAGACGTATGAGGAGAAACCCGGTGGTCAGCCAAGAACAGCGGAAGCGTCAGCTCGCGCGGGAGAAGTTCTTGCGGCAGCAGCAGCGGCGCACCGACGCACGGCGCAAGGCGCGCATGCGCAACGCCGCGATCGCGTCCGCGCTCGGCGTGGTCCTGATCGGCAGCCTGGCGCTGTACACGACCGGGGTCCTCAAGGACGACGACAAGAGCAACGCCAGCGCCGACGTCACCCCGAGCGCCTCGGCGAGCAGCAAGGCCCCCGATCCGTGCGAGAAGCCGGCCGCGGGCAAGGTCAAGACTGCGACCTGGAAGAAGGAGCCGGCGATCACGATCGACAAGTCGGCGGCGTACACGATGAAGCTCGCGACGACCTGCGGCGACATAGACATCGACCTCAAGGCGTCGGCAGCGCCGCACACCGTGAATTCCTTCAACTTCCTTGCGGGCAAGGGCTTCTTCGACCACACCAAGTGCCACCGGCTCGTCAACAGCGGCATCTACGTGCTTCAGTGCGGCGACCCGCAGGGCACCGGGACGGGCGGGCCCGGCTACACGATCCCGGACGAGAACCTCAAGGACAAGAGCCTCAAGGGCAACGTGTACCCGGCGGGCACGGTCGCGATGGCCAACCAGTACAACGCCCAGACGAAGGAAGGGCGCAACACCGGAGGAAGCCAGTTCTTCCTCGTCTACCAGGACAGTCAGCTGCCCGCCGACTACACACCGTTCGGAACGGTGTCCGAGGCCGGCATGAAGGTCCTGAAGAAGATCGCGGACGCCGGAGCGCAGGCCGCGGACCCCACGACCGGGAACACCGCCCCCAACGCAACAGTCGTGATCAACAAGGCAACTGTCAGCAAATCCTGACCCCCCAACTGCGGAATTTCGGTCGCGCGGGATGCGGACAGGCAACCCGCCGGTCGCCTATGTTGGCCGTGACGAAACTGTGGACGATGCCCGGGGGTGCTGAAGCCCTACGCAGGCATCATGTGGAGGAGGCGCTGTGAGCAGCGACCCGTGGGGCCGCGTCGACGAGACGGGGACCGTGTACGTGCGTACGGCCGACGGCGAGCAGGTCGTCGGTTCCTGGCAGGCCGGCTCCCCTGAGGAGGCGCTGGCCTACTTCGAGCGCAAGTACGAGGGCCTGGTTGTCGAGATCGGCCTCCTCGAGAAGCGAGTCAAGACCACCGACCTCTCCGCGAAGGACGCCCAGGTCGCCATCGGTCACATCCGCGAGCAGGTCGACGCGCACCATGCCGTCGGTGACCTGGACGCGCTGCGGAAGCGGCTGGACAAGCTCGTGGAGACCGTCGAAGCGCGCCGTGAGGAGCGCAAGCAGCAGCGCGCGAAGCAGTCCGACGAGGCCCGCAAGTCCAAGGAGGCGCTGGTCACCGAGGCGGAGCAGCTGGCGCAGTCCGACCAGTGGCGGGCCGCCGGTGAGCGGCTGCGGGCCCTGGTGGACACCTGGAAGGGTCTGCCGCGCCTGGACCGCAAGTCGGACGACGAGCTGTGGCACCGCTTCTCGCACGCCCGGTCGGCGTTCTCCAAGCGCCGCAAGGCCCACTTCGCATCGCTGGACGCCCAGCGCGAGGAAGCCCGCAAGACCAAGGAGCGGCTGGTCGGCGAGGCCGAGGCCATGTCGGGCTCGACGGACTGGGGTCCGACGGCCGCGCGCTACCGCGAGCTGATGACGGAGTGGAAGGCCGCCGGCCGCGCCCAGCGTGAGCACGAGGACGACCTGTGGAACCGCTTCCGCGGCGCGCAGGACGTGTTCTTCGCCGCCCGCAGCTCGGTCTTCGCCGAACGTGACGCGGAGCAGTCGGAGAATCTGAAGCTCAAGGAGGAGCTGGCCGAGGAGGCCGAGAAGATCCTTCCGGTCACGGACCTCAAGACCGCGCGCGCCGCGTTCCGCTCGATCAACGAGCGCTGGGAGGCCATCGGCCATGTGCCGCGCGACGCCCGGCCGAAGGTCGAGGGCAAGATGCACGCCGTCGAGCGGGCCATCCAGGACGCCGAGGAGAACGAGTGGCGCCGGACCAACCCGGAGGCACGCGCGCGTGCCGAGGGTCTGACCGGCCAGCTCCAGGCCGCCGTGGACAAGCTCCACAAGCAGATCGAGCAGGCCCGGTCCCAGGGCAACAACGCCAAGGCCGACAAGCTCGAGAGGGAGCTGGAGGGCCGCCAGGCACTCCTTGACCAGGCACTCAAGGGTCTCCAGGAGTTCGGCGGCTGACACCGCTTCGGACGTACGAAAAGGGGCTCCCGTACCGAGTACGGGAGCCCCTTCGTCGTATGCCTACGACTGCCTACGACCGGCTGCGCGCCGACGTCACGCGGTACACGTCGTAGACGCCCTCGACACCGCGCACCGCCTTCAGAACGTGGCCGAGATGCTTCGGGTCGCCCATCTCGAAGGTGAAGCGGGAGGTGGCGACGCGGTCGCGGGAGGTCTGGACGGCCGCGGAGAGGATGTTGACGTGCTGGTCGGACAGGACGCGGGTGACGTCCGACAGAAGCCGCGAGCGGTCGAGGGCCTCGACCTGGATGGCGACCAGGAAGACCGACGACTGGGTGGGCGCCCACTCGACCTCGAGGATGCGCTCGGGCTCTCGGGACAGTGAATCCACGTTCACACAGTCGCTGCGGTGAACCGATACACCACTACCGCGAGTGACGAAGCCGATGATCGGGTCGCCGGGGACGGGCGTACAACAGCGGGCGAGCTTGACCCAGACGTCGTCGACGCCCTTGACGACCACACCCGGGTCCTGGCTGCTGCGCCGCTTGCGGCTGCGGCCACGGGCCGGCGGTACCGACTCGTCGATCTCCTCGGTGGCGGCTTCCTCGCCGCCGAGAGCCTGCACGAGCTTCTGTACGACGTTCTGCGCGGCGACATGTCCCTCGCCGATCGCCGCGTAGAGCGAGGAGATGTCCGGGTAGCGCATCTCGTGGGCGAGAGTGACCAGGGAGTCGCCGGTCAGGATGCGCTGGATCGGCAGGTTCTGTTTGCGCATCGCACGTGCGATGGCGTCCTTGCCCTGCTCGATGGCCTCGTCGCGGCGCTCCTTGGAGAACCAGGCGCGGATCTTGTTGCGGGCGCGCGGCGACTTGACGAAGCCGAGCCAGTCGCGGGAGGGGCCGGCGCCGGCTGCCTTGGAGGTGAAGACCTCCACCAGGTCGCCGTTGTCCAGGGTGGATTCGAGCGGTACGAGACGGCCGTTGACCCGTGCGCCTATGGTGCGGTGGCCGACCTCGGTGTGGACCGCGTATGCGAAGTCGACGGGTGTCGCGCCCGCCGGGAGCGCTATGACGTCGCCCTTCGGCGTGAAGACGAAGACCTCGTTGCGGGACAGGTCGAAGCGCAGGGACTCCAGGAACTCGCCCGGGTCCTCGGTCTCCTTCTGCCAGTCGAGCAACTGGCGCAGCCACGCCATGTCGTTGAGGTGGTCGTCCTTGCCCTTGCCGGACGACTTCGGCACGTCGGTGCGGACCTTGGAGGCACCGGCGGACGGCTCCTGCTTGTACTTCCAGTGCGCGGCGATGCCGTACTCGGCGCGGCGGTGCATGTCGAACGTACGGATCTGGAGTTCGACCGGTTTGCCGTTGGGACCGATCACCGTCGTGTGGAGCGACTGGTACATGTTGAACTTGGGCATCGCGATGTAGTCCTTGAACCGGCCGGGGACCGGGTTCCATCGCGCGTGCACGGTGCCGAGGGCCGCATAGCAGTCGCGGACGGTGTCCACGAGGACGCGGATGCCCACCAGGTCGTAGATCTCCGCGAAGTCACGGCCGCGGACGATCATCTTCTGGTAGACGCTGTAGTAGTGCTTCGGACGTCCGGTGACGGTCGCCTTGATGCGGGCGGCGCGCAGGTCCTGCTGGACCTCGTCGGTCACTATGGCCAGATACTCGTCACGCTTCGGTGCCCGCTCGGCCACCAGCCGTACGATCTCGTCGTACATCTTGGGGTAGAGGATCGCGAAGGCGAGGTCCTCCAGTTCCCACTTGATGGTGTTCATGCCGAGGCGGTGGGCGAGCGGCGCGTAGATCTCGAGGGTCTCGCGCGCCTTCTTCTCCTGCTTCTCGCGCTTGAGGTAGCGCATGGTGCGCATGTTGTGCAGGCGGTCGGCGAGCTTGATGACCAGGACGCGCGGGTCCTTGGCCATGGCGACGACCATCTTGCGCACCGTCTCGGCTTGTGCCGCCTCGCCGAACTTGACCTTGTCCAGCTTGGTGACGCCGTCGACGAGCAGGGCGACGGAGTCGCCGAAGTCGCGGCGGAGCTGGTCGAGGCCGTACTCGGTGTCCTCGACGGTGTCGTGCAGCAGACCCGCCATCAGGGTGGCCGGATCCATGCCCAGCTCGGCGAGGATCGTGGTGACGGCGAGGGGGTGCGTGATGTACGGGTCGCCGCTCTTGCGCTTCTGGCCGCGGTGCCAGCGCTCGGCGACCTGGTAGGCCTTCTCGATCTGCCGGAGCGTGGCCGTCTCGATCTTCGGGTCGTTGCTGCGCACTATCCGCAGCAGCGGCTCCAGGACCGGGTTGTACGGGTTGGAGCGCTGGACACCGAGACGGGCGAGGCGGGCGCGGACGCGGTTGGAGGAGCCGGAGCGGGCGGGCTGGCCGGTGTTCGGGCGGACCGCGGGCGTGGCCGGGCGCTCGGCCGGGGCCGGCTTGGGCCGCGACTGCTCGGCCGACTTGTCGACAGGCGCGGACTGGGCGTGCTCGACCGGCCCGCGGGTGTCGTTCTTCGCGTTCGACACCGTCGGCGCGGGCTTGGCCACGGGGCCCGAGGCGGACTCGGGCTTGGCGGCGGTCAGGTGCTGGGCCTCGTCTGGCAAGAGGGCTCCTCGTGCGCGATCCGGGTCCCCCGGTCAGGCTCCGGAGACCCCATGGTAGCCATCCTGAGCCGCAGGATCGCCTTCAGGCCGATGTGAGGACCGTCTACCCGAGAAACACCAGAGGCGGGCGCCGGATTCCTCCGGGCCCGCCTTCGCGGTGTCCTGCGGGTGTCACAGGGCTTTCATACGGCCCTCGCGGGGCTTTCGGACGGCTTTCGCGCGGGTGGATCAGAGCAGGCGCACGGCTTGCGGGCCGGTGCTTGCGCTGGTCTTCACGCCGGTGCCCGGACCGCTTTCACGCCCGGCGCTCATACCTTGAGCAGTGCCTCCAGCGGTGCCCCGTCGAGTGCCGGTTCCAGGCGGGCGCGGCCGCCGAGGAAGCCGAGCTCCATGAGGACCGCGACGCCGGCGACCTCGGCGCCCGCGCGGCGGATCAGCTGGAGCGAGGCCTCGGCGGTGCCGCCGGTGGCGAGGACGTCGTCCACGATCAGGACGCGGTCGCCCCCGGTGAGGTCTTCGGCGTGCACCTCGATCTCGGCGGAGCCGTACTCCAGGTCGTACGCCTGGCTGAGGGTGGCCCCGGGGAGCTTGCCCGCCTTGCGTACGGGGATGAAGCCGACGCCCGCGCGGACGGCGACCGGGGCGCCGAGGATGAACCCGCGGGCCTCCAGGCCGACGACCTTCGTCGCGTTCGTCCGCTCGACGACCTGGGCGAGGGCGTCGGTGAGTGCGCTGAAGGCCGCCGGGTCCGCCAGAAGCGGGGTGATGTCCTTGAACATCACGCCCGGCTCCGGGTAGTCCGCCACGTCACGGATGCGGCTGAGCAGCAACCCCTCGATGTCGGTCATCGGCGCTTCCCGGAGGGTCGGCCGCGGCCCCGGTTGCGGGCCGCGGGCTGGTTGCGCGGGGGGCCGACGACGGCGGGAGCTGCGTCCTCCGGCTCGTCCGCGTACGCCTCGTCGGTGATCAGGCCGTCCGGCGTCCCGCCCTGCGTGGCGGCCTGCGCCCGCTTGGCGAGGACGCGCTTGCGGAGGGCCTTGATCTGCGGCTCGCGCTCCTTGAGGTCGGCGACGAGCGGCGTGGCGATGAAGATCGAGGAGTACGCACCGGCCGCGAGACCGACGAACAGCGACAGCGAGATGTCGTTGAGCATGCCGGCGCCGAGGAAGCCGCCGCCGATGAACAGCAGACCGGCGACCGGGAGCAGCGCGACCACCGTGGTGTTGATGGAGCGCATCAGGGTGCTGTTGATGGAGTTGTTGGCGACATCGCTGTACGTCAAGCGGGTCTGCTTGGTGATGTCCTTCGCCTGCTCCTTGAGGCTGTCGAAGACGACGACCGTGTCGTAGAGCGAGTAACCGAGGATCGTCAGCAGACCGATCACCGTGCCCGGCGTCACCTCGAACCCGACGAGGGCGTAGATGCCGACCGTGATGGTGATGTCGTGGATCAGGGCGACCAGTGCGGCCGCGGCCATGCGCCATTCGAACGCGATCGCCAGATAGATCACGACGAGCACCATGAAGATCGCCAGACCCTGCCAGGCCTTGTTGGCGATCTGTTCACCCCAGCTGGGGCCGACCAACTCGGCGTTGATCTTGTCCGAGTCGACGTTCAGATCCTTGGACAGCTCGGTCCTGATCTGGTCGGCCTTGTTGGTGTCGATGCCCGCGATCTGGATACGCAGGCCACCGCTGCCGAGCTCCTGGACGATCGCGTCATGGCCGGACGCGCTTTCCGCCTGCTCCTCGGCCTGGGAGACCGAGACGCTGGTCTTCGGGGTGGTGAAGACCGCACCGCCCTGGAACTCGATGCCCATGTTCAGGCCGCGCACCGCCAGGCCGACGATGGCCGTGATGGTGATCAGGATCGAGATGCCGTACCAGATCTTGCGGTTGGCGACGAAGTCGTAGCCGACCTCGCCACGGTGCAGTCGGGCGCCGAGGTTGCCGAGCTTCGACATCTCACGCCTCCTTCGGGTCGACAGGGCCGGCGGTGGGGCGGGAGGGACGGCGGGTACGGCGCAGCGGGGGCTTGGCGCCCAGGCCCTTCGGGTCGAGGCCGGACCACTTGTGACCGTTGGCGAAGAACTTCTTGCGGGCGAGGATCGTCATCAGCGGCTTGGTGAAGAGGAAGACGACGACCACGTCCAGCACGGTGGTCAGACCGAGGGTGAACGCGAAGCCCTGGACCTTGCCGACGGTGACGATGAACAGCACGGCGGCGGCGAGGAAGGACACGAAGTCGGAGACCAGGATGGTGCGGCGGGCGCGCGGCCAGGCCCGTTCGACGGCGGGGCGCAGTGAGCGTCCCTCGCGGATCTCGTCCCGGATGCGTTCGAAGAACACGATGAACGAGTCCGCGGTGATACCGATCGCGACGATCGCACCGCAGACGGCCGGCAGGTTCAGCGCGAAGCCGATGGTCGGGCCGAGCAGCGCCATGATCACGTAGGTGAGCAGCGCGGAGACCAGCAGCGAGGGCAGGGCGATGATCGAGAGACCGCGGTAGAAGACCAGCAGGTAGAGCACGACCAGGGCGAGACCGATCGCACCCGCGATCAGACCGGCATGCAGCTGCTCACCGCCGAGCGCCGCGGTCACCGTGGTGACGCTGTCCTCCTTGAAGGTCAGCGGCAGGGCGCCGTACGACAGCATGTTGGAGAGGCTCTGGGCCGACTCCTGGTTGAAGTTGCCGGAGATCTCCGCGTTGCCGCCGGTCAGGGCCTGCTTGACGTACGGGTCGGAGACGACCTCGCCGTCCAGGACGATGGCGAACTGGTTCTGCGGGGTCTGGTTCTGGGCCAGCTTGCCGGTGATGTCCGCGAACTTCTTGGTGCCGGCGGACGTGAAGTCCATCGTGACGGTCCAGCCCGCGCCGGTCTGCGTGTTGAAGACGGCCTGGGCCTTGTCGACGTCGGTGCCGTCGACCTCGGCGGGGCCGAGGACGTACTTCTGCCACTGGCCCTGCGAGTTCTGGCCGCAGGCCACGGTGGGCTCGGTGGGCTTGGCGCCCTCGCCGGCGGTGGCGCGGACCGCCTTCTTGGTGCAGTCGAGCGCGGCGTACTGCGCCTGAAGCTTTGCGGTGGCCTCGTCGGCCGGGGCGCTGCCGCTCGCGGACGGGGAGGCGCTGGTGGAGGGCGACCCGGAGCCGCTCGGCGTGGCGTCGGCCTTGAGCGCGTCGGTGACCGCGCGTCCCTGCGTGGTGGAGGTCGCGGAGGGCGTCGTCGAGCCGGTGGCGGACGGGGACGAGGTCGCCTTGTCGGTGGCCTCGCCCGAGGCACTGCTGGAGGCGCTGGGCGACGGGCTGGCCGTGGCGGCGGCGCCGGAGGCCTCGGTGGCGAGGACCGGACGGAAGTAGAGCTTGGCGGTGGTGCCGACCTGCTTCCGGGCCTCCTCGGAGTTCGTGCCCTTGGGGATGTTGACGATGATGTTGCGATCGCCCTGGGTCTGGACCTCCGCCTCGGAGACACCGAGACCGTTGACACGGCGGTTCATGATGTCGACCGCGGTGTCCATGTTCTTCTTGTTGATCGCGGACTGGTCGCCGTCCTCCGGCTCCGCGCGGAGCGTGATGCTCGTACCGCCGGCCAGGTCGATGCCGAGACGCGGAGTGGTGTGCCCGGAGAGGAACATTCCCCCGGTGAGCGCCACGATGGCGATCAGGATCAGGACCAGTGAGCGCCCTGGCTTGCTCTGGGCGCTCGCGCTCCGGCCCTTCTTAGGTGCTGCCACCTTCTCGTACTCCCTCTCGGGCCGTCTCACGCCCGTGCGGCGGGCGAGCGGCCATGACATGGTGTCGGGATCCCAAGCAAGCTGCGCATGTCCCGGGGCGCGCGGGAGCGGCCCGCGCGCCGGGGTGCATGACTACTTCGCGTCGGAGTCGCCGTTGGTCTTCGTCGGCTCGTCGGCCACCTTCGCCTCGTCGTCCACCTTCGCCTCGTCGTCAGCCTTCGCCTCGGCGGTCGGCGTCTCGTCGGCCGGCTCCTCGTCCGCGTCCTTCTTACCCAGGTCGACCTGCTTGTCGTCGGAGGCGTCGCCGGCGGCGGCGTCGGTCTCGGCGGACTCCGACGTGGTGAGGGCGGAGGCGTCGTCCGGGACGACGTCGCTCTTCAGGTCGTGCTCGATTCCGTGGACGAGGCGGTTGTACTCGTCGTCGGAGAGGACGGCACCGATCGAGTTCTTCGCGAAGAGGAGGTCGACGCCCGGGCCGGCGTCGAGGAGGACCGTGTCCTCGTTGACCTCCTTGACCGTGGCGTACATGCCCCCGATGGTGCGGACACCGCTGCCGGGCTGCATTTCGTTCCGCATGTTGGCGGCCTGCTGCTGCTTCCTCTTGGCCGAGCGGGTCATCAGGAACATGGCCCCGATGAGCACGATGAAGGGGAGGAGGGTCACGAGACTCACGGGTCGGTACTTCCTTCACGCGACCGCGGTGTGAGCGGCCTGATGGTTGGGGGTATGTGTGCCGCCGACAAAGGCGGCATCGGCGGAGTCTAAGCGAGTCCGCGCGCAAGGAACAACGCTCAGCATGGCACCGGGGTTCCTGACCCGGCCAGTGCCCTCGCCGTCACGCCCCGAACAGGTCCTGTTGTCCGTTTCCCGCCCTTGACGAGTGGGGCGGGGTGAGGCCGAGATGCGCCCATGCGGCGGGAGTGGCGATGCGTCCCCGCGGGGTTCGGGCGAGCAGTCCCTCCCGTACGAGGAACGGCTCGGCGACCTCTTCCACGGTCTCACGTTCCTCCCCCACCGCGACGGCGAGCGTCGACAGGCCGACCGGACCGCCGCCGAAGAGTTTGAGCAGGGCTTCGAGGACGCCCCGGTCGAGCCGGTCGAGCCCCCGGGCATCGACTTCGTAGACCTTCAGTGCCGCCCCGGCGATCTCACGCGTGATGATGCCGTCGGCCTTGACCTGCGCGTAGTCGCGGACCCGGCGCAGCAGGCGGTTGGCGATGCGGGGCGTGCCACGGGAACGGCCGGCGATCTCGGCGGCGCCGTCGGCTTCGATCTCGAGGTCGAGGAGTTTCGCGGAACGGTGGATGACGCGTTCCAGCTCGGCGGGCTCGTAGAACTCCATGTGCGCGGTGAAGCCGAAGCGGTCCCGCAGCGGGGGCGGCAGCAGGCCCGCGCGCGTGGTGGCGCCGACCAGGGTGAACGGCGGCAGTTCGAGCGGGATGGCGGTGGCGCCCGGGCCCTTGCCGACGATGACGTCGACGCGGAAGTCCTCCATCGCCATGTAGAGCATCTCCTCGGCGGGCCGGGACATCCGGTGGATCTCGTCGAGGAAGAGGACCTCGCCCTCCTGGAGCGAGGAGAGGATCGCGGCGAGGTCGCCGGCGTGCTGGATGGCGGGGCCGCTGGTGATGCGGATCGGGGCGGCCATCTCCGCCGCGATGATCATCGAGAGGGTGGTCTTGCCGAGGCCGGGGGCGCCGGAGAGCAGCACGTGGTCGGCGGTGGCGCCACGCGCACGTGCGGCACGCAGGACGAGGTCGAGCTGCTCGCGGACCTTCTCCTGGCCGATGAACTCGTCCAGGTCCTTGGGGCGCAGCGCGGCCTCCACCGCCTGGTCCTCACGGTCGGCGACTGAGCCCACCAGCCGCTCGGGGGCGGGGGTGTCGGCCGGGTCGTCCCAGTTCATTTCGTGTGCCTCGGGGTTCGGGGGTTCAGCGGGCGCGGTTCAGGGTCTGGAGAGCGGCCTTGAGGAGCTGACCCACCTGCGGGGTGCCGGCGGCTGCCTCGGCCTGCGGGGCCACGGCGGCCACGGCCTCGTCGGCCTCGCGGGTCGCATAGCCCAGCCCGATCAGGGCGGCGTGCAGCTGATCGCGCCAGCCGCTGGTGACGGGTGCACCGACCACGGGAGCGCCGATCGGTGCACCCAGCCGGTCCTTCAGCTCCAGCATCAGCTTCTGGGCACCCTTCTTGCCGATGCCGGGGACCGCGGTGAGCGCCTTCTCGTCGGCTGTCGTGACAGCCCGGCGCAGGGCGTCCGGGGAGTGCACGGCGAGCATGGCCTGTGCCAGGCGGGGGCCGACTCCGCTGGCGGTCTGGAGCAGCTCGAAGGTCTGCCGCTCGTCGTCGTCCGCGAAGCCGTACAGGGTGAGCGAGTCCTCCCGTACGACCAGGGACGTGGCGAGCTTCGCGGGCTGGCCGAGGCGGAGCGTGGACAGGGTGTTCGGCGTGCACTGGACGGCCATGCCGACGCCGCCGACCTCGACCACCGCGGCGTCGGGGGCGAGGGCGGCGACCGTGCCGCTGACGAAGGCGATCATGCCGGGCGACCTTTCGATGCGTGCAGGGCGACGGCCTGCTGGAGGCGGTTCTGGGCGGGCGCGCGCCAGATGTGGCAGATGGCGAGGGCGAGGGCGTCGGCGGCGTCGGCGGGCTTGGGCGGTGCGTCGAGCTTCAGCAGGCGGGTGACCATGGCGCCGACCTGCGCCTTGTCCGCGCGGCCGTTCCCGGTGACGGCGGCCTTGACCTCGCTGGGGGTGTGCAGCGCGACGGGGAGGCCCCGGCGGGCGGCACAGAGCATGGCGACGGCGCTGGCCTGGGCCGTGCCCATGACCGTACGGACGTTGTGCTGGCTGAACACCCGCTCCACGGCGAGGCATTCGGGCCGGTGTTCGTCCAGCCACTGCTCGATGCCCTGCTCGATGGCGACGAGACGGTGCCCCAGGTCCGCGTCCGCGGGCGTGTGCACGACGCCGACGCCGAGCATCGTGAGCGGCCGACCGGCGACGCCTTCGACGACACCGACACCGCATCGCGTCAGCCCCGGATCCACCCCCAGCACGCGCACGCGCCCTCCCTTCGATCGCCTGTTTGTGCAGGCTATCGGGTGCCACCGACAACAGTGGCGGGGGGGGGGGGGGGGGGGCCCCCCCCCCCCCCCCCCCCCCCCCCCCCGCCCCCCCCCCCGCGGGGGGGGGGGGGGGCCCCCCCCCCCCCCC
>NZ_JAFFSX010000023.1 GCF_017948485.1 Streptomyces sp. GESEQ-35 | reverse complement strand
GCCCCCCCCCCCCCCCCCCCCCCCCCCCCCCCCCCCCCCGTCCCCCCCCCCCCCCCCCCCCCCCCGCTCCCCCACCCGCCACACATCCACCGCCGCCCACGTGGCCCGCGAATGCTTGCTGATGTTCTGCAACAGCTCCGACACCGTGAAGTAGGCGATCCCCTCGATCGCCGGCGCCGGCCGCTGAACCAGATCGACCTCGACCTGCACCGGCACCGTGCACCGGGACGCCACCGCGGACAGCGCCGCATCCAGCCCCCGGTCCGTCAGCACCGCCGGATGAATCCCCCGCGCCAGATCGCGCAGCTCCTGCAACGCCGTCTTCACCTCGCCGTGCGCCTCGCCCACCATCCGCGCCGCGGCCTCCGGGTCCTCGGTCAGCTTCTCCTTCGCCAGCCCCAGATCCATGGCCAACGCCACCAGCCGCGCCTGCGCCCCGTCGTGCAGATCCCGCTCGATACGCCGCAGGTCGGCCGCCGCCGTGTCGACCACGACCCCCCGGTCCGACTCCAGCTCCACCACCCGCGTCGCCAGCCGCGACGGCCCGAGCAGCCCATGCACCAGCAGCCGGTCCACCGTCGTCAGCGCCCGCACGATCCACGGCGTGGCCAGCGTGAACAACAGCCCCACCAGCGCCGTCACGGTGATCTCGAAGGGGTTGTCGAGGTAGACGTGGTGGGTCTCGTCGCCGTACAGCTGTAGGCCGTCCTGACCGCCGTACATCGGGAAGAGCCAGAACCACAGCGGATACGTCAACAGCGACCAGCCGATGGACCAGGCGGTCACGGAGACAACAAACGAGAACACCGCCCAAGGAAAGTGCAGCACCGAGTACAGCAGCGCCCGCCACGAGGAGCCGCTCTTGAGAACGGCCCCCATCCAGGACATCGCGCCGGGCCTGCGCATCCGCAGCGGTTCGGGCGCGGCCACCTCGAGCCCCAGCAGCCCCCGCGCCCGCGCCCGCTCCAGCGACCCGAACCCCCGGCACCCGGCGAGCCCCGCTGCCAGCACCGGAACCCCGAGGAAGGTGACCAGCAGGCCCGCGCCCAGCGACACCATCGTGACGGCGTAGGTGAAGAGCAGGATGCTGATCGGCAGGCTGAGCAGCACATACGTGAACTCGCGCCAGCTGCGCGCCTCGAACGGTGCCCGCAGCCCCGCCGGCAGCCGGTGCCGCCTGGTCTCGGTGGGGTGTCCGAGCCCGCTGTCGCGCGGGGCGTAGCCCTGTCCGTACTCCGTGGCCATCGGCGTCGTCCGTTCTACTCGGCCTGCTCGTCCTGTCGTACCGCGGCTGTGCCGTCGAACTCCCACACTGCTCTGCCGCAGGTCCGCGGACCATGGAGTCCGTCGGCGTCTTGAACGGGGGGTTTTCCCTACCTCTGGCCACCCGCGTCCGGCGCGCGGTCCCGCCACGGCAGCTCGGCCGTCACGGTCGTCGGGCCGCCCGGCGGAGAATCGACGACGAACAGGCCGTCCACGGCGTCCAGCCGCTCGGCGAGACCGCTCATCCCGGTCCCGCCCTCCCGTCGCCCACCACCACCCTCAACCGAATCGCTGCGCGATGTACCTCCATTTCCTAGCCGCGCACCCCCGAGCCCGTCGTCCCACACCTGAATCAGCAGCCGGTCGGCCGACCGCCACACATCGACGGACGCGGTCCGCGCCCCGCTGTGCTTGCTGATGTTCTGGAGCAGCTCGGAGACGGTGAAGTAGGCGATGCCCTCGATCGCCGCGGCCGGTCTGGCGTCCAGGTCGGCCGTCACCTTCACGGGCACGGTGCAGCGCGAGGCGACGGAGGAGAGCGCCGCGTCCAGGCCACGGTCGGTGAGGACGGCGGGGTGGATGCCGCGCGCGAGGTCCCGCAGCTCCTGGAGGGCCAGCTTCACCTCGCCGTGCGCCTCCTCGACCATCGCCGCCACATGTTCGTCGGCCTGTCCCTCCAGCAGCTTCTCCTTGGCCAGGCCAAGACCCATGGCCAGGTTGACCAGCCGGGCCTGCGCCCCGTCGTGCAGATCCCGCTCGATACGCCTGAGGTCGGCGGCGGTCGTGTCGACCACGACCGTCCGGTCCGACTCGAGTTCGGCGATACGGCGTTCCAGCTCGTCCGAGGGCGACAGCAGGCCGCGCACCATCGCCCGGTCCGCGTTGGTCAGCCCCCGCGCGATGAACGGCAGCACCGGCCACAGCACGAACAGCGAGGTCAGCGCGATGACGAAGGTGACGATGCCCCAGGGCAGCCGGATGAAGTCGTACAGGATCGTGCGCCAGCCCACCGGGTCCTTGAGCGCCATCCACAGCCGCGCGAAGATACCGTTTCTGCGGCTGCCCAACGGCAGCGGACTCGGCTCGTCGATCCGCACCCCGAGCAGCGCCCTGGCCCGCTTCCGCTCCAGCTTGCCGAGCTGTCGCGCGCCCATCAGCCCGAGCGCGAGCAGCGGCAGGCCGATCACCGTGACGGTCAGCCCGGCACCGAGGAACAGCACAGTGGCGACGTACACGAACCCGAACAGCGCGACCGGAAGGTTCGCCAGCAGATGCGCGATCTCCTTCCAGGTCTGCCGGTCGTAGGCGAAACGGGCCGGCGGTAGCCGTTCGGCGTCGGTGGCGGTGACGTCGTATCGAGACGTGCCGGTGGCATCGGCGCGGGGTCTGCCGTTGGTGGGGACGCGTGCGGTCATATGGGCTAGCGTGCCGCGCGACGGGCCGCCGCGCCATGAGGTCGACCGCCGGGTTCTACGGGGGAAAACCCCACCCCTGTGGAGCAAGGCGTGACGACCTGCTTACCGTCTCTTTAGCAGGGCCTAGACTCCGGTGCGTACAGATCGTCGAACGCAGGGTTCACGTGGGTCACGAGGTCAGGGAGTGAGGTCGGACGTGCGCGATTCGACCGTCGTCGTCGCGGCGGACTACTTCCAGTCGTACTCGGTCGTGGGGCTGCTCGCCGTCATCGGCGTGCTGTTCGTCGCCGTCGCCTTCGGGGCCGGCCGTCTGCTGCGGCCCGTGGTCCCCACCCCCGAGAAGCTCCTGACGTACGAGTGCGGCGTCGACCCCGTCGGCGAGGGCTGGGCCCACACCCAGGTCCGCTACTACGTCTACGCCTTCCTCTACGTCATCTTCGCCGTCGACTCGATCTTCCTGTTCCCGTGGGCGACGGTCTTCGCAGCGCCCGGCTACGGCGCGGCGACGCTCGTGGAGATGTTCCTCTTCCTCGGCTTCCTGGCCGTCGGCCTGCTGTACGCCTACAAGAAGGGAGTCCTGGCATGGACGTGACACCTTCTTCCGACGTGACTTCTCCTGCTTCAGAGCCTGTTCTGCTGCCGGAGCCGAAACGGCTGGGCGCCCTCGCCCGCCTCGCCCCCGAGCCGATGAAGGTCGTCCTGAACTGGGGCCGCCGCTACTCCCTCTGGGTCTTCAACTTCGGCCTCGCCTGCTGCGCGATCGAGTTCATCGCCGCGTCGATGGCCCGTCACGACTTCATCCGGCTGGGGGTGATCCCGTTCGCCCCGGGGCCGCGTCAGGCCGACCTGATGGTCGTCTCCGGCACGGTCACCGACAAGATGGCCCCCGCGGTGAAGCGCCTGTACGAGCAGATGCCCGAGCCGAAGTACGTCATCTCGTTCGGCGCCTGCAGCAACTGCGGCGGCCCGTACTGGGACTCGTACTCCGTCACCAAAGGCGTCGACCAGATCATCCCTGTGGACGTCTATGTGCCCGGCTGCCCGCCCAGGCCCGAGGCGCTTCTCCAGGGGATCATCAAACTTCAGGAGAAGATCGCTCGGGAGTCACTGGGGGAGCGGTACGGAACTCCCGCGGGACGCCCGTCGGTGGCGGCCTTGCAGAGCGGGTTGGTACAGCCGCCGGGCTCGGCTTCGGATACGGATACGGATTCGGCTTCGGATTCGGGGGAGGGGCGATGACCACGGTCGGCTGGCTGCCTGCCCCCGCCGAGGAACTCTTCGGCCCTGAGGCCACGGCCGAGCAGTCGTACGAGGTCCTGACGGTCGACGTTCCGGTGTCGGCCTGGATCACGGCACTCCGGATCGCCCGCGACGAGTTGGGCTGTACGTACTTCGACTGGCTCAGCGCGGTCGACGAACCCGGCACGGGTTTCCGCGTCGCGGCCCACGTCGTGGCCCTCTCGCCGGTACGACGTCTACTGCTCCGTACGACGGTTCCGCACGAGGCCCCGACACTGCCCTCCGCCGTCGGTGTGTACGCGGGCGCGGCCTGGCACGAACGCGAGACCCACGAAATGTTCGGCGTCACCTTCGAGGGCCACCCCGCACTGGACCACCTCCTTCTGCCGGACACCTTCGAGGGCCACCCCCTCCGCAAGGACTTCGTCCTGGCCTCCCGCGTGGTCAAGGCCTGGCCGGGCGCAAAGGAACCGGGCGAGTCGGAACACGGCGGTCCCAAGCGCCGCCAGATGCTGCCCCCGGGCGTCCCCGACCCCAACGAATGGGGCCCCCAGAAAGGCCAACTCCCGCCCGCCCCGGCCCGACCGGCACGGGGCGCCGCGGCACGCGGGGCCGGTGAACGCCCTGCGCGAGCGGCGGGGGCCGGCGCGGGGGAGCGTCCAGTACGCCGCGCCCGCACGGCCTCGGAGGGCTCGGCGAGTCAAGGTCGCGCGGAGGGCCCGGCAGGCTCGGCAGGCTCGGCGGGGCAGGGTGCCGGGACGCCGGGGGGCGCTACGGGGAGGGCCACGCCGGGGAGCGTCCCGCCCGCGCCGGAAGGCACACCTCCGGCGACCTCAGCTACTCCGGGTGCTCAGGGGGCTCCTCAGACTCCCGCGGCTCGACCGCGTCGCTCGCGAGGCGTGAGCGAAGGCTCCTCGTCGCAGCGCGCGCAGCCGCCGACGCCGGCGGGCGTGGAGGCGGGCGCGGAGAACTCCGCCCCAGGCCAGCCGCCCGCGGCCCCCCGCAGTGCGGACGCCCCCTGGCACCACGCCCGCCCAGCCTTCGACGAACCCGAGGCGAAGGGAACGGCGCCGGGCTCGGCGCCGAAGCCCACCGAGGAACGGGCGTCCGCCGAGCCGGCCGGCGAGGCCGCGTCGGAGTCAGAGTCGGAGCCGTCCAGCGAGGCTGCGTCGGAACCGGAGCCGTCCAGCGAGGCCGCCTCGAAGCCGGAGCCGTCCGCCGAGGCCACCCCGAAGTCCCGCGACAAGCACGCCGAGGCCACCCCGGACACGCCGACTCCTGAACCCTCGGCCCCTGAACCCTCGGCCCCCGAAACCTCAACTCCCGAATCCTCGGCCCCCGAAGACCCCGCAGGAGGTCCGCAGTGAACGACGTGCTCGACGTCACCCTGCGACTCCTGATCGTCTTCGTCGTCTTCCTCACCTTCCCTCTGATCATCGGCCAGACGGAGCACAAGGTGATGGCCCACATGCAGGGCCGCCTCGGCCCCATGTACGCCGGCGGCTTCCACGGCTGGGCCCAACTCGTCGCGGACGGCGTGAAGTTCGCGCAGAAGGAGGACGTGGTCCCAGCGGGCGCGGACCGCCGTATCTTCCAACTCGCGCCTGCCGTAGCCCTTCTCCCGTACCTCCTGGTCCTCCTCGCCATCCCCATCGGCCCGGGCGAGGGCGCGGTCGGCGAGGTCATCGACGCGGGCATCTTCTTCGTCCTTGCGGTGATGGGCGTAGGCGTCCTCGGCTCACTCATGGCCGGCTGGGCCTCCGCCAACAAGTTCTCCCTCCTCGGCGGCCTGCGCACCGCCGCCCAACTCCTCGCCTACGAACTCCCGATGCTCCTCACCGCCGCCTCCGTCGCCATGGCGGCCGGCACGGTCTCCCTGCCCGGCATCCTCGACGCCTTCGAGTGGTGGTGGCTGCCCTGGCAGATCGTCGGTGCGATCGTCTTCTTCGTGGCGGGGCTGGCCGAGCTCCAGCGCCCCCCGTTCGACATGCCGGTGGCCGACTCGGAGATCATCTTCGGCGCGTACACCGAGTACACCGGCCTCCGCTTCGCCCTGTTCCTCCTCGCCGAGTACGCCGGAATCGTCGTCCTGTGCGGTCTGACCACCGTCCTCTTCCTGGGCGGCTGGCACGGACCGTGGGGTGCCGACGGGCTCGGCTGGGTCTGGACCCTGCTGAAGACGGCCGTCCTCGCCTTCATCGTGATCTGGCTCCGCGTGACCTACCCCCGCCTGCGCGAGGACCAGCTCCAGAAGCTCTCCTGGACGCTCCTCGTCCCCCTCTCCCTCGCTCAGATCGCCGTCACCGGCATCGTGAAGGTGGTGATCCAGTAACCATGTCCCCCATTCCTGGGTCAGGCCTCGCCAAGGGCTTGGCCGTCACCCTCCGCACGATGACGAGGAAGTCCGTCACCGACCAGTACCCGGACACTCAGCCCGACCTCCCGCCCCGCACCCGTGGCGTCATCGGCCTGTTCGAGGAGAACTGCACGGTCTGCATGCTGTGCGCCCGCGAGTGCCCGGACTGGTGCATCTACATCGACTCCCACAAAGAGACGGTCCCTCCCGCGGCGCCCGGCGGCCGCGAGCGCAGCCGCAACGTCCTGGACCGCTTCGCCATCGACTTCGCCCTGTGCATGTACTGCGGTATCTGCATCGAGGTCTGTCCTTTCGACGCCCTGTTCTGGTCCCCGGAGTTCGAGTACGCCGAGACCGACATCCACGAACTCACCCACGAACGGGACAAGCTCCGCGACTGGATGTGGACCGTCCCGGCCCCGCCCGCCCTCGACCCCGCCGCCGAGGAACCCAAGGAGATCGCCGCCGCCCGCAAGACCGCCGAGAAACTGGCGGCCGCCCAGACCCAGCCGCCCTCTCCGTCCGAGAACGGACCCGGTGCCGCTGGGCAGCCGGGGGCCACGTCGGCCTCCGCGCCCGAGGGCGGGTCAGGCGCTGCCGGGCAACCGGGGTCCGGCCCGACCCCCCCGTCTGAGGGTGGGCCCGGTCCTGCTGGGCAGCCTGGGCCCACGTCGCCCTCCGCGCCCGAGGACGGCCCCGGCGCCACTCCGCAGGCCAAGCCCACCGACCCGCAGGGAGGCGAGTCGTGATCCTCGCTGCGGCCGCCGCGACGGCGCACACCACGACCACCGCTGCTGACACACACGGCTTCCTCTCCCCGACGGGCGTCGAGATTGCGTTCCTCCTCGTCGGCCTGGTCACCTTCGGCGCCGCCCTCGTCACCGTCACCACCAAGCAGCTGGTCCACGCCGCCCTGTGGCTGGTGGTGGCCCTCGGCGGCCTCGCCGTCGAATACCTCCTGCTCACCGCCGAGTTCATCGCCTGGGTGCAGGTCCTCATCTACGTCGGCTCCGTCGTCGTCCTCCTTCTGTTCGGTCTGATGCTCACTAGGGCCCCGATCGGCCGCTCCCCGGACGCCGACTCCGGTAACCGCTGGGCCGCCCTCACCGTGGCCGTCGCCGCGGCAGCCGCTCTGGTCTGGGTCGTCGTCGACGCCTTCCGCACGACCTGGATCGACCTGGACGGCCCGGCCGCCGGCTCCACCGAGGCCACCGGAGCGAGCCTCTTCCAGAACTGGGTCCTCCCCTTCGAGGCCCTCTCCGTCCTCCTCCTCGCCGCCCTGGTCGGCGCGATCGTCCTCTCCCGCAAGGCCAAGGCGGAACCGGCGACCGGCCCGGACACCCCGGGCACCCCGAGCGCCCAAGGCCGCCCCGACACCGGAACCGGCACCGGCACCCCGAGCCTGCCGGGCACCCGCAGCGGCAGGGCATCAGACACTGGCGAGGGAGCAGGCACCGGCACAGGAGCAGGCACCGGCAACGGCGCCAACACCAGCGAGGGCGCCGACGCCGACTCCGGCAAGGGCGCCGACTCCGGCAACGCAGCCGACAACGCAGACGGCGCCGACAAGGAAGGTGTCCGCTGATGCACCTCGCCTACCCCGCCGTACTCTCCGCCCTCCTCTTCTGCACCGGCCTCTACGGCGTCCTCGCCCGCCGCAACGCGATCCTGGTCCTGATGTCGGTCGAGCTGATGCTCAACGCCGTCAACCTCAACCTCGTCGCCTTCGACGTCTGGCTCAGCAGGACCGCCGAGGAGACCCTGCACTCCGGCCAGGCCCTGACCCTCTTCACCATCGCCATCGCCGCCGCCGAGATCGGCATCGGCCTGGCGATCGTCCTCGCTGTCTACCGCAACCGCGGCACCTCGGACATCGACAAGCTCCGCGACACCGCCGAGGGCCACGAGCCCGAGAGCCCCGAGAGCGACGGCCCGGCGGCCGGCGCGGCCGAGAAGGCTGAGGCCACCGCGTGACCACGACCACCCTCGCCGTCCTAGTCCCCCTCCTTCCGTTCCTGGGCGCGGCCGCCGGCCTGCTCCTGGGCCGCACCACCCCCGGCTTCGTCCGCCCGCTCGCGCTCCTGCCGACGCTCACCTCCCTCGTCCTGGCCGTGCTGGTGGCCCTGCGCCAGGGCGGTGACGAGGCGGTGGACTCCGCCACCGAACTCACCCCCACGGGCTCGGTCCCGATCGAACTCGCCCTGCACATCGACGGCTTCGCCGCCCTCGTCGCCGTGCTGGTCGCCTTTGTCGCCTCCTGCGTGCAGATCTACTCGACGGGCTATCTGCGCGACGACCCGCGCTACCCCTCCTACGCCGCCCTCGTCTCCCTTTTCACCTCCGCGATGCTCCTCGTCGTCTACTCCGGCGACCTGATGGTGCTGCTGGTCGGCTGGGAGATCATGGGCATCTGCTCGTACTTCCTGGTCGGCCACTACTGGGAGACCCCGGAGGCCCGCGCCGCCTCCCTCAAGGCCTTCCTGGTGACCAAGCTCGGTGACGTCCCCTTCCTGATCGGCCTGTTCGCGCTGGCCACCGACGCCGGCTCCTTCCGCATCACGAAGGTCCTCGGCGCTGTCGCGAGCGGCGGGCTCGACCATCCGACCCTGATCGCCCTGCTGCTCCTCGCCGGCGTGGCGGGCAAGTCGGCGCAGTTCCCGCTGCACACCTGGCTTCCCGACGCGATGGCGGGCCCGACGCCCGTCTCCGCGCTGATCCACGCCGCGACGATGGTCGCCGCCGGTGTCTACTTCGTCGCCCGTCTCCTCCCCGTCTTCGAGGCCTCCCAGGCCGCGATGGTCGTCCTCGCCGTCATGGCCGCCGTCACGATGGCCGGCTCGGGACTCGCCGCGCTCGCCCAGGACGACATCAAGCGCGTCCTCGCCTACTCGACGATCGGCCAGCTCGGCTACATGACCGGCGCCCTCGCCGTCGGCGACCGCGGGGCCGCCGTCTTCCACCTCCTCACACACGGCGCCTTCAAGGCGCTGCTGTTCCTCGCGGCCGGCGTGATCATCCACGCCGCCGGCACCAACTCGCTCGCCGCCATGTCCCGCATGCACGGCCTGCGCGACCGCGTCCCCGACGCCTACTGGACGATGACCGTGGCGCTCCTCGCGCTCGCCGCGATCCCGCCCTTCAGCGGCTTCTTCTCCAAGGAGTCCGTCCTCGGCGCCGCCGAGCACGTCACCACCGGCCACGCCGAGGGCGTCCCCGGCGCCGCGGGCTGGATCGTCCTCGTCGCCGGCCTGCTCACGGCCCTGCTCACCGCCGCCTACGCGATGCGCCTGTGGCTGCTCGCCTTCCGCGGCCGGGGAGCGGAGGCCCCGGACCACGGCAGGCAGCCCCTCACCATGACCGTGGTGCTGTGGGTGCTCGCCGCCCCGTCACTCGCCATCGGCGGCCTGGCGTACCAGTCGCTGCCCGGCTGGTTCGACGGCGACGACCTGACACCCACCCTCACCACGTCCATCCTCGGCACGGGCCTCGCCGTGGTCGGCGGACTCGTCACCTACGGAGCCTGGCAGCGCACCACCGCACTGGCGGCCCGCACACCTCTGGGCGCGGTCGCGGCCCACCCCGAGGGCGACGCCGGACTCGTCGAAGCCGAGGCCATCGCGAGCCACGAGCCCGTGTACGGAGACGTGGCCTACGCGCCCGATCCGGCAGACCCGGGCCGCCTCCTGCTCGGCCCGCTCCACCGCCACGCGGCCGTCGGCTTCCACCTCGACGCCGTGTACTCGGCGCTCTTCGTCCGCCCGGTCCGGGCCGGAGCCGACCTCGTCCGGTTCCTTGACCGTGAGGTCGTCGAGACCTACGTACGCGGCGCGGGCACCCTGCCCCGCTGGCTCGGTGCCGCCGTACGACGTGCCCAGACCGGCAATGTGCAGACCTATGTGAGCGCGCTGCTCGCCGGCACCGTCGTCCTCGCGGTCGCCGTCGTCCTCGTCGCCACGGGAGCGTGAGCAGGCGTGATCGATATCAACGAGTCCGTGATGCAGTTCCTTCTGGCATTCGTCGTCGTCGGCCCGCTCCTCGGCGCGGCCACCGCTCTTCTGCCGGCCCCGCCCGGACTGAAGGGGAAGTCACCCGAGCAGGCCGTACTGCGGCACGGCGTCACCGTGACCGGCGCGGTGCTCATCGCCGCGATCGTCCTCACGCTCGGCTTCGACCATGACCACCCGTCGAAGATGCAGGCAACGACCGACATCAGCTGGATTCCGGCACTCGACGTGCGGATCCACCTCGGCGTCGACGGCATTTCCCTCCCCCTTCTGGTCCTGACCGCGCTGCTGACCTTCCTCTGCGCGCTCTACTCCTACTTCAAAATGCCTGCGGGCCCGTCCCCGAAGGCTTTCGTCGCCCTGGTGCTCGTCCTCGAGTCCGGCACCCTCGCGACCTTCGCCGTCCTCGATCTGCTGCTGTTCTTCCTCGCGTTCGAGATGGTGCTCATCCCGATGTACTTCCTCATCGCCCGCTGGGGCGGCGAGGGCCGGACCCAGGCGGCTTGGCGGTTCATCCTCTACACGCTGCTCGGATCCGTGGTGATGCTGCTCGGCCTGCTCCTGATCGGAATCAAGGCGGGCACATTCGACATGGTGGCACTCGCCACTGACAACGGCCGGTCGCTGACCACATCCGTGCAGGTCATCGCCGTTTTGGCGATCGGAATCGGGCTCGCGGTCAAGACGCCGATGTGGCCGCTGCACAGCTGGCTGCCGGACGCCCACACCGCCGCGCCGACCGTCGGTTCGGTCCTGCTGGCCGGCGTCCTGCTGAAGATGGGTACGTACGGGTTCGTCCGCATTCTGCTGCCGATCACGCCCGACGGCTTCCGCACCTACGCGCCATACCTCGCCGCATTCGCCGTCGTCGGCATCATCTACGGATCCCTGGCCTGCCTCGCCCTCGCCAAGCAGGGCGCGAAGGGCGATCTGAAGCGCCTCATCGCCTACTCCTCCGTCGGCCACATGGGCTTCGTCCTGCTCGGCATCGCGACGATGACCCCGACCGGCGTGAACGGCGCACTGTTCGCCAACATCGCCCACGGCCTCATCACCGGCCTCCTCTTCTTCCTGGTCGGCGCGCTCAAGGACCGCACGGGCACGACCGACCTCGACACCCTCGCCGACAAGACCGGCGCCGCGCTCTACGCCAAGACGCCCCGCCTCGGCGGCCTGCTCGCCTTCGCCGCGGTCGCCTCGCTCGGACTGCCCGGCCTCGCCGGGTTCTGGGGCGAGATGCTGGCACTGTTCGGCGCGTTCAACCCTGCCGACGAACTCAGCCGCCCCGCCTTCCTCACCTTCATGTCGATCGCCGCGTTCGGCACGCTGCTGACGGCCGCGTACCTGCTCGTCGTGGTCCGGCGTGTCTGCATGGGCGCCGTCTCGCAGGAAGCCCCGCAGCTCGCTGACGTCCAGAGCTACGAATTCGCAGCCTGGACTCCGCTCGTCGCCCTCACCGTCGTCGCCGGACTGTGGCCGAAGGCCCTCCTCGGCCTCACCGACCCGGCCGTGCAGCAGCTCCTCGCAGGAGGCACCCGATGAGCTCCCTGGCCCAGCCGCTGGCCGAGTCCGTCGTCCAGTCCGTCGACTGGCTCGCCATCGCGCCGCCCACCATCGCGGCGGTCGTCGCGCTGGCCGTCCTGGTCGCCGACCTCTTCCTCGCCGAGTCCCGAAAGGCGGTGCTCGGCTGGGCGTCGGTCGCGGGCCTCGCCGCATCGGCCCTCATGCTGCTGCCCCTCCTGGACGGCGACCGCAGCACCTTCTGCCTGACCGGCGCCCCGGACGTCTGTAGCTACACGGCCGACCGCTTCACCCTCGTCATCCAGTTCCTGGTCCTCGGCGGCGCCCTCCTGGCCGCCCTCCTGTCGGTGACGGCCCTGAAGGACGCCAACAAGGGACTCCCCGAAGGGGAGTTCTGGTTCCTGCTGCTCTCCTCCGCGGCCGGCGCCGCCCTCCTGCCCGCCTCCCGCGACCTGGCAACGCTCATCGTCGCCCTGGAAGTCGCCTCCCTGCCCGCCTTCGCCCTCGTCGGCCTCCGCCACGGCGACCGCAAGTCCTCCGAGGCGGCCCTGAAGTTCTTCCTGTCCTCGGTGACCGCGACCGCGGTCAGTCTCATGGGCATCAGCTTCGTGTACGCCTCCACGGGCACCCTCTACCTCACCCAGATCGCCGACCGGATCCAGGACGTCGACGGACAGCTCCACACCCTCGCCCAGACCGGCGTGGTCCTCACCCTCGTCGGCTTCGCCTTCAAGACGGCCGCCGTGCCCTTCCACTTCTGGGTGCCCGACACCTACGTCGGAGCGCCCCTGCCGGTCGCCGCCTATCTCTCGGTCGTCGGCAAGGCGGTCGGCTTCTCCGGCCTGATCCTCGTCACGGTCATCGCGCTTCCCTCGTACGCCGACGTCTGGGGCCCGGCCCTCGCCGCCCTCGCCGCCCTCACCATGACCGTCGGCAACGTCGGCGCCCTGCGTCAGCAGGCCACGCGCGCGTACAGCGCCGTACGGCTCCTCGCCTGGTCGTCCGTCGGCCAGGCCGGCTACCTGCTGGTGCCGATCGCCGCCGCCGCCTACTCCGGCGACGCCGAGAAGTCCGTCGGCTCCACCGTCGCCTACGCCCTCATGTACGCCGCCGTGAACCTCGGCGCCTTCGCGGTGGCCGCACTGGTGGGCCGTACAAGGACCCTCAACCGCATCACCGACTACCGCGGCCTGTACGCGAAGAACCCCCTCTCCGCCCTCCTCCTGGCCTTCTTCCTGCTCTGCCTCGCCGGACTGCCCCCGGGCATCATCGGCCTCTTCGCCAAGGTCACCGTCTTCTCCGCGGCCGTCGACGCGGGCCTCGGCTGGCTTGCAGTGATCATGGCGATCAACGTCGTGATTGCGCTGTTCTACTACCTCCAGTGGACGACCCTGCTCTTCCGCGCCCCCGAGGGCAAGCCCATCGAGCACCGCGTGCCCGCCCCCGTCACGGCCGCGATCACCGTCACCGCCGTTCTCGGTATCGCCCTCTCCGGAGCACCCCAGCTGGCTCTCCGCTTCGCCGACACCGGCCTCTTCTGAGCGCAGGGCACGACCCGCACGCGCGCGTGGGGCACATGATCCGCACGCGTGCGTGCCGAGTGCCGTCGCTCTCACCCGGACGGCCCACGCCCGCCGCCGCACGCACAAGGGAACTCGTCACTCTCGCCTGGCGTTGACCAGTACGGGAGGGTCCACTGGACGTGACACCACTGCACCAGTGACATCGGAGATCGACAAGCAAAGGGTTCCCCTGCCGCACGACTTGGAGGGCGTACCGTGCACCGCCGGCACAACGGGCTCAGGACCGCAGTACTCCTCGGGGGACTGTCCGCACTCATCATCGTCATCGGCAGCTTTTTCGGCCGTATGGGGCTCGTCGTCGCTGTCCTGATCGCCCTCGGGACCAACGCATACGCGTACTGGAACAGCGACAAGCTAGCGCTACGCGCGATGCGTGCCCGCCCGGTGAGCGAGTTCGAGGCCCCGGCCCTGTACCGCATGGTCCGCGATCTCTCCACCCAGGCCCGCCAGCCCATGCCCCGCCTGTACATCTCTCCGACCGAGGCACCGAACGCCTTCGCGACCGGCCGCAACCCGCGCAACGCGGCCGTGTGCTGCACCGAAGGCATCCTGCGCATACTCGACGAGCGTGAGCTGCGCGGTGTCATCAGCCACGAACTCAGCCACGTCTACAACCGCGACATCCTCATCTCGTCGGTCGCCGGCGCGCTCGCCTCGGTGATCATGTTCCTGGTCAACTTCGCCTGGCTGATCCCGATCGGCCGCTCAGATGACGACGACGGCCCCGGCCTCCTCGGCATGCTGCTGATCATGATCCTGGGCCCGCTCGCCGCCACCGTCATCCAACTGGCCATCAGCCGCTCCAGGGAATACGAGGCGGACGCCTCCGGCGCCCAGCTGACCGGCGATCCCCTGGCCCTCGCCAGCGCCCTGCGCAAGCTCGAAATGGGTACCAAGCAGCTCCCGCTGCCGCCCGAGCCCCGCATCGAGACGGCGAGCCACATGATGATCGCGAACCCCTTCCGCCCTGGCCAGGGATTCTCCAAAATGTTCTCGACACATCCGCCGATGGCGGAACGAATCGCCCGGCTCGAGAAGATGGCAGGTCGCCCCCAGTGAAGACAATCCTGAACGTCATCTGGCTCGTCCTGAGCGGTTTCTGGCTGTTCCTCGGCTATTTGCTCGCGGGCGTGCTGCTGTGCATCACCATCATCGGCATCCCGTTCGGCATCGCCGCGTTCCGCATCGGCGTCTACGCCCTGTGGCCCTTCGGGTACACGACGGTCGAGCGCCGCGACGCCGGCGCCCCCTCATGCATCGGGAACGTGCTGTGGCTGATCCTCGCGGGCTGGTGGCTCGCCCTGGCCCACATCGTCACCGGCCTCCTCCTGTGCGTCACGATCATCGGCATCCCGTTCGGCATCGCCAACTTCAAGCTCATCCCGGTTTCGCTGCTCCCGCTGGGACGCGAAATCGTGTCGACGGACCAGCCGTTCTCGTCGCGCTGGTAGGGCAGAGGCGGCAGCCGCCGGTCCGCACCTGACCGACCGTTTTCCACAGCCCGCCGGTTGTCCACAGCCTCGCCCGATTGTCAGTGGCGGCTTGCATCATGAACCCATGACCGAGATCGAGCAGTTGCTGACACGGGTGGCGGCCGAGGCCCGCAACACCCGCCCGTGGGGCTGGCCTTCCCTTCCCGAGCCCGTGGACGCGGTCACCTTGTCCCGCGCCGAGGCCGCTCTGGGCTTCCCCCTGCCCCCGCTGCTCGCCGAGCTCTACCTGCGCATAGGAGACGGCGGATTCGGTCCGGAGTACGGCCTGTTGCCCCTGCTCGACAACTCTCCCGCCGGCGAGCCCGCCGCGGTCGAGCAGTACCTCGCCAACCGTGCCGCAGGCCGCAAGGACCCCGACTGGCCCTGGCCCGAAGGCATCCTGCCCATATCCCACTGGGGCTGCGCGATGTACGCGTGCGTGGACTGCCACGCCCCGGAAGCCACCGTCCTGCTCTTCGAGCCGAACGCCGACGCCTGCGACCACGCCTGGTTCGTGGACGCCCCCAGCCTCACGGACTGGCTGCACGCCTGGATCGACGGAACGGGTTGGTACGCCGAGATGAACGAAGAGCTGGAGATGGCCCCCTGGGCCCACTTCCGCATACGTACGGCGTCGGTGGCGTAGCCCGCTCGATGTTCGTACGGCGCCAGTTCCCGTAGCCCGCTCGACGGGACCCACCAGGCATCTACTGCCCGGCGGCCCACCGCCGCCGCGCGCCATACGCCGCCACACCCAGCGCCAGCACGCCCGCACCCGCGGCCACCGAAACCACCGGCAGCGCGAACGCCAGGACCACGCAGCCGAGCAGCCCCACCGCCGGCACCCCCCGGGCCGCGGAAGCCGATCCGAGCGTCCAGGCCGACGCGTTGGCCACTGCGTAGTAGGCCAGCACACCGAAGGAGGAGAACCCGATCGCGCCTCGTACGTCCACGGTGGCGGCCAGAACCGCGACCACCGCACCCACGGCCAGCTCTGCCCGGTGTGGCACCTGGAAACGCGGATGGACGGTAGCCAGCGCACCGGGGAGATGCCGGTCCCGGGCCATGGCGAGCGTCGTACCCGAGACACCGAGGATCAGGGCGAGCAGCGAGCCCAGTGCGGCCACGGCCGCACCCACCCGGACCACTGGCACCAGCTCCGGCACCCCGGCCGCCCGCACCGCGTCGGCCAGCGGCGCGCCGGCGTCACCCAGACCTCCCGCGCCCAACACGGAGAGGACAGCCACCGCCACACACGAGTACACCGCCAGCGCGATGCCCAGTGCCAGCGGGATGGCACGGGGGATGGTGCGCGCCGGATCCCGTACCTCCTCACCGAGGGTCGCGATCCGCGCGTACCCGGCGAACGCGAAGAACAGCAGACCGGCAGCTTGAAGCACCCCGCCCAAGCCCTCGGAGGCCCCGATGTCCAGGCGCCCGGCGTCCGAGTCACCCGACCCCAGGCACACGACCACCACGGAAGCGAGGACAGCCAGCACGACCGCCACGATCACCCGGGTGAGCCAGGCGGACTTCTGGACCCCGCCATAGTTCACCGCGGTCAGCGCCACCACGGCCGCGACCGCAACGGCATGCGCCTGCTCCGGCCAGACGTACGCCCCCACGGTGAGCGCCATCGCCGCGCAGGACGCCGTCTTCCCGACCACGAACGACCAGCCCGCGAGATATCCCCAGAAGTCCCCGAGCCGCTCGCGCCCGTACACATACGTGCCGCCCGAGGCCGGATACAGCGCGGCGAGCCGCGCCGACGACATGGCGTTGCAGTAGGCGACGACGGCGGCGAGTGCCAGTCCGAGCAGCAACCCGGACCCGGCAGCGTGCGCCGCGGGCCCCAGCGCGGCGAAGATCCCGGCGCCGACCATCGAACCCAGCCCGATGACCACGGCGTCGCCCACGCCCAAGGTGCGCCGCAGTTCGGAGCCGGGAGACGTCATGTGCCGCACCCTACTGATCAGTGCAACCGCCAGGTGCGGCGGTGACGTCCTCTCCAGTAACAGGGCACGGACACGCGCGCGACGAGCACAGCCCGTCAGGACCGAAGTCACAGCGCAGGGAAAGTGCGGGCACAGCGCGGAGGGGCAGGTTCACGGCATGAGCATCATCGGCTGGATCATCCTGGGACTGTTGGCCGGAGCCATCGCCAAGTTCCTGCTGCCGGGCCGTGACCCGGGTGGCTTCATCGGTACGACCGTGATCGGCATCACGGGCGCGTTCATCGGCGGCTGGATATCGGCCCGCTGGCTGGACCACCCGATCACCAAGGACTTCTACGACGGCACCACCTGGGCCGCGGCGATCGGCGGCTCGCTGGTCCTCCTGATCGCCTATCGCCTCCTGTTCGGCAACTCGCGAAACTGACGCATCCCCCGACCGCAGCCAGCAGGCGAGAAGGGTGGGCACCGCTCGGTGCCCACCCTTTCTCGTACGGCCTCGCAGGCGCCGCCTAGCGGTAGTTCACGAACTGCAGCGCGAAGTCGAAGTCCTTGCCCTTCAGCAGGGCGATGATTGCCTGTAGGTCATCACGGCTCTTCGAGCTGACCCGCAGCTCCTCGCCCTGTACCTGGGCCTTCACGCCCTTTGGGCCCTCATCGCGGATGATCTTCGCCACCTTCTTCGCGTTGTCCTGGGAGATGCCCTCCTGGATCGACGCGAAGAGCTTGTACTCCTTGCCGGACAGCTGGGGCTCGCCTGCGTCCAGGGCCTTCAGCGAGATCCCCCGCTTGATGAGCTTGGACTGGAAGACGTCGAGGACAGCGTTCACCCGGTCCTCGGAGTTCGCCTCCATGAGGATCTGGTCACCGGACCACGAGATGGAAGCACCCACGCCCTTGAAGTCGTAGCGCTGCGAGATCTCCTTGGCGGCCTGGTTGAGGGCGTTGTCGACCTCCTGCCGCTCGACCTTCGAGACGATGTCGAAACTGGAGTCGGCCATGTCCTGTGGCTCCTTGTATCGGGGTGCGTATCGGGTGCGTATCGGCGTACGTGGGGAGCCGCCGAGCCCGGCGTAGTCCCGGGCCGCATCCGCATAAGCCTAGCCACCCGCCGTCCCCCGAGCGCCGATCAATCGGGTGGCGAAGCACCCCTGCCCATCGGGTATTGTTTACGTCGTTGCCAGCGAGCACCGCCGAAGAGCGGCTCGAACGGCAGCAACCCCGGCGGTGTGCCCGAGCGGCCAAAGGGAGCAGACTGTAAATCTGCCGGCTTCGCCTTCCCAGGTTCGAATCCTGGCGCCGCCACACTGGGGAAGACCCCCTCCGAACTGCGGAAACGCAGCGTGGAGGGGGTCTCTTCATTTTCAGGTCCCTTTCCCGGGGCACACTGGCCCCATGTCCACTCCTCGCAGGCGCTGTCCTGAATGCCGGCGTGAGATCGCCGTTGTCGCGGGGCGGTTCGCACGGCATGATCCGCCCGGGGCGCGGGAGAGCGGGGAGCTGGTGTCCTGCCCCGGCTCACGCAGGCACGCGCAACTCGGGGCCGCTCAGCCGTCCTTGGACGGGTACGTCGTCCCCGCGTTTCCAGGACAGCTGCCGCTGTTCTGAACGTCCCCCAGGACGACGGAGAGCGGGACCCCAGCGGCGATCCTCAGTTCCCAGGCAGTCAGTTTCCTGCCACCGACTTCACCGCGACCACCACCGGCGTCGACCCGCTGATCAGCTCCAGGGTCAGGCCGGCCGTCGCCGGGGTGTCCACCAGCTCCGCCAGTACGGTTGCCACGTCGTCGCGCGAGATCGGGCCGCGGCCCGTGTTCGCCTCCAGGCGCACGAGACCGGTGCCGGCGTCGTTGGTGAGCATGCCGGGGCGGAGGATCGTCCAGTCGAGCGCGTCGAGGCTCTGGACGTGCGCGTCGGCCTCGCCCTTGGCGCGCAGATAGACGTCGAAGACCTCGCGCCCTTCGTGCTTCGGGTTCGCGCCCATCGACGACACGACCACATGGCGTCGTACGCCTGCCTGGACCGCCGCGTCCGCGAACAGGACCGCCGCGTCCCGGTCCACCGCGTCCTTGCGGGTCGCTCCGCTCCCCGGGCCCGCACCGGCCGCGAAGACGGCCGCGTCCGCGCCCCGCAGACGCGCCGCAGTCTCCTCGACCGAGGACGACTCCAGATCCAACAGGATGGGTTCGGCGCCGACTTCCCTCAGATCGTCGGCCTGTTCGGCGTGGCGGATGATCCCCGCTACCTCGTCCCCGCGCGCGGCGAGCAGCCGCTCCAGCCGCAGCGCGATCTGACCATGACCACCAGCGATAACAATGCGCATGCTTCCGACCGTACGCCCGGACGGCCGCCCCCGCCGCACGACTTCAGCCACGTCCCACGGGTCGCCCTCCCAGGGCGCACACACCTACGCCGCGCGGCCCTGCAACACGCCGCACGCCTCACCCACAATCCCCACCACCCCAAACCTCAGGACAACTCCCCCCGCCCCTGCCGAGGCAGCCCCAGTTCCACCGCCGTCGTCGAGTTGCAGTACTCCCGCACCGCGCTCGTCCGTGCCACCACGCGCCCCCGGTGCACCACGATCCGGCTGTACGCCAGCGACAGCGCCCCCGCCAGCCCGTCGCCGCGCACCGCGAGCAACTCGGCCGGGAATCCGGCCTCCACGCGCACCTCGGGCTGGCCGAGCACCGCGCGCGCGGTTGCGCTCACCGAGTCGTACGCGTCCTCCGGGCGCAGCCCGTAGCGAGAGGCCAGCAGATACGCGGCCTCCAGGGGATCCCCGCGTCCGACGGGATTCGAGACGTCACGGAGCGAGCCGCTGCCGGCCGCCACCCGCACCCCGGCCGAGCGCAGCAGCCGGACCGGAGCGGTGCCCCGGCGGTCCACGCCCCCGCAGCCGCCCTGGGGCAGGCAGACCACCGTCACGCCGGCCGCGGCGAGCTGGTCGGCCGTACGGGAGGCCACCTCGGAGGGCAGCCGGCCCAGGCCCCCGCACGGGCCGAGCGTGCCCCCGGGCCGCAGCCCGCCGGCCATGGTCGCGAGGCGGGCGAGGCGGGCCGGGTCGGTGGCGTCCGTGTGCAGGTCGACAGGACAGCCGTGCTCGGAGGCGACCTCCAGGACGATCTCGACGTAGCCGGTGGGATCGGGGTCCAGATCCGGACAGCCGCCCACCACGGAGGCGCCCATCTTCACCGCGTCCCGCAGTATCGCGAGCCCGTCCGCCCCGGCCCGACCGGTCAGCACACGTGGCATCGCCACCGCCGAAAGCTCGGTGAACCCGCGCAGCGAACGCCGGGCCTGGAGGACGGCGGCCAGCGCGCCCAGCCCCTGGACGTCGCCCACGCGCACGTGCGCCCGTAGCACGGTCGCCCCGTGGCCGAGCTGAAGCAGTGCGGCCTCGGTGGCCCGGCGCTGGACGTCCTGGGGGTCGTAGGAGACCGGACCGCTGCCGTCCGCCGACAGTGCCGTGTCGGCGTGGCCGTGCGGCTCGGCCGGCGCAGGCAGGAGCAGGTAGCCGCCGAGGTCCACGCGCGCGCGTGGATCGGGCGAACCCCCCGCCGTCAGGCTCCCGGCGGTACCGACCGCCTCGATGCGCTCGCCGCTCAGCCGTACGTCCACGGTCCGGCCGTCGGTGAGGCGCGCCCCGCACAGCAGCAGGGAGGCCGGTTCGGTCTGTCCCGATGAGCCCGACGAGGACGACGACGAAGGGGGCGGCTGCGGCTGGCTGTCGGGCATCGCGCTCCAGTGGCTCGGGGACTGCGCCGGGGACGCAAGATCACACAGAGTGAGTCGAGCCTAGGGTGGAGATCCGCTTGTGACGCGCAGGAGCGGAATAGTCGTACCGGCGTGGTCAGCCGGACGGAAGGGGCGCGAGGGGACGCTCCACGCGCGCGTGACGGACCTGCGTTCGGGCTGGGACGGGCGCCGCGAAACGGATTTGGGTGAACGGCGGCCGAGCGTGTAATGTCTTCATCGCTCGCCCCAATAGCTCAGTCGGTAGAGCGTCTCCATGGTAAGGAGAAGGTCTACGGTTCGATTCCGTATTGGGGCTCTGGTGTGGGAGGTTCCCGTCGCTAGGCGGGAGCCGATCGCATCACAGCGGTGTAGCTCAGTCGGTAGAGCAAGCGGCTCATAATCGCTGTGTCACCGGTTCAAGTCCGGTCACCGCTACTGACAGTAGCCGATTGTGGGGTCGGTCCTTCGATCGGCTACTCTTTTATGCGTTAATCGTCCCATCCGTTCGTCAAGGAGCACTCCTGTGGCTGCCACCGACGTCCGCCCGAAGATCACGCTGGCCTGCGTGGAGTGCAAGGAGCGGAACTACATCACCAAGAAGAACCGGCGTAACAACCCGGACCGACTGGAGATGAAGAAGCACTGCCCGCGTTGCAATGCGCACACCGCGCACCGCGAGACGCGATAAATCAGGCTCGTACGACGAGGCCGTCCCCGACACAGGGGGCGGCCTCGCGTCGTTCCACCGGCCGGAACCAACCGGTAACCGCTCGGACGGCAACAACGGCAACAACGGCATCAGCAGTACCGGCTGAACTATCAGGAGGTGCCGAGCCCATGGCGCTCGACCAGTCCTTCGTGGGGCGGACCTATCCGCCCACCGACCCCTATGAGGTGGGCCGGGAGAAGATCCGCGAGTTCGCGGAGGCCGTGGGGGACACCAACCCGGCGTACACGGACCCGGAGGCCGCCAAGGCGCTCGGCCACGCCGATGTGATCGCCCCGCCGACCTTTGTCTTCTCGATCACCTTCAAGGCCGCGGGACAGGTCACCGCCGACCCCCAACTGGGTCTGGACTACAGCCGGGTGGTGCACGGCGACCAGAAGTTCGCCTACACCCGCCCGGTGCGCGCCGGCGACCGGCTGGTGGTCACCTCGACGATCGAGGCGATCAAGTCCATGGCCGGCAACGACATCCTGGACATCCGCGGCGAGGTCCACGACGAGGCGGGCGAGCACGTCGTCACCGCTTGGACCAAGCTCGTGGCGCGCGCCGCAGAGGAGGCCTGACGGTGACCGCGAAGATCTCGTACGACGACGTGGAGGTCGGCACCGAGCTGCCGGCCCAGTCCTTCCCCGTGACGCGCGCCACCCTCGTCCGGTACGCGGGTGCCTCCGGGGACTTCAACCCGATCCACTGGAACGAGAAGTTCGCCAAGGAGGTCGGGCTGCCGGACGTCATCGCGCACGGCATGTTCACGATGGCCGAGGCGATCCGCGTGGTCACCGACTGGACCGGCGACCCGGCCGCGGTCGTCGAGTACGGCGTCCGCTTCACCCGGCCCGTAGTCGTCCCCAACGACGACCAGGGAGCCACGATCGAGGTCGCCGGAAAGGTCGCGGCCAAGCTCGACGACAACACGGTCCGTGTCGACCTGATGGTCATGAGCGCCGGGCAGAAGGTACTGGGAATGTCCCGGGCGGTCGTAAGGCTGGCCTGAGCGCAGTCATCGACGTAAGGGGCGTTCGCCACTGCGTGCGCCCCTTACGCATGCCCTCCCTCGGGAGCCCTTGACGAAGTTAGTGATTGAGCACTAACTTATCTGCATGGTCAGGATGAGCGCAGCAGAGAGGCGCGAGAGTGTCATCCGCGCGGCGATCGACGAGTTCGCGCAGAGGGGCTACTACGGCACCTCCACCGAGGCGATCGCCAAGCGGGTCGGCGTGTCGCAGCCGTATCTCTTCCGGCTCTTCTCGGGCAAGAGGGCGATCTTCGCCGCCGCCTCGCTGAGGTGCATGGAGGACACGCGCCTGGTCTTCGAGGAGGCGGCCAAGAGCCTGCACGGCGAGGAAGCCCTGCACGCCATGGCGAATGCATACGTCCGTCTGATCACGGAGCACCCCGAGAGGCTCCAGATGCAGATGCAGACGTACATCGCGGTCGCCGCCGCGGAGGCGGAGGGGGAGCACGAGTTCGGCGAGGTCGTACGGGCCGGCTGGATGAAGCTCTGGGACACCGTGCATCTGCCGCTGGGCGCCGAGGTGAGCGAGACGACGACCTTCCTGGCGTACGGAATGCTCGTCAACACCCTGATGGCCATGGGCTTCCCGCCCGAACATCAGGTCTGGCAGGGGATGTATCCGTCGGCTCGCCTCAAGGGCGAGCCGGAGGCGTAGAGGAAAAAGAAGAAGTGCCCTGCCCACTTCTTCATGACCACAAAAGTTAGTAATCAGTCACTAATCAACAAACTAGCTAACGAACTAATCATCGCTGGTGAGAACCCTCTGGGGGAGAGATGTCACAGCAGACCGCACAACCCACCCGCAGCGGCGGAGCCGCCTGGGCCCTCGTCATCACGAGCGTCGCCGGTTTCATGGCGTCCCTGGACAACCTCGTAGTCACCACGGCCCTGCCCTCGATCCGAGAGGACCTCGGCGGCGCGTTGCACGACCTCGAATGGACCGTCAGCGCCTACACGCTCACCTTCGCCGTCCTCCTCATGACGGGCGCGGCGCTCGGAGACCGCTTCGGCCGACGCCGGCTCTTCCTCACCGGCCTCACGATCTTCACCGGCGCGTCCGCCGCCGCGGCCATAGCGCCCGGCATCGACAGCCTCATCGCCGCCCGCGCGGTGCAGGGCGTCGGCGCGGCGATCATGATGCCGCTGACGCTGACCCTGCTGACGGCGGCCGTGCCCGCCGCCAAGCGCGGGATGGCGTACGGCATCTGGGGCGCCGTCAACGGACTCGCCGTAGCCTCCGGCCCGCTGATCGGCGGCAGTCTCACCGAGCACATCTCCTGGCAGTGGATCTTCTGGCTGAACGTCCCGCTGGGCCTGGCGCTCATCCCCCTCGCCCGCCTCCGCCTCGCCGAGTCCCACGGCACCGGTTCCCCGCTGGACATCCCCGGCACCCTGCTCGCCAGCGGCGGCCTCTTCGGGATCGTCTACGGCCTGGTCCGCGGCCCCGCGGACGGCTGGACCGCTCCTCTCGTCCTGACCGGTCTGATCGCCGGATCCGCGCTGCTCCTCGCCTTCGTCATCTACAGCACCCGCGCCAAGAACCCCATGCTCCCGATGCGACTGTTCCGCTCCCGGGCCTTCTCCGGGATCAACGCCGCGAGCCTGCTGATGTTCCTCGGCATGTTCGGCTCGATCTTCCTGCTCAGCCAGTACATGCAGGGCGTGCTCGGCTACTCGCCCACCGAGGCGGGCCTGCGCATGCTGCCCTGGACCGGCATGCCGATGATCGCCGCACCGATCGCCGGCATCCTCTCCGACCGCATCGGCGGCCGCCCCGTCGTCGCCACCGGCCTCTTCCTCCAAGCCGCCGGCCTCGGCTACCTGGCCTCCGTGGTCACCGTGGACGCCTCCTACGCGATCCAGCTCCCCGGCCTGATCGCCAGCGGCATCGGAATGGGGCTGTACTTCGCCCCCGCCGCCAACCTGGTGATGTCCAGCGTCCGGCACAGCGAGCAGGGCATAGCCTCCGGCGCCAACAACGCCCTGCGCGAGGTCGGCGGCGCACTCGGCATCGCCATCATGGCGTCGATCTTCTCCGCCCAGGGCGGCTACGAGACCGGCCAGACCTTCGTAGACGGCCTACGGCCCGCCCTGGTCACCGGCGCCGCCGTGATCGCCGTAGCCGGAGCAGCGGCTCTACTGATCCCGACGAGGCGCTCCACACAGCCAGACAAGCAGGAGCCGGCACAGGCCCTGGAGCCAATAGCCGGCTAGCCCACTGCGCGGAGCCACGACGCACCCGCACTCGCCCACGGCGGCAAGGGGACGCGTCGGGGGGTGTCCGCCCGCAGGGTTGTCGCGTCAACACGGGCGAGTTGGTAAGCGACCGATTCCGCGACGTTCCGAGGACGGACACCCCCCGACGCGGCCCCGACCCCCACCACCCCGCGGGCGCGACACGCACCCCCACCGACCGCAACGGGCCGCCGCAGGCATCACCACCCGAAGCCCCACCCACCGTCTCGTACTCTTGAGCCCGTGCAGGAACTCCACGACGCCCCCCTCGCCCCCCTCACCACCTTCCGCCTGGGCGGCCCCGCCACCAGGCTGGTCACCGCGACGACCGACGCCGAGGTGGTAGCCGTAGTCCGCGAGGCCGACGACAGCGGCACGCCCCTGCTGATCATCGGCGGCGGCTCGAACCTGGTCATCGGCGACAAGGGCTTCGACGGCACGGCCCTGCGCATCGCGACGCAAGGCTTCGAACTCACCGGCACGAGCCTGGAACTGGCCGCCGGCGAGGTGTGGACCGACGCGGTCGCCCGCACCGTAGCGGCCGGACTGGCCGGCATCGAGTGCCTGGCCGGCATCCCCGGCTCGGCAGGCGCGACCCCGATCCAGAACGTCGGGGCGTACGGCCAGGAGGTCTCCGCGACGATCACCGAGGTCGTCGCCTACGACCGGCAGACCCGCGAGACGGTCACCCTCCCGAACGCCGACTGTGCGTTCTCGTACCGCCACAGCCGCTTCAAGGCCGACCCCGAGCGATACGTCGTCCTCCGCGTCCGCTTCGCCCTGGAGGACGCGAACGGGCTTTCGGCGCCCATCAAGTACGCAGAGACGGCCCGCGCGCTCGGCGTGGACCCCGGCGGCCGGGTGCCGCTGGCCGCCGCCCGCGAGACCGTGCTCAAGCTGCGCACCGGCAAGGGCATGGTCCTGGACCCCGAGGACCACGACACCTGGTCGGCCGGATCCTTCTTCACCAACCCGATCCTGACCGACGAGGAGTTCGCCGAGTTCCACGCGCGCGTGCACGCAAGGCTCGGCGACGCCATGGAGCCGCCCGCCTACCCGGCGGGGGAGGGGCACACCAAAACATCGGCCGCCTGGCTGATCGACAAGGCCGGCTTCACCAAGGGCTACGGCACCGGCCCGGCCCGCATCTCCACGAAGCACACCCTCGCCCTCACCAACAGGGGCGCGGCGACAACGGAGGACCTCCTCGCGCTGGCCCGCGAGGTCGTCTCCGGCGTCCGCGAGTCGTTCGGCATCACGTTGGTCAACGAGCCGGTGACAGTGGGCGTGACCTTGTAAGGATCAGTAGGCGACGTAAGGATCAGTAGGCGACGCCCACCCCCTGCTTCACCGTCCCCGGGTCGCCCGCCATCGCCAGCATCGCGTGGGCCACGTCCGCGCGGCCGATGAAGCGGCCCTTGGCCGGGGTTCCGCCGACGACCGTGCGGTACACGCCGGTGAGCGGCTTGTCCTGGAGCCGCGGCGGCCGCACCGAAGTCCAGCCGACCGCGCTGCGGGCGAGCTCCGCCTCCATTTCCCTGAGGTCGTCGTAGACGTCCTTGAGGACCGCGGAGACCAGGCCGCGCACGGCTCGGTCGAGGGGGCCGTCCTGCGCCGGCGCGGGCCCGAGCGGAGCCGCGCTCACGACCAGCAGCCGCCGAGTGCCCTCCGCCTCCATGGCCCGCAGCACCGTACGCGTGAGGCGGGCGGCGACACCGGCGTCCTTACGGCTGCGCGCGCCGAGGCCCGAAAGGACCGCGTCCCGCCCGGTCACCGCGGGGCGTAGCGCGTCCGGGTCGGTCACGTCCGCCCGGAACACCTCCAGGCCCGCGCCTGTCACCGGGAGTCGCGCGGGATCCCGTACGACCGCCGTCACCTGGTGCCCGGCGGTCAGCGCCTGCCGGACGATCTCCTGGCCGATACCGCCGGTGGCACCGAAAACCGTGAGGTTCATGGCTTCTCCTGACTCTCTGCCGCATTGGGTGGGTGAGTATTCACTCACCGTCTGACTCCAGAGTGGGTAAGTACTCACTCATCCGTCAACCCCGGTAAGATCCGCCCTCGTGGAATCCGTGCAGAAACCGGCCAGCGTCCGCATCCTCGACGCCGCCCACGAGCTGATGCTCACCGTCGGCCTGGCCCGCGCCACCACCAAGGAGATCGCCAAGGCGGCCGGCTGCTCGGAAGCCGCGCTCTACAAGTACTTCGCGAGCAAGGAAGACCTGTTCATCCGCGTCCTCGCCGAGCGGCTGCCCCGGCTGGGCCCCCTGCTGAGCAGCCTCGCCGCCGAGCCGGGCGGGCACACGATCGAGGAGAACCTCACCGAGATCGCCCGAGAGGCGGCCCTCTTCTACGAGCAGAGCTTCCCGATCGCCGCCTCGCTGTACGCCGAGACCCAGCTCAAACGGCGGCACGACGACGCCATGAGACAGATGGGCCTTGGCCCGCACAAGCCCATCGAGGGCCTGGACGCGTACCTCCGCGCCGAGCAGGAAGCGGGCCGGATCCGCGCCGACGCCGACACCTTCGCGGCGGCGTCCCTGCTGCTCGGCGCCTGCGCCCAGCGCGCGTTCGCCTACGAGGCGACACCGGAGGGCGTACGGCCGCCCGTGGACACCTTCGCCCAACGGCTCGCCCGCACGCTCCTGGCCGGCATCACCGCCTAGAGCCTGCCCGGCGGATCATGCCGCAGACGCGGGGCCCGGTCCGCCGATCCGCGGCGTTGTCGTCGGTCGCCGACTCCCCATCGTCCCCGCTCACCTGCGCTGATGAGGCACCGTTGGTTTCCTGCGACCTGATCCGCCGGACAGGCCCTGGCGCTACCCCGGCGCCCCCGCCAACCAGTCGTCCACCCCCGACAGCAGCTTCCGCCGCACATCCTCCGGCGCCGCCGACGCCCGTACCGACTGGCGGGCCAGCTCCGCCAACTCCGCGTCCGTGAAGCCATGATGACGGCGGGCAAGCTCGTACTGGGCGGCCAGCCGGGACCCGAACAGAAGCGGATCGTCGGCGCCCAGCGCCATCGGAACACCCGCCTCGAACAGCGTCCGCAACGGAACGTCCTCAGGCTCCTCGTACACGCCGAGGGCCACATTCGACGACGGGCACACCTCGCAGGTGACCCCCCGGTCGGCCAGCCGCTTCAGCAGCCGCGGGTCCTCCGCCGCACGCACGCCGTGCCCGATCCGGTTCGCGTGCAGGTCGTCCAGGCAGTCACGCACGGACGCCGGGCCAGTCAGCTCGCCGCCGTGGGGAGCCGACAGCAGGCCGCCCTCCCGCGCGATGTGGAACGCACGGTCGAAGTCCCGCGCCATGCCCCGTCGTTCGTCGTTCGACAACCCGAATCCCACCACACCACGCTCCGCGTACCGCACCGCCAGCCGAGCCAGCGTGCGGGCATCCAGCGGATGCTTCATCCGGTTCGCGGCGACCAGCACCCGCATCCCCAGCCCGGTCTCCCGCATCGCCGACTCCACCGCGTCCAGGATGATCTCCAGCGCCGGGATCAGACCGCCCAGCCGAGGGGCGTACGACGTCGGGTCGACCTGGATCTCCAGCCACCCCGAGCCGTCCCTGACGTCCTCCTCCGCGGCCTCCCGCACCAGCCGCTGAATGTCCTCCGGCTGCCGCAGACACGAGCGCGCGGAGTCGTACAGCCGCTGGAAACGGAACCAGCCCCGCTCGTCCGTCGCCCGTAGTCTCGGTGGCTCCCCGCTGGTCAGTGCCTCGGTCAGCGCCTCGGGCAGACGCACGCCGTACTTGTCGGCCAGCTCCAGCAGGGTGGTGGGCCGCATCGATCCGGTGAAATGCAGATGCAGATGGGCCTTCGGCAGCTCAGAGACATCACGTACACGCTCCATTCCAGGATCCTGCCGTACGTTCCTGTCGTCCCGGTAGCGCTTTCCCCGTTAGTGGTCTTGCTCGCACAAACGAATGGGGCACATACCAAAACCGGTATGTGCCCCAGGTTCCCGGCCTCAGGCCGGACAGGACCCGTCAGTCCCTGGCCTCCGCCAGCAGCTTCTGGATGCGGCTCACGCCCTCGACGAGATCCTCGTCACCCAGCGCGTACGACAGCCGCAGATAGCCCGGCGTCCCGAACGCCTCGCCGGGTACGACCGCGACCTCCGCCTCCTCCAGGATCAGCGCGGCCAGCTCGACCGTGTCCTGCGGGCGCTTGCCACGGATCTCCTTGCCGAGCAGAGCCTTCACCGACGGGTACGCGTAGAACGCGCCCTCCGGCTCCGGGCACAGCACGCCGTCGATCTCGTTGAGCATCCGCACGATCGTCCTGCGGCGCCGGTCGAAGGCCTCACGCATCTTCGCGACCGCGTCCAGGCTGCCGGAGACCGCCGCGAGGGCCGCCACCTGGGCGACGTTCGACACGTTCGACGTGGCGTGCGACTGGAGGTTCGTCGCCGCCTTCACCACGTCCTTCGGGCCGATGATCCAGCCGACCCGCCAGCCCGTCATGGCGTACGTCTTCGCCACACCGTTGACCACGATGCACTTGTCGCGCAGCTCGGGCAGCACCGCGGGCAGCGACACGGACGACGCGTCGCCGTACACCAGGTGCTCGTAGATCTCGTCCGTCAGCACCCACAGGCCGTGCTCCGCAGCCCAGCGGCCGATCGCCTCGGTCTCCTGCTCGCTGTAGACCGCGCCGGTCGGGTTCGACGGGGACACGAAGAGGACGACCTTCGTCTTCTCGGTGCGCGCCGCCTCCAGCTGCTCCACGCTCACCCGGTAGCCGGTCGTCTCGTCGGCCACGACGTCCACCGGCACACCGCCGGCCAGCCGGATCGACTCCGGGTACGTCGTCCAGTACGGCGCCGGGACGATGACCTCGTCGCCCGGGTCGAGGATCGCGGCGAAGGCCTCGTAGATCGCCTGCTTGCCGCCGTTGGTGACGAGGATCTGCGACGGGTCGACCTCGTAGCCGGAGTCGCGCAGCGTCTTCGCGGCGATCGCGGCCTTCAGCTCGGGCAGACCGCCCGCCGGCGTGTAGCGGTGGTACTTCGGGTTCTTGCAGGCCTCGATCGCGGCCTCGACGATGTAGTCCGGGGTCGGGAAGTCGGGCTCGCCGGCGCCGAAGCCGATCACCGGACGCCCGGCGGCCTTGAGGGCCTTGGCCTTGGCGTCGACGGCGAGGGTGGCGGACTCGGAGATCGCGCCGACTCGGGCGGAGACCCGGCGCTCGGTGGGAGGGGTTGCAGGGCTCATGGGGCCCATCGTTTCAGACCGGAAACCTGCCCGGCACGCGGGTTTCACGGACTGAACAACACCGGGCCGATCGCTGAACAAGCGTGCGGAACCGGCCCCCGGCCAGGGTGATCTTCTGTCGCCCCGTCACCGACAAAGCCCCTACGGGCACTTTCTGTTCGACGACCGGCCGCAGAACACGTACACTCTCACCTCGTTGGCCTCGTACGGGCCGCGCTCATCCGGTGCACACCGAGCATCCGGGCGGATGCGGTACGTTTGGGGAGAACCAAAGGGTCGTAGCTCAATTGGTAGAGCACTGGTCTCCAAAACCAGCGGTTGGGGGTTCAAGTCCCTCCGGCCCTGCTACACACACCTTCGCCAGGATGTGTGCGCATGTACGTACAGCAGCAATGCGCCGTGCGGCTCAGACCGGGCGCGGCACGGCCACGACCCGGAATCAGGTGAGGACGAATGACGGACGCCGTGGGCTCCATCGACACGCCTGATGCCCAGGATGAAACGCCGAGGCAGCAGGGCCGCAAGGGCGGCAAGCGTGCGAAGAAGGGCCCGCTGAAGCGGCTTGCGCTCTTCTACCGCCAGATCGTCGCGGAACTCCGCAAGGTCGTCTGGCCGACGCGCAACCAGCTCTCGACGTACACGACCGTCGTGATCATCTTCGTCGTCGTGATGATCGGCCTGGTGACTCTGATTGACTTCGGACTCGACAAGGCCGCCAAGTACGTCTTCGGCTGAGCCGAAAGCGAAGGGCGCCGTACCAGGCGCCCCTTTCGCGCGTTCCACCCCCATGTATCCAGGAAGAAGCAGCCACAGTGTCTGACCCGAACGTGAACGACGCCATCGAGCCGGTCGAGTCCGTGGAAGACGAGCTCGAGATCGTCGAGGGTGCCGACGACGACCTGGACGAGGTCGAGGCTGCCGACGCCGTCGAGGGTGAGCCCGCCGAGGAAGCCGCCGTACACGTCGAGGACGAGGCGGCCGAGGACGAGGCCGTTGAGGACGAGGCCGTTGAGGCTGAGGCGATCGAGGAAGAGGAGCCGGCCGAGCCGGTCGACCCCGTCGCCGCCCTGCGCGAGGAACTCCGCACGCTGCCCGGTGAGTGGTACGTCATCCACACCTACGCCGGCTACGAGAACCGGGTGAAGACCAACCTGGAGCAGCGCGCCGTCTCGCTGAACGTCGAGGACTACATCTTCGCGGCAGAGGTGCCGCAGGAAGAGGTCGTCCAGATCAAGAACGGCGACCGCAAGACGATCAAGCAGAACAAGCTCCCGGGTTACGTCCTCGTCCGCATGGACCTGACGAACGAGTCCTGGGGCGTCGTCCGCAACACCCCCGGCGTCACCGGCTTCGTGGGCAACGCCTACGACCCGTACCCGCTGACCCTGGACGAGATCGTCAAGATGCTCGCCCCGGAGGCCGAGGAGAAGGCCGCCCGTGAGGCCGCCGAGGCCGAGGGCAAGCCCGCCCCGCAGCGCAAGGTCGAGGTCCAGGTGCTGGACTTCGAGGTCGGCGACTCGGTCACCGTCACCGACGGCCCGTTCGCCACGCTTCAGGCCACCATCAACGAGATCAACGCGGACTCGAAGAAGGTCAAGGGCCTGGTCGAGATCTTCGGCCGGGAGACCCCGGTCGAGCTGTCCTTCGACCAGATCCAGAAGAACTAGCACCTTCTGGACGTACAGCTTCCGAACAGGTCAGACGGGCTGCTGAAGCCGGTCTGACCTGCTCGGTTTTTGGCCACGCAGGGATACCCGTTATCGTTGTGCGGTATGCCTCCATCCGGATGATCGGGTGGCAGGCGATCACCTCTCACTAGGACCCGGAGAGAGCAATGCCTCCCAAGAAGAAGAAGGTCACGGGGCTCATCAAGCTCCAGATCCAGGCCGGTGCGGCCAACCCGGCTCCGCCGGTCGGCCCCGCGCTGGGTCAGCACGGCGTGAACATCATGGAGTTCTGCAAGGCCTACAACGCGGCGACCGAGTCGCAGCGCGGTTGGGTCATCCCGGTGGAGATCACGGTCTACGAGGACCGCTCCTTCACCTTCGTGACCAAGACCCCGCCGGCCGCCAAGATGATCCTCAAGGCCGCGGGCGTGGAGAAGGGCTCCGGCGAGCCGCACAAGACCAAGGTCGCCAAGATCACCCAGGCGCAGGTCCGCGAGATCGCCACCACGAAGATGCCCGACCTCAACGCCAACGACCTGGACGCCGCGTCGAAGATCATCGCCGGCACCGCCCGTTCCATGGGCATCACGGTCGAGGGCTGAACCCCAACTCCCAGCAGTAGTGGCGGGGCCTGCTCGGCCCGGACCACGACTCCTAAGAATCCCCAGGAGAAGAAGTGAGCAAGCGCAGCAAGTCTCTCCGCGCTGCGGACGCCAAGATCGACCGGGACAAGCTCTACGCCCCGCTCGAGGCCGTCCGTCTCGCCAAGGAGACCTCCACGACCAAGTTCGACGGCACCGTCGAGGTCGCCTTCCGTCTGGGTGTCGACCCGCGCAAGGCCGACCAGATGGTCCGTGGCACCGTGAACCTCCCGCACGGCACCGGTAAGACCGCCCGGGTCCTGGTCTTCGCGACCGGCGACCGTGCCGAGGCCGCGCGTGCCGCGGGCGCCGACATCGTCGGCTCCGACGAGCTCATCGACGAGGTGACGAAGGGCCGTCTGGACTTCGACGCCGTCGTCGCCACCCCGGACCTCATGGGCAAGGTCGGCCGCCTCGGCCGCGTCCTCGGCCCCCGTGGTCTGATGCCGAACCCGAAGACCGGCACCGTGACCCCGGACGTGGCCAAGGCCGTGACCGAGATCAAGGGCGGCAAGATCGAGTTCCGCGTCGACAAGCACTCGAACCTGCACTTCATCATCGGCAAGTCGTCCTTCGACGACACCAAGCTGGTGGAGAACTACGGCGCCGCGCTGGAGGAGATCCTCCGTCTGAAGCCGTCCGCCGCCAAGGGTCGCTACATCAAGAAGGCCGCGATCAGCACCACGATCGGCCCCGGCATTCCGGTCGACCCGAACCGCACCCGCAACCTCCTCACCGAGGAGGACCCGGCAGCTGTCTGACCGGGCCGAGCCCTCACGGCTCGCTGAAGTCGGTCACGGGCCCCGCACCTTTCGAGGTGGGGGGCCCGTTCCCATGTGAGGGTCCTGTGCTCTGGGTTAGCGTGCGCACAGACCACAGGAGACCAGGGGGACGGATGAAGAGGACGACGGTCCGGCTCGCGGCGACCGCCGTGCTGACGGCGACAGCCGCCTGCACCTCCTCCGCTTCTCCCGACGGGCCCGAGGTGAAGGAGCCCACGGCTTCCGCCTCCCTCGCCGCCCTGCGCGCCGCCGAGCGCGCCACCGACCGGGCCGACTCGGCCCGGGTGCGGTCAAGCACCGTCATGGGCACCCAGGTGTCCCTCACCGCCGACGGCTCTCTCAGCTGGGGCAAGGGCCTCCGCGGCACCCTGACGATCACGTACACCGGCGGCACGGCGGCCGAGACGATGCGAGGACTCGGCGTGACCTCCATGGAGGCCCGCTATCTGTCCGACGCCTACTACGCGCGGATGGGTGACGCCTTCGCCGCCAAGGCGGGCGGCAAGCACTGGCTCAAGTACGCCTACGAAGACCTTGAGGATCTCGGCGGCGGCGCCGGCCTCGCCGACCAGATGCGCAGCACCACGCCCCACCAGTCGGTGCGACTGTTGCTGGACTCCGACGACGTGCACAAGGTCGCCGAGGAGACCGTGGCCGGACAGGCCACCACCCACTACTCCGGCACCGTGACCGCGGCCGACGTCACCGACGCCGCGCTGAGACGACAACTCCAGGGCGCCGGCGTCACCACGGAGACCGTCGACATCTGGGTCAACGCCAGGAACCTGCTGGTCAAGAAGGTCGAGAACAGCAGCACGGCGAGCGGCCGGCTGACCCAGACCGCCCTCTACAGCGACTACGGCGTACAGGTCCCGGTGCGGAAGCCGCCTGCCGCCGACACCCAGGACTTCAAGGCGCTCCTGGACCAGCAGAGCGCAAGCCCCTCCTGAGTCCCACTCAATTCCAGGAGACCTCCGCAACCACTCCCGGATAAGCTCGCGTCCTTACTGTGCATCAACCATGTATTCCGTGGGGGGAATCAATGCGGTCTTCCGTACGACGTTCAGCGCGCTCTCGGGCGATCGGCGCCGGCCTCGCCGCCGTGGCCCTCGCCGCCGGAGCGGTGAGCTGTGCCAAGGGCGAGGAGTCGCCGAAGATGACGCCGGCGGCGGCCGTCGCCAAAGCGGCGAAGAACACGGAGGCCATCACCTCCTTCCGTTACCGCATGACCGGTGAGGTACCGGAGCAGGGGCAGATCAAGGCCACGGCCTCGATGCGGATCAAGCCCACCGTCGCCATGAGCATGAAGATGACTGCTCCCGACCAGGGAGCGGCGGGCACGGCGGAGATCCGGCTCGTCGACAAGGCCATGTACATCGGCGGGAACGCCGAGATGGCCAAGGAGATGGACGGCAAGAGCTGGCTCAAGTTCGACCTGTCCGCGCTCGGCGAGGAGGGCGGGCTCGGCGCGACCGCACCCGGCGCCGGCCAGGCCGACCAGAACCCGGCCAGCGAGTCCACCTTCCTCACCGGCGCCAAGGACGTGAAGAAGGTCGGCACCGAGACCGTCGACGGCGTGCAGACGACCCACTACTCGGGCACCGTCACCGCCGACGACATCCGGAACTCCTTCAAGGGCGAGGACAAGGCCACGCGCGAGCAGCGCGAGAAGAGCCTCGACCAGTACGAGAAGATGGGCATCGACGAGCTCACGATGGACATGTGGGTGGACGGCGACGACCACACCAAGCAGTTCCGCATGAAGGGCGACGCCGACAAGGGCCCGCTCGACATGACCATCACCTTCCTCGACTACAACAAGCCGGTGACCGTCACGGCTCCGCCCGCGAAGGACACCGCCGACCTGGCCGAGATGATGAAGGAAGCCCAGGCCGGCTGAGCACCGTAGGACCGGATTTGCCCGACAGGGATTCGGTCACGTACTCTCCTACAGAAGCCAAAGACCGCTGGTCGTTGCCGTGTGCTCGTGAGAGGGCGCGGTGGCCGAAGGATCCGCTGAACCGCGGACGACCCGCGCAGGTGACTGTGGAAGTCGCTCCCGAAACGCATGCATTGCTTACGTGATCGGTAGAGCTACGCCCCGTGCGCCTGCGCCGGGGCGTTTCGTTTTCCTCAGCCCCTTCTGAGCGGTCCCATCACCCGGAAGGAGGCCGACGCTCTATGGCAAGGCCCGACAAGGCTGCCGCGGTAGCCGAGCTGACGGAGCAGTTCCGTAGCTCGAACGCCGCCGTGCTGACCGAGTACCGGGGTCTCACCGTGGCGCAGCTCAAGACGCTGCGTCGTTCGCTCGGTGAGAACGCCCAGTACGCCGTGGTGAAGAACACGCTGACCAAGATTGCGGCCAACGAGGCCGGGATCTCGACGCTCGACGACCTGTTCAACGGTCCGACGGCGGTTGCCTTCGTCACCGGTGACCCGGTGGAGTCGGCGAAGGGTCTTCGTGACTTCGCCAAGGACAACCCGAACCTCGTCATCAAGGGCGGTGTCCTTGACGGCAAGGTGCTGTCCGCCGACGAGATCAAGAAGCTCGCGGACCTCGAGTCCCGCGAGGTTCTGCTCGCCAAGCTGGCGGGCGCCTTCAAGGCCAAGCAGACTCAGGCTGCCCAGGTCTTCCAGGCGCTTCCGTCGAAGCTCGTCCGCACCGTGGACGCGCTTCGCGCCAAGCAGGACGAGCAGGGCGGTGCCGAGTAACTCGGCTCGCGAAATGACCGCCGCCTGAGGCAGCCCGCCGAAGGCAACGGTCGTAGCGGGCCGAACGTACGCCCGCCAGACATGTACATCACGGCACCAGCCGAAAATTAGTGGAAGGAAGCCATCGTGGCTCTCACCCAGGACGAACTGCTCGCCGAGTTCGAGACGATGACCCTCATCCAGCTTTCCGAGTTCGTGAAGGCCTTCGAGGAGAAGTTCGACGTCACCGCCGCCGCCGCGGTCGCCGTGGCCGGCCCGGCCGGTCCCGCCGCTGCCGTCGAGGCCGAGGCCGAGCAGGACGAGTTCGACGTCATCCTCACGGGTGCCGGCGAGAAGAAGATCCAGGTCATCAAGGTCGTGCGTGAGCTGACCTCCCTGGGCCTCAAGGAGGCCAAGGACCTCGTGGACGGCGCCCCGAAGCCCGTCGTCGAGAAGGTCGCCAAGGAGGCCGCCGAGAAGGCTGCCGAGTCCCTCAAGGCCGCCGGCGCCTCCGTCGAGGTCAAGTAAGACCTTGAGGGTCCCTACACGGACCCTTGCGAGCTGATACAGCCGTAGGGCTGTAACGCGAGCGCACCGAAGAGCGATCATCCATCCGGGTGGTCGCTCTTCGGCGTTCCCGGGTGCCTGGTGGTGGCGGCCTTGCACGCGTGGATGCGCGGAGTATGGTGATCTTCGTCGTGTCTCCGGGCACCTCCGGAGCCGGCTGCAAGTGACGATGGCAGCACCCGGTTTGGGCAAGGGGGGCCTTGACGAACCGCACGCAGCGCGCAATTCTCAGGACGCGTCGTCACAACGATCCGGATCCGAGGCATGGATCGGCGACGAAGAGGGCAGTATCAACGTGCATTGAGGGCGTGGGCTTGCGCAGGTGTCGAGAACAACGAGGGTCTCGAAAAACCCGCACTGGACATCAGTGTGCCTTGTGGCTACACTGACCCTTTGCGCTGCCTGTTAGCTGTCCCCTGCCCGTCACCAGGGGCATGCCCTCGCTTGAGCACCGACGACCGAACCGTCTCTGACCTGGCCGAATGGCCAATTCGGGGAGGCCTGTCTCTGTGCACTTGAGGGGGACCGGTACGCGCGTAGTGAGTCCGAGCCCTCGGAAGGACCCCCTCTTGGCCGCCTCGCGCACTGCCTCGACCGCGAATATGAACAACGGCGCCAGCACCGCCCCGCTGCGCATCTCCTTTGCAAAGATCAAGGAGCCCCTCGAGGTTCCCAACCTGCTCGCGCTGCAGACCGAGAGCTTTGACTGGCTGCTCGGAAACACCGCCTGGCAGAGTCGGGTCGAGGCGGCTCTCGAGTCCGGTCAGGACGTCCCCACCAAGTCCGGTCTGGAGGAGATCTTCGAGGAGATCTCTCCGATCGAGGACTTCTCCGGGTCGATGTCGCTGACTTTCCGCGACCACCGTTTCGAGCCTCCGAAGAACAGCATCGACGAGTGCAAGGAGCGCGACTTCACGTACGCGGCCCCGCTCTTCGTCACCGCTGAGTTCACCAACAACGAGACCGGCGAGATCAAGTCCCAGACGGTCTTCATGGGCGACTTCCCGCTCATGACGAACAAGGGCACCTTCGTCATCAACGGCACCGAGCGTGTCGTGGTGTCGCAGCTGGTCCGCTCGCCCGGTGTCTACTTCGACTCCTCCATCGACAAGACGTCCGACAAGGACATCTTCTCCGCCAAGATCATCCCGTCCCGGGGTGCCTGGCTGGAGATGGAGATCGACAAGCGCGACATGGTCGGTGTCCGTATCGACCGCAAGCGCAAGCAGTCCGTCACCGTTCTCCTGAAGGCTCTCGGCTGGACCACCGAGCAGATCCTCGAGGAGTTCGGCGAGTACGAATCCATGCGCGCCACCCTGGAGAAGGACCACACCCAGGGCCAGGACGACGCACTGCTCGACATCTACCGCAAGCTGCGTCCGGGCGAGCCGCCCACGCGCGAGGCTGCTCAGACGCTGCTCGAGAACCTCTACTTCAACCCGAAGCGCTACGACCTCGCCAAGGTCGGCCGCTACAAGGTGAACAAGAAGCTCGGCGCGGACGAGCCGCTGGACGCCGGTGTGCTCACCACCGACGACATCATCGCCACGATCAAGTACCTGGTGAAGCTGCACGCCGGTGAGACCGAGACGGTCGGCGAGTCCGGTCGCTCGATCATCGTCGAGACGGACGACATCGACCACTTCGGCAACCGTCGTATCCGTAACGTCGGCGAGCTGATCCAGAACCAGGTCCGTACGGGTCTCGCCCGTATGGAGCGCGTCGTGCGTGAGCGCATGACCACCCAGGACGTCGAGGCGATCACGCCGCAGACGCTGATCAACATCCGGCCGGTCGTCGCCTCCATCAAGGAGTTCTTCGGCACCAGCCAGCTGTCCCAGTTCATGGACCAGAACAACCCGCTGTCGGGGCTGACGCACAAGCGTCGTCTGAACGCCCTCGGCCCGGGTGGTCTCTCCCGTGAGCGGGCCGGCTTCGAGGTCCGCGACGTGCACCCGTCGCACTACGGCCGGATGTGCCCGATCGAGACGCCGGAAGGCCCGAACATCGGTCTGATCGGTTCGCTCGCCTCGTACGGCCGGATCAACCCGTTCGGTTTCATCGAGACGCCGTACCGCAAGGTCGTCGAGGGCCAGGTCACCGACGACGTCGACTACCTGACCGCGGACGAGGAAGACCGCTTCGTCATCGCGCAGGCCAACGCCCCGCTGTCGGACGACTTCCGCTTCGAGGAGAACCGGGTGCTCGTCCGCCGCCGTGGCGGCGAGGTCGACTACGTCCCCGGCTCCGACGTGGACTACATGGACGTCTCGCCGCGCCAGATGGTGTCGGTCGCGACCGCCATGATCCCGTTCCTGGAGCACGACGACGCCAACCGTGCCCTGATGGGCGCGAACATGATGCGTCAGGCCGTGCCCCTCATCAAGTCCGAGTCCCCGCTCGTCGGCACCGGCATGGAGTACCGCTCCGCCGTGGACGCCGGTGACGTGGTCAAGGCCGAGAAGGACGGTGTGGTCCAGGAGGTCTCCGCGGACTACATCACCACCGCCAACGACGACGGCACGTACATCACGTACCGCCTGGCCAAGTTCTCCCGGTCCAACCAGGGCACCTCGGTCAACCAGAAGGTCATCGTCAACGAGGGTGACCGGATCATCGAGGGCCAGGTCCTCGCCGACGGTCCGGCCACCCAGAACGGCGAGATGGCGCTGGGCAAGAACCTGCTCGTCGCGTTCATGCCGTGGGAGGGTCACAACTACGAGGACGCGATCATCCTGTCGCAGCGCCTCGTGCAGGACGACGTCCTCTCCTCGATCCACATCGAGGAGCACGAGGTCGACGCCCGTGACACCAAGCTCGGCCCCGAGGAGATCACCCGGGACATCCCGAACGTCTCCGAGGAGGTCCTCGCCGACCTCGACGAGCGCGGCATCATCCGTATCGGTGCCGAGGTCGTCGCCGGCGACATCCTGGTCGGCAAGGTCACGCCCAAGGGCGAGACCGAGCTGACCCCGGAGGAGCGCCTGCTCCGCGCGATCTTCGGCGAGAAGGCGCGCGAAGTGCGCGACACCTCGCTGAAGGTGCCGCACGGTGAGATCGGCAAGGTCATCGGCGTCCGCGTCTTCGACCGCGAGGAGGGCGACGAGCTTCCGCCCGGTGTGAACCAGCTGGTGCGCGTGTACGTCGCGCAGAAGCGCAAGATCACCGACGGTGACAAGCTCGCCGGCCGGCACGGCAACAAGGGCGTCATCTCCAAGATCCTGCCGATCGAGGACATGCCGTTCCTGGAGGACGGCACCCCGGTCGACATCATCCTCAACCCGCTGGGTGTCCCGTCCCGAATGAACCCGGGACAGGTCCTGGAGATCCACCTCGGCTGGCTCGCCAGCCGCGGCTGGGACGTCTCCGGCCTCGGCGAGGAGTGGGCACAGCGGCTTCAGGTCATCGGCGCCGACGCCGTCGACCCCGGTACCAACGTCGCCACCCCGGTCTTCGACGGTGCGCGTGAGGACGAGCTCGCCGGTCTGCTGGAGCACACGATCCCGAACCGCGACGGCGAGCGCATGGTGCTCCCGACCGGTAAGGCACCGCTGTTCGACGGCCGCTCGGGTGAGCCTTTCCCGGAGCCGATCTCGGTCGGCTACATGTACATCCTGAAGCTGCACCACCTGGTCGACGACAAGCTGCACGCCCGTTCGACCGGTCCGTACTCGATGATCACCCAGCAGCCGCTGGGTGGTAAGGCGCAGTTCGGTGGCCAGCGGTTCGGCGAGATGGAGGTGTGGGCGCTGGAGGCTTATGGCGCCGCTTACGCCCTCCAGGAGCTGCTGACCATCAAGTCCGACGACGTCACCGGCCGCGTGAAGGTCTACGAGGCCATCGTCAAGGGCGAGAACATCCCCGAGCCCGGCATCCCCGAGTCCTTCAAGGTGCTCATCAAGGAGATGCAGTCTCTCTGCCTGAATGTGGAGGTGCTGTCCAGCGACGGTATGTCCATCGAGATGCGTGACACCGACGAGGATGTCTTCCGCGCTGCGGAGGAGCTCGGCATCGACCTGTCCCGGCGTGAGCCGAGCAGCGTCGAAGAGGTCTGACGGAGTCCGGCGGGCCTTCCTGAGAGATCAGCGAAGGTCCGCCGACCCCGGGACCCCGTTTCAGACCCCAAGACTTACAACCCTGAGAGGGATTGACGCATAGTGCTCGACGTCAACTTCTTCGATGAGCTCCGGATCGGTCTGGCCACCGCTGACGACATCCGTCAGTGGAGCCACGGCGAGGTCAAGAAGCCCGAGACCATCAACTACCGCACCCTCAAGCCCGAAAAGGACGGACTCTTCTGCGAGAAGATCTTCGGTCCGACCCGGGACTGGGAGTGCTACTGCGGTAAGTACAAGCGTGTCCGGTTCAAGGGCATCATCTGTGAGCGCTGCGGCGTCGAGGTGACTCGCGCCAAGGTGCGCCGTGAGCGGATGGGCCACATCGAACTGGCCGCCCCCGTCACACACATCTGGTACTTCAAGGGTGTTCCTTCGCGCCTCGGCTACCTGCTGGACCTGGCGCCCAAGGACCTCGAGAAGGTCATCTACTTCGCGGCGTACATGATCACGTACGTCGACGAGGAGCGCCGTACGCGTGACCTGCCCTCCCTGGAGGCACACGTCTCCGTGGAGCGTCAGCAGGTCGAGAACCGTCGGGACTCCGACCTCGAAGCCCGCGCCAAGAAGCTCGAGACCGACCTGGCCGAGCTCGAGGCCGAGGGCGCCAAGGCCGACGTACGCCGCAAGGTGCGCGAAGGTGCCGAGCGTGAGATGAAGCAGCTGCGTGACCGTGCGCAGCGCGAGATCGACCGCCTCGACGAGGTGTGGACCCGGTTCAAGAACCTCAAGGTCCAGGACCTGGAGGGCGACGAGCTCCTCTACCGCGAGCTGCGTGACCGCTTCGGCACGTACTTCGACGGTTCGATGGGTGCCGCGGCGCTTCAGAAGCGCCTGGAGTCCTTCGACCTGGACGAGGAGGCCGAGCGCCTCCGCGAGATCATCCGGACCGGCAAGGGCCAGAAGAAGACCCGTGCCCTCAAGCGGCTCAAGGTCGTCTCGGCGTTCCTGAGCACCACCAACAGCCCCAAGGGCATGGTCCTCGACTGCGTCCCGGTCATCCCGCCGGACCTTCGCCCGATGGTGCAGCTGGACGGTGGCCGCTTCGCGACCTCCGACCTGAACGACCTGTACCGCCGTGTGATCAACCGGAACAACCGCCTGAAGCGGCTTCTCGACCTCGGCGCGCCCGAGATCATCGTGAACAACGAGAAGCGCATGCTCCAGGAGGCCGTCGACGCGCTGTTCGACAACGGCCGTCGTGGCCGTCCGGTCACCGGTCCCGGTAACCGCCCGCTGAAGTCCCTCAGCGACATGCTGAAGGGCAAGCAGGGTCGATTCCGTCAGAACCTGCTCGGTAAGCGTGTGGACTACTCCGCGCGTTCCGTGATCGTCGTCGGTCCGCAGCTGAAGCTGCACCAGTGCGGTCTGCCGAAGGCGATGGCGCTGGAGCTCTTCAAGCCGTTCGTGATGAAGCGCCTGGTCGACCTGAACCACGCGCAGAACATCAAGAGCGCCAAGCGCATGGTCGAGCGCGGCCGCACGGTCGTGTACGACGTGCTGGAAGAGGTCATCGCGGAGCACCCGGTTCTGCTGAACCGTGCGCCCACGCTGCACCGCCTCGGCATCCAGGCCTTCGAGCCGCAGCTGGTCGAGGGCAAGGCCATCCAGATCCACCCGCTCGTCTGCACCGCGTTCAACGCGGACTTCGACGGTGACCAGATGGCCGTGCACCTTCCGCTCTCCGCGGAGGCGCAGGCCGAGGCGCGCATCCTGATGCTCTCCTCGAACAACATCCTGAAGCCCGCCGACGGCCGTCCGGTGACGATGCCGACCCAGGACATGGTCCTCGGTCTGTTCTTCCTCACCACCGACAGCGAGATGCGGAACGTCAAGGGTGAGGGCCGGTCCTTCGGCTCCTCGGCCGAGGCGATCATGGCGTTCGACGCGGGCGAGCTCTCGCTCCAGTCGAAGGTCGACATCCGCTTCCCGGTCGGCACCATCCCGCCCCGCGGGTGGACCCCGCCGGCGCAGGAGGAGGGCGACCCGGAGTGGCAGCAGGGTGACAGCTTCCGGCTGAACACCACGCTGGGCCGCGCGCTCTTCAACGAGCTGCTGCCCGAGGACTACCCGTTCGTCGACTACGAGGTCGGCAAGAAGCAGCTCTCCGAGATCGTCAACGACCTCGCCGAGCGCTACCCCAAGGTCATCGTGGCGGCGACGCTCGACAACCTGAAGGCGGCCGGCTTCTACTGGGCGACCCGTTCCGGCGTCACCGTGGCCATCTCCGACGTCGTCGTTCCCGAGGCGAAGAAGGAGATCGTCAAGGGCTACGAGGCGCAGGACGAGAAGGTCCAGAAGCAGTACGAGCGCGGTCTGATCACCAAGGACGAGCGCACCCAGGAACTCATCGCGATCTGGACCAAGGCGACCAACGAGGTTGCCGAGGCCATGAACGAGAACTTCCCGAAGACCAACCCGATCTTCATGATGGTGAACTCGGGCGCACGAGGCAACATGATGCAGATGCGTCAGATCGCCGGTATGCGTGGTCTGGTGTCGAACGCCAAGAACGAGACGATTCCGCGTCCGATCAAGGCGTCCTTCCGTGAGGGCCTGTCCGTGCTGGAGTACTTCATCTCCACGCACGGTGCCCGTAAGGGTCTCGCCGACACCGCTCTGCGTACCGCCGACTCGGGTTACCTGACCCGTCGTCTGGTGGACGTCTCGCAGGACGTGATCATCCGCGAGGAGGACTGCGGTACCGACCGTGGCCTCAAGCTGGCGATCGCCGAGCGCGATGCGAACGGTGTGCTCAACAAGGCGGACAACGCCGAGACCAGCGTGTACGCGCGCTGCCTCGCCGAGGACATCGTCGTCGACGGCAAGGTGCTCGCCCCGGCGGGCGTCGACCTCGGTGACGTCCTCATCGACCAGCTGGTCGCCGCCGGCATTGAGACGGTCAAGACCCGCTCGGTCCTGACCTGCGAGTCCGCCGTCGGCACCTGCGCCATGTGCTACGGCCGCTCGCTGGCCACCGGCAAGCTGGTCGACATCGGTGAGGCGGTCGGCATCATCGCCGCCCAGTCCATCGGTGAGCCCGGTACCCAGCTGACGATGCGTACCTTCCACACCGGTGGTGTGGCCGGTGACGACATCACCCAGGGTCTGCCGCGTGTCGTCGAGCTCTTCGAGGCCCGTACCCCGAAGGGTGTCGCCCCGATCTCCGAGGCCGCCGGCCGCGTGCGGATCGAGGAGACCGAGAAGACCAAGAAGCTGGTCATCACGCCGGACGACGGCAGCGACGAGACGGCGTTCCCGATCTCGAAGCGTGCCCGTGTGAAGGTCAGCGAGGGCGAGCACGTCGAGGTGGGCCAGCAGCTCACCGTGGGTACCCAGAACCCGCACGACGTGCTGCGTATCCTCGGCCAGCGCGCGGTCCAGATCCACCTGGTGGGCGAGGTCCAGAAGGTCTACAACTCGCAGGGTGTGTCGATCCACGACAAGCACATCGAGATCATCATCCGGCAGATGCTGCGCCGGGTGACGATCATCGAGTCCGGCGACGCCGAGCTGCTGCCCGGTGAGTTGGTCGAGCGCTCGAAGTTCGAGACCGAGAACCGTCGTGTGGTCCAGGAGGGCGGTCACCCGGCCTCCGGTCGTCCGCAGCTGATGGGTATCACCAAGGCCTCGCTGGCGACGGAATCCTGGCTGTCGGCCGCCTCCTTCCAGGAGACGACCCGAGTCCTGACGGACGCGGCGATCAACGCCAAGTCCGACAGCCTCATCGGCCTCAAGGAGAACGTCATCATCGGTAAGCTCATCCCGGCTGGTACGGGTCTGTCCCGCTACCGCAACATCCGGGTCGAGCCGACCGAGGAAGCGAAGGCCGCGATGTACTCGGCCGTCGGCTACGACGACATCGACTACTCGCCGTTCGGCACGGGCTCCGGCCAGGCCGTTCCGCTGGAGGACTACGACTACGGTCCGTACAACCAGTAAGCGAGTCGCTTGAGTTGAGGGGCGGTCACCTTTGGGGTGGCCGCCCTTCGGCATGTCATCGCCCGCGTTCCAGGTAGGCCTGGAGGTGATGCATCCGCGTGTGGACGTCGGGGTGCGAGTCGAGCAGCCGCATCATCACTCCGTCCGGGGCGTCCTGCCGGGACTCCTGCCGGTCCTGCTCCGTACGCAGCACCTCCATCAGATGTGCGGCGAAACCGAGGCCCGCGGCGTGCTCGTCGGCGCGCAGCTCGGCGCGCCGGGAGACGGCGGCCACCAGGTACGGCGTGGCCAGCGGAAGGAAGATCAGGCCGTACGTGGCGCTCGCCAGCGCGAGTACGACGGCCACGGCCAGGACGACTGCCAGCGTCGCGGCGCCCGCGGAGAGCCGCTCGACACGTGAGGCCAGCCGGAGCACCAGTCGCCAGGCGAGCTGGGCGGGCAGTGCGTACCAGTGCGCGAGCAGCGACGCCCAGGCGTGGCCCCGGGTGTGATGACCGAGCTCGTGGGCGAGTATGCCGCCCAGCTGGGCGGGGGTGAGTGCCTTCAGCGAGTGGCTGGTCACGCTCACGATGTGGCCGGCCGCCGCCATGGCGTTGATCTCGTCGCTGTTCTCTATCCACAGCTGGTACGCGTTCGCGTCGACTCCGGCGCGGCCCGTCACCTCCCGCCAGACGGGCCGCAGTTTCCGCTCCTCCTCGGGGCCGGGGTGGCGCAGCCGGTAGTGCCAGCGGGCCAGGAGGCGTTCGCAGGGCCGGTTGAAGACCACGGCGCCGCTCAGTGTCCAGCACCCGAACGGGACCCACCAGGGAAGACCGCTCACGATGCTGACGAGGTACGAGACCACGAAGACGACGGCCAGGCTGGCGAGCGCGTGGGGGAGGTGGAGCGCCAGATGTCCGAGGGCGGTGCTGTCAGCGCCTCGCTGACGTGCGGATATGTGGACGCGGCCGGGGCGGAGAGGTAAGTCCTCCTTGGGTTCCTTGGGTTCCTTGGGTTCGCGGGGCAGGGCCATGGCACTTCCTTCCGAGTGGGGACGGGTTCAGGCGACGAGCAGCGATACGGGGAGCAGGACCGCCGAGCCGCCGAAGGCGATCAGGCCGGTCCGGATCCAGAAGTGCTTGCGAGCGGCGATACGGCTGTTCTCGGTGAGGGCGGCACGCAGCGCCCGAGCGGGGGCGCGTTCCGTGTCCGCGATGGCGGAGGCGAGCAGGCCGGCGCGGACGGCGAGGCGAATGTCGCCGAAGTAGGTGAGCGGGAGGCCGGGGGCCCAGCGGCTGCTGCCGTAGCGGGGCGTGACGGCGAGCAGCAGGGCGAAGAGCGAGGTGACCAGCAGTACGGCTCCCGACCACCACAGCAGGGCGGCGGACACCGGGAGCCGGGCGGGACTCCAACGGAGGTTGATCAGCAGGGAACTCAGCACCCCAGCCGTCAGGCCGAGCACGCCCACCAGGACCGTGGCCTTGGCATCAGCGCGGGCGATCTCCGCGCGGAGGTCGGCGAGCAGCTGGACGTCGGCGCGGGACCGAGGGGCTCGCGGGACCCTGGTCATGGCCCGTCGTCCGGGGGCTTCTCGAGCGACGGCTCCGGGTACGGCGGGGGCAGTTCGGTGCCGGCGGTGGTTCCGGTCGCCCGCAGGATGGCCGTCATCCGTTCCGCGATGAGCTGGTGGGGCAGGTCGAGCTGGTAGTCCTCCAGCCGCTTGTTCTCCAACGCCTGGTCGATCAGGTGCAGTTGGTTCTTCACCAGCTCCGCCTGCTCGGTCTGTAGGCGATCGAGGACCAGAGCGGTGTCCTCCGGGTGCACCGCCAGATGCAGGGCGACCGCGGCCGTACCGCCCCTGGCCAGGTGATGCTCGTAGAAGCTGATCTTCTTGGCGGTCCGCTTCGCCGCGAGCTTCTCGCGGCGCCAGACCGCCTTGTGCTCCGGTTCGGCGGCCTCCGCCTCATGGCGGGCCTTGCGCAGCCGGTCCTCGTGGGTCCGCTCGGTGGCATCGCGGCGCAGGCGTACCAAGCAGGTGACCTCCAGGCCCTCGGCGACGCCGATCGGCAGGGCGGCGTCGACGGCCCCCTGTACGGCCGTCTCCGCCTCGGCGCTGGCCTTGATGGGATGACTGCGGCCGGCGGTCCTCATCACGCGCAGGAGCCTGCGGGTGACGAGGCCGGGCGCATCGCGTTCCTGGCTCTTCACGAACAGCTCGGGAACGGCGACGCGCCAGGTGATGTCGGCGGTGGCCTCGAACTCGAAGCTGTCGAGCGTGCTGGGCAGGGGCACGTTCAGCCGGAAGTCGTGGAGGTCCGTGTTCACCTCGTACAGGGCGACGTAGCCCCATACGGACGTGGGCCGGTCCGGCGGCATGTACGTCTTGTACACCCCCTTCCGCGTGACCAGGACCAGCGCGTTGTTGAGGTCCCCGGTGTAGCGCCGGCTGCTGTGCCGCCGACCGGACAGTTGCCAGACCCTGCGGACGGGGTCCGCGTCGGGGCGGGGTGCGACAGGGTCCTCGGGCCGCTGACCGAACCAGTCGAGTCGCTCGGTCTGTCGCTCGTCCGGTGCCGGGTCCTCCGGCCGCTCCTCGGGCTCGGGCGGTGGGTCGGACAGCGGGTCGGTGTGTTGCATGGTCGGCCTCCTTCAGGAAAGGGAGATGCGTGCGAGCAGCCGGCCGGCCGCCGGTGAGCGGAGTTTTCCGGCCTCGTGGACCGTGCGCAGCAGGTGGCTGACGCGGCTGTGGTTGGCGGGCGTCGCGACGAGAGCGGGCAGCAGGGAGGTGAGGGCCGCCTCGGACTCGGGGTCGCGATCCGCGGTGAGGACCCAGCCGCGCAGGATGCGCAGTGCCTGCGCAGTGCGGGTCCGGTCGGCCAGCGCGGCCTGCCAGAACGTCATGAGGTGCTGTGCGTCCGTGTCGTCGACCGCCGCCGCGGCCTGGGCGTACCAGTCGAGGACGAGTGGGCGGTCGTTGTGCTCATTGGACTGCCGGCAGGCCTGGAGGAAGGCGAGCAGTGCGTACTCGCGGACCGCGCGGTCGCCGGTGAGGTGTTCGGCGAGGGCGCTCAGCACGGGTTTGCGCAGTGCGAGGAGCAGGAGTTCGAGGGCGTCCGCGAACTGGATGGCCTCCTCCTTCACGAACTCCGCATAGGCCTCGGCGTCGTCCTCGTCGCCCTCCAGGTCCTGCTGCCGGCGTTGTCCTCGGATGGCGTCCAGCAAGGCGTTCAGGGCGTGTTCGTAGTGCACTGGGCCGAGCAGGCCGTAGGTGCGGACGGCCGTCCAGCGGCGGCCCTCGTAGTCGCCGGTGCACCAGTCGTGCAGGATGCGGAAGACGGCGGGAACCTCCAGCAGTTGGGCCATGGTGAGGGCGTTGGCCGCCGTCAGCCAGGAGTTGAACTCGTCGTCGTCCGCCCAGGGTTCGATGAGCAGGGCCATGGCCGACGACAGGTCGGCGGTGGCGAGCAGGGCGGTGGCCGAGGCCGCCCGGGTCCGGACCAGCGGGCGGCCGTCCTCGGCGAGTTCCTGGATCCACTCGACGAGTGCGGGCCGGGCGGACGGGTGGAGGTTCCACACCTCCTCCAGCAGGAGCGGGGCCGTGCGCTCGTCCCGGAAGGCGGCGAAGTACCGGCCGACGAGGGGTCCCCACTCGGTGACCTCGGTGTCGACGTAGCCGCGGGCATGGGCGCGGCGGAGCCGTTCCTCGCGCGAGCCGCCGAAGACCGGGATCCTGGCCGGCTCACGGGGGCTGGCCGTCTCTTGCAGCCGTACGTAGAGCAGGTCGGCGAGTTCGGCGGTCACCGCGTACGGCGCCCTGTCGAACACGGCGAGCGCGATGAGGAACGCCTTCTCGTGCAACGAGGTCGGGCGTTGCTCGTCGGCGAGCGAGGCGGCGACCTGGGTGGTCACCGCATGCTCGCCGTAGGCGGCGAGTTTCTCCTCGTCGATCTCACCGTGGTGGAAGGCGACGAGCTGCAACGCGAACTCCTCGATCGCGCCCGGCCGTTGCTGGCGAGCCAGGAACTCCGTCGCCGGCGCGAGCTCGCTGAGCCCGGTCCACGCGGCGTCCCCGGCGTGCCGGACGACGTGGGAGCGCAGCATGTCCTCGGCCGCCGGAGGCTCCCAGCGCACGAACGGGACGTCCTCCAGGGCCGCCGACGGCTCCACCGTGATCACCAGGTAGCCGTCAGTGCGTTCCAACTGCTCGCGCAGGCCCAGCAGATGCGGTTCGCGTAACGGGTGGCTACGACTGGTGGCCAGGTTGAGCAGGACGTAACCGGTCGCATCGGCCAGCTGCTCCAGGAGGACCGCGAGCGAGGCGGGCGGGTCCAGGTTGCGCACCTGCCCGGCCCGCAGCCGCCGCAGCAGCATGAGAGCCGCCGAACGCCGTCCCGTGTCCCGCCCGCCGGCCAGGATCACGACCCGGTCGGCGTGCAGCCGGACGAGCGCCTCGTCGAAGCTCGGGCAGTCGTGGAAGACGTACGACAACTCCTCGATCTGTTCCCGGCGGATCTCACCGGAGAGGTGTTCCGTACGCTCCTGGCGCGGGCCGAAGTTGAAGTTCACGTCGCCCTTGACGGTGCCGCCGCTGACGCCGAGAAGGTCGCGTTCGATGCGCGTCCGTGCCAACGGCATGACGAACGACGGGCCGTGGGCGATCAGGTTCCGGCGCGCGGCCCAGGCCTCCTGCCGCTGCTGCTCCTGTGCCTCGGCCGACTCGTCCTGCTTCTTCTGCTTGCCGTCCTGCTCGCCACCCTCCGCGGGCGCCGCCTTGGCGGGCGCCACGTCGTCCGGGCTCACCGCCGCTCACCTCGCCGGGCCGAGTCCACGTTGTAGGTGTGGGAGGCGGAGACGCCACCACTCTGGCCGATGTGATCGCCTTTGGTGCGGGTCGTGTTGTGCTGGGTGGACGGCGTACGGTCGGCCGGGCCGTCGGCGTCGGCCGTGGGGAAGTCCGGCTCACGGGAGGCGGGTGCGCCGTGCAGCCAGGCGACCGTCGGCCCCTCCTTCGTCTCCACGGTGATCCGGTGGAAGTCCTCCGGCCGCACGCCCAGGTGGCCGTTGCGCACGACTCCCTGGTAGACGCCGTCGGACGCGCACAGCACGCAGTCGTCGCCGCGGTCCTTCAGCGCGTCCTTCAGCGGGGCGCAGTCCAGCAGCCGTACGGCGTGGTTGAGATCCCTGCCGACCCAGCCTCCGAGGTCGTCCACGGCGACGTACCCCGCGGACAGCACGATGCGCAGACGCATCCGCGTACTCTCCGCGATCAGCCGGTTCTTGCTGTGCAGCAGCGCGGGTGTCTCGGTCAGCAGGGTCTTGGCGAGTGTCGGCACGGAGGCGTGGGTGTCGATGAGCTCCATGACGGAGTCACCGCGGTCCGCGCGCAGCCGGGACGTCTCGTCGACGCCGGCGGTGAGGAGCGTGGCGTCGACGACGTCGTAGAGGATGCGGCGCAGATACGCCTGCTCCACGTTGTCGCGTTTGCCGAACTGCTCGATGTCGAAGAGCAGGATGGTGCGGTACACGGGGTCGGTCATGGCTGCCTCTCGCGAGTCGGACTGGTGCCCAGCACGATGACTGGCCCTGGACGCGCGGCGAAGGCCCGATGACACGGACGAACTGTGACCGTGTGCACAGACGGGACGGCGGCTCCCGTGCCGTCAGGCCGTGCTCCCGGCGACGATGCGGCGCAGTACGTCGGGACGGAGTACGACGATGCTGCGGCGCCGGGTGACGACCACCTGACGGCTTCGCAGGTCCTTGAGGAGCCGGGCGACCGCTTCCCGTGAGGAGCCGACGGAGCCCGCGAACTCCTGCTGGCTGAGGCCGATGGTGAGTTCGATTCCCTCGTCGGTGCGCTTGCCGTGGGTACGCACGAGTTCGAGCAGGAGGACGGCCAGCCGCTCACGCACTGTCAGGGCGGCCCATTCCAGCCTGCGGCGGTCCGTCGAGCGCTGCCGGTCGGTGGCGAGGCTGAGCAGGCGCAGGGTCACGCGGGCGTTCTCGGCGAGGAACGCGGTGAAATGGCACTGTTCGACGACGACCGCCTCGACCGGCTCCAGGGCGGTGACCGTCGCGGAGCGCCGGCTCCTGCTGAGGGCCGCGCCCTCGCCGACTATGTCCCCCGGGCCGCGCAGGGCGAGCAGGGCCTCGTAGCCGTTGACGGCGATCACCGTGACCTTGGTCCAGCCGTGCAGGAGGAGCAGCACATGGGTGGACGGCTCGTTCTGGCGCATGACGACGCTGCGCGCCGGGTAGCTCAGCGGGCGGCCGATGGCGAGCAGGGCGACCCGGTCCTCCTTTTCCAGCCGTGCGAGGAACGGCACCCTGTCGTCGAAACCGTCGTCGTCCCATACGTGCGTCTGCCCCCCGAGCATGCCTTTCTCCCCCACGTTCACCTGCACCGATGTGCCTTCGCAACCTGTCAACGTACTTGAAGGAAAGGCCCGGGAAACCGGCGACAACCGGCCGCCGTGGCCGAGGTGCTCGCATCGGCTCGGCTCAGCCGCCCGACGGTCTCGGGGATGTCTCCGGGTTTTCTCCGGGTCGTCCCCGGTGCCGGACATGCCGGTTTCGGCGCATCATGGAGGAACTCCGACCAGTTACGGGGGAGGTGCTCCATGACGCACCCGTCGTGGCAGCCGTGGCAGGGGAAAGACGCCCCGCGACAGTGGCAGGTGAGCCATCCCCCGCAGCGGTGGCAGGGTGACGGCGTCCCGCAGCCATGGGCCGGCCAGGACGGTCCGGCCCAGGCGTGGGCCGGCCCCGACAGCCCGTCCATGCTTGCCTCGCATGCCGACCGTGAGCGCGCCGTGGACGTGCTCAGGGCGGGGTACGGCGAAGGGCGACTGGAGCAGCCCGAGTTCGAGAAGCGGGTCGCGCGGGCCTACACGGCTCGTACGGTCGGTGAGCTGGCGCTTCTGGTCGCCGACCTGCCGTTGGGCCCCGTACCGCACCCTGCGCCCGTCACGAGCGTGCCGGGGACGTTCCTGCCGATGCGGCCGAGGATGAACAGCAAGGCCGTCGGTTCCGCGGTCTGCGGTGGGATGTGTCTGGTGACGTTCGGGCTGACCGGCATCCCCGCCGTGGTGCTGGGCCACGCCGCCCGCGCCGAGATCCGCCGCACCGGGGACGCGGGCGACGCGCTCGCCCTCACCGGGCTCGTGCTCGGCTGGCTTTCCACCGTCGCCTGGGCGCTCATACTGACAGCGATGATCGTGGCCGCGGCCGCCGCCGCCTGACGGATCCCGGCGAGGGATTCGAAGATCATCGGTGACGTTGGGGCTTGACATGCTCCGTACGGCGATGCGGTCCAGGTCCATTTGTTTTGACCGCAGCGAATGAGGTAGGTACGCTCAGACCTTGTGCCTGGGGTGTGCCCTGGCTCTCGTGCGTGCCTTCAACCGCATAAGGGGAGCCGTCACTGGCCACCGCAATCCGCGCCCTTCCCGCCTCGCGGCGGGATTCTGCAGGATTCGACACACCCGACCGCGTGGGTCGGCGACGTTCCAGGTTAGCTTCACCATTCGGCACACAGAAACCGGAGAAGTAGTGCCTACGATCCAGCAGCTGGTCCGGAAGGGCCGGCAGGACAAGGTCGAGAAGAACAAGACGCCCGCGCTCGAGGGTTCGCCCCAGCGCCGCGGCGTCTGCACGCGTGTGTTCACGACCACCCCGAAGAAGCCGAACTCGGCCCTGCGTAAGGTCGCGCGTGTGCGTCTGACCAGCGGGATCGAAGTCACCGCTTACATTCCGGGTGAGGGACACAACCTGCAGGAGCACTCCATCGTGCTCGTGCGTGGTGGCCGTGTGAAGGACCTGCCGGGTGTTCGCTACAAGATCATCCGCGGTTCCCTTGACACTCAGGGTGTGAAGAACCGCAAGCAGGCCCGCAGCCGCTACGGCGCCAAGAAGGAGAAGTAGAAATGCCTCGTAAGGGCCCCGCCCCGAAGCGCCCGGTCATCATCGACCCGGTCTACGGTTCTCCTCTTGTCACGTCGCTCATCAACAAGGTGCTGCTGAACGGCAAGCGCTCCACCGCCGAGCGCATCGTTTACGGCGCCATGGAGGGCCTGCGCGAGAAGACCAGCAACGACCCGGTCATCACGCTCAAGCGCGCTCTCGAGAACATCAAGCCGACCCTTGAGGTCAAGTCCCGCCGTGTCGGTGGCGCCACCTACCAGGTGCCGGTCGAGGTCAAGCCCGGCCGCGCCAACACCCTGGCGCTGCGCTGGCTGGTCGGTTACTCCCGCGCCCGTCGCGAGAAGACCATGACCGAGCGTCTCCTCAACGAGCTTCTCGACGCCTCGAACGGCCTCGGCGCGGCCGTGAAGAAGCGCGAGGACACCCACAAGATGGCCGAGTCCAACAAGGCCTTCGCGCACTACCGCTGGTAGTCGCTACCCCCATCGAGACCGAGAGAAGACTGAAGCCTTATGGCTACCACTTCACTTGACCTGGCCAAGGTCCGCAACATCGGGATCATGGCCCACATCGACGCGGGCAAGACGACCACCACCGAGCGGATCCTCTTCTACACCGGCGTCAGCTACAAGATCGGTGAAGTCCACGACGGCGCTGCGACCATGGACTGGATGGAGCAGGAGCAGGAGCGTGGCATCACGATCACCTCTGCTGCCACCACCTGTCACTGGCCGCTCGAGGACAACGACTACACGATCAACATCATCGACACCCCCGGGCACGTCGACTTCACGGTCGAGGTGGAGCGTTCGCTCCGCGTCCTCGACGGTGCCGTCACGGTGTTCGACGGTGTCGCCGGTGTCGAGCCGCAGTCCGAGACGGTGTGGCGTCAGGCCGACCGTTACGGCGTGCCGCGCATCTGCTTCGTGAACAAGCTGGACCGTACCGGCGCCGAGTTCCACCGCTGCGTGGACATGATCTCGGACCGCCTGGGCGCCCAGCCGCTGGTCATGCAGCTTCCGATCGGTGCCGAGGCCGACTTCAAGGGCGTTGTGGACCTGGTCCGCATGAAGGCGCTCGTGTGGTCCGCCGAGGCGGCCAAGGGCGAGATGTACGACGTCGTCGACATCCCGGCCACGCACGTCGAGGCTGCCGAGGAGTACCGCGGCAAGCTGATCGAGGGCGTCGCCGAGAACGACGAAGAGATCATGGAGCTGTACCTGGAGGGCCAGGAGCCCACCGAGGAGCAGCTGTACGCCGCGATCCGTCGCATCACCATCGCGTCCGGCAAGTCCAACGACACCACGGTCACCCCGGTGTTCTGTGGCACCGCGTTCAAGAACAAGGGCGTTCAGCCCCTGCTCGACGCGGTTGTGCGCTACCTCCCGACTCCGCTTGACGTCGAGGCCATCGAGGGCCACGACGTCAAGGACCCGGAGCTCGTGATCAAGCGCAAGCCGTCCGAGGACGAGCCGCTGTCCGCCCTCGCTTTCAAGATCATGAGCGACCCGCACCTGGGTAAGCTCACCTTCGTCCGGGTCTACTCGGGCCGCCTGGAGTCCGGCACCGCCGTGCTGAACTCCGTCAAGGGCAAGAAGGAGCGCATCGGCAAGATCTACCGTATGCACGCGAACAAGCGTGAGGAGATCGAGGCGGTGGGCGCCGGCGACATCGTCGCCGTCATGGGCCTGAAGCAGACCACCACCGGTGAGACGCTGTCCGACGACAAGAACCCGGTCATCCTGGAGTCCATGGACTTCCCGGCGCCGGTCATTCAGGTCGCCATCGAGCCCAAGTCCAAGGGTGACCAGGAGAAGCTGGGTGTCGCCATCCAGCGTCTCGCGGAGGAGGACCCCTCCTTCCAGGTTCACTCGGACGAGGAGACCGGCCAGACCATCATCGGTGGTATGGGCGAGCTGCACCTCGAGGTGCTGGTCGACCGTATGCGCCGTGAGTTCAGGGTCGAGGCCAACGTCGGCAAGCCGCAGGTCGCGTACCGCGAGACGATCCGCAAGGCCGTCGAGCGCGTGGACTACACCCACAAGAAGCAGACCGGTGGTACCGGTCAGTTCGCCAAGGTGCAGATCGCGATCGAGCCCATCACCGAGGCCGACGGTCCGGCGTACGAGTTCGTGAACAAGGTCACCGGTGGCCGTATCCCGCGGGAGTACATCCCGTCGGTGGACGCCGGTGCGCAGGAGGCCATGCAGTTCGGCATCCTCGCGGGCTACGAGATGACGGGCGTCCGCGTCACGCTTCTCGACGGTGGCTACCACGAGGTCGACTCCTCCGAGCTCGCGTTCAAGATCGCCGGTTCGCAGGCCTTCAAGGAGGCCGCGCGCAAGGCCAGCCCCGTGCTGCTCGAGCCGATGATGGCCGTCGAGGTCACCACGCCCGAGGACTACATGGGTGAGGTCATCGGCGACATCAACTCCCGCCGTGGTCAGATCCAGGCCATGGAGGAGCGGGCCGGTGCCCGCGTCGTGAAGGGTCTCGTGCCCCTCTCGGAGATGTTCGGCTACGTCGGAGACCTCCGCAGCAAGACATCGGGTCGCGCAAGCTACTCGATGCAGTTCGACTCCTACGCCGAGGTTCCGCGGAACGTCGCCGAGGAGATCATCGCGAAGGCCAAGGGCGAGTAACGCACTCCGTTCACACGCTTTAGGCTTGACTCCGGAGCCTCAGGGGGCATTCCGCCACAATCATGGTGAGAATGCCCCGGGCCCGGGCTTTCCAGCAAAGATCACCTGGCGCCGATGAAGCAAGGCGTTCAGAACCACTCCACAGGAGGACCCCAGTGGCGAAGGCGAAGTTCGAGCGGACTAAGCCGCACGTCAACATCGGCACCATCGGTCACATCGACCACGGTAAGACGACCCTCACGGCCGCCATTACCAAGGTGCTGCACGACGCGTACCCGGACCTGAACGAGGCCTCGGCCTTCGACCAGATCGACAAGGCTCCTGAGGAGCGCCAGCGCGGTATCACCATCTCCATCGCGCACGTCGAGTACCAGACGGAGACGCGTCACTACGCCCACGTCGACTGCCCCGGTCACGCGGACTACATCAAGAACATGATCACGGGTGCGGCGCAGATGGACGGCGCCATCCTCGTGGTCGCCGCCACCGACGGCCCGATGCCGCAGACCAAGGAGCACGTGCTCCTGGCCCGCCAGGTCGGCGTTCCGTACATCGTCGTCGCCCTGAACAAGGCCGACATGGTGGACGACGAGGAGATCCTGGAGCTCGTCGAGCTCGAGGTCCGTGAGCTGCTCTCCGAGTACGAGTTCCCGGGCGACGACCTGCCGGTCGTCAAGGTCTCCGCGCTCAAGGCCCTTGAGGGCGACGCCGAGTGGGGCAAGACCGTCCTCGACCTGATGAAGGCCGTCGACGAGAACATCCCGCAGCCCGAGCGTGACGTCGACAAGCCGTTCCTGATGCCGATCGAGGACGTCTTCACGATCACCGGTCGTGGCACGGTCGTCACCGGCCGTATCGAGCGTGGTGTCCTCAAGGTCAACGAGACCGTCGACATCGTCGGCATCAAGACCGAGAAGACCACCACCACGGTCACCGGCATCGAGATGTTCCGCAAGCTGCTCGACGAGGGCCAGGCCGGTGAGAACGTCGGTCTGCTCCTCCGTGGCATCAAGCGCGAGGATGTCGAGCGCGGCCAGGTCATCATCAAGCCCGGCTCGGTCACCCCGCACACCTCGTTCGAGGCGCAGGCGTACATCCTGTCCAAGGACGAGGGCGGCCGCCACACGCCGTTCTTCAACAACTACCGTCCCCAGTTCTACTTCCGTACGACTGACGTGACCGGTGTTGTGACCCTCCCCGAGGGCACCGAGATGGTCATGCCGGGCGACAACACTGAGATGACCGTTGAGCTCATCCAGCCCGTCGCCATGGAAGAGGGCCTGAAGTTCGCCATCCGTGAGGGTGGCCGGACCGTGGGCGCCGGCCAGGTCACCAAGATCAACAAGTAGTCTTGACCTGGTAGATCTCTGAAAGGGCCCGTATGACTTCGGTCGTACGGGCCTTTTCTTTTTCGAACATGCCCGATGGTTGTGCTCTTGCAAGGTGAAACCTAGTCGAACGTTGTGGGGCGGATTAGCAAGAGTTCCGGGAATTTCGGAGTGCGTGCGGGGGGAATGTTCTTTTCTGTCCCGGTGGGGCGGAACGTACAGCCGTAGCGTGAAGCGGTCGTCCGTGGCCGCCGGGCCCCGAGCAACTACCGAGGATGGCCAGGTCTCTTGATGCAGGGTGTGCGCAGCCGTTTGTCGGTGCCGATGCCGGCGGTGGTGGCCGAACGCCCACCACAGCTGACGCCCACACCGAGCCCAAGCACGTCCACCCGCGCCGCCTTGCGGAAGCGCCCGCGGCTCTATGTCGTCGACGGCATCCGCCTGCTCGCCGCCCTGATGGTGGTCCTGCACCACTTCGTCGGCACCAGCCGGGTCGACAGGCCGGGCAACGTGATCTGGGACCGGCCGGTGTCCGAGATCATGCCGACGGTGTTCCGCATCTCGTCCTTCGGCTGGATCGGCGTCGAGATCTTCTTCGTGATCAGCGGCTTTGTGATCTGCATGTCCTGCTGGGGCCGTACGCCGAAGGACTTCTTCGTGTCCCGGGTGATCCGCCTCTACCCCGCCTACTGGTTCGCCGTCTTCTTCACGACGGCCGTGCTGGTGCTCATGCCCGGGGTGTGGGAGCGGCTGTCGATGCGGAAGGTCCTGTTCAACCTGACGATGCTGCAAGCGGGTTCGGGCGTTCCGAACGTCGACGGCGTGTACTGGACCCTCTGGTCCGAGCTCCGTTTCTATCTGCTGTTCCTCATCGTCGTCGCCATGGGCCTGACCTACCGCAGGGTCGTCATCTTCTGCTGCGTCTGGGGCGCCGCCGCGATGCTCGCCCCGATCTCCAAGTTCCCGCTGATGGTGCTGGTCGCCGACCCGAGCGCCGCCTGGTACTTCATCGCCGGCCTCGCCCTCTACCTGATGCACCGCTTCGGCCAGGACCTGCTGCTGTGGGGCATCCTCGCGATGGCCTGGCTCATGGGCCAACTGGAGCTGGGGGAGCGGGTCGGGCACGAGGGGGTCAGCAGCTGGCGCGGCGCGGTGGTCATCTTCACCGCCTTCATGCTGTTCATGGTCGCCGTCGCCCTCGGCTACACCGACCGCATCCAGTGGAAGTGGCTGGTGACGGCGGGCTCCCTGACCTACCCGCTCTATCTCGTGCACTACGTCGCCGGAACGGTGCTCATCAGCCGCCTGCACAACACGTTGGACCCGCGGTTGCTGATCGCGGGCCTCATCGCCGGGTTCCTGGTGCTGGCCTGGCTGGTGCACCGACTCGTGGAACGGCCGGTGGCGCGGGCGTTGAAGAGAGGGCTGGACTCTTCCTTCGTACGGTTGCGGGACTTCCAGCGGGCGGCCTGAGAAGGCCTGGGCGGACTCGGTGGGGACTCGCCGCGGGCCGCGCGGCACGCACCGGTGTTTGACCTACGTCACCCTCGGGGTATTCTCTCCGGCTCGATTGGCCAGCCCCCTGCCCCATATGGCAGACTGTCCGAGTTGCTCGGTCGAGTGTTGATGCTGCGCGCCTCCCGCCGGGAGGACCGGAAGCGAGTCCCACAGTACTCGTCGCCCTAACTGCCTTACGGCAGCGCTGGGGCGGACGTACGGGAATCTTCCGGGAAGTGTCAGTGCAGCACAGGCCAGGCACCCGGTGGCCCGCGTCAGCTAATAGATGCAGTCGCCCTCGGCTTGCGGTTCCGGAAGGGCCGTGTTCCCCAGCAAGGGATGTTCCATATGGGACATCTGTGTCAGTGGGAGTGCGACACACCCGACCGCGTGGGTCGGCGGAAACGAAGCGAACACCGGGTTCCAGAGCGTACGAGAGACAGGATTGCTGAGTAGCCATGGCGGGACAGAAGATCCGCATCCGGCTCAAGGCCTACGACCACGAGGTCATCGACTCCTCGGCGAAGAAGATCGTCGAGACGGTGACCCGCACTGGTGCGTCGGTCGCGGGCCCGGTGCCGCTGCCCACTGAGAAGAACGTGTACTGCGTCATCAAGTCGCCGCACAAGTACAAGGACTCGCGCGAGCACTTCGAGATGCGCACGCACAAGCGCCTGATCGACATCCTCGACCCGACCCCCAAGACCGTTGACTCTCTGATGCGACTCGACCTCCCGGCCGGTGTCGACATCGAGATCAAGCTCTGAGGGTCGGTGATCTGAGAATGGCTAAGCAGATCAAGGGCATCCTGGGCGAGAAGCTCGGCATGACGCAGGTGTGGGACGAGAACAACCGTGTTGTTCCGGTCACCGTCGTCAAGGCCGGCCCGAACGTCGTGACCCAGGTCCGTACGAATGACAGTGACGGCTACGAGTCGGTCCAGATCGCCTTCGGCGAGATCGACCCGCGCAAGGTGAACAAGCCCCTCAAGGGCCACTTCGCCAAGGCCGACGTCACGCCCCGCCGCCACCTCGTCGAGATCCGCACCGCGGACGCCTCCGAGTACACGCTGGGTCAGGAGATCTCCGCGGAGGTCTTCGAGGCCGGCGTCAAGGTGGACGTGACCGGCAAGAGCAAGGGCAAGGGCTTCGCCGGTGTCATGAAGCGTCACAACTTCAAGGGCCTCGGCGCCGGTCACGGCACCCAGCGCAAGCACCGCTCTCCCGGTTCCATCGGTGGCTGCGCCACCCCGGGCCGTGTGTTCAAGGGCCTCCGCATGGCGGGGCGTATGGGCAACGAGCGGGTCACCACCCAGAACCTGACCGTCCACGCCGTTGACGCGGAGAAGGGTCTGCTGCTCATCAAGGGCGCGGTTCCCGGTCCGAACGGCGGCCTCGTCCTGGTCCGCACCGCGGCCAAGGGGGCCTGAGGTACCGATGAGCACTGTTGACATCCTTTCGCCCGCTGGCGAGAAGGCCGGTAGCGTCGAGCTCCCCGCGGAGATCTTCGACGTGGAGAAGATCAGCGTTCCGCTGCTTCACCAGGTCGTCGTCGCACAGCTGGCCGCTGCCCGCCAGGGCACCCACAAGACCAAGACCCGCGGTGAAGTCCGTGGTGGTGGCAAGAAGCCTTACCGCCAGAAGGGCACCGGCCGCGCCCGTCAGGGTTCGACCCGTGCGCCGCAGTTCGCCGGCGGTGGCGTCGTCCACGGCCCGCAGCCGCGTGACTACTCGCAGCGGACCCCGAAGAAGATGAAGGCCGCGGCCCTGCGCCACGCCCTCACCGACCGGGCCCGCAACAACCGCATCCACGTCGTCTCCGGCGTCATCGAGGGCGAGTCGCCTTCGACGAAGGCCGCGAAGACGCTCTTCGGCAAGATCAGCGAGCGCAAGAACCTGCTGCTCGTCATCGACCGTGCCGACGAGGCCGCGTGGCTGTCCGCCCGCAACCTGCCCCAGGTCCACATCCTGGAGCCGGGCCAGCTGAACACGTACGACGTTCTCGTCTCGGACGACGTGGTCTTCACCCAGGCCGCTTTCGAGTCCTTCGTGTCCGGCCCGAAGGCCAATGACACCGAAGGGAGCGAGGCCTGATGGCTATCCGTCACCCCTCCATCGCCTCCAAGGCCGCCAAGGCCAAGAAGGTCGCGCGCGTCGCCAAGGCGCGTCGCCACGAGGCCGAGGGCAAGAACACCGTCGTCACCCCGCTGAGCAAGTCGTACACGGACCCCCGTGACGTCCTGCTGAAGCCGGTCGTGTCGGAGAAGAGCTACGCGCTCATCGACGAGAACAAGTACACGTTCCTGGTCGACCCGAGTGCCAACAAGACCCAGATCAAGCAGGCCGTCCAGGCGGTCTTCTCGGTCAAGGTCACCGGGGTCAACACGATCAACCGCCAGGGCAAGCGCAAGCGGACCCGCACCGGCTTCGGCCAGCGTGCGGCCACCAAGCGCGCGATCGTGACCCTCGCTGAGGGCGACCGTATCGACATCTTCGGCGGTCCGACCGCGTAAGCGGGTCGGATCGTCCGATATCGGACGAGGACTGAGAAATGGGAATCCGCAAGTACAAGCCGACTACGCCGGGCCGTCGCGGCTCCAGCGTCGCCGACTTCGTCGAGGTCACGCGGTCCACGCCGGAGAAGTCGCTGGTCCGCCCGCTGCACAGCAAGGGCGGCCGTAACAACGCCGGTCGTGTGACCGTTCGCCACCAGGGTGGCGGACACAAGCGCGCCTACCGTGTCATCGACTTCCGTCGCCATGACAAGGACGGCGTGCCGGCGAAGGTCGCGCACATCGAGTACGACCCCAACCGCACCGCGCGCATCGCGCTGCTGCACTACGCGGACGGCGAGAAGCGTTACATCCTCGCCCCCCGCAACCTGTCGCAGGGCGACCGCGTCGAGAACGGTCCCGGGGCCGACATCAAGCCGGGCAACAACCTGGCGCTCCGCAACATCCCGGTCGGTACCACGATCCACGCGATCGAGCTCCGTCCCGGTGGCGGCGCCAAGTTCGCCCGTTCCGCCGGTGCCTCCGTGCAGCTGCTCGCGAAGGAGGGCTCGATGGCCCACCTCCGCATGCCGTCCGGTGAGATCCGCCTGGTCGACCAGCGCTGCCGCGCCACGGTCGGCGAGGTCGGCAATGCCGAGCAGTCCAACATCAACTGGGGCAAGGCCGGGCGCAAGCGCTGGCTGGGCGTCCGCCCGACCGTTCGCGGTGTGGCGATGAACCCGGTTGACCACCCCCACGGTGGTGGTGAGGGCAAGACCTCCGGTGGTCGCCACCCGGTCAGCCCCTGGGGTCAGAAGGAAGGTCGTACTCGTTCGCCCAAGAAGGCGTCGAACAAGTACATCGTCCGCCGCCGCAAGACGAACAAGAAGCGCTAGGAGCGGGTTTAGATGCCGCGCAGTCTCAAGAAGGGGCCCTTCGTCGACGACCACCTGATCAAGAAGGTGGACGCCCAGAACGAAGCCGGTTCCAAGAACGTCATCAAGACCTGGTCCCGTCGCTCGATGATCGTCCCGGCCATGCTGGGCCACACGATCGCGGTGCACAACGGCAAGACCCACATCCCGGTGTTTGTCACCGAGTCCATGGTCGGCCACAAGCTCGGCGAGTTCTCGCCGACGCGCACCTTCCGGGGTCACGTCAAGGACGACCGGAAGTCGAAGCGCCGCTAAGGCGGGGTGAACGACCATGACAAACACTGAAGGGACAACCATGGAAGCCAGGGCCCAGGCGCGGTACATCCGCGTCACGCCCATGAAGGCCCGCCGCGTGGTGGACCTCATCCGTGGCATGGACGCCACGGAGGCTCAGGCGGTCCTGCGTTTCGCCCCGCAGGCCGCCAGCCAGCCGGTGGGCAAGGTGCTGGACAGCGCCATCGCCAACGCCGCGCACAATTACGACCACACCGATGCCGACAGCCTCTTCGTTTCCGAGGCGTACGTCGACGAGGGTCCGACCCTGAAGCGGTTCCGTCCGCGCGCCCAGGGCCGTGCCTACCGGATCCGCAAGCGGACCAGCCACATCACCGTGGTCGTCAGCAGCAAGGAAGGAACCCGGTAATGGGCCAGAAGGTAAACCCGCATGGGTTCCGGCTCGGTATCACGACCGACTTCAAGTCGCGTTGGTACGCCGACAAGCTGTACAAGGACTACGTCAAGGAAGACGTCGCCATCCGTCGGATGATGACGTCCGGCATGGAGCGCGCCGGTATCTCGAAGGTGGAGATCGAGCGCACCCGTGACCGCGTCCGTGTGGACATCCACACCGCGCGCCCGGGCATCGTCATCGGCCGTCGTGGCGCCGAGGCCGACCGCATCCGCGGTGACCTGGAGAAGCTGACCGGCAAGCAGGTCCAGCTGAACATCCTCGAGGTCAAGAACCCGGAGACGGACGCTCAGCTGGTGGCCCAGGCCGTCGCCGAGCAGCTGTCCTCCCGTGTCTCCTTCCGCCGTGCCATGCGTAAGAGCATGCAGTCGGCGATGAAGGCGGGCGCCAAGGGCATCAAGATCCAGTGCGGTGGCCGTCTCGGCGGCGCCGAGATGTCCCGCTCGGAGTTCTACCGCGAGGGCCGTGTGCCCCTGCACACGCTCCGCGCAAACGTCGACTACGGCTTCTTCGAGGCCAAGACGACCTTCGGCCGTATCGGTGTGAAGGTCTGGATCTACAAGGGCGATGTCAAGAACATCGCCGAGGTCCGCGCCGAGAACGCCGCTGCCCGTGCGGGTAACCGCCCGGCCCGTGGTGGCGGTGCGGGCGGCGACCGCCCGGCCCGCGGCGGTGGCCGTGGTGGCGAGCGTGGCGGCCGCGGCCGCAAGCCGCAGCAGCAGTCCGCGCCGGCTGCCGAGGCCCCCAAGGCCGAGGCTCCCGCCGCCGCTGCCGCTCCGGCTGAGAGCACCGGAACGGAGGCCTGACCGACATGCTGATCCCCCGTAGGGTCAAGCACCGCAAGCAGCACCACCCGAAGCGCCGTGGTCAGGCCAAGGGCGGTACGACGGTTGCGTTCGGCGAGTACGGCATCCAGGCCCTCACGCCGGCGTACGTGACCAACCGCCAGATCGAGGCGGCCCGTATCGCCATGACCCGCCACATCAAGCGTGGTGGCAAGGTCTGGATCAACATCTACCCGGACCGCCCGCTCACGAAGAAGCCTGCCGAGACCCGCATGGGTTCCGGTAAGGGTTCTCCGGAGTGGTGGGTCGCGAACGTGCACCCGGGCCGGGTCATGTTCGAGCTGTCCTACCCCAACGAGAAGATCGCGCGCGAGGCCCTGACCCGTGCGGCTCACAAGCTGCCGATGAAGTGCAAGATCGTCAAGCGCGAGGCAGGTGAAGCGTGATGTCGGCCGGTACCAAGGCGTCCGAGCTGCGCGAGCTGGGTGACGAGGAGCTGCTCAACAAGCTCCGCGAAGCCAAGGAAGAGCTGTTCAACCTCCGCTTCCAGGCGGCGACGGGTCAGCTCGAGAACCACGGTCGGCTCAAGGCCGTCCGTAAGGACATCGCGCGGATCTACACCCTGATGCGTGAGCGCGAGCTGGGCATCGAGACGGTGGAGAGCGCCTGATGAGTGAGAGCAACGTGACTGAGCAGACTGCAGAGGCCCGCGGCTTCCGCAAGACCCGTGAGGGTCTCGTCGTCAGCGACAAGATGGACAAGACCGTCGTCGTCGCCGTCGAGGACCGCGTCAAGCACGCCCTGTACGGCAAGGTCATCCGCCGTACGAACAAGCTCAAGGCGCACGACGAGCAGAACGCTGCGGGCGTCGGCGACCGTGTCCTCCTCATGGAGACGCGTCCGCTGTCCGCGACGAAGCGCTGGCGCATCGTCGAGATCCTCGAGAAGGCCAAGTAATTCCTGCGGGGCAAATCCCGCAGGTCAGTTCCGCCAGGCTCGGCAGGGGCTTCGTCACTGAAGCCCCTGCCGGGAACCGGCAGACAAACAGGAGATAGACGTGATCCAGCAGGAGTCGCGACTGCGTGTCGCCGACAACACTGGTGCGAAGGAGATCCTTTGCATCCGTGTGCTCGGTGGCTCCGGTCGCCGCTACGCGGGCATCGGTGACGTCATCGTCGCCACCGTCAAGGACGCGATCCCCGGCGGCAACGTGAAGAAGGGTGACGTCATCAAGGCGGTCATCGTTCGCACCGTCAAGGAGCGCCGCCGTCCGGACGGCTCGTACATCCGCTTCGACGAGAACGCCGCTGTCATTCTGAAGAACGACGGCGACCCTCGCGGCACCCGTATCTTCGGCCCGGTCGGCCGTGAGCTGCGCGAGAAGAAGTTCATGAAGATCATCTCGCTCGCGCCGGAGGTGCTGTAAGCATGAAGATCAAGAAGGGCGACCTGGTCCAGGTCATCACCGGTAAGGACAAGGGCAAGCAGGGCAAGGTCATTGCCGCTTTCCCGCGCGAGGAGCGCGTCCTGGTCGAGGGTGTCAACCGGGTCAAGAAGCACACCAAGGCCGGTCCGACCGCTCGCGGTTCGCAGGCCGGCGGCATCGTCACGACCGAGGCGCCGATCCACGTCTCCAACGTCCAGCTGGTCGTTGAGAAGGACGGCAACAAGGTTGTCACGCGTGTCGGTTTCCGCTTCGACGACGAAGGCAACAAGATCCGCGTTGCCAAGCGGACGGGTGAGGACATCTGATGACTACCACCACGACTCCGCGTCTGAAGACGAAGTACCGCGAGGAGATCGCGGGCAAGCTGCGTGAGGAGTTCTCCTACGAGAACGTCATGCAGATCCCCGGCCTCGTCAAGATCGTGGTCAACATGGGTGTGGGCGACGCCGCCCGCGACTCCAAGCTGATCGACGGCGCCATCCGCGACCTCACCACGATCACCGGTCAGAAGCCGGCCGTCACCAAGGCCCGCAAGTCCATCGCGCAGTTCAAGCTGCGTGAGGGTCAGCCGATCGGTGCCCACGTCACGCTCCGTGGCGACCGCATGTGGGAGTTCCTGGACCGCACCCTGTCGCTCGCGCTGCCGCGCATCCGCGACTTCCGTGGTCTGTCCCCCAAGCAGTTCGACGGCCGTGGCAACTACACCTTCGGTCTCACGGAGCAGGTCATGTTCCACGAGATCGACCAGGACAAGATCGACCGCGTCCGGGGTATGGACATCACCGTGGTCACCACGGCGACCAACGACGCTGAGGGCCGTGCCCTTCTCCGTCACCTCGGCTTCCCCTTCAAGGAGGCGTAAGCGAGATGGCGAAGAAGGCTCTGATTGCCAAGGCTGCTCGTAAGCCCAAGTTCGGTGTACGTGGCTACACGCGCTGCCAGCGCTGCGGCCGTCCGCACTCCGTGTACCGCAAGTTCGGCCTCTGCCGTGTGTGCCTTCGTGAGATGGCTCACCGTGGCGAGCTGCCGGGCGTGACCAAGAGCTCCTGGTAATCCCCCAAATAAGGGATTCCGGAAGCTCTCGGTAAGTAAAGGGCAGTGTCAGGAGCCCACCTCTCCATGGCTTAGGCTTGGGGGGTTGGGCGCCTGACGCCCATACGACTTACTACGCCGTAGGTCCACCGCGCCGCACCCGTCCCGTCTCGGATCGGGGAGAGGGATGGCGCACCAGGAAACCCCGGCGAGAGAGGCCGAAGGCCAATTCATGACCATGACTGATCCGATCGCAGACATGCTTACGCGTCTGCGGAACGCGAACTCGGCATACCACGACTCCGTGACGATGCCGGCATCGAAGATCAAGTCGCACATCGCGGAGATCCTCCAGCAGGAGGGCTTCATCACGGGCTGGAAGGTCGAGGACGCCGAGGTCGGCAAGAACCTCGTTCTCGAGCTGAAGTTCGGCCCGAACCGTGAGCGCTCCATCGCGGGCATCAAGCGGATCTCCAAGCCCGGTCTCCGGGTTTACGCGAAGTCCACCTCCCTGCCCAAGGTGCTCGGTGGCCTCGGCGTGGCGATCATCTCCACGTCCCACGGGCTCCTCACCGACAAGCAGGCCGGCAAGAAGGGCGTAGGCGGAGAAGTTCTCGCCTACGTCTGGTAGCGGAAGGGAACGGAGGAAACAGCTATGTCGCGCATTGGCAAGCTCCCCATCACGGTTCCCGCCGGCGTGGACGTCACCATCGACGGCCGTACGGTCTCGGTCAAGGGCCCCAAGGGTTCCCTGAGCCACACCGTTGCCGCGCCGATCGAGATCGCCAAGGCTGAGGACGGCGTTCTGAACGTCACCCGCCCCAACGACGAGCGTCAGAACAAGGCCCTGCACGGCCTGTCCCGCACGCTGGTGGCGAACATGATCACCGGCGTGACCCAGGGTTACGTGAAGAAGCTCGAGATCAGCGGTGTCGGTTACCGAGTGACCGCCAAGGGTTCGAACCTCGAGTTCGCGCTCGGCTACAGCCACCCGATCCTGGTCGAGGCCCCCGAGGGCATCGCCTTCAAGGTCGAGAACCCGACGCGGTTCTCGGTCGAGGGCATCGACAAGCAGAAGGTCGGCGAGGTTGCGGCCAACATCCGCAAGCTGCGCAAGCCCGACCCGTACAAGGCCAAGGGCGTCAAGTACGAGGGCGAAGTCATCCGCCGCAAGGTCGGAAAGGCGGGTAAGTAAGCCATGGCATACGGACAGAAGATCCTGAAGGGCGACGCCTACAAGCGCGCCGCGATCAAGCGCCGTCACATCCGGATCCGTAAGCGGATCGCCGGTACGGCGGAGCGTCCCCGCCTGGTCGTTACCCGCTCCAACCGCCACATCGTGGCCCAGGTGATCGACGACATCCAGGGTCACACCCTGGCGTCGGCGTCCACCCTGGACACCTCGATCCGCGGTGCCGAGGGTGACAAGTCGACCCAGGCCAAGCAGGTCGGCGCCCTGGTCGCCGAGCGTGCCAAGGCCGCCGGTGTCGAGGCTGTCGTATTCGACCGTGGTGGCAATCAGTACGCCGGGCGCATCGCCGCTCTGGCGGACGCCGCCCGCGAAGCCGGCTTGAAGTTCTGAGCCGTTCGTAGCTAGCGGAAAACGAAGAGAGGTAATTCCAATGGCTGGACCCCAGCGCCGCGGTGGCGGTGCCGGTGGCGGCGAGCGGCGGGACCGGAAGGGCCGTGACGGCGGCGCAGCTGCCGCCGAGAAGACCGCGTACGTTGAGCGCGTTGTCGCGATCAACCGCGTCGCCAAGGTTGTGAAGGGTGGTCGTCGCTTCAGCTTCACTGCGCTCGTCGTAGTGGGCGACGGTGACGGCACCGTGGGTGTCGGTTACGGCAAGGCCAAGGAGGTGCCGGCCGCCATCGCCAAGGGTGTTGAGGAGGCCAAGAAGCACTTCTTCAAGGTCCCCCGTATCCAGGGCACCATCCCGCACCCGATCACGGGCGAGAAGGCTGCGGGCGTCGTCCTGCTCAAGCCTGCTTCCCCCGGTACCGGTGTTATCGCCGGTGGCCCGGTGCGTGCCGTGCTCGAGTGCGCGGGCGTGCACGACATCCTGTCGAAGTCGCTCGGCTCGTCGAACGCGATCAACATCGTGCACGCGACCGTGGAGGCCCTGAAGGGTCTGCAGCGTCCCGAGGAGATCGCGGCCCGCCGTGGTCTGCCCCTCGAGGACGTCGCTCCCGCGGCTCTGCTGCGTGCGCGTGCCGGGGCTGGTGCTGCGTAATGGCACAGCTCAAGATCACGCAGACGAAGTCGTACATCGGCAGCAAGCAGAACCACCGTGACACCCTGCGCTCCCTTGGTCTCAAGGGCATCAACACGCAGGTCGTCAAGGAGGACCGCCCCGAGTTCCGCGGCATGGTGCACACCGTCCGCCACCTCGTGACGGTCGAGGAGGTCGACTGATCATGGCGGAGAACAACCCGCTGAAGATCCACAACCTCCGTCCGGCCCCCGGCGCCAAGACCGCCAAGACCCGTGTCGGTCGTGGTGAGGCGTCGAAGGGCAAGACGGCCGGTCGTGGTACCAAGGGCACCAAGGCCCGCTACCAGGTTCCGGAGCGCTTCGAGGGCGGGCAGATGCCCCTCCACATGCGTCTCCCGAAGCTCAAGGGCTTCAAGAACCCGTTCAAGACCGAGTTCCAGGTCGTGAACCTCGACAAGCTGTCCGCGCTGTACCCGGAGGGTGGCGAGGTCACCGTCGAGGGTCTCGTCGCCAAGGGTGCCGTTCGCAAGAACAGCCTCGTCAAGGTGCTCGGCCAGGGCGAGATCTCCGTGGCGCTTCAGGTGACGGTCGACGCCGTCTCCGGCTCCGCCAAGGAGAAGATCACCGCCGCCGGCGGCACCGTCACCGAGCTCGTCTGAACACCACAGGCGTCTCGATGACTTGAGCGATCCCGACCGGGGATACCCCACAAATGGGGTATCCCCGGTTGGTCGTTCCAAGGGTGGCAGTCCCGCGGGTAAGGTGGCCTGCACTGCCAACTTTTACTGAGTGCGTCGCATGAGGCACTCAGAGCGGCAGTTGACCGTTACATATGTCGTTATCCATCGGAAGCTCACAACCGTCACCCTTGACGCAGTAGCGCGGGGGTCGCAGGAGGCACCGTGCTCACCGCGTTCGCCCGGGCGTTCAAGACGCCCGACCTGCGCAAGAAGCTGCTCTTCACGCTCGGCATCATCGTGGTGTACCGGATCGGTACGCACATCCCGATCCCGGGTGTCGACTATCAGAACGTCCAGACCTGTATCGACGTGGCCAAGGGCAACCAGGGGCTGTTCGGTCTGGTGAACATGTTCAGCGGCGGTGCGTTGCTGCAGATCACGATCTTCGCGCTCGGCATCATGCCGTACATCACCGCGAGCATCATCCTGCAGCTGCTGACGGTGGTGATCCCGCGGCTCGAGGCCCTGAAGAAGGAGGGCTCGGCCGGCACAGCGAAGATCACGCAGTACACCCGTTACCTGACCGTGGCACTGGCCATTCTGCAGGGCACCGGCCTGGTCGCCACCGCACGCACCGGCGCACTCTTCCAGGGCTGCCCCGTGGCCGGCGAGATCGTTCCGGACCAGTCGATCTTCGTGACCATCACCATGGTCATCACCATGACCGCCGGTACGGCCGCCGTGATGTGGCTCGGTGAGCTCATCACCGACCGCGGCATCGGCAACGGCATGTCGATCCTGATGTTCATCTCGATCGCCGCGACGTTCCCGTCAGCTCTGTGGGCCATCAAGCAGCAGGGCACCCTGGCCGACGGCTGGATCGAGTTCGGCACCGTCATCCTCGTCGGCCTGTTCATGGTCGGCCTGGTGGTCTTCGTGGAGCAGGCCCAGCGCCGTATCCCGGTGCAGTACGCGAAGCGCATGATCGGCCGCCGGTCCTACGGCGGTACATCCACCTACATTCCGTTGAAGGTGAACCAGGCGGGTGTGATTCCCGTCATCTTCGCGTCGTCACTTCTCTACATCCCGGCGCTGATCGCTCAGTTCTCCGGTGGCAACTCGAGCTGGAAGACGTGGATCGAGTCACACCTGGTGAAGGGCGACCACCCGATTTACATCACGATGTACTTCTTGCTCATCGTGTTCTTCGCGTTCTTCTACGTGGCTATCTCCTTCAACCCCGAAGAAGTAGCCGACAACATGAAGAAGTATGGTGGCTTCATCCCGGGCATCCGGGCTGGCCGACCGACCGCTGAGTACCTGAGTTACGTACTCAATCGGATCACCTGGCCGGGTTCGCTGTATCTGGGTCTGATCGCTCTCGTCCCGACAGTGGCGTTGGCTGGTTTCGGGGCAAACCAGAGCTTCCCCTTCGGCGGTACCAGCATCCTGATCATCGTGGGTGTCGGTCTCGAGACGGTGAAGCAGATCGAGAGCCAGCTCCAGCAGCGCAATTACGAAGGGTTCCTCCGCTGATGCGAATCGTCCTCGTCGGGCCGCCGGGCGCCGGTAAGGGTACGCAGGCCTCGCGCCTTGCCGAGAAGCTGCGCATCCCGCACATCTCCACGGGCGACCTTTTCCGCGCGAACATCAGCCAGCAGACGGAGCTCGGCAAACTCGCGAAGTCCTACATGGACGCCGGCAACCTGGTCCCGGACGAGGTCACCATCGCGATGGCCAAGGACCGCATGGAGCAGCCCGACGCGGAGAACGGCTTCCTGCTCGACGGCTTCCCGCGCAATGTTTCGCAGGCCGAGGCGCTGGACGAGGTCCTGGAGACCGAGGACGTCAAGCTGGACGCGGTCCTGGACCTCGAAGCACCCGAGGAAGAGGTCGTGAAGCGGATCGCCGGGCGGCGGATCTGCCGCAGGGACTCCGCGCATGTGTTCCATGTGACGTACAGCCCGCCGAAGCAGGCCGGTGTCTGCGACGTCTGCGGCGGCGAGCTGTACCAGCGCGACGACGACTCCGAGGACACGGTTCGTAAGCGACTCGAGGTCTACCACACGCAGACCGAGCCGATCATCGACTACTACAAGACGCAGGGCCTGGTCGTGACGATCAACGCGATGGGCCCGGTGGACGAGGTCACCGGTCGCGCGCTGGAAGCGCTGAAGCGCGAGGGCGTCGAGAAGTAGTCATTCGTACGTTGCTGTAGCCGCGGTTCCCTGTCGGGGGGCCGCGGCTCCTGCGTGAGAGCGGACGCAGACCGCGCACGTATGGTTGTTGGAGCAGCCCCTTTTCTCCCCGTTCCAGAAAGGCCCCCGCCGCCATGGTCCAGATCAAGTCCCCTGAGCAGATCGCCAAGATGCGTGAGGCGGGGCTGGTCGTTGCCGCGATTCACGCGGCGACGCGGGAGGCGGCTGTGCCGGGTGCCTCCACGAAGGACTTGGACGAGGTCGCGCGGAAGGTCCTCGCGGAGCACGGAGCGAAGTCGAACTTCCTCGGGTACGGCGGCTTCCCGGCCACCATCTGCACCTCCGTGAACGAGGTCGTGGTCCACGGCATCCCGTCCGACGAGGTCGTCCTCAAGGACGGCGACATCATCTCCGTCGACGCCGGCGCGATCATCGAGGGCTGGCACGGTGACGCGGCCTACACCGTCTTCGTCGGCTCCGGTCATGCTCCGGAACTGGTCGAGCTCTCCCGGGTGACGGAGGAGTCGATGTGGGCCGGCATCGCGGCGATGAAGCAGGGGTCCCGTCTTGTGGACGTCTCCCGTGCCATCGAGACGTACATCCGCCGGCAGCCCAAGCCCGGCGGCGGGCGGTACGGGATCATCGAGGACTACGGCGGTCATGGCATCGGCACGGAGATGCACATGGACCCGCATCTGCTGAACTACGTCGAGAAGCGGCGCGGCAAGGGGCCGAAGCTGGTGCCCGGGTTCTGCCTTGCCATCGAGCCGATGGTGTCCCTGGGCACCCCGAAGACCGAGGTCCTCGCGGACGACTGGACGGTTGTCACCACGGACGGTACGTGGTCGTCCCACTGGGAGCACTCCGTCGCGCTGACCGAGCAGGGGCCGCTGGTGCTGACGTCTCCCGACGGGGGGCGGGCGAAATTGGCTGAGTACGGGGTCGTTGCTGCTCCGGATCCGCTGGGCTGAGCGCCCAATGGGGGGCGGGTTCCTGTTGTGTGGCGACCGCAGCCCGGTGGGGGCTTGTCGCGCAGTTCCCCGCGCCCCTTACGGGGCGCTTCAGTCCCGGGCGCTTAATGATCTGCCTGCCGGGGCAGACTTCCACGATTCGTCTTTCCGGGTGCGCTGACGTAGACTGACTCGTCGGCTCTCGTGCACCCGCATGCCTGCATGCGCCCCGCAAGGGAGTCGATCAAGGTAGTCGATTCGAAGGGCGAAGCGTGGCCAAGAAGCAAGGTGCCATCGAGATCGAGGGCACTGTCGTTGAGTCTCTTCCGAACGCCATGTTCAAGGTCGAGCTCCAGAACGGCCACCAGGTCCTGGCACATATCAGCGGCAAGATGCGTATGCACTACATCCGCATCCTCCCTGACGACCGGGTCGTGGTGGAGTTGTCTCCGTACGACCTGACGCGTGGCCGGATCGTCTACCGCTACAAGTAGATCTTGCCTGTGCCCCGGCTCGCCGGGGTGGTGGCACTGACCCGGAGAACCTCACCAATGAAGGTCAAGCCGAGCGTCAAGAAGATCTGCGACAAGTGCAGGGTGATCCGCCGTCACGGTCGGGTCATGGTCATCTGCGAGAACCCGCGCCACAAGCAGCGCCAGGGCTGACGCAAGACCGAACCTCTGCATCCGCAGACTTCGCGCGACGTAAGCAGTACATGTTCATACGCGGAATCCAGGGCTGAGACTCATCAGGCCTGATACCCCCGGTCGGAGGCCGGGGACCCAGTTCGTACCTAATCTTTGGCTGCATCTTTTGAACAGCGTGAAGAGGCCGGCGGCTGGGAGTCGGTTCCGCGTCAGACCTCCGAACGACAACTGGAGCCATTGAATGGCACGCGTTTCCGGTGTTGACATCCCGCGCGAAAAGCGCGTGGAGGTCGCCCTGACCTACGTGTTCGGCATCGGCCGGACGCTTTCGCAGCTCACGCTGGCGGAAACGGGCATCGACCCGAACACCCGTGTTCGCGACCTCTCCGAGGAGCAGCTCGTCGCGATCCGCGAGTACGTGGACAACAACATCAAGACCGAGGGTGACCTCCGTCGTGAGGTCCAGGCCGACATTCGCCGCAAGGTGGAGATCGGCTGCTACCAGGGCCTCCGTCACCGTCGTGGTCTGCCCGTCCGCGGTCAGCGCACCAGCACGAACGCTCGTACCCGCAAGGGCCCGCGTCGCGCCATCGCCGGTAAGAAGAAGCCGGGCAAGAAGTAGTCCGCAGCGGACAACGCTTCATCAGCGGTCTTCGCTGTAGGACCGACCACCTCCCCGTAGGAGTTATAGATGCCCCCCAAGGGTCGTCAGGGCGCTGCCAAGAAGGTGCGCCGCAAGGAAAAGAAGAACGTCGCTCACGGCCACGCGCACATCAAGAGCACGTTCAACAACACGATCGTCTCCATCACGGACCCGTCCGGCAACGTGATCTCCTGGGCCTCCGCCGGCCACGTCGGCTTCAAGGGCTCCCGGAAGTCCACGCCGTTCGCCGCGCAGATGGCCGCCGAGTCGGCTGCCCGCCGCGCCCAGGAGCACGGCATGCGCAAGGTCGACGTGTTCGTCAAGGGCCCGGGTTCCGGTCGTGAGACCGCCATCCGTTCGCTCCAGGCGACCGGTCTTGAGGTCGGCTCCATCCAGGACGTCACCCCGACCCCGCACAACGGCTGCCGTCCGCCGAAGCGCCGCCGCGTCTGACGCACGGCCGGTAGTTTTTGGGCTTTCGGGCGGTACGGCTCTTCGGAGGCGTATCGCCCGTACCCTTGCAGTAGCAGTAGGGCGTCAAATAGCGGGCGCCCATGACTGAAGGATCGCAACATGCTGATTGCTCAGCGTCCCTCGTTGACCGAAGAGGTCGTAGACGAGTTCCGCTCCCGGTTCGTGATCGAGCCGCTGGAGCCGGGCTTCGGCTACACCCTCGGCAACTCCCTCCGTCGTACCCTCCTCTCCTCGATTCCCGGCGCTGCTGTCACCAGCATCCGGATCGACGGTGTCCTGCACGAGTTCACCACCGTGCCGGGCGTCAAGGAGGACGTCACCGACCTGATCCTCAACATCAAGCAGCTGGTCGTCTCCTCGGAGCACGACGAGCCGGTCGTGATGTACCTGCGCAAGCAGGGTCCGGGTCTGGTCACCGCCGCCGACATCGCGCCGCCGGCCGGTGTCGAGGTGCACAACCCCGACCTCGTCCTCGCCACGCTCAACGGCAAGGGCAAGCTGGAGATGGAGCTCACGGTCGAGCGTGGCCGTGGTTATGTCTCCGCCGTGCAGAACAAGCAGGTGGGCCAGGAGATCGGCCGTATCCCGGTCGACTCCATCTACTCGCCGGTGCTGAAGGTCACGTACAAGGTCGAGGCCACGCGTGTCGAGCAGCGGACCGACTTCGACAAGCTGATCGTCGACGTCGAGACCAAGCAGGCCATGCGTCCGCGTGACGCCATGGCGTCCGCCGGTAAGACCCTGGTCGAGCTGTTCGGTCTCGCCCGTGAGCTGAACATCGACGCCGAGGGCATCGACATGGGCCCGTCCCCCACGGACGCCGCCCTTGCCGCTGATCTCGCCCTGCCGATCGAGGAGCTGGAGCTCACCGTTCGGTCGTACAACTGCCTCAAGCGTGAGGGCATCCACTCCGTGGGTGAGCTGGTTGCGCGCTCCGAGGCCGACCTGCTGGACATCCGTAACTTCGGTGCGAAGTCCATCGACGAGGTCAAGGCGAAGCTGGCCGGCATGGGCCTGGCCCTGAAGGACAGCCCGCCCGGATTCGACCCCACCGCTGCTGCGGACGCGTTCGGCGCGGACGACGACGCGGACGCCGGCTTTGTGGAGACCGAGCAGTACTGATCGGTTCCACCTCCGGGGTTCGCGTCAGCGGACCCCGGATCTCCGACAGACGACCGTCTGCTCGGATACTGACCCCGGTACCTGATACGGCCGGGGCAGACACACAGGAGAAGAACCATGCCGAAGCCCGCCAAGGGTGCCCGTCTGGGCGGCGGTGCCGCGCACGAGAAGCTGCTTCTCGCGAACCTCGCGAAGGCGCTGTTCGAGCACGGCCGTATCACCACCACCGAGGCGAAGGCCCGCCGTCTGCGGCCGTACGCCGAGCGTCTGGTCACCAAGGCGAAGAACGGCGACCTTCACAACCGCCGTCAGGTGCTCCAGGTGATCACGGACAAGAGCATCGTGCACACGCTCTTCACCGAGATCGGCCCGCGCTACGAGAACCGTCCGGGTGGCTACACCCGCATCACCAAGATCGGTAACCGCCGTGGCGACAACGCGCCCATGGCTGTCATCGAGCTGGTCGAGGCGCTCACCGTTGCACAGGCTGCGACGGGTGAGGCCGAGGCGGCGACGAAGCGTGCCGCCAAGGACAGCGAGGCTGCTGTTGAGGCTCCGGTCGAGGACGCCAAGGTTGACGTGACCAAGGCCGACGAGGAGTCCAAGGACGCGTAAGGCTGTCCTTTGGCTGCGGCGCCGTCGTGGTTGCTCGCGCAGTTCCCCGCGCCCCTTACGGGGCGCTCAGCGGGTCCGTTCCTTTCGAGGGGCGGGCCCGCTTTTGTGTACCTGAAAGGATCCAGGGGTGAGTGACGAAGTTCAGCCCGGTTACGTCCGTGTCCGGCTCGACCTGTCGTACGACGGGACCGAGTTCTCCGGCTGGGCCAAGCAGGCCGGTGGGCGCAGGACCGTGCAGGGGGAGATCGAGGATGCCCTGCGGACTGTCACGCGGTCGGGGAACACGACGTATGAGCTGACCGTGGCCGGGCGTACCGATGCCGGGGTGCACGCGCGGGGGCAGGTCGCGCATGTCGATCTGCCTCGGGAGGTGTGGGGGGAGCATCACGAGAAGCTGCTCAAGCGGCTTGCCGGGCGGCTGTCCAAGGATGTTCGGGTGTGGGCCCTGCGGGAGGCGCCCAGCGGCTTCAACGCACGGTTCTCGGCTGTCTGGCGGCGGTATGCGTATCGCGTCACCGACAATCCGGGTGGTGTTGATCCGTTGCTGCGCAGCCATGTCCTCTGGCACGACTGGCCGCTCGACGTCGACGCCATGAACGAGGCGGCGGGGCGGCTGTTGGGCGAGCACGACTTCGCCGCCTACTGCAAGAAGCGGGAGGGGGCGACCACCATTCGTACCCTTCAGGAGCTGAGCCTGGTGCGGGGCGACGACGGGATCATCACCGCGACGGTTCGGGCCGATGCCTTCTGCCACAACATGGTGCGGTCGTTGATCGGGGCGTTGCTGTTCGTGGGGGACGGGCATCGGGGGGCCGACTGGCCCGGCAAGGTGCTCGCCGCCGGCGTACGCGACTCCGCCGTGCACGTCGTACGGCCGCATGGGCTGACGCTGGAGGAAGTCGGTTACCCCGCCGACGAGTTGCTGGCCGCGCGGAACAGGGAGGCGCGGAACAAGCGGACGTTGCCGTCGGCGGGGTGTTGCGGGTGAGGGGGGTCAGTCGGCCAGGACCGCTTTCAGGGTCGGCTGGAGATAGGGAACCAGCGTCTTTGCGTAGCCTGCCGTGATGTGGCTCGAGTCGAAGTAGACGATCTGGTCGGCGATCACCGTCGGGCATACGTTGTCGGCACAGAACGCGGGCAGGGTGTCGATGACTTCGGCGCCGTGGCGCTTGGCCACCTTCTGCTCCATCGCCCGGTACTCGGGATACTCGATGGCCTGGTCCTGTGCGGGATTGCAGGCCGAGATGTCGTCGGTGTGGGTGGCGAGACAGTCCGGTACGTTCCTGCCGGGCTGCGGGGTGTCCGTGAGGTAGACCAGCTTGGCGCCGGTGTCCTCGAAGACCTGGAAGGCCTTTTCGGCGCCGGCTTCGCGCGCCTCTTGGCGGACACGGTTGGTGACGACGATGACATCGGGCTTGAGGCTCTTGAGCTGTTCGAACGCCGATTCCCGCCAGCTGTCGCACTCGGAGTACTCGCGGTTCAGCTCGGGGTTCTTGATGGAGTAGACCTCGGGGGAGCAGCCGCCCTTCGCCATGGTGATGATCTTGGCGTTGAGCTTCTTCCCGATCTCATGGAAGGCGTCGCCCCACTGCCAGGCGTGGGAGTCGCCGATCACGACGATCGAGGCCTTCCCCTGAGGGTCTCCGATGACGCAGTTGTCGCGCATGACGAACTCGGTGACATCGGTGTTGTCGATACAGCCGTAGTGGGTCTTGTCGTCGGGAGACTTCGGCAGAGAGCTCTGGGCGACGTTGGAGAGCTTCGTCTGGGGCACGGAATTCCTCACCGAATCCGGGCCGGAGTAGCCGACGGTCCCGTCCGCGGCGACGGCCGTGGTCGAGAGGTTCAGCGGGAGCGCGGTCATGGCGAAGGCCGCGGCAGCGGCGGTGCCCGCAACGGCCGTACCGCCGGCGAAGATTCCCTTCCAGGGGCGGGCCACCAGCTGGGGGTTGTTCCGGAAGCGGGCCTCGACCATGTAGAACATGGCGTACGCCAGGATCAGCGACAGCGAGGCGACACGGAACCGGTCCGAGTAGGAGAGCTCGTGGCCGGTGATGTCCGGCCAGAGGATGAGGATCGGCCAGTGCCAGAGGTACCAGCCGTAGCTGACGTTGGCGACGGAGTTGAACACCGGGTTGTTCAGCAGCCGTTCCGCGCCCAGGCGGGGAGCGGCACACCCGCCGGCGATGACCATGGAAGCGCCCAGTACGGGGCCGGCCACGGCGTATCCCGGCAAGGCGGTTTCCGGGGTGATGAGGAGCGCGGTGCCGATCGCGGTGGCCAGTCCCGCCCAGGAGATGAACGCCGCCAGCCCACGATTCATTCGGGAGAGAAGCGGAGCACCGAGGGCCAGCAGGATGCCGAAGGTGAGTTCCCAGATGCGGGTGTGGGTGCCGAAGTACGCGAGGGGCTGGTTCGAAGCGGTCTGCTGGACGGACAGATACAGTGACCCGCCCACCACGGCCACGAGGAACAGGCCCACCAGGACGCGGTTGCGGAAGACGGTGCGGCTCAGCCAGACCGTGGTGAACAGGACGAGCGGGGCGGCCACATAGAACTGTTCCTCGATGCCCAGCGACCAGAAGTGCTGGTACGGGGACTGGGTTCCGTCGTTGGCGAAGTAGTCGGTGCCCGTCTCGACGAGCCGCCAGTTCATGATGCTCAGTGCGGAGGCGAGACCGTCCTCCATGTAGCCGCGGAACCTGAGCGGGCTGCCGTAGACCCATGCCAGGGCCGCCGTGGCGAGGATGACGACGGCCATGCCCGGGGCGAGTCGCCGCATACGGCGGGCCCAGAACTTGCTCAGTGACACCTTGCCGGTCTTGTCGATCTCGGCGAGGAGCTGGCTGCCGATGAGGAAGCCGCTCAGCACGAAGCTGACGTCCACGCCGCCGTGGATGTCGAGTATGCCGACGTGCATGCTGACCACCATCATGATGGCGACGGCACGCAGGCCCTGAATGTCCGGCCGGTACTTGCGAAGAGGCTCTGTCTGCGCGGCCGTTGAACGATGGCGGGTCACGGTTCTCCAGTAACTGTCCGGGCGGGCCGGCGACTTCAGTGGACCGTCGGGCAGGCGACAGCCGTACCGCTGACGCGCACACCCTGGGCAGGAATGCGGATGCCGCACGACAGCCGGAGCTGGGCGGGCAGTTCGTTCTGGGCGCCGACGTGCGCATGGCAGCCCACCACGGCCTCGAGAAGGAACGATTCGCTGCCGATCGAGGAGTCGTGGTCGACCACGGACTCGTGGATCCGGGCACCGTCGGCCACGGTGACGTTCCCGCCGATGATGGAGCGGTCGACGACCACATGTGCGCCGATGACGGCGTGCGGGCCGATCGTCGAGCCGCCCGTGATGCGGGCGGTCGGGTCGACGGTGGCTGTGGGATGGATCAGGGCATCGGCCGGGCGCTCCACCAGGGGAGAGGCCGCCGTGCCGGTGATCAGGTCGGCGGACCCGTGGACGAAGGCCAGCGGTGTGCCGAGGTCCCGCCAGTAGTCGGTCGTGATGTGGCCGAAAACGCGCTGCCCCTGGGCGACGAGCTGCGGGAAGGTCTCCTGCTCGACCGAGACCTCGCGGTCGGCCGGAATGGCGTCCAGCACGGACCGGCTGAAGACGTAGCAGCCGGCGTTGATCTGGTCGGTGACGCACTCCTCGGCCGTCTTGGGCTTCTCGAGGAAGGACAGCACCCTTCCGGTCTCGTCGGTGGGGACCAGGCCGAAGGCGCGCGGGTCGGCGACCCGGGTGAGGTGCAGGGTCACATCCGCTCGGTGCGCCTCGTGGTGCTCCAGGATGGCGCGCAGATCGACGCCGGACAGGATGTCGCCGTTGAGGATGAGAACAGGTGCATCCGACGTACCGCGCAGCAGGCGGGCCGCGTTGCGGATGGCGCCGCCCGTGCCGAGCGGGACGCTCTCGACCGCGTAGGAGATCTCCAGCTCCTGGGAGAAGTCCCTGAACTCCTCCTCGAAGAGACTGGCGAGATATGAGGTGGCGAACACCACGTGCTCGACCCCGGCGTCCATCAGCTTGGCTATCTGGTGCCGGATGAAGGACGAGCCCGCGACGTTCAGCAGCGGTTTCGGGGTGTGGTTCGTCAGGGGGCGCAGGCGGGTTCCCTTGCCGCCCACCAAAATGATGGCTTCTTGCATGATTGCCTCGCTCGGTCAGCTAGCGGTGTCGGTCCCAGGGCCTGCGTAATCAGAGGTGAAGCAGGACTTGATGGCTTTCTCGGTGAGAGGGCGCCCGGCGAAGTCGAGCCGGGAGGCGACCTTGTCGTCCGGCTTCGAGTTCGGGTCGTCGTCGAAGTAGACCGACCACCAATAGACGCCGCTCATCTGGCGTTCCTGCACGACCTGGCAGACGGCGGTGTACCAGTTGGCCTGCACCTGGGGGTTGACCGCGCGTTTGGTGTAGAAGTCGCCGGGTGCTTTGTAGGCGCCCTTCATCGCGCCGATGCCGGCCTCGGCGATGGTGATGTTGGGCAGCGGGCCGGTGGCCTTCTTGTCCAGCCAGTCGTTCCAGCCGTCCACCAGTGTGTCGACGGGCGCGGTGTCGGCCACCTTCACGGGGAAGTAGGCGTCCACGCCGAGGTGGCTGACCGGCATGTTGATGCGGCCGGAGACGTAGTTGTCCCAGTTGGCGTCGTAGGCGACCTCGCCGGAGAAGGTCTTCTCGGCGGAGGCGACCAGGGTGTCCCAGCGGGTGTCGCCCTCCATGGAGTTCAGCTCGGTGCCGATGACGAAGGTCGCCGCCTGCTCACCTTCCGCTGCCTTCAGGTAGGGCGTCAGGAACTTCTTGTACGAGGAGAACCAGGCGTCGCGGTCGGCGGGGTCGATCTTTCCGCGCCAGCCGCCGTTGTCCACATCGAGGGACGTCTCGTCCATCAGCGGCCGTACGGTCGTGCGCAGCCCGGCCTCGTGGAAGATCTGAAGGACGCGGGTGAGCCGCTCGGGCGTGGGTGTCCTGCCACCTTGGCTGATCTTGGTGGAGTCGAGGTCGCCGGTGAAGAAGGGGAAGCTCACGCTGACGGAGTTGGCGTGCAGACCGACCAGGTAGTCGGCGTGCAGTCTGGCCTGCTTCTCGACGTACTCGGTGGAGTGCTTGGGGTTGTCCTCCCAGTAGAGCTGGACGCCCCACTGCGGCATGCCCTCCTTCCATTCCTGGTCCACCTTGGCGATGTCCGAGGCTCCCGGGGTCGAGGTGCCCGGGGCGGTGGTCCCGTCGGCGGGGGCATCCGACCGCCCGGTGTCCTCGCCGTTGAGGACGAGGTCGGGCAGGAGTGAGCCCGCCTCCCAGCGCAGCGGATGGTCACCGGCGACGAAGGGGACCGCGATCACGAAGGAGATGACGGTTACGGGCAGCACGGCGAGCAGAGGCAAGCGGGCGCGCTTCATGAGGTGTCGGTCTCTTCCGGGTCAGGCGGGCTTGGCGATGACGACGAACTTGTTCTCCTCGCGGCGGATGAACTTCCACAGGCCCTTGATGCCGCCGATCCCCTCGATGAGGGAGAACAGGGGCAGCATGAGGATCACCGCGAAGGGCTCCCACCACTTGCGCCGGCCGTTCGCCGAGGCGATCGCGTTGAGCCGCAGGCCCTCCCAGTACGCCCAGATCACATAGGCGAAGCTGATCGACCACAGCACGACGACCGACTGGGTCACGGGGGAGGTGTTCATGTCGCCGATGAACCAGCCCAGGAAGATCACAGTGCCGACGTGCTGGAGCGGGCCCAGGATCCAGCTCGTCACACAGATGGTCAGGAACCAGCGGTAACGGAGCGGCACCTTGCGGTTGAAGCAGAGGGCGACCAGGCCCCAGGCCCAGCGCTCGCGCTGCTTGATGAAGTCCTTGGAGTTGGCCGGTGAGGCGCCGTAGCAGCGGCCGTTGAACCAATCGCTGCGGCCCGGGTAGATACGGCAGAAGGTCAGGGCCAGCCGGGCGTCCTCGACGATCTCCTTGGGGCCGAAGTCCCAGCCGATCTCGGCTTCGATGGACGCGCGGATGACGAGGAGCTCGCCGTGCACGCCGGCGGCCGGCGTGCCGAGGCCCGTGAAGGCGCGGAATCGTGCGATGTCGTCCGCCGGGCGAATGGCGTCGGCGAACCACGTGAACATGCTGACCGCGTTCTCCCGCGGGTACGTCAGGATGCCCTGCGCCATGTGCTTGACCTCGTCGGGCGTGGCCCGGCGCTGGCGGTTGATGAACTGGGCGAGGGACGCCGCGGTGTCGGGGCCGACGCCGGTGTCGTCGTCCATGTGCAGCACCCAGACGTTCTCCAGCGCCTCGCCCTCCTCGATGCGCAGCTCGTGGGCGTAGTTGTTGGCGCGGGCCTTGAACCGGGTGCCGTTCCTGGTCTGGTAGACCTTCGGGACCGTGACCACGCGGATCAGGGGGCTGGTCGCCGCCAGGGCGTCGATCCGGTCGGCGGCCTCGCAGCCCTCCTCGGTGAGGACGTCCACCCGCATGTACGGGAACCACTCGGGGAGGTGCTCCACGTAGGACAAGACGGAACGTTCCAGCGCCGGGTAGGTGTCGTGCCGGCCGATGGTCGGCACGAGCGTGATCAGGAAATCCGTCTCCACCGGAGCGGGCGGGGTCATCAGATGCGCCTTGCGGTTACGGCGGCGGATCAGGACGAAGCCCTGTATGGACACGAGTACACCCGGGACGGGCAGGGCCCAGCAGATGGTGATCAGCCAGGCCAGCGGTGAGTCGGAGGGTGTGTACGACCAGAGGCTGAAGACGAGCAGCCCTACCAGAGGAATGAGGAACGGCAAAATTCCCGGCCGCCAAGCCGCCGTGCGCTTGGCCAGTTTCTGATTGTGCCGCGAATGCGGCACACCCCCGTCAACCAGTGTCGATGCCATGACGACTGCGGAACTCCCGTGAGATCGGTGGTGCGTTGAGGCAGCGACAGATCTCAGCCGTGGCACGCCGGAGCGCAGCACGGCACCTTCACTCTGGGATCCCCACCCCTCAACGCCTCGTTGGCGTTAGCCGGCCACTCGCCGCTCAGATGCCCCCCAGGCGCCCAAACAAATTGGCCGAACAGGAGCACGATACTTGCATGCGTGTCGGGTGCATGGAACAGGTGTGAGGGAGATGTGTTCAAAAGTTAATCAAGTGAAGTCTTGCGCCGTGATCACGCGAGACGAGTGGTACGTCCGTTTCACGTCCTCTGCGGTGTTCTTCTTCCGGGGCGCGGAGACGTTGTCGTACGACAGTGCCTGCCCCCACACCGTCCACAGCACCCATGGCGTTCCGGCCAAGGTCTTCGGCTGCGCCGCGTTGAGCGGTACGTGGAAGGACTCGGAGACGATCCGGGGCCTGCGGAACTCCTCCAGGCCCCGGTGCCACACCTCGGTCCAGGCTCCCCGGCCGAACGGCTCGGCCGGGGTGTCGCTGTAGTCGTCGACGCCGACGATGTCGACATGGCGCCCGCCCGGGTAGTACGCCCCGGGTTCCCGGCCGTAGGTGCCGTCCCAGGAGTTCGGCGCCCACACGAAGATCAGGTTGTGCAGGCCGCGACGGTGCACGAGGTAGTCGTATGTCACCTGCCACAGCTCCCGGAAGGCGGCCGGGTCCTGGCCCGCCCACCAGAAGCCGCGGCCCGGCGCCGTGTTCATTTCGTGGTACGGCCGCAGCAGCACCGGTACGCCACGGTCGGCGAGGTAGCCCAGGTGGTCCGCGAGATAGGCGAGGTCGCGCAGCAGGTCCCTGTGCTCGGCGGTGCCCCGGCTCACGACCCGGGTGAACCAGCGGGGGTCCTTCGCCGCGGGAGAGTTGCGACGCAGGGTCTGCTCGAAGCCCTTGACGGGGCTGCCCGGGTACGGCTGGTGGAAGGAGAACCCGACCAGGCCCGCCGGAGCGCCCCCGTTGTGCGGCAGGGAGACCTCGGTTCCGGACGCGCATTCACGGTGCGTGCCGGAGGTGCGGTACGAGCCGTCGGCCGCCCTGGGCAGTCCCGCCCACACGCCGACGGCGAGGTCCACGGCGTCCTCGACGTACCCCCAGGACGGGCGGCAGCTGGGCCATGCGCCGGAGTAGGAGCGCGCCTGGCCCACCGCCCAGCCGGGCTGGCCGTAGCCGGGGCCGAGGTCCAGCTCGACGAAGCCGGGCAGGCGGCCGGTGATGTCGCGGGCCTTGCGGTAGTAGTAGCCCGGCGCCTTGGTGCCGCGGTAGTCGCCGTACTGCGCGTTGTACCGCTCGTTGTGCAGCTCCACGTGCTGGCCGATCACCGTACGGCTCGGGCGGCCGCGGCGCGCGGCGTTCTCCAGCTGGGCGAGCATGGCGTACACCCGGCGCGCCTCGGGGGTCGCCCCGGGGTCCCGGTCCCGCAGATCGGTCGGGACCGCGCGGGGTCCGGCCCCGCCCTCGTCCTGGTCGGGCCAGGCCCACACTCCCAGCGGGGCCAGCAGCGCGCCGCCTGCCGCGGCCCCGAGCAGCCCGATCCGGCCCCGCATCCGCACGACCCCCGCCCCCTCCCCGACACGACGTGCGGCGATTGTCGCCCGGTACGGGAGGCTCCGGCGGACGGGGGAGCGGGTGCGGCGTTACTCGTTCGCCGCCGCCGAGGCCTGGGCCTCGCCCCGCCTGCGGATCTGGCGGAACGTGAACTCGGCCAGGTCGTCGCCGATCTGGAAAACCTGCGTGTCCTTCGTCGTGACGTCCTTGCCGTTGAAGAAGCCGGCGACGGTGAAGTAGGCGTAACGGCCGTAGGAGTTGGTGGTCGTGCGGCACAGGGCGGCATTGCAGAAGGGCTTGACGCCGCCGCCCGCCAGGGACGCGATGACGCTCTTGTCGTCGGCCTGCCCCTTGGCCTTCGTCGCCTGTGCCTCGGTGTCGAAGACGGCCACGCCGACCGTCACCGCGGCGCCGTCCTTGAGGTAGGTGACGCGCAGGAGGCGGGTGCAGTCGTTGGCGGTGAGGATCTTGCCGAGGGTGCCCTGATCGTTGACGGCCGAGGCACATTTCGTCGTGTCCGCCGTCGGGCCCTTCTTGTACACCGTCTCGCCCATGGTCAGCTGCGTGCCCGGGAAGAGGATCTGCGCGCCGAGCGGAGCGGTGTCCTTGCTCTTGGTGGCGATGAAGTCCTTCGGATCCAGCGGCGGCGGCGCGCTGGTCGGCGCGAACGACGGGTCCGTCCCGGACGCGCTCGGGATGTCCGCGGTCGACGGCAGCTGGGAGGACGGGTTGCCGGACGCCTCACTGTCGCCGTTCGCCGACACCACGGCCACGGCGACCGCGGCGCCTATCGCGACGGTGGCCAGCGCGCCGCCGCCGACGAGCAGCAGTCTGCGACGCTTGTTGCGCGTCTCCGACGCCTCGGCGAGTGCAGCCCAGTCCGGTGTCCGGGTGTCGCCGTCGCTCCACGGCTGCTGCTGCGAATTCGGTTTCCAGGGATCCCACTGGGACTGAGGACCCCCCTGCCCAAAGCTCATGGGCCGCATCTTAGACGGGACGGCAACCTGTGTGCCCGCCTGTCTCACAGGTCACGGTGGGACCAGTGGCCGCGATGTCGTTTTGACCCATCCGGGGCGGCGCGGGTACTCTTCAAGTTCGTTATGCGTATCGGCTTGGTCGTTTTCACGCGAGAGGCCCTTACGTAGGTTCCCTGGAGCAGTTACCAGTGGGCGGCATACGGGCAACGTTCCCGGCATTGTCGTCCCCAGCTGCACGATCGCTTCAGTGATGCCATGTGTCAGGACCCATCCACTGAAGAAGCGAAGGCTACGAAGTGCGTACGTACAGCCCCAAGCCCGGCGATGTGACTCGCCAGTGGCACGTCATTGACGCCCAGGACGTCGTCCTCGGCCGTCTGGCTACCACCGCTGCGAACCTCCTCCGTGGCAAGCACAAGCCGGTCTATGCCCCGCACATGGACATGGGCGACTTCGTCATCATCATCAACGCCGACAAGGTCCACCTGTCCGGCAACAAGAAGACCCAGAAGCTGGCGTACCGCCACTCCGGTTACCCGGGTGGTCTGCGCTCCGTCCGTTACGACGAGCTGCTGGCGAAGAACCCCGAGAAGGCCGTCGAGAAGGCCATCAAGGGCATGATCCCCAAGAACACCCTGGGCCGTCAGATGCTCACGAAGCTGAAGGTCTACTCGGGCGAGAACCACCCGCACGCTGCGCAGCAGCCGGTTCCGTTCGAGATCACCCAGGTCGCGCAGTAAGTCCGGCCACCCCCTAAGACTGAAGAGAATCTGAGGAGAATCGTGGCCGAGACCACCGTCGAGACGCCCGTCGAGGGCGAAGAGATCGTCGACATCGAGAGCTACACCACCGAGTCCGAGGTGCCCGTCGAGGGCGAGTACACCTCGGAGTCCATGGCTTCCCAATTCGGCGAGGCCCAGCCGGCCGCCGGCCTGGGTCGCCGTAAGAACGCCATCGCCCGCGTCCGGATCGTCCCGGGCACCGGCAAGTGGAAGATCAACGGTCGCACCCTTGAGGACTACTTCCCCAACAAGGTGCACCAGCAGGAAGTCAACGAGCCGTTCAAGGTCCTCGAGCTCGAGGGCCGCTACGACGTCATCGCCCGCATCGCGGGTGGCGGCGTCTCGGGTCAGGCCGGCGCCCTGCGCCTCGGTGTGGCCCGTGCACTGAACGAGGCCGACGTGGACAACAACCGCGGCGCCCTCAAGAAGGCCGGCTTCCTCCGCCGCGACGACCGTGCGGTCGAGCGCAAGAAGGCCGGTCTCAAGAAGGCTCGCAAGGCCCCGCAGTACAGCAAGCGCTAATCACCGCGGCGTCTGCTCGTACTCCGAACGCCCCGGCGGCACGCCACAGTGCCGTCGGGGCGTTCGTTTATCACAGCCAGAGGCGTATAACGACACAAGACGCTCAAAGGCTGGCGTGATCGGATGCTTTCCAAACAGGGGTTTCATCAGATTCTTAGAGGGCTTCAAGTTTGAGCCCCTTCCGGGAACTGTGAACGTATGGAGGACAAGTGGGACGACTCTTCGGCACGGACGGCGTGCGCGGTGTCGCCAACGCGGATCTGACGGCCGAGATGGCGCTCGGCCTCTCCGTCGCCGCGGCGCACGTACTGGCCGAGGCCGGCACGTTCGAGGGGCACCGGCCGACCGCCGTGGTCGGCCGAGACCCGCGTGCGTCCGGGGAGTTCCTGGAGGCCGCCATGGTCGCGGGCCTGGCCAGCGCGGGTGTGGACGTCCTGCGCGTCGGTGTGCTGCCGACGCCCGCGGTCGCCCACCTCACCGGCGCGCTCGGCGCGGACCTCGGTGTGATGCTCTCCGCCAGCCACAACGCCATGCCCGACAACGGCATCAAGTTCTTCGCCCGCGGCGGCCACAAGCTCGCCGACGAGCTGGAGGACCGAATCGAGGCCGTCTACGAGGAGCACCGCACCGGCGCTCCCTGGAACCGGCCCACGGGTGCGGGTGTCGGGCGGGTGCGGACGTACGAAGAAGGGGCCGACCAGTACGTCGCCCACCTTCTCTCCGCGCTGCCGAACCGCCTCGACGGGCTGAAGATCGTCCTCGACGAGGCACACGGCGCTGCCGCGCGGGTTTCGCCCGAGGCGTTCTCGCAGGCCGGCGCCGAAGTGATCACCATCGGTGCCGAGCCGGACGGGCTCAACATCAACGACGGCTGCGGCTCCACGCATCTGGGCCTTTTGAAGGCCGCCGTCGTCGAGCACGGAGCCGCGCTCGGTATCGCCCACGACGGCGACGCCGACCGCTGTCTCGCCGTCGACCACGCCGGTGAGGAGGTTGACGGCGACCAGATCCTGGCCGTACTCGCGCTTGCGATGCGGGAGCGTTCCGCACTGCGCTCCCACACCGTTGTCGCGACGGTCATGTCGAACCTGGGCTTCAAACTGGCCCTGGAACGCGAGGGACTGACGCTCATTCAGACCGCCGTCGGTGACCGGTACGTCCTGGAGGAGATGAAGCGGCACGGCTACGCGCTCGGTGGCGAGCAGTCGGGGCATGTCATCATCCTCGATCACGCCACCACCGGTGACGGGACGCTGACCGGGCTGCTGTTGGCGGCCGAGGTGGCCCGTACGGGTCGTACGCTGCGGGATCTTGCTTCTGTCATGGAGCGGTTGCCGCAGGTGCTGATCAATGTGCCGGACGTTGACAGGTCGCGGGTGAAGACCTCTGCCGAGCTGGCCAACGCGGTTACCGAGGCCGAGCGTGAACTCGGGTCTACCGGGCGGGTGTTGTTGCGGCCGTCCGGTACCGAGCCGTTGGTGCGGGTGATGGTTGAGGCCGCGGATATTGATCAGGCTCGGTCTGTGGCGGGGCGGCTTGCGGATGCTGTGAAGTCGGCGTTGGGCTGAATTGCCGGGTAGGGGCGGGGGGTTCTGTCTCGTTGCGGGCTGCGGGTCTCGTTGTGGCTTGTCGCGCAGTTCCCCGCGCCCCTAGAGGGCGTTGCTCTTCCCGCGTTGTGTTGTCCAGAGCCATTTCTGGGCCAGGAGTGTCAGGGTGCCGGCGAGGATGATGCCGAGCAGGTTCAGCAGGAGTTGCTCTGTGGAGCCCCAGGTCTGTTTGGTGTCGCCGTAGCTCAGGGCGACTGCCGCGTTGGCTGCTGCGGGGACTGTCGTCACGGAGATGGCGACGCCTACCAGGGCGCCCGACTTGGCGGAGGTCAGGGACAGGGTGCCGGCGATGCCTGCGAGGACCGCCACGATGAAGGAGAACGCGTCGGGGGCGTAGACGAAGGCCGTGTTGGGGCGGTCGTCCTCCAACTGCCCTTCTGAGAACTGACCGATCGCGTCCATGAAGAGGCTGAAACCGACCGTCACCGCCATCGCCACCCCGAAGCCGACCAGCAGCGCGGTCAGGGAGCGCAGGGCGAGGCGCGGATGGCGCTGGACGATCGCCGTGGAGAAGCCCGCCAGCGGGCCGAACTCCGGGCCGACCGCCATCGCGCCCACGATCAGGATCGCGTTGTCGAGGACCACACCGCAGGCCGCGATCATCGTGGCGAGCGTGATGAAGGCGACGTACGTGATCGACAGCGTCGACTCCTCGTGCGTCGCGTCCGAGAGGTGCTCCCACAGGACCGCGTCCGCGCCCTCGCCGGGTGCTTCGTCCTCGGCCTTCTCGGCGCGCTTGGAGAGCGACAGGTCGATGTTCTCGACGGCGATCGAGCCGGTCTTGTCGAGGTCCAACGCCCTTAGCGCGCCGATGAGTTCGTCGCCCGCCTCGCGTGCGACGTCGCACATCACGACGTCTCCCGCAGGGTTGCGGGCGGCGCCCGGCATCACCACGAGGTGCGTGGCGCCGACCGTCTTCTCGATCAGTCGGACCACGTCGTCGGTCTTGTCGGCCGGGGTGATCAGGCGCAGATGCAGCATGACGCCTTTTTAACAGGCCTGCGTTGCGTCCGGGGGCCCGGCTACAGCTTGCGCAGGCTCAGCCGCTGCACCTTGTGGTCAGGGCCCTTGCGGATGATCAGGGTGGCGCGGCCCCGGGTGGGGGCCACGTTCTCGATGAGGTTCGGCCTGTTGATCGTGCGCCAGGTGGTGCGGGCGTAGTCGAGGGCCTCCTCCTCGGAGACCTGGGTGTACTTGCGGAAGTACGACGACGGGTTCTGGAAGGCGGTGTCGCGGAGTTTGCGGAAACGATTCAGGTACCAGCGCTCGATGTCCTCGGGACGGGCGTCGACGTACACGCTGAAGTCGAAGTAGTCGGCGAGACCGACCCGGGTGCGGCCGTCCTTGCCGGGGAGGGCGGGCTGGAGCACGTTCAGCCCCTCGACGATCAGGATGTCCGGGCGGCGGACCGTGAGCTTCTGGCCGGGGACGATGTCGTAGATGAGGTGGGAGTAGACGGGCGCGGTGACCTCGTCCTTGCCCGCCTTGATGTCGGCGACGAAGCGGGTGAGGGCGCGGCGGTCGTACGACTCGGGGAAGCCTTTCCGCGACATCAGGCCGCGGTCCTCCAGCTCCTTGGTGGGCAGGAGGAAACCGTCGGTGGTGACCAGCTCGACGCGCGGGTGTTCGGGCCAGCGGGAGAGCAGGGCCTGAAGAAGGCGCGCGACCGTGGACTTTCCCACGGCGACGGAGCCGGCGACGCCTATGACGAACGGTGTGCCGGACTGGGAGCCCTTTTCGCCGGTGTCACCGAGGAACGTGTTCAGGGCGCCTCTGAGGCCGTCGGTGGCGCCGATGTAGAGGTTGAGGAGCCGGGAGAGCGGGAGGTAGATGTCCCGCACCTCGTCGAGGTCGATGACATCGCCGAGGCCGCGCAGCTTCTCGACCTCCTCGGCGGTGAGCGGGAGCGGCGTCTTGTTGCGCAACGCGCTCCACTCCGTGCGGGTGAGGTCGACGTAGGGAGTCGCCTCCGGCCTGTGCCGGTGGGCGCTCCGGGGCATCGAGGAGACCGGAGAGATCACAGTCCATTGTTACGGGCGTACGAACGGTTGGCGGGGTGGGGTCCGTCACGTGGCCGCATCCCGGGGCGAACCCGGGCAAGGGGGGAATGTCAGTGGCGTGCGTCACAGTTGTGGGAAGGGTGGGCCCAGGCCGGGGTCCATGAACGTCGAGGGGTGACTCATGACGTATGCGATTGAGGCGGAAGGCCTGGTCAAGCGGTTCAAGGAGACCGAGGCGCTGGCCGGGGTCGACCTGGGGGCCCGCAAGGGCTCGGTGCTCGGGCTGCTGGGTCCCAACGGCGCGGGGAAGACGACCGCCGTACGGATCTTCGCGACCCTGCTGCGCCCCGACGCCGGCCGGGCCCATGTGGCCGGTCACGATGTGGTCCGGGAGGCCGGAGTCGTCCGCGCCCTCGTCGGGCTGACCGGGCAGTACGCGGCGGTGGACGAGAACCTGACCGGTACCGAGAATCTGCTGCTCATCGGCCGCTTGCTCGGTATGCCGCGGCGCGAGGCCAAGGCGAGGGCGGGTGAGCTGCTGGAGCGCTTTCAGCTGACGGACGCGGCCGGGCGGGCCGTGAAGACGTTCTCCGGAGGCATGCGCAGGCGGCTCGACCTGGCGGCCAGCCTTGTGGGCCGGCCCAGCATCCTCTTCCTGGACGAGCCGACCACCGGCCTGGACCCGCACAGCCGCGGTGAGCTGTGGGACCTGCTGCGGGGCCTGGTCGCGGACGGTGCGACCGCCCTGCTGACCACGCAGTATCTGAACGAGGCCGATGTACTCGCCGACGACATCGTGGTGATCGACAAGGGCCGGGTGATCGCCGAGGGCACGCCGGACCAGCTGAAGTCGCAGGTCGGCGGCCAGGTGCTGCAACTGCGGCCGGTGCTGGCGCAGGATCTTGCGCGGGCGCATCTTCTTGTCGCCGAGGCGGCCGGTCCGCAGACCCAGATAGAGGGCGAGACGGTGACGGCCCCGGTGAAGGACCCCGCGCTGATGCCGGCCGTGGTGCGCACGCTCGACCGTGAGGGCATCGCGGTGCGCGAGCTGGCACTGCGCCGCTCCTCGCTCGACGAGGTCTTCCTGGCCCTGACGGGCCACCGCGCCGAACCCGGCGAGCCCGAGGGCAACGGCGGCACGGCCGTACGGGACTCCGACAGCGAGTTGGAGAAGGCGGTGAGCCGGTCATGACCGCGACGACTGTGACGGCACCGATCACCAAGTCGGGCCGTGTGCCGCCACTGGCCGGGTTGCAGCAGACGTTCACGATGGCCTGGCGGAGCCTGGTCGCGGTGAAGCACAATCCGCTCGAACTGGTCGACTACAGCATCACGCCGATCATGTTCGTGTTCCTCTTCACCTACGTGCTGGGCGGGCAGATGGCCGGGTCGCCGGAGGCGTATCTGAAGTACGCGTTGCCCGGGATCATCGTGCAGAACACCCTGTTCATGACCATGTACACGGCGATGGCGCTCAACACAGACCTCACCAAGGGCGTCTTCGACCGCCTGCGCAGCCTGCCGATAGCCCGCTCCGCCCCGCTCATCGGGCGGATCACCGCGGATCTGGCCAAGCATGTGTGGGCGATGCTGCTGATGATCGGCCTCGGTCTGGCGCTCGGCTTCCGGATCACCGGCGGACTGGACGGCTTCCTGCTCGGGGCGCTGCTGCTGGTGGTGTTCGCGGCGGCGGTGTCCTGGAGCGCGGTGCTGATCGGGATGCTCGCCGGGGACGCGGAGAAGGTACAGGCGTTCGCGTTCACCATCATCTTCCCGATCACCTTCACCAGCAGCGCGTTCGTCATGGTGGACACCATGCCGGGGTGGCTCCAGGCGTGGAGCGACGTCAATCCGGTGACACATCTGTCGGATGCGTTCCGGGGGCTGCTGCTGGGTGGGGCGGTGGCGGAGCCGGTGCTGTGGTCGTTGGTCTGGGCTGCGGGGATCGCGCTGGTGTTCTATCCGTTGGCCATGAGGGCGTATCGAGCCAAGACATGAGCAATCCGAGGGCTCGTAACCGGCTGAGAATTTCCGATTTCGGGCAGGAGGTGCCGCGTTCAGGCGGGCGTCGGACCTTAGGCTGCGGCCATGTGCGGAATCGTGGGATACGTGGGGTCGCAGTCGGCGCTTGATGTGGTGATGGCCGGGCTGAAGCGGCTGGAGTACCGGGGGTACGACTCGGCGGGTGTGGCGGTGCTCGCGGATGGCGGGATGGCCGCCGCGAAGAAGGCCGGGAAGCTGGTCAACCTGGAGAAGGAACTCGTCGACCGGCCGCTGCCGACGGGGACGACGGGGATCGGGCACACGCGGTGGGCCACGCACGGTGGGCCGACCGATGCCAATGCCCATCCGCATCTCGACAACGCCGGTCGGGTCGCCGTCGTGCACAACGGGATCATCGAGAACTTCGCCGGTCTGCGGGCCGAGTTGGAGGAGCGGGGGCACGATCTCGCCTCCGAGACCGACACCGAGGTCGTCGCGCATCTGCTCGCCGAGGAGTTCTCGTCATGCGCCGATCTCGCGGAGGCGATGCGGCTGGTGTGCCGGCGGCTGGACGGGGCGTTCACGCTCGTTGCGGTGCATGCGGACGAGCCCGATGTGGTCGTGGGGGCGCGGCGGAACTCGCCTCTTGTGGTGGGCGTTGGAGAGGGTGAGGCCTTTCTCGCCTCGGATGTCGCCGCGTTCATCGCCCATACGCGGTCGGCGATCGAGCTGGGTCAGGACCAGGTGGTGGAGCTGCGCCGGGACGGGGTGACGGTGACGGGCTTCGACGGCCGTCCGGCCGACGTGCGCTCGTATCACGTCGACTGGGATGCGTCGGCCGCGGAAAAGGGGGGCTATGACTACTTCATGCTCAAGGAGATCGCCGAGCAGCCCAAGGCGGTCGCCGATACGTTGCTGGGACGCATCGACGCTTCCGGGTCGCTGACGCTGGACGAGGTGCGGATCCCGGGCGCCGCGCTCCGGGAGATCGACAAGGTCGTCATCGTCGCCTGCGGTACGGCCTTCCACGCGGGGCTGATCGCCAAGTACGCCATCGAGCACTGGACGCGGATTCCCTGCGAGGTGGAGCTCGCGAGCGAGTTCCGGTACCGGGATCCGATTCTGGATCAGCGGAGTCTGGTGATCGCCATCTCCCAGTCCGGCGAGACCATGGACACGCTGATGGCCCTACGGCATGCGAGGGAACAGGGCTCGAAGGTCCTGGCGATCTGCAACACCAACGGCTCGACGATTCCGCGTGAGTCGGATGCGGTGCTGTACACGCACGCCGGGCCGGAGGTGGCCGTCGCGTCGACGAAGGCCTTTCTGACGCAGCTCGTGGCCTGCTATCTCGTCGCCCTGTATCTGGGGCAGGTGCGGGGCACGAAGTGGGGTGACGAGATCGGTGCGGTGATCCGGGATCTGTCGCACATCTCCGGTGAGGTCGAGCGGGTGCTGGAGACCATGGAGCCGGTGCGGGAACTGGCGCGGTCCCTCGCCGAGAAGAACACGGTGCTGTTCCTGGGGCGGCACGTGGGGTATCCGGTCGCGCTGGAAGGGGCGTTGAAGCTCAAGGAGCTGGCGTACATGCACGCCGAGGGCTTTGCGGCGGGGGAGTTGAAGCACGGGCCGATCGCGTTGATCGAGGAGGATCTGCCGGTGGTGGTGGTCGTGCCTTCGCCTCGGGGGCGGTCCGTCCTTCACGACAAGATCGTGTCCAACATTCAGGAGATCCGGGCGCGGGGGGCGCGGACGATCGTGATCGCGGAGGAGGGGGACGAGGCGGTTGTGCCGTATGCGGATCACTTGATTCGGATTCCGGCGACTCCGACGTTGCTTCAGCCGCTCGTGGCCACGGTGCCGCTCCAGGTGTTCGCGTGTGAGCTGGCGACCGCGCGGGGCAACGAGGTGGATCAGCCTCGGAACCTGGCGAAGTCGGTGACGGTGGAGTAGTCGTCCTTCACGCGACGGTTCAGGTTCGAGTGACACAGCCTCCACCTTACGGAAGCGCGTTCGATAAACGTTGAGGCCTGCGCCGATGTGTGGGGCCGGCAGCCGCTGGCCAGGCACGGCAACCGCGGCAAGTACGTCTGGTGCGAACTGAGTGCGGCGGCGTGACGGAGACCCGGCCGCCGGAACGGCGCGTGGACACCGCGCTGCTGGAGCGATCCCGCACGGTCGAGCGGGCCGAGGAGTTGTTCGCCGAGGACCCGGAGGTTCCGGGGTAGTCGCCCGGTGCGCCGTAGAGTGCCCGGGTGAGCATCATCGGCGTCGGGATCGACGTGGCCGAGATCGACCGGTTCGAGGCTTCGCTCAAGCGGACGCCCGGGCTGGCCGAACGGCTGTTTCGGGAGAGTGAGTTGCTGTTGCCCAGCGGGGAGCGTCGCGGTGTTGCCTCGCTCGCCGCCCGGTTCGCGGCGAAGGAGGCGGTGGCCAAGGCGCTGGGCGCGCCGGGAGGGCTGCACTGGACGGACGCGGAGGTGTACGTGGAGGACAGCGGGCAGCCGCGGCTGCGGGTGACGGGCACGGTGGCGGCGCGGGCGGCGGAGCTGGGCGTGCGGTCATGGCATGTGTCGCTGAGCCATGACGCGGGGGTGGCCTCGGCGGTCGTCGTCGCGGAGGCGTAGCCGCGTACGGGTGATTCCCACCGCGCGGCTCCCGGGCGCAGTCGGCCCTCCACGCTTATGTGAGCGCATGTTCAGTGGACGTCTTGTGTGTCGGAGTGCCGCGGTCCTGCTGGCCGTTGCCGCCGTCTTCCCCGTGGGGAGCGCCTCCGCCGAACCCGTGCCGGCCGCTTCCGCCGCCGATGCCGATGCCGAGGCCGAGGCGGTGTCGGCGGGGGAGCCGTACAGCGACGGGCCGGTTGAATCCGCCGAAGAGATGCGTGTGCGTGTCGAGGATCTTCCCCTCTTCAGCGGCGTTGAGCGGGCCTTCTGCAGCGACGAGACCGGGCCCTATCAGCGACAGGTCGAGCAGGCGCTGAAGTTGAAGGTGGACGGGAAGCAGTCCCCGAGCGACTGCAAGGTCATCCAGGCGTTTCAGGAGAAGCACGGGCTGGAGCCCGACGGGATCGCCGGGCCCATCACCTGGTCGCGGACGCAGCTCGTCGCCGCGGGGAAGAACCCCAACGCCGCGAAGAAGTGTCCTGTGCGGACGTATCGGGTCACGTGTGTCGATCTCAGTCGGCAGCTGCTGTGGGTGCAGTGGGGTAAGGACGTCGTCTTCGGGCCTGTGCCGATGCGGACCGGGCGGGCCGGATTCGGGACGCGTACCGGGTGGCACGCGATCTACTGGCGCCACAAGGATCACGTGTCGACGCTCTACGACACCCCCATGCCGTACTCCCAGTTCTTCAGCGGCGGACAGGCCATCCATGCCGTCTACGGCACCATCTACAACCTCGAGGGCTCCAGGGGCTGCGTCACCCTGCGCCACGACGACGCCCGCAAGCTGTGGGGCGTACTGAAGAAGGGCGACCGGGTGTACGTGTGGGGGCGCAAGCCCAGAACGTAGCGGGTTCGCGAGAGACTCGACTCCATGCGTACTGCGTACAGCGTGGAGACGGTCAGGGCCGCCGAGCGGGAGCTGATGGCACGGCTGCCGGAGGGTGCGTTGATGCAGCGGGCGGCGGCCGGACTCGCCGCCGCCTGCGGGCAGTTGATGCGGCGGGTGTACGGCAGCCGGGTGGTGCTGCTGGTCGGCAGCGGGGACAACGGCGGCGACGCGCTGTACGCGGGGGCGAGGCTTGCCCGGCGTGGTGCGGGGGTCGCGGCGGTGCTGCTCTCGCCCGAGCGGACGCACGCGGGGGGTCTTGAGGCCCTGCGCCGGGCGGGTGGCCGGACCGTGCGCCCGGGGGACGCCGAGGAGTTGATCGGGTCGGCCGACCTCGTCGTCGACGGCATCGTCGGGATCGGCGGAAAGGGCGGGCTGCGGGCGGACGCGGCGCCGCTGGCCTCGCTGGTCGCGGACACCCGGGCCGCCGTGGTCGCCGTCGACCTGCCCAGTGGCGTCGAGGCAGACAGCGGTGAGGTGCGGGGGGCCGCGATCCGGGCCGATCTGACGGTGACCTTCGGGACGCACAAGCCGGGGTTGCTCATCGATCCGGCGCGGGAGTACGCCGGGTCGGTACGGCTCGTCGACATCGGCCTTGAACTGCCCGTCGAGGCCGAGTTGGAGGCATTGCAGCACGCTGATGTGGCTGCGCTGCTGCCGGTGCCGGGCGGTGAGAGCGACAAGTACCGGCGGGGCGTCGTCGGGATCGCCGCCGGATCCGCGCGGTATCCGGGGGCGGCGGTGCTGGCCGTGGCCGGGGCGTTGCGGGGCGGGGCCGGGGCCGTGCGGTACGTCGGGCCGGCCGGGGACGCGGTGATCTCCCGCTTTCCCGAGACCCTGGTGTCCGACAAGGGTCCGCGGGAGGCGGGCCGGGTGCAGGCGTGGGTCGTGGGTCCCGGGGCCGGGGACGACGCGTCGGCTGTGGGGGAGGTGCTGGGCGCGGACGTGCCGGTGCTGCTGGACGCGGACGGGTTGCGGCTGGCGGAACCCGATGCCGTACGACGTCGTACCGCGCCGACGCTGATGACTCCCCATGCCGGGGAGGCGGCCGCGTTGTTGGGGGTTTCGCGGGAGGAGGTCGAGGGGGCTCGGCTGTTCTTCGCGCGGGAGTTGGCGGGGCGGTATGCGGCGACGGTGTTGCTGAAGGGGTCGACGACGTTGGTCGCCGACGCCGGGGGTGGGGCGGTGCGGGTGAATCCGACGGGGACGGCCTGGCTGGCTACGGCGGGCAGTGGGGACGTGCTGTCCGGGCTGGCGGGGTCGCTGCTGGCGGCGGGGCTTTCGGCTGTCGACGCGGGGAGTGCGGCGGCGTATCTGCATGGGCTGGCGGGGCGGTTTGCGGCGGATGGGGCACCGGTGGGGGCGCATGACGTTGCCGCGGCGATTCCGGGGGCGTGGAGGGATGTACGGGGGTGAGGGCGCGGAGCCGTGCCCGCGGGTGCCTGCCGGATGGGTGGTGCCGCCGCCGTACCGGGGGAAGAAACAACCGTTGGGAGTAATCCCTGTCGGCGGCATGTGCGGGGCTGAAGAGGCGATGGTTCTCTGACGGCATGGATGAATCGGATATAGGTCGCGCAACGCGGCGTGAGGTGTTGGGAGGGGCGGCTGTCGTATTGGGGGGTGCCGCGTTCGGGGTTCTTGCCCATGCCCCGGAAGCCTCCGGCGAGGAATCCGGCGGGACGTGCAGCGGCGAATACGACGCGGAGTACGAGGGGTTGCTGGAGGCCGTCGACGAACCCGAGGACTGGGAGGACGAGGACGACGACCGCCTCCTCACCGGGGAGAAGTGGAGCCGGCCGATACGGCGGCGGAACACGGTCACGAATCGCTACCGGGTGCAGGCCAATTCGGTGGCCGGATATCACACCGGAATCGACCTCGCCGTACCGAAGGGAACCCCGGTTTATGCGGTGGGCTCCGGCGTCGTCGTCCTGGCCCGGTGGTCAGGGGCGTACGGCAAGGCCGTCACGGTGAGGATGAGCGACTCCCGGTACGTCCTCTACGCCCATCTGTCGCGCATTTCCGTGGCGCGGGGCGCCAAGGTCCGGCCCGGCACCCGCATCGGCAGCGTCGGCAGCACCGGACGTGCCACCGGCCCGCATCTGCACTTCGAGGTCCGCGCCCGTCGCCGGTACGGCTCGGACATCGACCCGGTGAAATACCTGGCCCGGCACGGCCTACGGATCTGAACCGCGCGTCGCCGCAGCGGTGACCCGGCGGCCGGAGATCTCGACGCTCAGACCCCTCTGCGACACTGGGGGCGCCATGACTGAGACCGCACCACCGCCGACCGCCCCGCTGCGCGCCCGCGCCGAGATCGACCTGGCCGCGCTACGGGCCAACGTGCGGACCCTGCGCGCCCTCGCACCTGGTGCGCAGCTGATGGCCGTGGTCAAGTCCGACGCCTACGGCCATGGCGCGCTGCCGTGCGCACGCGCCGCCGTCGAGGCGGGGGCGGCCTGGCTGGGAACCGCCACACCCGAGGAGGCCCTCGCGCTGCGGGCCGCCGGTCTCCCCGGGCGGATCATGTGCTGGCTGTGGACCCCCGGCGGGCCCTGGCGGGAGGCCGTCGAGGCCGACCTCGATGTATCCGTCAGCGGGATGTGGGCTCTAGATGAGGTGACGGCTGCCGCTCAGCAGACGAGAACCCGAACGCCCGCCCGTGTCCAGCTCAAAGCCGACACCGGCCTCGGGCGGGGTGGCTGCCAGCCCGGCGACGACTGGGCCGAGCTGGTCGGCGCGGCCCTGCACGCCGAGCGGGACGGAATCATCCGCATCACCGGACTCTGGTCGCACTTCGCCTGCGCCGACGAGCCCGGGCATCCCTCCATCGACGCCCAGCTCACCCGTTTCCGGGAGATGGTGTCGTATGCGGAGGAGCAGGGCGTGCGGCCCGAGGTGCGGCACATCGCCAACTCGCCCGCCACCCTCACCCTCCCCGAGAGCCACTTCGACCTCGTCCGCACCGGGATCGCCGTCTACGGCATCTCGCCCAGCCCGGAGGTCGGCACTCCGGCCGACTTCGGACTGCGGCCGGTGATGACGCTGTCGGCGTCGGTCGCGCTGGTGAAGCGCGTTCCGGGGGGACACGGCGTCAGTTACGGGCATCACTACACCACCCCCGGCGAGACGACCCTCGGCCTGGTGCCGGTGGGCTACGCGGACGGCATCCCGCGGCACGCCTCCGGGACCGGGCCGGTCATGATCGGCGGCAAGTGGCGTACGGTCGCGGGGCGGATCGCGATGGATCAGTTCGTCGTGGATCTGGGGGGAGACGAGCCCGGAACCGGGACCGAGGCGGTCCTCTTCGGGCCCGGCGACCGCGGCGAGCCCACCGCCGAGGACTGGGCGCAGGCCGCGGGCACCATCGCCTACGAAATCGTCACCCGCATCGGAACACGCGTTCCCCGCGTCTATGTGAATGAGGAACAAGTGGGGTAGACGCCAGGAGGCGAGCACCACTGTCAGCAACAGCCCATCAGGCGACCAGCAGTCCGGCGAAGAGGAGCGGTACGTGAGCGAGAGCAGCGCGGAGGTCGTAGCGAACGCCGCCTCGGCGGCCGTCGCCTCCGCCACGGGGGCGGCCGGAAACTGGCGCAGGGTGACCGGTATCGCGGGCGCCGCGATAGGCGTGGTCGCCGCGGGTGCGGCGGCCGGCGTCGCCATAGAACGAATGACGGTCGGGCGCGGGATGCGGCAGAAGGCCCGCCTCGCGCTGGACTCGGCGGGACCCTACGGCGCACTGCGCGGCACCCCCGGCAAGGCGGTCGCCGACGACGGCACCGAGCTGTACTACGAGGTCGACGACGTCGAATCCGAGGAGGGGCTCACCCCGCGTCGCCGACGGCTGTTCGGCCGTAAGGCCCCGGCCCCCGTCACCGTCGTCTTCAGCCACGGCTACTGCCTCAGCCAGGACTCCTGGCACTTCCAGCGCGCGGCGCTACGGGGTGTCGTACGGACGGTGCACTGGGACCAGCGCAGCCACGGCCGGTCCGCGCGCGGGGCGTCCCAGCTCGAGGACGGCATTCCGGTCAGCATCGACCAGCTCGGCCGCGATCTGAAGGCCGTGCTCGACGCGGCCGTGCCCGAGGGCCCGATCGTGCTGGTCGGGCACTCCATGGGCGGGATGACCGTCATGGCGCTGGCCGACCAGTTCCCGGAGCTGGTCCGTGAGCGGGTCACCGCCGTCGCGCTGATCGGTACGTCGTCGGGGAAGCTCGGCGAGGTCAACTTCGGGCTGCCCGTCGCGGGCGTCAACGCCGTACGACGAGTGCTCCCCGGAGTGCTGAAAGCGCTGGGGCAGCAGGCCGCGCTGGTGGAGCGGGGGCGGCGGGCCACCGCCGATCTGTTCGCCGGGATCATCAAGCGGTACTCGTTCGCGTCCCGGGACGTCGACCCGGCGGTCGCGCGGTTCGCCGAGCGGATGATCGAGGGCACCCCGATCGACGTGGTCGCCGAGTTCTACCCGGCCTTCGCGGACCACGACAAGACGGAGGCGCTCGCCCTCTTCGCGGACCTGCCGGTGCTGGTGCTGGCCGGGGTCAAGGACCTCGTTACGCCCAGTGAGCACAGCGAGGCCATCGCCGACCTGCTGCCCGACGCCGAACTCGTCCTCGTCCCGGACGCCGGGCACCTGGTGATGCTGGAGCACCCGGAGGTGGTCACCGACCGTCTCGCGGACCTGCTCACCCGCGCGGGTGCCGTCCCGGCAGGGGCTACCGTAAGTGGCTATGGAAGCAGCACCGCACAGCCCGGCTGACACCGAGCTGATCGTCCAGTCCCCCGACCAGATGAAGGAACTCGGCCGCCGCCTCGCCAAGTTGCTGCGCGCCGGTGACCTCGTGATGCTCAGCGGGGAGCTCGGCGCGGGCAAGACGACGCTGACCCGGGGGCTGGGCGAGGGGCTCGGGGTCCGGGGTGCCGTCACCTCGCCGACGTTCGTGATCGCACGCGTGCATCCGTCGCTGGGGGACGGGCCGCCGCTGGTCCACGTCGACGCGTACCGCCTGGGCGGCGGCCTCGACGAGATGGAGGACCTCGACCTCGATGTCTCGCTGACCGACTCGGTGATCGTCGTGGAGTGGGGCGAGGGCAAGGTCGAGGACCTGACCGACGACCGGTTGCAGGTCGTCATCCACCGGGCCGTCGGAGATACGACGGACGAGGTGCGGCAGGTGACGCTGAGCGGGCTGGGGGAGCGCTGGGCGAGCGCCGACCTGAGCGTGCTGTCGGCGTGAGCACCCGGAAACGTTCCGACAAGACGTCGGCAAGTTATTGCTTTCGAGGTGTTGTGCGTGGTCACATGGTACCCAGTCCGTAGTTAGGTCTACCTAACTACGTCCGCCCCCGCCCCCAGGAGGCGTCCATGTCGGCTTCGGAGAACAGCGCGGAGAGCGCACAGCACAAGGTCCGGCCACAGCAGTCGTATGCGGTGGGTGGGGTGTCGATGCAGGATCTGCTGGCCTCGTGCGCCGCCGCGAACGCGATCTCCACACCGCCGCGCGCGCCGGAACCGTACGAGACGGAAGGCCGTAGGGCCGCCTGATCATCTGGGGCGCTAGCGGATCACGACCACCGTGTGGCCGATCGTTGCGAACTGCCACATGGCGTCGCCGTCCGCGCGGGACTCGCGGATGCCGCCCGTTTGGACCGTCGGGTCGGGGGTTGGGGTCGAGCCGTCCACCGCCGCGCTGAAGCCGATGGCGACGCCGTCGACGCTGGTGAAGCGGACGACGTGTTCGATGAGGGTGCCGTCGGAGCCGGTCGCGGTGTTCGAGCGGGACGTCACGGTGTAGGTGCCCGGCAGCGGGTCGACCGTGCTCGGGGTGACCTTGAAGGTGCGCGTGACCTTGTCGCCCTGGGCGACCAGCCACACACGGTCGTCGTCCACCGAGTACACGACCCGTTCACCCAGGCCGGACGCGACAGGCAGCGCCTTGGGGTGCTCGCCGTCCCGCGGCGCCTTCGAGGTGGCCGCCGCCGACTCGCCCCCCAGGGGCTTGGCCAGATCCGCCGGGACGGTCGCCGACGCCCGGAAGCCGAGGAAGCCGACCGTCGCGACCGCCGCCGCGGTCAGCACGGCCACGAATCCGGCGCTGCTGCTTCCCACGGTCGCCCACCTCTTCGTCGTACATCGCGCTTCGTTGCGACGGTAGCAGCAGGTGACCGCCCGACCGCGGCGGCCGTGCGCGGGCGCGGGGAGCCGTAGGCTGTTTGCGTGCTCTTGCTCGCTCTGGATACCGCCACCCCCGCCGTCACCGTCGCCCTGCACGACGGCACGGACGTCATCGCCTCGTCGAGTCAGGTCGATGCGCGTCGGCACGGAGAGTTGCTGCTGCCGGCCGTCGACCGTGTGCTGACCGAGGCGGGGCTGAAGCTCGACGCCGTCACCGGAATCGTCGTAGGGATCGGTCCGGGCCCGTACACCGGGCTGCGCGTCGGTCTGATGACCGCGGACACCTTCGGGCTCGCGCTCGGCGTCCCCGTGCACGGACTGTGCACACTCGACGGCCTCGCGTACGCGTCCGACCTGGACAGCCCCTTCGTCGTGGCCACCGACGCTCGGCGCAAGGAGGTCTACTGGGCGCGCTACGCGGACTCCCGCACGCGCGTCACCGACCCCTCCGTCGACCGGCCCGCCGACATCGCCGACCGGGTCGCCGGCCTGCCCGCCGTCGGTGCGGGTGCGCTGCTGTACCCGGACACCTTCCCCAGCTCGCACGAGCCCGAGCATGTGTCGGCCGCCGCGCTCGCGAGCCTCGCCGCCGAGAAGCTGGCGGCCGGTGAGGAACTCCCCGCGCCCCGGCCGCTGTACCTGCGCCGTCCCGACGCGCAGGTTCCCAAGAACTACAAGGTGGTCACCCCCAAGTGACGTCGGTGCTGCGCGAGATGCGCTGGTGGGACATCGATCCCGTGCTTGAGCTGGAGAAGGACCTCTTCCCCGAGGACGCCTGGTCGCGGGGCATGTTCTGGTCCGAGCTCGCCCACGCGCGCGGTCCCGAGGCGACCAAGCGGTATGTCGTCGCCGTAGAAGGCGACCGGCTGGTCGGGTACGCGGGCCTCGCCGCCTCCGGCGACCTGGCCGACATACAGACCATCGCCGTGACCCGCGACCACTGGGGCACTGGCCTCGGCGGCCGTCTGCTGACCGAGCTGCTGCGGGCGGCCACCGCCTTCGAGTGCGCCGAAGTGATGCTGGAGTGCCGGATCGACAACGTCCGCGCCCAGAAGCTGTACGAGCGGTACGGCTTCGAGGCCATCGGCTTCCGGCGCGGCTACTACCAGCCCGGGAACGTGGACGCCCTGGTGATGCGACTGAACGGCCCTTCAACCTCCGTGCAAGGAAACGAAATCAATGGCTGACGAACCACTGGTCCTGGGGATCGAGACCTCCTGCGACGAGACCGGCGTCGGCATCGTGCGCGGCACGACCCTGCTGGCGGACGCCATCGCCTCCAGCGTCGACGAGCACGCCCGCTTCGGCGGGGTGGTGCCGGAGGTCGCGTCCCGGGCGCATCTGGAGGCGATGGTCCCGACCATCGACCGTGCGCTGAAGGAAGCCGGCGTGAGCGCCCGGGACCTCGACGGGATCGCCGTCACCGCCGGTCCCGGGCTCGCGGGCGCCCTGCTGGTGGGCGTCTCGGCGGCGAAGGCGTACGCCTACGCGCTCGGCAAGCCCCTGTACGGCGTGAACCACCTCGCCTCCCACATCTGCGTCGACCAGCTGGAGCACGGCGCGCTGCCCGAGCCGACGATGGCGCTGCTGGTGTCCGGCGGGCACTCTTCCTTGCTGCTGTCGTCTGACATCACATCGGACGTACGGCCCATGGGCGCGACGATCGACGACGCGGCCGGCGAGGCCTTCGACAAGATCGCGCGGGTGCTGAACCTCGGCTTCCCGGGCGGCCCGGTCATCGACCGGTACGCGAAGGAGGGCGATCCGCGGGCCATTGCCTTCCCGCGCGGCCTGACCGGACCCCGCGACCCGGCGTACGACTTCTCCTTCTCCGGTCTGAAGACCGCCGTGGCCCGCTGGATCGAGGCCAAGCGGGCGGCGGGGGAGGAGGTGCCGGTGCGCGATGTGGCGGCGTCCTTCCAGGAGGCGGTCGTGGACGTGCTGACTCGCAAGGCCGTACGGGCCTGCAAGGACGAGGGTGTCGACCATCTGATGATCGGCGGTGGCGTGGCCGCGAATTCGCGGTTGCGGGCGCTGGCGCTGCACCGCTGCGAGGCCGCCGGTATCGAACTGCGGGTGCCGCGGCCCAAGTTGTGCACCGACAACGGCGCGATGGTCGCCGCGCTGGGTGCCGAGATGGTGACGCGGGGGCGGGCGGCGTCGAGCTGGGACCTGTCGGCGGATTCTTCGCTGCCGGTGACGGATCCGCATGTGCCGGGGCACGACCATGTCCACGAGGTCAGCAAGGACAACCTGTACTCATGACGGTGGCGTTGATGTGGGAGGCGCGGGCGGTCGACGGGCGGGGGGAGGAGCTGTTGGCCTGGGTGTCCGGGCAGCGGCTTGCTGAGGAACCCCTGCGGCGGGAGACCTTCCGGGCGCCCGAGGACCGGGTTCTCGTCATCACGTGGTGGGAGGGGTCGTACGACGCCGATGTTCCCGAACTTCCGGAGCCGGACGGGGAGTTGGTCAGCCGGGCGGTGCATCGGTGGCGGTTCGAGGCGCTGGCGGAGGGGTGACGGTGGTGAAGGCGAGCCGTCCGGGCTCGTCCGGGTCGTGGCCCCGCCACAGTGTCCGCCCGCGCCTGCGCTCCCAGTGGGCCGTGACGACCGCGTCGGACAGCCAGTCAACGGCACCGACCAGGGGGAGCAGCGACCACCAGGGACTGAACAGCAGGGACAGGCCCAGCGCCGCCACCAGATAGAGGACCAGCACCCGCAGTGGGAAGCGTGGGCGGAAGACGGTGGGCGTCGGGGTGTCCGGGTCCGGCAGCGGCTGCGTGGCGTCCAGATCCCGCAGCAGGCCGATGCCCTTGAGTCGGGTGCTCTTGAGGAGCGTCCACAGCGTGGCGACGGCGGCGGCGAACACCACGTCGCCGACGTGCACCCCCGGGGCCTCACGGACCCCTGACGTCACTGCCAGAGCCACCCCGGCCGCCACCGCCGACGCGGCGGCACACTTCAACTGGTCGTGAACCTGCCTGTCCATCGCGCTCCCCCAGGGTCCCCCGCGGAGGATCACTCCACCTCCGACACCTCCGCGTCGCACCGCAGCCGCCGGTCCGGCCCGAGCACCCTCACCGGTCCCGCGAGCGTCAGCCGCGCCGTGTGCCGTACGTCCGCGCTGGATGCCGCCAACCGTAGTTCGAGGGCGCCCGGTTCGACCACCCTTCGGCCGGAGCCGTCGGTGAAGGCCGAAAGGTCCGGGTGGAAGCGGAATGTCACGCGAGCCGCGTCCCCCGGCTCCAGCTCGACTCGCCGGTAGCCGATCAGCCGGACGTCCGGGCGGGTCACGGAGGCCACCGGATCGTGCAGGTACAGCTGGACGACCTCCGCACCCGCCCGGTCGCCCGTGTTGCGGACGACGACCGAGACGTCGTACGAGCCGTCCGTGTCGATGGTCGGACGTGTGCCCTCGAAGGAGTCCCAGGTGAACGCCGTGTACGAGCGGCCGTGTCCGAAGGCGTACAGCGGCGTCGGGTCCAGGTTGCTCACCTCGCCCGCCAGGCCCAGCGGCGGCTGGAGGTACGTCCACGGCTGGCCGCCGGGCACGTGCGGGACGCTCACCGGAAGGCGGCCGGAGGGGTTGACGCGGCCCGACAGCACTCCCGCCACCGCCGGTCCGCCCTCCTCCCCGGGGAAGAACGCCTGGACGGCGGCGCCCAGACGCCCGTGCCAGCGGCCCAGCGCGTAGGGGCGGCCGGTGAGGAGTACCAGGACCACCGGGACGCCCGTCTCGATCAGCGCGTCCAGCAACTCGCCCTGTACTCCCGGCAGTCGGAGATCCGTCACATCGCAGCCCTCGCCCGACGTGCCCCGCCCGAACAGGCCCGCCCGGTCGCCCAGCACCGCCACGCACACATCCGCCTCGGACGCCCGCGCCACCGCCTCTTCGAAGCCCGCGGTGTCGGGGTCCGAGGTGTCGCAGCCCTCCGCGAACGTCACCTTGGCGTCCGGGAGTTCGTCGCGCAGGGCCTGGAGGACCGGTGGGATGTCGATGCCCATCGGGACCTCGGGGTGGTGCGTCAACACGTGGGACGGGAACGAGTAGCAGCCGAGCATCGCCAGAGCGTCCGCCGCCCTCGGGCCGACGACCGCGATCCGGGCGTCCGGGGCCAGCGGCAGCACGCCGTCCGGGTTGTCCAGCAGGACCACCGACTCCTCGGCCAGCCGGCGGGCGAGGGTGCGGTTGGCGGTCGAGTCGAGGTCGATCGGGCCCTTCGGCTCCGGGGCCCAGTCGGCGTCCAGGAGGCCGAGTTCGCACTTCTGGAGCAGGACGCGGCGGGCCGCCCGGTCCACCAGCTCCTCCGGGACACGGCCCTCCCGTACCGCCTCCAGCAGCGGGCGGCCGTAGCACTTCAGCGTCGGCAGCTCCACGTCGATGCCCGCCGCGAGCGCCGCGTGTGCCGCCTCGGCGGGGGAGCCCGCGACGCGGTGCAGGGTCTCGAGGAAGGTGATGCCGAAGTAGTCGGCGACGACCGTGCCGGTGAACCCCCAGTCCTGCCGCAGGAGTTCGGTCAGCAGGGCGGCGTCCGCGGAGGCCGGGACGCCGTCCGTCTCGTTGTAGGCCGCCATCACCGAGCGGGCTCCGCCCTCGCGCAGCGCCATCTCGAAGGGCGGGAGGATCACATCCGCGATCTCGCGGACGCCCGCCCGCACGGGAGCCTGATTTCGGGCGCCCACCGAGGACGCGTACCCGGCGAAGTGCTTGAGCGTGGCGACGATCCCGGCCGACTCCAGGCCCCGGACGTAGGCGGCGCCGATCGTGCCGACCAGATACGGGTCCTCGCCGATCGTCTCCTCGACCCGGCCCCAGCGCGGATCGCGTACGACGTCCAGGACGGGCGCGAGGCCCTGGTGGACGCCTGCCGCGTGGAGGTCGCGGCCGATGTGGCGGGCCATCTCCTCGACCAGGGGCGGGTCGAAGGTCGCGCCCCAGGCGAGGGGGACCGGGTAGGCCGTCGCGCCCCAGGCCGTGAAGCCGGCGAGGCACTCCTCGTGCGCGACGGCCGGGATGCCGAAGCGGCCGGCTTCGCTGATCCGGCGCTGGGCGCGGGCCAGTGCCTGCGCGCCCAACGCCGGGTCCACGGGGGCGGTGCCGTAGGAGCGGGTGAGCTGGCCCAGGCCGTGGGTGATGAGCTCTGCCCAGTCGTAGTCGGCGGTCATGTCCTGCTGGTGCGGGGCGACTCCGTCGCCGTCCGTGGCGGCGCCCACCCAAACCCCGTACAGCTGGGCGGTCTTCTCCGCCAGGGTCATCCGGGCCAGGAGGTCGTCGACGCGGGCGGCGGCGGGCAGGGCGGGGTCACGCCAGGGGGCGGTGGTCATGAAACTCCTGTCGGGTGTCTCACGAATGTTTCGATGCACGTATCGAATGTTCCGGGACGCTATGGCGCTGAGAAGGGTTCGTCAAGAGGGGGTGCAGGGATACGATCGCCGCCATGACACCCTCCGAGCCCGCTCAAACCCGGACGGCAGGACGCTCGACGCAGACCGCGACACTCGCCGAGATCGCCCGCGAGGCCGGCGTGTCCGCGCCGACTGTTTCGAAGGTCCTCAACGGCCGCGCCGATGTCGCCCCGTCGACCCGGGCCCGCGTCGAGGAACTGCTGCGCGCCCACGGCTACCGGCGCCGCCGCGCCGAGGCGAGCCGCTCCCCCCTGATCGACCTCGTCTTCCACGAACTGGAGAGCGCGTGGGCGATGGAGGTCATCCGGGGCGTGGAGAACGTGGCGCGGGACGCCGGGCTGAGCGTGGTGCTGAGCGAGAGCGCCGGTCGGCTCACGCCCGGCCGCACCTGGGCCGACCAGGTCGCCGCCCGCCGCCCGCACGGCGTGATCCTCGTGCTGTCCGGCCTCGACGAGTCCCAGCGCGCCCTGCTGACCAGCCGCTCCATCCCGTTCGTGGTGATGGACCCGGCGGGTGACCCGGGCGCCGACGTGCCGTCCATCGGCGCCACCAACTGGCAGGGCGGGCTTGCCGCCACGCGCCATCTCGTCGAGCTGGGGCACACCCGGATCGGTGCGATCAGCGGACCGTCCCGGATGATGTGCAGCCGCGCCCGGGTGGACGGATACCGGGCGGCGCTGGAGACCGCCGGGCTGCCGGTCGACCCCGAGCTGCTCAGGAACGGCGACTTCCACCACGAGACGGGCTACCGGCGCGGCCTGGAACTGCTGCGCGCCCCCGACCGGCCCACCGCGGTCTTCGCCGGCAACGACCTCCAGGCGCTCGGCCTGTACGAGGCGGCGCGCGAGTTGGGGCTGCGCATCCCCGAGGACCTGAGCGTCGTCGGCTTCGACGATCTGCCGGTCGCCCGCTGGGTGGGGCCGCCGCTGACGACCGTACGACAGCCGCTGACCGAGATGGCAGAGGCGGCGGCCAAGCTCGTCCTCGACCTCGCGCGAGAGGAGGGGGCGGCGACGGCGACGCGGGTGGAGCTGGCGACCAGCCTGGTGGTGCGCAGCAGTACGGCGGCGCCTCCACGCTCCTCCGAAGCCAGTCGGTAGCCCAACCGAAACTTTCGGAGTCGATGATTCTGGGCTGAAGCAAGGCTGAGAAGTCTTAGATTTTCCGCAGAAAACGGCCTCTGAGGCGCTCCCCGTAATAATTCGGACTTACGTTCCTCTCCGTGACTGGAGAAGACGAACACGGGGACGACAACGGGGGAACGGACAGACACATACGCCGGCGGTCCGGCCCGCTGAGGGCCGTCGGATTCACCGTGGCCGGTCTCCTGGCGCTCGGCGCCGTAGGGGCAGGCTGGGTCTACTGGCATCTCAACGACAACATCAAGAGCGTCGACATCGACAGCGCGCTCGGCGACGACCGCCCGGCCAAGTCGATGACGACGCCCGACGGTTCGGTGTCCGCGTCCCCGCTGCCCACCGAGGCCCTGAACATCCTGGTCCTGGGCTCGGACTCGCGAGAAGGCGAGGAGAACCAGAAACTCGGCGGCGGTGACAGCGGCGGCGCCCGCTCCGACACGGCGATGGTCGTCCACCTCGACGCCGGCCGCACCGAGGCCACGGTCGTCAGCATCCCGCGCGACACGCTCGTCACCCGGCCGTCCTGCCCGCTGTCGTCCGGGGAGTCGACGGAGGAGGCGTACGACGTGATGTTCAACAGCGCGTACGCGGTGGGCGGTCCGGCCTGCGCGGTGAAGACCGTCGAGTCGATGACGGACGTCCGCATGGACCACTACATCGAGATCGACTTCGCCGGCTTCGCGAAGCTGGTGGACGCGCTCGGCGGGGTCACCGTCACCACGGACGAGGACATCGACGACGAGGACAGCCACCTGACACTGGAAGCCGGCACCCACCACCTCGACGGCGAACAGGCCCTGGCCCTCGCCCGCACCCGGCACGGCATCGGCGACGGCAGCGACCTCGGCCGTATCGGCCTCCAGCAGACACTGGTGAAGGCCCTGCTGGAACAGCTCTCCGACATCAGCCCCACCCGGCTCTACTCCGTCGCCGACGCCGTGACCGCGAGCCTCACCACGGACACCGGCCTGGACTCACTGACCGAGCTGATCTCACTGGGCCAGAGCCTGAACGGCCTCTCGGCAGACGACACGACGACGGTGACCATGCCGGTGGTACCGGCACCTTCGAACGCCAACCGGGTGGTGGCGGAGGAGCCGGAGGCGGGGGAGTTGTGGGAGTCGTTGCGGTGAGGAGAATTTCCTCGAAGAAATCCGGGGCGCGTGTCGATCCGGCCGTCTCCCGATCGACGCAGGGTTGAGAGGCCGGGAAGGACCCGGCCCGTTCGACCCGAGGAGTCATCATGCCCCGCTACCTGTCGCTGGTGAAGATCGAGGAGAGCCAGGCGGCCGCAGGCCCCAGTCCTGAGCTGATGGAGCGGATGGGGGAGTTGATCGAGGAGATGACCAAGGCCGGGGTGATGCTCGACACCGCGGGGCTGACGCCCACCGCGCAGGGCACCCGGGTGCACTGGGAGGGCGGGCAGATCTCCGTGACCGACGGTCCGTTCACCGAGACCAAGGAGGCCGTCGGCGGCTATGCGATCACGCAGTGCAAGGACATGGCCGAGGCGCTGGAGTGGACCAAGCGGTTCCTGAAGGTGCACGAGGACTTCTGGACGGTGACCTGCGAGGTACGGGAGATCATGGAGGGCTGAGCCTCCGGTCTTTGGCGGCGCGCCGGTACGGGGTGTCCAATGGAGGGCTGTGAGCAGCTCGCAGCCCTCCGCCGACCCACGCGCCACCGTCGAGACCGTCTTCCGTATCGAGTCGCCCCGCGTCATCGCCGCCGTCGCCCGCATCGTCCGCGACGTCGGGATCGCGGAGGAACTGGCCCAGGACGCGCTGGTCGCCGCACTGGAGCAGTGGCCGCGGGACGGGGTCCCCGACAACCCGGGCGCCTGGCTGATGGCGACCGCCAAGCACCGCGCCGTCGACCTGATCCGCCGCAAGGAGAACTACGCCCGCAAGCTGGCGGAGATCGGCCGGGACCTGTCGACGGTGGCCGAGCCCGAGGAGCCCGCGGACCCCGACGACATCGACGACGACCTGCTCCGCCTCGTCTTCACCGCCTGCCACCCGGTCCTCTCCGCCGAGGCCCGCATCGCCCTCACCCTGCGCCTCCTCGGCGGCCTGACCACGCCGGAGATCGCCCGTGCGTTCCTCGTCCCCGAGGCCACCGTCGCCCAGCGTATCGTCCGCGCGAAACGCACGCTCGCCACGAAGAACGTCGCCTTCGAGGTGCCGTACGGCCCGGACCGCGAGGCCCGGCTCGGCTCGGTCCTCGAGGTCATCTACCTGATCTTCAACGAGGGTTACGCCGCCACGGCCGGCGACGACTGGCTGCGCCCGTCCCTGTGTGAGGATGCGCTACGGCTGGCCCGGCAGCTGGCCGGCCTGATGCCCAAGGAACCCGAAGTGCACGGGCTGGCCTCGCTGTTGGAGTTCCAGGCGTCCCGGATGTCCGCCCGCACCGGCCCGGACGGCGCGCCCGTCCTCCTCAGGGACCAGAACCGCGGCCGCTGGAACCGCCCCCTCATCGCCCGCGGCATCACCGCGCTGGGCCGCGCGGACGCCACGGCCACCGGCACCCCCGGCCCGTACGTCCTCCAGGCCGCGATCGCCGCCTGCCACGCGCACGCGTACACCTACGAGGAGACCGACTGGCGCACGATCGCCACCCTGTACGGCCTGCTCGCCGCCCGCGCCCCCTCCCCGGTCGTCGAACTCAACCGCGCGGTCGCCGTGTCGATGGCGGACGGCCCGGAGCCCGCCCTCACCATCGTCGACGCCCTCGCCGCCGAACCCGCCCTGCGGGACTACCACTTGCTGCCCAGCGTCCGCGGCGACCTGCTGGCCCGCCTGGGCCGTACGGCAGAGGCCCGCGGGGAGTTCGTACGGGCGGCCGGTCTTGCGCGCAACGAACGCGAGCGGGAGCTGCTGCTGGCCCGGGCGGAAGAGTGCCGTCCGTAACCTGATCACGTCCATCTGTTCACCAGTAACTACGTTCCCTCCAGGCCTCGTTGCCCACTACAGTGACCCGGCCTCTGTGCAGAGGCTGTGAAGATCCATGGGGGGATCAACCTTGAGAATGTTCACGCGCCGCCGTGCCGCGGCGCTCGCGACCTCGGCGGTGCTCGCCGCCGTGGGCACCCTGGCCACCGCGCCGGGCGCCACCGCCGACGAGGCAGGGCCCTGGCCGGGCACCGAGGGCAGGATCCTCACCGACGGCCCGGTTCTCGTCGACCCGGCCACGGGACAGGCCGCCCAGGTCCCGGGCACCTTCGGGGACCACGCCGCCTGGGCGCCGGACGGCAGCCGTCTCGTCACCGCCGCGGGCCAGATCTCCAGCGTCCGGCCCAGCGGCTCCGCCAAGATCACCCTGCCCTGGGCGCAGGGCATGCGGTCCAGCGCCGCGTACGAGGACCTCGCGTTCTGGTGGGGCGGCCGCTACGTCGTCTTCGCCACCGGCGGCCAGCTCGCCTACGGCCCCTCCGACGGCTCCTGGGCACCCGTCCCGCTGCTGTCCAACGCCCTGGAACCGGCCCAGGTCTGCGACGAGGACCCGACGGTGAGCCCGTCGGGCCTGCTCGCCTTCTCACGCCGTATCAACGGCTGCTCCGACAGCGCGTGGATCTACTCCTACGACGGGACCACGAACACGCTCAAGCGTGTTCTCTTCAACGCCGAGCAGCCCGCGTTCTCGCCCGACGGCACCAAACTGGCCTTCGTCCGCAAGGACGCCGACGGCAACGCGCAGATCTTCACGGCCAACGCCGACGGCACCGACGTCCAGCAGCGCACCAACGGCCCCCGCCGGTACGCCAACCCGTCCTGGTCGCCCACCGGCGAGCGGATCGTCTTCGACGCCCACACCTCGCCGAACAGCGACGACGTACACACCACCGAGTACGTCGGCCTGGCCACCGGTGAGCTCACCCGGGTCCCGGGCACTCCGCGGGGCAGCAACCCGAGCTGGCAGCCGCTGCGCAAGAACACCACCGGCCGGGTCTGGGGCAGCGACGCCTACAACACCAACGTCGCCTCCTCCCGCTGGACCTGGAACAAGGTCGGCACCAGCGTGCCCGGCCTGCTGGACGCCAAGGCGGCCGTGCTGGTCAACCAGGACGACGCGGCGTACTCGCTCACCGCGCCCGCCCTGGCCGGCAAGAAGCAGGGGCCGGTGCTCACGACCCCGAAGAGCGGGCTGTCCACGGCCGTGAAGAACGAGCTGAAGCGGGCCCTGAAGCCGAACGCCAATGTGTACCTCGTCGGCGGCACGTCCATCCTCAGCAGCAACGTCGCCGCCCAGCTGAGGACGCTCGGCTACGTCCCCAAGCGGGTGTCCGGCACCGACCGCTACGAGACGTCGGTCAAGGTGGCGAAGGTCGTCAGCGGCGCCCCGAAGTACGTGTTCCTGGCCTCGGGCACCGACTACCGCGCGGCCCTCCCGGCCGCCGCCGCGGCCGGCGCCGACGGAACGGGCAGCGCGGGCAGCGTGGTTCTCACGAGCGGCAACAAGCTGACCGCGTCGGTGAAGTCGTACCTCAACAGCCTGAACCCCGACAAGACCATGATCATCACGGTCGGGTCGGACGCGAAGTACGCGCTGACCCACACGGGCTACTCCAACTGGCCGTCGAGGTACTCGTACTACCCGATCACGGGGAGCACCGACGCGGCCCTCTCGGTCGCCGTCGCCAAGTTCTGGTGGACGGCGCCGAGCGCGGTGGCCCTCGCCTACGCCGGCTCCTGGCGCGACGGCCTGTCGGCCGGTGCGGCGATGAACGTCTTCGGGCCCGTCCTGTGGACCTCACGCCCCGCCCTGTCGGACGAGACCAAGAGCTACCTGCTGCGCGAGTCCGCGAGCACGAACTTCACGACCGCGTTCGGCGCCGCCGCCTCGGTCACGGTGGGCGCGCTGAACACGGCGGGCTCCTCGATCAGCGCGAGCGGCACGCAGTTCGTGTACCACGACTACTACAACGGCGCGATTCCCACGAGCACGCAGGCCAGCACCTTCTCGGCCCGCACGAACGGCGGTCAGCCCACCACCGTGGCCCGGACCGGCCCGGTCGGCGCCGACCCCCACCTCGACCCGCTCAAGACGGTCCACCGGCAGTAGCCGACGACCGCGCGGGGGCGCCGACGAGCATGGTCGGCGCCCCCGCGACCCGGGTCAGGAACACTGTGGCGGCGCCCGGTCCCTGTGGCTTGACCTTCTTGCGCAGCTCCTCCGGCTCCACCGCCGACCCCCGCTTCTTCACGGTCAGCGTCCCGACCCCCCGCTCCCGCAGCAGCGCCTTCAACTTCTTCACGTTGAAGGGGAGTTGATCGGTGATCTCGTACGCCGTTGCGTAGGGGGTCACGTGATACTCGTCGGCGGTGATGTAGGCGATGGTGGGGTCGATCAGGCCGCCCTCCAGGTCCTCGGCGACCTCGGCGACCAGATGGGCGCGGATGACGGCGCCGTCGGGCTCGTACAAGTACCGCCCGACCGGCCGGACCCGGGGATCCGGCAGACCTCGTCCGAGGAGGGTCCGCGGCCCCGGCAGCAGCGTCGCGCGTACCGCGCCCGGCTCCGTGCCGAACCACAGCACGGCCTCCTTCACGTCCCCGCCGTCCGAGATCCACTCGGCCTCGGCCTCCGAGGGGATGGCGTCATGGGGGATTCCGGGCGCGATCTTGAGGGCGGCGCGAGGTGCCTTGAGGGCCGTCGCGACCGCCCAGGACAGCGGCGGCGAGTAGGCCTCGGGATCGAAGATCCGGCCGCGGCCGCCACGCCGGCCGGGGTCGACGAACACGGCGTCGTACCCGGCCGTGTCGACCTCCGTCACATCCGCCTCGCGCACCTCGATGAGGTCGGCGAGGCCGAGCGCGGCCGCGTTGGCGCGAGCCGCCTCGCAGGTCAGCGGCTCCCGGTCGACGGCCAGCACCCGGATCCCGGCGCGGGCGAACGCGATCGCGTCACCGCCGATACCGCAGCACAGGTCCGCGACCGACCGGATCCCCATCGCCTCGAAGCGTTCGGCCCGATACGTCGCCACGCTCGCCCGGGTCGACTGCTCGACCCCGTTCGGCGTGAAGAACATCCGCTCCGCGTCCTCGGCCCCGAACTTGGCCACCGCCCGCTGCCGCAGCCGCGCCTGCCCGAGCGCCGCCGACACCAGTTCGGCCGGGTGTTCACGGCGCAGCCGGGTGGCGACGGCGAGCTCCTGTGCGGGGTCGGTGCCGCGCACCTCGTCGAGGAGGGCGCGGCCTTCGGGGGTGAGGAGAGGGGCGAGGTCGTTCACCGGATCATTGTGGGCCAGTCGGTGGATGGTGCACGAGCTGCGGCGGTGTCGGCCCGGGTTCGGGGCCGGTGGCTGCGAGGATCCGGCTCCATGCGAGTAGTCGTACAAAATGACAAATGTGGGGCGTATCGGAAGCGGCGGATCCGTGCCGGAATCGCCGTGCTCGCCGCCACGGCCATCGCCTCGGGCTGCGCGGACGGCGCCTCCACGGCCCGGCCCGCCGCCGGCCAGCAGCCACGCGAGGCGCCCGGTGCCAAGGCCCATGACCAGCGTGCCAAGCGCGCCGCGCTCCAGGCCGCCCGTCGCGCCGCCGCGAAACGCTGGGGTCTGTCCAAGGTCCCCCTGACGGCCCCGCCGCCCCCGGCCACGAAACCGAAGATCAAGACCCGCGAGGGCTTCGAGGTGGACGGCCATGAGGAGCTCCCCCCGATCTTCACCACGATCCCGACCAGGCAGCGGGTCGTCTTCCTCACCATCGACGACGGCGCCGAGAAGGATCCGGCGTTCCTGCGCATGATGCGCGAGCTGCGGATCCCGTACACCGCGTTCCTCAGCGACTACCTGGTGAAGGAGGACTACGCCTACTTCAAACGCATGCAGCAGGCGGGCGTGGGCCTCAACAACCACACCCTCCACCACCGCTACATGCCGGGCCTGTCGTACTACCGCCAGAAGCGCGAGATCTGCGGCATGCAGAACGTGATCGAGAAGCACTACGGCAAACGCCCGGTCCTCTTCCGCCCGCCCTACGGCAACTACAACGCGGACACCCTGTACGCCGCGAGGGCCTGCGGCATCAAGTACGCGCCCCTCTGGAACGAGGAGGTCTTCGCCGACCACTGGGAGTACCGCGAGTGGGACCGTGATCTGCATCCCGGCGACATCGTCCTGAGCCACTTCCGCGGCAAGGAGGACTGGAAGGGCACGATGCCCGACATGGTCCGACGGTTCCTGGAGAAGGTCACGGCGAAGGGGTACGCGGTGGCACGGCTGGAGGACTACCTGTGAGGCTGCGCGCGGCCGGGGCGCTCGCGCTGACCGCCGCGCTGCTCACCGGCTGCGCCCAGTCGGTCGACCCCATCGAACGCCTGGGCATGAAGGCGGCCGGACGGGTGAGCCAGCATGGCCCCGGGGCGGACCGGCGTCTCCCGCCCGTGGTGGACCGGGTCCGCACGACGGACAAGGTGGTCTTCCTGACCTACGACGACGGTGCGGAGAAGGACCCCCGCTTCGTCGACATGGTCCGCGAACGGCGCCTTCCGGTCAGCATGTTCCTCACGGACAGCGTCGTGGGCCCGGGCTACGGCCACTTCGCGCGCCTCCAGTCGGTCGGCGCGAGCATCCAGAACCACACCCTCGACCACGCCGCCCTGCCCGGCCTGCCGTACGCCGGCCAGCGCGCCGAGATCTGCGGCCAGCAGGACAAACTCAGGTCCCGCTTCGGTATCCGCCCCCGCCTCTTCCGCCCACCCCACGGCCGCTACGACACGACAACCCGGCGCGCGGCGGCCGACTGCGGCCTCTCATCCGTGGTCCTCTGGACCTCCGCCGACAGCGACGCCGCCCCCCTGCACCCCGGCGACATCATCCTGATCGGCCCCGATGACCCCACCGGCCCACCCCTGTGGGAGCGAACGGAGGAGGTGCTGCGCAGGGTGGCGGGGGCGGGGCTGTCGGTGGGGCGCCTGGAGGATTACCTGTAGCCAACTCAGCCCGTCCGGCGTTTGAGGACGAGGCCGCCAGGCCGAAGCGGGGGTCTGGGGGCGCAGCCCCCAGGAGGTAAAACGCCGGGGTTCCAGGCAACGGACGTCCACAAGATTCCGCCGACGCGCCGCAGGCATTGGCACTCCGCTTGACCGAGTGCTAATCGCGGTCATAGTGTCGGCTCTGGCACTCCCCACTGGAGAGTGCCAACAGCGACGGGCAGGTCCGGCACCCGCGACGACGGATCGACCTGGTCGCCACCTCAGACAGTTAACCCCGTGAGATCTCCGAAGGGGGAGGTCGGATCGTGACGACCGCCAGCTCCAAGGTTGCCATCAAGCCGCTCGAGGACCGCATTGTGGTCCAGCCGCTCGACGCCGAGCAGACCACGGCCTCTGGCCTGGTCATCCCGGACACCGCGAAGGAGAAGCCCCAGGAGGGCGTCGTCCTTGCGGTGGGCCCGGGCCGTTTCGAGGACGGTAACCGTCTTCCGCTCGACGTCGCCGTTGGCGACATCGTGCTGTACAGCAAGTACGGCGGCACCGAAGTGAAGTACAACGGCGAGGAGTACCTCGTCCTCTCGGCTCGCGACGTGCTCGCGATCATCGAGAAGTAGTTCACCTCGAAGCACATTTGCTTTGAGCTGCGCCCCTGGCCCCCCGCGACGTAATGAGCCGGGCGCCGGGGGCGCGGCTAATTTCACCTAGATTCCCGAGAGGGCTCACGCTCCCATGGCGAAGATCCTGAAGTTCGACGAGGACGCCCGTCGCGCCCTCGAGCGCGGCGTCAACAAGCTTGCCGACACGGTCAAGGTGACGATCGGCCCCAAGGGCCGCAACGTCGTCATCGACAAGAAGTTCGGCGCCCCTACCATCACCAACGACGGTGTCACGATCGCCCGCGAGGTCGAGATCGAGGACCCGTACGAGAACCTCGGTGCCCAGCTGGTGAAGGAGGTGGCGACCAAGACCAACGACATCGCTGGTGACGGCACCACCACCGCCACCGTGCTGGCCCAGGCGCTGGTCCGCGAGGGCCTGAAGAACGTCGCCGCCGGCGCCTCCCCGGCCGCCCTGAAGAAGGGCATCGACGCCGCGGTCGCCGCGGTCTCCGAGGAGCTCCTCGCGACCGCCCGCCCGATCGACGAGAAGTCCGACATCGCCGCCGTCGCCGCGCTGTCCGCCCAGGACCAGCAGGTCGGCGAGCTGATCGCCGAGGCGATGGACAAGGTCGGCAAGGACGGTGTCATCACCGTCGAGGAGTCCAACACCTTCGGTCTGGAGCTGGACTTCACCGAGGGCATGGCCTTCGACAAGGGCTACCTGTCGCCGTACATGGTGTCCGACCAGGAGCGTATGGAGGCCGTCCTCGACGACCCGTACATCCTGATCAACCAGGGCAAGGTCTCCTCCATCCAGGACCTGCTGCCGCTGCTGGAGAAGGTCATCCAGTCCAACTCCTCCAAGCCGCTGCTGATCATCGCCGAGGACCTGGAGGGCGAGGCCCTCTCCACCCTCGTCGTGAACAAGATCCGCGGCACCTTCAACGCGGTGGCCGTCAAGGCCCCCGGCTTCGGCGACCGCCGCAAGGCGATGCTGGAGGACATGGCGGTCCTCACCGGCGCCACGGTCATCTCCGAGGAGGTCGGCCTCAAGCTCGACCAGGTCGGTCTGGACGTCCTCGGCTCCGCCCGCCGTGTCACCGTCACCAAGGACGACACCACGATCGTCGACGGTGCCGGTGAGAAGGGCGGCGTCGCGGGCCGCGTCGCGCAGATCAAGGCCGAGATCGAGTCCACGGACTCCGACTGGGACCGCGAGAAGCTCCAGGAGCGCCTCGCGAAGCTGGCCGGCGGCGTGTGCGTGATCAAGGTCGGCGCCGCCACCGAGGTGGAGCTGAAGGAGAAGAAGCACCGTCTGGAGGACGCCATCTCCGCGACCCGCGCCGCGGTCGAGGAGGGCATCGTCTCCGGTGGTGGCTCCGCGCTCGTCCACGCCGCCAAGGTCCTCGAGGGCAACCTCGGCAAGACCGGCGACGAGGCCACCGGTGTCGCCGTCGTCCGCCGCGCGGTCGTCGAGCCGCTGCGCTGGATCGCCGAGAACGCCGGCCTGGAGGGCTACGTCATCACCTCCAAGGTCGCCGAGCTCGACAAGGGCCAGGGCTTCAACGCCGCCACCGGCGAGTACGGCGACCTGGTCAAGGCCGGCGTCATCGACCCGGTGAAGGTCACCCGCTCCGCCCTGGAGAACGCCGCCTCCATCGCCTCCCTCCTCCTCACGACCGAGACCCTGGTCGTCGAGAAGAAGGAAGAGGAAGAGCCGGCCGCCGCCGCGGGCCACGGCCACTCCCACTGACGTACGTCAGCACCGAGGCCCGGCACCCCCAGGGGTGCCGGGCCTTCGTGTTGCCCTACTGCTCCAGTGTGTCCAGCGCCCCCAACTGCTCCATCAGCCCCAGCCGGTCGTACTGCCACCAGCCCTCGGCGATCTTCCCGTCCGGAGTGCAGCGGTGGATGGTCGTCCCGGTCATGGAGACGCGCTTCCCGGTGGCCGCGATCCCGAGGAAGTCACCCTTGTGCAGGCCGTTCCAGGTCCAGCGGGTACACACCCGGTCGTCCTGGGCCAGCTGGTCCTCGACGGTGAACGAGAAGTCGAAGCCACCCCGCCACATCTCCGCCTCGCGCCGGATCGCGTCGAGCCCGACGACGTCCTGCGGGTTGCTCGGATCGTGGTCGTGGTAGTCCTCGATGAGCACGTCGTTGAACGTGGGAGCATCGCTCTTCCCGGCCAGCACGTCGAAGAACCGCCGCGCGGTGGTTGCGTACAACTGCTCGTCGCGCACCACGTCCAGATCCGTGAACGTCGGCATCTCGTCGCAGAGGGCGACCATCTCCCGGAAGACCTTGTCGGTCTCCGGCAGATTCGAGTTCCGCATCGCCTCCTCGTACGACGGGAACTCCACGATCTCGATGAAGTGCGACGCGTCGGACCGGTCCTTGCCGATCACACTGTGCGTCGCGGTCCGCTTCCCCTTGGTCTGCTCGACCCACGTGTCCATCAGCCGGTTCATCTCGTCGAACCGGCTCGTCCTGCAGTCGATGAGCTGTACGAACGTCATGGCGCCGCCTCCGTCCCCCGAAGGTCCGGTCGAACAGTTCCATTGTCCTCCGGTTACCCGAAGGCGCGCTCTACTGCGGCCCGTACTTGCGCCCCGTCTTCGAGGTGATCCCACCGAGCAGCCCTCGCGGCGCCACCTTCGCCATGCCCATCAGCACCTTGTACCTGGGGTCGGGAATCGACAGCGTCCTGCCCCGCGCCAGGTCACCGAGCGCCGACGCCACCAGCTTGTCGGCGTCCAGCCACATCCAGCCGGGGATGTTGTCCGTGCCCATCCCGGCCCGCTGATGGAACTCCGTACGGACAAAGCCGGGGCAGAGCACCATCAACCGCACACCGCTGCCCGCCAGATCGCGCGCCGCGCCCTGCGTGAACTGCACGACCCACGCCTTGGACGCCCCGTACGTACCGCGCGGCACGAAGGCGGCGACCGAGGCGACGTTGACGACACCGCCCCGCCCGCGGTCCCGCATCGCCTCCGTCGCGGCGGAGGTCAGCCGCAGCACGGCCTCGCAGTGCACCTTGATCATCTTCAGCTCGTCGGCCATGGACACGTCGAGATAGCGGCCCTTGTTGCCGAAGCCCGCATTGTTGATCAGCAGGTCGACGGGGTTCTTGCGGTCGGCGAGTCGGGCGGCCACCGCGTCGATGCCGGCGTCCTCGGCGAGGTCGGCGGCCAGCACCTCGGCCTCGATGCCGTGCCGGTCGTGCAGTTCGGTCGCCTGCTCCGCGAGCCGCTCGGTGTCCCGTGCGACCAGGACGAGGTTGTGCCCGTCGGCCGCCAGCCGCCGCGCGAACGCGGCGCCGATGCCCGCGGTGGATCCGGTGATGAGAGCCGTTGTCATGGCGCAAGGTTAAACACCCGGAGCCCGCCCGTCCGCTCTCTGCACAGGCCCTCCCGGAAGGTGAAGCGCAGGCGAAGGACGGGCCGGTGAGAGCACGTCAGGCCCCGTACTTCTCCACGTATGCCCGTGCCTTGTCCAGCGCCTCCGGATGGAGAGCGGCGCCCGCCGTGAGCAACCGGGGCAGCAGCTCCCGCTCGGTCGTCACCGCCCGGAACTGCACGGCGACGGTCACGTCGTGATCCGGCCGGTGCACGATCTCGACCGGGTCGCCCGCACGGATCTCCCCGGGCTCGATCACCCGCAGATACGCGCCCGGCGCCCCCTTCGCCGTGAACCGCTTCACCCACCTCCGCTCACCCATGTGGGCCTGGAAGGTGTCGCAGGGAATCCGCCCGCAGGTGACCTCCAGCACCACGTCGGCGCCGATGCGCCAGCGCTCGCCGATCAGCGCCCCGGACACGTCCAGGCCCACCGTCGTGAGGTTCTCGCCGAACGTGCCGTTCGCCAGGGGGCGCCCCAACTCCCGTTCCCAGTCGTCGAGATCCTCGCGCGCCACCGCGTAGACGGCCTGGTCGTCGCCGCCGTGGTGGCGGGTCTCGCACACCGCGTCCCCGGCCACCCCGCTCGCCCCGACTCCCTTGGGCCCGGGCGCCGCCACCTGCACCGGCCCGTCCACCGGCCGCTTGTCGATACCGGTCACGCCCTCCGCCTGGTCCGTGTACGGCACGGACTTCGGACGGCCCAGATTCACAGACAGAATCTTCATGACGGCACGCTAGGCGACCAGAACCCAAAGTGTCGACGGGATATTCGGCGTCGTACCCAAGGACCGCTTATGCTCAAGGGGTGATCGAGGCCCGACATCTCCGTGTCCTGCGTGCCGTGGCCGCTACCGGTTCCTTCTCCGCGGCGGGCCGCGAACTGGGCTGCACCCAGCCCGCCGTGAGCCAGCAGATGAAGGCCCTGGAGGCCTCGGTCGGCACCCCCCTGCTGATCCGCACCGGCCGCGAGATGCGCCTGACCCAGGCCGGCGACGCCCTCGTCCGGCACGCCTCCGGCATCCTCGCCGGACTCACCGCCGCCGAGGAGGAGGTCGCCGCGATCGCGGGCCTGCGCGCGGGCCGCGTCCGCCTGGTCTCCTTCCCCAGCGGCAGTTCCACCCTCGTCCCCACCGCCCTCGCCGCCCTGCGCGCCGCCCACCCCGGCACCCGCGTCTCCCTGGAGGAGGCGGAACCGCCGCGCTCCGTCGAGATGCTGCGCGAGGGCGACTGCGACATCGCCCTCGCCTTCCGCTACGAGGGCGCGGCGGGCGCCGGGGAATGGGACGACCTCGTCGTACGACCGCTGCTGCGCGACCGGCTCGTCGCGCTGGTGCCGGAACGCCACCGACTCGGGCGCGCGGACTCCGTCGCCATCGGCGAACTCGCCGCCGAGCCCTGGATCGCGGGCTGTCCGCGCTGCCGCGGCCAGTTGGTCGAGGTGTGTGAGGGCGCGGGCTTCACGCCCCGCATCGACTTCGCGACCGACGACTATCCGGCGGTGGTCGGCCTGGTGGGCGCTGGTCTGGGCGTCGCCGTCCTGCCTCAGCTCGCCATCGAGTCCGTACGGCCCCGGGGAGCGCGCACAGTGACGCTGGAACCGGCGGTCCGGCGGGAGATCGTGGCGCTCACGCTGCCCGACCTGGCGCAGGTGCCTGCGGTGGCGGCGACGCTGGAGCAGCTGGCGCGGGCGGCGGCGCGATAGCGGCCGGTGGATCCCTCGGATACGCCGGTCAAGCAGAAACGTTCCTTCAGGTGTTCGAAGCGTGGTGCCCGCCGGCCGGTGATGCCGACACCAGCCGGTTGCGGGCCCGCCCCATGAGCTCTTCGCGCTCGTCCTCGGTCAGGCCGCCCCATACGCCGTACGGTTCGCGCACCGCCAGGGCGTGTGCCGCGCACTGCGCGCGGACCGGGCACCTCATGCAGACCTCCTTGGCCGAGTTCTCGCGAGCACTCCGCGCCGCACCGCGCTCACCCTCCGGATGAAAGAAGAGCGAGCTGTCCACCCCGCGACAGGCGGCCAGGAGCTGCCAGTCCCACAGGTCCGCGTTCGGTCCGGGAAGGCGGGAGAAATCTGCCATTACGTGACCCCTTGTAGCCGTTCTGGGCGGATACGGTGTCCACGACCGTACATCTACGATCTAACAAGATGAAAATATGACTCATTGCGAATCTAGCCTCAAACGCCAGCTGATGGGAAGAAATAGGGCTAAATGGGGCATGGTTGTGATGAAACGTTGTGGGTCTGCTGCGCGCGTCTCCACCGTGTCCGCCCCCTCACGTAGAGTGCCGAAGACGGCGCACGGCCCCGTAACTCTTTCGAGTGACCGTCGTTGAGAGTGCGGAGGCGGTTGAACCAACAAGCGCTCGGGCAGGCGTCCGAGGCGGTCGACCGCACAGGTGACGATTTCGTACCAGCCTGGAGGCTCAAGGTGACGTGCATCAGCTGCGGAGGACGGCCATGACATCCGTCCTCGTCTGCGACGACTCCCCGCTTGCCCGAGAGGCGCTCCGCCGAGCGGTTGCGACCGTGCCCGGCGTCGAGCGCGTGACGACCGCGGCCAACGGCGAGGAAGTCCTCCGCCGCTGGGGCGCCGATCGCTCGGACCTGATTCTGATGGACGTACGCATGCCCGGTCTGGGCGGCGTCGAGACCGTCCGGCGGCTGCTGTCCGCCGACCCTGGTGCGCGCATCATCATGCTCACCGTCGCCGAGGACCTGGACGGCGTGGCCCTCGCGGTCGCCGCCGGCGCCCGGGGCTATCTCCACAAGGACGCCTCCCGGGCCGAGCTGCGCGCGACGGTCACGCAGGCCCTCGCCGACCCGACCTGGCGACTGGCCCCCCGCCGCCTCCGCTCGGCCGAGATGGGCGCGGCGCCGACTCTCACCGCGCGTGAGATTCAGGTGCTGGAAGGCATGAGCCACGGGCGCTCCAACGCGGAGATCGGGCGCGAGCTGTTTCTCTCCGAGGACACGGTCAAGACGCATGCGCGGCGGCTGTTCAAGAAGCTTGGCGCTTCGGACCGGGCGCATGCGGTGGCTCTCGGGTTCCGGTGGGGTCTGGTTCGCTAAGAGCTCGGTCGGTGCAGGCCGTCGCCTCGGTGCGGGTCGTTTGTGGCCGGTCGCGCCCACGCGGCGGTAGCCGCATGTTGATGCTGTCCCGCGCCCCTTTGGGGGCGCGGATGCGCCTCCGGTCAAGTGGTGCTGTCGGTGCCCGCTGCTTGTTTCGGCGCGGATGCCGCATCCTTGAGGTGTGGAGTCTCTCGGGGACGAGTCGGTCGAGCAAAAGGGGAGGGCGCAGGGGATGAGTTCCGGCGCACCTGCTCATAACGCTTCGGTGCACAACAACGGACGCGGTGCCACGGACCACACGGCCGCAAGGCACCATGGACCGATGCGCGATGACGAAACGACGGTGATCGGAGCGCTCGTTCATCGCGCCGTAGACGGGGACGAGCAGGCCACGCACGACCTGCTCGCCCATGTCCATCCCCTGGCCCTGCGCTACTGCCGGACCCGTCTGTCCCGCCTCCCGGGCGACGCCCGGCACTTCGTCGAGGACCTCGCGCAGGAGGTCTGCGTCGCCGTCCTCCTCGCCCTTCCGCGCTACAAGGACACCGGTCGCCCCTTCGAGGCCTTCGTCTTCGCCATCGCCGCCCACAAGGTCGCCGACCTCCAGCGGGCAGCCATGCGCCACCCCGGTTCCACGGCGGTTCCGTCCGACGAAATGCCGGAACGCCCGGACGACTCACTGGGCCCGGAGGAGCGTGCGCTGCTGAGCAGCGACGCCGAGTGGGCGAAGAAACTGCTGGCCAACCTGCCGGAGAACCAGCGGGAGCTGCTGCTGCTGCGTATCGCCGTGGGGTTGACTGCGGAGGAGACGGGTCAGATGTTGGGAATGTCACCCGGTGCGGTCCGAGTGGCGCAGCACCGCGCGCTGAGCAGGCTGAGGGCGCTCGCGGAGCAGTAGGAGCCCGGTCGGCCGCACCCTTTTTGAGCAGCTGGCCCCTGTACTCCGTACGAACATACGAAGCCCCGGGTCACCCAGAACCGTGGAATTTGCGACCCATGCTTCCCGTTAGCATGGACATCCGCACCGATCAAGGCCATTTGGGGAAGGTGTCATGACTGCCAACGTCGACGGAGTGCCCGGAAAATTCGCGACACTCGGGCTGACCTACGACGACGTGCTGCTGCTGCCGGGCGCATCCGAGGTGCTCCCCAACGCGGTCGACACCTCGTCCCGCATCTCCCGCAACGTCCGTGTGAACATCCCGCTGCTCTCGGCGGCCATGGACAAGGTCACCGAGTCCCGCATGGCGATCGCGATGGCCCGCCAGGGCGGCGTCGGCGTGCTGCACCGCAACCTCTCCGTCGAGGACCAGGTCAACCAGGTCGACCTGGTGAAGCGGTCCGAGTCGGGCATGGTCACCGACCCGATCACGGTGCACCCGGAGGCGACCCTCGTCGAGGCCGACGCCCTGTGCGCCAAGTTCCGCATCAGCGGTGTCCCGGTCACCGACCCGGCCGGCAAGCTGCTCGGCATCGTCACCAACCGCGACATGGCCTTCGAGAGCGACCGCTCCCGCCAGGTGCGCGAGGTCATGACCCCGATGCCGCTGGTCACCGGGCACGTCGGCATCTCCGGTGTCGAGGCCATGGAGCTGCTGCGCCGCCACAAGATCGAGAAGCTGCCCCTGGTCGACGACGCGGGCCTCCTCAAGGGCCTCATCACGGTCAAGGACTTCGTGAAGGCCGAGCAGTACCCGAACGCGGCCAAGGACTCCGAGGGCCGGCTGATCGTCGGTGCGGCCGTGGGCGCCAGCCCCGAGGCACTGGAGCGCGCCCAGGCGCTCGCCGAGGCCGGTGTGGACTTCCTGGTCGTCGACACCTCGCACGGCCACAACAGCAACGCCCTCAGCTGGATGTCGAAGATCAAGTCGAGCGTGCACGTCGACGTGATCGGCGGCAACGTCGCCACGCGCGACGGCGCCCAGGCCCTGATCGATGCCGGTGTCGACGGCATCAAGGTCGGCGTGGGCCCCGGCTCGATCTGTACGACCCGGGTGGTCGCCGGTATCGGCGTCCCGCAGGTCACCGCCATCTACGAAGCGTCCCTCGCCGCCGGCGCGGCAGGCGTCCCGCTGATCGGCGACGGCGGTCTGCAGTACTCCGGCGACATCGGCAAGGCGCTGGCCGCCGGTGCCGACACGGTGATGCTGGGCAGCCTCCTCGCGGGCTGTGAGGAGTCGCCCGGCGAGCTTCAGTTCATCAACGGCAAGCAGTTCAAGTCGTACCGCGGCATGGGCTCGCTCGGTGCCATGCAGTCCCGCGGCCAGGGCCGGTCGTACTCGAAGGACCGCTACTTCCAGGCCGAGGTCGCCGCCGACGACAAGCTCGTGCCCGAGGGCATCGAGGGTCAGGTGCCCTACCGCGGCCCGCTGGCCAACGTGCTGCACCAGCTCGTCGGCGGTCTCCGCCAGACCATGGGCTACGTGGGTGCCGCCACCATCGGGGAGATGGAGACCAAGGGCCGCTTCGTGCGGATCACCTCCGCGGGCCTCAAGGAGAGCCACCCGCACGACATCCAGATGACGGTCGAGGCGCCCAACTACAGCCGCAGCAGGTGACGCGCACGCGCGCGTGAAGCGTGTCCAAGGGCGGCCCCGGAGCATCCGGGGCCGCCCTTGTCGTACCCGTCGGCGATACTGGAAGACGCTGAAACGCATCAGGGAAAGGCCACACACGTGACTGAGATCGAGATCGGGCGCGGCAAGCGCGGCCGCCGGGCGTACGCCTTCGACGACATCGCCGTCGTCCCGAGCCGCCGTACGCGGGACCCGAAGGAGGTCTCGATCGCCTGGCAGATCGACGCCTACCGCTTCGACCTGCCCTTCCTGGCCGCCCCCATGGACTCGGTCGTCTCCCCGGCCACCGCGATCCGCATCGGTGAGCTCGGCGGCCTCGGCGTGCTGAACCTCGAAGGCCTCTGGACGAGGTACGAGGACCCGCAACCGCTGCTCGACGAGATCGTCGGCCTGCCCGTCGAGGCGGCCACCCGCCGCCTCCAGGAGATCTACGCCGCGCCCATCAAGGAGGAGCTGATCGGCCGCCGCCTCAAGGAGGTGCGCGACTCGGGCGTGGTCACCGCGGCCGCGCTCTCCCCGCAGCGCACGGCCCAGTTCTCCAAGGCGGTCGTGGACGCGGGCGTCGACATCTTCGTCATCCGCGGTACGACGGTGTCCGCCGAGCATGTCTCGGGTTCGCACGAGCCGCTCAACCTGAAGCAGTTCATCTACGAACTCGACGTCCCGGTGATCGTCGGCGGCTGCGCCACGTACACCGCGGCCCTGCACCTGATGCGCACCGGCGCGGCGGGCGTTCTCGTCGGCTTCGGCGGCGGCGCGGCACACACCACGCGCAATGTGCTGGGCATCCAGGTCCCGATGGCCACGGCGGTGGCGGATGTGGCGGCCGCCCGCCGCGACTACATGGACGAGTCCGGTGGCCGGTACGTCCACGTGATCGCGGACGGCGGCGTCGGCTGGTCCGGCGACCTGCCCAAGGCGATCGCCTGCGGTGCGGACGCGGTGATGGTGGGCTCCCCGCTCGCCCGTGCCACTGATGTGCCGGGCAAGGGGCACCACTGGGGCATGGAGGCGGTCAACGAGGAGCTGCCGCGCGGAAAGAAGGTCGACCTCGGCACGGTCGGCACGATCGAGGAGGTCCTCACGGGCCCGTCCCACACCCCGGACGGCTCCATGAACTTCTTCGGTGCACTGCGGCGGGCGATGGCCACGACCGGATACAGCGAGCTGAAGGAGTTTCAGCGGGTCGAGGTCACGGTGGCGGACTCGCAGCACAAGCGCTGACGCCGCGCTCGGCCTGAGCGAAGGGGCTCGGTGCACCCGGCGGGGGTGACCGGGCCCCCTTCACAACCGATGCGCCGCCCCCGTAGGCGTGGCCCCGCGCGTGTCGAGCAGCAGCTGCGCCTTCACCGAGAGGCCCTGGAGGTCGTACGTCCGATGCTGCTGGAGCAGGATCGTGAGGTCGGCGTCGGCTGCGGCCTCGTACAGGGAGTCCGCGCGCGGGACCGGGCGGTCGAGGACGTTCCAGGACGGGATGTACGGGTCGTGGTAGCTGACGGAGGCGCCGAGCTCCATCAGCCGGACCGCGATCTCCTGGGCGGGCGTGGACTGTTGGTCGGCGAGGTCGGGCTTGTAGGTGATGCCGAGGAGGAGTACGCGCGCGCCGCGGGCCGACTTGCCGTGCTCGTTGAGGAGGGCGGCGGCGCGCTGGATGACGTAGCGGGGCATCTGGTTGTTGACCTGCTGGGCGAGTTCGACCATGCGCAGGCTGCGGCCCCCTCGGCCGGTCAGGTCCTGCGGGACGGAGTGGCCGCCGACGCCCGGTCCGGGGCGGAAGGTCTGGAAGCCGAACGGCTTGGTCTCCGCGCAGCGGATGACGTCCCAGAGGTCGACGCCCAAGTCGTGGCAGAGGACGGCCATCTCGTTGACGAGGGCGACGTTGACGTGCCGGAAGTTGTTCTCCAGGAGCTGCACCGTTTCGGCCTCGCGCGGGCCACGCGCGCGTACCACCTTGTCGGTGAGGCGGCCGTAGAAGGCGGCGGCCGACTCGGTGCAGGCGGGGGTGAGGCCGCCGATCACCTTGGGGGTGTTGGCCGGGGTGAAGTCGCGGTTGCCGGGGTCGACCCGGCTGGGGGAGTAGGCGAGGTGGAAGTCGCGGCCCGCGCGCAGTCCTGAGCCCTCTTCGATGAGCGGGCGGAGGAATTCCTCGGTGGTGCCCGGGTGCACGGGGGATTCGAGGATCACCGTGGTGTGCGGGCGCAGCCGGGCGGCCAGGGTGCGCGCGGCGGCCTCCACCTGGCCGAGGTCGAGCCCGCCGTCCGCGCCCCGTGGGGTCGGGGCGCAGATGACGGCGGTACGCACCCGGCCCAGCTCTGCCGGATTGGTGGTCGGCCGGAAACCCCCCGAGAGCATCCGGCGCAGTTCGGCGGGGCTGAGGGAGCCGGGCTCGGGCCCGGTCTTGTAGCCGAGCGTGGGGATGCCGGCGGCGACGGCGGCCTGGGCCAGGGGCAGGCCGTACGGGCCGAGACCGATGACGGCGAGATCTGCGGGCATGGCGTGGGCCGTCCTTCCCAGTAGCCGAAGCGGGACAGGTGCGCAAGCCCCTGTGGACAGGACAGGCCAGCGCAATGTCACACTAGGAGTAAATATGACCGTTATGCGGCATTGATTTTCCTGTGTCTTCCTGTGTCTTCTCGCGGGTCGGTGAAAGTTGTCCACAGGTCGACGGACGGGCGGTGGCTGAAGTCGGGCAAGCCGGTCAGAATTTGGGCATGGGGGAGACGTACGGGGTTCACCCGACGGGTGGGACCGGCGCGACCGACAGCGGGAGGCAGCGGTGAGGACAGCGACACTGGGACCGGCGCAGCGCGCCGAGTCACTCGCAGCAATGGCCGAGCACGAGCTGGACCTGCTGGTCGTGGGCGGCGGTGTGGTCGGCGCGGGCACCGCCCTCGACGCTGTGACGCGCGGCCTGTCCACGGGACTGGTCGAGGCGCGTGACTGGGCATCGGGCACATCGAGCAGGTCCAGCAAGCTGATCCATGGCGGCCTGCGCTATCTGGAGATGCTCGACTTCACGCTCGTTCGGGAGGCGCTGAAGGAGCGCGGGCTGCTGCTGGAGCGGCTGGCCCCGCATCTCGTCAAGCCGGTTCCGTTCCTGTATCCGCTGCAACACCAGGGCTGGGAGCGCCTGTACGCCGGCTCGGGCGTCGCGCTCTACGACGCCATGTCGATGGCCCGCGGCCACGGCCGGGGCCTGCCCGTACACCGCCACCTGAGCCGCCGTCACGCCCTGCGCGTCGCCCCCGCCCTCAAGAAGGAGGCACTGGTCGGCGCGTTGCAGTACTACGACGCCCAGATGGACGACGCCCGGTTCGTTGCGACCCTGGTGCGCACGGCCGCGGCGTACGGGGCGAAGACCGCCAACCGCGCGCGCGTGACCGGTTTCCTGCGCGAGGGCGAACGCGTGGTCGGCGCCCGGGTCCAGGACGTGGAGGCGGGCGGGGAGTACGAGATCCGCGCCAAGCAGATCGTCAACGCCACGGGCGTGTGGACCGACGACACGCAGGCGCTGGTGGGGGAGCGGGGACAGTTCCACGTCCGCGCCTCCAAGGGCATCCACCTGGTCGTGCCCAAGGACCGCATCCACTCCTCGACCGGCCTGATCCTGCGCACCGAGAAGTCCGTGCTGTTCGTCATCCCGTGGGGCCGGCACTGGATCATCGGCACGACCGACACCGACTGGGACCTCGACAAGGCACACCCGGCCGCCTCCAGCGCCGACATCGACTATCTGCTGGAGCATGTGAACTCCGTGCTCGCGGTGCCGCTGACGCGCGACGACGTGGAGGGTGTGTACGCGGGACTGCGTCCGCTGCTCGCGGGTGAGTCGGACGCCACGAGCAAGCTGTCGCGCGAGCACACCGTTGCGCATCCGGTGCCGGGGCTGGTGGTCGTGGCGGGCGGCAAGTACACGACGTACCGCGTGATGGCCAAGGACGCGGTGGACGAGGCGGTGCACGGCCTCGACCTGCGGGTCGCCGAGTGTGTCACCGAGGACGTCCCGCTGATCGGCGCCGAAGGATACCGGGCGCTGTGGAACGCGCGAGCCCGGATCGCCGCCCGCACGGGGCTCCATGTGGTGCGCGTGGAGCACCTGTTGAACCGGTACGGGGCGATGGCGGAGGAGGTCCTCGAACTCATCACCGCGGACGCCTCGCTGGGCGAGCCCCTTCAGGCCGCCGACGACTATCTGCGCGCCGAGGTCGTGTACGCCGCCTCGCACGAGGCCGCACGGCACCTGGACGACGTGCTGACCCGGCGCACCCGCATCTCCATCGAGACCTTCGACCGGGGGACGCGCAGTGCCCGCGAGGCCGCCGAGCTGATGGCGCCGGTCCTCGGCTGGGACAAGGACCACATCGAGCGCGAGATCCAGCACTACGAAAAGCGGGTGGAGGCGGAGCGGGAGTCGCAGCGTCAGCCGGACGACCTGACGGCGGACGCGGCGCGGCTGGGGGCGCCGGACATCGCGCCGTTGTAGTCACTGCCCTCGTGCCGCTGGGCGTCTCATATCAGCCGAATGGGCTACGCGCCTGGGGATCTTAGCTTGGACCCCGGCCGTTCTAAGAGGTGCGAGGGCATAACTCGGCGGCCCGGCGGGTGCCTTCCCCCGTGTGACCAGCGGCGGAAGGGTTGCGTCCGCAGGTGGTGTGGACTGCGCACGGGAGCCGGTCGAGGCGAGGGCGAGGAGGGTCTGGGACACAGGAACGGACAGTAGAGTCCGAAGCGGCGGCCTCGACGGTTCTTCCTTGTCGCGGCTCTTCATCCGGCTCCACGGAACGCGCGATTCACCGGCGCTCCGGCTGCGCGGGCCTCGCGGCGGCCCCAGGGGCCCCCTGGGCGTCGGGCACTTGCCGGGTGAGAGACAATGGAGGCTCTGTCAGGGCGGGTTGCATGAGGGGACGCATGTCGGAGGCGGAGCGGGCGGGGACATCCCGTCAGGACAAGAGCGCACGTCTCCTCGCCGGGCGGTACCGGCTGGGAGATGTGCTCGGCCGCGGCGGCATGGGCACGGTCTGGCGTGCCAATGACGAGACCCTGGGCCGGACGGTTGCCGTCAAGGAGCTCAGATTTCCGTCCAACATCGACGAGGACGAGAAACGACGCCTGATCACGCGCACGTTGCGCGAGGCCAAGGCGATCGCGCGGATCCGTAACAACAGTGCGGTGACGGTCTTCGACGTGGTCGACGAGGACGACCGGCCGTGGATCGTGATGGAGCTCGTCGAGGGCAAGTCGCTCGCCGAGGTCATCCGGGAGGACGGCCTGCTGGAACCCAGGCGCGCGGCCGAGGTCGGCCTCGCGGTCCTCGACGTGCTGCGGTCCGCGCACCGCGAGGGCATCCTGCACCGGGACGTGAAGCCGTCGAACGTCCTGCTGGAGTCCGACTCCGACCGGGTCGTGCTCACCGACTTCGGGATCGCGCAGGTCGAGGGCGACCCGTCCATCACGTCGACCGGCATGCTCGTCGGCGCGCCCTCCTACATCTCCCCGGAGCGGGCCCGCGGGCACAAGCCGGGACCGGCGGCCGACCTGTGGTCGCTCGGCGGCTTGCTGTACGCGTCCGTCGAGGGTGCCCCGCCGTACGACAAGGGATCCGCGATCGCGACCCTCACCGCGGTGATGACCGAGCCGCTGGAGGAGCCGAAGAACGCGGGACCGCTCAAGGACGTCATCTACGGCCTGCTCACCAAGGACCCGGCCAAGCGGCTGGACGACGCGGGTGCGCGGGCCATGCTCAACGCGGTGATCCACGCACCCGAGCCGAAGGAGGCCGAGCCGGAGCCGCCGGCTGACGCGACGAAGGTCGTGCCGCTGCCGGGGCAGCCGGACGAGCCGGCGGACAAGGCCGGTTCGGCGGGCGCGGAGGCGGGTGAGCGGCTGCGGGGCGCGATGCGTTCCGTGCGGAAGGCCGCCGTGTCGGCCGGGGCGGCGACCGCGGCTGCCGCCACGGCGCGCACCAAGTCCACGAGCGCTACGGCCGGTTCGGGCTCCGAAGACGTCGGCGCGACCGACCCGGTGCAGCCGAGCACGGCATCGGCCTCGGGTGGGACGTCCGGGGACCGCGACTCGCAGGGCACGAAGGCGGCTGCGGGCGGCCGGAGTTCGGGGTGGCCCGTGGTACCGCCGCCGGACCTGCCGCCGCGGCCCGTCCCTCGGGCGCCGCTCACCGACGTGGTGCCGAAGCGGACGCTGGTGATCATCGCGGCGGTACTGGTGCTCGCCGTGCTCGGCACGGTGCTGTGGTTGACGCTGGGCGGGGACGGCGAGGGTTCGAAGGACTCGGCGAGCGGCGGCGGCACCAAGCCCTCGCCCTCGGCGAGCGCGAACGCCTCGACCAAGGAGGACGTCGGCGGGGGCACGAGTACGGACGGCAAGGCGACGGAGTCCGCGGGTTCGGGGTCGACGGCCGGGTCGAACTCCGGGAGCACGCCGAGTGCGAGTGCGTCCGGTGGCGGTGGCGCGGAGGCCGGCGGGTCGGCCGGGGTGGAGACCACGCACCAGGGCGGCCAGTACTCGATCGGGCTGCCCAAGGGGTGGAAGTACCAGACCGCGGGGGCCTCGGGTGACCGTTTCACCGGGCCCGACGGGCAGAAGCTGCTCATCGCCTGGACGTCCACGCCCAAGGGCGATCCGGTGGCGGACTGGAAGAGCCAGGAGCAGTACATGACGCGCTCCCAGTACAAGAAGATCCGAATAGAGGCGGTGAACTACCGCGGTTGGAATACGGCCGACTGGGAGTTCACCTATTCGGAGAGCGGGACGAAGTACCGGACCATCGACCGCGGGTTCGTCGTGGACGATGACCACGGATACGCGCTGATGTACACCGCGAAAGCCGCGAACTGGGACAGCGAGCTGCGCAAGAGCACCTGGCAGACGCTGGCGAAGAGCTTCGAACCCAAGTCGTGAGGTGAGCGGCCCGGGGTAATGGGGCATGAGATCTGTCATCCCCTCAATGCGGGTTGCCTCCGGCACGTATCGTGAATGGTTGCGGACCGTACGCATCCAGAACGGGCCGTAAGGCGAACGGAATTGACCAACCGGGCGGCCGGGGGAGGCAACGTGGACGACTATGCGGGTCGGGTACTCGCCGACCGCTACCGCCTGCCGCTGCCGCCGTCCGACGAGTACGAACTCACCGAGACCCGGGCCTTCGACACCTACAGCGGGCAGGAAGTCCTGGTCCGGCAGGTGCCGTTGCCGGAGGTCGTCGAGGCCGAGGTGCTCGACGCGGAGGGGCTGCCCGACGGGTTCACCGCGCGGCTGCCGGACGGATTCGCGGCGCGGGACCGTGGGGCGCGCGAGCGTGGTGTGCGGCGACCCCCGGTGCGTACGGCCACGCGGCGGCCCACTGACCCGGCGGTGCGGCGCGCCGTCGATGCCGCGCAGGCCGCGGCCCGGATTCCCGACCATCCCCGGCTCGACCAGGTCTTCGACGTGTTCGCCGAGGGCGGTTCGCTGTGGATCGTCAGCGAACTGGTGGCCGCACGGCCGCTGGCGGCCCTGCTCGCCGAGCAGGCGCTGACGCCGTACCGGGCGGCCGAGGTCGCCTCCGACGTCCTGATGGCCCTGCGCGTCCTCCATGCCCACGGCTGGGTCCACCGCAACATCACCGCCCGCACGGTCCTCGTCTGCGACGACGGCCGCGTCATGCTGACCGGCCTCGCGGTCGGGGCGGCGGAGGAGGCGCTGTGCGGGTACGACCCGGTACCGGCCGAGGACGGCGACGGCGGCCCGGCTGCGGGCGCGGGACCGGCGGACGGTGTCGCGCCGGGGTCCGGTGACGGCCGCGGGGGCGGCGGGTCTGGTGGCCACGGGGCCTCCAGGGGGTTCGGCGGTGCTGGTGGTCCGATGAGCCCTGGTGGCTTCGGTGGATCCGGCGGCAGCGGTGGTGGTTCCGGTCTCGTCGAAGCCGATCCCGAGGCTGCGAGGCGGGCCGCGATCGAGGCTCGGGCGGCTGGGGGATTGCCGGCGGTCGGGGCGGAAGCGGCGAACGGCACGAGCGCGTCGAATGAACTCGCCCGCAGGGCCCCCGAAACAGGCGGCGACATCCGGGCCGCGCGCGCCGGAGCGATCGCCGCGTATCGAGCGGGCGCCCGGGCCGCGGCCCGCATCCAGGAGGCGCAGCAGAACGGTCGGGCCGCCCTTCCCGGGGCCCGCCCCTCCCCCGAGGGCACCCCGCCCGCACCGGCCGACGGCTCGGCGCAGGGGGCGTACCCCTCTGGGAGCGGGGCGATTCGGCCGACGTATGCCGACGGAAGCGACGCCCTTAACGCGCCGTATGCCTCCGGGAGTGGGGCGCCCGGGCAGCCGTATGCCGATGGAAGCGACGCCCGTTACGCGCCGTACGCCGACGGAATCGATGTCCATCACCCTCCGTACGCCCCCGGGAGCGGCGCGCCGCATTCGCCGTATGCCGACGGGACGGGCGCGTCGCACTCGCCGTATGCCGACGGGACCGGCTCGCTCAACCCGCCGTACGCCGACGGAACGGACACGCCGCAGTCGCCGTACGTCGACGGGACCGGCGTGCCCCACCCGCCGTACGCCGACGGAACGGGCGTGCCCCACCCGTCCTCCCCCTCCGAACTCACCGCGGACCAGTCGTCGTACCCCTCCGGCCAGGGTGTCGAGAACCAGCCGTATGCCCTGGGCAACGGTGTCGTGGCGCCGGGCGGCGGCGGGGCCCCGGGGCAGATCGCCGACCCCTACGGTATGGGCGGCGCCTCCTGGCATGGGGCCGTGCCGCGTGGTGTGCAGGCCGGGGCCGATGGGCAAGGCGCGGGACAGGGCAGCGGCCACGGCGGCCGTCCGGCGCTCCCTTCCGTAGGGAACGGCCCCGTGCCCAACTCAGGCGGACACGGCCCCATGCCAGGAGGCGCCGCCCACACCCCTGGACTCCCTGGCCCCAACGCAGGAGCCCCAGGCCACACCCCCGGACTCTCAGGTCCCATCCCCATCCCCGGAGCTTCCCCGCCCCCCGACGCTGCCTCCCCGACCCCGCCTCCCAGCCGCTGGGACGACCTCGTTGCCGGTGCGCCGGTGCGGCGGGGGCCGGCCAGTGCGTTGGCGGCCGAGCGGGCGCGGCAGGCGCGGATGGCTGTGGTGGGGCCGGTGACGGAGCGGTGGGCGCCGGAGCAGGCCGGGCCCGTGCACGAGAACTGGCAGTTGGCGGCGCCGATCGGGCCGGCCACCGATCTGTGGGCGCTCGGGGCGTTGCTCTTCCGGGCCGTGCAGGGGCATGCGCCGTATCCGGAGGAGTCGACGGCCGAGCTGGTGCAGCTGGTGTGTGCGGAGCCGCCTGCCTTCGCGGAGGAGTGCGGTGCGCTGCGGCCGGTGGTCGAGTCGCTGCTGCGGCAGGACCCCACCGAGCGGCTCGAGTTCGAGGAGTTGCGGGGCTGGCTGCGTTCGCTGGTGCGGGCGGCGCCCGAGCCCGAGGCCGGTGCGCATGTCGTCGCCGCGCCGCCCGCCGACCCGAAACGGCTGCCGATCGTGCGGCGCAAGGGCGAGCTGGTGCGCAGGCGGCGCGCCGGGCTGCCCGCGACGAGTGCGCACGGGCGGCACAAGCGGGCGTCGCGGGAGGGCCGTTCGCCACGGAGCCTCGGCCGTACGTTGCTGCTGCTGGTGTTACTGGCGATGGCGGCGGCGATCGCGTACGCCATGCTGTTCATGCCCAAGTCCGGTACCAGCGGCGCCGACGACACCGACCGGACCGGGTCCGCCGGTGAGGTCGGCGGGGCGCCCGCACAGTCGCCCGAGGCCAGCAGTGAGCCGCGGCCCGACCAGACCTCGCCGGGCACGGACAGCCCTTCGGCGTCGACCGGTTCCGACGAGACGCAGACCACCGGCCCCGAACTCCCCGACGGCTTCGTCCTGCGCAAGGACCAGGAGGGCTTCGCCGTCGCCGTCGCCAACGGCTGGGACCGGACGCCGAAGAACGGGCGGGGACAAGTCGTCTACTCGCACGGTGACTTCGAGCTCATCGTCGTACCGGGGCGGGACACCTCGGGTGAGTACGGCAGCGATCCAATGGCGTACCAGCGGGAGGAGGAGCCCGAGTTGCAGCCGTATCGCGACTCCAGCTGGGCCACCTCCACCGGGCTGAAGACGATCCAGGTGGGCGGGCGGACCATGGCCGAGGGGCAGTTCACCTGGACCGACGCCGACGACCGAGAGCTGTTCGTGCGCAACCTCGCGATCCTGATCGACGGGCGGTATCACGTGCTGCAACTGCGCGGCCCGGAGGCCGAGCGGGACGAGGTGACGCGGCTGTACGAGCAGGCCGCGGCCACCTATCAATTCACCGGCTGACGGCGTCTGCGGGCCTGGTTCCCTCTCGGCCGCAGAAGCGACAACCGTCACAGTGCGGTCTCCGTGGCACCCCCGCGGTTCCCAGCGGGCGGGGCGATCCTTAGTCTGACCCTGTCAAGACCATTGCGGGGCAACGTGAATCAGATGCAGGGCCTGCTCCTCGCGGGCCGCTACCGGCTTGCCGACTCGATCGGCAGCGGCGGCATGGGCCGTGTGTGGCGTGCGCATGACGAGGTGCTGCACCGGGCGGTCGCGATCAAGGAGCTGACCGCCGCGCTCTACGTCTCCGAGAGCGACCAGGAGCGGCTCCTCGCCCGTACCCGGGCGGAGGCGCGCGCGGCTGCGCGGATCAACCATGGCGCCGTCGTCACCGTGCACGATGTGCTGGAGCACGACGGCCGGCCGTGGATCGTGATGGAGCTGGTGGAGGGCCATTCGCTCGCTGACGCGGTGAAGGAGCAGGGGCGTGTCGCGCCGCAGGAGACGGCCCGGATCGGCCTGTGGGTGCTGCGCGCGCTGCGTGCCGCGCACGCCGCCGGAGTCCTGCACCGCGATGTGAAGCCCGGCAACGTCCTTCTCTCGCAGGACGGCCGGGTGCTCCTCACCGACTTCGGCATCGCGCAGATCGAGGGCGACAACACGATCACCCGTACCGGAGAGGTCGTCGGCTCGGTCGACTACCTCGCCCCCGAGCGCGTCCGCGGCCATGATCCGGGGCCGTCCTCCGACCTGTGGGCGCTGGGCGCCACGCTGTACACGGCGGTGGAGGGCAGGTCGCCGTTCCGCCGCACCTCGCCGCTGAGCACCATGCAGGCGGTCGTCGAGGAGGAGCCCACCGCGCCGCAGAACGCGGGCCCGCTCGGCGACGTCATCACCGCCCTGCTGCGCAAGGATCCGGCCGAACGGCCCGACGCATCGACCGCCGAGCAGATGCTCGCAGAGGCCGCGGAGGGGCGGCGGCCGAGCGGGGCGCAGGTGTATGTGCCGACGCAACATGTGCCGACGCAACATGTGCCGGCCCACCATGAGACGGGCACTGCACATGTGCCGCCGCACATGCAGCAGGGCCCTCAGGGGCAGGATGCAGCCACGCCGTACCCGCCCGTCACGGGACCTACGGCGTTCGGGCCACCGACCGGCATCGGGGCGGCCCCCGCCCGGCCCAAGCGCCGCCGGCTGCGCACGATCGCCCTGGTCGTCGTGGTCGCCGCGCTCGTCGGCGGGGGTGGCGCCGTGGCGTGGCAGAAGTGGGACGAGGGCCGGCAGACGGACGACACATCGGTGTCTCCCACTCCTACTCCCTCGCCGTCCACCTCGCCGAGCGCCACGGATAGCGGTGGCACCGTCCCCGACGGCTGGGAGGCCATCGACGACCCGGTCGGTTTCGGCCTCGCCCTTCCCAAGGGCTGGGAACGCTCGGTCTACAGCGACGAGGGCGGGATCACGCAGATCGACTACTCGCCCGACGGCGGTAAGCACTTCGTCCGCATCGCCATCGACAGCTCGCCGGACTTCGCCGACCCGTACCAGCACCAGCGGGATCTGGAACAGCAGCTCAAGCGGTTGGTCGACTACGAGCGCGTGACCATGGAAGAGAACATCTACCGTGATCGCGAGGGGGCGCTGTGGGAGTACACCTGGACCGCGCTGGAGAAGGATCCTCCGTACGTTCCCGGGCCACGCCGGGCCATTGAGGAAACGTACATCGCCCGGAACGGCACCGAGTACGCAATCTACATGTCGTCGCCCGCAGCGGACTGGGCGACGATCAGCAAGCAGTTCAAGTCGGTGCTGCAGAGCTGGCGGGAGCCGCCGAGCACCTCCTGAACTTTCGGCCACCGCCCGTGACTTGGCCGGTCGCCGCCCCGGAGGGGATCCGTCCATTGCGGCATGATGGGGCGCATGGGGACCCAGAGGGAGCAGGGGGACGGCCGATGGGGCAACCCCCGTCTGATCGCGGGTCGTTACGTGCTTCAGGCGCGGCTGGGCCGTGGCGGTATGGGCGTCGTCTGGCGGGCGACCGACCAACTCCTCCGCCGGCAGGTGGCGGTGAAGGAACTGCTCCTGGACGACACCCTCTCCGCGGACGAGGTCCGCCGGCAGCGCGACCGCACCCTGCGTGAGGCGCGCGCGGTCGCCCAGCTGAGTCACCCGCACATCATCGTCGTCCACGATGTCGTCGAGCACGACGAACGCCCGTACATCGTCATGGAGTTGATCGACGGCGGCTCCCTCGCCGACCGCATCTCCGCACACGGCCCGCTCGACGCCCCCGAGGCCGCCCGGATCGGCATCGCCCTGCTCAGCGCCCTGCGCACCGCACACACGGCCGGGGTCCTGCATCGCGACCTCAAACCCGCGAACGTCCTGCTGGAACCCGCCACCGGCCGCGTCGTCCTCACCGACTTCGGCATCGCCCAGCTCGCGGGCGCCCCCACGCTCACCGAGAGCGGCTCCTTCGTCGGCTCGCCCGAGTACACCGCGCCCGAGCGCATGACCGGCGTCCGCACCGGCCCCGAGTCCGACCTGTGGTCGCTGGGCGCGCTGCTGTGTGCGGCGCTGAGCGGTGAATCGCCGTTCCGGCGCGACTCGTTGGGCGGCATCGTGCACGCGGTGATCGACGACGACATACGGCCGCCCGTGCAGGCCGAGCCGCTGCTGCCCGTCGTACGAGGACTGCTGGACCGTGATCCGGACCGGCGGCTGGACGCGGAGCGGGCCGAGATGATGCTGCGGGACTTCCTCGACACGGGGCGACTGGCGCCGCAGGCTGTGGCGTACCGGAGGCGGCGCGTGCTGGTGAGCGCGCTGCTGGCCGCCGCGACGGCGGGGGCGGGGGTGTCGGCGGCGGCACTGCTCATGAACGGTGGGGATGGCACGCCGGGTTCCGCGGAGTCGGTGATCGCACCCTCGGGTTACCGGGTTGCCGAGGACCCGGCCGGGTTCTCGTTGGCCGTGCCGGAGGGGTTCACGCGTCGGGCACAGGGGCTGTACGTGTCGCGTGGAGAAACCTTCCGCCTGAGTGTCCGGACCACCTCACCCGAGCCCGGCGGACCCCTGGGCGCGATGCGGCGCGCACACGAGAAGGGGCCGGACACCCACGCCGGTTACCGCGACGGCCGGGTCAGCGCCACCACGCACCACGGACATCCCGCCGCCCGCTGGGAGTTCACCTGGACCGGACAAGGGCCGGCGAGGCGCACGTACGAGGTGTGCTGGCAGGAGGACGGCCGGTTGTACGAGCTTCAGATCTCGGCGCCGGTGGGGCAGGAGCGGCAGGCGCGCGCCTACTTCGACGTAGCGCTCGATACGTTCGTACGGGCGTAAACAGGGAATAAGCGGCAAGCTGAGTCACGGCTCTGTGACCGGAATGCGTTCCCTGTGGATCCTGGAGCGCTTGCCGCGATATGCATGGAGGCATGAGCAGCAACGGGGGAGCCCCTTACGGGTCCGACGAGCCAACGAGTTTCAGTCTGCAACCGCCGAATCCGCCCGCGGCGGTGCCGCACCCCGACAACCCGTACGCGTCGCCGACCCAGGTGGTGCCGCAGCAGTCCGCGCCCGCGCAGGACCCGGGTGCCGGGCGGCTGATCGGGGGTCGTTACCGGCTGCTGGCCAAGCTCGGGCACGGCGGGATGGGCACGGTGTGGCGCGCCAAGGACGAGACGGTGGACCGTGAGGTCGCCGTCAAGGAGCCCCGTATCCCGGACCATCTTCCCGACCGTGAACGAGCCAACGCCTTTGAGCGGATGCGCCGTGAGGCGCGTGCCGCGGCCCGGCTCGACCACCCTTCGGTCGTGAACGTCCATGACGTCGCGGTCGTGGACGGCCAGCCGTGGATCGTGATGGAGCTGGTGCAGGGCCGCTCGCTGGGTGACGCGCTACAGGAGGGCACCCTCGGGGTCCGGGAAGCGGCGAGAATCGGCCTTGAGGTGCTGGGTGCGCTGGAGGCCGCGCACGCGGCGGGCATCCTGCACCGGGACGTCAAGCCGGACAACGTACTTCTCGGCCGTCACGACCGCGTCGTCCTCACTGACTTCGGCATCGCGCAGATCGAGGGCGAGACGAACCTGACCGACACCGGCGGCTTCGTCGGCTCGCCGGAGTACATCGCGCCGGAGCGGGTGCTGGGCCAACGCCCCGGCCCGGCAAGCGACCTGTGGTCCCTGGGCGTGGTCCTGTACGCGGCGACGGAGGGCGTCTCGCCGTTCCGCCGCAGCAACACCCCGGCCACCCTCCAGTCCGTCCTCAACGCCGCGCCCGCACCGCCCGCTTCGGCCTCCGGCCAGCTCGCCGAGGCCATCAACGGCCTGCTCCAGAAGGACCCGGCCCGCCGCCCGAACGCCGCGCAGACGCGTGCGCTGCTGGAGCAGGCCGCCGATCCGCCGGCGCCGGCCGCCACGCAGACCGTGCGGATCGCCGAGGGCGGCAAGGGCGGCGTCCGGCTGGGGCGCAAGGCGTTGCTCGGGATCGGTGCGGCGGTCGTCGCGGGTGCGGTGGCGGCGTATCTGGTGATCGCCGACCCGTTCGCCGGGTCCCAGCCGGACGGCTGGACGAAACGGGCGCACCCGAAGCTGGGTGTGACCCTGCAAGTGCCCGCGAGCTACCAGGCCGACAGGCCGGACGCCGACGACACGGAGAAGAACTGGGTCACCTACTCCGACTGGAGCGGCAGCCTCTGGATCGGCGTGAACCTGTACAGGAAGTCCGAGGACACCTCGAACGAGATCAAGAACTCCGCCGCGGCCGAAATGTACGCCGACAACGAGGAGTTCAAGGACCAGGGCAACTACGACTACTCCATGCCCGAAGGCGCTCGGACGAAGCCGGATCAGACCACGTACCAGGGCAGGCAGTCGGCCGAGAACACGGTCACGTACACCACGACCGACAGTCAGTACCCGCGCCCCCGCGAGCTGAAGATCTTCTACTACAAGACCTCGGCCGGCGACATGTACAAGGTGACGATCAGCTATCCGGGGAGGGGCGACTTCACGGAGCGGGGCCGCGAGGTGGCGCGGACGACGATCGCGAACCTGGACATCGGCAAGCTGTAGGCACCTAAGTGTCTTGCTGATCCGGCGCTTCGGCCCCGGCGCTGTGGATGGTCAGATTCGAGAAGGACTGTCCCTGGAACACGGGACCGTGCTGCATGCCCCCGGTGATGCTGTTGTGCACCCCACCCGTCTCACCGCTGCTCGCCGCGGCGGCGAATTCCTCGATGAAGAGATGGAGTTCGTCGGCGGCGTCGGGAGCCTGCTCCAGGAGACGGCGCAGCCGCAGCCGTACCATCGCCGTGATGTCGGAGGTGAAGTCCCCCTCGTCCGAGGTTCCGGCCACTGCTGCCAGCGTGTCACGGGACTCGTCCAAGTCCTCGTCCACGGTGGTCGCTTCGCCGGTTCGGGCGAAGAGCCGTACCACACGCTGCCTCGCCTGCTCCCATGTCTCGGTGACCATGAGACCGACCACCGTCGTTGCCCCGGTTGCCACGAGCGTCGCCAATTCCGAGTCCACAGCTCTCCTTCGGCTCTCCGCTGCCACTGGCGGTCAGACCGTCCACCGTAGGCCGGAAGCCGCCGACGTCGCCACCGCACCGCGGAATGAGCGGAGTTGACCCGCGACCTTCGCTTCTGGAGTGGCCAGCCATCTCTGGCGATCTCGCATTTACCACGCCTGTTCGTGTTCCGCAAATTCTCCCAATGTCCGCCGCTCGTTCGATATTTTCAGCGCGCCGGCGTGATCATCGGTGCCGGACAGGTTTCCCCACGAGCAATAAGGAGCACGTTGAAGACCCTGCGCAGGCTTTACATCGCCTCCCTCCCGGTGATGGGTGTCGCCTACGGGACCCTGGTGGTGTTCCGCTGGATGTGGTGACCCCGCTATAGGTCGTCGGCTCCTGGGACGGGGCTCAGGAGCCGGTCGACTCGTGTTCAGCCAGCAACTGGAGCAATTGCTCCGCCTCCGTGTCGGCGCCAAGACTTCTGTACAGGGAGACCGCCTGCTCGCCGTAACGATGGGCCAGTTGAGCGCCTCGGGATCGCAGGAAAGCCGTGCGTGTCAGTCCCGCGAGTGCCTGTGCGGAGCCCAGGGGGAACTCGATGCCCTGTGCCACCCCGAGCGCCTCCTCGTAGCCCTTGAACGCGACGTCGAGCCGACCGGCTTCCCGCTGGACCTCCGCGACCCCGATCAGGGCACGCAGCTTCTCGTAAGGATTGTCGATGCTGGTGGCGACCTGTTCCGCCATGGTGAGGTGCAGCAGTGCCTCACCGCTGAGCCCGGACTGGGCGTGGGCCATGCCCAGCCTGATCAGGGCGTCGGCCTCGCCCAGGACATCGCCGCTGCTTCGGTGGGCGGCAAGGGCTCTTCGGTAACAGGCCAGCGCGTGGTCCAAGTGGCCTGTCGCCTGGTGCACCGCACCCAGATTCGTGGCCAGGATGGCGAGGTCCTGGGGGCCGCCGTGCTCCCGCATCAGGGCCAGGGAGCGCTCGTAGCACTCGCGGGCGTCGTCGTAGCGGCCCTGGAGACACGCCAGCTCGCCACGGTTGTTGAGGGCTTGGGCCAGCCCGTACGGGTCGGGCAGTGTGGCGTAGATGTCCTGCATGAGCTGGACTCTGTTCAGGGCCGCGTCGTACTGCCCTGCGTAGTACAACACCACTCCCTGTACGTTCAGGCAGTCGGCTTCTCCGGACCGGTCGCCGACCTCGCGGTACAGCGCCAGCGACTGCTCCAGAGCACGCATCGCCGCGCCACCGTGGCCGGCGGCGAGATGGGCGCGGCCCGACTGGAGGAGGGCGTCGGCGCGGCCTTCCGCATCGCGCAGGTCCCGACAGATTGACAGGGCCTCGGTCGCGCACTGCTGGGCCTCTGCGTGACTGCGCTGTGCCAGCAGGTCCGCGCGGGCCGTCAGGGTGCGGGCGAGCGTGGACCGGTCGCCCGAGGCGCGGAGGGCGGGTAGGGCGGCGCCGAAGAGTTCGGCCGCAATGTCCCACGTTCCCCAGAGCTTGAGGGGCCTCGCCAGGACAGCCGGGAACAACGCGGCGTACTCCGGATAGCGGGCTGCCGCCGTACGCGCGACTGACAGGAGGTTGGCGCGCTCCACGGTGAGCCACACCGATGCCTCGTCCGTGTCGGAGAACTCCGGGGCGTGGTGAGACTGCTTCTCCGGGCGCAGCGGGATCGTCCGACGGTGCGGATGGGCCATACGGTCGGCTCGGTGGGCGGCGGTGAGGTGGTGGGCGAGGAGGCGGCCGACCGCTTCGCGTGAGCCCGCGTCCTGGTCCGCGAGCGCGCCGGCCTGCAGGCCGAAGGCACGGGTCAGGTCGTGCAGTCGGTAGCGTCCGCGCATTGGCTCTTCGAGGAGGCTGGAGTCCAGCAGGTCCTCGATGCATCTCTCCAGCAGCCCCGGCTCTCTTTCGAAGTCGGGGCCTGCCAGTGCGGCTGCCGCTCGGAGGGTGATGTCGGGTCCGGGGTGCAGTGAGAGGCGGCGCAGCAGCTGCCGCGAGGGGCCGCGGAGTTCGGCATACGAGAAGGAGAAGATCGCGGCGATTTGGCTGTCGAGTTCTTGGAGTGGATCGGCCGCGTGCGCCAGCCGGTCGAGCAGATCTTGGAGGAGCCATGACTCTCGGTGGCGGAAACGGCTCGCCAAGAGTTGCAGAGCCAGCGGATGGCACCCGCACGCGTCCGTGACCCGCTCCAGTGCTTGGGGCTCGGCCGACGTCCTCGACGCACCGACGATCCGGGTGAAGAGACTGGCTGCCTCCGCCCTGGACAGGGCGTCCACGCGCAGTGATGTGGCGCCGTCGAGCCCGGCCAGCCGGCTCCGGGTGGTCACGATGGCCCGACAGGTGGGTGTCCCGGGTAGCAGGGGCGTGACCTGTGTGGCGTCCTTGGCGTTGTCGAGCACCACGAGCGCGCGATGCCGCGCGGTCCACTCCCGCCACCTGGCGGCCCTCTCGTCCGGCGCCGACGGCAGTTCACCGGACCACCCGGCCGAATGCAGCAGTTGGGCCAGGGCTTCAGCCGGGTCGAGCGGCTGCTCACTGCTGTAGCCCCGCAGGTCGATGTAGAACTGGCCGTCTGGGTAAGTTGCGCAAAGGCGGTGTGCGGCGTGCACGGCCAGTGCCGTTTTGCCGATACCGGGCATGCCGTGGACCACGGTGACGGGCAGGGCGTTCGCCGCGCCGTCCGAGGTCGCCGCCGTGGACGGCGCGGCCAGCAGGATGCGCAGTTCGCCGACGCGTCCGGCGAAGTCGCGGATGTCCCGGGGCAGGCAGTTGCGGGGCTCGGCGGCGGGGGCCGCAGCCGAGGCAATGGTCTCCGTGCGCAGGAGGGTGCGGTCCTGTTCGAGCATACGGAGATGGAGTTCCTGGAGTTCCAAACCGGGCTCGATGCCCTGGCTCTCGTGCAGTCTTGCGCGCGTGTCCCGGTACACAGCGAGGGCTTCGTCGTGACGTCCGGACCGGTACAGGGCCAGCATCAGTGCGCCGATCACCTTCTGGGCGAAGGGGTTCTGTGACGCGAACTCCTGGAGTTCGCCGACGAGGTCGGCATGCCGTCCCAACTCCATTTCCAGGCCGATGCGTTCCTCGCGAACCCGGCGGTGTTCCTCTGCCAGCCGAGCACGCGCCGACAGCGCCCAGTGGTTGTCGGTGAATTCGCTCAACGGCTCGCCACGCCACAGCGATTCGGCGGTGCGCAACAGTCCGGTGGCGAGTTCGCGTTCCCCGCGTGCCGTGGCGGCCGCCGCATCCGCCCGCAGTCGCTGGAAACGCAGCAGGTCGATGTCCTCCGGGTCGGCTCGCAGTTGGTACAGCCGTAGTGAGGGCCGTCCCACCTGGGCCAGTTCGTCGCCCACAGCCCGCCGTAATCGTCCCCGTAGGCGGGAGAGGTAACTGTGCAGTGTGCCCACGGCCGTTGGCGGCGGCTCCCCGTTCCAGACCCGGTCCGTCAGCGTGTCCACGGAGACCGGTTCGCCGCGAGCGTGGATCAGCACCATCAGTACTCGGCGCTCTTGTAGGGACCCGAGTTCGTACTGCTGCCCGCCGTGCCACAGCTCGAGCGGGCCCAGAGCGAGAAGTTCCACCTTTTCCCCCGGTGGGTGGGACTGGTTCCTGTCACCTTCGGCGCTGCCGTACATGTGTGCGGAACTCAATTCACTGTTCTATGGGGTCCCGGGGTGGAGACAGGGGCGCACTGGAGCGTGATGGGCGCACAGGGGCGGTGGTTTCGCAGGAGTGCAGGATTCCTGCAAGCCCGACATCCAGCCCCCGGGGCACGCCATCGTCAACGGCCGCGCAGGACTGAGGCCGAGAAGGCATTGATGGAGAACCGGGGGACGACGATGAACGTGACAGTGCCCGAGCCGCATTGGCGACATGTGCCGGTACGGCCGGACGTCGAGCGCTGGGCCACACGCCGCACTCGCAGGCGGGTCCTGGTCGTGGTGCACACCGTGATCGCCGGGCAGCGGCTGCTCGACACGATACGTCTGCTGGAAGGGGACATCAGGGTGCAGACCTTCTTCACTCAGGCACCCGATGTGTTCGGCAATGGTGTGGCCGAGTTCCTGGACCAGCTGGGAGGTCTGGTGATGCCTTGGAGCCAGGTGGTGCAGACACACTTCGACCTTGCCCTGGCCGCGAGCCACGGCAGCCTTCACGAACTGCATGCCCCAGTGATCGTGCTCCCGCACGGGGCCGGCCACAACAAGCTCACCCCGTCCGGGCGGCCCGGCCGGCTGGTGGGGCAGCGCGGTGTGTACGGCCTCAGCAGGCAGCGGCTGGTGCGAGACGGCGCGGTGGTGCCCGAGGTGATCGTGCTGGCCCATCACGAGGAGGTGACCAGGCTCGGCCATGAATGTCCCGAGGCCCTGCCGGTGGCCGAGGTGGTGGGCGACCCGTGCTTCGACCGCATCGCTGCCAGCATTCCCTTTCGGGCGCTGTATCGGGACGCCCTGGGCGCCAGAGGCGGACAACGGCTGGTCCTCGTCTGTTCCACCTGGGGACCCGACTCGCTCCTGGGGCAGGGCTGGGGAATCCTGGAGCGGCTGGTCGGCGAACTGCCCCAGGACGAGTTCCGCATCGCCGCACTCCTGCATCCGCATGTCTGGAACGCGCACGGCGCCTGGCAGGTCCGGGCCTGGCTCGCCGGGCTGGGGCGCTCGGGCCTGGCCCTTGTCAGTCCGTACGGAGACTGGACCGGAGCGGTAGTCGCCGCCGACTACATCGTGGGCGACCATGGCTCGGTCACCCTCTACGGCGCGATGACCGGCGTGCCGGTCCTCATGGCGGGCCGGCCTGACGCGGACGTGGATCCGGGCTCGCCGCTCGCCGAACTCATGTCCTTCGCACCGCGCCTGCACGGAGACCGGCCGCTACGCCCGCAGCTCAGGCGGAGTTCGGCGACCTGCCGTGCGCATCGATACGAGCGGGTGGCATCCCGCATTTCCTCGGAACCCGGCCAGTTTTCCCGCAAGATGCGCGCGCTGCTCTACCGCAAGCTCCGGCTGCGGGCCCCTGCCATCCGCACGACGACGGACCCGGCACGTCTCCCGATCACGGTGCGTTACGGCGAACTCGGCAGCGTGGGTGCGCTGTGACGACGCTCGTAGCCGTGATGTCCTCTTTCTGGAGCACGGAGCCGCGCGACCCGGCACACCGAGTCCGTAGCGTACTGCTGGCCCCGGCCTCCGGGACGGTGACTGTGGACGAGCATGTCCGAGTGAGGCTTCCCGCGCGGGCGCGCCCGCCTTGGCTCGCCGACGTGCTGATCGAGCACGGCACGGGAGCGCGGAGGGCAGCCGAGACAGCGGTTGTCCATCCGGGGGCGCTAGTGGTGGCCGTGCACCATGGCTCCCGCTGCTGGCTCCGGTTCAGTCCGGACGGGGCGGTAGTCGAACTCGAATCACAGAGCGCCGCAGACACGGGACGGCCCGAGGAGGTGTGGGCGGCCCTTGCATCGCTCGCCCATACCTGGCTGGTGGCAGGGCTGCCCATCGAGGAGTTCGGCTTGGCGTTGCCGTATGTCCTGCAGATTCAGGCCTCCGATCTGCCGCCCTCCATCTGCCCGAGCCGACGGCGCGCGGATTCCGCTTCCTCGGATCGGGACCGGCCCACGGAGGCGTAGAGGTCCAGTGCCGCTCGGTAGTGGTCGCGGGCGGTGTGTGCGTCGCCGCGCCGCTCGGCGACCTCGGCCAGGCCGCTGACGGCGTGGGCCATCTCGTAGCGCGCCGTCATGTCACGCAGGATCGCCAGGGCCGACGACAGGTGTTCGTCGGCCTGATCGAGCCGGCCGAGAGCCAGAGACGCGCGGCCCAGGAGCAGGGTCGCGCGTGCGGCGTTGTACGTGTCGCCCTCCTCGCGAAGCGTGGTGCAAGCGGCACTGGCGTGCTGGAGAGCCGATTCGTCGTGCCCGGTGGTGAGAGCGGTATCGGCGAGGTTCAGCCGGGCCAGTGCCCCGGCTCGCCGGTCGCCGTGCTCCGGCAGCTCCGCAGCAGCGCGCCGGAACTGGTCGGTGGCTTCCGCGAGCCGTCCGAGCCGTTGCAGGGCGAGACCCCGATAGTTGAGCGTGCGGGCATGTCCGAGCTGGTCTCCGGCGTCCAGTAAGTGCCGCGCCGCGCGTTCGAACATCTCCAGGGCCCGGTCATGGTTCCCCGAGCCGAGCTGCCCCACCCCGCCGGAGGTGAGCATCCGGCACTCGGCTGCCGTGTCGCCCAGATCCTGCGCTGCCGTGAGTCCTTCCTCATGTGCGGCATGCCAATCGTCGTAGAACTTGCGCCGCAGAAAGAGGGGCCACAGTGCATCGGCCAGCTGCCAGGCGATGGTCGGGAATCCTGCGGTGCGAGCCTGGCGGATCACGGCCATCACAGCGGGCAGCTCGCGTTCCAGCCAGTCCAGAGCCGTTTGGGGGTCTCGGCCGACATCCGCGGTGACCACCGGGCCGGCGCCGTAGTCCCTGGTCATGGTGCGGTGCTGAGGGTCGATGATCTCCTCGGCCCGCGTGGTGCTCGCCAGGTAGTGGTCGGCGATGCGGCGCCGGGCCTTCGCGCGCTCCTGCGGTGGTTCGTCCTCCTGCGCCTTCGTGGTGGCATGCAGACGTACGAGATCGTGAAAGCGGTGTCGTTCGTCTCCGGCGTCCAGGAGCAAGCTCGCGTCATGCAGTGTCTCCAGTGACGCCACCGCGTCCCCTTCGGCCCCCTCAGCGCAGAGCGCCGCCGCCACCGAGCTGCTGAACTCCGGACCAGGGTGCAGGCCCAACAGCCGGTAGAGCCGGGCAGCCACAGGTGGGAGCGCCTGGTACGACAGGTCCAGGGCCGCTCGCACATCGTGGTCTCCCTCGATCGCCAGCGCATCTAGCCGGTCCCGCTCCTCGGCGAGGGCGCGCACCATCGTGGTGATACGGCGTTCCGGCCGCGCAGCGAGCCGGGCACCGGCGACCCGGACGGCCAGCGGCAGCCCGGCACACAGCTCGACCAGCCTGCGTGCGGCATCGGGCTGCGCGGCCACGCGGCCGTCGGCCAGGGTGTCCGCGAGCAGCTCCACGCCGGCTTCGGGTGCGAGTGGCTCCACCTGGACGGGGAAGCTGCCGTCGACAGTAAGTCCGGGCAGCCGGCTGCGGCTGGTCACCGCCGTCACGTTTCCGCCTGCGGGCAGCAAGGGTCGCACCTGGGCCGCGGTCGCGGCGTCGTCGAGGAGTACCACCAGACGCCGGTCGGCGGTCAAGGACCGGTACAGCGCCGTCCGTTCGGCGAGTGTCGCCGGAACCTGCTGTGCGGAGACCCCCAGAGCCCGCAGGAAGCGCCCGAGCACCTCTTCCGGATGTGCCGGGCCGTCGGGGGACTGCGCGCCGAGATCCGCGTACAGTTGGCCGCCCGGAAAATGGGGGCGTAGTGTGTGCAGCCACCTCAGGACGAGGGTGGTCTTCCCGACGCCGCCCAGACCGCTGACCGAGGCGAGTGTCGGCCGCTCCTCCCGGGTGGCACGGGACCGATGCCGCTCCAGCGCCGACAGCTCCAGCGATCGGTTGACCATACGTACGGAGGGCGGAAACTGCCAGGGTGTCTGTCTGACGGAGTCCACGTCGGAGTCGATGCGGATACCGCCGTAGACCACACCTGCCTGGATGGTCGCGCCGTGCACCGTGCCGCTCACCTCGTTGCTCGACCCGGACTCGTGTCTCCGCACTCGTGGCCCCCAGCGGTCTGTAAGTACCGATTCCCTGGTTGGATCATTTCCGTACGTGTGATCGATATCCATGGGGGACGTGATTGTCGAGGCCGGCGGGCCGCTGCCGCTGATCAGTCAGCTCATCGACGCTGAAGCCGGCGATGGTTTGCGTGCGCAGTCGGTGCTGTGGGACGGACAGCACCGCATCGACGACCACCTCGGTTTCTCCCTCCACATCTGGGCGGCCTGATCACAAGGCATCACGTCGGCATCGCGTCGACAAAGAGCCTTCCCGCACGGTAGTCATGGGACATGAGCAACGACGGGGGCGGGGCAGGTCCCAGGGGCCGGCTGGTCGGTGGGCGCTACCGGCTGGTCGAGCGCATCGGCTCCGGCGGGATGGGCACCGTCTGGCGGGCGCTCGACGAGCTCGTGGAGCGGGAAGTCGCCGTCAAGCAGCCGCGGTTGCCGGGCGACCCGGAGGACGTGGGCCATCAGCGCGCCGCCAACCGGCTCTACCGCGAGGCCCGTGCCGCCGCCCGCGTCGATCATCCCTCGGCCGTCTCCATCCATGACGTCGTCGTCGAGGACGGACTCCCCTGGATCGTCATGGAGTTGATCCGCGGGGAGTCCCTGCACGAGATGCTGCAACGCGGACCGCTGGAACCGGCCGAGTCCGCCCGTGTCGGCCTCGCCGTCCTCGGTGCCCTGCGCGCCGCGCACGCCGTCGGGATCGTCCACCGTGACGTCAAGCCGGCCAACGTCCTCCTCGGCCCGCACCGCCGCGTCGTTCTCACCGACTTCGGTATCGCCCATGTCCAGGGCGAGGAATCCCTCACCCTCAGCGGCGAGTTCGTCGGCTCCCTCGAATTCATCGCCCCCGAGCGCATGTCCGGCCGCGGCGCCGGTCCCGCCTCCGACCTGTGGTCCCTGGGCGTGCTGTTGTACGCGGCCGTCGAAGGGTGGTCCCCCTTCCGTCGTACGACCCTGGAGTCCACCCTCGCTGCGATCCTCTCCACCGACCCGCCCGAGCCCAAGCAGGCCGGACCACTCGGGTCGCTCATCGTGCGCATGCTGGTGAAGGAGCCCGAGCAGCGGCCGGAACCGGACGAGGTCGGCAAGGTCCTGGAGGCGGCGGCCGGACGGTGGCCGACGGCCGACGCGAGCGAGGCGCCCGTGACGGAGGCTCAGGACGCCTCCGAGCTACAGGAGTTCGCCGACGACGTCGGGACGGTACGGCTGGGAGGCGAGGCCCCGGTACCGGTCCCGGCAAAGGCACCGGACGCCACACCGGAGCCCGCTCCGCAGGAGCCGCAGCCCGACGCGGAGGAGCCACGGCCCACCCCCGACAGCACCCCCACCCCTGAGACCGCCCCCACCCCCGAGACCACCTCCGCCTCCCACTCCCGCCGCCCCGCCCTCCTCCGCCACCCCCTCCCCGCCGCCCTGCTCGGTGCCCTCCTCGCCGGCGGTATCTGGCTCGGCACCTCCCTCGTCGACGACAACGATGGCGGAGCGGCGGCCGGAGGCACCCCCTCGGCCCCCGGCGTCGAACAGTCCAGCCCCACGTCCGCGCCCTGGACCGCGTATCCCGAGGAGGAGATGAGCGCCGTCCTCTCCGTCCCGACCGGCTACGACGAGTACGCCCGGCAGGGCAACGCCGGCAACCAGCCGCGGATCGTGATCTACGCGGACGACAGCGAGACCGTCCAGATCCGCCTCACCCAGTGGGACAAGGCGCCCCGCTCCCCGATGGGCCAGGCGCAGGAGGCGCACGCCGGCTGGGACAGCTACAAGGGGGACGCGCGGACGCAGTACACGCGCACCACCGTCGACGGTCACGAGGCCGTACTCGCCGACACCACCTACGACCTGAAGGAATACCCCACGCGGGTCATGGAGCTGATGATCCTCACCGACGACAGCCGTATGTACGAGCTGCGCGTGGACATGCCCAAGGGGACGGCGGACGAGAAGAAGGGCACGGCGGCGTTCAAGGGCGCCCGTGACCGTCTCGAGATCGGAACGAACTGAACGACCGCTGATCCTCCCAGGCCAACGCCCTGATCAGCGCATTTGTTGCCAGTGATCGCTGGCGCCGTGTGAGCAGTCGGTGAATCCCTATTACCGCCGGGTACACAAAGCCTCCGCTCCGGAATACCCTGCGGCTCATGACGGACTCGCAGGCCCCGGAAAAGACCGGCACCAACCCGCTCGCCCCCGCTCCCGCGGGCGCCCGTACCGCCGCCGACGTGGTCACCCCCGAGCTGATCGCACAGCTCACCAAGGGCGTGGCCGGATCCGGCCGGACCGCCAGCCACACGCCGTTCACCGGCGAGAAGCTGGCCGACCTGCCCGAGTCCACGCCAGAGGATGTGCGGCAGGCCTTCGAGGCGGCCCGCAACGCCCAGTCCGTCTGGGCCCAGGTTCCGGTACGGCAGCGTGCCGCCGCCCTGCTCCGCTTCCACGACCTGGTGCTGGAACGCCAGGCCGAGGTCCTCGACCTCATCCAGCTGGAGACCGGCAAGGCGCGTCTGCACGCCCACGAGGAGGTGCAGGCCGTCGCGGTCGCGGCCCGCCATTACGGCCGTAGGGCTCCCGCGTATCTGAGGCCCAAGGGGCACACCGGCGCCATCCCCGTGCTCACCCGCGTCACCGAACTACGCCATCCGCGAGGCGTCGTGGGCCAGATCGCCCCCTGGAACTACCCCCTGGAGCTGTCGGTCGGCGACGCGCTGCCCGCCTTCGTCGCGGGCAACGCGGTCGTCATGAAGCCGGACACGGAGACGTGCCTCACGGCGCTGTGGGCCCGGGACCTGCTGATCGAGGCCGGACTGCCCGCCGATGTCTTCCAGGTCGTCCTCGGCGAGGGTCCCGTCGTCGGCCCCGAGATCGTCAAGCACGCCGACTACGTCTCGTTCACCGGCTCCACCCGCACCGGCCGCGAGGTCGCCCAGGGCGCCGCCGCCCGGCTGGTCGGCGTCTCCCTCGAACTCGGCGGCAAGAACGCCATGCTGGTCCTCGACGACGCCGACATCGACAAGGCGGCGGCGGGCGCGGTGCGCGCGTGCTTCTCCTCGGCCGGTCAACTCTGCATCTCCATCGAGCGGTTGTACGTCCATGAGTCGATCGCCGACGCCTTCGTGGCGCGCTTCGCCGCCCGCACGAAGGCGATGCGGCTCGGCAGGTCCCTCGCGTACGGCGCCGACATGGGGTCGCTGGTCGGCGAGCGCCAGCTGGAGACCGTGACGAGGCACGTCGACGAGGCCGTCGAGAAGGGCGCGAAGGTCGTCGCGGGCGGAGTGGCCCGCCCGGACATCGGCCCGTACTTCTTCGAGCCGACCATCCTCGACGGCGTGACGGAACCCATGTCGGTCTGCACGGAGGAGACCTTCGGCCCGGTCGTGTCGATCTACCGCTTCCAGACCGAGGACGAGGCCGTCGAACTCGCCAACTCCACGCCGTACGGCCTGAACTCCTCCGTCTGGACGCAGAACGGCAGCCGCGGCCGCGCGGTCGCCGCCCGTCTGCGTACCGGCACGGTCAACGTCAACGAGGGCTACGCGTCCGCGTACGGCAGCGTCCAGTCCCCCATGGGCGGCATGAAGGACTCCGGCCTCGGCCGCCGCCACGGCTCCGAGGGCATCCTCAAGTACACCGAGGCCCAGACGGTGGCCCAGCAGCGGCTGCTGCCGATGGCGCCTTCGTTGGGGATGGACGACGAGAGGTACGCGCAGTTCATGAGCCGCAGCCTGAGGCTGATGAAGGCGTTCCGCTTCCGCTAGAACTCACCGGTTCCCACCACCGGTTCTCAATGAGGAGAACAAGTGCACCAGGACGCGTACGACTACGACGTCATCGTCGTCGGTTCCGGCTTCGGCGGTTCCGTCACCGCCCTCCGCCTCACCGAGAAGGGCTACAACGTCGGCGTCCTGGAAGCCGGCCGCCGCTTCACCCGCGACACCCTCCCCAAGAACTCCTGGGACCTGAAGAACTACCTCTGGGCCCCGAAACTCGGCATGTACGGCATCCAGCGCATCCACCTGCTGGGCAACGTCATGGTCCTCGCCGGCGCAGGCGTGGGCGGCGGCTCGCTCAACTACGCCAACACCCTCTACGTACCGCCGAAGCCGTTCTTCGAGGACCCCCAGTGGCGTGACATCACCGACTGGCAGGAGGAGTTGAAGCCGTACTACGACCAGGCCCAGCGCATGCTCGGCGTACGGCTCAACCCGACCATGACCCCGTCGGACGTGCACCTGAAGGCGGCCGCCGAGCACATGGGCGTGGGGGACTCCTTCCACATGGCGCCGGTCGGCGTGTTCTTCGGGGACGGCAAGGACGCCGACGGGAGCACGAAGGCGGCGCCCGGCGAGCAGACCGGGGACCCGTACTTCGGTGGCACGGGCCCGGTGCGCAAGGCGTGCACCGAGTGCGGGGAGTGCATGACGGGTTGCCGTCACGGGGCGAAGAACACCCTGAACGAGAACTACCTCTACCTCGCCGAGAAGGCGGGCGCGGTCGTGCACCCCATGACGACGGTCGTCTCGGTCACGGACGACTCGCAGGGCGGGTACGCGGTGGCCACGTTGTCCACGGACAACAAGAAGAAGGACGAGGGCCGCACCTTCAAGGCCCGCCGAGTCGTCCTCGCCGCCGGCACCTACGGCACCCAGACGCTGCTGCACCGCATGAAGACGACCGGCCAACTCCCGTACCTGTCACGGCGGTTGGGTGAACTGACCCGGACCAACTCCGAGGCCCTGGTCGGCGCGCAGACCGACAACCGGCGCTACCGCAAGGTCACCGGCGAGCGGAAGGTCGACTTCACACGCGGTGTCGCCATCACGTCCTCGATCCACCCGGACGCGAACACCCATATCGAGCCGGTCCGTTACGGCAAGGGCTCCAACTCCATGGGCGGCCTGTCGATCCTCCAGGTCCCGTACGCCGAGGGCAGCTCGCGCGTCGCGGCCTGGCTGAAGAACGCCGCGCGCCACCCGCTGCTGGTGCTCCGCTCCCTCTCCAACCGGCGCTGGTCGGAGAAGACCATCATCGGCCTGGTGATGCAGTCGCTGGACAACTCCCTGACGACGTATCTCAAACCGGACGGCGTGGGCAAAGGCCTGCTGACCGCCCGCCAGGGTCATGGTGCCCCCAACCCCAAGCAGATCAGGGCGGCTTCGGAGGGCGCGTCGGCGATCGCGGAGTCGATCAACGGCTTCGCGGGCTCCAACGTCGGCGAACTGATGGGCACCCCGCTCACCGCCCATTTCCTCGGCGGCTGCCCGATCGGCGACTCACCCGAGACCGGCGTGATCGACCCGTACCACCGCCTCTACGGCCACCCCGGCATCTCCGTCGTCGACGGCGCCGCGGTCTCCGCCAACCTCGGCGTGAACCCCTCCCTCACCATCACCGCCCAGGCCGAGCGGGCGATGTCGTACTGGCCCAACGAGGGCGAGGCGGACCCGCGTCCCGCGCAGGGTGTGCCGTACGAGCGTCTGAAGCCGGTCGAGCCGAAGTCGCCGGTCGTCCCGGCGGACGCGTTCGGCGCGCTGAAGCTGCCGTTCCTGGGGATACCGGCCGTGCCGCCGAAGGCCTGAAAAGGGACAGACAGAAAGAAGGACCTGCACCCCCCTCCGAGCGCAGGTCCTTCTCTGTCTTGCGGCAAGCTCCGGTTACGCGTTCGCCCCGGCCTTCCGGCGGCGCATCGCGAACACCGCACCCGCACCGGCGACGATCGCGACGCCGCTGACCAGGCCGATGGTCGGCAGTGCGGAGTTGGCGCCCGTGTCGGCGAGGTTGCCGGTCGGCAGGTCGGAGATGCTGCCCTGCGGCTTCTTCACCGAGCCCTTGCTGCCCTTGTCGCTCGGCGGGGCGGTACCCGGGTCCGGGTTGGCCGAGCCGGCCTTCAGGACCTCGAAGTCGTACTGTGCCCAGCCCTCGGCGATGCAGTCCTGGCCGTCGACGTTGTCGAGGTAGGCGCCGGAACCGAAGGAGTAGGCGTCACCGGCGGGGGCCTTGGCGTCGATGCTGACGCGCAGGTCGACGCTCTGGCTGGCCTTCGACTTCAGCGAGTCGACGCCGAAGAAGTAGTCGCCGGCCCACTCGGAGTTCCCGATCCGGTCCCAGGAGCCGGACTCGGGGTTCTTGAACTCCAGGTCGACGTACGGGCTCAGGAACTTCGCCTCGTCGATCTCGTAGTTCTCGATCTCGGCGTAGAAGGCGACGCCCTCGACATCGGTGCTGGACTCGTTGGTGACGACCAGCTCGAAGGCGTGGTAGCCGTCACCCGCGACGATCTTGCCCGGCAGGCCCTTGATGTCCGCGGACACCTTGGCGTCGGTGAAGTCCTCGTCGAGGTCCTCGCAGTACGGGACGGTCGGGTCCGACGGGTCCTCGCTCGGCTCGGCCGGCTCCGAGGGGTCGGGCTCGCCCGACTCGCTCTCGGTGGGCGTGGCGCTCCCGCTCGGCACCGAGGTCGTCGGGGTGCCGGTGGGCGGCGCGGTGCCCGTCGGGAGTGTGGTGTCGGTCGGCGTCGCCGTGGCCGGGTCGCTCGGGGTGCCGGAGGGCGTCTCGGGGACGGACTCGCTGGCAGTCGGGGTGGCCGGCTCGTCCGCGAACGCGGCGGGCGCGGACAGCAGCGCGAGCGGGGCTATGGCGGCCGTCGCAGCCGCGGCAGCCATGGCACGACGAAGCTTCATGCAGACCTCGAGTAGTCCGGGTGGGCTGCCGGTCGGCAGCGCGCGGTGGGTGGAGAGCCTCGCGCGGTACGGCGCGGGTGTGGCCCTTGATACGCATGGTTTGATCCACGAACCCTGTGAATGGTTGTCCTGCACTTCACAGAATTCTTATGTGGCCTGGGTCACACCCGTTCGAGGGGGATGTGCGTCCGCCAACTGCACGTACCAAAGCGAAGGGCCCCGCGGGCTTGAGCCGCGGGGCCCTTCTTTGGTCAGCACCGACGTCAGGGCAGCGCCGGTGCCTGGGTAGCGGCGCCGGGGGGTTGCGCCGCTGGCCTTGTGTGCCCTGGGTCGCCGACCCGGCGCGTACGGGGCGCGCGGATGGTCTGGACCTCTGGCAGTGAGCCAGTGCAAGGCAATGCAGTTGTTCGTGGCGGGACTTGGGGCTTTCTACGCATCGTGCTGGATGGGCGGGACCTCCGCAACCTTTTGACCCATCCTCGTACGGTCACTTGGCCGTATCCGGAGGCGGTCCAGAGCTGGTCATGGGGCGGTCCTGGTGTGTTGCCCGCCGGACGGCCCCGGGCGTCCCCGGAGCCGACCGTTTCCCTTGGGTGACCGGGCTGCTGTCCCCTGCCGTCCGGTCACCTGACCGGAGCGAGGTCCCACGACGCACAGCACGATCCGTACGTCTCATCGCTCCAGGTGAGCCACGCGTGGTTCTTCGGGCCCGCCCCTGGCTGGCACGGACACCGGGACCAACGAAGCGTTTTGCGCACCGGTCACGCGCCGTACGGGTGAGAGGACATGCGTACGTCTGTGCCGGGAACGCGGATTCAGACCTTCCCGCGGCACAGCTCCAGCAGCGTCATCGCCAGCCTGGTGCCCGGCTTGCCCAGCGCCTCCCTGTAGTGGCCGAGGATCTCCATCTCGCGGGAGAGGTTCACGCGTCGGCCGCCGGAGGCGATCCGGGCTTCCTGGATGACGGCGGAGACCGCCATCCGTTCCTGGATCAGGCCGATGATCCGGTCGTCGAGAGCGTCGATGCGCTCACGGGCGCCGGTGATCGTGTCGGCGGCCTCGGGGGTGTGCGCGCCGGTCTTCTCCGCTGCGGTGGCGGTCATGTCGGGGCTCCTCTGTAGGGATGGGGCAGGGTGCCCCGGATCGGCAGGACCCGGAAAACGTCAGGCGCCCCGGGCCTTGTCAGCCCGGGGCGCCTGGGAAGTCGCTTGTCAGTAGCTCAAGCGGCACGACCATGGCAGCCGGCGGGCCGGGTGCCATAGGTAAAGACGAAGGTCGTCGTGTGCGAGAGCATGGGGTCAGTATGCCGTGGCCGTCGGTGACGGCAAACCCGGTTCGCATCCTGAGACGGCAGCCGTGCACCCGGGCGCCGTTAGAATCGGTGGCACAGCCCCTGTCAAGCCGCCGGAAGGCAACCCGTGTCATCAGCGACTCCCGCTGCCGCCGCTCCCGACACCGTTCTGGTCGTCGACTTCGGCGCGCAGTACGCCCAGCTCATCGCCCGTCGCGTCCGCGAGGCCCGGGTCTACAGCGAGATCGTGCCGAGCACCATGCCGGTGGCGGAGATGCTCGCCAGGAACCCGGCGGCGATCATCCTCTCCGGTGGCCCCTCCTCGGTGTACGCGGAGGGCGCCCCGCGGCTCGACCGCGCGCTCTTCGAGTCCGGCGTCCCCGTCTTCGGCATGTGCTACGGCTTCCAGCTCATGGCCACGACCCTCGGCGGCACGGTCGACAACACGGGGGCGCGCGAGTACGGCCGTACGCCCCTGCATGTCAGCAAGTCGGGCTCCACCCTCTTCGAGGGCACCCCGGCCGAGCAGCCGGTGTGGATGTCGCACGGCGACGCCTGCTCCGCCGCCCCCGAGGGCTTCACCGTCACCGCGTCCACGGACGTCGTCCCGGTCGCCGCCTTCGAGAACGACGAGAAGAAGCTGTACGGCGTCCAGTACCACCCGGAGGTCATGCACTCGACGCACGGCCAGCAGGTGCTGGAGCACTTCCTGTACCGGGGCGCGGGCCTGACCCCGTCCTGGACCACGGGCAACGTGATCGAGGAGCAGGTCGCCGCCATCCGCGAGCAGGTCGGCGACAGACGCGCCATCTGCGGGCTGTCCGGCGGCGTGGACTCCGCGGTCGCCGCCGGCCTGGTCGCTAAGGCCATCGGGTCCCAGCTGACCTGCGTGTACGTCGACCACGGCCTGATGCGCAAGGGCGAGAGCGAGCAGGTCGAGAAGGACTTCGTCGCCGCCACCGGCGTGCAGCTGAAGGTCGTGGACGCGGAGGAGCGCTTCCTGAAGGCGCTCGCCGGAGTCAGCGACCCGGAGGAGAAGCGGAAGATCATCGGGCGGGAGTTCATCCGCGTCTTCGAGCAGGCGCAGGCCGAGATCATCGCGGACGAGGGTCCGGCGGTGGAGTTTCTCGTCCAGGGGACCCTGTACCCCGATGTGGTCGAGTCCGGCGGCGGCACCGGCACCGCCAACATCAAGTCCCACCACAACGTCGGCGGGCTGCCGGAGGACCTCGAGTTCCAGCTGATCGAACCGCTGCGCAAGCTGTTCAAGGACGAGGTCCGGATGGTCGGCCAGGAGCTGGGCCTGCCGGACGAGATCGTCCAGCGCCAGCCGTTCCCGGGTCCGGGACTGGGCATCCGTATCGTCGGCGAGGTGACGAAGGAGCGGCTCGACCTGCTCCGTGACGCCGACGCCATCGCCCGCGAGGAGCTGACCGCGGCCGGCCTCGACCGTGACATCTGGCAGTGTCCGGTCGTCCTGCTCGCGGACGTCCGCAGCGTCGGCGTCCAGGGCGACGGCCGCACATACGGCCACCCGATCGTGCTGCGCCCGGTGTCCAGTGAGGACGCGATGACGGCCGACTGGTCGCGGCTGCCGTACGACGTGCTCGCGAAGATCTCGACCCGGATCACCAACGAGGTCGCCGACGTCAACCGCGTCGTGCTCGACGTGACGTCGAAGCCGCCGGGGACGATCGAGTGGGAGTGAGCCCTAGGGCCTGTCCGGCGGATCAGGCCGCAGGAAAGCCGCGGCACCCTGGTCGTCGCCGGTGAGCGGGGTCTGGTGCGTGCAGCTGCAAGGCGGAGGAGGGAGTCGACGCGGAGCGTCGGCGACCGACGACAACGCGGCAGATGGGCGTGCCAGACCCCGCGTCTGCGGCATGATCCGCCGGACAGGCCCTAGGTGCGCTTGAGCAGGCGCAAGGGCTCTGAGGGCTTCCAGACCTCGACGACCAGGTACTTGTCGTCCTCGACGTAGGTCCGTACGACCTCCGTCAGCTCGGTGCGGAAGAGGTGGAACGGCTCCGGCGGTTCCACCTCTTCGGTGTATCCGGCCTTGACCTCCGGGTCGGTGACCTCGATCGCCCTCCCGCTGATCCGCACATCGCCCCCGCCCATCGACTGCCCCTCCCCGGGGTTCGCCTGGAGCGCGAAACGCGGGTCGCGGCGCAGGTCGAGGGCCTTGAGGGAGTCCGGCATCATGCCGAGCCAGAGCTCGCCGTTCAGGAAGCGGACCTCAAGGCCGGTGGTGCGCGGGGAGCCGTCCTTGCGGAGGGTGGCGAGGACATGGTGGGTGAAGGCACCGAAGCGTTCCTCCACGCGTTTGGCGAGGTCCGGCTCGGCGGCGGTGAGGGCTGCCCAGTTTGCTGTCGTACCGCTCGCAGTCATACGTCGAGTGTGGCTGCGATACCCGACACCTTCTGTCCGATTTATTTTGCGCGCCTCTTCTTTACAAATCAGCCCTGTTCACTTGCGCTGACCGACGGTAACTTCCGCCCCGTAAAGGAACCCAGTGCAGGAGGAACCTATGCACGGGCCCACGCCGCCCACGCCCACGCCGCTGCCCACCGACCGGCTGCGGTTCGCCATGCCGCCGATGCACGAGTCGGTCGACGACGAACGTCGGCATCGCAAGGAGCGGCTCGCGGGCGCGCTGCGGATCTTCGGGCGGCTCGGCTTCGAGGACGGCGTCTCGGGGCACATCACCGCGCGCGACCCGGAGTACAGCGACTGCTTCTGGGTCAATCCGTTCGGGATGCCGTTCAAGCACGTCACCGTGAGCGACCTGGTGCTGGTCAACGCCGACGGGCAGGTGATCGAGGGCCGCTATCACGTCAACCAGGCCGCGTTCACCGTGCACGCGCAGGTGCACGCGGCCCGGCCGGACGTCGTAGCGGTCGCGCACTGCCATTCGGTGTACGGCCGGGCGCTGTCGGCCCTCGGCGATCTGCTGGACCCGCTCACACAGGAGAGCTGCGCCTTCTACGAGGACCACGCCCTGTACGACGCCTACACCGGGGTCGCCGTGGACGCGGAGGAGGGGCGCCGGATCGCCGCCGCACTCGCCTCCCGCAAGGCGCTGGTTCTGCGCAACCACGGGCTGCTGACGGTGGGGGACTCGGTCGATGCGGCGGCCTGGTGGTTCCTGTCGCTGGAGCGGTCCTGCAAGGTACAGCTGACGGCGAAGGCCGCCGGGCGGCCGATCCTCATCGACCACAAGGCCGCGGTGGCGACGCGGGAGCAACTGGGCGGGGATCTCGTGGCGTGGATCAACTATCAGCCGTTGTGGCAGGACGTCAGCCGGAGCGAGCCGGACCTGCTGAGCTGACGCCTCGGGCTCGTACGGCTCAAAAGCCCCGCAGTACCGCCGCCTTGGTCATCGCGAACTCCTCGTCCGTGAGCACGCCGTCGCGGTGCAGCTCGCCCAGCTCCCGCAGCCGTCGCAGGAGTACGTCGTGGTGGTCGGCCTGCGGCGGTACGGACGCCGCCAGCCGAGGGCGCTCCGCATAGTCGCTGCCGGTGCGGGTCGACGGGTGCGGGAGCCTCGCGGTGACCGCGGTGGCGACCAGGGCGGTGAGCAGGTCGCGGCGAGCGCTGCCCCAGAGGTCCAGGGCGTACGGGTCCTTCTCCGGCGGCAGTTTGGAGAACACCGTCTCGCGGGTCACGAAGCGCAGAAAGCCGTCCTCGTAACCGGAGTTGGGCAGCCACTCGACCTGTAGGAGGTCGCCGATGCCGATGATCCGCGGGCCCGTCGCGCGTTTGACGCGGTCGGAGGAGTCGGACCAGTCGATCCGCACCTGCGTGCCGTCGAAGGAGACCGTGCCGTCGGAGGACCGGACCGAGACGGGTACCGGAGGGCCGGGCAGGAGGTAGGTCTTCGTCGGGTCGCCCGGGATCTGGTCCAGGAGCAGCGCGTGGCGGATCTCCTCGGCCACGTACTCGGCGACCCCGGAGCGGTCGATGTCCACGACGAGCCGGTACGGGTCCGCCGGGTCGGGCAGCCTGCCGCCCGTCGCCTGGAGGAGGGGGTCGGCGCCCTCTCTCAGCCGCATCCGGAGCCGGCCACGCTTGCGTTCGGGCTCGAAGACGATGCCGGAGATGGCCTCCAGCGGCACGGCGATCTCTCCGTACGTCTGCCGGAACAGCGGCACGGAGCGGTGCAGGCCTGGCGTGATCCTGACCGTGCTGCCGTCGAAGGCCCAGGTCCCGTCGCGCTGGATGATCTCGGCCATAGGGAAATTCTCGCAGCAGGGTCAACACGGCGGGCCCCCCTTCCCCCGCGGTGACCAGACCTGTCGGACGGGGGGTGGGTGGCGTAGGGCACAATTCGCTGTCGTCGTAGGGGGTGCGGGGGCGTGCGCCGGGGGGCGGGGCTCGGTCATCGGGTGAGTGTGCGGTTGTTGTGTGTGTACGGGGTTGGGTGGGGTGCGCGGGGTTGAGTGGGGCGTGCAGGGTTGGGTGGGGCGTGCGGATCGTGGGTTCGTGCGGGTTCGGATCGAGGCGTACGGCTCGTGGGTTCGTGCGGGTTCTGAGGAAGGCGGGCGTCGGTCATGGCAGTGCAGGAGGCGAGGCAGGGTGGGGGCGCTGACGTGGGCGGACGTACAGGCGGGCACGAGGGGGGCTGCACGTGCGGGGACTGTCCGCACGGGGCCCGTGCGGGGCATCGGCGTGCCGTCGCCGAATTCCTGCTGAAGCGGGACGAGTTCGCGGCGGGGCACGGTCTGCCCGCAGCCGTGGCCCACTCCGCCTCGGCCTCCCGCCAGTGGGTCTCCGAGGAGTTGACCCAGTCCGCGGAACTCGTCGCCGAACGCGGCCGTGCCGAGGGCGAGGCCTGGCTCGTACGCCTGTGGTGGCGTACGGCCTGTGCCGTGTGGGTGCTGGTCGTGCTGCTGCTCCTTGCACAGGCGCTCACCGCGATCGGCGCCGGCTGGACGGCCGCTCGGACCGCCGGGTTGCTCGCCGCGCTGGTCGTGGCCGGGGCGCTGACGACGGCGTCGTGGTTCCACCGGGCGCGCGGTGGTGCGCTCGCGCCGGTCATCGGTGACGACAACCGGCTGTCCACGTCCCGTGCGGTGGCCGGGGCGTGGGTGCTGTTCTTGGCGTACGCGGTGCTGGTGCTGGCCGGTCGTCTGGCGGCGGCCTCCGGACACGAGGAGCGTGACGCGGTGATCGCCGGACTCGAACTCGCCCGGGGCGCGGGGGTCGTGACGGTGCTCGCCGTGGCGTGCGCGATCGCGGTGCTGGTACGGCGGGTTGTCGGCGTGCGGGTGCTGGGGCAGCGGCTCCAGAAGGTGCAGGCGGATCGGCCCCGAGCGGCTGATCTGCTGACGGACGACTCGGGGCGGGGTGCGTTCGCCGACATTCAGTACGTCGTGATCAGCGGGGTCGCGTTGCTGTTCGCGGCGGTGCGGTTGGCGCGGCGGCCGGATCAGTTGCCCGATCTGCCATGGGGGTTGGCGGTGGTGGTGCTGGTCTCGGCGGCGACCTATGTGGCCGGGAAGTACGCGGAGGGGGGCAAGCCGGTGATTCTGTCGGTGGTGCGGTCTCGGGAGGCCGGAGATCTGGACGGGCCCATCCGCACCGGTGACGACATCGAGATCCGGGGGGCCGGGTTCGTGCCGCCGGGGGCGCAGGGTGCGGCTCGGCTGTCGCGGATGGTCGTCCGGATCGGTGCGGTGCATGTGCATGTGCCGTTGGTGCCGGTGAGCGGGGGCTTCAGCAATCCCACGGACGCGGTGCTGACGGTGCCGGTGCCGGCGGATGTGGAGCCGGGCCGGGCGGAGGTACAGGTGGTGACCGCTGCGGGCGTGGAGACGAACCGGTACGCGATCGATGTGACGGACTGAGCGGCCCACCTGCCTCAGAAGCCGGACCAAGTCGGGAAAACTGGTCCGGACGGGGTTGAGCGGCTCAGCCTCTTCGTGCGTATGGTCTTTTGAGGGGTCACGTCACATGCGGGCGAGAGGCGGCTACGACCGATGACTCACGGCATTCGTACGGATACGCACTCTCCCTATCTCGACGGTGGCGGCAACTGGCGGGACACCGCCACCCGCTACGCCCTGCTCCCCCTCCGCGTCTTCCTGGGCGTCACCTTCATCTACGCGGGCCTGGACAAACTCACCGACAGCGCCTTTCTGAAGGACTCCGGTTCCGGCTCGATCGGCGACCTGATGCGTACGGTGCGTGACTCGGCGGCGATCCCGGACCTGGTCGACCTGGCACTGAAGAACCCCGTCGGCTTCGGCTACGCCATCGCCTTCGGTGAGCTGGCCGTCGGTATCGGGACACTGATCGGCCTGCTCGCCCGTATCGCGGCTCTGGGCGGCGCGCTCATTTCCCTCAGTCTGTGGCTGACCGTGAGCTGGGCGACCGAGCCGTACTACTACGGCAACGACCTCGCCTACCTGATGGCCTGGCTGCCCCTCGTCCTCGCGGGTGCTCCCCTTCTGTCCTTGGATGCCGCGTTGCGGGCCCGACGGCGACAGCGGGCCGGGGGTTATCGGTAGTTGTGGGTCTTCAGCTCGGCGCGTCCGGCCGGGCCGGTGTCGGACCGGGCGTGCGGTGTCGCCGTCGGCGGCGTATGCCGCGCGTCAGGATGGCCGCCGTCGCTGCCAGACAGAGGCCGACCGTGACGACCGGGATCACCACGAACCACGGCGTGTCCCAGGCGCCGCCGGCGTCGCCCGCGTAGATGACGCCCGCGAGGGCCAGGAACGCGCCCGCGATCAGCCTCCCGGGCTGGACTTCATGACGCAGCACGGCTCACCTCCGCTTGTCCCACGCCGACCCGGAGGTCGAGGTCGAGTGTGCCGGTGCTCTTGGTGCCCGAGGGGGGTGCCAGCGTCAGTTCCTTGTGTCGTCCCGGTTCCACGTCCACGTCCCGTTGCTCGTCGCCCGGCAGCTGGATGTCGCCCACGCCTACGTCGATGGTCATCTTCACGGTCACGTCCTTGGGCACGATCACCTTCAGCCGGCCCACGCCGACATCGGCCCCCGTGTCCAGTGTCTGTCCCTTGGTGAGGGGGACTCTGGTCAGGTCGAGCGTGCCGACGCCGGTGCCCAGCTCGTACTGCTCCGGTACGTCCGCCACCGCGGTGGGGCGCCAGGTCTCGCGCATCCACTGCGTGCTGATGTCCTTCGGTATGGCGGCCGACGCGGCGAGCAGGGCCGCCGTGATGACCGCGAGGAAGATCGAGCCCGTTCCCGTGCGTCCCAGGAACGCGCTGACGGCGATGCCTGTGCCGAGGACTATGAGTGCGCAGGACAGCCCGGTCTGGAGGCTGCTGCCCAGCGGGTGTTCGTCCCAGGTGAGGCGGGTGCCAAGGCCTCCGGCGACGAGGGCCAACACGAAGACCCAGCCGCCGATCCAGCGGGGGCCGCCGCGCGGGCGCGGTGCCTGTGCGGGCGTGCGGCGGCGTAGGTCGTCGGGGCTGCCGGGTGGGCCGAGGCCGATGTTGACGGCCGCCGCGATGTCGCGGGCGCGGGAGTCCCTCGGGCCCCAGAGATAGCCGGTGCCGCCCTCGTGCGTGCCGTCCTTGACGATGGGGTCGCGCCACCAGGAGGAGTAGGCGGCGGGGACGGGCGGGGCCTGGGCCTCCGGCGGGGCGTCCGCCACGGCCTGGGCGGCCAGGGGGTCGGGGTCGGGGGTGGTTCGGTGCCGGGACCAGTAACCGGCGCCCGCGAGGAGCAGGGAGAGGACGACGGCGAAGGCCAGTACTCCGCCGTTGTTCAGCAGGGTCAGGAACACCCCGGAGCCGACCAGCGCGAACAGCACGGCCGTCAGCGCCTGGCCGTCGACGCGGCCGGTCAGCAGCTTGCGCACCTCGTTCTGGTCCTCGTCGTCGTACGGGACGAAGAGCCAGGCGAAGCCGTAGAAGAGGAGGCCGAGGCCGCCGGTCGCGGAGAGCACCGCGAGGGTGATCCGGAAGATCACCGGGTCCATGTCGCACTGCCGCCCGAGCCCGGAACACACTCCGGCAAGCATCTTGTGCCGCCGGTCGCGCCGGAATCGGTGGGGCGGGCCGGGTACATCGGCGGGGGCGGGGGCGTCGGTGGGGCCGGGTGTATGGGCGGGGCCGGGTGCATCGGCGGAGCCCGGCACATTCCCGGAGCCCGGCACGTCGGCCGGGGGCGCCTCATCGCTTACGCCGGTCGCGGGGGCAGGACCGTCGGCTGCGGCTGCGGCTGCGGCTGTGGCTCCGGGTTCGGCTGTGGCGGTCGGCCCGCTTGATCCGGTCGCGGTGGCCGGACCACCGGCTTCGGGCACATCGGCCGTGCCGTCCGCTCCGGCTGCGGCGGTCGGGCCGCTCGCCCCGGCCGCCGGGGTGGCCCCGGGCGCCTGCGCTGTTCCCTTCTCGTACGCGCGAGGCTCCTCCTCCGGGGTGCCTGCCGCATCCGCGGCGGGCGCGGCCTCCTGCGGCCCGGCGCCCGGAGTGGGGCGCGGGCCGGAGCCGGGTCCCGGACCCGTCGCGGCGTGCTGGTGATCTGTCATGAGTCCATGGTGACGGGCGCAGTGCCGTGGCGGGAGTCGGAACGACCCTGGCCGGACCCTGATATCCGCCCTGAGCCGGGGCCGGGGAAGCGTTCGACGGGGACGGGTTTCGAAGATCAGGGGAGTCTCGGGGGTCGACCCTGATGCCTGGGCCAGCCGGGCGTGTGAACATCGATGGCATGCCGGACGCCGCAACAGCGCCACTCGTCGAACCGCGGCCGCCGCGCAAGCTCTATCGCAGCAGTGACGGACGCTGGCTGGGGGGCGTGGCGCGGGGGCTCGCCGGGCACCTCGGGCTGCCCGTGATCTGGGTGCGGCTCGTCTTCGTCGGCCTGTTCATGGCGGACGGCCTCGGCGCTCTGCTCTATGCCGCGTTCTGGTTCTTCGTGCCGCTCGGCGTCGGCGGTGTCGAGGCGCAGCGGCCGCCCTCCCTCGTCGGCACCGAGACCTCGCCGGACGGCCGCCGCAGACTCGTCGCCCGCAAGCCGGACAAAGGGCAGATCGTCGCCCTGCTCCTCATGGTCGTCGTGGCCACGGTCTTCGTCGGCAGTGTGAATCTGGGCAGCGGCGCCCAGGCGTATCTGGTGCCGGCCGTGCTCGTCGGCGCGGGCGTCGCCCTCGTCTGGCGCCAGGCGGACAACTCGCGCCGGGCCCGCTGGGTCGAGGTCGGCCGCCGCAAGCGCACGCTCACCCTGCTGCGGGCCGTGGCCGGCGTGCTGCTGGTCACGACGGGCGTCTCCGGCATCTTCGTCCTCCAGGGCTCCGCCGCCCACCTCGGCTCGGTCCTCCAGGCGGCTCTCGCGGTCCTCGTCGGGATAACGCTCCTCGCCGGTCCCTACCTCGTGCGCATGACCCAGGACCTGTCCGAGGAGCGCCTGATGCGCATCCGCGCCCAGGAGCGCGCCGAAGTCGCCGCCCACGTCCACGACTCGGTGCTGCACACCCTGACCCTGATCCAGCGCAACGCGGAGAACGCGAGCGAGGTGCGCCGCCTCGCCCGCGCCCAGGAGCGCGACCTGCGCACCTGGCTCTACAAACCCGAGGGCACCGGCAAGGACGAGGCGGACGAGCCGACCACCCTCGCCGACGCCGTGCGGCGCAACGCAGCCGAGGTCGAGGACAAGCACGGCGTCCCCATAGAGGTCGTCGTGGTCGGCGACTGCGAGCTCGACGAGAGAATAGGCGCGCAAATGCAGGCCGGACGCGAGGCGATGGTGAACGCCGCCAAGTACGGTGGCGAGGGCGGCGCCGTCCAGGTCTTTGCCGAGGTCGAGGGGAACAAGGTCTTCGTGTCCGTCCGGGACCGCGGACCTGGCTTCGATCTCGACTCGATACCCGCCGACCGCATGGGTGTCAGAGAATCGATCATCGGCCGCATGGAGCGCCACGGCGGCTCGGCGCGGCTGCGTGCGGTGCCGGACGGTGGCACGGAGGTCGAGCTGGAGATGGAGAGGGCGGAGAAGACGTGATGAGCGACCCGACCGAGGCGAACGAACCCGTGGAGTCGACCGGCGGGAGCGCGGCCGAGCGGCATGCGCGCGTGGTCCTCGTCGACGACCACCGTATGTTCCGTACGGGCGTACAGGCCGAGATCGGCCGGACCGACGAGACCGGAGTCGAAGTCGTCGGCGAGGCCGCGGACGTCGACCAGGCGGTCACGGTCATCACCGCGACCCGGCCCGAGGTCGTCCTCCTCGACGTCCACCTTCCGGGCGGCGGCGGGGTCGAAGTGCTGCGCCGCTGCGCCCCGTTGATGGCGGACACCGAACAGCCCGTCCGCTTCCTCGCGCTGTCCGTCTCGGACGCGGCGGAGGATGTGATCGGCGTGATCCGCGGCGGTGCGCGCGGCTACGTCACCAAGACCATCACCGGCACGGACCTCGTCAACTCCGTCTTCCGCGTCCAGGAGGGGGACGCCGTCTTCTCCCCCCGCCTGGCTGGCTTCGTCCTCGACGCCTTCGCCTCCACCGACGCCCCGCCGGTCGACGAGGACCTCGACCGCCTCACCCAGCGGGAGCGCGAGGTCCTGCGCCTGATCGCCCGGGGGTATGCCTACAAGGAGATCGCCAAGCAGTTGTTCATCTCCGTGAAGACGGTCGAGTCGCATGTCTCGGCGGTGCTGCGCAAGCTCCAGCTGTCGAACCGGCACGAGCTGACTCGTTGGGCTACGGCACGACGGCTGGTCTGAGGACGGACGAATCGGTACGACCGTACGACCGCTGCGGTCAGTGGTGCCCGGGCCGCGGTGACGGGCCCAGTACCCGCAGGGCCCAGCGGTAGTGCCGTACCGCCTTCACCACACCGATCAGGCCCGTCAGCCACAGGATCGTGCCGATGCCCATGCCGAGGACGACGTCGCTGTGCCGCGTCCGGCCCGGCTCCGCACCGGCCGCCGAGGTGAACGACTCCCACAGGCCGATCGCGCAGAGCACGACGGAGGAGAGAAGCCAGAAGAGGCTGAGGCCGGGGGAGCGCAGGCCGATGTCCGTCGGTGGGTCGCTGTCCAACTGAAGCCAGGCGTCGAGGAGTTGCCGTATCCGTTGGTCGCGCCGGATGGCGAGGGCGACGGCGAAGACGGACGGCGCCAGGGCGGCGAGGCCGAGCAGCGCGAAGAGGGGGCCGAGGACGAAGCCGAGCGGATCCCGCTCCTCGATCTGCTGTAGCGGTATCACCAGCAGCGCCCACCCGATGATCGCGGCGAGCGCCAGCAGCCACAGCAGCAGTACCCGGTGCACCCCGATGCTGCACCGGTGCAGCTCCTCCAGCGCGCGCCCCCGGTCGGCCAGCAGGGCCGCACGGTCCGGCCACATCCTGGTGTGCGGCGGTGGGGGTGGCGGTGGCAGTGGAGAGCCGGGCATCGACACCTTCTCAGGGGCACGGGACGTCGTACGCAGCGTTTCGCAGACGCTACCTACGAAGCGTTTCGCAGACGCTACCGCGTTGCCCTGAGCATGCCCATGCCCACTGGTGCCCCGGAGGGTACCTTCACGCCACCCGCGTCGCCCCCGCAAACGGCATCTCGCTGATCGGCGCCAGCCGCACCGGAGCCGAGGGGTTCGGGGCGTGGATCATCATCCCGTTGCCGACGTAGAGGCCGACGTGACTGATCCCGGAGTAGAAGAACACCAGGTCGCCGGGGAGGAGTTCGCCGTGGGAGACGCGACGGCCGGCGTCGATCTGGGCGTACGTCGTACGGGGCAGAGAGATGCCCGCGGAGCGGTACGCCGCCTGCATGAGGCCCGAGCAGTCGAAGGCGTCCGGGCCGGTCGCGCCCCACACATAGGGGCTGCCGAGTTTCTGGTAGGCGTACGCAACGGCGGCGGCCGCACGGGAGTTGGGTGCCGTCACCGATCCCGTCAGGCCGTCCCGCGCACCCGCACGTGAGGCGCGGTCCGTGTCCTGCCCGAGCCGGGCCCGTTCCTCGGCCGTCAGCCGGGACAGCAGACGCCGGGCCGAGTCCAGCTTGCCGGTGATCGTCTTCTTGTGCCGCTCCAGCTCCGCCTGCCGAGACGAGAGCGAGGTCAGCTCGATGTGCGCGGCGCCGCGCAACTGCTCGATCTCGCGCAGCTGTTTGCGTACCCGGTCGACGGACGCGGCCTGGTGGCTGCCCGCACGTTCGGCGAACTCGGCGCCCTGGAGGTATCCGTCGGGATCTTCGGAGAGGGCGAGTTGGAGCGCGGGGTCGAGGCCGCCGTCGCGGTAGTGCGCGGCCGCCATCGAACCCAGGGCGTCCCGTTCGGAGTTGAGCCTCTCCGTCTTGCGCGCCGCCTCGTCCCGCAGGGTCCCCAGCCGCTGTTCGGCTGCCTCCGCCTGCTCCTTCGCGCCGTTGTACTTCTCGGTGGCGACCTCCGCCTCCTGGTACAGCTGGTCCACCTTCGCCTTGACCTGCGCGGGCGTCAGATTCGGCTCCGCGTGTCCGGTCCCGTCGAGGCCGGTCGCGGTCGCCGCGCCCGCCAGGGCGATCGTGGCGGCCGTACGGACCGAAGTGCCTCCGGCCGAACGTTGTCGGGGCTTGCGGTGCGCTGCCACGTGGACCTGCACGTCCTTTCGTACGACCCGCCGCTGCCGTGGGGGCGTGAGCGGTTGCGCGTCCGGCGGCGGCCCGCACAGGGGGAGCAGGCCGCCGCCGGACCTTCTGGCGGTGGTGATCGACTGCCGCCCCTGGCCCGGGCGGCGGTGGGGAGCCGGTCACCTGGGGGAGGACGCTAAACCCGGATGTGTCGGACTGGTAACGCATTGCGCGGAACTGGCGCGAGCGGATCGCGCGGTGACCGTATGTGACCGTGATCCCGTTACGGGGCCGTCGACTTCACGCAGTGTGCTGACCGAAGTGAGGATTCCGGGACGCCCGGGAGTGACGGGCTGCTATGGGCCGCATATATGCAACCCCTCGCGCCGAGCCGGGCCGGTGTCATGTGTCCATCTGCCTCTGATTAGGCTCCGGCGTCATGGACGTAGTCATCCATCTCTTCGTCGGCCTGCACATCGTCGGCATCGCCTCGCTGCTCGGCGGCTTTCTCACCCAGATGAAGGCGATGGGCCAGGGCACCGCCCGCTTCGTCCCGGCGATGCTGCACGGCGCGCTGACGATGCTGGTCACCGGCGCGATCCTGGTCGGCCTCAACCAGGCCGACGATCAGTCCGTCAACAACATCAAGATCGGCGTGAAGCTGGCGCTGCTGGTCGTGATCCTCGGCCTCGTCTATGTGAAGCGCGACGACGAGACGGTGGAGAAGCCGCTGTTCGGCCTGGTCGGACTGCTGACCACGGCGAACATCTTCATCGCGGTGCTGTGGACCTGACGTCCTGAGCCGCGGCGGCGGACGTGACGGCGGCCCGTGCGGCCGCGACCATGCCCACGGCGACCGCGAGCCAGGCCGCCACCGCGATCCACAGCAGCACCTCACCCAGCCCGTCCAGCCACGGCACATCGAGGGCGGAGGACACCGAGAGCGTCGCCGCCGCCGTCATCCCCATCGGGAACACGGTCGACCAGCGCCGCACGTCGTAGCGCAGCCGGGGTTGGGTGCATTCGGCGACGAGCAGGAGGGCGTACCAGGCCAGGTCGAGCACGAGCAGCACGGCGGTCATGAAGCGCAGGACGTCGGTGTCGTCGTCGTTCCAGAGGTACAGGGTCGCGCTGTCGGCGGCGACGAGTTTCGACCCGGCGAGCGCCGAGATGGCGAGCGCCCCGCCGGCCACCCACTGGTCACCGGCCCCTTCGGTCACCTGCCACAGGTCGAAGCAGGCCAGCGCGACGCCGTACAGCACCAGCCCCAGCCAGAACAGCACCATGGCCGCACGCGCGAGCCAGGCCGTCCCCTCGGCAGCGGCCAGTGTGGCGCCCAGCACCGCGAGCCCCTGCGTGGCCACACAGCCGAGGAACACCGCGCCCGGCATACGCCGCCGCCAGTGCAGTACGACGGTGACGAGCAGCCCCGGCCACAGCACGGCGGACAGGGCGAGCAGTGCCTCGGCGAGCGTCTGCCAACCCAGGGCGGAGAAACGGGTGCCGAGGACCGTCGTCGCGGCCACGGCGGTGAGCGCGCCCGGTGTGCCCGCCTCGGCCACCGACCGTTCCCGCTCCCGCAGCAGCCGTACGGCGAAGTCCGCGGCCAGCCCCAGCCAGAGCGCGCAGGCCACGGCGAGAGCAATACGGGACAGGACCTCGTACCCCGTCAGATGCAGACCGACCGACACGATGCCGGTCGCCATGACGGCAGCACCGGCGGCCGGCCGGCGCTGCGCCCACCAGGCGCGGAGGGGAGAGGGACGGGGCATACGCCCGATGCTAAGGAGCGGCGCGCGTCGTGCGAGCGGGGCACGCGCGCGTGCGCACGGAATTCCGCGCGGGCGCAGGACAGGGGCGCGAGCTACCGGCGTGCACCCCTACAACGCGCACGCTTCAGCTCACGCCCCCTGCCACGACCTCTCAGGCCGGCCGCACCACACTGTGGATCGACGACTCACCGTCGTAGTAGATCGACTCCTCGCGCACATAAGCCCCCGGCTTCGGCGCGTGGATCATCATCCCGTTGCCGATGTAGATGCCGACGTGGCTGATGTCGTCGTAGAAGAAGACCAGGTCGCCCGGCTGGGCGGCGGAGAGGGAGACCGTCGTGCCGGCGTTCACCTGGTCCCAGGTGGTGCGCGGGAGGGAGATGCCGGCGGCGTTCCAGGCGCCCTGGGTGAGGCCGGAGCAGTCGTAGGAGTCGGGGCCGGTGGCGCCCCAGACGTACGGCTTGCCGACCTGGGAGCGGGCGAAGGCGAGGACCTTCTCGGCCTTGGCGGCGTACGAGGAGTCGGTCGCGGAGGTGTCGGAGGTGTCGGAGGAGTCCGACGCACTCGAGCCGCTCTCCTGCTGCGCCGCCTCCTGGGCCGCCGCCTCCGCCGCGGCCTGCTGCTTCGCGAGTTCCGCGGCCTTGCGCGCGGCCTCCTGCTGCTTCTCCTTCTCGATCGCCGCGAGCCGCGCCTTCTCCTCGGCGGTCAGCTCCGACAGCAGCACGCGCGCATCGGCCAGCTTCTGCTGGACGGTCGTCTTCGCCGTCTTCAGTTCGCCCTGCGACTCATTGAGCGTGTCGAGGCTCGCGGTGGCCTCGCGGCGCTTGTCCATCGTCGCGGACTGCTGCGTGACGAATTCGTCGACCGCCTCCTTCTGACGGCCGGTCATCCGGCTCATCAGCTGGCTCTGGTCGAAGTAGTCCTGCGGGGTGTCCGCCAGCAGGAAGGTCGCGGTGTCCGGGGCGGAGGCGCCGGTCCGGTACTGGGCCGCGGCGAAGGAACCGAGCTCCTCGCGCGCCTCGTTGAGTTTCTGGGTGCGCTGGGCGACGTCGTCGAGGAGAGTGTCGACCTGCTTGCGCTGCTTGGTGGTCTTCTCTTTCGCCGAGTTGTACTTCTCGGTCGCCGACTCGGCCTGGCGGTACAGGTCGTCGACCTTCTTCTCGACCTCTTCGAGGCTCGGCTTGTCGTCGGTCGAGGGAGCGGCGTTGGCCGTCTGGGACAGCAGGGCCACGGAGGTGAGGGCCGCCGTTGCCAGGGCGGGGGTCCGTATGCCTGCTACGCGCGTACCCGAAGGACGCGACTTGCGGTGCGACGCCAAGGGAGGCGACTCCTTCCATGGTCCGCCTACCGAGTTAGCTGTCGGGTTCGGGCGGGTGGTTCGGAAGGGTTGCCCTACGACCGTTCCCCGAAGGGAAGTCCGGTCGATTCACCCCAAGGTCGGTGGGTCCCCGGCTCCGGTCTGCCCAGGGGGACGCGCCGGATTAGGCGGAGGCCGTGCGGTCCGGCGACGTTCGCCGGTGGAGGTCGTGCGGCCTGGAGGAACGCTAGCCAACTCGTGTGGCCCCTGTGAAGGTTGATGGGCGATATGCCCGATACATTTTCGTGACCTTAGCCCAGGACGTCGCGCGCCGTGGTCAATTCGGAATGGTCTGCGGTGACTTGTTCATAAATTGTCCGGAGTGACGGCGTCCACCCGCTTCAGGGCGATAGCTTCCAGCCAGCCACGGTCGGGAGCCGTGGCGGCTGAGAGGGAGTACGGCCATGAGGAAACGCACCGCACTCGTCATCGCCACCGGAGTCACACTCACCGCCACCGCGGGCATCGCCCCCGCGAGCGCCGGCGCCGGACACGACGGCCGGACCGGCGGCAAACCGGTCGTCCGGGTGATCGCGACCGGCCTCGACAATCCACGCCAGCTGTCGTACGACCACGGAAACCTGTACGTCGCCGAAGCCGGCCGCGGCGGCAAGAAGTGCATCGGGGAGGGGCCGGAGGGCGAGACCTGCGTCGGTCTCACCTCGGCCGTCACCAAGATCTACTGGGCCGGGGGCGCGTGGAGGCACTACAGGGTGGTGCAGGGGCTCCCCTCGGGCGCCGCCCCGGACGGCGGCTTCGCGACCGGTGTGGACGGCGTCTCCGCGCTGCACGGCAAGGTCTGGGCCGTCGAGACCTTCGCCCCGCCGGAGGCCGGAGTCCCCACGACCCCGCCCTGGAACAAGCTCGGCAAGCTGCTGAAGATCACGCACGGCAAGGCGAAGACCGCCGCGGACATCACAGCTGTGGAACTGAAGTACAACCCGCACAAGGCGTCCGTGGAGTCCAACCCGTACGCCGTCCTCGCACTCCCCGACGGCCGCAAGATCGTCGCCGACGCCGCCGGCAACGACCTCATCGAGGTCTCGCGGTCGGGCAAGGCCCGTCCCTTCACCGTCTTCCCGGACCACGACAAGAACCAGTCCGTCCCGACCTCCCTGGCGCTCGGCCCCGACGGCAAGCTCTACGTCGGCGAGTTGAACGGCGAGACCGAGAAACCCACCGCGCGCGTGTGGCGGGTCGACCCCTGGACCGGCAAGATCCTCGGCTGGAAGTCCGGCTTCGGCTCGATCTCCGGCCTCGCCTTCAACACCAAGGGCGACCTGTACGTCAGCCAGCTCTTCGCGGGCAAGGTGACCAAGGTCTCGGGCGCCAAACGGACGAGCATGAAGGTGCCGTTCCCGGCGGGCGTGGCCGTCGACCCGTACGACGGCAAGGTCTATGTCTCGGCCTGGTCGGTCGCCGACCGGGACGGCACGGATCTGGGGCAGGGGAAGACGCCGGGCGGTCAGGTGTGGAAGATCCTCGGCTTCTGAGGCGGCCGGGGGTTCGCAGACTCTGAGACCCTTACGGCTTCGGAAATCGACGATGTTCTCAGGGCGGCGGCGGGCTGTCAGTGGGGAGCCCTAAACTCGGAGAGCGATGAGCAGCCTCTTTGATGACAGCTTCCTGGCGGACCTCCAGCCCCCGCGGGCCCATGCGGAGGAACCCCCGCCGCCACCCGAGGACGATCACGTACCGGAGCCGGTTCCGGACGATCTGTTCGCCGGGAAGTTCGACGCGCCGCCGGACCGGGACGCCTACTACAGGGACGGCGCGCCCCGCCCGGCGATCGACCCGGCGCAGCTCCTGGAAGGGCTGAACGAGAACCAGAGAGCGGCCGTCGTCCACTCCGGCTCCCCGCTGCTCATCGTGGCCGGCGCCGGCTCGGGCAAGACGCGCGTGCTCACGCACCGCATCGCGTATCTGCTCGGCGAGCGGAGCGTGCACCCGGGCCAGATCCTCGCCATCACCTTCACCAACAAGGCCGCCGGCGAGATGAAGGAGCGCGTCGAGCAACTCGTGGGCCCGCGCGCGAACGCGATGTGGGTCATGACCTTCCACAGCGCGTGCGTGCGCATCCTGCGCCGCGAGTCGAAGAAGCTCGGCTTCACGTCGTCCTTCTCGATCTACGACGCCGCCGACTCCAAGCGCCTGATGGCCCTGGTCTGCCGCGACCTGGACCTCGACCCCAAGCGCTACCCGCCGAAGTCCTTCAGCGCCAAGATCAGCAACCTGAAGAACGAGCTGATCGACGAGGAGGACTTCGCCGCCCAGGCCACCGACGGCTTCGAGAAGACCCTCGCCCAGGCCTACGCGATGTACCAGTCGCGCCTCCGCGAGGCCAACGCCCTCGACTTCGACGACCTGATCATGACGACGGTCAACCTGCTGCGCGCCTTCCCGGACGTCGCCGAGCACTACCGCCGCCGCTTCCGGCACGTCCTGGTCGACGAGTACCAGGACACCAACCACGCGCAGTACGCACTCGTCCGCGAACTCGTCGGCACCGGCGAGCACGATGAGGACGTACCCCCCGGCGAGCACGACCTGCTCCCCGCCGAGCTGTGCGTCGTCGGTGACGCCGACCAGTCGATCTACGCCTTCCGCGGCGCGACGATCCGCAACATCCTCCAGTTCGAGGAGGACTACCCGGACGCGACGACGATCCTGCTGGAGCAGAACTACCGCTCCACCCAGACGATCCTCACCGCCGCCAACGCCGTCATCGAGCGCAACGAGTCCCGCCGCCCCAAGAACCTGTGGACCAACGCGGGCGCGGGCGCGGGCATCACCGGCTATGTCGCCGACACCGAGCACGACGAGGCCCAGTTCGTCGCCGAGGAGATAGACCGTCTGACGGACGCGGGCGACGCGAAGGCCGGCGACGTCGCGGTCTTCTACCGTACGAACGCCCAGTCCCGTGTCTTCGAAGAAGTCTTCATCCGCGTCGGCCTGCCCTACAAGGTCGTCGGCGGCGTCCGCTTCTACGAGCGCAAGGAGGTCCGGGACGTCCTGGCCTACCTGCGCGTGCTCGCCAACCCGGAGGACTCGGTCCCGCTGCGCCGGATCCTGAACGTACCCAAGCGCGGCATCGGCGACCGCGCCGAGGCGATGATCGACGCCCTGTCGCAGCGCGAGAAGATCAGCTTCCCGCAGGCACTGCGCCGCGTCGACGAGGCCTACGGCATGGCCGCCCGGTCGACGAACGCGGTCAAGCGGTTCAACGTGCTCATGGAGGAGCTCAGGACGATCGTCGAGTCGGGCGCCGGACCGGCGACCGTCCTCGAGGCCATCCTCGAACGCACCGGTTACCTCGCCGAACTACAGGCCTCCACCGACCCGCAGGACGAGACCCGGATCGAGAACCTCCAGGAACTCGCGGCCGTGGCTCTGGAGTTTGAGCAGGAGGCCGGGGAGGGCGAGGCCGCGGGCGGACTCTCCGCCTTCCTGGAGCGCGTTGCCCTGGTCGCCGACTCCGACCAGATCCCCGACGAGGACGAGGACGGCTCCGGCGTCATCACCCTGATGACCCTGCACACCGCCAAGGGCCTCGAGTTCCCCGTCGTGTTCCTGACCGGCATGGAGGACGGCGTCTTCCCGCACATGCGCGCCCTCGGCCAGACCAAGGAGCTGGAGGAGGAGCGGCGCCTGGCGTACGTCGGCATCACGCGCGCGCGTGAACGGCTGTATCTGACGCGGTCGTCGATGCGGAGCGCGTGGGGGCAGCCGTCGTACAACCCGCCCTCGCGTTTCCTGGCGGAGATCCCGGACCAGCACGTGGACTGGAAGCGGACCGGTGCCTCCGCGGCTCCGGCGGGCCCGGTCTCCGGGGTGGCCGCCTCGCTGTCCTCGTCCCGCTCCCGCTCGTCGGCGTCGGGTGCTTCCGGCTTCGCCACGCGACGGACCTCGGAGAAGCCGGTGGTCGCGCTGACGGTCGGCGACCGTGTCACGCACGACCAGTTCGGGCTCGGCACCGTGACGGCGGTGAAGGGCACGGGGGCGAACGCGGAGGCGACGATCGACTTCGGCGACAAGCCGAAGCGGCTGCTGCTGAGGTACGCGCCGGTGGAGAAGCTCTGACGATGCCGGGCCCTCGCTGAACGGCGGGGGCCCGCAGGCACGTTACGTCGGATTCGGATTACGTCGGATCGAGCCCGTGGCTGCGCAGCCACGACAGCGGGTCGATCGCCGAATCGCCGGCCGGCCGCACTTCGAAGTGCAGATGCGGACCGGTCGAGTTGCCGGAGTTTCCGGAGTACGCGATCGCGTCGCCGGCCTTCACGGTCGTACCGGAGGAGACCTGGTAGGTGGAGAGGTGGCAGTACCACGTCTCCGTACCGTCCTTGTCGGTCACGATCATCATGTTGCCGTAGGAGCTGTTCCACTCCGTGCGGACGGTGCCGTCGGTCGCGGCCATCACCGTCGTGCCGTACGAGACCGGGAAGTCGATGCCGGTGTGGATGGACATCCAATTGATACCGGACTGGCCGAAGTAGGCGCTGAGTCCGTTCTGGGCGACGGGCACGGCGTACTTGGGGCGCAGTCGCTCCTTGCGGGCCGCTTCCGCAGCCGCCTTCTTCTTCTCGGCCTCCTGCTGGGCCTTGAGATCGATGCGCTCCTGCGTACGGCTGGCCCGGTCGGCGAAGTCGTCGGCGCCGGCCGAGAGGCTCTCGAGCTGGGTGTCCAGCTTGTTGTTCGCGGTGGCCGGCCTGACGGACTTCGTGTCCGCCGCGGTCGTCGACGTGTCGCCGCCGTCGTCGGTCAGAGTGCCGACGGATGCGGCGGCGATCCCCGCGACACCCATCACACACGCCGACGGCACAGCAACCGTCAGCAGCGCAGAGCGCTTGGCGGGCATACGGCGGCGGGAGCGACCGGCGCCACGAGCGGCCGCGCGTGACGAGGGCGCGGGGCGCGGCGCCGGGGTGGCCTCTTCCTGGCCGTCCAGCAGTGGCGTTACGGCAGGCGGCTCACCGGTGGAGGCGGTGTGGTCCAACCCGTCCTCGCCCTGGGCGGGTTCGTCGTACGAGACGTGCTCGAACGTCGCCGTCGCCTGCTGGTCGAAGGGCTGGCCCTGCTGCTCGTACTCGTCGGCCGTGTGCGCGGTGCCGTCCGAGTTCCACTGCGTGGCGTCGTACGCGCCGGTGTCGAAGGCCTGCGCGCCCCATTCCCAGTGCTGGGTCTGGTCCGCGGCGGTGCCGGACTGCTCGGGCTGCTGCCAAGTACCGGAATCCCACTGGCCGGTGGCGTCGGGGCCGGTGGCCTGCGGCGGGATGGCGGAGAGCGGCTGGTAGCCGTTGGCCCAGGCGGTCGTGTCGTACGCGCCGGTGTCGTACGCGGCCTGGTGCTGGGCCGCGTAGGCGTCGTAGTTCAGGGTCTGCTGGCTGCCCGTCGACCATGAGGCGCTGTCGTACGAGCCTGCGTTCTCGCCCGGCATGCTGCCGAACAGGGGGTCCGCGTCGAAGGTCGGGGCGGCGTACGCGCCGGTGTCCGTGCCCGCGGGAATTCCTGTGGCGGCGTAGGCGTCGTACGTGGTGAAGTCACCGTACTGGGCGTCCTGTCCGCTGTACGACGCGTAGTGCGCCGAGGCGGCATCGGAAGCCGGAGCCGGGGAGGTCATGGTCCCCGACGGGTGACGTTCGTTCACCAACTTCTCTCTCGCCTCGACAACAGGGGCTGCCAGAGCAGTGCGGTGACTGTACCCGGCAGTACGCGGGCGCGACAATCTTCGGCAGGTTTCGCGCCTTCAGGAAACGGGCATTCGGCCGTCTTTCGGGGGACTGCGGGCGCGGGTTTGGCCTTGCGTTCGAAGGGTGTTCGACGTCGCCGGGGTCGCTGAGGGCTCTCAGTGAGCTGTGTTGCGGCTGTTTCCCTGTTGTGCGGGGCGTGGTGTCGTCACGCCACTGTCAGGCCGCCGGTGCGTGCGGCGGTTTCGGCTCCTGTCTGTGCGGTGTCGAGGGCCTGTCGTATGCCGGCCGCGACAGCGGGGTGCACGGGCAGGGCGAGATGTCCGATGCCGCTCACCCGCACGTTGTGGGCCAGCAGGTCGGGGTGGTCGATGCAGGCGGTCTCCAGCGGGTCCATCAGGTGGTCCAGGTCGCTCCAGAAGCTCACGAACTGTGTACGGCAGCCGGGCGCGGGCTGGGTGAGCTCCTCGAGGACGTCCGAACCCGGGCGCATCTGGCGGACGATCGGGTGTGCGTTCATCAGCGGCGCCACCCGGGTGCCCGAGTGCGGTGTACCCAGCGTCACCAGCGTCTTGACGCGGATGTCACCGCCCAGACGCTGTGCGTAGTAGCGGGCGATCAGTCCGCCGAGGCTGTGGCCGACGATGTCGACCTGCTTGCTGCCCGTGCGCTCGCAGATCTCCTCTATGTGCCGGGCGAGCAGTTCGGCTGCGGTGCGTATGTCACAGGTCAGCGGAGAGTAGTTGAGCGACTCGACCTGGTGCCTGCCGTGCTGGGCGAGATTGCGGCGCAGCAGGACGAAGACGGAGCGGTTGTCGATGAAGCCGTGCAGCAGGACGACCGGGGGTTTGGCCTCCGTCGGCAGCTGTGCCGTATCGGGCGCGGGAAGCGCGGGGGCGGTGTCGCGGCGCTCCTGGGTGATGCCGGAGGGATAGAGGAGGAGGTGTCCCGCGAGGATGGCGAGGTCCAGTGCGGTCGCCTTCAGGAGGGTCATGGACATCCCCGCCAGTCTGCTGGGGAGCAGACTCTGGCAGAGGGGGAGAAAGGGCAGTACCGCCCTGGTGACCTTCATGGCCGACCTCCTGTCGGCACGCGGAAGGACGCCTCTGTCCCCCGTGTGCCCTCGTGGGAAGCCGTGCCGAGGGCGGCCGACGGTGTGCGAGCGGGGCACGTGGGGTGGGCGCGGCGTGTGGCCTGAGGTGCGCCTGTGGTGCGAGGTGCGCCTGTGGTGCCGGTGATGCGACGAGGTCCCCTGCCGGTGTGGCGACGAGAGTCCCCGCTGTCGTGCCGTACCTGTCCTACGTGCCCTGCGTGCCACCGTCGGTGTGCTGCACCGCCACGGCGCGCGGCCTGCGGCGCGGTGGTGCGGCGACCCCTTTGCGGCTCCCGGTGCGCTTGTTCCCTCCACGGCCCGTGTGCCGCAGGGGTCTGCGGCGCTCGGGAGGCCGCAGAGACGTGGAACGGTGCGCGGCTAACGTGTCCCATTGTGTGATTTCCCCCTCGGTCGGCGCCGCGAAACTGCCGGTTGCGGGATGCTGGAGATAACGTTCGTTCACTTCTCCGGCCGGTTCGGTGTGAGGTGTCCGGGCCGTTACGGCGCACTCGGTGCGGTGGACGGCGGCGGGCACGGCATGCGCGACGGGTACGGCACGGGTTACGTGTGGGGTAGGTATCGGTACGGATGCATGTAGTCGCTTCATGGAGGCAGTGATGGGTGTGGCAGCCGGTCCGATCCGCGTGGTGGTGGCCAAACCGGGGCTCGACGGTCACGATCGCGGGGCCAAGGTGATCGCGCGGGCGCTGCGCGACGCCGGTATGGAGGTCATCTACACCGGGCTTCACCAGACCCCGGAACAGGTCGTCGACACGGCGATCCAGGAGGATGCCGACGCGATCGGCCTCTCCATCCTGTCCGGCGCCCACAACACCCTCTTCGCCGCGGTGATCGACCTCCTCAAGGAGCGTGACGCGGCGGACATCCTGGTCTTCGGCGGCGGCATCATCCCCGAGGCGGACATCGCTCCGCTGAAGGAGAAGGGGGTGGCCGAGATCTTCACGCCCGGGGCCACGACGGCGTCGATCGTGAACTGGGTCAAGGAGAACGTGCGGCAGCCGGCCGGCACGTAAGCGCTCCGCTTGGGGTGGCGGGATTGTTCGTGCCGCGATGTGTCGGTGGGCGGGTGCGGCGCCGTTGGGGCTGGTCGCGCAGTTCCCCGCGCCCCTTAGGGGCGTCTGCTGGGCGGTCGTTTTCAATGTGAGGCGCGTCCGCGGGGCGATGGGCCTTACGCCGCCCCCAACTCCTCCGCCATGGCTGCCCGCAACCGCAGTGTCGTGGCCAGGCGTTGGAATGCCTCCGCCCAGTACCCGCCGGCGCCCGGTGACGCGTCCTCCGGCTCGTCCGGCACTGCCACCAACCCGTCGAGCCGTCCTGTCTCCCCGGGCTCCAGGCATCGCTCGGCCAAGCCCATCACCCCGCTGAAGCTCCATGGATAACTCCCCGCGTCCCGTGCGATGTTGAGCGCGTCCACCACTGCCCGCCCCAGTGGCACGGCCCACGGCACCGCGCACACCCCGAGCAGCTGAAACGCCTCGGACAGTCCGTGCGCCGCGATGAACCCGGCCACCCACTCGGCCCGTTCGGCGGAGCCCAGGGTGCCGAGCAGTTTCGCCCGCTCCGCCAGCGACACCGCGCCCGGACCACCGGCTTCCGGTGCGGACGGTGTGCCGAGGAGTGCTCGTGCCCACTCGGCGTTCCGCTGCCGCACCGCGGCCCGGCACCACGCCGCGTGCAGCTCGCCCTGCCAGTCGTCCGCGACCGGCAGGGCCACGATCTCCTGAGGTGTGCGTCCGCCGAGCCGACCGGGCCAGGTACCCAGCGGTGCCGCCTCCACCAACTGGCCCAGCCACCACGACCGCTCACCCCGTCCCGCAGGAGCCTTGGTCACGACACCGTCTCGCTCCATGCTCGGATCGCACTCGTGCGGTGCTTCAACGGCGATCGTCGGTATCTCCGGCATACGGTCGAACGCCACGCACGCACCGGCCCGGACCGCCATCCGCGCGGCCAGCGCCGATCCCGGCAGAGACGACAGCAACTCCGCGGCCGTCGCCCGCACATTGCGGCTCCGGTCGGCCAGCGCCTGTTCCAGGAACGGCTCGTCATCCGGTCCCAGTCCCGTCCGCAGCGAGTCGAGGAACATCAGACGGTCCTCCGCCCGTTCCGTCGACCAGGTGCTCGTGAGCAGTTCGCGCGCGGCGGCCGGCACGCGGGCGCGGATCGCCGCGAGCAGGGCGACCCGTTCGGCGAACAGCCCTTCCTGCCACAGCTGTCGCACCTTCTCCGTGTCCTCGGCGCTCGGCAACGCCGCGCCCCCGCCCGGCGCCGCACGCAGGGCGAACCGCCAGTCAGGGTTCAGACGGGCGAGCCACACGGCCCGCGGTCCCGCGAACGTCAACGCGGTCGGCCTCAGATCCGTACGGCCCCGGGCCGCGTCCAGCAGCGCGGGCAGTACCTCGGGAGGTGCCGCGAAACCGCGGGTGTTGGCCGCCGCGAGCCACTGGGGCAGCAGTTCCATGAGGTCCGGCGCCGTGCCTCTGCCGCGGCCGGCGCCCGTGCCGGGACGGTCGGCCAGCAGCACCGAGAGCCTGCGAGCCGCCGCTCCGGGCAGCTCCGGGCGTGGGTCCTCGGGTGCCGGTTCGGGGCGTTCGGCCGCCCTCGCGGGCCGCAGCCCGGCCCGCCGCCTCACGGTCTCCACGGCCGCCGCGTCCAACAGCGCCACCGGCGCGTCCCGGCCCGGCGAGGAACCCGGCGGAGTGCGGCGCTCCGTCCCGAGCAGGGCGGCGGTGACGAGTTCCTCCCAGGCGCCCGACGCGGGCGTGTCCACAGGAGTGGAGTGCCTGTTCATGCGCTTCTCCTTTCTGTTGGGTGAGATGGGGTTGATGAAGGGCTGGTGCCGTGGGGTGGTTGAAGGGCTGGATGCCGTGAGGTGGTTGCGGCTCATCGAGGTCGGGGCTCCGGTGGGGCGGGACGCCTGCGGGTTCAGCACAGCGCCACCGCCCCGCCCGTTCCCTCCGGCCAGGCGGTCAGCGGGTTGAAGCCCCGGTGGCCGCACTCTCCGAAGACCTTGACGGGGGCGCCGCCGGACAGGGCGACGAGTCGCCACAGGCCGGGGCGGGAACGGGCCGACGGGGCCAGTGGCAGAGCCGTTTCCCCGTCGGCGTCCGCCAGTTGCCAGGAATCGCCGTCCGGGGTCGGTATGACGCGGTCCAGCGTGACCGGCATCGACTCCAGCCAGGGGTCGTCCCGCAGCGCGTCGCCGTAACGGGCGGCCGCCTGGGCCGTCGTCACTCCCGGCGGACGTGTCGCCGCGGGCGTGGGCGGCGCGAACTGCTCACCCAGGGCAGCCCGCAGCTGCCCCGCTCCTGGATACGAGGACACCTCGGCGTCCAGGGTCAGTCCGACCGGCAGCGCCAGTTCGGGGGAGCGGCCCGCGGCGCCATAGGAAAGGAGCAACGCCACCCGGTCCGAGTCGGCGCCGTGGAGCCAGATTCGCCGTGTCGTCAGCTTCGGATCGGCCGTGTCGTACTGGGCGAGGATCAGCCAGCGGTCCCGGACCGGCGGGCCGTCCGCCGATGCGGACAGGCCGATGCGTGAACGGACCGTCGCCGTCAGTTCCTCGGGCAGCCGCTCGCGGCGCAGCCAGCCCTGGTCGAGGAGGTGGAGCAGCGCGCACTCCTCCAGCAGACGCACCGGCCAGCCGGGACCGGACGCCGGGATCGCCCCCAACTCCCGGACACGGGCGGCCAGTCCGGGTGCCTGGGCATCGACCATGCGGGCCGCGGTCTCCTCCCACAGCGCGTACCCCGTCTGCTCCGCGCCCGCGATGCCGCCGCGCAGCAGGTCCGCCAGGCGCTGCTCCAGCTCAGACGCCCCCGCGGTGACCCGCTCGGCCCGTCGCTCCGCCCGCCGCCGGGCCGCCTCCGGATCACCGGAGGCGGACGGGGAACCCGCCGGCCCCGCCGCTCGCTTCTCTTCCGTACGCCGGCGTCTGCCCGCGAGCCACTGCTCCGCCCAGTCCGGTGCCTGGCCCGGCGGCACCGCTCCGTCCCCGCCCGCCCAGAGCAACAGCAGCCCGAGTGCGTGCTTGCACGGGAACTTGCGGCTCGGACAACTGCACTTGTACGCGGGCCCGGAGGCGTCCGCGATGTCGACGACCGTCTGATACGGCTTGCTGCCGCTGCCCTTGCACAGCCCCCACACCGTCCCCTCGTCGGAACTTCCCGCCTCGGACCACGGCCCGGCCGCTCCGAGTTTGCTTCCCGCCTTGCGTGACGATGCGTCAGGCGCCAGTGCCAGCACCTGATCCGCAGTCCAGCTCACCCCCTGCTGAGTCATGCCATCGAAGGTAGATCCCAGCACTGACAATCGGCCTCGCGAGCGCATTTGCGCAGGTCAGGACGGATTGTCAGTGGCGTGGTGCACGGTGGACACCAGATCCGAACCGGCCGAGCTGGAGGGGGCCTCAGCCATGTCTGTCACCGTGGAACCGACGTCCGTCGAAATGCCCGAGAACACGCCCGCGCAGGAATCGGAGGCGCTGCGCCCGCACGCCGAGGACGCCTTCGCCGCTGAACTTGCCGCACTGGCCGCGCAGGACGACCGCCCGCGCCCGGCCCGCTGGAAGATGTCGCCGTGGGCCGTCGCCACCTATCTGCTCGGCGGCACCCTGCCGGACGGCACGGTGATCACGCCGAAGTACGTCGGCCCGCGCCGCATCGTCGAGGTCGCCGTCACCACGCTCGCCACCGACCGCGCCCTGCTGCTGCTCGGCGTGCCGGGCACCGCCAAGACCTGGGTGTCCGAGCATCTGGCCGCGGCGGTCAGCGGCGACTCGACGCTGCTTGTACAGGGCACGGCGGGTACGCCGGAGGAGGCGATCCGCTACGGCTGGAACTACGCGCAGCTGCTGGCGCACGGCCCGAGCCGCGACGCGCTCGTGCCCAGCCCCGTCATGCGGGCCATGGCGGAGGGGATGACGGCACGTATAGAGGAGCTGACCCGCATCCCGGCCGATGTGCAGGACACACTCATCACGATCCTGTCCGAGAAGACGCTGCCGATCCCGGAGCTGGGCCAGGAGGTGCAGGCGGTCCGCGGTTTCAACGTGATCGCCACGGCCAACGACCGCGACCGCGGGGTCAACGACCTGTCCAGCGCGCTGCGCCGCCGCTTCAACACCGTTGTGCTGCCCCTGCCGGAGAGCGTCGAGGCGGAGGTCGACATCGTCTCGCGCCGCGTGGACCAGATGGGCCGTTCCCTCGACCTGCCGGCCGTGCCGGACGGCGTCGACGAGATCCGCCGCGTCGTGACCGTCTTCCGCGAACTGCGCGACGGGGTCACCTCCGACGGCCGTACGAAGGTGAAGTCACCCAGCGGCACGCTGTCCACGGCCGAGGCCATCTCCGTCGTCACCAACGGGCTTGCGCTGGCCGCCCACTTCGGTGACGGCGTGCTGACGGCCGGCGACGTCGCCGCCGGCATCCTCGGCGCCGTCGTCCGCGACCCGGCGGCCGACCGGGTCATCTGGCAGGAGTACCTGGAGGCGGTCGTCCGCGAGCGCGACGGCTGGAAGGACTTCTACCGCGCCTGCCGGGAGGTGAGCGCGTGAGCGACAAGGGCGGGGGTTCCGCCGTGGAGCAGCCGCTGCTGCTCGGTGTACGGCATCACGGGCCGGGATCGGCGCGGGCCGTGCGGGCGGCGCTGGACGCGGCCCGGCCGCGGGTCGTGCTGATCGAGGGTCCGCCCGAGGCCGATGCGCTGATTCCGCTGGCCGCCGACGAGGAGATGCGGCCGCCGGTCGCCCTCCTAGCCCACGCAGTGGACGAGCCCGGCCGGTCGGCGTTCTGGCCGCTGGCCGAGTTCTCCCCGGAGTGGGTCGCGATCCGCTGGGCCCTGGAGCACGAAGTACCGGCCCGCTTCATCGACTTGCCGGCCACGCACGCGCTGGCCTGGGAGCGGGACGCGGGGGCCGGGGGCGAAGGGGAGGGCGCCGGGCGGGGTGAGGATGCGGCGGGGACGGAAGAGGCCGCTGAGGCCAAGGGGGATGGAGAGGTCTCGGAGGCTCAGGGAGCTGAGGGAGCTGAGGGAGCTGAGGAGTTCTCAGAGGCTGAGGCCCCCGCGTCCGGCGCAGGCCGGGTAGAGGGGCGGCCGGGCGACGCCGAGGCCGAGGGTGAGCCGGGCCCCGGTTCGGAGAAGGTGCAGGAGCCCAACGTCGCCGATGTCCGTGTCGATCCGCTGGCCGTGCTCGCCGAGGCCGCCGGCTATGACGATCCCGAGCGGTGGTGGGAGGACGTGGTCGAGCACCGGGGGGTCGGGGAGAGGGACGCGTTCGCACCGTTCGTCGTGCTCGAAGAGGCCATGGGGGCGCTGCGGGAGGCGTACGGGACCGGAGGTCATGACCGGGATCTCGTGCGGGAGGCGCATATGCGGCTCCAAGTGCGGACGGCACAGCGCGAGTTCGGGGACAGTGTGGCCGTGGTGTGCGGGGCCTGGCATGTACCCGCGCTGCGACAGAAGGCCGTCGTCTCCGCCGACCGGGCGCTGCTGAAGGGGCTGCCCAAGGTCAAGACGGACATGACCTGGGTGCCGTGGACGCATCGCAGGCTGTCGCGGGTCAGCGGATACGGCGCGGGCATCGCCTCGCCGGGCTGGTACGGGCATCTGTTCGGCGCGCCGGACCGGCCGGTCGAGCGATGGCTGACCAAGGTCGCGGGACTGCTGCGCGCCGAGGACCGGCTCGTCTCCTCTGCGCATGTCATCGAGGCGGTGCGGCTGGCGGAGACGCTCGCCGTGATGCGCGGTCGTCCGCTGCCCGGGCTGAGTGAGACGACCGACGCCGTGCGTGCGGTGATGTGCGAGGGCTCGGACGTGCCGCTGGCGCTGGTACACGACCGGCTGGTCGTCGGCGATGTGCTGGGGGAGGTGCCGCAGTCGGCGCCCGCGGTGCCGTTGCAGCGCGACCTCGACCGGACCCAGCGGCGGCTGCGGATCAAACCGGAGGCGCTGGAGCGGGAGTTGGAGCTCGACCTGCGCAAGGAGACCGACGCCGGGCGCAGCCGGCTGCTGCACAGGCTGCGGCTGCTGGGCATCGAGTGGGGCGAGCCGGCGGCGTCGCGGGGCAGCACGGGTACGTTCCGGGAGACATGGCGGCTGCGATGGGAGCCCGAACTGTCCGTGCGGGTCGCCGAGGCCGGGGTGTGGGGGACGACCGTGCTCGCCGCCGCGACCGCGAAGGCGGAGGCCGACGCCGTGGCCGCGCCGGGCCTCGCCGACGTCACCGCGCTCGCCGAATGCTGTCTGCTGGCCGAACTGCCGGACGCACTCCCCACAGTGATGCGGATCCTCGCCGACCGGGCGGCCCTGGACGCCGACGTCGGCCATCTCGCCCAAGCCCTGCCCGCCCTGGTCCGCTCCCTGCGCTACGGCGACGTACGCGGCACGGACACCGGCGCCCTGGCCGAGGTCGCGGCAGGCCTCGCCGAACGGATCTTCGTCGGCCTGCCTCCGGCCTGCGCCGCCCTCGACGCGGACGCGGCGGAGGAGATGCGGCGCCATGTGGACGCGGTGCACGGGGCGGTGGGATTGCTGGCCGACGCTCCCGCCCCGGGCCACGGCGACCTACAGCATCGCTGGCGATCGGTGCTGCGGGTGCTGTCGGGACGGGACACCGTGCCCGGCGTCGTCCGGGGACGGGCGGTGCGGCTGCTGCTGGACGACGGGGAGTTGGGGCAGGACGAGGCGGCGAGGCTCATGGGGCTCGTCCTGTCGCCGGGGACGCCTCCGGCGGACGCGGCCGCGTGGATCGAGGGGTTCGTCGGCGGCGGCTCGGGCGGCGGGATGCTCCTGGTCCACGACGAGCGGCTGCTCGGGCTGGTCGACGCATGGCTGACGGGGGTGCCGGCGGAGGCGTTCACGGACGTACTGCCTCTGCTGCGGCGAACGTTCTCGGCGTACGAGCCCGGGGTGCGGCGGACCCTCGGCGAACTGGTCCGGCGCGGACCCGGGACGCGGGGGAGCACGGCGGCGGCCGGATCCGGGATACCCGGGTTCGCGCCCGACCTGGACAGGGAGCGCGCGGACGCGGTGCTGCCGGTGGTGCGGCTGCTGCTGGGGCTGGACGGCGATCACCGGAGCGCCGACGACAACGACCTTGTGGGGGCGGGGAAATGACGACCGACCGGTTGAACGAGCCGGGGGAGCGGGCCGAAGCGGTGAACGCCGTCACGGGTGGCGGGCAAGGGCTCCTGGCGGCAGACGGCCCGACGACGACCGTGCAGGTGATGCCGCTCTGGGCGTGCCCTGTGGCGGGGCGGCGTGCGGTGGCACAGCCTGTGGCCGATCGGCCTCTCACGGGGGTGGGCGCATGACGACCGAAGCGATCGACCCGGGGCAGGAGCGGCTGCGGCGGTGGCGGATGGTGCTCGGCGGTGACGCGGCCGACGGCACCGGATGCACGCTCGCCGGGCAGGACGCCGCGATGGACGGTGCGCTCGCCGCGCTCTACGGGCAGGGGGACAAGCCGCAGAAGGGACGGGACCGTTCGGCGGGGCTCGGGGCCTCGGCACCGTCCGTGGCGCGCTGGCTCGGGGACATTCGGACGTACTTCCCCTCCTCCGTCGTGCAGGTGATGCAGCGTGACGCCATCGACCGGCTCGGCCTGGCCACGCTGCTGCTGGAGCCGGAGATGCTGGAGGCGGTGGACGCGGACGTGCATCTCGTCGGCACGCTGCTCTCGCTGAACAAGGCGATGCCGGAGACCACGAAGGAGACGGCACGGGCCGTCGTGCGCAAGGTGGTCGAGGACCTCGAGAAGCGGCTCGCCAGCCGCACTCGGGCCACCCTCACCGGCGCCCTCGACCGCAGCGCCCGCGTCAACCGGCCCCGCCATCACGACATCGACTGGAACCGCACGATCGCGGCCAACCTCAAGCACTACCTGCCTGAATACCGGACGATCGTGCCCGAGCGGCTCATCGGGTACGGGCGGGCCTCGCAGTCGGTGAAGAAGGAGGTCATCCTCTGCATCGACCAGTCGGGGTCGATGGCGGCCTCGGTGGTCTACGCGTCGGTGTTCGGGGCGGTGCTGGCCTCCATGCGGTCGATCAGTACACGGCTCGTCGTCTTCGACACGGCCGTCGTCGACCTCACCGACCAGCTCGACGACCCGGTCGACGTGCTCTTCGGCACGCAGCTCGGCGGCGGTACGGACATCAACCGGGCGCTCGCGTACTGCCAGTCGCAGATCACCCGGCCCGCGGAGACGGTGGTCGTGCTGATCAGCGACCTCTACGAAGGGGGGATACGGAACGAGATGCTCAAGCGGGTCTCGGCGATGAAGGCGTCGGGGGTGCAGTTCGTGACGCTGCTGGCACTGTCGGACGAAGGGGCGCCCGCGTACGACCGGGAGCACGCGGCCGCACTCGCGGCGCTCGGAGCGCCCGCCTTCGCCTGTACACCCGACCTGTTTCCCGAGGTGATGGCTGCCGCGATCGAGAAGCGGCCGCTGCCCGTTCCGGACAGTGCGTGAGGACGGCGAGTGGGCGGGCGGGGAAGTCGGTTCGCTGACGATTTGTCGACCGACTTGGGCCAGCAAAAGGGACATGAGTACCCATCGGTGTCAGGGGGGCTTGCGCGACCTCGGGAGGCGCGTGCAAGGATCGAGGCGCCCTGCCAGCGGTGCGATGCGCCCCGCTCGCCCGCATGCGTCGCGCCGACTTGTCGCTCGTTCCGCCGCACGGAGGATCCGCCCCTCTTGACCTTCTCAGCAGCCCTGCCCGGTGCCGCTCTGCGCGTGATGCGCACGGCGGTTGGGCGGCGTGCGCTGCAACTGGCGCTGCTGGTGAGTGGGTTGTTCGCGCTCGGGCTTCTCTGCGGGGAGCAGGCGCATGCGGCGGACGGCGTGCTGTCGACGACCTCGGCCAAGGTCGTACGGCACCCGCAGTCGGCGTCGGCGGACGGGATCCGGGCGGAGACACGGGCCGCGATAGGGCGGTTGGTGAATCCGCCGGCCGAGCCTGCCGACGACGACGCCGCGGCTCCGGGCACGTCCCGGCCGAACGGCACGCCCCGGCACGCCACTTCCGCGACCGACTGTTCCGAGGCCGATTCCTCCGAGCCCAACCGCGCTGAGCCCAACCGCGCCGAGCCCGCGGCTACCGAGCCCGACCTCACCGAGCGCGCGGCCACCGAGCCTGTGCTGCCCGAGCTCAACCTCCTTGAGCTAGTGGCGCCCGAGCCGATCGCCCCGCGGCCCACGGCTCCCGAGGCAACCACTCCGCAGGGCAACAAGGCCGACAAGCTCCTCCCGCAGCCGAGCCCGACGCCCCACCCGTCCGCGCCCACGCCCTCGCTCTCGCCCAGGTCCCGACCCTCCGCCGACACCGCTCTCCGCCCGGTGACCGATCAGGTCCTCCGTCCAGTCACCGATCAGGTCCTCCGACCGGTCACCGAGGATGTCGTCGGGTCGGTGGACGAGCAGGTCGTGCGGCCGGTCGGCGATCTGGTGACGGGCGTGACCGAGGGGTTGGCCGAGGGGCTGGCCGAGGTGCAGGGGAAGATACCGCCGCTGTCGTTGCTGCCCTCGCTGCCCGAGTCGCCGATACTGCCGGAACTCCCTGGCCTCGTGCCCGGGTTGCCCGAACTGCCTGTTCTGCCTCTGCTTCCGGGACAGACACTCCCCGCTCCGGTCACGGCGACGCCGCAGCCGGGTGCGGAGGCGGGCAGCCAGGCGACGGAGGAACGCCCTGCCAAGGAACGTACGGACGAGGCGGCGGTCGTCGCGTACGGCCCGGCGTTCGTCGCAGACGTGACACCGGGCGGCGACGCGACACACGTAGCCGGGCATCGAGTCCGGCCCACCGAGTACGCGCCCGAGAGGCAGGAGCCCGCCGGTGATCCGGGGGGCTCGCTGGGCAGCCGTTCGGCGGCCGACGGTGGCACATCGAGGCATGGCGACGCGTTCGCCGTTCAGCTGAACCACCGGGCGCCGCTGCGGCTGGTGGCCGGCGCCGCCGCGCGTATCGACGCGGCCGAGACCCGGGACAGGCACCCGGACATTCCCGTCTCCCCGGCATAGGGCAGACCTTCCCCCGCCGTAGACCTGCCGCGCGGGGGCGGACCAGGTCTGCCCTCCCGTCCGGACACCACTCCGAGCTCCGGGCGGAAGCCGCCGGAGCCGTATCGGCACCAGTCATCGCATCCGTATCCACATCCGCGTCCACCGGTTCACTCTCCCCGGACCGTGTCCGAACGACGGACTGACGGTCCGATGCACCGACGGACGCGATCGGGGTGCGGCGGCACCGGACATGTCCCCAGCCTCCCGAAGTCCCGTGAGTTCCAAGGGCCTTCGGGCCTCCCAGGGTCTCTCGAGCCCTCAAGGATCTAAGGATCTGACGCACGCATGAACAAGAACATCCGCCGCTCCATCGTCATAGCCGCCGGTGTCACCGGAGCCTGGGCGCTCGGTTCCTCCGTGGCCAGCGCCGACGAGTTGCCCGCCTCCTCCCTTTCCACGTCGGACGCGACGACCACCGACGTCACCTCGGACGTGACCACCACCCTCACCGACACGGTCGACTCCGTCGTCACCGGCGTCACGGACACCGTCACGGACACCGTTTCGGGCGCCGCGGACACCACCGGGGCGACCTCGACCTCCCCTCGGGAGACGGCCACCGGCGCCCTCGGCACCGCCGACAAGGCCGCCAGGACGACCACGGCCGATACCGCCGGCACCACCGATCAGGCCCGCCGGTACGTCGACGCCGCGGTCACCGTTCCGCAGGCGTCCAAGGTGCGGGGTGCCCAGGCGATCCAGGGCGCCAAGGCCGCACGCGCCGCGCAGGCGGAGGCCACGGCCACGGCCTCGGTCCACACCACCGTCTCCGACGCCACCACCGCACCGCACGACGGCATCGACTACCTCTTCGGCCCCCTCGCCGCCTTCGCGCCCGAGCTGGAGAACGCCCTGGCCGCCGCCCAGACGAAGCTCCAGGGCACGCAGTCCGCCGCCCGCTCCCAGGCCCAGGGCATCGATGGCGTCGTACGGACGAAGGCCCAGCACGTGGTCGCGGGCGCGGGCCGTACCGCGACGGGCGTGACCGGCGCCGCGCAGGCCACGGTCGCCGGAGCCCACGGCCGCACCGGACCCGTGCTCGCCACGGCCACCACGGAAGCCACCGCCGTCACCACCGCCGCCGAGGCCTCCGTCTCCGCCGTCCCCCACCACGTCACCGGAACGGTCGGCAGTGTCCCGGGGACGGTCACGCCCGTCGTCGAGGAGACGGTCGTCGCGGTGGTGCCGCCGGTGGCGGGTGCCGCTGTGGAGGGTGTCGTCCCGGTGGCCGGGCAGACGGTGGCCGGTGTCGTGCCGGTCGCCGAGGGCGCCGTAGGCGGGGTCGTGCCCGCCGCCACCCACGCGGTGCACGGCGTGACGCCGGTCGCCGGGCAGACCGTGGCCGGGGTCGGGGCCACCGCCGGGCACGCCGTCGACGCCGCGACCGCGCTGGCGTACGGAGTCGTCGCGGACGTCGGGCCCGTCGCGGGCGGCGTCGTGCAGGGCGTGCCGCCGGTCGCCACCGGGGCCGTCGCCGATGCGCGGGGCGTCGCCGGCGGTGCCGTGGCCGGAGTGCAGCCGGTCGTCGGCGGGGTCGTCGCGGACGTACCGCCGTACGCCACCGGTCTGGTCGGCCAGGTCGCCGACGACACCACGGACGCCGTCCTGCCGCCCGTCGCGAACATCGCCGTGCACGGCGTGGTCCCGGTCGCGCAGCAGGCCGTCGGTGACGCGGGCGCGCTGGCGTACGGGGTGGTGGGCGACGTCGAGCCCTTCGCGGGCGGTGTCGTCGGTGCCGTACCGCCGCTCGCACAGGGCGTGGCCGGGCAGGCGGTGCCCTTCGCCGAGGGCGTCATGGGCCAGGTGCCGCCCTTCGCGCAGGGGGTCACCGGGGCGGTACGGCCGCTGGTCGACACGGTCGTGGAGACGGTTCGCCCGGTCGTGCAGAGCGTCGGCGGGAGCGCCACGGTGCTGGCGTACGGCGTCACGGGTGAGGTGCAGCCCTTGGTGGGCGGCGTCGTCGGTGAGGCCGACCCGTTCGTGTACGGCGTCGCCGGTCAGGTCCAGCCCTTCGCGCAGCACGTGACCGAGACCGTCCGGACCACCGCGAACCCGCTCGCCGAGAACGCCGTCACCGGCATCGACGGCATCGCCGACTCGATCACCCCGGGCTACGCGCAGGACGTCACCGGTACCCCGTACAGCATCTGACCCCCGCGAGTGACGTGCGGTTCTGCAGCGCCCCATAGGGGCGCGGGGAACTGCGCGACCAGCCACGACGGGCCCGCAGCCGAACAACGGGCTCATCGCGGCACCACCAGCGGAGCGACTCCGCGGCGGCGATGGACCCGGACGGCCGAAAGCCGTCGGACTGTCCGGCAGAGACCCCGCGGACGGGCGGGTTGATCCCCATTGGGGTGGGGATCAACCGGCCCAGCACCCCTGAGGCGGCGTTTGTGTGCCGCTGAGGGGCTGTTGAAGAGGCCTCACCGGGTCAACCCCAGCCCGGTGAGGCCTTTCACCTGCGGCACCCCGTGCCAGTGATCGCGGCATCATGTGACAGGTATCACCGCTCAGGTGTGACCCCTGATTTAGAGACCCCCGGGCAGCGGCGATAATCTGCGAGACGGACATGCCGCGCGCTCGGACACCGTGTGCGCCTCCCTTGTGACAGCGGACGTCACGTTGCCCTTCGCGGCACGCCCACGCATCCCAACGAACCGCGAGATCACTGATAGGGACGGAAGCGCGTGGACCTGTTCGAGTACCAGGCGAGGGACCTCTTCGCCAAGCACGATGTACCGGTGCTGGCCGGTGAAGTCATCGACACGCCTGAGGCGGCCCGCGCAGCCACTGAGCGTCTCGGTGGCAAGTCCGTCGTCAAGGCCCAGGTGAAGGTCGGCGGACGTGGCAAGGCCGGCGGCGTGAAGCTCGCCGCCACCCCGGACGAGGCCGTCGCCCGTGCGACGGACATCCTCGGCATGGACATCAAGGGCCACACGGTCCACAAGGTGATGATCGCCGAGACGGCTCCGGAGATCGTGGAGGAGTACTACGTCTCCTTCCTCCTCGACCGTGCGAACCGCACGTTCCTCTCCATCGCCTCCGTCGAGGGCGGCGTGGAGATCGAGGAGGTGGCGGTCGAGCGCCCCGAGGCCGTCGCCAAGACGCCCATCGACGCCAATGAGGGCGTCACCCCGGAGAAGGCCCGCGAGATCGTCGAGGCCGCGAAGTTCCCGGCCGACGTCGCCGGCAAGGTCGCCGACATCCTGGTCACCCTGTGGGACACCTTCATCAAGGAGGACGCCCTCCTGGTCGAGGTCAACCCGCTGGCCAAGGTCGCCTCCGGTGACGTCATCGCCCTCGACGGCAAGGTCTCGCTGGACGAGAACGCCGAGTTCCGTCAGCCGGAGCACGAGGCCCTCCAGGACAAGGACTCGGCCAACCCCCTCGAGGCCGCAGCCAAGGAGAAGAACCTCAACTACGTCAAGCTCGACGGCGAGGTCGGCATCATCGGCAACGGCGCGGGTCTCGTCATGAGCACCCTGGACGTCGTCGCGTACGCCGGTGAGGCGCACGGTGGCGTCAAGCCCGCCAACTTCCTCGACATCGGCGGCGGCGCCTCCGCGCAGGTCATGGCGAACGGCCTGGAGATCATCCTGGGCGACCCGGACGTCAAGTCCGTCTTCGTCAACGTCTTCGGCGGCATCACCGCGTGCGACGAGGTCGCCAACGGCATCGTCCAGGCCCTGGAGCTCCTGAAGTCCAAGGGCGAGGACGTCACCAAGCCGCTCGTCGTCCGCCTGGACGGCAACAACGCCGAACTGGGTCGCCAGATCCTGTCCGACGCCAACCACCCGCTGGTCCAGCGTGTGGACACCATGGACGGCGCGGCCGACAAGGCCGCCGAGCTCGCGGCTGCGAAGTAAGGGAAGAGGGACAGACACAGCCATGGCTATCTTCCTCAACAAGGACAGCAAGGTCATCGTCCAGGGCATGACCGGTGCCACGGGCATGAAGCACACCAAGCTCATGCTGGCCGACGGCACGAACATCGTCGGTGGCGTGAACCCGCGCAAGGCGGGCACCTCCGTCGACATCGACGGCAACGAGATCCCGGTCTTCGGCACGGTCGCCGAGGCGATCGAGAAGACGGGTGCGAACGTATCCGTCCTCTTCGTGCCGCCGGCCTTCGCCAAGGCCGCCGTCGTCGAGGCCATCGACGCGGAGATCCCCCTCGCGGTCGTCATCACCGAGGGCATCGCCGTCCACGACTCGGCCGCGTTCTACGCCTACGCCGTGTCGCAGGGCAACAAGACCCGGATCATCGGCCCGAACTGCCCCGGTCTCATCACCCCGGGCCAGTCGAACGCCGGCATCATCCCGGGCGACATCACCAAGCCGGGCCGCATCGGCCTGGTCTCGAAGTCCGGCACGCTGACGTACCAGATGATGTACGAGCTGCGGGACATCGGCTTCTCGTCGGCCGTCGGCATCGGTGGTGACCCGATCATCGGCACCACCCACATCGACGCGCTCGCCGCGTTCGAGGCCGACCCCGACACCGACCTCATCGTGATGATCGGTGAGATCGGCGGCGACGCCGAGGAGCGGGCCGCGGCCTTCATCAAGGAGAACGTGACCAAGCCGGTCGTCGGCTACGTCGCGGGCTTCACCGCGCCCGAGGGCAAGACCATGGGCCACGCCGGCGCCATCGTCTCCGGCTCCTCCGGTACGGCCGCCGCCAAGAAGGAGGCCCTGGAGGCCGCCGGTGTCAAGGTCGGCAAGACCCCGACCGAGACGGCGAAGCTGGCGCGTGAGCTGCTCGCCGGCTGAGTGACCGAGTAACGCCTGGTGGGCCCGTACCCCTCGTGGGGGTGCGGGCCCGCTGCCGTGTGCGCTCATCCGTTCAGCGGCACGAGTCTCTCCGGGCCGCTCACCGTCTCCTCCCGCAGCTCCTCCCGCAGCTCCAGCTCCGCCTCCGACAGGGCTCCCGGCGCCTGCTTCTCCGGCACCCCCCGCACGTCGGCCCCCGGCGACACCGGCGGCTCATAGTGCGTCGGTGCCGTGCGCAGGGTGAGCGCCGTCGTGCCGATCAGGGCGACCGTGAACGCGATGGCGGCGCGGGTCCAGAACCTGGCCCGGCGCTCGCTGCCGGTGCGGACTGTCAGGGGCTTGGCGGCGCGGAGGCGCTCCGTGGAGGCGAGGGCGGCGAGGCGGCGATGGAGTTCGGCCGGGTCGGACAGCTCCGGCAGCCGTTCGGCGATCGCCCCGCGCGCGTGCAGCAGACGGTTCGCCGTCGCCGGTGTGCTCGCCTCCGTCTCCGCCGCCGTCTCCGGCAGGTCGAGGCCCACACCGTCGTACAGCAGGAGCGTGCGGCGGTGCGGCGGCGGGAGGTTCAGGATGACGTCCATCAGGGCCCGGTCCGCGGCGCCGGCGGGCGGTGCTTCGGGGTGCCGGTAGCGCGGGCGGAGGCGGTGCCAGGGGGAGAGGGCGCATTCGTACGCCGTCGCCCGCACCCAGCCCGCCGGATCCCGGTCACGCGCCACCTCCGGCCAGCGCTGCCAGGCGAGTTGAAAGGCCCGCTCGACCGACTCACGGGCGAGCTCGCGGCGCCCGGTGAGCAGAAACGTCTGCCGTACGAGTGCGGGCGCGCAGAAGGCGTAGAGCGCGTCGAAGGCCTGAGCGGGCGTCAGGACGTCGGACAGCTGCTCGGGCACGGGTTCCGGGGTGAGTGGCGAGGGTGACGACGGCGGTTCAGCGGCTTCTACGGGGCTGTCGGCGACGTCGGTGGCAACGGGAGCCGGCTCTTCCTGGCCCATCGGCGTCTCCGCCAGCAGCTTCGCGTACGTTTCCCGTTTCCGGCCGCGAGGAGTCGTCCGGCCGGTCTCCCATGCGTGGACGGTCTCGCTGTCGACCCCCACCCGTGCCGCGACCTGAGCCTGCGTCAACGACCGGGCCTCGCGCAGGCGTCGGCGTTCCTTGGGCGGGGGGAGCGGGGTTGAAGGGCTCTGCGTCACGGCTCGCCCCTCCGTGGGAAAAAGTACATAAACATATATTGGGCGACACATCGGTAGTTCGCCTGTTACGACGAGAAAGCGCGTGTCGTTGGGAGCATGGCGGGCGTGATCCAGATGACCGCTCGCCGATCGTCGTTGTCGTCCCTGCCCAGCCGGTTGCGTGACCGTTCGCCCGGACTGGGCGCGAGCCTGCTGGGTGGCGCGCTTGCGGCCGGGCTGGGGCTCGGGTCGTTCGCCGTGCTGGTGTTGGTGCTGTGGATCAGTTCGCCGTATCCCGACAGTGGGCCGAGTGGTGCGCTGCACATCGCCGCCGCGCTGTGGCTGCTCGCGCACGGCGCCGAACTGATCCGCACCGACACGCTCTCCGGCGTCCCCGCACCGGTCGGCGTCACCCCGCTGCTGCTCCTCGCGCTGCCGGTGCTGCTGGTGCACCGGGCGGCGCGGGACGCGGCGGCGGACGAGGACGAGGAGGAGGGCGGTGGGCGCGGTGGGGCGCCGGAGCCGGTGGTGGCGTGGGCGGGCGTTGTCCTCGGCTACGTCGTCGTCGGTGCGGCCGCGGCGGTGTATGCCTCGGGCGGTGCACTGCGGCCGTCGTGGGTGGGGGTGTGCGTGTGTGTGCCGCTGCTCGTGGCGGTCGCCGCGGGGGCGGGGGTGTGGACGGCGCACACGCATCCGTACGAGCTGATCAACAGCGCGCTGCCCCATGTGCCGGCGCGGGTACGGCGTCTGATCCTCCGGCCCCACTTCCGGTCCCGTTTCGCCGCCGCCGCGCGAGCCGCGAGCGCCGGGACGGCCGTACTGGTCGGGGGTGGGGCGCTGCTGCTGGCGGTGTCACTGGTCTGGCACGGCGACGCGGCCAGGACGTCCTTCCTTCAGCTGACGGAAGGGGGGTCCGGGCAGTTCGCGGTGCTGTTGCTCTGCATGGCGCTGGTGCCGAACGCGGCGGTGTGGGGCGCGTCGTACGCCCTCGGCCCGGGCTTCACCCTGGGCGTGGGCCACGTCGTGACTCCCCTGTCCTCGGCCCCGGCCCCACTCCTGCCGCCGTTCCCCCTGCTGGCGGCGGTGCCGGATACGGGGGTCGGGACGCCGGTGAACTGGGTGGCGGGCGTGGTGCCGGTGGTGGCCGGGGTGACGGTGGGGTGGTTTGTGGGGCGGGCGGCTTCCGGGGGGCGCGGGGTGGAGGGCGGGGGGGGGGGGGGGGGGGCGGGGGGGGGGGGGGGGGGGGAGGGGGGGGGGGGGGGCGCGGGGGGGGCGGGGGGGGGGGGGGCGGGGGGGGCGGGGGGGGGGGGGGGGGGGGGGGTGCGGGGGCGGGCGGGGGGGGGGGGGCGGGGGGGGGGGCGCGGGCGGC
>NZ_JAFFSX010000022.1 GCF_017948485.1 Streptomyces sp. GESEQ-35 | reverse complement strand
GCGTCGACCTCGTCGACGGTCGCGAACGCGACCTTCGTGGTGACCACGCCGGTGGCAGGGTCGGTGACCGGCCCGTACGTACCCGACGCGCCTTCGACGGTCTTGCCGCCGATCCAGTGGTTGACGATCTTCGTCATGACCAAGAACTCCTTCACAGATGGCGGCGTCGGGTAGAGACGTGCCGGTCGTACTCCTCGCGGGCCTTCACCGCCGACGGTCGGGTCGCGGTCTCGGCCACAGGTACATCCCACCAGGCTTGCGCCGGAGGCGCGCCCGACACTGTGTCTGCCGTTTCGGTCTCGACGTAGACACATGTGGGAATGTCGGCGGCGCGCGCCTCGGCGAGCGCCTCCCGCAGGTCGGCCACGGTCTTCGCGCGCAGCACGCGCATGCCGAGGCTGGCCGCGTTGGCGGCGAGATCCACCGGCAGCGGAGCGCCCGCGTACGTACCGTCCTCCGCCCGGAAGCGGTACGCGGTGCCGAACCGCTCGCCGCCCACCGACTCCGACAGACCGCCGATCGACGCGTACCCGTGGTTCTGCACGAGCAGCATCTTGATCGCGATGCCCTCCTGCACGGCCGTCACGATCTCCGTCGGCATCATCAGATAGGTGCCGTCGCCGACCAGCGCCCAGACGGGCCGGTCGGGTGCCGCGAGCTTCACACCGATCGCGGCCGGGATCTCGTAGCCCATGCAGGAGTAGCCGTACTCCAGGTGGTACTGGTCCGCCGACCGCGCCCGCCACAGCTTGTGCAGATCGCCCGGGAGCGAACCGGCCGCGTTGATGATGATGTCCGACTCGTCGACGACGGCGTCCAGGGCGCCGATGACCTGCGGCTGCGTCGGCCGTACGTCGGGCTCCTCGGCCTCGAAGCAGGCGTCGACGCGCTGCTCCCAGCGCTCCTTGTCCTCGCTGTACTCCGTGACGTACGCCTCCGTGACCCGGTGGTCGTGCGTCTGAAGCGCCCCGGTCAGCTCGGCGAGACCGCTGCGGGCGTCCGCGATCAGCGGCAGGCCGGACAGCTTGTGGCCGTCGTACGAGGCGATGTTGAGGTTGAGGAAGCGGACGCCCGGGTTCACGAACAGCGTGCCGGAGGCGGTGGTGAAGTCCGTGTACCGGGTGCCGACACCGATCACCAGGTCGGCGGTGCGGGCGAGTTCGTCCGCCGTCGCCGTGCCGGTGTGGCCGACGGCGCCCACGTCCTGCGGGTGGTCGAAGCGGAGTGAGCCCTTGCCCGCCTGCGTCGAGGCGACCGGAATGCCGGTGGTGCGGGCGAACTCCTCCAGCGCCTCCTCGGCGCGGCTGTGGTGGACCCCGCCGCCGGCCACGACCAGCGGCCGCCGAGCCGCGCGGATCGCCGTCACGGCCTCGGCGAGTTCCGTCGGGTCGGCTCCGGGCCGTCGTACGACCCAGGTCCGCTCGGCGAAGAACTCGTCCGGCCAGTCGTACGCCTCGGCCTGAACGTCCTGCGGGAGAGCGAGCGTCACCGCGCCGGTCTCCACCGGGTCGGTGAGCACGCGCATCGCCTGGAGGGCCGCCGGCATCAGCGCTTCGGGGCGGTGGATCCGGTCGAAGTACTTCGACACCGGGCGCAGGCTGTCGTTGACCGACACATCGCCCGCGTACGGGACTTCGAGCTGCTGGAGGACCGGGTCGGCGGGGCGGGTGGCGAAGGTGTCGCCGGGGAGGAGCAGGACCGGGAGGTGGTTGATCGTGGCGAGGGCGGCGCCGGTGACGAGATTCGTCGCGCCGGGGCCGATGGAGGTCGTCACCGCGTGCGTGGACAGACGGTTCGACTGACGCGCGTAACCGATCGCCGCGTGCACCATGGACTGCTCGTTGCGGCCCTGGTGGTACGGCATGTCATCGCCGTACTCGATCAGTGCCTGGCCGAGTCCGGCGACGTTGCCGTGGCCGAAGATGCCCCAGGTGGCGTCGATCAGGCGGCGGCGGACGCCGTCCCGCTCCGTGTACTGCGCGGCGAGGAAGCGCACCAGCGCCTGCGCGACCGTCAGCCTCGTCGTTGAGGTCATCGGTAACCCCCAGTGCTTTCTACGTGGTCCGGGTGGAAGCAGATCCGCCACTCCCGCGTCTCGCCGGGCCCCGCCATGACGTTCAGGTAGTACATGTCGTGGCCGGGCTCGGCGATCGACGGGCCGTGCCATCCGTCGGGGACGAGGACGGCGTCTCCGGAGCGGACCTCCGCGAGGACGTCGGATCCGCCCTCACGAGAGGGAGATACGCGCTGATAGCCGAAGCCGTTCGGACCGTCGATCTCGAAGTAGTAGATCTCCTCGAGCTCCACTTCCTCACCCGGCCGGTGCTCGTCGTGCTTGTGCGGCGGATACGAGGACCAGTTGCCGCCGGGCGTGATCACCTCGACCGCGATGAGCTTGTCGCACGCGAACGCGTCGGCGGAGGCGAAGTTGCGCACCTGGCGTGTGCAGTTGCCGCTGCCGCGCTGCTCGACGGGAACCTCCGGCGCGGGGCCGTAGCGGGCGGGGAGTCGTCGCTCGCACTTCGCTCCTGCCAGGGCGAAGCGGCCTCCCGCGCCGGAGGCGATCTGTACCCGGGCGTCACGGGGCGCGTACGCGAAGTCGGAAACCGACGCGAACACGTCCTTGCGACCCAGGAGTTCGAATACTTCGTCCTCCACTTGCACCGTGCAACCACCGTTGAGCGGCACCACGATCCACTCGCTGTCACCGGTGGTGAAGGTGTGCGAACCACCCGCCTCCAGCTCGACGATCCGCAGGCTGGAGTGGGTCCAGCCGGCCAGCTTGGGGTCGATGTCGAGCGCGTAGTACGCGTCGGCGGTGGTGCCCTTCGGAACGTACAGCTCGTTGCTCATGCGGCCCTCACAGCAGTCCTACGGCGGTGTCCACGGCGGCGGCCACATCGCCGTCCGCCGGGTACAGCAGCGAACGGCCGACCACCAGACCACGGACCGTGGGCAGTTGGAGGGCGCCGCGCCACTTCTCGTACGCGCCGTCCTGGTCGTCGCCGACATCCCCGCCCAGCAGCACGGCGGGCAGCGTGGAGGTCTCCATCACCCGCGCCATGTCGTCCGGGTTGTCGGTGACGGGAACCTTCAGCCAGGTGTATGCCGAGCTGCCGCCCAGACCGGAGGCGATGGCGATCGACTTGGTGACGGCGTCGGCGGAGAGATCGTTCCGGAGTCTCCCCTCGGCCGTACGAAGGCTGATGAACGGTTCGACGAACAACGGGAGCCCGCGGGCGGCCATGTCGTCGATCGCGCGGGCCGTGGACTCCAGGGTGGTGAGGGAGCCCGGGTCGTCGTAGTCGATCCGCAGCAGCAGCTTGCCCGCGTCGAAGCCGAGGCGCTCGATGTCCTGGGGGCGGTGGCCGGTGAAGCGGTCGTCGAGTTCGAAGGAGGCGCCCTGGAGGCCGCCGCGGTTCATCGAGCCCATGACGACCTTGCCGTCCAGGGCGCCGAGCAGCAGCAGGTCGTCCAGGATGTCGGCGGTGGCGAGGACACCGTCGACGCCGGGTCTGGCGAGGGCCAGGCAGAGGCGTTCGAGCAGGTCGACGCGGTTGGCCATGGCGAACTTGCGGTCGCCGACGCCGAGCGCGCCGCGGGCGGGGTGGTCGGCGGCGACGATCATCAGACGGCCGGAGTCGCCGATGAGCGGGCGGCGCCGGCGGCGGGCGGCCGCTTCGGCGATCGCCTCGGGGTGTTGGCTGCGGGTGCGGACCAGCGCCTCGATGTCGACGCTCACAGCACGGCTCCCGCGGTCAGGGCGGCTTCCACTTCGACCGGTGTCGGCATCGCGGAGGAGCACTCCAGCCGGGAGGCGACGATGGCGCCGGCCGCGTTGGCGTGCCGCATGATCTTCTCCAGGTCCCAGCCCGCGAGGAGGCCGTGGCAGAGGGAACCGCCGAAGGCGTCACCGGCGCCAAGGCCGTTGAGGACGTTCACGGGGAGGGGCGGGACTTCGGCGCTCTCGCCCTTGCTGTTGACCGCGAGGACACCCTTGGGGCCCTGCTTGACGACGGCCAGTTCCACACCGGCGTCGAGGAGGGCGCGGGCCGCGGCGTGCGGCTCACGGACGCCGGTGGCGACCTCCACCTCGTCGAGGTTGCCGACCGCGACGGTGGTGTGGCGGAGGGCTTCGGCGTAGAAGGGGCGGGCCGCGTCCGGGTCGCTCCAAAACATGGGGCGCCAGTCGAGGTCGAAGACCGTCGTACCGGCCTTGGCCCGGTGCGCGAGGGCCGCGAGGGTCGCCGTACGGCTGGGCTCCTCGCTCAGGCCCGTGCCGGTCACCCAGAAGATGCTCGCCTCGCGGATCGCGTCGAGATCGAGCTCATGGGCGTCGATCTCCAGGTCCGGGGCCTTGGGACGGCGGTAGAAGTACAGCGGGAAGTCGTCCGGCGGGAAGACCTCGCAGAAGGTCACGGGGGTCGGCAGCCCGGCGACCGGGGTGACCCAGCGGTCGTCGACGCCGAAGTCACGCAGGGCCTCGTGGAGGTACGTGCCGAACGGGTCGTCTCCGGTACGCGTGATCACGGCGGTACGGCGGCCGAGGCGGGCCGCGGCCACCGCGACGTTGGTCGCCGAGCCGCCGAGGAACTTGCCGAAGGTCGTCACCTGCGGCAGCGGGACGCCCGTCTGGAGCGGATAGAGGTCCACGCCGATCCGTCCCATGGTGATCAGGTCGTACGCCATCGCGTTCCCTTCATGCCCGGCTCACCGTCGTCTCGGCTCGCACGGTCGTATCGGCTCTCTCCGGCTTTCTAGCCCCGCGCGCCGAGCCCTGTCAATGTTTTGTCCAGACATTCGGACCAGACCTTGACACGCCTGCTGTGCGCACGGAGGCTGGCCGCCATGACGTCGTTGTCACCTCAGCCCTCACTGTCCCGCATCCGGATCGGCTCGGCGCCCGACTCCTGGGGTGTGTGGTTCCCCGACGACCCCCAGCAGGTTCCCTGGCGGCGCTTCCTGGACGAGGTCGCGCAGTCCGGCTACGAGTGGATCGAACTCGGCCCGTACGGCTATCTGCCGACCGACCCCGACGTGCTCGCCGAGGAGACCACGAAGCGTGGCCTCAAGGTGTCGGCCGGGACGGTCTTCACCGGGCTGCATCACGGCGAGGCCGTGTGGGAGAAGACGTGGGCGCATGTCGCGGACAACGCGGTGCTCGCGCAGGCGATGGGCGCGAAGCACCTGGTCGTCATCCCGTCCTTCTGGCGGGACGACAAGACCGGTGAGGTGCTGGAGCCGAGTTCGCTGACGGCCGAGCAGTGGCGGAACCTCAGCTCGCTGACCGAGCGGCTGGGGAGCCGGGTGCGGGAGGAGTACGGCCTGAAGATCGTCGTCCACCCGCACGCCGACACCCACATCGACAGCGAGGAGAACGTCGTCCGGTTCCTGGACGGGACGGACTCCGACCTGGTCTCGCTGTGCCTGGACACCGGGCACTACGCGTACTGCGGTGGGGACAGCGTCAAGCTCATCGAGACGTACGGGGAGCGGATCGGGTATCTGCACCTCAAGCAGGTGGACCCCGAGATCCTCGCGGATGTGCGGGCGCGGGAGATTCCGTTCGGGCCGGCGGTTGCGCGGGGCGTGATGTGCGAGCCGCCGGCCGGAGTGCCCGCGCTGGGGCCGGTGCTGGATGCTGCGCAGAAGCTGGATGTCGATCTGTTCGCGATCGTCGAGCAGGACATGTATCCGTGTGAGCCGGACACGCCGTTGCCTATTGCTCAGCGGACCCGGGCGTTTCTGAGGTCGTGCGGGGCGTAAGGGCGCCTACTGGTCTGCCGGGTTCTGTTGTGGGGCGAGTGCGGGTCGTGGGGGGCTTGTCGCGCAGTTCCCCGCGCCCCTAGGGGCGTTGCAAGATGGGCTTGTTGTCAATGCGGCGCGCCTGAATCCGGCGTACGCCTTTGCTGCGCTTGTGTCACAAACGCCCCCCTCGTGTCACACATGTCGCGTGTACGCCGGTCTTCCGTCACACCCGGTGCACAGGCCCTGTCCTGCGCTCACGCTGCGTCGTTCACCGGACACAGGCTTTGTGATCGCCAGCGCAGCGCCCGGTACCCCCGACGGCCGTCCCCGGTCGCCGCCGCGGTGCGCGCAGGGAGGTGCACCTCATGACCGACCGAAGGCTCTGGTCCTACAAGGAGATCGCGGCGCACATCCGGGTGCAGCCGGACACCGTGCGGTCCTACCGCAAGCACGGGCTGCTGCCGCCACCCGATCACGTGGAGGGCGGCAAGCCCTACTGGTACGCGGACACCGTCCGGGCGTGGGTCGCCTCCCGCCCGGGCAACCGCGCCCGTAGAGAGGACTGAACGCCGGCGCTGTCAGGCCCACGGCGCGATGACCGTGACGCCCGCTCCCGGTGCCGTGCCCATCGCGGCGAGGGTGGCGGGCGTCGCGTCCAGGGTGATGGTGGAGGTGACGAGGAGGTCGGGGCGCAGGGCGCCGGTCCGGACCAGTTCCAGCATCGGAGGGTAGGTGTGGGCGGCCATGCCGTGGCTGCCGAGGAGTTCGAGTTCCAGGGCGATCGCGCGGGCCATCGGGACGGGGGTGGTACCGGTGGGCGAGGGCAGCAGGCCGACCTGGATGTGACGGCCACGGCGGCGCAGGCCGTTCACCGAGGCGGCGCAGGTCGCGGGGGCGCCGAGGGCGTCCAGGGAGAGGTGGGCGCCGCCGCCCGTCAGCTCGCGGATCGCCGCTGCCGTGTCCGGCGTCCGCGTCCCGTCCACGCACTCCGCCGCCCCGAACTTCCTTGCCAGGCCCAGGGCTTGGGCGGACACGTCGACAGCGATCACCCGTGCCCCCGATGCGGCCGCGATCATCACCGCCGACAGACCCACGCCCCCGCAGCCATGCACCGCGACCCACTCCCCCGCCGCCACCCGGCCCTGCTGCACCACCGCCCGGAACGCCGTCGCGAACCGGCAGCCCAGCGAGGCCGCCGTCCCGAACGACATGCCGTCCGGTACGGCGACGAGGTTGACGTCGGCGTGGTCCAGCGCCACGAACTGGGCGAAGGAGCCCCAGTGGGTGAAGCCGGGCTGGGTCTGGCGCTCGCACACCTGCTGGTCGCCGGCCGCGCAGGACGCGCAGGTGCCGCAGGCGCAGACGAACGGGACGGTGACCCGGTCGCCGGGGTGCCAGGCGGTCACCCGGTCGCCCACCGCCTCGACCACGCCGGCGAGTTCATGGCCCGGTACATGCGGCAGCGTGATGTCCGGGTCGTGGCCCTGCCAGCCGTGCCAGTCGCTGCGGCAGAGGCCGGTCGCTTCGACCCGTACGACCACTCCGTGGGGTGCGGGGGTTGGGTCCGGCGTCTCCTTTACCTCGGCCGGCTCGCCGTACTGCTCGAACATCACTGCGCGCATGTTGTCTTAGCCTCCGAGGTGGGTGCCGCGATGTGCCGGTATGCGTCTGCGGCACCATCGTGGCTGGTCGCGCAGCTCCCCGCGCCCCTTACGGCGAAGACGGCGCCCCTTTTGGAGAAGGTACCCCCTAGGGGTATAGTCTGTAAGCACGGGGCTCCCCCGTGGGCCCCGTAGGCCCCACATGCCTCCACGAGGAGTAACGACATGAGCATCAGCGCCACGTACAAGGTCAGCGGGATGAGCTGCGGGCACTGCGAGGGCGCCGTCTCCGGCGAGATCTCCGAACTCCCCGGCGTCAGCTCGGTGAAGGCCGTCGCGTCGACCGGCGAGGTCACCGTCATCTCCGAGGCCGCGCTGGACGAGACGGCCGTGCGCGCCGCCGTCGACGAGGCCGGTTTTGAACTCGTCGGCACGGTCTGAGAGCACCCCGAGAGCCCCTGAGCGCATGACCGGCACCGCCACCACCGCTCCGGCACCGATAGCCGCGACCTCCGAGGTCGAGCTGCTCATCGGCGGGATGACCTGCGCCTCCTGCGCGGCCCGCGTGGAGAAGAAGCTCAACCGCATGGCCGGCGTGACGGCCACGGTGAACTACGCGACGGAGAAGGCAAAGGTCACGTACCCCGCGGACACCGAGGTCGCGGACCTGATCGCCACGGTCGTCAAGACCGGCTACACGGCCGAGGAACCCGCGCCCGTCAGCGCGGAGCCGGCGCCCGAGGACCCCGAACTCACGTCCTACCGGCACCGCTTCACCGTCTCCGCGCTCCTCGCGATCCCGGTCATCGTGCTGTCGATGGTCCCGCCCCTCCAGTTCGACAACTGGCAGTGGCTCGCGCTGACCCTCGCCGCGCCCGCCGTCATCTGGGGCGGATGGCCTTTCCACAAGGCCGCCTGGACGAATCTCCGACACGGCGCGGCCACCATGGACACGCTGGTCTCCCTCGGCACGCTGGCCGCGTTCGGCTGGTCCCTGTGGGCGCTGTTCTTCGGTGACGCGGGCATGCCGGGCATGCGGGAGAGCTTCCGGCTGACCGTGGGCGGCATGGACGGCGCATCGACCATCTACCTCGAAGTGGCGTCCGGCGTCGTCGCGTTCATCCTGCTGGGCCGCTATCTGGAGGCCCGCTCCAAGCGCAGCGCGGGGGCGGCCCTGCGGGCACTCATGGAGCTGGGCGCGAAGGACGTCGCCGTCGTGCGGGACGGGCGTGAGGTGCGGATTCCGGTGGCCCGGCTGGCGGTCGGCGACCGGTTCGTCGTACGGCCCTGCGAGAAGGTCGCCACGGACGGGACGGTCGTGGAGGGTTCCTCCGCCGTCGACGCCTCCATGCTGACCGGCGAGTCCGTGCCGGTGGACGTGACGGTCGGGGACACGGTCACCGGCGCCACGATCAACGCGGGTGGCCGGCTGGTCGTCGAGGCCGTGCGGGTCGGCGCCGACACCCAACTCGCCCGGATGGCGAAGCTGGTGGAGGACGCGCAGAACGGCAAGGCCGAGGTGCAGCGGCTCGCCGACCGGATCTCCGGGGTCTTCGTGCCGGCCGTCATCCTCATCGCGGTCGCCACGTTCGGCGCCTGGCTCGGCCTCACCGGTGACGCCGTCGCCGCGTTCACCGCGGCCGTCGCGGTCCTGATCATCGCCTGTCCGTGCGCGCTGGGCCTGGCCACTCCGACCGCCCTGATGGTCGGCACCGGCCGCGGCGCGCAACTCGGCATCCTCATCAAGGGCCCCGAGGTCCTGGAGTCCACGCGCCGCGTCGACACCGTCGTCCTGGACAAGACCGGAACGGTCACCACCGGCCGTATGACCCTTCAGAAGGTGTACGTCGCCGAAGGCACCGACGAGACGGAGCTGCTGCGCCTTGCCGGCGCCCTGGAGCACGCTTCCGAGCATCCCGTCGCCCGGGCGGTGGCCGTGGGCGCCGAGGAGCGCGTCGGGACGCTGCCACCGGCCGAGCGGTTCGAGAACGTGCCGGGGCGCGGAGCACGCGGGCGCGTGGAGGGCCGCGAGGTGGCCGTGGGGCGCCTCTACGAGACGCTGCCCGAGGAGTTGACCCGGGCGAAGGGCGAGGTCGAGAGCAGCGGTCGTACGGCCGTCGTCGTCGGCTGGGACGGAGCGGCACGCGGTGTCGTCGCCGTCGCGGACGCGGTCAAGGAGACCAGCGCCGAGGCGGTGCGCGAACTGCGCGCCCTCGGACTCACGCCGGTGCTGCTGACCGGGGACAACCGGGCGGTGGCCTCGACGGTCGCGCGGGCCGTCGGGATCGCGGAGGTGATCGCCGAGGTGCTGCCCGAGGACAAGGTCGACGTCGTACGGCGGCTACAGCGCGAGGGGCGGACGGTCGCCATGGTCGGTGACGGCGTCAACGACGCGGCCGCGCTCGCCACCGCCGATCTCGGGCTGGCGATGGGTACGGGGACGGACGCGGCGATCGAGGCGAGCGATCTGACCCTCGTACGCGGGGATCTGCGGGTTGCCGCGGACGCGATCCGGCTGTCCCGGAGGACGCTGTCCACGATCAAGGGAAACCTTGTATGGGCGTTCGGATACAACGTGGCCGCGCTGCCGCTGGCCGCCGCCGGGCTGCTGAACCCGATGATCGCGGGGGCGGCGATGGCCTTCTCGTCCGTGTTCGTGGTGACGAACAGCCTCCGCCTGCGCACATTCCGCTGAAGTTACCGCCAGTTACACGGAAGTAGAGGTGAGAAGGCCTCTAGAGTCCGACGCAAGCCTCACATAAGCTCTTCACAAGGCTCGCGCATCATCCTTACGCTTGAGCTCCGATCACCGTATCGGGGCTCTTGCGTATCTAAAGGACATATGCAAGAGACGCAGATCACAGTGATGCGAAGGTAACCATCGAAGGGGTTCGAAGGTCTAAGTTGACGATGTCAGAAAGCGTCTTGGGGGGCGCCGACTGACGTCTGGGGATGTCTTGGGGGACTTCCTCAGAGCTGCGTTGCCGGGGCACGTGCTACGGGGAGCTTTGAGCGGCCCTCCCGATCGTGCGCTGTCCCGGCAGACCGCACACCCCAGGAGTACGACGAGTTCCGCTCGTTTTGCTCAAAGGCTGCCTCGGCAGTTTGCTCGACAGCGATTCAGGCGCTGGTCTCTCACAGACGCCCGGCCGGATCCCGTGGGGGGAATCCGCACCGGGACATGGGAAGGCGCCCTGATCGTCGGCCCGTGGGGGGACCGGCGCAGGGCGCCTTCCTCTTTTTTGTCTTTTTTCCCTCGGGGCCTGACGACCGTCGCGCCAGGCCCGGCGTCTACGCGATCAGCGTGCCTCGACCGGAACGAAGTCCCGCTCCACGACGCCCGTGGCAGTGCTGACCCGGGGGACACCCCCCGGACCCCCGGCCGCAGGGCCCGGCCCCGGTGACGGGCGCCAGTGGATCGGCGCCCCTCACCGGCGGGTGTCAGCGCGCCTCGACCGGAACGAAGTCCCGCTCGACAACGCCCGTGTAGATCTGGCGCGGGCGGCCGATGCGGGAGCCCGGCTCCTTGATCATCTCGTGCCACTGGGCGATCCAGCCCGGGAGGCGGCCGAGGGCGAAGAGGACCGTGAACATCTCGGTCGGGAAGCCCATGGCGCGGTAGATCAGGCCGGTGTAGAAGTCGACGTTCGGGTAGAGGTTGCGCGAGACGAAGTAGTCGTCGGAGAGCGCGTGCTCCTCCAGCTTCAGCGCGATGTCCAGCAGCTCGTCGGACTTGCCGAGGGCGGACAGGACGTCGTGCGCGGCAGCCTTGATGATCTTCGCGCGCGGGTCGAAGGACTTGTACACCCGGTGGCCGAAGCCCATCAGGCGGACGCCGTCCTCCTTGTTCTTCACCTTGCGGATGAAGGAGTCGACATCGCCGCCGTTGGCCTGGATGCCCTCCAGCATCTCCAGCACCGACTGGTTGGCGCCGCCGTGCAGCGGGCCCCAGAGCGCGGAGATACCGGCCGAGATCGAGGCGAACATGTTCGCCTGCGAGGAGCCGACCAGACGCACCGTGGAGGTAGAACAGTTCTGCTCGTGGTCCGCGTGCAGAATCAGCAGCTTGTCGAGGGCGGCCACGACGACCGGGTCGAGGTCGTACTCCTGCGCCGGGACCGAGAAGGTCATGCGGAGGAAGTTCTCGACGTAGCCGAGGTCGTTGCGCGGGTAGACGAACGGGTGGCCGATCGACTTCTTGTACGCGTACGCCGCGATCGTCGGGAGCTTGGCGAGCAGACGGATGGTGGAGAGGTTGCGCTGCTTCTCGTCGAACGGGTTGTGGCTGTCCTGGTAGAAGGTGGACAGCGCCGAGACGACCGACGACAGCATCGCCATCGGGTGGGCGTCGCGCGGGAAGCCCTTGTAGAAGTTCTTGACGTCCTCGTGCAGCAGGGTGTGCTGCGTGATGTCGTTCTTGAACGTGGTGAGCTCGTCAACGGTCGGCAGCTCGCCGTTGATCAGCAGGTAGGCGACCTCCAGGAAAGTGGAGCGCTCGGCCAGCTGCTCGATCGGGTAGCCGCGGTACCGCAGGATGCCCGATTCGCCGTCCAGGTAGGTAATGGCGGATTTGTACGCGGCGGTGTTGCCGTAACCGCTGTCCAGCGTCACCAGACCGGTCTGGGCGCGGAGCTTGCCGATGTCGAAGCCCTTGTCACCGACGGTGCTGTCGATCACCGGGTAGGTGTACTCGCCGTCGCCGTACCGCAGTACTACAGAGTTGTCGCTCACGTCTTCCCTCACCGACGTTGTGCCTCATCTTCGAGGTTGCCCTGACTGTCTCTACCATCCCCCATTTGGCGCAGGAGAGTGCACTCGGGGTCGACCATTGGGCCTATTGGCGGCACTGAGTGCCGCCAACTTCCTCATCCTGCCCCTTCTACTTCCCCATCTGCTAGTGCTGTGTGACCCAAACGACTCATTTGATCGATCATTTTTCGTGCGACCCCCGCCCGGCCCCGCGTCACCCCTCCAGGGGCCGGGGCGAGAGCCTGAAGTCGAGTGCCGTACAGCGGCGTCCGGCGGACACCGTGCGCACCGCCTGTCCGATCGCCTTGCGGGAACCGACGAGGACGACCAGCTTCTTGGCCCGGGTGACCGCGGTGTACAGCAGGTTCCGCTGAAGCATCATCCAGGCCCCGGTGGTGACCGGGATCACCACCGCCGGATATTCACTCCCCTGCGAGCGGTGGATGGTCACGGCGTACGCATGGGCGAGCTCGTCCAGTTCGTCGAACTCGTACGGAACCTCCTCGTCCTCGTCCGTCAGTACCGTCAGGCGCTGGTCGACCGGGTCGAGTGCGGTGACCACGCCCACGGTGCCGTTGAAGACACCGTTCTTCCCCTTCTCGTAATTGTTGCGAATCTGGGTGACCTTGTCGCCGACCCGGAAGACGCGGCCGCCGAACCGCTTCTCGGACAGGTCGGGGCGGCCGGGTGTGATCGCCTGCTGGAGCAGGCCGTTGAGGTTGCCGGCGCCTGCGGGCCCTCGGTGCATGGGGGCGAGCACCTGGACGTCGCGACGCGGGTCGAGGCCGAACTTGGCCGGAATGCGCCGTGCCGCGACATCGACGGTGAGCCGGCCGGCCTCCTCGGTGTCGTCCTCGACGAAGAGGAAGAAGTCCTTCATGCCGTCGGTGACCGGGTGCTGCCCGGAGTTGATCCGGTGCGCGTTCGTCACGACGCCCGACTGCTGGGCCTGGCGGAACACGCGCGTGAGGCGGACGGCGGGGATGGGGCCGCCGTCGGCCAGCAGATCCCGGAGCACCTCGCCGGCGCCGACGCTGGGCAGCTGGTCGACGTCCCCGACGAACAGCAGATGCGCTCCCGGGGGCACCGCCTTCACCAGCTTGTTGGCGAGGAGGAGGTCCAGCATGGAGGCCTCGTCCACGACCACCAGGTCGGCGTCCAGGGGCCGGTCCTTGTCGTAGGCGGCGTCCCCGCCGGGCCTCAGCTCCAGCAGCCGGTGGACGGTGGAGGCCTCGGCGCCGGTGAGTTCGGCGAGACGCTTGGCGGCGCGGCCGGTGGGGGCGGCGAGGACGACTTTCGCCTTTTTGGCGCGGGCCAGCTCGACGATGGACCTGACCGTGAAGGACTTGCCGCAGCCGGGCCCGCCGGTGAGGACCGCGACCTTCTCCGTCAGCGCCAGCTTCACGGCCGCCTCCTGCTCGGGGGCGAGCTCGGCGCCCGTACGCCCCTTCAGCCAGCCGAGGGCCTTCTCCCAGGCCACGTCATGGAAGCCGGGCATCCGGTCCTCGTCGGTGCGCAGAAGGCGCAACAGCTGGGCGGAGAGGGAGAGTTCGGCGCGGTGGAAGGGGACGAGGTAGACCGCGGTGACGGGGTCGCCGCCCTCCGAGCCGGGGACCTTCTCCCGTACGACACCGGGCTCGCCGGAGTCCTCGTCGGGCAGGGCCAGTTCGGCGAGGCACTCGATGACCAGGCCGGTGTCCACCTGGAGCAGCTTCACCGCGTCGGCGATCAGCTGTTCCTCGGGCAGAAAGCAGTGGCCCTGGTCGGTGGACTGCGAAAGGGCGTACTGAAGGCCCGCCTTGACGCGCTCCGGGCTGTCGTGCGGGATGCCGACGGACTGGGCGATCCTGTCGGCGGTGAGGAAGCCGATGCCCCAGACGTCGGAGGCCAGCCGGTAGGGCCGGTTCTTCACGACGGAGATGGAGGCGTCGCCGTACTTCTTGTAGATACGGACGGCGATGGAGGTGGAGACCTCGACGGTCTGGAGGAAGAGCATGACCTCCTTGATCGCCTTCTGCTCCTCCCAGGCGTCGGCGATCTTCTTGGTCCTCTTGGGGCCGAGCCCGGGGACCTCGATGAGCCGCTTGGGCTCCTCCTCGATGATCTGAAGCGTGTCCAGCCCGAAGTGCTGTGTGATGCGGTCGGCGAAGACCGGCCCGATGCCCTTGACCAGCCCTGAGCCGAGATAGCGGCGGATGCCCTGGACGGTGGCCGGGAGGACCGTCGTGTAGTTCTCGACGGTGAACTGCTTGCCGTACTGCGGGTGCGAGCCCCAGCGGCCCTCCATGCGCAGCGACTCGCCGACCTGGGCGCCGAGCAGCGCGCCGACGACGGTCAGCAGATCGCCGCCGCCGCGGCCGGTGTCGACTCTGCCGACCGTGTAGCCGTTCTCCTCGTTGGCATACGTGATCCGCTCCAGGACGCCTTCGAGTACGGCCAGGTGCCGCTCCCCCTGCGCCGCCTGCTTCGGACCGCCCGCCTGATTCGACATGATCCGACGCTACCGCCGGGCTCTGACATCACGATCCGGTCTCGCACTCTTGCCAACGCTCGTGTAATCGATTCCAATCCTCTGTACGCAATCGATGTAATCGATTCCATGCCTTCACGGGCATGCATCCACAAGGAGGTGGAGCGGCGATGGCGAGCATCAAGGACGTCGCTGCCGAGGCGGGGGTCTCCGTCGCCACGGTGTCGCGGGTCCTGAACGACCATCCGTCGGTCAGCGCGGACGCACGCACGCGTGTGCTGGCTGCCGTCGAGGTGCTGGGCTACCGCCCGAACGCCGTCGCCCGTTCGCTGCGCACCGACCAGACCCACACCTTCGGGCTGGTCATCAGCGATGTGCTCAACCCGTACTTCACCGAGCTGGCCCGCTCCGTCGAGGAGGAGGCCCGCGCCCTCGGTTACAGCGTGATCATCGGGAACGCCGACGAGCGGCCCGAGTTGCAGGACCACCACGTACGGAATCTGCTGGACCGGCGGATCGACGGGCTGCTGGTGTCCCCCACCGACGGCGGCTCCCCGCTGATGCTGGACGCCGCGCGGGCCGGGACGCCGATGGTCTTCGTGGACCGGTGGATTCCCGGCGTGGACGTGCCGGTCGTGCGGGCCGACGGACAGGCCGCCATCCGGGATCTCGTCGCGCATCTGCACGGGCTCGGGCATCGGCGGCTCGCCATCATCGCGGGCCCCGCCGCCACCACCACCGGCAGCGAGCGCGTCACCGCCTTCCGGGAAGCCCTGGCCGAGTACGGCATTCCCCTCCGGGACGAGTACATCGGCATGGGCGACTTCCAGGCCGAGAGCGGGCGCCGGGTCACCGAGGGCTTCCTCGATCTGGCCGAGCCGCCCGAGGTCGTCTTCGCCGCCGACAACCTGATGGCGCTCGGCGCGCTGGATGCCGTACGCGCGCGTGGGCTGCGTGTTCCCGACGACATCGCGCTCGCCGCGTTCGACGACATCCGCTGGTTCGTGCACACCGATCCGCCGATCACCGCGATCGCCCAGCCGACCGGAGAGCTGGGGCGGGCCGCCGTCCGGGCGCTCGTGGACCGCATCGAAGGCCGGCCCCCCAAGTCCGTCACCCTCCCCGCCCGGCTCGTCGTACGCCGCTCGTGCGGCGAGCCCGCTCCCCCAGAGCCGTCCCCCGCACAAAGGAGCAATCCGTGAGCAACCCGGACGAGTTGCTGCGCATCGAAGGCATACGCAAGACCTTCCCCGGCGTGGTCGCGCTCGACAGCGTCGACTTCGACGTACGGCGCGGCGAAGTGCATGTGCTGCTCGGTGAGAACGGCGCCGGCAAGAGCACCCTCATCAAGATGCTCTCCGGCGCCTACACGCCCGACGCAGGGCGGATCCTGGCCGGTGGCGAGGAGGTGCGCATCCACGGTGCGCAGGACTCCGAGCGCCTCGGGATCGCCACCATCTACCAGGAGTTCAATCTCGTTCCCGATCTGACGGTCGCCGAGAACATCTTCCTGGGCCGCCAGCCGCGTCGCCACGGGATGATCGACCGCAAGCGGATGGAGGCCGAGGCCGCCGTCCTGCTGAAGCGAGTCGGCGTGCACGTGTCGCCACGCGCGCGTGTCCGTGAACTCGGTATCGCGCGCCTCCAGATGGTCGAGATCGCGAAGGCGCTCAGCCTCCACGCGCGCGTGCTCATCATGGACGAGCCGACCGCGGTGCTCACCTCCGAGGAGGTCGAGAAGCTGTTCTCCATCGTGCGCACGCTGCGCGAGGACGGCGTCGGGATCGTCTTCATCACCCATCACCTGGAGGAGATCGCCGCCATCGGCGACCGGGTCACCGTCATCCGCGACGGCAAGAGCGTCGGACAGGTCCCGGCCGGCACGCCCGAGGACGAGCTCGTACGCCTGATGGTCGGGCGGTCGATCGAGCAGCAGTACCCGCGGGAGCGGGCCGAGGCCGGGGACGCCCTGCTCAAGGTGGAGGGGCTCACCCGGGACGGCGTCTTCCACGACGTGTCCTTCGAGGTGCGCGCCGGTGAGGTCGTCGGCATCGCGGGGCTCGTCGGCGCCGGTCGTACGGAGGTCGTACGGGCCGTGTTCGGAGCCGATCCGTACGACAAGGGTGCCGTGAAGGTGGGCGGTACCTCCTTGCGCGGCCATGACGTGGGCGCGGCCATGACCGCCGGGATCGGGCTCATCCCCGAGGACCGCAAGGGACAGGGGCTGGTGCTGGACGCCTCCGTCGAGGAGAACCTCGGGCTGGTCACGATGAGGGCCACCTCCCGTGCCGGTCTCGTGGACCTCAAGGGGCAGCGGGAGGCGGCCGCGCGCATCGCCGGGCAGCTCGGTGTACGCATGGCCGGACTCGGCCAGCACGTACGGACGTTGTCCGGCGGCAACCAGCAGAAGGTCGTCATCGGCAAGTGGCTGCTCGCCGACACCAAGGTGCTGATCCTCGACGAGCCGACGCGCGGGATCGACGTGGGCGCCAAGGTCGAGATCTACCAGCTCATCAATGAACTCACCGCCCAGGGTGCGGCCGTACTGATGATCTCCAGCGATCTGCCCGAGGTGCTCGGCATGAGCGACCGGGTGCTGGTGATGGCACAGGGCCGGATCGCGGGCGAACTGGCCGCCGACGAGGCGACGCAGGACGCGGTGATGGCACTCGCCGTCAGCATCCCTACTACCGAAGTGGAGGCCACCCGTGGCCACTGACACGCTCAAGGGCACAACGGGCGCGAGTGGCGCCACGAACGGCCTGCGCCGCCTGCTGCTCGACAACGGCGCGCTCACCGCGCTCATAGTCCTCGTCATCGCCATGTCGGCGCTGTCGGGCGACTTCCTGACGACGGACAACCTCCTCAACGTCGGCGTCCAGGCGGCCGTGACCGCCATCCTCGCCTTCGGTGTCACCTTCGTGATCGTCTCGGCGGGCATCGACCTGTCGGTCGGCTCGGTGGCGGCCCTGTCGGCCACCGTCCTTGCCTGGAGCGCCACTTCGGAAGGCGTCCCGGTCGTCCTCGCCGTGCTCCTGGCGATCGCCACCGGTATCGCGTGCGGCCTGGTCAACGGCTTTCTGATCTCGTACGGCAAGCTCCCGCCGTTCATCGCGACGCTCGCCATGCTGTCCGTGGCCCGCGGTCTGTCCCTGGTGATCTCGCAGGGCTCCCCGATCGCCTTCCCCGACTCGGTCTCGCACCTCGGGGACACGCTGGGCGGCTGGCTGCCGGTGCCCGTCCTGGTCATGATCGTCATGGGGCTCATCACGGCCTTCGTGCTGGGCCGGACGTACATCGGCCGCTCCATGTACGCGATCGGCGGCAACGAGGAAGCGGCCCGGCTGTCGGGTCTGCGGGTGAAGAAGCAGAAGCTCGCGATCTACGCCTTCTCCGGGCTGTTCGCGGCGGCCGCGGGCATCGTGCTCGCCTCGCGGCTGTCCTCCGCGCAGCCGCAGGCCGCGCAGGGCTACGAGCTCGACGCCATCGCGGCGGTCGTCATCGGTGGCGCCTCCCTCGCCGGCGGTACCGGCAAGGCGTCCGGCACCCTGATCGGCGCGCTGATCCTGGCGGTGCTGCGCAACGGCCTCAACCTGCTGTCCGTGTCGGCCTTCTGGCAGCAGGTCGTCATCGGTGTGGTGATCGCGCTGGCAGTGCTGCTGGACACCGTGCGCCGCAAGGCCGGGGCGACTCCGGTGACGACCGGCGGGGGCGGCAACAAGGGCAAGCAGGCGGTGACGTACGTCCTCGCCGCGGTGGTCGCGGCCGCCGTGGTCGGCGCCACCTCGCTGCTGCACGGCGGCTCTTCAAGCACGGCTCAGCAGAAGATCGGCCTGTCGCTGTCGACGCTCAACAACCCGTTCTTCGTGCAGATCCGGGCCGGTGCGCAGGAGGAGGCGAAGAAGCTGGGCGTCGACCTGACCGTGACCGACGCGCAGAACGACGCCTCGCAGCAGGCCAACCAACTCCAGAACTTCACCAGCGAGGGCCTCGGCTCGATCATCGTCAACCCGGTGGACTCGGACGCGGCAGGCCCGTCGGTGCAGGCCGCCAACACGGCCGACATCCCCGTCGTCGGCGTCGACCGCGGCGTCAACAACGCGGATACGGCCGCGCTGGTCGCCTCCGACAACATCGCGGGCGGCAAGCTGGGCGCCGAGGCGCTCGCCGAGAAGCTGGGCGGCCAGGGCACGATCGTGATCCTTCAGGGCCAGGCCGGTACGTCCGCGAGCCGTGAGCGCGGCGCGGGCTTCGCCGCCGGACTGAAGGAGTACCCGGGCATCAAGGTCGTCGCCAAGCAGCCCGCGGACTTCGACCGCACCAAGGGCCTGGACGTGATGACGAACCTGCTCCAGGCGCACCCCGATATCAACGGTGTCTTCGCCGAGAACGACGAGATGGCGCTCGGGGCGCTCAAGGCGCTGGGTTCGAAGGCCGGGAAGTCGGTCCAGGTCGTCGGTTTCGACGGCACTCCGGACGGTCTGAAGGCGGTCGAGGCGGGCACCCTGTACGCGTCCGTGGCTCAGCAGCCCAAGGAGCTCGGGAAGATCGCCGTGGACAACGCCGTCCGGGCGGCCGAAGGAAAGAACGTCAGCAAGACGGTGAAGGTGCCGGTGAAGGTGGTCACGAAGGAGAACGTGGCCGGCTTCGGCGGCTGACCCACCTCGACCGACCAGAGCTGACCGACCTCAACGGACTGAATCGGGGATACATCTCATGTACGACTACGACCTCCTGGTCGTGGGATCCGCCAACGCCGACCTGGTGATCGGCGTCGAGCGGCGGCCCGGCGCCGGGGAGACGGTGCTCGGCTCCGACCTGACCGTCCACCCCGGCGGCAAGGGCGCGAACCAGGCGTTCGCGGCCGCCCGTCTCGGGGCCCGTACGGTCCTGCTGGCCCGGGTCGGCGACGACGCGCACGGCCGGCTGCTGCTCGACTCGCAGCAGGCGGCCGGGGTCGACACGGTGGGCGTCCTGGTCGGCGGCGCGCCGACCGGGGTCGCGCTGATCACGGTCGACCCGTCCGGGGACAACAGCATCGTGGTCTCCCCCGGCGCCAACGCCCGCCTGACACCGCCGGACGTGCGGATCGCGGCCAGCCTCTTCCAGGCCTCCCGGGTGGTCTCGACACAGCTGGAGATTCCGCTGGAGACGGTCGTGGAGGTGGTACGGAACCTGGCGGACGGCAGCCGCTTCGTACTGAATCCGTCGCCGCCGCGCCCGCTCCCGTCGGAGGTCCTCGCGGCCTGCGACCCGCTGATCGTGAACGAGCACGAGGCGAAGGTGATCCTGGGCGAGGCCGCCGTAGGGGACACACCGGAGGACTGGGCACGGATCCTGCTCGCGAAGGGCCCGCGGTCGGTGGTCGTGACGCTGGGCGCGGAGGGCGCGCTGGTGGCGGACCGGAGTGCGATGACCCGCGTCCCCTCCGTGAAGGTGGACGCCGTGGACACGACGGGCGCCGGCGATGCGTTCACCGCGGCGCTGGCCTGGAAGCTGGGCGCGGGCGCGTCCCTCACCGAGGCGGCGGCGTACGCGTCCCGCGTCGGGGCGGCGGCCGTCACGAAGCCCGGCGCACAGGAATCCTTCCCGACGGCCGAGGAGGTCGACGCGCTGTGAAGCGTGCGGGCATCCTCAACCGTCATCTCTCCGGTGCGCTGGCCGAGCTCGGGCACGGGGACGGGGTGCTGGTGTGCGACGCCGGTATGCCGATTCCGGACGGGCCCCGGGTTGTGGACCTGGCGTTCCGGGCCGGGGTGCCGTCGTTCGCCGAGGTGCTGGACGGTCTGCTGACCGAGCTGGTCGTCGAGGGCGCGACGGCCGCGACGGAGGTACGGGAGGCCAATCCGGCGGCTTCGGCGCTGCTGGACGGAAGCTTCCCCGAGCTGGACCTCGTCTCCCACGAGAAGCTCAAGGAGCTGTCGGCGCACGCGCGTCTGGTCGTACGGACCGGGGAAGCACAGCCGTACGCCAATGTGCTGCTGAGGTGCGGAGTCTTCTTCTAGCCACTGCTCTGAACGAATCTGCACGAAATCGAGAGGGCTCGGTCCACCGACCGAGCCCCCTCGCGTTTTCCCCTCCGCATCAGAACCCCCGCGATCCCCCCAGATCCCCCTCCAGAAGTCCTGATGCCAAGTACGACCCGCGGAGTGCCGGAAGGGTTGTACGGTCTCTCCGGATTTTTTTCGACCCTGCCGAGCGCCGGGTCCTTACCATGGCCAGAGGTTGCCGTGCGGTGCGGGATGGGGGTACGCCGATGCTGGTCCAGGAGTTCACCACCGAGGTCGTGGCGGCCGCCGAGCGGTGGGACCTGTGGCAGGACATCAGCGCGCGCACGTACATGCCCCATCTGCTGCGCACCGACTGCCGGGACGACTTCCGCGCCACGACGCGGGTGCTGCCGCTCGGTGATGTGCAGATCTCCTCGGTGGCGTTCGCGCATCTGGTGTCCGTACGCACACCACGGCTGATCCGGCGCGCCGATCCCGAGGTCTACCTGATCAACTGCCAGTTCCACGGCAAGGGCGTCGTCGCGCAGGACGGGCATGACCGGGCGTTCACCGCCGGGGATCTCACCTTCATCGACAGCAGCCTGCCGTACGAGTCCTGGCACTGCATGTCGCCGGACACCGTGTCGACGGTGACCGTCTCGATGCCGCGTGCGGTGCTGCCGTTGCCGCCTCGGACGGTGCGGCGGCTGCTGGCCCAGCCGATCCCGCTCGACCGGGGTATGGGCGGTGTGCTGTACCGCTGGCTGGCCGATCTCGCGACCCGTGCCGACGAGTTCACCGAGGCCGATGTGCCGACGCTGGCCACCGTGACCACGGACCTGCTCGCGTCCGTGATCGGTGACTGTCTGGACGCCGAGGACGCGCTGACCCCGGAGGCCCGCAGGCGCGCCCTGCACACGCGGATCCGGGACTTCATCGACCAGAACCTCGGCGACCCGGCGCTGTCTCCGGCGGGCGTCGCGGCCGCGCACGACATTTCGGTACGGCATCTGCACCAGCTGTTCGCCGATGAGGGTGCGACACCGGCCGCCTGGATCCGCCAACGCCGTCTGGAGCGCTGCCGCCGCGATCTCACCGACCCACGCCTGCGCGCCCGCCCCATCCAGACGGTGGCGGCCCGTTGGGGCTTCACCGACCCGGCGGCGTTCAGCCGGGTCTTCCGGCGGACGTACGGAATGCCACCCCGGGATTACCGCCACCACACCTGAAGCGTGCAGGAATCGCCTAGATCCGTGCAGTCCCTGCCAAGGATCTGGACGCTTTGCCTTGACATCCTGTTGCCCGGGGGAAAACCCGCCGCATCGCGGGGGAAAGCGGGGGACCGGCGTGCGGCCCCACCGCCGGGCGTCGGCGCCGGCGGTGGGGCCGCACCTCGGACGGGCCTCTCCTCTTACCGGATGACGTGCTCTGCTTACCGGATGACGTGCTCCACGAACCGCTCCGCCGTCTCCGCGAGCACCTCGCGCCCGTCCCGCGCCCAGAGTCCGTCGTTGAACAGCTCGACCTCGATGGCCCCGGTGTAGCCGGCCGCCTCGACGTACGCCTTCCACTCCCGCATGTCGATCGCCCCGTCGCCGATCTGCCCGCGGCCGTTCAGCACGCCCTCCGGCAGCGGTGTGGTCCAGTCGGCGAGCTGGAAGGTGTGGATACGGCCGTCGGCGCCCGCGCGGGCGATCTGCGCGGGCGCGTTGTCGTCCCACCAGATGTGGTACGTGTCGACGGTCACGCCCACCTGCTGCGCGGGGAAGCGCTCCGCGAGGTCCAGGGCCTGGGCCAGGGTCGAGACCACGCAGCGGTCGGCGGCGTACATCGGGTGCAGCGGCTCGATCGCCAGCCGCACCCCGTGGGACCCGGCGTACGGCCCCAACTCGCCCAGCGCGTCGGCGATCCGCTCCCGCGCGCCGTACAGGTCCTTCGAGCCGGCGGGCAGGCCGCCGGAGACCAGGACGAGGGTGTCGGTGCCGAGGGCGGCGGCCTCGTCGACCGCCCGCCGGTTGTCGTCGAGGGCCTTCGCCCGCTCCCCCGGGTCGATCGCCGTGAGGAAGCCGCCGCGGCACAGCGTCGTCACCGTCAGCCCCGCGTCGCGGACCAGTTTCGCGGTCGCGTCGAGGCCGTACGACTGGACCGGCTCGCGCCAGAGGCCGACGTTGCCGATGCCCAACCGGCCGCAGGCATCGACCAGTTCCGGCAGGCTCAGCTGCTTCACCGTCATCTGGTTGACGGAGAAGCGGGACAGGTCCGGATTGCTCACTGGCTCACCCCGTACAAGGACAGCAGGTTCTTCATCCGTTCCTCCGCGAGCTTGGGGTCCGGGAACAGGCCGAGGCCGTCGGCGAGTTCGTAGGCGCGGGCGAAGTGCGGGAGGGAACGGGCCGACTGAAGGCCGCCGACCATCGTGAAGTGCGACTGATGACCGGCGAGCCAGGCCAGGAAGACCACGCCCGTCTTGTAGAAGCGGGTCGGGACCTGGAAAAGGTGCCGGGACAGTTCGACGGTGGGGTCCAGGAGGCCGCGGAAGCCCGCCACGTCCCCCGTGTCCAGCACCCGTACCGCCTGAGCCGCCAGCGGCCCCAGCGGGTCGAAGATGCCGAGCAGCGCATGGCTGAAGCCCTGCTCGTCGCCCGCGATCAGCTCGGGGTAGTTGAAGTCGTCGCCGGTGTAGCAGCGCACGCCCTCCGGGAGACGGCGGCGGATGTCGATCTCGCGCTGGGCGTCGAGCAGCGACACCTTGATGCCGTCGACCTTGTCGGGGTGCGCGGCGATGACATCGAGGAAGGTGTGCGTGGCGGCGTCGAGGTCGGTGCTGCCCCAGTAGCCGTCCAGCGCCGGGTCGAACATCGGGCCCAGCCAGTGCAGGATCACCGGCTCGGCGGCCTGGCGCAGCAGATGGCCGTAGACCTCCAGATAGTCCTCGGGGCTCTTGGCCACCGCGGCCAGCGCCCGGGAGGCCATGAGGATGGCCCGGGAGCCCGACTCCTCGACCAGCGCGAGCTGCTCCTCGTAGGCGGTCCGGATCTCGTCGAGGCCGTACGGGTAGCCGATCTCGGTGGCGGACAGCTGGTCGGTGCCCACGCCACACGCGATGAGGCCGCCGACCGCCTTGGCCTCGGCCGACGAACGGCGGATGAGTTCGGCGGCGCCCGCCCAGTCCAGGCCCATGCCGCGCTGCGCGGTGTCCATGGCCTCCGCGACCCCGAGGCCGTGCGACCACAGATGGCGGCGGAAGGCGAGGGTGGCGTCCCAGTCGACGGCGGCGGGCGAGTCGGGGCTGACGTCGGCGTACGGGTCGGCGACGACGTGGGCCGCGGAGAAGACCGTACGAGAGGTGAAGGGGGTGCCGGGGGTGACGGCGAGGGGTTCGGTGCGGGGGGCGTACGTCCGCAAGCCCCCGTGTCCGTCGGGGAGTTGGATGGTCACAGGGCGATCTCCGGTACGTCGAGACGGCTGCCCTCGGCCGAGGACTTCAGGCCCAGCTCGGCGAGCTGGACGCCGCGGGCGCCGGCGAGGAGGTCCCAGTGGTAGGGGGCGTCGGCGTAGACGTGCCTGAGGAACAGCTCCCACTGGGCCTTGAAGCCGTTGTCGAACTCGCCGTTGTCGGGCACCTCCTGCCACTGGTCGCGGAAGACCTCGGTGGCGGGGATGTCCGGGTTCCACACCGGCTTGGGGGTCGCGGACCTGTGCTGGACCCGGCAGTTGCGCAAGCCCGCGACGGCCGAGCCCTCCGTGCCGTCGACCTGGAACTCCACCAGCTCGTCGCGGTTGACGCGGACGGCCCAGGAGGAGTTGATCTGGGCGATGGCGCCGCCGTCGAGCTCGAAGATGCCGTACGCGGCGTCGTCGGCCGTCGCGTCGTAGGGCTTGCCGTTCTCGTCCCAGCGCTGCGGGATGTGGGTGGTGGCGATGGCCTGTACGGACTTCACGCGGCCGAACAGCTCGTGGAGGACGTACTCCCAGTGCGGGAACATGTCGACGACGATGCCGCCGCCGTCCTCCGCGCGGTAGTTCCAGGACGGGCGCTGGGCGGCCTGCCAGTCGCCCTCGAAGACCCAGTAGCCGAACTCGCCGCGGATCGACAGGATGCGGCCGAAGAAGCCGCCGTCGATGAGGCGCTTGAGCTTGAGCAGGCCGGGGAGGAAGAGCTTGTCCTGGACGACGCCGTGCTTGATGCCCTTCGCCGCCGCGAGCCGGGCCAGCTCCAGGGCGCCCTCCAGCCCGGTGGCCGTCGGCTTCTCCGTGTAGATGTGCTTGCCGGCCGCGATCGCCTTGTGGAGTGCCTCCTCGCGGGCGGAGGTCACCTGGGCGTCGAAGTAGATGTCGACGGTGTCGTCCGCGAGGACCGTGTCGACGTCGGTCGAGATGTGCTCCAGGCCGTGCTGCTCGGCGAGCGCCCTGAGCGCGTGCTCGCGGCGGCCGACCAGGATCGGCTCCGGCCACAGCACGGTGCCGTCGCCGAGGTCGAGGCCGCCCTGCTCGCGGAGGGCGAGGATCGAGCGGACCAGGTGCTGGCGGTAACCCATGCGCCCCGTCACACCGTTCATGGCGATACGCACCGTCTTGCGTGTCACGTCGTTCCCTTCGTAGACGTCGTACGCGGTTCAGCGCGCCGCGTACGCCCCACCTACCTCGTCGGCTTCACTGGTGAGCGTTACAGCAAGCGCTTTCTATCTGATGAGAAGCTAGCCTCTGACCAGGGGTCTGGACAAGACCGTGACGAGGTCGAGTTGTTCGAGGGGGCGAACAAAAGGGTTCCATGCCCTTAAGGTCTGCTCGGTATGCCGGAACCGTGACCTGCGGCGGCATGTCTACGACGACGTACGTCGGAACATGACGAGTACGACGAGGTACGACGAGATGCGCGACCGGAGGACGACGAGATGACGGTGACCCTGGCGGACGTGGCGGCCCGCGCACAGGTCTCCCCCGCGACGGTGTCGCGCGTGCTGAACGGGAACTATCCCGTGGCTGCTTCCACCCGTGAGCGGGTGCTGCGGGCGGTCGACGACCTGGACTACGTGCTGAACGGCCCGGCGAGCGCGCTGGCCGCCGCCACCTCCGACCTGGTCGGCATCCTGGTCAACGACATCGCCGACCCCTTCTTCGGGATCATGGCGGGCGCGATCCAGTCGGAGATCGGGGGGCCGGGGGGACGTGCCGGGGGTGAGCGCCTGGCCGTGGTCTGCAACACGGGGGGTTCGCCGGAGCGTGAGCTGACATACCTGACCCTGCTGCAACGGCAGCGGGCGGCGGCCGTGGTGCTGACCGGCGGGGCGGTGGAGAACGCGCCGCATGCGGCGGCGGTGGCCGCCAAGCTGCGGAAGCTGGGGGACGCCGGGACGCGGGTCGTGCTGTGCGGACGCCCGCCGGCCCCCGACACCGAGGCGATCGCGCTGACCTTCGACAACCGCGGAGGCGGGCGGGAGCTGACCGAGCATCTGATCGGCCTGGGGCACCGGCGGCTCGGCTACATCGCGGGACCGGAGGAACGTACGACGACCCGGCACCGCCTGGAGGGCCACCGCGAGGCGCTGGCGGCGCACGGGATCGAGGAGCGCCCGGGGTGGACGGTGCACGGCCGCTACGACCGGCGGTCGGGTTACGAGGCGACGCTGGAACTGCTGCGCAGGGACCCCTCGTTGACCGCGGTGGTCGCCGCGAACGACTCCGTCGCACTGGGCGCGTGCGCCGCGCTGCGCGACTCCGGGCTGCGGATCCCGGACGACGTGTCCGTCGCCGGGTTCGACGACCTGCCGTTCAGCATCGACGCGGTGCCTGCTCTTACGACGGTTCGGCTGCCGCTCGCGGAGGCGGGGGCGCGGGCGGGACGTATCGCGATGGGGCGGGAGGAGCCGCCGCCCGGGGGGCTCGCCACGGCTCGGGGGGAGTTGATGGTGCGGGGGTCCTCCGGGGTGCCGCGGGTTTGAGCGTGCCGTTTGTTGTCGGGCGGGCGGGGTTGGTGTGGGCCTCTGCTGGGGGCTGCCGCCCCCAGGCCCCCGCTTCGGCCTGAACGGCCTCGTCCTCAAACGCCGGACGGGCTGAAATGCCCGGACCGGCGTTCAATCCGGACGGGCTGGGATGACTGGACCAGCGTTCAATCCGGACGGGCTGGGATGACTGGACCAGCGTTCAATCCGGACGGGCTGGGATGACTGGACCGGTATCAGAGCAGCGCCTCGGGGCGGATGGGGAGGTCGGTCAGGCGCTTGCCCGTTGCGTTGAAGACCGCGTTGGCGATGGCGGGGGCCACGCCGACGATGGTGATCTCGCCCAGTCCCTTCACGCCGATCGGATCGGCCTGGGGATCCTCGGTGTTGATGAATGCGGCGTCCAGGTCGGGGACGTCCGCGTTCACCGGCACCAGGTAGTCGGCGAGGCTGGCGTTGACGATGCGGCCGTCGCGGTGGTCGGTGACGGTCCCTTCGAGCAGGGCCATTCCGATGCCGCCGACCATGCCTCCGATGGCCTGGCTGTGGGCGAGCTTGGGGCTGATCACCCGACCCACGTCGTAGGCCGCGAAGATCCGCCGGATCCGGACGAGGCCCAGCAGGGGATCGACGGACACCTCGGCGAAGACGGCCCCGTAGCCGTACGTGGAGATCCTGGTGTCGGCGTCGCCCGGGCCCCAGTTGCCGTTGACTTCGAGGCTCGGCAGATCGGCCCGGCGCAGAATGTCCCGGTAGCTGTCCCGGGCAGTTCCGTCGGAGGTCTCCAGGTAGCCGGCTCGGGCCCGTACGTCCTGCGGGTTCGCGCCGTGCAGCGGGGAGTCCGGGTCCGCCACGGCCCTGCGGACGAACTCGGCCTTCAGCGCGTTGCAGGTGGTGTGGGCGGCGGAGCCCACGCTCGCCATGGTGCACGCGGCCGCGTGCAGGGGTGCGGTGGGATAGCTGGAGTCGCCCAGGCGGAAGGTGACCGACTCGGCGGGCAGTCCCAGGGCGTCCGCGGCGACCTGCATCACCGAGGTGGTCGTGCCGGGCCCCATGTCGCCGGTCGCCGCGAACACCGTGGCGGTGCCGTCGGCGGAGATACGCGCCCGCGCGCTGGAGTCGCGTCGGTTGTTGTGGTACGAGGCGGTGGCCATGCCCATGCCGATGAGCAGGTCCCCGTCCGTGCGCGCGCCCGGCCTGGCATTGCGCCGGGACCAGCCGAAGCGGCGCGCGCCGGTCTCGTAGCACTCGCGCAACTTCCGGGTGGAGAAGGGGATCTGTGCGACCTCGTCCCGGGTCGGCTCGTTGCGCAGCCGCAGTTCGACGGGGTCGACGCCGAGTTCGTGGGCCAGTTGATCCATCGCGGTTTCGAGGGCGAAGTTGCCGCTCACCACGCCCGGTCCGCGCATGGAGCAGGGGGAATGGACGTCGACGGGGGTGACCCGGTAGGCGGTGCTGGTGTTGGGGACTCCGTAGAGGAACTGCGGCAGGTCGGTCAGACCGTCCGTGTAGCTCTGGTAGCGCGCGTTCTCGATGCGGACCTCGTAGACGAGAGCGCTGACGCGCCCGGCCGTACTGCTGCCGAGGGCCATCCGATGCCGGCTGGCCGGCCGGAACCCGGTGCCGTAGTAGAACTGGCGCCTGGTCAGCACCACCTTGACGGGCCTGCCGACCTCGCGGGCCGCGAACGCCGCCAGGATGACGTGGTCGTAGGTCTGGATTCCGCTGCCGAACCCTCCTCCCACGAATTCGGCGTGCACGCGTACGTCGCCGACGGCGATGCCGAGCGCGCCGGCCACGTTGCGCGCGGCGCCCTGTACCCACTGGGTCTTGTCCCAGAGCGTCAGCCGTCCGTCCTGCCAGCGGGCGATGGTCGACGGCAGTTCGATGGGGTTGTGGTTCTCCCGGGCGATCGTGAGGTTCAGGTCGACCTTCACCTGCGCGGAACCCATGGCGCCCGCCGGGTCGCCACGGCTGTAGTCGGGCTCGTCCTCGGGTGTCTGCGAGGGGACGTCCGGATCGTCGAAGTCGGTGATCGCGTCCTGCCGTTCGTACGTCGCCTCGACCAGCGAGGCGCCGTGGGTCGCCGCCTCCAGGGTTTCCGCGACGACGACCGCGATGGGCTGGCCGTAGAAGGCGAGCCGGTCGACCGGGTGGGCCAGCCGCAGGGCACCGAAGTCGGTCAGGACGTGCAGGACGCCCGGATGCGCGAGCGCCGCGTCCACCGCGACCTCGCTCACCGTGCCGCGGGCCACCGTGCCGTTGACGATCACGCCGTACAGCAGGCCTTCGATACGGTGCTCGGCCGCGTAGGTGGCCGCGCCGGTCACCTTGCGGCGGGCGTCGACGCGGGAGAGCGGCTGTCCGACGACAGGGGTGGTCATCGCTGTCCTCCGATCGTCATCAGCTGGCGGCGCACGGTTCGCTCGACGAGCTGCACCTTGAAGGCGTTCTCGGACAGGGGCGCCGCGCCCTCGGCCGCAAGGGCTGCGGCATCCGTCCACGTCTTGCGTCCCGGCCGCTTGCCGATGAGCGCGTGCTCCACCTTGGGCAGCCGCCACGGCACGGTCGCCACGCCACCGACGGCCACCCTGGCGTCCCGCACCACGCCGCCCCTGATGTCCAGCGCCACCGCCGCCGACGCGAGGGCGAACTCGTAGGACTGTCGGTCGCGGACCTTCAGGTAGCCCGAGCGCCGGGTGTGCGCTCCCGCGGGAATGGTCAGGGAGGTGATGAGTTCGCCCGGCCGGAGTGCGTGCTCGTGCTGGGGCGTGGCTCCAGGGCGGAGGAAGAAGTCCCGGACCGGGAGGGAACGGGAGCCGTCGACGTCGCGCACCTGGACCTCGGCGTCCAGCGCCACGAGGACAACTGCCAGGTCCGACGGGTGAGTTGCCACGCAGTGGGCGCTGGTCCCCAGGATCGCCTGCATACGGTTGTCGCCGTGCAGAGCGTCGCACCCCGAGCCCGGGTCACGCCGGTTGCACGCGGAGTGGACGTCCCGGAAGTAGGGGCAGCGGGGGCGCTGCATGAGGTTGCCTCCGATGGAGGCCATGTTCCTCAGCTGTGCGGAGGCGCTCAGTTCGAGCGCCTGCGATACGGCGGGGTAGGCGGCGCGCACCTGCGGATGCGCGGCGAGTTCGCTCATCCGCACCAGGGATCCGACGCGGAGCCCGGTCCGGGTGACCTCGATGTCGTCGTACGGGAGGCCGTTGATGTCGACGACATGCGCCGGCCGTTCGACGGTCTCTCGCATGAGGTCGACGAGTGTGGTTCCGCCGGCGATGTAACGACCGCCGCGGGCACCGGCGTTGAGCGCGGAGTTCGCGCTGGAGGCCTTGGTGAAGGCAAAGGGGTGCACCGCTCACACCTCCTTCGCGGTCTGCTCGATGGCGGAAACGATGTTGGTATAGGCCCCGCATCGGCAGATGTTGCCGCTCATCCACTCGCGGATCTCCGCCCGCGAGCCCGTGTGCCCCTCGGAGATGCACGCGACCCCCGACATGATCTGTCCGGGGGTGCAGTAGCCGCACTGAAGACCGTCGTGGTCGATGAACGCCTGTTGCAGCGGATGCAGTTCGTCGCCTCGGGCAAGGCCCTCGACGGTGGTGACGTCCGCGCCCTCGTGCATGACGGCGAGGGTGAGGCAGGCGTTCACCCGCCGATCGCCCACGAGCACGGTGCAGGCACCGCAGGCGCCCTGGTCACAGCCCTTCTTCGGGCCTGTGAGAGCGAGATGTTCGCGCAGCAGATCGAGCAGCGAGGTCCGGTTGTCGATCTCCGCGGTGCGGCCCTCGCCGTTGACCGTCAGACGAACGGTCGACGGCCGATCGGCGGGAACGGTCTCCGTCTCCGGCGCTTCGACATCGGCGGCGAGGCGGTCCGGGCCCCGTAGGGGTACGCCGGCCACCGCCGCAGATGTCGCTGCCGATGCCGCGACGAAGGTTCGTCGTTTCAGCGTGGTTGCTTCGTCGAGCGTTTCCGACATGCGCCATGCCTCCCGGTCTCGGGCGGGGGTGTTACCCCAGGACGTGATGACACCGGGTGTCATCATAACCCAGTGACGACACCTGGTGTCATCACTGCGAAAGTGACTGCGAAAGTGACCGAGAAGGGGAGATGTAGAGCGGGACGAAAAGAGCCGGCAGGTGCAGCTCAGGGAGCGGGAGCGAGCGGGGCCGCCACCACGGCCCTGAGCTCCTCCACGGATTCACGCAGCAGCGCACGCAGGTCGCGCTCTTCCGGATCGTCGATCCAGCAGTCGCGCGCGGCCCTCCACGCGGCGGCACCCGCCGCGGCGGTCAGGAAGGCGGAGCGCGGCGCGACACCGCGCTCGCACAACGCCTCGGTCACGGCCGCACTGGTCTGGGCGAACTTCGCCTGCTCTCGTTCCCGCAGCTCCGGGTTGGCCGCGATGACGGCCCGGCGACGCCGGGCGGCCTCATGCCCCGAGTTCAGCATGTCCGCCGCGGCGCCGTACCCCTCCAGGACGACGGCGAGCGGCGAGAGGTCGGCCGGCGCGGCGGCCATGGCTTCGACGATCACCTGGTGAATCCGGGCCGAGAGCGGGAACACCACCTCGCGCTTGTCGGGGAAGTGGCGGAAGAACGTCCGCTTCGTCAGACCGGCCCGCTCGGCGATCTCGGCGACCGTGGTCTGCTCGAATCCGCGCTCGGCGTACAGCTCCTGCGCGGCGCGCGACAGGCGCCCGGCTGCGTCCGGCATCCAACGGCTCATGCCGCTCATCCTATTGAGTCCTCCCCTCCCTGAAGGGGAGGGGATTCCTGGCTCAGGCAGCCAACCGGGGCGGCGCCCCAGGTGGTCTTATGCCCTCAGCACCAGCCGGGTTGAGACCAGCCCGGACGAGCATCACACGCGCGGAGTTCTTGTCCCGTGGAGATACGGCTCCGCAGGCGGTGCAGGTGTAGGTGCGCTCACCCAGCGGCTGGGGCCCCCCACGCCCTTAAGGCAGTGGGGGAGCGTGCTTGGCTCTCGCTCCGCAGTGCGCGCAGTCCATCGTGGTGTGCGCGGGGTGTACCAGGTGCACGCGGCGTGCGTGCTTGCGGCCCATATCGATCAGGGCCCGTTTGGTGGCGCCGATGGCGGCGTCGGCGGCCTTCTTGGCCATGGTGGTCAGGGCAAGGAACTTCGGTCTGAAGTCCTCGACGGCCAGGGCGTCGTGGCCGCGGACGACGGACTTGGCCCATTTGCGGGCCGTGTCCTGGCGCTGCCGGGCGACCTTCTGGTGCGCCTTGGCCCGGAGTCTTTTCGCCGTGCGGTACCCCTTCGACCCGGTCTTGCCCTTCTTCGGTCTGCGGCGGGCCATCATCCGGTCGTACCGGGTCAGCTTCTCTTCGGCCTTCCGCCCGTGCTGGGCGTGTGGGAGGTCATGGGCGTCGCTGGTGGTAGTCGCGGTTTCCTTCACACCCCAGTCGATGCCGATCACTCGGCCGGTTTCGGGCAGCGGCTGTACCTCGGCAGGGACGACGAAGCTCGCGTACCAGTGCCCCACGCTGTCGCGATAGATGCGCACCGACGACGGGTCGGCCGGGAGGTCTCGCGACCACACCACCCTCAAGGCGATGCCGCCCGCCAGGTGCAGCCGGCCGTCCTTGAGGCGAAAGCCACGCCGGGTGTAGTTCAGCGTCGGCAGCGTCTCGCGCCTCTTCTTCCACTTCGGCATCCCCGCCCGGCTGTGCTGCGGAATCCGCTCGCGGATGTCCTTGTGCGCCTTGGCCTTGGACCTGCCGAAATCCCGGATGAGCTGCTGCTGCACAACGCTGGAGCCCTCACGCAGCCACGGCGTGCACGCACGGGCGTCTGTCAGCATCCTATCGAGCTGCGCAGGGCCGCACGTTTGCTTGTCAGTGCCCTCGGGACGGTTCCTGTTGAAGGCATGGACCCGCTTCGACGTAGCCACGCACTCGTTCCACACCCACCGGCACCGGTCCCACTCCGCCATCAGCAGAGTGTGGGCGTTGCACGGCACGCGAAGCCGGAACGTCCACCGGGCATGCCCCGCCGCGTCGACCCCTGTTGCATGCGCCACGCCCTCGCCCCCGTTCACATTCCTGCCCCCCGAGCCCTGCCGGACGACCATACGTGCGAGATCCACACACCCACACCCCTGTCCCGCCGCAATCACCCCCATCGGCGAACACAGGCACACACGTTCGCCTGCACCCGGCTCCGTCGGCAGGCCACAGCGACGCTCCACACCCGCGAAGCAGGCTGCGCCGACGCTCCGCGTCGCTCTCACGGGAGGCGATACCTCCCCGGCGTAAACGCCGGGGCTTCCTCGCAAGAGATCGGGTGATGGCACCTGATGTCATCAGAATGGCCACCCGGTGCAGGCCGAGCGTTCGCCGGGTCGGCGGCAACAAGGGGGTGGCCCCGGCGAGGCCGGTGCCCTAGTGTCGACCCAACGGAACCTCTGACTGAGTCAGACATCCCGAGTCAACCAACCGGGGGCGATACTCATGACCGTCCAGGACATCCGCGCCTTCAACCGTTTCTACACGAACGTCATCGGCGCCCTCGACTACAGCCGCCACCTCTACGCCCCGTACACGCTCACCGAGTCCCGAGTCCTGTACGAACTCGCGCACTCCCCGCATACGGACGCGGCCGACCTGCGGGCCGAACTCTCCCTGGACTCGGGCTACTTGAGCCGCATCCTCAACAAATTCGAGCAGGACGGCCTGATCGAGCGCACCCCCTCCCGCCGCGACCCCCGCCGCCGCAACGTCGCCCTCACCGCACGCGGCCGCGAGACCGCCGCGCTGCTCGCCGAGCGGGCGGACGAAAGCGTCGGTGCACTGCTCTCCACCGTCCCGCCCGCCGACCGCCCCCGCCTCACCGAGGCGATGCGCACGGTCCGTACGGTCCTCTCCGCCGCCCGCCCTCCGCGCGCCGAGGACGTCGTCCTGCGCGAGCCCGGCCCCGGCGACCTCGGCTGGATCGTCCAGCGCAACGCCGCGCTGTACGCAGCCGAGCACGGCTTCAACGCCGACTACGAGGGCCTGGTGGCGCGTATCGTCGCCGACTTCGCGGAGGATCACGACCCCCACCTGGAGCGGGTGTGGATCGCGGAGCTGGACGGCCGGCCGGTGGGCTGCGTGATGTGCGTACGGGACGACGCCCCCGGCGCGGCGCGACTGCGGCTGCTGCTGGTCGAGCCGGACACCCGCGGCCTCGGCATCGGCGACCGCCTCGTCCGCGCCGTCGTCGACTTCGCCCGCGGCGTCGGCTATCGCGAGCTGGTCCTGTGGACCAACGACATCCTCGCCGCCGCCCGCCGCGTCTACCAGCGCCACGGCTTCGTCCTCGTCGCCGAGAAGCCCCACCGCTCCTTCGGCAAGGATCTGATCGGCCAGGACTGGCGCATGGATCTGCACCAGACGCCCGAGTGACGAGTAGGGTCGATGACCATGAAGCTGGCGTTCTCCACCCTCGGCGTCCCTGGCCTCCCCATCCCGGACGTGCTGCGACTCGCGGTCACGCACGGCTATCACGGCGTCGAGCTGCGCGCGCATCCTGAGGAGCCGGTACACCCCGGCATCGGACTGGCCGAACGGGCCGACGTGGTGGCCGAGTTCAAGGGGGCGGGGGTGGAGGTCCTGGGCGTGGCGGGCTACGCGCGCGTGGCCGCGCCCGGCGCCGACGAACCGGTGATCGAGGAGATCCACCGCCTGCTGGACCTGGCCCGCGACCTCGGCGCAGGCTTCGTCCGGGTCTTCCCCGGAGCAGCGACGGACCAGTCCGCCGAAGAGGCCGACGCGACGGCCGCCCGACGCCTCGGCACGGCCGCGGAGTACGCCGGCGACCTGGGCGTACGCATCCTGCTGGAAACCCACGACTCCCACCGCACGGGCGCCGCCGCGATCCGCATCCTGGGCCCGGTCGGCCACCGCCAGGTCGGCTCCCTCTGGGACGTCATGCACACCTGGCTCGGCGGCGAACAGCCCTCCGAGACCTACGCCGCCCTCTCCCCTCACCTCGGCTACGTCCAGGTCAAGGACATCGCCTCCGCCACCGACACCACCCCGCTGCCCCTCGGCGCGGGCGTGCTCCCCCTCACCGAGTGCGTCGAGGTCCTCTCCCGGCACGGCTGGGACGGCTGGCTGTGCTGGGAGTACGAGAAGCGGTGGTACGAGGGGGCGGCGCCGCTTCCGGAGTTGCTGGGGGCGGGGCGCGAGCATCTGGCGCGGCTGCTCAACGAGTCGGCGTGAACTCCGCGGAGGCGTCCAGGCACCAGTCCAGGACGGCGGGCCAGGAGCCGTAACCTGCGTCCAGGTCGAGGTGGGCGGCGCCGGGGAGGATGTCGGTCGGGATGCCGAGGGGGTCGCCGAATGCGGTGTCGGCACCCTCTGGGCAGTACGGGTCGTCGTCGCCCGCGACGAGCCGGGTGGGCCCGGGGAGCGTGAAGTCCAGGGCGGGCGGGGCGAATTCGGCGACCTCCGGGTGTTCTACGAGCACGGAGGCGGAGGGCGGGGCCACCAGCAGGACCCGGTCGACGTCGCCGAGTCCGGGGAGGCCGCGGGCGGCGGCGTGCAGCCACAGAACGGCGGAGGCGCTGTGAGCGAGGACGATGCGTTCGGAGTCGGCAGGCAGGTCGTCCAGATGCCGGGCCAACTCGGTGAGCCAGACCTCCAGGTCCGGGTCGTCGGGGTCGGGCAGCTGCGGGTAGGTGACGTGGTGGCCGAGTGCGGTGAGGCGGTCGGCGAGCCAGTGCTGCCAGTGGTCCTTGGGGCGGTGGTTCTGCCAGCCGTGGAGGATGAGGAAAGAGTGCGTGGTCATGGCGTTGATGGTTTCCGATCACGGGTCTGCTGGTCCAGTAAAGGGGCTGAGGGAGATCCCCCGCGGCTCCGCTCAGGACGCCAACGCCCTGGCCAGCCGGCCCTCCAGCCGTGCCCTGCACTCCGGCCACTCGTCCGCCGTGATCGAGTAGATCGCCGAGTCCCGCAACCGCCCCTCCTCCCCCGGCGCCGACGAGCGGGACCAGTTCCTCAGTACGCCCTCGAAGTGGGCGCCGGTCGCTGCGATGGCCGCCCGGGAGCGGGTGTTGCGGGCGTCGGTCTTCAGGTCCACCCGGGACACGTCCCACTCCTCGAAGGCGTGCCGGAAGAGGAGGAGTTTGGACTCTGTGTTCATCCCCGTGCCCTGAGCGGACGCGGCCAGCCAGGTGAAGCCGACCTCGATGGCGTCCAGTCGGTCGTCGGAGAGCCATGATCGTGGTTCCCAGTACGACGTCGTACCGACCGCTCGTCCCGAGGCGACCGACACCTGGGCATACGGGGCGAGCTTCCCTGCCGCCGCGCGGGCGAGCTGCGCGTCGACGTACGCGCCGACCTCCTCCGCCCGCGGCACCCACGTGAACTCGTACGTGCCCCGGTCCTCCTCGGCCGCCACAGCCAAGTCGACGGCGTGCCGGTGCTCCAGCGGCTCCAGACGCACCAACTCGCCCTCCAGAACCGGCCCTTCCAGCTTGAAGCTCAACGCGCGGTACCCCTCGATCTCTAGAGATTGAGCTCTGCGAACGCCTCATGGAAACCCGGGAAAGTCTTCCGTACGCAGCCGGGGTCGTCGAACGAAATACCCGGCACCCGCAACCCCGTCACCGCGAAGGACATGACGATGCGGTGGTCACCGTACGACTTGATCTCCGCGGGGACGGGCGATGAACCCGGCCTGATCTCGATCCAGTCCGGGCCCGTATCCACGTCCACCCCCAACCGCCGCAGATTCTCCGCGCACGCCTCCAGCCGGTCGCACTCCTTCACCCGCGTGTTCGCCACGTCCTCGATCCGCACCGGTCCGGAGGCGAAGGGTGCGATCGCGGCCAGGGTCGGCATGGTGTCGGAGATGTCCCGCATGTTGACCGTCAGGCCCTGGAGACCGGCCGTTCCGGTGACCGTCGTGCCGGACGGGCCCACCTCCACCTGTGCGCCCATCCGACGGAGAACGTCGACGAAGCCCAGGTCGCCCTGAAGCGCCCCCGCCCCCAGCCCGGGGACCGTCACCTCGCCGCCGGTCACCGCGGCCGCCGCGAAGAAGTAGCTCGCGGTCGAGGCGTCCGGTTCGATCGCGTAGGTCGTGGCGCGGTAGCCGCCCGGCGGGACCACGAAGACGTTCCCCTCCCGGCCGACCTCCACGCCGAACGCCCGCATCATCGCGATCGTGATCTCCACGTACGGCGCCGAGACCAGATCCGTGACCTTGATCCGCAGGCCCTTACGAGTGAGCGGCCCCAGCAACAGCAACGCGGTCAGGTACTGCGACGACTGGCCAGCGTCCAGCGTCACCTCGCCGCCCTCGACCCCCGCCGCCCGGACGGTCAGCGGATGGTGGCCCTCCGCCTCCTCGTGCCGCAGGTCGACGCCGAGGTCACGCAGGGCCCGGGTCAGCGGCAGCAGGGGGCGGCGGCGCATCTGTGCGGAGGCATCGAAGCGGTACGTCCCACGCCCCGTCGCCGCCAGCGTCGGCAGGAAACGGGCCGTCGTCGCGCCGTCCCGGCAGTACACGTCCGCCTCGCTCACCGTCGGGCCCTGCGGGCGGCCGTCGATCTGCCAGGTGTCCCGGGTCCGGCCCACGCGGTAGCCGAGGCGGGTCAGGCCTTCCGCGAAGCCTTCCGTGTCGTCGGAGCGGAGCGGGCGGACGAGGGTCGTGACCCCGTCGGCGGCCGCCGCCAGGAAGAGGGCACGGGCGGTGATGGACTTGGAGCCGGGGATGTCGACAACAGGCATGGCCTCATGATCGCCCGACCTTCACCTTCGGTGTCGTCGCGTCCACGGGATGGACCCGTACGCACGCCGCAACAGCATTGGCCCAAGGTCGCGGCCCACACGTCCCGTTGAACCCTGGGTCACCAACTTCCGGGAATCGGGCCGAACCGGGGAACCCGGCCACACCCCCGCCCGTCCAACCCGCATGCTGCCGGAGAGTCACCGTGGTCCGGTGTCGGCCTCGCTGCTGGCTGCGAACGCTGACGTACCCTCTCCGCCGAACCGCGGCCGGCAGCACGCCGCCATCGGCGCGCCCCCCTCCAACAGCGCCGATGGCGGCCCCTCGCTCCGCGGGTTGGCCGTCGGTCGTCTGCGGGTCCGTCGTGGCTGGTCGCGCAGTTCCCCGCGCCCCTTCGGGGCGCTGCCGACTTCACCCGACCTGCTTAACGTGCATGCCCTTGACTGGCAGAAACTTCCCGGATATTGGTGAATCTTCGGAAGTTTCCTTCAGCGGACCTCCTCCGGAAGGAGCGCACGTGCACAACATGAGCACGGCAGGCACGGGAAACACCGCCGCCCCCTCCAGACGCACCGTCCTCGCCGCCACCGCAGGTGTCAGCGCCTCGCTCGCGGTCGGGACCACAGCGCGTGCCGCCGTCGACGACGGGCTCAAGCGCCTCATCTCCCGTATGAGCCTGGAGGAGAAGGTCGGTCAGCTCTTCGTCTCGCGGGTCTACGGCCATTCCGCCACCGCCCCCGACCAGGCCGACATCGACGCCAACCTCGAGGAACTCGGCGTCCGCACCGCCGCCGAGCTGATCGCCAAGTACCGGCTCGGCGGCATCATCTACTTCGCCTGGGCGCACAACACCCGTGACCCGCACCAGATCGCCGCCCTCTCCAACGGCATCCAGCGGGCCTCCCTCGACCTCCCCCGCGGCCTGCCCATGCTCATCTCCACCGACCAGGAGCACGGCATCGTCGCCCGCGTCGGCAGGCCCGCGACCCTCTTCCCGGGCGCGATGGCGATCGGCGCCGGGGGATCCGGGACGGACGCCCGCACCCTCGGCCGTATCGCGGGCCGGGAGCTGCGTGCCATGGGCATCCGGCAGGACTACACGCCGGTGGCCGACGTGAACGTCAACCCGGCCAACCCGGTGATCGGCGTACGTTCCTTCGGCTCCGATCCGGACGCGGTGGCCGCGCTGGTCGCGGCGGAGACCCAGGGCTACGAGGCGTCCGGCGTCGCGGCGACCGCCAAGCACTTCCCGGGCCACGGCGACACCGAGGTGGACAGCCACTACGGCTTCCCGACCATCACGCACACCCGGGCGCAGTGGGAGACGCTGGACGCACCGCCATTCCGCGCCGCGATCGCCGCCGGCATCGACTCGATCATGACCGCGCACATCCTGGTCCCGGCCCTCGACGACTCCGGCGACCCGGCCACCCTCTCCCGCCCCATCCTCACCGGCATCCTGCGCGAGCGGCTCGGCTACGACGGGGTCGTGGTCACCGACGCCCTCGACATGGCGGGCGTCCGCCAGAAGTACGGCGACGACCGTGTGCCGGTGCTCGCGCTCAAGGCGGGCGTGGACCAGCTCCTGAACGCGCCCGAGCTGGACGTCGCGTGGAACGCGGTCCTGAAGGCCGTACAGGACGGTGAGCTGACCGAGGCGCGGCTCGAGGAATCCATCCTGCGGGTGCTGCGGCTGAAGGCGAAGCTGGGGTTGTTCGACGAGCCCTACGTCAGCGGGGGCGGCGTCGACCGCACCGTCGGCGTCAAGGGGCACCTGGCCGCCGCCGACCGTATCGCCGAGCGGACGACCACGCTCCTGGTCAATGAGGGCGACCTGCTGCCGCTGTCCCGCCGCACGCACCCCCGGCTGCTCGTCGTCGGCGCCGACCCCGCCTCCCCGTCGGGCACCACCGGACCGCCCACCGGCGTCCTCGCCGCCGCCCTCGCCGAGCTCGGCTTCACGACCACCGCCCTGTCCACCGGTACGGCACCCTCCGCGGCGACCGTCGCGGGCGCCGTCGCCGCGACCCGGGACGCGGATGCGGTGGTGGTCGGGACCTACAACGTCTCCGCGACGAGCACACAGAAGACGCTCGTCCAGCAACTGCTGGCGACCGGGAAGCCGGTGGTCGCCCTCGCCATCCGCAATCCGTACGACGTGGCCCAACTCCCTTCCGTACCGGCCTACTTGGCGTCGTACTCCTGGACGGACGTCGAACTGCGCGCCGCGGCACGTGTGATCGCCGGGCGGGTGCGGCCGCGCGGGAGGCTGCCGGTGCCGGTGCAGCGGGCCGACGATCCGGCGCGCGCGCTGTATCCGGTCGGTCACGGGCTGTCGTACCGGACGTAGCGCGCATACGTCATACGCCCGGCGTACGCCCGCCAACTGGCGCAAAGCACCACGCATGTCTGGCGTGCACCCGCCACGGCGGGTCACGCTGGGCAGGGGTGCCGGGGGGATGACGATGCGTGCGAGAGGTTCCGTGGGGGTGGTGTGCGCACTGGCGGTGCTGCTTGCCGCCCTGCTGACGGCATGTCAGGGCGATCCGCCCGCGACGGATGAGGAGACACCGGCCGGCAGCGGACGGGCGACCTCCACACAGCCCTCCGGCTATGGCGCGGTGTTCCTCGCCGTCGACGAGTGCAGCTCCTTCGGTACGACGACCTTCACCGAGGTGTCGTGCACCGGTGAGCGGGCGGCGGCCCGGGTCGTGGCGCGGTACGACAGCAAGGTGGACCAAGGGCCACTGTGCCCCGGGACCACGGACTTCGTCCTCCACATCAGCGAACAGGCACGGTCCTCCGACGAGGACGGCGACGGTGCCGTCCCGCAGGGCTACGCCTGTATGCGCAACCTCTCCCCGCCGCACCCGGGCGACCCCGGCGGCGGGGGCGGTCCCCGCACCATCGTCGGCGACTGCGTCTACAGCTCCGGCAACGGCGAGGTGCGTGAGACGTCATGCGAAGGCGAGGGGGAGGGGAAGAGCGAGCCCGAGTACGAGGTGACGAAGGCCGTCGGCAAGCGCACCCAGTGCCCGCCGTCGACCGCGCTGTACGTCCAGCTCGGCGGCGCGGATCCGGTGGGCTGCGCGCGGCCGTTGTGAGTGCGCCGGCCCGTGTGATCCGCCGTCGGGAAATGTGACCCATGCCAAACAGAAGGCTTCCCTTTCTCCGGAAGGCTTCATTCCGAATTCGCGGTCACCGCGGGATACTTGAACCCGGATAACGATGACCTGGGACTATCCGAGGACCAGGCCAATTGCCGATCACCGGGCGTGAGACCGCGCGTTCGCCGTCGCCGGAATCAGGCGCGCTCATCAGGACGAACCAGTCTTGAGATCATTTGTGCAGTCGGTAGGCTCCTGCTGTCATGACGCGGACCCTGCTTCCGGGCAGTCCGTCATCACTCACCGGCGGGGACTTCTGTGGCACTCCACGCACGAACCGCACGACAGCGGGCAGAGCAAGAGACGGGACACCGGCAGGCCGTCCAAGAGGCTGCCCCGGAGCGCCGGTTGTCGCTCCGGACGATTCTGCTCGTCCTGGCCCTGGTGCCCTGTGTCGCCCTGGTCGGTCTGGGAGCGATGAACTCGGCCCAGCTCTATGGAGACTGGAACCACGTCCACGACCGGAACGAGTCGGCGAAACGCTTCGGCGGGCCCCTTCTCGGCATTTTCGCCGAAGTGCAGGCGGAGCGGCGGCTGACTGCGGTGGCCCTCGCGGACCCTGATGGGGACCGGTCCGGGCTGACGCGTCAGCGGCAACTCACCGACAAGTCCGTACAGACCCTCGAAACGCTCTCCGACTCCGCCCCGGCAGATCTCTCCGTGGCATTCCGGGACCTCGACCGGGGCCTGAAGAAACTGCCCGAGTACCGGACCGCCGTGGACCGGCGCTCCGCCGACCCGCAGCAGACGTTCGACGGCTACACCGCGGTCATCGCCTCGGACATGGAGTTGTTCGAGGACTTCAGCAACATCGGCTTCGGCGAACAGACCGTCCTCGCCCGGCCCCTGCTCGACGCGCAGTGGGGCCTGGAGATGATCTCGCGCGAGGACGCGATCATCGCGGCAGGGGTGGCGAGCGGCCACCTCACCGGTGGGCAGCACTTCCAGCTCTCCGGGGCGATCGGCGCTCAGAACCACATCTACGACGACAAGGTCCTGCCGCAGCTGGCCGACGCACGGGCCAAGGACTATCAGAGCGTGCTGTCCGGCACCGCCTGGAAGCAGAAGGCCGGCATCGAGCAGAAGCTCCTCGGCACCCAGAAGACCGACAGCGCCGGCCGGACCGCCGTGGCCGCCGGTGTCGGCAAGGAGTGGCAGCAGAGCCTGACCGCGATCACCCCCGCGCTGGGGCAGGCCGCCGCCGCCTACTCCGACGACCTCGTCGCCTCCACCGAGGACGTACTCGGCGGCCTGATGACGAACATGCTCCTCAACACCGCCGTGAGCGCGGCGGCCGTCCTGCTGATGCTCTTCATCACGCTGCGCCTGACCGGCATCCTGCGCCGCCGGATCTTCGCCCTGCGCTCCGAGGCCCTGGAACTCCAGACCCGGCTGCCCGATCTGGTGGACCGGCTGCGCCAGGGCGAGAAGGTCGACACCGACGCCGAACTGCCCGAGATCCGCCACGGCGACGACGAACTCGGCCAGCTCGGCCAGGCCCTCAACCAGGCCCGCGGCACGTCCCTGGAGACCGCCGTGCGAGAGGTCGAGCTGTACCGCGGCTTCGAGCGGCTGCTGCAACGCATCGCCAGGCGCACCCAGTTGCTCATTGGCATGCAGATGAAGCGGCTCGGTGAGATGCAGCGGCAGCACGAGGACCCCGCGGTCCTGGAGGGGCTGTTCGACCTCGACCACCTGGCGGCCCGGCTGCGCCGCTACGAGGAGAACCTGGTGATCCTCGGCAACGGACAGCCGCAGCGCCGCTGGCGCAGACCCGTGCTCCTCATGGACGTCATGCGCTCCGCGCAGGGTGAGGTGCAGGACTACCGGCGCATCCGGATCGACACCGACGGCGAGACCTGGCTCTCCGAGCGCGCCGTCGGTCCCATGGTGCACGTCCTGGCGGAACTGATGGAGAACGCGGTGTCGTTCTCCCGGCCGCCGACCCCGGTCGAGGTGACCGCGTCCCAGGTGGGGCGTGGCGTCGCGATCGAGATCGAGGACCGCGGCATGGGCATGGACCCCGAGCAGTACGCCGAGGCCAACGCGCTGATGGCCGACCCGCCCCGCATGGACGTGATGTCCCGCGCCGACGACGCCCGTCTCGGCCTGTACGTCGTGGCCCGGCTGTCCGCCAACCTGGGTCTGCAAGTGGAGCTGCGGCCCTCGTCCTTCGGCGGCACCCGGGTGGTCGTCCTGGTGCCCGGGGAGCTGATAGCCGACGGCGGACCGCTCCCCGAGGAGCTCCCCGTCCCCTCCTTCCCCGACCAGCTCGCACTGCACGGCGCGCCCCGCTCGGACCGGACGGACGATCACTCCGGTCCCCGGACGTACCCCGGCGAGCAGGAGACGTTCACGCGTCCGCTCATCGGCCCCTGGATCGAGCCGCCGGCCCGCCCCGCCCCTGCCACCGGGCCGCCGAGCACCGGCCCACTGCCCCGGCGGGTACGGCAGGCCAGTCTCGCCAGCGAACTCCGGCAGCCTCCGCCCGCGTACCCGGATGCACCCGGCACGGACCCGGCCGAGGCGCAGCGGCCACTACCCCGGCGTACCGGGGCGCGCTCCGGCGCCACCGTCGGCGCCTTCCAGCGCCAGTCCCGGACGGCCCGGCTCAGGCCCGCCCCCGACCACCAACCCGACGAACCCGCACCGGGCCCCGACCGGACCCGGAAGGAAGACGGACGATGACTCTGCGAACCACGGCCACCAACTCCGACCTCGACTGGCTGCTCGACCGTCTGGTCGACCAGGTTCCGGGCACCCGGCACGCCGTCGTGCTGTCCGACGACGGGCTGGTCGTCAGCCAGTCCGGCAGCATCGTCCGGGTCGACGCCGAACGCCTGGCAGCCATCGCCACCGGCCACCAGAGCCTGGCCCGCGGAGTCGGCGAGGTCTTCGGCGGTGGCGCGGTCCACCAGGTCATCATCGAACTGGACGAGCTGTGGCTGTTCATCAGCTCCGCCGGCCGCGGGACCCATCTGGCGGTCGTCGCGGACCAGGAGGTGGACGCCGAGGTGATGGCCGTCGCGATGGACACCCTCGTACAGCAGGTGGGGCAGCATCTGGGTACCGAGATGCGGGTCGTCCAGGGGCATACGGAGGGCGGTGTACGTGAGTGAGGCACTGGGCCGACGCGGCGGCGGACGACGATGACGCGGAGGAGAGCCTCGTCAGGCCGTACACGATCACTCAGGGGCGTACGGCCTCGGCGCGGGACGACCTCACCCTCATCACCGTGATCGCCACCGTCAGCGCGCCCGGCGACCAGCACGCCGACCGCGGCCTGCAACCCGAGCACCGGCTGATCCTGAGGCAGTGCCGCACACCCGTGGCGCTCGCCGAGGTCGCCGCCGGGCTGCGGCTGCCCGTCGCGGTGACGAAGATCCTTGTCGACGACCTGCTCGTGCGGGGAAGGGTGACGGCGCGGCCGCCGCTCACGGTCGTGCTGGGCGAGGAACCGGACATGATTCTTCTTCAGGCGGTGAAGGATGCCCTACTCAGACTCTGACGACCAGCAGACCGGGGCACCCGCGTCCGCGGCGGACACCGCTTCTGCGCTCGCCGCCGTGAAGATACTGATCGCGGGCGGGTTCGGCGTCGGCAAGACCACCATGGTCGGGGCCGTGAGCGAGATACCGCCCCTGAACACGGAGGAGCAGCTGACCGTAGCGGGCCTCGGCGTGGACGACCTCGTCGGGGTGGAGGACAAGACCACCACGACCGTGGCGCTGGACTTCGGCCGGATCACGGTGAGTTCGCAGCTCGTCCTGTACCTCTTCGGCACCCCGGGTCAGGAACGCTTCTGGTTCATGTGGAACGACCTGGTGCACGGGGCCCTCGGTGCCGTCGTCCTCGCGGACACCCGGCGGCTGGAGAGCAGTTTCGCGTCCATCGACTTCTTCGAGAGCCGCGGCGTCCCGTTCGTCGTCGGCGTCAACTGCTTCCACGGTCTCCAGGACCGCACCGTGCCCGAGGTCAGGGACGCGCTGGACCTCGACCCGAACGTCCCCGTCCTCATGGGCGACCTGCGGGAACGCCGGGCGAGCCGGGACCTGCTGCTGGCGCTGGTCAACCGGCTGATGGGAGGCCGGGCACCGCTCCCGAGCCGCCGTTGAAAGCGGCACGGTCCGGTGGACGTCTGCCACCGGACCGCGCCGCGATCGTCCGCCCCGGCCGTTACGGCCGCAGCGTCGGCTCGCGCTCCACGTCACGCACGTCGAGCTTGGAGTCGAACTTGGCCAGCGGCTTGGCCGCCGCCGGGTCCGACTGGACGGCGCTGGAAGCGACGCCCGCCCACTTGAGGATCTTCGCCGTCGCGAGGGCCTTCTCGTCGGCGACGAGACCCGCGACGTTCGCGCCGTGGTTGAGGCCCGGCGCGGTGAAGACGTACGAGTCCTTCGCGCCCTTGCCGAGGCGGAACTGCTCGGCGCCCCACGGGTCGTTCTCGCCGTAGACGTAGAGCATCTGGTTCGCGTTGTGGCGGACCCAGTTGTCGACGTCCTTCATCGCGGACGGCTGGAACTTCATCGGGATCGACCGCGGCACGAAGTTCCGCGGCGGCAGGTAGCCGTAGCGGATGTACTTCTTCTCGATGTGCGGGAAGACGATCGTCGGCGCGCCCAGCTGGGTGCCCGCCTGGTAGAAGTACGGCGTGTACGGCTCCAGGCCCTGGTCCGTGTAGAAGGAGAACCCGGCGATCGTGTCGATCGAGCTCCAGATGTCGTCGTCGGTGGCGTTCTTGGCGTCGGCCGGGATCGTGTCGCAGTCGGAGAGCAGGCTGTACTGCCAGAAGCCCCAGACGTAGTCGAGCACGGTGGCCTCGTAGGCCTTGTCGAGGCTGCCGACGGTGTCGAAGGTGTAGCCGTTCTCGGCCGCGTACGCCTCGTACCGCTTCTCCATCGGCTCCCGGCGCACCAGGGCCTCGCGCTGCACGCCGTTCAGCCGGTCGCGGCACTCCTTGGTGCCGACGGTCGCGAAGAAGCGGTCGTACGCCGAGTCCTCGTTGTTCACCACGTCGTTGGGGGCGACGTAGGCGACGACGCCGTCCATGTCCCGCGGGTAGAAGCGCTCGTAGTAGGTGGCGGTCATGCCGCCCTTCGAACCGCCCGTGGAGACCCACTTCTCGGAGTAGATCTTCTTCAGCGCCTTGAAGATGCGGTGCTGGTCGCTGGCCGCCTGCCAGATGTCCAGCTTGGTCCAGTCGGCCGGGTCGGGCCGGGACGGGGTGAAGAAGCGGTACTCCATGGAGACCTGGTTGCCGTCCACGATCTGGGTCGGCTCGCTGCGGCGGGGCGTGGTGGAGACGTTGTAGCCGCCGGTGAAGAAGACCGTCGGGCGGGCTTCGTCCTTGTGCAGCACGGTGATCCGCTGCTGGAACGTGCCCTTGGACGGGTGCCGGTGGTCGACCGGCTGGGTGTAGTTGAGTACGAAGAAGCGGTAGCCGGTGTACGGCTTCTCCTCGACCAGGCTCATGCCCGGAACGGAGAGCAGCTTCTCCTTGATGTCAGTGGTGCCGGTGGCCTCCGGCCCGGCGGCGGTGGCCGCCCCAGCCGTGCTCAACGTGCCTATGAGCACGGTGAGCGCCAGCAACCATCTGAGCGCCTTGCGCATGCACCCTCCCGGTAATTACAGATGTGCGCCGGAAGCTAGCGCGGCAAGTCACCCGAGCACCAGGGGACATGACAGGTCGATGGGGAAAACCCTGTAGAAAACCTGTGGTTCAGTACGAGATCCAGCCGGTGCTGACCGATCCCCCGCCCACAGCACCCTTCACGCGCACGCTCCGGTGGCCCATGTGGACCAGCGGCGTGCTGATGCGGTGGGTGCGCTTGTCCTTGTAGGCGACCGGGCGGTGGCCGCGCACCTGCACACTCACCGACATCGTCCGTTTGGGGCCGGGGTTCTTGGCGAGCGTGACGGCGCAGATACGGCGCCCCTGCTTGAAGACCTGCACGGCGCCGGTGGAGAACGGGAGTGTCCTGACCTTGCGGCCGGCGCAGGGGGCGGCCGCGTGCGCCTCGGCGGGCACCGCGAGCGCGAGCAGTCCGGACGCGGTCAGCACGGCCATGCCGAGCGCGAGCCCCCGACGTATCGCACCACTGTCCACTGTCGCCCCTCCTGTACCCGGACCATGAGCGTACGGGTGTACGGACGCAGGACGTATGTCGGATGGTTGCACGACCGTCAGCGGGACGCGCCGACCGGTTCCTCCGGCTCGGACTGCCCGAGGAACGTCCGCCACAGCGCGGCGTACTGCCCGTCCCGCGCGAGGAGTTCCTCGTGTGTGCCGTCCTCGGCGACCCGGCCGTGTGCCATCAGCACGACCCGGTCCGCGCGGGCCGCGGTCGTCAGGCGGTGGGCGACGACGAGTGTCGTACGGCGGCCTGCGAGGCGGTCGGTGGCCTGGTTGACCAGGGCTTCGGAGGCCAGGTCCAGGGCGGCCGTCGCCTCGTCGAGGAGGAGGATGTCCGGGTCGACCAGCTCGGCGCGGGCCAGGGCGATCAGCTGACGCTGGCCCGCGGAGAGGTTGCGGCCGCGCTCGGCGACCTCGTGCAGATAGCCGCCGTCGAGCGTGGCGATCATGTCGTGCGCGCCGACCGCTCGGGCCGCCGCCTCCACCTCGGCGTCGGTGGCGTCCGGGCGGCCGTAGGCGATGGCGTCGCGGACGGTGCCCTGGAAGAGGTACGCCTCCTGCGGGACGACGCCCAGGCGGTGCCGGTACGAGGTGATGTCGAGGGCGCGGAGGTCCATGCCGTCGACGGTGACGCGGCCGCCCGTCGGGTCGTAGAAGCGGGCGACGAGCTTCACGAGCGTCGACTTGCCGGCGCCGGTCTCGCCGACGAAGGCGACGGTCTGGCCGGCGGGGATGGTCAACTCGATGCCGCCGAGGGCCTCTTCGTCATGGCCGTAGGCGAAGTGCACGTCCTCGAAGGCGACCTCTCCACGGAGCGAGAGGACGTCGAGCGGCTCGTCGGCGCTCTTCGTGGACGTCGGCTCCTGGAGCAGCTCCTGGATACGGCCCAGCGAGACGGTCGCCTGCTGGTAGCCGTCGAAGACCTGGGAGAGCTGCTGGACGGGGGCGAAGAACAGGTCGATGTACAGGAGGTACGCCACCAGCGCGCCGGTGGTGAGCGTCGCGTCGTCGATCCTTCCCGCGCCCGCGATCAGTACGGCCGCCGCGGCGACCGACGACAGCAGCTGCACGAACGGGAAGTAGATCGAGATCAGCCACTGGCCCCTTGTCCGGGCCTGCCGGTAGCTGTCACTCCGCTCCGCGAACCGCTGCCCGCCGTCCCGCTCGCGCCGGAAGGCCTGCACGATCCGCAGCCCGGACACCGACTCCTGGAGGTCGGCGTTGACCACCGAGACACGTTCACGGGCCAGTTCGTACGCCTTCACGCTCGCGCGGCGGAAGAAGACCGTGGCGATGATGAGGGGCGGGAGGGTCGCGAAGACGACCAGTGCGAGCTGGATGTCGATCACCAGCAGGGCGACCATGATGCCGAAGAAGGTGACGACCGAGACGAACGCCGTGACCAGGCCGGTCTGGAGGAAGGTCGACAGCGCGTCGACGTCCGTCGTCATCCTCGTCATGATCCGGCCGGTCAGCTCCCGCTCGTAGTAGTCGAGTCCGAGCCGCTGGAGCTGGGCGAAGATCTTCAGACGGAGTGAGTACAGAACCCGCTCCCCCGTCCGTCCGGTCATCCGGGTCTCGCCGATCTGCGCCGTCCACTGGACGAGCACGGCGAGCAGCCCGAGGAGCGAGGCCGCCCAGACCGCGCCGAGGGCGAGTTCCGAGACACCGCTGTCGATGCCGTGCCGGATCAGGACGGGCAGGAGCAGCCCCATCCCGGCGTCCACGGCGACGAGGCCGAGGCTGATGAGGAGGGGCAGACCGAAGCCGCGCAGCAGCCTGCGCAGGCCGTAGCTCTCCTCGGGTTTCACGGCCCGTGCCTCGTCGATCTCCGGGGTGTCGGTCGCCGGGGGCAGTGCGTCCACCTGGGCGAGGAGTTCGGGGGTGGCCGGGGTGCCCTCCATCGCGATGTCGCGCGGCGTCCGCTCCCCCGCCCACAGCCGGGGCGTGATGCCCCGCTCGGCGTCGAACTCGGCGTCCAGCTCGTCCCGTACGGACGTGTCCTCCCGTGGGCAGGCGGGCCGGGCGTGGCCGGGCGAGACGCCGCCGAGCTCGTCCGGGTCGGTGAGCAGACGGCGGTACAGCGGCGAGCGTTCCTGGAGTTCCTCGTGGGTGCCGATGTCGGCGAGCCGGCCGCCGTCGAGGACGGCGATGCGGTCGGCGAGGTTGAGGGTGGAGCGGCGGTGGGCGATGAGGAGGGTCGTCCGGCCCTCCATGACGTGCTTCAGCGCCTCGTGGATCTCGTGCTCTACGCGGGCGTCCACCGCGGAGGTCGCGTCGTCGAGGACGAGCAGCCGCGGGTCGGTGAGGATCGCGCGGGCGAGCGCGACGCGCTGGCGCTGGCCGCCGGAGAGGGTGAGGCCGTGCTCGCCGACCGTGGTGTCGTAGCCGTCGGGCAGTTCCCTGATGAAACGGTCAGCCTGGGCCGCGCGGGCAGCCGTCTCGATCTCGTCGTCCGTCGCGTCGGGACGGCCGTACGCGATGTTGCTGCGGACCGTGTCCGAGAAGAGGAAGGAGTCCTCGGGGACGAGCCCGATCGCGGCCCTCAGCGAGTCGAGGGTCAGCTCGCGGACGTCGTGGCCGCCGATGAGGACGGCGCCGTGGGTGACGTCGTAGAAGCGCGGGAGGAGGAGCGAGACCGTGGACTTGCCGGAGCCGGAGGAGCCGACGACGGCGAGGGTCTCGCCGGGGCGGATCTCGAAGGTCAGCCCGTCGAGGACGGGGCGGTCGTCCTCGTAACCGAAGGAGACGTCGTCGAACTCGACGGTGGCGGGCGCGTCCGCGGGAAGGGTCTTGTGGCCCTCCTCGATCGTCGGCTCGGTGTCGATCAGCTCCAGGACGCGTTCGGTGCCGGCGCGGGCCTGCTGGCCGACCGTGAGGACCACGGCGAGCATGCGGACCGGGCCGACGAGCTGGGCGAGGTAGGCGGAGAAGGCGACGAACGTGCCCAGCGTGATGTGGCCGCGCACGGCGAGCCAGCCGCCGAACGCCAGCATCGCGACCTGGCCGAGGGCGGGGACGGCCTGGAGGGCCGGGGTGTACTTGGAGTTGAACCGGACCGTGCGCAGCCGCCCCGCGAACAGCTTCCGGCCGACCTCCCTGAGCTTCCCGGTCTCCTGCTCCTCCTGCCCGAAGCCCTTCACCACGCGTACGCCGCTGACGGCGCCGTCGACGACGCCCGCGACGGCGGCGGCCTGGGCCTGGGCGTACCAGGTGGCGGGGTGCAGCCTGGCGCGGCTGCGCTTGGCGATGAACCAGATCGCGGGCGCGACCGCGACGGCGACCAGCGTGAGCGGCAGCGACAGCCACGCCATCACGACCAGGGAGATCAGGAAGAGCATGAAGTTCCCGATGGTCATCGGGAGCATGAAGAGCAGGCCCTGGATGAGCTGGAGGTCGCTGGTCGCCCGGCCGACGACCTGGCCGGTGGACAGCTCGTCCTGCCGGCGGCCGTCGAGCCGGGTGATCGTCCCGTACATCTCGGTCCGCAGGTCGTGCTGGACGTCGAGGGCGAGACGGCCGCCGTAGTAGCGGCGGATGAAGGTGAGGACGTAGACGATGACGGCCGCGCCCACCAGGGCGCCCGCCCACGTCGCCATGGACCGGCTGTTGTCGCCGACCACATCATCGATGATCACCTTGGTGATCAGCGGGACCAGCGCCATGACGGCCATGCCGACGAGGGAGGACCCGAGCGCCAGGACGACGTCCTGGGGGTGGCGCCAGGCGTACGCCCACAGTCTCCGCGCCCATCCCTGCCGCGCTGCCACGTCGGTGCCTCCCCGTTCTGTTGGATCTACGGAAGGCACCAACGCTGCGGCAAGCGGATTTCATCCCTCCGCAATGATCGCCGTAAAGGATCAGATACGTACGCGGAGGTCGTAGAACCGCGTCGTCTGCACCGCATTCTGGTTGTCGTCGCTCACCAGCAGCACCTTCAGGCGGCCCTTGCTCCAGCCCGTGACGGTCATGCCCTCGATGTTGTCGAGGAGGGGGTTGGGCTGGGGCTGCTTGGCGGTGGCGCCCAGTGACGGGCAGTTCACGATGTCGGCGAGGAGGGTCTTCTTGACCAGGCGTACGCCGTTCTGGCCGGTCAGGGTGTCGATGCCGCTGGTGTCGGTCGCGCGGCGCGGGTCGGCGAGATAGAGGCGGACCGTGTTGCCGACGCCGGCGGTGAAACCGCGCTCCAGGACGAGGATGCGGCCGTCGGGCAGCGCGGTGACCTCGGGGACGCCAAGGCCGGTGTCGGCCTGGTAGGCGTACTGGGCGCCGAGCTCGAAGGTGCCGTGGTGCCGCTGCCAGGTCTGCCAGCGGACGGTGCCCGTGGAGTCGCCGGAGAGCGCGTACTCCATCGACGCGAGCAGGGTGCGCCCGCCGGGCAGCAGGGTCAGGCCCTCGAAGGTGCCGTTGGAGACGCCCCGGCCGGCCGGAGCGACCTGGAGGGAGCCGGGCACGGGCAGACGGTCGAGGATCTTGCCGTCGCGCGAGTAGCGGCGTACGGACGGCTCGGTCTCGGAGCTGATCAGGCGGGTGCCGTCCCGGTCTGCGACCAGGCCCTCGGAGTCCAGCGCGGCGCCGCTCTCGTCGGCGAGCTGGACGACTGACTTCGGCTGGAGGGTCTCACCGTCCAGCGTGAACAGCGACGAGCGGTCCGACACCGCGGCGAGGTCGCCGTTCCGGTCCACGGCGAGCGCGGAGAAGTTGCCGACGTAAGTGCCCTGGTACGTCGTCTTGTCCAGGGCGTCGGAGAAGCCCTGGATGGCGACGGAGGGCGAACAGGCGTGGCCGGTCTGGATGTTGGTGCCCGCGCCGGCGGGCCCTGCGGCGGTGAGGCAGGTGGCCGCCGCCAGGCCGGCGGTGGCGGTCGCGAGCACGGTTCGTACGTTTCTCAGGCGCATGGGCGTCACCGTAGGGCGGGTCGGTGACGGACGGGAGACGGGCAGGCGTCAACTGCCGGACGCGGCCAGATCCCGGTGGATGACCTTGGCGACGCCCTGAATGGTCGTGATGCCGTAGTTCATGGTGCTGTTGCCGTGGGTGAGCACCGTGACCATGTAGTCGTGACCGCCGCCCTTGAACGTACCGACGCTGTGCACCCGCCAGCCGTGCGTGGCCCGCTGAAGCCAGCCGTTCTTGACGTGCACGGAGACGCCGGAGGGGACACCGTACGGAGTGCCCCAGCGCTGGGACGCGATGACCTGGCTCATCAACTTGACCATGTACGCACGCGCGTTGTCGCTCAGGACCGTGTTCTTGGCGGTGACGAGCTGGAGCAGCTTCTGCTCGTCGGTGACGGTGATCTGGGTGAGTCCCCAGTAGCCGCCCGTGCCCGGCTTGGTCTGCGTCATCTTGGCCGCGGTGAGGAAGCCCTTGATCTTCGTCAGGCCGAGCTGGCTCCAGAGGGTGCTGGTCGCCGCGTTGTCCGACTTGGTGATCATGGCCTTGGCGAGCGTGGCCTCGCGGTCGGTGAGATAGCGGTTGTGCTTCTTCGCGTCCCACAGCAGCGTGGCGAGCACGGTGACCTTGACGACGCTGGCGGAGTCGTAGGCGGTGGAGGGGCGAAGCGTGCACCTCGTCTTGGTGCTGCGGTCGTAGAGGCCGACGGCGACCGTCCCCGTGCGGTTCGTCACGGCCGCGGTGATGTCCTTCTGGAGCTTGACGGCAAGGCCCGCCTTCGCCGACGTACAGCTGACGGCGGGTGCGGTCGCCGCGGCGGCGGGCGAGACGGCGACCACGCACGGTATGAGGATTCCCGCGCCGAGAGCCAGCGACAGCGCTCTCGCACGTCCGAATGTCCGGTGAGTCATGCCCCTGTTGACTCATGAGTTCGAGGGAAAGGTTGTACGGCCAGGTAGGATCCCCACGTGAACATTTACTGGCACGCCGTCACTCCCCCTCCCTGCGCCTGACCGGGCGCAGACGCTGAGGGTTTGATCCTCGGATCCCCCGGCCCCCGACCGACCCGTACCGGGCGGTGAGGGGCCGTCGTCGTGCGCCCGTTTCGGACCCGGTCCCAGACGCAGACGCATTCGACGACGGAAGACCACGACTGTGCCGAACCGCACCACTTCCTTGATTTCCGCGCGCCCGGACGCGCGTCTCCTCAGCGGCCCCGCGCCCATCCTCATCTCCGCCGTGCTGTGGGGCACGACCGGAACCGCCAGTTCCCTGGCCCCGGCCGGCGCCCCGGCGGCGGCCATCGGCTGCGCCGGTCTCACCCTCGGCGGCCTCCTGCTGTTCCTCACCTCACGCGGCGCCCGCTCACTGCCCGCAGGCTGCACCCGCCGCGAACGGTGGCTGCTGGTGCTGGGCGCACTGGCGGTGGCCGGGTATCCGGTCACCTTCTATCCGGCGGTGGCCCGGACCGGCGTGGCGGTGACCACGGTGATCGCGCTCGGCAGCGCACCGGTCTTCGCCGGACTGCTGGCCTGGATCACCGGACAGGCCCGGCCCACGGCACGCTGGACCACCGCCACCGCGGCCGCCGTACTGGGCTGCACCCTGCTGGTGCTCGGTCCCGAACTCACCGGACACGCAACGCCGATGGATCTGACGGGCGTCGGGCTCGCCGCCGGAGCCGGACTGTCGTACGCCATCTACTCGTTGATCGGCGGCAGGCTCATCACCGACGGACACCCGTCCGACGCGGTGATGGGCGTGCTGTTCGGCGGGGCCGGGCTGCTCGTCCTGCCGCTCGTGCTGTTCCTGGACATGCAGTGGCTGACCGCGACGCGTGGCGCGGCGGTGGCCGGCTACCTCGCGCTGTTCACCGTCGCCCTGGCCTACCGGCTCTACGGGTACGGGCTACGCCACACGCCCGCGTCGACGGCCACGTCACTGACCCTCGCCGAGCCCGCCGTCGCCGCGGTCCTGGGCGTCGCCGTCCTCGGTGAACGCCTGCCGGCGGCCTCCTGGTGCGGGCTGGCCGTGCTCGCGCTGGGGCTGGTGTTCATCAGCGGTGACACCGACCGGTTGAAGAAGCACTGATTGAAGAAGCACTGATTGAAGGAACGCTGAACCAACCATGACCTGGCCCTTGGGCGATTCACAGCCCGGGGCCAGGTACGGCACAGCGCGCACCCACCCCCTCCATGCAGGCTGCCGCTCGTGACGTCTGCCACTGATCCACTCCCCCACACGACCGTGACCCCCGAAGAGCCGCCGCCGACACCTCCCGCGGCGCCCCCGGACACGGCACCCCGCTGGTCACTGCCCGCGCTCGTCGCGATCATGATCCTGGCGGGCGTGCTGTACTCCTGGAACCTGTCGTCGTCCAACCTCAACAGCTTCTACAGCGCGGCCGTGCTCAGCGGTACGCAGAGCTGGAAGGCGTGGTTCTTCGGCTCGTTGGACGCGGGCAACTTCCTCACCGTCGACAAGCCGCCGTTCGCGCTGATGGTCATGGGCCTGTCGTGCCGGATCTTCGGCTACGGCACCTGGCAGATGATGGCGCCGATGATCGCGGCGGCCCTCGGCACGATCTGGATCGTGCACTCCTCCGTGAAGCGGGTCTGGGGCCACGCCGCGGCGACCGTCGCCGCCCTCGTCCTGGCCCTCACCCCGATCACGGTCGCCATCAACCGGGACAACAACCCCGACACACTGCTCGTGCTCCTCATGGCCGCCGGGGCCGCACTCGCCCTCCGGGCCACCCGGGACGGCAAGCTGCTGCCGCTGCTCGGCTCCGCGGCCTGCTTCGGGCTCGCCTTCAACACCAAGATGCTCCAGGGCTACATCGCCCTCCCCGTCGTCTTCGCGGTCTACCTCTACGCGGCCAGGCCGAAGTTGGTGAAGCGGATCGTCAACCTGGCCCTCGCGGCCGTCGTCCTGGCGATCTCCAGCTTCTGGTGGGCGGCCGCGGTGTCGCTGGTGCCCGCGTCCGAAAGGCCCTACATCGGCGGCTCCACGGACGGCACCGCCTGGGACCTGATCATGGGCTACAACGGCCTCGGCCGGGTCCTCGGCGGCGAGGGCAACGGCGGAGGCGGCGGTGGCGGAGGCGGCGGCTTCTCCGGTACGGCGGGACTCGGCCGTCTCTTCAACGACATCCTCGGCGGCCAGATCTCCTGGCTGATCCCCTTCGCCGCGATCGCCTGCATCGGCGGCCTGGTGCTGTGCGGCCGCGCCCCGCGCACCGACATGACCCGCGCCGCGCTGGTGATGTGGGGCGGCTGGACCGCGCTGCACTATCTGACCTTCGCGATGGCCGAGGGCACCATGCACCCGTACTACACGACCGCGCTCGCACCCGGCATCGCGGCGCTCTGCGGAGGCGGCGGCGTGATGCTGCTGCGTGCCTTCCGCGCCGACAAGCGGTGGGTGTGGGTGCTGCCGGCCGGCCTGGCGGTCACCGGCATCTGGGCCGTCGTACTGCTGCGCCGTGCCTCCGACTGGAACACCTGGCTGTGGCCGACGGTCGCGGTCGTGATGGCTCTGGCGATCGTCGGCCTGTTCCTCTTCCGCTCAGGCAACCGCGCACGGCTGCTGGCAGCGTCCCTCACCGCGGCGATCGTCGCGGCGGTCGCGGGCCCGGCGGCGTACGCCTGGTCGGTGCCGTCCGGTTCGGGCGGCGGCATGGGCGGTACGAATCCGACGGCCGGTCCGTCGACGGGCGGCGGCATGGGCGGCGGCCCCGGCGGGGGTGGTGGCGGTGGTCGCGGCGGCTTCGGCGGCGGCGACATGCCGGGCGGCGGGCAGCAGGGCGGCCAGAACGGGCAGTCCGGACAGGCTGCCGGGGGCTTCCCGGGCGGAGGCACACCCAGCGGAGCGCCGAGTGGGGCGCCCAGCGGCGGTACGTCCGGCGGCACGCAGCAGGACGGCGCCCAGCAGGGCGGCGGCTTCCCCGGCGGCGACGCCCAGGCGGGCGGCACTCCTCCGAACGGCACCTCCCAGAGCGGCGGCCGCGGTGGCGGCATGGGCGGCGGTGGAGGCATGGGCGGCGGCGCCAGCACCGAGCTCATCTCCTACCTCAAGAAGCACCAGGACGGCGCCACGTGGCTGCTCGCCGTCTCCAGCTCGCAGAGCGCGGCCCAGCTCATCGTCAGCAGTGGCGAGCCCGTGATCTCGATGTGGGGCTGGTCGGGGTCCGACAAGGCGATGACCCTCGCCAAGCTCAAGGAGCTGGTGAAGAGCGGCAAGCTGCACTACATCCAGATCGGCGGCTCAGGGATGGGCGGCGGTGGCGGCATGGGCGGCGGCTCCACCCTCTCCACCGAGGTGACGGAGTGGGTGCAGAAGAACGGCACGGCGGTGAAGGAGAGCGAGTACAGCAACAGCTCGGCCTCCGACTCCGCGTCGGACACCAGCAGTACGTCCACCGAGTCGTCGATCTACCGTCTGGACCCGTCGGACGTCAGCTGACGATCCGGCCCCAACGGCCCCCGACCTTCCGGTCGGGGGCCGTTTCGCGTGTCAACTCGCGTAGACAAGGGGCGATTTGCCGGACTGGGCCACCTGATCGACATGTGCAGTTTATTTACAGGCACTCATGTCCATGTCACGCTCCCGTTTGCCCGCTCCATTCAACACGCGTAGAACGGACACCCCCACGATGCCCGTGACCCCCATACGCAAGCGCCATTGGAAGACCCTGGCGCTGACCGTCTCGGCCGTACTCGTAGGCCTCACCGCGCCGGCGCTGACCGCGACCCCCGCGGCCGCCACGACGACCGCGTACGACGACACGTACTACGCGGACGCGATCGGCAAGACCGGCACCGCCCTCAAGTCCTCGCTGCACACGATCATCAGCGACCAGAGCAAGATCTCGTACTCCGCGGTCTGGAACGCGCTCAAGGCCACCGACCAGGACCCGAACAACAGCAGCAACGTGGTCCTGCTGTACAGCGGTGCCTCGCGCAGCAAGTCCCTCAACGGCGGCGATGTCGGCGACTGGAACCGTGAGCACACCTGGGCCAAGTCGCACGGCGACTTCGGCGAGGCGACCGGCCCCGGCACGGACCTGCACCACCTGCGCCCCTGCGACGTGACGATCAACAGCACCCGGGGCAACCTGGACTTCGACAACGGCGGCAGCACGGTCACCAACGGCGGCGGCAGCCTCGTCGACTCCAACTCCTTCGAGCCGCGCGACGCGGACAAGGGCGACGTGGCCCGCATGATCCTCTACATGACCGTGCGCTACGAGGGCGGCGACGGCTGGGCCGACCTGGAGCCCAACGACTCGGTCGGCAACGGCAGCAACCCGTACATGGGCCGCCTCTCGGTCCTCAAGCAGTGGAACGACGAGGACCCGCCGAGCGCGTTCGAGGAGAACCGCAACGAGGTCATCTACGACACCTACCAGCACAACCGCAACCCGTTCATCGACCACCCGGAGTGGGTCGAGTCGATCTGGTAGTCCCGGTCGGCCCTACAGATGCGTAGGCGCGAACATCCGCAGCACAGCCGGGAGTACGACCACCGAGGGTCCCGGTGCCGCCAGCGCCTTCGCGAGGTCCGTCTCCAGGGTCTCGGGGGACGTGCGAACCCCCGGGACCCCGAACGACTCCGCCAGCGCCACATAGTCCGGCCGCGTCAGCTCCGTCGCCGTCGCCTCGCCGAAGGCGTCGTTCATGTACTCGCGGAGGATGCCGTAGCCGCCGTCGTCGACGATCAGCCAGGTGACCGGCAGGTCGTACTGCTTGGCCGTCGCCAGCTCGGCGATGGAGTAGAGGGCGCCGCCGTCGCCCGACACCGCCAGCACCGGGCGGGTCGGGTCGGCGGCGGCCGCGCCGAGCGCCGCCGGGAAGCCGTAGCCGAGGCCGCCGGCACCCTGGGCCGAGTGCAGGTGGTTGGGGCCCTTGGCGTCGAACGCCGACCAGGCCCAGTACGCGAGGATCGTCATGTCCCAGAAGGACGGGGAGTCGGCGGGCAGGGCCCTGCGCACCGAGGCCAACACGTCCTGTTCCAGGGTGAGTTCCTGGGCGGCGATACGCTCGGACACCTTCGCGAGCACCGTTCGTACGCGTTCCGGGGCCGAGGAGTCGGAACGCTCCTCCACCGTCTCCAGCAGCGCCTGAAGCGCAAGGCGCGCGTCCGCGTGGATGCCCAGCGCCGGATGGTTGGACTCCAGCTTGCCGAGGTCCGCCTCGATCTGGATCACCCGGCCGCGCGGCTTGAACGTGTGGTAGTTGGACGACACCTCGCCCAACCCCGAGCCCACCACCAGGAGTACGTCCGCGTCCTCCAGGAAGTCCGTGGTGTGCCGGTCCTCGATCCAGGACTGCAATGACAGCGGGTGCTTCCAGGGGAACGCGCCCTTGCCGCCGGGGGTCGTGACGACCGGCGCCTGGAGGACCTCCGCCAGCTGCTTCAGCTTGCCCGAGGCGTCCGCCCGTACCACTCCCCCGCCCGCGATGATCGCCGGGCGGGCCGCCTTCGACAGCAAGTCGGCTGCCACCGCCGTCAGTTCGGGGCGCGGAGGCAGCTCGTCGGGGAAGGCGTCGCCGCCCGTCACCACCGGGATCGAGGTCTCGGCCAGCAGCACGTCCTGCGGGATCTCCACCCATACCGGGCCGTGCGGAACCGTCAGCGCCGACTTCCAGGCCGCCTCGATCGCGGACGGGATCTGGGACTGCGTACGGACCGTGTGGACGGACTTGACCACGCCCCTGAACGAGGCCGCCTGGTCCGGGAGTTCATGCAGATACCCGTGCCGGCCGCCGCCCAGCCCCGCGGTCGGGATCTGGCTGCTGATCGCCAGCACGGGGGCGGAGGCCGCGGCCGCCTCCTGGAGCGCGGCCAGTGAGGTCAGCGCGCCCGGCCCCGTCGACAGCAGCAGCGGTGCCGCCTCGCCCGTGATCCGGCCGTACGCGTCGGCCGCGAACCCGGCGTTGTTCTCCACCCGCAGGCCGATGTACCGCAGGTCGCTGCGGCGCAGCGCGTCGAACATGCCCAGCGCGTGCTGGCCGGGCAGCCCGAACACCGTGGTCGCGCCGAGCCCGGCCAGCGTCTCCACGACCAGGTCCCCGCCGTTGCGGCCGGGGGGAGGGTTCAGCGCGGCCTCCGTCTGAGCGGCGGTGGGGCGGAGTACCAGGTCGTGGTCGTGAGTCACTTCGCGCGGGCCTCTGCAATCTGGCGGGACATGATCGTGGTCAGTTCGTACGCCGTGTGGGACGCGGCCACCGACGTGATCTCGGCGTGATCGTACGCGGGCGCCACCTCGACGACGTCGGCCGAGACCAGGTTGCAGGAGGCCAGCCCCCGCAGGATCTCCAGCAGCTCCCTCGACGTCATGCCGCCCGCCTCGGGCGTTCCGGTGCCGGGCGCGTGGGCCGGGTCCAGGCAGTCGATGTCGATGGAGATGTACAGCGGGCGGTCGCCGATGCGCTGCCGCAGCTGGTCGGCGACCTCGTCGACGCCGCGCCTCATGACGTCCGCCGACGTGACGATGCCGAAGCCCATCTTCTCGTCGTCGTCCAGATCCTGCTTGCCGTACAGCGGGCCGCGCGTACCGACGTGGGAGAGGGCGGCGGTGTCCAGGATCCCCTCCTCCACCGCCCGCCGGAAGGGCGTCCCGTGCGTGTACTCCGCGCCGAAGTACGTGTCCCAGGTGTCGAGGTGGGCATCGAAGTGCAGCAGCGCCACCGGCCCGTGCTTCTTGGCTACCGACCTCAGCAACGGCAGCGCGATCGTGTGGTCGCCGCCGAGGGTCATGAGCCTGGCCCCCGTCCCCAGCAGCTCGTCCGCCGCCGCCTCGACGGTCTCCACGGCCTCGTTGATGTTGAAGGGGTTCACCGCGATGTCCCCGCCGTCCGCGACCTGCGCCAGCGCGAACGGGGACGCGTCCTGCGCCGGGTTGTAGGGGCGCAGCAGCCGGGACGCCTCGCGGATCGCGTTGCCGCCGAAGCGGGCGCCCGGCCGGTACGAGACGCCCGAGTCGAACGGCACGCCGACCACGGCGACATCGGCACGGCCGACCTCGTCGAGTCGCGGCAGCCGGGCGAAGGTCGCGGGTCCGGCGTACCGCGGGACGCGGGAGGAGTCGACGGGGCCGCGGGGCGTCTCGTTGCTGCTCATGGACGTATGCCTTCTTTCCTGCACTTCATCACGTATGTACGACTCTACTGGTGGGCCGGAACCGGCTCGGAAGCGAGTTCGGGTGCCCGCCCGGCAAGTCGCTCGCGCCATGCGGCGAGTACGGCCGCATCGGTCGGCTTCGTCGCCAGGGACACGACGACGTAGGCGGCCAGGGAGGACAGCAGGCCGTAGTAGATGGGCTCGTTGGCGAGGATGCCGTACGTCGCCATCAGGCCGATGACGGAGAGACCGCCGACCGCGACGGAGGCGAGCGCGCCCGGGGCCGTGCCCCGCTTCCACAGCAGTCCGCCGAGGATCGGGACGAGGAGTCCGCCGACGAGCAGGTTGTACGCCACCGTCAGCGCCTCGACGACGTTGTTGAGCGCGATGGCCGTACCGATCACGGCGAGGCCCATGATGAGGATGAAGGCACGGTTGTCCTTGACCTCGTCACGGTCACCGGACGCGATCCTCCCCCGCAGCCGCGACCAGATGTCGTTGTTGGCGACGGTGGCACAGGCGATCAGCGCGCCGGAGGACGTCGACATCACCGCGGCCAGGGCGGCGGCCAGCACCAATCCCCTGACGCCGACCGGGAGTTCGTCCTTCACGATGGTCGCGAAGGCGTCGTCCGGGCTCCCCAGCTTCGGGTAGAGCACCTTGGCCGCCGTACCGATGACGGCACCGGCGAGGGCGTACGCGAGGCAGTAGGTGCCCGCGACCGTGCCGCCCCACTTCGCCGTCGTGTCGCTGCGCGCGGTGAAGACGCGCTGCCAGATGTCCTGACCGATGAGCATGCCGAAGGTGTAGATCAGCACGTAGGTGAAGATCGTCTCGCCGCCGATGCCCAGCGGGTCGAAGTACTCGGTGGGCAGCTGCGCCTTCATCTCGCTGAACCCGCCCGCCTTGACGACGGCGATGGGCAGCAGGAGCAGCAGCACGCCGATGGTCTTCACCACGAACTGCACCATGTCCGTCAGCGTGATCGACCACATGCCGCCGAGCGTCGAGTACGCGACGACGATCGAGCCGCCGAGGATGATCGCGACGGTCCGGTTCATGTCGAAGAGGACGTCGAAGATCGTGGCGTACGCGATGGTCGAGGTGACGGCGAGCATCAGGGTGTACGCCCACATGACCACGCCGGAGATGACGCCGGCCCGGCCGCCGTAGCGGAGATCCAGCATCTCGGAGACGGTGTAGACCTTCAGCCGGGCGATGCGGGCGGAGAAGAAGACGGACAGGGCGAGCAGGCCCAGCCCGATGGCGAACACCATCCACGCGCCCGACAGCCCGTACTGATACCCGAGCCCCACCCCACCGATGGTGGACGCGCCGCCGAGGACGATCGCGGCCATGGTGCCGGAGTACATGGTGGGTCCGAGACGGCGCCCGGCGACGAGGAACTCGCTCTTCGACCTGGCGCGGCGCATGCCCCACCAGCCCATGGCCAGCATGGCGGCCAGATAGACGACGATCACTGTGTAGTCGATGGCCACAGGGCCCTCCTTCGGTCGGTCTCGCCGGCGGGTGCTGAGGACTGACCCTAGGTGGCCGGAAAGCGACTGCGAAGTGTACGTTTCATCCATTCAAGGTGCTTCGAGTGGAGGGAACGCACACCATGCCGGACCCCGCCGTTCCCCCCACGCCACCCGTGCCCCTCGCGGCACTCCTGGCCCGCGAGGACCTCGCCCTGCGCCAGATCGCCGGGCCCACCGATCCGGACATCGTCATCCACTGGGCGCACACCTCGGAGATGGCGGACCCGTACCCGTATCTGCTGGGCGGCGAGCTGCTGCTGACCGCCGGGGTGCACATTCAGGACGCGGCGGGCTCGGGCACGTACTTCGACGACTATGTGTCCCGGATCGTCGCGGCGGGCGGCGCGGCCCTCGGCTTCGGTGTGGCACCGGTGCACGACACGGTGCCGCGGGCGCTGGTCGCGGCCTGCGAGGCGTACGAGCTGCCGCTGGTCGAGGTCCCGCCGCAGACCACCTTCTCCGGTGTGGCCCGCGCGGTCTGGCAGCTCATGGCCCAGGCCCGCCTGGCTGAGCTGCGCCGCGTGACGGAGGCCCAGCAGAGCCTGGCGGCCGCCGCGTCCCGCCCGGACCCGGTGCCGTCGGTCCTGCGACAGCTCGCCCAGCGGGTCGGCGGACGGGCCGTGCTGTACGGCCCGGACGGCGGGGAGATCGCGGAGGCGGGGCGGGGACCCGGGGCTGAGGTGAAGGAGGCGCTCGCGGATCTGGCGGGGGTGGTACGGCCGACGAGCGCGACCCGGCAGCCGACGGAGCCCGGAGCGACAGGCACGACTCGACAACCCGCGGGTCCCGACGCAACAGGCAAGGCTCGGCAACCCGCGGGTCCCGGCGCAACAGGCACAGCTCGACGACCGACAGAGCCCAGCGCGACAAACACGACTCGACAACCCGCGGGTCCCGGCCCGACAGGCACAGCTCGACGACCGACAGAGCCCGGCGCGACAGGCACGACTCGGCAACCCGCGGGTCCCGGCCCGACAGGCACAGCTCGGCAGCCACGTGAGCCCGGCGCGCCTGGCTCTCCCGTGCCCACCGAACGCCCACCCGCGAGCCGTCCCTCCCCCACCTCCGCCACCGACACCGTCGCCGGCACTCACCTCGCCGCCTACGCCCTCGGCTCCGGTCAGGGCTTCGTCCTCGGTATCGCGGCCCCGCAGCGCGACCCCGGTGACCACACCATCGCCTCCGTCGCCGCGGTGCTGCTCACCCTCCTCACCGGCGAACACCACAGCGGCGCGGGTGCGGCCCGGTCCTCCGCGCTGGTACGGCTGCTGCTGGGCAGCCCTCCCGAGGACGTCGCGCCGCTACTCAGCAGATCAGGTGAAGTCGGCTGCGGTTTGGCCGCGCCCCGAAGGGGCGCGGGGAACTGCGCGACCAGCCACGATGGCGCCGCAGCAGACCGACGGCACATCTCGGCACTTCCAGCGAAGCGTCCAGGCGGTGACCGGTGGCTGGTCGTGCATGCGCGGCCCGACGCGCACACCCCCGACGCGGTCGCCGCCTCCGCGCTGGGCGCCGCGCTCGGTTCGCCGTTGGTGGACCTCGCAGGGGATGTCGTACGAGTACTCGTACCGGTCCGTGAGATCGCCCCGCAGCCCGGCTGGACGCTCGGGGTCAGCGCGGCCGTCGCGCCGCAGGAGTGGCCGGCCGCCGACACTCAGGCGGCCCGTGCCCTGGCACGCGCGCGTGCCACCCGCACGGCCCTGATCCGGCACGGCGCCCACCGCAGTCTCACCGAACTCTTCCCGCAGGACGAGGCCGAGGCGCACGCCCGCACCCTCCTCGCCCCCGTCGCCGCCACCCCGGCCCTCACCGAGACCCTGCACACCTGGCTTTCCCTGCACGGGAGTTGGGACCGTACGGCCGTGGCGCTGTCCGTGCACCGAAACACCGTGCGGCAGCGGATCGCCCGGTGCGCGGCGCTGCTGGACGCCGACTTGGACGATCCCGACGTACGCATGGAACTGTGGTTCGCCCTGCGGAAACGGTGAGTGACGCACGTCCCAGCGGTCGGGACGCCGGGTGTTCGCACAGAGGTCTGCTCCACAATGGTTCTCATGCCGATACCCGGGACACCCAGCCGCGCCGAGCTCGTCGACCACCTCGTGAAGACCCGCATCGCGGGCGACGTGGCCACCCCTCGCGAGAACAACCTCTCCCACTACCGCAAGCTGGCGAACGGCGACCGGCATTACTGGCTCGGCCTCGAGCTCGGGGAGCGCTGGACGGACGAGCAGGACGTGCTCGCGGTGATGACGGAGCGGGTGGGTGTCCATGACGATCCGGAGTACCGGTACGGCCAGGACACCATCGACCCCGAGCTGACGGTCGACGCCCTGGACCGGATGGCGGCCCGGCTGCGCAAGGCGGCGGACGGCGAGCAGCGGGTGCTGTTCGCCACCGGCCACCCCGGCGGCCTGCTCGACGTGCACCGCGCCACGGCCGCCGCGCTGCGCACGGCCGGCTGCGAGATCGTCGTGATCCCGGACGGGCTCCAGACGGACGAGGGGTACGTCATGCAGTTCGCGGACGTGGCGATGCTGGAGCACGGCGCCACGCTGTGGCACACGCACTCCGGCGATCCGATGCGCGCCATCCTCACGAGCCTCGATCAGGAGGGCCGCCCGCTGCCCGACCTGGTCGTCGCCGACCACGGCTGGGCCGGTTACGCCGCCCAGCACGGCGTCGACTCCGTCGGTTACGCGGACTGCAACGACCCCGCCCTCTTCCTCGCCGAGTCCGAAGGCACCCTCCAGGTCGCGATCCCGCTCGACGACCACGTGCTCAGCCCGCGCTACTACGACCCGTTGACGGCGTATCTGCTGACGGAGGCGGGGCTGGCCTAGGGCCTGTCCGGCAGATCAGGTCGGTCGACGCGATGGGGGTCCCCCGCGCGAGCGCCTTCGAGCGTGGGGAGTCGGCAACCGGCGACAACACCGCAGATCGGCGTGGCGGGCCCCGCGTCTGCGACATGGTCCGCCGGACAGCCCCGAGCCTCGGCAAGCACGCGGACCGGCGTTCAGGGCCAGGGGTTGAGCCCCTCTTCCCGTCGCTGCGCATGCCCTGGCGTCGGATCCAGATACAGCCGGGTCACCGCGGGGAACGCCTCCCGCAGCCGCTGCTCGGCCTGCTCGCAGGCCCACTCGATCTGCGCGGCCGTCGAGATGTCCCGGAAGTCGATCTTCGCGGCGACCAGCGCCTCCCGCGGTCCCTGCACGAGTGTCGTCAGCTCCAGTACGGCCTCGATGTGCTCCACGGCCAGCAGCTCGGCGCGGATCCGCTCCCGCATGGGCTTCGGCAGCGGGCGGCCGATGAGGAGTTCGGCGTTGGAGCGGCCGAGGACCCAGGCGACGTACAGCAGGAGCAGGCCGATGCAGAGGGAGGCGATGCCGTCCCATACGCCCGACCCGGTGAGCTGCCCGCCGAGCAGGCCGCCCGCCGCCAGCAGCAGGCCCGCGAGCGCGGCCGTGTCCTCCAGGACGACGGCCTTCACGGCGGTGTCGGGGGTGTGCCGGAGGTAGACCTTGAAGGGCGCCTTGAAGCGGGCCGCCTCGCCGCGCGCCTGCTTCAGGCCGGTCCGCAGGGAGTAGCCCTCCAGCAGGAACGCGAGGGCGAGCACGATGTACGACACGAGCGGGTCACCCAGCTCCTCGCCCTCGACCAGGGTGTGGATCCCGTCGTAGATCGAGAAGACCGCGCCGCCGACGAAGGTGGCGACGGCGGCGAGCAGCGCCCAGATGTACCGCTCGGGGCCGTAGCCGAGCGGATGTTCCTCGTCGGCGGGTTTCTCGCTGCGCTTGAGGGCCGTGAGCAGCAGCAGCTCGGTGACGGTGTCGGCGACGGAGTGTGCGGCCTCGGAGAGCATCGCGCTGGATCCGCTGATGACGCCGGCGACGGCCTTGGCGGCCGCGATCCCGAGATTGGCGAGGGCGGCGACGATGACCGTGGTGGTGCTCTCGCCGCCGCCTTCCGGTGGACTCATGCCCCTCAGTGTGATCGAGGGGCGCGGACGACGCCCTCCTGTATCACCGAGATCGCGAGGTTTCCGTCCTGGGTGTAGATCCGGGCCTGGCCGAGGCCGCGGCCGCCGTGCGCGGACGGCGACTCCTGGTCGTACAGGAGCCACTCGTCGGCACGGAAGGGGCGGTGGAACCACATCGCGTGGTCGAGGGAGGCGCCGACGACGTCCCCGACGGCCCAGCCGCCGCGCCCGTGCGCGAGGAGGATCGAGTCGAGGAGCGTCATGTCGGAGACGTAGGTGGCGAGGACGACGTGCAGGAGAGGGTCGTCGGCCAGCTTGCCGTTGGTGCGGAACCAGACCTGGGAGTGCGGTTCGCGGGGCTCGCCGAACTTGCCGTACGGAGGTTCCTCGACGTAGCGCAGGTCGACGGCGGCGCGGGCCTCGGCGAACTTCTCCAGGACGTCGGGGGAGAGGTGGCCGTACCCGCTCATCCGCTCCTCGGCGGTGGGGAGCGTGGCGGGGTCGGGGGACGACGGCATCGGCGCCTGGTGGTCGAAGCCTTCCTCGTGTTTCTGGAAGGACGCGGACAGGGCGAAGATCGGCTGTCCGTGCTGGACCGCGACGACGCGGCGCGCGGTGAAGGAGCGGCCGTCGTTCATGCGGTCGACGGTGTAGACGATGGGCGCGCCGGGGTCGCCGGCGCGCAGGAAGTACGCGTGGAGGGAGTGGGCGAGACGGTCCTCGGGGACCGTACGCCCGGCGGCGACGAGCGCCTGGGCCGCGACCTGTCCGCCGAAGACGCGTGGGACGACGGCGGAGCGGGACTGGCCGCGGAAGATGTTCTCCTCGATCTGCTCAAGGTCGAGCAGATCGAGGAGACCCTGTAGTGCCTGGCTCATGGGATGAGTCTCCCAGCCCCGTGTTACGCCGGACCGCCGAATGTTACCCGCGAGTAGACATTTGGTTGAAGATCACACGACGCGGGGCCGTGAAGTCTTACAGCCCCATGTCCTTCGCGATGATCGTCTTCATGATCTCGCTGGTGCCGCCGTAGATACGGTTGACGCGGTTGTCGGCGTACAGGCGGGCGATCGGGTACTCGTTCATGAAGCCGTAGCCGCCGTGCAGCTGGAGGCAGCGGTCGATCACGCGGTGCGCGACCTCGGTGCAGAACAGCTTGGCGCTGGCGGCCTCGGCGGGGGTGAGCTCGTCGGCGTCCAGGGCCTCCAGCGCACGGTCGACGACGGCCTCGGCCGCGTCCACCTCGGCCTGGCAGGCGGCCAGCTCGAACTTGGTGTTCTGGAAGGAGGCGACGGGCTTGCCGAAGACGGTGCGCTCCTGCACGTACTCCTTGGCGAACCGGACCGCGGCCTTGGCCTGCGCGTAGGCGCCGAAGGCGATGCCCCAGCGCTCGGAGGCGAGGTTGTGGCCGAGGTAGGAGAAGCCCTTGTTCTCCTCGCCGAGGAGGTCCTCGACGGGCACCTTGACGTCGACGAACGCGAGCTCGGCGGTGTCGGAGGTCTTGAGGCCCAGCTTGTCGAGCTTCCGCCCGATCGAGTAGCCCTCGGACTTGGTGTCCACGGCGAAGAGGGAGATGCCGAAGCGGCGGTCCTCGGCGGTGGGCGCGGCGGTGCGGGCGCAGACGATGACCTTGTCGGCGTGGACACCACCGGTGATGAAGGTCTTGGCGCCGTTGAGGACGTAGTGCGTGCCGTCCTCGCTCAGCTTGGCGGTGGTCTTCATGCCCGCGAGGTCGGACCCGGTGCCCGGCTCGGTCATCGCCAGGGCCCACATCTCCTCACCGGAGACGAACTTCGGCAGGAACCGCTTCTTCTGCTCATCCGTGGCGAGCATCTTGATGTACGGCAGACCGAGCAGCACGTGCACACCGGAGCCGCCGAACTGGACACCCGCGCGAGCCGTCTCCTCGTACATCACGGCCTCGAACTTGTACGAGTCGATGCCGGCGCCGCCGAACTCCTCGTCCACGCGGATACCGAAGATGCCGAGCTCGGCGAGCTTGTAGTAGAAGTCGCGCGGCGCCTGGCCCGCGGCGAACCACTCGTCGTAGACCGGCACGACCTCGGCCTCGATGAAGGCGCGAAGGGTCTCCCGGAACGCCTCGTGATCCTCGTTGAACACAGTACGGCGCACGCCGCCACCCCTTCTGTGCGCCTAAACCGGCGCCGCTCTCGCGTACCTGGTTGCTCGCCGTGGGGGTTCCTCAATCGATGGTTGCGGTCCCATGGCTAAGCGCTTGCTCAGCAACCACCGTACCGGCGAGTACGAAGCCGCGTCCAGACCGGCCCGTACGTAACGCTCGTCACGCCCCCGCCGCCGCGAACGCCCCCCGCGCCATCCGGTGCAGCAGCTCCGCCGTGACCCCGCGCCCCGGCAAGGCCCCCGGCCGCCCCAGATGCGGGGTCGAGTTCAGCAGCCCGAAGACCGAGTGCACCGCCGACCGGGCCGTCGGTTCGTTCAACCCCGGGTACACCTCGCGCACCACCTCCACCCACAGCTCGACGTACTGCCGCTGAAGCTGCCGTACGAGCTTGCGGTCGCTGTCGCGGAGGCGGTCCAGCTCGCGGTCGTGCAGGGTGATGAGGGGACGGTCGTCGAGGGCGAAGTCGATGTGGCCCTCGATGAGGGAGTCGAGGAGCGCGTCGGCGTTGCCGTCCGTCTCGGCGACCCTGCGCTTCCCGCCCGTCAGCAGCTGGCCGCTGATGCCCACCAGCAGCTCGGCGAGCATCGCGTCCTTGCCCGCGAAGTGCCGGTAGAGACCGGGGCCGCTGATGCCCACCGCGGCACCTATCTCGTCGACTCCCACCCCGTGGAAGCCGCGCTCGGCGAAGAGTCGAGCCGCCTCCTTGAGGATCTGCTCACGGCGGGTGGGGGCGTCGGTTCTGGTGGCCATGAAGGCAATTCTAGACAGGGAGGTTAGTGGTCGTTAACCTGAAGGAAATGGGTTAACGCTCATTAACAAGGTGAGGGGACCGCAGGATGCAACAGGCACCGGAGCTCCACAGCGCGGCAGACCCCGCGTCGGAGGCCTGGCGGGCCAATGAGGCGGCGCAGCTGGCGCTCGTCGAGGAGCTGCGCGGCAAGCTGGCCGCCGCCCGGCTCGGCGGCGGCGAGAAGGCCCGTGCCCGCCACACCGCGCGCGGCAAGCTGCTGCCCCGCGACCGGGTCGACACCCTCCTCGACCCCGGCTCGCCCTTCCTGGAGCTGGCCCCGCTGGCGGCCGACGGGATGTACGACGGACAGGCCCCGGCGGCCGGTGTCATCGCCGGGATCGGGCGGGTCGGCGGGCGCGAGTGCGTGATCGTCGCCAATGACGCCACCGTGAAGGGGGGGACGTACTACCCCGTCACCGTGAAGAAGCATCTGCGGGCGCAGGAAGTCGCCCTGGAGAACCGGCTGCCCTGTCTCTACCTCGTCGACTCCGGCGGCGCCTTCCTCCCCATGCAGGACGAGGTCTTCCCCGACCGCGAGCACTTCGGGCGCATCTTCTACAACCAGGCCCGGATGTCGGCGGCCGGCATCCCGCAGATCGCCGCCGTCCTCGGCTCGTGCACGGCCGGCGGGGCGTACGTCCCCGCGATGAGCGACGAGGCCGTGATCGTCCGCAATCAGGGGACCATCTTTCTCGGCGGGCCCCCGCTCGTGAAGGCCGCCACCGGTGAGGTCGTCACCGCGGAGGAGCTCGGCGGCGGCGAGGTCCACGCGCGTGTGTCCGGCGTGACCGACCACCTCGCGGAGGACGACGCGCACGCGCTGCGCATCGTCCGCAACATCGTCGCCACGCTTCCCGCGCGCGGGCCGCTGCCCTGGAATGTGGAGCCCGCCACGGAACCCAAGGTCGACCCGTACGGGCTGTACGGCGCCGTGCCCGCCGACCCCCGTACTCCGTACGACGTCCGCGAGGTCATCGCGCGCGTCACCGACAGCTCCCGCTTCGCCGAGTTCAAGGCCGAGTTCGGGCAGACCCTGGTCACCGGCTTCGCCCGGATCCACGGCCACCCGGTCGGCATCGTCGCCAACAACGGCATCCTGTTCTCCGAGTCCGCCCAGAAGGGCGCCCACTTCATCGAGCTGTGCGACCAGCGCGGGATCCCGCTGGTGTTCCTCCAGAACATCTCCGGGTTCATGGTCGGGCGGGACTACGAGGCCGGTGGCATCGCCAAGCACGGCGCCAAGATGGTGACGGCGGTCGCCACGACCCGGGTGCCGAAACTGACCGTCGTGGTGGGCGGCTCGTACGGCGCCGGGAACTACTCGATGTGCGGCCGCGCCTACTCCCCCCGCTTCCTGTGGATGTGGCCGGGCGCCAAGATCTCCGTCATGGGCGGCGAGCAGGCCGCGTCCGTCCTCGCGACCGTCAAGCGGGACCAGTTGGAGGGCCGCGGGGAGTCCTGGCCACAGGACGAGGAAGAGGACTTCAAAGCGCCGATCCGTGCGCAGTACGAGCGTCAGGGGAACGCTTACTACGCCACCGCCCGCCTCTGGGACGACGGCGTCATCGACCCGCTGGAGACCCGTCAGGTGCTGGGCCTGGCCCTGACCGCGTGCGCCAACGCGCCCCTGGGCGAGCCCCAGTTCGGCGTCTTCCGGATGTGAGGGACCTTACGACGATGTTCGACACAGTGCTTGTCGCCAACCGGGGTGAGATCGCCGTCCGGGTCATCCGCACGCTGCGCGCTCTGGGCGTCCGCTCGGTCGCCGTCTTCTCCGACGCGGACGCCGACGCCCGGCACGTCCGGGAGGCCGACACGGCGGTACGGATCGGACCGGCCCCGGCGGCGCAGAGCTATCTGTCCGCGGAGCGCATCCTCGACGCCGCCGCCCGCACCGGCGCACAGGCGGTCCACCCCGGGTACGGCTTCCTCGCCGAGAACACCGCCTTCGCGCGCGCGTGCGACGCACAAGGGCTGGTCTTCATCGGACCGCCCGCGCAGGCCATCTCCCTGATGGGTGACAAGATCCGCGCGAAGGAGACGGTCGCGGCGGCCGGGGTGCCGGTGGTGCCCGGCGGACGCGACCCCGAACTGGCGGACGCGGCCCGCGAGTTGGGTGCACCCGTGCTGCTCAAGCCGTCGGCCGGCGGTGGCGGCAAGGGCATGCGGCTGGTGCGGGACCTGGCCGTCCTGGACGAGGAGATCGCGGCGGCCCGGCGCGAGGCCGCGGCCTCCTTCGGCGACGACACGCTGCTCGTCGAGCGGTGGATCGACCGGCCCCGGCACATCGAGATCCAGGTCCTGGCGGACTCCCACGGGAACGTGATCCACCTGGGCGAGCGCGAGTGCTCCCTCCAGCGCCGCCACCAGAAGATCATCGAGGAGGCGCCTTCCGTCCTGCTCGACGAGGCCACGCGTGCGTCCATGGGCGAGGCGGCGATCCAGGCGGCCCGTTCCTGCGGGTACGTCGGCGCGGGCACGGTCGAGTTCATCGTCCCCGGCGGCGATCCGTCGTCGTACTCCTTCATGGAGATGAACACCCGCCTCCAGGTCGAGCACCCGGTGACGGAGCTGATCACGGGCCTGGACCTGGTGGAGTGGCAGCTGCGGGTGGCGGCGGGCGAGCGACTGCCGTGGGCGCAGGAGGACATCTCGCTCACCGGGCACGCGATCGAGGCCCGCGTCTGCGCCGAGGACCCCGCGCGCGGGTTCCTCCCGACCGGCGGCACCGTGCTCGGTCTCCGCGAGCCCCAGGGCGACGGCGTCCGCACCGACTCCGGGCTCAGCGAGGGCACGGAGGTCGGCAGCCTGTACGACCCGATGCTGTCCAAGGTGATCGCGTACGGCCCCGATCGTGCGACCGCGATCAGGAAGCTCCGGGCGGCCCTCGCCGGGACGGTGACGCTGGGCGTGCAGACGAACGCGGGGTTCCTGCGGAGGCTGCTGGGTCATCCGGCCGTGGTCGCGGGCGAGTTGGACACGGGGCTGGTCGAACGGGTTGTGCCCGACCTCGTCTCCACCGACGTACCCGAAGAGGTCTACGAGGCGGCAGCGGCCGTACGCCTGGAAGCCCTCCGGCCGCGCGGCGACGGCTGGACCGACCCGTTCTCGGTGCCGAGCGGCTGGCGGCTGGGCGGGGAGGCCAAGCCGGTCGGCTTCCACCTCCGGGTGAACGACCCCGTGGAGTACGTCCCGCGCGGCACCCACACCGTCACCGACGACGAGGTGTCGGTGCTGCTGGACGGTGTCCGGCACACCTTCCACCGGGCCGGCGACTGGTTGGGCCGCGACGGCGACGTCTGGCAGGTGCGGGACCACGATCCGGTGGCCGCGTCGCTCACCCGGGCCGCGCACTCCGGTGCCGACTCGCTCACCGCGCCCATGCCCGGGACGGTGACGGTCGTGAAGGTCGCCGTCGGCGACGAGGTGAGCGCGGGCCAGAGCCTGCTGGTCGTGGAGGCGATGAAGATGGAGCACGTCATCTCCGCCCCGCACGCCGGCACGGTCGCCGAGCTGGACGTGGCGCCGGGCACGACGGTCGCCATGGACCAGGTACTGGCGGTCGTCTCACCGCACGAGGAGGCAGCGGAATGACGGTTCAGGGACTCCCCATGGTCGTACCGGCCCAGGACCTGCCCCCACGGGTAAGGATCTTCGAGGTCGGCGCGCGCGACGGTCTCCAGAACGAGAAGTCGACCGTGCCGACCGAGATCAAGGCGGAGTTCATCCGCCGCCTGGCCGACGCGGGCCTGACGACGATCGAGGCCACCAGCTTCGTCCACCCCGAGTGGGTGCCCCAACTGGCGGACGCGGAACAGCTGTTCCCGCTCGTGCGCGAGCTGCCGGTCGCGCTCCCGGTCCTGGTGCCGAACGCCCGCGGGCTCGACCGGGCGCTGGCCCTGCACGCGCGTCGCGTCGCCGTCTTCGCCAGCGCCACCGAGTCCTTCGCGAAGGCCAACCTCAACCGCACGGTCGACGAGGCGCTGGCCATGTTCGAGCCGGTGGTCGCGCGGGCGAAGGACCACAAGGTCCATGTCCGCGGCTATCTGTCGATGTGCTTCGGCGACCCCTGGGAGGGCCCGGTCCCGGTCCACCAGGTCGTGCGGATCAGCAAGGCGCTGATGGACATGGGCTGCGACGAGCTGAGCCTCGGCGACACGATCGGCGTGGCGACCCCGGCGCACGTCCAGAACCTGCTGGCCGAGCTGAACGAAGAGGGCGTGCCGACCTCCGCGATCGGTGTGCACTTCCACGACACGTACGGCCAGGCACTCGCCAACACCCTGGCCGCGCTGCAACACGGCGTCACCACCGTCGACGCCTCGGCGGGCGGCCTCGGCGGCTGCCCGTTCGCCAAGTCCGCCACCGGCAACCTCGCCACCGAAGACCTCGTGTGGATGCTCCAGGGACTCGGCATCGACACCGGAGTAGACCTCGGCCGCCTCGTCGCCACCAGCGTGTGGATGGCCGACCGACTGGGCCGACCCAGCCCGTCCCGCACCGTCCGTGCACTCGCCAAAACGACACAGCCCCACAAGGAGCAGTGATCTGCCATGGACCACCGTCTCTCCCCCGAACTCGAAGAACTCCGGCGTACGGTCGAGCAGTTCGCGCACGACGTGGTCGCACCCAAGATCGGCGAGTTCTACGAACACCATGAATTCCCGTACGAGATCGTCCGCGAGATGGGCCGCATGGGCCTGTTCGGGCTGCCGTTCCCGGAGGAGTACGGCGGTATGGGCGGCGACTATCTGGCGCTGGGCGTGGCTCTGGAGGAGCTGGCCCGGGTCGACTCCTCGGTGGCCATCACCCTGGAGGCGGGCGTCTCGCTCGGCGCGATGCCGATCCACCTCTTCGGCACGGAGGAGCAGAAGCGCGAGTGGCTCCCCCGCCTCTGCACCGGCGAGATCCTCGGCGCCTTCGGCCTGACCGAGCCGGACGGCGGCAGCGACGCGGGCGCGACGCGTACGACGGCCCGTCTGGACGCCGAGACGAACGAATGGGTGATCAACGGCACGAAGTGCTTCATCACCAACTCCGGCACGGACATCACGAAGTTGGTGACGGTCACGGCGGTCACGGGCCGCAAGCCGGACGGCAGGCCGCTGATCTCCGCGATCATCGTCCCGTCCGGCACGCCCGGTTTCACGGTCGCCGCCCCCTACTCGAAGGTCGGCTGGAACGCCTCGGACACCCGCGAGCTGTCCTTCGCGGACGTCCGGGTCCCGGCCGCGAACCTCCTGGGCGAGGAGGGCCGCGGCTACGCCCAGTTCCTGCGCATCCTCGACGAGGGCCGTATCGCGATCGCGGCGCTGGCGACCGGCCTGGCCCAGGGCTGCGTCGACGAGTCCCTGAAGTACGCCAGGGAACGCCAGGCCTTCGGCCGTCCCATCGGCGCCAACCAGGCGATCCAGTTCAAGCTCGCCGACATGGAGATGAAGGCCCACACCTCCCGCCTGGCCTGGCGCGACGCCGCCTCCCGTCTGGTGACCGGGGACCCCTTCAAGAAGGAGGCGGCACTGGCCAAGCTCTACTCGTCCACCATCGCCGTCGACAACGCCCGCGAGGCGACCCAGATCCACGGCGGCTACGGCTTCATGAACGAGTACCCGGTGGCGCGAATGTGGCGTGACTCGAAGATCCTGGAGATCGGCGAGGGCACGAGTGAAGTCCAACGGATGCTGATCGCACGGGAGTTGGGGCTGACGGGCTGAGCCGCAGGTCACCGGCTTCGCACAGGCTTGAGCAAGGGGGTTGCCCGCCCCCTGGACAAGTAATGAGGTTAGGCTAACCTACTTTCGCAATGTCCAGCAGGTGATCCACCCCGTTCGAAAGCAGCGTACCCATGCCCAACGCCAGAGCCACCCACCTCACCCGCCGCGGCATCCTCGCCGCGGGCGGCGCCCTCGGCCTCGGCGCCGTGCTCGCAGCCTGCGGCGACGACGACTCGGGCAGCGAGGGCTCGGACGCGAAGGCATCCGCCAACACCTCCGGCCCCTGGTCGTTCAAGGACGACCGCGGTACGACGGTGAAGCTCGACAAGGCCCCGGCGAACATCGTCGCGTTCACCGGCGTCGCCGCCGCACTGTACGACTACGGCATCTCCGTCAAGGGCGTTTTCGGCCCGACGAAGACCACGGACGGCAAGGCCGACGTCCAGGCCGGCGACATGGACATCAGCAAGGTGACCATTCTCGGCAACGCCTGGGACCAGTTCAACGTCGAGAAGTACGCCGCCCTCGCCCCGGACGTCCTCATCTCCACGATGTTCGACGACGCCGGCACCCTCTGGTACGTCCCCGAGGCGTCCAAGGACAAGATCGCCAAGCTCGCCCCGAGCGTCGGTATCTCCGTCTACGACCGCCAGATCACCGAGCCGCTGGAGCGCATGTGGGCGCTCGCGGAGTCGCTCGGCGGGGACATGAAGGCCGCCGCGGTCACCGAGGCCAAGAAGAAGTTCGAGGACGCGGCCGCGCGGCTGCGTGCCGCCGCCAAGGCCAAGCCCGACATCAAGGTGATGGCCGGCTCCGCCAGCCAGGACCTGTTCTACGTCTCCGGCACGAACCTCTCCATCGACCTCGAGTACTTCAAGGCCCTCGGCGTGAACTTCGTCGAGCCCCCCGAGAAGGCCAAGGCCGTGGGCGGTGGCTGGTTCGAGAGCCTCAGCTGGGAGAACGTCGACAAGTACAAGGCCGACATCATCATGATGGACGACCGGACTTCGACGATTCAGCCGGCGGACATCACTGAGGCGACGTGGAAGAAGCTGCCTGCGGTGAAGGCGGGGCAGGTCATCGCGCGGTCGCCGGAGCCGATCCTGTCGTACGACAAGTGCACGCCGCTTCTGGAGAACCTCGCTGAGGCCCTTGAGAACGCGAAGAAGGTCAGCTGAATTAGGGGTGGCTGAGCTTTGCGGGTGACTGCGGGTCCGTTGTGGCTGGTCGCGCAGTTCCCCGCGCCCCTAAAAGACAAGGACGTCACCCCGCCGCCTGATCACAGGAGCGCCCCGATGACCACCGCCGTAGCCGCCCCGTTCCGTTTCTTCTCCCTGCACGTCGTGCGGACTCGGCGGCTCGGGCCGTCTCTGGTCCGGGTCAGCTTCACAGGCGAAGACCTCCAGCAGTTCTTCTCCGACGGGTGCGACCAGTCGCTGTCGCTGTTCATCCCCGCCGAGGGCCGGACCGAGCCCCGCGTCCCCGTCGAGCTCGGTGACGGCTGGTGGCAGGCGTGGCGCGAACAGCCCGACGACGTGCGGGCCGTGATGCGGTCGTACACGCTCCGGGCGTTGCGGCGGGATCCCGACGAGATCGACATCGACTTCGTGCTGCACGAGCCCGCCGGGCCTGCCTCCCGGTGGGCCGCGCGGGCCGCCGCCGGGGACAAGGTGCAGCTGCTCGGACCGGCGATCGCCGACAACCGGGCCATCCGCTTCCGGCCGCCCGCCGACACGGACCTGGTCGTGATCTGGGGCGACGAGACGGCCGTACCCGCGGTCTCCGCCATCGTCGAGTCGCTGCCGGCCGGCACCCGCGCCCGGGTCTGGCTGGAGGTGCACCACGCCGGTGACATCCAGGACCTGGCGACCGAGGCGGACGTGGAGATCAACTGGCTGGTCGCCGAGAAGCCGGGCATTGAGGGGTCCCCCATGGCCCTCGGCGCCCTGCGCGACGCCCAACTCCCGCCCGCCGAGCACCCGTACGTCTGGATCGCGGGCGAGTCCGGCTGTGTGAAGCAGCTGCGCCGGCACTTTGTGGGCGAGCGCGGGATCGACCGCCGCCGGGTCACGTTCGTGGGCTACTGGCGGCAGGGGCTGACCGAGGAGCAGCTGCGCGAGCGCGGCGAGTGATGCGACAGCGACAGGAGTGATCACCGTCACGGGCGGGGTTGGGTTTCCCTTGCGTAAAATCTGGCTAACTTAGGTTAGGCTAACCTAAGTTGAAGCCCATACTCCGCTTCGCCCGTCCCGCACGGATCGTCCCACCGGAGGACCCCCTCATGCGCTCGCACCTGCTCAATGACACGACCGCGGAGCGGTACCGCAGCTCCGTGACCGAAGGAATCGAGCGGGTGGCGGCCAAACTCGCCACCACCGACCGTCCGTTCACCGGCGTCACCGTCGACGCGCTCGCCCCCCGTGTCGACGCGATCGACCTCGACCGGCCGCTGCTCGACACCGCCGCGGCCCTCGACGAACTGGAGGACGTCTACCTCCGGGACGCGATCTACTTCCACCACCCCCGCTACCTCGCCCACCTCAACTGCCCGGTCGTCATCCCGGCCGTGCTCGGCGAGGCGATCCTCTCCGCCGTCAACTCCTCCCTGGACACCTGGGACCAGTCGGCCGGCGGCACCCTCATCGAGCGCAAGCTCATCGACTGGACGACCGCCCGAATAGGCCTCGGACCGGCCGCCGACGGCGTGTTCACCTCGGGCGGTACGCAGTCCAACCTCCAGGCGCTGCTGCTGGCCCGTGAGGAGGCGAAGTCCGACTCCTTCGCCAAACTGCGCATCTTCGCCTCCGAGGTGAGCCACTTCAGCGTGAAGAAGTCGGCCAAACTCCTCGGTCTGAGCCCGGACTCCGTGGTCTCCGTCCCCGTCGACCACGACAAGCGCATGCAGACGGTCGCCCTCGCCCACGAGCTGGAGCGCTGCAAGAAGGACGGCCTGGTGCCCATGGCGGTCGTCGCCACGAGCGGCACCACCGACTTCGGCTCCATCGATCCGCTGCCCGAGATCGCCGAGCTGTGCGAGCAGTACAACACCTGGATGCACGTCGACGCCGCCTACGGCTGCGGGCTCCTCGCCTCGCTCAAGTACCGCCACCGCATCGACGGCATCGAGCGCGCCGACTCCGTCACCGTCGACTACCACAAGTCCTTCTTCCAGCCGGTGAGTTCGTCGGCCGTGCTGGTCCGGGACGCCGCGACGCTCCGCCACGCCACCTATCACGCGGAGTACCTCAACCCGCGCCGCATGGTGCAGGAGCGCATACCCAACCAGGTCGACAAGTCGCTCCAGACCACCCGCCGCTTCGACGCGCTCAAGCTGTGGATGACGCTGCGCGTCATGGGCGCCGACGGCATCGGCGAGCTCTTCGACGAGGTCTGCGACCTGGCCGCCGAGGGCTGGCAGCTGCTCGCCGCCGACCCGCGCTTCGACGTGGTCGTTCAGCCCTCGCTCTCCACCCTCGTCTTCCGCTACATCCCGGCCGCCGTCACCGACCCCGCCGAGATCGACCGGGCCAACCTGTACGCCCGCAAGGCCGTGTTCGCCTCCGGTGACGCGGTGGTCGCGGGCACCAAGGTCGGCGGCCGCCACTACCTGAAGTTCACCCTGCTCAACCCCGAGACCACGACGGCCGACATCGCCGCCGTCCTCGATCTGATCGCCGGCCACGCCGAGCAGTACCTGGGAGAGACCGTTGTCCGCGCTTCCTGAAGCCCCTGAAAAGATCGAAGCCGCTGAAAAGCTCCTCGACTTCGTCGGGATAGGCCTCGGCCCCTTCAACCTCGGCCTGGCCTGTCTGACCGAGCCCATCGACGAACTCGACGGGGTCTTCCTGGAGTCGAAGCCCGACTTCGAGTGGCACGCGGGCATGTTCCTGGACGGCGCCCACCTCCAGACCCCGTTCATGTCGGACCTGGTCACCCTCGCCGACCCGACGTCGCCGTACTCCTTCCTCAACTACCTCAAAGAACAGGGGCGGTTGTACTCGTTCTACATCCGCGAGAACTTCTATCCCCTGCGCGTCGAGTACGACGACTACTGCCGCTGGGCCGCGAACAAACTCAGCAGCGTCCGCTTCAGCACGACGGTGGCGGACGTGACGTACGACGAAGGGGACGGCCTGTACGTCGTACGCACCACGAAGAACGAGATCTTCCGCGCCCGCCACCTGGTCCTCGGCACCGGCACGTCGCCGTACTTCCCGGAGGCCGTGCGCGGCCTGGGCGGCGACTTCTTCCACAACTCCCGCTACATGCAGAACAAGGCGGAGCTTCAGAAGAAGGAGTCGATCACGCTCGTCGGCTCCGGCCAGTCAGCCGCCGAGATCTACTACGACCTCCTCAGCGAGATCGACGTCCACGGCTACCGGCTGAACTGGGTGACCCGCTCCCCGCGCTTCTTCCCGCTCGAATACACCAAGCTCACGCTGGAGATGACCTCCCCGGAGTACATCGACTACTTCCGCGAGCTGCCCGAGGCCACCCGCTACCGGCTCACGGCCGAGCAGAAGGGCCTGTTCAAGGGCATCGACGGTGACCTGATCAACGAGATCTTCGACCTGCTGTACCAGAAGAACCTCGGCGGCCCGGTGCCCACGCGTCTGCTCACCAACTCCTCGCTGGGCGACGCGCGTTACGAGAACGGCACGTACACCCTCTCCTTCCGGCAGGAGGAGCAGGGTAAGGACTACGAGATCGAGTCCCAGGGCCTGGTGCTGGCCACCGGCTACAAGTACGCCGAGCCGGAGTTCCTGAAGCCCGTGCGCGACCGTCTGGTCTACGACTCGCAGGGCAACTTCGACGTCGCCCGCAACTACTCGATCGACACCACGGGCCGCGGCGTCTTCCTCCAGAACGCCGGCGTGCACACCCACAGCATCACGTCCCCGGACCTGGGCATGGGCGCGTACCGCAACAGCTACATCATCGGTGAGCTGCTCGGCAGCGAGTACTACCCGGTCGAGAAGACCATCGCGTTCCAGGAGTTCACCGTATGAGCACCGCGACCGACCTCGGCACCTTCACCTTCCGTCCGCTCGACCCCCTGAAGGACGCCGAGCTGCTGCACACCTGGGTCACGCACCCCAAGGCGGCCTTCTGGATGATGCAGGACGCCAGGCTGGAGGACGTCGAACGCGCCTACATGGAGGTCGCGGCCGACGAGCACCACCACGCCCTGCTCGGGCTGCTCGACGGCGAGCCCGCGTTCCTCATGGAGCACTACGACCCGGCCCACCGCGAACTGGTCGGCCTGTACGAGCCGCAGCCCGGCGACGTCGGCATGCACTTCCTCACGCCGGCGACCGACGCGCCCGTGCACGGCTTCACCAAGGCTGTCATCACCGCCGTGATGGCCCATCTCTTCGAGGACCCGCGCACCGCCCGCGTCGTCGTCGAGCCGGACGTGACCAACAAGGCCGTCCACGCCCTGAACGCAGCCGTCGGGTTCGTGCCCGAGCGAGAGATACAGAAGCCGGAGAAAGAAGCGTTGCTGAGTTTCTGCACCCGCGAGCAGTTCGAGAAGGCGGTGTCCGCATGACCCTCGCCGACGCCACGGCCCACCTCTCCCCCGAACACTGGGAGACGGCCAACCGCCTGCTGATCCGCAAGGCCCTCGCCGAGTTCGCGCACGAGCGGCTGCTCACCCCCGAGAAGGACGGTGACCAGTACGTCGTACGCAGCGACGACGGCCTGACCCGCTACCGCTTCACCGCCACCCGCCGCGCCCTCGACCACTGGCAGGTGGACGCCGACTCCGTCACCCGTCACCGCGACGGCGCCGAACTCCCCCTCGCCGCCCTGGACTTCTTCATCGAGCTGAAGAAGTCCCTGGGCCTGAGCGACGAGGTCCTGCCGGTCTACCTGGAGGAGATCTCCTCCACCCTCTCCGGCACCTGCTACAAGCTCACCAAGCCGAGGACAGCCTCCGCCGAGCTGGCGAACAGCGGCTTCCAGGACATCGAGACCGGTATGACCGAGGGCCACCCCTGCTTCGTGGCCAACAACGGACGACTCGGCTTCGGCATCCACGAGTACCTGTCGTACGCCCCCGAGACCGCGAGCCCCGTCCGGCTGGTGTGGCTGGCCGCGCACCGCTCACGGGCGGCGTTCACGGCGGGGGTCGGGATCGAGTACGAGTCGTTCGTACGCGAGGAGTTGGGCGCGGAGACCGTCGAGCGCTTCAACGAGACCCTGACGGCGAAGGGCCTGGCCCCGGACGACTACCTCCTCATCCCCGTCCACCCCTGGCAGTGGTGGAACAAGCTCGCCGTCACCTTCGCCGCCGAGGTCGCCCGCGGGCTCCTGGTCTGCCTGGGCGAGGGCGACGACGAGTACCTGGCCCAGCAGTCCATCCGGACCTTCTTCAACAAGTCCGCCCCCGAGAAGCACTACGTCAAAACCGCCCTCTCGGTCCTCAACATGGGCTTCATGCGCGGGCTCTCGGCCGCCTACATGGAGGCCACGCCCGCGATCAACGACTGGCTCGCCCAGCTCATCGACAACGACCCGGTGCTGAAGTCGACCGGCCTGTCGATCATCCGCGAGCGGGCGGCCGTCGGCTACCGGCACCTGGAGTACGAGAAGGCGACGGACCGCTACTCGCCATACCGCAAAATGCTCGCCGCGCTGTGGCGCGAGAGCCCGGTGTCATCGCTCCAGGACGGCGAGTCGCTCGCCACCATGGCGTCCCTCGTCCATGTGGACCACGAGGGCGCCTCCTTCGCGGGCGCGCTGATCGAGCAGTCGGGACTGGCCCCCAAGGAGTGGCTGCGCCGCTACCTCAAGGCCTACTTCACCCCGCTCCTGCACAGCTTCTACGCCTACGACCTGGTCTACATGCCGCACGGCGAGAACGTGATCCTCGTCCTCAAGGACGGCGTGGTCGAGCGCGCGATCTACAAGGACATCGCCGAGGAGATCGCCGTCATGGACCCGGACGCGGTGCTGCCGCCGACGGTCGAGCGGCTGCGCGTGGAGGTCCCGGAGGAGAAGAAGCTCCTCTCCATCTTCACCGACGTCTTCGACTGCTTCTTCCGCTTCCTCGCCGCGAACCTCGCCGCCGAGGGGATCATCGAGGAGGACGACTTCTGGCGGACGGTCGCCGAGGTCACCCGCGACTACCAGCACTCGGTCCCCGAACTCGCCGACAAGTTCAAGCAGTACGACATGTTCGCCCCCGATTTCGCCCTGTCCTGCCTCAACCGCCTCCAACTGCGCAACAACAAGCAGATGGTGGACCTGGCCGACCCGGCGGGCGCACTGCAACTGATCGGCACCCTCAAGAACCCCATAGCAGGGCTGTAGCGGCCCTTCACAGACAGACGGGCCCCCGGAGTACGGTCCTCCGGGGGCCCGTCGTCACTTCTGGACGCCCTTGACGGCCACGCCCTTCTTTAGGGGCGCGGGGAACTGCGCGACCAGCCCCCACCGACCCGCAGCCGAATCACGACCCAGAACCCCAGGGAACCTGCGGCGACGGGTAATACCCGATCCCCAACGCATCCCACCGCGGCCCCTGCGCAGCAAGCCGCACCTTGTACCCGTCCCAGCCATGGGTAGAGGCAGGCGACCACCCCAACTCCGCCACCCCCGGCAACCGCGGAAACGCCATGTACTCGATGTCCGCGGACTTCGTGAGCGTCTCGCTCCACAGCGGCGCCTCGACACCCCGGATCGCCGAAGCGGGCGCCCCGGCCAGGTAGGCACCCGGATCCCAGTCGTACGACCGCTGCACCTCGACGTACCCCGCCCAGGACAGCCCCAGCGGAGTGTTCGCGTCGTACTTCATGTCGAGGTAGAGCCGGTCGGCAGGAGAAAGGATCAGTCCCGTGCCATTCCGAGCCGCTTCCGCGACCTGCTCTTTCTCCGCGGCACTGGTGTCATCCAGCCCCCAGTACTGCGCGAGCGCCCCCTTCGCCGGCGTCGCCCCGGTCAGCTGGTGCCAACCCACCACCGTCTTCCCGTACTTGGCGACGATCGGCTGCACCCGGTCCATGAACTTCACATAGTCCGCATGGCTGGTGGAGTGCGCCTCGTCGCCGCCGATGTGGAGATAGCGGCCCGGGGTGAGCGCGGCCAGCTCACGCACCACGTCGTCCACGAAGTCGTACGTGATCTCCTTGTCCACGCACAGCGAGCTGAAGCCGACCTCCGTGCCGGTGTAGAGCGGGGGCGCCACGCCGTCGCAGTTCAGGTCGGCGTAGGAGGCCAACGCGGCATTCGTGTGGCCCGGCATGTCTATCTCGGGGACGACCTCCAGATAGCGGGAGCCCGCGTACCGGACGATCTCCTTGTAGTCGGCCTTCGTGTAGTAGCCGCCGGCGCCGCCGCCCACCTGCGTCGAGCCGCCGTAGGTCGCAAGCCTCGGCCAGGAGTCGATGGCGATGCGCCAGCCCTGGTCGTCGCTGAGATGCAGATGCAGCTTGTTGACCTTGTACAACGCCAACTGGTCGATATAGCGCTTGACCTGGTCGACGGTGAAGAAGTGCCGGGAGACGTCGAGCATGGCGCCGCGCCAGCCGTAGCGCGGGGTGTCCTTGATCGTGCCGCCCGCGATCAGCCATGGCCCGGGCTGCCGGGAGTCCTTCTCGACGGCGGCCGGGAGGAGCTGGCGCAGGGTCTGGACACCGTGGAAGAGTCCTGCGGGCTTGGCGGCCGTGAGGGTGACGCCCTTGCTTCCACTGTCGAGGCGGTAGCCCTCGGCGCCGAAGGAGCCCTTGCCGAGCCGGAGTTGGATGGATCCGGAGCCATCGGTCGTGACCGGCAGATGATATCCGGTCGACGGCCGCAGGATATCCGCCAGATACTCGCCGACCCGGCGGGTCTCCCGCGAGCCGTCGACGCGGATGCGGGTGGAGTCGGTGATGCGGTACGGCGATCCGCCCGCGTCGACCGAGGCGGGGGCCGGAATCACCCGGTCGAGGGGCGTCGCGGGGGCCTGCGGGGCCGGTGCCGCGCCGACCGTGAAGGCTCCGGCCGCCGCAACCAGCAGCAGCGAACCGAGGAGCCGGGACATACGGGGAGTCGTTCTGTGGCGCCGTCTCACATGCGCTCCCTTCAGGATTGGTAGAGACCACTCTCTCGCAGAAGCGATGAAACAATCCCTCTCATGGCGGAAATCATCCAGAAGGACGGCACCTGGACCTTCGACGGCGACGCCCTGCGGCTGACCCCCGGACGGGACAAGAACGTCAGTCTGCTCCGCAAGACCCTGGGTGAACTCGTCGTCCCCCTGGGGGCGTTGGCGGGCATCTCCTTCGAGCAGGGCAGGAAGTCCGGGCGGCTGCGGCTCCGGCTGCGGGACGGCGCCGACCCGCTGCTGCACGCCACCGGCGGCCGGCTCGCCGAACCCCACGACCCCTATCAGCTGACCGTCGAGTCCGACCGCTACGGCGTCGCCGAGTACTTCACGGACGAGGTCCGCAACGCCCTGCTTCTGGACGAGGTGCCGTCCGACCCGGTGTCCGAGTACCTGTTGCCGGGTCCGGCCGTTCCGCTGTCGGTCTCCGCGGGCGACGGCACCGCGAGCTTCGACGGCGAGCGCATCCGCCTGGAGTGGAACTGGAAGACCGAGGACGCCAAGGCCGCCGCCGGCACCCGCACGCTCACCATGTCCGACCTGACCGCCGTGGAATGGCACCCGTCGGCCGGCCTGGAGAACGGCTACCTCCGTTTCACCGTGAAGAACGCCCCCACCAAGGCGCCGCCCAAGTACGACCCCAACTCCGTCGAACTGTGGGGCTTCAAGAAGGACCCGCTGATGGCTCTGGTCGCCGCCGCCGTACAGGCCCGGCTCCCGCATCCCGCCGCGGCCGCCGCCACGGACGTACGACAGCTGGAAGCCGTGACCCCGGCGCCGCCGGGCGGTGAGGACGACCACGACGCGCTGCTACGACGACTGCGCGAACTGGGCGAACTGCACCGCTCCGGCGTGCTGACGGACGAGGAGTTCACCCTGGCCAAGCAGGCGATCCTCAAACGGATGTGAGGGTCTACTTCGCCTTGCGCGCCACCGTGAAGTGGTCGATGCGGTCACCGGTCTCGGCGATGCCCGACACCTTCAGCCTGGCGTAGTGGCCGCGCGGCGCGGGCTCGACGTCCACGCGCAGGAACGAGTAGTTGAGGTAGCGCACCCGGGACCAGGTGACGGTCTCGTTGACCTTGCCGTCCTTGGTGTTGATGAAGGAGGCCACGGAGTCGACCTCGTTCAGGTGCCCCTCGTAGGAGTCCGGCGCGCTGAACGCGTACAGGCTGCGGCCCGCCGCGCCCGCCGTGACGTACACGACGCCCTCGGTCTCGGAGTACGCGGTCTCGCCGATCGGCAGCTTCTTGACGACCTTGTTGCCCTTGAGGACGTCGGTGCGCTCGTACTGGTGGTTGTGGCCGTTGATGACCAGGTCCACCGTGTACTTCTCGAACAGCGGCACCCACTCCTGGCGCACGCCCCCCTCCGAGGCGTGCGCGGTGGAGGTGCAGTAGGCGCAGTGGTGGAAGAACACGATGATGAAGTCGATGTCGTGCGCGGCCCGGTACTTCTTCAGCTGGGCCTCGAACCACGTCGTCTGCGTGCCGCCGGAGATGCCGAGGTTGGCCGGGATCTCGAAGGAGACGTCGTTCGGGTCCAGCGAGATGATCGCGGTGTTGCCGTAGACGAAGGAGTACACGCCCGGCAGGTTCTTCTTGTCCGGCCCGTTGTCGGGGAGCGAGAAGCGGGCCTCCTCGCCGCCGTAGCCGTTGGGCGAGTACCAGGCCTCCATGTCGTGGTTGCCGTAACTCACCATCCACGGCACGGACTTGGCGACCGATTCGGTCTGGGCGAGGAACTGGTCCCACACCCGCGAGTCGAAGCCGGTGTCGGCGGTCTGGCCCGCGCCGGCCGGGTCGGCGTAGGCGATGTCGCCGGCGTGCAGGTGGAAGACCGGGCCCTGGCCGAGGATCAGGCTGTCGTTGGCGAGGCCGTGGTAGCTGACGCCCTGGTCACCGAAGGCCGTGAAGGTGAACGGCTTCTTGCAGTCGGGCGCGGTGGTGAAGGTGCCCAGGGTGCCGACCAGGTGCGACTCGGCCGGGTCGAAGCCCTGGTGGCCGACGCCGTAGTAGTACGTCTGCCCCGGGCGCAGGTGGGTCAGCTTGGCGTGCACGTAGTACTGGGTGTGATCGGCGCTGGCGCCGACCCCGGCCGGGGTGTACAGCGTGCGCACCTCGGCGTCGATCTTGCGGGAGAGGTCCCAGGGGTGAGCACCGATGCGGACGAAGGGCTTCTTGACGGCGACCGGGACCTGCCAGGAGACGGTCATCTCGGTGGCCGCGTCGTTGCCGTAGGAGAGGTGACGGCCGAACGGGGCGACCAGCGCGCCGTCGACGGTCTCGGTGCTCGTCCGCTGCGTCGGAACCGCGGCTTGGGCGGTGGCGCCCGGTACGAACGCGCCACCGGCGACGGCACCGAGCGTGACGGCGCCGCCTCTGATCATCGTGCGCCGCGAGAACTTGGCGCGCAGATATTCGTGCTGCTCGGCCATGCTCATGCGCTCGGCAAGCTGCTCGGGTACGCCCATGCGAGGAATGTCCATGGCGTCTGAAACTCGTCCCCCCGGGCAACGAGCCGAGTTCCGCAGGATGGACAGCGTGCGAACAGGTGCTCATGACGGATTCAACGTTCTCCCAAAGAGTTTCAACAGGCAGTTGCCCGATATCGGGCAGGATTCTTGCGAAACAGTCGTCGGTACCCCAGGATCTACCGGGTGCACGATGAACTTGTTGATCACTTGACGCGGTCCTCGCCCCTCAGCCGGGGCGAGGCGCTGCGCGTGATACAGGACGTGCTCGCCTACTTCGACGAGACGACCGAGGACTACGTCCGTCGCCGCCACCGTGAGCTACAGGCCCAGGGCCTGGTGAACTCGGAGATCTTCGAACGGATCGAGGCGGACCTCAAATACAGAGCGGTCGCACCCCCGGAACTCACACTCCGGCAGCTGCGCCGCATCGTCTACGGCTAGGAATACCTCTACATGTGCGGAATTGTCGGATACATCGGCAGGCGTGACGTGGCTCCCCTGCTCCTGGAGGGCCTCCAGCGCCTGGAGTACCGCGGCTACGACTCGGCCGGCATCGTCGTGACCACCCCCAAGTCGTCCGGTCTGAAGATGGTCAAGGCCAAGGGCCGGGTCCGCGACCTGGAGGCCAAGGTGCCGGCCCGTTTCAAGGGCACCACCGGCATCGCCCACACCCGCTGGGCCACCCACGGCGCCCCCTCCGACGTGAACGCCCACCCGCACCTCGACGCCGAGGGCAAGGTCGCCGTCGTCCACAACGGCATCATCGACAACGCCTCCGACCTGCGCCGCAAGCTGGAGGCCGACGGCGTCGAGTTCCTCTCCGAGACCGACACCGAGGTCCTCGTCCACCTCATCTCCCGCTCGCAGGCGGAGAAGCTGGAGGACAAGGTCCGCGAGACGCTGCGCCTCATCGAGGGCACGTACGGCATCGCGGTCCTGCACGCCGACTTCCCCGACCGCATCGTCGTCGCCCGCAACGGCTCCCCGGTCGTCCTCGGCATCGGCGAGAAGGAGATGTTCGTCGCCTCGGACATCGCCGCGCTGGTCACCCACACGCGCCAGATAGTGACGCTGGACGACGGCGAGATGGCCACCCTCAAGGCCGACGACTTCCGCACGTACACGACGGAGGGCACCCGCACCACGGCGGAGCCCACCACCGTCGAATGGGAAGCGGCGTCCTACGACATGGGCGGCCACGACACCTACATGCACAAGGAGATCCACGAGCAGGCCGACGCCGTGGACCGCGTGCTGCGCGGCCGCATCGACGACCGCTTCTCCACCGTGCACCTCGGCGGCCTGAACCTGGACGCCCGTGAGGCCCGCAAGATCCGCCGCGTGAAGATCCTCGGCTGCGGCACCTCGTACCACGCGGGCATGATCGGCGCCCAGATGATCGAGGAGCTGGCCCGCATCCCCGCGGACGCCGAGCCCGCCTCCGAGTTCCGCTACCGCAACGCGGTCGTCGACCCCGACACGCTCTACATCGCCGTGTCCCAGTCCGGTGAGACGTACGACGTCCTGGCCGCCGTCCAGGAGCTGAAGCGCAAGGGCGCGAGGGTGCTGGGCGTGGTGAACGTCGTCGGCTCGGCGATCGCCCGCGAGGCCGACGGCGGCGTCTACGTCCACGCGGGCCCCGAGGTCTGCGTGGTCTCGACGAAGTGCTTCACCAACACGACGGTGGCCTTCGCCCTGCTGGCCCTGCACCTCGGCCGCACCCGGGACCTCTCGGTCCGCGACGGCAAGCGCATCATCGAGGGCCTGCGCAAGCTCCCCGCCCAGATCGCCGAGATCATGGAGCAGGAGGGCGAGATCGAGAAGCTGGCCCAGAGTTACGCCGACGCCCGCTCGATGCTCTTCATCGGCCGCGTCCGCGGCTACCCGGTCGCCCGCGAGGCCTCCCTGAAGCTCAAGGAGGTCTCCTACATCCACGCCGAGGCCTACCCCGCCTCGGAGTTGAAGCACGGCCCGCTCGCCCTCATCGAGCCCGCCCTGCCCACGGTCGCCATCGTCCCCGACGACGACCTCCTGGAGAAGAACCGCGCCGCCATGGAGGAGATCAAGGCCCGCAGCGGCAAAATCCTCGCGGTCGCCCACCAGCACCAGGAGAAGGCCGACCAGACACTCGTAGTCCCGAAGAACGAGGACGAGTTGGACCCCATCCTCATGGGCATCCCCCTCCAACTCCTCGCCTACCACACGGCATTGGCGCTCGGGCGGGACATCGACAAGCCGAGGAACCTGGCCAAGTCAGTAACGGTGGAGTAGAGGCTTTTATCTTTTAGGGGCGCGGGGAACTGCGCGACAAGCCCCCACGCACCCGCAGAGGTCAGACAACAGAACGGACCCCCACGTGTTGCCACCAAACACAGGGGGTCCGTCCATTCGCCGGGGGCCGCCCAAACCCCCAGCCTGCGCAGCTAGCCGTGGGCCGTCACGCCCCGACCGGCAGCACGCCGAGGAAGAACAGTCGGCCAGTGAGCCAGCGCAGCAGTCGCGGCATACCAAGCCACCGCCCCCGCCGCGACGGCGAACCAGCCACCGACCTTGGTGAGACCGTCGTTGTCGGCGAAGTTGGCGATAGCCATGAGCACCAGGGCGACGAAGAACAGCCCGTACATACCCTGACCCAGCTGGTCGCCACCCGCGAAGGTGAGGGACAGCGCCACGAGGGCGAAGAGCAACAGGAACAACCCGGCAGCGTTGGCGGAGACTTGGGCGTCGGCAGAGACGGCCCAGGTGAACCAGAGCGCACCGAGCGCCGAGAAGGCCGTACCCGAGACGGTGTCACGGTCACGGAAAGCCATCAGGCCGGCGACGAACAAGGCTACGCCGCCCACGTATTGGGCCACTGATACGGCGTCGGCCGCCGTCACACCGTCGATCACGTCGGTGTACCCGAGCCCGAAGGCCAGGAGGGTGATCCCAAGAGCGAGTCGGCCGACGATCGTGGTGGTGCTTCCCGCAGAGACGTCATTGTCCACGGCGGGCTCCCTTCATGCATGTGCAGTTGCGCGGTGACCGATATATGCCCTTCACAAGGGCACAAACACCTCTACGCGTCAGTAGATTTACGCACTGCCACAAAGGGGATCGACTACGCCAACTCCACATCTCACCTGGGACAACGGCGAGTTACGGAATAACAACGACGGGCCGCTTCGCACGCTTGGCCAGCCGCCCGGCGACGGATCCGAAAATCCGTCCGACGATGCCCTGCGTGGACCCGACGACGATCGCGTCCGCCTCGTACTCCCGCCCGACCTCTTCGAGTTCGTGGCAGATGTCGCCGCCGCGCTCGACGAGGATCCAAGGCACTTCGGCGAGATAGTCCGCACAGGCGAGCTCAAGACCCAGCACCTCGGTGCGATGGTCCGGGACGTCCACGAAGACGGGTGGCTCGCAGCCGGCCCACACCGTGGTGGGCAGCCGGTTGGCCACATGGACGATGATCAGGCCCGACCCGGAGCGATGGGCCATCCCGATGGCGTACGCCAGGGCGCGCTCACTGGACGTGGACCCGTCGAAGCCGACGACTACGCCGTGCTTGAAAGCGGGGTCGCAGGAATGACGTGACTCTTCCGCCGCCAGGGGCTCGGACGCCGTGTGGTCGGCGACCGGCCGCTTGCGGTCCGCTGGTTCGAAGAATTCGTGACCGGCCATGGCTGTCTCGGCGTTGCGATCCTTTTGGGAGGGACGACAGTGTGCGGCGGAGCTGTGTCCGGGAATCATCTTCCCAACCCCATACCCCCAAGGGTACGGCGGCACGCCTCCTTAGCCCAGATCCCGCACAACCGCTGCGGGGGTTCCAGGGAGCATGCACGAGGGCACGCCCGTAACGCAATGGTTGCTGCGCTGTACAGGCGGTTTGCACAGCATTCACTTACCCGGCCCCCGTCCGGCCCGGGCGCCCCCTAGAGTGACCGACGCCTCGAACAGGCGTTGAACCCGGCGACCGACCAACCCCGGGAGCACGCACATGTCCGGCCCACGCCCCACCCCCGAGACGCCCCACTCCCAGGACACCGCCACCGACGTGGTCCGCTGGGCGGCCTTCAGCTGCGTCCTCGTCCCCGTCGTGCTCCTCGTCTACGGCACCTCCCTCGCCGGCGCCACCGGCACGGCGCTCGGCCTGGCGGCCGTCACCGGCGTCTGCCGGGTTCTGCTGCGCCACTCCGAGCGCGGCGCGGCCCGGCTGCTCGCCGACGAACCGGCCCCGCACCGTGGCCGTCATCACAGGAGCGGCACCGGGGCCCACAGGGGCGGACGGCATGCTGGGGGAAACACACCGGTCGACTGACCGGTTTCCGCGCACGGACCCGCTTCTTTTCAGCCAACTTCTGGCCACCGCGCATCCCTTGCCCTGAACACCCCCCACGCCCTGTTCCACCTGCACCGAAAGGGCCCAAGAGGGCTTGCGCACCCTACAGGGATTGGCCACTGCGACGAGGCGCACTTCCCTGCACGGCCCACGAGTGCAACGCTTCGTGATCGAATGCTTCACGCCAAGTTGCCAAGTCGACAATGTGCCGGGTGGTGAACTGGTCACCTCGGCACCGCGGGACGCAGTAGATTCGATCTTGACTGTCTTACGGCGGGGGACTCGTGCAGGACCGAGGGGAAACGTGCAGGAGCGACACAACCGAGGAGCCGCGACCACCGAGGGGGGCTTAGCAGTATGAGCCACGACTCCACTGCCGCGCCGGAAGCCGCGGCCCGGAAACTTTCCGGGCGACGCCGCAAGGAGATCGTCGCGGTGCTGCTGTTCAGCGGCGGCCCCATCTTCGAGAGTTCCATACCGCTGTCGGTGTTCGGAATCGACCGCCAGGACGCCGGCGTGCCGCGCTACCGCCTGCTTGTGTGCGGCGGCGAGGACGGCCCGCTGCGGACCACAGGGGGGCTGGAACTCACCGCGCCACATGGCCTGGAAGCGATCTCGCGGGCAGGCACGGTCGTCGTGCCGGCCTGGCGCTCGATCACTTCCCCGCCACCGGAGGAAGCGCTCGACGCACTGCGCCGGGCACACGAAGAGGGGGCCCGCATAGTCGGGCTGTGCACCGGCGCCTTCGTCCTCGCGGCGGCGGGCCTGCTGGACGGCCGCCCCGCGACAACACACTGGATGTACGCGCCGACGCTGGCCAAGCGCTACCCGTCGGTGCACGTCGATCCACGGGAACTCTTCGTGGACGACGGCGACGTACTGACCTCCGCAGGCACAGCGGCCGGAATCGATCTGTGCCTGCACATCGTGCGGACGGACCACGGCAACGAGGCGGCCGGCGCGCTCGCCCGGCGCCTGGTGGTCCCGCCGCGCCGCAGCGGCGGTCAGGAGCGCTACCTCGATCGATCTTTACCAGAGGAGATCGGCGCCGACCCGCTCGCCGAGGTCGTCGCCTGGGCGCTGGAGCATCTCCACGAGCAGTTCGACGTGGAGACGCTCGCCGCGCGCGCGTACATGAGCCGTCGTACGTTCGACCGCCGCTTCCGCTCGCTCACGGGAAGCGCCCCGCTGCAATGGCTGATCACGCAGCGGGTACTCCAGGCGCAACGCCTTCTGGAGACGTCGGACTACTCGGTGGACGAGGTCGCGGGCCGCTGCGGCTTCCGTTCACCGGTGGCGCTGCGCGGGCACTTCCGCCGCCAGCTCGGCTCGTCGCCCGCCGCCTACCGGGCCGCCTACCGGGCCCGCAGGCCGCAGGGCGAGAGGACGGCTGACACCGACGGAGCGCCGATGCCGACCGGCTCACCGGGCCCCCCGAGCCCGGCGCCGGCCCTGCATCCGGACGGCCCGGGCCCGGTCCCGCTACAGACCCGCCGTTCACCGGCGGCGAGCGCGGTCGGACCGTCGTCGTCCCTGGCGGCGACAGGCTCCGGCGAGCACGGCCGCGAGGCGTACGCGGGAAGCCGCGCGAGCGTTCCGGGGCAGCGCAGCGGATCGTGAGCCGATGGTGAGGGGCGGGGATGTCCGCGCCCCTCACCGTCGCGACCGGCGTGATCCCGGCAGCACCGCGGGGCACCCATAAGCGGACGTCGGCTTTAGGGTGGTCGCATGAACGATCGCATGGTGTGGATCGACTGCGAGATGACCGGCCTCTCGCTGTCCGACGACGCGCTCATCGAGGTGGCCGCCCTCGTCACCGACTCCGAGCTGAACGTACTCGGTGAGGGCGTGGACATCGTCATCCGTCCGCCGGACTCCGCGCTCGAGACGATGCCGGAAGTGGTGCGTCAGATGCACACCGCGTCCGGGCTGCTCGACGAACTCCCGGCCGGTACGACACTGGCGGACGCCGAGGAGCAGGTGCTCGCCTACGTCCGGGAACACGTCAAGGAGCCCGGCAAGGCGCCCCTGTGCGGCAACTCCGTCGGCACCGACCGCGGCTTCCTGCTGCGCGACATGCCGAAGGTCGAGGAGTACCTGCACTACCGCATCGTCGATGTGTCGTCGATCAAGGAGCTGGCCCGGCGCTGGTACCCACGGGCGTACTTCAACAGCCCCGAGAAGAACGGCAATCACCGCGCCCTCGCCGACATCCGGGAGTCCATCGCGGAACTGCGCTACTACCGCGAGGCCGTCTTCGTCCCCCAGCCTGGCCCCGACTCGGACACCGCGAAAGCGATCGCCGCGAAGCACGTTCTGCCTGCTCAGTAGGCAGGTCAGCAGCCTTGATCGGGGTGCCGCGAAAGCCAGGCGCGAGCACCCCTTCGGACCCTGTACACTTTTTCTCGGCCGGTCGGGGAAACACTCGTCGAACCGGTCATGGTGGGTGTAGCTCAGCTGGTAGAGCACCTGGTTGTGGTCCAGGATGCCGCGGGTTCGAGTCCCGTCACTCACCCTGAGTGATCAGCCGGTGGCTTCGAGAGATCGAAGCCACCGGCTGATTCTTTATCCGGGGGTCCTGATGCACGCTGAGTCCATCGCCACCGCCCGCCTCGACCTCCTCCCCCTGCGCGTCGAACACGCCGCCGAGATGACCGCCGTACTCTCCGACCCGGCCCTGCACACCTATATCGGCGACACCCCGAGCACCCCCGAGGCCCTCCGCACCCGCTACGAACGCCTGGTCGCCGGCTCCCCCGATCCGGCCGTCTCCTGGTGCAACTGGGTGCTACGCCACCGCGCCGACTCCCACCTCATAGGCACCGTCCAAGCCACGGTGACCGCCCACACCACCGCCGAGATCGCGTGGGTGATCGGCACCCCCTGGCAGGGCCACGGCTACGCCTCCGAAGCGGCCCGTGCCCTCGTCGCCCACCTGCGCCTCCACTCCCTGCAGACGGTCATCGCCCACATCCACCCTGACCACACCGCGTCGGCATCCGTCGCCACCGCGGCCGGTCTGTCCCCGACGGACGAGACCCACGACGGCGAAACCCGCTGGCGACTGAAGCTAGGCAGCTGACGGCACGGAACCGGGCCTGCCTACGACGACGCGCGCGGCACCAGTTCTGTCGCCAGTACCACCTGCCGTCGCTCCAGTCCCCGGGATGCCGGTGGGCGGCGGTCGGCTATCTCTGTGAGGAGGAGGTCGATCATGCGGCGGCCCATCTCCTCGATGGGCTGGCGGACGCTGGTGAGGGGTGGGTCCATGTGGCGGGCGATGGCGGAGTCGTCGTAGCCGACGAGGGCGACGTCGTCGGGGATGCGGCGGCCGGCCTCGCGGAGGACCTGGCGGGCGCCCGCCGCCATCACGTCGGAGCCGGCGAAGACCGCGTCCAGGCCGGGGCAGCGCCCGATCAGCTTGGCCATCGCGCGGTGGCCGCCCTCTTCGGTGAAGTCGCCGGGTTCGATGAGGAGTTCGTCGACCTCCTGGCCCGCGTCGCGCAGGGCGTCGCGGTAGCCGTCGACGCGGCGCTGGGCGCCGTAGACGTCCTGGCGGCCGGTGATGTGGGCGATCGTGCGGCGGCCGCGGGCGAGGAGGTGCTCCACGGCCGAGCGGGCGCCGCCATAGTTGTCGGAGTCGACCGAGGTGAGCCTCTCGGCGGCCGAGCGCGGGCCACTGATCACCGCGGGTATCTCGAGCTGGACGAGGAGGTCGGGGAGCGGGTCGTCCGCGTGGACCGAGACCAGCAGGACGCCGTCGACGCGGTGTGCGGCGAGGTACTGGGCCAGGCGGGCGCGCTCCCGGTCGCTGCCGGCGAAGATCAGCAGCAACTGCATCTCCGTGTCGGAGAGTTCGGCGCCCACGCCCTTCAGCATGTCCGAGAAGTACGGCTCCGCGAAGAAGCGGGTCTCCGGCTCGGGGACGACCAGGGCGATCGCGTCGGTGCGGTTGGCGGCGAGGGCGCGGGCGGCGGTGTTCGGGACGTAGCCGAGTTCCGCGACCGCCGCCTCGACGGCCGCGCGGGTGGCGTCGCTGACCCGGGGCGAGCCGTTGATCACCCGGGAGACCGTGCCACGGCCGACCCCGGCGCGGGCGGCGACCTCTTCAAGGGTGGGCCGACCGCCACTCCGGCCCCGCGCTCCATGGATTGCCATGTGGCTCCGCCCTTCCACCGTCAACGCGCCGGCCTGGAATCTAACAGTCCCGGCTGAGATGGTGACCTTCCGAGCCGTCGCCCCGACCGGCCGGATCCTGCCCCGAGGTCCAGTTAACAGCCCGATAACTGAACGCATCTCTCCGCGCCCGCTCCCTTGACACCCCCGCCCGGACCGACGACTCTTCAACACATCACATGTGGGAGCGCTCCCACAGTACCTGACACATAAACATCCCGCACGTTCCCCGCCCGAGCCGCAGCGAGAACCAACGGGCCCAACAGTGCAGTTGGCCGGGGGGTCGGCACGTCAGGCAACAGGAGGACGCAATGCGCACGAGTACCCGCCGGTCCCGCAGGCTGTCGGCCCTCGCGGTCGCCGCCGCGCTGACTACGGGCCTGCTGGCCGGATGCGCCGAGGACTCGGACGGCTCCGGATCGAACGAGGGCGGCGGCAACGCCGACGGCAAGACCACCCTGACCGTCGGTACGTTCGGCACCTTCGGCTACAAGCAGGCCGGCCTCTACGACGAGTACATGAAGCTCCACCCCGACATCAGCATCAAGGAGAACGTCACCACCCGGACCGACGTGTACTGGCCCAAGGTCCTCACCCGGCTACAGGCCGGATCCGGTGCCGACGACATCCAGGCGATCGAGATCATGAACGTCACCGAGGCGGTGGAGACCCAGGCCGACAAGTTCGTCGATCTCGGCAAGGAGGTCGACAAGTCCCAGTGGCTGGACTGGAAGAACGCCCAGGCCACCACCAAGGACGGCAAGCAGATCGGACTCGGCACCGATGTCGGCCCGATGGCGATCTGCTACCGCAAGGACCTGTTCGAGAAGGCCGGCCTGGAGACCGACCGCACCAAGCTCGCCGAGCAGTGGAAGGGCGACTGGGGCAAGTACGTCGACCTGGGCAAGCAGTACATGGAGAAGGCGCCCAGCGGCACCAAGTTCGTGGACTCGGCCTCCTCGGTCTACAACGCGGCCCTCGGCGGCGAGCCCGAGCGGTACTACCAAACGGACGGCACCGTCACCTGGGACAAGTCGGCGAGCGTCAAGAAGGCCTGGAACGTCGCCATGGAGGTGGCGACCAGCGACATGTCGGCGAAGCTGAAGCAGTTCGACAAGCCGTGGGACCAGGGCTACGCGAACGGCACCTTCGCCACGGTGGCCTGCCCGGCCTGGATGATCGGCTACATCCTGGAGAAGTCCGGTGACTCCGGCAAGGGCAAGTGGGACGTGGCGGCGGCCCCGACCGCGTCCAACTGGGGCGGCTCCTTCCTCGGCGTGCCGACGGCGAGCAAGAACCAGAAGGAGGCCGTCGAGCTGGCGAAGTGGCTGACCGCGCCCGAGCAGCAGGCGAAGGTCTTCGCCAAGCAGGCCAGCTTCCCGTCGACCCCGTCGGCGTACGACAGCCTGAAGCCTGCGGCCGCCACCACGGCGTACTTCTCGAACGCGCCGATCACGGAGATCTTCTCGGCCTCGGCCGAGACCATCCCGAGCCAGTACTTCGGCATCAAGGACCAGGCGATCAACACCGCGCTGACCGACGTCGGCATCCTCCAGGTCGAGCAGAAGGGCAAGTCGGCCGACGAGGGCTGGGACGCAGCCGGCAAGGAGATCAAGGACGTGCTCGGCCAGTGACCAGCTCCAAAGAGGCTCTCGCGCATCCTGCGTCGAGCGCCGAGGCCGCGTCCGGCGATGAGCCGGGCGCGGCCCGGGGCGCTCACGGTCGCGGTACGCCGCCCCCGGGCCCGGGTTCCTGGCGGAGCCGGCTGTACCGCTGGGACATGAAGGCGTCGCCGTACGCGTTCATCGCCCCCTTCTTCATCGTCTTCGGGGCTTTCTCCCTCATCCCGCTGCTCTACACGGCCTGGTATTCGCTGCACAACGTGCAGCTGTCGAACCTGGACGGCCAGACGTGGGCGGGCCTGGACAACTACCAGAACCTGCTGTCCTCGGACTTCTTCTGGAACGCCCTGTGGAACACGTTCACCATCGGTGTCATCTCGACCGTGCCGCAGCTGATGATGGCGATCGGCCTGGCGCACCTGCTCAACTACCGGCTGCGCGGTTCGACGATGTGGCGGGTCGTGATGCTCACCCCGTACGCCACCTCGGTGGCGGCGGCGACGCTGGTGTTCGTGCTGCTGTACTCCTGGGACGGCGGCGCGATCAACTGGGCGCTCGGCGGCATCGGCATCGATCCGGTCAACTGGCGTGAGTCGGACTGGGGTTCGCAGTTCGCCGTGTCGTCGATCGTGATCTGGCGGTGGACCGGCTACAACACGCTGATCTACCTCGCGGCGATGCAGGCGATCCCGTCCGACCTGTACGAGTCGGCGTCGATAGACGGCGCGAACCGCTGGCAGCAGTTCATCCATGTGACGATCCCGCAGCTGCGGCCGACGATCCTGTTCACGGTGGTCGTCTCCACGATCGGCGCGACCCAGCTCTTCGGTGAGCCCCTGCTGTTCGGCGGGGTCAGCGGCTCCAAGGGCGGCTCCGACCACCAGTACCAGACGCTCGGTCTGTACATGTACGACCAGGGCTGGATCATCGGCAACCTCGGCAAGGCGTCGGCGATCGCGTGGTCGATGTTCCTGATCCTGGTGATCGTCGCCGTGATCAACCTGGTGTTCACCCGACGTCTGAGGAAGTCCCAATGACCACAAGTGAACTGACGCGACCTCAGGCGCCGGTGAAGAGGGATGCACCACGGCGCCTGAGGATCATGGGCGCGGGCAAGCAGCGGCACGCCGGCCCGGTGACCTACGTCGTCCTGACCGTCTTCGCCCTGGTGTCGCTGGCGCCGCTGGTGTGGACGGCGATCGCCGCCTCTCGCACCGACCGGCGGCTCGCGGAGACTCCGCCGCCGCTGTGGTTCGGCGGGAACCTGTTCAAGAACATGGAGACGGCGTGGGAGGAGGGGGGTCTCGGCACGGCGATGTTCAACACGACGTTCGTCGCGGGCACGATCACCGTCTCCACGGTGCTGTTCTCCACACTCGCCGGGTTCGCCTTCGCCAAGCTGCGGTTCAGGTTCTCCGGTGTGCTGCTCCTGCTGACCATCGGCACGATGATGATCCCGCCGCAGCTGGCCGTCGTACCGCTGTATCTGTGGATGGCCGACCTGGGCTGGTCGAACCAGCTCCAGACCGTCATCCTGCCCACCCTGTGCACCGCGTTCGGCACGTTCTTCATGCGGCAGTACCTGGTGCAGGCGCTGCCGACGGAGCTGATCGAGGCGGCGCGGGTGGACGGGGCGAGCAGTCTGCGGGTCGTGTGGCACGTGGTCTTCCCGGCGGCGCGGCCCGCGATGGCCGTGCTGGGCCTGCTGACGTTCGTGTTCGCCTGGAACGACTTCCTGTGGCCGATCATCGCCCTGAACCAGGAGAACCCGACCGTGCAGGTCGCGCTGAACTCCCTCGGTACCGGCTATGTCCCGGACCAGGCGGTGATCATGGCGGGCGCGCTGCTGGGCACGCTGCCGCTGCTGATCGCCTTCCTGCTGTTCGGCAAGCAGATCGTGGGCGGCATCATGCAGGGCGCGATTAAGGGCTGACGCCCGCCCGCCGCCCAAGGGGCCGAGTCACCGCCGCCTCGGCCCCTTGTCCCCCTCCCCCTCCGTCTCCGGTCTTCCCGACCTCCAATGGGAGCGCTTCCATGCCTGAGTCCGAAACGCCCGTGACCTTTCCTCCCGCCTTCCTCTGGGGCGCCGCGACCTCCGCGTACCAGATCGAGGGGGCGGTGCGGGAGGACGGCCGCACCCCCTCGATCTGGGACACCTTCAGCCATACGCCGGGGAGGACGGCCGGCGGTGAGCACGGTGACATCGCTGTCGACCACTACCACCGCTACCGCGAGGACGTCGCGCTGATGGCGGAGCTGGGCCTGACCGCGTACCGCTTCTCGGTCTCCTGGCCGCGGGTGCAGCCGACGGGCCGCGGTCCTGCCGTCCAGCGCGGCCTGGACTTCTACCGCCGGCTGGTCGACGAACTGCTGGCGGCCGGCATCAAACCGGCCCTCACCCTCTACCACTGGGATCTGCCGCAGGAGCTGGAGGACGCGGGCGGCTGGCCGGAGCGGGACACGGCGTTCCGGTTCGCCGAGTACGCGCGGATCGTCGGCGAGGCGCTCGGTGACCGGGTGGAGCAGTGGATCACACTCAACGAGCCGTGGTGCAGCGCGTTCCTGGGCTACGGGTCGGGGGTGCACGCGCCGGGCCGCACGGACGCGGCGGCCTCGCTGAAGGCGGCCCACCATCTGAACCTGGCGCACGGACTGGGTACGTCGGCTCTGCGCTCGGCGATGCCGGCCCGCAACTCCGTGGCGGTGAGCCTCAACTCCTCGGTGGTCAGGACGGTTTCCGAGGACCCGGCCGACCTGGCGGCGGCCCGGAAGATCGACGACCTCGCCAACGGCGTCTTCCACGGTCCGATGCTCAGCGGCCGCTACCCGGAGACACTGTTCGCGGCGACGTCGTCGGTCACGGACTGGTCGTACGTCCTGGACGGCGATCTCGCCCTGATCCACCAGCCGTTGGACGCGCTGGGCCTCAACTACTACACCCCGGCGCTGGTTTCGGCGACGGAGCCGGACGCGAGCGGCCCGCGGGTGGACGGCCACGGAGCGAGCTCGTTCTCCCCCTGGCCGGGCGCGGACGACGTCGCCTTCCACCAGACCCCGGGCGAGCGCACGGAGATGGGCTGGACGATCGACCCGACCGGCCTGCACGACCTGATCATGCGCTACACGCGGGAGGCTCCGGGCCTGCCCCTGTACGTGACGGAGAACGGCGCCGCCTACGACGACAAGCCGGACCCGGACGGCCGCGTCCACGACCCCGAGCGGATCGCCTACCTCCACGGCCACCTGACCGCCGTACGCCGGGCGATCAGCGACGGCGCCGACGTCCGCGGCTACTACCTGTGGTCCCTGATGGACAACTTCGAGTGGGCGTACGGCTACGGCAAGCGCTTCGGCGCGGTCTATGTGGACTACTCGACGCTGGAGCGGACGCCGAAGTCGAGCGCGCTGTGGTACGGGGAGGCAGCGCGCACGGGGGCGTTGCCGGCCGTAGAGGGGGACTGAGCGGGGGGCGGGGCGCGGCACGTCGAGGGTCGTGCCGCGCCCCGGTCTGTTCGGTGGGGTTGCTGTCCAGTGGGGCTGTCTTCTAGTGGGGCTGCCGTACGACCGCGATCTCTCCCGGCGCCACCTCGACCGTGCCCTCCGTGACCGGCTTCCCGGTGAGGAGTTCGGTGGCGTCCGAGGGGACCGGGATCTCGGCTCCCTTTCCGGCATGGTCGATCAGGAAGAGGTAGTCGGCGTCCGTGCCGCGCCGCAGCACCGCCTCGATGCCCTCGGGGACGGCGTCCAGCACCGGCCGTACGCCTGCCTCGTCGCGGATGCGCTCCAGGAGGGCGGCGAGGGTGTCCGGGTCGGGGCGAGTGGACAGATACCAGGTCGTGCCGGTGCCGTGGGAGTTGCGGGTCACCGCCGGGACTCCCTCCAGCGGGCCGTCCGTGTACGACGCCACCGCCTCGGCGCCTTCCAGGCGGACGCGCTCCGACCACAGGGTTCCGGTCGCGTCGCCGCCGAGGCCGACCCTCTCGCCCGGCAGCAGCGGGAACAGTTCGTCCGTGCGGACGCCGAGCGCCTCCCGGAACGCGCCCGGGTAACCGCCCAGCCGTACATGGCAGTTGTGGTCGACCATCCCGCTGTGGAAGCCGACGGCCAGCGTCCCGCCGCGCTCGGCGAAGCCGGTGAGGTTGGCGGCGCCCGTGTCGTCGATCAGGTAGAGGCTGGGGGCCAGGACCAGACGGTACGAGGACAACTCCGCGTCCGGGCGTACGAAGTCCACGGCGACGCCCGCCCGCCACAGGGGCTCGTACCAGTCACGGACCAGGTCCTGGAAGCGGACCTGCTCGCTCGGCTGCGACGGCAGCTCCATCGCCCAGCGTGCGTCCCAGTCCCAGACCACGGCCACTTCCGCCGTACCCGTGCTGCCGCGCACTTCGGCCAACGCCTTGAGATCCGCGCCGAGTCGGACGACGTCCCGCCAGATCTGGCTGTCCGTCCCCGCGTGCGGCAGCATCGCCGAGTGCCACTGTTCGGCGCCCGCCCTGGCGGCCCGCCACTGGAAGTAGGCGATGCCGTCCGCACCGTGGGCGACATGGGCGAGGGCGTTGCGGCGCAACTCCCCTGGGTCCTTCGCCCTGTTGACCGGCTGCCAGTTCACCGCGCCCGTCGAGTGCTCCATCAGCAGCCAGGGGCCGCCCGCGAGGGAGCGCACCAGGTCGCCGCTGAGCGCGATGTCGATCTCCGACTCGGGGTCGGCGGACTGGAGGTAGTGGTCGTTCGAGACCACGTCCAGCTCGGGGGCCCAGCGCCAGTAGTCCAGGGCGTCGAAGTTGTACATCACCATGAAGTTGGTGGTGGCGGGGGTCGACGGGGCCGCCTCCCGCAGTACGTCCCGTTCGGCCTTGTACAGCGACAGCAGTGCGTCGCTACAGAAGCGGCGCCAGTCCAGCTGGTGGGTCGGGTTGGGGACGGCGCCCGTCGCGCGGGGCGGGATGATCTCGTCCCAGTCGTAGTACCACTGGCTCCAGAAGGCGGTGCCCCAGGCGTGGTTCAGCGCCGCCAGGTCGTCGTACTTGGCCCGCAGCCAGCCGCGGAACGCCGCCGCGCTCTCGTCGCAGTAGCACTCCGCGTTGTGGCAGCCGTACTCGTTGTGGACGTGCCACATCACCACAGCCGGGTGGTCGGCGTACCGCTCGGCCAGCGCGCCCGCGATCCGCAGCGCCGCCTCCCGGTAGGCCGGGCTCGAAGGGCAGAACGTCTGGCGGCTGCCGTACGAGAGCCTGCGGCCGTCCTTGTCGACGGGCAGCGCCTCCGGGTGGGCCTTGAAGAACCACGCCGGGGGTGCGGCCGTCGGGGTCGCCAGGTCGGCGGCGATGCCGTGCTCGTGCAGCAGACCGAGGATCCGGTCCATGCGCGAGAAGTCGTACTCGCCCTCGGACGGTTCGAGCAGCGCCCAGGAGAAGATGCCGACGCTGACCATGGTCACGCCGGCCTCGCGCATCAGGCGTACGTCCTCGGCCCAGACGTCCTCGGGCCACTGCTCGGGGTTGTAGTCGCCGCCGTAGGCGATGCCCGGGACGTTCAGCATGCGTCAACTCCGGTGAGAAGGCGGCGAGTCGTCTGCACGCCCCACTCGTCCAGCGACAGCAGCCGGTCGCTGGACGCCATCAGGCCGCCGGTCGCCTCCACGTGCGCGGCCCAGCGCTCCCGCGTCTCGACCGCCGGACGCGCCATCAGACAGTCCGGGTCGTTGATCCAGAGCCGCCCGTGCTGCCACCGTCGTCCGACGCCCGTGAACTCGGCGGCGTCCTGGCCGGGTTGGCTGTAGTCGTCGGCCTGGGGGCGGCGGTACGGGGCCGTGTCGGCGCTGACGCGCATCGCGTCGAACAGGCCGATGGAGGGGAGGATCGGGGCGCCGCAGCCCAGCAAGTACGCCTCCTCGCCGATCGCCTCACGGATGAGGGTGATGCCCTCGCGGTACGCGGTGAGTGCGTCCGCGCCGGAGTGCCGTACGCCGTCCAGGGCGCCCGCGTAGAGGAAGTCGACCTTGAAGTAGTCGTAGCCCTCGGCGCGCAGGGTGGTGAACACCTCGACCAGGTAGGCCGCGGCCTCCGGGTGCGTGGTGTCCAGGACGTACAGGTCGTGGCCCCAGTTGACGCCGGCGTTCAGGGGCGCGCCGTTCTCGTCGCGCACCAGCCAGTTGGGCTGGGTGGCGGCCAGATTGCTGCTCGGGTCCACCAGGAACGGTGCCGTCCAGATGCCCGCCCGGCGGCCCCGGGCGCGGATCGTGTCGGCGATGCCCGCGCGGGAGCGGAAGCGGCCGGAGAGGGTGAGCCAGTCGCCGAGGGCGCTCTGGTAGCCGTCGTCGATCTGGACGACGTCGATGGGCAGGTCGAGGGTGTCCATCGCACGGAGGTTCTCGTGGATGTCGTCCTCGGTGACGTTGGTGAAGTACTCGTACCAGGAGCACCAGACGGTGGGTGCCGGGCGAGGGGCCGGTGTGCCGAGGCCGTCGGCCCAGTCCGCCAGCACCGCCTGGACGGACGTCCCGGTCAGCAGCTTCACCGGCCCGTCGGCGCTGACCTCCGCGTGGTCGCCCTGGACGGTCAGCCGGATGGACGGGACCGTGTGCCGCGGGTCCGCCGCCGCCCACAGCCGGACCGGTGAGCCGTCGCCCGGGTCGAGCGCGAGCAGCCCCTCGCCCTGGAAGGTCCCGGCGGGGACGGTGACGCCGGGGCGGTAGCAGACGGTCGCCCAGTTGGCGTTGGTCGGGCGGTGGGGGGTGTCGCCGAGGGCGTAGGCGCCGCTGGGGCTCCAGGACTGCCAGCCCTCCTCGTGGACGCGGGCGGTGCGCGGGTCCACGGGGACGGTGGCGAGCGGGGTGAAGGGGGTGTGCACGGGGTTCTCTTTCGGGGAAAGGGGGGTCAGCCCTTGTTGGCGCCCAGGGTCAGGCCGCTGACGAACTGGCGCTGGAGCACGAAGTACACGATCAGCGTGGGGATCGCGGTGAGCAGGGCGCCGGCGGCGACCAGGTTGGGGTCGGTGAAGTACGCCCCGGTGAGGTTGTTGAGCGCCGAGGTGATCGGCATGTTCTCGCCGGTCGAGATCAGGACGAGGGCCCAGAAGAAGTCGTTGTAGATCCAGATGGACAACAACGTGGCCAGGGCGGCCATCGCCGGGCGGCACAGCGGCAGCACGATCTGCCAGTACTGGCGCCACACCGAGGCGCCGTCCACCAGCGCGGCCTCGGTGAGCTCGTGCGGCAGCGAGCGCATGTAGTTGCTCAGCACGAAGGCGCAGAAGCCGGACTGGAACGCGACATGGATGAGGACCAGGCCGAGCGCGGAGTCGTACAGCTTGCCGGACATGGTGATGCCGGGCAGGTCGATCAGCAGGTACATCCGGTACAGCGGGGTGATGATGACCTGCTGCGGGAGCAGGTTGCCCGCCGTGAAGACGAGCAGCAGCGCGATGTTGAGGCGGAAGTCGAAGCGGCTGACGTAGAAGGCGACCATCGAGGACAGGAACAGCGTCAACAGCACCGCCGGCACGGCGATGATCAACGTGTTGACGAAGTAGTGGCCCATGTCCGACTGCGTGAACGCGTTGGTGAAGTTGTCGAAGTTCAACGTGTCCGGCCAGGACACATATCCCTTCTCACTCGTCTCCGCGTACGGCCGCATGGCCGAGTACAGCGCCCAGAGCAGCGGCCCGAGCCAGGCCAGTGAGGCGCCCGCGAGGAAGAGGTGCAGCAGGATCCGGGCGGGGCGGACGGGCGTACGGGACTTGGTCACGACGGTGGTGCTCATGCGCGCCGCTCCTTCCGGAAGGTGGCCACCAGGTACGGAATGATCACGACGAGCGAGATCAGCAGCAGGACGACCGCGATCGCGGAGCCGTAACCGATGCGGCTGGACTCGCCGATGATGTTGTTGGTGACCAGGATCGAGAGCAACTCGGTGCCCTCGGCGCCCTTGTTGAAGACGAAGACCAGGTCGAAGGCGCGCAGGGCCTCGATGATGGTGACGACCAGGACGACGGTGTTGGTGGGGCGCAGCGTCGGGAAGATGACGTTCTTGAACGTCTGCCACTCGTTGGCGCCGTCGAGCGCGGACGCCTCCCGCAGCGACGGGTCGACGCCCTTCAGGCCGGCCAGGTAGAGGATCATCATGTAGCCGGTGTGGCGCCAGGACGCGGCGATGAGGATGGCCCAGAGGTTGAGGTCCGGGTCGCCGATCCAGTCGATGTACTTGCCCGGCTCGTTGGCCCCGATGATGCTGTTGATCAGTCCGGTGTCGGGGTTGTAGATGAGCTGCCAGACGAAGCCGATGACGGCCATCGACATGACGACGGGCAGGAAGAACGCCGTCTGGTACACCCTGCTGAACCGGATCTTCTTGTCCAGCTGCACCGCCAGGAACAGGCCGAGCGGGGTCGGGATCGCGATCAGCACCACGAACCAGATGACGTTGTGCTGGACGGCGGGCCAGAACTGCGGGTTCTGCTCGAACAGTTCCTTGAAGTTCTGGAGCCCGACCCACTGGATCGTGTCGAAGCCGATGCCGTCCCAGGTGGTGAAGGCCAGCGCGATCGAGGCGAGGGCGGTGACCCAGACGAGGGCGATGTGCAGGATCGTCGGCAGACCCGCCATGAAACCGAGGGTGATCCGGTCACGGCGGGTGAGCAGACGGCGGTGGCCGCGGTGGGCCTTGGGTGCGGGGGCAACGCCCGGAGGCGGCACGGCGGCCGCCTCCGGGATCTCCTTGGTGGTTTCGGTTGTCATGAGGAGGCGAAGATCGTCTTCTTCTGGCGCTCGATCGAGGACAGCAGACTGTCGACGCCCTTGGGGTCGCGGATGAACTTCTGCAGCGACGGCTGCATCACCGTGGAGGTGAAGTCCGGACGGCTGTCGCGGTCCATGAACTGGGTGAGGCTCTTGGCGCCGGAGATCATGTCGTACGCCTTCTTCTGAAGGGGGGTGTACGACGAGGTGTCGGCCTTGGTGGAGGCGTGGACCGCGCTCGGGTCGGACTTGAGGTAGATGGTCTCGGCGTCCGGAGTGCCCAGGTACTCCAGGAGCTTGACCGCCTCGGTCTTGTTCTTCGGGCTCTTGCTCATCATGAAGCCGTCGGTCGGCGCCTCGACGGTGTCCTGCCCGTACGCCGGGTCGATCTCCGGGAAGGCGAAGAAGTCGAGGTCTTCCAGGTCGGCCGCGTTGGTGAACTGCTGCGCCACGAAGGTGCCCAGCAGGTACATGCCCGCCTTCTTCGACACCAGGGTCTGCGCGGCGTCCTGCCAGGTACGGCCGACGGCACCCTCCTGGTGGTAGGGGAGGATCTCGGCCCACAGGTCGAAGACCTTGCGCACCTTGGCGTCGGTCCAGGACGCCTTGCCGCCCATCAGGTCGACGTGGAAGTCATAGCCGTTCTGACGGAAGTTGATCTGGTCGAAGGTGCCGAGCGCGGGCCAGGCGTCCTTGTCGCCGAAGGCGATCGGGACCAGCTTGTCCTTCTGCATCTGCTTGCACAGCGCGACGAAGTCGTCCCAGGTGGTGGGGACTTCGTAGCCGTACTGCTTGAAGACGCTCTTCCGGTAGAAGATCGCCCAGGGGTACGTGTACAGCGGCACGAAGTAGTACTTGCCGTCCTCACCCTTGCTGAGCTTCTGCATCGCCGCGGGGAAGTTGCCCCCGATGGTCTGCCACACGTCGTCGATCGGGGTGGCAAGGCCCTTGGCCGCGAAGAACTGCATCCGGTAGCCGGCGAACCAAGTGAACACGTCGTCCGGCGTGCCCTGGAGGTAGGAGTTGATCTGCTCCTGGAAGGTGTTGGAGTCCTTGGTGTTCACGTCGACCGTGATGCCGGACTTCTTCTTGTACGCCGCGTAGATGTCGGCGAACGCCTTCTTCGGCACCGCGTCCGACGCCTTCGAGCCCAGCGTGACCGTCTTCGGGTCGGCGGCCGTGCCGCTGCCGCCGCAGGCGCTGAGCAGGGGTATGCCGGCACCGAGCACGGCCGCGCCGCCTATGCCGCGCAGCAGGGTGCGCCGGCTGGGCGCGGGGAGGGCGAGACCCGAGGGGGAGAGATCATGCATGAACGGCTCCAGGGGTGAGGGTTCGGCCATGAGCGAGCCGCATCGAGTTCCGCCGTAATCACTCAGAAATCAACGTGACCGAACATGGGTGGCGTAATAACAGCCGTATGTCCTGCCATGCGTCAAGGGTTTGCCGCCCCAGTTGTCGAAACGTAATCGACATCACCGGGCACCTGTCGGGAGACGCAAAGGGGGCGCACAGCCGCCGGTGCGGCTGCGCGCCCCTGTGGGGGGTGGCCTGACCTACTGGAAGGCGGCGAACGCCTTCGAGAACGCGTGCTCGTCCTGGAGGATCGAGCTGCATGTCGCGTCGGCGGACGGCTTGGTGCCGCCCGGGCACTGCTTGTCACGGGTCGCGGACCACATCGACAGCCAGCCGAGGCCCTTGGACTTCGCGAAGTTCACCAGCTGGGTGGCGTCGTCGACCTTGAAGATCTCGGTCACGACGTCGTTGACGCCGATCATCGGGGTGACGGCGACCGTCTTCCAGGCCGCGCTGTCGGAGAGCCCGAGGACGCTCTTGACCTGGGCCTGGGTGGCGGTGGCGGCCTGCTCGGCGTAGGTGCCCATGTCGCCGCTGTACGCCGGGCCGTAGTCCATCGCCATGATGTTGACGGTGCCGATGCTGACGCCGTTCTTCTTGGCGTCGGACAGCAGGTCCACGCCGGCCTGGGTCAGGCCCTCGGGCATGACCGGGAGGGTGAAAGAGACGTCCAGGCCAGGGTGCGCCTGCTGAAGCTTGGCGATGGCCTGGGCGCGGCGGGTGTTCGCCGCCGTGTCCGGCAGCGCGCCGCCCTCGACGTCGAAGTCGACCTTGGTGAGCTTGTAGGCGTCCACGACCTTGGTGTACGCCGTCGCCAGCGCGTCGGCCGACGAGCAGGTCGTGGCCAGCTCGGAGCCGGCCGCGCCGCCGAAGGAGACCCGGACGTCGCCGCCCTTGGCCCGCAGGTCGCCGATCTGCGCGGCCACCGCGTCACTCGCCAGGTCGCTCACGCCGCCCCACTTGGGCGTGCAGCTGCCACCGTCGGTGATGAAGGCGAGGTTGTAGTTCTTCACGCCGGTGGCCGCGGCGGCGCCGACCAGGTCGAAGGCCGGGTAGAGGGAGGTGTCGACGTACGGGGCGAAACCGGCGGCGGCGGTGGTGCCGTTGCCGGAGCTCTCGGAGGGGGTGGCGGTCGGGGTCGCGGTCTCGGTCTCGGACGGCGTGGCGGTGGGCGTCGGGGTCGCCGTCGGGGTCGAGGTCTCGGTCGGGCGGCCGCTCGGCTCCGGCGTGGCGCCCTCGTCCGCGGAGCACTTCTGGTCGCCGATGAGACAGCCGGCCGGGGCGCCGGTGCCGTTCACCACGAAGCCGACGGTGACCGACTCGCCGGCCGCCAGGCCGTCCTTGTCCCAGGACGCCGGCTTCACGGTGACGTGCGAGCCGCTGACGCTCGACTCGGCGTTCCACAACGAGCCGAGTCTGCTGCCGGAGGGCAGATCGAACTCCAGCGTCCAGTCGGCGTCCCGCTCACCGCTGTTGTTCGTGACGACGTACTGCCCGGTGTAACCCGTCGACCAGTCACTGGTCCTGGTGTACGCGGCGCCGACGCCTGCCGCCTGCGCGGTCCCGGTGAACAGGATCGCGCCGCCGCCGACCACGGCCGCAGCGACCAGGCCGCCTATCACCTTGTTCCTGCTGCTGACCTTGCGCCGGTGCGCCATCGCGTGCCTGCCTTCGCTGTTCACGGGGGTGGGGTGCGGCAGCACGCTAGCGATCCGGAATCGGGCAAAGCGCCTGATCCGGGCGGGGGTTGGGGATCTTAGGGCGGGCTTAAGGATGGGATCGGGGGCGGTTAAAGGTCGAGACCAATCCCCCTTGCAACTACAACGAAAGGCGGGGGAAGGGCGTTCACTTCACGGAAGCCGAGCGCCTGCGCCGACGTACCGTCCCCCGGTGCCCCCTCCGCTCCGGCGCCCGCCCGTCCAGCTGGACCCAGATCCGCACCTCCGTGCCGCCCAGCACCGAGGAACCGATCCGTACGTCGCCGCCCGTCGACTCCGCGAGGCGCCGCACGATGTCGAGTCCGAGGCCGGTCGAGCCGGCGCTCCCCGACCCGCGCCCGCGGGCCATCGCCGCCTCGGGGTCGAGAATGCCGGGACCCGCGTCGGAGACCAGCACGATCACCGCGTCCTCGCCGTTGTGCACATCGACCGCGAAGGCCGTGCCCTCGGGAGTGTGCCGGAAGACGTTGCCCAGCAAGGCGTCCAGCGCGGCCGCCAGATCCGCCCGGGCCACGGGTATCCGCACCGGCCGGTCGACCCCGGCCACCCGCACCTTGCGCCCCTCGTCCTCGGCGAGCGCAGACCAGAACCCCATCCGCTCCCGCACCACCTCGGCCGCGTCGCACCCGCCACCGGCACCCGGCGCCGCGGTCTGCGGCTTGGCCTCCCGCGCCGTCTGGATGATCGTGTCGACCTCCCGTTCCAGCTGCGCGACGGCGGCACGGGTCTGCTCGGCGGCCGGCCCGTCCCCGAGCGAGGCGGCGTTGAGCCGGAGCACGGTGAGCGGCGTCCGCAGCCGGTGGGACAGATCGGCCGCCAACTCCCGCTCGTTCGCGAGCAGTTGTACGACCTGATCGGCCATGGAGTTGAACGCGACCGCCGCCAGCCGCAGTTCGGTCGGTCCCTCCTCCGGCACCCGGGCGCCCAGCTTCCCCTCCCCCAGTTCATGCGCACCCTCGACCAGACGCTGCGCGGGCTGCACCATCCGGACCCCCAGCCGGTCGGCGACCGCGACCGAGCCGACGACGAGCGCGACACCGACCGCGGCGAGCACGGCCCACGCCGTGTCGACGCCGTTGGTGACCTCGGACTCGGGGACGTACACCTCCACGACGGCGATCTCGCCGGAGCTGAGCGCGACCGGCTGGAGCAGCGTGGAGCCGCCGGGCACCTCCGTGGTGGAGGCGCGGCCCACCTTCCGCACGGTCGCGATGTCCTCGTCGGCGGCGCGCTGCTTGCCCAGGTCGACGGCGGTGGCGCCGTCGGCGGCCGGTATGTGCACGGCCATCCCGGAGTCCGAGCCGGCGGAGGCGACGACGCGCTCCAGCTGGTCGCGGTCGGTGGTGATGGACAGGGCCGGGGCGACGGCCGCGGCCTCCCGCTCGGCGTTGGAGAACGCGCGGTCGCGGGCCATCTCCTTGATGACGAGGCCGAGCGGCACCGCGAAGGCGACCACGACCATGGCGGTGACCGCCAGCGAGACCTTGACCAGTGCCCACCTCATGGCTCCACCCCCGGTGGCTCCAGCTTCACGCCGACCCCGCGCAGGGTGTGCAGATAGCGCGGTCGCGCCGCCGTCTCCCCCAGCTTCCGGCGCAGCCACGACAGATGGACGTCGATGGTCTGGTCGTCGCCGTACGACTGCTGCCACACCTCGGCGAGCAGCTCCTTGCGCGCCACGACGACACCGGGCCGCCCGGCCAGGAAGGCGAGCAGGTCGAACTCGCGCCGGGTCAGGTCGAGGCGTACGCCGTCCAGCTCGGCCTGTCGGCGCAGCGGATCCACGGTCAGCCCGCCGACGCGGATGACGGTGGACGGGGGCGCCTCCCCCGCCGTCGCACGGGACCGCCGTAGCACCGCGGCCATCCGGGCGGAGAGGTGGTCGACCGAGAACGGCTTGGTCAGGTAGTCGTCCGCGCCCGCGTTCAGCAGGCGGACGATCTCCGTCTCGTCGTCCCGCGCGGTGGCGATGATCACGGGGACATCGGTGATGCCGCGCAGCATCTTCAGCGCCTCTGACCCGTCCAGATCGGGCAGACCGAGGTCGAGGATGACCACGTCGAAACGGAAATGGGCGACCTCGCGCAGCGCCTCAAGCGCGGTGCCGACGCTGCGCACGGTGTGCGCGGCATCGGTCAGATGCCGGATGAGGGCCGAGCGTACGAACTGGTCGTCCTCGACCACGAGCACACTTGCCATGCGCCGCACCGTACGCCATGCGATGGACACCGGTCCGGCGCCTGTGGACAACTCCTCGCGGTGTGCATCCGGGCGACACCGGTGGGATGCGTGAGGCAGTATGGCCCGCGATGCGCAGAGGTCTCATACACGTACTGGCGTGGACGCTCGCCACGGGCGCGGCGGTCACGCTGTCGTGGTGGGGTGTCCACACGGTGATGGCGGGAACGGCCTACGACCCGCCGCGCGCCCTGCCCATTGCCTCCGGCGGTTCAACCACGCAGGAGTCGAAGCCGCTGGCCTCCTCGACAGCACGCGCCGAGCCGACGGGCAGCCCGTCGAGCACGCCGCCGTCGGCGCCGAAGCCGAGTGCGACGCCCTCGACGGCGCCGACGCAAGCCCCCAGCCCGTCCCCTACCGCCTCCGGCCGGGTCAAGAGCTACGACACCGACGGTGGGCGAGCGGTCTTCGACCTGAGTGAGACCTACGCGACGCTGGTGTCGGCGTCGCCCGCCGCGGGCTGGTCGATGCAGGTGTGGAAGACGGAGACGTGGATCCGGCTGGAGTTCGCGAAGGGGGCGGATCGGGTTTCGGTGTTCTGTACCTGGCACGACAGCGCGCCTCGGGTGGAGATCGAAAACTATTAGCTCCGCAGGTTGCGCAGTTTGCTGGGTGCGGGCCGGTGAGGGCTGGTCGCGCAGTTCCCCGCGCCCCTAGGGGGTGGTGGTGAGCCGGCGTTCAGCAGCGCCCGCGTTCAGCGGAAGACCGACGGTGGGGGTGCGGGTGACGCCACCGCTACCGCGTCTGTGACCGGTGCCGCTCCCCCGGTGAAGTCGGTCAGTGGTTTGCCGTGTTCGACTCGGCCCGGGTGTGGGTCGGAGGCGGCGCGGCGGGTGAGTTCGGGGAACGGGAGCGGGTGGTCGGAGGCGACGAGGACGGCGTTGCCGAATCGCTTGCCCCGCAGCACGGTCGGGTCGGCCATCAGCGCGAGCTCGGCGAAACAGGCGGAGGCGGTGGCGACCTGCCCCCGCAGATGGGCCAGCGGTGGCCCGTCCGCGAGATTGGCGGCGTACCACCCACCCGGCTTCAGCGCCCTGCGCACCTCGTCGAGGAACTCGGTCGAGGTCAGATGGGCGGGCGTACGGGCCCCGCTGTACACATCGGCGACGATCAGGTCGGCCCACCCGTCGGGCACCTTGGCGAGCCCCTCCCGCGCGTCCACGGACCGCACCCGGACCCGGGCCCCCGACTCCAACGGCAACTGCCGGCGCACCAGTTCCACCAGGGTGGCGTCCCGCTCGACGACCTGCTGGGTGGACCGGGGCCGGGTGGCGGCGACATAGCGCGCCAGTGTCAGCGCCCCGCCGCCGAGATGCAGGACGTGGACGGGGCCGCCGGGCGGGGCGACGAGGTCGACGACGTGACCCAGCCGCCGCTGGTACTCGAAGGAGAGGTGCAAGGGGTCGTCCAGGTCCACATGGGACTGGGGTGCCCCGTCGATGAACAACGTCCAGGCCCGCCCCCGGTCCCGGTCGGGTATGAGCTCGGCCAGCCCACCGTCGACGGCCTCGACGACAGGCGCATCGCCCGCACCCCGGCGCCGTGAGTTCCTGGACTTTCCCATTGGGCCATTATCGGGGCGCGGGGGAAGGTCGGCGCGGGCACGTCACCGACAGTTGTCCGCCGCCTCGATCAGCCGGGCCGCCTCCCCCAGCGCCGCCCGCAGCACCGCGGGGTCCGTCGCCAGGTCGGCCTCTCCCGGGGGCAGCAGCCAGTCCGAGCCCTCCACCGGCGGCTCGGGGTTCAGACACAGCCCCCGCCCGTTCGTCTCCGTGCACGTACTCCCGGGCACGTCCCATGCCGCCGCGGTCCCCGACGGCACCACGAACCCCAAGGTGTCGCACCCGTCGTCATGCAGCACCGGCCCCACCGAGTCCGCGGCGGCCCCGCGCCGCAGAATGTCGACCGCCTCCAGCCCCTGCCGGGCCGGCACCGTCACAAGATCGCACCCGTCCCCTTCGGCAGCGAACTCGGCGGCGAACGGCGTCGCACTGCTCTCCGGCGTCGGTGCATGCCCCGCCGTCGTCACCGGGGCACTCGGCACATACGGCACACACGATGCGACGCACTGGCTGGTCTCCACGCCGGCCTCCACCACGGAACCCCTCCTAGGACGAGCGGGTCGGGAGTCGGGCGGCTCCCGGTCCACTGAGTCCAACGCGTCGCCGCGTCAACGGCTACGCCGGAAGTCCGCCGCAAAGGATGGCAGTTCATGGCAGATCGTGGATGAGATATCCGGTTTGTAGCCAAACACTGCGTGGTGGCTCCGACACAGCGGGTACGTTCTTGCCCGCCGGACGCAGGGTGCCACACGGACAACCAGCCCTATATCCGGCATGGTTCGACGGTTCGCACGAGAGGACCCGGCCATGGCGTCGTCACAGATGACCCCGTCTCAGTACCCCCGGCCACCGCGGCCGAATCTCGCGTTCCGGCAGCTGCGCGGCCAGCGCTCGCCGGCCGAGTTCGCCGCGGCGGTCCGTCGGGCCGCCCGCGAGATCGGTGAGCGGGTCAGCTGCGACGCGCGCTACGTCGGTCGGGTCGAGGCGGGTGAGATCCGCTGCCCCAACTACGCATACGAACGGGTGTTCCTGCATATGTTCCCCGGTCGCACACTCACCGACCTCGGCTTTGCGCCCCGCGCATCCGTACGCGGACGCGGGGCGCGCGAACCCGACGACACGCCCCCTTCGCACACCACGAGCCCGGCGTACGGGATGGGTGAGACGGAGGGGGCACACGAGCCGTATGACCCGCAGAACCCCTACGAGACGCACGAGAACGACGAGGAGAGCGACGTGCTACGTCGCGCATTCATGACCGGCGGGGGCGCCACAGTGGCCGCCGCCCTGGGCCCCATCGGGCTCACCTTCGAGGCCGCGGCCGCACAGCGCCCGGCCCGCCGTTCCGGAGCGGGCGAGGCGGACGCTCTGGAGGAAGCCGTCCGCAGGATCCGGCTGCTCGACGACCGGCACGGCGCGGACGGCCTCTACCGGCGCGCGGCGGCCCCGCTGCGCGCCGCGTACGCCCTGCTCGACGCCGGCGCGACCCGGCAGACGACCGCCGACCGGCTGCACTCGGGCGCCGGTGAGCTGGCCATCTCGGTGGGCTGGCTGGCCCATGACTCGGGCCGGTTCGACGATGCGCGCTCGCACTACGCGGAGGCGCTCGCGACCGCCCGGTTGTCCGGCGACCCGGGGCTGGAGGCGCACGCCTTCTGCAACACGGCGTTCCTCGCGCGGGACGCGGGACGGCCGCGGGAGGCGTTGCGTGCCGCGCAGGCCGCACAGCGCGTCGCCCGCCCGCTGGGCTCCGCGCGCCTGATGTCGCTGCTCGCGCTGCGCGAGGCGGGCGGCTGGGCGGGGCTCGCCGACCGCACCGGCTGCGAACAGGCACTCGCCCGCGCACACGCCCTCTACGACCGAGGGACCTCGGACATCGACCCCGAGTGGATGAGCTTCTACGGAGAGGCCGAGCTGGAGGGCCTTGAGGCACAGTGCTGGTCCACCCTGGGCGACTGGCCCCGCGCGGCCCGCCACGCCCGGCGCGCCGCCCACCTCCAGGACCCCCACTTCACCCGCAACATCGCCCTGTACACCGCCGAACTCGCCGACGACCTGGCCCGCGGCGGCCACCCCGACGAGGCGGCCCTGGCCGGCATGCGCGTCCTGGACCTCCTGAACGAGGTCCAGTCGTCGCGCATCCAGACCATGCTGGCGGGAACGGCCCGCGTGCTGCTCCCGCACCGCCGCGCCTCGGAAGTATCGGCCTTCCTGGAGAGACACGCGTCGCTCCCGCGTACGGCATGAGCGACTGCGTACGGCGTGAGCGGCTGCGTACGCCCTACCCGCCCAGGTGCCCCAGGTCGTTCCAGCTCTCGATCGCCGGCTCGCCGTACGCCCATCCCAGCACCGACAACGACGTGGGATTGAGCCGTATCCGAGCCGCGAAATCCAGCGGCAGCCCCAGCCACCGCGCGCCGATGGACCTCAGGATGTGCCCGTGGGCGAAGACCAGCACATCCCGGTCCTCCGCCCGCGCCCACGCGACGGCCTCGTCCGCACGGGCCGTCACCTCGGCCAGGCTCTCCCCCTGCGGCACCCCGTCACGCCAGATCAGCCAGCCGGGCCGGACGGCCTGGATCTCCTGGGGCGTCATGCCCTCGTACGCGCCGTAGTCCCACTCCATGAGCACGTCCCAGGCACGCGCGCGTTCCCCGAAGCCGGCCAGTTCGCATGTCTCACGCGCGCGTGCCAGCGGGCTGGTGCGCACCTCGACGCCGGGGAGAGTGTCGTACGGCGCCCGGTGCAGCCGCTCGCCGAGCAGTTTGGCGCCGCGGCGGCCCTCCTCGAGCAGGGGGACGTCGGTCCTGCCGGTGTGTCTGCCGGACAGCGACCACTCCGTCTGTCCGTGCCGGGCCAGCAGGATGCGCGGTGCCATGGAAGACCTTTCCAGAGGGATTCCGGGAGGAATCGAGTCGGGCGTGTCCATCATCGCGCACGGTAGAAAGGGGCAACCCGCCGGGCGATCTCTGCGTCTATCAGGGCCGGGGGCGCCCCTCGGGGGCGCGCACATACACCGTAAAGTGGTACGTCCGGAGCGCCGGGCCGCGCGACGAGAAGGGGGAGGGCGATCGGATGCCGCACGCCGAAACACTGAGCACCGAGGCAGCCCCACGGACCCGGCTGCGCTGGTGGACCGAACTGCCGCTGATCCTGCTGGTGTACGCCTGCTACTCCGCGGGCCGGCTCCTCGTCGGGGGCGATGTCTCCAAAGCCGTCGACCACGGCCTGGCGATCCTGAAGATCGAGAAGGCCCTGCACCTCAACGCGGAGCATCCGCTCAACCGCCTGTTCACCCGCGAGGCCTGGATCGGCATCCCGGCCGACTTCTGGTACGCGTCGCTGCACTACGCCGTCACGCCCGCGATCCTGATCTTTCTCTTCCGGTCCCGTTCCCGGCACTACCAGGCGGCCCGCACCTGGCTGATGACGTCCACCTTCATCGGCCTGATCGGTTTCACGCTGCTGCCGACCTGCCCGCCGCGCCTGCTCGCCGACGGCCACGGCTTCGTGGACACGATGGCCCAGTACAGCTCGTACGGCTGGTGGGGCGGCGACGCGAGCGCGCCGAAGGGGCTGGGCGGCCTGACCAACCAGTACGCGGCGATGCCGAGTCTGCACTGCGGCTGGGCGCTGTGGTGCGGCGTGATCCTCTGGCGGTTCGGCGGGACGCGTCTGACCAAGGTCGCCGCCGTCGTCTACCCGCTGGTGACGACGATCGTGGTGATGGGCACCGCGAACCACTACTTCCTCGACGCGGTCGCGGGCGCGGCCGTGATGGGGGCCGGGTTCCTGCTGACGCCGTATGTGATGCGGGTCGCGAACCGGGTCCGGGTGCAGCTGGTGGCGCGGTTCGCGCCCGGCGCAGCGGGCTCTGGCGGCACACAGACCTCAGCACCGGCCTCAATTGTCAGTGGCGGATGCCAGACTTCCACGGGTGAGCGAATTCCATGGCAGCGCGAGCCACGAGCCGAGCCGAGTGCCGCCCCCCAGGACGCGGGGGACAGCGCTGCGGCACCGGCTCGCTGAGCTGCGCGGTCCCGATGTACCGGCCAAGGCGCTGGATGCCCGCGCCCTGGCCGCACTCGCCGCCAACCCGGGCTGCAAGCGGCGCGCGATCCTGGACGGCGCCGGGGTGAACAAGGCGACGCTGGCGAGCGCGCTGGGTGCACCGTCGGCCTTCGGGCAGTCGCAGTTCGCGTTCACCCGGGGCAACGCGTTCGAGGCGAAGGTCAAGGCCGACGGCGGTGCGGAGCTGCTGCGGCTGGTGCACGAAAAGCTGGACCCGGGCGCCGAACAGCCCGCACGCGCGCACGTGCCCGACCTGTCCGCGATCGGCCCCGAGGGGCGCTCCGCGCGTACCGCACTGGCACTGCGCGAGGCCGTCGAGGCCGCCGACTGGACGCTGCTCGACCATCCCATGCTCGCCCTCGACGTCGCGGGGTCACCCGCCTTCCTGGAGCCGGACGCGGTGGTCGTGCATCCGGACGGCAGCTGGACGGTCGTCGAGATCAAGTCCTTCCCGATGCTGGACGGTTCGGCGGACCCGGCGAAGGTGGGCGCAGCCGCCCGCCAGGCCGCGGTGTACGTACTGGCGCTGGAACAGGTCGCCGGCCACCTCAACCCCGCCCCGCGGGTACGCCACCGCGTGCTCCTGGTCTGCCCGAAGGACTTCTCCAACCTGCCCACCGCGTCCGCCGTCGACGTACGCAAGCAGCGCGCGGTGACCGACCGCCAGCTGGCCCGGCTCACCCGCATCCAGGACATCGCCGACACGCTCCCCGAGGACATCTGCTTCTCGCCCGAACTGCCCGCCGCCGAGCTGACGGAGGCCGTCGAGTCGGTTCCGGCGACGTACGCGCCCGAGTGCCTGTCCGCCTGCGAGCTGGCCTTCCACTGCCGCGACCGCTCCCGCGCGGCCGGCGCGGTGACCTCCCTCGGCCGCTCGATGCGGGCGGAGCTGGGCGGTCTGACGACGGTCGAGGACGTGCTCGCGGCGGCCCGCGGAACGGCCGGCGACCCGGACGACCCGGCGGTGGCGGCGCTGCGACGGGCAGCGGAGCTGCGGGCGGAGGCGCTCAACCAGCGTGCCGAGGAGGTGGCCACCCCGTGTCGCTGATCTCCACCCTCGCCCGCCTCGAAGCCGTCACCACCGGTTGCGCCCAGCCCGCCGCCACGGTCCGGCACCGGCATCTGTCCGACCGCCCTCTCGTCCTCGTGCCGCTCACCACGGCCGGTGAGGCCGGCGCCCCGCTCGGCGCACTGGTGGGCTGCGACCGGGACACGCCGCGACTGCTGGTCGTACCGCAGCCACGCGACCGTGACCTCAGGTTCGCGTTCCTCGCCGAGCTGGCGGACGTCGTGCTGCCGCACATCGACGCGTACGCCGACGCCGTCGAGGCGGCCGAGCGCACCGAGTCGGACCCCGAGACCGGCAAGCGGGTCAAGGTCGAGGTCGAACTGTGCGCGGACGCCCCGCAGTTGATCATCCCGAGCCGCGCGGGCGTCGACCTCGTACGACTGCTGGGACGCTCCATGCGCTTTCGGCGCACGGCGGAACAGGACCCGGAGACCCCGTACCCCGCACCACCCCGGGTCCCGCTGCTCGGCCGGTGGCTGACCCACTTCGCGGAGCGGGCCCGGGTGCCCGGCTCCGCACTGCTGCTCGCCATGACGGACATACTGGCCCGGCACTGGGCGACCGGCCAGTCCAGCCTCGAGGACCAGCACCTGGGCGCGCTGCTCGCCTGGATCGACCCTCCGGAGGGCGAGTCCGGAGCCGAGGCCGCGCTGCGGGCCGAGCTCGCGCGGGACGCGCAGGGCCAGCTGCTGTGCCCGCCCGCCGGTCCGGCCACCGACCCGGCGTTCGACAACAAGCTGCTCGCGCCCGCCATCGAGCGCTACGACCGTGCGCGCACCGCCCTCGCCGCCGCGGAGGACGGACTGGAGGCGGACGACCGGCTCGGTGAACTCACCACCGCCGAGCGGGAGATCCGCGACCTCGTGCTGAGCCGTACGCTGCCCACCTGGGAGGCGGTGTGGCGCGGCCTCGACCTCCTGCGAGCCCTGCCCGCCGGGGCACACGTCGAGGAGCGGTGGACGCGCGACCGCTGGTCCTTCACCGGCCATCGCGACCGGATCGTGGCCGGCGAGCCCCCGCAGCCGCGCCGCGACGACGCGGTCACCGCGGCCAACAAGCTCGCCGCACGCGAGCGCGAGCAGGCCCGTCTGGAGGCCCAGGAGGCGCTCGACGACCCGCTGGTGATGGCCGGGCGGCGGCTGTCCGGAGAGGCGTTCGCGGGCGAGGTCACGGATGTCGTCATGGCGTACAGCGAGGGCAAGCGCCCCAGCCCGCGCCCGCTGATCACGGTCCGCACGGGCGACCGGCCGCATCTCGGTGAGCGGGCGAGGGTGTACCGGTCGCTGGGCGGGAAGCCGCAGGCGGCGGAGTTCGTCGCGTACGAGGGGGACGATCTGATCGTCCTGCGGGTCGTCGACAAGATGGGCCGGGGAAAGGCGCCGGAGGAAGGATCGGTGCCGGACAAGGGCGACGCGGTCTGCTTCACGCTCTTCGAGCACGAACAGCGGGGCGGGCCCAAGCTGCCCGACCCGGAGCAGACCCCGTGGACACACGGCGGGCCGCCCGGAGAGGCGGCCGCCGTGGCCGAAATCGCCGACCCCGTGACCGCGGAGGACGTCCTTTGAACCCTCCCCCTCGCGAACGAGCGGGATTCCTGGCTCACGCCGCTCGATCGCTCAGCGAGCGACCGAGTCTTCCGCGATCGGCACCAGTCGGGTTGGAACCAGCCCGGTTTCCCCAGAGATTGGAGGTTGCTGTGCTGGCTTGGTTCTCGCTCAGCACGCGGCGACACTACCATCCGTCACTCGAATGGCACAACCAGTGACGGCCCGCACTCAGGGAGCCCCGCCCGACCCTGGTACGGCCGCCGCGCAGGCCGTCGCAGCGATCCTCTCCGACACCCTGCACGGCACCCACCGGGGCGTCGTCGTCGACTCCCCGCCCGGCGCCGGCAAGTCCACGCTTGTCGTCCGTGCGGCGCTCGAACTCGCCGACGCCGGGCGGTCGTTGATGGTCGTCGCGCAGACGAACGCGCAGGTCGACGATCTGGTGCTGAGACTCGCCGAGAAGAACCCCGAGCTGCCGGTCGGCCGGCTGCACAGCAGCGACACCGACCCGTACGACAAGGCGCTGGACGACCTGCCGAACGTACGGAAGTCCGCGAAGGCCGCCGACCTCACCGGCCTCCCGGTCGTGATCTCGACGGCCGCCAAGTGGGCGCACGTCAAGGTCGACGAGCCGTGGCGGCACGCGATCGTCGACGAGGCGTACCAGATGCGCTCGGACGCGCTGCTCGCCGTGGCCGGGCTGTTCGAGCGTGCGCTGTTCGTGGGCGACCCCGGGCAGCTGGACCCGTTCGCGATCGTGGGCAGCGAGCAGTGGGCGGGCCTGTCGTACGACCCGTCGGGCTCCGCCGTGACCACCCTGCTCGCGCACAACCCCGAGCTGCCGCAGCACCGCCTCCCGGTGTCCTGGCGGCTCCCGGCGTCGGCGGCGCCCCTGGTGTCGGACGCCTTCTACCCGTACACGCCGTTCCGTAGCGGCACGGGTCACGGCGACCGTCGGCTGACCTTCGCGGTCCCCTCGGACGGCTCCGGCCCCGACCGGGTGATCGACGAGGCGGCCGAGTCGGGCTGGGGCCTGCTGGAGCTGCCCGCGCGGCACACACCGCGAACCGATCCGGAGGCGGTGCGGGCCGTGGCGACGGTCGTACGGCGTCTGCTGGACCGCGGCGGTGCGGCCACGTCGGAACGGTCGGACGGACCGGCCCCGCTGACCGCCGACCGGATCGCGGTCGGCACAGCACACCGGGACCAGGCGGCGGCCGTACGGGCGGCACTGGGCGAGCTGGGCGTCGCCGATGTCACCGTCGACACGGCCAACCGGCTCCAGGGGCGGGAGTACGACGTCACGGTGGTCCTGCATCCCCTGTCCGGCCGCCCCGACGCGACCGCGTTCCACCTGGAGACCGGCCGACTCTGCGTACTCGCCTCCCGGCACCGGCATGCATGCATCGTGGTGTGCCGCGCCGGGGTGAGCGAGCTGCTGGACGAGTACCCGTCGACGGAGCCGGTGCAGCTGGGGACGGTCGTGAAATTCCCCGACGGCTGGGAGGCCAACCACGCGGTGCTGGCGCATCTCACCGAACGGCGGGTGAAGTGGCGGCCCTGATGCGCCATGTCCTGCACAAGTAGGTGGGCCGGAGCCAAGGTCGTCCCGGCCCACTTGCGTGGGCGCGAGAGAATGGACGGTGGTCCTGTCCGCTGGGGGTGTCCCACGCTGGCGGGGGAGGTGGTCCGTGACGTACGAGGAGGAGACAGACATGGCGGAGCCCACGCCGCGTCGGAACGAACCGCGGCTTCGCCCCGCGCCCCTGCTCTTCGAGCCTGCGCAGGTGGCTGAAGACCCCGAGCACTTCTTCGATCTGGAGTCGATAGAGGATCCACGCGCGTTGCTGGCGCGGGCGACGGAGCTGACACAGGCGTTCCGGGCGGCGGCCGATCGTGCGGTGGAGTTCCAGGCGATGGCGGCCGCGCAACTGGCGGATCCTCGACGGTTCGACCGGCTGACGGCGGCGGACATCGCCGAGCGGGCCGAGTGGACCGAGGACTACGCGAAGAAGATGGTCGAGTTCGGGCGGGACCTCATGGGGGGTACCTCAGACGGCGGGCGGGGCACCGCGGACCCGGTGTAGGCGCACTGGCATATGCCAGGCGGGCAAGATACTCCCTTCCACCCCCTCCCGTCCCGGTTTCCCGCAACTCTCCGGAACCCGATGCTCACCGCCGGTACATGTTGATGGCATGAGCCCCAGCACCCGCAATGAGCCGTTCTCCGATCGATTCGACGCATCCGGTGCACCCGCTGTATCCGAGGTCACCTCGGACGGGGCAGCATGGCTGGCGTCCGCAGGCATGTACCCGCGGAGCACCCTCGCGCTCTGGGCAGAACGGCCGCACGCTCCGGTCGTCCTCCCGTGCGGTACCGCCTTCGATGTCGTGAGCGCGCCCGCACTCTTCGGGCGTGAGCTGCTCGACCGGTTGTGGGACGAGGGGCCGGGGTCCGGGCCGGTGGCGGTGTTCCGTGGGCGGATGCTGCTGCTGGCCGGGCCCGGTACGGCACAGCGGCTGCCGTCGCTGCTGGACTGGGAGGAGTGGGGCGCCGGCGACCGGGAGCAACGCCGCACCGGAGGCATCCCGCCCCTGCTCTGTCACGGCCACGGCGACGCCGTGACCCTCCCCGCACCACTGGGCGCGATCGGCGTCCAGTCCCGCTGGCTCGTCGCCCCCGACACCCGTCACCCCTGGCTGCCGGGCCCGGAAATCCTGCTGTGGGCGGCCCTGCGCGCGGCCCGCTCCACCGTACGGATATCGATTTTTCCTCCCGCCGATCAGGATGCTAAGGTCTACGACGTCAGCAAGCGCCGCTAGCTCAGTTGGTTAGAGCAGCTGACTCTTAATCAGCGGGTCCGGGGTTCGAGTCCCTGGCGGCGCACGTTGTCGATGGCGAGGCATGTTCGCGGAATGCGCGAACCGGCCTCGCCATCGTCGTTTCTGCGCGGCGTCGGCCGAGCGGTCACCCACCCGTGATCTTCACCGTCCAAGCCCCCGCCGCCGTGCGCCCCTCCACCTCCACCCGGACCGGCTCACCCGGCACCGTGAAGGTCTCGCCGAGGGCGACCGGGGCGTCCGCGAGGGGTGGGTAGACCGAGTTCTCCCAGCAGGCCTCGGTGCGGGGATGGGCGTCGATGACCTCGATCGGGCCGCCGCCGGATTCCTCGCCGCTGCGGATGCGGTAGACGAGGATGCCCTGACGGCAGGCTGTCGCGTCGTTGCCGACGGGGCCGCGTGCCTCGAAGGCGAGGGCCGTGTCGGCGCCGGTGCGGACGATGGCCACCTTGGTGCCGCGGCCGAGGCCGAAGGACGGGGCGCCCGCGGCGCCGACCGCCGGGACGCCGGGGCCCGCCGCGAGCGGCTCCAGGGTCAGCCGGGTGGGTCCACTGCCCTGCACGCACCGCACCTGCCGCCCGTCCAGCCAGCCCAGCTTCCACTTGTGCCAGCCGAACAGGTCCGGCGCAAGGCCGAACTGGCTGCCCATCAGGTCCCAGTCGCCCACATAGGTGTCCCAGTCGCCCTTGCCGTCCCTCGGACGGTGGTACAGGTCCGGCAGATCGAAGACATGACCGGTCTCATGGGCCAGGACCAGCCGGTCCGGCGGGTGCTGTTCGAAGACCGTGACGACCCGGTGCAGATCCGTGCCGTCGGCCCGCAGCGGAGCCTCCAGGTTGACGACCTTCGTCGCGTCCGAGTCGACGCCGGGGGCGTGCGGATCGGCGACGAAGTAGACGATGTCGTAGCGCGAGAAATCGACGTGCGGATCGGCCGACGCCATGGCGTCGCGCAGGAACGCCGCCCGGTGCGCGGAATTCCAGTCGCGCTGTATGGCGTACGAGGTCGACGACTGGGGCATACCGATCCAGCGCCGGAGTGGGTGCGGGCGCAGGGTGAAACGGCCGTAGGAGGCGCGTTCGAAGAAGCGGCTGGTGGCCGGGAAGTGGTCGGCGGCCAGTTCGACGGGGGTGGTCAGCGGGGCGGAGTCCGGGAAGGAAAGGAACACCATGACCGCGTCCAGTTGACGGGCCGGGCGGGGATAGGCGGCGTTCCAGGTGTCGACGCCCTCCGAGTGATGGGCGTCGGTGCGATGCAGGGCGCACGAGGCCGCCGAGAAGGGCTCGGCGACCGAGGGGCCCGTGATCAGGGAGGTCGCGGCGAGCGCGGACATCGTGGTGAACACCGCGGCCGTACTGCGCAGTCGGGGCCGCGCCGCCATCCCACCGAACCCTCGGCGGACCACATGGGTGAGTCCGATGAGGGAGAGCTGACGCGGCACGGGGACCTCCGGGTGCGGTTCGCGGGACACCGCATCCAGCCTGTGGGAGATTGTCGTACTACGTCCTGTTTGTCTGAACCAGATGAGTGAGGGACCGGAGAGACCGTCAGAAGAGACCACCAGCGACAACCGCCAGAGACGACACCCCCGAATCGCTCACGGAACGTCACATGCGGTCGGGGGGCCGAAGAACCCGCCCATGTGCGGGCAGAAACGATCTGCCAGAAAGGCCGGTGCGTCGGGGACACTGGAGAGTGGCTGGAAGGGCCGGAGGCCAGCCTCTATGATCGGCACACTTTCCAGCCCGGACACGGCCCGGCGGCCTTCCTCCCGGTCGGCCAACCCGACGAGACCCATCCGAAGATCGAGTGCACTGCGGGAGCAAGCGGTGAGCGGAACGTCCGAAGGGCCGGCGCCCACGGCAGATCTCATCCGACCTGCTGTCACAGAGAGTAATGAAATGTCTTCGCCCGGTACCGACCCGGACACTTTGGCCCCAGCAGTCGACTTCCGTTCCGCCTTCACCGCGGCCCCGCTCGCGATGGCCGTGGTCGACCGCGAGGGCCTGGTCGTCAGTGCCAACGAAGCGCTCGGCGCCCTGATCGGCGCGCAGTCAGGGGCGTTGGCCGGGCGGCTCGCCGCCGATCTGGTGGACCTGGCGTCCGACGCCCGTACCTGGCACGCGTATCGCGAGGTACTGCGCGGGCGGGAGGCGCGGCTGCGCTGCACGCGTCGTATCAAGCATCCCGACGGACACGCGGTGTGGGTGCAGGTCATGGTCGGGCCGCTGCCGGACCGGGCCGAGGCGGTGCTGCTGTCCGTCGCCGACATCAGTGCCCGGCGTGAACTCCAGGCGCGGCTGCGGCACTTGCAGATGCATGACCCGGTGACCCGGCTGCCCAACCGCACGCTGTTCTTCGAGCGCCTTTCGGCCGCGCTGGAGGCGGAGTCGTACGACGAGGGTGGCACCGGACGGATCGGGCTGTGCTATCTGGACCTGGACGGCTTCAAGGCGGTCAACGACACGCTCGGCCACCGGGTCGGCGACCGGCTGCTGGCCGCCGTGGCGGAACGCCTCACGCGCTGCGCGGACGAGGCCGGTTACGCCCGGGCGAGCACGCCGCTGGTGGCACGGCTCGGCGGGGACGAATTCGCCCTGCTGGTCGAGGACTCGACGGGCACCGAGCAACTCGCCGAACTGGCCGAGTCGGTGCTGAAGGCGCTACAGGCGCCCTTCGACCTGTCCGGCCAGCGGCTGTCGCTCTCGGCGTCGATCGGCGTGGTCGAACGCCAGGCGGCGGGGACGACGGCGACCGGTCTGATGCAGGTCGCCGACACCACGCTGTACTGGGCGAAGGCCGACGGCAAGGACCGCTGGACGCTCTTCGACCCGGAGCGCAACGCCCACCGCATGACCCGCCAGGCCCTGGCCTCCACCCTCCGTCCGGCCATCGAGCGCGGTGAATTCACCCTCGAATACCAGCCGTTGGTGGGCATGGAGGACGGACGGGTGCGCGGGGTCGAGGCGTTGGTCAGATGGAACCATCCACAGTTCGGCGTACTGACGCCGAATCGGTTCATCGGATTGGCGGAGGAGGACGGTTCGATCGTGCCGCTCGGCCGCTGGGTGCTGGCGACCGCCTGCCGGCAGGCGCGGCGCTGGCAGTTGGAGCACCCGGAAGAGCCGCCGCTGTTCGTCAGCGTCAACGTCGCGGTCCGTCAGGTCTGGGACTCGGACCTGGTCGCGGACGTGGCCGAGACGCTGGCGGAGACGGGACTGGAGCCGCATCTGCTCCAACTGGAGCTCACCGAGTCGGCGGTGATGGGCTCGGCCGGGCGTCCCCTCCAGGCACTCCAGGCGCTGAGCGCGATGGGCGTGGGCATCGCGATCGACGACTTCGGCACCGGCTACTCGAACCTGGCGTATCTCAGCCGGCTGCCGGTGTCGGTGCTGAAGCTGGACGGGTCGTTCGTACGGGGCTTCCAGTACGACAGCTCCGATGACAAGGCCGACAAGGCCGTGGCGCCCAACCCGGCGGACGAGGTCATCGTCGAGGCGATGATCCAGCTCGCCCACCGGCTGGGGCTGACCGTCACGGCGGAGTGCGTGGAAACGTCGTCGCAGGCCACCCGTCTTCGGCGGATCGGCTGCGACACCGGGCAGGGGTGGCTGTACTCCCGTCCGGTGTCGCCGGATCGTATCTCCGAGCTGCTGGGCCCGCCGGGGGTTCAGGCGGCGGTCGGCAATCCGTAGGCGTCCGCGATGAGTTCGTAGCTGCGGACGCGCAGCGCTCCGTCGTGGGCGTGCGAGGTGAGCATCAACTCATCGGCTCCGGTGCGCTTTTGGAGGTCGTCGAGGCCTGCGCGGACCTCGTCGGCGGTGCCGTGGATGATGTTGGAGTTCCAGGAGCCGATGAACTCCCGCTCCATGGGGCTGAATTCGTAGGCCTCGGCTTCCTCGGGGGTGGGGACGAGACCGGGACGGCCGGTACGCAGGCGGATCATGTTCAGCGCCCCGGCCATGACCTGACGGCGGGCCTCCTTCTCGTCCTCGGTCGCGAGCGCGGAGACGCCGATGACGGCGTACGGCTCGTCGAGGACGGCGGACGGCTGGAAGGACTCCCGGTAGAGGTCCAGGGCCGGGATCGTGTTCTGCGCCGAGAAGTGGTGCGCGAAGGCGAAGGGCAGGCCGAGGACGGCGGCGAGACGGGCGCTGAAGCCGGAGGAGCCGAGGAGCCAGACCGGCGGGCGGTGCGGGGACTGGACACCGCCGGGGCTGGTCGCCTGGACCGGGCCGGGGACGGCGTGGATCCGGCGGTAGGGGTGGCCGTCGGGGAAGTCGTCGTCCAGGAACCGGTTGAGCTCGGCGAGCTGTTCGGGGAAGTCGTCGGCGCCTTCGTTGAGGCGGTCCGTGCGGCGGAGGGCCGCGGCGGTGGCGCCGTCCGTGCCGGGGGCGCGGCCGAGGCCCAGGTCGATACGGCCGGGGGCCATGGCCTCCAGCGTGCCGAACTGCTCCGCGATGACGAGCGGGGCGTGGTTCGGGAGCATCACTCCGCCCGAGCCGAGGCGGATGCGGTTCGTGTGGGCGGCGAGGTGGGCGAGGATCACGGCGGGCGACGACGAGGCCACGCCGGGCATGGAGTGGTGCTCGGCGACCCAGTAGCGGTGGAAGCCGCGGGACTCCGCGAGGCGGGACAGCTCGACGCTGGTCCGGAGCGCCTCGGTGGCGGTGTGGCCCGCGCCGACGGTGACCAGGTCCAGTACGGAGAGGGGGGTGGGGGCCGTGCCCTGCGCTGTGCCCCGGATCTCGTCTGCCGTCACGGTGAAGCCTCCTGTGTTGGTGCCGTGCGCTGTCCGCGGCAGGTCAACAGGAGGCTGTCTCCGTTTATTCCCGGGAGGGTTTTCGCCCCCGCCGCCCCTACCCGTCCCGTCCTGAAGGGGCTCCGCCCCTTCGACCCCGCTCCTCAAACGCCGGAGGGGCTGAACCTTGAGCCAGCGGCAGGGGCGAGTGGGCTCATGCCTGGACGATCGGTTCCCTCGTGAACAAGGAACCCAGCTCCGGCGCGTTCACGCGGCGGTCCGTCAGTCGCAGGGCCTCCCAGACCGTGACCTGGTTGGCGGTGAGGACCGGCTTGGACAGTTCCTTCTCCAGGGTCGGGAGGCAGGAGGCCGTGTGGAGGGCGGTGTCGGGGAGGAGGACCGCGTCCGCGTCCGCGTGGTCCGCCTCGCGCGCCAGCGCCAGCACCTCTTCCTCGCCCCACGTGCCGACCTCCGCGGCCGTGATGATCCCGGAGCCGCGGACGGACAGCACCTCCGCGCCTGCGGCCCGCAGGAACGCGGCGAACAGGTCCGCCACGTCGTCCGGGTACGTCGCCCCGACCGCGACCCGCCGCACGTCCAGCTCCCGTACCGCGTGCACGAAGGCGAAGGACGTCGAGGACGCGGGCATGCCGGCGGTGCGGGCGAGGCTGCGGACCTGATCGTGGGCGCCCTCCCAGCCGTAGACGAAACTGCCGCTGGTGCAGGCCCACACCACGGCCTCCGCGCCGGTCAGGCGGAGGGATTCGACGCCCGCCGACAGGCGTTCCGCCGCGCCCATCCGCAGCAGGGCGTCGACCCGGTGGGCGTCCTCGCCGATGTCCGTGTGGACGACGTCGAGCCTGATGTCGCTGCCCAGCAGCTGCTCGATGCGCGGATAGTCGTCCTCGGCGGAGTGGCCCGGGTAGAGGAAACCGAGTGCGGTCATGTCCAACCTTCCTGCTGCTGCTCTTCCTCCGGCAGTACGGGGCCGGTACGCGCGGCCGGATCGACCAGCCGCTGATACGGCCCCACTGCCCGGGTACCCAATCGGCGCAGGGCCGCCCACATCGTGACCTGGTTGGCCGACATGACCGGTAGGCGCAGTTCCGCCTCCAACTGGGGGATCACGTCGTATGTCGGCAGGTTGGTACAGCTGATGAACAGGGCGTCCGCCCCGCCCTCGCCCACCGCCTGCCGGGCCATGTCCGCCACATCCCGGTACGGCACCTTCCAGATGTGCCGCGTCAGGCCCATGAAGGCGCAGCCCGTGACCGTGACGCCCGCTTCCGCCACATACTCCTCCAGCGAGCGGGTCACGGACACGGTGTACGGCGTCACCAGCGCCACCCGGCGTACGCGGAGCTCGGTCAGCGCCTCCAGCAGGGCACCGGACGTCGTGACGGACGGGACCGCGCCCTCGCGGGTCATCGCCTCGCACATCGCGCGTTCGCCCGCGACGCCGCCGACGAAGCTGCCGGAGGTGCAGGCGTAGGCGACGACCTCGGGCGCGATGGCGTTCAGGGTGCGCACGGCGTCGCCGAGCGTCTCGTGTTCGCTGACCAGCCGGGCCAGGTCGAGGCTGACCTCGACGGGCACGAACGGCGTGCGGGTGAGGTGGAGGGAGACCTCGTCGGGCATCCATCGCCACAGCTCACGGTCGAGCGCGAAGTCGAAGGGGGCGACTACACCGACACCGCGCTGAGGGCGCGGTCCACCCAGAAAGGAGACATCCACGGCAGGCACCGGCCTCACATGAGAAACCAGGGTCAGCGGACCCGACGCCCGCCCATGTTGACGAAGGTAGGTTCGGGTGCGAGCGTGGTCAATCCTCGCATGTCGCCCGCAGGTCAACGTGTTGTTACCGCCGTATCACCGCCCACGTCAGACGGCCTTCGCCGCCGAGAAACGGCTCCCCGAATGACCTCTCCCCCGTCCGCGCCCACCCTCCTCGTCCTCGACGCCGAGCCGCCGCCCCGCCTCGGCCGCCTGACCGGCCGCGCGCGGATCGAGCACGCGGACCCGTCGACCCTCGCCGAACGCCTCCCGCACGCCGATGTGCTGCTCGTCTGGGACTTCACCTCGCACGTCGTGCGCGCGGCCTGGCCGGGCGACGGTCCGCGCCCGCGCTGGGTGCATACGGCGAGCGCGGGCGTGGACCATCTGATGTGTCCCGAACTGGCCGCCTCCGACACGGTGGTGACCAACGCCCGCGGCGTCTTCGACCAGCCGATCGCCGAGTACGTCGCCGCACTCGTCCTCACGATGGCCAAGGATCTGCCGCGGACGTGGGAGCTACAGCGCGCGCGGGAGTGGCGGCACCGCGAGTCGCAGCGGGTGGCGGGCACGCGCGCGTGCATCGTCGGCTCGGGCCCGATCGGGCGGACGATCGCCCGTACCCTCAAGGCCCTCGAGATCACGACGGCGCTGGTCGGGCGCACCCCGCGCACCGGCATCCACGGCCCCGCCGACATCGACCGGCTGATGGCCCGCGCCGACTGGGTGATCGCGGCCTCGCCGCTCACCGAGCAGACGTACGGCATGTTCGACGCCCGCCGCTTCGGCATGATGCAGCCCTCCGCCCGCTTCATCAACATCGGCCGCGGTCAGCTGGTCGTCGAGGACGCGCTCGCCGAGGCGCTGGCCAAGCGGTGGATCGCGGGCGCCGCGCTGGATGTCTTCGAGCATGAGCCCCTCACCCCCGACAGCCCGTTGTGGCAGCTCCCGGGTCTGATCGTGTCCCCGCACATGAGCGGCGACACGATCGGCTGGCGGGACGAACTCGGCAGGCAGTTCGTGGAGTTGTACGAACGCTGGGAGGCGGGCAGATCTCTGGTGAACGTGGTCGACAAGAAGCTGGGGTACGTACCCGGACGCTGAGGGCCCTGGGAGGCTGCTGCATGTCGGAGCTCACCGAGCTGACCGCCGTACAACTCGTCGACGGCTACCGCAAGGGCGAATTCAGCCCTGTGGAAGCGACCCGCGCGGCACTGGAACGGGCCGAGCGGATGGAGCCGGCCGTCAACGCGTTCGTACGCCTGGACTCCGAGGACGCGCTCGCGCAGGCCGCCGCGTCGGCGGACCGGTGGCGGCGCGGGGAGCCGGCGGGGCTGGTGGACGGGGTGCCGGTGACGGTGAAGGACATCCTGCTCATGCGGGGCGGGCCGACGCTCAAGGGCTCCAAGACCATTGACCCGAACGGCCGTTGGGACGAGGACGCCCCCTCCGTCGCCCGGCTGCGCGAGCACGGCGCCGTCTTCCTCGGGAAGACCACGACGCCCGAGTTCGGCTGGAAGGGCGTCACGGACTCGCCGCTGTCCGGGGTGACCAGGAATCCGCACGACACCTCGCGCACCGCGGGCGGTTCGAGCGGCGGGAGCGCGGCCGCCGTGGCGCTGGGTGCGGGGCCGCTGTCGCTCGGGACGGACGGCGGCGGCAGTGTGCGTATCCCGGCGGCCTTCTGCGGGATCTTCGCGCTCAAGCCGACGTACGGGCGGGTGCCGCTGTATCCGGCGAGCGCCTTCGGCACGCTGGCGCACGTCGGGCCGATGACCCGGGACGCGGCGGACGCGGCGCTGCTGATGGACGTGATCGGCGGGCCCGACGCCCGGGACTGGTCGGCGCTCGCACCGACGTCGTCCTTCGTCCAGGCCCTCGCCGGCGGCGTCCGCGGGCTGCGGGTGGCCTACTCGCCCTCGCTGGGCGGGCAGGTGGCGGTCCGTCCCGCGGTCGCGGCGGCCGTACGGCGGGCCGTGGAGCGGCTGGCCGGGCTCGGCGCGTACGTCGAGGAGACCGACCCCGACTTCACCGACCCGGTCGACGCCTTCCACACCCTGTGGTTCAGCGGCGCGGCCCGGGTGACGCAGCAACTCGGGCCGCAGCAGCGGGAGTCGCTCGATCCGGGGCTGCGGGAGATCTGTGCGACCGGCGCCCGGTACAGCGCGCTGGACTATCTGGCCGCCGTGGACGTACGCATGGAGCTCGGGCGCCGGATGGGCCGGTTCCACGAGTCGTACGACCTACTGGTCACCCCGACGCTCCCGATCACCGCGTTCGAGGCGGGCGTCGAGGTGCCCAAGGGCTCGGGGCATCGGCGGTGGACGGGGTGGACGCCGTTCACGTACCCCTTCAACATGACGCAGCAACCGGCGGCGACCGTGCCGGTGGGAGTCGACACGGACGGGCTGCCGATCGGGATGCAGCTGGTCGCCGCGCGGCACGGGGACGACCTCGTCCTGCGTGCCGCGCATGCGCTGTACGAGGCCGGGGTTGGTGGGGGTGGTACGCGCTGCTGAGCGCGCAACTTGTGTCGAGCGGTCCGACTCTTCCCCCTCTTAGCTCGGACCGGGGTGCGGTGAGCTTGGGATTGGCACCCTGAAGCGCTTTGACCTGGTGTTTCATGCGTTTCAGGGCGTTGACGGGGGTGCGGGTTTTATCGGGCTCGCACTCCCCGGAGACTCCCCCGGGAAACGCTGGGAAACGGCCGGGGCACGAAGCCGTTTGCCCCAGTGATCACCGGGGGATGACCAGGTCCCTGAGTTGCGCCGGAGTGGGGCCCTTCTCTCGATAGAGCAGGATGCCCACGATGATCACTACCAGTGGCAGCAGAGCAGTGAGCGCTGCGTCGGGAAGGCCCGCTAACGCCGCGCCCGCCATCGCCGACACGACAACGCCTCCAAGGGCCAACAAGCGCAGCCCTTCACGATGAACGACCTTGGGAGCGTCTCCGATCTGCTCGTCGTCGAGTAGATGGCTGACCTTCCCCTCGGCATACCGTTCCGCGATCGTCAGCAACATGACCGCCATGTCCTGCAACGCCTGCTTCGGGTGCGAATCCTGTCGGGCTTCAGCTTCGCGCAACGCCCCAACAACCCGGCCGATGTGATCCGCCGTAGCTCGATCTTGATGTGCGCGCGCCTTGCCTCGTCGTACGCGAGGAGCCCGCCACAGAACTCGCTCAACCGCACTCAACGAGATCTTGGGGACGTCGTCCCCCGCTTCCTCGCTGTCCAGCTTCTCGAACTCACGGCCGCACTTAACTGCGGTCAACACCAACGCGACAACTGGCCAACACAGCGAGAAGTCGTCGTGAGCCCTGTCTCCCCACTTCCGCTGCTTGTTCTTTGCCCTCCGCTCCCGGTGTTCCGGTCGCTGAGCAATCACCGCTACGACTCTGATAAGCAGCGGGATGAGGCCTGCGGCCACCACCGCCAAGATGAGGAAGCGCACGCCCAGGAAGGCGTCCTCCGGCCAGTCCCATGACTGCACAACGTCTACGAGAGCAGTCGCCTTCTCTCGCAAGTTGTCTACCGGCGACTGGGGGTGGGGAGACTCGTCCGTCGGCGGAGGGCGCCAGTTGAAGATCGCCTGCGCGTTCCAGGCCAAGTAGGCGAAGAGAACGAACAACACCGCGGAGATCGGGAGGGAGATCTGCGCCGCGTACCACCACCTCACCATCCACTCAGGAGTGAGTCTTTGCCCTCCCGCCACAGACCTGCCAGCCAGGACCGGCGGTAGTACCTCCTGCCCTTCCCTCAGAAGCGGCTCCGCATGTCGGAGTGCCAACCACCGTCGGCGTGGCCTGACCTCGCGTTTCACCGCGCGCATGCGCGCACGTGCCCAGCTCTGAAATGGGACGTAGGACCACAGGAGAAAGGGGGCCGCAATGAGAACACCCATCACCAGTAACGCCAGAAGCACCTTCACGTTGGGCAGTCTCGCCCACGGCACTGACACTCGAGCACGAAACGTCCATGGTTGCCCACCTCAGCCGCAGGCTAGGGACGGGGCGGGCGGTGACTAGTGGGTGCGCCAGTAGGTGACCCAGTCATGTGCGAGTCGGCCCATGTGCTTTTTCCAGTCCTGCGGGTCGTTCCGGGCGACCTCGTCCCAGGTGCAGGCGTTTGCCTCGGAAAACGCGGCGACGGATGCATGCGGGGCTGCCGCCCACGACGGGAACTGTCCGTGTGCCCACGCGTCCGCGGCTTCCGGGGTGTGACCGGCTTCCATGAGTCGAAGGATGAGTACGGCGGGGTCGATCCATGCTGCACCGCGAGTAGGCCATGCCCAGTCGATCAGGTGTGCGCGGTCGGTCACAAGCATGTTGTGCGGGGCGAGGTCGGTGTGCAGCAGGGTGTCGCCAGCGAGCTGCTCGACGCCGGCGGGGCCTGCGTAGCCGCTCCATCGGTCCTCGGCACGCTTCAGCACGATGCCGGGGCATGGCGTGTTCTGGAGCTCGATCAGGGCGCGGGCGACGAACGGTAGATCGGGGGAGCCAGGGGTGTAGTCGGCGTGGCGCCCGATGAGGTGCTCGTAGCCGATCAGGTCCCATCCGGCGGCCTGTACACGCCACAGCAAGCGGGGGCATGACGGAGGTAGGTACGGATTGATGACGGCCTCGCGCTGTTGCGTTCGAGCCTGGGGGTGATCAGTGGGCACGCCCTTGACGAACAGGGTCCCGTCGGTGGTCTGGATGGTGGCAGCGATGCCGGAGTTAGCGCCGGCGTCGGCGGTCTTGACGCGCAGTACCGGGCCGGTGTGCTGCTCAACAGCGTGACGCGCGGCAAGGGGTAGGTCGTCCCAGTGGATGCGGTCTACGGGCATGTGGGGTTCCTGGGTGGACGGGCGAGCCGCCCCCCGACCCTACGCGGGCGGGGGCGGCTCTGTGGTGCGTGCCGGTTTTAGTACGGCTGGTCGTCGTCAGCCTGGCACGAGCAGCCGAGGCTTTCAGAGAACGTGCCAATCTCCTTCGTGATCCTGAACTCGTCGTCGGCGATCGGACGGGACGTGATCGCGACGGGGAGCGGTCCGGCGGTCGGCGCGATCGGGCGGGGCGTGATCGCGACCATCACGGGGCCACGGGATCGGGTCTCTTCGATGGTGCGGGGCTCAATGGCGGTTGCCATGGGTTCACCTCACTGGTTCGGGGTCGGGATGCTGGCAGTACATGTTTCGTGGTGCCTTCGCCTCCTGGTAGAGCTTGGCCATGGGGCGGCAGGTGGTGCAGCCGCCCGGGTTGCCGTCGGCGTCCTTCTGGCCGAACGTGCAGCCGGCGCAGCCCCCGGTGCGAAGCTGTAGACCGTCGGCAATGCCGCCAAGGCGTTTCAGTCCCTCGATGCCTTCCTGCATCAACGGGATGTGTGGATCGCGGCCGATCTTGCATATGGACGCGTGGCCGAACGGGTCGGCGTGAAAGAACGTGTGTCCGGCGTTGCAGCCGGTGAACGGCTTCCGCTTGCGTAGGTACTTCGCGGCCTGCTCGGGAATCGGGGTCGCGTCGCCCTGGATGGTCGGCGACATGTTGGTGAACACGAACAGTTGGCCGTACTGCTCGGAGAGCTGCTCCATGGCGGCGAACTCGTCGGCATTGTCCTTCGTGATGACGATGTTCAACTGCAAGCGCAGGCCAGCCTCGCGCGCGGCGTCGAGTCCGCGGATGAAGCGGCCGAACGCACCCCGGTTGCGGGTGAACCCGTCGTAGGTCTCCTCGGTCGCGCCGTAGACGCTGAGCGACAGGTGATGGGGCGGGCGCTCGGTGAGCGTCTCCAGGATCTTTGCCTTGTGGAGCTGCGAACCGTTCGTCGAGATCGTCAGCATGATGCCGAGGTCGTAGGCATACGCGTACGCCTCGGGGAACTCATGGTCGATCAGCGGCTCACCGCCCGTGATCTGAAGCCAGAGCACGCCGGCGTCGCGCAGGATGTCGAGCAGCCGGACCTTGTCGGCCCATGGCATTCCCTCGAACCGCTTCAGCCCGAGGTAGCAGTGCGGGCAGTCGTAGTCACAGCCCTTGTTGATCTCGTATGACGCGCGCGCCATCCCGTACGGGGAAGGGGCGCGCACGAGGACGCTGTCGCGCAGGGGACTGTGTGCAGGGAGGTCGAGTCCCCAAGCCTGGCGTGCGCCGTCGACAAGCCAGTGCGGGGCCTCGGCGCCACTGCCCGCGGCCTTGCTGAGCTCGAGGTACCGGACGAGCGGAATCTGTACCCCGTTGTCATCGCCGGGGCGTAAGACGAGGTACTCATCGAGGAACGGGCTAGCGATCAGTTCGTGCATGGGCTTCCTCCCTGGGCGGTGGGGATGCGAAGGCGGCCGTCACGGAGGACCGACTCGGCTTGATCGATGGCGCCGTACGGCGTGGTGGTACACGACGAGGCGCTGGTGCTGGACGCGCTGTTCGTGAGCAGTCACGTACGGGCGAACAAGGGCAACGGCATGCCCGTCCAGGGGACGCAGTCGCTCCCGCACGTGCTTCGGCATGGGACGACGGGTGTACTTGGCCGGCGTCGGCAAGACGTTCTGCGTACTCGGAAGCGGGGCCGGAGTCAGGCCAGCCGTTATGCGACGGACGGTGGTGCGCCAGGTCCGGCAGAGCCCAGGCCCTAACCAAATGCCGAGGCACTCGATGAGGTCACGGATCACCTCGTCAGCCCTTGTCCTGCTGCCGCCCCGCCCGCCAGGCACTCGGCGTGCACGCGGCCGACCATGAGGTCGCCCTGGTGGAGGCAGCGGTCGATATAGCGGTCGCCTTCGTCCTCGGCGGCATGAACGTCGAGCGGTGCCAGGCCGACAACGAGGGCGACCTCGGGGCGGGTGAGGAGCAGCCGCCTCCAGTGCTCGTGCGTGGGAAGGGTGAGGCACTGGCCGATTCGTAGGAGTCGCAGGTGAGCGGAATCGTCGCGCACCGCAAGACATGTGCCCAGGTCGGCGAGGGATTGATCAGGTGTGCGGAGGCCGGCAGCGAGGGCGAAGGCCATCATGCGCCGGCGAATGTCCGCGGGGGTGGCGTCGCGCCAACGTGCAGGCAGATGCGCCAGGAGGGCGAAGGCAATCGAGTGACCGCCTGGGTCGGCACCGATCCACGTGCGGACGGTGAGAGGAGCGGTGACACTGTTCTTCGGCGCCGCCGGTACCCAGAGGCCACTCGGGGGTGCGGGCGTCAGCATGCGATCACCGTCATCGCGACTGGAGCATCGATCTTGAACTCGGCCCACACGACCTTGTGATCGGCGTACCGATCGACGCCCCATCCGTCAGCGCACGCGGATACCAGTAGGAGCCCGCGCCCCGTGTCGCTGTCGTCGTCCGGGTAGCGCTGTTCAGGCAGTGCCGGGCTGCTGTCGTGCACTTCGGCGCGTAACAGATGGTCGCTGATTCTGAGCCGCACGAGGATGCCAGTCGCCTCGGGTGCGCCATGAAGCACGGCGTTGGTGGCCAACTCCGATACGCAGAGCAGCACGTCGTCGACGCGGTCGCCGATCCCCCAGGTGTCGAGAATGTGCTCAGTGAACTTCCGCGCCACGTCTACGGATGCCGGATCATGGCTCAACGCCCGTGCGATTGACGGTTGTTGCCGGGGTTTCTGTGGGGGTGGCGCCATGACGCTCTCCGTCCCGGATGCGGTGGCATGTGGGTCGCTTGGCCCGTTCGGTGGAGCTCCACGGAACCGCTCCCTACGGCCGCGAACCAGAGCAGAATTGGCGCATGGATGAGGCATTCATGACGCATCACCGGGCATGACCTCGGGAGTTTCGACTTCGGAATCGCGAAGAACTACGCGGGAGATTCGCTCCATGGCTCTGAAACGGCACGGCTTGGTGCGCCACCGCCGCGCGGTGGGCCACACACAGGAAAGCCTCGCCGAGGCCCTGCGTGTGGAACGGTCTACCGTCGCGCGCTGGGAGTCGGGGAAAGTGGCACCCCAGCCGTGGATTCGGCCGCGGCTGGCGGAGGTTCTCCGGGTCAGCACAGAGGAGTTGACCGAGCTGCTTGTGGTCTCGTCCGCCGACGAGCAGCCAGTCGCAGAGCGCACCGAGTACGCCATGCGTTACCCGTCGCGTGTTGATCTCTCAACGGTTGCTGAACTGCGGGACCGCATGGCCTCCTTGGGCGAGCGCTACGACCGCCTGCCCTCCGCGACTTTGCTGGCGCGGGCCGGAGAACACGTGAGCAAGGTTGCCTTCCTCGCTGGAGAAGCTCCGTCAGGCCGCGTTCAGCGCGAGATGCGCATCCTCCAGGCGGACGCGGCGACCTTCATGGGGCAGCTCGTTTGGGACGCCTCCCAGCGGCGCGCCCACGAGACGGCCCGTTCGTACTACGCGCAGAGCGTCGACGTAGCTCGCCATCTGGGCGACCCAAACGCGGAAGGGCACGCCCTCTTACGGACCTGCTACGTGGCCCTCTACGGGGCCAGTGACTACCGGGAGGGTCTGAATCTGGCGCTCCAGGCAGTCCGTACAGCCCGATGCACCAGCCACGTACTCACGGGACTCGCCATGCTGCACACCGCGGAGGCGTACGCCTACCTGGGTGAAGGCAGCGACTGTGAGCGCGCCCTCGCGGGCGCCGAGAGGCACTTGGGGCAGGCCCACGGTGCGGACGCGGCCCACGATCTCTTCTCGCCTACGCACTTCGGCCGTCTGGCCGGTTCCTGCTACCTCTCGCTCGGCGACTACCGCAAGGCCGAACAGCTCCTGGCGCAGACCGCGGCAGAGCTGCACGACAGGCGCAAGTCCCGCGCGATCGTCCTCGGCAACCTCACTCTGGCTCGGCTCCGGGACGGGGACCTGGACGGAGCGCTCAGCGCGCTCAACGACGCTGTGAGCGAACTGCATGGCACACGCGGAGGTGGTGGGATGAACATCGTCTTCCGAGCCGCCCGGGAAATGCGCCCATGGCGCAACGAACCTGCGGTGCAGGACGCGCAGGACCGGCTGATGGCATTGATGGAAGCGATGTGACCACGGCAGGAAGGAGCCCGACGTGCGCACACATGCGGACGAGGCCAAGCAACGAGTACGCGAGCGCGTCTGGGATCTGCTTGACGCGGAAAACGCCGTCCTGAACGACACAGCACACGGCCGCATCCCGAACTTCAAAGGCTCCGACGCCGCTGCGGACCGGCTCGCCGACCTGAAGTCCTGGCGCGACGCGCGGGTCATCAAGGCCGTGCCGGACAAAGCGCAGCTGCCAGTGCGGGCTCGCGCGCTTGCCGAGCGGAAGACGGTGTTCATGGCCGTGCCGAAGCTCGCCGATCCGCGCCCCTTCTTTCTTCTCGATCCCGCGGTGCTCCCCGTCTCTCCGCAGGAGGCAGCTTCCAGCAAGATTGCGGCGACGGTGGCTCCGCGGGTTGACGTGGCTGACCTGCGGCCCGTCGACATGGTGGTCGTGGGCAGTGTGGCGGTAAACCGGGTCGGTGTACGCATCGGCAAGGGCGCCGGATATTCCGATCTTGAGTTCGCGTTCCTGATGGAAGCTGGTCTGATCAGCGACCGGACGGTGGTCGTATCCACAGTCCACTCCCTCCAGGTGCTGGAGGAGGACCTCCCGGCAACCGATCACGACTTCGGTGTGGACTTGATCGTCACTCCCGACGAGGTGATCTCCTGTGAGTCGCCTCACCGGCCGGCCGGGCTGGTGTGGGAGCACTTGGACGCGGAGAAGATCGCCGCCATTCCGGTACTCGCGGCCCGGGCTCCGGCGAACGGGCGCTGAAACGCGGGGAGCATGCAGAAGAGCGCTACTTGAAACAGCGTGATAATCCCTGTTTGAAGGGTGGTTGCTCGGCTACCCGCAGCATAGAAAGAATTCAATGACCGCCTTCCATGAATTGGACCCAAGGGATCGGCGTCGCGATCAGAAGCTGGCCACCATAGCGCTCACAGCTTCGGGGATACTGACGATCTCCGCATTCTCGGGCGATTCTCTCCAAGACTGGATCACGAGAGGCTTCATGGCGTTTATCTTCGCGCTACTTGGCGCCGAACTATTGATAAACCCTCCAGAGCGTGCACTAAAGGCAGTGACCAAATCGGCCTTAGCGGCCCCCACTGCGGGATGCGTGATCGCGCTTGCCCCTACCGCATCTTTCACTATCGTGGGAAGCTCTAGTGCGGACCCTGAATCGATCGGGATTACTCTCGCATTCACCATATCCGGATTGCGACTAGCCGCTGGCCCATTTGAGCCTTCCCGGGATCCACGCACCCAGGAAGGCATCGAGTACCGTATTACCAGCGCAACGACCGTTCATTCAATGGCTGCAGTGCTCGTCGCATTCGGATGCATCTTGGTCGTATGTGCACAGTCTTCACTCCCCGGTGCAGCTAGGCTCGCCATCAGCGTCACGTTATTTCTGGCAAGTGCATCGTTCGCACATAAGGTGAACCAACGGGTACGCAAAGTGTGCACAGTCGTATCGCGAGAAATAGCTGCCATTCGAGAAGCGTTTCAGGACCTCCCACGGGTCAGCCAAGACATCAGCTTCAAACAGGGGACACGAGAACACATCCGCGAACTCGACTTATGGCTCAGCACTCCGATCGAGACCGGATATCGATCAATCGGAAGGCCACTACTCTCCGAGAGAACCAGAGAACGATTCATTGCAGATCTACGTCGCGCGCTGGACCACCCGATATGGCCGGATCCGCTAGGGCCTTTGGGAGGGGACCTCAAAGAACTCGAAGCAGCCTGCAACAAGTGGCGCGATGGCACTGCCTGATGGACGGCGAAATCGTACCGCCGCCCGGGAAGAAGCGGTTTGAGGCAGGGCACCCACGGCGCCACACTCACCTCGTTCAATGACGCCGTAAACAAGCTGCACGGCAGGACGAGTTGGGACCGTCAGCCCTTTGCCGGGCGCGGCAACTTCGGCGGGCGCACGAGCCGTAGGCCAACCTCGATCAGCAGCCACCCGAGGCGGGCCCGGGCAGGCATGACGGTCGGGTCCGAATGATTGGAGCCGACGGTCCGGCGCAGCTGCCACGCGCAGGCCTGTGCATGCAGATCGGCGGCGCGGGCGGTGTGGATGTAGTGGTGGATGTCCGGGTGGTGGTTCATGACGCGGGCTCTTCCCGGCGGTTGCGGAACGCGATGCGCAACACGGTCACCGGCTCCGCCCCTTCAGGGCGCTGTGACGGATCGTCGGCCCGCCCGCCGTAGGAATCGAGCAGCAATGAGAACCGCTCTCTCAACTCGGCGAGTTCGGCCGCCGCCAGGTAGACGATGTCGTCGCTGAGCTGCTCCGCCTCGCGCCACTCGCGCGGAAGCGGTGAACGGGCCTTCGACCCGTATCAGCCCGACCAACTTCCTCCGGGTCGGGTGGGCGTAGGCACGCAGGGCACGAGGATCGTCGAAGTGGACGGAGCGCTTCGGCGTGCCGGGCGTGGACGTGGGCTCGGACATCCATCTAGAGCTAGCTTTCTAAAGGAACCTTTTCAAGTGGTGAGTGACCAGAGCGTGCGAACGCCTCAGAGTCCGCGGACTGGGTGTGGCCATACGTCTGCACGTGCTTCGCTGACAGCATGGACGTCGTTGCCGCAAGCCTCGTAGCCGTGCTCGGCACGCTGCTCGGAGCGACCTTGACCCATCTGTTTCAGCGGCGCACCGAGCTGCGGGCCGAGCAGTTCACGCGCAGCGAGCGGCTGCGGCAGGAGCGCATCGACGCGTATTGCGCGTACGGGGGTGCGCTGGCGAACTATCGGCGCGGTCAGATGGACTACTGGTTCGCCAAGCACGATGGCCGCGCCGTTGGCGAGGAGTCGATTCATGAACTGCGGCGGGAAGCCCAGAGGTTGAGGGCCGCGGCCATGGAGGCCATGTTCCGCGCCGAGTTGCTGACGGACTCCGTGGAGCTGGATGAGCTGGGGCGGAGGGCCCTCAAGGCGGTTGACCGAATTCCCGGTGCGCAGTTGCGGGACGAACTGGATCCTGTCCGCGAAGAGTCGCGGTCCTTGATCTATGAGTTCATTGCAGCGTCGCGGCGGCACATCCCGGGGCTGTACAGCGGCGAGTAGTCAGTACTCCAACCCGTGTGGCGACGAGGTGGATGGCGCCCTGATCGGTAGCAGTTTCAGGCCATGTCCGTCCAGGGCGCCATACACCCTCACGCCCTCCGGAAGCTGAGGCTCTCCCCCGCCGCCCCGGTCCGCCACAGGTCGTTGCAGGCCTCCGCCATCTCGGGGAGGCCCTCGACCACCGCGCCCCACACAATCCCCGGCACCCACCCCACGTCGCCGTTGAGCAACAGGTTGTTGCGCTCGTAGAACAGGGCCAGGTCGACGACGGTCGTGCCGGGGCGGACCTCCCGGTCGTAGCCGTAGGCCTTGGTGCCCAGCTCCGATCCCGCGAAGGCGAAATAGCACAGATCGCCGGGAATGGGGGTTACTGTCGGGTTTTCCAGGGGTGGTTCCGCTGTCGCGAATGGCGGAAAAAGGGCGTAGATCTCATTGCGTGCGTACTTCGCGTGGTAGACGTCGCCGGCGAGCGGCAGGGAATCCCAGACGGCCGCGCAGGTGATCGGCGCCCGGTCGTCGAGCAGCCGGGCCGTGCAGGTGATTCCGCGCTTGACCAGCGATACCTCGATATAACGATCAGCCATGCAGTCCATGGTGCCTCGCCGGTCAAGAGGGCCTGGCCAGGACCGGGGCCGAAATCGGCCCGCATAAGTCACATGAGGTCGGGTAGTTGCGCCGCCATGGCTCCATCTATGGAACATGGCTCATATACGTCCGGGCCCACGCGCCGGTCGCTGCTCGCGGGGGTGGCGGCGCTCGGCGCGCTGGGTGCCGCGGGCTGCTCGCGCGTCGCCACGGCATCGACCACGGAGGGCGGTGATCTGCTCGACCGGCTCAAGGCCCAGGGTGTCGTACGGCTGGGGATCGCGGGTGAGATTCCGTTCGGATACATCAACACAGATGGCGAGCTCACCGGGGAAGCACCTGAGCTGGCGAGGGCGATCTTCAAGCGGCTCGGGGTGGACAGCGTGCAGCCCGTGCCGACGGAGTTCGGATCGCTGATACCCGGCCTGAACTCGCAGCAGTTCGACGTGGTCGCGGCCGGGATGTACGTCAACGCCGAGCGCTGCGCCGAGGTCATCTTCGCCGATCCGGACTACCAGATGCTCGACGCCTTCATCGTGCGCAAGGGAAATCCGAAAGGGCTGCACAACTACAAGGACGTCGTCGAGAAGAAGGCGAAGTTCGCCACCGGAACCGGTTACGCGGAGATCGAGTACGCCGTCCAGGCGGGGTACAAGGAGAGCGACATCCTGATCGTCCCCGACCAGGTCGCCGGGCTGAACGCCGTGGAGGCGGGGCGCGTCGACGTCTTCGCCGGGACCGCGCTCACCACCCGTGAGGTGGTGAAGAAGTCCGGCAAGGCCGAGTCGACCGAGCCCTTCAAACCCATCCTCGACGGCAAACCGCATGTCGACGGAGGCGCCTTCGCGTTCCGCCCGACGGAGACGAAACTGCGGGACGCCTTCAACGTGGAACTGCGGAAGCTGAAGAAGAGCGGGGAGCTGTTCCGCATCCTCCAGCCCTTCGGCTTCACCAAGGCCGAGATGACCGATCTCACCGCGAAGGAGCTGTGCGGCGGATGACCTCGGGACTGTGGGAACTCGTACTCAAAGGCATCTGGATCACGATCCAGCTGCTGTTCTTCAGCACGCTGCTCGCGGGCGCCGTCTCCTTCGTGGTCGGCATCGCCCGCACCCACCGGCTGTGGATCGTCCGCTTCCTCGCGGGCTTCTACACCGAGGTGTTCCGCGGGACGTCCGCGCTGGTCATGATCTTCTGGGTGTTCTTCGTGCTGCCGCCCGCCTTCGGCTGGCAGCTGGTGCCGATGTGGGCGGGCACGCTCGCCCTCGGGCTGACCTACGGGGCGTACGGCTCCGAGATCGTGCGCGGCGCGCTGACCGCCGTCGACCCGGCGCAGAAGGAGGGCGGGATCGCGCTCAGCTTCACGCCCTGGCAGCGGATGCGGCTGATCCTGTTGCCGCAGGCGGTTCCGGAGATGATCCCGCCGTTCTCCAACCTGCTGATCGAGCTGCTCAAGGGCACCGCGCTGGTGTCGATCATGGGCATGGGCGATCTGGCGTTCAGCGGCAACCTGGTGCGGCTGGCACTTCAGGAGAGCGCGGAGATCTACACGTACATCCTGCTGATCTACTTCGTGATCGCCTTCCTGCTCACGCGGGTCATGCGGGGTCTTGAGAAGAAGTTGAAGGCCGGGGTCGGCAAGGCGCCGAAGCGCGGCATTTCCGCGCAGGAACTGAAGCGCGCCGATACCACCGGCGTCGGAGCCGGAGGTGGTGTCGGATGAACTGGGACTGGGACGCCGTAGGCGACTTCATGCCGCATTTCTGGGACGGCCTGCTGGTCACCCTCCAGGCGCTGGTGCTGGGCTCGCTGATCTCCTTCGCGCTGGGCCTGGTGTGGGCGCTGCTGATGCGGGTGCCGACGCGCTGGGTGACCTGGCCGGTCGGGGTGGTCACGGAGTTCGTGCGCAACACCCCGCTGCTGGTGCAGCTGTTCTTCCTCTTCTACGTCCTGCCCGAGTGGGACATCACCTTCTCCGCGCTGGCCACCGGCGTCTTCGCCATCGGCCTGCACTACTCGACGTACACGATGCAGGTCTACCGGGCCGGTATCGAGGCGGTGCCCGTCGGCCAGTGGGAGGCGGCGACCGCGCTGAACCTGCCGCTCAAGCGGACGTGGACCGTGGTGATCCTGCCGCAGGCGATCCGCCGGGTCGTGCCTGCGCTCGGCAACTACGTGATCGCGATGCTCAAGGACACGCCGCTGCTGATGGCCATCACCGTGCTGGACATGATGGGCGAGGCACGGCTGTTCTCCCAGCAGACCTTCCGGTTCACCGAGCCGCTGACCGTGATCGGCGTGGCCTTCATCCTCATCTCCTACCTCGCCTCCGTCCTGATGCGCACCCTGGAGCGACGCCTTGTCCGTTGACACAGAAAAGAACCCGACCGACGCGCCGGCCCCCTCGACCGAACTGATCCGCCTGGAGAACGTGACCAAGCGGTTCGGCGAGAACACGGTCCTCGACCACCTCGACTTCTCCGTGAGCGCGGGCAAGCACGTCACCCTCATCGGCCCGTCCGGCTCCGGCAAGACCACGATCCTGCGGCTGCTGATGACGCTGACCAAGCCCGACGAGGGCACCATCACGGTGGACGGTGAGCAGTTGTTCCCCGCGCCGGAGAAGCAGGTCCGCGAGGTCCGCAAGAAGATCGGGATGGTCTTCCAGCAGTTCAACCTGTTCCCGAACATGACGGCCCTCAGGAACATCACCGAGGCCCCGGTCACCGTGCTCGGCATGTCCAAGGACGAGGCCGAGGAGCGGGCGCGCGGGCTGCTGGACCTGGTGGGCCTGGCCGACAAGTGCGACGCCCGGCCGACCCAGCTGTCGGGCGGCCAGCAGCAGCGGGTCGCCATCGCGCGGGCGCTGGCGATGCGGCCGCAGGTGCTGCTGCTCGACGAGGTGACCTCCGCGCTCGACCCCGAGCTGGTCGCCGGTGTGCTCGATGTCCTCCGGGACATCGCCCGTACCACCGACATCACCATGCTCTGTGTGACCCACGAGATGAATTTCGCCCGGGACATCTCGGACCAGGTCCTGATGTTCGATTCCGGCCGGGTCATCGAGGCCGGCCCGCCGGAGAAGATCTTCAGCGATCCCGAGCAGGACCGAACGCGGGAGTTCCTCAGCGCGGTGTTGTGAATACAGGAGGTGAACGCGGGCAAGCGCCGGGACCTACCTCTCGGCGCTTGCCTTTGGCATATGCCAGCGTGTCAGTCCCCCTGCTGAGGGGGCCGGAATCTCGTCAACAACCGCTCACTACAAGCCTCTTGCCGGTTATCGTGGAGGGGATCCGCTGACTGGATTGCGGCCCAAGAGCGAGCAAGAGCGAGCGCAGGGGGATCACCGTGGCGCTGAAGCACGAGCCGACCGAGCCGACCGCGCCGAACCACTCGGCCCAGGACGCCCTGCGCGTGCTGGAGACGGTGGCGCGGCAATCCGCCGGGGTCACCGAAGCCGAGCTCGTCCGGCACACCGGCCTCGACCCCGAGCGGCTGACCGCACTGCTGCGGATGCTGCGCCGCGAGGGATACGTCGAGCAGATCGCCGACGGCGCCTATGTCACCGGCGAGGCCCTCGCCCGCCTCACCTCCGCGCACGGCCGTGACCAGGCCCTGCGCGAGAAGCTCCAGGGCACCCTCGACCGGCTGCGCGACTCGGTGGGCGCCGCCGTCTACATCAGCCGGTACGTCGACGGCGAGATCAGGGTCACCCAGTACGCCGACGGCCCCACCACCCCCGCGGTCAACGAATGGGTCGACTTCCGCTTCTCCGCCCACGCCACCGCGATCGGCAAGAGCCTGCTCGGCCAGCTCGACCACAACGGCCGCCGGGACCATCTCTCCCGGCACAAGATGCCCCGCCTCACCTCGCGCACCATCACCAGCGACCGGCTGCTGCTCTCCCGGCTCGAGGCCCAGCCGCCCACCGTGCCCCACCTCGACCTCCAGGAGTACGCGGTCGGCACGGTCTGCGCGGCCGTCCCGATCACGGCCGGCGCCGCGGTGGGCTGCCTCGCCCTCTCACTCCCCGTCGAGCACGCCCACCGGCTCAAGCAGGCGGCTGACGCGCTGAACCGCAACGCCGCCCCGGTGCTGCTCTCCCTGGCCATCTGACGTTGGTCAGGAGCACCCCTGAGGACCGGGTAATATTTTTCCGTCGCCGCCGCGAGGCACAAAAACGCGGTCGGCGAGGGTCATGCGCCGCTAGCTCAGTTGGTTAGAGCAGCTGACTCTTAATCAGCGGGTCCGGGGTTCGAGTCCCTGGCGGCGCACGATGTCGATGGCGAGGCATGTTCGCGGAAAGCGCGAACCAGCCTCGCCATCACTGTTACTGCGCGGCTGCGCCGCGCGCGGTGGGGGCTTCGCCACCCACACCCCCACAAGCCGGGCCTCTCGTGGGAGCGAGAGGCCCTTCTACGTCTGCCTGGGTCAGCCTCCGGTACGCGTACTCCCCCGTCGGCCGCCACCACACGGGATCGGCGCACCGGAACCCTTCCTTCCGTAGCTTCGCCCGATGGATCTTGTTCGTCGCCGTCACCGGCATCCGCTCCACGACCCGTACGAATCCGGGCGCCATCTTCGTCCCCAGATCCGGCTGGGCGACCAGGAACTCCGCGAAGTCGAGCGGGTCGAAGTCCCCGGAGATCGCCGCCATCACCTGGTCACCCGTCACCGGGTCCGGCACCGCGTACACGGCGACGGCATCCGCCCCCTCGTACCGGGCGAGGATGTTCTCGATCACCGCGGCGGCGAGGTTCTCGCTGTCGACGCGCAGCCGGTCGTCCATCCGCCCGGCGAAGTACAGGAACCCGTCGGCGTCCCGGTAGAAGAGGTCGCCGGTCCGGTACGCGCCGTCCCGCAGCCGCGCCGCGTCCGCCTCCGGGTTGCGCCAGTAGCCCTCGAAGGGGTTCGGCCCCCGGTTCACCAGCTCGCCGATCGACTGCTCCCCGTTGAGCAGCCGCCCGGCGCCGTCGAACTCGGCCGCGGGGCACTCCTTGCCGCCGTCCGGTTCAAGGATCGCGAGCCCCGGTGTCGCCGGCCCGACCGCCCCCGCCGGAGTCCCCGGCGTCCACTGCACCGCCGCCCCGCCCTCCGAGGACCCGTACCCCTCCACCAGCCGCACCCCGTAACGCCGTTCGAAGGCCGCCGCGTCCACCGCCCCCGCCTCCGTGCCGAACCCGAGCCGCAGCGGATTGTCCCGGTCGTCGGGCCGCTCCTCGGTGGCGAGAATGTACTGCACGGCCCGCCCCACATACGTGAAGTACGTCGCCCCGTACCGCCGTACGTCCGCCAGGAACCCCGACGCCGAGAACCGCCGCCGCAGCGCCACCCCCGCCCCGGCCGCCAGCGCGGGCGCCCAGTCGGCGATCACCGCGTTGCCGTGGAACATCGGCATGCAGATGTAGTGCACGTCGTCCGGGCGCACGCCGAAGTGACTCACAAGGGAGTGTCCGGCGGCGGCCAGGCGGCCCTGGGAGCAGATGGCGGCCTTGGGGGCGCCGGTCGAGCCGGAGGTGAAGCACAGCAGGAGACGGTCGTCCGGGGTGGCCCTGGACGCGTCCGGGTGGGCGTCGGCGTAGGGCGCGAGCAGGTCGTCGTACTCCTGCGAGTCGGTCAGCAGCACGCGTACGCCGGGTAGTTCGAGGCCGGCCAGGAGCGGGAGGCGGGTGCTGTCGGTGAGGAGGATCCGGCAGTCGGTGTGCAGGATGTCGCGGGCGAGTTCGGGGCCGCGACGGGTGGGGTTGATCCCGGCGACGGCCGCGCCGGCGAGGGCGGCGGCTGCCAACCACAGCGGGTATTCAGGGGTGTTGTCGAGCAGCACCCCGATATGCGGCTCCGCGCCCGCCGGCAGCAGATCGGCCAGCAGCGCCGCACGGGCCGCCGCCCCGGCCGCCGTCTCGTGGTGGGTGAGTGTCCGTTCCTCGAACCACAGCCCCGGCCGGTGGTCGCCCCACCGCCCGGCTACGAGTTCCGCGACCGTACGCGCCCTGGACTCCATGGGCGCGCACGGTAGTTGATGGGCCATCAGATGTGGAGGGTCAGGGTGAAGGGGTCAGCGTGACACCGTCGACGACGACGGTGTCGGTGGTGTCGTCGACGTCCTCGCCGAACCCGAACCCGAACCCGAAGCCGTCGGACATCTGGTTGTAGGTGACCATGAAGCCGACGCAGAACACCACGGCGACTCCGAGGAACGCCAGGATCCCGAAGGTGGCCGCCGCATGCTTGGCCCGGCGGGGCGCATGGGCCGTGGCGGCGACCTCTTGGCCGTCGGTGTAGTAGACGGTGACGAAGTCGCCTTCGAGGATGGTCCCCGGACCGTTCTCCTCCTCGAAGCGGACGGGCCGGCCGTCATGGGTGGTGAACTCGTAGACGTGGTGCATTGTCGTCCGCACGGACGTGTCGTTGCCGCCGCCGTGCACCGTCGTGTACGACCGCAGACACCGCCCCTCCGCCGTCAGTCCGCTGCTCCAGGCACTGCGGATCTGCCACCAGCGGTACAGCACGCGGTAGGCCAGGAAGAGGACGACGGCCATGATCAGGCTGGGTACGGCGTAGAAGATCACGTCCATGGCACTTCCCCCGAGGTCGAGTAGAGCTCCCCTACGCCGTCATGGTCATGTCGGCGTAGGGGGAACGTACCCGTGGGGGATGTCTGATTTGCTCAAGCCAAGCTCAGAACGTGACGTCGGAGCAGGCGTAGAACGCGTTGGACGTGTCCGCGATGGTCCAGACGGCCACGATGACGTGGTGGCCGCTGAGACCGCCGGGCAGGGTGCCGCTGTGCGAGAGGGTCTGCGGCGGGCGCTGGCCGTTGTAGGGGACGGTGAAGAACGGGGTGAGGTTGAGGTCCGAGCGGGCCAGGTTGTGGTTCTGGTTCCAGCCCGCCTTGGTGACGTAGTACTTGAAGTCGGTCGTGGCGTGCATGGCGGTGAACTGCCAGCGGAACGTGTAGCTCTGACCGCCCGACACCCTGGTGGTGGGCCAGGCGCCGCCGGACGGTGCGTTCGGTGCGCTGAGCTGGGCGAACTGGCCCAGGCCGCCGTTACATATCTGCCCGTCCGCGGGACCGGACGCCGGGAAGCCCTTCGGGCCCTCGACGCTCTGCGGCTCCCACTGGATGGAGCCGCAGTTGGGCACGGAGCCGTTCTGACAGAGCTTCTGCCTGCTGATGGGAAGGTCGGTGTAGCCGTGGCCGCTGGCGCCGCCGGAGGAGAGCACGAGGGCTCCGGTTGTGGCGAGGCCCACAGCGATCGCGGACAACTTGGTCTTGTTACGCATACTGCCGCTCCCGGAGAACGTGGGGGAAGTTCACTGAGCTGTGCAGGTCTAGACCAAGTTTCAGATTATTGCGATCACTTGAACATGTCCATACCAATCGGGGAACTCATTCAGGACACAGTTCAGGGCCCGTTCTCCCCACGCCCCGAACAGAACGCCACCGTCAAGTCCTTCACCAGCACCTTGCGTTCGTAGTCGTCGAGGTCCACCAGCCCCCGCATGGTCAGCCGCGTCACCGTGTCCTCGACCGAGTCGACGACCGACGTGAGCACGCTCGCCCGGTGCTGGGCGTCCAGCGCGGCGATCCGGCGACGGTGTATGGCGGGGGCGACCTCGGGGGCGTACTCGACCCGCACCGGCTGCACCGAGAACACCTCCAGGCCGACCGGCGTCGCGTCCACCCCGACCAGCCGGGTCAGCACGTCGGCCGCCGCGTCCACGGACGGCTTCGCGGCGCCCGGCATCTCCACCGGAACCCGGGCGAGCGCGGCCTCCACGCACTCGCGCAGATACGTCTCGTGGTCCTCGACGGCCAGCGTGGCCCGCGCGGTGTCCCGCACCCGCCACACCACGAGGACGACGACCCGCAGCGCGATCCCGCTCCCGTCGGCCGCGGGCATCGGCTCACTGCGCCAGTGCCGCAGCCGTACGTCGACCCGGCGCCGCAGCAGCAGCGGGTTGACCCACATGAGGCCGGTACGCCGGACGGTCCCCCGGTAGCGGCCGAACAGGCCGAGCACCCAGGCCCCTCCGGTCCGCCCCCGGGCCAGCCCGCCGAACCCGAACAGACCGAGGGCCCCGGCCCCGGCGTACGCCGCCCACTGCACGGGCCCGAGCCCGGCGCCCGCGGTCACCGGCAGCCCCAGCGCCGCCGTCACGGGCGGCGGCAACGCGCCGGCCCACCACGAGGTGAGAACAGATCCGGCCACCCCGGCCCCCCCGGCGAGCACTCCCACCACACCGGGCAGCACCCGCGCCGGACGCTCGGCCAGGGCGGGGTCCACCTCCGGCACCGGGCGGGCCTTCGCCGGTGCCGGACGGCGCAGCCGCGGCTGCTCGCCCGTGCCCTGCCGACGGCCCACGACGGCGGGCCGAAGCGGTACGGACACCGGGTCGGGGTCGTCGCGGAACAGCAGGTGGACGGGGATCTCGGTGGTCGCCTCGTTCCGGATCAGCCGGGCGGGCCGGGGGTCGCCCTCGACCGGATCCTCGGAATCGGGTGCGTGCGATGTCGTCGTGGTCATGGGTGCCTCCAGCCTCCGCGCCAGATGCGCCAGATGCGAAAGAACAGTGGGATGGGCGGCCTTGGGTCAGGCGAACAGCCGCCGCCAGGTCTCCGGACCCGGGTGGCCGTCCGCCGCGCCGCCCCGCCAGCCCTGGGAGCGCTGGAAGGCCTCGACGCCGCGCCGGTGCGCCTCGCCCCAGCGCGGACCAGGTTCGGCCGGGTAGTGCTTGCCGAACCCCTTCTTCACCAGCTGCCGGCCGAGCTGGGTGACGTACTTGTTGTCGGCACCCGGCCGGAACATCGCCCGCCCCGGATAGCCGGGCACCCCGTGAGAGGAGGGGGCGGCCGGTCCGGCCGCCCCCGCGGTGATGTCCTTGCCCCGGCCGTTGACCAGCAGCGCCCAGGTCTCCTGCCCCGGCAGCCCGTCCGCGTCGGCGCCGCTCCAGCCCTGGGCGCGCTGGAAGGCCTGGGTCGCCCTGGTGTCGGCGTCCGTCCAGCGCGGGCCCGGACCCGAGGAGTAGAAGCGGCCGGCGCCGCGCTTGACGAGCATGCGGCCCAGTTCGGTGACGTACTTGTTGTTGGCGCCGGGACCGAAGTAGGCCACTCCCGGGTACGGCGTCGCGTCGGGCGCGCTCGGCTTCCCACCCCCCGCGCCTGACGCCAGCCCCTTGTAGCGGTAGGCGAGATAGCGGTCGGAATGGCTCCAGTAGGCGTAGGGGGTCGCCCGCTTACGGGCGAACGGGCGGGTGGACTCGTAGGCGATGTAGGAGGTGTGCGTGTAGTCGGTCCAGCCGCCGAAGATGACGACGTGCGAGCCGTTCTCCGGGTTCGCCGGGTTGTGGAACAGCAGAATGTCGCCGGGCAGCAGACCGTCCTTGGAAACCCGCACCCCGTACTGGTCGAGACTGCCGGTCCATTCGTTTCCCGGCAGCTTCCAGGCCATCGAGACGAAGCCCGAGCAGTCCTGCCGGTATCCGTCGGACCAGTAGCGGCTCATGCTGTACGGCACCTTCGCCTCGACCCATTTCTTGGCCCGTTTGATGATCTCCGCCCGGGTGGTCTTGGGCACCTTTTCCCCGGCGGCGGGCTTCGCCGGCCAGACGCCCGCACCGTGCAGCGGCCCCTTGTCGCCCTGCGGGCTGTCGGGCTCTTCACCTGCGACAACGCCCGGCCGGTGGGCTGCGTGCGGGGTGGCGACAGCCGGTGCCGCCTGCCCCGCGACGAGCGCCGCGGCGGCCACGACCAGCGCGCGATGGGCTGCCGGGTGACCGCTTCCGCGGCCGGCCGCGGAATGCGGCAGGACCCGCCGCCAGTGAACACATCCCGGGCAGTCGCAGTCGCTCGCGGGATCGAACTCCTCGAATACCGGAGTCGTCATGCGATTCCCCTCACATTCCAGATGGAAATGTCCGCGTCTGTGTACGTTGATCAGTTTCTCAACTGTCTTCCCGACGCGCATGCTGACGGTCCGAATGATGTACGCGGGCCCCGCCGGGCCCCGGCCGCCCGGGGCGCCCGCGGTCCGGAGCACCCTCCGGCGTCGGGTAAAGTTGTGCAGGTCAGCAGGCGCCGCTAGCTCAGTTGGTTAGAGCAGCTGACTCTTAATCAGCGGGTCCGGGGTTCGAGTCCCTGGCGGCGCACGACAGTGAAGGCCCTTCGCGAGAGCGGGGGGCCTCGCCTTTTGGGTAGGCTTTCCTCGATGCCACAGGGGCGGCTGGGGGTCCGGGGGTTATCCCCCGGGGAATGCAGCATCAGCGGGTCCGGGGTTCGAGTCCCTGGCGGCGCACGACAGCAGGGCCCCCGCTCAGGCGGGGGCCTTTCGCATACTCGGCTCCCGCCCCGCCCCCGTCGTCGAACAGTCGTGCTCGTCCGCCCACGCGAGGTCCACAAGCCCCTCACAGCTGCCACAATGAACGCGTATGACCGGTAAACACCGCGTTTCGCATCTTGCGATCATGATGAACGCCGTAGAACCCTGTTTTTCAAGATGCTGCGGATTCGCGGCACTTGGGGGGCAAGAAGCCGGTTGCCGGCTGGCGCGGGGAGAGGGGCCCCGTTCATGAGGCGATGCCGAGGGGGGCATCATGCAACCGGAAGGTCGCTGTTCCATGTCTAGTGATGTGGAAGATGTGGTGACAGCGGTCCACTACTGATACGCCTGTGAAGGTCTAGGGGGACCGGAGCAGGTGTAAGGAACCGACAGACACGCGCTGATCCGCGTGTGGGGGGATGACTCATGACGTCGACGCCGACGGGCGCCCGGCAGAACTTCGACCCGTCACAGACGACCCAGCTCAGGGTGCCATCGCATCGGACCGGCGCATTCCGCCGAATCAAGAAGACGCTGCCGAAGTACGACTACGAGCACTACAGCCGGCTGGCGGGACCCCTCACACAACCCGATGCGAACAAGCCCTACAGAGTGCAGTACCGCTCCTTGATCTCACAGGAGCCGCACCGCCTCAGAGTGGCGCTGATGCTGATCGCCGCGCCGCTGCTCTCGCTGGTCCTGCTCGCCTGGCTGCTCCAGCCGGAGCACTGGACCGTGCGCGACTACCCGGCGTACGACTTCCTGCCGGCCCTCGACATCGTGATGCTCGTCTCGATCGGCCTGATCGAGTTCTTCCGCTGCATGAACGTGGTGTCGAACGCGCACGCCACCCTGGTCGCCCGCGACCCCATCCCGGTGGTGCCCGAGACCGGCACGAGAGTCGCCTTCCTGACCTCCTTCGTGCCCGGCAAGGAGCCGCTGGAGATGGTGACGAAGACCCTGGAGGCGGCCGTCAAGCTGCGCCACCGGGGCCTCATGCATGTCTGGCTGCTCGACGAGGGCGACGACCCGGCGGTCAAGGAGGTCTGCGCCCGGCTCGGCGTGCACCACTTCTCCCGCAAGGGCGTCGCCAAGTGGAACCAGGCCAAGGGCCCGCACCGCGCCAAGACCAAGCACGGCAACTACAACGCCTGGCTCGACGCGCACGGCAGCGACTACGACTTCTTCGCCTCCGTCGACACCGACCATGTGCCGCTGCCCAACTACCTGGAGCGGATGCTCGGCTTCTTCCGCGACCCGGACGTCGGCTTCGTCATCGGCCCGCAGGTCTACGGCAACTACGACACGTTCGTCACCAAGGCCGCCGAGTCCCAGCAGTTCCTCTTCCACGCCCTGATCCAGCGCGCCGGCAACCGCTACGGCTCGCCGATGTTCGTGGGCACCTCCAACGCCGTACGCATCAGGGCGCTGAAGCAGATCGGCGGTCTGTACGACTCGATCACCGAGGACATGGCGACCGGCTTCGAGATCCACCGGCACAAGAACCCGGCGACGGGGAAGAAGTGGCGCTCGGTCTACACGCCGGACGTGCTCGCCGTCGGTGAGGGCCCGAGCGCCTGGACGGACTTCTTCACCCAGCAGATGCGCTGGTCGCGCGGAACGTACGAGACGATCCTCAAGCAGTACTGGAAGGGCTTCTACTCGCTGCCGCCGAGCAAGCTCTTCAACTACACGATGATGATCATCTTCTACCCGATGTCGGCACTGAACTGGATCCTGGCAGCGATCAGTTGTGCGCTGTTCCTGGGCCTCGGCGCCTCGGGTGTGAACATCGACCCGACCGTGTGGCTGATGCTCTACGGCAACGCCTCCGCCCTCCAGATCGGCCTGTACGTCTGGAACCGCCGCCACAACGTCTCGCCGCACGAGCCCGAGGGCTCCGGCGGTGTGGCCGGCATGGTGATGTCCGCGCTGTCGGCGCCGCTCTACGCGAAGGCGCTGATCGACGCCATGCTCCGCAAGAAGAGCAAGTTCGTGGTCACACCCAAGGGCGATTCGGCGAGCCCGGACCGGTGGTTCGGAACCTTCCGGTACCACTGGTACTTCATCCTGATCTTCGCTGCCTCGATCACCGCCGGCTTCGTCTACGGCCACTCGCACCCCGCGATGATCATCTGGGCCTGCTTCGCCATGCTGATCACGGCCACGCCCATCTTCGCCTGGCGGTACATGATGCGGCAGGAGAGGAAGAGGCCCGCCGCGCCGGAGCCGCAGGACGCGGCGCCGGTCGTGCCGCACCAGGCACAGCCGCTGCCGGCGCCGCACGCCCCGCAGCAGAAGCCCAGTTGGGCCGCCGCCCAGCAGCCATCGGGCGGCGGCAACGACCAGACCATGCAAATTGCCCTTGGTGGACTTGGGGGACGTAAGGAATGAAAGACCAGGCCGGCCGCCGCCGTGTCCGTCGACTCGCGATAGGCACGGCGGTGGTTCTCGCGCTGGCCGGGATGAACGGGCCGTGGCTGTATCGCGTCGGGACCGAGAAATATCACGAGTACCAGATCAACAGACCCGAGTACAAAGCCGAGAACGGCAAGTGGGAGATCGTCGAGTTCCCGGAGAAGTACCGGCAGAACACCATCCACGCGGCGCTGCTGCGCACCGGCAAGGTGCTGCTCGTCGCGGGCTCGGGCAACGACCAGGACAACTTCGACGCGAAGAAGTTCGACACCCGGATCTGGGACCCCGTCAAGGGCACCATCAAGACGGTTCCGACGCCCAAAGACCTGTTCTGCACCGGCCACACCCAGCTCGCCAACGGCAATCTGCTGATCGCGGGCGGCACCAAGCGGTACGAGAAGCTGAAGGGTGACGTCACCAAGGCCGGCGGCCTGATGATCGTCCACAACGAGAACCCGGACAAGCCGATCACGCTGCCCGCGGGCACCAAGTTCACCGGCAAGGAGAACGGCAAGACGTTCGTCTCCAAGGACCCGGTGCTGGTGCCGCGCGCGAAGAAGGTCTTCGACAAGGCGACCGGCGAGTTCCTGCGCAACGACCCGGGTCTTGGCCGTATCTATGTCGAGGCGCAGCAGAAGGGCGCCAAGTACGAGACCGGCACCCAGGACAACTACCGGATCCAGGGCCTGACCGGCGGCGCCGCCCGCAACACCTACGGCATCGCGCAGAAGCTCGCGCTCGACAAGAAGGACTTCCAGGGCATCCGGGACGCCTTCGAGTTCGACCCGATCGCCGAGAAGTACATCAAGGTCGACCCGATGAACGAGGCCCGCTGGTATCCGACGCTCACCACCCTGAGCGACGGCAAGATCCTCAGCGTCTCCGGCCTCGACGACATCGGCCAGCTGGTCCCGGGCAAGAACGAGATCTTCGACCCCGAGACCAAGAAGTGGACGTACACGAAGAAGACCCGGCAGTTCCCGACGTATCCGGCGCTGTTCCTGATGCAGAACGGCAAGATCTTCTACTCGGGTGCGAACGCGGGCTACGGGCCGGACGACGTGGGGCGCGACCCCGGCATCTGGGACGTGGACACCAACAAGTTCACCAAGCTGCCCGGGCTGAGCGACGCGAACAAGCTGGAGACCGCGAACACCGTGCTGCTGCCGCCGGCGCAGGACGAGAAGTACATGGTGATCGGTGGGGGTGGAGTCGGCGAGTCCAAGCTGTCGAGTGAGAAGACCCGGCTGATCGATCTGTTGGACGCGAACCCGGCGTTCACGGACGGGCCTTCACTGGAGAAGGGCACACGGTATCCGCAGGCGTCCGTGCTGCCGGACGACACTGTGCTGATCTCCGGCGGCTCCGAGGACTACCGTGGCCGCGGCGACTCCAACATCCTCCAGGCGCATATGTACGACGCCGCGACCGGCGACATGCAGCGCGTCGCCGACCCGTTGGTGGGCCGCAACTACCACTCCGGCTCGATCCTGCTGCCCGACGGCCGGGTGATGTTCTTCGGCTCGGACTCGCTGTACAGCGACAAGGCCGACACCAAGCCCGGGAAGTTCGAGCAGCGCATCGAGATCTACACGCCGCCGTATCTGTACCGGGATGCGCAGCCGTCGTTGTCCGGTGGTCCGCAGACCATCGAGCGCGGCGGGACGGGGACGTTCACCTCGCAGCATGCGTCGACGATCAAGAAGGTGCGGTTGATCCGGCCGAGCGCGTCCACGCATGTCACTGATGTCGATCAGCGGTCGATCGCGCTGGACTACAAGGTGTCCGGGGACAAGATCACGGTGACCGTGCCGAAGAACAAGAACCTGGTTCAGTCGGGGTGGTACATGTTGTTCGTGACCGACGATCAAGGTACGCCCAGTAAGGCGCAGTGGGTTCAAGTGCCGTAGCGCTGCCGCGGGTTTCGTCTTTGGCTGCGGGTTCGTCGTGGCTTGTCGCGCAGTTCCCCGCGCCCCTTAAGGGGCGCGGGGAACTGGCGTTAGTTGGAAGCCTTGGCCAGGCTCAGTGCGTACTCCGGCCACCACTCGCCCGCCTTGGGGCCGCCCTTGCACTCGCCGTCCGACTCGCCGGGGCGCTTGGCCCAGACGTATGCGTCGACCAGGTCGTCGGACGTCTCGGTGGTCGGGGTTTCGCCGAGGGCGCGGCCGGGCGGGTTGCACCAGCGTTCGTCGGCGTCGCCCTCGGTGTAGGGGCCGTTTCCGTTGCGGCTGGTGTCGATGACGAAGGGCTTGTTGCCGACCTTCGCGGAGAGCTCCTTGCCGTAGGCGATGGAGTCCTCGGTGGTGTAGAAGTTCGAGACGTTGACCGAGAAACCGTCGGCCTTGTCGATGCCCGCCCACTGGAGGGGCTCGAAGATCTGGTCGGGGTGGCCCCAGCCGGCGTTGCCCGCGTCCAGGTAGACCTTGGTGTTCTTGAGGGACTTGAGCTTCTCGATGGCGCCCTTGAGAAGGTCGTAGCGCTCCTCGTGGAACTCGTCCTGGGTGCAGCCGTCGACCAGGTGCAGGACCGCGTCCGGTTCGAGGATCACGGTCGTGGAGCGGTCGCCGATGCCCTTGGCGACCTGGTCGATGAAGTCCCGGTAGGCGTTGCCGTCCGCGGCGCCGCCACTGGAGAACTGGCCGCAGTCGCGGTGCGGAATGTTGTACAGGACGAGAAGCGCGTCCCGGTCGGCCTTCTCGGCGGCCTCGGTGAAGCCGCGCGCCTCCTGCTCGGCGCTCTCCGGAGTGAGCCACTCACCCGTCGGCTGCTGAGCTATCTTGCGGATCTGCTCGGCGTCGTCCTCCTTGCCGCCCTTCTCATAGGTCGCGACCTGCTCCGCCGCGTTCCCCTCCGGATTGACCCAGAACGGGTCTTTCTCCTTGGGCTGTTGGGAGATCTTCGCACCGGCGTCGCCGGTCTCCTCCTCCCCGCCGTCCCCGGAGGAGCACCCCGCGATCAGCAGCGTCGCCCCCAGTACCACTGCGGACGCCCGTGTTCCGGCCGACAAAGACACCACCCCCCTGCTGCCGTACATCCAACTCCCCCTTGGGTGCACCGTCACGCACCGTTCCAGGGTTCAATCCTGACATACGTCACGCTGCGCCCACGAGATCGCCCCGAGCCTTGTCGGAGAGCTGTTACACCCCCGATGGTCTGGGTACGCGTGCGTCCAACCGGGGGGCCCGCGGGCAGGCGAAGGGAAGTGCGCGGGGATGCACCACACCGGCCGGGAGATCCAGCTCGCAGAGGCTCTGGTGGAGGCGGCGGACACGCTCACCGACACCTTCGAGGCCACGCGCTACTTACAGGTGATCTCCGATCATTGTGTGGAGCTGCTGGCCGCGCGGGCGGCCGGGATCATGCTGATCGACGGCGGGCGGGCGGTGTCGCTCGCCGGGAGCAGCCGGCAGCAGGAGATCGCCCTCGACCTGCTCCAGGCCCAGCACAGCGGCGGGCCCTGTCTGGACAGCTACAGCTCCGGGCAGCCGGTGCCGCCGGTCTCCATCCGGCTCGCCCACGCCGACGCCCGCTGGCCGGACTTCACCGAGCGGGCGCTGCGGCACGACGTCATGGCGACCTTCGCGGTGCCGCTGCGCCGCCGCGAGACCCTGCTCGGCGCGCTGAACGTGTTCGTGCCGACGCTGCCCGAGCACGACGGGCCCGCCGCGGAGACGGAGCTGCGGCTGGCCCAGGCTCTCGCCGACGCCGCCGCCGTGGGGCTCCAGAACCACCGTGTGTACACCCAGTACCGCACGCTGGCCGGGCAGTTGCAGGAAGCCCTGTCGAGCCGGGTGCGGATCGAGCAGGCGAAGGGGATGCTGGCGGAGCGCTGGGGCGCGAGGGCCGACGAGGCGTTCATGGCTCTGCGGCAGTACGCGCGCCGGCGCAGGCTTCCGCTGGACCGGGTGGCAAGCGCTGTCATCGAACGGGTCGCGGATGACGCCGAGTTGCGCAGGGAGTTCGAGGGGACGGCCGACGGACCCGCGTAGAACCCCGCACCACCTGCGTGGATGACACAGTGCCACGGGTCCGGGACTTGGCGTCAATCAGCCCCTATGCCAGGCAACGCTTTTCGTTCTAGAGTCGTCCTCGACGGCCCCAGTCCCCGGCCAGTCGTCCCCCACCGTGGTTTCCAAGCCTCCCGCGCCGTCGCCGGGTTACTCCCGCAGCCCGAGCGCGCGCGGTCGAGGACCAGCCCGGTCGACGGCTTCGGGGGGAGCGGGTCGTCGACCGGGCCGGGTCGCTCCGCTGGGTTGGGCCGTGAGGGGGGTGCCGCCAGGGGGCGGTGGTCGGCTGCGGCGCCGTGGGGGCTTGTCGCGCAGTTCCCCGCGCCCCTTCGGGGCGCTCGTCACCGGTCGGCGTCAGTCAAGTACGCCGACACGATCACGTTCGCTGTGTAGCTGCGGGTCGCGCGGTCGAAGCTGCCGCCGCAGGTGATCAGGCGCAGCTCTGCCCGGCCGGACTGGCGTGGGCCGTAGGCCTGGTGGGCGTCGAAGTGGTCGCGGGTGACGACCTGGACGTCGTCCACGGTGAACTCGGCGACCTTGCCGTCGTCCCGGATGACACGGACCCTCTCGCCGGGCTTCAGCGCGCTGATCTTGTAGAAGACGGCGGGCCGGGTCTGGGTGTCGACGTGCCCCACCATGAGCGCCGTGCCCGCGGCGCCCGGTTTCGCGCCGCCCGCGTACCAGCCGACCACCCCGGCCTGGTCGAAGGGCGGCGGATCGACGGCACCCTGTGCATCCAGCCCGCGGGCCACGACGGGCGCCTGCACGCCGAGGTAGGGGATGTCGATGCGCTGCGGCAGCGCGGCTCCCAACGGCTTGGCCGCGGGCGGCAGTTCGGCGTCGGGGGGCCTGCCGACCGCCGCCACGTCGCCCGTGGTCGGCGCCGCTGTCCCGGGCCGTACGTCGGTGACCTCCTGCCCCCACAGCCACAGCCCGAGCAGCAGCACCGCCCAGACCACTCCCGTCGTGAGGCGGCCGGTACCCGAGGAGCGCTCGGACATCGCCGGTCAGTCCGTTCCACGGCTCCGCCGGACGCTGCGCAGCGCCACGGCGACCGCGGCGACACCCGCCAGGACCAGCCCGGTCACCGCGTGCCCCGTACCGGGTCCGGCCTCGTCGGTATCGCTGTCGGTCTCGGCCTCGGCTTTGGCTTTGGCGGCGAGCCGGGCCGTACCGCCGCCGCCCGCCTGGACGGGGGCCACGGGCGAGGAGGCGGCAGAGGTGGGCTCGAGCGAGGCCGGGGGATGCGTCTGTGTCTGCGGCTCCGTCTTCGCTACGACGGTGAGGGCGGCCTTCCCCTGTACGCCGACGCAGGTGACCTGCACGTCGTAGGTCCCCGCCGTGATCGATGAGCTCACGCGGGTCTCCCCGACGAGCGTGCCGCCCGCGCCGGTGAGCCGGGCGTCGGCGACGAACGCCGCCGAGACCGCCGTGCCGGTGGCGCCGCCGCAGCCGGTGGCCGTCAGGGAGATGTCGCTGCCGGGGGCGGGGGACGTGGGGGTCACCGAGATGCCGCCTCCGTCCGCCGCATGGGCCGCCGGGGTGAGCGCCGCGAAGATCGCCGCACCGGCACAGAGAGTGGCTTTCAGTGGACCCATCGTGAACCTCCAGTACTCAGGAGGCTCCTCCCCGGGGCCGGGCCCCGCATCTTCAGCGGGGCCGGGCTACTCCGTCCGAGTTGGATTGCGCGGGTGCCCGGTTTCAGATCCGGTCGACGAGGTCCGCGATCGAGTCGACGACCTTCGACGGCCGGTACGGGAAGTCCTCGACCTGCTCGGGCCGGGTCAGCCCGGTGAGCACCAGGAACGTCTGCATCCCGGCCTCCATGCCGGCCAGCACGTCCGTGTCCATGCGGTCGCCGATCATCGCGCTGGTCTCGGAGTGCGCGCCGATCGCGTTGAGCCCGGTGCGCATCATCAGCGGGTTCGGCTTGCCCGCGAAGTACGGCTTCTTGCCGGTCGCCTTGGTGATCAGCGCGGCGACGGCGCCGGTCGCCGGGAGCGGACCCTCGGTGGAGGGGCCGGTCTCGTCGGGGTTGGTGCAGATGAAGCGGGCGCCGCCGTTGATGAGCCGTACGGCCTTGGTCATCGCCTCGAAGGAATACGTCCGGGTCTCGCCGAGGACGACGTAATCGGGCTCGTGGTCGGTGAGGATGTAGCCGATGTCGTGCAGCGCGGTGGTCAGGCCCGCCTCGCCGATGACGTACGCCGAGCCGCCGGGCCGCTGGTCGTCCAGGAACTGGGCGGTGGCCAGCGCCGAGGTCCAGATGGACTCGACCGGCACTTCGAGCCCCATCCGGCGCAGCCGGGCGTGCAGGTCGCGCGGGGTGTAGATCGAGTTGTTCGTGAGGACCAGGAAGGGCTTCCCGGACTCACGCAGCTTCTTGATGAACGCGTCGGCACCGGGGATCGGTACGCCCTCGTGGATGAGCACACCGTCCATGTCGGTGAGCCAGGACTCGATGGGCTTGCGGTCTGGCATGTTGCTCGGTCTCCAGGCGTCGTGCGGGGAAGAGCGGAAGGCGGCGCCGGAACCACGGCGTACCGACGCCTCCACCCTAATCAAGCCTGCGTGATCCTGACCCCGTCGATCACCCAGTACCGGCGGTCGTCGCACCCGGGATGCCTGCGGCGGCCTGTGCCGCTGAGTGGGGGCGCGTCGCGCCTTCGGTGCGTTGTGGGGCGGGGCCGCGCCGGGGGGTGTCCGTCCTCGGTCCGGCGGTTGCTGGTGTTTGGAAGGTGCCGTGTGTTGACGCCGGCCGCTGCGGGCGGACACCCCCCGACGCGTCCCCTTCCCGCCGTACGCGGGTGAGGGCCCGTGGCCCTTCAGCCGGCAACACCCGCAACGCCCCTGGCGCCACCAGGGTTGGTCAGCTGCCTGTGGCCGACTTCCAAGCGTCGACGTACTTCGACAGGTTCTTGTCGATGTCGTTCCAGTCGGGCTCGAAGATCTCGACGTCCTCCATGATCTTGGTGAGCGCGATCGCGGTCCGGTCGGTGGCCTTGACGTCCTGGCGGGCAGCGAAGCCCCCGCCGATCTCGCTGACCTGCTGCTGGGCCTTCGGGCTCAGCATGTAGTCGAGGAGCTTCTTGCCGTTCTCGGTGTGCGGGGCGCCGGTGACCAGGCCGGCCGCGTAGGGCAGGGCGAACGTGGTGGGCTTGCCGGCCGCGGTCTTCGGGAACCACAGGCCGACGTTGGGCATGGTGCGGGACATGGCGTAGCTCATCTGGACATCGCCGTTGGCGACGATCAGCTCGCCCTTGTCCACCTTGGGGCCGAGCTTGCCCGTGGAGGAGGACGGGCCGACGTTGTTGGACTGGAGCTTGCCGAGGTAGTCCATGGCCGGCTTCTCACCGCCGAAGTCGTGCATCGCCTTGATGACGACGGCCGTGCCGTCCCCGGCGACGCCCGGCGTGGAGTACTGAAGCCTGCCCTTGTAGTCGGCGTCGAGCAGTTCCTCCCAAGTGGTGGGGGCCTGCTTCAGCTCCTTCTTGTTGTAGATGAAGGCCAGGTAGTTGTTCACGACCGAGGTCCAGGTGGCGTCGGTCGCCTTGTCGGCGCCGTTGACCTGGTCGGATCCGGTGGGCGCGTACTTCTCCAGCAGCCCCTTGCCGCCGGCCTGCTGGATGAACGGCGGCAGCGTCACCAGCACGTCGGCCTGCGGGTTGCTCTTCTCGCGGACGGCGCGCTGCACCATCTCGCCGGAGCCGCCCTCGACGTACTCGACCTTGATCCCGGTCTCTTTCTGGAAGTCCTTGAAAATCCGGTCGTACCAGCCGTCGCCGCTCTCGCCCTTGAGGCCGTCGGCGCTGTAGACGGTGACGACCTTCTCGTCGGCGGCGGACGAGGACCCGCCGCAGGCGGTGAGCGGGGCGGCGAGCAGACAGAGGGCGGCGATCGGGACGATTCTGTTGCGGCGCATGGCGAGGTGAACTCCTTGCAGGTCAGCGGGGCGTGGCGGGAATTCGGCGGGTTCAGCGGTACGAGGCTCTGGTGCGGACGCGGGACACGACGAGCAGGACGAGCAGCGTCGCCGCCATCAGAACCACCGCGACGGCGGAGCCGACGAACAGGGCGCCGCGGTCGGTGGCCGCGTAGATCAGGACCGGAAGCGGGGTCCAGTCGGGCGGATAGAGCATCATCGTGGCGCTCAGCTCGCCCATGGACAGGGCGAAGCAGAGGCCGGCGGCGGCGGTGAGGGAGGGCAGCAGCAGGGGCAGCCTGACCCGCCACAGGACGTAGGCGGGCCGGGCACCGAGCGAGGCGGCAGCCTGCTCGTACGCCGGGTCGAGACGGGTGAGGGCGGCGGACACCGACTGGTAGGCGAACGCGGTGACCAGCACGGTATGGGCGAGGATCACGATCGAGCGGGTGCCGTTGAGCAGGAACGGCGGCTGGGAGAACGCCACCAGGACCGCGAGCCCGACGACCACCGAGGGCACGGCCACCGGCAGCACGAACAGGGCGTCCATGATCCTGCGGTACCGCTGCTTCAGCGCCGCCGCGGCGAGCGCGGCCCAGGCGCCGGCGGCGAGCGCCAGCAGGCTGGCGGCGAGGGCGGTGACCAGGCTGGTGGTGAGTGCCTGGAGGGCCTCGCCGCGCGTTGCCGCACGGTAGTTGGCGAGGGTGAGGTCCGACGGGAGCGTGCTCGACCAGTGGGTGGCGAACGACGCGCCGAGGACGACCAGCAGCGGCAGGGCGAACAGGGGCAGGAAGAGAAGGAAGAAGACCGCCCATACGGTCCACTTCGCCTTGCGGCTATGCACCAGCACGGCGGCTCACCACCCGGTAGAGGCCGTAGAGCCCCACGGAGATCAGGACGTTGACGACGGCGACCACACAGGCGCCCGGATAGTCGGACTCCAGGATCGCCTTGCTGTAGACGAGCATCGGCAGGGTCGTGACGCCCTTCGCCCCGGTGAACAGGACGATGCCGAACTCGTTGAGGCACAGGACGAGGACGAGGCTGCCGCCGGCGGCGAGTGCGGGCAGCGCCTCCGGCAGGATGATCCGCCGGATGATCCGCGGCGCCCGCGCGCCCAGTGAACCGGCCGCCTCCAGCTGGGCGGTGTCCAGCTGCGAGAAGGCCGCGAGCAGCGGTCGTATCACGAAGGGCGTGAAGTACGTGATCTCCGCGAGGAGTACGCCCCAGGGCGTGGTGAGGAACTGGAACGGCCCCGCTGCCGCGCCCGTCACGTCCGTCCACAGTCCGTTGGCCATGCCGACCGAGCCGTAGATGAACAGCAGGGCCAGCGTGATCAGGAAGGAGGGGAAGGAGAGGAAGACGTCGATGAACTTCGACACCGCCCTCGCTCCCGGGAACGGCACGAACGCGATGATCAGCGCGAGGACGAATCCGAGGGCCAGGCATCCGGCCGTTGACGCGAGCGCCAGCCACACCGTCGTCCACAGCGCCTCGCGGAACGCCTCCGAGGCGAACACGTCGGTGTAGGGCTGGATGGAGGTGCCGCCTGTGTCCGGCTGGAAGGACTGCTGGACGACCAGGGCGAGGGGGTAGAGGAAAACGAGGGCCAGTAGGGCGACGGGGGGTAGGGTCCAGAGCCAGGTAGTGCCGCGATTTGTCGTGGGTTGTCTGCGGGTCCGTTGGGGCTGGTCGCGCAGTTCCCCGCGCCCCTTCAGGGCGCTGGTGCTGAACCCTGCCTGATCAGCCATCCCCGCTCACCCCGGCCGTCAGCAGTACGCCGTCCTCCGGGGCGAAGTGCAGGGTGACCGTGTCTCCGTGTCCCGGTGGGGTCTTCAGTTCGCGTAGGTCGGCCATGATCTGCCGGCCGTCGACATCGACGTAGAGGCGGTGTGTGGCGCCGCGCCACTGGATCTCGCCGACCGTGCCGGTGAGCCGGTTGGGGCCGTCGCCGAGTCCGACCAGGTGCGGGCGTACGCACAGGGTCGCCCGCGCTCCGGCCACGGCACCCGCCGTGTCGACCTCGAGTTCCGCTCCGCCGAAGGTCACACCGCCGGGACTCACCGTCACCGGGAGCAGGTTGGCGTTCCCGACGAAGGACGCGGTGAACTCGTTCGCGGGTGCCCGGTACAGCTCCTCGGGGGTGCCGCAGGACTGGAGCCGCGCCTGGTCCATCACCGCGATCCGGTCGGCCAGGGTGAGGGCCTCGACCTGGTCGTGGGTGACGTAGAGGATGGATACGTCGGGCAACTCGCGGTGCAGCCGGGCGAGTTCGGCGAGCATTCCGGAGCGCAGCCGGGCGTCGAGGGCGGACAGCGGCTCGTCGAGGAGGAGTACGCCGGGCCGGATGGCCAACGCCCGTGCGATGGCGACGCGTTGCTGCTGGCCGCCGGACAGCTCCCGCGGGTAGCGGCGTGCGTAGGCCGCCATCCCGGTCATCTCCAGCGCCTCGGCGACCCGTCCCCGTGTCTCGCCCTTGGCGGCCTTGCGCGCCTTGAGCCCGAAGGCGACGTTGTCCTCGACCCGCATGTGCGGGAAGAGCGCGTACTGCTGGACGACCATCCCGATCCCCCGCCGGTGCGGCGGCAGGTCGGTCACATCGCGCTCGCCGAGGTACACCCGCCCGGAGACGGGCCGCACGAACCCGGCGACCGCCCGCAGCGCGGTGGTCTTGCCGGACCCGGACGGCCCGAGCAGGGCCATCACCTCGCCGGGTTCGACGGTGAGGTCGAGCGCGTCGAGGACGACGTTCCCGTCGTAGGCGACCGTCACCCTGTCGAAGCGGATGCCGCTGCTCATGCGAGCGCTCCCGGCAACTCCGCCACGGAGCCCAGCACTTGGGTGGCCCCGGACGCCCGCAGCGCGTTCTCGTCGTGTGCGCCGGTCAGGACACCGGCGACCACGCCCGCCCCCGCACGGACCCCGCTGAGCATGTCGTACGAGGTGTCGCCCACGACGGCGATCTGCCGGACGCCGTCCGCAGCGGTCGTCCGCAGGAATGCGCTGAGGACCATGTCGGGGTAGGGGCGCCCCCGGCCCCCCGCGTCGGCGGGGCACAGCGTCAGGGGCACCAGGTCCTGCCAGCCGAGCGCGGCCAGGATCGCGTCCTGCGTGGTGCGCGCGAAGCCGGTGGTCAGTGCGACCGTGCGGCCCCGGGCCCTGAGCTGCTCGATGGCCTCGCGTGCACCGGGGATCGGCGCGACGAGCCCTCCGTCGACCAGCTCCGCGTACGCCTCCTCGAAGGCCGTGTTGGCTTCCTGGGCCTTCGTCTCCTCCCCGAACAGATGCCGGAAGACGGAGATCTTGGACTCGCCCATGGTGGCGCGGACGTAGTCCAGCATCGCGTCGGGATCGGCTCCCAGGCGCCGCGCCGCGGCCGCGAAGGCACGCTCGACGAGGCCGCCGTCGGCGACGGTCGTACCGGCCATGTCGAGCACGACGAGGCGGATGTCGTCGGGGGTGTTCTCGGGGATGTACTCGGGGATGTTCTCGGGGTCGCTTACCATCCCAGCTCCTTGGCGGTCGTCTCGGCGATTGCGGGCGAGCAGGTCATGCCGCGCCCGCCGGGCCCGGTGACCAGCCACACCCCGTCGCGCACCTGCTGCCGGTGCACGACCCGGCTCGTGTCGGTGCACTGCGCGTACACCCCGGCCCAGCGGCGCCGGATCTTCGGCAGCGGGCGGCCGAGGAAGGACTCGACGACCTCGGTGAGGTGGTCGTAGGGGTCTTCGAGGGTGTCGAAGGCGAAGGGGTGCTCGTACTCGTGGGTGTCGCCGATGGTCAGCCCGCCGTCGGCGCGCTGCACCATGAGCAGTTGCATACGGTGGTCCGCGGCCGTCCCGGGCTGCGGCTGACGGGCGTTGAGCTCGTCGAGGGCCTCGGAGGTGTACGCCGGGTAGTAGCGGAAGCTGTCCGCGTCGGCGACCGAGGTGGTGAGCGGTTCGCCGAGCGGGTCGGTCTGCATCATCTGGAGGCGTACGCGGCGCACGGGCAGTTCGGGCCCGGCCAGCTCGCGGACCAGGCCGCCGAGCCAGGCGCCGGTGCAGAGGACGACGACGTCCCCGGCGTGCACGTCGCCGTGGTCGTCACGGACGGCGCTCCGCCCGATGACCTCACGGACCTCCCTGCCGGGCAGGAACGTGTAGTTCGGCGACTTCAACAGCTCTGCACGCAGGGCGAGTTGGGCGGTGCGCGGCTCGACGGCCGCGTCCCGCTCGCAGTACAGGGCGGCGCTGAACTCGCCGCGGAGGGCGGGGTTCAGGGCGCGCGCCTCGTCGGGGGTCAGCAGCTTGTAGCCGCGGGCGGGGGCGTCCGCACGGGCGACGGCGGCCTCGGCGACGGCGAGCTCCAGATCACCGCGGACGGGGGTCAGGGAGCCGTTCGGCCGGAAGCCGAGGCCCGGCACGCGGCCCCCGATCTCCGCCCACAGCTCCCGCGCCCGCAGCGCAGTCTCCAGCTCCTCGCCACCCGCGCGGCCGCTCACCCAGATCTGGCCGAAATTGCGCAGCGAGGCGCCACGAGCCTCCGCCTCGCGCTCGATCTGAACGACCTCATGGCCGCGTTCCACTGCTTGCCAGGCGTGCATGGTGCCCACCACGCCGGCTCCGACGACTATCACTCTCACAACGGCCACGCTCCTCGGGATCGGGGAACCGGAAGGGTCCGGCTGACAACGAGAGCGTGAACCGGTCATCACATTTGGGCTAGACCCGTTATTTATTCGTGACTTCTAGCGCCCGCACCGCGACGGCAGACATTGGGTGTTTTTCAGCCCCGGAGATGGGTCGTGAAGGAGAACCGGTCCCCCCGGAAGAGCGTCCGCACCCGCTCCAGCGGCCGGCCGCCCGTGTCCCGCGAGACGCGGTGGATCAGCAGCATGGGAAGCGCGGGCGGCGTACCGATGAGGAGGGCCTCGCGCGGGGTGGCGAGCACCGTCTCGATGCGTTCGTCGGCGTCCCCGAAGGCGATGCCCTGCCCATGGAGGTAGGCGTAGAAGGAGGAGTCGGGCTCGAAGTCGGCGTCCAGGCGCGGCACGCGGGCCACGGCGACGTAGGTGCTCTCCAGGCCGACCCGCTCGTCGTCCGCCAGCAGCACGCGCTCCAGATGCCAGACGGCCTCGCCGCGCGTGAGCCCGGTCTCGGCGGCGAGCGCGTCGGGGCAGGGGAAGCGGTCGAGGGTGACGAGATTACGGCCGGGGGTGCGCCCCTGCCGTCGTACGCCTTCGGTGTAGCTGGCCAGGGACAGCGGCTGCTCCAGCTTCGGGCCCGCGACGACCGTGCCGCGCCCTTGCCGCCGCAGCCGCCCTTCCAGCACCAGCTCCCGGATCGCCTGCCGCACGGTCTCCCGCGCGACCTCGTACCGCTCGGAGAGATCCCGCTCGGTGGGCAGCAGCCCGCCCTCTCCGAGTTCGTCGACGAGTACGGAGATCCGCGCCTTCACCGCGTAGTACTTCGGAATGCGGCCGTGCTCCGGGATGCCGGAGCGGACGGGGGCGGCGGGGTGCTGGTCGTTCGGGTAGTCCACGCAGGGATCGTCGCAGACGGGCGCGGTGCGCTCAGCGGCGCCTCCGTACGAGGAACAGCGCGCCACCCGTGGTGAGCAGGAAGACGACGGTGGCGGCGAGGGCGCCCGGCCGGGTGCCGATGCCGGTGCGGGCGAGTTCGTCGGCGAAGGGGAGGGGGCGGGCGGTGGGCGGTGCGGAGGCCTCGGGGTCCGGCGCCGCGGTGGGCGCCGGGTCGGAGTCGATGCCGAAGCGGTAGTCGTTGGACTGGCCGACCCAGTCGCCGTCGTCCTCATGCCGTTGTACGACGGCCGCGTTGGCGGTGACCACGTTCGGCACGGCGTCCGAGGTGACCGCCAGCCTCACCTTCACGGTGACCGTTCTGCCGGGGCCGACGGTGAACCCGGGGAAGCCGTCACTGCCGTCGCCATCGCCTCCGAACGCGCCGACCAGCTCATCGGCATCGGTCGCCTCGAAGCGGACGGGACGAGGCTGCGGGCCGTCGTAGAACTCCAGCCGGGGCTGCGAGGGCTTCAGGGCGTGCTTCTCGTCGACGAGAACGACAACCGGGTGGATGCCGGAGCAGGACCGGTCGGTGGTGTTCGTGAGATCGAGAGACCAGGTGCCAAAACCACCGCCCGCCTCATACGAGCCCGGCCCGCCGTGGATACGGGTGGTGAGGGGGAAGGTGCCGTCATCGGAAGCGGCGCACACGGCGTCGGTGTCCGCATGCGCCGGGACCGGGAGAAGGGCGGCTGCCGCCGCGAGGCAGAGGGAGGCGGGCGTACACAGTCGCATGAACACATGAGCATGGAGGGCGGGGCTGGGGGCGGGGGTGTGCCATGCCGATACGGCCCCCGATTGGCGGCGCCGGATACGCCCCTTCAGGGGCGCGGGCGGAGATGTGCGACGCCGACCCGCCCCTCAACCGGCGGCGCCACCCGCGCCCCTTCAGGGACGCGGGGAACTGCGCGACCAGCCACGAACTACCCGCGGACTGACCACAACCGGAGGACCCTCACTCTCGATCCAGCGCCGTGCAGACACAGACCCTGTTGCCATCCGGGTCGGCAAGAACCGTGAACGACGGCGCCTGAGACCCGTCGACCACCTCACCCCCGGCAGCAACCGCCGCAGCGATCCGCGCATCGGCCACCTCAGGCGCAAGCCACAGATCCAGATGCCACCGCTGACGCGGGCTCTCATGAGGATCCGTCCCCTGGAACCACAAACTGGGCACCCGGTTGGAAGGATCCAGCACCGTATCCCCCACGACATGCCCGGCCTCACCCGTCAGCAGCGCCGACCAGAACGGCCCCACCAACTTGTCGTCGGCCGTGTCGAGCGCAAGCTCCAGCTGGGCCACCTCCCCGGGCACGGCGGTCAGCCCCTGCACCCGGGCGACCCCGCTGATGGCACGGGCCAGTTCGAGATCGTCCGGAGTCACCCACCGCCCACCGGCCCGCCCATCGACGGTCGACAACGCAACGTCCACGAACCCACGCCCCACCCGAATCTCCGGTTCCTGCCCGGCGGAAACCGGCACCTCCGCGACCGCCGCCACAAACGCGGCCGCACCGGCGAGGCCGGCCACGCGATAACGCGCCGCGATCGGCTGGGCGAGCTTGCGCCAGTCACCGAGCCCGGACGCGATGGCCCGGCGGATCTCCGGATTGCTGAGCGTCTCCATGCCGCCATGGTCCCAGCGGCGCCACCCCGCCGTCGACGAAAGGGCGTACCCGTAACCCGCGCGTACCCGCAACCGGCCCCGCCAGACCTACCCGTCGCTCCGCCCGAACAACGGCGCCAACAGCAACTGCGCCGCCCCCTCGGCAACCTCCCGCCCCCCGCCGGAGGCGACCCGCACCGGCACCACGCCCTCGCCCGCCCCCTCACGCCGGGCGCGCCCGGCGAGAACCGCGCCCACCCCCCGTACGAACGCCTCCGGCGCGGCAGCCACCGTACGACCGCCCAGCAGCACCACATCGATGTCGAGCAGCCCGACCAGATTCGCGGCGCCCGCGCCCAGCACCCGCGCCGCCTCGTCGGTCTCGCCGCGTGCCATGGCGCCCAGGCAGAGCGCCTCGATGCAGCCGCGGTTGCCGCAGGTGCAGGGCGGTCCGTCGAGCTGGATGACCTGGTGCCCGAACTCGCCCGCCCCGGTCCGCACCCCGCGGTGCACGCTCCCGCCGATCACCAGCCCGGCCCCGAGCCCCGTGCCGAGATGGAGATACGCGAAGGATCCGCCCCCGCCGCCACGACCGACGGCGAGCCCGAGCGCGGCGGCGTTGGTGTCCTTGTCGACGACGACCGGCACCCCCAGCCGCTCCTCCAGCGCGGCCCGCAGCGGATACCCGTCCCACTCCGGGAACCCGGTGACGCGGTGCAGCACCCCGCGCGCATGGTCCAGCGGTCCCGGCAGCGCGACCCCGACACCGGTGAGCCCGGGCACCGCACCCGGCCCCAGCACGGCGGCCACCGCCTCCTCCACCTCCCCCACCACGGCCTCGGCCCCCGCCCCCAGGTTCAAGGGCGTGCGCCGCTCCCCCACCACGCTCCCCTTGAGGTCGACGAGGACGGCCCGCAGCTCATCGCGGTCGAGATGCAGCCCGACCGCATGCCCCGCCTCCGGGACCAGCCGGAGCACGGTCCGCGGCTTGCCGCCCGTGGATGCGCGGCGCCCGGCCTCGGCGGCGAGGCCCTCCTCCCGCAGCCGTGCCGTGATCTTGCTGACCGCCTGTGGGGTGAGCCCGGTGCGCTCGGCGAGTTCGAGCCGGCTGATGCCGTCGGCGCCGGCCGTGCGCAGCAGGTCGAGCACGAGCGCGGTGTTGTGACTGCGCAGGGCGGGGAGATTCGCGCCGCCGGGTGCATCGCGCACGCCGTCCGCGGCCCGCACGCCCGCCACCCCCCGCATGCCACCCTTCGTCCTGTTCACGCCACCCATTGTCCCCGGCGCTTGCACTTTGGCAACAGCGTTGCGAAAGTGGGAGACATGAGTGCTACCCCTCTCCGCGTCGGCCTGGTCGGCTACGGCCTCGCAGGCTCCGTCTTCCACGCCCCGCTGATCACCGCCACCGAGGCGCTCACCCTCGACACGGTGGTCACCTCGAACCCCGAGCGCGCGGAGCAGGCCCGCGCCGAGTTCCCGGACGTACGCGTCGCCGCCACCGCGGACGAGCTGTTCGACCGGGCCGACGAGCTGGACCTGATCGTCGTCGCGTCCCCGAACAAGACGCACGTCCCGCTCGCCACCGCCGCCCTCAAGGCCGGCCTCCCGGTGGTCGTCGACAAGCCGATCGCGGGCACCGCGGCCGAGGCGCGCGAGCTGGCGGCGCTGGCGGACGAGCGCGGACTGCTGCTCTCCGTCTTCCAGAACCGCCGCTGGGACAACGACTTCCTGACCCTGCGCAAGCTGCTGGCCGAGGGCGAGCTGGGCGACGTATGGCGCTTCGAGTCCCGCTTCGAGCGCTGGCGCCCGCAGCCGAAGGGCGGCTGGCGCGAGTCCGGCGACCCCGCAGAGATCGGAGGTCTCCTCTACGACCTCGGCAGCCACCTCGTCGACCAGACGCTGGTCCTCTTCGGCCCGGCGACGTCCGTGTACGCCGAGTCGGTCATCCGCCGCCCCGGCGCGGAGACGGACGACGACACGTTCATCGCGATCACGCATGCGAACGGCGTCCGCTCCCACCTCTACGCCACCGCGACGACCGCCCAACTCGGCCCCCGCTTCCGGGTGCTGGGCTCGCAGGCGGGCTATGTGAAGTACGGCCTGGACCCGCAGGAGGCCGCGCTGAAGGACGGGCAGCGGCCCTCGACGACCGCCGACTGGGGCACGGAGCCCGAGTCGCTCTGGGGCCACATCGGCTCCGGCGAGTCTCCGCTGACCGGCGGCGGCCGCCCCGAGCCGACCCTGCCGGGCGACTACCCCGCCTACTATGCGGCCGTGGCAAAGGCCCTGCTGGACGGCGGTCCCAACCCGGTGACCGCGCTGGAGGCGGCCGCCGCCCTCGACGTACTGGAGGCGGCCCGCCGTTCCGCCCGCGACCAAGTGACGGTGACGCTGTGACGCACAACTCCGAGCTGACCCCGAAGTTCCACCCCGAACTCACCCCGCCGCTGGAGGAGTTGGAGGCCCAGGAACGCCACCTGGTCTTCCGTCAGTTCACCTACGACGACGCCTGGGCCCTCGGCACCCTGCTGTTCGAGATGGCCCGGGAGCGCCAGGCCCCGGTGGCCATCGACATCCACCGCGCCGGCCAGCAGCTCTTCCACGCGGCCCTGCCCGGCTCCACCCCCGACAACGACGCCTGGATCAACCGCAAGCGCCGAGTGGTGGAACGCTACGGCTCGGCCTCCTACCTCGTAGGCGCCCGCTTCCGGGCCAAGGGCACGACCTTCGAGGACTCCGCCCGCCTGAATCCGGACGAGTACGCGGCCCACGGCGGCTCCTTCCCGATCACCGTGGAGGGCGTGGGCGTGATCGGTTCGGTAACGGTGAGCGGACTGCCGCAGTTGCAGGACCACCGCTTCGTGGTGGAGGCACTGGAGCACTTCCTCGAGAAGCAGTAGAAAAACGCCGATAGGGGCGCGGGGCTGTGTCGATATGCGGCTCCGCCGCGTGGGCGCGACCAGCCACATACGGCCCGCAGTCGCCGAACCAACCGCAGCCCCCCGCCCCTTAGGCGTCCTTGAACTCCTGTCGCTGCCGACCGAGCCCCTCGATCTCCAGCTCGACCACATCCCCGCCCCGCAGATACGGCTTCGGCTCAGGCTGCCCCATCGCAACCCCCGCCGGCGTCCCCGTATTGATCACATCGCCGGGATACAGCGTCATGAACTGACTGACGTACCGCACGACTTCACCAACAGGAAAGATCTGCTCCGCCGTAGTCCCGTCCTGCTTCAACTCCCCGTTGACCCACAGCTTCAGGGCAAGCCGCTGCGGATCCGGAACCTCATCCGCCGTGACCAGCCACGGCCCCAGCGGATTGAACGTCTCGCAGTTCTTCCCCTTGTCCCAGGTCCCGCCCCGCTCGATCTGGAACTCCCGCTCGGACACGTCATGCGCCACCGCATACCCGGCGACATGGGCGAGCCCTTCCTCCGCGGACTCCAGATACCGGGCCGTACGCCCGATGACGACCGCCAGCTCGACCTCCCAGTCGGTCTTCACGGACTTGCGGGGCACCAGCACCGTGTCGTAGGGCCCGACCACCGTGTCCGCGGCCTTGAAGAAGACCACCGGCTCGGCGGGCGGCTCGGCCCCCGTCTCGCGGGCGTGGTCGTGGTAGTTGAGCCCGATGCACACGACCTTGCCGATCCCTGCGAGGGGCGGTCCGACGCGCAGCCCGGCGGCGTCGAGCACGGGCAGCTCACCGGCCTCGTCGGCGGCACGGATCCGGTCGAGCGCCGCATGGTCGGCGAGCAGCGCTCCGTCGATGTCGGGGACAAGGCCGGACACGTCGCGCAGAACCCCTTGGGCGTCTTGCAGCGCAGGCGTCTCCGCTCCCGCCGTACCTACTCGCAGCAGCTTCATGATCACAATCTCCCTCGATCGCGTGCGCCCGGCCGACGGGCCACGGCCGGTGTGCGGCCTGCACGCAGCCATCGGAGGACTGGTCGATCCTCCAAGGTCGACGACCACTCCGCAAGACCTGGTTCACGGACTGGACCGGGCACCGGTGATCGCGAAGGAACCGCAAGGGAATCACACACGAGCACACGGAAATCGAACTACGTTCCTGTGCACAGAAGTTGATGCCGAAGTTGATGCAGACGTTGATGCCGAAGTTGATATGGAAGGCTGCCGACATGAGCGCCGAGGAGATAGACACCAGCAGGCCGCACCCCGCGCGGATCTACGACTACCTGCTGGGCGGCAAGGACAACTACGAGGTCGACCAGCTGGCCGGCGACGCGCTCGCCGCCAAGGCGCCCGAGGCGCGGATCAGCGTGCAGGCCAATCGCGCCTTCCTCCGGCGTGCCGTCCGGTATGTCGTCGGCACCGGCGTCCGCCAGATCCTCGACATCGGCACCGGGCTGCCCACCTCCCCGAACGTGCACGAGATCGCCCACGAAGCGGCACCCGACGTACGCGTGGCCTATATCGACAACGACCCGATCGTGAAGGCGCACGCCGACGCCCTCCTCAGCCGCTCCGGCGCGACCAGCATCTCGCTCGGCGACCTGCGCGACCCGCAGGCCGTCCTCGATCACCCCGAAGTCCGCGGCATCATCGACTTCGGCCGGCCGGTCGCGCTGCTCCTCGTCGCCGTCCTCCACTTCGTCACCGAGGCGGAGAAGCCCGCGCAGATCGTCGCCACCCTGCGCGACGCTCTGCCGGCCGGCAGCTACCTGGTCCTCTCGCACGCCACCGGTGACCTCGCGAACCGCGGCGACGCCCAGGCCGTCTACAACAACGCCACCGCCACCATGAACCTGCGCTCCCACGCCGAGGTCGAGCGTTTCTTCGACGGCTTCGAACTGGTCGAGCCCGGTCTGACCCAGGTCCCGTTCTGGCGCCCGGACACCCCGCCGCCGCCCCGAGCCGCCGAGATCGGCTTCTACGGCGGCGTGGCCCGCAAGACGACGGGCTGACCGACGGGCTGACCGACCGACCGGCCGACCGACCGGCCGAGCTCAGCGGTAGAGCACCGCCCGCTCCACCGCACTCCACGTCGAACTGGTCACCACATACAGCGCGGCGGCCAGCGGCACCACCGCCACCGTGACCAGGGTGAAGAAGGACATGAACGGCATGACCTTCGTCATCGCCCCGAGCCCCGGCACCGGCCCACTGTCGGACACCGGCACGAGGACATTGGCGGCCATCATCCGCTTGGTACGGCGGTAGTTGAACGCGGCGACGGCGGCGACGAGGGCGAACAGCCCGACGTACACGAGCCCGGCCGCTCCGAAGAAGCCACCGCCGGCCAGGGCATCCGTCCACCGGTCACCGAGCGGCGCGGCGAACAGCTCGTGCGTGAGCAGCTGATTCGCCTCGCCGCCGATCGTCGTGTTCGAGAACAGGTGGTAGAGCAGAAAGAACGCGGGCAGCTGGAACAGACTGGGCAGACAGCCCGACAGCGGCGAAACCTTCTCCGCCGCATGCAGCTCCAGCACCGCCTGCTGAAGCTTCTCGGGATTCTTCCCGTGCTTCTTCCGCAGCTCGGCGACCTTCGGCTGGAGCGCGGCCCGGGCCCGCTGTCCGCGCGCGGAGGCCCGGGACAGGGGATGCACCAGCAGTCGTACGAGCGCGGTGAACAGGACGATCGCCGCGGCGGTGGCGGTCGCGTGGAAGAGCGGTTCGAGCAGCTGCGCCAGCTGCTCGACCAGGTTGGCGAAAACGGACATGGGTGAGCCCTCCGTGGGGTCTCGTCGTGCCGGGTCAGTGAGATGGCGGCATGACGACCCCGCGCGGGGTCACGAACGGGAACTGCGGATGTGTGCCCTACGCGACGGTCGTCGGGAGGGCCTGTCCGGGCGCCCGGGGCCGGGTGCGCCCCTTGGCGTCGGGATCGCGTTGCGGCAGGAACGCCGTACGCAGGTCACGGTCGCGGATGGCCGTACGCACCCGCGTGGGCGGCACGGCGGGCGCGCAGCGCGAGACGAGGAGCGAGCACGCGGCGAAGGCGGACCCGGCCGCGGCGGTCGCGGCGAGCGCGACGGTGGCGGAGAGGCTGCCCGTGTCGAGCAGCGCGACCTGGAGCAGCAGGAGCAGCAGGAGCAGCAACAGGAGGGCGGGGCGCAGACCGGCGCGGACACGGATCACGGCGCCCCCTCTCCCTCGTAAATCTGCTCGCCCTGCTGTTCGTTGTCCTGCTGTTCGTTATACAGGATCCGTCTCGATCGGCTGGAGCAGCCTCTTGGGCTTGAGCAGCGCCCGGCTGACCGGATTCTCCGGGTCCGGATCGAGTCCGGGTCCCGGCACCATTTCCACGTCCGGGACGGGTACGACGGTTCCGCAGGCGGGGCATTCGCCGTACGAGCCGAGTTCGGTACCGCACTGCGCATGCCTGAAATAGCGCAGCCGGTAGTCCCCGAGGTGCTCCCGGCCCCACACCCCGAGCGACCGCAGCGTGGGCCACAGCGCGATGCCGCGGTCGGTCACGACGTACTCGTCCCGCGGCGGTGACTGCTGGTACCGGCGCTTTTCGAGGATCCCCTCCGCGGTGAGCGCCTGGAGGCGGGCGGCCAGGACGGCGCGCGGGATGCCGAGGTGGACGAGGAAGTCGTTGTAGCGCCGGACGCCGTAGAGCGCGTCGCGGATCACGAGCAGCGTCCACCGCTCGCCGACGATCTCCAGTGCCCTGGCGATCGAGCACTCCTGTGTCGCGTAGTCCTTGCCCAGTGCCATGGCGTCCACTGTAACCACTTTTCCGGCCCTAGGTTCAATGAACGAACCGAAGGTGCTACGGTACGGGGCATGCCAAGGTTCAATGACCGAACTCTTACGGTGCGGCCCGCCCCGGCCGCTCCCCGGGCCGAGTCGGCGCCCCGCCCGACCGCCACCCTCGCCGTGACCAGCGCCGCCACCGCCGTGGCCCTGATGACGTACACCGCGCCGATGGTCACGCTCCCCGAGACCGCCGCAGCCCTGCACACCCCACTCTCCGCCCAGGCCTGGCTGCTGAACGGCACCCCGCTCGGCCTCGCCGCCCTGCTGCTGATCGCCGGAAGCCTCGCCGACGACTACGGCCGCCGCAGGATCTTCCTCGCCGGCACCCTCGCACTCGGCATCACCACGGCACTGGGCGCCTTCACCACCTCCACCTGGCTGTTCACGCTGGCCCGCATCGCCCAGGGCGGGGCGAGCGCCGCGCTCCTCGCAAGCAGCCTGGGCCTGATCGTGCACGCGTTCCCGACCCCGCGCGGCAGGCTGCACGCGACCGGCGTGTGGGGCGCGTTCGTGAGCGGCGGCATCGCGCTGGGACCGCTGGTGGCCGGGGCGATGCCCAACTGGCGGCTGGGGTACGGGGTGTTGGGCGCCGCGGCAATCATCGTGGCCGCACTCGGCACGCGTACGTTGGCTGAGTCCCGTGCCCCCAGGGGCGGGCGGCCCGACTTCGGCGGGGCGGTGACCTTCGGGCTGGCGCTGGTCGCACTGCTGGCGGCGCTGACGCTGGGCCGGGACGGATGGCTGCGCGCACCGGTGGGACTGCTGCTCGCCGCATCCGCCGTACTGATCGGGATCTTCGTGCTGGTGGAGCGGCGCGCGGGCACACCCATGATCGACCTGACCCTGCTGCGCCGCCCGCACTTCCTGGCCTCCTCGGCCGGCGGCCTGTTCACCGGACTCGCGGTGATCGGCCTGTTCAGCTTCCTGCCGGCGCTGCTCCAGCAGACGCTCGGCCTGTCCGCGATGGACACGGCCTGGCTGTTCCTGCTCTGGTCCGGGCTCTCCTTCGGCGTCGCCCTTCAAGCCAAGCGGCTGGCGGGCCGGGTGTCCCCACGCCTGCAACTCGCCCTCGGTTTCCTGCTGCACGCGGGCGGCGCGCTGACGATGCTGGGCGCGCTGGACTCCGGCTCCTGGACACGGCTGCTCCCCGGACTCGTGATCGCCGGCATCGGCAGCGGCCTGCTCAACGCCGCGCTACCGCTGCTCGCGGTGGAGTCCGTGCCGCCCCAGCGGGCGGGGATGGGGTCGGGAGCGCAGCAGACGTTCCGGTACATCGGTTCGAGCGCCGGCGTCGCCCTGACCATCGCACTGTCCACGTCATCGGGGAGCCTGGCGCAGGGCGCGAATATCGCGATGCTTGTGTCGGCGGGGCTTGCGGTGGTCGCGGCGGTGGGGGTGGGGGTGCTTCGGGAGAGGTGAGGGGGCCGACAAGGGGCGTGAGGGGCAACGCCCTCCAGGGGCGCGGGGAACTGCGCGACCAGCCCCCACCGACCCGCGGCGAACGAACCCGCATATCCAGCGAAGCACTCAACGGGGCCGCATCGAGATCAGCTTCCCCCACACCACCAGCCGGTACTTGGACGTGTACTCGGGAGTGCAGGTCGTGAGGGTGAGGTAGTAGCCGGGGTCGCTGTACCCGTAGCCGGACCGGACGGCGCTCCTCGGCACCGGCTGGATGACCCCGCCGTCCCGGGCGGCGGTCTGCGGCAGGGTCCGGTCGACGACGTACGTGTACATGGCGTCCTCCGTCTCCACCTCGACCTCGTCACCCTTACCGAGCCGGTTGACGTACCGGAAGGGCTCGCCGTGGGTGTTGCGGTGCCCGGCGAGCGCGAAGTTCCCGGCTTGGCCGGGCTGTTGGGTGCCGGAGTAATGGCCGACGTACCCCTTGTTGAGGACATTCTGCTTGCTGGTGCCCTCGGCCACGGGGACGCGGAGGCCGAGGCGGGGGATGGTCAGAACGGCGTAGGCCTGGGACCAGGTCGGGGCGGCGGACGTCGCACGTTGCGCGGCGGGCTGCCGCCGGGGCGCCTCGGTCTGCGAGGGCGCGGCCGCCGTACCGGAGTCCTCCTGACCGCCGCCACCACCCTGCGACGCCCCCCACTCCCGCTCCAGCGCCTCCACCTTCCGCTCGGCGCCCTCCCTGGCCTGCCGGTTGGTCCACCACAGCTGATGCGCGACAAGCAGCAGAAGCACGAGCCCTACGGTGACGAGGACCTCGCCGCCCGCCCACACCCCGCGCCGCAACAGCACACGCCGCCGCCGACTGCTGTGCTGCACGACGAGAACCCGCATCCGCACACGCACCTCCTTCGCCGGTGCCGCCCGCACGATAAGAGGCAGGTCCGCAAGTAGCCAGACCCATGCGCCACGTGGTGTGGAACCGCCCCGTTCGGTACTTCGTACACGGGTTTGAGAAAGGGCTGTCATAAACCTCGACAACCTCCTGCGGCACACCCGATGCTTCCTCATGGCATGAACGGGACAGGCCACAGCGCCGGTTCAGGGACCGGTGGTTGACCGAAGCGGAGTAGCCATGATCCGACGCAGAACCCTGCTGGCCGCAGCGGGCGGAACATTCCTCGGCAGCGCCCTGGCGACCGGCACCGCACACGCGGACGCCACCATCGCCGTCAACCCCGGTACGAGGTACGGCACTTGGGAGGGCTGGGGCACCTCGCTCGCCTGGTGGGCCAACGTCTTCGGCGCCCGGGACGACTTCGCCGACGCCTTCTTCACCACCAAGTCGGTGACGTACAACGGAACTTCACTCCCCGGCCTGGGCCTCAACATCGCGCGCTACAACCTCGGCGCGTGCAGCTGGAACAGCGTCAACGGCGAGTCGATGGTGGAGTCGCCCAACATCCCCGCCTTCAAGCAGATCGAGGGCTTCTGGCAGGACTGGAACAACGAGGACCCCACGTCCTCCGCCTGGGACTGGACGGCGGACGCGAACCAGCGCGCCGCCCTGGTGAAGGCCACGCAGCGCGGCGCAGTGAGCGAGCTGTTCGCCAACTCCCCCATGTGGTGGATGTGTTCCAACCACAACCCGTCGGGAGCGGCGGGCGGCGCCAACAACCTCCAGACCTGGAACTACCGGCAGCACGCCTCGCACCTGGCGGCCACAGCCCTGTACGCCCGCAACAACTGGGGCGTGAACTTCGCGACGGTCGACCCCTTCAACGAGCCCGCCTCCACCTGGTGGACCAGCACCGGCACACAGGAGGGCTGCCATCTGGACCCGGCGGTCCAGGCGGCCGTACTCCCCTACATGAGAAGCGAACTCGACGCGCGCGGCCTGACGGGGATCAGGATCTCCGCCTCCGACGAGACCAACTACGACACGGCCCGCTCGACCTGGGCCTCCTTCGGTTCGTCGACCAGGGCCCTGGTCACCCAGGTCAACGTGCACGGCTACCAGGGCTCGGGCGGCCGCAGAGACCTCCTCTACACAGACGTCGTCACGACATCCGGCAAGAAGCTGTGGAACTCGGAGACGGGCGACAGCGACGCGACCGGCCTGACCCTGGCGTCGAACCTCTGCTACGACTTCCGCTGGCTGCACCCGACGGCATGGTGCTACTGGCAGGTGATGGACCCGAGCACCGGCTGGGCCATGATCGCGTACGACGCGAGCACCCTTCAGCCGACGACGGTCCAGACGAAGTACTACGTGATGGCCCAGTTCAGCCGCCACATCCGCCCCGGAATGACGATCATCGACACGGGCGTCAGCTACGCGGCGGCGGCATACGACGCGGCCGCGCGCCGCCTGGTGATCGTGGCCGTCAACACGGGCGCCGCCCAGACCCTCACCTTCGACCTCTCCCGCTTCTCGACGGTGACGGGCGGCTCGGGCGGCCTGGTCCCCCGCTGGAACACGGCGACAGCGGGCAGCGACCGCTACCGCGCCTACTCGGACACGTACCTGAGCGGCAAGTCGGTGAGCGTGCCGTTCGCGGCGGGCGCGGTGCAGACGTTGCAGGTGGACGGGGTGACCCTGTAGGGAACGGCATGGCCATGTAGAGCGGGCGCCGGGCGACCGGCGCCCGCTCCCGTTCGGGGGGAGAGCGACCCACCCCCTCTGGCAGCCATTCGGGGCATCCCGCCAGCGCGCGGCACGAGGTGGTTGCCGTTTCGGTCACGGACGCGGCGATACGACAGCCGGCGCCGGCCGCGATGCCGACGGGCGGTCCGGTGCTGTCGCATACCCGGAGACGTCCAGCGATCTCGTGGCAGCCGGGGCCAAGCGGTTGAGCGACTGGATCGGTGTGCCGCACACGTCGATCAGCGCGATCACCGCCACCGTGGCTGCGGCCTCGAAGGGCAAGAACATGCGCCGCTACCACGAGACCACGCTCATGAACATCCATGAACATCCATGAACATCGTGGCCCAAACCTCGCCACCACCCGGGCCAAGTGGCGGCCCGCGGTACACCGTCCGGTGGCTTATGACTGCCGCAGCGTTAGTCATATAACCCGTTTTCCTATGAATTCCACTATCCAGCCCTTGGTGCTGACCAGCCGTCACGAGGCCCTGAACCAAGTCGAGGAGAGTGGAGCAAATGTCGACATCGCCGAGTTGGCGATCCGTCCTGGCGTCGGCCGCCACGGCCGCGCTCGCCGCAGCCGCACTGGCAACCGCCGGACCCGCCTACGCCCAAACCAACCCGCCCCCGCCCCACCCGGCGAAGCCCGCCCACCCGGCCCACGGGGCCAAGCCCACCTACCCGACCAATCCGACGAGACCGGTCTATCCGGCCCACCCCGTGAAGCCGGTCCATCCGGCCCACCCGGCGAAGCCGGTCTATCCGGCTCACCCAGCCAAGCCTGCCTATCCGGCTCACCCGGCGAAGCCCGCGCATCCGGAGCACCCGGTGAAGCCTGCGTACCCGGCACACCCAGCCAAGCCTGCATATCCGGCCAAGCCTGAACACCCGGCCAAGCCCGCGCACCCCGCGAAGCCGGCCTACCCCGCCCACCCAGCGAAGCCCGCGTATCCGGCTCACCCGGCCAAGCCCGCGTACCCGGCCCACCCGGCGAAGCCCGCTCACCCCGCGAAGCCGGCCCTCCCGGAGCACCCGGCAAAGCCTGCGTACCCGGCTCACCCAGCCAAGCCGGCCCACCCGGCCTATCCCGCGAAGCCTGCCCACCCGGCCAAGCCCGCGCACCCGGCCCACCCAGCCAAGCCCGACCACCCGACGTACCCGGCAAAGCCCGAACACCCGGCCCACCCAGCCAAGCCCGACCACCCGACGTACCCGGCAAAGCCCGAACACCCCACCAAGCCCGCTCACCCCGAACACCCGACGAAGCCGGCATACCCGGAGCACCCCACCAAGCCCGCCCACCCGACGCACCCCACGAAGCCGGAGCATCCGACACACCCCACCAAGCCAGAACACCCGACGCACCCCACCAAGCCGGAGCACGGGCAGGACCACGGCTAGCCGCTGTCGAATAGTCGGCGACCCCGGCGACAGCTCCGGCGACGGCCAGGTCCGGCCCCCGCACAGCCGGGCCCGGCCCAGCCACCGGTCCAGCTAGGGCACGCTCCCGTTCGCGCTCCCCTTCGACCCGGCAACCACCGGCGTCTGCACGACGGGACGGGCGGCCCGCAGCACGGCCGCTCCTCAACGGCTGAGGTCAGCCGACGCTTCTGACCGAGGGATACAACTGGTCGACTGGTCGACGGCAGTGCCGGGCCCGGACTCCGGGCCCGGCACACGACTGTCCGGGACCAGGCACGTACGACGAATGGGCTGGACCCCCCTCCAACGGGCATCTCTCACAAGATCGCCGACAGGACCGTGACCGACCCAGTCATGGACCGCTGGCCTGCCCATACCTCACCTTCGTCACCGACCGGCGCTACGGTGTCCCCCATGCGCCCCGACACGCCTGCCGAAAACGTCGACCACGCCGCCGAAGCGGCCCGCCTGGAGCGGACCGCCGGCCTGTACCCCGAGGACGCCGAGGCCCTGCTCCTCCAGGCCGCGGCCCACCTGGAACTGTCCGGCGACCGCCCCGCCGCGACGACGCTCTACGACCGCCTGCTGTCCTCGTCCGCCGGGTTGGAAAACCCGCACCTGGTACGAGCACTCAAGGCGTCGAACCTCTGGGAATACGGCCACGAGGCCGAGGCCAGGGCCATCATCGAGGGCGTCCGTACGGCGTCCCCGCGCGACCCGGCCGCCTGGGTGATCGTCGCGGAGGCCCTGGAATCCCACGACGAGCTGGAGCAGGCGCAGGAGACGTTCACGGAGGGAGTACGGCTCCTCCTCACGAACGTCCCGGAGCCCCCGTACACCACCCACCCTCTCCTCTTCGGCCGCCACCGCGTACGGCGCATGCTGGGCGCCGGCCACGACGAGTGGGACGCCCTCGCGGAAAGCGTCCACACCTCACCGGTCTCCCTGGACGAACTCCACGACCCGAAGCGAGTCTGGTCCCTGGGCTCGGACGACCCGGCGGAACTGCGAGCAGAGATCTCGCGACTACAGGCGGAGCTGGGCGCATACCGGGCGGCCCTGTCCCGCCCCTTCCCGGTAGCCGTGCTGCACTGGCCGTCGGGCGAACTGGAGGAACTCCTCACCGCCTACCCGGCACTCGCCACGGAGTACCCCACCCACGAGGAACACCTGGCGACGATAGAGGCCTCCCTCCGAGAACTCGCCTCCTCAGGCACCCCGAACCTGGGAATCGTCACGGGCACAGTCCCCTCGTACGAGGCCTTCTCGGCCTCGGAGGGAGCTCCGCCGGAGGACACCGCACTGCTACCCCAGTACGCAACGACGCTGGCGGCCAGGGGACGCGCCATCGAGTGGCCGCCACAGCGGGGGACGGCTTGCTGGTGCGGGTCGGGGCAGGCTTACGGGGACTGCCACGGGGTGTAGCCCGTGCCCTGCTGACCACCTGCACGAACAACTGGCGACGAAGGCGTTCCCCGGATCAAATCGCCGGGCAATGGCGACGCCGCACCTCTGCCTTGATCGCACTGATCGCGCTGATCGCACACATGGCACTCATTCCCGATAGACGGGTGGGGTGTTGGTGTAGGTGTGGCCGGTCGGGGCGGTCCAGGTAGTGGTTCCGGTGTGCCGATCGCGCCTGACTGCCCAACCGGGATGATGAGTCTTGAGCCGATGATGCCGACGGCACAACGGCTGCAGATTGTCCGGCACGGTCGGCCCGCCCCGCTCGGGACGACGGTGGTCGAAGGGCCGGATGTGGTCGAGGTCGCAGCGATGGGCGGGCATCCGGCAGGAGGGAAAGGCGCAGTACTGATCCCGAGCAAGCACCTGCCGCTCCGCCTCGGCCGTCGGCCGATAGGTAGTGGGATCGGTCTTCACCAACAGCCCGGTCTCCGGCTGGGTCAACAGCCGCCGCCAGACAGTGCCGGGCGCAAACGCCAACTCCCGGGCCTGTGAAGCGGCGATCGGCCCGTACCCCTTCAGCTCGCCCGGCCCGTCCTCGGCGCCCAGCAGGATGTCGAAGGGCACGGTCACCTGCACTACGACGGCGCTACGCCCCGCCCTTTCGCCCCGCTCCGGCCCCAATCCACCAATCACGCCAGGCGGGCTGACGACCAACTCGAACAACGCATCGGCACGCTTCTGCTCAAGACTGCGCCCATCGTCGCCATACCCCTGGGCTCGAGTGTCGACAACCTGCTCCATGAGCGCGGCCTGCTGCGCAGGCAGCACCGCCCCGAACACGGCCATGCCGTCATCCTTCGGATAGTGCAGGAGACCGCGCTCCCGCACCCGATGCCGGTGCCGCAGCTCGGCCCCCGCCGGATCGGCCCGATGAATCTCCCGACGCAACGAGGCCCGGGTCTGCCCAGCAGCCTGCGCAGGCATCTTGCCCACCATCACCGCCTCAACCTGCCCGGCAACCTCGTCGTCAAGCACCTCAAGCTGCTCAGCAACAGCCTGCGCCTGCACGTACGAGATCTGCCCCTCGGCAAGAAGCCCAGTGGTGGCCTCATGCCGGGAGGCCAGCAGCGTGGCCGCCTTCAACCGCTGCGCGGCGGTGCCATTGGCCAGCCGCAACGCACAGGCCACCTCTTCCACCGCCGTATCCCAGGAGGCGGCAAACACATCATCCAAACTGCCACCCCCAGCCAAGATCACCGCCTCCGGCGTCTCGGCCCGCTCGGCAATAGCAGCCAGCACCTCAACCTGCTTGGCCTGCACCCAAGACAGATGCGCCTCCAGCACAACCAACGCATCAACAAACCCCCGAGCAGACAACCCCTCCACATCGAGCGCATCCAACTGCCCGGCACTCACGGCCCCCGGCCCCTGCTCCCGCAGCCGAGCCACCCACGCATCCAACGCCCCGGCCGGCGCCCCACCGACCTCCACCGGACGTCCCTGCGGCGGGACAGGCGACAGTCCAGACCCAACACTCATCGGACCGGACACGGACATGGCACTCACCCCCCGACAGACCAACAACCGCACGCCGAACTCACCACTCCCACAAGCGAGCTCCCACATCCAATTGTCGCTCACTCAGAGTGATAACACCAGGTAAATCCCACACTCGAACGAGTGAACCACCCTCGCAGAAACACCCGATCAACCACCAGCGCCCCACTCCGCCTCCGCCACCACCCAACCCCAACCGACGGCCGCCACCACACCCCACCGCCCCGACTACGCGACCGCGCCCCACCCACCAACCGAACGCCGCCAAGCCGACCCGGCGTGCCGCCGAGCCGCGACCGCGCCCGCAAACCCCGGACCAGACCGCAGCCGACCCCACCGCAAACCCACCTCGGCCACCCGTCTTTCCGGGCCGCCCGCTCGCTTCTCCCCCGTGCTGGAGCGGCCCGTGTCAGGGGTGGCCCGGAGGGCCATCGCCGAAGGCGACGCGCAGCGCCCTTGATACGGGCCGCGGAAGCACGACACTGACCAAGAAGCGGGCGGCCCAACGGCACCTACATAGAAACCCAAGTCGGCCATGGGGACTGTCAGGGTCACCTGATACAACAGGGCCATTGCTGTGTTTGGGGATTGGGGAAATCAGCGTGGTTCAGCCGGGGGATCTGTCGCAGCCTGTCGCGGGTGTTTACGAGGAACTCGTCACTGAACGCATGCAGGAGCAGATGGAACAGTTGAAGGCAGCCGGTTGGAAAGCCATCGATGACGAGGTCAGCGAAGAATCGTCACCCCATGTACTCGCCCGACACATCAGTCGGGCGGTAAGACAGCGACTAAGCCAACTGCCGCATGACAAGCGCGTCGCCGTAGCCAACAAGATCATCGAGTCACTCTCATCCTCATCCGACCCCGCCGACCCCGGAAGCAGTGATGCCGTCGAGCTCATCTCCGACGGCCCTCGCCAACTCCTCGCCCTAGCCGAGAAGGAGGCACCCGGCGTCTACGCAATACGCCCGCTCACACCTCTCTCGGAGACCGCTCTCATCACCAACTCCCCTGAGGACCCAAGCCTCGGCAGCGAGCTGCGCGCTGAGCTAGCGACAGCGGATCGCATTGATCTGCTCTGCGCCTTCGTGAAGTGGTACGGACTGCGTGTACTCGAAGACTCTCTCCGTGCCGCAGCGGAACGCGGCGTCCCTATCCGAGTCATCACAACCACCTACATCGGCGCCACCGACCGCCACGCGCTCGACCGACTCGTCCGCGACTTCGGCGCCCAGGTGAAGGTCAACTACGAACTTCGCTCGACACGACTCCATGCAAAGGCTTGGCTGTTTCGGCGCAAGAGCGGCTTCGACACGGCGTACGTCGGCAGCTCAAATCTCTCGAAGGCCGCACTACTCGACGGCCTCGAGTGGAATGTGCGCCTGTCATCAGTGGCCACGCCGGTCGTGCTCAACAAGTTCGAGGCCACCTTCGACGCCTACTGGAACGACATCGCTTTTGAGCCCTACGATCCGGATCGCGACGCCCGCAAATTGGACGAAGCTTTGGGGTTGGCGGGCGGTTCGCCATCCAGCCAAGACTCCAAGATCAGCCTGTCAGGCCTTGAGGTTCGGCCGCACCCGCACCAGGCCGACATGCTGGAACGACTCCGCGTTGAGCGTGAGATCCGTGGTCACCAGCGCAACTTGCTTGTCGCCGCGACCGGTACGGGCAAGACAGTCATGGCAGCCCTTGACTACCGCAATCTACATAGGCAGTGGGGCGGCAAGCAGTACCCGCGACTCCTCTTCGTGGCACACCGCAAGGAGATCCTGAAGCAGTCGTTGCGCATGTACCGCGAAGTACTCGATGACGCATCCTTCGGCGAAGCACTCTTCAGCAGCGAGCTACCGCGCGACTGGAAGCATGTCTTCGCTAGCGTCCAGTCGCTCACGGACCAGCGACTCGACCAGTTCGACCCGGAACACTTCGACATCATCGTCGTCGACGAGTTCCATCACGCCACGTCTACGACGTATCGCCGCGTTCTCAACCATTTCAAGCCCCAACAACTCCTCGGTCTGACCGCCACTCCCGAGCGCGCCGACGGCCTTAACGTGCAGGACGAATTTTTCGAAGGACGGATCGCCGCCGAGATGCGGTTGTGGGAGGCCCTCGCCAACGATCTCCTCTGTCCGTTCCACTACTTCGGCGTGCCCGACGGTACGGACCTCACCCGCCTCAACTGGCGTTCGGGTACGTACGACCAGAGCCAGCTCGGCGAGTTGTTCTCCGCCGACCATGCGCGCGTCCGTATCGTCATCAAGCAGGTGCGGGACAAAGTGTCCGACCCGATGAACATGCGGGCACTCGGCTTCTGTGTCAGCCGGAGACACGCTCACTTCATGGCGAAGTGCTTCCAAGATGCCGGCTTCAAGGCTGAAGCCTTGGATAGCACATCGAAGCCCGAGGTCCGTGACCACGTGCTGTCCCAGCTCAAGGCCGGAGAGATCCAAGTCATCTTCTCCGTAGACCTCTTCAACGAGGGCTTGGATATCCCCGACGTCGATACGCTGCTCCTCCTGCGTCCCACGAACAGCGCCACCGTCTTCCTTCAGCAACTCGGCCGAGGACTGCGCCGTACGCCGGACAAGCCTGTGCTCACGGTGCTCGACTTCATCGGCCAGCATCGAGCCGAGTTCCGGTTCGAGGAGCAGTTCAGGGCGATGACCAACCTGTCGCGCAATCGTCTCCTTGAGCACGCAGAACACGACTTTCCTCTGCTGCCGTCCGGTTGCCAGATCATCCTTGAAGGCAAGTCCAAGGACCTTGTCTTGGACAACATCCGCAACCAGATCAAGGCGACCGTCCAGACCCTCGCCAAGGAGGCGAAGGACTTCGATGCGCCGCTCCTCGCCGACTATCTCAAGGAGAGTCGCCGTGAGATCCGGGAGCTGTACAAGTCGAGCAACTCATGGACGACGGTCCTACGCCGCGCTGGCCTGGCCGACCGGCCTGAACAGTCCGATGAGCCAAACCTGTTGAAGCGAGTCCACGCGTTCTTGCACGTCGACGACCGCGAACGCGCTGATGCATACACGCGCTTGGTGAGCGATGACGCACCAACGTACGAGTCGCTGAGCGCAAAAGATCAAACGTACGCGCGCATGCTGTTCTTCAACCTCTGGGACAAGGCTGGCGGGTTCAGCTCCTACCGAGAGGGGCTCGAATCGCTTCGCGAGCAACGAGCGTTCCGTAGCGAATTGCGACAGGTACTTGACCACGTGATGGGGCACGCCGACCACTTCCCCCTCCCCCTAGAGGGCCCACACGTCCACATCCCCCTGAAGATCCATAGCGCATACAACCGCTCGGAGATCCTGGCCGCACTCGGTGTTGCCCGCCTTGGCGGTCAGATGCCCGGCTCCTTTGCACAGGGCGTCCTGTGGGACGAGCAGAACCAGACGGACACACTGCTGATCACCCTCGAGAAGAGTGAGAAGGACTTCTCCCCCACCATCCGGTACAAGGACTACGCGTTGAGCCCTTCCCTCTTCCACTGGGAGTCACAGAGCACAACCGCAGCCACCTCACCCACGGGCCTGCGCTACCAGCAGCACAAGCAACGCGGAAGCCACGTGCTGCTGTTCATGCGACGCTACAAGGACACCGACATCGGCAAAGCCCAGCCCTGGATGCTGCTGGGCCCGGCGACCTTCGTCCGGCACGAGGGCAGCAAGCCCATGGCCATCACCTGGCAGTTGCACTATGACCTGCCTGCGGATGTGTGGTCGTACTCGGGTATCACCGCAGGCTAGTCACCGTTGGGGCTCTGACACGCGATGAGGAAGAACCCACTAGCTGACGGGCTGCAACGGATCACGAATGATTTCTCCAGCTCTCTGAAGGAAAGTGGCGTATGCCTGGGTCATCTCGCCCCTAGCCTGGTCGAAGTTGGACCAGGTCACGCTCAGGCCCGCAGAACTCGCACCCGCCACCTGCAACAAAGCCCCGACGGCCGCCAGCGACTTCCCCGTCAGGGCGTAAGCCAATACGTTCGCCTCATTTGGCCCCCAAAGGGCCAATTGGCTGGTTTTTGCCTTAAGTTCAACGGTGCGCTCTCGAAACTCGCGCCCCGTCGCCTCATCCAGCCCGGCCCCAGCTCGAATCTCAGGCGTAAGGCGCACGAGCGCTTCATCCAGAACGGCATAGGCTGCAAGGAGGGCGGCGAAGGCCTGATGTCGCTGGCTGCGCACCCACTGCCAGTGCTCCGCCGCAGCCTGGCCGTGCACCTGAGCCAACGCCGCCTCAACTGCTTTACGCCCACCGGCTTCGGCTCCGTGCTTGGCGTACATCCCGGCGATGACAGCACCGATGACTGCGGCTGCGAAGGCGATTACTCCCGCGATGACCGTCCCCGTCGCGTCACTCATCGCGCCATCCTCGCTTGGATGTGACGCTGCCACAACGGTCTCTTGCGTAACTTGCGCGACTCCCAGCACTCCGTGGACCCTGAAACCATTAGCCTCGGATCATGACGACGTCCACGGCCGGGTTCACGCCTGGCGACATCCTCACACGTGCACAGATCCACCCCGTACTCGGCGGCAGCGGCTTCGCCGGAATCTGCCCAGCCAGAGAGAAACGCAACGTCCTTATATTCTCCGACAGCAAAATAGGTAGGCGCTACGGATATCGGGATGGATGGCTTGCCGAGGACGACGACTTGGGCCCCGTATTCACCTATACCGGGACCGGCAAGCGCGGCGATCAGACCTTAGATGGCGGAAATGCCTCCATACTGGAACACGCAAATATGGGGCGCACCTTACACGCGTTTGTCGCTGTGGGCAATGTCCCAGGAAGCGGCACGCGAACACACAAGTACATAGGAGAATTCAAGGTTGACGAGCGCAAGCCCTACGACATACGGGAAGCAAAAGACGAACTGGACCAAGATCGCAACATCGTTGTCTTCCGCCTTCGTCCCACCGGCCCATATATCCGGGAGGATTCCGATACACTGCCACTGGCAGCCAGTCCCCGAATTCGGTTCCAGCGGACCGCAGGGAGTCTCGCTCGGTCGTACCGACGCCAGAGGCGTCAGCGTCAACCGCAAACCGACATCGCCCGAGTAGAAGCGATCCGCGATGATCTAGCGGACGCTTTCGAGACGCACGAGATCGCGTCTGGGATGACCATCGGGCAAATGGAGTTATCCCTGCAAAACTCGGCGGATCAGCTCTCATTCGAGATCTACAACCAGACGAACCACACGGTTTACCAACCGACGGGCAGTGCAGCAACCGAGTCGATCACTCAGGCTCTTGCTCAACTCCTCCACGCACACCGCCATTTGAGAACCATTGTCCACGACGAGCCCTTCCACCTGATGGTCCTGACACCTACGCTCCCCCGCGAGGACCTCCGCGACCTGCTCACTGAACACGGGATCGGCATCGTGTATCGCAACAACAGTGGTGGCTTCTCTGAGTTCGAGGGAAGCACCGCCACCTCAAGTAGCGCTCCTCGATCTTTCCGCTGCTTGGATTGCCCCGTGCCCGCCTAGCGAGTCACCTTCGCTTTGACCGAGCTCGCGCAGTTCAACGTCGAAGAATCAACGCGTCGTACAACGGAGCATCGGAGAAGGGCAGCACGTCGCCAAACCACTCGCGTTCCTCCGGTCGGTCGCGTAGCAACTCGTCGTGGATGTGTCGTGCGATGCCCGTGCCGCGAGCCTTCTTAACGACCATGAGCTCCGAGAGTGCAAAGGTGCGCGAGCCGGTCTCCTCGGTGGCGTCTGCCGGAACCCGCGTTTGGATGCCGTTCCACCATCGCGTCGCCTCCTGGAGGGTGCATCCGTAGGCATAGCCAATCGGGGTGTCGTCGACGTAGCCGACAACCGCAGCGAACCCGGGAACTTCGGTGTTCCAGCCGAGCCGCTCGTCGAACCGCTCGACGCTGTGGAAGTCCTCGCTCAACCGGTCTGCGTAAATCTCCGCGTACACGTCGAGGAGTTGCTGTCGCCGGAACGTGCGTGTATCGCTGAAGATGCTTTCAGCTCTGCCGGGGAACGCTGGGCGCAGGTGCGGGATCGGTGGGCGCGAGTTGGCGATCCCAATACTGGCGCGGCTGCCCCGTCGCTGAATCCTCGAGCCAGCCGCTTGAACCCACCAACCTCAGGCAGTCCGCATCGATCACAGCCCACCGACGGCACCAGACCGCCCTCGCTGCGCCGTCACAGCTCCCGTATACGTCTCTCGAGTTAGGTTCTCGGGCCCGATGCCGAACTCAGATAGGACGGAGCGAATGTCGTCCAGAGCCGCGCTCACCCCGTCCTCGTCCACGAGCGTCTCCACCTCAAGGAACGTCCCGTCGATCTCCGGCACGCGGACAAGCGTGGCGAGCATGCGCCGGCCGCCTGCCTCGAACTCGTAGTTCCGGCAGCGCTTCTCGAATGCGATGACCTCCACGTGTCCGAGGCCTCGGAGGATGGCGTGGGCGACCTCGGCATCCTCTACGACGGTCTCGTACTCGGGCTTCGAACCGGAGTCCTCATCCACCGCAGCGTCCTTGAAGGTGAGCATCGTACGGGTGCCGTCGTCGCCATGGATCGTCCGAACCCGCAGCTCCTGGTCCGCCTTCTCCAAAGAACCGTCCGGCCGGTCGTAGTACGTGTCCCGGTACACCTCAACCCGGGCTTTGGCGCGCTCGTCGAGCTGCCGGACGACGGCTTCGGGCGAGTGAACCCGGGCCTTCAACTCCGCCTCGATCACCATTCGTTCCCCTCTCTCCTGGTCTAGATCGTGCGCTGCGCGCCATCGATGATCGCCTCGAACATCCTGCGGAACCCTCGGAAGAAGGGTCCGTGTGGAGTCTCCATGACCTTGTACGTGGCCGATTCGTGTCCTTCCCACCCAGCGTCGAAGGCACTGACGAACATGGTGGAGTCCGTGCGGATGAGCCGCCAGGTGGGCAGCATGCGGTAACGCCACGCGCTGATGTCGCACGAGTCGGCAAGTTCCCGCAGCCGCGCCTCGGCCAGCCTCACACCGCTGGCGAGGGCATCGGCCGACTCTCCAATCTCGGCGGCACGTTGGGTCAGGGCATCACTGTCCGGGTCAAGGAGCAGCACCCGCACACGGAGCCCTTTGCCGCCTTCCTCGCGCGGCAGCCAAGCGCGCAGGAGGCTGTCGTTCAAGCCGATCAGACCGAGACCGCGCACGGCCAGGATGTCCAATTCCTGGGCTTCACGCGCTTGCTGTTGGATCTCTTCGGCAGCCGAGTTCTGTGCAGCGTAGACCCTGACCACTTCAGGAAAGGCCGCGAGATCGAACGCTGCTCCCCCGGAGCGCTTCTCTCTGCTCGCCGCAAGGCCCAGCAGGTGTCGCGCATCGTCGGGCATACGAAGGCCATCCGCGATGCGCTCGTAGACGTCGAGCCGGGACACTTCTCTGCGGCAATTGATGATCTCGTTCACCCGGGCCTGCGTCATTCCGGCGGCCGCGGCGATGCGGGATTGACTGGCACCTGCGTACTGCTGAGTGAACCGAAATACGGCGCCCATGTCCCGTGCGCGCAGGGCCTGCCGGACCTCGGCACGTTCCCATGCCCAGTCCGGCAGTTCGATCGGCCCGAGCACAGCAGTCATGGCTCAACCCCCGGTATCCACAGACGAGATGGATATGTATCTCACGGTGAGATTACCGGGTGGGTATCGAATCAACACCACCCGTCACCCGATGGTGACTGCATGAACACCGTCTCCCCGGGCTGGATGCCCTCCGGTCGCTCAGTCTCGCTTCTCCCTGCGGGCAAGTGGTGGGATGCCGTGAAGGTGCCCCGAGCGGTCGCGCTTGAAGTACTCGGCCAACTCCGCGATACGACGGGGGCCGTCATCGAAGATCCGTGGGCCGACATCTTCTACTGGCTGGTGCCGGCAGGAAGAGCCTCCGGCTGGGAGATGCCGGAGACGACACGCATCAGGGTCCTCGGCGATACGGCCCACGTGGTTGTGCCGGGACCACAGTGCACGACCGGACCTCGCTGGCGAATCCCGCCCAGCGATAGCAGCGTCCTGACGGACCCCGAGAAGCTGCATGACGCGTTGGCCCGCGCGACAGCGGTCGTCAGCCGACAAACGTCCGACGAGGCGTACAGGTCGCTCGTTGCCCACTACAACGGGTGTCACGGCTGCGCTCACAACAGTGAAACGTGCGCCCGAGGGCGGCAACTGCGCCAGGCATGGGTGGCCGTCCGATGGACGTGATCTGTTTCCGCTGCCAAGTCGTCATCCAGCCCGGCATGCCATACGACAGCCACATCCATGACAGAGCATCTGGGCCGCCGTACACGACCTCCAGCCACCGCAACGCCGAAGACGTGTGCAGGCCCCGCGCTACGCGGAAGCTGACCAAAGCCAACGGTCTGAAGCTCACCCAGCACTCATCGACTTGATCGCCCTGCTATTGCCTCCCGCTGCATAGGGCCGTCTTCACCGCCAAGTGTGAAGCAGTACTAGAAGTCCCGCCCCAGGGCGGCGACGGCACCCCCCACCCGCAACAGCCAAACAGAAAGGCACAGCAAATGCCGAACGAAACCAACCTCTACGGAATCGATATCACCGACGCCTCCTTCACGAAGGCGTGCGGAGGCCCCTGTACGGAGGGCTGCGTGACCCTGGCCCGTATCGGCGACAACGCCTGGGCCTTGGGCGACAGCAAGCGGCCGGACGCGGAGCCGCTCCGGTTCACCACGGAGGAGCTGGACTCGGCCGGCATCGACCCCGCGAGGTTCGGACTGTCTGTCTGACCGTCCCTTCACTCCCCCAACCGGTCCCGCTTCCCGGACGGAATCGGGACCGGTTTCCCCTCGATCTTCGACGCCAGATGGGGACGACTGGTGCACCATCACGGATATCTATGGGCGGGCCCGAAAGAACGCTTCGACGACGAAGCCCTGCGGCGTCCACCGCACCCTGAACCACCCCCGGCGGAAGGCAGGCCGGAGCTGATCCAGCGCTATCGCGAGGTGGAGGCGGGGTTCCCGACCGCAGATCTTCCCCCGCTGGAGACGGCGTACTGGCTCGTCAAACCGCGCTCTTTGGTTCGTGGCACGTGGAACGAGCCCAAGGAAGCGGCGGCCTGGCTGGGCGAGCGCTTGGCCGAATACGCGCCCCGGTTCGTCTCCGAGACGGACCGCGACGTTGCCCGCCTGATCTCGATGGTCAACTCCGCTGCTGAGAGGCTGGATTCGGGAGCCGACGTTTCACTCGGTTTCTACCTCGAGCGCCCCTCGTATTTGTCGCTCACGATGGTGACGTGCTCTCCGAATCGCTCGAAGCCTGAACTGTCGTGTCCTGTCCGGTAATCGCGGCACGCTGAGTGAGCCACGACATGTTGATGACCGGTCGGATCACTCTGCCGACGACCGGACGACAAGAGGACGAACGTAATGACGAGCTTCATCCCCTGGCAGCAGCGGTTGTCCACCGGCACTGAAGACATCCAGGACGAGGTGATCCGCTGGTACCAACAGACCCGGCACGGCAAGGGGTACGTGCCCGACATGATCTGGGGCACCCTCCAGACCGAGGCCTACGCGACCGTCATCCTCCGTCGGGTTGTGGACTTCCTCGGTGTGCCGGACGACGTACCGGCTGGGGTGGCCAAGCGGATGGAGCGGCAGCAGGTTTTATACGACGGTGAGCACCAATATGACGTGATCCTCGGTGAGCAGGCCCTCTACACGAACGTCGGAGGGCCAGAGGTGATGCGCGGGCAGATGGAACGCCTCCTCCGGGATATCGACCTGCCCTCACTCACCCTCGGTATCCTCGCCGCCACCGCCGAAGTGAGCGTGATCCCCATGCCCGGCTTCAACATGCGCGGCGGCGACAGCGTCCACTACGAACTCGTCTCCTCCGGCGTGGACATCACCGATCCGGACGAACTCGCCCTCCACGACAAGGCCTTCGCCGCCTTCAGCAACGCCGCGAGGTACGGCGACGCCGCCAAGGATCTGATCACCGAGGCCCTGGCGTTCTGGAGCAACAAATAGCTGCTGCGCCGCCATGGCGACGAGCTGTGGCACCTGGCCTGCGACCTCGATGGGCGCTACGCAGGTGGAGATCGGGCCCGTTGGATCCTCACCCAGGCAAGGTGGTCGAACGCGGGGTGCCGGGCGACGTGCTGCGCTGGGTGCCCGACGACGGCGCGGACGGCGGCTGGTGAAACCGCTATCACCCCCAGCGACGTGTCTATTCGTCGTAGCTTCGGAGGGGAGCGCCCGTCTCATCACCCCAACCGGGCGTCACGGGCAAGGAGTTGAAGTCGTAGATGGGCGAAACGGAAACGCAGGACACGCAGGACACGCAGGACACGGCCGACCGGCTCCGGACGATCAGCGACGAGCTGTCGGACCGTTTCTACGAGCGGGCCGACGTGGTGCGGACGCTGGTGGTGACGCTGCTGGCCGGGCAGCACTCGTTGGTGCTCGGCCCGCCCGGGACGGCGAAGTCCGAGTTGGCCCGGGAACTCACGGGCCGGTTCGAGGGGGCGGCCTACTGGGAGATCCTCCTGTCGAAGTTCACCGCGCCTACGAGGATGTTCGGCCCCATAGACGTCGCCGCGCTGGCCCGGGGTGAGTACCGCCAGGTCTACGACGGCCGCGCCACGACCGCCCATATCGCGTTCATCGACGAGATTTTCAAGTGCTCCACGGCGGCGCTGAACGAGACGTTGGGCTACCTCAACGAGCGGATCTACCACCCCGAGAGCGGCGGCGAGCCGATCCGTTGCCCCCTGATCGGGGCGATCACGGCGAGCAACGAACTGCCCAGCGCAGAGGATTCGGCCGCGATCTACGACCGGCTGCTGGTGCGGATCGAGGTCGGGTACCTGGAGGACCCCTCGAACTTCGCCGCGCTGGTCCGTTCCGCCGTCAGCCGCCCGGAGGCACCGACACGGACCACGGTCGAGCTGGCCGCGTTGCAGCACGCCGTGACCGAAGGCGTTCCGGCCGTCGACGTTCCCGACGTGATCGTGGACGCGGTGTGCACGCTGCGGGCCGCCCTGCGCCGCAAGGAACTCGTCGCCTCCGATCGCCGCTGGCGGCAGGCGGTGGGTCTGCTCCAGGCGTCCGCGTACCTCGACAGCCGCCCGGCGGTCGCCGAGACCGACCTGTCGGTGCTGACTCACGTGCTGTGGGACTCGCCCGCCGAGCGCCCGACCGTCGAGCGCGAGGTGCTGCAACTGGTCAACCCCGATGCCAAGGAAGCGCTCGACCTGGCCGACGCCATCGATGAGCTGGAGGCCCAACTCGACGCCATGGCCGGGCAGTCCCGCGAGGCGCTCAGCGAGTGGGTCATCAAGAAGGCCCACAACCAGCTCGCCATGGCGGGGAAGCGGCTGGAGCAGCTGCGCGCGGAGGCGGCGGGCGGCGGCCGCTCCACCGCCGCCATCGACCGGGTCACCGGCCGCCAACGCGCCGTCCGCGCCCGCGTTCTCACCGAGGCCCTCGGCATGGACGCGAGCATGGTGCAGGCCCAACCCTGAACACCGGATCAGGACGAGGGAAGCAGGGGAGCAAGACCACGGGATCAGGACCAGGGCATAGAGACAAGGGATCAGCACCATGGGCGAGACACCGCGCAAGCTCGACGAACTGGCGAGCCGAGCCGGTAAGTGGCTGAGCCTGTCCGCCGCCACCCCCCAGCGGCACACCGCAGCCGTCGTCGCGGACCGGTTCGACCGGATCACCTGGCGCGACACCTACGAGCAGTCGGCCGGACTGCGTGACCTGGCGGAGGAGCTCAACAACCGCTACGACCACACCACCACCGACCTGCTGACCGACGCGTTCGTTGCCGCCTACAAGGTCAGCCCGCGGTTGCGCGAGCGTGCGGAGATGGACCTCTCCCGGCTGGTCAACCACCAGGTCATCACCTCGCTGGTGGAGTCGGTGGAGTTCGCCGAACTGCGCCGGGAGACGGCCGGCGATCCCTACGCCGCCGCCATGGCCGTGCTCGCCCAGGCCGCCGCGCTGCGCCGGATGCTGGAGCGCTCCCGGGATGACCAGGAAGGGGCCGAGCGGGCGAAGAAGGCCCGGCAGGCCGCCGTAGACGCGGCGACCGCCGTGAGCGTGGCGCTCGGGCGGGCTGCCGACGGGGCCGATGAGGACGGCACGGTGCCGACGCCTGCCGCCGACGCCGTACAACAGGCGATCGAGGCCGCGGAGTCCGCCGAAGCCGCCGCGCGGGAGGCCGCGCAAGCCCTCGGGACGGCGGCGGCTCCGGGTATCGGTGCCGCGGCGCGGAACGCGGCGGCGAAGGCCGCCGAGGCCGTGCGGGAGGAGGCCGCGCTGATGCGGGCGTGGGGCGTCGGTGCCGGCGAGCTGGAGCGGATGCCGTTCGATCAGCGCGCCCGGCTCGCCGAGCGGCTGCGCACCGGCCGTCTCGCACAGTGGGCCGAACTGATCGGCCGTTTCCGGCAGATGGCGAGCGGCGAGCGCGCCCGCAAGGTGGAGAACGCGACCGGTGAGCTGGTCGGCGTCACTCTCGGCGATGACCTGTCCCGTCTCATCCCCTCCGAGCTGGCCAACCTCGGTCTGCCCGAGCTGCGTGCGGTGTTCGCCGCGCGCTACGCCGCCGGGGAGCTGATGCTCTACGACAGCCAGGGGGAGCAGTCCACCGGCCAGGGCGCGATCATCGCGTGCGTGGACACCTCGCACTCCATGTACGAGGCGGGGCCCGGCGGAGTCACCCGGGAGGCGTGGGCCAAGGCGTGCGCCCTGGCGCTGCTGGATCAGGCCCGCCACGCGGGGCGTGACTTCGTCGGCATTCTGTTCTCCGCCGCCGACAAGCTCCAGGTCTTCCGCTTCCCGGCCGGCCGGCCCGCCGACATCGCCCAGGTCCTCGACTTCGCGGAGACCTTCCTCGGCGGCGGCACCAGCTACCAGAGGCCGCTGACAGCGGCAGGCGAACTGCTGGCGGAGGAGTTCAACGACGCCGCCCGCACGCGCGGCGACATCGTGATGATCACCGACGACGACTGCGGCGTCACCGAGGAATGGATGCGCGGCTGGAACGACGTCAAACACCTGCTGGGCTTCCGGGTCTTCGGCGTCGCCGTCGGAGCCCCACGCGTCGCCGAAGCCGACTCGGTGCTGGACGCCCTGTGCGACAACCTCCGTTCCGTCGAGGATCTCACGGACGTCCACGCCGCCGCCGACCTGTTCCGCGTGATCTGACCCGGCCGGCAGTCCGGTTCCGATACTCCTCCGAGGGCAGCGAGAGACCCCCGAGAAGCCCCGGTCAGAGCAGCTCCGCCCGCTGCTTCCGCATCACGTCACTCACCGCCCGCGTCAGCTCCGGCCGCACCAGGACCTCCGTACTGTCCACAATCTGGTCCACCGCCCCGACCGTCGGCAGTTCACGGATCGCGGGATCGGTGATGCGGCGGGTCAGGGCCTCGGCAAAGCGTTCGGCGTGCAGAACGCTGAACGGTCTGGAGTGGTAGGGGCGGGTGGCCGGGTCGACGCGGGGGGTCAGGTCGAGCTGGTTGTGGATGCCGCCGGCTATCTCGTAGGCGTGCGCGAGATGGCGTTCGCGGGTGTGCCAGTCCGCGGCCGCGAGGGCGGCGGTGAGGACGGGGGTGAGGCGGGGGGCCGCGTGGGTGCGGGCGAACGCGCTGCCGAGCCATTTGCCGTACGGCGGGTAGCGGCGGTCCATGAGGAGGCACAGCCGCATCAGGTCGCGGACGAGGCGGGCGGTGACGACGGCGGAGCCGAGTTCGTCGCCGACTTCGCCGCAGCGGCCGACGAAGGCCTCTTCCTGGGAGATGCGCTGCCACTGGCAGGCCAGGACGTGGAGCCAGACGTCGCGCGGGTACCAGCGGAGGGTGTGGCGTAAGGGGCCGAGTTCGTGGAGGCCGTCGTGGAACACGGCGCCGGCGGTGACCTCGGCGAGGAGTTGGGTGGGGGTGGCCAGCCAGTCCGCCGGGGTGACGCCCTGAGCCGGGTCGAAGCCGAGGACGTCGGTGAACCAGGCGGCGCTATGGGTGACTTCGATGCGGTGGTGGACCGGTCCGTCGGTGGCCTGCATGACGCGGATGTCACCGTCGCCGGTGGGGGCGAAGTGGGTCGGGTAGCCCTCGAACGTCTTCGGGAGGTGTTCGGCGAGGAGATGTCTGATACGGCCGCCGTGCCGGGAGACGTCCCGGCGGCGGAGGAAGAGTTGCAGACGTGGGCCCCATTCGTGGTCGGTCGAGCGAGGGGTGTCGTAGCCGAGAACCTCGGAACCGCTGCCGAGACGGGCGGCGGAGTGCGGGATTCCGGGGGCGGCTTCCTCAAGGAGAGGGCGTACGGCATCTGTGTAGAAGCGGCGCGAGAGTTCAAGGCCCGGTATGAAAGGTGGCATATTCGTGAAGCTCATGCCTGAGACCCTTCCCAATCTCCACATGATCGTGCCAGGAACTTTCACGTCGTTGTCCGTCCCGTGGTGGCGCGAGTACGCGAACCGGCCTCGTATGACTGGCTGCTGAGCCCACAACCTCGCCCCCTCACGCCCCCGCGCTGTCGCCGCCACGCAGTGCCCGGGCGCACCAGCCGATGACCGTGGCGTTGACCACCGCCCCGAGTACAACGGCGGCGACGAGCATCGCGGGGTGGTCCGGCAACACCAGGAGCACAAGGCTGGCCGGGGCGGTGGCGAGCAGCGGGATGACACCCGCCATGGACTCGTCCGAGCTGTCGCCGACGCTCACCACGACGGCCCACACGAGCAGCAGGGCGCAGACCGCGAGGTAGACGCGGGCGACGACGTTGCCGAGAGCGTGGCGCAGACTGCGGGGAAGGGATCGGCCGGAACCGGTCACGGTGGTGGGCTCCTCGGTTGTTGGGGTCATGGGCGTGGTGCGTGGTGCGTGGTCCGTCGTGGCGGGGGCGGTGGCCGGTGGGGCCGTCAGAGGTGGGTACCGGGCGGGTTCGGGCGGGCGAGGCCGAGGTCGTACGCGAGGATCGTCGCCTGTACGCGGTCACGCAGCCCGAGCTTGCGCAGCAGGGCGTTCACGTGGGACTTGACGGTGCCCACGGTGATGCCGAGTTGCTCGGCGATCTCCGCGTTGTTGAGTCCGGACGCCAGGAGGGCCAGGACGTTGTGCTGGCTGCCGGTCAGGCTGTCCAGCTCACGCGGACCGCTCTCGGCCCGCATCCCGGTGCCGGCCGCGGACGCGTAGTGACCGATGAGCCGACGGGTCGCGGACGGGGCGAGGACGCTCTCCCCGGCGGCCACCACCCGGATGCCGTGCAGCAGTTCGGCGGCGTGTACGTCCTTGAGCAGGAATCCGGAGGCTCCGGCGCGCAGCGCGTCGAAGACGTACGCGTCGAGGTCGAAGGTGGTCAGGACGAGGACACGGGGTGCGTTCTCCCGGCCGGTGATGATGCGGGTGGCGGCGATGCCGTCCAGTTCGGGCATCCGTACGTCCATGACGACCACGTCGGGTGCCAGCTCCTCGGCGAGACGTACCGCGGCGACACCGTCGGCGGCCTCACCGACGACCGTCATGTCCTCCTCGGCGTCGATCACCGCGGCGAATCCGGCCCGTACGACACCCTGGTCGTCGACGACCAGCACGCTGAGGCTCATCGTTCCCTCACCTCGTCTGCCTGGTCTGCCTGCTGCGGACCCGGCGCGAGTGGCAGCCGGAGGATGACCGTACCCGGCGGGCCGGTGGTCAGCGTGCCGCCGAGAACCGCGCCCCGGGCCGCCAGCAGCTGCCGTACCGCGGGACCGGCGGCGTCGGGCACGCCGGTGGCGGTGAGCGTCAACGTTTCGTCGTCCGCGTCGAGTTCGAGTACCGCGGGCTGCTCGCCGCCGGTCGCGAGCAGCGTCTCGGCGGCATGGTAGGCGGCCAGGTCCACCGCGGTGGGCAGCCGCTCCGGTACGCGGCCGGTCAGCCGGATCTCGACGTCGCGGCCGGTGGCCCGGGACTGGTGGGCGAGCAGGTCCAGCGCCTGGAGGGTGGGCTGCGGCCGCAGTTCGGGCCCCGTCTCACCGTCCCGGACCGTGTCGAGCAGGGCGCGCATCGCGGCCAGGGCCTCGCGGGCGCGCTCGGCGGTCGCGTCGAGGCGGCCCGTCTGCGCCTGCTCGACCATGTCGGCGGTGCGCGCCAGCACGGTGGTCTCCAGTCCGGCGGTGATCCGGCGGCGCTCGGCCCACGCGTCCCGGACGGCCTCCTCGGTCCAGGCGGCGAGACGTTCCTCCCGCCGGCCCCGGGCGACCCGGTCGCGCCGTCCGCGCAGGGCCCCGGCCCACCGGGCCGCGGCGACCACCAGCGACGTCCCGGCCGTCGCCGACACGACGACCGCCCAGACGGGGACCGTCGTCCCCCGGTCCAGTACGGCGGTGATCGCGGCGGCCGCGTGCACGGCAACGGCCGGCACGATCACCGCGGCTCGGAGGATCGGCAGGGGCATGCGCGGACGGTCACCGGCCGGGGCCGCGCCACTGGCCGTACGGGCCGCGTCCGCGGCGAGCGCCGTGCAGGTGGCGAGCATGCTCAGCGCGGGCGGCAGGACGACCGGACCGGTGTACCCGCCGGTGGCCATCGCCACCGGCCAGAGCAGGGCGAGGCCGAGCAGAACGCCGTACGACGTGCGGGGCGTCCGGCGCAGCCACAGCAGCGCGACCGCCTGGGCCGCGGCCAGCAGCGCGAAGAGCACGCCCGCGGACACCTGCGTGCTGTTCGACGTCGGCTCCGCCCGGATGACCAGCACAGGGAGCAGCGGCTGGAGGACGAGGCCGACGGCGGCCGTCACCTGCGCCAGGCGGTAGTTGCGCGGCACGGACCGCTCCGGCGGGGCGGCGGTGCGGCCGGGCAGGACCGCGCGCACCTCCCAGCCGCCGTCCGCCGTCGGGCCGGTGTGCAGGGTGCCGCCCGCCTCACGGGCCCGGGATCGCAGGAAGCCCTGGCCGCGTCCGCCGCCCAGACCCGCGCCGTGCGCCACCGCACCGGCCGGCGGAACCGCACTCGTGACCACCACGTCCGTGCGGGTGTCGCCGTACCGGCACAGCACCCTCGTATGCGCACCGGGGGCGTGCCGTGCCACGTTGGTCAGCGCCTCGCGCACGATGCCGTACGCGGCGTCCGCGACGGCGCCGTCCGGCAGCGGGTCGATCTCGCAGTCGACCGGCTGGTCCAGTCGGCGGAAGCCCTCGACCAGAGCCCGCAGCCGCTCCTCCGGCGACGGCAGTTCCTCCCGCGAGGGCGCCGGCGCCCGTACGGCGCCCAGCGCCCGGGTGACTTCGCGGCCGGTCTCGACCGCGAACCGGAGCGCCTCGTCGGCCAGTTCGGGACGACGGTCACGCAGTCCGAGTGCCGCGCCCGCGGTGACCACCACGGCCGTCAGGTGGTGGGCGCTGACGTCGTGCAACTCCCGTTCCATGCGGCGCCGTTCGACCGCCGGGAGCCGATGGCGCTCCGCCTCGGCCCGCTTCAGCTGCCGTTCGGCCGTGCGTCGCGCGCGGCGGGTCCGCCGTACGAGGAGACCCGCGCCGCACGCGAGGGCGTACAGGACGGCGGTCAGGACGAGGTCGAGGCCGTTCCGGTCGCTGAGCCCGTGCAGGCTGATGCCTTGCAGGAGCTGCCAGGTGGCGAGGGCCAGCACGCACAGCACGGTGGTGAAGGTGTCGCGTTCGGTCGCCACGGTGAACAGGGCCAGCGCGACGCCCGCGGTTCCGAGTACCGCCAACGCCCCGGTGGGCAAGGGCCCGGCGCCGAGCGCACAGGCGACGGCGACCAGGACGAGGGTGGCCACCGGGCGGCTGCGGCGGAGGGCGAGTGCGGCCGTCACCGGTCCGGCGACCAGGGCCGCCACGAGAAGGGCGGACGCGGGCGGCACCGCCCCGCGCATCAGCTCCGCACCGGGCCACACCAGGGCCTGGGCGCAGATCAGCAGGACCGGGATCAGCCGGTCGTCGGTTCGATTCATGACGGATCAAGGCTAGGGCCGCGAGTGAGCGGCCCGGCTCCGGCTGGAGGGGGATGTCGTTCTCGTACCTGGGTTATAGACGCGGCAGCGCCGTGGCGAGGGGTGGAGGCTCCGGGGGGTTCTCTATCTCCGGTTCGACGCGGCAATCGTCCCGCAGCGTGAGGACCGGGCCCGGCCCCCGACCGTAGGCTCGATCACATCGAGAACGCGGTCGACCAGCGGTTCTTCACCGCACTTTCCGCGTATCCACTCTCCACTCTCCACTCTTCAACCATCAACGAACTCAGGGGGATCTCCCATGTCCAAGCGCATGCTCGTCTCGTCGCTCATCGGTGTTGTCGTCGTCGGCGGAATTACCGCCGGCGGTCTCGCCGTGGCCTCGGCCACGGCCCCCAAGGCGCCGACCTTGGAGAACAGCTCGGCCCGCTACGTCGCTCCGTCCGACGGCGAGGCGGGCTCGCTCACCTTCACCGCGGATGTGAGCGACGACTCGGGCATCCGGGACCTCAAGGTCCTCCCGTGGCCCGCGGGCTCGGCGCTCGACCTGAACGAGTCGGACCTTCGGGAAGTGGACAGCGCCAAGTGCGAGAGCACCTCGGCCGAGACGTCCCGCTGCACCTACACGCTGCGGATCACGAAGAAGGAGGCAGCCGAGCTGGACCAGGGCCGCTGGTACGTTTCGACGCTCGCGACGGCCAACGACGGCGACACGACGTTCGAGTCCCTCACCGCCCGCTTCGTCGTCGCAGACTGACCCACAGCCGCGGCCGGGCGCCCGCAATTTCCGGCTGGCCGCGGGCCGTTGTGGTCTGGGTCTGGCGCACGGCGGCTGGATGGTGGGCGACAGTCCCGAGCACGACAACGGAGGTTCGGTGGGCGGAAGCGGCCCGCCGAGACAGCCGAGCGTTTGCCTTCTGCCGCATCGGATGCCACTCCTGTGCCACTCCTGCCGCATCGGCTGTCTCTCGGGCCGCTTCCGTTCCTCTGTCGCCACCGGACACGGAAGGGTTGCCGCGAGTGCGGAATTTTGTGCGCCGAGGTGAGGTCGAGAGCTGCGCGATCACTCAGGCCGTACGGTCGCCCGCCACAACTCCTCCGCTTCTCCCGCCACTCCCGGCGCGGCCAGCAGCAACGGCTCGTCGTAGGCAGGGAGTTGCGGCAGCGCCACCGCGCCCGCCTCCGTGGCGATCAGGAGGGCCGGGAGACCGTCCACGGGGTGGAACTCGCCGATCGCGGTGGCCGAGGCGCGGCCCGCGGCGACCTGGGCCAGGGAGAGGGCGGTGGAGCCCATCACACGGACCGTGCAGTGGCGGGCGGAGAGTTCGGCCAGCAGGCGGTCCATGCCGGGCCAGTGCGCGTGGGCCGCCCATTCGGTGAGGAAGACGTGGCCGGTGAGGGTGGTGTGGTCGGCGGCGTGGGTGGGGGTGCCGTTCAGGTGGGCGCCCCGGCCGCGGATCGCCGTGAAGACCTCACGGCGCCAGGGGTCGGCGACGACTCCCAGCAGCGGTGTGCCGTCGGAGGCGGCCAGGCCCAGCGAGAAGGAGCACCAGCCGATGCCGTGCGCGTAGTTCGTCGTACCGTCGACCGGGTCGATCACCCAGTGCGGGGCGTCCGGCGCGCCCTCGTGGACGCCGTGCTCCTCGCCTTCGATGCCGTAGGAGGGGAACTCCGAGCGCAGGAGCGACCGTACATACGTCTCGATCTTCTCGTCCGTGTCCGTGACGATGTCGGCGGGGCCCGCCTTCTCCCGCACCGGACCGTCCGCCGCGCCACGCGGCCGGCGGATCACCTCCGCCGCCCACTCGGCCAGCCGGGTCGCGACGGTCAGGGCGCGGTCGAGGTCATCACTCACGGTTCGCTCGCAGTTCTTCGTGGACGTCTTCGTGTACGGCTGTCCCGGCATCGGTCGTGAGGAACGTACTCACCGCCGCGTGCAGGCGTTCCGGCTGGTCCAGATGTACGTCGTGGGCCGCGGCCGGGATCACTTCGAGGGTCGTACGGGTGGGGCGGCGGGCCCGCATCTCCGTGTGGTCGCGCTCGGGCATGGTGCCGTCCGCTCCGCGGATCACGAGCGCCGGGCAGGTGATCCTGGTCCAGTGGTCCCAGTAGTCGTGGGTGGCCAGTTCCGTCACGGCCGCGATCATTGTGTCCCGATCGACCCTCGGGTACCAGCCGTCCTCCCGTTCCTCCAGGTTCGCCGCCCACGCCTCATGGCCGAAGAAGGCCCGGGCCGCGGCCGGGGAGCGGAAGGGGGTGGGCCAGCTGTCCAGCCAGGCCGCGATGTGGGAGGGCAGGTCCGGGGTCGGTTCGCCCGGGCCGGCCTCGATGAGGACCAGGGCCTTCACGAGGGTGGGGTGCACGGCGGCCAGCAGCATGGCCGTATGGCCGCCCAGGGACTGGCCGATCAGGGTCACAGGGGCCAGGGAGAGTTCCTCGATGAGAGCCACGGCATCCGCGACGCAGGCCTCCCGACTGACCGTCGGCGGACGGCGGGTGCTGGCGCCGTGACCCCGGGCGTCGTACGTCACCACCCGGCGGCCGTCGTCCAGCAGCCGTCGCACCAGGTCGCCCCACTCGCCCATGTGACCCGCCAGCCCGTGCAGGAGCAGTACGGGGTCGTGGGGCTGCGGGGTGGGCGACGGACTGTGGTCGCGGTAGGCGATGCGGGTGCCGTCCGGGGTGGTGAGTGTCTTCACATGGGTTCCTGTCGGGTTCACGCAGCGTGCGGGTTAGCCTCGGGGCGTATCGGTCCTGAACGGCGGATCGGTCGTGAGCGGCAGCAGGAGGCAGGCATGGCGAAGGTTCCCAGCGCGGTGGTCGCCGCGAGCGGGCTCGTCGGCGGGTACGGCGTGGCGCGGTGGACCAGGAAGCGGGAGCTCGGCGGTGCCGTGCTGGCCGTCGCCGGGACCGCGGCCGCGCTGCAGTGGCGACAGCAGGCCGGCGGGAAGGCCGCCGGCGCACTGACCGCCACGTATGTCGCCGCCTTCGCCGGTTCCCACCCGCTCGCGAAGAAGGTGGGCGCCTGGCCTGCCGTCTTCGGGGTCGCGGGTGCCGTGGCTCTGGCGTCGTGGGCGGTCGCGGACCGGCGGGGCTAGGGCCTGTCCGGCGGGGTGAGCCGGTAGAGGGCCGAGCCGTGGGCCGGTAGGTCGACGTGGAGGCTGTGGCCGTCGTGGGCGAGGTCCGTGCGGGTCCACAGTTCGCGGATGCGGTCGTCGGGCCGGGCGCCTATGGAGCCGAGGGGCACGGTGACCTTCTCCGGGCTGTCCGCCAGTGAGAACACGGCCGCATAGCGCGTACGTCCGTCCCTGTCACCGGCCGTCCACAGCACAAGCTCGTCCTCACGGAGCACCTCGCGGCTGTCCGTACCGTGCCACAGGACGTCGAGCGCCTCGTCGTTCGTGAGCAGTTCGATGGTCTCCGCCGGACTGCTGGGCAGATCGCCGCCCATCATCAGCGGGGAACGGGAGATCAGCCACAGGCTCAGCAGACTGATCTGCTCGTCGCGGGTGAGGAGACAGAGCCGGTCCTCTCCGCGCTCGGCCCGGATGCCGATGTGACCGAGCGGCAGCATGTCGGCGTCGGCCCAGCCGCGCTCGCCCTGCCAGGGTGCCCACCGGGCCATACGGCCGAACTGCGCCTCGACGTCCTCCCACCGGTCCCAGAGGTCGTCGCAGACGCGCCACATCGTGGCCGTGTCCCGCAGATGCTCAAGATGTGCGACGGAGACATCCGTACCGGGCGACAGGCTCAGCTCGATGGACCGGCCGCTACGGGCGATGGCCTCGGCATAGGCGGAGATCTCCCGCTCGTGGTAGGGGAAGAGCATGTCGTCGGCCTTGATGAAGTCGACGCCCCACCGCGCGAACTGGGCGACCTGCGCGTCGTAGTACGCCTGGGCGCCCGGATGGTCGTGGTTCAGCCCGTAGTTGTCGCTGTTCCACGGGCATACGGAGCCGGTGTCGGCGATCTCGTCCGCGGTGAAACCGGTCCCAGCGACGGGCAGTCGGGCGGCGACGGCACGCCGCGGGATGCCGCGCATGATGTGCAGGCCGAAACGCAGCCCCAGTTGGTGCACACGCTCGGCCAGCGGACCGAATCCGACGCCGTCCGCCGCGGACGGAAACCGGTTCGGGGCAGGCAGCTGACGGCCGTGGGCGTCGAGGACCACCGGAGCGCCGGGGTTGTAGCCATGGGCGCGGGCGGTGGGGTCGTACCACTGGATGTCCACCACCACGATGTCCCAGCCGTGCGGCAGCAGGTGCTCACGCATGAACTCCGCGTTGGCGAGCACCTCCCCCTCCGTGACGGTGGTGCCGTAGCAGTCCCAGCTGTTCCAGCCCATCGGGGGGCGCAGCGCGAGGTCGGGGATCGGACGTCGTGCGGGGCGGCTCATGGTGATCGGCTCCTGGGCGAGTGCGTGCGAAGGACGTTGCTGGATACGGCTAGGCGCGGTGACTCAGCACATTCACCACCCGCCCGATCGGATCCCGGACGAAGAAGCGTCGTACGCCCCACTCCTCGTCCCGCAGTTCTCGTACGATCTCCGCGCCCGAGGCGTTCACCTGCGCGTACACCGAGTCGACGTCCTCGACCTCGACACTCAGGTCGGGGACGACGGGCGCGGTGCGCTCCTCGGTGAAGAAGCTGATCTGGGCGGTGGGGTTGGCGGGGGACGCGAGCGTCACCGCCCACCCCATGTCCATGACTTCCTCGAACCCCAGCAGTCCGTAGAAGTCACGGCTGGAGCCCATCGACTCCTCAGACGCGACCTGAACATTGGAAACAATCCGGCGAATGGTCATAACCCCATAGTCGCAACCACCACTGACAACGCCCCCCCCCCGCCACCGCCCCCCCCCCCCCCCCCACCCCCCCCCCCCCCCCCCCCCCCCCCCCCCCCCCCCCCCCCCCCCGCCGCCCCCTCCCCCCCCCCCCCCGCCCGCCCCCGCCGCCCCCCCCCCCGCCGGCGCCCCCCCCCCCCCCCCCCCCCCAACACCCCCCCCCCCCCCCCCCCCCCCC
>NZ_JAFFSX010000021.1 GCF_017948485.1 Streptomyces sp. GESEQ-35 | reverse complement strand
TGGCTGCGCACGTCTCAACGAATGTCGTTTGTCGATGAGTACGGATGTCAGTCGGGAGCCTGCGGGGCTCTGAATGTCGGCGAGTTTCGATGTCACTCAATGAGTGCCTCTGAATGGCTTTGTTCACGAGATGCGACAGCAGATGTACGACTCACCGGGCAGCACGTGGATGGCGGCGTGTTCGATGTTCATGAGAGGTGACAGCGGCCGTGGGTCGGCTGGCCCGCAGTCGCATCCACCGGTCGAGAGCTGTGCTCGGTCACAGCCAGGTGGTGGCCAGCCAGATAGTCACTGCCGCGGTGGCGGTGAGCCCGACGTTGAGCGTGATCCGGCGGTCTTCTCCGGTCAGGTGGACGGCGATCGCACCGGTCTGCAGGAGTACGAAGCCGATGGCCGCGGCCGGTGCCAGCGCGGGAGCGATGCCGGTCAGCGGCGGCAGGATCAGGCCGGTCGCGCCGAGTATTTCGACCGTCCCCAGCGCCCTGAGGGCGGGCAAGGGTACGCGGTCGACCCAGGCCATCATCGGTCGGAGTTGATCGCGGCTGCGGCTCACCTTCAGCGTGCCGGAGTAGAAGTAGAAGAGGGCGAGCAGTCCCGCGACGATCCAATAGGCGATGTTCATAGTTCCCGTTCATGGGCCACCGGTTCGCGGAGGCCCGTCGATTACGTCGATTGCCAGGGAGCCCTGGCAAGGCCCGGGCTGTCGCCCGAGGGACCCGGACACCGAAAGGCGGGAGGGCCACGGCACCGCCGGTCGAAAGGAGGGCGACCACCGTGCCGTCCCGTCGGCTTCAGGCGAGGTCGGTGGCGGGCTCGGTCGCGTAGCGGCTCATCGCGTCGATATTGGCCTGTGGCGTCAACGGCCGACCGCCGGCGAGCACCTCCTGGAGATCTCGGAAGTACTGCACGTACAAGTCGGGGGTGAATGTGCTGAGCATGACGGCGGGTTGGTCGGACAGGTTGGCGAAGGTGTGCGGGGTACCGGGCGGAACCATCACGAGCGTGCCCGTGGTGGCGTCGTAGTCCTTATCCCCGACGGTGAACCGCACCGTGCCGGAGAGGATGTAGAAGCCCTCGTCGTGTCGGCCGTGGCGGTGCTGCGGCGGTCCCTGGGTGTGCGGGGCGAGGACGGACTCGGCGATCGCGAGGCGGTGCCCGGTGTGGCTGCCGTCCTCCAGAACGCGCAGGTGCGTGGTGCCCAGAACGATCGTCTCGCCGCCGCCGGGACCCACCACCGATACGGCGGGGCTGGCCTGCGGCTCGCTGGTCCTTGCTTCTTCGGTCATGCTCACGAGTGCACCGCCGACACCCTGCCAGTGTCCAAAACCCATTCCGCAGCGCCGATACCTCGTGGGTATCGTTGCAGCGTGGAGCTACGGAACTTGCGCTACTTCGTGGCGGTCGCCGAGGAACACCACTTCGGCCGGGCCGCCACCCGACTGCACATGAGTCAGCCGCCGCTGAGCCGGGCGATCAAGCAGTTGGAGGCCGAAGTCGGGGCCCTGCTGTTCGCCCGCTCGTCCACCGGCGTCACTCTCACTCCGGTGGGCACAGTGCTGCTCGACGAGGCGCGGGCCCTACTCGACCATGCCGACCGCGTCCGTGTACGCGTGAGCGCGGCGGCCGGCGTCGCGACCATCACCGTCGGCATCCTGGGCGACGGCACCGACCCGGGAGTGTCAAGGCTGGCCGCCGCCTACCGCCGAAGCCACCCCGGCATCGACATCCGCATCCGCGACACCGATTTGACCGACCCAACGTGCGGGCTGCGCGCCGGACTGGTCGACGTGGCCTTGACTCGGGCGCCGTTCGACGAGACTGCCCTGACGGTGCGTGTGCTGCGGACCGATCCGGTCGGTGTGGTCCTGCGCGCCGACGATCCGCTGGCCCGCCGCGACCGGCTGCGGCTGGCCGAGCTGAGCGACCGCCGCTGGTTCCAGTTCCCACAGGGCACCGACCCCATCTGGCAGTCGTACTGGAACGCCGGCAGGCCGCGCGAGGGCCCAATGGTGCGCGCCGTCCAGGAATGCCTACAGGCCGTGCTGTGGAACGGCACGGTCGGCCTGGCCCCGCTCGGACACGACCTGCCCGCAGAGCTGACCGTGGTACCGCTGATCGACATGGTACCGAGCCGCGTGGTGGCAGCGTGGAACGAAGGTGACACCAACCCGTTGATCCGGTCCTTCATCAAGATCGCGACAGCCGCTTACCGCCACTGAGCACCGGCAACCGGTGCTGCCGCAGCTCGTGAACAATTCGAACGCTGCGGCCCTCTGGACTGCCTCCCGAAGTGGTGGACATCTGCTGCCCCTTCTCGCGTACAGAGCCACTCTGAACCTGGGCCGCGTGGTTTCGCCCTGAAATTCGACTGCGTAGTCAGGCTTGGACCTCTAGTAGGACTCCGTTATGTCTTCCTGTCGGTCCTGTTCAGGAGCATGTTGGGTGTGTGGACGCACATGAAGTGAACCGTGTCCGGGCGGTGTTGGCGTTGTTCGTCGCGGATGTGTTCGCCTCGGTGCCGCGGAAGGATCAGCGGGCCAAGGGCGACTGCTGTCTGCGGGGATTGATGCTGGATGGCCGCCGTAAGTCGATTCAGGCGATGGCGTCGCGGCTGCCGGACGGCAACGAGCAGAACCTGCAGCAGTTTGTGAACCAGTCCACCTGGGATCCGGTGCCGGTGCAGCGGCGGATCAACGAACGCCTGCTGACGCTGGTCAACCCGGCGGCCTGGGTGATCGACGATGTGTCGGTGCCCAAGGACGGTCAGATGTCTGTCGCCGTGGCTCCGCAATACTGCGGAGCCGTGGGCAAACGCGCCAACTGCCAGGTCGCCGTCAGTGTTCACGCGGCGAGTGACACCGCCTCCTGCCCGCTGCAATGGCGGCTGTTCCTGCCCGAGGAATGGGCCTCGGACAGCGACCGCCGGGCCAAGACCATCATCCCGCCCGAGGTCACGCATCGGGAGAAGTGGCGCCTGGCGCTGGACATGCTCGACACCCTCGCCGACTGGGGCATGACACCGCCGGCGGTGGTGGCCGATGCCGCTTACGGCACCAACGCACACCTGCGGGCCGCGCTCAACGACCGCCAACTCGCCTATGTGCTCGCCATCCGGGCCGATGTGACGGCTCACCCGTTCGGCGCGGAGCCTAAGGCCCCGGCCCGCAACGGGCCCATCGGCTGCTGGCCCCAGCCCCGCTACCGGCACCGGGCACCCTCAGTGGCGGCTCTTGCCGCAGGACTCGAGCCAGAGGCCTTCACCACCCTCACCTGGCGGCAAGGCTCGCGAGGAGAGTTACGTTCCCGCTTCGCCGCCGCACGTGTGCGTCCGGCAGGCAAAGCCGTCGAGCGCCCGATCAAGGCCGCAGCCTCGGCCGAACACGGCTGGTGGGACGGCGTCCTGCCCGACCGCTGGCTGCTGGTCGAATGGCCCGAAGACGCCGAGGCTCCCACCGACTACTGGCTGTCCAACCTGCCGGCCAGCACCCCGATCGCCGACCTGGTCCGGCTGGCGAAGGTCCGCTGGCGCATCGAGCACGACTACCGTGAACTCAAACACGGCCTGGGCCTGGACCACTTCGAAGGCCGTTCCTGGCCGGGCTGGCACCACCACATCACCCTCGTGACCGCCGCCCACGCCTTCCTCACCGAACAACGCCTGGCCCCAAAAGTCCCCGGGCCGGCCTCACCCTCTACCAAGTCCTCGACACCCTCCAGAACACCCTGAGGTACTGGACCGGCATCTGCACCACCTGCCAACAACCCCTGCCCAGCGGGACCGCAAGATCGAGACAGACCTAACGGAGCCCTACTAGAGACGTGTCGGTGAGGCAACGCCGAAGCTGTTCTTGATGTTCGTCTTCGTCCATGAACCGCTCGGCCAGTCCGTGCTTGGGGGATGGAGCCTCAAGGTTGCGGGTCACGTGTCGGGCGTTAGTCCACCGGATGAACCTGCCGATGCCGCGGCGACGCGTCGGCTTGACCGCCAGGAGCCAGAGTTCGAACTGCGCCTGGTCGAGGTCCGCGAGATCGATCGTGTTCCGGTCGAGCCAGTCCATGAGTTCAATGGCTGCGCGTATGTCTCTGCGACCGCCATCGGCGGTGCCCGCGGTGAATCGGTCGCGGGCGGCCCGCCGACGGGCATCACGAAGCACCGACCACTCCGCAAACGGCCGGACGAACCGGCGCTGGCTCGGGGAAGCCGCGTCGAGCGTCTCCTCGATCCACAGCTCAAGACGGGCCAGGCCCTCGTGGCGGGGAGGCAGGACCCTGGTGGCCACCAGTGTCTCGCGGACCGAGCGGGTGTGGGCGGTTTGCGGGACCTGGGGAACCTTGCGGAGATCAATGCCTCGGCCAGCGGCGCGAGCTGCAGCAAAACCTCTTCGCCATCACCACTGAGGTGATCACTGACCTGGTCGCGGACCACACATCGGGTGCAGCAGCCATCGGCGTAGATGTCGCCCGGGAAGCCACATCGCCGGCAGGAGAAGCTGATATCCGTGCCGGAGCAGGGTCCGCACGATTCCGTGCCGTCCCGCGGCCCGGTCGACCAGAACGCGGAGTTCCCCACAGCGACCGCATAGCGCTGCACGGGCCGGTGGGTGACAGCTCACAAGGCGACGCCTGCTCAGCGGGGTGCACTGGTCAGCTCTGTGATGCAGTCGAGAAGGTCGGCGACGCCGGCTCGGCGTTGGTGGGGCCGCAGGTGCTGGACTGCTGCGGTCAGACACTGGTCGGCGCGCACGGAACGAAGGGCGGGGTAGGCGTCGAGGAGGGCGTGCCAATGGGTGAGGGCGGGTTCGAGGTGGCCGAGGCGTAGGTGAGTTTCGGCCAGGCGGGCACGGGTGAGCGCGGCGGGCAGACGTTCGGTCGGGGTGCGCAGGCGCAGGGAAGTGGTCAGAGCGGTGAGGGCGCCGGTGCGGTCCTTGAGGGTGGCAAGGGCCTGAGCGCGTTGGTAGTGCAGGGCACCGGCCGGATAGCTGCTGAAAGGGCCCAGCTCGGCATCGGCCTCGATGTGGAGACGTTCCGCGCGGAGCAGGGCGGCCACAGCGGCGTGCCGGTTGTGGTGGGCGTTGAGGACGGCCAGGTGGATGTGGGTGTAGGCGCGGACGGCGGGCGGGGCGTGCCGGGCGTGCTGGTCGGCTTGTTCGGCGAGGTTCAGGACGGCGGGGGTGTGCTGGCCGAGGTCGTGGGCGTGGGTGGCCATGGTGCGCAGCGCGATGGCGAGGGTGGTGTGGTCGTCGGCGTCAGTGGCGAGGCGGGCGGCGATCTGGTGGTAGTGCTGGGCCAGGGCGTGGTGGCCGCTGTCGGCGCACATGGAGCCCAGCAGCAGGGCGAGCCGGGCGGTGGCGGCCAGCAGGCCGTGGTGCACCTGGGCGGGGGCCGGACGGTGCAGGAGGGGAGCAACCTCGTGGGCGAGGTAGGCGGCTAAGGCGGCGCGCATGCGCTGGCCGCCGTGCTGGTCGGCGGAGGTGGCGAACACCGAGGCCATGGCCCGCAGTTGATCCACGTCGCTCTGTGTGGCGCGACGGCCGGAGCGTTCCGGGCCCTCGGACATGGCCGGGTTCCGGGCCTGGGCGGGCACGGCGAGCGCGGTGGCGGTGAGGACGCCCGCGCCGAGCAGGGTGCGACGGTGCGGGTCGAGCTCGGCGTGGGTGAGGTGGATGAGTTTGCGCATGGGGTCGGCCTCCCAGGCGGGATCCACGAGTTGGGCCGGGGCTCGGGTGAGGCCAGCTTCGTGGGCCGTGATGCGCCTGTCCAGGCGGCGGGAGAGGCATTCCAGGATCAGAGCGGGCAGCGGGGGCCGGGGCTGGGAGCCCTCCAGCCAGCGCCGCACGGTGGTGAGATGGACGATCAACGTCAGGTCCTGCTCGGCAGCGACGCTCCGGAGTGCGGCGGCGAACTGGGCAGGTCCCCAGTCGGCCGCCTCCAGTAAGAGCGTGAGCCGGGTGTTGGGGGTGCGTGGCATGCCTGCCTCCAGGGCGGGCGAGTGCGTGGCGCTCTTGCCGGTGTCTGAAGACGGGGCGGGTCCTGCGGCCGTGCGCCATCGCAGCGGTCGCTGGTGTGACGATGCGTTTTGTGCATGTCCGGGGACGAGCCGCACTTCGTCTATATGCCGCAGGACTCGTCGGCCGAACCCGCGCATCGCACGATCACCGGTCTGTAAGTGGTGGGCGGCATCTGACGCCTGGATTTCGATCCGCCTCGGCCGAAGTGGCACCGATCACTTGTGTGTCGCTGTCCGCGGATGCGCGCTGGCCCGATACCGGGAGACGTACCCCGGCCGGGAGAGTGGGCGGTGTCGATCTCGGTGCCGCGGGCCGGCGGCTACCGAAAGCCCTCCCGGCGATGATGACTTCGGCAGTTAAGAAGGGATCTTGCACGGCGAGTTCCCTTTCCGCTCGCGCGCCGTTGTCCGTGGGATGTGTGCTGAGCGCGGTAGGGCAGTCAAGCAAAGCGTTCCGGGCGAGGTAAGCGTGTGCGGCGGGCATACGCGGGACGCCGGTTCCCACCCCTGCGTCCTGCGCACACCCCGTATGGAGCCGCGCACACGGGCCGGGGACCGACCCGTGCGGATGAGTCCGCAGGGTGCCGGTTGTGCCTGCTGCTGCGGCCCGGGTGACCGCGCCGGCCTCGCGATCACCCCACCGGCACCGGGAGCACCACGGCATGCGACTCGCCCGCCCGCGGTGCGGTTGCTGAGGCCCCGTATCCGCGTATCACAAATTCACTAGGTTGCGAGTTGTGCGACTCGGTCGCGGCTTCCTTCCATGGCCCAGCGAGGCGGGCGGTGCTGAACTGGCCTTCCGCTGCGGCATGTTGGCGTGACGCCGGCCCCACAGCGGTTTGTCTCGCCCTCCCCGTCCCGTACTGCTTACCGCTCGATCAGGCGGAAGGACCAGCCGAATGGGCCATCTGGCAGGCGACGTCTTCCTCAACATGGCGTGGGAGGCGCTGAACAACCTGGGCGCCGCTCAGGACCGGCCGGTGATCGTGGTGCTCAACGACAACGGCCGCTCCTACGAACCGACCACCGGGGCCATGGCAGTACACCTGCACACGCTCAAGTCCGGTAAGGACGCGGCTGCGTGCCGGAACCTGTTCACCGACCTCGGCTTCAGCTACTTCGGGCCCGTCGACGGGCACAGCACCGGGGCGGTCGAGGAAGTGCTGCGGCGGGCCCGAACCTTCAACCGACCGGTGCTGGTGCACGTGGTGACCGTCAAGGGCAAGGGGTACGCCCCGGCCGAGGAAGACGAGGCAGACTGCCTCCACGCCGTCGGCACCGTGGACCCGGCCACCGGACGCTCCTGCGGCGACGGCCTGCCGTCCTGGACCGCGGTGTTCGGCCGGGCCCTTTGCGAGCTCACCGCCGAGCGGCCCGACCTGGTGGCGATCACGGCGGCCATGCTGCGGCCCACCGGCCTGCATCCCATGCAGCAACGTTTCCCCGAGCGGGTCTTCGACGTGGGCATCGCCGAGCAGCACGCGGTCACCTCGGCGGCAGGTCTGGCGATGGGGGGCCTGCATCCGGTGGTCGCGGTCTACGCGACGTTCCTGAACCGGGCCTTCGACCAGGTGCTGATGGACGTCGGCCTGCACCGGCTGCCGGTCACCTTCGTCCTGGACCGGGCCGGCATCACCGGCCCGGACGGGCCCTCCCACCACGGCATGTGGGATCTGTCGCTGCTCGCCATGGTGCCGGGCATGCGGGTGGCCGCCCCGCGGGATGCCGCACGGGTTCAGGAGCTGCTGGGTGAGGCCGTCGCCCACGACCAGGGGCCCACCACGCTACGGATCCCGAAGGCCATGGCATCGCGGGACATCGCGGCGCTGGCGAGGATGGACGGGATCGACATCCTGCACCGCAGCCCGCACCGCCCCCTGGAGGTACCGCTCGTCGGGGTCGGCCCGCTGGCCGGGGCGGCCCTCGACGCCGCGGCCTTGCTGGAAGAGCAGGGCATCGGGACCACGGTCGCCGATCCACGGTGGGTACTGCCGGTCAACCCCGCACTGGCCGCGTTGGCGGCCCGTCACCGGCTGGCGGTCAGTATCGAGGACGGCGTGGTCACCGGCGGGATCGGCTGGGCCCTGGCCCAGGCATGCCAGGCCCACGCGGTCAGCACACCGGTGGTACCGCTGGGACTGCCCCGCTCGTTCGTCCCCCACGGCCCGCGCACCGGCCTGCTGGCCCGGGCCGGACTCGACGCCGCCGGTGTTGCCCGTGCCGTCCACGACGCCCTTGGCTTACGGCCGTCGGTCGCCGGCGCGTCCTTCGCCGCCCGGGAGGCGTTGCGGTGAGCGCCATCAACCTCGGACTGCCCGCTGTTGCCGTCCCGCGGGTTCCGGTGCGCCGCAGGGCCACCCGTCAGTTGCGGGTCGGGGATGTGCCGGTGGGTGGCGGCGCGCCGGTGAGCGTGCAGACCATGACCACCACCAACACCGCCGACGTGGATGCCACGCTGCGGCAGATCGCCGAGGTCACCGCCGCCGGCTGCGACATCATCCGTATCGCCGTCCCCTCCCAGGACGACGCCGGCGCCCTGCCCGCCATCACCGCCAAGTCACCGATCCCGGTCATCGCCGACATCCACTTCCAGCCCCGCTACGTCTTCGCCGCCCTCGACGCCGGCCGCGCGGGCGTGCGCGTCAATCCCGGCAACATCAAGAAGTTCGACGACAAGGTCGGCGAGATCGCCAAGGCTGCTCGTGCCGCCGGGGTGCCGATCCGCATCGGCGTCAACGCCGGATCCCTCGACCCCCGCCTGCTGGCCAAGTACGGATCCGCGACACCCGAGGCGCTCGTCGAATCCGCGCTGTGGGAGGCATCCCTCTTCGAGGAACACGGCTTCACCGATCTGAAGATCGCCGTCAAGCACCACGACCCACGAACGATGATCGCCGCGAACCGGCTGCTCGCCGACGCCTGCGACTACCCGCTGCACCTCGGCGTCACCGAGGCCGGCACCGCCATGCAGGGCGCGATCAAGTCCGCGGCCGCTTTCGCGATCCTCCTCGCCGAGGGCATCGGCGACACCATCCGGGTCTCGATCTCCGACCATCCCGTGCAGCAGGTCAAGGCCGGCAACCACATCCTGGCCTCCCTCGGGCTGCGTCCGCGCAAGCTGGAGATCGTCTCCTGCCCCGGCTGCGGCCGCCTCCAAGTAGACATCCACCGCCTCGCCAGCCAGGTCGAAGCGGCCTTCGACGGCTTCCCCCACCCCCTGCGCATCGCTGTCATGGGCTGCGTCGTCAACGGCCCCGGCGAATCCCGCGAAGCCGACCTCGGCGTCTCCTGCGGCAACGGCAAGGGCCAGATATTCGTCCGCGGCCAGGTCGTACGCACCGTCCCCGAGTCCCGCGTGGTCGAGGCCCTCCTCGACGAAGCCCTGCTCCTGACCGACGAAGCACCCACCGAGCCGGCAGGTGATACCCCATGACCGCCCCGTCCCTGAACACCGAACCCATCAACCTCGCGCACGTGCAGAGCCGGATCGACCAGGCGCTGCACAGCTTCCTCGACGCCAAGACACGCACGGCCGAGGACCGGTCCCTGCCCCTGGTGGTGCCCACGGCACTGCGGGACTTCCTTGACGCGGGCGGTAAGCGGCTGCGCCCCCTGCTCTGCGTACTGGGCTGGTATGCCGCCAGCGGCCACGGCGACGAGGAGGCCGTGATCCAGACGGCGGCGGCCCTGGAGATGTTCCACGCCTTCGCTCTGATCCACGACGACATCATGGACAACAGCGCCACCCGCCGCGGCCAGCCCACCGTGCACCGTGTGCTCGCGAATCGCCTCGGCCACGACCAACTCGGCACCAGCGCCGCCATCTTGATCGGCGACATGGCTCTGGCCTGGTCGGACGAGCTGCTGCACAGCTCAGGCCACCCGGCCCACCGCCTCGCCGGGCTGCGCCGGGTCATCGATGTCATGCGCCAAGAGGTCATCTACGGCCAGTACCTGGACCTCATGACGCCGCTCGGGCCGATCACCGACCATGAAGCGGCCCTGCAGGTGATCCGGTTCAAGACCGCCAAGTACACCGTGGATCGCCCCCTGCACTGCGGAGCGACCCTCGCCGACGCCGAGGTGGGCCTGCACGCCGCGCTGTCGCGCTACGCCCTTCCACTCGGGGAAGCCTTCCAGCTCCGTGACGACATCCTCGGCGTCTACGGCCGCCCCGACGACACCGGCAAGCCCGTCCTGGACGACCTGCGCGAGGGCAAGCACACAGTCCTTCTCGCCCTGGCCGCCCAGCGCGCCGACACCGCCCAGCGCAAGCTTCTCGACTCCCTGGTCGGCACCGAGGACCTGGATCACAACGGCGCCGCCCGCATCCGCACCGTCCTGGACGCCACCGGCGCCCGCGCCACGGTCGAAGACATGATCGCCACCCGGTACGCCCGCGCCCTCGCCGCCCTCGACGCCGTCCCGTACCCGCCACCGGCCGCCGCCGCACTGCGGCACATCGCCGCCCGAGCCGTGGAGCGCACCTCATGAACCGTCGCGTGCTGCTCGCCGCTCCCCGCGGATGCTGCGCCGGGGTCGACCGCGCCATCGCCACCGTCGAGAAGGCCCTGGAACTGTACGGGCCCCCGGTCTACGTACGCCACGAAATCGTCCACAACACCCACATCATCAACACCCTCAAAGACAAAGGCGCCATCTTCGTCGAGGAGACGCACGAAGTACCCGAGGGCAGCATCGTCATCTTCTCCGCCCACGGCGTCGCCCCCACCGTCCGCGAACAGGCGGCCGCACGCGGCCTGAGGGCCATCGACGCGACCTGCCCGCTCGTCACCAAGGTCCACAAGGAAGCCGCCCGCTTTGCCGAGCAGGACTACGACATCCTCCTCATCGGCCACGAAGGACACGAGGAAGTCATCGGCACCAGCGGCGAAGCACCTGACCACATCCAGCTCGTCGACGGCCCCCACGACGTGGCAAGCGTCCAGGTCCGCGCCCCGGACAAGGTGGTATGGCTCTCCCAGACCACCCTCTCCGTCGACGAAACCATGCGGACGGTCACGGCCCTCAAGGACCGCTACCCCAACCTGCAGTCCCCGCCCAGCGACGACATCTGCTACGCCACCCAGAACCGTCAGATGGCCGTGAAATGATCGGCGCCGAGTCCGACCTGGTCATCGTGGTCGGCTCACAGAACTCCTCCAACTCCAAACGGCTGGTCGAGGTGGCACTCGCCGCCGGCGCCCAAACAGCCCACCTGGTCGACCACGCCGACCAGATCAACCAGACGTGGCTTGAGGGCGTGAGCACCGTGGGCGTCACCTCGGGCGCCTCCGTCCCGGAAATCCTGGTCGACGGCGTCCTCCAGCGGCTGGCCGCCCACGGCTACGACGACGTGAAGACCGTCAGCGCCGCCACCGAACACCAGCACTTCGCCCTGCCACGAGAGCTGACGAATGCAGGGGATGCCCATGCCTCACAAGATTGACCTTCCCGTCCCGTGCCCCATCCGGATCAACACCAATGTCCTGTATGCGGCCGAACACGACTTCGACCGGCCCTACACCTTCGGTCGCATGGGTGGTGGCCATTGCGGTGGCGATGGGCGGGCCGGCCGGCCTGACTGCGATGTCCACCACGCCCGCTACACAGGCTTCGCCAAGACCCACCCTGCAACACGTAGTCACTGCGATGCCCGCCCTCAACCTCGTCTGCATCGATGCCTGGCTCACCGGAACCCCACTGGGAGGCAGTTGGACCTCCCGCCTCGACACCCTCCGCCTCTCTCACTTGCGACACGTGAACAGACCAGCAGAGTCACTCCGGGGGCACTTCAGCGGTCCCTATTATCCCAAATGAGGGAGAACCTGATGACCACGACCGTCAGTTGGCCCAACGCTCGCATCCTGTCCGCCCGCCAGCGCCTGTATAACCACCTGGTCCGCCGCGTGGAACCGGACGGTGCGATCCGGGACCGATGCGCCAGCCGGATCCTGGAATCAGCCCTTTTACTCAGGCTGCTGCGCAAAGAAGGGACAGACCCCGACACGCAAGAAGCCTTGACCGGCTTCCTGGGCCGGGCGCGCCCGGCAGGCGTCCTGGACGCCGCCGCAGCAGCAGCCGTCACGGGCCGGCCGGTAGCGAGCGCGGAGGTACGGGCCCATCTGGACGGCTTCCGGCACTTCACCGGCGCTCGGAAACAGCTCCTTCTCGAAACGCTCCTTGCAGTGCTGGGTGCCCTGCCCTTCGACGGCCGCACGGATCCCGGGTCCATCCCGGACGAGGAACAGGCGGTCTGGACCGACGTGACCCTCCGCGCGGTCCGGATCCTCCACGCCGCACACCGCAACGAGGAATCCCCAGCCCTGGACGCCGACCGGGTCCGGATGGCCACGTCCCTGGGCTCCTTTGACGCGGGAAAGGTATGGCAGGGGAACACGCTGGCACACCTGATCGCTCTGCACGCCCTGCACACATATCAGCCCGGCGGCGCGCTGCTGCGCGAGGGCCTGCACGCACTTATCCGGGTCCAGAACGCCGACCGCGGGATCCCGTTCATCGCCGGACAGGAGGTGTGGGTGACCGCACTGGCCGGGACCGTTCTCGCGGGCGCCGGAGACCGGCGAGGCGTGGTCCCACTGATGGCCGCCTACGTCGCGGGCCAGCAGCTCGCGGACGGTGGCTGGGGCTACGACGAGACCACCACCCAAAGCGACGTCGACGACACCAGTCGGTGCGCCGAGCTGCTCCGCCTGGCCGGCCCGAACACCTACGGGGATCGGCTCGGCCGGGCCGACAACTACCTGCGCCGCATGGCCGACAAGGCCGGCGGATGGCCTACCTATGTCCGCGGACATGCCCCCGAGCCCGACCTGACCGCCGGGGCTGTCATCGCACTGGCCCCCGACTGGCGACGCCACTCCGGCATCCTCGACCAGGCCGTCGGCTTCCTCCTCAATGCCCAGGACGACGACGGAACATGGCAGCGAAGCTGGACACTCAGCGAGTCCAGCGTCATCGCCCACGTGGTGGAGGCCCTCGGCCGCACCACGGCCCACGTCTCCCCGACGGCCCGCACCCGCATCGCCGCGGCCACCGCCAAGGCGGTGCGGCGCCTGGAACAGACCCAAAACCCCGACGGCGGCTGGGGCCAGCGCAACAGCACCACGAGCGACGCACTGTCCACCGCGCACGCCGTACCCATCATCGTCCGGCACGGGGCCGCAACCACAGCCGGCCGCGCTCTTGCCCACTTCCTCGACCGGCAGGAACCCGAGGGCGGCTTCACGGCCCCGCCCGACCAGGTGGGACCACGGCCTCTCCCCTACAACTTCCCGGTCCTGGCCAACGTCCACGCCCTGACAGCGCTCAACACGGCCGTCGAGGCGCACCCGGCCAACGGACGACCCCAGTCGGCGGCGGTATGACGCGCACGGCAAGGCCGCTCACCGAAACCGGGGCCACCCCCGCCAGGCCGCAAGGGAGCAGACCGGTCCTTCCACTACACGGCCTACGTCTTCGACTTTGACGGCACGCTGATGGACTCCGAGAGCCTCCGCGCACAAGCGCAGCAGGCCGCCCTAACGGAGTGCGGGATGGCCATCCAGAAACACATCGCAGCCGCCACCTCGCGGTCGATAGCGCATCTGGAGGAGCCCCAGAACTCCGACGGCGGCTGGGGTCATGACGGCAACAGCGCCAGCGACGCGCTGTCCACCGCTCAGGCCATCCCCGCGATCACCAGATATGGCGCCGCCTCACGCGTGATCACCCCCACGGTCAGCTATCTCCTTGCCCAACCGCACCCCGACGGCGACTTCACCGCCCCGCCCGACCAAGTCCCGGACGCGACCGCCCGCACTTGCCCCGTATAGGAGAGCCGATGACCCTGCCGAAGACCTCCGTGCCAGACATCCACAAGATCGATGTGCCACCCGTGTACTGCCCGATCCCGTTCCAACTGCACCCGGCCTCCCACACCGTCGATCTCGGCGCGAACGAGTTCATGCGACGCCATGGTCTCTACCCGCCGCAGGAGCAGGAGCGCATCTCAGGCCACCTGGCCGGGGCCCTGGTCGGCTATATCGTTCCGGCCGGTCCGGCGGAGTTGTTGCAGGTGGCCGCGAACATGTCCATGTGGTTTTTCGCGGTGGACGACTTCCTCGACGAAGGGCCGGTCCGCCTGGACACGGCCGGTGCGGCGGCGTTCTTGGCCCGCACGGTCCGCACGGCGGCCGCCCCGGAGCCGGTAAGCGAAAGGGACGGACCCTATGCCCACGCGCTGGCGGAGATCCTGCGTGACTTCCGCGCCTCCTGCCCGGCCTATCTGTGCGAGCGGCTCGAAGCGACCCTCCACGCCCAGACGGTACGCGAACTCTGGCGGATCGCCGCCAACGTGCGCGGGATCCCGCCTACCCTGAGCGACACGCTGCACTCACGCCTCTACATCGGCGGCGGCCCGGCATGCGTTCTCTTCCCGGCCCTGATGGGCATCCACGGGATGGGGCCGGAGCATTTCGCGGACCCAAGGCTGCGGGCCCTCACCGAGATGGCCGTCATGGCCGCGGCCGTCGGCCATGAGGTCTTCTCCCACGGCAAGGAAGCCGCCCGCTCCAGTGACCTGCACAACCTGATCGACGTACTGCGCCACGAACACCGCGCCACGATCGCCGAAGCGGTCGCCGAAGCGGTCGTCATCTACGAACGCATCGTGAACCGGTTCCTGGACCTACGCGAACAGGTCCTGCACGACGACCATCCCCCGACCGTCGACACGTACCTGAACGCGCTCGCCGCGTACATCAGTGGCTGCATGCACTTCTTCCAGGAGAGCCACCGCTACCGCTACCAGGACGGAAGCCCCGACAGCGCCGAGATGTTCACCCCGCCCGGGTTCACCGACCAGTGCGGTGCAACCTCCCATCAACCGCTCGACATCGACTCGATCAGCTGGTGGTGGCGCGTACAACGCCCCGTCTGCTGGAAGCCGGCTTGAAACATCGGCCAGTTGAACGGGCCAAGCCAGCCGGCCCAACCGCCCACGATGCTGCCGCTCCAGGGGCTGCGGCCCGAATGCACCCCGAGCCTCGCTGCCCACCAGGAGCCACAGCAGCTGCTCCGGCCGCAGGCGGTGGCGCCCGTGGTCGCCACGGCCGGCGCCGGCAGGGACCTCTTCACCCCTTTCTGCCTGGGAGAATCCATGCCCACTCAGCCGTCTCTTGCCCTCCCGCCGATCCAGGTGATCGACAAGCAGCGCCACGCTTCTAGCCGTCGAGCCAGTCGCCTTGATCGCCGCCCGATACGGACAGGCCGTGGCCGCCCGGGAGACCCCCCTCACGCCCGCCGCCACCGTCACCCTGCGCCGCATCGCGGCCCTTGCAGTGGAGCGCACCTCATGACCGGCCGCAAGCGGGTCCAGCTCGCCGCCCGCGCGGGGGCTACGCCGGAGTGGAATGGGCGATCGCCACCGTGGAGAAAGCGCTGGAGGTGTACGAGGCACCAGTAGGTGCGCGCCACGAGATCGTCCACAACACCTACGTCGTCAGCACCCTTCAGGCCAAGGACGCGATCTTCGTCGCGGAGACCGATGAGGTGCCCGAGCACAGAGATCGAGGGCGTGTTGCGGTGGCAGCGGCCGGGCCGTGTCCCACGCGCCCTTGGTGGACGGTGTTCTGGCCCGTGGCAGGCGGTTCCCGCAGACGGACCCATAGAGCAAGGAGCTCCGCAAAGTTGCTCGGTTGCTGGCCAGCATACGCACAGAACCCGGTGTCGGATCACAGAGCCGCTGCAGTCATCCGACCAGTGACGGGTCAGGTAAAGGCGAGGAGGGGGATGCAGGTGAGCACGAGAGATCGGGCGCTGGTGATCGGAAGTGGGATCGCGGGCTTGGCAGTGGCCCGCGTTCTGGCCGATCACTTCCGGGAGGTGGTCATCCTTGAACGCGAGTGGCTACCCGGCGACGGTGTGGGTCGGACAGGGGTTCCACAGGCGAGGCATGTGCACGGACTCCTAGCTGCCGGGGCGGCCAGATTCGAGGAACTCTTTCCCGGCCTGGGCACCGAACTGGCCGAAGCGGGAGCGCTCGTGTTCGACTTCGGAGACGAGAGCGTGATGTTGCTCCCGCCGGGACGGGTGCCTGCCAGCACAGCGGGCCTGCTCTTTCGTAGTTCTAGCCGTGACCTGCTGGAGGCTCAAATCCGCCGACGGGTCAAGACGATCGGGCACGTGCGCGTCGAAACCGGGGTGTCGGCCACGGCCCTGCTCACTGGCCCGTCGCCAGGATCCGTTGCCGGCGTCGCCGCCTGCGTACACCGCCCGGGGGTGGCCCGGCAGTTCGTGGAGTACCAGGCAGACCTAACCGTGGACTGTTCCGGCCGGTTCTCGCAATGTCCGCGATGGCTGGACGAGTTGGGCTATCCGCCGCTGACCGAGACTGTCGTCGACTCCGGGCTGGCCTACGCATCGCGCATGTACAAGGGTCCCGCATTGGAGTGGAAGGCCCTCTACCAGCCGCTGGCCGCCTGCGGCCAGCCCCGCGGTGTCTACATCACGCGGATCGAAGACGGCCAGTGGCTGGTCACGTTGCTCGGCGTCACGGGACATCACCCCCCAACGGACGAAGACGGATTCCTGTCCTTCGCAGCCTCGTTGGACAATCCAGAACTGGCCCATGTCCTGGCCAGCAGCCATCCCATCTCGGCCATACACCGGTTTGCCCGCACCGAAAACCGCCGTCGTGAGCTAAGACGCGGAGCGGCCTGGCCCGACGGCTTCGTCGAAGTCGGCGACGCCGTGTGCGCGTTCAACCCAGTCTATGGCCAGGGAATGACGGTCGCGTGCCACAGCGCCCTGACATTGCATCGGAGCCTACTCCGGCACGATGCCGACCTGACCGGATTCTCACGATCCTTCCAACGGAGCCTGCGAGGAGTCCACTTCTGGCCCTGGCTCATGTCCACGAGCGAGGACCGGATCTGGGCAGCAGCGCGGGAGCAGCGCACCGACCGCCTTTCTCACGCGGTGCAGTGGTACAAGAACCGGCTGTTCACCCGCATCATCCACGATCCCGTGACCCGCCAGGCGTTCCTTCTGGTCTTCCACAGTCTTAGGCGGCCCACGGCGCTGGCCCGACCGCAGATCCTCGCACGCGTCCTACTCGCCAGAAACCCGCGCCGCAGCCTGGCTCACGACCCAGGACACCGCACACACCCTCGACGCCGCCTCCGGCGCTGAACATGTTCGGCAACGATGACCGTCCCGCAACAGACGGGGCCGCCGCTTACATGGCCCGCGAACCTAAGTACCGACCGTACGTCTCGGTCCGCGTGCCACACCAGGAAGAGGGCTACCGGGCGGTGGAACATGCCATGCGGATGGCCCGTTGGCCAGAGTTTCTGGCCAGCCTGCTCGGCGCCGCCGTGCAGCCGTCCACCCTGCCCTGTCCGGGTTCCGTCCTCGACAACGTGCTTGCTGCACCGCCTGCGGCGGTTGGCCGCCTGACCCGCCAGCTCGGGTTCGCCCCCCGTCTGCTCCGGTTGTCCGGCATCGGCGCCGCCGACCACCTGCGCAAGATAGGCACAATCACGTCGAGGGGATCGGCATGCCCTGCCGGGACAATCGTCCGCCCGGCTTCAGCCATGCCGCCGGCCCTCAGAGGCAGCGAGGAGTCGACATGCCCGTAGAGAACACAGTAGTTGACGGGACCCCCGAGCAGATCGAAAGTCCCCGCCTGTACTGCCCTCTTCCGTCTCTTTCGAACCCTTCGGCAGCGGCTCTCGAACGGGGCTCGATCGCTTGGATGGACACCGCGGCGTTCGGCGCGAGCAGTGCGACGCAAGAGAAACTGCGCGCCTTCGCCCCGGCCTACTTCGCGGCACGGCTTCTCCCGCTAGCACCCGCTGGCCCGGCACTCCAGATTGCCTCGGACTGGAACTACTGGGCGTTACGGTTCGACGACGAGTACTGCGACGCGGAAATACAGCCGGGCGACCTGATCCCGGTCCTGGGAAAGCTGGTGCGGGTAGTCGAGGTACCCGGCTTGACCGTGTTCGACGCCAACCCGCACATCCGCGCTCTTCGGGACCTGGCCCAGCGCGCTGAGCGCCACCTGTCGCCAGTGCTGATGCGCCGCTGGTCGGAGGCGCTCCGCCGTTGGGCCCAGGCCACGCAGTGGCAGGTGGCCAACCGCGCTGCGGGCAGGCAGCCGAGCCTCGGGGAGTTCTGCCTGTTTCGCGGTGAGGCATCGTACGCGCCGCAACTGACCGTGTTGATCGAGATCGCCAATGGGATCGAGCTGACCGAGGCGGAGATCCTGCACCCGGCTGTGCGGGCCCTGACCGAACTCACCTGGCTCTACGTAGGGTGGAGCAACGACCTCATGTCCTCCTACAAGGAGGCCCTGCAGCATGAGGACGACCAGAGCGTCCTCTCTGTCGTGGCGGGTGAGCTGCCGGGGACCCCGGTTCAGCAGGGCATGGCACTGTGCGACCGCCTGATGTGCCTGTACCTCGCCCTTCGCGAAGACATCCGTCCCGCAGCCGGTGAGGCGCTGTGCCGCTACGTCGACGACCTCGGGAACTTCATGCGGGCCCAGCTCGAATGGGGGGCCTCCCAGCAGCGCTACACGCTGTCGGCCGACGCGAGCGAGGCGACCGTCGTCCTCACCCCTCACCGGACAGAACACGCCGACCTGGCTCCGCTGCCGATCCCCGAGATCTCGTGGTGGTGGGACCAGCTTCCCCCCGGTGCCGGTGGCGCCCGCTGAGCCTCCGCCGGCCGCGTGATCCCACGAGCACGCCGCAGTCGTCACCTTTCCCGCAGAGAGAGGGAACCCATGAACCAGTCCGATCCACCGGGCAGGTCAGCCGCGTACGAATCACGCATCCGGACAGCCAGGCCGGCGCGCGCTTGGAAGGCGCTCAAAGGGCGGTTTGAGAGGTTTTGGTGGGAGATCGGACACGAACTACGACCAGTGCCACGCTGTCCACCGGCAACGAGTCCGCTTGCCTCGGCGGAAGGCTGGCTGCCGGCGGCCGTTATGCGCGGCCGCGGGGCGCGAGGAGTACGTGCAGGGCCGTGACGACGGCGAAGCCGATCGCCAGTACTGCGAAGAACAGGCCGACGGTGACCGCGGTGCCCACCCGTGAGGGGGAAAGGGGTACACGCGATCGTGCGCGGCCTTGGCGGCGGTTCAGGCGGTCGAAGTGATCGCTCGGGTGACGGCCGTGATCGCCGGGGCGGGGTGGCCGGGGAGGCGCGCCACGAGCACCCGGCGGATCTCGGGGGGTGCGCCGTCGACGCGCAGCAGGCTCACCCCGGGCGGCAGCACCGGTGAGAGCCGGGACGGCACCGTCGTCACACCGAAGCCGCCGGCGACCAGCTGGAGCTTGGTCAGCCAGTCGCGCGCTGAGTGGATGACGCGAGGCCGTCCGGGCAGGCCGGGCCAGACGCCGAGCAGCGGCTCGGAGCTCGATGACGGGGTGGCGATCCACGCGGCGTCGACCAGCTCGTCGACGTGCACCGTGGTGCGTCCGGCGAACTCTCCGGTCGACGGCACCGCCACGACCAGTTCGGTGTCCGCGACGGTCTCGACGTGCAGGCGCGGCGAGTCGCCGTCGAAGGGCCGGTGGGGTGGGCGGGAACTCAGCACGGCGAGGTCGAGTGAGCCGGCGCGCAGCGCCCGGCTCAGAGTGGGCGTGGTGCCCTCGCTGGTGGTGACCGTGATCTGCTGGCCGGCCGCCGCGAGGTGTGCGAGGGCAGCGGGCAGGATCGCCGCGCCCGCGCTCAGGAACACCCCGAGCCGCACCAGTTCGGTCCGCGGGACGGTGCCAGTGAGCTCACGCTCGGCCTCTGCGAGCGAGGCCAGGACCGTGTGGGCGTGCCGCAGCAGGGTCAGGCCGGAGGGAGTGAGCCGCACCCCGTCTGGGCGGCGTTCGAACAGGGTGGTGCCCACGCTGCGTTCGAGGGCGGCGGCCTGGCGTGAGACGGCTGACTGCGTGTAGCCGAGTCGGGCAGCTGCCGCGGTGAAGCTGCCGGACTCAGCGATCTGCCGCAGGACCCGCAGTCCCGTGCTGGAGATGTCCATGCGGCATACGCATACCACGAATGCCAGGTCATCGCTTCCCGCATGCCCACCCAGCTCCTAGTGTCGATCCCACGAGTACGGACGAACACGGAGGTCATCACGTGCGAGCAGCAGTTCTGACGCAGTTCGGCGCCCCGCTCACGGTGCGGGAGGTGCCCGACCCCGAGGCCGGGGGCGGTGAGGTAGTGGTCGAGGTCCTCGCCGCTAGCGTGGCGCCGTACGCGGCCGAGGTCTTCGGCGGCAAGCGGAACTACCCCCTTGTCCCTCCTGTCGTGCCCGGTGTCGGCGGCGTGGGGCGGATCATCCACGTCGGCCCGGACGCCACCCGGCTGCGCGTCGGCGACCTGGTGTGGTGCGACTCGACGGTGCGCTCGCGGGACGACGCCCTGACTCCCGACATCACGCTCCAGGGCTGGAGCTCGCGCGGCGAGGGCGGCGCGCGGCTCGCCCGGTACCTGCACGACGGTTCGTTCGCCGAGCTCATGCGGGTCCCGACGGAGAACGTCTTCCCGCTGCCCACCGTGGCAGGGGACGATCCGGCCCGCTGGGCCGCACTCACCGTGCACGCCATCTCCTACGGCGGGCTGCTGGCAGGCGGGCTGGCAGCCGGCGAGACGCTGCTCGTCAGCGGGGCCAGCGGCAACCTCGGCAGCAGCGCGGTCGCGGTCGCGCTCGCGATGGGAGCGGGCCGCGTGGTCGCCCCGGGCCGCAACCAGGCCGCGCTCGACCTCCTCTCCGACCGGTTCGGTCCGCGGCTGCGCCCGGTCCCGCTGACCGGAGACGAGGCCACCGACCGCGCGGCGATGTCCGCGGCGGCCGACGGCCCGATCGACATCGTGATCGACCTGCTCCCGCCGAGCGCACCCAGCTCGGCGTCGCGCGCGGCGGCCATGACCGTCCGCGAGTACGGCCGCGTCGTCCTCATGGGCGGCGTCGGCATGCTCGGTGGCGACGACCTCGCACTCCCGTACCCATGGATCATGCGCAACTCAATAACCGTGCGCGGGCAGTGGATGTACCCGCGCACAGCCAATGTCGGCATCATCCGGCTCCTCGCCTCGGGCACTCTGGATCTCGCACCCGAACGAGTCCGGCCGTTCGGCCTCGAGGCCGTCAACGACGCCATCGCGTACGCCGCCGCGCACGGTGGCCCGTTCGACCGCACCAGCCTCACCCCAGCGGCTGGCTGACAAGGCCCACTGATCCCCACCACCCGCACGACCGCCATTCTTACGAGCACAGGCGGCCATACGGCTGCTGTTTGACGTGAACGAAGCCAATCGGGGCTCGGCCGGTTACTGCTTCCTGGCGAAGCTGCCAGTGTCGACCTCGGTGAGGATGCCGAGTTTGACCAGGCGTTTCAACTTGGCTCGGGTGCCTTCAATGTTCTTCGGCAGCAGGCTGTGGTCGAGGGCTTCGCAGATGTCCTTGGCCCGCAGCGGTCCGGTCGCCTCGTTGAAGACGGCGAGGATGCGAGGGTAGTCAGGGTGCTCGGGCAGGGCCGGTGGGACGGCCGGAAGTCGGTCGGCAAGGCCCGTGACGGTCTTCCGGGTGATCGCGAGGTACTCGAGGTGCGACTCGGCCTCCCGCAGCCGGGTCTGCAATTCGCCGATCTGTGTGCGGAGGTCGTTGGCCTGGGCCCGGGCGGCGTCTTCCTGGAGGTCCAGCGCGTCGAGCAGGGGCTGGATGTTCATGCGGTCACCGCCTGCGGTTCGCGCCAGGTGGGTGCGTTCGCGCCGGTGAGGCGTCGGGTCATGACGTGGGTCATCGCCCAGTAGACGCGGAAGGCGGAGGAAGAGGGGCGGTGCTCGTAGTCGCGGACCAGGCGCCGGTGCAGTATCAGGATCCCGTAGGTCTGCTCGACCCTCCACTGCTTCGGCTGCGGCACGAACCCCTTGTCCTGCGGGTTGCGTGCGACGATCTCGACGTCAAATTCCCAGGCCGACGCCGTGCACGACGACCTGGTTCTTGAATCCCTGGTCGACCAGGGCTTTGCGGACGGTTTTGCCGGCGTGCTCGGCGACCTGGTCCAGCAGGATGATGGCCGCGGCGTTGTCGTGGGTGTTCGCGGCGAGGACGACGACCGCGATGACCAGGCCGAGGACGTCCACAGCCAGTCCGCGTTTGCGGCCGGGCACCCGCTTGGCCGGATCGTGGCCGCTCGTGGCGGCAAAGACCCCGGCGGCCACATGGACACTCTGGGTGTCCAGGACCACCAGGGTCGGGTCCTCTAATCGGCGGGCGCGTTCACGGACCTGGCAGCGCAGGAGTTCATGGATGACCTGGTCGGTTCCGTCGTCCCACCAGGCGGCGAAGTAGTAGTAGGTCGCGCTCTTCTGCGGCAGGTCGTGCGGGAGGTAGGCCCACTGGCAGCCGGTCCGCCCCTGGTAGAGGATCGCGTTCACGATCTCCCGCATGTCGTATAGGCGCCCTGATGGCCGCTGACCGAGCGGTGCCGGTCCTTCCACGCGGTGATCACCGGCTCGATCAACAACCACTGCTCGTCCGATAAGTCACTCGGATACGGCTTGCGTTCACTCACCCGATCACATGACCAGATCAACAACCGCGGACCGGCAGATTCCGCCCCACCGCCACACCATCAGGCGACAACAGATCCTCTCAAAGACCCACGAACCGCCCACTAAGGGGTCCTACCTTTCAAGGCGTGGGCCTGATCTGGTCATTCGTAAGATCAGAGGGCCCAGGGGTTCTGGGTATGGCTGTCACAGGGAAGCCGTTGTATGGCTCAAAGGACTTGGCCGCCCGGAGCCCCGCGACGACTCGACCGCCAATTGGGAGACGCGACTCCGATCGCTGCTGTAACTGGCTCTAACAAAAGCGGTTGATCATGTGACTGTTGGCTTGTCTGCTCGTTGGTCTGGTTGTGGGGAAACGTCAGTCGCGTCCGTGGATCGTGTCGGATGAACTGTGGTCGCTCATCGAGCCGTTGCTGCCCGAACCAGGTCCGAAACTGGTCGAGGGGCGCCCGCGGGTGCCGGACCGGCAAGCCCTGTGCGGGATCCTGTTCGTCCTGCACACCGGCATCCAGTGGGAGTACCTGCCCCAGGAACTGGGCTTCGGTTCGGGCATGACCTGCTGGCGCCGGCTGGCCGCATGGATCGAGGCCGGCGTCTGGGACCAACTCCATGTCGTGCTACTGGAGAAGCTGCGCTCGAAGGACAAGCTGGACTGGTCCCGGGCGGTGATCGACTCCTCGCACGTCCGCGCGGCCCGGCGAGGCCCAAAAGCGGGCCCAGCCCGGTCGACCGCGCACGACCGGGCAGCAAACACCACCTCATCGCCGACAGGCAGGGCATCCCGCTCGCGGTGTCGCTGACCGGCGGAAACCGCAACGACGTCACCCAACTCCTGCCGCTGCTCGACAAGATCCCGGCCGTCGGGGGCCGGGTCGGCAGACCGCGCCGACGGCCGGATGCGCTGCTGGCCGACCGCGGCTACGACCACGACAAGTACCGGCGCCTGCTCTGGCAGCGCGGGATCCGCCCGGTGATCGCGGAGCGAGGCCAGCCCCACGGAACCGGCCTGGGCATCTTCCGCTACGTCGTCGAGCGCACAATCTCCTGGCTCCACGGCTTCCGCCGCCTGCGCATCCGCTGGGAACGCCGCGATGACATCCACGAAGTCTTCCTCGGACTCGCCGTCTGCCTGATCACCCACCGCCACGTCCAACGGCTTTGTTAGCGCCTTTAAGCGACATAAGTTGTGATTCTGCCTACTGCGAGGAGAACAATGGCGGTGAGGCTGATGAGCGGACCGTTGTTCATGGGCCTACGGGCTCGCCCAGCGCTTGGCCGGCAGATGGGCGAGCCCGGCTCCTCCCTATGCGGTTCGGAGGTTCGTCACGCGACGAGAGCCCCGCAGGCGCGGGGCTCGCTCCGCTCATCGGCTCGCTTGAATTGCGCCTTGAGGACATGATCACGATTCGGTGAGCGACAATTCCGGCGAATCGCATGCCTCATCGATCGCGCCGTTGAACCTCCGCTGAGAACCGTTCGCTGGAGTTGTCGGTTCACCGCCCCGGCACATACGTACGGCCTGGCATGCTGCGCCCCGCAGCCACAAATACGAGTGCCCGCCCGCGCCGATGGCGGGATCATGAGTCCATGAACGACGAGGACAGCCCCGGCGCAGAAGAAGGCGACGACGAAGCCTTCGGCCAGGAAGCGGAGCCGCAGCAGGGCGGCAACATCGGCCTGTCCGGTTTCATGGAGTCGATCAGGCGGACCTCGGCCTGGCTCAACTCCATCGACAGGCAGTTTGAGCCGGTCCGCCGCCAACTCCGCATGGTCGAGTCCACACGTCGCTCGATCGTCGACGCCATGGGACCGGCCAACGCGGCCTATCAGGCTGCCTTGGACACCCACCGACAGTACCGGGCGATCACCGCGCCCGTCCTCGCGCTCCAGAGCGAACTGAGCGACATCCACGACTGGCACCGCCTCGCCATAACCCAAGCCCGGGCCGCTGCCCAGGACGGCACGGCAGGCTGACCGCTCTGGGACTTCCTTCACCGAGAGGCGTCGCTCCCGTTGAGGCCGGGAGCCAGGTCCGGAGTTGTGTTCTGCTCGTCGGGACGCCCGGCCAGACAGTGGCGTTGTGCAAGCGGCTGGCGGCCGTCTCACTTGACCGGTGACGGCAAGTGTCACGCCTGGACGGTGGGGCGAACGTTGATCTCGCCGATCTCGACGTCGCTGGGCTGCTCGATGGCGAAGGCCACCGCGCGGGCGACCGCCGCCGCAGGGATGCCCACCGCGTCCATGTTCTTGCGCGTCTGCTCGCGGATGTTCGGGTCCGCCATGGAGTCAGCAAGATCGGTGCGGATGTATCCCGGCGAGATGGCTGTCGTGCGCACCACCCCGTCGGTGGACTCCCTGCGCAGCCCCTCGTGAACGGTGCGCACCGCGTTCTTGGTCGCGGCGTAGACAGCCATCGAGGGGGACACGCCGGACAGGCCGGCCACGGAGACGATGCTCACCAGGTGGCCCGACCCCTGCTCGCGGAAGGCGGGCAACGCGGCGGCGATGCCGTTGAGAGTGCCGCGAAGGTTGACGTCGATCATTGCCGACCAACCCTCGGTGTCGAGGTCGGCCATCGGGCTGATCGGGGCGATACCAGCGTTGTTCACCAGTACGTCGATACGGCCGTACCGATCGACGGTGGTGGCGACCAGGCGCCGCAGGTCCTCGGCCTTGGTGACATCGACGATGCACGTGGCAGCACGGCCCCCCTCCTCCCGGATGTCCTGCGCTATGGCCTCGATGCGCTCACTGCGGCGCGCCGCGAGGACGACTGCGGCACCGCGCTGGGCGAGGAGACGGGCTGTGGCTTCACCGATGCCGCCGCTTGCTCCGGTGACCGCGACGATCTTGTCATGAAGAGAGGGCACTACTGCCTCCAGATAAAGTGGACACGTGTCCGGTGCGTGACCCACCCTACCGGACTCATGTCCACTTGTGATGGACGGAACGTCAGGAGACGCCTATGAACACACCGGCACGCCGTCCGGACGCGGCGCAGAACCGGACCCGCATCGTGGAGGCCGCCCGCGCAGCCCTCGCCGAGTCCGACCACGTCCACCTCAAGGAGATCGCCAAGCGCGCCGGTGTGGGACAGGGAACGCTCTACCGGAACTTTCCCAACCGCGAAGCGCTCCTCGCCGAGGTCTACCGGCGCGACGTCGAAGAACTCGTGACCGCCGCCTCCGCGCTACTGGCGGAACACGAACCCATGGAAGCCCTGCGCCACTGGCTCGACCGAGTGATCGACTACGCCGAGATCAAGTACGGCGTCCTGGCGGCGCTCGAGCCGGCAGCGTGGCAAGACCTTGTCGCCCACAGCCAGAACCCCATCGAAGGCGCTCTCAGCCACCTGCTGGACGCCGGGAAAGCAGCTGGTTCCATCCGCACGGACGTGGATGCCCGCGGGGTCCTCCTGCTCATCGCCTACCTCGGCCGACTGGACCGAGATGAATGGGAGCCAACAGCACGGCCTCTGATGAACGTCATCCTCGAGGGCCTTCGCCGACAGGACGCGGACCGGCGAGGGCGGCAAACCCCGAAGACATCCTGAACAGCAACCGCAGCATCACCAGATAGCAGAGGAGAGACGTCGACTCCGCCACCGAGCGGTGTCAGTTCTCATCGACATTTCACTGCTCGGTAATCGACAAGTGCCGCTCAAACTCGTCGACAAGTGGTGGCCGCTCCCACCTACGAAGCCATGGTCCAGACCCGTCGGGTCGCGGTATGGATCTGGCGTCTCCAGCCATCCCATTTCATTCATGCGCTGTTGAGCTGTCCACGAACTATCGTCCAGCGCCATGTCGATCACAGGGTGGGCGGGTGTGCCACACCGCCGGGAGCTCGCGTGGCCACGTGAAGAGACCCCGAGGAGGCCCTGCCGAGCAGCGCGTAAGCAACTTGTCCCGGCAGCTGCGGGGGCGCCGAGCGATGGTCAACCCGTCGCGCACCGGCAGCATCACCGAGTTCACCCGCTCACCGGCCGTGATGCAGGTCGTTCAGCCGCCGCCGGAGCCCGGGCCGTAGAGCGCAGCAATGTCTTTGGACGTTGCCCACCGGCTGTAGGTGGGCGACTGAGGCCAGCCCTCGGGCGAGTCCTGCCACTCCTCCTGCCGTCCGTACGGCAGGACGTCGATCAGCGGGAAGGTGTGACTGAGCTGTTCGGTGCCCCGGCCGTTGGTGTGCCAGGTGCGATAGACGGTGCCGCCGTCGCGCAGGAACACGTTGACCGCGAATCCTGCGTCGGGCGGTGCACCGACGTCGGCTCCGAAGGAACTGTTGGCAGTCGAGTACCACGTCATCTGGTTGCCGACCCGCTGCCGATAGGCGAGTGCCTCTTTGATCGGGCCCTGGGTGACGATGACGAATCGCGCATCGTAGTTGTCCAGGAACTCCAGGCGGGTGTACTGCGAGGTGAACCCCGTGCAGCCCGGGCACTGCCATTCCTTGCCGGCGAACCACATGTGGTTGTAGACGATCAGTTGCCTCTTGCCTTCGAAGACGTCCGCCAGCCGAACGGGGCCGTCCTCGCCTCCAGGCTGTAGTCGGGCATCTCGACCATCGGCAGGCGACGACGTTCGGCGGCGATGGCGTCAAGCTCCCGCGTCGCGGCCTTCTCCCGGGCACGCAGCGCCTCGAGTTGGCGCTCCCAGGTTGCGGCGTCGACGACGGGTGGTAGCGCATGGGTGGTCATGGTCCCCTCACAGAACTCGTGTGCAGCTTTCGCTCGTGCAGAGGTAGACCCCACTGTGCCGCGGAACTCATCGGACCGAGCCGCCCCATCGGCGCTCGCACAACTCTGCACGGCGGCCAGTTCCGCGCATCGAGGATAGACAGCGGACAGGACAAACCCTGTCCATAACTTCGGCTCCAGCGTCCAGCCCGGCGCCTCGGGCACCGCGTCGACCGCGCGGGCCAGAGCGAGCGGAGCAGGCAGAGTGAAGGGCGGCACGCAGACCTCCTGCGGGGACCTTCAGGGTAGGTCCGCGTTAATTCGCAGGCGTCTCCAGGCCGCCGGGCGGCTTCATCGCGCTGCGTCGGTCTGGACAGGTTCGATGACGATGCACTTCTGCTCGTGCAGTTTCGTGACGGTCTCCGGCCAGTGCGCGCGGCCGCTTCTGCCCCAGCAGAGCGCCCACACAGGAGCATCTGCCGTTCGGACCACGGCGGCGAGGGAGTCGAGGATCTTCACCACTCGTGGAGCACCGAGTCGGACCTTGCCCCCGACGTCCGCGCGGTCGATCTCGTCTTGGTCCAGCTCAGCGTCAGGGTCTCGGAACTTCGCCAGCGCCCTCTCCGTGCGCAGTTCGCCGTTCTGGTGGGTGAGTAGATGCCTCAGCTCCCTGGCCCAGGTCACGTCGTCGATCTCGACCGCGGTTCCGAGGACTCCGTGGGCCGTGACCAGCGTCTTCCACCCGGCGACTCGAATTTCGGCGGGGCGGCCAGCCGGACTGTGTGCTGTTGGCCGTCGATGGTGAGGGTCGAGCCCAAGACCTCGTGCAGCGCCTTCTCCAAGTAGACCTCGAACGCGGTTACTGCGTTCTTGATGACCGAGGCGTCGGTGATCCAGGCGTAGTCGTTGGGCCAGAGTCCATCGACAGCGTCGTGGAACATGTCGACGTGTTCGTCGCCGTAGTGCCGGTCCGGGTCGAAGCGCTCGGCGAGAGACTTCCCCGCTTGCTGCCAGGTCTGCTGGTAGGCCTCTGTGGACCACTGGTCGGACAGGCGCAGGAAGGCACGGTTCTCCCTGTCGCTCCACTTCCAGTCATCAAACGCCCGGCTGACTGTGCCACTGTCCTCGTTCCACGCCATGGGGTGAGGGTAGGGAGCTCAGCTCTCCAGCACACAGCGGCCTTTTCCAGGGACTGCAGGTGTCAGTGGTGGGGCGCGCAGACCGGCGGTGCCGCGGGGTTCTGAGACCGGCTTCCTCAACATTCCGCGCACATTCGGGCGTCGCTGTCACACTCACCCCCGCTGTCCTCGCGCTACAGGTCGAGGACAGCGCGGAGCGCGTTGTCGATGCGATCCTGCTGCTCGGGGCCAACGTTCCCGTGAAGCGTCGCGGTCTCGAAGCGGGCCGCGGAGAGCTGGAGCAGGTTGACAGCGACGACCGAGGCGTCGACCGGGGAGGTCAGCCGGACGCTCATGGCCGTGTCGGGGTGTGCGGCCGGGGCGTGCAGCACCAGGGCCACTACAGCGCCGTACGCCTCGGCAAGCCCGTCGAGGCTGACGACGAGGACCGTGCGCACGCCCTTGCCGGTGTCGACGTCGAAGACGTCGCCCTTGCGGATCGTCACAGAGCGTCGCCCTCACCCGCGAGGTCGAGGGGCTGGATGGCGGAGAGCTTACGGCCGGCGTCGAGCGTCATCTGCCGACGCACGGCTTTGAGGATGTAGTCGTTGAGCGACGACGCCTCGGCTGCGGCGTCGCGCAGCTGCTTGTCCATGGCGTCGGGAATCCGCAAAGTGATGGCAGTCATGACACCAAATCTAGTGGCACAGCCGCCATCACCGCACCCCTATCGCCCAACAGGCTGAGACGAGGCGCTCCAGGAGTCGGCGGGGAGGCCGCCGACGCACGTGACCTACGAGTGCGCCCTCGCATCGAAGGGCCCGTGCACGGCTGATCCCCTGGACTCGGTCACGGATCAGCCCAGCACGACGGGATGCAGGGGGATGCGGCCGTCACGGACGCGGGCAACCAGGCCGGCGAGGCCTTCGGGATAGACCGTCTCCTTGGTGCGACGCAGGTCGGGAACGGTCCACCACCGGGATTCGCGGATGTTGTCGCTCTGCGTAGCCCAGGCCGGGTCGACGGCGGCCGCGTCGACCCGGCCGAGGAAGCATTTCTCGACCTGGCGGACCTGGTGTCCGCCCACCAGGTGGCCCATGCTGCGCTCGGCGAGCTGCACGCCCAGTACGACAGCCTGCTCGTCGATACCGAACTCCTCCTGCAACTCGCGAAGCGTTGCAGCGGTGTCGTTCTCCCCCGACTCCAGAGAGCCCCCCGGTGTGGCCCAGAAGCGTCGTTCGACCTGGTCGACCAGTTGGAGGGGTCCCGCAGGGGTCCCGCATCCGCGAGGGAGTCACCGGCTGGGTGCGCTGAGTGATTGGATGAGGGGGTGGATGAGACCGCCCGTCACCCGCTGGCCGTCGCCCGCATCGCGCGCGACATGACGATCAGAGAGCTGGTCGCGGGCATTCGTGCCGCGGCCGGCCGGCGGGGCTTGCGCCCAGGTGGTGACGAGGCGCGGGTACGCAAAAGGGCAGCGCGGCGTAGAGCCCAGCGAGGAATCCCAGATCTACATCGCCGAAGCGCTCGGCTGGCCTGGGGACATCGTCCGCAGCGACGACTGGCCGAATTGGCTGCCGCTGACGACCGACGGGGTGGTCCCGCTCGGACCCACAGTTCCGTGCCCGCCCTGAGAGAGGCCCTGCGAACCGCGATGGAACGCCGCACCTTCCTGACCATCTCCGGCACCGCCATGACAGCACTGGCCGCGGACTGGGCCGTTGGCCCCACCGGCGCACTCGCCCAGGCCCGCGACGGCAAACAGGTCGGCGAAAACCTCGTCACATGGCTGGAGAACAGCACCCGGCACCTCGCCGGCCTCGTCACCGAGCAGCGCCAGCACACCCCCGTGCTCCTCGATGCCCACCTGTCCACCGTGACCGAACTGCTCGCGCACGGCCGCTACACGTCCACCGTCGGGCTGCGCCTGCACAGCTTGGCGGCCTCCCTGGCCCAGACCGTCGCGTGGCATCGCTTCGACCTGGGCAGCCACACCCACGCCAGCCAGTACTGGATCGCGGGCCTGCACAACGCGCACGCGGCCGGGGACCACGACATGGGCGCCGGCCTCCTGGGCGACCTCGCCTACCAGGCCGCCTGGCGCCGCGACCACACCACCGCGGCCAGCATCCTCGACCACGCCCTGACCCGCGCCCACAACCCCGCCGCACGCTGCCTGCTCCAGCTGCGCCTCGCCCGCACCCTCGCCGCACGAGAAGACCCGAGCGACCAAAGCGACCGGCGTGCCGTACTACGCGCCCTCACCGCAGCGGAGAAACACCTCACCGACGCCGGTGCCGACCGGCCCGCCTGGTGCGCCTGGGTGTCCGAGGCCGACCTCGCGGTGGACTCCGGCCAGGCCCTCCTGGATCTCGGCGACACCGGCAGCGCCCACCGGCTCATCACCGAAGGCGAACGGCTGCTGCCCCCGGCCCGGGACAAGACCCGCGGCGTTTTCCTCGCCTACCGTGCGGCGAGCTACCTCGACTTGAAGGAGCCCGAGCCCGCCGCGGCTGCCGCCACCGAGTCCCTGCTCCTGGCCCGCCGCATCGACGCACCCCGCTGCGTCAGCCTCGTCGACGACCTGCTCCCCCGCTTCCAGCCCTACGCCCGTGCCCAGGGTGTTCCGGAGCTCCTCCAACTCGCCGCCGCGTAAGTGAGACGAGGTGCCCGGCATCTCACGACGGCAAGACCGTCTACGCCTTGCCCGGCGTCGGACGCTTCCCCATCACGTAAGAACACGAAGCAGCGCTGGTCACGCATCGGCGCGCACGAGCTGAAGAACTGGAGAATCCTGCGCGACTGCCGCCTCAAGGGCAACGGCGTTCACCAAGCCATGCTCGGCATCGCCCGACTCCACAACCTGGCTCTCACTCGATAACTCAAACCCCATACGGGACTTCCCAATGATGATGTCAAGCCGCCTCCGCGACGGGGCGTGAAGGCTCGTAACACTCTCTGTCACGGAGCATCGCCCACAGAACGTTGACGCGTCGGCGGGCGAGGGCTAGTAGAGCCTGCTTGTGTCCCTTTCCCTCGCTCCTCTTCCGCTGGTAGTACGCCTTGGACGCGGGGCAGGACTTGAGGCTGGCCATCGCCGACAAGTACATGGTTCGCAGCAGGCCGCGGTGGTAGCGGCGAGGTCTGCGCAGGTTGCCGCTGACGCGGCCGGAGTCACGAGGCTGCGGGGCCTGGCCGGCGAAGCCGGCCAGGCGGTCGGCGCTGCCGAAGGCGTCCATGTCGCCGCCCGTCGCGGCGATGAACTCGGCGCCCAGCCTTGCCCCCATGCCGGGCAGGCTGCGGATCACCTCGGCGTGCGGATGCTGCTGAAACCGGGTCTCGATGAGGGCATCGAGTTCGGTGATTTCGTCGTCGAGGGCCATCACCCCCTTCGCCAGGCGGACCACCATGGCAGCGGCCAAATGCTCTCCGGGAAGCGCGGTGTGCTGGGCTTGGGCGGCTTCAACGGCGGTGCGAGCCAGTACGGCAGCGCCTTTGACCTTGCGATTCTTTAGCCACGTCGCGATCCGCCTCGCGCCTGTCCCGGCGGATCGCTGCCGGAGTCTGGTAGCCGGTCAGAAGCATCACCGGACCCTTGTTGGCCAAGTCCAACGACCGCTCCAACGCGGGGAACATCTCCAGCAGTTGAGCCCGAAGACGATTGATCTGCCGAGTGCGGTCGAAGACGAGGTCCAGGCGCCGGGTGGTCAGAGTGCGCAAGTCGACGGCGATCTCGTCACCGGGCCTGAGCAGCCCCAAATCCCGGCGGATGCGGGCCTGGTCGGCGATGACGAAGGCGTCCTTCGCGTCGGTCTTTCCCTCGCCCGGTAGGTGGCCGAGGCCCGGTGGACCGCCAGGCCAGTGAGGTAGGCGACGGGCTGATCATGTCCGATGAGCAGACCGATCAGCAGGGCGGCACCGCCATGGTTGAGATCGACGGCCCACAGCACATCGTCGGCTAACGCCAGCACATCGCCGATCAGCGCCAACAGCTCAGCCTCGTCATTGAGGATCGGTCGCGAGAAGTCGCTCGCCCTCCGCGTTAATCACCACGGTGTGGTGATGCGTCTTGCCAATGTCCACCCCGGCCCAGATCTCGGCCACGGTCACCTCCGCCAGCTCGTCGTACACCGACCCGCAGACGACTTCGCCGAAGTTGTCCTACAGCAGCGATCGAGTCGCGTCTCCCAATTGGCGGTCGTGTCGTCGCGGAGCTCCAGGCGGCCAAGTCCCGTAAGCCATCCAGCGGCTCAGTCTTTACAGCCATACCCGGAGCCCCCGGGCCCTCCGATCCTACGAACGATCGGATCAGACCCACGCGTGAAAGGTAGGACAACCTCTACGCGCGATCGACACGCATGGCCACACGTTCGCCAGCACAGGTCGACGAGGCGACCTGCAGTCCCATGACGCGTGGATGGAGACCTGTTTCAGACACAGCGAGCAACTCCTGGATGTCCCTCGGCTGCGCCGTATCTGGGCAACTTTGCGTGATCTGCCGCGAGGTGCAGCTGAGGACGCCATGGCTCATTGCGATCTGATTCCTGGCAACGTGCTCGTGTCCGCTGATCGGCTTGCGGGGATTCTCGACGTGGGCGGCTTCGGGCCGGCTGCCCCTTCGCTGGATCTTGTGAGTGCGTGGCACTTGCTCGAGGCTGGGCCGCGGCAGGTGCTCCGTGATTACCTGGGCAGCGACGACCTTGAATGGGAGCGAGGCAAGGCGTGGGCTTTCGTTCAAGCGATGAGGTTGGTCTGGTACAACGTCAAAAGCAACCCGGCCATGAGCCGGACGGGCCAACGATCCTTGGAACGTATGCTGGCGGACAAGGCGCTCGCGTGACGTGAAGCAGCTGCTGGCTGCGTCGGCCGCCATCGCCGCCCCGGCCCTCGGGTTCCCTCCCCGGCTCATCCTGTCCATCGCCGGCGGTCAGCCGCGCACGTGCAGCCCGAATCCCGTGCGGCCCGCGGGCTCCAGTCCCTCCTTCAGGTGCAGCGAGGGGATCTCGTAGTCACCGAAGTTCTGCCGCCGGAACGCGATCGGCTCGGTCGACTCCAGGGTGAGCATGCGCTGCTCCCAGGCCTTGGCGACGTCCGGGTAGTCCTCGCCGGTCATCCGGTCGGTGCCGTAGAGCACGAACGGGGGCAGCACCTCGATGCCCGGGTAGTAGAGGATGCCGTGGTGGATCGGGAACAGCAGATCGTCGATGGGGCCGTTGATCCCGCGAGCGGCGTAATGCGATTCCGGGCCGCCGGCGGTCACCGACAGCAGAGCCTTCCTGCCGGCGAGGGTGCCTTCGCCGAAGCGCTCGCCGTACCTGGTGTCGCTGTGCTCGCCGACGCCGTACGCGAAGTGGAAGGTGAACACCCGGTCCACCCAGCCCTTGAGGATCGCGGGCATCGTGTACCACCACAGCGGGAACTGGAAGATGATCGTGTCGGCCCACAGCAGCTTCTCCTGCTCGGCGAGGACGTCCGGGGTGAGTGTCCCGGCGTCGAAGGCCCGGCCCGAGTCCAGGGCGACCTTCAGCGGGCTTGAGGCGCTGGGGCCGTAGTCCGCGGCGTCCACGACCGCCTTCCAGTTCATCGCGTACAGATCGCTCACCCGTACCTCGTGCCCGGCGCTCTCCAAGGTGGACACCGCGAGGTCCTTCAGCGAGCTGTTGAGCGACTTCGGCTCCGGGTGGGCGTAGACGATCAGCGTCTTCACGGGAACTCCTTCGGATCGGATGCCTTCGATCCTGGGGGCCGCGGCGCCCGGTGTTCAGGGGCTCCTTTTCCGTCGGACGGGACTTCCTGGTACCGGCAGGACCACCTTCACGGACACCGCCGACGCCATACTCGGAACATGGACGATCTCGCGGGCTTCCTGCGGACCCGGCGTTCCCGGGTCGACCCGGCGGCCGTCGGCATCCCCACCGACAGCCGCCGCCGGGTTGAAGGGCTACGCCGCGAAGAGGTCGCGCACCTGTCCGGAGTCAGCGTCGACTACTACGTACGCTTGGAGCAGGGCCGCGCGACCCAGCCCTCCGAGCAGGTCCTCGACGCGCTGGCCCGCGTCCTCGGCCTCGACGAGACCGAACGCGGGCACCTCTACCGGCTCGCCCGGCAGCGCCGCCGCCGCGCGAAGGCGCCGGGCGGGCGAGTCCGGCCCGAGCTGCTGCGCGTCCTCGATCTGGTCGCCGACGCGCCCGCGCTGATCATGGACCACCGCCTGGACGTGCTCGCCGGGAACCGCCTCGCCGGGCTCCTGTACGGCCGGCCGATTCCGGGCCTGAACACCGCCCGGCACATCTTCCTCGAGGAGGCCGAGCGCGGCCTGTACGCGGACTGGGAGAACTGCACGCTCGACGTGGTCGGGCACCTGCGCCTGGCCGCCGGCAAACACCCCGAGGACCCCCACCTGGCCTCACTCATCGGCGAGTTGGCCATGGGCAGCGAGCGCTTCCGCCGCCTCTGGGCCCGCGCGGACGTGCGCGCCCGCACACATGGACGCAAGGCGTATCGGCACCCGCTGATCGGACTGCTGGAACTGCACCAGGAAAACTTCGCACTACCGGATGAATCAGGCATGGAGCTGCTAGTGCTGTCCGCGGCCCCCGGCAGCCCCGCCGAAGACGGGCTGCGCCTGCTCGCGGGCCTGGGCGTCGCCAACGGTGACGCGCATCCCGCGGTGAACGCTCAGATCCGCGAGTAACTCAACGACGCCCACCCACCGCCGGGAACGCCTCAGCGCTCACCCTGGATGAGGTGGGGTCAGAACGAGGTCTGACCACCCGAAGGAGTGAACAGGTCCTGGTCCAGGCACGGAACGAGCAGGAGGAACCAGTCACGGGCTTCAGGAACTCAAGGACTGTTGCTTAACAAGAAGCCGGGATGGTGCCGGCCGCTGTCGTGTCTGCTGGACAATTCGACTTCTGTGTGCGGCAGGGCGCTTCCGGAAGTGGTGTACATCTGCTGCCCGTACTCGGCTCTGATCCACTCCTGGTGGGCAGTCACTCCGCGTGACGGCTCAATTGACCTGGGCGTGCAATGAACCCCACTGAACGCAGCTTCGGTCACATTGGATGGGCTGTGGGCTCTTCGGGCGATAGTTTGACGCGATGATCAACGTGCAGGTTCGTCACGAGTCCGGGACTGTTGTGGCCGGTTCCGAGCATGGCGTCGCCTGGGACGAGTCGCTCGCAGAAATCGACCGGTCGCAGTTTCCCATGCTCTCCGGTGTCTGCCCGTTCGCGGATACCGTCTTCAACGCCTGGCAAATCCCCATGCTGCTTGAGGAGCTGGACCGACTGCCCGCAGCGCGAGGTGGTCCTTGGGTTGACGCAGTGCGAGCCTTGTGCCGGACCGCGGAGGAAGGCTCCCACCGATACGTCTGGTTCGTTGGTGACTGATCACGCGCCCTAGGTGTATTGACCCGCAGGGTTGTTGACGCGGCTGATGGGCGGCTGCCCGTCGAGCGCGGTATGGCACCGGTGGTAGTTGTAGGTGTGCAGGAAGCCCGCCAGGGCGTCGGTGCGTTCGGCATTGCTGGAGTAGGGGCGCACGTATGCCCATTCGTCGAGCAGGGTGCGATTCAGTCGCTCCACCTTGCCGTTCGTCTGTGGACGGTATGGCCGGGTGCGCTTGTGGATGATGCCGGCCGCGCTCAAAGTCCGACCGAACAGCCCGGACCGATAGCAAGAGCCGTTGTCCGTGAGAACGCGTTCGACGGTGATGCCGTGCGTGTTGAAGAAGGCGTTCGCGCGCTGCCAGAACGCGGAGGCGGTCTCCTTGCGTTCGTCCGTGAGGACTTCGCCGTAGGCGAGCCGGGAATGGTCGTCGATGGCGGTATGGACGAAGCTGTAGCCGATGGCGGGACTGCCGGCCTCGCGCATAGCGGTGGTGGCCTGCCGATTGGCAAGGGCTTGCTGTCGGGGCATGATCCGGTGTCCGCCGCCGTCGGGGATGTTGCCGAGCTTCTTCATGTGGACGTGGACGAGTTCGCCGGGGCGTGAGCGTTCGTAGCGGCGGATGATCTGGCCGGTGGGCCGGTCCATCCAGCGCAGTCGGTTCAGGCCGTGGCGAGTCAGGACGCGGTGGACCGTCGAGGTGGGTACTCCCAGGATCGGACCGATCCGGGCGGGGCCGAGTTTTCGCTCGCGCCGCAGCGCGCAGACTTGTTCCTCGACGTCGGCGGGGGTGCGGTGCGGGGTGGTCCGAGGTCGGCTCGTACAGTCCCGCGTCGCCTTCGGCTCGCCAGCGGCGGACCCACTTGTGGGCGGTGGTGCGGGAGATGCCCATCTCGTCGGCCACGTGGGCGACGGGGCGGCCGGCCCGGACTCTGTCGATCAGGAGCCGTCTGCCGTGGATAGTCAGCCGGGCATGTGGATGAGACACGAAGACCTCTGTTGCGGTGCGGGATCTGACGGGCTGTCTGGATTCGGGGCGCTGCCGTTGGTTTTCGCTCCCTGGGTTTTCAGTTGTGGCGGAGAGGTGGGGAGCACAGCCACTGCCCGGGGCCGCCGAGGTGGTGGTTGGCGGCCCCGGGCAGTGGGAGGGGCCCTTCGAGGCCATGGCGCCGTATAGCTCTCTCACGCCTGCCTGAGTGGAAGCGCCCCTGATTGCCATGGACTGGGTGCCGTGACGATGAGGGGCTTGTGCTGACTGTCGCTGTCAGCTGTCCTGGCCGCCGGCGGGGATGAAGTTGGCGTACTCCTCAATGCGCTTGATCTGTCCGGCATCGTCGAAGCCGAAGTAGACGGCGGCGTGGACCTCGCCGCGCATGCCGCTTGTGGTGGCGACGTGGACCACGTGGTGCTGGAGGACTTCGCCCGGCTGGGAGAGCTGGCGCAGGATGTCGTAGCGCATCGATTCGATGGATTCGATCTGCCCCTCCATTCCGGCGATGTTCTCCTCGATGGACTGCTCGCCCTTGCCGTCGTTGTGCCAGACGGTGGCCGTCTCGGCGCACAGGGTTCGGGCCGTCTTCCAGTCGCGGTTCTCCAGTGCGCGGAGGTAGGTGGCGACCTTGTCCTTGAGGTCCTGGCTCATGCGGGTCTTCCTTCGATACGAGTGAGTTGATGGGTTCCGGCAGGGGTTGGGCGTATTAGCTCTGGCTGCTAGCGGCGTGGATCAGGGCGCGCTCGCCGACCTCGATACGCATTGGCAAATGGTTGCTGGGCGGCGAGAGCGGACAGACGAACACGTCCGGGTTCAGGTGGTGGTGCGAGAGCGTGGCTTTGTTGAAGTCGACCGTCAGGGGGCTGCCGGGCTCCAGCAGCGGCAGCGGCAGCGGCAGCACCAGCCAGCGGCCGATCGTCGGCGTCGAATCGCCGTTGGTCTCGTCGGTGAAGATCACCAGTCGCTGGCCGGGGAAGTCCTGGAGGGCGGCCAGGACGTATTCGGCGCCGTCGATGGTCACGGCCAGGTCGACCGGGGCCAGGATGGCTTCGGTGCTGCGTGGGCTGGTCAGCCGCGGTACCTCGATCCGGCGTCCTTCGGGAGCTGCCCGGTACTGGCCTTCGAAGACCCAGGCGGGGGTGTAGGGGAAGGTGTCGATGCCGGTGAGTCCGGTGCGCTCGACGCGGCCTTGGTCCATGACGACCAGGCCGTAGGAGCCATCCGCGCCGCTGGCGAAGCCGACCTGGTTGTGAGGGAACTTCAGGGAGCCGCCGGAGGGAACGGGGTTCGTTCCGTCGACCAGGCTGCCGGCTGCACTCCGTCGGCAGCCTTGGCCGTCACGGTCAGGTCTCCTGCTGCGGTGGTGCGCCATTCGCCGGGGATGTCGGGAAGCGTGTGAGGGCCCGGGTCGGTGATCTTGGCGTTGGCGACGACCTTGGCCTTGCCGTTCGCTCCGGCGATCTCTTCCCACCGGCCCTGGCGCCAGGCTTCGTAGTCGGCGGGGATCTGCAGTGCGGTCATGATGCTCCCTTTCCTCTCCGTCGCGCTGTGGGGTCGCGGCGATGGCACTGGGCGGGCGTGCGCGGGCATGGTTGCTCAGCCCAACGAAGCGCATGGCGCTGCGCAGGCGGTGGTTGCGTATGAGGCAAGCAATTGGGTGCTGGGGCTGCCCGGCAGGCAACCCTGGGTTGCGCCGGGTGTCAGGCGCGGCGGGCGGCCCAGACGGTGCGCTCGGTGCGTACGGCGAGATCCTCGCGGCGCAGAAGGCTGTTCGGGCTGTTGGTGTCCAGGAGTTCGTCGAGTGCGGCGAGGTCCTCGGGGCTGAGGGCGGGTGCGGCGACGCCGCGGATGCGCTGCAGGCTGCCGTGGGCGTAGCGGCCGATCGCTTCGCTGCGTACGCTTTCGATGTTGACGGTGATGGTGCGCTCGTCCTCGACGGTGAAGCCGGCGGCTGTGAGCATCGGGGCCCAGTCGGCGCCGCGGTGCGGAACGTGCTCGGCGTGGAAGCTGTCGGTCGCGGCGTGGGCGCGCTCTTCGAGGCCAGGCCGGTTCTCCGGGGCGTGGGCGGGCAGGAAGCGGGGGAAGCCCGCGAGCTCGACGACGGCGAACAGGCCGCCGGGGGTGAGCAGTTCGCGGACGCTCCGCAGGGCGCGGTCGGGGTTGGCCATGTGGTGCATCGAGGCCGAGGCCCACACCAGATCCGGCGTGCCGAGGTCGGGCCAGTGGTCGGTGTCGAGGTCGGCCTGCATGGTCCGTACGCGGCCCTCGACACCGCGGGCGCATGCCTTCTCGCGCAGGAGCTGGAGGTGCCCGGCCGAGGTGTCGACGGCGGTGACGTGTGCGTCGGGGAAGCGTTCGAGGAGCGCGAAGGTTCCCGCGCCGGTGCCGCAGCCGAGGTCCACGATCTGGCGCGGCTCGCTCTTGAGCGGCAGCCACGCGGTGATGGACGCTATGTGCTCGGTGAGCACCTCGGCGTCCAGATCGAGGATCTCCGCCTGACCGCCATCGCTGTGCTCTTGGTGGCCGACGTGGTCGTGGTCGGGGTGGTGACCGCCTTCGCCCTGGTGGGGGGTGTGCTGGTGCGTTTGGGTCATGGCAACACCGTAAATCCACCATGCGTCCTCCGCACGACTGATTGCGTAATGCGCAAGAAGGTGGCTTGGCGTGCTGCCCAGCACGCAAGATCGCCCACCGCACCGTGGGCCTTCGGCGCGACTGTGGTGGCCCGCTATTCGCAGGGATCCTGGGTGCCTCCGCAGTCGGCTTCGGGGCCGTCGGCGTCGGAGTCTTTCTGGTGGCCGCGGCGGGCGTCGCGGTCGAAGATGCCCATGATCTCGCACGGTCCGCCCTCGGCGCCGATAGCGTGCGGCATCATGGTGGGGAACTCGGCGGCCTGGTTGGTCTCGATGCGAAAGCGCCGGTGGCCGAGCATGAGGATGGCGGTGCCGGACAGCACGACGAGCCATTCGCGGCCGGGGTGGGCGCGCATGCGGGCCGGGTTGTCGGGCGGCGGGTCGGTCATCCGCTGACGCATCACGCTCATGCCGGGGTCGCCCTTTATGGGCCAGCGCATCAGGCCGTGGGTGCCGTCGATCATCGGGCTGATGACGACGTCGTCGGCGGCGTTCTCCACGAGCTGGTCCAAGGTGGTGTCCAGGGCGCGGGCGAGGGTGACGAGCTGGTCCAGGGCGAGGCGGCGCTGGCCGTTCTCGATGCGGCTCAGTGAGGACTGGCTGAGGTTGGCGCGGGTGGCCAGTTCCTCCAGGGACCAGCCCTGTGCGACGCGCAGCGCGCGGATCCGTTTGCGTACGAGGCTGTCCAGCTGCCCATCTTCTTGCGTCATAGGCAACATGGTATGCCCTTGATGCAAAGCGGGCTTAACGTCGAGCACAGATGGTCCGGCACGGGGGCCAGGTACGACGAAAGGGCGCGACATGTCTGCGCAGGCTTCCCGCTACGAGAGCGACGCACTGCCCACCGAAACCGTGGATGTCGTGGTGATCGGCGGCGGCGCCGCGGGCCTGAACGGCGCGCTGATGCTGGCCCGCTCGCGCCGCTCGGTTGTCGTGATTGATAGCGGCACCCCGCGCAACGCCCCCGCAACAGCCATGCATGGCTTCATTGTCCTGGACGGTACCCCGCCGCCCGAGATCCTCAAGCGCGGACGCGAGCAGGTACGCCAGTACGGCGGCCGGATCGTGTTCGGGGAAGTGGCCACGGCCGAACCCGCCGCCCCCTCGGCAGCCGGTGACCTGCGGTTCACCGCCACCCTGGCCGACGGCCGCACGCTGACGGCGCGCCGGGTGCTGGTGGCCACCGGCCTGCGCGACGTGCTGCCCGGGGTGCCGGGTCTGGCCGAGCACTGGGGCCACAGCGTGGTGCACTGCCCCTACTGCCACGGCTATGAGGCGCGTGATGAGCCCATCGGCGTCCTCGCCACCGGCCCGGCCTCCGTCCACCATGCCTGGCTGTTCTGCCAGCTGACGGATGACCTCATCTACTTCACCCGCGGCACCGACCCGGACTCCGAGACCCGCGCCCGCTTTGCCGCCCGCAACATCCGCATCATCGAGACCGACGTCCAGGGAGTCGTCAACGACGACGGCGCGCTAGCAAGCGTCCGCCTGATCGACGGCCCCTTTGTGGGGCGGCGGGTTCTGGCTGTGGCCACGCAGATGCAGGCCCGTACCGAGGGCCTGGACGGGCTGAAGCTGCCGATGGAGGACCTGCCCGACAACATGGGCTGCCGCTTCGCCTCCGCCATGGCCGGTACCACCGAGATCCCGGGCGTATGGGTGGCCGGCAACGCCACCGACCTCACCGCCCAGGTCGGCGCCTCTGCGGCGGCCGACGCGCTGGCCGGCTCGCACATCAACGCTGTGCTCGCCGCCGCGGACACCGACGCCGCGCTCGCCGCCACGCAGAAGACCACCGGCTGACGCGTAAGTTCCGCTGCTGAAGAACCGCGCGACCGCCATCCAGCGGTCGGCGCGGTGAGTAAGTCCCTATCTCACCAACTTGGCGACCGGTCTTGTCCCGGCGCTGATTCTGCATGCCCTTTTGGAAAGGAAATGATGAGTATCAGTCAGCCTCCTCATGCGGCGGCCGCGCCGGCCGGCGGCGCGGGTGCGCCGGATGCGCGTCAGTTGCGCGCGATCCTGATCACGGTCTCGATCGCGCTGATGGCTGTCATCGCCTCGGTGTCCGGGCTGAACGTCGCCCAGACCCACATGGCCGTCGAGTTCGGCGCCTCGCAGACCACCGTCCTGTGGATCATCAATATCTACACCCTCGCCCTGGCCGCTCTGCTGCTGCCGCTCGGCGCGATCGGTGACCGGCTGGGCCGCAAGCCCATGCTGATCACCGGGCTGATCGTCTTCGGTGCCGCCAGTGTCGCCGCGGGCCTCGCCCCGTCGGCTGGGGTAATGATCGCCGCCCGTGTGGCCGCTGGCATCAGCGCCGCGATGATCATGCCGATCACTCTCGCCGTCATCACCTCCACCTTCCCCGAGGAGGAGCGCGGCAAGGCGATCGGTGTGTGGACCGGCGTCGCCGGAGGCGGCGGCATCCTGGGCATGTTCCTCTCCGCCCTGCTGGTCGACGTCGCCGACTGGCGCTGGCTGTTCGTGCTGCCCGTGGTCCTGGTCGTCGTCGCGCTGGCGATGACTCTGAAGTCGGTGCCCAACTCCCGCGAACGCTCCACCCATTCCTTTGACACCATCGGTGCGCTGGTCTCCACCATCGCCGTGATCGGTCTCATCTTCGTCCTGCAGGAAGGCCCCGAGCGCGGCTGGACCGCCCCCATCACCCTGATCAGCCTGGCCGTCGGCGTCGTCGCCGCCATCACCTTCGTAGCCTGGGAGCTGCACCGCCGCGAGGCCTCGCTGCTGGACGTACGCCTCTTCCGTGAGCGCGGCCTGGCCTCCGGCTCGATCACCCTGCTGGTCGTCTTCGGCGTCCAGGCCGGTATCGCCGTGGTCCTCTTCCCGTTCTTCCAGGCAGTGCTCGGCTGGTCGGGGCTGCTGTCCACGGTGGCGATGATGCCGATGGCCGTCATGATGATGATGACCTCGGGCCTGGCCCCGAAGATGGCCGCCAAGATCGGCGCCCGCTCCACCATGACCGTGGGCGTCGCCCTGGCAACGCTCGGCCTGGCGCTGATGGCGCTGTTCGTCTCCGTCGACGGCGGCTACCTGTCCATCCTGGCCGGCATGCTCGCCATGGGCACCGGCATGGGGCTGTCGATGACACCCTCCACCGAGGCCATCACCAGCTCACTGCCCCGCGCCAAGCAAGGCGTTGCCTCCGCGCTCAACGACGTCACCCGCGAGTTCGGCACCGCCCTGGGCGTCGCCATGCTCGGCGCGCTCCTGGCAGGCGGCTACCGCAGCGCCATCGACGACAAGCTCGACGGCATCCCCACGGGCGCCGCAGACACCGCACGCGAAGGCATCGCCAACGCCATCGAGGTCGCACCCACCACCGGCAGCCATGCCCAGGACCTGATCCACGCCGCACAGCAGTCCTTCGTCGACGGCTGGCAGCAATCCATGTGGATCGGCGCCGCCGTCATGGCCGCACTGCTCCTCTACGTCGCCCTTCGCGGCCCGAAGAACACCGCACCCCTCCAGCCCGACGCCGAGAAAGCCCCCGAGGCCGGGGTGGCGGACAACGTCGCCGCTCGCTGACCCCGCAGGAACTCCGTGCGGACGGAGCACGACGCCGCCCGCACGGCAGACGACCGTCGGGCACACCGCGACCTCGCGGTGTGCCCGACGGCCGCACAGCGCCCCGAGCGCAACCCGATACCCCCGATCACATGTAGGAGCAGCCCTCATGAGCACACCATCGAGCTGACCCCGGACAACTTCAACGAGGTCATCTCCGGAAACGACTTTGTGGTCATCGATTTCTGGGCCGAATGGTGCGGCCCTTGCCGCAAGTTCGGGCCCGTCTTCGAGCAGGTCTCGGACAAGCACGAGGGCGTCGTGTTCGCCAAGGTCGACACCGAGGCACAGCGAGAGCTGGCGCAGGCATTCGAGATCATATCGATCCCCACCCTCATGCTCGTGCGCGACCAGATCGCCATCTTCCGCCAAGCGGGTGCCCTGCCAGAGGCCGGACTCGACGACCTCATCCACCAGGCGCGCAGCCTCGACATGAACGAAGTGCGCGCTTCCCGCACGACAGCAGACAAGAACCAGTAGGCGCAACTCCCCGGGGTACGAAATCTGCTGTGTGTCAACAACGCTTGTGGTCAATACATCTAGGCTGGCGCGGTGACTGATGAGCAGGAGCGGGTGCAGCCATCGGGAGTGTGGGCCACGGCGGTGGGGGTGGCCAGGGTTCGGGCGCTGGAGACCGAGCGGGAGGACGCGCTGTTCCGCGACCCGCTGGCACAGGCTTTCGCCAGCGCCGGCGGCCTGGGGCCCTCCTCGCCGCCGCTGCCCGGTGACGAGGCCGCGCGACGCCGCCGGCTGGGCGTGTCGTTCTCCATCGTCATCAGGACGAAGTTCCTCGACGACCTGTTGCAGCAGGCCTCCGCGTCCGGGGTCCGGCAGGTCGTGCTGCTCGGCGCCGGCATGGACAGCCGGGCCTTCCGGATGGACTGGCCCGAGGGCACACGGCTGTTCGAGGTCGACACCGCCGCGCCACTGGACTTCAAGGCTTCGGTGCTGCGCCAGGAGCGGGCCGTCGCACGCTGCGAGCGGATCACCGTAGCGGTGGATCTGCGTGAGGACTGGCCAGGCGCGCTGGCCGCCGCAGGACACGACCCGGCGGTGCCGACCGTGTGGATCGCCGAAGGACTGCTGATCTATCTGCCCGAGGACGCGGTGGAGCTGCTGCTGGCCCGGATCAGCGCGCAGTCGGCGGCAGGCAGTCGGATGGGGCTGACGTTGGGCTCGCGCGGCGTGATCGAGCGCTTCGGTGCGGACGCCGTGCCGGGATCGGCAGCGTCCATGTGGGTCTCGGAGATGCCCGACGACCCGGTGGGCTGGCTGGCCGGGCACGGCTGGGAGGCCGGCAGCCACGCTCTGCGCGAGCGCGCTGCCGCCTATGGCCGCCCGATCAGCACCCCGTCGCAGCGTGAGGAGCGGCCCGGCGGACTGATCTCGGCGGTCCGCCGGTAGAACGCCTCCCGGTTCCCTGGGTGATCGATTCCAAAGGGGCCTGATGAGTGGAGCCAGGTTCATGCGTGGCCAGCCAGTCATGCGCGCACTGACCGCCTACGACCAGTAAAGTTCGCCCGAAAATCGCCTGGCCGGATGGTGGTGTGGTCGACAGTCCTTCGCCGTGAACGAAGTGTTGCTGCAGTTGAACGAGCTGCTGTTCTCCTCGGTCGAGGGCGTGTTGGTGGAATCGGTCGAGGTGATCGACACGGTCGTCCGGGTCGAGGCCCGCACGATCGCAGGGCGGACGGCCTGTCCGGCGTGCGGGTGCTGGTCGGGGCGAATACACGGCTCCTACCTGCGATTTCCTCGTGATCTGCCGACGGCGGGCAAGTTCGTCGTGGTGTCGTTGCGGGTGCGCAGGTTCGTCTGCGAGGAGGAATCCTGCGAGCGTATGACCTTCGCCGAGCAATTACCCGGTCTCACCCGCAGGTTCGGGCGACGGACCGAGCGGCTGCGGTCGACGCTGGTGTCAGTCGGTCTTGCGCTCGCGGGCCGGGCCGGCGCCCGGATGACGGACGCCCTCAAGGTTCCGGTCAGCCGGAACACCCTGTTGAGGCTGATCGCCTCGCTTCCGGACCCCGCCACCGCAGTGCCCCGCGTGGTCGGCGTGGACGAGTACGCCCAGCGCAAGGGCCGTGTCTACGGAACCGTGCTCGTCGACGTCGAAACACGTCGCCCCGTCGACCTCCTTCACGATCGGGAGGCGGACACGCTCGCGGCCTGGCTCGCCGAGCGGCCCAGCATCGAGATCGTCTGCCGTGACCGGGCGCCCTTCTTCGCCGAAGGTGCCACCCGCGGCGCCCCGCAGGCCCTCCAGGTCGCCGACCGATGGCATCTCTGGCACAACCTGGGCGAAGCCGCCGAGAAATGCGTCTACCGGCACCGCGGCTGCTTGCGCCCCACGCCGGCCCAACCTGAGGAACCGCAGGAAGAGGCGGAACCAGCTGCGTCGCCCTGGCCGACAGGGCACCGGTTCGCCGAACGCACCCGCGCCAAGCACGCCACCATCCACGCTCTCCTCGCCGCCCATGGAGTTGCGACGCTCTGTAATCACTGGGGGACCTGTGCCCGCGCTGCCATCATGGCTGACTGAACCACTCTGGGACCAATTCGCGGCCCTGCTGCCCGAGCGGTCGGTGTACCACCCAGAGCATCCGCTCGGCTGCCACCGCCGGCGCATCAGCGACCGGATCATCTTCGACAAGATGCTGCAACTGCTGCGCTTCGGCTGTTCTTACGAGGCGATCGCCGACACGATCTGCTCGGCCACCACAATCCGCAGTCGCCGCGAAGAGTGGATACGACTGGGCGTTTTCGCCCGGCTCAAGCAGCTCGCTCTGGAGTCCTACGACCGGATCGTCGGCCTCGTCCTCGACCAGATCGCCGTCGCCGGAGCGATCACCAAGGCACCTGGAGGCGGGGAGGCCGCCGGACGCTCACCGGTCGACCGCGGCAAACAGGGACTGAAGCGCTCGGGCATGACGGATGGATACGGCATTCCGCTGGGCCGTGTCCTGGCCGGTGCCAACCGCCACGACTCTCCGCTGCTCGCCCCGACTCTGGACCGTCTGGAGGGCCTCGGCCCGTTGCCCGACACCATCACCGTGCACCTGGACGACGGCTACGACTCGGACACCACCCGCGCTCTGCTCAGCGAACGCGGCCTGCACGGACGCATCGCGCACAAGGTGTTGCCCGACACGCTGCATGAGTACGACGGCGTCACTGTCGTTGTTGACGTGCGGGAGTGAGAACGCCCCTGCGGCCGTAGGCCGCAGGGGTGTTTGGTGCTCACGGTGTCGGCTTCGTGTTCACGGTGTCGGCATGGAGGGTGGGCCTCCTGGACCTGGACCTGGCCCTGCGCAGCGAGTACGAGTATTGGCTCGGCGCGATGCCTGGAAGACTGGATGCCTGTGACACATTCTGATCTTGCTCGTCGCATCCATGCGGTCTCTCATCTGGAGGGCCATTTCACGCTTCGGTCCGGCCGTGCCGCCACGGAGTACTTCGATAAGTACCGGTTCGAAGGCGATCCCGTGCTGCTGGACGAGATCGCCTTGCGGATGGCGCCGCTGGTGCCGTCCGACACGGAGGTGCTGGCCGGTCTGGAGATGGGCGGCATCCCGGTGGTGACCGCGCTCGGCCGGCATACGGGTCTGCCCTGCGCGTTCGTGCGCAAGCAGGCCAAGCCGTATGGCACCTGCCGTCTCGCCGAGGGTGCCGAGGTCGAGGGCCGTCGGGTGCTGGTTGTTGAGGATGTGGTCACCAGCGGCGGGCAGATCGTGCTGTCGACCGCGGACCTGCGTGGTCTGGGTGCCCAGGTGCGCGAGGCTTTGTGTGTGATTGACCGTGAGCAAGGTGGTGCGGATGCCCTCGCGGCCGAGGGCATCCGCCTGGTGTCGTTGCTGACGGCGGGGGATCTGCGGGCTGCTGCCTGATCGGCAGAGCCGGTGGTCAATCCGTCGCGTGTGTCTCGGTGATGGCGAGGCGGGTGGAGGACTCGTCCACGATGCTCTTCTCGTCGGCGAACGCTGCGATGAGGGACTGCAGAGCGATGTTGTTGACCGAGCGGGGCAGGCCGCGGCTGGTGAGGTGGATCAGGTCGACGGCGTCGTCGGAGAACAGTGGATCGGACCGTCCGGCGATGGTCAGACATCCGATGCGTTTAAGGAGTCAAGCTGCGGTCGCGAGGACCGGTTCGGGCTCGGTGGGAAATGCGATGATCTCGTCGTAGCGGACGCGGTTGTCGAGGCAGTGGTGGAGGCAACCGATCATGCGGTTGAAGAGATTGCGCAAGGCGGAGATGTGGCGATCGCCGTGGGCGCGTCTGCGGTCGTAGTGGGCTCTGGCGCCGGATGAGGCCGTGAGGGAGGCGAAGGCCCAGATGTAGCCGGCAGCGGCGAGACGCTGGTTCTTGATGCGGCGGGCCTTGACGGACATGCTCTTGCCGGACGCCCGGGTCACCGGTGCCGCTCCGGCGTAGGACTTGAGAGCCCGGGCGTCGGCGAAGCGGGACCGGTCGTCGCCGATCTCGGCAAGTATCCGGGCACCGGTGAGCGAGCCGAGCCCGGGAAAGCTGGTGATGATCTCGGAGTCCGGGTGCCTCTCAAACGTCTCCACCGCCGCTTCGGCAAGTTCGTCCGCGCTGGTGCAGGCGGCATCCAGCTTCCGCAGCAAGGTCAGGGTCTGACGGCCCATCGCCTCCTCGACCAGCGGGAGTTGGCGCATCTGAGGGCTGCGCAGGGCTGCGCGAAGACGTGTCGCCTCGGCTTCGATGCCACGCTGTCGCCCGGCCCGCTTCAGCACGGCTCGCAGTTGGGCTCTGGGCAGAGTGGCGGCTCGGGCCGGAGTGGGTGCGGCGGCGAGGAGGGCGCGTGCGAGGGGTGAGCACAGTCCACCAAGGATCGGTTGGACGGCGGCGAGGTAGCCGGGGAAGTACTCACGCAGGTGGGAGCGGAGTTTGTTGCCCGCCCGCGTGCGGTCCCAGACTGCGTCCTGCTGTGCGCGGGCCAAAACGGCGACGGACTGGGCGAGTTCGCTGTTCGCGGGGAGCGTCCGGTGGGCTGAGGCATCGGTGCGCAAAATGTTGGCGAGGACCATCGCATCGAGGTGGTCGGACTTCTTGCGCACGACCGTGTGGCGTTCGCGGTACCGGGACGCTGCCAGCGGGTTGATCGCATAGATGGGCCGTCCGGTGGCTCGCAGGCAGGCCACCAGCAGTCCCCGGGAAGTCTCGATTGCCACTGGTATGCGGGTTTCGAGGGTGTCGCCGTGTTCGGCCAGCAGGCTGAGGAGTTGTTGGAGGCCGGCGATGTCGTCGCTGATCCTGGCCCGGGCCACAAGGGTGCCGTCTGCGTCGACCAGGGCGAGGTCGTGGTGGTCGCTGGCCCAGTCGATTCCGCAGTAGATCCTCATGGGTTGGTTTCACGTCCTTCCGTCGGGAGTGCGTGTTGCTGGTGGTCACAGCCGTGGAGGCACGCGACTCCCTAATGGAAGGGCTCTGATGGCCCATCACCGATCAGCCGTTCGTGACCCCAGCTGCCCGCGGGTTCCTCGGTCTTTGTAAGGGGCTCGAAAGCTCCCAGTGAGCTGAGAGGTGTTTCCCGCGAGGGGCTCGGACCACGAACATCATCGGCTGGATCGCGTGATCACTAGCGGCAGCACCGCAAGGACGGGGCCGGTGAACCCGTCTGATCACAGGGTTCCGACCCGGTGGTGCTTCAGGTTTCACCGGCCCCGCGAGCCACCATTAGGTGGTGCTTGATGTAGCTGGCCGTCTCATCCTTCGTCATGGTCGGCATCTGGTAGCTGATCGCGATCCGCTGGTCCAGGGCCGCCAGGACGCCGTGCTTCATCCGCTTGCGCAGGGTGGGCTGGCCGATCAGCAACACCGCGAACGGCGTCGTGGAGTCCATGTCGTAGTTGGTGAGCATGCGGATCGCGTCCAGCTCGTGGTGGTCCAGGAGGTGCGACTCGTCGATCACGACCGCGGGGGTGCGTCCGCGCTCGTCGACCTCGGCGGCCAGCGCGGCGGACGCCTGAGCTGCGAGAGCGGCGGACTGGTATTTCGGGGTGCCGCCGAGGCTGGTGACGATGCGGTCGTAGAGGCCGCGCATGCCGACCTCCGGGTTGGGCTGGTAGATCACGGTGAAGCGGGCCGGATCGAGCGAGGAGACGGCGCCTTTGAGGGCGACGGTCTTGCCCGCGCCGACCTCGCCGGTGACCACGCCGATCGCCCGGTTGTTGATGCACCAGGCGATGCGGGCCGCGGCCTCCCGGTGGGAGATGTGCTGGTGGAGCATGGAGGGGGCCAGGTCACGGCCGAGGGGGACGCGGGTGAATCCGTAGTAACCCTGGACACGGTCGATCAAGGAATCCTCCTGGGGCAGGGACAGAACTCCGCCTGGGCGGCGGCGAGTTCGGCCGACTCGGCGGCCGCGGCCCGCTGTCCCAGCCGGACGGCGAGACGGACCGAGCGGAAAGCGGTGCGGACGGCGGGAGTGTCGAGAGGTCCGGCGTCGTGTTCGGCCCGGTGGCAGCAGACCTCGGCCAGGGCCAGGGCCCGGTCGGCCAGTTCGCGGGGCGTGAGCATGAACAGGTCGGGTTCGGGGTCGACGTACAACTCTGCAGCTCGGGCCGGCTTCACTGTCGGCCCCGCGAATCGTCCATCAGGGACGAGTAGTTGATGCCCTTGGCGGTGTTCGCGGTGTGGGCCTCGTCTAGGATCTTGAGGTAGTCGATCCCGGTCGGCGGTGCCGGCTCGGCCGGAGTCTCCGGGCTCGCCTTCGGGTGGGCGTGACGGCCGACGTGGTGCGGGAGGGCCTTGCCCACCGTCTTGCCGGAGGCCCTCACCTCGATGTCGGTCAGGTCGAACGGGTCGAAGACCACCTCGATCCTCGCCCCGGCCAGCGACGGGTCGACTCCGTAGGAGTTGCCGTGCAGCGAAACCGTCGCGGTCTTGGTCACGGTGCGGAACTCCGACCACAAGAACGCCTCCCGCAGATCGGCCGGGGAGGGCAGCGGCAGCGGCGTGGGAATCGAAGAAAGCCAGCGTTCGATCGACGGCTGTCCGGTCTCCGAGTGCACCGCGCGGTGATAGACCGTCTCCACCCAGGCGGTGAACAGCCTGTTCAGCTCGGTGAGATGCTCGATCTGGCCGACACGTTCCTCGTCGAGTTCAACGAGGAACTGATCCCTGACGGTGCGGAAGAACCGTTCGATTTTCCCGCGTCCCTGCGGCCGTCCCGGCTTGGAGTGGGTCAGCCGGATCGCCAGCGACGCGCAGGCCCGCAAGAGCCACGTGTCCACGAAGGCACTCCCGTTGTCGACGTAGATCGACTCCGGGACCCCGCGGGCCGACAGGGCCGGCCGCAGGGCCGCGGCGAGACGGACGGTGTCCTCCGCGAACCCAAAACGGTGCCCCACGATCGCCCGGGAGTGGTCGTCGATGAACGCGAACAAGTACGTTTTCCGGCCGCCGATCTTCGGCCCGTGCAGGGCGTCCCCGGTCCACAACTCGTTGCCGCGGGTGGCCTCGAACCGGCCGAAGACGCTCCTGTCGCTGCTGGCCCCGGTCAGGCCGGCGTTCACGAAGTGCCGCTGGAGTGTGCGCTCGGTCGGCGACCAGCCCTGCGTGGTCCGCAGGATCCGCTGGATCTGCGCGGCCGTCCGGCCAACGTTCTCCCGCTTCAGCGCGGCCGCCAGCTCCAGCACTTCCGGCGGCGTCCGGGGGACCGCCTTGCGCGGCTCGGGGACCAGCGCGGCGAACCCACCGCCGCGGTAGTCCCGCGTCCACCGGTCGATCGTGCCCCTGGACACCTTCACCTGCCGGCCGAACGGATCAGTGTGTTCCTTCTCTGCCAACTCCCGTGCGAGGCGGCCTCGTTCGCGGGTCGTCAGGCTGTTGTCCAGCAGGTCCTGGATCAGGGAATAGCGGAACAGACCGACCTGCCGGGCCTTCTCCGCCCGGCGGCGGTCCTCGTCCTCGCTCAATGCCATGCGCGGACTCTCCTCGCATCTCGATCAGCGTCCGCCTCCTCTTGGGGCGGACACGATCAAGACTTCCGGCGCCTCCGATCGCCGCCCAGGGGCGGCCCGTGTTGATCAACTGGCTGAAGGAGTGCAGGTCAGCACCCGGCCATCTATCGCCCGGCCGGCGAAGACCCATCGCGACACCGTGTTCATCTGCGGCCACTTTGTCACGGCCGCGCGATGGGCGGCCGCGACGACCGAGACGGCATCCGACAGCGGCGTCTGTGTCGGTTCCGGCATCACCGGATCGTCCGCGAGCGCGACCAGGGCGACGGTGAAGTACCGGCGCACGTCCTCCGACCTGCGGCGGAAGCGGCGGATCCAGCCGCGGACCGTGCCGTCCGCCAGCCCCAGATGAGCGGCGACCTGGCGGTGCCCCATGCCCAGGGCAGCTATCTCCAGCCCGGCCCCGACCACCTCGGCCGCATCCGACCGCCGCGGCCACAGCATCTCCGGCAGCAGCACGTGCGTGACCTGGCAGCCGGTACAGCGTGAACGACGAGGACGTACGAACAGCCGTGACCCAAGATCACCACGGATCTCCCGCGGCCGGCCGTGTCCCCACGGCGCGAGCACGGCCCCGCACGCAGGACACGTCAACTCACCAGCCCGCAGCTGGCGTTCCACGAGCACGACGTCGGTGTCGACGATGAGCACCTCACACCTCCACCTCGTGCACACCGTGTCGTCGTGCACGAAGCAAGATCAGGCTGCCCACCAAGATCAGCACTCATGTCCACCGCGAGTGTCGCCGACCCCCGGCTACGTGCTCATACAGAGAGTCGTCCAACACACAAGGGGGAGAAGGCGCCCATTCAGGCCAGTCGGCGTTGGTACGTCGAACGCACTCACGCGTGGCAGAACGCCTTTCACCGTCTCGCCCGCTGCTATGAGCGTCGCGTCACTGTCATTGATGCCTTCTTCGACCTCGCCGACACAATCATCACCGTGCGCAACCTGATCCGGCGGTCCTGGACAACTCACCGCTGGGACGAACGCCCGAACCGCCGACCGTGATCCTTCGGCCCGCTCCGGTCACTTCGGCAGATCGGCGGAGAGGAAGGGAGCAAGGAGCGCGAACAATGCGTCGGGGCGGTCGAGGGGGATGATGTGGCCGCAGTCCTGGAGATGGTGTCCGACCAGGTCATCGGCGATGGGACGGAGTTGGCGTTCGAGCCCGGTGCCGACGGGGTGAGAGCCGACGGCCATGGTGGGCATGGTCAGCCGAGCCTTCGCGACGGCGTCCTGGATCTGCTGCGCGCTGGTGGGCAGGGCCCGGTAATAGGAGAACGCGCAGCGCAGAGCCCCGTTCCCGGTGAACGCGTGGCCGAAGGCCGCACGGATGTCGTCGGGTACTCCTCGCCCGAGCGTCCCCGAGTCGAGGAACCAGTCGATGTACGGGGCCTCGTTGCCGGCCAGGACGGTCTCGGCGAGGCCGGGGACGGCGTGGAAGCCGAACCACCACGGGGCGCCGCCCGCGATGACGTGTTCTGCTCCCGGCAGGCGGCCGAGCAGTGCCTCCATCACGACCAGGCGCCGGACGAGGCCGGGCCGACGCAGCGCGAGCAGGACGGCGGGGGCGGTGCCCGCGTCGATGCCGACCACTGCTGCCGAGGGCTCGCCGAGTGCGACGAGCAGCCCTTCGGCGTCGGCGGCGAGGGTGCCTGCGTCGTAACCCTCGACGGCTCGTGTACTGGCACCGAAGCCTCGCAGGTCCGGGGCAATGACCCGGTACTGCCCGGCCAGTCGGCCCATGATGTCGCTCCAGAGTTGCCAGGTGTGCGGGAAGCCGTGCAGCAGGAGAACCGCAGGTCCGTCCCCGGCGATTGCGACGTTGAGTTGGACGCCGTTCGTCGCGATGCGGCGCAGTTGGTGTGCGGTGGTGGCGGGCAAGACGGCTCCTGCGGTTGGTTACCATTGGTGACCACAGAACGATAGGTAACTGTCCGACCGCTGCCTAGACGGCACTTTCAGGGAAGGTGGTGAGCCACAGGTGACCACCCAAGAAGCCCGGGCCGTCGGTCGCGGGGTGCGCGGCGATCTGTTCGATCCCCGGTGCCCGACGCGGCAGTTGCTGGATCGCATAGGTACGAAGTGGACGTCCATGGCCGTCAAGGCGCTCGCCGATGCCGCACCGGACGAGGTGCGCTTCGCGGAGCTGAGACGCCGGATGCCTGGCGTCTCGCAGAAGATGCTGTCCGTGACGCTGCGAAGCCTGACCCGCGATGGGCTGGTGTCGCGCCGGGTGGAACCTACCGTGCCGCCGCGGGTCTTCTACCGGCTCACCGGACTCGGGCTGTCCCTGGAGGCCGCGCTTGCGGGGCTGCGGACCTGGGCGGAGGAGCACATGGCCGAGATCGACCGCGCCAACGAGGCCGCCGACCAGGAGGTCGATGACGGATAGGTAGGCCGGTTCCGCGCTCAGTACTGGTGGCTCGGTACTCGATGTAGCCGGCGTCGCCGCCCTCGTACCACGTAGGAGATGGAGGGGATGCCGCCGGCACAGTGGCTGGCGACGAAGGAACTGGTGTAGGACGACGGGGAGATGGTGTCCAATGACGGCATCTCCGGGGTCTGCCCGAAGCACTCCAAGATCCTGAAGTCCGCCGTCGAGGGCACCTATCCGCGGTGGTTCTAAGTAGGTCAACGGGCGGATACGTCCATGCGATAGCGCCCTGACCTGTGTCTGAGCCCCGCTCAACTTGTCATGTGAGGCTCAGACACAGGCTCTCAGGAGAATGACGGGACCCTTGTTGGTCAGGTCCAGCGCACGTTCCAACGCGGGGAAGAACTCCAGCAGTTGGGCGCGGAGCCGGTTGATCTGACGGGTGCGGTCGCCTGCGAGATCGGTGCGGCGGGTGGTGAGGATACGCAGGTCGACGGCTATCTCGTCGCCGGGCCGCAGCAGGCCCGGGTCGCGACGCATGCGGGCCTGGTCGGCGATGACGAAGGCATCCTTGGCGTCGGTCTTGCCCTCACCGCGGTAGGTGCCGGACGCACGGTGGACGGCCAGGCCGGTGAGGTAGGCCATGGGCTGACCGTGGTTGAGCAGCAGACCGATCGCAGCGCGGCATCGCCATGATTGACGTCCACCGCCCACAACACTTCCTGGTTGATGTCCAGGACGTCGCGAATCAGCTCCAGCAGGGCCGCCTCGTCATTCAGGACTCGGCGGGACAGCAGCCGTTCGCCTCGCTCGTTGATCACCACACAGTGGTGATGCTCCTTTGCTCATCCCGGCCCAAATCTGGGCACGGCCACCTCCGTCAGCTCGTCGTCAGTCCACCCCGCAGACGACCTCGCCGACGTAGTCCTACAGAGCGATCAAGTCGCGTATCCCAATTGGCGGTCGAGTCGTCGCGGGGCTCCGGGCGGCCATGTTCTCTGAGCCATCCGATCGTCTCCTCCATGACAGCCATACCCGGAGCCCCTGGGCCCACCGGTCTTACGAATGACCAGTGGAAACCCATGCTTGAAAGGTAGGACTCCATGATCTTGGAAGCCGTGCCTGTCACGTTCCGAGAATACCGCTGAGCTGGCGGTTTGCCACGAACTGGGCGTCACGTGACTATGCCAAGCCCTGGCCCGGCACCTTGCCGATGTGCTGTTGGACGGCGGCTGTCGTCCCGGCGCTGACGACGAGCATTGCCGACTCCGGTGCGGAGGCACAGCGGACCTGCGACGCTGAAGGTTTGTGACGCCGCGTAGACGGCAGGGCAGGGGGCATGTCCATGGAGCAACGGATGCCACGGCGGGCCATTCTCATCGCCGGCTCACATTTCGGTGGTTCCGGCGAAGAGAACTCCGGCAGTTATCCGCCGTTGCCGTTCGCTCCGAAGCGTGCGGCGGAACTCGCCGACAGGCTCAGCGAATTCGATTTCGACTGTTCGCTATTGGCCGATAGAACGTCCCGCGAGATGGATACAACGGTCCGGAAGGCGATTCGTGATGCCGAGCCCGAAGACGTTCTAGTTGTGCACGTGATCAGCCACAGCGCCTTGGATCGCTCAGGCCGCCTGCTAGTCATAGGTGCCGAGGGGGACGAAGCAGGAGCGGCCACAGTCGAGGACTGGATCGCGGAGGCGGCCGACAGGGCCGCAGGCCCGCAGGTCCTGTTCCTCTTGGATGTCAGCCACGCGGGAAGCGTCACGCGGCGCTCGACGCAGTTCCTGAGAACAACCAGCGAAGCGGACATTGAGCACGTCTGGATCATAGGCGCGTCCGATGCTGACGAAATGGCGTTCGACGGATTGTTCACACAAGCGACGGCCCGGACCCTGAGATCCATTTCCACAGACGCCCATAATGTGGACCCGAGCGTCAGATACGTACCCCTGACACTTGTCGCCCGAGAGATCCAGCACCAACTTGGAACCCAGCAGAAAGATCTGCCTCAAACGCTGGTCACCAGCCTGATCAACCCCCTGAACCAGCCGGAATTCCCCTTCTTCCCCAACCCTCGATACCAGCCGTCGGCCTCACCGATCCCGGCAATGGAGGATGCCGGCCGGACCTGGTGCCTCTCCGTGTACGACACGCACGGAGTACCGAGTGTCGCCCTGGGCGGCGACGACTCACTGCGCGTCTTCGACCTGCAAACCGGGCTTCCGCGAGCCACGGTCCGCACGGACAGCGTCTTCGCCGTAGCGCCGGTACCGGGCAGTGACTCGCTGGTGTGTGCGGGAAAGAGCAACGCGGTAGAGGTCCGGTCAAGCGTCGATCTCTCGGTCGAGAGAGTCTTGTGGAGACATGCCGCGCAGGTCAACGACCTGGCCGTCGGTTCCGTGGAGGGACGCTGGATGGTGTGCTCCGCCTCCGATGACGGCTCGATCCGGGGAGGGGACACCGAGGGCGTCATCCAGATCGACATCCCGACGGCACACCAGGGTTTCGCCAATGCGGTCGCCGTCGCCGGTCCACTGGTCATCTCGGCGGGTGCCGATGGAGACGTGGCGGCGTGGGACTACGCCACCGGTGAGCAGAAGTGGCGTCAGTCCATGCATACCGGCCCCGTCCATAAGCTGGCCGTGGCAGCTGTCGGCGGTCGCGAGGTGGTCGTCAGCGCCGGCGAGGACGGGACCCTACGTGTCTGGGCCACGGCCGACGGGACTCTCTTCCGAACTCTCTCGGCCCGGCCGACGCCGATCCGAGCCCTGTCCGTACTGCTGGGACGCCCGCTCGTGGCCGTCGGTGGTCCCGGGGGAACCATGGACATCTGGGACGTGGGGGCGGGCACGAAGCTACTGGAGGTGACCAGCAGCGGCCCGGACGTCTGCTCGCTGGCCTTCGCGGAGATGAACGGCCAGAACCTCCTGCTCATCGGGGACACCCAGGGCTTGCGTCCCTGGCCTCTGGGGGACTTCAACTCCGCTCCACAGGCGGCGACTCAGACCCAGACCCCGACAGCTCCCCATACGGACGCACCCGCCGCGTTCCACGCGGGATACGCCGCCGATGTCGCCGAAGGCGAGGACCGCCTGGGCATATCCCGGGAGGTGGACACGCTCTGCCAATTGATCATGGCCCGCGAAGTGAGACCGCCGATGTCGATCGGGCTCTTCGGCGACTGGGGTACCGGGAAATCATTCTTCATGGCCCAGATGCGGCAACGCATCAAGGAGTTGGCGCGCAGATCGAAGCAGGCCGAGCTGGAACAGGTCGGCTCGGGCCTGTGTAGCGGAGTGTGCGAGGTCGAGTTCAACGCCTGGCACTATCTCGACGCCAATCTGTGGGCCAGCGTGGCTTCCGCCATCTTCGACCGGCTCGCCCTCACCGACACCGATACGCGTGCGACCCTGCGGGACCTGCCTTCCGCCCGGGTACTGGGCCAGGAACTCAAGGACAAGAAGAGGAGTCTTGAGGCGCAGCTCGGCAAGACGACTGAGGACCTCGCCCGGAACGAACCGGTGGACCTCCGTAGCCTCCTTACCGTCGACAGCCTCAAGCAGGTGCAGGACGTGGTTGCGCCGTCTGTGCTCGAACAGGCCGACAAGGCACTGACCGATGCGGGAATCTCGGCTACCCAGGTCGGCAAGGTGAAGCTTCAGGCGATGGAATCCGCCGACAGCCTGCAGAGGCTGTGGCTGCTACTCAGCAGAGGCAACTGGCCTGTCCGCCTGGCACTCGGGGCCGCCATTGCCGTGTTCGTACTGCTCGGGCCCGCGCTGATCTACATGTTGCGGAACGTCCTGGGCACGAGTATCGCCGCGATCTCGTCCATGCTCGGCACCGCCATCCTGGCGACCGCGATCGCCACCCCCTATCTGCGCCGACTGAAGCAGGCGCTCAAGGTGGCCGAGGACGCGGTGAACGAAGTCGACCGGCAACGCCGCATACCGATGCAAGCCCGCCAGGAGGCCCTGCAGCGCCGTATCGCCCGGATCGAGGAGCAGACCGCAGCGATCGACGCCAGCATCCGGGACCTGGAACAGGAGAGCAGCATCCGTGCCTACGCGCTCAAACGCCTCGACGATGACGACTACCGGCGGCACGAAGGCCTGATGGCCCTGCTCCGACGTGACCTGCAAGAACTCAGTCGCCGGCTCACCGCACAGAACACCTCGCCCCTCTCCGCCACCACCGACCTCGAACGCATCGTGCTCTACATCGACGACCTCGACAGATGCCCGCCCCCTCGCGTGGTCGAGGTTCTCCAGGCGATCCAACTGCTGCTCGCTTTCCCCCTTTTCGTCGTGGTGGTCGGCGTGGACGCGCAATGGCTGCTGCGGTCGGTACACGCTCACTACCGTGACGTTCTGGGTTCCGACAGCGTGCCCACAGCTGTGGAGGACACCCAGCACTGGGCCTCCACGCCCCAGAACTACCTGGAAAAGATCTTCCAGATCCCGCTGTGCCTGCCACCCATGTCCTCAGCGGGATACACGCGTCTGGTTGGTGCCGACCTGCACGAGCCCCTGCCCTCCGTCCCCGAGGAGGCGGCCGCCGTCGCCACTGAGCAGCAGCCCGTGACCACTCGGCAGACGGCACCCCAACCCTCACAGCCGCCGCCGACGGCACGCCCCTCCGCGACGGTCGCCGCTCCCGGAACGCCCCGAGTCGTCGCCCGCGAGCTGCACCGGTATCAGGACACCGGTCCCGTCGCAGCCCTCGGCCTCACCGACGACCGTCCCCTGATCGTGTCCGTCGACTCCGCGGCCGTCCTCACCCACCGGAACCTTCGCGCGAACGGCGTTCCTCACCTGACACAGAAGATCACCGGTGGCGAACTCATGACCGTCACGTTCACACCTGAGGGGAATGTGCTGCTCACCGGCGAGTTCGAAGACGCCGTGGCACTGGTGGCGGACGAGCGCGGCACCATCCTCAGCAGAGTCAGCGCACCGGATCCGCCCCTCCCCACCACCCCTTCCGTGCTGTTCTCCGAGGACGGCTCCGAAGTGGCGCTGACCTGGCACGAGGCTGGCGGAACGCCCGCGGGCCATGTTCAAGACAGGGTCATGGGAGAGGTCGTCGAACTGGACATCACTGCACCGCAGGCGGGTGCGTTGCTGGCCTGGACCGGCTCATGGCGACTGCTCGCGGACGCCGACGGTGTACGGCTGAGCCGAACCGCCGGTGGCTCCTTCGAGGTGTCCCCCGACCCCGGCCGGATCGAGCGGACCGTCATGGATCCGCTGGGCCGGCGACTGGCACTCATCGGTACCGAGACACTCCTGGGACTGTGGGACACGGCCGGGACGCCCGGGCCCATCACACCTTCACAGGTACTGCCACCGGTGCTGGCCACCGCCCGGATCGCGCTGAGTGCGGACGGCCTGATCGCCGTCGCCGAGGACACCCGGGTCCGAGTGTGGGAGGTCACCTCCGGCACGCTCCGCGCACAGCTGGAGGCGACTTCGGCCGTGACGGCGCTGGCCTTCTCGCCCAGCGGCCGTCGGCTCGCCACGGGCGCGCAGGACGGCACCGTGCAGGTCTGGGCGATCGAGAATCCGGACCCCGAGGCCGCGCTGAAGCTCGAAGCACTTCGGCTGACGCGTGCCGAGCACGACATGATCATGTCTGTCGGTCCGCTCATCGCCACTCCGCGGACGGCGAGAAGGCTGGTGAACACCTACCGTCTCCTGCGCACCTGTCTCAACGAAACCGACATCGAGCGTGTCCGTTCGGGCGACCACAAACCGCTGATCCTCCTGCTCGCGGTCCTCATCGGCTATCCGGCTCAGGGCGCGGTGGTCCTGGAAACCTTGCTCGATGCCGGGACCGGGGCACTGCCGGGAGACTTCACGGCTCTGCTCCGGAGGGTGCACACGCGCGAACAGCCCGCGCGACAGGAGCAGCCGTCCGAGCACTCTCAGTACATCTGGAGCCGCCTGGCATCGGTCACCGAGCGAGTCGTCGCGGAGACTGGCGCTTCGGACGCCGCGTCCGAATATCAACACTGGGCTACTTACGTCGCCCGCTTCTCTTTCCGTACGGGGCACCTCCAGCCGAGAGCCGACGGCGGGGAGCGCAGCTAGTCCTGCATCACGTCCGCGACATCACTTTCGCCGAGGACGCCTTGCGGACCGACAACGCGCCCCGCGCGATGGCCACCTGGCGCAACCTCGGCTCTGACTGCCGAACTCCGGCCCCTGCTGGCGACGGGCACGGAGATGTCAGCCATCCAGGAGATGCTGAGCGCGCGTGGAATCGGCGTGATGGACTCCATCATCGTCACCCGCGAACTGCTGGGCGCTGGACCAGAGGCTCTTGGACTGGCAAAGACGCTGGTCCTGACCAGCCCAACACGGCATACCGAGCGAGAGCAGCACCAGGTGTTGGTCGAAGAACTTGTCGTCGCCATCGACCAGGTCGACACCCAGACCTAATCGTCGTCCCGAGGCGATCGCCGCCTGTTGCGCCACAGCATTCCGCAGGTTCCGATAGCCCGGGTTACCAATAGCAGCTTGCGGGCCTGGTCGGCGCGGACGACCTGCCGCAGGAGGGCGGTGGTGATCGCGTCCCAGAGCCACGGATTGGCCAAGCGCTGCGTGGTGCCCAGCTGATGCAGACCGTCCCGGAGCGACGCGGGAGCGGCGGCGGGTACGGGCGGGGTCTGTGGTGACGAACGCGGGCTTCACGTCCTCCGTGCCGTGCACGCACGTCATATGCAGGCCCTGCCGGTCGAAGGACAGGGTCCAGATCCCGGAGGGGGTACGAACGGCGCGTGCATGCTGCTCGTCGTCACCGGTCTGCCATGCCGGGTGGTCAGTCGTCAGTACGACGGTCATCGGATGCTCCTCACGAAGTGCGGTTGTGCGCCGTAGCCTCTCGCGTCACGAAACCTGCGCGCGCGGGGCTCACGGAATGCCGGACCATCAGTTGATGAAGCGCTGCTGCATCAGGTAAGTGCGCATCTGCGTGTACTCCTCGACCGTCGCGGGCCGGGACTCGACGGCCCAGGCGCCGGGCCCGGCCGGAGCCGGCCAGGTCTCCTTGGGCGGCATCAGCTCTTTCGCCGCGTGGGAGTCCTGCTTGCGGCGGGGGCCACGCACGAACAGGGTGACGGTGCCCGGCTCCATCACCGCCTGGTGCACCATCGTGTGGTCCAGCGTGTACGCGCTGCCGGGCCGTTTCACGGTGACGATGGCGGGTTCGAGGTCGGCCCCGGTAAACGGGCCGTCCCAGCCGTCGGTGCGGCGGCGAACGACATGCAGGTAGCCCCCGGCGAGGATGCGGGTGGCGAACGCATAGCAATGGTCGTGCGGAACAAGCTGGTTGTCGGGCCGCGGGTTCATATTGAGGCGGATTTCGAAGCCGCGGTCGGGCGCCTGATAGAGCGACAGCCGATCGAGCAGGAGCGTGACGCGGCTGGCTGCCAGCCGTTCAGGGTCGTGCAGGACTTCTCTGACCAGCAGGGTCAACAGGTCCCGGTCGCCGGCGAGCTGGTCAAGGAGCGCGCGGGTGATGCGGTGCACTTCACGCAGATCCGGGATATCCAGCGACGGCACCCGGTCCAGCCAGGTGGCTGCAGTCCTCACCGTCGATCCCCTGCCGGAGCGCCATGGGCGAGGCCTTCGAGGACCCATCGGGCGCGCTGGACGGCGGCCGCGTACGCGTCGCCGGTCAGCGACGTGCCCACCCGCGGTGAGGTACTCGCGGCGGCGAGGACCTGCACGCCGCCCGGGCTGCTCTGGGTCGCGCACTGCGTGCCCGGGTGCACGGCGAACACCTGCTCGGGGCCGAAGCTACGCGCGTACTGCGGGCGGCCGGCCAGCGAGTCGGCGACTTCCTGATACATCTCCAGCGCGACGGAGCCCGCAACCGTCAAAACGACAGAGGTGGCAAGTACGGGCCACGGCACCATGGCGGAACGGGAACCCAGGCGCAGGTAGACCGGACGGCCGTCGGGCGCCGGAAGCGGGAGGTGGACGTAGCCGTGAGCGAGGAACGCGTCCGCGGGCCGATGCGTGCCCGCGCTGGGGACGCTGAGAATCCGCGCGGCGAGGGGCCCAAGCCATCCCGTGGCACTGGATACCGGGACCTCGGGAATCTCGCCCGGGTCGCTCCCCTGATCGAGTAGCCGGTCGACGAAGCCGGGAAGTAGATCGTGCACGGGTTGCCCCCTTGAGTGAGTCGGATCGGTGACGGGTCCCGGTGCCGGGCCGCCCGGGGAGGGGAAGACGGCCCGGCACCGGGAGGTGCATCCCGTCCCTCCCTGGAGCTCGTCCGCGTCGAGGGAGGGACGAGTGCCTATGTGGCTCTCGCGGGGAGCTCCTGCATCAGCTCGTCCATGCCGACAACGCGGAAGGAACTCAGCCGGCGGATGAGCTGCGAGGCGAGCAGGGTGGCAATGTCCGGGTGTCCGAAGGGCAGGGCGTCGTCCGGCTGGGCGGCGACGTGCACCACTTGGTTCGCGTTGAGGCCATAGAGGGTGCCGAGGACCCCGTACAAGGGTGCACTCTTCGCAAGGAAGACCATCGGGTTCTTCTCCAGGTGCGGGCAGAGCGCGGCAGCGGCGCGGGCATGCTTCGGGCATACCGGAGGCTGGTTCGTACGGAGCGTGGCCCATGAGGGGTCCTCGTCCTTTGGCCCGGCAAGGAAGATGAAACCCAGGGGGGTTCGTGCCGGCTGCGTACAGACCTGGCAGCGCAGGGCCTGCATCGTCAGCATCTGCCGGTAGGGGTGCATGAGCTTCCACTGCGGCTCGCCCGTCGGCATCTTGTGCTCGTCCACCGGGTTGAACCCGCACCGCGCCCACAGCACGCCCCGCAGCGGCCGGTCCCTGCCCTGGGCATCCTCATCCGCGTAGTAGAGCCTGGGGCCGCAGGCGTGGCGGACGATGATGAGATTGTCCGGCGCGGCGTCCTCCCCCTCCCGCTGGGTGATGTAGGGGATCAGACGCGGTTCGGTCGCTGGGCGCACGGAACGGTTCATCTCTCTCGGCGGTATGAACGGGCTAGCGGGGAGCGGGCGACAGCGCGTCACGAGGCGTCATCTCCCATCAGGTCCAGGAGCGCGAGGACGGCCAGGGCCAACCGGCGGAGGTGGCCGTGTGCAGCCTCGGGGTGGGGGTGCTCGGCGCTCAGGTAGATCAGGTGGCGCATCTCATCGACCGGGTACGGCTGCACAAGGCGCGGCACGATCTCCACGAGCGTCGTGGTCGCCGTCCGAAAGCGCCCCGCCATCACGGCGGTTTCATGCGGAGCCGGGTGGGCGCGCTCGCCGAGCACGGCCTCCAAGTCGTCGTAGAGCTGCTCGTCGATCGCCTCGCTGGCGAGGGAGCGGCGAAGGCCGTAGAGGACCGCACCCACCGTCTCGTGATCGTTGGAGGCTCGCGGGCTCAGCAACCGCACGGCGACGTCAGCCGTCACTGCGACCATCACGGTCCCCCTTCGGGGATCGCGAGGGAGCACCATGTCATGGTGCCAGTCGGGGCTCACGCCCCACTCCTTCGCGATGGCTGCGACGAGTAGCAGGCCGCGGCCGCTCTCGTCGGCCATGCCGGCGGAACGCAGCCGGGCCGGAGTTGGGGAGCCGTCGGTGACTTCGATGCGCAGTTCATAGACGGAGCGCCGCACCCGCACTCCAACCGGTGTTCCCCTACCGTGCTTGATGGCGTTGGTGACCAACTCGGAGACGACGAGCGTGGCATCGTCGGCCAGCGTCGTCAGGTCCCAGTGGCGCAGCTGGGCCCTGGTGATCCGTCTCATCTGCCCAGTGCGGTTGTCAGCCGGCAGGAAGTCGACCTCGAAGCCGCTCTCCACTGGCCGGTCCCCAGCTGACCAGGCAACGGCGACAGACGTGGGGGACGTCATCGCTCCTGTGGCGAGCGTCATGCTTCGCTCCGTCATCAGCCGCCTCAGAAAGCGAGGGGGTACGGACGCAGGTGAGGGCGGGAACGAACCCTCACGGCATGGGAAGCAGGGGCTGGCCAAGAGCGCGCCAGAAGAGCCGATCGCCGGTGAAGGCACGTCGCGCGTTCAGCCAGCGTTCGTTGTCCAGCAGGTACCCCTGCCCGGGAGCCAGGGCGAGACCCACCTGATGACGTGACGCTGCGGCCCGCAGCTGCGGAAGGTAGGGCGCAACGATCGGATTCCAGCGCGCCAGTCCGTCGAACCACAGACGAACGGACACCCGCAGACCGTTGTGGACGGTGAACACCTGCGTGGCATGACCGTCTCCAGCGCCGAAGAACGCGGTGCGGGCTTGTGTCAGCGCAACCCCGGCCTCCCGCTGACCCGTGAAGAGGTCGGCGTGCACGGCCTGCCCGTCGGTGAGCAGGCATTCCCCGCCGGTCACGGCAGCCTGCCCGCACACAAGGAGCATCAGACGGGGCGGATTGGGTGTGCCGGAGCGTTCCGTGTGCGGGTCAAGCGGACCGTTGCCGAACCCGGCAGGCCCGACCGATGCGCGTCGCGCCGCGTGTCCCGGATGGTGGTGAGGCCGTCCTGGTCACTGTCGCGATGCGACACCACATTCATGATCCGGGTGGCAAAAGCGAGCACAGCAGGACGCGAGGCGAGACCATCGACAGTGACCAGGCCCGTATCCCGCAGCCTTCCTGCGATCTCCTCCTCCGCCCCCGGCACGGTGACATCGATACGATTGCGCACGAAGACGTCGGCGTACGGCTGATGAACTCGGCGCATCACGGAACTCCTTCGCGGCGATGGATTGGTCTCACTGTTCGGCGCCGACGCCTCGGGGGTAAAGCGACAGACTGTCGACTCGGGCAATTCGCCCACGCCCGACTCGCAGCACGGGCCGCGTGCTACGTTCCGACCACCCCCGGCCGCACGTGGAATCCGAGGAGAGCGATGGCGCACACGCCCCCCACCTGGCCCGTCTCCGTCAAGGGCGTAGCCGTGGACAGCCGCCGACGCGTCCTGCTGCTGAAGAACGAACGCGAGGAGTGGGAACTGCCCGGAGGCCGACTCGAACCCACCGACGGCACACCGGAGTTGGCAGTGGAAAGGGAGATCGAGGAGGAGACCGGCTGGGCGGTCAAGGCCGGTCCCCTCCTGGACGTGTGGATCTACCAGCCCCTGCCCGTGACCATGCCGGACCGCCGCGTCGTGATCGTCACCTACGGCTGCCTCGTCCTCACCCCGGACGTGCCCCCCGTGGTAAGTCACGAACACAAGCAGGTCGGCATGTTCACCGCCGACGAAGTGCCAGGACTGACAATGCCGGACGGATACAAGCAGTCCATCGCCACCTGGTACGCACGGATGTGACCGACCATGGACAACGCGATGGTGGCACGGCGCGCGCAACACGCCCTGTGGCACTGGGCCACCCCGCAGGCCGAGGCCATCCTGGCCACCCGCGACGTCGGGGCCATCCTGCGCTTCCACCGCGCTGTACACGGCATAAACCAAACCGAACTCGGCCAGCTCCTCGGCTACGACAAGACATACATCTCGCTCCTCGAACTCGGCAAACGCAGCCTCGAGGACATCGGCTCCCGCCGGCACATCGCCCAGACCCTGCGTCTGCCTCCGCACATTGTCGGCGTCACCGATCCCGCCGACACCGACCACCGCGCCATGCTCCAGTTCGGCGAGTCCACCGTCCGCCTCGCCGAGATCGCCCGACAGTCCGGGCACGCCTCCGAAGCCGTCGCCGAGCTGTGGCCCCTGATCGCCCGGCTCGAAGCACGCATGGACGACGGGCACACAGAACGGGACGCCCTGCACCTGTTGGCCCGAGCCCGTGTCGGCCTCGGCGTCGCCCTCGGCAACGTCCTGCCCGAGGAACGACTGAGCACCGCCGCCCGCTGGACCGCGAAGAGCATCGACATCGCCCGCTACTTCGACAACCCGGCCTTCACCTCTTACGTGCTGCGCATGCACGGCAACGAACTCCGCAAGGCCCGCATCCACGGCGCCGCCGTCGACCGCCTGCAACACGCCGCGGCCCTCGCACCCGACCCAGCAGCGAAAGCAGCCGTACTCCCGCTCCTCGCTCGCGCGGCCGGCACCCTCCACAACCAGCCCCTGTTCGACGAGGCAATGCGCGAGACGAACCGGCTCCTCGACGAGACCGAACACACGTCGCTGTTCAACCCCTACGCCCTGCACGAGATCCGACTGCGCGGGCTGATGACCACCGGCAGGACCGGCGTAGCTATACAACTGATCGAGCAGGGCAGCCCTGTGCCGACGACCACCGTCGCACCCCAGTGGCGGGTGATCGAGCTCATCACGGTGGCCCAAGTACGGCTGACCGCCGACGACTGCAGCAGCGCCGCGCAGTCCCTGCACACCGCGGTCGACGAAGCTAGTCGCCAGCGACTTCCCCACCAGTTGCAACGCATCGTGCGCGCGGCGCACCCCCGGCTGCCGGAGATCAGGGAGACCGCAGGCCACGCCCTGGACCGGATTCGGCAAGAGATGGCCGCGTAACTTGATCTCGTCCCGGAGCAGCACCGGCTGGTTTCGGTCGTCCGGCTTAAGGAACGTTGTCATGGGCTCATCGCACCGCGCTACGAAGCCGTCTACCAGGGGAATCCAGAGGGGGAAAAATCTTTCAAGGGGGGAAACTCGTAGGGGAATTGGGGCCATGATTGGATTCCGCCCACGACAGAGGTCACACTCATGCCAGATCCGTTCGCTGAACTGTTACTTCGGCTCCGGAATGACGCAGGCCGGACGCAAGAGCAGCAGGCAGACGCGATCAACGCTGTCTCCGGCCGGGCAACTCTGACGCGCCGGGAGATCAGCCGCTATGAGAAGTTCGAGAACGTCCCTACGAACCACACACTCGCCCACATCGCAGCGGCCTCCGGCGTCCCCTTCGAAGAACTACTGCGGGAGGCCAACGCCGCCCGCGCCCGACGGAGGAGGGGGAACGTCCGTGAAGAGGAGGACCAGGACGACGTGAAGCGCCGCAAGTTGCTGGGCAGCGCCGCCATCGGCGTAAGCGCGGCTGCCGAGCCCTGGGGGCGGCTCGCCTTCGCTCTGAGCAAGGGGTCCCGCATCGACACGCCCGCTGCGATCGCGCTCGTCAACCGAGCTGCTGACCTGCACGTCCAGGAACTCAATCTCAGTGCCCGGCGCCTGCAAGGCACGGTTGAGTCGCACCTTGACCCGATGACCGCAGCCCTGCCTCACGCCGGCGCGCACGAGCGGGCTCTCACCATCGCAGCCGGCGAAACCGCTGCCCTTGCCGGATGGGTGGCCTGGGACCTGGGCGAGTACGACAAGGCTGGTGCCGAGTACGACGTCACGACTGAGTGCGCAAGGGCTCTCCCAAGCACACGAGCCGCACGGCGTCGATTCGGTATGTGGACGGTGGGCTCGTGAAATACCCTCCCGGCGACTTCGGTTGAGGGATTTCGACGAGTCCGAACCGTGGCGCGGGTTCGCTCGATAAACGGCATGGAGCACTACTCGGGCGACTATGCATCCGCGACAACGGGCGGCCAGGTCGTCTATGAAGCCGGTTGGCGCGCCCGTGCGGCATACGGCGCGTGCGGGGCCTGTCAGGCGCAAGGCGGCTTCGACGGGGTTCCGTCCGGCAGGAGCTTGCGTTCGGGCTTGGTGTAGTCGCGCCCTGCGGCGGCGCACAGGGTGCGGAACTGGGCGTCTGGGCGTAGGTCGAAGGTTTGTCGTAGATCGGCGGTCTCGATGGTCAGGTAGGGGCCGTGGACGAAGGCCGACAGCCAGTCGTTGGTGAGGTTCCCCCCATCTACCGCCAGGGTGGTGGCGTCGCCGCCCGTCAGGTCGTAGATCTGGATCTGCTTCTTCTCGGCGAGGTACGTGACGATGCTGTCGTCGGGTCCGAAACCGACGAGGGTGTCGTCAGTTGATCGGGACGCGCTGCGGGCCAGCTTCTTCCTGCCGTCGACGTCCCACACGTGCACCTGGCCGTCTGAGTTCTGCACGGCTAGGTGCGAGCCGTCCGCGTCGAAGGCGAGCCCATGGGTGAAGGTATCGAGGTGGTTTGGCACTACGATGCCTGGTCCCGACAACTTCGCTGTGCGCCGGACCTTGCGGGTGTCCCACAGCAGGATCTCGCCGCGGGTGGCTCCCAAGTTGGTGACCACGGCGACCTGCCCCGGGTGGCGGGGACGGGCGACGAGTTCGCTGCGTACCTCAGCAATATCGGAGGCGTCAGCGGGGTTGGGTGTGGGGTCGACGAGGAAAGGGCGGCCGAGCCCAGCCCCGTCGGCGGCGTTGACGCGGGCGAGGAATCCGTCCTCGGTCAGCACCGCGATTTCGCTGCCTTGCAGCGCGGCGACCGTGTCCACTTCTTTGGACTTCGGAAGAGCGTCGCCGAGCGGCACGCTGTCGCTCAGATCCCGTACGGAGTACGACTGGTAGAGGCCGTCGTACTCGTCCCACAGCACGATCCGCTGTGAGTCGGCCGTCCAGGTCGGCCACAAGGTGTTGGGGTGGCGCAGTTTCACGGACTGGATGCGGGTACGGGAAGCGTTCATGACCTCAAGGCGCCCAAGGGACACTCTGGCTATGGAGCGTCCGTCGGGTGACAGCGCGGCCAAGTTTGCATCATCCGGGGCCTGCTCGATGCCCGCCACTTCGGCCCGCACGGCCATCAGCGCCGAGCCGACAGGCACGAGGACGGTGAACCCGCCGCCGGCGCGCGGTACCGCTGCGACGCCCGTGTACGCGGCGGGAGTCTCGCCCGAGGTGGGTACGCGGGTCCGGTAGGTACGTCCGGTGCGCACGTCGGTCAGGGTTGCCTCGACGTAGCCACCGGGCCAGGGATCTGAATCGATGGTCCACTCCCCGTGGGCCATGTCGTACCGCGAGGTGGCGTCCCCCGGATGCAACTTCGCGACGGGCAGGACGGTTTTGCGGCCCGGGGCACGGCCGAGCACCTGGCTGTACACGGTGGAGTCCAGGTAGTCGCCGACTTCTGTGACGAGGACTTCACCGCCAGCCCGTAGCTCTATCTTGTCGCCATTGGCGACAGTGGAGGTGTACAGGAGCCGACCGGTGGTGAGGTCTCGGAGTTCGATGCGCCTGGGCAGCATTTTGAAGACGTTGGAGGTGATCGTTACGACAGTGTCCGCGTCCGACGTGAACGCCGCCCCTTCCAGCCCTCTGGGGGCGATCCGGTCCGATACGTCGATACGGGTGCCGGAGGGCACGTGCCAAGCCCCGGCGAAAGGGTGGCACGCCTCGATACCGACGTAACACCCCCCAGCGGCTTCGATCATCGCCAGCAGCAGCCGCTTTCCGTCACTGCTGAAGTCCAAGAACGTACTGATCTCTTCCTTGGGAACGTCGTAGTCACCGAGGCCAAGCACCTGAGGGGGCCCTGGATCGCTCAGCCGCCACAGCCGCAGCGCACCACGAGCCGTGGCTGCGAACAAGCGGCCGTCCGGGCTGAGGGCGGTCACCAGTTCGCCTTCCGGGACCCCTGACAACTTCCGTGCCTGGGGCCTGCCTTGGAGAGAGCCCGTCACTACACTGATCGTCTGTCGCTCGCCGCTTTCACGTTTCGACCGCACCACGAGGGTCCGGCCGTCAGCGGTGGCGTCCATGCCGGTGACCTGCCCCTGCCATACCGACGGATAGCTTCCGACCAGGTATTGTCCGCGCGCGTACTGGTGCAGCAGGGCCTGCCGGGTCTCGGGGGTCTGCTCCGTGTTCCAGGCGGCCAGCGCAAGCTGCATCGCGGTGGTCGGGTCGCTGCCCGGGCGGTCTTCGGCCGTCTGGGCGAGCAGGCCGGCGGCCTGGGTGCGCAGCTGCTCCTCGGCGTGTTTGAGGGTCGTCCTGGTGGAGAGCGCCAGCACGACGGCGAGCACCGTGAGAACGGCGAGCGCCCCGACCGCGGCCTGCTTGAGGCGCGCGCCGCGCCGGGAGTGGCGGCGGCTGAGCAGGATGTAGCCCCGCTCGTCGGCGGATATGTCGGCGGAGTGGTGGGCCAGCCTGTGGCCTGCCTCGACCAGGTCGGCTCCGGTCAACAGGCGGGCGGACTCTTGGTGTTGGGTCTGCCAGCGGCGCAGGTCGTCCCTCAGTTGTTCTTGCCAGGCGCGGAAGTCGCGGGAGTCGACAAGCCATTGCCTCAGGCGTGGCCACAGCTGGATGAGCGCCTCGTGCGCCAGCTCGATGATCTCCTCGCCCTCGGTGCCTCCGGGGGCGCGGGAGAGGACGACGAGCTTGCCGGGGGCCAGCTTCCGCGCCAGGTCGAGCAGTTCGGGGGCGAGGTCGGCGGTGCGGGTGGGCCTGCGACGGAAGATGTCGCCCTTGCCGGGCCGGGCCAGTTGCACGAACAGCCGCTGGGCGCAGTCCTGTTGGGGCTGCGACAGCCCGTCGAGTGTGTCGTCCGCGTACTTCACGAGGGCGCCCGCGACGCCGCCGAGATCGTCGTAGGCGGCTTGGGTGAGCATCGAGCGGTCGCGGCGCTGCCACAGTTCCGTCAGGGCGAACTGGACCAGCGGCATGCGCCCGGGCTCATTGCCCGCGTCCGCCACGATCCGCTCCGGCAGGCCCGGCTCGAACCACACCCCAGGCACGGCGTCGACGGGCACGGTCACCGCCCGCTCCAGGTCGTCGGCGACCAGCGGCGCGAGGAACTGCACACCGTCGCTGACGAGCTCGGACGTGTCGGCCGTTACCAGCACGCCGAGGGAATCGGGCCGCGCGGTGGCGACGACCCTCAGCACGGCCGCGCCGTCATTGCCCGCCAGGGTGGCGAGCATCCCGAACAGGTCCCGTGCGGCGCCTGGGTCGGCACCCGCGTACTCCTCAAGTTGGTCGGCGAAGAGGACGTGCCCGGTGCGCTCTCCGCGGGCGAGGACCCGGCTGCGCAGCTCGACGGGCATATCGTCGCCGGTCTCCAGGAGTGTTACCAGCTCTTCGGCCTTGACGAGCCGTTTGACCTCACCGACGTCCGGCTCCAGGATTCCGATGAGAGCCCGTGCGACCACGGCTGCCGGCCGAACCCCGGGCACCGGCCGCAGCTCAGTCACGCTCATGCCGTCGGCCCGCAGCAGGGGCAGCACCCCGGCCCGCACGAGGGACGACTTCCCGCATCCGGAGGGCCCGGCGACGAGGGTCACGGCCCGCCCGCTGACGGCTGTGTGCACGCGGACGATGTCACTGTCTCGGCCGTGGAAGAACTCTGCGTCGTCCTCCGTGAACGCCGCGAGTCCCTTGAACGGGCAGCGAGGCTCCAGGATTTCCTCATCGACCAGCGCGTCCGACGGCAACAGATACGCGGTGCTCTCGCCCTCGTGTGCGGCGACTGTCATCCCGACGACGCCGCCCTGCGCATCGTCCCAGACCGGCCCCCCGCTGAACCCCTCCATGATGTGCGGCCCCGGCCGCTGCGCCTCCATCTGCACCAAGCCCGAGCCCTGCCCGGCGCGCAGCACCCCAGAGGCCCAGATGCCGTGGTCGGCGCCTGCCGGGTAGCCGAACGCCCTGAACGTGTGCCCCCATACGTCGGTCCCGTCGACGAGTGGCGCCGGCCTCGCGCCCTCGACGCCCGCGTCGAGCCGCAGCAACGCGACATCCGCCCCGCCCAACCGCCAGGACACGACGGTCGCCTGCCGGGTACTGCCATCCAGCAGCGGAAAGTCGATATCCACCGACTGGCCGGGCGCCCACTCCACGGCATCTGGCGCTCCGACCGCCCGGGCGACGACGTGGGCGCAGGTACACACCACATCGGCGGCGACGAGGAACCCGGCGCCGACCACCTCACCCGCAGCCGAGCGGATCCGCACCTGCGACGCCTCAAGGACATCGCTCCCCAGTACCGCAGCCATGGACTCCCCCACCTTGCTGGCGTGTCGCGAAACGCCAGCATTCCCGGCACAGCCGTCCCACACAACTCGGCATGCCCAGAGCTCAGTTGAAACTTCACACGGCGCAGAAACACCCATCCTTCAGTGAAGACAAAGACACTCCCACAGCCCTCCACCCGACTCCGCCATCAGGACTGCGGCTAGCCAACCGGAGCGATGCGAACGCGCTCCCGCGGCTGAAAGAGGATGCAGACTCTGAGCGCCGCGCGGAGCGCCTGCCTGGAGATAGCTTTGGCCTGCGACTTCGCGCGGGAGTGCTCACGGACATGCTCCGCCGCCGCTGTGGAAACCGGCTCCGGAACTGGGATCCAAAAGGCCGAGAGCGGGCAGCGGCCGATGGCGCTCAGGGAATGCCAGTTCGTTGACTTCGCGATGGCGCACTCCGGCCAGGGAGCGGCGATTGCATGCCGGTCGGCTTCAGGCCGGAGTCGGTGGCAACTGGCTGTCGTAGGGGTTCGCGGTGTCGGCGGCAGGTCTTCTCCGCGACTGCCGAGAGGTTCTTCAGGAGGTGCCACCGATCTGGCACCTCCAGTGCGTCGGAGGCTGCCTGGCTGATGGCCTTGGTGAAGGCCATCAGCCGGTCACGGCACACGATCTCGGCGCCAGGGTGCTCAAGAACGTGTTTCACGCCCCAGGCTTCCAGGTGGCAGTGACCGTCAGATGTGCCTGTCCGCTGCCGTTTACGATGCCCAGCTTCAGGTCCTGTCCGAGCTGGACGCCGAAGGTGACGGCGACCTCGGCGGGCGGTGTGGGCCCGGCGGTCACCGCATCGTGCACCTCCTGGACCAGGGGGCCGAGCGGCTGGAGGGTACTGCGCAGCATTTCGGCGGCGACTGCGGCGACGGCCTGTCCACGCCGAGCCACGGGAACGATCGGTCCGATGCCGCCCACGGCATCTGCCTTTTCCTGAGCAGGTCGGCTTTCCCCTGAAACCAGGAACCGAACCGTTGTGCCATCGTCGAGGCTGAACTCCTGCGTACTAGTCATACGCAGAATTGTGCACGGAGCGCTCGGGGGTTCCTGCCGTGAGTGAGTCGGTTACCACGTAGTTGCAGTTGGGGCGCGGCGGGCGACTGCCACACAGTCAGTCGCAGGGCGGCTCCGACGGCGTTCCCGCCGGCATCACCCTGCGTTCAGCTGAGGTGTAGTCACGCCCTACGGCAGCGCAGAGGGTGCGGAATTGGGTGTTGGGGTTCAGGTCGAAGGTCTGGCGCATGGTGCCGGTGTCGGTGGTCAGGCGGGGGCCGTGCAGGAGGGCTGCCATGTCGGTGTCGATGGCCTCCACCACCAGAGTGGTGGAGGCGCCGTCGCCCATCGCGTCGTAGATCTGGATCTGCTTCTTCTTCCAGAGATACGTGACGACGCTGTCGCCGGGGCCGAACCCAACAACCCACTCGGAATCTGAGCTGAGCGCGCTGCTTGCCAGTTGCTTCCTGCGGTCCACGTCCCACACGCGCACCTCCCCCGTATCGTTCTGCACCGCGAGGTGCGAGCCGTCGGCGTCGAAGGCGAGTGACCCATTGCGCATCCCGTGCACAGTGATCTCCGGTCCCGGCAGCGTGGTTATGCGTCGGCCCTTATGGGCGTCCCACAGCAGGACCTCACCGCGGAGGGATCCCAGATTGGTGACTACGGCCACCTGTCCAGGGTGCCCCGGACGAGCTACGAGTTGGTTCCGCTCCTGAAGTCCTTCGGGGTCGTCGGGGGGATTGGGTTCGGGGTGGACGAGGAGGGGCTGGCTGAGCGCAGCCCCATCGGCGGCGTCGACGCGGAACAGAGTGCCTTCCTTGGTCAGCACAGCGATCTCACTGGCCTGGAGCCCGGCGACATTGGCCACCTGCTTTCCTTTCGGGAAAGCATCATCGAGCGGCACGCTGTCGTTAAGGTCTCGCACGGAATACGACCGGTAGAGGGTGCCGTTCTCGTCCCACAGCACGATCCGCTGTGAGTCGGCCGTCCAGTTCGCACCCCAGTTGATGTAGCGGAGAGTCGGCAACTTCACGGACTGGAGGCGGGTACGTGAGGCGTCCACGACCTCAAGGTGGTCGCCGGTGTACCTGGCTACGAAGCGTCCGTCGGGTGACATCGCGTAGTCTTCAGAGCCATCCCCTAGGATGCTTTTGCTGCCGACTGCTTCGGCCCGCACCGCCAGCAGCGCCGTGCCGATGGGCACGAGCACTGTGAGTCCACCCTTCGCGTGCGGTACCGCCGCGACGCCCGTGTAACTGGCTTCGGAGCGGTTGCCCGAAGTCGGGATGCGGGTGCGGTAGATGCGCCCGGTGCGGCTATCGGTCAAGGTCGGCTCGTCGTAGTTCCCGGTCCCCTCATCGTATGCATTCGGTCCCGCGTCTATGCCGTAGCTCGAGGTGGCGTCCGGAAAAACCCCCTCGGCGGGCAGGGCGGTCTTGCGGCCCGCAGCGCGGCCAAGGCTTTGGCTGTGAGCGGTGCCCGATTGGGAGGAGATTGTGTAGAAGATCTCACCGCCGTCCCGCAGCTGCGAGTCGTACTTCGCGGCGGTGGAGGTGTATCGCAGCCGACCATTGGTGAGGTCCCTCAACTCGATGCGATCGCGCTGACTTTTATAGGTGGAGGTGATCGTCACTACGGTGTCTGCGTCGGAAGTGAACGCCGCGTCCTGCAGCCCAGTCTCGGGGACGATCCGGTCCGATACGTCGATACGGATACCGGAGGGCACGTGCCAAGCCCCGATGAAAGGGGGGTGGCATGCCTCAGTGCCGGCATAACATCCGCCAATGGCTTCGTTCATCGCCAGCAGCAGCCGCTTTCCGTCACTGCTGAAGTCCAAGAATGTACTGATCGTCTTTTCGGGAACGTCGTAGTCACCGAGCCCCAGAACCTCGGGATGCTTCGGCTCACTCAACCGCCAAAGCCGCACCCCGCCACCTGCCGTCGCAGCGAAGAAACGACCATCTGGGCTGACAGCGGTCACCAGATCCCCTTCGGGAACGCCGCCCAACTCCCTTGCCTTTGGTTTGCCTTGGAGGGCACCCGTAACCACGGTGATCGTCTGTCGCTCGCCGCTTTCACGTTTCGACCGCACCACGAGGGTCCGGCCGTCAGCGGTGGCGTCCATACCGGTGACCTGCCCCCGCCATACCGACGGATAGCTTCCGACCAGGTATTGCCCTCGCGCGTACTGGTGCAGCAGGGCTTGGCGAGTCTTGGACGTCTGCTTCGTGTTCCAGGCGGCCAGCGCAAGCTGCATCGCGGTGGTCGGGTCGTTGCCCGGGCGTTCCTCGGCGGCCTGGGCCAACAGGCCCGCGGCCTGGGTGCGCACCCGCTTCTCGGTGCTTTTGAGGGTCGTCCAGGTGGAGAGCCCCAGCACGACGGCAAGCACCGTGAGAACGGCGAGCGCCCCGACCGCGGCCTGCTTGAGGCGCGTGCCGCGCTGGGAGTGGCGGCGGCTGAGCAGGATGTAGCCCCGCTCGTCGGCGGATATGTCGTCGGAGTGGTGGGCCAGCGTGCGGTCGGCCTCTGCCAGGTCGGTTCCGCTCAGCAGCCGATCGGTCTTGCGGTCTTGCGCCTGCCAGCGGTGCAGGTCGTCCCTCAGTTGCTCCTGCCAGGCGCGGAAGTCGCGAGAGTCGACGAGCCATTGCCTCAGGGCAGGCCAGAGGTGGGTCAGCGCCTCGTGCGCCAGGTCGACGATCTCCTCCTGCTCGGCACCGCCACGGGCGCGGGAGAGGACGACGAGTTTGCCGGGGGCCAGCTTCCGCGCCAGGTCGAGCAGTTCGGAGGCGAGGTCGGCGGTGCGGGTGGGCCTGCGGCGGAAGGTGTCGCCCTCTCCTGGCTGGGCCAGTTGCACGAACAGGCGTCGCGCACACTCCTGTTGGGCTGACGTTAGCCCGGCCACAGTTTCGTCCGCGTAGGTGACGAGGGTGCCCGCGACGCCGCCGAAGTCGTCGTAGGCGGCTCGGGTGAGCCTTGGGGAGGTGCGGCGCTGCCACAGTTCCGTCAGGGCGAACTGGACCAGCGGCATGCGCCCGGGCTCGTCGCCCGCGTCCGCCACGATCCGCTTCGGCAGGCCCGGCTCGAACCACACCCCAGGCACGGCGTCGACGGGCTCGGTCACCGCCCGCTCCAGGTCGTCGGCGGCCAGCGGCGCGAGGAACTGCACCGCGTCGCTCACAAGGTCGGACGTGTCGCCCGTCAGCAGCACGTCGAGGGAGTCGGGGCGTGTGGTGGCGACGACCCGCAGCACGGCCGCGCCGTCATTGCCCGCCAGGTCGGCGAGCATCCCGAACAGGTCCCGCGCGGCGCCCGTGTCGGCGAGTGCATACTCCTCAAGTTGGTCGACGAAGACGACATGTCCGGAGCCCTCTCCGCAGTCCAGAACTCTGCGACGCAGCTTGGCGGGCATATCGTCGCCGGTCTCCAGGAGCCCTGCCAGCTCCTCGGCCTTGGCCAGCCGCTCGACTTCGTCGAGCCCCGGCTCCAGAGCACCGATCAGCGCCTGCGCCAGCACCGCAGTCGGCCGCACGCCGGGGACGGGGCGCAGTTCGGTCACGCTCATGCCGTCGGCCCGCAGCAGGGGCAGCACCCCGGCCCATACCAGGGACGACTTCCCGCATCCGGAGGGCCCCGCTATGAGGGTCACAGTCCGCCCGTTGACGGCTGTGTGCACGCGGACGATGTCACTGTCTCGGCCGTGGAAGAACTCTGCGTCGTCCTCCGTGAACGCCGCGAGTCCCTTGAACGGGCAGCGAGGCTCCAGGATTTCCTCATCGACCAGCGCGTCCGACGGCAACAGATACGCGGTGCTCTCGCCCTCGTGTGCGGCGACTGTCATCCCGACGACGCCGCCGTGCACATCGTCCCAGACCGGCCCCCCGCTGAACCCCTCCATGATGTGCGGCCCCGGCCGCTGCGCCTCCATCTGCACCAAGCCCGAGCCCTGCCCGGCGCGCAGCACCCCAGAGGCCCACATGCCATCGTCGGCGCCTGCCGGGCAGCCGAACGCCCTGAACCTATGCCCCGCAACGCCCGTCGCGTCGACGAGTGGCGCCGGCCTCGCACCCTCGACGCCCGCGTCGAGCCGCAGCAACGCGACATCCGCCCCGCCCAACCGCCAGGACACGACGGTCGCCCGCCGGGTACTGCCATCCAGCAGCGGAAAGTCGATATCCACCGACTGGCCGGGCGCCCACTCCACGGCATCTGGCGCTCCGACCGCCCGGGCGACGACGTGGGCGCAGGTACACACCACATCGGCGGCGACGAGAAAGCCGGCGCCGACCACCTCACCCGCAGCCGAGCGGATCCGCACCTGCGACGCCTCAAGGACATCGCTCCCCAGTACCGCAGCCATGGACTCCCCCACCTTGCTGGCGTGTCGCGAAACGCCAGCATTCCCGGCACAGCCGTCCCACACAACTCGGCATGCCCAGACCCCAGTTGAAACTTCACCCAGCGCAGAAACACCCATCCTTCAGTGAAGACAAAGACACTCCCACAGCCCTCCACCCGACTCCGCCATCAGGACTGCAGGTGACCAACCGGAGGGATGCGAACGCGCTCCCCAGGGGTGCCCCCTTCAAGCCGAACACCGACGACATCCGCGACTCGCCCGCCCTCGCGGTCGCGCAGAAGCTCCACGAACGCGGCGCCACCGTCACTGTCGCGACCCCCTGGCCCTCGACAACGCCCGCAAGACGCACCCAGAACTCGACTTCATCTACAACCCAATCGCCGCCGTTCAGGACACCGACCTGCTGCTGCACCTGATCGAGTGGGCCGCATTTCTCACACATCGACCTGCACCGCCCCGCCGCCCGTGCCGCCACCCCGAGGGTCATCGACGGCCGCGGCACCCTCGACGTCGTCGCGGTTTCGCGAGCATTTCCGCGCGATCATGAGCAGCGGTAGCGCGCCGTAGTTGTCAGTTGTCGACTGTTAGCGGTCGTCCGGTTTGGGTGGTGTGTGCTCTTCGCACCGTTCCAGTATGGCCGAAGAGCGCTCAAGGAAGGGCCGTAGCAAACACAACAGCCCCACGGCGTCGATTCGGTACGCCGACGGGTCGACGCGCGACGTCCCCTTCAGCCTGCTGCGGTTGAGGGACTTCGACGAGTCGAACCCGTGGCGCCGGGTTCGTTCGGTGCACGGGATGGCGCACTACTCGGGCAACTACGCCTCGGCGATGACGGGCGGCCAGGTTGTCTACGAGAGCCACCTGAAGTTGGCCCGTCTGCTGCTCGCCGACTTCGATCCGTCGGTGTGCGGCATCTTCGCCCAGCCCTTGCGCATGGTGGCGAGGATCGATGGCAAGGTACGCAGCCACGTTCCCGACTTCCTCTTGGTGATGCGCTCGGGGACGGTGCGCGTCGTCAACGTCAAGCCGGCCTCGCGCCTGCAGGACCCCAAGGTCGCGCAGGCGCTGGCCTGGCCGGGACATCTGATCGAGCGGCATGGCTGGGAGTACGAGATCTGGTCGGGAGCCGAGCCGACCCTGCTGGAGAACATCAGTTTCCTCGCCGCCTATCGGCACCCCGGCGTTGTACCCGCCGCCGACGCCGAACGGGCCTGGCAAGAAGTCGTCGACGGCGAGGAGCTGGCGCTCGCCGAGCGGCGGCTGGCCGGAGACCGGGAGCCCGAAGCAGCCCGTCCTCCGCTCATGGCCTTGTTGTGGGCCGGGAGGCTGACCACGGACCTCGCGGCCCGGCCGCTGTCGGGAGAGTGCGTACTGCGGAGGCACGTATCAACCAGTGGACGACGACGCTGCGGCCAGGGCTGCCGATCGGCTTCGACGGTGAGCAGTTCACCGTCGAAGAGATCGAGGGGCGACGGATTCTCCTGCGCCAGGCGGCGCTGGCCGGGCCGCCGAAGTTGCGGCAGGTCGACATCTCCATACTGCTTGCCCATCCCACGACCGAGATCCTGGCGCCGGTTCCGGAGGAGACGACGGCTTCCGCAGCCCTGCTGAGCGGCCTGGCCGCCGAGGAAGACGACGAGCTGACCGTGAAGGTCCAGCACCTCCAGGAGGTCCTGACCGGATACCGGCTCGGCGACGCGGCCTTGGCGCTGGACGGAGAGCCGCGTGCGGACTTCGCGCCGGGCAAGCCGCTGATGCACCGCTATGCCGTCAAGGCCGCTGAGCTCGCCGGATGCAGTCCCGGCATTGTCCGCTACTCCTTGAAGGAAGCCGGAATCCCGCTCCGGCCGCGCCGCGCGGCAGGCGAACTCGCCAGGTCAGTCAACCGCACCTGGCTCAGGAACGAGTACCACGTAAAGGGGCGCATGGCCGCGGACATCGGCCGGGAGCTCAACACCGGCGGCAACAGCATCACCAACCTCCTCGACGCATGGGGGATCCCTCGTCATCCTCTCCGCGGCCACGTCCCTCCGCCACGCGTCCACTCGAATCCGTTCGCCGACCTGCCGGTGAGGCTCTCGCTGGCCATGCCCCGCATCAGCATCCGCCAGAACTGCCTGACCGCCCTGCGAAGCGCGGCGCTGGTGCCGGGATACTCAACGCGCCGCTCGGCAGCCCTCACCCTCGGCATCCCCCGGACGACGTTCAATGCGCACCTTCGCCTGGTGGAGGACACCGCCGGGTTCGCCGTGTTCAATCACCGCAAGCGGCCGGTCAGGGTGACGCCCCGCGGCCAACCCCTCATCAGGGAGGCGAAACGCCGGATCGCCCTGTTGGACGAGCTACGCGAGCCGCACCAGGAGGGGTGTGCCGGTCGGTCAGGCGGCGACGCCGAGCTCCTTGCGGGTCCGGTGGACGAACTCGCGCACGGCCGGCTCGCGCCGTCAGGGGGCCAGGGCCGCGTTGAACTCGCGGACGTAGTCCTTGGCCCCGCCCAGCGCGCTGCCAGCCAGCAACCACCAATGCCCGGTCAGCGCCAGCCGGAAGAAGCACGGCCGCGCACCCCGCCCTACGCAGGTCGCGGCCCGAGGCCCCAGCCCGCCCACCCCGAGCCGGCCCAGACGGTGAAGAAGCTGGTCATCGAGGCCGGCAAGCAAGCCGCCCGGCCGGTGCAGTGGCGGGAAGGCTCCCGTCCGGGCAGCGGCCGCAGCGGCGTCAAGCGCATGTACTCACGGTTCGTGGCCCTGCGGATCCGGCCCGCTGGGCGCGCGATCCGCAAGGCCGCCGACGGCCCGGAGCTGCCGGTGCGCTAGCTGCTGGCCGAATGGCCCGCCACCGAACCCGAACCCGTGCAGTTCTGGCTGTCCAACCTGCCCTCCGACACGGCGCTGGCCACCCTCGTGCGCACCGCGAAACTGCGCTGGCGCATCGAACATGACTACCGCGAGATGAAACAGGCCCTGGGCCTGGCCCACTTCGAGGGCCGCACCTGGAGGGGCTGGCACCACCACGTCACCCTAGTCTCCGTCGCGCACGCCTTCTGCACCTCCAGCGCATCACCCGGTCCCGCGCTCTACGGCCTCAACGCGGACAACGCGGTGCACGTCGTTGCGCAGCCGGACCACGCCCTGCCCTTCGGGCACCCGAACCTGCCCACTCTGCTCGGCTCCCAACTGATCCGCAGGTTGAGCTCTCTCAGGGTGGTCGGACTCGACGAGCTGACGCAGGAACTGGCGACGCTCGCCGCATAGACCCCTGCCCGGTGGCCCGGGAGGATCCGGCCCTGGCCACCGGGCAGGCACCAGACTCCGCCCGTACGACAAACGGCATTCGGCGCGGGCGGAGACGGCGCTGGGGTCACGTCCCCCAACGGCCCCAGCGCCAGCCGAGACTGCCGAGCGCCCCCGCGCCGGGACACACGCACAACTGGAGTGCTCACCGGGGGCCCTGACCTGGAGTTCACATGCACACCGCCCCCGAGTTCACCAGCGTGGAAGGCGCCTACGTGGCCCTTCTCCGGCTGGCCACCGAGGAGTCCGAACACCACACCGCGGCTCGCGGCAACGAGGCCCGTGAGGTCATCGGCGTGGGATTCCGCCTCACCGACCCCCGCCAGCGCCTACCGTACCTGGCCGAGCGCAAGGCGAACCCGGTGTTCCAGTTCGCGGAAGCGCTCTGGTACCTCGCCGGACGCCGCGACCTGGAAATGATCGGCTACTACGCCCCGTCGATGCGCGCCAGCGGCGCCGACGGCATCCGACTCGGCGGATCCGCGTACGGCCACGCCCTGTTCAGCCCGGCCGGCGGCGCCAAGCAGTCGCAGTTCGACCACGTGGTGGAACTGCTGTTGAACGAACCCGACAGCAAGCGCGGATACCTGCCAGTGTTCAGGGCGAAGGAACTCGCCGACCGCAAGAACCCTGACGTCGCATGCCTGGCCGGCCTGCACCTGCTCCCGCGGGACGGGCAGCTACACATGATCTGCAACATGCGCGCGAACGATCTCGACTGCGGCCTGCTGTCCGACGTCTTCTCCTGCACGATGATCCAGGAATACGCGGCCATCCAGCTCGGCCTGCAGCTCGGGACGTACACCCACTTCATTGGGTCCGCCCACGTCAACGACCGCAACGCCGAGCGCGTCAAGCGCGTCCTGGACGAGGTCGACTCCCGTCCCACGGCGCCCGATTTCTCGTTCCCGGCAATGCCGGAGAGCACCGAGGGGGCGACGATCGCGCACGTCCTGCAGCACGAAGAGGCGTTGCGCACGAACCAGCTCCGCTACAACGCCCAACACATCCGCGGCCTGGGCCTGGATCCGTACTGGGAGCAGGTGGTCATGTTGTTCGAGCTGTACCGGCAGATCCAGCATGACCAGACCGCAGCCGTCGACCCTGGCCTCCTGGCCGCGCTCCCCCCGGGCCTGCGCTGGCTCATGGAACGCAAGTGGTCGGCCTGCTTCGCTGCCCCTGACGGGAGCCTGCGATGAGCGGGAACGGGAAGCCGAGGAGCGGCGCCGTGGTGGAAGGTGTCGACTTCGACCGCCGGGCAGTCATCCTGTGCAAGCCGGACGCCCTCGCCCGAGGCCTGATCCACCGGATCCTGGGAATGATCTCCGATGCGGGCATCACCGTCTCGGACCGCATGGACCTCGTGGCCCAACCATGGCAGCCGCACGTCGTCTACAGGGATCTGCTCGCCGACACCGGCCGCAGAGACATGCGCGACCTGCCCTCCTACATCGACGCCGCGTATGTGGGCCAGACGGTCACCGTAGCCCTGGCACACGGTGAACCCGGCGTTCACGCCCGGCTGCCCAGCTCATCGGCCACACCGACCCGACCCTGGCGGTGCCCGGCACGATCCGCAGCGAACTGGGCGACGACAGTCTCGCCGCCGCGCGCGCGGAGAAGCGCCTCGTCCGCAACCTGGTCCACACCTCGGACGATCCGGCCGGGGCCCGCCGGGAGTACGGCACCTGGTACGGGCCCGGCCGCACGCTGCAGGTGTCCGACTTCGACCGCTGCTCCGTGATCCTGTGCAAGCCGGATGCCGTGGAGCGCCGCCTCGTCGACGCCGTACTCGAGCGAATCGCCGCCGCCGGCGTCACCGTTGCCAGCCGCCTCGATGTCACCGTGCAGCCGTGGCAGGCCCATGTTCACTACTGGGATCTCCTGGTGGACGCCGCCTGGTTCCCCGACCGCAACATCCCCGAGTGCCTGGACGACGCGTATGCAGGCAAGCCGGTGACGGTGGCCCTCGCCTTCGGCGAGCCCGGCATCCACGCCCTGCTGCGCCAGTTGATCGGGCACTTCGACCCGACACGGGCCGCGGCCGGCACCATCCGTGGTGATCTCGGCAACGACAGCCTCGACGCTGCGCTCGCCCAGAAGCGCCTCGTGCACAACCTCGTCCATACCTCGGACGACCCGGACGCCGCCCGCCGTGACTTCGGCACCTGGTTCGGTGCCGCCCGCCGCGGACTGCTCATCTCCCCAACCGGCGTACCGCTCCAGCCCACTCACGCCGACCGCTGACCACCCCGGCCCAGGAGGATCCCTTGACCGCTCCCGCCGTACTGCGCCGCCTGCTTCCGATCCTGACCGCCGAGCAGATCAGTGAGCTGAAGCCCGAGCTCGCCGACGTGATCGAGTACCGCAAGTCAGGCCTGTCGGTGAACCACATCGTCGGCTGTCCGCTCGAGTGCGGATACTGCGTCCGCCACCTGTTCGACAACTTCGGTATGAAGACCCCGAAGCGGCTCATGAGCGACGAGGCTGCGCTCGCCGCGCTCGTCAATCATCCGTACTTCCGGCCCCACAAGACGCCAATCCAGTTGTTGAACCGGGCCACTGATCCGATGCTTCCCGTGGTCAAGCCGCACGTCTTCGCAGTCCTCCGGCAGCTAGACGAGCAAGGGCTGACCAATCACGTCCTGGTCATCACCCGGTGGCGGGTAAGCGCCGAGGACTGTGCCGTCCTCAACTCCTTCCAGAACCTGCGGCTGACGGTCCTGGTCACCCACTCCGGCATCGACAACCCGGCCATCAAACCGGTGAACTCCTCCATCGGGCCTTTTCTCGGGGTGAACCTCTTGCGACAGGAGGAAGGCTCACGTTCGCGCAGTTCAGAAGCGATGAACCCTAGGCTATCGAGCACCACAGGTGTGGTGCAACGGTGCCGACGGTAAGCCAACCGCTCTGTCCGCAACCGGCCCTTCCTGTAGGGGTGTTGTTCTCGTGAAGGACCAGATCGCCGTGGTCTACGCGGGCGTCACACCGCCTGAACGGTGGCCCCTGAGCCATGCCCGGGCCGGTGTTCGGCTTCGGGTTCGTGCTGGCGAGCAAGCCCGCTCAGCCAAGGCTGTGCTTCCTGCCCACGAGCGCCGTCGAACGGGGCGGCGTCACTAGCTCGTAGATGTACTTCGCCATGTCCAGGCCACGCGGTTTCGCCACGGCCGGATCAGGCGAACCCTTGGTCTTCATGTTGTAGGACACCTGCACGAGCAGGTTGTCAACGCGGAACATCACGTTGGTGTACGGGGTCTCCTCGTCGGCCTGGATGCGCATGCAAAGCGCGTCGGCGTAGTCATGGAGCCGCAGTGCGCTGTCGTAGACGTCGGTGCGCTCGGCTTCGAACGCGGCCGACGCGTCGGAGCCGGACCAGAATCGGAACATCTCGACGGTGAATCTGGCGGCCCAGGGGTGGTATTGCCATTCCCCTTCCGTGCTCCAGTCGCATTCGTGTGCCTCTGCGAGACCGGCGAAGTCGCCGTACGGTGTGTCCTCCGTGCCGCCCACAGTACTTGGAACGATCTTGCTTGCTCTGCTCACCAGCTTGGTGCAGATGTCGGGGATCGTGGCGTATCGCCCAGTGGTCGTCGGCCACGCGCTCGGACTGGGCGTCGGCGTCGGCCTCAGAGGCGTGACCGGGGAGCTCGTCGGGCTCTGCTGCCCGGCGTTTCCCCGGTCCTGTGAGAGTACGTACGGAAGGGCGACGACGGCGGCAAGCAGGAGTGTCGCCACCACCGCCACGACTGTTCTGCGTTTCCAGATCGGCCTGGCCGGCGGGTCGAGCACCTTGGTGGGCAAAGCCATTGTCCGTACGCGCCCATGAGGCGGCACGGTCCCGGTCGTGGCAGCGGCTGCCCGTGATCGCGCGCCGGCATCTGCCGCGTTGAGGCGCGGTGCGGGCTCGCGCCCAGCGGTGAGTCTGGCCGACGGGGCCGCGGTCTCGGTCGGCAGGTCCGGGGCAGCGGAGTCAGGCGGGAGGTCGGGATCCACTGGGCCCGGGGGCGGGTCGTTTGGCAGGCGTCGGTGGTCACCCGCTCCCGGCGCGCTGCGGACGACCGCCGCGTTCTGCGGCTCTTGCGCTGCGGGACGGCCGGTCGTGGTCGCTGCGTGCGGTGCGGTTACCAACGGTTGCTCGTGGCCTGCCTGGTCCGGCGCGGGCGGTGGTTCCGCGAGTTCGCCCGTTGCCCAGCGGTTGCGGGCCAGAGCGATGTTGTGGCCGGCGTTGCGGGCCCGCTGCTGGGGTACGGGATGGCCCTTGGCGCGGAGTTCACGGTCCAGGTGCTGGTAGAGCGTGTCCATGTCCAGCGGGTCGGGGGCACCAGGTATCCCCTCGGCCAGCGCCTTCACCAACTCGCCCGTAAAGGCGGTGAATTCCTCCCCCCCTCCGGCGCGCGGGCCAGCTGGGTCTCCGATGACGCGGTCATCACGTACGTGCCGTCCACAGCGGCCAGATCCGCCATGTTGGGCGGACTCATGTACCCCTTAAGCACGATTCCGCTGTAGCAGCAGTCCAAGAGGGCCACACGGGCATACGCCGTACACGTGTCAACCAGCGCGTGCCGGAGTGCGCTGTAGGCAACGGACCGGTACGACCGATTGTCGTCCCAATCGGGCAGGGCCAGATGCAAGTCGACCTCGCCGACCGGCGACACCAGGCCGTGGCCTGCGAAGTAGAGCACGAAGGCGTCCTCTGCTGCGCCCGCGGCCTCGTGGACGGCATTGAGTACGGCGTCGGTGGTCGAGGGGTTGTGAAGCACCACACAGCGCTCCGCAGGCAGGCCCCACAGGTCGTGATCCGTCAGCAGTTCCGCGAGGCGGCGAACGTTGTTGCCGACCGCAGGCAGGTCGTCCAAGTGGTCGTAACCGTCCACTCCGATGAGGACGGCACGGGATCGCGCGGGATCAGGCACACCCATCAGCCGCTCCCGGGGTCGTTTCCGCCGTCGCTTGCGGCATCGTTTCCGGGCCGCAGCAGTTCGATGATCCGGCGCACTGATTCCTCCGAGCCGTCCCGGACGGTGACTGATACGCCGCCGACCGTGATCGTCACTGGGGCCTGCACGGCGCGTCCTTGGCGCCACGTGGCGTACGCGACGGCGAGGTTGGCTGCCGCGATGCCCTGGCCGATGACCAGCTCGACCACTTCGGCGGCTCCCATGAAGCCACCGGTCTGCCGCAGGGGCCGCAGCCGTACCTCGGCATGGCGTCGCAGGTCGGTATCCTGTCGGAACCAGCGGTACAGGTCGTTGAGCGCCGTGCCACCGTCTTCCGCGTCGATACTGACCTGAACCCGCATGACGCCCCCGTAGTCTCTCTCGTGATCCGTCCACGATAGAGACAAACGATCAGTCCCGCGCAATCAACGGTCAAATACGGCAGGACAGTTCGACAAGTGCTCTGTGAGCTGACTCGTGATCAACGCTTGATGCGCCCGCGTACGTCGAGGGCCAGGAGGGCTGGGCGCTGCAACGGCTGGACGGCCGGGGCGCGCTCGGTGATTCATGGGTCTGGCATGACGGCGATGTGATCGAACAGAGTGCCTGGTGAGCGGGTCTCGGCGGGCAGAGCGGTCTCCTGCACAACTCGGAGTTGTCGAAGCCGCGAGCGATCCAGCAGGCTCACTCCAGGGACGACTCCGGCTACATCGCCCGAGCGGGGAAGTCACGGAAGTGGGGCCGCACCCATCACGGTTCGTCAGTATCCAGTGCCGCCAGGGACTCATTGGCGAGCAGCACCTGCGTGATCGCGCCAAGAGTGGCCCAGTCGACCGTGCCAGTGGTGAGACCCCGTCGACCGCGACATCGCGCTCAGCGTGCTCCGGCGGGCCGTGAACACGCACGGCATCACACATATCGACACCGCGGACGCCTACGGTCCCCACACCGTCGAGTACCTAATCCGCGAGGCCCTCTCCCCGTACCCGGAGCACGTGCTGATCGCCACGAAGGTCGGCCTGGTCCGCCCCGCCCCGGGGCAGTGGGTGCCGCTCGGCAATCCCTTCTACTTGCGGGCCTCCGTCGAGGCTAGTCTGCGCCGCCTGAAGGTCGACCGGCTGGAGCTGTGTTACCTGCACCGGATCGATCCCGAGGTGGCCCTCGACGACCAGATCGCCGTCATGCAGGCACTGCAGGACGAGGTCAAGATCGGGCACATTGGTCTGTCGAAGGTCACGCCCGGGACCATCCGCCGGGTGGGCAAGGACTTGACCATTGCCGCGGTGCAGAACGTCCTCAACTCCACACACCGTGACGACGGCGCCGTGGAACTCTGCCAGGAACTCAGCATTCCTTATGTGGCGTACAGGCCGCTCGACGCCGGCACCTTGGCTCGTGTGAACGGACCGGCAGCCGCTGCACTGGCTCCTCGGTCAGGGCTCCCACATCGCGCCCATCCCCAGCACCAGTGAGTTGTGTTCATCTTGAACGTGCAGGTCACGGGGGTGGCCTGGGTGGGTGAGGTCATGCTCGTGCTGGTCGGCGGCGGCTGTCTGCGGTGAAGATCGTCGGTCAGCGGGCGATCTCGTGCCAGTTGAGGACCCTCAGCGCGCGGACGAGCCGGGTGGCCCACTTCACGTCGAGGCGGATCCGGGTCAGTGCGCGTCAGTTCTTCAGGTGTGCGAAGGCGTGTTCGCAGACGGTTCGTTCTGCGGCGATCAGTTGGTTGACCTGCTTCTTCGCGGGCGTGAGCTTCTTGCCCTGGGCTTCTTGTAGCCGGTGATGACCGCGGGTCGCTGCTGCCGTCGCCACCACCGTCGAGGCCGATGAAGCCGAGGTCGGCGATCGCGGCGAGGCCGGCCGCGCGGAGTCGGCCGACCAGGTCGTCGTGGCGGCAGGCGGTGATCTCCGAGCCGCGCGCGGGTCGGGCGGTGGAGGTCCACAGCAGCCGGGCTCAGTCAGGTGGCGGGTGAAGTGAATGATCGTTTCTGTGGCAGCGGCGGTGGGCGTGGTCATCTGGTGGTCTTCCGGTTCCGAAGGGCTGCCGCGGTGAAGCGCGTCATTTCTCGGCTGGGGTGGGGGCTTGGGGAAGGCGTAGCTGGAAGCATGCTCCGAGGGTCTGGGGGGTGAGGGTGAGGGTGCCTCGGTGGCGGTGGGCCAGGTCGCGGGCGATGGCGAGGCCTAGGCCGGTGCCGCCGTGGTCGCGGGCACGGGCGTCGTCGAGCCGGACGAAGCGTTCGAAGATGCGCTCGGCGTCCTCGGTGGGCACGCCCGGTCCGTCGTCGTGCACGGTGAGGACGATCCAGTCGTCCTGGTCTCGGATGGTGATCTGGATGCGGTGTGCGGCGTGGCGGGCGGCGTTGTCGATGAGGTTGCGCAGCAGTCGTTCGTATTCGTCGGGGTTTCCGTGGGCGTGTGCGGGGGCGGTGCTGTCGCAGGTGAGGGTCAACGGTCGTTCGGTGAGGGGGTATTGCTCGGTCAGCCGGGAGGCGAGGGCTGTCAGGTCGACGGTTTCGGGGCCGGCTGTGGGGGTGCGGGTGTCGAGGCGGGCGAGGAGCAGCAGGTCTTCGGCGAGGGCCTGGAGGCGGCGGGTCTGTCGTGCGGCGGTGGTGGCCGCGGCGGGCCAGTCGGTGCGTTCCGGGTAGGCGAGCGCGACTTCCAGGCTGGCCAGCAGTGTGGTGAGGGGGCTGCGTAGTTCGTGGGCGGCGTCCGCGACGAAGCGGCGTTGCTGGGCGGCGGCGTTGTCGAGGCGTTGGAGGGTGGTGTTGATGGTGGTGGCCAGGGCGGTGATCTCGTGTCCCGTGGCGGGGACGGTGACGCGTTCGCGGGGGTCGCTCGCGGTGACCGAGGCGGTGAGGACGCGGATGGCTTCGACCGGCCGCAGCGCGATGCGGACGGTGAAGTAGGCGATGGCGGCGATCAGCACAAGGCCGACGAGACCGGCCCGCAGCAGCAGGCGGTCGGTGGTGTCGGCGATCTCCTCGGCTGTGTCCGGGAGCACCACCACGTAGGCCCGCAGCGTGGCGCCGGCGGTGACTCCCAGGGCGGCGGCCTTGTCCTTGCCCAGTTCACCGGCCCAGATGTCGTTGTACAAGACCAAGTAGGTCTTGCCGGCCAAGTCGTATCCGTACTCGGGGTTGTAGTCGCGGCGCTCCGGTATGCGGAGGGGCTGCATCGTATAGCCCCCGCCCTCACCGTCATCCGGTGTCGGGGCGGAGAGCGCGGGTGGGGCGGGCAGCACATGGCGGGCGCGGGGATCGAAGTCCTGCATGGCTCCGCCGGAGGCGACAGCGGTGCGTCGGCCGGTCGCGACGACCTCGTACGGCGCGGCGCTTCTGGGACCGGGAACCGAACCATCCCTCAGCTGATGGACGAGAGCGGCGAGATTCCGCTCGGCACGTTCTTCGGCGATGGTCATGCTCTCGCGGTAGACCTCCTGGTGCACCCACCAGCCAATGCCGACCAGGACGACGGCGGCGGCCAGGGCGGCGGCCAGGGCTGTGCGGGCTCGTACCGAACGAGGCCACCAGCGGCGTCGCGGCTCAGTCGCGTTCACGGTCGTCCACCAGCCGGTAGCCGGTACCCCGTACGGTCTGCAGGGACTGCCGGTCAAACGCGGCGTCCACCTTCTTGCGCAGCGCGCTGACGCGCGCCTCCACCAGGTTGGGATCCCAGGCTTCGTCGGGCCACGCGTGATAGAGCAGATCCGATTTGGAGACCGCCTGGCCCGCCCGGCGGGCCAGCAGCTCCAGCACGGCGAACTCCCGGGGGGTGAGGTCCACCCGGGTCCCGGCCCGGCGGCAGACCCGGCCGGCGACATCCAACGAGAGGTCGCCCACGGCAAGGACGGGCGGGGCGACCGTGGCGGCTCGTCTGACCAGGGCCCGCAGCCGTGCGACGAGCACCAAGTAGGAGAAGGGTTTGGCCAGGTAGTCGTCGGCACCCGTGTCCAGGGCCTCTGCCTGATCCCAGTCCCCGTCCTTGGCGGTGAGTACCAGGATGGGGGTCGCGTTGCCCTCCCGGCGCAGCTGGGCGCAGACCTTGTAGCCGTTGAGTCCGGGCAGCATCAAGTCCAGGACGACAAGGGCGTATTCACCGGTCCGGGCCATCCACAATCCCTGCCGGCCGTCATGGGCGAGGTCGACGCTGTAGCCCTCGGCGGTCAGACCGGTGTGCAGGGTGTGGGCAAGGTCCACCTCGTCTTCGACCACCAGAATGCGCATGCGGTGCAGCCTCGCACAGCGCCGGCCCGCCTTCCTGATCGGCCGGTCAGGTTGGATCAGCATCCGGTCAACGAGGTCCCGGCACGCTGGCGGAGCTTCTTCGCCACTGCTGAAAGGCCCTGTCGCCGATGTCCCTTGCTGAACGTGCCCCCGCCGCGGCCAGGACGGTTTCCCCTCCCGTAGCCGCCCGTCGACCATCACCGAGCCCGGCCAAAGCCGTTGTCGTCATGGCGCCCTTGGCGCTGACCATCGCTCTGGGGCTCTGGGGTATCCGCAGGAAGAACACCATGTGGGGGGACGAGTCCGTCACCTATCAGCTCGCGCACCGCGATCTTTCGCAGATATGGCACACCGCCCAGCATGTTGATCTGGTCCATGCCCTCTACTACGCCGTGATGCATGAGATCTTCGGTCTCTTCGGCGGAGGGCTGCTGACGTTGCGGCTGCCGTCTGTGCTGGCGATGTCCGCGGCGGCGAGCGGAGTCGGGCTTCTGGCACTACGCCTGGCGGGGCCCCGTGCCGGGCTGCTGGCCGGGCTGGTGTTTCCGCTCCTTCCCCAGGTACAGAAGTTCGCTCAGGAAGGCCGCTCGTATGCCATGGTGTGTGCCCTGGTCACCTGGGCCACCTACGCGCTCGTGGTCAGCGTCCCGCATCGCGCCCGGTGGCGGTGGGCGGTATATGGCTCCACCATGCTGCTGGCCTGTCTCCTCCATGAGTTCGCGGTCCTCGCCCTGGTTGCACACGGCGTCACACTGGTCGTCTCCCGTGTTCCACGACCGGTGCTGAGGGCGTGGAGTGTGGCTGCCGCGGGCATTGTGGTCGGGCTGTTGCCGCTGGCGATCTGGAGTGCGGGGCAGTCGGAGCAGGTGTCCTGGATCGGCGGACCGGTACGGCTTCAATATTTCCTGGTGGTGGCGGTCGTGGGCGTGGCGTGTGCCCGTGCGCCCCTGGGGGTGAGGGGGCCCGTACGGCTTTCCGCGCTGGCTGTGCCGATTCTTGTCCTTCCGGGCCTTCTGCTGCTGATCGCCTCACTGGTCAAGCCCATTTTCGTCGACCGGTATGTGCTCTTCAGCAATATCGGAATCGCGTTGCTGCTGGGCGCCTTGATGGATTACTTCCACCGGCGGTGGCATTCTTCACGCATCGCGTGGATCGCGGCGGTTGCCGTATTGGCCGCGCTCGTCCAGCCGAGCATGTCGCTGAGGACGCCCCAGAGCCGGAGCAATGACGTCACCGCCATCGGCGCCACCGTACGCAAGGAAGGCCGTCCCGGCGACGGACTGCTCTATCTCGCCGGCCAGCACCGGATCTTGACCGCGGCCAATCCCGAGGACACCCGTTTCCTGACGGATCTGGCCCTGGCGCAGGATCCCGTTTCGTCGAACACACTTGCAGGTGTCGAGCTTCCCGCCCAGGAAATAGCGGCACGCATGCTGGAATTCAACCGGATCGTCGCGGTCCGCGCAGCGGGTGCGCACTCGCCGACCAACCCGCAGGAGGAAGCGAAAACGAGCACCCTGCGGCGCAACTTCCGCGAGTACGGAACAACCCATGTCAACGGGGCGCGAGTCACCGTCTATGTCCGAGACCACGACCCGTCTCCGACGGCCGGTCCTGGATCCAACAGCCCGGGAGCGAGCGGCGGGGTGATGAGGTGACCGCGACTGGTGCCGGCCCGGCCGGCACCATCGCTGTCACGCTGTGTCGACCCGGAAGCCGCGGACACCCCAGCATCACGCCGGCGCGCGGCATGGAGTTCCCCTCGCGCGCTGCACATGGCTCTGGCCCGTCACCACGGGGAGTGCGACGGGCCAGGCCACAGCACACCGTGCCACACACGTACGGTTGGCGAGGGCCGTTGCCGGGACGAGCGGTTCCTGGTGCACCCTGTCGGGCCCGGCCACGCCATCACTAGGGTCGGCGCATGAGCAGCGACGGAGTAGTCGTGGACGAAGCGGTCCGCGCAGCATGGGACTCGTACCGGATCCTGGAAAACCGCACATCGCAGGAGGACCGCCGGCACGCGCAGCTGCGCGTCCGGGCCGCGATGGACTCATACGGCCAGGGCGAAGTTGCCAGGGGCTCGGTCTTCCTGGTGGGCGTGCTGACCACGCACATCATCGGGCAGGACGGCCCGGAGGACGAAGAGGGGCGTCTTGACCCGCTGAGCGATCTGATCCCGGCGGTGATTCGCAAGCTCCCAGACTCCGAACTGGCCGACCCCGCCCAGGTGCCGATGGTGACCGGAGTGCTTATGGCCGCCACGATGGGCATGGACGTAGTGGCCTGGCGCGACCAGTTCGGGATCGTCCCACCCAAGGAGGCCCTGGCGCACAGCTTCGTGGTGTGGCTGCTCGCCGACCTGTACGACACCCTGGTCGACCAGCCCGGCGCCACGGACGTCATCATGCAGGACACCTTCGACTCCCTGGCCACCCAGACCGGCTGACGCAACAACACCACCGCGAACCCCGCAGCGCCACCCGAGCTGGCCGTGTGCGGCGCGCGGTACGCGTCCCTGGGACAGTGAGCCGCGCTCCTGCAGCACCCGCCGGCCGCCGATCGCGTCGCACCGTGGTGCGGGGGGGTGCCTCTATGTCTTTCGTCAACCCTGTCGTGCCGGGTTTGAGGTGATTCGGCGGTGTGGGGTTCATGCGGCGGCGGGGGCGGCGGTCCTGGGTTTGTGGGGTTTGTAGAAGGTGCCGAAGCCCGTCGACCAACAGGGCGGCCAGCAGGCCGAGTTCGGCACTCCTGGCGCCCGGCGCCGCGATCGCCTCGTGCACGCGGCCCAGAACCCTTCACGCAAGGTCAAGTTGTAGGGTCTCAACCCGGTCGGCGATCCGGGAGACGGGACCGGTGCCGGTAGTCGTTTAACGATGCCGTACGCGACACCCGGGGTCACCACGGCGAAACGGAGCTGAAGCACTCCTCCTGGGGAGGACTGCTGCCCGCCGCCGGACGGAAACAGATCCGCAGGGCGGTTCCGGGGCCGGTCACCGTCATGGGCGTGTAGACGAAGGAGTCGAGGTCGACGGCATCCCTGATCTCGGCCTCACGGACCCGGTCGTCCGCCGTCAGCTCGAGCCGGTCGCCGACGCGCGTTCCCCACATCCGCCCCCAACTCGTCCCGCACGGCCGGCTGTAGCGCACTTGCAGGCGGGCGCCGCCCGCCAGCTGGTGCTGGGCGAGGGTGACCGGCAGGACGGCACAGGCCGTGTCCACCGGGTTCTTGCCCTCGCAGGCCGACCCCCGGCACTCCGGACCGGTGGCGTACGGGGCAGCGCTCCCCGGCGACCGCGGTTCGCCGCCCGGGTGCGGCAACAGCAACAGCGTCACCGCGATGCCCCCGACGGTCACGGCACACACTGCCGCGAGCGCGGCCACGGCCGCCGCACGCCGGTTACCGGCACGGGTGGCCACCGGCGGATCCGGAGGCGCGACAACCGGAGGCGAGCCCGCGGGCGCGGTCCGAGACGGGACCTGGGCCGTGTCCAGAGACGGCACCCGCGACCGTGTACCCGCCGCGGACACCGCCACCGACCCCGCCCCCACAGCCCTCGTCGTCGCCCGCCCGCTCCCCTCCGACTCCGCGATCTCCCACAACGCCAGGCACCGGCTATCGGGTTCGCCCGCCAGACGGCACAGCTCCTGCACCGCCTCGCGCGGCGGCAGCGCCCTGCCATTGAGGTAGCGCTCCCAGGACGACTTGCTGAACGTCGTCTTCGCCGCGAGCCCTGCCATGCTCAGACTAGTACGGGCCCTCAACTCCCGTAGAGCGGCGGCCAGTCGGGCCCGTTCCGGCGAGGGCGTCGGTGCCGTCATCGCCGTAGTGTCTTCCAGGTGTGCGGCCCGACGACCCCGTCCGCGTCGAGCTCCGCCTGCCGCTGGAACGCCTTGACCGCACCCCGAGTCAACGGGCCGAATATCCCGTCGATATCGCCCGGCGAGAAGTCGGCCCGGCCTAGCAGACACTGCGCCTCGGCCACCTCCGGCCCGACGCTGCCGTACTGCACGATGGCGTCCCCGGTACGGCTGTTGCCCGCGTACCAGCGGCCGTCGACCCGCTCCATACGGCACGGGTACGAGGGAGTCGGAGTCGCCGCCGCCGTCGCCCCGCCGCCGTGGTCCAGGACCCGTACGGTCACGAGCACTGTCGAGGGGACGGCCAGTGTCAAGGTCACCGCCCCCGCCACCAGCGCGACGCGCAGCGAACGCTTGAGGTTTGGGGGGTTCTCGTCGCCCGCCGACAGAACCTCCGCTTCCGGCACGTCCGGCTCCGGCACGGGCGCCTCCCGCAGGGCCGTCCCTCCGCGCCCGTTCGCCCAGGCCTCGGCGGCGACTTCGTGCAGCGCGAGCAGCCGTGTGGGGTCCTCTCCACTCACCCGGGCCAGCGCCACGACGGCGTCCCGGGGCGGGAGCGACCTGCCGCCCAGATACCGCCCCCACGACTTCGGGCTGTATCCGGTCCTCGCCGCCAACTGCCGCATGCTCAGCCCGCCGAGGTCCTTCAGTCGGCGCAAGCGCGCCACCAACTGCAGGACGCTCGGATCGAGTTCAACGGGCAGCGCTTTCCAGCGCGACATCGTCCCCCCACTCACGTTCACGGTCTGTGCCCAGTGGCCCTGGCCAGCGGCCCCTGTTTCCCGTCGCATTCCGCATCAGAGTCAACGCAAGTATCCACGGAATGCACCCGAACGTGGTTCCCGGGCCCGTACGGAAATCGGCCACCGCCCGTCCCACCGTCCCGCCATACGGTCCCATCGGACTGCGTCCCCGCAGGTCAGCGGCTGAGGCGTCCCGTGAGGACGTCACTTCCGCGGCAACCGTGGCAGCCCTCGCCGCCCGCCGCGCACTCTGATGTCGCCAGTCGGCGGCACGTCAGGTGCCGCCCTACGACCCCGAAGGGAAAGGGGTTACACCCAATGAAGTTCGGACTCAAGCTCGCAGCAGTGTTCATGTCCGCCGGATTGCTCACGGCGGGAGCGGCGGTGGCGCCGGCGGGTGCGGCGAGCACCGCGACGCCGCAGTGCACTCGGCAGGTTCAGATGAAGCCGGTGCCTGCGTACTCCTACTACATGATGATCCCTAAGTCAAGCTCCACCGTGAAGTGCTACCTCAAGGAGGGAAGCAAGAACAGCGCAGTCGTGGCACTGCAGACCGCACTGAAGTTCTGCTATGGCCGGGACATCGTGGTCGACGGTGACTATGGAAGCCGGACTGCTGCGGCTCTCCACTGGGTTCAGATGATCTATCTCTTCCCCGAGCAGGACGAATTGTGGGACGGTGTCTACGGGCTGGCGACGGCTAACGCCATAACGTTTCCTTGGCACCGCAGCAACGGCGAGATCATGAGCACCTGTACACGTCGTGATGGCAGTAGCTGAAACACAATGGGTGGGGCTCCTTCGAAGGGACCAACACACCCCTCCGTACCTGCGGCTTCACAATTGCCAGCTGATCGTTCCGGGCTTCTGGAAACCCCACGGTCCGACCTGCGACTCTCCCGGACATGCTCTGCGCCCATGATCCCGGTCGCCGGCGCTCGACGCCGGGGGGTGCCTCTATGCCTTTCGTCAACCCTGTCGTGCCGGGTTTGAGATGATTCGGCGGTGTGGGGTTCATGCGGCGGCGGGGGCGGCGGTCCTGGGCTCGCGGGGTTCGTAGAAGGTGCCGTCGCGGAGCATGGCGAACAGGACGCTGATGCGTTGGCGGGCGAGGCGGAGGAGGGCCTGAGTGTGGGTTTTGCCGCCGGCACGCTGGCGGCCGTAGTAGGTGCGGGAGGCCGGGTCGGCGTTCATGCAGGCGAAGGCGGAGAGGAACATGGCGCGTTTGAGCTGCCGGTTGCCGCCGCGTGGTGCGTGTTCGCCGTGGATCGAGGTCCCGGATTGCCTGGTCGTCGGCGCGAGTCCGGCGTAGGAGGCGAGGTGGGCGGCGGTGGGGAAGCTGGTGCCGTCGCCGATGGTGGTCAGCAGGACTGCGGCGGTCCTGACGCCGACGCCGGGCATCGAGGTCAGGACTTTGGAAAGACATCTCACGACGCTAAGAGTCAAGCCGCGGCGGGTTCGGGGAACGGTGCGAAGGCGCGTTGTTCGCTGTAGGGGACTCGGTTTTGCAGGCAGTGATAGAGCATCCCCAGCATGCGGTTGAACAGGTTGCGTTGTGCGGCTGCGTGCCAGTCGCCCCGTTCGCGGCGGTGCCGGTAGTGGGGTTAGCGCCTGGTGAGACGGTGATGGCGGCGAAGGCCCACAGGTAGCCGGCGTGAGTGAGGCGGTTGTTCTTGACGAATCGGCGCCCGACGTAGCGTTTCTTCCCTGACGCGCGGGTGATGGGGGCCGACCCGGAGTATGCCTTCAACGCTCGTGCGTCCGCGAACCGGTCGCGGTCGTCTCCTACTTCGGCAAGTACCCGGGCGCCGAGCAGGGAGCCGAGGCCGGGGAAGCTGGTGATCAGGTCGGCGTCCGGGTGTTCCTGAAATGGTGACTCCACCGCCTTGGCCAGGTCCTCAGCGCCTTCGGCGGCAGCGTCGAGCTGGCGCAGCAGGGCAAGCATCTGCTTGCCCATGGCCTCCTCGACGAGCGGAGGCTGGTGGGCGCAGTCGGTCCGGAACGTTTCTTGGAGGCGTTTGGTCTCGGCCTCGGTGTACCGCTGGCGGCCGCCACGTTTCAGAGCCGCTCGGATCTGGGGTTTCGTGAGTTTCGCCGCGATGGCGGGCGTAGGTTCGATCGCCAGAATGGCGCGGGCCTCAGGATGAGCGAGGCCGCCGTTGCGGCCGGTGAGGAACGCGTCGAGCGCGGTGGGGTAGTACTCGCGTAACAGCGAGCGGAGCTGGTTGGCGGCCTGCTGGCGGCGCCAGACGGCGTCTTGCTGGGCGCGGGCGAGCACAACGACAGCCTGGGCGAGTTCGCTGTCGGCCGGCAGTGGCCTAGAGCTCGGGGGCTCGCGGAGACGAACGGGAGGTCACCATGCGGCGGGCTCGCACCACGAGCATCAACGTCCGCTGTGGGCCCGCGAGTTTCATGGCGGTCGGAGGACGCCGGGCGCTGCCAGTCTTTCAATAGGCATCACCGTGCCGAAGAGGGTTCGGAGTCATCCCGACGCCCACCAGGCCACCACGAAACTCACCGTGGAGAGCGGTGCCTGTCTTCTTTTGAGACCTCACAGGTCAGAAGGAACTGAGGCATCCGCTCCACGCGTTCCAGACCCGTCTCAACAAGCGGGTGCGGAAGCACGTACGCACTGCATTAGAGGGTGGGCCTCCAGCAGGGTGTTGATCTGTGCCTCCAGGGCCCGGCGCTGTTCATGGACGGCGCCGAGCAAGCGGGCCAGGGAGGGCACGACGATGTCGAGGGTGCCGGTCCCCGGGACCACGACGGTCTGCTCGTCGAGGGCGTCGAAGACGTCGTCGATCAGCCGGGCTGCCATGCGCGGGGCCTTGGGCCGGATCAGCTCGACGAGTCTGCGCCGTCCGGCCTTGCGCAGCGCGGCCGGGGACCCGTAGCGCTCCAGCAGCCAGGTCACGGCCTGGTGGTCCAGGCGCGGGCCGAGGACGCGTTCCACGCTGGGGTGGAACTGGGTGAGCAGGCCCCGTATCCGGTTGGACGCGCGGGTCGCCTCGGCCGCGAGGTCCTGGTCGAAGCCACGAGCACGTTCAGCTCGGCGGTGATCTCGTCGGTCAGTTCCAGCGAGCGCAGGGTGTGCGGCATGGTGCGGGCGGCGTCTGCGATCACCGCCGCGTCCTTCGCGTCGGTCTTGGCCTCTCCTGGGTAAAGGTCGGCGATCCGGCGCATGGCCAGTCCGGGCAGGTAGGCGACCTTGCAGCCGGCATCCCGCGCGACGGTCAGGGGCAGGGCACCGATGGAAGCGGGCTGGTCCACGATCACCAGGACCGTGCCGAACTTCGCGGTCAACTTGTCGAAGACGGCCCGCAGTTTGGGCTCGCTGTTGGGCAGAGGCTTGTCGAGGATCTTCTTCCCGGCCGGGGTGAGGCCGTGGCCGTGGTGGGCCGTCTTGCCGACGTCCAGGCCGAGGAAGACATCCACGTCGTAGAAGTCCGACAGGTCCCCCGGACGTGCGATAGGTACCCGGCGCGATCTCCCCGACGTCCTCCGACACATCCTCCTTCTCCAGGTGTGCCACCACGCGGTAGGTGCCGTCCGAATAGGTTCGCACGCAATTGCCTCTATCGCGGCCAGCGCCGTCTCGCCCACTTTAGGCACAGCGAAGGCCAGGTATCTGTCGATGACGGAGACAATCACGGCCCGGGACTCGTCGGCCGCCCGGTCGGGCTCCAGGCTCTTGCACAGCCGCGAGACATAGGTGCGCAGCACGGGCACGGCCGCCGTCGGAGGGTCCTATCAGGGGTGCCCCCCGGCGAAGCGCAGGGAGGCTTCGGTAGCTTTCCCACATCTTGGCTATGGCTGCGCGGGCTCCGTTCCGGTTCGCTGTGTTTCCCTCAGGCGCTCACGCCTCGCGCTTCCCCGCCGCCGCTTCCCACAACACCTCCGCAGCCGCTGGACAGAGCATCCGCTAATGGCGGCCGCGGAGAATGCGGCCTCCGGGCTGCGGGTCCTCACGGATTTCCTTACGCCGACCGCCGACCGCCTGCCGCCACGGCCCGGACGACGGCTACGTAGCGTCCCGGCCGTGTCCGAGATGCTCGTCCAAGAAACGCTCCACGGCGCGGTACACAGCGATCAAGTTCTCCGGGTTCTCGATGGAGTGCCCTTCGTCCACCATGAGTATGTACTCGACGGGGACCCCACGTGCCCGGAGAGCCTGGACCATGTTGTCGGATTCTGCCTGCGCTACCCGGGCGTCGTTGGCGCCCTGGGCGATGAGCAGCGGTGTACGGACCTGGTCCACCCGGCTGATCGGTGAGCGGGCCAGCATGTCAACCTCCTGCTGCGGATCCGCGGGGTCGCCGACCCAGCGGAACCAGTTGGCGGCAAGGGCCGGCCGGACGAAATCCGGCTGGTTGCGCAGGAAGTTGGCGAGGTCAGAGACCCCGAAGATGTCCACCGCAGCGGCGAAGACATCGGGCGTGAAGGTGACTCCGACCAGTGCCGCATAGCCACCGTAGGAGCCGCCCAAGATCGCCACCCGGTCCGGGTCCGCATATCCCTGCTGGATGGCCCAGTTCACACCGTCGATCAGGTCGTCGTGCATTTTGCCGGCCAGCTCCCCGATGCCGGCCTTCATGAACGACTTGCCGTACCCCGTGGAGCTGCGGAAGTTCACCTGAAGCACCGCGTAGCCCCGGTTGGCCAGCAGTTGGACGAGAGGGTTGAACCCCCAGCTGTCTCGGTCCCAGGGACCGCCGTGCACAAGCAGGACCAGCGGCAGCCGGTGCGGCTCTGTCCCGATTGGCAGTGTCAGGTGGGAGGGGAGCGCGAGACCGTCCCGAGCGGTGATCGTCACCGGTGTCATCGGTGCCAGCTGCTCGGGGTCCAGGTGGCCAAGGGGCCGGAACAGTAGGCGACTCTCGCCCGAGGAGTGGTCGTAGAAGTATGTGGCCCCGGGATCGCGGTCGTGGGTGAAGCTGACGACCCACCGCAGCTCGCTCTCGTCGGACGAGATGTGGGCCAGGTCGCCATCGGACAGATTCCTCAGGTTCTCCAAGACCTCGGCGAAGTGCGGGTCCAGTGCGTTGATCACCAGTCGTTCCCCGAGGTAGCGAACTCCGATGAGCTCGCCGGTACGTCGGCTGAAGATGAGCGGCGAGGGCAGTGCGGGAAAGACACGGGCTCGTGTGTCCAGGTCGTACTGCGGGTGGGAGTCGACCTCCGTCTCCTCGCCGGTTTCTGCATCCAGCCGGGCCAGGCGGAGTCTGTCCGAGCCCCGGTTCGAACCGAAGAGAACGCCGCCGGCGTCGGCGGTAACTTCCAGCGGATAGACGCCCAGCGGATAGTCGGCACCGTCGAACTGCGCGATGTGGCGCAACGTTTGCGTGGCCTCGTTCCAGCGCGAGAGGTTGAGGTCGCCCTGTTCGGTGACGTCGCTGGTGAAGGGGTCTCCGCTGCCGCCATAGAAAAGGGTGGTGGCAGCGCCTCCGGTGTTCTCTGCGAGGGTCCGCAGGTCACCGGTTGCGATGTCCAGCTCCAAGAGGTCGAACGTGGCGGGATTCCTGCTGTTCGAGGAGAACACCGCCTTCCCCGGCCGCCCGGCGGGCAGCTTCAGATCCATGATGCGTGCGCCGGGAAAGGGGGTGAGGTCGGTAGCCGCTGCGTCCGGGTCTTCGAGATCGACGCGGTACAGGTGCCGGTTCTCGTCGCCCCCCTGGTCCCGGGTATAGAGCAGCCACCTCGGATCGTCGGTCCAGTGGTAGCTCAGCAGGTTGCGGTCCTCGGAGGTGACCCGCCGCGCGTCCCCGGGCGCGTCGACACTCTCGATCCACAGGTTCAGGTGGTTTCCCCAAGGAGCCAGGTACGCGATCTTGGTGCCGTCCGGCGAGAGGGAGGCCCTCGAACGGACGGGAGGGGCAAAGAAATCCTCGACGCTGATCGGCTTCGGCAGTGCCATGTGGGTCCTTCCTGTGGCTGTCCCCGGACAGCGAGTGATGAGGCCCTGATGATGGTCCGCAAGGGCTCTGAGTGGGTCCGCAGCCTGGAGCCGGTCACCGTTCAGCGATCGAAGGCTGTCACTTAATGACATTGTCACTAAGTGACAGCAATGGCAAGTGCGCCGCACGCCCAGCCGCTGCGGGCCGTCGATTACAGCCCCACCTCCCCTGGGTGACCGCTCGGCCGGCAGTGCACTCGTGGCGCAGGTCACATGCGCGAGATGTAGGCAATGCCGTCACTAAATGTCAGTGTTGCAGTTAGTGACACGATGGTGAGGTCGCGCAAGATGCACTTCGGGAGAGTTGACGGCCATGAAGATCACGAGCTTCCTGCTGTGAGTCGGGTGACCGTGGTGCGGATTCATGGCGCCTTCGAGCGGCTGCAGTCCCGTCGAGTCAGGAAAAGCGCTACGCCGACAGGTCGACGGCCGAGGTCGGCGAACCCAAAATGCCGTCAACGACCCTTGTAGATCGCGCCATGTAGTAGGAACTGGCCCTGTTACCACGTATTCAAGGAGTTCACATGGATCTCACGCTTCCGCAGCAGATCTACCTGTGTGCCTACGCCTTCAAGAAGAACAAGTTTCCGGCTACTCTTCTGCAGTTCCGCGGGCAGCGGCTGCGCGCTGCTGCCCTGACCGAACTAGTCCTTGCGGGACAGGCTGAGACCGACGGGCGCCGGGTTAGCGTACTTGGAGACCAATCACCGACGGATCCGTTTCTCGCCTCTGTGTGGGAAGAGCTGCACGCGAGGCCGAAAAAGTGGATAGCACTGGTGCACAACACCGCGCACAAGGCGGAGAAACCGGTCGAAAACCAGCTGACGGCTGCTGGGATTATCGAAAAGAAGACCGGCCTCACCTTGAGTCTGCTCGGAGGAAGCAAAGTTGTCTTGCGGCGGGAAGAGGAGGCCCGAACTGTGCAGGAAGCATTGCGCACGCGGGTCACCACCACTCCCGACCCGTCCACTCTGCCCCTGGCGCAAGTGGCACTGCCGGTGATCGCCCTGGAGAGCGACGCGACCATGGGGGTCGTACTGAACCGTTCCGAGCGCCGCAAACACAAGGATACGCTTGAGGAACTCGCCAAGAAATTCGATCGAGAAATACCGGGCCTGCGCAAAGCCCTGTCAAACTCGGTGCTTTCCAGTCGGTCTGTCGGCGGCGGATGGAGCTGAGCAGGACAAACCTAAAAATGCGCGCGTCCGCAGAATGCGAGCCGAAGTAAAATCGAGCGACATCAAGGCCGGTGCTGGAGACTCTGGTTGCCGCGTTCGCCGCATGGTGGCTGATGGAGCCAAGTGCCGAGCTCACGTCCATCCCTTGGGCTCCGGTTGATCATCGCCGGCGCCACAGTCGTTGTGACGAGTGGCGACGGAGAAAAAATCGCGCCACGGCAAGACAAACACCGCAAGGGAACACCGCCGTACCCGGACCGCGTCCCGTACACCCCACAAATACCGTCCGCGACCGGCGAATTCGCCACCGGTGAGCGGGAACCCATCACGCCGCAGCGAGCTTTCCTGGCCGTCTGGCCGACGTCACCGGAACCGCAACCGACCATCTCGTACTCCCGGCGGGCCTTGCGCTTCACCCGGGACGGTCGGGGCGCCCTGGGGGCCGTCAAACGGCTCGGCAGTGCACGGCGGGAGCGGCGGTGGAGTGGCCCACTCGGCGTCGTCCAGCTCGGTCACGCGGAGGAATTCGGCGAACTTGCCCGGCGTATCGAGGGTGACGACTGCCCGTGGCAGGTGTGGCCTGGTGGTCGGCCGCGCTGTGGTCGGGCATGAGGTCGACCACAGCGGTGCGCACGGCGCCATGGCTGATGCGGTGCTCGCGGGCCTGGGTAGCCGTGGCCCGCCTTCGAGGTGCGCGGCGCACGTCGGCGATGGTCCTGCCCGGATAGCCGATCGCCACCGCCGTCGCCCTTGGCCTCGGCGACCCGCAGCCCGTCGTAGGTCGCTTCCCACTGGAGACCGCCCTGCAGTTCGCAGGCGGCGGCGAGGCCCTGCACCATGGACTTCACGTTGGACAGACCCGCGCATCGAGCAGTCCTTGCTCACGGTGTTCAGCCGAGCGAGCGACCGGCTGGGGTGCCCCAGCCCCATCCGTTCAGGTGACGGCAGATCACCTACCAGCCCCTACCGCCTTCTTGCGGCCCGTGGACTCTCTCGAGTGCGGTCAAGGTCTGCTGCCACGGCCTCAGCGTAGACACTCTGCTGTGACTCAGGCCACTCCACCGAGGATGGCCATTGAAGTCACTAAATGCCAAACTGGCGCTTAGTGTCATCCCGTGGGGCGTGTCGATCAAGACACGCTGCAAGCCGCAGAGGCACCACGCACGGATCCCGGGTGCTTTACCTAGGGACAGTGCAGCCAACAGAAGGAGAGCTCATGAAGTCGTGGCGTTCCCGCATCACCGTCGGCCTCGCCGTCGGCGCCGCAGCGATAGCAGTCCCGCTGACCGCCACCAGCGCAGTCGCCGTCCCCCCACCCGGCAGCGGCTGGCACGTGGCTGGCGGTATGACGTATGACTCGAAGAGGCAGTGCGAGGCTGAGGAGCTGCCGAACGCCCAGCACAACGGGTATGACGAGGTGTGGTGCGACGGTCCGGGTGGTCGCGCCGAGTACACCGTCTGGGTGCGCTGACCGCTTCGCAAGGCGCAGAAGAGGCGGCCACCCTGGCGCGCTGCGCAGGGTGGCCGCTCCCCGTTGTCTCACCAACAGCCCGGTCCGTCTCCTGCCGTTCGGGCCGCAGGCTCTGGGTGGGGCCCGTTCGCCCGCTGGCCAGCACGGTCGCAACCGCGTCGGGCGCGGCGTCCCCGACATCCTGCTTCCGGTAGAGCTGCCCAACGGCAAGAAAGCGTCGGTCAGCCTGTCGACGAGCTCGCACTCTCGTACTGGGGTACTCCGGGGAGCTCGGGCCCGAAGGCTGGGAGCGCACCGGTCCGTCCAAGCGCTTCCAGAACTTCACGAGGGGCACCGACCTGTTCGACAAGGGCACGGCTACGCCTTCGTGATGGTTTATACGCGCGGGTTCGACCGTTCCACCGGCTGTCCCGACTTCGGCGAACCCGGCAAGCAGGCCGACGTGAAGGCCGCGATCAACTGGAGCGCGAAGCAGCCGTGGTCCCACAGGCGCAGTGGACATGAACGGCAAGTCGTTCGACGCGTACCAACATCTTCGTACCTCCGGCAGTCGCCGGACGGCGACAAGCGCTGCCGGGCCAGGCCGACCAGGAGAAGCGGCACACGGAGTGCCCGGCGCTCAACTCGTGGAACTGGACGAATAAGTCCGGTGTATTCAGTGATCGAATGCGACCAGCGACCGCGTGCTCGGGGCGCCGGTCTTGTGGTTGCGCCGGATAGAGGCGGCCATGGCGAGGATGTGCCGGGCGACACGGACGGCGATGCCCTCGAAGGTCCGTCCGCCGTGCTGCTCCAGGTCCAACTGCCCCTTGAGGGTGTCGTTCACGGACTTGATCAGCTGCCGCACCGCCTTGAGCAGGCCCTTGCCCTTGCGCTTCTTCTCCCGCTTGAACGAGGGCCGCGGCAGTTCGGCCCCACGCATGACCAGGTCATTCTCGAACTCCTTGGAGGCGAAGCCCTCGTCCGCGATGATCAGCAGTCCGGGCCGGTCGGCGACCAGGTCTTCATCGACGTCGAGCATGGCCTGGAGCACTTCGCGTTCGTCGAGTTTCGGGTTCGCCAGCGCCCACAGGATCGCTCCCGAGCCCACGGAAACTGACGTCGAGGTCGTCGACGTCCTGTCTGACGACGTCGACCCAGAGGAACGCCACGCTCTGGTCGAGCGAGAGCAGCAGGACTACTCGGCACCTGGGTCGTGCTGGACATCAAGCCCCGTGACTGCCAGGCCGCATACGTGTCGGGGCTGCACCAACAGCTGTCAGACATCGTCAACGGCTTCCCGCGCGTACTCCCGGCTCGGGGTTGGCACCACCTCCTCCCCCAGGGACTTCCACCCCCAAGCAAACCCCTTCCGTGTGCGCGGGCGGTCGGTAATTCCGGTCGCGCGGTGGCATCGATGGGATAAGCTCTCCGGGATTTCGCGCGGCAGGTTCTCTGCCGCCCCGTTCGGCGCGCTCGGCGTCGACACGCACCGCGTGCCCTGCCCGGAAGGAGGCGAGAGACATGGACCGTGCTGAATGCGTTGCGGCCATAGTTGCCTCCGGCCGTGTGCCCTCCCTCCTCTGCGGCGCGCGGTAACTCTTCCCCCTTCTTGTTTCTTGTCTTCGGCATCTTCCTGAGATGCCGCGTCACGAGATGTCCTGGTCTGCGCGGTTCGTCGCCGCGCGGGCTGCGGGGGCGCGTGCCCGAAGACGGGCCCTTCTTTTGCTGGTCACCGTGATCTCGGCACTCTCCGCCTCACGACCAGCAAGAGCGCCGGCGTGAGTGACACGCAGCTGGTGAGGCAGGCCCCGGGTGCTGTCCGCGGTTCCCGCTGCCCCACCGCCATGCCGTGTCCCCGTGCTGCGTACACCGGCCCGTCGTCACCACTGCGACCGTCCCTGGCCGGCTGTCTCGACAGCACTTCGACACGAAACGTGCGTGATCGCCATGAGCAAGAAACGTCCCGGAGGGGAATCCCTCCCGTCCGCCCCTTCCACGGCCACCGACCGTTCCCCGGACCGCGAGGTTCCCGCCGCGACTCCGGCACCGGCACCGGATCCGAAGCGCTGGTGGGCGCTGGCCGTCATCGCCCTCGCCCAGCTGATGGTGATCCTTGACGGCACCATCGTGAACATCGCGCTGCCCTCCGCCCAGCGCGCTCTCGGCATGTCGGACGCCGACCGGCAGTGGGTGATCACCGCCTACACTCTGGCCTTCGGCGGGCTGCTGCTGCTCGGCGGCCGGATCGCCGATCTGGTGGGCCGCAAGCGCACCTTCGTCATCGGCCTGGCCGGGTTCGCCGCGGCCTCCGCGCTGGGCGGCGCGGCGGCCGGTCCCGGGATGCTGTTCGCGGCGCGGGCCCTGCAAGGTGCGTTCGCGGCGGTCCTGGCGCCCTCGGCCCTGTCGCTGCTGACGACGACGTTCACCGACCCCAAGGAGCGGGCCAGGGCGTTCGGGGTCTACGGTGCGCTGGCCGGCGGCGGCAGCGCGGTCGGGCTGATCGTGGGCGGTCTGCTGACCGAGTACCTGAACTGGCGCTGGTCCCTGGACGTCAACGTGCCCATCGCGCTGGCCGCCCTGCTCGGCGCACCGGTCTTCCTGCGCGACCGCTCCGGCCGCCGGGGCGGGCACCTGGACGTGCCGGGCGCGCTGCTGGGCTGCGGCGGGCTCGTCGCCCTCGTGTACGGCTTCAGCGAGGCCGAACCTCGCGGCTGGACCAGCCCGTCGGTGCTCACGCTGCTCGTGGCCGGCGTGATCTTGCTCGCCGCCTTCGTGTGGTGGCAGAGCCGCGCGGCGAGCCCGCTGCTGCCGCTGCGCATCGTCAAGGACCGTGTCCGGGCCGGATCGCTCGCGACGATGGGCCTGGCCACCATCGGCATGTTCGGCGTCTTCCTGTTCCTGACGTACTACCTGCAGGTCGTCCTCGGCTACCCGCCGGTGCGGACGGGCCTGGCCTTCGTGCCGATTTCGGCTGGTATCGCCATCGCCGCGGCCCAGATCGCGCCCCGCCTGCTGCCACGCACGGCGCCGCGCACCTTGATGTCGTCCGGCATGGTGCTGGCTGCCGCCGGCATGGTGCTGCTCAGCCGCCTGACCGTGCATGCGAGTTACGTCCCGCACGTGCTGCCCGCCCTGCTGCTGCTCGGTCTGGGCATGGGCCTGACCTTCATGCCGGTCTACGCGACGGCCACCGCCGGCGTGCCCGCGCAGGACACCGGTGTGGCCTCGGCTGCCCTCAACACCGTTCAGCAGATGGGCGCTTCGCTGGGCACCGTACTGCTCAACACCATCGCCACCGGCGCCACCAGCCGTTACGTCCACTCGCACTCGCACGATCCGGCCCACGGCGGCGCGACCCTCAACGAAGGCATGGTGCACGGCTTCTCCGTCGCCTACTGGTGCTCGGCGGGCGTCCTGCTGCTCGCCGCCCTGGTAGCGGGCCTCACCGTACGGCTCAAGACGCCGAAGCACGCCGGAAACGACGCACCGGCCTAGCGAGCCGGGGTCGTGTCCCGCCACCGTTCACCTCACCCCTCGAAGGACCCTGCATGAAACTCCTGACCGAGCACGACATCCGTACCTCGTTCGTCAACTGCTCGAAGGGCGAGGCCAAACGTCTCCCCCTGCCCAAGTACCTGGCGGACCTCGACCACTGGGACGACCTGGACTTCCTGGGCTGGTTCGATCTGTCCGCGCCCGATCGCAGGTATCTCGTCGTCGAACGCGCCGATGAACTCATCGGCCTGTCCCTGCGCTCCGCTTCCGGCAACCGCGGCTTCCTGCGCCGCAGCCTGTGCTCGCTGTGCCTGACCACGCATCCCGGCAGCGGCGTCTCCCTCATGACCGCCCCCAAGGCAGGCCCAGCCGGCCGCAAAGGCAACTCGGTGGGCCTCTACATCTGCGCCGACCTGGACTGCTCGTTGTACGTACGGGGCAGGAAGAAGGCGGCACCGGGCGGGCGCATGGAGGAGTCCCTCACTGTCGAGCAGCAGATCGAGCGCCTGCACGGCAACCTCGACGCGTTCGTGGAGCGGGTCTTCCACTGAGACCGACAGGGGCTCGACGGCCATCGTCGCCGAGCCCCTGTCCACTCCTTGAACCGCCGTCTCCTCGTGGCTCTTCCGGTCTTACCCGCCGGACGCACGCCGACCGGGATGCCGATCCTGTGGGCGCTGGCGAACCCGAAACTCGGTGAACGCGAAGTGCTCCAGGCCATGTTCGACGTCGATGAAGACCTGGTCGCCGACCGGCCCGGACTGCTGATCATCGCGGACAAGGGCTTCGCCTCCAAGGAGTTCGAGAATGACCTGGTCATGCGTGGGGCCGAACTGCTGCGGCCCTCGTTCAAGTGGGAGAAGAAGCGCAAGGGCAAGGGCCTGCTCAAGTCGGTGCGGCAGCTGATCAAGTCCGTGAACGACACCCTCAAGGGGCAGTTGGACCTGGAGCAGCACGGCGGACGGACCTTCGAGGGCGTCGCCGTCCGTGTCGCCCGGCGCATCCTCGCCATGGCCGCCGCTATCTGGCGCAACCACAAGACCGGCGCCCCGAGCACGCGGTCGCTGGTCGCTGGTCGCATTCGATCACTGAATACATCGGACCTATTCGTCCAGGGTGTGCCATCTCATGAGGTTGATGGCGTGGTGTCTGGTACCTGTACCTCCCGGCGCACCCGACTCCGGCGCAGCGCAAAGCACTTGAGCTCGTCGGGGGTGCCCCCGAGGCACCGGAGGAAGAGCCCTTCGCGCAGGGGCCTCTCACCGTGGGAGGGTGGTGGTGACCATGAGCCCGCCGCGTTCCCGGGGGGCCGCGGTCACATCGCCGTCGTGGGAGCGCGCGATGGCTCGTACGATCGCCAGGCCGAGGCCCGAGCCCCGCTCGGAGTCGGTGCGGTCCGCTCCCAGGCGGCGGAAAGGCTGGAACAGCGCCTCGATGTCCTGGCGGGCGACCACGGGGCCGGTGTTCTCGACTGTGAGGGTTGCGGCGCCGTGCGGGGTGGTGCGGGTGGTGAGGCGGACCCAGCCGTTCGGTTCGTTGTAGCGGATGGCGTTCTCGAGCAGGTTGTGGATGATGCGCTCCAGCATCACGGCGTTGCCCGAGGTGGTGGCGGGCCTGGTGTCGAGCCGGAGGCCGATACCTGCTTCGGCTGCCTGTGACTGGTGCAACTCGGCGGTGTGACGGGCGAGTTCGGCGAGGTCGACGGGTGTCCGGTTGGCGACCTCTGTCTCGCCCTTGGCCAGCGCGAGGAGGCCGTTGATCAGTCTTTCGTTGCGTTCGTTGACGGCGAGTAGTGAGGTGCCGAGGCGTTTGGTGTCTTCGGTTGCGGTCTTGCGGCGCAGGGCCACCTCGATAAGGGTCCGGTTGATGGCGAGGGGCGTGCGCAGTTCGTGGGAGGCGTCCGCGATGAAGCGCTGCTGGTCCTGGAAGGACTTCTCCAGGCGTCCCATCATCGAGTCGAAGGTGTCGGCGAGCTGGGTGACCTCGTCGCGGGGGCCGGTGAAGGCCAGCCGCTCACTGAGGTCGCCGCGGGAGGTGATGCGGCGCGCGGTCTGGGAGATGCGGTTGAGGGGACGCAGCACACGGCCGGCCATCAGGTAGCCGAACAGCGTGGCGACGACGGTGAGCACGCCCAGGGCGAGGGCGCCTTGGCGGAGCAGGGACTGCAGGGTCGCGGCCCGGTAGCGGTCCTTGAGTTCGCGTAGCTCGGGACTGCCGGCCAGTCCGGCGGCGGGCTCCGACGGGAGGCTGTGGGTGGACGCTTCGGGTACCGGGGCGATCCCGCCCTCCTTGGTGATCTGCACGGCCACGCCGTCGAACCGGTCGGTCAGTCCCGCGTCGAGCAGCAGATAGGTCACGCCGAGCAGGATCACGCCGCAGGCCATGAACAGGGCGCCGTACAGGAGCGTGAGCCGGACGCGGATGGGGAGACGCGGCAGCCGCGAGGTGAGCCTCATGGGATCTGGTACCCCGAGCCCGGGACGGTCTGGATGACCGGCGGCGGCCCGAGTTTCTTGCGCAGTTTCATCACGGTCACGCGGACGACGTTGGTGAACGGATCGATGTGCTCGTCCCAGGCCCGCTCCAGGAGTTCCTCGGCCGAGACGACCGCGCCGTCCGCCCGCAGTAGTTCCAGCAGAACGGCGAATTCCTTGCGTGCGAGGGATACGTAGTGGCCGTCGCGGTAGACCTCGCGGCGGGCCGTCTCCACCCGCAGGCCGGCCCGTTCGTAGGTGGGCGGGCCCGCGGGCTGGGCGCGGCGGGCCAGGGCATGGACGCGGGCGACGAGCTCCTCGAAGGCGAACGGTTTGGTGAGGTAGTCGTCGGCTCCGATGGCGAGGCCCTCGATGCGGGAGGGCACATCGGAGGCGGCGGTGACCATGAGGATGCGGGTGCGGCCGCCGGATTCGACGACGGCCCGGCACACCTCGTCGCCGTGTACGACGGGCAGATCGCGGTCCAGGAGGAGCACGTCGTAGTCGTACACGGAAAGGCGTTCCAGAGCGGAATCCCCGTCGTGCACGACATCGACGGCGAACGCCTCCTCACGCAGCCCCTCGGCGACGGCGTCGGCCAGCATCCGCTCGTCCTCGGCGATCAGCACTCTCATGATCCCCAGAGTGCCAGAGGCCGGGATAACCAGGACGTAACCGCCTGCGGTTACGGAGGGGATACCGGGCCCCGCCTCTACTGGTCCCCGACGCCGGGAGAGACCCGGCACAGAAGGGACTGCCGAGCGCATGCGTACCATTTCGCGCACCAACTGGGGGCTGCTGGCAGCCGTACCGCTGCTGAGCCTGAGCCTGGCTGCCTGCGGGGGCGACACCGGCGGGAACGACGAGGTCGCGTCGGCCGGCGGCGACAAGAAGGGGGGCGGGCAGCAGCTCACGCCCGCCGAGAAGACCAAGAAGTACAACGCCTGCCTGGCCGAGCGGGGCGTGGCGCCGACGGGCGGGAAGGCCGGCGAGGACGCGCCCGAGCAGACCGCGTCGCCCGAGGAGGTGCAGGCCGCGCTCGCGGCGTGCAAGGAGTTCGCGCCCACCGCGCAGGACATGCAAAACGCGCAGAAGCCCGACGCAAAGCAGCTCGAGCAGGCGCGCAAATACGTCAAGTGCCTGCGGGCCAACGGCTATGACGCCCCGGACCCCGACCCGGAGACGGGAGGCATGCCGCTCGACAAGGACGCCATGAAGAACATGAACAAGCTTCAGGCGGCCGCCGAGAAGTGCAAGGACGTCAACCCCGCGTCCCAGAAGTGACGGGCGAGATCGAGATGACGCACACGCCCGAAACCGCAGACGACGCGACGCCCCGGATGCACCAGCTTTCCCCTCGAACAGACCCGGCAGAGGACCCGTCAGGGGTCTCGGCGGGCAGCTCTCCGGACGGCCCGCAGCACGCCCCACCGCGTCGCCGCCGCGCCCGCACCACCGCCGTACTGATCGCGGTCGCGGTCGCCCTGGGCGCCGCCGGCGTGGCAGCGTACGGCTTCGGCGGCGGCAACGGCAAGAAGTCCGAAAAGGGCAGCGGTCTGCCGCCGGCGACCGCACTGGTGACCCGCTCCGACCTCGCTCAGCAGGACACCGTCACCGGCAGCCTCGGCTACGGCGACAAGCAGCCCCTGACCAGCGGCGCGTCGGGCACCGTGACCTGGCTGCCGAACCCCGGTGCCACCATCAAGCAGGGCCAGAACGCGCTCAAGGCCGACGGGCGGCCCATCCCCCTCATCTACGGCGACACACCTCTCTACCGCGAACTGCGCGCCGGCACGAAAGGCCCCGACGTCGCCGAGGTGGAACGGGCCCTGGCCGCCCTCGGCTACACCGGCTTCACCGCCGACGAGGAGTACTCCGACCGGACCGAGGCGGCCGTCAAGCGCTGGCAGAAGCACCTCGGAGTGCCACAGACGGGCACGGTCAAGCCCGCGGACCTGGTCGTTGCCGACGGTGAGATACGCGTCACCGGCCAGGAGGTGAAGAAGGGCCAGATACTCCAGCCCGGCTCACCCGTGCTGACGTACACCGGCACCAGCCAGCTTGTCGCCATCGACCTCGACGCGAAGAAGCAGAAACTCGTCCGCCGTGGCGACAAGGTCACCGTCGTCCTGCCCGACGGTGCACACGCGGCCGGGACCATCACCTCCGTCGGTACGGTCGCCAGCACTGAAGGCGGGGACGGCGCTCCGGGAGAGGGCGACGGCAAGACCGTCATCAAGGTCACCGTCCAGATCGACAAGAAGGACAGGGGCAAGCTCGGCAGCTACGACGGCGCGCCCGTCGATGTGGAGATCACCTCCGCGGAGAAGAAGAACGTGCTGACCGTGCCCATCTCCGCGCTCCTCGCGCTGTCGGAGGGCGGATACGGCGTCCAGGTCGTCAAGGGCTCCGTCAGCAGCACGGTCGCGGTGGAGACCGGCATGTTCGCGAACGGCCGGGTCGAGATCACCGGCGCCGGCCTGAAGGCGGGCGACAAGGTCGGGGTGCCGCGATGAACCACAACGTCGTACGCCTCGACCACATCACCCGCTCGTACGCCGGCGGCGTCACCGCCCTCGACGGTGTCTCGCTCGACATCCGCCGCGGCGAGCTGGTCGCCATCGTCGGGCCCTCCGGGTCGGGCAAGTCGACCCTGCTCAACATGATCGGCAGCCTGGACCGGCCCAGCAGCGGCACCGTCACCGTCGACGGCCACGACATCGCCGGCCTGGGCGACCGGGAGCTGTCCGCGCTGCGCGCGCTCAGCATCGGCTTCATCTTCCAGCACTTCCACCTCACCGCGGGCGTACGGGCCCTCGACAACGTCGCCGAGGGCCTGCTGTACGCGGGCATCCCGCTCGCGGAACGCCGCCGCGCGGCCCGCACCGCCCTGGAGCGGGTCGGCCTGGGCCACCGGGTGTACCACCGGCCGCATGAGCTGTCCGGCGGGGAGAAGCAGCGCGTCGCGATCGCCCGCGCCCTGGTCGGCGGGCCGAGCCTGCTCCTCGCGGACGAGCCGACCGGCGCCCTGGACTCCCACTCCGGCACCACCGTGATGGACCTGCTGCGCGCCCTGAACGCCGACGGCACCACCGTCGTGATCATCACCCATGACCGGGAGATCGCGGCCTCGCTGCCCCGCCAGGTCCACGTTCGCGACGGGCGCATCGTGCAGGACTCCGCCCAGAACGCCCAGGGCGACGTTCAGGCGGTGTCCGCGTGCTGAAGGTCTCCCGCATGAGCACCCGCGACGTCGTACGCGTCGGCGCCTCCGGGCTGCGCGCCCGCCCGCTGCGGGTCTTCCTCTCCGCGCTCGGCATCGCCATCGGCATCGCGGCGATGATCGGCGTGGTGGGCATCTCCACCTCCAGCCACGCCGAACTGCAGCGCACTCTCGACCGCCTGGGCACCAACCTCCTCACCGCGTCCCCCGGCCGGACCTTCACCGGCGGCGAGGCCAAACTCCCCGAGCGTTCCATCGACATGGCGGGCAGGATCGCCCCGGTCGAGTCCGCAACCGGCACCGGCAAAGTGTCGGCGTACGTCTATCGCAACGACCACATCCCGGCCGCCGAGACCGGCAGCATCAACGTCAAGGCCGCCCGCCTCGACCTCCTGGACACCGTCGGCGGCTCTCTCGCCCGCGGCAACTGGCTCAACGCCGCCACCGCCAAGTACCCGGCCGTCGTACTCGGCAGCGGCGCCGCCGACCGCCTGGGTATCGGGGAAGTCGGCCCGGACACCCGGGTCTGGCTCGGCGGTCAGTGGTTCAGTGTGGTCGGCATCCTCGACGAGGCGCTCCTGGCACCCGAGCTGAACGACAGCGCGCTCGTCGGCTGGGACGCCGCCAAGCGGTACCTGGACTTCGACGGACACCCCACGACAATCTACGTCCGCACCGCAGACAGCGCGGTCACGTCCGTACGCGACGTCCTCGCCGCCACCGTCAACCCCGAGGCTCCCACCGAAGTGACCATCAGCCGCCCCTCGGACGCCCTCGCCGCCAAGGGCGCCACCGACAAAGCCTTCACGGGCCTGATGCTCGGCCTCGGCGGCGTTGCGCTCCTTGTCGGCGGGGTCGGCGTGGCCAACACCATGGTCATCTCCGTCCTGGAACGCCGCGCCGAGATCGGCCTGCGCCGCGCCCTCGGCGCACGGCGAGGCGACATCCGCACCCAATTCCTCGCGGAATCCCAGCTGTTGGCAGGACTCGGCGGGATCGCCGGAGTCGTCATCGGGGTGGGCGTCACCACCGCGTACGCCGTCGCGCAGGGCTGGCCGGCAGTCGTCCCGGCCTGGGCGATGGCGGGCGGCCTGCTCGCCACCCTCGCCATCGGGGCCCTGGCCGGCCTGTACCCCGCCGTACGGGCGTCCCGGCTGCCCCCGACGGAGGCGCTGTCCGGGGCCTGATCCCAGGCGGGCTCGTCCAAGGTCTGGATGCCCGATCGCGTCGTGCCCGTCCCGCTCCGGGGCTGCTCGATGATCCTGCTCGATACGAACGGAGGCCCGCGTGCCGCAGCACGCGGTGGGTCATGACTCTGCACGCGAACGCGCCCCGCACCCCGGAAGGGCGGCTCCGGTTGTGCCTACGCGTCGACGCTGGACGCCCCATCGCGCACATCGCGGCGGAAGCCGGGATCTCGCGTCGCTGCCTGGCGAAGTGGTATGCCCGATGGCGGACACACGGCGAGGACGGCCTGCGCGACCACTCCTCCCGACCGTCTGCCAGCCCTACGCGCACCAGCGAGGACATCGCCGACCTGGTGGAAGCGCTGCGGCGGCAGACCAAGTACGGGCCTGCCCGGCTCGCCGCAAAACTTGAGCGGCTGCACGCCGTCACCGTGGCGCCGGCCACCGCATCCTCGTGCGTCGCGGCCTAAATCGACTGCGCGACCTCGGCCTGCGGGGCGCACCCTTCTCGTCGAGGGCGTCGCTGGAGGCGTGGGGAGCGCGGCAGTCGAGATCGCTGTAGCACAAGGTGCCACCGTGATCGGGACAGCCAGTCAACGCAACCACTCCCCACCTCTCTCGGCGCCGTTCCCACCACCTACGGCCCCGGCCTCGCACAGCGCCTCACCGCTCTCGCTCCGCACTGCGTCGACCTGACACTCGACACTGCGGCTCCGGCTCGCTGGTCGACCTCGTCGCGATCACGGGCGACCCGACGCGCGTCGCGACGGTCGCCGACCAAGCAGGCGGGTGGTGCCTGGGCACCCTCCACTGCCTCTGGTCGACGCCTCGGCGAGGTCGGCACGGGGTGTGTCGGCGGGGGTCGGGAGGGCGCGGCCGCCGGCGGCGATGGCGCTCTCCTCGGCGAGTCGCTCCGTGCTGGTGGTCGTCTTGAGTGGCTTCTCTTCGATGAACAGGACGGCGATCAGTGACAGCAGGGCGAACGGGGTGGCCCAGAGGAAGAGTTCGGCGATGGCGATGCCGTAGGCGTTCTCCACGAGCGCACGCACCGGGGCGGGCAGGTTCGTCGCGTCGGGGACACCATGCCCGGCTCCGCCTCCCGGCGTGTCACCTGCCGCCGCGCGGCCGTCGGCAAGTTCGGTGGCGACGCGGTGGGCGAGGACCGCCCCCAGGACGCTGGTGCCCACGGTCCCGCCCATGCTGCGCGAGAAGGACAGGACGGAGGTCGCGCTGCCCAGAGTGTCGGCGGGCACGTCGTTCTGCGCGGCGAGGACCAGGTTCTGCGTCAGCATGCCGACGCCGGTCCCCAGGACGGCCATGTAGACGCTCAGCAGAACGAAGGGCGTGTGGGATCCGATGGTGGACAGCAGGGCGAGGCCGGCGGTCATGAGGACGGTGCCTGCCACGAGGTACCGCTTCCACCTGCCGGTCGCGCTGATCCGGTGGCCGGCGAGCGTGGAGGCGGCGAGCGATGCCAGGACCAGCGGCAGGCTCATCAGACCGGCAATCGTGGGCGACTTGCCTATGGCCACCTGGAAGAACTGCGAGAGGAAGACGGTGCCGCCGAAGAGGCCGACTCCGACCAGTAGGGAGGCCAGGCTGGTCAGTGCCACGGTGCGGTTGCGGAAGATGCTCAGCGGGATGATCGGCTCGGCGGCCCGGGACTCGACCCGGACGGCCGCCGCCAGCAGCAGCGTTCCGCCACCGACCAGGGCGGCCGTCTGCCAGGAGAACCAGTCGAACGTGCTGCCCGCCATCGAGACCCAGATGAGCAGCGAGCTGACACCGGCGACGATCAGGAAGGCACCGAGCCAGTCGATCTTCACGTCGCGGCGGACGTGCGGAAGGTGCAGTGTGCGCTGCAGCAGCGCGATGGCAAGGAGCGCGAAGGGCACACCGATGAAGAAGCACCACCGCCAGCCGAGCCAGGAGGTGTCCACCAGGAGGCCGCCGATCAGCGGGCCGGCCACGGTGGCGCCGGAGAAGACGGCGCCGAAGACGCCGGAGTACCTGCCCAGCTTCCGCGGGGGGATGACGGCCGCCATCACGACCTGCGTCAGTGCCGTGAGTCCGCCTGCCCCCACGCCCTGCACCACCCGGCTGAAGATCAACGTGCCGGCACCTTGGGAGAATCCGGCCAGGAGTGAGCCGACCACGAACAGGCCCAGCGATGTCTGGAGGAGCAGCTTCCTGCTGTAGAGGTCGGACAGCTTGCCCCACAACGGAACGGTGGCCGTCATGGCCAGCAGCTCCGCGATGATCACCCAGGTGTACGAGGATTGGCTCGCCCCCAACTCGGCGGTGATCCGGGGCAGCGCGTTGGCCACCACGGTTCCGGCGAGGATGGCGACGAACAAACCGGCCACCAGCCCGGAAACCGCCTGCAGCACCTGCCGGGGCGGCATCGTCACCGCTTCCGGCCTCTTCTCAGGGGAAACTTCGCTAGCCACTGACTCTTCCAATCAAGGAGAACAGTGCGGCGTACTCATGGGCACAGATCGCCACCTGACGGCGATGCACCGAAGGACCGCAAACGAGGGCGGCATCCGATCCGGCGCGGGTGGATCCACCTGCCACCGGGCCGGGCCTGTGTCACACCGCGCGAACAGCGCAGGCGGCCGGATCAGACAAAATGCCGAGCGTGACACTTAATTGACAGTGTTTATTGCGACCTGACGGTGTCGTCGCGTACGGACCTCAGGTCGTAGTCGCGTCCCCCATGGCGCCTCCCGTGGCGCTGCGAACCGCCTGGGCCAGGAGCCGGTGCGCGTGTGCGAATTGCCGCACGTCGGCACCGCCGAGCAGGGCATCGCCGATCGTCTCGTTGACGATCCGTAGGGCGCCTGAGGCGGCCGCCGCGTACACCTGCACCCTGATGTCGTCGGCCGGCAGGTCAAGTCGACCAGCGATGCTCCCGGCCAGTTCGCGTTCCACCTGGTCACAGGCCATTAGCCAGGCCGTGCGGAGTGCAGGCTCCCTGTTGCTGAGCGTGATCATCTTCATCGCGAGCGCGTCGTCGGCGCGCTCCGCCCTGTCGGCGTCGCGGGCATGCCTGCTCATCTCGTCGGCGAGATGGTCATCGAGGGAGAGTTCGGGTTTCCAGCGTCGCAGGGCGGCCACCTCCCATTCGACGCCATGCAAGATGATCGGTTCGGCGCAGCTCTCCTTGCTCCGGAAGTGGCGCCAGATGGTGCGCGTCGACAGGCCCGCTGCTTCGCCGATCTGGTCGCCGCTGGTCGCGGCAACGCCCTGCTCCCAGAAGAGACGCGACGCCTCTCGAGAGATCTCCAACCGGATCCGGCAGCGCCGTTGCTCGCTCGTCCCAGGTCCCACGCGATTGCTCACCTGCATGGGTTCACCTCGTCATTCATCCATGGGACAACGCCACTCAGACGTCGTTCAGTTGGTGGGGCGGCGGTAACCGACGAGGGCTGCGGCTATGCCGACGAAGGCCAGGAAGTGCTGGGCCCTGCGCTCGCGGCGACGGTGCGGGCGTCGGCAACCCATAAGAATCGACGCCCGAATTGGCCGTGGTCGCTCCGCGGTGCGGACGCGCGTGCCGGACGGGCCGTGTGGCCCGTCTGGCACGGACGGGGAGCGGAGAGGGCGTCGGTCAGGTGCGCTTGGCGGGCAGCAGCCCCACGGCCTTCAGCCGCTTGTCGGAAGCGCGGGCGGCCCAGGCGACGACCAGGAAGCCGACAGCGAGGAGCGGGTAGCCCATAGCGATCTTGGCGAAGCCCAGGGAGCCGACCTCGTCGGCCTGGTAGAGGTACTGCTGGACGGCGAACCGGGCGCCGAAGATGGCGGCCAGCACCAGGGTGGCGATGTCGTAGTAGAACCGCGAACGCTTGTCCGCCCGCCAGACGCTGCCCTTGCCGGTCGTCGAGTTCCAGATCAGGCCGGCCAGGGGCCAGCGCAGCACCACGGAGAGGACGAAGGCGACGGCGCCGGCCAGGCTCAGCCAGATACCGATGAGGAAGAAGTCCTTGGCGGATCCCGTGTACCAGGAGATGCCGGCGGCGATCGCCACGCCGAACATGCCGCCGAGCGCGGGCTGGATCGACTCCTTGCGCATCAGCCGCTGCACCGCGATGCCCAAGGCGACGAGCAGGGCGGCGAGGATGCCCACCTTGAGTCCCCTGGCGTTGTTGGCGACGACGAACACCAGGGCGGGCAGCGCCGAGTAGATGACCCCCTTGGTGCCGCCCGCCTGTTCGAGCGCCGACTTCTTCTTCCGTTGGTCTGCCGCTTGCATGTCGGTCGCTGCCTCCTGGGGACTGGTGATCTGCATGGTGATCAGCTCTTCCGGGTTCGTCTTGGGGGCGAAATCCTGCGTCACTAAGTGACATCTTGACATCTAGTGACGAACGAAGCCACCTCGCGCGACGTGACCTGAGTCACGCCTCGGCGAAACCTCCGCTCAGCGAGTCGCCCGTCATCACGTGGCGATCAGGGTCCGTACGACGGTGCCGCGATCACGGCGTTGATGCTGATCGGACCCTCGGGAGGTGTCCCGCATCGCGCGGTGGTGAACGGATCGAACAGCGCGCTGCCGCCGAACCAAACCTCAGGTTGACCGGTTCCCGCGCGGCGCGCCGACCAGCTCGTGGTCGGATGCGGGGCGTTCGAGCCGTGGCTGATGGGCCTGCCACGGTGCAGCCACACTCCGCCGCTCGCTGTCCGAAGCCTTCCTGGCGGGGCGTCGGTGCGCGGGGCGATCAGCTCGGTGATCTCCGTGTGGGAGAGCCGGATTTCGACGTGCTTTTCACACGTGGGCAGACCAGGCGATGTCGGCATCGTCTGAATCAGGGAGGAGTGGTCCGATGGCTCGAACCCCCGATGCCGCTCCGCTCACGCGAGCCCTCGACGGCGTCGAAGCTGACCCGCGCACCCTCTCCGGGTGAGACCGGCCCCGTCGCGGGTCACGATCATTACCGCGAGCCGGCGTCCGAGTGGTCCGGTCGGGGCTGGGTGGACTCGTCCACGATCACGTGGGTCCGGTGCAAAACGTCGAGCTGCGCCGGGTTGTACAGCTCACGCAGGACGGTCTCCATGGTCTCTCGAACGAATTTCTCCCCCCTCGGGGCGTCCGTGTACAGGTCGGGCAGGTTCGGGTGGTCCTGCCGCAGCCGGCGCAGGTAGGGCACCATCCGCTCCATGAGGTCTTGGCGGATGTGCTCGCCTGCGTCAGCGGGCAGTTCGTCGAACTCCCGATTGATCGGGTGAGCAGGCAGATTGCGCACCAGTGAACCGTAGGCTTGCAGCTGCTCCCCGTTCATCAACCGGGTCATGACCAGCAGGAGCGAGCGGTCGGTCTCGGACAGCACCGTTGCTTCGCCGGGCGTGAGTTCCGTAGGCAGGTCGGCCGGGGCACGCAGGTCGATCAGTGCCGCGAGTTCGAGCCGGGCCCGCTGCAGCCGTTCGATGGTCGCGGCCAGCTCCGCGTCGAGCGTGCGCAGTGCCTGCCCGGGGTGCTCACCCTCGTCCACCGTCTCCGCGATCTGGTTCAGCGAGAACCCGAGATCGACCAGACGCTTGACCCGCAGCAGGCGGACCAGGTGCGGCACGCCGTACTGCTTGTAGCCGTTGGCGCGGCGCTCGGGCTCCGCCAGCAGCCCGACCTCGTGGTAGTGCCGCACCGCCCGCAGGCTGGTGCCGGCAAGCTCGGCGATCTCCCGAGTACTCCAGCTCATGGCCCTCAGCCAACACGGTGCCGCTACGGCACAGTCAAATCCTCCCCCTGCCGCTCACGATCGGCATCGCGATCGAGCCCGGGCCGGTGCTGTTCGGCTCCCGGCTCGCGGCAGCTGGGCCAGTGCGCGGTCGCGCGAGTTCCGGTTCACACTCCGGGGTCAAAGTCCCGTGCCTGTTCATAACCGAGTTCCAGCAGGGCGGCACGGAGCTTTGCTGCGGCTTCAGCCAAAGCTGACTGATCCTCCTCCTGCTTGGCTTTGCTGAAATCAAAGTCGGACATGTCCCAGACGGGAGCGACATGTATATGCAAATGCGGTACCTCAAAGCCTGCGATGACGAGGCCGGCACGCGGAGCGTTCCAAGCCCGCTGCACCCCTTGCCCAATGGCCTGGGCTACCTCAAAGCAACGCGCCAGAAGGGTCCCGTCTGCGTCCGTCCACCGGTCGACCTCACGCCGCGGCACAACAAGAGTGTGGCCAGGCCGCAACGGAGCGATGGACAGAAAAGCGACGATTTCCGGATCCTGCCAGACGAAGCGTCCGGGCAGCTCGCCGACGATAATGCGTGAGAATACAGTAGTCATACGTGAAATTGTCCTCAGAGACGTCAGGCCGCGGACGGCGAATCGGGCAACGACGGCCAGAGATGCGCCCACGGCAGCGCTCGCTCCAACTGCGCGGCCAGTGCCAGCAGCTCGGGCTCCGAACCCGGGCGCCCGACGAACTGGATGCCGAGCGGCAGCCCACTCGACGTCCGGTAGAGCGGCACCGACGACGCCGGGCGCCCGGTCACGTTCGCCAGCTGAGTGAAGGGCGCGGGCTCAAGGTTCGCGACGGCCAGTTTCTCGACGAGGTTCATCCGGCCCAGCACACCGCCGATCCGGGCAGCCAGCAGCCCCCGTGCGGCGAGCCGGACCGGCAAGGCGAGATCGAACTCGCCGATCGGCCAAGCCGGCCGGGCCATGGTCGGGGTGAGCAGCATGTCGTAGCGCTCGTGGAACGCGGCCAGCGCCCGGGTGTGCTGGTGCCAGCGGGACTGCGTGGCCAGATACTCCGGCGCCGAAAGGCTCCGGCCGATCGCAGCCATCATCCGGGTCTCGATCTCGAAGTCGTCCTCGGCGCACCCGGTGAACTCCCGTGCGGCCGTGACCTCGGCGGCGACCATCGCGAACCAGGTCGTGAGGAAGTCGGTGGCCAGGCGCTGCCCGTCGATGACCGGGGCGGATTCCTCCACGACGTGTCCGAGTCCGGTGAGCAACTCCCCCGCGTCCCGAACCGCGGCGGCGGCCTGCGGATCAACCGGTCCGCCAAGCGGGGACACCGTGGTCAGCCCGATCCGCAGCGGGCGCGGGTCGTCGACGACGGCGTCGGCGTACGGACGCTCCGCCGGAGCCGCCCGGTACGGGCCCTCCGGTGCGGAGCCGGCCAGGACGTCGAGCATCGCGGCGGAGTCACGGACCGTGCGCGACAGCACGCCCTGCACCGCGGCGCCATGGAAGACCTCGTCGACCTCCGGCCCGGACGGGACGACGCCCCGCCCCGGCTTGAGCCCGAACAGCCCACAGGCCGCAGCCGGAATCCGGATGGAGCCCCCGCCGTCGTTCCCGCCCGCGACCGGGACGACTCCGGCCGCGACGGCCGCCGCGGACCCGCCGGAGCTGCCACCGGGCGTCCGCGACGGATCCCAGGGGTTGCGGGTCGGGCCCCCCGCTACCGGCTCGGTTATCGCGCGAGCTCCGAACTCGGGGGTCGTGGTCCGGCCGAACACAACCAGACCGGCGTCGAGCCAACGCTGTACCACCGTGGACGTCTCCGGGCGCGGGAAGCGCGCCAGCGATCGATTCCCACTGCCGGTCGGAACCCCGGCGAGGTGCTGACCCAAGTCTTTGATCAGGAACGGGACGCCGGCGAACGGGCCGGCCAGCGGACTGCGAGCGCGGGCACGGGCATCGTCGTCGAGTCGGTGGCGGATCGCGTTGATCGTCGGCTCGACGGCGTCGGCACGGGCAATCGCCGTCTCGAGCACTTCAACCGGGCTCACCGCCCCGGACTTCACCAGCTCGGCCAGCCCGACGGCATCGTGCTCCCGGTACTCATCCCAAGTGATACCCATACGAGTGCTCCCATCAGAGTGATAAGGGGCCCGGTCCGAGGCACGTCCAACGTCACGACGCCTCGGCCACCGGCGTCCCGGCCACGACCTCGCGCAGGTCTCAGTCGGCCGGTCACGACCGCGTCAGACACCGCGTAGCGATGTTGATCAGCCCTGATCTGAGTCAACACCATGCCGCGACGGCACACTCAAGCTCATGGATAGCGGGATCACACCACGCCGAGTTCTGGGCGCAGCATAGGACGCGGGCACGCGGTGAAGGTCGGACTGACCGGAGGCAGAAGGGGTGTCCGGCTGCCGGGCCGACGTAGGCCCGTCCGCCTTCTTGCTATGCCGAGTTGACGTCGTCAGTGGGCTGCGGCTGACGCGCGCCATTTCGCGCGGTCTGGCCTTCCCGACCCCGACCTGGCGCCTGACACTCACCGTCGTCCGCGACGTACTCGCGCAGGTCCTCGGACATCGGCGTCCGACGACCCGCACCCGCGCAACCTCGACGGCCGCGACCACTGCGGAAAGTCGGCGCGAACTGAGCAAGACGGCTGGCGCGGGACAGGTCAACAGCTTCGGGGGCCTCTTCCTCTGCTCTGAGGAGCGTGGCGACCGCTTCGGTGCGCAGGCCGGCCTGCTTCTCGCTGATGGTCCGTGGTGAAGAGGTGGGCGCGGCGCTCGCGTGGGAGGTCGGCGCCACGGATGCCCTCCGCGACTCATGGCGAAAGCGGACTGCCCTATCGGCGCAGCGTCAGCTCGCCACGCTCGTAGATCCATCCCCACTGAGGAGGGTGCGCAGCCGGCGAGCTACGTCGGTGGTGCTGTGCCCGTCCCACACGGGCGCCGTCTCTACCTCGGGCACGTCACCGAACAACGACCAGCCATTGGCTCGGTAGTGATTGCTGACCTGCCCCGTGGGGAGCTGGGCCACGACTATGAACCAGCCGCCTCCGAAGCATGGTTCACCGTCGTGGTGCTTCCATGAGCGGACGACGGGATACCTGGCGGCCAGCCACGCCCGGACTGCGTGTGCGTGGTAGAGCAGCCTGAATTCGTACAGCTCGTCGAAGGTGTGGAACCCGTCGGAGATGCTGCCGGTGTCGGTCATTACTGGCTCCAGATTGTGTAGAGCCCGCGGCGCGGGCTTCGCCGCTAACACGCGGCGGGTCTTGCCCACCTTGCCGGGCACCTCGACAACCTGGCCGGGCTGAAATGGTCAGCCCGGCAACGTAACTCAGGCCAGACTTCATTGCAAGCGTTGTCTGCTGAGAGCCGCTCGAGTGAGGACCCGGGATAGCGGCGGCAGACTCAGGGACCGCTCGCAGATCGGGTTCTTGTGTACTGCACTCACAGGAGGGACGCCGACATCGTTAGCCCCGGCGCCGACAAAGTGTCCGCATTGCTGACGGAGGGGCAGCCGCTCATCCGAGGGGCCAACAGTCCTCTGGCCCGCCTCAGGAGCCTGTTGGTTCGCGCGCCGCAATCCATGCCGCTGAGCAAGGACAACTGTGCCTGGGCCGAGCATGTCGCGCTGCACGGTAGAATCGACCTTTTCCGGGTCGAGCAGGAACGCGTCGCCGCTCTCGGCGCGACGCAGGTCCCGATCCGCCGAGCCCGCGTGACGACGGCGAGGCTCGACGAAGCCGCCAACCGCAGCCCCGTCGATCGAGGTGGTGAACTGGCGCAAGACGTAGAGGATGTGTTGGTGATGAACAGCAGCAAGCCTCGTCGGCCGGACGTCACGACGGTCGAGATCATCGGTGGTCCAGAAGCGCTCGAGGTCGGCCTTGGCAGCTATGACGCCCGGTGGGCGGAGGTCTACCTGCATCACCGGCGTCGGATCCTTGATGCGTTGGCGGCAGTGGACGTCGATGTCGAGCACATTGGATCGACTTCGGTTCCAGGCCTTGCCGCCAAACCGATTGTTGACATCGTCGTCGCGGTGGCCGACATCACAGCAGAGGAGGACTACCTCGACGGGCTGTTGGCCGCAGGTTACGAACTGCGGGTTCGCGAGCCAGGACATCGGCTCGTGCGTACGCCGACTCGCGACGTTCACGTGCACGTATATGAACGAGGGGACGCAGCGGTGCACGAGTACCTTCTCTTCCGTGACCACTTGCGCACCAATGCAGACGATCGCGCCCTGTACGAGAGTGTCAAACGAGCTCTGCTCAGCCAGCAGTGGAACGACATGAACGACTACGCCGACGCCAAGAACGACGTCATCTCCGCGATCAAGACTCGAGCCAGGGCAACTCGCCAATGACGCGGGATGGTCTCACGGGTTTGTGATCTGTGAATCTGTTCGACTGGTGACGCCTACCGGTGGTTTGTTGGCGGCGGGTTCGAGCGGGAGTAGGCCGTGAGTGGAGGCGTCAACTACGGTCTGGGGAGCCCGAGATGACGAAGCGGCTGCCGTGTCCGCCTGCACCGGATCCGCTGGAAGCGTACGCCGTCCATTTCGATGATCTCTTCGGGACGCTGGCGCAGCGGCCGGGCTTTCGCGAGTTCCTGGCCGGGCTGTTGTTGCCGCGGGACCACAACAAGACACTGACATGCCTGGCCGGCACGGAGCCCGTGGTGGGTGCCCAGCATGCGGCGGTGCAGCGCCTGCAGTTCTTCCTGTCCGAGTCAACCTGGGACGGCGAGCAGATCAATGCCCGCCGCCTGCAGTTGTTGCTGGCCGACCCGGCCACGGCACCGCATGACGGCGGGGTGCTGGTCATCGACGATTCCGGGGATCGCAAGGACGGCGGCGCGACCGCCCATGTGGGCAAGCAGTACCTCGGCTCGGTCGGGAAGATCGACCGCGGCGTGGTCACGGTGACCACCTGCTGGGCCGACGAACGCCTCTCCTACCCGCTGCATGCCGTGCCCTACACCGCCGCCCACCACTTCACGCACGGGAAGAATGACCCGGCCTTCCGCACCAAGTTGCAGATCGGGGCCACCCTGGCTAACGCGGCGACGACAGCGGGCGTCAAGTTCCGTGCGGTCGTCGCCGACTGCGCCTACGGCGACCACAACACCTTCCGCGCAGAACTGTCCGACGCCCGCCTGCCGTTCGTGATGGCCCTCAAACGCGGCCACGGTGCCTGGCCAGTACAAGGACGCCTTCCGGCCCGTTGATGCCGCTCGCGAGCTGCCCTGGTATGGCCCTGAACAGAGCGGCGACTGGCAGCCTGTCACCCGCATCTTCCGCAACGGACGCACCACGACCTGGTGGGCCGCCGACGCCCGGCTGGGCTGGTGGGGACCCGGCGGCGTGATCCGGCTCGTGGTGGCCACTACCGACCCGGCCACCCTGCCCGAGACGTCCACCTGGTACCTGGCCACCAACCTGCCCCAGCCTGGATCACCCCGCGCGGCACACAGCCGCCACCCGGCCGCCGATCTCACCGAAGTGGTACGGCTCTACGGCCTGCGGTACTGGGTCGAGCAGAGCTACAAACAGGTCAAGGACGAACTCGGCTGGGCCGACTTCCAGGTCCGCTCCGACACCGCGATCCGCCGCCACCAGACCCTCGTGAACTGTGCGTTCAGCTTCTGCTGGAACACCTGGTTCACGCCCAACCCACCCCCGCCCGCTCCGGTCGGCCCACCACCCGAGCCTGACGCGCCGCCAGGACCGGCAGAGAGGGGGAGAACCCGGGTCCCAGCGGCCCCGAACGGCCTGCTGGCCCCAGGCCATCCGCGCCGTCCGTCGCTGGCTGATGCCCTGGGCCACGCTGCAACGCTACTGGCGGGCCTGGACGACCAAGCCCCGCCCACAGCACTACAGGAACTGATCAACACCGACGGCACCGGCAGACCCCTGGACCTCTACATCCCGACCTACTGAGCTTTCCGTTGAGTTGTCGGGGGTGACATCGCTTGATCCCTGCGGTCGTTCGTGGTCATGAGGTATGCACAGGGCGGCGGTCTCACGCCGCAAGGCCAGGCCGCGCGCGAGCGGGTGCGCATGCTCGCTGCCGATGGCTTTGCCCGGGGTGAGAAGCACACGGTGATAGCCAAAAGACTCCGGGTCAGTGTGCGGTCGGTGGAGCGGTGGCACCGATCCTGGCGGGATGGAGGGCAGGGGGCCCTGCGCATTTCGGGCCCTGCGAAACGGCCGAAGGTGGACGACCATGACTTCGCTGTACTCGAGCCGCTCCTGCTGGAGGGTGCGGTGGCTTGGGGCTGGTCAGATGAGCGCTGGACCCTGGCCCGGGTGCGGTTGCTGATTGCCGACCAGCTGGGCGTGTCGATGTCGATCCGCGGAGTGTGGGAGTTATTGCGGCGGCACGGCTGGTCGTGTCGGCAGCCTGCGCGACGGGCGGTCGAACGTGACGATGCGGCGGTGGCCGGCTGGGTGAAGGAGACCTGGCCCCAGGCAAAGCCACCGCGGCGGCGCTCGGGGCATGGCTGGTCTTCGAGGACGAAGCCGCCGTCTCGATGACGTCGCACCGCTCCCGCACCTGGGCGCCGAAAGGCGGCACACCGGTGGTTCGGTTCAACGGCGCTTCCCGCGGCCGCATTTCGATGGCTGCGCTGGCGTGTTTCAAGGTCGGCGAGCGCAGCCGGCTGATCTACCGTCCTCGCACCCAGGGCCATCACCGAGGTGCCCACCGTGGCTTCACCTGGCAGGACTACCGTGATCTTCTCGTGCGGGCTCACCTTCAGCTCGGCGGTCCCGTCTTGGTGGTTTGGGACAATCTGAATGTTCATCGCTGTAGTCGATTACGTGAGTACGCGGCGGAGCACGACTGGCTCACCATCGTCCAGCTGCCCAGCTATGCGCCCGACCTCAATCCGGTCGAGGGCATCTGGTCATTGCTCCGGCGCGGCACTACCGCCAACGTCGTCTTCCGCGACCGCGACCACCTTGTCCGAGCCGTCCGCAGCGGCCTGCGCCGCATCCAACGACGCACAGACCTCATCGAGGGTTACCTCGCCGAAACCGGCCTCTCACTCAACGCGACAACTCAACGGAAAGGTCAGTAACAAACCACCGCTAGTACTCCAGTCAGAAATCGTTGCCTGAGCTGGTTCTTCTTCGGTGGTGGCAGCGGCGGGCTGCGGCTTGGTGTCGTCTGCGCCAGAGGCACCGGTTCAGGGCATGTGCAACCGGTCCGAGGCGGGGTGTGGGGCGGGGCAGCAGAGCGTCCAGGAGTCGGCTGGATCGAGTCCCAGAATCGGAGCATTCCTCCGCAGGCGCGGATCGGGCCCAGTGGCGCCGCAATGCCGGGATGAACCTGGGCCTGTCCCCGAGAGGACTGTGGTCAGTCCGCCGTCGGGGCCGCCTTCAGGGCTTCGGAGGTCAGTTCGCCGCGTGGGCCGACGGCGTCGGCCACGCTCAGGCAGGTGCTGTCGTGGAAGATACCGAGTTCGTAGTGCACGGAGTCGGCGTCGACGGAGCGGACCGTGAGCCCGATCTCGTAGTCGCCCGGATAGGTCACCTCACCGAGATACTGGATCTGGTATGACGAAGGGGGCAGATCTGGCACCGAGCCCGCACCACTTGTCCCAATCGAGTGCGAGGTGAAGGTGGCGACGGCCTCGTCGTACCAAGTGGTCAATGCGATGAAGTTGACGTGCTGGTTGGAGTCGACGTCACCGATCCGGGAACGCAGCGTGGCCCAGTGCGAGTAGTGGGCACGTTGCAGGCGCTCAGGGCGTGGACGGGCAGCTGCCGACGTAGCCGTCTCCGGTAGCTGCATCTCGTCGAGATCGGCGATCAGCTCGTCCGGAAGCTGGAGCGGCCCCGAGTTGTCGGCCAGCACGACGGTGGCGTCGCCACTGCCCACATGCTTGCCGTCGACCATGATCGCCTGTTCGAAGGTGAATGAGGAGTGCCCGATCCGGCGAACGCCGGTGTGCACTTGCAGGTGGGTACCGGTCGGGCCGACCGGAGCAAGCCGGTTGACCCGTTGGCCGACGAGCAAGATCTGGTACGGCCCGAAACCACCCTTACCAATGAGGCGTTCGAAGCGGTGCAGCCGCAGCCGGATCCGGGCATCTTCCAGCCAGCGCGCCATGCCGATTGTGCTTGCCGAGCCGTTTCGACCAAGATCGGCCTGTCGCACCCGGACATCGATCTGGGTACCGAGCCTCTGACCGTCAGGAGTGTTCATGCATGATGATCTTAGAGCAGCGTCAACTTCGCTGCCAGGTCGGACAGGACGTACCGCACGACCAGGTCCAGTTGCTCCAAGCCGCACCGCGACTGTGCGCAGCACCGACGATCTTGCCTTTGCCGATGCGCCACCAGCTCCGCCAAGCTCGGCCGGCGTTCCTCCAAACACGCTCATCTCCATGTCCCGGTACTCCAATCAGAAATCGTTGCCTGAGCTGGTTCTTCTTCGGTAGTGGCAGCAGCGGGCTGCGGCTTGGTGTCGTCTGCGCCAGAGGGACCAGTTCAGGGCGTGTGTAACGGGTCCGAGGCGGGGTGTGGGGCGGGGCCCCCGCAGTACTGCGGGGCCCTGAGCAAACGCGCCAACTGCGGGGGGAGCTGACAGGTCCGAACCCTGTGGACCGGGGCAAGAAAGGCTCGAAGTCGGCTGCCTTACTCGGCGCGCAAGGCCCCACGCGGCGGTCCAGGCCACCATGCCGACGGTCACCGCCACGCGGCCAAGCTGCCGATCGCGGCGGTGAAGCGTTCACCGCGCGGGAGCCGGGAGCCGAACAGCACCGGCCCGGGCCCGATCGCGATGCCGATCGTGAGCGGCAGAGACAGGATTTGACTGTGCCGTAGCGGCACCGTGTTGGCTGAGAGCCATGAGCTGGAGTACTCGGGAGATCGCCGAGCTTGCCGGCACCAGCCTGCGGGCGGTACGGCACTACCACGAGGTCGGGCTGCTGGCGGAGCCCGAGCGCCGCGCCAACGGCTACAAGCAGTACGGCGTGCCGCACCTGGTCCGCCTGCTGCGGGTCAAGCGTCTGGTCGATCTCGGGTTCTCGCTGAACCAGATCGCGGAGACGGTGGACGAGGGTGAGCACCCCGGGCAGGCACTGCGCACGCTCGACGCGGAGCTGGCCGCGACCATCGAACGGCTGCAGCGGGCCCGGCTCGAACTCGCGGCACTGATCGACCTGCGTGCCCCGGCCGACCTGCCTACGGAACTCACGCCCGGCGAAGCAACGGTGCTGTCCGAGACCGACCGCTCGCTCCTGCTGGTCATGACCCGGTTGATGAACGGGGAGCAGCTGCAAGCCTACGGTTCACTGGTGCGCAATCTGCCTGCTCACCCGATCAATCGGGAGTTCGACGAACTGCCCGCTGACGCAGGCGAGCACATCCGCCAAGACCTCATGGAGCGGATGGTGCCCTACCTGCGCCGGCTGCGGCAGGACCACCCGAACCTGCCCGACCTGTACACGGACGCCCCGAGGGGGGAGAAATTCGTTCGAGAGACCATGGAGACCGTCCTGCGTGAGCTGTACAACCCGGCGCAGCTCGACGTTTTGCACCGGACCCACGTGATCGTGGACGAGTCCACCCAGCCCCGACGGGCGGAACGCTACCGAACTTCGTTGACCGCGCCGGTCTCCGGCTCCATGCCGTCGCCGTCGACGGCCGCACCCGTGAGCGACACGCAGGAGTGACAATGCAGTCTCATGCCCGTGCCCATGCCCATGCAGATGCCCGCTACGCAGTCAGCACTGCCTTGCTGGCTGAGCTGCGGTCCAGAATCCCTGCGGGCCGTGTGCTCACCAACGGACCGGAGTACGCAAAAGCAGTGGCGTTGTTCAACGCAGCGGTCGATGTCCGTCCTGCTGTCGTCGTGCGGTGCGCGACCACCGCTGACGTGCAGGCCGCGATACGCGCGTCTCGCACCCATGGGGTGCCGATCTCGGTACGCGGCGGAGGGCATGACTTCTGGGGGCGGGCGTTCCGTCCCGGCGGACTGGTTCTCGATCTGACTGACATGCGAGGAGTTCAGGTCGACATCGGCCGCCGTTTCGCGACGGTGGGTGGCGGGGCACTCTCGTCCGACGTCGTATCCGCTGCCGAGCGGGCGGGCCTGACGGCGGTCACCGGAACAGCAGGCGCCGTCGGCATGGTTGGCCTCACGCTCGGCGGCGGATACGGCCCCCTGATCGGGCAGTTCGGGCTCGCGGCCGACAACCTGCTCGGCGCCGAAGTCGTCCTGGCCGACGGTTCACGAGTGAACACCGACGCCGACCATCATCCGGACCTCTTCTGGGCGTTGCGGGGCGGCGGCGGCAACTTCGGTGTCGTGACCTCGGCGCGGATCCGTCTGCACCCCGTGCCGACAGTCGTGTCGGGCACCATCTTGTACCCGATCGTCCAGAGCGCCGACATTCTCGCCGACCTCGGTGGGATCCTTCAGGACTGTCCGGATGAGCTGACGGTTGACGTGGGGTTCCTTCCCGGCCCGGACGGGAAGCCGACGGTGTACGTCGCGCCGACCTGGTCGGGGGACATCGAGGTGGGGAACGCCGAGAACGGGCCGGTGCGTGCCCTGGCCAGACTCGGTACACCCGTGCTGGCCGAGATTGGACCGGCCGCCCGTTCCGCGGCGTTGGCCGCGACGGACACCATGTTCCCACCGGGGCGGATGGGCGCGATTCGCACGCGCACCGTCCAGAGTATCTCCGGCTCCATCGCGACCGTCCTGGACCGGGCTGCCCAGGAGTTCACCTCACCGTTCTCCGCGATCGTGTGGCATCAGTTCCATGGTGCCGCCGCCCGTCTGCCCCTCGGCTCGACAGCTTTCGGCCGACGCGAACCGCACCTGATGGTCGAGCTGATCTCATTGTGGGAGGGCGAAAGCAAGGGCAACGCAGGAGCCGGCGATGGTAGGTCCCCGCACCTGCACTGGCTGGAAGCGTTGCACGCGGCGCTTGAGCCGTTCTCGTTGCCGGGTGGCTACGTGAACTTCCTGGGGCCGGAGACTCCCGACCAGGTCGCGGAGTCCTACGGGCCGAACACCGAGCGTTTGCTCGCCGTGAAATCTGCGGTCGACCCGGACTCCGTCTTCGCCGCCACGCCGCTCCCCAGCGGGAGTGACGACGCCGGTTCCAGGCCCGTGTGAGGCGCGGAACCGGAGCATCCGGGGATGCCGGCGATCCCGCCGGAGAACGGCATCGGGTCGTCGGACATTGACCACGTTGACCTCGGGCTTTCACCAAAGGGGGCCGTCCGACGGGTGATCAGATAGCCGGGGAGCGCCTCTGAACTGGGAAGGTAGGGCTTGTCGAAGGTCCTGTTCGTCGCCAGGAGAGAAGCGCTCCCCGGGTCCAGGGCGCCGGGCAGGGTCAGGCGCCACCGGCCGCTGTATCCGGGATGGAGAGCTGGGGTCTTCGTCGGACTGGCCGAAATGGCGCCCTGGACCACAGAGTTCACATGGGCACTACGGCGTTGACGTGCCCTGAGAGATCGGCGGTTGAGCGGCGTAGACAGTGCGTGCAGCAACGACCGTGTCCCCTCCTGCCTCCGTGGGTGAGCCCATCGGAGTGTGCCGCTCAGGGGGCACCGCTTACTCCTGTCGATCGGCGGCGCCCTCGTCCGGCGCGGCGGGCGCCTCGTCGACCTGGACCGGGTCGCCCACGGCGCCCCCGGTGGCCGTGCGGACAGCGTCCGCGATGAAAGCGAAACTCTCGTCACCGAGCTTCCGCGGATCGGTGCCGTCCAGAAGGCCGGCTCCGACGTACTCGTTGATGACTCGCAGGGCGGCAGCGGCGGCCGCGGCGTGCAGACGTACCTGTAGGTCGTCGGGCTTGAGTCCGAGGCGAGTCGCGATGACCGCGGCCAGTTCGTGTTCCACCTGGTCGCAGGCCATCAGCCAGGCCGTGCGCAGGGCCGGTTCGGTCTCGGCCAATCGAATCATCTTGACGCCCAGCCCGGCATCGGCCTGCTCCGAAGGGCTGATCTCGCTGACCAACCGCTTCGCCTCCGTGGCGAAGTGCTCCTCCAAAGAGCGGTGCAGCGGCCAACTGCGCAGAGTGGCCAGTTCCCACTCCACGCTCTGCGCAACGATCGGCTCCGCGCAGCTCTCCTTGCTACGGAAATGACGCCAGATGGTGCGGGTCGACAGGCCCACCGCCTCCGCGATCTGGTCACCGCTCGTGCCGTCGACGCCCTGCGCCCAGAACAGGCGTGCCGCCTCCCGCGAGATCTCGAGACGTACACGACGGCGGCGCTGCTCACTCATCCCGCCACGGCTGCGTTCGGTCGATACCACGTCGTCGGCCATCTTTTCGCCACCCTTTCACCATCGCGCTCACTCAGTGCCATATTGACATTAAGTGACGCTACAAGCCAGCTAGTGCGCGCGCCTTCGGTGCGCGCAGCCTCGGCCTGCGCCCACCTTGATCCACACCCGAACGCACCCACTTGCAATGTCCGTCACTTAGTGACACCGTCGACTCTGTCACTAAGTGACAGAAGGGCCCCGCCGTGCGGTGGCCTTTGCCGCTCGCAGTGCAAGGCCGGCCTGCACAGCGGGCGCCCCCCTTCCGAGTCCCCCACACGCGAGCTCCGGAGTACCGCATGAGGAAACGACCAGCCGCCACCGCCGCAGCCCTGCTCACGGCCTGCGCCCTGACCTGCGGCCTCATAGGGGCAGCCGTCGCCGCGCCGGACCAGGCAACCGACGGCGGCCGAACAGAAGAGACGACAGTCGCCACCGCTACCGAATCGATCACGCACGAGGAGAACGAGCGGGTGCCGGAAGGGGCGCGCTGGACCCAGCACTACTTCCCCTCCTCAGACGGCTCCAAGACGGAGCTGCACGCCGATGTTCTGCTTCCGGAGAAGCTCCCCGCGGGCGCGAAGGTGCCTGTCATCTTGTCGGCCGGCGCGTACTTCGGCCACTCGGGGGCGATGGAGGTCGAGGAGGAGCACGCCGGCCCCTCGGAGCGCTTCCGGGACCTCATCGAGGGGACCGACCTGTTCGACGAGGGGTACGCCTTCGTCATGGTGGACACCCGTGGCTTCGGCGGCTCCACCGGATGTCTCGACCTCGGCGGGCCAGGAGACCAGGCCGACGTCAAGGCCGCGATCGACTGGATCGCGAGACAGCCCTGGTCCACCGGAGCGGTGGGAATGTACGGAAAGTCCCTCGACGCCTACACCGGTCTCCTCGGCAACAACGTGAAACACGACGCGCTGAAAGCCGTCGTCGCCCAGGAGCCCATCTGGGATCTGTATCAGCAGCTCCATTCCTACGGCGTGCCGCGTCCGAACAGCGTCCAACTGCCCACCAGCTACAACCGCATTGCGGGCCTGGCTCAGTTGCCGGACGAGGACAAGCGGTACCGGACCAACGCCGCGTACGAGAAGAAGCACCCCGAGTGCCTGGTGCTCAACTCCTTCGGCCCCTCGATCGGTGACCCGGACGACCCGTACTGGAAGGACCGCAGCCCGGCCAGGAACGCGAAGGGCACCGCCACTCCGCTTCTGTTCACTCAAGGCACCGCCGAGACCAACACCCTGCCCGTGGGGATGGAGGAGTTCCTCGACAATCACCGCGGCCCGCAGCGGGCCTGGGTCGGCCCCTGGGACCACGTACGCGGCAATGAGCGCACGCAGGACGGGAAGCTCGCGATGGGCCGCGCGACCTGGTTCAAGGAGACACTGTCCTTCTTCGACGAACACCTCAAGGGCATCGACCTGAAGAGCCAGTTCCCGAACTACGCCGTCCAGGACAACCTCGGCAACTGGCGCGCGGAGAAGGCCTGGCCCACAGCGAACCGCTCCGCGAACGTCCGTCTCGGCAATGGCTCGTACGTGGACAGCGGAGCGGGTTCGCAGCCGACTCCCCCGGAACAGGAAGCCGGTCGTGACGCCGGGAGCTTCATCGTCTGGTCCGGGCCTCTTGAGACGGCCACGCGGGTCACCGGCACGCCCCGGGTCACCATGATGGCCAAGGGTGAGGGCAACGTGATGGTCAAGCTGTACGACGTGGACGAGGACGGCAACGCTGTCGCATTCGACGAGCGAGTCTCCCGGCTGGACCGGGACCGGCCGGACATCGGCCTGAAGTCGACCGACTGGACCCTGCGGGCAGGCCACCGCCTCGCCGTGGAGATCGGCTCGGTGCGGACCGGCGATTGGCTCGACACCCCCTCCAAGCAAAAGATCCGGATCAGTAACGCCCGTCTCCATCTGTCCCTGGACAACCCGGCTGAAGACATCGCCACCGGTGGCGACCGAGCGCCGTGGCTCGACACCTTCATGCAGATCAACGCGGCGAAATTGAAGCCCGGCCCAGCCACGTTCTCGGTGCCCCCGGCCCGTGCGCGGCGCTGAGGACGCCACACCGCTGGACATCCTCGTCGCGTTGGCTCACAGGGCGGAGCACAGTTCCCCCCACGCAGCGCGGCCGACGACCATGCCGCGGGGCCCCGGCCAGGCCGGTGGGCGGGACCCCGCGGGCCCAGCATCACCACAGGTGCCAGGTGCCAGGCGGCACAGCCCAGCCCCCGCCGTCCCGCCACCGAAAGCCCACCGACCAGCGCGAACGACAGGTCGGAAACAGCTCAGTTCATCAAACCAAGGGAGAGCCCCGTGCCCATCAGCCTTCCGCCTCTCTTTCACGTCGGCATCGTCGTGGAAGACTTCGACCGTGCCGTCGCCGATTACGAGAAACGGTGGGGGGTCGACACAGAGCAGATAACGGATCTGGAATTTCCCACGGCCAGACTTCACGGGGAAGAGGTCGGCTCCTCTGCCCGCTACGGCTTCATCAGGACGGGATCTTCGGAGATCGAACTGATCCAGCCGCTCGGTGGCCGCTCGCCGTACACGGAGTTCCTCGACCTCCACGGCGAAGGCGTCCACCACCTCGCCTACGTGGTGGGAAGCATCGACCAGCACCTCGAATCGCTGCGAGCGACGGGAGAAGGGGCTCCGGTCACCTTCGAGGCATCGATCGCAGGGCGGACACGCTTCGTGTACCTGGACGGCCTGGCCCATGGGCCGGCCATCGAGCTGATCGAAATGATCGGCGAAGACGCCTGACCGCGACACGGTTCCGGACGGACGCGACACGGCAGCGGGCTCTCACATCTGACGGTCGCGCTGGCCAGTGTTCACGAACAGTCGCCATCTTCCCCGCTCGGGCGCGTGTGCCAACGGTCCGTGCGCCCGAGCGGCAACCGGCGACTGGCGGGCATCCGATAAGCCAGCCGTGCTCCGAAGCGCCTTCGCGTCCACATCAAGGTGGGCTGCACGACGAGCGGCACGATGCAGCCTCCGGCCCAACGTCCGAGTTCGGGCCCAGCCCGCACCCAGAGCCCCGGTCGTCAGAGGGTGGGTGCGAGGCCGGCCCGGAGGATGTCCAGGTAGTTGTCGATCGCGGCCCCCTGCCGCTCCGCCGGGTGCTCGCTGACGGCGTGGATCAGGCCGCACAGGAGCTTGAGCAGGTTTTCGCCGGTGAGGGCAGGGGCAGGGCGGATGCGTGCGAGCAGGTGGGAGGTGACTTCGACCAGCTCTCCCTTGGCCCGGTGCAGAGAGTCCGTCTCGTCGGACCCGGTGATCAGAACGTCGGTGAGGCCCGGTCGCGCCAGGGCGGTCAGGAGTGCCGTGCGGAGGAAGTCAATGAGTGCCTTGGCGGGATCGGGATATCCGCCAGCTACGGTCGCGGCATCGATGAGCTCTCGGACCGCCTCTTCCAGGACGGACTCCCGCATGGCCCGCTGCGTGGGGAAGACCCGATAGACCGTCCCGACCCCCACGCCCGCCCTGCGCGCGAGCTCGTTGAGGGTGAGCGCAGTCTCCCCGCCGATGACGGCGCCGCGAGCCTCATCGAAGATCCTCTGCCTGTTGCGTGCGGCATCCGACCTCATGATCCCTCCTTCGCACACCTATGTGGATAACCTATCAGGTGGGTGCTACGGTGAAGTGGATAACCAATCCAATTCACTGTGTCAGGAGCGGTCATGACCGTTGTGTTCATCCATGGAGTACCGGAGACGCCCTCCGTCTGGGACGACCTCCGGGTACGGATCGACCGCCCCGCCACGGCCCTGCGGCTGCCCGGATTCGGCAGCCCTCGCCCGGCCCACCTGGACGGCAAGGAGGCGTACGCCGTCTGGCTTGCGAACGAGCTGCGCGCCCTCGGTGAGCCCGTCGATCTCGTGGGCCACGACTGGGGCGCGCATCTGGTGATGCGGATCGTCTCCGCCTACGACGTTCCGGTACGCAGCTGGGTGTCCGACGTCGCACACGGCTGGCACCCCGACTATCAGTGGCACGAGGCGGCCGCCCTCTTCCAGAAGACCCCGGAGGGCGAGGAGCTGCTCGCGTCGCTGCGCACCCAGACCCCCGGCAGCCCCAGCTTCGGCGACTTCCTCCGCCCCCGGGGGATGAGCGCCGAACTGGCGGCAGAAGTCGACACCGCCCACGACGAGGAGATGAGCAAGGCCATCCTGACGCTCTACCGCTCGGCCTGGCCCAACTTCCACACCGACTGGGGCAAGGACTTCGACCGCCCCGCTCCCGCGCCGGGGCTCGTCCTGATCCCGACCGGCGATCCGATGGCGCAGCCCGCGATGGACTTGGATATGGCCACGCGAATAGGAGCACAGGCAGCGGAACTGGACAACCTCACCCACTACTGGATGCTCCAGGATCCTGATCGGGGCGCGGAGGTACTCAACCGATTCTGGGACTCCCGGCCCGCATGACATCCGGTACCGGTGGGCGACGTCCTCGCGGTGATGAGGTCGCTTGCACGCGAGGGCATATTCACGGCGGTTGTTCTTGAACGGGCCGACCAGCTGCCCAGCTCGCGATCGGGGAAGTCGTGGGTGTCGACCCGCCTCGCAGTCCTGATGGTCGCGGGTCTGCTCGTTGAGGTAGTGGAACTGTGCGTCCCGGTCGGGGTGCTGCTTGCCTTCGAGGGTCCTGGCGTTGCTCTGCACACTGAAGCCCTCCTCGCGCAGAAGGTCGCCCACCGTTTCTGCGCAGATTCGGTGGCCCTGCCTGGTCGGCTGTTCGGCGAGCTTGCGAGTGGATTTGATGGTCCAGCGCAGCGGCGACATGGGATCTCCGCGGACGTCGGGCTCGACCAATGCGAGGAGAGCCTCCCGGACAGCTGGGTTCAGGTCGGCGACGTGTTTGCGCCACCGCCGGGCCGGCGGATGCGTCCCAACGGGGCCTCTCTTGAGCTGAGTTCCCGCACTCCGGCAGTCACAGTGCCCTCACGGACACCGGCGGCACGGGCGACCGCTCTGATCCCGCCGTGGCCGAGGGACTGGGCCTCCGCCCCTACCACCAGGCGGCGCTGCCGCTCGTCCAGGTGCGGCAGAACCGCCCCGAACTTGGCTGCCAGCACGGCCCGTTGCCCTTCCAACCCACTCATGCCAGACCCTTAAGAATCAGCAGTGGTTCGGGGGGACCAGGCACGGCTGATACCAAACTGCTGGACAATGACAACGGTCCGGGAGGACCAGGCATGGCTGATGCCAGACTGCCGTTGTTGTGGCTTTCGTTGAATGGCCACCTGGTCCTCCGGGACGCTCTGTGTTGCTGATTGAGATCTGCGGTCATCGCTGGTTAAGGGCCTGCTGCGGAGTGTTCTACGGACCACGAAAGGCTGGTCAGCAAGGAACAGAGCCACAGCAGTGAACACCCGGAACGAACACTTATGGGTCGGCATCGACGTCGGCAAAGGCCACCACTGGGCCGTAGCGATCAACTCGGCCGGTGAGGCCGTCTTCTCGCGGAAGATCCCCAACGACGAGACAGAGATTCTCAAACTCATCGCCACCGCCTGCGAAGCTCTCCGCGCACGGCCAGCACATCACTTACGTCCCGGGCCGGAGCGTGAGCCGGGCCGCTGAGGGCTACCGCGGCGAGGGCAAGACCGATGCGAAGGACGCCCTGATCATCGCGGACATGGCCCGCGTCCGCCGGGACTTCACCGCCATCAGCATCCCGTGCGAACAGGTCTGCACCCTCCGCCTGCTGACCGCCCACCGGCGCGACCTGATCGCGGACCGCGTCCGGCTGGTGAACCGGATGCGCGACATGCTGTGCGGCATCAGTCCCGCCCTGGAGAAAGCCTTCGACTACGCCCGCTCCAGGGGCGCAGTCATCTTGCTGACGCACTACCAGACCCCGGCAGCTCTTCGCCGCACCGGCGTCAAGCGCCTGGCCACCTGGCTTCAGCGGCGGAAGGTCCGCAGTGCCCAGCGGCTGGCGGAGAAGGCCGTGAAGGCAGCCGAACAGCAGCACACCGCCCTGCCGGGTGAGGCCCGCGCCGCAGTCCTCCTGGGAGAGCTGGCGCACCAGCTGCTCGCACTCGACGAGCGGATCACGGCCAACGACAAGGAGATCCGGGACTTGTTCCGCACGGACGACCGTGCGGAGATCATCGAGTCGCTACCCGGCATGGGCCCCATCCTCGGCGCTGAGTTCGTTGCCATCACCGGGGACCTCTCGTCCTATCGCGGCGCCGGCCGCCTGGCCGCCCACGCTGGCCTGGCCCCGGTGCCACGCGACTCGGGCCGCCGGACCGGCAACCTGCACAGGCCCAAACGCTACGACCGCCGTCTGCGCTGGGTCTTCTACCTCTCCGCTCAGAGCGCCATGATGTATCCCGGCCCGTCCAGAGACTTCTACCTGCGCAAACGGGCCGAGGGCCTGCGCCACGTCCAAGCTGTCCTCGCTCTCGCCCGTCGCCGCGTCGACGTGCTCTGGGCGATGCTCCGCGACCACCGCCCCTACGTACTCGCGCTGCCGACCGCCCCTGCAAGCGGCTACTGAGCTTGAACTCGGGTTGTCGTAGCCGCTGACAGGCCTTGATCCTCGCGGTACGCCGTTGTCATGAGGTACGCGCAGGGCGGCGGACTGTCGGACGAGCGCCGGCAGTTCCGCGAGGGCATCCGCATGGTGGCCGCCGAGCGGTTCGCCACGGGTGAGCCGAGTTCGGCGATCGCGAAGGAGTTACGGGTCAGCGTCCGGTCCATTCAGCGGTGGCGCAGGCTATGGGGCAAGGGCGGTCCGCGGGCCCTGCGGTCCGCGGGATCTGCTTCTCTGCCCCGGTTGAGCGAGGCCCAGTTCGCCCAGCTGGAGGCGGAGTTGGCGAAGGGGCCGGTCGCGCACGGCTGGCCGGACCAGCGATGGACACTGTCCCGGGTCAAGACCGTGATCGGCCGTCGCTTCCACAAGAGCTACACCCTGCAGGGGGTGCGCAAGCTGCTGATCCGGCACGGCTACTCCTGCCAGGTGCCGGCCAGACGGGCCGTCGAACGCGACGAGGAGCAGGTCACCGGCTGGGTGAAGGAGACCTGGCCGCAGGTGGAAGGACCGCGGCGGCGCTCGACGCGTGGATCGTCTTCGAGAACGAGTCCGGTTTCTCGATGACGCCGCCGATTGCCCGCACGTGGGCCAGGCGCGGGAAGACGCCCGTGATCCGGGTCCGGGGCCGCTCCCGCCGCCGCATCTCGATCGCCGCACTGACCTGCTACAAGCCGGGCGAACGCTCCCGGCTGATCTACCGGCCCCGCCGCGACGACGGCCGGCGCGACGGACGCAAGAGCTTCGCCTGGACCGACTACCGCGACCTGCTCATCACCGCCCACACCCAGCTCGGCGGCCCGATCGTCCTCGTCTGGGACAACCTCAACGTCCATCTCGCTTACGGCATGCGGCAGTTCATCGCTCGACAGGACTGGCTGACCGTCTACCAGCTGCCCTCCTACGCGCCCGATCTCAACCCGGTAGAGGGCATCTGGTCGCTGCTGCGGCGAGGCTGGCTGTCCAACACCGCCTTCACCACCCCCGAGCACCTCATCCAGACCATCCGGCAGGGGATGAGGAAGATCCAGTACCGCCCCTACCTCATCGACGGATGCCTCGCCGGAACCGGACTATCCCTCACCCCAACGACTTCATGAGTTCAAGCTCAGTAACTCCACCGCGTCCCCTGGGGCTTGACAGGTCATTGAGATTCCTTAAGAACTAGAGCCAGCCCGCGCTGGCCAGCGAGGCGCTCGATGCGAGCTACTCAGCTGACTGGCCATTCTCAAGTTCAAGTTCGATGCCGGTTGGACCTACTTGAATCCGTCTGACTCGAATCAGACTCTCGATCAATTTCCGAAAGACAGACTTTCGGCTGCAAGCCGGGCACATAACAGATGCTGTGAAGGTGAACCGCCGGGCATCGGTGGTGACGCACTGAAGCTCGACTCGGTAATCAACGGTCTCGTGGCACCGGGAGCAGGGCAGCCCTTGAAGCTCCAAAGGAACCCTGTGGGTGATCATCCGGACCGCGGCCCCGCAGAGGGGACAATAGCTAACCCCCTCGCCCCTGGCCGTCCAGCCGTCACCACGTGCGTTAGCTTCGATTTCCCGCACATCGACGTAGAAGTCACTCTCTCCGGGCTCTCCGCTACCTCGGGAATTGCCGTGTTGTCTGCACGGGTACTCGCAGTAGAACTCGATGGTTCCAGTGGACATGAACGAACCCCGCCCTCCACGCTGCCAAGTGGCAGCAGTCTAGAGAGGCAGAAGCACGATGCGGGCTGAAATCGATCATGCAAGTGCTGCGATACGCAGGCAACGGACTCCGAAGATGACCTCGTCTCGGCAGTTCAGAGAAGGCACCGGGGTGAGGTAGTTGCGGCGGAAGTAGCCGACCTGGCCTTCGACGCCGCCCTTCTCGTGGGCGCCGCGCAGTCCCGGCTCGCAGTAGAACGGGGTGAATCCGTAGTACTCATGGAAGTTGCCCCAGCGCGGGTTCTCCTCCCGCGAGCGGCTGCGGAAGATCACCTTCTTCACCGCCGGGGTGAGGTTGTCGTAGCGGACCTGACCGGCCGGCACTCCGCCCAGCGTGTTCAGCGCGTGGACATGTCCTTCGAAAAACGCCTGCTGACCACAGGAGCGAGAGATGCGGTGCACGGCCTTGCCGGAATAGGCCAGCCGGAAGGCGAACAGATAGCAGCGGGTGCGCTGGCCCGCCACGTCCTCAATGCATCCGACGAGATCGGCAAGGCCCGCCGACACCACCCCCAAACCGAACGCCGGTCTTCACCACCACAGCCAGGTGATGAAGACCAGCGTCCAGCAGAGGCCCAGCTTCTACCAACGGTGCTTGCGACCGGGCCCCTGTTTGAGGTGCGCACTCGGCGCTATTGCTCGATCCAGCTTGCGCTGCCCGCGCCGGACGAGTACGAGGGGCACGTACCGGTGGACGTTCCGGTCGCACCGGGATTCAGGGTGACCCAGTTGCCGGTCACATCCGGTGCCCAGCCGCATACGACCTGCACGGCGAAGGAGACGGGCTGATCGGTGTTGTTGCGGCAGGCGGCCGAGCCGTCGAGCCCGGCGACGCCGGTGTTGCAGTCCAGCACGCTCTGCGTGCTCACCTTGGGTGCGACGGGTTGCTCGGCGGTCGGTTGGTTGTCAGCCGCGTGAGCGGCGCCCGCCAGGGGCAGGGCCGCGAGGGCGGCGACGGATGCTGCAATTGCGATGCGCTTCACTGTCATTCCCTCTTGCGTTGGCATCGAATGACCACTCAACACCCCAACATCCGAGGGCAGTTGACGACTACAGCAGTCCGAGGACCGGCACACGGCTTTTACGCGCCGGTCACTCGACGGGAGCGCTTCCCAGGGGGCAGCGGGCTAAGGCCTGTCCGGCGGACCATGGTCGGAGCCAAAGCCTGATGGCTGCGTACGCGAGGAACCAGTGCCTGACGCCCCGTAATTACGACACCGGCTCCAACCTGGCGGATGCGGGCCGGACGCCGTGCACGACCGCCGATCCTTGGTGGTCGACTCCGAAGCCGACTCCACTGATCGGCGGGGAGGCCGCGCCGAAGATCTGCGGCGTAGGTGCGGCAATGCTGCCGGGGTAGAGCTGGACACCTCACCCGTCGATCGATTCCGTGGTGAACGGGGAAACTGCCTGCGGTCGCCCCTGGACCGGGCCTCCAGTCCGGCCGGGGCAGGCCCATCGCCGGCTGATGGCCGTGCGGCAGGGCGGAGGCTCCGTAGTACTCAGAGGCCGGGAGAGCCGGTCACACCGGGAAGGGGGCCAGCAAATCGGCAGTATGGAGGCCGGAATGCCAGGAGGCTGTCGCCTGTGAATACCGACGAGCTGGAGTCCACCACACCTACCTCTCCCGACGCATCACCGAGACCCGCGGCCGCATCTCGCTCACCGCCCTGCACCGCGAACTCGCCGAACGCGGCTGGCAGGGCAGCCACTCCACGCTGCGCGACTGGGCGCGGCACCGCCTGCACCAGCCCCGCCGGACCCCACAACCGCCCCCGCCGACCGCGCGGCAGGTCACCGGCTGGCTCACACGCCGGCCAGGCTCGCTCACCGAGGACGAACACCGGCAGCTCAAAACGGTCCTGGACACCTGCCCCGAGCCGGCCACCGCGCACCAACTCATCCGTGACTTCGGTGACATGCTCACCCAGCAGACCGGCGTCCTCCTGCCCGCCCGGCCCGACAAGACCCTCACGGCGGACCTGCCCGGCCTGACCGGCTTCGCCCGCGGCCTCACCAATGATCTCGACGCCATCACCGCCGGGCTCACCCTCCGCTGGAGCTCGGGCGGCACCGAGGACGCCGTGAACCGCATCAAAGAGGATCAAGAGGCAGCTGTACGGGCGCGCCGAATTCGACCTGTTACGGAAGATGATCCTGCTCGCGTGACCCGCCGCGACAGCGGCCTGCGCCAGCGCAGGTCGGGCATTGTCACCGGAGGCTGGTCACCAGTAGGTTCGAGCCGCCGATGTTCGAGCAACGGGGAATGCGGGGCCTGGGGTGGCACTGCTGGACACACTGGTGACAACGGCCGCCGGGGCGCTGGCCGCCACGATCGGGGTCCTGGTCGGGGGCATCGTCGCCCACCGGGCCCAGGACCGTCAGTGGCTGCGGGACAAGCAACTGATCGCCTACCAGGAACTGATCAGCCACTACGCCAAGTTCACGATGACCATCAGCCGCGCCCACGCCGGCCGACAGGGCTGGGACTACGACTGGAGCGAGTGGAGCGCGACCCTGACCCGTGCCAGCCTGGTCGCCCCCGCCGCCGTCGCGGCGGAGATCGACAACTTCGGCAAGGCCATCGGAGCATTCCTGGACCAGGTGGCGCGCGACCCGGCACGCGACCCGTTGCACAATCCATTGAGCCAGGAAGAGTTCACCCAGGCCAGTAGAGCACCCGCCCAAGCACAGGTGCAGTTGGTCAACGCCATACGACGCTCACTGAGCAAAGACCAAAAGGCACTGCCCTTCTCGATAGGCGGATCCCTCGCCGGCAACCCCGACCATCCCTGACAGACACGACACGGCCCGAAAACCCATCCATCACCCACCATCGCACGGCGCACCCCGGCTCAGACACGGGAATCGAACACGCTACACCGACCATGACAGCTCCCCGTGATCACTGCCAGAACCCGTTCAACGACGTCAGAGCCATGCTGTACGGCCTCCCTCTGGAGGCAGAGGTACATCGCGACGGTCTCGTTGGTGGCGAGCTGCTGATCGAGGTGTGCCAGGATCGCGCGGAGACGCGACGGGCCCGTAGACTTGTCGATCATATGTTCGATTGAAGCATCGGCCTCCTGCCACGTCGAGTCGGGGGCCTCTGGCTTGTGCCACCCAAGGACGAGCGTCGCTGCCTTCACTGCGCTCTGCGTCCCCAGGCGCGCCGGCGCCTCGGAGGTGACTCCATAACGTCTCGGACCGCGGCCCTGAAGGCTTTCCCGGCCTCCCACCACCTCGCATCTTCCTCCGCCAAGCGCCCCTCACCTTCGAAGCGCTTCCTTCGGTCCGTCTCGAACCCAACGGACCGCAAGGCCAACACGACCTTGCTGGATATTTCCACCAGCCGAGTCGGACCGAATTGGATCAGGCCAGCCCGCGCCTGCTCCAGCAGATTGGCCTGCTCAGTACAGAGCAGTGCGCTTGCCGTCAACTTTTCAAGTAGCAACTCTGGGTACTTGTCTTGCTCATGGCTCTTAGGAAAGCGCAGGCCGCTCCAGTCGGAGTGCACGCGATCCTCAACTTGCGTCAAGGTCTCTAGAAAGGCGCTACAGGCGGCAAGTCTCTTCTCGCGTAGCCAGTGCCCGTGTTCGACCATCCCGGCGTCACGGGTCTGCATGCGAGCCGCCGCGTACGCGAAGACCGCAGTTCCCAGCGTTCCTACGACACCCCCCGTAGCGCCAAGAACAGCGGCCAGCCCCTGATCCATGCGACGTATCCTGTCTCAGCCCAGGACCAATAGGGAAGGCGTCAACTCGTTTCGCAGAAATTCACCTTTGATAGCACACGCTCAAGGTTCGCTACCCACCGCAGCCTCCCCATCCCCGACGTTGGCAGCGGTCACCGCGACGACCAGCAGCAGGCCGAGGCAGTCGGTCACGATGTGCCGCTTGTGGCCGCCCACTCTCTTTCTGCCGTCGTAGCCGCGTGAGGCGACCGACACTGTCGCGGCGGCCTTCACCGACTGGGCGTCGATGATGGCCGCCGTAGGCTCCGCCTCACGGCCCTCCCGCTCACGTACCCGACCGCACAGCCGGTCGTGTCGCTGATCATCTCGTGCTCGCGCCGACGGTGGAAGAAGGCGGAAACCCGGCCCCAATCAAGGAAGTCCACGGGCATCGCCCGCCAGGAGATCCCGCCCGCGACCAGGTAACGGATCGCGTCCAGCATCTGCCGATGGCAGTAGCCCTCGGGCCGGCCGCCCCTGCCCTGGAGCGTTTTGCTGTCCGACATGTCCGAGGGAGACCGGCGTTGCCGGTCCGGATGGTCGACCGCGTTCCCCTACACATGCGCAAGGCAATCACACGATGGAGCAGCCGAGTTGAACTGAACAGGCTGGGACGCATACAACAATGACACCAGGGCCTCCCGGCACTGCTCGGTCAGATTCGCATCCCCCGAGCTACCGAGAGGCCCTGTCCTCATGCGTCGACAACGGGAAGATCACCCCGCCGGGAAACCTGTTCGAACCGCACATTCCATGATCAGTCGAGATACGGCTTCTTAGCGCTCAGAAGCGACCCGAAGACCCTGGCCTGTCCCTGGACGCTCCTGGTGAATCCGGGGCCTGCGTGACGACGGCTGTACCGCTCTGTTGGAGTTGCGCGGACAAGGCTGGTCCTGATCACGTACCGCAGGACAGCTGTCTCTCGCGAGGCAACTGTTCTGTGGAGCGCGGCTACGCCCTACTGCAGGAGCCAACTCGGAGCTGCATATCCGTAGTTGGGTGCGCTCGTGCAGGTGCTGGAAGAGGGGACCTGATACCAGCCACCCCAGGTGTTGGTTGCGTAGTCAAGATAATTGCAGTAAGAATTACTCGTCGAGGAGACGACTTTTACGGCCTTTCCAATATTCTGAGATGTCTCCGGGAAAATGCCGTCGTAGATGTCATAGCCAGACGCGGCATACCAGGCACGGCCGTTGCCCGGCATCTCGTACCATGTGTTGGCAGTTTGCCATGTGTGCCAAATGCTGCCGGACGGCGCGACGCCGAAGCATTCGCTTACGCCTCTGTTCCAGTCCACCAGCAGAAGAGGCTGGTCGTTGAAGTCTCCCGTTTTCCCGTAGCAGGTGCGCTCTACGGCCGAAGCCGGCGACGCGAGAGTGCCCAACAGGGCCGCCAACGCAACGGCGAGGACGAACGGCAGGCGAAGTACCTTCACGTGTTTCTCCCGTATTCGGAAACCACGGATAATGGCTCTCGTCGTCTTATGATCGTCGATCTGAGTGCACATCAGACAGTAACGGCAGACACCCCAACAAAAATCGAACGAGAAGTGAACAGCCTTGCCCTGAGGCGATCGCCGCATGGCGGCCCGGCACGCCACCCGCCGTGGTTCCGCCCCACACGTCACCAACGACAACGGCACGCTGACGGATCTCGCCGTTGACGAACCGGACAACTCCCCGGCTGCCAGGCTGTTTTGTACTAGAGCAGGGCCGCCACGCCCCGCTCAAACGCCCCTGAGGCGCCTCCACGCGCATTCTGGCCGCCGCCGGCGACCTCCCCGCGGGTGCGGGAACGGGGGTAGCCAGCGGCGATCACCTGCTCGGGATTCCCGTTCGAGGGACGCCGCTCAGGATTGGAAAGACAACAGCCTCTTAGAGGTCCTAACAAAGCCGTTGTACGTGGCGGTGGGTGATGATGCAGGTGGCGAGGCCGAGGAAGGCCTCGTGGATGTCGTCGCGTCGTTCCCAGCGAATCCGCAGGCGGCGGAAGCCGTGCAGCCAGGCGATCGTGCGCTCGACCACATACCGGAAGGTGCCCAGGCCGCTGCCGTGTTTCTGGCCTCGTTCGGCGATGACCGGACGGATACCGCGGGCCCACAGCAGGCGGCGGTACTTGTCGTGGTCGTAGCCCCGGTCTGCGAGGAGCGCATCGGGTCGGCGTCTGGGCCTGCCGACGGCGCCGGCCACGGCCGGAACCTTGTCCAGCAGCGGCAGTAACTGCGTGACGTCGTTGCGGTTTCCGCCGGTCAGCGACACCGCGAGCGGGATGCCCTGGCCGTCGGTGAGGACGTGGTGCTTGCTGCCCGGCCGCGCGCGGTCGACCGGACTGGGCCCGCTTTTGGGCCCCGCCGGGCCGCCCGCACATGGGAGGAGTCGATCACCGCCCGCGACCAGTCCAGCTTGTTCGCCGCCCGCAGCTTCTTCAGCAGCACCAGATGCAACTCGTCCCACACGCCGGCCTCGTTCCACGCGGCCAGGCGCCGCCAGCACGTCATGCCGGAACCGAAGCCCAGCTCCTGGGGCAGGTACTCCCACTGGATGCCGGTGTGCAGCACGAACAGAATCCCGCACAACGCCTGCCGGTCCGGTATCCGCGGCCTGCCCTCCACCAGCTTCGGACCCGGCTCGGGCAGCAACGGCTCCATCAGCGACCACAGTTCATCCGACACGATCCACGGCCGAGACTGTCGTGTTCCCACGACCAGACCAACGAGAACCCAAGCCGAAAGTCACATGATCAACGGCTTCTGTTAGGACCTCTTAGCTTGTTCTTTGTGGTCTGCCCTCGGAAGTGCGGTGCTGCGGCAACTCGGCCTGGCGCTTGGGCCGATGAGGTGCCATGCCGCAGGCGTTGGTGACTCGGCAGGCACACGTCCCTCATCACGGTGAAAGTGCTGTTGTTCCTTTCAGCACGACACGGTGTGGCGGGAGCCCCGATTGCGCAGCGGGCATGCCCTGTGGCTCCTCGATGGCCGAGGTGCCCTTGGGCAACGACCCGCCAACGTCAGCCCAGGCAGGACCGGGACGAACCCGGTACGGAGGATCACGCCGGAAACCCACGGCACCGCCGGGGCCGCTCGATGCGGGCCGACTTTATTCGGTTGCCGCTCCCCGTGTCCGCCCCTCACCATGGGCGAGACACCGGGAGCTGCCCGGTGCTCCACGAGAGGAGGCACGACCGTGACCACGACTGTCCTGGGCCTGCCCGCAGACCGCCTCCCTCTCACCTCATGGAGCACCTCCAGCGATGTCTCACCACGATCTCTCGCAGCACACTCAGCACCCGGCATTTCCTGACGACTTCATCACCGGCCCCTACCGCCACGTCCCGCCGCCGGACGACCTCGGCGACATCGACGACCGGTTCGTCTTCGACTTCCATGCCTACGGCGACCTCGAGGACGGCCAGCGCTGGTCGACCTGGCGCAGCGTCGAACCCCTCTGCCGAGGCCCCGAGCCGCTCCCTGACTGGGTGGTGACCACACAGGGCGCGATCGACACCGAGCTCGGCGTCCTCAAGACCGGCAAGGAAGCCGACGTCCACCTCGTCGAACGCGCCGACCTGCTCGACCCCGCCGCCCGCGTGGTCATGGCGGCCAAGCGGTACCGCTCTCCCGAGCACCGGACCTTCCACCGCTCCGCGTCCTACACCGAGGGCCGCTCGATGAAGCGCTCACGTGACCAGCGGGCCCTCAAACGCAAGAGCACCTTCGGCCGGCAGGTCGCGGCCGGCGAGTGGGCGGTGTCCGAGTGGGGTGCCCTGGTGCGGCTCTGGAACCTCGGGCTGCCGGTTCCCTACCCGGTCCAGATCGACGGCACCGAGATCCTGATGGAGTGGATCACCATCGCCGACCAGGACGGCACCGTCGCGACCGCGCCCCGGCTCGCCCAGACCCGGCCCTCACCCGAGCTGCTGGCGGCGTACTTCGAGCAGCTCACCGATGCACTCGCGACGATGGTGCAGAACGGCCTCGTGCACGGCGACCTCTCGGCGTACAACATCCTCGCAGCGGGCGAGCGGCTCGTCATCATCGACCTGCCACAGATCGTCGACCTAGTCGGCAACCTCAACGGGACGAACTACCTCCAGCGCGACTGCGCCAACATCTGCGGCTGGTTCCGCTCACGGGGCCTCGAGGCCGACGAGCACGCACTGTTCGCGGAGCTGATGGCGCACGCCTTCTGAACCGGGCGGCCAGTAGAGCTCCGTCAGGTGTGAGGGTGTCTTGCTCGTTCGCGCTGATGGGAGGGCCGGAGTAGGCGGCGGCAGGTGGTGCAGGCGCCGGTCCAGCAGTGGTCCAGGCCCCAACCCGTGTTTGAGTTCGCGGCAGTCGCGCTCGATGCGCCAGCGGACCTTGGCCCAGCGCACCAGGTCGGCAGTGGCGGGCAGGTTGGTCACCCAGTAGCCAATGGGCAGGGTCCGCAGTGGCAGCACTCCGTCCCACCGGCGGGGCGCACTGAAGCACCACCGCGAGGCAGCAGACGCAGCTCCGCGTCAGCCCCGACCGAGGACGCAGAACTCGTTGCCCTCCGGGTCGGCCAGGACGACCCAGGAGACGTCACCCTGACCCACATCGGCCCGTGTCGCGCCGAGACCTTCGAGCCGGGCGACCTCCTTCGCCTGATCCTCGACAGGGTCGGACATCACGTCGAGATGGATGCGGTTCCCTACAACCTTGTCGTCCGGCGTGCGGCGGAACTCCAGGTACGGCCCGACGCCCTTGACGGAGCGCAGCAGGGCGCGGTCGTCGGTCAGCTCGTGCACGGTCCAGTCGATCGCCTCGCCCCAGAACCGGACCATGGCCCGGGGGTCGGCGCAGTCGACGACCACGGCGGCTATCGGCCCGGCGTCCCGGTAGAGCTCTCGGGGCTCCAGGACGCTGAACACGTTGCCTTCCGGGTCGGCCATCACCGTCCACGGCACGTCGCCCTGGCCCACGTCGACGGGCGCCGCCCCGAGGTCTTTCAGACGTGCGACCAGCTCCGTCTGATGGGCGTCGGAAGTGGTGGCGAGCTCGATGTGCACGCGGTACTTCACCGTCTCCGGGTCCGGGACGCGGACGAGATCGACGCAGACAGCGGACGGGTCCGGCCAGTCGAAACCCACGGGTTCCAGGTTGGTGACTCCGGGCCCTTCGCTGGAAACACCCCAGCCGAGCACCTCCGCCCAGAACTGGCCGAGCGCCGAGTCGTCCCGGGCCTTGAAGTTCACCTGAACAAGTTGCAGTGTCATGCCGCATACCCTAAGGGTTGCCTGGTCACGACTCAGATGATCTTGACGAGACTGGTGTGATCACGGCGTCGGAGCCGTCCTGGACAGCCCCGTTCGCCGGGCTGAGCCCGCGCTGCTCCCGCAAGTTGGTGACCCTGGCGCGCCGCGAGACCGCGGAGAAGCCACGGCGCGGACGTCCGTGGAGCCTGCCCTGAGAGAACCCGGTTCTGCTCGTCCCCGCTTGCTGGCGCACCAACTTGACACTGCGCCAGCTCGCCCCGCTCTGCGGCGTCTCCAAGTCGGCTGCCGACCGCATCATCGATCACCTAGGCCCCAAGCTCGCGCTCCAGCCGCGCAACCGGTTCGCGAAGGACACCGTGCCCATCGTCGACGGCACCCCCGTGCCCACCCGTGACCGCCCGATGGCCGAGCAGCGAAAGAACTACCGCTTCTCCACCAACCACCAGGCCGTCATCGACGCCGACACCCGTCTCGTCGTCGTGGCCGGCCAGCCGCTGCCCGGCAACCGCAACCACTGCAAGGCGTGGGCGGAGTCCGGCGCTTAGTGGTCGGCTCCGTAAAGCCTTCGGGGGGTGACTGTGGAGCCTGTGTTGTGTGTGGTGCGGGGTCAGATGCTGGGGTCAGTGATGTAGAGGGCGAAGCCCCAGGTACTGGCGGATCCGCCGTTAGCGCAGACGCATCTGTTCGCCGTCATTCAATCGCGGCGTCTGACAGCGAACCCAGTCGTTCAGGCGTCCTTGTCAGCGAACCTGGTCGCTCTTCGGCCCGATGCCTTTGATCCTGGTCGGAGTTCCGTCCGGGGCGAATGAGTGGTGGAAGGTGAAAGCGTGCGGCGCGGAGCCGTGGTCGTGAAGGTGTTCCAGCCTGGAAACCCCGTCCTGCCAGGTGGGGATCGCGCCGTCGGAGACCCACCAGAACACGTAATTCGGGTGTCCTGTCCTCTCGAACCAGTCGTAACGCCTGTTCAGCGCCTCACGGTGCAGACCGGTGTAGATGGCGTCGAAGGCGGGGCGCAGGTCGGTCCAGAGTGAGAGTGTCGCGGCCAGGGCGGTGGTTTCCACCGTACGGCCCTTGCCGTACCAGGTCGGTACGGCGAACTCTCCCCATGCACCCCAGTCCGCCTCGAAGAGCATGCCCCGGTCACCGTCTGCCGCTTCAGCATGCGCGAGGTATCCGGGGTGCTGACTGATCTTCCGGTAGACGGCCTCACCAATGTCGTAGAACTCGCGCGTGAGAGGTGCGGGATCGGCGAGAGGTGACTTCAGGACGCCGAATGTGTACAGAGCAAGATGGGGCATGCGTCTCTCCCTGGTTGGGGCTGCCTGGCGTGGACCCGGTTCGGTGGCTGACGCATGGGGGCGAGGGTTCGTGGGGCATGACCAACTCATCCCGTCGCGGGTGGCTCAGCCTGAAGGAACTCCTGCGCGACCGTGGGCGATCGCCGAAGACCAGGTGAAGGTAGCTGCCTTTGCGGGCCATGTCGAAGTTGCGTTTTCCCTGTCCAAGTGGCCTCCTGCACCGGTCAATTGCGGGGGCCGGGGCGGTGACGGGCGGGGCAGGCTGCGGGGTACCAATGATCCACTTCAGCCGATCGGTTCGCCCGCCATGCCCGTCCGCACCTCCTGTCCGACAGCCCCGAGTGCCGCCGAACGCGTGCGGTTGAAGAAGATGGCCTACGGCAACAAGACCGAGCACCGGCTGCGGGTGCGGGTGCGTGCACAGGTGGTGCTGCACGCCGCGCGTGGACGCTCCAACGCATGCATCGCCCCGGGAGACGGGGCTGCATGTGGACGCCGTGCGCCGCTGGCGTGGCCGGTTCGCCCAGGCGGGCCTGCCCGGGCTCAAAGACCGTCAACGCTGGGGCTGTCCCGCCTCGTTCACACCGCTGCCGGCCGCCGAGGTCAAGGCGCCGGCCTGCCGGCTGCCTGCCTGCCTGCCTGCCTGCCTGCCTGCCTGCCTGCCTGCCTGCCCAGAGTGAAGTACCGCTCTCACGCTGGTCGTGCCCGGAACTGGCCCGCTAGGCCGCCCGGCGGGGCATCGCCCCGTTCATGTCGGCGTCGACCGTGCGTCGCTGGCCGCCCAGGACGCGCTCAAGCCCTGGCAGCACCGCTCCTGGATCTTCATCACCAGCCGCGGCTTCCGGCTGAAGGCCGCCTGGGTGCTGGACCTGTACGCCCGCACCTGGCAGGGCGAACAACTCGGCGATGACGAGTACGTGATCAGCGCGGACGAGAAGACCTCCATCCAGGCCCGGTGCCGCTGCCACCCCACCCTCGCCCCGGTACGGCCAGGGCGATGCGCGTCAATCACTCCTACGGACCCGGCGGTGCCCTGGCCTACCTCGCCGCCTACGACGTCCACGCCGCGAAGGTGTTCGGCCGCACCGAAGAACGCACCGGCATCGTCCCGTTCATGAACCTGGCTACCCAGGTCATGAGCCAGGAACCCTATCCCGTGGGAGGCGGCCATCGCTGCCGCAGCCTTCACCACGAGTTGACCCCACCGGATGGCGCAGCACCCCAGCGCGAGCACAGCGGCCGGCACTCCCCCGCCGCGGTCCACTTGCTTTATGGGACGCCTCGCCCACAGATGGGTGCAGTGGGCTTTTATTTCACAATTGATGATGTTATGGGCCTATCCAATGTTCCGCGCTCGAACGGAGAACGCCCCACATGCGCATCCGCACGCTCCTGACCGTAACCGCCATGGCTGCCGCAGCAGTCCTCGGCAGCATTGGCCCAGCCACTGCCGAGGACGAAGAGAACAGCGGCAGCATCGTTCAATCCGCTTCCGGGAATGACCAGCCAGAGCAGGTCGGACATGAAATGCCGAGCTCGTTGCCTGAGCACGGCGTGAATCGAATCGGGGGCATTTCCGACCAACGCGAGACTCCGGCCGCAGAAAGTCCTGACGAAGACGCAGACGAAGGCCTACTGAGCAGGCTGTTCAGCTGAGCGAATGGCGCGGAGCTCTGACCGGCGCCCGGCACACCCTTGATGTTTGTGGAGCGCCGGCAGGGCTCGCGACGGCGGTTGACATAACCCTCGCGGAGGGGGCTGCCTGTGAGGTCCAGCGCATGGCTGACTGAGGCTGCCAACGGTCCCGGGTCAGCGTGCCCGGCCAGGGCTAGATGTCCGTCCTGGGCAACCACTTTCCGGCTCCGTTCCAAGCACGGTAGTGCGCGGTGAGTAGGTGTGCGGCTTCGCGCAGGATGCGGTCTGCGATGGCCAGTTGTTCGTGAGGTTCGGTGTTGGGGCCAGTGTCGGCGAGATCGCCCAAGAGGTCCGTGAGCAGCAATGCCGGTTACTTAGCGTGTTACCGCAGGTGGCGGGGGTTGGGGAGCGAGTCTGTAAGGGCTCTAGCTCTGTGAACTCCGCCCCAATTTGGGTGGCTGTCCCGCGAAAGCCCCACGCGGCAACGGAGTTCCCCATAGACAGGAGATCGACCAAGATCCTTCTGTCGCAAGAGGAACTCCGTTGGATGCTCAGTGTCGCACCCTGCCCGCAACAACCAGGCGGCATGACCGGATACGGCGACGGGCCAGGGCGCCGGTGTCGGTGCTGTCCTGAGCCGTCCTCCCGACGGTGGTGGAAGGGACGGCCGCGTCAGCGCCGCTGGAAGGCGCGGTTCAGGACGTCGAGGGTGACCGCCAGCCCGAGCCGGTGCCCGTGCTCGGAGGCGAAGCGGTAATGCACGCCGGCCCAGATTCGCGCCTGCAGGAGTTCGGCTGTCGCCGCCTGAAGGCTGTCGTAGTGGCGGGTCGTGCCGGAGGCGGGGCTGTACGCGGCGAACGTGAGGTCGTCACGGCCGAAGAACGACCCCAGGGCCGTCATGACCGCCGTGGTGAAGCAGGCGTGGCCCGACGGGTACTCCGGCGACGGGGCGGTGACCCGCAGCGGCGTCCAGTCCGGGTCGGGATCGGTGGCCGCGTTGCCGTCGGTGCCGGCGAGCGGAATGGCCGTCACTGGGCGCCAGAAGTTCCAGTGCGCCTTGGCCTTGTAGCAGGCGATCAGGGTGTCGGCGGAGGCCACGTACACCATGGCGAGCAGCCGGGCCGTCCGGAGGCTGCTGAGGCGGTGCTCGCCGGCGAGTTGCCGGGTGATCGACCATTCGACCATCCGGGGATCGTCCCACCAGATCGCCGCCTCGGTCTGGTCCTCGGTGCGGACGGTGCTGGTGGCCGCGCCGAGGCTCTTGGTCTCGTTCAGGTCGCGGGCCCAAGCGGCGCCGGTCAGGGCCGGCGGGGGCTTGACCCGGTAGGCGCCGGCGTCGGGGACGACGAACGGCTTCAGGTTCGGCACCCAGGCGCCGACGCCGACGTAGCCGGGCGGGGTGAGCCGGTATTCGCCCGGCTCGGTGCCGACGGTCCACGGCGCGGTGGGGTCGAAGCCGTCGTCACGGCGGCTCTCGGTCATCGCCGCGGCGGCGGCCCTGCCGACGGCCACCCCGCCGTCCTCGGCGCGGCCGTCGGGGATCGCGGCCAGCGCCTCGTCGTACCGGGCGTTCAGCGACTCGGCCTGCCCGGGGAAGAGCCACAGCAGCGTGTCGTGGGCGGCCGCGGCCACCGCCGCGGCGGTGGAGTCCCCGGGGCGGCTGCGGGGCGCGCTGACCAGGGGCTCGTACGGACGGCCGGCGACGGCGTTGACCGCGTCGTACACGGCGCCCTGCACGATGGCGAAGCTGCGGGTGCTGGTGGTGGGCGACTGCTTGGCGGTGTCGTAGATGGCGGTCTGGGCGTGGATGTTCCAGGCGATGACGGGATTGCCCGGGGCGGCCTCCACGCCGCTGTGTGCCTCGGCGGTGGTGGCCGTCAGTGGGACGGTCAGGGCAAGTACGGTGAGGACCGCGATACGGCGTAACCCTCTGAATGATCCGGCGAGCGGGCGTTGTGTCACGAGACCCCCATGGGCTTGTCGGTGACAGATTGTCAGAGCCTATAGGCAGGGGTCATTCTTGTCGTTACATCGACAATCATTGACAATCCGACGGGGTTCACACCCGGATGTCCGTCACCTCGGCGACGAATGCGCGGCCTCCGGGCGGGCCGGTCGGCCGTGGTGGCGAGGTCGGTCGCCGGGACGGAGGGCACGGGCAGGAAGTCCGGGCGCCTCTGGGCGCGGTCGGCGCGAAGCGAAGGCGGAGAGCAGGGGGGTCGATGCGCAGACGCAGAACGGCTGACTCGGCGCCTTGCCACGACGACGGACAGCACGTCGCTGTCGGCAGCATGCGCCAGGAAGGAGGCCAGGTTCCACCGATCCATCCAGCCGTCTCGTACGCCGCCCGGTGGGCGGTGTCGCAGCCGTTCGGCAGGTCGACCGCCGGCAAGGAGTCGGCGGCTGGGCGCCGGAGGTGGTGGCCGCGTTGGCCGTGGGGCCGGCCGAGCGGCCCGACCTTCGGCACGCGCGCATTTCCTTCTGGCTGTACTCCGGCGTCGACCCGGCGGAGTGTGCTCGCTGGGCGGGATACAGAGCGTCGAGGTTCTCTTCCGGCACCATGCGAAGTTCCTGGGCGGTGTGAGGTAACACGCCAATCGGCTGATCGACCAGTCGCTGAAGGAGTGGAACCGGGTGTCCCGGAGCAGGGCGCCGCGGCGAAGGTGATCTTGGGAGCGAAGTCGAACTTGGTCCGGCCCTTGTCCGGATCGGCTGGTCGAGGCTGGACTCCTCGGTGCCCGCCACCGTGAGCGCGGTCGGGCCGCGGCCGAGTCGCTCGGCGCCCGGTTCGTTCAGATCGACGTGACCGACGACGCCTCGGTCCAGGCCGCGGCCGCGGATGTCGCCGCGCATGAGGGAACGATCGACGTCCTGGTCAACAACGCCGGCGTCCTCGGCAAGGTCGGCCCCGTCGAGGAGTACACCGCGGCCGACGTGAGCGCCGTGCTCGACGTGAACGTCGTCGGGATCGTGCGCGTCACGCACGCCTTCCTCCCGCTGCTGCGCAAGTCGCCGAACCCCGTCATCGTCAACGTGTCCAGCGGGATGGGCTCCTTCGGCATGACCCAGGACCCGGCGCGGATCGAGTCGCAGTACGCCCTGCCCCTCTACTGCGCCTCGAAGGCCGCCGTCACGATGCTCACGACGCAGTACGCCAAGGAACTGAAGGACGTGAAGGCCAACGCCGCAGACCCCGGGCAGAGTGCGACCGACTTCACCGGCGGCCTCGGACACAGCGTCGCCGACGGCGCAGAGTCCATCGTGACCCTCGCGACGATCGGCCTGGGCGGGCCGACGGGACAGTTCATCGACCGATCCGGGAACCTCCCGTGGTGAACCTGCCCTGAACTCAGGATCGGTCGACCCGCCGCCCTGCGCGTACCTCATGCTCGTAATCTCTACGCTCAGTGATCACGAAGGACAGCCGTGCCCGCGCTGCCGGCTTGCCTGCTCGAACCCCTGTGGGACCAGTTGGCCGCGCTCCTCCCCGTCCTGGAGGAGTTCGCCGTAGGCCACCCGCTGGGCTGCCGCTCGCCCGGGGACCTGGTCTCCGACGGCTTCCAGGGCCGGCCTGCGCACCTGCTCCAGGAATTCCGGCGCAACGCGTTCAACGTGCAGGTCGGCCAGACACTGCTGGGCGAGACCGGCCGGATCCGGGTGTGGGAGATCCGTCTCGCCCCGGGCGAGCGGGTGCCGGCCCACCGGCATGTCCTGGACTACTTCTGGACGGCCATCACCGGCGGCCGCAGCCGCCAGCACACCGACGAAGGCCCCACCCGGGAGGTCGAGTACCACCCGGGCGAGAACCGGCACTTCAGCTTCCGCCCCGGCCAGTACCTCCTCCACGATCTGGAGAACACAGGTCCCACACCCCTGGTCTTCACCACGGTCGAGTTCAAGGACAGTCCCAACGCTCCTCTGCCCCTGGGCAGTTGACAGCCAAACGAGAGGGCCCGGTCAGCGCATCCGGAGGACGATCTTGCCCCGGGTGTGTCGCTCGGCGAGCTTCGTGTACGCCTCCCGAACCTGTTCGATCGGGTAGCTGGCGCCGATCTCGACGGTGAGTTCACCGGCGGCGATGAGGGCCGCGAGTTCGGCGAGAACGTCCGCGGTGGCCGCTGCCATGCCGCCGTCGCTCCTGGTGCCGAACCTCTGCGCGCCGAGGAAGTCGACGACGGTGTTGATACGTACGGGGGCGACCCCGAGCCTGACGGCAAGATCGACGTAGCCGTCACCGAACGCGTCGATGAACGCGTCCACGCCATCCGGCGCGACGGTACGCAGCCGCTCCTCAAGGCCGTCGCCGTACACCACCGGTTCCGCCCCGAGGGAGGCCAGCCACTCCTGGTTGGCCTTGCCCGCGACGGCGAGGACGCGCACTCCTGCGCGGCACAGCAGTTGCACCGCCAGTGAGCCGACCCCGCCGGCGGCTGCCGTGACCACGACCGTCTCGCCCGACTTCGCCTCGACGGCTCGGACGGCCGCGTAGGCGGTGCTACCGGCCACGAACAGGGAACCCGCCTCGTCCCAGCCGACGTTCGCGGGCTTGAGCGTCACCTGCGTCGCCGGGACGGCGACGTAATCCGCCTGCGCGGCACGGTTGTTGGTGAATCCGACCACCTCCGCGCCAACTGCGGGGGCCGACACCGCCGCGCCCACGGCGACGACCCGGCCGGCGAAGTCGCTGCCCTGGCCGGAGGGGAACGCGGCCGGCCAGATGCCGTGCGCGAGGCCTTCCCTGACGGGGACTTCACCGGGGTTGATCCCCGCGCTCACGACTTCGACGATGACCTCGTCGGCCGCCGGGGTGGGGACGTCGGCTTCGGCGACGTACAGGACGTCGAGGGAGCCGTAGTGGTCGTAGCGGACAGCTCTGGGCATGTCACTGCTCCTTGGCGTGCGCGGCCGGGGGCCGTCGCAGCAGGGTCTCGGGGAGGACGGCGCCCGCGCCGCCGTCGACGGGGACGGTCGCGCCGTTGATGAACTCGGCTCTGTCGCTGAGGAGGAACGTGGTGAGGTGGGCGACGTCGTCCGGGGTGCACAGGCGCGGGCTGGGGTACGCGTGTTGCAGTTGTTCCAGCACGGTGTCGTCCGTCAGGGATTCATTGCGGGGTACGGGTACGAAGCCGGGCTCGACGAGATTGGTCCGCATCCCTTCTGGGCCCCATTCCACGGCGAGGGAGCGGCTGATACCCCGCAGCGCGGCCTTGGCCGTGGAGTATGCGGCCATGCCTGCTTCGCCGAATCCGGCATGGATGGAGCCGACGAGGACGCAGGCGGTGGTCCTGGCGGGCTGCTGGTGCAGGAGTTGGGCGGCCTTGAGCGCCGAGGTGGCGCCCGCGGCGAAGACCTGCTGCATGGCGGCGGTGTCGAGTTCGGTCAGCGGGACGCGGGCGTCGGCGAAGACGGAGTGGACCAGCGCGTCCACCGGCCCGATGCCCGCCGCGACGGAGAACACCTCTTCCAGGTCTTCAGGCTTGGCGGCGTCACCGAGCACCGGGGTGATGTGCTCATCACGCATCGCGAGGGTCTTCTCGCCACGGGCAACGGCTACGACGTGCCGCCCATGGGCGACTTGGTCTGCGGTGACCGCGCGGCCTATGCCGCCCGAGGCTCCGAGTACGACGACAACGGAACGCATGTGATCTTCCCTTCGGTCCGGACAGCCCGGCATGGATGTTGCGCGTTGTGCCCGTTGTGTTCCAAAGGGCCGCCCCCGTGGAGCCGGGGGCTACTTGCCGATGGTGTCGAGCTCGGCGACCGCGTCCGCGGGCAGGACCAGGTCGGCCGCGGCAACGTTCTCGCGCAGGTGACCGACGGAGGAGGTGCCGGGGATCAGGACGGTCGTCGCGGACCGCTGGAACAGCCAGGCCAGGGCGACCTGCTGCGGCGAGGCGTCCAGGCGGGCGGCGACCTTGGTGAGCGTGTCGGACTGGAGCGGGGTGAAGCCGCCGAGCGGGAAGAACGAGGCGAAGGCGATGTTCTCCGCCGCGCAGCGGTCGACGAGGTCGTCGTCCTGCCGGTTGGCGAGGTTGTAGAGGTTCTGCACGGTGACGACGGGCGCGATGGCCTGCGCCTCGGTGAGCTGGGCGCCGGAGACGCCGCTGAGACCGAGATGGCGGATGAGGCCCTACTCCTGGAGCTGAGCCAGGGCGCCGAACTGCTCGGCGATGGAGTCCTCGGAGGTGCCCTCGACGGAGCCGAGGCGGAGGTTGACGACGTCCAGGACGTCCAGGCCGAGGTGCTGGAGGTTCTCGTGTACCTGGGCCTTGAGGTCAGCGGGCTCCAGGGACGGAATCCAGCCGCCGTCGTCACCGCGGCGGGCGCCGACCTTGGTGACGATGTGCAGGCCCGCGGGGTAGGGGTGCAGGGCTTCCTTGATGAGCTCGTTGACGACGGCCGGCCCGTAGAAGTCGCTGGTGTCGATGTGGGTGATGCCGAGCTCGATCGCCTCACGCAGCACCGCCAGGGCCTCATCGCGGTCCTTCGGGGGCCCGAAGACGCCGGGGCCGGCGAGCTGCATGGCGCCGTAGCCCATGCGGCTGACGGTGAGGTCGTCCGCGAGCGTGAGGGTGCCGCCGGGAGCTGTGGTGGTCATGGTTCGTCCCTTTCGTCGTATCGCATTCGCCGTATCGCAGAGGAGCGCCAGGGCATCCCGGTTCGCACCGAGTGATGTGGGGCTCTGCTACGACTCTCCGGCCTGTCCGGTATCGGTGGGAGTACCCCGGTGTTCCTGGGAGCGTCAGGGACAGTCACCCGCGGGAGATCCGGCCTACCGTGGTTGCCATGGACAGCTCGAATGCACTCGGTGAGTTCCTGCGCGCCCGGCGGGAACTGGTTCAGCCGGAGGACGTCGGGCTGCGCAGCACCGGACTGCGGCGTGTGCCCGGACTGCGACGGGAGGAAGTCGCGATGCTCGCCGGCATCAGCTCGGACTACTACCTCCGGCTGGAACAGGGGCGCGACCGCCACCCCTCCGTCCAGGTCCTCGACGCGCTCGCAGGCGTCCTGCACCTCGACACCGATGCGACCGCCCACATGATCGGCCTCGCCCAGGCCCGGTCACGCAAGGCCCCCCGCACGAAGCCCGAAAGGGTACCGGCCGGCATCCTGCTCCTGCTCGACCAGCTGCCCATGCCGGCGCTCGTACAGGGGAAGTACTTCGACGTCCTCGCCGCCAACCCGATCGCCCGGGCGCTCTCCCCGAACTGGACCCCCGGCGTGAACCGGCTGCGCGCGGCCTTCCTCGACCCACGGGAACAGGAACTCCACAAGGACTGGGCGACCGCGACAGTCGCCGTGGTCGCCGGACTGCGCGCCGCCGCGGGAGCCGAACCCGACGACCCCCGCATGGCCGCCCTGGTGGGCGAACTGTCCCTCAAGAGCGACCGCTTCCGACGCCTGTGGGCACGCCATGACGTACGCCGCGGCGAGGGCACCCGGAGCCGCCTGCGCCATCCCGAGGTCGGCGACCTCGACCTGTACCTCGAGAAACTGGCCATCGCCGGGACCGACGGCCAGCTCCTTGTCATCTACCACCCGGAACCGGGATCGGACTCCGCACGCTCTCTCGCCCTCCTCGGATCCCTCTCCCTCGGCACCCGCGACGAGCTCCGGACGACCGAGGTGCCCGGCCGCACCGGCACCGAAGCACCGAACACCGCCTCCCAGTGACGCAATGCCAGACGGCGAACGTCCTGTGCTCGACGCATTCGGTCAGGCCGACGGGCGCGTACCCAAGGCGTTCACCGCCGAGGATCTGCTCACGTTCGCTCCCGCCCCTGGCCAGCGCTTGGACACCGGCAGGCGCCATGGCACCTGGCAGGCTGGACGACGCCCGCCTGCGCGCCCATCGCAGCACGGTCGGCGAAGCCATGCCTCGGCTCGTCCTTCCGTACGAGGGCGCCGCTGCAGACCTCAGCCGGATGATCCCTCGAACACGCCGGGCCGGAGCTGTCCGCGGAAAGTCTCCAGGCGACCGACGGCCTCGCCCACGCTTCCACTGGTGAGTGCTGCGCCTGCTGATCGCCGGCAAGAAGGAGGGTGTGTGGCACCCACGTCGGCACGGCCTTCTTCCCGGAGTCGCACGGGCGAAGACTCGGAACGTCGGCAGCTGCCGACACCAAGTCCCCCACTCCGGAGAGTCCCGTGAACACGACTTCCACCCCGTCCGACCCCCAAATCATTCTCGTGACCGGGGCGTCCAGCGGCATCGGCGAGGCGACCGCCCGCCACCTGGCGGCGGCCGGCCATCACGTCGTCCTCGGGGCCCGGCGCACCGACCGCCTCGCAGCGCTGACCAAGGAGCTGAGCGAGGCCGGGTACAGCGCCGAGTACGCAGAGCTGGACGTCACCGACCCTGCCGGCGTCCGTACCTTCGCAGAGACGGCGCTGGCTCGTCACGGCCGTATCGACGTACTGGTCAACAACGCGGGGGTGATGCCCCTGGCCCCGCTGGCGGCCCTGCACGTCGCGGAGTGGGACCAGATGATCGATGTGAACCTGCGGGGAGTGCTGCACGGCATCGCGGCCGTGCTGCCGTCGATGCGGGAACGCCGCTGCGGGCACATCGTCAACATCGCCTCCACCGCCGCCCACCGGGTCGACCCCACGGCCGCGGTGTACTGCGCGACCAAGTACGCGGTGCGGGCCCTGTCCGAAGGGCTGCGGCAGGAGAACTCCGACCTCCGCGTCACGGTGGTGAGCCCCGGCTTCACCCGCTCCGAACTGGCCGACAAGGGCGGTGACGCACAGGCACAGGCCGCGGCACGCGGCGCCACCGAGCTGATCGGGCTGCCCGCCTCGGCGGTCGCCGAGGCCATCGGATATGCGATCGCCCAGCCCGCGGATGTCGACGTCAACGAGATCATCGTCCGCCCCACGGCCCAGAACTGACGCGGACCGCGTCCGGCACCGTCACCCCCGCAACCGAGGAGCGGCCATGGACGCGAGATACGTCAGGGCTTCCTCGCTGCGGCTTCCCGGCTCCGCCGAGCCCACCAGCAACTCCTGGCCGGGCGCGTCGCGCACGTCGAAGCTCTGGTAGGTGAGCTCGATGCGACCGACCTCGGGGTGGACGAACACCTTGTAGGCGCGGGTGAGGGCCCGGACGGTCTGGTCGTTCCACAGGGTCCGGAACTCCCCCGAGACCTCGATCAGTTCCTGGACCAGGTCGTCGATCTCGGGGGCGTCGCTGAACCGGGCCGCGTTCAGGTGCAGTGCGTACACGGTCGCGCTGGTGACCAACTGCCAGTCGGGGAAGACCTCGCGGGCCCGCGGGTGGGTGAACAGGATCCGCGGCATGCTGCTCTCCCCCTCGAAGGGGGCCAGGAGGGCGTCGGCGATGGCGTTGGTGGCCAGGATGTCGAACGCGGGGCCCAGGATGTAGGCGGCGGCCGTCGGGAACGTGTCGAACAGTCGCAACAGGTCGGGATGCACCTGGTCGCGCAAGCTGTCGGCCTTCAGACGCGGATTGATCCCGGCGAGGCGGAACAGGTGACCGCGCGCATCGGCACCCAGGCGCAGTGCCCTGCCGAGCGCGTCCACCACCTGCGGTGACGGGCGGGTCTCGCGGCCCTGTTCCAGACGGATGTAGTAGTCGGCGCTCACGCCCGCCAGCACGGCGACCTCTTCCCGCCGCAGGCCCTTCACCCGACGGGTGCCACCGCCCGCGGGCAGTCCGACATCGGACGGTTCCAGGCGGGAACGGCCGGCACGCAGGAAGTCGCCGAGGGCGTTGACGGGCGCGTTCCGCATATGACCGACACTACCGCGCGGACGACCGCCGGCCACTGTGGGCGGCTGGGCAGGGACGACGAGACGCAAAGGGATTCCTCCTGGTGAAGGCCCTGACCATGGGGCCGGTCGGTCGAACCCAGTCTGGTCGAGCAGCGGAGACCGAGGGAGGCCGCGGCAGGGTGGGTGCACCGCACCCTGGCCGGTACGTCCTTCCCGTCCTCCGGACGAGCGCCCAGGGTGGAGATCACCAAACGGTGCCCTCCGCCGCACCGGCAACCCGATCGAGAGAAGCCGTCATGACGCACGTTCTGGAAATCACCACCCTGACCCCGGCCCCGGGCCGCACGGCCGCCGACTTCGTCGAGGCCAACAAGGACATCGATGCCTACCTGGCGCGACAGCCCGGCTACCGGTGGCGGAACATCGCGGTGCGCGAGGACGGCACCGTCGTCGACATCGTGGCCTGGGACAGCGAGGAGCAGGCCCGCACCTCGGCCGCGGGCATCATGACCGAGATGGCCTCCTCACCAGTCCACGACACGATCGACCACACCACCGTGGACTGGCGTGTGATCGAAGTCCTGCACACGGCCTGAGCCCGATACACCTGGAGACCGCCCGATGCCCTTCGCCGACGATCTGATCAACCGCGTCACCGCACAGGTCCTCGTGCGCGCCATCCGCCAGGTCCGGCCGGGCTCCCCGTTGTCCGCCCTACGGCGGGCGTCGACCGGCCTTGACGGGTTGGGCCTGCGCGCCCGTGCCGACCTGCTGCGCGACGCGCTGCTGGACGACCTGCCCGGTGACTACGTCTCCTTCGCCGACGCCGTACGACAGGCCGCCCGTGACAGCCAGGTCCCCTTCGACGGATGGCTGATCTGGCCGGTCACCAGCGCCGTCGCCGTCAAAGCCACCCAGGAGGACACTCCCGGAACTTTCGAGGACGCGCTGGCGCTGCTCGCCGAGCTGACGGGCCGGCTCACCTCCGAGTTCGCGCTGCGGACCCTGCTCAACCACGACCTGGACCAGGCCCTGAAGGTCATCGCTTCCTGGACCTGTTCAGACGACGTGGACGTGCGCCGCCTGGCCTCGGAGGGCACGCGCCCCTACCTTCCCTGGGCTGTGCGCGTGCCCGCCATCCTCAACATGCCCGAGTCCACTCTCCCGCTGCTGAACGCGCTCTACCGGGACGACAGCGAGTACGTCCGACGCTCGGTCGCGAACCACCTCAACGATCTGAGCCGGCACGCCCCCGACCTCGTGGTGGAAACCGCCACCGCCTGGCTCGCGCGGCCCGACGACCACACCCCTCGCCTGGTCCGCCACGGACTGCGCGGTCTGGTCAAGCAGGCCCACCCCGGTGCGCTCGCACTGCTCGGCTTCACGCCCGCGAGCGTGGAGCTGACCGGACCCACCATCGCCGACCCCGCGGTGGCGATCGGCGGAACCCTCACCTTCACCGCGACCATCCGCAACACCGATTCGGCACCAGTCCGGCTGGCCATCGACTACGTGATCCACCACCTCGCGGCCGACGGAACCATGCGCCCGAAGGTCTTCAAGCTCACCACCCGCACCGTCGAGCCGGGCCAGGAGTTGCGGCTGCGACGCGAGCACTCGTTCCGGCCGGTCACCACGCGCCGCTATTACCCAGGCGGACACGCGATGGAACTCCAGGTCAACGGCGTGCGCTCACCGCAGGCCAGCTTCGAGCTCCTGCCGGCCTCGCAGACCAGGTGACCCGCGCTGCGGCGCGATGGCGTCCTCTCTGGGCATGCGGCCGGGCGTGAACCGATTCCTCATCGTCGATGTCCGCCCGCCGTACCTTCCCCTTGCTGGCAGCGCGCGAATTGCCCGCAGTGTGCGAACCGTGTCTCGCGGCCTCGCCACGTCCCCACGCAGCGACACCCCTACGCCCATGCCCATGGGCCTGCGCAACCAAAATCCGGATCAGCCACGGGCCGTGGCCCACTACTGGGCTACGGAACGCTGCCGTGCGCGGGACAGCGACCAGTGAGCGAGATCGTGAGGCGACGATTTGCAGGCGCTTGCGGAGTGTTTCCGCAGAAATCGGCCGCCGGCGAGTCTGCCAGTGCCGGACGCCTTCCGCCCAAGCCCGTTCCAGAAGATCATCGGCGCGGATGGACCCGCGGTGACCTTCGCACCGTCGGGACGACAGAATTGGAACCTGCGACCCCTTGTCCCCAGCGCAACCATGCTCCTCGTGCAGGGGCTTGGGGGCGCGCAGCGCCACTCGATGCTACGTTCCTCGCCAACTCTCCCTTGCTCAAAGGAGGTTCTTGCGCAGCGCTCCCGCCTGGGCGACCAGTACGACATTCTCCGGTCGGCCAAGGGTGCCGATGTCGTGCAAGGGGTCTTGGTCGACAGCCACGAAGTCCGCGGTCTTCCCCGCCTCCAGGGAACCCAGTCGGTCGTCGACCCCGAGGAGCCGGGCCGCGGTGAGTGTGCCTGAGGTGATCGCGGCCAGCGGGTCCATGCCGAGTTCCACCAGATGCGACAACTCGCTCAGATTTCGGCCGTGCGCAACGACACCGGCGTCCGTGCCGAGGGCGATCGGGACGCCGCGGGCGATGGCGTGCGCGATGTTCTCCTTGGTGATGCCAGCCCAGCGGCTCTTCTTGCGGAAGTGGTAGTCGGGCATGGCCGCCTCGTCGAGTGGGGCGAAGACCGTGGCGAGGGTGGGGACGAGGACGGCTCCCCGTTCCAACGCCAGATCGCACAGTTCGTCGGTCATTCCGTAGCCGTGCTCGATGCTGGTGACACCGGCCCGGAGGGCGTTGCGGATGCCGGCGGTGCCCTGGGCGTGCGCGGCGACCGTCTTCCCGCGATGCCGTCGGGCCTCGTCGACGACGGCCTTCAGTTCGTCGGGGGTCAGCCCCTCGTCGTCGGGGTCGTCGTGCGGGCTGCCCATGCCACCGGTGGCGCAGACCTTGATGACGTCCGCGCCGTCGCGCAGCATGCGCCGGGCCGCGATCCGTACCTCGTCGGGGGTGTCGGCGAGCTCGGTCAGGTGCGGGGCGGCATTCACACCGCTGGGCAGCGAGCAGTCGGCGTGTCCGCCGGTGTGGCCGATGACCTTGACCGCGGTCTGGATCCGGGGGCCTTCGACGAGACCCCGTTCGACGGCCGTGCGATAGCCCGCGGGCAGACCACCGAGGTCGCGCAGCGTCGTGACACCCGCGTCGAGGGTCGTGCGAAGTCGCCGCGCGATCTCGAAGGTCTCCACCGTCGGGTCGGTGGTCAGGCCTGCGGTGAGCCCGCGTCCCGGGGTCATGCACAGGTGCGTATGGCAGTCGAAGAAGCCGGGGAGCAGGGTGCGTCCGCGCAGGTCCACCGTCTTCGCCGTCGGTGTCGGGGGCGCGGTGGCCGCCGGTCCCGCGTAGGCGATGAGACCGGCGTCGTCCACGACGAGGACCGCGTCCGGGACGGGCGCGGCTCCGGTTCCGTCGATCAGAGTCGCGTGCTGGTAGCGGGTGTTCATGGCATCTCCGTGAGGAAGCGGTGTTCGCCGGAGCCGACTTCGGGGTGCTCCGCCATGCCCGGCAGGTCGATCAGCGCGGTGGCGCCGGGCGGGACCGTGACCGTCACGCGCAGCACGCCGTCGGTGTGGGACCAGGACACGGCGGCGCGGCCGTACGGGGTGTCGTGTACGGCACTCGCGTGGGTGAGTCCGCCGCCGGGGCGGGGGCGGACCAGCAGGCGGCGGTAGCCGGGGGCCGCGGGGGCGAGCCCGGCGACGGTGCGGTGCAGCCAGTCGGCGACGGCGCCGAGGGCGTAGTGGTTGAAGGAGGTCATCTCGCCGGGGTTGACCGTGCCGTCCGGCAGCATACTGTCCCAGCGTTCCCAGACGGTGGTCGCGCCCATGGTGACCGGGTAGAGCCACGACGGGCACGTCTTCGTCAGCAGCAGCCGGTACGCCGTGTCGTACTCCCCCGCGTCGCACAGCGCGTCGCAGATCAGCGGCGTGCCGACGAAGCCGGTACCGATGTGGAAGCCGCCCTCACGGACAAGTTCGGCGAGGCGACGTCCGGCTTGAGCCCGTTGGGCGTCGGTGAGCAGGCCGAAGCGCAGGGTGAGGGCGTACGCGGTCTGGGCGTCGTTCGTCAGGAGACCGTCCGGGGTGACGTACTCGTCGCGGAAGGCGGCCCGTACCGCCTCGGCCAGCTTCGTGTAGTGCGCGTGGTCGTCGTCCCTGCCGAGGAGTTGGGCGGTGCGGCCGAGCAGGGAGGCTGAGTGGGCGTAGTAGGCGGTGGCGACCAGGTGTTTGTCGGTACGCGCGTCGCCGGGGCGGTCCGGTGGGGCGGTGGGGTCGAGCCAGTCGCCGAGTTGACGGTCGGTGTTCCACAGGTGCCGGTCGCCGGCCACGGCGGTGATGCCGTCGACCCAGGCCTTCATGCTGTCGAACTGAGCGGCGAGGATGCCGAGATCGCCGTAGCGCTCGTGCATCACCCACGGCACGACGACCGCCGCGTCGCCCCAGGCGGCGGCGCGCAGTTCGGGGAAACGGTCGGGGAAGAAGGGCACGTACATCGGGACCCGGCCGTCCGGGTACTGCTGGGCGGCGAGGTCGGTCAGCCAGGTGCGCAGCAGGCCGGAGCACTCGTACAGGAAGGTCGCGGTGGGGGCGAAGATCTGCACGTCGCCGGTCCAGCCGAGCCGTTCGTCGCGCTGCGGACAGTCGGTGGGGATGTCGACGAAGTTGCCGCGCATGCTCCACACCACATTCTCGTGCAGGCGGTTGAGCAGCGGATCGGAGCAACTGAACCAGCCGGTGCGGCGCATGTCGGTGTGCAGGACGACGGCGTGGATGTCGCCGTCGCCGATGTCTCCCGGCCACCCGGTGACTTCGGCGTAGCGGAAGCCGTGGAAGGTGAAACGCGGCTCCCACTCCTCGCCGTCCGCCTCACCCCGCAGGGTGAACGTCTCCGTGGCGCGGGCCTCGCGCAGCGGGCGGACGGCGAGTTCGCCGTCCTCCAGCACTTCGGCGTGGCGTAGGGTGACGGTGTGTCCGGCCTCGCCGGTGACCCGGATACGGAGGCGGCCGACGAGGTTCTGACCGAAGTCGAGGATCGTACGGCCGGAAGGTGAGGTGAGGACGGTGGCGGGAGCCAGCGTTTCGGTACGGCGTACGGGTGGGCCGTCCGGGGCGACGAGCGGCGCCAGGTCGTACGGTAGGACCTCGACCGGGCTCCACTCTGCGGGTTCGCGGCGCGCGTCGTACTCCTCGCCCTCGTAGATCCCGGAGGTGAGGATCGGGCCGTGCGCGGCCTGCCATCCCGAGTCGCTGCCGAAGGTCTCGGTGGTGCCGTCGGTGTAGCGCACCTCGATCTGGACGAGGGCAGCCAGCCGGTCTCCGTAGATGTTGCGGCGTCCGCCGCCGAAGCCGATCCGGCCGCGGAACCAGCCGTCGGCCAGCAGTACGCCGACCGTGTTGCTCCCCAGGTGCAGCGCTTCGGTGATGTCGTACGTCTGGTGGCGCAGCCGCTCGGTGTAGTGGGTCCAGCCGGGGGCCAGGACATGGTCGCCGACGCGTACGCCGTTGATCTCGGCCTCGTACAAGCCGTGGCTGGTGGCGTAGAGGCGGGCGGACGCCACGGGCGCGCGCAGTCGGAAGGTGCCGCGCAGCACGGGCGGCGGGACCTGCCGGTCGGTGGCCTCGGGCCAGGCCGGGGACACGAAGCGGGCCTGCCAGTCGGACGGTTCGAGCAGCCCGGCCTCCACGGTCAGCGGCCAGGACCACGGGCTCGGGCCCGCGCCGTCGTTCCCCCATACCCGTACGGACACGCCGACTTGTTGCCGCGAGTGCAGGGGATCGCCGGGCCAGGGCACCAGAACCGAGTCCGCGGACAGGCGACGGGCCGTGTACAGCTCCCGCTCACCTTCCGTGAGCCGGATCTCGTACGCCGACTGGGTCCAGCCCGCACGGGTGGTGACGGTCTGCCAGGTCAGCCGGGGCCGGGGCTCGCCGATCCCGAGTGGCTCCCTGTGGTGCTCGGCCCGCAGCCCGGTCACGTGGATGTCCTGGTCAGGCATGGTCCTCCTCCGAGAGGGCCGCGGCTGGCACGAGCGGGAGAGCGAAGCGGAAGACCGCTCCCTGCGGCTGGTTCCCGGCCGCGTGGATACGGCCGCCGTGACGGGTGATGATGCGGTGGCTCAGGGCCAGGCCGATGCCGCTGCCGTTCTCCTTCGCGGTGAAGACGCCGTCGAAGATCCGGTCGCCGGGAAGGTCGGCCGGCAGGCCCCGGCCGTGGTCGCGGACGGCGAGTTCGGCGTTTCCGTCCGCCGTCCGCCGTGTGGTGAGTTCGACCTTGCGCTCCCCCGGCGGCCAACCGGCCATCTCGTCAATGGCGTTGAAGGCAAGGTTCATGACGACCTGCCCGATGAGGACGTTCTCGCAGCGCACCGGGAGGGGCTGGTCGGTGAGGTCGAACTCGACGTCCACGGCGTGCTGTTGGGCGCTGACGTCGATGAAGTAGGCGCAGTCCTCGACGATCGTGTTGAGGTCGGTCAGCTGCTCGGACTGTTCCAAGCGGCCCACGTACTGCCGCAGGCTGCCCAGGATCCGCCGGGCCCGCTCGATCTGCCGTACGGCGTTGTCCAGCCCCCAGGCGACGGACTCGTCGCCGGCGGCGAGCCGCCCGCGGGCTCCCTCCACGAAGTTGTACGCGGCGGCGAGCGGCTGGCTCACCTCGTGCGCGATCGCCATCGCCATGTCGCCCATGGCGTTGTAGCGGGCGAGGTGGTTCATGTGCTGGGTGTCCCGACGGTGTTCCTCCTCGGCGCGCACCCGGTCGGTGATGTCGTAGAAGAGCAGAAGCCGGCCACGCAGATCGCTCTCGATGTCGATGTCCTGGCAGGTGACCGCGTACCAGCGGGCTTCGCCGCCGGGTGCGCCGAGGCGGTAGCGGCCCTCACGCTCGGGGACAGCACCGTCGCGGCAGTAGTCCGCGAAGTCGGCACCGTGCAGGGCCGGTACGTCGACGCCGAGCAGCTTGGCGGCGGACTCGCTCGCGAAGACCACACCGCCGTCGTCGTCGAGGACGACGATGCCCTCGGCCAGATTGCCGAGGAAGGTGCGCAGTCGTCCCTCGGTGCGGAACAGGTCGCGGCGGACGGCCTTCTCCTCGGCGATGTCGCGGAACTGGACCATCACGACGGGGCGAGAGGGCAGGTCCACGCGGATCGCGATGGCCTCGGTCAGGATCTCCTCGCCGCTCTTGGAGCGGTAGCACCACTCGGTGGCGCTGACCCCGTCCTCGACCGCCTGCCCGAGCCAGCGGTGCCCCAGTTCGCGGCTGTACTGGCGGGCGTTCTTGCTCATGTCGGGGGCCTTGAGCGGCTTCAGTTCGTCGACGGTCCACTCCAGCAGGTCGCAGGCCGACTGGTTCGCCCAGAGGATGTCGTACGTCCTCGCGTCGTGGAGCAGCACGCAGTACTTCAAGGCCTGTGTCAGGGCCCGGAAGTCGGCCGGTTCGAGGTCATTCAAGCGGTCGGCCTGTTCGAGGTCGTTCATGCGGCCTTGCCCTCGCTCTCATCGGGCGGCGGGGAGCCGCAGTCCCAGCCGGAGTACGTCGCGGACCAGCGTCGCGATGCTCTCCGCGCCGGTCTTCTCCCGGATTCGGGTGCGGTGTACGTCGACGGTCTTCGTGCTGATGCCGAGCCGCCCGGCGATCAGTTTGCTGGGCACGCTGTCAACCACCAGGTGCAGCACCTCCCGTTCGCGGGCGGTCAAGGTGTCCAACCGCCCGAGCAGGTCGCGCCGTTGGGCGAGTTCGTCGAAGCGTTCCCGCGCCGTCCGCTGCGCCGCCTGCACGACGTCGAGCATGTGCTGGGGGTCGTACGGCTTCTCCAGGAAGTCGACGGCCCCGTTCTGGAGGGCCCGTACCGTCATCCGGATGTCCCCGTGCGCCGAGACGAAGACGACGGGCAGCGCCGCCCCCGCCTCGTTCAGCATCTCCTGGACGCCGAATCCGCTGATCTCCGGCATCCGCACGTCGAGGACCAGACAGGCGGGCCGGTCCCGGTCGTAGGACCGCAGGAAGGCCCGGGCGTCGGAGAAGCACTGCGCGCGGATGCCCACCGACTCCAGGAGCCAGGCCAGCGAGGTACACAACTCCTCGTCGTCGTCCAGGATGTAGACGAGGCACATCTCAATCGGCCCATGCCGCTTGGGCGATCCAGTACTCACTGCCGTCGGCGCTGACGCCGCGCTGCCACTCGCTGGTGCGACGCAGGGCGGGTTCGACCCGCGCGGTCGCCGCGTCGGCGCCGTCCGGGCCGTCCTGATCGACCTGCCAGTGCACCCAGTTGACCTCCCGGCCGGCGCTGTCGTGCACGAACAGGTCGACATGGTGCCAGCCGTAGTGGTGGGTGTCTGCGTAGCAGGTCAGGAACATCGTCCGGTCTTGGGTGTCCGCGCTCATCGCTCTCCCGTCAACGGTGCGCTGAACAGTCGCTCAGTGCGGAAGGCCGAGATACGAGGGTGATCCGGGCCGATCCGGAAGGTCACGTCGAGCTTGGCGACCATCATCTCGGTGGCGCCCGACTCGTAGCGCGAGAGCTGCTGCATCGGCCAACTCCCCTGGGCGGTACCGTCCTTGACCTCGACCGTGCCGGGGAAGAGCAAGTGCACGTTCGTACGGAAGTGAGGGGTGGGCGGCAGGTAGGTCGACAGCATCTCCACGATCGCCTGGCGGCCCTCGGTGCGGCCGAACTTCTCGGCGTACTCGCTGCCGCCGCCCTCCCAGACCGCGTCCTCGGTGAAGTGGTCCCCCAACTCACCTTCCGTACGGACCGGCACGTCGCAGAGGGCGAGGTAGCGGGCAAGGGTGTCCGTGATCAGGTCCTCAGGAGACCTCTCGCTCATGACGCATCCCGTTCCCGCGCCAACCGCAGCCGCTCAGCCCGGCGTTGCGCCTGCCGCTCGGGATCGGGGACGGGCGCGGCGAGCAACAGCCGTTTCGTATAGGCGTGTTCGGGGTGCTCGGTGACCTGGGCGGCGTCGCCCGTCTCCACGATGTCACCGCGATACAGCACGGCCACCCGGTGGCTGATGTGTCGTACGACGGAGAGGTCGTGCGTGACGAACAGATACGCCACCCCCGTCGCCTCCTGGATCTCGATGAACAGGTCGAGCACCCGTGCCTGCGTGGACAGGTCCAGGGCGCTGACCGGCTCGTCGCACACGATCAGCCTGGGATCCCGGCACAGGGCGCGCGCGATGGCGATCCGCTGCCGCTGGCCGCCGGAGAACTCCCGGGGCAGTCGCTGCGCAGCGTCGTGAGGGAGATACACATGGTCGAGCAGGGTCTGGACGCGGCGTTCCGCGTCGGTGCGCGAGACACCGGTCACGAGCATCGGTTCGGTGAGGATGTCCATGACGGTCATGGCCGGGTTCAGCGAGGTGAACGGGTCCTGGAAGACGACCTGGATGTCCTTGCTCAGCGCCCGCCGCTCGCGCTTGCCGAGCCCGGAGACCGGCCTGCCGCCGTAACGGATCTCGCCGCTGGTGACGGGAGCGAGGCCGAGGACCGCCCGGCCCAGGGTCGTCTTGCCGGAGCCGGACTCGCCGACCAGGCCGAGTGTCTCGCCGGGCGCGATCGACAGGGACACTCCGTGCAGGACGCGGAAGGGCTTCGCACGACGGCCCTTGCCGGGGTACTCCACGACGACGTCTTCGAGTTCGAGCAGCGGGGTCGGGGCCGCGGGGCGAGCGGTCATGACGTCACCTCCTTCAAGGGGGCGTCCAGGGCGGCGCGCGCGGGGCCGCCTTCGAGCGTGGAATTGAGGAGCATCCGCGTGTACGCGTGCTCGGGCGCCGCGAAGATCTTCTCGACGGGTGCCGTCTCGACGATGCGTCCGGTCTGCATGACGGCGACCCGGTCGCAGATGTCGGCGACGACGCCGAAGTCGTGGGTCACGAGGATCATGCCCATCTCGCGTTCCTGTTGGAGGGAGCGCATGAGGTCGAGCACCTCGGCCTGGACGGTGACGTCGAGCGCGGTGGTCGGCTCGTCGGCGATCAGGAGTTGTGGATCGCACGACACTGCGCCCGCGATCAGTACGCGTTGGGCCATGCCTCCCGAGACCTGGTGCGGGTACGACTTGAACACCCGCTCCGGGTCCGGGATGCCGACGCGCGCCAGGAGCTCCAGCGCCTTGGCGCGGGCTTCGCCCCTGGAGAGCCCCAGATGCTTGCGCATGGGTTCGACGAGCTGGGAGCCGATACGGAAGCAGGGGTCGAGGTTGGACATGGGCTCCTGCGGAACGTATCCGATCCCACGGCCGCGCAGGGCGTTGAGTGCGGCCCGGCTCACACCGAGCAACTCCTTTCCCGTGAAGGCCATCTGATCTGCCGTCACCTCGGCCTCGTCCGGCAGCAGTCCGAGGACGGCGAACGCCGTCTGGCTCTTGCCGGAGCCGGACTCGCCCACCAGGCCCAGGACTTCACCGCGTTCCACGGTGAGGCTGACTCCGTCGACGACGATCTTGTCGCCACCGGAGCCGCCGGGACCTCCAGAGCCGCGGGAGCCGCCGGAACCTCCGGGCTTCGGGTAGCTGATGCGGAGGCCTTCCACGGTGAGCAGGCGATCGGACAGCGGCGGCACCCCGGCAGCGGTCTTCCTCGGCACCGGCCGGCGACGGCGGACCACACGGGTCTCCGTCGTCCCCAGTGCGTCGCGCACCGCGTTGCCGAGCAGGCTGGCCGCCAGGATGGTCACGCCCATCGCGAGGCCCGGCCACACCAGCAGCGTCGGTGTGGTGTAGACGTTGGTGAACCCGTCGTTGAGCATCGCGCCCCAGCTGGCCTGGGACGACTTTCCCAGACCGAGGAAGGACAGACCGGCCTGGATGCCGATCGCCACCGCGAACAGCTGCGTCGCCTGGATGACCGAGGGCGCGATGACCACCGGCAGGATGTGCCGCCGCATGATGCGGGGGTCGCCGAGGCCGGAGACCCGCGCGGCGTCGACGTACAGTTCCTCGCGCACCGAGACCACCGAGGCGCGGATCAGCCGGAAGACCATCGGCGCCATGATGACGCCCAGGACGATCATCGCGACGTTGAGGTCCTGGGAGACGGCCGCCATCACCACCAGCATCACGATGATGGCGGGCACGGCCATGATGACGTTGATGATCCAGCCGGCGACCGCGTCGAACCAGCCCCGGTAGAAGCCGCTGACCAGGCCGAGCGGGCCGCCGACCAGGAAGGCGACCAGAGCGGCGAGCGTTCCGCCGAGCAGGCTGGTCCGGCCGCCGTACAGCAGCCGGGACAGCACGTCCCGGCCGACGCCGTCGCCGCCGAGCGGGTGGGCGCCCGAGATCGGTGCGAGGGTGTCCGCCAGGACGCTGTGGTCGGGTGCCTGGTCGGTGAGCAGCGGGGCGGCCAGGCTCGCGAGGATCACCAGCGCCAGGACCACGAGGCAGCCGACGGCCAGCGGGTCGCGCAGGGTCCGGCGCAGGAGGCGGTCCCGTTTCGGGATCGCGGCGGTCTCCGGGACGGTCATGAGACACGCACCTTCGGGTTGAGCCAGCCGTACGCGATGTCCAGCAGGAGGTTGACGGCGACGACGACGGCCACGGTCACCACGACCGTGCCGAGCAGGACGGGCGCGTCTCCCCGGACGGCCGCCGAGTTGGCGAGCGTGCCGATGCCCGGCAGCCCGAACACCTTCTCCACGACGACCGCGCCGCCGATCAGGCCGATGAACTGGAGGGCGAGCACGGTCAGGGCGGGTGGGGCGGCGTTCCGCAGCGCGTGCTTGTACACAACACTGCGTGTGCTGAGCCCCCGGCTGCGCAGCGTGCGGACGAAGTCGGCCCGCAGGACGTCGATCAGTGCCCCGCGCACCTGCATCGCCGTGGCCGCCGTGGCCGCGACCGCCAGTGCCACGGCGGGCAGGATGACCGACTGGAGCCATCCCGTGGCGGATGTGCCAAGGGCGACATATCCGGTGGCCGGCAGCAGTCCGAGCTGGACTGCCATGACGACCGCGAGGACCAGGGCGATCAGGAAACTGGGGATCGCGGTGCCGAGCACCGCGGCGAACTGCACGACCCGGTCCACCCAGCCGCCGCGCAGCGCCGCCACGGTTCCCAACGCGATGCTGAGGACCAGGGCGATCAGCATGCCGACGAGGACGATGGAGAGCGTGACCGGAAGGGTGTCCGCCAGGGACTGGTTCACCGAGTCGCCGGTGAACCAGGACTGGCCCAGATCGCCGCGCACGGCCTGGTCGATCCAGTGCCCGTACCTGACCACCAGGGGTTCGTCGAGGCCGAGTTCACGGGCCTTGGCGGACACCTGGGACGACGAGGCGGTCTCGCCGAGGATGTTGCGGGCCACGTCGGTGCCGGTCAGGCTGAGCAGCAGGAACGTCGCGGTGGCCACGACGACCACCAGGACGACACCGGCGGCGATGCGCCGGAACAAGAAGACAAGCACGGTCAGTTCCTCCTTCCGCAGGTCACAGCGGCCTTGCCACTAGATCGTTGCTGCTGGCTCGTCTAGATCGTTGCTGCTGGCTCGTCGCTGCTAGCTCGTCGCCGGCGCGAAGTTGTAGATCGGCGGGAAAATGATGCCGGGCTGCGGTGTCACCTTCACGTCCTTGGCGGTCGCGTAGGCGTTCACGGTGGGAGTCCAAGGGGCGTCCCACGCCTGGTCGACGACGTAGGTGTTGAGCTCCTTGAACAGCGCGCTGCGCTCGGCTCCGGTCGCCTTGGAGATCTGCGAGATCAGGCCGTCGGCCTTGGCGTCGTGGTACTTGAAGGGGTTCCCGGCCGACTTCTCGGTCAGCTCCAGCTGAACCTTGTCCCACGAGGTCGGGGCACCCATCTTGAAGTAGGACAGGGCGTACTTTCCGGCGAACATGCTGCTGAAGATCTGGTCGCTCGGCAGGTTGTCCAGCTTCACCTTGATGCCGATGTCCTTGAGGGACTGGGTGAGGGCTGCCTGCTCCTGCGGGAAGAGGGCGGACAAGTCCGGGAGGGTGACCGAGAAACCGTTCGGGTAACCGGCCTCGGCGAGGAGCTTCTTGGCCTTCGCCGGGTCGTAGGAGTACGTGGAGTTCAGCGAGGTGTCGTAGCCCTCCTCCCACGGTGCGAACAGCTGCGTGGTGGGCTCGCCGAGGCCGGTCTTGGCCGTCTTGATGATGGCCTGCTTGTCGAAGGCGTAGTTGAGCGCCTGTCGGACCTTCAGCTTGCCGAGCGCGGGGACGGTCTTGCCGGCCCGGTCCCAGATGAACAGGCCCTCGATGTCGCCGGGTTGATAGGTGACCACGTTCAGGCCACGGCCCTTGACTGTCTTGACGCGGCTGAGGCTGAGCGAGGCGCCGTCGAGCTGGCCCGAGAGCAGGGCGTTGGTACGTGCCGTCGGGTCGGCCAGATACTTGATGACGATCTTGTCGTACGGGAATGCCTTCGCGTTCCAGTAACCCGAATTCCGCGTGTAGGTGTACGTCTGCCCGGCCGTCGTCGCCGAGGCGTCCAGCTGGTACGGGCCGGACCCGACGGGAGCCTTCGGGTTCTCCAGTGACTTGGGGCTGGCGATCATGCCGGAGACCTGGCCCAGGGCGGGGAGGAGGGCGGCGGTGGGGTGGCTCAGCTTGATGGCGACGGTCTGGGCGTCCACGGCGTCCACGCTCGAGATGTCCTGGATCTCGCCGGCGGCCGTGCCCGTACCGCTCTTGGTGTGCAGGAGGTTCTGTTTGACGGCCTGCGCGTCGAGCGCTGTGCCGTCGGTGAACTTCACACCGCTGCGCAGCTTCAGCGTCAGGGTGGTCTCGGCCTTGTCGTACGTCCACGAGGTGGCCAGGTTCGGGGTGGGCTCGTTCTTCGTGTTCAGCCGGATCAGCGTGTCGTAGACCGGCTGGTAGTACGGGGCCTCGGGGCCCATGTTGGCCTTCGCGAGGTCCCACGGCGTGGCCGTGACCGACTCGGAGATGGTCAGCGTCTTGTCGGTGGCGCCGGTCGAGCCGGTGCCGCCGCAGGCCGCGGTTGTGATGGTCAGGAATCCGGCGCCGATGAACGCCGCTGTCTTGCGCATGATCTCTCCATCTGTTCCATTACCACTGTCTCCTCGGCTCCCCCTGGTCGTCCCGCTCCCCGGGTGTGAGCAACCAGTCATTCGACGTTCCGAGCCTGTGGGTCACCGCACGTACTTGGCGGCCCACTCCCCGCAGCGTCGGACGCTCTCCTCCGGGGTCGGCTGGGCCCCGCGGTCGACCTCGATGATCAGCCAGCCGTCGAAGCCGTCCGGGAGCGCGCCGACGAAGCCTTCAATGTCGGCGTTTCCGTGGCCCGGCTCGGACCACAGACCCGCCTTCACCGTCCTGCGGTAGTCCCAGCCCGCCTCCCTCGCCCGTGCGGCGAGGCCGAGGTCGAGGTCCTTGATGTGGACGCTCGCCACGCGGTCGGCATAGTCGCGGACGAGCTGCGCGGCGTCGGCGCCCGCCCAGGCCAGGTGGCCCATGTCGGGACCGAAACCGAGGACGGAGGCGTCGACGGTGTCGAGGACGAAGCGGGTCTCCTCCTCGGTCTCGGCCCAGGTGCCCACGTGCGGATGGAAGGCGGGGGTGATCCCCTGAGCGCGGATGATGCCGGCCGTCTCCGCGAGCAGGTCCCGTACGCGTTCCAGCCGGTCCTGGTCGGCGTCCTGACCGACCGCCGGGCGGGCCACGCGTACCGCGTCCTTGGCCATCCCCATGGCGAGGAACATCGTGGGCACGCCGAGCTCCGCGTGCTGTTCGGCGACCCGCGCGGCGGTGTCCCGGTACTGCTGCCGCTCGGTCTCGTCCTCGGTGAGCCGTACGGGAACGTAACCGGGCGCGGCGCTGAGTCCGTGCTCGGCCAGCAGCGCGGCGTACGTCGCGGCCTTCATGTCGCCGGGGACGTCGCTGTGTACGGCGGTGATGCCCGCGTCGCGGATGACCTCCAGGCGGTTCTCCAGCGCCGGCGCGAGGGTGGGGTCGATCCAGCCGTCGGGGCTCGCGACCCACTGCAGGGGGTTGATGGCGAGACGGTCCTGCCTGATCTTCATGTTCTCGGGTCCTTTCAGACTGTGGGGCGCGGCTCGGGATCAGCGGGCTTGGCGGGGCTCGGGGCGCTCGCAGCTGCTCTCCAGCGCGACGACCCGGCTCTCCTGCTGCGCGATCTCGAAGCTCGCGAGGACTTCCAGGGTGTGGAAGGCGAACTGGGCGTTCGCGCGGTGCGGCTCGCCGGCGAGCGCGCCGACGAGGTCCCGTACTCCCAGGCCCCGGCGGTGCTGCTCGGGTGTGCCCACGGCGCCGAACAGTTCGGTCACCGGGGTGAGCACCTCCCAGTCGGTGTCCTGGTGGCGCTTGATCCGTACGTCGCCGTCGAAGAAGTTGGGGTTCGGCAGCGCGAGGGTGCCCTCGGTGCCGTAGATCTCGATCCGTGGCAGTTCGGTGTCCCAGACGTCGAAGCTCATGAGGACGGTGCCGATCGCCCCGGAGTCGAAGGTCAGCACGGCGGAAGCGTGGGTGGGCACCTCGACGGTGATCTCGTCGACCACGCGGTCGGGGCTCGTGACCTTGCGGGTCTTCGCGCCGATGCGGGTGGCCGCGGAGAGCGAACTCACCGGGCCGAGGCAGTTGATCAGGGCCGCCAGGTAGTAGGGCCCCATGTCGAACACGGGCCCGGCGCCCGGCTGGAAGAAGGAACGGGGGTCGGGGTGCCAGGTCTCGGCGCGGCTGGAGCGTACGAAGGCGGTGGTGCCGACGACCTCGCCGATCAGCCCGGCGTCGATCGCGTGCCGCGCGGTCTGCACGGCGCTGCCCAGGAAGGTGTCGGGTGCCGATCCCAGCAGGCGCCCGGTGCGCGCCGCGGCTTCGAGGATGCTCCTGCCCTCCTCGACGGTGACGGCAAGCGGCTTCTCCGCGTAGACGTGCTTGCCGGCCTCCAGCGCGGCGATGGTGGTCTTCGCGTGGAACTGCGGCGGCGTGATGTTGATGATGATCTCGACGCTGTCGTCGGCGAGGAGTTCGGTGTCGTCCCCCCATTCCGGGATGCCGAATTCGGCGGCGGCCTGCTTGGCGCGGGCCGGGTCGATGTCGGCGACGCGGACCACTTCCAGCTCCGGGAAATTACGCAGGCCTTCGACGTAACGGCCGAATATGTTGCCCGCGCCCAGAATCCCGATGCGGTGCCGCGTGTTCTCCTGAGCCATGAATCTCCTGCGCTTTCTTGTCAGTTGGGGGGCGTGTCGGTCAAGTGGCGGGCTGGGTACGGCCCGTCAGGCCGCGATCAGTGGCCGCAGCGTGCGGTGGGCGATCTCCAGCCCCGTCTTGACCTTCTCCTCGGTGCCGCTCCACACGGGGTCCTCGTGCTCGACCGAGAGCGTCCCGGTGAACCCGTTCTCGTACAGGGCGTCCACGACGGCGTTCCAATCGACCTGGCCGCGGCCCGGGACGCGGTAGCGCCACCAGCCGTTGTCCCAGGGGTCGTCGCGCCCGACCGCCTTGCCGAAGACGCCGTAGCGGTCGATCGCGCCGGGCAGGATCTCGGCGTCCTTGGCCTGGGCGTGGACGATCCGGTCGGCGTACGGCGCGATGGTCTTCACCGGATCGACGCCGATCCAAGTGAGGTGCGACGGATCCCAGTTGAGGTAGAGCCCGAGGGAGAACATCCACTCCCACAGCTCCGGCGAGTACGCGAGGTTGCCCGGGTAGCCGTCCGGGTGCCAGCCCTCCATCACACAGTTCTCGATGATGATGCGTACGCCGCGTTCGCCCGCGTACTCGACGAGTTCGGGGAAGATCTTCTCGGCCTCGCGGAGGCTGTGCGCCACCGGCTGGGTCCAGTCGCGGCCGACGAAGGTGCCGACGTACGGAACGTCGAGGGAGGCCGCCGCGTCGATGACCTTCTTGAGGTGGGCGTGGATCTGTTCCCGGCGCCCGGCATCGGGGTGGAGGTTGTTCTCGTAGTACGCGAGCGCCGGGAGCTGGAGGCGGTGGCGCTCGAACAACTCGCGGGTCTCGGCGGCCTGTTGGGGGCCGAAGTCGGACACTGGCAGGTGTGCGGCTTCGAAGTCACGGCCGCCGGTCCGCGGCCAGGCGGCGACCTCCAGAGCCTCGTATCCGGCCTCGCTCGCCCAGGCGGCGATCTGCGTCAAGGAGAGGTTCGGGAGACAGGCTGTGAGCATTCCGAGTTTCATACGGGGGCCTCCTGGCTCTCGTGGCTGAGGGCGGGGCCGTCCACGCCGGTCCATGCGAGGGAGCCGGCCGACCTCAGCACGGCTTCGACGAGTCGCGCCGAGCGCAGCCCGTCCGCGCCGGTGGGCAGGCCTTCGGGCGCGCCGCCCTCGATCGCCGTATAGGCGTCGGTGACAAAGGAGTTGAAGCAGTCGGCGTAGCCCTGTGCGTGTCCGGCGGGCAGCCGGGAGAGCCGCCGCTGTTCGGCGGAGCCGTGCTGCGGATCGCGTACGAGAATCCGTGCGCCGTCCTGGGCGCCCAGCCAGGCGGTCTCGGGGTTTTCCTGGTCGAAGACCGCGCTGCCGTCGGCGCCGTCGAGTTCGAACCACAGCCGGTTCTTGCGGCCCGCGGAGACCTGGGAGACCGTCAGCGTGCCGAGGACACCGGCTTCGGTGCGCAGCAGCAAGGCGGCCACGTCCTCGGTGGGCCGGTTCGCGAACGTGGTGCCGATGCGTGCCGTCAGTTCGGTGAAGCGGACTCCGGCGACCCACTCCACCAGATCGCACCAGTGGGATCCGATGTCGGCGAAGGCTCGCGAGGGCCCGCCCTCGGCCGGATCCACCCGCCACGACGTCGCGTCCTCGGCCAGCAGCCAGTCCTGGAGGTAGCTGCCGTGGATGAGCTGCCACGCCCCGAACTCACCGCGCAGGCGGCGGTCGCGGATCTCCCGGACGAGCGGGTGATACCGGTAGACGAAGGGCACCGCCAGCAACAGCCCGGCGCGGTCGGCCAGTTCGGTCAGATGCTCGGCGTCGGCGGCGGAGGTGGCCAGCGGCTTCTCGCAGATCACATGCTTGCCGGCGCGCAGGGCCGCCTCGGCCTGCCGGACGTGCAGGGCGTTGGGTGTGCAGAGGTGCACCACCGTGACGCTCTCGTCGGCGAGTACCGCGTCGAAGTCCGGATACCGAGCGGGTACGTCCCACTCCTTGGCGATCTGTGCGCAGCGCTCGGGAGTCGATGCCACCGCTCCGGCGAGGATGCCCCCGGCCGAGCGGATGGCCGCGGCGTGTACCGCGCCGATCATTCCGGTCCCGATCACGACCGCGCGCAGGGAACCACTCACCGGTGCACCTCCGCCGTCTGCCGACCGACCGCGGCCTGAACGCCGCGTTGCGCATCACCATCGTTTAGTTCGCCGGAGAAGCACAAGAGGCCCTATTTAATTTTCTACAAGGCCTAAAATCGGCCAAATCCCGGTCCTGCACCGAAACGATCTCGACATGATCCCGACATCCTTGACCGGAAGACACTGTTGACGGGCGCAAGATGACGTTATTAGGGTCACTGGAATGCATAAAGGCGACGGATATAGCGAGGGGCACACTGCCGGGACGGCCCCATCCTCCCCGGTGCCGGTCGCCCTGCGCAGGGTGCTGGATCTCGTGGTCTCCGGTGAGGCGACCAGCCGCGCGGAGATCTCCCGGCGCAGCGGCCTCGCCCGTTCGACCGTGGGTCAGCAGGTCGACCACCTCGTGGCGCGCGGCATACTCCAGGAGCTGGAGAGCAGGGAGTCGGTCCGGGGACGCCCGCCGCGGGTCCTGACGATCAGCCCGCAGGCCGGGACCATCGCCGTCGCAGACATCGACACGCTGTCGAGCCAGGTCGCCATCGCCGACCTCACCCAGCGGGTGATCGCGCACGAGACCGTGGACATCCGGATCGACGCCGGCCCCCGGGCGGTGCTGGAGGCGGTGACGGAGCGGCTGTCCAGCCTGCTGGCGAAGCACGACCGCGACCCGGACCGGGTACGCGAGACGGTGGTCGGCCTGCCCGGCCCCGTCGACTTCCAGCACGGCTGCGCGGTACGTCCAACCGGCATGCCCGGATGGGACGGCTACCCCGTCGCCGAGCACCTCCGCACCGCGTTCCGCTGCCCGGTCGTGGTGGACAACGACGTCAACCTCATGGCGCTCGGCGAGGCCGGCCAGGCCACGGCGGACACTCCGCTGCTGTGCATCAAGATCGCCAGCGGTATCGGTGCCGGGATCGTCACCGCGAACGGTGACGTGTACCGCGGAGCCGACGGGGCCGCCGGCGACATCGGCCACATCCGGGCGGTCGGCGGCGGTGACGTGCTGTGCGCCTGCGGCAACATCGGCTGCGTGGGAGCGCTCGCCTCCCACCGGGCGATCCTGCGCAGCCTCGGCATCCCCGAGACGACCGGCGAAGACCCGCTGCACGGCGCCCACGAACTGGCACAGCGGGTGGCCAACAGTGACCCGCCCGCCCTGCACGCACTGCGCCAGGCCGCCACCGAGATCGGCGAGGTGGTGGCGATGCTGGTGCACATGTTCAACCCCCGCACCCTGGTGCTCGGCGGCCCCCTGAGCGAACTCCGCGACGATCTGCTCTCCGGCGTCCGCGCGGTGGTCTACCAGCGCGCCCTGCCACTGGCCACGCGCAAACTCACCATCACCACGACCCAGCTCGGCGCCGCAGCCGGCATCCACGGCGGGATCGCGCTCGCCACCCGGGACATCTTCAGCCCGCCGGGCATCGCACGACTCCTGGCGAACGAGCCCACGTAACGGCTCCTGACACGCCGGGCCGTGTAGCCGTGTAAAGGAATCCCCTACGCACTCCAGCCAACTCCCAATTGTCGGCCCGTTCCTGCCACGCCTAGCGTGAAAGCACGGCGGGAACGAGAACCGCCCGGCAATGCGAGGAGTTCGTCCGGCTCGCCGACACCCGTCGGCGGGACCGGCTGTTCTACGCGGCCATGGGCCTGGCCGGCGCCATCGGTATCCGGATCATGAGAAGGATCGCCCCGCAGGTCGGACTGCCTACCGGAGTGCCCACCCCCGCCGCGACCGTAAAGGGAGCACCGCATGAACTCCGAACTCACCCGCCTGTTCGACGAACCGTCCCCCGAGTTCTCCCCCGCGCCGTTGTGGTGGTGGAGTGGGGAGAAGGTCACTCCGGAGCGGCTCACCGAGCAGTTGGAGCAGCTGGCCGGGCAGGGCGTGAAGAACGTCGTCGTCATCAACCTCGCTCCGGCCGGCCCCATGGTCGGAGCCGCGTCCGACGACCCGCTCTGGTTCAGCGAGGAGTGGTGGGACCGCTTCGCGGATGCCTGCGAGATCTGCGAACGGCTGGGGATGCGGATCTGGTTCTACGACCAGATCGGGTTCTCCGGAGCCAATCTGCAGGGGCGACTGACGCAGGACCATCCCGAGTACGCCGGGGCCACGCTGCACCGCACCGAGCTCAAGGTCAGTGCCGACGGGCGGGTCGCCGTACCGCCGCTGGCCACCCCGGTCGCCGCGTACGACGCCGACGGGCGGCGGATCGCCCTCGGCGACGACGGGCGCCTGGTCGACGGGGAAGCCACCCCCGAGACCCCGGTTACCCTGACCTACACCCTGCGGACCGCCTACGACTACCTGTCCCCCGAGGCCTGCGACGCCCTGCGCGACCTGGTGCACGGCGAGTTCGAGCGCCGGATGCCCGAGCGGCTCGGCCGGGTGATCGCCGGGAGCTTCCAGGACGAGCTGCCGATGCACAACTCCTGGACCCCGCGGCTGTCCGAGGAGTTCACCAAGCGCCGCGGCTACGACCTGCTCGACGTGCTGCCCGCGCTCTGGGCGCCGGAGGCCACCGAGGACGGCGCCAAGGTGCTCGGCGACTACTACCGCACCCGGGCGGAGCTCGCCGAGGAGGCCTTCTTCCGTCCGCTGGGCGAGTGGCACTCCCGGTACGGAATGCTGGTCGGCGCCGACCAGTTGAACCCCGCCCGCGGCGGGCAGCCGATCCAGGCGACCCAGTTCTACTCCGACTACTTCCGCACTCACCGCTGGTTCGGCGCCGCCGGAAGCGACCACGAGGGCGATATCAAGGTGCACAGCTCGATGGCGCACCTCTACGGCCACGACCGGGTCTGGTGCGAGTCGTTCCACTCCTCGGGCTGGGGCGGCACGCTGGAGGACACCTACGACTGGCTGCTGCCCTTCTTCCAGTCCGGGGCGACCCTCTACAACCCGCATGCGGTCTACTACAGCATGCGCGGCGGCTGGTTCGAATGGGCGCCGCCCTCCACCGACTGGCGCCAGCCCTACTGGGGGGCAGTACGGACCGTTCGCCCAGGCCGTCTCACGGATCTGCTCGATGCTCAGCTGGGGCACGCCGGTGTGCGACGTCGCCGTGCTGCACCCGGCGGGCACGGTCCGGGCCCGGCTTCCGCTGGACGCCCCGGTCGACCACAACTTCGACGCCGCCGACCCCGGCCCGGAGTACGGTCCCCTCTCCCGACTCCAGATCCAGTACCTGGAGTTGGTCGGCCAGAACAACTGGTTCCACCACCGCCCCGGTGCGCTGCGCGAGGCCGCGGTCGAGTACGACATCGTCGACGAGGACTCGCTTCAGCGGGCCGTCCCCGAGGACGGGTGGACCGCAATCGACGCGCTGTGCTACCGGTGGGTCGTACTGCCCGGCTGCGCGGTACTGGAGACCGCGACCGCCCGCTATCTGCTCGAACTCCTGGACGCCGGCGGCCGGGTGGCGCTGCTCGGCGAACCGCCCTCGGCAGCCGCGGAACGCTGCGGCGACGACGAGCTGGTCCAGCGGATCGCCGCACACCCGCGGGTCCTGACCACCGACAACCCCGCCGAACTAGCCCGTCGGCTGACCGAAGGGACCCGGCCGCTGCGCTCCTCCGTCCCGGTGCTGGCCCGCGCGAAGGGCTCGGAGGGTGTGGCCTTCGTCCCGGCCGCCTCCCCGAACGCCTCCCGCTACCCCCTGCGTGACGGCAGCGACTGGTGGTGGAAGGACCACGACTTCGACCCGGCCCGCTACGCCGCCTCCACCACCCTGTGGCTGGACGGAACGCCCGCCGCCGTGGAGCTGTGGAACCCGGCCACCGGCGAACGCCGCCCGGCGCGCTTCGCCCGGGATGGCGAGCAGACCCGGGTCGAGGTCGACTTCGCGGGCGCCCCGGCGCAACTCGTCGTCTGGTCCGACGAGCCGTCACCGGCCGCCGCGCTCCGGCCGTCCGCGGGCTGGAAATCGGCAGGCGGGGAATCGGCAGGCGGGGAATCCAGCGCCCTCGCGATCGAGGGGCCTTGGCACGGCACCCTGCTGCCCACCCTGGGCGCGGTCAACGCCCGGGGCGACGTCGCCAAGCCGGACGCGTCCGAACCCGCGCCGCAGATCTGGGAGTTCGAGGCCGCCGAGGCGCCGGACGGCCCGTGGTCCACGGTGCACGCCACCTTCGGGCCGCACGGGCTCGCCCACCCCACGGCGCCGGTGGCCGAGCTGCCCACCCCGCTGCTCCCCGACCGGACTGCCGCAGTGACCCGGGGTGAGGACGCCCTCGCGGAGGAGACCGCCTGGTACCCGGTGGAGTACTCCGACAGCCGAGGCATCCACAAGGACCCGCGGCATTCGCTCGGCCCCAAGGGGCGCGTCCCCGAGGAGTTCCTGTCCTTCCCCGGCCCGGCTCCGGGAGAGGGCGTGCAGTACCGCACGGTGGTCGGCACCGGCGTACGCGGCACGGTGGAGCTCCTGGTCGGCGCGGGAGCGGCGAAGCGCGTGTGGTGGAACGGGGTCGAGGTCACGCCCGAGGCGGAGCCGATGGCCGGCGAGGGCTATCTGCTGCGCGCCCCGGTCACCGCCAACGCCCGCAATGTGCTGGAGATCCGGCTCGCCGACTGGCGCCGGGCGACCGGTATGCCCGAGGGCAAGGGCACCTCCGTCGACGCGTTCTGGGCACTCGCCGAGCCCGGCGACTTCCCCGATCGTCCCGAGTACCTGACCACCACGGCCCCGGAGGGCGGCCGGGAGACCCGCTTCCTCCGCGACTTCACCATCGACGCGGTACCGGACCTCGCCGAGGCCCTGGTGGGCGCAGCAGTCGAACTCTCCTTGCTGGTCAACGGCGAACCGGTGGCCCGCCAGGCCAAGGTTGAGTACTACGCGGACTGGGGAGCCCGTCCCGCCTTCTTCGTCCACGATGTCCGCCCGGCGCTGCACCCGGGCCGCAACACTCTGGAAGTCGTCCTGCACAGCTCCGATCCTCGCGCGGTCGTCCTCGTAGACCTGGCGATGGAACCGGTCGGCGACGTGCGGACGGTGGTCAGCGACGCCTCCTGGCGCAGCTTCGTCGACGAGCGGTCGTTCCCGGTGCGGCTGCACAGGGGCCAGTGGGGCGAGCCGGCCGCGATCCAACGGATCGCCCGCCCCCATCCGCTGCCCGCCACCAGTTGGCTGAACGGACCTCCCGCGGTGGGCACCGAGACGCTGCGCACCGACGCGGCCCCGGAGTCCGTGGACGCTCCGCAGTGGTTCCGCATGCGCCTGCCGGTCGGCACGGCGCGTGTGCGCCTCCCGGTGCGGGGAACCGCGACGGTACGGCTGGCAGACCGTCAACTCCCCTGCGAAGACGGGCAGACGGTACTCGACCCGCCGCTTACCAGCCCGTCGGACCTGCTGGTCAGGGTGGACGGCGCGGGACTGGCCCGCGGTGGTGCCGCCTGGGACGGCCCGGTGGAGGTGGACGTCGCCCCGGGGCCGATCCCGCTCGGCGACTGGGCCACGACACTGGGCCTGACCACCTGGAGCGGTGGCCTGGAGTACCGCACGCGGGTCCGGCTCACCGCCGAACAGGCGTCAGCGCGTGCCGAACTGCGCCTGGGTGAGCTGCGCGGCAGCGTGGAGGTCCTGGTCAACGGCCGATCCGCGGCACTGCTGTTCTGCCGCCCGTGGAGCGCCGACACGACCGGACTGCTCGCGGAGGGCGAGAACGACATCGTGGTCCGGGTGTACAACACCCTGGCTCCTTATCTCCACGCGGTCAGCCCCACCCGGTTCGTCTTCCCCTCCCAACTCGTCTCCGGACTGCGCGGCCCGGTGGAGCTCCACTTCGTCCAGTAGAGCCTGTCCGACCGGGCCTGCGCCGCACGGTGGCGCCGAGCCTTGCCCTCACCAGTATCGATTTCCGTCACGTCCCCGCACCAGAAGGGGTCGGGTGCCTCGGCAGTGAAGTCCCGCCGAACGCAGTCAGGCCACGGTGGACACTCCACTGCTGTGCATCAAGATCGCCAGTGGTATCGGTGCCGGCATCGTCACCGCGAACGGTGACGTGTACCGCGGAGCCGACGGGGCCGCCGGCGACATCGGCCACATCCGCGCGGTCGGCGGCGGCGACGTGCTGTGCGCCTGCGGCAACATCGGCTGCGTGGGAGCGCTCGCCTCCCACCGGGCGATCCTGCGCAGCCTCGGCATTCCCGAGACGACGGGCGAAGACCCGCTGCACGGCGCCCACGAACTGGCACAGCGGGTGGCCAACAGCGATCCGCCCGCCGGGCATCGCACGACTCCTGGCGAGCGAACCCACGTAAACCCTCCGGGCGAACGAACCCACCTAAGGCTCCTGACGCGCCGGACCACGTAAAGGAATCCCCTACACACTCCAGCCAACTCCCAATTGTCCGCCCGTTCCTGCCACGCCTAGCGTGAAGACACGGCGGGATCGAGAACCGCCCGGCAACACGAGGAGTTCATCCCATGACGCAGTCGCTGGATTCCCCGGCACCGGTCGATTCCGACGCCCGAGCGGCCTTCGACCGCGTGCTGTCCCAAGTGGCCCAGCGGCGCGCGGAATTCGAGGAGAAGCGCCACGTTCCGCGGGACATGGTCGCCGAGTTCAAACGCGCCGGCCTCTACCGAGCGGGCGCCCCCAAGCGCTTCGGCGGCGACGCACTGCCGCCGGCCGAGTTCCTGCGGCTCATCGAGCGGATATCGGAGGTCGACGGATCGGCTGGCTGGGTGGCCAGCTTCGGCTCGTCCCTCGTCTATCTGGCCGCGCTGCCCCTTCAGACCCAGGCCGAGTTGTACGCCGACGGACCCGATGTGGCCTTCGCCGGCGGCCTGTTCCCCGTCCAGCCGGCCGAACTCGTCGACGGCACGTACCGGGTCTCGGGACGGTGGAAGTTCGCCAGCGGCTGCAAGGGCGCGGACGTCCTCGGGGTCGGCATCAAGGCGAGCGGGGACCAGGCAGGTCAGCACAACGCCGGTCGTCCACTGACCGCCGTGATGCGCCCCGAGCAGCTGGAGATCGTCGAGAACTGGGACGTCATCGGCCTGCGCGGCACCGGAAGTCACGACCTGGTCGCCGACGGAGCGCTCGTCCCCGAGGAGTGGACGTTCGTACGCGGCGGCGAACCCACCGTCGACGAACCGCTGTACCGCTACCCGACTGTCCCGTACGCCGCCCAGGTTCTCGCTGTGGTCGGTCTCGGAGTCGCCCGCGCCGCACTCGACCAGGCGATCGCCAGTGGCGGACGCGCCGGATTCACCGGCGCCCCGAAACCCGCCGAGCGCGCCACCTACCGCATCGCGGTGGGCCAGGCGGAGGCCCAACTCCGGTCCGTGCGCGCCTTCTTCTACGAGACCACCGGCGAGGTGTGGGCCACGGTGGAGGCGGGAGATCCCGCGACCTCCGAGCAGGCCAGTCTGCTGCGGCTCGCCTCGGCCCATCTCGCGAAGACCTCGTTCGAGGTCGTACGCACCGCGTACCAGCTCAGTGGCATCCCGGCCATCGCCGACGGCCACCCGATGCAGCGCTTCCTGCGCGACGCGTCCGTCGTCCCGCAGCACGCCTTCCTCCAGGAGGGCATGTACGACGGCGCCGGCGCGGTCCTCATGGGCGTCCAGCCCTTCCCCGGCTACCTCTAGCCCCTCCCCGGCCACCTCCGAGCAGCCCTTGTCCGGCCCCCCTGAAAGGCGGGAACTCCACCATGCCCCAGTCCGGCGACAAACCCCTGCGGGTGCTCTTCTGCATCGGCGTCAACCAGAACTTCTTCGATCTGCCCACCGGTCAGGGCAAGGCGGTCTGGGACGGCTTCACGACCATGCTCTCCCAGCTCTGGGAGCTGCCCGGCGTGAGCGTCCTCGGCACCATGGACGACGACCAGCACATGGTCGGCCCCTCGGGCTCCTGGCCCTGGACGTCGTACGTCCTCGCCGATGTGACCGACCAGCCGACGGTGGGGGCGGCCTGCAACCTGTTCCGCACCGTCCAGGTCGGCGAGCACGGGCTGTGGCGCTACATGAAGATCGAGGCGCGCGTCGGCCGTTCGCTGCCGGAGCCGGAGGCCACCCGATGACCGTGTCCCCGGAGATTCCCGACATCGCCGCGCTCGTCGAGGACGACCGCGTCGCCGGCACCCTCTACACCGGCCCGGAGCTGTTCGAGCTGGAGATGGACCGGATCTTCCACCGCACCTGGGTGTGGGTGGCCCACGAGAGCGAGATCGCCAAGGCGGGCGACTTCAAGACGGCCTGGATCGGCCGCCGTCCCGTCATCGTCAGCCGCGACCGCAAGGGCGGCATCAACGTCCTCCTCAACCGCTGCCGCCATCGCGGCGCCAGCGTCTGCGACGTCCCCAAGGGCAACGGCAACGGCTTCACCTGCCCTTACCACGCCTGGTCGTATGCCCTGGACGGCACCCTGCGCGGTATCCCCTATCCCGAGGGCTACGAGAACGTCACGGAGAAGAAGGACCTGCCGCTGCAACACCTCAAGGTGGGGACGTACGCGGGCATGATCTTCGCGAGCTTCAACGACGAGATCGAACCGCTGGAGGACTTCCTCGGTGGGGCGCGGCTGTGGATCGACCGCTTCATGAAGCAGGGCGCCGGCTATCCGATCAAGGTGCAGGGCGAGCACAAGTTCCGCTTCCAGGGCAACTGGAAGATCCAGCTGGAGAACACGACCGACTGGTACCACTTCCCGATCGTGCACCGCTCCTGGATGTCGTCCGTGGACGCCGAGACCGCGAGCATGCTGTCGATCATGACCGACGAGAACGCGGTCACCCACGCCCTCGGCAACGGCCACAGCGTGTCCGTCTCCGTCGCCGAGCACGCCGACCTGGACGTCGACGACGGCACCGAGAAGCTCCAGGAACGCTTCAGTCACGTCATCGAGGAGCTGTCGAAGGACCTGCCTCCGGAGCGCGTGCGACGGATCGTGCGCTCGCTGCACGGCGCGGGCTTCAACCTCAACCTGTTCCCGAACGTGGCCATGTCGATGTCCTTCTTCCGGGTCCTGCGGCCCGTCTCGGTCGCGGAGACGGAGATCCGGCATGTGGCCCTCGGTCTGGACGGCGGCCCCGAGATCGTCAACCGCGAGCGGCTGCGCATCCACGAGCACTTCCAGGGCCCGTTCGGCTTCGGCAGCCCCGACGACGCCGAGGCATGGAACCGCGTCCAGCGCGGCGTGACCGGCGGCGTCGACATGCCGATCCTCGTCAACCGGGGCCTCGGCCGGGAGAAGCCCAACGACCTGGGCCAGCCGACCTCTCACGCGACCGACGAGACCGGCATGCGGGAGGCGTACGCGATGTGGAAGAGGATGATGACCGATGTCAAGTGACACTCTCAGTACGGCAGTTGTGGATGCCGAGCTGCCGCTCGACGATCCTCGCGCCCTCGCCGCGCTGTCTCTGATCTGGCGTGAAGCCCGCCTCCTCGATGCCAAGCGGTACGAGGAGTGGGACACGCTGTGGGCCGACGGTGGCGAGTACGTCATCCCCATCGACCCGGTGACGACGGACTTCGCCGGCTCGCTGAACCTGGTGTACGACGACGACCGGATGCGCCGGATGCGCATCGAGCGGCTGACCGGTGGTCTCTCCATCTCGGCGACGGCCGCGGCCCGCACGGTCCGTACCGTCTCCCGCTTCACGGTCGCCGCCCGTGACGAGTCCGAGGATTCCATCGAGATCTGTTCGGCGCAGATCGTTGTGGGCTACAAGCGCGGCGAGACCTTCGTCCTGGCGGCCGATCTCACGCACCTCGTCAGGTTCACCACCGACGGTCCCCGGATCGCGCGCAAGGTCGTACGTCTGATCAACTCCGAGGACGCCGTGACTGCGTCGGGGTTCCTCCTGTGAGCCCGGAAGGGTGGGAGGACGCCCAGCCGCGCGTCGTGCTGGTCACCGGGGCGGCCCGTGGCCTGGGCGCCTGTATCGCCTCCCGGTTCTACGACCGCGGCTACCGCGTCGCCCTCACCGACCTGGACGGCGAAGGCGCGGTCAAGGCCGCTGCCGCCCTGGACCCGACCGGGAGTTCCGCGGTCGGGCTCGGCCTGGACGTCCGCGACAAGGCCGCGTTCGTACGGGTACTGGACGACCTGGTCGCCCGCTGGAGCGCCGTTCACGTCCTGGTCAACAACGCGGGCCTCTCCAAGGTCGAGGCGCTGATGGACATCACTCCCGACAGCTTCGGCTCGGTCGTGTCGGCCAACCTCGACGGCACGTTCCTCGGCTGCCAGGTGCTCGGCGCGTACTTCGCCGACCGTGGCTACGGACGCATCGTCAACATCGCCTCGCTCGCCGGGCAGAACGGCGGCACGGCGACCGGCGCGCACTATGCCTCGGCCAAGGGCGGCGTCATCACGCTCACCAAGGTGTTCGCCCGCGAACTCGGCCCGCAGGGCGTGACGGTCAACGCCATCTCCCCCGGCCCGCAGGAACTGCCGTCCGTCCGCGAGAGCGTCGACCCGGACAGGCTCGCGCAGATCGAGGCCTCGATCCCCGTACGCCGCCTCGGGCGCCCCGAGTTCATCGCCGACATGGCAGTGCTGCTGGCGGCGGACAACGCGGACACGGTGACCGGGGCGTGCTGGGACGCCAACGGCGGCCTCTACATGCGCTGAAGCCCCTCCATGTGCTGAAGCCCCTCGCCCCTTTGTTCCACCCCTTTGGTTCCACCCCGAATGTGAAGGCAGACGGATGTTCACTGTCACCGTCACCGAGGCCGTCGACGCCACCGACGCGGTCAAGATCCTCCGGCTGGCCCGCTCCGACGGCAGCCCGCTCCCGGGCTACCCGGCTGGCGCCCACATCGATGTGACCGGACCGACCGGGATCACCCGTCCCTACTCACTGTGCGGACCGCCGCACGACCCCGGCGCCTACACCATCGCGGTCAAACGCGAGGAGACCTCCCGCGGCGGCTCCCAGGCCCTGCACGACAAGACGGAACCCGGCACGGAGCTGCACATCGGCGTACCCCGGCAGTTGTTCGGCCTCAACCCCGGCGCGAGCGAGCACCACCTGGTCGCGGGCGGCATCGGTATCACGCCGCTGCTGGCGATGGCGTACGAACTCCTCGGCACCGGTGCCGACTTCACGCTGCACTACGTGGCGCGGAGCCGGGCCGAGGCGGCCTTCGCGGACCGGCTGGAGGAGCCCGCCTTCGCCGACCGGGTCGTCCTCCACCTCGGGCACGGGCGGGAGACGGCGGTCCAAGCGCTCTCCGAGGCGCTCACCGATCTCCCGGCGAGCGCGCACGTCTACACCTGCGGGCCCCAGGGGTTCATGGAACAGGTCGCCGCGCTCGCGGCCCGGAGTGTGCCGGAGAACCAGATCCACTCCGAGCTGTTCCAGGCGGCGGACCAGCCGGACGCCGCCCCCGGCGAGAGCTTCGAGGTCGAACTGGACACCGGCGAGGTCTACACCGTGCCCGCCGACAAGACCATCGCCGAAGTGCTGGAGGACAACGGAGTCCCACTCGACACCTCCTGCCGCGAAGGCATCTGCGGCACCTGTGTCCTACGGGTCCTCGACGGCGAGCCCGACCACCGCGACCACTGCCTGACCGCCAAGGAAAAGGCGGCGGGCGACCAGATCGCCGCGTGTGTCTCACGCTCCAGGTCACCCCGGTTGGTGGTCGAGCTGTGGTGAGCCGGCACGCGGAGCGACGCCCGGCGCCGGAGACCGGCGCAGAGAGGAACAGCCGACCATGAACGCGTACGACAGCCAACGCGCCCCGAATCAGGCGGACTTCCGGGAGGCGATGGCGCACCTTCCCGCGGCCGTCAACATCCTGACGACGGACGGACCGAACGGACGTTGCGGCATCACCGTCAGCGCGGTCTGCTCGGTGACCGACGCTCCGCCGACCGTCCTGGTCTGCGTGAACCGCAAGAGCGCCATGCACGATGTCTTCAGTGCCAACGGCCGCGTGTGCGTCAACGTGCTCGGCGGGGACCAGCAGGAGCTGGCGCTGCACTTCGCCGGCGCGACCGAGGCGTCCATGGCCGAGCGCTTCACCTGGGACGTCTGGGACCGGACTCATGACGTGCCGGTCCTCAAGGACGCGGTGGTGACCGTGGTCGGCACCATCAAGGACTCCAAGGCCATGGGCACCCACAGCGTGCTGTTCGTCGAGATCGAGCAGATCCGCACCCGGCCGGGCGGCCACAGCCTCGTCTACTTCAACCGCAACTTCCACCGGCTGGACTCGGCGCCGCCGGTGGCCTGTTGAGGCCTGTCGAGGAACACCCCTACTTCGAAAGCAGGTTGACGTGCGTTCACTGACCTCCGCCGCGCACGACCCGCGCGAAGCGGTCGACAGCGCTCTGCGGCGCCTGGACGAGACCGAGCCGGACATCCGTGCCTGGGTCCTCGTCGACGCGGAGGGTGCGCGCGAGGCGGCCGGGCGCGGCACGGACGGGCCGCTGCGGGGTGTGCCGGTCGGCGTCAAGGACATCATCGACGTCGCCGGGCTGCCCACCGAGTGCGGCTCCCCGCTGCGGCGAGGGCGGATCGCCACGTCCGACGCCTGGCTGGTGGACCGGCTGCGCCGGGCGGGCGCCGTACCGCTGGGCAAGACGGTCACCACCGAGTTCGCGTACTTCCAGCCGGGCCCGACCCGCAATCCGCACAACCTCGCCCATACTCCGGGCGGTTCCTCCAGTGGGTCCGCGGCGGCGGTCGCGGCGGGCGTGGTGCCGTTGGCGCTGGGCTCGCAGACGGCGGGTTCGCTGACCCGGCCGGCGTCCTTCTGCGGTGTCGCCGGTTACGTCGCCCCGGTCGGCGCCTGGTCGACGCGGGGGTTCACCGGACTCAGCCCGAGCCTGGACGCGCCGGGGCTGATCACCGCCGGGGTCACCGAACTGGCCGCCGCGGTCGAGGCCGTCGACGGCACCCAGGCCGAAGTCCCGGACAGGATCAGGGTGTTTGTCTGGCCCGGCACTGAACTGGCCGACATCGACCCGGCGATGCTCGACGCGCTGGACCGCGCCGCCAGGGCCCTGACGGCAGCCGACGCCGAGACCAACGACTTGGGCAGCCAGATCCGGACGCCCGAACTCGCCGAAACCCACGCCACCGTCATGGCGTACGAGGCCGCGCGTTCCCTGGCCGCCGAGGCGGAGCACCCGGAGTCGCTGAGTAGGCCCCTGCGCGAACTGCTGGAGCGCGGCCACCGGACCCCCGAGGGCGAGTACCTCACGGCGCAGGACACCGCCCGAACCGCTCGTGTCCGCGTCCTTGACCTACTCACCCAGGTCGACGTGATCCTCGCTCCGGCCGCCCCGGGCCCCGCCCCGCACGGGCTGGACGCCACCGGCACCCCCGTACTCAGCCGCCCCTGGCAGCTGCTCGGCCTGCCCGTCGTCACCGTCCCGGGCCACCGCGACCCGCACGGCATGCCGCTCGGCCTCCAACTCATCGGCCACCCCGACCGTGTGGCCCGCCTGCTCGGCATCGCCCAGCACACGGAGGCGATCGTCCAGGAGACCGCCGGGGGCACCCGATGAAGATCACCGCGATCGAGACGATCCCGTACTCGATCCCGTATGCGAAACCCCTGCGCTTCGCGAGCGGTGAGGTGCACAGCGCCGAGCACGTGCTCGTCCGGGTCCACACCGACGAAGGGCTGGTCGGAGTGGCCGACGCGCCACCCCGCCCCTTCACCTACGGCGAGACACAGCAGTCCGTGATCGCCGTCATCGAGAAGATCTTCGCCCCGCAGGTCACCGGCATGGACGTGTTCGCACGCGAGCAGGTACACGCCCGGCTGCACCGAACCGTCGGCAACCCGGCCGCCAAGTCGGCTATAGACATGGCCCTTTGGGACATCGTCGGCCAGGCCCTTGGCCAACCTGTCACCCAACTCCTCGGCGGCTACACCGACCGGATGCGCGTATCGCACATGCTCGGCTTCGATGCCCCGGAGCGGATGGCCGCCGAAGCCGAGCGAATCCGCGACACGTACGGCATCACCACCTTCAAGGTGAAGGTCGGTCGGCGGCCCATCACGCTCGACCTCGATGTGTGCCGGGCGCTCCGCGAAACTCTCGGTGACGAGGCCGAGTTGTACGTCGACGGCAACCGCGGCTGGACCCCCTCGGAGTCCGCCGCCGCCCTGCGCGCACTCGAACCCGTCGGCATCACACTCGCCGAGGAACTGTGCCCCGCCGACGACGTGCTGGGACGCCGATGGCTCGTACGGCAGAGTCCCGTGCCCTTCGTCGCGGACGAGTCCGCCACCACGCCCGCGGAGGTGACCCGCTCTCTGCTGGACGGCGCGGCCACCGCGATCAGCGTCAAGACCGCCCGCACCGGCTTCACCCAGTCCCAGCGCGTGCTTTTCCAGTGCGAGGGGATGGGCGCCGAGGTGGTGATGGGCAACCAGATCGACGGCCAGTTGGGCACGGTGTGCACGGTCGCTTTCGGCGCCGCGTACGCCGCCGCCTCCCGCCGCGCCGGCGAACTCTCCAACTTCCTGGACATGAGCGACGACCTGCTCACCGAACCGGTCACGATCACCGACGGCACGCTCGCCGTACGGGACCTGCCCGGTCTGGGCGTCGCGATCGACCCGGACAAACTCACCCGATACCGCCAGGACCGCTGAACCGCATGTCCCCACCGGCAAAGGAGCCGCACACCATGTCCGACACCACCCTGAAAGCCACGGCCGCCGCATCCGGCGCTTCGGCCACCGAACGCTTCCGCACCGACAAGACCACCGCGTCCGGCCAGGCCGTCACCGACACCGAGCGCGTCAACATCCTCGCCACGGAGATGATCGCCGCCGTTCACGACGTCATCCGCCGACACCAGGTGACGTACGAGGAGTACAACGCCCTCAAGTCGTGGCTGATCTCCGTGGGAGAGGACGGCGAATGGCCGCTCTTCCTGGACGTGTGGATCGAGCACGTCGTCGAGGAGGTCGCGGGCGCCGACCGCAAGGGAAGCAAGGGAACCATCGAAGGGCCGTACTACGTGCCGGGCGCTCCCGCCCTCCCCAGCGTCAGCACCCTGCCGATGCGCGAGGACGAGTCCGGCACCCCGCTCCTCTTCCAGGGCCGCATCACGGGGGTCTCGGGCGAGCCCCTGCCCGGCGCGCTGCTGGAGATTTGGCAGGCCGACGACGACGGGCTGTACGCGCAGTTCGCACCCGGCATCGCCCAGTGGAACCTGCGCGGTGCCGTCGAAGCCGACGACTCGGGGCGCTTCGCGGTCCGCACCATCCAGCCCGCCCCCTACCAGATCCCCACCGACGGATCCTGCGGCAAGCTCATCGCCGCCGCCGGCTGGCACGCCTGGCGCCCGGCCCATCTGCACCTGAAGGTCTCCGCGCCCGGCCACGAGACGCTCACCGCCCAGCTGTACTTCCGCGGCGGCGAACACGTCGAGGACGACGTGGCCTCCGCCGTCAAGCCGGAACTCGTCATCGACCCGCAGCCGACGGGCAACGGCGGCAACCAGGTCACCTACGACCTCGTCCTCGATCCCGCTTCCTGACCGGAGACCGTCATGCTCTTCGCCGTCCACATGACCGTGAACCTGCCACCCGATCTCGACCCGGCGCTCCGGGCGTCGACCGTCGCCGCCGAGAAGGAGTACGCACAGAAGCTCCAACACGCGGGCGAATGGCTGCACTTGTGGCGCTGTGCCGGTCAGTACTCCAACCTCAGCGTCTTCGACGTCATCGACAACGACCGGCTCAACGAACTCCTGTGGGGCCTACCCCTCTTCCCGTACATGGACGTCACCGTGACCCCGCTGGCCCAGCACCCGTCTGCCATCCGCTGACCCCCTCCACTGAAGATCACAGCCATGGGCGCCTGGGTCATGTGATGACCGCGTTGCGCATGGCGGCCAGCGCGGTACGGGATTGAGCGGCCCAGCGGGTGGCGTGCCAGTGGTCGGCGATGGCGACCGCCCGGGTGAAGTGCTCGGCCGCCTGCTCGTGGCGGCCCAGCAGGACAGCGAGTTCGCCGAGAGTGTGGGCGGCGGGGGGCATGACGACGGCGAAGTTGGCCATGCCGGCGGGCGGGGAATCGCGGTAGGGCAGGAGGGACGCGTACAGAGCTTCCGCGCTCTCGCGGTCGTCCAGGTCGATGACGGCCTGGGCGCGGAAGGTGGAGAAGACCGGGAAAAGGAGAGGGTGGGAGAGCGGGACGGAATCCGCGAGGAGGGCTCGGGCCTCGTCGTGGCGACCCGCCGCCGTCAGCGCGGCGCCGAGAATGTCCACCGACATGGGGTGGCGGGCCTGCGACAACTGATCCGTATCCGGGGCGAGTTCGGCGAGACGGCCGCGGGTGGCCAGCACGCTGGCCCTGGACTGGAGTGTCATGGTGCCGACGTGCAGCGAGGCTTGGCGCCGCATGGTGTCGACGGCCTCGGCGTAGCGGCGCTCGGCGTCGTCGAGGCGGCCCTCCAGGTGCGCGAAGGCGGCGAGCGCGCACTGGCTGACGGCGAGTGCCTCGGGCAGTCGGTAGGCGTGTGCCAGTTCCAGGGACTCGGTGACGAGACGTCGGGCGTCGGCGGCCTGATGTCGTCGGGCCGCCACCCTGGCCAGGTTGAACAGCCCGGCCCAGTGGAAGGCGGGCACATGGTGCGCGACTCCCAGCGCGATGAGTTCCTCGGAATACCGGGTGACCTGATCCTGGTCACCGTCGATCAGCTCCCTGATGAGGGACGCTGCCGTGAGCGCACGCAGGCGCGGATCATCGAGCTCCCTGGCCAGTTTGTCCGCTTCCCAGGCCGCGTCGAGCGAGCCACGACTGTTCTCACCCGAGACCTCCTCGACGTAGATGATCAGCAGCCGGCACCGGACGGCGGGCGGCAGACCGGGACGGTCGAGGAGCCGGGCCAGGTGGCTGACGATCCGTTCGTCCACGACGTCGAAGGGACGCGTCTGCCAGAGCGTCGGCTCGGTCCAGGCGGTGAACGCGGCGATCAGCAGGTCGTCGCGCCGTGCGCGTTCCGCGACCGCGACCGCGGCGGACCGGGTGGCGCGGGCAGCGGGGACGGCACCTGCTCTGACTTGGGCGCGCAGCAGGGTCCCCAGCAGTTCGATCCGCTCGTTGTCCTGGTCGGAGTGCTCGGCGGGCGGTATCCGGTCGAAGCACTCCAGGGCCTGGGTGAGCAGTTCTACGGCAGTGTCGTGCGCGTACCGGGCGCCTGCGAGTTCAGCGGCCCGCACGCAGTAACGGACGGCCTTGGCGGCCGTCGCCGCGGTCGCCGCCCGGCTGCGGTGGTGGGCGAGCGCGGAGACGTCCTGTGGGTGGAGTCGTTCCAGCGAGTCCGCGAGCCTCGCATGCATCCGGGTCCGGCGCACCTGGCTGAGGTCGGTGGCGACCGTGTCGCGGACCAGCGCGTGGACGAACCGCACCTGGCCCGGAGCGGGTTCGGTCAGCAGCCCGGAGATGATCCCTGCGTCCAGAGCGTCAAGGACCGCGGCCTCATCCGTCTCGGCGGCGCCGATCAGCACGTCCACATCGGTGCTCTGTCCGGCGACGGCGGCGAGGCGCAGTACCGCCACCGCCGACGGCGGTAGCCGAGCTAGCCTGCGCCGCAGTACGTCCCGTACCCCCTCCGGTACCTCGGAGATGGCCACCAGCGTGCCTTCGCTGCGCAGCAGGCGGGCGCTCTCGCGCAGGTAGAACGGGTTGCCGCCGGTGCGTTCGGTGAGCGCGGCCACCGTCGCGGTGCCGACGGCGGTCTCCGACACGGCGTCGACCAGCCGTGCGGCGGCGGGCTCGGTGAGTCCGGGCAGCGACAGCCGTAGCGGTGCCTGCCGGGCGAGGAGAGCGAGGGCGTCGGCGAGCGGCCCGTCGATCTCGTCCGGTCGAAAGGCCGCCACGACGAGGATCGGCCGGCCGGCGGGGTCGTCAGCGGCGGCGGTGAGCACGGCGAGGGTCTCGGCGTCGGCCCAGTGCAGGTCGTCGAGGATGATGGCGAGTGGCCGGCCGCGGGCCGTCTCACCGAGCCAGGACCAGACGGCGCGGTGGAGGCGGAAGCGTCCCGCCGCAGGGTCGGTCGAAGCGGTGTCGGTGGTCGAGTCGGAGAGCAGCGGGGCCAGGATCCCGGTGGCTTCCGGCGGCGGTGGTGCGAGGGCGGCCACCGTGTGCAGTGCCTCGGACCATGCCCAGGCGGGCGGGGTGCCCTCGGACTCGGGGCAGCGCCCTGCCGTGACCAGCCAGCCGTCGCGTTCGAGCTGCGTACCGAGCTGGGACAGCAGCGCGGACTTGCCCATGCCGGCCTCGCCCGTGACCAGGGCGATGCGCAGCCCGTGGTGCGCCACCTCGGCCGCGGTCGTGGCGAGTTGGGCGAGTTCCCCTTCCCTGCCGACGAAGTGGTCGGCGGCTGCGGGAGCCCAGGGCAGTGCGGCGGGGGGCGGGGCAGCCAGTGCCGGACCTGGCCGCGGGGCCGGGGTCGTAGGGCCGACCGCCGGACCACGGGTGGCGTCGTCCAGTACCGCGCCGCGCTGGTTCAGGATCGCGTCCTCAAGGCCGGCGAGCGCGGGCCCGGGGTCGAGTCCGAGGTCGTCAGCGAGGACGGACCGAGCCCTGCGCAGTGCGTTCAGGGCGTCGGCCTGGCGTCCCTCGCTCCACAGCGAGAGCGCGAAGAGCCGCCATCCCTCCTCCCGCAACGGCCGCTCGGCGGTGAGCCGTTCGGCCTCCGACCTTGCTTCGACTACGTCCCCGGTGCGGAGCGCCGCCGTGGCTCTCAGTTCTCGCGCGGTGAACCGCAGCTCCTCCAGGCGGCCGACCTCTGCCGCCGCCCAGGGCTCGTCGGCGACCTCCGCGAACGCCGGTCCACGCCACAGCGCGAGCGCCTCGTCCAGCAGCGACCGGGCCGGTGCCGGACCCTGGGCCATCGTCGCGCGCGCCTCCCGGAGCAGCCGCTCGAACCGCGAAGCGTCCACCGCGTCCTCCGGCAGCCGCAACGCGTATCCGGGTGCGGCGCTGACCAGCAGCTTCGGGCGGACGCGCGGGGCACGCCCGGCTTCCAGCAGCTTGCGCAGGTTGGAGATGTAGGACTGAAGGGTCTTGAGCGCCTGAGCCGGTGGCTCCCCGCCCCACAGGTCCTCGATCAGCCGGTCCACCGAGACGACCTGGCCGCGGGCCACCACCAGCAGGGCCAGTAGTGCACGCTGACGCGGGCCGCCGAGAGCGATCGGTATGTCGTTCGTCTCGGCATCGAGTGAGCCGAGCACCCGGATCCACAGCATGGTGCGCCACATCCTACGGTTCCAGACGCGCTTGGATCATCTTCCAGCCGGCTTCCAAGACCGTTCGCCGACGCTCTAGTCACTGGGCCCCACCGAGAGCGGGCCCGCCGCCCACCAGGAGTGTGTGCCGTGACGGCCGATGTATCCGCCCCCATCGACACCCATGAGATGGTCGTCGTCCACCGGATGTTCCGCCGCGAGTCGCGGCTGCTGGCTGAACTGATCGCCGCGTGCGAGCCCGGCGACCGGGCCCGGTGCCGGGTGTTGGTCGACCATCTGCGCGACTACTGCGTCGCCGTACACGTCCACCACAGCGCCGAGGACGAACTCCTCTGGCCGAAGCTGCTGGCCCGCCTCGACCAGGAGGCCGATGTCGTGCTGCGGATGGAGGCCGCGCATGAGCACATCTCCAGCAGCCTCGACCAGGTCACCGCCGCCGCCGACGCGTGGGAGGCCACACCCGGCGAGAGCGAACGGGACGCTCTCGTGGCGGCCCTCGTCGACCAGCGGGCGGTTCTCGTCGCGCACCTCGACGACGAGGAGGCCGCTCTGCTGCCGCTCGCCGCCCGGCATCTGACGTTGGCCGAATGGGAGGCCCAGGGAGAGCACGTCGCCACCCACACACCCAAAGCCAAAATGCTGCGGTTCTTCGGAATGGCGCTGGAGGATGCCACCCCGGCCGAGCGACAGCAGATGCTCAGCCACATGCCAGGCCCGGCCCGCGTCCTCTGGTACGCCATCGGCCGTGCCCAGTACGCCCGTTACGTTCGCAAGGTGCGCGGCTGATGCCGCCCCGTGAGACCCAAAGTGAGGACCACCGCCCGAACGGCGAAGAGGTCATCGTGGTCGGCGCCGGACCGGTGGGGCTGTTGCTGGCCCGTGAACTCCGGTTGGCCGGCGTCTCGGTGGTGGTCCTGGAGCGCACGGTGGAGCGCGCCCCGCACTCCAAGGCACTGGGGATCCACCCCAGGACGATCGAGGTCCTGGCGATGCGCGGCCTCGCGGACCAGTTTCTCGCCGGCGGCGTGAAGGTGCCGGCCTGGCACTTCGCGATGCTGGACAACCGCCTGGACTTCCGCGCCCTCCCCACCCCGTTCCCCTTCATGCTCGCCCATCCGCAGGTGCGCACCGAGGAGCTTCTGGAGGCGGACGCCGTCGAGTTGGGCGTTCGCGTCCTGCGCGGCCACACGGTGACCGGCCTCACCGAGGACGCGGACGGCTCCTCGGTGACCGTCGAGGTCACCGGCCAGGACGGCGTCCGGTACACGCGGAGCGCGCAGTTCGTCGTCGGCTGCGACGGAGCCGGCAGCACCGTACGCAAGGCGGCGGGCATCGACTTCCCCGGTACGGACACCACCATCGTCGGCTTCCTCGGGGACGTTCACCTCGATGCCCCGCCCAGCGAGATGGGCCTCGCCTGGCACAGCGTGCACGGCACCCTGGCCGTCGCACCGGCGCCCGGTGGCCTCTTCCGCGTGATGGGATACGACGCCGCTCACAAGGATCCGGCGGACGAACTGACGCTGGATCAGCTGCGGGAGACCGCGATCCGGCTGGCCGGCAGCGACTTCGGCATGCGGGATCCGGGCTATCTCTCACGGTTCGGCAACGCCACGCGGCAGGCCGCAACATACCGCGAGGGCCGAGTACTGCTCGCCGGAGACGCCGCGCACATGGCCTTCCCGGCAGGCGGTGTCGGACTCAACGTCGGCCTCCAGGACGCCATGAACCTCGGCTGGAAGCTCGCCGCCGTGGTACAGCACCGCGCGACGCCGGACCTGCTGGACAGCTACCAGAGCGAGCGCCACCCGGTGGGCGGCGCTCTGGCCGAGCACACCCTCGCGCAGACCCTGCTCATGACCACCACCTCGCCGGAGGGCGGGGCGCTGCGCTCGCTGCTGAGCGGCCTGATCGCCTCCCAACCGGGCTTCTCCCTGGGACTCGCGATGAAGCTGTCCGCTCTCGATGTCGGCTATCCCGCGGCGGACCCGCGCGCTCACCCCCTCACCGGAGCCCGGGCGCCCGACCTCGGCAGCGTGGAGGACGCCTGTTCACTGTTCTCCGGTGTGCTGCGACAAGGCCGCCCCGTCCTGCTGGACTTCTCCGGCGGTGGCCTTCGTACGGCGGCGAAGCAGGCCGCGTCGCTCGGCATCCCGATCCGTGCCGGCCGCCTCGCACCGCACAGCGACCCGGCGTGGTCGGCCGTCGGGGCTGCGCTCCTTCGCCCCGACGGGCATGTGTGGTGGGCCGCGGACATGTCCGTGGACCTCGATGCCGAGGCATTGCACGCCCTCCAAGGGCTCGGATATGAGGCGGTGTTGTCATGAGTGACGTGATCAGCTGGTCCGATGACGTCGACGACGTGGTGAAGGGTGACCTCACCGCGGCCGTCTCCTACCTCACACCGGCCGGCGGCGCAGTGGTCACCGCCGTCTCACCGCTCGGCCTCGGGCAACGGGACCTGGGCACGCTCGGGTTCACCACCTCCCTGGCCTTCGGCCGGAAGCTGGAGCGGATCGTCCGCGACCCCCGCGGGGAGCGCCGCGCCCTCTGGGCGGACCTGCCCGCGGACCGCCGGCCCTGACCTGCGCCAACGCCGCCATCGGAGGCGACGACCCGCTACCCGTCGCAGCCGTGCACCGTTCCGCAGCGGCCGCCGAACGCCGCCGGCTCACGCGCTGCCGACCCCCGCCCATGCCGCGGCTGCACGCGCTGTGGCCAGCTGCGCCTCAGTACCCGTTCTTCTCTTCCCGCTCGCCGTCGCCACGGCCGTCACCTTGACCCTGGCCATGCGAGCCACCGATCCCCCGTCCCACCTGGTGCACCGTGAGCTCGCCAGCCGCACCTCTGCGTGACCGCTCGTCCTGTCCGGTTCACGGCGTGTGGCCGGCTGCCCCGAACGCCAAGCGGCCACCGGACACGTCCGGTCCTTCCTTGCCGGAGGTTCTTCGCCCTTCCTGCGGCGGTACGGGATGCCAAGTCCGGTGCCCTGGTAACCAATCGCAGCACGACCTGTTGAGGTTTTGACTCAAGTCCCCCTCGGGCACGCTGCCGTGGTACTGCCCGGCCCGGCGGGGCTACGCGGTGGCCAAGGTGAACTGCTCCCAGGTGCCGATGGTCGTGCGGTTGGCGATCAGCAGGGACGTCCCGGTGTTGTCCGCGTGACCGAGCCGACACCGCGCCGGGTGCCGGAGAGCACCGGCCGGGTGAGACGGGTGACGGTGAGGTCGATCGCCCCTTGAGCACCCTCCCGCCGTCACCGGTGAGCCGCAGTTAGCAGTCCGAGAATCAGGCGGTGCCGCCCTCGTCCAGGGCCAGCATGCCGCCGCCGCTCGGTGACCAGGCTTGGGATTCGGCGGTCTTGGCGATCTGGTTGCCTTCGTTGTACTCGTCGTACATCAAGATGTAGATGCCCTGCACCCCGGCCCGCACCAGGTTGTAGAACTGCCGCCACATTAGGTCGCCGTGCGCGGCGCAGTCGGCAACGTCGGGCACGGTCACCACGCTGTAGAAGTTGTCGGCGTCGCTGACATTGCCGATCCGGCCGGCCACCCCGAACCTTGCGCAGCATGTCGGTCATCTGGTCGCGGGCCTTCTGCGCGACCGGTACCCGGCACAGCTGTTCTGGGTGTCGGGCGAGAACCTGCATCGTCCCGAACGACGCAGCGGACCGGGGAAGTTGTTGATCTCGTTGCCGGAGAGGTCTCGGCCGCGCCTGCGAAGCCCATGAGCAGCGCCGTCGCGACGGCGACGGCGAAACCCTCGGTACCTCACGTGGTCGCATGGCAGGCGCATCGAGGGGTGACCCCTCGGTACGCGAGCCGCAGCAGGCGGAGCCCGTGGAACCTTGATTACCGGTACATGTGTACCGTAAGTTAGCAGTACATCTGTACGGATAGACAGGGAGCGGCAATGCAGAAGGTGACCGACGGACGCCTCGCGCGCGGCGAGGCCCGGAGGGAACTGCTGCTCGACGCGGCGGTGGGCATCGTCGGCGAGCAGGGCCTGGGCGCGCTCACCCACCGTGCGGTCGCCGCCTCGGCGGCCGTGTCGCTCGCTTCGGTCACCTACCACTACCCGTCGGCCGATGACCTCCGCCAGGCGACGTTCGAGCACGCAGGCTCGCGCATCGGCCTTGAGTTCCTGGAGCTCGTCACCCGCGCCGCCGAGGAGCCCGACGCCCTCCCGGACATCTGCGGCGACTTCACGGCGCGTCTCGTCACCCAGCGGCGGATCGACACCATCGCCGTCTTCGAGATGATCCTCGCGGCCGGTCACGACTCCGAACTCGAGCCGGTCAAGCGACTTCTCGAACTGCGCCTCGCCCGCCTCCTGGCCCCTTACGTCGGCTCGGACGAGGCCGCGTTCACCGTGACCGCCGCGCTGCAGGGCCTCGTACTCACAGCCCTCTCCCCCGACCGGGCACGTGACCCCGGTCGACTGCGGGACGCGGTGAGTGATCTCATCCGCCGCTACCGCGCCATCCCCGCTCCGGGCGGGCCGGTCCCCCCGCATGTCGCCGCACCCACCGCAGGAGAAGCCCTATGGAACCGTTCCTCTCCGCGCTGAGCGGCCTCGCCTGGACGATCGTCTACATAGCCGCGATCCGGATCGGTTTCCGCCAGCGGACCTACGCGATACCCCTGGCCGCGCTGGCCCTCAACTTCGCCTGGGAGACCACGTACACGGCGCACGACCTCATGGGCACGATGTCGTTCCAGGGCTACGTGAACCTCGTCTGGGCCCTGGCCGACCTCGTCATCGTGTACACCTTCTTCGCCTTCGGCCGCGCCGAGTTCCCGCGCTTCGTGACCCGGCCGATGTTCGCCCTCTGGAGCACCCTGGTCTTCGGCGCCTCGTACGCGGTGCAGTGGCTGTTCCTCGCGGAGTTCGGCGAACACGATGCCGCCCGCTACTCGGCCTTCCTGCAGAACCTGCTGATGTCGGCCCTGTTCATCGCGATGCTCGTCGCGCGCCGTGGCTTGCGTGGACAGACCCTCACGATCGCCGTCGCGAAGTGGCTCGGCACCCTCGCCCCCACCATCCTGATCGGCGTACTCGACGGAGAGCCGTTCATTCTCGGCATCGGCATCCTGTGCAGTGTCTTCGACCTCGTCTACATCGGCCTTGTGCTACGACTCAGGGCCCACCCCGACGCGCTCTCCGACGTCGGCGAGTCACCTGCGCCGGCCTCGGCGTGGCTCCCGGCCCAACGGGTCACCCCGCCCTGACGCCCCGCCGTCGCACGACCCCGCGGTGCCGACCGAGCCACCGCTCTTCCAGCAGCGCGAGGATGGCGTACCGATTTCTGTCATGCCGATACAGGCGAGGGCCCTCCTCCAGTCATGAGCGAGGTTTCACACCGCGGGTACGAAAGACCCGACGGCCGCCGGGACCGGGCCGCGGTCGTGCGTGCCGCGCAGTCCGGTGGCGAGCGGGCTCTCGACGACCTGGTGGCCGCGTACCTCCTCGTGATCAACAACATCGTGGGACGCGCGCTGGATGCTCCTACCGACGCCGCCGAACGCCAGCGCGTTCACGGCGACTTCATGTGGCGGCAGCTCTACAACGTGGTCCGCGTCGGTGCGCAGGGCATCACGCCTGCCTTGAAGCCGACCACCTGGCCGGTGACGGGCAGGGTGGGCCATGCGGCCGCCGTCGCCGATGAGGCGCAGGCAGTAGTCCGAGGAGCAGGCGGTGCCGTCCTCGTCGAGCGCCAGGATGCCGGAGTCGGTGGGTACGGTCGCCTGGGTCTGCTCGGGATGTGTGTCGCCTCCCCGACTTGCATTAATGGTCAGCTGCCCATTAATGGAAAGGGGGGCGACCAGAACCCGTAGTCGACGAGCACGACGCACGTCGACCGATCGTGAGGCGCAGATCATGCCCCGTACCGAACCGTGCCGTATGGCCGACCGGACCGCCGACTACCAGCGCCTCGGCCTCGCCAAGGGCGAAATCGCGGAGTGGGAGGACGGCTTCCGCTCCGCCCCGGGCGAGCCCGGGACCTTCGAGTGGTGGTACTCCGACTTCGTCCTCGACGACGGCTCCACACTCGTGATCAACTTCATGGCCAAGGACTTCCGCAGCCCCAAGGGCGTCAACCAGCCCGCCGCCCCGCTCGTCACCTTCGAACTCGACCGGTCCGACGGCACCCACATCGAGCGCACCTCGAAGCCGCACCCCGACGACTTCGACTTCGCCACCGACCGGTGCGACCTGCGGATCGCGACGAACACCTTCGCCGGTGACCTCCACACCTACCGCATTCACGTCGACCTCGACGGCGTCACCGCGGACGTCACCCTCACCGGGCAGGTCCCCGCCTGGCGCCCGGAGACCGGGCACATCCTCTTCGGTGACGGGGACGCGCAGAAGTACTTCGCCTGGCTGCCCTCCGTACCATCGGGCGCCGCGGAAGCGACACTGACCGTCGACGGCGTCACCGAGACCCGTACCGGGACCGGCTACCACGACCACAACTGGGGCGACGCCGAGATGGCCCGCCTCATGCACCACTGGTACTGGATGCGCGCCGAAGTCGGCGCCTACACGGTCATCGCCTCCTACATCACCGCGGAGAAGAAGTTCGGCTTCGCCGAGGTGCCGATCTTCGTCCTCGCCAAGGACGGCAAGATCCTCGCCGACGAGGGCTCGCTGTTGCACTTCACCAAGAGCGACGAGCAGATCGACCCGGTCACCGGCAAACCCGTCGCCAACACCGTCGTCTACGACTACGACGCGACCGCCACCGGCGGCGACCGCTACCGCGTCACCTTCCGCCGCCAGTCCACCATCGTCCAGGACCCCATGATCGAAGCCCTCAAGGGCCCCAAGCGCCTGCTCGCCACGGTCGCCGGATTCGACGGCGCCTACCTGCGCTTCACCGGCCAGGTCAGCGTCGAACACCTCACCCCCGGCGCGGATCCCGAGCGCCTGGACGCACCCGCCCTGTGGGAACTCATGTACTTCGGCAAGAACCCGTCCTGAAGCCGCGGGCGACGGCGGCGTCCGCAACGAGAGGGAACAGCGCCCAACCATGGACCAGAACGTCCGCCGACGCGGCCGGCCGGCCAAAGACACTGACCCCGCACCGGCCGAAGAGGTACTCCAGGCGGCACTGCAAGCGTTCGCCACCCACGGCTTCAACGGAGTCTCGCTACGCACCCTCACCAGCGAACTCGGTGTCAGCCACAACCTGCTCCACCAGAGGTTCGGCTCCAAGCAAGCCCTCTGGCAGGCCGCCGCCGACTGGGGCTTCGGCCTCCTGGTCTCCGAACTCCTCTCCGCCGACGACGAGTCGGCGCCACCGAAGGCCCGCCTCCGCACCTTCGTGCGCGCCTTCGTCCGCTTCTCGGCCCACCACCCCGAACTCCTGCGCCTGATGAACATCGAAGGCGCACAGCCCGGCGAGCGCCTCGACTACATCACCGACACCTACACCGCCCCCGTCGTCGCGCGCTTCCTGGCGGTCCGCGACGACCTCGTACTCCGCGGTGAGATCCGTCCGGTCCCCCCAGAAGTCATCTTCTACATGATCACCTCCGGCGGCGCGATGTACGCCGGCCGCGCCCAGACCGAACGCCTCTTCACCCCCGCACCACTGGCTCCCGAAGCCATCGACGCATACGCCGACACCGTCGCCGACTTCGTCATGAACGCGCTGCGCCCCTGAGGCCGGCGATGTGCAGGGCGGGTGTCACTTCGAGGGGCCGGGTTGTAGAGGATCTGCCAGCAGACCGTGGCTGCGGGGCTCCAGACGGTGGCGCGCGGCCTTCGACACCTTCGCGTCGCGGCTCGGCCCCGCTGAGCCCTGACCTGCGTGGACCATACGCCAGGGCAGCTTTCCGCTCAGTACGTGAAAGCATGGGTTCCGGCCCGTGGGCGGCGCGGGTTCCGTTTCACGGCTCACCGCTGCCACTTTGTTGGTACGTCCTGACAAACCTGTTGACATCCCTGCGTAGCGGCTCCATAGTCTCACCAACTAGAGCGCGCTACTAAAGCGCTCCAGTCGCTATCCAGGTGGCCCATACCTACGGCCGCCGCAGAAAACGCGCCGCTATACACGGCGTATACACACCTTTTGCGCGCCGCGTCGCCACTCGGTGATCGTTCATCGGCCGCCGACATCGGGCGCGCTTCCGCCCACCACAGACTCCACCCTGACAAGCACAGCGAGGTGCAAGGGACATGCGCAGAAACCACCGAGCCGCAATTTTCACCGCCACCGTTCTCACCGGGACCCTGCTCGCCGCCGGCTGTTCCAGCAGCTCGGGCGGCAAGAAGTCCGAGGAAGGAGGTGCGGACGCCTCGGCAGGCAAGGCCACCACCCCGCGTATGACGGTGGCCATGGTCACCCACGCCTCCCCCGGCGACACGTTCTGGGACCTGGTCCGCAAGGGCGCCCAGGCCGCGGCGGCCAAGGACAACATCAAGCTCGTCTACTCCAGCGACCCCAGCGCCGGAAACCAGGCCAACCTCGTCCAGAACGCGATCGACCAGAAGGTCGACGGCATCGCCCTCACCGCCGCCAAGCCGGACGCCATGAAGGACGTCGTGGCCAAGGCAAAGGCAGCCGGCATCCCGGTCGTCGGCTTCAACTCCGGTGTCAACGACTGGAAGAAGCTCGGCATGCTGGAGTACTTCGGACAGGACGAGAGCATCGCCGGCCAGGCATTCGGCGAACGCCTGAACCAGCTGGGCGCCAAGCACGCCCTCTGCGTCATCCAGGAACAGGGACAGGTCGCCCTGGAGGCCCGCTGCGCCGGCCTGAAGAAGGGCTTCAGCGGCAAGACCGACACCCTCTACGTCAACGGCACCGACATGCCGTCCGTGAAGTCGACGATCACCGCCAAGCTCAGCCAGGACTCCTCCATCGACCAGGTGGTCACCCTCGGCGCTCCGATCGCGCTGACGGGGATCCAGTCGTTGTCCGACTCCGGCAGCAAGGCCAAGCTCGCCACCTTCGACCTCAACAAGGACCTGGTGCAGGCCGTCCAAGACGGAAAGGTCGAGTTCGCCGTCGACCAGCAGCCTTACCTACAGGGCTACTTGGCGGTCGACTCGCTGTGGCTCTACAAGACCAACGGCAACTTCAGCGGTGGCAGCACAGCGCCCGTCCTCACCGGACCGGCCTTCATTGACAAGACCAATGTCGACGCAGTCGCCGAGTTCGCCGCGAAGGGCACCCGGTGATGAGCATGACCCAGCATGCCGAGCCGGCGGTGACCACACCGCCGGCCCCCGGCCCCGGCAAGGAAACCGACGGGCGGACCGCGGAACGTCCCCTGGCGCTGCGGCTGTTGGCCCGCCCTGAGATCGGTGTCTTCCTGGGCGCCGTCGCGGTGTGGGTGTTCTTCCTGGC
>NZ_JAFFSX010000020.1 GCF_017948485.1 Streptomyces sp. GESEQ-35 | reverse complement strand
TGCGGCTGCGCGGCCCCTGCCCAGGTGTAGATGCAGCACACGGCCCACCGCTGTGTGTGGCTGGCCTTCCCAGAGCCGTAGCTGCCCGTCCTCGCGTCGGGCGGCATGCCCGGCGGCGTCCTCCGCGACGACCCGCCCGCACCGCGCCCCCGTCCCCTGTTCCAGGCCGACCCGGAAATTGTCCGGCACACCCCGGCTGCGGCTGCCGGCCGTCCGCAGCCCATGACCGCACCCGACCCTCACGCACCACATGCGCCTCGGCCTCTTCCAGCCCGCGACGGCGCGAGGTCCGAGAACGGCCGGCTCGTGGAACGACCCGACGCATCAAAAGGTGATCAGCAGGCCGCGTGACCAAGGCGGCCAGGAGACCAGTCGGCATGTCGGTCAGCGGGAACGTACGGTCAAGATCGGCTGCTGGACAAGGTGGGTGCATGGAGGGACTCAGACGTGCAGGGTGGGCCGGTAGATGAGCTCTTGGATGTGGCCGTCGAGCGTCCGGTGCTCGATCAACTCGAGATCGAAGTCGGCCGCACCCTGAAAGATCGGGTCCAGCCCGGACTGACCGGTGATCACAGGGAAGAGCGTCACCTGAACACGGTCGACCAGACCGGCGGCCATCAGCGCCCGGTTCATCGACAGGCTGCCGTGCGAGCGCAACGGTACCTCGGACTCCTCCTTGAGCCGGGCGACGACGTCGACGGCGTCGCCGCTCACGACCTTCGCATCCGGCCAGTCGAGGGATCCTTCCAGCGTGGTCGACACCACCGTTGCCGGCAGGCTCCTCATCCGTGTGACCCATGCGTCACGCACGTCGGACTCCTCGGTGCTCGTGGCCAGCATCCGAGCGAACGCCCTATATGTGTTGGCCCCAAAAACCATCCGCTGCTCCTCGCCGTACAGGGCGAGGCGGTGGTCGAGGAGTTCGGGGCCTTGCTTGCCCCAGTAGCCGGTCCAGTTGCCGCTGGCGGCGCCGAAGCCGTCAAGGCTGGAAAAGACGTCGAAGGTATAGGTAGCGGTCATGATGCTCTCCTCAAGTGCGGTTGATCGCCTGTCGGAGATACAGACCTGAAACCATGGCAGAACTCATCGCCCTGGACTCCTGGAGTTCGGCTGCGCCGGAGAGAAGAAGAGCCCGGACGCCAATCCACAGTTCTTGACTATTCCTCCCACCTTTCTGTCTCCAAGGGCGTTCCCTGAAAACGGGAGGCAGGACGGTGGCGGCAGCGGGCCTCCAGCGCGGCTCAGTCCGGCCGCCAAGCGCCTCAATTGGCCGCACGGTACGACAAGGGGATCGGCGTGCATGCCGACTCGGTCGTGACGGTGTACCTCGGCGGGGCGTGCTCCGCCTTCACGGCGGAGATCGGCGTGGACGACGAGGTGGGTGACGGCGGAAGCACCGCCTTCGAGGTCCTTGCCGACAGAAAGAAGGTCTACGGCAGCGAGGTCCTGACCGGCGAGGACGCAGCCGTGTCCGTCCGGGCCGGGTCGACGGCGAGGAGCGCCTCACGCTGCGGATCACCGACGCTTTCCGCGAGCTGGAACGACGCCAAACCCACGGCAAGATCGTGCTCCGGCCCTAAGGCCGCTGTCCTGGTGCTGCGCCGCGGAAGTTCCGCCGATGAGTTTCCGGCGGCTGTGCCGTCTACCCGTCGACGAAGGGAGCGCACCATGCGCAAGATCATCGTTTGCACGTTCCTGTCGCTGGACGGCGTCATGCAGGCGCCGGGCGGTCCGGACGAGGACGCTGAGAGCGGCTTCGAGCACGGCGGCTGGCAGAAGCCGGTGGCCGACGACGAGGTCGGCACGGCCATCGCCGGTTGGTACGAGCACTCCGACGCGATGCTGCTCGGCCGCAAGACCTACGAGATCTTCGCGTCGTACTGGCCGACCGCCGACCCCGACAACCCGTTCACCAGTCGGATGAACAGCATGCACAAGTACGTGGCGTCTCGGACCCTGACGTCCGTCGAGTGGCAGAACTCCACGCTGCTGGAGGGTGACATCGTCGATGCCGTACGCAAGCTGAAGGCGTCCGACGGCGGCAACATCAACGTCGTCGGCAGCGGCGACCTCGCCCAGACCCTCATGCAGCACGGCCTCGTCGACGAGTACCGGCTGACCATCCATCCGGTGATCATCGGTACCGGCAAGCGGTTGTTCGCCGACGGAGCGATCCCCACCGCGCTGGAGCCGGTCAGCGTCTCGACGACGAAGGGCGGCACCATCGTCGGCGTCTACCGGCCGAACGGTAAGCCCGGCTACGACAGCTACTAAGCCGTTTCGTTCCCATCACTGACCCGGCTGCGCGGGAGGCACCAGCGGCTGGAGTGCGGACAGTGCGCTGTTGGTGATCGGGGACGGTGGTGCCGACTCGGGGGGAACCCTGCGGAAGGCGCTCGGGGACATCCCGTAGACGGCGCGGAATCGGCGCGAGAAGTGGTACGCGTCGGCGAAGCCGCACTGGACCGCTATGGCGCGGAGCGAGAGGTTGCTCAGCCACAGCAGCGGCTCGGCCCTCGCCAGGCGGAGCCGTTCCAGGCCTGCCACGGGGCTGACGCCGAATTGCCGTCGGCAGATGCGGTTCAGCGTGCTCTCCGAGACTCCGGCCGCCCGCGCCAGCAGCGCCAGGGCGAGCGGACGGGCGACGCCGTCCGACCAGTGGGAGCGGACCGTGGCCATCATGGCGACCAGCGGCTCCGGGAGCGTCTGCCTGCCGGTTTCCGGGCCGGTGCCGTGCACGAAGGTGAAGAGCAGCAGCCGTAGGGTCTCCTCGGCGTGCCGTTCCCAGGACGGGGGGCGGGTCGCGCCGAGTGTCAGGAGGTACTGGCAGAGCGCGGCCATCGGGTCGCCGCGCCCCGTCAGGTCCCGGACGAGCGGCCAGTCGGCGTCGTCGGGGGTTCCCGCGCCCCGTAGGGCGGGGGGCAGCCGGAAGTGCGTGTAGGCGTGCCGGGTGGGCCGGTTGGCGTCCCAGTGGAACGTGTCGCGCATACCGGGGCGCACGAGCAGCAGCGCGCTGGGCGTCAGGGGTACGGTCAGGTCACCGCAGACCCAGCGGGCGCTGCCGTGCAGTAGCCAGACGAACTCGTACGAACCCGCGTCCCTGGGGCCGAAGGCCGACCCGGGCGGGTAGTCGGCGACCGCGGGGCCGAGCCGGGCCAGGAGCGTGGGGGCGAAGGAGCGGTCCGTCACGGCCTCACCTGTCGCAGCCTCCGGACCGGTCGCGCCGCACTCGGGGTGTACGGATGTCGGTGGTGCCCTTGTAGGCGTACGGGTCCCGGCCCGCGATCAGCACGATGTCCCGGAAGTCGGCCTGGGCCATGGGCACTTCGGCCTCGGGGGGCGCCCAGGGGAGGAGGGACGAGGCGCTCATGTAGTGGTTGACCAGGGCCCGACGGAAGCCTTGCCGACCGGTGTTGGGCAGCGACTTGTGCAGCAGGTAGCCGTTGAAGAGCAGTACCGATCCGGCGGCGATCTCGACGGGGACGGCGTCCGTCTCGTCGTAGGGGAAGCCGTAGGACTGGACCGTGCAGTCGTAACGGGCGTCGTCGTGCTGCCGGTTGGGGTAGATGATGCCGGGCCGGTGCGAACCCGGCAGGACCCACAGGCAGCCGTTGTCCACGGTGGCGTCGTCGAGGGCGAGCCAGGCGGCGGTCAGCGACCGGTCCCGGGTGGGGATGAACATCTCGTCCTGGTGCCATGCCTGGCCCGGCTTGCCCTCGGACTTGACGAACAGCATCGACTGCATCGACTTGATGTCGGGACCGATCACTTCGGTCAGCGGTCCGATGATGGCTGGATGGCGCATGGTGTCGAGCATGAGCGCCGACAGCTTGTGCGGATAGTGCACGCACAGGAATCTCCGTACGGTGTCGTCGTCACTCTCGTCCGCGACCGACGGCGGCGCCCCCTCGACGGCGCCCCGCTCGCCGCGGCAGATCCGCACGGTTTCCGCTCGTAGCTCCGCCACCTCATCCGGCGTCAGGGCGCCCTCCAGCACGGCGTAACCGTCCCGGTCGAAGCGGGACGCGAGGTCGTCGGCAGCGGAGTTCTCACGAATGGTGCGGACGGTCATCGAGTTCCCCTTCTCGCCGGGATGCCGGAATGCGTTCGTGTTCTCGATCTTCCTGAACTTCGCCTCCGCGTGCCATGGCTCGCCCGTGCACACAGATGGCGAATCCTGTCACGGCGCAAGATCAGATCATCTGTCAGAAACAAGCAGGATAAAGGCCGTTCACAACTCTTGACGCGTTTCTCCGTATCCGAGTAGCGTCTCTCGGCACTTGCTAATACGTATTAATTGGGAGTGCTCATGGTTCCTCCCGAACGGCGTAGACGCTCCACCCAGCGGGACATCGCCCGGCGCGCCGGCGTCTCCCAGGCAACGGTGTCGCTGGTGATCAGCGGAGGCGCGGCGAGTGGGCAGATCGCGGAATCGACCCGCCAGGCCGTTCTGGCGGCGGCCGAGGAACTGGGCTATGCGGCCAATGTCGCCGCGCGCAGTCTGAAAGGCGGCCGGAACCGGCTGCTCGGGCTCTACACCTTCGAGTCGGTGTTCCCGATCGACCAGCGCGACTTCTACTACCCGTTCCTGCTCGGCGTGGAGGAGGAGACGGCACGGCAGGGCTACGACCTGCTGCTGTTCTGTTCCGGCGGGGGCGCATCCGGTGCTTCGAGGGCCGAGCGGTCGATCTACGTCGGTGGTGCCAACCGGCTGAAGATCGCGGACGGTTGCGTCCTGCTCGGCAGGAACGTTCGCCGCGAGGAGCTGTCGGCGCTGGTCCGGGAGGACTTCCCCATCGTCTTCGTCGGACGCCGCGAGGTGGACGACGGTGAACTCTCCTACGTGGCGGCCGACTACGTCTCGGCGACCGCGGCACTCGTCGCGGAGCTGGCACGACTCGGCCACCGGCGGATCCTGTATCTGCGGGCCCTTCAGGACAGCGAACCCACCAGGGACCGCGAGGAGGGATACCGGCGCGGGCTGGCCGAGGCCGGCATCGTCCCGGACGAGGCGCTGATCCGGACCCTGACCGATCCGGCAGAGCTGACGGTCGAGCGGCTGGAAGGGTGGATCGGCGGGCTCGGGATCACCGCACTCCTGGTCGAGCCGACCGAGGACAACCGGCTTACCGAGGCGCTGGCCACGATGGCCGGCACCGACCGGGTCCGGTTTCCTGAGGACTGCTCGCTGGCCCTGCTGGGTGATCCGCCGTCCTGGACACCTCAGTCGCGGAACTGGACGCGGTTCTCGCTGCCCCGCGCCCAGATGGCGGGGGAGGCCGTACGGGTGCTGATCGAGCTGCTCGACCAGGAGACCCCGGAGCCGCGACGGCTGACGGTGCCCTGCGCTTTCGTACCGGGTGACTCGGTCGGCCCGGTCTCTGCCGGCGGTCCGGTCCTCACCCGGCCGGCCGTCACCGGTCCGGTCTCCCTTCAGCCCGAGCCCGGCAGGAGGCCGAGGACATGATCCGAATGATCGTGCACCGGCTGCTCATCGGGGTCTTCGTGATGTGGGGCGCCGCCTCGCTGATCTTCCTCATCGTCCGGGCCGCGCCCGGCGACCCCGCGACGGTACTGCTCGGCCCGGACGCCGACCAGAGCCAGATCGACAGTCTGCGCGCCTCGCTCGGACTCGACCGGCCGCTCGGCGCGCAGTACCTCAGCTACCTCGGCGATGTCTGCCGGCTCGACTTCGGCGAGTCGCACTGGCTCGGCAGGCCCGCCATGGACGCGGTCCTCGACCGGCTGCCCGCCACGATCGACCTGACGCTGACGGCCACCGCGATCGCGGTGATCGTGGGACTGACGCTCGGCATGCTGGCCGGCGGACGGCCGGGCGGACTGCTGGACCGGGTGGTCTCGGCCTGCACGATCGCCCTCCAGTCGTTCCCCACGTTCTGGATCGGCATCATGCTGGTGCTCGTCTTCGCGCTGAGCCTGCGCGTGCTGCCCAGTTCCGGGACCGGCACGCCCCAGCATCTGATTCTGCCGGCCGTCACCCTCTCGTTCCCCTTCATCGCGATCATCGCCAGGCTGACCCGGACGAGCCTCGTGGAGACGATGCGCGAGGAGTACATCCAGACCGCGCTCTCCAAAGGGCTGACCGAGCGTCAGGTACTGCTGGGGCACGCCCTGCGCAACTCGCTGATCCCGGTCGTGACCGTGGTGGGCGTCCAGGTCGGGGCCCTGGTCGGCGGCGCCGTGATCGTCGAGAACGTGTTCGCCTGGCCCGGCCTCGGATCGCTCGTGGTGGAGGCCGTGGCCAACCGCGACTACACGGTCGTGCAGGGCACCACCCTCCTGATCGCCGGCATCGTCGTCGTACTCAACCTGATGGCCGACCTGCTCATCGCCCAGCTGGATCCCCGTATCCGGACGGGAGCCGTCTGATGGCCGACATCACCGTCGCCGCCGAGAAGCAGGTGGCGGCCCCGCAGCGGGCGCGGCGCACGCTCCTGTCCCGTGTCCCCTTTGTGGTCGTGGCCTGCTATCTGCTGGTAGCCGTCGTCGGACCGCTGCTGATCGACTACGACCCGGTGCACACCTCGCTGGAGGACCGGCTGCTCTCACCCGGCTCCAGGACGTCCACCGGAGGCACCGCCTGGCTCGGCACGGACGGGCTCGGCCGCGACATGCTGGCCCAGATCGTCTACGGGGCCAGAACGGCGGTGCTCATCGGCGTGTCCACGGTCGCGCTCTCCTGTCTCGTCGGCGTTGTCCTCGGCGCCGTCGCCGGGTACTTCCGCGGTGCCGCCGACGCCGTACTCGCCCGGGTCTTCGACGTCCTGCTGGCGTTTCCCGCGATCCTGCTGGCGATCGTGATAGCGGGCGCCTTCGAGCGCAGTGCCCTGCTGGTCGTCGTCGCGCTCGCGGCGACCGGCTGGATCACCTTCGCCCGCGTCACCCGCGGCATCGCGCTCTCCCTCAGGGAACGGCCCTGGGTCGACGCCGCACGGGTGCTGGGAGTGCCGGCCCGGACCATCCTCGCCCGGCACGTACTCCCGTTCACGGCCGGACCGGTCGTCGCCCTCGCCACGCTCGAGTTCGCGCTGGTGGTACTGGCGGAGGCGGGGCTCAGTTTCCTCGGCATCGGCCTGCCTCCGTCGACCGTGTCGTGGGGGCAGACCATCGCCAACGGCAAGGAGTACCTCGAAACGCACTGGTGGATCTCCACCCTGCCGGGCATCGCCCTGTCCCTCCTGATCGTCAACGTAGGCATCCTCGGTGACCAACTCACCGCCCGCTACGGGCGTGGCCGCCCCGGCTGAAACCTCCACCCACCGGCTGACTCCGACCGACCCTCGATCGACAGGAGCACCACCATGACCAGGACGCGTGAGCACGGAAGGAGCCGGCTGATCCGGCTCGCCGCCACCGCCACGGCAAGCGCGGCGCTCCTCGCCGCCTGCTCGACGACAAGCGGCGGCGACGACGACGGAGACGGTTCCGCCGCCGGCGACGTGACGGCGGCGGGCACGTACCCGATCGAGAGCCTGGACCCACACGGTGCCCAAGGTGCCTCCACGGGAACGCAGTTGGCCGCACAGGAGATCTTCAGCCGACTCGTGAAACCCGACGCGGACGGCACGCTCAAGGGCGACCTCGCCACCTCCTGGAAGCCCAACAAGGACGTCACGGACTGGACGTTCACGCTGCGCACCGGCGTGACGTTCTCCGACGGCTCCGCGCTCGACGCCGACGACGTCGTCGCGTCCTTCCAGCGGATGATGAGCCTGAACGGTCCCAACGCGGGCAACTTCCCCGACTACACGATGACCAAGACCTCGCCCACCGAAGTGGTCCTCCACAGCCCGGCGCCCGACGCGTCCGTACCGGGCAAGCTCGGCACCTTCTACGTCATCCCGACGGGCGTCGGCAAGGACGACACCGCCTTCTTCAACGACCCCGTCGGCTCGGGCCCGTTCACCGTCGACGCGTTCACCCCGAGCGAGTCGCTGGTCCTGGTGCCCAACAAGAAGTACGGGGGCGAGAAGTCCGGGCTCCGCCGGGTCACCGTACGGAACATCCCCGAGCTCGCGGCACGTATGACCGCACTGCGCACGGGCGAGGTGGACGTCGTGTGGGGCATCCCGGACGATCAACTGGCCTCTCTCAAAGGCCAGAAGGACCTCACCGTGCAGACCGTACCGAGCAGCGCCGAGTTCACCATGTGGTTCAACTCCTCCATCCCCGCCCTCGAGGACGCGAAGGTCCGCAGGGCGATCTGGCAGGCGATCGACTTCAAGACCATCATCAGCAAGCTCTATCCCGAGACCGGCAAGCCGGCCGACGCGCCCGTGACGAGCGTCGTACTCGGCCACGTCGCGCAGCCGCCCGTGGCCCACGACCCGGCAGCCGCCAAGGCGGCGCTCACCGCAGCGGGCTTCGACTTCTCGAAGAAGCTGCGACTCCAGTTCGCCAACGCCGAGTTCCGGCCCTTCATCCAGGCCGTCGTCTCGGACCTCCAGAAGGTCGGCGTGCAGGCGGACCCGCTGGAGAAGGAGCAGGCCGCCTTCACGGAGGACCTGATCGCCCTCAAGTGGGACATCAACTTCCAGCAACTGGCCACCCCCAGCTACGACGCGGCCAGCAACCTCGGCCGCCTCTACACCTGCGCGGCCAACCGGATGGGCTACTGCAACAAGCAGCTGGACGGACTGCTGGCGGCGGCGGGAGCGACGGCCGAGAAGAAGAAGCGCACCGACCTCTACGGTCAGGCGAGCGACATCATCTGGCAGGACGCGGTCGGGATGTACCCGATGTCGGTGAGCATCGCCTACGCCTGGAACAGCGACCTGAAGGGTTTCGTCCCCGACGCCAGCGGACTGCCGGACTTCGCCACCGTACGGACGGGCGGCTCGTGACCCCCGCCGGAACCGCACACGAACGTGGGGCCGGGAAAACGGCGCCGGCGACCGACGGGCCGATCCTGCGGATCGACGACCTGGTGCTGGAACTGCCGGGCCCGCACGGCACCCGGATGCGCGTGGTGGACGGCGTGTCCTTCGACGTGCCACGCGCCACCACCGTGGGGCTGATCGGCGAGTCGGGCAGCGGAAAGACGATGACCGCCAAGACGATCCTGGGCCTGCCACCCGAGGGTGCCACCCTGGCGGGCCGACTGCTGTGGCACGGCGAGGACCTGATCGCCGCCGACCCGGCACGGCTCCGTGCGGTACGCGGCAGGGAGATGGCGATGATCTTCCAGGATCCGCTCGCCGCGCTCAACCCGACCCAGCGGATCGGCCGTCAGGTCGGCGAAGTGCCACGCCGCGACCGGCTGCCGCGTGCCGAGGTGAACCGCCGGGTCGCCGAACTCCTCGACCGGGCCGGTGTGCCGGAACCGAAGCGGCGAATGCGCGCCTACCCGCACGAACTCTCCGGAGGCCTGCGCCAACGCGCCATGATCGCCATGGCGTTGGCCGGAAACCCCGCGCTGCTGCTCGCCGACGAGCCCACGACGGCACTCGACGTCACCGTCCAGTCCCGGATCCTGCGGCTGCTGGCCGACATCCAGGCGGCCGACGGCCTGGCGATGCTGCTCGTCAGCCATGACCTGCGGGTCGTGTCGCACGTCGCCGAACGGGTCGTGGTGATGTACGCGGGACGGGTCTGCGAACGTGGGGCCGCCCGTGACGTACTGCGGCGCCCCGCCCATCCGTACACCGCCGCCCTGGTGCGCAGCGTGCCCGCCGTCAGGACCCGAACCGCACTCGCCGACCCGCTGCCGGGCGCACCGGCGACACCGGCGAACCGGCCGGCCGGCTGCGCGTTCCATCCACGCTGCCCAATGGCCCGCGCCCGGTGCCGCGGTGAGGTGCCCGAGGTGCGGGAGGTGGCGCCGGGGCGCTGGAGTGCCTGCCACTTCGCCGAGGAGGTGTCCGGGCCGTGAGCGCGAGTGAACGGGAATTCCTTGGTGCGCCCGCACCTCCCGGCGAGCGCGCACTCCTCGACGTGCGCGATCTGCACGTCAGTTACGGAGGGCGGGGGAGAGGACGCCGGGGCGGGCAGGCCGCCGTGGACGGGGTGAGTCTGTCGGTGGCACCCGAGGAGACACTCGGGCTGGTCGGCGAGTCGGGCTCCGGCAAGACGACCGTGGCCCGGTGCGTGGCCGGACTGCTGCGGCCCGGTGCCGGGACGCTCACCTTCGAGGGACGGCCGCTCGGCCGAGCGGGGCGCCGGCCGCCCGAACTACAGCGTGCGGTGCAGATGGTGTTCCAGGATCCGCGTTCGTCGCTGAATCCGCGCATGACGGTCGCCGCGATCATCGCCGAGGTCTGGAGCACCCACCCGCTCACCGCACCCGAGGGCGACCGCACCGCCGCACTGCACCGGCTCCTCGCCGACATGGGGCTCGATCCCGAGATGGCGTCGCGGCGCGCGGGGGATCTGTCGGGCGGTCAGTGCCAGCGGGTCAGCATCGCCAGATCGCTGGCGGTACGGCCCCGGCTGCTGGTGTGCGACGAGGCGGTGTCCGCGCTCGACGTGTCGGTCCAGGCCCAGATCCTGCGGCTGCTGGTCGATCTGCGCGGCCGGCACCGGCTCGCGATGCTCTTCATCTCGCACGACCTGGGGGTGGTGCACCAGATCGCCGACCGGGTGGCGGTGATGCAGCGGGGCGTGATCGTGGAGGAGGGCCGGACCGGCGAGGTGCTGACCGCACCGCAACACGCGTACACCCAGGCGCTGTTGGCCGCGGCCCTGGACCTGGACGACTCGGTGCCGGGTGACGGTACCGCCGACGGCAAGGCGGTCTTATGAGCGAGAGGCGCGCCACCGTGACTCCGGCGCCGAGCGGCTGGAACACCTGGGACGTCCGGACGCACACCGGTATGAGCCGGCTGCCGTCCGGACCGCGGGTGCGGTTCGGCGTACTCGGCCCCGAGGGCCCGGTGCTCGACGGGTTCACCTGGCGCGACGGACTTGAGCGGCTCGGACCGCACACCGTGGACGGCAGCTACGCCGAGGTGACGGTACGGGCGGCCGGTCACCGGTTGCGGCTGGAATTCGCGGGCGGGCCGGGGGACGTGCTGGACGCACGCGCCGAGAGTACGGGCGTGATCGTGCTGTCGGTGGAGGGCCTGGACGACATCGAGGAATCGACGGACCTGACCGCCACCGTCCGCGCGGGTGGGATCCGTTGGACGGTCACCACCTCGTCGCGGGCCCGCAGGGTCGAGGGCCCGGAGGGGGCGCTGGTGCTGGCGTTCGACACGGAGGCAAGCGAAGGCGCCGTAAATCTGCACATCGCACCGGCCACATCAGCGCCCCAAAGGGGCGCGGGGCCGTATCGATCTGCGGCTCCGCCGCGGGGCGCGACCAGCCCCCACGGCGCCGCAGCCGAAAGACTGCACATCGCAGCACTGACAGCGGAGCGCACCTCGCTGCGTTCCGGAGGCTGGCTCGGCGATGCCGCCGATGCCCTGACCAGGGCCGTCACCTGGAACACCATCTACGCCCCCGACATCGGCCGCGTTCTCACCCCGACGTCCAGGGACTTCGTCTGCGCCGAGCGGAAGGGCTTCTACGGCAGCTGGGCCCTGCACGCCTGGGACACGTTCTTCACCGGTCTCGCTGCCTCAGCCGTCGACCGGGACTACGCGCGCGGCGTCTTCGAGCAGGTCCTTCCGTACGCGGACGAGGCCGGCATGATCCCGAACCGGATCTCGGACGACAGGGGCCGCACCGACGACCGTTCGCAGCCGCCGGTCGGCGCGCTGACGGTGTATCAGGCCTATCTGGCGGGCGGCCTGTCGCCCGAGACCCGCGACGCGACGCTGCTAGAGGGCACCTTCCCGGCGCTTCTGGCCTGGCACGACTGGTGGCCCCGGGCCCGCCGAGGGCCGCACGGGCTGCTCGCCTGGGGTTCCGACCCGATCCCCGGCGACCCCGCGTCGGCGACCCTGGACCGGGCCAAACGGGAGTCGGGCCTGGACGATTCGCCGATGTACGACGAGACCCGGTACGACCCGGTGACCCACACCATGGACCTCGCCGACGTCGGCCTGAACGCGCTGCACATCGCCGATGCCGAGGCCCTGGCGGAGATCGCCGGCATCCTGGGGGAGCGTGCGACGGCCGACCGGCTGCACGCCGAGGCCGCCACGGCCAGGGCGATCGCCGACCGGCTGCTGTGGGACGGCGAGGCGAGCGGCTACCGCAACCTCACATCGGCGGGCGCACACGATCCGCACGTCTCGCCGACGATGCTGTACGCGCTGCTCGCCGGGTTGCCGGACGCCGGTCGTGCGGCGGCCGTGGCCACCGATCTGCTACGGCCCGAAGTGCTGGGCGGCGAACGGCCCCTGCCCAGCGTGGCCCGCAACGACCCCGGCTTCGCGGCGACTTACTGGCGCGGCCGGATCTGGGCACCGATGGCGTATCTCGCCGTATCCGGGCTGCGGCGGTACGGGCTGGCGGAGCTGAGCCGGCCGGTGGTGGGGGCCCTGCTGCGGCTGTTTCTCGACGAGTGGCGTGTGTACGGCCATGTCAGGGAGAACTATCCGGCCGTCGACGGAGAGAACCTGACGGGTCTTCAGAAGCGTTCGGACGGGCTGATGGCCTGGGGAGGCCTGCTGGCGTATCTCGCCTTCGGTGAACTGGCCGACGCGCGCTCCGACGGCTGGCGGTTCGCCCACCCGGGCGAGCCGGCCGAGCTGTGCAACCTGCCGCTCGGCGAGGGCCGCCTCGACGTCCGGGCGGCCGGCCGGCTCACCGTCAGCCTCGAAGGACGTGTCCTGCTGGACATGGCGCCCGGCGTCGTCGTACGGGGCTACCTCCGGACCACCGACCGTGTCACCGGGATCGCCGAGGGCATCGGTGATCTGCTGGTCGCCCCGCCGGGCGACGGCCCGCCCGCACGGGTGGATATGGGGGACAGCGGCTCTCGGAGCTTCACATTCGGCCCGGATACGGGGCCTGACTCGCAGGAAGAGAGCGGCACATGAGCGCGCCGACATCGGCAACCACGGACATCCTCGTCGTGGGCGGAGGCCTCGGCGGCGTGGCCGCGGCGCTGGCCGCCCTCGACCGGGGGCGGTCGGTCCTGCTCACCGAGGAGACCGACTGGATCGGCGGTCAGCTCACCAGCCAGGGCGTGCCGCCCGACGAGCACGCCTGGATCGAACAGTTCGGTGCCACCCGTACCTACCGCGCGCTGCGCGAGGCGATCCGCGACCACTACCGGACCTGGTATCCGCTCACCGACGAGGCCAGGCGGCGCCGGTATCTCAACCCGGGCGAGGGGCGCGTGAGCGCACTGTGCCACGAACCGAGGGTGGCCGCCGCCGTTCTGGAAGCCACGGTCGCGCCGTACGTCGCCGCCGGCCGGCTGCGGATCCTGTACCGGCACCGACCGGTGGCCGCTTCCGTGGACGGCGACCGGGTACGGTCCGTGGTCGTCGAAGGACCGGACGCCACGCGGATCGAGGTGTCGGCGCCGTACGTCCTGGACGCGACGGAACTCGGCGACCTACTGCCGCTGACCGGCACCGAGCATGTGACGGGCTTCGAGTCGCGGCGGGACACCGGGGAGCCGAGCGCGCCCGACGTGGCTCAGCCGGCCAACATGCAGGCGTTCTCCTGGGTGTTCGCCGTCGACCATCTGGCCGGGGAGGACCACACCGTCGAGCGGCCGGCCGGTTACGACGGCTGGGCCGCCTATCACCCACCGCAGTGGCCGAACCGGCTGCTGAGCCTGAGCGCGCCCGACCCGAGGACACTCAGGACCGTGCCGCGCGGCTTCACACCGAACGCCGACTCGGGTCCGGTCGTCGCCGACCAGAGCAGGGACGCGGGTGACAAGGAGCTGTGGGAGTTCCGCCGGGTGGTCTCCCGGAAGATGTACCGGCCGGGTTTTGCCGCGAGTGATGTGACCATCGTCAACTGGCCCATGATCGACTACCTGCCCGGACCACTGATCGGGGTGGACGACAAGGAGCGGGAGCGGCATCTGGCGGGGGCCCGTGAGTTGAGCATGAGCATGCTCTACTGGCTCCAGACCGAGGCCCCTCGTCCCGACGGCGGCACCGGCTGGCCCGGCCTGCGGCTGCGCGGCGATGTGCTGGGCACGGCCGACGGGCTGGCCAAGGCGCCGTACATCCGTGAGTCACGCCGGATCGTCGCCCGGCGCCGGATCGTCGAACAGGACCTGTCCCTCACTGTGCGCGGCGAGCACGGCGCGGCGCGCTATCCGGACTCCGTCGGCGTCGGCATGTACCGCATCGATCTGCATCCGTCCACCGGCGGCGACACCTACATCGACGTGGCCAGCAGTCCCTTCCAGATCCCGCTGGGCGCCCTGCTCCCCGTGCGGGTGCGGAACCTGCTGCCGGTGTGCAAGAACATCGGCACCACCCACATCACCAACGGCTGTTACCGGCTGCACCCCGTCGAGTGGAACATCGGCGAGGCGGCCGGGTCGCTGGCGGCGTACTGCCTCGACAACAGGCTGGACGTCCAGCAGGTGTACGAGGACGGCGAACGGCTGCGCAACTTCCAGGACGAACTCACGCGCGCCGGGGTCGAACTGGCCTGGCCCGAGGTCAAGGGGTACTGATGGACAGTCAGGGCGGAGAGAACGTCGGCGAAAGACGGTCCGGCGGTGGCGGAACGGACGACCGGCCGGGACGGGCCGGCAACGGGAAGGCACGGGCCGAAGAGGCTGACGGGAAGGGGCAGGCTGAACAGGTCGACGGGAAGGGGCGGGTCGACGGCCGCGCGCTGCTGGCCGGGGTGATCATCCCGTTGGTCACACCGATGGACCGGCCGGGACGGCCGTCGGCCCGGGCCGCCGACGCCCTGCTCGGCGCCTTGGCGGCGGCGGGCGCACGCGGCCTGATGCTCTTCGGCAGCAACGGCGAGGGCCCACTCCTCCCCACGGCACAACTGGGTGACTTCGCCGCCGAGGTGGCGAAGCGCTGGCGCGAACTGACCGAGGGCGGCCCGGTATTGGTCAATGTCACGGCACCCGGAACCGCCGAGGCGCTGGCGCGGGCGGAGGCCGTCCGGGCCGCCGAGCCGGACGCGCTGGTGCTCTCCCCGCCGATCTACTTCCACCACCGGCACGACGAGATCGTCGCGCACTACGCCGCCCTGGCCGGGCTCGGCGTTCCCGTCGTCGCCTACCACGCTCCCCGCTACGGCAATCCGCTGACACCGGCCCTGCTCGACGAACTGACGGGCCTCGCGCACCTGGTGGGTATCAAGGACAGCTCGGGCGACCTCGCGCTGTTCGGCCACGCCCTCGCGGCGGCCCGCCGGCGCGACGACTTCGGGGTCAGCCAGGGCGCGGAGGGGCAGGCACTGGACGCGCTGCGGCTCGGGGCCGACGGTGTGGTGCTGGGCGTGGCCAATCTGGCGCCCGCGGCGGCCGTCGAGCTGTTCCGCGCCCACCGCGAGGGCCGGGACGGTGACGCGCGGCGCGCCCAACAACTGCTCGACGAGGTGCTGGCGTTGCACGCCGTGCGACCCGGTGTGCCGGCCGTGAAGGCCGTCCTGGCCGCACGAGGGCTGTGCCCGCCGCATGTCGCGGCGCCCTTCACACCGTGCTCCGACGGGGAGCGGAAGGCACTGCTCGACCTGCTCGCTCCCCTCGACGCACATCTCATACGTGCCTGATCCCACATCCGCGTCCGATCCGGTACGCGCCGGACACGCACGCGCCTGATCAGCACCACAGGTGTTCCTGACCGAACAGCACGCCCCTGACCAGTCCCGTACGTCCTGATCGGGACCGTGACGCCCCGCGCCGGGTCCCTCTCCTCCGTACCGCCCGAAAGGGGTGGCCCACTATGTCCGACAGCGGACCGAACCGCACCGCCATGAACCGCAGATCCTTCGCCCTGGGCGTCGTCGGCGCCTCGGCGACCGCCGCGTTCGGCCCCGCGGCCCTCGGATCCACGGCACACGCCGCCGACCAGTCCTCCGCACCCGACCAGCACGGCGTCTTCTTCCATGAGCAGACCCTCTGGGACTCCGCCGAGGGCCCGCTCGTGAACTATCACGTCCACGCGCTCGCCGTGCTGCCGGACGACACCATCCTGGCCGTGACCGAGGGACGCCACGAGGTGTGCGACGCCGGGCCGCGTGATCTGCTGCTGCGCCGCAGCACCGACGGCGGCCGGACCTGGGAGGCGAGCCGCGCACTGGTCACCTCCGTCGACGGCGACTCCTGGGGCAACCCGGCGCTGGTCGTGGACCGGGAGACGCGGGAGGTCTTCCTCTTCTACATGCTCTCGCTCCAACTGCCGGAGAACACCACCTGCTCGGGTGACTCGGGCGAGCTCTATGTGATCTCCAGCCGGGACAGCGGGCGGACCTGGGGCGAAGCGCGGAGCCTGGCAGGCCTGTTCGACGGATTTCCCTACAACTGGGCGCTGCACGGCCCCGGTCCGGGCCACGGACTCCAGCTGAGGTCCGGCCGTCTGCTGCTCAACTGCCTGCACCGCAGGGTGATCGTCGGCAACACCGTGGCCGAGCGGTACTACGGCGTCGCGCCGCTCTACAGCGACGACCACGGCGCCACCTGGCAGGCGACCGGCGAAGTGCCCGTGCAGGTCGCGTACCCCATCAACGAGGCGCGGATGGTGCAGCGCTCCGACGGCAGTGTGTTCGTGAACGGCCGCGCCGCGGCGGGCGGTGAAGGACAGCGCATAGTCTCCGTCAGCTCGGACGACGGTCTGACCTGGTCGCAGCCGGCGTTCGACGGCGGCACCGGTTCGTTCAACGCCGTGGACGCCGGCCTGCTGCGCTACACCGGAGGCCCGGGCAGTCGCGACACCGGGCGAGTGCTCTTCAGCCGCCCCGACTCACCCGTCAGATACAACATGACGGTGTCGGTCAGTTACGACGAGGGCTTCTCGTACCGGTACCAGCGGGTCATCAACGAGAACCGCTCCTTCTACTCGGATCTCGCTCGACTGTCCGACGGCACCATCGTGCTGCTCTACGGCGGTGACGGTGACCTGGCCAGTGCCCCGCGCCGGGTCAACGTCTGCCGCTTCTCGCTCGAATGGCTGACCCGCGGTCGCGACAGCCTGCGCCATGGCCCGCACTACCGGGAGGCCGTCATCGCCTTGGCCGAAGCGGACTGCGAGATCACCAGCGGCGCCGTGCAGACCGTCGCCGATCCGCTCGCGCGCCGCGGCGAACGACTGGTCTTCACCCCCGAACAGGTGGGTGACGAGCTGGAGTTCACCTTCCGCGCGCCGCACACCGGAGAGTACGAGCTGCTCCTGCGCTACTACCGCACGGCGGACGGCGCACTGGCCACCGTCACGGTGAACCGCACCGGACTGCCCGCCTTCGCGATCGACACCACCGCGCAGTCGGCGGCCGGCTTCGATCTGGCGCACCTCGGTACCACCCGGCTGCGCGCCGGCCGGTACACCCTGCGGTGCGCGGTGACGGGGCCCGGCAGGGGCGGTGGCACCCGCCTCGGCCTCGACTCGCTCAGCCTGATCGAGGCGCCGGGCTCCGCCGACGTACGCGCAGAAGTGGTCGTGGACAACGCCCGGCTGGGCTTCGAGGTCGTCAGCGGCACCTGGGCGACGGCGACGGCGGACCCCGGCTTCTGGTCGGGCAACTACCGCACAGCGCCCGCCGGTTCGGGCGAGCGGATGGTGCGCTGGCGGCTGGCCGTGCCCCAGGACGGCGTGTACGAGATCCAGACGTCCTACCCCTCGGCTGCCAACCGCGCGGGCAACGCCCCGTACACCGTCTTCCACGCGGACGGCCCCGCCACCGTACGGATCGACCAGGGGGTCGCGGGAGCGCCCGATCCGCGCGGCGGTTCGTGGGTCTCGCTCGGCGAGTTCCGGCTGCGGGCCGGTCTCGAAACATCGATCGAGCTGACCAACGACGCCGACGGCACGGTGGCCGCCGACGCGATCCGGCTGTTGGGCCCGCGGACCTGAGGGCTGGACTTCGTGCTGCCTCGGCCCCGGTTGGCGGCATGGTGGCCGGCGACGCGATCTGCTTGTTGGGCCCGCGGACCTCAGGGCTGGACTTCGTGCTGCCTCGGCCTGGGTTGACGGCATGGTGGCCGGCGACGCGATCCGGCTGTTGGGCCCGCGGACCTGAGGGCTGGACTTCGTGCTGCCTCGGCCTCGGTCGGCGGCGTCCGAGGCCAGGGCTGGCCGTCTAGTGCGCGCTGATGGCGCGGGAGCGGGCGCGTCGGTGTCTCGGCCTGTGCCGCCGCTAAGGGCGTGTGGGTATTGCCCGCATGGCGTTTCGCAGCACGCAGACCGGCGATATGGGTTGCGCCACCGTTGGCTGTCGCGCGTCGCCGAGGCAGCCGCGCCTCGCTGTCGGCAAACGACAGGCAGCGCAAGCGGCTGCCGGTAGCCTCCGCCGGATGGTGGTGGGCACCGAAGACACGAGGCTGGTGGTCCTGCGTGGCAACAGCGCCTCGGGCAAGTCGTCCGTGGCGGCAGGCATTCGCGAGAAGTTCGGCCGGGGCCTGGCCCTGGTCGGCCAGGACAACCTCCGGCGAATCGTTCTGCGGGAGCGGGACAGGCCCGGCGCGGCGAACATCGGCCTGATCGACCTGACGGCCCGCTACGCGCTCGATGCCGGGTACCACGTCGTCGTCGAAGGCATCCTCTACGCCGACCACTACGGCGACATGCTCGCCGAACTGCGCGCCGCCCACCGCGGCCCGACCCACGCCTACTACCTGCACGTACCGTTCCAGCAGACCCTCGCCCGGCACGCCACCAAACCGATCGCGAACGAGGTCAGCGAGCCGCAGCTGCGCGACTGGTACCGGGAGCTCGATCTCCTGCCCGGCGGCACCGAGACCGTCATCGGGGCCGACAGCACCCTCAAGGAGACCGTCGACCGCATCATGCTCGAAACCGGCCTGGCCGGCCTTCCCGCCCTGGAGTGCTGACGCTTCCGGCGGTAGCTGTGGGAAGCCACGCCATCTCGTGAGCCGGAGGGGGTTCGGGCTTCCGTGCGGGGCTGAATATGCCCTTGTGGTGATCTTTGTTCGGCAATGTGCTTGTCATGGTCAGATCATCGCATTCAAGGGGGAACGTGTGAGATCAAGAAAGAGAGGTGCGGCCTTAGGTGCTGTCGCCGCCATGGCCGCGCCCCTGGCCCTCGTCTGGGCCCCCGGCGCCCAGGCCGCCCCATCGCCCGCGCCTGAAGCCGCTCCACAGTCCGAGGCCTGCACGCTCGGCGGAGAATGGGCCCGCTGTCTCGACGTCGACGCCCGGCTGGATCGCGCGCCCGGGGTCGGCGGGAACGCGACACTCACCGTCGTCCTCACGTCCTCGGCCGAGCTGGACGACGTGACCCTGCGGGTGGAGCTGCCGTCGACGCTGAAGTGGCGCGAGGCACCGGACGGGTTCGCCGAGAAGCGCAAGCCGTCCGACCGGCCGGAGGCATACGGTGCGGTCAACGCGGCCGAGCGCACGCTGGACGTCGAGGCCGGCCAGAAGATGACCTTCCGCGGCACCGTGAACGCGCTGCGCTCCGTCGCCACGTCGATCCGCGTGCAGGCGGTGTCCCCGGAGGGGGAGCCGTTCAGCAGCTGGCCGGAGATCGTGCCGCTGACCGTGGGGGACGCGGGGGAGAAGTCGTTCCTCGGGTATGGGGAAGGGCCGTTCGGGACGAAGGCCGTGCCGGCGGACGCCGTCCCCGCGAAGCAGAAGCCGCGGTTCGAGTCGGCCAGTGAGGAGGGGCTGCCCGAACCGCACTCCGACGACACGAAGGCCCCCGGCATCCAGGCGACCTCCTGCGTCCAGGGCTCGTGGGCCTACATGATCGGCAACACGGTTCACGAGTCGAGCAACTTCGAGGTGCAGGTCTGGGACGAGGACTCGGTCTTCGACGATCTGCTCGCGGTCGGGATCACCGACGCGAACGGTGCGTACAACATCTGCTTCGAGAACGACGACGGTGCGTTCGGCGGCGGACAGGACGTGTACGTCAAGTTCGTCGCCTTCAACCAGCACTGGAGTGTGCGGGACGACGACGATGATCCGTACGAGTTCCAGTTCGAGACACGGCAGAACGTCGCCGACGGCGACACGGTGAACTACGGCCGACGGATGCCGTCCGACCCGAACCTGTTCAGGGCGCTGAGGATCTTCGACTACGCCAACGAAGCCGCCATCTGGACACCGGGCCGCTGCTGGGACCGGGACGACACCGACTGCTTCCACATCGGGCTGCTGTGGCCCACGAACGACCCGAGCGCCTTCTACGATCCGGACGAGGACCGGGTCCATCTGCCGGATTCGCGGGCCGAACAGCCCTGGGTCGTCGATCACGAGATCGGCCACGGTGTGATGGACGACGTCTACCAGGGCTACGAGCCGGACATCGGCCCCGGGTGCCTCAACCACGAGGTGGGCGGGGAAGAGAAGGCGGAATGCGCATGGGTGGAGGGCTTCGCCGACTTCTACGGCACGATGGTCACCGATCTCTTCGGCCACACCGCTCCGTTCGACTTCGACACACCCACCTGGGGCGACCCCGCGAACTGGGCCAACGGCCCCAACGTCGAAGGCCGGATCGCCGGCGCGCTGCGCGACCTGATCGATGACGACGACGAGGCCTACTGGGACGACTTCGGCGAGGGCGAGGCCAACGTCTGGGAGGTCTTCCTCGACCACCGCTCGGACCACTTCCAGCAGTACTGGCAGCAGCGCGCCGCGGACGGTTACGACGTCGGCGACGGCCCGATGAGCGCCCTCTACCAGAACACCATCGAGATGGGCTTCCGTGATCCGCTGACCAGTGGCGCCGAGAAGACCCGGCCGTCGCCCAACCCGCCCGGCCACCACAACTACCACTACGACACCAAGTTCCGCTTCTGGTCCGTCGTCGCCGTGCGGGCGGGCACGAGCACGGACTACGACCTGGAGCTGTACGACGACCGGAACATGACCCAGCAGCTGGGCGACAGTCTCTCGGGCGTCGGCTTCACCGACTTCGTGGCCGTGGACTCCAACGTCGGCAACCGCGAACTCGACGACTACTACCCGCGAGTGACACACCGCGTAGGCGGCGGCGAGTACACCGTCGAGGTCTCCGACACCGGCAAGCTCCTCCCGCTCGCCGGCGACACCCGCGCCATGGGTGCCGACGACGTGGTGGAGATCTGGGACACCTGCACCTCCACCCCGCAGACCATCACCGTGACCCCGTCGGACGCAGGCCAGGACGCCGAGCTCTACATCGTCGCCTCCGAGCCCGGTCCGGGCACCTCCTCGGTCAAGGGCCGCCAGGACATCCTCACCGGTTCGGTCACCGGCGGTCCGGGCGAGACCGAGACGGTCACGCTCACGCCGAGCAGCCTGGACTGCTACGGAGTGGTCCTGATCAACAGGGCCGGCAGCGGGACGTACTCGCTGTCCGTGTCCTGACGCACCACATGCCTGACGGCCCGCCGGCCAGGACGATGAACTCGGCTTCCCATGAGTCCGTCGTCCTCGGCCGACGGGCCGTCGGCTGCACCGTTCTCGTCCCGGTCGTCCCCGATGAGGGCCTGCGGCGGGGTGCGTCGGCCGGGTGTTGTCACCCGGCCGGTGCGCGGGGCTGACGTCACTGCGGTCGCCTGTGTGGCATCTGTGCGCATGATGGGCTTGGAGCGAGTTCCCAGCGACTGGAGGAACGGATGGACATCGGAATCGGCCTTCCCAACACGGTTCCCGGAACCGAACCACCGAGGCTGCTCGACTGGGCCCGGCAGGCCGAGGGGGCGGGGTTCAGCACTCTGGGCACGATCGGCCGACTGGTCTACCCGGGTTACGAGGAGCTGATCGCCCTCGCTGCGGCTGCCGCGGTCACCAGCAGGATCCGGCTGACGACGAGCGTCCTCCTCGCGCCGCTGTACGCCAATGCCGCCCTGCTGGCCAAGCAGGCGGCCTCGCTGGACCGTATCTCCGCCGGACGCTTCGTACTGGGGGCGGGACTCGGTGGGCGCGACGACGACTTCGCCGCCAGCGGGCTGTCCACCAAGGGCAGGGGGCGGCGCTTCGAGGAGCAGCTTCAGGAGATGAAGCGCATCTGGTCGGGGGAGGAGCGCGGATTCGCCGGCGCGATCGGGCCCAGTCCCGTGCGTGACGGCGGTCCCGAGCTGATCCTGGGCGGTTCGACCGCGGCCAGTTTCCGGCGGGTGGCGGAGCTGGGCGACGGCTGGATCATGGGTGGCGGCACACCGGAGATGTTCTCCCAGGCCGCGGTCGGTGTGGACGCGGCCTGGCGGGACGCCGGGCGTGCGGGCACGCCCCGCAAGCTGTCACTGGCCTACTTCGGGCTCGGCCCCGACGCCCGCGCACAGGCGGACGCCTACCTCCTGGACTACTACGGCTTCCTCGGCGACGTCGCCGGCCAGATCGCCGCGAGCGCCGCGGTGAGCTCGGAGATGGTCAAGTCCTACGCCGCCGCCTTCGAGGCCGCCGGCTGCGACGAGCTCATCTTCGTCCCCACCGGATCGGGACTTGATCAGATCGAGCTGCTCGCCGAGACGATCGCCTGACCCGCGTCCGCAAGATCACTCTCCCAGGGGTGGTGGGCCCGGCCGAGGTCGGGCCCACCACCCCACTGGGCTTGCGCCGTGAATGCGGGGGCGTCGCGGGGTCCTGCTTGCCGAAGTGCGCGATGACGAGCACCCCGTCGAGGTCCAACGTCATTCCACATGCTCGCCTTCATGGGCGTCCGCATTCGCTCTTTGTCACTTAGTGACGTACTGTCGTTTGGAGGCAGGCGAGCGAAGGGTGGCGAAGGCGCCGTGACGACGGAGAAGCGCAGCGGAGGAGGGATGAGCGAGCAGCGGCGTGCGCGGCTGCGGCTGGAGATCTCCCGGGAAGCGGCGCGTCTGTTCTGGGAGCAGGGCGTGGCCGCGACGAGCGGCGATCAGATCGCGGAGGCCGTGGGGCTGTCCACGCGAACCATCTGGCGGCATTTCCGCAGTAAGGAGAGCTGTGCGGAGCCGATCGTCATGCAGGGCGTCGTCACCCTCATCAGCGTGCTGCGCAGCTGGCCCAGGCCCAACGCCCTCGAAGACCACCTGGCCACGGAACTGACCAGGCTCCGTCACGAGAAGCCGCCCGTCGACCTTGCCGACGAGATGCTCGCGATGAAGATGATCCGTCTCGCCGACACCGAGCCGGCACTCCGCACGGCGTGGCTGATGGCCTGCGACCAGACGGAACGGGAGCTGTGCGTGATCATCGGCGACCGTCTTGCGCGCCCGTCCGGTGACCTGGAGGTACGGATGCACGCGGCAGCCGCCGCCGCGGTCGTGCGGGTGCTGGAGGAGCACATCGGCGCAGCCATCCTCGACGGCGCCGACACCACGGAGTTCACCAATCTGACGGCAGTTTCCCGGCGTTACGCCCAGGCGATCCGCACGGCCACCGGCGGAGCCGTAGGCGACCCCGTCACCTGAGGACGCAGAGCACCGAGATGTCCTGGAAACCCGGAGGCCGCCGCGGTCGATCTCACTCCCTTCCCCGGGGCCATGGCCGGACAGCAGCCTGCCGTCCAATGGACGAGCTGACTTTCCCAGCCTCTACTCCAGGGCTCCACAACCGGAAAGGACTGTCGTGAGGATGGCCGTGAGCCAGAGCATCGTTCGACCGCTGGGCGCATTCGAGCGAACCATTGACTTCTACATGCACCGTAACCCCGTCCAGTTCTCCCTGGTCGCCGAGTTGGACCGTCAGGTGTCGGCGACGACGTTGGCTTCGGCTCTGGCTGCGCTGAAGGATCGGCACGCATTGCTCGGGGTCGCGGTTGATCGCGCCGCACCCGAGGCTGTGTTCCGGGCATCCGAAGACGGAATCCCCCTGGAGGCAGCCGCCGACGGCACTCCGTGGCAGTCCGTCGTCGCCGTCGAGCAGACGCGGCCGATCCCCGCGACACCAGGGCCGCTTGTCCGTGCCGTGCTCGTCCCACGGGAGTCGGGGTGCGCCGTGGTGCTCACCTTCGCTCACCAGATCGCCGACGGTGTCGGCGGCCTGCGGGCTCTGCTGGACCTGGTGGCGGCCCTGGGCGGTGAGGAGTTGGCGCCGAGCAACGTCCCGAAGGCGCAGGAGGATCTCCTCGCCCACGTCGGCGGAGCGGTGGATGCCGGCGACGCCGTGACCAGTACGCCCGGCGAGGACGACGAGCGCATGAGCGCCGTCGGCGAACTCATGCCGTTCTCCGGGCGCCGACCTCACGTCGATGCTCTCGCCCTGGATCGGGGACTGACCGCGCGGCTTGTCCGTCGTTGCCGCCTGGAGCGCACCTCCGTACATGCCGCGCTCTGCGCTGCTGCCACGGTGGTACTCCACCGACGAGGGCGCGAGTTCGTGCGGGTCCTCAGCCCTGTGGACCTGCGCCGTGCGGTCGGCTTGCCGGACGAAGTGGTGGTCCGGTTCGCAGGTGCCCGAACGGGGAGCCCCGCGCACGACGTGGACGAGTTCTGGGCGCGTTCACGTCATACACGCGCGTCGCTTTCTCGCCAGCGCACACCGACTGCGCTGAAGGCCGGATCCGCCGCTCTCGCAGACCATTCCCCATCGAGCGGTGGCGAGGCGGAGGCAATGATGACCGCAGCCACCGCGGCCGACATCCAGATCACCAACCTCGGGATCGCCCACCCGGGTCGGCAGAGCTCAAGTGTGCTCCGCGCACTGTGGGGCCCTGCGCAGATCACTCAGCTGCGAGGCGAGCACATCATTGGTGTGGTCACTGTCGGCGGGCGGCTGCGGATGACGGGACTGACCCACGACCCTGTCGCCGGGCTCGTCCCAGAGATGGGCGCCGTACTGGCCGATGCCTGCGCCGGGTCACCTCGGGGATGTTGATCCTCAACCAAGGCGGCCGCGGTCGACGGCGACCACGAACTGATCGGCCGCGTACACCAGAAGCAAAGGCATCGCCCCGGTCGGTGGTCCTCCCGCAGAGGGCACTGGCGTACCCGACGACAAAGGAGAACGTGACTGATGACCAGCACTGGCAGCGGATTGCCCCGACGGTCCCTGTTGGCCGGCGTCGTCGGCTTGGGAGCGGCGGCGGCCCTGCCCACGGCCGCGGCGCAGGCGGGTCCCGCACCGGCCGAGGCTGCGCCGCTGGAGCGCTACCCGTCGAACTGGCCCGATCCCGAGCCCTACGGACTTGCCGACACCCGGCCGGACCTGTGGCCGCGTGCGGACAACTCCTTCGTCCTCCCGCTCGAACTGCGCCCCCGTGACGAGGAGCTCGGCCGGGTATGGATACGCGACACCTACGTCAACTGCTTCGTCATCGACGGCCGTCCGGTCTATGTCGCCACGGGCACCACCAACGCGCCAGGACTCAGCGGGCCCGCCCCCTGGAACGACGGCATCTTCGTGTGGGTGTCCTCGTCCCTCGACGGGCCGTGGACACTGGCCGACACCACCGGCATCCGGCCCGGCGCCGAGAAGGGCAAGGTGTGGTCACCGGAGTTCGCCGGTGAGAACCGGCCAGGACGCACGGTCGTCGCTCCTTGGCAGGAGTACTGGCACGACGACCGGTTCGGCAAGCGCGGCGACGTCTGGGCCCCGGAGGTGCACTACTTCGGCGGGAAGTGGTACATCGTTGCGTGCATGGGCGACCACTCGCGCAAGGTCGGCTCCTTCATGCTCGTGAGCGAGGGCGGCGTCGAGGGCCCGTACCGGCTCATCGAGGGCAACTTGGAAAAGCCCTTCGGTGAATCGTTCATCGGCGGGCCGGACTTCATCGAGCCCGGCGCCTACTTCCACATCGACGGCAGCCTCTACTGCGAGGGCCGCGATGCCTGGCTCGTGCTGCACAACAACCTGTACGCCAAGTTCCGGGACGACATGGAGGACATCGTCCCGACCACGAACCTTCCGAAGTTCCAGCAGAAGCCCTACTCACCCGAGCCCTACCTCGAAGGCGCCTACGTGTTCAAGTTCGAGGGCAAGTACTACCTGCTCCAGGCCGCTTGGGACCGGACGTCGGTCAATCCCGACGGCACCAGGCGGTACGCCTACGACAAACCCGGAGAGGGTCGTCTCCAGCACCAGTACGACGCGGTCGTCGCCGTCTCGGACACCTTCGAGGGTCCGTATTCCGAGCGGTGGACGGCGGGTGTCGGCGCCGGCCACAACAACTTCTTCGTCGACCACCACGGCCGCCCGTGGTCGACGTTCTTCCTCAACCCGAACGCCGGCTACTGGTCGGATCCATCCCGCATCGCCGACGCAGCCGTGCCCGGTGTCGTGCAGCTGGAATGGACCGGCCCGGCGGGCGATCGCCTGTACGTGCAGCGCCGAAATCCTGGTCGCACGATCAGCGGTTGACCACCTGACGCGGCCACAGTCCGACGGGTCGTCGACTCGAGGGGCGGAACTGGCCCTAGTCGGCTGTCATGGCGCGGCGGACGCTCTCGCGGAGCAGGCTGCGGCGTTGTTCGTGCAGTTCGGGGGGCTCCTGTGCGGTCGCGGCATAGACATTGCTGACCGGTGACCATGCCATAGACATGGCGATCACCATGGCCATGACGTCGAACGGGTCTCCCCGCCGTACCAGGCCGGCGGCTTGAGCCTCGGCGATGGCACGCAGTTTGCGGTCGTCGAGGCGGTCGGGGTCGTCGACCAGGTGACCGGCCGGGCGTCGCTCCAGGCGTGCCCAGGTGGCCAGTCGGATGAGGTCGGGGCGGCGAACAGATGGCTGACGCCCGCGACCGGTTCGACGTTGTCATCGACACCAACTCCGCCCCGCACGACCTCGGCCCCATCACCGTCGAGACCATCGACCTGCTCGTGGGACGCAAGAGACTCAGCTCCGCAGGAAGCGGCGGCAGGCCCGCGACCGCCGCCATGCTGGACTTCTGCGGCGAGCACGGCGCTCCTCGGCGCGAGTGAACGAGGCACTCGACCGTCTCCGACGCAACGACGTCCGCTACCGCTTCGTACTCGACATGTCCGATCTGGGCTGAACAGCGAAGGCAAGGAAGCGCAGCACGTCTGACGGACCGAGCGGGCGCTCGAGCGCCCACGCACGCGAGCCGTCGATACCGACTCGGTGGACGGACGGCAGCAGCCGCGCCACACGTACCCACAGATCACCACGCACCAGGTCGGCAGACGCAGGGCACATCGTGTCGGCTCGACACCCAACGGCCGAGCGCCGGAACGCAATTGCGAAGGCGTCCAGTGGGTCGCGATCGGGCGTGACTGCTGCACCGGGCCATCGCACGAAACTGGGGGAGCGCACCGGAAATGAGCGTCAATTACAGATTGACGATGAGGGATCGTCAACTTACGATTGACGCATGAGTCCACTCGACATCAGCCTCGCCGACCTGATCGCCCGTCTCGACGAGGAACTCCCCGACGCCAACGAACTGGCCCGCATCAGTGAGGCGCGACTGCGTGCCCAGACGCTGTCCGACCTCGGCGACCAGCTCATCGACCACTACGTCAGCAAGGCCAAGCAGACCGGCGCGTCATGGACCGAGATCGGCGACGCCATCGGGGTGACCAAACAGGCCGCCCAGCAACGCCACGCACCCAACCCTTTCGAGCGGTTCACCAACCTGAACCGGCACAGCATCGTGCTGGCGCAGGAGGCCGCCCGAACACACAAGCACGACTTCATCGGCACCGAACACATCCTGCTCGGCCTGCTCGGCGAACCGCAGGGCCTGGCGTATGAGGTGCTGGTGGCGAAGACCGAGTCGGAGCAACGCATCCGCGACGCGATCGAGGAAGCGCTGCCGCCGGCCGGGGAGAAGGCGCTGCGAGGTCACATCGCGTTCCGGCCGGAGAGCAAGGAGACCATCGAGCAGGCACGCCGCGCGTCGGCCGACCTCGGCCACGACTGGGTCGGCACGGAACACACCCTGCTGGGCGTGATCCGCACCGAGCAGAGCCCGGCCGCGCAGATCCTGCGCAACCTCGGTTTCACGTCGGACGAGCTGCACGAGACGGTCAAGGCGGAGATCATCAAACGGCTCGCCGCACGCGACAAGCAGTAACGAAGCGATCAGTCGCCGCGGAGGACCGGGCCGGCACAGCCTGCCTGCTGGCCGCGTCGGCCATGCCGTGCCAGGCCCGGCGTCACCGCGAATATCAAGTCCAGCGGGATCTTTCCCGGGCCGTGCACGGTACGCGGCATGTGCCATGTGGGCAGGGTGTTGGAGCCCCGGTGGGCACTGGGAAACCGTTCGACTGGCTGGGGCGGATCGGGTCATGATCGGCGCTCGTGACGATGCCGCAGCAGTTTCTGGTCCTGGCCGCCGCCCGCAACAACGCTGAGTGGTGTGCGGCGATGAGCCGGTCTCATGGTGTGGTGGGCGCGTTCGAGGCACAGGCTTGGGCCGCCCCGGTCCGCGCACCGCTGCACCACCCCGACTCGGTAACGCTGGTGCCGGGAGCCGCTCCGGCCGCGCTGGTGGACGGGCGCGCCCGCCGTCGCGTCGGATCTTGCCTGGTATGTGGCGAGCGACCCGGACACGCTGCTCGCCTGGGCGCTCGCTTGGGACGACGGGGACGGCAACGCAGACCTCTTCCGGCCCGAACTGCTCACCGACCCGGCCACGTTCGTGCTCGCCGGACGGTCCGCCGACGGCCGGGTGGTCGCCGGTGCGGTAGCGAGCCGCAACGACCAAGTGGTTGGAATATCCAACGTCTTCGCGGTGGACGGCGGCCCTGACGCGGGTTGGCCGGTCGTATTGGAAGCGGTGCACTGGCTGTTCCCCGCCCTGCCGGTCGTCGGCTATGAGCACGGCGACGATCTGGAGGCCGCCGTGCGCCATGGTTTCGAGCCGATCGGTCCGCTGCGGATCTGGGTGCACGGTCAGATCGGCTCAGTGCGGCCGGAGTTGCCATCACCACGCTCGCGCACTTGACGGACGGGAAGGCGTCGCGACTACGCCCATCCCGGCTGACCGGATGCCGCAAACGCCTCGGCACGCACATTCCCCCGCCGGCGCTGTCGCGGGCGATCCAGGCTTTGGAGCGAGCAGTCGGCGTCCCCCTGCTCGTGCGCCGATCCCACGCCACAGAACTGACGGTCGCGGGATGGGCGCTGATCGCTTAGGCGTACGAGCTGGTGGAGCGTTCCCGGACAGCGCTTGAACACGCCGACGGCACGCAGCCCGGCGCTGAGACCCTCACCGTGACCGCTCCCGTGTGTGATGCCGTGGCAGTGGCGGGGCAAGCCGAGCTTTCGAGGCGGGCTGTCCGGGCGTACGCGTGAATCTCGTTCCGTGCGAGTGACTGTCGCAGCGGGACGAGCTGCGGGCAGGCGGGGTGGGCGTCTCGTTCCTGTGGGCTGCCACGACCGAGAGAGGCTGACGGGTACCACCCCGGCGTCCGGTCAGTGGGTGGCGAGGAGTTCGAGCGTGTCGATCACGCGGTTCGAGAAGCCCCACTCGTTGTCGTACCACGCGACCACCTTGACGTGGCGGCCTTCGACGCGGGTGAGGGCCGAGTCAAAGATCGACGAGGCGGGATTGCCCACGATGTCGGACGACACGAGCGGGTCCTCCGAGTACTCGAGGACGCCGGCGAGCGGCCCCTCCGCTGCCGCGCGGTACGCGGCCAGCACGTCGTCGCGCGTCACGTCGCGGGTGACGGTCGTGTTGAGTTCGACGATCGAGCCCACCGGCACCGGTACGCGGATCGAGTCGCCCGACAGCTTGCCGTCGAGGTTCGGCAGCACCAGGCCGATCGCCTTGGCGGCGCCGGTCGTGGTCGGCACGATGTTGACGCCGGCGGCCCGGGCGCGACGGGCGTCGCGGTGCGGACCGTCCTGGAGGTTCTGCTCCTGCGTGTAGGCGTGCACCGTCGTCATGAACGCGTGCTCGATACCGGCGAGGTCGTCGAGCACCTTGGCCAGCGGCGCGAGCGCGTTGGTGGTGCAGGAGGCGTTCGAGACGATCGTGTGCAGGGCCGGGTCGTAGGAGTCGGTGTTGACCCCGAACGCGAGCGTCACGTCGGCGCCGTCCGACGGCGCGCTGACGAGCACCTTGCGCGCGCCCGCGTCGAGGTGGGCCCGGGCGGCCTTGGCCGAGGTGAAGCGGCCGGTGGCTTCCAGGACGATGTCGACGCCGAGTTCGGCCCACGGCAGCCGCGCCGGTTCGCGCTCGGCCAGCACCTTGATCCGACGGCCGTCGACGACGAGGGTGTCCCCGTCGACGGTGACCGGGCGCCCGAGCCGCCCGGCCGTGCTGTCGTAGGCGAGCAGCCGGGCGAGAGTGGCGGGCTCCGTCAGGTCGTTGACGGCGACGATCTCGAGGGCGCTGTCGCGCTCCAGCAGCGCGCGCAGCACATTGCGTCCGATGCGGCCGAATCCGTTGATGGCGATGCGAGTCATGAGTGATGTCCCTTCTGTTCGCCACCAGGCTCGCCCGCCGCCGGCGCCGCTGACAGTGGCGGGATCGCCATGGTTCAAAAGGATCCCGCCACACGGTGCCGGGCGGTTCACTCGCCCCGGGTGAAGGTGCGCCGGTACTCGCTCGGTGTGGTGCCGAGGATGCGCTGGAAGTGCAGGCGCAGGTTCGCGCCGGTGCCGAGCCCGATGTCGGCGGCGATCTGTTCGACGCTGTACTGCGAGCGCTCGAGCAGTTCGCGGGCCACGTCGATGCGGGCGCGCATCACCCACTGCATCGGCGTGTAGCCGGTCTCCTCGACGAAGCGCCGGGAGAACGTGCGCGGCGAGACCCCCGCCTGCCGCGCCAGTATGTCGAGGGTGAGGGGCTCGTCGAGCCGGTGCAGCGCCCATTCGCGGGTGACGGCGAACCGCTCGCCGAGCGGCTCGGGGACGCTGCGCGGCACGTACTGGGCCTGGCCGCCGCTGCGGTAGGGGGCCGCGACCAGACGCCGGGCCGCGTGGTTGGACGCGGCCACTCCGAGGTCGCCGCGCAGGATGTGCAGGCACAGGTCGATGCCGGAGGCGGCGCCGGCCGAGGTGAGCACGCTGCCCTCGTCGACGAACAGCACGTTCTCGTCGACCCGGACGAGCGGATGCCTGGCCGCGAGTGCCCGCGTGTAGTGCCAGTGCGTCGTGGCGCGCCTGCCGTCGAGCAGACCCGTGGCGGCGAGCGCGAAGGCGCCCGTCGAGATGGCGGCGAGCCGTGCACCCCGGTCGTGGGCGGCGATCAGTGCGTCGACGACGGCCTGCGGCGGGTCGTCGCGGTCCGGGAACCGGTAGCCGGGGACGAAGACGATGTCGGCCCACGCAAGCGCGTCGGGGCCGTGGGCGACGTAGTACGCGAGGCCATCGCCGCCCGTCACGAGACCGGATGCGGCTCCGCAGACCCGCACCTCGTACGGCATGCTCGCGCGGGTCGTGAAGACCTGCGCGGGAATTCCGACGTCGAGCGGCTTCGCACCCTCGAGCACAAGGACGGCGACGCGACGCAAGGGGGAGACTGGCACGGGCAAGAGGCTACGTGGGACGTGACTTCGATACGCCCACTGCGCGGACCGGGCAGCCGACACACCACCCGTTCCCCGTGCTCGTCACCGATCAGGGTCTGCCCGGCGCGGCCGTCCAGCGGACTGGGCTCGACTTCGAACATACCGAGCAGGGTGTCGCGCCCGTCGGCCTTGGCCCGGCCAGGGCGAACGCGATCGGCAGCAAGGTTCACCATGCTCAGGGCCTCATTCCATGGCCGCCAGTCAATGGTGGTTCGGTGGACGACACCTTGAGGGACGGAGCTGGGTCGAGCCGATTCCGCCTCACTGAGGCTCACGAGTAACCCCGATGATTCGCGGAGTACACGTGTGCACGTCGCCGCCAACTGCTCGCGGACCCAATGTCTGTCCTGCGCTCTCCTGCTGACCGCACTTCCCGCGAAGACACCGATCAGCGTAGTCGCGACGGCCCCGGCGGGGGCGGCAAGCAGGTTCCACAGCGCAGACATGGGACCAAGTTTGAAGCCATCAGGTTCTGTTGGAAGTCCGGCTCTCGTCGTCGTGAGCGCGGGTGGTCAGAGAGTTGATCTCTGTCTGGTGACGGTACCTGCGGATGTCGTTGCAGAGCCGGCTGCATAGGATCGCCGGCATGGCACTGCGACCTGTTCAGGTGAACATCAAGGCTCTTGATGCCTCGGCGGTCGGCCGGTTCTGGGCGGAGGCGCTCGGCTGGAGTGTTTTCAACCCCGGCGTAACCACCTACGTGGGACCCGTTGACGGCCGAGTCGGCGCGACGCCCGCCCACGTGGGTCAGGGCAGCGTGCCGTGGACGGTCCTCGCCGACCCGGAGGGCCACGAGTTCTGCGTCCTCGCCCTGTCCTGACGCGGAGCCTCCACGACACCGCGACACGTGAGCCTTCGGCTGTGGATCAGCGTTCGTGTGTCCTGCCCATAGTTGCTGTGAAGGATGCCGGGTCGCCGTCGAAACCGTGGATGCCTGGGTGGTGGTTCCACGTGCCGGATTCGTCGCGTACGAACTCGGCGACCGTCGCAGCCGTCGCGCCGGGGACGCCGCTGAAGTCGTCCTCGGTCAGGACGGTGTAGCCCTCGCGGATGCGTAGGCCCGGGTTGGGTACCTGGGCGAAGGTGCGGTGGGCGGGGTGCTGCTGGATGATGACGCCGACGACCACGCGTGCGTACCGGGAGTCGAGCCAGTCGAGTTCCAGCGTCATCACTTCGTCCCAGCCGAAGCCTTTGCCGTCCTTGCTGTCCCGGTTGAGGTAGATGCTGCCGTCGGGGGAGCGGCTGTCGAAGTGCACGACATAGGCGGGGTCGCCATACGGATCCACGGCCGGGTAGGCGGCGGCGACGAGATCGAGATCGGTGGGTGGTTGTCCCGCCGGGCTCGGGTTCCACCTGAGTGCAACTTCGGCCTTCCTGATCCCCGGGGATGCCCCGTCCGCGGGGCGACCGGGACCGGATGGCTGCGGGAGTTCGCGGACTGTCTGGTCCTCTCCCGGTGTGTCTTGCGTGTCTGGCGTGATGGCCGGAGAGGGAGCAGACGCGGTGGGCAGGACGGCTGCCAGTCCGCCTTCGACATCGAGGACGCTGTCGAGGTCGTCGACCGCGGTGTCGTGGCGGGACTGGAGCAGGATCTCGCGCAGTCCGGCTTCGACGTCGAGGACGCTGTCAAGGCCGTCGGCCAAGGCGTGCTGGTGTTGGGCGAGCAGCCGGTTGACGGCCTCGTCTTGGGGTTCGGGGTGCTGGGTCACTGCTCCTCCTCCCTGTCCTTGAGGTACGCGGCCGCGGCGCGGCGGGCCTTGGCCAGGTTTCCGCGCACCGTCTCGGCCGACAGGCTCAGGTGGTGGGCGATGTCGCGGGGTTCGTAGCCGGCCATGGTCCAGGCGAGGACCTGGCGCTGGCGGGGCGGCAGGCTGCGCAGGATCGGCAGAGCGTCGTATCCGGTCTCCCATTCTGCGATGGCATCCGGGCGGGACAGCAGCGACGTGGGCTCGGGAACGCGTTCGACCGGGTCTTCCTCGACGGAGGCGATGGCGCGCACCAGTGCCCGGGAAGCGACCGTGTGTGCCCAGGCGCGCGCGTCGCGCAGATCGGCCCAGCGTTGGTAGGCCTTGACCATCGTGTCCTGGGCGATGTCGGCGGCGAGCGGTAGCGTGGCGCCCTGGTTGACCAGAAAGCCGACGAGCCCGCGTACGGTTTTTCGGTAGAAGGCGGAGAACTCCTCGTCCGGCCCTTGCCGCGAACTCTGGCGTTCCCCAAGGGATGGGGCGTCCGCCGGATCTTGGTTACTCACGCTGCACTGTCCTTCTCCTGCGCAGGGGCGCGGCTGATCTTCATGCGGAGGCGGCGCCCGTCACTGTGTTGATCGTCGAGCTCCACGTAGCCGTCGGCGGCCACCGCTTGAGCGACGCCCACAAGATACTGGTGCTGAGCCTGATCGCGGTGGACCCGCCACCGCAGGCGCAGCCACAGGCCCAGCAAGGCGCACGTCTTCGCGGCAACGATCGAAACGAGCACGACGATGATCGTCGCTCTGTCCATGGAGTCTCCTTCTTGCGTGCCCCGACAACTGCGGAGTCCCGTCAGGAAGGAGGAGCCGGAACAGGTCGCGTTCGTGAACTCCAGGACGTGACATCTTTTCCAACGGCGCTTTGTCACAGGCGTGTTGAGAATGGCGGAGGACGTCCCGCCGCTGGCCCGCTCGCTGTCTGCGCCGGTAGAGCCGCCTCGGCCCGGGTCTGTCGGTCCGTCGTGCGGCTGCGTAGGCTTCATCGCGTTCCGGACAGTAGATCGCCGTACCGACTGTTGGAAGGGACTGCATGGTGAGGCTCCGCAGTGCGCAGTGGTACGCGGGTCAGGACCGCAATGCCTACATCCACCGGGCATGGATGAGACGAGGCGTGCCAGGCGACGCCTTCACCGGCCGGCCGCAGATCGCCATCGCCAACACCGCCTCGGACCTGACCCCTTGCAACGCGCACCTGGACGAGGTCGCGGCCTCGGTCCGCAACGGAGTGTACGAAGTCGGCGGTATCCCGCTGGACCTGCCCGTGGTGTCGCTGGGCGAGACGAACGTGCGGCCCACCGCCATGCTCTGGCGCAACATGGCGGCGATGGCCACGGAGGAGATGCTGCGGGCCAACCCGATCGACGGTGTCGTCCTGTTGGGCGGCTGCGACAAGACGATCCCTTCGCTGCTCATGGCCGCCGCCTCGGTGGACCTGCCCGCAGTCGTCGTGCCCGGTGGCCCGATGCTGACCGGAACCTTCCGTGGCACACCCCTGGGCTGCGGCACCGATGTGTGGCGGCTGTCCGAGGAGGTGCGTGCGGGCACGCTCTCCCAGGAGCAGTTCACCCGCTCCGAGTCGGCGATGATCCGCAGCCGCGGGCACTGCAACACGATGGGCACGGCTTCGACGATGGCCCTGGTCGCCGAGGCCCTGGGCACGGTGATGCCCGGTACGGCCGGAACCCCTGCCCCCGACAGCCGGCTGCTGGAGGCCGCGCACCACACCGGCCGGCTGGCGGTGGACATGGTCGCCGCCGACCGGCGGCCGGGCACCTTTCTGACCAAGGCGTCCTTCCACAACGCGATCGTGGCGCTGGCCGCCGTCGGCGGCTCGACCAACGCGGTCGTCCACCTGCTCGCGATCGCGGGCCGCCTGGGCATCGACCTGTCGCTCTACGACTTCGACCGCATCGGCTCCCGTGTACCGGTCCTGGTGGACCTCCAGCCCGCCGGCCGCTTCCTCATGGAGGACTTCCACCGCGCCGGGGGACTGCTCGCCGTCCTGCGCGAGGTCCGTGACCTGCTCGATCCCGACGCGTTGACCGTCACCGGCAAGTCACTGGTCGCCTTTCTTGACGACGCTGCCATCTGGGACAGCGAGGTCATCCGCACTCTCGCCGCACCGCTCGTCGTCGAGGGCGGCATTGCCGTCCTGCGTGGCAACCTCGCTCCCGACGGGGCGCTCATCAAACCCGCCGCGGCCTCCCCGCACCTGCTCCGCCACCGTGGCCGGGCGGTCGTCTTCGACTCCATCGAGGACTTCCACGCCCGCGTCGACGACCCCGACCTGGATGTGGACGCCGACTCCGTCCTCGTTCTGCGGGGCTGCGGCCCCAAGGGATACCCGGGCATGCCCGAGGTCTCGAACATGCCCTTGCCGAAGAAGCTGCTGGAAGCGGGCGTCCGCGACATGGTCCGTGTCTGCGACGGCCGGATGAGCGGCACGGCGTACGGCACGGTCGTGCTGCACGTGGCTCCGGAGGCCGCCGCCGGTGGCCCCCTCGCGTTGGTGCGGACCGGGGACTTCATCAGCCTCGACGTCGATGCCCGCCGCATCGATGTCGATGTACCGAACGACGAACTCGCGCGCCGGGAGCCGAGTCAGGCCACGGTCGATGGCTTCGCCGACCCCCGACGCGGTTGGGAGCGGCTCTACGTGGACCACGTCCTACAGGCCGACACCGGTGCCGACCTCGACTTCCTGGTCGGCTCCAGCGGGTCCGAAGTGAGCCGTGAGTCGCACTGACCGCTGATATGGCTTCAGCAGTGGTGTGGGCTGCTGGGCTGTCGGGTGTCGTGGATCTGGGCCCTCGCGATGGTCCCCTACCTGATCCGGGGGTTGCTCCGGCTTCAGAGTGTGGCCCGCATAGACGAACGGTCGGCGGTTCTCTGTATTGAGGGTGCGTCCTTCGTGGACCGGTTCCAGCGGCTCCGGCAGCGATCTTCGTTCGCTGCCGGCACGTTGACCTGAGCGGTCCCGTCGGCTCCCTCGCGGGGGAACTCCGCGACTTCGTGGGCACCCATCTGCCCGTCGCGGTCTACTCCGACGCAGACGAGGAGGCAGCCGCGTGTTGATAGACCGGGCCGGGTGTCTCGTCGTAGATGCCGATGTGGACTCCCGTGCCCTTCAAGCGGAACGCCTGGCCGCGACCTCCTTGGCGGTGTCGGCCACCAGGCGTCCCAACTCGGGCAACCGCCCCGGGGCGTACCGTGAATCAGGCATCGACACGGCGACAGCCGCGAGCGGCGTGCCGTCCTCATCCAGGATGGCGGCGGCGACCGCGCACACGTCCGGCCGGTACTGGTTGACGTTGACCGCGTAGCCGTCGGCTCGCACGCTCTCCAACTCGGCGCGCAGAGCGGCGGGGTCGGTCGGGGTCTGCTCGCTGTACCGCTCCAGCCCTCGGGCGACGAGCTCGTCGACGTCGGCCTTCGGCAGGTACGCGAGGATGGTCCGGCCGGTGGCGGTGGCGTGCAGTGGCGAGGTGTCGCCGATGGCGTGGAACGTCCGTACCGCGCGGTCGCAGTCCACCCGGTCCACCACGACCATGCACTGCACCCCGTCCGGCACGCACAGGTGAATGGTCTCGTTCACCGCGTCCCGGAGCCGGATCATGGGCTCGCGTGCGGCCGCGAACAGGCTCGACCCCTGAAGCGCCGCCGGCCGGACGGCGAGCACCCGGGCGCCGATCTCCCAGCGTGTGGTGTCCTTGCGGTTCGCCCGCAGCCACCCCGCCTCGTTGAGTGTGACCAGGGTGCGCTGGACGGTCGACTTGGGGAGCCCGAAGAGCTTGGTCAGCTCTCCCACCGTCACCGGCTGGTGCTGTGCCACCGCCTCCAGGATCCGCAGTGACCTGGTGACACTCTTCATTTCCATCCGGTTTCCCCCGTTAACTCTGCAAATCCCGCGAGCGCACCCCCTTGACTGCCTCCGAACGGCACTGTCAAGCTCGTGCCAGATTCTAGCACAGCGTTCCACAATGTGGCACGGCTCTTCTTGGTACTTCGTCGGCTCTTCGTCGGTCCTTCAAGAGGCGGCCCGAAGAAGACCCTCACTCCGGACGGCGCGACATGTGACCCCGCATCGACGCTCCTCTTCCGGAATGTCGGAGTCCGTATGCCGGGCGTGCCGCATTCCTGCCCCCGGGACCCGAAAGGAACCACCCGTGTCAGCCAGCAAGCGCGTCGCCGTCGTCGGTGTCGGAACGATGGGCAGTCAGGCCGCTTGGCGCCTGGCGGCCCGCGGGGCCGAGGTCGTCGGGTACGACCGCTTCGCCCCGGGTCACGACCGCAGCGCCGGCGGCGGCGAGACCCGGATCTTCCGCAGCGCCCACTTCGAGGACTCGCGGTACGTTCCACTGCTCAGGCAGGCGGACGCGCTGTGGACGGAGCTCCAACGGGAGACCGGCCGCGAACTGCGCCGGCTGACCGGATGCCTGCTGATGGGGCCCACCGAACACCAGCAGATGGCCACCGTCCTCGAGTCCATCGCCGAACACGGGCTTGACCACGAGGTACTTGACACCGAGGCGCTCGCCAAGCGCTTCCCGCAGTTCCGGATCGAGGACGGCGACGCGGCCGTACTCGACCGCCACGCGGGTTTCATCCGGCCCGAGTTGACGATCCACACCGCCGCGCGCCGCGCCGAGCAACTGGGCGCCCGTATCCACCGCTACACGCCCGTCCGCGAGATCGTGCCGAGCAGTCGCGGCGTGGAGGTCCGCACCGACGCCGGCGGCGAGCGGTTCGACTCCGTCGTGGTGACCGTCGGCCCCTGGGTCAACGACCTGCTGCCGGACCTGCCGTGGGAGGTGGAGATCCGGCGGCTGATCAACGCCTGGTACGTGCCGGTCGGCGACGCCTGGTCCGGAGAGGAACGCCCGGCGTTCATCCGTACCGCACCCACCCACTGTTACGGACTGCCCTCCCCGGACGGCGTCTCCGTCAAGCTCGGTCTGTCCCGCGCCCTGCACCGCCCCGTCGGCGACGCGAACCGGCTCGAACGGACCGTGGAGCCGGGGGAGCTGGACATCTTCACCGAACTGCTCGGCCGCCACATGCCGGACCTGCACCCCGACCCGATCCGGCTCTCCGTCTACATGGAGGGCTACACCGAAAGCAGCCGCCCCCTGGTCGGCCCGCTGCCCGGCACCGACAACGTGGTACTGCTCGCCGGATTCTCCGGACACGGGTTCAAACTCTCGCCCGCCATGGGCGACATCGCGGCGGACCTCGCGCTGGACGACGCCACGGACCGGCCCGTCGACTTCATCTCCACTCTCGACCGCACGGAGGCATGACCCCCGATGACCCACGACACGACGACCTCACAGGACCTGACCGTCGGCGCGCTGCGCGCCGAGCCCGGCGCCAAGACCCGCGGCACCGTGGCCGTGGACCTCGGCCCCGTCACGGTGGACGTTCCCGTGATCCTGGTGAACGGCGCGCGTCCGGGACCCAGGGTCGTGCTCACGGGGGGAGTGCACGGCGGCGAGTTCATCGGCGTCGCAGCCGCCTCGCAGCTTGCGAACCTGCTGCGGCCCGAGCAGGTGAGCGGCCAGGTCGTGATCTGCCCCGTGTCCAACCCCCCGGCCGTCTACCAGGGACGTCTCGGCATCTCCCCACTCGACGGGGTGAACATCAACCGGATCTTCCCCGGCGACCCGGCCGGCGGTCCCACCCAGCGGATGGCCGCCTGGCTGTTCGAGAACCTGCTCGCCGGCGCCGACGCGTACGCCGACCTGCACAGCGGCGGGATCGACGGGTTCCTGCTGGACTTCGTCGGATACCGCCTCACGGCCGACCCCGAACTGGATGCGAAGACACGGGACATGGCCCACGCCGTCGGGTACGAACGGGTCGTGCTCGGCACCGACGCGAGCGGCGGCAACAGCCACGCCGCAGCGGCCCGCCGGGGTATCCCGGCCATCCTCATCGAGACCGGCCAGGGCGGCGACCGCGAGGCCACGACGGTGCGGAGGCTGCTCGACGGTCTGCACCGGCTGCTGCACCACCTCGGGATCACCGACCCCGAGGACACCGAGCCCACCGGACAGGCCACCGCACCGCGGCGCGAGTGGGTGTGGGCCGCATTCGTGGAATCCCCCGCCTCCGGCCTGTGGTTCCCGGACTTCGCCCCCGGCGACGACGTGACCGAAGGCCAGAGCATCGGCCGGGTGCTCGACCCTCTCGACGGCACCGAGCACAAGGTCACGGCGGACGCCACCGGACGGATCCTCTACGGCATGACCGGACTCACCGTCGCCCCCGGCGCCGAACTGGCGGCCATCGCCGCACCCGCACCCCAGAACGCGGACGGCTGACACCCGCCCCCCCCGCCGATCCTTCCCCGCACGGCACGAACGCCCCCCACTGGCATGCATTCCCACAGTCCCTCGCTTCAAGAACCGCATCCCCAGGAGGCCCCCCGGTGAGAGATGTCCGGATAGACCGCAGAGTGTTCCTGCGTGGCGTCGGCGCAGTCGCGGCAGGCGTCGCCGCCACCTCGCTCACCGCGTGCGGCACCGGCACCAGCCGGAACGTCGGCAGCGGCGACGACAAGAACTCGAAGACGCTTGTCGTCCGCAACAGCGGCGGCACCTACGGCGACGCCAACCAGAAGGCCATCTACGACCCGTTCACCAAGGAGACCGGCATCCAGGTCGAGGTGGTGAACATCCAGTACGCGCAGATGCTCGCCCAGATCAAACAGGGTCGGCCGCAGTTCGACGTGATCGACGACTCGATGCCCGACTACCTGCGCTTCGACAAGGAGGGCGCGACCGAGGACCTGGACTTCGACCGGCTGAAGAACTACAAGAACGCCGGGATCGCCAAGTCCCTGATCCGCTCCAACGCCGTCGGCAAGAACTACTGGGCCAGCGTCATGGCGTACCGCACCGACGCGTTCGGGGGAAAGAAGCCCTCCTCGTGGGCGGACTTCTGGGACACCAAGGCGTTTGCGGGTGCCCGCGCCCTCCAGAGCGTGGACGCGGACCTGCCCGAGCTGGAGTTCGCCCTCCTCGCCGACGGTGTGGCGCTCGACCAGCTCTATCCGCTCGACGTGGACCGGGCCTTCCGGGTGCTCGACGAGATCAAGGGCTCGGTCAAGAAGTTCTGGGACACCGGCGCCCTGCCGGGAGTCCTGCTGGGCCGCGAGGAGGTGGTCGCCTCCAGTGTGTGGCACGGCCGCCTCGACGCTCTGATCAAGCAGGGCTCCCCGCTCGCCTACCAGTGGAACGGCGCCCGCAGGCAGAGCAACGCCTGGGGCATCCCCAAGGGCGCCGCGAACATCGATGCCGCCTACCAGCTCATCGACTTCTCGCTGCGGCCCGAAGTGCAGGCCGCCTTCGCCGAGATCTATCCGATGGCCCCGTCCGTGCCCGCCGCCTACAAGAAGCTCTCCAGCGCGTCGGCCTCGAACCTGGCGAGTTCACCCGAGCATCTGGAATCCGGCTTCGACCTGGACATCGAGTGGTGGCACGACAACCAGGATGCCGTCGCCAAGCGCTGGCAGGAGTGGACACATGCCTGATCTCGACGTGAAGCCCGAGCCGGCGGTGGTCTCACCGCCGGGCACCGGAAAACCCCTGTCCGTCAAGGGAGTTCGCAAGACGTACGGTCAGGTCACCGCGGTCGACGAGGTCTCCATGGAGATCGCGGCGGGCGAGTTCGTCACCTTCCTCGGGGCCTCCGGCTCCGGCAAGACGACCACCCTGATGATCATCGCCGGGTTCTGCGAGCCCGACTCCGGCAGCGTCGTCGTAGGCGGGCGTGACGTGACCCGACTGGCTCCGCAGAAGCGGGGACTGGGGTTCGTCTTCCAGCAGTACCTGCTCTTCCCGCACATGTCGGTCTGGGAGAACGTGGCCTTCCCGCTGCAACTGCGCGGGGTGCCGAAGGCGGAGCTGGGGCGCCGGGTCGGCGAGACCCTGGAGATGGCCGGTCTGTCGGGCATGGCACGCCGGCGTCCGCGCGAGCTGTCCGGCGGCCAGCAGCAGCGGGTCGCGCTGTGCCGGGCCCTGGTGTACCGGCCGCCGGTGATCCTCATGGACGAACCGCTCGGTGCCCTCGACAAGAAGCTGCGCGACCAGCTCCAGACCGAGATCAAGCGCATCCAGCGCGAACTGGGCCTGACCGTCATCTATGTGACGCATGATCAGGAAGAGGCGCTGGTCCTCTCCGACCGCATCGCGGTGATGAGGGACGGCCGCATCGACCAGTTCGACACCCCGCGAGAACTCTTCGAGCGCCCGCGCACCCCGTTCGTCGCCGACTTCCTCGGTGCGGCCAACTTCCTGCCGGGTCAGGTGACCGAGCAGACGGCGGACCACGTTCTCGTACGGCTCGACAGCGGAGGCCTGTTGAAGGCGCGCCCGCAACCCCTCCCGAAGAATGCCCGCGTCCGCGCCGCGGTCCAGCCCGGCAGGCTCGCGCTGTGTCCGCCCGGTGACGGGTTCTGTACGTCGACGGTGGAGACGGTCACCTACGTCGGCACGCTCGTGCGGGCCACCGTCCGCGGCGACGGCGAACCCGTCCGGCTGGAACTCCCGGCCGGCCGCGCCCCGGCCGTCGGCGAACGCGTGGGCCTGACCGCCGCCGCAGGTGACGTGACCGTCTTCCCGGAACCGGACGAGGGGGCGTGACCATGACCGCAACCGCCCTCGCGCCGAAACCAGCGCCCACCGCCCCACCCGGCCGCCGCCCGCGCCGCGTGCTGTCGGACCGCCGCACCCGCTTCGGGCTGCTCAACGCCACCCCCGTCGTCGTCTACCTGCTGATCCTCTTCGTCTACCCGATCTTCAGCACCCTCCTCCTCAGCCTCAAGGGCGAGACGGGCGGCTGGACACTCCACTGGTACGCCGATGCATTCCGCGGCGCCAACCTGGAGATCCTGCTCACGACCCTGCGCATCTCCGCCGAAACCTCACTGCTCAGTCTCGTCGTCGGCTTCCTGCTGGCCGCCGCGGTGTCCCGCCTCAAGCCCTTGTGGGCCGGCCTGGTGATGCTGGTGGTCGTCGTCCCGCACTTCGTCAGTGCCCTGGTGCGCACCTACGGCTGGATCATCCTGCTCGGCGAACACGGCGTGGTGAACAACGCCCTGACGAGCATTCACTTCCCGGGCGCGCCCTACCAGTTGCTGTACAACGAACTCGGCGTCGTCATCGGCACCACGGCGGTCATGCTGCCGTACACCGTGCTTCTGCTGTACGCCGTGATGCGCGGCATCGACCGGCGGCTGCTCGCCGCGGCGGCCAGCATGGGCGCGGGGCGGGTGACGATCTTCCGGCGGGTCTATCTGCCGCTGGTGGCACCCGGGTTGGTCAACGCGGGCGTCCTGTGCTTCATCCTCTGCCTCGGCTACTACCTCACCCCCGCACTCATGGGCGGCGAGAAGCAGACCATGGTCGCCTCGCTCATCGACGAGCAGGTGATGAAGCAGAACCAGTGGAACGGCGCCTCCGCCCTCGGCATCATCCTGCTGCTGCTCACCTTCGCCGGACTGCTGCTGTTGAGGCTGCTGAAGTCGGCGCGCGAGGCCTACCGGAATCGGGGTGCGGCCTCATGATCGAGCTCCGTTCCACCCTGGCCGGCCGGATCACCCTCACGGTTCTGTCCACGCTCATCCTGTTGTTCCTGGCCCTGCCGATCACCGTCATCGTCGTCACCTCCTTCGGCAAGGACGCCTTCGGCTCCTTCCCGCCGGACTCCTGGACGCTCGGCTGGTACCAGCAGCTGTTCGCGGACGGCAGCAAATGGCCGGCCGCGCTCTCCCTGAGCGCCCTGGTCGCCGCGCTGACCACGGTGTTCTCCCTGATCCTGGGCATGACCGCGGCGACGGCCCTGGTCCGCAGCGAACTCCCGCTGCGCTCGGCGGTCTACGGCCTGGTGCTGGCACCCCTGGTCATCCCCCAGATCGTCATCGCCCTGGGCCTGTTCCTCCTCTTCGAACCCGCCGCGATGCTCGGCAGCCCGATCGCCATCGCCCTCGGCCACACCGTGCTCGCCTCGCCGATCGCCGTGATGATCCTGATGGCCACATTGAAGGGCATCGACGAACGGCTGGAGGACGCCGCCGCCAGCATGGGCGCGGGCCGCCTCACCGTCGCCCGGCGCATCACCTTCCCGCTGGCCATGCCCGGAGTCGTCGCCGCAGCGGTCTTCTCCTTCATCACCAGCTTCGACGAGTTCTTCGTCTCGCAGTTCCTGTCCTCCGTGGGCACCGTGACCCTGCCGGTCGAGATGTTCAACGTCCTCCAGTACGACGTCGATCCGTCGGTGACCGCCGTCAGCGCACTGATCATCGCCGTGGCCGTGGTGGCCCTCGCACTGGTCAGCGTGGTGCGCATGCTCGGCGGCTCCGGCAGACAGGACGGCCTGCTGCCGACCGAGCCCGCAGTCGGCCTCGCCACCGGAAGCGCCGGAGGCGAAACCCCATGACCACCAGCACCCGCACCCCGGCAGCCGGAGTCGCCGCCACCGCGACCAGGCATCTGCTCCTGAACATGACCCCCAACGGCTCGCTCGGCCCCGGCGGCGAGGACCTGTTCGTCGTGGAGCGCGGCGACGGGCCGTACCTCGAAGACACCGACGGCAGACGCTACATAGACGGACTGTCCGGCCTGTACTGCTGCCAACTCGGCTACTCCTACGCCGCCGAGTTCGCCGAGGCGGCCGAACGGCAGCTGCGCGACCTGTGCTTCAGCCCGCTGTGGTCCGCCTCCGCGCACCCGGCAGCCATCGAACTCGCCGAGCGGCTGTCCCGGATCGCCCCCGTCGACATCGAGCACACCTTCTTCTCCGGCGGCGGCGCCGAAGCCGTGGAGGCGGCCTGGAAGATCGCCCGCAGATACCACTGGCTGCGCGGCGAACCGGGCCGCACCAAGGCGATCGCCCGGCGCGGCGCCTACCACGGGCTGACCATCGGCACCCTGTCGTTCACCGACGACCCCGGTCTGAAGGAGCCGTACGGGCCCCCGGCGATCGACACCCGGTTCGTGTCCGACACCAACCGCTTCGGCCTCGCCCCCGAGTACGCCGACGACGAGGTGTTCACGGCCCGCCTGCTCGCCGAGCTGGAGGCCGCGATCCTGGCCGAGGGCCCGGAGACGGTCGCCATGCTGATCGCCGAACCGGTGCAGAACCGCGGCGGGTGCATCACCCCGCCGGAGGGGTACTGGCCGGGGCTGCGCGCGCTGGCCGACCGGTACGGCTTCCTGCTGGTCGCCGACGAGGTGATCACCGCGTTCGGTCGGCTGGGGGAGTGGTTCGGCGGCGACCGCTACGGTGCCCGCCCCGACATCGTCACCGTGGCCAAGGGCATCACCGCCGGATACGCCCCCATGGGCGCGACGCTGGTCAGCGGCCCCGTCGTCGACGTCATCAACCGGCCAGGCGCGGTCCTCAACCACGGCTACACCTTCGCCGGGCACCCGCTGAGCGCGGCCATCGCCCTGCGCAGCCTGGAGATCATGGAGCGGGACCGGGTCCTGGACAACGTCCGCACCCTCCAGGGCCACCTTGCGACACGCATGGCGGCGCTCGCGGACCTGCCGGTCGTCGGTGACGTCCGTGGCGCGGGCTTCTTCTACGCCTGCGAACTCGTCGGTGACCAGGAGAACGGCGGCTTCAGCGACACCGCCCGCGCCGCCCTCGTCGCCGACCTGATCCCGCGTCGACTGCGCGAGGCCGGCCTGCTCGCCCGCGTCTACAACCGTGCGGCCCCGCTGGTCCAGATCGCGCCCCCGCTGATCAGCGACCGCGCACTCCTCGACCGTATCGCCGACATCATCGCGGACACCCTCGCCGAGGCGTCCGCCCGCCTGTGATCCACGAAGGGAACCCCCGCATGTACTCCATCGGTCCGCTGACCGTCGCCCCCGGCGAGCGCGCCCAGGGCCTCATCCCGGTCGGTACCAGCACGTACGGCGTGCAGCTCGGCATACCGCTGATCGTCGTCAACGGCGTCGAGCCCGGCCCGGTGCTCTGCGTCGACGCGGGCGTCCACGGCGACGAGTACGACGGCCAGGAGGCCGTCCGCCGCGTCCTGGCCGAGACCGACCCGGCCACGCTGCGCGGCACCCTGGTCGGCATCCCCTGCATGAACACCCCCGCCTTCGAGGCCGCCGCCCGCTCCAGCGGCCTCGACCACCTGAACCTCAACCGCATCTTCCCGGGCGACGCGGACGGCTCGTACTCCCTGCGCCTGGCCGCCACCTTCGTCGAGCAGGTCGTCCCCGCCATCGACGCCCTCGTGGACCTGCACACCGGAGGCACCTTCGGCGAGATCGCCCCGCTGGTCATCGTGCAGGGCGGTTACGAGGACCTGGCCACCGGCATCGGCCTGGCGGCCGGGCACCAGCTGGTCTGGAAGGGCGGCAAGTGGGGCGGCACGGTACGCCATCCCACCCTCGCGGCGGGCAAGCCCGCGATCACCATCGAGGCGGGCGGCGGCACCTACCGGGAAGCCACGGTCGAGCTGCACCTCGGCTCGGTGCGCAACATCATGCGCCAACTCGGCATGACGGACGGCGAGCCGGAGCTGCGCGACACGTACACGGCGGTCACCGGCACCTTCGCGCGCTCCGGCGCCGGAGGCTTCTTCGTCGGGCACGCCGAACCGGGGGAGAACTGCAAGGAGGGCGACCTGATCGGCCACATCACCGACCACTACGGCAACACGCTGGAAGAGGTCCGGGCTCCGCAGGACGGCATCGTGCTGTGGGTGCGCAGGATCCGTACCGTCCACCCCGGCGACGAGGTCGTCATCTTCGGCGAGGCACAGGGGGAGATCCAGCCGTGACCGACTTCCTGACGGAGCTGCCGACCGGGATGCCGACCGAGCTGTTGATCGACGGCAAGCGGATTCCCGCCGTCGACGGCCGCACCTTCACCGTCCTCGACCCGTCGAACGGGACGGCGATCACCGAGCTGGCCCTGGCCGGCGCGGCAGATGTGGACCGGGCGGTGGCCGCGGCCCGCGCGGCCTTCACGGCTCCCGACTGGGCACGGATGCGCAGTGCGGACCGGGGTCGGCTGCTGAACCGCATCGCCCAGGCGATCCGCGCCGACGGCGAACGCCTGGCCCGGCTGGAGAGCCGGGACGTCGGCAAGCCGCTGAGTCAGGCGAGGGCCGACGTGGAGGCCGCCGCCCGCTACTTCGAGTTCTACGCGGGCGTCACCGACAAGCTCGGCGGCAGCACGATCCCGCTGGGCCCGGGGCTGATCGACTACACCGTCCGGGAGCCGATCGGCGTCTCCGGCCAGATCATCCCGTTCAACTACCCGCTCCAGAACACCGCACGTGGCTCCGCCCCGGCACTGGCGGCGGGCTGCACGGTCGTACTCAAGCCCTCCCCGGAAGCGCCGCTCACCCCGCTGGAGATCGGCCGCATCGCCCTGGAGTGCGGACTGCCGCCCGGCGTGCTCAACGTCGTCCCCGGCGACGGCGAGACCGGAGCCGCCCTCGCCGGGCACCCGGGCATCGACCAGGTCACCTTCACCGGCTCGGTCCCGACGGGCATCAAGGTCGCCCAGGCCGCCGCGGCCAACGTGGTCCCCGCGGTCGTGGAGCTGGGCGGCAAGTCACCGGTCGTGGTCTTCGCCGACGCCGACTTCGACCTGGCCCTGGGCGCCGTCGCCGGATCCGCCTTCGGCAACGCCGGTCAGACCTGCTCGGCCGGCACCCGGATCCTGCTGCAGCGCGGCGCCGAGGAATTCCTCGAGAGGCTGGTGGCGCACGCCGCCTCGCTGAGGCTGGGCCCCGGCCTCGACGACCCCGACCTCGGCCCGCTGGTCGCCGCCCGCCAACGCGACCGCGTCCAGGGCTACTTGGACCTGGCCCGGCAGGAGGGCGCCGAGGTGCGCGTGGGGGGCGGCGCCCCCGCCGACCCCGAACTCGCCGACGGCTACTACATCGAGCCGACCGTCCTCACCGGCCTGACGAACCAGGCCCGTTGCGCCCGCGAGGAAATCTTCGGCCCGGTCGTCACCGTCATCGGCTTCGACGACGCCGAGGAAGCCCTCGCGATCGCCAACGACACCCCGTACGGCTTGGCCTCCTACGTCTGGACCCGCGACATCGACAAGGCCCTGCGCATGGCCGAGGGCATCCGCGCGGGCCAGGTCTACGTCAACGCCACCGGCGTCGGCACCGGTATCGAACTCCCCTTCGGCGGCTACAAGCACAGCGGCTGGGGCCGGGAGAAGGGACTGGAGGCGCTGGCGAGCTACACACAGACCAAGAACGTCTGCATCGGGTTCGGGGACAGGCCATGAGGTACCGCACGCTCGGCGAGCGCGGGCCGACCGTCTCGGTGGTCGGCCTCGGCGGCAACAACATCGGCTCCCGCCTCGACGAGGACGGCACGAGAGCCGTCGTCCACGCCGCGCTGGACGCCGGGATCACCCTCTTCGACACGGCTGACATGTACGGCGGGTTCGGCGACCGGGGCGGCGAACGCGGCGACGGCGAACGGCTGTTGGGCGCCGCGCTGAAGGGCCGCCGTGACCAGGTCGTCCTGGCCACCAAGTTCGGCATGGAGATGGGACCGGACGCGACCCGGTACGGCCGGCGCGGCGCACGCCCCTACATCCGGTACGCGGTCGAAGCCTCGCTGCGCCGGCTCGGCACCGACCGCATCGACCTGTACCAGTACCACGAGCCGGACGGCGTCACCCCGCTGGACGAGACCGTCGCCGCCCTGCGCGAGCTGGTCGACGAGGGCAAGATCCGGCACCTCGGCTGCTCCAACCTCCCGGCCGGCCGGCTCACCGACTCCTTCGTGTCCACCCAGGCCCGCTACCACCTGCTCGATCGCGGCGTGGAGCAGGACCTGATCCCCGCCTGTCTGCGCCATGGCGTCGACCTGCTGCCGTACTACCCGCTGGCCAACGGCCTGCTCAGCGGCAAGTACCGGCGCGGCGAAGCGCCTCCGTCCGGCAGCCGGCTGTCGTGGCGGCAGGGCTGGCTCACTGACGCCGCCCTCGACCGGGTCGAGGCGCTGACCGCGTACGGCGCGGAACGCGGCCTGGGCCTGCTCCAGGTGGCCGTCGGCGGACTCGCGGCTCTGCCCGCCGTGGGTTCCGTGATCTGCGGCGCCATGACCCCCGACCAAGTCACCGCGAACGCTGCGGCGGCCGACTGGATCCCCGACGCCACCGACCTGACCGCCCTCGACGCCGTCGTCGCCCCCGGCGAGAAGATCGTCTGAACCCCCTGAAACGAGGCTGATCCCCATGCGAGAGATCGTCACCTTCGACGCCTACGGCACTCTGGTCGACTTCCAGCTCACCCCCACCACCCTGAAGGTCCTCGCCGACAGGCTGGACCTGGACGGCCTGGACGTCGACGAGTTCCTCGACGACTTCCGCGTCATGCGCTTCCAGGCGGTCCTGGAGTCCTACCGCCCTTATCACGAGGTCCTCCACTCCAGCCTCAGGACGGCGATGCGTCTGCACGGCCTGGAGTACCGCGAGTCGGACGGCGACGCCCTGGTCGAGGCCGTCCCCGCCTTCGGCCCCTTCCCCGAAGTCCCGGACGCGCTGCGGGCGTTGAAGTCCCGCTACGAGATTGCGATCATCTCGAACACCGAGGACCGGTTCATCGCGCAGAACATCGCCAACATCGGCGTCGAGTTCGACCATGTCATCACCGCCGAGCAGGCGGGTGCGTACAAGCCGGACCGGCAGACCTTCGAGCACGCGTACAAGACCATCGGCGTCGATCCGTCCCAGGTCATCCACACCGCCCAGGGCTGGGAGTACGACATCATCCCGACCCGTGACCTCGGGCTGAAGCGCCGGGTGTGGATCAACCGCTACGGCCGCCCCGGCAGCGCCGACCACCAGCCGTACGACGAACTGCCCGACCTGTCGGGCCTGCCGGCACTGCTCGGTTGCTGAACAGGAGCCCCGTCATGAAGCAGATCCCGTACTGGCTGGACACCGCCCCGCCCCTGCCCGACCGCTCCGGCCGTGACCTGCCCGAGGAAGCGGACGTCGTGGTCGTCGGCGGCGGCATCACCGGCCTGTCCACCGCCTACCACACCGCCCGCAAGGGCGCCCGCGTCGTCCTCGTCGAGAAGGACAAGGTCGGCTCGGGTGCCTCGGGACGCAACGGCAGCATGTGCACCCAGGGCATCACCATCCCGGTCGGCGAGGCCCGCAAGCGCTACGGACAGGAACGCGCACGGGAGTTGTACGACGCCTTCCGCGAAGCGGTCGACGTCGTCGAGGAGTTGACGCACAAGGAGCAGATCGACTGCGACTTCAACCGCTCCGGTCGCCTCGGAGTCGCCTACAAGCCGCAGCACTTCGAGGCCATGCGGGCCAAGCAGCGCGAGCTGGCCGAGCACTTCGACCACGAGACCACCCTGCTCTCCCGCGACGAGCTGAGGTCGGAGCTGGGCTCGGACCACTACCACGGCGCCCTGCTCGATCCGCTCAGCGCCGGGCTGCACGTCGGCAAGTATGTCCACGGCCTCGCCGAGGCCGCCGAGCGCGCGGGCGCACGCATCCACGAACGCAACGCGGCCACCGGCCTGACCCGGCTTCCGGATGGAGGCTTCCTGGTCGAAACCCTGCACGGCACCATCCGCGCCAAGCAGGTCATGGCCGCCACCGACGCCTACACCGACAAGGCGTTGCCGTGGTTCCGCAAGCGGCTGATCAACGTCGGCAGCTTCATCGTCGTGACCGAACCGCTGGGGGAGGAGCGGGCACGGCAGCTGATCCCCAACGCCCGTCTGGTGGTCGACTCCAAGAACATCGGCCACTACATCCGCCTCACTCCCGACCACCGTCTGGCCTTCGGCGGCCGGGCCCGCTTCGCTCCCTCCAACCCGGCATCCGACCTCAAGAGCGGGGACATCCTGACGCGGGAGATGACGCAGATCTTCCCTCAGCTGGACGGCGTCCGGATCGACTACGTCTGGGGCGGCACGGTCGGCTTCTCCTGGGACCGCCTCCCGCACGCGGGCGATGTCAACGGCCTGTACTACTCCATGGGTTACTGCGGCCACGGCGTCCAGATGGCCACCTACATGGGCCGGGCCGTCGCCGAGATGATGGACGGCAAGCCGGAGGCCAACCCCCTGCGCGGCCTCGGCTTCCCCAAGGTCCCCGTCCCCTTCTACAACGGCACCGCCTGGTTCCTGCCCTTCGGCGGCGCGTATTACAAGGCCAAGGACCGGCTGCGCTGAGCCGACGGTGCGGTGCTACGGCGGGGGCTTGCCGCGGAGCGATTGCGGGAGGCACCGCCGTGCGGCCAAAGCGGAGATGAACTCCGCCCATGGACGGCGTGCTCGTCCCGCGGGAGAGCCGGAGGCCGCGGGCACGAGCAAGTCGGCGACAGACACGACGGCACGTGTCTCGCGGTCCGGATCGCTGGCTCCCGGCGAACCTCGCCGCTGTGATCCTTGGCAGTGTTCCGGGCTGCGACCAGGACAGTTGGTATGCCGAATTCGCCGTGCTTGAAAGGGACTTGATGCACGTCGGGCAGGCCGGGGCCAACCTGATGAGCTCACGTGACCTGGTGAAACACAGAGTGTGGCGAAGCGTCCCCGGCGGGGCACCGACAGCATCTGTACGGCCCCGGATGGGCCGTGAGCTGATTGTTTCCGGGACGGTGGCGGTGCCGCAACAGCTGAAGCGCCGTCGTCGTGGGGGTGGTTCCCGGTGAGCGCCTTGGGCGCGGCGGAGCGCGAAGAGGCTCCGAGTGTTCGTGATGCCTCACTAGACACCGGGGGTACCGGTGTCGGGTTTGAGGTGTGGGTGCGGCGGGGCTGCGCGTTGGTGGTGGCGTCGGTGGCTGGATACGCCTCGTACGTTCATCAGCGGGCGTTTGCCTTGCAGGGCGGGGCGGATGCGGTGAGCGCGACGCTGTGGCCCCTCTCGGTTGACGGGTTGTTGCTGTTGGCGACGGTCGGACTGCTGACCCCGAATCGGGGTGGGGGCCGCCGGGCGCGGGCCGTGGTGTGGCTGGCGTTCCTGCTCGGTATCGCGGTGTCGTTGGCGGCGAATGTGGCGGCGGCGCCTGCGCTGGCGTGGAAGCCGATGTTGGTGGTGGGTTGGCCGCCGGTCGCTCTGCTGTTGTCGGTGGAACTGCTCGCGCACCGTTCCGGCCGTCGAGACAATGCAGAGCACGTCCGGCGAGAGACAGGAGCAGAGGGCCGAGACGAGACAAGTTCGGGGCGGCAAGGGGCGGATGAGAGCGGTCGAGAGTCGGTAGGAGATGGAGAGTCGGCGAGGCACGCTCTGCCGCCGCAGGGCGATCCGTCTCGGTCTGCGGGAGTGACGGTGGAGGAGGTGATGGGGAGCACTTCCAGCGGCAGCTGACCGCGGGGCGTGTGCCCAGTGGCGCGGAGCTGGACCGTGTGGCCGGCACGAACAACTACGGCCGGGCCGTACTGGCCCGCTGGCGTCGCGTTGGACGGATCCCGGGCACGGTGGGCCGAAGACACGTGAACGGAAACCGCGGTCACTCATGAGCACGATCAGAGCTCCTGCGTGGGGGTGTGCGGCGGGGGCGGAACAGCGGTGCTCCGGCAGCGTGATGTGGCAGGAGACGTGGCCGATGTCGTGCAGGTATGAGTTCTGGCCGTGGCGGGCGGGGTACGCGGATGCGTCAGAGGACCTCGGTCATTTGCAGATCACCGCCCCACTCACGCGGTGACCAGGAGGCGGAGGTGCCACGGTCAGTCGGGGTGGTGCTCCGTGGCCAGGACGATGCCGACGTGAACGGCCGTACGTTTCTGCGCTGCTGGCGGTCAGCGCTGCGGGGCGTTGCCCATCTCCGCGGTGAAGACCACGGGATCGCTGTCGAACCCTCGAACCATCTGGTGAAACTCCCAGGCTGCGGAGGTATCACGGGTGAACTCCGCGACGGTGGCGGCGGTGGATCCGGCAAACTGTGCGAAGTCGTCCTTGAGCAGTTCCCTGTACCCCTCGACCACCAGCACTCCGGCGTTCGATATGTCGCCGAAGGTTTTGGGTCCGTTGTTCTGGTGGATCGCCACGCCCACGACTACTCGTGCGAAGGAGGGCGCGAGGCGATCGAGCTCCAGCGTCATCACTTCGACATAGCCGAAGCCCTGGCCGGTCTGGCTGTGCCGGCTCATGTTGATGGTGCCGTCCGGTGAGCGGCTGTCGAAGTGGACGACGTACACCGGCCGCCCGTAGGGGGCGTCCGCCGAGTAGGTGGCGGCGATGATGTCGAGGTGATGGGGTGGCTGATTCCAGGGACTTGGGTCCCACTTGAGCCGCACCTCGGCCTTCCCCAGTCCCTGGCTGTTGCTGCTCACCGGATTGCTGCCCCTCCACTACCAAGCCACCACGAGATCGTCCCCCGCACGGTCCAGTATGGCTCTCGTCCTCCGGTTGAAGCCTTGTGCGCCGGCTCCTCCGGCAGTCGGTGCGTTCGCGCGTGTGCCCGGCATTCTGCTGCCGTGGTCTGTGTCGGCCACACAGTGCTTGTTGACGACGTGCCAAGCTCCTGGTTCGAGGGCGTCGTCACTCTGCCCGTCACCAGGCGTCCGATGATCTCCGCGTTCGTCAGGGCGAGCCGGGTCCGCAGCAGTGTGTTGGCGTGCTGCGGCTTCGGGCGGAGCTTGGTGAAAATCCTCCGCAGGTCCGCGAAGTCGTGTGCGCTCGCTGCGCCTTCGCGGCTGACCGGCAGGTCCGTCACCTTCTAAGAACGGGTGAGGGCTTGTTCCGCGATGCCCTGCACCTTGTGATGATCACGGTGTCGTGCGGGTCGTCTTCCGACCCGGCTGGTGCTCCTGCGCCACGCGACGGCGCGGACGGTGTGGGCTGGGTCGCGGCGCTGCCGGCCATCGCGCTGGCCCGACCACGCGCTGACGACCGCGCGGCCGGCGCTGTTGCGCCGATGGGCGGGACGACTGTGTTGGCCGGCGCTCGCGCGGCTGGGCCTGATCGCTTGGCAGATCCCGATCACCGAACCGGGCGGGTGGAACCCTGTGTGGTAAACGGTCGGATCTCTGGCTGCCGCCTTCTGTCGGCCGTGGTGGTCGCCGCGATGGACATGTGCCCACAGTCATGGCCCTCCCGTCTGCTGTCCGTCCCCGCGCTGGCGTGGGTCGGACGCAACCTCAGCTACGGGATGTCCCTGTGGCACCACCCCGTCGTCCGGCTGCTCTCCGACCTCGGCGTGGACGGCGACTGGCTGCTCCCCGCCGGCGTCACGGCGGCGGTCGCGGCGGCCCTCGTCTCGTACGTCCTCGTCGAACGGCCGCTGCTGCGACGCGATCGGTTCCGCCGGCTCCGTGTGCGACGGCCGGTTGTCGCTGCGGCGCGTTCACCAGTCGCGTGACCGGTGCCTTCGCTCGCATGTCCGTGGGCGAGCGGATCGGCACCGGTCGGGTGTGCGGTTGGGTGGCGTTGGTGACTCGGTCGGCCGAGCGTCCGGACGGGGCCCGGTCCCGCGAATCCTTACGAGAGCCTTACGCGACACCGCGTGCTCTCTCATCGAGCTTGTCCCATCCGTACCCCTGGTGACGAAGTCGCAGCAGGTCGGCGGCGCTTGAGGATTCCGAGGAGGCTAAGTGATCACGTACGGCACTCGGCCAGTGTCCTTGAGTCCCGTCGAGGCTCTCTCCTGTCGGGCTCGCCCGGGCCACCTGGCGCGGGCCATGGCCGGAGCGGGCTGGTGGCTTCGTCTGCCAACCCCGTGGTGCCGGGCTGTCGCTGAGCGCGGCGCTTCGGTCGGGCCTGCATCACGAACGGCATCGGCATCGAACGCGCCGTGGCGGTGAGCGGAAGCGCCACCTGGCCGGCGCTCGCCCCAGAGATCTCAAAGGAGCCCCATGCGACGGAGCACGCGCAAGCGATCGAAAACGACCCGCCGGGCCATCGCGGCCGTGGCGGCGACTGCCCTGGGGGCAGGGGGACTGATAGCGGTGAATGTGTACGCCTCGGCCGGTGAGAGCGGCAGTGGCAACACCACCAAGAGTTCGTCCCAGGATCAGCTGAACCAAGCCATGGCGGCGGGGGCCGCCACCATTGACTGTCCCGATGTCGGTACCCGGCTGCAGCAGGTGCCCGATCAGGCCAGGGCCGAGGTCGACAGGGAACTCGCGCTGCTGGACCAGCAAGTCGCGGATGCCTACCAGCGGTTGCAGAGCTCGACCCAGGCCGTACGGCAGGACAGCAACTTCGCCAACAACGCGATCATGAGCCCGCTGAAGGAAAAGCGGACCGCGACCATCGACCGGATCGCCATCGCCATCGGTCGTACAGCAGACCGGCCGCAAGGTCTGGAGTCCTTGGCCGCCTGTACGCTCCGCGCCGCCGAGAATCAGGCCGGCAACGGGGAGGGCGGCGAAGATCAGAACGGCCAGAACCCGGGGAACGGGCAGGAGGAGCCCGCCGACAGCGGTCAGGCCGGCAACGGTCCGGTCGCCGCCGACTTCGTGGACATCACCACCGTCCAGCCCAACGTCAACAGCCCCCAGCAGCAACAGAACGCCTCGCTCGGCAAGTTCAGCACTGACTGCGGGGTAAACGCGAACAAGCTGTACAACACCGACAACATCATCGTCGCCCCGGGTGTGGACAATGGAGCGCACCACACGCACGACTATGTCGGCAACCAGGCGAACGACGCCTTCGCCAGTGACGAGGACTTCGCGGACGGCGAGACCACCTGCCAGAACCAGGGCGACAAGTCGTCGTACTACTGGCCGGTTCTCCGCCTGCAGGACGGCACCCAGGAGTTCGACGCCGACCAGGCGGGCGGGGGCGCGGAGGGCAACGCCGGGAAGATCCTCACGGCGTCACAGGTGACCCTGGAGTACGTGGGCAATGCGGCCGGCAAGGTCGTGGCGATGCCCAAGTTCCTGCGGATCATCACCGGTGACGCCAAGGCGTTCACCAACGGAACAGCCAATGCCAACGCCGCATGGAGTTGCACCGGCTTCGAGGACCGACAGCTGACGGACAAGTACCCGATCTGTCCCGAGGGCAGCAGTGTCGTCCGGACGTCCAAGTTCCAGAGCTGCTGGGACGGCCGGAACATCGACAGCGCCAACCACCGTGATCACGTCGCGTTCGCCGACCCGAACACCGGTGCCTGCCCGAACGGCTTTCAGGCCATTCCGCAGCTGGTGCAGCGCCTGGTGTACGACGTGGACGCGCCGAGCCTGAACGACAACGGACAGTCGAGCGCCTTCTACGCGGTGGACGGCTTCCCGGAGCAGATGCACAAGCCGATCACCGACCATGGAGACTTCGTCAATGTCTTCGACGAGCAGGTGATGAACACCCTGGTCGACTGCATCAACACCGGCCAGGAGTGCAAGTGACCGTGCTGCGCTGAGCCACTGACCGGGCCTGCCTGCGGCCATCCCATACCGCAGGCAGGCCCGCGCTTGGCCCTCCTGCTGGCTGTGCGGGAGACACGCCGCATGCGACGGCGGCCGCCTTCGTAAGTCCGAATCCGCTGACGCCTGTTGCACCTCTCGCGGGTGTCTTACGGGTGTCTTACGCGTCGGCGGCAGCGGCGGTGCCGTGCTCGGCGGGTTCGTACGGTGGCGCGATGCGAACTCTTCGTACGACGGCTCTGGTGACCGTGCCGCCCCTGCTGCTGGCCGTGGCGGGTCTGACACATCCGCGCCATCTGACGGCGGCGACGGCCGACCACTGGGCCGGGCTGCACATCGTCCTGCTGCCCGCCTTCCCCCTCCTGGTCCTCGGCCTGCTGGTCCCGTTGTGGGGGAGGCCGAGGCGGGATGTGGAAGGCGCCCTGACCGTGCTCGCGTGGGTCGGCTGTTTCTGCTACGCCGCCTACTACACCGGGCTGGACGCGGTGGCCGGCATAGGCGCCGGGACGGCGGCGGGCACCGGTGTGCGCGGGGTGGTGGGGCGGCTGTTCGCGACCGGGGACGAACTGGGCCGGGCAGGGGTGTACGCGCTGGCGGTCGCCGCCCTCGCCACGGGCCTGGTGCTGTTGCGGCGCCACGGTGTGCGGGTGCTGCCCGGTGTCGTGGTGGTGCTGGGGGCGTGCTGGTCGTTCTTCGACAGCCATATCTTCTGGCCGCGGGGCGTGTTGACCATGGTCGGCTTCGCCGTGGGATTCGCCCTGCTGGTGGTGGCGTCCCGGACCGGTGACGTCAGGCAGCCGCGCGCCACGGCCGGAAGCCGGACGAACTCCTGACGGACCCCCATCGCGCGGTCTGCGCGGTCCTCATCGTCACCACTCGCGGTCAGCATGGTCACCGGCAGCGGGCTTACCCACCGGAGGCGGCGGCAGACCTCCAGCCCGTCCATGCCGGGCAGCATCAGGTCCAGCACCACCAGGTCCGGCGGGTGCGGCGGCCCCGGCCGCGGCGGTGGGGCCGCCGGCGGCCACGTCGACGGCGAAGCACGCCCGGTTCAGACAGCCGACGACGACCTCGGAGACGGTGGGATCGTCGTCCACGACGAGCACACGTTCACGCTGGTGAGTCTCGCGGTGGTGTCCGGTCGTCTGCGGGTGCGGCCGTGGACGTCAGCGATCCGTAAGATCGCCAAGTCCCTTATGTCCCTTTCGTGTTCGTAGGGTGAGTGGGGTGATCGAGACCTCCCCCTCCACCCCTGCCCGGGACGACGTGGTGCTGCCCTGCCTCGACGAGGCCGAGGCCCTGCCCTGGGCGCTGGACCGGATCCCGGCCGGTCGGCGCCCGAACGTCGTCGACAGCGGATCGACCGACGGCTCCGCCGATCTGGTCATGGGCCGACGGCGGCCCGCACCCGCGGATGGGTTCGAACCCGTAGAGCCGGGCGAGCCGTGGACCGACGATCCCTATGCCCACGCCCTTCGCGCCGGCCGTGGTCTGCTGTTCCTGCGCCGTCTGTCATCCACTGATCACCCGGACGCCCTTCGCGAGGCGGTACTGCCGCTGGACGTCGAGCGCTGGTGCGCACCTCCCGATACCGCCGACACGAGTGTGCTGAGCCGCTGCACCGGTCCGGTCCTGGACGTCGGCTGCGGGCCGGGCCGTCTTGTGGCCGCGCTGGCTGTACGTGGTGTACCGGCGCTGGGCGTGGACGTCAGCCCGGCCGCCGTCGCCCGGACCCGGCGGTACGGGGGTGCAGCCGTACGGCGGTCCGTCTTCGAGCGTCTGCCGGGGGAGGGCCGCTGGGGCACCGTCCTGTTGATGGACGGCAATGTCGGCATCGGCGGCGATCCGTTCGCCCTGCTCACCCGGCTGCGCGAACTGGTCGCTCCTGGCGGGCGCCTGCTGGCCGAGGTCGCCCCGCACGATGTGGACGAACGCCTGACCGTCCGCGTCGAAGACGGTCAGGGACGGCACGGCCGACCCTTCCCCTGGGCCCGTATTGGTATCACCGCGCTGCTGTACGCCGCCGACGCCACCGGCTGGGTTCCGACCGGCCGGTGGACGGCCGACGGCCGCCCCTTCCTTGAACTCCACCGTCCGAAGCCGAAGCCGAAGCCGAAGCCGAAGCCGAAGCCGAAGCCGAGGCACGGCAACGCCCACGCCACGGCCATCGGAAGGCCCGCACACCCATGACCGAAACCGCCACCTCCCACCCGCCGCAACCCCGGCCGACCGACTCCCTGCAAGAGCGGCCACCACGGCCGGCGAACAGCGGCAGCCGTCGTACGCATATCCGCGTCGCCGTCACCGCGACCCTGCTTGCCGCGCTCACCGCAACGGTCATCGACACACTTCACGCGGGGGACAGCCTGAGCAACCCCCGCCGTCTGCTGGCCGGTTACGCCGTCACCTGGACCCTGTTTGCCGCGGCTGCCTGGACGGTCCGAAAGGTCTCGGCCCGCGCCGCGACCGGTCTCGTACTGGCCGGGTCGGCCGCCATCGCGCTGGCCGCGCTCGCCACCCCGCCCCACACCAGCAACGACATGTTCCGCTATGCCTGGGACGGCCGGGTCCAAGCCGCAGGCATCTCCCCCTACGCCGACCCGCCCGCCGCCCCCGAACTCGCCCACCTGCGCGACGACTGGCTCTTCCCCACCGAAGGCGCCTGCGAGGACTGGGGGGTGACCCGGACGGACAGCGGCCTGTGCGTCCGCATCAACCGCCCCACCGTCCCGACCATCTACCCGCCCGTCGCCGAGGGCTGGTTCTTCGCCGTGCACACCGTCTCCCCACCGGACAGCCGCCACAAGCCGCTCCAAGTCGGCGGCGCGGTCCTGGCGTTCGGCACCACCGTGGCCCTTCTGGTCGTGTTGCGCCGTCGCGGAGATCCCCGGCGGGCACCGGCCCGCGCCGCCTTGTGGGCCTGGTGTCCGGCTGTCGCCTTCGAAGCGGTCAACAACGCCCACATCGACACCCTCGGCGTGCTGCTCACCGTCCTCGCCCTCGGTACCGCCACCGCCGGCGCCCGCCGCGGCGCACTCCTGGGCGCAGCCGTCGCCGTGAAACTCCTGCCCGTCCTGGTGCTGCCCGGCGCCCTGTCCGGCCAGCACAGTCCGAAGCGCATCACGCGACTGCTCGCGGCCGTCGTCGCCGCGGTCGCGCTCGCCTACCTGCCTTATGTCGCCGCCTCCGGTGCCGGCGTCCTCGGCTACCTCCCCGGCTACCTCCAAGAGGAGGGCTACCAACCGGGTCACGTACGGCGCTTCGCCCTGCTGCGGTCGCTGTTGCCGGACGCCGCCGCCGGAGTGGCCGCGCTCGTACTCCTCGCACTGGCCGCCCTGTACGTGTGGCTGCGCGGCGACCCCGCCCGCCCCTGGCGCGGCGCCCTGCTGCTGACCGGCACGACCCTGCTGCTGGTCTCGCCCAGCTACCCCTGGTACTCGCTGCTCGTCGTCGCTCTCGTCGCGTTGGACGGCCGCTGGGAATGGCTGACCGTCACCTTGGCCGGCACCGTCCTCTATCTCGCGGGACGCCTGCTACCCGGGGTTCCCCTTCAGACATGGGCCTACGGTGCGGCCGCTCTGACCGTTCTCCTCGGTGCCTGCCTGCGCTCGGGCCGGACACGCCGGATGATGCGCAGTCGGCGCGGACGGCTGCCGGTCGCCGTGTGAAGGTGCGTCGTCACTCTGAGCGGGTCGGCCGGCGTGACTGTGCGAGCGGACAAGATCGGCTTACTGCTGGAGCGACCACTCCGCGGGCATCGGATTCGAAGGGGGCTCAGTGGAAGCCGAGTTGGCAGGGTTGGCGACGGCGGCGGTGACGGCTCTGACCGGGTTGATGGTGACGGAGTCGTGCGTACGATCTCGGCCACGGGCGCCTGCTGCGACCTTGTCGCCGGGATGCCGCAGGCCAATGTGGTGCATGCGGGCGTGGTCGGCGATGACGTGAGTGCTGCTTCAGGTGTAGCGGCGCAGGACGAGGCGGCGTCGGCCGTCGTCTTCGAGTACGTCGGAGTCCACTTCGTAACCGTTGTCCTCGGCGTAGCGCAGGGCGGCGGTGTGGCCGTAGGCGCGGGCGAGCCGGGTCAGCCATGGGTGGTCGTAGGGGTGGCTGTCGTACTCGCTGATGACGGCCTCGAAGGTGCCGTCGTCACGCCGGCGGAAGCCGATGTCGTTGCTCAGGCGGCCGATGTGGCGGCGGCGGATGATCACTTCGGCGCGTTCGGGGCGGGCGTCGCCCTGGTAGCCGTAGAGGGTCTGCGGGGTGTCGTGGGTCTCGACGGTGGTGAAGCCGAGCGTGGCGAGGGCCTGGACGAGCAGGTCGGGGTCGTGCAACGCGGTGCGGACACGGGTGAAGTGGGACATGAGGACTCCTCGGATGTCATGACGGGAGGGGCGGCGCCGGCTGGTCACGCCAGGCGGACGACCGGTTGCCGGTCCAGGACCAGCGTGTGTCTGCGCAGGTCGTAGGCGGTGACGGTGAGGCGTTTGTGGGCGTCGATGCGGAAGTCGAGGCGGAATCGATCTTCTCCGGCGGCGGCGGGAGGGTCGGCCTCAAGGAAGGTGGAGCTGTCCTCGTTGAGCCAGAGCATGGAGCGCTGCTGGCGTTGTTGCGGGGTAACGGTCACGGTGCGGGCGCCGCCGCCCGTGTCGAAGGCGATCTCCAGTTCGGCACTGGCGTCGCGGTAGGTGGCGTGGGCGAGTTCGTAGACGGCCAGGCCGAGCCTGCGCTGCATGTCGTGCACCGCCCTGACGGTGAGTGTCCTGACCGGTTGCTCGGTGGGGTAGGGGGTGCCGGCCTCCACCAGGGTCTCGAACTCGTAGGCACCGGTGTCGTGGTCGACGTGCCGGATGGCGTAGTCGTGCTGGATGTGGTCGAACAGCTCGCTGCCGCCGGCGATTCCGGCCGCGCCGGCCGCCACCGCCTCCAAAGGCCGGTCCATGCGCACCACGTCGGGGTCGAAGTGCAGATGCACCAGGTCCTGCACGGCGGGGATGAGGCAGCTGCCGCCGACGAGGAAGACATCCCGGATGTCCTGGGTGCCGAAGCCGCGGGTGCCGGCCAGGTCGAGGCAAGAGCGCAGGGCCTGGTTGATCCGGCGCAGCACGCCCTTGTCGCGCAGCAGCGCGTCGAACTCGCCGCGGGTGACGGTCACTTGGTGGACGCGGTCGGTCCGGGCGTCGGTGGCGCGGATGACCGACTGTTCGGAGGTGGCAAGCTCCCGCTTGGCCCGCTCGGCGGAGGTCAGAAGGCGGCGGAAGACCTGGTTGCGGCCGATCTGGTCGCCGTGCGGCAGGGGGAGGCGGTCCATGGCGTGTTCGGCGAGGAGCGCGTCGATGGTGTTGCCGCCCAGGTTCAGGCCCCGTTTGGCGATCGTGCGCACCCCGGCGCCGGAGCCCGCCTCGTCCGGTTCCTGCACGCGGACGACGGAGACGTCGAGGGTGCCGGCCCCGAAATCGATCACGGCGAATGCGTCGCCGGGGTTGAGCCGGGCGCTGTAGCCGACGGCGGCCGCGGTGGCCTCGTCCACGACCCGCAGCCGGGCGGTGGGCAGCCCGTCACGGACCTCGCGCACCAGCCAGTCGCGGTAGCCGTCGAAGGACTCCACGGGCGCGGTGGCGACGATCTCCAGGTCGTCGTCCTCGATGGCGAGCACGGTCAGCGCCATGATGTCGCCGAGGAACTGGGTGGCCGCCTCCCGGCCGGTGATCCGGCGGTCGCCGAGGGGGCGGGCCGCGTCGTAGGCGTGTCCGGCGACGTTGCTCTTGGTGGACGCGAAGACGGTGAAGCCGGGGTCCTCGCCCAGGTCCGGGGTGACCTGGGCGCCGAGGCGGCGGGCCGTGCCGTCGTGGGCGTAGGCGATGAGCGAGGGCACCACCCGTTGGATTGGGCCGGGGCCCGCCTCGCGCAGTACGTCGACGCCGGGCAGCGGGACGGGGACGCCGCGGCCCGCCTCCTGGTCCCAGCCCGCCACGACGGTGTTGGCGGTGCCGAAGTCGATGCCGATACGGGTGGTCACCGGTGGTCTCCCTTTCTGCAGAAGCCGGCAGAGGGTGCATTACGCCTCCCCTGGCTCGATCTCGATCTCGTACGCCCCTGCCGTCGCCTTGTCGCGCGTCTCTCCGATGACGACGTCATGCCGGAAACGGTGCTCCAGACAGGTTCGCAGCACGTCCAGCATCTGCCGGGACTCGCCGTCGAGGGCCGGGTGCTCCAGCGCCGCGGCGACATCGGAGAGCGCTTGGTGGTTCATCAGCCCCATGGGCTTGGAGAGGGCCGAACGGAGGACGAGGAGCGGCAGACAGTACAGGTCGATGGTGGGAGCCGGGTCCGACGAGTACGCCACGGCCAGTACGTCACCGCGCGGCGACAGCCGTACGCGGTCCGGAGCGCGGTCGCCGACGAGGCGGACCGTAGTACGGAAGGGGTCCTCGGGCAGCGGGGTGCCGGGCGTTGTCGGCACGTCGAGGAACCACACGGCCGGGCCGAAGCGGCTGCCGGTCGCCACGAACCGGTTCAGCGCGGGTGACCAGGCGAGATCGACGAGCCGGGGCGCCGACGGCCAGTCGATCGAGAGTGGAGCCTGAGCGGAGACGAGCGGTTCATGCCATATGTCCATGGAGCCGGTTTCATCGGCTCGGACGAGAACGGCGTCCGACATGGCGCCCATGGTCACGGTGCGCAGCCTCAAACGACCCATGTGCAGAACGCTCACGGTGGTTCCCGCCCGGTCCGCGACCACGGCGGCGTTTCGGCCGAGTACGGCGATCAGACGGCCCTCGGGATCCGAGGTGGCGGTCTGGGGATGGAGGTCAGGCGTACCGTCGAGGAAGGCCCAGTCGGCGAGGGAGCCGCCGAAAGCGCCGACGGACACCGTCGATCGCGACGGATACCGGCCGCCGGGCCGTGCGACCAGGAGGAGGTCGCGGGTGTCGGCGACACGTTGCAGGGCGAGGATCTCGGTTGCTTCGAAGCCGAGCAGCGAGCGCGCGCCGTCGGGCGCGAGGCAGTGAAGGTGCAGGGAGCGCCGCACCGGACCGGTCTGTGCGTCGGCGACGACAAGGGTGTCGGCACCCAGATGCGCCAACCGGCCCAGCGAGCGCGCCAAGTCGTACCGGTGCGACACCGTGCTGCTGCCGATGTCGATGATCCCGGCGCGGCCACGCTCGCGATCCCGGTCTCTCGTCGATCCGGCATACGCGAGTTGGGTGCCGTCCGGCGCGAAGTCCAGGCCATTGAGCTCGTCGAGGTCCGAGAGCCTGATCCTGGTGTGCGGAATGCGCGTGGGCGACGACCCGGGACCGGCGTCGTCACGGATATCGGGGCCATCCCGCAGCCATGCCGTCACACCCCCGGGGCTGAGGGTGCGCAGCGCCTCGAACACCCGCTGGTCGTCCCGGCCCGACGGTCGCCAGTCGTGGAGGCGTTCAGCGATGTGCACGGCGTCGTACAGCGGCATCAGCGGGACCAGTGACCACAGGCGGTCCCAGTCCCGCCGAGCCCTGAGCTGCTCGACCAGGTGGAAGCGCTCCAGCCCGCTGAGCGAGGCGAAGTCGTCGCGATCGGAACGCTGGCCGGCCAGCACCCGCAGCACATCGATGTCGCCCAGCGCGGTCATCCTCTCCAGCAGGGCCCTGCGCACGTCGAGGGACGCGCTCCGATAGCCGAGTGCCAACAACGCGCCCTCGGGATCGAGCGCCCGGTACTGCTCCGGCTGGCCGGTCCGGACGAAGAAGACCGCCCGCTGCACCTCGTCCGCGGGGGCCAGTTGGTGGGCGGCGCAGAAGGCCGCCGTCTCCGGTGACTCGGGTGCCGCTGCGCAGAACAGTTCGACGGTCTCGGGGTCGCCCGGCGCAAGTATCCGGGCCCGAGCCCGCTCGCCGACGGGGTGATCGAAGCGGGCGGCGGTCCGCGCCAGCAGGTTCGGGGCCAGTTCCGCCTCCTCGTCACCGAGCGCCAGCCTGCTGAGGGCCCGCAGGCGGGGCTCGGATGCGCTCGCCGCATGTCCTCGCGCCGCCAGCAGCGCCCACAATTTCGGATCGGGCGTGTCCAGCCAGGCATGCCACACGGTGTCCACGGCCCGCCGGGACAGCCGGGAGACGAGGGGGAGCCGCAGAATCAGCGTGGCGGTTCGCCGGTGCACTGGCCTCACCTCGTCCCGTCGCCGAGGGCGATGTCATGCGGGCCGCCCGCGGAGCAGGCGCCCGCGCTGCCGAGGGCGATGTCGCCGCCGAAGCGATCCGTGAGGCAGGCCGCCAGCAGGTCGAGCGCCTCCCGCACCGCGGGGTCGCCGATCCTCGGGCGCAGTTCCCGTACGCGCCGCACGTCCTGCGGTCCGCTGTGCAGCAGCGGCTGTTCCAGGAGCGCACGTGCGGCGGGCAGATGGGGGCTGTGGACTTCGAAGCCCGACTGCCGCTCTCCCGGCCGACGACGTACATGTCCTGGCCCGGAGTCACGGCGAGGAGGCTCCGGCCCACCGTCCACCTCTCGTCGGACGCCGGGCCCTGCAGCCAGGGCGGGTTGATGCCGGACCAGGACCCGTCGGAGATGTACACCCGGGCGGCGAAGGCGTCGTCCAAAAGCGGTACTCGCCACTTCTCGAGGGGCCACCGGTTCCGGATCGCTCCCACATGCTGCTCGGTGCGGCGCGGTTCGCCGTCCGCAGGCAACTCCCAGATCTCGGTGTACTGGTAGGAATTCCCGCGCGGCTTCAGGTGCAGGGCCAGTGAGTTCCGCGAGAGGAAGGAGAGCGCCGGGGAGGAGAAGGCGTCATTCCCGGCCTTGTTGCAGATGGCCATCGTGTGGAGGACCTCTCCGTCCTCTGTCGCCACGTACGCATCCCCGAAACTGCAGAACGCGATGAGGTGAGCAGCGGGCAACGTCGTGAGACCGGAGTGGAATTCGTGGATCGACAGATCGCCGATCTTGCTCTCCTTGGTGAAGCACGGATTCGGCCGGTACCGCAGGCTGTCCGAGGCGGGGTCGACGAAGGCCGGCCCTCCCGGACTGAGCACCACCGCGCCGCGGCTCGCCCTCCGCAGGTCCGAGATGAGCGCCGCTTCGCCGACGGCCCCATACGTGGGGAGGATCCGGACGATCCGGTGACGGTAGTTCCTCGTGACCAGCCTGACGAGAATCTCGTCGCCGAGGTGCAGAATCGAGTTCCCGATCTCCCTTCTCGTCAGCGCCTTTCCGCCGAAGTGGCTGGTGACCTCGCCGGTGCCGATCCGGAGCGTCTCCACATGGAGCTCATTGGAGTCTCTCGACTTCCAGACCACGTATCTCAGGGCCACTTCGGAGGAATCCGGTGAGAAGGACGCCCCCTGCTGACTCGCGACGGGGCGATCCTCAAGGATGTCGTGCGTGATCAGAGGGCGCGCGGGCAGCCGGTCGATCAGGGCCTGCAGTTGTCGGGGGGACTGTGCCGGCGCTTCCGAGAGCAGTTCCGCCATCCCTTCGGTGCGCTCCGGCACCGGTAGCAGGCGGGCGGCCGTGGCCGCTTTGGCCAGGGGCAGATCGCGGGCGAGGCGGCGCACCTCCGCCCAGTCCTGATGCTCCGCCAACTGATGGCCGAGGTAGTCGAGTTCGTCGTACGACAACTCGGCGATCCGATCGCGTCGCTCGCCGGTGACGACCACCCGGATCACCTCGGTGTCGCCCTCGGCGGCGATGAGGGCCCGCAGCCGCTCACGCAGCCCGGGCGCTGCCGCCCGGTAGGCCAGCGCCAGCAACGAGCCGTCCGGGTCCATGGCCCGGCGCTGGGCATCCTGCCCGATCAGGGCCAGGTACGCGGCCCGGTCGGCGGGCTCGGCAGGAGCCACGGCCAGCAGGTCCAGTACGTCGGCGTCCGGTAGGCCGGCGGCCCGTACCGCTTCCTGCAGGGCGGGATCGGCCTCGGCGCACGCCTGCACCACCCGCCGCCAGGCCCGCCGGGCGTGCCGCCCGCGGGAGCCGTCGGCCCGTCGGCGAGCGGCGAGTTCGGTCAGCCGGACGGCGTCCTGTGTGCCGAGTGTCCTTGCCATACGCCTCACCCGCCCAGCTCGATCTCGTATTCGGCCACGGCCGGCCGGCCTGCCGTGCGCGGCGCCGATCTCCACGTCGTGGCGGAACCGGTGTTCCAGGCACGTCCGCAGCAGCGTGAGCGTCGTCCGCGCCTCCTCGTCCAGAACCGGGTTCTCCAGCACCGTGACCACATCCGTCAGGTCTCTGTGGCTCATCAGTCCCATCGGCTTGCCGATGAACGGGCGGAGCATGAGGGGGGAAAGGGCGTAGAGATCGATGTGACCCGGCAGGACGTTGCACACGGCGAGAACATCGCCCCGGGGGGACAGCCGCATGAAGGGGTGTGTTCGGGGCGTGGTGCGGCCGAGCGCGATCGGCTTCGGCACCAGGGTGCCGGGGACCGGCCCGCCGTGGGATGCCGGAGCGTCGAGGATTCTGAGGCGGGGCAGGTGCACGGCGATCTCCCCCTCCTGCAGGCTGAGCGCCAGAAACCTCCGCAGCGCGGGCGACCAGGCCAGGCCGATCAGCCTCCTGTCGTCCTGTCGCCAAAGACCCCCCGACACGGGTGCTCCCCTGGCGGTGAGCGGATCGCGCCACACCTGCACACGGCCTTCGTGACTCCCCCGGACGAGGAGGGACGGTGACAGGGCGGCGTACGGCATGCGGTCTTCGGCCGTGGACCTGCCGTTGTCGAGGGCAGCGACCACGGGGGCGGCCAGGTCGGCGATCAGGGCGGTCCGAGGGTCGAGTACGGCGATGAGCCGGCCTTCGGGGGCCACCGCGGCCGTGAGTCCCGGGTGGGGTCGACCACTGCTGAACACGCCGGTGTCGGCGAGGGTGCCGTCGGCCTCCCCGGCGAACAGCGCCCATCCCCCGACTCCGTCACGGCGTTGTGCGGCCAGCACGACGAAGCGCCCGTCACCGGCGATGCGCCGCAGCTGCCGGATGCCGGTGATGTGGGCACCCCCGAAGGAAAGCGTTCGCCGGCCGTCGTCGTCGCAGTAGGCGAGCCGCGGACAGTGACGTCCCCGCCCGCCCCGGTCGGGGCAGGACTCCACGACGACGACGGCGCCGGATCCCAGATGCGCGACCCCCGTCAAAGGGCCCGCGAAGCGACGCAGCCGGGTCAGCGTGCCGCTGCCGAGGTCGACCGTCCCGGCGTACCTGTCGAGACCCACGAAGGCGAGTCGACGGCCGTCAGGTGCGAAGTCGACATCGACGACGCCGGAGGCCCGCTCGGCCAGGTCCCCGAGCGTGATCCGGGAGTGCGGGGTGCCCCAGGCCGACGGCGCGGTGGAGAGGGCTTTCAGCTGCCGGGTCACCGGTCCCGCGGCGAGCAGTGCCTCGAACACGCGGCGGTCGTCCTCACCGGGCGGTCGCCAGTCGCCGAACGCGTGGACCACCTTGACGGCATCGGCGAGCGGGAGCAGCACCGCGAACGGCCACAGCCGGTCCCAGTCCCGCTGCTCGCTGAACTGCCTTGTCAGATAAGCGCGTTCCTTGCGGCTGAGGGAAGCGATGTCCTGGTCCCCGCGGCGTTGTCCGGCCAGCACCCGCAGCACATCGATGCCGCCGAGCCGGGTCATGGCCTCGCGCAGCGCCGAGCGCGCCTCGGGTGGCGCATCCCGGTAGTGGGCCGCCAGAAGCACGCCGTCGGGATCCAGCACCCGGTACTGCTCGTGCTGCCCGGTGCGTACGAAGAAGACGGCGCGCTCCACCGTGTCGGAAGGGGCGAGACGGTGGGCCGTGCAGAACGTGACCGGGTCCGGCGAACCCGAGGTCACCGCCACCGCGCAGAACAGATCGACGACACCCGGGTCGTCGCAGGTCAGCAGTCTCGCGCGGGCCTGCTCTCCGATGGGGTGGTCGAAGCGAGCGGCGGTGTGGGCGAGCGTCCAGGCGGCGGCGGCCTCTCCGCGGCCGGGTCCTGCGCCGCCGTCGAGCGCCAGGCGGCTGAGGAAACGCAGACGATGGTCGGACTTCGGTGCGGCGCGGTTCCAGCGCCTGAGCAAGGCCCACAACTCGACTTGGTGTTCGTCGAGCCAGTCGCGCCAGCCGGCGTCGACGAGCACGTCCGGTACGGCCGTCTCACCGCCCGCCAGTTCCGCCACGAGCGGCGACGTCCAGCGCCGCGGGGACGCCCCGGACACCGTCGGCCGCAGCCAGGTCCGCCACACGGTCTCGGGACCGAGGGAGTCGAGGGCGCGCGCCGTGGCCCGCAGGGCCGCCGGCGCACCGGAGTCGGCGGCGCGCAGCACGGTCTCCAGCGCCCGGCGACGCAGCCGGGAGTGCCGCCCGAGCGGCTGTCGCAGCATCAGCCTCGCGATCCGTGTCCGCATCGGCCTCACTCCGTCCCGTCCCGGCCGAGGGCGATCTCGTGGTCGGCCACGTTCGCCGCGGGGGATGCGTCGCCGATCCCGATGTCGTGCCGGTACCGGTACTCCGCGCAGGCTTGCAGCAGGGGCAGGGCCTGCCGGGCAGTGGGTCCGAGGCCCTGACGTCGCAGCAGCCCGGCCACCTCGGCCAGGTCCTCTCGGCTCAGGGAGCCCATGGGGCCGGTGAGGGCCGATGAACGCGGCGTGAGTTTGTAGAGACGGACGGTCGGCGAATCACCTCCGACCGCGAGCCTGTCGCCCTTGGGCGACAGCCGTACGCAGGGCCTCCAGCGCGGGGCGCCGACCAGTTGGATCCGCTGGAGCACGAGGTCGTCGGGCAGCCGCGGGCCGGGGGTCGGTGGTACGGAGAGGAGTTCCAGGTGACCGTCCCTGAACGTCACGAATCGGTGTAGGGCGGATGACCAGGTGAGGCCGGTCGGGAGGTTTTCGCGGGGCCAGACATGAGCAGTGGTCGGCGCGGATGTGGAGGTGAGCGGATCGTGCCAGACGTTCAGGTCGCCGGCGATGGTGACGCGGACCAGCGCGGACGGCGACAGTGCGGCCTGCGCCCGGCAGAGAGACCCGTCCGGGAGACTGACCTCGAGCACGTTGACGGCACCGGTGGCGAGATCGGCGACCACGATGTCCGCCGCGCCGAGCACCGCGACTCGCCGCCCGTCCGGAGCCACGGCGGTGCCCCGCGGAGAGAAGCCGTTCTTCCCGCGCAGCAACCCCGTCTCGGCCGGGGGGCCGTCCCCCGAGCCCAGGAAGACATTGAACCGCGCAGACGCGCCGGTGGTGTCCTGCTCCGCCGTCACCAGGAACCTCCGGTCACCCGCGAAGCGTTCTGGCCCGCGGATGTGCCCGGTCGCGGAGCCGAGCTGCCGCGCACCGCGCCGGTCGACGTGGTGGAGCCTCTTCTTCGCCTGCGCGGGTCCGACGGCCCGCGGATCGTCCTCGACGACGACGATGGCGTCGGTCGCCAGGTGGGCCACCCCGGACAGCTGGTGGGCGAAGCCGGCGTGGAACAGGGAGACCGCCCGGGTGCGCAGATCCAGCACGCCTGCGTCGCGGGTTCCGGTGAAGGCGAGTTGCCGCCCGTCCGCGGAGAAGTCGAGGGCACGGACAGCGCCCCCGACGTGCGCGCTGATGTCGACCGTCACGGGCTCGATGCGCGACGGCAGGACGGACACGGCCCTGATGGCGTCGTCGACCACCCATGGGTCCGCCGCACCCAGTGCCTCGAACAACTCGCGATCCGCCTCGACGGGGGGCCGCCATGTCCCGAACCGGCCGACCGTGTCGACGGCTTCCGGCAACGACATCAGTGGAACCAGCCGCCACAGCCGCGCCCAGTCGCCCCGACGCGTCAACTGTGCGACCAGGAAGTCGCGTTCGGACTGTGCGAGCGAGGCGAAGTCATGCCGGTCGGAACGTTGTCCGGCCAGGATCCGCAGCATGTCGACGCCGCCCATGGCGGCCATCGCGGTCCGCAACGCCGTCCGCTCCGCCGCCCCGGCGGCACGGTAACCGAGGGCGAGCAGCGTGCCCTCGGGGTCCAGCGCCTCGTACTGCTCCTGCTGCCCGGACCGTACGAAGAACACCGCGCGCTCGGTCTCGTCGATCGGGGCCAGTCCGTGCGCGACGCAGTACTCCCGCGCGTCGGGTGATTCGACCGCTGTCGCGCAGAAGAGAGCGACGGCCATGGGGTCGGCCCCGGTGAGCAGCCGTTCGCGGGCCGACTCGCCAAGGGGGTGGTCGAAGCGGGCGGCGGTGTCGGCGAGCACCAGCGGCGACGGGGACAGGCTCGGGGCGCCGAGCGCCAGTCTGCTGAACAGCCGCGTACGGGAGCCGGCGCGGGCCGTGGCGGGACGGTTCCACTCCCGTAGGAGGGACCACAGGGCGGGGTCGGGGTCCGCCAGCCAGGCGCGCCACGCGGTGTCGACGACCCAGGCGGGAACCGTCGAGACATCGGCCGTCAGTCCGGCCAGTGCCGGGGAGCCCCAAGGCCGGGCCGGCCCGCCGGACTTCCCCGGCTGCAGCCAGACCCGCCACACAACCTCGTGGCCACGGCGCGCGACGGCTCGTGCGAGGACCTTCAGGGCCGTGGGATCACCGGTGTCTGCCGCGCCGAGGACGGTCTGAAGAGCGCGTCGGCCGTGGGGGGCATCCGTCGTGGTGATGAGCAGCAGAAAGGAAGCGGTCCGCAGGTGCATCGGCCTCACACCGCCCCGTCCCGCCCGAGAGTGATCGCGTCGCCGGACACGCTTGCCGGGTCACCGATCCCGATGTCGTGCCGGAACCGGTATTCCAGGCAGGCCCGCAGCACGCCCAGCGCCTGCCGGGACTTTTCGTCCAGAGCGGGGTGCTCCAGCACCGCTGCCACATCGGCCAGGTCCTGGTGGCTCATCAGGCCCATGGGCTGCCCGAGGACCTGGCGAAGGGCGAGGAGGGGGAGGCAGTACAGGTCGATGGTCGGCTCCGGACTCGTCCAGTTCGCCACGGCCAGTACGTCACCCTTCGGCGACAGCCGCGCACAGTGCGGGCTGCGGCCGGCAAGGTCCACCTGAGCGGATACGAGGTCGTCGGGCAGCGGGCTGTCACGGGTTTCCGGCACAGCCAGGACCCACAGGGACGATTGTGTGAAGTCCCGAAGTCCGACGGCCAGGAAACGGTTCAGCGCGGGCGACCAGGCAAGGTGGATCAGACGCGTCGTCGACGGCCAGACATGTCGTGACACCGGTGTCTGCGTCGACCCGAGCGGTTCGTGCCAGATGTCCAGGAAGCGTGTGGAATCGACGCGGACGAGGACGGAATCCGACATGGCCGCGTGCAGTGGCCCGTGGCTCGCTCTGTCCGGACCGTTGTCGAGAACGTTCACGGAACTTCCCGTTCGGTCGGCGACCACGGTGATGCGGCGGTCGAGCACGGCGATCAGACGGCCCTCGGGGTCCGTCGTGGTGGCCAGGGGAAGGTCAATGGGCAGACCGTCAAGGATTCCGCTGTCGGCGACAGCGCCGTCGGCGCCCCCGACGGACACCGTCGAGCGCGGCCCCCCGTCGCTGTGCCATGCGGACACGAGGAAGGCGCGGGTGCCGGCGAGACGTTCCAGGGCACCGATCCAGGGGGCTTCGAAGCCCAATGAGCGTATGCCGTCCGGGGCGAGGCGGTGGACGCGCTTGAGGAGATTCATGTCGCCGACCTCTCCCGCGTCGGCGACGACGAGGGTGTCGGAGCCCACATGCGCCACCTGGCCCAACGGGCGGGGGAGGTCCGGATACCAGCGCGACAGGGTATTGCTGCCAAGGCCGATGATCCCGGCACAGCCACGGTCGCTGCCGAGCTGTCGCCTGGTCAGGCCGGCGAAGGCGAGCTGTGTGCCATCCGGCGAAAAATTCAGGTCGTGGACGTAAGTGATCCGCTCGTCGAGGCCGGAGAGTGCGATCGCGGTGCGCGGAATGCGCCGAGACGGCAACCCGTCTGCGGAACCGACATCCACTCCGAGATCAACCCGCAGCCATTCCGCCACGGCGCCCGGACTGACGGCCTGCAGCGTCTCGAACAACCGCCGGTGGTACGCACCCGACGGCCGCCAGCCACAGATGAACGCGTCCCGGGCCGTGTCGACGGCCTCGGGCAGCGGCATCAGGACGACCAGAGGCCACAGGCGCTCCCAGTCGTGCTGATCTCTGAGCTGCTTCACCAGATGGGAGCGTTCCGGCCCGCTGAGCGAGGCGAAGTCGTCACGATCGGATCGCTGTCCCGCCAGCACCCGCAGGACATCGACGTCGCCCATCTCGGTCATCGCGGCCAGCAACTCCCGGCGTACGTCGGACGGCGCGCTCCGATAGCCGAGCGCCAGCAGTGTGCCCTCGGGGTCCAGCGCCCGGTACTGCTCCCGTTGACCGGTCCGTACGAAGAAGGCAGCCCGTTCCACCTCATCGGCGGGGGCCACATGGTGTGCGGCACAGAAGGCCGCCGCCTCCGGCGAGTCCAGTGCCGCTGCACAGAACAGGCCCACGGCCTCGGGGTCGCTCAGCGCCAGCAGCCGGGCCCGAGCGCGCTCACCGATGGGGTGGTCGAAGCGACCGGCGGCACCGGCCAGCAGGTCCGCAGCCAGGGTCACTTCCTCGTTTCCGAGTGCCAGTCGGCTGAGCGCGCGTACCTCGGGATCGGGGCCTGCCGCGGCGCGGTTCCGGCGCTCCAGCAGTGACCACCACACGGACCGGTGCTCGTCGAGCCAGGCGCGCCACACTGTGTCCACGGCCCGTCGGGACGGCGGGAAGACGAAGGGCAGCCGCAGTATCAGGGCGGCGGTCCATGGGCGCATCGCCGTCACCCTGCCGTACCGCGCTCGCTGATGGTGATGTCCTGTGGACCGCCCTGGGACACCGGCCCGTGCCCCAGGGCGATGTCCCCGCCGAAGCGGTCCCCGAGGCAGGCTGCCAGAGCGTCGAGCGCGTCCCGTACGGCGGGGTCGCCGATCAGCGGAAGCACGTCCCGTACGCGCTGCAGGTCCCGTGGGGCATGGTGCAGCAGGGGACGTTCCAGGAGCTCGCGTGCCTCGGGCAGACGGGGGCTGTGCACCCTCAGGCCGTGCTCGAAGCGTCCCGTCCTCGCCGTGACGACCATGTCACCCCACGGCGACACCGTGATCGCCGACCGGGCCGCGTCCAGGTCCGTGATGTCCGGATCAACCTGTTCGTACCGCCATGGAGCGAGGTCCTTGCCGACCTCGGGGAACATGCCACCCGACGGGTCGGAATGGAAAGTGCGTACGGCGAAGCAGTCGTCGAGGGCGACCTCGCGCCACAGCCCGCGCGGCCACTGCTTCTGGATCCCCTCCTCGTGCAGGTCGGTGCGCCTGGGCGTGCCTCCGGGCGGCAACTCCCAGATCTCGGTGCGCTGCCGGTCGGGGGAGCCCATGGCCCCGGGCCGGCACCGGTGCAGGGCCAACGAGGTCGGGGAGAGGAAGGAGAGCGCCGGGTGGCACCCTTCGCGGTAGTCGTCGGGGCCGAGGTCCGGGATCTCATGGAGCACGGTCCCCTCCTCGTCCAGCACCAGCATCTCCCCCGCGCAGTACAGCGCGACGAGCCCGGCGCCGGGCAGAGTGGTCAGGACGAATCCGGAGTCGTGCAACTCGATCCCCCGGCCGCCGTTCCGCCGGGCGAGCGTGGCCACCCGTCGGTGCCGAAGCGTCTGCGCGCCGTGATCGGCGAAGGCCAGACCCGTCGGGCCGGCCATGACCGCCCCGCGGCTCGACCTGCGGGGTCGGGAGACGTGGTGCGGCGGGCCCAGCAGGTCCGCCCTGCCCGGCGTCATCCTGACGACTTGAAGGCGCTGTTGCCGTCCCCGACGGACCAGGAACTCCTCGCCGAGGTGCAGCACGTCGAAGGTGGTGTCGCCCGGCACTCTCTGACGGACCCAGGGTGACGCCTCGCCCGTCCCGATCCGTATGGTGTCGATCCGCACGTCGTTGAGGCCCATCGTCCCCAGGCGCCAGGACCGCACGGCCAGCTCCACGGAGTCGGGGGAGAACGACGCCTGGGGGTCAAAGCGATCCTCGCCCCCCGGATACGTGATCACGCGCTCCCGCGGCATCCGGGCGACCGTCTCCTGCAGCTCCCGTGCGGATCGCCCGGCCAGCGCGACGAGCGCCGTCGCCCCGCGTTCCGCCTCAGGCAGGAGCCGGGCCGCCATGACGGCCTTGGCCACCGGCAGATCCAGGGAGAGACGCCGCAGTTCGTCGAACCGTCCGTGCTCGACGAGTCGGCGTCCGAGGTGGTCCAGATCCTCGTACGACATGGCGGCGACGCTGTCCCGCTGCTCGCTGCCGACGACGACGCGGACCGCCTCCCCGTCGCCCTCGGCGGCCATGGCCGCGCGCAGCCGCCCGCGGGTCTCCACCGTCGCCGCCCAGTACGCCAGCGCCAGCTGCTCCCCGTCCGGGTCCAGGGCCTGCCGCTGGGCCCGCTGCCCGATCAACGTCAGGTAGGCCGCCCGGTCAGCGGGTTCGACCGGTCCCGCCGCCAGCAGCTCCAGTACGTCTGTGTCCGGCAACTCAGCGGTCCGCACGGCCTCGTGCGCGACAGGATCCCCGGCGGCGCACGCCCGCACCAGTCGCCTCCACGCCCGCCGGGCCTGTATCCCGCGCGATCCGTCCGTGCGCCGCCGCGCGGCCCGCCGCAGCAGCAGGGCCGCGCCGTCCTCCGTCATCTGTGCCACCCCGCTACACCTCCAGCACCGGTGCCTGCTGCTCCGGTCCCCCGTCAGTTCCGGTGAGGGAGGCCGACTGGGCGCGGCCCTCGCGCAGCCAGGTGCGCAGGTCCTCGATGACCTCGCGCTGGGACTTGCTCAGTGGCACGGTGCGGGCCGCGGCGCGGGCGATGTCGTCGGTGGTGATGTCGCGTTCCTCGGCGAACGCCTCATACATCGCGTCCACGACGACCTGTTCCAGTTCGGCACCGACGAACCCGTCGCAGTCCCGGGCCAGTTGGTACACGTCGAACATCTCCGGCTTTCGGCCGCGCTTGCGCAGATGGACGGTGATGATCTCGCGGCGTTCCTCCTCGGTGGGCAGGTCGAGGAAGAACACCTCGTCGAACCTGCCGCGGCGCAGCGTCTCCGGGGGCAGCGCGCTGACGTCGTTGGCGGTGGCCACCACGAACACCGGCGCGGTCTTCTCCTGCATCCAGGTCAGGACGGTGCCGAACACGCGCTGCGAGGTGCCTCCGTCGTGGCCGCCGGACGCCAGCGCCTTCTCCACCTCGTCGATCCACAGCACACACGGGGAGACGGTCTCCGCCAGCCGCAGCGCCCGCCGTACCCGTTCCTCCGACTCGCCGACCAGCGAGCCGAACAGCGCGCCGACGTCCAGGCGCAGCAGCGGCAGCCGCCACAGTCCGCCGATCATCTTCGCGGTGAGACTCTTGCCGGTGCCGGGGATGCCGATGAGCGCGATGCCCTTGGGCGCCGGCAGGCGGAACTCGCGGGCGGCGTCGCCGAAGGCGCGCTCGCGCAGCCGCAGCCACTCCTTGAGCACGTCCAGGCCGCCCAGGTCGTCGGGGCTCTCCTCGGCGCCGTAGAACTCCAGGGCCTCGTTCTCCCGGATGACGGCCTTCTTCTCGGCCAGCACGGCCTCGATGTCGCGGTCGTCGAGCACCTCGTCGCGCACGATGGCCTTGGCGAAGGCCCGGCGGGCCTGGGCGGCGGTCAGGCCCAGTGCGGCCTGCGCCAGGCGGCTGCGACCCGCCGGGGTGAGCGTGGACTTCACGCCCTTGGTGCTGTCGATGAGGTGGTCGAGCTCGCGGCGCAGGGCGTCGGCCTCGGGCAGCGGCATCTCCACCACGACGGCGTCGTCGCCCAGCTCCACGGGGAGGGTGCGCACCGGGGTGGTCACGATCAGCGAGGAGCCGGTGAAGACGAGCTTGTGGGCGAGGTTGCGCAGGCGCCGTCGTACCGCCGGGTCGCGCTCCCAGAAGGAGTGGAAGTCCTTGAGCACGTACAGGTCACGGCGGCGCGGATCCTTCTGCGCCAGCTCCTGGATCTTGGCCAACGCGTCCGGCGGGGTGGCCGCCTTGGGCAGCTGTCGGCCCGACGCGGACTCCAGGCCGTCGGCGACGTCCCAGGTGACGAGGTCGGACGACGGATCACGGTCGCGCCGTACCTGGTCGAGCACTTCCAGTGCCCGCTGCTCCTCGACCGTGACCAGCACGATTAGCGCCACCCGGGCGCGCAGATACAGCCGGATCTCGTCCTGGATGTTCACCGTGCCCACGTCAGAACTCCCCTTCCGGCGCGACCATGCCGGTGAATGTCAGCGTCCCGTCGTCCGCGACGGTGATCTCCAACTCCGGTACGGCGGCCAGGTCGTCCGCCGTGTAGCGCCCGGTGCGCGCCCAGTACTCCTTGTTCGACGAGCCGCGCAGCCCCCGGGCCAACTGCAGCCGCGCGTTGTAGCGTCCGGCGATCACCAGATCGGCGTCGGCGACGGCCGCCGACCGTGCCGGGTCCGTCTCGATCTCGGCGCGGGTGAACCCGGTCAGCACGATCACCGACAGCCTGCTGCGGGCCCGTAGTTCGGCGCAGAACGCGGCGACCGCGGCGGGCTGCTCCAGCGGCTCGCCGCCGGTCAGGGTCACGCCCTCGATGTGCGGTACGTCGGCCAGCGCCTCCTCGGCCACCTCGCCGGCCGTGCGCACGAGAGCGGAGCCCGCCGCCGAGTGGGTCTCGGGATTGAAGCACCCCGGGCAGCCCAGAGCGCACCCCTGGCTCCAGACGACGTACCGAACACCCGGGCCGTTGGCGGCACTTCGGGGCACGACGGCATGCAGCCGCCACGGCCTGTCCAGGCCGCTCACCCCTGCCACAGCCGGTCCTGTTCCTCTGCCTCGGCCTGCTGGTACGCCTCCTCGGTGAGCATCTGGTGCTGCACATCCCCGCCGAGCAGCCGGACCAACTCGTCGGTGTCCTGCAGACACCGCGTGCCCTCGACCCCTTGGACATGCACCTCCACGGTGCCGTCCGCCGCGATCACGACCTCGACGCTCTCCTCCGCCATCAACTCGCCCTTCGCCCGGGGGAAATGACTCCGCCCACTGTGCTGGAAGGGACTCGGGAGGGGTCCCGGGGGAGGCGGGCGGCGCTCCGGATCGCCGGGGCTGACGCTCCCGCGCGGTGACTCGCGGTGTCGTCCCCGGGCGTCACCGGACGGCCTGGCGTCGGTGCGCGCGAAAGTACGCGCGGCTGGGCGACACGTAGAGAAGGCTGACACCGGCGGCGGAGGCGATGAAGGCGAGCATCGCCTGAGGTCCGAAGTCCTCCTGGAACACGCTGCCGATGTTCAGCAACCCCCAGATCGCGAACGGGCCCAGATAGAGAAAGAGCAGCGCGGCCGCCACCGTCGCCGTGATGCGGGCAATGTGTCCGCCCTTGCAGAAGCGGATGGCCGCACCGATGGTGACGAAGAGCAGCAGGTACACGGTCTGCGTCATCGCCGGGTCGTACACGGCGATGGTGCAGACGAGAAAGGCGGAAAGGATCAGCAGCGTGGCGGCCGCGCTGACCTGTACGGGTCGCTCGGCCGGATTCTGTTCCGGCCGGTGGTCGTCGTACGGTGAGCCGCTCATCGTGTCCTCCCTGCACTGTGGTCCGGCGGTCCGAGGTCTTCCGCGCCGGGTCGTGCAGGTGATCGTCCGCCCGAAGCACCGGGACCCCTCCCGGAGGGCCCCTCGTGACGGCCTGCCGAAGGGACACCGCGCACGCCGCGCGCCGCCGGAGGCGGTCGGCGCGGGCGCAGAGATGAGCGGAAGCGGCGGGTGTGGTGCGCGTGTCGGGCGGTGTGCCGGTGGCCGCGGTGCGGCGGCCTCGGCGACAGGCCCGGAGGCGGCGGATTCAACGCAGTCCGGTCCACCGCCGGGCTTCCGGGACCCGTCCCGGAAGCGGAGCCGCACCATGCCGTCATCCAGACCGTTCTGCGACCGGGGAGAACAGGATGAGCATCCCGACATACGCCGAGCCCGTCGTGCCGGAGCCCGCGCCCGACCGGGGCGGGGCGCACGACCCACTGGCCGTCGCCCTGGGCAACGCCTCCCTGCTCGGCGTCGGCTACCTGCTGATGCGGCGGTGGAGGTTGGCCATCGCCGCCGTGGCCGTCACCGTCATACTCCTCTCCCAGGTCGTCTCGACCGAGCAGGAGTCGTACGAGATCGCCGTCCTCGTGTGGTGGGCGGCCGTCGTCATCCACGGGTGGTACCTGGCCGGCAGGGGTGCTCACCGGGTCGCGGTGCGCCGTCAGCGCCTGGTCGCGCTCGGCGTCACGCTGCCGGTGCTGCTGACCGTGGGGCTGCTGCGGTTCGACGCCTCCAGGATCGGGCAGAGCGTCTCCGATGCCCGCGAACGCGGCGACTGCGCAGGGGTGTGGAGCGCCCAGGACGAGGTGTGGTTCGGGCACCGTGTCGCCGACGCGCCACTCGCCGCCCGGGGCGACGAGACCGTACGGGCCTGCGAGCGGCTGCAGACGGCCCGGAACCAGCTGAGCGGCGCGCTGACCGGGGACACCGACGCTCTGGAGGACGGCTTCGACAGACTCGCCTCGGTGCTCGCGGAGCCCGGCAACGAGAAGACGGTCGAGACGACCCTGAACGGATTCCTCGGAAGCCTGCCCGCCGAGGATCCCTGCGACACCGTCACCGTCACCGACTGGCTCCGCGACCGCGAGCCCAGCAAGGGCATTGTGGACCGGACCGCCGAGGCGGTCGAACGGACCGAGCCCGCCGCGCTCGATGATTGTGCCGACGGCCTCATGGCGGAGGACAGCTGGGATGCGGCCCGCAAGTACTACGAGCGGCTGCTCAACCGGTATCCCCACGACGACCTCGCGGACCAGGCCCAAAAGGGCGCCAGGAAGGCCACGCTGAGCATCGAGCTGGACCACGTCAGCGGTCTGCTCTCGGGCGGGTCCGGCTCACAGCCCGGGTACTGCTCCAGCCCGGCGCAGTACAGCGGCGCCAAGCCCATGGGCAAGGGCACCAATCGCGCGCTGTTCTACGCCTACGACGAGTACAACACCGACTTCTCGAAGCAGCTCCCCGGCTCCTGGAAGGCGAGCGACGCCACCGACGCGGTCCTGGTGGTCTGCATGGGCGAGGAGACCTACGGAAGCTCCGTCGAGACCTGCTCGTACTACAAGAGCGGGTACTCCGGCGCCGCCTCGAACGTGACCTTCCACAAGATCGCGGTCCCGGTGGAGGTGTACGAGTTGCGCACGGGGAAGCTCGTCGCCAAGCGCACGATTCAGATCAACGGCAAGAGCTGCCCGGGGTCCATCTTCGCCGCCGCGAACGCGGCAAGCGAGTACGTGACGGAATCCAAGTCCGATGTGCGGTCCGCATTCCAGTCGCTGGTCGTCCGGTGAGCGGCCGCGCGGACCATGCCTTCAGCTGACGGGCGTTCCGGGACGGCTCCCGGGCGAGGCGAGTGAGCATGAGGCCGGCGGCCGCAAGGAGCTCTGGGCGGCGGCCGGTCGGGAAACGCGGCGGGGAAGGAGATGTTGGTGGCACGGGATGAACGGGTCGTCGCCGGGCGGTACCGGCTGCGGCAGCGGCTGGGGTCCGGCGGAGGAGGAGACGTCTGGCTGGCCGAGGACGAGGCGCTCCGGGTCCAGGTTGCGGTCAAGGAGATCGACGTACCGCCGGAGCCGGACGCGGCCGGCGGTGACCCCGCCGCCCGGGGGCGCAAGGAGGCGCTGAAGGCTGCGCAGCTGCGCGAGCACCTGAACGTGATCACGGTGTACGACGTGGTGGAGGACGACGACCGCCCGTGGATCGTGATGGAGTACCTGCCGGGTACACGGGACCTGCGCGCCGTGGTGGCGGAGCGCGGCTCGCTGCCGAGCGGAGAGGTGGCCGGGATCGGGGCGGCCGCTCTCGACGCGCTGTGCGCCGGGCACCGACTCGGCATCATCCACCGGGACGTGAAGCCCTCCAACATCCTGCTGGCGCCGGACCGTTCGGGCACCGCCGACCGCCGGGTGCTGCTCACGGACTACGGCATCTCCCTGTGGCCCCGAGAGACCCGGGTCACCCAGAGCGGCATGGTGGTCGGCACTCCGGGCTTCGTGGCGCCGGAGCGGCTCTCCGGCGGCGAGGCGACAGCCGCGACCGACCTCTTCTCGCTCGGCGTCACCCTCTACTTCGCCGTCGAGGGCACCGCCCCCTTCGAGCGGGACACGCTCGACGCCTCCCTCATGGCGGCACTGACCACCGACCCCGACGTGCCGCAAAGGGCGAGTGATCCCTTGAGCCGCGTGGTCATGGGGCTGCTGGCCAAGGATCCCGCGGAGCGTATGCAGCCGGAACAAGCCCGTGAACTGCTCGCCGAGGCAACGGAAGCCACCACCCGCGGTGCTTCGTCGGCCACGCTCCCGGGCCTGGGCGGGGCACGGGTGCCGGCTGCCACCCCGGGCGGGGCGGACATCGCGGAGGGCGGTTCGGGGAATGGTTCGTCCGGGTCGGAGGTCTCGGCGGGCGGTGCGGGGCACGGTTCGGTGAGTGACGGACCGGAGCCGGAGCGGACGCAGGGCTCCGGCGAGCCCGCAGGCGCCGATCGGTCCGACGGCCCGGTCGGCTCCGAAGCCGCGGCGGACTCCGGCGGCGCCGGCACCGCCCGGAGCACCCCGGGCGGTGCTCGCCGGGTGCCGGGCCGGCTGACGGTCGCGCTGCTGACGCTCGCCGCCGTGCTGGTCGGGGGCGGCGGGTTCGCGCTGGGTGCGGTCACCTACCACGACGAGGGCGCCACGCCCAGGAGCCCGGAGGCCAGGGCGAAGATCGCCGCGACTGCCTCCCCGACGCCGTCCCCGACCGTGACCCGCAGCGCATACCCGTACGGCAGGCAGGCGGGGTTGCGCGACGGACTCACGCCGGGGCAGTGCGTCGACGCCGACTGGAAGGACGGGGAGTACAAGGGGCGGCCGAGCCTGAAGCTCGTCGACTGCCACGACGACGAACCCGAGGGGCAGGTCATCGCGACCGTGGCCGCCGACGGCACCGCATCGGCATCCGGCGCCGAGGCCGCACGGAGCGAGTGCACCCGACGCACCGCGGAACTGCGCAAGACCATGGCCGCCCCGGTGCTGTACGTCCTCACACCCGAGACGGGGCAGAGCGAGCCGCCCGCCTCCGCCTGCCTGGTCTTCCTGAAGAACGCCACCCTCGGCGGCCCCATCGGCGCCTACCGGAAGTCCGGCGACGAGGTGTACGTCACCCAGCTGGGCACGGGGGACTGCTTCGACGCCGAGGAGGACGAGGACGGCTCGTACACCAAGACACTGGCGAGCTGCAACGAGCCGCACCATGCGCAGGTCGTCGGCTGGGCGTGGGCCTCGGGCAACGGCTCGTCGGACAGTGTGGACTCGTCAGAGCTGTGCGACGAGAAGTACGGCGTCAACTGGGCCCGCGGCGCGGGACACGAGATGTGGGCCTGGACCCCTGCCGACGAGGACTGGGAAACAGGCTTCCGCCATGTGCTGTGCGCCGTGTCCCGGGAGGACGAGAAGAAACTTCCCGCAGGAGCGCTGAAACCGGCGTACTGATCACCCCCGGGAATCGAGCACCACCGAATCGGCCATGATCTTTGTGACCCGCAGATCGCCGACGTTGAACCGGCTGTCGACCTCAATAGCTGTGGGCTTCGTGAGGGCGATCTCGCAGCGAGCGTCGAAGCAGGCGTCGACGTCGCCGCCGTCGGCGGGGACGGCCGTGGAAGAGGACGGGGACGGGGACGAGGGCGAGGACGGCTGCTTCGTCTCCGTCGGCTCGCCCCCGCCGCTCGCCTTCGACGGCGTACTCGTGGACGACGACTCCGCCCCCTCACCGGAGCCGTCGTCCTGGCTGCCGTTCCCCCCGCAGCCGGTGGGTACCGCCATCAGGGTCGGCGCCACGGCGGCGCCGACCCGGCCCCTGCTCGCGTTCATCGGTCAACCCCTCAACTCGTGTGCCTGCGGATGCCGTTGAACCCCTGAGCCGGGGCACTCCTCTTTGTACGGGCCAGTATTGGGGAGGGGTCCCGCAGCGGGTGCGGACACTGGTCAGGACTCCGTACGCGTGCCGAGAGACCCGCGCACCGACAAGCCCACGAACCGAGGAGACCAGCGATGACCCTCTCCGCCAGCCTCGCGCGGGGTGTCGCGCCCGCCGCGCCCGGGACCCTGCACGCCCGTAGCGTCACCGGTGAGTTCAGTGCCCCGCCCAGGCCGGGCCTGACCCTCCGCTTCGGGCGCGGTGAGGAGCCGGACGTGGACCTGGGGGTCGGCGTGGACGACCTGGGAGTGAGCCGACAGCACGGCGAACTGTCGTACCGCCAGGGGCTGTGGTGGCTGCGCAACACCGGGCAGCAGCTCGTCCGGCTGCCGCGCGGCCGCATGATGCACCTCAGCACCGAGGCGATCCCCCTCGACATCGGGTACACCCCGCTGTTCGTGAAGGGCTCCGGCTACCGCGAACACTTGGTCGAGCTGTACGTGTCGGGCCACGACGACCACGGACCGGTGTCGCGACGGACCGCCAGGACCGTGTCGCCGAAGATCTGGGCGCTCGACGACGACGAACGGCTGCTACTGGTCGTCCTGGGCCAGCGGTATCTGCTGTACGAGGAGGACGCGCGCCCCCTGACGTACGCCACCGCCGCCAGGCAGCTCGCCTACCTCCGCCCGGACGGGCGCTGGACCGAGCGCAGGATCGAGCACCGGATCGAAGCCGTACGCCGCCGCCTGGACGGCGCCGGCTTCCGGTACCCGCTGCTGCACGACAAGTCCGAGGGCCGCCCCGGCGACAACCGCCTGCTGCACAACCTGCTCAAGGGATTGGTGGAGTCCACGACACTCGTACCACCGGACCTCGACCTGATGGAGGACGACGCGGCCTGGCCGGACTCCGCGCCCTGAGGAGGCGGTGACGCATGCCTGCTGACTGCCGTCATCGCGCGCGGAGTCGGGCGGCAGCGGAGGCCGCGAGGTCCTTCGCCATCCCGCAGAGCTCGTCCGTGGGCCGCTCGCCGCCGACGTCGAGGCGCACCATCTCGGCGGCTGTCACGGCGTCCTGGCCGCTGTACCTGTGGTCCTCGACGAAGGCCGTACAGGTGTCCCCGTCGTCGTTCGACTCGACGACCGTGCGGTGTCCACTGAGCGTGAGGACCGTGCCGTCCTGAGCGGACTTGGGCTGGTCCCGGAAGAAGCTCACCTCCGCATCGAGCCCGTCGACGGTGCTGGACCATTCGCAGCCCCAGTTCGAGATGCCGACGTCCGGCACGTCGGTCTTGAGGCCGGGAACGACGGACAGTGCCTCGGCGTCGAGCAGCTTGCAGGCGTTCGCCCAGGCCAGCGAGGCTTTCGGGTAGGCCTGTGCGCGGCGCGGGACCGGACCCCCGTCGAGGACCTCGGCCGCGCCCGTGGCGGCTTTCTCGGCGACCGTGCACAGCGTCGCGTTGCCGCCGGTCACCGAGCCCTCGCCCATGTTGACGCGGATCTGGACCAGGGTGTCCTCGGTGTTGCCGTCGGCGGTCAGCAGCCGGTTGCACTCATCGCTCTCCGCCTCGTCCTCCAGGATGCCGATCCTCCCGATCGTGCGAGAGGGCTTGGCCCCCTCGGGCGGCGAGCCCTGAAGGAGGCGGATCGACACGTCGATCCGGGTCTTGTCGTCGATGCCCACGAGCACGTCGCAGCGGTCGAAGTTCCCGTAGTCCACGTCCTTGTGGACGTCCCCGTCGGCGAACTGGTCGAGAGCGGCGGTGTCGGCCAGGGCGCACACGTCCGCCGTGTGCGGGTCGCCGATCAGGGCCTGTGCCTCCTCCTGCCGGCTCTGGCCGGACACGGAGGTGGCCTTCCCGTCGTCGCCGTCGCCGTGGCCGGGGATGACCACGAGCCCCAGAGCCAGTACGGCGCCGACGCCGAGCGCGGCCGCGATCAGTGGCCGGTGCCGGCGTCGGCGCCCGGTGACAGTGTCGGGTGTGGCCGTGTCTCCGGGGGGTGTGGCCATGTCCCCAGGGGCTTTGGGACCGGCTCCGGCGACGTCCTCCAGCAGCCGCCTGGCCTCGGTGGCGTCGGGGCGTTGCCGAGGGTCGCGTCGGAGCATGGCGGCGAGCACGGGGTACAGCGGTCCCACGGCGTCGGCGTCCATCTCGACGACACCCTGCTCGGCCTGCCAGTGCCTCAGACGCTCGGTGTTCTCCCAGGAGTCCGGGTCCTCCTGGTGGCCGTCGTGCTCCTTCTCCTCGGGCTCGCTGCCGCGCGGCGGTGCACCGGTGACCAGGGCGTGCAGGGTGGCCGCCAGGCAGAACACGTCCGAGGCCGGCCGGGGGACGTTGCCCCGGGCCAGTTCGGGAGCGGCGTAGTCCGGGGTGTAGCTGTACGGGCCGTTGACCGTGATGGTCTCGCTGCCGCCGGCCCGGTAGGCGGCTCCGAAGTCCAGCAACTTCGCGTCACCGCGCCGGGTGAGGCCGATGTTGGCGGGCTTGACGTCGCAGTGGACGATGCCCTCCTCGTGCAGGGCGGCCAGCGCGTCGGCGAGCTGGGCACCGATGCGGGCCGCCCGTTCGGGGGAGACCGGCGGCTGCCGGTCCAGGCCGCCGCCGGGCACGTACTCCATGACGAACCAGTACGTGTCCGCCCCGCTCCCACCGTCGGCCGGCTCCACGGTGACGACGTCGAACAGGGTCACGACGTGGGGATGGTCGCGGAACTTGGCCATGGCGCGCGGCTCGCCCAACAGCCGCCGCACCGCGGTCTCGCCCTCGCCGTCCGTCCGCTCCGGCTTCAGCGCGACGTCCTGGCCGACCACCGTGTCGTGGGCCAGCCACACATCGCCGCCACGCCCTGCGCCGATGACCTCCTTGAGGACATAGCGATGGGCGAACTCCTCCCCGGAACGCACGGATCTTCCCCCTCGGTCGACTCCGGAACACACGGCCCGAGCCGCGCGCCAGATCGAACCTACTGCGTACGGCGGACCGTACGGGGTGTCTACCCAGAGCCTTCATCAGTCGCACCCATGCGCAGCCGCAGTCCGGCCGGAAGCGATCGCATAGCTGACCGAAAAGCGGCTCCGCCGGCCACGCGGTACCGGGGTTTCGGGAGGGGTCCCCGGCGGGGCGCGTACGGTGCGCGTCGGCCCGGACCGAACACCGTCGACGAGGAGGAGATCTTCCATGCCCAGAACTCGGACCATGCTGCTGGCCGGCATCACCGCAGCTGTCTCTGTCACCACGTTCACGCTGTCCGCGCACGCCGACACCCCGGCCGTGCACCATCCGGCGGCCGCCGGATGCACGTACCCTTCCGGGGTCCTCGACCTGACGAACTGGAAGCTCACCCTGCCCACCGGCGAGGACGAGGACCCGACCGAGATCACTCAGCCCGAGCTGGCGACCTTCGCCGCCGATCCCTGGTTCCGGGCCGAGGACGACTGCGACGCGGTCACATTCCGGGCCGCCGTGAACGGCGTGACGACGTCGGGATCCAGCTACCCGCGCACCGAGCTGCGGGAGATGACCGACGGCGGCGAGGACGAGGCCGAATGGTCGACCACGGACGGCACCCACACCCTCGTGGTCAAGGAGGCGTTCACGGCGCTGCCCGAGGAACGGCCGTGGCTGGTCGGCGCGCAGGTCCACGGCGGGGACGACGACGTCACGGTCTTCCGCCTCGAAGGCAGCAGTCTCTACATCACCGACGGTGACGAGCGCCACCACCACCTCGTCACCGACGACTACGAGCTGGGCACCGCGTTCGAGGCCAGGTTCGTGGCCGAGGACGGGGAGATCGACGTGTACCACAACGGCGATCTGCAGACCACGATCTCCCACGACGGCGACACCAACTACTTCAAGGCAGGCGCCTACACCCAGGCCAACTGCGACAACTCCGAGCCGTGCGCCGACGACAACTACGGCGAGGTCCGCATCTTCGGCATCGAGGTCGGCCACTCCTGACCGGTGCGCGACGTCCGGATCGCGCGCCGGACGACGAGGGACACACGACCGGTGTGGAGGGGACATCGCCGAGTTGCCTCAACGCGGCGGGCTGGGGCACCGGTTCACGGACGTGGCCCTACGCGCCCTGGCCTGATCGCGCTGCCGCGACCACCTGCCCGACCAGGAGGAGCTGTCCGAGACGGAACGCGACCGCCTGCTCGCCGAGTTCACCACGGGGCGCGCCACCGCCCCCGGCGAGAACACGGCCACGGTCCGCTCCCTGGCCGACCTCTCCCTCGACTACGGAGAGAACTACATCACTACCGGCCCCCTGTGCTGGAGCCCCGCCCAAGTCGCGCAGTTCTTGACGGACTGGCTGCCCGGCAAGGCGTCCTCGACCAGGCGCACCGCACCCTCCTGCCCGGCGTGCTCAAGGATTGGATCCGCTTCGCGCTCACCGAGCGAGGCGTCGAAGACCGCTGGATCGCCCCGTCGCCGACGCCGTCGACACCCAACTCCCGGACTTTGAGGTGGCCTTCGACGACCACACGGCCTGGGGGCCGGCCAAGGAGACAGCCGCCGCCCTGGCAGCCCGGGGCACCGACCTCACCGACCGGGGAGCCGTTGACGCCGGGATCCGCGCCCTGAACACCGAACGCCTCGCCCAGCGGCTCACCGAGGAGTGACCCGCACAGCAGCAACCCTGACGGGACGGTCGAACGGGTCGTTCGAAGTCCGCAGACAGGCGGCTGCGGTTCGGCAGGCAGCGTCGACGGCAGCGCGGTCGGTGACGGGGATACGGAAGACATCGCACTTCGTCGGGCGGGATGAGGGGTGGCGGCGGCCGGACTCGGTCGCGCTGGGACGGGAAGGAGTCGTCCGCGGTCCCGTTGTGCAGGGGTGGGGCGGGGTCCGTCAGCCTGAAGGGTGTGGATGATGACCGCAGCGCCGGTGAGTCCGCGGGGTCCGGGCGACGGGTCGGGCGGAGGCGTCCGCCGGCTTTCCGATTCGAGATCTGTGTCGTGGATGGGCCCGAGGGCAGGGAGTTGACCCGGCAGCAGGCCGCGGTGATCCGGGACGTGGTGCTCTGGGTCGCTGAGCACCGTCGGGAAGCCGACCGGGAGTCCGACGCGCAGGAGGTCACGCATTCGTCACTGTGCGTGATGGAACGCTTGCTGGAGTTCACCCCTACGACTCGAACCTGCGGCGGCTCTGTGGCGTCGGTGAGGGCGCGGCATAGGCGTCGATCTGCGGCGATGCCGAATCGAGCCAGACACCACTTCAGGGTCGCCACTGCATGGGTGACGCCTTCGGAAAGGTCATCGGTAGCTTGGATGCCACACCTGACCTGCGGAAACACGCAAAGTAGCGAAGCGCCCCCGGCAGGACTCGAACCTGCGGCCAAGCGCTTGGACGGTGTGGCCGGCCTGCGAGCGACCCTTCGCAACCGCCTGCTGTCCTCTGCGAGTTCTGAACTCGCGACCTCTCCGTCCCGAATGAGGTCGGTTGCCGATCTTGCCGGCGCCCATGGCGTTTCCCCTGGTCGGAGCGTCGGACTGTCATGGTCTCGGGTGGTCTCGAAGGGCCTTGCGGAGAGTGCTGGCTCTCAGATGGCTCCCAAGGAGACCAGCCATTCGGGCGGTGGCCAGTCTGCGGTTCCATGGGTTTTCCGCGGCTCGGCGTCGAAGAGTGTCGATGTAGTCAGTGCGGAGCGCTTCGACCTGGACACGGCTGAGTTCTGAGCCCGCCCGCCCCGGCGCCCGCTCACCGGACAGGCCCGCGCGCCCAGACCTCGCGGCCCGACGTCTCCGTGCCCGGCCCCGCGGCGGGCAGTTGCTTCCAGCCCCAGGTACGGAGCAGTTCCCTGATCCCGGCTGCGTCCCTGTCCCGGTCCAGACCGGCCACCACCAGGTCCTTGGGGAGGCGGGAGAGCAGCAGGTCCCCGAGGCGGGTCGCGACACCGCGGCGGCGATGCGCGGGCAGCACCATCAGCTCGGTGAGCGCGAACACTCGCCCGGACGCGGTGAGTTCCTCCGTCTCAGGCGTCACTTCGACGGGGAAGTCGGTCCACCACGCCCCGTCGCGCTCCAGGCGGTACCCGTAGGCACAGCCGACGAGGCCGGTCGCGTCGGCGACGGCCATGTCGAAACCGTCGTGGTGCACGTGCTGCTCGAAGCGGCGCAGGAACCCCTTCCGGTCCCGGTACTCGGCCCCGGCGGCGCCGCGGTACGCCGTGACGTACACATCGGCGACGGCCTCCCGCTGCTGTTCGGCCTGCCACCGGGTGAGCCTGCGCAGATACACCTCGGCCATCCGGATTCCCATCGCGGTCCCTTCGACGCGGCCCGGCTCAGCGGGCCTGCTTGTGCGTGGTGCGGTCACGGCGGCGGCGCGACGGGAACCGCCCGCGGCCCCCGTCACGATGGTCGTGCCGGTCGGTCGGGGCGACCGGCTGGGGAGGCGGCGTACCGGCGTTTCCCGGCTCGGCGGGGGCGCGGTAGCCGGGCAGGGAGGGGCTGTAGGTACGCAAGGCGATCCTTTCGGCGTGCTGGGTGTTGAGGCGGTGGATCACATACGCGGCGACGGCGATCAGCACGAGGAACGCGGCTGCGGTGAACGCGGCGTCCATGGCGGTCACGTTCCCGCGACCGTGGGGACGGCGTGGGTGGAGGTCGCGGGGCCCTCGTACTCCCACGACTCCTCCACGGTCTGCGGTCGGTCCCCCACGGCGGCGTCGTGGTGGCGTGCGGACTCGGCGGCGACGAGACCGGTGGCGGTCAGTGGGGGCCCGTCCGGGTCGCAGGCGGCGGTCATGAACCGGGCGGCGGTCGCGGCATCCGTCTCGGGCGGGATCACCAGGAGGTCCCAGCGACCGGTCCCGTAGGACAGCAACAGCAGCTTGTGCGGGTCGAGTTCAGGGGTGAACCAGCCGACCTTCAGTACACGGTCGCGGACGGTCACCTTGCGCGGGACGACGGGCCAGAGCATCGGATTGACGGCGACCCGGGTGATGCGGCCCCACAGCGGATCGAGCACGTCCGCCAGGGCGGGGAGCTCGGTGGCCAGGTCGCGTGAACGGGGCCACCAGGCGCCGTCGAGCAAGCCGCGGCCCGTCGGGGACTTCAGTGCCACACGCGCGGCGGAGGGTGGAGTGGCGGTGCGGGTGGACGTGGTGGTCGCGGTCATGATGCGAACCCGTCTTCGGGGCGACGCGGCGGTCGGCCCCGATGCCATTGCTCACCGAGGACGAGACCCGCGTGGATGCCGGAGTGCGAAGTGCCCTTGGTGCCTTCACGTTACTCCTGCTGGTGGCATCGGTGACGAGTCCGTCGCCGCCCGTCATGTCCGGGTCACGCTCGAGGAGTTCGACTTCAACGCGTCCTCCAAGCTCCCCGCGGCCCAGATCCGCGACCTGGGCGCCCTGCGCTGGCCGCATGCCGGGCGCTCACGTCCGCTTCGCCAAGACCAGCCGGATCCTCGCGGGCCTCGCCGGCGGGCATGCGGATCGCACCTGGGACGAACGGATCCGCGAACTGGTACGTCCCGACGTCCTCATCCTCGACGACTTCACGATGCGCCAGCTGAACGCGACACAGGCCGACGACCTCTACGAGTCGGTCTCCGAGCGACAGGGACGCTCCTTGATCATCACCAGTAACGACCGAAGAACCCCGCCGACAAGAACGGCAAGCGCCGTACGAAGTAGAAAACGGCTGGATGTCGTCGGGATACTGCCGTCATGGCCGTGACCCAGCAACTCGCCCGCGTCGACGCAGAGCATCTCGCCGCCTGCCGCACGTCAGCCGGAACATCGCCCGATGGAGACCCCCGCTGGGATCCACCGTCGGCGGACGTCCTGGAGCTGGACTGGGCCGCGGCGTTGCTGGAACGAGTCTGCGACCTGGCAGATCTCGACTCCCTCAACACGCATCCGCACGACATCGACTCTTCGGGCCACCGCCAACTGCCCTCTCCACAGAACAAGTGGCCTGCCTCGCCGAACTGCTGAGAATTACGTGACCTTGAGCCTGGGAAAAATCGCCGACGTTCACATCCCTGGGGGCCGCGGCACTTCGGGGTGAGACGCTGCCCGACTTGCGCCGTGCATTACGTGGCCCGGCCCGCCGCCGCGCGGTCTGCTGGTAGACCGTTCCAGGCATCCTGAGCGCTCGCGTACCGCGGGAAACGCTCCTGCAGACCGCCGACCCGGAACACCAGACTTGCGCCTGGCCCATTGTGCACGACCCGCACCCATCCGAGCCGCTCATGACAGTCCTCCCACGCCGTGCACAGCGGGGCCAGAACGCTGCCGTCCATGAACGTCACGCCGAGCAGGTCGACTATGAGGAACAGTCGGCCGGTGCCATGCCGGGCGCCCTTCAGATCACGCGCGAAGGCTGACACGGTAGCCAAGTCCAACTCGCCGTCGGCCGTGACCACACGCAACTCGTCGAACAGGTCGGGATGCGGGCCCATGCGCCCCATCTCCTCTGTCGGTGTAGTGGCTTTCGCCTTGCGCAGGGCCTCTGTTGCGCGGAACGAAACTGCACGGAGAGGGCCGGGGTCACGGGCGGCCGTATGACGAGCGTACTGCCGTGGAGGGATCGGGCCGCCCTCATTCGGGATCCGCGAGAGTGGCGGAAAGTGTCGTCCCTGGTCGGTTCCTGATGGGATCGAGCGCATATGCGCAGAAGTGTGGTGCGGGCGGCGGCCGTTGCAGCCGTTCTCCGTGGACCAGTCTGCAGCGAGCGTTTCGTTACGCGAGCGAATGTACGTGTCACGCGAGTCGTTGAGCCATGATTCGAGTTGATCCAATGCTGCCGGGAAGGTTAAGGGTTGTCCCGCAAATAATCTTCCGCAGTAGAGGCATGAGCTGTTGCCCGGGCTGGCGATTACACGTTTCGGTTAATGACTGATGCCTACCCACCCTCACGTCAATGTGGGTTGACGCGCCTACCTTGTCAACATAGGTTGACGTGATGGGTAATCAAGCGCTGCTTGCCTGCGGGATGGCCGCCGGCCCGCTGTTCACCGTCGCGTACCTACTGGAAGGCGCCAGCCGTGTGGACTACAAGCCGTTCCGCCATCCCGTCAGTTCGCTCGCCCTTGGCCGCGCCGGGTGGGCGCAGACCGTCAACTTCCTCTTCACGGGCTTGCTGTCGCTGCTCTTCGCCGTGGGCCTGTGGCGTACTGGGCCTTCCCACTGGGGTGCACTGCTGATCGGCGTATGGGCGGTCGGTCTGCTGGGTGCAGGTGCCTGCCGCACGGATCCGGTGAGCGGTTACCCAGTCGGCACCCCCGATCAGCTTCAGCGCCCCACCCGCGTCGGGGCTCTGCATGACCTGTTCTCCATCATCGGATTCCTCGCCCTTGCCGTGGCCTGTTTCGTCTTCGCCATGTCCAACTCGCTGGGATGGGCCCTCTACTCGATCGCCAGCGGTGTGCTCTTCGCAACCACGATGGCGCTGGCCAGTGCCGCGTTCACCCAGCATCAACGCTGGGTGGATCTGGGCGGACTGATCCAGCGCCTCTCACTCACGATCGGCTGGACCTGGCAGACGCTGCTCGCCGTGCGCATTCTGCACACCTGACGGTCGTCTCGTATCGCTGCTCACGGCAGAGATGATCTTTCCGTGGCTGGTGTGATCACGGCGTCGGAGCCGTCTTGGACAGGCCCCTTCACGGGGCTGAGCCTGCGATGCTTCACCAAGTTGGTGAGCGCACTGCGGCGCGAGGCGCGGACGCGGGCCGTAGAGGCCGGCCGTGGAGCCTTCCGCTGGAGGACCGAGTCCTGCTCGTGACGGCCTATTGGCGCACAAACTTGACGATGCGGCAGCTCGCTCCACTGTTCGGCGTCTCAAAGTCCGCAGCTGACCGCGTCATCGACCGCCTCGACCCCAGGCTCGCGCTCCAGGCACACAAGGGATTCCGCAAGGACGCCGTACTCATCGTGGACGGCACGCTCGTACCCACCCGGGACCACACCGTCGCCGAGCAGTCGAAGAATTACCGGTACTCCACCAACCACCAGGTCGTGATCGACGCCGACACCCGCCTGATCGTCATGGTCGGCCGACCGTTTCCCGTCAACCGCGCCGACTGCAAGGCGGCGGTCGAAGGGCCGGCGGGTGACCCGGCCGCGTGGCCTGTCGGTCGGTGGCCGCCGACCGCGGCTGGTGTGGGCCAAGCGCCGCTGGCGCTGCGACGAGTTGGCGTGCCGGCGTGGCTCGCCGTGGACACCTCGATGCCCGCTAATTTCGTTGAGCCCGCACCCTGCAATCATGTTGGCTAGCGGCACCGAACTGTCAGTACCGCAGGTGTCCGCTTGGCTGTAGCAGGGAGTTGAACGTGCAGGACATTGTTGTCGACCCCGTTGCCCACAATCGGGCAGCCTGGGACAAGTATGTCCATGAGGGCAACGAGTGGTCGAGGCCGGTGAGTGCTGAGGATGTCGAGCGCGCCCGCATGGGCGACTGGTCGATTGTTCTCATCGGGCGTGAGCCAGTCGACCGCTCCTGGCTGCCGACGGACCTGACCGGCAAGGACGTGTTGTGCCTGGCCTCCGGCGGTGGCCAGCAGGGTCCGATCCTCGCTGCCGCAGGGGCGCGGGTCACCGTATTCGACAACTCACCCCGCCAACTCGGCCAGGACCAGATGGTGGCGGCGCGCGACGGACTTGAGCTGCGCACTGTCCTGGGCGACATGCGCGACCTCAGCGCCTTCGGCGACGCAACATTCGACGTCGTATTCCATCCGGTCTCTAACCTCTTCGTACCAGACTTGGCACCGGTGTGGCGTGAGTGCTTCCGTGTCCTGCGACCGGGCGGAACTCTGCTCGTGGGCTTCCTCAACCCTGATGCGTACTTGTTCGACCACGAGGCGCTCGACGAGCGCGGCGAACTGATCGTCGTGCACAAGCTGCCCTACAGCGATGTCACGCAGTACTCCGCCGAGGAACGTGCCACGAGGTTCGGCGCGGATGCCCCTCTTGAATACAGCCACACCCTCACCGACCAGATCGGCGGGCAACTCGCCGCGGGGTTCGTCCTCACCGGCTTCGCGGAAGCGCCGCACCAATCCAACGCATCCGCTCAATACATGTCGAACTATTTTGCGACGCTGGCGGTCAAGCCGGGCTGACCCGGCCGTGGGGTCGGCCGAGACGGCCGTGTCTCCGAATGGCCAAGTGGAGCGCTGTGCCGACCCGACCCCACCAACTTCGCTGAGCCAGGATCGTTGGGCCAAACAATTCTCCGGGATCGTCGACCAGGCCCCAACCCTCATCGGCTCCGCGCACGTCTTCTTCGAGTGGCGGATGCCCTCAATCAGGGTTCCCTGGGCAGAACCGCTCGTGGAGATCGGCGGTCTCGGCATACACCTCCGGTTCTCCCGGCCGGCGGACAACGACGTGGCCGAGCAGCGCCATCCAGCCTCCGGGATGGAGCATGTCGTGCGCTCGCTGCCGGCCAATCGACGGGTCAACCCAGGGACATCTGCCCGCCGACGTAGAAGGACAGGGCGTCCGGCCCGTGCTCGTCCAGGACCGCCCGCAGCCGGGCCGCGACCGAGGTGATCGCCTCGTCCACGTCCGTCTCGGCGGGCTGGGCGCCTCGCTCGGCGCGCACCAGTGCCTTCGCTGTTCGTCCGGGCGCGGCCATCATGTCCGGGCTGGTCGCCCCCTTGGTGTACAGGCGGCGGAAGTTGGCGGGGTGCGCCTTGTCGCCTGATGCCTCCGTCGCACGGCGTCGGCCGTCGGCAGGGTCCCGCATCAGGTCCAGTACGATCCCGCAGCCGACCCCGCAGTACGAGCAGACCGTACGGACGCTGTCGCCCTTCGCGCCAGATGCCACCGAGACCCCACTTCGCGGTGCGTGCCTTCCCGAGCCGTGACGGTCCCGCCCATGGGGCAGCCCACAACCAGCACCGTATGAAGATCGAATTTCCGGCCCGTCACACCTCAGGAGCAGACGGGGTCACGCCCCACGCACACGCCCTGACGGCATTGTGTGAGGTGAGCGAGGCCGTGTGAGGGCTCGGCCGCAGGTGTGATGGTGGCGTCGGATCATCCGATGCGTGGTCCGGAAATCCTTGAGAAGAGCCCGACGTGAAGGGGCCGGGAACAAGGTGAAGGTCCTGGCCGAGGCCGGGTGCCTGAAGCTCTGATTGCCGGTCCGGGCCACGTCACCAGGTCAACGGCGCAGGCCCAGCGCTTCGCGGCCTGCGTAGCGGGCCTGGGCGCCCAGTTCCTCCTCGATGCGGACGAGTTGGTTGTACTTGGCGGTGCGGTCGGCGCGGGAGAGCGAACCGGTCTTGATCTGACCGCAGCCGGTGGCAACGGCGAGGTCGGCGATGGTGGTGTCCTCGGTCTCGCCGGAGCGGTGGGACATGACGACGGTGTAGCCGGCGCGGTGTGCCGTGGCGACGGTGGCCAGGGTCTCGGTGAGGGTACCGATCTGGTTGACCTTCACCAGGATCGAGTTGGCGATGCCGTCACGGATCCCTGCCCGGAGCAGTGTTTCGTTGGTGCAGAAGACGTCGTCTCCGGTGAGCTGGCAGCGCTCGCCCAGCCGGGCCGTCAGGTCGCGCCAGCCGTCGTGGTCGTCCTCGGCCATCGGGTCCTCGATGGAGGCGACGGGGTAGCGGTCGACGAGCGTGGCGAGGTAGTCGGCGTGTTCGCCGGGAGTGCGGCGGACTCCCTCGCCCGTGTAGTCGTACACGCCGTCGCGGAAGAACTCAGAGGTGGCCGGGTCCATCACGAGGGTGATGTCGGTGCCGGGCTTGTAGCCGGTCTGTTCGATGGCGCGTACGACGAAGTCGAGGGCCTCGTCGGCGGTGCGCAGGTCGGGGGCGAAGCCGCCCTCGTCGCCGACGTTCACGCTGTGGCCGGCGGCGAGCAGGTTGCCGCGCAGGGTGTGGAAGATCTCCGAGCCCATCCGGACGGCCTCGGCGAAAGTCGCCGCGCCGATCGGGGCGATCATGAACTCCTGGAAGTCCAGCGGATTGTCGGCGTGGGCGCCGCCGTTGACGATGTTCATCATCGGCACCGGCAGCACGCGGGCGTCGACCCCGCCGACGTAGCGGTACAGCGGCAGCCGGTGGGCGGCTGCGGCGGCCTTGGCGGTGGCCAGGGAGACACCGAGGAGGGCGTTGGCGCCGAGCCGCGACTTGGTGTCCGTGCCGTCGAGTTCGATCATGGCGTGGTCGACGGTCGCCTGGTTCTCGGCGTGGAGCCCGGTCACGGCGTCCGCGATGCTTTCGTTCACCGCGTCGACGGCGCGCCGAACTCCCTTGCCGTGGAACCGGGTCGGGTCGCCGTCGCGCAGTTCCACCGCCTCCCGGGCGCCGGTTGAGGCCCCGGACGGGACGGCCGCGCGGCCGAGCGATCCGTCCTTGAGTTCTACGTCGACCTCGACTGTCGGGTTGCCCCGGCTGTCGATGATCTCCCGTGCGACGACCCGGCTGATGGCGGTCACGGCGCATCTCCTCACGCTGGGCCCGCGTGGCGGCGGGCGATAAGTTCCATCAAGAAACAAAGTGAGTCCCGAAAGGGAACCTACTATGGGTGCATGAGGATGCACAACGCCGACGAGACCTGCGGCATCGCCCAGGCCGCCCTGGTCCTGGGGGACTGGTGGAACGTTCTGGTGCTGCGGGAGGTCGCTCGCGGGCACGTCCGCTTCGACGCGCTGGCCGCCGAGATCGGCCTGTCCCGGAAGGTGCTCACCGAGCGGCTCGGGCGGCTTGTCGCTCAGGGGGTTCTGCGGCGCAGCCTCTACCAACGGCGTCCGGTGCGCTACGAGTACCTGCTCACCGACGCCGGCGCCGCGCTGCTGCCCCTGCTCGTCGCCATGCAGGACTGGGGCGACCGCTGGGTGCTCGGCGACGGCAGCCTCACCGCAACGGCCGCCGAGGACGGTGCCGAGCACGCCCGCGTGCACGCCCTGGTCGGCACCCGCATCCCCGACGACCTCCAACTGCCCGGCGCACAGGGCGCCGATCTGCCCCTCGTCTCACCGGACGCACCCGCCACCGTGCTGTTCACCTACCCCGGCACGGGCGTCGAATGGGGCGAGTCCATCCCCGGTGCCGTCGGCTGCACGCTGGAGAACCGGCTCTTCCGGGACGCCTGGCCCGAATTCCGGCGGGCGGGCGTGGACGTGCGCGGAGTGAGCACCCAACTCGTCCACGAGCAGGCGGAGTTCGCGCGCGTCGAGGAGGTACCGTACCCGCTCCTCTCCGATGCCGCGCACCAACTGGCCGCGGCCCTGCGACTGCCGACGTTCCGCGGCGCGGGCCGGCTGCGGCACAAACGCCTGATCCTCGTCGTCGACGCCGAACGGACCGTACGGCACACCCTGTTCCCGGTCGTCGACATCCCGCGGGCGGTCGACGAGAGCCTGCGTGTGGCAGTCGACTGCGCCCGGACAGCCTGAGTCCGTGTCCGCTCGTCCGATGAAGCCCGATGAAGCCCGATGAAGCCCATGAAAGAGGCATTCCGTGACCAGGGATACGTGAGATGGGGCTCGCCTCTTCGGAGGCGGGCTCCCTCCCTGTGCTCATTGTTCAAGCGGGCTGGGGAGTAAGGCGTTTGTGGCCCTTGCGGTCGTAGTAGGCCGTCATCGCGAAACCGAAGAGGAGACCGAGGGCCGCGCCGATCGCGATCATGGTCCAGGCGCGGGTGAGTCCGGCGTCGCCGCGTGCGTCGAAGTAGAGGATGGCGCGGACGCCGTCGCTGAGCTGGCGCATGGGCTCGAAGTGGGACAGGAAGCGGTAGAAGTCGGGGACCGCCTGGAGCGGGACGGTGGCGCCGGAGGACGGCAGGCCCAGGACGATGAACACGAACATGGACACCAGTTGGCCGATGCCGCCGAAGGCGGCGTTGATGGCCTGCACGCCGAGCCCGACGGCGAGGGTCGCACAGTAGGAGTAGATCCACAGCAGAGGAATGTGGGTCGCGTCCATGCCGAGGATGCCGACGGCAGCGAGCATGACGATGGAGACGCTGATGAGGGTGATGCCGGCGGTCATGGCCATCTTCAGCAGCAGCGTCTGGGTACGGTTGATGGGCACCGTGGGCAGTCGGGTGTGCCAGGGGCCGATCTCGTTGTCCGCGTAGCCGAGCGAGGTGTCGACGCCGTTGCTGATGACGTTGGAGCCCAGGAAGCCGGCGAGGACGAGCAGCAGGGTGTAGTAGAAGGCGCTCAGACCGAGGCCGCTGTGGTCGCCCAGGGGGTGGCCGACCTCGGTGGTGACGTTCACTGGGTCGGCGAGCAGCAGCTTCGTCCTGGAGTCGGCATCAGCCGTCGTGAGTTGCTTGCCGATGTTCTGGGAGGCCTGGTGGGCGGCCGTCGTGGTGATCTGGCTCGCCAGGGAGGAACCGAGACTGCCCTTGCCGGGGTTGGTGAGTACCGTGATCTCCGGACGCTCCGTCGCCTTGGCCGTGGTGAGCGCGGCGACGGAGTCGGTGAAGTCCGCGGGGATGACGAGGGCGCCGTAGACCTTGCCGGAGTCCAGCTCGTCCTGGGCCTGCCGGAGAGTGCGCGTGCGCCACTGAGCCTTGTCGTTCGAAGTGTCGGCGGTGATGGCCGCGCTGATCTGTCTGCCCAGGTTCTCCTTCTGCCCCGGCAGCGGCTTTCCCCGGTCGGCGTTGACGAGCGCGATAGGCAGGTCGTGCAGGTCACGTTGTGGGTTGACGATGCCGCCCATGTAGAGCAGGGACAGCAGCAGGACGAGCAGCCCGGTGAGAACCGTGGGTACAAGCCACAGCTTGGGACGGTGTAGAAGCGTGGCGGCGCGCGCCTGTGAGCCGGTGTCGGGGGTCGTGCCGTCTGCTGGCATGGTTCTCCGTCGTGTCTGGGAGCGGGCGGGCGTCCGCTTCGGAGTCGGCCGAGTGCGAGGGGCTGCCGGGTCAGGATGAGGAGGAGGTACGGCGAGTCGTCCCGAGCCTCGCCGTACCTGCCCCCGGCTGGAGTAATCCGGTTGGAGTCCTCGGGGACGCGGCACCGTGTCGGTCACCACCTTGTTGGTGGAGCGTGGCGCCCGCCTGCGAGACCTGGGCGCGACCCACATCCTCGACCGCTCCGGCGAGGGCGGCCCGGACGCACCGGCGGGCTTCGACGTGGTGATCGATGTCGTCGGAGGTCCCGAGCTTCCCCTCGTCACTTTCAGCTCTGACACCGTGCCAGGCCTCGACCGGCAGGCCGTGCGCTCGTCCCAGTTCGCCGATGCTGCGCACGGAAAACTGCGCACGGTCGTGCACGAAGTGTTGCCTCTGGGCCAGGCGGTGCGGGCCCACCGCGTGATGGACGTGGGGGAGGTCGTGGGCAGGGTTTTGCTGACGCCCTGAGCCGGGCAGGGACGGCGTTCGCGGCCCGGGCAACGAGATGGGACCTGCACAGGTCGTGGCTGACGCTCGACGCCGACGGTCACTACCGCCGCGCCGGACAATTGCGTGGCGTGCCCGGTTACCGCAGTCCCGAACACCGTTTCCACGCCAACTTGCCTGCCGATGAGTCAGGTTGGAAACTGCTCACTTGAGATCTTCTCAACGGAATAGTCTCGTTAGGTGACTCGGCCCAGGGGATCCCGCGAGCCGCGATGAGTCCTGCGGCGTCCGGCGGTCATACTGTCGAACCCGTTCCCGAGAGGGCTTGCGATGCGCAGCGTGACCTATTCGATGAGCGTCTCACTTGACGGCTACATCGTCGGGCCGGATGGCGGCTTCGACTGGACGGCGCCCGACGCGGAGGTCTTCCGCTTCTGGATCGAGGAGATCCGCGGAGTCGGCGTCCACCTGCTGGGGCGACGGCTGTACGAGACGATGCTGTACTGGGAGACCGCCGACCAGGATCCAACGCTCGACGACGCAGATCGCGAGTGGACCGCGCTCTGGAAGCCGCTCCCCAAGGTGGTGTTCTCCACCACGCTGTCGGCCGTGCAGGGCACTGCCCGACTGGCCTCCGGCAGCGTGGCGGAGGAGATCGAGAGGTTGCGAGCCGAGCCGGGGGAGGGCGACATCGCGATCGGCGGCGCGGCTCTCGCCGCCGAGGCGGCCGCGTTGGGTCTGATCGACGAGTACCAGGCCATGGTCTACCCGGTGCTGGTCGGCGGTGGCACCCCGTTCTTCCCCCAGCACGAGCGTCGGGTGGATCTCGAACTCGTCGATACCCGCACCTTCAGCTCGAAAGTCGTCTACCTCCGCTACCGCGTGGCGCGTTAGCCGGCTCGTCCGCCGAGTCCTAGGAAGAACGGGCGTGTAGAGGTCCTGATGGAATGCGGCATCAGCCGGACGGAAGGGCAGATCAGTGGGCATCGGGTGGGTCCCTCACCGTTGTGGAGCGCCATCGACTACGGAGCGTAGGAATCTCCTGGCCTCTGAACTTCGGTGCAAGCAACTCGCGATCATGCAGATGTTTGTGGATTCCCCAATCGGTTGTCAGGTAATGCCGACGACCGAGCGGACGAGACCGGCGAAGGTGCGCGGGTCGGACCCGGTGAGCTTGTGCCACTGGCCGAGTCGGTAGGCCACGGTGTTCGGGTGGATCAACAGTGCGTCGGCAGCGTTGACCAGTGACAACCCGGCGTCGGCAAAGGCGATCACCGTCTCCGCCAACTGCGGTTGCTCGACGGCGGCACCGCGGACCGCGGTGAACAACGGGTGCAGCCGTTCGCGACTGTCGACGAGGCTGGCATGCAGCCAGACGTCCTCGAACGACGTGGCGCTGCCGCCGCGTTGGGCAACGACCAAGGCGCGCTCGGCGTCACCGATGCTCATCTCGGCGCCGGCGAGACCGGCCCGATCCAGGCCGACACCCACGTGGACGTCCACACCGCCCAAGTTGATCACACGGGAGACGAGGTCGGCCGGGTCGGCCCGCTGCACGATGGCGATCATCAGCTGCCCCCGCAGGCCGCACGAGACCGTCCCGGCAACCTGCCGTGTTGCGCGCTGCAGCAGGTCGAGGCGTCCTTGCACAGCCCAGACCTCGGCCGGCGTGCACACGGCACGGAACCCGCCGTCCGGCTCGAATCCGAGTTCGCGGGCGATCTCGGCGGTCTGTTCGCGGGCAGCCCCACCCGATCGGAGCAGCTCCAGGAAGCGCTGCCGCAAACCGGCCTCGTGACCGTGCCGAGCGCCGGCCTCGTCGGCATAGGCGTCCGCGACCACACCGCTCAACGACTCGATCCACGACCACAGCGGCGCGACCAGTTCGATCACGGTGTCCTCGGCCGCCGTCGCCTGCGCGGCCGCACGCAGGTCGTCCCACAGCCGGCGGGCGACGATGTGGAACGCCGCGATCACGTCGTAGACAGGCAGGCCGTGGTAAGCGCGCCGGCGCGCCGCGGACTGCACCACAAGGAGCTGCTCGGCAGTGGGTTCCACGCCGAGCGCGAGACCCCGTAGCAAGGCCCGAAACTGCTCACGCACCGTCCTACGGTGCTCAGGCAGCGGCAGCGCGGCATACGACGGGATCTCGCGTCGGACGTGGTCGGTGATCTCGTCACTGATGCTCTCGACGCGCGATTGCAGCGACTCACACAGCTTGCGAAGCGAATCGCTCTCCGGCCGTACGTTGGGCGCTGTCACGCACGTCATCGTGGAATCGACAATAGATCTCTGTCAAATCTGCTCACCCAATGTGATGGTGGATCCACCAGGGAACGCGGCAATGGCGTGCCGGGCGAGTCCATGAGTCGCCCCGGACGGAGGTCTGAACTCGACATCCCGCAGGAGGTGCAGTGAATGCGCCCCGAGCAGATCCGCCGCTGGTCTACGCGGCCGCGCCGGCCGACCTTGGCTCAGCGGGGAGAGGCGCTCCCGGCCGACGCCAGGCCAGCAGCGCCACTCCGGCGACGAACTCCGCGACCATGATCGGGTAGACCCCACCACGCTCGAACACGGCTGCCACATTGTTCCCGTTCATGACCGTCTGCAGCAGCAGCGCGCACACCAGCCCGAAGGCGCCGAGAACGATCCCAGTGATGCCCAGCCACCGCGCCGTGCCACTGCCGAGGAGGTGGCGCCCCACCACGATCGAGACCAGATTGCCCCCGAAGATCGCCATCATCGCGCCCAGGATGTGCCAGGTCATCGACCCGTCCGCAGCCGCCTCCGGGGAGCCGTGCACCAGCCCTACCAGCGTGATGCCCGCGCCATGGACCACCGCCAGAGCCAGGTAGATCCATCGCAGCCGGTCCGGGAGCATAGGGAACAGCAGGACTGCCGCCACGACGAACGACACGCCCTGCACCACGAACCCCGTGTTCATGACCACGTGCAGGGGCGAGCAGACCGTTCTGCCATCGACCTCGCCCCCGCAGGACGGCACCCCCAGGTCGCTGATGAAGTTGAAGCTGTACTGATACGGCGGATCTTTCCAGGCCGACGCCGCCACCGCTTCAAGGGCGACGTACTGAACCGCGGCGACGATCAGCGCGACGGCTCCCGCTTTCCGTGAGAGCGACCGGATGCCACTCGCATCCAACATTTCCCGATTCTCCGATCGTGATTGTCAGTTGGCCGACCTGAGGGTGAACGGAGAAGACGGCGAGAATCCGTCCCCGCGTCACCGTGTGCCTGGTGAGTGTTCTGGGCGGCTCCAGCCGGCCAGAACGATCACGAGAGGCTGGACTGGAAGAACTGGAGCACGGCGGTGCTCTGCTCCTTGATCGACTCCTCGGGATCGATCGTGCCGATGGCGCCGGCCCAGCGGTCGGCCGGGAGGCCCAGCGGTTTGGCCAGCTGCGGCAGGATGATCTGCATATCGGTGAAACTCTGGTGCCCTGAATGTGGCAGCACCGCGGAGCGCTTGGGTCCCTTCTGGTGTGTCCAGAACACGCCCCAGGTCGGGTCGTAGTCGGTAAAGGGCGAGTGCTCGACGGTCTTCTTGCCCGGCGCGATTTCCTGCCTGCCATACAGGAAGAACGGCTGGTCAAGGCCTCGTTTGGCGACGTCACCGAGGTCGGTGAACAAATGACCGTCCATATTGATGCCCGCGTCGATCCGGTCGTCGGCCAGCATGGACTCAGCCGTGGTGAAGCCGCCGAACGAGTGGCCGAACATGCCGACCTTGTCGAGGTTCCACCCCCGCCTCCCCAACTCGTCGAGCACGAACCGGGTATCGCCGACGCGCGCTTCGGTCGCCTTGCCCAGCTGATCCTTGGGATTGGCGACGGGTTTTTCGATCCGTCCGCCCGGAAACTCAACGGTGGTCTCAAACGTGTGATCGATCGTCGTCACGACATATCCGTGCGACGCCAACTCCTGTACCAGAACCGTCCCCATCGCCCGCTGTCCACCAAGCCCGGGCGAGTACAGAACAACGGGCCATTTCCCGCCCTGACGCGGTGCGTCGACGTGACCGAACGTCTTCGCGGCAGTCCAATCCACGGATCCCTTGGGAATTCCCCCCGCCGCCATGAGCGTGTCAACAGCCTGCTCCGACCCGGCCGACATCCACGATTGCCGGGGATAACGCTCGATGTCCTTGGCCGGATACCAGACGTTGATCATTATTTCCCGCTTGCGATCCGGATTCCACGGATCCTGCCGCGTCTGATCCACCAAGTGCATCTCCTGGGTCCCCACCTGATATTGCCCCGTGGGTTCCGGAAGTGAGAACTGTGCCTTCGCCGTGTCGCCCGCGCCTTCTTCTCCGCCTTCGCCTCCGCCGGCTGCGCATGCAACCAGGAATGCGGCGCTCACCACTGCTGCCAGTGCCTTCTTGAGCAGTGACATGGTCCCCGTCCTGCTGGTCTCCGCCGTCACCCCGACTCACTCTCCAGACTGACGAACAGGCGGGGTATTCGTGCCGTAATCAGTTGGCTGGATTCTGAGTGATCGGACGTGGTGGAACGAGGCATCAGCAGATTTGAGAATCAGATCCGTGGGCATGGGGTCGTTCCTTACTCGTGCAGAGGGCTTTCCGCAGCGAGCATAGGAATATCCGGCCCGCTGGTCTTCGGTGTAACCACGCTGCAATCGCCGAGATTTCTGTGGATTCCCCAGAGGCCCAAGGGGCCACGGCCTCTACCAAGATCATGAGGGCCTGCCTGGGCCGAGTGCAGGCACCTCCGAGCGACCGGCGCCGGAGCCCTGCGCCGTCTCGTCGGCTCACGTCGGCGAAACGCCCCTTCCTTGGATGGGAAGGAGCGTCTGTCGCGCTGTCGGCGGTCGGTCAGGCACGGAAGAGCCGGAGCAGCAGAAGCAGCTGACCCATCTGGACCCCTGGCATGTGGCGGATGGACCGGCGGGGTCAGGCGCCGGTGGGGGAGATCTGCTGCATGAGGTTGAGCATGTCCGGAGCGACCCATTCCTCGGCGATCTTGTCATCCTCGAAGCGGTAGACCTCGATGCTCCGGAAGCTGACATGGCGGCCCGTCGCCTCGAACTGCTGGAACGCGCCCTGATGCGTGCCCTGGAAGTGGACCAGCACCGTCACCTTGTCGCCGACGCCGAACATCTCCTGCACGTCTATCTTCAGGTCGGGGAACGCGTCCTTCATGATCTTGGTGCCCATCCGCCAGACCTCCCGGCCGTGCAGCGGGTCGGGACTCCCGGGGACGTTGGCGATGAAGTCTTCGGTCAGCATCTGCTCGGCGGCGTCGAAGTCGTCGCTCTCCACCAACTGGTACGCGGTGCGTATCAGGGCCATGTTCTTCTCGGGGGTGGTGGTCATCTCCGTGTCCTCTCTGGGGGATCGTCCCGCGAGCTCGGTGATTGCTTCGGGCCGGATGCCACTCAGTAGAAACGCTGACGTCGCGGCAAGGTCAAGGAGGCCTCCGGGCTCTCCCTGGCGCCCTCCAACGCGGTTGTGCCGGGCCGGCCACCCGCCGGTCAGGCCGCCCTTGACCTTGCCGCGACGTCACGGTTTGTACTGGCCTTATGCGAATCGGCGAGATCGCCGCCTGGTCGGGGCCACCCCGCGGGCCGTGCGGCACTGCCACCATCTCGGGCTTGATGAGGTCCAGGACGTCCTCGCGGATGACAAGCACGGGACCTGATGGAGGTGCTGACGGAGCTGGATGAAGACCTCGGAGGGCGGGATGCCGTGATCCGGCAGCGGCGGGCACGACTCGCCACGCTGCTGACCGAAGTGCGGGCCGGGCGGCTCGCCGCGAGGGTCCGGTGTCGCCGGAGTTCACCAGACTGTTGGCGGATTTGGGCAGGGACAAGCCGCTTGCGGTCAGCCACCGCAGGCGTTTGCACCCGCGGTAGCCACGAGGTCGGTCCCGACACCCGCTACGTCCCGCTTACTGCGTGCCGGTGGGTGTGACGAGGAGGCCGCCGATGAAGGTGTGCGTGGGGTTGAGGTCGCGCAGGGTGTCGTCGGGGCAGTGGGCGGGGTCCCGGTCCCAGACGGCGAGGTCGGCGAGGCGCCCGGGGGTGAGGGTGCCGCGCAGCATCTCCTCGCCGCACAGGCGGGCGGCGTTGGTGGTGTGCAGGGTGAGGGCTTCGTCGTAAGTGATGGCCTGCTCGGGGCCCTTGACGCCGATGACGGTCTGCCGGGTGGTCATGCCCCAGACGGAGCGCATCGCGCCGAACCGGCCGACGGGGAAGTCGGACCCGGCGCTGACCTGGGCGCCCAGGTCGACCCAGCCTCGGGCGGGGAAGAGGCGCGCGACGCGTTCCGGGCCCCAGAAGCCCTCCTCCACCTCCGCGGTGTCGTGCAGCAGCGGCTGCTGGATGGTGACGGGAATGCCCAGGGCGACAGCGCGGGCGCGCTGTTCGGAGCCTGCAAGGCCGCCGTGCTCCATCACCAGCGTGCCGGCGGGGAGGCCGGGATTGCGTTCGAGGACGCGTTCGTAGACGTCCAGGAGGATACGGACCGCACGGTCGCCGTAGGCGTGGGTGCCGACCCGCCAGCCGCGCCGGACCACGGCCTTGACTGCCTCGACCAGCGCGTCGGGCTCCGTGGTCAGCGTTCCGGAGAAGGTGTGGTCGCAGGCGTACGGCTCCTCGGTCGCCCCGGCTTCGAGGCCGCCGTCGAGGAGGAATTTCACTCCCCATACCCGCAGCCATGGGTCGGAGCTGTTGCGCCAGTCCTCCATGACGTCGAGCAGGTCCTCCACCTGCGCCGTGCTGGTCAGGTCGAACGCCAGGATCAGGGCCCGTACCCGGGTGCTCAGTGCCCCCGCCTCGCGGGCGGCAAGGAGCGCCGCGTAGTCCGCGGGGGAGACCGCGCAGTCGCGCACCGTGCCGATGCCGGTAGCGGCGTACTGGCTGCTGGCCAGGCGCAGTCCGTCGATGCGCTCGGACAGGTTCGGGGCGGGGAGGAGGTGCTCCACAAGAGGCAGGGCGTTGTCGATCAGCCGGCCGTCGAGCCTGCCGTCGGCGTCGCGGCCGATGACACCGCCCGGCGGTACGGGGGTGTCCTCGGTGATGCCCGCCAGGCGTAGCGCGTAGGTGTTGACGACGTCGTTGTGGCCGCCGCGCTTGACCAGCACCGGGTGCCGGTCGGCGGCCCGGTCGAGTTCGGACGCGGTGGGCATGCGCCGCTCGGCCAGGTTGAGTTCCTGCCAGTTGGTGGTGGTGCGGATCCACTCGCCCTCGGGGGTGGCCTTCGCCCGTTGCCGGATCAGGTCCAGGAATTCGGGGATGGTACGGGCCTGGTGGACGGGGACGTCGTGTGCGCCCAGTGCGGCGAAGATCAGGTGGGTGTGGGTGTCGTCGAACGCCGGCAGCACTGTGGCACCGGGCAGGTCGTGGACCGAGGTGCGTGAACTCACCCAGTCGTCCAGGCCGTTCGGATCGGGGGACAGGGCCGCGATGCGGTCGCCCCGCGCGGCCAGCGCCCGCTGCGGGGCCTGACCGGGCACCAGCGTGTGCACCGCGCCGGCCCGGATCAGCAGATCGGCTCCGTGATCGGTCATCGTCTTCTCCCATTTGCCGTCTCGACACGGGCGTTCACCACGTGCACTGACAAGGACAGACGTACGGCCCTTCCGCCGATCCACGGACATTGGGCGGCAGCTGAAACAGGAAAGACGCCACACAGGCGCCCTATCATGCAGATCATGCGCCAGACACTCGACGAGATCGATCGCCGGATCGCGGCGGCCCTCGTCGCCTCACCGCGCGCCTCATGGCGCACGCTGGCCCACTGCCTGGGCCTGTCGGAGCGCACCGTCGTACGTCGCGTCACACCCCTGTACGCCGACGGCACCCTGCGCGCCACGGCCGTACGCAACCCGGCATGCTTCCCACACCTGATCCCCATCGCCCTGCGCATCCGCTGTCGCCCCAACAAGATCCATCAAGTTGCCCGCGCACTCGCCCGACGCACCGACACCGTCTGGGTCGACATCCTCGGCGGCGGCGACGAGATCTCCACGGTCTTCTTCCTCGACGACCCCGAGGCCCGCAACACCCTCCTGCTGCGCGACCTGCCCGCCACCGACGCCGTCGGCTCCTGGACCTCGCACACCCTGCTACGGGTCTTCCCCACCGCGCTGCGCTGGACTGCCGGTCTCCTCTCCCCTGAGGAACTGGACCGGCTCACCCCAGACCCGGCACAACGAACGGCGCCACCCGCGCCCCTCGACATCGACACCGCCCTGATCACGGCGCCGGCCGAGGACGGGCGGGCCACCTACACAGACCTCGCCCGCCGCGCCGGAACCACCGCGCTCACCGCCCGCCGGCGGCTGGACACGTTGCTGTGCGGCCAGGTCCTGCGCCTGGCGACCGAGCTCGACCTCGCGCTGTTGGGCGCGCGCGCCGAAGCCCTGCTGTGGATCGCCGTACGCCCCGGCAACCTCCAGGAGACCGCGCGGACTCTCGGCGCCCACCCGCAGGTCCGCTTCTGCGCCGCCACCACCGGCCCCGCCAACCTGCTCGTCGCACTCGCCGCCGCGGACCTCGACGCCCTGTACGCCTTCCTCACCGACACGATCGGCCCCCTCGACGGGGTCACCGGCATCGACACCACCCCGCTGCTGGCGACTGTCAAACGCACGGGCCTGATCCGTCAGTGAATGCCGTCGGCGAGGTCGAGGGATTGGGTGATGTCGTAGACGTTGGGGGCGGTCGTGATGACGTGCAGCGGGGTGCCCTTGCCGTCGCAGATCAGCTGGCGCTTGCTGCCCGTCGTCCGCCGGTAGGCCAGCGATGGACCGGTCGCGGCTCCCCCTCTTTCGCGCGCACGTGGGAGCCGTCCACGCACGCGCGGGTCGTCTGCGGCGCGCGCCCCGAAGGCGCGATGTCCTTCGGGGCGCGCGGCAGGGGTTCCCGGTTCAGGCGTTGTAGCCACCGTGGGCGTCCAGCACCGCGCCCGTGACGTACGACGCGGCGGGGCTGGCCAGGAAGGCGATCGCCGCGGCGATTTCGTCGGGGTGCCCCATGCGTTGCAGGGACAGCGAGCTGACCATGGCCTTGAGGGTCTCGGGGTCCGGCGGTTGCATGCCGCCCTCCATCAGTCCGGCCTCCACGACGTTGGCCGTGATGTTGCGGGGCCCGAGGTCGCGTGCGGCCCCCATGGTGTACCTCTCGATCCCTGACTTGGTCGCCGAGTAGTCGGCAGCTCCCGGGACACCGACCCGGGAGCCCAGTCCGGAACTCACCGTGATGATGCGGCCGCCCGTGCGCAGCACTCGGGAGGCGGCCCGGATGACGGCGATCACGCCGAGGTAGTTGGTGGCGTGCATCCGGTCCAGTGCGGCGGTGTCGGCGTCCGGGTCGTCCACCGTGCCAGTCGCGGGGATCGCCGCGTTGTTGACGAGGATGTCCAGGCCGCCGAAGTGCGCGACCACGTCGTCGATCAGCGCCGGCGCCCGACTCATGTCCGCCTGGTCGGACTTGAAGGCGACGGCCTTGGCCCCCTTGCCGTGCACCTCGTCGACGACGGCCTGCGCCCGCTTCTCGGAGCTGACGTAGGTGAAGGCGACGTCGGCGCCCTGCTCGGCCAGCAGTCGTACGGTCGCGGCTCCCAGTCCGCGCGACCCCCCGGTGACCAGGGCGACCTTGCCCGCGAGTGGCTTGCTCATTCTTCTCACCTCGTTGATTGACTCTTCCCGGCAGTCGCAACGTTAATTGTTACGACAGCCTGTTGCAACCTTCGCTGTTACGACTGTGCTGTCGTAACATAAAGCGTTGCGGCCGAGAGGAGGGGTTCATGAGTGCCAACAGCAGGCTGACCATTGCCGCCCACGCGCTGGCCTGGATCGGTCTCTATCAGCGCCAGGGTCATGAGGTCGCCACATCCGAGCAGATCGCGGCCAGCGCGAACACCAACCCCGTGGTGATCAGGCGGCTGCTCGGCGAGCTGCGCAGGGCCGGGCTCGTGGAGTCCCGGCGGGGCGTGGGCGCGGGCTGGTCGCTGGCGCGCGAGCTGGGGTCGATGACCCTGCTCGACGTGTACGAGGCAGTGGAACCCGGCCCGCTGTTCGCAATGCACCGCACCACCCCGGACCAGGGATGCGTGGTGGGTTACGGCATCCAGCCGGCGATGCAGGGCATCTACGAGGGCATCGAGGAGACCCTGAGACACGAGCTGGCCCGCGTCACGCTTGAGAACGTACTCCGGGACGTACTCGCGGCACCTCGCTAGCCTCCCCGTTACGCCCCGGTATCACCAAGATCCCCATCGATGCCCAGGCCGGCGAACAGCCTGGCAATCAGTCACGCCGAAAACCGTTGCAGTATCAGACCGTGTCCTACGAGCTCGTAACTTGATCTTGTTGAAATGCCCTGGTCCGGCGTGACCGGTGTGACGATTCCGCCGTTCGGGAGGATGCGAGCACCCGGCCGTGGATCGTGGACGACGACTTGTGGGCGCTGATCGAGCCGCTGCTGCCGCCCTGGCCGGAGAAGTCGCCGGGCCCACGGCCCGCGGCCGGTGGCGGACCGGCTGTGTCTGCAGAGCATCCTGTACGTCCTGCACAACGCCATAGCCTGGTAACTCCTGCCCCCGGAACTGGGGTTCGGCTCCGGACAGACCTGCCGGCGGCGCCTGAATCGGTGGCAGCAGGCCGGCGTCTTCGACCAACTGCACCGCATCCTGCTCGCCGAGCTGAACGCGGCCGGCGAACTCGACTGGTCCCGCGCGTGCGTGGACGGCTCCCACGTCCGCGCGAAAGAAGAGGGCGCGCCGACACTGGTCCGTCGCCGGTACCGGCATGAGGTGACCTTGCGGATCCACTGGACCGATTCTGTCCACTATTTCTCCTAGGCCGTGTCTCGAAGACGGAGCGTGGCCGTGATCAGCACGCTGGCTGCGTCTGGTCCCTGACGAGTCGTGGACGCTGGTCGAATCCAGCTGACCCACGAGATCCGGATAGCGGCTGACACACCCGGCGTGGCCGGCAAACGGCATCGAGGTCAGAGGGCGGGAGACCTGCGGGAGGACGCCGTGGCACACTTCGTTGACCACGAGGCTGGCCAGGGGGTATGACGCATGACCGATCGGCCGGCCAGGCGAACGCAGGAGCAACGACGCGCCGAGACCGAACGGCGCGTGCTGGACGCGGCGATGGCGCTCATCGCGCGCAGCGGGTCGCGAGCCGTCACGCTCGCCGAGGTCGGGGAAGCCGCCGGGTACAGCCGCGGCATCGTCTACCACCATTTCGGCAGCCGGGAACGGCTGTTGGAAGCCGTGGTCGACGAGGCGCAGCGGTTCGACGTCCCCGCCTACCAGGGAGACGGCCTGGACCACCTGGTGCGGATCATCGAGGCGTACCTGTGCAACGTCGCACGGCGGACACCGTCGGCGCGCGCGTTCCTGCAACTGTGGGGCGAGGCGATCGCAGCCGACCCCGTGTTGGCTCCACTGTTCGCCCGCCGGGACGCCGACTTCCGGCAGCTCCTGGCGAACGTGGTCCGCCAGGGCGTCGCCGACGGGTCCATCCGACCCGACGCGAACCCGGCCGCGGCCGCCGTGCTGATCGTCGCCCTGGTCCGCGGGACCGGGCTGCAACTCATCGCCCAACCTCCGGTTCGCAACGTCCCCGCCCTCATCCAGGAGGCGACGCGCTCGGTACGCGCGGCCTTCGCTGTCACGCCGTAGCTTCCGGCAGTGGTCTCCCGCACCGGCCGCTGCTACATTTACTTGCATACATACACGCAACTAAGGAGAGATGATGCCTGCTCCTCTGGTACTCGTGCACGGCAATCCGGAGAGCCCCGGCGTGTGGGGACCGCTGATCGCCGCGCTCGGCCGGGACGACGCGGTGTCGCTGTCCCCGCCCGGCTTCGGGGTGCCCGCGTCGAACGACTTCTCCGCCACCGTCGAGGGCTACCGCGATTGGCTCGCCGCGCGGCTGGAGCAGTTCCGGGAACCCGTCGATCTCGTCGGCCACGACTGGGGTGGCGCGCACGTCGTCCAGATCGCGATGACCCGCCCGGATCTGATCCGCAGTTGGGCATCGGACGCACTCGGCCTCTTCGACCCGGACTATGTCTGGCACGCGCGGGCCCAGGTGTGGCAACAGGAAGGGGCAGGCGAGGCCTCGGTGAAGGAACTCTTCGGCGGCACGCTGGCGCAGCGACTGGAGGTCGTCGGCGCACTCGGCATGACCGGCCCGGCCGCGGAACGCGTGGCCGCCGGGATGGACGACGGCATGGGGCGGGCGGTGCTCTCGCTTCTGCGGTCGGCCGTCCAGCCGGTGATGGCCGACGCGGGCCGCGGCCTCGCGAAGGCGCGACAGCGGCCCGGCCTGGCCCTGATCGCCCTCGCGGACGCCGAACAAGCCAGTGGAACGCCTGCGCAGCACCGGTCCGCAGGCGAGGCCGCCGGTGCCGAGATCGCCGAACTCGCCAATGCCGGGCACTGGTGGCCGGTGACGAACCCGCACCCGGCGGCGCGCGCCCTGACCGCATTCTGGTCCCGTGTGGACGGTTAGGGCGTGGTTCGAAGTGTGTTGAGCGGCGGCGTGTCCTGAGCGGGAAGTAGCGAGGTCTCCGGTAGAGGGTTCATCGACCAAGAAGAACCAGACACCGGAGACCTCGTGGTCACCTTAGCGGTGACGAGGCGGTTCGACCTGAGCGACGCTCAATGGGCAATCCTGGAGCCGTTGTTACCCGCTCCCAGGCGACCGGGCCGACCCTCGCAATGGACCAAGCGGCAACTCATCGACGGCATCAGGTGGCGGGTGCGGGTCGGCGCACCCTGGCGGGACGTCCCGGACTGCTACGGCTCCTGGCATGCGGTCTACGCCCTCTTCCGCCGCTGGCAACGCAACGGGACCTGGGCACACATCCTGGCCGCTCTGCAGGCCCGGGCCGATGCGGCGGGACTGATCGGCTGGCAGGTGAGCGTGGACTCCACCATCATGCGGGCGCATCAGCACGCGGCCGGAGCCCGTCGCCACGGGCACTTGCAGAGCGAGCTGCCCGGCGGGACGGTTTGTGAGCCCGACGATCATGCGCTGGGCCGCTCCCGCGGCGGTCTGTCGACCAAGCTGCACTTGGCCTGCGAAGACGGCCAGAAACCCTTGTCGTTGGTCCTCAGCGGCGGGCAGGCGGGCGATGCCCCGCGGTTCGAGGCGGTCATGGCCGGTATCCGTATCAGCCGACCCGGCGGTGGCCACCCCCGAACCCGGCCGGAGCGGGTACGGGCCGACAAGGCCTATTCCTCCCGTGCCATCCGCGGCCACCTGCGCCGACGCGGGATCGCTTGCACCATCCCCGAACCCGATGACCAGGCCGGACACCGACGCCGGCGCGGCAGCCGCGGTGGACGTTCGCCTGCCTTCGACCGCCTCGACTACCGCGGCCGTCATGCCGTGGAGTGCGGCATCAACCGCATCAAGCGCCACCGGGCGGCAGCGACCCGCTTCGACAAACTCGCGGTCCGCTACCTGGCCACCCTGCACGTCACAGCCATCAACGAATGGCTACGCCTACTTCGAAACACGCCCTAGCCTGCGGCATGCAGCGACTCCATCAACCCCATCAACCCATCAACCGAGGAGATCACCATGGACTGAGGACTTCGCCGAACTCACGACCCCCCAACGCCACCCTCGCGATCGCCGGCACCCGCACCGTTCCGCAGTTCGCCCCGGGCTCTGCCCGCCCGGCGGACAACCACAGCGTGATCACCGAGTTCCGCGTCGAGGACGTGGACCGCGTTCACCAGAACCTGACCGGCTTCATCACCGACTTCGTCAACGAGCCCACCACGATGTCCTGGGGTAACCGGTCGCTGCTGTTCCGCGACCCCGACGGCAACGTCGTCAACTTCTTCACCCCGGTCACCCCGGCGGCCATCGAGAAGTTCGCACATTGACGCCAGGCGCAGCCGCTCACGCGGGAGCCCTGAGATCCCAGGGCTCCCGATGCACGCGTCAGCCGAGTCCAGGAGGGCTAACAGTGCTGGTCGGCCGTCCGGAGTGCCTTGGTGTCATGCGTCGGCCGGTGCAGAGTCCTTCGTGGTCTGCGGCGGTGTGGCCTGCTCCTGTGTGTCGGGCGTGGTGTAGAAGACGGAGCTGCCCTGTTTGGCGCGCTGTGCCTGATTGCGGGCCACCAGCCCTTCGACGGTGGTGCGCACGACGGTCGTCTTGACGTTGCGGTCGGGATGGGCCTGGCCGAGTGCGGTGGCGATCTCCGCTGCCGAGCGCGGTTCGCTCTGTTCACCGAGGTAGCGGCGGACCAGGTCGACCAGTGTCGGCTGCGAAGTCTTGGCGGCCTTGCCCGCGCGCGGGGCGGCGGTCGGCTTTGCGACTGCGTCACGACCGGGCTCAGGGGCGGTCTTCTTCGCCCGCGCGCCGGCGCCCGGGGCAGTGGCAGTGGCCGACTTCCTGCGGGCAGCGGGAATCTTGGCGCTGTCCGCCGTGGGCTCTGCGGCGGCCGGCGCCGCATCAATCGCCCGCTGAATGCTCACCAGCACCTGGTGGTCACGCTGCAAAGCGGTCAACTGCTCCTGCAGAGCGGTGATTTCCGCGTCGATACGTTCCTGTTCTTTGGCGTTTCCTTCCAGGTCGGCTGTGACCTGGGCGGTGTACTGCGAGGTCAGTTCGGTGGGGGAGGCATGCTCGGACATGGGGCCGCACCACTCTTTCTCGGGCCAAAAGGCCGCAGTTGAAGGGCCTGCCACACACATGCACTGTGCCGGGCTGATGCCAGCCGGGCGACACATGCATCAGGGCCCTGTTGTAGTGATGGTAGTGACAACCGGAAGCAGGGTGTCCTCATTGAAGCGGCTGACATCAAGTTGACTCCCCGGCCCGCGCCCGGCCGGCGGCCGGCGAGCTGCGGTGCAGCGACGGCGTCAGTAACGCCCTTACGTCCGTGGTCAGGTCCGGAGCCCGCCCATGGTGGTGTGCCCTCAGGCCGGTACGGGTTGTCCGAGATCCTCCGGCGGCAGCAATGTCGGCGGGTTTCAGGAACACCAGAGCTCATCAGTTTGAGTCGCTCACGATGTCAACCCCGGCCCTTACCCTGCCCGGTTATGACCGATGACGTGCCCAACTACTCTCGGCCCGGGCCCTTCACGAGCCTGCACTCGTCCCAACTCCGGCTCACCGAAGAGCGGATTGCCGAGAAGAGCTTCGCCGTGATCGCCTGCGCGATCCTGCGGGTACGAGCGCAGGAAGCTCTCCGCAGGGTCACATCACGGCGTCGGTCTGGAGCGGGCCCGCGGTGACGCGGAGCGCCCGGACGCGGACCGGCTCCTCCCGGTCGAGGTAGAAGATGTGCATGAACGGGGCGCGCACCACCTGGTCCGGCTCGCTCTTCTTGGCCATGGTCGCCTCGCCACGAAGCAGGCGGACGCCGTCGCCGGCGGCCCAGAACTCCAGGACCTCATGCCTGATGATCAGCGGCTCGTCGATCTTGACGAAGAAGGCCTTGATGTCCTCGGCGCCGTGGATGTGCGCGGTGCCGAAGAACATGTCGGTGTCCTCGGTCAGTGGCGCGAAGCCCTCATCGAAGTCCAGGGTGTCGATGGCGTCCATGAACTTCAGGACCCAGTCGGGTACGGATGTGGCGTGTGCGGTGTCTGTCATGGCGGTGGTCTCCTGATCAGGCGGCGGCGGGGGCTGCCACAGCCCTCGGTCAGAGGTCGTTGTGGTGGCCGGAGCCGGATCGTCGCGCAGTTCGCGGATCTGCTGTGGGTGAGGGCTGATCCTGAGGCGGACCCGGAGGTGATGCCGTCCCATTCGTTGTCCTCTGAGCCCTCCGAGGAGCCGATGGCATGAGGTTCCCTGAGTGGCGGAATGCGCCAACGAAAGTTGCGGACCTTTGCCGTCGGCGAGGTTGCTGGTCCAGGTGGGCCCGGACTCCTACGTGCTTCAGGTCGTGGCTGTCTCGTACTGCGGGCGACCGGTGGTGCGATAGGTCTGGATCGTCAGCCCCTTCGGGGTGGACTGCAAGTCGACCAGCTCAAGTCCCAGGTCCGAGCCGGTGACAGGGAAGAGCCGCGTGCCCTGACCGACGACCACGGGATAGGTGAGCAGCACGATCTCGTCGACCAGTCGGTGGTTGAGCAGCCAGCGGATCAGGGTGCCACTGCCCCACACCTGAAGCTCACCGCCCGGCTTGGCTCGCAGCTCGCCGATGGCGCCCGCGACGTCACCGGACAGGACGGTGGTGTCCGCCCATTGCGGATCTGTGAGCGTGGTCGAGGCGACGTACTTGGGCCGCGTGTTCAACGCCCGTCCGACGGGGTTTTGAGGATCCATGCCTGCTCCCCAGGAGCCGGCGAAAATGTCGTACGTCCGCCGGCCGAACAGAAAGGCGTCAGCGCGCTGGAAAGCCTGGCTGATGAACGTCGAGGCCTCGTCGTCGAGCAGTGGCGGGCCCCATCCGAAGCGCTCGAATCCGACGCCGCCATCCTCGTCCGGCGCGCCGTCTCCGCGCCGGTTTGGTGTATCAATCCGTCGATGTCCCTGTGTCACTCCGTCGACGGAGACGTTCGTTACGGTCGTCAGTTTCATGGTCGCATCCTTCGCGCTGGGGGCGTCGTTCGGTATGACCGGATCGCGGCGCCGATCTCATCGCTCGTGCACGGATCTGCCGCCATCCGCACGCGGCCCGCGAGGATGGCCGTAGTGCCTCCCGAAGTCATCATCACTGATCATGAGGCGGGACCTGGAAATGACTCCCGAACTCGTCGACAAGCGGCTCACGTTCTCGGATCCGGCACACATTCCGTGAGGACTATCACCGTGCCTTGCGCGCGGTGACGTAGCGTCATCTGGGACCGTGATGTGGTGTGATGAGCTTGTCGGCATGCTGTTCCCGTACCTCAACTCCGTGCTGGTGAAGCGGGTTTTCCCCGAGGCATAGTGTGTCGGGCCATGACCTTGCTCATCATCGGCGCCAGCGGTTTCCTCGGCAGGGAACTGGCACGACAGGCAACAGCTTCCGGGCACGTCGTTACCGCGACCTTTGTGCGGAACCCCGGTCGCCTCGCCGGGGTCAAGTGGCTGCCACTTGACCTCCGCAATCACGAGAACATCATCTCGGTGCTCGACGAAGTGCATCCACGTGTTGTGATCAACGCGGCTTCCCGGAAGGCCGATTGGGCGACAACGGCGGAGGGCGCCATCCGGGTGGCGATGGCCGCAACCAGCCGGGGAGCACGGCTGGTGCACGTGTCCAGCGACGCGGTCTTCTCCGGGGCCCAGGTCTACTACGACGAAGCCGCTACACCGGATCCGATCACTCCTTATGGTGCCGCAAAGGCCGCTGCCGAGACCGCGATCCGCCTGCTGGCCCCGGCAGCAGTCGTCGCCCGAACGTCGCTGATCATCGGCGATGGGGATTCCGAGCACGAGACGTTGGTGCATGAGCTGTCCGATGGGCGCCGTGACGGGGCCCTGTTCACCGACGATGTCCGTTGCCCAGTGCATGTGTCGGACCTCGCCGCGGCGATTCTGGAACTCGCGTCCGCCGATCACGCCGGAATCCGTCACGTCGCAGGGCCAGACGCGGTCAGCCGTCACGAACTCGGACTCCTGATCGCTCGGCGCGATGGCCTTGACCCGGCCACTCTGCCTGCGGGGCGACGGGCAGACACAGGCGTCACTGGATCGCTGGACGTGCGTCTGGACAGCAGAGCAACCCAGCACAGTCTGCGCACCAGGGTGCGCGGGGCTCGCGAATTCCTGACAGGCGAGGGCGCGGATTCGGCCAGGTGATGGTCGTCACGGAGTGTGTGCATGATCTGCGTTCTCACGTGCATAGCCAATGCGCCGATCCGGCTCGGTCGGGTGCTGCTCATGACGGGGCAGGTGGCGTGACGGTCAGGGTGAGGGGAGGTGCCAGGATCGGATGCGCGCGGCCACGTCGTACGAGTCCAGGCCCAGGGCGCGGATGTCGTTGATCAGGTCGCGCCACAGCTCGAACTTCGTGTCGACGCGTTGCCCGGAGAGCTCGAGGTAGGCGACGGCCAGGCCGTAGCCGAAGAGCTCGTTTCGGGCGGGGAGCGGTCGCAGCAGGACGCACTCTTCCAGGAACACGGCGGCTCGCCAGCAGGCGTCAGGGTGATTCTGGTCGTGGCGCGGCGGGTCTACCTTGTGGCGGGCGGCCATGCCGACGAGGACGGAGAAGTCGTTGACGGTCAGGTCGTCCGGCAGGATCTCTTCCTGGCGTTCCAGGAACCACCGGTAGTCGACGTAGTACTCAGCCGGCACAGGTCAGGCCGCCCGCGGGGCGGGCTTGGCCTGCGAGGGGGCGCCGAACTCCGCGTCGAAGGCTGCCACGGTCGCCGGGTCGCTGGTGACACGCCGGAAGACCTCGGCACCTACGGTCAGCGCGCGCTCGTGCTGTTTCTCCTCGGCCACCTTGGCGAGGTAGTCCGGCACGGACAGTCCCGCGTCGTCGGCCAGGTCCTGCAGCGTGGCCTTGGTGGTGTCGTCGATCTCGATGTCGGCCATGTCACGAGTATGCCGTGCGAGACGCCACCAGGACTACTCACCGTAGAAAACGCCCTTGACCTGCACGTTTAGAGTGGGGGTGTAGCCGGTGTCGGCCAGGGTGAAGCGCTCGCCGTGGTGGAGGGCGATACGAAGGGCTTGGTTTGGTTTGAGCGTTTGGCATGGAGTATCACCAGCAGCGTGCGGCCACGTTCGGTTTCGCCCTGTGCCCGGATGCGTGGGCTGTCGGCCACGGTCTCCTACGCACTGACTGGGTAGTGCGACGGCGAAGGGGTGCCGCGCACGCGACACCCCTTCTGAAACTCTTGATCAGGAGTGCGGATCAGCCCCTGGCAGGATCTTTGCCCATGGGTTCTGTTGAATGGAGCACTCACGCGGTGGAGATGGCTGCTGACCATGTGGTCAAGCGGTTCTCCGGAGAGGACATCGGGCGCGCTGAGCGCGAATGGCGCGCGTTGAGACTGCTGGCCGCTCATGCGCCTGGGCTGGCCCCTGAACCGTGGAAGGCGGACCTCGCGACTGCTGGGTCGACCGTGGTGATGTCCCGGCTCGACGGCGTGCCGCTGCGGGGGTGCGTCCTGGGAGATGAGCAAGTCAGGGCGCTGGCAGAAGCCGCAAGCGGGTTGTATGCCGCGGTGCCCGCTGCCACGCTCCGTGAGGTGCCGGTCAGGCCCGGGCAGCAGCAGGACCTCATCGCCCACATCAATGCCTGGGCGGTGTCGGCCCGTCCCAAGAGCGTCGGCCCGGTGGCGCTGGCCATGGACCGCGGGCTGGAGTGGCTTGCCCGCTCAGGCCTGAATGCCGACGGAGCGTTGGATGTGCCGCCGGTCTTCGGCCCAGGAGACGGTAACCTCGCCAACTACCTTTGGGATGGCTCCCGCGTCCGGGTCGTCGACTTCGAGGACTCGGGCCGCAGCGACCGCGCCTTCGAGCTTGCGGAAATCACTGAGCACGTAGGGAGCTGGGTGGAGCACCCGCTCGATGTCCCGTCGTTTCTGGCGCACTTCGAGCTGACGGCATCCGAGTCCGCACGGCTTGAGGACTGCCGTCGGCTCCTCGCCCTGGTCTGGCTGTTCCTCCTGAACTTCGACAACCAGAACGCCAGGAACCCGCCCGGCACGGCGGAGCGGCAAGCTGATCGTTTCATGAACCTGCTCGCCTGACGGGCTGCGCCTTCCCAGCGGCGTCCGGTCTCCGGGTGAGGTGGTCAGGCCGCCCTGTCTGGGTCGTTGAGGAACTTCGCCCGGATGGTGTCGAGGCCTTCCGGCAGGCCTTTCCTCCGGGCCACGCTGTCCAGATCGGGGATGGCCGGCCTGCAACCAGCGGAGCGGGTGCGTGCGCCTGAGGTGTTCGCTGCTCGGCAGAGCGGACAGAACCGGAGGAGTGGGCTGGACCAGTCGCGTGTCCCCAGTTAGTCCTCGGAGTTCCGGACGCTTGTTCCTGGTGTCGGGTTGTTGCCCCGCTGGTCGTCGGCGTTCCAGCTGGCCAGGAGGCGGATCGCGTCGGCTTCGGGGGTGCCGGGTTGTGGGGTGTAGACATTGAGGATCTGGTCGGAGACGGCGTCGATGCGGAGAGTCTCGTAGGGCAGTGTGACCTCGCCGATGAGTGGGTGCCGGAAGGTCTTCGTGCCGGTTCGGTGGATTCGTACGTCGTTGGTCGCCCAGCGCGTCCGGAATTCGGTGCTGCGGGTCGCGAGTTGTCCGATCAGTTCGGTCAGGTCGGGGTCGTCGGGGTAGCGGCCGGCCTCGATGCGCAGCATCGCCACGGTGTCGGCTGTGATCCGTTCCCACTCGGGGAACAGGTCCCGGGCCCTGGGCTCGTCGAGGAACAGGAAGCGGGCGCTGTTCGTCCGTCCGGGCAGGTCGTACATGGGCGCGATGAGTGCGCGCCCCAGTGTGTTGACCGCGAGGATGTCGAACCGGCCGTTGAAGACCACCGCGGGTAGGTGGTCCATGGAGTCCAGCAGCACCCGGATTCCGGGGGTGACCAGGTCCTTCGCCGCGCCGCGGCTCCGTTTGCGGGACGCGGGGGTCAGCGCGGCGAGCAGCCGGTCGAGGTGAGCGCGTTCGTCATCGTCCAGACGCAGGACGTCGGCGACGGCGTCGACGACTCCGGCGGAGGGCCCGGTTGCCTGGCCGCGTTCGAGTCGCACGTAGTACTCCGGGCTGACCCCGGCGAGCAACGCGACCTCCTCCCTGCGCAGGCCTTTCACCCGACGGCGGGTGCCCTGCGGAGGAAGGCCGGCGTCGGTTGGGGTGACCCGGGCGCGGCGGGTGGTGAGGAACTCGCGGACCGCCGCCCGCGCGGCCTCCTTCTCGTCCATGAGATCAAGGATAGGCCCGGCCTCAATCCCGTAAGGGGTCCCTGTGAGTACCCCTTTTCGCCGTGCCTGTCGGGATGTGGTGAACCGATGTTGGCTGGATGTCGGCGAGATCGAGATCGACGCCCGGATGCCGCGGAGGCCGCCCCTCGTCGCTTCTCTCTGATCTCTGATGCACCTTCCTTCGACACTCTCGACGAGAAACGAGTTCTCTGATGCAGCACGCCACGCTCGGGAGCCTGCGGGTTTCCCGGATCGGCCTGGGTGCCATGACCATGGCCGGCACCTACACCTCCGGCGGCGGCCTGGACGACGCCGAATCCATCCGCGCCGTCCATCGCGCGCTCGACCTCGGCGTCACCCACATCGACACCGCTGAGAGCTACGGTCCGTTCCACAGCGAGGAGATCGTCGGTCAGGCGCTCCAGGACCGGCGCGACCAGGTCGTCGTCGCCACGAAGTTCGGCATCCTGTCCCATGCCGGGGATGGAACCGGCATGTTCGACAGCAGTCCGGCCAACATCCGCACCGCCGTCGAGGGCTCCCTGAAGCGCCTTCGCACCGACCGGATCGACCTCTGTTACCAGCACCGGGTCGACCCGAACACCCCCATCGAGGACACCGTCGGCACCATGGCCGAGCTGGTCGCCGAGGGCAAGGTCCTGCACCTCGGCCTGTCCGAGGCCTCTCCGGACACGATCCGCCGCGCGCACGCCGTGCACCCGATCGCCGCGTTGCAGACCGAGTACTCCCTGTGGACGCGCGACGTCGAGACCGAGCTGCTGCCCCTGCTGCGCGAGCTGGGCATCGGCCTCGTCCCCTACGCGCCGCTCGGGCACGGGTTCCTGACCGGCCAGATCCGCACGCCGGACGACATCCCCGACGACGACTGGCGCAAGACCAATCCGCGCTTCATCGGCGAGGCCTTCTACCAGAACCTGCAACTCGTGGAGGAGGTACGGAACATTGCGGCCGAGGCGACTGCCACCCCGGCACAGATCGCGCTGGCCTGGCTGGTGGCCCAGGGCGGGGACATCGCCCCGATCCCCGGCAGCCGGCGAGTCGCTCGCGTCGAGGAGAACACCGCAGCCGACGGCGTCGTCCTGACCGCCGACCAGTTGCAGCGGCTCAACACCCTCACGCCGGCCACCGGCGCCCGACACGACGAGTTCAACGAGTCCACGATCGACCGCTGAACCCAGCGTCGACGAGTGTGCCGCAACCATCCCGAACACCGGACCCCAACAGGGTTCTCGACGCACGAGAGCCTTCGCCCCAGAGGAGAAACGCCATGTCCGCAGCCACATCACTGACCGAGCAGAACCGCGCGATAGTCGAAGCCATGTTCGCAGCGGCGAACAGGGGAGACGTGGAGGGGGTCTTCTCCTACCTGTCCGAGGACGTCGCGGTCATCGAGCCGGTGTTCCTGCCCTTCGGGAAGGCCTACCACGGCAAGAACGAATTCCTCGGCCTCGCCCAGGTCTTGCCGAACTACCTCAACGTCTCCTCGATCACGGTGCATTACACCATCGCCGACGGCGACCGCGTCGCGGCGTGCGTCGGCATCACGGACGTCACGACCGGAGAGCTGACCCACTTCATCGAACAATTCACCATCAAGGACGGCAAGATCGTCGAGAACCAGGTATTCTACCACAACGTCGGCTCCATGCTCGACAAGCCCAGGGTCGTGTAGCGGGGGTCTCTGTGTACCCCCCCGGACGCCGCGAACACCGGCCCTCGCCGCTACCTCTGACGCACCGTCCTTCGACACTCTCGACGAGAAACGAGTTCTCTCATGCAGCACGCCATGCTGGGGAGCCTGCGGGTTTCCCGGATAGGCCTGGGTGCCATGACCATGGCCGACACCTACACCTCCGGCGGCGGCCTGGACGACGCCGAATCCATCCGCGCCATCCATCGCGTGCCCGACCTCGGCGTCACCCACATCAACACCGCCGAGCCCTGCGACCCGTTCCACAGCGAGGAGATCGGCGCATGAACGAGCAGCGAGCTGTCCAGCACTGGATCGACGGCGCTGCGGCCGTCGGTGGCGGGAGCGAGCGCATCGAGGTCGTGAACCCGGCCACCGCCACCGTGATCGCCGACGCGCAGGCGGGTACGGCGGCCGACGTCGACCGGGCCGTCGCGGCCGCGCAGCGCGCGCTCCCGGAGTGGTCGGCGGTGCCGGCCAGTGAGCGAGCCGCCGCGATTGCCCGGATCGCCGACGGCATCAAGGGCGCCATCGACGACTTCGCCGCCACCGTCACCTCCGAGATGGGTTCGCCGATCTCGTACGCCAAGACCGTGCAGGCCGGGCTGCCCTGCCAGGTGGCGAGCAGCTTCGCCGCGCTGGCCGACGGCTTCGCCTGGGAGGAGGAACTGGGCAACGCGCTGCTCGTGCACGAGCCGATCGGCGTCGTCGGCGCGATCACGCCGTGGAACGCCCCCCTGTATCAGACCGTCGCGAAGGTCGCGCCTGCGTTGCTCGCCGGTTGCACGGTGGTGCTCAAGCCCAGCGTGCTCACCCCGCTCACCGCCGCCCTGTTCGCCGAGGTGACCGCGGCCGCGGGGATCCCGGCGGGCGTCTTCAACGTCGTGTACGGCGCCGGGTCGGTGATCGGCGAAGCGATCTCCGGCCACCAGGGCATCGACATGGTGTCGTTCACCGGATCCACCGGCGCTGGCAAGCGGGTGTCGATCGGTGCGGCCGGCACCGTGAAGCGGGTGGCGCTGGAGCTGGGTGGCAAGTCGGCCAACGTCATCCTCGACGACGCCGACCTACCGAGCGCCGTCGACGTCGGCCTCGAGTACGCCTGGATGAACAGCGGCCAGACCTGCGCCGCATGGACGCGGATGCTGGTGCCCGCGAGCCGGCATGACGAGATCGTCGAGCTCGTGGTGGCCGCCGCCGGTTCCTACGGCGTGGGCGACCCGACCGACCCGGCCACCCGGATCGGCCCGATGTCCTCGGTCGCCCAGCAGAAGCGGGTGTCCGGCTACATCGATCGCGGCATCGCCGAGGGGGCCACCGTCGCGTTCGGTGGCGCCGGCCCGGTCGTGGGCCTCGAACGCGGCGCCTACGTCCGCCCGACGATCTTCGCCAACGTCGCGCCGGACGCCGTCATCGCCCAGGAGGAGATCTTCGGCCCGGTGCTCTCGGTGATCCCCTACGCCGACGAGGAGGAGGCCGTCGCCATCGCCAACGACTCCATCTACGGCCTGGGCGGCAGCGTGTTCGGCGAGCCGGACCACGCGCTGGCTGTGGCGAAGCGCATGCGCACCGGCCAGGTCATCGTCAATGGTGGGGAGTTCAACCTGACCGCGCCGTTCGGCGGGTACAAGCAGAGCGGCAACGGCCGGGAGCTGGGCCGGTTCGGGCTGGAGGAGTTCCTCGAGGTCAAGGCCATCCACCGCTAGGAAGGTGCCGGGTGGCACGGCTCACGTGCGAGCCGTGCTGCCACCGACCAGCGGTGTTGGCAAGCGCTGAGCAAGGCGTTCAGGACAACGACCGCCTCCACATCGATCGGGCGTGCCCAGCAAAGCCGCGCCGACGGTGGAGCCCCCACGTCGCCCCTCTGCCCGGAACAACATCCGAACTCCAGGAGGTTCCCTATGAGTCTGCCCGTGACCAACGTCGTACTCGTGCACGGCGGGTTTGCCGACGGATCCGGCTGGCAGGGCGTCTACGACCTGCTGACCGCCGACGGCTTCCGGGTCAGCATCGTGCAGCACGCCACGTTCTCGCTCGCCGGCGATGTCGAGGCCACCCGCCGGGTCCTCGACGCCCAGCACGGCCCCTCCGTGCTCGTCGGGCACTCCTACGGAGGAGTCGTCGTCACCGAGGCCGGTACCCACGACGGCGTGGCGGCGGTGGTGTACATCACCGCGTTCGCCCCGGACCAGGGCGAGTCGGTGAGTACGCTCATCGCCGACCCGCCGCCCGACGCACCGGTGCCGCCGATCCTGCCGCCTGTCGACGGCTTCCTGTTGTTGGACCGTGAGCGCTTCGCCACGTCGTTCGCCGGCGACCTGCCCGCCAGCCAGGCGGCGTTCATGGCGGACTCCCAGCTCCCGTGGGGCGTCGACGCGCTCGCGGGCACCGTCTCCGCGCCCGCGTGGCGCACCAAGCCGAGCTGGTACCTGGTCGCTGCCGACGACCGCATGATCCCCCCGCCCGCCCAGCGGGCAATGGCCGAACGAGCCGCCGCGACCACGGTCGAGTCCTCCGGCAGCCACGCTGTGTACGTCTCGCAGCCGGCCGCCGTCGCCGATCTGATCAAGAAGGCCGCCCAGTCGGTCAGCTGAGCGAGCCAACCGTCGCATATCCCCCTTCCTCGAAGCCGCAGCAGCCTGAATGCCGCGGCGCTGACAAAGGCGTGGTTCGTCTGCCGTCGTCGGTGGTCAGCACGCGGAGCTCTGGCCAGGTCGTACCGAGGGCGCCGCCACCGGGGGGCGGCGCGGGCACATCCCGGGCAGCGTAAGTCTGCCGTCCAAGGACCTGTTCGGCGCCGACTGCGCCCTCCTCCCGAATGGGCGGGTGTTGGAGCTTGCAGGCGCCGCGCTCGCCGGGGGCGGAGTCCCCCTTCGACGTCGCCGGGGTGTCTACGGGGACGGAGCGCCAGGCCTTGAGCGCGACGCGAAGCCGGGACCGGATCGAGGAGGTCCCTACTGGCCGGCCGCGCCCACTCCCGTCAGCCAGGCCGCCATTCCTGCGACCCCCGCCCGCACGGTCTCCTCCGGAGCTCCCGACGCCTCCAGGGAACTGCGGGCCATCCCGGCCAGGGAGTCGTCGGAGAGTCCCAGCACCCGACGGGCCGATTCGTACTCGTCGAGCAGACCGGACTCGAAGAGCAGTGAGTCGTCGGCGGCGAGCGTGCAGCGGACACCGGCGTCGAGCAGCCGCGGCAGAGGGTGGGCCGCGACGGAATCGACGATGCCCAGACGGAAGTTGGACGTGGGGCAGACATCGAGAGCGATGCCCTCGTCGGCAAGGCGTGCCACGAGACCGGCGTCCTCGATCGCTCGTACGCCGTGCTGGACGCGCTGGGCTCCCAGCGCGTCCAGAGCGCCCCGCACACTGGCGGGACCCGCGAGCTCGCCGGCGTGCGGCGCCGCGATCAGCCCCGCGGCGCGGGCGAGCGCGAACGCATCGGCGAACGGCTCGGGCGGGTGCAGCGATTCGTCCGCGGCGAGCCCGAATCCGGTCACTCCGGCATCCGCGCGCGTGGCCGCCAGCCGCGCCAGGTCCACGGCCTCGCGGGGGTCGAGGTGGCGCAGGGCGGTGACGAGGAGCCCGCAGCCGATGCCGGCCCGGGCCGCCGCGCCGCACGCCTCGTCGATCAGGAGGTCGAGGACGTAGGCGGAGCTTCGGCCGAAGGCCCGCCCGTACCGCACGGGGTTGACGGCCGGCTCCAGCCACACCGCTCCGTCCGTGGCCGCGTCCTCCACGACCTCGCGCACGACCCGTCGCAGGTCGTCCTCGCACCGGACGAGCGACACAGCCTCGTCGTAGCGCAGCCCGAACTCGCCAAAGCCGCTGTACGCGTTCATGTCCGGCACGGGCACACCGTGCCGGCGCGCGAGATCGGCGAGAGTGGCGGGCCGCATGGAGCCCTCCAGGTGCAGATGGAGATGCGCCTTCGGTAGCCGGCGGAGATCGCGGGGGAGTGCCGCCGGCATTCCCGCCGATCCCGTCCCCTCGGCCACACCTGACGCCGGCGGCCGGGCTGCCAACCCCGGCAACGGCTCCGTCGCCCCCGCGCCGCCGGCGACGGCCTCGGCCGTCACACCGTGGCCTTCTTGCCGAACACCGCGTCCAGTACGGAGTGGTCGACGATCTTCGCCGCGTCCGGCAGTTCCTTGACGCCGGCCGCCTTCAGCCCGTCGTACATGTCGCCGCCCAGCAGACTCTCGTCGATGCGCAACAGCCCCTTGCTCTTGGTCAGCGCGCTCTGTGTGAAGGGGATTTGGAGTTCGTTCTCCCGGACCTGCTGCTTGAGTTCGAGGCCGAGGTCCACGCCGTACTTGGTGACGGCCAGGTTGGCCGCCTCCTCGGGGTCCTTCGCGTTGTCCTGCCAGCCACGGATGGTGGCCCGCATGAACCGCTCCAGGACGTCCGCCTTGCCGGTCAGCATGGTGCGCTTGCAGAACACGATCGAGGAGTACGAGGGCAGCCCGAGGTCGCTGTAGGTGACGACGTCGTAGTCTTTGCCCTTCTTCATCCCGTACTTGGTTTCCAGGGTGATCGGCTGGTTGGTGAGGAAGCAGGTGTAGGCCTTGCCCTGCTTCTGCACGAGCGGGCTCACGTCGTACCCGACAGGAGTGAAGTCGTACGACTTCTTGAGCCCGGCACTGGTGAGGATCGCGTCGATCAGGGGCTGGGTGCCCTGCTGGCCGAGGACTTTGGCGCCCAGCAGGTCCTTCGGCTCCTTCACCGGGTCGGAGGCGAGGGAGAGCAGGCCGCCGGGGCTGGTCTGGAAGACGGCGCCGAGGAGGGAGAAGTCGTTGCCCTTGGGGATCGACTGGAGCAGCGTCTGCATGTTGGCGTGCACGCCAAGGTCCGCGGAGCCCGCGGAGACGGACTGCGTGGGGTCGGGGGTGTTGGGGCCGCCCGCCTGGAAGTCGACGGTGAGGTTCTCGTCGGCGTAGTAGCCCTTCTCGTCGGCGAGCCAGAATCCCGCGAACTCGACGTTCTTGATCCAGCCGAGGGCGACCTTCACGGTGGTGGATTTGCCGTCGCCCGATCCGGACGAGGAGGCGGTGTCGGAATCGCCGCCGCAGGCGCTGAGCAGCCCGCCGGCACCGAGAGCGAGCCCTGAGGCTCCCGCCGCACGGAGGAGATTTCGACGGGAGAGGTGGGGCAGACGGGCGGGATCGGTGCGTGGTGCCACGGTGGTTCCTTTCACAGGTTCCGCAACTTCGACGAGTTCCGCAGGGGGAGCGGGTCCGGGTCCGGCCCGGGTGATGACGGTTGATCAGCTGAAGCGGGCCGAGCCGAGGCGTTCGGCGGCCCGGGCGCCGACGAAGCACAGAACGGAGACGACGGTGGCGACCAGGGCGGTGCCCCAGGCGCGGGCCGGGTCCATGAAGGTGACGGACTGGGCGAAGAGCAGGCCGAGGCCGTGCGTACCGAGCAGGTACTCGGCGAGCATCGCGGACAGAACCGCGGTGGACGCGGTGAGCCGGAGGCCGACCAGGACCGCCGGGACGGCGTGCGGCAGCAGGAGCAGCCGCAGCCGGGTGAGGCGGGTGGCGGCGAGGACGGTGAAGACGTCGCGGGTGGCGGCGGGCGCGGCGCGCAGCCCCGAGCCGGCCATCACGAAGACGGGGAAGAAGGAGACCACGGTGGTGACGGTCAGCACCGCGGTGATGCCGAATCCGACGACCCTGGCGATCACCGGGATCATCGCGACGACGGGGACCGAGCGCATGATCAGGGCCATGGGTGTCATCAGCCCCGACAGCAGGGGAGAGGCCCACACCAGCAGCGCGCCCGTCACCCCGAGGACCAGGCCGAGAGTGAGGCCCACGGCCGCGTTGAGAAGCGTCCAGCCGAGGTCGGGGAGGTAGGCGCCCGGGTGGCCGAGGACGTCACCGAAGACCGCGGCCGGTGTGGGCGCGACGATCTGGTTCAGCTGCTGGGTGCGGACCCATAGCGCCCAGGCGGCGACGAGGGCGAGCACGGTCCAGTAGCGGGACAGCAGGCGGGTCAGGGTGCGAAGGACGATGCGCCAGGGCTGTTTGCCGCCGTCTTCGGCGTCGGCGCGGAGCGCCGTCCTGTCGCCTTCTACGACCGGGTGCTGCCCCGCAGTTGCGCCCTCGACGACCGCGCCTTCGCTGCTGCTCATGCGAACCTCCGGGCGGCCGCCACGCGCAGGCCGGCCAGGGCGGCGTACGCGGTGAGGGAGATGGCGGCGGCGGACAGGGCCGCGGCCCACATCAGATCGGTCTGGAAGTTCTGCATCGAGCTGACCAGCAGGACGCCCAGACCGCGCGGAGCGCCGAACCATTCGCCGACGACCGCGCCGAGCACCGCGGCCGGTGCGGCGAGCGCGAGCCCGTCGACCAACAGGGGGACGGCGGCGGGGAGTTGAAGACGCCGGAGCGTCACTCGCCGTGGGGCGCCCAGCGCGCGGAACACGTCGCGGTGGGCGGCACCGGCCGCGCCGAGCCCGGAGGTGGCGGCCACCAACACCGCGAAACCGGCGGCGAGCGCGGCGATGACCGCGGGGGTGCCGTCCCGGCCGACCGTGGTGATCAGCAGCGGGCCGAGCGCGATGAGCGGCACGGCGTGCACGACGGCGGCCAGCCGGTCGAGCCCCGGCTGCAACGGCGGCAGCAGGGCGCCGACGATCGCGACGACCAGGGCGATGAGCGTGCCCGCGACGAAGCCGGTGCCCGCGGCGGTCGCGGTCGCGGAGAGTGCGCGGCCCAACAGGTCACGGGTGATCGGATCGTCCAGTGCTGCGACGACCTGCGTCAGCGGGGGCCAGCTCTCACCGAGGACGCCGAGCCGCCCGACGCCCTCCATGGCCGCGAGCAGCAGCAGTGTTCCGGCGACGGTGAGCACAGTGCTGCGGGCGCGGTTCACTCGGCCCCCTCGTCGAGGAGCGCGGTCAGCCGGTCGACGATGTCATGGAACTCCGGGTCCCGGGTCAGCGCCTTGTCGCGGGGCCGCGGCAGCGTGATGTCCTCGATATGGCGTACGGTGCCGGGCCGGCCGGTGAGGACGACGACCCGGTCGGCTAGCAGCACGGCCTCATCGACGTCGTGCGTGACCAGCAGCGTGGTTATCTGCTGGTCGGCCCAGATGCGGGCGAGTTCGAAGTTCATACGGCGCCGGGTCACCGCGTCCAGCGCCCCGAACGGCTCGTCGAGCAGCAGGACTTCGGGCTGGAGCACCAGTGCCCGCGCGATGGCGACGCGCTGACGCATCCCGCCGGAGAGCTGCCGCGGCCGGGCGTCGGTGAACCCGTCGAGCCCGACGAGGCTCAGCAACATGTTGACCCGGTCGGCGTCCACCGGGCGGCCCGCCACCCGGAAGGGCAGCGCGACATTGTCGTAGGCGGTCGCCCAGGGCAGCAGCGCGTGCTCCTGGAAGGCGATGCCCAGACGGTGGCCGCGCACCAGGTCGGCGGGGGCACCATCGTTGACGAGCACCTCGCCGTGTGTGGGGGTGTCGAGGCCCGCGAAGATGCGCAGCACCGTGGACTTGCCGCAGCCCGACGGTCCCAGGAGTGCGACGAACTCGCCGTTGCCGACGGTGAGGTCCACGGACTCGAGCGCGGTGACGGTACGTGATCGACGGAGCCTGAACTCCTTGGTCACTCCGCGCAGTTCAAGCGCCGCGGGAGGGGTCCGGGGCGTTGCTTCGGGAGGGGACTCACTGATTCCCGTGGTGGCCATGCAGGCCCTCCTCGCTCATGAACCATTCGGTTCATGGACGGTAGGGCCGCACCGTTTCACCGGCATTGCGGGAGCTGGGCCGGGCCGTTACGCCCCTTCGTCCGGGCGATTCGGGCCCTCCGGGTGAGGGACGCCGGCCGTCCGGCGGGCAACTGGGGCGAGCTGCCCGGGCGTACTCCACCTGGGCAGGTCACCGGTTGCCGATCATTCGATTCATTGGATCGCGCCCGGATAAAGTGCGAACCATGTCCCAGCCCCCGGAGGAGACCGAGCGCACGCGGCTGCTGCGCCTGAGCGCCGACCACATCCTGGCGCACGGTGTCGCCGGTCTGTCGCTGCGCGGCATCGGCAAGGCCGTCGGCAGCAACAACCGCATGCTGCTGTACTACTTCGGGTCGAAGGAGGAGCTGATCGCGGCGGTTCTCACCGACGCGGGCGGCCGCTTCCCGCTCCTGGAACGGATCTTCGAACTGCTCGACGACCGCGACCAGCCACTGCGCACCCGTCTGGAGGCGGCCTGGGAGCTGCTCTCCGCGGACGAGAACCTCCCCTTCCACCGCGTCTTCTTCGAAGTACTGGGCCTCGCCGGCTATCAGCGCGGACGCTTCGACGCCTTCCTCGACGCCGTCGCCACCAACTGGCGCGGCCGCGTCGCGACCGCGCTGCGTGCCGAGGGGGTACCGGCGGATCAGGCTGACGACCTGGCGCGCGAGCTGGTCTCGCTCTGGCGCGGACTCCAGCTGGACCTGCTCACTGCCGGGGACCGCGCGGCGACCCTGCGCGTGAACGCGGCGGCGGCCGCCGCCTTCGCCGCCAGAGCCGGGGCTGCGGCGAGCAGCCGTTCGCCCGGCTGACGCCGACGGGCGCGGCCCTCGGCCACTCCTCGTTCGACGGACGGTTACGCGCTCAGAGGCAGTTTCGGCGTTTTGGGTATCTTCGGTACGACGATGTCGAGCGGACCGTCCGGGATCGCGACCGCGTCCTTGGACCAGCCCCAGATCGAGCAGACGCGGCGCCCGGGATCGCTGTGCCCGTCCCGGCCGTGCAGGACACGGTAGTTGTCGAGGCAGATCATCTCGCCGGCCTCGACCCGGAACATCGGCCCGGTGTCCCGGGCCGCGAGCACGGCCTCCTCCCACTTGCGTACGAAGGCCATGTGCTCGTCCTCCGAAGGGCCCTCGACCGGCGCGAGATAGGGGTGGTAGCGGCCCTGGAAACGTCCGGAGGACACGGTTCGGGCGATCGGTGCGTAGGTGTCCTGCGGGTAGTTGGGCTCGGAGTGGTCGATGTCGGTGGTGCGGCAGAACTCCGCCACGGCGGCCCACTCCGGGTCGGCGGCGAGGAGGTCGAGCAGCCGGGAGGTGTCCACGAGGAAGGAGTCACCGCCCACGGCCGCCGGCCGCTCGCACCACAGGAACAGGTGGTCGGGGGCGTAGTCGCCGAACGCGAAGCCGTCGTTGTGGGCGACCATGCGCTCCTCGGTCGGAGCGAAACTGCGCTTGCGGCCACGGGAGTCGGCAGGCTGCGCGGCCACCTGTTCCGCCTCGCGCTCACCGTGCGCCTTGGTGGCCTCGAACTGCGTACCGATGCGGATCGCCTTGTCGCCCATGACCTCACGGCCGTACGCGACGGCGGACCGCTCGTCGGCGAGGCCGGTCACGATGACCGCGCCTTCGGCAGCGAGCACTTCACGGGCCTCTTCGGCACTGGATACCCGGCGTGGAACGAAGCTTGCGGAGCTGACGTCCATCCTTGACTCCTCGATGTTGAACCGATCGGTTCACATCAAGATAGGGGCGCCGTGTTTCGGCCGGGTGTCCCTCTCGGAACGCATGGAATACCCGGGGAACGTGGCTTGGACGTGTGTCCTGTCACTGGCCGTTCCGTGTGCTGGAGGGCTGGAGGAGTTGGTCGACGGGTGCGTAGTCGTCGCTGAGCAGTCGGGCATCGCCGATCCAGGAGGTGAGGTCGTCGCCGGTGGCGATCTTCCAGCCGGCCTGCCGGGTGTCCAGCAGTTCCTGGGTCGCGCGTACGTCGACTGGTCGGTCGGAGGCGAGCACCACCAGATTGCCGCCCTCGGAGATGGCGGTCGGGTCGAGGCCGATATCGGCGGGATCGCCGACGAGGGCGACGTACTCGAAGGTCTCGCTGAGGGTGGCTGCTTCGGCTCGTGCGAAGGCCATGCCACCGTGGTCGATGAGGTTGGCAACGTACAGGCCGCCCTCGTTGAGCACCCGCCGTACGTCAGTCATCGATTCCACCGTCGTGAGGTGCCACGGCACGCTGACGCCGCCGAAGGCGTCGCCGACGACGAGGTCACGACTGTCGGCGTCCAGTCGCCGCAGGCCGAGCCTGCCGTCCTCAGTGCGTACGTCTATACCGGCTTCTGATCTCAGACCGAGTTGGTCGCGGTTGATGCGTACGACCCCGCTGTCGATCTCGGACACGAGGCTGCGCGTCCCTGGCCGCGTGGCCGCGAGGTAGCGGGGAAGGGTGAGCCCGCCGCCGCCCAAGTGGTGGGCAACAAGTGGCTCGCCTTTGGGAAAGGCGGCATCGACGACCGACGCGATGGCGCGAACATATTCGAACTCGAGGAAGGTCGGGTCGTCGACATCGACGTAGGAGTGCCGCAAGCCGTCCAGAATGAGGGTGCGGCCGCTGCCCCGGTCGGGGTCTGCGACGACCCGTGCGCAGTGGTACTTGGTCTCCGTGTCGCAGCCACCGGGCGCGACCGTGGTGGCGAGGCCGCCGGCAACGACCACGAGTGTCAGGGCAGGAGTGCCGCTCCACCCGCGCGTTCGCCACTCGACCAGCGCCGAGCCGACCACCAGCAGTGTTCCGAGGCCGATCAGGATGCCGCTGACCGGCAACCGCGACACGAGGACGAAACCGGTGAGGACCGTGCCGGCGATGGCGCCGACGGTGCCGACGCCGGACAGCCGGCCGACAACCGTTCCGGTCTCGGCGAGGCTGGTAAGACGCAACTTGGTCACGATCGGCGTCACCGCGGAGAGCAGCGCGCCCGGCACGAGGATGGTCAGCGATGCGATCAACAGGAGCATCGCTGGTGCCCACTCCGCAGTCGTGCGCAGTACGGCAGGGGTGAGCGCGACGACCGCTCCTGACACCCCGAGCGAGGGGCCTATGAGCCGGCGTGGATTGACCTGGTCGGCGATGCGCCCACCCAGCCACGAGCCGATGGCGATCGCGGTGAGGGCGATGCCGATCACCATGGTGCTGGTCTCGAGGGTGAGGCCGAGGTAGGGAGCCAGCAGCCGCAGAGCGACGATCTCGACCACCAGGACTGCGGCCGAGGACCCGAACACAAGCACGGCAGCGGCGCGGGGACCCAGGCCGTGGTTGCGAGGCGCACCCTCGACGACAGGCGAGGAAGACGATCCGGTCACGGACGACATCCTTGCATGCGCCTCATCAACCCAACGGCGTTGCGGAAATCCTCATGCCTCCAGCCACCTTGGTGAGCCACCGCGCAGCACTTCCGCGCTCGGCCATCAGCACCAAGCGGGCCAGTTCCAGGCAACTTTGTGAGTCGCGGCGCACCGTGACTGTCTGCGCTCCAGCGCACCGCAGCCGGACCAGGCGGCCGCCGGGGAAGACTCCGACGCGGCCTCCGGCGTTGAGCGGCACTCACTCGCTTTGCCTGGCGGGAGGCGGGCGGAGCGGATGCGCGCCCATCATGCCCTCATCCAGGGCCTGTTGAGCGAGGGGATGGGGCTTCGTGCCATCGCTCGCCGCGCCAGCCAGGGTCGCTCGGTGCCTTGCAGCAGCCCTCGAGACTGGGCCCGCAGCCGCTTGCAGTGGCCCGGACGAGAATCGCCAGCTCAAGACGGTGCTCGACGCCTGTCCGGAGCGGGAGCAAACCCATGGCCTCCTACGGCGGTTCGCCCAGATGCTCACAGCCAGCGGACCGGCGCTGACCTGTTGGACTGGATCAATACCGTCCGCGCCGTACCGCTGCCCGGGATCATCGGCTCCGTGGGTGCACGGCGTAGGTCAGGTGCGTCACCCGCGACGACGGCTCCGAACGGACCGGCTCCAGCGCGACCCTGGACGCGTCCACGCCCTCGAACAGGCGGGTGCCGGTGCCGAAAAGCACCGGTGACAGCGTGATCGAGAACTCGTCGACCAGGCCGGCGTTCAGGTGCTCCAGGATCGTCGCGCCGCCGCCGGCGATGCGGACGTCGCGGTCGCCGGCGGCGTCGCGGGCCTGGTCGAGGGCGTGCTCGATGCCGTCGTTGACGAAGTGGAACGTGGTGCCGCCGGGCCGCTCCCACGGGTCACGCTTGGTGTGGGTCACGACGAAGACCGGGGTGTGGAAGGGTGCCTCCTCCGGCCATGACTGCTCGCCGAGGTCGAACATGCGCTTGCCCATGACGCTCGCACCGGTGCGCTCGAACGTCTCCCGCGCGATGTCGTTGTCGCGGCCCTCCTCGCCGCCCTCGCCCAGCTTCAGGTTCTCCCGGAAGAACCGCAGCGGGAAGATCCACTGATGCAGTTCCATCCACTGCGCCATCCAGCGCTGGACGTCCGGGTCGTCCTGCTTCTCGGGCGCGAAGAGCTCGTCTTCAACGGGCACGGACTCGGGCGCGACGAAGCCGTCCAGCGACATCGACACGCTGAAGAACACCTTCCCGGCCATCAGCCCTTCGCCCCCTTCTGCGCGAGGTCGGTGACGTAGGCCGCCAGGTTGCTCAGGGTCTGCTGGCCGCCCTCGATCGCGTGGTACTTCTCGACCGCCTCGTCGCGCTGTTCCTTGGTGAGGAACACCGTGCGCATCACGATCCGGGTCGCCGCGCCGTCCGGCGCGAAGGTCAGGACCGACTCGAAGGCGTTCGGGTCGTCGCGGGACTCACCGTGCAGCAGCGCGATCCGCTCCGGTGGGGTGATCTCGGTCCAGGAGATCCACTCCTGGTAGTCCGTCCCGTCCGGTCCGTGCATCACGAAGTCCCACTCCCTGCCGACGCGGAACTCGAAGGACCGCGTGGTGGTGGTGAACCCCTCCGGACCCCACCACCGCGACAGGTGCCGGACCTCGGTGAACGCCTCGAACACCAGCTCCCGCGGGGCGTCGATGACCCGGGAGATCACGATCTCCCGGTCGGCCGTCGCCGGCTCCGCCCGCGTTTCTCGCCTTGCCCCTGCCATCGGTCACTCCTCCTGGCGTGTCTGCTTGAGGTCCTGCACGTAGGTGTCCAGCCGGTCGAAACTCTCGTTCCAGAACCGCTCGAATCCGCCGACCCACTCGTGGACCGGCCGCAGCCCTCGGGCGTCCAGGCCGTAGAGGCGCTGCTTGCCCGCCCCGCGGACCCGCACCAGCCCCACCTCCCGGAGCACCCGCAGGTGCTTGGACGCCCCCGGCTGACTCATCCCCAGCTCCTGGGCCAGGTCGGTCACCGGCCGCTCACCCGCCCGCAGCAACGCCAGGATGTCCCGGCGCTGCGGCTCGGCGATCGCGTTGAAGACGTCCGACGTCGTCGCTGCTCGTGCCATGACAGCCATCGTATTCCCATATCGGAATACGTCAAGCCGGTTGGGAATTGCATGTTCGTCGACACGGAACCGGTGCACATCTCTTTGGCCGGTCGGCACGTCCAGCAGGTAGCCGCCCGGATCGCGCCACAGCTGCGGACCTGCGTGGGTGCCGTCCGCGCCCCGTATCTCGGCCGTGCCCAACAGCGGGAACTCCGTCAGGCCCTTCCCCCGCCGTCGCTCTGCACCATCCGCGCACCGGGGCGCCGCCCCGCGAGCTTCACGACCCGACCCGCGCTGACCAGGGAAGCAAGGTTTACGCAAGGTTCCTGCCCACGTTCACGCCACACCGTAGGGACAACGGGACCGCGACACCGAGGGAGCACCAGCCTTCTCGGCCCCGCCAAGGGCCGGGCGAAGCCGGCCGGTTGGGCCCTGATGGCATCTGGATCGCGGCTGCCACCTCGCTGTCGCTGCCCGTCGTGCCCGCTTGTACCGTCAGCCGCCCTCACACGTCGACGGAGACCACCGTCGACCCGCGTTACCACCGCCGATCTCACGCGGCTTGTCATTCATCCAGTCCACGAAGGAGAGCAGATGCGTTCGCGCAAGCGTTCAGTTGCCGCCGTATTCCTGGTCACAGCAGCCTGCAGCGTCCTCGGCCCAGGTGCCTTGGCCGCTCCCATGCCCTGGGACTCGCACAGGACCCCTGCGGTTTCACAGGGAGGTGTGTCTGACGGTGGTGGCCCGGATGGCTTCCACGACAGCGGTCACCACGACAACGGGCACCACGACAGCTGATCGGGCCTGGAGGGTGCAGCCAACCCGTTCCGTTACTCAATCCTCGACGCGATCGTCTACTTCGACCTGTGGGGGAGCTGGGACGGCGTCGAAATCCATGACCGGAGCGCGTGCGCCAGGGACGGCGGTGCGTCACCGGCGTGAGGCTCAGCCTGCGCCCCGCCAGACCCACCCCGTGCCCGCTGCCCACGATAGGACGCGAAACGCCGGACTGGGGCACCGTCTCGAACGCAACCCGAGCTGCTGCCCCGAGGGCCGACTTCCTCAGGGCGTGTCGGTCCTCGGAGCCTCAGCTTCGTATGGCTTCCTCGGCGGGCCCCGGTCTGACGGGCGGATCAGCGCAGTCCGGCGAAGAGATCGTTCTCGGGTGCGGCCGTGCCGGTGGCGTCCTTGACACGTACGAAGGTCTCCATGCCCATCAACTCGCCGAACCTCTCCTTGCCCATCTTGAGGAAGAAGATGTTCTCGCCCTGACTGGCGTGTGCGGCCAGCGCATCGAACTTCTGACCGCTGAATGCGGTGGTGTCCACCCACGTGGTGATCTCATCGTCGGGGAGGCCGATCTCGGCCATCGCGGCGGCCTCGGCAGGATCCGGCTCCGGCATGTCCGGATGAAACTCGCGCATGATCTCGCCGAACCGCTGCATCCCCGAGCGGGGCATCGTCGTCCAGTAAACCTTCGGTGTCAGCTCGGTCATCTCCAGCGCCGCCATGGTGATGCGGTGGGCCTGGATGTGGTCGGGGTGGCCGTAGAAGCCGTTCTCGTCGTAGGTGACGACCACATCGGGTCGGTAGTGCCGCATGAGTTCCGCAAGCCGGGCGGCGCCTTCCTCCACGGGGGTCTGCCAGAAGGACCCGGGGGCGTCGTTGCTCGGCCAGCCCATCATCCCGGAGTCGGCATAGTCCAGCATCTCCAGATCGCTGACCTTCAGGACCTCGCAGCTCGCCTCGAGTTCTTGACGGCGCATCAAGGCGACGGCCGCCGGATCGTGCCCGGGATCGCCCGGCTTGACACCCCCCGGTCCGTCACCGCAACCGCCGTCGGTACACGTCACGAGAACCGTGCGGATGCCTTCCGCCGCGTACCGCGCGAGGACCCCTCCGGTTCCGGTGGCCTCGTCGTCGGGGTGGGCGTGTACTGCCATGAGCGTCAAGGGCCGGTCAGTCATGAAACAGTCCTCCTGCAGAAATATGTCTTGGTCCGAGTGCGCGGCGGGCGTACCGCGACCTTGGGGCCCGGATCCTGGTGGGGCGGACGACCTTGCGGTCTCCGTGTTCCCCGCCCGTGCGGCGCCGGTCCCTCGGTCGATGCAACCGTGCAGGCCTTACCGGCTGTTCCCGGCGCGGCCGCTTGATCTTGCAGGCGTTCGGCGTTTCAAGGGGAACGAGGTACAGGTGTGACCTGCACGTATCAGCGCTGCGTCGATTTCGGGACACGAAATTTGAGACCCTACAGCTTGGCTGTAGGGTCTCGTCGGTCGCGTCATCAGACACGCCTCTGAACACTGGTTTTGCGCTTCTCGGTCTCAGGGGCCCGCGCGGAATGTTCGAGTGGAGGCGGTCGTCTCACTTGCCCACTAGGCCCATGTGCATCTCGTTGTAGCGGTTGCCGTGCACGCCGATGCGGGCCGCTGTGGCGTCGAGGTCCGCGATGTCGTCGGCGGACAGGGCGACCTGCGCGGCGCCCGCGTTCTCCGTCAGGCGCTCGACCCGGCGGGTCCCGGGGATCGGCGCGATCCAGGGCTGCTGGGCGAGCAGCCAGGCCAGGGCGACCTGCCCCGGGGTGGCGCCGCGGGTATGGGCGAGCGCGGCGACGTGGTCCACCAGGGCCCGGTTTGCGGCGAGGTTGTCCTCGTCGAACCGCGGGATGGTCGTACGGATGTCACCCTTGGCGAACGCGGTCGTGGTGTCGACGGTGCCGGTGAGGAAGCCCTTGCCGAGCGGGCTGAACGGCACGAATCCGATGCCGAGTTCGGTGAGTGTGGGCAGCACCTCGGGCTCGGGGTCGCGAGTCCACAGGGAGTACTCGCTCTGGACGGCGCTGACGGGGTGCACGGCGTGCGCCCTGCGGATCGTCGCCGCGCCCGCCTCGGAGAGGCCGAAGTGCCGTACCTTGCCTGCCCTCACGAGCTCCGCGACCGCGCCCGCGACATCCTCGATCGGCACGTCCGGATCGACCCGGTGCTGGTAGAAGAGGTCGATCGTGTCCGTGCGCAGGCGGCGCAGTGAGGCGTCCGCGACGCGTCTGATCTGTTCGGGACGGCTGTCGAGGCCGACCGACGTACCGTTCTCGATGCGCCAGCCGAACTTGGTCGCGATCACAACCTGGTCGCGTACGGGAGCCAGCGCCTCGCCCACCAGTTCCTCATTGGCGTAGGGGCCGTAGACCTCGGCGGTGTCGAAGAAGGTGATGCCGCGATCGACGGCGGCGCGGAGCACGCCGATCATGTCGCCGCGGTCTCCGGGATTGGGGCCGTAGCTCTGGGACATGCCCATGCAGCCCAGGCCGATCGCCGAGACCTGAAGACCCTGGCCGAGGGTGCGCGTGTGCATCGTGGAACTCCTTTGCGCGGGACGGGGAGAGACGGCTCAGGCGGCGTTCGGTGGATTTGGGCGCGGTCGGCGGATGCGGACTCGCTGTCGTTCAGGATCGGGCAGGTGTTGGGTGTCAGCTGTTGTTGTTCAGGGCGTTGGCGTACTGCGCGTCGGTGACGGGTTCGAGCCAAGTGGTGCCGTCACCGGTACCGTCGCCGACGACCATGGCGATGTGTGCCATGAGGGTGGTGTCGGTGGCTCCGTGCCAATGCTCCTCACCGGTCGGGCACTTGATGGTCTGGCCGGTGCCGACGCGTACGACGTTGCCGTCGCGGGTGCCGACCAGGCCCACGCCGTCGGTGATGTAGAGGGTCTGGCCGTTGGCGTGGGAGTGCCAGTTGGTGCGTGCGCCGGGGGTGAAGCGGACCAGGGCGGAGGCGAGGCGGGCGGGTTCGGTGGGTACGTCGATCATGTTGAGGTAGACGTCGCCGGTGAAGCGTTCGGCCGGGGCCTTGATCGTGGGGGTCTCGGTGATGTGTTCCATTGCAGTTCCTTGGCGGTATCGGGGAGGGCCGTGTCCGTGTCAGGCGCCGTGCTCGTCGGTGATCTTCTTGAGCTGGTCGAGACGGCCGGGGTTGCGCGCGATGAGCGCGACGCTGTGCCCCGCCTTCCCGAAGCGGCGGGCGGTGGCCAGACCCAGGCCTGGGCCGGCCCCGATGAGAGCGAATGTGGTCATGACGAGTCTTTCGCGGGAGCGCACCGGGGGCGCGCGGTGTGGTGCCGGTCCCGTGTGCGGTGAGGGCTGGGTCAGGGCGTGAGGAGGGCCTTGATGGCGCGGCGCTCGTCCATGGCCTTGTAGCCCTCGGCGACCTGGTCCAGGGGGAGGGTGAGGTCGAAGACCTTGCCCGGGTCGATGGCGCCGGACAGGACGCGGTCGATCAGGTCGGGCAGGTAGCGGCGTACGGGGGCGGGACCGCCGCGCAGGCCGACGTGGGAGAAGAACAGCTCCTGGCCGTCGACGGCGACCTCGTGGGGGACGCCGACGAAGCCGACGTTCCCGCCGGGCCGGGCGGAGTGCAGGGCCTGCTGCATGGCCTGGGCGGTACCGACGCACTCCAGGACGCTGTCGGCGCCGATGCCGCCGGTCAGCTCCTTGATCCGGGCCACTCCCTCCTTGCCGCGCTCGGTGATGATGTTGGTCGCGCCGAACTCGCGGGCCAGCTTCTGCCGGGGCTCGTGGCGGCTCATCGCGATGATCCGCTCGGCGCCGATCTCCTTCGCGGCGATCACCGCGCAAAGGCCGACGGCGCCGTCGCCGACCACGACGGCTGTGGATCCGGGCTTCACCTCGGCGGCGTCGGCGGCCCACCAGCCGGTGCCCATGACGTCGGAGACGGCCAGCAGCCCGGGCCAGAACCGCTCATCAGGGATCTCGTCGGTGGCGATCAGAGTGCCCTGCGCGTTGGGGATGCGCACGTAGTCCGCCTGGCAGGTGCTCATGAACTCGCGGTGCAGGCAGTTGGACTGGAAGCCGTTTCGGCAGTTCGGGCAGGTGTTGTCGGAGGTGGCGAAGGAGCCGATGACGAACTGGCCCCGCTTGACCGACGTGACCGCGGAGCCGACCTCCTCCACGAAGCCGACGTACTCGTGCCCCATCGGATGTGGCTCATCCGTCGGTTCCAGGCCGCGGTAGGGCCACAGGTCGGAGCCGCACACGCAGGTGACGGCCGTACGGATGATCGCGTCGGTCGGGTGGAGGATCTTCGGATCCTCCAGGGTTTCGAAGCGGATGTCGCCGGGGGCGTGGATCATTGCGCCGCGCATGAGGGGATTCCTTACTTGCTGAGGCGCCCCGGTACGCGGTGGTACCGGATGGCGCCGGATGCCGTTGCCTGCCCGGAAGGGGAAGCGTTCCGCTCCTCCGTGGCCGGGCTCGGGCATACCGCGAGCTGCCGCTGGGGCAACTACCTGGATGCCTCTTCATCCAGGTAACCGCCTATTCGCGCGGACAGCGAGGCACCAGTGAGGGGTGTACCGGCGGTACACCCCTCTTCGGGGCTCTCGGCCTTACCGTCGAGACGTGGACAACCGTGAAGAGATCCGCGAGTTCCTGACCTCGCGCCGAGCAAAGATCACCCCGGAGCAGGCGGGGCTGCCGTCCGGCAGCCGACGGCGCGTGCCCGGCCTGCGCCGGAGCGAGGTCGCCGCCCTCGCCGACATGAGCGTCGAGTACTACGCCAAGCTCGAACGCGGCAACCTCGCCGGCGTCTCTCCGGCCGTCCTCGAAGCCGTCGCCCGCGCCCTCCAGCTCGACGACGCCGAACGCGCCCACCTCCTCCACCTGGCGCAGGCCGCCGACGGCTCGGACGCCCTCACCCGCTCCCGACGCCGCGCCACCCGGCAGTGGACGCCCCACCGCAGCCTGCAATGGACGCTGGACGCCATCACCGCCGGCCCGGCATTCGTCCGCAACGGCCGCCTGGACCTCCTCGCCACCAACCAGCTCGCCCGCGCCTTCAACGCCGACGTCTACGCCGCGCCCCTCAACCAGGCGAACCTCGCCCGCTTCAACTTCCTCGACCCTGCCTCCCGCCGCTTCTACCCCGACTGGGACCAGGCCGCCGACGTCACCGTCGCCATCCTGCGTACCGAGGCCGGCCGCAATCCCCACGACAAGGAACTCCACGACCTCGTTGGTGAACTGTCCACCCGCAGTGACGAGTTCCGCACCCGCTGGGGCGCCCACAACGTCCGCCACCACGGCACCGGCACCAAACGCTTCCACCACCAGGCCGTCGGCGAACTCACCCTCGCCTTCGAGGGCCTGGAGATGGCCGCCGAACCCGGCCTCACCCTCACCATCTACACCGCCGAACCCGGCTCACCCTCCGATGAGGGCCTGCGCCTCCTCGCGTCCTGGGCCGCCACCCGAGAAGCCGACGCCACGGAACCCTCCACCACCAGCTGACCACGGCTTACGGCAGCCAGCCGTGGTGGCGGACCGTCGTTGGTCAGGGCTTCCCACCCCTTGCTTCTCCTATCGAAAATCGATAGATTCCCATCGTGACTCGATGGGAGGATGGGTTGTGGGAAAGCTGACAGTGCGTGCGCTGCGCGCCGTGCTCGTGGTGGTGCTCGCCGGCACCGTGCTCGTACAGGCATTCATGGTGTGGGCGTTGGCCAGCGGGAGCGATCCGGAGGACGGGTCGCTCCCGCTGACCCCGCTGCGCGTGATCACGATCCTGGGCTTGGTCTCGGTCCAGGTCGCCCTGGTCTGCGTATGGCGGCTGGTGACGATGGTGCGACGCGGAACCGTGTTCTCCCACGCCGCCTTTCGGTACGTGGACGGCGTGATCGGCGCGATCGTGGCGGCTGCCCTCGTGTGGTTCGCGGTCACGGTCATCAATGCGCCGGGCCAACGGGACGACCCGGGCGTCACCGTCATCATGGGCGGGATTGCCATGGCCATCCTGGGGGTCGCGCTCATCGTGCTCGTGCTGCGGATGCTGCTCGCCCAGGCCGTCGCGCGCGACGTCGAAGCGGCGCAGATGCAGGCTGAGTTGGACGAGGTGATCTGATGCCGATCGCCGTCGACATCGACGTGATGCTGGCCAGGCGGAAGATGTCCGTGGGCGAGCTCGCAGACCGCGTCGGGATCACGCCCGCCAACCTGGCCGTACTCAAGAACGGCCGCGCCAAAGCGGTTCGCTTCGCGACGCTCGCCGCTCTCTGCGAGGTGCTCAAGTGCCAGCCGGGCGACCTTCTGCGCTGGGAGGCCGAGGACGCCGCGGGCGGATGACGTGCCCCTGGGTGGGCGTGAAACGCCTGGCTCCACCGGCCCGCGACACGGCGAAGACCTCGAACAGGTGCAGGGTGGCCGTCCGTGATTCGTCATCCGGCCGGGTCACCGTCTGATCAGGAATCTGTCCTGGGAACTGCCGTTCACGGCTCGGGCGTTGCGATGGGCCGGTTCCATTCCAGCAGGCGGGCCAGTTCGTCATCCCCGGTCGGCGGCGTGGGCGTTCTACCGGTGCGGGAGGGTGTGTGCACGCCGCGGGAGATGTTGCCGCTGACGCTGGTGTTGTGTTCCGCGCGCGGGCGGCGGAGTGTCTCGTAGACGGTCAGTGCGGTGTCGGTGTCGGGTGTGTCGCGCAGGGCTTTGGCAAGAATGACGGCGTCTTCCATGGCCATTGAGGCGCCTTGGCCGGTTGCCGGAGAGGCCGCGTGGGCGGCGTCGCCGATGACCAGCGTCCGTCCTGAGCGCCAGGGTGCTCCCGTCGGTATCTCGGTGGCGTTGGTGACGAGGATGTCGTCGGTGGTGGCCGCGACGATGCCGGCGGCCGGGGTGGCGTCATCGCGCAGTAGCCCCAGCAGCAGGTCGCGCCACTGGCCGTGGGTGCCGTGCGCGATGTCATCGGTGGCCAGGGGCTTTCCGGCCACGCGTGCGAACCAGTACGTCCGCCCGCCGGGCGACACCGCGTAGCCGAAGGCGGCCGCGCTGCCGCGCACCATGGTGATGCGTTCGTCGTCGGCCTCCTCGGCCAGAGAGAGGTGAGTGGTGTAGCCGTAGAGCACGTACTCGCCCGCGTAGCGCGGCTGTGTGGCCGGGGCGATCGTCCGGCGGACGGTGGAGTTCAGGCCGTCGGCGCCGATGAGCAGGTCGCCCGTGGTCGTGCTGCCGTCGGTGAAGTGTGCGGTGACGCGGTCGGTGCCGTGCTGGACGGACGCGAGCGGGGCGCCGTGCCGGATGGTGATGCCCCGGTGGACGGCTTCGGCCTGTAGCGCGGCGTTGAGTTCGCCGCGACGCAGGCACCGGTAGCGGAGCACGGGGTTGTCGGACTCGCCGAGCGGCCTGTGCGCGACCTCGGTGCCCGCACCGTCCAGGACACGCATCGAGGTCAGCGGGAAGCCGGTGCCGGTGACCGCGCTGGAGGCGTCGATCTGCGCGAGGGCTCGCATGCCGTTGCTCGCGAGGGTGAGGAAGGCGCCGATGTCCTCGGCCGAGTCGGGGTGTGCCTCGTAGACGGAGACGTCGAAGCCGGCCTTGTGCAGGGCCAGGGCCGCCGTCGTACCGGCGACCCCGCCGCCGATGACAAGTATGCGGGTCACGGTGTATCGGGCTCCTCCGTGGATGGCGTGGGCAAGCTGCACATTGTGTTGCGGGAAACGCACGGGCCGGCCCACGGGGTTCCCGTGCACGGGGTGCGCCCGGCCCGGGACATACGGTCCGCCTGCGCCCTTGCAGCGGCCTGTTCGCGGCCGGGCGTCGCGGGCGTGGTGTCCCCGGGAGGGGGCGTTGAGGGTGCGAGGACGGCGCCGGCGAGGGCGGCGCGATGCCCCGGCACACATTCCGGCCCACGGTACGTCCCGGCTTCCTCTGATCAGTCCCTCAATAGCCCGTCTCGCAAAAAGGGCGCGAGGACAAACCAAGGAGATGCCCGTTCGGAAGCTGAGACTTCCAGCCCTGTTGCTCACGCTGCTCGCCATGACGGCCGGCGGAGTTGTACTCGCCCCGACAGCATCCGCCGCCGAGCCGTGCGGTGCCGGATGGCTGTGCCTGTACAAGGGCCGCAACTTTACCGACATGGCTTACATGACTCAGCGGCACGGCTACTGCCGGAACCTCCTCGACTTCGGAATCACCAACGTCGGGTCCTACCGCAACAACCTCTCCGTCTACGTCGACTTCTTCGATCCGAGCCAGGACGACAACGTATGGAGCATCCGCAACGGCGGCAGCAGCTCCGACGCCACTTCGTTTCAGGACGAGCGGTACGTCTGTACGCGCTGAGGCTCCGTCTGGTCCGGGACGAACGCTTCGGCCACGATGAGGCGCAAGCGGCCGAAGAGTGCTGGACTCCTGGGCGGGGCTGGGCCGTTGGTGCTTGCTGGTGTGGACTCGGGGCGGGGTGAGGGGGAGCTGGACCGGAGAGGGATGACACTCGTGCGCCGTCCCTGACCGCTCCCCGCCTGACGGGCACTCTGCGGGAAGCCCGGCCGACGGGGAAGCGTCCTCGCTGCGGCAATGACCGACGAGGCGCCCGTCATCACCGGCGATCTCACGGCCTCTACAGCCCGCACGCCTGACCGTCAGGACAGCAGCCGTTTCTCTCGTGCTCGGTTACTCCACGTCTCGAAGTGCGGGGGAGGGCGAGGCCTGGCCGTCCGGGCAACGGCGAATCCCGGCGCGGGACGACCGCGCCGGGATTCGATGGCAGGCTCAGTACCGCGTGGGGAAGAGCTGGAGCTTGGCCTTGCTGCCGGAGACCGACTTCACCCAGATCTTCAGGTTGTTGAACTGGACGGTGCCGCCCGGGCTGGTGCTGCCGGTGAGGCTTCCGCCGGCGGCCGACATCTTCACGGTCCGGGAGCTGATGCTGGTGATCTTCAGCTTCCCGAAGCCGAACGTACGGCTGTTGACCGTGATGGTCTTGGGCGCGGACACGGTGGTCTTGCACCGCCCGTCGTAGCAGGGCCCGTTGGCGGCGGACGCCACCGGCGTCATCAGGCCGAACCCGAGTGTGCCCGCCATGGTCAGCGTCACGGCAGTCGTCGCGGCCCGTCGGCGCATGCCGGCGGTGGTCACAGGAATGGCGGCTGTCTGTCGGCCCGTACGGTTACGGTTCACGTCATCGCCCTTTCGGTGGGTCGGAAACGGTACGGCGGGGAAGTTCCTGCGCCGTCGGAGCCCCGGGCGCCCTGGTGCACCCGGACCCGAGCCGGCCGGCTGGTGCCCCGCTGCACCGATTCCAGCGCCCGCCCAGTTGTTCAGTAACCCGCCTCCTCACCCTGAACAACCCACGCCACGCCCGGGACAGGCGGCCGGCAAGCGCGCCAGCAGACGCCCAACGCAGTGGAGGCCGTCATACGGCTCCGCCCGTCCGGCCTCACGCGGTGTCAACTGACCGCGTCAGCTCGCCCGTTGAGCCATGCCGGACGGGCCGGACACGGGCAAGGAGGAGGCGCCGGCATGAGCCCGAACGACGACCACGGCGCTGGATATAGCTCCGTGGCAGCCAAATGCGCATGTCAGGTCAGCGGGTGTATCGGGCGTAGTCGTGTCCCGTGCACACGTAGCCCCGTGTGTCCCGGGGTTTAGGCGTAGTCAGCGGGCGTCCGTTTCGTGGTCAGGCGAGGCCGAAGAGTTCGAGGGGTCGGCGGGTGTCGCGCGTTGCGGCGGAGGGCGCCGCCGATGTTCTTGACGCCGTTCAGCCGCAGGGCGCCGACGGCGAGGTTGCGGCAGGTCGCCATGGCGCGGGGTGCGTTGCCGGTCCGCAGCCGGGAGGCGCGCTGTTCGCTGCGCTGCCCTCCCACCGCGACTGGTGCGTCTGGGCCTGCGGGCCGTGCAGCAAGTACTGGCGTCGGCAGACGCGTTCGTGTGGTTGCGCCTCTATCAGCAGGAGCTACAAGGTCACGTGCCACGCGGTCGTACGCAGCCTGTGCGTCCGGCGCACTCATGCCGCTTCAGAGCATCGCCAGCCCGGGGTCGTGCAGGACGGCGGCCAGGTCGGCCAGTAGCTGGGAGCCCTGTTGGCCGTCCACGAGTCGATGGTCGAAGGACAGTGCCAGCTGAGTGACCCACCGGGGCTCGATCTTCTCGGTCCCCGACGCGTCGGTCACGACCCAGGGGGTGCGGCGGATGGCGCCCAAGGCCAGGATGGCCGCCTCACCCGGGTTCAGGATCGGCGTTCCTGTGTCCACACCGAACACGCCGACGTTCGTGATGGTGATGGTCCCGTCCATCATCGACTGGGGCGTTGTCCTGCCGTCGCGGGCCGTGCTGGTGAGCGCGGCGAGTGCTTCGGCGAGTTCACGCAGCGACATCCGGTCGGCGTGCTTGATGTTGGGGACGATGAGCCCTCGCCCGGTCGCGGCGGCGATGCCCAGGTTGACGTAGTGCTTGAGCACGATCTCCTGCGTCGAACCGTCCCAACTGGCGTTCGCTTCGGGGGTGTTGCGCAAGGCCAGCAGGAGTGCCCGTGCCAGGAACAGCAGGGGCGTGACGCGCAGTTCACGGAACTCGCGGCGGGCGGCCACCGTGTCCCGAAGCCGCATGGTCGCGGTGATGTCGACCGTCATGAACTCGGTGACGTGCGGTGCCGTGAACGCGGAAGCGACCATGGCGGCCGCGGTGTGCTTGCGGACGCCGCGAATCGGGATGCGGGTCTCGGCCGCAGGCTCCGGCGTCCTGGGCTTCGGAGCTGCCGCCGCCACGAGCCCGGCCTCCGCTGCCCGACGCACATCGTCGCGGGTGACGGTGCCCACCGGGCCTGTGGGTGTGACGGTCGTGATGTCGACGCCCAGGTCCTTGGCGAGTTTACGGACGGGAGGCTTGGCCGCTGTCCGCTCTGTGGCCGGTGCCTGGACGGGGGTCGGCGACGGCGGAGCCCCGGGCCGACGGCGTCTGCGGCGACCACCGCCCTCCTGCGGTCCGTACCCCACCAGCAGCGCCTCCCGGTCGGAGGCCGTTGCCATGTCCGTGTATGCGGCCGGAGGATCCGTGGCATCGGGAGTGTCGCTGGCGTCACCGAGGATGGTGATGAGGGGTTCGCCCACGGGCAGGGTCTCCCCGTCCGGCGCGTGCAGCGTCCCAACAACACCCGCATACGGGGAAGGCAGTTCGACGGCGGCCTTGGCCGTTTCCACCTCGACGAGGATCTGGTTGATCTCCACGGAGTCGCCCACCCGCACTGCCCATTGGAGAATCTCGGCCTCGGTAAGGCCCTCGCCGACATCGGGCAGCAGGAAAACTTGCTCTTTCGACACGGTGACCCGCACCTCCTCTCTAGTAACTCATGCTGAGGTCAAGGGCGTCGAGGATCCGGTCGACCCCCGGAAGCCAGTCCGCCTCAAGACGGCTCGGCGGGTACGGGGTGTCATATCCGGTGATCCGGAGCACCGGCGCTTCGAGGAAGTGGAACTCCTCCTGCTGAATCCGCGCGGCCAGCTCCGCCCCGAACCCGTGGGACAGGGAGGCCTCATGGGTGACCAGGGCCCGGCCGGTGCGGTGGACCGACTCCCGTACGGTGTCCAGGTCCAGCGGTGACAGGCTGCGCAGGTCGATGACCTCGACGCTGCGGCCCTCTTCGGCAGCGGCATCGGCTGCTTCGAGAGCTGCCGGCACCATGGGGCCGTACGCGATGAGGGTGGCGTCGGTGCCGCTCCGCAGCACGCAGGCTCGGGCGAACGGCGCCGGCGTCCCGTCGGTGACCTCGCCCTTGGTCCAGTAGTGCCGCTTGGGTTCGAGGAAGATCACCGGATCGTCGTCGTCCACGGCCTGGCGGATCATGTCGTACGCGTCCTGCGGGTTGGAACAGGTGACGACCTTGAGTCCGGGGGTGTGGGCGAAGTAGGCCTCGGGTGATTCCGAGTGGTGCTCGATGGAGCCGATGCCGCCGCCGAACGGGATGCGGATGACCACGGGCAGGGTGATCACACCGCCCGAGCGGTGCCGGAGCTTCGCGAGCTGGCTGATGATCTGGTTGACGGCCGGGTAGACGAAGCCGTCGAACTGGATCTCGCACACCGGGCGGTATCCGCGCAGGGCGAGACCGATGGCGGAGCCGACGATGCCTGCCTCACCGAGGGGGGTGTCGATGACTCTCAGGCTTCCGAATTCCTTCTGCAAGCCGTCGGTTACGCGGAACACCCCGCCGAGGCGTCCGATGTCCTCGCCCATCAGCAGGACTTTGGGATCGTCCGCCAGGGCTTTGCGGAGCCCGTTGTTGAGGGCCTTGACCATGGAGATGCTCATCGAGTGGCTCCGATCTCCTGGCCGGAGGCGAGGAACTCCGCGTGCTCGGCCAGTTGGCGCCTGAGCTCGGCCGGCATGTCCGTGTAGGTGTTCTCGAAGGGCGACGCGTTGTCCGGCGCGGGCAGTGACCGGCAGCCAGCCCTCAGGTGTACGGCCAGTTCCTGTTCTCGTCGCTCGATATCGGCGAAGTACTCCTCGTCCACTTCGCCGCTCGCTGTGAGGTGCAGGCGCAGACGCTCCAGCGGATCCTTGGCCATCCACTCGTCGGTCTCGGCGGACGGCCGGTAACGGGTGGCGTCGTCGGCGGTGGTGTGCGCGTTGATCCGGTAGGTCACCGCCTCGATCAGGGTCGGCCCGCTGCCGGACCGGGCACGTGCCAGCGCTGCACGGGTCGCCGCGAGACAGGCCAGCACGTCGTTGCCGTCGACGGGCACGCCGGGAAAGCCGAAGCCGGCCGCGCGCTGAGCGACGGGGACACGGCTCTGCACGCTGTACGGAGCGGAGATGGCCCACTGGTTGTTCTGGCAGAAGAACACCACGGGGAGGTTCTGGACAGCGGCCCAGAGGAACGCTTCGTTGGTCTCGCCCTCGCTCAGGGCTCCGTCACCGAGGAAGACCAGTACGGCGGTGTCGCGTGTGTCGTCCCCGGAGCCGATCACGTCGTCTCGGACCAGGCCCATGGCGTAGCCGACCCCATGCAGGGTCTGTGCGCCGATGACCAGGGTGTAGAGGTTGAAGCGACGCTCGTACGGGTTCCAACCGCCCAGTGTCGAACCGCGGAAGAGGCCGAGGAGCGACACCGGATCGAGTCCGCGGCACCAGGCCACGCCGTGCTCACGGTAGGTGGGGAACACCATGTCCTGCTCGGCCAGCGCATAGGCCGCACCGACCTGGGCCGCCTCCTGACCGCGCAGTGAAGGCCACAGGCCCAGTTCCCCCTGACGCTGTAGCGCGATCGCCTCGGAATCCAGGCGGCGTACCAGCGCCATGTCCCGGTAGAGCGCGGGCAGATCGATCGCGGAAGGGAGTTCGAGTCTGCTGTCGGGCCCGAGCACACCCTCGGGGGAGAGGAACTGGATCGGACCGTCGGCGGGTTGGGCGCCCTCGGTCGTCTTGGCTTGCTTACGTGGCATGGCGGCTCTCGATTCGGATGCTCGCGTTTCGGATGCGCCGCCGATCAGGGCGCCGGCGGATGGCTGGACAGCAATCACCGCTGCCTGTCAGCGCGGTGCCATACGGAGCGCTCCGTCGAGGCGGATCACGCAGCCGTTGAGCATGGGGTTGTCGATGATGTGCTCGACCAGCGCGCCGTACTCGTCCGGCGCACCCAGCCTGGAGGGGTGGGTCACTGAGGCCTCCAGGGCCGCACGCGCCCGCTCCGGCAGTCCTGCCATGAGCGGGGTGTCGAACAGGCCGGGCGCGACGGTGACCACGCGGATGCCCTTGTCCGCCAGGTCCCGTGCGGCGGACAACGTGAGCGATGCGACGCCGCCCTTGCTCGCGGCGTAGGCGGCCTGCCCGATCTGTCCGTCGTAGGCGGCGATGGAGGAGGTACAGACGATGATCCCGCGGTCGCCGTCGACGGGGTCGTTGCCCGCCATCACCGCCGCGGCGTTGCTGAGGACGTTGAAGGTCCCTACGAGGTTGATGTCCACCACGCGGCGGAACTGGTCGAGCGGGAGCACACCCCGGCTGCCGATGATCCGCCCAGGTGTGGCCACTCCGGCGCAGTTGACGGCCACCCGCAGCGGGCCGAGTTCAGCGGCCGCGGCGAACGCGGCCCGCACCTCGGATGCGTCCGTGACATCGGCCGCTGCGAAATGCGCCGGGCTGCCGAGGTGGTCGGCGAACTCACGGCCCGCTCCGGTGGGCAGGTCCAGCACCACCACGGTGGCTCCCTGCCCGTGCAACCTCTCGGCCACAGCACGCCCGAGGCCGGAAGCGCCGCCGGAGACGACGGCTACGGCATCGCGATACTGCATGGCAGTTCTCCTCACATGAAGGCACGAAGGCGTTGGCGCCGCGGCGATGGTCAGCGTGCGGAACCCGCGAGTTGACGGCTGATCACGAGGCGCTGGATCTGGTTGGTGCCTTCGAAGATCTGCGTGATCTTCGCTTCCCGCATGAACCGTTCCACCGGGTGGTCGAGCACGTATCCCGCGCCGCCGAGCACCTGCACCGCATCGGTCGTGACCGCCATCGCCGTATCGGTCGCGATCAGCTTGGCGATACTGGCCTGCCGGGTGTACGGCTGCCCGTTGTCCTTGCGGCGTGCGGCGACCAGGTAGGTCGCCCGGGCGGCTTCGGTCCTGGCGGCCATGTCGGCCAGCAGGAATCCGACGCCTTGGTGGTCGATGATCGGTCGCCCGAACGTCTGCCGCTCCTGGGCGTAGTCGACGGCGTAGTCCAGCGCGGCCTGCGCGATGCCGACGGCGACCGCGGCGATCCCGAGCCGGCCCGCGTCGAGAGCCGACAGGGCGATCTGCAGTCCCTGGCCAGGGGCGCCCACGAGTCTGTCCTCGGGGATGACCGCATCCTCGAAGTGCATCTCAGCAGTGGTCGAGCTGCGTAGACCCATCTTGCGTTCCGGTGTCCCCGCGACAAGCCCTGCCGTGTCGGCGTCGACATGGAAGCAGGAGATGCCCCCGCTCTCGTCAGGGGAGGTCCGCAGGAACACGGTGTAGAAGTCGGCCTGACCGGCATGGGTGACCCAGGCCTTCGTGCCCCGTGCGGTCCAGCCGTGCGGCGCTTGCGCGGCGGACGCGCGCAGCGCCCCGGGATCGGAACCCGCGTGGGCTTCGGACAGGGAGTACGCGCCCAGGGCTTCGCCGCTCAGCATCCGCGGCAGGAGTTCGGCCCGCTGCGCCTCGGTGCCGAACGTGGTCACCGGGTGACAGGACAGCGTGTGCACACTCATGCCGACGGCCACCGCGGCCCAACGCGCGGCGATCTCTTCCAGCACCTGTAGGTAGACCGTGTAGGGCTGGCCCCCGCCGCCGACGTCCTCACTGAACGGCAGAGTCAGCAGCCCGATCTCGCCCAGGAGACCGAAAACGTCGCGCGGGAACCGGCCCTCGTCCTCGAACTCGGCGGCCCGTGGCCCCAGTTCCTTGTCCGCGACGTCCGTGACCAGTTCCAGCAGGTCATTGGCCTCGCGGGATGGCAGTTCGCGTTCTACTTTCACTGCTGGGCCCTCTCCTGTCGGTCACGTCCTCGTGGGTGACCACAGTCGACAGCTCGCTCCCCATGGTGCAATTAACCTGCTGAGATCTTGTTGTGCACGCAAACTTTATTGAGTCGGATCAAGGTTCTACGCAAAGAACCTGCTCGCGAGTGAGGTGCGACCATGCCGGATACCGAGCACGTCGACAGCGTCGACACGATGATCATCGACCTGCTGGTGCAGGACGGCAGGCGGACGGTCACGGAGATCGCGGAGCAGGTCAGCCTGTCCCCCTCCGCCGTGAAGCGGCGCATCGACCGCCTCGAACGGGTCGGGGTGATCGCGGGCTACACGGTCATCCTGGATCACGGCAAGCTCGGGTCCAGCTTCGAGGCGTTCGTCGAGCTGAGGTTCGCGGGGGACGTGAAGGTCGAGATGATCACCATGGCGGCCACCAGCGTCACGGAGGTCCTCGAGGTCTTCACGGTGGCCGGGGACCCAGACGCGCTGGTCCGGGTCCGCGTGTCCGGCGTCCAGCATCTGCGGGATGTCATCGACCGGCTGCGCCGCTCAGGGCCGGTGATCGGGACAAAGACCTTGATGGTGCTGGGTGCTTGGCGCCGGGACGGCCGAGCCTGATCCAGCAACTCCGACGAGCCGCATCGGGCGTCTCGCCACCTTTCCCGTAACCTCGGATGCGGCGGAAGCACGGCACGATATTTGCCCGTGAGGCATATGAATTTGCCTCACGGGTTGACTTCCCTGGTTTGCCCGGCGCACGCTGAAGGAGGCCCAACAGCACCGATCAGGGAGGCATGAGCACATGTCCGTGTCGACTGAGAGCGCCGGCGCAGAGGATCTGGACAGCATCGGTGAGCTCGACATACCGCAGTTGTCGGACGTGAAGGGTTCGGTCGAGTCCGAACGCCGGCACCGCAAGGAACAGCTTGCGATCGCCTTCCGCGTCTTCGCGCGGTACGGGTTCGACGAAGGCATCGCAGGACACATCACGGCACGCGACCCGGAGTTCCCCGACCGGTTCTGGGTCAACCCGTACGCCGTGCACTTCTCGAAGATCCGGGTGAGCGATCTGCTGCTCATCGACGAGCAGGGCCAGGTGATCGAGGGCGATCGCCGCACCAACAAGGCCGCCTTCTGGATCCACTCCTCGATTCACCACGCGCGCCCCGACGTGGTCGCCGTCGCGCACGCTCATACGATCCACGGCCGGGCGTTCGCCTCGCTGAACAAGCTGCTCGACCCGATCGTCCAGGAATCGTGCGCCTTCGCCGGGGACCACGTGCTCTTCGACGAGTACAAGGGCCTCGTGCTGGAGCAGGCGGAGGGCGTGCGCATCGCCGACCGGCTCGGAGACAGCAGGGCCGCGATCCTGCGCCATCACGGGTTGCTCACCGTGGGCCGGTCCGTCGAGGAGGCGGCCTGGTGGTTCATCACGATGGACCGGGCCTGCCAGATGCAACTGCTGGCCGACGCGGCGGGACAGCCGCGGATCATGAGCGACGAGGAAGTGACTCTGGCTCACCGGCAGTTCAGCAACGCCAACATGGCGCGGCACAACTTCAACCTCCTCGCCGGACTCGTGGTGGACGAGGAACCCGACGTCCTGGAGTGACGGAGATGCCGACGTGTGTGCGCCGACCCTGAAACAAGAGTGGAGACGCAATGCCAATTCAACGAGTGAACCCGGATGTTCTCACGCCCCCGATCCAGGGCCTCTACACCCACGCGGCGATCGGCACGGGCACCCGCTTCATCGCGATCGCCGGGCAGATCGCGCTCGACTCCGACGGCGAGCTCGTCGGACCTGGAGACCATGAAGCGCAGGCCGAGCAGGCCTTTCGTAACTTCAGGGCCGCGCTGGAAGCCGCCGGGGCCACTCCGGACGATCTGATCAAGAACACGATTCACGTCGTAGGTCACAAACCCGAGTTGATCGGTCCCATCTTCGCCGCGGGTCACCGTGCCTTCGACGGCAAGTGGCCGGTGTCAGCGAGCACTTTCCTCGGTGTGCAGACGCTCGGTCTGCCCGAGTGGCTCATCGAGGTCGATGGGTTCGCGGTGCTGTAGTGAGGCACGCCGAGCGACCTCGCCACTCGGGCACGTCCGCTTCCCGCGTATCCGCGGGTCTACGGCAAAGGAGTCCTGGTGCCGCTTCTCCCTGGCGTGCAGCGCCTCATCGACATGGCCTCGGACGGTCCGTCGTTGGCGGACATTCCCATCCAGCAGGCCCGGCTTCAGCTCGACACGTTGGCGGCGAGCTTCGGCGCGGGTGACCAGGTCGGCTCCACCACCGATGTCGACATCCCGACGCCATCAGGAGCCGTCCCCGCGAGGGTGTATCACCCGGAAGACCATTCCGGCCTGCCGCCGTTGCTGTACTTCCATGGCGGCGGATGGTCGGTCGGTGGGCTCAAGACCTCTGACGCCGTGTGCCGCAAGCTCACCGCTCGCAGCGGGGGAGTGGTGGTGAACGTCGACTACCGGCTGGCACCCGAGAACCCGTACCCCGCCGCGGTCGAGGACGCATTCGCCGCAGCGGCCTGGCTCAACCGGAACGCCGCAGATCTCAACGCCGGCGGACCGGGGATCCTCGTCGGTGGTGACAGCGCCGGGGGCAATCTCGCCGCGGTCGTCGCGCAGGCCTCGCGGTTCACGGACGACTTCACGGTCCGCGCTCAACTGCTCATCTGCGCGGCGGTGAACCTTGTCCAACGCCATGGTTCCTACGTCGAGTTCGCCAAGGGCTACTTCGTGTCGACGAGCGAATTCGAGTACTGGATCAGCCTCTACGCACCTGGACAGGATCTGTCGGACCCTCAACTGTCCCCGGCCGCCGCCACCGACCTGGCGGGCACACCTGCTGCCTTGGTCGTCACGGCCGAGTACGACCCACTCCGCGACGCCGGGGAGGAGTACGCCCGCGCTCTGCAGGCGGCCGGGGTCGACGTATCCCTGCTCCGAGTCGCCGGGCAGGTCCACGACTTCCCGGTGCTGGGTGATCTCATTCCCGAGGGCGACGCGGGGGTCGACGGCATCGTCGACCGGTGGCGCGCGCTGCTCGCAGGCGGGCCTGAGGCGAACTCCGCCTGATTTCCCCAGCACAGGGCGGCCATCGCGAGTTCCCGCGATGGCCGCTGCTTTTCGCCTCGGGTCGACCTCGATGGCAATGGGCACGGGGAGCTGTGCAAGCGCCCCGCGCCCTGTGGCCGAACAAGGTCAGAAGCCGCGCCGGGCCCCGCCGTCCACCGACAGCATCACCCCGGTCACGTAGGAAGCCGCCGGCGACAGCATGAACGCGCCCGCACGTCCGAACTCCTCCGGCGCCCCGTACCGCCGCAGCGGAATCCCGGACTCGTTGGCGGCCCGCCTGGTCTCGGGATTGGGGGACAGCCCGTCCAGCTCGCGCATGCGATCCGTACCGATCCGCCCCGGTAGCAGCCCGAAACGCGGATGCCCCGCGGGCCCAGCTCGTCCGCGAGTGACTTGGCGAACCCGGCGAGTCCGGGCCGCAGTCCGTTGGAGATGACCATCCCGGGGGCCGGCTCGTGCGCCGTGATGGACAGGACGAACCCGATGGAGCCCTCGTCCTTCAGTTCGGCGGCGGCCGCTCGGGCGAGCCGTACCGCGCCCAGGAACACCGACTCGAACGCCGCCTGCCACTGCTCGTCGGTGTTGTCCGCCACGTTGCCCGCGGGCGGTCCGCCGACACTGACGAGGATGCCGTCGAAGCCGCCGAACAACTCCCGTGCGGTGGCGATCAGTTGTTGCGGCGCCTGCGGGTCGGAGTTGTCCACGGCGACTCCGGCCGCGTTCGGCCCCAGCTCGGCCGCGGCCTCGGCGGCGCGCTTCTCGTCGCGGCCGGTGACGACCACCTTGGCCCCGTCGGCGACCAGTTCGCGCGCGACGGCGTAGCCCAGCCCGCGTGTGCCGCCGGTGAGGACGTACACCCTGTCCTTCAGTCCGAGATCCATGAACCCGGTCCCCTTCTAGCGGCCCAGTGCGCTGGCGATGACGGCGTCCACGTGTGCCCCCAGCTTGGTGTCGTCCTCCTCCGCCCAGGCCCACGCGACATGTCCGTCGGGCCGGATCAGGGCGGCGCGTACGTCCCCCCAGGCGTCCCGCGTCCGGTCGGGCGCCCCGCCGTGCACGGTGATCCGCTCCTGAGCGCGGTCGGCGAGCGCTCCGCCTGCCGTGAGGTCGAGCAGCACGTACGAGTCCGCCCGCAGCGCGCCGAACAGGGTGCTCTCCGTGCCGGTGAGGGTGAGGTCGGGGGCGCGGGTGCCGGTCACCGGGTGGGCCGTCGGGTCGGTGCTCGGGTAGGCGACGTCGAGCGCGGTGAGCCGGCCGGCCAGCACGTCGCTGAACTCCCGTGACTGGGGGACCATCCGGCTGAGCAGGTCGCGCAGGGCGAGTCCCTCGGGCGAGAAGGCGTGGAACAGGTACGTCTGCGCGCGGCTGTGCTCCATCAGCTGCTCACCGACCGGGTACCGGTCGCTGTGGTAGCTGTCCAGCAGCCCGTCCGAAGCCCAGCCGTCGATCGTCGCGGCCAGCTTCCAGCCGAGGTTGAAGGCGTCCTGGAAGCCGACGTTCATGCCGACGCCGCCGGTGGGGTAGTGCTGGTGGGCGGCGTCGCCCGCGAGCACGACGCGTCCGCGCCGGTAGTGGGTGGCCAGCCGGGTGGCGTTGCCGAAGCGGGAGAGCCAGGACGGGTCACGCATGCCGAAGTCATCACCGGCGATGTCGATGACCTTCTGCCGCAGTTCGTCCAACGTGAGGTCGCCGGGCCACTCGGTGGTCATGCCGTCGGGGCTGGTGCCGGCGATGCGCCACTGGTTGTCGGGCAGCGGAATGATCATCAGCCCGCCGTGCTCGCCGAAGCGGTTGAAACCGGGCGCGGGCGGGTTGTCGAAGAGGACATCGCCGAGCCAGCCGAGGTAGGTGGAGGGCGTGCCGGGGAAGTCGATGCCGGCGGCCTCGCGCACGGTGCTCTTGGTGCCGTCACAGCCGGCGATGTACTCGGCCTGGATCTCGTACGGTCCTTCCGGCCCCTCCACCCGCACGGTCACCGAGTCCGCGTGCTCGGTGAAGCCGGTGACGCGGTGCCCGCGCCGGATGGTGGCGCCGAGGCCGAGGGCGTACTCCTCGAAGAGCGCCTCGGTGCGGGCCTGGGGGATGAAGAGGGTGTACGGGAACGGGGTGTCCATGACGGAGAAGTCGAGCCGGTTGGCGAGGTTGGCGAAGTGGCCGTTGGAGATCTTCAGGCTCTCGTCGAGGAACCGCTGGTGGATCCCGCGTGAGGCCAGCACCTCGACGCCACGCGGGTGCACGGTGAGCGCCTTGGAGCGCTGGTCGATCTCGGTGCGTACTTCCAGGACGGTGACGGAGATGCCGTTCAGCCGCAGTTCGGCGGCGAGCCAGAGCCCGACGGGGCCGCCTCCGGCGATGACGACCTGCGCTGCTTCCACCTGCTGTGTTTCCACGGGACCACCCTTTTGGTTGGTGACCAGATTTCTGGCACGGCGAAGGCTCCTGGGCAGCCTCTTGGTCGCTGACCAAGAGCCCTTGGGTGCAGTAAACTAGGTCAGTGACCAACAGGCAACAGAGTGACCGACTGGATCCGGCCGCGGTGATCCGCGCGGGACTGGACCTCCTGGACGAAAAGGGCCTGGACGCGGTGTCCACGAGAGCGGTCGCCGACCGGCTCGGCGTGCGGATCAACACGGTGCAGTGGCATGTGAAGACCAAGCTCCGAATGCTGGAGCTCATGGCCGACGCCGTACTCGGCGAAATTCCGCTGACCGACCTGCCGGCCGCCCCCGACGAACGCGCCCGTGAGCTGACCCGCCGCTACCGCCGCGCCCTGCTGTCCCATCGTGACGGTGCCGCACTGGTAGTGGGCACGTACGCCGCCGAGCCGCACACCCTGCGCTTCGCGGAGACCCTGGTGGAGGCGCTGCTGAAGTGCGGCCCGGGTGACCGCGAGGCCGCGTGGACGGCGTGGGCGGTCATCTACTTCACCCTGGGCCTCACGCAGGAGGAGCAGGCGGTCGACCAGCGCCCACTGGGCTCCATCCTGGCCAGGGCGATCTCCGAGAAGACCTATCCCTCCCTCCACCGCGTGGCCGGACATCTCGCGCCGACGTCCTTCGACGAACGGTTCGAATCCGGGGTGGCTACGATCCTTGCCGGGCGGTGAGGGGGGCCGGCCGGGACCGTTCGGCCGCCCCGCGATATTCGCCACCTCGGCAACCTGCTTTGTCTGTGAGGTGTGTATGTTACGGCCATGGCGCACGAGAACGAGGTAGACGCCTGGGTAGGTCATCGGCTGAGAGACCTGCGCAGCGAACGCGGCATCACGCTCGTGACCTTGTCCGAGCAGACCGGTATCTCCGTCACACACCTCTCCCGCCTGGAGAAGGGGCACCGGCAGCCGTCCATCGGCAGCCTCCTCCAGATCGCCCGGGTGTACGGGATCTCGGTGAGTGAGCTGATCCAGGAGCAGGAGCCGGAGGACTACCACCTCGTACGAGGCAGCGATGTGGTCGAGCACCCCGGGCCGGACGGGCACTACACCGTCCTGAGCGGCCCGGGATCGACGATCGCGGTCATCCGTGTGGAGGTGGAGCCCGGAAAGTCGACCAGGGACGCCAAGCATGCGGGCGAAGAGTGGCTGCACGTCCTTTCGGGCGACGTACTGTTCCGCCTGGACGGCAAGGACATCACCCTGAGCTCCGGCGATTCGCTTCACTTCGACTCGTCGAAGGTTCACCGCTTGACCAACAAGAGCGAGAAGCCCGCCACCGTGCTGGTCGCCTCGACCGCCGCGACGATGCCGATGCATCACCCGGTGCCGTCAGCGAAAGCCCGGCGCTGACCATTCGCCCACCGGTCAGAGGAGCAAGAGCAGTTCGCGGGCCAGGACCCGCGGTTGCACCAGCACCTCGACGTGAGTGACCTCGGTGAGGGTGACGAGGCGAAAGCCGCGCTTGGCCGCGGCAGCTGCGGTGTCGTTGAAAAACTCCTGGGCCGCGCAGTGAATGTAGGTCACTTCCTTGCCCTCAAGGACGTCCTCGCTGCCCGGGCCCAGCGGTTCGGCATGGGTGAGGAGCGGCATGGGGGTCAAGCGGCCCTCCAGCCACGTGGCACCGTCCTCGTCCGCGCCAAGCGCGCGCGGGTCCAGTGGGGCGACCTCCCAGTCCGGGCCTCCCTCGGGGGCCGTGAACGCGTCTTCCAGCCAGGGCAGCACCGCGAAGGCCGACTCGCCGGTGATGGGGGCGAAGGCATCGACGTACACGATCTGGCTGATGCGATCCGGGACCAGGGCCACCACCCCCGTGATGACCATGCCGCCGTAGCTGTGGCCCACGAGGATCGCGTTGTCGACCTCCTCGATGGTGAGCAGGTCGGCAATCTCCCGGACATGGGTGGAGAGCCCCACCTCCGGCCGGGACAAGTCGTGTTTCTCGGCGAACCCGGTGAGCGTGGGAGTCAGTACACGGTGGCCGGCCTCTTCCAGGACGGGCCGCATACGGTCCCAGACCCAGCCTCCACCCCAGGAACCGTGAATCAGCACGAACGTCGACATCTTGCTCTTCCTCCTGCACGTCGCGGGTCCCTGCGGACGCTCCCAGGATCGGCCGAGCAGAACACACGGTCAACCTCCGAGGCGATACTATTTGCCCGGTAGGCAAATTTGGCTCGCCCCGGAGGGCGTGGACCCGGGTCCACAAGGCCGAGGTGGAAGCCGGTCAGTGTCCCGGCACCTCGTCGGAGGAGGTCGCGGAGATCAAGCGACTGAAGGCGGAGAACGCCGAACTGTGGCGAGCCAATGAGATCCGGAAGGCGGCGTAGGCCTTCTTCGCCGACGGGTCTCCACCGTGGCTTGGCAACGCCTTGCCCCAGAACGGTGGCACCACGTGGGTGTGGACGTCGATACGATCTGCCTTTGCCATGAGTGTTTCCCTTGCGGCCGCCACCTTCGGCAGAGGCGCCTGAACGTGGCTTGCCGCCGAGTTTGGTCGGCGTCAGTCGCCTTCAGTGATGAAGTCGGCCAGAGCGGCAGCGACGTACCGATGGACTCCGTCGCCCAGAAGGTGGTGGCCCGGGTGAGGATGAAGTCGCCGGGAAGGCCTTCTCGAAGTCGCCGTTCTTGTCGCTCCACTTCCTCCACCGCTGCGGCAGCAGGGCCGGCATGCCGATGGGGGAGTCGTTCAGACCGGGCCGCCGAACTCTCTCCGGAGCATCTCGACCGTGGGTCTGAACGCACCAACTCCCTTACGCAGGGGCCGGGTTGTGTCGCGAGGTGCGTGGGAGTCGTGAAGATTTTGCGCGCGGTTCTTGGGATTCGGTCACGGGAGAGGAAAACTCGGATGGCTCACTCGGCGCTTTCGAACAGGTCGGGCGCCGATCCATGCGATGGGAGACCGATCAACGATGTTCACTCTGGTACGGAGCAGAGTGCGGACGGCCGCGCTCGCGCTCTCGGCCGTCGCGGCCCTCGGCTTCGGCGCGGCCGCCACGGCCGCCACGACCGGCGCGTCAGCGGCACCCGCTCCCGCTCCCGCGAAACAGGGACCGACCTCGGTGGCGTACGTCGAGGTGAACAACAACAGCATGCTGAACGTCGGCAAGTACACCCTCGCCAACGGCGGCGGCAACGTCTTCGACGTCGCCGTGATCTTCGCGGCGAACATCAACTACGACACGGGTACGAAGGCGGCGTATCTGCACTTCAACGAGAACGTGCAGCGAGTCCTCGACAACGCTGTCACGGAGATAAGGCCGTTGCAGCAGAAGGGCATCAAGGTCGTCCTCTCGGTGCTCGGCAACCACCAGGGCGCAGGCTTCGCGAACTTCCCGTCCCAGCAAGCTGCTTCGGCGTTCGCGAAACAAATGTCGGACACCGTGACCAAGTACGGCCTCGACGGGATCGACTTCGACGACGAGTACGCCGAGTACGGCAACAACGGCACCGGCCAGCCCAACGCCAGCTCGTTCGTGCACCTGGTGACGGCGCTGCGCGCGAACATGCCGGACAAGATCATCAGTCTCTACAACATCGGCCCGGCCGCGTCCCGTCTCTCCTACGGCGGCGTCGACGTCTCGTCGAAGTTCGACTACGCCTGGAACCCGTACTACGGCTCATGGCAGGTCCCCGGCATCGCGCTGCCCAAGTCGAAGCTGTCCCCGGCGGCCGTCGAGATCGGCCGGACCTCGCAGAGCACGGTCGCCGACCTCGCCCGCCGCACCGTCAGCGAGGGGTACGGCGTCTATCTGACGTACAACCTCGACGGCGCCGACCGCAGGGCCGATGTCTCCGCGTTCAGCCGGGAGCTGTACGGCAGTGACGCCGTCTACACGCCGTAAGGCGACCGCACGCCCCGGCGCGCGGTGCTCCCTCGGGGCTTGCCGAATCCCTTAGGGCCGCGATCCGTACAGGCCGCGCCCTCGACAACGATGTCGGGGGCGCGGTGCGGGTTGACCATTCGTGATGGTTGTCGGTCAGGGTGGAGGCTCGCCGAACGGATGTCCTGCCGTGTGACCGTGCAGTGCCTCGAATGCCGTCAACGCCACGTGGAGCTGGGTGCGCTGGGCGCCGGACTCCAGGTTCGTGGCCAGGAGACGTTCGATGCTGTGCAGGCGTTGGTAGAACGCCTGGCGGGACAGGCCGACGTGCTTGGCGGCGATCGATTTGTTGCCGGCGGCGTCGAGGTAGGCGCGCAGGGTGGTCAGCAGGTCGCTGCCGTGCCGGGCGTCGTGCTGGACGAGGCGGCCGAGCTGCCGTTCCACGTACTTCTGGACGCGGACGTCGTCGCGCAGGGAGTAGAGGAGTTCCGGCAGGCCCACATCGGAGGCGACGTGGAACGCTCGGCCCCAGGACGCGGGGCCGACGGCGTCGGCGACCTCTTCGGCCTCGCGGAACGACCGGGTGACCTCGCCGAGTTCGGTGACCGACGGGCCGACCGCGACGACGACGCCCTCGCCGAACACGGCGCGCAGATCGCGGGCCACGCGTTCGACGACGGGCTGCCACGCGCTCGCCCGGGCCAAGGCCATCAGCAGCCCGGTACGCCGCTCTGAGAGATCCCCGACCAGAGCTTTGACGCCCGATGTGGGCAGTTCCCCGGCGAGGTGGTCGGTCACCGAGGTGCCGCCGCGCGTCGCCTCCGTGTGGTCGACGACGACTGGGAGGAGGCGGTGGCCCGTCGTCGGGAGTCCGAGGGCCTCGGCCCGCAGCCGTGCCTCGGTGCGGCTGCGGTAGCGCCAGTGCAGCAGATCGAGCAGGACCGAGCTGTGGGCACGCCGGTCCCAGGCGGGGCGGCCGGTCAGCCGGGCCAGGGTCAGGGCGGTGGCGGCCTGCTCCAGGATCATCGTGTGCTCCGGATCGAAGGGTGGCCCGGACGCCAGGGGCAGCATGATCAGGCGGCCCCATCGGCTGCCCCGTTCGTCGACCGGTGCCACCAGCCAGCCCTCGGGCCCGCTGACCGCCGCCCGGTCCGGCGTCGCGGCGGTACGCGAGCGGCGCGGCCAGGCCTCCAGGACCTGCCCGTCCGTACGGCCGGCCTGGGCGCAGATCACCGCGTGGTGGATCAGGTTCTCCAGCACCACCGGACATTCGGCGAGGTCGGCCGCGGTCTGCACGAGCTCCTCGGCTTCCGCACCGCGCAGGGTGAGCGACGTGAACAGCTCCTGCACGTGCTGGGCGCGGCGCAGCAGCTCGCCCTGCGCGTCCAGGATCAGTGCGTGCACGGTCTGGGTGACCTCGATGAAGCGGACCCCGCGCGTGAGCACGATCAGGGGCAGGTCCCGCTCCCGGCACGCGCCGACCAGTTCTGGTGGCGCCTGCTGGTAGCGGCGGCCCAGCTCCACGACCAGGCCCGCCACACCGACGTCGGCCAACTGGTCCACGTACGCGCGCAGTTGGGTCGGATCCGACGGATGCGGCATGCCCGTCGTCAGCACCAGCTCGCCCCCCTCCAGGAAGGAGGCGGGGTCGAGCAGTTCGGTGACGTGGACCCAGCGGACGGTTCGGTCCAGCTGCTCCTCGCCGGCCGCCACCCGGGGCAGGCCCGCGGTGATGACCGGCAGGCGCAGTACGTCGGCGACCGTGAGGAACGGCATGGGCGGGCTCCTCCGGAGACGTGGTGCAGGGTGACCACTCTGCGGTTTGCTGCGCGGGCTGCGCAAGGTGCGCCTGTTCGTCGTGGGGTGCCATGGTGCGTCGGCGGGTGCGGGTTCGTTGTGGCTGGTCGCGCAGTTCCCCGCGCCACTGGGTCGGCTATGGGCGGCGTGCGATTTGATCTGCGAACTTGGCTATTGGTGACGTCCTTGCCCTGCCGCCCTTCTCATGGCGGTCCGCCAGTCGGTAGGCGATGTACAGGCCGCGCACCCCCAGCCACCGGAACGGCTCCGGCTCCCAGGTGCCGGGGCGGTGGCCCGTCCACGGCAGTCGGGTCAGCCGGGACTCGCGGCCCAGTACCAGGTCGGTCAGCGTCCGCGCGGCGAGGTTCGTCGAGGTGACGCCGTGGCCGACGTAGCCGCCTGCCCAGCCGAGGCCCGTGGCGCGGTCCAGGCCCACCGTCGCCGACCAGTCGCGGGGGACCGCGAGCACCCCGCACCAGGCGTGGTCGACGCGGGCGCCGGTGGTCTGCGGGAGCGCCGCGTACAGGGTCTCGGTGAGCTGCGCGATCGTACGGTCGTCCACGCGGCCGTCGGTGTCGGTGCGGGAGCCGAAGCGGTACGGCACTCCGCGCCCGCCGATCGCGATCCGGTCGTCCGGGGTGCGCTGCGCGTACAGGTGGCCGTGCGCGGTGTCGCCGAGTGTCTCCCGGCCCGTCCAGCCGATCTCCTCCCACAGCTCCTTCGGCAGCGGCTCGGTGGCGATCATCGAGCTGTTCATGGGCAGCCAGGCCCGCCGCAGCCCCTTGAGGGACGCGGTGAAGCCCTCCGTGGCGCGCAGTACGACGGGCGCGGTGACGGTGCCGTGCGGGGTGACCGCCCGGCCCGGTTCGATGACCGTGACGGGTGACTTCTCGTAGAGGGTCACTCCGAGCCGTACGACCGTCTCCGCGAGCCCCTGGACCAGGGCCGCGGGCTGAAGTCGCGCGCAGTGCGGGGTCCAGGCCGCCGCCGTCATGCCGGCGATGCGGATGCGGTCCGCGGCCTCCTCGGGTGTGAGCATCACGGCGTCCGTGACCCCCCACTCGTGGTCGGCCTCGGTCTTGTGTCGCAGCCGCGTGGCCTGGGCCGGGGTGCGGGCCACGCGCAGGGTGCCGCCCTTGACGATGTCGGCGTCGATGTTCTCGCGTGCGGCAACGGCGATGATCTCGTCGACGGTCTCGTTCATGGCGCGCTGGTGGTCGAGTACGGCGTCGCGGCCGTACTGCTCGGCGAGCCGGTCGCGGTTGCCGGGGACGAGTCCGGACGCCCAGCCGCCGTTGCGGCCGGAGGCGCCGTAGCCGGCGAACTCGGCTTCCAGGACGGTGATCCGCAGCGAGGGATCGGCCAGTTTCAGGTAGTACGCGGTCCACAGGCCGGTCAGACCGGCGCCCACGATGCACACGTCGGCGTCGCGGTCACCGGGCAACGCCGGTCGGGGTGCGGGGAGTTCGGCGAACCAGTGGGAGATCCGGCCGTTGACCGGCTCGGGGCGGCCGAGCGTGCGGGTGCTCACGGAATATCCTTTCAACGTCCTTCCTGAAGGGCCGGGTTCAGACGCCGAGCAGCGGGGGCAGCCCGGAGAGGTCCTTGATCTCCTCGTACGGCTGGTAGGCGGCCGAGCCCGGGAAGCCGTACCGGTTCACCCAGATCCGCCGCATGCCCTCGTAGCGCTTGGTCGGCATGATGTCGTACTCCCAGCCCTGGGCCGTGTGGATGATGTCCTCCGGCCCGCGGCTGGTGGCCTTCATCAGGTACTCGAAGGCCTGCGGAAGCGGCTTGTAGGCGCCCGCCTGCTCGGCGGTCAGGACGTAGTCCCACTCGACGCCGAGCTCGTCGACCGCGTACTGGATCAGGTCGTCCTCGCTGTTGGAGAGGATCGCGATGTCGTACTCGCTCTTCAGGCGGCGCAGCGCGTCCGGGACCTCCTGGAACGGCTGGAACTTCTTGATGGCCTCGATCAGCGCGTCGCCGTCCTCGTCCCGGTAGTCCAGGCCGTGCAGCAGCATGACGTTGCGCAGAGTCCGGCGGACGATCTCCCGGTAGGGACGGTACTCGTCGACGACGCCCTGGAAGCGCATGACGTACGCGTCATGGTGGAACTGGTCCGCGTCCACGCCGAGTTCGGCGAGCCGGTCCTTGACGATCTCGTGGGTGGCGGCGCGGGTGTCGAAGTTGATGAGGGTGCGGTAGCAGTCGAAGCTGACGACCTTGCGCATGCAGTGAACTCCTTGATGAGGGGGGTGTGTTCAGGACCGGCTGCTGGCCTCGGCCAGGCCCAGGTCCTTGGTCTCGGGGGCGAGGAAGTACGACACGGCGAGGCCGATCAGGGTGATCACGACCGCGATGCCGAGCGTGCCGCGCACGCCGAGGTCGTCGGCGGCGATCGGGAGCAGGAAGGTGGAGGTGGCGGAGCCGACGCGGCTCATCGCGGTGGCGATGCCGACGCCCGTGGCGCGCAGGTCGGTCGGGAACAGCTCGCTCGGGTAGACGAACTGGAGCCCGCTGCCCGCCGCTTCGAAGAACTGGAACGCGGCGAACAGCGCCACTACGAGGAACGCCCAGTGCACCGGCAGCACGGCCAGCGCGAACAGCGAGACGTTGATGCAGACGAACGTGCTGATCAGCAGCGAGCGCCGGCCGATCCGGTTGACGACCACCAGGCCGAGTGCGATGCCGGCGACCGCGAGCGTGGTGATCAGCGCGCTGGCGCCGTACGTGCTCTCCACCCCGAACGCGGACAGCATCTGCGGCTGGAAGGAGCGGACCGCGAAGGCGGGCGCGACCTGGCAGATCCAGAAGACGGAACAGAAGACGACGGGGACCGTGTAGCCGCGTTTGAAGATCTCGACGAGATTGCCGAGGCCGGAGCCGCCGCGCTGCTCCTGCCGGGTCTCGGAGAGGAGTTCGGCGGTGTCGATGTCGTGGCCGAGGTGCTTGCGTACGACGGCCTTCGCCTCGTCGATCCGGCCGCGCGAGGCGAGCCAGCGCGGCGACTCGGGGATGCCGGCCCGGAAGACGAGGAAGACCAGCGCGGGTATCGCGCCGGAGGCCAGCATCCAGCGCCAGGAGTCGTCGCCGAGGCCGGTCAGCGCCCAGCCCACCCAGTAGCTCACGCCGTACCCGAGCCACCAGGCCAGCACCAGGCCGGACAGCGCCGGGCCGCGCAGCCTGCGGGGGACCAGCTCGGTGGTGAGGGCGGACGCGATGGGGTAGTCGGCGCCGATCGCGATGCCGATGAGCAGCCGCAGCACCATCAGCTGCCAGGCCTCGGTGACGAAGAACTGGAGCGCGGAGAAGACCACGAAGGTCGCCAGGTTGAGGACGTACATCAGATGGCGGCCGACTCGGTCGGTGATCGGTCCGAAGACCGCGCCGCCGATGAACACACCGATCAGGACGGAGGCGGCGATGAGGCCGGTCCACAGGGCGTCCAGGGCGAGGGCCGGGGTGATGAGACCGAGGGCGACGCCCATCACGCCGAGCAGATAGCCGTCGCAGAACGGGCCGCCCATGGCGACGGCCATGATCCGGCGGTGGAAGGGACTGACGGGCGCGTCGTCGAGCGACGCGGCCCCACCGGTGGTGGATGAGGTCACGGACATGCTTGAGGCTCCTGGGGGGGACGCAGGGCGGAGGAGGTCGTGCGTCAAGCATTGGAAGGCGTGTGTGCAGCAAGGGAGTGCGTACGCCGCTGTACGCCGGAGAGACCGACAGCTCACAGGGGGTCTGGTGAGGGCGGTCCGGGGTTGCACATCACCCTGGTTCAGCGGACGGCCACCGTCAATGAACACCGTGTTCCGCCGGAGAACGCCGAGTGGACAGTCTGTTCGTTGACGCCCCGGCCGCACTGCCCGCAGGGTGATAAGTGTCCCCCGCACCCTTCTCACTCCGTGGGAGAGCTGCCGTATGAGCCAACTGTCCGAGCATCTGCGCCAGGCCACACCCGTCGTCGCCGAACGCGGAGAGGGCGTCCACCTCTACGGCGCGGACGGCCGCCGCTACCTGGACTTCACCGCGGGCATCGGCGTCACCAGCACCGGCCACTGCCACCCCAAAGTGGTCGCCGCGGCGCAGGAGCAGGTCGCCACGCTGATCCACGGTCAGTACACGACGATCATGCACCGGCCGCTGCAACGCCTGGTCGAGCGGCTCGGTACGGTCCTGCCGGAGGGGCTCGACAGCCTGTTCTTCGCGAACTCCGGCAGCGAGGCGGTCGAGGCCGCGCTGCGGCTCGCCCGCCAGGCCACCGGGCGGCCCAACATCGTCGTGTGCCATGGCGGTTTCCACGGCCGTACGGTCGCCGCCGCCTCGATGACCACCTCCGGTACCAAGATGCGCACCGGGTTCGCCCCGCTGATGGGTGGCGTCGTCATCACGCCCTTCCCGCACGCCTTCCACTACGGCTGGGACCAGGAGACGGCGACCCGGTTCGCGCTGCGCGAGTTCGACCAGCTGCTCCAGACCGTGTCCGACCCCGACGACACCGCGGCGATCATCGTCGAGCCGGTGCTCGGCGAGGGCGGCTATGTGCCTGCCGACTCCGCCTTCCTGAAGGGGTTGCGGGAGCGTGCCGACCGGCACGGCATCCTGCTGATCCTCGACGAGATCCAGACCGGCGTCGGCCGCACCGGCCGCTTCTGGGGCCACGAGCACTTCGGCGTCACCCCCGACATCCTGATCACCGCCAAGGGCCTGGCCAGCGGCTTCCCCCTGTCCGGGATCGCCGCGTCCACCGAGCTGATGCGCAAGGCCCGGCCCGGTTCGCAGGGCGGCACCTACGGCGGCAACGCCGTCGCCTGCGCTGCGGCCATCGCCACCCTCGACGTCGTCGAGGAGGAGGGACTGGTCGCCAACGCGGCCGCCATGGGGGCCCGGTTGCGTGCCGGACTCGACGAGGTCGCCGCGAAGAATCCCGCAATCGGTGATGTGCGGGGTCTGGGGCTGATGCTGGCGAGCGAGTTCGTGACGGAGAGCGGCGAGCCCGACCCCGGGGCGGCGTCCCGGGTGCTGCGGGCCGCCGTGGAGGAGGGGCTGCTCCTGCTGCCTTGCGGCCCGTGGGGGAACGTCGTCCGCATGATCCCGCCGCTGATCGTCGACGAGGCCGGGATCGACGAGGGGCTGCGTGCCTGGTCGGCGGCGGTCGCGGTGGGCACAGCCGGATGAGTGACGCTCGCTTCCTGGTCGACCTGCTGGCGCGTACGGCGCCGGGGCTCACGGTCGACACCGGTGACGGGCGGCGCGCCCAGTACGCGTACGACGCCTCCAACTACCGGGTGCCGCCGCTCGCCGTCGCCTTCCCGCGCTCCGCCGAGGACGTGGTCGCGGTGGTCCGAGCCTGCCGCGAACTGCGCATCCCGCTCACCGCGCGCGGGGCCGGCACCAGCATGGCCGGCAACGCCGTCGGACCCGGCCTGGTCCTCGACTTCTCCCGTCACCTCAACCGGGTGATCTCGATCGACCCCGCAACCCGGATGGCCGTCGTCGAACCCGGCGTCGTCCTCGACGACCTCCAGCGCGCGGCGGCGCCGCACGGCCTGTTCTTCGGCCCCGATCCCTCCTCGCACAGCCGCTGCACCCTCGGCGGGATGATCGGCAACGACGCCTGCGGGAACCACTCGGTGCGATACGGCCGTACGGTCGAGCACGTCGAGGAGTTGGAGATCGTCACGGCCGGCGGAGTTCGGGTGGTGGCCGGGGCAGGGGGCCTTTCCATGGATGTCCGGGCGGTGGCCGGGTCCGGGGGCCGGTCCGGGGAAGCCTCGGAGATCGCCGCACTCGACACCGCGCTCACCCGACTCGTCGACGACAACCTCGCCGCCCTGCGCACCGAACTCGGTCGCATCCCCCGCCAGGTCTCCGGCTACCAGCTCCATCACCTGCTGCCCGAGCACGGCCGTCATGCCGCCCGAGCCCTGGTCGGCACCGAGGGCACCTGCGCGGTCGTCACCCGCGCCACCGTGCGGCTGCACCCGGTGCCCCAGGCCACGACCCTGCTCGCGCTCGGCTACCGGGACGTGGTGGACGCCGCCCGGGACGTCCCCGCGATCCTGCTCCACCGGCCCACCGCCGTCGAGGGCATGGACGAGGCCATCGTCGCGACCCTGCGCCATCGGCGCGGTTCGGAAGCCGTCACCGGTCTTCCTGAAGGTGCCGCCTGGCTGTACGTCGAACTCGACGGCGCCGACCAGGCTGACGCCGACCGGCGAGCGACCGAGCTGCTCGGTCAACTCCGCGCGGGGGAGCGGATGGTGGCGGGCAGGGTCGTAGCAGACCCGGCCGAGCGGCGTTCCCTGTGGCGGGTGCGTGAGGACGGTGCCGGGCTCGCCGCGCGTCTCGTGGACGGTGGTACCTCCTGGCCGGGTTGGGAGGACGCTGCCGTCGACCCTCACCAACTCGCCGACTATCTGGGCGACTTCCGTGCTCTGCTCGCCGAGCACGACTTCACCGGCGTGCTGTACGGGCACTTCGGGGCGGGCTGCGTCCACGTCCGTATCGACTTCGACCCCGCCACCGCGGAGGGCGCCGCGGCCATGCGGGCCTTCCTGGAGGAGGCCGCCGCCCTGGTCGTCGCCCACGGTGGAACCCTGTCCGGCGAACATGGTGACGGACGCGCCCGCAGCGCACTCCTCGCCACCATGTACAGCCCTCGGATGCGCGCCGCGTTCGCCGCCTACAAGCGGCTGTACGACCCCGAGGGCCTCCTCAACCCGGGTGTGATCGTCGATCCGGCGGCCGTCGACGCCGACCTGGCGCTGTATCCGATCACCTCGCGGGCGGCCTCGACGGGTTTCACCTTCCCGGAGGACCCCGGCGGCCTCGCCGAGGCGGCCGGCCGGTGCATCGGTGTCGGCCGGTGCCGCAGTGACGTCGGCGGATCCATGTGCCCCAGCTACCGCGCGACCCACGACGAACGCGACTCCACGCGGGGCCGGGCCCGGCTGCTCCAGGAGATGCTGCGCGACGGCCCGGACACCGTGATCGCCGACGGCAGCCGTTCCACCGATGTGCGCGATGCCCTCGACCTGTGCCTGTCCTGCAAGGCCTGCGCCGCCGACTGCCCGGTCGGCGTCGACATGGCGACGTACAAGTCGGAGTTCCTGCACCGGCATTACCGGCACCGGCTGCGCCCCCGCAGCCACTACAGCCTGGGCTGGCTGCCCTGGTGGTCGGCGCTCGCCCGCTGGATTGCCGGGCCCGTCAACGCCGTGCTCGGCGGACCTCTGGGCCGGCTCGTCGCGCGGCTCGGCGGAGTCACCGCCGAGCGCACCATCCCGGACTTCGCCCCGCGCCGAGCCCTGCGCCGACACCTGCCCCCGCAGCCCGAAGAACCCGCCGCAGTCCTGCTCGTCGACTCCTTCACCCGCGCCTTCCGGCCGGAGGTCGCCGGAGCGGCGGCTCGGGTCCTCGCCGACGCCGGGGTCCCGGCGACTGTGCGCAGCGGACTGTGCTGCGGGCTCACCTGGCTGACGACGGGCCAACTCGACATCGCGCGGCGCACGTTGACCCGTACTGTCGAACATCTCGACGGCGAGGGCGAGTTGCCGATCGTCGTCCCCGAGCCGAGCTGCGCCGCCGCTCTACGCCATGACGCACCCGCCCTCCTGGGCACGGAGGCCGCGCGCCGCGTCGCCGCCCGCGTCCGTAGCTTCGCCTCCGCCCTGGCCGAACTCGCCGACGCCGACTGGAAACCGGCTGTCGTACCCGAACGCGTCACTCTCCAGACTCACTGCCACGAGTACGCCGTCTTCGGCGAGACCACCCAGTCCGCGCTGTTGCGTCGGCTCGGAGTCCAGGACGTCGACGAGGCGGGCGGCTGCTGCGGACTCGCCGGCAACTTCGGCTTCGAGGCCGAGCACTACGCCACCTCGATGACCGTCGCCGGTCTCTCCCTGGCTCCGAAACTCGCCGCCCTCGAAGCGACCGACACCGTCCTCGCCGACGGCTTCAGCTGCCGCACCCAGGCGGCCCACCTCACCGGCCCCGAAGGACCGCAGGCCCGGCACCTGGCCCAACTGCTCGACCCGAACCCGCCCGGAGGCACCCCCTCATGACCAAGGTCATCGACACCGTCCCCAAGCAGCTGTTCATAGACGGGAGTTGGCAGGACGCCGCCGAGGGCGCCCGCTTCCCCGTGGACGACCCCGCGACCGGGCAACGGCTGTGCGAGGTCGCCGACGCCTCGCCCGCCGACGGGCAACGCGCCCTCGACGCGGCCGTGGCGGCACAGGACGCCTGGGCGGCGACCGCCCCGCGCGCACGAAGTGAAATCCTGCGCCGCGCCTACGAGATCATTCTCGACCGGCGTGAGGATCTCGCTCTGCTGATGACGCTGGAGATGGGCAAGCCGCTCGCGGAGGCGCGCGGCGAGGTCGGCTATGCGGCCGAGTTCTTCCGCTGGTTCTCCGAGGAGGCCGTACGCATCGACGGCGGGCTCACCCGCACCCCCGACGGCGCCAACCGCGTCCTGGTCATGCGCCAGCCCGTCGGCCCCTGTCTGCTGATCACGCCCTGGAACTTCCCCCTCGCCATGGGCACCCGCAAGATCGGCCCCGCGATCGCGGCCGGCTGCACCATGGTCCTCAAACCCGCCCCGCAGACCCCGCTCTCCAGCCTCGCCCTCGCCGGCATCCTCACCGAGGCCGGACTCCCGGACGGCGTCCTCAACGTCGTGACCACCACGGACGCCGCCGGAGTGGTCGAACCCCTGCTGCGCGGCGGAGGCGTGCGCAAGCTGTCCTTCACCGGCTCCACCCAGGTCGGGCGGCTGCTGCTCGCGCAGTGCGCCGACACCGTAGTGCGGACGTCGATGGAGCTGGGTGGCAACGCGCCGTTCATCGTGTTCGAGGACGCCGACCTGGACCGGGCGGTGGAGGGCGCGATGGTCGCGAAGATGCGGAACATGGGGGAGGCGTGCACGGCCGCCAACCGGTTCTTCGTCCACCGCTCGGTCGCGGACGCGTTCGCCGCGCGGCTCGCCGAGCGGATGGCGGCGCTCACCGTCGGGCCCGGCACCCAGCCCGGCTCGCAGGTGGGCCCGCTGATCGACGCGGCAGGGCGGTCCAAGGCCGATGGACTTGTCCAGGACGCCGTGACGCGCGGCGCTAAGGTGATCACCGGGGGCGAAGTCCCGGACGGACCGGGCCACTTCTACCCGCCGACCGTGATCACCGAGGTTCGAGCGGACTCGGAGCTGATGCAGGCCGAGATCTTCGGACCGGTCGCCGCGATCCTCACCTTCGACGACGAGAAGGAGGTCGTGCGTGCCGCGAACGACACCGAATGGGGCCTGGTCGGCTACCTGTTCACCCAGGACCTCGATCGGGCGCTGCGGGTGGGGGAGCGGCTGGAGACCGGCATGGTCGGCATCAACACCGGGCTGGTCTCCAACCCGGCGGCGCCGTTCGGCGGCGTCAAGCAGTCCGGGCTCGGGCGTGAGGGCGGGCGCGTCGGCATCGACGAGTTCCTGGAGTACAAGTACCTCGCCATCCCCGTGGTGGACGCCCGTGGCTGACCGGCTCGTCGTCCTGCACCGTGGCATCCTGCCGCCGAACGCCGGGGACATCGAACGACTCGCGGACACGGTGTACGCCACCGAGGAGGAACTGCCGCTCCTGCTGCCCGGCGCGGACGTCCTGTTCTGCTGGCACTCCATCACCCCGGCGGTCGCCGCCGCCTGGCCCGAGGACCCCGCTCTGGCCCCCGGCTGGGTCCATGTGGCCGCCGCCGGAGTGGACTCACAGCTCTTCCCCGCGCTGGTCGGCAACCCCGGCGTGCTGCTGACCAACTCGCGCGGTGTCTACGACCAGGCCATCGCCGAATACGTCCTCGGCCTGATCCTCGCCCTCGCCAAGGACTTCCCCGGCACCTGGGAACACCAGCGGCGCCGCGAGTGGCGGCCCCGCGACAGCGAACGCATCGGCGGACGCACCGCGTTGGTCTGGGGGACGGGTCCGATCGGCCGGGCCATCGCCCGCATGCTGCGCGCCGTCGGCATGCGTGTGACCGGCGCCGGGCGCACCGCACGCGTCGACGACCCCGACTTCGGCACGGTGCACGCGGGCGGCGGCACGGGCCTGCGCACCGCACTCGCCGACGCGGACTACGTCGTCCTCGCCGCCCCGCTCACCCCGGCCACCCGTCTCATGGTCGACGCCTCCGTCCTCGCCGCGATGAAGCCCGGCGCCCGGCTGGTCAACATCGGCCGGGGCGCCCTCGTCGACGAGGAGGCGCTCGCCCGTCACCTCGCCGACGGCCGTCTCGCCGGAGCGGCCCTGGACGTCTTCGCCCAGGAACCACTGCCCGCAGCCTCACCCCTGTGGGACCTGCCCGGAGTGATCGTCTCCCCGCACACGGCGGGCGAGGTCACCGGCTGGCGCATCGACCTGGCGGACCTGTTCCTGGACAACCTCGGACGCAGGAAGGAAGGCCGGCCGTTGCGGAACGTGGTCGACAAGGACAAGGGCTACGTCAGGGAGGAAAAGACGCCCATGACTCACTCGTGGTGACCTCCGGTCCGGGCGACGACCCCCGACGTACGCCGCCGAAGACCGCGAGCACTACCCGTGCTGGAGATTGTTCATCGGAGGGTGTTCCTCCTGAGGTCGCCGATGTCCGGGGATCCGTCGGCGGCCTGGGCACTGACCGTCGGTTCCGGCGCTGCGGGCGGGTCGTCGAGAAAGTCGGCGGTGGGTACGTGGAACAGGGTGCCGGTGACCGCCGCTGAGAAGTCGAGCAGCCGGTCGTGGCTGCCCGGCGGATCGCCGATGAACATGTTCTCCAGCATGCGCTCGATGACCGACGGGGTACTGGAGTAGCCAATGAAGTAGGTACCGAACTCGCCGCGCCCGGGCGCGCCGAAGGGCATGTTGTCGCGCAGGATCTGCCGTTCGGTGCCGTCGGGGTCGGTGATCGTGGTGAGCGCTACGTGCGAGTCGGCAGGCTTCAGGTCGTCGGGCAGTTCGATGTCGGAGAGCTTGCGGCGGCCGACCGCGCGTTCCTGTGCCTCGACCGGCAGGGCGTTCCATGCCGGCAGGTCGTGCAGGTACTTCTGCACGACGACGTAGCTGCCGCCGATGAAGGCAGGGTCCTGTTCCGGATCGGCGGCACCGATCACGACGGCGGTGTTCGCGGCGGGTCCGGTGGGGTTTTCGGTGCCGTCGACGAAGCCGAGGAGATCGCGTTCGTCGAAGTACTTGAAACCGGACACCTCGTCCTGGACGGTGACGCTGCCGCGCAGCCGGTCCATCAGCTGCGTGGCCAGCTCGAAGCACAGGTCCGGCTGCCGGGCCCTGATGTGGAAGAGCAGGTCCCCCGGGGTGGCGGGCGCGGTGTGCCGGGCGCCGGCCACTTCCCGGAAGGGATGCAGCTCGGCCGGCCTCGGACCGGCGAACAGCCGGTCCCAGGCGTCGGAGCCGATGCCGGTGACACAGGCCAGCGCACCTTCCGGGACCCGGAAACCGACGGACCGCACCAGACCGGCGAGGTCGGTCAGCAATTCCCGTACGACCTGCTCCCCGTCGGGATCGACCGTCACGATCAGAAAGACGGCGGAGCTGGTGAGCGGGCTCAGTACTGCCTGCGGGACGGGTTGCGGCTCGGGCACGGACACTCCTTGTCCTTCGATGGGCGTGATGTCTCCCAGGTAAGCAGGCAAGTTCCGTTATCCGTGGCAGCACGGCATTCGGCGTACCCAATTTGCCTCTGAGGCAACTCTGCGTACTCGATTCCGCACCCACCGTGAGGACTCTGTAACTCCGCTTTATTCCGGATGACCTCGTTGGGTAATTCGCGCTGGCTGGAGTGGTCGTCACAAGCAGCGGCGAGGTGCCGATACCTCGGCGCCTCGCATGGAGGATTTCATGCCCGAGCTGTATTTCCGTGTGCGCTGGCCCGACGGTGCGACCCAGCGTTGTTACTCACCCTCCACGGTAGTCGAGAACTACCTCACCCCCGGTGGCGTGTACGAGCTCGGCGACTTCGTGGAACGGAGCCGGACGGCGCTCGGGATCGCGAGCGACCGGGTACGCGAGAAGTACGGGTTCGCGTGCACCGGGGCGTCCGACCAGCTGGCGCAGATCGAGGAGACCGCGGCCGCGTACGCCTCCCTCGACGGGGCCGAGGTCACGGTCGAGGCCCTGCACAACGCTGACGGGAGTGCGCGGTGAGCCCGCGGCGGCTGGCCGGTGTCCACTACCCGGTGGCGGTCGTCGGCGGCGGTCAGGCCGGTCTGTCGGTCAGCTACTGTCTGCGCGAGCGTGGTGTCGAGCACGTCGTCGTCGAGCGGAACCGGGTCGGCCACGAGTGGCGCGAGCGCCGCTGGGACTCGTTCTGTCTGGTGACCCCCAACTGGCAGTGCAAGCTGCCCGGTTTCCCCTACCAGGGGGATGACCCCGACGGCTTCATGGTCCGCGACGAGATCATCAGGTACCTGGAGGAGTACGTCGCTTTCTTCCAACCCCCGCTGGCGGAGGGAGTGTCCGTCGACGGGCTGCGGCGATCCCCGAGCGGCGTCTTCGAACTGACCACATCGGACGGCGACTTCACCGCCGACCAAGTGGTGGTGGCCACCGGCCCCTACCACACCCCGTCCGTCCCGCGGATGGCCGAGCGGCTGCCCGCCGGCGTCGAGCAGTTCCACTCCTCCCGCTACCGCAATGCGGACCAACTCCCCGAGGGCGGCGTACTGGTGGTCGGCACCGGACAGTCCGGCTGCCAGATAGCCGAGGATCTGCACCTCGCCGGACGCCAGGTCCATCTGGCCGTCGGCAGCGCACCCCGCGTGGCCCGCTTCTACCGGGGCCGGGACTGTGTGGCCTGGCTCGACGACATGGGCTACTACGGCCGCAGCATCGACGAGTTCGATGACGCCGGTGCCGTCCGGATGCGGGTCAACCACTACGTGACCGGGCGGGACGGTGGCCGTGACATCGATCTGCGTGCCTTCGCCCGCGACGGGATGCAGCTGTACGGCCGGCTGACCGGCATCGACGGTGAGCGGCTGGAGTTCGCCGACGACCTGAAGGTCAACCTCGACCGGGCTGACGCCGTGGCCGAGGGCATCAAGGACAGCATCGACGCGCACATCACCGCGCAGGGGATCGAGGCCCCGGCGGAGCCCCGGTACATACCGGTGTGGGAGCCCTCCGAGCAGGCGGCGTCACTGGACCTGGAAGCCTCCGGTGTCACCTCGGTCGTCTGGTCCACCGGGTTCACCCGCGACCACCGGTGGATCGAGATACCCGTCTTCGACGGCCGCGGCTACCCCATGCACTGGCGAGGCGCGACCAGCACGCCCGGCCTGTACTTCCTGGGCCTGCCGTGGCAGCACTCGTGGGGCTCCGGACGCTTCGAGGCGGTGGGCCGGGACGCCGAGTTCCTCGCGAACCACATCGACGCCTCCCGCCGCATGGCCGACGTCTGCGGCACCCTCACGGGCGCCCCCAGCGAACTCGCCTCCGCGCTTCCGATCGGCTGAAGGAGGTATCGGATCATGGTCTACGACGCACACCGCCACATCGGCGTCCTGCCCGCGTACCCCTTCTATGGCGGCCCACCGGTCAACCCCGACACCACCGCCCGCGCCACGGTCAAGCAACTCGTCGCCGACCTGGACGCGGAGGGCACCGAACGCGCCCTGGTCATCCCCAACTACGGCGTCCCGGACCCCGATCTCGCCTTCTCCTTCAACGAGTTGGCGATCGAGGCCGCCCAGAGCGACGACCGGATCCGGGCCGGCCTGTGGGTCTCCCCACGCCCTGAGGACGAGCACCGCACCGCGCAGGCGCTCGCCCTGGCCGGGGAACGGGGCGTGAAGGCGCTGAAGCTCAGCTTCCTGCTCGGCGGGCGCCCCACGGACCCGGCCTGCCGCCCTCAACTGGACCGTATCTTCGCCGCGGCAGCCCGCCATGGCCTGGTCGTCCACGTCCACACGTCGCCCGGTGCGGCCTCCGACATCGACGAGGTCGGCCACCTCGTCGACTGGTTCGCCGACCAAGTGCCGGTCCATCTCGTGCATTTCGGCGGCGGGATGAGCGGCCACATCAAGCTTGTCGGCTCGCGGTTCTTCGACTGGATCGAAGGCGGCAAGCGCGTCTACACCGACCTCTCCTGGGCCATCGGCTTCACACCGCGCTGGCTGGCCCAGGAGATCGAGCGCCGCGGTATCGGCCACGACCGGGTGCTCTTCGCCAGCGACCAGCCCTGGGGCGACTTCACGGGCGAGTACGCCCGGCTCGCCGAAGCGACCGGCGGCGGCGAACTCGGCGAACTCGTCTTCAGGAACACGTTCGCCGCGCTCTACGACTGACACCTCTGACACGACTGACCCTGCCGTCCCCAACCACCGCCTCGTAGTAACTCGTTCAAGGAGAGAGCCATGTCCGAGACCGTCGAACTCAGCGAGATCGAGCAGAAGTCCCTCAGCGAGATCCCCCACCCGTCCCTGCCCGAGGGCACCAGCATCTACGGCTCCACCAAGGTCTTCCCCGACTACAAGGCTGAGGACGGCGAGACGTACTTCACCCTCGTCCACGGCATCGCCCACGAGTCCTCGGTGTCCTTCGTCGCCGTGCTCCAGGCCACCCGCGCCCTGCGCAAGGGCTTCGAGACCGCCATCTACTTCTACGGCCCGGGTTCGCTGAACTGCCTGGCCACCCGCGGCTTCCCGACCGTCGGCAACTCGGCCTTCCCCGGCGAGCACAACATCAACAACCAGCTCAAAACGTTCATCGCCGAGGGCGGGAAGGTCTTCTGCTGCCGCTTCGGCCTGTCCCTGCACGGCGCCCGTGAGGAGGACCTGATCGAGGGCGTCATCCCGACCCACCCCCTCGACGTCCAGGACGCGCTGATCCATTACGCGCGCAAGGGCGCCATCATCAACTCGACCTACCAGCTGTAAGGGGCAAGCCGTGAGCGTTGGCACCAACACAGCGGTGGACGTGCGGATCATGACCCGCGCCGAACTCGCCCTGCACGGAGTCCGCACGCCGGCTCCAGTGCGGCGCCCGGACGGCGCGGGACCGAGCGACGACGGACACGTTCTCGTCGACGGTGCCAACGCCGCGCTGCCCACCAACCCCGACAGCCCGTACTCCGTACGCGACGGCCGCGTCTGGCTCGGCGACGACGCCGGGACACTCACCGACACCGGGCTGAGCCTGACCGCCGTACAGCGCCCGAAGTTCTACGACCTGACGACCGCCGACGGCATCCCGTACGAGCACATCGCCCGCCTGCACGGCGCCGACGTCCTCGCCACCACCGTCGTCCAGACCTGCATCCGCTACGCCGAGGCCGACCGATGCCGCTTCTGCACGATCGAGGAGTCCCTGCGCTCGGGCGCGACGGTGGCGGCCAAGACTCCGGCCCAGCTTGCCGAAGTCGCCGAGGTGGCCGTCCGGTTGGACGGCGTCCGGCAGATGGTCATGACCACCGGCACGACGACCGGCCCCGACCGGGGCGCCCGCAATCTCGTACGCTCCGTCCGCGCCATCCTCCAAGCGGTGCCCGGACTACCGATCCAGGTGCAGTGCGAACCGCCCGGAGACCTGGTGTGGATACGGGAGTTGTACGACGCCGGAGCCACCGCCATCGGCATCCATGTCGAGTCCCTCGACGACGAGGTGCGCCGGCGCTGGATGCCCGGCAAGTCGAGCGTCCCGATGGCCGAGTACGAGGCCGCGTGGGACGAGGCCGTACGAGTCTTCGGACCCAACCGGGTATCCACCTACCTCCTCGTCGGCCTCGGCGAGGAACCCGATGAACTCGTTGCGGGGGCAGGGGAGTTGATCGACCGGGGGGTGTACCCGTTCGTCGTGCCCTTCCGCCCGATGGGCGGCACCCTCGCAGCCCGGGACGGGATCGAGCCTCCCAGTGCGGAACTGCTGCGGTACGTCACCGAGGGCGTCGCGGCCAAGCTGCGCGCGGCCGGGATGAGCGGAGCCGACCAGAGGGCCGGCTGCGCGGCCTGCGGGGCATGCAGCGTGCTGAAGACGGCGGGCGGATGATGTCCGTGTACCTCGACGGATCCCCGGCGGCACCGCCCATGGCGGACAGGCCGGTCGACATCCTGGCGCTGCTCGGCGACCGCAGCACACTCGCTCGCCGTCCGGTATTCCACATCGAACAGGCCGCTGACAGAGCCGAGTTGGCCGCCTATCACCGACTGCGCCGGGACGTCTTCGTCCAGGAGCAGGGCCTGTTCACGGGCCACGACCTCGACCACCGGGACGCCGACCCTCGTACGCTCGTGCTGGTCGCCAAGGACCACGAGGGCACCGTCGTCGGCGGCGTACGGCTCGGTCCTGTCGCCGATGGCCCCGACATCGGCTGGTGGGCCGGCGGCCGGCTCGTCGTCGCCCCGGGCGCCCGCGGCCCGCACGGCATCGGCGGCGCACTCGTCCGGGCAGCCTGCGCGCGGGCCGAGACCGAGGGCGTGCTGCGCTTCGAGGCGACGGTCCAGGCCCGCAACGAGGCCCTCTTCAAGCGGCTGGGCTGGCGCTCGGTGCGGCGGACGACGGTGGCGGACGCGCCGCATGTGCTGATGCGGTGGCCGATCGGCCGGATCACCGATCTCGTGGCGGCCACCAAGTCGCCCCTCGGGCCGCTCCTCGCGGCCCTCCCCCCAACGGCGGCCCGCGCCCTCGGCCAGGACCCGGTCGGCGGGGCCCTGGGTGTGGTGGCGCGGGCCGTCCCTGGCAGCATCGGCGGACCCGGCGGACCCGGCGGACCCGGCGGACCCGGCGGCGCCGGCTTCGTGGGCGACGACGGTGCACCGGTGCCCGGTACGGATGTGATCGCCGCCTGTGACGCGATCGTGCCGTCGATGGTCGAGCGCGACCCGGAGTGGGCGGGCTGGTGCTCCGTCCTCGTCAACGTCAACGACCTGGCGGCGATGGGCGCTTCACCGGTCGGCCTGCTCGACGCGGTGGGCGCGAAGGACGCCGCACACGCCGGCCGGATCCTCGCGGGACTGGGACATGCGGCACAGGCGTACGACATCCCGGTCCTCGGCGGGCACACCCAACTCGGCGTACCCGCCGCGCTGTCGGTGACCGCCCTCGGCCGCACGGACCGTCCGGTCCCGGGCGGCGGAGGACGACCCGGCCACGCGGTGCGGCTCACCGCCGACCTCGGCGGCAGCTGGCGCCCGGGCTACCGAGGCCGCCAGTGGGACTCAACCACCCACCGCCGTTCCGATGAACTGCGCGGCATGATCGGCGCCGTGGCCGCCGCACGGCCCGCCGCCGCCAAGGACGTGTCGATGGCGGGGATCGCCGGGACGCTCGGCATGCTCGCGGAGGCGAGCGGCTGCCGGGCCGTCCTCGACGTGGCCGCCGTACCCCGGCCCGGTAGCGCGACAACCGGCGACTGGTTCACGTGTTTCCCCGGCTTCGCGATGCTCACCACCGACGCGCCGGACGCGCCGCCCCTGCCCGCCGGGCCGGCGACGGGCGCCGTGTGCGGGGAGTTGGCAGACGGACAAGGCGTCGGGCTGCGCTGGCCCGACGGAGAGATCACCGAAGCGGTCACCTCCACGGTGACCGGGATGGGGACCGCATGAGCACGCTGCGTATGGCGGCAGTCGCCGCCGAGTTCGGCCGGGACCTCGAAGAGGACTTCGGGATCGCCGAACGGATCGTCAAGGAGGCCCGCGACCAGGGCGTACGGCTGCTCGCCCTGCCGGAGGCCTGCCTGGGCGGATACCTGCTCAGCCTCGACGACGACAGCGAACTGGACGAGGGCCCTCCCGCACTCGCCCTGGACGGCCCCGAGATCCGCCGTCTTGCCGCGCTCGCGGGCGAGATGACCGTTGTCGCGGGCTACTGCGAGGCCGACGGCGGCGCCCGCTACAACAGCGTGGTCTGCGTCAACGGCGACGGAGTCCTCGGCAACCACCGCAAGGTCCACCAGCCGCTCAGCGAGGACGCCAGTTACGCATCCGGTGACCGTTTCCACGCCTTCGACACTCCGGTCGGCCGGATCGGCATGATGATCTGCTACGACAAGGCGTTCCCCGAGTCCGCCCGGGCGCTCGCCCTGGACGGCGCCGAGATCGGCGTGGTCGTCTCGGCTTGGCCCGGCTCACGAACCAATGCCGTGACCGATCTTGAGGGCGACCGCTGGAAGCGCCGGTTCGACCTCTTCGACCGGGCCCGCGCCCTGGAGAACCAGATCGTGTGGATCTCCGCCAACCAGGCCGGTACCTTCGGGTCGCTACGCTTCGTCGGCAGCGCCAAGGTCGTCGACCCCGGTGGCGAGATCCTCGCCGACACCGGTGTCGAAGCCGGTCTGGCGATCGCCGAACTCGATGTCGCCCAGGCGCTGGAGACCGCCCGCCGCTCGATGGGGCACCTCCGCGACCGGCGCCCGGAGACCTACACGCACGCAGGAGCAGTCAACGCATGAGCACGATCCGGATCGCGGCCGCCGCCGCCCACTTCGGCCGCGACCTGGAGTTCGATCTCGCCCGCATCGCCAAGATCGTCGACGATGCCCGGGGCGCGGGCGCCGGACTACTCGTGCTGCCCGACGCCGCGCTCGGCGGATACCTCGCCGACCTGCGCCACCCGGACCCCGAGGCACTGCCCCCGGCCCTCAAGCCGGACGACCCGCTGATCCTCCAAGTCGCCCGTCTGGCCGCCGAGATGGTGGTGTGCGTCGGCTACTGCGAGGACGGCGGCGACGAGCACTACAACGCCGCCGTCTGCGTCAGCGGCGACGGAGTCCTCGGCCGCCACCGCAAGGTCCATCTCCCGGCCGGCGAGGTCGCCGCGTACGCGCCCGGCGACCGCTTCGACGCCTTCGACACCCCGGTCGGCCGGATCGGCATGCTCATCGACTACGACAAGACCTTCCCGGAGTCCGCCCGCTCCCTCGCCCTGGACGGCGCCGAGATCCTCGCCTGCCTCTCCGCCTGGCCCACCAGCATCACCAACCGCGCCCCGCGCATGGCCCAGGACCGCCAGGCCAAGCTCTTCGACCTGTACGACCAGGCCCGCGCCGCCGAGAACCAGGTCGTCCTCGCCTCCTCCAACCAGACCGGCGCGATGGGCGGAATGCGCTTCCTCGGCCAGTCCAAGGTCGTCGGCCCCGGCGGCGACATCCTTGCCCGCACCTGGGCCAAGGCGGGCCTGGCCGTCGCCGAGCTCGACGTGTCCGAGGAGATCGACCGCGCCCGCCGCGTCCTGCGCCACCTCGACGAGCGCAGGCCCGCCGCCTACCGGGAGGCCACGCGGTGAAGATCGCCCTGCTCAGCTACTCCACCAAGCCGCGCGGCGGCGTCGTCCACACCCTCGCCCTCGCCGAGGCACTCGCCGCCGCCGGAGAGGACGTCACGGTCTGGTCGCTGGGCCGGGGTGGCGACGCCGGCTTCTTCCGGCCCGTCGACCCGGCCGTGCGCGTACGGATCGTGCCCTTCCCCGACGGCCCCGCGGAGGAGACCGTAGGGGAACGCATCCTGCGCTCCATCGCGACCTTGCGCGCAGCCTTCGACCCGTCCCCTTACGACATCGTCCACGCCCAGGACTGCATCAGCGCCAACGCCGTGGACGGCCGCTGCATCCGCACGGTCCACCACATCGACCACTTCACCACGCCCGAACTGGCCGACTGCCACGAGCGAGCCATCGTCGAGCCGTACGCGCACCTCTGCGTCTCGCGGGCGGTCGCGGACGAACTGACGGCCGGCTGGGGCATCAAGCCGGCCGTCATCCCCAACGGCGTGGCCTACGAGCGCTTCGCGACCACCGACCCGGTCGCCCGCGCCGCCTGGCGTGAGCGTCTCGGCCGGTACGTCCTCACCGTCGGAGGCATCGAACCCCGCAAGGGCTCGCTCGACCTGCTGGAGGCGTACGCACTCCTGCGCATCCGGCAGCCGGACGTACGCCTCGTGATCGCCGGCGGCGAGACGCTCTTCGACTACCGCGACTACAGGGCGGGTTGGGAGGCGCGGGCCGTCGAACTGGGCGTGGAGCCCGTCGTCCTCGGGCCCGTGGGGGAGGAGGAACTTCCCCCGCTCGTCGCCGCCGCCGAAGTCTTCGCCTTCCCTTCGGTCAAGGAAGGCTTCGGGCTGGCGGCGATGGAGGCGCTCGCCGCCGGAGTGCCGCTTGTGGTCCGCGATCTGCCGGTCCTGCGCGAAGTGTTCGGTCCCGCCGCCCTGTTCGCGGACGCTCCCCAGGGGCTGGCCGCCGCACTCGAGCAGGCGCTCGCCAAAGCCGACCCCGACCGGCGGAAGGCGGGCCGGCACCTGGCCGCCCGCCACACCTGGGCGGAGGCCGCCGAGCGGCACCTGGGCTTCTACCACCGGTCCAGCCCAGCTGCCTCGACGCCGCTGAGGAACGACTACGAGCCTTCTGCGCCGAACACCCGCCTTGGGTAGGTGCCGACGACGTCCGGCTGCGCCGAATCGTCAGCTCGGCGGCTGCCATGTTCACGCGCAGATGCCGATCCGCGCAATCCCCGTCCCTCGACAGGCCGTCGGTGTATCCCGGGCCCATCTGCCCTGGCCAATTGCCGTCCGCTACCGCGAATGCCAGGTCTCCGATGGCGCCGTGCCGCACGGCGATGCTGTCGCACGTACCTCGATCCCGATCCCGCTGGTCGAGATAGCTGTCCAGTTCAGGCCCGGCGTACTGGCCCAGAGAGACGGCGGGCGAATCTCCCGCGAGGCGGGTGACCAGTTCCTCAGGCTCCACGCCGCGTGCCAGCGTTATGCCAGTACCCGAGCCAGGAAATGTCGCCGCTGGCGATCCAGGCTATTCCGTCGTTCATCTCTCGCCTCCTCCGTCGGACGCTGGGGGCGGCACACGGCGCCGCCCCCAGCGGTGCCCCCGCGTTCACCGATTAGCGGCCAGCACTGCCGCGAGGCCCTCTTGCAGATCTTTGACGAAGTGCTCGGGAACCTCCAGCGACGGGAAATGTCCCCCGATTTCGGGTGTCGCCCATCGGACGATCTGTCGGTACCGCTCCTGTGCCCAGGGGCGCGGACACTTCTCGACGTCACGGGGATACGCAGTGATTGCTGACGGGACGTCGACTCGAAGTTCGGGGTCCAGCGAGTTGTGGCTTTCGTAGTAAATGCGGGCCGCCGATGCGCCGGTCCGCGTCAGCCAATACAGGGTGACATCGTCGAGAACGCGGTCTCTGGAAATCCTCTCGAACGGGCTGTCTTCGGTGTCTGACCACTCGGCGAACTTGTCAAGGATCCAGGCAAGTAGCCCGACCGGTGAGTCGACGAGCGAGTAGCCGATGGTCTGCGGTCGGGTCGCCTGCTGCTTCGCGTACGCCGCGCGGTGGCGCCAGAAATCGCGGGTTTCCTCGGCCCACTTGCGCTCGACCGCCGTCAGCCCGTCCGTTGTCAACCCGGGCGGTCCCTCCGCGAACGTTGTGTGGATGCCGAGAACGTGCGCCGGGAACCTGCCGCCGAGGACCGTGGTGATATTGCCTCCCCAGTCGCCGCCGTGGGCTGCGAACTTGCTGTAGCCGAGCCTTCCCATCAGTTCCACCCATGAGGCCGCGATCTTTTCGGTTCCCCACCCGGTGGTGGCCGGCCTGTCGCTGTAACCAAAGCCTGGTAGCGACGGGACCACGACGTGGAACGCCGGTGCGTCCGCATCCTTCGGATCTGCCAGCTCGTCCACTACATCGATGAACCGAGCAATGCTGTCCGGCCAGCCGTGCGTCAAGATCAGAGGAGTGGCGTCTGCGCGCGCGGATCGGCGGTGCAGGAAGTGGATTCCCAGATCATCAATGGTCGTGCGGAACTGGCCGATGCGGTTAAGGCGCTCTTCGAACGACCGCCAGTTGTACCCGGTGCGCCAGTAGTTCACGACATCGACGAGGTCGGCGAGAGGAACGCCCTGTTCCCATCGGCGAGGGTCGGGCGCGGCGCGATACACCGTCTCGGCCTCCGGTAGTCGCGCCGCGGCCAGTCGCGCGCGCAGATCGTCGAGGTCAGCGTCGGTTGCGTGGGCTTCGAATGCCTGCACGTCGCTGGATGGGCGGGGCATGAGGACCTCCTGACCGTCGCGGAACCGGCTACGACCTATCGAGAACCGGCTAAGACGGTTCTACCAAGCCTCCTTGCCGACGCGCAACCAGCTAAGGTGGTTCCATGCGTACTGGGTTCCCTGACTTCCGCCTCGGCAACGTGCTGGCGACCAGCTTCACGGGGACTCTGTCGGAGCGTCACGGCGATGCTGTGGAGCGCATTCCCGCGCCGCACCGACTCGTCGACTGGCTGGCAGTGAACGGCCTCGCCGTGGACTCCTGCACCACCGCCCAGCTCGACCTCGCCCGGGAACTGAGGGAGTCGATTCACGCCGCCGCGACAGCGACCGCGCTCCAGGACGCTCTCCCTGCGTCTGCTGTCCAAGTCATCAATGACTTCAGCGCTCAGGGTCGGGCCGCGGCTGTCCTGACGCCCGAGGGTAAGCGGCGATGGCATCTCAGCTCGGCTTCCTGCGTGGAAGATGCCCTCGGCGTGATCGCCGCCGACGCGATCAGCATCATCGCAGGCGAACGAGACGGAAGGTTGGCCTTGTGCGCATCACCAACCTGCCAAGCCGCCTTCTTCGACACCAGCCAAAGCCGCACCCGCAAATGGTGTGACATGAACACGTGCGGGAATCGTCAGAAGAAAGCGCGCTTCACTGCCAACCAGCGCAAAAACCCCAGATCAGCAGAGTGATCGCTACCTCGGTACATCCAAGTGGGCCCCACGCCTGCGACACATCTGCCGCGTTGGGTGCACCCCTGGGCAGTGGGTATCTCGGGTGAGGATGCCGCGTTCGCGCGGCTTGTTCCGCACGGGTGCTGTGGTTTACGCCCGTGATGGCGCAGGCCCTCGGCGATGTTGTCCCGCTGGTGGAGGCAGAGCACAGGATGGGGATGGCCCGTCACCTTCGTGCCACGTCGGCGAGAGCCGTTACCAGAGAGGTGGCCAGCATGAGGGTGGCGGTGAAGGCAACAGCCGCCCGGGTCACTGCCGTTGGATATGAGGCGTGATCGCGGCGGGCAAGGTAGCCGGCTGCGACTGCGATGAGGACCCCGGTCAGGGTCACCAGGGCACATGCGAGGAAAACCACGGCGCAGTGGTCGGACATGGCTGAACATCCCTACAGGTCGGCATACGTGCTGTCGAGTCACCGACTTTCGGAGATGCAGCGTTCATCATGGTTCGCTGGTCGAAGATGAACATGGGCGAACAAGCTGAGCACGGCCAGGGGTGGGGGACTCCGCGTGGGGACAGAAGATGTGCGCGATGCAGCGGCTTTGGCGGAGTTACGGTCTCGCCTTGAAACGGGGCGGATAGCTCGGGGGATCAATCAGACTCAACTCGCGCGTGCGGCTGGGCTGGGGCGCACAACGGTCAGTCGGGCACTGAGCCCCGGAGCGCCGGGGCCATCCGCGGACACGGTCGGAGCGCTGGGACGAGCTCTGCGCCTGGACGTGAACGTGCTGCTGGGCCTCCTTGAGACCGTATACGGGCGCGGCCCCGCCGCCAGCGCCGACACCGGAGCGTTGGGCCGGCCGATCCGCCTGTGGGACCCCTATGATCTGGAAGTCCATTTTGCCGTCGAGGCACCGGCTCCAGGCTACGGCCCCAGCGGTCCAAGAGACCGAAACGGGCCGGGCAGAACCGGGACGCTGCCCGCCTACGTACGTCGCCCGCACGACGAGCATCTCGCAACCGTCGTCGAGGCGGCCGACGAAGGGCACAGCGGTATGGCTGTCCTGGTGGGGTCGTCGTCAACCGGCAAGACACGCGCCTGCTGGGAGGCCGTACAGCCGCTGGCTGCTCTCGGATGGCGGCTGTGGCATCCCTTCGATCCCACACGGGCCGAAGCCGCACTTGCCGATCTGCACCGGGTCGAGCCGCGGACCGTCGTCTGGCTGAACGATGCCCAGCAGTACCTCGGTGACGAGAGCGGTGAACGGATTGCTGCCGCCGTCCACCGGCTGCTCACCGAGGTATCGCTCAGCCCGGTGCTGGTCCTGGGAACCTTGTGGCCCGAGTACCAGAACGACTACATGGCCCTGCCACGCCCTGGGGGTCCAGACCCGCACCCGCAGGCTCGCGCGTTACTGGCCGGACGCCTCATCACCCTGCCGGACCGCTTCGATCACATTGCCATCAACAAGGCCAGGGCCCTTGCCGCCGCCGGCGACCGCCAACTCGCCCATGCGCTGCAACACACCGACAGCGGCCGGCTGACCCAGTTCCTCGCGGGAGCGCCGGAGCTCTTGCGCCGCTACGAGACAGCCGACCCGCCCGTTCGCGCTCTGCTTGAAGTCGCCATGGACGCACGACGCCTCGGAGCGGGACTGCACCTGCCGGTCGGCTTTCTCGAACAGGCCGTTGACGACTACCTCAGCGACGATGACTACGACGATCTCGCAGTCAACTGGCTTGATCAGGCGTTCGGCGACGTGACCTCACCTGTCCTCGGACGCCTTGCTCTCCTACGGCGCATCAGGCCCCGTCCCGCCCGAAGACCCTCCCTGGCGGAGCCTGCACCGTCGCATTCCTATCGGCTCGCCGACTACTTGGAACAACACGGACGACGCAGCCGCGCACGCCTGTGCCCTCCGGAGTCGTTCTGGCAGGCAGCACACGACCATCTCACCCCCGAAAGCCTCATCAATCTCGCTGACGCTGCCCGGATGCGCCACCGATTCCATTGGGCCGAGCAACTCGCCCAACGGGCTGCCGACTCGGGTAACACGGACGCCCTCGCACGGCTTGCCGAGATCCGACGGGTAAATGGCGCCGGCGGAGAAGCGGACCAGCTCCTTCGTAAAGCCGCCGACGCAGGGAGTACCGCTGCCCTCGTCCGGCTGGCCGTCATACGTCACAGGGCCGGGCACAGTGAGGAGGCCGAGGCCCTCGCGCAGCGGGCCGCCGACGCGGGCGACACCAGGGGACTGGGCCGGCTCGCAGAGATTCATGAAGCCGACGGGAACCGCAAACAGGCCGAAGAACTCGCCATGCGGGCTGCCGCAGCAGGCGACACCGGCCCGCTCGTCCGTCTGGCGGAGATCAGAGAGCTGGCAGGAGCCACTCAGGGGGCTGAACGGCTGGGACAGTTGGCCGCCAAGGCCGGCGACACCACGGCACTCGTCCGGCTTGCCGCGATCCGAGAGACTGGCGGGCCGACAGCCCGCAGCGAAGCCCAGCGTCTCTACCAACGCGCTGGCCGGGTAGGAAACGCGAGCGCGCTCGCACGGCTCGCCGCCGAGCGGGAGACAGCCGGCCGCCGAGAAGAAGCCGAGCAACTGGCCCGGCGAGCCGCACGCGCCGGCCAGTCCTTCGCCCTGGTCCGGCTCGCCGAGATGCGTGAGGCAGCAGGTGCATACAAAGAGGCTGAGACGCTGGCACAACAGGCCATCGAGGCCGGTCATCGCTTCGCCTTGATCCGTATCGCTGCCATCCGCGAGGCGGCCGGGGACCTGCAAGGAGCTGAGCGGCTCTTCCAGCAGGCCGCAGAGGCGGGCAATCCCACCGCGGTAGCCCGACTCGTCGAGATGAAAGTGGCCGCCGGAGACCCAGAGGGAGCAGAACACCTCGCCCGGGAGGCCGCTGCGACTGGAAACCCCAGCGCCGCGGCCCGCTTGGCCGACCTGAGGGAAGCATCAGGAGACCGAGAGGGAGCTGAGAAACTGGCGCGGCTGTCGGCTGACGCCGGCGACACCAGCGCCCTCGGCCGACTTGCCGAGATGCGTGAACTCACCGGGCATCGGGAAGGCGCAGCCCGTCTTGCCCAGCAGGCTGCTCAAAGAGGAAGCACGACTGCCCTGGTGCGACTGGCTGACATGCGGGAAGCCGCGGGGGACCAGGAAGGGGCCGAGGAACTGGCCCGGCTTGCGGCTGATGCGGGAGACACACATGCCATGGCACGGGTCGCGATTATGCGCGAAATGGCAGGAGACAGACGCCAAGCCGATCAACTCGCCCGGATCGCTGCTGACGCCGGCAATCCCAGCGCCCTCGCTCGCCTGGCTGAGCTGAGAGACTGGGCGGGTGCCTGATCAGCCCTTCGTCCTTCTTCCGCCGTCCTGGCAGCTGTTGTGGGGAGGCAGATCACCTCACCACATTGAACTCTCCCCTCCTCAAACGACCTTCGACGGAGATGGCGCAGCGACCTGTGACCACGGGCCGGGAACGGTCGTCGAGATGGATGTTGATGACGCTGGGCCGAGCCATGGACTCGCCCTGTGCGATGGTCAGCCGCTTGGAGACGCCGAGCAGGCCGACATGGTCCAGGCGTGCGCACAGCGGGCCGGCGGCGCTTCCGGTGGCTGGGTCCTCGTCGAGTCCGGAGCCGGGATTGAAGAATCGTGCCGACACGTCGGTCACGGGGCGTTCGTCGCCGATGACCACCGCGTAGAAACCCTGTGCGTGGCACGCGCGTGTCACCTGGACCAACGCGGCCTTCTCGGGCGCACATCGCGCCAGCGCCGCAGTGTCGGTGATCGCGACGAGGAGGTGATTGGCACCGGTGTCGACGCTCTGCGGGGTCAGCGAGAGGTCGAGATCTTCAACGTGCAGCCGTAGCGCGTCGGCTACGGCCGCCGGCTCCGCCCGCTCGCCGAAGCGTGCCGGCTCCTGCACCATCCCGATCGTGTCTTTGAGGACGAGGACGTCCGATTCCCGGTCGCCGATCTGCTGCGAGACACGGCCACCATCGTCCGGCCGTGTCACACGGCCGGTCTCGAAGAGCCACCACCATGCTCCCAAGGCGTTGTGGCCGGCCCCGAAGACCTCGGTCCCGCCGGCAGTGAAGGAACGCAGTCGGGCCGCGACATCCCGGCCCGCAGTGGCTGTCGGACGCACGATGAACGTCGTCTCGGCCTGGTTGAACTCCCGCGCTACCTTCTGCATCCACGCTACGGGCGGGTCGTTGTCGAGGTGGCTCACGTCGACTACGGCCAACGGGTTGCCGGTCAGTGGCGTGTCGGCGAAGACGTCGACCAGGGCGAACGGCAGGTGGTCGTCCAAGGTTCGATGTTCCGGCATTGGGCGGCTCCCTCATCTCTGCGTAACTCGTCTCTGGGCAACTTCTATCTTTACGATCTTGTGACATACGCGTCAAACAGGAGTTCCGATTGGCTGGTCGTGGGGTGCTTGGCGCATACGTACGCGGCCTCCTGGACAGCTCGTTGACAGCGAATCACCGAGCAACATCAGGCGGGATACCCAACGCACATGACGGACGCGGAGTGGGTGGCCGTCCGGCCGCTGCTGCCGGTGTGGCGGGCGATGCCAGCCGACTTCCCGCCATGGGACCGGTGTATGCGTTCGCGGCGAGGAGGTCAGTCAGCTGGTCGGGGCGGCGCGGGCCGATGAGTACCGCGGTGACCGCCGGATGGGCACGGACGAAAGCGGTGGCCAGGTGCGGCAGCGGCAGGCCGGCCTCAGCGGCCAGCGCGGTCAGTTCGCCCACGGCGTCGGCCTTGGCCTTTACGCCCGGCTGCGTGAGATCGAACATCTTCGCCCCCGCGCCGGCGCTGCGGTGCCCGGCAGTGGGATCTGCGCGGCCCGAGAGCCAGCCGGAGTTGAGCGGGCCGAAGGTCAGCACGCCCATGCCGTAGCGCTGGGCGGTGGGCAGCACCCGGCTCTCCACACCGCGGGTGAGGATCGAGTACGGCGACTGCTCGGTGCGGAAACGGTGGTGGCCGCGGCGCTCGGCCGTCCACTGGGCCTGCACGGTCTCCTCGGGGGAGAAGAACGAGCCGCCGATGGCACGGACCTTCCCGGCCCGGACCAGGTCCGACAGGACGCCGAGGGTCTCGTCGATGTCGGTGTGCGGGTCCGGGCGGTGCATCTGGTACAGGTCGACGTGGTCGGTGTCCAGGCGGCGCAGGCTGTCCTCCAGCGCGCGGCGGATCCAGCGGGCCGAGCCGCCGCCCCGGTTGGGGTCCTCGCCCATCGCCAGCCCGAACTTGGTGGCCAGGACGATGTCATCGCGGCGGCCCTTCAATGCCTTGCCTACGATCATCTCCGACTCGCCGCCGGAGTACACGTCCGCGGTGTCGACGAGGTTGATCCCGGCGTCCAGTGCCGTGTGGATCATACGGACCGACTCGTCGTGGTCGGTGTTGCCCATCGCGCCGAACATCATCGTGCCGAGTGCGTATTCGCTCACCGACATGCCGGTGCCGCCGAGAATCCTGCGCTTCATCAGGGGCCTCCAGGTGCGTGCTTGCTGTGCTTTCCACCAGACGAACACGCTCGCGGCCGGGGCGGGAGACCCGCTCTGACCGGGGGTCCAGCAGACCCCCTTTGGCGCAGCTACTCCCAGGTCATCCCGGTCTACGGTGGTGGCATGGCCCAGGAACCGAACAGCGAGCTGCGGGACTTTCTCCGCTCGCGCCGCGCGAAGAACACCCCCGAGGAGGCGGGCCTGGCACCCCAGCCCGGCGCCCGCCGCGTTCCGGGCCTACGGCGCGAGGAGGTCGCCCAGCTCGCCGGCGTCAGCGTCGACTACTACATCCGCCTGGAGCGCGGACGCCACCTCAATGTCTCCGCATCCGTCCTGGACGCGATCGCCCGCGCCCTGCGCCTGACCGATCTCGAGCGCGCCCACCTGTTCCGGATCGCCAAACCGGCCCGCACTCGTCCCCGCCCACTGCCCCCGCAGCGTGTCCGCCCCGGTCTGCGACTGCTGCTCGACAGCCTCACCGACGTCCCGGCCCTCGTCTACGGCCGCCGCATGGATGTCCTGGCCGCCAACCACCTCGCCCGCGCCCTGTACACGGACTTCGAGGCCCTGCCCGCCCGCAGCCGCAACATGGCGCGCCTGGTCTTCCTCGACGACCACTTCCGGACCCTGTACGCCGATTGGGAAGACGCCGCCCGCGGCATCGTCGCCTCACTTCGCCTGTACGCAGGACGTCACCCGCATGACCCCGCCCTGGCCGAGCTCATCGGCGAACTCTCCGTCCAGGACACGGACTTTCGCCACTGGTGGGCCGACCACGACGTGTTCCAACGCACCCACGGCACCAAGCGCTTCCACCATCCCGTCGTCGGCGACCTCGTCCTGGGCTACGAGGCCTTCACCCCCGCCGACGACCCCGAGCAGACCCTGGGCGTCTCCACCGCCGAACCAGGGTCCCCGTCCGCGGAACGCCTGAAGCTGCTGGCCAGCTGGTCCCGGTCCGCGCAGCACCCGGCACCAGCCGCACAACCGGACGCCCCACGGCCCTGAAGCCGCTCGCCGCGTACCGGGTCCAGGACCGCGCCGAGCATGGACCGGCCACCATCCACCCCACCCGCCCTCTTCCGCGCACCGCCTGGCCATCAGCGATCAAGGCCTTCCATCGCATGGCCGCACTACACCGTCCTGCCGGCTGACCGGCAAACCCTGACGGCCTACGACCGGAAAGACCCTGGAGAACCAGACCACCGCGCTGGTCTCCGCCCTGCCCGAACACCGAAAAACGCGTCGGCCATCCGACAAACGATTCCCCCTCAACGACTCCTCATCGCCCCAACCAAGACAGCGGGGTTAGATCGCTGATGAGACGTGTGGCCGACCGCGCCTACGGGTGCGTGTCCGTGATCGCGATGACTTCGTCGAGGTGGTCCAGGGCGGCTTGCAGGTCGTCGATCTTGGCCTGGATGCGCTCGCGCTCGGCTCGCAGCATGGCTCGTTGCTCGGCGTCGGTGTGCCCGGAGTCCCAGCACGGCAGGAGTTCGGTGATCCTTCGGCTGGTGAGGCCGGCGGCGAACATCTGCTGGAAGAAGCGGACCAGGGGGATGGCGTCCTGCCGGTACAGGCGCTGGCCGGACGGGCTGCGCTCCGCGATGAGCAGCCCTTGCTGCTCGTAGTAGCGCACGGCGCGCACTGAGACGCCGGCACCTCGTGCCACCTCGCCGATGCGGATCAACCGCTCGGCTGCGGCCACTGTGACAGTCATGGTGATTCCTCTCACCCCTGGCGCTGACGACCAGCACTTGCCTCTGACGCTAGCGTCAGGTTTTAGCGTACCGGCCATGGATATCAACAACTCCGTCGCCCTTGTCACCGGAGCCAACCGCGGCCTGGGCCGCGCCTTCGCCCAGCGCCTGCTCGAACGGGGCGCCCGCAAGGTCTACGCCACGGCCCGCCGACCGGAGACCATGGACCTGCCCGGGGTCGAGGTGCTGCCCCTCGACATCACCGATCCCGCATCCGTGAGGGCCGCCGCCGAGGCCGCCCCGGACGTCTCGCTACTCATCAACAACGCGGGAATCAGTACAGGGACCGACCTGGTGACCGGTTCGCTGGACGCGGTGCGGCACGAGCTGGAGACCAACATGTTCGGCCACCTGGGAATGATCCGGGAGTTCGCACCGGCGCTCGCCAGGAACGGCGGGGGCGCGATCGTCAACGTCCTCTCCGCCATGTCGTGGTTCGGGGGCAAGGGAGCCAATGCCTACCACCTGACCAAGGCCGCCGCCTGGGCCATGACCAACGGCGTCCGCCTGGAGCTCGCCGAGCAGGGCACGCTCGTCACAGCGGTACACCTCGGCCTGGCCGACACCGACATGGCGGCGGGCTGGCCCGTGGACAAGATCGCTCCGTCGGACCTGGCCGACGCGGCGCTCGACGGTGTTGAGGCGGGCTCCGCCGAGGTCCTCGCCGACCAGTGGAGTCGGGACGTCAAGTCCCGTCTGCCGCTGACGCCGGAAGAGTTCAACGCCGCAATGGACCGCGCCCTGGCGGCGCTGATGGCGGCCTGAGGGGTCCCTCGGGCCGCACGGACTTCGGTCGGCTGCTTCTCCACCGGCCTCTCGAACTCCTCTACTTGAGGTTGAACTCGTGGTGTCGTGTCGCTGATCAGGCGGGTCCGATGATCAGGCCGGTCTCGGCGAGGCAGCCGTCTATGAGGTGACTGCGGTACTGGATGAGGCGTAAGCCGCGTCGGATGCACTGGTCGAGGCGTTCGGGGGTACTGAAGGCGACGTTGGAGAGCCATCCGCGTCGCAGGAGGGACCAGATGCCTTCGACGGGGTTGAGGTGGCGCCAGGAGAAGCTTTGTGCCCGTCGCGTCGGCCGTCGTCTCTGCGTGGCCGGTAGATCAGCCTTGAGCGGTGGCCGGGGTTGTAGCAGGTCAGTGCGGCAATGGATATCCGTCTGCGGGAACGGCCGCGGACCCCCACCACCGGTGTGTGTCCGCGTTGTGACCAGGTCTTCGTCTGCGGCGGCGTCATGGAGAATCCGGCTTCGTCCTCGAAGATGAGCCAGGCTCCACGAGCCGCCGCGAGTCTTCCGCGCAGTGCCACACCTCCTTGACCCACCCGGCGACCGCGTCATCGTCCCGCTCGACAGCGCGTCGGGTTGGAACCTGGCAGGACCAGCCGTTGCGGACCAGGAGTTTCCGCACGCCCTGGATCGTGTACGTCAGGTGGAAGCGCCGGCCGATCACCGTTTTGACCCGCGCCGGCGTCCACCGCTGATCCTTCCAGCCATGCGCGGCCGGCCCCTTGGCCAGCTCCGCTTCCAACTGCGCGAACTGCTTTTCGCTCAGCCTCGGAAACGATGCCGGCCTCTGCGACCGCAGCGCCCGGGGACCGCCCTCGTCCCACGTCCGTCGCCACTGCTGCACCGAACGGACGCTCACCCGCAGGTCCTTGGCGATCACCGAGTTCGCCTCATCCGAGCGAACCGTTCCGCCGCCTGGAGCCGTAACTCCTCACGAAACTGCTGCCGTTCGGCGGTCAGCCCGCCCCCTTGTGGATACCGCATGCCTCCGGTGACACCGCGGCTGACGGCCAGCCGTCAGCTCCTACGACACCACGAGTTCAACCTCAGTAGACGGTGTTTTCCCGGGTTTCCAGGGTTGCGCCCGGTGCTCAATTTCGTTTCGCTGAGGAGTGCTTGGAGCCCGCCAACCTCGGCGGCCGGGTGCGGTTACTGGTGGGTGGCCAGGAACGGCAGGACGACGTCGGCCATCTCGTCGGGTACTTCCTCTGCAAGGTCGTGGCCGGCGTCGAAGGTATGTCCGGTGACGTCGTGGGCCATGAGGCGCATCTGGGACTCGTTGCGGTCGCCGATGAACGCGGATCCGCCGAGGGCCAGGACCGGGATGTCCAGCTTCTTCTGTGCGGACTGCCGGTTCTGTTCGGCGTCGACGAGCATGGCCCGGTAGATGGAGAGCATCGCGCGGATGCCGCCGGGCATGGAGTAGCAGCGCACGTATTCGTCGACGGCGTCGGGGGTGGCGCTGTCGGGGTGGCTGCGCTCGTACTTGATCATGTAGGTGATCAGCTCGCGCTCGTGTCCGGCGATCAGCATCTCGGGTATGTCCGGCTGGAAGTAGAAGCCCAGGTGCCACAGGTGCATGCCGCTGGAGACGTTCTCGGGGGTGAGGGCTGTGTGGTCCTCGAAACCGAATCCGGGGAACAGGGCCTCGGCGAACACGAGAGCGGTGACGTGGCTGTGGTGGCGGGCGGCGAGCTGGTAGCCGATCACCGCGCCCCAGTCCTCACCCGCCACGGCGTACGTCTCGTGTCCGAGGTGGGTCATCAGCTCGGCGATGTCGTCGCTCATCGTCGCGGAGTCGTAGCCGTTCGACGGGCGGGCGGAGTCGCCGAGACCGCGAAGGTCCGGGACGACGACGGTGTAGTGGGGCGTCAGCTTCGGGACGAGGTGGCGCCAGTGGTAGCTGGTCTTGGGCACGCCGTGCAGGAGCACCACCGCGGGGCCGGACCCGGCTGTGCGGTAGTGCAGACTCGTTCCGTTGACGGCGGCTCGGCCGGTGCGGACGGGCGTTCCGTCATGGTCGAACATCATGTCTTGCAACCTTCCTGGTGTGCTTCGCGATGCGGGTGTCAGTGGGTTTGCGGAGGGGCGACGAGGGTCACCAGGTGACTCGGTTCGGTGCCGTCCGCGGTTGTCAGGGCAGCGGAATGGCCGGCGGGGCGCAGGGTGACGTTCTCCGGGTAGAGCCGGCCGAGCAGGGCCAGTACGACGAGGTCGTCCTGGCCGGTGGCGTCCAGGGTGACGTCGCCTGCTTCCGTCCACACCAGTCCCGGTGTGCGCAGTGCGGACCACACAGCTGCGGTGCGGGGCGCGGCATCGGAGTGTGCGTCGCCGGCGGCGGGGCCCGGTCGGTGGGCGCAGCGGTGGCCGCGCAGGGCCTGGCCGAGGTCGACGCGGGCGGTGGTGCCGTCGTGGGTGATCTCGATGCCGGCGGTGCGGGTCCCGTCGGCGACCGGCTCGGTGACGGTACGGGCGGAGAGCGGGCCGGATGTCGTGGTGGCGGGCGGCAGGTCATCGACGAGGGTGCGGGGTGCGGCGTAGCAATCCTGCACCTCGGCGACATACGTGGCGGTTTCGTCGACGGCCGGGTTGGGGCGCCAGGTCAGCAGGTGCCGGGGCGCGGTCAGGGGCGGCCGGTCGAGGACGGCGGGCAGGGCGGTGCCGCCGCCCGCCTCGAAGCCGTAGCCGGCCGGGCCGGAGGTGCCGGTGACGACGTTGCGGGCGAAGGCCACGATGCTGGTGTGCCGGATCTGGCGGACCAGGAGTTCGGTGAGGAACGCGTCGCGGGCCGGTTCGATGTGCCGCAGTCCGGTTGGTGTGATCAGGAGCGGGACGTCCTGCCAGTTGGTGAAGGGCAGCAGGGCGTCGCGCAGCAGGACGATCTGGTGCAGCCACTCGTTGTAGAGCTGCATCGTGACCGGTCCGCCGCGACGGCGGCGGAGCAGATCGGCTGCGGGAGGGGTGAGCAGGTGGCCGTAGCAATGGCTGCGGACGACCAGCGGACCGGCGGGCAGCGGTACCGGATCGGTGAGCAGCCTCTCCAGTGCCTCGGTGGACCACGAGGCGAGCTCCTGGCCGATCGTCTCGGCCTGCGTGCCCAGTTCACGCGTTGCCGAGGCACTGTCCGGGCCGATGGCCAGCGGGAGGGAGGTCTCCCGGGTGCCGAGAGCGAGTGCCGCGCGGATCTGATCCTCCAGCACCTCGCTGTCGGCGCTGGTGAGGGCGTTGTCATCGATGATGCCCTGTAGCAGCGGCTCGGTGGCGGTGAAGAAGTCGCGGGCTGTCAGGGTGGCGCCGGCCGCGGGGAAGGTGTTCCAGCGGCTGTCGCCGAGAGCGGGCGTACTCGGGGTGGGTGCAGGGGGCATGGGTCCTCCGAAGTCTTCGATGAAGCAGGGGTGGGCGGCGCCAGATCCTGTGCCCGCGCTGGATCCGACGGCTTTTCTGGATCGACTGATACGGAATTCGGGCATGAAAAAGTCAGTCGAGGGCGGCCAGCGCGACCTCCACGAGGGGTTCGAGGGTGCAGACGTCCGGCGTGATCTTCGAGGAGACCAGCAGTCCGTTGAGGAAGGTGACGAGGAAAGCGGCGAGGGTGTGTGGGTCGTGCCGCGGCGCGATCTCGCCCCGCTCCGCCGCGACCCGCAGCACCTCGGCGAGCGCATCCCGGCTGGCGTCCTGCATGTCCCGTACGGTGCGCCGGATCGCCGCATCCTCCGGCAGGCGCTCGCAGGCGGCATTGACCACCAGGCAGCCCCGGCCGTTGTCCTCCACGGCGATACGGACCCGCTCGACCAGCATCGTACGGATCGCCGACCGGGCCTCCGTCCCCTCCTCCAGGCTGCGCAGGGCGGCCGCCGCGAGGGTGGTGCGGTAGTGCTCCAGCGCCGCCCGGTACAGGCCCTCCTTGTCACTGAACGCGGCATACAAGGACCCTTGCCCGATCCCCAACCGCTGGGTCAGGTCGCGCACCGAGGTGGCCTCGTAGCCGCGCGTCCAGAACAGCTCCATCGCGCGGCTCACCGCCGCCTCGGTGTCGAACTCCCGGGTCCTTGCCATGACCCCACCGTAACTTATCTGGATCGCGTGCTCAAGAAAAGGGACTGTGACCGCCCGACCATGCGCTGACCCGCAGGCCGGCCTCACGGCTACTCGTCGTCGGGGTGCTGCACCAGCGCCCGGGAACCCGTGCTCGACCCCTCGTGGCCGGCCAAGGGCGCCCACATCAGCTCCGTCGGAGGTTCCCACGGCCACGAACTCGCCCCGGACACCGTCCGTACCGGATCCCTCTTCGTCGAATGGCCGGGTGTCGCCGCCTCGGTTCCACCGGCCGGGGCCCACGAACTCCAGGGCATCCCGCCACACCGGATCACCCTCCTCGGCTCGGTCCTCGACTGCCACCATCCCGGCCGTCGAGGACCCACCGAGCTGACAGTCTTCAAGTCGACGGGCCACGCCGCGCTCGATGTTGCCGCGGCGGCGGTGGTCCACGACGTCGCCCGCGCCCGCGGCATGGGCACGACCACGGAGATGGAGCGGCCACCACGTGCTGCGACCTCGTCGCCAGTCAGACGGTGGATCGCCGCGCCCCTCTGCGCGGGCGCCTGAACTCCTGGTGCTCCGGCCAGTCCAAGACCCTCCCCAGCCTCGACGGGCTCTCGGCTTTCGGGTGGTGGGTTCGATGAGAGATGTCACCGAGCCCAACCCGATTCCCGTACACCTGGAGGGTGTTTCATTTCGCCCTGACGGGGAGGTCGATCACCCGGCGAGCTCCTTGGTGATGCGGTCGAGCATGAACGCCGAGGAGTCGCGAGCCCGCTCCTCCCAGGCGAAGACACAGGCCGTGGCGACGCCGTCGAAGCCGAGGTCGCGCAGGGTGCCGAAGAAGGCGTTCCAGTCGACCTCGCCCTGGCCTATGTCGAGGTGCTGGTGGATACGGGCCGGGGTGCCGGGCGGGTTGAGGATGTAGCGCAGCCCGCTGGAGCCCTTGTGGTTGAAGGAGTCGGCGACGTGGACGTGCTGGAGCTTGTCGCCCGCGTAGCGCATCATCGCCGCGATGTCGGCGCCGACCTCCGAGGCGCCGGAGAGGTGGAAGGAATGGGGCGCGCAGTAGAGGTAGTTCACCCAGGGCTTGTTGATTGCGCGGACGAGGTCGACGGCGGGGGTGTTCTCCTCGCAGAAGTCGTCCGGGTGGGCCTCCAGGTTGAGTGCGATGCCTTCTCGCTCGAAGAGGGGCAGCAGCTCCTCCATCGAGCGCCAGAACGCGGCCTCGCTCTCGGCGGCGTGTTCGGGGCGGCCGTTGAACTCGCTGTTCATCAGCGGGCATTCGAGGTCGGAGGTGATCTCGATCATGCGCTTCCAGTAGCGGACTGCGGTCTGCCGCTCGGTCTCGTCGGGCGAGGACCACTTGTACAGCGGCAGCACGGAGGAGAGCTGGACGCCGTGTGTGCGCAGGGAGTTCTTCAGTTCCGCGATCCGTTCGTCGTCGGCCCGCGGGTGCAGGAAGAACGGCATGAAGTCGTCGCGGGGTGACAACTCGATGTGCCGGTAGCCGAGTTCGGCGACCGTGCGCACCATGTCGTCGATGGGCAGGGCGCGGAACATGTAGGGGTCGAGGGCGATCTTCACGCGGTTCCTCCGTAGAACGCGGGGCGGGGCTTGAGGTCGGTGGCGATGACGCGGCCCGACTCCAGGGCTTCGACGGTCGCGCTGGTGATGACGGTGGCGGCGTAGCCGTCCCACGCCGAGGGACCGGTGGGCTCGTTGCCGGCGGCGATCTCCGCGATCCACTCGCGGAACTCGGTGTCGAAGGCGTCCGCGAAGCGGGCCACCCAGTCCGTGAGCACCTCCGTGCTGTACTGCCCCGCGCTGCGCAGGCCGACCGCGGCCGGGTCGGGCAGTCGGACGAGGCCCTTCTCGCCGACCGCCTCGCACTGGATGTCGTAGCCGTACTGGCAGTTGACGAAGACCTCCAGGTCGATGCGGACGCCCTTGGCGGTCTCGAAGAGCATGATCTGCGGGTCCTTGAGGTGGGCGAACCGCTTGCTCGTGGCGCGCGGGGTGACTACCTGCGTGGAGATGATCTCGTCGTCGAGCAGCCAGCGCAGGACGTCCACCTCGTGCACGGCCGTGTCGAGGGCGGCCATGGCGGAGGTGTAGGACTCCGGGACGGTGGGGTTGCGGTGGGCGCAGTGCACGATGAGCGGCTCACCGATGCGGCCGGTGTCGATGGCCTGCTTCATCTGCCGGTATCCGGCGTCGTAGCGGCGCATGAAGCCGACCTGGACCAGGCGGCGGCCGTGCGCCGTCTCGGCCTCGATGATCTTCCGGCAGTCCTCGGCCGTCGTCGCGAGGGGCTTCTCGCAGAACACCGGCTTTCCGGCGGCTATCGCGGTCAGCACGTGCTCGGCGTGGGTCGGGCCCCAGGACGTCACGAGGACGGCGTCCACGTCGTCCGCCGCGATCACGGCCGCGCCGTCGGGCAGCACCCGGGCGCCGACCGGCGCCGCCGCCTCCTCCGCGCGGGCCGCGTCGATGTCGGTGACCGCGGTGACGCGGGCGCCGTTGACGGTGTCGGTGAGACGCCGGATGTGCTCCTTGCCGATCCAGCCGGCGCCGATGACTCCTACACGTACGGTCATGGTCATTCCTTATGCGTCAGGGGTCGGGAGAAGCGCGCCCGTAGTTCGGCTTCGAGGGTTTCGAGACTGCGGCCCTTGGTCTCAGGGACGTAGAGCTTGACGAAGGTGAGCGAGAAGAGCCCCGCCACCACGAAGAGGAAGAAGGTGTTGGAGATCCCGATCCCCGACACCAGGGACGGGAAGACGAGACCGATCACGAAGTTGGTCAGCCACAGCACCACCGCCGCGACACCCATCCCGAAGCCGCGCATCCTCATCGGGAAGATCTCCGACAGCATCAGCCAGGTCACCGGCGAGATGGCGCCCTGCTGGAAGGCGAGAAAGGTGACCGTCATGGCGAGCACGGCAAAGGCCCGGGCGTCGCCCGAGGGCAGCAGCAGGGAGAAGACTCCGATGAGCAACAGGGCGGCTGTCGTGCCGATCTGACCGGTCATCAGCATCGGGCGGCGGTTGACGCGGCCCAGCAGCCAGATGCCGACGAAGGTGGCGAGCACCGAGATGACCCCGTTGGCGATGTTCGCGGTCAGTGCGCTGTCGGAGGCGAAGCCGGCGTCGGTGAGGATCTGGGTGCCGTAGTACATGATCGTGTTGACGCCGGTGATCTGCTGCACGATCGCGATGCCGAAGCCGACGAACATGAGCCTGCGCAGCCACGGCGTGGTCCGCATGTCCTGCCAGCCGCCCAGCTTCTGCTGGTTCTCCTTGACCGCGAGCGCGGAGACTTCGGCGAGTTCGGCCTCGGCGCGCTGCTGGGAGCGGACCTGCTTGAGCACGTCGAGGGCCTCGCCGAAGCGGGTCTTCGAGGCCAGCCAGCGCGGGCTCTCGGGCATGACCAGCATGCCGAACCAGAGCACGACGGCGGGCACGGTGGCCAGGACGAGCATGTAGCGCCACACTCCGCCCGACTCACCACCCACCCGGGCGATGACGGCATTGGAGGTGAAGGCCAGCAACTGACCGCTGACGATCATGAGTTCGTTGCGGGTGACGAGTGCGCCGCGCCGTTCGGCTGGGGAGACCTCGGCGAGGTAGACGGGCACGGTCACCGAGGCACCGCCGACCGCGAGGCCCAGCACGAAGCGGGCCACCACCATGACGGCGGTGTTCGGCGCGAGCGTGCAGCCGAGTGCGCCGACGAAGAACACCACGGCGAGGACGAGGATCGTACGGCGCCGTCCCCGCGCGTCCGACAACCGCCCGCCGGTCACCGCACCCAGCGCCGCACCCAGCAGGAGCGAGCTGGTGACCATGCCCTCGGTGACCGGCGTCAGGCCCAGGTCGTCGGTCATGTAGGGCAGGGCGCCGTTGATGACGCCGGTGTCGTAGCCGAAGAGGAGTCCGCCGAAGGTGGCGATGACGGTGATGAGCCGCAGCCGGCGGGAGACCGTCCGCGGGGCGGCCCCGGCGGGCGCGGCGGTGGCTGCCTGTGTCGCGTCGTCCCTGACGTCCATGGCAGCCTCCTATCGGGCGGGGTTCGGGCGACGGGTACCCGTCAGCCCGCAGCCGGCCAGGTGCTCACGGGTGCTGACCGCGATGGGTAGCGGTACCTCGGGAGCGCACGGGTACAGGTCCTGCTCGACGATCACGAACAACTCGGCGTCCAGCTTGGCGAGTTCGGCCACCACATCGGTCGGGTTCGGCACTCCGGCCGGGGGCGAGACGCACACCCCGCGCTTGACGGCCTCACCGAACGACAGGTCCTCGGCCGCGACTTGGGCCAGCACCTCGGGATCCATCTGCTTGATGTGGACGTAGCCCACCCGCTCGCCGAAGCGGCGGATCAGGTCCAGGTTGTCGCCGCCGCCGTAGGCGACGTGTCCGGTGTCCAGGCACAGGTTGGTGAAGCGGGAGTCCGACTCGTTGAGCAGCCGCTCGATCTCCGGCTGGGTCTGGATGTGGCTGTCGGCGTGCGGATGGACGACCAGCCGTACGTCGTACTCGTCGAGCAGCAACTTGCCGAGCCGGTCGGCGGCGCGGCCGAAGCCCGCCCACTGGACGGCGGTCAGCTCGGGCGACTCGGTGAACGCTCCGGTCTTCTCATCCCGGTACATGGGCGGGATGAGGACAAGGTGGTGCGCGCCGGCGGCAGCGGTCAGCGCGGCGACCTGACGGACATGGGCGAGCATCTCGTCCCACCCTTCCGGCCGGTGCAGCGCACCGAACGCGGTACCGCCGGAGACCTGTAGCCCACGGGCGTCCAGCTCTTCCTTCAGCCGCTGCGGGTCGGTGGGGAGGTAGCCGTAGGGGCCCAGCTCCAGCCACTGGTAGCCGGCGGCGGCAAGCTCGTCGAGGAAGCGCGTGTACGACACCTGGTGCTCGTCCTCGGGGAACCAGATGCCCCAGGAGTCGGGAGCGGAGCCCAGGCACAGGTTGCCGACGGTGGTGCGGAGCGGGGTTGTTGGCGCCGTTGCCATGACGTGTCCTTCGGGGATGGGGGGACAGGGAAACTCAGTTGGAGGTGGGGAAGTCGAAGCCGGCGGTGACCTGTTGGGCCCGCTGGGGCCAGCGCGTGGTGACGACCTTCGGCCGGGTGTAGAAGCGGATGCCTTCGGGGCCGTGGATGGGGGAGTCGCCGATGAGGGAGTCCTTCCAGCCGCCGAAGGAGTAGTACGACATCGGCACAGGCACCGGCACGTTGACGCCGATCATGCCGACCGTGACGTTGCGCTGGAAGCGGCGCGCTGCCTCGCCGGAGGCGGTGAACAGCGCGGTGCCGTTGCCGTACGGGTTGGCGTTGATGACGGCGACGGCCTCATCGAGCGTGTCGACGCGGACGATCGCGAGGACAGGGCCGAAGAGTTCGTCCCGGTAGGCGTCCATCTCGGCGGTGACATGGTCGAGGAGGGAGGGGCCGGTGAAGAAGCCGTCCTCGTGCCCGTCGATCTTCAGCCCGCGGCCGTCGACGACGACGGTGGCGCCCTGCTCGGTGGCCGTGGCGACGGCGTTCTCGACGCGCTCCTGCGCGACCTTGGTGATCAGCGGTCCCATCTCCACGCCGGGAACGTGGCCAGGGCCGACCTTCACCTCGCGGGCCTTGCGTTCCAGCACCTCCACCAGTGCGTCGGCGGCGTCGCCGACCGCGACGGCCACCGACACCGCCATGCAGCGTTCGCCGGCGGAGCCGTAGGCGCCGGCGGTGATGTGGTTGGCGGCGAACTCCAGGTCGGCGTCGGGCAGGACGACGGCGTGGTTCTTGGCACCGCCGAGGGCCTGGACCCGCTTGCCGTGCGAAGTGGCCTGCTCGTGTACGTACTTGGCGATCGGTGTCGACCCGACGAAGGAGACGGCTTCGATGCCGGGGTGGGTGAGGATCGCGTCGACCGCGTCCTTGCCGCCGTGGACGACGTTGAACACGCCGTCCGGCAGACCGGCCTTCTTGTACAGGTCGGCGACGAAGTTGGCGGCCGACGGGTCGCGTTCGCTGGGCTTGAGGATGAAGGTGTTGCCGGTCGCGATGGCGATCGGGTGCATCCACAGGGGCACCATGGCGGGGAAGTTGAAGGGCGTGATGCCCGCGACGACGCCCAGCGGCTGCCGGAAGTTGTGGACGTCGACGCCGCGGGAGACCTGGTCGGAGAAGGATCCCTTCAACACGTCGCCGAGTCCGCAGGCGAACTCCACGACCTCCCGGCCGCGGGTGATCTCGCCGCGGGCGTCGTCGACGGTCTTGCCGTGCTCGGCGGAGATGATCCGGCCGAGTTCTTCCTCGTGCTCGACGAGGAGCTGGCGGAAGGCGAACATGACCTGGGTGCGCTGGGTCAGCGAGGACTCCGACCAGGTCTCGAAGGCTGCGGAGGCAGCCTGGACGGCGGTGTCCACGTCGGCCGGGCCGCCCAGGATCACCTGGGCCTGCTCGGCGCCGGTGGCCGGGTTGAACACCGGCTGGGTGTTGGCGGCGGAGCCCTGGGCGGGGCTGCCGTTGATCCAGTGCGGGATGGTCTTCACGTGAGGGTGTCCTTACAGGTAGTGCCGCTGGGCTTGCTTGTGGGCTGCGTACGTCTCGTACGCGGTGCGGGTGGACTCCAGCGCGGAGGTCTGGCCGACCGGCACGTCCCACCAGCCGTGGCCGGGCGGGTTGGGCCCGTACAAGTCGGTCTCGACGTGGACGACGGTGGTCCGATGGGCGGCCTTCGCCTTCTCCATCGCCGTACGGAACTCGTCGACGGAGGCGGCGTGCAGCACGTCGGCACCCAGCGAAGAGGCGTTGGCGGCCAGGTCGACGGGGAGTACGTCACCGTCGAGCAGTCCCGAATCCCCGTCCCGGAAGCGGTACTTGGTGCCGAACCGCTGCGAACCCAGTGATTCCGAAAGCGAGCCGATGGAGGCGAATCCATGGTTCTGGACGAGGACGACGATGACTTTCAGGCCCTCGGAGACCATGGTCGCGATCTCCTGGGCCATCATCAGATACGAGCCGTCACCCACGAGTACGACGACCTCGCGGGTGGCGTCGGCCATCTTGACGCCGACACCGGCGGCGATCTCGTAGCCCATGCAGGAGTACGCGTACTCCACGTGATAGGCCTTGGGATCCCGGGCGCGCCAGAGTTGTTGGAGGTCTCCGGGCATGGACCCGGCCGCGTTGATCACTACAGCGCGGTCGTCCAGGACCTCGTTGAGTGCGCCGAGGATCTCGGTCTGGGCGGGCAGGGGGTCATGGCCGACGGTGAAACAGCGGTCCTCGATCTCCCGGTTGCGGGCGATCAGTTGGCGGGTCCTTGTCCGGTAGGACGGGTCGACTTCCCAGTCCGTCAGCGCGCCCGCGAGGGCCTGTATGCCGAGCCGTGCGTCGGCCACCAGCGGTTCCGCCGAGTGCTTGACGGCGTCCAGGCGGGCCACGTTGAGGTTGACGAAGGTGACGTCCGGGTTGCCGAAGACGGTGTGGCTGGCGGTGGTGAAGTCGGAGTAGCGGGTGCCGATGCCGAGCACGACATCGGATTCGCGAGCCAGTTCATTGGCCGCGTACGAGCCCGTCGAGCCGATGCCGCCCACCGCTTGCGGGTGGTCCCACGGCACCGTGCCCTTGCCCGCGTGTGTGTCCGCGACCGGGATGCCGGTGGCCTCGGCGAAGGCGCGCAGCGCGGTCTCGGCACCGGAGTACACAGCACCCCCACCGGCCACGACGAGCGGCTTCTTCGCGCCGCGCAGCAGCCGTGCCGCCCGTTCGACGGCGGCCGGCTCCGGGACCGGGCGGCCCACGTGCCAGACCCGCCGCCGGAAGAAGGCGAGTGGCCAGTCGTACGCCTCCGCCTGCACGTCCTGCGGCAGGGCGAGGGTGACCGCGCCGGTCTCCACCGGGTCGGTCAGCACCCGCATCGCGGCCAGGGCGGCCGGGATCAGCTGCTCGGGACGCGAGACGCGGTCGAAGTACTTCGATACGGCGCGGAAAGCGTCGTTGACTGTGACGTCCCCGCCCCGGGTGTCCTCCAGTTGCTGGAGCACCGGGTCGGCGGCCCGGGTCGCGAACATGTCGCTGGGCAGCAGCAGAACGGGGAGCCGGTTGGTCGTCGCCAGAGCCGCCCCGGTGATCATGTTCGTGGAGCCGGGGCCGGTCGACGCCGTACAGGCGAAGGTGGCGAGCCGGTCGCGCATCTTGGCGTAGGCGACGGAGGCGTGCACCATGCCCTGTTCGTTGCGGGCCAGGTAGTAGGGCAGATCGGCCTCTTGGGTGACAGCGGCCTGTAGCAGTGCCTGTCCGATGCCGGCGACGTTGCCGTGCCCGAAGATGCCCCAGACCCCGGGGATCAGCCGCTGCTCCTGGCCGTCGCGCTCGCTGTACTGGTTGGCCAGGAAACGCACGAGCGCCTGGGCGGTGGTGAGCCTGATCGTTTCCATCACTCGGTCTCCTCGGCTCCGAACGGCAGCCGGTCATCGATGTCCTGCGAGTCCCACGTCGTGCGCACCCAGCCGTGGGCGGGGTCGTCGCAGATCAGCCAGGCGCGGTCCTGGCCCGGTCCTGCCATGACGTTGAGGTAGTAGAGGTCGTAGCCGGGCGCCGCGATTGACGGGCCGTGCCAGCCGTGCGGGATCAGCACGGTGTCGCCGGAGCGGACCTCGGCGAGCACATCGATCGGCCGCTCCACGGTGCCGTAGACCCGCTGGTAGCCGAAGCCGCCTTCGCCAGCGACCTCGAAGTAGTAGATCTCCTCCAGCTCCGACTCGACACCCGGCCGGGCCTCGTCGTGCTTGTGGGGTGGGTAGGAGGACCAGTTGCCGCCGGGTGTGAGCACCTCGCACACCAGCAGCTGCTCGGCCGCGAAGGTGCCGGGCAGGCAGTAGTTGTTGACCTGGCGGGAGCAGGCTCCGGCGCCGCGCAGTTCGACCGGCACGTCCTCCTTGGGCCCGTACCGAGCGGAGAGTGAGCTCCGCTCGGTACGGGCGGAGGGCAGCGCGTACGTCCCACCGTGCGCGCTGCTGATCAGGGCCTCCGACTCGCGGGGGAGGTAGGCGAAGTCGGTGGCTGAGGCGAACACGCCTGTCCGGCCGGCGAGTTCGAACACCCTGCCGTCCGTGGTGACGGTGCAGGAGCCCGTCAGCGGCAGGACCAGGAACTCGGACTCTCCGGTGGACAGGGTGTGCGCCTCGCCCGGCCCCAGGGTCAGGATCCTGAGGCCGGAGTATCCCCAGCCCGCCGACTCGGGCGTGATCACAAGGTCGTAGGGCACGTCGGCCGAAGCCCCCTTTGGCAGGTGGTACTTGCTGCTCACAGCAGGCTCACCGCCTTGTCGACCGCGCCGGCGACGTCGCCGCTGGAGGGATAGAGCAGGGAGCGGCCGACGACCAGGCCCTGTGCGGTGGGCTGTTTGAGGGCCTTGCCCCAGGACGCGAAGGCCGCTTCGGGGTCGCTGACCTCGCCGCCCAACAGCAGTGCCGGGAAGGTGGAGGAGGCCAGGACGCGTTCCATGTCGTCGACGACGGGCAGTTTCAGCCAGGTGTAGGCGGTGCGACGGCCCAGACCCGAGGCGATGGTGATCGACTTGACGACGGCGTCCGTCGAGAGGTCGTTGCGGATCCTGCCGTCCTGCCAGGTCGAGAGGAACGGCTCGATCATGGCGATGAGTTGACGGTCGTTCAGCTCATTGACGGCGCGGGCGGTGGTCTCCAGGGCCGAGGGCGTCGCCGGGTCGTCGAGGGCGATACGGGTGAGCATCTTGCCGCCGTCGAAGCCCATCGCGGCGATCGTCCCGGCGTCGTACCCGGTGAAACGGTCGTCGATCTCGAAGGCGGAGCCTGCGAGGCCGGCGCGGTTCATGGAGCCGAAGACGCTCTTGCCGTCGAGGACGCCGAGCAGCAGCAGGTCCTCCAGGATGTCGGCGGTGCCGAGGACACCTGTGACGCCGGGCCGCTCCAGAGCCGTGCACAGGCGGTCGAGCAACTCGAAGCGGTCGGCCATCGCGGTGGGGTCGGCGCCGACGCCGTTGGCGCCGCGGGCGGGGTGGTCGGCCGCGACGATCATCGCCTTGCCGTGGGCGCCGAGGAGCGAGGAGGCTTTCACACGGCGCGCTGCCGCCGTCGCGATGGCGCCGGGGTCGTTGACCCGGGCGTCGACGATCCGGCTCAGCTTGTCGGACGGCACGTCGTCACGCCTTTCGTTCGATGGGGGTGGTGGTCGCCTCGCCGAGCTTGGCGTCAACCTCGTCCTCGGTGGGCATCGCGTCGGAGCAGGAGAGCCGCCCCGCGACGAGGGCGCCGGCCGCGTTGGCGAAGGCGACCGTGCGGCGGGTGTCCCAGCCGGAGAGCAGACCGTGGCAGAGCGCGCCGCCGAAGGCGTCACCGGCACCGAGCCCGTTGACGACGTCCACCGGGACCGGTGGTATTTCGGCGGCCGAACCGTCCCGGTCCATGGCCAGGACGCCCTTCGGGCCCTGCTTCACCACGGCCAGCTCCACGCCGGCGGCGAGTAGCGCCTTCGCGGCGGCGTACGGCTCACGCTCACCGGTGGCGACGTCGCACTCGTCGAGGTTGCCGACGGCGACGGTGGTGTGGCGCAGGGCCTCCGCGTAGTAGGTGCGGGCTTGGTCCGCGTCGGCCCAGGCTGTGCCTTTCCAAAACGCCGGCCGCCAGTCCAGGTCGAAGACCGTCCGGCCGGACTTCGCCCGGTGCGCCAGCGCGGCGAGCGTGGCCGAGCGGCTCGGCTCCTCGCTCAGCCCCGTGCCGGTGATCCAGAAGATTTGTGCGTCGCGGATCGCGTCCAGGTCCAGCTCGCCCGGCTGGATGTCCAGGTCGGGAGCCTTCGGCAGGCGGTAGAAGTACAGCGGGAAGTCGTCCGGCGGGAAGATCTCGCAGAACGTCACCGGCGTCGGCGCGATGTCCGACGTACCGACGAACCGGCTGTCGACGCCGTAACCCTCCAGGGCCGTACGGACGAAGTCCCCGAACGGGTCCCGGCCCGTCTTCGTGATCACGGCCGACGAGCGGCCGTACCGAGCGGCGGCCACGGCGACATTGGTCGGGCTGCCACCCAGGTACTTGCCGAACGACGTGACCTCCGCCAGCCCCACACCCGTCTGGAGCGGGTACACATCCACCCCCACGCGGCCCATGGTCAGCACTTCGAACGGCATCACGCTGGTTTCCTTTTCGTGCCAGAGACGGGGATTCTCAAAGGTTCGCTAACGCGCTCTACTAGCGCGCTCTAGTCTGTGTACGATGACCCCTGTCCAAATGTCATGTCAATACCTTGTTGCTGGGAGATTTCGAGAGGGCCGTAGGGTGGGCACGTCGAAGGGTGGATCACAGGTGGATGCGTCGGGAAAGCGGCGGCCCACGATGGTGGACGTCGCCGCGAAAGCGGGGGTGTCCCGGGCGCTCGTCTCGATCATCTTCCGCGGTCAGCCAGGGGCGAGCGAGGAGACCCGGGAGCGCGTGCTGCGGGTCGCCGACGAAATCGGCTACCACCCCGACAGCGCGGCCCGGCTGCTGGCCCGCGGCCGGAGCCGCACGCTCGGCGTGATGTTCACCGTGCACCAGACCTTCCACGCGGACCTCATCCAGGGGATATACCCCGAGGCCGAACGCCTCGGCTACGACGTCCTGCTCTCCGCGGCCACCGATGGCCGTAGCGAGGCGAAGGCGGCCGAGGCGCTGCTCAGTCACCGCTGCGAGGCGCTGATCCTGCTCGGCCCCGAGGCCGAGGCCAGGTATCTCGACGAACTCGGACACCGGGTGGTGACCGTCTCGGTCAGCCGCCGAGTGCCCCGCGCCCGCGTGGACTTCGTGCACAGCGCCGAGGGCAAGGGTGTGCAGCAGGCCATGGAGCATCTCGTCGAACTGGGGCACCGCAGGATCGTGCACATCGACGGCGGCCGGGGACCCGGATCGGCCGAGCGGCGGCGTGCCTACCGGGCCGCGATGCGCCGGCACGGGCTGGAGTCCGAGGTGCGGGTGATCCCCGGGGAGCACACGGAGGAGTCGGGCATCGAGACGGGCCGACTTCTCCTGGCGGAGCGCGATCAGGGGCAACGCCTGCCGACGGCGGTCCTCGCGGGCAACGACCGGTGTGCGTGGGGCCTGTTGATGGCGTTGACGCGGGCGGGCGTTGATGTCCCACGCGATATGTCCGTCGTCGGGTACGACGACAGCCACCTCTCCCATCTGATGCCGATCGGTCTGACCACCGTCCGCCAGGACGCTGCTCTCATGGCAGAGCACGCCGTGCGGTTCGCCGTGCAGCGGCTGGAGAATCCGGAGCTGGAAGCCCGGGAGGCAGTGCTGGACCCGAAGCTGGTGGTACGAGGCACCAGTGACGCGGCACCGGACACGTCGTTCTGACGTCGGCCAACGGGGCAAGTCCCCCAGCAGTTGGGGCTTTTGGCCTTGCCCTGCTGGGGATATGCCGCTACAGGGCTGCGAGGTCTTTCTCATCGGGGAGTTCTTCGACGTCGACGCCGCGTACCTGGGACAACTCGTGCTTGAGGGCGGCGAGTTCGGTGCCGCCGGCCATGTGGTTGGTGAGTTCTTCGAGGCTGATGTCGTCGCGGGAGGCGTTCAGTTCCATGGTTCCGAGGCGCAGGACGCTGAAGTGGTCGCCGACCATGTAGGCGTGGTGGGGGTTGTGGGTGATGAAGATGACGCCGAGGCCGCGCTCGCGGGCGGCGGCGACGTACTTGAGGACGACACCGGACTGCTTGACGCCGAGGGCGGCGGTGGGCTCGTCGAGGATGAGGACGCGGGCGCCGAAGTAGACGGCGCGGGCGATCGCCACGCACTGGCGCTGGCCGCCGGAGAGGGTGCCGATGGGCTGTTCCAGGTTGTCCAGGAGGATGCCCATGTTGCGCAGTTCCTCGTCGGCGGTCTTCTTCATCTTCTCGATGTCGAGACGGCGGACGGGCCAGGGGCCCTTGGTCATCTCGGAGCCGAGGAAGAAGTTGCGCCACACCGGCATCAGGGGGACCACGGCGAGGTCCTGGTAGACGGTCGCGATGCCGCGGTCGAGAGCCTGGCGCGGGGTGGAGAAGTGCACCGGTTCGCCGTCGACGAGGAACTCGCCCTCGGTGTGCTGGTGCAGCCCGGAAATGATTTTGATCAGGGTGGACTTGCCGGCGCCGTTGTCGCCCAGCACGCAGGTGACGTTGCCGGGATGGACCCTCAGGTTGACCCCGTGCAGGGCATGGATGTTGCCGTAGGCCTTGCCCGCGTTGCGCAGCTCC
>NZ_JAFFSX010000002.1 GCF_017948485.1 Streptomyces sp. GESEQ-35 | reverse complement strand
GTCTATATCGGCGAGCTCGGCCTCGGCGACGAGGAGCTGCGTCTGCTCAGGTCGAGCGGGGTGATCTGACGTGCTGCTCCAGACCCACGTCACGAGTCTTGTTGGGCGGTGGCCCATGAGGTGAATGTGGACGGGGTCGACCGACGGTGCGCGTCGGGCGACCCCGGGACACGCGCGCGCACGAAAGGCATTTGGACAGGGGGCGCTGGCCAGATCTTTCGACGCAAGGAGTGCTTGAGAAGATGACAACCGTCGAATACTCGAAGTCCGTCACCTACAGGGAGGTGACGGACCGCAACGGCCGCGTGTATCGGCTCGGCGAAACCGACCGGGACATCATGGGGCGGCCACGATGGACCATGGTGCTCTTCCCCTGGATCGGCATGATGGGCATCAGCTCCTCGGAGTACGCGTTCACGTCGGCCGAGGACACACTGCACGAGGCGCATCTGTGGAGCAGTGGGCACATCTTCTGGCTGATGGGCGTCTGGGTGTTCTTCCAGGCGGCCGTGGCCTTCCCTGCCGGGCAGCTGCGGGAGAGCGGAAAGCTTCCCGCGCGGTACGCGATGATGCTCGGCGCGCTGGGCACGGTCCTGGGCTATCTCTCACTCGCGTTCGCGCCGAACGTGATCGTCGCCTACCTCGGCTTCGGCATGTGCAGCGGCATAGGCGCCGGCCTCGTCTACGCGACCTGCGTGAACATGGTCGGCAAGTGGTATCCGGAGCGCAAGGGCGGCAAGACCGGCATGGTCAACGGCGGTTTCGCCTACGGCTCGGTGCCCTTCGTGTTCCTGTTCACCTCGTACATGGACCTGAGCAACTACGAGGTCGTCCTGGTGATGGTCGGCCTCATCTGCTGCTCCGTCGTGGCGTTCTCCGGGTGGTTCTTCAAGGACCCGCCGAAGAACTGGTGGCCCCCGCACGTCGACCCGCTGAAGGTGACCGACGACCCGAAGATCCGGCGCGCGCTGGAGAAGAACCCGCCGGCGGTGAAGCAGTACACACCGAAGGAGGCCGCACGCACGCCCGTCCTGTGGATGATGTGGTTCTGCCTGCTGTGCACGGCCGGGATCAACATCTTCGGCATCGCCTTCCAGGTGCCGTTCGGCAAGGACATGGGCTTCGCGGGCGGGATCGTGGCCACGGCGATGTCCCTGAAGGCGATCGTCAACGGCACGGGACGCGGCGTGATCGGCTGGATCTCCGACAAGTTCGGCCGCCGTAACACGCTGATCATCGTGTGTCTGGTGCTGGGCACCGCCCAGTTCGGTGTGCTGATCTCGGGCCAGATGGGCAGCATGCCGTTCTTCCTCTTCTGCTCCATGGTCTCCGGCTTCGGCGGCGGGGCGATCTTCCCCCTGTTCGCCGCCATGACGGCGGACTACTTCGGCGAGAACAACAACGCCTCCAACTACGGCATGGTCTACAGCTCGAAACTCATCTCCGGCCTCGTGGGCTCCGGAGTCGGCTCGGTCGTGGTCGGCGTCTGGGACTACGAGGGCGCGTTCGTCATCGCCGGCTGCATCGGACTGGGCTCCGCTGTGCTGGCGCTCTTCCTGAAGGCCCCCGGCAGGCCGAAAGCCGGTCGTCTCACCGTCCCCAACCCGCACCCCCTCGGCGAGGAAACAGCCTGACATGACGGCAGATCCGTACGCAGCAAACAGCAAGGCCGGCAAGTCCGCACAAAGCGACGCCGCACACCGTCCCTACAACGAAGTGACCGATACCCACGGTCGCATCTACCGCGTCGGCGAGAGTGACCGGGACATCCTCGGCCACTCCCGCAAGATCATGGTGTATCTGCCGTGGATCGCCATGATGGCCATCAGCGTCTTCGAGTACGCGTACGGCTCGGCGGAGGACACCCTGTCCCACGCCCACGGCTGGACGCAGAGCAACACCTTCTGGATCCTCAGCGTCTGGGTCTTCTTCCAGGCCGGCATCGCCTTCCCGGCGGGCTGGCTGCGGGAGAAGGGCATACTCACCGCCCGCAGGGCGATGTACATCGGCTCGGCCATGTGCCTGGTCGGGTTCCTCGCCCTGTCGCACCTGGGCAACGTCTGGCTGGCGATCCTGGGATTCGGCGTCATCGGGGGGATCGGCGCCGGCCTCGTCTACGCGACCTGTATCAACATGGTCGGCAAGTGGTTCCCCGAACGCCGGGGAGCCAAGACCGGATTCGTCAACGGCGGCTTCGCGTACGGATCACTGCCCTTTATTTTCATCTTCAACTACGGCTTCGACACCGCGAACTACCACCGCGTCCTGGACCTCATCGGCTGCTACATCGTGATCGTGGTCTTCGGGTGCGCGTTCTTCTTCAAGGATCCGCCGAAGAACTGGTGGCCCGCGGACGTCGACCCGCTGACCTACGGCGGCACCAAGAAGGGGGCCGAGAGCCTGGCCAAGAACCCTCCCGCGGTGAAGCAGTACACACCCAAGGAGGCCATCAGGACCGGCATGCTTCCCCTGATGTGGATCGCCCTCGTCATGACCGCGGGCGTGTCCATCTTCGGGATCTCCTTCCAGGTCGACTTCGCCAAGGAGGTGGGCTTCGGCCCGCTGGTGGCGGCCTCCTCCATGGGGGTCATGGCGGTCATCAACGGCATCGGCCGCGGGGTCGTGGGCTGGCTCTCCGACAAGTGGGGCCGCAAGTCCACCCTGGTGTTCGTCATTCTCGTCCTGGGTCTCTCCCAGTTCGGTGTGATCTGGGCCGGTGACGTCAAGAGCGAGGCGCTGTTCCTGTTCTTCGCCTTCCTCTCCGGCTTCGGCGGCGGCGCGTTCTACCCGCTGTTCGCGGCGCTCACCCCGGACTACTTCGGGGAGAACTACAACGCCTCCAACTACGGGCTGGTGTACAGCGGCAAGCTGATCAGCGGCCTGTTCGGCGGCGGCCTCGGCTCCATGGTGGTCGCAGCCTGGGGCTACAACGGCGCCTACGCGCTGGCCGGCGCCACCTCGATGGTCGCGGCGGCGATCGCCCTGCTGCTGCGGCAGCCGGGGCGGACCGGGGCCGGCGTATCGGCACCACAGCCGCAAGCAGCGGGCTGAGCGAGGAAGTCCGGACAGCAGGCGGCTCTCCCCTGCGGCATCCGCCGCAGGGGAGAGCCGCCTGCTCTGCTGGTCAGGGCCGCCCGGCTACTTCTCGCGCTCGTGGTACATCTTCCGCGTGTGTTCCGTGTGGGCGCGCATGACCTGCGTGGCGCGCTGCTCGTCGCGGTCCGCGATCGCCGCGATCAGCTCACGGTGCTCGGCCCAGGACTGGTGCCCACGCTGCCGGGCGACCGGCGTGTAGTACCAGCGGACGCGCCGGTCGACCTGCGCGGCCAGCTCGGCGAGGACCGTGTTGCCCGCGAGCTCCATGACCTTCGCGTGGAGCCGGGCGTTCAACGCCACCGCGCCGTCCACGTCATCGGCGTCGACCGCGCTCTCGCCCTGCGCGCACAGCTCCTCCAGCGTGGTGATGCCGGCGCTGCCCGCGTTGGCGGCGGCGAGCCGGGCGGCCTCGGCCTCCAACAGTGTACGGACGGTGAGGAGTTGGTCGGCCTCCTCCTCGGTGGGCTCGTGTACGAACGCGCCCTGGGCGGGCCGCAGATCGACCCAGCCCTCGGTACTGAGACGCTGGAGCGCCTCACGTACCGGCTGGCGGGACACCCCCAGATGCCCGGCGAGTTCGCTCTCCACCAGGTGCTGGCCCGGCTGGAGGGCACGGGTCGTGATGAGTTCGAGCAGCGCCTCGTAGACACGGTCGCGCAGCGGGCCGGGGCGTTCGAGCTTGGGCACCGCACCCTGCGGCAGTCCGGTCGTCGACAACATCGCGGTCCCTCCTGAGCAGCGGACGGCGCTGCAGCACGAAGCCAAATATGAATTGGCTTTCGCCTACAGTCTACGGCGCACAAATGCCCGCAGACGCAGGTGTCGGCCTCGCCGCCCGGAGCCGCCCGGAGCCGTACCGACAGCTCACGGCGGCGGGAGCGATGGGCGGGCCGCCGGAGTGGCGTCACAACTCTTGCTGTCGTCGACTCCATCCTGTAGACAATATTTCGTCGACACAGTTCGGCAGTTCCTCGGTATCCCTCGACCGAACGGAGCGCCACCCAGTGAAAGTCGCAGTCCTCGGCGCCGGAGCGATCGGCGCCTACGTCGGCGCCGCACTCCACCGCGCCGGCGCCGACGTGCACCTCGTCGCCCGTGGACCGCATCTCGCGGCCATGAGGCAACACGGAGTACAGGTCCTCAGCCCGCGCGGTGACTTCACCGCCCGCGCCCACACCACCGACGACCCGGCCGAGATCGGCCCGGTCGACTACGTCTTCCTCGGCCTCAAGGCGAACTCGTACGCGGCGTGCGGGCCGCTGATCGAGCCACTGCTGCACGACACCACGGCGGTGATCGCCGCCCAGAACGGCATCCCCTGGTGGTACTTCCACGCGCACGGCGGCCTCTACGACGGCCACCGCATCGAGAGTGTGGACCCGGACGGCGCGGTCAGTGCGGTGCTCGCGCCCGAACGGGCCATCGGATGCGTGGTCTACGCGGCCACCGAACTCGAAGGTCCCGGCGTCGTCCGCCACTTGGAGGGCACCCGGTTCTCCATCGGCGAACCGGACCGCAGTATCTCGGCCCGCTGCCAGGTCTTCAGCGAGGCCATGCAGGCCGGCGGTCTGAAGTGCCCGGTCGAACCCGACCTGCGCAACGACATCTGGCTCAAGCTGCTCGGCAACATCTCCTTCAACCCGATCAGCGCCCTGTCCCGCGCCACCATGCGGCAGATGTGCCTGCACGGCGGCACCCGCAAAGTCATCGAGACCATGATGGCCGAGACGCTGGCCGTCGCCGAGGCGCTGGGCTGCAAGGTCGGCGTCTCCATCGAACGCCGGCTCGCGGGCGCGGAACGCGTCGGAGACCACCGCACCTCCACGCTCCAGGACCTGGAGCGCGGCAAGCCGCTCGAACTCGACGTACTCCTGGCCGCCGTGGTCGAGTTGGCGGAGATCACCGGCGTCGAGGTGCCCACCCTGCGCACCGTGTACGCCATCTCGGATCTGCTCGCCCTGCGGACCGCCGCATGAGCGGACTTGTCCCGCAGCACAGACAAGGGACGGCGGGCCGGCTCCGGCCGAACCCCGGTACCGACGTCCCGCTGGCCCACGCGATCGGCCGGGAGATCATCCACGCGGGGCTCGCCGACCATGCCTTCATCGAACGAGCGACGAGCGGCTTCGAGGAGTACCGGCAGCTGGTCGAACCCTGGACCTTGTCGCTCGCGGAGAAGGTGACGGGCATACCGGCTGCCGCGATCCGGGGGCTGGCGCACGTCTGGACCCGCGACGAGCAGGCCCGGCTGATTCGGCTGCCGGGCGACACGGAGCTCGACAACGGCACCGACCATCTCCAGTCCCTGATCAACCTGTCCCTGCTGACCGGCCACACGGGTCAGCAGGGCTCGGGGGTTCAGCGCGCGCCCTTCCGGCTCGTCCAGCAGGCCCCGCCCGTCGACCTGACGGACGAGCGGTATCCGGTCCGCCTCACCACGGGACGCCGCCTCGACTCGTACAACAGCAGTGTCCAGAGGGGGGATTCCGCTGCGCCGCTGCGGCGCGGCGAGTGCATCGAGCTGAGCTCGGAGGACGCCGAGCACTACAGCGTGGTGGTCGGTGAGCAGGTACGGGTCTCCACCCGGCGCGGCTCACTGGTGGCACCGGTTTGGGTGGACCCGGCGCTGCGGCCGGGCCTGGCGTTCATGGCCCTGCGCCTTCCGGCGGACGCGGACATCAACCAGCAGACGGTCAGGGCCAGTTGTCCGATCGCGGGGGCGGCGGAGTTCACGGCGTCGGCGATCCGCATCGAGAAGCTGCCGGTCGCGGCGGCACGGAACTGAGGCCGGTCATGGGACGAGTCACGGAACGACGCAAGGTGATCCGGATCCGGGACGGGGCGGTCTCCACCCGCCCGGACACACTCGTCGCCGAGGAACCCCTGGAGATCAGACTCAACGGCAAACCGCTCGCGATCACCATGCGCACACCCGGCGACGACTTCGCGCTCGCCGCCGGATTCCTGGTGAGCGAAGGAGTGCTGGCTGCCGCTTCGGAGCTTCAGAACATCGTGTACTGCGCGGGTGCCACCGTGGACGGCTCGAACACCTACAACGTGGTCGACGTGAAGACCGCTCCAGGGGTTGTCATCCCCGACATCACGCTTGAGCGCAACGTCTACACCACCTCGTCCTGCGGCCTGTGCGGCAAAGCAAGCCTCGACGCAGTCCGTACGACAGCCCGCTGGCCCATCGCCGACACTCCCCCGGTCCGAGTCGACCCCGAACTGCTCGCGCGCCTCCCCGACCGGCTGCGCGCGGCACAACGGGTCTTCGACCGGACCGGGGGCCTGCACGCCGCCGCCCTGTTCACCGAGGACGGAGAACTGGTCGACATACGCGAGGACGTCGGCCGCCACAACGCGGTCGACAAACTCGTCGGCCGCGCCCTCCAGCACGGCAACCTGCCCCTGTCCCGCACGATCCTGCTCGTCTCCGGCCGAGCCTCCTTCGAACTCGCGCAAAAGGCGGTCATGGCCGGCATCCCGGTCCTGGCGGCCGTATCCGCCCCCTCCTCCCTGGCAGTCGACCTGGCCACCGAGACCGGCCTCACCCTGATCGGGTTCCTGCGAGGGACCTCCATGAACGTGTACGCGGGACAGGACCGCATCGCCCTACGGGCCGCGGCCACCCAGGGCTGACCGGCCCCCCGCGACACGACGGCGGGGCCCACCGGCGGGGAGCGCCCCCTGCGCCGGTGGGCCACGTCTCAGTCGTATCCGTCAGCACTTCTCGCGCAGTGAGTGCAGGTGCGCGCTGGAACGGCGGGCGAACGTGAAGGACTCGGTCGGGTTGTCGTGTTCGGCCTGCCAGTGGTGGGCCAGGCGGTGGCCGCGCAGGCGGGTGACGGCGGAGATGAACCGCTGGTAGTCGATGTCGCCGTCGCCGACGTCGGTCATGCGGTAGCCGTACTGGTTCGACGGGTCGCTCTCGCCGTCCTTCACATGGAACAGCGGGTAGCGGTCGGGCTGCTTGAGCACGTAGTCGAGGGGTTCGAAGGGGGCGGGTGTGCCGTCGGGGCGCTTGGAGAAGCGGAACTGGCCCGAGTAGGCCCAGAAGATGTCCATCTCCAGGAAGACGAGGTCCGGGTCGGTCTCGGCGAGCAGCACGTCGTAGAGGCGGACCTTGGGGTTGTCGGTGGCGAAGGAGAACTCCTCGGAGTGGTTGTGCTGGTAGAACTTCATGCCGCGCTTCTTCGCCGCGGCGCCGTAGGTGTTGAACTCCTCGGCGGCGCGCTTCCAGGCGTCGACGGTCGAGCCGTAGCGGAACGGGCCGGATGCGGTGCCGATGTGCTTGAGGCCGAGGGCCTGGGCGTCGTCGAGGACCTTGGTGAGGTTCTGGGCGAACGTGTAGGCATTGGGGTCGTCGGAGTAGTAGCCGACATGGCTGCCGATGGGGTTCAGGCCGTAGTTCCTCGCCAGCCGCTTGAGCTGGGCGAGCGTGATCGGTCCCGCCGAGCCCTGGGTGTAGCCGGCGAACTCGACCTCGTCGTAGCCGTACTTCTCCAGTTCGGCGAATACGGCGGCGAAGCCGAGGGTGGAGACCTTGTCGCGGAGGCTGTACAGCTGGATGCCGAGGCGGCCAGGGGGCAGGACGGGACGGCCGCGGCGCTCGGCGCCGGCTTCCGCGTCGGTGGCGGCCACGGCGGGGGCGGACGCGGCGCCGAGCAGTGCGGCGGCGGTGGCGCCGGCTGCCACGCCGAGCATGCCTCGTCTGCTGAGGCGGTGGGCCAGTTCGGGGTCGTTCGCCTTGCTCGTTCTGACCGTGCGAGGTGTGCGGCTCATGCGGAACTCCTCGAGGTGGGAGGGCGTTGTCAGTGGTGAGTGCTTCACTTGTGACCAGTCAGGAAAGACCGGCCAGTTGGAGCAGCAGTGACTTCACATCGGTGGCCGCGACGCGGTCGCCGACAGCGCGGGGGGTGGAGCAGATGATGAGCGGACCGTCGTCGTCGCTCGTGGGAAGGCGGCCGTGGCTGCCGCGAATAGGTGACGGGTCGAGGGGCACGACCGCCATCCGGTAGCGCATGCCGAGTTTCTTGCGCGCCAATGCCGTGGCCGCCTTGACCTTGACGTAGGGGTCGAGGGGATCCATGAAGAGTTCGACCGGGTCGTAGCCGGGTTTGCGATGGATCTCGACGAGTCGCGCGAAGTCGGGCGCGCGTTCGTCGTCGAGCCAGTAGTAGTACGTGAACCAGGCGTCCGGCTCCGCCACGGCGACGAGCTCGCCGGAGCGCGGATGGTCGAGGTGGTGGGTCTTCTTGCCCTCGTCGTCGAGGAGTTGCTCGATGCCGGGTAGGCCGTCGAGCGCTGCCCGGGTCGCGTCGAGGTCCTCGGGGCGGCGCACATAGATGTGGGCGATCTGATGGTCGGCCACCGCGAAGGCGCGTGATGCCATCGGGTCGAGGTACTCCATGCCGTCCTGCGTGTGAACTTCCAGCAGACCGGCGCGGCGCAGAGCGCGGTTGATGTCGACGGGGCGATCCGCGCGGGTGATGCCGTATTCGGAGAGCGCGACGACGGTACGGCCTTCTGCGCGGGCGTCGGCCAGGAGTGGGGCCAGGGCCGCGTCCAGGTCGGTGGCCGCCTTGAGCGAGCGTGGGTCGTCGGGGCCGAAGCGCTGTAGGTCGTAGTCGAGGTGGGGGAGGTAGCAGAGCGTCAGGTCGGGGTGCCGGGTGCGCATGATGTGGCGGGTGGCGTCGATGATCCAGCGGCTGGAGACCAGGTCCGCGCCGGGTCCCCAGAAGTGGAAGAGGGGGAAGGTGCCGAGTTCGGCGGTGAGTTCGTCGTGCAGGGCGACGGGGCGGGTGTAGCAGTCGGGTTCCTTGCGGCCGTCGGCGTAGTAGATCGGACGGGGGGTGACGGTGATGTCGGTGTCGGCGCCCATGGCGTACCACCAGCAGATGTTGGCGACCGTGTAGCCGGGGTGCGCGCGGCGGGCGGCGTCCCAGAGTTTGTCCCCGGCGACCAGGCCGTTGTGCTGCCGCCAGAGCAGGACATCGCCGAGTTCGCGGAAGTACCAGCCGTTGCCGACGATGCCGTGCTCCGACGGGTGGGTGCCGGTGAGGAAGGTGGACTGGGCGGCGCAGGTGACGGCGGGCAGGACGGTGCCGAGCGATGCGCGGGAGCCGGCCTGGGCGAGCGTCTTGAGGTGGGGCATGTGGTCGAGCAGGCGGGGGGTGAGTCCGACGACGTCGAGGACGAGGAGAGGAGTGGCCCCTTCGGATCGGGTCATGGCAGTTCCTTCAGGCCGAGGTCCGTCAACAGGTCGCGGGCGAGGGTGAGTTCGGCGGCGATGCCGTCGGCGAGCTGACCCCGGCCGCGGGGCCGCAGTTCGGGTGGGAGGGCCTGCCAGGTGTACGTCTCGACCTCGAGGTGGCTGGTGAGCGGGTGCGGGCCGCCGACCAGGCTGGTGAGCGCGGACTTGAGCACGGGGAGCGTGGAGGTGAGGGGTGCGGCGGGGGCCGCGTGCAGGGGGACGTGGAAGTGGGCTCGCCAGGGGGCGGCGTCGGGGAGGGTGTCGCCCTTGAGGGCCTCGCCGAGGTCGTCGGTGCCGTGCAGGCCGGCGGCGGTGGGGGTCCCTCCCGCTCGAACGGAGTTGAGAGTGGGGGAGGTGCGGGTCTGGTGCAGGAAGCGGGGTTCGTCGAAGGCGGCGAGCGCCTCACGGACTTCGGGGAGATGGGGGTGTTCGGCGTGCAGGGCGGCGGAGAGCTGGGACTTGACGACGGGGACGCCGGCCTCGGTGAGCGCGTCCAGGGCGGTGTGCGGGTCTTCGAAGGAGGTGGCGAGGTGGCAGGTGTCGACGCAGATGCCGATGCGTTCGTGGGCGATCGCGGTCAGCGGGGCGAGGGCGTCGGCGGTGGTCTCGACGATGCAGCCGGGTTCCGGCTCCAGGCCGATGCGGATGGAGCGGCCGGTCAACTCGTCGAGCGCGTCGAGTCGTTCGGCGAGCGTGAGCAGAGCGGTGCGGGCCGTCGCGCTGCGCTGCTCGATGGAGCTCTCGTTCCCTTTCGCGTGCAGGTCCGTGCGCCAGGCGAGCGGGAGGGTGGAGATGGTGCCCTCGGTGACGTCGTCGGGGAGCAGCGCGGCGAGGACGCGGGCCAGGGCGGTGGTGTGGTCGAGGCGTTCGGGGTCGGTCCAGTCCGGTTTGTAGACGCGGTACTTGACCTCTTCGGCGCCGAATCCTTCATAGGGGAAGCCGTTGAGGGTGACGACTTCGAGGCCGCGGCGGTCGAGTTCGGTGCGCAGGCCGCGCAGCGCGGACGGGTCGGTGACGAGGGCGTGCGCTGCGTCCTTGGCGAGCCAGAGGCCGATGCCGAGGCGGTCGCGGCCGAGGCGGCGGCGCACGGGTTCGCAGTGGTCGCGGAGTTGCGCGAGGACGCCGTCGAGGGTTTCGGCGGGGTGGACGTTGGTGCAGTAGGCGAGGTGGACGGTGGAGCCGTCGGGGTGGCGGAAGCGCATCGCTCACTCCCCGCCGCGCAGGATGGAGTTGCCCTCGTGGGTGGCGTCGGTGGCCGCGACATCGAGGTTGAGCCGGCCGCTGAGGTTGTAGAAGGCGACGGGGTTGCGCCACAGCACCCGGTCGACGTCGTCCTCCGTGAAGCCCTCGGCGAGCATCAGGTCGGCGACCTTGCGGGTCTTCAGGGGGTCGCTGCGGCCCCAGTCGGCGGCGGAGTTCACCAGTACCTGCTCGGGTCCGTACTGCTGGAGGATGGCGACCATCCGCTGCTCGTCCATCTTGGTTTCGGGATAGACGGAGAAGCCCAGCCAGCAGCCGCTGTCCTTGGCTTCCTTGACGGTGGTCTCGTTGAGGTGGTCGACGAGGACACGTTCCGGGGGCAGTGCGGACTCCCGGACGAGGTCGAGGGTGCGGCGCAGGCCCGCCAGCTTGTCGCGGTGCGGGGTGTGCACCAGCGCGGGCAGTTCGTGGTCGGCGGCGAGTTGGAGCTGGGTGGCGAGCGCGGTGTCCTCGGCGGGTGTCATGGAGTCGTAGCCGATCTCGCCGACGGCCACGACCTGGTCCTTGACGAGATACCTGGGCAGTTCGTCGAGGACGGGGAGGCAGCGCGGGTCGTTCGCCTCCTTGGGGTTGAGGGCGAGCGTGCAGTGGTGGGCGATGCCGTACTGGGCCGCGCGGAAGGGTTCCCAGCCGAGGAGGGAGTCGAAGTAGTCGAGGAAGGTGGCGGGTGAGGTGCGGGGCTGGCCGAGCCAGAAGGAGGGCTCGACGACGGCGCGGACACCGGCTGCGTGCATGGCCTGGTAGTCGTCGGTGGTCCGTGACGTCATGTGGATGTGGGGGTCGAAGAGGCGCATCAGGACTCCTTGCCGTGGGGGTCGGCCGCTGGTTGCCGTGGGGCTGCGGGCTCGCTGAGGGCCAGGACGCGGTGCAGGTCCTCCGGTACGGGACGGCCCGCCGCGGTGCGTTCGGACGCGTAGTCGCCGAGCATGCGGGCGAGTTCGGCGTCGGCGTACGCGCGGCGTTCCAGGTCGGCCACCTCGTCGACGGGCACACCGGTGAAGAGGCACTTCAGGACGGCGTGCCGCCAGTGGTGGGGGGTGAGGTGCCGGGCGGCGTAGGGGCCGACGGCCGCGGCGAGGAGCCGGGTGTCGTTGGTGCGCAGGGCGTCCTCGACGAGCGGCAGGGCGTCCGGGCCCGGCACGAGGTGCGGCAGGGCGTGCAGGACGGCTCGGCGTTCGGCGGCGGTGCCCTGGGAGTAGACCCGGGTGAGGGCGTCGGTGTCGGCGCGGGCGGCGTGCAGGATCAGGACGCGGGCGGCGTCGGCGTGTTCGGTCCCGCAGCGGCGTCCGGCCTCGGCGAGGCGTAGTTCCCACACGGAGATGGGGCCGTGGGTGCCGGGGTGTGCGGTGGCCTCGTCGAGCGCCCGGTCGAGCCAGGTGCGGGCGGCGCCGGTGAGGCGGGTCGTGAGGTGGCGGTGCAGCTCGTCCAGCGGGGTGAGGGCGAGTGTGGTGCCGCCTGGGGTGCCGGTCGCCGGGGTGTCCGGGGCGGCGTGCGGTTGCGTCATGGGGTGCTCCCTGCGGGGGTGGCGGAGGGCTCGCCGTGGGGTGGTGCGACGGGCGGGGTGTGCTGTCGAGCGGCGGTGTGGAGGAAGGGAAGGGAGAGTTCGGCCTGGTGCGGGCCGGCGTGGGAGTGGCGGGGCAGTTCGACGACGGTCAGGCCCTTGTAGCCGGAGGCGGCGAGGGCGGCGAGAACGGGCGGGAAGTCGATGTCCCCGTCACCGAAAGGGAGGTGCTCATGGATGCCGCGGCGCATGTCCTCGATCTGGACGTGCCGGAGCCAGGGGGCGGCGGCGCGTACGCAGTCGGCGGGCGGCAGGGGTTCGAGGCACTGGCAGTGGCCGATGTCGAGGGTCAAGCCGAGGTGCTCAGGGTCGCCGAGGGTCTGCCGGAGGCGGTGGAAGTCGGCGAGGGTGGCGAGGAGATGACCGGGTTCGGGCTCGACGGCGAGGGGGACTCCGTTGGCGGTGGCGGCATCCAGTACCGGTTCGAGCGACTCGGCCAGTCGCTTCCATGCCGTGTCCGTGTCCGTTCCGGCCGGGGTGATCCCGCTGAAGCAGTGGACCGCGTTCGCGCCCAGGTCGGCGGCGACCCGGACGGCCCGGATCAGCAGGTCGACGCGGCGCGCCCGGTCCGCCGGATCGGCGTCCAGCAGAGAGGGGCCGTGCTTGCGGCGCGGGTCGAGGACATAGCGGGCGCCGGTCTCCACGGTGACGTCCAGACCGAGCGCGTCCAGCCGTCGTGCGACCCGGCGGGTGCGGGCGGTGAGGTCGGATGCCAGCGGGTCGAGATGCATGTGATCGAGGGTCAGCCCGACGCCGTCGTAGCCGAGGTCGGCGAGCAGGGCGAGGGCGTCGTCGAGACGGAGATCGGCGAGGCCGTTGGTGCCGTAGCCGAAGCGGAGGGGGTTGGCCCCTGGGGCCCGGGGGATTTCGGGGACGCGGGGTTCCGGGGTCATGTGATGGTCACCTTCCTTGCGAACCTGCGTGCGAGCGGGGCCAGTGCGGCGGTCAGCAGGGCGGTGACGGGGGCTCCGGAGCGGGCGGCGAGGGTGGCCTGGAGGGGGATCATCGCGCGGATGCCGCCGGCGACGGCTCGTTGGGTGAGTGGGGGTGAGGGGTTGAGCGTGGCGTGGAAGTAGGGGCGTGCGGCGGTCGCGGCGTACGCCGTGGCGAGGACGGTGGGAAGAGGGCTCGGGGTGGCGGGGGTCGTCGTGGCCGGGGTTGTGGTGCCCGGCAGGCCGAGGACGGCTGCAGTCACTCGGCCTGCCGGGGGTCGGAAGGACGTGCGGCTTGTGTGGGCAGGGGAATCCGGCGAGGGTTTTTCGGATTCGCGCGCGGGGTGTGCGCGGGTCAGCAGCCCCGACAGACAGGCGGTCGTGACCAGCGCTGCCAAGGGTGCCAACGGTGAGCCGCCCTGGGTCTCCTGGCGGGACACGGTGGTGACCGCGAGGGTGTGGGTGCCGAGGGCGGCGGCGGAGGGAAGGGCGTCGCGGGTGCGGCCGGCGGTGGCCGCGGCGCCGAGGAGGACGTCCAGGCCGCGGGCCAGGGCCATGGCGGGCGGGCCTGCGGGGGTGTGCTTCACGGCGAGGTCGTAGGCCCAGACGGTCGCCGCGAGAGGCACCGCGACCGCGAGGGCGGGACGGCCGGCGCGGGCAGCCAGGGCCAGGCCTCCCGCGGTGAACGCGCAGGCTGCCGTGAAGGCCGCGGTGGGGTGGATACGGCCGGAGGGGAGGGGGCGGTGCGGGCGTTCCACGGCGTCCTCGTCCCGGTCCGCCCAGTCGTTGAGGGCCATACCGGCTTCGTAGAGACAGAGGGAGGAGCCGATGGCGAGCAGAGTGCGGCGGTTGGGGCGCACCCCGGTCGCGGCCGCGCCGGCCAGGGCATCGCCGGGCACCGTGAACAGGGCCGGGAGACGCAGAAGTTCGGCCCAGGCGCGTGCACGGCTCGGGATGTCGGCGCGCGCGTGGACTTGACGCGGGGTCTGGTCGGTACGGGCATCGACCAGGCGCACGACCTGGCCCGCACCAGCACCAGCACCAGCACCAGCACCAGCACCAGCACCAGCACCAGCACCAGCACCAGCCTGGCCCACACCCCGCGCCGCCGCTCCATCACCATGCCGCGCAGCTCGCGACCCCGTCCCTGCGTCACCCACGGCACGCAGCCATGCCCGCTCGCGCCCCCCGCTCATCGCTGCTCCTCGGCCTGGGGCACGGACCCGCTCTCCGGCTCCCCCGCGACCTCGTCCGCGGCACCGCCCCCCGCATCCCTCAACCGGCCCCCGAACTCCCGCAACACCACGTACTGCTCACCAAGGGCCGCGGGCCCCTCCCCCACCGGGTCCTTGAAGAAGAAGCCGAGTTCGGACAGCGGGCCGGAGATGCCGGTTTCGTGGGCGCGGGCCGCCAGCCGGGCCAGGTCCAGTACGAGTGGCGCCGCGAGTGCCGAGTCGCAGCCCTGCCAGATGGTCTGGAGGATCATCCGGGTGCCGAGGAAACCGTCGAAGGCGATGTGGTCCCACGCGGTCTTCCAGTCGCCGAGTGCGGGGACGTCGTCGATGTGGACCTCGCCCTCGGGGACGGCGTCCAGAGTCTCCGCGAGCACCCGCTCCTTGCCGGCGTTCTTCGCCGCCGCGGCACCGGGGTCGGCGAGTGCCGCGCCGTCACCGCCGCCCAGCAGGTTCGTGCCGGACCAGGCCCGGACCGCGAGCGCGCGCTGCGCGAACATCGGGCCGAGCGCGGAACGCAGCAGTGTCTGGCCGGTCTTGCCGTCGCGGCCCGCGTAGGGCAGACCGCTCGCCTCGGCCGGGGCGGCGAGCGAAGGGTGGTGCAGGCCGGTCGACGGGGTGAAGTTGACGTAGGGGCAGCCCGCGCGGAGGGCGGCCGCCGCGTACAGGGAACTCGGCGGCAGCGCGGCGCCGGTGGCCGGGGGCTCCGTGGAGGCCACGTTCACCACCACCGCCCGCGTCAGACCGCACCGTCGTACGAAGTCCTGGATGTCCGCGGCGAAGGCGGTGATCAGGTCGTCTTCGTCCCTGGTGTCTCCGGGAGCCGGGCCGCCGGGCCTGATCTCCTGGTCCGCCGCGGTCAGTTCGGACGCGATCGCGGCGGGGAGTCCCGGTGGCAGGACGCCGCCCGCCGCCAGGGCCTCGGCACGCTTCGGCAGGGGGCAGTCGACCGTGTCGTGGCCGCCGAAGACGAGGGAGGACAGGGGCGGCAGGCCGCAGTCCGTGAAGTCGGGGGTCTCGGTGACCATGCCCGTGGGCGGATGCAGGCCCGCGGTCACGGCGGCACACCCCGCGACGACGGTCGTGGCCACGGAGCCGCGGGCTCCGATCAGCCATACGCCCACACGAGGCGGTCGGGAAAGGGACGCGGACATGGGCAGCCTCCTTGTCGTACGCGAACACCGTGCGCGAACGCCGTGGCGTGAGCCGACAGACGTGAACGCCGCACGCCAGCCGTCATGCACGAAACCCGGGCACGAGTGGGGGGACGGCGGGCGGGGGTCCGGCGTCCCCCGCCCGCCGCCGCTCAGTCGCCCTCAGAGGCCGAGGTCCTCGGCCCCTTCGCGGGCAGTTCCTTGATCCGGATGTCGCGGAAGGACACTTGGTCGTCGCCTCCATGGTTCTGGATGCCGACGTGTCCGTCGCGCAGGCTCCGGGCCGGATCGGTGTTGGTGAAGTCGTTGATCTGCACGCCGTTGAGCCACACCTGGAGGCGCTCGCCCTGCACGCGGATCTCGTACGTGTTCCACTCCCCCGGCGGGTTCAGCGCACGGTCGCGCTCGGCCAGGTCGGCGGACTGGAAGCCGTAGACGGACCCGGTCGTCTTCTCCGGTACGTCCGTGGCGTCGATCTGGATCTCATAGCCGTTGTTGACAGCCGACCACGGATCGTCCGAGGGCGGAAATCCCACGAATACCCCGGAGTTGTCGTCCCCGTCCACCTTCCAGTCGAGCTTCAGCGAGTACGCGCCGAAGCCTTGGCCTGCGTACCAGAGCATGCCGAGGCCGCCGGTCGTCGTGAGCGTGCCGTCGTCGTTCAGGACGAACGAACCGGGGCCCGCCTGCTTCCAGTCGGCCAGTGAGTCGGAGGTGCCGTCGAAGAGGGAGCGGTAGTCGTTCTCCGGTCGGCAGTCGGCCTGGGCGTCACCGGCCGTCCAGCGGAGCCCGCCCAACAGGTGCTGTCGGAAGGCGGGTTCGGCGTAGGACTCCTTGGTGTGGCCGCCGCCCGTGTAGAAGGAGCGGCCTCCTTGGTAGTGCTGGCACCAGGCGATCGGATGGTCGCCTTCCATGCTGCCGCCGGTGTACGACGACTCGTCCAGCGTGGCGAGGACGTGGGCCCGTTCCCGGGGGTTGGAGCGGTAGTTGTACCACTCGTCCGTCCGGTCCCAGGCGGCGTTCAGACCCGCGGTCGCGGGGTGCGCGCGGTCCTCGACATGCACCGTCGCGCGCTGGATCGCCGGGTGCGAATCGAAATACGCACCGGCGAGGCCGCCGTAGAACGCCCAGTCGTACTCGGTGTCGGCGGCCGCATGGACGCCCATATAGCCGCCGCCGTGCCGGATGTAGCCCTCGAAGGCGCGCTGCTGGGTGCCGCCCAGGACGTCCCCGGTCGTCGAGAAGAAGACCACGGCGTCATAGCGCCGCAGGTTCTTCGGTGTGAAGGCGCCCGCGTCCTCGGTGGCGTCGACGGTGTAGCCGCTTGTCGCGCCGAGTTCCTTGAGGGCTGCCACCCCGTCCGGGATGGAGTCGTGGCGGAAGCCGGCCGTCTTGGAGAAGACCAGTATCCGCCCGGCGTCCGCGTCGGAGTCCGACGCGGCCGGTCCCGAGACGCAGCCGAGGACGAGTGCCGCGCCCACAACGGCGGTTGTCAGTCTGCCGGTTGAGTGCATCACAGCTCCTCCCCTCAACCCGTCGTGAAGGTGAAGTCGTCGACGTCGTACAGGGCTCCGGTGCCGCTCCCCTTGAAGACCAGGTAGAGCGTGGTCGTGCCGCGGGGTGCGCCGGACAGGCCCGCGGTGACGTCCTGGAAGTTCTCCCAGCCGCCGGTCACCGGCACGGTCGCCTTGCCGAGCAGCCGGCCGGTCGACGAGCCCGCGCGGATCTCGAGTGTGCCGCCCGCGCCGCCGGAGGAGACGCGCGCCGTGATGCTCTTGGCGTTGCTCAGGACGTACGGCTCGAAGGAGATCCAGTCGCCGTTGTTGATGTCGCCGGCCGTCTTGCCGCCGTTCGCGGTGTCCCTGGTGATGGTCGAGACGCCGGAGCCGTTGCCGAAGTGCTCGGCCTGGCGGTGCTTGGGCTGGAGGGCGCTCTGGTCGTGGGTGGTCAGCGGGGCCTGGCCGCCGCCCCCGCCGTCGGTGTACTCGGCGTCGAAGACCCCGAAGATGTTGGCGTTCGGGTCGTGGCCGCCGTCTGCGCTGGTCTGGATGGTGCCGGTGCAGCCGTTGGCCGAGGTCTGCGGGTGGCCGTGGCTGTCGTGGCCGAGGACGAAGGTGACCTTGACCTTGGAGCAGTCGATGGCTTTGCCGTCCTCGCGGTCGGTGACCTTCACCTTGAACGGGATCGCGTCACCGAAGCTGAACAGCTGCCCGTCCTTGGGGAGTTCGAGGACCACGTTCGGTGCGGTGTTGCCCACCACGACCTGCACGCTCGCGCTGCCGGTCCGGCCGGTCGCGTCCTTCGCGGTCAGCGTCGCCGTGTATGTGCCGTTCTTCTTGTACGTGTGTGACGGGCCGGCAGACGTCGACGTACTGCCGTCGCCGAAGTCCCAGCTGTAGGTGAGCGTGTCGCCGTCCTGGTCGGTCGTGCCCTCGGACGAGAAGCGCACTCGCAGCGGTGCCTGGCCCGAGGTGACGTTCGCGGCGGCCTGCGCCACGGGTGAGTGGCCGTCGGTCGCGTTCTCGATGCGGTACAGGGCGGAGTGCTCGTCGCCGCCGAACCAGGAGACGCCGTAGTCGAGGACGTACAGCGCGCCGTCCGGGCCGAAGGCCATGTCCATGATCTGGGTGCCGGTCCACGGGATGTCGTTGATGGACTGCACGCTGCCGCCGGCGTCGCTCTCGATGCGCTTGATCCAGCGGCGGCCGAACTCACCCGCGAAGAAGTCACCGTCGTACGCCTCCGGGAACTTCACCGGCGAGTCCAGGGCGGGGTCGTAGTGGTAGACCGGGCCGCCCATCGGGGACTCGGAGCCGTCGCCGAACTCGGGCACGGACGGGCCGTCGTAGGGGATCCAGGCGGCCTGGGCCGGCGGCAGGTCCGTCAGACCGGTGTTGTTGGGCGAGGTGTTCTTCGGGGCGGCGCAGTCGAAGGAGGCGCCGGACGTCTTGGTCGCGAAGTCGTAGTCCACGTAGGCGTCGTTGTCGCCCGTGCAGTAGGGCCAGCCGAAGTTGCCGGGGCCGGTGACACGGGCGAACTCGACCTGGCCGGCCGGTCCGCGCGCCGGGTCGGCGGCGCCCGCGTCGGGGCCGTAGTCGCCGACGTAGAGGATGCCGGTGGCCTTGTCGACGCTGAAGCGGAACGGGTTGCGGAAGCCCATCGCGTAGATCTCGGGCCGCGTCTTGTCCGTGCCGGGTGCGAAGAGGTTCCCGTCGGGAACCGAGTAGGTCCCGTCGGCGTTCACCTTGATGCGCAGGATCTTGCCGCGCAGGTCATTGGTGTTGCCGGACGAACGCTGGGCGTCGAAGGCCGGGTTGCGGTCGGCCCGCTCGTCGATGGGCGTGAAGCCGTCCGACTGGAACGGGTTGGAGTCGTCGCCCGTCGACAGGTACAGGTTGCCGGCCGCGTCGAAGTCGATGTCGCCGCCGACGTGGCAGCACAGGCCGCGGGAGGCCGCGACGTCGAGGATCTTCGTCTCGCTGGCGGCGTCGAGGGTGCCGTCCGTCTTCAGCACGAAGCGGGAGAGGCGGTTGACGCCGTCGAAGGGAGCGAAGTCGGCCGCGGTGCCGGTCTCGGGGGCGTCGCCCGCGGGTGTGTTCAACGGGGGCGCGTAGTAGAGGTAGATGAACCGGTTCTCGGCGAAGCCCGGGTCCACGCCTACGCCTTGGAGGCCTTCCTCGTCGTGCGAGTAGACGTCGAGCTTGCCGGCGAGCTTGGTGTTGCCCGCCGCGTCGGTGATGCGGAGTTCGCCGTCGCGTGAGGTGTGCAGGACCGAGCGGTCCGGGAGGACCGCAAGGGACATGGGCTCGCCGACCTCCGGCTCACCCTTGGCAAGGGTCACCTGCTGGAAGTCCTCGGCAGCCGCGGCGGGTTCGGCGACAGCGGGGGGCGCTACGAGGGTGAGGGACGCGGCTGCCAGCAGCGCCCCGCCGAGCAGGGCGACCGCCTTCCGGAAGGGCAGTCGTCGTCTGTGGGTCTCGTTTCTGTCGGTGCTGGTGGTGCGGTCGTTCGCGTGCACGGGTGCCTCCGAATGGGGCCGGTTGTACATGCGGGTGCTTTGCGCCGGGGTGCGCCGTCACCCCGGAGACTTGAGATGGGCTCAGTTGCCGAACGCCGCGTCGAAGGAGGCCGACGGCGGCTCGAAGTCGTATGCCTTGAGGCGGGTCAGGGCCTCGGGTGCGCCCTGGAGCCGGTCCATGCCGGCGTCCTCCCACTCGACCGAGATGGGGCCCTGGTATTCGATGGAGCGGAGCATGCGGAAGACGTCCTCCCAGGGGACGTCGCCGTGGCCCGCGGACACGAAGTCCCAGCCGCGGCGCGGGTCGCCCCAGGGCAGGTGCGAGCCGAGGCGGCCGTTGCGGCCGTCGAGCCGCTTGCGGGCCTCCTTGCAGTCGACGTGGTAGATGCGGTCGCGGAAGTCCCAGAGGAAGCCGACCGGGTCGAGGTCCTGCCACACGAAGTGGGAGGGGTCGAAGTTCAGGCCGAAGGCGGGCCGGTGGTCGACTGCCGCCAAAGCGCGTTGGGTTGTCCAGTAGTCGTAGGCGATCTCGCTCGGGTGGACCTCGTGCGCGAACCGCACGCCTTCGCGGTCGAAGACGTCGAGGATCGGGTTCCAGCGGTCGGCGAAGTCCTGGTAGCCGCGGTCGATCATCGACTCGGGGGCGGGCGGGAACATCGCGACCAGGTGCCAGATCGCGGAGCCGGTGAAGCCGATGACGGTGTCGACGCCGAAGGCGCTCGCGGCACGCGCGGTGTCGGCGATCTCGGCGGCGGCGCGCCGCCGTACGCCTTCCGCCTCGCCGTCGCCCCAGATGCGGGCGGGCAGGATCGCCTGGTGGCGCTCGTCGATGATGGCGTCGCAGACGGCCTGGCCGACGAGGTGGTTGGAGATCGCCCAGCACTTGAGGCCGTACTTGTCGAGCAGCGCGTGCCTGGACTGGAGGTAGGACGGGTCGGCGAGGGCCTTGTCGACCTCGAAGTGGTCGCCCCAGCAGGCGAGTTCGAGTCCGTCGTAGCCGAAGTCGCGGGCCAGGCCGCAGACCTCCTCCAGCGGGAGGTCGGCCCACTGGCCGGTGAAGAGCGTGAAGTTCCGCGGCATGGCTGAAGAGCCTCCTCAGACGGCGATGGGTGTGTAGACGGAGTTCTTCTCGGCGCTCTCCTCGACCGCCGCCAGGACGCGCTGCACCTGGAGGCCGTCCGCGAAGGAGGGTTCCGGCTGGCGGCCCTCGGCGATGGCGTGGACGAGGTCCCGGGCCTGGTGAACGAAGGTGTGTTCGTAGCCGAGACCGTGGCCGGGCGGCCACCAGGCGTCCAGGTAGGGGTGGTCGGGTTCGGTGACGAGGATGCGGCGGAAGCCGGCGTGCGTTCCGGGCTCCGTACCGTCGTGGTAGGAGAGTTCGTTGAGGCTCTCCAGATCGAAGGCCAACGAGCCCTTCTCGCCGTTGAGTTCGATGCGCAGGGCGTTCTTGCGGCCGGTGGCGTACCGGGTGGCCTCGAAGGAGGCGAGGGCGCCGGAGGGGAAGCGGCCGGTGAACAGGGCGGCGTCGTCCACGGTGACCGCGCCCCTGCCCTCGGCCGACTCGGCGGCGAGGCCCTTCACGGCCCCGGCCGGCAGCGGGCGTTCGCGTACGAACGTCTCCGTGAGCGCGGAGACCCCGGTCAGCCGCTCCCCCGCGAGGTACTGGGCGAGGTCGATGATGTGGGCGCCCAGGTCACCGAGTGCGCCCGAGCCGGCCAGCTCCTTGCGCAGCCGCCAGGTGAGCGGGAAGTCGGGGTCGACGAGCCAGTCCTGAAGGTACGTCACCCTGACGTGCCGCAGGTCGCCGAGCCTGCCGTCGGCGATCATCCGCCGGGCGAGGGCCGTCGCGGGCACCCGGCGGTAGTTGAAGCCGACCATCGCCAACTGTCCGCGCTGCAAGGCCTCCTGGGCGGCCCCCGTCATGGCTTCCGCCTCCTCGACGGTGTTCGCGAGGGGCTTCTCGCACAGGACGTGCTTGCCGGCGGCCAGCGCGGCGACGGCGATCTCCGCGTGGCTGTCGCCGGGGGTGCAGATGTCGACGAGGTCGATGTCGTCCCGTGCGATCAGGGCCCGCCAGTCGGTCTCGGCCGTCGCCCACCCGTGCCGGTCGGCCGCGGCGCGTACGGCGGCTCCGTCCCGTCCGCAGATCGCGGTCAGCGCCGGGCGCAGGGGCAGATCGAAGACACGGCCCGCGGTACGCCAGCCCTGCGAATGGGCGGCGCCCATGAAGGCGTACCCGACCATGCCGACACGGAGCGGCGGCTTGTCGGGCTCGGCTCCCGCCGGCGGGTTCGGCTGTCCCATGGAGTGGTCCTCCTCGTCGTCGTGGCGCGGTGGGGGGTGTGAGAGGGGTGTCTTATGGATCCGGCCGGGGTCGCGGGCCCTGGCACGCACATCTGCCGCGTTGTCGTCGGTCGCCGACTCCCCCACGCTCGAATGCGCTCGCGCGGGGGGACCCCCATCGCGTCGACTCCCTCCTCCGCCTTGCAGCTGCACGCACCAGACCCCGCTCAGCTCGGCCAAAATGCACCCTCTCTTGAACCCAGCCTGATCCATAAGACACCCCCTGGTCCGGCCCGGTGCGCGGGCCGGACCCGGGTGTGCGGGCGCGCTTACTTGAAGCCGGTGGACATGTACTGGTCGACGTTGGTCTTGTCGACGACGGCCGAGTACAGCGTCATCGAGGCCGGGATCTCGAACTCGGCGAGGCCGCCGACGCCCTTGCCCTGGCCGAGGGCGCGGGCGAGGTCGATCGCGGACGCGGCCATGGTCGGCGGGTAGAGGACGGTCGCCTTGAGAACGCCGTCGTCCTGCTTGATGGCCTGGAAGGCGGACAGCGCGCCCGCCCCGCCGACCATCAGGAAGTCGTCCCGTCCGGCCTGCTCGATGGCGCGCAGCGCACCCACGCCCTGGTCGTCGTCGTGGTTCCACAGAGCGTCGAACTTCGACTGGGCCTGGAGGAGTTGGGCCATCTTGGCCTGCCCGGACTCCACCGTGAACTCGGCCGCCTGGCGGGCCACCTTCTTGACGTTGGGGTAGTTCTTCAGCGCATCGTCGAAGCCCTTCGTGCGCTGCTGGGTGAGCTCCAGGTTGTCGAGACCGGCCAGCTCGATGACGCGGGCGCCCGACTTCCCCTTGAGCTTCTCGCCGATGTAGTGACCGGCGTTGAGGCCCATGCCGTAGTTGTCGCCGCCGATCCAGCAGCGGTACGCCTGCGGGGTGTTGAAGATCCGGTCGAGGTTGACGACCGGGATGCCCGCGCGCATCGCCTGCAACCCGACCTGGGTGAGCGCCTTGCCGTCGGCGGGCAGCACCACCAGGACGTCGACCTTCTTGTTGATCAGCGTCTCTATCTGGCCGATCTGCGCGGCGGTGTCGTTGGAGCCCTCGGTGATCTCCAGGGTGACGTCGGAGTACTTCTCGGCCCGGTTCTTGGCGTTGTCGTTGATCGCGTTGAGCCAGCCGTGGTCGGCCTGCGGGCCGGCGAAGCCGATGGTGACCTGCTTGCCGGGCTTGTCGTCGGCGGCGGGCTGGTCGTTGGCGGCCTGCTCGTCGTCGCTCGACTCGTTACTCGTGCAACCTGTAAGGAGGGCACCGGCGGAGACGGCGGCGGCCCCGAAGAGCAGTCCTCTACGGCTCGTGAGCTCTGACATTTCGGTGGACCCTTTCCTCAAGTCGTGCTTGCGGTACGGCGCTGGACCAGCACGGCGGCGACGATGATCGCGCCCTTGGCGATCTGCTGGACGTCGCTCTGCAGGTTGTTCAGGGCGAAGATGTTGGTGATCGTGGTGAAGATCAGAACGCCGAGCACGGAGCCGACGATGGTGCCGCGGCCCCCGCTGAGCAGCGTGCCGCCGATGATCGCGGCCGCGATGGCGTCGAGCTCGTACAGATTGCCGTTGGTGTTCTGGCCCGAGCCGGACAGGATGATCAGCAGGAAGGCTGCGATGCCGCAGCACAGTCCGGACAGCAGGTAGAGGTAGAGCCGCTGGCGGCGTACGTCGATGCCGGCCAGCCGGGCGGCCTCCGCGTTGCCGCCGACGGCGACGGAGCGGCGGCCGAAGGTGGTGCGGTTCAGGATCAGCCAGCCGATGATGGTGACGACGGCGAAGACCATCACGAGCGGTGGGACGCCGAGGACGTACGAGTCGCGCTCGCCGAGGTCCAGGATGCCGTCCACGGTGACGATCTGGGTCTTGCCGTCGGTGATCTGGAGCGCCAGTCCGCGCGCCGAGGCCAGCATGGCGAGCGTGGCGATGAACGGGACCATCCCGCCGTACGCGATGAGCAGACCGTTGACCAGGCCGCAGCCCACTCCGACGAGCACCGCGGTGAAGAAGATGCCCGCGAAGCCGTACTCCTGGGTGGCGACGGTGGTCGCCCAGACCGAGGCGAGGGCGACGATCGCGCCGACGGAGAGGTCGATGCCGCCGGAGATGATGACGAAGGTCATCCCGACCGTGACGACACCGATCACCGAGCCCTGGGTGAGGACGAGTTGGAGGTTGCGGGTGTCGAGGAACTCGTCGGGCTTGGTGATGCCGCCGATCACGATCAGCGCGGCGAGCACGCCGAGGAGGGAGAGCGTACGGACGTCGGCGCGTGCCAACATCCCCCGCCAGACGGGAGGTTGGCCCACCGGGGCCGTCTTTTCGGTGCCGCCCCGGGGCGGGGAGACGTGCTGCGTCATGACGCCGGACTTCCTTCCATGACGAGGTCGAGTACACGGTGTTCGTCGAGCTCGCGGGCGGGCGCCTCGTGTACGACACGCCCCTCGCGCAGCACCAGCACGCGGTCGGCGAGGCCGAGCACCTCGGGCACCTCGCTGGAGACCAGCAGCACGCCGAGACCTTCGTCGGCGAGGCGGCGGATCACCGCGTACAGCTCGGCGCGGGCGCCGACGTCGACGCCGCGGGTCGGTTCGTCGAGCAGCAGCACCCGGCAGCCGCGCAGCAGCCAGCGGGCGAGGACCGCCTTCTGCTGGTTGCCGCCGGACAGGGTGCGGATCGGCGCGGAGGGGGTGTCGGGGCGCAGGGACAGCTCGCGTGTCGCGGCCCGTGCCGCCTTCTGCTCGGCGCCCCGGTCGACCCAGCCGCCGCGTGAGAAGCGGGACATGGAGGAGACCGACACGTTGTTGGTGACGGACTCCAGCATCAGCAGTGCCTGCGCCTTGCGTTCCTCGGGGGCGAGCCCGAGCCCGGCGCGGACGGCGGCTCGCACACTGCCGGGCCTGAGCGGCCGCCCGTCCACGCGGACCTGGCCCGAGCTGGGCTTGCGGGCGCCGTAGATTGTCTCCAGGATCTCGGAGCGGCCGGAGCCGACGAGACCGGCCAGGCCGACGATCTCGCCGGGATGCACCGTCAGGTCGAGGGGCTCGAACTCGCCTTCCCTGGAGAGTCCTTGCACCTCCAGCAGAGAGCTCCCGGACACATCGCGCGAAGGCCGGTCCGGGAAGGCGTACTCGACGTTCCGCCCGGTCATCAGCGCCACGACCTCACGCGTCGGCGTCGACTTCGCGGGCAGTCCGACCGCCACCGCCCGTCCGTCCTTGAGGACGGTCACCCGGTCGCCGATGCGGCGGATCTCCTCCAGACGGTGCGAGATGTAGACGACGGCCACCCCGTCGGCGGTCAGGTCCGCCACGATCCGGAAGAGGTTGTCGACCTCGTCCGGGTCGAGCGCGGCGGACGGTTCGTCCATCACGATCAGCCGTACGTCGTGGGAGAGCGCCCGCGCCATCGACACGATCTGCTGCTGCGCCGCCGACAACTCCCCGACGAGCCGCGCCGGATCGATCTCCGGATGCCCGAGGCGCCGTAGCAGCGCGGCCGTCGACTCGCGTGCGGTCCTGCGTCGTACGACGAAACCGGCGGCCGTGGGTTCATGGCCGAGGTGGACGTTCTCGGCCACCGACAGGTGCTCCACCAGGTCGAGTTCCTGGTAGATGGTGGCGATGCCGAGGCGCATGGCGGCGATGGGCGAGCGGAGCGTGACCGGTTCGCCTCGCCAGTGGATCGTGCCGGTGTCCGGTTGGTGGGCACCGGCCAGGACCTTGATCATCGTGGACTTCCCGGCCCCGTTCTGGCCGAGCAGACAGTGCACTTCACCGGCCTGGACATCGAGGTCGACGCCGTCGAGGGCCCGGACTCCGGGGAACGACTTGGTGATGCCGGACATGCTGAGCAGCGGAGATTCAGGTGCCATGTGGCTTCCCCTTGGCGGGCGTGCGGGCCGGTTTCAGGGCAGGGCAAAGCAGGGCGCTGTGCTGGACGTGCCGTACGAAGTGCTGCTTACGCGGGTGAGAACAGGTGGTCGCTGATGAGGCGGGCCGCGCCGATGACTCCGGCGGTGGGGCCCAACTCCCCCAGAACGATGGGCAGGTTGCCGGTCGCGAGGGGAAGCGACTGGCGGTAGACCTGGGTGCGGAGCGCGGCGAGCAGGGTGTGGCCGAGGCCGGTCACTCCGCCGCCGATCACCACCAGGCCGGGGTTGAAGAAGGAGACGAGTCCGGCGATGACCTGGCCGACGCGGTTGCCGCCCTCGCGGATCAGATCGAGGGAGGTGGCGTCACCCGCGGCGGCCGCTGCTGCGACATCCACGGCGGTCAGGGTGCCGCTCGCCTCAAGGCGTGAGGCGAGTTCGGCGGACCGCCCCTGCTGGGCGGCCTCCATGGCGTCCCGGGCCAGTGCCGCCCCGCTGAAGTGGGCCTCCAGGCAGCCCCGGTTGCCGCAGGCGCAGGGGCGGCCGTCGGGTACGGCCTGGATGTGCCCGATGTCGCCTGCGCTGCCCGTCGTACCGCGGTAGACGTTGCCGCCGACGACGATGCCGCAGCCGATGCCGGTACCGATCTTGACGCAGAGGAAGTCGGCCACGGTCCGGGCGACGCCGGCGTGCTGCTCTCCCATCGCCATCAGGTTCACGTCGTTGTCGACCATGACCGGGCAGCCGAGGTCCTGGCTGAGCGCCTCCCGGACCGGGAACCCGTCCCAGCCCGGCATGATCGGCGGAGCCACCGGCACACCCTCGGGGTAGCGGACCGGCCCCGGGACGCCGATGCCGGCGCCGTCGAAACCCTCCGCGAGCCCCGTGGCCCTCAACTTCGCGGCCATGGCGAGTACTTGCTCGAAGACCGCGACCGGGCCCTCGCGTACGTCCATGGGCTGGTTGAGGTGACCGAGGATTTCCAGCTCGGCGTTGGTGACGGCGACGTCGACCGAGGTCGCGCCGATGTCGACGCCGAGGAAACGCAGCCCCGGGTTCAGCCGGACGTTGTGGGAGCGGCGGCCGCCGCGCGAGGCGGCGAGTCCGTCGGCCACGACGAGGCCGGTCTCCAGGAGCCGGTCCACCTCCACGGCCAGCTTCGACCGTGACAGATCGACCTGATCGCCCAGCTGGGCCCGTGAGTTGGGGCCGCCGTCCCTGAGCAGCTGGAGCAGACGGGCCTGATGAGCGTTCGCGGGTCGTGCCGTCATGCGTCTCACGAGCCCCTCCCCGCCTCAATCGGCCACCAGTTGCCGGGCTTTCGAGGGGAACGTAGCAGCGGCCGCCGAAGCTGGGAAGAAGCTGTGCAGAGATTGCTGCCAACTTTCTCCACTCACAGGACAAAGCTCGGGGCGCGGAGGCACGAGAGCGCAGGGCGGCAGCTACCCGAGAGGCCGGCTCCGAGAGCGAAGCGTCAGGACTTCGCCCGCGCGTGATACGAGCGCCGCGTGTGCTCGGTGTGGTCGCGCATCAGCTGGGTGGCGCGCTGCTCGTCCCGCTCCGAGATCGCGGCGATCAGCTCACGGTGCTCGATCCAGGACTGCCGGCCGCGCTGCCGGGCGATCGGTGTGTAGTACCAGCGGACGCGGCGGTCGACCTGGGCGGCGAGCTCGGCGAGGACCGCGTTGCCGGCCAGCTCCATGATCTTGGCGTGGAAGCGGGCGTTCATGGCGACGGCGCCGTCCACGTCGTCGGCGGCGACGGCGCTCTCGCCCTGCGCGCACAGCTCCTCCAGCGTGGTGATGCCGGCGCTGCCCGCGTTGGCGGCGGCGAGCCGGGCGGCCTCGGCCTCCAGGAGCGTACGGACGGTGAGGAGCTGATCCGCCTCCTCCTCGGTGGGCTCGTGCACGAACGCGCCCTGGGCGGGCCGCAGATCGACCCAGCCCTCGGTGTTGAGCCGCTGAAGCGCCTCGCGCACCGGCTGGCGCGAGACACCGAGATGGCCTGCGAGTTCACTCTCGACCAGATGCTGACCGGGCTGGAGGGAACGGGTGGTGATGAGTTCGAGCAGCGCCTCGTAGACACGGTCGCGCAGCGGTCCGGGTCGTTCGAGCTTGGGTACAGCCCCCTGCGGCAGTCCTGTCGACAACATCGCGGTCCCCCTCCTCGGCAGGGCCGTGTGCACAGCAGCCGTAGCGTCGGTATCAATTGCCTTTCGTCTACAGTCTACGGCGCATCAGGGCCAGGGAAACACGGAGTTGACCTCGTCACACCCGGACGCCGTCGCAGCTCATGGGCACCGGACGACCTGTCCGGCGTAAGAAAGATTCCCGCCGAAGCCGAACAGCAGGACCTGGTCGCCGGTGGAGATCTGGCCCTGTTCGACGAGCTTCGAGAGCGCGAGGGGGATGCTGGCTGCGGAGGTGTTGCCGGATTCGGCGACATCGCGGGCGACGACCGCGTTGACCGCGCCGATCTTCTCGGCGAGGGGCTCGATGATGCGCAGGTTGGCCTGGTGCAGGACGACCGCGGCGAGGTCCTCGGGCGCGAGCCCCGCCTTCTCGCAGACCTTGCGGGCGATGGGCGGCAGCTGGGTGGTGGCCCAGCGGTAGACACTCTGCCCCTCCTGCGCGAACCGCGCGGGCGTGCCCTCGATCCGTACGGCGTGCCCCATCTCCGGCACCGAACCCCACAGCACGGGCCCGATCCCGGGCTCGTCCGTCGCCTCGACGACGGCGGCTCCCGCTCCGTCCCCGACCAGGACGCAGGTGGTCCGGTCGGTCCAGTCGGTGACGTCGGACATCTTGTCGGCGCCGATGACCAGGGCGCGTACGGACGCTCCCGCCCGTACGGCATGGTCCGCCGTGGCCAGCGCGTGGGTGAAGCCCGCGCACACGACATTGACGTCCATGGCGGCGGGCGAGGGGATCCCGAGCCGGGCAGCGACCCGGGCGGCCATGTTCGGGGAGCGGTCGACGGCCGTCGACGTGGCGACCAGGACCAGGTCGATGTCGGCGGGCGTGAGGCCCGCCGACGCGAGCGCCTTGGCGGCGGCGTGCGCGGCCAGCTCGTCCACCGGCTCGTCGGGCCCGGCGATATGGCGCGTCCGGATACCCACCCGGCTGGTGATCCACTCGTCGCTGGTGTCGACCAGGCCCGCCAAGTCCTCGTTGGTGAGTACCTTGGCGGGCTGGTAATGGCCGACGGCGGCGATCCGCGAGCCGTTCATGGGTGGTCCCCCTTGTTGCCTTGGGTAGCGGATCCACCAGTCTGATGAGTGACTCGCGGGTACGGCGGCAGGTGATGCCACAGGAATCGGACGTCCGGGTTGTCGGCTTCTGTCAGGCCCTCGGACGCCCGAACAGATCCCGAACAGTCACCCGGTGAACAGCTGCGTCGCCTTCTGTACGAGTTCGTACACCCCGTACGCGAGCGGCGCCCCCACCCACAGCCAGGCGAAGGCGATCAGCCCGCGCCGGTCAGGCGGACTCTGGCTGCTGTCGTTCGACATCGACGGCCTCCTGACTGGTGGATGCGGGGATGTGATGGCGGGGGTTGACGGGCCGGACGAGTTCGTTGGCGACGAAGCCGACGACGAGCAGCCCGATCATGATGACGAAGGACAGCCCGTACAGGGACGAGCCGTGCTTGCCGGCCTCCTCCTGCCGGTCGGCGATCCAGTTCACGATCAGCGGTCCGAGGACTCCGGCCAGTGACCAGGCGGTGAGCAGCCGCCCGTGGATCGCGCCGACCTGGTAGGTGCCGAAGAGGTCCTTCAGATAGGCGGGGATGGTCGCGAAACCGCCGCCGTAGAAGGAGAGGATCACCAGCGCGCTCAGGATGAACAGCGGCTTGGAGGAGTCGCCGAACAGCGCGAGCGACGCGTACATCAGCGCTCCGACGCCCAGATAGACGCGGTAGATGTTCTTGCGTCCGATCAGGTCGGAGGTCGACGACCAGCCGATGCGGCCCGCCATGTTGGCCGCCGACAGCAGGGCGACGAAGCCCGCGGCGGCCGTCACCGAGACCGGCGTCGAGGTGTCCGCGAAGAAGTCCGTGATCATCGGGGCGGCCTTCTCCAGGATGCCGATGCCGGCGGTCACGTTCATGCAGAGCACGACCCACAGACACCAGAACTGCGGGGTGCGGATCGCGCTGTTGGCGGAGACCTGCGGCCCCTGAAGGGCACTCGGCGCACCCTCGACCGGCCTCGCGGTGCGCGGCACCCGCACCAGCAGCACGCCCAGCAGCATGAACACGGCGTACGTCAGCCCGTGCACGAGGAAGGCGAGCGCGATCCCGGAGCTGTCGCTGCCGAACGACTCCAGCATCTGCGCCGACCAGGGCGAGGCGATCAGCGCGCCGCCGCCGAAGCCCATGATGGCGATGCCGGTGGCCATGCCGGGCCGGTCCGGGAACCACTTGATCAGAGTGGAGACGGGCGAGATGTAGCCGATGCCGAGGCCGATACCGCCGACGAAGCCGTAGCCGAAGACGATCAGCCAGTACTGCTCGGTCGCCGCGCCGAGCGCGGAGAGCAGGAAGCCCGACGAGAAACACACCAGCGCCACGGTCATCGCCCAGCGCGGTCCGTTGCGCTCCACGAGCGTGCCGCCGAACGCGGCCGACAGACCGAGCATCACGATGCCGAGCTGGAAGGGCAGTGCGCTCTGGGTGCCGCTGAGGTCGAGCGCGGATTCGAGCGGCGGCTTGAACACGCTCCAGGCGTAGGCCTGGCCGATGGAGAGATGGACCGAGAGCGCGGCTGGGGGGACGAGCCAGCGGCTCCAGCCCGCGGGTGCGACAGGGGGACTCATGATCCCGAACGGTAGGAACAACCGGGGTAGTTGAAAAGGCGGCGCGTCGGCAGTATGCGGTGAGCGGTATCCAGAGCGCGATGAACGGTCGGACCGGCCGGTTTCCGGAGCCCGCTCCCTGTGCAGGACAATGAGATCGTGAAGGGCTACGCGCAGGTACGGAACCGGGGCTGATCAAGACATGGGACGAGTCACGGAACGACGCAAGGTGATCCGGATCCGGGACGGGGCCGTCTCCACCCGCCCGGACACACTCGTCGCCGAGGAACCCCTGGAGATCAGACTCAACGGCAAACCCCTCGCGATCACCATGCGCACACCCGGCGACGACTTCGCACTCGCCGCCGGATTCCTGGTCAGCGAGGGAGTACTCGCCGAACAGAGCGACCTCCAGAACATCGTCTACTGCGCCGGCGCCACGGCCGACGGCTCCAACACCTACAACGTGGTGGACGTGCGAACGGCGGCAGGGGTCGTGATCCCCGACATCACGCTTGAGCGCAACGTCTACACCACCTCGTCCTGCGGCCTGTGCGGCAAAGCAAGCCTCGACGCAGTCCGCACGACAGCGCGCTGGCCCATCGCCGACACTCCCCCGGTCCGAGTCGACCCCGAACTGCTCGCCGGCCTCCCCGACCGGCTGCGCGCGGCCCAGCAGGTGTTCGACCGGACCGGCGGCCTGCACGCCGCCGCCCTGTTCACCGAGCACGGAGAACTGGTCGACATACGCGAGGACGTCGGCCGCCACAACGCAGTCGACAAACTCGTCGGCCGCGCCCTCCAGCACGGCAACCTGCCCCTGTCCCGCACCATCCTGCTCGTCTCCGGCCGAGCCTCCTTCGAACTCGCACAGAAGGCGGTCATGGCCGGCATCCCCGTTCTGGCAGCCGTTTCCGCCCCCTCCTCCCTGGCAGTCGACCTGGCGGCCGAGGCGGGCCTGACTCTGGTGGGGTTCCTGCGGGGCAGCTCCATGAACGTGTACGCGGGTGAGGACCGCATCGCCCTAGGGGCCGCGGCCACCCAGGGCTGACCTCGCCTCAGCCCTGTGCCACTTTCGCGAACGCCGCGATCATGGGTGAGTGGCGGTTTGCCTCCCAAGCGAGGTAGACCTGGTCGTGGTCGGCGTCCGTCACGGGGACATAGGTGATGTCGGGGCGTGAGTACTGTGCGGCGACGGACTCCGGGACGAGTGTGATGCCCTGCCCGGCCACCACGCGCTCGAACTTCTCCTCGATGGTGCGGATCGGGACGTCGTCCGGCCCGGGGTCCGCGTAGCGCAGTCGTGGCTCGCCGTCGAGGTCGGCCAGGACGAGTTCCTCCTTGCCGGCGAGCCGGTGGTCCATGGGGAGCATCGCCACCCGGCGCTCGGTGAACAGCGGCAGCAGTTTCAGGCCGCGCTCCCGGATCGGCGGGCGCAGGTAGGCCAGGTCGACGGTGCCGTCGAAGATCAGGTCCTCCTGGTCGTCCCTCCCCCACTCTCGACTACGCTCGAGCGGGAGGTGCCCCCATCACTCGACGGGCCTCGACGCCGATGTCGGGATGCTCGGCGCAGAAGTCGCGCAGGGCCCGGGACAGCACGATCCCTGCCCGGAAGCCGACGACCAGGCGGTGCGGCCCGTTCGCGGCGCGGCGCACGCGGCTCCTGGCGGCTTCGGCGTTGGCGAGCAAGTACCGTGCGTCGTCGAGGAGTTGGTGTCCGGCCGGGGTCAACGTCACGCCGTGGCTGTCGCGTACGAAGAGAGTCGCGTCCAAGTCCTTCTCCAGCGCCCGGATCTGACGGCTCAGCACCGGCTGGGCGATGTGCAGCCGCTCCGCCGCACGTGCGAAATGGAGCAGCTCGGCCACCGCCACGAAGTAGCGGACCTTCCGCAGGTCGAGGTCCATGGCCCGCTCCTTCCGTCGTACCGGCGGCGATGTCTTCAGGGTATCGCCGACGCCGAAAGAGGTCTTGGACGGCGAGAGGGACGCGACCGCAGGCTGGATCACGGTGAACCACACGCGGAAGGGAAACATCATGAGCCTGCAAGGACAGCGGATCGTCGTCGTCGGAGGCACGTCCGGCATCGGACTGGCGGTCGCGGAGGCAGCCGCGCGGGAGGGCGCCGCGGTGGTGGTCGCCTCGCGCAGCGCGTCCCGCGTGGAGAGCGCACTGAAGCTGCTGCCCGAGGGCGCCGAGGGGCACCCGCTCGACGTGACCGACGAGGCGTCCGTCGAGGCCTTCTTCGGGCGGGTCGGCGCCTTCGACCATCTCGTCTTCACGGCCGGGGAACCGCTCACGTTCCAGCCGCTGGCCGGCCTGGACCTGACCCTCGGCCGGTCCTTCCTGGAGGCTCGGCTCTGGGGCACGTACGCGGTGGTCAAGCACGGCGCCCCGCTGATCCGCGAGGGCGGCTCTGTGGTGCTGACCTCGGGCACCGTCGCCCGGCGGCCGATGGCCGGCACCGCCATCGCGGCCGGACTGTGCGGTGCGATGGAGTCGCTGACCCGGGCGCTGGCCCTGGAGCTGGCGCCGGTCCGGGTCAACGCGGTCGCGCCCGGCGTCGTCCGCACGGACCTGTGGCGGGACCTCCCGGAGGAGGACCGGGCGGAGCTGTACCGGGCGACGGCCGACTCCCTGCCCATCGGCCGGGTCGCCGGCCCCGAGGAGATCGCCGAGACGTACCTCTATCTGATGCGCGGCGGCGTCAGCACGGGCTCGGTGGTCGTCGTCGACGGCGGGACGGTGCTGGTCTGAGAGCCTGTTTCTGAACCCCCGTCGTCCGCGCGGAGTGCGGGCGCAGCGGCGTTCGGTGCGTGCCCTGGGGGTCCCCCCGGCCGGAGGCTGGGGGAGTGCGGCGTCGCAGGTCATGTGGCGGAGCCACCTGTCCTGCGGCGACGTGCGCCGAGGGTGCGTGCCGGGCGTCGCTGCGCAGGCGGGGGTTCAGAAACAGGCTCTGAGGCCTCAGCCGGCCATGAAGCCGACGTCGGCCGCCGACACCACCGACCCCAGCCGCGGAAAGTCCAGCCGGACCGACGCGTCGTGCTCCGCGGCCGTGAACGCGGTCATCGCGTCCTCGACGAAGACGAGTTCGTAGCCGAGGTCGCCGGCCGCGCGGGCGGTGGACTCGACACCGAGGTTGGTGGTGATGCCGCCGAACACCAGGGTGGTGACGCCGCGTTCGCGGAGGCGGTCGTCGAGGCCGGTGCCCTGGAAGCCGCCGATGGTGCGCTTGACGACCTCCAGGTCGCCGTCCCCGAGCAGTCCGGCGGCGAGGCCACTGCCGGACGGCTGCTCGGCGACACCGGGGCGCTCGACGCGGATCAGTACGACCGGCGCCCCGGCCGAGCGGAACGCCGCCGCCAACTCCTCGGCGACGTGCAGGACTTCGGTCCCCTTGCGGGGCTCCAGGGGCAGCGCGACGATCCGGTCCATCAGATCGACGAGCACGAGGGCGCTGCGCGTGGGATCAAGCGCGAGAGGTGCGTTCATGACGGAACGTTATCCGTCGTCAGCCGTCCGTACCGGAAATCCGGATCAACAGCCCCATGAACTGGTCGCGTTCGGTGGCCGACAGCGGGGCAAAGAGTTCGTCGGTCGCCACCCGGGCCACTTTCTCGCAGCGCGCCAGCATGCGGGCCCCCTCCTCGGTGACGGACACCGCGTTCTTGCGCCGGTCCGTCGGGTCGGGGGCACGGACGACGAGGCCCGCGGACTGTAGATCGTTGAGGATCCCGACGACGTCCTTGGGGTCGAGACCGACGCTCCTGCCGAGGTCGGCCTGGGCGACGGGGGCGAGGTCGCGGACGGCCGAGAGCACGACGTGGTGCCACATCTTCATGCCCTCCGCGGCCAGCGCGGCGGCCACCAGCGCGCGCCCCCGGGCGGCGGCCCGTCCGAGGAGCCAGCTGGGCAGGGTCCGTATCGCGAGAAGGGGAGCTTCGGCCATGGCAACACACTAGGTGAAAATTCGTTGGACTTCCCCACGATCATCTGCTTATCGTTGGGACTCCCAACGAACCCCTGGAGGTGCGGTCGATGCGTCGCGTCCGGTACGACGCCCCCGGTGGCCCCCTCTTCCTGGAGCGGGCCCCGGTCCCGGAGCCGGCGCCGGGCGAGCTGCTCGTCCGGTGCGAGGCGGTCGGCGTCACGCTCCCGGTCGTGCGCAAGGTCACCGAGGCGGCCGATCCGGTGGCGCTCGGCGGCGAGATCGCCGGGGAGGTGGTGGCCGTCGGCGCCGACGTGACCCGGTTCCGGGTCGGCGACCGGGTGACCGGGCTGTGCATCGGGTACGCCTATGCCGACTTCGCCTGCCTGGGCGAGGCCATGGCCTCCCCCGTGCCCGAGGGCGCCTCACCCGTCGACGCGGTCGCGCTGGTCCGCAGTGGCCTGGTCGCGCTGGGCGCCCTGGAGGCGGCGCGGCCGCAGCCGGGGGAGGCGGCGCTGGTGACGGCCGCGGCTGGGGCGTGTTGCGAAAGTCCCGTCGTCCGCCCGGAGGGCGGGCCTGGCGGCGTCCGGTGCGTGCTCTCGGCGGGCCGGGCGGAAGGCCCCGTCGATGGGCCGGACGTACTTGGGCTTTCGTCCGGTGCGGCGAGTGGGGGCACCTCCCACGCCTTTTGGGCAGTGGGGGAGCGTGCCGGGCGTCGCCAGGCTGGGGGCACCTCCCGGCCGAAGGCTGGGGGAGGGACTTTCGCAACACGCCCCAGCGGGGTGGGCCGGCCGGCGGTGCGGCTCGCCCGGCTGCGGGGCGCGGGCCGGCTCGTCGGCGCCGTCTCCGACCGGGCGAAGTCCGGCTTCGTGCGCTCCCTCGGCGCCGACGAGGTGGTGGTCCACGGCGACGACTGGGGCAGGCCCGTCGACTATGTGCTCGACGCGGTGGGCAGCGACCTGCTCCCCGCGGCACTGGCCGCGCTCGCCCCCGGCGGGCGACCATGCGGGACTGGTGCAGCCCGGTGCGGTACAGCGCCCCGTAAGGGGCGCGGGGCTGTATCGATGTGCGGCTCCGCCGCGGGGCTCGACCAGCCCCCACCGGCCCGCGGTGAACGACCCGCATATCCAGCGGAGCGCCTGGTGGCGTACGGCTCGGGCGGCGGGACCGTCCGGGCGTACGACCTGCTCGTGGGCGCCAAGACGGTGACGGGCTTTCAGGTGGCCCGAATAGCCCGCGAGCAACCCGAGTTGTACGGGTCGTGGCGCCGGGAGCTGTGGCGGTTGTTCGCCGCGGGTTCCCTGAGGCCCGCCGTGCACGGGGAGTTCGCGCTGGAGGAAGCGGTGCGGGCGCACGCGGTGATCGAAGCGCGGAGCAACCTCGGGAAGGTGGTGCTGCGCCCCTGACGGGAAGCGCATCGCCGGCAGCACTCCCCCCAACACTCCCACGCGCCCCCCTACCCGCTTCTTGTGAGCTGTCGGTCACCACAACTACCGTCTGTGACACGCGCGTTGGACGTGGGATGTCCAGAGGTCAGATGTCCAGCGGTCCAGATGCCTGAAGGGCAGGTCATGCCATGCCGCCGAGTCTTCGTGCACGTCTTAGATCCACCCTCCGGGCTCTGAGATCCACTCTCACCGCGGCCGCCGTCACCACGGCGGCCGCCGCACTGCCGAGCCCCGCACACGCCCAACCCGCCACCAAGGTCCCGGTGTTCGAACAGCAGGTCCTCTTCAAGGCCTCGCAGGACCCCGGCTACGCCTGTTTCCGGATCCCGGCGATCGTGCGCACCAACGCGGGCACGCTGCTCGCGTTCGCCGAGGGCCGCGTCCTCAACTGCGGTGACGCCACCGACATCGACATCGTCGTCAAACGCTCCACCGACGGCGGGAAGACCTGGGGCCCGCTCCAGGTGGTCAACGAGGGCGTGGGCGACACGCACGGCAATCCGACACCGGTCGTGGACCAGGACAGCGGCCGGATCCTGCTGGCGGAGACATACAACGAGGGCCGCACGGACACCGGGAACTGCGACGTCCCCTGCGAGCGCAGCCCGTATCTTCAGCACAGCGACGACGACGGCCGTACCTGGTCCGAGCCGCGCGACCTGAGCGACGAGATCCTGCCCGAGGACTGGAACTCCTGGTACGCCACGGGGCCCGTGCACGGCATCCAGCTCACCCGTGGTGAGAACGCGGGGCGGATCGTCATCAGCGTCAACGGCGAGACGTGGGATGGCAGCCGGGTCACCCGGAACCATGCGGCGCTCATCGTCAGCGACGACGGCGGCGACCACTGGCGGCTCGGCGCCACCGACTCCTCGGAGATCGCCGAGGACGGCACCTTCGAGCAGAAGAACGGCGAGCTGACGCTGGCCGAACGCACCGACGGCACGATCCTGGTCAGCGGCCGCGAGTCGGACGGCACCGACCTCGGCCACCGCACCCAGGCCGTCAGCCAGGACGGCGGCGACAGCTTCGCCACGTCCTTCGAGGACCTCCCCGGCCTCTACGCCCCACAGGTCCAGTGCTCGATGCTGAACCTGACCAGCCGCCTCCTGCTGGCCTGCCCCGGTGACCCCGACCGCCGCCGGACCATGATGATCCGCTCCTCCTACGACGGCGGCAGCACCTGGGACAGCGTGGACCGTGGCACGGTCGTCGCCCGGGACTGGTCCGGCTACTCCGACCTGGTGCACATCAGCGGCACCACCGTGGGCCTGATGTACGAGGGCGGGGCCGTCGACGCCCGCGACGAGATCCGCTTCGCCCGCTTCACCGAGGACTGGCTCACCCCGAAACGCGGCCCGGACCCCACCACCTCCAACCAGGCCCCCCTGCTCGCCCCTCCGGCCTCCGTGCTCGGCGGCCCCAAGCCCACGGACGGCGTGTTCGACGGCGCGCTGGCCTTCGACGGCTCCGACGACGCCGTGCGGGTGGCGTACCACGAGGGACTCCGGATCGGCACCAAGGACTTCACCGCGTCCCTCTGGTTCCGCCACACCGCCACGACCGGCGAGCAGCCGCTGCTGTCGATGGGCGGCGTCGCGACCGGCCAGCCGCACATCACGCTGCGCGGCGAGCCCGCGAGCAAACGCGTGCAGGCCCTGATGACCGCGCGCGAGGGTGCGACGACCGTACGCAAGGCGGAGGTGAATTCCAACGGCGCGTACAACGACGGCCGGTGGCACCACCTGGCGTTCCGCCGCGGTGGGGGAACACTGACCCTCTTCATGGACGGCAAGGCGATCAGCACCGCGGACGTGGCCGGCTCGGTCAGCCGCAACTCGCCCTTCGGCGTGCACATCGGCCAGCGCATGGACAGCCGCGCCTTCTTCACCGGCGCGATCGACGACGTCCACGTCTGGGACCGGGCGCTGACCGACACGGAGATCACCCAGGTCCGTACGGACGGCACCGGTCCGGTTCTCGACACCGTCCTGTGGCTGCCCATGGACCAGGTCACCGGCAGCGACTAACGTCGCGGGGCGTGCCCGACGACGTACGAGCGCGACAGCGGACGGGGACCGGGCTCGGCCTGTTGCTGGCCCTGGTGCTCGCGGCCGTACTGCTCACCGCCCTCCCGGACGGCGACCGGGAGGGCGGCGGCGCGTGCCCGTCCCGGGCGGTGGGTTCCTGGTCGGCGGACCGGCGGCTCACCGGCGAGTTCGCCCGCTACGGCGACGACGCGACCCGCGCGGACGACTGGACCGGCGGCGACGGCACCCACTCGGTGCGGCTGCCGGACGGCCGGCTGCTGTGGCTGTTCTCGGACACCTATCTCGGTCGGGTGTACGCGCCGCCCAACCCGGTCGGCGAGTCGTACGCCTGGCGCGACACGACGGCGCCGCTGGTCCGCAACTCGGCGGTGGTGATGCGTGGCGGGCGGCTCCAGAGCACCCTCCCCGCGCCCCTCTTCCCCGATCCGGCCCCGAACGAGTGGCGGTGGCCGGTCGCCGCGCAGGTCGAGCCCCGCTCGCCCGGCTCGTCGGAGCAGGTCGTCCGGGTGCTGCTGTGGGTGCGGACGGCGGGCCAGTCACCCTGGATCTACGGCGTGCCCACCGCCACCGAGGTCGCCACGCTGTCCCTGCCCGACCTGCGGGTCGAGTCGGTCGTCCCGGTGCTCGACCAGCGGTTGGTCCCCGATCCCTCCCGGCGGGTCCTGTTCGGCACGACGCTGGTCCAGGAGGACGGCTGGACGTACGTCTTCGGCGGCGACGACGGCCAGGCGGCGTCCCGCCCCGCCTCGTCGGCGTATGTGGCGCGGGTGCCCGCGGGCAGGCTCGCCGAGCCGGGCGCCTGGCAGTACTGGAACGGGTCCGAGTGGGCGGCCGGTGCCGTCCCGCGCACGGTGCTGGGCGACGGGGTGGGCAGCGCGTTCTCGGTGGTGCGCGCGGACGGGACGTACGTCCTGTTCACCATGGCGGCGGGCGCCAAGGGTCTGACCACCGTCACGTCGTACTGGGCCTGCTCCCCCACCGGGCCCTGGCACGGGCCGACCCGGGACTTCAGCCCCTCACTGCCCGACGGCCAGGTCGCCGCCTACAACCCGCAGGCCCACACCGAACTGAGCGGTGACGGGCGGCTGGTGCTCAGCTACGACGTCAACTGGCTCGACCCGAGCGGCGGCGCGGCAGCTCAGCTCAGCCGGAACGTCTCCCTGTACCGACCGCGATTCGTGACTCTTCGGCTGGCACCGGCGGACTGAGCACCTTGTCGTGCGACCGGCGCTTGGCGATCACCGCGCACACCATCAGCTGCATCTGGTGGAAGAGCATCAGCGGCAGCACCGCAAGCGAGGCATGCGCACCGAACAGGACGCTCGCCATGGGCAGTCCGGAGGCGAGGGACTTCTTCGACCCGGCGAACTGGATCGCGATCCGGTCCCCGCGGTCGAAGCGCAGCGCCTTGGCGCCGTACCAGGTCAGGGCGAGCATCACGGCGAGCAGCAGGGCCTCGACGACGAGCAGACCGGCCAGCCGGGCCGGGCTCACCTGATGCCAGATGCCCTGCACCATGCCCTCGCTGAACGCCGTGTAGACGACCAGGAGGATCGACCCGCGGTCGACGAGCCCGAGCACCCTCTTGTGCCGGGCGACGAACCCCCCGATCCAGCGCCGCAGGACCTGCCCTGCGAGGAACGGCACCAGGAGCTGGAGCACGATCTTGATCAGTGAGTCCGCGGAGAAGCCGCCGCTGCTGCCCAGCAGCGAGGCCGCGAGAAGCGGGGTGATCACGATGCCGACGAGCGAGGAGAAGGAGCCCGCGCAGATCGCGGCGGGCACATTGCCCCGGGCCATCGAGGTGAACGCGATCGACGACTGGATGGTCGACGGGACGAGCGTGAGGAAGAGCAGGCCCTGATAGAGGGGGTCCGACAGCAGCACCGGGACGAACCCGCGGGCCGCCAGACCGAGCAACGGGAAGATCATGAAGGTGCACGCCAGGACCGTGACATGGAGCCGCCAGTGCTTGAGCCCGTCCAGCGCCTCGCGCGTCGACAGCCGGGCCCCGTACAGGAAGAAGAGGAAGGCGATCGCGGCCGTGGAGGCACCCGAGGCGACGTCGGCGCCCGTCCCGCGCGCCGGGAGGAGAGCGGCGAGCCCGACTGTCCCGAGCAGTAGCAGGATGTAGGGGTCGATCGGCATCCAACTCGGCCAACTCAGGCGTTTCACGGTGCTCAACTGACTCTTTCTCTCGGGCGGTACGGGGCCAACAGGTCCCCGCTCCATCGTCCTCCTCCGCGAGCTGATCGGGAATCCGTCATACCGCTCTGACTGTCATTGCGTTTCGCGATAACGCGGTACCGTGTGTCCCGTGTACGACCCCTCCCATCTGCGCACCTTCCTCGCGGTGGCGCAGACCCTGAGCTTCACGCAGGCCGCCCGGCGGCTCGGGCTGCGCCAGTCGACGGTCAGCCAGCACGTACGGCGGCTGGAGGACGCCGCCGGACGGCAGCTGTTCACCCGCGACACCCACTCCGTGGAGCTGACCGAGGACGGCGAGGCGATGCTCGGCTTCGCGCGCCGGATCCTCGAGGTGCACGAGCAGGCGACGGCGTTCTTCACGGGCACCCGGGTGCGCGGCCGGCTCCGCTTCGGCGCCTCCGAGGACTTCGTGCTGACCCGGCTGCCGGAGATCCTCGAGGGCTTCCGCCACGACCACCCGGAAGTCGACCTGGAGCTGACCGTCGAGCTCTCCGGCACCCTGCACGAGCAGCTGACCGCCGGGAAGCTGGATCTGGTCCTGGCGAAACGACGCCCCGAGGACCCGCGCGGCGAACTCGTCTGGCACGACGACCTGGTGTGGATCGGCGCGGAACGCCTGCGACTGGACCCGGAGCGCCCGGTCCCGCTGATCGTGTACCCGCCGCCCGGCATCACACGCGCCCTGGCCCTGGAGGCCCTGGAGCGGCAGGGCCGCGAATGGCGCATCGCCTGCACCAGCGGCAGCCTCAACGGCCTCGTCGCGGCGGCCCGCGCGGGTCTCGGTGTGATGGCGCACTCCCGCGGCCTGATCCCGCCGGGCCTGGTCCCCGTACCGGAGCGGGCGGGCCTGCCGGAACTGGGCCAGGTCGACTTCGTCCTGGTCCACGGCCGTCACCGCACCTCCGCCCACGGCGCGGCCGACGCCCTCGCCGCGGCGATCCTGGGGGGCGGCGACCGACTGCACCGGCGTCAGCGGAAGGGCTTCTGATACGTCAGCTGCATGACCCGGCTGGATCTCAGGCTGTTCCTGAAGCCGGCGTTCTCCGGGGTCATGGCGGGTGCGCTCGCCTTCAACGCCGCGGCCTTCGGTGTCATGGTGTACACGTCGATCTGGCTACAGACCCTGCTCGGGATGAGCCCGGTGCGCGGCTGCTGCACGGCGTGCCGACGCGGATCACCATCGGGGCGGGCTACGGCGGGCGCCCTGACCCCCGGGCTGATCCTCGTGGGCGTCGGTACGGGTCTGGTGTCGCCCGGTATCGCGGGCGGCGGCGCCGGAGCGCTGTACGGCGCCTTCCCCGGGCACACCCTGCACGAGGGGTTCGCCGAGGTGCTCAACTCGGCGGCGGGGGTGGCCGGTTGCGCGGCGATGGCGGCCGGAGTGCTCGTCCTCGCCCTGGTCAGGACACCGGGCGGAGTGACGAATACGCCCGCGCCGACGCTGACAGAAGAGCAGGCCGCACACCGGAGCTGACGTCGCCCAATGCCGTAATCGTGCCGTACAGATTCCGTGGAGATTACGGCACCGAAACTTACTCAACCGTAAGGAAAGTGTCCGACCCTTCCCTATGTGAGCGCATTTTCGGACACCGACCAGGGCGTATCTGAATGTTGCTCCGTTTCGACCCCCCTCCCGCCCCGCTCCCGGGTGGGGTAGCTTTCACGGCCTGCGGAGCGTCACCAGGAGCGGGGAGCGGGGTTTGCGCGAGTTCACCAACCCTCCGTTGGCGTTGGCACCGCCGGTGGGCGGACTGGCCGATGTCGTGTTTCAGCACGCCCAGGAGGACCCGCTGTACATCGCGCTCGGCCGCAAGGACGAGCAGGGCCGGTGGCGGGATGTCACCGCCGCCGAGTTCCGTGACGAAGTACTGGCTCTCGCCAAGGGTTTGCTTGCCCGAGGCATCCGGTTCGGCGACCGGGTCGCGATCATGTCCCCCACGCGTTACGAGTGGACGCTCTTCGACTTCGCGTTGTGGACGATCGGCGCCCAGGTGGTGCCGGTCTATCCCACGTCCTCGGCCGAGCAGTGCTTCTGGGCGCTGTACGACGCCGAGTGCACGGCCGCGATCGTGGAGCACGAGGACCACGCGATGACGATCGCCACCGTCATCGACCGGCTGCCGCAACTGCGTCAGCTGTGGCAGCTCGACGCCGGGGCCGTGCAGGAGCTGTACGACGCCGGCGCCCACATCGAGGACGAGATCGTGCACCGGCACCGGCAGGCGGTCACCCCCGACTCGGTCGCCACGATCATCTACACCTCGGGGACGACGGGCCGCCCCAAGGGCTGTGTCATCACGCACGGCAACTTCATGTACGAGGCGGACACGGTCATCGAGCGCTGGGAGTCGGTGTTCCACTCCAAGAAGGGCGACGAGGCGGCCACCCTGCTGTTCCTGCCGCTCGCGCATGTCTTCGGGCGGATGGTGCAGGTGGCCGCGATCCGTGGCAAGGTCAAGTTCGGCCACCAGCCGCAGATGAACGCGGCCGCCCTCCTTCCCGACCTGGCCGCCTTCAAGCCGACCTTCTTCCTCGGCGTGCCGTACATCTTCGAGAAGGTCTTCAACGCCTCCCGCCGCAAGGCCCAGCGGGAGGGCAAGGCGGGGCCCTTCGAGAAGGCCGTCGAGATCGCCGTGAAGTACGCGGACGCCGTGGAGGCCAAGGCCTGGGGCCTCGGGCCCGGCCCCTCGGCAGCACTGCGCATGCAGCACCAGCTGTTCGACAAGCTCGTCTACGCCAAGATCCGGACGGCAATGGGCGGCCGCATCCGGCACGCGATGACCGGCGGCTCGGCGATGGACCGGCGGCTCGGGCTGTTCTTCGCGGGCGCGGGCGTGCACATCTACGAGGGCTACGGCCTCACCGAGTCGACGGCGGCCGCCACCGCCAACCCGCCCGAGCGCACCCGTTACGGCACCGTCGGGCAGCCCATCCCCGGTATGACCGTGCACATCGCGGACGACGGCGAGATCTGGCTGCACGGCGCCAACGTCTTCCAGGGCTACCTCAACAACAAGAAGGCCACCGACGAGACCCTGCACGACGGCTGGCTCGCCACCGGCGACCTGGGCTCTCTCGACGAGGACGGCTATCTCACCATCACCGGCCGCAAGAAGGAGATCCTGGTCACCTCTGGCGGCAAGAGCGTCTCGCCCGGCCTGCTGGAGGAGCGCGTACGGGACCATCCGCTGGTCTCCCAGTGCATCGTCGTCGGCAACGACCGCCCGTACGTCGCCGCCCTGGTCACCCTCGACCAGGAGGCCGTCGAGCACTGGCTGACGATGCGCGGCAAACCCCAGATGTCCCCGGCCCAGCTGGTGCGCGACGCGGACCTGGAGACGGAGGTACGGCGCGCCGTGGTCGCCGCCAACACCCTGGTCTCGCAGGCCGAGTCGATCCGTACGTTCCGGATACTGGCCCAGCCGTTCACCGAGGAGCACGGGCTGCTGACGCCGTCCCTGAAGCTCAAGCGCAAGGCGATCGAGAACGCGTACGCCAACGAGGTCGAGGCGCTGTACCGGGCCTGAAACCGGCCCGTACCACCGATAACGACACATTCCGGCGGATTCTCTGGTCCGGAATGCATCACGGCTCGTGATCGTTGACGATGTCAGTACCACCTGACGACAACCGAAGGATCGAGAGCGCGTGAGCAGCAAGGTCCCCCCGATCATCCTCAACAACGGCGTCGAGATGCCCCAGCTGGGCTTCGGCGTCTGGCAGGTGCCGGACGACGAGGCGGAGCAGACGGTCGCGACGGCGCTGGAGGCCGGGTACCGCAGCATCGACACAGCGGCGATCTACGGCAATGAAGAGGGCACCGGCAAGGCGATCACCGCCTCCGACATACCCCGCGAGGACCTCTTCGTCACCACCAAGCTCTGGAACAGCGAGCACGGGTACGACTCCACCCTGCGCGCCTTCGACGAGTCCCTGCGCAAGCTCGGCCTGGACCACCTGGATCTGTACCTGATCCACTGGCCACGACCGGCCACGGGCAACTTCGTCGACAGCTTCAAGGCGTTCGAGAAGCTCCTCGCCGACGGCCGGGTCCGTGCCATCGGCGTCTCCAACTTCCTGCCCGAGCACCTGGAGCGTCTGATCGGCGAGACGTCGGTCATTCCGGCGGTCAACCAGATCGAGCTGCACCCGCACCTCCAGCAGCACGCTTCCCGCGAGTACCACGCGGAGCAGGGCATCGCCACCGAGGCCTGGTCGCCGCTCGGCTCCGGCAGGGGTCTGCTGGAGGTTCCGGCGGTCGTGGCCATCGCGCAGAAGCACGGCCGCACCCCGGCTCAGGTCGTGCTGCGCTGGCACGTCCAGCTCGGCAACGTGGTGATCCCCAAGTCCGTGACGCCGTCCCGGATCAAGGAGAACATCGAGGTCTTCGACTTCAGCCTGGACACCGAGGACCTGGCGGCGATCAGCGCGCTGAACGAGGACCGGCGGATCGGTCCGGACCCGGCCACGACCGAGTGAAGCTGAGCGGCACCCGGCGGGCGGCCCGTTGACGGGCCGCCCGCGCAGGGTCAGTTGGGCTGCCCGATCGGCCGTACGACCACGGTGTTGATGTCGACTCCAGCCGGCTGCCGGATCGCCCACACGACCGACTCGGCGATCTGGTCGGCGGTCAGGAGATGTCCGGGCGGCAGACTGCCGTAGCCGTCCCAGAACGGCGTCTCCACACGGCCCGGCGCGATCAGGGTCACGCCGACGCCCCACTCGGTGACCTGTCGCCGGGTGTTCTCGGCGAGCCCGGTCACCGCCCATTTCGTCGCCCCGTAGATGTTGCCCGGCGTGTTCACGAACCCGGCGACGCTCCCGACCAGCACAATCCGGCCCCGGGTCTCCTTCAGGGCGTCGACGGACGCGCGGACGAGCAGCGCCGGGCCGAGCACATTGGTCAGCACCATCTCGGTCCACCCGGCGGGATCGCCCTCGGCGACCGAGTCGTGGGTGGCGAAACCGGCGTTGGCGACGACCGTGTCGAGCCGCCCGAACTCCTTCAGCGTGGCCTCGACGGCCCCGCGCACCTGGTCGTAGTCGGCCGCGTTGCCGGTGATCGTCAACAGGCCCTCGGGGTTGCCGAGTTCGTCGGCGAAGCCGCTCAGCCGTTCCTCGCCGCGGCCGGTGACGGCAACCCGGTGCCCCGCGTCCAGCAGCTGCCGCGCGACCGCGGCGCCGATGCCGCTGCCACCACCCGTGATGAGCGCGACCGGTGAGTCGGTCATGGTCTCCCCCTGCTTCTTCGGTGAACTGCGGGGAGTCCATCACTTGGAGCGCTCTTCAAGTCAAGTACCGCAGGTGCGGCGGTACTCGGCCGAAGGGAAGTAGCGGTGCCACTCCGTCCCGGTCAGGCCGCCCTCCGCGCGGGAGCAGATCTCCGCCGCCGCCCGCGACGGCGCCAACGGGCGTGTGCGGTCGGCGAGATGGGGCGTGGTGATGCGCAACTGGCCGTCCCCTGCGGCGAATCGCAGTCCGATCACCGGGATGTCCCCGGCCGGGAGCGTGGCCGGGGACAGGGTGGGTGTGGCCGTCTCCCACACCTGCACGGATCCGTCGGGCGCGCTGACCGCGAGGAGCGAACCGTCGGCGGAGAACGCCGGCGCCACCGAGTACAGCGTGGAGCCGACGGCTCTCAGGACGGTGATCCTGCGCCAGGTGCGCGCGTCCCAGAGGGTGAGGCGGCCCTGGTAATCGGCGACCGCCAGATAGCGGCCGTCCGGGCTGAAGGTGCCGGCGGTGAGCAGGTCCTCGCCTTCGACGCCTCCGACTCCCTTGCGCTGCTTGCCCGTTGACGGGTCGACAGGCTTACCCTCCATGGTCAGCGCGGTGCGGCCGGTGGGGTCGACCGCCACCAGTTCGGTGTCGTCGGCGGCACGGCGCCGCGGCTGTGCCGACGCTGCCTCGGTCCGCCAGCCGGGGCCCGTCAGTCCCTGCAACGAGAGGGTGTGCACGACGCTGGTCCGTCCGCCCTCGCGGTAGCGCACCACGCCCTGGCCGGGGTCCAGCCGCAGGTCACCGATCGACGAACCGGCGACGGAAAGGGTGAGGAGCGGCACGCGCGGGCTGTCGCCCTCGGGGGCCGGGAGATCCGTACGCCACAGGCTGAAGGAGTCGCCTCCCCACGCGAACGCGTAGGCGCCGGAGAACTCCACGGCCTGTGCGCCGCCCGCGAGCGGCAGCAGCGGGCGTTCACGTCCGGCCCGGAAGTCCCAGGTGACGATTCCGTCGGAGGTGCCGGAGGCCACCGCCCGCTGGTCGGAGGTGAACGTGAGATCCCCCTGGCACAGCGTCCGTTCGGCCGCCCCGGGCACGTCCCCGGTGACCAGGCGGCCCTCGATGCCGTCGAGGACCCGTAACCGGGTGCCGTCGTTCTCGCACCAGGCGGCGTGGCGGTCGTCGCTGCTCAGCACGGGGAGCGAGCCGTCGTCGCTGCCCCGCCCGTACCGGAACAGCACATGCTGCCGGCGCACGTCCCACACCTCCAGCACCGCGCGCCCGTCCTCCGCGCCCGGCACCGTCCGCCGTACCAGGAGCGTGCGCCCGCTCGGCCCGAACGCGAGCTCGGTGTTGTTCCGCGGACCGACCGCGATCCGGTATGTGCCGCCGTCCGCGAGGGAGTCGATGATCACGTCGTCCCCCTCCGGGGCGCGGTAGGCGATCAGCCGTCCGTCCTCGGAGGCGGCGACGATGTTCTCGGAGAGGCCGCGGTGCTTCACGGTGCGGATCAGGCGGTGTCCGGGTACGTCCCACTGCATGGCCCGGTCGTGGACGACGGTGGTCAGGATCCGGCCGTCCCGGCTGAGCCAGACGGGCGCGTTGAGGGCGCGGCCGCCCTCCTCGGGCTGGGTGAACACGTCCTGCTCGGTCTGCGCGGCGGCCGTCCGCAGCGCCTGCCGGGTCTCGGGCAGGTCGGCGGTGCGCCAGGCGGCGACGGCCAGGCGCATCGCGGCGCTCGGCTCGGCGGTGCGGAGCGACGCGGCCAGGGCGGCCGCCTGGCGGGCCTCGGCCTCGTCGCGCTGCCGCTCGCTGACCCCGCTCTGCCGCCAGGCGGCCGCGCCCGCGACGACGGCCAGGCACAGCAGGACGGCGAGCGCACCGGTGAGGGCCCGCAGCCGGCGGGCGGCACGGGTCGCGGCCCGCCGCCCGCGTTCGTGGGCGTGCACGCTCGCGGCCAGGAAGTCACGTTCGAGCCGGTTCAACTCCCCCTGTGCCGTGCCCTCCTGGCCACCGTCGCCGAAGGTCTCGCGCGCCTGGGTCAGCCGGGTGCCCCGGTAGAGCGCGCCCGCGTCCCGGCCCAGCTCGTCCCAGGTGAGCGCGGCCTCGGTGAGTCGGCGGTGCAGGCGCAGCCGTTCGCGGCCCTCGTCCAGCCAGGCGCGCAGCCGCGGCCAGGCGCCGATGAGGGCCTCGTGCGCGAGGTCGACCGTGTCCCCGTCGACGGTGAGCAGGCGACGGTGCACCAGGTGCTCCAGAAGGCCGGCGGTCGTCTCGTCGGCGTCGAACTCGGCGCGGTCGACGGGCCGTCGGGTGTCCTCGGTACCGTCGCCGGGGCTGACCAGGCGCAGCAGGAGGGCCCGCAGCGCGGTCGACTCGGCGGGCGTGCACCGGGTGTAGACGGTTTCCGCGGTGTGCGCGACGGCGCCCCGGACACCGCCGACGGCCTCGTAGGCGGCGAGGGTGAGCGTCTTGGCGGCGCGGCGGCGCCAGACCTCGCGCAGGGCGTGCGCCATCAGCGGGAGACCGCCCGGTTCCTCGGCGACGTCCGCGACGATCCGTGCGGTCAGGGCGCGTTCGACGACGTGCCGTCGCGCCGTCGCCGGTCGCACCACGGCTTCCCGCAGCGCGGCCGGCGGCATCGGTCCGACGAGCAGCGTGGAGTCCCGCAGGGCCTCGGCGAGCCTGCGGTGGTCGGCGCAGCGGCCGTAGAAGTCGGCGCGGACGGCGATCAGCACACGCAGCCGGGCCGCCGGGTCCGCCGCGGTGAGCAACTGCCCGAGGAACCGGTCCCGTTCGGCGGGGTCGGCGCAGAGGGTGAAGACCTCCTCGAACTGGTCGACCACGAGCAGTGTGTCGCCCGGCGCGTCATGCGGTGTGAACAGGGCCTCGTGGGTGCGGGCGGGGTGCGGGCCCGGGGTGAGCAGGCGGATGGCCGCGAGGGCGGTGCCCGTCGTGGCCGACGGATCCCGCAGCGCGGGTATCAGTCCGGCCCGCAGCAGCGACGACTTGCCGCTGCCGGACGCCCCGACGACCGCCGCGCATCGCGTGCGGGCGGTGAGCCGGGCCAGTTCGGCGGTCAGGTCGTCCCGGCCGTGGAAGTGCTCGCCGTCGCCCGTCTCGAAGCGGGCGAGCCCCGGGTAGGGGCTGTCCTCGTCGTCCGGGCCGTCGAGGGCCCGGGTGTCGGCCGACTCGGCGACGGCCTCCCGCCATCGGCGCTCCCACTCCTCGGGGTCACCGTCGCAGGCGGTGACGTAGGCGAGGAGCACGGGCAGGGTGGGCAGCCGTTCGCCGGCCGCCGCGGCCGAGAGGGTGGGCGCCGAGTAGACGGCGCCGAGCGCCATCGCGCGGTAGGTCGGGGTGCCCGCCTCGTCACGCAGCTTGCGCAGTTCGTACGCGAACCGCTGCACGGCCCCCGCCCCCGGATCCAGCGGTTTCTCCCGGCGTCCCATGCGCGTCTCCCCCTCGCTCACGGCTGTCCCACACGTTAACAACCGGCCGACACGGATTGATTGGCACGCCGATTCGGGGCTGCCCAACAATCCGCCGACGCCTGAACTCGTCGGTGCACGCCGTCGCGGTGCCCACATCCGGGGCCCCGCGCCTTCGACCACGCACCGGAGTCAGCCATCGCCACCCTCCACTCACCAGGACCGCTCGCACGGACGGTCCGGTTGCCACCCGCCCCGATCCCACCCGCACCGGCATCCGCGCGCGGGGGCCGGTGGCAGGTGTGGGGCCCCGCCGCCCTGTCCCTCGCCCTCGGCCTGTGGGGCATCCGGCGCGGCGGCAGCATGTGGCGGGACGAGGCGGTGACATACGACATGGCACGGCGCTCGCTGCCCGACCTGTGGGCGACGCTGGCGCACGCCGACGCCGTGCACGGGCTGTACTACCTGCTCCTGCACGGCCTCTTCGAGGTGTTCGACGGCGCGGACCCGCTGCTCGTGCTGCGCCTGCCCTCGGTGCTGGCGACCGCCGCGGCGAGCGGGACGGTGGCGTTACTCGGCCGCCGTCTGACGGGATCACGTGCGGGGCTGCTCGCCGGGGTCGTCTTCGCGCTGCTGCCGCCGGTGCAGCGCTATGCGCAGGAGGGCCGTTCGTACGCGCTGGTGTGCGCGCTGGTCGCCTGGGCGTCGTATCTGCTGGTGCGGGCGGTGGAGACACGCTCGCGTGCGCTGTGGGCGGGCTACGGTGCCGTCTCGCTGGGCGCGTGTCTGCTGCACGAGTTCGCCGTACTGGCCCTGGTCGCGCATCTGGTGGCGCTGCCCCGGGCGGCACGGCGCACCGGCCTGCGGGTGGCGCTCGCCGTCTGCGGCTGTCTGGCCCCGCTCGCCGTGCTGAGCATGGGCCAGTCGGACCAGGTGGCGTGGATCGGCGGGGTCGGGGCGGGCGCGCTCGCCGGCTTCGCCGGGGTGACCGCGCTCGGGGTGGCCGGTGCGGCGCTGCTGGGCCCCCTCTTCCGCTTCCGCGGCAGACACCTCGCGCTCCCCGCCCTGGCCCTGCCCCTGCTCGTGCTGCCCGGACTCCTCCTCCTGCTGGCCACACCGCTCAAGCCCCTGTACGTCGACCGCTACGTCCTCTACGGCCATATAGGCACCGCGCTCATCGTCGGCGCCGCACTCGACCGCCTCCTGGACACCCGGGCACGCGCACTGTGCATGGTCGCCGCCGGGTCCGCCGTACTCGCCCTGCTGCCCCTCGCCCTTCAGCTGCGCAGCCCGGAGAGCCGCACCGACGACGTCACCGCGATAGCGCGGGCCCTGCGCACCGCCGGAGCCGACGCCGACGGAGTCGTCTACCTTCCGTCACGACGTCGTGTGTGGTCGCTGCCCGAACCCGGCCCGCTCCCCGATCTCACCCTGGACCGCGAACTGGCCGCCTCGCACACGCTCTACGGCACCGAGGTGCCCGCCTCCGCCGTCCGCGCCCGCCTGCTGAACGCCACGCGCCTCGTCGCCCTGCGCGATCCGGCGGGCCAACCCCTGGACCGCACCGGCCAGGAGGAGGCGAAGCGCCGGGTGCTGGCCACGTACTTCGTCGAGTGCGGCACCCGGCACGTCCAGGGGGCGCGGCTCACGGTCTACGCCCGGCCCGGCCACTGCTGAGAAGGTCAGCCGGTCCGGACGGCCGTGTGCACCGTGCGGGCCGCCAGCACGAACAGGTCCGTCCGATGGTGCACGCTCGCCTTGTCGTCCGGGTCGAGGAGCCGGTCGAGGGTGGCGCGGTCGGTGGCGTCGAGGTCGTCGCCGAACCTCTCTCGGATGCGGGAGAGGGTGGCGGCGGCGACGGTGCGTGCCCGGTCGGGCGTGGGGGCGGGCAGGTCGAGGAGGAAGCTGCGGGTGCCGCTGGGCTTCAGCCCGGCTGCGGTCAGCAGTGCCGGCCAGTCCTCGGCCACGGCCACGCTGCCCGGCAGGGCCGCCCGCATCTCGGCGAACCAGTCCTCCTGTACGGCGTCGAGGCGTGCCTGTAGACCCGGGCGGCCGATCCCGATGTCGCGCGGCAGGAAGCGGGTGGGCAGGCCGCCCTCCACGAGTGCGAGCGTGCCGCCGGACACCAGTCGCTCGGCGTAGGCCGCGATGCCGGCGCGCTGGTCGCCGAGGTGGTGCAGGCTGTGGCTGGCCCAGATCAGATCGGCGGGGTATTCCAAGTCGCCCATGATGTCCGGCAGTTCACCGGTGAGGGTGCCGAAGCGGTCCGCGACGCCGAGCCGCTCCGCGCGGGCACGCGCCAGCTCCAGCAGCGGCTCGGAGCCGTCGACGGCGACGACCCGGGCGCCGGGGAAGGCATCGGCGAGCAGACACGAGACGACGCCGGGTCCGCTGCCCACGTCGACGATCAGCCCCGGCTCGGTCTGTTTCTTGCCCAGCCAGGCGAGCGCGTGCTCGTGCAGGGGCGTGTACAGCTCCGCCTGCGCCTCCAGCAGCGGGGCCATCTCCGCCCAGTCGATGTCGGTGTGTTCGTGCTGGTGATCGTGCGCCATGGTCATTGGCCTCTCGTCCGGGTACGGCCACAGCGTGCGCCGACACACCCCGAACAGGCAATCACTGTTGCCGCTACAGCAAAGTCGTGGCGCCGAAAATCAGATGCGAAACCCCGGCGAATCCCCGCGCCCCGAAGGGGCGCGGGGAACTGCGCGACCAGCCACAGCGGACCCGCAGCCGCAGTCATCGCACTACGACAACGGCGGGTACGCGTTCTGCATCAACTGCTGAAACTGCGCCGAGAACCAATGCCCCGACAGCGGAGCGCCAGGCAGCGCACCGGACAGATTGTTGCCGTTGCGCGGATTCCCCGTATACGTCGGATCGCACATACGGTCGAACCCCTTACCCTCATCGTTCGGAATCGCCGTGCTGGACCCGTCCGACTCCCCCGGCGGCTTCATCCACACGTACGCGTCGATCCCGGCGGCCGGCCCGGCCTGCGGACGCTCGCCGAGACCGGCCCCGGACTGGTTGCACCAGTTGCCGACGTGGATGCGCCGGTCGTAGCGGCCACCGTCGATGTAAGTGTCGACGCTGGTCGTCGCACCGGGCCCGGCGGGCCGGGCAGTGCCGCCCCAGCCGTTGCGGGAGGTGTCGATCAGCATGCCGATCCCGGAGTTGAAGCCGGTCGTGACGAGCTGGGTCCGGAAGGCCTGGGCGAACGACAGCTCGTCGACATAGCGGTTCCAGTCGACCCACTTCGACTGGCGCACGGAGGTGCCGCCCACCGTGTCGTCGATGGTGAAGTTCTGCTCCTTCAGGGCGCTGTAGTTGGCGGTGTTGGCGATGAAGCCGTGCACGTCGTTCACGGTTGCGCCCTCGGCGGTGGCCGCCTCCTTCATCACGGTCGCGGACGCGGCGAAGTTGTCGTCCCAGCCGATCCAGCCGTGGTGCCCGGCGTCGATGTAGTTGTAGACGTTGGGCACGTCGCCCAGCTCGCTGAGCGCGTAGCCGACGCCCTTCACGTAGTTGCCGTTGGCCTTCATCACGTCGCACTCGGGGGTGGCCGTCGGACGGCTGCCGGTGTTGGTGACGAGGTTGGGCAGCGAGTCGATCTCGATGGTCGTGACGATCCGCAGGTCGGCGTACTTGGGGTCGGCCAGGATCGCGGCGATCGGATCGATGTACTCGGTCTTGTACCGGTCGATCTCCGTCGGGCCCAGCTCACCGTTGGACGCGAGCGCGGCGCAGTCACGGCCCGGCAGGTTGTAGATCACCAGCTGGACGACGAGTTGGCCCGCGCCCTTCTGCGTCAGCGCCTCGTCGAGGTGGTCGCGCAGCCCCATGCCGCCGCCCACGCCGTTGATGGCGGCGGTCCGGTCGAGCCAGACGCCGGTCGGCTGGTTGGAGATCCGGCTGCCGCCCGGCTCGGCGGCGGCCTTCGCGGACCACTCCGGGTTCACGTACACCTTGGCGCCCGAGTACGGGTTGTCGACCCGCGGGCCGGTCGGGTCCGGCGGGTCGGTGGGATCCGTGGGGCCGCCACCGTCGTCGACGTTGCAGGTCACGCCGTCGAGCGTGAAGGTCGTCGGCAGCGCGTTGCTGCCACTGTAGGAGGCGTTGAAGCCGAAGCTGATCGAACCGCCGGTCGCCAGCGTCCCGTTGTAGGACTCGTTGGCGGCGGTGACGGCGGCACCGTTCTGGCTGAGCTTCGCGTTCCAGCCGTTGGTGATCGTCTGGTTTCCGGCGTACGACCACTTGAGGGCCCAAGCGGACTTGGCGGCGCCGTTGTTGGTGACCGTCACGGCGGTGGTGAAGCCGGTGTCCCACTGGTTCTGCACCTTGTAGTCGACGGTGCAGGGGACGGCGGCGGCCTCCACACCGCCGGTATCGACGGCGAGCGCCGTCCCGGAGGCCCCGGCGACCAGCGCCAGGGCAGCGAGCATCGCAGTTCTGGTACGACTCATGAGTGCGGGTTCCTTCTCCGTTGCGGAAATTGACCGTTGGCGGAAATTGACCGTTGCGAGAGCTATCCGTTCAGGGCGCGCAGGTGATCACGCAGCCCGATGCCGTACGACGTGGGAGTGCCGTCGTAACTGGAGATCAGGGCCGGGCCGGAGTTGCAGTTCCAGGTGTTCCAGGTCCAGCCCAGGTAGGACAGGCCACGGTCGTCGAACCACTTCATGACCTGGTCGATGAAGGAGTGCGCGCAGGTGTTCTCCCCGATCTCGCCTGCCACCAGCGGCACTTGGGCCGCGACGGGGGCGAGGGTGGAGTTCCAGCAGCTCTCGTTCGCGCAGGAGTTGAAGTTGTAGACGTGCCAGGCCGCGGCGAGATTGCCCGCCGGGTCGGTGGGCTTGTACGTCAGCCACTGGCTGAGGTCGTTCGAGTAGGCGAGCCCGCCGGCCAGGATCACGTTCCGGGCGCCGGTGGCCCGGACGGCGTCCACGAGGTCCTGCATGCCGGCGACCTCGTAGCCGATGCCCGGGCAGGTTCCGCCGTCCCGCCAGCACTGCCACGCCTGGGTGGCCGTGGAGGTCGCGCGGTCCGGGTAGGGCTCGTTGAACAGGTCGAACACGACCGCCGGGTCGTCCTTGAAGGTGCTCGCGACCGAGGTCCAGAAGGACGGCGTGTACTGCATGTCGGGCATCGGCTTCTGGCAGGTGGCGTGCACGTCGGAGCAGCCCGCCGAGTTTCCGGTGTACTGCCCCCAGGACCAGTGCAGTTCGACCATCGGCGTCATGCCGTGCGCCTTCACCTTGGCGACCAGGTCCTTGACGGCGCTGATGTAGTTGGCGCCCGCGTACTCGGGCTTGATGTGGGAAAGGCCCAGCCAGCACTCCTCGTTGAGCGGGATACGGACGGTGTTGGCGCTCCAGTCGGCCATCGCCTTGACGGCCGCGTCGTCCACCGGGCCGTCCCAGATGCCGTAGCCCTGCACGCAGGCGAACTCACCGCCGGAACGGTTCACGCCGAGCAGACGACGCGTGGTGCCGTCGGCGTCCACGAGCTTGTTCCCGGAGACGCGCAGCACCGGTGGCGCGGCGTCAGGTTCGGGCGGATCGGTCGGTGTCGGCGTGGGAGACGGCGACGGCTCCGCGTCCCCGTTGCACGTCGTGCCGTTGAGCCTGAACGACGTCGGTACGGCGCTGCTCCCCGACCCGGAGGCGATGAACCCGGCGCTGACGCTCGCGCCGGTGGCGAGCACGCCGTTGTAGCTCTCGTTGGTCGCGGTCACCGATGTACCGGACTGGGACCACTTGGCGTTCCAGCCCTGGCCGACCTGCTGACCGCCGGCGAAGTCGAAGGTGAGGCTCCAACTGCGCACCGCGGCCGTGTTGTTGGTGATGGTCACGCCGCCCTGGAAGCCGGTGTCCCACTGGCTCGTGACGGCGTACTCCACCGTGCACGCGGGCGTGGCTCCCGACGCCGTGACGACCGGTGCGATCGCGGTGCCGACCAGAGCCACGGCGGCTGAGAGGACGAGTAAAAGTCCTGAACGCGGGGGGTGTCGCATGAGCGAGTCCTTGCAGCTCGGGCGCGTCGTGACGGACGCGTCGACTGATGGAGTCGCTCCCACTGGTGCGAAGGAAGCTAGCGCCAAGTGACAGTGAAGGACAGGGGATGCGCTTGACTTTTCCTCAACTGGATCCATCGAATCTTTTCGACTCTTCAAGCACCTTGACCCCTCTTGCCCCCGTCCCCACTATGGGAGCGCTCCCACTGGTTCAAGCCTTGACTTCTCCGAGCCGCAAGGAGGAACCAGCACATGCCCCCAAGAAGGAGACGCCGCGCCGTGCGGCGGTTATGGACCGCCGTCGTGGCGGCCCTCGCCCTCCCCTTCACGATGCTGTCGACAGGATCAACGCCCGCCCAGGCGGCGGCACTTCAGTGCAGCGTCGACTACAAGACCAACGACTGGGGCTCCGGCTTCACCGCGGACCTGACGATCACCAACCGCGGTACGGACCCGATCAGCGGCTGGACCCTGACGTACGGGTACTCGGGCAACCAGAAGCTGACGAACGGCTGGAACGGCAGCTGGTCCCAGTCCGGCCAGTCGGTCACCGTGCAGAGCGCCGCGCACAACGCGTCGATCGCCGCGGGAGCCGCCGTCTCGACCGGCGCGCAGTTCACGTACAGCGGCACCAACGCCGCCCCGACGAGCTTCGCGGTCAACGGCACCACCTGCGCCGGCGCACACCAGCCGCCGATCACCGTGCTGACCAGCCCGGCCGCGGGCGCCGTCTACTCGCAGGGTGGCGCGGTCCCGCTCGCGGCCACCGCGGCGGCGGCCGACGGCGCGACGATCAGCAAGGTCGAGTTCTACGACGACACCACGCTGCTCGGCACCGACACCAGCGCGCCGTACTCGCTCTCGGTCTCAAGCTTGACCGTGGGCAGTCATTCGCTGGTGGCGAAGGCGTACGACAGTCTGGGCGCGTCCGGCACCTCCACGCCGGTCGGCATCACGGTCGCCTCGGGTCCCGCCGTGGTGGCCTCGACCAACCAACTGGCCGTCCAGCAGGGCAAGACGGGCACGTACGAGGTGAAGCTGTCGACGCAGCCCACCTCCAATGTGACCGTCACCAGCGCGCGGACCAGTGGGAACACCGGTCTGACGGTGACCGGCGGCGGCTCGCTGACCTTCACACCGTCGAACTGGAACACCGCGCAAACGGTTACGATCACGGCCGCTTCCTCGGGCACCGGAGCGGCGGCCTTCGAGTCCACCGCCACCGGGCATGCGAAAGCGTCGGTAACGGTTACCCAGATCGCCTCGACGAAGCTGTACGACGCCCGTTTCCTGGAGCTGTACGGCAAGATCACCAACCCGGCAAACGGTTACTTCTCCCCCGAGGGCGTCCCCTACCACTCGGTCGAGACGCTGATCGTCGAGGCACCGGACCACGGCCATGAGACGACCTCGGAGGCGTACAGCTATCTGCTGTGGCTCCAGGCCATGTACGGCAAGGTGACGGGCGACTGGTCGAAGTTCAACGGCGCCTGGGAGATCATGGAGAAGTACATGATCCCCACCCACGCCGACCAGCCGACCAACTCCTTCTACACTCCCTCGAAGCCGGCGACGTACGCGCCCGAGCTGGACACTCCGAACGAGTACCCGGCCCGGCTCGACCCGTCGGTCCCGGTCGGCTCGGACCCGATCGCGGCCGAGCTGAAGAGCGCGTACGGCACGGACGACGTGTACGGCATGCACTGGCTCCAGGACGTCGACAACGTCTACGGCTACGGCAACTCGCCCGGCAAGTGCGAGGCGGGGCCGTCGGACACCGGCCCGTCGTACATCAACACCTTCCAGCGCGGCGCGCAGGAGTCGGTGTGGGAAACGGTTCCGCAGCCGACCTGTGACGCCTTCAAGTACGGCGGCACGAACGGGTACCTGGACCTGTTCACCGGCGACTCGTCCTACGCGAGGCAGTGGAAGTTCACCAACGCCCCGGACGCCGACGCGCGTGCGGTGCAGGCCGCGTACTGGGCGGACATCTGGGCCGAGCAGCAGGGCAAGGGCTCGGACGTCTCCACGACCGTCGGCAAGGCGGCGAAGATGGGCGACTATCTGCGCTACGCCATGTACGACAAGTACTTCAAGAAAATCGGCAACTGCGTCGGCCCGGCCACCTGTGCGGCCGGCACCGGCAAGGACGCCTCGTCCTATCTGCTGTCCTGGTACTACGCGTGGGGCGGCGCAACGGACACGAGCGCGGGCTGGGCCTGGCGCATCGGCTCCAGCCATATGCACGGCGGCTACCAGAACCCGCTGGCCGCGTACGCGCTGAGCAGTTACGCGGACCTGAAGCCCAAGTCGGCGACAGGGCAGCAGGACTGGGCCACCTCGCTCGACCGACAGCTGGAGTTCTACCGCTGGCTCCAGTCGGCCGAGGGCGGCATCGCGGGCGGCGCGACGAACAGCTGGGCGGGCCGGTACGCGACTCCGCCGGCCGGGAGGTCGACGTTCTACGGCATGTACTACGACCAGCAGCCCGTCTACCACGACCCGCCGTCCAACCAGTGGTTCGGCTTCCAGGCGTGGTCGATGGAGCGGGTCGCCGAGTACTACCAGCAGACGGGGAACGCCGAGGCGAAGGCGGTTCTCGACAAGTGGGTCGACTGGGCGCTGTCCGAGACGACCGTCAACCCCGACGGGACGTACCAGATCCCGTCGACGCTTCAGTGGTCGGGCCAGCCCGACACCTGGAACGCGTCAAGTCCCGGCGCCAACAACGGCCTTCATGTCACCGTCGCCGACTACACGAACGACGTCGGTGTGGCCGCCGCGTACGCCAAGACCCTGACGTACTACGCGGACCGGTCCGGGGACAGTGCTGCCGCGGCGACGGCGAAGGCGTTGCTCGACGGTATGTGGAGCAACCACCAGGACGCGTTGGGTGTCGCCGTTCCGGAGACGCGGTCGGACTACAGCCGGTTCGACGACGGCGTGTACGTCCCGAGCGGGTGGAGCGGCACCATGCCTAACGGGGAAGCGATCAACTCGTCGTCGACGTTCGATTCGATCCGGTCGTTCTATGAGGACGATCCGGCGTGGTCGAAGATCGAGGCGTATCTGGCGGGCGGGGCCGCGCCCTCGTTCACGTATCACCGGTTCTGGGCCCAAGCGGATATTGCGCTGGCCATGGGCTCTTATGCGGAGTTGCTCGAATAAGGGCCGCGGAGCGTCTTGGGGGGCGTGGGGTTGTCTGGCGACTGCGGGCCCGTTGTGGCTGGTCGCGCAGTTCCCCGCGCCCCTATCGGGGCGCTGTCGTGCCCCCCTCTTTTGAGAAGGGAACCCCCCGACCGTGCGAAGAACCCGTATCCTCACGGCCGTGCTTGCGCTCGCGGCCGGATTGTTGGCGGGCACCCCGCCCGCACTGGCCGCCGATACCGAGCCGGTGTCGATCGCGGCCGACACGTACACCTGGAAGAACGCCCGGATCGACGGGGGCGGTTTCGTCCCCGGCATCGTCTTCAACCGCGCCGAGAAGAACCTGGCCTACGCCCGCACCGACATCGGCGGTGCCTACCGCTGGCAGGAGTCGACGAAGACCTGGACGCCGCTGCTGGACTCCGTCGGCTGGGACGACTGGGGGCACACGGGCGTCGTGAGCGTGGCCTCCGACTCGGTCGACCCGGACCGGGTGTATGCGGCTGTCGGCACGTACACGAACAGTTGGGACCCGGGGAACGGTGCCGTGCTGCGCTCCGCCGACCGGGGCGCGAGCTGGCAGAAGGCCGACCTGCCGTTCAAGCTGGGCGGCAACATGCCCGGCCGGGGCATGGGTGAGCGGCTCGCTGTAGATCCGAACAGGAACAGCGTGCTGTATCTGGGCGCGCCGAGCGGCAAGGGGCTGTGGCGGTCGACGGACTCCGGTGTGTCCTGGTCGCAGGTGACGAACTTCCCCAACGTCGGCAACTACGTCCAGGATCCGGGCGACACGAGCGGCTACGCCTCCGACAACCAGGGCATCGCCTGGGTCACCTTCGACGAGTCGACGGGCACCTCCGGCAACGCCACGCGGACGATCTACGTGGGGGTCGCCGACAAGGACAGCGCGGTGTACCGGTCGACGGACGCGGGTGCGACCTGGTCCCGGATCGCCGGTCAGCCGACCGGCTACCTCGCCCACAAGGGCGTGCTCGACGCGACGAACGGCTACCTGTACCTCGCCTACAGCGACAAGGGCGGCCCGTACGACGGCGGCAAGGGCCGGCTGTGGCGGTACGCGACCGGGACCGGCACCTGGACGGACATCAGCCCGGTGGCGGAGGCCGACACGTACTACGGCTTCAGCGGCCTGACCGTCGACCGGCAGCATCCCGGCACGGTGATGGCGACGGCGTACAGCTCCTGGTGGCCGGACACCCAGATCTTCCGCTCCACCGACAGCGGCGGCACCTGGACGAAGGCCTGGGACTACACGTCATATCCCAACCGCGCCAACCGCTTCACGATGGACGTCTCGTCGTCGCCGTGGCTGACCTGGGGCGCCAACCCGTCACCGCCGGAACAGACCCCGAAACTGGGCTGGATGACCGAGGCGTTGGAGATCGACCCGTTCAACCCGGACCGCATGATGTACGGGACGGGCGCGACGGTCTACGGCACCGAGGATCTGTCGAAGTGGGACAGCGGAGGTCAGTTCAGCCTCAGGCCGATGGTGCAGGGCCTGGAGGAGACGGCGGTCAACGACCTGGCGTCGCCCCCGTCGGGCGCGCCCCTGCTCAGCGCGCTGGGTGATATCGGCGGCTTCCGCCACTCGGACCTCACGAAGGTCCCGTCGATGATGTTCACCCAGCCGAACTTCACCTCGACGACCAGCCTGGACTACGCCGAGAGCAACGCGAACACGGTCGTGCGCGTCGGCAATCTCGACTCCGGGCCGCACATCGCGTTCTCGACGGACAACGGCGCCAACTGGTTCGCGGGAACGGATCCTTCGGGCGTCAGCGGTGGCGGCACGGTCGCGGCGGCGGCCGACGGCAGCCGTTTCGTGTGGAGTCCGCAGGGGGCGGGAGTCCACTACGCCTCCGGCTTCGGCTCGTCCTGGTCCCCGTCGAGCGGCATCCCGGCGGGCGCGATCGTGGAGTCGGACCGAGTGGACCCGGGGACCTTCTACGGCTTCAAGTCCGGGAAGTTCTACGTCAGTACGGACGGCGGCGCGACCTTCTCGGCGTCGGCCGCGACCGGGCTGCCCAGCGGTGACAGCGTGCGCTTCAAGGCGCTGCCCGGGACGAAGGGGGACGTGTGGCTGGCGGGCGGTGCGAGCGACGGGGCGTACGGCCTGTGGCACTCGACCGACTCCGGCGCCACCTTCACCAAGCTGTCCGGCGTCGAGCAGGCCGACACGATCGGCTTCGGCAAGGCGACGCCCGGTGCGACGTACCAGACGCTCTACACCAGCGCGAAGATCGGTGGCGTACGCGGCATCTTCCGCTCGACCGACAAGGGCGCGACCTGGACCCGCATCAACGACGCTGCCCACCAGTGGGGTTGGACGGGTGCGGCGATCACGGGCGACCCGAGGGTGTACGGCCGGGTGTACGTGGCGACGAACGGCCGCGGGGTCGTCTACGGCGACACGTCGGACACCGGCGGCGGAACCGATCCCACGCCGCCGCCGACCGGCGCCTGCACGGTGACGTACAAGGTCACCAACCAGTGGTCGGGCGGGTTCCAGGCGGACGGGTTCACGGGGAGCTGGTCGGGGTCGAACGCGAAACCGGCCGCGTTCAAGCTCGGCGATCAAAGCTGCATAGTGAACTGACTGCCAGAGGGCGCGTGTTGCATCGAACACGCGCCCTCTTCCACGCCCACCAGGAAGACACGGTCACAACTCAATCACCCTACCTACAAACAACTCACATTTTCTCCACACCTCTCGTTACGCCGGCCTGGGCCCGCAAGCGAGTCCTTCTCCCCATTGCCGTGACCGTCACCAAGACCGCCCCGACCAAGGCGCAGCCCAAGGCGGACGCGGCCGACGGCGCGCCCAGCGGCAAGGCGGTGTTCAAGGTGTGGGGCTCGGCTCCCTCGGGCCTGGACATCACCTACGGCAGCGACGGCACCAACCTGGCAGGCAAAGGACTGCCGATGGAGAAGACACTGACCGTCGACGAGGATGCCCTCTACTACCAGGTGACGGCCCAGCTCCTGGGCGGCGGCGACGTCAAGTGCTCCGTCACCATCGACGGCGAGACGAAGTCCGGCCGCGCGCAGGGCGGTTACAACATCTGCTCGGCGCAGCTCAACAGCGACTTCAGCGGCGGGTTCAGCTAGACCGTGGGTGGGTGCGTGCCTCACCGAGGGGGCACGCACCCACCGTCGTTCAGGGGGTATAGACGGTCGGCCGCGGTGCCGTGGCCATGCCGTTGCCGATGAAGAAGCTCGGGTGCGGGGGCTGGTTGTAAGCCGTGTTCTGCCAAGCCAGGCCCGTGCGGTACATCGGGTCGTGCAGGAGGGTCGTGATCTTCGTGCTGGTCTCGACCGGGGTCGAGTAGATGCGCAGGCCCGTGTTGTTGCTGGTGCGCCAGACGACCTCCTCGCGCCAGTCGCCGAAGAGGTCGCCGGAGAGGACCGGGGTGGACTTGGTGCCGTTGTTCGAGGAGACCCCGGAGCCGGTCAGGAGGCGTGTGTCCGAGGACGTGCCGTACTTGTCGATGTGCGTGCCGTCGAGGAGTTCGCGGGTGGTGTCGCCGTCCCACCAGGACAGGAAGTTGGCGGAGGACGGCTCGCGGCCCTTCGTGGCGCCCGCCTCGTCGCGGATGGACGTGTCGGAGGCCGACCAGACCTCGGCTCCGGCGTTGCCGGCGTAGATGTCCCCCGCCACTCCCCGGCCGTTGTCGCAGCAGGCCGCCAGGCTCCAGTTGACCGTGCCGTTCGCGGGGTTGACGTACAGCTCCGCGGGCTGCGAAGTGGACTCCGACACCTTGAAGTACTCCAGGCCCGCGTGTGACGGGTCGAGGTCGCCGAGGTGCTGGGCGTCGCCGTGACCGGTCTTCGTGGTCCACAGCCCGTTGCCGTTGTCGTCGACCGCCATCGCGCCGTAGACGATCTCGTCCTTGCCGTCGTTGTCGACGTCACCGACGGAGAGGCTGTGCGAGCCCTGGCCGTCGAACCCCTTGCCCGTGTTGGTGGAGGAGTTGGTGTCGAAGGTCCAGCGGCGGGTGAAGGCGCCGTTCCGCCAGTCCCAGGCCGCGATCACCGAGCGGGTGTAGTAGCCGCGCGCCATGATGAGCGAGGGGCGGGCGCCGTCCAGGTAGGCGGTGCCGGCGAGGAAGCGGTCGACCCGGTTGCCGTACGAGTCGCCCCACGACGACACCGTGCCCCGGGCCGGGACGTAGTCGACCGTCCCCATCGCCCTGCCGGTCTGCCCGTTGAACATGGTCAGGTACTCGGGGCCGGAGAGGATGTACCCGCTGGAGTTGCGGTAGTCGGCGGACGAGCTGCCGATCACCGCGCCCGTCCCGTCGACCGTGCCGTCGGCCGTCTTCATGGCGACCTCGGCCTTGCCGTCGCCGTCGTAGTCGTACGCCTGGAACTGCGTGTAGTGCGCGCCGGAGCGGATGTTGCGGCCCAGGTCGATGCGCCACAAGCGGGTGCCGTCGAGCTTGATGCCGTCGACGATCGTGTTGCCGGTGTAGCCGGACTGGGAGTTGTCCTTGGCGTTGGTGGGCTGCCACTTGAGGACGAAGTCGAGGGCGCCGTCGCCGTCGAGGTCGGCGACGGAGGCGTCATTGGCCTCGTAGGTGTACGCGACGCCGTCGGGCGTGGTGCCGCCGGCGGGCGGGGTGATCGGGACGTCCTTGTAGCCGGTGCGGAACTGGATCGCGTGGACCGAGTCGCTCTGCTCCACGCCGCCCACGACCGCGCGGACCGTGTAGTCGGCCTGTTCGGGCGCGCCGGAGTGGAAGTAGTTGGTGGAGCCGGTGATCGGGGTCGCGTTGACCTTCGTACCGGCGCGGTAGACGTTGAAGGAGACGTCGTTCGGGTCGGTGCCGAGCCAGCGCCAGCTGACCAGGTTGCCGCTGCTGGTGTGGACGCTGACCACGCCCCGGTCCAGGGCCTCGACCTGGCGTGCGGTGGCGGCCTCGGCCGTACCGGTGGCGCCCAGCGCGGTGAGTCCGGCGGCGACGAGCGCGGTCGTGGCGCCCAGCGCGGAGAGGACGACCCTTCGTCTGCGGTGCTTGTGCGGGTGCTGCACGAGACGTACCTCCTGGGTGGACGGACGGGTTCCGACCCCTCAGTGGTCGCCACGCGCTGCCAAGTTGCCGTATCTTTCGGCCAGTTCGGCGACCGTACGGGCGATCCGCGCGCGCAGCTCCGGCGGCTCCAGCACCTCGATGTCCGTGCCCAGACGCAGGAACTCGCCGTGTGCGTGCTCGACGGACTCGATGGGGACGGTGGCCTGGATCCAACCGTCGTCGTCCGTACGGCCGTTCACGGTGACGGCACGGGCCAGTGGACCGGGGAGCGTCACCCCCGGCGCCAGCCGCACCACCGCCTCTCGCCGGTACAGCCGGTCGTGGAAGTCCCGCTGATACGCCTGCCAGTACGCGGCCAGGTCGAATGTCTCGGGGCGTTCGAACTCCTCGTCGGACACGGCGAGTTCGAGAATCTGGTCGACCCGGAAGGTGCGCGGCCCGGGTCCGGCGACGACATACCAGCGGCCCGCCTTGAGGACCAGGCCGTACGGCTCCAGGCGGCGCTCCACATCCGTGGGCTCGCGCCAGCGCCGGTAGACGACGTGCAGCACCCGGCTGTTCCACACCGCGTCGGCGACCGCCGGGAGATACGGGACCTGCTCGCCGTCCGCGTACCAGCCGGGGGCGTCGAGGTGGAAGCGGCCGCTGATCCGGTCGGCCTGGACGGGCAGCGCTGCACGCACTTTCAGCTCGGCGGCGGCGAGAAGGGCGCCCAGGCCCAGTTCGGCGGCCGGTCCCGGTACGCCCGCGAGAAACAGCGCCTCGGCCTCGTCCGCGGTCAGCCCGGTGAGGCGGGTGCGGTACCCGTCCAGCAGCCGATAGCCGCCCGCGTGGCCCGCGTCGCCGTACAGCGGGACACCGGCCGCGCTCAGCGCCTCGACGTCCCGGTAGACCGTGCGGACGGAGACCTCCAGCTCCTCGGCGAGCTGGGCGGCGGTCATCCGGCCCCGGGTCTGGAGGAGCAGCAGGATCGAGACGAGTCGGCTGGACTTCACTGACAGAGGATGTCAGTGGATGGCTCCTAGCGTCATGTCATGGCCTTCACGGAGAAATCACCGAACGCATGCGCCCCGTGGCTTTCTGTCGCCGAGGTCAACGTGTCCGGCAATGGAATGCCGGGCCTACCGCCGGGCGGGCGGAAAGTGACGCCTCTGGAGGCTCGCGTAAGACCACGTCTTCGGGCGTGGCTGGGGCCTGTGAAGCAGGAACCCGTGGTGGCACCGGTTCACGGTGCGGACCAAAATCGCCTGCGTTCGCGCAAGCGAGGGCGCCAACACGTCACCCCCGACCCTGGCGGCGCAGCCTGCAAGGCACCGCTCCCGCCGATCCCGCACGAACGCAACGCCTGGGTGCGGCACCTGCTCGCGCCCGAACTCCCTGATCTGGACGCCTACTTGGCGGATGCCCTGCCCGCCGGAACGACTGGAGACCGCACATGAGCAGCCCGCACGACGCTGCGCCGGCGTGAGCCGTTCACATCGGGCGATTCCAAGTGCGGGTCAGCTTGCGTGGCCGTGGCCGGGGGCTGCCGCCCCCGGACCCCCGTTTCGGTCTGAACGGCCTCGTCCTCAATCGCCGGACAGGCTGAGATGTGGTGATCGGCGCCGAGAGGCGACTACGCACACGACGGGAACGACGTCCGGGTGCGGTTCGTCTGGTCGGGCGTCTCGGCGGACGCGGCGCGTTGGGAGCAGGCCTTCTCCCTGGACGGCGGTGAGACCTGGCTGACCAACTGGATCATGGAGTTCGCTCGTCGGCCGGCTTCCTGAAGGCCCGGAGGGTGAACACCGGGTCGGGGCGCGGCCGGTCCTGGTCGGGGAGTGCCCGGAGCGACACGGCGAACCGTTCGGTGAGCGGCTCGCCGGGCGGCAGCTGGGTGAACCAGCCGCGCCGCAGGTCGGCGGCGGTCCGGCGCGGGCTGCGGCCCTGGCCCAGGCCCGGGAAGCGGGCCCGCCCGGCCGGTCGCAGGCCCTGCCCGGCGGCGTACGACTCCACGTGGGCCGCCGCGTCCCGGGCGGGGCGGCGCGGGCGCGGGGCGAGGACGACATCGATATCACTGCCCACGTCGTGCGCGGCCGCCTTGTCGACCGTGGTGACGTACACACCCCCGGGCCGCAGCACGCGGGCGCACTCGGCGACGGCGGCCCGTACGTCGTCGGGTTCGTCGAGCAGGTGCAGCAGCCACACGCTGGTCACGGCGTCGAACGCCCGGTCCGGAAACGGCAGCCGGCGGCTGTCCGCGAGCACGACCGCGCCGGGCACGCGTGCGACGGCCATCCGGGCCATCCCGTAGGTCAGGTCCGCGCCCGTCACCCGCAGGGCGGGGCGGGCCGCCGCAAGCCGCCTGGTGACGATGCCGGTGCCGCAGGCGACGTCGAGCAGGCGGCCGGTCGCGGCCGGTACCAGACCGAGGACGGCATCGGCGGCCGCGGCGGCCCGGGGTTCGCCGCCGCGTGTGACGTCGTAGGCGTCGGCTTCCTTGTCGTAGTCCAGCACCGTGTCACTGTGCCCCGTGGCCCGGCGCCAGCTCCTCCACCCGGCGGGCCAGCTTGAAATCCCGCTCGGTCACTGCGCCCACCGTGTGCGTGTTCACGCTCAGTGACAGGGTGTTGTAGCCCAGGGTGAGGTCGGAGTGGTGGTCGAGCTCCTCCTGGACCTGGGCGATGTGGACGACCATCGCGGTGGCCGCGAAGTGCGAACGCAGCCGGTAGGAGCGGGCGATGCGGTCCCCGTCCTGCGACCAGCCCGGCAGCTCCGCCAGCCGGTCCTCGATCTCCTTCTGCGACAGCGGTTCGAGGGGCATGGCCTCGCTCCTTCCACGACGTCGGGGTTCCCCTTCAGCGTGCCACAGCCGCACGCTCCCGGCCCTGGTCAGACGTGTTCCCGGAGATCGGTCCCGGACACATCTGCGCCGGCCTCGACTACCGTCGTCGTATGACCACTCCCGCGTCCGACGCCGCCGTACTCCCCGCCGACGAAGGCGTCGGACCGCTGCTGCGGGCCTGGCGGGAGCGGCGGCGGGTCAGCCAGCTGGAGCTGGCGCTGCGGGCCGACTCCTCCGCCCGGCACATCAGCTTCGTCGAGACGGGCCGTTCCCGGCCGAGCGAGGAGATGGTGCTGCGGCTGGCCGAGCACCTCGACGTACCCGTGCGGGAGCGCAACGCCCTGCTGCTGGCGGCCGGTTACGCCCCGCGCTACCGGGAGACGCCGCTTCAGGACCCGGCGCTGGACACCCTGCGCGAGGGCATCGAGCAGCTGATCCAAGGCTACGAGCCCTATCCGGCCTTCGTGGTGGACGCGACGTACAACGTGGTTGCCGCCAACCGGGGCATCCTGACCCTGCTGGAGGGCCTGCCCGAGTCGCTGCTCGTGCCGCCGCTGAACGCGATGCGGCTGACCCTCCACCCGGAGGGCCTGGCGCCCCGGATCCACAATCTGCGGGAGTGGCGCGGCCATCTGCTCGCCCAGATGGAACGGCAGATCGCCCTGCAACGCTCCGAGCCGCTGAGGGAGTTGTACGCGGAGGTGGCCGCGTACCCGGTACCGGAGGAGGAGGCCGGGCCCGCGGACGAACCGTCCGAGCCCGTCCCGTACTTCGCACTCCCGATGCGCATCGAACACGACGGCCGGGTGCTGTCCTTCATCTCCTCCATCTCCACCTTCAACACCCCGATGGACGTGACCGTCGCCGAGCTGGCCATCGAGACACTGCTCCCGGCCGACCCGGCGACGGTCAAGTACCTTCAGTCGCTGCTGCCCTGACGGTTCTTGAGGGCAGTGTGCTGCAGCAGCGCGAACCCGACGACGATGAGCGCTCCAGGCCGAGGGCGACGAAACTCAGCACCGCCCAGGTGAGGTTGACCTCCACCACGGCCCGGATCAGCAGGGCCTGCGCGAGTGGCGAGGAGACCGACGGCGGCCCCGTACACGACGAGCAGTACGCCGAGGAAGCGCCCCGAAGGGGCGCGGGGAACTGCGCGACCAGCCACAACGAAACCCGCAAACGACCGACGGCCCATTACGGCACCCCGCGGAGCGCCTAGCTGGATCGCGGACATGACGAATCATCCTCCGTCGAGGTCGAAGTCGAGGTGCGGCAGCGGGACCCGGATTCCGGACCGGAGTGCGCCGGCCCGGAATCCGATGTGCCCACGATCCCCCGCGCGTCCGGGGCGGTCGATTACCCGCGAGGTAATGAGGTGTGGCGGGCCACTCACCCCGGGCCTGTGGGACGCGTGGCGAGCGCCTCAACCCCGTGCCTGTGAGACGCGCACCGGAACATGGCACACTGCTCCCTGACTTCGGCACGTAGGGGAGGCGTGGCGTGAGTGAGCGGCGTCCCGCGCCCACCGTGGGTCAGGTGGTGCTCGGAAGGCGGCTGCAGGAGCTGCGCGAGGCGGCCGGCCTCAAACGCGAGGAGGCCGCACAGGTCCTGCGGGTGGCCCCCGCGACCGTACGGCGGATGGAGATGGCCGAGGTCGCGCTGAAGATCCCGTACGTCCAGCTGCTGCTCGGCGCGTACGGCGTGACCGAGGACGAGGCGTCGGCGTTCGTGTCGCTCGCCGAGGAGGCGAACCAGCCGGGCTGGTGGCAGCGGTTCCACGACGTGCTGCCGGACTGGTTCAGCCTGTACGTGAGTCTGGAGGGCGCCGCCGGGATCATCCGCTCCTACGAGCCGCACTTCGTGCCCGGCCTCCTCCAGACGGAGGCGTATGCGCGGGCCGTCCTGGAGGCGGGGGTGATCGGGCAGACCGATCCGCGGACCATCGAGCGGCATGTGTCGCTGCGTATGGCCCGGCAGCAGCTTCTGGAGCGTGCGAACCGCCCCCACCTGTGGGTGATCATGGACGAAACGGTCCTGCGCCGCCCCGTGAGCGACGACGGCGCCGTCATGCGCGAACAGTTCGACAAGCTGCTGGAGTTCGCCGAACGCGACCGCATCACCCTCCAGGTCGCCGAGTTCCAGGCGGGCCCGCACCCGGGGACGTACGCGCCGTTCACCCTGTTCCGGTTCGCCGAGCCCGAACTGCCCGACATGGTCTTCACGGAGTATCTGACCGGTGCGCTGTATCTCGACTCCCGCACGGAGGTCTCCACGCACCTGGAGGTGCTGGACCACATGACGGCACGTGCCGCGTCCGCCGAGCGGACCAAGAAGATCCTGAGCGACTACCGCGACGCCTGCTGAGCCATGTCAAGTCGCCTAGGCCCGAATTCCCAGGGAGACGAAACCGGATGACCGGATCGGACGCCGCGCCCACGCCCATCGACACGAGCCGGCCGCACCCGGCCCGCGTCTACGACTGGTGGCTGGGCGGCAAGGACAACTACCCGGTGGACGAGGAACTGGCCCGCAGGATCGCCGCCACGGACGAGGCGGCGGTGCGCTCGGCGCGCGCCAACCGCCGCTTCATGCACCGGGCCGTCCGGACCGTCGCCGAGGCCGGGATACGGCAGTTCCTGGACGTCGGCACGGGCATCCCCACCGAACCCAACCTCCACCAGGTGGCCCAGGAGGTCGCCCCGGAGGCGAGGGTCGTGTACGCGGACAACGACCCGATCGTTCTCCGCCACGCCGAGGCGCTGCTGCGCGGCACGTCCGAGGGCGCGACGAACTACGTGCACGCCGACTTCCGCGACCCGGACACCATCCTCAGGCTGGCCGCGGAGTCCCTGGACTTCTCGCAGCCCGTCGCGCTGTCCCTGGTCGCGCTCACCCACTACCTGGACGAGGAGCCGGACGGCGACGATGTCTACGGCCTGCTGAAGCGGTACGTCGCCGAGCTCGTCCCGGGCAGCTACCTGATCCTCTCCCAGGTCACCCCCGACCTGAGCCCGGAGGTGATCGCCAAGGTCGCCGGTCACTTCCGCGCCGGCGGCACTCCGTTCTACCCGCGGTCGCTCGCCGGGTTCTCCCGCTTCTTCGACGGTCTGGAGCTGCTGGGTCCGGGCGTGATCCCGGCCGCCGGGTGGCGGCCCGGGCCGGAGGACGTGGCGGTCCAGGCGGAGGGCATCGTGCCCCTGTACGCGGGAGTCGCCCGCAAGCTCTGACCCGTACGGGCGCCGTGAACAGGTGCGCTCCCCCGCTCGCCCCTAGGTTCGAAGCCACGGGCAAGCAAGGGAGCGTAGGTGACCGACACCCAGGTACCGCCCAGCGAGCCGGCCGCGTTCCTGCTGCGCACCGGGAGGTTCTTCCGGTCCGGCACGCCCTCCCCCGACCTGCACAGCATCACTCTGACCGGCGGCCGGGAAGCGGACGCCTTCTACCGGGACCGCTGGAGCCACGACAAGGTGGTGAACTCCCGCGGCTGCCCCCGCGGCGCCGCCTTCTCCTGGTACACGTACTCCCCCACGCGCGTGCGCTACCCGTACATCCGCGGCGTCCTGCTGAAGATGTACCGCGAGGCGCTCGCCCGCCTCGGTGACCCGGTCCTGGCCTGGGCGGACATCCAGGGCGACCCGGGGCGCCGACGCCGCTACCAGCAGGCCCGCGGCAAGGGCGGCCTGGTCCGTGCCACCTGGGACGAGGCGGTCGAGATCGTCGCCGCCGCGCATGTCCACACCATCAAGACGTACGGTCCGGACCGCATCGCCGGTTTCTCCCCGATCCCCGCGATGTCGATGGTGTCGCACGCGGCGGGCGCCCGCTTCCATTCGCTGATCGGCGCCCCGATGCTGTCGTTCTACGACTGGTACGCGGACCTTCCGGTGGCCTCGCCGCAGGTCTTCGGCGACCAGACCGACGTACCGGAGTCGGGCGACTGGTGGGACGCCGCGTACTTGATGATGTGGGGCTCGAACGTCCCCGTGACCCGCACACCGGACGCGCACTGGATGGCGGAGGCCCGCTACCGCGGCCAGAAGGTCGTGGTCGTCGCCCCCGACTATGCGGACAACGCGAAGTTCGCGGACGAGTGGCTGCACCCTCACCCGGGCACGGACGGCGCCCTCGCCCTCGGGATGGGCCATGTGATCCTCAAGGAGTTCTTCGTCGACCGTGAGACTCCGTTCTTCGCGGACTACGTACGGAAGTTCACCGATCTGCCCTTCCTGGTGACCCTGACCGAGCGGGACGGCGCGTACGTTCCGGGGAAGTTCCTGCGCGCCTCGGACCTGCGTCAGGAGGGTGAGGGCGCGGACTGGAAGACGGTCGTACTGGACGCGGCGAGCGGCCGGGCCGTCGTCCCGAACGGCTCGCTCGGCTTCCGCTGGACCGAGTCCGGCAAGGGCCGCTGGAACCTCGAACTGGGTCCGATCGAGCCGCAGTTGAGCCTGTACGGCCATGAGGCCGCGGGAGGCGTGCCGGTGCTGCTCCCGCGCTTCGACACCGAGGGCGGCGAGCACGGGCAGGGGCGGGGGGACGTCGTACGCCGAGGTGTTCCGGCGACCCGGCTGGGCGGCGCGAACGGCCCGCTGGTCACCACGGTCTTCGACCTCCTGCTCGCCCAGTACGGCGTCTTCCGGCACGGCCTGCCCGGCCGCTGGCCCGCCTCCTACCAGGACGCCGGCTCACCCGGCACGCCCGCCTGGCAGGAGGCGCACACCTCCGTACCGGCGGCCAAGTGCGTGAAGATCGCCAGGGAGTTCGCGCGGACCGCCGAGCGGTCGAAGGGCCGCTGCATGATTCTGATGGGCGCGGGGACGAACCACTGGTTCCACTCCGAGACGATCTACCGCGCCTTCCTCGCCCTGCTCCAGCTCACCGGCTGCCAGGGCCGCAACGGCGGCGGCTGGGCCCACTACGTGGGGCAGGAGAAGTGCCGCCCGGTGACCGGCTGGGCCACGCTCGCCGCCGCCTCCGACTGGTCACGGCCGCCGCGCCAGATGATCGGTACGGCGTACTGGTTCCTGAACACCGACCAGTGGCGCTACGACCGGTTCACGGCCGACGTGCTCGCCTCGCCGCTGGGTGAGGGCCGGTTCGCGGGGATGACGAGCGCGGACTGTCTTGCCCTGTCGGCGCGTTCGGGGTGGATGCCGTCGTATCCGACCTTCGACCGCAATCCGCTGGAGCTGGGCGGGGCGTTCGGCGATCCGGTGTCGCGGGTGGTGGCCGAACTCCGCGCCGGGACCTTGAAGTTCGCCTGCGAGGACCCGGACGCGCCGGAGAACTGGCCGCGCGTACTGACGCTCTGGCGGGCCAATCTGCTGGGCTCGTCGGCGAAGGGCGCCGAGTACTTCACCAGGCATCTGCTGGGCACGCAGTCCTCGCTCAGGGCGCAGGAGGCCGAGCCGGGCGAGCGTCCGCGGGACGTGACCTGGCGGGACGAGGCGCCGGAGGGCAAGCTCGACCTTCTGCTGTCGCTGGACTTCCGGCAGACCTCGTCGACGCTGCTGTCGGACGTCGTGCTGCCCGCCGCGACCCGGTACGAGAAGCACGACCTGTCCAGCACGGACATGCATCCTTACGTCCACTCCTTCACCCCGGCCGTGGACCCGCCGTGGCAGGCGCGCACCGACTTCGACACGTTCAAGGCGCTGGCCGAGAGGCTGAGCCAACTGGCCGTCGACCACCTCGGGGTGCGCAAGGACCTGGTCGCGTCGCCGCTCCAGCACGACACACCCGGCGAGATCGCCCAGCCGGGCGGGATGGTCCGGGACTGGAAGCGCGGGGAGTGCGACCCCGTGCCCGGCAGGACCATGCCGAACCTCACCGTCGTGGAGCGTGACTACACGGCGATCGGCAGGAAGTTCACCGCTCTCGGTCCACTCGTGGAGCAACTCGGCCTGCCTGCCAAGGGAATCACTCTCAAGCCCGACGAAGAGGTCGAGGATCTCCGGCAGTTGAACGGCACCGCGTACGACGGCCGCCCGTCCCTCGATACGGCGGTGAAAGCCGCGAACACGATCCTCGCCCTGTCCGGCACCACCAACGGGCGCCTCGCCACCCAGGGTTTCCGCACCCTTCAGGAGCGCACCGGGCAGGAGATGGCCCACCTGGCCGCCGAGCACGAGGGCAAGCGCGTCACGTACGCGGACACGCAGGCCGCGCCCGTGCCGGTGATCACCTCACCGGAGTGGTCGGGCAGCGAGTCCGGCGGGCGCCGCTACACGGCGTTCACGCTGAACACCGAGCATCTCAAGCCCTGGCACACCCTCACCGGGCGCCAGCACTTCTTCCTCGACCACGACTGGATCCACGAGCTCGGCGAGGCGCTCCCGGTGTACCGGCCGCCCCTGGACATGAACCGGCTCTTCGGTGAACCCCGCCTCGGCCCGGACGGCCAACGGGAGGTGACGGTCCGTTACCTCACCCCGCACAACAAGTGGTCCATCCACTCCGAGTACCAGGACAACCTGTTCATGCTGGCGCTGTCCCGCGGCGGCCAGAACATCTGGATTGCCCCGCAGGACGCGGACGCGATCGGTGTCAAGGACGACGACTGGATCGAGGCGGTCAACCGCAACGGCGTGGTCGTCGCCCGCGCCGTCGTCTCGCACCGCATCCCGCACGGCACCGTCTACATGCATCACGCGCAGGAGCGCACGGTGGGCGTGCCGAAGACGGAGACGACCCGGCAGCGCGGCGGCATCCACAACTCCCTCACCCGTCTGATCCTCAAGCCGTCCCACCTGGTCGGCGGCTACGCCCAGCTCTCCTGGGCCTTCAACTACCTGGGCCCCACGGGCAACCAGCGCGACGAGGTGACGGTGCTCCGGCGCCGCAGCCAGGAGGTCGAGTACTGATGCGTCCGATGGCCCAGATCGCCATGGTGATGAACCTCGACAAGTGCATCGGCTGCCACACCTGCTCGGTGACCTGCAAACAGGCGTGGACCAACCGCCAGGGCATGGAGTACGTCTGGTTCAACAACGTCGAGACCCGGCCCGGCCAGGGCTATCCGCGCCGCTACGAGGACCAGGAGCATTGGCAGGGCGGCTGGGACCTGAACCGGCGCGGCGCACTGAAGCTGAAGGCGGGCGGCCGCTTCAAGAAGCTCGCGGGCATCTTCTCCAACCCGAAACTCCCGGAGATCAAGGACTACTACGAGCCCTGGACCTACGACTACAAGAACCTCACCGACGCCCCGCTCGGCGACGACTACCCGGTGGCCCAGCCCGTTTCGCAGCTCGACGGCAAACCGATGAAGATCGAGTGGTCGTCGAACTGGGACGACAACCTCGCCGGCGCCCCGGCCCACGGCGACCTCGACCCGATGGTCGAGCGGACCCGCAGAAAGGCCGCCGACAAGGTGAGGTTCGAGTTCGAGCAGACCTTCATGTTCTATCTGCCGCGCATCTGCGAGCACTGCCTCAACCCGTCCTGTGTGGCCTCCTGTCCCTCCGGCGCGATGTACAAGCGGGCGGAGGACGGCATCGTCCTGGTCGACCAGGACCGCTGCCGGGGCTGGCGGATGTGCGTGACCGGATGCCCGTACAAGAAGGTCTACTTCAACCACCGCACCGGCAAGGCCGAGAAGTGCACGCTGTGCTATCCGCGCCTGGAGGTGGGTCTGCCGACGGTCTGCTCGGAGACGTGCGTGGGGCGGCTGCGCTATCTCGGGGTGGTGCTGTACGACGCCGACAAAGTGACGGCAGCGGCTTCCGTGCCGGACGAACACGACCTGTACGCGGCCCAGTTGGGCGTCTTCCTCGACCCCGAGGATCCCGGGGTGCGGCGCGCCTGCGACGAGGCGGGGATCCCGTACGACTGGATGGAGGCGGCCCGCCGCTCCCCCGTACATGCGCTGATCAGCAAGTACAGGGTGGCGCTCCCGCTGCATCCGGAGTACCGCACCATGCCGATGGTCTGGTACATCCCGCCGCTGTCGCCGGTGGTCGACGCGCTGACGGAGACGGGGCACGACGGCGAGGACGCACGGAACCTCTTCGGGGCGATCGACACCCTGCGCATTCCGCTGGAGTACCTGGCGGAGCTCTTCACGGCGGGCGATGTCGCCCCGGTCCGGGCGTCGTTGGAGAAGCTCGCCGCGATGCGCTCCCACATGCGGGCCATCAACCTCGGCGAGAAGCCGGATCCGTCGGTCGTCGCCGCCGTCGGCATGCGGCCCGACGAGATCGAGGAGATGTACCGGCTGCTGGCCATCGCCAAGTACGAGGACCGGTACGTGATCCCGACCGCCGCCGTCGGGGACGCCCGGCGGCTGGAGGAGTCCGCGCTCCCGGACGAGTGCAGCCTCGACCACGACGGCGGGCCGGGCATGGGCGGCGAAGGGCCGTTCGGCCAGGACTCGGGGGGACGTACCCATCTGCCGCTGGTGTCGGTGGAGAACTTCCACGCGCTGCGCCATCGGCAGACCTCGGACAAGGAGGGAGATACCTGATGCCCGGATTCGAGATGCTCTACCAGGCGGCCGCGCTCTGTCTCACCTACCCCGACGACGAGTTCCGCGCCCGGCTGCCGCTGCTGCGCGAAGCCGCCCCGCAATTGCGGGAGTTCACCGACCACGCCGCGCTGACCGACCCGCAGGTCCTGGCCGCGCACTACGTCCAGGTCTTCGACTTCAAGAACCGCCACAGCCTGTATCTGAGCTGGTGGCGCGACGGGGACACCCGGCGCAGGGGCATGTCCCTGGTCCGCTTCAAGGACGTCTACCGTGCCCACGGCCTGGAGTTCACCGGCGAGGAGCTGCCCGACTTCCTGCCCGCGGTCCTGGAGTTCGCGTCCCGCACCGGCAACACCGACCTGCTCACCGAGCACCGTGCCACCCTGGAACAACTCCGTTCCCGCCTCACCGACTTCGGCACCCCGTACGCGTGCGTCCTGGACGCCGTGTGCGCGACCCTGCCGCCCGCCCGCACCGGAGCACGCTCATGACCGTCCTCCTCTGGGGCGTCCTGCCGTACGTCGCCTTCGTCCTCCTCGTCGCCGGCCTCGTCTGGCGCCACCGCTACGACAAGTTCGGCTGGACCACGCGCTCCTCGCAGATCTACGAGTCGAAGCTGCTGAACATCGCCTCCCCGGCCTTCCACTACGGCATCCTGTTCGTCCTCGCCGGCCATGTCGTCGGCCTGTTCATCCCGATGTCGTGGACCGGCTCGATCGGTGTCAGCGAGCACACGTACCACCTGTTCTCCCTGTACGGCGGCACCGCGGCCGGCATCCTCACGGTCGCCGGGATCGCGCTTCTGATCCACCGCCGCCGCACCCACGCGCCGGTCTTCCGCGCGACGACGGTCAACGACAAGCTCATGTACGTCGTCCTGCTCGCCGCGATCGCGCTGGGCATGGTCGCCAAGCTCACCCATTCCACCGGCGACGGCTACAACTACCGTGAGTCCATTGCCCCTTGGGCCCGCAGCCTGTTCACCCTCCAGCCGGACACCGAACGGATGGCGGGCGTGCCCGTGCTGTACGAGATCCACGCGGTGATCGGCATGATCCTGATCGCGTTCGTCCCGTACAGCCGTCTGGTGCATATGTTCAGCGCGCCGGTGCAGTACCTGTTCCGGCCGTACGTCGTCTACCGCAGCCGTGATCTGAATCAGCTCGGACCACGCCCGGAGCGGCGGGGCTGGGAGCGGGCGGGGTCCTGAGGCTTACGGCGGTTCGGTTCGGCAGCGCCCCGAAGGGGCGCGGGGAACTGCGCGACCAGCCCCCACCGGCCCGCGGCAAACGAACCGCACAACCAGCGGAGCGCTCACGCCGCGCCGCCCTTCTGGTCCCTCTCCTCGTCGACGATCTCCGCGTCCACCACGCCTTCCTCCTCCTGCGGTTCGGTGTGCTGCTCGGTGCCCTCCGCCGGGGTCTGCTGGGCCTGGGCGTACATGGCCTGGCCCATCTTCTGGCTGACGGTGGCGAGTTTCTCGACGCCGGTGCGCAGTTCGTTGGTCTCGGCGTTGCGCTCCAGGAGCTCCTTGAGTTCGGTGATCGCGGACTCGACCTCCGATTTGGTCTCGGAGGGCACCTTGTCCTCGTTCTCCCGGATGAACTTCTCGGTCTGGTAGACGAGTTGCTCGGCCTGGTTGCGGGTTTCGGCGGCCTCCCGGCGCCCCCGGTCCTCCTCCGCGTACTGCTCGGCCTCCCGCATCATGCGGTCGATGTCGTCCTTGGGGAGGGCCGAGCCGCCGGTGACGGTCATCTTCTGTTCGCGGCCGGTGGCGAGGTCCTTGGCGGAGACGTGCATGATGCCGTTGGCGTCGATGTCGAACGCGACCTCGATCTGCGGGACCCCGCGCGGGGCGGGCGGCAGTCCGGTGAGGTCGAAGACGCCGAGCTTCTTGTTGTAGGCGGCGATCTCGCGTTCGCCCTGGTAGACCTGGATGCCGACCGAGGGCTGGTTGTCGGTGGCGGTGGTGAAGATCTCCGAACGCCGGGTCGGAATCGTGGTGTTGCGCTCGATGAGCTTGGTCATGATGCCGCCCTTGGTCTCGATGCCCAGGGACAGCGGGGTGACGTCGAGCAGCAGGACGTCCTTGACGTCGCCGCGGATGACACCGGCCTGGAGGACGGCGCCGACCGCCACGACCTCGTCCGGGTTGACGCCCTTGTGCGGATCCTTGCCGGTGAGCTCCTTGACCAGCTCGGTCACCGCGGGCATCCGGGTGGAACCGCCGACGAGGATCACGTGGTCGACCACGGAGAGCTTGATGCCGGCGTCCTTGACCGCCTGGTGGAAGGGGGTCTTGCAGCGGTCGAGGAGGTCGGCGGTCAGCTCCTGGAACTGGGCGCGGGTGAGCTTCTCGTCGAGGTGGAGCGGGCCCTCGGCGGAAGCGGTGATGTAGGGGAGGTTGATCGTGGTCTCGGAGGACGACGACAGCTCGATCTTGGCCTTCTCGGCGCCCTCGCGCAGCCGCTGCACGGCCATCTTGTCGTTGCCGAGGTCGATGCCGTACTGCCCCTTGAACTTCTTGACGAGGTACTCGACGATCCGCTGGTCCCAGTCGTCGCCGCCCAGGTGCGTGTCCCCGTTGGTGGCCTTGACCTCGATGACGCCGTCGCCGATCTCCAGCAGCGACACGTCGAAGGTGCCGCCGCCGAGGTCGAAGACGAGCACGGTCTGCTCCTCGCCCCGGTCGAGGCCGTAGGCGAGCGCGGCGGCCGTCGGCTCGTTGATGATCCGCAGCACCTTCAGGCCCGCGATCTCCCCGGCCTCCTTGGTGGCCTGCCGCTGGGCGTCGTCGAAGTACGCCGGCACGGTGATCACCGCGTCGCTGACGTCCTCGCCGAGGTAGGACTCGGCATCCCGCTTCAGCTTCTGGAGGACGCGTGCGGACAGCTCCTGCGCCCGGTAGCGGGTGCCGTCGATGTCGCCCTGGTCCGGGAAGCGCCAGTCCCCCTCGCCCATGTGCCGCTTCACCGAGCGGGCGGTGCGCTCCACGTTGGTCACGGCCTGCCGTTTGGCCACCTCACCGACGAGCACCTCGCCGTTCTTCGCGAAGGCCACCACCGACGGTGTGGTCCGCGCGCCCTCCGCATTGGCAACAACAGTGGGTTCGCCGCCCTCCAGGACGGCCACCACCGAGTTTGTGGTCCCGAGATCGATTCCGACCGCACGTGCCATCGCTGTCCCCTTCCGCCAGGGCCGCTCACGCACTCCAGCACAAAACTTGAGTGCGCTCTTGTCAATGGGACGGGTACCCAGCGGGTGACGGAGTCTGCCTAGCTGAGCGTGCGCTCAGGCTCTCGTGGTTCTCCGCGGAGCGCCACCGCGCGCCGGGGCCGGTCGGTGATCAGCACGTCCACGCGGGGGTCGTCGAGGAAGGTCTGGAGGAGCTCGTCGTCGTTGACCGTCCACACCATGGTGAACAGGCCGTGCCGGGCGGCCTCGCGCAGTACGTTGGCGCGGGCGAGCCGCTGGTGCACGGCGACCCCGCTCGCGCCGCAGGCGCGCACCCGGCGCATCGGGAACAGCTCGCCGAGCCGGGTCACCGGCAGCCGGGCCCACCCGGTCTCCTTGCGGTTGCGGCCCAGGGACAGGGCCGTGCGCACGCCGGGAAAGGCCTGCGAGATGGCGGCGACGGAGCGGTCCTCCAGGGTCGTGGCGACGAAGCCGTCCTCGCCGAGCAGGGCGACCGCCCGGTCGATCAGCTCGCGCTCGTCGCCCACTTCCTTCAGGTCGAGATGCCCGATCAGCTTCCCGGCGATCAGGGCCATGACGTCGTCCACGACCGGCACGGCGTATCCGGCGCGCTCGCTCAGCTCGGCGTGGGTGATCCGGGCGAGCAGCGGGCCGGTGTGGTCGACCCGGGGGTCGTGGTAGACGACGAAGACGCCGTCCGCCGTACGCCGGACGTCGAACTCGACGTACTCGGCACCCGAGGCGATCGCGTCCTCGTAGGCCTCCCAGGTGGCGGCGGCAGCCTGCTCGGACCCTCCCTTGTGTGCCGATACGGCGGGTCGTCGTGACATGGGCAGTCAACTCCCGGATGAAGAACGCGGTGCGGGCACCGTAACCGATTCGTCGTCGGACGGGTCGAGCAGCGAGCCGGAGCGTCCGCTGACCCGCCTGAGCAGGATGTATCCGATCACGGCCAGGACGACGAAGGGAATCCAGGCCAGCGCGTACGCCAGGCCGTACTCCTGTAGGTCGAGGATGGAGTGGTGGTCGTCCACGTTCGTCGCGTTCACGCCGAAGAAGGCCAGCAGCAGGGTGGGCGGCAGGGCGATCAGCGTGGCCACCGCGACCAGGGCGGAGACGGTGCGGTCGCGGTGTTCGTCACGCTCCGCGATCGCGGCGTCCAGGGCGGCGGAGCGGGCGTTGATCACGGAGGTGAGGCGCTCGACCATGCGCGCGGAGTTGTCGAGGCTGTCGCGGATGCCGAGGGTGTCCCGCAGCGAGGACTGGAAGCCCTCCATCAGCATCTCCGGGATCAGCAGGCTGTCGACGTACGCCTCCACGCCGAAGGCCAGGTCGAGTTGGAGTTCGTTCACGCCCGTCGACAGCCGGGAGATGAGGGTGCGTACCTCGGACGGCGAGTCCGTGAGCGCCTGTTCGTTGCGCCGCATCATGTCGAAGGCGGCGAGCCTGGTGCGCTGGAGGACGGCCAGGGCGGAGATCATGCCGACGGCGACCAGGGTCAGGCCGTTCTCCACGTGCGGGGCCCAGCCCGCCTGCACGGAGACACCGCGGCCGTGCGCGGACAGGGTCACGCCGTGGTTGCTGAGGTTGGGCGGGACGCTGACGTCGAGGGGTGCTCCGGGGTGCCGGGGCAGCTTGCCGCGGTAGATGATCTCGTTGAGCAGCAGGTCCCGGCCGGGCTCCGCGTCGAGCAGTTTCTGGAGCAACTGGCCGCCGGGGAACACGAGTTGGTGCACGTTCTGGCCGAAGTCCAGCGGCTCGGGCAGGTCGAGCCGTTCGCTCAGCACCTCCAGCAGGGGGCGTGAGCGGAGCGTGAGCTGTGCGCGGTCGAAGCAGGTCGCGGCGAGCCAGGCGGCGACCGCCCCGGCCTCTGTCTCGCCCTGGAAACCGCAGTCCACGACGAGTGTCGCGTCGCCGCGCGGGGTGGCGACGACGAGGATCCCCACGGACGCGAGGGACAGGCCGTGGTCCCCGTGCGGCAGCCCCAGGTCGGCCGGCGTCACGGTGTCGGCCAGCACGGGTACGGGCAGCACCGCCTCGCTGGTCGTCAGATGCGGGGTGAAACGGCCGAAGTCGAGCCGGTCGACGAGACCACCCAGATCGGCGTTGTCCGGCCGCACCCGTCCGGCGAGGCTGAATAACAGGATGATGCGGGTCAGTTCCCGAGTGGCGGAGTCAAGCGCCGTTCCATTGCTGGACGTTCCCGGCAACATCGAAGTCCTTCCGACATCTCAGCATCATCTACATACCCCGGCCCGGGGCCGTGAACCGAGCGTCGCGCAGGCCCACCCCCGCCGGGGTGGGCCTGCGCGACGTCGGGACGAGGCGGACCGCTTCAGGCGAGCTTCGCCGACAGCGTGATGGTCGTGCCGGTGAGGGCCTGGCTGACGGGGCAGCCGACCTTGGCCTCCTCCGCGATGGCGACGAACGTGTCGTTGTCGATGCCCGGAACCGTGCCCTCGACCGTGAGGTGGATGCCGGTGATGCCCTCACCCGGCTGGAAGTTCACGTCGGCCGAGGTGACGAGCTTGGTGGGCGGGGTACCGGCCTTGGCGAGCATGTTGGAGAAGGCCATGGAGAAGCAGCTGGAGTGGGCGGCGGCGATCAGCTCCTCGGGGCTGGTCTTGCCGTTCGCGTCCTGGGCGCGCGATGCCCACGTGACCGGCTGCTCGTCGATGGCACCGGAGGAGTCGAAGGTGACGACCCCATTGCCCTCGAGCAGGTTGCCTTCCCAGACGGTGTGTGCGGAGCGCGTGGTTGCCACGGTTGTTCCTTTCACGTGTGGTCCCGTTGCGGGGTTCCCTGGCCCCCATCCGATCACATTCCGACTCACTGCACGCGGAACACCGGACCACGTGCGGTGAACGGCAGTCGGGCGCCCTGGGGAATCAGATAGGCGTGCTCGCGCCGCACCCGGAGCGTGTCGCACCAGCCGTCCGTGATCACCAGGACGGGGGCGCCCGGCGGGAAGTCGTCCGCCCGGTGCAGCAGGTCGATGCCGGGCTGGAGGACCGTACCTCCGCGGCCGTGCACCCGCACCCGTCCGGCGATCTCGGTGACCGGTACGAAGCCGGCGTCGTGCGGGGCCGCGTCGCAGAAGACGACGCGTGCGGCCGGTACGTCGCGCGCCTCGGCGTACGAGGCGATCGCACCCAGCGCCTTGCCGAGCAGGGTGCGGTCCATGGAGCCGGAGGTGTCGAGGACGACGCCGAAGGTGCAGCGGGCGATCTCCTCGGGCGGGAAGTAGCGGCCCGCACGCGGGATGTCGGGGGTGGAGGACTGGCGGCGCGAGGGACGGGCGTACGACCGTGCCGGCTCCGGACGGGGTACGAACTCGTCGAACCAGCGGGCCAGTCGGGCGTCCCAGGGCAGCGGCGGATGGCTCAGCGCGCGGATCTCCTCGACCAGGCCGCCGGGCAGGTATCCGCGCTCCTGCCCCTGGTGCAGATCGAGGCCCTGGCACAGGCCACGGCGGTAGAACTCGTCCAGGTCGACGTAGTCGCGCGGGCTGCCGAGCGGTCCGCCGAGGATGTCGCCGAGGCCCTTGCCGCGCAGGGTCGACAGGCGGCGCATCCGGCGCAGGTCGACGGCGATACGGTCGTAGACCTCCTCGGCGGAGAGGTCCCCCAGATCGGGGTCGAAGAGCAGCCCGTCGGGCATGGTGCCGACCTGCATCTCGTTCAGCCAGCCGTTGATGACGTAGTCGCAGGCGACGTTGAACAGATACGGGTCGCGGGGGCCGCAGCGGTCGCCGTGGCGCAGGGCGGCGTGCAGCATCTCGTGGGCGAGGACGAACCGCCATTCCTCGTCGTCGAGTTCGCGCAGCGGATTGACGTAGATCTCGGCCGCCCCCACGTCGACGGCGGCGACGGAGATGCCGTGGGCGCGGGCGAGTTCGGCGTCGGCGACCAGGGTGATGCCGGCCGCGATCCCGCCGAGCAGCGGGTAGGAGGAGACGAACCAGCTCAGGGCCCGCTCCCAGGGCTGGAGCCGGGTGGGTCCGCCGCGCATCGAGTGGCGGCGGCCGCCGGCCACGTCCATGGCGGTGGCCACGGTGCGGGTGAGGGCGTGCGCGAAGTCCAGCTGCCAGTTCTTCGGGGTGCCGCCCATCCAGGTGTCCCACGGCACCAGGAGCTGGTCCGGCTCGCCGCCGGCCGTGCCGCAGTGCTCGTACGGGCCCGGGATGCCGTCGCGGCGCCAGCGGGCGGCGAGCTGCTCCTCGTCGCCGTCGGGGTAGCTGGGCGGCAGGGCGTCGGGGGTGCGGCCGATGGAGAAGCCGAGCAGGAAGCGGTTGACGACGGCGCAGCGGGCGGCGAGCTCGTACCGGTCGGGCTGGGTACGGCGGCCCTCCTTCGCCGGGACGTGGCCGAAGCCGAGGTGGATGATGCCGTGGGCCACCGCCCAGGCCCAGTCGGCGGGGTCGGCGCGGCGGGTGGGGTGGACGTGCAGGACGCCGTCGGAGTCGACGCGGACGAGCCCGGAGGCGGGCGACAGGGGGCAGTCCTCCTTGCGGCAGGAACTGAACCCGACCGCGGCCAGCGCCCGGTTGGCCCGCACCAGCCGCATGCCCTCCGCGAACGCCTCGGCCGCGAGGTCCTTCTTGGCCTGCTTGGGACCGCGGGTGCGGCTCACTGCCGCGCCTCCACCAGGCGGGGCATGTCGCGGGCCGACTCGACCAGGAACCAGGCGGGCAGCAGGGGGTTGCCGTCGGTGTCGGGGGCGATGACGCTCTGCGCGACCTCCACCGAGATCTCGGCGAGCTGCACGAGCAGCGACTTGGCGCGGTACGCCATCTGCTGCCCGTTCGCCGAGAGGTGCTCCTTGCTGGCCGGCAGCTCCTTGACGAGGCGGCCGCGGAAGGACTCGGCGAGGTAGTAGAGCAGGTCGCGGTCCTCCATCCGGTGCGGCCAGCGGGCGTCGCCCTTGATGATCGCCTCGATGCCGTACTGGCTGCGCACGATCTTGACATAGCCGCAGAACGCGGTGGCGTGGGCGGGCGTCAGCGTGCCGTGCGCGATCACCTTCAGCGTCTCCTCGTCGAGGCCGTGGCCGAAGGAGTGCAGGGCGTCGGAGAGCATGTGCCAGGAGCGGGGCGTGGAGAACGGCTCCTCGGTCTTGGGCGGCTTGGACCACAGGTGATCGGGGCGGTCGGTGACGTGGTCCAGGATCCAGGGGTGGATGCCGTTGCCCGCGGCCCAGACCAGCCAGTCCTTCGTGGACGCCTCCAGATGGACGTGGGCGAGACGGTTGACCAGCGCGGAGGCGATGGGCCGGGCGAGGGCGTTGTCCGTCGCCCGGTTTCCGGCGCCGATGACGATCGAGCCGTCCGGAAGGTCGTAGTTGCCGATACGGCGGTCCAGGATCAGCGAGTAGAACGCCTTCTGCACATCCGGAGTGGCCGCGTTCAGCTCGTCCAGGAACAGGCAGTAGGGCTCGTCGCGGGCGATCGCCTCCGGCGGGCAGAACACGGACCGCCCGTCGCGGATCTGCGGCACGCCGATGAGGTCCTCGGGGGCGAGCTGGGTCCCCAGCAGGCTGACGCACTCAAGACCCAGGGACTCGGCGAACTCCCTTACCAGGGAGGACTTTCCGATGCCGGGGGCGCCCCAGAGGAAGACCGGGCGGACGGTCGCGAGGCCGAGCAGCAGCTCGGGTATACGGGCGGGAGTGACGGTGACGGCAGCCTGCAAAGCAGGGGGCTCCTCAAGTCTGTTCGAGCAGGTTCGACTGAGAACAGTGTGTGCGTACGACCGTTTTGACGCACCCGGTTTTCAGGCGGCCCGCTCCTCCGGCTCCGCGTCCAGCGGCACCTGCGGCCCGTCCGACTCGCGCAGCCAGCGGCGCAGGACGCGGTGGATGTGCTCGGCGCCGGCGAGTTCCTGTGTGTCGTCGACCGGGGCGGACAGGGCGACGGGCGACAGCAGGAAGGGCTTCGTCTGGGCGCCGCCGAGGCCGCCGTGCGAGCCGATCTGCTCCTCGAAGGCGAGGACTTCGCCGTCGGCCGGGTCGTACCAGGAGTTGACCATGATGTCGGCGGTGTGCGGGAAGGAGTGCGTGCGCCGGACGGCGTCGGCGGCTCCGGGGCCGAAGTCCTTGAGGGGGCCCGGGTCCTCGTCGAGTCGGTCCAGCGGGATCTCCGTGCCGTACGGGCCGAGGACGACGCCGTCGTGCTGCTCGCTGCGGACGAGCAGGAAGCCGATGCCGGGGTGGTTGGCGAGCGTGGTCAGCAGGGCGGGGTGGCGGGCGTCGATCTCCTCCTTGCTCATCCGGTGCGGCACGTCCGGGAAGGAGACCAGGGCGAGGTTCCCCGAGGCCAGCACGAGCGGCTCGGAGCGGCGGCGCGACGGGCGGTACTGCTCGTCGCCCTCCTCGACCGGCCGGCGCAGCGCTGCCCGTACGGCCGCGCGGGCCTCGGCGCCGCTGTGCGTGCGCCGGGCCTTGCGCGGCACGGGCAGCCCGCAGCCGGCCCGCACCAGATCGCCGAGGGAAAGGCCGTAGCGGGCCCGGAAGGTCTCGCCGGGGCTCTGCCCGTGGTCCGAGAGCACGACGATCCGGTACTGCCGTGGAGCGTGCTCGGCGACCTTCTCGATCAGCGCGAGCGCCCGGTCGAGGCGTTCGAGGACCTTCCCGGCGTCGCGGCTCATCGGCCCGGAGTGGTGCGCCACTTCGTCGTACGCCACGAGGTCCGCGTAGACGGCGGTGCGCCCGGCGAGCATGTCGCCCATGACGGCGGCGACCACGACGTCCCGTTCGACGACGGTCGCGAAGGCACGAATGAAGGGGTAGAGGCCGCCGCGTTTGACACGCGGGCGGACCTTGCAGAAACGGGCCCGGCTGGACTGGACGATCTCACGGCCGACCTCGGCGACGAAGGACAGGGCGGTGCGCACGGCGTTCGCCGGGTCGGAGAAATACGCGAAATAGCCCGCCCGGGAACGGTTCTCCCGGCCTCGCCGCTTGATGGCTATGGACAGCACGAGGGCCTGTTCGTCGGCGCCGCCGCTGAACAGGTTGCCGCGGCTGGCGCCGTCGACGGAGAGCAGTCCGGCGTCGCCGGTGCGCTCGACGGCACGGCGCTGGAGTTCGGCGGCGCTGGTCGGGCGGTTGCTGACCATCACCTCCCGGCGGTCCTTCTCGTACCAGCGGAAGGCCGGGACGTCGTGGTTGCTGCCGTGCAGGATGCCCAGCTGGCTGGCGCCGGTCTGGCTGGACCAGTCGGTGCGCCAGGCGGTGAGCCGGTGGGTGGGCCGGGCTCTGTCTCCGGTGCCGAGCCAGCGGGCGACGGTCGGCATCAGGCCCTTGCCGACCGCGTCGAGCAGTACGTCGTGGCCGACGCCGTCGAGTTGCAGGAAGACGGTGCCGGGGACGGCGGGGCAGGGCGACCCGGAGCCGCGACGGCGGTCGGAGAGGCGGTACAGCCGGCGCCGGTAGGCGTCGTCGTCGCGGACGGCCAGGGCACCGCCGGTGGCGGAGGCGACGGCGGACATCACGGCGGCGACCACGACCGCGGTCTCCCAGGCGACGGCGCCGCGCTCGGTGGGGTTGAGGCGCAGCGCCAGCAGCAGCAGCGCGCCGTTGAGGAAGAACACCAGCAGCCCGAGGACCAGCGCGGGCACCAGCAGCAGGAGCCGCACGAGGAGCGGCCACACCACGGCCGACAGCACACCGAAGGCGCCCGCCCCGAACGCGGCGGTCACCGTGATGTCGGTGGCGCTGTCACCGTCCGCGGACCGCAGCTGGAAGTCCGGCAGGATGCCGGCCAGCACGAGCATGGTGACCGTGGAGACGGCCCACACCGCGACACTGCGCCCAGCCTGACTGACGACCCGCCGCCAACGCCCACCACCCACGACCTGCACACCTCACGTCCTGGCCCGTCGTCGATGCGGGTCGCTTCCAGCGTGGCACATCGGGTTTCGGGTCGTCGGCCGTGTGCAGGTCCGTCGTGGCTGGTCGCGCAGTTCCCCGCGCCCCTTATCGGCGCTGTTGATCCGTGGCTGACATCGCCAGGGGCGCTCAGCGGCCGTCGTAGCCTGCCGTCGGCATTGACAGGCGGCGGTGGACTCGGGCCTTCATCTGGGAGTCGTACGCGGGTTCCGCGACCCCCACCGTCTCCACTCGCACCCCGCGCCGGGCGCACTCGGCGGTGAACTCGTCGGCGGAGGACAGGGCGCTCTCCAGCACCCGGCGGCTGGGGGCGACGAAGAGGTCGACGCCGGGCCGGACACCGTCCCAGAGCACGCAGTGGTCGGGCCGCAGTCCGCGGACCAGCAGCTCCCGGCTCACGGTGTAGCCCCGCTCCGCGGCCCAGCGGGCGCACATGGCGTGCTGGCTGCGGGAGTCCACCAGGAAGGGGTCCTCGTCCAGCTCTTCCAGGGGCGTCAGACTCGCGATGGTCGTGACACGTACCGGTCCCATGGCGTCCCCCTCACCTCCGGGTTTCAGGCGCTGACACTACTCCTGGTCGTAGGCTTCGGGGGAGTCGCGCGAAGGAGGCAAAGAGGTGCCGGTGGAGATCACCTGGTGGGGTCACGCCACCTGCACGGTCGCGGACTCGGACGTACGCGTGCTCACCGATCCCCTGTTCGCGCGCCGGCTCGCGCATCTGCGCCGTCGGCGAGGCGCCGTGCCGCCGTCCCGGGCCCGGCACGCGGACGTGGTGCTCGTCTCCCATCTGCACGCCGACCACCTGCACGTTCCCTCCCTCGCCACGCTCGCCCCGGGCACCCGCCTGCTCGTGCCCCGGGGCGCACCCCGGGCGGTGCCGGGGCTGCGCCGGCTCGGCCATCTCCAGGTCCGCGAAGTGGAGCCCGGCGACGAGACTGTGATCGGGGGCCTGGTCATACGGGCCGTGCCCGCGTGGCACGACGGACGGCGGCTGCCGGTCGGACCGCATCGCTCCCCCGCGCTCGGCTATGTCGTCGAGGGCGAGGCGCGCACGTACTTCGCCGGGGACACGGGACTGTTCGACTCGATGGCCGAGGAGGTCGGGCCGGTCGACGTGGCGCTGCTGCCGGTCGGCGGCTGGGGGCCGTATCTCGGCGAGGGCCATCTGGACGCGAGCCGGGCCGCTCAGGCGCTGGCCCGGCTGGCGCCGCGCAGCGCGGTGCCGGTGCACTACGGCACGTACTGGCCGATCGGGATGGATGCCGTACGCCCGCACGAATTCCACGCGCCGGGCGAGGAGTTCGTGCGACTGGCCTCCGGGGTCGCGCCCGAGGTGGCGGTGCATCTGCTCGGGCACGGGGAGAGCGTGCGCCCGGAGGTGGCGCGGTGACGTGGCTCGCGGTTGTCGCGACGACCACGCAACAGGAGTCGACGCAGCAGGCGATCGGCTACCCGTCGCTGTTTCTGCTGGTGCTGCTCGGGGCGCTGGTGCCGGTGGTGCCCACGGGGGCGCTGGTGAGTTCGGCGGCGGTGGTGGCGTTCCATCAGACGGCGCCGTTCGCGCTGGCGCTGGTCTTTGTCACGGCGTCCCTGGCCGCGTTTCTCGGGGACATCGCCCTGTACTGGCTGGGGCGGCGGGGAATGGGGTCGAAGAACGGGTCGCGGTGGCTGGAGGCGATTCGGTCGCGTGCGCCGGAGGAGCGGCTGGCGTCGGCGCAGGAGCGGCTGGCCGAGCATGGGGTGGCGGTGCTGGTGCTGTCCCGGCTGATGCCGGCGGGCCGCATCCCGGTGATGCTGGCCTGTCTTCTGGCGAAGTGGCCGATGCGGAGGTTTGCGCGGGGGAACTTTCCGGCCTGTCTGGCCTGGGCGGTGACGTATCAGTTGATCGGGATCCTTGGGGGGTCGCTGTTCAAGGAGCCTTGGCAGGGGGTGGTGGCGGCGGTTGGGTTGACTGTCGTCATCAGTGTGGCGCCGAGTGTGTGGAAGCGGGTTCGGGCTGCCGGGTGAGGTTTCGTTGCGGGGTGCGGGTGTGTGGGGGCTTGTCGCGCAGTTCCCCGCGCCCCTTAAGGGCGTTGCAGTACCCGTGAGGCTCCGATCGGCAGGTCCCACAAGTCGTCGCGGTCCCGTCCCGCCTCTTCCCACGCCACCCGCACCCGCGTCAGCGGCTCCAGTACCGGCTCCGCCGACAGCACGAACGTGCCCCAGTGCATGGGGGCCATGCGTCGCGCCCCGAGATCCTGGGCTGCCCGTACCGCCTCCTCCGGGTCGCAGTGGACGTCGCTGAGCCACCAGCGGGGGTCGTAGGCGCCGATGGGGAGCAGGGCGAGGTCGATGCCGGGGTAGCGGCGGCCGATTCGGGAGAACCAGTGGCCGTAGCCCGTGTCGCCGGCGAAGTAGACGCGCCGGCCGTCGGGGGCGGTCAGCACCCAGCCGCCCCAGAGGCTGCGGCAGGTGTCGGTGAGGGTGCGTTTGGACCAGTGGTGGGCCGGAACGAAGTCGAGGCGTACGCCCTGTAGTTCGGCCGCCTCCCACCAGTCCAGCTCGGTGACGCAGGTGAAGCGGCGGCGGTGGAACCAGCGGGCGAGACCGGCGGGCGCGAACACCGGGGTGTCGCGCGGAAGGCGGCTCAGGGTGGGGGCGTCCAAGTGGTCGTAGTGGTTGTGGCTGATGACGACCGCGTCGACGCGCGGAAGCGACTCCCAGTCGATGCCGACCGGGGTGATACGGGCCGGGGTGCCGAGGATGCGGCGGGACCAGACCGGGTCGGTGAGGACGGTGAGTCCGCCGATCCGGACGACCCAACTGGCGTGCCCCGCCCAGGAGACGGCGACCGTGCGTGCGTCGACGCGGGGCAGCGGGGCGGGCTCGAAGGGCAGGTGCGGGATGTCGGCGAGGCCCTCCTTGCCCGGTCGGACGGCGCCTTCGCGGGCGAAGCGGGCGACGGACTTGAGGCCGGGCAGCGGGGCGGTCAGCCGGTCGTGGAACGTCCGGGGCCACACCCGGCGTTCGCCCAGCGGGCGGGGTTCCGCGAGGGGCGGGAACGGGGGCGCGAAGGGTGACGGCGCCGCCGGTGCGTCGGCTTCCCGGGTGGGCGAACTCGTGGTGGGCGAACTCGTGGTGGGCGACTCGGACTGCTGTGTCATCGAGGAGGCTCCCATCGCTGAGCGTCGTCGCGGAGATCGTCGAAGACCGACTTCAAGTGGATCAACGCACGGTGCACGTGTGGCAGTTCCAACGGCGAGGGTGAACTGAGGCATTCCGCGCGCTCGGTGTCCGTTCCGCCGAGCAGCGGCCCGGTGGACAGCCGTACGCGCGGCGCCCCCAGGTCGTCGCCGAAACGGTGGCCGCCCGGCGCGGGCATCCCGAGCCGGGCGGCGAGGAAGTCCTCCAGTTCCTGGGCGTCGCCGACCCCGTGCGCGGTGAGCGCGGCGCGCAACGGGCCGAGGTCGACGTAGAGATGGCGGCCGGCCTGCGGCGGGCGGGCGAGGGTGCCCGCCGAGACGACGGCGGCGTGCGCTGCGGCGGCCACGCGTGCGTGCAGGCGTACGGCGGCGGACAGCCGCAGGGTCACCGGCTCGGGCTCGGTCAGCGCGTACGCGGCCGTGGCGGCGACCGGTCCGGCGACGCGGGCGCCGAGCGCGGTGAGCACGTCGAGCACGCGCGCGTGGAGGCCGTCGCCCGTCTCGCCGGCCGGGAAGCGGGCGACGGCGGCGGGCCAGCCGGGCGGCAGCAGCGCACCGGCCAGGTCGGTGACGACGGTGACCCGGTCGGGCAGCATCTCGGCGGGGCTGAGCAGCACGGTGCCGTGCGGGGCGTGCAGGGTGTCGCGCCAGGTCTCGTCACTGACCAGATGCAGCCCCTCGCCCTCGGCGGCTTCGAGGGTCGCGTGGAGTACCTCGGGCGGTGCGACGGTGGCCGTGGGGTCGTCGGCGACGGACAGCACCAGCAGCCGCGGATCACCGCCCTCGGCACGGACCCGGCGCACGGTCTCCAGAAGGGCGTACGGATCCGGGACCCCGCCGCACTCGGCGGGTGTCGCCACATGGAAGACGGGTCTGCCCAACAACCGTGCGTACGGCGCCCACCAGGCCGCGCACGGCCGGGGTACCAGGACGTCGCCGCCGATGGCGTAGGTCAGCGCCAGCAGCAGCGCGGGCGCGCCCGGCGCGGCGACGGCCCGTTCGGGCCCGACGGCAAGGCCTCGCCGCTCCCAGTAGCCGCACGCGGCGTCCAGGAGCGCCGGGCCGCCGCCGATCGGCTCGCTCACGGCGCGGGTCGCGGCTTCGGCGAGCACGTCGGAGAGTTCGGGCAGCACCGGCAGCCCGTCGTCCGGGATCGGCGGCCCGTAGCGGACGGTGCCGTGACTTTCCGGGTCCGTCCGCGGCATGGTCCCTCCGGTCCGGTTCGGTGTCGCTGGGTCGCCCGTCGTCCGGTGCGGGTCCCTGGGCTGTCCGTACCCAGGGTGCCGGTGAGCCATTGGGGATCGCTCGGGTTGTGCCGGTCACACGGTGGAGGTGATTCCGGTCAGCCGTCCTCGCCGGGCGCCGACGCCTTGCGTCGCAGCCGGTACACGGCACCGCCGAACGCGCCCGCGATCAGCAGACCGCCGGCCACCAGGGCGGGCACGGAGTCGTTGAAGGCGCCGCCTTCGCCGGCATGGACACCGTGCTCGATCACCGCACCGCCGCAGGAGGTGTCCTGCGGCTCGGGACAGGGCTTGCCGGTGGCACAGGAGGTGGCGGTCGGCTCGGGACAGGGCTTGCTCGTGGCGCACGTCAGGTCGAGCGGATCGGCGCACGGGCCGCTGCTGCCGCTGCGAGGCACGGTGAACGTGGCGCTCCATGGCTTGCCCTGCCCGCCGGGAGCGGCCGGGCAGGTGCCGTCGACCGTCCACGCGGTGTCCGGGCCGACACCCCCGTCGCCCTCCAGGTCCTCGGCCGGAGCGATACGGGCGGTGCCGGAGTAGGCGGGCCCGGACACGCCGCCCTCGTTGCCGGCGACCCGGCGCAGCGGGACGGTGCCTTCCTCGAAGGCCTCCGATGCGGCGTCCAGGGCGGCGGGTGCGGGACCGCCGAGGGGGTCGCAGGAGACCGACACGGTGATGCTGCGGCCCGGAGAGACCTGTCCTGGGCTGACCTCCGCGGCCGGATCCGCGAAGGCGGCCGCGGCGGCGACGACCGGGAGGACACCGGCCAGGGCGGCGACGGACAGGGCACGGACGGTGCGGCGCATGGCGTGGACTCCTTCGGCCGACGGCTGCGGGGGCGCGATGGTCGTGCCCCCGCAGCCATCACAGCCCGCACAGCAGGACGGCGCGCGCGGCCGGGCACCATTCGCGGGACGGACTCGGCCGAGCGGGTGACGCGGGGTTTGCCCGCCACCGGACAGATCGTCGCCGTGCGCGGAGCCGAGGGGTGCTGCGCACGTCCCTGCTCCACGCGCAGGACGTAGTCGACCGACAGCCCGGCCGGCTGGGCGAACTCCTCGCGGCGCAGTCCGGGATCCCGGCGGCGTCCGGCCGTCGCCGGATCCTCGCGCGGCCCGTGGCCCCGGCTCAGTTCAGCAGCGCCGCCAGATCCTCCTCCAGCCCTCGTCCACGCCGGTCGACGACCCCGGCCGCCACGTCACCGAGCTTGCGATGGGTGCTCTGGGAGATGCGGCGCAGAATTCCGAAGGCGGCCTCCGCGTCGCAGCCCAGTACGTGCATGACGATGCCGCACGCCTGGTCGACGACGGGGCGGGTGCGCAGCGCGGTGCCGAGTTGGTCGAGTTCCCTGAGCGCGGCGCGGTAGGAGCGGTCGCGGACCAGGCAGGTCGCGGCCAGGTCGCCGAGTGCCCGGGCCGGCCCGTGCGGGGCGTCCTCCAGGGCGCCCGGCCGGAAGCTGTACAGGCTGAGGGTCACCGTGAGCCCGGAGCGGCGGAAGGGGATGGTGACACTCGATCGCACCCCCGAGTCCAGCGCCATGGCGCGGTACTGCGGCCACCGCTCCTCGCTCAGCAGGTCCGTCGAGTCGACGGGCTCCCCGCGTTCCAGAGCGGCCGGGATGGGGCCGTCGCCCGAACGCATCTGCACCGCGACGAGCGCGGCGAGGTCGGGATGGGTGACCGCCGCGGGGCGTTCGGGGCTGTCCTCGCCGACCGTGCTGCTCGCTCCGCAGCAGTCGGTGGTACAGCGGGCGGCCTGCTCGACCAGTTCCGACAGCCGCCGGCCGGGGAGCGTGGATTCGGGGGACTCCACGCCCCAGCGACCGGAGTCCTGGGTGTCCGGCATGATGAGTTCCTCCTCTCCCCGTCAGCTTCCCGGTCAACTGGCCGGGAAACAGCGGGAGAAGACGGATCGAGCTGCTCGATGGAGCCCGCCGGACCCCGGACGCCGTACCGCACGCTAGGTTCGTCGCATGGCGCAGATGGAAGAGTTCGGTGAAGAGCTCGCGGATTTCGTGCGCCGCGTCGCGGAGTTGAAGTCGGCACGGTCCGTGTCGGCCGGCGACCTGCCCACCGTACTGGACGCGGCCATCTTCGAACTCGACCATGTGGCCGACCAGTTGTGGCCGTGGTACGAGAGGCTCTCCACGGACGGCAGGACCCGCCCGGCCCCCGCCGACCGCCAGGAACAGCAGCTGCTGCGCACGGTGTTCCAGCGTCTCCCGCTGCCGGTCGCGCTGGTGGACCGGGAGACGGTGGTGCGCCGGCTGAACTTCGCGGCGACCGCCTTCACGGCCGTCCGGTCCGGATACGCGACAGGCCGGCCGCTCACGGGGTTCCTCGCCCACGCCGACCGGGCGGCGTTCCGCTCCCAGGCCGCGGCCGTGGCGCGCGGCGAGGGCGACCGCAGCCTCACCGTCCACCTCCAGCGCCGCCCGGACGAGCCGGTGCACGTGACGCTGACCGCCGTACGGCCGAGCGGTGAGCCGCGCACCACGGTGCTCGTCCTGTTGCAGCCCGGCGGGCTCGGTGTGCCCGCGGACCCGGCACCGGACCACAGCGCCACGGGCAGCCATGTCCCGGACCTCACCGAGGCCACCCGGCACGCGGCCCTGATGGACCTGCTGGACGCGATGACCACCGCGCTGCTCACGGCCCCGCCCGGAGAGGTCCTTCAGCACGCGGCGCGCGTGCTGCACGGACGGTTCGCCGACTGGGTGATCGCCGACGCGGGCTCCGCCCGGCTGTCCCGTACGGCCGTGTTCGGCCCCTCGGAGAAGGAATCGGCCGCGCTGACGGCACTGGATCCGGCCGATTCCCCTCTCGTCGTCGAGGCGGCACGGGGCGGTGCCCCGGCGCTTCAGGTGCGCCCCGAGGACCCGGACGCCCTCGGCCGTCACGCGTCCGGGGCGCCGGTCCTCGTACAGGCGAACGTCACGTCACTGCTGTGCGTGCCTCTGACGAGCGACGGCACCGGGCGCGGCGTCCTCACTCTGCTGCGCTGCGGAGCCCGGCTGGCGTTCTCGATGGCCGAGGCGCAGGTGATGGACACGATGTCGAGGCACCTGGCCCTGGCCCTCGGGAAGGGCGACTGACTAGGCCGCGTCCTGGAGCACCTGGTCGCGCACCCTGGTGCAGCAACGGCTGATCAGCCGTGAGACATGCATCTGGGAGATACCGAGGTGCTCAGCGATACGGCTCTGCGTCATGTCGCCGAAGAACCGCATGTAGAGAATGGCGCGTTCACGCTCCGGCAGCGCGGCCAGCCGATGCCGTACCGCCTCGCGGTCCACGACCGTGTCCAGCGCCGGGTCGGACGAGCCGAGGGCGTCACCCAGGGAGTAGCCGTCCTCGCTGCCGGGGAGTTCGGCGTCCAGGGAGAGGGCCGTGAAGCTCTCCAGAGCTTCGAGGCCGACCAGGACGTCTTCCTCGCTCATGTTCGCGTGCTCGGCGATCGCGGCCACGGTGGGCCGCTGGCCGGCCGCGGTCTGCGACAGGTCCTGGCAGGCGAACCGGACACGGTTGCGCAGATCCTGGACCCGGCGCGGCACGTGCAGCGTCCACATGTGGTCGCGGAAGTGCCGCTTGATCTCCCCGGTGATGGTCGGTACGGCGTAGCTCTCGAAGGCGTTGCCGCGTGCGGGGTCGTACCGGTCGACGGCCTTGACCAGGCCGAGTGCCGCGACCTGCCGCAGGTCGTCGAGGCTCTCGCCGCGGCTGCGGAAGCGCCCGGCGAGCCGGTCGGCCATGGGCAGCCAGGCCTCGACGACCCGTTCGCGGATCGTGTCGTACTGCGGGCCCGGCGGAAGCGTGGCGAGCTTGCGGAAGTCTTCCGTGGTGTCGGGGGCGTCGTCGTGCGGGTGGTGCTTCGCGCTCACTTGAGTGGGCATGATGCGCCGCAACTCCCTTGGTCGGTGCTCTGGTTGGACGGTCACCGTGGGAGTGCGGCCGCAGTCGGACAGACGCGGCCGTGGCGGCGAAAGCGTCGCTCCCACGGACGTGCCTCCTGTCCGAAGCACTGCCAATTCGCCTGCCCTGCTCCCCCTGCCACAAACACTCCTCGCGATGTGAGCCGACCGCCCGGAGGACAAACGGCTGGTCACCGGCGTCGGGAGTTGCTGCCGGGGCGGGAGAGGAAGTGGCCGTGTGTTGCGCGCCGGTCTTCGGGTACGCGGAGCCTTCACCCCCGAAGATCTGGAGGGAGTCATGCAGCGAGGCAGCGACCGGCTGAGCGTCCATCGCGACGACGAGATGAAGCACGAACTACAGGGTCTGCTCAGGTCGGGTCATCCGACACGGACCGAGGAGTGGCACGACCCCGAGCCGACGGCCGAGGACGACCCGGAGATCGCGGGCGGTCCGGTGGCACCCGGCCGCACCCGGGCCTCCCTGGCCGCGGTCCGGCTGGAGCTGGCCAGGCTCCTCGGCCGCGGCGCCTTCCCGGCGGGCCCGCGCGAACTGGCACGCGATTTGCGCCGCCGGTACGCGCCGGACGCCCTCGTCGAGGCGCTGGAGCGGTTGCCGCGCTCGGCACGCTACGCCAACGTCCAGGAACTCTCCGAGGCCCTGACCCGCGGCTGATCAGGAAAGGACAGTGAAGGCTGATGCGCATCGCGTTTCTGACAGCGCCCGAGGGCGTGGAGCAGATCGAGCTGGCCGACCCTTGGCGGGCGGCGGTCGAGGCGGGACACGACCCGGTTCTCGTGTCGACGAAACCCGGTGAGGTGCAGGCATTCGACCACCTCGACAAGGCGGACACCTTCGTCGTGGAGGAGGTCGTCGGCGAGGTGCCGGCCGAGTCGTTCGGCGGGCTGGTGCTGCCCGGCGGCGTGGCCAACCCGGACTTCCTGCGCATGGACCAACGCGCGGTGACGTTCGTCCAGGCCTTCTTCGAGCGGGGACTGCCGGTCGCCGCGATCTGCCATGCCCCGTGGACGCTCATCGAGGCGGACGTCGTACGGGGCCGGACGCTCACCTCGTGGCCCAGCCTCCGGACCGACATCCGCAACGCGGGCGGCACCTGGGTCGACGAGCAGGTCCACATCGACGACCAGGGCCCGAACCAGCTGGTCACGAGCCGCAAGCCGGACGACCTCAAGGCGTTCGACGAGGCGTTCCTCGCGGTGCTCGCCCGGCAGACGGTCTGACCTCCGCCGGCCTAGGTATCCGCGCAGCCCCGTTCCCGGGCCCCTTCGCGCGTGCGCCCCGCGGCCACCGGACGCCGCGGGTTGCGGCGCAGATACTCGCCCTCCAACTGGGCCATACGGTCGTTGTGGGCGCGCAGCGCGTCATTCGAGCCGTGCAGCAGCGTGTCGTGGCGCGTGCGGTGGATGGTCTCCAGCTCCTTCATGAGCTGCTGGTCGTCCAGCCGACCCGGGTCGACTCCGGTCATGGTGTGCCCCGCTCGTCGTGGTCGTCCATACGGTTCGAGTACCCGCCGGATCTCGCTTTCCGCATCCACTGTACGAACATTCCACGAGTCAGCGCGCCCGCTCCACCCGCCGTTCGTCCCACACCGGCTCCGCCGTCTCACGGACCCGGCCGTCGCTGCCGAAGACCAGGTAGCGGTCGAAGGAGCGGGCGAACCAGCGGTCGTGGGTGACCGCGAGGACCGTGCCGTCGAAGGCTTCCAGGCCTTCCTGGAGTGCCTCGGCGGACTCCAGGTCGAGGTTGTCGGTCGGCTCGTCGAGCAGCAGGGCCGTGACACCCTCCAGCTCCAGCAGCAGGATCTGGAAGCGGGCCTGCTGACCGCCGGAGAGCCGGTCGAAGGTCTGCTCGGCCTGGTTGGTGAGCTCGTAGCGGCGCAGTCGGGACGAGGCGGCGCCGCGGTCCTGGGCGTGCTCCTTCCACAGGATGTCGAGGAGGGTGCGACCGAGCAGCTCGGGATGCGCGTGGGTCTGGGCGAAGTGCCCGGGCACGACGCGGGCGCCTAGCTTCCACTCCCCCGTGTGCGCGACGGTGTCGCCGGCGAGCAGCCGCAGGAAGTGCGACTTGCCCGAGCCGTTGGAGCCGAGGACGGCGACCCGCTCGCCGTAGAAGACCTCCAGGTCGAAGGGTTTCATCAGGTTGGTGAGCTCAAGTCCCTTGCAGGTGACGGCCCTTACACCGGTGCGGCCGCCCTTGAGGCGCATGGTGATGTCCTGCTCGCGCGGCGGCTCCGGCGGCGGGCCGGCCTCCTCGTACTTCCGCAGGCGGGTCTGGGCGGCCCGGTAGCGGGAGGCCATGTCGGGGCTGTTCTCGGCCGCTTGACGGAGCGTCAGCACGAGCTTCTTCAGCTGGGCGTGCTTCTCGTCCCAGCGTTTGCGCAGTTCCTCGAAGCGGGCGAAGCGGGCCTGTCGGGCCTCGTGATACGTGGCGAACCCGCCGCCGTGCACCCAGGCGTCGGCGCCCGCGGGTGAGGGCTCTACGGAGACGATCTTCTCGGCGACACGGGCGAGGAGCTCACGGTCGTGAGAGACGAAGAGGACCGTCTTGCGGGTCTCCTTCAGCCGCTCCTCCAGCCAGCGCTTGCCGGGCACGTCGAGGTAGTTGTCGGGCTCATCGAGCAGCAGCACCTCATCGGTACCGCGCAGCAGCGCCTCAAGCACCAGCCGCTTCTGCTCACCGCCGGACAGCGTGCGCACCTCACGGAACTGCGCCTTCTCGTACGGCACGCCCAGCGCGGCCGTGGTGCACATGTCCCACAGCGTCTCGGCCTCGTACCCGTGGGCCTCGGCCCAGTCGGAGAGGGCCTGCGCGTACTGCATCTGCGCGGCCTCGTCGTCGACGGTCATGATCGCGTGCTCGGCCTTGTCGACGGCCTTCGCCGCCTCCTGGATACGGGGCGACGCGACCGACACCAGCAGATCCCGTACGGTCGTCTCGTCCCGTACGGAGCCCACGAACTGGCGCATCACGCCCAGGCCGCCACTCACGGTGACCGTGCCGCCGTGCGGTTTCAGCTCGCCGGAGATCAGCCGCAGCAGGGTCGTCTTGCCCGCGCCGTTCGGGCCGACCAGGGCCACGACGGCGCCTTCACCGACCCGGAAGGACACATCGCCGAGCAGCGCCCTCCCGTCGGGGAGGTAGTACTCGAGATGTGCGGCTTCCAGATGTCCCATGAGGACGCATTGTGCTGGCCGGGGACGAGACCGGGCAAACTCTTATCGCGCCTACTCGGCCGGTTCCACGGGCTGACCGGTGGGACCGCCCCCGGTGCCGGGTCCGGTGGCCTCCACGACGGCGCCCGCCCACGACAGCGCCTTCCAGCCGTCGGACGGGGAGCCCTCCAGGACGACCACGCCGGTGTTGTCGAGCGGGTGGGCCGCGGCGAAGGCGATGTCGACGTTGTCCGCGCGGGCCGCGGTCCACATGCGGATCGCCGCGCCGTGGCTGACCATGGCGACGGTTCCGGCCCCGCTGCCTGCGGCCTCGGCGACCACGGCGTCGTACCGGCCCAGCGCCTCGGTGCCGCTCTCGCCGCCCGGCATCCGCAGCTCCACGTCGCCCGCCGCCCAGGCGAACACGGTCTGCATGTAGATCCGGCCGTGGTCGGCGTCGCCGGGCAGCATCTCCAGATCGCCCGCCGACAGTTCCCGGATGCCGTCGCGGACGAGCATGTCGAGGCCGCGGGCGGCGGCCAGCGGGGCGGCGGTGAGCCGGGTACGGACCATGGTGGAGACGTACAGGGCGTCGATGTCCTCGTCCGCGAGAGCCTCGGGCAGCAGGGCCGCCTGGCGCTCGCCGAGTGCCGTCAGCCCCGGCCCGGGGACGGCCGTGTCCAGCAGGTATTCCACGTTGGAGGGGGTCTGGCCGTGGCGTATGAGGAGCAGGCGCATCTACTGGGTCCTCCGGGTGTCGTTCGCGGCCCGGCGTACAAGAAACGGGCACTTCAGGGTACCCGGCACCCTATGAGCCCAGACGTCGATCTCACCGCCCCGAAGCCCGGACGGCACGCGCTGCGCGACCGGCTGCTCGCGCTGGACTACCGGCTGTTCGAGTTCGCGGCCGAACGCCACTGGCCCGGTGCCGAGCGCATCCTGCCCCGGCTGAGCCGGAGCGCGAATCACGGCGTGCTGTGGTTCACGGCGGCGGCCGTCATGGCGGCGAGCCGGACGCCCCGGGGCCGCCGCGCCGCGGCCCGCGGCATCGCCTCCCTCAGCCTGGCCTCGGCCACCATCAACACCCTCGGCAAGCGCAGTGTGCGCCGCCCGCGCCCCGTCCTCGACCCGGTTCCGGCGGTCCGGCACCTGAAGCGGCAGCCGATCACCACCTCGTTCCCGTCCGGTCACTCCGCGTCCGCGGCGGCCTTCGCGACCGGCGTCGCCCTGGAGTCCCCCACCTGGGGCGCCGTGGTGGCACCGGTCGCGTGGTCGGTCGCGCTGTCCCGCGTCTACACCGGCGTCCACTTCCCGAGCGACGTGCTCGCCGGCGCGGCCCTGGGAGCGGGTGCCGCCTATGCCGTACAGGGCCTGGTGCCGACCCGGGCCCAGGGCATCCCGCCGGCCCGGCCGCGTGCGGACGCCCCCGCCCTGCCCGACGGTGCGGGTCTGATCATGGTGGCCAACAGCGCCGCGGGCAGCGTCGAGCGCGTGCACGCCCTGGCCCAGGCCCTGCCGCAGGCCGAGCTCGTGGAGTGCGAACCGGCCGACATCCGCGACGAGTTGGCGAAGGCGGCCGCCCGCGCCCAGGCCCTCGGCGTGTGCGGCGGCGACGGCACCGTGAACGCCGCCGCCGAGGTCGCCCTGCGGCACGGCCTGCCCCTCGCGGTGCTGCCCGGCGGCACGCTGAACCACTTCGCCTACGACCTGGGAGTGGAGGACGCCCGCGATCTGAGCCGGGCCGTGCGCGGCGGTGAGGCCGTGCGGGTGGACGTCGGCCGGTTCGCCTCCGGTGACCACCGGGGTGTCTTCCTCAACAACTGTAGCCTCGGCGTCTACCCGGAGCTGGTACGCGAGCGGGACCGCTGGTCGCACCGCATCGGCGGCTGGCCGGCGGGAGTGCTCGCGGCACTGCGGGTGCTGAACGCCGACCGCCATCCGCTTGAGGCCGAACTCGGCGGTGGGGCACGCCCGTTGTGGCTGCTGTTCGTCGGGAACTGCACCTACCACCGCATGGGCCTCGTGCCGGGCCGCCGCACGGATCTGGCGGACGGCCGTTTCGACGTACGCGTGGTGCACGGCGGCCGCAAACCGGCGTTGCGCCTGCTCGCGGCCGCCTTCGCGGGCCCGCTCACCCGTTCCCCGGCCCATGCGGCGGTCCAGGTGGACCGACTGCGCGTGGCCGGCGTCGCGCCGGGGACGCCGCTCGCTCACGACGGCGAAGTCACCGAAGTGCACGGCGAGGTGACGCTGGAGAAGCTGCCGGAGGCGCTCACGGTGTACCGCCCGCTGAACGGGACGTCCACATAGTAAAACGCGGGTCTCATTATTCGACATGCCGACGTACGGTGTCGGCATGTCGAATCCGCAGGAGAGAGCCCGCGAAACCGCTGTCTACACGCATGGCCACCACGAGTCCGTACTCCGCTCGCACACCTGGCGGACCGCCGCCAACTCCGCCTCCTACCTGCTCGGTTCGCTCAAACCGCACATGAAGATCCTGGACATCGGCTGCGGACCGGGCACGATCACCGCCGACCTGGCCGCGCTGGTCCCCGAGGGGCATGTCACCGGCGTCGACCGGGCGCCGGAGATCCTGGACCAGGCCCGGGCCACGGCCGCCGAGCGGGGCCTGGCGAACGTCGGCTTCGCGGTCGCCGACGTCCACGCCCTGGACCACCCCGACAACACGTTCTGCGTGGTCCACGCCCACCAGGTGCTCCAGCACGTCGGAGATCCGGTGCGGGCGCTGCGCGAGATGGCGCGGGTGACGAAGCCGGGCGGGTTCATCGCCGTCCGCGACTCGGACTACGCGGCGATGACCTGGTACCCCGTGTCACCGGGCATGGACGACTGGCTGGACCTCTACCGGCGGGTGGCCCGCACCAACGGCGGCGAGCCGGACGCGGGACGCCGGCTGAAGTCCTGGGCGCTGGCGGCGGGCCTCACCGACATCACCGCCGGCTCCAGCACCTGGACCTTCTCCACACCCGAGGAGCGGGCCTGGTGGAGCGGCCTGTGGGCGGACCGCACCGAGGCTTCGGGGTACGCCGAGCGCGCCATTGCCGGCGGTCACGCGACCCCCGAGCAGCTGCGGGCCGTGTCGGAGGCCTGGCGTGCGTGGGGCGAGCGGGAGGACGGCTGGTTCAGCGTTCTGCACGGGGAAATTCTCTGCCGCAAGAAAGCCTGAAGTCCGGATTTCTGGAAACCCGGCCAGTAGGAGGTCGAATTATGGTTCCCATTCTACTGGTACTTATTCTGGCACTGATTCTTTTCGGTGCCGGATTCGCCGTAAAGCTGCTGTGGTGGATTGCACTGGTCGTGCTGGTGCTGTGGCTGTTGGGATTCCTCATGCGAGGCACGACGGCAGCCGGAGGCAGGGGCCGCTGGTACAGGTGGTGAATCGGCTCCCCTTGATCGATCCCTGATCGGATCAGTCCCTGGGGAGCAGCGGCCCGAGCGGCCCGAGGTCCAGATTGAGGTCCTCGGGCCGCAGCCCGTAGCGCTCACGGAGTTCGGTCATCCGGTCGTCGAGCAGCATCAGCGTGAGCCCGATCCGCTCCTCCTGCTCCTCACTCAGGTCGCCCTCGTCGAAGCGGCGCAGTGCCTGCCGCTCCATGAGCTGGCGCAGCAGCTCCACGACGGTCAGGACGAGCTTGACAAGGTCGCGTTCGACGGTGTCGGGCTCCAGGTCGAGCCGGTTGCGCGGGGTCATGCCGGCTCCTGAAAGGGCGAGGGGACCTGTGCGTTCACGGAGCTGATCAGCGCGTTCAGGTCGATACGGACGAGGTCCACGTCCGCGATGCGCAGGGTGACGTCTCCCGTGATGACGACGCCGCCGGCCAGCAGCCGGTCGAGCAGATCCACGAGGGCGACCTCACGGCGTTCGATGACGGTCACGCGCCCTCCTCCGCCACGAAGGAATAGGCCGCCCAGGGCCCGGTGAGTTCGACGCGAATTCGACCTTCCTCATCCTTCGTACGGTCCACGATTTCGACGAATCCCTCGGAATCGGCGCGCGGCACGAGATAGGCGGCGTTGAGCACATTCCGTCCGGAGGCGCCGGAAAGGGAGGTGCTCTGCGGGGCGTGCAGCCGGGAATCCTCGGCGCGCGCGGAAAGCGTCGCGTGCAGTCTGCTCGCGAACATCTCCGCGTGCTGCCAGGTGTCCTCGTGCGCACGGACCCGCGAACGCCGCTGCCGCAGATAGTCCCGGCCCGACGCGGCCGTCCTCGCGGGCGGGCCGGTCTCCACGGACTCCATGTCGACGTACACCTTCACACCCCATTCCACCCGCCCCTCCAGCCGGTCGAGGGTGCGGCGGAACTCGGCCTCGCGTGCCTCCATCATGATCCGTACACCGCTGTCGTCCCGGAAGACGGTGGCGAGCCGGAGCGGCAGGGGTGTGGTGACCGCGGTGAGCGCGTCGATCACACTCTGGTGGGCACGCGCGGTCTCGGTGAGCCAGTCCAGGTCCTCCAGATGGGCGCGGAGCGGTTCCTCGGCGAAGTCGCGCTCCGGCACCGTACTGAGGACGGCGACCAGGCCGTGGTGGGTCAGCTGTTTCGGCGGCTCCCCCGCGACGCCGCTCAGCTGGGCCTGGAGCGCGGACCGGAAGGGACGGCACACGGCGTAGACGTAACGCAGGCCGGTCATGGGAGCTCCTCCTGCCCTCGGCCGGGATCCAGGGCGGCCAGCCGCTCGCGCAGCTCGGCGTTCTCACGGACGAGCTCGACGTGCCGGGCACGCGAGGACAGCGCCGGGTCGTCCTCCCACCAGTCGATACCCATCTCCCGGGCCTTGTCGACCGAGGCGACGACGAGCCGCAGTTTGATGGTGAGCAGCTCGATGTCGAGCAGGTTGATCCGGATGTCGCCCGCGATGACGACACCCTTGTCCAGCACGCGCTCCAGGATGTCGGCGAGGTTGGCGCCGCCGTTCGGGCCGTACGCCTCGGGAAGCCGGCCGGGCGTCGTCATCGACGGCTCCGGCCGTCGGCGTACAGACCCGCCTCCAGCCTGTCGAGGAGTTCGTCCTCCCGGCGGTCGAACTCCTCCTCGTCGATCTCGCCCGCCTCCAGCCGCTCTTCGAGCCGGGCGAGTTCGGCCCGGACGGTGACCGGGTCGTGGTAGATCCGTTCCGCCTCGTTCAGCACCTGTCTCATCACCCACGCACTGCCGCGCACCGGTGCGAACGGCAGCAGCGCGATCCCCGCGATCAGACCCACGGCTCACTCCTCGGCGGCGTCGGTGCCGGTGGGGGCGGCCGCCGGCTCGGCCGGCCCGGGCTCGACGAAGCTGTACGGCGGCAGCGGCCCGTTGAGGCGCAGTTCGAGGTGGGGGTAGGCCTTGCGGGTCTCCTCCACGGCGGTCACGAACGTTTCGGCCGCCCCGCGCTCCACCAGGAACGAGAGGTTGGCCAGCCAGCCGGTGGACTCGGGTCCCGTGCTGACGGCGGCGGCCATCGGTTCCAGGGCGCCGTGCACATCGGCCGCGTCCTCGGCCTCATGCGCCTTGACGGCGGCGACCACCATCTCGCCGAGCCGCAGCCGCTGCTCGTAACTGCCGCCGCCCGCCTGCCGGTTGGCCTCGGTCCTGGCCCGGATCTCCGGGTGCTCGGCGAGCACCCGGTGCAGGACGGCCTCTTCGTCGTGCACCGCCTTGACGTTGTACTCGACCTTGCCCTCCAGCGCCCGCAGGCGCTCCCTGTAGTGCTCGGCACGTTCGGCGAGCACGCCGGTGACGGAGTCGTCGTCCGGGGCGACGTTGCCGAATCGCATGGGCAGCACACATCCGCCGGCGCCGGTCTCGGCGAGCACGGTCTGGTGGGCCAGCAGGTCCCGGCGCTTGGGGCGCAGTCCGTCGGGCGCGTCGCTGACGAAGGCCGCCAGGTCCGCCTGCTTGAGCACGCGGACGGGGCGCGGCGGGTCGCCGACGCCGGACAGCTTCTTGGGCAGGGCCGGATGGGAGGCGGCGGTGATGCCGTAGACGTAGGTGCTCACTCCTGTTCCTCCTTGCGGAGCGCGGCGGTCGGCATGCCGGCGCGCGGCCTGGACTCGGTGATCTCACCGACGACTTCCGGCAGGCCCGAGGCGACGGGGGGACCGACGGGGAGACCGGTCGCGAGTTCGGGGGACCGCGGCCGGGCCTCCAGATCGAGCCGGTTGCACGCCTCGGCGAAGCGCAGATAGGTGTCCACGCTGGCCACGACGACGCGGACGTCGATCCTCAGGATCTCGATGCCGATCAGGGAGACCCGTATGAACGCGTCGATGACTATGCCCTTGTCGAGGATGAGTTCCAGGATGTCGTAGAGGCCGCTGGAGCCCCCTCTGACGACGGTCTGCTGTACCGGGACAACGGTCATGCCGACCGTTCCTCCTTGCCTGTGGATGCGGTGGGCGCGGGCTAGGGGCCACCGGGCCGGTATCCGTCGGCCCGCCCGCGTTCGTAGCGATGGATGCGCCGGTAGCCCATGAGGTGCCCCTGCGGATCGAGGTCGACCTGGTAGCTGGCGAGCAGGCTCATCGTGTCGGGGACCCGGACCACTTCCAGGACCTCGATCTCCAACGTCCAGCCGTCCTCGGTCTGTTCGAGGGACGACACCAGTTCGGCGGGCATGCCGATGAGCTCGCCGAGCTGGGTGCGCGCCCGGCGCAGCAGGTCAACGGGGTCCGGTCTGCCGTCCGCCCCGCTGCTCTCGCGCTTCTTCGATGCCTTGGGTGTGTCGGGTGAGTTCGTCATGGGCCCCCTCGAACGCCGAGTGGCCCCGAAGGGATGGGCCAAACCCACCGGATTTTCTCTGCTTCAGCCACGCAGCGCGTCGAGCCTGCGCCGGGCGGCGCGCATCGAGGTCCGGGGCGTCCAGCTCGGTCCAGGTGAGGGGTGTGGCCACCGGTGCCCCGGGTTCGGCACGGACCGTGAAGGGCGCGGCGGCGGTCTGGGCGTAGGCATTGCGCTGGACGTCCAGATACAGCCGGTCGCCGCGGTCCTTCTTGCGGGCGGCGGTGGTGAGCCGGTCGGGGTGCGCGTCGGCGAGGGTGTCGGCCAAGCGCTCCGCGGGCTGTGCCAATTTGCGTCTCCGCCGCGGGGCAGTGATGGGCCGTCGATCGCCTGCGGGCCCGTTGTGGCTGGTCGCGCCCGCGCGGCGGAGCCGCACATTGACACAGCCCCGCGCCCCTTCGGGACGCTGCCGAACCGCAGCCGACTTCAGCGGGCTCGCCAAGGTCGAGACCGCCTACGCGTGACAGCCATCGGTGCAGGGTGAGGCAGGCCTGGTCGGCGAGGTACACCAGGGTCGCGGTGTCGTCGCAGACGGTGTGGCGGACGGTGCCGCCCTCCTTGGGCACCTCGACACGGGTGATCCACTCCGGGTAGTGGTCCGGGGTGTTCCTCTGCATGAACCGCGGTCCGGGGCGACGGCCCGGTAGTAGTCGACGAGGTCACCCTTGGTGTACTCCTTCGTGTCCCCGTCGCCGCTCATCGCACGACCGCCTCCTCCACCAGCAGCCGCCCCGACGCCGCGATCGACTCGGCGTCGATGCCCGCGGCGTGCAGCTGCTCCTCGGGCGACGCCGAGCCCGGCATCGACCGTACGGCGAGCCGCACCAGGCGCGGTACGGGCCGGCCGTCGAGGAACGCGGCCAGGACGGCGTCGCCGATGCCGCCCTCCTCGCGGTGGTCCTCGACGGTGAGCAGGCAGCCGGTGTCCTCGGCGGCCTTGCGCAGGGTGGGCAGGTCGGCGGGCTTGACCGAGTACAGGTCGACGACCCGGACGGCGATGCCCTCCCCCGCCAGTGCGTCGGCCGCGGCCAGCGCCTCGTGCACGGTGACGCCGGCCGCGACGATCGTCATCCGGTCCTGTGCGGAGGAGCGCAGTACCTTGCTGCCGCCGACGGGGAACTCCTCGTCGGGGCCGTAGAGCACCGGGCCCTTGCCGCGGGAGGTGCGCAGATAGCGGATGCCGTCGCAGCCCGCCATGGTGGCGACTAGGTGCGCGGTCTGGTTGGCGTCGCACGGGTACAGGACGGTCGAGCCGTGCACCGCCCGCATCATCGCCAGGTCCTCCAGACCCATCTGCGAGGGCCCGTCCTGCCCGATCGCGACACCGGCGTGCGAGCCGACGAGGTTGATGCCGGCACCGCTGACCGAGGCCATGCGCACGAAGTCGTACGCGCGCGTGAAGAACGCGGCGAACGTGGACGCGTACGGCACCCAGCCGCGCGCCGAGAACCCCACCGCGTTGGCGACCATCTGCTGCTCGGCGATGTAGCACTCGAAGAACCGGTCGGGGTGTTCCTTGGCGAAGAACTCGGCCCGCGTGGAGTCGCCGACCTCGCCGTCGAGGGCGACGATGTCCCCGCGTGCGGTGCCGAGCGCGGTGAGCGCCTGGCCGTACGCGTCCCGGGTCGCGACCTCGTCGCCCGCGTCCCAGCGGGGCAGGTCGAGGTGCCCGGTGCGTACGGCGTGCAGCATCCGGGCGGCGGGCGGCTCCTGGACGCGGACGCGCAGGTCGCGTCGTCCGCCGAGCTCGGCGATCGCCTCGTCGGCGTCGGGCAGCGGCTTGCCGTGCAGTCCCTCGCGGTCCTGGACGGAGGCGACGCCCTTGCCCTTGAGGGTGCGGGCGAGGATCACGGTGGGCTGCCCGGTCGTGGACAGCGCCTCGCCGTAGGCGCGGTCGACCGCGTCGACGTCGTGTCCGTCGATCTCGATGGTGTGCCAGCCGAAGGCCGCGAAACGGCGTGCGTAGGCGTCGAGGTCGTGGCCGTGCCGGGTGGGGCCGCGCTGGCCCAGCCGGTTGACGTCGACGATCGCGGTGAGGTTGTCCAGATGCTCGTACGCCGCGTGCTCGGCGGCCTCCCACACGGACCCCTCCGCCAGCTCGCTGTCGCCGCACAGCACCCACACCCGGTACCCGGTGCGGTCCAGCCGCTTGCCGGCCAACGCGATACCGACGCCGACGGGCAGTCCCTGGCCGAGCGAGCCGGTGGCCGTCTCGACCCAGGGCAGCCGCCGGGGCGTCGGATGCCCTTCGAGCATGCTGCCCAGCTTGCGGAAGGTGAGCAGCGTGTCGTCGTCGACGGCGCCGGCCGCCTTGTACATGGAGTACAGCAGCGGCGACGCATGCCCCTTGGACAGCACGAAGCGGTCGGCGGCGGGGTGGGTGGGCCGGTCGAAGGCGTAGCGGAAGTGGTTCGCGAGCAGGACCGCCATGAGGTCCGCGGCAGACATCGAGGAGGTGGGGTGCCCGGAGCCCGCGGCGTCAGCGGCACGGACGCTGTCCACGCGCAGTTGCTGGGCGAGTTCCTGGAGTTCACCGGTGTTCATGAGGCTCCTTCCGCGGGGTCGTCGGGGCGCTTGACGGGGCCGGGTGGTTCGGGGTGCGCGGAGCTGTGCGGTGCCTCGATCGCCTCGTCCGGCTTCTCGGGCCCGGCCGGTTCCTCCGCCCGGCCCGGCACCCGCGGCAGTTCGGGTGAGGCCGTGTCCAGGGGCACCGACCAGGACCGTACGAGCCCCAGCTGGACGGCCTGGCGCGGCAGTACGGCGTCGAGCAGCCAGTCGGCGGCGACCCGGACGCGGTTGCCGGGCATCGCCGCGAGGTGGTAGCCGCGGGTGACCGCCCCGGCGAGCGGGCCGGCCAGCGGCACGCCGAGGGGGTTGGCCGCGGCCTGCGCGCCGCCCAGGTCGACGACGAACCCCAGGTCGCGGTGGCGGTAGACGCTCCGTTCGCCGATGCCGAGGGATGCCGCGACATTGCGGCCCGCGGTCCTGCCGTGCCGCCAGGCGTGCTGCGCGGTCATCGGTGTGAAGGAGCCGGGCTTGTTCAGGTCGGGCACGGCGGCCGCGTCACCGCAGGCGAACACCTCGGGCCGGCCCGGCACTTGAAGGTACGGGTCGACGATGAGCCGCCCGCGCTCCAGCGGCTGCCCGACACCCTCGACGAGCGGATCGGGCCGCACGCCCACGCACCACACGAGCGTGCGGGTCTCGACGAACTCCCCGTCGGTGAGCAGGACTCCGTCGTGCGTGGCCTCCTTCACCGAGGTCCCCATGCGCACCTCGACGCCCCGCTGCCGCAGTACACGGTCGGCGGTGCGCGAGAGATGCTCGTCCAGTTCGGGCAGGACGCGCGGCGCGATGTCGAGCAGCAGCCAGCGCGGGCGCATCTCGTCCCGCAGCGGATGCCCCCGCACCTGCGCGTCCGTGTAGCGCTGCCCCTGCGCGGCGACTTCGGTGCCGGTGTATCCGGCGCCGACCACGACGAAGGTGCACCGGGCGGCGCAGCTCTTGGGGTCGTCCGCGCCGGCGGCGAGCTCCACCTGCCGGGTCACGTGGTCGCGCAGGTACAGCGCTTCGGGCAGTCCGCGGAAGCCGTGGGCGTGCTCCGCGACGCCGGGGATGGGCAGCAGTTTGTTGACGCTGCCGACGGCGAGCACCAGCCGGTCGTACGGCAGCGTGCCGCTTCCGCCCTCGGGATCGGAGTAGTGCACGGTGCGCGCGTCGAGGTCGACGCCGTCGGCCTCGCCGAGCACCAGCCGTACCCGGGGCAGGGTGCCCGAGAGGGAGACGGTGACCCGGCGCGGCTCCAGGATTCCGGCGGCGACCTGGGGCAGCAGGGGCAGATACAGAAAGTAGTCGGTCGGGTTCAGCAGGGTGATCTCGGCCCGGTTCCGGGTCAGCCGGGACAGCGTGCGGGCCGCCTGATACCCGGCGAATCCGGCTCCGACGATCACGACGCGGGGTCGACTCACGGTTCGCCTCCGGACGCTGTGGCTCGTGCGAGGTCTTCCGCGTCCCCCTGGTCAGCGCCGCCAAACGTCGTGGGCAAGGTCATGGGCCGACTTGGTGGCAGGAGCGAGGAGATCAGGCAAATCGATCTCCTCTCCCCGACCGTCCCAACTAGGCTCGTGAGCATGGACATTCTGGGAGCCACGCTGCGCGTCTGCGTCGACGACCTGGAGACCGCGGTCCCCTTCTACGAACGCCTCGCGGGCGGCACAGCCCTCCGTTTCGAGCGCGGCGGCGTCCAGGTCGCCGCCATCGGCTGCTTCCTGCTGATGAGCGGACCCGAGGCCGAGCTGGAGGTGCTGCGCAAGGTCGCGGCGACGATCGCCGTCGCGGACGTCGACGAGGCCCACAAGGTGCTCACCGAGCTGGGCGCGTACATCGTCGCGGGCCCGGTGACGACGCCGGTGGGCCGCAACATGATCGTGATGCATCCGGACGGCGCGATCTACGAGTACGTGGACCGCCGCTCCTGACGCCTCACTGTGCCGCGGGCGGCCGCATACGGAAGTCGTGGCGGGCCGGGAGAGGCTCGTCGCTGATCCGGGCCCACAACCGCCCGATGCCTTCGTCGCCTTCGCGCAGGTCGGCGACCTCGAAGCCGGCGTCGAAGACGGCGCGGGCCTCCTCACGCCGCCCTTCCGCGAGCAGCAACTGCGCCTCGATCAGCCGGAACCGCCCGCGCGCCCGGGTCTGAGGACGCAGCCGCTCCCACACGGCACGCGCGTGCGTCGTACGGCGCACGGCGATCAGCGCCTCGACGGCCTCACGGCCCAGCGCGGCGGTGGCGGCCGTCCACCGTTCCCCGTCGTCCCGCCGCTCCCGGCACAGGTCGTCGAAGGCCTCCGCATACCGGTCGGCGGCCCTCTCGGGGTTGCCGCTCTCCTGGTCGGCGACAGCGAGGCAGCGCAGCAACGGCCACAGCGACGGGGCGAGTTCCAGCGCCCGCTCCCAGCTGCGCACCGCCTGCGCCCGGTCCCCGGCATGCCACTGGGCGACCCCGAGGTGGTACTCGGCGAGCGGAGTCGCGGGCGCCGTCTCCAGCATGTCCCGCCAGTGCGGCGCGACCAGCGTCTCTCCGGGCGGCTGCACCCGGCGCGGCTCGGGAAAGGCCCCGGCCCGCAGCAACTCCAGCCACGGCGCCTGGGCGTCCCCGAGCGTCCCCTCGTCGAAGGGCGTGCCCGGCAACTTCCACTCCCCGCGCACCACTTCGAGCGCGCCCCAGCCGGATCCGGCGGCCAGCACCTCACCGGGTTCGGTGTCGGCGCACGGCTTCCAGGCGGCGTAGGCGGCGTCGACGTCGGCGCGCGGCAGTACGGCTTCCAGCCGCTCCTCTGCCGCCGGTACCTCCGCAGACGCGCTCAACGGTCCGTACGCCTCCAGCCACGACACCTCGCTCTCCGCCTCCAGCCGCACATGCTCCAACTGGGTGCGCACCAGACCGGCCTGGATCTCGCAGTAGCCGCCCGTGTCCGGCTCGGTGAGCCACTCCTGCCAGCGCCGCCCGCCGCGCCCCGCGCCCCAGACGAACAGCTTGCGCCCGCGCAGCACATCGGTGGACGTCTGCACCAGCCCCTGCCCGTCGGCGTCGAGCGCGGCGATCCACCGCCTGCGCCCGTCGGGCACCTCGTAGAAGTAGTCGGCGGCGTATGTGCTGTTCAGCGGGTACGTCCGGTCGATCCCGTCGTACGACGGCACGGGCACCCAGCGCAGCCTCCGCTCGTATCCGAAGTGCCACGCCTCTTCGGCGGGCGCGAGCACCCTTCGTTCTTCCGGCACGGCGATGTTGGACCACCAGTACGTCGGTACCGGCCGCCGGTGCGGATTGCGGATGCGGACGCCGACGTACAGGAAGTCGGAGCCCTCCGGCAGCCAGAGGTCCACCTGGAAGGGCAGGTCGCGCAGCCGCTCCCACTCCCACAGGCGGAGCATCTCACCGCCGTCGGGGGCGGGAACGCGGGCGGCGTGCAGGGGCGAGCAGGAGAGCGTCGTATGCCCGGTGGCGCCGATGTTCCATTCGACGCCGCCGGAGTACCACGCGCCGTTGAGGGCGAAGTCGGCGGGCTGGAACACCGGGTTGCGGTAGAGGAGTTCGCGTCCCGTCGGCTTGTGGAAGAGGGAGGCGATACGGCCGCCCAGGCCGGGGAAGACGGTGGCCCTGAGCCGGTCGTTCTCGATCACGAGGGCGCCGATGTCGCGGGGTTCGCGCGTCCGGTCGTAGCCGTCCCGCACCCGCACCGGCAGCAGGCTGCGCAGCGGCTCGTATCCGATCTGCCGGGCCATGTCCCGCGGCAGGTCCTCCCGGTCCCGCTCGTCGACGCGGTGCACTTCATCCAGCGGACGAAGTGGCGGAAGGGGGTTGTCCGGGCCCAGGTCGGCTGCGGGCAGGGTCACTACGTCACGTCGGATCGTCGTCACGATCACCATGGAACCCGTACACAGCGGAGCTGGCCAGGGGCGCTACCGGTCAGGATTCCGCAAAGGCGGCCACGAGGGCATCGGCGTGGGCCCGACCGAAACAGGGGGAGGTGCAGCGCCCCAAGGGGCGCGAGGAACTGCGCGACCAGCCACGACGAAGCCGCAGACAGCCGACAACCTATCGGGGCACGACCCCACTCCCGGCACTTCCCGCGGAGCGCTCCGCGGTGATCGCCCACCGCTCGTGGTCCCGCCAGGCCCCGTCGATGTGGAGAAAGTCCGGCGAGAAGCCTTCCAGGCGGAATCCGCAGGCGCGGGCCAGGGCGATGGACGCGGTGTTGGTGGGCTGGACGTTGATCTCGAGCCGGTGCAGCCGCATCCGGCCGAAGGCGTATCCCACCACCAGGTCGAGCCCCTCGCGCATGAGCCCGCGCCCGGCCGCGTGCACGAAGGCGCCGTAGCCGACGGCGCCGCTCAGGAAGGCCCCCTCGACGATGTTGTTGATGTTGATGTATCCGCCGATGGCCCCGCCGTCCTTCTCGCAGACCAGGAAGCCCGCCTTGGTGGGGTCGTCGATCAGCCGGCCCGCGTAGGCGGCGTAGGCCTGTGTGCTGTCCGGCGGGAAGAGCCACGGATGGTGCAGGTCCTTGCTCTCCCGGGCCCGGCCGGCGAACTCGGCGCCGTCCGCATGGGTGAAGTGGCGTATGCCCACACGAGGGCCTTCGGCGAGATAGCGGGATGCGGTGTGCGGCATCCCGTCAGCGTACGACGGGCCCGGTTGCTCAGGGCTTACCTGCGCCGCCTCATGAAATAGGCACCGAACAGTGCGCCGATGATTCCCACGGCGAGCAGCGCCGTCCACAGCGGCATCGTCACCAAGGGGATCAGTAGCCTGATCTCGGTGGATTGGGTGTTCTCGAAAATGAAGATCAGGGCGAGGACGGCGAGCACCAGGACGGTGGTCCGGGCGGGGGTCAGGACCCCGCGCACGCTGCCGCCCCTCCCGCCGACCTTGCCGCCCTTCTCCGATGTCTTCGTACTCATACCACCAGCATGGTCCGCCCCCGGCCTTCACGCACGGTGAGCGCCCACCGTGCGTGAAGCCGGGCCGGTGAGCGCTCGCTCAGCCGCCCGCGACCGGCAGCTCCAGCACCCCTGTGTTCTCCGGTGCGCTGACCACGGTCACCGGCTTGATCCCCCGGTTCCCGAAGTAGGCGTCGTCACTCGCCGCGATCACGAACTGAAGCCGGTGCCCCTTCTCGTACCGGTGCACGATCCCGGGCAGCGTCACGGTGAAACTCTTGGTGACATCGGGGACACGGACCGGCGCGACCAGCCGGTGCACCAGCGTCTTGGTGCCGTCGGGCGCGACGTCGTACAGCTTGGCGAAGAGGACGAGCTTGTCGGCGGCGTTGCCCGAGCCCTGCGTCCGCTCGGCCTTCGGGGAGACCACCTTGAGCGTGGCCTTCGGCGCCCCGACGACGTCGACCGTGCGCGCCAACGGCTCGCTGGTCCAGCCCAGGTAGGTGCCCGGGGTGTCGTACGGCGCCGGATCGGGCAGCCCGATGATCCCGGTCAGCGAGCTCTCCGAATGGCTCGTGGAGATCAGCCAGTTGGTGTACGCACGGCTGCCGCGGGCCACCTTCTTGCGGTTGTCGACGAGCTTGCCGTCGCCGGAGAGGTACAGCTTCCGGCCGATCGCGGGGAGTTGGCCGGCGGTGGCGTAGGTGCCGCCCGGGTCGGTGATCCAGTCGCGGTAGTAGGCGAAGGCGGGTCCGGTGTCGACGTTCTGCTGGTGGAGGTAGCGGTCGAACCAGGCGAGGATGCGCTTGCCGACGTAGGAGGATTCCAGGTTGCCCTGGCTCAGGTTGAGTTCGCCGGACGCCGGGTCGGTGAGCCCGCCGCTGTGCCCCCAGGACTGCCAGATCATCTTGGTGGGTGTGCCCTGCGCCAGAAGCGTCTTGTACGTCGCCGTCGCCTCGTTGAGGTTGAAGAGGCTGTCGGCCTGTCCCTGGACCAGCAGCGTGGGTGCCTTGACGCGGCTGAGGTACGACACCGGGGACACGCTGTGCGCGTAGTCGAGCATCTCTGCGGTCTTGCCGGCCGGGTAGCTGCCGGAGTTGAGCGTACGGATCGTGTCGCAGGCCCTGGTGACGAAGTGCAGACAGGCGAGGGAGTTGATCCGGGACGGGTCGAGGCTGGGCTCCAGCAGTGGCTGGCCCTCGCCTATGAGGTAGAAGCCGTTGGTCCACTGCCATTTGAAGGCGCCGGGGACGCTGCCGCTGCCGACGGTGTTGTTCGGGTCGAGGGAGTAGGCGAGGTTGTTCCAGGTGATCATCGGGACCAGTGCGTCGACCCGGTGGTCGACGGCGGCCGTCGCCAGCTGGATGGCGCCGCCGTAGGAGCCGCCGATCATGCCGACCCGAGGATCGCCGGGGCCGTCCAGGGTCACGAAGTCGGCGTTCGTCCCGTCGTCGGCGGACCGTTTCCCGGCCAGGAAGTCGACGAGTTGCGAGGCGGCGGCTCCGTCGACGGCCGGGTCGTCCAGCGATATCAGGCAGCCGCTGCGGCCGAAGCCGAGCCCGGAGTAGACGAGGGAGACGTATCCGCGCTCGGCGAAGGCCTTGCCGATGGCGTTGGTGGAGCCGTCGTTCTTGCTGCCGCCGAAGCCGTTCGTGGCGACCACGGCGGGCGCGGGGTGGGCGGAGTCCACGCCGGCAGGCCGGTACAGGTCGGCGTCGATGGTGCAGGCGCGGCCGCCTGCCTGGACGGTGAACTTCAGTGCGGTGACCGTGTACTGGCCGGTCGCGGCGGCGGGTGAGGTGAGTGCGAGGGGTGCGGTGAGGGCGGCGCCGAGAGCGAGGACGAGCGGGACGCGGGATCTGGGCACACGTCGGGACACGTAGACCTCCACACTGAGGACAACCCGGGATACCGACCAGTAAGTACTGGCCGGTAATCATGGTGTGACACGTGTCAGGCGCAGGTCAATCGCCGTGACGGGTGGTTTTTGACAGAAGTTCAGTAGCGGCAGCTCAGCGCAGCGCGGATTCTTCAAACGTCAACGTGCCGGTACCGGCGTCGAGTTCGGCGGCCAGGCCGAAGGGGATGGTCAACGCCCCGTCACAGTGGCCGAACCCGAACTCCTCTACGACGGGGACGCCCAGTCGGCCGAGCCGGTCGGCGAAAACGGCGCGCAGTGCGTCGTAGGGACCGCATCCCTGCCACGATCCGAGCGCGACCCCGGTGACGCCGTCGAGCCGGTCCGCGCGCAGGAGTTGGGTCAGCATCCGGTCGATCCGGTACGCCTGCTCGCCGACGTCCTCGATCATCAGCAGCCCGCCACGGGCATCGGTCCGGGCGTGCGGTGTGCCGAGGTCGGACACGAGCAGGCTCAGGCATCCCCCGTAGGTGACGCCCCGGGCCCGCCCGGGAACCAGGGCGCTGCCGCGGGACGCGATGGAGCGGACCGTCTCGGGAGCGAAGAGGGTGGCCTTCAGGTGGTCCTGGGCCCGGGTGTTCTTGATGAAGTCGACGCCCGCGGCCGCGGGCCCGTACAGCGTGACCAGCCCAAGCCGCGTGGCGAACGCCTCGTGCAGCACGGTGATGTCGCTGAAGCCGACGAACACCTTCGGTCCGGCCGCGCGCATCGCGTCCCAGTCCAGCAGGTCGACCATGCGCTGCACGCCGTAGCCGCCGCGGGCGCACAGCACGGCGGCGACGGACGGATCGCACCACGCGTTCTGGAGATCGGCGGCCCGGTGCGCGTCCGTGCCCGCGAGATAGTCGAACTCGCCGTGCCGGTCGAGGACATGGGGTGCGACGACCGGTTCGAGGTCCCAGCCGCGCAGCACGTCGAGTCCGGCCTGAAGTCGCTCCTCCGCCACGGGCCCGCTGGGCGCGACGACGGCCACGCGGGCGCCGGGGGCGAGCCGGGTCGGACGTACCAGCTGCTTCACTTGGTGAGCTCCAGGGTGCGAATGCCGGACGGGTACAGGCCGAAGGCCTGTGCGTACAGGGAGAGTTCGGCCTCCAGGGCGCGGATCATGGTGTCGGCCCGCCGGAAGCCGTGCCCCTCCCCCTCGAAGGTGAGGTACGCGTGCGGCACCCGGCGGCCCTCCATGCGCGCCAGGAAGCGTTCGCACTGCGCGGGCGGACAGATCACGTCGTCCAGGCCCTGCAACAGCAGGAAGGGCGCGGTGATCCGGTCGGCGTGCTCGGCCGGCGACCTCTCCACGTACCGCGCGGGGACTTCGGCGAGCGGCCCCACCAGGCTCTCCAGGTACTGCGATTCGAAGTCGTGGGTCTCCCCCGATCCCCAGCCGGTCAGGTCGAGGATCGGGTAGACGATCGTGCCGCAGGCGTAGACGTCGGTCGTGGCGAGGGACGCGGCGCTGGTCCAGCCGCCCGCGCTGCCGCCGCGCACGGCGAGCCGGTCCCGGTCCGCGGTGCCCTCGTCGGCGAGGGCGAGCGCGACGGCCGCGCAGTCCTCGACGTCGACCACGCCCCACTGCTCACGCAGCCGCTCCCGGTACTCCCGCCCGTACCCGGTCGAGCCGCCGTAGTTGACCTCGGCGACGCCGATGCCGCGCGAGGTGAAGTAGGCGATCGCCAGGTCGAGCACGAGCGGCGCCCTGCTGGTGGGCCCGCCGTGCGCCCAGACGACATACGGCGGCAGCTCGTCGCCGGGCGCGACGCACGCGGGGTGGTGGGGCGGGTAGATGTGCGCGTGGATCTCACGTCCGGCGGGGCCGGTGAAGGTGCGGATCTGCGGCTCGGGGTAGTAGGCGGGGTCGACCGAGTCCTCGTGCGGGGCGCCGATCACCCGGGCCCGGCCCATGCGCGTGTCCAGCTCCACCACCTCGTACGCGGTGCGCGGGCTCGCCCCGACCGCCACGATTCGCTCGCCGTGTGCCGCCAGCGTGGGCGCGAACTCGGTCCAGGGGCCGGCGGCGTCGACGACCTCGCCGGTCTCCGGGTCGAGTACGCCGAGCGCGGTGGCGCCGCGGCCGTGCACGACGGCGATCAGTCCGCTCTCCAACGGGGCGAACCAGCGGTGGCCCAGCTTCCACAGAGGCCCGCCGAACTCCTCCTCGCGCGGGCAGAGGGGCACTCCGTCGCGGTAGAGGTTCCACCAGCCGGTGCGGTCGCTCGCGTACAGCAGGGAGCCGTCGGGTGCCCAGTCCGCCTGGGCGATGGACTCCTCGGGGCCGCCGGCGACCGTGCGAGCCGCGCGGAAGACACCGTCCACCGCGGCGACGACCAGTTCCGTGCCGTCCCACGGCATCCGCGGATGGTCCCAGGCGAGCCAGGCCGCACGCCGCCCGTCCGGCGAGATCCGCGGGCCGGTCACGAACCGGTGCCGGCCGTCGCTGAGTTCGCGGACGGCGCCCCGGTCCTCGGCGGCCGAGCCGTCCAACGGCACCGCGGCGAGCACCCGGCGCACGTCAGTGGGCGCGTCGCCGGTGAACTCCTCCATCACGCACCACACTTCACCGACGTCCAGGCGCACCTGCGGCTCGGCCCAGCGCAGGCCGGCAGGGGTCAGCGGGCGCGGCTCGGCACCCGGCTCGTACCGGTACAGCCGCTGGTCGGCGAAGTTCACGAACACGACGAGCGGTCCGGCGGCACCGGCCCAGGGCTGTCCGCCGTACTCGATGACACGACTGCGCACGTTCCACGGCGGAGGCAGCATCGACTCCTCGGTGCCGTCGGCGCGGCGCCTCACGAGCGTGCGCCGGCCGCCCTCGGTGGGCCGCGGCTCGGTCCACCAGGCCTCGTCGCCGACGAAGCCGACGTACTCGGGATGCCCGTCGTGCGCGGCGGCGAGGGCGGCGTCGATCGGTGACGGCCACGAGCCGTATGCCAGCTCCATGCCGCTAGGCCGTGCGCAGGAAGCGGTCGAGGACACGGACGCCGAAGTGCAGCGCCTCTACGGGGACCCGCTCGTCGACTCCATGGAAGAGGGCCTGGTAGTCGAAGCCCTCGGGGAGCTTCAGCGGGGCGAAGCCGTAGCCGGTGATACCGAGCCGCGAGAACTGCTTGGCGTCCGTGCCGCCGGACATGCAGTACGGCACCACGTGCCCCTCGGGCGCGAACTCCTCGACGGCGGCACGCATCCCGGCGTACGTCGGCGAGTCCACGGGCGACTGGAGGGCCACCTCACGATGGTGGAACTCCCAGTCCACGTCCGGTCCGGTGAGCCGGTCGAGCGTCGCACGGAACTCGTCCTCGGTGCCGGGAAGATACCGCCCGTCGACATACGCGACGGCCTCCCCCGGGATCACGTTGACCTTGTAACCAGCGTCCAGCATCGTCGGGTTGGCGCTGTTGCGTACGGTGGCCTCGACCAGCTTGGCCGCGGGGCCGAGCTTCGCCAGCAGTCCGTCCACGTCGTCGAGGTCGGCCTCGATGCCGTACAGCGCGGCGAGTTCGGTCAGGGCCGCGCCGACGGTCGGGGTCAGCCGGAGGGGCCATTCGTGGTCGCCGATCCGGGCAATGGCGGCGGCAAGGCGCGTCACCGCGTTCTCCCGGTTCACCTTGGAGCCGTGTCCGGCCCGTCCGCGCGCGGTCAGCTTCAGCCAGCCGGTACCGCGCTCACCCGCGGCGACGGGGTAGATCTGGCGCCCGCTGCCGTCATGGAAGGTGAAGGCCCCCGACTCGCTGATGCCTTCCGTGCAGCCCTCGAAGAGTCCCGGGTGCTCGTCGGCGAGGAACCCGGAGCCGTCCTCGGCGCTCGCCTCCTCGTCGGCCGTGAAGGCGATGACGAGGTCCCGCCGGGGCCGTACGCCCTCCCGTGCCCAGGCCCGCACGACCGCGAGGATCATCGCGTCCATGTTCTTCATGTCGACCGCGCCGCGTCCCCACACGACGCCGTCACGGATCTCCCCGGAGAACGGGTGCACGCTCCAGTCGGCGGCTTCGGCGGGCACGACGTCCAGGTGCCCGTGCACGAGCAGCGCGTCGGCGGAAGGGTCCGTGCCCTCGATGCGGGCGACGACGTTCGTACGGCCCCTGGTCCGCTCCAGGAGCGTGGGCTCCAGGCCCGCCCCGGCCAGCTGCTCCGCCGCGTACTCGGCGGCGGGCCGCTCCTGACAGTCGCCGCCCCCTCGGTTGGTGGTGTCGATGCGGATGAGGTCGGAGGTGAACCGGACGACCTCGTCCAGCGCCTGCCGGTCAGCCATACTGCTCCTCCACTGCGGCCGAGACGATCGTGGTGACCGCCTTGAAGGTACGGATCCCCTCATACATGGTGCCGCTGGTGTACGCCACCTTCCGCTCGCCGATCCGGTCCACGCCCGGCACGACGGTCGCGGCCTGCGCCAGATGCTCGGCGTCGAACTCCAGGGCGACGGTGAAAGGGCCCCCTGCGACGGGTTCATGACGGATCGCCAGCGCCGCCGCCTCCTTGGCCGCCGCCCGGATGTCCGCCGCCGTCCTGCCCGGCGTACGGCACACGGCCGCGTACCGCGACACATGGTCCTTGACGGCGACCTTCAGCGCCTCAGGGGCGTACCCGAGCGCGTCCTCGCAGGCCACGTCGTCACCGGTGACGAGGACGACCGGCACGCCGTACTCGGCGACAACATACGCGTTGAGCAGCCCCTCGCTCGCCCGCACGTCGTTCAGCCACACCCCGGTGATGGAGTTGGCGAGGTAGGTGTGCGCGAGGACGCCCTCCATGCCGGCGCCCGCGTGATAGCCGACGAACGCGATGCCGTCCACGTCGTCGTGCTGCACGCCCTCCACCATGGAGAGGGACTTGTGCCGCCCCGTGAGCATCTGCGCGCGCTCGTCGAGTTGCTCCAGCAGCAGATTGCGCATCGTCCAGTGGGCTTCGTTGATCAGCACTTCATCCGCGCCGCCGTCGAAGAAGCCGAGCAAGGCGGCGTTGACATCCGAGGTGAACATCGACCGGCACCGCTCCCACTGCGGTGTCCCCGGCAGCACATCGGCCGGCCAGGTGACGCCCGTGGCGCCCTCCATGTCGGCGCTGATGAGGATCTTCATGCCGCCCCACGCTACGCGCCGGGTTCCCGGGCGGCCAGCAGCAGCACCGTCGTACTCTCCGGCAGTGACGTCCACACCTTCCGCCACGGATGCCGTGCCGGTGGCCATAGAAGCGGCGGCCGTCTTCGCCGTCGTGGGCGTGGGCTGCGCGGTGGTGCTGTGGGCGTCCGCCTACCACTTGGCCGTACGCGGCTGAACCGCCGCCCCGACGCCCGCACCGTCAGGCCGTACGCCCCGCCAACAGCCACTTCGACGGCAGCTCGATCCGGGTGCCGTCGGGTGCGAGCTCCGTGGTGATCAGGGGAAGGTCACCGCTCGCCAGGACCGTGAGCCCGGCCGCGTGCAGATACACGGGCACCGCGTCGTCGGCGACCTCGCCGGGCGCGATGCCGTGCCGGAAGACCGGGGCCAGCTTGGGCGGCGGGCCCGCGGGGCTCTGCGCGAGGCCCATGAGGACGGGCCGGGCGGCTTCGGAGAGTTCGACGAGGAAGGCCCGGCCGCGCTCCCCGACGAGCGTGGCGAGACCGTCGACCAGCGACTGCCGGTCGTCGGGTTCGGCCTGGTGGAGTACGCCTCGCAGATAGACGTTGGCGTCGCCGAGCTCCGCGTGCAGGGCCCCCGCCTCGGTCTTCTCGCAGGCGTCCAGCAGCCGGTACGTCGCCTGCCCGGCGGGATCGGCGCGCCGGGCGTGGTCGAGGGCCGCCTCGGACAGGTCGGCGCCGATGACGTGCGGGAAGCGGTCGGCGAGGAACCGTGTCTGGCTGCCGTTGCCGCAGCCGAGGTCCACCATCGGCAGGTTGGGGTCGGGCAGCTGCGGCTCGAAGATCGCCAGATGGACGCCCACGGTCAGCGTGGGTTCCGCGTCCCAGAACACGGCCCCCTGCTCCTCGGGGGCCTCCTGCCAAAAGCCCTCCCAGGCCTCCCGATACCGACTCGTCACGCTCATGCCCAACTCCCCAGGATGCAACACGGCTGCCCGCCGCAGTTGACGGGCCAGTACGGTGTATCGCGCCCCGGTCATGACGACAAGCGCGTGGCGCATACCTTCACGGCCCATTCGATGGGCGTGCGCTCGCGCACGCCCTAAAGGGGCGCGGGGCTGCATCTATATGCGGCTCCGCCGCGTGGGCGCGACCAGCCACGACGGCGCCGCAGACGCCCCACGACCCAGCGCGGCACTCACCTCACAGCACTCCCAGCGGAGCGTCGTGGCAGTGTCAGCTCGAACCAGACGGTCTTGCCGGCTTTCGTCCGGCTGGTGCCCCACTCCCGGGCGAGCGTGCTGATCACGCGCAGACCGCGTCCGAACTCGTCCCCGGGACCCGTGTTCAGCAGGGTCGGCAGTTCGTGGTCGTCGTCGTCCACCTCGCACAGCAGGGTGTCGCCGCGGACCAGGCGCAGCTCGATCGGACGGCTGTGGGAGTGCCGTACGGCATTGGTGACCAGCTCACTGACCATCAGCGCGGTGAGGTCGGCGAGCCCCGCGAGGCCCCAGTCGTGGAGCTGTTCGCGCACGGCGGCACGCGCCCGGCCGACCTCGAGCGGGTCGAGGGAGAGCCGCCATTCGGCCACGTCGTCCGGCTCGATGCCGTTGAGGCGGGACATCAGCAGCGCCACGTCGTCCTTGCGGCCGCCACGGGTGTTGAGAGCTCGGATGATGGTGTCGCAGGCGTCGTCCATGGACGCGGCCGGGTGGGCGGCCGACTCGCACAGGGTCGCGAGTCCTACGCCGATGTCCTCGCCGCGTACCTCGACCAGGCCGTCGGTGCACATCACCAGCCGGTCGCCCGGCTCCACGCGCACGCGTACCGACTCGAAGGGCACCCCGCCGACGCCGATGGGCGCGCCGGTCGGCAGGTCGAGCAGCTCGCTGCGCCCGTTCTCGGCGCGCACCAGCACCGGCGGGATGTGGCCCGCGTTGGCGAGGTGCAGCTCGCTCGCGATCGGGTCATAGACCGCGTACAGACAGGTCGCGAGGTAGGTGTCGCCGAGGCGCTGGGCGAGGTCGTCGAGGTTGCGCAGCAGCTGGGCGGGCGGCAGGTCGAGGGCGGCCATGGTCTGTACGGCCGTACGCAACTGGCCCATCATCGCGGCGGAGTTGAGGCCGTGGCCCATGACGTCGCCGACGACGAGGGCGGTGCGGGCGCCGGGCAGTTTCACGGAGTCGAACCAGTCGCCGCCGACCCGGCCGAGGAGGGTTCCCGGCAGATAGCGGGTGGCGATGTCGCAGCCCGCCATGCGCGGCGGGATCTGCGGCAGCATGCTGTCCTGGAGGGTCTCGGCGACGCTCTCCTGGTAGGTGTACATGCGCGCGTTGTCGAGCACCAGGCCCGCGCGGGCGGCGAGTTCGGCGCCGGTGACCCGGTCCATGTCGTTGAACTCGACGCGCTCCGGGTGGCGCAGCAGGATCATGAAGCCGAGGACGACATTGCGGGCCTTCAGCGGTACGACCAGCATGGAGCGGCCGGTGATCAGCGGCCGGATGTCGCGCTTCTCGAACTGCGAGGCGATGGCGTGCCCCAACTGCTCGCTGATACGCGGTACGAGGACGGGCTCACCGCTGGTCATGCACTGGAAGAACGGCGTGTGCGCCGGGAACGGCATGGCCTCCCCGACCGGCACGACGTCGTCCCAGCGGCCGGGTTCGTCGGTGTGCTCCAGGGCGACCCGGTGCCACATGGTCGTCGTGTCCGGCACGCCGTCCGGGAACCCCTCGCCGGCGACGACCTGTTCGCGCAGGTAGGTGCCGGCGACGTCGGTGAAGCGGGGCACGACGGCCCGGCTGACCTCGATGATGGTCTTCGCCAGGTCGAGCGAGGTGCCGATGCGGCCGCTGACCTCGTTGAGGAACTCCAGGCGTTCGCGTACGGCGGTGTACTCGAGGTCCTCGCCCTCGTCGGTGATCTCCTGCGGCACGGGCAGGCCTTCGGCCCGCGCCCGCGCGGCCCGCTCGCGGCGTGCCTTGCGCTCGGCCCGCCGGGGCACGCCCCAGTCGGGGGTGACGGGCACCCGGTCGTTCTGGCTGAACTCCAGGACGGGATAGCCCAGTTCAAGGATCTGCGCGACGATCCGGGCGCCCTCGCCGACGCTCATGCTGGGCAGGATCTCGGGAAGTCGGCGGGCGAGTTCCTCGGCGCCGGGGAAGTCGGTGTGCAGGGCGAAGCCGGGGGCGATCCGCTCGAAGACCGCGTCCTCGTCGTCGTGGTGCAGGCCGGCCGCATCGGCCGCCAGGACCAGCAGCTTCTCCCGTCCCGGGCCCACCAGGGGGTACGCCCACCACAGGACGTCGGCCCGGTCGTCCTGGGTCACCGAGAGGCGGGCGCGGCCCGCGGCCGGGTAGGACAGCCGCCCGTCGAGGGAGGACTCGAGATCGGGTCCGAGTCCGTCGTACGCCGCCACGTAGGCCCCGTACGGCGTGACGTCCTCCTCGTCGGGCAGGGCGCCGGAGACGGGGAGCAGGTCGAGCACGGGACGTCCGATCGCGTCCTCCTTGGCGGCGCCGAACAGCCGCCGTGCGCCCCTGCTCCAGTGCGAGACCAGGCCGTCGCGGTCGACCACGACCACGGCCAGGGGGATACGTCCGGCCGCGGCGGACTCCACCGCGGCGTCCACGACTCCGCGGCTGGGAGGTACGTCCCTCTCGGTGCCACGGTCCATGCCCCAGGCCCTCTCTCCCCACGGCTCCGCAAGATCTGTGCCGCCGTGACCACCGTACGGCGGTGACCGCTCACGATGTGCGGCAATACGGGAATTGGTGCCGCGGGGGCGCTCCGGCGCGCACACGCGCGCCGGGGGGTTGGGGGCTCAGTCCTCGTGCCCCAGCTGGAGGTCCCGCTCCGTCCGTCCGCCGCCCGCCATTTGGAGCACGGTGGCGACGGGCGGATATCCGGCGGCGATGACCGTGTACTCGCCGCTCGACAGATCCACGAACCGGAACGTTCCGTCGGATCCGGTCGTCAGCGTGTCCACGACGTTGCCCGCGGCGTCGAGCAGCGTCACGCGCGCGTCCTCGACGGGCCTCCCGCCGCTCGCGCGCACGGTGCCGCGCAGCACGGCCCCGCCGGCGAGTTCGATGTCCTGGCGGGTCTCCCGGGCGGCCTGGACGGTGACGGGCAGCGCGGTGGGCCGGAACGCGGGCGCGCTGGCCGCGAGGGTGTACTCCCCGGCGACCAGCTCGCCGATGACGTACCCGCCCTCGCGTCCGCTGCGGGTGCTGGCCACCACCTCGCCGTGCACGTTGGTCAGCGTGACGGTGGCGTCCCGCACCGGCGTGCCGTCGGCGGTGAGCACGCTCCCGGCGAGCCGTCCGGCGCCGCCGAGGACGACGTCCAGGTCGACGGGCCGTTCGCCGACGGTCACGGAGACGGCCTGCGGCTGGTGGCCGCCCGCCGCGGCGATCAGGACGTACGACCCCGACCCGGGCGTGGAGAGCGCGTACCGCCCGTCCTCGCCGCTCGCGCCCCGTCCGATCTGCTGTCCGGAGACATCGATGAGCGTGAGTGCCGCACGCGGGACGACGGTCCCGTCGGGGTGCTGCACCGTGCCGCAGACCGGGATGCCGGCGGCGTACGGCGAACGGGCGTGCGGGATGGGGGCGTTCACGTACGAGGGCTCCGTCTCGGTGGCGGGGGCGTTGTGGGACACCAGAGGTTTCTCCTTGAGGAAGAAGGCGATCAGCAGGCCCAGGACGAGCACCGGCACCAGGTAGAGGAAGATCCGCGGCATGGCCTCGGCGTAGGCACCGATGTAGGCGTCGCGCAGCTCCGGCGGCAACGCGTGGACGAGCTGCGGGGTGATCGACTCGGGGTCGGGCAGCCCGGCGCCCGCGTGTGCGGGGACGCGCTCGGCCAGGGAGTCGGTGAGCCGGTCCGCGAAGAGCGTGCCGAAGACGGCGGCGCCGACGCTGCCGCCGATCTGCCGGAAGTAGTTGTTGGCGCTGGTCGCGGTGCCGAGGTCGGCGGGGCGCACGGAGTTCTGCACGGCGAGGATCAGGACGGGCATCACCATGCCGATGCCGGCGCCGAGGACGGCCATCGAGATGCTGTAGTGCAGTCGGGGCGTGTCGATGTCGAGCCGGGACAGCAGCCACATGCCGACGACGGAGAGGGCGCCGCCGAGGACCGGGTGGATCTTGTAGCGGCCGGTGTGGCTGATGAGCTGTCCGGAGACGATCGAGGCGATGACGATGCCGCCCATCATGGGCAGCATCAGCAGCCCGGACTCGGTGGCACTCGCCCCGTCGACCATCTGAAGGAAGGTCGGCAGATAGCTGGCCGCGCCGAACAGCGCGACACCGACCACGAGGCCCACCAGGCCGGTGACGTTGAAGACGGAGTCCTTGAACAGCCGCAGGGGGATGAGGGGTTCGGCCGCGAAGTGCTCGGCGACCACGAAGAGCAGCGCGGCGGCCCCCGCGCCCGCGCCGAGGCCGATGATGACCCGGGAGTCCCAGGCGTACTCGGTGCCGCCCCAACTGGTCAGCAGCACAAGGCAGGTGGAGGCCGCCGCCAGCAGCAGGGAGCCGAGGACGTCCAGCCGGGGCTTGACCTGGGGCTTCGGCAGTTTCAGTACGACGGCGACGACGGCCATGGTGACCAGCCCGAAGGGCACGTTGATGTAGAAGCACCAGCGCCAGGAGAGGTGGTCGGTGAAGTAACCGCCCAGCAGCGGGCCCGCGACCGAGGCGAGGCCGAACGCGGCGCCGATCAGGCCCATGTACCGGCCGCGCTGCCGGGGCGGCACGATGTCGGCGATGATCGCCTGCACGCCGATCATGAGTCCGCCCGCGCCGACGCCCTGGACCGCGCGGTAGGCGATCAGCTGGTCCATGGTCTGGGCCCGGCCCGCGAGCGCGGAGCCGACGACGAAGACGACGATCGCGAACTGGAAGACGCTCTTGCGGCCGAGGAGGTCGCCGAGCTTGCCGTAGATCGGCAGTACGACGGTGGAGGTGAGCAGGTAGGCGGTGATCGCCCAGGACATCTTGTCCAGGCCGTGCAGCTCGCCGACGATCTTCGGGAGCGCGGTGGCGACGATCATCTGCTCCAGGGCGGCCAGGAGCAGGGCCAGCATCAGCCCGAAGAAGACCAACCGCACGCGGCGCGGGCCGAGTTCAAGGGCCTGGGCCGGTGGAGGAGCGGGGGTCCGCGGGGGCGCCACAGCCGGTTCGTGCTGCACCAGAGTCGTCCCGCCCACGTACCGCTCCCCTCGTCGCGCTGCTACACAATTCCCGCGTAAAGGCGACAACTAGGAGCAAGCGCGACGAGTTACGGCATCATGCCGGCCGATCAGGAGATCCACTCGAACCGGTGAGGCACCAACGGCCTTTGCAGACCGGCTTCTTGAGTTGCCTCTCGGCACTCGGGCTACTTCTCGACCTCGGTGGCGAGCTTGACGAGCACCGCGTCGTAGATCCGGCCGAGGCCCTTGGGCGCGAAGGTCTTCTCGAAGAAGCCGCCGACACCGCCGGCACCCTTCCAGGTGGTGGTCACGACGACCCGGGAGCTGCCCTCGCCTGCCGGGGTGACCCGCCAGGTGGTGACCATCGTGGAGTTGCGGTCCTTCTCGACGAGTTCACCGTCGGTGGGCTCGCTGACCTCCAGGAGGCAGTCGCGCACGCGCTTGCTGGTGGCCTGGAGCTTCCAGTGCACGAGGGTGCCCTCGCCGTCGCCGCCCTCACGTACCTCGTACTCGCTGAAGTGCTCGGGCAGGAGCTTCGCGCGCGTGCCGCTGTAGTCGGCGAGGGCGTCGAACACCTTCTCCGCGTCCGCCGCGACGACCCGCTCAGTAGTGGCCTCGACCTGCGCCATTGACTTCCTCCATGACCTGGTTCTTCGGGGGCGGGAGCAAGCCAACCACCCCGCTCCCCGGCCGCCCAAATCGGGGTACCCCCGGGCGTCCGAAGCGATCAGAAACTGCCCTTGCACGGTAATTCGAACACGTGTTTCAATCGGGGGGCAGTGCTACCGAGGAGGCGTCATGCGCTGGGAGAACCTCACAGTGAAGTCCGGCGGCAGCCAGACCGACGCCGCGCTGTTCGGCGCGGACTCTGTGGTCACCCGCACCTTCGACACGCCCGAGTTCCGCGGGATCACCTTCCACGAGGTGCGGGCCCGCTCGATCATCAACCGGGTGCCGGGGGTCTCCCGCATGTCCTTCGACTGGACGGTCAACCCCTACCGGGGGTGCACGCACGCGTGCGTCTACTGCTTCGCGCGCAAGACGCACAGCTATCTCGACCTCGACACGGGGATCGACTTCGACTCCCAGATCGTGGTCAAGGTGAACGCCCCGGAGCTGCTGCGCCGCCAGCTCGGCTCACGCCGCTGGCAGGGCGAGCACATCGCGATGGGCACGAACGTCGACTGCTACCAGCGGGCCGAGGGCCGGTACGGCCTGATGCCGGGCATCCTCGCCGCCCTGCGCGACCACGCGAACCCCTTCTCGATCCTGACCAAGGGCACGCTGATCCTGCGCGACCTCGAAGTGCTGAAGCAGGCTTCACAGGTGACGGACGTCGGCATCTCCGTGTCGGTCGGGTTCACCGACCCCGAACTGTGGCGCACGGTCGAGCCGGGCACGCCCGCGCCGGAGCGCCGGCTGGATGTCGTACGGACGCTGAGCGAGCACGGCATCGGGTGCGGGGTCCTGATGGCGCCGGTGCTGCCGTTCCTGAGTGACCACCCGGCCCAACTCCGGGCCACCGTACGGGCGATCGCAGCCGCCGGAGCGACCTCGGTGACGCCGCTGGTGCTGCATCTGCGGCCCGGCGCGCGCGAGTGGTTCATGGCCTGGCTGGGCCATCACCACCCGTATCTGGTGCGCCGATACGAGCGGCTGTACGCGGACGGCGCCTATGCGCCCAAGTGGTACCAGCGCCGGATCACCCGTCAGGTCCATGAACTGGCCCAGGAGTACGGCATCGGTCCCGCGGGCGGGGGCATGCCGCGGCGGATCCGGGAACCGGAGCCGGTGGGGCCGGATCTGTCCGAACCGACCCAACTTTCGCTGATTTGAGAGCGTTCTAGCGCATTCCAAGACCCTATTGGGTCAAGTCTTGCCAGAACGCGTTCTTCCGGGGGCGCTTTCCGGGACGATGCGGCGTGGACCGTGACCCTCGCGGTCCGAAAACCCTCCGTCCTGGGAGGACTCCATGAGAAAACGCGCAGCCGTGCTGTGCGGTGCCGCCGTCGTCGTGGCCGGGACCGTCACGGCCGTCCCCGCCGACGCGAGTGCCTCACGAACCGCTGACACCGCTGCCACCGCTCACGCCGCGAGACTCACGTGGAAGAAGTGCGGCACCACCGACTATCCGACGCTCCAGTGCGCGTCCCTCAAGGTGCCGCTCGACCATGCGAACCCGCACGGGCGGCAGATCACCCTCGCCCTGTCCCGCGTCCCGCACACCGCGAAGAAGTACCAGGGCCCGCTGCTGGTCAACCCCGGCGGCCCCGGCGGCAGCGGTCTGACGCTCGCCGGGTTCGTCGCTTCGTCGCTCCCCAAGGCGGTCGCGGCACAGTACGACGTCATCGGCTTCGACCCGCGCGGGGTGGGCGCGAGCAAGCCCGCCCTCGACTGCCAGCCCGGCTACTTCAACCCCGTGCGCCCGGACTCGGTGCCGAGCACACGGGCGATCGAGAAGGCCAACCTCGTCCGCGCGAAGTCCTTCGCCAAGGCCTGTGGCGAGAAGTACGCGGATGTACTGCCGTACATCAACACGATCAGCGCCGTACAGGACATGGACGCGATCCGCGGCGCCCTGGGCGCGAAGCAGATCAACTACTTCGGCTACTCCTACGGCACCTATCTGGGCGCGGTCTACGGAAAGCTCTACCCGGAGCGGGTACGGCGCCTGGTCCTGGACTCGATCGTCGACCCCACGGGCGTCTGGTACGAGGACAACATCGCCCAGGACTACGCCTTCAACGACCGTCACCAGGCGTTCATGGCGTGGGTCGCCAAGTACGACTCGACGTACAAGCTCGGCACCGACCCGGCCAGGATCGAGGCCAAGTGGTACGCGATGCGGGCCGCGCTGGCCAAGAAGCCGGCCGGCGGCAAGGTGGGCGCCTCCGAACTCGAGGACACCTTCCTCCCGGGCGGCTACTACAACGGCTACTGGCCCTACCTCGCCGAGGCGTTCGCGGCCTACGTGAACGACAAGAACGCCGACCCGTTGGTCGAGGCGTACGAGAACTTCGCCGCGATCGACCCCGCGGGAGACAACGGCTACAGCATCTACACCTCGGTGCAGTGCCGTGACGCCGACTGGCCGGGCGACTGGAACCAGTGGCGCAAGGACAACTGGGCGGTGTACGAGAAGGCGCCGTTCATGACCTGGAACAACGCCTGGTACAACGCGCCGTGCGCATTCTGGCCGACGGACTCGCTGGACCCGGTGAACGTCGCCAACGGCAAGCTGCCGCCGGCGCTGCTGTTCCAGGCGACCGACGACGCCGCCACCCCGTACGAGGGCGGCGCCACGGTCCACCGTCTGCTGCGCGGCTCCAGCCTGGTGGTCGAGCAGGGTGGCGGGAACCACGGCATCTCGCTGAGCGGGAACGCCTGTCTGGACAAGTACCTGGCGGCGTATCTGACCGACGGCACGGTGCCGCGCGGCAGCGGTGAGGCCGACGCGGTGTGCGCCGCGCTGCCCGATCCGGAACCGCTGAGCTCGACGGCGTCGACATCGTCGTCTTCACGCGGCTCGACACTGCACGGCTTGGTCGGCTTCCGCGGCTGAGTACACCGTCGGGGGCGGGGAGTTGTCAGACCCATGGTCCACCATGGACGCATGACCGATCTGACCAGGATTCCCGCCCCCGACGGGGTCGCCGCCGCCGCGCAGTACTCGCACGTCGTCATGGGCACCGGCCGTTTCGTCGCGGTCTCCGGCCAACTCGCCCTGGACGAGGACGGCAAGCTGATCGGCGAGGGCGCCCCGGCCGCCCAGGCCCACCAGATCTTCGAGAACCTCCGCCGCTGCCTGGCCGCCGCCTCCGCCGTACAGGTCGCCTCCCTGGTCCGACCCGAATTCCTGATGGAAATCGAGGCGTTCGCGGTACTCCCCTCGTGACCGACCTGCACATACGGGAGATGGGGCTCACCGACTGCGACCGCGTGGCGGAGATCCGGATCCGTGGCTGGCAGACCGCGTACCGGGGACTGATGCCCCAGTCGTACCTCGACGGGCTGAGCGCCGAAGAGGACGCCGAGCGCCGCCGCACGCGCTTCACGCAGAGCGAGGCCGGTGTGGTGAACCTCGTCGCCGACCGCGCCGGCGAGACCGCGGGCTGGGCCTGCCACGGCCCCTACCGGAACGGTGAAGTCCGCACCGAGGACGTCGAGTTGTACGCGCTCTACGTGGACTCCGAGTCCTTCGGCCACGGCATCGGGCAGGCCCTGCTCCAGGAGTCGGTGCGGCGGTGCGCGGCCGCCGGGCACCGGCGCATGCTTCTCTGGGTCCTCAAGGGCAACGCCCGTGCGCGGCACTTCTACGAGCGGGCGGGGTTTCGCGCGGACGGTGCCGAGGAGTCCTTCGTGGTGGCCGGCGTCGTGGTCCCCGAGGTGCGGTACGCAAGGGAGTTGGCGTGATCTGCTGACCGCTCACCCCTGCTCGGGAATCCGCGTCAGCGCCCGCATCGCCGCTTCCGCGAGTGCCGGATGTGCGAGGGCCTCCTTGAGGACGGGTCTCGCTCGGGTGTCGCCGAGCGCGCCGAGGCCCTCCACGCAGGCGAGGGCGACCTTGCGGTAGGGGTCGTGCGGGCGGAGCCGTCGCTCCAGGGTGGTGATGAGCGCGGGTGCGGACTCGGGTGCGCGCAGCTCGACCAGGAGCCGGACGGGGTGCAGGGCGTAGGCCACGCGCAGTTCGTTGGTGGCCAGGGCCGCGGCCGCCCGGGCCGTACGGGGATCGCCGAGACGGGCGAGGGCGTGCGCGGCCGCGGCGCAACGCTGCGGGTCACGGTGGTTGAGGAGGAGGACAAGAGCCTCGAAAGCCCGGCAGTCACCGGCCAGCCCCAGCCGGAAGGCCGCCAACTCCCTGGCCCACAGCGGCTGCCCCGGCGCGGTGAGGACACCCGCCAGTTCATCGAGGTCCTCGGTCGCCACGACATGCTCGTACGCCGCCGACGCCCCCGACTCCCGCCGTAAGCGCTCCGTGACTGATCGCAACTCTTCGTCCATGAGGCCGAGAGTAGACGGGCCGCCACCGGGCCGGGACCTACATCACAAACTCGGGGGCTGGCGCGCTCGTTACCCGCGAGTTAAGCTCAATCGAGCGAGTTACCACTCGTGGACTTGCTTACGACGGCCTGGTGACGCAGCCGTCGAAGGGGGTCCCTCCCACGCCTTTAAGGCAGTGGGGGCGCTGGTCGGTTCGGTACTTCGCGTACCTCAGTACGACTCGGCTCCGGGACAGAGCCGGTCGATCCGCCGTTCTCCGGGCGTGTGCACGCCCGCGGTGACGGCACCGGGCGTGTGCGCTCGCAGCCCGGCAACACCCGCACTCCTCACCCGGCAACCGGCGTGCGCCTCCTGGCGCACCCGGTCGCGCTCCCAGTCGTCACCCTCATTCCTGGAGTCCCGCGATGGCCACTCCCCTGTCCGACACCCCTCTGTCCCCGCTCAAGACCATTGCCGTCGTCGGCCTCGGCACGATGGGCACCGGCATCGCCGAGGTCCTCGCCAAGGCCGGCCGCGAGGTCGTCGGTATCGACATCAGCGAGGCCGCGGCGGCCCGTTCCGTCGCCGCCCTGGAGTCCTCGACCGCCCGTGCCCTGGAGCGCGGCCGGCTGACCGAGCAGGAGCGCACCGGCATTCTGGCCCGCGTCCGCACCTCCACCGACCTACGGGCCGCGGCCGACGCGGACCTGGTCATCGAGGTGGCTCCGGAGTCGTACGAGATCAAGCAGCAGATCTTCCGCGAGCTGGACGGGATCGTCCGGCCCGAGACGATCCTGGCGACCGGCACCAACGCCCTCTCCGTCACCCGGCTGGCCGCCGACTCGGCCCACCCGGAGCGCGTGCTGGGCCTGCACTTCTTCAACCCGGCCCCGGCCATGCGCTTGGTCGAGGTCGTCTCGTCCGTGCTGACCGCGCCCACCGCCGTCACCGCGGTCACGCACCTGGCCCTGGACCTCGGCAAGGAGCCCGTCGCGGTCGGCGACCGTCCCGGATTCGTCGCGGACGGGCTGCTGTTCGGCTACCTCAACCAGGCCGCCGCGATGTACGAGGCCAAGTACGCCTCCCGCGAGGACATCGACGCCGCGATGAAGCTCGGCTGCGGGCTGCCGATGGGCCCGCTCGCCCTGCTCGACCTGATCGGCATCGACACCGCCCGCACGGTGATGGAAGCCATGTACGCCGCCTCCCACGACCGGCTGCACGCCCCCGCCCCGATCCTCAAGCAGCTGAGCGAGGCGGGCCTGACGGGCCGCAAGACGGGCCGCGGCTTCTACACCTACGAGGCTCCGGGCAGCGCGACCGTCGTGCGGGACGCGCTCACCCCGCCGGCCGGCGGTCCGGACACCCCCGGCCGCCCCGTCCGCTCCGTCGGTGTCGCGGGCTCCGGCACCATGGCGTCCGGTATCGCGGAGGTCTTCGCGAAGGCCGGGTACGAGGTCGTCCTCGCCGCCCGCAGCGAGGAGAAGGCGCAGGTCGCCAAGGCCCGTATCGGCAAGTCGCTTTCGCGGTCTGTCGACAAGGGCCGGATGACCGCGGAGGTGGCCGCGCAGACCCTGGACCGGATCACCGCCGTCGGCTCCTACGACTCCTTCGCCGACGTCGATCTGGCCGTCGAGGCGATCGCCGAGGACCTGGAGATCAAGCAGCAGCTGTTCGCGACGCTGGACAAGGTGTGCAAGCCGGGCGCGGTCCTCGCGACGACGACGTCCTCGCTGCCGGTCGTCGCCTGCGCCCGCGCGACCTCGCGTCCGCAGGACGTGATCGGCATGCACTTCTTCAACCCGGCACCGGCGATGAAGCTGGTCGAGGTGGTCCGTACGGTGTTGACGGCCGAGGACGTCCACTCAACGGTTCACGAGGTCTGCGTCAAGATCAAGAAGCATGCCGTGGACTGTGGCGACCGAGCTGGATTCATCGTCAATGCGTTGCTTTTCCCGTACCTCAACAACGCGATCAAGATGGTGCAGGAGCACTATGCATCTCTTGACGACATTGACGCGGCGATGAAGCTGGGCGGTGGCTACCCCATGGGCCCCTTCGAGCTGCTCGACGTCGTCGGCCTGGATGTCTCGCTGGCCATCGAGAAGGTCCTGCACCGCGAGTTCCGCGACCCGGGGCTCGCGCCGGCACCCCTCCTGGAGCACCTGGTGGCCGCGGGCTGCCTCGGCCGCAAGACGGGCCGCGGCTTCCGCGAATATGCCCGGCGCTGATCGTCCCGGCGACTGGTTCAGGGACGCCGAGGACTGGGGCGGCCTGCTCGATCCCGCCGCGGTTCCCCCGCCCGTCCAGGGCGGGGGAACCGCGGGCGGGACGGGCGGGGGAAACCAGGGCCGGGCGGGCGGGAGAAACCAGGGACATGCGCATCGAGCTGCGCACATGCAGTACGTTCGGGTCATGTCCCAGCCCGCCAAGTCCTCACGTACACCAGCTACGCCCGAAGCGCCGGAGAGTGCAGCAGGCAGCCGCGCGGCCGCCCAGCGGCTCAAGATGCGCCGTGAATTGGCGGCCGCGGCGATGGAGCTGTTCGCGACCAAGGGGTACGAGGCGACCACCGTCGACGAGATCGCGGCGCAGGCCGGGGTCGCCCGACGTACGTTCTTCCGGCACTTCCGCTCCAAGGAAGAGGCGATCTTCCCCGACCACGACGACACGTTGATCCGGGCCGAGGCGGTACTCAACGCCGCCCCGGCGCACGAGCATCCGCTCGACACGGTGTGCCGCGGGATCAAGGAAGTCATGCGGATGTACGCGGCCCGGCCGGAGATCTCGGTCGCCCGCTACAAGCTGACGCGCGAGGTGCCGACGCTGCGCGAGGCGGAGATCGCGTCGGTGGCCCGCTACGAGCGGCTGTTCACCCGCTATCTCCTCGGCCACTTCGACGAGCACGCGCACGACGACGACGCCAACGACGACCCGCTGCTGGCGGAGGTCGCCGCGTCCGCCGTGGTCACCGCGCACAACCATGTGCTGCGGCGCTGGCTGCGGGCCGGGGCCCAGGGAGACGTCGAGGCACAGCTGGACCACGCCTTCGCGATCGTACGGAAGACGTTCGGCACGGGCATCGGGGCGGGGCGCACCACGACCCCGCAGGCGGCCGCGGCGACGGTCTCCACGCAGGGCGAGGTACTGGTGACGGTCGCCCGTACGGACGCTCCGCTGGACGAGGTCATGCGCACCATCGAACAGGCCCTCAAGGAGCGCTGAGCCCCTTCACCACTGTGATGACGGCCACCCCACGGGGTGGCCGTTTTGGCATGTCAGAGCCCTTTTTCGAGCAGATTTCATGGGCCATTCGATCGATCATCGCTCATTTGTTACGTAAAGATTTCACCTGAGAGCAACTTCTGGCACTCAGTGCCTTGCGGGGTGACACGCGGTGTCATACGTTGAATAAGTCCGGGCGGCCGGCGTGCAGAGACCATTCGTACGTCGGCTGTCCCCGCAAGCCTCTCCGGCCTGCGCGCCCGGACGCCTGCGTCACAGGCAACCTCCCGCGCCACAAAGCGCTGCCGAAGCACCACCGCCGAACCGACGGCATTCCTCACCCAACCCTCAGCAGCACCGACGTAACCCTCAGCGTCCCTCCCTCAGGACGCGTATCGCCGGAGGCAACACCGTGACCGTGAAGGACATCCTGGAAGCGATCCAGTCGCCGGACTCGACTCCGGCCGACTTCGCCGCTCTGCCGCTCCCCGAGTCGTACCGTGCGATCACCGTGCACAAGGACGAGACGGAGATGTTCGCCGGGCTCACCACCCGCGACAAGGACCCCCGTAAGTCGATCCACCTGGACGACGTTCCGGTGCCGGAGCTCGGCCCGGGCGAGGCCCTGGTGGCCGTCATGGCCTCCTCGGTCAACTACAACTCGGTCTGGACCTCGATCTTCGAGCCGCTGTCGACCTTCGGGTTCCTGGAGCGCTACGGCAGGCTCAGCGAGCTCACCAAGCGCCACGACCTGCCGTACCACGTCATCGGCTCCGACCTCGCGGGCGTCGTCCTGCGCACCGGCCCGGGCGTGAACGCCTGGCAGCCCGGTGACGAGGTCGTCGCGCACTGTCTCTCCGTCGAGCTGGAGTCCAGCGACGGCCACAACGACACCATGCTCGACCCGGAGCAGCGCATCTGGGGCTTCGAGACCAACTTCGGCGGGCTCGCCGAGATCGCGCTCGTCAAGTCCAACCAGCTGATGCCGAAGCCGGACCACCTGAGCTGGGAGGAGGCCGCCGCTCCGGGGCTCGTGAACTCGACCGCGTACCGGCAGTTGGTCTCCCGCAACGGTGCCGGGATGAAGCAGGGCGACAACGTGCTCATCTGGGGCGCGAGTGGTGGACTCGGCTCGTACGCCACGCAGTTCGCGCTGGCCGGTGGCGCCAACCCGATCTGTGTCGTCTCCAGCGAGCAGAAGGCCGACATCTGCCGGGCCATGGGCGCCGAGGCGATCATCGACCGCACCGCCGAGGACTACAAGTTCTGGAAGGACGAGCACAACCAGGACCCGCGCGAGTGGAAGCGCTTCGGCAAGCGCATCCGTGAACTGACCGGCGGCGAGGACGTCGACATCGTCTTCGAGCACCCCGGCCGCGAGACCTTCGGCGCCTCCGTCTACGTCACCCGCAAGGGCGGCACCATCGTCACCTGCGCCTCCACCTCGGGGTACAACCACGAGTACGACAACCGCTACCTGTGGATGTCCCTGAAGCGGATCATCGGCTCGCACTTCGCCAACTACCGCGAGGCCTGGGAGGCCAACCGGCTCATCGCCAAGGGCAAGATCCACCCCACCCTGTCCAAGGTCTACTCCCTGGAGGAGACCGGGCAGGCCGCCTACGACGTGCACCGCAACCTCCACCAGGGCAAGGTCGGCGTCCTGTGCCTGGCCCCCGAGGAAGGCCTCGGCGTACGCAACCACGAGAAGCGGGCTCAGCACGTCGACGCGATCAACCGCTTCCGGAACATCTGAGGAGCCGTTGCATGACTGAGCGTCAGAAGGACCGGCCGTGGTTGATGCGGACCTACGCCGGTCACTCCACCGCCGAGGCGTCCAACGAGCTGTACCGGCGCAACCTCGCCAAGGGCCAGACGGGTCTGTCGGTGGCGTTCGACCTGCCGACGCAGACCGGCTACGACCCGGACCACATCCTCGCCCGCGGCGAGGTCGGCCGGGTCGGGGTACCCGTCTCGCACCTGGGTGACATGCGCCGGCTGTTCCAGGACATCCCCCTGGAGCAGATGAACACCTCGATGACGATCAACGCCACCGCCATGTGGCTGCTGGCGCTCTATCAGGTCGTCGCGGAGGAGCAGGGTGACGACATCACCAAGCTCCAGGGGACGACCCAGAACGACATCGTCAAGGAGTACCTGTCGCGGGGGACCCATGTCTTCCCGCCGGGGCCCTCACTCCGGCTGACGACGGACATGATCGCGTACACGGTCTCCCACATCCCCAAGTGGAACCCGATCAACATCTGTAGCTACCACCTCCAGGAGGCGGGCGCCACGCCGGTCCAGGAGATCGCGTACGCGATGTCGACGGCCATCGCGGTGCTGGACGCCGTGCGCGACAGCGGCCAGGTGCCTGCGGAGCGGATGGGCGATGTCGTCGCCCGTATCTCCTTCTTCGTCAACGCGGGCGTCCGCTTCGTCGAGGAGATGTGCAAGATGCGGGCGTTCGGGCGGATCTGGGAAGAGATCACGCGCGAGCGGTACGGCATCGAGAACCCCAAGCAGCGCCGATTCCGGTACGGCGTCCAGGTCAACTCCCTCGGGCTGACCGAGGCGCAGCCGGAGAACAACGTCCAGCGGATCGTCCTGGAGATGCTGGCCGTCACCCTCTCCAAGGACGCACGCGCGCGTGCCGTCCAACTCCCGGCCTGGAACGAGGCGTTGGGTCTCCCCCGGCCCTGGGACCAGCAGTGGTCGCTGCGCATCCAGCAGGTGCTCGCGCACGAGAGCGACCTGCTGGAGTACGAGGACATCTTCGAGGGCTCGCACGTCATCGAGGAGAAGGTCGGCCGGCTCGTCGAGGAGTCCCTTGCCGAGATCGACCGGATCCAGGAGATGGGCGGCGCGATGGCCGCCGTCGAGTCGGGCTACCTCAAGTCGCAGCTCGTGGCGTCCCACGCCGAACGCCGCGCTCGTATCGAGTCCGGCCAGGAGAAGATCGTCGGCGTCAACATCTACGAGTCGACCGAGCCGAACCCGCTCACGGCCGACCTGGACGCCGCGATCCAGACGGTCGACCCGGCCGTCGAGGCCCGTGTCGTCGCGTCCTTGCAGCACTGGCGCGACACCCGCTATCAGCCGCCCTTCAACCACCCGCGCCCCTGCAAGGCCCTGGAGCGGCTGAAGGAGGCCGCGAAGGGCACCGCCAACCTCATGGAGGCCACCCTGGAGTGCGCCCGCGCCGGGGTCACGACCGGCGAGTGGGCCGGGGCGCTGCGCGAGGTGTTCGGCGAGTTCCGGGCGCCGACGGGCGTGTCCTCCGCGCCGGTCGCGGTGACCGCCGAGGAGGGCACCGCGATGGCGCTCGTCCGCCGCCGGGTGGAGGAGACCGCCCGTGACCTCGGCGTGGGCAAGCTGCGCTTCCTGGTCGGCAAGCCGGGCCTGGACGGGCACTCCAACGGCGCCGAGCAGATCGCCGTACGCGCGCGTGACGCCGGCTTCGAGGTGGTCTACCAGGGCATCCGGCTCACGCCCGAGGAGATCGTGGACGCGGCCGTCGCCGAGGACGTGCACGCGGTGGGCCTGTCGATCCTGTCCGGCTCGCACGCGCAACTGGTGCCGGACGTGCTGGAACGGCTCCGTGTGGCCGGTGCCACAGATATACCCGTCATCGCCGGTGGGATCATCCCCAATGGCGACGCCGAGCAGCTGAGGGCCGCGGGTGTGGCCGCCGTCTTCACCCCGAAGGACTTCGACATCACCGGAATCATCGGCCGCATCGTCGAGGAGATCCGGAAAGCGAACAAGCTCGACCCCCTGGAGGTCCCCGCATGACCACGCCCGTCAACCGTCTGCGTCCGAGGCGCTCCTGCCTGGCCGTACCGGGCTCGAACCCGCGCTTCCTGGAGAAGGCACAGGGCCTCCCCGCCGACCAGGTCTTCCTCGACCTCGAGGACGCGTGCGCGCCGCTCGCCAAGCCCGAGGCCCGGCACACCATCGTCAAGTTCCTCAACGAGGGTGACTGGACGGGCAAGACGAGGGTCGTGCGCGTCAACGACTGGACGACCGAGTGGACGTACCGCGATGTCGTGACGGTGGTCGAGGGCGCGGGCCCGAACCTGGACTGCATCATGCTGCCGAAGGTGCAGGACGCCCAGCAGATCGTCGCCCTGGACCTGCTCCTCACCCAGATCGAGAAGACGATGGGCTTCGAGGTCGGGAAGATCGGCATCGAGGCGCAGATCGAGAACGCCCAGGGCCTCAACAACGTCAACGAGATCGCCACGGCCTCCCAGCGCGTCGAGACGATCATCTTCGGCCCGGCCGACTTCATGGCGTCGATCAACATGAAGTCGCTGGTCGTGGGCGAGCAGCCGCCCGGCTACCCGGCGGACGCCTACCACTACATCCTGATGAAGATCCTGATGGCCGCCCGCGCCAACAACCTCCAGGCGATCGACGGCCCCTACCTCCAGATCCGCAACATCGACGGCTACCGCGAGGTCGCCCAGCGCGCCGCCGCGCTCGGCTTCGACGGCAAGTGGGTACTGCACCCCGGCCAGGTCGAGGCGTCCAACGAGATCTTCTCGCCCTCCCAGGAGGACTACGACCACGCCGAGCTGATCCTGGACGCGTACGACTACTACACCTCCGAGGCGGGCGGCAAGAAGGGCTCCGCGATGCTCGGCGACGAGATGATCGACGAGGCCAGCCGCAAGATGGCACTGGTCGTCTCCGGCAAGGGACGCGCGGCCGGCATGCAGCGCACCAGCAAGTTCGAAATCCCGGAGGCGTGAGCGCGATGCAGTTCGGACGCACCTACGAGGAGTTCGAGGTCGGCGCGACGTACAAGCACTGGCCGGGCAAGACGGTCACGGAGTACGACGACCACCTGTTCTGTCTCCTCACCATGAACCACCACCCCCTCCACATGGACAGCAACTATGCGGAGCAGACGACGGACTTCGGCAAGAACGTCGTCGTCGGGAACTACATCTATTCGCTGCTCCTCGGCATGTCCGTCCCGGACATCTCCGGCAAGGCCATCGCCAACCTGGAGATCGAGTCGCTGAAGCACGTGGCGCCGACCTTCCACGGCGACACGCTCTACGGCCAGACGACCGTGCTCGACAAGTGGCCGTCCAAGTCGAAGAACGACCGCGGCATCGTCTACGTCGAGACCAAGGGCTACAAGCAGGACGGCACCCTGGTGTGCGTGTTCCGCCGCAAGGTGATGGTGCCCACCGAGACGTACATCAAGGAGCGCGGCGGCGAGCAGCCGGGCCGTCCCGAACTGAAGCAGCAGGAGAAGTAGCCATGGCGCGCCTCGCCCAGACCGCCGGTCTGACCGACATCCAGCAGGAGATCCTCTCCACCGTCCGCGACTTCGTGGACAAGGAGATCATCCCGGTCGCGACCGAGCTGGAGCACCGCGACGAGTACCCGCAGCAGATCGTCGACGGCCTGAAGGAGCTGGGCCTGTTCGGCCTGATGATCCCGGAGGAGTACGGCGGCCTGGGCGAGTCCCTCCTGACGTACGCCCTGTGTGTCGAGGAGATCGCGCGCGGCTGGATGTCGGTGTCCGGCATCATCAACACGCACTTCATCGTGGCGTACATGCTCAAGCAGCACGGCACCGACGAGCAGAAGGACCACTTCCTGCCGAGGATGGCGGCCGGTGACATCCGGGGCGCCTTCTCGATGTCGGAGCCTGCTCTGGGCTCCGATGTGTCGGCGATCACCTCGAAGGCGGTCAAGGACGGCGACGAATACGTCCTGAACGGCCAGAAGATGTGGCTGACGAACGGCGGAACGTCGAACCTGGTGGCCGTCCTCGTGAAGAGTGACGAAGGACACCCGGAGGGCACGGCCCCCCACAAGTCGATGACGACCTTCCTGGTCGAGAAGGAGCCCGGCTTCGGAGAGGTCCGCCCGGGCCTCACCATCCCCGGGAAGATCGACAAGATGGGGTACAAGGGGGTGGACACGACCGAGCTCATCATGGACGGCCTGCGCATTCCGGCCAATCGGGTGCTCGGCGGTGTCACCGGCCGCGGTTTTTACCAAATGATGGACGGTGTGGAGGTCGGCCGCGTCAACGTGGCGGCGCGTGGCTGCGGGGTCGCTCAGCGTGCTTTCGAACTCGGCGTCCAGTACGCCCAGCAGCGTCACACTTTCGGTAAGCCGATCGCCCAGCACCAGGCGATCCAGTTCAAGCTCGCCGAGATGGCTACCAAGGTCGAGGCCGCGCATGCGATGATGGTGAACGCGGCACGCAAAAAGGACTCCGGGGAACGAAACGACCTCGAAGCAGGGATGGCGAAGTACCTCGCCTCCGAGTACTGCAAGGAGGTCGTCGAGGACGCCTTCCGGATCCACGGCGGCTACGGCTTCTCCAAGGAGTACGAGATCGAGCGCCTCTACCGGGAGGCTCCGATGCTGCTGATCGGTGAAGGTACCGCCGAGATCCAGAAAATGATCATCGGTCGCAGGCTGCTCGAAGAGTATCGACTCCAGGGCTAGATGTCCTGGTTCGGGGTGTTTTCTTCGCGAAGAAGATCACACCCCGTCAACACTCTTCGGCCGTCGACTCGGCTGCCTGGCTTGCCCAGTTGCGGCCCGCGCCCGGTACGATCGCGTGAAAGCCGCCGTCCCCCTCACGCAGCGCGGCATCATCCGCTACGAAGGTCATCCATGCCCCACAGCCAAACCTCTGCACCACGCGACAGCCTGGCAGGCGTACGCCTCGCGCGCGGAGCATCGCCGTGGCTTCTCCCGACCGTCGCCACCGCAGCCCTCAGCCTGGCCCGCGCGCGCCGCTCCGGTGCCGCCAGGGCCGTGGCCGTACCCGCCACCGCGCTCGCGGCGGGCATGCTGTGGTTCTTCCGCGACCCCGAGCGCGAGATCGCCACGGGCCGCGTCATCTCGCCGGCCGACGGTGTGGTGCAGAGCATCATGCCGTGGAAGGACGGACGCACCCGCGTCGCGATCTTCATGAGCCCGCTCAACGTCCACGTCAACCGCGCTCCGCTCGCCGGTACCGTGGCGTCGGTCGAGCACATCCCCGGCGGGTTCGTTCCGGCGTTCAACAAGGAGAGCGAGAACAACGAGCGCGTAGTCTGGCATTTCGATACCGAACTCGGTGACATCGAGATGATCCAGATCGCCGGCGCGGTCGCCCGTCGCATCGTCCCGTACGTGCCCCAGGGCACGAAGGTCGAGCAGGGTGACCGGATCGGTCTGATCCGTTTCGGTTCGCGTGTCGACATCTACCTGCCCGAGGGCGTGGAGGTCGCGGTCGAGGTCGGGCAGAAGACCGTGGCTGGGGTGACTCGCATTGACCGTGATTGATCCTGAGACACAGACGGGCTGGGTGCCCGATGCGGACGAGGTGGTGGACGAAGAGGAGGAAATGCCTCTTTCTCTCCGCCTGTCCATAGCCGACACCCTCACCCTCGGTAACGCCACCTGCGGCTTCATGGCGGTGTACTTCACCACCACCGGCATCCTGATCCCGCACCTCACCGGCAGCCAGGAAACCGGCATGGCCCGCCACAGCGCGGCCACGGCGGTCATCCTGATGCTGTGCGCGGCGGTCTTCGACCTGTTCGACGGGCTGGTGGCCCGCAAGTTCCGCTCCTCCCCCATGGGTGCCGAACTGGACAACCTGTCGGACCTGATCAGCTTCGGTCTGGCTCCGGCGTACTTCGTCCTCGTCTACGGCATGGTCGCGGACGACGCGCACCAGAGAGTGGCGGCGGTCGGCGCGATCGTGGTCCTGCTGGCGGTGGTGCTCAGGCTTGCGCGCTTCTCCTGCGTGACACCGCCGAACGGCATGTTCCAGGGCATGCCGAGTCCCTTCGGGGCGCTGACGGTGGTCTCGATCGTGCTGCTGGAGCTGCCCTTCGTGGCGACCCTCCTGGCGATCCTCGGCACCGCGTGGCTGATGGTCAGCCGGGTCGAGTACCCCAAGCCGCGTGGTCGCCTCGCGGTGGCGATGCTGGCCTGGATCGTCGTCTCGATGGGCCTCCTGGCCGCCTGGGCCTTCGACGCCCCCAGCGGCCAGCTCCTCCTCCAGACCGGCTGTGCCCTACAGCTCGTCATGGGCGCGGTGATTCCCCTGTTCGCCACGGCCCGCCGGGTGAACAACTTCCGCGGCAACCGTCGTGAGGCGCGGGCGGCGCAGCTGCCGTAACAGCAGACAACACGGAGGGCCCGAACCACATGGTTCGGGCCCTCTGCGTAGCGCTCGTTCAGGCGCCCGGCGTGTAGGCCTCGGCGACCGACGACGCCTCAGCCTCCCGTACGACCTTCATGCCTCCCGTGACCGACTTGTCCGGCTGAAGGATCACGCTCTGCCGGGACGACGCGGCCTTCGGGTCGGTGAAGTTCTGTGCGATGCCGAAGCCGACGTCGAAGGCGTCCAGCGTCAGCAGCGCCTTGTCCACGCCCTCGCGCGTGAGGTCCTTGCTCGCGCAGGCCTTCTTCAGGGCCTCGCCGAAAACGGAGACCGCCGTCCAGCCGGCCACCACGCCGTTGTCCAGGGCGTCCTTCGGATACGCCGCTTCGTAGTCCGCGACGAGTTGCTTCGCCTCCGGGGTGTCGGCCCCGATGGGCAGCGACGGGGAGGCCACCCAGTAGTTCTTCGCCAGGGCCGGGCCCGCCTCGGTGGCCAGCAGCTGCGGGGCGAAGGCCGAGTTGTTGCCGATGACCGGGACGCCGAAGCCGCCCGCCGCCGCGACGCCGACGAGCGAGGCCGCCTGGCGCGGTCCCGCGCTGATCACGATCGCCTTGACACCCGCCTTCTTCAGGGCGGCGACCTGTGCGGTCATGTCGTTGTCCGTCGGCTTGATCTTCTGCTCGACGACCGTCAGCCCGGACTCCTTCGCCATGTGCTTCGCACCGGTCAGGGCGCTCTCCCCGTAGTCGCCCTCGAAGTAGACATGCCCGATCTTGTCGCCCTTCTTGATCCCTTTCTCCTGCATCAGGAAGTCGATGGCGTTGATGGTCTCGATGTCGTACGTCGCTCCGATGACGCGGATGTACGGGCTGCCGAGCAGCGAGTGCGCCCACGCCTGCGGCAGCACCAGGCCCTTGTCCTGGCCGTCCACGCGCTGCTTGACCGCGGCGACGAACGGCGAGCCGATGAACTGGGCGAAGCCCAGCACCTTCGGCGCCAGCTCCGTGTATCCGGACACCGCCTTCTGCGGGTCGTAGCCATGGTCGCGGACGGAGAGGGACACCTTGTAGCCGCAGACGCCGCCCTTGGCGTTCAGCTGCTTCACGTACAGCTGCTGGGCCTGGGTGACGCTCTTGCCGAGCGTCGCGTAGACGCCGGTCATGTCGGTCAGCGCGCCGAGCGTGATCGTCTTGCCGGAGACTCCCTCGCCGGTCTTCACACCGCCCGCGGCGCCCTCGCCGTCGCCGTCGTCCTTGGCCTTGGAGCTACAGCCGGCCAGCACGAGCAGCGCGGCGAGCGCGCCCGCGGCGGCCCTGGCCGCATACGTCGTGGTCATCGTTCCTCCCCTGGATTGCGTGCGACGCGATACCGGGCGGCCACCCTGACCAGGCCGCCCGGCAGAAAGAGCACCACCGCCACCACGGCGGCGCCGTACAGGTACCGGGACGCCTCACCCGGTGCGATCCCGCCCGTGCCCGGGTCGGAGACCAGCGGCAGCGCGTCGCTGTAGCGGGTCAGCAACTGCGGCAGCAGGGAGACGAACGCCGCCCCGAGCACCGCTCCCCGGACCGAGCCGAGCCCGCCGATGACGATCATGGCGAGGTACTCCAGCGAGAGCGTGATCCCGAAGTAGTCGGGCACCGTCCGCTGGAAGACAAGCGCCAGCAGCACTCCGGCGAGGCCCGCGTACATCGAGGACAGGACGAAGACGGCGGCCCGGTAGCGGGCGACGGGCACGCCGATCACCCCGGCCGCGATGCGGTGGTCGCGGATCGCGTTCATGGCCCGGCCCGGCCTGCCGCGCAGCACTCCGCGGGCGAACAGTGCGCAGCCGAGCAGGACGACGAGTCCGGCGTACCAGAGCTTCTCGGCGGAGCCGAACGGCACGTTGGCGACGAGGAGTTCGCGGTCGTCGAAGGTGAGGCCGAAGAGGTTGAGGGCGGGGACGTCGCGGCCGTTGAAGCCGCCGGTGAGGTCGCGGGCGTTGAACAGCACATGCTGGCCGATGAAGATCAGTGCGAGGGTCGCGATGCCGAGGTAGGCGCCGCGCAGCCGGCCCGCGATGGGGCTGAAGAGTCCGCCCGCGGCCCCGGCGACCAGCGTGGCGAGCACGGCGGCGAGCCAGGTCGGCAGGCCGAGCCCGGTGAGGCCGTCCCGCCCGTCACCGGCGAACACGCAGTAGCCGTAGGCGCCGACGGCCAGGAAGAAGGCGTGGCCCATGGAGAGCTGGCCGGTGGCGCCGGTGAGGAGGTTGATGCCGATGGCGCCGATCGCGGCGGCCATGGCGAACAGGCCGGCCTGGAGCCAGAAGCGGTCCAGGTAGAAGGGCAGGGCGAGCAGCAGGACGGTGCCCCCGGCCCAGGCGTAGGTACGTGTACGGGTGAACCACATCGGCCGGGTGCCGCCCGCGAGCGCTTCAGACACGGGCCAGCTCCTTCGTGCCGAACAGCCCGGCGGGCCGGATGAGCAGGATCGCGAGCATGACCAGATAGGGCGCGAGGTCGCCGAGGCCCCGGCCCAGGAAGGTCAGGTCGCTCTGGTAGCCGGTGGCGAGGGATTCCGTCACGCCGATGAGCAGTCCGCCGACCAGGGCGCCCGTCGTCGAGTCGAGGCCGCCGAGGATCGCCGCCGGGAAGGCCTTGAGGGCGGCGAGGGAGGTGGCCCGTTCCAGGCCGGGGGTCGGGAAGACGGTGAGGAAGAGGGCGGCCACTGCCGCGAGTCCGCCCGCGACGGCCCACGCCCCGAGCGAGACACGGCCGAGCCTGACTCCCATGAGGGCGGCGGTCTCCGGGCTCTCGGCGGCCGCGCGCATCGCCACGCCCCAGGTCGTGTAGCGGAAGGCGAGCAGGAACGCCGTGATGAGCAGGGCGGCGGCGACGAAGGCGGCGATCCGGGTGTGGGCGATCGAGATCGGCCCGACGGTGAGGACGGCGTCACCCCACGGGTCGCCCAGCGTCAGGACGTCCGTGCCGATGCGCCGGGTGAGTTCGGTGGTGAGCAGGATGTCGACGCCGATGGTCACGATGGCCAGCACGCTCTGGTCGCTGCCCCGGTAGCGCCGCATCACCAGGAACTCGACGGCCGCTCCGACCAGCGCGGCGCCCGCGATGCCGGCCAGCAGAGCGGGCCAGAACCCGATGTCGTCGTGGAGGATCGCGGTGACGTATCCGCCGGCCAGCAGCAGTGAGGCGTGCGCGAAGTTGACGACCTCCGTGGCCCGGAAGATCACCACGAAGCCGAGGGCGATGAGGGCGTAGACGGAACCGAGCGAGACGCCGTTGAGGAGGAGTTCGGCGAAGGTGCTCACGACGCGGCCTCCTCGCCGAGGTAGGCACGGACGACCGCCGGGTCGTTCTGTACGTCGGCCGGTGCGCCGTCCGCGATCAGCCGCCCGAAGTCGAGCACGGTCACCGTGTCGGCGAGCCTCATCACCACTCCCATGTCGTGCTCCACCAGGACGATGGAGATGCCGAGGCTGTCGCGGACCCCGGCGATGACGGCCGCGACCCCGCGCCGCTCCTCGGCCGTCATCCCGGCCACCGGTTCGTCGAGGAGCAGCAGCCGGGGTTCCATGCACAGCGCACGGGCCAGCTCCGCGAGCTTCTGCTGCCCGTACGGCAGGGAGCCCGCGGGCCGGCCGAGGTGGTCCTCGAGTCCCACGAACGCGGCGATCTCCCGGACGCGTTCACGGTGCCGCCGCTCCTCGCGCCCCGCCGACGGCAGCCGCAGCCCGGCGGCGACGAACCCGGTCCTGGTCAGCCGGTGTCTGCCCAGCAGCAGGCTGTCCTCGACGGTGGTGTGCGGCGGCAGGGCGAGGTTCTGGAAGATGCGGGCGACGCCGAGCTCGGCGATACGGTGCGCGGGCATGCCGGTCAGCTCGTGGCCGCCGAAGCGGACGCTGCCCGAAGCGGCCCGGACGACCCCGGACAGGACGTTGAAGCAGGTCGACTTGCCCGCCCCGTTGGGGCCGATCAGGGCGTGGACGGTGCCGGGCCGCACGGTGAAGGTGACGTCGTCCAGGGCGAGGAGGCCCGCGAAGCGGACGGTGAGGTGGTCGACGTGCAGGGTCTCCGTGTCACCGTGCGGGGCCTCCATGTCACCGTGTGGGGCCTCCATGTTCACCCCTCCCATCTGGGCAGCGCCGGGTGGGATCGCGTGGCGCTCGCCGCGTCGGCGGCCGCGTCCTCGTCGACCACGCCCAGATAGCGGCGGCGTACCTCGTCGGAGGCGGCCAGTTCGGCGGTCGGGCCGGAGAGCGTGACCTCGCCGACCTCCAGGACGTGGGCATGGGTGGCGAGGCGCAGGGCGAGCGCCGCGTTCTGCTCGACCAGCAGGACGGAGGTGCCCTGTTCGTTGATCTCCCGCACGGTGTCGGCGATCCGCGCGGCCATCAGCGGGGCCAGGCCCAGCGACGGCTCGTCGAGCAGCAGCACCTTCGGTACGGCCATCAGGGCTCGGGCGACGGCGAGCATCTGCTGCTCACCGCCCGACAGCAGCCCGGCCCGCTGCTGGGCCCGCTCGGCGAGGACGGGGAACAGCTCGTGGACGCGGCGCAGGGCGACGGCCCGGTCCGCCCGGCCGCCGGCGGCGCCGAGCGCCCCGGCCCGCAGATTGTCCGCGACGGTCATCCGGGCGAACACCCGCCGCCCCTCCGGCACTTGGGACACCCCGGCGGCCACCACCCGGTCGGGGCCGATCCCGTCGATACGGCGTCCGCCGAGCGTCACGGTGCCGCCGGTCGTCGCCCCGCCGTGGAACGAGAGGGTACGGCTGACCGCCCGCAACAGCGTCGACTTGCCGGCGCCGTTCCCGCCCAGGACCGTCACCACGGCCGCTTCCGGCACCTCCAGCGACACCCGGCGCAGTGCGCGCACCGGGCCGTACCCCACCGACAGGTCCTGTACGACCAGATCGGAGCCCCCCATGGCACCGCCCCCCTTCCTCCGCCCTGTGTGGCGCTCACCCCAGCACCGGGTGGGACGTCCGTCCACGGGTCGCGGCCGAATCGCTGCCGGTGACCAGCGGATACGACCGCCCGTTGTGCACGCGCACAAGACTGCGTGTCAGGGGCCTGCCCAAGCCGGGCCGGCGGTGGCATCCTCCGGCCATGGGAGCGCGCAGAAGGCGTACCGGTCATGACTGGAAAGTGCTCGCCGAGTCCTGCACTGCGCTCCTGGAGCGGCTGCCGGAGCTGGTCGACGAGCACCTGCGGCAGCTCGCGGAGCACTCCCCCGTCTACGACCAGGTCCTGCCGTACGACCAGCAGTGGCGGGAGGCGGAGGAGGCGATGCGTATCGGCATCGAGACCATCTCCGCGCCCCGCGACGCACCGCGCCGTGACCTGGAATACGCGGAGGAGGCGGGTCAGCGCCGCGCCCAGCAGGGGATGCCGCTGGAGCTGCTGGTGCACGCGTACCGGAGCGCCGGCTATCTGGTGTGGGACGCCTTGCTGGAGGGCGCCGGGGGTCAGGAGCCCGAGCGGGTCGGGGTGCTGGTGCGCTCGGCGACGCTCGTGTGGGCGGCGATCGACGCCCAGGCGGCCGTGGCGTCGGAGGCCTACCGGGCGACCGAGATGGAACTGCGCCGTCGAACCGACGAACAGCTGCACGCGCTGCTGGACGCGCTCCTGGAAGAACCCGCGGGTCAGGAGACGCCGGGCCTCGCCGCCAGGGCCGCGGCGGGGCTCGATCTGCCGGAGCGGGGCGCGTACGCCGTGGTGGTGCTGCGGACCGAGCGCCGGGACGCGCGGGAAGCCTTCCACCGGCCGCTGCCGGCCGCCGGGTACCGGTTCGTCTGGCGGATGCGGGCGGACCGCGAGGTGGGCGTGGTGCTGCTGGGCCCCGGCCAGGGCCTGGACGCGGTGGCCCGGCTGCTGAGCGGGCGTTGCTCGGGGCCGGGCGGTATCAGTCCCGTCGTACCGGGTCTGGCCGAGCTGGGCCGGGCGCGACGGCTCGCCGAGCTGGCGCTGCGCACCTGTGCGCCGGACGCGCACGAGGTCGTACGCCTCGACCAGCGCATGCCCACCGCCCTGGTGGTGAGCCAGCCGGAGCTCGCGGGCCGGCTGGTCTCGGACGTCTTCGGCGCGCTCATCGGTCTGGAGCCGCCCGACCGCGCGGTGCTGCTCGAGACGCTGGACGTGTGGCTGGCCTGCGAGGGGTCGGCGGGCCGTGCCGCCGGCCGGCTGTACTGCCACCGCAACACGGTCTTCAACCGGCTGCGGCGGCTGGAACAGCTGACGTCCAGATCACTGGCCCGCCCCCGGGACCTGATCGAACTGACGCTGGCGCTGGACGCGTACCGACTGTCGGCTACGCCGGCTGCGGACCGACTGGCCTGAGCAAATCGCCCCGTAAGGGGCGCGGGGAACTGCGCGACCAGCCACAACGGCGCCGCAGCCGACCAACAACACCTCGCGGCACCTCCCAGCGGAGCGCCTAGCTCAGGAAGTCCCGGGCGATGCTCTCCGCGACCCGTTCCAGGATCGGCCCGGCATCGGCGATGCACTTCGCCACGTCCGGCTCGGCGTCCGTCAGCGGGTACGCGCGGCGGATCCCGGCCCGGCCCAGGGCCTCCGGCTGGAGGGCGAGACGGCCGCACACGGCGACGACCTCCTTGCCCTCGGCCCGTGCCGCCGCGGCGACGCCGGCCGGGGCCTTGCCGTGCAGGGTCTGCTCGTCGAGGGAGCCCTCGCCGGTGATCACCAGGTCGGCGCGGTCCAGGGCGGCGGCGAAGCCGAGGACGTCGAGCATGACCTCGATGCCGGGGCGGAAGCGGGCGCCGACGATCAGCGCGCCGTAGCCGATGCCGCCGGCCGCGCCCGCGCCGGGCGACGCGGCGTACTCGGCCGCCTTCGGGCCGATCGCCGACTCCAGGGTCTTGGCATAGTTCGCGAGGGCCTCGTCCAGCGCCTCCACGTCGTCCGGGGCGGCGCCCTTCTGCGGGCCGTACACGGCCGGTGCGCCCTTCGGGCCGGTCAGCGGATTGTCGACGTCGCTGGCGAGCACCAGCTCGACCTGGGCAAGGCGCGGGTCCAGGTCCGAGAGGTCGGCCGACGCCAGGTCGGCCAGTCCGCCGCCGCCCGGAGACACGGGCTCCCCGTCCGCGTCCAGGAAGCGCGCGCCGAGCGCGGACAGCATCCCGGCGCCGCCGTCGGTGGTCGCGCTGCCGCCGACACCGAACACGATCGTCCGGGCGCCCGCGTCCAGCGCGGCCCTCAGTAGTTCGCCGGAGCCGTACGTCGATGCCGTCAGCGGTGCGAAGACGCCCGCCGGCAACCGCTGTAGCCCGCTGGCCTCCGCCATCTCCACGACCGCGGTGTCATCGCGCAACGCGAACGCGGCCGTCACCTCGTTTCCGAGGGGGCCCGCGACCCGTACCTCACGCCGCTCGAACCCGGCGGCGACCGCCGCGTCCACCGTCCCGTCGCCGCCGTCGGCGACCGGCAGTGCCTCGACCTCGACGCTCGGCGCAACCCGGCGCAGCCCGGCCGTCACCCGCTCGGCGACCTGCACGGCCGTCAGCGACCCCTTGAATTTGTCCGCGGCGATGAGGACCCTCTGGGTCCTTTTGCCTACAGCGTTCGCCACCTTTGCATCCCCTTGCTCTACGGGCCTCGCACATGTCAAGACCAGTCGCGCCGCTGTGACCTTAACCGGAGGAACCCCCCGCCGTCATTCGCCGACCGGAGCCTGGGACGCCGCTGGGAACCCGCTGTGCGAGTGGCCCGAAACCCCGCGCGGCCGACCACGGAATTGGGTAGACCGGTGCTATGACCCCTGTGGGCACTGAGCAAGAGCTCGCGGACCGCATCCTCGGGGGCTGGCTGGGCCGGATCGCGGGCAACATGCTGGGCAAGCCGGTCGAGCAGGGCGACCTGTGGACGCGGGACCGTATCGACCGATATCTGCGGCAGGCCGCCGCCCTGCCCCTCACCGACTATCTGCCCGCGCCCGTGGACGAGAACGACGGCTTCGAGCTTCGGCCCGAATGGCGCCAGTGCGTCCGCGGCCGCATCCACGGCAGCTGCCGGGACGACGACGTCGACTACGCGATCCTCGGCCTCGACCTCCTGGAGACCCACGGCTTCGGCTTCAGCACCGAGCAGGTCGGCGACCTGTGGCTGCTGCGACTGCCGTACCTCCAGACCTTCACCGCCGAGCGGGCGGCGTACCGGAACCTCGCCAACGGACTCAAGCCGCCGCTGACCGCGACCTACGACAACCCGTACCAGGAGTGGATCGGCGCCCTCATCCGTGCCGACATCTACGGCTGGACCTGCCCCGGTGTCCCCCGCCGGGCCTCCGCCCTCGCCCGCCGGGACGCGGTGCTGTCCCATACCGGCAACGGCGTGTACGGCGCGATGTGGGCGGCCGCGCTGATCTCGGCGGCGTTCACGGCGTCCACGGTGCGGCACGCCGTGGACGAGGCGCTGGCCATGATCCCCGGCAGCTGCCGGCTGGCGCGCACCGTGCGCCGGGTCGTCTCGCTGCACGACACCCGGATGACCTGGGAGGACACGCTCACGACCGTGTCCGAGGAGACCGCGGGGCTGGGCTGGATCCACACCGTCCCGAACGCCGCCGTGCTCACGGCCGGGCTCCTGTACGGCGACGGCGACTTCACCCGCACCATCACCCTCACCGTCCGCGGCGGCCTGGACACCGACTCCAACGGCGCGACCGCGGGCTCGGTGGCCGGGGTGCTGACCGGGGCGGACGCGATCCCGGACCAGTGGAAGGACCCGTTGGAGGACACCGTCCGCAGTGCGGTGTTCGGCTTCGACGGGGTGCGGATCAGTGAACTGGCGGAGCGGACGGTGCGGCTGGCCGACAGCGAGTGAGGAGCAGGGCGCTCGAATTGATCGATTCGATCGTTCAACTCGCCCCGGTCGGTCCGGAGTTGTCCCGATGAACTACGGGAGACTGCGGGAGACTGTGGGAGACCACCCCGCGCAGATCCCTGTTCGCACCGGCCCGCGCTCCCCGAGTCGGCAGCGAATCCGCGGCGCGGCTCGGGCAGCTGGTTACCCTTCCTTGGTGACCACTCCAGACTTCGCCACGTACATCGCGGGCCTGCCCCGCGTCCTCGCCGGGGCCGCCGCCCTCTTCCGCGACGCCGAGGGCCGGGTGCTGCTGGTCGAGCCCAACTACCGTGAGGGCTGGGCGCTTCCGGGCGGCACGATCGAGTCCGACGACGGCGAGACCCCACGGCAGGGCGCGCGCCGCGAGACGGCCGAGGAGATCGGCCTCGACATCGAACTCGGCCGTCTGCTCGCGGTGGACTGGGTACACGGCACGGCCCGCCCGCCGCTGGTGTCCTATCTCTACGACGGCGGCGTCCTCGACGAGGACGCCATCAAGTCGATCCGACTCCAGGAGGAGGAACTCCTGTCCTGGCGCCTCGTCCCCCGCGAGGAACTCACCGACTACCTACCGGGTTCATTGGGCCGCCGCGTCCTGGCCGCCCTGGACGTCCTGACGGACGGCTCGGGCACGGCGGAGCTGGAGAACGGCGACCGGGTGGGCTGACGCCACCAGTGGGCCGAGCGCCCAGTCCTCGACATCCCGCGGTAACTGCGCTCTCGCCAGGACCGCCAACGTCGAGGCGACCTCTAATTGGCTTGCCGCCGGCCGGCCCGGTCGGATAGGAAGCTTGCATGCTGAGGGGCACTAAGGTCGGGCTCAGGGCCCGGCACGAGGACGACATCCCGATCTTGCAGGCCGAGCTGTACGACGACGTGGTCAACTACTCGCGTTCGGACGCCCGGCCGTGGCGGCCGATCACGCCGGGCTCGAAGGACTCGCAGCTCCTGGTGGACGACACGGAGCAGAGGCACATTCCGTTCTCGGTGGTGGAGCTGGACGGCGGCACGCTGGTCGGCACCACCACGCTGTGGAACATCGACAATCACAACCGGTCCGCGCACATCGGTCTTGGGCTGCTGCCGTCCGCCCGCGGCAAGGGCTACGGCACCGACGTGGTCGCGGTGCAGTGCCACTACGGCTTCGTCGTACGCGGCCTTCAGCGGCTACAGATCGAGACGCTGTCGGACAACGCCGCGATGCTGCGCTCCGCCGAGCGCAACGGCTTCGTCCGCGAGGGCGTACTGCGCTCCGCGGCCTGGGTGATGGGCGAGTTCCTCGACGAGGTACTCCTCGGGCTCCTCGTCCAGGACTGGAAGCCGGACTCCAAGGGCTAGGCCGCCGCCGGGCGGTCATGGGCGGGCCGCGGAGCCGACAGGACGGCCGCCCCAATACCCGTTCGCTCCAGGTTGGCAGGCGTCCTACCCTCGGCCCATGGACAGGCCTCTCGTAGCGATCCTCAGTGGCGCAGGTATCTCCACCGACTCCGGGATCCCGGACTATCGCGGCCCCAACGGCCTGTGGCGCCGGGACCCGGAGGCCGAGAAGCTCGTGACGTACGAGTACTACATGGGCGATCGCGAGATCCGGCGACGGTCATGGCAGATGCGGCGGAAGAACCGGACCCTCAAGGCCGAGCCCAACGCGGCGCACCGGGCCGTCGCCGAGCTGGAGAAGTCGGGGATCCCGGTGCGGGTCATCACCCAGAACGTGGACGGGCTGCACCAGCTCGCCGGGATGCCCGCCCGCAAGGTGCTGGAACTGCACGGCAGCGCGCGCAGGTTCGTGTGCACCAAGTGCCATACCCGGGGCCCGATGGAGGACGCGATCGCCCGCGTCGAGGCCGGTGAAGCAGACCCGCCGTGCCTGGAGTGCGGCGGCATCCTCAAGTCGGCGACCGTCATGTTCGGCGAACGGCTGGACCCCGTCGTCCTCGGCGAGGCCCTCGCCATCAGCAAGGCCAGCCAGCTGTTCATCGCCGTCGGCACCAGCCTCCAGGTGCAGCCCGCCGCCGGACTCGCCGGCATCGCCGCCGACCACGGCGCACGCCTCGTCATCGTCAACGCCGAGTCCACGCCCTACGACGACCGTGCCGACGAGGTCATCCGGGAACCCATCGGCACCGCACTGCCCGAGCTGCTGCGCACCCTCGGTGATGAATAGCCGGTGCTCAGAACAGCGCCGCCCCGCCCTCGAAGTCCAGCAACCGCTGCTTGCGTTGCAGGCCGCCGCCGTATCCCGTGAGGCTGCCGTCGGCGCCGACGACGCGGTGGCAGGGGACGATGATGCCGATGGGGTTCTTGCCGTTGGCGAGGCCTACCGCGCGGGAGGCGCCGGGGTTGCCGAGGGCGTCGGCCAGGTCGCCGTAGGAGCGGGTCTCGCCGTAGGGGATCTTGCGGAGCTGGTCCCAGACGGTGCGCTGGAACGGTGTGCCGTGCAGGCGTAGTTCGAGGGTGAACTCCTTCAGCTCGCCTGCGAAATACGCGTCGAGTTGTTCCTCGGTGTCGGCGAAGAGCGTGCCGTCTCGGGGGCCGAAGGACTCCTCCGGTGGGCGGTGGCGCTGGTCTGTCATGTAGAGGCCGCAGAGGGTGCCGTGGTCGGCTACGAGGGTCAGCGGGCCGTAGGGGCTGTCGATGACGGTGTGCTGTTTCACTACAAGGTCCTTATACAGGAAGGAAGTTGATCGGGTGGCTGTCCGTCGCCCACAGGTACTGGACCGCGTACGCCCGCCAGGGCGCCCACGCGGCCGCACGTCTCGTGAGGGCCGCTGGGGTGGAGGGCAGGCCCAACTCCTGGGCCGCGCGGCGGATTCCGAGGTCCGTGGGGAGGAACGCGTCGGGGTCGCCGAGGGCGCGCATCGCGATGACGTCGACCGTCCAGGGGCCGAAGCCCGGGAGGGAGAGCAGGCGTGAACGGGTTTCCGCCCAGTCGCTTTCCACTCCCAAGTGCAGTGTGCCGTCCGCCAGTTGGCTCACCAAGGTGGTGAAGGTCGCCCGGCGCGTGCGCGGCATCGCCAGCGACTCCGGGTCCAGGGCCGCCAGCGCCTCCGGTGACGGGAACAGGTGGGTCAGGCCGCCCTCCGCGTCGTCGACCTGCTCGCCGTGCGCGGTGACCAGGCGGGCCGCGTGGGTGCGGGCCGCCGCCGTGGAGACCTGTTGGCCGAGGACCGCGCGGATCGCGAACTCGGCCTCGTCCACCGTGCGCGGGACGCGGCGGCCGGGGGCCTTGTCGACGAGGGGCGCGAGGACCGGGTCCAGGCGGAGTTGCTCGTCGACCGCCACCGGGTCGGCGTCCAGGTCCAGCATGCGCCGGCAGCGGCTGATCGCGACGGGCAGATCGCGCAGGTCGCTGAGGGTGAGGCGGCAGGCGACATGGTCCGGCTCGGGCGTCAGGGACACGATTGCATGGCCGTACGGCAGCCTGAGCGTCCGGCGGTACGCGCCGTCCCGCCATTCCTCCACCCCGGGTACGGCGGTGGCCGCGAGGTGGCCGAAGAGGTTGTCGGGGTTGAGGGGGGCGCGGAAGGGGAGGCGCAGGGCCAGCACGCCCGGCGTGCCCTGGGCGCCGCGAGACGCGGGCACGCGGGCGCGCAGCTCGCTCGGGGACAGGGCGAAGACCTCGCGCACGGTGTCGTTGAAGGTGCGGATGGAGGAGAAGCCTGCCGCGAAGGCGATCTCCGCCATCGGAAGCGGGGTCGTCTCGATCAACAGCCTTGCCGTTTGGGCGCGTTGGGCGCGGGCGATGGCGAGGGGGCCCGCGCCCAGTTCGGCGAGGAGCTGGCGCTCGACCTGGCGGGTGCTGTAGCCGAGGCGGGCGGCGAGGCCGGGGACGCCCTCGCGGTCCACGATGCCGTCGGCGATCAGCCGCATCGCGCGGGCGACGAGGTCGGCGCGCTGGTTCCACTCCGGCGAGCCGGGGCTGGTGTCGGGGCGGCAGCGCTTGCAGGCTGGAAGCCGGCCTGCTGGCAGGCGGCCGCGCTCGAGTAGAAGGTCATGTTCTCCGGCTTGGGCGGCACGACGGGGCAGCTGGGCCGGCAGTAGATGCGGGTGGTGGTGACGGCCGTGAAGAACCAGCCGTCGAAGCGCGCGTCCTTGGACTGGACGGCGCGCACGCACCGCTCCCAGTCGGTGTGCATCGCGTTCTGCATACGTCCAGCATGGGTGACCGCCCGACCCCTTGCTGGCGAGAATCCGACATGAACCTCGCGTGCCCTGGGGCCGGGCGGATCACCTGCCTCCGGAGTGGGCTCGGGAACCGAGATCGTCGGGCTGCGCGTCGTACGAGACCTATGAGTCCTACGCGACCCACCGTGAGCACCTGGTTCCGCCCCCGCAGCGCATGGCTGGCGAGCGTCCTCGTCGCCGGCGTGCTGACGTTTCACGCCGTCGTGCCCAACCGGGTCGGCAGACTGGGCAGTCTGCTGGAGACCTTCCTGCCCTGGCTCGGACTGGCCGTCCCGGTCCTGGCGGGCGTGGCGCTGGTGCGGCGCTCACCCATCGTGCTCACCACGGTGTTGCCACCCCTGGCGGCCTGGCTGGCCCTCTTCGGCGGGCTGCTGCTCCCCCGGTCGGACGGGGCGTACGACCTCACGGCCGTGCAGCACAACGTCAGCGACACGAACCCGGACCCGGCCGGAACCGCGCGCACCCTGCTGGGTGCCGACGCCGACCTGATAGCACTCGAAGAGGTGACGCCGTCCCACGCAAGGGAGTTCACGGCCGCCCTCGACTACCCGCACCACGCCGTCATGGGCACGGTCGGCCTGTGGTCCCGGTACCCGCTCACCGGCGTACGGGCCGTCGACATCAGACCGACCGGCGTCGGGACGGACTGGAACCGCGGTCTGCGGGCCACCGCCGCGACCCCGTCGGGCGCTGTCGCGGTGTACGTCGCGCACCTCCCCTCCGTCCGCCTGGGCCCCGGGTTCGGCACCGCTCGCCGCGACGAGAGCGCGGCCCTGCTCGGACGCGCACTGGACGCGGAACGACTGCCGGACGTGATCCTGCTCGGCGACCTCAACAGCACGGTCGACGACCGCGGGCTGGACCCGGTGCGCGCGCACCTGAGTGCCCCACGTGAGGGACTGGCCTTCAGCTGGCCCGCGTCCTTCCCGCTGGCCAGAATCGACCAGATCCTGGCCCGGGACGCCACCGTGACCCGCATCTGGACACTGCCGGACACGGGCAGCGACCATGTGCCGGTCGCCGCCCGCATCCGGTTGTGACGGCTACTAAGCGGTCCTGGTGACGTCCGATGCGGTACGCGCCCCAAAGGGGCGCGGGGAACTGCGCGACCAGCCCCCACCGGCCCGCAGCCGATCGACGGCCCCCACCGGCCCGCAGCCGAACGAGCCGCCCACCCAGCGGAGCGCTTAGGTCGCCGTCGGACGCCGTGAGGCCGCCGTCGCCTCGGCCACGTCGGTGAGCGGTCGCAGCCGGTAGGTGTACGAGTAGTCCCGGTCGGCGAACAGCTTGTACTCGTCGTGCGTGTGCGCGCCCCAGCTGTTGTCGCCGCCCACGCCCATCTGCCGGTGGTTCACGCGCAGGACGACCTCCTCGCGCGGGGTGAGCTGGTAGTCGTGGCGCGCCCCGACCGACAGGTCCTCCGGGGTGAGGTGCGAGGCGTTCACCTCAAGGAGGGGTTCGCCGCTGACGAGGAGTCCGTTGCCGCGTCGGTCGGTGAGGGCGACCCAGCGCACGTCGGTCTTGTTGCCGTTCTCCTGCGGTCGGATGTACGGGGTCCACTGCCCGTCGACGGTCCCGGAGTACAGGCCCACGTCGGTGCCGTCGTTGCGGTCCCAGTGGTTCTCCTCGGGGCCGCGGCCGTAGTAGTGAACGCGGTCCAGGCCGCCCGGCAGGAACAGCAGCGTCCCGACCTCCGGGATGTACGGCAGGCTCGACGCGCCCGGGTGCAGGCTGTTGTCGACCTTGATCTCGCCGTTTCCGAAAACGGTGTAGGTGGTGGTGTACGTCGACTCGACCGTGGTCGGCAGTGTGCCGGCGACCTTGATCTCGACGGCTCTGCCCTGGAGTTCGCGCACGCCGACGTCCGTGACCTTGCGGCGCGCGCCCGCGTCCCGCCAGGTCTGGTTGCGGGTGTGCTGGCCGTTGCCCTTGTCGTTGTCGGTCGGCGCCCGCCAGAAGTTCGGCACGGGCCCGGAGCTGATGAGCGGGGTGCCCTGGGCCTCGTACGACGTGATGACGCCGCTGCCCTTGTCGACGGTGACCGAGAAGCCCTCGCCGGTCACCTTCACCGAGTCGGAGCCGTCCTGGTGGGTCAGCACGGGCACCCGCTCCAGCGGCACCGCTGTCACCGCGGGGCTGCCCGCGTCGACGGAGAGCTGCTGCTTCGCCACCTCGAAGCCGGCCTTGGCCCACTTCGTGGCTTCCTTGGTGGTGAAGGACAGCTGGAGGAAGTACTCCGCGCCCGGCGCCGGATCCGCCGGCAGCCGTACCGGCACGGTGATCTCCTTCTCCGACTGTGGCGGTACGTCCAGCTGTGCGCGGGTCAGCTTTCCGCGCTGGACGACCTTGCCGTCGGCGAGGAGGGACCAACTTCCGTCGAATTCACGGAGGTTGGTGAACAGATACTCGTTGGTAAGCGATACCACGCCTGTTTCGCCGCTCGATACGGCGTTGATCGCCTGGTAGGCCTGCTTGACCTCGGCGGCCTTGCCGGTGTGGCCGCGGTCGGCGGTGACGATACCGTCCGCGACGAAGTTCCCGTCGTTGGGGTTGTCGCCCCAGTCGCCGCCGTACGCGAAGAAGGCCTTCTCCCGCGACCGCTTCTCGGTGAAGGCGACCGTGGCCGCGTCGAACCAGAACCGTACGCCGTCGTCGCCGGGACCACGGCTGCCGGAGGCCAGTTCGGCGGCCGTGAGGGCGCGGGCGTAGACATGGGCCCGGCGGATCGTGCCGCTGAACTCCCGGGTCCAGTTGTCGACGTCGGTGGCGAGCGAGAGCGGTGCGGTGTTGCTGCCGGGCTTGCGGGTGGTGGTCCGGGTGGCCCGCTCCTCGCCGTCGACGTAGAGGGTCAGCGTGCCCGCGTCGGCGTCGAAAACGCCTGCGACGTGGTGTTCCTTACCGGTCCAGTCCGCCGGTACCGCCCAACTGGCCGTGATCCACTGGCCGCCGCCGTGGATGAAGAACTCGATGTTCTTGTTCGTCTGTTTCAGCGCGTACTGAGTGTCGCCCTTGGCGAGGATCGGCTGGTGGTAACCGGTTACGTGCGGGGTGATCCACGCCTCCAGCGTCAGCGAGCCGGTGAGGTCAACGGCGGAGTCGCGGGCGAAAACGGTTCCGCCGTTCACGCCCTTGTCGCGGTCGAACGTCCCGCTGGGGGCGAGGATTTCGCCCTTGAGCCGTCCCGGCCCGGACTCGGTCAACACCTTGCGCGTGGGGGTGGGCCAGCTCACGGACTGGTCCATGAAGTCCCAGATCCAGCCGCCCTGGAGGACGTCGTAACGGCGGATGATGTCCCAGTACTTCTTGAAGTTGCCGTTCGAGTTCCCCATCGCGTGCGAGTACTCGATCATGACGTACGGCCGGGTGTCGGCGGTGTCCTTCGCGCGGGCCTCCACGCGCGCGGGGCTCTCGTACATCTCGGAGCGGATGTCGCTGACGCCCGGGCTGTCGTCGCCCTCGTACTGGATGACACGAGTCGGGTCGTAGGAGCGGATCCAGTCGTGCATGTTCACGAACGTGCTGCCCGCGCCCGCCTCGTTGCCGAGCGACCAGATGACGACCGAGGCGTGGTTCTTGTCCCGGTGGACCATGTTCTGCGCGCGGGCCACGCAGGCCTCGCTCCAGTCGGCGTGGTTGCCCGGGTACTCGCCGCGGATGGCGTGGGTCTCGACGTTGGCCTCGTCAACGAGGTACAGGCCGTATTCGTCGGCGAGTTCGAGCCAGAGCGGGTTGTCCGGGTAGTGCGAGGTCCGGACGGTGTTCATGTTCATCCGCTTGATGACCCCGATGTCCAGGACCATGTCCGCGCGGGTGAGCGCGGTGCCGCGGGCCGGGTGCATCTCGTGCCGGTTGGTGCCGCGGAAGGAGACGGGCTTGCCGTTGATGCGCATCAGCCCGTCCTTGAGCGCGAACTCGCGGAGGCCCACCCGGTGGGAGAGGGTTTCGATCACCTTTCCGCCAGGGTCCCGCAGCCGTAGGACGGCGGTGTACAGGTTCGGATGCTCGGCCGACCACAACCTCGGTGCCGGTACGGCCTTTTGACTCTGTACGGTCACGTCCGTGCCTGGCGCTCCGGCATCGACGGCCTGTTGCAGGGGCCGCGACCAGACGGCATGACCCCGGTCGTCATAGAGCTGCGTCTCGACGGTGTACCGCCCCTCCCCCACGATGCCGTACGCCCGCACGCTCGCCGTCACCGACAGCTCGGCGGCCGTGTGGTCGTCGCTCAGCGGGGTGTCCAGCTTGAAGTCGCGCAGGTGCACGGCCGGAGTCGAGTACAGGTAGACCGAGCGGAAGATGCCGCTCAGCCGGATCATGTCCTGGTCCTCCAGCCAGTCGCCGTCGGAGTAGCGGTACACCTCCACGGCGATCTGGTTGGTGCCGGGCTTGAGACGCTCGGTGATGTCGTACTCGGCGGGGGTGTAGGAGTCCTCGTGGTAGCCGACCAGTTCGCCGTTGATCCACACATAGTGGGCCGACTTGACGCCCTCGAAGTGCAGGAAGGTGCGCCGGCCCGACCAGTCCTCCGGGACCGTGAAGGTACGCCGGTACTGGCCGACGGGGTTGTAGCGCGTCGGGGCGGCCGGGGGCTGGGGCTCCTCCCCCAGGCCGTTGGGACCCCACCAGGGGTAGGTGATGTTGACGTAGATCGGGAAGTCGTAGCCGTGCAGCTGCCAGACGGCCGGGACGGGGAGGGTGTCCCAGTCCTTGTCGTCGACGTCCGTGCGATAGAAGTCGGGGTCCCGGTCGTCGGGACGGTCGGCGTACGCGAACTTCCAGGTGCCGTCGAGGCTCTGCCGGTACGGCGAGCGGGTGCGGTCGGCGGCCAGGGCCTGTCTCACGTCCGCGTACGGCATGAGGGTGGTGTGCGGGGGCTCGGTGCCCACCTGGAAGAGGGCGATGTTGCCGTTCCACTCCGGCGTGGCGGTCGGCGCCGCGCGTCTCGACGAGGCCTGCGCCGGCGTGGACAGGGCGAGGGCGCCGAGGACGGCGGCCGAGGACTCGAGGAGACGGCGGCGACTGATGACCGGCCGTTCGGCGGGAGAGGCGGGCGAGGAGTGCGAGGAGTGCTGGTGCGCGTGCGGGTGCGGCATGACCGAGACCTTCCTCAGAACGACAGTGCGCTGCACCCCGTGGGTGCGTGCGTCGGATCCTGTTCCATATCACTAGGTTCCGAACACACCAGAAGCAACAATCCTGTCGGACTTTGTTGGGTCCTGATCGGCCATCAGTCACTCACGGCGACGCCGGAGTTGACGATCCGGGCCGCCTTCAGTACCGCTGCGCCTTGGCGATCTCCGCGGTCAGCACCGGCTCCGGGGGCTTGCGGCTGATGGCGAGCGGCTGCGCCCGGCCTCCCGCCTCCAGGTCCTCGGCGCCTACGTAACGGGTTTCGACGACCTTGCCGTCGGGGTCGCGGAAGTCGACCTGGACGGCGTAGGAGGCGGAGTCGTCGGTGCTGTTGCGGATGTTCACGACGACGGCGAGCAGACCGCCCGTCTCGGACCGCGGCTTTCCCGTGAGGGAGACGTCAGAGGTCGCGTTGCCCCGCCCCTCTACGTCCTTCAGCTCCCCCTCGGCGGCCCGGTTGGCGCGCTCGACCTCCGCCGAGACCGACGCCTCGAACTCCGACGCACGCGCGGAGGCGGAGGAGGCCACGGCCGACGCCGCGGCGCGGGCGGACTCGGCCAGGGACTCGACGGCGCTGGGGAGGGTGCCCGAGAACGAGGCGGTGTCGGGTGCCGAGGGACGTGCGCTGACCGTCGTACCGCTGCCGGCGTCGTCGTTGTCGTCGCCGCACGAGGCGAGCGTGGCGGCGCAGGCCGCGGCGACGACCAGCGCGGTGAGGCTGGTCGCGACGCGGCGCCGCTGTACGGATCGATGGCCCATGGCTCCACATGCTGGCTTCGCCTCACCGGGGCCGCAAATCGGGCTCAAGCACCCGTTTCCGCCTCCAGCCGTGCCGTCGTCTCCATCAGCGAGACGGTGAACGGGTGCTCCGGCGCGGTCAGGACCCGCTCGGCCGGACCCTGCTCGACCAGCTCGCCCGCGTCCAGCACCGCGATGCGGTGGGCCAGACGTGCGGTGTCCAGGTCATGGGTGATGAGCATCAGGGACAGGTCGTCGCGCTCGTGCAGGAGCCGTTCGAGAACGTCGAGGATGCCACGTCGGGTGACCGTGTCCAGGCCCGAGGTGATCTCGTCGCAGATCAGGACCCTGGGGTGGGCGAGCAGCGCCCGGGCCAGGGCCGCGCGCTGGAGTTCGCCGCCGGACAGCCGCGGTGGGCGGCGCCGGGCCTGGTCGGGCGCCAGGCCGAGTCCGGTGAGTGTCGCCAGGGCCTCCTCCTCGGCCGCCTGCCGGTCGATGCCGCGCAGACGTACGGCCGTCCGGGCGACCTGGTCGAGGACCGGCCGGTACTCGTCGAAGGCGGCCCGCGCGTCCTGGAAGACGTACTGCACCGCCCTGAGCCCGGCACGGTCGCGGTGCCGGAGGCTGCGCGGCAGTGGGGTGCCGTCGAGGGCGACCTCGCCTGCGTGGTCGCGGTGGAGCCCGGCGAGGCAGCGGGCGAGGGTCGTCTTCCCGCTGCCGGAGCGGCCGACGACGGCCAGGCACTCACCGGGGTGCAGGGTGAGCCGGGGTGTGCGCACGACGACGCTTTGGCCGTGGCGGGCGGTGAGGTCGCGGATCCGGAGGACGGGCACCGTCGTGTCCTCGGCGGGATGCTCCTGCGGGGACGGCGGCCGGGTGTCGAGCAGTTGGCGGGTCCACTCGTGCCGGGGTGCGAGCCACAGCCGTTCGGGCGGGCCCGACTCCACGACCCGGCCCGCCTTCATGACCAGCACCTCGTCGGCGAGCGAGCGCACCACGTCCAGATCGTGGCTGAGCAGCACGACCGCGATGCCGCGCGCCGCGACCGCCGCCAGTTCGTCGACGATCCTGGTCTTGGTCAACGCGTCCTGCCCGGTGGTGGGTTCGTCCGCGACGATCACTCGGGCGCCGAGCAGGAGGGCCTGCGCGATGACGACGCGTTGCTGCTGGCCGCCGGAGAGCTGGTGCGGGTAGCGCCGCAACATCGCCTCCGGATCCGTGAGTTGGGCGTCGGACAGGGCACGCAGGACGCGTTCGCGGGCGGCGGTCCTGCGCTGCTCGCGAGGGAGGTCGCGTACCTGGGTGCGGGCGATGTCGGTCAGGAGCGCCGAGACCCGGCGGGCCGGGTTGAGGACGGCGGCCGGGTGCTGCGGTATGTAGCCGACGTTCCCCGATACGCGTACGTCGCCGGTGACGCGGGCCGCGGGCGGGTACTCCCTGAGCAGCGCGAGCCCGGTCGTGGTCTTGCCGCTGCCCGAGGCGCCGACCAGCGCGGTCACCTGTCCGGGCAGGACCCGCAGGTTCACCCCGTCCACGATCGCCCGGCCGTCGATCTCCACGCGCAGGTCGCGGATTTCGGCGACGGGTGTGTCGGTTTCGTTCACGGCCGTCGTTCCCTCTCTCCCCGGTCCCGGCTGGGCTTCTCTGATCGGCTGCGGTTCAGCGCCCCGAAGGGGCGCGGGGAACTGCGCAACCAGCCACGACGGCGCCGCAGCCGACCGACGACACATCGCGGCACACCCAGCGGAGCGCTTAGCGCCGCGTCGAAGAGCAGGTTGCTGCCCATCGTCAGCGCGACGATCAGCAGCGCCGGCACCACCACGGCCCAGGGCTGCACGAACAGTCCGGTGCGGTTGCGGTCGACCATGACCGCCCAGTCCGCCGCGTCCGGCGCCACACCGACGCCGAGGAACGCGGCCGTGGCGACCAGATACAGCACGCCGGTGAGCCGGATACCCGCGTCGGCGGCGAGGGTGCGCAGCATCGACCGGCCGACATATCCGACGGCCGTACGCCACCACGTCTCTCCCTGCATCCGCAGCGCCTCCACCGCGGGACGCGCGGCGGCCTCCCCGGCGGCGGCCCGGACGATCCTCGCCGCGTCGGGCACGTTGACCAGCGCGACCAGCAGCGCGAGCCCGGCCGCGCCCGGCGTGAACACGGACGCCACCAGCAGGATCAGCAGCAGCGACGGCACCGCGAGGAGCACGTCCAGCGGCCGCATCAGCGTCTCCTCCAGCCAGCGGCGGTGGGTGAGCGCACTGACGAGCCCGACCGGCAGCGCGACCAGATAGGCGAGGGCGGTGGCGGCGAGCGCGGTCAGGACGACAGGGCGTCCGCCGTGCAGCACCTGCTGCCATACGTCCCGGCCCACGAAGTCCGTGCCCAGCCAGTGTCCGTCGCCGAGCGTGAAGGACGCGGCGCGCGTTCCCGGTTCGCCCGCGAACAGCGGTCCCAGGAGGGCGAGGACGAGGGGTACGGCGATGACCGCGATGCCGAGGACGTAGCGCCGGACCCTCACGCCGCCACCCCCGCCCGGGGCGTCAGCCGTTGGGCCACCAGGTCCGCACCCAGGTTCAGTACGACGGTCAGGACGCCGAAGACGACGGCGAGCCCCTGCACGACGGGCACGTCGCGTTCGGCGACGGCGTTGAGCAGGACGGTGCCGAGTCCGGGGATCACGTACAGGGCCTCCACGACGATGACGCCGCACAGCAGCCAGTCGACGGTGCGGGCGAGTTGCTGCGCGGCCGGGGCGAGGGCGTTGGGCAGGGCGTGCGTGTACCGGATGCGGGCGCCCGGGATGCCGTAGCGGCGTGCGTGGGCCGCGTACGGGGAGGCCAGCGCGTCGACCATGCCCGCGCGTACCAGACGGGCGATGGAGCACACCGGCCGGGACAGCAGGACAAGGACGGGCAGGACCAGTGCGGCCGGGTGGGCGAGCAGGTCGGTGCCGTAGCCGACGGCGGTCGGCGGCAGCCAGCCCAGCTGGAGCGCGAAAACGGTTACCAGGAGTACTCCGAGGGCGAATTCGGGGACGGCGTACACCGCGAGCGTCACCGAGCTGACCAGCCGGTCGACGAGCCGCCCCTCGTGGCGGGCGGCCAGCACACCGAGCCCGAAGCCGATCGGCACCAGCAGCGCGAGCGTGAGCGTGGCCAGCAGCAGGGTGGGCCCGAAGCCGTCCGAGATGTACTGCCCGACCGGCCGCCCGGAGGTGAGGGACGTGCCGAAGTCGCCGTGCGGCAGCCCGGACGCCCAGTCGACCAGCCGCTCGTACGCCGGCCGGTCGAGGTCCATCGCCTCACGGATCGCGGCGATGCGCGCCGGGTCGGGCTGGTCGCCGGCGAGGGCGACCGCGGCATCGCCCGGCAGCGCCTCGGTGAGCGCGAAGACCAGCAGCACGACGGCCACGGTTTGGGCTCCGCCGAGGACAAGGCGCCGGGCGACGAAGGATGTGCCGCTGTATGCCGCCTGTCGGCTGCTGCGCCGTCGTGGCTTGTCGCGCCCCGCGGCGGAGCCGCATATTGATACAGCCCCGCGCCCCTTCGGGGCGCTGCCTGACCGCAATCGACTCAGCCCGCCCTGCTTGGTCCTCACGCCAGCCAGACCTTGTCGAAGCGGGCCCAGTCGAGCGAGTTGGCGGGCGCGTTCTTCTCAACCCCCTTGACCTTGTTGGCCGTTCCGAGGATCCAGTCGGCGAAGCCCCAGATCAGGAAGCCGCCCTCGGAGTACAGCCGACGCTGCATGCGCTCGTACACGGCGGCCCGCTCGGTCTTGTCCCGCGTGGACTGCGCCTGCTGGTAGAGGGCGTCGAAGTCCTTGTGCTGCCACTTGGTCGCATTGGTGCTGGAGTCGGTGAGCAGCCGCTGCGAGATATGCGCCTCGATGGGCATGGCGCCGGAGCGGTAGCAGCACAGGGAGCCGGAGTCGAGGATGTCGGCCCAATAGGTGTCCTTGCTGCCCATCTTGACGTCGATCGTGACGCCGGCCTTGGCGGCCTGGTCGCGGAAGATGCTGGCGGCCTCGGTGAATCCGGCGGCGACGGCGGAGGTGTCCAGGCCGACCTTCAGCTTCTCGGCGCCGGCCTGCTTCAGCAGGGCACGGGCCTTGTCGAGGTCCTGCTCGCGCTGCGGGAGGCCGTCGGCGTAGTACTCGTAGCCTTTGCCGAACAGGTCGTTGCCGATCTCGCCCGCGCCGGACAGCGCCCCGTCGACGAGTTCCTGCCGGTCGGCGATGAGGAAGAAGGCCTGCCGCACCCGCTTGTCGTCGAACGGCGGCCGGTCGGTCTTCATCGCGAAGCCCTGCATGGCGCTGCCCTGTAGCCGCACGATCTCGATCTGCCCCTTGCCTTCGTGCGCACGGCCGGTGGTGGGGTTCAGCTCGTGGGCGTACTCGACCTGGCCGCCGAGCAGGGCGTTGACGCGGGCGGACTCCTCGTTGGCGACGACGATTTCGAGTTCGTCGAGGTGCGGGGCGCCCTCCCAGTATTCGTCGTAGCGGCGGAAGACGGCCGAGCGGCCGGGTGCGAAGGAGACGAAACGGAAGGGGCCGGAGCCGATGGGCTTCCTGTCGAACTCGATCGCGCCGTCCGGGACGATGTACGCGCCGAACGCGGCCAGGATGTTGGGGAGTTCGGCCGTCGGCCGCTTCAGCACGAACTCGATGCCGGTCTCGCTCGTGGCGCGGCTGGCGTCGAGGTCGATGGGCTCCAGGGACGCCTTGGCGCGGAACGCCTGCTTCGGGTCGGCGATACGGCGGTAGCTGTACAGCACGTCCTTGGCGGTGACCGGCTTGCCGTCATGGAAGGTGGCCTTGCGCAGGGTGACCTGCCAGCGGTCGAGGGTCTTGTTGGACTCCCACTTCTCGGCGAGACGGGGCTGCGCGGACAGGTCGGCGCCGTAGTCGGCGAGCTTGTCGAAGAGGGCCTTGGCGCGGGCGACATCCGCGAACAGGTTGGCCAGGTGCGGATCCAGGGTCTCGCTGGCACCCCCTCCCGCGAAGGCGGCACGCAGCCGCCCTCCCTGCTTCGGCTTGCCGTCACCCGCACCGGCGCCGGAACTGTCGTCGGAGGACCCGCAGCCGGTGAGCGCGAGCGCTCCGAGCGAGGCGGCACCGGTGGCGGCGAGGAAGCCGCGGCGGCGCAGACCAGGGAAGCGTTCGTCGAGCATGTGATCGTCCTTCAGATGGTGTGATGGGTGAGCGGGTTCAGGCGCGCTACGAAGTGCAGCCGGTCGGCGTCAGCGCTCGATCCGGGCAACTGGCCCTCGCGCCAGGGCGGTTCGGTGCGCGGTCCGGGGCCGTCGTGCAGGTCGAGGACCTCGAATCCGTGGGCGGCCAGGAAGTGACGCAGCTCCAGTGGGAACAGCAGCCGCCAGGCGGAGCGCTGCTCGACGGGCGGGGCGCCGTCGTCCGACGTCCATACGCGGATACGGCGCAGGAGTTGGGCGGTGCGGTCCACGGTCAGGGTGGTGGTGGACCGGTAGCCGGTGCCCTGCCAGATGAAGGCGTTGACCTTGGGGGTGTCGAGGAGGTCGGTACGGCCCAGGAAGTAGGCACCGTTGCGCATCTCCGCGACGAGCAGACCGCCGGGTGTCAGGGCGCGGCGGCAGGAGGCCAGGAAGCCGTCGAGCTGGTCGTTGGTGTGGCAGTACAGCAGCGAGCTGTCCAGGCAGACGACCGCGTCGAACGTGCCCAGGTCGAAGCCGTGCAGATCGGCCCGCACAAAGGTGGGCCCCGGGTGCCGGGCGCGGGCGTGCGCGAGCATCGCCTCCGAGAGGTCGGCGCCCGTGACCGTACGGCCGGCTTCGTGCAGGTGAGCCGCGTCGCGTCCGGTGCCGCAGCCCATGTCGAGCACGCGGGGCCCGGCGCCGTACCGCCGCAGGCAGTCCTCCGCCCAGCGTGCGGCGAGGCGGTCGGGGTCGGGGAAGCGGGCCTCGTACAGCTCGGGGTTGTCGGTGAGGAGATTGCCGCTCGTCATACGGTGCTCCGTTCGGCGACCGGAGCCGGGATCACCGGCAGTGCGCCCCGCCGGTGCAGCCAGGCGACCCCGCCCGCCGAGGCCAGCCCGAAGAGGGCGCAGCACAGCCACGGAAGCCGTTCGCCCGTGTCCATGGCCCAGCCGACGACGGTGTTGCCGACGGCGGCCGCGATGCCGGAGACGACGTAGAAGATCCCGAAGTAGGTGCCGGTCAGCTCGGGTCGGCCGAAGCCGGGGATCAGCTCCATGACGAAGGGCGAGGCGATCATGACGCCGAGGTAGAGGAGGAGGGTGCCGAGGAGTACGGGGAGGGCGGCGAACAGACCGGTGTGCTGCGTCGCGAAGGCCGGCGGCACGAATGCCAGCCCCATCAGGGCGAGCCCTCCCGCGATCCAACGTGCCCTGTTTCCACGGGACTTGAGTGACCGTGTGATACGGAGCTGGAGCGCGAGGTTGGACACCGTGCCGACGAGGAAGACGAGCCCCGCCGCGCCTTCCCAGCCGGTTGCCTGGCGGGCGCCCTCGGGCAGCAGCAGATAGAGCTGGTTCTCCAGGGTGAACATGCCGACCATGGCGAGCGCGAAGGCCAGGAAGGCGCGGTTGCCGACGACTTCACGCCAGTCGGCGAGGACCCCGCCCTTGCTCGGCTCCACTTCCCGCGCGGGCAGCACCAGCGCCTGGGCCACGGTGAGGGCCGCGAAGATCCCGGCGGCGGTGAGCGCGGAGGTACGGAAGTCGACCAGGAGCAGAGCGCTGCCAAGGAGGGGGCCGATCAGGGCGCCGGTCGTCGCGAACACGTTGAACAGCGCGAACGCCTCCGCCTTCCGCTCCCCCGCCTCCTGCGTGAGATAGGCGCGCACCGCCGGGTTGAACAGCGCGCCCGCGAGCCCGCTGAGCACGGAGGCGGCCAGCAGCACCGGCAGCCCGTCACCGAGCGCGAACAGCGCGAACCCGACGGTCCGCACCGCGCACCCGGCGATGATCACGCCGCGCGCCCCGAGCCGGTCGGAGGCGGAGCCGCCGATGATGAACAGGCCTTGCTGGCTGAGGTTGCGGACCCCGAGGACGATGCCGACGACGGCCGCCGACATGCCCAGGTTCTCGGTGAGGTGGGTGGCCAGGTACGGGATGAGCAGATAGAAGCCGGTGTTGACGCCGAGCTGGTTCACCAGCAACAGGCGCACGGCGAGCGGGAATTGGCGTATCTCATGCCACGTCCGCACGGGCGGCCACCTCCTCGACGCCGAGCCCCGGCAGGTCGGGGGCGCGTACGAAGCCGTCGGCGCCGCCGATCCCGGTCCACGGGTCGTGGGCGAGCAGCAGATGCCCGTCGAGGTCGGCCCAGCGTGCGCGGTCGGCCAGATGGACGGCGGGTGCGAGGCCGAGGGTGCTGGCGGTGAGGCAGCCGAGCATCAACTCCGTGCCGCTGCCGTCGATCAACTCGGCGATACGCAGGGCCGCGTGGACGCCGCCGCACTTGGCGAGCTTGACGTTGACGCCGTGCACGCGTCCGGCGAGACGGCGGGCGTCTTCGAGGCTTACGGCGTCCTCGTCGGCGATGACCGGCAGCGGTGAGCGTTCGGCCAGTCTGCCCAGCGCCTCGGGGTCACCCGGCGCGAGGGGCTGCTCGACGGCTTCGACGCCGAGGTCCGCGTAGCGCGGCAGGAGCGCCTTCGCCTGGGGCACGCTCCAGGCGCCGTTGGGGTCGAGGAGCAGCCGTGCGGCGGGGGCGGCGTCGCGGATGACGCGTACGCGCTCGACGTCGTCCTCGGGATCGGGCGTGCCCGCCTTGACCTTGATGACCTCGAAGCCCCTCGCGGCGAGGCGCCGGGCCTCGGCCGCGGCATGCGTGAGCGAGGTGATGCCGATGGTGCGGGCGGTGGCGGCGACCGGGGCGGCGGGGGCGCCGAGGAGGCGATGGACAGGGCTTCCCGCACGCTTGCCGGCCAGGTCGAGGAGCGCGGCCTCGACGGCGGCGGCGACGGCCGGAGGAATGTCCCATCCCTCCCTCAGGTCCTCCAGGGCGCTCTCCGGGTCGCTGAAGCGGTTGAGGTCGAGGGCCGCGAAGTGCCGTGCCAGGGTGTCGGCGTGGAGCCCGTAGTACACGCTGGTGACGGCTTCTCCATGGCCGTACAGACCCTCGTGTTCGATCGTCAGCCACACGGCGTCGCGTGCGGACATGGTGGAGCGGGAGATGCGCAGCGGCTCGGTGAGGTCGAGACGTACGGTGCGCCGGGTGGCCTTCACAGGGCTTCTTTCGGGGAGTCGAGCGGATCGGTCACGCGGGTGCAGCGGGCCCAGCCGGTCGCCTCGGCGGCGCGGGGGTGCGGGATCTCGACGGGCCGGGTGGCCGCGGTGGACGGGTCGATGCCGTGCGCGGTGGTGAAGTCGTCGTCGAAAACGGTTCCGAGATAACGGTGCGGACCGTCGGGGAAAACGGTGGCGACAACCGCCCCGGGGTGGACGCGGGCCGCCCAGGCGGCGACGAGCGCGACCGCGCCGGTGCTCCAGCCGCCGCTGACGAAGCTGCCCCGGGCGAGCCGCCGGCAGCTGTCCACGGCCTCGGCGGGGCCGACCCAGTGCACCTCGTCGAAGGCGTCGTAGGCGACATTGCGCGGGTGGATGCTGCTGCCCAGGCCGCGCATCAGCCTCGGCCGGGCGGGCTGGCCGAAGATGGTGGAGCCGGTCGCGTCGACGCCGATGAGCCGCAGAGCGGGCCAGTGGCGGCGCAGCGGGCCGATGACGCCCGCGCTGTGCCCGCCGGTGCCGACGCTGCACACCAGGACGTCCAAGTGGTCCAGCCGGGTGGCGAGTTCGGCGGCGAGAGTGGCGTAACCGGTGGTGTTGTCGGGGTTGTTGTACTGGTCCGGCCAGTAGGCGTCGGGCAGGACCGCGCACAGCTCCCGCAGCCGGGCGAGGCGTGCGGCCTGCCAGCCGCCCCGGGGTGCCGGGCGGTCCACGATCTCCAGCCGGACGCCGTGCGCGCGCAGCAACTGCCGCATGGACGGCTCCAGTTCACTGTCGCCGACCAGCACCACCGGGTGGCCGAGCGCCTGTCCGGCGAACGCCAGGCCGATGCCGAGCGTGCCCGAGGTGGACTCCACAACCGGCGCGCCGGGCCGCAGTTCACCGCGCTCGCGGGCACCGTGCAGCATCGACACGGCCGCCCGCGCCTTCATCCCGCCCGCCGCGAGCCCTTCGAGCTTGGCCCAGAATCCGGGGTGGGGTCCGGGCAGATCGGCGGTGATGCGGACGGTCGGCGTGCGGCCCAGCAGGTCGAGCAACTCCGGGCGGGCGACGGCCCGTACGGCGGTGGCGGTCATCGGACGCCCCCGCGGTATCGGTGGATCACTCCGGGCCCGCCGTCCAGCCAGAAGAAGGGGTACGGCTCCGCGCACACGGCGCTCACCCCGTGCCCGAGGAAGCGGGGCAGCACGGCGCTGCCGGTCTGCGCGAACATCACCAGCTGCTTGCCGTGCCGCAGGGCGTGCCGCCGCAGCGGTTCGAAGGTGCCGTTGCCCAGGGTCATCCCGGAGACGAGCAGCGCGTCACAGCGGTCGGCCGCGGCGAGCGCGTCACCGGCGACCGTCTCGCCGAACTCGGTCTCGCCACCCTTGAGATCGCAGGGCACATAGCCGAGCCCGCGCGAACGCAGCGCCTCCAGCAGGGAGTTGACCACGCCGACCACCAGCACCGTGGCGCCCGGCCGCAGATCGAGCAGCTGGACGACGGACTGCGCCCGGGCCCGGGACTTCTCCAGCGAGGTTCCGGCGGGCAGCGGGACGGGACGCGCCCCGTTGCCCGGGGTGTGCGGGGTGACGTGCATGAGGTAGGCGTCCAGCGCGGCCACGCGTACCGGGAGCAGCGGATGCTCCAGGAGCCGGGCCACGTCCGCGCCGACGCAGTCGTCGAGCGCGCCGGCGGGCAGCGCGCCGGGTTCGACAGCGCAGGAGCCGACTGCCTCCGCGAGGCGCAGGCTGAGCACCTCGTTGCGGTAGCCGGTGCCGCGCCCGTCGTGCCGTACGGCCTGACAGGTGGTGAACGCGACGGCGATGCGGCGGGCGGCCGGGTCCGGGCCGAGTTCGCCGGCCCGGACCCGGAGTATGAGGTCGTCGAGCACGGTCGTGGCGGTCTCGGTCGTGGTCATCGGATCACCAGTCCCGCCCGCAGGCCGGCCAGCAGCGCCTCGACGCGGTCGCGGGCGCCGGGCCCGTCGGTGTCGCCCGCCATGACGTGCCCGAGGTATTCGTTGTTGCTGCCCGCCGCGTGCACGGTCTTGCCCGGCTCGGCGAGCCGCACCTCCAACACACCGGGTTCGTCAGGGAGTTCGGAGCCGTCCAGCGCTTCGAGCGTCCCGTCGGTGTGCGGGACCAGGAAGCCGATGGCGGCACTGCGCAGGCCGGTGTCCGTGCGGCGCAGGTCGGGTGCGCGGCCGAGGGCGACTTCGACGAAGGCGGCGGCGAGGTCGATGCCGGTGACGTGGCGTACGAGCTCGGTGATGCGGTTTCCGGCGGGCCGCGGGTTGACCTCGACGACGCGCGGACCGGCAATGGTGAGCTTGATCTCGGTGTGGGCGACGACGCCGTCCGTCAGGCCCAGGGCCTTCAGGGCGCCCAGCGCGGTCTGCTCGGCGGCCTCGGTGTCGGCCGACGTCAGCGCGGCGGGGAACATATGGCCGGTCTCGATGAAGGCGGGGGCGCCGCCGACGCTCTTGTCGGTCACGCCGACCACATGGACCGCGCCCGCGTGGGAAACGGTCTCGACGCTCACCTCGGGGCCGTCCAGCAGCTCTTCGAGCAGGACGACTGGCGCCCGGCGCTGCCCGCGCGCATTGACCGGGAAGTCACCCAACGCCCGGACGGAAACCGCCAGTTGGGCCTCGTCGTCGACCCGCCGTACATACATGCCCGCACACAGGTCGACGGGCTTGACCACCAGCGGATAGCCGATCTCCCCGGCGGCCCGCGCGATGTCGGCCCACTCCTCGTGCACGGCGAAGCGCGGCTGCGGCAGGCCCGCGTCGGCGAGGACGCGGCGGGTGGCGTCCTTGCGGCAGGCGTTCGTCACCGCCTCGGGGCCGGGACCGGGCAGGCCGAGGTGTCCGGCGATGCGCGCCACGGCCGGGAGGTAGTAGTCGCAGGACGTCAGCACCCCGTCGAAGCCGAACGCCGTGTGCAGCCGCTCGATCTCGGGCAGCAGGGCGTCGAGGTCGTTCGTGTCGGCGGTGATCACATGGCGGGCGCCGAGCAGCGGATGCGCGGTCCCCTCCGGCGCCGACCGGAGGTAGTGATGCAGGTCACGGGTGAGGAACGTGAACTCGTGCCCGCTCTCCCGGATCGCTCTCGGCAGCAGTCGGCTCATGGCACCGACCCAGCTCTCGACCATCAGCAGATGAGCCACAACTCCCCTTTTCCCACAGGTGGTTCAGACGTCAGGGCAGCCCGGAATCCCCCTCGGACGGGAGGGGGCCGGGTCTTGACTCGGCTACGTTATCGATAATCATTTTCATTGTCATCCGACAGAACGACATCACCTTGGGGCTCCCTTTGTCCGTCCACACCCGATCCGCGGCGATTCTGTGCGCCCTGGCGCTACTCCCCACGGCCGCTCCCGCCCAGGCCGCACCCCCGACACCGGCCGTCCGATTCGGCGACTGCCCCGACTCCGTACCGCGCCCGACCGCACCCGACCGCGTCGAGTGCGGTCGGATCAGCGTCCCGCTCGACCGGCACCACCCGGAGGGACCGCGCCTGACCATCGCCGTCTCCCGCGTCCCCGCCTCCGGCACGCCCGCCGAGCGACGCGGCATCCTGCTGGTGAACCCCGGCGGTCCTGGCGGCTCCGGGCTCGCCTACGCGGTGACCAAGCGCGCCAAACTCCCCGAGAGCGTGCGGCGTTCGTACGACGTCATCGGCTTCGACCCGCGCGGCGTCGGCCGGAGCTCACCGGTCGACTGCGGCGCCATGGGCGGCCTGTTCGACAGTCCGGGCGCGGATCCCGTGCCGGTGGGTCCGACGGCGGAACGGGCCCACCTCGCCTCGCTGCGGGACATGGCCGACGACTGCGCGACGGGCGCGGGCGACGTCCTGCCGTATCTGTCCACCGAGCAGACGGCGTACGACATGGACGCCATACGCGCCGCGCTCGGCGAGCCCAGGACGAGCTTCCTCGGGGTGTCGTACGGCAGTTATCTCGGCGCGGCCTATGCGGCACTGTTCCCGCGGCGGGTCGGGCGGATGGTGCTGGACAGTGTGGTCGGGCCCTGGAACTGGTACGACTTCGACGTGCTCCAGAGCCGGGAGCTGCTGCGGCAGCGGGACACGTTCTTCGAGTGGACCGCAGCCCATGCCGAGCGCTTCGGTCTGGGCTCGGGCGCGGATGACGTACGCCGGGCCTATCTGCGGGTGCGCCGAGGGCTGGGCTCCGTACCCGTGGACGGCTTCGGGGCGTCCGAGTTCGACCGTGCCGTCTACCGCGCTCTCGGCCGAACCGAACGCTGGGCGGGTCTCGCCGACGGGATGCGGACCTACCTGAACGACGGCACCACGGACGGACTCCGGCCCGGCGCGGCGTTCGACAGCCCCGACTCCCGCAACTACGAGGCGGCCAACCGCATCGTCAAGTGCGCCGACGGTCCCGCGCCCACGCCGGACAGCATCCTGGCGGACCTCCGCCGCACCCGCCGTATCGACGCCCAGCCGGTCCTGACCGGCATGGAGGCGTCCACCTGCGCCTACTGGCAGTACCGGCCCGCCCGGCGGACCCCGCTCGGCAGCCCCGACGCTCCGCCGGTCCTGCTGGTCGCCTCCGCGCACGACCCGGTCACTCCCATCGAGGGGGCCCGCGAGCTGGGCAAGGTGCTGCCGGGCTCGCGGCTGATCACCCTCGCCGACGACTACTCGCACGGCGTGTTCGCCAGCCGCGGCAACGCCTGCGTGGACGGCACGGTGGCCGCGTATCTCGTGGGCGGAGAGGTTCCGGCCGCGGACGTGCGGTGTACGGGGCCGGGGCTGCCGGACCCCGGCGGCGACGGCCGCTGAGCAGGTCGGGTGAGGCCGGCTGCGGTTCGGCAGCGCCCCGAAGGGGCGCGGGGCTGTATCCATATGCGGCTCCGCCGGGTGGGCGCGACCAGCCACGACGGCGCCGCAGCGAACCGACGACATCGCGGCCCTTCCCGCGGCCCTTCCAGCGGAGCGCTCCGCGCTGTTCACTCCCCCGTGCGCCCCCGTGCACGGCTTGTCACCACCCCCGAGTGCCCACTACTGTCACCACGCCTTGGTGAACGGGAAATCCGGTGTGATGCCGGTGCGGCCCTCGCCACTGTGAATCGGGAAGTCCGGCTCCGGCCCTCACGGGCAGCCACTGGGTTCTTCGGGACCCGGGAAGGCGGAGCACGGGCGGTGGTACCCGTCAGCCAGGAGACCGGCCAAGGCACGTCAACCATCCACGAGGTGCTGGAGAGGGTCTGCTGAGCCATGCACATAGCCGAGGGATTTCTGCCTCCGGCGCACGCGGTCGCCTGGAGCGTCGCGTCGGCGCCATTTGTCGTCCACGGAGTCCGGTCACTCACCCGTGAGGTCAGGGAGCACCCGGAGAGCACCCTGCTCCTCGGCGCCTCCGGAGCCTTCACGTTCGTTCTGTCGGCTCTCAAACTGCCCTCGGTGACCGGGAGTTGCTCCCACCCCACCGGCACCGGCCTGGGCGCCATCCTGTTCCGGCCGCCGATCATGGCGGTGCTGGGCACCATCACCCTGCTCTTCCAGGCGCTGCTGCTCGCCCACGGCGGCCTGACCACGCTCGGCGCCAACGTCTTCTCGATGGCGATCGTCGGGCCCTGGGCCGGATACGCCGTCTACAAGCTGCTGCGGCGCTACGACGTGCCGCTGATGGTGGCCGTGTTCTTCGGCGCGTTCGTCGCCGACCTGTCCACCTACTGCGTCACCAGCGTCCAGCTGGCGCTCGCCTTCCCCGACCCGAGCAGCGGTTTCCTGGGCGCGCTGGGCAAGTTCGGGTCCATCTTCGCGGTCACGCAGATCCCGCTCGCGGTGAGCGAGGGGCTGCTCACGGTGCTGGTGATGCGGCTGCTCGTGCAGTCCAGCAAGGGGGAGCTGACCCGGCTCGGCGTGCTGCTCACCAAGAAGGCCGGCACCGAGGCGGTGGCCCGATGAAACGGAACACAAAGATCAATCTTCTGCTGCTGCTCGCCGTCGTCGCCCTCGCGGTGCTGCCGCTTGCGCTGGGCCTCGGTGACGACAAGGAGGAGCCGTTCACCGGCGCCGACGGCGAGGCGGAGACGGCGATCACCGAGCTCGAGCCGGACTACGAGCCCTGGTTCTCGCCCCTGTACGAACCGCCGTCGGCCGAGATCGAGTCGGGGCTGTTCGCCCTCCAAGCGGCGATCGGAGCCGGCGCCCTCTCCTACTACTTCGGTGTGCGGCGCGGGCGGCGGCAGGGTGAGCAGCGGGTGCTGGAGCGGCAGGGCGCCGAGAGCACGGCCGACGAGCAGGTCTGAGTGCTGCCCATCGACGCGGCGGCGCACAGCAGTCGCTGGCGCCGCCGTCACCCCGTGGACAAGGCCGTGCTCGGACTCGGCCTCACCGTGCTGGCGATCTCGTTGCCGCCCTGGCCGGGCGCGGCCCTGGTCCTGGCCACCGCGCTCGCCGTGCTGCTGGGCCCGGCGGGCGTGCCCGGCCGCAAGCTGTGGCGTGCCTACCGCGTCCCGCTGGGCTTCTGCGTGACCGGGGCGGCCACCCTGCTGGTGCAGGTCGGCGGCCCGGACGGGTTCGTGACCCTGGCCGACGAAGGTCACCTGCGCGCCGGGGAACTGCTGCTGCGCACCTCGGCCGCCTCGCTCGGCGTGCTGCTGTTCGCGTTCACCACACCCATGTCCGACCTGCTGCCCCGCCTGGTGAAGGCCGGGGTGCCCGCGCCGGTCGTCGACGTGGCGCTGGTGACGTACCGCATGAGTTTCCTGCTCCTGGACTCCATGCGCCGAATCCGGGAGGCGCAGGCGGCGCGGCTCGGGCACACCACGCGGGCCGCCGCGTGGCGGTCCCTGGCCGGGCTCGGCGCGACCGCGTTCGTGCGGGCCTTCGACCGGGCGACGCGGCTCCAGGCCGGGCTCGCCGGGCGCGGCTACGACGGCACGCTGCGCGTCCTGGTGCCGGAGGCCCGCGTCTCCGTCCGCTTCACGGTCGCGAGCGTGGCGCTCCTTGCGACGCTGGCCACCCTCACCTTCGTACTGGAAAGGCCGCTGTCATGAGCGAGGCCGCCCTCGTCGCCCTGCGGGGCGTGTCCTTCGCCTACGAGGACGGTCCCGCCGTGCTCAGCGGGCTCGACTTCGAGGTGCGTGAGGGGCGTGCGCTTGCGCTGCTCGGCCGCAACGGCACCGGGAAGACCACGCTGATGCGGCTGCTGAGCGGCGGGCTGCGGCCGCGCACCGGGGAGCTGACGCTCGACGGGAAGCGGGTGTCGTACGACCGCAAGGGCCTGACCCGGCTGCGGACCACCGTCCAGCTGGTGGTGCAGGACCCGGACGACCAGCTGTTCGCCGCGTCCGTCGCGCAGGACGTGTCCTTCGGACCGCTGAACCTGGGACTGCCCGACCCTCAGGTGCGGGCGCACGTCGACGAGGCCCTCGCGGCGCTGGACATCGCCGGGCTGGCCGACCGGCCCACGCATCTGCTCTCCTACGGACAGCGGAAGCGGACGGCGATCGCGGGCGCGGTCGCGATGCGGCCCCGGGTGCTGATCCTCGACGAGCCGACCGCCGGGCTCGACCCCGACGGACAGGAGCGGCTGCTCGCCACCCTCGACGGCCTGCGGGCCGGCGGCACGACGGTGGTGATGGCGACGCACGACGTGGATCTCGCTCTGCGCTGGGCCGACGACACGGCGCTGCTCACCCCGTCCGGAGTACGCACCGGTCCCGCCGCCGGGATGCTGGCCCGGACCGACCTCCTCCAGCAGGCCGGGCTGCGGCTGCCGTGGGGTGTCGCGGCGGCCCAAGTACTCTGCGCGCACGGGCTGTTGACCGATTCGGCAGCGGGTCCCCGTACCGCCGACGAACTCGCCGCCATGGTGGCCGTCGAGCGGTGAGGCACCGGTCACAGAAGCGGCGAGGGCAAGGTCACAGCCTTCGGCTCTGCTGCTGCTCAAGCACGCTCGCCTAGCATCCGAGCATGACAGTCCTGCCCAATGACGGGCTCTCGTTGGCCGCCGAGTTCCCCGCCGCGACCCAAGAGCAGTGGCAGCACCTCGTGGAGGGTGTCCTGCGCAAGTCGGGCAGGGAGGTCTCGGGTGGAGCCGCCGAGGATGCCCTGGCCACCGCGCTGGAGGACGGGCTGCGCACCCGGCCCCTGTACACCGCGCTCGACACCGCTCCCGAAACCGGTTTCCCCGGTTTCTCCCCCTTTGTGCGAGGCAGCCGCCCGGAAGGGAACACCGCCGGGGGCTGGGACGTACGACAGCGGCATGCGACGGCCTCGGGCGACCTCGTCCTCGCCGACCTCGAAAACGGTGTCACCTCTCTCTGGCTGGTCGTCGGTGAAGGCGGTTTCCCTGTCTCAGCGCTCGGCCAAGCCCTCGAAGGCGTTTACCTCGATCTGGCGCCCATCGTCCTGGAGGCCGGCCGGAACACCGAAAGCGCGGCGGGTGAGCTGCTGCGGCTGTACGAGGAGCGGGGCGTCGCCCGTGACGCGGCGCGCGGCAACCTCGGGGCCGACCCGCTCGGGTACGAGGCCCGGACCGGGCAGCGGCTCGATTTCGGGCCCGCGGCGGGACTGGCCCGGCGGTGCGCCGAGGAGTACCCGGGGCTGCGGGCGCTGACCGTGGACGCGCTGCCGTACCACGAGGCCGGCGGCTCGGCCGCGCAGGAGCTGGGCGCTTCGCTGGCGACCGGTGTCACCTACCTGCGGGAGCTGACCGAGGCCGAGCTCACCGTGGAACAGGCCTGCGCACAGCTGGAGTTCCGCTACGCGGCCACCGCCGACCAGTTCCTGACCATCGCCAAGCTGCGTGCCGCACGGCGGCTGTGGGCGCGGGTCGCCGAGGCGTCCGGCGCTTTGGACGCCTCGGGCGCGCAGGTCCAGCATGTCGTGACCTCACCGGTGATGATGTCGCGCCGCGACCCGTGGGTGAACATGCTGCGCACGACGATCGCCACGCTGGCCGCCGGGGTGGGCGGCGCCGACTCCGTCACCGTGCTGCCCTTCGACCACGTCCTCGGTCTGCCGGACGCGTTCGCCCGGCGCATCGCCCGCAACACCTCGACGATCCTCATCGAGGAGTCGCACCTGGCCCGGGTGATCGACCCGGCGGGCGGCTCCTGGTACGTGGAGCGGCTCGCCGACGAACTCGCCCACGCGGGCTGGGAGTTCTTCCAGTGGCTGGAGCAGATCGGCGGCCAGGCGGCGGCGCTGCGCTCGGGCCGGCTCGGCGAGAAGCTCGCGGAGACCTGGGAGGCGCGCACCGCGAAGCTCGCCAAGCGGCGTGAACCCATCACCGGCGTCAGCGAGTTCCCGCATCTCGCCGAGAAGCCGGTGGAGCGCGCGCCCGCGCCCGAGCCGCCGTCCGGCGGACTCCCCCGCGTCCGCCGCGACGAGGCCTACGAGGCCCTGCGCGCCCGCTCCGACGCCCACCTCGCCGCGACCGGCACCCGGCCGCGGATCTTCCTGGCCGCGCTCGGTCCCGCCGCGGCCCACACCGCGCGCCTCACCTTCGCCGCGAACCTCTTCCAGGCGGGCGGCATCGAACCCGTCACAGAGGGCACCTTCGAAGAGAGCGGCGCCACCGAGGCCTGCCTCTGCTCCAGCGACGCGCTGTACGAGGAGCAGGCCGCGGACACCGCGCAGTCCCTGAAGACGGCGGGCGCCCGCCATGTGTTCCTCGCGGGCAGGCCCGGGCAGTACACCGATGTCGACGACCACATCTTCGCGGGCTGCGACGCCGTAGCCGTGCTCTCCGCCACCCTCGACCGCATGGGAGTGTCCTGATGGGAATCCCCGACTTCACCGGGATCGAACTCGGGGAGCCGAGGACCGACGTCGGCGCCGATGAGTGGCGCAAGGCCGCGGGGAGCGACGGGGCGTTCTGGGAGACCCCGGAGGGCATCGCGGTCAAACCGCTCTACACCGGCCGCGACCTGGAAGGCCTCGACTTCCTCTCGACATACCCGGGCATGGCGCCGTATCTGCGCGGCCCGTACCCGACGATGTACGTCAACCAGCCCTGGACGATCCGCCAGTACGCGGGCTTCTCCACCGCCGAGGAGTCAAACGCTTTCTACCGACGCAACCTGGCGGCCGGCCAGAAGGGCCTCTCGGTCGCCTTCGACCTGCCCACGCATCGCGGTTACGACAGCGATCACCCGCGGGTGACCGGTGACGTCGGCATGGCGGGCGTGGCCATCGACTCGATCTACGACATGCGTCAGCTGTTCGACGGCATCCCGCTGGACAAGATGACCGTGTCGATGACGATGAACGGCGCCGTGCTGCCGATCCTGGCGCTGTACATCGTGGCGGCGGAGGAGCAGGGCGTGCCGCCGGAGAAGCTGGCGGGGACCATTCAGAACGACATCCTCAAGGAGTTCATGGTCCGCAACACCTATATCTATCCGCCGAAGCCGTCGATGCGGATCATCTCCGACATCTTCGCCTTCACCTCGCAGCGGATGCCGCGCTACAACTCGATCTCCATCTCCGGCTACCACATCCAGGAGGCGGGCGCGACGGCCGACCTGGAGCTGGCGTACACCCTTGCCGACGGTGTGGAGTACATCCGGGCGGGCCGGGAGGCGGGGCTGGACGTGGACGCCTTCGCGCCGCGGCTCTCCTTCTTCTGGGCGATCGGCATGAACTTCTTCATGGAGGTCGCCAAGCTGCGTGCGGCACGGCTGCTGTGGGCGAAGCTGGTGTCCCAGTTCGAGCCGAAGAACTCCAAGTCCCTTTCCCTGCGCACCCATTCGCAGACCTCGGGCTGGTCGCTGACCGCGCAGGACGTGTTCAACAACGTGACGCGTACGGCCGTGGAGGCGATGGCGGCCACGCAGGGTCACACCCAGTCGCTGCACACCAACGCCCTCGACGAGGCGCTCGCGCTGCCCACCGACTTCTCGGCGCGCATCGCCCGCAACACCCAGCTGCTGATCCAGCAGGAGTCGGGCACGACCCGGGTGATCGACCCCTGGGGCGGCAGCGCGTACGTCGAGAAGCTGACGTACGACCTCGCACGGCGGGCCTGGCAGCACATCCAGGAGGTCGAGCAGGCGGGCGGCATGGCGCAGGCCATCGACGCGGGCATCCCGAAGCTGCGCGTGGAGGAGGCGGCGGCACGGACGCAGGCCAGGATCGACTCCGGGCGGCAGCCGGTGATCGGCGTCAACAAGTACCGCGTGGAGACCGACGAGCAGATCGACGTGCTCAAGGTCGACAACTCCTCCGTGCGCACCCAGCAGATCGAGAAACTGCGGCGACTGCGGGCGGAGCGCGACGAGATCGTCTGCCAGGACGCCCTGGACGCGCTCACCCGGGCGGCGGCCGGTGAGGGCAACCTGCTGGAGCTGGCGGTGAACGCGGCCCGGGCGAAGGCGACCGTCGGTGAGATCTCGGACGCCCTGGAGAAGGTCTACGGACGACACGCGAGCCAGATCCGTACGATCTCCGGCGTGTACCGCAACGAAGCCGGCTCCTCCCCGTCCGTCGACCGCACCCGCACCCTCGTCGACTCCTTCGAGGAGGCCGAGGGCCGCCGGCCGCGCATCCTGGTCGCCAAGATGGGCCAGGACGGCCACGACCGCGGCCAGAAAGTGATCGCAACCGCTTTCGCCGACCTCGGCTTCGACGTCGACGTCGGCCCGCTGTTCCAGACGCCCGGCGAAGTGGCCCGCCAGGCGGTGGAGGCGGACGTGCACATCGTGGGCGTCTCGTCGCTGGCCGCCGGGCACCTCACTCTCGTACCGGCGCTGCGCGAGGAGCTGGCGGCGGAGGGCCGGGCGGACATCATGATCGTCGTCGGCGGGGTGATCCCGCCGCAGGACGTGCCGACCCTGCTGGAGATGGGCGCGACGGCCGTGTTCCCGCCCGGGACGGTGATCCCGGACGCGGCCTACGACCTCGTCGAGCGGCTGTCGGCCGACCTCGGGCACGAGCAGTGATCGACGTCGACACCTATGTCAAGGGCGTCCTCGACGGGAAGCGGGCGCTCGTCGCGCGTGCCATCACTCTTGTCGAGTCCACCCGGCCCCAACACCGGGCTTTGGCCCAGGAGTTGCTGACCGAGCTGCTCCCGCACAGCGGGAACGCGCGGCGGATCGGTATCAGCGGGGTGCCCGGCGTGGGGAAGTCGACGTTCATCGACGCGTTCGGGACGATGCTGACGTCCCTCGGTCACCGGGTCGCCGTGCTGGCCGTCGACCCGTCGTCCAGCCGTACGGGCGGGTCGATCCTCGGCGACAAGACCAGGATGGAACGCCTGGCCGTGGATCCCGCGGCCTTCGTCCGGCCCTCCCCGAGCGCGGGCACGCTCGGCGGGGTCGCCAAGGCCACGCGCGAGTCCATGGTGGTGATGGAGGCCGCGGGCTACGACGTGGTGCTCGTGGAGACGGTGGGCGTCGGGCAGTCGGAGACGGCGGTGGCCAACATGGTCGACTCCTTCCTGCTGCTCACGCTGGCCCGCACGGGCGACCAGTTGCAGGGCATCAAGAAGGGTGTGCTGGAGCTGGCCGACGTGATCGCCGTGAACAAGGCGGACGGGCCGCACGAACGCGACGCTCGGGCGGCGGCGCGTGAACTGTCCGGCGCGCTGCGGCTGATGCACGGCAGGGACGCCGCCTGGACGCCGCCCGTCCTGCACTGTAGCGCCCGTGAGTCGTCCGGGCTGGACACCGTCTGGGAGCGCCTCGAACAGCACCGGGCGTTGTTGGACTCCACGGGACGCCTCGCCGCCAAACGCCGCGACCAGCAGGTCGACTGGACCTGGAGCATGGTCCGCGACGAGCTGTTGGGGCGGCTGCATGCCGATCCGACGGTACGTTCGCTTGCGCCGGGGCTCGAACAGCGGGTGCGGGATGGGGAGTTGACGGCGACGGTGGCGGCGGAACGGATTCTGAAGGCGTTCGGCATGTAGCGGTCCGCGATAGGCCGTCAATCGTCTGCGGGTGCGTCGTGGCTGGTCGCGCCCACGCGGCGGAGCCGCAAATCGATACAGCCCCGCGCCCCTTTGGGGCGCGTTTCTGCGACGTCAGTTGCCTCCGCGCAGGACACGCGACAAGCCCAGTGCCGCCGTGCGCACCGCGGGGGCCAGCTGGGCGGGGCTGAAGCGCATCCGCGGTACGGCCACGGAGAGGGCGGCGACCGTCGCGTCCCCGGCGAAGACGGGGGCCGCGATGCAGCTCACCCCGAGTGCGGCCTCCTGCTCCTCGTAGGCCAGGCCCGACACCTGGGTCTTCTCCAAGGACATGCGCAGGCGCACCGGGTCGGTGATCGAGTGGGGCGTGAGACTCGGGAGCGGGCGGGACAACACCTCCTCGGTCAGCTCGGCGCAGGAGAACGCGAGCAGGGCCTTGCCCACGCCGGTGCAGGTCAGGGGCAGGCTGCCACCGATGCGGGAGGGCAGGTGCAGGGCCTCGTGGCCGTGGATTCGTTCGAGGTAGACCACCTCCATGCCCTCCCTGACACCGAGGTGGACGGTCTCGCGGGTCGCCTCGAACAGGTCCTGAAGGAACGGCAGGGCCGTCTCCCGCAGGTCACGCCGGCGTGGCACCAGTGAGCCGAGCTCGAACAGCTTCGCGCCGAGCCGGTACTGGGGGCCCGTGCGCTCCAGCCAGCCGAGCCCGACCAGGTCGGCCGCGAGCCGGTGCACCGTGGGCTTGGGCAGGCCGGTGCGCTCGGAGAGTTCCGACAGGCGGAACGGACCGCCGCTCGGGGTGAAGCAGTCGAGGATGATCGCGGCCTTCCCCAGCATGTTGCCGCCAGCACTGTTCCGTGTCACGGAACAAAGTTTGTCCCCCGGCGAGGGCGATGTCTATATCGAAGTCGAACGCACCCTCGCTCCCCAGGAGGCAATCCATGCCGACCGAGCCCGACGTCGCTCCCCCGGCCGTGGTCAAGGCCGCCGACGCGCTGGCGGAGGCCACCCGCACCGGGGTCGCCTGCCCGCCGGTGCGGACGCTGATCGACGGCCTGGCGACGGCGTACGCCGTACAGCAGCTCAACGTACGACGCGGCCTGGACGCCGGGCGCCGCGTCGTCGGCCGCAAGATCGGCCTGACCTCGCCGGCCGTGCAGCGCCAACTCGGCGTGGACCGGCCGGACTTCGGCGCACTGTTCGCGGACATGGCCGTGGCCGACGGCGGCGAGGTGCCCGCCGGACGACTGCTCCAGCCCAAGGTGGAGGCCGAGGTCGCGCTCGTCCTCGGCCGCGATCTCCCGCACCGTGAGTGCACGGTCGTGGACGTGCTGCGGGCGGTGGACTTCGCACTGCCCGCGCTGGAGATCGTGGACAGCCGCATCGCCGGCTGGGACATCTCCCTCGTCGACACCGTCGCCGACAACGCCTCCTGCGGCCTGTACGTCCTGGGCGGCCGGCCCGTGCCGCTCGCCGGCGTCGACCTCCGTGCCGTGACGATGACCATGACCCGCGGCGGCGAGACCGTCTCCGAGGGCACCGGCGCCGACTGCCTCGGCAGCCCCCTCAACGCGGCCGTCTGGCTGGCCTCGGCCCTCGCCGAACGGGGCGATCCGCTGCGTGCGGGCGACCTCGTGCTGACCGGCGCCCTGGGGCCGATGGTCCCGGCCGCTCCCGGCGACGCGTTCGAGGCCCGGATCTCGGACCTGGGGTCCGTGCGGGTCGCCTTCGCCACGAACGGAGACTCCGAGTGAGTACGAAGGTCGCCATCATCGGCTCCGGCAACATCGGCACCGACCTCATGATCAAGGTCCTGCGGCTGTCGGAGAGCCTCGAAGTCGCCGCGCTGGCCGGCATCGACCCGGACTCCGACGGCCTGGCCCGCGCCCGGCGTCTGAAGGTCACCACCACCCACAAGGGCGTCGAAGGGCTCGTCGGGCTGGACGAGTTCGCCGACGTCGAGTTCGTCTTCGACGCGACCTCGGCCGGCGCCCACCGCCACCACGAGGACGTCCTGCGCCCGCTGGGCCGCACCCTCGTCGACCTCACCCCGGCCGCCCTCGGCCCGTACGTGGTCCCGCCGGTCAACGGCGACGCCCACCTCGACGCCCCGAGCGTCAACATGGTCACCTGCGGCGGCCAGGCCACCATCCCGGTCGTCGCCGCGGTGGGTGCGGTCACCCCGGTCCACTACGGCGAGATCGTCGCCTCCATCGCCTCCCGCTCCGCCGGTCCCGGCACCCGGGCGAACATCGACGAGTTCACCGAGACCACGTCGGCTGCCATCGAGAAGGTCGGCGGCGCCGCACGCGGCAAGGCGATCATCGTCCTCAACCCGGCCGAGCCCCCGCTGATCATGCGGGACACCGTGCACTGCCTGGTCTCCGACTGCGCCACCGAGGCCGTCACGGCGTCCATCGAGGACATGGTCGCCCGCGTCCAGGCGTACGTACCCGGCTACCGGCTCAAGCAGAAGGTGCAGTACGAGACGGTGGCCGCCGACGATCCCCTGCGCACCCTCGCCACCGGGGTCGACGACCCGCTGAAGGTGTCCGTATTCCTTGAGGTCGAGGGCGCCGCACACTACCTCCCGGCCTACGCCGGAAACCTCGACATCATGACCTCGGCCGCGCTGCGCACCGCGGAACGCATGGCCGCGCACGTCACGGAGGCCGTCAAGTGACCACGCTCTACGTCCAGGACGTCACCCTGCGGGACGGTATGCACGCCATCCGCCACCGCTACACCGTCGAGCAGGCCCGCTCCATCGCCGCCGCCCTGGACGCCGCCGGAGTGGCCGCCATCGAGATCGCGCACGGCGACGGTCTGGCCGGCTCCAGCATCAACTACGGCGTCGGCGCCCACACCGACTGGGAGTGGATCGAGGCCGTCACCGGCGTCGTACGCCACGCGATCCCCACCACCCTGCTGCTGCCCGGCATCGGAACGGTCCACGACCTCAAGCAGGCCCACTCCCTCGGCATCCGCTCGGTGCGCATCGCCACCCACTGCACCGAGGCGGACATCTCCGCACAGCACATCGCGGCCGCGCGGGAGCTGGGCATGGACGTCGCCGGGTTCCTGATGATGTCGCACATGGCCGAACCGGCCGAACTCGCCCGGCAGGCCAAGCTGATGGAGTCCTACGGCGCCCACTGCGTCTACGTCACCGACTCCGGCGGCCGCCTCACCATGGACGGGGTCCGCGACCGCTTCCGCGCCTACCGTGACGTCCTCGACCCGGCGACCGAACTCGGCATCCACGCCCACCACAACCTCGCCCTGGGCGTCGCCAACACCGTCGTCGCCGTCGAGAACGGCGCCGTCCGCGTCGACGCCTCCCTTGCGGGACAGGGCGCGGGAGCGGGGAACTGTCCGCTGGAGGCCTTCATCGCCGTCGCGGATCTGACGGGCTGGGAGCACGGCTGCGACCTGTTCCCCCTCATGGACGCCGCCGACGACCTCGTACGACCGCTCCAGGACCGCGAGGTGCGCGTGGACCGTGAGACGCTCAGCCTCGGCTACGCGGGCGTCTACTCCAGCTTCCTCAGGCACGCCGAGACGGCCGCCGACCGGTACGGCCTGGACACCCGCACCATCCTGGTCGAGGTCGGCCGGCGGGGCATGGTCGGCGGCCAGGAGGACATGATCACCGACATCGCGCTGGATCTGATCGGCCGGTCCTAGGCACGCGCTCGTTCGTCACTCGACCTGTGCGGCGAACGCCTGGTACGCCCGCTCGTCGAAGAGCACGAACCTGACCTCCTCGACCGACGTCCGCGCCGCCCGCACCGCCTCCACCGCGATCCGGGCGGCGTCCTCCATCGGCCAGCGGTAGACGCCTGTGGAGACAGCCGGGAACGCGACGGTACCGGCGCCCAACTCGTCTGCCACTCGCAGCGATTCCCGGTAGCAGGAGGCGAGCAGGTCGGAGCGGTCCTCGGAACGGCTGTGCACCGGGCCGACGGTGTGGATCACCCAGCGTGCGTCGAGTTCGCCCGCCGTCGTGGCGACCGCCCGGCCGGTGGGCAGGCCCTTGCCGTACTGCGAGGCGCGGAGCCCCCGGCACTCCTGAAGGATCGCGGGGCCGCCGCGCCGGTGGATGGCACCGTCGACACCGCCTCCGCCGAGCAGGGAGGAGTTCGCCGCGTTGACGATCGCATCGGCGGTCTGCCGGGTGATGTCGCCCTGGACGAGCGTGATGGTGGTCATGTCTGCCTCAGCCTCCTCCAGACGGCCTTCGCCGCGTTGTGCCCCGACATCCCATGTACTCCGGGCCCCGGCGGGGTCGACGACGAGCAGATGAAGACGGCCGGGTGCGGGGTGCTGTACGGGAACAGGGACAGCCTGGGGCGCAGCAGGGTCTGGAGTCCGGAGACGGCGCCGGAGGCGATGTCGCCGCCGACGTAGTTGGCGTTGCGGGCGGCGAGCTCGGGCGGGCCGGCGGTCGCGCGGGCGAGGACCCGGTCACGGAATCCCGGCGCGAACCGCTCCAGTTGGCGCTCGATGGCGTCGGTGAGGTCGCCGGTCCAGCCGCTCGGGACATGGCCGTAGGCCCAGAAGACCTGCTTCCCGGCCGGGGCCCGGCTGGGGTCGACGACACTCGGCTGGACCGTGATCATGAACGGCTTGTCCGGTGCCCTGCCCTCCCGGGACGCGGCACGCAGGGCAGCACCGATCTCCGCGCTGTCCGCGCCGATCTGCACGGTGCCGGCGACCCGGGCCTCCCGCGCGGTCCACGGCACCGGGCCGTCCAGCGCATAGTCGATCTTGAAGACCCCGGGGCCGTACCGAAAGCCCTCGTAGTACCGGCCGAAGCCCGCGATACGGGCCAGCGCGGTGGGGGAGGTGTCGAAGACGTAGGCGCGGGCGGGCGGCAGGTCGTCGAGGCGCTTGACCTCGTAGTCGGTGTGGACGGTGCCGCCGAGGTCCTTCAGATACGAGGTCAGGGCGTCGGAGATCGACTGGGAGCCGCCGCGGGCGACCGGCCAGCCGCGGGCGTGCGCGGCCAGGGCGAAGACCAGGCCGATACCGCCGGTCAGAATGCCGTTCAGCGGGGCCATGACGTGGGCCACGAGTCCGGCGAACAGGGTCCTGGCGCGCTCGTCCCGGAACCGGCGGGTCAGCCAGGTCGACGGAGGCAGGCCGACGAGGCCGAAGCGGGCGAGGGTGACCGGGTCCCGGGGCAGCGAGGTGAGCGGCAGGGACATGAAGTCCCGGGCGAGGGTGTCCCACCTGGGCAGGAAGGGCTCGACCAGCCTGCGGTACGTGCCGGCGTCACGCGGCCCGAACGACGCGGCCGTCTCGGCGACCGACCGGGCCAGCACGGCGGCGGTGCCGTCGGTGAAGGGGTGCGCCATGGGCAGCTCGGGGTGCAGCCACTGAAGGCCGTGCCGCTCCAGGGGCATCGCCCGGAACGCCGGTGAGTTGATACCGAGGGGGTGCGCGGCGGAGCACGGGTCGTGGCGGAAGCCGGGGAGGGTCAGCTCCTCGGTGCGGGCTCCCCCGCCCACGGTGTCACGGGCCTCGAAGACGGCCACGGAGAAGCCGCGCCGGGCCAGCTCCACGGCGGCCGTCAGCCCGTTCGGCCCCGCACCCACCACGACGGCATCGAGCATCGACGGCACCTTCGGACTCCTTCGTCAGCCGATGGCCACTGAAGGATCAGGATATGCCTGGGCACTGACAGCCTCACGCCGCGGTGGGGCCGGGCGTGAGTCCTGGGGAAGCGGAGCCGGTCATGGCGTCGTCACTGGATCCACGGGTACGGCTCGGACAGCAGCTCCACGACCCGTCGAGCCGTGGCCTCGTCGCGTGCCGCGGTGAACGGCAGCGTGTTCCCACCGGTGATGCGGAACGGCTCGCCCGCGAGCGTGCGATGGGCTCCGCCCGCCTCCTCGACCAGCAGCAGGCCCGCCGCATGATCCCAGGCGGCCTCCCAGGAGAAGGCAACGGCATCCAACTCGCCGCGGGCGACGGCGAGATACTCCAGTCCTGCGGAGCCGCAGGCGCGCGGTGCGACGCCGTCCGTCCACAGGCTGAGCAGCGCGCGCTTCTGCTCGTCCGTCGTGTAGTCCGGGTGGGAGGTGGCCACGCGGAGGTCCCGGCCGGGGGCGGGAGGACCGGCGTGCAGCCGCTCGCCGTCGAGGAAGGCGCCACCACCCCGTACGGCCGTGGCCAGTTGGTCGCGCACGGGGGCGTACGTCCAGGAGGCGAGCACCACTCCGCGCCGGGCCAGCGCGACCAGGGTGCAGAAGCCTGCGTCGCCGTGCACGAACTGCCGTGTTCCGTCCACAGGGTCGACGATCCAGACGGGGGCGTCGCCCTGTATCGCCTCGTACGTCGCGGGGTTGGCGTGCACCGCTTCCTCGCCGACCACGACCGAGCCCGGCAGCAGCTTGCCGAGTGCCTCGGTGAGGTACTGCTCGGCCTTGCGGTCGGCGTCCGTCACCAGGTCGTGCGGGCCGCTCTTCTGGTCGACCTCGTGCGCGGCCAGCTGGCGGAAGCGCGGCATGATCTCGGCGGCGACCGCCTCGCGGACCGCTTCTTCCACGTCGCCGGAGTGACGCGTGAGAAACTCGTCGATGGTTTCGATGTCTCCGATCATGCCTCCATGAGAGCACGCACCACTGACAATCCCCACCCGCCCCATGTACCCCGGGTGGAATCTGGATGAATACCCCTCTTCGGCGTCAGCGCCCCACCGCGTACCCCTGCATCCCCCGCGGATTGGCCGCCGCCGACAGAATGCCGCTCTCCGGATCCCGTGCGACGGCGCACAACCGCCCCTCCGACCACGGGTCCCCCACGGTCACGTCGTGCCCGCGCTCCCGCAGCCCCTCGACGACCTCCCCGTCCGTCCGGGACTCCACGGTGACGCTGCCCGGGCGCATACGGCGCGGATAGAAGGAGCCGGGGAAGCTGTCGTTGTGCCAGTTCGGGGCGTCGATCGCGCCTTGGAGGTCGAGGCCGCCGCGTACGCGGGCGCGCAGTGCGACCGCGAGGAAGAAGTGCAGCTGCCACTGGTCCTGCTGATCCCCGCCGGGCGTGCCGAACGCCATGACCGGCACCCCGTCGCGCAGCGCGATCGACGGTGTGAGGGTGGTGCGCGGACGGCGCCCCGGGGTGAGCGAGTTGGGCAGGCCCTCGTCGAGCCAGGTCATCTGGAGCCGGGTGCCGAGCGGGAAGCCCAGTTCGGGCACGACCGGGTTGGACTGCAACCAGCCGCCGCTGGGCGTGGCGGCGACCATGTTGCCCCAGCGGTCGACGACGTCGAGGTGGCAGGTGTCGCCGCGCGTGTGGCCGTCGGAGGCGACCTCGGACAGCCCCGGGAGCCTGGCGACGGTCGGCTCGCCGGCGCCCATCGGGTCGAAGCCCGGGGCGTCGGCGGTCACCACGCGCGCGTGCGCACTCAGTCGCGGAGTGCGCCCGCCCGGGCTGCCGGGCCGCAGCTCGTGCGAGGCCTTGTCGCCGACGAGGGCTCGCCGGGCGACGTTGTAGTCCGCCGACAGCAGCTCGTCGAGCGGCACCTCGGCCGCGTCGCCGTACCAGGCCTCCCGGTCGGCCATGGCGAGCTTGCAGCCCTCGATGAGCAGATGGACGTAGTCGGCGGATCCGTAAGGCGGCAGTTCGGGCGGGAGCAGCGCCAACTGCTGGAGGAGGACCGGGCCCTGACTCCAGGGGCCGGCCTTGCACAGGGTCCAGCCGTTCCAGTCGTACGTCGCCGGCGCCTCGTATGTCGCGGACCACCCGGCGAGGTCGGCGGCCGTGAGCGTACCGGTGTGCCGCTCGCCGCTGGTGTCCATGGTGGGCCGCGCGGCCTGCCGTACGAGCGCCTCGGCGATGAACCCGGCCCGCCACACCTCGCGCGCCGCCTCGATCCGCGCGATTCGGTCCCCGGCCCCGGCGATCTCGGCGAGCAGCCGCTTCCAGGTGGCCGCGAGGGCGGGGTTGCGCAGCAGTTCGCCGGGGCGTGGCGCCCTGCCGCCCGGCAGGTACACCTCCGCCGACGAGGTCCACTCCGTCTCGAACAGCTCCCGTACGGTCTCCACGGTCGCGCCGACGTTCTCCACGGGCGCGTGTCCGTGTTCGGCGTATCCGATGGCGTACTTCAGGACGTCGTCGAGGGTCTTGGTGCCGTGATCGCGCAGCAGCACCATCCAGGCGTCGAACGCCCCGGGGACCGCGGCGGCCAGGGGTCCCGTACCGGGTACGAGATCCAGACCGAGCCCCTTGTAGTGCCCGACCGTCGCCCCGGCGGGCCCGACCCCCTGCCCGCACAGCACCCGCACCTCGCCGCCCTCCGGCGCGAGCAGGATCGGCACCTCACCGGCGGGCCCGTTGAGATGCGGCTCGACGACATGCAGCACGAAGGCGCCCGCCACGGCGGCGTCGTACGCGTTGCCGCCGTCCTCCAGCACGGCCATCGCCGACTGCGAGGCCAGCCAGTGCGTGGAGGAGACCATTCCGAAAGTGCCCTGGAGGGTGGGGCGGGTCGTGAACATACGGCCTGTCACCTCGCTGTTTACGCGCTGGGAAACCCGCCACGCCGGGCACCGACATACTCGATCATGCGTCCTCGTCCCCCTAGGGTCAACGACGCTTCGGCGGAGGGCGTTTGGGGAGGGGCACAGGCATGGGGCGGAACGAGCTGATACAGCCGATACCGGAACTGCTGAAGAGGCACGCCGAGCGATCGCCGGATCGCGTCGCGTTCTCCGACTCCGTGCGCGGTGTCACCTACGCCGAGCTGGAACGGCGCACCGGCAGACTGGCCGCCCGGCTCGCCCGGACGGGCCTGCGCCGCGGCGACCGGGTCGCGTTCTGCCTGGGCAACTCCGTGGAGCTGGTGGAGAGTTGCCTCGCCACCGTCCGGGCCGGGGCGGTCGGCGTCCCCCTCAACCCCCGGTCCTCCGACGCCGAACTCGGCCATTTCCTCCAGGACAGCGGCGCGTCGGTCGTCATCACCGACGCCGCGCGCCTGGCGCGGTTACAGCGATCGAGTCCCGAACACCGCCGGCCGCACATCCTGCTCGCCGGTGCGGAGACGGTCCCGGCGGACGCCCCTGACGGCACGCTGCTGTTCGAGGACGCCGTCGCTGCCGACGACGCCCAAGGGCCCGCCAGGGACGACCTGGGGCTCGACGAACCCGCCTGGATGCTCTACACCTCCGGCACCACCCATCGCCCCAAGGGTGTGCTGTCCACGCAGCGCAGTGCGCTGTGGTCGGTGGCGGCCTGCTACGTCCCGCTCTTCGGGCTCTCATCCGAGGACCGGCTGCTCTGGCCGCTGCCCTTGTTCCACAGTTTCGGGCACTCCCTCGCGATCCTGGGCGTCACCGCCGTCGGCGCGAGTGCCCGGATCACCGGCGAGCTCCTCCCGCCCGGCGGCCTGTGGCATGAGCTCCAGGCACCGCGCGAAGACCTCGGTGGCCCCTTCACCGTCCTGGCCGGGGTCCCCGCGACCTATCACCGGCTCGTGACGGCAGCCGGGGAGTCCGTGCCCTCCCGGCCTGCGCTGCGGGTCTGTGTCGTGGCGGGCGCGCCGAGCGGCCCGTCGCTGCGCACGGCGGTCGAGGACGTACTGGGAGCGCCGCTGCTCGATGCGTACGGCAGCACCGAGACCTGCGGCATGATCGCGGCGAACCGGCCGGAAGGGCCCAGGGTCGACGGCTCCTGCGGACCGCCGGTGCCGGGGATGGACGTGCGGGTCGTCGGCCCGGACAGCGGCAACGATGTCGCGGAGGGCGACGAGGGCGAGATCTGGGTTCGCGGGCCGAGCCTGATGACCGGGTACCACAACCAGCCCGAGGCGACGGCCGCCGCACTGAAGGACGGCTGGTATCGCACCGGGGACCTCGGCCGACGCGTCGAGCACGGCCATCTCACCCTCACCGGCCGGGTCAGCGAGCTGATCATCCGCGGCGGCGAGAACATCCACCCGACGGAGATCGAACAGGCCCTGCTGCGCTGCCCCGGCGTGCGCGACGCCGTGGTGGCGGGCCTGCCGCACGACGTTCTCGGCGAGGTCCCGGTGGCCTTCGTCGTACCGGGCCCGGACGGGATCGATCCGCAGCGGGTGCTGGACGCCTGCCGCACCAGCCTGTCCGACTACAAGGTCCCCGCCGAGATCCACGAGATCGCCGCGGTCCCGCGCACCGCGTCCGGCAAGATCGCCCGCCATGCGGTCGTCCCGGGATTGGCCCTGCCCGCACCCGACGTCCGCGTCTCGCCGACCGTGCCACCCGTCCGGGCCGGCGGATCCCTGCACCGGCGGCTGCTGCCCCTGCGGCGAGCGGAGCAGGAGCGCGCGCTGCGTGAGACGGTGCTCGCCGAGACGGCCCGGGTCTGCGGACGCGACACCCACGCCCGGCTCGATGCGGAGAGCCCCTTCACCGATCTCGGGCTGACCTCCCTGGGCGCCGTCACCCTGATCGACCGGCTCGTCGAAGAGACCGGACTGCCTTTGCCGACGACCTTGGTCTTCGACCACCCCACACCGGCCGACGTGGCCCGGTATCTGCGCACCGCCCTCTTCGACCCGGCATCCCTCGACGACGCCGCCCCCGTCCTGCCCGCGGGCGAGGCCGACGACGAGGATCCGGTGGTGATCGTCGCCATGGGCTGTCGCTATCCCGGCGACGTGAACTCCCCGGAAGAACTGTGGCAGTTGGTGTCGGCGGGCCGTGACGCGATCTCCGGCTTCCCGGCCGACCGGGGCTGGGACCTGGACGCTCTGTACCACCCCGATCCGGATCACATCGGCACCGCGTACACGCGCAGCGGCGGATTCCTGCACCGGGCCGCGGAGTTCGACGCGGGCCTGTTCGGGATCCCGCCGCGCGAGGCGCTGGCCATGGACCCGCAGCAGCGGCTGCTGCTGGAGACCTCGTGGGAGGTCTGGGAGCGGGCCGGGATCGACCCGGCGTCGCTGCGGGAGAGCGACACGGGGGTGTTCGTCGGCCTGATGCACGGCGACTACTCGGCCCGCTTCACCCACCACGGCCTGGAGGCGTATCTGGGCCTGGGTTCGGCCGGCAGCGTGACCTCCGGGCGGATCTCCTATACGTACGGCCTGCGCGGACCCTCGATCACGGTCGACACCGCGTGCTCGTCCTCGCTGGTGGCGCTGCACTGGGCGGCCAGGTCGCTGCGCTCGGGCGAGTGCTCGCTGGCCCTGGCCGGCGGTGTCACGGTGATGGCGACGCCCAATGCGTTCCTGGCGTTCAGCCGCCAGCGCGCGCTGTCGCCCGACGGCCGCTGCAAGTCGTTCTCGTCCTCGGCGGACGGCACCGCCTGGGGCGAGGGGGCGGGTCTTGTGCTGCTGGAGCGGCTCTCCGACGCGCGCCGCAACGGCCATCCGGTGCTGGCCGTGCTGCGTGGCTCCGCCGTCAACTCCGACGGCGCGTCCAACGGTCTGACCGCGCCCAACGGACAGGCGCAGCAACGGCTGATCACCCAGGCGCTGGCCGACGCCGGGCTCCGCGCGAGCGATGTGGACGCGGTGGAGGCGCACGGCACGGGCACCACACTGGGCGACCCGGTGGAGGCGCGGGCCCTGCTGGCCACCTACGGCCAGAACCGCGAACGCCCCCTGCTGCTGGGCTCGGTCAAGTCCAACCTCGGGCACACACAGGCGGCCGCCGGCGTCGCCGGGGTCATCAAGATGGTGCAGGCCATGCGGCAGGGGGAACTGCCCCGGACCCTGCACGCGCAGACCCCGTCACCGCACGTCGACTGGTCCCTGGGCCGCGTGGAACTGCTGACCACCGCCCGGCCGTGGCCGTCGGCGGCGGACCGGCCACGGCGTGCGGGCGTGTCGGCCTTCGGCATCGGCGGGACCAACGCGCATGTGATCCTGGAAGAACCGCCGCCGCCCGAGCGGCACACCGGTGCATGCTCCCTGCCCGTGCCCTGGCTGCTCTCCGCCGACGACGAAGGCGCCCTGCGCGACCAGGCACGCCGCCTGGCCGCCACCGTCACGGCCCGGCCCGACCTCTCGTCCGCCGACATCGGCTACTCACTGGCCGTGTCGAGGTCGGCCCTCACCCACCGGGCGCTGATCCCGGCCGACGACCGGGAGCGGATGCTCGCCGGGCTGGAAGCGCTGGCCGCCCCAAGCAGTTCGGGGCAAGGCGGCCACGGTTCGGCAGCGCCCCGAAGGGGCGCGGGGCTGCATCAATTTGCGGCTCCGCCGCGGGGCGCGACCAGCCACGACGGCGCCGCAGCCGACCGCCGACCCATCGCGGCGCATCCAGCGGAGACGAGCCTGGCCGATCCAGCGATCCGCGCGGCGTTCCTGTTCACCGGCCAAGGCGCGCAGCGCGCCCGCATGGGCGTGGAACTCGGCGCGGCGTTCCCCGCCTTCGCCGCGGCCTTCGACGAAGTCTGCCGGGAGTTGGACGACCGGCTGGAACTGCCGCTGCGTACGGTGCTGTCCGCCGAGCCGGATTCGCCGTCGGCCGCCCTGCTGCACCGTACCGACTTCACCCAGGCCGCGCTGTTCGCCTTCGAGGTGGCACTGTTCCGGCTGCTGGAGTCCTGGGGCGTACAGGCCGACTTCCTGGCCGGGCACTCCGTGGGGGAACTGGCGGCGGCCCATGTCTCCGGGGTACTGGATCTCGCCGACGCCGCGACGCTCGTAGCGGCCCGGGGACGGCTGATGCGGGCGCTGCCCGAGGGCGGGGCGATGGTGGCCCTGGACGCGGACGAGGACGAGGTTCTGCGCCAACTGGCGGATGTCGCGGACCAGGTGGCGGTCGCTGCCGTGAACGGGCCGCGCTCGGTGGTGATTTCCGGCGCACGGGAAGCGGTGCACGCCGTAGCGGCCGGGTTCGAGGCGCGCGGTCGCAGGACCGTACGGCTGAAGGTCAGCCATGCCTTTCACTCACCCCTGATGGAGCCGATGCTCGACGAATTCCGCCGTACCGCCGAGGAGTTGACCTTCCGGCCACCGCGGATTCCGCTGGTCTCCGCCGTGTCGGGCCGGCCTGCCGACGCCGAGGAGCTGTGTTCGCCCGAGTACTGGGTGCGGCATGCCCGCCGCACGGTGCGGTTCGCCGACACCGTGCGGTGGCTCGGGGGGAACGGGGTCTCGGCGTTCCTGGAGCTCGGTCCCGGTCCCGTGCTCACCGCGCTGGCTCAGGAGTGTCTGACGGACCCGTTCTTCGCCCCGGCCACACGTGGCGGTGAGCGTGAACCGCGGACGCTGCTGTCCGCCGTGGCCGGGCTCCATGTGCGCGGGGTACGCGTCGACTGGCCCGCGGTGTTCGCCGGCACCGGGGCTCGGCGCGTGGACCTGCCGACGTACGCGTTCCAGCGGCGCCGGTACTGGCTGGAGGCGCCACCCGCTGCCGCCCTGGCCACGGCAGGCACTCAGCAGGGGCATGCGCTGCTCGGCCCGGCCTTCACGGTGCCCGGCACCGACCGGACGGTGTTCTCCGGGCTGCTGTCCACCACGGACCAGCCATGGCTCGCCGACCATGTGATCGCCGGGACGGTGCTCGTCCCCGCGACGGCGTTCGTGGAGATGGCCGTACGCGCGGGCGACGAAGCAGGCTGCGAGGTGCTGGACGAACTCCTCGTCCTGTCACCGCTCGCCCTGCCCTCCGCCACAGGGGTGAGTGTCCAGGTCGTGGTGGGACCGGCAGACGACTCCGGCCGGCGCCCGTTCGACATCTACTCCCGGACCGAGGACGACCTCTGGAGCCGGCATGTCACCGGGCTGCTCGGCCGGGCGCCGGAAGTCCCGCAGGAGGATCTGACGGTGTGGCCGCCTCAGGGCGCGGACGAGGTGGATCTGACGGACGCGTACGCCGACCTCACGGACGGCGGCTTCGCGTACGGGCCGGCCTTCCAGGGCGTACGAGCGGTGTGGCGGCGGGGCGACGACCTGTTCGCGGAGGTCCGGCTGCCCGAACCGGCGGTGGCCGAGGCCGGGCGATTCGGGATCCATCCGGCGCTGCTGGACGCGGCCCTGCACGCCCCGCTGCTCGCCGGGCCCGGGCCGGGCGCGTCGGTCCGGGTGCCGTTCGCGTGGGGCGGAGTGCGTCTGTATGCCGCCGGGGCGACGGAGCTGCGGGTACGGGTGAGCCCGGCCGGGGCGGACTCGGTCTCCCTGGTGCTCGCCGATCCGACGGGGCGCCCGGTGGCGCGGGTGAACTCCCTGACGACCAGGGAACTGCCCCGCACCCGGGACGACGTGGTACGACGTGGTCTCCTGCGCCCCGACTGGGTCTTAGTCGACGTGCCCTCCGGCGTTCCCGGCGAGCGCTGGGCGGTGCTGGGCCCGGACGAGCTGAACCTCGGCGAGATCATCGACACCGCTGCCCCCGGCTCCGCCGACATCGTGGCCGTCACGGCCCTCGGTCCGGCGACGGACAGCGATCCCCTCTCCGCCGTACACCGACTGACCGGCCGGGTACTCAGGGCACTCCAGGACTGGCAGGACGAACCGGACACAGCCGCAGCACGCCTGGTGGTGATCACGCGCAACGCCACCGCTCCCGTACCGGACCTGGCGGGCGCGGCCGTCTGGGGGCTGGTGCGCACCGCGCAGTCGGAACTGCCCGGACGGGTGGTCCTGGTGGATGTCGACGCAGATCCCGAGTCCCTACGGCTGCTGCCCGCGGCGGTGACCACCGGTGAACCCCAACTGGCCGTCCGGGCAGGTCGGGTGACGGTGCCGCGGCTCACCGAGACGGCATCCGATGGCCGGACGCGCGCCCGGGCCGCCTTCGGCCCGGACGGCACCGTACTGATCACCGGCGGCACCGGCGCGCTGGGCGCTGAACTGGCCCGTCACCTGGTCGCCTCGTACGGCGTACGCCACCTGCTGCTCACCGGGCGGCGCGGCCCGCAGGCACCCGGCGCCGACGAACTGCGTTCCGCTCTTGAGGAGTTGGGGGCCGAGGTCCGGATCGTCTCCTGTGACGTGACCGACCGTGCCGCGCTGGCCGACGCGGTCAGGAGCTGTGAGCCGCCGCTTGCCGCCGTGGTACACGCGGCCGGGGTGCTCGACGACGGTGTACTGCCCGCGCTGACCCCGGAGCGCATGGCGGCGGTGCTGCGGCCGAAGGCGGACGCGGCCTGGCATCTGCACGAACTGACACGGAATCTGGACCTGTCGGCGTTCGTCCTGTTCTCCTCGGCGTCGGGCCTGCTCGGCCGGGCCGGTCAGGGCAACTACGCGGCGGCGAACGCGTTCCTGGACGCGCTCGCCCGGCACCGCACGGCGCTGGGGCTGCCCGGGGTTTCGCTGGCGTGGGGGCTGTGGGAGCTCGACGGCGGCATGGCCGCACAGTTCCGGGAGGGCGGACAGCAGCCGGGCTCCCGTGACGGAATCCGGGCGCTCTCACCCGAGCAGGGCCTGGCGTTGTTCGACGCGGCGCTGCGCGAGCGCGAACCCGTGCTGGCGCCGATCCTGCTGGACCGGGCCGCTCTCGGGTCTGCCGGTCGGGCCCTGCCACCGCCGCTGCGTGGACTGATACGCCCGGGTCGCCCCAAGGCTGGCGCCGGGGCGACCGACTCCGCTCCCGGCGGGGAGCAGGTTCTGGAGCCGGGGGCGTGGCGGGAGCTGCTGGCCGGGCTCCCTGAAGACCAACGGGAGGGCGCGCTCGTGGAGTTGATGCGCGCCGACGTCGCCACGCTGCTCGGCTACGGCGATGCCGATGCGCTGCCGGCCGGCCGGGCCTTCGCCGACCTCGGATTCGACTCCCTGACGGCCGTCCAGATCCGCAACCGGCTCAGCATGGCCCTGCACCTGAGGCTGCCCGCCGCGGTGGTGTTCGAGCACCCGACAGCGGAGGGTCTCGCCCGCCATGTGCTCGGCCTGCTCGACGACCTGCCGCGGACGACACCGGTGCGGACGCCCCAGCCGGCGGACGGCCGGCCCGTGCGGACGCTCTCCTCCCTCTACCGGAGCGTCTGCGAGGCCGGCCAGGTGGTCGCGGCGATGCACATGCTGGTCACCGCCTCCTGGGGGGTGCCGACGTTCGACGCGTCCGGCAGCCGCGAACACGCACTCCCGCCGGTGCGCCGGGCCGACGGCGGCGGCGACGGCCCGGTGCTGGTGTTCTTCCCCGGTTACCATCCGCTCTTCGACGCCCCGGCCGGGGAGTTCCCCCGCTTCCACCGTTCGTTCCAGGGCGAGTTGGACGTCCTGGAGTTCCCGCACCCCGGCGTCGTCGAGGGCGACGCGGTGCCGGCCGACCGGGAGACACTGGCGCACACCCACGCCGAGACGGTGCTGCGGCATGTCGGCGGCCGGCCGTTCGTCGTCGTCGGGATGTCCGGCGGAGGCGCCGTCGCACACACCGTGACCCGGCGACTGGAAGCGCTGGGGACCGCCCCCGCCGGTCAGGTGCTGCTCGACACGTATCTCATCGGCGACGGCAACGGCGACAAGGACTGGCTGCTGTCCCTGCCGGCTTCAGCCGTCGCGCCACGCCTGGCCGGGAACGACTGCACCGGGGACGAGGACAACGGCGTGGCGGCGCTCGGCGCGTACACCCGGATGTTCCTCGGCTGGGATCCGGAACCGGTCGGCACCCCGACCCTGCTGGTCCGGGCCACCGAGCCCACCCCGGAGATGGCGGCGAGCGCGGGCCCGGACGGCTGGCGGACCTCCTGGCCGCTCCCGCACGAGCGCGTCGACGTGCCGGGCGACCATGTCTCGTTCATGCGGGACCACGCCCACACCACGGTGGCGGCCGTCCGCAGCTGGATCGACTCCCTCGGGCTCACGAAGGCTCGGCCGACCGCACAAGGAGAGCGATGAATCCCGGACAGGTCATGAGAAGCGAGGAGGACTTCGACGTCATCGTCGTGGGCGGCGGCCCGGCCGGGGCGACCGTCGCGGCGGCCGTGGCGCTGCGGGGCCATCGCGTCCTCCTCCTGGAACAGCACACGTTCCCCCGCTACCAGATCGGCGAGTCGCTGCTGCCCTCCACCGTGCACGGCGTGTGCCGCATCCTCGGCGTCGAGGCGGAGGTCGCGAAGGCGGGCTTCAAGGTCAAGCGCGGCGGCACCTTCCGCTGGGGCAGGAACCGGGACCCCTGGCAGTTCTCCTTCGCGCTGTCCCCGCGGCTGGCCGACCCGACCTCGTTCGCCTACCAGGTCGAGCGGTCCCGGTTCGACACCATCCTGCTGGACAACGCCCGCCGGGTCGGCGTGGAGGTACGGGAGGGCTGCCGCGTCGGGAGCGTACTCGCGGACGAGGAGCGGGTCCGGGGCGTCCGCCTGACCGGCCCGGACGGCGCCACCGTCGAGGTCCGGGCACGGTACGTCGTGGACGCCTCCGGCAACGGCAGCCGCATCCACTCGCAGGTCGGCGGGAAGCGCACGTACTCCGACTTCTTCCGGAACATCGCGGTGTTCGGCTACTTCGCCGGGGGCGAACGCCTGCCGAAGCCGAACGACGGCAACATCTTCTGCGCCGCCTTCGACGAGGGCTGGATCTGGTACATCCCGCTCCGCGACGATCTGACCAGCGTGGGCGCGGTGGTGAGCCGGGAGAACGCCGCGGCGATCCAGCGGGACCCGGCGGCCGCCTGGCGCCGCCTGATCGACTCCTGCTCCGAGGTCCGGGACCTGCTCGTCGACGTGCCCCGGGCGACCGAGGCGCCGTACGACCAGGTCCGCGTCCGCAAGGACTACTCGTACTGGAAGACCCGGCTGTGGACACCCGGCATGCTGCTGGTCGGTGACGCGGCCTGCTTCGTCGACCCGGTGCTGTCCTCCGGGGTGCATCTCGCCACGTACGGAGCACTGCTCGCGGCCCGCTCGATCAACAGCGGCATCGAGGCCGCGGGACTGGACGAGGACCGCTGTTTCGAGGAGTTCGAGGCTCGCTACCGGCACGAGTACGGCCGGTTCTACGAGTTCCTGGTCTCCTTCTACGACATGCACCAGGACGAGCGGTCGTACTTCTGGAAGGCACGCAAGGTCACCCACGTCGGCGCCACGGAACTCGAGGCGTTCGTCGAGCTGGTGGGCGGTCTGGCCTCCGGCGACGCCTCGCTCGCCGGGCCCGGGACGGCGGGCGCACGCCTCGCGGCCGCCTCCTCGGACATCGACCGGGCCGTCGGCCGCCTTCCGGACTCCGACGGCCGGCGCAATCCGCTCTTCGAGTCCGCCACCATCCGCCAGGTGTTCCAGGAAGGTGCGGTCCTTCAGGAACGAGGTGTCTTCGGCGGGCCGCTGGAGGACGAGGCGCCCCTGCGTCCGGGTGGTCTGGTGGCATCCGAGGACGGCCTCGCATGGGTGGACCCCGGCCGGTGACCGGCAGATCGGCGTCTCAGTGGTTGCGTGCCGTCACCAGCCCCGACTCATAGGCGAAGACGACCAGTTGGGCCCGGTCCCGTGCCCCCAGCTTCGTCATCGCACGGCTGATGTGGGTCTTCGCCGTGAAGGGGCTGATGACCATGTGCTCGGCGATCTCGTCGTTGGTGAGGCCGCGCGCGGCGAGGGCCGTCACCTCGCGTTCGCGGCGGGTCAGGCACTCCAGGCCGGGGGCCGTGGCCCGGTCCGGGGGACGGGAGACGAACTCGCCGATCAGAGCGCGGGTGACGGAAGGGGACAGCAGGGCCTCGCCGTGGGCGACCACCTCGATGGCCTGGAGCAGGTCGGCCGGTTCGGTGTCCTTCAGCAGGAAGCCGCTCGCGCCCGCCCGCAGCGCCTCGAAGACGTACTCGTCATGGCCGTAGTTGGTGAGGATCACCACGCGGACGGCGGCCAGGGCGGGGTCGGCGGCGATGCGGCGGGTCGCCTCGATGCCCGTCAGCACCGGCATCTGTACGTCGATCAGCGCGATGTCGGGCACCTCGGACCGGACCAGTTCGACGCCCTGCTCCCCGTCCGCCGCCTCGCCGACCACCTCGATGCCGTCCTCGGCGTCGAGGAGGGCCCGGAAGCCGGCCCGCATCAGCGCCTGGTCGTCGACGAGCGCGACCCTGATCATCCCTGCTCCCCCAGCGGCAGCCGCGCGCGGACCGAGAAGCCGCCCTCCGCGCGCGGGGCGGCGTGCAGTGTGCCGCCGAGGGCCGTGACGCGTTCGCGCATACCGGTGAGGCCCACGCCCTGCGTGGGCGGACGGGCGGGGTCGGCGAGGCCGTCGTCGTCCACGCGTACTGTCAACTCACCCTCTGCATAGCCCAGTTGGACCTGGGTCTGGGCCGGTCCCGCGTGTCGTGCCGCGTTCGTCAGGGCTTCCTGCACGATGCGGTACACGGCCCGGTCGACGGTCGCCGGCAGGGGACGCTCGTCGCCCGTCACCGTCAGGTCCACCGCGAGGCCCGCCGCGCGGGCGCGCTCCACGAGCAGCGCGGGGGTGCCGGCCGGCTCGTCGGTCCGCAACACCTCCAGGGTGGCGCGCAGTTCACGCATCGCCTCGCCGCTCGCCTCCTGGATGGCGAGCAGGGCGGGCGGTATCTCCTCGCCCCGTTTGCGGGCCAGGTGCACGGCGACGCCGGCCTGGAGCTTGACGATCGAGATGCTGTGCGTGAGCGAGTCGTGCAACTCCCTGGCGATCCGTAGGCGTTCCTCGCCGGCGCGGCGCAGCGCCGCCTCCTCCCGGGTGCGCTCCGCCTCCAGTGCGCGCTGTTCGGTCTGGCGCAGATAGGCCCGCCAGTTGCTGTCGGCCAGACCTGTGACCAACGCGCACAGGAACCAGCCCGCGAGCAGCGCGGCCCGCTCGACCACCTCCTGCGTTGTCGGACCCGTCGCGATGTACGCCGCCAGGAACACCCCGCTCGCCACGGCCGCGTATCCCCGGCGTCCCACGCGGGCCGCCGTGTGCACCGCGCCGATGACGGGGAGGGCCGCGAGCGCCCCCGGATGGGCGTGCAGAACGTACGCAGCGCCGCCGGCCGTGGACACCGCCAGCACCGCGAGCGGGGCCGAGCGATAGAAGGCGAGCGAGATCGAACTCACTGCGATGAACGCGTAGTCGACGGCGCTGGTGTCCGCGTCGAAAGCGGCCGCGGTCATCACGAGGGCGCCGACGACGACCGCGAGGGCCGCGTCGGCGAGACGTCCACGGATGGCCGACTGCTCGCTCATGCCCGAAACAGTAAACGGCCGCACCGACACCGGCGTCCGCCCTGTGGACGGCTCCCCCACTACTCCCCACGCAGTAGTGCCGGACACCGGCGCACCTTGCCGCCGTAGCGCCGACTGTCTTCGGCCGTACGACGACCGCGGCGCCCCCCGAGGCGCAGGCTGCTGCCCATGTCCACACCGTTTCGCTACACCGAGCCCCTGCCGCCCAAGTCGGCCACCGGCCGCGTCGCCGAGGTGTACCAGCAGCTCTCCCGCGACTTCGGCATCGACCGGCCGGTCACCTTCGTCGTACTGTCCTCGGCACCCGAAATCCTCGCCCCCGCCTGGGCGTTGATGCGCGAGTCGCTGCTCGCAGGACCCGGCGGCCGCACCGGCAAGGAGCTGGCGGCCCTCGGGGTGTCCCTCGCCAACAAGTGCCCGTTCTGCGTGGACGCGCACACCGTCCTGCTGCACGCCACCGGCGACCACGCCCTTGCGGAGCGCCTGGCCCGCGGGGAGCAGCCGGAGAACGAGGAGCACGCGCGCGTGCTCGCCTGGGGGCAGAGCACCCGCGCCCCGGGCACCGCCCTGGAGCCGTACCCGTTCCCGCGCGAGCACGCCCCCGGCTACCTGGGCACCGCGTTCGCCTTCCATTTCATCAACCGGATCGCCTCGGCCCTGCTGACCGAGCGCCTCATGCCGGGCAACGCCCAGCGGCTGCGGCCGGTACGGAGCCTCATGGGCCGCACCCTCGCCCGGACCGTACGCCGAACCGTCCGGCCCGGCGCCGCCCTCGCCCTGCTCGACGCTCCCGCCCCGGGCCCCGCCTGGGCGGACGGCACACCCGTCGGCCCCGCGTACGCGGCGCTGCGGACCGCCGCCTCGGCAGGCGCGGGACTACTGGACTCCGAGGACCGGACTGTCGTACGGCAGACCCTGCGGGACTGGGACGGGGAGCATCCGCCGCTCGCCCTGGGCGGGTTCCCGGACCGGCGTGAGCGCCCCGGCGCGCGCCTCGCGCTGCTGGCCGCGCTGGCGCCGTACCGCATCACCGACGAAGACATCACAGCCTGGCGCAAACCAGAACATACGGACCACTGCCTGGTGCATCTCGTCGCGTTCGGCGCGTTCGCCGCCGTGGACCGCATCGAGAGCGCGCTCCCCCTGCACACCGCCGAGGAGGCCTCGTGATCGCCCGCCTCGCCAACCCGCGTCAGGCCGCCGCCTGGAACGGCTCCGTCGGCACACACTGGGCCGATCACCAGGAGCGCTACGACACGATGCTCGCCGAGGTGAACGACGCGCTGTTCGCCGCCGCGGCGATCGAGGCCGGCGACCGCGTCCTGGACGTCGGCTGCGGTGCCGGCGCGACCACACGGATCGCGGCCCGGCTCGCCGCCCCCGGACCCGCCCTCGGCGTCGACATCTCCGCGCCCCTGTTGAAGCGGGCCCGCGCGAGCAGCGTCGACGAGGGGACCAGCAACGCGGCGTTCGAGTACGGGGACGCGCAGCTGTACGCGTTCCCGCCCGCCGGGTACGACGTCGTCATCAGCCGGGGCGGCGTCATGTTCTTCGCCGATCACGCGGCCGCCTTCCGCAATCTGGCGCGGGCGCTGCGGCCGGGAGGGCGGCTCGCGTTCATCTGTCCGCAGCCTGCCGGGCCCGAGTCGGAGGAGTCCCGGGCCCTCGGCCTGTTCGCCCGGCTCGTCGACAAACCGGACGCGGAGACGGTCGCGGCGCACACGGCGATGGCGTCCCTCTCCGCCCCGGCCCGGATCCGCGCCGCCCTCAGGGACTACGAGGAAGTGACCGTGACGCCTGTCACCATCCACACGGTGTGGGGCCGCGATGTGACAGACGCCGTCGACTTCCTCCTGTCCCGCTCGCCGGGGGGCACGGTCCGCGCCGGTCAGCGCGCCGAACTGGAGGACGCCCTGCGCCCGTACGAGACGGATCTCGGAGTGCGGATGCGGGCTGCGGTCTGGTGTGTGACGGCCGTCCGGCCGTGAGGGGCGGACGTGGGCGCAGTCACCGGGCGTGCACGGAGCGAAGTTTCGCTTCCGCCCCACAGGGACTCGTGTGACACTGGCGTCCCGTCCGCAGTGCGGACCCCGTCCGCACCGTCCCCCACGAGAAGTGCGCTGTGCGTTCGCTACCCCTGCCGCTCACCCTCTCCGCGCGCCTGGCCCCGGTTGCCGTGCTCGCCGTGTCGGGCTGGGCTCTGTCATCCGGCCCCTCGGCGCCGGCCGCCGAGAACAAGGCCGGCCAGGACAACGGGTCCCAGTCGCCGACCGCACCCGCCACCTCCGCGGCGTCGAAGGCGTACGACGCCGCCCCCTCGCCGTGCAAGAGTGTGCCCGAGAAGACGGTCAAGTCCCTGGTCCCCGGCGCCAAGACGGCCGGCAAGGAGATCGCGTCCACGGACTCGAAGGTGCGCCGCACCTGCTCCTGGAACGCGCTCAAGGGGTACGACTACCGCTGGCTCGACGTCTCCTTCGAGGTGATGGAGTCGGAGGCGGCGGCGGAGAAGTCGTACAAGGAACGCATCTCGGACGACAGTGGCGGCGGCGAGGTCCCCGGCGTGGGCGAGGCGGGCTACTCCGTGGTGAACCTCACCACCCAGGACAAGCAGCAGACCCGCGAGGGCGTCGTGGTGGTCCGCTCGTCCAACGCGCTGGTGGTCATCACGTACAACGGCAGCGACTTCGAGTCGAAGAAGGCGCCCAGCACGGACGAGATCAACAAGGGCGCCATCAAGGCCGCCAAGGACGCGGTGGCGACGCTGGAGGACGGCCAGAAGAGCTGACCGTCCTCCAACTCCGGTCAGCCGACGGCCTTCTCCCGGCCGCGCAGCAGCATCAGGACCAGGTACAGCACCATCGAGGTGCCCAGCCCCACCGCCCAGCCGTAGTCGGCCAGCGACGACAGCGCCGGGATCGGCCGGCCGTCGAACAGCGGGGCGAAGCTGGCACCGCCGACGGCAAGGACGCCGCCGGCCGCGAAGGCGACGACCGCCCGCCAGTTCCAGCCGCCCTCGTACCAGTACTGCCCGCCCGGTCGGTACAGGTCGACCAGGTCGAGCTTGCCGCGGCGCAGGATCCAGTAGTCGGCGATCAGGATGCCGGCGACCGTGCCGAGGAGACCGCCGACCAGACCGAGCCAGGTGAAGATGTAGCCCTCCGGGTCGGAGTACAGCTTCCACGGGAAGATCAGCACACCGATGACACAGGTGGCCAGAGCGCCCGCGCGGAAGGTGATCCGGCGGGGCGCGATGTTGGAGAAGTCGAAGGCCGGGGACACCAGGTTGGCCGCGACGTTCACGGACAGCGTCGCCACCAGCACGGTCACCAGCGCGAACAGCAGGCCCACCACATTGTCCGTCTTGGCGGCCAGCTCGACCGGGTTCCAGATCGGCTCGCCGTACACCGCCTGCGAACCGGACGTCACCATCACCGACAGGAACGCGAACAGCGTCATCGTCGTGGGCAGGCCCAGCGCCTGGCCCCACATCTGGGCCTTCTGGCTCTTGCCGTAGCGGGTGAAGTCCGGGATGTTCAGCGACAGAGTGGACCAGAAGCCGATCATGCCCATGAGGGAGGGCCAGAAGAGCTTCCAGAAGTCGCCGCCCCAGCCCAGCTTGGAGGGCTGGTCGAGCAGCGGGCCGAAGCCGCCGGCCTTGTTGCTCATCCACACCAGCATCACGAGCGCGCCGACGATCACGAAGGGCGCCGCCCAGTTCTCGAAGCGGCGGATCGTCTCCATGCCCCGGTAGATGATGGCGACCTGGATCGCCCAGAAGATCGCGAACGACAGCCACATGGTCCAGGCGTAGCCGCCGACCTTCCCGGCATCGCTCCAGCCGTTGCCGATGAGCTTTCCGGCCAGGAAGTAGATCGCCTCGCCGCCGATCCAGGTCTGGATGCCGAACCACCCGCATGCCACCAACGCCCGGACGACAGCGGGGAGGTTGGCGCCGCGGATACCGAAGGAGGCGCGGGCGAAGACCGGGAAGGGGATGCCGTACTTGGGTCCCGCATGCCCGGTGAGCAGCATCGGCACCAGCACGATCACATTGGCCAGGGCGATGGTGAACACCGCCTGCTTCCAGTCCATGCCCACCGCGATCAGACCGGAGGCCAGGGTCCAGGAAGCCGTGTTGTGGGCCATGCCGACCCACAGCGCGGAGAAGTTGTACGTGGTCCAGGTGCGCTTCTCGACGGGAACCGGCAGCAGGTCCTCGTTGGCATAGGCACCGCCCGGAGCGGGGGCGTCCGGGGCTATCTCCACCCGGCCGTCGGCCAGGGTGACTTGAGTGGACGGCGGTATGGCCGTGGGAGCGGTGTCGGTCATGGGCAGGCCAATCAGGGGGAGGTGGGACGGGAAAGGCCGTGCGGGCGGGCCCCCCTTCCCGGGACGGCGGGAAGGGGGAGACTCAAATGGAGGGACTCGATCAGAGGGGAATTGCTCAGCCGTTGACGGCCGGGATCACCTGCGACCCGTACGCGTCGATCGTGGCTTCCTGAGCGTCGTGCATGTCATAGACGGCGAACTGGTCGACGCCCAGCTCGCGCAGCGCGTTCAGCTTCTCGATGTGCTTCTCGGCCGGCCCGATGACGCAGAACCGGTCGACGATCTCGTCGGGCACGAACGCGGTGTCGGGGTTGTCGGCGCGTCCGTGGTGGGAGTAGTCGTAGCCCTCGCGGGCCTTGATGTACTCGGTGAGCTCGTCGGGTACGGCGGCGGAGTGCGCACCGTACTTGGACACCAGATCGGCGACGTGGTTGCCGACCATCCCGCCGAACCAGCGGCACTGCTCGCGGGCGTGGGCGAGCGCTTCGGGTGAGTCGTCCTCGGTGACGTAGGCGGGCGCGGCAACGCAGATCTTGACCTCGGACGGATCACGCCCGGCCGCGACCGCCGCATCCTTGACCGCCTTGACCATGTACTCGGTGAGGTACAGGTCGGAAAGCTGGAGGATGAACCCGTCGGCCTCCTCGCCGGTCATCTTCAGGGCCTTCGGCCCGTACGCGGCCATCCAGACCGGGAGTTCGGCGTCCTCCTTGATCCAGGGGAACCTGATGACCGTGCCCCCGAGGTCCGCCTCCTGGCCCGAGGCGAGCGCCCTGATGACCTTCATGGCCTCGCTGATCCTGGCGAGGGTGTTCGGGGTGCGGCCCGCGACGCGCATCGCGGAGTCACCCCGGCCGATGCCGCACACCGTGCGGTTGCCGAACATGTCGTTGAGGGTGGCGAACGTGGAGGCGGTGACCTCCCAGGTGCGGGTGCCCGGGTTGGTGACCATCGGGCCGACCTTCAGCCTCGTCGTGTTGGAGAGGATCTGGCTGTAGATCACGAACGGCTCCTGCCAGAGCACGGCCGAGTCGAAGGTCCAGCCGTACGTGAAGCCGTTGCGTTCGGCCCGCTTCATCAGGCTGATGACCTTCGAGGCCGGCGGGTCGGTCTGCAGGACGAGTCCGAAGTCCATGTGCGCCACTCCTAGTTGAGGTACTGACAGGTGGAGCGCGGGGTGTAGACGCCGTGGCCGGCGTGTCCGGTGTACTCCCGCTCGGTGATGACGAGTTCGCCGCGCGAGAGGACCGTCTCGACCCGGCCGGTGGTGCGCTTGCCCTCGTACGCCGAGTAGTCGACGTTCATGTGGTGCGTCTCGACGGACATGACCTGCTCGGCGTGCGGGTCGTAGATGACGACGTCGGCGTCGGCGCCCGGCGCGATGGTGCCCTTCTTCGGGTACATGCCGAACATCCGGGCCGGGGCGGCGCAGGCGATCTCGATCCAGCGCCGACGGCTGATGTGCCCGTCGACGACGGCCTGGTGGAGCAGGTCCATACGGTTCTCGACGCCCGGCAGACCGTTGGGGATCTTGGAGAAGTCGCCCCGGCCCAGCTCCTTCTGGCCCACGAAGCAGAAGGGGCAGTGGTCGGTGGAGACCACCTGGAGGTCGTTCGTCCTGAGACCCTGCCACAGCTTGGCCTGGTGCTCCTTGGGCCGCAGGGGCGTGGAGCACACGTACTTCGAACCCTCGAAGTCCGGCTCGGCGAGGTTGTCGGTCGACAGGAACAGATACTGCGGGCAGGTCTCCCCGAAGACGGGCAGCCCCTCGTCGCGCGCCCTGGCCAGCTCGGCGACCGCCTCCGTCGCCGAGACGTGCACGACGTACAGGGGTGCACCGGCGACCTGCGCCAGCTTGATGGCACGGTGGGTGGCCTCGGCCTCCAGCAGGGCCTTGCGGACCTCGCCGTGGTAGCGGGGGTCGGTCTCGCCGCGGGCCAGCGCCTGCTCGACCAGGACATCGATGGCGATACCGTTTTCTGCGTGCATCATGATCAGCCCGCCGTTCTCGGCGGAACGCTGCATCGCGCGCAGGATCTGGCCGTCGTCCGAGTAGAAAACGCCCGGATACGCCATGAACTGCTTGAAGGAGGTCACCCCCTCCTCCACCAGCAGGTCCATCTCCTTCAGCGTCTCCTGGTTCACGTCGGAGACGATCATGTGGAAGCCGTAGTCGATGGCGCAGTTGCCCTCGGCCTTGGCGTGCCAGGTGTCGAGGCCCTCGCGCAGGGTGTGCCCGACGCTCTGCACGGCGAAGTCGACGATCGTCGTCGTCCCGCCCCAGGCCGCCGCACGGGTGCCGGTCTCGAAGGTGTCGGAGGCGAAGGTGCCGCCGAACGGCAGCTCCATGTGGGTGTGGGCGTCGACACCGCCCGGGATCACGTACTTCCCGGTGGCGTCGATGACCCGCTCGGCCGTCCAGGCCTCGGCGGCCGGGGTGCCGGAGGCGGCGAGGGCGGCGATACGGCCGTCCTCGATCAGGACGTCGGCGTGGATCTCGTCGGACGCGGTGATGACGAGACCGCCGCGGATGACGGTACGGGTACTCATGGGCTGACTCCGCTGGGTTGTGGTCGAAAGGTGCGGGTCGTCTGTGGCTGGTCGCGCCCCGCGGCGAAGCCGCTAATGGACGCTGCCCCGCGCCCCTACGGGGCGCGGGTACCGCTTCCGATCATGGTGCGGTTAGCGGCTCGTACGCGTCCGGGCGGCGGTCGCGGTAGAACTGCCAGCGGTCGCGGACCTCGCGCAGCTTGGCCATGTCCAGGTCGCGGACGACCAGTTCGGTCTCCTTGTCGCTGGCCACCTCGCCGACGAACTGGGCCTCCGGGTCGACGAAGTAGGTCGTCCCGTAGAAGTCGTTGTCGCCGTACTCCTCGACGCCCACCCGGTTGATCGCACCGACGAAGTACTCGTTGGCGACGGCCGCGGCCGGCTGTTCCAGCTGCCACAGGTAGGCGGACAGGCCGCGCGAGGTGGCCGACGGGTTGAAGACGATCTCGGCACCGGCGAGACCCAGCGCGCGCCAGCCCTCCGGGAAGTGCCGGTCGTAGCAGATGTAGACGCCGATCCTGCCGACGGCCGTCTCGAAGATCGGCCAACCGCTGTTCCCCGGACGGAAGTAGAACTTCTCCCAGAAGCCCGGCACCTGCGGGATGTGGTGCTTGCGGTACTTGCCGAGGTACGAGCCGTCCGCGTCGATCACGGCGGCGGTGTTGTAGAGGACGCCCGGCTGCTCCTCCTCGTACATCGGCAGGACGAGCACGATGCCGTGTTCCTCGGCGAGTGCCTGGAAGCGCTTGACGATCGGCCCCTCCGGGACCGCCTCCGCGTACTCGTAGAACGCCTTGTCCTGAACCTGGCAGAAATACGGTCCGTAGAACAGCTCCTGGAAACACAGCACTTGAGCACCCTGCGCGGCCGCGTCGCGCACCGCCTGCTCGTGTACCTGGATCATCGACTCCTTGTCGCCCGTCCACGCGGTCTGGAAGAGGGCGGCACGAATCACTCTGCTCATCGGGACCTCCGGTCACTCGGTGTCCGAGGAGCCTAGAAAGCCGACGAGTCCGGTTTGAGTTGCAACGTGTCACGTCTGCGGGCACCCGGCGTGCCACGGTGTCACCCTCGCGTGGGCCCATGTTTCACCACCGTTTTCCCAGGTCGTTCCATGTTTCAGCCCTGTTGCGCGTCGTGCGCCAGGAGCGCGATGTGCACCGAGGCGGCCTGCTCGAAGTCGTCGAGGTCGACGCCGAGCCGCCCCTGTATGGCCTCCAGCCTGCGATACAGCGCGGGCCGCGAGACGTGGTGGAGCTGTGCGGTGCGGGACTTGTTGCGGCCGGAGGCGAGGTACGTCCGCAGGACCGCCAGCAGGTCCTCCTCCGGCTCGCAGAGCAGCCCGTCCAGCTCCCGTTCCGCGAAGGACTGCACATGCGGGTCGTCGCGCAGCAGCCGGATCAGGCCCCGCAGATGTACGTCCTTCAGGCGTACGACGGCCGGGAGATCCAGGACCGCCGAGGAGTCGGCGACGGCGTCCGCGACGTGCTGCGCCTCGCGCAGTCCGGCGGGTACGTCGTCCCAGGCGATCCGCGGACCGGCCGCGGCGACCACGGACTCCCCCGACGCCGACTCGGTACGCAGCCGCGCCGCGAAGTGCGCCGTAAGCACCCCTGCGTCCTGGTCCCTGGCCAGGCTGAGCAGGACGGCGGTGGCGCCGTCTGCCAGCTCGGCGACCAGTCCGGGCAGCCCCAACAGGCGGAGCATACGGTCGAGTTGGGCCGGATCGCCGTCCCGCACGACGAGCGGCACGAACGTCCGCCGGTTGACCGGCAGCCCGGCCGCCCGTGCCCGGGGCAGCAGCTGCCTGGCCGGTACGACACCGCTCACCAGGTCGGTGAGCAGTCCCTGCGCCGACTCCTCCTCCCAGGAGTGCGCGGTGCCGCCGCCGAGCATGCGGTGCAGCACGAGTGCCTCGGCGGCACGGTCGGCGAGCAAGCGTCCGGCGGCCGTGTCCCCGCGATACCCGCAGAGCATGATCTGCCCCCACCGCTCCCCGCGCCCGCCCAGCTCGGCGCGGATCCAGCCGTCGCCCTCGCTCCCGCCCGCCTGCCGGGCGATCCGCTCCCAGTCGCGCAGCACGTCGTCCACCGCGGGCCGCTCCCCCGCCGTGGCGAGGACGCGGTGCGCGAGGTTGGTGACGACGACCGGGCAGGCGCTGTGCTGGGCGACCTCGTCGAGCAGTCGTTGCAGCGGGGCGCCCGCGGTGATGAGTCCGGTGAGCGCGGTCCGTACGGCCTCGGAGAGGCTGACGGCGGCGAACTTCCGCCGTACGAGCCGGGATTGGACCTCTTCGGTCAACTCGGCGAAGGGGAAGGGGCGATGGAGCACGACCATCGGCAGACCGCACCGCTCGGCCGCCCGGCGCATCACGTCCGGCGGGGTCGGGAAGGCACGGCCGAGTCCGAGGACCACGGCCGCGGCCTCCGCACGGTGCAGGGACCGGATGTACTCGACCTGCTTGTCCTCGTCCCCGGCCAGCAGCACGCCCGTCGTCAGCACCATCTCGCCGCCGCTGAGCATCACACCCACGTCGGCGGCCTCGGCGACGTGCACCCAGCGCACGGGCCGGTCGAGCTGGCTCGCGCCGGCCACCACCTCGGGCTCCCCGGCGAGCACCCGTTCCAGGGTGAGGACCTGGCGGACCGACAGGGCGGGTTCCAGGGTCCCCAAGGTGGTGGTCATGGCGGCGTTCCCTTGCTCAGGTTCTGCTACTGGGTGCTCCTCAGAGCGTGTTCGAGGATCGCGGCGCCCTCCTCGGCCTCCGCGACGGTCAGGGACAGCGGCGGGGCGACGCGCAGGGCGCTGGTGTTGTGGCCGCCGCCCTTGCCGATGAGCAGCCCGCCCGCGCGGGCCGCCTCCAGCACGGCACTCGCGGCCTCCGGGTCGGCCTTGTCCGTCCCGGGTTTGACCAGCTCGATGCCGAGCATCAGCCCGCGCCCACGCACCTCCCGTACGCCGGGAACCTGCGCCGCGGCGGCCCGCAGCCGCTCGATGAGCAGTCCGCCGACCCGCCGGGCGTTGCCCTGGAGGTCGTGCTCCAGCAGATACGTCAGGTTCGCGAGCCCCGCCGCCATGGTGATCTGGGTACCGCCGAACGTCGAAATGCTGTTGGAGTCCAGGCAGTTCATGATCTCGCCCCGGGCGACGACGCCGCCGATGGACATGCCGTTGCCGATGCCCTTGGCGAAGGTGAGGATGTCGGGCGGACCGCTCTGGGAATGCGCCTGCCAGCCCCAGAAGTGGTCGCCGGTGCGGCCCCAGCCGGTCTGCACCTCGTCGGCGATCCAGAGGATGCCCCGCTCGCTGAGCACCTCACGGAAGGCGGCGTACAGGCCGTCCGGCGGGGAGGTGAAGCCGCCGACGCCCTGGATGGGTTCGGCGATCAGGGCCGCCGGCGGGCGGGTGTGGCCGAGGAGGTCGTTGAGGTCCTCGACGCAGGCCGCGATGAACTCGCTGTCGCTGAGCGACGCGTACGGACCTCGGGTACGGACGCCGCCATGGACGTACAGCGTCTGGAGCGGGGACAGCGAGGTCGGGGACCAGCCGCGGTTGCCGGTGATGCCGACCGAGCTGAAGGAGCGGCCGTGGTAGCTGTTGCGCATCGCGAGGATGGTGTTGCTGCGACGGTACGTGGTCGCCAGCAGCAGCGCGGTGTCGTTGGCCTCCGTGCCGGACGTGGTGAAGAAGACACGGGCGTTCGGGATGCCGGACAACTGGGCGATGCGCTCGGCCAGTTCGACCATCGGCCGGTTGAGGTACAGGGTGGACGAGTGGATGATCCGCCCGGCCTGTTCGCTCACCGCCTTGGTGATCTCGGGGAGCGCGTGCGCGGTCATGGTGGTGAGGATGCCGCCGAAGAAGTCGAGGTAGCGGTTGCCCTCGGCGTCCCAGACGTACCGCCCCTCGCCGTGTGTGATCTCCAGCGGGTCCTCGTAGTAGAGGGCGAGCCAGTCGGGCAGGACGGCGCGGTGGCGCCCCAGCAGGTCCTTGGTCACGGCTGCACCAGCCCCTCGTACGCGTCGGGCCGCCGGTCCCGGTAGAAGGCCCACTGCTGCCGCACCTCTTCGATGAGGTCGAAGTCGAGGTCACGGACGACGAGTTCCTCGCCCTTGTCGCTCGCCGCCTCCCCCACGAACTGGCCGCGCGGGTCGACGAAGTACGACGTCCCGTAGAAGTCGTTGTCCCCGTACTCCTCCTGGCCGACCCGGTTGATCGCGGCGATGAAGTACTCGTTGGCGACGGCGGCCGCGGGCTGCTCCAGCTGCCAGAGGTGGGCGGACAGGCCGCGCGAGGTGGCCGACGGGTTGTAGACCAACTGGGCGCCGTTCAGGCCGAGTTGCCGCCAGCCCTCCGGGAAGTGGCGGTCGTAGCAGATGTAGACGCCGACCTTGCCGACGGCGGTCTCGAAGACCGGCCAGCCGACGTTGCCGGGCTTGAAGTAGTACTTCTCCCAGAAACCCTTTACCTGGGGGATGTGGTGCTTGCGGTACTTGCCGAGGAAGGTGCCGTCGGCGTCGATCACTGCCGCGGTGTTGTAGTAGAAACCGGACTGCTCGACCTCGAAGACCGGGACGACGATCACCATGCCGGTCTCGCGCGCGAGCTCCTGCATACGGCGCACGGTCGGCCCGTCGGGCACCGGCTCGGCCCAGCGGTAGTGCTCGGGCTCCTGGACCTGGCAGAAGTAGGGCGCGTTGAAGACTTCCTGGAAGCCGATGATCTTGGCGCCCTGGCGAGCCGCCTCCCGGGCGTACTCCTCGTGTTTCGCCACCATGGACTCGGTGTCGCCGGTCCAGGTGGCCTGGACCAGAGCGGCACGAACGACGTTGGCCATGAGCTGCTCCTTCGACGGGACGTCAGAGCCTCTACGCCCGTAGATACTGCCGTAGAGGGTCGAAAGTAAGCCTCGGGGACAGCCTTGCCAAGACCATCGTCGTTAACCCGCTGAGTCGATCACGTTTCACACTCCGGTGGGTGAGTCACAGAGCCGCCCGGTGCGTACTGATGTGTATGTCAGGCAGCGAATCCGGCGACCCTAAGGGCGTGCACCAGGTCCCAGTGGCGCTCCTCGGACACCCCGCGCGCGGCTTCCAGCAGCAGCGGCACGAGGGCCCCCGGGTCGGGCTCGACGCTGCGGGCGGCCTCCTCCGGGGTGCGGACCCGGACGTACGCGTCCAACAGCGCACGGATCTCGCGCCGCCGCCCAGCACCGGCCAGCCCGAGCACGGCCTGCCCGATCTCGACCGCGGGCCGCGCCACGCCCTGCCGCAGGATCTGCTCCCCGTCCGCCGTCCGCCCCGCCGCGACCAGCGCATCGGCCGCGGCGACCAGTCGGTCGGCGGGCAGCGAGGCCGCCTCCCACAGCAGCGTCGCCCAGTCGGCACCGAGCCCGGCCCGCTGCATCTCGGCGGCGAGCAGCGGAATCCTGGCGGCGGGCCAGTAGGCGGCCTCCACCAGCAGCGCATGCGCCTCGCCGCTACGGCCCTCGCCCCGCAGCCGCGCCAGCGTCCCGACCGTCCCGGCGACCTCCCGCCGCGCCTCCGTGTCCACCGGCTGCTCGGCCTGCGGTTCCGGCACGTCCACCGCTTCGGCGGCCCCGGCGAAGCGGGCCCCGCGCGGGGTACGGCCGCTCGCGGCGGGCGGTTCGGGCAGGACCGGTACGGCGGCGTCCGGGGGTACGACGACGGGGGCGGCCTCTTCCTCCTCGACCATCCCCGCGAACCGCGCACCGCCGCGGCGCCGCTTGCGTTGCTTGGGGGCGGGCTGTCGCGGGTCGGGGTCGGCCTCTTCCGCGACGGGACCTCCGGGGTGCCGGCCGTCGCTGTGCACCGGGTTCACGTGCTGGACGGGACCGGACGCGATTCCAGGTTCGACGACGGGCCGGCCCTCGGGGTCCTGCGGTCCGTATGCGGGGTCCGGCGGCCCGTATGCGGGGTCCTGCGATCCGTACGCGGGGTCCGCGAACTGAGCGGTGCGCTGCTGCGGCATGCGACGGGGTGCCGCATGCGTCGGGGCGCCGAGGGAATCGCCGTACTGCGGAAACACGTCGTCGCGGGCGGCGGGGTCCTGCGATCCGTACGCGGGGTCCCGCGGCCCGTACTCGGGGCCCTGCGGCCCGTACTCGGGGTCCGCGAACTGAGCGGTGCGCTGCTGCGGCATGCGGCGGGGTGCCGCGGGCATCGGGGCGCCGGGGGAATCGCCGTACTGCGGAAACACGTCGTCGCGGGCACCGCTGCCGCCGCCGTCGTACGCACCACGCCGACGCGCCCCCGTGGGATCGCCGTACGTTCCCTGCGCACCGGCCCCTGCGGCCTCGCCGTAAGCACCGCCCGCACCGGACCCCGCGCCATCGCCATAAGCACCACCCGCACCGGACCCCGCGGCCTCGCCGTGAGCGCCGCGCGCAGGTGCCCCCGCGCCAGGGCCGTAGCCGCCCCGCGCATCGACCTCTGCTCCATCGCCGTAGGCCCTTTGCCCGCCGCGCCTGCGGATCGCCGCCGCCTGTCCGCCGACCGACCTGTGGTCCAACTCGGCGATACGGGACTGGAGTTCGGTGCACCGGGCGGTCGCCCGCTCGTGGTCGTCGCGGGCCCAGGCGAGGTCGAGGCGGAAGGTGTCGGCCTGTTCGCGGGTGGTGGCCGAGGTGAGCAATCGCCCCAGTTCGGCCTGTCGTTCGGCCGCGTACCGCTGTTCGCGGAGCATGACGTCCAGCCGGTCTCCGAGGGCGTCACGGGCGCCGGGCCGGGCGTCGTGGGCGTTGAGCGCGGCGGCGTGCAGGGAGCGGGCCTGTTCCTTCTCGGGAGCGGCGACATCGGGGCCGTAGTCGGCGGCGAGATCCTGTAGGAGCGCCTCCACCACGTCCCAGGGCGGGATTTCGCGTCCGTCGATACAGGCCTGCATGCCGTCCGGGTCGCGTTGCCAGAACACCGCACACCAGCCGGCGCCCTCATCCAGGCGCGCCAGCAGACCGTCCAGGTAGTTCGCGAACTCCCGCACCCGACCCGGGAGTTGATCCACAGCCATCGCTCAACTCCCGCCAGACCGGAACACTCCGGTCCGTAAGGCAACACCAGACGTGTTACGGGAGCGCTACAGGGAGTTTTCCACGGGTGGGCAGGAGCCTCCTTGCCCAGGAGTTGTGCCGGTGACCGAATCCGAAAACCGCCACGCGAACGCGGCCGATCACGCCGGCGCGGCCACGGTGGGGGCTGCGGGCTGCGCACCATGGCGCCAATCTCATACCGGTATAGAAATTGGCGCGGCGCCGCTGGACGGCGCCGCTCAGGGGCGCGGGACGGCGTCCATCAGCGGCTCCGCCGCGGGGCGCGAGCAACCACAACAGACCCGCAGCCGCCCACCAACATCAAGCCCCCGGACCGTAGGCGCCCAAAATGCCGCCGCACAACGACCGTGCCAAGGTGGAATGGACGCGCGCGCCCCAAGGAACGGACATGCGATGACCACCGGCTTCCCCGGCCCGGAGGGCAACGGCGACCCCCTGAGTGAATTCCTCGCCCGCTTCTTCGGCGGCCCCCGCCCCGCCCCCCGCCAGATCGACATCGGCCGCCTGCTGAGCCCACCGGCCCGTGAACTGGTCCGGGGAGCCGCGGCGTACGCCGCCGAGCACGGCAGCCGCGATCTGGACACCCAGCACCTGCTGCGCGCCGCGCTCTCCAGCGAGCCCACCCGCAGCCTGCTCTCCAGGGCCGGCGCCGATCCCGACTCGCTCGCGACGGAGATCGACGAGCGCTCGGGCCCGGTCCAGCACCCGCCGGAGGAGGCGCCGCCGCCCACGGCGCTGTCCCTCACCCCTGCCGTCAAGCGCGCCCTGCTGGACGCGCACGAGCTCGCCCGGGCCGGCGGAACCGGTTACATCGGCCCGGAGCACGTGCTCAGCGCCCTGGCCGCGAACCCGGACTCGGCCGCCGGCCACATCCTCAACGCGGCCCGCTTCGCCCCCACCGGCCTGCCACCGGAGTCCCCGGACACCACGCAGCCCCGCGCCGAAGGGCCGCGCAGCACGGGGACCCCGACCCTGGACAAGTACGGCCGTGATCTCACCGACCTGGCCCGCCAGGGCCGTATCGACCCGGTGATCGGACGGGACGAGGAGATCGAGCAGACCATCGAGGTCCTCTCCCGGCGCGGCAAGAACAACCCCGTACTGATCGGCGACGCGGGCGTCGGCAAGACCGCCGTCGTGGAGGGCCTGGCCCAGCGCATCGCCGACGGCGACGTGCCGGACGTCCTCAGCGGGCGGCGGGTCGTGGCACTGGATCTGACCGGTGTGGTCGCGGGCACCCGTTACCGGGGCGACTTCGAGGAGCGGATGCAGAGCATCGTGGGCGAGATCCGCGCCCACTCCGACCAACTGATCGTCTTCATCGACGAGTTGCACACCGTGGTCGGCGCCGGAGGAGGCGGCGAGGGCGGCGGGTCGATGGATGCCGGAAACATCCTCAAGCCCGCCCTGGCCCGTGGCGAGCTGCACATCGTGGGCGCGACGACGCTGGAGGAGTACCGCAGGATCGAGAAGGACGCGGCGCTCTCCCGCCGCTTCCAGCCGATCATGGTGCCCGAGCCGACCCCCGCGGACGCGATCGAGATCCTGCGCGGCCTGCGCGACCGATACGAGGCCCACCACCAGGTCCGCTACACCGACGAGGCCCTGGTGGCCGCCGTGGAGCTGTCCGACCGCTATCTCACCGACCGAAGGCTGCCGGACAAGGCGATCGACCTCATCGACCAGGCGGGCGCACGGGTGCGGCTGCGCGCCCGGACGAAGGGCACGGACGTACGGACCTTGGAGCGCGAGGCCGAGCAGCTCACCCGGGACAAGGACCAGGCCGTCGCGGACGAGCGGTACGAGCAGGCCATGCAGCTGCGCGACCGGATCGGCGAGCTGAAGCAGCGGATCGCCGAGACCGGCGACGGGAAGGCCGACGAGGGACAGGATCTGGAGGTCACCGCGGAGGCGATCGCCGAGGTGGTGTCCCGGCAGACCGGCATCCCGGTGAGCAGCCTCACCGAGGAGGAGAAGGACCGCCTGCTCGGCCTGGCGCAGCACCTGCACCAGCGGGTGGTCGGCCAGGACGAGGCGGTCCGCGTGGTCTCGGACGCGGTGATGCGCTCCCGGGCCGGACTCGCCAGCCCGGACCGGCCGATCGGCAGCTTCCTCTTCCTCGGCCCGACGGGCGTCGGCAAGACCGAGCTGGCCCGGGCACTGGCCGAGGCCCTGTTCGGCAGCGAGGAGCGGATGGTCCGGCTGGACATGAGCGAGTACCAGGAACGGCACACCGTCAGTCGCCTGGTCGGCGCCCCGCCCGGCTACGTCGGCCACGACGAGGCCGGCCAGCTCACCGAAGTGGTCCGCCGTCACCCGTACTCGCTCCTCCTCCTCGACGAGGTGGAGAAGGCGCATCCGGACGTCTTCAACATCCTCCTCCAGGTCCTGGACGACGGACGGCTGACCGACTCGCAGGGCCGCACGGTCGACTTCACCAACACGGTCATCGTGATGACCAGCAACCTCGGCTCCGAGGCGATCACCCGGCGCGGCGCCGGCATCGGCTTCGGGGCGGGCGGCGCCGAGGCCGACGAGGAGGCGCGCCGCGAGCAGATCCTGCGTCCGCTGCGCGAACACTTCCGTCCGGAGTTCCTCAACCGCATCGACGAGACCGTCGTCTTCCGCCAACTCAGCGCCGAACAGCTGCACCAGATCACCAACCTGCTGCTGGACCGCACCCGCCGTCTGCTGCACGCCCAGGGCATCACGGTCGACTTCACCGACGCGGCCGTCAACTGGCTCACCGAACGCGGCTACCAACCGGAGTACGGCGCCCGCCCCTTGCGCCGCACCATCCAACGCGAGGTCGACAACGAGCTCTCCCGCCTGCTGCTGGACGGCGGGGTCAAGGAGGGCGACATGGTGACGGTAGATGCGCAGGCCGGCAGCCTGACCTTCCAGCCAGCCCGGGCCGAGGCGCCCCGATAGGGGCGCGGGGAACTGCGCGACCAGCCCCCACGCACCCGCGGATGCCTACGGCGCGGGGTACACCACTTGCGCCGACCCCCCACCCCGCCGCACAGTCTCAGCCGCAGCCAGCCACTTCCCGTTCGGCAACCGCTGCACCCCCGTGGCCGCCCCGATCTCGGGATTGAGCCTGAACGAGTGCCCGATCGCCTCCAGCTGCGTCCGCAACGCACTGCCGTACAGCCCAGGTTCCAGCTCAGTCAGCGCAGCATTCCGCTGACTCGCCCGCGGCGCCGCAATCGCGTCGACAAGCGGCAGCCCCCGGTCCAGGAACCCGGTCAGCGTCTGAAGCACGGTCGTGATGATGGTCGCGCCACCGGGCGAACCGAGCGCGACGACCGGCTTGTTGTCCTTGTCCAGCACGATCGTCGGCGACATCGACGACCGCGGCCGCTTGCCCGGACCCGGCAGGTTCGGGTCGTGGACCGCCGGGTTGGCCGGGGCGAAGGAGAAGTCCGTCAGCTCGTTGTTGAGGATGAACCCGCGCCCCGGCACCGTGATGCCGCTGCCGCCGGTCTGCTCGATGGTGAGCGTGTAGGAGACGACGTTCCCCCACTTGTCGGCCACCGTCAGATGCGTGGTGTTCTCGCCCTCGTACGTCGTCTCGGCCGCCGTACCTCCGGCACCGCACTCCGCCGGATTCCTCGGGTCGCCGGGCGCGAGCGGGCTGGTGAGCACGGCGTCGTCCTTGATGAGGCACGCCCGCGAGTCGGCGTACCGCTGCGACAGCAGTTCCTTCGTCGGTACGTCTTCGAAGGCGGGGTCGCCGACCCAGCGCCCCCGGTCCGCGAACGCGATCCGGCTCGCCTCGATGTAGCGGTGCAGGTACTGCACCTCGCTCGCCTTCGAAAGGTCGGTCCCCTCAAGGATGTTGAGGGCTTCACCGACCGTCGTGCCACCGGAGGAGGAGGGCGCCATGGAGTAGACGCCGAGGCCGCGGTACGAGGTCTTCGTGGGCGCCTGGAGCTTGGCGCGGTAGGCCGCGAGATCCTTCGCCGACAGCTCGCCCGGGCGGGCGTTCCAGCCCGAATCCGGGTCCACGGGCGGGTTGTTCACGGTGCCGACGATGTCCTCGGCGAGGTCGCCGCGGTACAGGGCCTTGACGCCCTTCTTGCCCAACTCCTCGTAGGTGCGGGCGAGATCGGGGTTCTTGAACGTGGAGCCGACGACCGGGAGCCCGCCGTTCGGCAGGAACAGCTCGGCCGTGTCGGGGAAGTAGCGGAACCGGGTCTCGTTCGACGCGGTCTGGGCGCGGAAGGTGTCGTCGACGGTGAAGCCGTCGCGGGCCAGGCGCTCGGCGGGCTCGAGCAGGGGCGCGAGCTTTGTGCTGCCCCACTTGTCGAGTGCCTTCTGCCAGGTGGCGGGTGTGCCGGGCGTGCCGACGCCCAGGCCGCTGCTGACGGCGTCGGCGAAGGCGAGCGGCTGCCCGTTCTCGACGAAGAGCTGCGAGTCGGCGGTCAGCGGCGCGGTCTCGCGGCCGTCGATGGTGTGCACCGTACGGGACTTGGCGTCGTAGTAGACGAAGTACCCGCCTCCGCCGATGCCGGAGGAGTAGGGCTCGGTGACACCGAGCGCGGCGGCGGTGGCGACGGCCGCGTCGACGGCGTTGCCGCCCTTGCGCAGGACCTCGATACCGGCGGCGGAGGCGTCCGCGTCGACGCTGGCTACGGCGCCGCCGTAGCCGACGGCGACCGGGACCTTCCCGACGGAGTCACTCTGCCGGGCGGGTGGCGCTGTGGCCCCCACCGAGGCGACGACGGCGGCCGAGACCGCCAGAACCGTGAGTTTCCGCGCGGCAGGGCGACGCATCCGCACCTCCAGTCAGGGGCTGTTCGCGCAGCTTAATCCATTGCCATGGCCTCGTCAGGACCATGTCGAACACGGGTTTGCCCGCGCCCGCTAGCATGCGCGCCCATGAATGACGACGTGCGCAACATCGCTCTGGGCGTGATCGCGGCCGGCCTCAGTGCCGCGCTCGGCTGGCTCGCCCGTACCTACCTGTGGAAGCGGAGACTCCGCCGGAAGCAGGCCTTCTTCGGGCTGCCCGACAACTCCGAGTCGCTGCTGGTGGTGAACCGCGAGGCGGGCGGGACGGAACTGACGGTGATGCGGCACGACGTGTTCGCCCTTCTCGAACTGGCCGCGCTCATCAAGGACTGCAACGCCCACGCCCAGGTCGTCGCGCACGACGCGGCCCAGCAGGGCTTCGGCGAGCGCACCGAGTTCTGCGTGGGCGGACCGGCGTCGAACCGCCGTATGGCCGCCCATCTGCACTCCCTGCTGCCGGGCATCCGGGTCAATGTCGACGCCGAACCCGGTCCCGACCGCGGCGCCTTCCAGATCGGCAGCGAGCGCTACCGGCTGGAGCCGGGCAAGGGCGAGTACGTGCTCCTGGCCCGGCTCACCGCCGGTCAGCGACGGGAGGCGCGGCCGGTGTTCCTGTTCTGCGGCCAGCGTGCGATCACCAACCAGGCCGCGTCCCGCTATCTCGCCCGCAACCATGAGCGGCTGGCCCGCAAGCACGGCAACAACTCCTTCGTACTGCTGCTGAAGGTCGTCAACTCGCAGGCGTACGGGCCGGACGTCGTCGAGCTGGTCGCCGACGTGACCCGGGCGGCGGAGACCGCGTTGCCGACAACGGCGGTCGCACGCAATTCCCACCGTGCCTCCTGAGCTCCACCGGGCACGACCACGGTCGCGGTCGACCCGCTCCGCATCGAGAACAACCCGTCCGGCGCGCAGCTGACCTTCTCCTCGCCGGCGAACGACCCGTCGTACGTGTCGTCTCCGCTGCGCGAGCAGTGATCTCCGGCTGCCGCCGGGCGGGCTTGGCTCTGCGGCTGCTGCCCCCTTGGCAGCGCTCCCCCGCTCAGTGCGTGAGGATCTTGGAGAGGAAGTCCCGGGCGCGGTCGCTGTGCGGGTCGGTGAAGAACTCGTCGGGAACGCGGTCCTCGATGATCCGGCCGTCGGACATGAACACGACGCGGTTGGCGGCGGAGCGGGCGAAGCCCATCTCGTGGGTGACGACGACCATGGTCATGCCCTCGCCCGCCAGTTGACGCATGACCTCCAGGACCTCGTTGATCATCTCCGGGTCGAGAGCCGAGGTCGGCTCGTCGAACAGGAGCGCCTTGGGGTCCATGGCGAGGGCGCGGGCGATGGCCACGCGTTGCTGCTGCCCCCCGGAGAGCTGCGCCGGGAACTTGGCCGCCTGGTCGGCGAGTCCGACGCGGTCGAGCAGCTGACGGGAGCGTGTGTCGGCGTCCTCCTTCTTGCGCCCGCGGACCTTGATCTGGCCCAGCGAGACGTTCTGCAGAACCGTCTTGTGGGCGAAGAGATTGAACGACTGGAAGACCATGCCGACATCGGCTCGGAGCCTCGCAAGAGCACTGCCCTCCTCGGGCAGCGCCCTGCCGTCGAGGTTGATGGTGCCGGAGGCGATGGTCTCCAGCCGGTTGATCGCCCTGCACAGTGTCGACTTGCCCGACCCCGACGGGCCGATGACCACGACCACCTCCCCCTTGCCGACGGTGAGGTTGATGTCCTGTAGGACATGCAGCTCCCCGTAGTACTTGTTGACGTCACGCAGTTCGATCAACGGATCGACAGCCATTCGCAGCCCTACTCACTCTCAGCTGTGTCGTGGTTGCCGCAAACTATCCAGACAAGAGTGGACTTAATGCACGACACGCACTTTTCGGGCATTAGCCGTATTTACCTCGAATTGGGCCAGGGATTCACGCCTCCGCGACCTCCGCATACAGCTGGGACAGCTCGGGAACCCCGCTCGACGCCCACCCCTGGCCGGAGGCGACGACGTCGAACTCGCGGCCCGAGGCGAGCTTGATCACCGGCTGACCGTCGGGCCAGATCTCCCACGCGGCACCGGGCACGGTGCGCACGATGACGGTGCCCAGATACAGCCCGGCGTCGTTGCCGAGCCAGGGCAGGACCTCCGCGTCGTCCCGCCAGCGCGGCACCAACTGGTCGAGCGCCTCCAACGAGGCGGCGGAGTCGTCCAGTCGGACGCCCTCCCGGGACGCCTGGGAGCGCAGCAGTTCACACTCGGAGAGGAGTTCGGCGATGCCCTCGGCGTCGGGGAACCCGGGCTTCTTGCTCCGGTCGCCCAGAAAAGGGATCTTCATACCTCTCAGCCTGTCATTCGCACCGCCGTGCGCACCACAGGCGCGCGGACCCTGGATTGCGGCCGATTTCGCGCCGACTCGCGCCTGCCTCATTGACGTGTCACGGTCGTCTCCTTAGCTTCACGGTGCGTCCTCCGTCTCTTCTCTTCGTGTCGTTTTCCTCGTGTGGTCCGTGGTCTGGCTGTGAGGGAGGAGCGGCCGTGCGCCGTTGGGTCCGGAGTTCTACGGTCGTCCTGGCGCTGTTCGCCTCTCTGGTCTGGGTCACCTCGGCGGGTGCCGCCACCAGGACCGGCGCCGAGCCACTGCCGATCGAGCGCCTCTTCGACAACACCGCGGTCAGCGACGACGCCCGGCCGGGCGAGGCCGACCTCGACGGCACCGGCGCCTCCCTCTCCGCGCAGGACCTCACCGCCGCGGGCTGGACGCCCGGCCGCACCCTCACCGTGCAGGGCGCCCGGCTGACCTGGCCGCGCCCCCGGGCGGGCGAGCCGGACAACGTACGGTCCGACGGCCAGGCGGTGCGTGTCCGCGGCCGGGGCGACGCGCTCGCCTTCCTCGTGGCGGGCACGGACGGCGGCGATGTGCGCGGCGTGGGCACGGTGTCGTACACGAACGGCCAGGTCTCCACCTACCGGCTGACCGCCCCCGACTGGCGCACCGGCCCGCTCGCGACGAAGGCCGTCGCGCTGCCGCACATCAACACGCCCGACGGTCAACTCGCCGAGAGGGCACGGCTGTACGTCGTGACGGTCCCGATCGCGGCGGGACACGAGGTCGCTTCGGTACGGCTGCCCAGCGCGGCCGGGCTGCATGTGTTCGCGCTGTCCGTGCGGGCGGACACCCGGGGCTGGACCGGCAGTTGGGCAGCCTCGACGTCCGGCTATACGGCCGTGGGGCCCTGGGCCGACCGGACGCTGCGGCTGGTCGTGCACACCTCGGTCGGCGGGCCGCGGGTGCGGCTGCGGTTCGACAACACCTTCGCGGCGGCGCCGGTGCGGATCGGGAGCGCCACGGTGGCGGTACAGGCGGCGGGCGCCGGGGCGCGGGACGTGCCGGTCCCGCTGTCCTTCCGGGGTACGGCGGGCGTCGAGATCCCGGCGGGGGGGCAGGTGTTCAGCGATCCGCTCGACTTCGACGTGCCCGTGGACGCCAATCTGCTGGTGAGCTTCCATCTGCCCGCAACGGTGGCTGCGGCGCCCGTGCACCGGCAGGCGCTGCAACGGTCGTATGTGAGCGAGCCCGGCGACCATGCGGCGGACGGCTCCCCGGCGGCGTACACCTCGGTCCTGACCAGCTGGCCGCTGCTGACGGGTGTCGATGTGGGCGGCGGGCCGGGGTCCGTGGTGCTGCTCGGGGACTCGATCACCGACGGCGACAAGTCGACGCAGGACGCGAACCGGCGCTGGCCCAATGTGCTGGCCACACGTCTGCTGGGCCAGGATGTGGTCCCGCACTATGGGGTGCTCAACCAGGGAATCTCGGCCAACCGTGTGGTCGCCGACCGCTACCCCGGTGACGGCGTCTCCACGGACACCGGCGGGGTGAGCGCCCTGCACCGGTTCGACCGCGATGTCCTCGCGCAGACGTCGGCGCGTACGGCGGTGGTGTTCCAGGGCGTGAACGACGTGCGGTGGGGGGCCACGGCCCCGGAGGTGATCGACGGGCTGCGGGAGATCGCGGACCGGGGGCACGAGCGGGGGCTGCGGATGGTGGCGGCCACGATTGCGCCCTGCGAGGGGGAGGCGCGGTGTACGGCTGCCGCAGACGCGGAGCGAGTCGCCGTCAATGCCTGGATCCGGGATGCCGATGCGTTCGACGGTGTGCTCGACTTCGACGCGGTGTTGCGTGACCCTGGTCGCCCCGCTCGTATGCTGCCCGTCTATGACAGTGGGGATCATCTGCACCCGGGGGATGCGGGGCTGGCTGCGCTGGCGGAGTCGGTGGATCTGCGTCTGCTGTAGCTCCGCTGGGGGCGCAGTGATTTAACCCGCGGGCCGGTGGGGGCCGGTCGCGCAGTTCCCCGCGCCCCTGAAGGGGCGCCCTGCACCAGCGGAATTGGTCAGTGCCGCTTAGACGTCCAGGTCCACTACCACCGGTGCATGGTCCGAGGCGCCCTTGCCCTTGCGTTCCTCGCGGTCCACGTAGGCGTCCTTGACCGCCTTGGTGAACGGGTCGTTGCCGTATACCAGGTCGATGCGCATGCCGCGGTTCTTGGGGAAGCAGAGCTGGCGGTAGTCCCAGTACGTGAACGGGTGGTCGTACTTGAGGGGGCGCGGGATGACGTCCGACAGGCCGGCCTCGCGCAGGGAGGCCAGGGCCGCGCGCTCGGCGGGGGTGACGTGGGTGGCGCCCTCGAAGGCGGCCAGGTCGTAGACGTCGTCGTCCGTCGGAGCCACGTTGTAGTCGCCCAGCACAGCGAACGGGCGGCTGCCGGAGGCGTCGCCCGCGACGGCTGCCTTGAGGGCCTCGAACCACTGGAGCTTGTACGCGTAGTGGGGGTGATCCACCTCGCGGCCGTTCGGCACGTACACCGACCAGACGCGGATCGGGCCGCAGGTCGCGGAGAGAGCGCGGGGCTCGACCACGCCGTCGAAGCCGGGGTCGCCGGGCAGGCCCTTGACGACGTCCTCGAGGCCTACGCGGGAGAGCACCGCCACGCCGTTCCACCGGCCGGTCGCGTGGACCGCCGATTCGTAGCCGAGCTCGCGCAGCTGGTCGGACGGGAACTGGTCCTCGGCGACCTTGGCCTCCTGGAGGCAGAGCACGTCGGTGCCGCTGCTCTCCAGCCAGGCCAGGAGCCTCGGCAGGCGAGCGGTGATCGAGTTCACGTTCCAGGTCGCGATGCGCATGCCCGACAACCTACCGGGCGGGTCTGACAATGCGGCCCGGGGTTCTCAGACCTCCGCGGACTCTCCGGGTGTGAGCCGCCGGTGGTCCGAGCCGCCGAGGGCGCCGATCTGGTTGTCGTAGATCGGGCGGGCCAGGTCGGTGAGCAGGGCGTCGTGGATGTCGTACGCACGCTGCGGCTCGACCTCGCGGACGTAGTCGATGACCTCGGAGATCTTGCTCCACGGGGCCATGACCGGGAGCATCAGCGTCTCCACGGCGTGGTCGGGGACGGTGAGCGCGTCGCCGGGGTGGAAGACGCGGCCGCCGTCGACGAGGTAGCCGACGTTGGTGATGCGCGGGATGTCCGGGTGGATCACGGCGTGCAGTTCGCCGTGGACCTGGACGTCGAAGCCCGCGGCGGTGAAGGTGTCGCCGTGGCCGACGGTGTGCACCCGGCCCGGGAAGGCGGTCGAGATCTTGTCGGCGACCGACTTGAGGGTCCAGATCTCGGCGGCCGGATTGGCGTCCATGGCCGACCGCAGCCGCTCTTCGCTGAAGTGGTCGGGGTGCTCGTGCGTGACGAGGATCGCGTCCGCGCCGGCCGCGGCGTCCTCCTCGCTGAATCCCCCGGGGTCGAGGATGAGCGTCCGCCCGTCCTTTTCGAGGCGAATGCAGGCGTGCGACTTCTTCGTGAGCTTCATGACACCATCCTGCCCCTCACCTGCGAAGGGTGGGCGGCTCAGGCTGGTGCTGTCGCTGCCCGCCTGACGATCACTGGGCCGCTCACTCCGTGGGAGTCGTCTCCTCGCGGATGACCTGCTGGGCCACCTTGAACGCGCTGTTCGCGGCCGGTACGCCACAGTAGACGGCCGCCTGTAGCAGCACTTCCTTGATCTCGGCGGGGGTGAGGCCGTTGCGCAGGGCGGCCCGGGTGTGGAAGACGAGTTCGTCCAGGTGGCCGCCGGCGACCAGGGCGGTGAGAGTGACGCAGCTGCGCGCCCGTCTGTCGAGGCCCGGCCGGTCCCAGATCTCGCCCCACGCATACCGGGTGACGAACTCCTGGAAGTCCCCGGAGAACTCGTCGGCCTGCGCCAGCGCCCGGTCCACGTGCGCGTCACCGAGCACCTCCCGGCGCACCTTGAGCCCGGCGTCGTACGGATCCGCCCGCCCCGCGGCCTGCGGCGATACGACGGCCGGGGCGATCTCGGCGATGGGCGCGGGCTGCGGCGGTGCGGCCAGCACCGGCTTGACCGGAGCCGCCGGGATGGCCATCTGGCCGGTGCTGGAGTCGAAGGCGGGCTGCCAGGCGGTGGAGAAGTGCCGGACCAGCAGGTCGGTGACGGCAGCGGGCTGTTCGACCGGCACCAGATGGGAGGCGCCGGGAACCACGGCGAGCCGCGCGTCCGGTATGCCGGCCACCAGGGTGCGGGCCTCGGCGGGGCCGGTGACCTGGTCGTCCGAGCCGACGAGCACGAGGGTGGGGACGCCGACGCGGCCGAGTTCCGGCCGGACGTCGAAGGACGCGAGCGCCTCACAGGCCGCTATGTAGCAGCCCGGGTCGGTGGTCCGCACCATCTGCACCGCCCACTCGGTTATCGCCGGCTGGGCGGCGGCGAACCCGCCGGTGAACCAGCGATCGGGGGACATTCGCGCGATGGGGTCGAGACCGTTCGTGCGCACGATCACCCCCCGCTGCCGGAACTCGTCGGCCGTGCCGAAGCGCGGCGAGGCGGCGATCAGCGCGAGCGAGGCGAGACGCTCCGGGTGCCGCAGGGCCAGCTCGACACCGATGGCGCCGCCGAGCGCACAGCCCGCATAGCCGAAACGCTGCACGCCGAGTCCGTCGAGCGTCACGAGCAGCCGGGCGGTCAGCTCGGCGACCGAGCCCGCCGGGTACGCCGGTGCGCCGCCGTGGCCCGGCAGATCGAACCGGAAAACGCGCCACTGCTTCGTCAGCTCGGGGACCTGCCTGTCCCACATGTGCCAGGTGGTGCCGAGCGAGGGGCCGAGGATGAGGACCGGGGCGTCTTCCGGGCCGTCGAACCGGTACTGGAGGGCGGGGGTCTTCGTCTCACTCACCGCTCCACGCTAACCGCCCTTTCTGAACACCGGCCCCCTGGACCCCAAGTCCTCACACCTGGCTCCCGCACATCAGCGAGGAACTCTCACACGGCCTTCACCGGATGCCCTTCGCTGCGCCGAAGACAGGGCTCGGCTCAACCGCGGACGGTGATCCCGAACCGGGTCCGCATCCGCCGCAGCTCCCACAGCGAGACGGCGGTCACGGACAGGGGCCCGCCGAGCAGGGAGCAGAACTGGACGACCGGCGGGCCCTGCGGCGTGCCGCTGTCGATCAGCTGGAAGATCGCGAGCACCCACACCAGCACCACGGTGACCACCGGCGGCAGCATCGGATGCACGTGGGCGGTGTTGAAGGCGCTGCGCGCGGAGTACAGCGACGCCAGGAAGAAGTAGGGCAGTCCCCAGAAGATCGCAACGATCAGCACGGCACCGACCACTCCGACCTGCCAGCCGTGCAGGCTCTCGAGCAATCCGGGCCGGCCCGCCCAGTAGATGATCCCGCCGAGGCCGACCAGGCTCAGCAGATACCAGCCCACCGCCTTGAGCGGGGCACCCAGCCGGGAGCGCATGTGCGGCCGCAGGTGCGGGGGCGCGTAGAAGATGAAGCCGAGGATGACCAGCGGTCCGGCGACGATCAGTAGGAACGGGGCGATGATCGCGTTGCCGAGGCCGTTGGTCGCCGCGTCCTCCCACCGGTCCTCCTCCACACCGTAGGCAAGGACCAGGGCCGCGGTGGCGGCGAGGCCGAGCACGGTACGGGCGATCTGGACGCGGTCCACGGTGCGGTCCACGATCCGGCCGTCGCCCTCCTGCACGAAGAGCCGGGTGGCGACGCGGTGCGCGGAGCGGAGGATGAGATAGACGGGGGAGAGGAACCACAGGCGGTAGCGGCGGCGGGGCGCGCGAACGGGTACCGGGGCCGGTGGGCCGTACGGATACGGATTCGGGTGTGGATACGGGTTCGGCGGGGGCGGGCCGTAGGGACCGCCCGCGGGCGGAGGCCCGTAGGGGTTGTTGGTCGGGTGCCCGGGTGGAGGGCCCCAACTCTGGTTGCCGCCCGGTGCGTTGCCGCCGGTTTGTCCCGGGCCAGTTCCCGGACCCCATCCCCCCGTTGCCATGCCTCTCCCCCGGTTGATTTTCGGTCAATTGTTGTGTCGCACGGCGACATCGCGGCAGTGTAGTGACTGTTGGGGCGACGTCCACAAAGGTCGTTCCCAACCCCCGGAAACTTGAAGCCTGTCAGCCTTCCGACGAGGCGCCCAGGCCCGTCAGGGCGCCGACCGGGTCGAGGTCGGGGGTGCCGCGTGGCCACCAGTCGTCGTGGTCGGGCTCCGACTCGTACGGGTACCAGAGTCCCTCGCGGCCCAGGCGGAGCTGGACGTGACCGCGGGGATGGGTGAGGCGGTTGCGCCAGGGGCGGAAGGCCGGAAGGTCGGCGGCGAGGAGAAGGGGGCGCGCCCTGTCGAAGCGTCCGGCGGGCGGGTCCCAGGGGTCTTCGAGGACGGCGAGGCCCGCCAGGCCGCCCTGGCGCCAGGCGGCGACCGCTCGGGCCAGCTCGGCCTGGGTGCGGCCGGCGGCGGAGGCCAGGGAGGAGTAGAGGGCGCGGGTGGCGGCGGTGAGGCCGGAGCCGGGCCGGGCCGCCGCGAGTCGGACCGCGTCCTGCCACAGGGTGAGTTCGGCGACCGGGTCGCGGCCGCTGCTGAGCAGGGCGTGGGCCCGGGCGGCGGCGTCGGTGGCCAGTTGGTCCAGCGCGAAGGGGTCCGGGCCGCCGGGCGCCCCCGCGTAGACCGGGGGCTGCTCGGGATGCGGGGGTGCGGGCAACGGAGCGGGCAGGGGCGGGAGTTGGCGGGCGGCGAAAGCGTCGGTGGCGCGCACGCCGGGCAGCTGTGCCGGTTCCCGCTCCTGGGCGGTGCGGGCCGCGCGGGCAGCGCTGAGACGGGACAGGGCGTCGAGCAGCTCGCGTTCGCCGCGGCCGCGCAGCAGGAGCAGTACGAAGGGATCTGCGTCGAGCAGACGGGCGGTCTGGTAGCAGAGGGCGGCCGCATGCTTGCAGGGGTGACCGCGATCGGGGCAGCTACAGTGCGGGTCGAGTTCGCCGGGTCCGGGCAGCAGGCGGACGCCGCCGTCGGCGAGGGACTGGGGCAGCTCCTTGTCGAGCAACGCGGCGATGTGCCCCGGCCGGTCGGCCGCGGCATCCAGGAAGCGCGCCCAGTCGTCGTCGGTGAGCGTCCGCAGCCGCACCTGCACCCGGTACGGCCGGGGCCGACTGCCCCGCACATATCCGAGCACGAGTCCCGGTGTCACGGTGATGGCGTCGACATGTCCCTGTCCTGCGTAACCACGTCCCCGGGCCAGTCGCTTGGGATCCAACGCGCCCCCTTCCAGGGCGGCCACCCAGGCGTTGCCCCACCAGGTCTCCGCGAAGCCGGCGTGGTCCGGCGAGCGAGGGGCGAAGGCCGCGAACGTACGCCGGAGTTCGCTGTCGCGTCCGGGGGCGGCCATGGTGTGGGGCACTTGAGGTGCGGCGGGGGCGGTGGACACGGGTGAGATGCCGCTTGCGGGGCGCGTGGGGGGTGACCCGGGGTCGGCGGGCACGGGCGAGGTGGCGCGCGCTGCGCTCCCGGAGAGTGCCGGGGGTGCGTCCCCGTGCGCTGAGTCCATGGGTGCGTCCATGGGTGCGTCCATGGACGGCATCTGGAATGCGTCGGCGAGCAACTCCCGTACGTCACGGCCCCGGAGGTCGGCTGCGCCGCTCCCGGCGCCCCGTAGAGCCTGAGTACCGGCCGAGGCCGGTCGGCGCGTCCGGCGCGTGCGCTCGTGCTCCCCGTTTCCTTCGCGGGTCTGGGCCTGCCGCTTCTCCCCGAGGGCCGCGCGCAGCACCTCACGGGCGGCATCGGCGGGACGCGCCGCCGGCTGGTCGGACGCGGGGCCGGACGGGTGCGAGGCGGGCATCGCATCGGTGCCGGGGCGGTCCTCTCCGTCACCGGGACTGCCGGCGGCAGCGACCGCACGGCGCAGCGCCGCACGGGCCGCGTCACCCGGCCGGGCCCCTGGACGCTCACCGGCGTCCGGACCCGGCTCCTCGCCGGCAGACGCTTCCTGCAAGCCCTCGGAACCCCCGGCCACTCCCTTCCCTCGCTCCCGTGCGGCCCGCAGCGCCCGCCGTGCCACGTCGGCCGGGCGGGCCTCGGCGGATCCGGTCGGTTCCTCCTCGACCGGCGTCCGGTCGGCGTTCCGCTCGTCGTCGGACTCCGGGGCGGGCACGTCACCCTCCGCGCCGCCCGCGCTCCCCCGCTCCACCGGCCCCGTCATGATTCCCTCCGCAGGGACACGAGGTCGGACAGCTGGCGGCCCGTCAGTTCTGTTAGGGCCGACTCGCCGGAGCCGAGGATCGCGTCGGCGAGGGCGCGCTTGGATTCGAGCATCTCGGCGATGCGGTCCTCGACGGTGCCCTCGGTGATGAGGCGGTGGACCTGGACCGGCTGGGTCTGGCCGATGCGGTACGCGCGGTCGGTGGCCTGTTCCTCGACGGCCGGGTTCCACCAGCGGTCGAAGTGGACGACGTGGCCCGCGCGAGTGAGGTTCAGACCGGTACCGGCCGCCTTCAGGGACAGGACCAGAACCGGGGTCGCACCGCTCTGGAAGCGGTCCACCATCCGCTCCCGCTCGGGTACGGGCGTACCGCCGTGCAGGAGGTCCACCGGGATCGCCCGGGCGGACAGATGGGAGGTGATCAGTCGGGCCATCCCGACGTACTGCGTGAAGACCAGTGCCGAGCGGTCCTCCGCGAGCAGGGTGTCCAACAGCTCGTCCAGCAGGGCCAGTTTGCCGGAGCGCACGGCTTGGCCATCGCCCCGGACGTCCTCCTTCAGGTACAGCGCCGGGTGGTTGCAGATCTGCTTCAGCGAGGTCAGCAGTTTCAGGACCAGGCCACGGCGCGCGATTCCCTGCGCGGTCTCGATGGCCAGCATCGACTCGCGCACCACCGCCTCGTAGAGCGAGGCCTGCTCCCGGGTGAGCGGAACGGGGTGGTCCGTCTCGGTCTTGGGCGGGAGTTCGGGAACGATGCCGGGGTCGGACTTCTTGCGGCGCAGCAGGAAGGGGCGGACCAGACGGGCCAGGCGCTCCACCGCCTCCTCGTCCTCGCCGTTCTCCACGGCGCGCGCGTGCCGGGCCCGGAAGGACTTCAGAGGGCCGAGCAGTCCCGGTGTCGTCCAGTCCAGCAGCGCCCACAGCTCGGAGAGGTTGTTCTCCACCGGCGTGCCGGTCAGGGCCACACGTGCCGGGGTCGGGATCGTGCGCAGGGCCTTCGCCGTCGCCGAGTACGGGTTCTTCACGTGCTGTGCCTCGTCCGCGACGACCATGCCCCAGGCCTGCCGGGCCAGCGTCGGCGCCGCCGAACGCATCGTGCCGTACGTCGTGAGGACGAAGCCGCCGTCCAGGTCGTCCAGCGTGCGGTCGGGGCCGTGGAAGCGGCGGACGGGGACGCCGGGCGCGAAACGGGTGATCTCCCGCTGCCAGTTGCCGAGCAGGGAGGCCGGGCAGATCACCAGGGTGGGCTCGCCGCGGGCGCGCTTCAGGTGCAGGGCGATCAGCGTGATCGTCTTGCCGAGGCCCATGTCGTCGGCGAGGCAGCCGCCGAGGCCGAGCGAGGTCATGAGGTCGAGCCAGGCCAGGCCTCGGAGTTGGTAGTCACGCAGCCGTGCCCGCAGCCCCGGCGGCGGCTCGACGGGCTGTACCCCCGCCGTCAGTCGGTCGCGCAGTGCGGCCAGCGCGCCGACCGGCACGGCCTCCACCGTCTCGCCGTCGACGTCCGCACTGCCGGTGAGCGCGACGGACAGCGCGTCGACCGGGTCGAGCAGGCCCAGTTCACGCTTGCGGGCCTTGCGGACGAGCGCCGGGTCGACGAGGACCCACTGGTCCCTCAGGCGTACGACGGGCCGGTGGGCCTCGGCGAGCGCGTCCATCTCGGCCTCGCTGAGCGGGTCGCCGCCGAGCGCCAACTGCCAGCGGAACTGGAGGAGTTCCTCGCCCTCGAAGAAACCGGTGCCATCGGTCGCCGAGCCCGGCGCGGGTCGTACGACCGCTGCCGCGGTGAGGTCCTGCGCCAGGTCCCGGGGCCAGTGCACGGCGACTCCGGTGGCGGCGAGCCGGGTGGCCGTGGCGCCGAGCAGCTCGCCCAACTCCTGTTCGGTCAGGGCCAGTACGTCGGGCACGTCCTGTTCGGCGAGCCGGTCGAGCGACGGCCAGACGCGGGCCGCTCGGCGCACGGCGAGGGCCGCGTCCACGCGCGCACGTGGACCGAACGCCGCATCCGCCTCCCCCGCCCACAATGCCGCCGCGTCGGCGACGAGGGTGGGGTCGGCGAGGCTGTGCACCTGGACGATCGCCGCGCCGGCGCTGCGGACCCACTCGCCCTCGTCGAACAGTTCGTACGCGGACAGATCCAGCCGGAGCGAGATCCGCACGCCCGCGTCCATGCCGGCGGCGACCTCCGCGGCCCAGTCGTGGGCGTCCGGCAGCAGCTGGGGGCGACGGTCCGCGAAGGGCCTGCCCAAGGCGTACGGCGCGGCGGGGGTGCGGGGCAGGGTATCCGCGACCGCGTCGAGGAAGGACCGCATCAGCGCTTCCGGTTCGGGCAGCCGAAGCGGGCCGGGACCTGGCAGTGGCACGGCATGTCCCTCGGGCGGGAGCGCCGCCGCCACCGCGCGCAGGTGCGCGATGTCGTCCGGCTCCAGGGGACCCGCCCGCCAGGCGTCGTGTCCGGACGGGGTCAGTCCTGGCAGCAGGCGTCCGCGGGCCGCGAGCCGCAGCGCGTGCAGTGCGGCGGCCCCCCAGCAGGCGGTGGCCGGGTGGGCGGCGGGGTCGCGCCGCGCCCGCACGAGCAGCGGCAGTGCCTCGTCGACCGGCAGCGACAGGGCGGGGGCGGGCCTGCGCCGCACTCCGGCGCCATGACGTCGTACGACTGTCAGCTCCGTACGACCGCTGCGGTCGGCGCTCGAGAAGTCGTCGCCGATGCCGGCCTCGGGATCCCAGAAGGCGATCCGGCCCTCGCGCGGGACGGGTGCGGGCAGGAAGACGGCCGCGAGTCGGAGGGGGACGGACTCCCCCGCCCGGTCGGACACCGCTGTCGGCTCGCTCATACGTACTGTCACCTCCCGCCCGTGAGTCGGATCAGACGTCTTCGACTCTACGGGCGGGGTCTGACAATCGGCCCCGGCACCCGGCGGGGCGTGGGCGTCCGGTCAGGGAATGACGCGTGAGACGACGTAGATGAACGGGTTGTTCGGGTCGCCCAGGCTCACCATGACCTGCTGCGTGGGCCGCGGGTCCCGCTGCTCGTGGACCAGGCCGTACCAGGGGCCGGGGCTCGAGAAGTCCCAGCCGGTGACCTTCTGGTCGCGCTCACCAATGGTGATCTTGCCCCGCTTCAGCTCGGACCGGCTGGTGCCCAGGTCCTTGAGGAAGACATCCAGGTTGGCGTCGGGGGTCTGGAACTTGACGTAGAGGCGGCTGGTCTTCCAGTTGTTCGTCTCGTAGTACGCGACCTTGCCCGACGGGTGCGGCATCGGCACCTGGTAGAGGCGGCGCTGCACCTTCGACGGCCAGCCGGGGGTGAGGCCCCGCGCCGAGTACTTCTCCTCCTTGTCCCTGCCGCTGTCCCGGCTCTGCGCGGCGGAGATCACCAGATAGCCGGCCGGTACGCCGATGAGCAGCCCGATGATGAGCAGCGTCAGCGCCCGGCGGCGGATCACATGGCCGCGGTCCTCGGACGTGCCGGGCGGCTCGTCCGCGGGCGGGGCCTGATGGGGCAGCTGGGCGGTCACAGCGCCTCCCGGCTCTCGCGGCGGGCCTCGGCGTACCGCTCGTAGCGCTCGTACCGCTCGACGCGGCGACGTTTGGCGCGGCGGAAGCGGCGGGCGACCAGGCGGGCGAGGTCGGCGGCGCCGACCATGCCGGCCTCGGGGCCGAGCTGGGCGCGGGCGATGCGGGCCTCGGGGCGGTAGCCGCGGCCGGTGAGCTGCCGCTTGAAAGCGTCCCGAGCAGGGCCGATCAGCAGGTCGTCGGCGGCCGAGACACCACCGCCGATCACGAAGCACGAGGGGTCGAGGGCGGCGGCCAAGTTGGCGATGCCGACGCCGAGCCACTGCCCTATGTCCTGGAGCAGCTCGATGCACATGGCGTCGCCCTCGCGGGCCAGCTCGGTGATCATCGGGCCGGTGATGTCGCCGATGTTGCCCTTGACGTGCTCGATGATCCCGTAGGCCACCGGGGAGTCGGCGGCCGCGAGTTCACGTGCCTCTCTGACCAGCGCGTTTCCGGAGCTGTACTGCTCCCAGCAGCCACGGTTGCCGCAGGGGCAGCGGTGGCCGCCGGGTACGACCTGCATATGGCCGAACTCACCGGCGACGCCGTACTTGCCGCGCTTGACCTGCCCGTCCTCCAGGATCGCGCCGCCGATGCCGGTGCCGAGTGTGATCATGACGAGGTGGTCCTCGCCGCGGCCGGCGCCGAAGCGCCACTCGGCCCAGGCGGCGGCGTTGGCGTCGTTGTCGACCAGGACGGGAACGGCCAGCCGGCCGGCGAGGCGGTCGCGCAGCGGCTCGTTGCGCCAGGACAGATGAGGGGCGAACAGCACGCGGCTGCGCTCCGCGTCGACCCAGCCGGCCGCGCCGATACCGACCGCGTGCACGTCGTGCCGGTCGGACAGGTCCAGGACCAGTTCGGCGATGGTGTCCTCGACGACCTTCGGGCTCTTGGACTTGTCCGGGGTCTCCGTACGGAGCTTCTCCAGGATGTTGCCGTCGGCGTCCACGACGCCCGCCATGACCTTGGTGCCGCCGATGTCGATACCGACGGTTGGCACGCGGGGGGCGGTGAGGTGGGAGCGGCGTTCCCTTGTGCCTACCGTGCGGAGCACGGGGGCACGCCGAGAACCGATGGGGGCGCCGGTCGCACGGGCGTTGCCCAATGCCCTGGGGAAGGCTAGGTCGCGGTAATTGCTCATCAACGCCGATTCTGCCTCACCGTGGAGGTGGGTGCCGTTTCGGGTCGCGGAGGGGTGGTGCGGTTCACTGCGATCTGCGGGTGCGTGGGGGTTGATCGCGCAGTTCCCCGCGCCCCTGTAGGGCACGTTCCAACTCGTGTCTTGGATCCGTCAAGCTCGTTGCCGCCCGCCATCTGCCTCGTCAACTCGTCCAGCGTGCGAACACAGGGATCGTGCCTCTGGGCACCGGGAACCGTGAGTCGGTCGCATTGTCCTGACATTGAGACGAATACGCCCCTTGCGGACGGTGTCTACGGCCGTACGAGCAGCTGGAACTCGAAGGAGTAGCGGGACGGCCGGTAGGTGTGGGTGCCGAACTCGACCGCGCGGCCGGTGTCGTCGAAGGTGGTGCGCTGCATGGTGAGCAGCGGGGCGCCCTCGGCCTCGCCGAGCCGTTCGGCCTCGGCGGCGGTGGCGGCGCGGGCGCCGATCGACTGGCGGGCGCTGTGCAGGGTGATCCCGGCGGAGCGCATCAGGCGGTACAGGCCGGTGGCCTCCAGCTGCGCGGTGTCGAGGTCGAGCAGACCGGGCGGCAGGAGGTTGCAGAGGTACGCCATCGGCTCGCCGTGCGCCAGCCGCAGCCGTTCGACACGGTGGACCTCGCTGTCCTCGGCGACACCGAGGGCGGCCGCGACCTCGGCGGACGCGGGGACGACCGCGTTGACGAGGACCCGGGTCGCGGGGCGCTGGCCGGCCGCCTCCAGGTCGTCGTAGAGGCTGCTGAGTTCCAGCGGGCGCTTGACCTGGCTGTGCACGACCTGCGTGCCGACGCCTCGGCGGCGGACCAGCAGTCCCTTGTCGACCAGGGACTGGATGGCCTGGCGGACGGTGGGCCGGGACAGACCGAGGCGTGCGGCGAGCTCGATCTCATTGCCCAGCAGACTGCCAGGAGTGAGCGCTCCGTGTTCGATCGCGGCTTCGAGCTGCTGCGACAGCTGGAAGTACAACGGCACCGGACTGCTGCGGTCCACACTGAGCTCGAGCGACACGGTCGGGTCCACCTCTGCTTTCGGCACGGGCCGAGCGTAGCTCCGTGGGCGGTTGACGGGAAGTTGTGTAGTTCGATTGTCCGGACATACGCATTGACAGGGTACGGGCCGGGGCCGCAGTTTGTTTCCATGCGCATCGGGGTCATCGGTACAGGCCGGATCGGCACGATTCATGCGAACACGCTCAGCCGCCATCGTGACGTCGGTTCCCTGATCCTCACGGACGCGGAACCGGCGCGGGCGCAGGAGCTGGCGCAGCGACTGGGGGAGACCGCGGCGCCGGGGGTGGACGAGATCTTCCGGTGGGGCGTGGACGCCGTGGTGATCACGGCGGCGACATCCGCCCATGCCGACCTGATCGGCCGGGCGGCGCGCTCGGGGCTTCCGGTGTTCTGCGAGAAGCCGATCGCACTCGACCTGCCGGGCACTATGCAGGCGATCGCCGAGGTCGAGACCGCGGGAACGGTTCTCCAGATGGGGTTCCAGCGCCGCTTCGACGCCGGCTACGCGGGAGCCCGGGAAGCGGTGCGCTCCGGGCGACTGGGGCGGCTGCACACCGTGCGGGCGCTGACCTCGGACCAGGCGCCGCCGCCGGCCGCGCATCTGCCGCTCTCCGGCGGGCTGTACCGGGACACGCTGATCCACGACTTCGACGTGCTGCGCTGGGTGACGGGCCACGAGGTGGTCGATGTGTACGCCTCCGGGTCGGACGCCGGTCCTGCGATGTTCCGGGAGGCCGGCGACATCGACACGGCCGCGGCCGTTCTGACGCTGGACGACAGCACGCTCGCCACGGCCACGGCGACGCGGCTGAACGGCGCCGGGTACGACGTCCGCATGGAGCTCTCCGGGGAGCTGGACACGGTGGTGGTCGGGCTGGACGACCGTACGCCCGTCGCGTCCACCGAGCCCACCGGGCCGCCGGCCGCGGACAAGCCGTGGGCCGGTTTCCTGGAACGCTTCGGCCCCGCCTACGAAGCCGAACTGGCCGCGTTCATCGAGGTGGTGCGGGGCGAGCGGGCCAACCCCTGCGACGGCCGCGAGGCCCTTCAGTCGCTGCGGATCGCCGAGGCCTGCGAACTGTCCCGGCGGGGGCGAAGACCCGTACGGCTGGCGGAGATCCCGGGCGGGGCCGCGTCCGCGACGGTCTGACCGGAGGACAGCAGAACGGCAGCCGGGCCGCGCCGCCTCACCGATGCGCGGCATCTACGGCATTCAGGGCTCCGTGCTCTACGGCTGTCAGTGCTCCGTCGCTCACCAGCGCACCGGCAGGCTGCGCATCCCGCGCATCAGCATGCCCGGCAGCCACTCGCCGGGCGGGCCGTCGAGGGCGAGGCCGGGGGCGCGGTCGAGCAGCGACCGGATCGCCGTACGTGCTTCGAGGCGGGCCAGCGGGGCACCCAGGCAGAAGTGGATGCCGTGGCCGAAGGCGACGTGGCCGCGGGAGTCGCGGCGGATGTCGAAGGTGTCGGGGGCGGGGTAGCGGCTCGCGTCGCGGTTGGCGGCGGTGAGGCCGATCATCACCGACTCGCCCTTGTCGATCTGCATGCCGCCGATCTCCAGGGGCTCCGCGGCATACCGGAACGTCGACGTCTCCACCGGTCCCTCGTGGCGCAGCATCTCCTCGACGGCGCCGTCGATCAGCGTCATGTCGGCGCGCAGCGCGGCGAGTTGGCCGGGGTGGGTGAGCAGGGCGTGGACGCCGCTGGTGATGAGATTGACCGTGGTCTCGTGGCCCGCGATCAGCAGGATGAAGGCCATGCCCCGCAGTTCGTCCGGGGAGAGCCGGTCGCCGTCCTCGGCGGTGGTGCGGATCAGGTCGCTCAGCAGGTCGCCGCTCGGCCCGGCGCACCGCTTGTCCTCGATCAGGTCGGTGAAGTACGCGCCGAGGCCGACGTAGGCGTCGTACTCCCTGCCCGGGCTGGTGGGTGCGACGGCTTCCGTGGACATCTTGCGGAACTCCGCGCGGTCCAGCTCGGGCACGCCGAGCAGTTCGCAGATGACGGTGAGCGGCAGCGGGTAGGCGAGGGACTCCACCAGGTCGGCGCGGCTCTGCGGCAGCATCGCGTCGAGCAGTTCGTCCGTGATCTGCTGGATCCTCGGGCGCAGTGCCTCCACGCGGCGCATGGTGAAGGCGCGCGAGATCAGGCCGCGCAGCCGGGTGTGCTGGGGCGGGTCGGTGACCAGCAGGTTCTTCCCGATCAGCTCCTCGTCGAGACCCTTCAGGCCGATCTTGGCGCCGTCCTTGGACAACCGTGGCTCGGCGAGCGCCGATCGCGCCGCCTCATGGCCGACGACGAGCCAGACGTCGGTCTGCCAGTCGGGGAACCGGACGCGGTGGACGGGACCCTCGGCGCGCAGACGTGCATACACCGGATGCGGGTTCACGCGGAACCCCTCGCCGAACTCCCCCATGTCGATGACGTCCGTCATGGCGATCCCCCCTCGTACAACAGCCCGACACACGGACAACGCCCGGCGCCAGGGATCAGTGCCCGTCCCCCTCGGATTCGTCCAGAAGTCCCGCGTCGTATGCCAACAGGGCGATCTGGACGCGGTTGTTGAGGTCGAGCTTGGCCAGGATGCGGGAGACATGGGTCTTGACGGTGGCGACGCTCATGAAGAGGGCGGCGGCGATCTCGGCGTTGGACAGGCCCCGGCCGACCGCGACGGCGGCCTCGCGCTCGCGGTCGTTGAGGGTGGCGATGCGCTCACGCGCGCGTGCCCGCCGGGTGTCGGCGGCGGTGCCGGCCGCCTGCTCCATCAGCCGACGGGTGACGGTGGGCGACAGGACGGGGTCGCCGGCCGCGACCCGGCGGACCGCGTCGACGATCTCGGCGGGCGGGGTGTCCTTCAGGACGAATCCGGCGGCGCCGGCGCGGAGCGCCCGCAGCACCTGCTCGTCGGCGTGGAAGGTGGTCAGGACCACGACCTGCGGGGCGTCCTTGCGGCCGCGCAGCCGCTCGGTGGCGGTCAGGCCGTCCATCGACGGCATCCGGATGTCCATCAGGACGACGTCCGGGCGGGTGCGGTCGACGAGCGCCTCGACCTCACGGCCGTCGGCTGCCTCGCCCACGATCTCGATGTCGTCGGCCCCGCCCATCATCAAGGACAGGCCGGCCCGCACGAGGGGGTCGTCGTCGACGAGGAGGAGTCTGATCGCAGTCATGGGCCTTACGTAATCACGGTTGCGCCGGATGAGTTGTCCGGACGGGATCGTGCGCTCGCCAGGCCCTGTCCGCGAACAGGCCCTAGCCGCGCAGCGCCACGCCGTGCCGGGTGCGCAGACGGCTGATCTCCCACCAGGCCACCGCCGTCACCGAGGCAGGGCCGCCGAGCAGGGCGCCGATCTGGACCAGGGGCGGACCGGGCGGTGTGCCGCCCGCTGCCAGGCTGATGAGCGCGAACTCCCAGACCAGTGCGCCGGTGAGCAGGGCGGGCAGCGCGGGGTGCACGTTCGCGCAGTTGAAGCCGCTGCGGACGGCGGGGCCGGTGGCGAACCCCAGGAAGAACAGGAGCCAGAACAAGGGCACGCACAGGAGCAGCGGGATCCAGGGCACCTGGCTCACGGACTCGATCGCGGCCGGCACGGACCGCTGGGCCATGGTGAAAGCCACGAAGACGAGCGGCACCGCGGTGACCGCACCGACGTACCACAGGGCCGCCTTGCCGGCCGCACGGAGCCGCGGTCGCATCCGTTCCTTCGCCTGGGGCGACGCCCAGCGGAACAGGACCGCGATCACCAGGGGCGCGCTCACGAGCAGCAGCGGCGGGGTCACCAGCAGCCGCGTCAGGTACTGGTCCTGGGCGTCGCCGTAGTCCCCCGGCTTGCCGTACACGACCAGCAGGAGAAGCGACATGACCGCCGCCGTCCAGGCGCGCGCCTTCTGCACGCGCCACACCTGGGGGTCGTCGACGACGCGGTGACCGTGCGGCGGAAACAGCCGGTGCGCCCTGAGACGGGCCGAGCGGGCGAACACGTAGCCCACCATCAGGGGCAGCACGAGCGACCAGGTGCACGGGAACAGCACCACGGCCCAGACGTGGCCGGGAATCCGGGGCCGGCCGTCCCGCAACAGCACTCGCAGGGGCGGCCATTCGCCGCCGCGCAGATTCCGCAGCATCCCCCAGCGGGACCTGTACGGCTGCGGCTGCGGAACGTACGGATACGGATTCGGGTACGGCTGCGGCGGGACGTAGGGACCCGGGTTCGCAGGCGGTCCCCCGTTCGGCGGCCACGGCTGGTACGGGTTGTTGGGTCCCCCGAAACTCACGCTGCTCTTCCTTCCGGTCCTCATGGGGTCACGGGCTGCACAAGGTCAGCCCATCCGTGCACTCAAGTCAACTGCCATCACCCCGTGGGGACATGGGGGTTGTGTGCAGGCGCCCGGCACGCGCCCCGGAAACGCCCTGTCCGCGCCCCGCCGACCCTGGCAAGATCGCCGCATGCGTACCGTGTACGCCCTGTTCGTGGGCATCGACGACTACCCGGGCAAGCCGCTGCACGGCTGCGTCAACGACGCGCGGGAGGCGGAGAGTTGGCTGCGACGGCAGAGCGGACCGCCGCCCGTGGTCCGGACGCTGTACGACGACCGGGCCGGGCGGGCGGCCGTACTCGCCGGGATCGAGGGGCACCTGGGGAGCGCGGGGCCGGGTGACACGGCGCTGCTGTGGTTCAGCGGGCACGGCAGTGAGCGCCCCACCGACGACCCCCGTGAGGCCACCGGCTGGTCGCAGGCTCTGGTGTGCCACGACAGCCTCGACGAGGGCGGACAGGCCCTGCTGCTGGACTCCGAACTCGGCGCACTCCTCGACGGCATCGCGGCGCGCGGCACCCATGTCGTCGCGGTCCTCGACTGCTGCCACTCGGGCGGTGCCACGCGCGACGGTGACACGGTCTTCCCCGGTGCGACCACCCGGGGTGTTCAGTGGCGGCCGTGGTGGCGCACCGACCGCACCCGGGACGGCGGCGGGCACGGAACGGAGCGGAGCCATGTGCTGCTGGCCGCATGCCGCCCGCGCGAGCGTGCGCACGAGAGCAACCTCGACGGGCGGGTGCGGGGCTGGTTCAGCAACGCGCTGCTGCGCACGCTCGACCGGCTGGGGCCGACGGCGACGTACGGTCAGGTGCACGCGCTGGCCGAGGAGCGCGTCCGTGCGATGAGTCCCGTCCAGCACCCGGAACTGCGCGGCCCGGAGGACGGACGGTTCCTGTCCGGGGACGCCGTCCCCACCTCGCCGTTCCTGCTGCGGCACACCACGTCGGGCTGGGAGGTCAACTGCGGTCACGCGCACGGGCTGCGGGCCGCGGGCACCGAGTTCACGTTGCTCGGGGAGGGTGCGCCCCGCACGGTGGTGGTACGCGCAGTGCGCCCCGAATCGGCGCTGGTGGAGCCGGCCGGCTGGCAACCGGGGCCCGCCGAGCGGGAGTCGGTGCACGCGGTGACGCCCTCGGCGCTCGCCTTCGCGCCCGCCGATGTGACGCTCACCGGGGATCCGGGCGGCGTGCGCCTGCTCTCCGAGGCCCTCGCGGGCGTGCCGGCGTTGGCCGGCGGCGGGGACGGGCTGCCGCTGCGGGTCGAGGCGGACGGCGGCCGGGCATGGGTGTCGGGCGGCGCCGGACACCCCGTGCCCGCGCTGCCGCTCCGGTCGGCCGTGGACGCGGCCCGGGTCACGGACTGCCTTGCGCATATGGCCCGTTGGCATCACATCCGGGACCTGGCCAATCCTGATCCGTGGCTGTCGTCACTGGTCCGGATCAGCGTCGAGGGGACCTCGGTGGGAGCCGTACGGCACTCCGCGGACGGCGAGATCGTCTGCTCGTACACCCCGGACGGGCGGGAACCGCAGGTGATGGTCCGCATCCACAATCAGTCGGACCGTCAGCTGTGGTGCGTGCTGCTCGATCTGACGGACGGTTACGGCTCGTCGCCGCATCTGTACGAGGGCGAGTTCGTCGGGGGCGGCAGGGCGGGGCTCGCGCGGCGCGGGGAGCCGGTGTGGCTGCGGCTGCCGGCCGGCCGTTCGCTCGTGCGAGGCGCCTTCGCCCGGGACTGGCTGAAGGTGATCGTGACGGAGAACGAACTGAACCTCGCGCCGTTCCGGCTGCCCGCCTGGTCCCCCGACGCCCCGCCCTCCGCGCGCGAGAACGCGTCCCCGGCCGGCGGAGGCGCACTGCTGCGGCTCACCGGGCCGGGCGCCCACCGGGACGCGGGCGGTCCGGCGCACGACGTGGGCCGCTGGGGGACGGCCCAGGTCGTGGTGCGTACGGAGGTGCCGTGACCGGGCCTACCAGCCCAGGTGCGTGAAGCCGGCCCACGCCGTCAGGTCGTCGCTCCTGATCCGGCTCACGCGGGCCCGGAGGTGGGACGGCATGCCCGGCGGCACCTCGCGCCGGTCGTTGAGCATCCACAACTGGGCGCTGCGCAGGGCCGGTCCGGGCGGCATGCCGTCCGCGCTCAGGTAGTGGTGGGTCATGTACATCAGCAGGGAGGTCGCCTCGTCGGGCACCGGCCACAGCGAGCCGATGACCGAGCGGGCGCCCGCCACGAGGAACGCGGTGGACAGGCTGTACGCCTCGTCGTAGCCGCGCCCGGAGACGTTGGTCCGGCAGGCCGCCAGCACCACCAGCTCCAGGTCGCGGTAGCGGCTCACCCCCTCGGTCAGCTCCTCGGCCGCCAACTGCCCGCCGGACAGGGCGAGATAGGCGCTGTGCCGCTCGCCCTGGCGCACCACTCCGTGGCAGGCGAGGTGCAGCAGCCCGCCGCGCTGCTGGTGCAGCCATGTGGTGACGGCGGCGGGCGTGGCGGTGCCGGGGCCCAGGAGGTCGCCCTGCGGGTGGAAGGTGCGGTGGATGGCCTCGGCCTCCTCACCGGCGTGGTGGAGGTCGTGTGTCGGGTTGCCGACGACGAGGGCCTGCCGGGTGCCGGCGGCGGGCCGGGCGGCCACCTCGCACAGGAGGCGGGCGGAGGGGAGGTAGGAGATGTCGGCCTCCTGACAGGCGTGGCCGCGCGCCCCGCGCCGTCCCGGGATGCGGGCGGCGTGCCACGGTACGACGCCGAGTTCCGCCATCGGCACCAGCACCAGGGAGGGGGCCCTGCCGTAGCCGCGCGGGAGTTCCCTCAGCAGCGGCGCCATCACCGCCGTACCGGCCCAGTCGCACAGCCTCTCCAGCGCGGCGCGGCCGGCGTCCGGACCGGGCGGCGGCCCGGGGGTGGGGTCGACGGGCGGTCCTCCGGCGTCGCGGCCGGGCGTTCCCGTGGCCCGGTATGCGGCCAAAGGGGGCGCCTCGACGAGGAGTTGGGGCAGGTCCAGCGTTCGTGTCGTGCCGTCGGCGGAGACGATGAGCGCCTTGCCCTCGTCGGCGCGCCGGCCGAAGAACATCCGGTCGGTGAGGCTGGGCTCCTCCGCGTTGCCGGGCACGAGGTAGACGAGGGCCGTCGCGCCGATCGTGCGCAGTGCCGCGCCGATCTCCTCGGGTGAGGGGGCGTCCAGCAGCCGTCGGCGCAGTGGGGATGCGGCGAGTGCCTGTAGGACCCGGCGGCGCAGCCGGCTGGACGGGCCGGAGACAGGGGCCCCGCCGCCGAACAGGGCTGCCTCGCCCTGTTCGGGTACCGGCACGGCGCCTGCCCGCCGCCACTCGTCCGCGAGGTCGGCCTGTCCCAACGCGGCGAGCATGTCCGGCACGGTGGTGGCCACGGTCGCCGCGTGCAGCGCGAGTCCGCGCCCGGCGTCCAGGGCACGGACGGCGTCGGCGTGGGCTCCGTCGGCGATGCACCAGCGGGCCACGTCGAGCGCGTTCTCGCCCGCGCGCCGGGCGGTCTCGGCGGCGTGGGCGGTACCGGACTGGAGCAGCACGTGCCAGGCGTCCCCCCGCAGGGAGTCGAGGCCGACACGGCGGGACTCCTCGTGGTTGCGGCGTTTGGCGTGGGCGTCCCGCGGGTGCAGCAGATCGCCCCGGAACCGGTAGGCCATGGCCAGGGCCATCCCGGTGTTGGTCCACTTCGGGTGTTCCGGGCCACCGCTCAGTCGCCGGGTGTGCCTGAGCCAGGCGATGCCCTGGTCCAGGTGGCGGGGGCAGTCCGCGCGCGGGGCGATCCGGAAGATGCCGAGCATGCAGTGGCTCATGCCCAGGGTGCCCGCGTTGCGCAGCCATCGTTCGTCGTCGGGCTCCAGCAGGTCCATGGCCTCTTCGAGCAGTCCGAGCGCCTCGACGGTGCCTTGGTGGTCCCGGGCCACCAACGCGCGCGCACCGCGCGCGAGCCCCAGGTCGCTGAGCCGGTCCGCCTTCGCGTTCGACGGCATCGTCTCGATCTGCCGACGGACCTCGCGCAGCGGAGTGGCCGGCGCGAAGTCCTCCGCGGTCAGCTCGTCACCGGTACGCCGGGCACGCAGGATCGCCAGGTTGGCGCGGGCGGCGTCAAGGTAGGACTCCAGGTTGGCGCGGTCCATCTGATCGGGCGTCATACGCGCCAGCGCGGACTCCAACTCCCGGGTCTGTCGGGCCAGTTCTGTCTCGTCCTCGCGTCGCGTGGCCTGGTAGGTGCGGAACGCGGCCAGCTGTGCGGCCATGGCCGGCTTCTGCTTTTCGTCGAATGCCGGCGAGTCGCCGAGCCGGGCCAGGTCGTCGACGGCCGAGTCGAAGTCGTCCTCCCCGCCGGTGAGTTGAGCCAGAACGACCCGAAGGCCGGCGTGGTTCGCGTCGATCACGTCACGCTCGGGGCTGCCGGGCCGCACCATGGCACGCGCCTCGTCCAGCCGGGCGACGGCCGCCTCCAGTTCGGCGGGGTTGTCGTGGTGCAGCATCGTGGCACTCGCGCTGAGGGTCACGATGCCGGCCTGCCACGCCTCTTCCCGGGGCCCGTACTCCCGGGCCTCGCGCCGGAGTTCGTCTTCTCGCCGGGCGTCGCTGACCGGCTGGTCGAACGCCAGATGAGGGAGCAGCATGAGGATGTGGCCCGCACGCAGTCCGGACATCAACGTGCCGCGGGGCAGGGCCTTCCAGTCCTCGTACAGCATGTCGTACGCCTCGCGCCCCGTCGCGCAGCCGAGCCGGTCCAGGACCAGCCCGGTGATCCGGGCCATGTCCCGGGCGTCGTTCGTCCCCTGACGCATGCTCATCTGAAGCTCGTACATCAGGGCCTGCATGTCGTACGGCTTCTCCGGCACGTCACCCGTCCTGTCCCGGCCGCCGCGGTGCGGCCTGTGTCCGATACGGCGCCAGCACGCCGTCCAGCCAGCGCTCGCCGTCCTCCGTCCCGAAGTCGACGGAGGGAGCGCCGGTGGGTTCGAGCACCGGCGTGCCGCCCCGGTCGTCGAAGAGGACGGCGACGCGGTCGGCGGGCTCGCGTTTCGACGGCCAGACGAAGCCCTGCGCCCAGGGCTTGGTCTGCCGGCGGATCCAGTGGCCCCAGTCGCGGGTCTGCGGGTAGTCCGCGCCTTCTGTGTGCACCAGCCACGAGTCCTGCGCCACCGCCGCGAGATCGGCGCCGGACATCAGCGACACGACCTCGACATCGGCGACCAGCCGCAGGAAGGACAGGCTGCGCCGCTCGAACGCGACGCGCGGCAGCAGCCGTGGGCCCGGGCCGTTCTCGAAGGGCAGTGAGCGCAGCAGCACTTCGCTCACGGCGGCACCGACACCGAATCCGACGTAGAGGTAGCCGTACGGGTCGTAGGGAGTGCTGTCGAAGCGGCCACCGTAGTAGAAGGCGTGCGAGGGGCGGGTGTTGTACGACGTCGGCGCGCGGTGTGTGGCATGCACCCGGTACACGGGCGTGCCCGCCGGCAGGACGGCCCGGGTCGGTTCACCCGGCGGGATGTCGGGGGGAGGGTACTTGCCCATCGTCTATCCCTCCCCGTCCATGGCTGCCAACTCCCTTGCCCCGCCGAGCAGTTCTGTGTCGCGTCGGCGGCCGAGCAGCTCGGCGGGGGGATCGGGCCACCAGGTCGTGCGGGACAGCCACCAGTCGGCCGCGCCCCAGGGGTCGGTGTCGGCGCGCAGGATGTCGTTGACCTCCAGGACCACCTGCCAGGGCATGGTCCCTGCCTCGAACTGGAAGAGGGGCACCCGTCTGCGGCCGTCCTCGTCGGACAGCGCGATCAGCCGCGGATCCGTGCCCTCGGTCCAGGGCGACGACGGTTCCCGGAGCAGCCGTTCGCGGATGGGGCCGAGGACGGGGCCGACCATGGGGTTGCCGTCGAGCACGAGCATGCAGAGGTCACCGGCACCGAACCCGCCGTGGAGGTCTGCGGCCGGGGGATCGGCGTAGCGGCCCGTGCCGACGCCGTCCTGCCGCAGCCTGGCGGCCTCCTCGGGCGGAAGAGCGTCGAGTACGGTCCGTGCCGCCCGGTCGGCGGCCGATGCGTGGTCGGCGTCCGCCGTGCGCAGTTCGGCGAGCCGCTCGCTCAGCGTCCGCCGCGCATCAGGGCCGATCAGTCGCGACAGCCTGCTCCAGTCGGCCGCGAACGCGGCGAGCAGCATGAAGGCGTTCACCCGCACCTGTGCCCTTTCTCCCCGGCATGGGGTGACTGGCCCGGCCGGCCCGTGCTCGCACCGAGCACCTCGGCCACCAGGTCGGCGATCAGTGGTCTGCGGACGACGAGGTGCACCTCCCGGTCCGGGGCGGTGCCGGCGGCCAGCGCGGCCCACAGGGCGCTCACGCTGGTCTGCGGCGGCAGTCCGCCACGGCCGGCACCGAGGAGCGGGAAGCAGATCGACCGCAACGGCGGTGTGAAGCCGCCCTGTTCCTCGGACAGCAGGGCGAGGGCACGGCCGGCCGCCGCGGCGACGTCCTGCGGCGTGACGTCGTAGTCGTTCGTGCCGGGCCTCGGCATGGTGACCGCCGCATGGTAGATACGGCGGACTCCCCGGGCGGCGAGGGCCCCGGGCTCGGCGGGCGCGACCGTGCCGGGCAGTGCGGGGCGGCCCAACACCCCATGACGCCTGCGCCAGTCGAGGAGCGACTCGTGCACCGGGTCCTCGGTCACCGCGCCCGTGGCGTCGCGTACCGCGCCGGCCCGTCGCAGGGACGCCGAGACGGACGCCTTGAACATCTCGGGCAGGGCGAGGTGGGTGTTGCTCGGGGAGACGATCACGTCGACGTCCCGCAGGAGTTCGACGGGGTGCACGTGCAGCGTCACGTCCACGGAGCCCACCCGCAGCGAGCGGTGCTGCAAGTGCGGTGCGAGCAGGGCGAGTCCGGGCGGCGCTGTGACCTGCGCGCCCGTTCCGGCGAGCCAGCACACCTGCTCGGCGATCTGGCCGAGGACCATCTCCTCCTGGCTCTTGCGGAAGCGCTCGACGCTGACGCTGTACACCTTGGCGGCGAGCCTGCGCCGGTCCGCCGCGGGCCGGTCGCGCAGTCCCGGCGCCAGACCGAGCGTGTACTCGGCCGCCGTCTGGAGATCGCCGCCGCCGAGCCGGGAGACCGCCGTCCGCAGCAGCTTCTCGACCTCGACGGGCCAGGCGTCGGTGACGGCGGTGGAGTGCGGGGCGACCGCCCGCCGCAGCAACGGGAGGTGGAGGTCGCGGAGCCGGACCAGGCCCTCCGCCCGGACCATCTTCACCTCCCGGAGAACCGACACGACGGCGAACTGCGGAGCATCGGGCGACATGCACCCATGATCGTGCGCGCGCCTCACCGGCCACAAGAGCCAGTCAACTCACCGGCCGCGAGGGCCGCGTGCGGCGCCGGTTCACGTTACCGGCCGCGGGCGGGACGGTCGGCGCCACGGGTGGTCGTCACCCGGTCGTGATCGGGGCGGGTCGGACGTACGGAGGTCCCCGACGCGGCTACTCACCCCACGGCAGCCAACCCCGCACCCCGAATCCCCCGTCCCCCTCCGGCCCGTACGCGAGCCGTCCCCCGGCCAGCGTCGCCCGCTCCGTGAGCCCGATCAGGCCCTGCCCGGAGCCGGGGACGGGTGGCACCTCGCCGTCGGGAGCGGGGTTTCGTACGGACACGGTCAGGCCCTCCCCCGGGGCGCCCGTGACGGACACGGTGACCTCGGTGCCGGGGGCGTGCTTGCGGGCGTTGGTCAGGCCCTCCTGGGCGATGCGGTAGGCGGTGCGGCCGACGGAGGCAGGGACGGCGGCGGGGTCGGTGACGCGGTTGTCGAGGGTGACCTTCATGCCGGCCTCGCGGGACTCGGCGACCAGGGCGTCCAGCGCGGCGAGCGTCGGCTGCGGGCGGCCCGCCTCGTCGGGCTCGCCGGCCCGCAGCACGCCGATGATCTCCCGCAGGTCCTGTAGGGCCTCGTGCGCGCTCTCCCGGATGACGCCCCCCGCCCGCGCGACCTCCTCCTGCGGTGCGTCGGGCCGGAACTCCAGCGCCCCGGCGTGCACGCTGAGCAGCGTCAGCCGGTGCGCGAGAACGTCGTGCATCTCCCGGGCGATGGCCTCGCGGGCGAGCCGCTGCGCCTGCTCGGCGCGCAGCTGCGCCTCGGTCTCGGCGCGCCGGGCGCGGTCGCGCAGGCTCAGCATGAGCTGCCGCTTGGACCGGACGACCAGGCCGCAGGCGATGGCCGAGACGGTCAGGAGCACGGTGAGCGCGACCGCCGCCACGAAGGGCAGACCGGGCTCCGGGCGCCACCAGAAGTAGAAGGGGATCCCCGCGACCGAGATGCCGCCGATCAAGGCCACGTACTTGAAGGGCCGGTGCACGGCGAGTGAGAAGAAGACGATCAGGGAGGCGCCGCCCGCGGTGCCCGACACGAAGCCGAGGGGAACCATCGCGACGGCGAGTCCGAACGGCCAGCGGCGGCGCAGCCAGACCAGGCCGCAGGCGAGTGCGCCGAGCCATTGGTCGACGGCGGCGAGGGAGTCCGAGGTGTTCGGGTCACCGGTCACGGAGTCCGCGCCCGCCAGGCCGATCAGGACGGCCAGCAGGAAGCAGGAGAAGTCGACGATCCAGTCGCGCACCGTGCGCCGCGGCCGCCGCCCGGACCGTTCGGCGTCGGGGTCGAACTCATGGACCACGGCGGACGGGAACAACCACCGGCGCCCCTCGAACGCCGGCACGGACCACTCCGCCTTGTCACCACTCACGGTCGACAAATCTACGCAGTGCGGGCCCGCCGCACCTCCCCCCACCCATGATCGACGACCAAAGTCGCAACGCCGCAGACTTTCGGCGCGGGGCCGCGGAGAGAGCAAGGACTTCGGTCGGAGAGGCCTCGCCCCGCGGCCGATGACCGTGGGGGGTCCGCGGGGCGAGAGTTCTCACCATGAAGGAATTGCTGGAGGTACTCGGATTCATCGCTCTGGTGCAGGGCGCGATGGGCCTGGTGCACGAGTTCACCGACTGGAAGATCGGCCTCGTGCAGAAGGCCGGCTTTCTCGACGGCTACGGGATCTACGCGAGCGCCGCGCTCGTGGTCCTGGCGTTCGCGTTGTTCGCCGCCGCCGAGAGCCGGAAGTCCGGCTGAGCGCAGGACCGGACTTCCGGCCGGTCGCACCGTTCCTCAATGGCCGAAGCGGCCGAACGGGTCGCGGAACTCAGCAGCCGTAGTCGACCAGGTCGAACGACTCGTAGTGGTCCGCGGTGTAGTAGTCCTCCTGGCTCTCCTCACCGGTGACGATCCGGCGAGCTCCGCGCGTAGACGAACCCGGCGTGATGACCGTGTACTCGTGGTAGTACCCGGTCGACTGGGAGGGAAGGATGCCTTCGCGGTTCTGGAAGACCGTCCCGTCCTGGTCGTACGGGTACGGACCGCCCTGCTCGATCAGGTCGAGCGTGTCGTGCGCCTGAGAGGGCAGGTCGCCGTAGCAGATGCTGCCTACGGCGCTGACAGCGGCGTTCGCCGACGTGGCGGCGGTGACGGTGCCGCCCACGAGGAGGGCGGACAGGAGAGCGGCTGCGGCGCCGATGCGTGTTGCGCGTGGGGGGAATCTCATGGCTTCATGATGACGCGCGTAGACAGTGGCATGTCAATGACAACCCCGGAGAATTTCCCGTCAAGTCCGATGAGTTTTCGGGGAATTAACTTGCCGCCCGGCGTCTTCACGCAGGCCGGGCGGCCGGTGGTCAGGCATTCTCGGGCAGTTCGTACGAGCCGTACTCCGGGCGGCCCGCGAGGTCGTACGACTGGATGGAGACGCCCGTCGAGGTGATCAGTCCGCCGCGGTGCCGGAAGGCGGTCGGCACCGCGCCCTCCGGGAAGAGGCGGCGGCCGGCGCCCAGCACGACCGGGAAGGTCAGCAGGTGGACGGCGTCGACGAGATCGAGGGCGAACAGGGCCTGGAGAAGTGCGCCGCTGCCGTGGACCTGGATCTCGCCGTCGGTGCGCTCCTTGAGGGCCGTGACCTCCTTGGCCAGGTCGCCGCCGAGCACGGTGGTGCCGGACCACTCGGGGTCGGTGAGGGTGGACGAGGCGACGTACTTCGGCAGGCCGTTCAGCTTGGAGGCGACGGGGTCGGCCGGGTCGGTCACCTTGGGCCAGTACGCGGCGAAGATGTCGTAGGTACGGCGGCCGAGGAGGAACGCGTCGACGCTGCCGAAGACCTCGGTGACGAACCGGCCGAAGTCCTCGTCGTTGTACGGAACGGTCCAGCCGCCCTGCTCGAAGCCGCCCCGCGTGTCCTCCATAGGGCCACCCGGCGCTTGGTAGACACCGTCGAGGCTGACGAAGATCTGGGAGACGAGCTTGCCCATGACGGGTGCCTTCTCTCTGTGGTGGGGTCTGCTGTCATCAGCTCAGACCCCACCGGCACCCGCAACTCATCGGTTCAGCCCGCGTGGGTCGAGAAGAGCCCGCCCGTGGGTCCCTGCTTGTCGCCGCCCTGGGCCTTCTTCAGGGCGTTGGCGAGGCTCTCGATGGTGAGCGACTGGAGGATGACGCGGCCGTTGCCCTCAAGGGTCGCCAGGGACAGGCCCTCGCCGCCGAAGACGGCGTTCATCACGCCCTGGCGGTTGAGGCCGCCGACGCGCTGGACGCCGTACTGGATGCCCTCCTCGAAGGCGACGACGCAGCCCGTGTCGACCTCGACGCGGCCGCCGAAGTCGGCCGGATTGAGGTCGCTGGCGAACCACGCGCACGTGCCGTCGAGTTCCAGGGCGCGCATCTCGCCGGGAGCGTTGCCGACGATCTCTTGGTCAACTACCCGGCGCTAGAGGCGCTGGGCTTGCACAACGGGCATCACTGGCGGTGACACTGCGTTTGCGTCCAGCCCCGCTCCCGGGTTTCCGGGGCGGGGCGGGGGCCGTCGACTCGGCCCCGCGTCGCCACAACTCCCACGCGCGGGCGCGGATGTTGCGGGAGCTGTTCCGGTCTGCGTGATCAACGAGTCCGCAGTTCCGGCATGCGAACCAGGCCTGCGAGACCCGGTTCGCCCTGTCGATGTGGCCGCACTCGCCACAGGTGCGCGAGGTGTACGCCGGATCGACGTACACCACCGGCACACCTGCCCGGCAGGCCTTGTACGCGATGAAGCTTCCGAGCTGGGCGAAGGACCAGCTGGAGTGGGTGGCCCGTTGGGGCTTTGCAAGCCGTACCCGCTCGCGGATGCCCGTCAACTCTTCCAGGGCGATTCCGCGACCGGTGCGTTCTGCCTCGGCCACCACATGCTTCGCGATCTTGTGGTTGATGTCCTTGGCCCGCCGCGCCTCCTTGCGCCGCCGCTTCTTCAACCGGCGCGTGGCGGACGGGGTGTTCTTCTGCTGCAGTTTCCGGCGCAGCCCGCGTTCCCGCACCCGGACGCGATTGATCTCCCGCCCGGCCATGATCTCACCGTCGGACGTAGTGGCGATGTTCACGATGCCCAGGTCGATGCCGAGGAAGTCAGACGGATCCGCATTCAGCGGGGCCTCGGGTACCTCGCAGGTGGCCAGCAGGAACCACATGCCGTCCCGGCACACCAGATCCGACTCACCCTTGCGGTACAGCGCAAGAGTGGCCAGCTGCTCCGGTGAGGCCGTGAACGCCACGTCCTTCACCCGCCCGGCAACCGTCCACAGCGACACCCGCCGCTCGGGGATCTGCCAGGACAGCATCCGGTCGTCGTACGGCTGCGCCCCCTCCGGACGGAAGACGACCGGCTTCTCCGTCGCCTTCCGATACCGCTTCGAGCCTGGCTTCCCCAGGTTCCCGGCCTTCAGGTTCGCTTTCAGCGTGGCGTAGGCGTCGCACGTCTTCTTGATCACGTGCTGGGCGGCCTGCGCACCCAGCCCCCACCGCGCCTTGGTCTCGTCGTAGGTGTGCTCCCGCAGCGCGAAGTTCCTCTTCACATCCTTTTCGAAGGCGACCCGGCTGGCCCAGGTGGCGGCCTCGTTGCAGGCGCGCAAGGTCGCCTCAAGTGCCGCCGCCTGCACGGGCGTCGGCAGCAGCTTCACCTGTACCACCAGCTTCACACCCGCAACGCTACCCGGCCGACCGCAGCCCCCGCATTCGAACACCCCACATTCACCTGATCCCGCCCCAGCCCTTCCCGGCGCTCCGGCCTGGGGGAGCCGCGGCCCAGGACGGAGCCCCAAGGCGTGCTCAGCCCCCGAGCTCCTGGTGCCGCGCAGAGAGTCGCGTCGCCCCCTCCTCCGTCAAGGAGCCGAACAGACGCAGACGCGAGATCCCGCCGTCGGGATAGATGTCCACGCGTGCGTGCGTGCCGACTGCCGGGGTCGGGAGGACGAATCGGTGGTTGGTGTCGGGCTGGAGGCGGGTGCGCGGGAGGACTTCCGTCCACTCCCCCGTCTCGCCGTCCTGCACCGACACCGACGCCCACCCCGCACTGTTGCCCTTCAGATACGCCGTGTCGATCTCGATCGCGCGGATCCGGGACTGGGCCACCAGCCGGTAGCTGATCCAGTCGTTGCCCTGGTCGCGGCGGCGGCGGGTCTCCCAGCCGTCGTCCATCTTGCGGGAGCGGCCCGGCTGGATGGTGTTCGTGGCGGGTGAGTAGAAGAGGTTGGAGGCGTCCTCGACCTGGCCGCCGTTCTCCAGGGCGACCACGTCGAAGGTGCTCAGCACCTCCAGCCATGCCGGGTCCGGGACGACCTCGCCGTACACCCGCAGGCGCGCGATGCCGCCGTCGGGGTGCTGGTTGACCCGCAGGTGTGTGAAGCGCTGCTCGACCGCTACGGCGAAACCGTTTGCCGCGTGGCCGCCGACCGGCGTGCGCGGCACCAGCGTCGTCCACTTCACGTCGTCCGAGACAAGCTCCTCCGGCGACGGCGAGCCCGGCACCGAGGTGCCCTCGATGGACACCGCCTGCGGGTAGTTGCCGCGGAAGTGGGCCGTGTCGACGACGATCCCGCGGATCACACCGGGCGCGCCGAGGCGGACCAGCGCCCAGTCGTGGTCCTCGGCCGTCGGCCAGGGGTGGCCGGCCGAGGCACCGCGGCGGCGGCGGGTCTCCCAGCCGTCCATGATCTTGCCCTTGTGCCCGAAGTGCTCCGGGTCGAACTCGGCGCGCTCGGGCACCAGCAGGTTCTCCCGCTGGGCGAAGAACTCGTCGTTGGCGGCGATGACACCGGCGCCGAGCTGCCGGTCGGCGAGGTTGGCGTACTGGGTGAAGGGGAAGTCGGCGGTGCGGTAGTCCGCGTACGGGTCGCCGCCTCCGTAGGGGTTCGCGTCGCCGGTGAAACTCGCCCCAGAAAATTGCTGCTGCGCCGTCACGGTGATCAGGTCTGCCTTTCGCAAGTCGGCGGGTGCGGGTGGGTGTCAGGAGGTCCGGGTGAGGAGGTGCCCCTTCGGCTCGGTGAACTCGCCGTCCGCCACGATGCGTTCGCCGCGCAGCCAGGTGGACTTGACGACGCCGTACAGGGTCTTGCCCGCGTACGCCGTGACGCGGTTGCGGTGCTGGAGGGCCGCCGGGTCCACGGTGAAGGTCTCGTCGGGCGCGAGGACCGCGAAGTCGGCGTCGCGGCCCGCCTCGATGGCGCCCTTCTGGCCGAGGCCGGCCAGCTGAGCCGTCCGCTCGGACATCCAGCGGACGACGTCCTCCAGGCTGTGGCCGCGCCCCCGGGCCTCCGTCCACACCGCCGCCAGGCTCAGCTGGAGGCCGGAGATGCCGCCCCACGCCGTCGCGAAGTCGTCGGTCTTCAGGTCGGCCGTGGACGGCGAGTGGTCGGTGACCACGCAGTCGATCGTGCCGTCGGCCAGCGCCTGCCACAGCAGGTCCTGGTTGGCGGCCTCACGGATGGGCGGGCAGCACTTGAACTCGCTGGCCCCGTCCGGGACTTCCTCGGCGATCAGGGTCAGGTAGTGCGGGCAGGTCTCCACGGTGAGGCGGACGCCCTCGGCCTTGGCCTCGGCGATCAGCGGCAGCGCGTCGGACGAGGACAGGTGCAGCACGTGCACGCGCGCGTCCAGGCGTTTGGCCTGGGCGATCAGCTGGGCGATCGCCGTGTCCTCCGCGTCACGCGGGCGTGAGGCCAGGAAGTCGGCGTACTTCGGGCCGCCGTGCTGCGGGGCGGCGGAGAGGTGGTGCGGATCCTCGGCGTGCACGATCAGCAGGCCGTCGAAGGAGGCGATCCCGGCCAGGGACCGGGCGAGCTGCTCCTGGTCGAGATGCGGGAACTCGTCCACGCCCGACGGCGACAGGAACGCCTTGAAGCCGAAGACCCCGGCGTCGTGCAGCGGGCGCAGGTCCCGCACGTTGTCGGGCAGGGCGCCGCCCCAGAAGCCGACGTCGATGTGCGCCTTGTCGGCGGCCACCTTCTGCTTCGTACGGAGGTTCTCGACCGTCGTGGTCGGCGGGAGGGAGTTGAGCGGCATGTCGACGAGGGTGGTGATGCCGCCGGCGGCCGCGGCGCGGGTGGCCGTCCAGAAGCCCTCCCACTCGGTGCGGCCGGGGTCGTTGACGTGCACGTGGGTGTCGACCAGGCCGGGCAGCAGGACGTCGTCGCCGAGGTCCGTCAGCCGGGCGCCGGCGGGCACCTCGGCGTCGTACGGCTGGACGGCCGTGATCTTCCCGGCGGAGACGGCGACCGAGGCGGCGCGCGTCCCTTCCGGGGTGATGACACGCGTGGACCGCAACACCAGTTCGACGTCGGACACCCGGACCCCTCTCTCTGTCGCCGTTTACTTCCGAGACACGGGATTTACTTCCACGTAACGGAATTCAACGTTCCGTTGAAGGAGTCTTCACTCCCGTCCGCGCGCCGTCAAGGGCACACTTCTCCACAGTGCACCCGATGGCGTTACTCTGGACGTTTCCACGAAGTGGAATTAGAATTCCGGCAAGCAGAACGTAGCTACGCACAAGCGGGGAGTCAACCGACCGACGGGTAGGCTTCTGCTCTTCCTGCCTGCCCCGAAAGGAACGCGCCGTGCCGACGTCCAGCGCCAGCACCACCGACTCCGCCAAGTCAGCCACCGGCGGGGTCCAGTCCCTCGAGCGCGCCTTCGATCTGCTCGAGCGGATGGCGGACGCGGGAGGCGAGGTCGGGCTGAGTGAGCTGTCCGCGAGCAGCGGGCTGCCGCTGCCGACCATCCACCGCCTGATGCGCACGCTGGTGGCGTGCGGCTACGTACGCCAGCAGCCCAACCGGCGGTACGCCCTCGGCCCGCGCCTGATCCGGCTCGGCGAGTCCGCCTCCCGGCTGCTCGGCACCTGGGCCCGCCCCTATCTCGCCCGCCTGGTCGAGGAGACCGGCGAGACGGCGAACATGGCGCTGCTCGACGGCGACGAGATCGTGTACGTGGCGCAGGTGCCGTCGAAGCACTCGATGCGGATGTTCACCGAGGTCGGCCGGCGCGTGCTGCCGCACTCCACGGGCGTGGGCAAGGCCCTGCTGGCGAACACCCCGGACGACGAGGTGCGCGCCCTGCTCGCCCGCACCGGCATGCCCGCCGCGACGGAGAAGACGATCACCACGGCCGACGGCTTCCTCGCCGCCCTGGACGACGTACGCCGGCTCGGCTACGCCGTCGACGACAACGAACAGGAGATCGGCGTGCGCTGCCTCGCGGTCTCCGTGCCCAACTCCCCCACCGCGGCGGCCATTTCCATCTCGGGCCCGGCAGGCCGGGTCACGGAGACGGTGACGGAGCGAATCGTGCCGATACTCCAGCAGGTCGCGGGCGAACTCTCCGAGGCACTGGCCACCAGCCAGAACCACGGGTGACATCTCAGGCAGACGATAAGGCAGCGCCCCAAAGGGGCGCGGGGAACTGCGCGACCAGCCACAACGCACCCGCAGCCGACGCACCGCCCTCCCAGCGGAGCGTCACCGCTCCCCGAACAGATCCACCGCATCGCGCACCTGCGTAAGCCCCCGAGACAGCGCACTCACCGACCCGATCGCCCCGGCGATCAACAGCAACGAGCGCCGCAGGCGCGGGATTTCCGGGCTGCCGCTGATCGTCATCGCGGCAAGGGCGGCAAGTTCGTCCTCGGCGATGCCGCGGTCGGGGAACTCGGCGGGATGCGCGGCGAGTTCGCGGCGCAGCCGGGACACCGCGGTCCGCAGTTCCGCCACCCTCGGGTCCTCGTCGCTGCCGGTCACTGGCCGCCTCTGCCCCAAGCTCCGCAACACAGCTCTCCCCCCGCGCACGCCGTTGTGCGCCTGTACGTCGTGATCCCGCCCAGCGCCCCCGGGAGCTGGTCGGGCGCCGGGGACGCGGGCCAGTAAACGCCACGCGATGCGGGATGCGCCACCGCGCGGACCGAAATTCAGTCTCCGGAATCCCGTCGCGCGCCGGTGTCTCAGGTATGCAGGACGCATGACGGACAGGAACGACACGGTGGCCGGGCTGCTCCTCGCCGCGGGAGGCGGACGGCGGCTGGGCGGACGGCCCAAGGCACTGCTCGAACACCGGGGGCGGCCGCTCGTCGAACACGCGGTCGGCGTCCTGCGCACGGCCGGGTGCACACGTATCCATGTGGTGCTCGGCGCGCAGGCGGCGGTCGTAAGGGAGCGGGCGCGGCTGACGGGGTGCGTTCTCGTCGAGAACCCGGAGTGGGAGCAGGGCATGGGCTCCTCACTGCGGGCCGGGCTCGATTCGCTCGCCGGGACGCCGGCACGGGCCGCGCTCGTCTCGCTCGTCGACCAGCCCGGCATCGGCCCGGATGCGGTGGCCCGCGTGCTCGCGGCGTACAAGGACGGGGAGTCGCTCGTCTCGGCCGCCTATGACGGGGTACGCGGGCACCCGGTCCTGTTCGGCGCCGCCCACTGGGCCGGTATCGCGGCCACGGCGACCGGGGACCGCGGGGCACGCGCCTATCTGAAGGCACATGAGGAGGCGATCACGCTCGTCGAGTGCGGGGATGTGGCCGAGGCGTACGACATCGACACGGAAGGCGACTTGAGCCACCTTGAGTGAGCATGGTGGCACCGAGCGCCACCTTGCCTCGACTCAGAGAATCTCGATATCAACAAACCATTGAACTTCCACCATGAGGAAACTAGTATCCACTGCTCAGAAGGCTGGACCGCCCCGAGGACGCGTCCAGCCCTGTCCGGTGCCCTGCGGCACCCAGTGCCACACGTACGCAGCCCGCTGAAGGAAGTGACAGCTCATGTCCGCACCAGCGCCGTCCCCGCTGGCCATCGTCGACGCCGAGCCCCTGCCCCGGCAGGAGGAGGTCCTCACCGAAGCGGCCCTCGCCTTCGTGGCCGAGCTGCACCGGAGGTTCACGCCCCGGCGTGACGAGCTCCTCGCCCGCCGAGCGGAGCGCCGCGCCGAGATCGCCCGCACCTCCACGCTCGACTTCCTCCCGGAGACCGCCGCCGTCCGCGCCGACGACTCCTGGAAGGTGGCCCCCTCCCCCGCGGCCCTGGACGACCGCCGCGTGGAGATCACCGGCCCCACCGACCGCAAGATGACCATCAACGCCCTCAACTCGGGCGCCAAGGTCTGGCTCGCCGACTTCGAGGACGCCTCCGCGCCGACCTGGGAGAACGTGGTCCTCGGCCAGCTCAACCTGACCGACGCGTACACGCGGAACATCGACTTCACCGACCCGAAGTCCGGCAAGTCGTACGCCCTGAAGGCCGATGCCGAGCTCGCGACCGTCGTCATGCGCCCGCGCGGCTGGCATCTGAACGAGCGTCACCTCACCACCCCGGACGGCGAGCAGGTCCCCGGCGCCTTCGTCGACTTCGGCCTGTACTTCTTCCACAACGCCAAGCGTCTGCTCGACCTCGGCAAGGGCCCGTACTTCTATCTCCCCAAGACGGAGTCGCACCTCGAGGCCCGTCTCTGGAACGACGTCTTCGTCTTCGCGCAGGACTACGTCGGCATCCCGCAGGGCACCATCCGCGCCACCGTGCTGATCGAGACGATCACGGCCGCGTACGAGATGGAGGAGATCCTCTACGAACTCCGCGACCACGCCTCGGGGTTGAACGCGGGCCGCTGGGACTACCTGTTCTCCATCGTCAAGAACTTCCGTGACGGCGGCGCCAAGTTCGTCCTGCCGGACCGCAACGCGGTCACCATGACGGCCCCCTTCATGCGCGCGTACACCGAACTCCTCGTCCGCACCTGCCACAAGCGCGGCGCGCACGCGATCGGCGGCATGGCAGCGTTCATCCCGTCCCGCCGCGACGAGGAGGTCAACAAGGTCGCCTTCGAGAAGGTGAAGGCCGACAAGGACCGCGAGGCGAACGACGGCTTCGACGGCTCATGGGTCGCCCACCCGGACCTCGTTCCGATCGCCATGGCCTCCTTCGACGCGGTCCTCGGCGACAGGCCGAACCAGAAGGACCGGCTCCGCGAGGACGTCGACGTCAAGGCGGCCGACCTGATCGCGGTCGACTCGCTCAAGGCGAAGCCGACGTACGACGGCCTGGTCAACGCCGTTCAGGTGGGCATCCGTTACATCGAGGCCTGGCTGCGCGGGCTCGGCGCGGTCGCCATCTTCAATCTGATGGAGGACGCGGCCACCGCCGAGATCTCCCGCTCGCAGATCTGGCAGTGGATCAACGCCGGGGTCGAGTTCGAGAACGGCAAGAAGGCGACGCCCGAGCTGGCTCGCAAGGTGGCCGCCGAGGAACTCCAGAACATCAAGGCGGAGCTCGGCGACGAGGCCTTCGCGGCCGGCCACTGGCAGCAGGCCCACGACCTGCTGCTCACCGTCGCCCTCGACGAGGACTACGCGGACTTCCTGACCCTGCCCGCGTACGAGCAGCTCAAGGGCTGAGTCACGAGGCAGGTTTGTCCGAGTGGCCCAGGGACCTTCCCGGGGCCACTCGGTCACGTACCGCCTGCTTGACCGCCGTTGGCTCCGGGAAGCCCTGCTCGCGGCGGTCCCAGACCACCTCGTCGTTCACGCGCACGACGAAGACGCCACCGGTGCCCGGCTTGAGCGACAGCTCGGTCAGCTCGGTCTCGAACGTCGTCAGCAGCTCCTGTGCCAGCCAGGCCGCCCGAGGCAGCCAGCGGCACTGGGTGCAGTACTCGATCTGAACGCGTTGGGTCATTCGAGGTGTACCGACCAATCCTGTTCCGCCGCCGGTTTGCCGTGCAGGTCGGGGACCTGCTTGAGCCACTTCGGACGGCCTTGCTGTGTCTTCGCCGCGCGCAGGGCCTGCTCGGCGGCGAGCTCCTCCCGGGTGGGGAAATCCGTGGGCAGCCACGCCTTCGACGCCCGCACGCGCGCGTGGAGGTAGCCGACGTAGGCCTCGCGCACGTCGTCGGGCGTCGCGAAGCCCGGTTCCGCGGCGAGCCAGGCGTCCGGGACCTCGGCGACGATCTCGCGCAGCAGCTGCTCCGTGACGCGGGGCGCCAGTTCGGCGTCGGCCGCGCGCACGTCCGGCGCGTAGTGGCCGAGCGCATGGTGCCGGAAGTCGTACGCCCTCTCCGGCTCCGTCGCGTCCCAGCGGTGGTGGAAGACGAGGGCGGCGCCGTGGTCGATCAGCCACAGGTGCGGGGGCGCGGTGCCGAACGTGGGCCAGATCATCAGGTTGGAGCTGTGGACCGTACGGTCGACGTTGACGGTCAGCGCGTCCAGCCAGACGATCCGGCCGGCCTCCAACGGGTCCACGCGGAACGTCTCGGCGACCTCGGGCGTGAAGTCCTTCGCGCCCGGCAGGAAGTCCATGCCGAGGTTGGTCCCGGCGCTGGCGCTGTGCAGCTCCCGCACCTCCTGGTGCGGCTCCCCGTCGGCGATCTCCGGGTCGAAGTGCACCAGCACCAGCTCGGGGAACCTGAGCCCCAGCGCCCGCGCCAGCTCACCCACGATCACCTCGGCGACCAGCGCCTTCCTGCCCTGCGCCGAGCCGGTGAACTTGACGACGTACATGCCCAGGTCGTCGGCCTCCACCACACCGGGCACCGAGCCCCCGCTGCGCAGCGGGTTCACATAGCGGGTCGCGGTGACTTCTCTGAGCATTTCGCCAGGTTATACGGCGTTGTCGGGGGCCACCGCGGCGCGCAGTTCGGCGAGGGTGTCCGCGCTGAGCTCACGGGGGGCCGTCGCGGGGTCGACGAGGACGACCGTGCAGCTCGCGGCGTGCGTGAGTGCGCTGGTGAAGCCGCCGTCGGCGAACTGGGCGAGCGCGCCGCGCGGGGAGTGGCCCACGGCCACCACACGGGCGCCGACGTCCGCCGCGTGCCGGGCGAGGGCGCGGCCGGCGGCGCCGTGGTCGCCCACGCTGGTGAGCAGCTGGCCGGTGGCGGTCAGGCCCTGCGCCGCGAGCCGGTCCAGATGGGCGGTGACGGCCGCGCGGCCCGCCTCGGTGTCCTCGGTGCTCTCGGCCTGCTCCTCGACCACGGCGATCTGCTGGACGTGGACGACCTCCAGCGGGCTGTGGGTGTCCCGGGCGATCCGGGCCGCGGCGTCCACGATGGCGGCCGCCCGCTCGTGCGCCCCGACGGCGACGACGACCGGGGTGGCCCCGGCGGGCGTCGGGTCGCCGACCGGAGCGAGCGAGGGCGTCACCGGCTCGCCTTCGGCGTTGCTCTGCTCGGCCTGGCTCAGCAGCCGGTGGCCGCTGGCGAGCACCGGTATGGCGAGCAGGAACGTGGCGGCACCGAGGTAGAAGGGCACGCTCAGATCGGTGGCGTCGGCGAGCCTGCCCGCCGCGTACGGGGCGAGGCCGCCGCCGATGAAGCGCACGAAGCCGTACGCGGAGGAGGCGACGGGCCGTTCCACCGGCGAGACGAGCATGACGGCCTGGGTGGTGAGCGTGTTGTTGATGCCGATGAAGACGCCGCTGAGGACGACCGCGACGATCACCACGGTGGGTGTGCTGACGCCGGCGGCGATCACGGCCATCACGATGCCGAGGCCGACCAGATTCGCGTACAGCACGGGCGCGGTGCCGTAGCGGGCCTGGAGGCGCGGGGCGAAGAAGACGCTGAACAGGGCGACCAGCAGGCCCCATCCGGTGAAGACCAGGCCGAGTTGATGGGCGTTCAGCTCCATGGGGTACGGGGCGTAGCCCAGCATGGTGAAGAAGCCCCAGTTGTAGAGCAGCGCCATGATGCCCATCGTCAGCAGCCCGCGGTGGCGCAGCGCCTTGAGCGGCGCGAGGGGCGAGGTGGGGCGCTCCGGCTTGGGCAGGTTCGGCACGAACAGGGCGGTGGCGACGAGCGCGATCGCCATCAGGACGGCGACTCCGAAGAAGGGGCCGCGCCAGCTGATACCGCCCAACTCCCCGCCGAGCAGGGGCCCGACGGCGATGCCGAGGCCGAGCGCGGTCTCGTACAGGATGATCGCGCCGCTGAAGCCGCCGCTGGCCGAGGCGACGATCACGGCCAGGGACGTGGCGATGAACAGGGCGTTGCCCAGTCCCCAGCCCGCGCGGAAGCCGACGATGCCGTCGATGGAGCCGGAGGTGCCGGCCAGCGCGGAGAAGACGACGATCACCGACAGGCCTATGACGAGGGTGCGTTTGGCGCCGAAGCGGCTGGAGAACCAGCCCACGAACAGCATCGCCACCGCGGTCACGATCAGATAGCTGCTGAAGAGCAGGGACACCTGGCTGGGCGTGGCGTGCAGGCTGTCGGCCAGAGCCGGGAGGATCGGGTCGACGAGGCCGATGCCCATGAACGAGATGACGCACGCGAACGCGACGGCCCAGACGGCCTTGGGCTGCTTGAAGGGACTGGCGGACTTCGGGTGGGGCGCACTCATATGTTCTTCTCCTGGATGACGCGTGCGAGCGCCGGCAGGGCGATCCCCGCCGCCTCGCGTTCGGCCTCGGTCATCTCCCCCACCAGCTCCATGAAGGCTTCGGCGACTTCGGCGCGCCGCTGCCGGCGCACCTCCCTGCCGTGGTCGGTGACCTCCACCAGGACGCCCCGCCCGTCGGTGTGATCGGAGACGCGGCGCACCAGGCCGTCCCGCTCCATGCGGTTGACGAGCTGCGTCATGTTCGGCTGGGAAACGCTTTCCGCGCGGGCCAGGTCGGTCAGCCGGTGCGGTCCCTCCCACGCCAGCCGGGACAGTGCGGAGGAGGCGGCCGTGCTCAGCCCGCCGGCGCCGGCGCTGCGGCGCACGTACCGCACGATCTGCTCCACGGCGCCGATGAGCCGCTCCGGGGACGTGGGTGCGCCCTCAGGTTCCATAACCCGCTTATGCATAACCACATTATGCATGTAGATGCAGGATGAAACAAGATGGTCCGCGTGAGCCTCAGGCGTCGGCCAGGGGGTTCGGCAGCGGCAGATAGCGTGCGTCGGCCCCGTCCGCGCCGGTCCAGCGCAGCAGCAGGTTGGTCTTGCCCGGGAGGGTGGGCGCGGTGAGCAGCCCGGCGACCTCGGGCAGGTCGTGCCGGGCCAGTTCGGCACGTACGGCGGGCCAGGGGTCCAGGGCCGGGTGGCGCTCGGCGAGGGCCCCGGCGACCTCGATCAGATGGTTGACGACCAGGCAGTACACCAACCGCTCCCACCCGGCGGCCCGCTCCACGTCCGCCAGCAGCTTCACGCCCTCGGCGTCCCTGAACAGGGCCTGCACGGGTGTGCCGTCGGCATCGACGGCGACCAGCGTGTTCTGAAGATGCGCTTCGAGTACGACGCCGTGGTCGGCGAAGGCGGCCAGCACCGGTGGGACCACCTGGCGCAGATAGGCCTCCCACCAGCCCGCCGGATCGACCGTGCCGTCGAGCGGGCTGCCCGTGAAGCCCTCGACGAGGCCGGCGGCGAGCAGCGGGGTCGCGCCGGGCAGGAGGTGGGGGCGCAGTCCGTCGCGGACCAGCACGGCGAGTTCCTCGAAGGCGAAACCGGCGGTGCGGTAGCCGCGGTCGCTCAGCCAGGCCGCCGGGCCGTCGAGCGCCGCGAACGCCTGCGTCACGGCCGCGTCGGTGCGGCGCAGCTTCTTCAGGTCGTGGCGCCACAGCCGGCGTACGTCGTTGGTGATGCGCACATCGAGGCTGAACTTGAGGAAGAGGTCGCGCTCCGGGGCGTACACGGTGCGGATCGCTGCCGTGGGCCGGACCGGGAACGCGGTCGTGTCCAGCCGGACCAGCCGCCCGTCCGCGAAGGCCGGGGCGAGGTCCTGGCCGACGAGGTCGAGCTGCCACGGGTGGACGGGCAGCAGCCGGTAGCCGGGCGGCGCCTCGCCCAGGGTGTCGAGGGCGGAGGTGTCGCCCTCCTCGACGACCGTGTCCTCGCGCACGCCGAGCAGCACCAGCGGGAAGCCGGCGTGCGCTTCGGGGGCGTACGGCAGCCAGCCGGTGACCGGGCCGCCGCCGCGCGCCTTGGGGGCGGGATGGTGGGGGTGGCCGGTGATGAGGGACTGTTCCGAGCGCAGATAGGGATCGTCGGGCGCGGTCGCGTGGGCCCGCGCGGTGAGCAGGGCGGCGACGGCGTCGCGGCTGTCCTCCATCTCGGCGAGCAGTTCGTGGTTGGACTGGCCCGTGTACCGGGTGAGCTCCTCGACGACGAGCTTCACGAGGTCGCTGTGGCCGAGCCGCTGCCAGCTGCCCGCCACGTACAGCTCGGGCTCGGCGGGCCGTCGTCCGCCGCGCACCCGCAGCAGCCGGTTCCCGCCCGGCAGCCGGTACACCCACCGCTCGCCGGGTTCCGGTCTTGCCACCTCCCGCAGCAGACAGTTCAGCAGCGGGGCCGCCGCGTACGCGTCTGCGCGTGCCGACGCGTCGTCGGCGGTGGGCGGGGGCATGAGGTCCACGCGTTCCACTTGTTCCCTACGGTCCGTTCGGGCGGGAGACGATCAGTATGTCTGTCGTCACGCCCTCGTCGTGACGCCCTGCCTGCCACTTTAGGAGCCTGTCTGTGCATCGTCCCCCCGCCGTCGAGGCCCAGGTCGCCGAGGAGCTGGCCGTCGTACGCCCCGGTCTCGTGTCGCGGTACACGGCCGAGCTGCCCGGCGCCCGGGCGGCCGTACTGACCCGGCTGTGGCGTGCGCTGGCCCATGAGCCGCTGACGTGGATCGCCGGCCGCGGGCCCGGTGTGCTGAGGCTGTCCGACGGGCGGCGACTGCACGGCCCCGTCGCGGACCCGTACGCCACCGCCGCGTACGTCACCGCCGTACGGCTCGACGGGGTGTCGTACGACGATCCGGCGCGGTTGATGACGGGGCTCGCGGTACCGCACGGGGCGTACTTCGCCGCCGAACTCGCGCACAGCGTCGCGTCGTTGGCGCTGTCCCGGGCGGGGCAGCGGAGCCACTCGAAAGGGTGGCCCGACAGTGACTGGGAGTGGGAGCAGCGGGTGGTCGACGGGCATCCGTTCCACCCCAACTGCCGTTCGCGGCCCGGCTTTTCGGTGGCCGAGCAGCTGGCGTACGGCCCCGAGCACCGGCCGCTGGTAAAGCTGGGGCTCACGCCGGTCCGGGCACAGGAGTGCCTGGTGACGGGCGAGTGGCCGGACCGCATGCGGGACGGGGAGCGGCTGCTGATCCCGGTGCATCCCTGGCAGGCGGAGCACGTCCTCAAGCGCGTCTGCGACGAGGAGGCCCCCGCGCATCCGCTGATGTCCCTGCGCACCCTCGCCCTGGCCGGCGGCCCGCACGTCAAGACCGCGCTGAGCGCCCGGCTGACGTCCTCCGTCCGGGACATCTCGGAGTGGTCTATCTCGACGTCGGCGATCCTCTCGGCGTTCGCCGAGGAGCTGGCGACCCACACGGACGGACTGCTGCACATCACCCGCACGATCGGCGCGGTCACCGCCCACTCCCCCGACCTGGCGGCCGTGTTGCGGGAGTCCCCTCAGGTGTACGGCGACCAGGCGCACGGCGAACGGGTCGTGCCGGTGGCCGCGCTCCCCACCACCGAGCTGCCCCAATCCCCCGACTGGCTGGCCGCCTTCGCCCGGCTGGCGCTCACCGTGGGCCTGCGCCTGCTGGAGCTGGGCGTGGCCCTGGAGGCGCACGGTCAGAACCTCCTCGTGGTGCTGTCCCCGACGGGCGCACCGCTGCGGCTGGTCTACCGCGACCTCGCCGACATCCGGATCAGCCCCACCCGGCTGGCCCGGCACGGCATCCCGCTGCCGGAGCTGACCGGACGGATCGTCACGGACGACGAAACCACGCTGCGGCGCAAGCTGTTCGGCTCGCTGGTGGCCGGAGCACTGGCGGGCACGGCGGGGTCGGGTGCGGCGTTGCGGGCCGCGCTGGAGACGGCCGTACGGGATCTGCCGCGCACACCGGATCTCGTCGCACTGCTCGAAGAACCGCTCCCCACGAAGGCGTTGACGCTGATGCGGCTGTCGCCGGGGACGCCCGGGGACCAGTGGGCTCAACTGCCCAACCCCCTGCGGTCGGAGACCGTTTTGGAGCGGGACACGTTTGATCAATAGGATCCGCCGATGATCACAAGACAACGGCTGGCGGCGGGTACCTGTGCCCTGCTCGCCGCGCTGACGGCCGGGCTCGCCTTCCCGGCCGTGGCGTCCGCCGGCGAACCCACGGGCGAGGACGCACCGAAGGTGAACCTCGTACTCGACGTCAGCGGTTCCATGCGGGCCAAGGACATCGACGGCGGCACCCGGATGGCCGCCGCGAAGCAGGCGTTCAACGAAGTGCTCGACGCGACGCCCGAGGAGGTCCGGCTCGGCATCCGCACCCTCGGCGCCGACTACGCGGGCGACGACCAGAAGACGGGCTGCAAGGACACCGCGCAGCTCTACCCGGTCGGCCCGCTGGACCGCACCGAGGCCAAGACGGCGGTCGCGACCCTGGTGCCCACCGGCTGGACCCCGATCGGCCCCGCCCTGCTCAAGGCGGCCGACGACCTCGACGGCGGCACCGGCTCCAAGCGCATCGTGCTGATCAGCGACGGCGAGGACACCTGCGCCCCGCTCGACCCGTGCGAGGTGGCCCGCGAGATAGCCGCCAAGGGCATCGGCCTGACCATCGACACCCTCGGCCTGGTCCCCAACGCCAAGATGCGGCAGCAGCTCAGCTGTATCGCCGAGGCGACCGGCGGCACCTACACCTCGGTCGAGCACACCGACGAACTCACCGACCGCGTCAACCAGTTGGTGGACCGGGCGGCCGATCCGGTGGTGACGCCGGTGGCCACGGAGGGCGCCGACCGGTGCGCGAAGGCGCCCGCCCTCGAGTCCGGTCTGTACACCGACCGCGAGGAGTTCGGGCAGCAGCGCTGGTACCGGGTGGACGTGAACCCCGGCCAGGAACTGCGCGCTTCGGTGAGCGTGGCGGCCGACCGGACCGTGAACCCCGACTACGGCGTGCTGCTGCGGGCCGTCACCGAGCGCGGACGCGAGATCGTGCGCGGCGAGGGGACGGGCAACGGCCGTACGGACGTCATCTCGACGGGTCTGCGGTACCCGAAGGCGGAGAGCGACGACGAGGACGCTCCCGCGGAATCCGTGTGCCTTCAGGTCACCAACTCCTTCTCGGCGGCGTCCGGTGTGAAGACCACGCCGGGTCTGCCGCTCGAACTCACCGTCGACGTCGTGGACGGGCCCTCGGGGTCGGGCGACGTGGCGTCCTTCGGTCTCGGCCGCGGCTGGTGGCTGCTCGGCGCGCTGATTCTGACGGGCTTCGTCGCCGGTCTGCTGTGGGGCTGGGTGTCACGCTGGCGGGTAGCGGTCTGGAGGACCAACTGATGCGCATCACACCTGTGTTGAGCGCGGCGCTGCTGCTGCTCGGCCTGGCGGCGGCTCCGGCGCTGGCGGACGCATCGCCGTCGCCCGGCGCCTCCGGCGACGCACCCACCCAGGCGGGTACGTCCTTCCGTACGGCGACGGAGATCGAGCAGGGCCAGAAGGCGACGGCGAGCGGCTCGGCGGGCGACTACCTGTACTGGTCGTTCCCCGCGGACGCAGGACAGCGGCCCACCGTGAAGGCGACCGTCGACCTGCCGGACTCGCACGCCGCCGAGACCTGGCAGCTCGACGTGTACGACGGACTGCGCCGCCGCCAGGCCTGCCAGTACGGCGCACAGACCCGCACCGCCGCCCAGGACGCGGCCTCGGTCGAAGTGGCCTGCACCCTGCGCACGGTGCGCTCCTGGTCCGAGCCGTGGGCCAATGACCCACTGCCGGGCACCTACTACATCCGGCTGACGGTCCTCGACCTGGCCACGACCGACCTCGGCCTTCCGGTGTCCGCCGCCGTCGAGGTGTCATCCAAGGACATCGGCGGTTCGGCGGCCGTGGACGGCTCGCTGACGCAGCCGCTGGTGCCGGGCATCGCGGTGAAGTCCGATGAGAGCGAGGAGAGTTCGTCGTCCTCGGCCGTGCTGTCCGCGATCGAGCCCGAGGACGGCTGGTCCTCCGGATGGTGGTCCGACCGGTGGGTGTGGACCGCGGTGGGCGGTGTGCTGGCCGCGCTCGCGGGAATCGGCGGGTATGCGCTGACGCGGGGGGCGGGGCGACCGCAGGGCGTCTGACGCATCGGCCGTCGAGGCCCGCTCCACGGTGACGTGCGGCGGGCCTTTCCTATGCCTCCCGCAAGGCCTTGGCCAGCGTCCCCTCACCCGTCACGGTGATACGGCCGTCCCGCACCGCGTCCGCCAGGCTCGACTCGCCCCGCCCGACCGCCTCCCACGTACCGGCGTCCAGGACCAGCCGGGCGTCGGGCTCCACGGGCGCGGGCCCCTCGCCGTACACGGGCCCCACCTCGGCCCCGACGTACACATGGAACTCGCCTTCCTCCAGCCGGACTTCGACGAGCCCCTCGCCGTGAAGCGACCGGAGCAGCGGCAGGGCGAACCAGTGCGCCCGTACGGCGTCGGTGGGCCGCCGCTCCCCCAGCTCGGCCTGTCCCCACGCGCCCAGCGCCTGGAGGACCGGCAACAACTCCCGCCCGCGCCCGGTGAGTTCGTAGACGAACGCCGCGCCGGGCGGTGGCAGCCGGCGGCGCGAGGTCAGCCCGTCGCGTTCCATGTCCTTGAGCCTCGACGCGAGTACGTCCGTGCTGACGCCCGGCAGGTCGGCGTGCAGGTCGGTGTAGCGACGCGGACCGGCGAGCAGCTCACGGACGATCAGCAGGGTCCAGCGGTCGCCGACGACATCGAGCGCGCGGGCGGCGGAACAGTACTGGTCGTAGCTTCGACGAGGTGACATGCGACGCAGTCTAGACATGTCATTGGACTTTCCAAGCTCGAACTTGGTAAAACCAAGCAACACCAGATACCGGAGGGACGCATGGAGTTCCGGCAGTCGAACAAGCTCAGCGAGGTCTGTTACGAGATCCGCGGCCCGGTGATCGAGCACGCCGACGCACTGGAGAAGGCGGGACACAGCGTCCTGCGCCTCAACACCGGCAACCCCGCACTGTTCGGCTTCGAGGCGCCGGAGGAGATCCTCCAGGACATGATCCGGATGCTCCCCCAGGCGCACGGCTACACCGACTCGCGCGGCATCCTCTCCGCCCGCCGGGCCGTGGCGGGGCGCTACCAGACCCTCGGCCTGGAGGTCGGCGTCGACGACGTCTTCCTCGGCAACGGCATCTCCGAGCTGATCTCGATGGCCGTACAGGCACTGGTCGAGGACGGCGACGAAATCCTCATCCCCGCCCCGGACTTCCCCCTCTGGACGGCCGTGACGACGCTCGCGGGCGGCAAGGCGGTCCACTACCTCTGCGACGAACAGGCCGACTGGTACCCGGACCTGGACGACATGGCCGCGAAGATCACGGACCGCACCAAGGCCGTGGTCATCATCAACCCCAACAACCCCACCGGCGCCGTCTACCCCAAGGAGATCATCGAGGGCATCCTCGACCTCGCCCGCCGGCACGGCCTGATGGTCTTCGCCGACGAGATCTACGACCGGATCCTGTACGACGACGCCGTGCACCACTCGGTCGCAGCCCTCGCCCCCGACCTGGTCGTCCTGACGTTCTGCGGCCTGTCGAAGACGTACCGCGTGGCCGGATTCCGCTCGGGCTGGCTGGTGATCACCGGCCCGAAGCAGCACGCCAAGAACTACCTGGAGGGCCTGACCATGCTGGCGTCCATGCGGCTGTGCGCCAACGCGCCTGCCCAGTACGCCATCCAGGCCGCGCTCGGCGGCCGCCAGTCCATCCACGAACTGACCGCACCCGGCGGCCGTCTGCACGAGCAGCGCACCGTGGCCTGGGAGAAGCTCAACGAGATCCCCGGCGTGTCCTGTGTGAAGCCGAAAGGCTCGCTGTACGCCTTCCCCCGCCTCGACCCCAAGGTGCACAAGATCCACGACGACGAGAAGTTCGTCCTCGATCTGCTGCTGCGGGAGAAGATCCAGGTGGTCCAGGGCACCGGCTTCAACTGGCCGACCCCCGACCACTTCCGGATCCTGACCCTGCCCTACGCGGACGACCTGGACGCGGCGATCAGCAGGATCGGGCGGTTCCTGAGCGGCTATCGGCAGTAGCGCGCGGGTAGGTCGCTTCCCATGAGCAATCTGCCGCTGCTCCTCCTGGACGTGGACGGCCCTCTCAACCCGTACCGCGCGCTGTTCACCCGGCACCGCGGCTATGTGACGCGCCGGCTGCACCCCTCGGGCTGGACGAACCGGCAGGCACCGGGGTCGCGACGGCTGCGCAGGGGGCTTCGGGTGCGGCTGCACCCCGGGCACGGGGCGCGGCTGCGCGCCCTGCCGTACGAGCTGGCCTGGGCGACCACCTGGATGCACGAGGCCAACGAGATGATCGCCCCGGTGATCGGACTGCCGGGGGATCTGCCGGTCATCGAGTTCACCAACCTGTTCGCCGAGGACCCGGACGGGCTGTACTGGAAGACCCGGCGGGTCGTGGAGTGGGCGGCGGGCAGGCCCTTCGTGTGGGTCGACGACATGATCACGGACCTCGACGTCCGGCATGTCGCCGAGCACCACGAGGGGCCCGCGCTGCTGCTGCGGATCGACCCGCGCCTCGGGCTTCGGGATCCCGAGTTCGCGCGGCTGGAGCGGTGGGCTCATAGCCTGTGAGGCATGGGTGATCTTCTGCTGGTCAGACACGGTGAGACCGAGTGGTCCAGGTCGGGGCGGCACACCGGCTGGACGGACGTCCCGCTGACCGAGCGCGGGCGGGAAGAGGCGCGCGGCCTGGTTCCGCTGATCCGCTCGCACCGGGTCGGGGCCGCGTTCGTCAGCCCGTTGCAACGGGCGCGGGAGACGGCACAGCTCATCGGGCTTCAGGAGATGCGGGTCGATGTGGACCTGCGGGAGTGGGACTACGGCGGGTACGAGGGCGTCACCACCGTCGAGATCCAGCGTGAGCGGCCCGGCTGGTTCCTGTTCACGGACGGGGTCGCACCGGGGCCGCCCTCGCATCCCGGCGAGACTCCGGAACAGGTCGGCGAACGCGCGGACCGCATGCTCGGCAAGGTCGACGCCGCGCTCGCGAACACCGAGGGCGTCATCGTCCTGGTGGCCCACGGCCACTTCCTGCGCGTCCTCACCGCCCGCCGGCTCGGACTGCCGCCGTCGGACGGGGCACTGTTCCAGCTCGCGACCGGGACTCTGGGCCGACTGAGCACGGAGCATGGCCGGCCGGTGATCGCGGGGTGGAACATCAGGCCTCGGCCGTCCTGAGCGGGCCTGGTGAAGTCGGCAGCGCCCCGCAGGGGCGCGGGGCTGTATCGATATGCGGCTCCGCCGCGCGGGCGCGCCCAGCCACAGCGGACCCGCAGGCGATCGACGGCCCATCGCTCACTTCCCGCGGAGCGCTCTGCATCGGCCTGATTGTCAGACCCGCGTCGTAGTCTTCGAATGGGCCGACCGAGAGGTCGAGGACCGGGGAGGAGTACGTCATGACACGACCGCCGACCGCCGCCCAGCGGCGTGTCATCGACGCCGCCGATCCGGTGACCGGGCGGCTCAGGGGCACGGAGGCGCAGCTCGATGCGCTGGTGAAGCGGGGGCTCGCCTTCCGGCATCCGAGGCCACCGCACGATCACTTTCTGACACCTGCGGGGCATCGGATACGGGAGGAAGTCCCCGAGGCCGCCCCGGAGCCCGCCGCCCGGGCAGCCGAGGCCTCCGGTGTCTTCGCCGCCCGCGTCGGCGGCGAGGAGGGGGCGGGGGTGCCGGAGCCCGGGCCCTCCCGTGTCCGTGAAGTGCACAGCGCCTGGCAAGGGCTGCTGGAGCTGCGCCGGATGACCAATCCGCACGGCGCCACCGACCGCCCGTGCGGCTGGGAACGCGCCCATCTGGTGCAGGCCGCCGCCCTCGCCCTGGAGGCCGCCGGACATCGCCCCGCCGGGCCGGACGCGCCCCAACACCCCGCCGCACAGGACTCCTCCGGTTACCGCGTCATCGCGACCCCGCAGCCGGAGGCCGTCGCCGTGCACGAGCCGGGCGTCGAGGCGCTGCGTGCCTGCGCGGCCACGCTGGAGAAGGCGGGCTGGCAGGTCGGCGAGTACACCGAGCCGCGCACACGGATCCGGTATCTGCTGGCCTCCCCGCGCCGGACCTGATGGGCATGCCAAGATCTCTCGATCAGATCGTCGAATGCGCGACGCCGAAAACGTGAAGGGAAAACCGTGAGCGAGCCGTTCTCCGTCCCGGTGACCGTCCGCGGGTACGAGACCGATGTGCAGGGTCACCTCAACCAGGCCGTGTACCTCAACTACGCCGAGCACGCCCGCTGGTCGCTCCTCCAGGCGGCCGGCATCAGCCAGGCCGGCCTCATCGCCCAGGGTGTCGGGCCGGTGGCCCTGGAGACCACCATCCGCTACAAGCGCGAGCTGCTCGCGGGTGACGAGGTCGAGGTGACCTGCGACTTCGTCTGGGGCGAGGGCAAGACGTTCCGTATCGAGCAGACGATTCGCAAGGCCGACGGCACGGTGGCCGCCGAGGTCACGGGGGTCGGCGGGCTGCTGGACCTCAAGGCGCGCAAGCTGGTCGCCGCACCCCAGGAGCGCTTCAAGGAGCTGGCGTCCGATCCGGGCCTGTTCGGTCTGTGAGCGGGTCGCGCGCCCCGGGCGACGGTGGCCGCCTCCACCGTCGCCCAGGGTTGAGGTGAAGAACTCCCCGTCTAGCCCAGCGGGTTCAACAGGTCCGCGTCGTCCTCGAAGGCGAAGAGCAGCAGGTCCGCCATGGTGAATGCGCCCTTGCGATGGGACGGCAGGCTCGGGCGCCAGCCCGGGTGCTTCACGATCGACGTGCGGCTGCCCTCCATCGCGCGGTGGAAGACCTCGGCGACAAGGGTGCCGCCGACGCCGGTGAGGCGGCCGGGACGGCGTTCGTTCACCTCGGCCTCGCGCAGGATGTAGAACCAGAGCGGGGTGTGCGCCACCAGCGACTCCCGCTCCGTCGGGGTCAGTCCGTCGAGCTCGGCGCCGCCCGTGCCCTTGAGGATCTGGTCCGCCGTCAGCGGCTTGATGCGCATCTGCTCGGCGAGCTGCGGTCCGGTGGACAGCTCGACCATCCCGGCCCGGGTGAGGTTGCGGAAGGCGAGGTTGCGCTGGATCGGCGGCGGGGCCGGGCGGCCGCGGCCGTCGAAGGTGCCGGTGGGCAGCGCGGCCAGCGGGTCGACGAGCAGCGTGTCGATCCGCTTGGCGAGGTTGAACTCGCCCTTGGGCACGACCAGGTCGTCACGGCCCGCCTCACCGAAGTCGAACAGCCTGCGGAAGTCGACGATCCAGTTGCTGGGCAGCCGCAGGTTCTCCCCCGCGTTCGGGTCGTCGAGGTCGCTCAGGTCACCCGGGTTGTTCGGGTCGGGCGGGGTGAGGTTGCCCGCCGTGCCGCTGAAGCGGAACAACAGGCCGAGCGTGGCGATACCGCCGGGGCCGCCCACGCGGAAGACGCTGTTCCACTGGTAGGCGGTGCGCACCATGCTGTGCCCGAGCCGGTAGGCGGCGACGGAGAACTCGACGGGCATCGTCGGCAGGTCGCCGGGCCGGGACCGCCCCGGCACCTCGAAGTGGCGCCGCCCGCGGGTGAAGACACGCTCGACGATCTCCGGGTCGACGATGCGCGGCAGGAAGTCGGTGCGCAGCACCCACTGGTAGTGCTTGACGACCGACTCCCGGGCCATGCGGAACGCCCGGCGCTCGGGCACTCCGCGCTCGGCGAGGCGGTCGAGGACGCGGTTGTGGAAGCGGATGAACGCCAGATGCAGTTGGCCGACGGCCAGGTTCTCGTCGTTGCGCGCGTCCGGGATCAGCGGGGCGCGCTGGTCGGCCCGGGTGCCGCCGACCGTCTCGCCGGCCCGGGCCAGGTCGAAGCCCTTCTGGTCGGTGTTGGCGGGCGGGAGGTCAGGCGGGAACGGCACGCCGAGCGTCGTACCCATTTTGAGGTGGCCGTCCGGCTCGTAGAACCGGGCGCTGCTGGAGTGGTCCGGGCCCAGGCCGTAGAGCGAGTCGAGGTCGAGGGCCGGGCTGCGGCCCTGCACGAGGTCCTCGACGGGGACCGGGTCGCCCAGGCCCACCTGGGTGCGGTCGAGTGTCAGGTCGTGGTCGACGAACTGGCCGAGGTAGGTGAAGCCCGCCGGGATCGGTGTGCCGGGCGCGCCCGAGTCCGGGTCGTCGCCCTCCTGGCCCACGGTGGTCATGGCCGCGGCGAGCTTGGCGCGCAGCTCCTCGTCCAGCGGGGCGCCCTTCTTCTTGCCGAACCTGGAGAAGCGGAAGGCCATCTGCTGTTCGGTCGCGGTCGGCACGCGCGCGGCGGCCTGTCCCTTCTCGAATTCTAAGATCCGGCCCTCGTCGACGACGTAGTAGGTCTCACGATGGTGTCGGTGCACTGCATTACCCCCGGTTTTCTGTCCCCCGTACTCCGCGGCCGGTCCCCACCGGACGCGGAGTGGTCAGTCATGCGTATACATGCCTGCAAAACCGACAACGGTCCAGTACACGGACAAGTTCCCACCGGAGCGAAGAAATTGACGGACCGTCTGATTCCGGGGCATTGAGGAACCGCGGGCTTCAGGGACGCTGAACACCCGCCGGCCTCAGGCGTCCGTCAACTCCGGCCGGTGCTCGGTGTCGTAGACGGCACGCGACTCGGCGATGTAGACGCGATTGCGCTCCGCCCAGTCCGTGAGCCGTTGCAGTGTCTCGTGCAACTCGCGGGCGACCGGCGTGAGTTCGTATTCCACCTTGGGCGGCACCGTCGGGTGGACCGTGCGCGTGACGAGTCCGTCGCGCTCCAGGTTGCGCAGCGTCAGGGTCAGCATGCGGCGGCTGATGCCCTCGATGCTGCGCTCCAACTCGGTGAAGCGGATCGGGCCGTGCGCGGCGGCCACCAGGATCTGGACGCTCCATTTGCCCGCCACCCTGTCAAGAACTTCGCGGACCGGGCACGCGTGCGCGTTCACGACCTGGGCGGTTACACCGGTGTTCCTCTGGGACATCGAACTGCCTCCTTACCCCCACTCCCATGGTCACTCACGATGTACCCCGTTACAAGTAGTGCCCCTATGGGTCATACGGAGAACCACGGCGAATACGGAGGCGGACCGCCATGTCGTCCCTGATCGAGCGCTCCACACACGCACCACACCGAACGTACTCCCGCTGGGCGTCCCTCGTCGTGCTGTGCGCGGGGACGCTGATGACGATCCTGGACGGCAGCATCGTCACGGTCGCGATGCCGGCGATCCAGAGCGACCTCGGCTTCAGCGGCCCGGGCCTGGCCTGGGTGGTCAACGCCTATCTGATCCCGTTCGGCGGTCTGCTGTTGCTGGCCGGCCGGCTCGGTGACCTGATCGGCCGCAAGCGGATGTTCGCCGCCGGTCTCACGGTGTTCACGGCGGCCTCGGTGCTCTGCGGGATCGCCGGCAGCCAGGGCATGCTGATCACGGCTCGCGCCCTGCAAGGGCTGGGCGGGGCCATGACCTCGGCCGTCGTCCTCGGCATGCTGGTCGCACTGTTCCCCGAGCCGGGTGAACGGGCCCGTGCGATCGCGGTGTTCAGCGCGGTCGGCGCGGCGGGCGGCGCGCTCGGCACGTTCCTCGGCGGGGCGCTGACCGAGGCCCTGGGCTGGCACTGGATCTTCCTGATCAACCTGCCGATCGGCGTGGTCGCATGGCTGGCGGCGCTCCGCGTCCTGGCGCCGGACCGGGGCGAGGGCCTCGGCCGGGGCGCCGACTATCCGGGAGCGGCCCTGGTCACCGGCGCGCTGATGCTCACGGTGTACGTCATAGTCGGCTCCGGCGACCGCGACCTGACCACCACCCTGCTGCTGGCCGTGCTCGCCCTCGCCCTGTTCGTGGCGTTCACGCTCCGCCAGGCGCGTGCCGCCCGTCCGCTGCTCCGGCTGCGTCTGTTCGCCTCCCGCCTGCTGACCGGCGCGAACGCCGTCCAGATCCTGATGATCGCGACGATGTACGGCTTCCAGTTCATCGGCGCGCTTTACATCCAACGGGTCCTCGGATACGGCGAGTTGGCCACCGGCACGGCGTTCCTGCCGGCCCCGGTCGCGATCGGCGTGCTGATGCTGGGCCTGTCCGCGCGCACCATCGGCCGGTTCGGCGCGTACCGGGTGCTGCTGGCGGGGCTCGTGCTGATCGTCGCCGGCATGGCCCTGCTGAGCCGGGCCACGGTGGACGGCTCGTACGTCACGGACGTACTCCCGCCCCTTCTCCTGCTCGCCACCGGCTTCGCCGCCGCGATGCCCGCACTGACCGGACTGGCGATGACCGGGGCCCACGAGGAGGACGCGGGCCTGGCCTCCGGGCTGTTCAACACCACGCAGGTGGTGGGCGGTTCACTGGGTCTGGCGGTGCTGTCCACGTTGGCGGCGAGCAGGACCGACGGGTTGCTGGACAGTGGCGCGGAGCTGGTGTCGGCCACCGCGGAGGGCTATCAGCTGGCGTTCCGGGTGGCGACGGTGATCGCGGTGGGGGCGCTGGCACTGGCGGCCGCTGTGCTGCGCCCGGGAGCGGTGGACCGTACCCGATAGTCGGCAGCCGAATTCGGATGCGGACCACGTCCGCGAGCTGCGATGCTCGACACTCATGGCCGCACGACGCAGCAAACCCAGCCAGTACATCTCCGTCGACATCGAGGCGGACGGCCCGATTCCCGGCCCGTACTCGATGCTGAGCCTCGGCGCGGCGGTCGCCGGGGTTCAGGGCGCCGACGGGTTCACTCCCGCCGACCCCGAGAAGCACACCTTCTACCGCGAACTCCGCCCGATCAGCGACGAGTTCGTTCCCGAGGCGCTCGCGGTGAGCGGGCTCGACCGGGATCGGCTGGCCCGCGAGGGAGCGGAGCCGGCCGTCGCCCTGGCCGAGTTCACCGAGTGGGTGCGCGAGGTGAGCGTCGGCGCGCAGCCGGTGATGTGCGGCTACCCGGCGTCGTACGACTGGATGTTCCTGTACTGGTACCTGATCCGCTTCACCGGGGCGAGTCCCTTCGGGCACTCGGGCTGCCTGGACATGAAGACGCTGTACGCGACGAAGGCGGGCCTGCCGTTGCGGGCGGTGGCCAAGGGGACCATGCCGCGCGAGCTGCTGTCGGGACGCCGGCACACGCACCACGCGCTCGACGACGCCGTCGAGCAGGCCGAGTTGTTCGCGAACCTCATGGCGTGGCCCGGTCCCGGCTCACAGTGAGTTCCTCATGTCACCTCACCGCGTTCCCAGGTTCGAGGGCCAGTCTCCGACTGCCTCGCACAGCTCGCTCCTGGGAGATGACGTGCCGATCCTTCGCAGTAAAGCCGCCCGCCGCAGCGTTCTCGCCGCCTTCGGTACCGCGGTGCTGACCTCACTGTGGCCGTCCGCCGAAGCGGCCTCGACGACCGGCCTGGACGATCCGGAGAAGAAGGAGCTCGCGATGCGGCTGGTGTCCAGCGCGGAGAACTCCTCGCTGGACTGGGCGGCGCAGTACACGTACATCGAGGACATCGGCGACGGCCGTGGCTACACCGCCGGGATCATCGGTTTCTGCTCCGGTACGAGCGACATGCTCGCCCTCGTCGAGCTGTACACGCAGCGTGTCCCCGGCAATCCGCTGGCCGCCTACCTGCCCGCGCTGCGCGCGGTGGACGGCACCGACTCGCACCAGGGGCTGGGCGCGGGGTTCGTCGCCGCCTGGCGGAATGCCGCCAGGACGTCGGCGTTCCGCAGGGCCCAGCGTGACGAGCGGGACCGCGGATACTTCGACCCGGCGGTCGCGCGGGCCAAGAAGGACGGTCTCGGCGCGCTGGGCCAGTTCGTCTACTACGACGCCATGGTCATGCACGGCCCCGGCACCGACAGCCTCAGCTTCGGCGGCATACGCAAGCGTGCCCGCAAGAACGCCGGGACCCCGGCCGAGGGCGGCGGCGAGAAGACGTATCTGCACGCCTTCCTGGACGCCCGGGTGTGGGCGATGAAGCAGGAGGAGGCGCACAGCGATGTGAGCCGGGTCGAGAACGCCCAACGGATCTTTCTGAAGAAGGGCAATCTCGACCTCGGCACACCGCTCGAGTGGAAGGTGTACGGGGACAGTTACGTGATCGGCTGATGGACCGGTTCCATCGGCGCCGTGACGTCGTCGTCGGCCTGCCGGGACCTGCCGAGGTGGTTGAAGAGGAGGTTCAGGACCACCGCCGCCACACACCCCGTCGAGATGCCCGAGTCCAGGACGATCCTCGCCGTCTCGGGGAAGGCGTGGTAGAACTCCGGCGCGGTGATCGGGATGATCCCGACGGCAAGTGAGACGGCCACGATCAGGACGTTGTTGTCCTTCTCCAGGCCCGCCCGGACGAGCGTCTGGATACCGCTCGCGGCCACCGAGCCGAACAGGACCACGCCGGCGCCGCCGAGCACCGGGCGCGGTACGACCGCGATCAGCGAGGCGGCCACCGGGCACAGGCCCATCAGCACCAGGAATCCGCCGCCGGTGGCGACGACGTACCGGCTGCGGATCCTCGTCATCGCGACCAGGCCGATGTTCTGGGCGAAGGCGCTGCACATGAAGCCGTTGAAGAGCGGGCTGAGCGCCGAGCCGAGCGTGTCGGCGCGCAGGCCCGCCGCGATGGTCTTCTCGTCGGCCGGGCGCTCCACGATCTCGCCCAACGCCAGCATGTCCGCGGTCGATTCGGTCATCGAGACCACCATCACGACGCACATCGACACGATCGCCGCGACCTGGAACTGCGGTGCGCCGAAGTGGAACGGGGTCGGGAAGCCGATCACGTCCGCGTCCGCGACCGGTCCGAAGTCCGTGGCCCCGAACGGGATCGCGATCAGCGTGCCCACCACCAGGCCGAGCAGTACGGCGACCTGCTTGACGAAGCCGCGGGTGAAGCGGCGAAGGAGCAGCACGATCACGAGCGTTGCGGCCGCGAGGCCCAGGTAGGTCGTCGAACCGTAGTCGTCCGCCGCGGGGTCCGGACCCTGGGCCCACCCGAAGGCGACCGGCAGCAGCGAGACACCGATGAGGGTGATCACCGTGCCGGTGACGACCGGCGGGAAGAAGCGGACCGCCTTGCTGAAGAAGGGGGCGGCTATGAAGCCGAGGACACCTGCGACGATCACCGCTCCGAAGATGACCGGCAGCGCGTCGGACTTGTCCTCGGTCGAGGCGACGATCGCGGTCATGGGGGCGACACCGGCGAAGGTGACGCCGTTGACGAACGGCAGCCGGGCGCCGATCTTCCAGATGCCGATGGTCTGGAGGAAGGTGGCGAGGCCCGCGGTGAACAGACACGCGCCGGTGAGAAAGGTCAGTTCGGTGCCGGAGAGGCCGATGGCCGCGCCGATGATCAGGGGTGGGGCGACGACTCCCGCGTACATGGCGGCCACGTGTTGCAGGCCTGTCGTCGCCATCTTGGCGGCGGGGAGTTTTTCGTCGACGGGGTGGGCGGGGGCGGACACGGGCGGCTCCTCCGGTCGGTTGACAGCACGTCGGCTCTGACGTGGGTTTCAAGGAGGTGATGCGCGGTCGTGCGGGACCGTTTTCAGGAACTTTCAGGGAGAAGAGGACGGAGACCGTTCCGGGGCGCACACCTCTGTGCGCGCCCCGGCGACGGCCGCCGCGAACCCTCTTGGGGTCCACGGCCGCCGACCGGGAGCCGTCCCTCCCGGCCGGAGATCGAGTAGCCGTACGGCTAGCTGCCGGAGGCGATCCGCGCCAGCCGCTGCGCCTGTTCGCGCGTCGACCGGGCGATCGCGTCCTCGTCGACGTGCAACAGGCGGTTGTCCTCGACGATCTGACGGCCGTTCACGAACGAGGCGGTGACCGGAGCGGCGGCGCCGAAGACCAGCGCGGTCACCGGGTCGGCGATCGAGGCGTGGGCCAGGGTGTCCAGCTTCCACAGCACCAGGTCGGCCAGCTTGCCCGGCTCAAGCGAGCCGATCTCGGCGCCGCGGCCGAGGACTTGGGCACCGCCGTGGGTGCCGAGGCGCAGCGCCTGCCGGGCGTTGAGCGCGGCCTCACGGTGCGCACCGAGCCGGTTGATGAGCAGGGCGTTGCGCAGCTCGGTGTGGAGTTCGCCGGACTCGTTCGACGCGGTGCCGTCGACGCCGAGGCCGACCGGGACGCCGGCGGCGAGCATGTCGGGGACGCGGGCGATGCCGGCGGCGAGACGGGCGTTGGACGAGGGACAGTGGGCGACACCGGTCTTCGTCCGGGCGAAGGCGGCGATGTCGGAGTCGTTCATGTGGACGCAGTGCGCCATCCACACGTCCTCGCCGAGCCAGCCCGTGGACTCGAAGTAGTCGGTCGGCCCCATGCCGAACAGCTCCTTGCAGAACTGCTCCTCCTCGACCGTCTCCGAGCCGTGTGTGTGCAGCCGTACGCCGAGACGGCGGGCCAACTGGGCGCCGTCGCGGAGGAGTTCGGTGGAGACGGAGAAGGGCGAGCAGGGCGCGACGGCGACCTGGGTCATCGCGTCGAAGGAGGAGTCGTGGTGTTCCCTCACGGTCGCCTCGGTCGCGGCGAGGGCGCCGTCCAGGGTCTCGACGGCGAAGTCCGGCGGCAGCCCGCCGTCCTTCTCGCTGCGGTCCATGGAGCCGCGGGCGAGGGTGAAGCGGACGCCGGTCTCGCGGGCGGCGCGGATGATCGAGCCGGACAGGTCGCCGGAGCCCTGCGGGAAGACGTAGTGGTGGTCCATGGCCGTGGTGACACCGCCGCGGGCCATCATCGCGAGCGAGCCCTGCGCGGCCGAGTACGTCATCTGCTCGTCGATGCGCGCCCAGGTCGGGTACAGGGCGACGAGCCAGTCGAAGAGGTTGTGGTCGGTGGCCAGGCCCCGGGTGATCCACTGGTAGAAGTGGTGGTGGGTGTTGACCAGACCGGGGGTCACCAGGTGACCGGTGGCGTCGATTCGGCGTACGACGTTCTCCAGGCCCTCGGGGGCCGTGCCCGGGCCGAGCGCCTCGATGCGGTTGTCGGCGATGACGACGTAACCGTTTGCGTACTCGGTGTCGGCGGCATCGACCGTCGCGATCGAACAGTTCTCGATGACGATGCGCTGGGCTGCTGCCATGGTTCGTCCTTAGCGCTGTTGTGGAGAGGGCACGGCAGGACCCGGGGAGTTTGAGTACCGCGGCCGGGAGCCAGGCCCACCGGCCGCGGGTGCCGAGAATGTGGAGTCGGTCAGAGGTTGGTGAGGTCCACCGGGATCTTCGGCTCGCAGCCGTCCCGCAGGATCGTCGCCTCGATCAGGCCGTACGGCCGGTCGGCCGCGAAGTACACCTCGTTGTCGTTCTTCAGCCCGAACGGCTCCAGATCCACCAGGAAGTGGTGCTTGTTCGGGAGCGAGAAGCGGACCTCGTCGATCTCACTGCGGTTGTTGATGATCCGCGAACCCATCTGGTACAGGGTCTGCTGGAGCGACAGCGAGTAGGTCTCGGCGAAGGCCTGGAGCATGTGCTTCCTGGTCTGCTCGTAGGACTTCTCCCAGTTGGGCATCTTCTGCTCGTCGTCGGTCCAGTTGAACCGCCAGCGGCTGGAGACCTGGGTGGCCAGGATGCGGTCGTACGCCTCCGGGAGCGTCGTGTACTTGTCCTTGACGTAGCCCCAGAACTCGGAGTTCGTCGAGTTCATCACCACCAGGTCCTTGAGACCGGAGATGACCTCCCACTCCGAGCCGCCGTACGTGATCTGCGTGACCCGGGTCTCCTGGCCCTTGCGGACGAAGGAGTGCTTGACCTCGTCTGCGCCGATGAACTTGGAGTTGGCGTCCGAGCTCTCGATCCGCTCCCAGGAGTACTCCTCGATGCGGATCCGGGCCGTCTTGATCGGCTCCTGACTCGACACGAAGTGCCGGGCGAGGTGGATGCCGAACTGTTCGGCGGACTCGATGCCGTGCTCCTTGGCGAACGCGTACACCGTGTTCTTGGTGGTGTCGGTCGGCAGGACGTTGGCGTTCGAGCCGGAGTAGTGGACCTCGTCCATGTCGCCGGAGAGGGCGACGGACACATTGAGGTCCTTGATGTGGTGGGTGGCGCCGTCCCGCGTGATCTTTACGACTCGGTTCTCGGCCTTGCCGTACTGGTTCTGTCCCAGGATCGTGGGCATGGTGTCTGCTAGCTCCCTCGGTATACGGAGTAGCCGAACGGGTTGAGCAGCAGCGGCACGTGGTAATGCTCCCCGGGCCGCACGGCGAAGGTGATCGCCACCTCGGGGAAGAACACGGCACCGCTGTCCCGATTCGCGGGGGCGTCCTGCTGCGCATCGGCTTGCTTCTTCTCGAAATACGGCTCCACCGCGAAGTCGAGCCGTACGTGTGTGGCCCCTTCCGGCAGCGCCGGGAGGTCCTTGCACCGGCCGTCCGCGTCGGTCGCGGATCCGCCGAGCGCCTGCCAGTCCGCATCGCGACCGCTGCGGGCGGAGAGCTGGACGGGGACGCCCTCGGCGGGGCGGCCGACGCTGGTGTCCAGGATGTGCGTGGACACGGAGGCGGTGGTGCTGGTGCTGGTGCTCATACTCGGGCGTCCTCTTCAGTCTTCTTCGACGAGCCGGGCCAGGCGGATACGGTTGATCTTCCCCAGCTCGGTGCGGACGGTCTCCCGCTCCTGTACCGGCGAGTTCCCGATCCGCTCCTTGACCGCGTCCCGCATCTGCTCGCCGGTCCGGCCGGTAGCGCAGATCAGGAAGACATGGCCGAACTTCTCCTGGTAGGCCAGGTTCAGTTCCAGCATCTCCGCCTTCAGTTCCTCGGAGGCGCCGGCCATACCGCGCTGTTCCCGGGCCGAGGTCGGATCGCCCGGCTTGGGGCGGCCGATCGGCGGGTGCCCGGCCATCGCCTCTTCGAGGTCTACGGCGGTCAGCTCGGCCATCGCGGCATCGCTGGCGGTGTAGAGGTCCTCGGGGGTGGCGTACGGGCGGGCTGCGAGCAGTCGCCTGGCCCAGGTGGTGGCGGCGCAGGCCTCGTGAAGTGCGGCGAAGGCCGCGTGCTCCTCCAGGACGTTGAACCGGGCCAGTCCCGGGGGCGTGGAAGTCGAAGTCACGGGAGCCTCCGTGGCCGTTACCGGCCTAGCGTGCTGAACGGGCTGCGGACAGCTAACGCTCTCCGAAACACGACGTCAACACTTTGTTGAAAATTCCGGGTAACAAACCCCGGCGACCCCGAGCCCCGCCCTCAGACGCCCTTCTCGCGATTGAGGTAGTTGTAAACGGTGAACCGGCTGACACCGAGCGCACCCGCCACGGTCTCGACCCCATGCCGTACGGAGAAGGCGCCGCGCGCCTCCAGTATCCGTACGACCTCCTGCTTGGCCTTGCGGTCCAGCTCGGCCAGCGGCCTGCCCTTCTTGCGCTCCATGGCGGCCAGGATGTGATCGAGGGAGTCGGCCAGCTGCGGCAGACGCACGGCGACGACGTCCGCACCTTCCCAGGAGAGCACGACATCGTCGGGGCCGGCCTCGTCCGGCGGGAGCATCACGCCACCCATGGAGTCGACCAGCGGCTTCACGGCCGTGATGAAGGGCTCGTCCTCGCTCACTGCTCGCCCTCCCCGATCACATTGACCTGGAGCGAGACCCGGGTGGCGCCCGACTCCAAGGTCCTGCGCAGCAGCGCGTCCACGGCGGTGAGCACGGCATCGGCTCCGCCCTCCGCCGTGTTGCCGAACGGGCCGACGTCCACCGCGTCCAGCTCGGCGGCCTCGATGACCTCGCGGGCCACCAGCGCGTGCGCGGGTGCCTCGTCCAGGTCGAAGGGCTCGGTCGTGAACTCCACTCTCAATCGCACGCGCACAACCTAACGCGCGGCACGGAGTTCCGCCGAGCCCTCTTGACAAGCGGCAACACACGGCGGCAATCTTCCATTAAGCAGAAACGAACTTCCGTAATACGGAATCACGACCCACGGAAGGGAGCGCCTACCCACATGGGATTCGCAGAGCAGCGCTTCAACGTCAACCTGTCGATCCTCTTCACGGAACTCCCGCTCCTGGAGCGCCCCGCGGCCGCCGCCGCGGCAGGCTTCACCGCGGTCGAGCTGTGGTGGCCCTGGGTCGACTCCCCCACCCCCGAGCAGTCCGAGCTCGACGCCCTCAAGAAGGCGATCGAGGACGCGGGCGTCCAGCTCACGGGCCTGAACTTCTACGCCGGACAGCTGCCCGGCCCGGACCGGGGCGCCCTGTCGGTCCCCGGCGAGGAGTCAGAGCGGTTCCGCGCCAACATCGACGTGGCGGCCGATTTCGCCCGTTCGCTGGACTGCAAGGCACTCAACGCCCTGTACGGCAACCGCGTCGAGGGCGTGGACCCGGCCGAGCAGGACGCGCTCGCACTGGAGAACCTCGTCCTCGCGGCGCGGGCCGCCGACCGGATCGGCGCGATCCTGCTGATCGAGGCCCTCAACCAGCCCGAGTCGCCGCTGTACCCGCTGGTGAGCGCGCCCGCCGCCGTCGGGATCGTCGACAAGGTCAACGAGGCGACGGGACTCGGCAACGCGAAGTTCCTCATGGACCTCTACCACCTGTCCATGAACGGCGAGGACCTGCCGTCGGTGATCGAGCAGTACACATCGAAGACCGGCCATGTGCAGATCGCCGACAACCCGGGCCGCGGAGCGCCGGGCACGGGCGCGCTGCCCCTCGAAGACCTCCTCGACCAGCTGAACAAGGCGGGTTACGACGGCTGGGTCGGCCTCGAGTACAAGCCGGGCGACCGCCCGAGCGCCGAGGCCTTCGACTGGCTGCCCCGCTGACCCCCCGTACCGAAAGGCTCCTCTCATGAGCAACGCTCTTCCCAAGATCGCCTGGATAGGCCTCGGCATCATGGGCTCCCCCATGTCCGAGAACCTGATCAAGGCGGGTTACGACGTCACCGGCTTCACCCTGGAGCAGGACAAGCTCGACCGGCTCGCCGCCGCCGGTGGCAGCGCCGCCGGTTCGATCGCCGAGGCCGTGCGGGACGCCGACGTGGTCGTCACGATGGTGCCCGCCTCCCCGCAGGTCGAGGCCATCGCGTACGGCCCGGACGGCATCCTGGAGAACGCCAAGTCCGGCGCGCTGCTGATCGACATGTCCTCGATCACCCCGCAGACCTCGGTCGACCTGGCGAAGGCGGCCAAGGACAAGGGCATCCGCGTGCTGGACGCCCCGGTCTCCGGCGGCGAGGCCGGCGCGATCGAGGCCGTACTGTCGATCATGGTCGGCGGCGAGCAGGCCGACTTCGACGCCGCGAAGCCGATCCTCGAAGCACTCGGCAAGACCATCGTGCTGTGCGGTCCGCACGGCTCGGGCCAGACCGTGAAGGCCGCCAACCAGCTGATCGTCGCCGTGAACATCCAGGCGTGCGCCGAGGCCGTGGTCTTCCTGGAGAAGTCCGGCGTGGACCTGACGGCCGCACTGGACGTCCTGAACGGCGGGCTCGCCGGCTCCACCGTGCTGACCCGCAAGAAGGACAACTTCCTGAACCGGGACTTCAAGCCGGGCTTCCGTATCGACCTGCACCACAAGGACATGGGCATCGTCACGGACGCGGCCCGCAACGTGGGCGCGGCCCTTCCGGTCGGCGCCGTGGTGGCCCAGCTGGTGGCCTCCCTGCGCACCCAGGGCGACGGCGGCCTGGACCACTCCGCGCTGCTGCGCGCCGTCGAGCGTCTGTCCGGCGCTCAGCTCTGACGCCCACCCCAAAGACCTCCGGGCCGCGGCGGTGCTGACATCTGTCCTGTCGCGCCCAAGCGCCGCCGCGGCCCGGAATCCACTTCAACAAACTGTTGACGTCCAGATCGCCCAATCCTAGGCTCCACAAAGCGGAAGTTCTTTTCCGAAACTTCCCGCTGACACCCGCACGGAAGGTCCACGATGTCGAAGCGCGTGCTCACGACCGAGTCCGGCGCCCCGGTCGCCGACAACCAGAACTCCGCCTCCGCCGGCATCGGCGGCCCTCTCCTGCTCCAGGACCAGCACCTTCTGGAGAAGCTGGCGCGCTTCAACCGCGAGCGGATCCCGGAGCGCGTGGTGCACGCCCGCGGTTCCGGCGCGTACGGCTACTTCGAGGTGACCGACGACGTCACGGGCTTCACCCACGCCGATTTCCTGAGCACCGTCGGCAGGCGCACCGAGGTGTTCCTGCGCTTCTCGACCGTCGCCGACAACCTGGGCGGTGCGGACGCGGTCCGCGACCCGCGCGGCTTCGCGGTCAAGTTCTATACGGAAGAGGGCAATTACGACCTCGTCGGGAACAACACCCCGGTGTTCTTCATCAAGGACCCGATCAAGTTCCCGGACTTCATCCACTCACAGAAGCGCGACCCGTTCACCGGCAAGCAGGAGCCGGACAACGTCTGGGACTTCTGGGCGCACGCCCCCGAGGCCACGCACCAGGTGACCTGGCTGATGGGCGACCGCGGCATCCCGGCGTCGTACCGCCACATGAACGGTTACGGCTCGCACACCTACCAGTGGACCAACGCCGACGGCGAGGCCTTCTTCGTCAAGTACCACTTCAAGACCAACCAGGGCATCCGCTGCCTGAGCGGCGAGCAGGCAGCCGAGATCGCGGGCAAGGACCCCAACTCGCACCAGACGGACCTGCTCCAGGCGATCGAGCGGGGCGTCAACCCGTCGTGGACCCTGCACGTCCAGGTCATGCCGGCGGCCGACGCGGCGGACTACCGCTTCAACCCCTTCGACCTGACCAAGGTCTGGCCGCACAAGGACTACCCGCTCCAGCGCGTGGGCCGTCTGGTCCTGGACCGCAACCCGGACAACGTCTTCGCCGAGGTCGAGCAGGCCGCGTTCTCCCCGAACAACTTCGTTCCGGGCATCGGCCCCTCCCCCGACAAGATGCTCCAGGGCCGGCTGTTCGCCTACGCGGACGCGCACCGCTACCGCCTGGGCGTCAATCACACCCTGCTCGCGGTGAACGCCCCGAAGGCGACCGTCGCGAACAACTACGGCCGCGACGGCCTCATGGCGTCCAACTCCCAGGGCCGGCACGCCAGGAACTACGAGCCCAACTCGTACGACGGCCCGGCCGAGACCGGCCGCCCGCTGTCCGCCCCGCTGGCGGTGGGCGGCCACACCGGCACCCACGAGGCCCCTCTCCACACCAAGGACGACGCCTTCTTCCAGGCGGGCGAGCTCTACCGCCTGATGTCCGAGGAGGAGAGGTCCCGGCTGGTCGCGAACATCGCCGGCGGCCTGTCCCAGGTCTCCCGCGACGACGTGATCGAGAAGAACCTGGCCCACTTCCACGCCGCCGACCCGGAGTACGGCAAGCGGGTGGAGGAGGCCGTCCACGCCCTGCGCGAGGACTGAACTCCCTGCCGGCGCCCGGCAACCGATCGACCCGGATGAGGGGTGGTCCCTCGGTACGGGGCGCGGGCAGGGTGTGGACCGCGGCGGCGTGCGAGCCAGTGCGGTGGTGAAGGTCCCGAGGCGCTCCTTCTTCGACCTGAGGGAAGAAGCACCCGGCTCCGTCGCAACCGCCGCGGTCCCGGTACGACATCCCGGCCAATCAGGTCGGGTCAACTCGGCAGCGGTTCGGCAGCGCCCCGAAGGGGCGCGGGGAACTGCGCGACCAGCCACGATGGCGCCGCAGCGGACGACGCACATCGCGGCAATTCCAGCGGAGCGCTCAGCGTCGGATACGGACAACCCGTATCCGGCGCTCTCGGCGTTTCCGGGGTGCGCACACGGCCCGTCCGCAGGACGCTGAAGGCATGGCACACCCAAGGGCACACCCACTGGAACATCCGCACATCGTGGTGCATCCGCCGGCCCTGGACGGCTCCCGACGTGTCACCACGGACGACGAGACGCTGGGGGTCGCCTCGCACATCGACGACGTGGGCGAGATTCTGCGGCTGGCCGACCTGTACGTGACGGACGTGGAGCGGAGCGACCGCATCGAGTGGCAGGGCGGCGGCCCGGACGACTGGCCGGGACTGTCGGAGCACCACGAGCAGTGAGTCCGCCTGCTGCACGGGGCGTACCCCGCCTACGGAACCCTCAAATCAAGCTCTGAAGACGGGCAGGGAGGCTTCAACCTCCCCCCGAAGCGGGCAGAAACCTCACACGCCGGGCCCGCCGGCACGGGGGCGGCGGGCCCGGCGTCAGTGCGACGACCGCGGGACAGCGCGAAGGGCGGCCCATCCCCCTCGGATGGACCGCCCCTGGTGTTGGTGCGGGTACGTCAGACCTTCAGCGTCTTGATCGACGTCGGCGCATGGCCGGGCTCGGTCGCCAACTCCTCGAACTCCACCACGTTGCTGATGTCGTTGGTGGTGGACATGGAGATGTTGGTGACCCGCTCCAGGATCGCCTCAACGATCACCGGAACCTGGAACTCGGCGGCCAGCTTCTTGGCCTCCTCGAGTGCCGCACCCAGCTCGTTCGGGTCGGTCACCCTGATCGCCTTGCAGCCGAGGCCTTCGGCGACCTTGACGTGGTCCACGCCGTAGACGCCCAGCTCGGGCGAGTTGATGTTCTCAAACTCCAGGTTGACCTGGAAGTCGATCTCGAACGCCCGCTGCGCCTGGCGGATGAGGCCCAGGTAGGAGTTGTTGACCAGGACATGGACGTACGGGATCTTGTGCTGCGCCCCGACCGCCAGCTCCTCCATCATGAACTGGAAGTCGTAGTCGCCGGAGAGCGCCACGACCTGCGCCTCCGGGTCGGCCTTGGCGACGCCGAGCGCGGCCGGGACGGTCCAGCCGAGGGGGCCCGCCTGGCCGCAGTTGATCCAGTGCCGCGGCCGGTAGACGTGCAGCATCTGGGCGCCGGCGATCTGCGAGAGGCCGATGGTGGAGACGTACCGGGTCTCCGGGCCGAAGGCCTTGTTCATCTCCTCGTAGACGCGCTGTGGCTTGATCGGGATGTCGTCGAAGTGCGTACGGCGCTGGAGGGTGGCCTTCTTCTCCTGCGCCGAGTCCGCCCACGCCGAGCGGTCGGGCAGCTTGCCAGCCGCCTTCAACTCCCTTGCCACCTCGACGAACAGCTTTAGCGCGGCCTTGGCGTCGGACGCGATGCCGTAGTCCGGGGCGAAGATCTTGCCGATCTGGGTGGGCTCGACATCGACGTGGACGAACTTCCGGCCGGCCGTGTAGACGTCCAGCTTGCCGGTGTGGCGGTTGGCCCAGCGGTTGCCGATGCCGAGGACGAAGTCGGACTCCAGGAAGGTCGCGTTGCCGTAGCGGTGCGAGGTCTGGAGGCCCACCATGCCGGCGTTCAGCTCGTGGTCGTCGGGCAGGATGCCCCAGCCCATGAGGGTGGGGACGACCGGGGTGCCGGTCAACTCGGCGAACTCGACGAGGAGTTCGGCCGCGTCGGCGTTGATGACGCCGCCGCCGGCCACGATCAGCGGGCGCTCGGCGGCGTTCAGCATGCCGATCGCCTTCTCGATCTGGGCGCGGCTCGCGGCGGGCTTGTACACCGGCAGCGGCTCGTACGTCTCCGGGTCGAACTCGATCTCGGTGAGCTGGACGTCGATCGGCAGGTCGATGAGGACGGGGCCGGGACGGCCGGACCGCATCAGATGGAAGGCCTGCTGGAAGACGCCGGGGACCTGCGCGGCCTCCAGGACGGTGACGGCCATCTTGGTCACCGGCTTGGCGATCGAGGCGATGTCGACGGCCTGGAAGTCCTCCTTGTGGATCACGGCGGTCGGGGCCTGGCCCGTGATGCACAGGATCGGGATGGAGTCACCGATGGCGGAGTACAGACCGGTGATCATGTCAGTGCCGGCCGGGCCGGACGTGCCGATGCAGACGCCGATGTTGCCGGGGTGGGTCCGGGTGTACCCCTCCGCCATGTGCGAGGCGCCCTCGACGTGCCGGGCCAGAGTGTGCTGGATGCCGCCGGAGGCCTTGAGGGCCGCGTAGAACGGGTTGATCGCCGCGCCCGGGACACCGAACGCGTCGCTGACGCCCTCGCGCTTGAGGATCTCGACTGCCGCGCGGGCAGCGGTCATACGAGCCATTGAGTACTCCTGCTTCGGCTGTCGGATGTGCACTCCCGTCGCGCCCCGCGGTGAGTACTTCCGATTGACTTCCGTATTGTGGAATTTGTTTTCTACTATCTGGAAACAATGTAGGCGGGTCGGGGAAGGGCAGTCAAGAGACGGACAAGCAGGGGTTTTCTGGAGGACGATGGCAGCGCTTGTCCCGGTGTGCGGTCGCGATCTCGTCCTGGAGTGGGCCATGTCCGAGAGCGTGTCGGTGCGCTGCCCGGCCTGTCGGTGCGAGCAGCTCTACACGGCGCCGTCGTATCCATGCGCGTGCGGCGCGCCCGTGATCCCGCCGCTCGATCCGGAGGGGACCGCGACGGCCGTCACCCACCCGGTCTGGGACGAGCAGTGGGTCACCGTGCGCTGCGCGTCCTGCGGCCGCAGCGACCAGTGGCCACGGCCGGAGCTGGGCTGCGCCTGCGGGACTCTGCTGCGGATCCCGATGGCGCGCGCGGATGCCGACGGCGAGGCGGCCGAACCCGCGACGCCGGCCCCGCGACGCGCCTTCAACCCGGTGACCATCCGCACGGCCCGCGACGCCGTCACCGCCGCGGCCCTCTATCTGCGCTGGCTCGGCTACGAGGACATCCGCCGGGCGGACCAGCGGCCCCCGTCCGGTATCGGCCTGGCCGCCCGCGGCCTGGTGGCCCAGGTCGATCCGACCGTGCGCCCCGCCTCACTGCGGGACGTGGAGTGCCTGTGGCTGACGGCCATGTCGGAGTCCGCCGACTGCGTCTACTTCTCCCTCGCCGGATACGCCACGGACGCCCGCACCCGCGCCGACGCCCTGGGCATCCCCCTCTTCGTCCTCGACCTCACGGGCACCCCCCAGCCGGTCAACAGCCTCGCCGACGAACTGGATGCGACGGGGGCAACGGGCACCACCGACGCCCTGTAATCGCACGGAAAATCGCACAGCGCATAACATTTCCGGACCCCGAAAAAAGGCGATACACAAAACGGCCTCCGCCGCTACACTCTTGCCTCTGGAGATACGGCTTCGGGGGATGATGACATGGCCGATGATCCGCAATCCGCGCACGAACGCAAACTGCGACGCTGGGCAAATGAGGCGCCACCCGACCCGACCGAGGCCATCGTGGGAGTTCTGCAACTCCTCGGCAAGGCGGCGATCAAAAGGGCACAGGTGCCGCGACCCCGCCACTTGGATCTGCTCACCTTCGACGAGATCGTGCGCTATTTCGTGGAAGAACGCCCGGACACACCCGAGGTAGATCACGGCGCCCTCCTCATACGGCAAGGGCTTGCTTCCGGAATCCCCTGCCTCCAGCTGTTCGTGGACTCCGCGAACCGGCCCTGCCTGAGCCCCACCGGGTCTCCGCACGGACGGTTCATGGTGGCCCGGCGCCTGGACCGGGAGCTGACGGCCATGCTCGGCGGCCGAGAACTCATCATCTTCGAGTAGCTCGCCAACGGGGAATCGAGGAACCTATGTGGAAATGGGTGAGCGCGGGTGCGGCGTTGATTGCCGCGTCGACCGTAATCATCGCCGCGCTCCGGATACGTCTGAGGCGGCGCCGACACGAAGTCCGGATCGATCAGGAAGAGCTGAACCAATGGTTCCGGCGCCACAACTGAACAAAATCACGTAGCAAACGAACATCATCGGGGGAAAGAACAATGGATCCACTCTCTCTCATCGCCGCGATCTCCTTTTTCGGGTATATCGCTGTGGCCATCGTGGCCATCACCGTGGAAATCATCACGGAATGGTTCAAGGCCCGTGGAAAGATCAAGGCGGAGAACACGAACGCCATCGCCTTCACCCTGGCGGAGCGCATCGCCAACAAGGACTACGCGAAGGTGGGCGGGGTTTTCGACAAGACCCCGGTGACCGCGTCCACACGTGTCGTCCAGGGCTTCTTCGACGAGCGGAGCGGCCGGGTGATCGAGGCCCGCGCGCTCGCCAGCTCCCGCGAGCCCGGCGTCGACGTGGTGAAGAACCACACGGCGGGCCGCGGCCTCGTCGTCTACACCTGAGGACCGACGGTGGAACCCATCAGCATCATCTTCCTCCTCCTGGCAGGCCTCGCCGCCGGAGCCGTGCTGGCCCAGGTGACCTGGGACATGGTGGACACCTGGGTCCGCGGACGGTCCCTGCGGGGCGGATACGCCGAGATCCTCTCCAGCCGCCTGGCCAGCGGGGACTACCACGTCGTCGCCGGCATCTTCACATCGGCCGGGGTCAGGGCCGCCGACCAGACCTGGGACGCCCACGCCCTGGATCCCGAACTCACGCGCAGGCTCGCCACGTCGGGAGGTGTGATCCGTGTCCGCACATGAATCCGGGGACACCCGGTTCGCGCCCCGTCTGTTCCTCAGCGGATTCCCCGAGGACATCCCGGAACGGGAGCTGGTGAAGTTCAGAGTGCGCCTGTTCGCGATGCTCGGTGAGGTCATCAGCCGCTACCGGCCCGCCCCGTTCGCCATCAGCGCCGGATACGGCCAACCGGCGCACGAGGAGGCCCGGTCGGCCCCGGCCACCGAGCACGAAACGGAGACGCCCGAGTTTCCGACGATCGAACCGCTCTACAGCTTCGACCAGTTGGTGTTGCCCCACGAGACCACCGACAGACTGCTCGACTGTGTGTCGCTCGTCGAGGTGGCTCCACTCGTCTTCGGCACCTGGAACCTGCGGTCGATCGAGCCGAATCCGTCCACGGCGGTCAACTTCCGTGGGCCGCCCGGCACGGGAAAGACCATGGCCGCCCATGCCATCGCACACCGGCTGGGCCGCCGCATCCTGTCCTGCAGGCTGTCGGACCTGGAAAGCAAGTACCACGGCGAAGGCCCGAAGAACCTCGCCGCGCTGTTCGCCACGGCCAAGGAACAGAACGCCGTCCTGTTCGTCGACGAGGCGGAGTCGTTGCTCTCCCGCCGGTTCGCCCAGCCCCAGCAGGCCGCGGAGAGCGCCATCAACTCCATGCGGACCGAACTGCTGATGGCGCTCGACACCTTCGAAGGGCTGGTGATCTTCGCGAGCAATCTGCCGCACAGCTATGACGCGGCGATCGAGTCCCGGCTGCTGCACGTCGACTTCACGCTGCCCGACCGCACGGCCCGCAGGCTCATCTGGCAGACCCACCTGCCCGCCGAACTGCCTGTACACGACGACGTCACGCTCGACGAACTCGCCGACGTGTCCGACGTGTCGGGTCGCGACATCAAGATGGCGGTCGTCCTAGCGGCCGTCGGCACGGCCCGCCGCCGCCTCGGCACCGTCACCCGCGCCGCGCTGCTGTCGGCGCTCGAGGAGCAGCGCGCGCCCCGACCGGCCGCTCCGGCTGCGGACACCACCGCGGCCGAACTCACCGAAGAGGGACGGGAGTCGGTCGCCGACCAGCTCCGCCGCCGCCTGGCCGACGGGAAGCACGCCGAGGAGGTGAGCTGAGCGTCAGAGCCCCCGCACAGCCTCCTCCCGCAGCTCGATCTTGCGTACCTTCCCGGACACGGTCATCGGGAAGGAGTCCAGGATCTGCAGCCGGCTGGGGATCTTGTAGTGGGCCAGCCGTCCGTCGCAGAAGGACCGCAGCTCCTCCAGGGTCGGCGGGTCGGCCGGGTCGCGCGGGATGACACAGGCGAGGACCTCCTCGCCGTAGCGCTCGTGCGGTACGCCGACCACCTGGACGTCCGCGATCTTCGGATGGGCGTAGAGGAACTCCTCGATCTCGCGGGGGTAGATGTTCTCGCCGCCCCGGATGATCATGTCCTTGATGCGGCCGACGATCTCGACATAGCCGTCCTCGCGCATCACCGCGAGGTCGCCGGTGTGCATCCAGCGGGCGGCGTCGATGGACTCGGCGGTCTTCTCGGGTTCGTTCCAGTAGCCGAGCATCACGCTGTAGCCACGGGTGCACAACTCGCCCGGAACGCCCCGCGGCCCGGTCCGTCCGTCGGCCGGGTCGACGATCTTCACCTCGATGTGCGGGAGGACCCGGCCGACGGTGCCGGTGCGGTGCTCCAGGTCGTCGTCGATCCGGGTCTGGAGGGAGACCGGGGAGGTCTCGGTCATGCCGTAGCAGATGGAGACCTCCTCCATGTGCATCTCGGCGACCACCCGCTTCATCACCTCCACCGGGCAGGGCGAACCCGCCATGATCCCGGTGCGCAGCGACGACAGGTCGTATGTGGCGAAGTCCGGATGGTTCAGCTCCGCGATGAACATGGTCGGTACGCCGTACAGGGAGGTGCACCGCTCCTGCTGCACCGCCTCCAGCGTGGCCTGCGGATCGAAGGACGGTGCCGGGACGACCATGCACGCGCCGTGCGACGTGGCCGCCAGATTTCCCATGACCATGCCGAAGCAGTGGTAGAAGGGCACGGGGATGCAGATCCGGTCCTGCTCGCTGTACGAGATCGACTCGCCGACGAAGTAACCGTTGTTGAGGATGTTGTGGTGGGACAGCGTGGCCCCCTTCGGGAAGCCCGTCGTGCCCGAGGTGTACTGGATGTTGATGGGGTCGTCGCAGGACAGTTCCTCGTACGGAACAGGCGTCCCCCGCGCGATCAGCGCGTCCCAGCTCGGGTCCCCGATGAACACGGTCTCCCTCAACTGCGGGCACTTGCCCCGCACTTGCCCGACCATCGCCCGGTAGTCGCTGGTCTTGTGCCGGAGCGAGGCGAACAGCAGGGAGATCCCGGCCTGGTTGAGGACGTACTCGACCTCGTGCGTGCGGTACGCCGGGTTGATGTTCACCATGATCGCGCCGATGCGGGCGGTGGCGTACTGAACCAGCACCCACTCGGGGCAGTTCACCGCCCAGATACCCACCCGGTCACCCTTGGCGACGCCGCTCGCGACCAGCGCGTACGCCAACTCGTCGATGTCCGCCGCGAATTGGGCGTAGGTCCAGCGCCGCCCGGAGGGCACGTCGACGAGCGCCTCGCGGTCCGGCCAGGCGGCGACGGCCCGGTCCAGATTGGCGCCGATCGTGTCGCCGAGGAGCGCGGTCCCGCTCGTCCCATGGGTGTACGAGGTCACCGGAAGTCCTCCTCGCGGTACTCGGCGTCCGAGCCGGCGGCCGTGGCCTCGCGCAGCTCGATCCGGCGGATCTTGCCGGAGACGGTCTTGGGCAGCGGCGCGAACTCCAGGCGGCGGACGCGCTTGTAGGGGGCGAGGACCTCACGGGAGTGCTCGAACAGCACCTTCGCGGTGTCCGGCCCCGGCTGCCAGCCCTCCGCGAGGACGACGTACGCCTTGGGCACCGCCAGCCGCAGCTCGTCCGGCGCGGGCACGACGGCCGCCTCGGCCACCGCCTCGTGCTCCAGCAGGGCGCTCTCCAGCTCGAAGGGGGAGATCTTGTAGTCGGAGGCCTTGAAGACGTCGTCACTTCGCCCGATGTACGTCAGGTATCCGTCTTCATCCACCGATGCGACGTCTCCCGTCCGGTAGTAGCCGCCCGCCATCGCCTCCGCCGTACGCTCCGGGTCGCCGTGGTAGCCGGTCATCAGGCCGACCGGGCGGGCCGACAGGTCGAGGGCGATCTCGCCCTCCTCGGCGCCGGGCGCTCCGGAGACCGGGTCGAGGAGCTCCACCCGGTAGCCGGGGCTGGGCCGCCCCATGGAGCCCGTCTTCAACCGCTGGCCGGGACTGTTGGAGACCTGTACGGCCGTCTCGGTCTGGCCGAACCCGTCCCGGATGGTGACGCCCCAGGCCAGCCGCACCTGCTCGATGACCTCGGGGTTCAACGGCTCTCCCGCGGCCACCGCCTCGCGCGGCCGGGTGCGCAGCTGGGTCAGGTCGGCCTGGATGAGCATGCGCCACACGGTCGGCGGGGCGCAGAACGTGGTCACGCCCGCCCGGTCCATCTCGGCCATCAGCCGGGCCGCGTCGAAGCGTGTGTAGTTGTGCAGGAAGACGGTCGCCTCCGCGTTCCACGGCGCGAACAGGTTGGACCAGGCGTGCTTGGCCCAGCCCGGGGAGGAGATGTTGAGGTGGACGTCGCCGGGCCTGAGGCCGATCCAGTACATGGTGGCGAGATGCCCGATCGGGTACGAGGCGTGGGTGTGCTCGACGAGCTTGGGGCGGGCCGTCGTACCGGAGGTGAAGTAGAGCATCAGCGGGTCGTCGGCGCGGGTCGGCCCGTCGGGCGCGAAGTCCGCGGGGGCCGCGTAGGCGTCCTCGTACGTCCGCCAGCCCGCTGCCGGGGCGCCGACCACGACGCGCGTGTAGCCGCCGGGCACCTCGTCGAACTTGCCGGTGTCCTCGGCCCGTACGAGCACGTGCCGCACGCGCCCGCGCTCGACCCGGTCCCGCAGGTCGGCGGGGCCGAGCAGCGGGGTGGCCGGGATGACCACCGCGCGCAGCTTCATCGCGGCCAGCGCCGTCTCCCACAGCTCGGCCTGGTTGCCGAGCATGACGAGGATGCGGTCCCCCGCCGCGACGCCCTGCCCGCGCAGCCAGTTGGCCACCCGGTTCGAGCGCTCCGACATCTCGGCGAAGGACAGCCGGACCTCGTCGCCGTCCTCCTCGACGATGTGCAGCGCGGTCCGGGCGTTGCCCTGGGCGATGGCGTCGAACCAGTCGAGCGCCCAGTTGAACCGCTCGGGCCGGGGCCAGACGAAGCCCTTGTACGCCGTGGCGTAGTCCTCGCGGTGCTCCAGCAGGAAGTCCCGTGCCCTGCGGAACTCCTCCATCGACTCCATCGACTCCATCGGCGTCGTCATCCGTCCTCCTCGGTCCCCGGCCAGCACCGGGCGGCTCCCAGACCTGCTCCAGCTCTCCCTACCCCCGCCGGGACGCCGTTGTCACGTGCCTCGACCGACCCCTCTTCGACGACCGATTATTCATTCACCCGCGCTGTGAATATCCGCATGCTCCGTCCCTGTTATTTCCCTCACCTCGCCACACGTCCGAATTTCAAAGACCCATTGCCTAATATTGGCCCGGACACGACACACGGAGGGGAGCGGTGACCGTGCGACGGGACTTCAAGGAGCCTGCCAGAAGCCGCCCCGACCTGGTCATCGGCCGGGAGGAGCTGGTCACGGCGGCGCGTGAGCAGCTCGGCCGAGGCGGCAGCGTGCTGCTGCACGGCCCCGCCGGAATAGGAAAGTCGACGCTCCTGCGGGCGTTGGCCGCGCAATATGCCGAAGCGGCACGGACCGTGTTGCGCTGCTCGGCGACCGAGTCGGAATCCCACCTCCCCTTCCTCGCCCTCGCCGACCTGCTCGGTCTGGCCCTGGACGAGGTGTCCGACCAGCTGCCCGCCGCCCAGCGCACCGCGCTGGAGTCGGCGCTCACCGGCCGCGGCGAGTCCACGCTCCAGCGCGACGGGCTCGCGCTGCGCCTGGCGGTGCTGTCCGCGCTGCGCGCGCTCGCCGCCGAAGGACCCGTTCTCATCGTCGCCGACGACCTCCAGTGGCTGGACCCGGCCAGCGCCGAGCTCCTCGGCTTCGCCGCGCGCCGCCTCGGCGACACCCCGGTGCGGATGCTGTGCGCGGTCCGCACGGAGGGCCAGGAGTACGACCGCCATCTACGCGCGTCCCCGCCGGACACCCTCGCCGTCCGCCTCAACCCGCTCTCCCGCACCCAGGTGTCCGACCTCCTCGACCACCGCGGCTACACGGGCCTGTCGCGCTCCACGGTCCGCGAGATCCACCGCACCAGCGGCGGCAACCCGCTGTTCGCCCTCGAACTGGGCCGCGCGCTCGCCGAGAGCCCCGCGCGTCCCCGGCCGGGCGAGCCGCTGCCGGTCCCGACCTCGCTGCGGGCCCTCGTCCTCAGCCGGCTGGAGAACCTCTCCGACGAGGTCCGTCACACCCTGCTCGTGGCCAGCGCCGGCGCCCGCCCGACGCTGGCCCTGCTGCACTCGGCCGGCCGCGAGAACGCCGAGGCCGAGACCGCCCAGGCGGCCGCGCTCGGGCTGCTCGCGACCGAGCCCGAGGGTCCCGCCGTACGGTTCGCGCATCCGCTGATCTCGGCCGCGCTGTACGCGGAGGCGGCCGCGCAGGAGCGGCGGGCGGCACATGCCGCACTGTCCACCGCGGCCTCCGATCCGATCGAGCGGGCCCGGCATCTGGCCCTGGCGACGAACGGCACCGATCCGGAGGTGGCGGCCCGGCTCGCGGAGGCCGCCACCCTGGCGCGGGACCGGGGCGCCCCCTCCATGGCCGCCTCGCTCGGCCTGCTCGCGGCCCGGCACACCCCGGCGGACGGCGCGCCCGGCCAGGAGGTGCTGAGGCTGGCCGCCGCCGAGGACGCGATCACCGCCGGCGACCTGGAGCTCGCCCGGGACATCGCCCGCGAGGTGCTCAGCCGGACGACCGTGCCCGAGGACCGGGTGCGGGCCTGGATCATCGTGATCGACACGGCGGGCCACGCCATGACGGAGGTCGACTCGGTCTTCCCGCAGGCCCTCGCCGACGCGGGCGACGACCCGAAGCTGCTCGCCCTGATCCACTACCAACTCGCCTGGCGGGGCCTGCTCGTGGAGGGCGACTTCGACGAGGCCCGCCGGGAGGCGGCGTACTCGGCGGACCTGGCCGCACGGGGCGGCGACCGGTACACCGAGCTCATGGCGCTCTCCTTCCAGGCCCAGATCGAGACCCTCATGGGCCATACGAACGCCCCCGCGACCATCCGGCGCGCGCTGACGGAACCCCAGGACCCGCGGGTGGCCTGCCATCACAACGGGGCCGGCTACTCCCGGTTCCGCTGGCTGATCATGAGCGACCAGCTGGCCGAGGCCCGTGCGACGGTCACCGCCCTGCTGCGCGAGGTGCGTAGGCGCGGGTCGGTCGAGAGCGAGGTGCACTTCCTGCGCGGGGTGGCCGAGACCGAACTGCGGTCCGGGCACTGCGGCCGTGCGCTGGACCTGGCCCGGGAGGGCCTGCGGCTGGCCCGGGACACCGGGATCGGCGAGGTCGCCTCCGCCGTCCTCACCTCGATCGCGGAGGCCTCGGGCGGCGAGGTGGACCGGGCGCTGACGCTGGCCCGGGAGGCGGTGGAGCACGCCGAGGAGGGCGGCGACCAGGTGTACATCTCCCGGGCCCTGGCCGCCCTCGGGTACGCCCAGCTGGTCGCCGGGGACGCGGCGGAGGCGGTCCGCTCGCTGCGCCGGGTGCGGGAACTGGAGCAGGGGCTCGGCATCACCGACCCGGCGCGGGGCCGCTGGCACGGCGACCTCGCCGAGGCGCTGGTGCGGATCGACGAGCCGGCCGAGGCACAGGACGTCATCGACGTCGCCCGCGAACAGGCGATGCGGCTCGGCCGCGAGAGCGTGCTCGCCGTGCTGGACCGGGCGGAGGCCCTGGTGCGTGCCGCGCGGGGTGAACACGACGCCGCCGTCGCCCAGTTGACGTCGGTTCAGGACCGGCTCGCCAAGCTCGGTTACGGCCTCGAAGAGGCCCGGGCCGCGTTCGTGCTGGCCTCGCTGCGCACCCGGCGGCCGGGGCCGACGTCGTACGACGAAGCGGCCCGGCTGTTCCGCCGCTGCCGCGCGCTGCCGTGGCTCAGGCAGGTCGACACGGCGGCGGCCGCGAGCCCGCCGGAACCGGCCGCCGAGCCGCCTGTCGCGCTCGACGGTCTGGAGGGCCTCGCCTCGATGGAGCGTCAGGTCGCCGCGCTGGTCATGGAGGGCGCGACCAACCGGGAGATCGCCGGACGCCTGTTCATCAGCGTCAAGACGGTCGAGGCGACCCTGACCCGGGTCTACCGCAAGCTGGGGATCCGATCGCGCGTGGATATCGTCCGACTGGCGGCAGGACGCCGCGCGAAGTGACACCGGTACGGGTTTACTGAGCCCGACCGAGGGTTTTCCCTGCCCAACTCCCTTAGGGGGTTCCCTCATTGGGAGGTGGGCGCTGCGGCCCTAGCGTATGAGCGTGCCGCTCGCTCGGGCATACGGGGGTCGGTCCCGAGACCCCCGTGGCAACCCCCCACACCCGCGCGTCCCCCCACCGGCAATCCCCTTGAGGAGACTCATGTTCGGGCTCAACCGTGCCACGAAGACCGCCGCCGTCGTCGCGGCGAGCGCTGCCGCCGCCGCGACCGCGCTGCTGACCGCCCCCACTGCGGTCGCCGCCCCGCAGCCCATCGTCGGCGGTACGACGACCACGACGACCGCGTACCCGTTCATGATGCAGATCACGGACGCCTCGCAGAACCAGTTCTGCGGCGGCACGCTCGTCTCGGCCACCAAGGTCGTCACCGCGGCCCACTGCATGGTCGGCGAGTCCCCCAGCGGCGTCAGAGTCGTCGGCGGCCGCACGTACCTCAACGGCACCAACGGCACGGTCAGCCAGGTCACCGACATCTGGGTGAATCCCGACTACACCGACGCCACCAACGGCGACGACGTGGCCGTCCTGACCCTGTCCACCTCGATGCCGTACACGACCGCGCCGTACGTCGCCGCCGACGACACCGATGTGTACGCGGCCGGCAGCACGGCCCGCATCATCGGCTGGGGCACCACCTCCTCGGGCGGCAGCTCCTCCAACCAGCTGCGTACGGCGACGGTCCCGATCGTGTCGGACTCCAGCTGCGGCAGCTCCTACGGTTCGGACTACGTCCAGTCCGACATGGTTTGCGCCGGTTATGAAGACGGCGGCGTCGACACCTGCCAGGGCGACAGCGGCGGTCCCCTGATCATCGGGGGCGTCCTGGCAGGCATCACTTCCTGGGGCGAGGGTTGCGCGGATGCCGGTTACCCGGGTGTCTACACCCGGCTGACGACCTTCTCGGACGAGGTCACCGAGCAGATCAACTCGTAACCGGCAGATCTCCTGAGCAACCCCTCAGGTGAAGAACCAGGGGGCGTTGCGGGCTTCCACGAGCAGCCCGCAACGCCCTCTATCCATGTCCGCCCGCCTTCAGGGCTACGGGATGAGGGTCCCGAAGCGGATGTCGTACGACGCGTCCTGGTGCATCACCTGGAGCATGCGCGCACCCTCCTCCGTCACCTCGTCGCGCCGGGCCTTGGTGAGTTCGGTGAAGAGCTCGATGACGAGGCCTTCGTCGAGGATCCGCCACACGCCCGCGAGGAAGCCGTCGACGAGGAGCGGGCGGTAGAACGTGTTGGCCCGCCAGGTGCGGCCTCGGTTCGCGGGCGGCACCACGCGGGTGCGGTCGGCGTGCGAGAGGAGCAGGTTGTCGAACTCGGGCAGGAAGCGGGGCGGGGCCGGGGTGTCGGGGTCGGGGCGGGGGGCGTCGGGGAGGTCGAAGAGTTCGACGCCGTTCTCGTCCCGGAAGGTGAGCAGCCGGGGGCGGAGCCGTTCGAAGGCGGGGCGCATCCGGGTCAGCCCGGACCAGGTCTGCATGTCCTTCACCGAGGCCGGTCCGAACGCGGCGAGGTAGCGCAGGACCGCGGTGTCGGCGGACGCGGCGGGCTCGGCCGGGCGGCCCAGCCAGTGCTCGGCGGTGGTCAGGGAGACCTGGGCGCTTCTGCCCCACATGCCGCGCGGGGTGACCTGGACGAGGGGCAGCGCGCAGCGGGCGGCGACGGCCAGGGACTGCGGGTCGGCATCCGGCCACTCGACGTGCAGCGCCTCGCGCAGCTGCTTCATGGTGCGCGGTCCGTCCTCGACGAGCTCACGGGCGAGTACGGCCAGCCGGTCGAGGTCGACGCCGACGAGACCCTTGCGGAAGTAGTTGATCTCACGGTCCCGGGCGGGCTGGACCAGTGGACGCAGGGTGAGGCTGTCGTCGGCGGTGTGCAGATGGATCGTCGAGCGCATGGTGACGATGCGCACCGCCTCGCGGCGCTCCAGCAGCCCGGACAGCTCCTCGGGCGCGAAGCCGTCGAGCCGGGCGGCTAGCGCGTAGTACGGCGGCTTGACCTCCTGCGCCTGGAGGCCGACGAGGTGTTCCACGGCCGCCTGCGCGGAGAGCGGTGAGCGGCGCAGCAGCAACTGCCGGTCGAGGGTCGCGCGGTTGAGGGCGCGGATGCCGAGCACGGGGGCCGTCGCGGTCGTCGTCTTCGTCATGCTCCGCACGCTAGCCCCGGTTGCGGACACCCTCTGTCCGCAACTCTCACTGATTTCCCTACCGTCCGCCCGCCCGGATGCCGTATGCCCCCGCATATCCTGCTTCGTGATCAGCCGTTCCACTCGAACAGGAACCAGCAGGGAGGTGCCGCCATCGCCGCGCAGAACCCCAGGAAGTCCGTCTGGCGCCGTGCCCCGAACCAGCCGGTGACACCCGAGGCACCGCCCGAATCCACGCCGGACACTGCGACGCCGGCGGAGACGTCCGAGCCGGCGAGCATCGTCCAGGCCGTCCTCTACCAGGACGGTATCCGCGTCTCCTCCCCCGCCACCCTCGCCGAGACCTACCGCGAACTGCGCGAGAAGCCCGGCATGGCGTGGATCGGCCTGGCCCGCCCCACCGAGAGCGAACTCCTCTCCCTCGCCGCCGAGTTCGACCTGCATCCACTGTCGGTCGAGGACGCGCTGGAGGCCCACCAGCGCCCGAAACTGGAGCGCTACGGCGAGACGCTCTTCGTCGTCCTGCGGGCGGCCAGGTATCTCGACGCGCCGGAGGAGGTCGACTTCGGCGAGCTGCATGTGTTCGTCGGCCCCGACTTCGTGATCACGGTCCGCCATGGCGCGGCCCCCGACCTGTCGGCGGTCCGCCGCCGTATGGAGGAGACGCCGGAGCTGCTGAAACTGGGCCCGGAGGCGGTGCTGTACGCCATCCTCGACGCGGTCGTCGACGGTTACCTTCCGGTCGTCGCCGGAGTCCAGAACGACATCGACGAGATCGAGACGGAAGTCTTCCGCGGCGAGCCCGCCGTGTCCCGCCGTATCTACGAACTCTCCCGCGAAGTGGTCGAGTTCCAGCGCGCCACCCGCCCCCTCGTCGGCATGCTGCACAGCCTGATGGCCGGCTTCGCCAAGTACGGCACGGACGACGAACTCCAGCGCTACCTCCGGGACGTCGCCGACCACGTCACCCACACCAGCGAGCGCGTCGACGGCTTCCGCCAGGCCCTGACGGACATCCTCGCGGTGAACGCGACGCTGGTGAACCAGCAACAGAACGCGGAGATGCGGGCGTTGGCGGAGGCGGGGTTCGAGCAGAACGAGGAGATCAAGAGGATCTCGAGCTGGGCCGCCATTCTCTTTGCTCCCACACTCGTAGGAACTATCTACGGCATGAACTTTGAGCACATGCCTGAGCTGGGTTGGAGCTTCGGATACCCCTTCGCGATCGGCTTGATGGGGGTAGTTTGTGCGAGTTTGTATGTAATTTTCAAGGGGCGGGACTGGCTCTAGGGTCAGGCGATCGCACCTCCAGCCACTGACCCTGTTTGCTCTCGCATCTCCCGAAAATGGCGCCGTAACCGGCTTTGGGGAGCCGCTGGGGAGAAGTGATGCGGGTGATCTCATCACCCTGCCTCCGAGGAGCCCCTGAACAGGTCTTTTGCGCGTTGGCGGCCGCTGGGGAGAATCCGGGGAGAAACGAATGGCAGCCCGCGCTTCGGGCTTTCGACAACCGACCCGCACGGCTTCCTGTTCGCCGACGCGCGGCGCGAGGCGTGGGACGGGGGCGACCCCTTGGCAGTCTGCTGATACCTGATGACGTTGCCGTGGGAGCCGTCGTCCGTGGCGTGACGGCGGCTGCCACTCTGTTATCGGGCGACGTAGCCGCCGTCGACGGGAAGGGCGACGCCTACGACGAAACCGGCTCCCGGGCTGCACAGCCACAGAACCGCCTGGGCGATCTCCTCGGCCGTACCGAGGCGGTTGATGGGCTGGTTGGCCTCGGCCTCGGCGCGGTCCAGCTCCCCCTTGGCGATCATGTCGCTGACCATCGGGGTGTCGATGGTGCCGGGGCAGACGGCGTTGATGCGGATGCCGCGCGGGGCGTACTCCAGGGCCGCGCTGGTGGTCAGGCCGATCACGCCGTGCTTGGAGGCGTGGTAGGAGGCTCGGCCGGGGAGGCCGACCAGGCCGCCGAGGGAGGAGCAGTTGACGATGGCGCCGCTGCCCTGGGCGCGCATGTGTCGCAGCTCGTGTTTCATGCAGGCCCACACGCCGCGGAGGTTGATGGCGTTGACGCGGTCGAACCGTTCGGCGGGTTCGTCGGCGGCGTCGCTGGGCGGGATCTGGATGCCGGCGTTGTTGTAGGCCATGTCGAGGCGTCCGAAGGTCTCGACGGTCCGGTCGACCGCGGCCGCCACCTGGTCCTCCTCGCTGACGTCGCAGGTGAGGGCGAGTGCTCGGTGGCCGGAGTCGGTGAGTTCCTTGACGGCTGCGTTCAGGGCGGCTTCGTCGATGTCGGTGAGGGCGACGGCGGCCCCGGATGCGGCGAAGGCGCGGGCGGTCGCCAGGCCCATGCCGGAGCCGGCGCCGGTGACGAGGGCGACCTGGCCGGTGAAGTCGTAGGTGGGGTTCACGTGTTTCCCTGCCGGTGAGAGTGGGCCTGGTCAGGAGGCGGTTTCGATGGTGACCTCGGTGGCGGTGGCGAGGCGTTCGGTGTCGCCGTGCACGCTGCCGAGGATGATCAGGCCGGCGTCGCTGGAGCCGCTGCCTCGGTAGTAGAGGGCCAGGTTGCCCCAGGGCGCGTAGTACGCCAGGTCTCCGGGCTTGGCTTCGGCGGCGTCCGGGGCGCCGGAGGTGGACAGCCGACGGGGCAGGTCAGCGATCTTCTCGGTCTCGTGGAAGTCGCTCAGGTTCAGCGTGAGCGGGAGCAGGGCGGCGAAGTCGCGGGCCGTGGCGGTGTCGTTCAGGGTGGCGTCGAGCCGGTGGCCGTCGATGGTGAGGCGGATGTTCATGGCGGTGTCCTTGTCATCGGACGGTGCGGCTGGTGCCGTGGCCGTCGGCGTTCGCTGTGACGCGGAGGCAGAGACGGAGGGCGAGGACGGGGAAGAAGGGGACGGGGCCGGCTCATCGGTACAGGCGGTCACTGCAAGGAGTAAGACGGTCGGGACAGCGCGGGCAAGACTGGAACGGGTGGTCGGGCTCACGGCATCCTCCGGGGCGTCAGTCGGGCAGGGGCTCGGAGTAGTGGCGGAAGCCGTCGCGCTTGAGGTGGATGTCGTACAGGCGGTGGGCCAGCACCTCAGGGCTGCTGTGCTCGGCGTCGGGGCGGATGGCTCCCGGGATGATCAACTGGGCGACGTGGATGTTCTCCGGGGCGAGGGCGTCGTACAGCATGCGTGCGTAGGCGCTCTCGGCCGCGAAGGCCATGGAGGTTCCGGCGACCTTCGGGTTGGGGCGTACGGCGCTGCCGCCGTTGACGAACAGCAGGGTGCCGCGGCCGAGTTCGCGCATGCCGGGAAGGACGGCGTTGACCGCGGCGACCGGACCCTTGACCGAGAAGGCGAGCGGCGCGTCGAGGTCGTCGGCAGTCGTGTCGAGGGCCGGCTTCATGAAGTCGGCGCGAGGGACGGGGCTGTACTGCAGGATCTCGATGGGACCCAGGGCGGCTGCCGCCGCGTACAGGGCCGCGTCCAGTGACTCGATGTCGAGGACGTCGGCGGTGAAGCCCCGCGCCTGGATGCCGTCGCGGGCCAGCTCGGCGGTCAGTCCGTCCAGCTTCTCGGCGCTGCGGGAGATGAGGGCGACGGTATGGCCGGCGGTTCCGAAGCGGCGGGCGGTGGCGAGCCCCAGGCCGGGGCCGGCGCCGACGAGGGCGAAGGTCGTCATGGTGAGTCCTTGTGGGTGGAGGGGCTTCGCTCAGGGTGGGGAGGATCTTGCGGGCACGGCGCTCGGGATCGCCGGGCAGGCTGCTCTATGTCGAGCCTCACACGCCGAGGCAAGGGCCAAAAGCGGAGAAAGACATCCGGGGAGGGAGACATCCGGGGAGGAAACTCTCCCTCCTTCCTTTGGTCCGTTCGGTGTCATGCTGATCGGCATGACCGGCAACGTTCCCCTCAACGAGCTTGGAGAATTCCTCAAGAAGCGCCGCGCCGAGCTGAGCCCTCGCACCGTCGGGCTGCCCGACAACGGCGGCCCCCGCCGGGTCGCCGGGCTGCGCCGCGAAGAGGTCGCCCAGCTCGCCAGCATCAGCATCGACTACTACACGCGTCTCGAACAGGGCCGTATGCAGGCGTCCGCACCCGTGCTGGACACGCTCGCCCGGGTGCTCCACCTCGACGACGACGAACGCGGCTATCTCTTCCAGCTCGCCGGCAAGACCACCACCCGCGCGCGCAGCCGGGGGCGGCAGAAGGTCCAGCCGCAGTTGCAGCGCGTGCTGGACGATCTCACCGCCACCCCGGCCATCGTGCAGGGCCGACGCGGGGACATCCTGGCCTGGAACGCGCTGGCGGCCGCGCTGGTCACCGACTTCTCCCGGATCCCGGAGAAGCACCGCAACTACCCGCGGCTCATCTTCACGGATCCGGCCATGCGCACCCTGTACGCGGACTGGGAGACCTCCGCGCGGCTCGCTGTGGCGCAGCTGCGGATGGAAGCCGCGCAGTATCCCGAGAACTCCCGCCTCATCGAGCTGGTCGGTGAACTATCCCTGTGCGACAAGCAGTTCGCCCAGTGGTGGGGTGACCACCGCGTCGCGGCCCGCACGGTGGGCACGAAGACCCTCAACCACCCGGTGGTCGGCGAACTGGTCCTGGACTGGGACACTCTGACCGCCAACACCGACCCCGACCAGCACCTCACCGTCTGGACGGCCGCACCCGACTCGCCCACCCACGAGCGGCTGCGCATCCTCGCCTCCTGGACCGCCGACCAGAATCTGCTGGCCTCTCCCCCTCTCGCCTGACCACGGTCGGGCCCTTACTCGCCGAGCAGGCATCTCACCATGAACGACATACCCGACGGCCGACTGCCGCCGGCCCGGCGTGAGCTCTCCCGCCCCACCACGACCCGCCGGACCCTGCTGTTCGGTGCGGGCGCCGCGCTCGTCGTCGGCCTCGGCAGCGCGGCGGCCGGCCTCGGCGACGACCTTCCGGGACAGCGTGGCGCGCTGCGGGACGGAACGGTCGACCAGTCCTCCGCCCAGTGGATCGCCGCGTCGGCCGCCAACTACCGCTATGCCGAACGGCCCGACGACTACACCATCGACCGCATCGTCATCCAGTCCCGCTTCACCTCGGCTGCCGGGGCCTTCCAGGACCCGGGGCACCGCGCCGCCGCCCACTATCTGGTCCGCGCCTCCGACGGACACGTCGCCCACCTGGTCCGGGAGTCGGACGTGGCATACCACGCGGGCAACCGTGAAGGGACCGAGCGCAGCATCGGCATCGAGCACGAGGGCTTCGTCGACGCGCCGGACCGCTGGTTCACCGATACCGCCTACCGCGCCTCCGCCGAGTTGGCGGCCGACATCGGTGCCCGCTACGACATCACCGTCGACCGCGAGCACGTCGTCGGCCACAACGAAGTCCCCGGCGCCAGGCACACCGACCCCGGCCCGTACCGGGACTGGGACCGCTACCTGCGCCTGGTGCGCGCCGCCAGGTAACACGCCCTCTGTACCTCCGGGAAACGCCTGGCGGCTCCAGGTCTTCGGAGGGGACTCCCGTGTCCCGTAGAAGAGAATTGGCTAGCCTCCGATCGCGGACATGGGTCGGTCCGGCTGGATGAAGGACGGGGCGTCCAGCCCCGCGCCGGCCTTCTTGTCCAGCATCGCCTCGCGCCATATGTACGCGATCACCTCGTCGCCGGCGCCGGAGCGCAGGGCGGCGCGGAGGTCGGTCTCCTCTCGGGCGAACAGGCAGGTCCGTATCTGCCCGTCTGCTGTGAGCCGGGTGCGGTCGCAGAACGGGCGGGTGACCGAGGCGATCACGCCCACGCGGTGCGGGCCGCCGTTCACCATCCAGCTCTCGGCCGGCGCCGAACCCCGGGCCTGGGAACCCTCCTCCGTCAGCTCGAAGCGGTTGCGCAGGGAGGTCAGGATGTCCCCTGCGGTGATCATGCTGTCGCGCTTCCAGCCGTGCTGGGCGTCCAGGGGCATCTGCTCGATGAAGCGCAGTTCGTAGTCGTGCTCGACCGCCAAGGCCAGCAGGTCGGGGGCCTCGTTGTCGTTCAGTCCCGGCATCAGGACCGAGTTGACCTTCACCGGGGTCAGACCCGCTTCTCGGGCGGCGTACAGGCCCTCGATGACGTCCTTGTGGCGGTCCCGGCGGGTGAGGGTCTTGAAGACGTCCGGGCGGAGAGTGTCGAGGGAGACGTTGACCCGGTCCAGGCCCGCCGCCTTCAGTACGGTGGCGGTGCGGTTGAGGCCAATGCCGCTGGTCGTCAGCGACATCCGGGGGCGGGGCCTCAGAGCCGCGACCCGCTCGACGATGCCCGCCAGGCCGGGGCGCAGCAGGGGCTCGCCGCCGGTGAAGCGGACCTCCTCGATACCGAGGGAGGTGACCGCGATGTCGATCAGACGGACGATCTCGTCGTCCGTGAGGAGGTCGGGCTTCGCCAGCCACTGCAGGCCCTCCTCGGGCATGCAGTACGTACACCGCAGGTTGCATCGGTCGGTCAGCGAGACTCTCAAGTCGGTGGCCACCCGGCCGTAGGTGTCGATCAGCACGTTCCCGAGACCGTTCCTCTCCTCTGGCGCACCGTCTCCGACACCGCCTCGGAAACGCGGTGGATCGGGCCGCCGACCCGGGTCAGGGGCAGGCCGGTGCTCTGGTTGGCGTGGGCGATGATCTCGGCGGTGATGGAGATGGCCGTCTCCTCGGGGGTGCGGGCGCCGAGGTCGAGGCCGATCGGGGAGCGAAGTCGGGCCAACTGTCTTTCGGTGACCCCGACTTCACGCAGGCGACGCAGACGCTCGCCGTGGGTGCGGCGGGAGCCCATGGCGCCGACGTAGCCGACGGGCAGGTCGAGGGCGAGTTGGAGCAGGGGGATGTCGAACTTGGCTTCGTGGGTCAGCACGCAGACGGCGGTTCGGGCGTCCACGGCCGTCTGTGCCAGGTAGCGGTGGGGCCAGTCGACGACCACTTCGTCGGCGTGCGGGAAGCGGGCTTCGGTGGCGAAGACGGGTCGGGCGTCGCACACGGTGACGTGACAGCCGAGGAAGCGGCCGGCTTGGGCGAGGGCGGCGGCGAAGTCGATCGCGCCGAAGATCAGCATGCGGGGGCGGGTGGCGGCTGCGTGGACGAGGACGGAGAGCTTCTCGGGGCAGGTGTCGGCGTCTCCGCCGAGGGCGAGGAGTGCGGTGCGTCCGGTGCGCAGTTGGGCGCTGGCCCGGTCCGCCACTGCCCGGCCGGTCTGCCCGTCGCCGAGCATGCTGTCGGCGATCCAACTGTCGCCGAGCACGCTCAACATGGCGCCGACGAGAGAGCCGTCCACGACCTGGGCGACGGCGGCGGGCCGGCCCTGGACCGCCTCGGCAAGCGCCGCGCCGAGGTGCGGCTGGGTGGCCGGGTCGACATGCTGCACGAGCACGTCGAGTTCCCCACCGCAGGTCAGACCCACGGCGAAGGCATCGTCGTCGGAGTAGCCGAACCACGCACGCTGGGGGGTGCCGCAGTCGTGGAGGACCTGCCGGCACAGTTCGTACACTGCGCCTTCGACACAGCCGCCGGAGATGCTGCCGACGGCGTTGCCGTCCTCGTCCACCGCCACCGACGTACCGATGGGCAGGGGTGCGCTGCCGGTGACGTCGACGACGGTGGCGAGCGCGAAAGGGCGTTTCTCGCGGCACCAGCGGTGCAGTGCGTCCGCGATGTTCAGCATGGGGGGTCTCCAGAACAGACGGTCGCTGTCGCAGAAGGTGAGCGGGCCGCCGCCGCGACGACGGGGGCGCATGCGCGGCGGCGGCCCGGGGAGGTCCGGCATCCGTACGGGGGGTTCGGCTGCCGGACCCGTCTATGGAGGCGGTGTCGTCAGAGCAACGCCTCGGCGGTGATGGGCAGTTGGCGGATCCGTCGGCCGGTGGCGTTGAAGACCGCGTTGCCGATCGCGGCCGCCACACCCACCTGGACGACCTCACCGAGTCCCTTGACGCCGAGCAGGTTGCCGGCGTTGTCCTCGCCGTCGAGGTAGATCGCCTTGATCTCGGGGACGTCGGCGTTCACGGGTACGAGGTAGTCGGCCAGGCTGGCGTTCACGATCCGCCCGTCCCGGTGGTCGGTGACCGTGTGTTCAAGCAGCGCCGTACCAATGCCGCCCACGATGCCGCCGAACGCCTGACTCTGGGCCAGCTTGGGGCTGATGATCCGTCCCGCGTCGTACACGCCGAGCATCCGCCGCACCCGCACCAGACCAAGATTCGCATCTACGGCGACCTCGGCGAAGGTGGCGTTGTAGGCGAAGTAGGCAGATCGTTCGCTGCCCGGCCCGTCGTAGGTGCCGTTGGCTTCCAGGTAGGAGCGGTCGTTGCGGGCCAGCAGACTCTTGTACGTCTCCCCGCGGGCCGGATTGTTCTGCACGTGCAGCCGACCGTTGCGTACGACCACGTGGTCCGCGGTCACGCCGTACAGCGGCGACTCCCGGTCCTCGACGGCCACCTTGATCGCCTGCTGTCGCACCTGGTTGCAGGCGTCGACGACAGCCGAGCCGACACTGGCCATGGTCGCCGAGCCGCCATGCGGCGAGGTCGGCGGATAGAGGGAGTCACCGAGGCGGAAGGTCACCGTGCGCATCGTCAGCCCGAGCGCGTCCGCGGCCACCTGGGTCTGCGAGGTGTAGGTGCCCGGCCCCATGTCACTGGTGGCCGCCTCGACCACCGCGGTGCCGTCGGCATCCAGCCGGGCCCGCGCCTGCGCGGGAAACCGCCCCGGGTCGTACACACCGGCGGCCATACCGAGACCGATCAGCTGGTCCCCGTCCCACGTCGAGCGCGGCCTCGGGTCACGGCGGTCCCATCCGAACTCACGGGCACCGACCGTGTAGCACTCACCGAGCCGCCGGGTGGAGAACGGCTCGTTCGTCGACTCGTCCTCGCGCGGCTCATTGCGCCGGCGCAACTCGATCGGGTCGACGCCGAGTTCGTGCGCGAGCTCGTCCATCGCGGACTCGATCACGAACGACGCCGAGGCGAAACCCGGCCCGCGCATCCAGATCGGCGTGTTCACATCCAGCGGCACGGTCCGGTACGACTGGCGCACGTTCGGCATGCTGTAGAGCATCTGCCCGGCCGACATGACCGCCTCGTTGAACGTCTCGAACGAGGAGGTCTCGGCGTCGATGTCGTGGATCGCGGCGTTCAGCCGACCTCGCCGGTCGCTCCCGAGTCGCAGCCGGTACTCGTACGACGGCCGGAAGCCGGTGCCGAAGTACATCTGCTTGCGGCTGAGCACCAGCTTGACCGGACGACGCGTCACCCGCGCGGCCAGCGCGGCGACGATCGTGTGCGGCCAGCAGCGCAGTCCGCTGCCGAAACCGCCGCCGACGAACGGCGAGATCACGCGTACCGCATCCGCGGGCAGGTCGAACACGGCTGCGAGCTCGTCGTGCGTACCCATCACCCACTGGGTCTTGTCCCACACGGTCAGCTTGTCGCCGTCCCAGCGGGCGATGGTGGCGTGCGGCTCCATCGGGTTGTGGTGATTGCGCGCCAGCTCGTAGGCCAGGTCCAGCCGTACGGCGGCGTTGCTCAAGCCTGCTTCCGCGTCGCCGCGCGCGTAGTCCGTCGGCGCCCCGGGCTCGGCCTCGTGCAGGTCGGTCGACGGCGTTTCGGCCTCGTAGCGGACCTCGACCAGGCTCGCACCGTGCTGCGCGGCCTCCAGGGTCGAGGCGATCACCACAGCGACGGGCTGGCCGTGGAAGACCACCCGGTCGTCCTGGAAGACCCGCAGTCGTCGGCCAGGCGGGTTGTTGGAGCCGGGGTTGTCGCGGTACGGCAGGTTCGGGGCATTGCGGTGGCTGATCACCCGCAGTACGCCCGGGTGGGCTTCGGCGGCGCCGGTGTCGATGGAGGTGATGCGGCCTCGTCCGATGCTCGCGTCGACGATGACGGCGTGTACGGCTCCGTCGACATCGTGTTCGGCGGCGTACAACGCCTTACCGGTGACCTTGAGCCGGCCGTCCACCCGGGACAGCGGCGCGCCGACGGCTGCCTGCGGCTGGGGGCTCACTTCGTACCTCCTACGATGCGCAGCTGGCGTTCGACGGTCCGCTTCAGCAGCTCGACCTTGAAGCCGTTCTGCTGAAGGGGCCGGGCACCGACCGCCGCCTTCGTGGCAGCGGACGTCCACAGGGACTCCGAGGGACGCTCACCGACGAGGTGCTGCTCGACGGCGGGCAGTTTCCACGGCACGGTCCCCACGCCACCGGCTGCGACCTTCGCCTCCTGGATAACCCCGCCCCGGATGTGCAGCGCGACTGCCGCCGAGGTCAGGGCGAACTCGTAGGACTGCCGGTCGCGCACCTTCAGGTAGCCGGACTTGAGCGGACGCGGAAGCGCCGGGATCTCCACCGCCGTGATCAACTCGCCTTTCCTGAGGGCCTGTTCACGGTTCGGGGTAGTGCCGGGCCGTAGCAGGAAGTCGGCGAACGGCAGGGTGCGCGCGCCCTCCGGCCCGAGGAGATGCACGGTTGCCTCCAGGGCGGCGAAGGCCACGGCCACGTCGGAGGGATGGGTGGCCACGCAGGCGTCGGAGGTGCCGAGGATCGCGTGCATCCGGTTGAAGCCCTCCCGGGCCGCGCAACCGGAGCCGGGCTCGCGCTTGTTGCAGGCAGCAGTCACATCCCGGAAGTAGGTGCAACGGGTGCGCTGCATGATGTTGCCGCCGATGCTGGCCATGTTCCGCAGCTGGGCGGACGCACTGAGTTCCAGGGCCTGGGAAATGACGGGATACAGGGTGCGTACCTTGGGGTGCGCGGCAGCCTCGGCCATCCGCACCAGCGCACCGATGCGCAAGCCCCCGCGCTCGGTGACGGTGACCTCGCGCAACGGCAGGCGGGAGATGTCGACCAGCGCCTCGGGGCGTTCGACGGTCTCCCGCATCAGGTCGACCAGCGTGGTGCCCCCGGCGATGTAACGACCGCCGGTACGACCGGCCTTGAGGGCTTCCCGGGTGTCGGAGACACGGGTGTAGGAGAAGGGGTGCATGGGGTCGACCGCTCCTTACTTCCGGCCCGCGGTCTGTTCGACCGCGCGCACGATCTTGACGTAGCAGCCACAGCGGCAGATGTTGCCGCTCATCCACTCCCCGATCTCCTCCGGCGAACCGGTGTGGCCCTCCTGGATGCAGCCGACACCGGAGAGGATCTGCCCAGGGGTGCAGTAGCCGCACTGGAAGGCGTCCTCGCCGATGAACGCCTGCTGCAACGGGTGCAGTTCGTCGCCCTCGGCCAGGCCCTCGATGGTGGTGACCTCGGCGCCTTCCAGCCGCACGGCCAGCATCAAGCAGGCGTTGACCCGCTGTCCGTCGACCAGCACCGTGCACGCTCCGCAGGCGCCGGCGTTGCAGCCCTTCTTCGAGCCCGTCAGGTCGAGATGCTCGCGCAGCAGGTCCAGCAGCGAGGTCCGGTTGTCCACGGTCACCGTCCGACGGGTTCCGTTGACCGTCAGGGAGACACGGCTGGAGGGTGCGGCCCCGGCGGCGGCCGCTTCCTCAGAGCCGACAAGGAGCGTTCCTCCAGCCACCACGACACCGCCCACCGCGGCGCTGTTGGCGATGAAGGTGCGCCGGCTGGGCCCCGAGGTGGACTCACTTGCTCCAGCGGGGGGAGGAACAACAGATTCAGAGAGTTCAGAGGACATGCGTACGCCTTTGCATCACGGACGAAATCAGTCGTGTACACCAGCGGGAGACAAGGCACGGGATCGACGTCACCGCGGGAATCAGGGTGACCGCTCGCCTCGGCATGGCGGCTGATCACGCCGGAAGTCTTGCACCACCGACACCACCCATGGCAGGGAGAGTTTTATCCCCCCTTGGTTTTCCTGTCCGCAAGTAGGCGGTAGACTCGCGGCATTTCGGAACCTGGCGTGACCGCTGCTCGCGGAAACCCGACTCGGGCGGCCCCGGGTCGGGTTTCCGTCTGTCAGGGCTCAGCGTCGCCGGAGGCGCAGCACGGGCACCAGGTTCAGGAACAGCCCGATCGCCGCGACGCCGGTGACCAGGTTCAGGCCGGGTCGGTAGGCGGTGAAGTCGCCGCCGCTGTCGCCCGCTTGGGCGATCACGGCGGTGAGTACGGCGAGGACGAGGGCGGCGCCGACCTGGCCCGAGGTCTGCACCAGGCCGGAGGCGAGGCCCTGTTCGGAGTCGTCAATGCCTTCGGTGGCCTGGGCCATGATGGCGCTGTAGCCGAACGCGAAGCCGCCGCCGAGGAGCAGCAGGGACGGGAGCATGGCGAGCAGGTAGTCGGGCGAGGAGCCGGCCGTGGCCAGGAACCAGACGTAGCCGAGGGTCAGCGAGGTCATCGAGGCGATGATCAGCGGTGCCGTGCCGAAGCGGTTGACGAGTCGGCCGGTGAGGGGCGAGCCGACGGCGACGATCAGGCCGACGGGCAGCAGCGCGAAGGCCATGCGCAGGGGCGACCAGCCGAGTCCGTCCTGCAGGAACAGCGTCATCATGAACTGGAAGCTGAGGTAGGAGCCCATCAGCGCGACGATGCTGAGGTTGGCCCGGACCGTGGTGGCCTTGCGCAGGATGCCGAAGCGGACCAGCGGGTGCCGGACCCGCTGCTCGACCAGGACGAAGGCGAGCAGCAGCAGGGCGGCGACGCCGAAGGCGGCGAGCGTCGCCGCGGAGGTCCAGCCCGTCTGCGGGGCGGTGACCACGGCGTAGACCGCGAGCAGCATGCCTGCGGTGAGGGTGACCGCTCCCGCCGGGTCCTGGCCGCCGGTTTCGGTGCGGCGGTCGCGCGGGATCAGGATCAGGCCGACGACCAGCGCGAGCAGGGCGAGCGGGACCGGCATGAGGAAGGTCCAGCGCCAGCCGATCCCGGTGAGCAGGCCGCCCAGTATCAGGCCCGAGGAGTAGCCCAGGGCGCCGAAGAGGCTGAAGACCGACAGCGCCCGGTTGCGCTGCGGGCCCTCCGGGAACGTCGTGGTGAGGATCGACAGGCCGGCGGGCGCGGTGAAGGCGGCGGCCACGCCCTTGACGAAGCGGGTGGCGATCAGCAGCGAGCCGTCGTCGACCAGACCGCCGAGCAGCGAGGCGGCGGCGAAGACGGCCAGCGCGACGAGGAAGACCCGCCGGCGTCCGAGCAGGTCGGCGGTGCGGCCGCCGAGCAGCATCAGTCCGCCGTAGCCGAGGACGTAGCCGTTGATGATCCACTGCAGTGAGCCGGTGGCCATGCCGAGGTCGTGGCCGATGGAGGGCAGGGCGACGCCGACCATGGAGACGTCGAGGCCGTCGAGGAACAGCACGAGGCACAGCACGGCGAGGACGGCCCAGAAGCGGGCGGTCCAGCGCGGTTCGGGGGCGGCCGAGGGCAGCGTCCCGAGGCGGGACTGGGTCAGGGACATGGGGAGGTGGATCTCTTTCCTGGCGGATGAGCAGGCAGGTCGGACGCCTCGGCGCTGAGGAACCGGTTCTGTCGGTGGGAAGAGGGCCGGACCGGGGGCGGGGACGCGCGGCGCGGTGGGCCTCGTGACGAGCGTGCCAGGAGAGCCGTACACGAAAAAGGGAGAGCTTCTTCCTAGGCGCGGGGCGCGTAGGAAGAAAGGCTCCCCCTTTGAAGGGAATACCTCGGCGACGAAGGGAAGACCTGGGCGACGGTCAGGCGGAGCTGTCGCTGGTCGAGTGGCTCGGGTCCGCCGCCCAGGAGGCCAGCATGCGCAGGCTGTCGTGGGTCGGGGTGCCGGATTCGGCGGTCCAGACGATGATCGCCAGGTCGGGGTCGGCGGCCCAGGTGACGGCGTTCCAGTCGAGGTGCAGGTCGCCGACGACGGGGTGGCGCAGGTGCTTGGTCCCGGTGTCCCGGACGGCGACGTGGTGGGAGCCCCACCACTGGCGGAACTGCTCGTCCCGGACCGAGAGTTCGCCCACCAGGGCGGCGAGCTGCGCGTCCCCGGGGTTGTTCGCGTTGTGCATCCGCATCTGGGCGATGGCCAGCCGGGTCACGCCCTCCCAGTCCGCGTACAGCTCGCGCATCGTGGGGTCGGTGATGAGCAGCCTGATGTAGTAGCGCTGCTTCTCGGGGATCTTCCCGAAGTCGGTGATCAGGGCGGCGCCCATGGCGTTCCAGGCGACGATCTCGGTCCGTGGCCCGATCACGAAGGCGGGGGTGTGCGCCATGTCGTCGAGCATGCGCTGCAGCTGCGGCTGCGCCTTGAGGCGCGGCTGCCGACGGGGCGGGCGGAATTCATCCTTGGCCGCGAGCTCGTACATGTAGGCGCGCTGGTCGTCGTCCAGGCGCAGCACCCGGGCCAGGGACTCCAGCACGGACGGCGACGGCTGGATACGGCCCTGTTCGAGGCGGGCGTAGTAGTCGGTGCTGATGGCCGCCAGTACGGCAACCTCCTCACGACGCAGGCCCGCGACACGACGCGAGCCGCCGTCGGGCAGACCGACGGCGGCCGGGTCGAGCTCCGCGCGGCGTGCCTTGAGGAATTCCCCCAGATCGTGGCGGTGAGGATCGCGGTTCATGCCATCACCTTGGCATCGGAGAGCGGCGTTGTCAGGGGGAGAGATTTGTCCCTGGAAGTCCTCACCGTCAGCATGACGCGCGGCTGGGGGTCGTGCCCCGCGGGATCAGCGGACGCGGCTCCACTTCCCGTGGAGCTGGACGAACTCGCCTCCGATGACGGAGCTGGCCATGCAGGTGCCCTCGGTGTAGTCCTCGATGTGAGTGACGTGGTCACCGGCGTCGGGCTCCGTCCAGCGGACGACGAACAGGCCGTCGCGGAGCTGAGTGGTGGTGTACTCCATCGTCTGCTTACGGCCCTTGATGGCGCCGCCCGTCACCTCGAAGCTGACCTGGGTCGCCGAGTCGAAGGTGATCTCCACCGTGAAGTGGCCGAGCGGGGTGTCGGGGCCGAGGTCCGCCAGCCAGGTCTGGCCCACGCTGGGGAGAGTCGCGTTGCTGTCCATCGGCACTACCTCTTTCTGTCGTACGGGGGGTGTCGTCAGCCGAGGGTCTTGACGACTTCCTGGGCGAGCGGGACGGCCGAGACGGGGTTCTGGCCGGTGATGAGGTTGCGGTCCACCTCGAGGTGGGGGGCGAAGTTCGCCTCGCCCTTGCGGTAGTCCGCGCCCAGGTCCGAGACGAGACGGTCCTCGAGCAGCCACTTCGCCCGGTCGGCGAGGCCGTTCTGGATCTCCTCGGAGTTGGACAGGCCGGTCAGGCGGTAGCCGGAGAACGGGGACTTGCCGTCGGCGTCCACGGTGGACAGCAGCGCGGCAGGGCCGTGGCAGACCAGCGTCACGAGCTTGCCGGAGGCGAGCCAGTCGCTGAGCAACTTGCCGGCCGCGGCGTCGTCGGACAGGTCCTCCATCGGGCCCCAGCCGCCGGGCACGAACACGGCGTCGTAGTCGTCGATGTTCACGTCCTCGATGCGGACAGGGTTCGCCAGTTCGGTGGCCTCGCGCAGGGCGGTCTTCATCTGCTCGGCGCCCTCTTCTCCGCCGTTGAAGTCCGGGGTGAGGCTGAGTGCGTCGGGGGTCGGCGGGACGCCGCCCGGGGTGGCCGCGGCGATCTCGTAGCCGGCCTCCTTGAAGACGCCGTACGGGCCGATGGCCTCCTCGGCCCAGAAGCCGGCCGGCTGCTCGAACCCGTCGGCCAGGGTCCAGTGGTCGGCGGCGGTGATGAGGAAGAGGATCTTCGCCATGAAGTGCTCCCTGGGATGAGTGCGGGCGGTCAGTTGTTCGCGGCCTGCTGGACGACGTGGCTGTCTGCGGCCTGGATCAGGTGGGTGAGCTTGCCGTCGCCGACCGTCCACAGGTGGATGAAGCGGGCGTCCGACTCCTCGCCGGACTTGGACACGGCGTGGTAGTGGCCGCGGACGAAGACGTGCTCACCAGCGTCATAGAAGTCCTCGGCCACCGCGCCGAAGGAGGTGAAGCGCGGCGCGAGCCGGCCGAAGAAGTCGCCGCCGGCGCTGGCCCAGGTCTTGTAGACGCCGCCATAGGGGAAGCCGGGGGTGATGTCCCAGACGATGTCGGGGTCGATGACCTCGGCGACCACGTCGGGGGCCATGCCGGAGTCGTAGAGACGGCGGACGAGGGCGAGGTTCGGGGAGTCGGACATGTCGTGCTCCTTGGAAGGCTGTTCTGCGGGGGATGTGTCAGGCCGCGAGGGCGGCGCGGCCGGCGCGGAAGAAAGCGGTCTGCTGCGCGACGCGGGCGCCGAGGCCCTCGGCGGTGGCGATGTCCGACTTGTGGACGGCCTCCGGGCCGGCATCGGTCGGGGTCTGGGCGCCGGCACCGACGAAGTAGCCCAGACGATTGATGTCGTCCTCGCTGCCCTGCGTGGAGGCCCAGCCCGGCTGCACGCCGAGGCTGACCCAGTGCATGCCGTGCTGGGCGGCCATGGTGAAGAAGTAGCCCAGGGTCGAGGACTTGTCGCCGTTCTTGGCACCGGAGTTGGTGAAGCCGGCGGCGATCTTGTCGACCCAGGTCTGGGTGAACCAGCGCTTGCTGCTCGCCTCGGCGAAGGTGTGGAAGGCGGCGGAGGCGGTGCCCATGTAGGTGGGGGCACCGAAGATGATGGCGTCGGCGGCGTCCAGCTGCGCCCACTGCTCGTCGGTGATCGTGTCCACGGGGATGGAGATCACCTCGGCACCGGCTTCCGCGGCACCGCGCGCCACAGCCTCGGCTATGACGGCGGTGTGGCCGTAGCCGGAATGGAAAGCGACGGCGACCGTGGGGCGGGAGGTGGAGGACATGGGGGTATTACTCCTCGAAAAGGATTGCGTGAATCGTGCTCTGGAAGCATGGCACGGAATTCAAATGCAAAGGTAGGAAGGATTCGTCCCTGGCTTTACTGTCCCTGGTTTTACGCCGGGGCCACCTGCCGGTTTTACGAATTCATGGCGCAGGTCGCCGCCCAGGAGGAGAGGAAGCGCAGCCCCTCGTACGTACGCGAGTCGGGTTCGGCGCTCCAGACGATCAGCTGCTGATCGGGGTCGGCCACGCAGGTGAGGGCATCCCAGGCGAGGGAGAGTTCACCGGCGACCGGGTGGTTGAACACCTTGGTGCCGCCGGTCCGGGGCACAACAGGGCGACCTCCCCACCACTGGCGGAACTGGTCATCCTGCATCGACAACTCACCGACGAGGTCGGCCGGTCTCCGGTCGTCGGTGCAGGCCGCGGCCTGCTGCCGCAGCAACGCGTTGTCCAGGTGCCGGCCCAGGATCACGCCGGGGGCCACGCTGAGCTCGTTCAGCACGGTACGCAGCCGGGGTGCGCCTTCTGCGGAGCCCGCCGCCGCACCCGACCGGCCTCCTTTCTGGCCAGCTCGAATAGCTGGTCTCGCTGGTCGTCACTCAGGTGCAAGACCGGGACAAGCTCGGACAGCACGGACGCGGAGGGGGCCATACGCCCCTCCTCCAGACGGGTGTAATAGTCGCGGTACTGATGGCCGCCAGCACGGCCACCTCGTCCCGGCGCAGTCCGGCCACACGGCGGCGCCGGTCAGTTTCGGACAGACCGACCGTACGGGGGCTGAGCTCAGCCCGACGGGCCTTCAGGAATTGACCCAGCTCCTTACGGTGCGCGCTGCTGTTCATACTGGCCAGTTTGCGCTGTCCGCCACTCGGCTGGGTAGGAAGGTTTTATCCCTGGATACATCCCTCCGGGGGTGGAATTCTCCTCTGTACGGGCCCTGCGGGCGGTGACAGAGTCAGAGACCGACAATTGTTTTTCACAAGCCGTCGGCGCTTCTGTACACCCCTTTGACCATCGTCGACGAATCCGGCACGTCCGGGTGACATCGCTGCCCGAGAAACGCACCAGGAGAAAAGATATGCGCGCAACCGTGATCCACGCCCCCGGTGACATCCGAGTGGAGGACGTCCCCGAGCCCAAGATCCTCAAGCCGACGGACGCGATCATCCGCACGGTCGCCACCTGTGTGTGCGGCTCGGACCTGTGGCCGTATCGCGGCCTGGAGCCGGTCGGCGACCCGCACCCGATGGGGCACGAGTACGTCGGGATCGTTGAGGAAGTCGGCAGCGAAATCGGCAACGTCAAGCCGGGCCAGTTCGTGGTCGGCTCCTTCGCCACGTCGGACAACACCTGCGCGAACTGCCAGAAGGGCTGGCAGTCCTCCTGCCTGAACCGCGAGTTCATGGGCACCTGCCAGGCCGAGTACGTACGCATCCCCAACGCCCACGGCACCCTGGTCGCCACCGACGAGCACCCCGCCGGCGAGCTCGTGCCGAGCCTGCTGGCCGTGTCCGACGTGATGGGCACCGGCTGGTTCGCAGCCCTCGCCGCCGAGGTCAAGCCCGGCTCGACGACCGTCGTGGTCGGTGACGGAGCCGTCGGCCTGTGCGGTGTCATCGCCGCGAAGGAGCTCGGCGCGGAGCGAATCATCGCCATGTCCCGGCACGAGTCCCGGCAGAAGCTCGCCCTGGAGTTCGGCGCCACGGACATCGTCAGCGAGCGCGGCGAGGAAGGCATCGCGCGCATCAAGGACCTCACCGGCGGCATCGGCGCCGACTCCGTCCTGGAGTGCGTCGGCACCTCCCAGTCCATGAGCCAGGCCCTGCACTCCGCCCGCCCGGGCGGCAACGTCGGCTTCGTCGGCGTCCCGCACGAGGTGGCCGTAGACGGCCAGGAGCTGTTCTTCTCCCAGGTCGGCCTGCGCGGCGGCCCGGCCCCCGTCCGCCGCTACCTGCCCGACCTGATCGACCGCGTGCTGTCCGGCCACATCAACCCGGGCAAGGTCTTCGACCTCACCCTGCCGCTGGAGCAGGTCGCCGAGGGCTACAAGGCGATGGACGAACGCCGCGCCATCAAGGCCCTCCTCAAGCCCTGACCCGATCGCCTCGTGGGCGTGAGCTGCGCCGGCCGCGCTCACGCCCACGAGGGCACACCCCGCCGCACGGTCGCAAAGGAGGCAAGCCCATGACGACCTGGACGAACGACGAACTGACCCGGATCGAACACGCCGAGGAACTTCAGATGGCCCCCTCGCGCAGCGACGGAACGCCGCGCGCACCCGTGCCGATCTGGGTGGTCCGCGACGGCGACGACCTCTACGTCCGCTCCTTCCGTGGCAACACCGGCGCCTGGTACCGCGCGGCCCGGGCCAGCCACGAGGGCCGTATCCGCTCCGGCGGCGTCGGCAAGGACGTCACCCTCGTCGAGGTCACCGACCCCGGCGCCAACGACCGCATCGACACCGCCTACCGCATCAAGTACGGCCGGAACGGCCCGAGTTACGTCGATCCCATGGTGGCTTCTCGGGACACGACCCTGAAGCTCGTACCGCGCTGAACATCGGCTCTTTCACCCCTCCAGGAGAAGCACCTTGCTCGGTCTCGAACTCGTCGTGGTCCTGGGCGTGGCTGTGCTGGTGGGCAACGTCATGGGACAGCGACTCGGCATCGCCCCGCCCGTCGTCCTGCTTGTGACGGGTGTGCTGCTGGGGTTCGTCCCAGCGGTGCGGGAGGCACAACTGCCCCCGGAAGTCGTGCTGTTGCTCTTCCTTCCGGTGCTGCTGTACTGGGAGAGCCTGACCACCTCCCTGCGGGAGATCCGCACCAACCTGCGCGGCATCCTGCAGCTGAGCACCGTACTGGTCATCCTCACCGCCTGGGCGGTCGCGGCGACGGGGCACGCCCTCGGGCTGCCGTGGGGGCCAGCGTGGGTGCTCGGCGCGGCCATGGCGCCCACGGACGCGACGGCGGTCGGCGTCCTCGCGCGCGCCCTGCCGCGCCGTCAGGTCACCATCCTGCGCGCGGAGAGCCTGGTCAACGACGGCACGGCGCTGGTCGTCTACGGTCTGGCCGTCGGCATCACGGTCGGCGAGGAGCACCTGAGCATCCCGCACGTCGGCGGGCTGTTCCTGCTCGCCTACGGCGGTGGAGCCCTGGTCGGGGTGGCGGTCGCGTGGGTCAACATGAACCTGCGGCGCCGCCTGACCGATCCCCTGCTCGGCAACCTCGTCATGATCCTGGCGCCCTTCACCGCGTATCTGCTGGCCGAACTGGTCGAGGCGTCCGGCGTCCTCGCGGTGGTCGTCAGCGGCCTGATCATGTCCCAGGTCGCCCCGCGCATCATCCAGGCCGAACACCGCACGCAGGCACTGGCGTTCTGGCCGCTCGCCACCTTCATCATCAACGGGGCGCTGTTCGTCCTGGTCGGGGTGGAACTGCAGTACGCCGTCCGCGACCTGGGCCGCGCCGATCTCCAGGACGCGCTCATCGCGGTCGGCGTCATCTGCGTGGTCCTCGTCGCCGTGCGCTTCGCGTTCCTGTACGCCTCCACCTACCTGGTCCGCGCACTCGACCGGCGCCCCCAGCAACGATCGCTCCGCGTCGGTCACCGGACCCGTGTCGTCAGCGGATTGGCCGGCTTCCGGGGCGCGGTCTCGCTCGCGATGGTGCTCTCGGTGCCGCAGACCCTCGACTCGGGCGAGCCGTTCCCCGACCGCAGCTTCATCGTCTTCGTCACCTCCGGCGTCATCCTCGTGACGCTGGTGGTGCAGGGACTGCTGCTGCCGGTGGCGGTGCGCTGGGCGAAGCTGCCGCCCGACACGTCGGTCGACGAAGAGCACGACCTCGCCGAGACCACCGCCATCGAAGAGGCGATCAAGGCAATGCCCCAACTCGCCGCCGACCTGCGGAGCGATCCGAAGATCACCGAGTGGCTGCGCCAGGAGTACGAGGCCCACCTGGCATCCGTCCAGGCCATGAGCGCGGGCGCCCACGACGACCCCGCCGTGCTCCAGCACCAGGACTACCTCGCACTGCGCCTGGCCCTCATCGCCAACAAACGCTCCACCGTCGTCCGGCTCCGCGACGAGCGCCGGATCGACGACACCGTACTGCGCCGCCTGCAGGCCGCCCTCGACAGCGAAGAGGTCCGCTTGTCGGGAGGCGCGGCGGTCGAATGACTCATCCCTGAGGAAGGACTTCCATGAAGGCCATAGGACTGACTGAATTCGGCGGGCCCGACGTACTGCGCGTCCTTGAGCTTCCGGTCCCCGAAGCCGGGCCGGGCGAGATCCGGATCCGGGTGCACGCGGCGACGGTCAACCCCGTCGACACGATGGTGCGCAGGGGAATCGCCTTCGTCTCCGACGCCGAGCCGCCCTATGTTCCCGGGATGGACGCGGCGGGCGTGGTCGAGCAGATCGGCAAGGGAGTCGACACCGATCTCGCCGTGGGCGACCACGTCATGGCCGTCGTGGTCATCTCCGGAACGCGCGGAGCGTACGCCGAACACGTGGTCGTACCCGCCGAGTCGGTGGTCCGCGCCCCTGCGAGCGCGACCGCCATCGAGGCCGCCACGCTCCCGATGAACGGACTGACAGCCCACATGGCCCTGGACCTGCTGGAACTTCCCGCTGGCGCCACCGTGGCGGTCACCGGAGCGGCCGGCGCGGTCGGCGGCTACGCCGTCCAACTGGCCAAGGCGGACGGGTTCCGGGTGATCTCCGACGCGGCACCGAAGGACGAGCCACTGGTGAAGGAACTCGGCGCTGACGTGATCCTGCCTCGCGGTACCGAGTTCCCCGAGTTGGTGCGCAAGGAGATACCTGACGGAGTCGACGGCCTCGTCGACACCGCGGGCATCGCCGCCCTCGCCATCCGCGCGGTACGCGACGGAGGCCGAGTAGCGACATCGGTCGGCGGCATCCAGGTCCCCGTTGAACGCGGCATCGAGACCCGGAACACCTTCGTCCCGCAGTACGCACGCGAACACGCCAAGCTCAACCGCCTGCGCGAACTGGCGGAGAAGGGCAGCCTCACTCCTCGGGTCGCGCGGATGTTGGCGGCCGAGCAGGCCCCCGAAGCACACCGACTGTTGGAGGCAGGCGGCCTCCGGGGGCGAGTGGTGCTCACTTTCTGAGCCTCCGATCGAGAACGGCAGCCGACTGCGCCCAGTGACTGCTCGTGACCGCCGGACGAATCGAATGAGCTTCCGCAGCGCGCCGAACCGACCGCAGGCAGGGCCGTCCTCCGGGGAGAATCTGGGGAGTACGAGCGGCTCCGGGGAGCGCGTGGGGAGAACCGACTACGTAAGCCGGCGCCAGCCTGAAAGACCCAGAAAGGATGGATCAGCCCAGGCCAGAGACTCAAACAGCGGCATCGCTGCAGGTCAGAGCCGCCAGGCAGACAACTTCAAGAGGATTTCGTCGTGGGCGGCGATTCTGTTCGCTCCGACGCTGGTGGGGACGATCTACGGGATGAACTTCGACCGGATGCCGGAGTTGCACTGGGTGCTCGGGTATCCCTTCGCACTGGTCCTGATGGCGATCGTATGCACCAGTCTCTACCTCATCTTCAAGCGTAGGGACTGGCTCTGAGCAATCGGCGAGACGAGCGCGTGCCCTACAGGCCGGGAGCGACGAAGACTCGTGTCGTAACCTCGCCGAGCGCAAGCGACGGGCTTGGACTGGAGACGTGCTGCGGCTGCGGGAAAGCCGTTCACCCTCGCCCGGTCAGCAGGCCGTGGACCGTATCCGCAGTCTCCGCGCACTCCGGCCCTGAGGCGCACACCTCGACGTACCGCGTGCCGGTCGCCGTGTGGCGTTCACGTACCTCCGTCACGCCCTCTTCCGCGCACGGGACGATCGCCACGATGCCGTTGCGGGCCAGCACCTCGGCCATCAGGCCGATGCGTTCGGGGTTCGTGTCGTGGTCGTTGAGGCGGTCGAGCACCTCGACCCGGTGCTGTCCGGCCAGCAGGCGTTCGGCGAGCGCGTAGGCGGCCGCGCGGCGGTCGGCCGTCGACGGCCCGGTCACCCACACCGTCGCTCCCGGGCACGTACATCGGCACTTCACGTCGGACATGTCACTCAACACGGATACCCCCAGGCACGGGTGATGTCGCGCAGCGCAGCCGGAACGTCTCCCGCGTCCGGCAGCGGTCGCGCCTTCTGGATCTTGCCGGACTTGATGTTCTCGCTCCAGTCACCGATGAAGGGCACGAACGGACCATGATCACCCTTCCGGTAGTCGAGCATCCGCGATGTCCACGGGACACCGAGGTACGCGCAGATCTCCCGGGTGACCGCCTCGGGGCTCTCGGTCAGGTCCTCGTAGCGGACCGTGAGACCCGGCAGTGCGGTGCGGGCCGCCTCGACCGCTTCGACGTACATACGCACTTCGCGTACGGTCGCGTCCGGATCGCGGTCGGGGCGGTTGTTGATCAGTGAGCTCACCATCGAGGCGGGATGGCGCAGCAGGAAGATGTACCGGGCCTTCGGCCAGCCCTCGTGCAGCCGCTCCCAGAAGCCCGCGTTGCCGGGCGTCTTGTCGACGATGATCCGCTTGCCGCTGCGCACGAGTTCGCGGTGCAGCACCCGGTCCCACAGCAGGTACTCCAACTCCCGCTGGTCCAGATCGAGTTCGGCCATCGCCTTCTTCGTGTACGGCTTGTTCAGGTCGACCGAAAGCGTGCGCAGGTGCATCTCGTGCGGGGCGCGGATCTGCGGGTGGCTGTTGAGCAGGACCCGCAGCAGCGTGGAGCCGGAGCGCACGGAGGAGAGGACGAACACCGGTTCCGGTACGAGCCGGTGGGCCGACTCCGGCGCAGGGGGCTCCCCCAGCCTCCGTATCCGCCGTCTCACCCCGCGCGCCACCCGGCGCACTCCCGGACCGACCACAACCATCGCCGTGCCTCCCTGACCCCCTGGCGTGCGGAACCTCACCCTCCCGTTGAATGTTTGACCATACTGTGGCCGACGCCTGGTTTCACCATGGGAAGCGCATGAGATTTTCCTGTGACTCGTGTGCCGCTGAGCATGCGGCTACGTCCCTCGAAGGGCTTCCAGGAGCAGTCGAGGACACCGGCCGTGCCGTCGCCGCTGGATAGGTGGACGGGGGTGGTGCGCAGCCGATCAGCCAGGTAGAGAGGGCGCCGAACCCGCCCTGCGACTCCCCTGCGGCCGCACGACGGGTACCCGCACCGTAGTGGCGCTCCAGCAGCGGGCGCACCTCCTCCAGGTGGAAGGTCTCGACGGCGGGAGGGCCGCCCCGGCCGGCGTTGAACCAGTCGGTGTAGAAGGGCGAGTCGATCGTGAGGTCGATGAGGCGGTCGCCCACCTTCTCCTCGGCGACGACTCGGGCGCCGTGTGGTGCGGCCGCGTCGGCGTCGGACACTGCCAGCCACAGCAGGAGGTCCGTGATCACGAGGGCGAGGAGTAGGCGTAACCGGGCTGGGCTCCACGACATGGCGAAGTCTCCTTTCGTACAAGGGTATTTACGCGCGCCGTCGTCATGCGTCTCGCCTGTGCAGCGTTCCGGCCGCGAGCAGGAGCAGCGCTCCCGTGTAGGCGGTGACGAGCAGCAGGGACGGCCAGGGGCCCAGACTGCCGACCGTCTCGGCGGTGGCGTCCGAGGTCTGGGTGAGCTTCTGCAGGGCGGCCGTCGGTGAGATCCCGGCGACCCATCGCTGGGCGTCGCCGAAGAGCGGGCCGAGGAGGGCGGGCAGGAGCAGGACTCCGATGACCGCGGTGACGGCGCCCGCGGAGTGGCGGATGAGGGTGCCGGCCGCGAGACCCAGCAGCGCGGCCACGGCGAAGGAGCCCGCGACGCCGAACAGTGCGGGCCATGGCTCGCCTTGGGCGTACTTGCCGTCTTCGAGGAGTGCGTCGCCGATCAGGTAGGCGAGTGTGCAGGAGAGCAGGGACAGGGCGTACGTGACCGCCGCGATCAGGGTCGCCTTCGCGGACAGCACGGTGGTGCGGCGCGGGTTGGCGGCGAAGGTGGTGCGGATGGTGCCGGTGCCGTACTCGCCGGTGATCAGCAGCGCGCCGGTCACGGCGGCCAGGATCTGGGCCACGACGGTGAGGGAGAGGCTGCCGCCGAGGACCGTGTCGTCGGGTTGCAGGCTGCCCGTGGCCGCGACGAAGACCGAGCCCAGGACGGGTACGGCGGTGGTCGCCAGGGTCGTCCACACCAGGGAGCGCACGCTGCGGAACTTGGTCCACTCGTAGGCGAGGGCCTGCGGGAAACCGGCCCGGGCATCGATAAGGGCCGTCATTGCAGGGCCTCCTGCCGTGTCCGGTACTCGGCCGAGTCCTGGGACAGGGCCGTGTAGACCTCCTCCAACGAGGAGCGGGTCGGGGTGAGTTCATGGAGGGCGAGGCCGTGGTCGCGGGCCAGGTCTCCGATGGTGTGCGCGTCGAGGCCGTCCACTCGCCAGCCGCCCCGGGCTTCCAGGCGTACGGTCGCGCCTTTGGCCTGGAGCAGGTCGCGCAGCTTCTCCGGCTCCGGGGAGCGGACGAGCGTATGGGCACGGGAGTTGGTCTCGATGAAGTCGCGGACCGTGGTGTCGGCCAGCAGCCGACCGCGGCCGATCACCACCAGGTGGTCGGCGGTGAGCTCCATCTCGCTCATCAGGTGGCTGGAGAGGAAGACCGTACGGCCTTGTGCGGCAAGGGACTTCAGGAGTGTGCGGATCCAGCGGATGCCCTCGGTGTCCAGGCCGTTGACCGGCTCGTCGAGCAGCAGCACCTCCGGGTCGCCGAGCAACGCGGCTGCGATACCGAGCCGCCCGGCCATGCCGAGCGAGAAGCCCTTGACCCGTTGGCCTGCGGCGCCGGTCAGGCCGGTCATGTCCAGGACCTCCGCCACCCGGCGGCGCGGGAGGTTGTTGCTCGCCGCGAGGCCGGCCAGGTGGTGATGGGCGGTGCGGCCGCCGTGCACCCCCTTGGCGTCCAGTAGCGAGCCGACCGTGCGCAGGGGCGCGGGCAGTTCGGTGTACGGGCGGCCCGCCACCGTGACCGTGCCGGAGGTGGGTGCGTCCAGGCCGAGGACGAGACGCATGGTGGTGGATTTCCCGGCTCCGTTGGGGCCGAGGAAGCCGGTCACCCGGCCGGGCCGGACGGTGAACGTCAGCCGGTCGACGGCGGTTCTGTCCCCGTAACGTTTCGTGAGGTCGTGTGCTTCGATCATGCCGACGACGGTAGGAATCCGGGGCGTTGCTGACATCCGTCGGCGGGAGTCGGCGGCTACTCCGGCGGGAGTACGGTCACCGCTCCCCGGCCCTGACCAGCCCGGTCTCGTAGGCCAGCACCACCAGTTGCGCCCGGTCCCGTGCCCCCAGCTTGGTCATCGCCCGGCTCACATGCGTCTTGGCGGTGAGCGGGCTCATCAGCAGCTCCCGGCCGATCTCCGCGTTGCTCAGCCCGGCCGCGACCAGCGCCATGACCTCCCGCTCCCGCTCGGTGAGCACGGCGAGGCGTTCGGCACCGGCCGCTTCCGGGGCCTTCAGCCGGGCGAACTCCTCCACGACCGCGCGCGTGACGGCCGGTGCGAGGAGGCTCTGCCCGGCGGCGACCGTCCGGATCGCCTCCCGGAGTTCGTCCGGCTCGATGTCCTTCAGCAGGAACCCGGCCGCGCCGTGCCGCAGCGCCTCGAAGACGTACGCGTCGACCTGGTACGTGGTGAGGACGACGACCCGTACGCCGTCCAGCGCGGCGTCGGCGGCGATGCGGCGGATGGCTTCGATGCCGTCGACGCCCGGCATGCGGATGTCCATCAGGACGACGTCCGGCCGGGTCAGGCGTACGGCTTCGACGGCCTGCGCACCGTCCGCCGCCTCGGCGACCACGACCAGGTCGGCCGTGAGATCCAGCAGGGCACGGAAACCCGCCCGGACGACGGTCTGGTCGTCGGCGAGCACCACGCGTACGGTCACCGTCGTTCTCCGCTCTCACCGGCCGGGAGTTCGGCCCGTACCCGGAATCCACCGCCCGGTGCCGCCCCGAACTCGATGATTCCCCCGGCCGCAGCCGCCCGCTCCCGCATGCCGACCAGTCCGAAGCCGCTCGTCGGTCCCTGTGGCGACGGCGGGGACGGTGAGCCGTCGTCGACGACCTCCACCGCCAGCGTGCCGTCCCGCCGGACCACCGACACCGCTGCGTGCCGGGCGCCGGAGTGCTTGACGACGTTCGTCAGGGCCTCCTGGACGATGCGGTAGGCGGCCAGCGCCACCACCGGCGGCAGGCCGTCCGGCGCTCCTTCCTGCCGGAGCGTGATCGAGATGCCGCCGCCCGCGAACCGCTCGACCATCTCGGGGAGCCGTTCGATTCCTGGCGCGGGTTCGATGGGCTCGCCGTCCCCCTCCCGCAGTACCCCGACCGTGGCCCGCAGCTCCCGCACCGCATCCTTGCCCGAGTCCCGGACCTGCCGCATCGCCTGCCGGGCCATGTCGGGCCGCACGTCGATGGTCTCCAGGGCCACGCCCGCCTGGACGGTCATCGCCGTGACCGTGTGGGCGACGACGTCGTGCAGCTCTCGGGCGATCCGGACCCGTTCCTCGCGGACCAGGCGGGCCGCCTCCCGCTCCCGTTCGGCCTCGGCGCGGGCGGCCCGGTCGGCGTATTCGGCGAGCAACTCCCGTCGGGTGCGGACCACTTCGCCGAGCAGCAGCGGCACCAGCGGCCAGAGCATTTCCAGCACCGGCAGTCCCTGCGGGTTCACCACGTCCTTGCCGACCCACAGCGCGACCACACCCGAGGTAAGCGCGGCGACCAGCCCGGTCCACAGGGTGCGCCGACGGTCGCCCTGCACGGCGACGGTGTACAGCGCCACGATCACCGGCAGGTTCAGCAGCTCCCCGATGTGCCCGTGCAGCGCCCAGCCGGCACACGCCGCCCCGGTGACCACGGCGACCGGCACCGGCCACCGCCGCCGCCACAGCAGCGCCAGCAGTGAGATCGCGAGCAGCAGCCAGGTCAACCGGTCCGCCTGCTGGTACGGCGGTTCGTTCACCGCCGCGTCCGGTCCGGTGAACATCCCGACGACGCCCACCACCAACACGTCCATCGCACCCGGCGGCAGCGCCCGCAGGCGGTCGGGCAGGCGGTCGAAGGTCGTCACTTGCACACCGTATGAGCGCGAATGCCCGGGCGCATACGACAGCGGGAGTACCCGGGCCCGTCCCCGAACCGACCCTGAGACATCCCCCATCTCACCCCGAGATGTGTCAGGAATCTTTGACAGGTGCCCGAAGCAGCTGTCAGCCTTTTCTGACAGGTACGGCGGAAAGGGGCCGCGATGCACGAGGTCGCCGACCACAACGGCGTACCGCCTCCGGCACCGACGGGCGACGAACTGCTGAAAGTGCTCTCCGCGCTCGGCAATCCGCACCGCATGCGGATCGTCGCGGCGCTCATGGAGAGCCGGAACTACGTCAGCGCGCTCGCTCGCCAGATCGGCATGGGCCGCCCGCTGCTGCACATGCACCTGCAACGGCTGGAGGCCGCCGGACTGGTCGTCGGCACGCTCGAACTCGCGGAGGACGGCAAGGCGATGAAGTACTTCGAAGTCGCCCCGTTCTTCTACGAGTTGACACCCCACGTCATCGCCCAGGCGGCCACGACGATCACCGAGACCGCCGACCGGACCGCGAAAGAGGAAGCGAAGTGAATCAGGAACTGGTGACGCTCGCCGCCGGAGAGGACGAGTGGGGGATTCTGGTCGGCGCCGTCGGCGCGGCCGGGCTCTTCACCCTGCTCATCGTGATCGTCTGGCAGGCCGCCGCGACCTGGCGGGCCCGGATGCTGGCCGCGCGTGAGGAGCAGTACAAGGAACTGGCCAAGAAGTACGCCCAACTCCTCGAAGACACCGTGGAGTTGCAACGGCGCACCGTCGAGGAACAGCGCCAGACCCTGGACGAGCTGACGCAGACCCGGCTGGCGGTCGGCTCGATGGAGAAGATGATGCGCGAGATCGAATAGCAGCCACCGCCGACGTACGGCCGGGAGCGCCAACTCCCGGCCGTACCGAGAAGCACACACCCCGGACACACCCATCCCGTACGCCACGGCAGGTCATCACACCTCTATACGCCGTGGCGCCGATCCCGTGCGCCCTGTGCCGGTCGCCGTACTCGGCTGCCGGCGGCGCGCTCCCACGAAGGAGACTACTCATGCGTGCGCTGCTCAAGCGCGTCGCCCGCGCCCCCGGCGGGCGACGCGGCAAATGGCTCGTCCTGGCGGCCTGGCTGATCGTGGCCGTCGCACTCGGCCCGCTCGCCGGGAAACTCGGCGACGTCGAGGACACGAGCGCCAACGCCTTCCTGCCGCGCGGCGCCGAGTCCGCCCGGGTCAACACCGAGCTGGAGAAGTTCCGTACGGACACGGTCATGCCGGCCGTCGTCGTCTACACCGGCGAGGGCGCGGATGCGAAGGCGGCCGCCGACCGGACCGCCTTCGCACCGTTCGTCCCGGCAGGCGAGGAGGTCTCGCAGCCGATCCCGTCCGACGACGGCCAAGCCCTGATGACCGTCGTCCCGCTGGACAGCGAGGACGACATCACCGACACGATCGACAAGCTGCGCGACATCGCCGGGGCCAATGCCCCGCCCGGCGTGGACGTCGAGGTCGGCGGACCGGCCGGCTCCCTCACCGACCAGGTCGCGGTCTTCGACGGCCTCGACTCGACGCTGCTGCTCGCCACCGCCCTGGTCGTGGCCGTACTGCTGCTGATCACCTACCGCAGCCCGGTCCTCTGGCTGCTCCCCCTGCTCTCCGTCGGCTTCGCGGCCGTCCTCACCCAGGTCTCCACCTACCTGCTGGCCCAGCACGCCGGACTGCCGGTGAATCCGCAGAGCGCGGGCGTGCTGATGGTCCTCGTCTTCGGCGTCGGCACCGACTACGCGCTGCTGCTCATCGCCCGCTACCGCGAGGAACTGCACCGCCACGCCGACCGCCACGAGGCGATGCGCATCGCGCTCCGCCGCTCCGGCCCGGCGATCCTCGCCTCGGCCGGCACCGTCGCCGTCGGCCTGGCCTGCCTCGCCTTCGCCGACATCGACTCCTCACGCTCGCTGGGGCTGGTCGGCGCGATCGGCGTCGTCTGCGCCTTCCTCGCCATGGTCACGGTGCTTCCGGCACTGCTGGTCATCACGGGCCGCTGGGTGTTCTGGCCGTTCGTACCGCACCACGGCACCCCCGCCCGCAAGGCGCGCACCGTCTGGTCCCGCATCGGAACGGCCGTCGCCCGGCGTCCGCGCTGGTCCTGGATGATGTCCGTCGCCGCCACCGGCGTCCTCGCCCTCAGCGCGGCCGGCATCTCCATGGGTCTGACGCAGGCCGAGATGTTCCAGGACAAGCCCGAATCGGTCGTAGCCCAGGAGCGGATCGCGGCGCACTATCCGTCGGGCGCCTCCGATCCCGCGAAGATCGTCACCAGTACCGACCGGGCCGAGGCGATCCGGACAGCCGCGGCAGAAGTCGACGGCGTGGCCCGCGTCGAGGACGGCGGCGACCGCACCCCGGACGGCCAACTCACCACCCTCTCCGTGGTGTTGCAGGACGCCCCGGACAGCAAGGCCGCCAAGGACACGATCGACGAACTCCGCGACGCCGTGGCTCCCATGGACGCCCTCGTCGGCGGCACCACCGCACAGACCCTCGACACCCAGCGGGCCGCCGATCGTGACCTGACCACGGTGATCCCGATCGTGCTCCTGGTCGTCCTCGGCGTCCTCATCTGGCTGCTGCGAGCCCTCGTAGCACCGCTGCTGCTCCTGGCCACCGTGGTGTTGTCGTACTTCGCCGCCCTGGGCGCCTCGAACCTGCTCTTCGAGCACGTCCTCGGCTTCGCCGGCGTCGACTGGTCGATCCCGCTGCTCGGCTTCGTCTTCCTGGTCGCCCTCGGTATCGACTACAACATCTTCCTCATGCACCGCGTGAAGGAGGAGGCCGCCCGCCTCGGCCACACACGCGGCGTCCTGGAGGGCCTGACCAGCACCGGAGGTGTCATCACCTCCGCAGGCGTCGTCCTCGCCGCGACCTTCGCGGTCTTCGCCGGCCTGCCGCTCGTCACCATGGCCCAGATGGGCGTCCTCGTCGGCATCGGCGTCCTGCTCGACACCTTCATCGTCCGCACGGTCCTGGTCCCCGCGCTCGCCCTGGACCTCGGCCGCCGGTTCTGGTGGCCGGGCAAGCTCTTCCGCCACCTGGGCGCCCGCGACCGAGCCGCTGCGGGCAGCGACACCTCGCCTTCCGCACGGGACCAGGCACACGAACCGGCCTGACACCGGACGACGTCGACGCGGGTTCCCTACGCCCGTGTCGACGTCGACGAACCACGCCAGATGCCGGGCCGTGGCGACGGGCGGAACGCGAGGTGCCGCTGCCCGCGGGCGACATGACCCGCATCACCGCCGACATGAACGCGTCCTGGTTGCGCGGAAACTCCGAACTCGTCGCCGCCATAGCCGCACAGAACGCCCTCGGCCGCATCGGCGAACCCGCCGACGTCGCCGACGTAGTCGCCCTTCTCGCCTCCCACGACGCCCGGTGGATCACGGGCCAACTCATCGACGCCACCGGCGGCTTCCGCCTGTAGGCGGTATCCCTCCGGGGACACAGGAGACATCCGAGTCGCGACATGGTCGGTCGACACACGACGAGAGCCCGGCCGGTGGCTGAATGATCTGAGTCCAAGGTCAACGACCTCATCGTCTTTGCCGATCAGCACACCTGATCCCGACTCAAAGACGAATCAGACAGGGACTCGCATTCCGCCCTCTCAGACTCTGATGAGTCGTCACCATTTCTCCTCCCGCGCATCCCAGATGACCGTTTCGACGCGGGGTATCTGCTGGGCGGCGCCACACGCGGTATCCACACGATGGGCCCCGGATTCATCTGATCCGGGGCCCATCGTGTGGATACGCGTGTCGTCACAGAGCGGCAGTGTGGACGCCCGCTCCCGCCACGAGACCCTCGGTCGACGCGACAGCCGTGAGGCCGGCAAAGACGTCTCCGATCGGCGTCTCCAGGAAGAGACCGCCGGAGCCGCCGGCCGCGAGGCCGCCGGAGACGTTGTCCAGGTCGGTGTCGGAGATCTCGGCTGCTTCAACCTGGGAGGCAAAGTTCATAATGCGCGGTTCCCTTCGAATAGGTACTTCGGAATGGCAGAGTTCGCCTGAAACTGGGAACCCTTCCCGGCGACTTGCGCCACGCGCAGGATCAAAGCACGCCGATAAACGGGCGGCCAGCCGCCCGAGGCTCAAACGGGACGCACCGCGCAAGGCGACTTCACCGGTGTGACTGCGCAGTGACCGAACACGCCGACTCCTTCACGCGGTCTGCCACTCGGCTGCACGCACACCGGTTGCCACCGATTCCCAAGATTGATGCTTCCGTGCCGAGGCCGCCGTAGTCCGGCACAGTCGTGACTACTGCTCAGGTTCCGTACGACCTGTCAGTGAAGCTGTGCAGGTTTACCGGATCTTCGGCACCCGGCCAAAGGCGCGCGTGCCCGATGCCGTCCGTTCGGCTTTCCAACACGGCGTGAGCAGACGAGTGCCGTCACTGCCCCGGCTTTTCATTGCTGCGGGCGTGCCACCCGACCGAGGCGATCGAACTGGATGCCTTCCGCCGCGGCCAGGCCAACGACCCTCCTGGTGCGGGCCGCTCCTGGGCGGCCGCGGCGCCCAGGTCATGTCCGCGAAGTGGTTGGTGTGTTGGTCTGTTCGTGGTGCGTCGTCATGAGTTGACTGATCAGGCAGCCGGAGCGGCCGTCCGGCTCAGCCGTTCAGGATGCCGCCGACCTCGGTGACGGGGATCGTGTCCGCGGCCCGTGGAACCGTCACGGGGACCGGCTCACCGATGTCCGACAGGGCCATGGTCAGCGTCACCCGCGCACCGGACATGTTGACGCTCGTGCGGATCTGCACCAGGCGCCCCCGGCCGTCGACCCACGCGTCCGCGAAGACCGGGAGGTCGCTGCCCAGGACGTCGCGGGCTTGGTCCGTCTTCGTGCGGACGTCCGGGGCCATGCGCAGAGTGACGGTCCGGTGGTCGAGGATGCCGCGGTAGCGCACTGCGCGCACCCCCTGGACGTTCTCCTCGCCCTCCCGGGAGATCTTGCGCATTGCGGCGATCTGCCGCAGGACGTGCTCGGGGTCGTTGAGCGGGGCCCGCAGCAGGTAGTGGGCCTGCGCCTTGTCCCGGGGCACAACCCCCCAGGCATCCTCGCCGATCCCCTCGACGCCGCTGATGTAAATCTTGCCGTCCGCGAAGACCTGGTCGCTGTGGTCGATGGCGCCGCCGGGGAGGTCGACCGCCAGGTGACCCCTATCCGCGGCGAAGTCGAAGCCGCCGGTGACGGTGAGGCCGTACACCTGGCCCTCACCCTCCAGTTCGATCTCCTGGCGGAACCCGGCGCTGTCCTCGCGGAGAGCCGCGACGGCCGCTCGTACGGCGGAGCGGGGGCCGGACGACGATGTGGAAGACGGTGACGCGGCCGCGGGCTTGTCACGGCTTCCGGCGTCGGCCGTGGAGCAGCCGGCGCACAGCAGCGCGGCGGCAGCGGTGAGCACGAGAGGACGGCGCATGGGATTCTCCGAACTTCATGGGCGAGCACTCGGCCATTGCGACACCGCCTCGCGCGGAGATCTTACGAAGTTGCGCACAACAGTGCGAACCAAATGTGGTTGGAGCGTGCAGAGACGGCCATGAGGGAAACCTCCGTGCTCTGCGTCGTCATGAGCTGATTGATCAGGCATGGGCAGGCATGGGCGGTCATTGAGCCGTTGCCGGCTCCGCCTCGGATGGGCCGCCCGGTCCGTGACCGGCGGCAGGTCCTCAACGGCATCTTCGTCGAACTGGCTGCCCTGACATTGCGGAAACGACCAAGGGCCCGTGTGATGTCAGCGCGTGATCTTCGAGCGGCGGGACTGGCTCCAGACGTTCCGCCAGGGGGTGCGGCAGGGCCCGAGCCGGGCCATCCTGAGGGCGTGAGGTGCGGCGGTCATTTCACCGCGGCTCTCGGTGACCCGAGTCAGGAGGACACCCCGCCATGGCCGACACGGTCGCTGACCTCATCGTGTCCACGCTCAAGGCGTCCGGGGTGCGGCGGGTCTACGGTCTGCCCGGAGACTCCCTCAACGGCTTCACCGACGCCCTTCGCCGCGACGGCACCATCGCGTGGGGACATGTGCGGCACGAAGAGGCCGCTGCATTCGCCGCCGCTGCCGAAGCGGGCGTGACGGGGCGCCTCGCGGTCGCGGTCGGCAGTTGCGGACCGGGAAACCTGCACCTGATCAACGGGCTGTTCGACGCGCAGCGCAGCCGGGTGCCGGTGCTCGCCGTGGCCGCGCAGATTCCGCAGGAGGAGATCGGCAGCGGCTACTTCCAGGAGACCCATCCGCAGCTGCTGTTCCGCGAGTGCAGCGTGTACTGCGAACTGGCGAGCATCCCCGAGCAGGTGCCGTGGCTGCTTCAGATGGCTGTTCGCGCCGCCCTGGAGCGCGGCGGAGTGGCGGTGCTCGTCGTCCCCGGCGAGCTGTTCCTGGCACCGGCGCCCGACCGGCCCGCTCACCACCCGGTGCTCAAGACGTCCTCCCACATCCGGCCGGACGACACCTCACTGGCCCGTGCGGCGGAGGTCCTCAACGCGGCCGAGCGGGTGACGATCCTGGCCGGGGCCGGCTGCGAAGGGGCACACGACGAGGCCGTGGCGCTGGCCGACGCGCTGAAGGCACCCATGGTGCACTCGCTGCGGGGCAAGGAGTTCCTGGAGTACGACAACCCCTACGACGTGGGACTGACCGGGCTGATCGGCTACAGCTCCGGCTACCGGGCGATGGAGCACTGCGACGCGCTGCTGATGCTGGGCACCGACTTCCCGTACCGCTCGTTCTATCCGCAGAAGGCGTCCGTCGTGCAGGTCGACGTGCGCGGTGAGCACATCGGCCGCCGCACACCGGTGGACGTCCCCCTGGTGGGGACGGTCAAGGACACCGCCCGGGCGCTGCTTCCGCTGCTCGATCGTCGAGACGACGACAGCTTCCTGAAGACGATGAACCGCCACTACCAGCGGGTGCGTTCCCGTCTGGACAAGCTGGCCGAGGGCAGGCCCACCGACTCCCCTCTGCACCCGCAGTACGTCGCCGCCACCATCGACCGGCTGGCAGCCCGCGACGCCGCGTTCACCGCCGATGTCGGATCACCCACCGTGTGGGCGGCGCGCTATCTGCGGATGAACGGGGAGCGGCGGCTCATCGGCTCCTTCAACCACGGCTCGATGGCCAACGCGCTGCCGCACGCGGTCGGGATCCAGGCCAGCCATCCCGGCCGCCAGGTGATCGCGCTCTCGGGTGACGGTGGCCTGGCGATGCTGCTCGGCGAGCTGAGCACGCTGCGGCAGTTGGACCTGCCGGTGAAGGTCGTCGTCTTCAACAACTCGGCCCTGGCCTTCGTCGAGCTGGAGATGAAGGCCGCCGGCGTCGTCACGTACGGCACCGAACTGCACAATCCCGATTTCAGCGCCCAGGCCCGCGCCGCCGGCCTGCACGCGTCCCGTGTCCAACGCGCCGACGAGTTGGAGGACGCGTTGCAGGAGGCCTTCCGGCACGACGGGCCCGCACTGGTCGACGTCCACACCGAGCGCCAGGAGCTCTCGCTTCCTCCGAAGCTCACCCTTGAGCAGGTCAAGGGCTTCACCCTGTTCGCCACCCGCACCATCCTGTCCGGCCGCGGCGACGAGATCCTCGAACTCACCAAGACCAACCTGCGCCAGCTCAGCATTGAGTAAACGGAGTTCGTCGTGATCTTCCTGCTGTCGAACATCGTCCAGAACGCGGTGATCGGCCCGGACGACAGCGTGACCGGCGGGGCCGTAGGAGCGGTGACGCTGATCGTCATGAACGCCGTCATCACCCGTTGGCTCGCCGCCGACGATCGCGCCGCGCGCTGGCTGGAGGGCACCAGCAGCCCCGTCATCGACGACGGCCGGCTCATCCCGGGCACCCTGCGCCATCTCGCCATCCGGCGCGAGGAGATCGAGCACGCGGTCCGCCTCCAGAACGGCGACGGGATCGACGACGTCCAGTCCGCCTGGCTGGAGCCGAGCGGGCACCTGGTCATCGTGCTCACGCCCGCCGCCCAGACCGCCACGCGCGGCGATCTGGAACAGATCGAACGCCGCCTGTCCGCGATGGAAGCACTGCTCGACCGTCGTTCTCAGTAGCCGATGGCGTTGGTGACGAGTTCGCCGACCACCGGCTCACCGACCGGAGTCCGCGTACTCCTCGCCCCGGTCGCCCGCCGCCGGCTCCTCCTGGCGGTGCTTGTCTTCGGCCTTGCGGCCGGGCAGGACCACGACGACGATCACCGTTCCGACGGCCATGATGACCGCGCCGATGAGGCTGGTCTGGGCGACGGCGTGGGCGAAGGATTCATGGACCGCGTCGACCAGGGTCTGGGCCTGCTGGGGTCCCGCGGACGGCGTCTTCGCGATCTGCTCGGCCACGGCGAGGCCGCCGCCCACCGAGTCCTTGGCGGTGTCCATGGCGGTGGCCGGGAGGTGGCCGCCGACCAGGTCGGTCAGCTTGTCCTTGTAGGACGTGGCGAGGAGCGAGCCGAGGATGGCGATGCCCAGGGAGCCGCCGAGTTCCAGCGCGGTGTCGTTGGCGCCGCCGCCGACGCCCAGCTCCGACTCCGGGAAGGAGCCCATGATGGTGTCGGTGGCCGGGGACACGCTCAGGCCGATCGCGAGGCCGAGCAGGAGCAGGGGCGCCAGGAAGTCGGTGTACGTCGAGCCCGACTCGATCTGCGTGAGCAGGAAGACGCCCGCCGTGCCGATCACCATGCCGGTCCCCACCACCAGCTTCACGCCCAGCTTCGGGGCCAGCCGGCCGGTCACCGCGGCGCCGACGAAGACGGCTCCGGCCAGCGGCAGCAGCCGTATGCCGGTCTCCAGCGCGTTGTAGTCGAGGACGAACTGGAGGAACTGGGTGGAGTAGTAGATCGAGCCGAAGGTGCCGAAGAAGAAGAACAGCACCGCGAGCATCGAGCCGCTGAAGGGGCGCTCCCTGAACTTGCGCACGTTCAGCATCGGGTGCGGGTGCTTCAACTCCCAGGCCACGAAGGCCAGCAGGCCGACACCGGCGACCACGGCCGCGGTGACCGGGCCGACGCCCCAGCCGAAGTGCGGGCCCTCGATGGTCGCGTAGACCAGGCTGCCGACGGAGACGATCGAGAGCAGACCGCCGATGTAGTCGATCCGGCCCATCTTCTCCGCCTTCGACGGCGGCACCAGGAGCAGTGCGCCGACGACGCCGACCAGCGCGAGCGGGACGTTCATCAGGAAGGTGGAGCCCCAGGCGTGGTTCTCCAGCAGCCATCCGGCGGCGAGCGGACCGACGGCGATGGCGAGACCGGAGGTGGCGCTCCAGGCGGTGATGGCCTTGGCGCGCTCACCCCTCGGGAACATCGCGACCAGCAGGGACAAGGTGGCCGGCATGACGACGGCGGCTCCGACGCCCATGATCACGCGGGCGACGACGACCAGGCCGGTCTCGTCGACCAGACCGCCCATCACCGCACCGCCGGCGAAGATCAGCAGACCCAGGATCAGCGCACCGCGGCGGCTGTACTTGTCGCCGATCGAGCCGAGCACGAGCATCAGCGCGGCGTACGGGACGGTGTAGCCGTCGATGACCCACTGAAGGTCGCTGCTGGACAGGCCCAGGTCCTTCGTCATGTCCGGTGCCGCCACGATCAGCGACGTGTTCGCCATGACGACGATCAGCAGGCTCAGGCAGAGCACGAGCAGTGCCCACCAGCGCCGGGCGTAGGGCCCGGTCATCTTCTCTACGGGTGTGTCGGCGAGGAACGGCACGGGAGGCTCCCAGAGGCAAGACGTTAATTGCACATCGATGAGCAGACTAGTTTATTGCCCGCCCATGTGCAAGTATCGAGATGCCCGCCTCCATCGACCGGAGATCACCTGCCGAGGGGAACGTCATGCACCAGTCCCAGTCCGACGAGGAGCAGTACGGTCACACGGCCGTTCACGTGAGCTCGCCGGCCCCGGGGAGGCGGCGCAAGATCGTCGCCGTCGCGTCCCTGGCGACGTTGCTGGTCGGCGCTGTCGTCGTCGACCGTGTCGCCGCGGGCCGCGCGGAGAGCCGTACGGCTGAGGCGTTCCAGGAGGGAATGGGAACGCCTCAGCGCCCTTCGGTGCACGTCGGCGGGTTTCCCGTACTGACCCAGCTGGCCCGGGGCACCCTGCGGCACGTCGACATCACCGCCCACGACATACCCGCCCGTGGCACGACCCGGCCGCTACCGGTGACCGAGCTGACCGTCGGCCTGGACGGACTGAAGACCTCGGGGAGCGCCGACGAAGCCCATGCGCGCAGCGTCGACGCGACCGCCTTCCTGTCGTACGAAGACGTGTCGCAGGCGCTCGGCGTGGACATCTCGCAGGGCGACGAGCCGGGCCGGGTGGACGCGACGGTCAGCCTGCCGCTCGTCGGCGACGTGACCGTGAGTGCGGCCGTCTCGGCGGCCTCCGGAAACCACATCGCCTTCACGGACATCCGCGTCGCTCAGGGCGAGTTGATCCCGCCCGCGAAGGCGCTGCTCGACAAGGCCCTTGAGGAGCCCGTCCCCCTGCGGAACATTCCCGAGGGACTGCGCCTCCAGTCGGTCACCACGTCGCAGAGCGGGATCAGCGGCCGCTTCACCGGCGAGGCGGTCACCTTCCGTCCGGGCTCCACGACCGCGTAACCCCCGGAGATGTACGTCAGTCGACGTCGGGCAGGGCGCGCCGGGCGACGTCGCGGGCATCCTCCGGCGGGACGCCCAGCATGCGCAGCAGCATCTCGGCCAGGTTCGACGCGGCCTCGTCGCCGTCGAGGTCGGGCCGGGCGAACCTCAGCTCCACCAGCGCCAGCAGGGAACCGCCCAGGACGGTCAGCGCGACGGTCGGGTCGGTGATGGAGAAGCGGCCGGAGGCGATACCGGCCTCCAGGTCACGCACGGCGCGCGGCGCCAGGCCCGATTCGGCGTGGATGTGGCCGAGGCCGCGATGGCGCAGGACCTGCATCAGTTCAGGTCGGGAGTCGGCCAGGCGGGCGCTGAGACGGAAGCCCGCGGCGACGAGTTCCGCCGGGTCGTCGATGCCCCGCAGGTGCTCGTCGAAGGCTTGGCCGAGTTCTTCGAGGGCGTCTCGCACCGCCGCGTCGAACAGTTCCGTCTTGGACGCGAAGTGGTTGTAGAAGGAGCCGAAGCCGACGTCCGCGCGCTCCGCGATCGTCTGGATGCTCGCGCTGGTGTCCCCGGTCTCGGCGAGGATCTGCCGGGCCGCACGGACGAGCGCCTGACGGGTCTCGGCGCGGCGCCGTTCGAATCGGTTGCGGGGCGGGGCTGACGTCGGCATGCGCGCGAGTCTAGCAACGGCTGCCCGAGGATCGCAGATCTGATGAAACTCTCAGTTAATCACCGGCGAGCTCTTGACGAGGGAAGTCTCAATGCTGATGATTTCCTCATTACAGCAATGTTGCTTGGAGGACGTCATGTCCAAGACGGCTCATCAGGACCTCCACAGTGAGCAGGGCGCCCTGCGCGGCGAACACCCCGGCCGCTCCCGGAACCCGGTGATCAAAGTGGCCGACCTGGCCTGGCTGGAGTTCGAGAAGCCCGACCTGGACCGGGCGGAGCTCTTCGCCCGCGACTTCGGTTTCGGGATCGCCGCCCGCACCGAGCGGGAGCTGTGGCTCCGGGGCACGTTCGCGGGCTCGCCGTGCATGGTGATCCGGCGCGGTCGGACCTCTCGCTTCATCGGCCCGGCGTTCCGCGCGGCCGAGCGGGCCGACCTGGACCGGCTGGCACGGGCGACGGGGTCGGCCGTACGGGACGCGGACGTCCCGGGCGGCGGCGGGACGGTCGGCCTGCTCGACCCCTCGGGCCTCCCGGTGCGCGTGGTGCACTGCGGCGAGCAACTGCCGGCGCTGCCCGAGCAGCAGCCGCTGCTGCTCAACTTCGGCACCGATCACCGTCGTACGAATGCCACGCAGCGGCCTCCGCGGGAACCGTCCCGTATCCAGCGGCTGGGCCATCTGGTGCTGGAGACACGGGTGTTCGCCCGCGCCCTGGACTGGTATCTGGACACCCTGGGGATGGTCGTCAGCGACTTCCTCTTCCTGGACGGGCAGCGGGACCGGGGGCCGACCATGGCGTTCGTCCGCTGCGACCTGGGCAGTGTCCCGGCCGACCACCACACCCTGGCCATGCACCTGGGGCCGGGCAACGGCTATGTCCACTCCGCCTACCAGGTCACCGACCTGGACTCGATCGCCGCCGGCGGCGAGTACCTCAAGGAGCGCGGCTACCGGCGCAGTTGGGGCATCGGTCGGCACATCCAGGGCAGCCAGCTCTTCGACTACTGGCGCGACCCCGACCACTTCATGCTGGAGCACTTCGCCGACGGCGATCTGTTCTCCTGCGACGTCGAACCCGGCTGGGCGCCCATGTCCACGAGCGGACTGGCCCAGTGGGGACCGCCGGCCACCCGGGACTTCCTCGGCGCCACCCCCTCTCCCGCCAAGCTCCGCGAGGTGCTGCACGCCCTGCGCGGTGACAACGAACTCGACCCCGCCCGACTTCTGGGCCTGCTGAAAGCCGTGAACTCATGAGCACCGACGTCCTGCGCACCGCCGACGGGTGGTGGGTCGTCCTCGGCGACCGCGCCGTCCCCGTCGCCACCTTGGCCGGCACCACCGCCGAACTGCTGGCCGACCGGGCCGCCGTCACGGAGGCCGCGGTCTCCGGCGCGGCCGGCACACCCGTCGCCGACCTGGTGGCCCTCTCCCCGGTCACCACCCCCTGCCGCGTGGTCGCCCAGATGGTCAACTACCGCAGCCACGCCCGCGATTCGGGCTTCACCGGCGACATCCCGCCCGCCTTCTTCCGCAAGGCGTCCGGCTCGGTCAGCGGCCCGGGCGAGAGCATCGTCCGCCCGCAGCATGTGCGGTTCCTCGACTACGAGATCGAACTGGGCCTGGTCATGGGTGCGCCCCTGCCGGTCGGCACCGTCGTCGAGGAGCGCGACCTGCCCGGCTACGTCGCCGGGCTCGTGATCACCAACGACGTCAGCGCCCGCGAGGTCCAGCTGACCAAGACGCAGTTCTACGAGAGCAAGTCGTACCCCACCTTCACGCCGACCGGCCCGTACCTCTCCCTGCTCGACCCGGAGGACTTCGCCCACCTCCTCGACCTGCGGCTGAAGCTGTCCGTCAACGGCGAGCTGCGCCAGGACCGCACCCTGGCCGACATGATCGTCCGCCCCGCGCAGGCGCTCACCCTGCTCGCGCGCTTCCAGACCCTGGCCCCCGGCGACCTGCTGCTGACCGGCACGCCCGGCGGCACGGCGCTCAAGGCTCCGCCGAAGGCCGTCGAGAAGATCGGCGCGCTGCTGCCGCCCGCGGTGAAGTGGAAGGCGTTCTTCAAGAGCCAGGCGAAGAACCCGCACTACCTGCGGCAGGGCGATGTGGTGACCGCGACCATCGCCACGCCGGACGGCCGGATCGACCTCGGTGAGCAGCGCACCCCCGTGACCGACGCGAACCGACCGACGCGAACCGAGACCTGAAGTGAGCCGCACATGACCGTCGAGCCCAACTCGGCTGACGTACCCGTGGTGATCGTCGGAGCCGGACCCGTGGGCGTAACCGCCGCCCTGCTGCTGGCCCGGCGTGGCGTGCGGACCGTCGTCCTCGAACGCCACCACGACGTCTACCCCCTTCCGCGCGCCGTCGCCACCGACGACGAGGTGCGCCGCATCCTCCAGGCCGCGGGTGTCGCCGAGGAGTTCGCCGCGGTCGCCCGCCCCGCGCGAGGGCTGCGGCTGCTGGACGCCCGGCACCGGGTGATGGCCGAGTTCCCGCGTGCGGCGCAGGGTCCGCACGGCTTCCCGCAGACCAGCATGTTCGACCAGCCCGAGCTGGAGCGGGTGCTGCGCGAGGCCCTGGCCCGTGCACCGGAGTGCGAACTGCGCGGCGGGGCCGAGGTCGTCGGTGTCGAGCAGGACGGCGACGGGCCGGTCCACGTGACGTACCGCGACGACGAGGGCGAGCATCTGCTGCGGGCGGACGCCGTCCTCGGGTGCGACGGCGCGGGCAGCCTCACCCGTGACGCCATCGGGGCAGGGTGGGAGGACCTGCGCTTCGCGGAGCGCTGGACGGTCATCGACGTGCGTACCAGTCTGCCGGTCCGGTGCTGGGAAGGCGTCGAGCAGATCTGCGATCCGCGGCGCCCTGCAACCTTCATGCGGGTCGGTGAGGACCGCTACCGCTGGGAGTTCCGGCTGCCGGACGACTCAGAACTGGATCACGAGCGCCTGCGGGAGCTGATCGCTCCGTGGGTGGATCTCGCGCACGGCGCCGACTTCACGGTGGTGCGGCAGGCGCAGTACACCTTCCGGGCGCGTCTCGCCGACCGCTGGCGCCGCGGCCGGGTCTTCCTCCTCGGCGACGCGGCCCACCTCACCCCGCCGTTCGTCGGGCAGGGGCTGTGCGCGGGCCTGCGGGACGCCTACAACCTCACCTGGAAGCTCGCCCGTGTCCTCCAACAGGGCGCCGACGAGCGGCTGTTGGAGACATACGAGAGCGAACGCAAGCCGCACGCCCGCCATCTGATCCGGCTCGCGGTCGCCATGGGCTGGGCCATGACAGGCGGCCAGGACGGCGCCGCCGCCCTCCGTCGTGGCGTCCTGAACGCCGCTGTGCGCATCCCCGGTCTGAGTACGGCGGCCGCCCGCGACCTCGGTCCGGCGCTGATCGCCGGCCCCCTCGTGCGGCGCCGTATCCGCCGGGGTCTTGCAGGCACCCACTGCCCGCAGCCGTGGGTGACCGCCGACGGACGGCGCGCCCGCCTCGACGACCTGCTCGGCGACTCCTTCGCCGTCCTGACCGCCGTACCGCTCTCCCCCTCGCTGAAGGCGGTCGCCGACGGACTCGGCGCCCGGACCGTCCCGGTGGCCGGTCTCGGCGACGACGGCCGCCTCGCCGCCTGGTTGCGCGAGGGCCGGGCGGACGCCGTGCTGCTGCGGCCGGACCGCGTCGTCATGGACGTGGTCCCGTCCGGCGGCCGGGAGTTCACGGCCATGGCCGACTGGGCGGCCCTGCTGCACACCACGCGAAGCCCCCGCCCTTCCCCACGGACCGTCGAGAAAAGCCTGCTGAGGAGCGCCGTACGATGACCGAGCCGGACCCCTTCATGGTGCCTGATCCGCAGGCCGTCGCGAGCAGTCGCATCGTGGACTTCGCCCGCCACGTCGGGGTGGACGCCACCGACTACGCCGTTCTGCACCGCTGGTCGGTCACCGACCTGGAGGGCTTCTGGGGCGCGGTGTGGGAGTACTTCGGCATCGACGCGGACACCCCGTACGAGCGGGTGCTGGCCGAGGAGACCATGCCCGGCGCCCGCTGGTTCCCCGGCACCACCCTCAACTACGCCCAGCACGCCCTGCGCAACCTCGCGGACGACGACGTGGCGATCGTCGCCCTGGACGAGGCCGGGTCCGCGTACGAGGTGACCGGGAAGCGGCTGCGCTCCCAGGTCGCCTCGGTCGCCGCCACCCTGCGCGACCTGGGGGTGGGGCGGGGCGACCGGGTCGTCGGCTACCTCCCCAACACCCCGCACGCGATCGTCGCGTTCCTGGCCGCCGCGAGCCTGGGCGCCGTGTGGTCGGTGTGCGGGCAGGACTACGCCCACCAGGCCGCCGCGGACCGGTTCGCGCAGCTCGAGCCGACGGTCCTGGTCGCGGCGGACGGCTATCTGTTCAACGGCACCGCCCACGACCGTCGTGACGCGGCCCTCGAACTGGCCCGCGCGCTGCCGACGTTGAAGGCCATGGTGCTCGTCGACCACGTGGGTCTGCCGTGGCCGTCCGGGATCCGGTCGACGCTGTTCGTCCCCTGGGAGGACGCGGCCACCCGCACCGAGCAACTCGCCTGCACCGCCGTGCCGTTCGACCACCCGCTGTGGGTCGTCTTCTCCTCCGGCACCACCGGCCTGCCCAAGGGCATCGTCCACGGCCACGGCGGCGTCCTGCTGGAGCATCTGAAGACCCTCGGCCTGCACTCCGACCTCGGCCCCGGCGACCGACTCCTCTGGTACACCACCACCCACTGGATGATGTGGAACCTGGTCGCCTCCACCCTCCTGACCGGCGCCACGACCTGTACCTACGAGGGCAGCCCCGCGCCGCTCGCCCGGCCCGGCATCCTCTGGGAGCTGGCCGCCCGCCACCGTGTCACGGTCTTCGGGACCAGCCCCCAGTACCTGCTGGGCATGGCCAAGTTCGGCATCGACCCGTCGGTGTACGACCTGTCGGCCGTCCGCGTCGTCGGCTGCACCGGCTCCGCCCTGCCCGCCTCCGCCTACCCCTGGGTTCGCGATCACGTCGGCGGCCGCGTCCTGCTCGCGTCCATCAGCGGGGGCACCGACATCGTCTCCGGTTTCGCGGGCAGCGCGCCCACGACCCCGGTCTGGGCGGGCGAGCTGTCGGCTCCCCACCTCGGCGTGGCACTGGCCGCGTACGACGGGGAGGGGTTCCCGGTGGTCGACCAGGTCGGCGAACTGGTCGTCACCCGCCCGATGCCCTCGATGCCGCTGCACTTCTGGAACGACCCCGACGGCACCCGCTACCGCGAGGCGTACTTCTCCTCGTACCCCGGCGTATGGCGGCACGGCGACTGGATCACGGTCACGGGTCACGGCTCGGTGATCGTGCACGGACGCTCCGACAGCACGCTGAACCGCAACGGCGTACGCCTGGGCAGCGCCGACATCCACGACGTCGTCGAACGCCTCCCTGAGATCACCGAGGCCCTGGTCATCGGCGCGGAGGAGCCCGACGGCGGCTACTGGATGCCGTTGTTCGTGGTCCCCGCGGCCGATGTGACCCTGGACGACGGTCTGCGCGAGAAGATCAAGGAGGCGATCCGGACCGGCGCCTCACCCCGCCATGTTCCCGACGAGATCCTCGAAGTGCCGGCCATCCCGCACACCCGCACCGGCAAGAAGCTCGAAGTCCCCGTCAAGCGTCTCCTCCAGGGCGCCCCCGCCGAACAGGTCGTGAACCTGGGCGCGGTGGACGCCCCTGAACTCGTCGACCACTTCGCCCGCCTGGGGGCCGAACGCCGCGGCCGGAGAAGCAGCTGAGCCTGAGCAAGCAGCCCGGCCCCCGATCGTGGCTCCCCTTCCGACAGGTCAGCGCACCGGGATCGCCAAGTACTGGTATTCCAGGAACTCGTCGATTCCGACCCGGCCGCCCTCCCGGCCAAGACCGGACTGCTTGACGCCGCCGAACGGAGCGGCCGGGTTGGACACGAGACCGGTGTTGAGGCCGACCATGCCGACCTCCAGGCGTTCGCTGACGCGGATGGCTCGGTCCAGGCCCTCGGTGAAGACGTAGCCGACGAGGCCCCAGGGGGTGTCGTTGGCGCGGTGGACGACCTCGTCCTCGTCGTCGAAGGTGAGGATCGCGGCGACGGGGCCGAAGATCTCCGTCTCCATCAGGCGGCTGCCGGGGTCCACGTCGGTGAGTACGGTCGGCGGGTAGAAGCAGCCGGGGCCGTCCGGCGTGGTCCCGCCGACCAGCACCCGGGCGCCGCGCTCCACCGCGTCGGCGACCAGCTCCTCGACCTTGGTGCGTCCGGCGGTGTCGATCAGCGGGCCGACGTCGACTCCGTCCCGCGTTCCGGGGCCGACGACGAGCGCCCCCATCCGCGCACTCAGGCGCTCCGCGAACTCCTCGGCCACCGACCGGTGGACGAAGAACCGGTTCGCGGCGGTGCACGCCTCGCCCATGTTGCGCATCTTGGCCGTCATCGCGCCGTCCACGGCCACGTCCAGGTCCGCGTCGTCGAAGACGATGAACGGCGCGTTGCCGCCCAGCTCCAAGGACGTGCGTACGACGGTGTCGGCGCACTGCGCCAGCAGCAGCCGGCCGACGGCCGTGGAGCCGGTGAAGGACAGCTTGCGGATACGGCCGCCGCGCAGCAGGGGCTCGCACACCTCGCCGGCGCGCGAGGTGGTGACGACGTTCAGCACACCGTCCGGCAGCCCGGCCTCCTTGAGGATCGCGGCCAGCGCGAGGCTGGACAGCGGGGTCTGCGGGGCCGGCTTGAACACCATCGTGCAGCCCGCCGCGATCGCCGGTCCGATCTTGCGGGTACCCATGGCCAGCGGGAAGTTCCACGGGGTGATCAGCAGACAGGGACCGACCGGGCGGCGGGAGAGCAGCATCCGGTTGCGGCCGTCGGGCAGGGTGCCGTAGCCGCCGTCGATACGGACGGCCTCCTCGGAGAACCAGCGGAAGAACTCGGCGGCATACGCCACCTCTCCCCTGGCCTCAGCAAGGGGCTTGCCCATCTCGGACGTCATCAGACGGGCGAGGTCGTCGGTGCGGTCGAGGATGATCTCGTGGGCGCGGCGCAGGATCTCGCTGCGCGCCCGGGGTGCCGTACGGGCCCACTCCTGCTGCGCCTGGACCGCCGCGTCCTCCGCGAGCCGGGCGTCCTTCGGACCCGCGTCGGCGATCTGGCAGAGGATTTCCCCGGTCGCGGGGTCCTCCACGGGCAGGGTGGCACCGTCCGCGGCGTCCACCCAGGCCCCGCCGATGAACAGTTGCTTCGGTACGTCGGTCATGGGGTCGCTCCCGGTCATGAGGCCGCTCCCGTCTCCACCGCGGCCGCCCACGCCCGCAGGCCCTCGTCGATCGCGGTCTCGTCGATGACGAGCGCGGGGATCATCCGTACGACCTGGTTGTAGGCGCCGCACAGCAGCAGGAGCAGGCCCTCGTCGACGGCGGCCCGCTGCACCCGGGCGGCGGTCTCCGGGTCGGGGCCGCCGTCCTCGGTGACGAACTCGCTGGCCAGCATCAGCCCGAGGCCCCGGACGTCACCGATGCCGGGGGTCCGGCCCGCCACCGCCTCCAGACCCTGCCGCAGCCGCGCGCCCATCGCCTCGGCGTTCTCGACGAGCTTCTCGTCGCGTACGACGTCGAGGGTGGCGCAGGCTGCCGCGCAGGCCACGGCGTTGGCGCCGTAGGTGCCGCCCTGCGAGCCCGGCCACGCCCTGCTCATCAGCTCCTCGGAGGCCGCGATGCCGGACAGCGGGAAACCGCTGGCCAGCCCCTTGGCGGTGATCAGGATGTCGGGGGTGACGCCGAAGTGGTCGTGCCCCCAGAACCGGCCGGTGCGCCCGACGCCGGTCTGCACCTCGTCGAGGATCAGCAGGAAGCCGTGCCGGTCGGCCCGCTCCCGCAACCCCTCCAGGAAGGCCCGGGTCGCGGGCACGTATCCGCCCTCGCCCAGCACCGGTTCGACGATGATCGCGGCGGTGTCGGCGGGCGAGGAGATCGTCTGGAGCGTGTAGTCGAGTTCCTGGAGCGCGAAGCGGGTGGCGGTCTCCTCGTCCCAGCCGTAGCGGTAGGCCGTCGGGAACGGGGTGACGACCACACCGCTCATCAGCGGGGAGAAGCCGGAGCGGAAGCGGGTACCGGAGGTGGTCATGGCGGCCGCGGCGACGGTACGGCCGTGGAAGCCGCCGTGGCAGACCAGGACGTTGGGGCGGCCGGTGGCCTGTCGGGCCAGCCGCAGCGCGGCCTCGACGGCCTCGCTGCCGGAGTTGGTGAAGAACAGACTGTCCAGACCGGCCGGCAGTACCTCGCCGATCTTGTCCACCAGCCGGCGCAGCGGCCGGTGCATGACCGTCGTGTACTGACCGTGGACCAGCGTGCCCACCTGCTCCTGGGCTGCGGCCACCACCGTGGGATGGCAGTGCCCGGTGCTGGTGACACCGATGCCGGCGGTGAAGTCGAGGTAGCGGCGGCCGTCCTCGCCGTAGAGATGGACGCCCTCGCCCCGGACGGCCATCACGGGCGTGGCCTGGCGAAGGTGCGGCGACAGTGCGGTCATGGTCGTCTCCCGGCCTGTGTCGTCGGTCTGCTGCGGTCCTCCGAGCATCCCCACGGCCCTGGACGCCGACAACGCGTGATCTGTCCGGCCGGAACGGGGTATTCGGACGTTGTGTCAACCAGTGACGCTTGTCGGAGTGACGGAGCAGGCAGAGAGGCACTGTGAGCGAGACCCATCCCCCAGGTCCGGGGCCCGCGGGCCGTCCGCCCACCGTCGCCGACGTGCTGGCCCTGCCCGTCCTGGCCGCCGGCCGGCCGCAGGTCGTCACCGGTGAGACCCGCCTCGACCGCCCCGTCCGCTGGGTCCACATCACCGAGCTGACCGATCCCGCGTCCTTCCTCAAGGGCGGCGAACTCGTCCTGACCACCGGCATGCCCCTGCCCGACGAGCCCGCCGGCGTACGCCGGTACGTGGACGAACTCGCCGACATCGGTGCCGCGGCCCTGGTCATCGAGCTCGTCCGCCGCTATCACCGGCCGCCCGAGGCCCTCGTCCAGGCGTGCCGCACGCGCGGTCTCCCCCTGGTCACCCTGGCCGACGACGTCAACTTCCTGGAGGTCACCCAGGTCGTCCACACGCTGATCCTCGGGAACCAGGCGGACGCGATGCGCAGGACCCAGCGCATCCATGAGGCGTTCACCGCTCTGACGCTGCGCGGCGCGGGCCCCGAGGACGTGCTGCGGGCCGCGGCGGAGATGAGCGGCCACACGGTCGTCCTGGAGAACCTCGTCCATCAGGCGCTGATCTGCGAATCCTCCGGCCGCACCGCCGAGACCGCGCTCACCGACTGGGAACAGCGCTCCCGGGCGACCCCGCCCGCCGACCGCACGGGCCGGTCGGGCCCGGAGGGCTGGCTCGTGGCATCCGTGGAGTACCAGGGCGAGGCCTGGGGCAGGGTGGCCATGCTCCCCACGCCGACGGGTACGCCCGCGCCCCCGGTCTTCGGCCCCGAGGACGTCACCGTCCTGGAGAGAACGGCGATGGCCCTCACCATCGCCCGCCTCATCCACGCCACACCCTGGGAACGCACCGCACACCGCAACGCCCTGCGCGACCTCGCCGAGCAGCGCCACCCTTCGCCGGCCGACGCCCGTGCCCGAGTCGCGGCCCTGGGCCTGCCCACCGAGAACGTGTGCTTCGTCGCCGTACTCGCGGACATCCCCACAGCGGAGGACACCGCGAAGGCCGAGGTCCGCCTCCCCGAGGAGCTGAGGACGACGGGAACCAAGGCACTCGTCGGCCGCCTCGCCCCCACCCGCCTCGGCATCCTTCTCGCCCTGCGCCCGTCCCGGCAATGGCGCCCCGCCGTCGAGCAGCTGAGCCGCACCGCGCACCGCGTCGCCCCGGGAGCGACCCTGTGCGCCGGCTCCCCGGCCCCGGACCTCGCCGACGTCGCGCGTTCGTTCCGCGAGGCGGCCCGGGTGGCCGAGGCGACCGAGCCCGGCCGGCCGCTCCCCGCGGACCGCTCCTTCCACGAACGGTCCGACATCGGACTGCGCCGGCTGCTGTTCGCGCTCCGCGACGACACCCGGATCCAGGACTACGCGGAACGGCAGTTGGGCCGGCTCATCGACCACGACACCCGCCATGGCACCGACCTGCTGAGCGTCCTGCGCCAGTACCTGGACGCGGCCGGAAACAAGACCGTCGCCGCCCGCGCGAGCGGTCTGTCCCGTGAGACGGTCTACCAACGTCTGCGCACCATCGAGCGGATACTCGACTGCGACCTCGAATCCGGCGAACAGCGCACCGAGCTCCACGTGGCCCTCAGCGCACTTGACGTCCTGCGGGCCCGCTGACGTCACGACAACCTCCACGCACAAATCGAGGCGAATCGATTTCGCTACAAGTTCCGAAATTATTCGTGACGGGTGCGCCACTTGGCCGAAATGCGCGCTCCATACCTTCCTGAAATCGCACCTCTGCCCAGAGTGCCTTCAGGAGACAGGAGCCCCCGCGTGCCCAATTCCCCGCGCCGCGGCGCCCTACGGCTGACCGCCGGTATAGCGCTCATCTGCACCTTCGCCCTCGCGGGCTGCGGGCGTGGCGGTGACACCGCCGCGACGGGCACCGCCGCGCCCGTCGACGCCTCCCCGGCCACCGGCAGCGTCGACGTCTGGGCCGCTCAGGGCGATGCCGATGTGCTCGAGAAGGTCATCAAGCCCTTCAAGGCCGACAACCCCGATGTCAAGGTCAACTTCACACTGATCCCGAACGCCGAGTACTACACCAAGCTCCAGTCGGCGGTCGCGGCGGGCAAGGGACCGGATGTCGCGCAGTTCTTCCCCGAGTCGCAGGCGCAGTTCCTCGATCCGTCGATCCTGCGGCCCGTGCCGGACGGGCTCGTCGACCGGGGCAGCTTCTTCAAGAGTCTGTGGGACTCGGGGGTGGCCGAGAACGTGGCCTACACGGTGCCCTGGTACGCCTACACCTACGCGCTCGTCTACCGCTCCGACCTCGCCGACAAGGCAGGCGTGAAGGCGCCGACGGCGTGGCAGGACACGGTGCCGTTCTTCAAGGCGCTCCAGGGCGCGGGCGCCGGGCACGGCCTCGGGGCGGACAACGGCTGGGACATCTTCAACGGCCAGGACGTCGCGATGTACGCCTGGCAGGCCGGCGGCTCGCTGGTCTCCTCCGACGGCAAGTGGAACCTGGACACGCCGGAGATGGCCGACGCGATCAAGTACAACGCGTCGTTCTTCACCTCGGGCGCCGCCGACACCAGCACGCCCACCTTCCTCGACGCGCAGCCGTACTTCACCTCCGGCAAGACCGCCGCGATGATCACGGGCCCCTGGGTCATCGGCCAGCTGGACAAGGCCGCGGGCAAGGACGGCTGGACGGCGTCCCACGTCGCCACGGCGCCGCTGCCTGCCGGGGATTCGAGCAGCGCCTCCTTCTCCGCCGGCGGCAGTTGGGGCGTACTCGCGGACAGCGACAACGCGGACGCGTCATGGAAGTTCGTCCGCTACCTCGCGGAGCCGAGCACTCAGGTCGCGCAGTACAAGGCGTACAGCTCGCTGCCGGCCGTGATCTCCGCGTGGGACGACCCGGCCATCGCCCAACAGCCCCTGCTGGACGCCTTCTTCACGCAGATGAAGAACACCCGGGCCTTTCCGCAGGTGAGCACCTGGCAGCAGGTCGCGACCCGGCTGGGCAAGGAGATCGAGGCCGTGGCCAAGGGCACGGAGAGCGCGGAGAAGGCCGCCGCGAACGTCCAGGCGTACGCCGAGAGCGTCGGCACCGGTTCGGAGTGATCGGCGGATGACCACCAGCGCCGTCAAGACGACCACCAGCACCGTCAAAGCGCGCCGTTCCCGGGGCCGCGCCCGCCGTACGGCCGTCGCCTGGCTGTTCCTGGCACCGTTCACCGCCGTGTTCCTGCTCTACACGGCGATCCCCACCGTCGCGGCGCTCGGGTTCAGCCTCACCGACCTGCGGGGCACGGATCTCCGGCATCCGTTCGCGGTCGACTTCACGGGCCTCGAGAACTATCTCCGGCTGCTCAGGGACCAGAGCTTCCTGCGGGACATCCTGAACACCGCCCTGTTCGTGGCCGTCGGCGTGCCGCTGACCATGGGCATCGGGTTCGCGCTGGCCCTCGCGCTGAACTCGGGTATCCGGCGGCTGCGCGGGGTGTTCCGTACGGTCTTCTTCGCGCCGGTCGTCACCAACGTCGTCGCGGTCGCCCTGATCTGGCGGTACGCGTTCAACGACAGCGGCACGGTCAACAAGGTGCTCGACACCGTCGGCTTCGCCGGACCGAACTGGCTGGACGACCCGAACCTGGCCATGCCCGTGGTCATCCTGCTCGGGGTCTGGCGCAACTTCGGCACCGCGATGGTGCTGTTCCTCGCCGGTCTCCAGGCGATCCCCCGGGATGTGTACGAGGCCGCCGCCCTCGACGGGGCGGGCCGGTGGCGGCAGTTGCGGCACATCACCCTGCCGCTGCTGCTGCCCACCACCCTCATGGTCTCGGTGCTGCTGACCGTCTTCTATCTCCAGGTGTTCGACGAGCCGTATCTGCTCACGGACGGGGGCCCGCTCGGCTCCACCGAGTCCGTGGCGCTGTACACCTACCACCAGTTCGGGGCGGGCGAGTTCGGGATGTCGTCGGCCGCGTCCTTCGTGACGCTCGTCCTCGTCGCGCTGGTGAGTCTCGTCCAGTTCCGACTGCTGAGGTCCCGCACATGACCGCCGTCGCCGCGTTCGAAGACGCCCACCTGACCACCGACCGGGTCTCCGTGCGCCGCCGGTCCGTGTCCCGGCCGCTGCTGTACGGCGCGCTGATGCTGTGCGCGCTGCTCACGATGCTGCCGTTCCTCTGGGTGATCAGCGGCTCGTTGCGCAGTCTCGACGAGATCCGCTCCGACCCCGGTGCCTGGCTCCCCCACGACGTCACCCTCGACAACTTCGTGCGGCTGTTCGGCACCGAGGGTTTCGGCCGGTTCATGGTCAACAGCATCGTGGTCGCGACCCTCGTGGTGGCCGGCAACATCGTGGCCGCGTCAGCCGCCGGCTACGCGCTCGCCAAGCTCGACTTCGCGGGCAGGCGGATCGCGTTCGGCGCGGTCATGGCGGCGCTGATGGTGCCGTTCACCGCCGTGTTCGTCCCGCAGTTCGTGATCACCGTGGACCTGGGCCTGGCGGACTCCCTCGCCGGTATCGCCCTGCCGGGCGTGGCTCTGCCACTGTCGGTGTTCATCATGCGGCAGTACGCGATGTCGGTCCCCGACGAACTCCTCGAAGCGGCGCGGATCGACGGCGCGGGCGAGTTCCGGATCTTCTTCCGGATCTTCCTCCCGCTGGCCGGTCCCGCGGTCGCGACGATCACGATCATGTCGTTCCTCACCTCGTGGAACAACTTCATCTGGCCGCTCATCGTCGCCCAGAGCATGTCCAGTTACACGCTGCCGGTGGGCCTCGCCGCCACCAGTCAGGCGGCCGCCCACGTCACCGACTACGGCCTGATGCTCGCCGGCGCGATCGTCGTGATGCTGCCGGTGCTCGTCCTCTTCCTGTTCCTCCAGCGCTACTTCGTGCAGGGCATCTCCGGAACGGGCATGCGGTGACCGCGGTGACCTCCAGAGGCGCGCGGCTGTCCGGCATGAACCAGAGCGCCGTCCGACGCGTCAACACCTCGGTCGTCCTGCGTGCGTTGGCGGTGTCGGCCGGGCCGAGGACACTGACCGCGCTCGCCGAGCAGGCCGAGCTGTCCCGCCGCACCATCGAGCTGATCCTGGACTCGCTCGTCGAGGCGGGCTGGGTCACCGAGCTCGAGCGGGTGCCGACCAGCGGCTGCGCCGGGCGCCCCGCCCGACGGTACGAACTGCGGGCCGAGCACGCGCTGCTGGCCGCCGTACGCATCACCACCTCGGACGCGTCCGCGGCCGTCGCCGACGTACGCGGCCGCATCGTCGGCCGCGCGTACCGGCCGCTGCGCGCCTACCAGGATCCGCAGGTCACCCTCGACGACGTAGCGGCGCTGGTGCGGGAGGCGCTCGACGACGCGGGCGGGTCGGCGGACCGGCTGCGCGCCGGCGCGGTCGCGGGCGGCGGTGCCATCGACGACGAGGGAGTCGTACGGCGCCTGGTGCACACGACGCGCTGGGAAGGCGTGGACCTGCCCGATGAGCTTGCGCGCCGCATCCGCATGCCCTGGTTCGCCGACAACGACACCAACCTCGGTGCCCTCGCGGAGCGTTGGCGCGGTGTGGCCGGCGACCACGACAACGTCGTCTGGGCGATGCTCGGGAACCGCACCGGTCTCGGCATCCTCATCCGAGGCGCCGTACACCGCGGTCTCGACGGCGCCGCCGGTGAGATCGTCGAGGCGGTGTCGATGCCGACGGGCTCGGTCGAGAACCACCCCGTCGCCTGGCTCACCTCACCGGACCCGGCCCAACGCGGCGTCGCACTGGACCGCTTCGACGCCGCTCGGGCCGGTGACGCGACCGCGCTCGCGGAGGTCGACGAGCTCGTGGCGAACATCGCGTCGATCCTCACCACCTTGTCGTGGACGGTCGCGCCGTCGCTGATCGTGCTCGGCGGCGGTCTGGAGGACGCGGCCGATGTGCTGCTGCCCCGGGTGCGCGAGGCGTTGCGCCGTGCCCGCACCCCCGCGGTCGAGCTGCGGGCCACCGTCCTGGGCCGCGACGCCCCGCTGATCGGCGCCGTCAAGCTGGCGCTCGACCGCATGGACACCGAGCTGTTCGGCCCGCTGATCCCGCATGCGTGATCGCGTACGCCCCCCTCACACAGCCCCTTGTGCAAGACAGGAGCCTTCCTTGACCGACACCCCGCGCACCGACGTCCTCGTCGTCGGCAGCGGCATCATGGGATCCGTCGTGGCCCGGCTGCTGCGCGACACCGATCCGGCGCTGCGCATCACGATGGTCGACGGCGGCACCGCGATCGGCGAGGTCCCCGGCCGGCATCTGCACGACGTCGACGACCCGGTGCTGTGGAGGCGCTACAACGAACAGGTCACCACCGGCATCCAGGGCATGTACACGGGCGCCGAGGTGGTGCGCGAGGTGGCGGCCGGTCTCACCGACCTGCCGCCCGGCATGTTCCATGCGCTCGCGTTCGGCGAGGACGCCGAGGCGATGCCCGCGACGGCGCTCGCCTGGAACGCGGGCGGCATGGGCGTGCACTGGACCGCCGCGACCCCCTGGCCCGCGGGAGACGAGGTCTTCGACTTCGGCGACCCGGCCCGCTGGGCGGCGGATCTGGACACCGCGCGCCGGGCGCTCGCGGTCACGCCCGCCCCGATCGGTCCGACCGAGGTCGGCCGACTGGTACTCGACGTACTGCACCGACGCTACGACGGGACCGGACCGGACGACCGTGGGCCGCAGCCGATGCCCATGGCCGTCACCGCGTCGGCATCGGGCCCCCTGCCGCGCACCGCCCCCGGGACGATCTTCCCCGCGCTCGCGACGGGCGGCGACCCCGCCTTCACCTTGGTCACCGGCACACTCGCGACGTCCCTCGTCGTGTCGGACGGCCGGGTCACCGGCGCCCGGCTGCGTCGGGTCGCCGACGGCGCCGAGTCCGAACTCCGGGCGGACGCCGTGGTGGTGTGCGCCGACGCGCTGCGCACCCCGCAGCTGCTGTACGCGTCGGGCATACGGCCCGAGGCGCTCGGCCGTCACCTCAACGAGCACGCCTTCGTCACCGCCCGCGTGCTGCTCGACCTCGACCGATTCGGCCTCGACCTGCACACCCTGCCCCTGCCACGCACCGGCGAGTTCTGCACGGACTCCCTCTGGCTGCCGCAGAACGGCGCGGCGCAGCCGTTCCACGGACAGATCATGAACCGGACCTACGTCGACGACGACGGCCGCCCTCTCGCGCACTCCGTGGGCCTCTCGCTGTACGTCCCCGTCGAGTCACGCCCCGACAACCGGCTGGTGTTCTCCGACACCGAGACCGACCTCGCCGGTATGCCGCGGATCGGCATCGAGTTCGGCTACTCCGACGCCGACCATGCGCTGATCCGGCGGGCACTGGACGAAGTCGGGTCCCTCGCCGAGGAGTTCGGCCCGTTCGACCCGAACACGGAACGCGCACTGCTGCCGCCCGGTTCCTCACTGCACCTCACCGGCACCGTCCGGTCCGGCACCGCCGACGACGGCACCAGCGTGTGCGACCCGGACGGCAGGGTGTGGGGCTTCGACAACCTGTACCTCGCCGGCAACGGCGTGATCCCGACGGCGATGGCCGCCAACGTCACGCTGACGGGCACGGTGACCGCGGTGCGGGCGGCTCGCGCCGTGGCCGAGCGCCATGCACTGACGGGAGTTCAGTAGTGATCGACATAGCGAAGGAGTACCGCGAACTCGTCGGCGTGAACGTCGTGCTCGTCTCTGGGGGGTCCAAGCGGTCCTGGGGAACTCGGGTGCGGAACCGCGCCCCGCAAGGGGCGCGGGGAACTGCGCGACCAGCCCCCACCGGCCCGCGGCGAACGAACCGCCTATGCAGCGAAGCTCTTGGCGCGCACGCCGAGGTCGTCGCACTGGGCCTCGCCCAGCGGGCGACCGGCGGCTGGGACCTCGGCGGCCAGGGCATGCCGGCCCACGAGCTGGTCGTGAACTGGCGTCCGTGCGTGCAGTGTTACGGCGCGACCCTGTGGTCCGGGGTGCGCGGCCTCGTGGTGGCCGGCGAGGGCCCGGAGCTGGAGGAGATCACCACGTTCGACGAGGGCCCGCTCGGCGCGGACTGGGCGGAGCAGTTCGAGGCCCGCGGCATCGAAGTCGTACGGGATGTGCTCCGGTACGAGGCGCTCGCCGTGTTCCGGAACTATCGGGATGCGGTCGACGCCGACGGCGTCGTCTACAACGCGCGTGGAGGTGCCGTATGACACCGCGGTTCGCGACCGACATCATCACCTTCTACCACCCGGATTTCTGGGGCCTCGAATCCGCGGACGCCGTGCGCGACTGGGCTTCGGCGAACCCCGAGGGCTTCTGGGAACGGGTGATGGACGCGCTGGCCGAGGCCGGTGTCACCGGCATCGAGTTGACCTTCGCGCCCGGCGACGTCGACTCGGCGTTGCGCGCCTTCGGCAGCGCACCGGCGTTCCGCCGCGCACTCGATGCCCGGGGCCTGGCCGTGGTGAGCGCCTTCATCGCCGGGAGCGACTGTCCCGACTGGCGAGACGCCGGGAACCTGCCCGCGATCGTCGCCGACGCCGAGCGACGCGCGGCCTTCCTCGCCGACATGGGCGCCGAACTCCTCGTCGCCGGGCTGCCGATGCGGACGACGTTCGGGACACGCCCGCCCTTCTTCGTCGACGCCGCCTACATGACGCGGATGGCCGACATCGCCCACGTGGTCGGCGAGGCCGTCGCCCGGCACGGGGTGAAGCTCGCCTTCCACACGGAGTCGAACAGCACGCTCTGGTACGAGCGCGACATCGACCTGTTCATGGCTCTGACCGATCCACGGTACGTGTGGCTGTGCCCCGACTCCTGCCACATCGCGCTCGGCGGCGGCGACCCCGTAGCCGTTGTACGTCGCCACGCTCAGCGCATCGCGCTGGCGCACTGGAAGGATGCGGTGAAGCCGATCGATGTCCACCTCACCATCGACGAAACGGTCTTCGCCCGACAGCAGCCCTACATGACCGAACTCGGCACGGGCATCGTGGACTGGCAAGGATGGGCCGACGCCATGTCCCGCACACCCGGCGCCGGCACCATCCTCATCGAACTGGACGAGGCTCCCGATCCCGTCGCCGCGCTCCGGGCGGGGACGGCCGTCGCCCGGGAGGCCGGGACATGACCGGCTCCTCGCCCGCGAGCCGGTGCTCGCGGGCGTACCCCGCCAGCAGTTCACGCAGTTGCGTACGCCCCCGGTACAGCCGCGACAGCACCGTGCCGACGGGCGTCCGCATGATGTCGGCGATCTCCCGGACGGCGAAGCCCTCCACGTAGGCGAGGTACACGGCGATCCGGAAGTCCTCCGGGATGGCACGCAGCGCCGCCTCGACGTCGGCGTCGGGAATGTGGTCGAGCGCCTCCGACTCGGCGGACCGCAGCCCCGTCGAGGTGTGCGACGCGGCGCGGGCCAGCTGCCAGTCCTCGACCTCCGTCGTGCCGTCGCGCCGCGGCCGGTGCTGCTGCTTGCGGCAGGAGTTGAGGAACGTGGTGGTGAGGATGCGGTACAACCACGCCTTGAGGTTCGTACCGTCCTGGAACTGGTGGAACGAGGCGTAGGCCCTGGCGTATGTCTCCTGGACCAGGTCCTCGGCGTCGGCCGGGTGGCCGGTCATGCGCAACGCGGCCGAGTAGAGGCGGTCGAGGTGCTCGAGAGCGGGTTCGAAACGGGCCCGGCGGTCGGGCACGCAGGGGCGGCCGTCGTACGTCCTCATGGCGCCCTCAGCCCTCGGTCACGGGCACTGCGGCGGCGGCCCGGGTGAACCGGGGCAGCGCGGCGACGCCGACGGCGAGCAGGGCGACGATGCCCATCTGCGCGTACTCGACGTCCGCGAAGGCGTCCGGGACGCCGTGCGGGGCGAGGCTCACATACAGGGTGCCGAGCGTGGCCACGCCCAGGGCGAGGCCGCTCTGCTGCAAGGTGATGAGGACTCCGCTGCCGATCCCGCCGAGGTGGGCGGGGACATCGGCGAGGACGCTGCGGAACAGGCCGGCGAACAGCATCGACTGCCCGGCACCGACGAGGGCCAGCGGCCCGGCGAGCCCCCACAGACCGACGTACGGCCACTGCGTCACGAGCAGGCCGACCAGCCAGGCCAGCCCCGCCAGTTGCACCACCGCCCCCGCCGACATGGCGGCGCGGCCGAAGCGGCTGATCAGACGCGGGGCCAGCACGGATCCGGCGAGGAACAGCACGGCCATCGGCAGGATCGCCAGCCCGCTGTGGAGGGCGTCGGCGTGCAGCCCGTCCTGCATGGTCAGCGCGAAGACGAACATGAACGCCCCGAAGCCGATACTGAACGCCAGCACCATGAGCAGGCCCCGGGACATCGACGGCAGGCGCAGCAGGGACGGCGGCAACAGCGGTGTCTCACCGCGGAGTTCGGCCCGCTTCTCGACCCAGTAGGTGACGGCGCCGAGCAGCACGGCCACGGCGAACAGCAGCCAGGTCCACCAGGGCCAGGCCAGCGAGTGCCCCTCGGTCAGCGGGACGAGCACGGCGACGAGCGTGGCCGCGAACAGGACGGTGCCGGGCAGATCGATGCCGACCGGGTGCGGGGACCGGGTGGCCGGCACGAGACGGGCCGCGAACAGCAGGACCACCAGCCCGATGGGCACGTTGACCAGGAAGATCGGCCGCCAGGACGTGCCGGCGATGTCCGCGCTGACCAGCAGTCCGCCCACCAGCTGACCGACCACGGCGGCGATGCCGGAGGTCGCCCCGTACAGCGCCAACGCGCGTGCCTTGCGCTCGCCTTCGAGGGTGTGGTGGAACGTCGCGAGGACTTGCGGGATCAGCAGCGCCGCGGTCGCGCCCTGGACGATCCGGGCCGCGATCAGCGCCTCGACGTCGGGCGCGAGGCCACAGGCCAGCGAGGCCAGGACGAAGCCGACGAGGGCCCCCTGGAACAGCCGGTGCCGGCCGAAGCGGTCCCCCAGCCGTCCGCCCAGGACCAGCAGGGCCGCGTAGGCGACGCCGTATCCGGCGATCACCAGCTGGAGCGAGGCCGTCGAGGCGTGCAGGGACGCGTCGATGCTGGGCAGGGCGACATTGGTGATGAAGAAGTCCGTGATCGGCAGGAACGCCCCTGCCAGCAGGATCAGCACGCCGGACGCGTGCAGCTGTTCATTGCGGGCCATGACCGGCCTCTCGCGAGAAAATTAGTTACTTGCGCCAGTAACTATAAAACTTGCGTACGCCAGTAAGCAATATCTAGAGTGGCGTGCATGACCGACAGTGACGATGCAACCCGGCTGTCAGCGGAGGAGTTCGCTCTGATCCGGGAGCTGCGACCGGCGATGACCGCCCTGATGCGGGCCTTCGACGAGGATCTGCGTCGCAGTCAGGGCCTGAGCCACATCGAATACATCACGCTGATGTTCCTGTCCGAGGCGCCCGAGCGCACCATGCGCCTGAGCGACCTGGCCGAGCTGGTGCAGCAGTCGGCCTCCGCGCTGGGCCGCACGGTGCGGCGCCTGGAGGTCGAGGGACTGGTGTCCCGCGAGCAGTCGACGCAGGACGCCCGCTCCTTCCACGCCGTCCTCACCGACGCCGGGCTGACCCGCCTGCGGGAGGCCGAGCCCGTCCATTTCGCCAGCGTCCGCCGCCACTTGTTCGACCGCCTCGAAGACGTGGACCTGACCAAGCTGGCCAAGGCGTTCCAGCGCATCTCGGGCACCGCCTGACGAGTGATCTACCCTTACGTCGGCCTGCGAACTCGCGCTCGCCGTCGCGCCGACCGGAAAGTGGATCCGCCCGCTGTGAACCGCTCCGTGATCCGGTCCGCGCACCGGCCGTGCACGCTCGTGGTGTGCCGGGGCTGCTGCTGCGGCAGTCCGCGCAAGTACCCGGACGCGGACCACGTCTGGCAGCTGGACCGGCTGCGGGCCGCCGCGCTGGACTCGGGCGGCCGGTTCACCGTACGCACGACGGACTGCCTCGGCCCCTGCGACGCGGCGAACGTGATCGTCGTCCAGCCGTCCGGCGCCGGACGACAGGCGGGCGCCAAGCCCGTCTGGATCGGCTTCGCGATGGGCGACGACTGCACGGACGAGCTGCTGAGCTGGGTCTGCGAGGGGGGTCCCGGCGTCGCCGAGCCGCCCGCCGCACTGGAGTTGCAGTTCATCCGCCCGCCTCGCGAGGCACGGGCCCGGGCCCGGCGATGAGGCCGCCGACGGCAAGTACCGCCGCGTACACCGCCGTTGCCATCGCCAGGATCGCGAAGCTGGGCGGCAGGGCCGGGAAGGCATAGCTCAGCGCGAGCCCGGTCCACATGTCGGCGACCGCGAGGGCCGCCGCCAGCCACAGGGCCCGGTACGGCCGGTCGGTGAGCCGGTGCGCGGCTCCCGCCGGGGCGGCGAGCAGGCCGAGGAGGAGCAGGGAGCCGACCGCCTGGGCGGCCTCGGCGGCGCAGACTCCGACCAGGACGAGGAAGGCGATGCCCAGGGCCCGTACGGGCACCCCGCGGGCCGCCGCCACCGCCTCGTCGACGGACGCGAACAGCAGCGGCCGGGCCAGGAGCAGTACGGCGGCACCGACTCCGACCGCTACCGCGGCGGCCGTCCACGCCTGTGCGGCCGACAGCCCGAAGATCGACCCGAACAGCACACTCACCCCTGCCGTCCCGTGCGTGGCGCCGCGCGACGTCGAGTACAGGGTGAGGAAGAAGGCGCCCAGACCCAGCAGCCAGGAGAAGACGCCGCCGATGGCGATGTCGTCCGCCCTCCCCCGCCGCCCCAGCAGCCCGAGCAGCAGCGCCACCCCGATCGTCGCCGCGAACAGCCCCAGCCGCAGATCGACCCCGGCCGCCAGCGCGGCCAGTGCGCCGGTGAACGCGACATGGCTGAGCGCGTCGCCGGTGAACACCTGGGCCCGCAGCACCAGGAAGTAGCCGACCAGTCCGGCCGCGAGCGCGATCGTGGTGCCCGCGAGCAGGGCGTGCACGAAGAAGGGATGGCCGAAGGCGCTCACACCGGCCTCCTGACGGCCCGGACCAGGACGTAGCCTCCGAAGGCGAAGCCGGTGACGTAGAAGCCGATCGGATACGGCGAGTAGTACGCGGCCGTCAACGCGCCCCAGGTCACCGCGACCGCGATCAGCACACCGACGGCCAGGCTCAACACCGGTCTCGCGGTGAGCAGTTGAGCCGTGGCCGCGGGCATCACGAGGAGGGCGAACACGAGCAACGCCCCCGTGATCTGACTCGCCCCCGCCGTGGCCGTCCCCAGCAGCACCAGGAACACGGCGGACAGCGCCCGGACGGGAACACCCCGCGCGGCGGCCACATCGGCGTCCACCGAGGCGAACAGCAGCGGCCGTCCGATGACGGCGAGCACGCCCAGGGCGACGGCCGCGACCAGGGCCAGCACCTCCACCTGCGTCCCGGTGATGCCGAGAAAGCTGCCGAACAACAGGGAGTTGACGCCGCCGAGGAACCCTTTGTACAGGGCGACGAACAGGTAGCCGCAGGCCAGCAGGAACGCCTGCACGGTCCCCGTCAGCGCCGCGTCCTGGCCGGCCTCGCGCCGCGGCACCGCGGCGATCACGAGCGCCGCGGCCACACAGAACGCGAAGTAGCCGTAGCCGGCGGCGACCCCGAGCAGCGTGGCGCAGGCGGCGCCCGGGAAGCTGACCATGGCGAGCGTGTGCCCGGCGAAGCTCTGCCGCCGCAGCACCATGAACCAGCCCATGACGGCGGCCAGTACGGCCACGATCGTGCCCGCGCGGAAGGCGTTGACCATGAAGGGGTACGACCACAGCTCCCGGATCACGGTCACGAGGCGTGCCGACCGACGTCAGGGGTGCCGACGACGACCAGCCGGCCGTCGCCGGCCCGCAGGACCTCGACCGGAGCGCCGTACAGACGCGTGAGTGTCTCCGTCGTGATGACCTCCTCCGGCGGCCCCGCGGCCACCCCGCCCTCGGCGAGATACACGACGCGGTCGAGCCAGGGCAGGATCGGGTTCACGTCGTGCGCGACCAGCACCACGCTCACGCCCCGCTCCCGGCAGATCCGGCCGATCAGTGCGGCGACGGCGCTCTGATGGGAGAGGTCGAGGCTGTCCAGCGGCTCGTCGAGCAGCAGCACTTCGGGCCGTCGTACCAGCGCTTGGGCGATCAGCAGGCGTTGCTGCTCGCCGCCGGAGCAGGCGCCGATGGGCCGGTGGGCGTAGGCGGTGGCGCCGACCAGTTCGATCACCTCGGCGACGCACGCGTCCCGCTCGCGCCGCCGGGCGCTGAAACGGGCGGGCCACGGCACGGGTACGCCCCACCTGTGGCCGTCCAGTCCGAGGCGGACGATGTCGACACCCCGGATCCTGAGCGACGTGTCGAAGCTGCGGCGTTGCGGCAGATACCCCACCCGGTCACCGGCCCGCCCCGGCTCCTCCCCCAGCACCCGCACCTCGCCGAAGGCCGGCGGAACCGCGCCCAGCACCATCCTCACGAGCGTCGACTTGCCCGCCCCGTTCGGGCCGAGCACGGCCACGAACTCGCCCGCGCCGACGTCCAGTTCGACGTCCGACCAGAGGGTACGGCCGCCGACGCGGGCGGCGGCTCCCCGCAGCGAGACGACGGAGGCAGCCTTCACCGGAGCCCGCTCGGCCGTCCTCACTTGCCCGTCGCCTCGGCCAGCGCCTGCTCGATGTCCCGCAGCTGCCGCACCTGCCACTCCTGGAAGGACGCGCCGGCCGGGGTGAGCGTCTCGGTGACGGTGGCCACCGGGATGCCCCTGGCCTCGGCCTCCTTGACCTGGGCCTGCACATCGGGCGTGGAGTTCTGGCTGTTGTAGACGTAGACCTTGATCTTCCTGTCGGCGATCTGCTCGTCGATCGTGGCCTTGTCCTCGGCGGTCGGGTCGGTGCCCTCGCTGATCGCGTCGAGGAAGGTCCCGGGCGTGAGCGTCTTCAGGCCGAGACCGTCGGCGAGGGGGCTGACGATGGACTCGGAGGCGCCGATCGGGGTGCCGGCGTAGGTCTTCTTGATGCTCGATATCAGCCCGTTGTAGGTGGCGAGGGTCGTGTCCTCGAAGGTCTTCTTCCGGGCGTCGAAGTACGAGGCGTGGTCCGGGTCGATCTTCTTGTAGTCGGCGGTGATCCTGTCGATGACCTGGTGGACGTCGTCCGGCGAGTACCAGCGGTGCGGGTTGCCGCCGGACTTGATGCCGACGAGGTCGCCGACGTTCAACTCGGTGCGGTCGGCGGCGGGGTTGGCGGACAGCAGCTTGTCGGCCCAGGCGTCGTAGCCGATGCCGTTGACGACGGCGTACCGGGCGGTGGCCACCGTGCGGCCGTCGGCGGCGGTGGGTTCGTAGTCGTGCGGGTCTGCGTTCGGGTTGTCGATGATGCTCGTGACCTTCACATGGCTGCCGCCGAGCTGCGCGGCTACGGAGCCCCAGAAGTTCTCGGCGGCGACCACCTGGATCGGGCCGTCCGAGGACGAGGAGGAGCCGGTGGCGGAGGAGGCCGCCGTGGAGCAGGCGGCCGCGCCGACGCCGAGAGTTGCGGCCACGAGGGCGGTGGCGAGACGGCGGCGGGACGGGGTGGGGTGCATGGCGGGTCCTCTTCAGTGACGCGTTCGCTCGACGGACTCCCCGCACCCTAGGCCCTTAATGAAAACCATTGCCGTTACTTGGCGGAGTAATGGGATCCATTTTCATGTAGCCTGCGTTCGTGACATTCATTTCCCATAGGGGCGGTTAGGCATGCGCGTGGCCTTCGTCGGCAAGGGCGGCAGCGGCAAGACGACGCTGTCCGCACTCTTCGCCCGTCATCTGGCGCGCTCGGGCGCGCCCGTCGTCGCCATAGACGGCGACATCAACCAGCATCTGGCCTACGCCCTGGGCCTCGACGAGGACGAGGTCTTCGCCGCGCCGCCGCTCAGTGCACGGACCGGTGAGATCAAGGACTGTCTGCGGGGCACGAACCCGCGGATCCCGTCCCGCGAGGCCATGGTGAAGACCACCCCGCCCGGGCGTGGCTCCCGGCTCATCCGGCCGCTCGGCGACGACGAGATCCACTCGCATCACGTCCAACGGGTCGGCGACGTAGCCCTGATGGTCACCGGCGCCTTCGACGAGAGCGACCTCGGGGTGGCCTGCTACCACTCGAAGCTGGGCGCGGTCGAGCTGTATCTCAACCATCTCGTCGACGGCCCCGGCGAGTACGTCGTCGTCGACATGACGGCCGGTGCGGACGCGTTCGCGTCGGGGCTGTTCACCCGGTTCGACATGACGTTCCTGGTCGTCGAGCCGACCCGGAAGAGCGTCTCGGTCTACCGCCAGTACCGCGACCACGCAGCCGAGTTCGGCATCCCGGTGGCCGTGGTCGGCAACAAGGTCACCGGCGCGGACGACCTCGCCTTCCTGCGGAAGCACGTGGGCGACGACCTCCTCGCCCACTGTGAGCAGTCCGCCTTCGTCCGCGCCCAGGAACAGGGCCGCGACCAGGGCGAGCTGGAGCCCGCCAACGCCGAGGCCCTCAAGCGGCTGCGCGCTGCCGTCGACGCCCGCACGAAGGACTGGGCCGCCTTCCAGCGGCACGCCGTCGAGTTCCATCTGCGCAACGCCGCCGCCTGGGCCAACGAGGCCACCGGCCAGAACCTCGCCGACCAGGTCGACCCCGACTTCGAGCACGGCCCCGCCGCGCTCGCGGCCTTCGCCTGACGTCAGCTCACCGCGCTCCCCCTGTTCCACCACCAGCACAACAGACAGGACACCCCCTTCATGTCGCTCGACGTCTCCCCGCAGCTGCTCGCCGAAGCCGAGAACGGCCCGGTGCGGGAAGAGGACTTCGTGGAAACGGTTCGTACGTCCCTGCCTTACGCCTTCGATCTGATCGCCCGTCTGGCCGCTGAACTGCGCGCCGGCCAGGCCGAGTTCGCCGACAACCAGACGCCGCCCTCGGAGAAGGAGCGCGGCCAGCTGCTGCGGGCGCTGTCCAGCGACGCGATCCGGGGCAGCCTGGAGCGGCACTTCGGCGTCGCCCTCGCCTTCCAGAACTGCCACCGCGTGGCCGTGTTCCCGCCCTCGGCGCGCGGCGGCGAGACATACACCCGCTTCACGTCCCTGCGCGCCCAGATCCTCAACCAGTCGCCGGAGTTCCGCGACTGCTGAGGCCGTTCAGCGCAGCGGCTTGAAGTAGTGCGCCAGCGCGAAGGCGCCGATGCGGGTACCGACCTTGTTGGCGACGACGTCACTGGTCCGGAAGTGGATCCCGCCCCAGACCCGGGCGTTGATCACGTCGCGGTTGTACGCGGCCGCGCTGGTGTACGTACGGGTGGTGCCCGTCACCGCCGATGAGATACGGAGGTCGATGTCGCCGCCGGTCAGCCGGGTCAGGACGCTCATGGCGGCGCCGTCGATGACGCAGTGGCCGCTGATGTGGTCCGGGTACGGAGGCGTGTCGAGCAGCGGTGCCCAGGACGGGTCCGGCGCGGTCGCGGGGTTGCCGTCGGTGTCCGCGAGCTGGATCGCGGTGATCGGGCGCCACTGACCGTAGGTCAGCTTGGCGTTCCAGCCGGTGATCGCCGCGTCGGCCACCGCCGTGTTGGCGGCGGCCGCCAGCCGCGCCGCCTCGACGATGTCCAGGCCGTGCCGCTCGGTGTAGCCGCGGTAGGCGGCCTGGAGCTGCACCGGAATGAGATCGCTGAAGAACAGCGCGGTCTCGGTCTGTTCCGCGGTCCGCACCGAGCCGGTCTTCGCTCCCACCGACTTCACCTCGGCGAAGTCCTTGGTGTACGTCTTCGAGGTGAGCGTGGACGGGGGCCCGGGCAGGAAGCGGTCCGGCGAGTTCGCCAGCATCGGCCGCACCTTGGCGAGCCAGGGAAGGGCGAAGGGCGCGTTGGCGGGCGGGGTGGGCCGCCAGATGCCCGGCGAGGGAGGTTTGTCGTACGTCACCGGGGCGCCTCGCCCGTCGTTCTCGCGGAGCTCGATGAGGTGGTGGGCCGCCCGCTCCCCGAAGGCGACGCCCCGGTCCTCGGCCCGCCCGTCCGGGATCTTCGACAGTGAGGCGGTGTAGGCCGCGTCCAGCCGGGCCTGTGACGCCGGGAAGTAGTTCAGCAGAACGCGGTGGGCAGCGGTGGCGGCGGCCGCCTCGGAGGAGGCGGTGCGGGGGCCGCGTTCGTGCCACTTGTACCCGGCGTAACGGCCCTCGATGCCCACCACCGCGTTGTACACGGCGGCCGACACGAAGCCGTACCAGAGAGTCTGCTCCGCCGCCGGCTTCTTCGCGTCACCGTGGATCGTGGCGACGGCGGTCCCGTTCCAGTCGGTGACCACCTCGGAACTCGTAGCCCGGTTCGCGGCGTGGGACGCGGTGCTCGACGCGGTCGCCGGGGTCCAGGGCGCGACGCCGAGCACGAGAACCGTCAGGCCGGCGACGAGCGCACGGCGGACGGTACGGGAGGGTGGTGCTGCTGATCCGTGCTGATCCTTTGTCATGGGGTACCCCTCGGACGGTTTGTTGCGCCCAAGGGTGAAGCCACGACCTGGCCGGACGGGGAGATTCCCCGGTTTGGCCAGCCCGCTGAACCGAGGGCAGCGGGCTGGCAACCAGTCCCCCCGTGGGCCTCAGAAGACGACGCTCCAGCCCTCGCGCCCCGCCTGCTCCCGGGTGTACGAGACGCCGTGCACCTTCAGGCCCGCGGCGTCGAGGAGGTTGATCTCGCCGCCGTTGTTGCCGAGTCGGGCGCCGTCCGCCGTGAGGGCGACGGACAGACAGGCGCCGGGGGCCAGTTGGCCGGACGGTACCGGGGTGCCGTGTCCGATGCGGTCGGTGATGCGCCAGCCGCTGAGGTCCACGGGGTCCGGCGAGGCGTTGATCAGGGTCACGGTCTCCGCCTCGGGCGCGGGGCCCTTGGGGTTGACCAGCGCCGCCAGGACACGCACGCGCTGACCGCCGGGCTCGGGACGCGTACCGTCGGCGCCTTCGAGGGCGTGGCCGGTGCTGTCGTCCGTGTGCCAGGCCTGGCTCTGGAAGGCGAGGAAGATGCCGACCCAGCGCGACTGCTCGGCGGACTCCCCGGGGAAGTGGATCAGGATCCCGCCGTCCTGCCACACACCGTCGTCGCCCCGGAAGCGGCGGCTGTTGCCCTGGTTCATATGGATGTCGTGGACGCCGTTGCCGGGCTTGAAGCCGAACACCTTGTCCTGGACTCCCGTTTCGGGCCCCCAGCGCTCACCGAAGACGTACAGCCGGGCCTGCGGGTCGTCGACCGCGCGCCGCACGTAGTGGTCGAGGACGTCCGCGAGGTCGTTGTCGGGACCGGCGACGTCCGGCGGCAGCGGGCGCATCCGCGCCGGGTCGAAGAGATTGCCCCGCACGAAGTCGAGGTTCGGGCCGCCCGGTCCGGCCGGCAGGGTGTTCCAGCCGCTCACGAGTCCTTCCAGCCGGGCCGTGACGGGGTGCCGGAAGTCCTCGTCGACGAGATACAGCAGCTCGGACGGCCGCTCCTGCGACAGGACGTTGACGGCGGCACGGTAGTGCGTGCCCGCGTCGTCCGTCAGATGGATCTGGTAGTGCGGCGAGTCGTCGGCACCCTCGCGCCGGGTGTCGACCGCTCGTGTGATCAGTACGCCGTACGCCTTCAGCGGCATGACGACCAACTCCCCCTACGGGCGGGCGGATTGCCCGCCTATGGGGGCATCGTAGAGGGACCCCGCCGTACTTCACCGGTACGTGCGGGAAGTTCGGGCGGGAATTCACAAGCAGCTTCCCTACGATCAGCGCGTGGTCACCTTCCTGCTCGAACGCACGGCACCCCTCCCTCTCGACGAGGCGTGGCGCCGACTCACCGAGTGGCCCCGGCACGGCGAGGTCGTGCCGCTGACCCGGGTCACGGTCGTGACACCGCCCCCGACCGGCGAGGGCACGGTGATCGTGGCACGCTCCGGACTCGGGCCGCTCGCCTTCGACGACCGCATGGAGGTCACGGTGTGGCGTCCGCCGGGGGACGGGACACCGGGACTGTGCCGGCTGGAGAAGCGGGGCCGCGTGGTCGTCGGCTGGGCGGAGATCGAGGTGCGACCGGGGCCGGGCGGCCGGACGCGGGTTCTCTGGCGCGAGGAGCTGGGGGTGCGGCCGTTGCCCGGGGTGTTCGATCCGGTGGTGGGGCGAGCGGCACGGTATATGTTCGGACGGGCGGTGAATCGGCTACTCAGGGGGGTGTGATGGGGGACCGCTGGCCGGGGGGCGAAGTCGCTTGCGGTTCGGCAGCGCCCCGAAGGGGCGCGGGGAACTGCGCGACCAGCCACGACGGCGCCGCAGCAGACCGACAACCAGGGGGCTCAGAGACGGAACACCCGTCGCGCGTTGCCGGACAGGAACAGCTCTGTTGTCTCGTCGTCCAGCCCCAGCTCGGGCAGATGCTCCAGCGCCCGACTCGGCATGATCATCGGATAGTTGGTGCCGAACAGGACCTTGCCGCGCCCCCGGCCGCGCAGATAGGCAACCAGCTCGGGCGGATAGCGGCGAGCGGTATACGCGCTGGTGTCGATGTAGACGTTGGGGTGTTTGTCGGCGACCGCGATCATCTCGGTGGTCCACGGGTAGCCGATGTGCCCGCACACGATGGTCAGTTCGGGGAAGTCGAGGGCGACCTGATCGACGTACGGGATGGGGCGGCCCGTCTCGGAGGGGCGCAGTGGCCCGGTGTGGCCGACCTGCGTGCAGAAGGGGACGCCGAGGTCGACGCAGGCGGCGTAGAGCGGGTAGTACAGCCGGTCGGTGGGCGGCAGCTGCCACAGCCAGGGCACGATCCGCAGGGCGACGAAGCCGAGTTCCGCCACGGCGCGGCGCAGTTCGCGCACCGCCTGTACCGGCCGGGTGAGGTCGGCGCCGGCCACCCCGCGCAGTCTGCCGTCGGACCGGGCGACGAACTCTGCCACCTCGTCGTTGCTGATCAGCGGGGACTGCGGGCCGTACCAGGCCGCGGACAGGCCGATTTCGACGTCCGCCGCGGCCATGGCGGCCATCGTGGCCTTGACCGGCAGCGGCTCCTCCAGCAGCTCCATCCCCGTCCAGCGGCGCAGGGACTCGAACATCTCGTGGTTGGAGTGCCGGAGCGTGGGGTGCTGCATCCATACGTCGATGGCGGGCATGCGTTTCAGGCTACCGACCCGATCCGCCCCGGCGGCTCCGGCGCCGCCGTCACATCGTGGTGGATCGGCGTGTGGGCGCCGGTGAGGGAAACCCCACTGCCGCCGCGTCGGCCCGCGACGATCTCCGAGGCGATCGACAGGGCCGTCTCCTCCGGTGTGCGGGCGCCGAGGTCGAGGCCGATCGGGGACCTCAGCCGCGCCAACTCCAGCTCCGTCACGCCGACTTCGCGGAGCCGTTCGTTGCGGTCGAGGTGGGTGCGGCGGGAGCCCATCGCGCCGACGTACGCGACCGGGAGGCGCAGGGCCAGTTGAAGGAGGGGTATGTCGAACTTGGCGTCATGGGTCAGGACGCACAGGACGGTGCGACCGTCCACCTCCGTGCGTTCCAGATACGTGTGGGGCCACTCGACGACGATCTCGTCCGCCTCCGGGAAGCGGGTCTTCGTGGCGAAGACGGGACGGGCGTCGCACAACGTCACGCGGTAGCCCAGGAACTTGCCGATGCGCACCAGCGCCGACGCGAAGTCGATCGCACCGAAGACGATCATCCGGGGAGGCGGGACCGAGGACTCCACCAGGACCGTGAGCGGTGCTCCGCAGCGCGAACCCTGCTCGCCGATCTCCAGGGTGCCGGTGCGGCCGGCGTCCAGGAAGGCGCGGGCCTCCTCGGCGACCGTGCGGTCCAGTTCGGGGTGGGCGCCGAAGCCGCCGTCGTACGAGCCCTCGGGGTGGACGAGCAGGGCGCGGCCCGTCAGCTCCGGCGGGCCGGAGACGATCCGCGCCACCGCCGCCGCCTCCCCGCGCGCGGCGGCGGAGAGCGCGGCCGCGAGCACCGGACGGACGGGGTCGCCGGCCCTGACCGGTGTGACGAGGATGTCGATGATGCCGCCGCAGGTCAGGCCGACGGCGAAGGCGTCCTCGTCGCTGTAGCCGAAGCGTTCCAGGACCGGCTTCCCGTCCTGGAGCGCCTGCCCGCACAGGTCGTAGACCGCACCCTCCACACAGCCGCCGGAGACCGAACCGATCGCCGTGCCCTCGGCGTCCACCGCGAGGGCGGCGCCGGGCAGGCGGGGCGCGCTGCCACCGACGGCCACCACGGTGGCCACGGCGAAGTCGCGTCCCTGCTCGACCCACCGGTGCAACTCTTCGGCGATGTCCAGCATCTCTCGGTCTCCTTGACGGCCGTTGTGCGGAGGGGCGTTCAGAATGCAGTGTCTAGTGCACGCCCATCCAGCTCTCTATGGGATTGAGGGCGAAGAACACCAGGAAGATGCCTGTCAGGGCCCACATGAACGCCCCGATCTCCCGCGCCTTCCCCTGGGCGATCTTGATGGCGACGTAGGAGATGACACCGGCCGCGACGCCCGCCGTGATCGAGTACGTGAACGGCATGATCACGACGGTGAGGAACACCGGGATCGCGGTGGCCCGGTCGGCCCAGTCGACGTGCCGGGCGTTCATCATCATCATCGCGCCGATGACCACGAGGGCCGCGGCGGCCACCTCGCCCGGCACGATCGCCGTCAGCGGGGTGAAGAACAGACAGGCCGCGAAGAAGAGGCCGGTGACGACCGAGGACAGGCCCGTTCGGGCTCCCTCGCCGACGCCCGTCGCCGACTCCACGAACACCGTCTGACCCGAGGCGCCGGAGACGCCGCCGATCGCTCCGCCCGCGCCGTCGATGAACAGCGCCTTGGACAGGCCCGGCATCCGGCCCTTGTCGTCGGCGAGCTTGGCCTCGGTGCCGACGCCGATGATCGTCGCCATCGCGTCGAAGAAGCCGGCCAGCACGAGCGTGAACACGATCATGCCGACCGTCATGGCGCCGACCTGGCCCCAGCCGCCGAACTCGACGTCGCCGAAGATCGAGAAGTCGGGCATGGAGACCGCGCTGCCGTGCAGTTCCGGTGCTCCGCTCGCCCACTGCTTGGGGTCGATGACGTCAAGTGCGTTGAGGACGACGGCGAGTACGGTGCCGCCGACGATGCCGATCAGGATCGCACCGGGGACGGCGCGGGCCTGGAGCATGAAGATCGCGAGCAGGGTGACGGCGAAGAGCAGGACGGGCCAGCCCGCCAGTTCGCCGGCCGGGCCCAGGGTGACGGGGGTCGCCTCGCCCTGGTGCACGAAGCCGGCCTTCACCAGGCCGATCAGGGCGATGAACAGACCGATGCCCATGGTGATCGCGTGCTTCAGCGCCAGCGGAATCGCGTTCATGATCATCTCGCGGAGGCCGGTGACGACCAGCAGCATGATGACCACGCCGTACATCACACACATGCCCATGGCCTGCGGCCAGGTCATCTGCGGGGCGACCTGTGAGGCGAGGACGCCGGAGACGGAGAGGCCGGCGGCCAGGGCGAGCGGCACCTTGCCGAAGAAGCCCATCAGCAGCGTGCTGAGGGCCGCCGCGAACGCCGTCGCGGTGATCAGGGCCTGCTGGCCGAGCGTGTTCCCCGCCGCGTCCTTGCCGGACAGGATCAGGGGGTTGAGCAGGAGGATGTACGCCATCGCCATGAAGGTGGTGACGCCGCCGCGGACTTCGCGTCCGACGGTGGATTCCCGCTTGGATATGTGAAAGTACCGGTCGAGCCAGGACCTGCCGGCGGGGAGACGGGTTCCCTCACCCGCGTCTTCGGCGACGGTTGTTGGCTCGATTGACTGCTGGGTCATGTGGGCCTACTCCCAAGGTTCACAGGGGCACCCGTATGGGGAACCACCGGGCGGCGGCTACGGGATTTGGGAAGGTGCTTCGGCCGCACGACCCGGGGGACGGCCCGAGACGAACGAAACGTTGTACTGGACTTGACCGGCGTCGGGGTGCCCTGGGTTTGGCTGTTACCCGGCGTCGGGGGTGCCGCTTTCTGTGGGACGGGTGCCGCCCAAGCGGCACGACTGCCCGCAGCGGCGGGCGGACGCTACGCGGTTCCCGTCAGATGCTCGGGACGTACCGGCGTCCTGTTCAGCTCCAGGCCCGTCGCGTTGCGGATCGCCGCAAGGACGGCCGGAGTTGAGGACAGGGTTGGTGCCTCACCGACGCCGCGGAGCCCGTACGGGGCGTGGTCGTCGGCGAGTTCGAGGACGTCGACCGGGATGGTCGGCGTGTCGAGGATGGTCGGGAGCAGGTAGTCCGTGAAGGACGGGTTCCTGACCTTCGCGGTCTTGGGGTCGACGACGATCTCCTCCATCACCGCGATGCCCATGCCCTGGATGGTGCCACCCTGGATCTGGCCGATGACGGAGAGCGGGTTGAGGGCCTTGCCGACATCCTGGGCGCAGGCCAGCTCGATGACCTTGACCAGGCCCAGCTCGGTGTCGACCTCGACGACGGCGCGGTGGGCCGCGAAGCTGTACTGGACGTGTCCGCTGCCCTGACCCGTGCGCAGGTCGAAGGCCTCGGTCGGCCGGTGCCGCCACTCCTCCTCGACCTCGACGGCCTCGTCCTCGAGGACGTCCACCAGGTCCGCCAGTACCTCGCCGCCGTCGGTGACGACCTTGCCGCCTTCGAGCAGCAGCTCGGCCGTCGCCCAGGCCGGGTGGTACGTACCGAACTTGCGGCGCCCGATCTCCAGGACCTGCTCGCGGACGATCTCGCAGGCGTTCTTGACCGCACCGCCGGTGACATACGTCTGGCGCGACGCCGACGTCGAACCCGCCGAGCCCACCTGCGTGTCCGCCGGGTGGATGGTCACCTGCCCGACGCCCAGCTCGGTGCGGGCGATCTGCGCGTGGACGGTGACACCGCCCTGGCCGACCTCGGCCATCGCGGTGTGCACGGTGGCGACGGGCTCGCCGCCGACGACTTCCATGCGCACCTTGGCGGTCGAGTAGTCGTCGAAGCCCTCGGAGAAGCCGACGTTCTTGATGCCGACCGCGTAGCCGACACCGCGTACGACGCCTTCACCGTGCGTGGTGTTGGACAGACCGCCGGGCAACTGCCGTACGTCGGAGCCCTCGCTGCTCTCCCACTGGCGCTCCGGCGGCATCGGCATCGCCTTGACGCGGCGCAGGAGTTCGGCGACCGGGGCCGGGGAGTCGACCGGCTGGCCGGTCGGCATGATCGTGCCCTGCTCCATGGCGTTGAGCTGCCGGAGCTGCACCGGGTCCATGCCGAGCTGCGCGGCCAGCTTGTCCATCTGGGCCTCGTAGGCGAAGCACGCCTGGACCGCGCCGAAGCCGCGCATGGCGCCGCAGGGCGGGTTGTTGGAGTAGAGGGCGATGGCCTCGATGTCCACGTCGTCCACGACGTACGGGCCGACGGAGAGGGAGGAGGCGTTGCCGACGACCGCCGGGGAGGCCGACGCGTAGGCGCCGCCGTCCAGGACGATCCGGCACTTCAGGTGCGTGAGCTTGCCGTCCTTGGTCGCCCCGTGCTCGTAGTACAGCTTCGCCGGGTGGCGGTGGACGTGCCCGAAGAAGGACTCGAAGCGGTTGTAGACGATCTTGACGGGCTTGCCGGTGCGCAGCGCGAGCAGACAGGCGTGGATCTGCATCGACAGGTCCTCGCGGCCGCCGAACGCGCCGCCGACGCCGGCCAGCGTCATCCGGACCTTGCTCTCGGGCAGGCCGAGGACGGGGGCGATCTGCCTGAGGTCGGAGTGGAGCCACTGGGTGGCGATGTAGAGGTGGACGCCGCCGTCCTCGTCCGGGACCGCGAGGCCCGACTCGGGGCCGAGGAAGGCCTGGTCCTGCATGCCGAAGGTGTACTCGCCCTCGACGATGACGTCGGCGCGCTCCCGAGCGGCGGCAACGTCTCCTCGTACGATCGGCTGACGGTGCACGATGTTCGGGTGCGGGACGTGGCCGATGTGGTGGTCGTCGCGGCCCTCGTGGACCAGGATCGCGTCAGGCGCGGTCGCGGACAACTCGTCGGTGATGACCGGGAGTTCGCGGTACTCCACCTTGATCTTGGCGGCGGCGCGGCGCGCGGTCTCCGGGTGGTCGGCGGCGACGATCGCGACCGGCTCGCCATGGTGACGCACCTTGCCGTGGGCGAGGACCGGGGTGTCCTGGATCTCCAGGCCGTAGTTCCTGACCTCGGTCGGCAGGTCGTCGTAGGTCATGACGGCGTAGACACCCGGGGTGGCGAGGGCCTCGCCCGTGTCGATGGACACGATCTCCGCGTGCGCGACCGGGGAGCGCAGGATCTGGCCCCAGAGCATGTCCTCGTGCCACATGTCGGACGAGTACGCGAACTCGCCGGTGACCTTGAGGGTGCCGTCCGGGCGGAGCGTGGACTCGCCGATGCCGCCCTTGGTCTGCGAGCCCTGGGTGATCTTCGTGGGAGCGCCGCTGGTGGGCATGGTGCTCAGACCGCCTCTCCCTGCCGGGCGGCCGCCAGGCGGACCGCGTCCATGATCTTCTCGTAGCCGGTGCAGCGGCACAGGTTGCCCGAGAGCGCCTCGCGGATGTCCGCGTCGGTCGGGTTCGGGTTGCTCTCCAGCATCTCGTCGGCCTGGACCAGCAGGCCCGGCGTGCAGAAGCCGCACTGGACGGCGCCGGCGTCGATGAACGCCTGCTGGATCGGAGAGAGCGCTGCGCGCGGGGATGAGCCGGTGCCCTCTCCGGTCTGCGAGTCGGTGCCCTTGGCCTGCCATCCCTTGGCCTCGTCGAGCGAGGTCCCACAGGAGTCGCCGCAGGACCGCTGTTTCGCGTAGTCCGCGAGCCCCTCGACCGTGACGACCTCCCGGCCCTGCACCTGACCGGCCGCGACCAGACACGAACACACCGGTACGCCGTCCAGCCGGACGGTGCACGACCCGCACTCGCCCTGCTCACAGGCGTTCTTCGAACCCGGCAGACCGAGCCGCTCACGCAGCACGTACAGCAGGGACTCGCCCTCCCACACGTCGTCGGCTTCCTGCGAACGGCCGTTGACCGTGAAATTGACACGCATCAGGCGACTCCCTCCGTGTGTGCGGCGGTGCCGCGGTACGACTCCCAGGCCCAGGTCAGCGTGCGGCGGGCCATGACGCCGACCGCGTGCCGGCGGTAGCTCGCGGTGCCCCGGACGTCGTCGATCGGGTTGCAGGCGGCGGCGCAGAGGTCCGCGAACTGCTTGGCGACGGACGGCGTGATGATCTTGCCGTTGTCCCAGAAGCCGCCCTCTTCGAGCGCCGCGTTCAGGAACTCCTCCGCGGCCTTCGCCCGTACGGGGGTGGGGGCGGCCGAGCCGATGCCGGTGCGGACCGTGCGGGACTGCGGGTGCAGCGCCAGACCGAAGGCGCACACCGCGATCACCATGGCGTTGCGCGTGCCGACCTTGGAGTACTGCTGCGGGCCGTCGGCCTTGTTGATGTGTACGGCCCTGATGAGCTCGTCGGCGGCGAGCGCGTTGCGCTTCACACCGGTGAAGAACTCGTCGACCGGGATGAGACGGGAGCCGCGCACCGACTCGACCTCGACCTCGGCGCCGGCCGCGAGGAGGGCGGGGTGGGCGTCGCCGGCCGGGGAGGCGGTGCCGAGGTTGCCGCCGACGCCGCCGCGGTTGCGGATCTGCGGCGAGGCGACCGTGTGCGAGGCGAGGGCCAGCCCCGGCAGCTCGGGACGCAGCCGCTCCATGATCTTGCTGTACGGGACGGAGGCACCGAGCCGTACGGTGTCCGCGCCGACCTCCCACTCGTAGAGGTCGCCGATGCGGTTGAGGTCGAGCAGGTACTCGGGCCGGCGGTGGTCGAAGTTGATCTCGACCATCACATCGGTGCCACCCGCAATCGGCACAGCGGTGGGGTGCTCGGCCTTCGCGGCGAGCGCCTCCTCCCAGCTGGCGGGGCGAAGGAAGTCCATGACCGGCCCTCTTCCTCGTCTCGTGAGTCGTACTGATCGAGCCAGATCGGGTGTGGTGGGACTGGCTCGTTCATGTGCTGTTAACGCGGCGTGAAATCAGTACACAGCGCCGTGAGTCCCCTGAGTCAGTCACGGAAACCATGAAGGAGTTGGCTGGCCAAGGAGGTCATCTTGTAGATTCGTATGAACGAAGGTCACCAGTAACCTCCTTGTTTTACCGGGGAAACATCAGGCACAACCCTTGTGACCTGGGACACCTTCCGGAAGCCGACGAGCACCGCGCACAGCGGCGCTCATCAGCCCGCCGATCGGGCCCTGCCCACAATGGCCCCTCAGGATTCATCGTAGATTTCGAGACAAAGAACGGCGGCGACGAGAATGCGGCTGCGCGCACTGCTGGACACCGACGCGCTGGGCCTCAGGCTGCTCGGCGGCGAGGGCGAGCTGGACCGCACCGTCCGCGGTGTGATGACCACCGACCTCAGGGACCCCAGCCGCTATCTCTCGGGCGGGGAACTGGTGCTCACGGGCCTGGCCTGGCGCCGGGACGCCGCGGACTCCGAGCCTTTCGTACGGATCCTGGTGGCGGCCGGCGTGGCCGCTCTCGCCGCCGGCGAGGCCGAGCTCGGGGACATCCCGGACGATCTGGTGGTCGCCTGCGTCAAGCACCGGCTGCCGCTGTTCGCGGTGCACGAGTCGGTGGCGTTCGCGACGATCACCGAGCATGTCGTACGGCAGGTCTCGGGCGAGCGCGCCGGGGACCTCGCGGCGGTGGTCGACCGGCACCGGCGGATGATGACCTCAGGACCGGCGGGCGGCGGCCCGGACGTGGTCCTGGACCTCCTCGGCTCCGACCTCGACCTGAGCGCCTGGGTGCTGTCGCCGGCCGGACGGCTCATCGCGGGCCCGAAGGTGGGAGGGCCGGGACTGCCCGCCGACGTGTGCGCGAAGCTCGCGGCCGAGCATCTGACGGCCGCCCGCACCGGCCGACGGGGACCGCACCGGGTGACGCTGGGCGCCACGCCGTACGCGCTCTTCCCGATCCGCAGCAGCAGCCGCTCCCCGCAGGGCTCCCGGGACGTGCGCGAGACGGTGCTGTCGGACTGGCTACTGGCCGTCGCGGCGGATGCCGGGGACTGGCCGGAGGAGCGGCTCGACCTGCTCCAGGGCGTCACCCAGCTGATCGCGGTCGAGCGGGACCGGCGGGACGCCGCCCGTACCGTGCGCAGACGGCTCGCGCAGGAGGTGCTGGAGCTGGTGCAGACCGGTGCCGCGCCCGCCGAGATCGCGGCCCGGCTGCGGGTGGCCGCGCCCGTGCTGCTGCCCGGGCTCGGCGCGGCTCCGCACTGGCAGGTCGTCGTGGCCCGGGTGGACTGGGACGGCGGGGACATCGAGGGCGGGCCGGTCGCCCAGTCGCTGCTGGAGGAGATCCTCGTCGACCCGCTGTCGACGGGACCGGAGCCCTCCGACCGCATCGCCGTCGCCCACACCGGCGACGAGGCGATCGCCCTCGTACCCCTCCCGGCGGTGTCGACCGAGCACGACGGGTCCGAGACGGGGATCCAGGCCGACGCGCTCCTGGAGTCCGTACGGGACCCGCTGGCCGCCGGTCTGGACGAGGACGGGCGGGTCACTCTCGGCGTCAGCGCGGCCGTGCACTCGGCGGAGGGACTGCGCGGGGCGCTGGAGGAGGCCCGGCACGCACGGCGGGTGGCGGCGGCGCGGTCCGGCCGGGTGTGCGCCGCGGGCCACCAGGAGCTGGCCTCGCACGTGCTGCTGCTCCCTTTCGTCCCGGACGACGTACGGCGTGCCTTCACGGCGCGTCTGCTGGACCCGTTGCGCGACTACGACCGCCGGCACCGGGCCGAGTTGATCCCGACCCTGGAGGCGTTCCTCGACTGCGACGGCTCGTGGACGCGCTGCGCCGGCCGCCTTCACCTGCACGTCAACACACTGCGGTACCGCGTCGGCAGGATCGAGCAGTTGACGAGCCGTGACCTTTCGCGGCTGGAGGACAAGCTGGATTTCTTCCTGGCGTTGCGGATGAGCTGAAACCTCAAGCTCCGCAGAGTCCCCCGACTTTGTGAAATCCTTCACCCACCCCCTTGGCCCGGCCCCGGGATTCGTGCTGAGATGCGGCCACCACTCAACAGCTCAATGGCGTGCTGGGCCTGTCCTTCGGATCAGGTCGGTTTCAAGGGCGGTGCCTTGCGACGCCGGTGAGCGGGGCTTGGTGCGTGCAGCTGCAAGGCGGAGGAGGGAGTCGACGCGGAGCGTCGGCGACCGACGACAACGCGGCAGATGTGCGTGCCAAGCCCCGCTCACCCGAGCTGATCCGAAGGACAGGACCCTGGGGAGGGCAATGTGGCGCATACCGCCATGTCTGGTTTCGGAACGACCCCTGGTGACGATCCCCTCCAGACCGCGGTATGGCGGCTGCGCTCGCGCGCCTGCTGGGCGGATGCGGCGGCCCTGCTCCAGCCGGTCACCGCGGCGACCGCGTTGCAGCGGGCCGGGCTGTTCGTGGAGCGGTGTCTTTACACCGAGCAGGGGTGGGCGGAGGCGGAGGATGCGCTGCGCGCCGCCGAGGCCCTGGCGCACAGCGACGACGAACGGGGCGCGGCCGCTTGTGAACGCGGGTACTTGGCCTATGCGGCCACGCTGCTCGGCGTGCGTGACCGGGCCGACGAGGCACGTGCGGCTCTCGGGCGGGCGGCCGCACTGATCCTGCCGGACACCCCTGACCGGGCCCTGCTGGACTTCCGTCGCGGTCTGGTCGCCCAGAACCTCAGCGGCTCCCCGCAGGCGGCCCGCGCCGCCTACCGCCGCGCGCACGCGGGTGCCACGGCGCACGCCGACGCGCTGCTGCTGTCCTTCACCTGGCGGCATCTCGCCGGACTCGCCCTGCGGGAGGGGGAGTTGGCCGAGGCGCGGCACGGCTTCGGCGAATCGCTGCGGATTCGGGAGGAGCTGGGGTACCTGGTCGGTACGGCACCGGCCCTGGCGTCGCTGGCCGACGCGGAGGTCGAGCCCGAGGCGTCCCGGTTGCGGGAGGAGGCCCGTCGGCTGTTCCGGCTGCTGGGGGGCGTACCGACGTGGCTGGCACGGGAGTTGACGCCACCGGCGGCCACGGCCTGAGCGGGTTACCGGGCCCCGGCGAAGTGCTCCCCCACCAGTGACCGCACGACTTCGAGGTCCCGTGCGATCAGCGCGTCCAGCAGTGCCGTGTGTTCCGCGGCGTCCGCCAGCAGCTCGGCGCGGCCACGGCCCACGGGACCGCCCACCAGCGGCCACTGGGACCGGCGGTGGAGGTCTTCGGCGATCTGGACCAACTGGTCGTTGCCGGCCAGGGACAGCAGTCCGCGGTGAAAGGCCCGGTCCGACTCCGCGTACGTCGCCCGGCAGCCGGAGGAGGCCGCCCGTACGGTCGCCTCGGCGAGGGGACGCAGGTCCGCCCAGCGTTCGACCGGCATCGACCGCGCCAGTCGCAGCATCACCGGAACCTCGATCAGGGACCTGACCTCGGCCAGCTCGGCCAGCTCGAGGGCGCCGCGCTCGACGACACGGAAGCCACGGTTGGGTACGACCTCGACGGCGCCCTCCTGGGCCAGCTGCTGCATCGCCTCACGTACGGGCGTCGCCGAGACCCCGAAGCGTTCGCCCAGCGCGGGCGCCGAGTAGACCTCGCCCGGGGTCAGTTCGCCCGCGACCAGCGCGGTGCGCAGGGCGTCGAGGATCTGCCCGCGCACCGAGGACCGCTGGACGGCGGGGCGAGGACGCGGGATCGGCGCCTCGCTGTGGGTGTGCTCACCCCGGACGGCTCCGGCCGCCGCGTCCCGCTGCCGGTCCACGTCCGCCGCCCGCGGCTGCTGCGGTACCCGCATTCCGCCGGCCGACAGCTGTGCCCGCTGCGGATTCCCCGTCTCCATGGAGCCCTGCATGCCCTGGTTCACGGGGTCCTCCTCCGGGCTTGTCGGTACTTGGGGTCATTACGGCGGGTTGTTACTCGTCCGTCAAGCACCTTAGGGCCAGAAGCGGCCGGTTCAAATCCCAACGATATTGGGTAAGGTAAGGCTTACCTTTAGGCAACCCCGGCAAGACACCCAGATCGGCGGTCCTGCATGCCCGTGCCCGGCTCGGCCCTCTCGGACGCCTACACGCGTCTGACCACGGCCTTCCCGGCGCTGGCGATCACGGAACTGGGCGCCGGGGAGCAGCTCCCCCGGGAGGGCGGCTGGGTCGCCGCCGACTCGCTCGCGGAGGGCGGGGCCGGGCTCGACGCCTTCCTCGAATGGGACGACGCACAGGTAGTGCGCGACTACGGACAGCGAGCACGACCGGACGTCGTCGCCAGTTTCGCCCTGCACCGGTACGCCTGGCCGGCCTGTCTGCTGATCACCGTGCCGTGGTTCCTGGACCGCCGCGTACCCCGCTTCCCCGTGACCGGAGTCTCGTACGACCGGACGGTCCCGGAACTGCCCGTCGGCCGCATGGCCGTGCGCCCCCACAGCTTCGCCTGTCTGCCCGGCGACCCCGCCGCCGCCCTGCCCGGCGCCCGCGTGGTCGCCGACGAGGAGGCGCTGCGCGACGAGGTGCGGGAGGCCGTCGCCGAGCACCTTCAGCCGGTGCTCTCCGGGTTCGGACCGCGCATGCGGCGGCGCGGGCGCGCACTGTGGGGCATGGCGACCGACGAGGTCGTCGAAGGGCTCTGGTACGTCGCCCATCTGCTCGGCGAGCAGGAGCGGGCGATGCGGGAGCTGGAGCTGCTACTGCCGGGCGCGACCAGGCCGTACGTCGGCTCCGCCGCCTTCCGTGAACTGACCGGGCCGGACGGCGAGTCGCTGCCCACCCGGGACCGGGCGAGCTGCTGCATGTTCTACACGCTGCGCCCCGAGGACACCTGCGCCACCTGCCCGCGCACCTGCGACGCGGACCGGATCGTCAAGCTCGTGGCTACCGCGGCCAGTTGAGGCCCCTCGGACAGAAGCACCACCGTCCGCCCCGTAAGATCAACTGCGATCAGGGCACCCCTCCGGTTACAGGCACTTCACAACTTCCTCACTTGCCGCAGGAACTTTCCGTAGAACCATCCGTACGGGTAGTGTTGTTCGAACTCAACTCCCGCCCCTCAAGCGGCAGTTCGAGCAGAACGCCGCCCTGGGCATCCCCTTGCGCTTACTTGGCGGCCTCTTGCCCCGAAACCCCCTGAGGGGCGGTGGAATTGGGCCACCATGGCGGGCGTTACGCCCTATCCCAATGCAAGGGACCCCAGATGAGATTGACCGACATATCGCTGAACTGGCTGCTTCCTGGCGCCGTACTGCTCCTGGGCATGCTGGCAGCGGTGGCGGTGCTCGCGCGCGGCAAGCGCTCCTCGGGGAAGGATGCCGGCGCGGACGATTCGTGGGAGCGGACCGAGGAGCGCCGCAGGCGCAAGGAGGCCATATACGGCACCGCCTCCTACGTCCTGCTGTTCTGCTGTGCGGCGGTCGCCGCCGCCCTCTCCTTCCACGGCCTGGTCGGCTTCGGCCAGCAGAACCTGAACCTGTCCGGCGGCTGGGAGTACCTGGTCCCGTTCGGCCTGGACGGTGCGGCCATGTTCTGCTCGGTGCTCGCGGTGCGCGAGGCCAGCCACGGCGACGCGGCACTCGGCTCCCGGATACTCGTATGGACGTTCGCGGCCGCCGCGGCCTGGTTCAACTGGGTGCACGCGCCCAGGGGCCTCGGCCACGAGGGCGCGCCGCAGTTCTTCTCCGGCATGTCGCTGTCCGCGGCCGTGCTCTTCGACCGCGCACTGAAGCAGACCCGCAAGGCCGCGCTGCGCGAGCAGGGTCTGGTGCCGCGTCCGCTGCCGCAGATCCGCATCGTGCGCTGGGCGCGGGCGCCCCGCGAGACCTACAGGGCCTGGTCGCTGATGCTCCTGGAGGGCGTGCGCAGCCTGGACGAGGCCGTCGACGAAGTGCGCGAGGACAAGCGGCAGAAGGAGACGGCCCGACTGCGCCGGCGCGAGCAGGAGCGGGTCGAGCGGGCCCAGCTCAAGGCGATCAGCCGGGGCCACCGCGGCTTCGTCGGACGCGGCCACGGACGGCCGATGGAAGTGCCGGCCATGGAGCGCGGCACCGACCGAGTCACCGCGGAGCCTGCCATATCCACCCCGGAGCCGCTGCCCGTACGCTCACGGCCCTCCCTTCAGCCCGTCCGCCAGAGCTCTGACCCGATCACCGTCGACCTCACCGCGGAGGACGACACCATGGCCCTGCCACGCCTGGACTCCCTGGAGCGCAAGCTCAAGGACCTGGAGCAGCAGTTCGGCTAGGAGCCAGGAACGGATGCCGGTGGCGTCAGGGGGTACGGCCCGAGGCCGTGCCCCCTGACGCTTTGTCATACGGCTCCCGCGTCGAGCTCGAACCACACCGCCTTCCCCACCCCGTGCGGCCGTACGCCCCAGGCGTCCGCGAGGGACTGCACCAGGACCAGGCCCCTGCCGTGCGTACCGTCGTCGGCGTTCGGTACGCACAGTCTGGGCCTGCGGGCCACGAAGTCCCGTACTTCCACCCGTAGTCCACGGGGTCCGACGACGGCCGTCAGGACCGCGTCGTGGTCGGTGTGGACGAGCGCGTTGGTGACGAGCTCGCTGGTGAGCAGCTCCGCTATCTCCGACCGCCCCGGTTTCCCCCAGTGCCCCAACAGCTCGCGCAGCGCCCTGCGTGCCTCCGGCACCGCCTGTAGGTCCGCGCGTCCGAATCTGCGCCGCAGTTGCGGCGACTGCGCCGTGGCGCCGCCGGCCTCTTCCCCCGCTGTCCTAGCCGAGGAGGCCCCGATCGCCATGGGACCGCCCCCTCGTGCCTGCCTTTTCATGACCCCCGCCCGCGTGCCGATGTCGGTTCCCCTCCTGCCTCGAACACGTTCACGGGGATCCATGCCCGCTCGGGCTCTCGCCAGTCATGTGGAATCGTCAACGACCGGATGTTCGGCCACGGGTGCGGAGGGCGCCGCCGGTGAATGAGCGCAGGTAGAGGTTCCCTTCGACACGCCGGGCGGCCGCGGGAGGGGTACGGAGACCGGGTCGGGGTCGGCCCAACTGCCGACTGCGCTCTGCCGATCCCGCCGTACTCGACGAAGCCGTGAGGCAGTAGGGCCCGAGCCCTCCCCCAAGCCGGTGAATCTGGCCGGAAAACGCCGCTATTGACCGTTGTTCAGGTGCGTTCCCCCATGGGTCAGTAGAGCTTGGCGACGGCCGTGGTGGTCGTTTTCCTGAAGGCGGTCACCGGTGCGTCGTCGAAGTCGCCCAGTTGCGACCACTCCACGACCGTGACGGTGCGTCCGTCCCGGCCGACCGAGAGGAGGTGGATGTCCGTCGCGCCCCAGGAGGTTTCGGTGTGCAGGCCGTGGACGCGGGCGCCGTCTTCGACGGGCAGCGTGCCGTAGTCCTTGTGGACGGCCTCGGTCTCCGGGTCGCGCTGCTCGATGCGGGTCGGGCAGGACCGGATCTCCGCGTCGAGGCGTGTGGCGAGGGCCTTGGCCTTGGCCGGCGAGCCCGTGACGATCGTCAACTGGCGGGCGCTGGTGTCCAGTTCGGTGTGGAAGGCGCGGTAGCGGGAGTCGTAGCCCGGCAGCGTGTCCGCCAGGCACAGCAGCAGTTCCTCCGGGACGCCGTCGGTGACCTCGCCGGCGGTCCAGGAGGACGAAGGGTGCGGCGGCAGGTCGGCGGCCGAGAGGAAGCCCGTACCGGCTGTCGCGCCGGCCGGTGCGGCCAGTACAGAAGCCAGCGTGAGGCCGGTGAGGGCGAGTAGGGTGAGCGCGCCTGCTCGGATGGGCATGGGCATGGGTGTCCCCCGTGAGTGAGTGCGTGAGTGCGATGCCGGACGCCGCCGCGGTACCAGGTGGCCGGCCCGGTCCTGGTCGGTGCGGCACCAAGAGCATCGGCGGTCACGGCGGGCGGAGGCAACCGCCGGCGCCCCATCGGCGACGGTGGAACCATCCCAGCCCGTCCGACGTGCAGGTACAGGGGAGCCTGGGACGGCGTCCCGGGAGGGGAGATACGGGGGAATGGTGCCGGAAGAGGACGACGTCGATCGGTTCGCGGCGCTGCTGAGGCAGTTGAAGGCGCGTACGGACCGCAGTTACGGTGCGCTGGCCCGCCGCCTGCACATGAACACCTCCACCCTGCACCGCTACTGCGCGGGCGAAGCGGTCCCTCTCGACTTCGCCCCCGTGGAACGCTTCGCCGCACTGTGCGGGGCGTCTTCGGAGGAGCGGTTGGAGCTGCACCGGCTGTGGCTGGCCGCGGTGGCGGCCCGACAGCGCTCCGCGGGGAAGGCGAAGACGACGGAAGCGGACGGTATGGACCGTACGGACTCGGTGGAGCCGACCGACACGGCGCTGGATCCTGTCCCCGCACCCGCCTCCAACTCCGCCGCTCCCCGCACCCCTTGGTACCGCCGCCGACGCATCACGGTCACGACGGCCGCCGTGACGGCCGCGCTGCTCGCCACCCTGGGCAGCCTCGCCGCGCTGCCGGACGGGCGCTCCTCGGTGGACGGCAGTGCACGGTCGGCGGGCCCCGCCGCCACGACGTCGTCCGGCGCACCGAAGAGCCCGTCGGCGAAGTCGCCCAGCGCCTCCCCCGGATCGGCCACACCGTCCCCGTCCGTCAGCGGCAAGGCGACCACGTCCGCACCGCCCAGCGACGGCGGCGGCGCCCCCTCCGGCGACGGCCCGTCGGGCGGCGGCTCCTCCGGCGGCGAACAGCCGCCGACCGGCACGGCCGCCGTGCCGCTCACCTGGACCGCCAACTCCCATGAGTGGGCCCTCGGTTGCGCTCACGACTACATCGTCGACAAGGCGCCGCAACAGGTCCCTCCGCCGCCGGTGTCGCAGGACGCCGCGAACTGGGCCCGGGAGCTCGGGGCGGTGCACGGGCGGGAGCAGCTGGTGGAGATCTCGGTGCAGGGGCGCGACTCCACCGCGGTGGTCCTGGAGGCGCTCCGCGTCCGGGTGGTGGGCCGCGCCGAGCCCGTCGCCGGGAACGTGTACTCCATGGACCAGGGCTGCGGCGGATCGCTCTCCCCGCGCTACTTCGACGTCAACCTGGACATCAGCCGGCCCATCGCCCGCCCGGTCGACGGCGGCGACGAGAACGGCCCGATCCCGGCGGTGCGCATGCCCTACCGGGTCTCCTCCGAGGACCCGGAGGTACTGCTCGTCACCGCGACGACCCGGACCTGCGACTGCCGCTGGTTCCTGGAGCTCGACTGGTCCTCACAGGGGCGCTCCGGAACGGTCCGCATCGACGACCACGGCCGTCCGTTCCGCACGAGCGGCATCGAGGGCCTGCCCCGCTACTGGTACTCCGAGCTTCAGTGGGTTCCCCGGACCGACTGAGCACGATCTTCCTGCCGGCGCACCATCTCGGTGATCCAGGTGGGCGCGAACGGAGACGTGCAGCCCGGGGACGTCGGGTAGTCCTTGAGCACCTCCAGGCGCTCACCGATGTCGAGGGCACGGGCGCGGTGCTCGGCGTGCTCGATGCCGATCTGCGCCAGGCAGTGGTTCATCGCCCACTGGAGGCGGTCCGGGGCGTCCTTCATCTCCGCCTCGATGACGTCGAGCAGCCCGGCGAGGCCGAGTCCCTCGGGCTTCTTCGCCACGCGTTCGGTGGTCAGCGCCCAGCCGGCACTCGCGACCACCGGATCCGGATCGGCGGACCAGGCCAGGCGCAGCTCCTCGGAGTGCGGGCTCTTCTTCACCACGTAGTTCACGAGCCAGTCGTGCACCTTGGGTGCGCGCGCCTCGCGCACCATGGCGTCCAGCTCGGCACGCTCGAAGGCCTTCGGGCGGCAGATCAGAAGCGCCAGCAGTCTCGCCGCGGTGTCATCCGTCTCCCAGAGCCGGCGCGCGAGTTCCTGCTGTGTCTTCAGCCGCTTCGCGAGCGCGCGCAGCTTGCTGAGGTTCACACCGTGATCGTCACCGTGCTTCTCGTTCACCGCGCGTGCCTTCGGGTCGTCGAGCGCGGCCAGCTCGGCCATCACCTCGGCCACCGTCGTCTCGGTCGGCGTCATCCCGGCCACCTCGGCCTCCTGTCCATCGCGTGCGAGAGTCAGCCTACGAGGTCGTGCGGTCACTCCTCCCAGACGGCGGCGGCCGTACGGTCGTCGGCGTATCCCTTGACCCGGGTCTGGGTGTCGGCGAGGAACGCGGCGAGACCGGGCGGGGTGGGGCCCGACCATCGGCCGGTCAGGTACTTGCACAGTTCGGGTTCGCCGCGCAGGGGTTCGGCCAGGCCGCCGGTGCACATCAGGAGCGTGTCACCGGGGCGGGCGACGGAGGCACGGAAGCGGAAGGGTTCGCGGGGCGGCTCGAGTGCGGGTTCGTACGGGCTCGGGGGGGTCGGGATGCCCAGGTCCATGGTGAGCCGGTCGCCCTCGGGGGTCTCGTGCGGGAGCGAGCCGAAGCCGACGACGGGTTCGCCGGTGATGTCGCCGATCTGCGGCTCGATGTCATGCCACTCGCCGTCCCTGAGCCGGAACAGTCCGCCCGCTCCGACGCCGAAGAACACGCGCGTACGGCACTCGGGGTCGGCGGGCAGCAGCAGGCAGCGCAGGGTGGCCGCGTACTCCTCGGGGTCGATGCCCTGCTCGGCGGCGGTGGCGCGGAGCTTGCCGAGGCTGCGGTCGGTGAGCCGGTGCAGCCCGGACTTCAGATCACCGCGCCGGGCGGCCCGGATGTCCTCGCTGAGCCGGGCATGGCTGCGTCCCACGGCCCGTCCGATCCAGTGGCAGGCCTCGGCGGCCGCCCGGTGCGCCCCCGGTGTCGCACGGGCGCCGGTCGCCATCGCCACGAGGATCAACGTGTGGTCGCCGCTGCCGAACCGCGCCATGAGCAACGAATCGCGCCGCGGCTCGCCCCGGTACCGCGCGGAGTCCCCCCGCACGGAGACAGCCCGCAACGAACACGCCCCGTACCGCGCCCCGTCCAGCACGGTGTCCGCGACCAGATCGTCCAGCTCATCCGGATCGGCGGGGGGCAACGCGGTGGGTTCGGCGTCGTAGGTGGGAGGTCCTGAGCCGACGTAGTCGAGGGACGGGGGCGGGGTTGTGGGGATGTCGACGCGCGTGGGCGCGGCATGGCGGGCGGGCGGCGAGGTGGCCGGGGCTTCGGCGCCGGGTCCTGCGGGACGCGGAGGTCTTGCGGGGCGCTCCTCCGAGTCGGGCTCGACGGGGGGACGAGCGGGCACCGGCACGGAAGGAGCCTCGGAAGGCACGTCGGCCGAGTCATCGGCCCCTCCCCGGGGGGAACCGGCTCTCCTGTCGCTGTTCGCCACCGTGTCGTCCCGCGCCGACCCCGGCGGTGTGTCCTCCGGGGTCCATGACGCCGGGGTGGTCGTGGCCGGTGTCTCCGTCGAGGTGCGGGCGGCGCCGGTCGTCGAGGGCGGCTGGTCGGCGAAGCCGGGGGGCTTGGGACCCGGCGGGAACGTCGCCGGGGGCGGAGATGCGGTGGGCGGGGATTCCCAGGGGGCCCGGTGCCGTCCCGGGCCCCCTGTCGGTGAGGCCCCGGCTCGCGGCTGAGGGACTGTCGCCCCCGACGCACTGCCGTCGCCCAAAGCCCCCGAGTCCGACGCACTGCCGTCGCCCACCGCCCCCGCCGCCGAGACGAACCGGTCGTCGACCGAGTCGGGCTCGGCCGTGGGGCCCGTGTCGTCGGTGGAGTCGTTGTACAGCTGTCCCCACCAGTCGTCCTCGTGACCGGTGGGACTTCCCCCCTGCTGGCTCATGCCCCCAATTGTCCACCGCACGGGCCGGATGAAAACGGGGCATCGGGAAAAGAAGTCGCCGGGCGATCCCACCCCCCACGGGAGAACCGCCCGGCGACGCCTGTCGCGCCCCGTGAGGGGCGCGCGTCTCCAGCGGAGCGCTAGCGCACGTCGTAGGCCCGGGTCACGATCTGGGTGACCGCATTGCCGTTCGTGTCGGTCAGCCGGGCCCTGAGTGTGACCTGCTTACCTGAGGCTCCGCTGTGGTTCACCACCGCGTTCCAGCCACCGTCACCCCGCTCCATGCGCGCCTCGGTCCAGGTCTCCCCGCCGTCGTACGAGTAGGCCACCTGCGCGGAGGTCAACCCTCCGGGCTCGTAGCCCGCGTGACCGGTCGCCGTGAGGCCGATGCGCAGCCCGTCCCGCGCCGGGAGCGTCTTGAGCCCGTCCTCCGGCAGTTCGTAGCGCGGGAAGAGCAGCGGGACGCCCTGGGAGTAGACGTCCTCGTCGAGGCCGGAGCGGAAGGACCAGGTCGTCGTCGTGCTCGTCGACCGGTTCCACACACGTGCGGGCGGGCCGATCTTCATGGTGTTCAGGGTGAGTTCGTACGGCGACTCCTCGGCCGGTACCTCGAACACCCCGAACGGATAGGGGCTGTCGCCGATCGTCTCGCCGTCCTGTTTCAGCACCATGTTCCCGATGTCACCGAAACCGCCCTGAACTCCCCGGTGTTGGGCATCGCCCCAGAACCCGGGCGCCACACCGATCAGGTTGCCCTGCCGCTCGGCGGCGAGCGCCTGCTCCCCGCTGTCGTCGAGCGGGGCGACCGGCGAGACGACCCCGCCGTACCACTCCTCGGTCCGGCGCTCCCCCTTCTCGTACGTCCGCACCGGGTCGATCATGAACTCGCCCCACGGGAAGCTGCTGGACACATCGTGCCCCCAGCCGGTCGTGCCGGCCGAGTGGTACTCGGTGCGGGTGAAGGGCGCGGGCACGGTCTCCAAGTCACCGAAGTAGCCGGACAGTCCACTGGGGCGCGTCATCGTCATCAGGTCGATGTAGTCGGTGGCCGTACCCATCGCCTGGTACGTCGCCGTCGTCGCCGCCAGCTCCTTGTCCCGCGCGCGGTAGGCGCGGTCACCGTGGACCGGTCCCGTCTCCGGGAAGGCGAGGCTGTAGACGTACGGGCTCTTGGCCGTGGCCTTCCAGCGCAGGGTCACGTCCGTCGCCGCGAGCAGGGCCGTCGCTTCCTCGGCCGGGATGCCGAGGACGGGCAGCGGGCCGCCGGTGAAGCCCGCCGACGGATACCAGCGGCCGGGCGCCTCGCGGTATCCGAGGACGGCGACCGCACCGGCCGCCTTCGCACGCTCCGCGATCTCGTACGCGCTGCCGCTGTCCGGCAGCTCGACGAGCGCGATCTTCCCGGCGGCGCCCGAAAGGTCCTCCTGGGTACCGGACTTGGCGTCGAACAGCGGCGCCCGGCCCGTGCCGTCCAGGTTCGCCGAACTCGTCGACGCGGTCACCGGATGCAGTGACCGCCCGCCCACGACGGCGAGTTCGGTGATCTGCGGGGCTGCCGCGCGCCAGAAGCTGTCGAACTCGAAGCTGCCGTCGGTGGCCCGGCCGTCGACCGAGGCGTAGTAGCCCCGGACGGTCCGGTTGCCGACCGCGGTGCCGGCGTGCAGCCAGGTGTCGTCCCAGCTGCGCGCGAACCCGAGCGTGGCGGCCCGGATCTCGGACGGCTTGTCCGTCCGCACGCTCAGCCGGTGGGCCTTGCGGGCGTCGAGCACGACGGTCGTGTCCTTGCGGATCTCCAGCTGCGGACGGGCCACGAAGGCGAGGGAGTTGATGAGCGTGCCTTCGGTCTCCGGCGTGGTGATGAAGCTGGAGAGGAAGTAGCTGCCCGGGCGGATCGCGTACGTCTGGTCGGTCGCGCCGTCGTTGAACCGCCGCTCGCCGCTGAGCGAAGTCGGCAGCGGTTCGGCATCGCCCTGAAGGGGCGCGGGGAACTGCGCGACCAGCCACGACGGACCCGCAGACGACCGACGCCCAATCGTGGCACTTCCCGCGGAGCGCTCGGTGCCGATGACGTCGACGGAGGAGGCGCCGTCGGCGGGCTTGCCGAGGCGGTCGACGAGCTTGACCCGCAGGGTGACCGTCTCAGGCTGGACGTAGAGGGAGAAGGGCGTCGAGACGGTGACGCCGTCGGCCGTGGCGACGACGCGGCCGGTGATGTCGCCGTACTGGGCACGCTTGAGGCTCGCGGTCGGGTCGACGGCGAGCGGGACCTCGACGGTCTTCCCCGCCGGGACGGCGACGGAGCGGGCCGTGAGGTGGGCGATCGGTGAGCGGACGGTGGAGCCGTCGTTGCCGGTTACGGCGGGCACCGACAACTTCAACTCCACCGCCCTGTCCGTGGTGTTGGTGTAGGGCACGGCGACCGTCGTGCGGTCGCTGCGGTCCTGCGGCCAGTTGAAGCTGCCGCCCTGGACCGCGGGGGCGCCGAGCACCGGCTGGTCGATCGCGGTCGCCACGTCGAGTCGTCCGCCGCCCGCCTCCCGGACGTCGCCGGGGATGTCCGCGTCGGCCGAGGAGACCAGGGCCGCCTTGATCTGCTGGGCGGACCAGTCGGGGTGGCGCTGCTTGACCAGCGCCGCCGCGCCCGCGACATGCGGCGTCGCCATCGACGTACCACTCATGGACTGGTACGCGTAGACGCCACGGCCGCCCGCGTTGGCGGCGGAGATGCCGACGCCCGGGGCGGTGATCTCGGGCTTGAGGGTGTGGGAGCCGTACGCCGGGCCGCGGCTGGAGAAGGAGGCTGTGGAGTCGTCGCGGTCGACGGCGCCGACGGTGAGGACGCTCGGGGCGCAACCGGGCGAGGAGACGGTGTTGTTGCCGGGTCCGGTGTTGCCGGCGGCGATGACGAACAGGGTGTCCTTGCTCGACCTGGCGAGTTCCTCGGTGGCCTGGGCCATCGGGTCGCCGCAGTCGGTGCGGGCCGGGTTGCCGAGGCTCATGGAGACGACGTCGGCGCCCTGGTCGACCGCCCACTGCATGCCGGCGATGATCCAGGAGGTCTCGCCGTAGCCGTAGTCGTTGAGGACCTTGCCGTTGAGGAGTCCGGCGCCCGGCGCGACGCCCTTCTTCCTGCCGTCGCTCGCCGCGCCCGTGCCGCCGACCGTGGAGGTGGTGTGGGTGCCGTGGCCGTCGCGGTCGGCAGCGTCCTCGGAGTCGGTGAAGTTCTTCGCCGCGGTGATCCGGCCCTTGAGGTCCGGGTGGTCGGCGTCGGCCCCGGTGTCGAGGACGGCGACCTTGGTGCCCTTGCCGTCGTAGCCCGCGGCCCAGGCCTCGGGGGCATGCACCTGCCGGGTCGAACGGTCCAGCGTGGCCTGCACCTTGGCGTCGAGCCACAGCTTCTTCACGTCGCCCCGGCTGACGTCGGCCCAGAAGTCGGCGGTCTTCGCCTTGTCCGTCTTCAGTGCCACGCCGTCGATCGGGTCGAGGACGAGTTCGCGTTCGGCGCCGCGCGGCGTGGCGGGGACGCTGCGGGCCACGGACCGGTCGTACGTCGCGATGAGCGGGAGCGTCTCGCTGTGCGCGTCGTCGTAGCCCTGGCGGACCAGGCCGGTGACATTGAAGAGTTCCTCGTCGACGCGGCCGGCGGCGAGCGCCTCGATCGCGCTCTCGGGGTAGACGTACAGGTCGTCGCCGGAGCGGCGGGTCTGGGTGACGGGGGTCGTGCCGTCCGGGCCGGGCAGGGTGACGGCCCCGTCCTTCGTGACGAGGACCCGGTCGCCGGTGACGAGGGTGACGACGGAACCGGCGCCGGGGGTGGCCCGGCTGCCGGTCGGCGGTCTCGGCTCGTCGGTCGCGTGCGTGGGCACGGCTGTCGTGACGGCCAGGACGGCGGCGGTCGCCGCCCCCAGGGCCGTACGCCGTAGGGCTCTCCCCAAGATCGCCTTCTTCCCGTGCGGCCGCCTGCCCGCGGGCGTATCTGCGCAGGCCAAGGAGGCCCAATACGGGCAATGCGGACGGTGGTTGATGCTGCGGTGGCGTCACCTTGGCAGAGTGGCGGGTGGTACGGCGATGATGTGCCGAGGCGGGTTTGCGCCGTGGCCGGTTTCCGCCACGGGGTCATTGGGGAGGGACGGCGCCGCATGCTGGCAGCGATAGGCCTGGACGAGACGCACGAGTCGGCGTACCGGGCGCTGGTGTCGGTGGGCGCGGCCGACGTACCCGATCTCGCCCGGCGGCTGACGCTCGGCGAGTACGACACCGAGCGCGCCCTGCGCCGACTGGAGCGGCACGGACTCGCGGCCCAGTCGTCGGCCCGGCCGGGGCGCTGGGTCGCCGCGCCGCCCGGGGTGGCGCTGGGCGCGCTCCTCACCCAGCAGCGGCACGAACTGGAGAAGGCGGAGCTGGCGGCCGCGCTGCTCGCCGAGGAGTACCGGGCGGCGGCCGCCGAGCCCGCCGTCCATGACCTGGTCGAGGTGGTGATCGGGTCGGCCGCGGTCTCCCAGCGCTTCCTCCAGCTCCAGCTCGGGGCGAGCGAGGAGGTGTGCGCGCTGGTCACCGGCAACCCGGTCGTGGTCACCGGCACGGAGAACGACGCGGAGGAGCAGGCGGCCGGGCGCGGGGTGCGCTACCGGGTGGTCGTCGAGCGGTCGGTCCTCGATCTGCCGCACGGGATCACCGAGCTGTCCGACGCGCTCGGCCGTGACGAGCAGGTGCGGATGGTGGACCGGGTGCCGACCAAGCTGGTGGTCGCCGACCGGACGCTCGCCATGGTCCCGCTGACCTCGCACACCGCCGAGCCCGCCGCGCTGGTCGTGCATGCCAGCGGGCTGCTGGAACTGCTCTCCGGATTGTTCGAGTCGGTGTGGCGGGACGCGCTGCCGCTGCGGATCGGGGCCGCCGGAGTGTCGCAGGACGACCCGGACGGTCCCGACGGCACCGACCTGGAGATCCTCTCCCTGCTGCTGGCCGGGCTGACCGACGCGAGCGCGGCCAAACAGCTCGACCTGGGCCTCAGGACCGTGCAGCGCCGGGTGAAACGTCTGATGGAGCTGACCGGGGTGACGACCCGGCTCCAGCTGGGGTGGCACGCGTACGAGCGGGGGTGGGTGGCGCGGGACCGGCGGGGGTGACCTGCGCTTTCTCCTCCACTCCGGCACCCTGGACAAATGGGAGTCCTGGACCTCCTGCTGGTCGGCCTGGTCATCCTGCTCGGCCTGTGCGGAGTGCTGGTGCCCGGGGTGCCGGGGTCGTGGCTCGTGTGGGCCGCGGTCATGTGGTGGGCGCTGAAGGATCCGCAGCCCGTCGCCTGGTGGGTGCTCGTGGGCACCACCGTCGCGCTGTTCCTCTCCCAGGTGGTCCGCTGGTCCCTGCCGCCCCGGCGCCTGCGCGCGAGCGGCGCCACGCCCCGGATGGGGGTGTACGCCGGTGCGGGCGCGCTTCTCGGCTTCATCCTGATCCCGGTGCTGGGCGCCATCCCCGGCTTCATGGCCGGCATCTACCTCTACGAGCGCTTCCGGCTGGGCCGCCACGGCGAGGCGAAGGCGGCCCTGCGCACGGCGATGCGCAACGGCGGCTCGAGCGTGCTGGCGGAGCTCTTCACCTGCCTGCTGATCTTCGGGGCGTGGCTGGGCGCGGTGCTCTGGGGCTGACCTAGCGGATCGCCATTGGCCCCCTTACTCCTGGCGTCACACCCGTACGGCCCAACGAGGGCGCGCCCCGCTGGGGGCTGCCCGGCACGGAAAGGTAACCAGTCCTAGGTCCACGATCCGATGCGCCCGGTGCGGACGCCATGCTTGGCTGCCGTCATGGCGGAATTCACCGAGGCCGAACGCGCGTATCTGAAGACCCAGCGGCTGGGGCGGCTGGCCACCGTCGACCCGCAGGGTCAGCCGCAGGCGAACCCGGTCGGGATCTTCCCCCAGGACGACGGGACGATCCTGATCAGCGGCCGGGCGATGGGCACCACCAAGAAGTGGCGCAACCTCCAGAAGAACCCGAAGGTCGCTCTCGTCGTCGACGACATGATCAGCGCCCGCCCCTGGAAGGTACGCGGCGTCGACATCCGCGGCGAGGCCGAACTCTTCACCGGCCCGCACGACCTGGGCCCACACTTCAGCGAGGAGGTGATCCGCATCCATCCGCGGCGGATCCACAGCTGGGGGCTGGAGGAGAGCTGAGCAGGCCGGGTGAAGTCGGCTGCGGTTCGGCAGCGCCCCAAAGGGGCGCGGGGAACTGCGCGACCAGCCACGACGGCGCCGCAGCAGAACTCACAGCACGCCCTCAAGCGTCAGCAACCGGACCTTGCGGTCGAGGCCGCCCGCATACCCGGTCAATGAGCCGTCCGCGCCGATCACACGGTGGCAAGGGCGGAGGACGAGAAGCGGATTGGCGCCGATCGCGCCGCCGACCGCCCGTACCGCGGCGCGGGACGCTCCGATGCGGGCGGCGATCTCACCGTAGGTCGTGGTGGCGCCGTACGGCACGGAGTCGAGCGCGGACCAGACCCGCTCCCGGAACTCGGTGCCCTCGGCACGCAGCGGCAGCCGGAACTCCTTCAGGTCGTCGGCGAAATAGGCGGCGAGCTGCTCCTCCGCCTCGCGGAAGGGGCCGGGGTCGTGCTGCCAGCCGTCCTGGACGGTGCGGCCGCCCTTCTGGCCGGGCATGGAGAGGGAGGTCAGTGTGGAGTCGGCGTCGGCGGTGAGGAGGAGGGGGCCGAGGGGGCTGTCGAGGGTGGTGTAGTAGGTCATCGTTGCTCCAACTCCCCTGCTGCGCGCAGGTGTTGTAGTGCGTAGGAGCGCCAGGGGCGCCAGCTGTCGGGGACGTCCGTGCCGGGCACGGCCACGTCCGGGTCGCCGAGGGCGCGGGTGCGGATGACCGCCACCGTGCGGGCGTCCATCCCGGGCAGGGCGAGCAGCGCGTCCTGCGCCTCGTCCCGGTCGGCCCCCGGGTCCAGTCGTACGGAGCCGTCGGCGAGGGCGGCGGCGAGCGCGCCCAGGGGACCGTCCGGCTCGGCCTCCGCGAGGACGGCGGGCTCGGGGAAGACATGCGTGAGGCTGCCGCAGGGCGCGTCCAGGGCCTTGCCGTAGCGCCGTACGAGCTGCTCTGCCGCCGTACGCCCCACCAGCGCCCGCACCGCCAGCTCCTCCGGATCGGCGGCGCCCGGTGACCGCAGCCCGGGCCGGGCGGCGACCAGCGGGGCGAGCCGCGGATCGGCGCCGAGCCGCTCGTCCACGGCGTACGGATCGGCGTCCAGGTCGAACAGCCGCCGCAGCCGCTGCACGGCCGTCGTCAGGTCGCGCAGGTCGGTGAGGTGCAGCCGGGCGTCCAGCCACCCGCCGGGCCCGGGCCGCGGCAGTCCCGGCCGCTCTTCGACGGCGACGATTCCGGTGCCGTACGGAAGGCGGAGGGTGCGCCGGTACGTCCGCCGCCCGCGCGGTCCACCGATGTCCTCGACGCCGGGGACGGCCTCGTCCGCCAGCAGATCGAAGACGGCTTCGGCCTGGTACGGGCCCCGGTGCGCGAGGCGCAGCGGAACACCGGCCGTCGGAGTGGCCGTACGGCCCTTGGGCGCGGACGACCTCAGTCCGGTGGGCGTCGCGGCGTACACGGCCCTGATGGTGTCGTTGAACTGCCTGACGCTGGCGAACCCGGACGCGAACGCGATCTCCGTGACCGGCAGCGAGGTGGTCTGGAGCAGGACGCGCGCGGTGTGCGACCGCTGGGCGCGGGCCAGTGCGACGGGCCCGGCGCCGAGCTCGGCGGTGAGCTGCCGCTGGACCTGCCGCGCGCTGTATCCCAGCCGTACGGCGAGCCCGGCGACACCCTCCCGGTCGACCACGCCGTCCCCGATCAGCCGCATGGCCCGGCCCACGACATCCGCGCGCACGTTCCACTCGGCCGACCCCGGCACCGCGTCCGGCCGGCACCGCCGGCAGGCCCGGAAACCCGAGCCCTGCGCGGCGGCGGCGGTCGTGAAGAAGCGGACGTTACGGCGCTTGGGGGTGACGGCGGGGCAGCTCGGGCGGCAGTAGATGCCGGTCGTCTCGACGCCGAAGAAGAATTCGCCGTCGAACCGGGCGTCCCGGCTGCGGACCGCTTCGTACCTGGTGTCTTCGTCCATCACGTGTTCCAGTTTCCGCCGGATGAGATGTCCGGGCTGGCGGAAATCGGACGTGGAGACAACCTACTGCCAACGCCCCCGCTTCGCCTCCATCGCCGCCTTCCCCTCCGCCCCCTTCCGCTTCCAGTCCTTCCGGATCTCGGCCCTGACCCGCGCATCCGTCTTGGCCACGATCCGCTGGTTCTCCCGCAGCAGCTTGCGGTAGCTCTCCAGCCGCCGCACCGGCAGCTCCCCGGAGTCGATCGCGGCCAGGACCGCGCACCCCGGCTCGCTCTCGTGCGCGCAGTCCAGGAACCGGCACCGCTCGGCCAGCGCCTCGATCTCGGAGAACACCTGCCCGACGCCGGTCTCCGCGTCCCAGAGCCCGACGCCCCGCAGCCCCGGTGTGTCGATCAGGACACCGCCGCCCGGCAGCACCAGCAGGTTGCGGGTGGTCGTCGTATGGCGGCCCTTGCCGTCGGCGTCCCGCGTGGCCTGTACGTCCATGACGTCCTCGCCGAGCAGCGCGTTGGCGAGGGTCGACTTGCCCGCGCCGGACTGTCCGAGGAGCACGGACGTACCGCCGGAGGCGACCGCGGCGAGCACGTCGAGCCCGGCGCCGTCGACAGCGCTGACCGGCACCACCGGCACACCCGGCGCCGTGGTCTCCACGTCCTGGACGAGATGGGCGAGGGTGGCCGCGTCCGGCACCAGGTCGGCCTTGGTGAGCACGACCACCGGCTGTGCGCCGGACTCCCAGGCCAGGGCCAGGAAGCGTTCGATCCGGCCGAGGTCGACCTCCAGGGCCAGCGACACGGCGACGATCGCGTGGTCGACGTTGGCCGCGAGGATCTGCCCCTCGGACCGCTTGGAGGAGGTGGAGCGCACGAAGGCGGTACGGCGCGGCAGATAGGCCCGTACATAGCGGGGGTTGCCGCCGGGTTCGACGGCGGCCCAGTCGCCGGTGCACACGACCCGCAGCGGATCGTGCGGGGTGACGAACGCGGTGTCGGCGCGTACGGCGCCGACCGGGGTGAGGACGTCGCACTGGCCTCGGTCGACCCGTACGACACGGCCGGGCAGAAGACCCTGCTCGGCATAAGGGGCGAACGCGGCCTCCCAGTCCGCATCCCAGCCGTACGGCACGAGCGGATGCGAGGAGGACGAGAGCGAACCCTGGAGGGAAGAGAAAGACAAGGGGTGACCCTTCACACGGGTGGCCCCGGCACCGCGCTCATGGGCGCGGGAAAGGAGTGAGGTCAGCCGGAGACCACAGGGGTGGACTGAATGAACTTCCGGATGCGGGCAGCGCCCATCTCGACGACAGCCATCGGTCACACCTCCCGAACCAAGCCAGGTCACCTGCGGCAACAACCGGTCGCCGCTCGAACACCGCCGACTGTAGCGGTGCGCGGTCCGCGGCACCACCGAATTACGCGCTGGTCCCGGGCGGTACGACGGGTTCGCGGGGTGCACGATGCCGGATCAGGACGGTTCGTGATTCGGTCATGTCGGGGACGGCGTAGGCGGGCCCTTCGACTCCCTGGCCGCTGTCCTTGACCCCGCCGTACGGCATGGGGTCGGGGTGGCAGCTGGACGTGTCGTTGATGATGACGCCGCCCGTCCGAAGCCGGCGGGCGAAGGTGAGGGCGACGTCGAGGTCCTGGCAGAACACCCCGGCCTGGAGGCCGTAGTCGGTGGCGTTGGCCAGGAGTACCGCCTCGTCGAGGGAGCCGACCCGGGCGATGGCGAGCAGCGGGGCGAACGCCTCCTCGGAGGCGAGGCGGGCGCTGCCCGGCAGCCCGGCCAGAACCGCCGGGGCGATCATCGTGCCGGCCCGGGTTCCTCCCGTGAGGAGCAGGCTCCCTCGGCCGACGGCGTCCTTGACCAGGTCCTCCGCACGTTGTGCCGCCGGCGGGCCGATCAGCGGGCCGACCTGGGTTCCGGGCGCCCGCGGATCGCCGTACGGGATGGCCCGGACGAGGGCGGTGAGCCGTGCGGTGACCTCGTCCGCGATCGTCTCGTGTACGAGGAGGCGCTGCACGGAGGTGCACACCTGCCCGGCCTTGCGGTATCCGGCGCGTACGACGAGCGGCAGGGCGTGGTCGAGGTCGGCGTCGCGCCAGAGCAGGGTCGGGGAGTTCGAGCCGAGTTCCAGGTGGGTACGGGCGAGACCGCTGACGGCCCGGATGTGGCGGCCGACCGCGGTCGACCCGGTGAAGGTGATGTAGCGGACGTCGGGGTGCCGTACGAGCTGGTCGCCGACCGTCTCGCCGGGGCCGGGCAGCAACTGCACCAGCCGCTCGGGCAGTTCGGCGTCGAGCAGTGCCTGTACGAGGGCGACCGCACTCAGTGGCGTCTGCTCGGCCGGCTTGAGCACCACCGCGTTGCCCGCCGCGAGAGCGGGTGCGATCTTGTGGGCGACGGTGCTGAGGGGCGCGTTGAAGGGCGTGATGGCGGCGACCACACCGACCGGGACCCGCAGGGTGAAGCAGAGCGAGTCGTCGTGCCCGGTGGCGGCCTGGACCGGGACCAGCTCGCCGGTCAGCCGCAGGGCCTCCTGGGCGCAGAGCTCGAAGATGAGAAGTGTGCGGTCGAGTTCGGTGGTGGCGTCCGACGGGGTGAAACCGGTTTCGGCAACGTACTGCGCGACGATCGTGTCGCGCCGCTCGTCCAGGAGCCGGGCGGCCCGGCGCAGGACCATCGCACGTTCCCCGCACGGGAGTTGGCCCACTGCGCGGGTCGCCGACGCGACGGCCGCGGCCACCTGGTCCGGTCCGGGGACATGGAGTGCGGCGATCGTCTCACCGGTGTACTTGTCCGCCACCGGGAGTCTGCCGGTGCCGTGCGTCCAGGTCCCGTCGACGAGAAGTCCCGTGCCGTGGTCCACCACATCAGCCCCCACTTCAACCCCAGTCCAGAGCGCTCATCCGCGGCAGCGCGGCCAGGTTCCACAGCGCGCCCGCGATCGCCCCGGCCCGCCGCCGGCCGATGAACGCGGGCACCAACTCCTCGTACTTGTCGCGCAGTTCAGCGTCGCTCAGCGGGTCGTCCGGGTCGCCCTTGCGCGTGAGCCGCAGCCGTTCGCGCGAGGCGCCCTGCCGGTCGGTGACGCACACCCGGGCAGCCCGGCGTCCCGGGGCCAGCGCGTCCAGCTCCGGGGCGACCCGTGTCCTGGTGCGCGCCATGAGGTCGCGGATCGCCGGGTTGCGCAGCGCCCCGGGTTCGAAGGCTCGCAGCCGCACGCTGCCCAGCACCAGGGCGGCGGCCACGGTGTACGCCAGGCTGAACCGGGCCTCCCCGGCGTCGCCGGGGTCGGTGCGGCCGGCGACCCGGGTGGCGGTCGCGTAGGTCTCGATCTCGATGGCCGCGATGTCCTCGAAGCCCTCCGCCCGTACCCCGTCGGCACGCAGTTCGAGCGCGGCGTCGATCGCGGCGAAGGTGTGCCCGCAGCAGGCGTGGTACTTCACCGTCGTGGCCGTGACGCAGAACGGATCGCCCAGGCCGGTGACGGCGAGGTCGGTCACCCCGGCGGTGGCGACACCGAAACCGGCCGGACCCTCCAGGACGTCCAGGGCGCCCGCGAGGCCCTTCTCGGCGGCGAGTACGGCCACCACGCCGGCTTCGGCGGCGTGCCCCGCGTGCAGCGGCTTGCCCGTGGACGGCGAGCGGAAGGTCTGTTGCAGCCCGGCCGCCATGGTCGCGGCCAGCGCCAGCGCGCCCGCGAACCGGTCGGGGCCCAGCCGGAGCAGTTCCGCCGCCGCTGCGGCCGCGCCGAAGGTGCCGACCGTTCCCGTGGTGTGCCAGTTGCGGTAGTGGGCCGGTCCTACGGCGAGTGCGATCCGCGCGCCGATCTCGTACCCGATGGTCACGGCACGCAGGAAGTCCTCGCCGGAGGCGTCGACGAGGTCGGCGACCGCGAACGCCGCCGCGATGGTCGGAGCGCCTGGGTGGTAGAACGCGTCGCGGTAGATGTCGTCGAGTTCCGCGGCGTGCGCGGCGGTTCCGTTGAGCAGCGCGGCCGTTCGTACGTCGGCTGTGTGCCCCGAGGGGATGAGGCGGGCGGGGCCGGATCCCGGGCTCGGGGCGAGGGCCTCGGTGAGTCCGCGGGCGGCCGGGGTGGTCGCGCCCGGGACCGTGGCCGACGCCCAGTCCACGATCGCGCGTACGGCGGCGTGCCGTACGTCGGCCGCGAGGGGTTTGCGCCGCTGGGCTACCGCGAACTCGGCCAGTTGCTCGACGACGGTCAATTCGGGCTCCCTCTTGCCGATGAGACGCTCTGAGCGTTCTGTTGCACGTGCCGTGGGGGTCGTCTTTCGTCTGCGGCAGCGTCGTGGCTGGTCGCGCAGTTCCCCGCGCCCCTTACGGGGCGCTCTAGAACTGGGTCTCGTACTGGGCCGGGTCGACCCGCGCCTCGATCAGCAGCGGCCTCGTCAGGCCCGCCAGCCCCGCCGCCGCCGCCTTCTCCAGTTCCGCCGTCGAGGTCACACGCACCCCGTCGCAGCCCATTGAAGCCGCGAGCGCGACCAGGTCGATGTCGTTCAGGCGGGTCGCCGTGCTCGGATAGCCGAGGGCCCGTTGTTTGAGCTCGATGCGGTTGAGGCTGCCGTCGGCGAAGACCACCACCGCGAGCCGCAACCCGCGCACGGCGGCGAGTCGTAGCTCGGTGGCGGCCATCGCGAACCCGCCGTCGCCGATCAGCGCGACCACGGGAACCTCGCCCAACGCCATCTGGGCGGCGATCGCCCCGGGGAGTCCGAAGCCCATCGAGGACAGTCCGTTGCTCATGAGGACACTCCGCGGTCGGCGGGCCTGCCAGCCCTGGCCCACGAGGAGCTTGTGCGAGCCGACATCGCAGGTGACGACGGTTTCGGGGGGTGCGCTCGCGCGTACCACGTCGATGACGTCGGTGGGGTTGAGGCGGCCGGAGACGCGGCCCGCGTAGTACGCCGTGCGGAGCCGTTCCCGGTGCACGGCGACGTCCCGCTCGCTCCAACGGGGTTCGCCGCGCCATCCGTCGGCGAGCCACTCCAGACTCGCGGACACATCCCCGACAACTTCGCAGTCGCTGGGGTAGATCTGGTCGGTGTTGGGGGTCGTGTCCACGTGCAGCACCGGCACCGTCACGGACCACGGCCTGATCAGCTCGACCGGGTCGAATCCGGCGGCCACGACGAGGTCGCTGCCGCCCAGGAACTCCCACACGACCTGATTGCACGCCATGTCGAGGACGCCGGCGAAGAGCGGGTGGTCCTCCGGGAACACGCCCTTGGCCATCGGTGACACCACCACCGGGGCGCCGACGCCCTCCGCCAGCCGGAGCAGGGCCCCGGACGCGCCGCACCGGGTCGCGCCCGCCCCGGCCAGCAGCACCGGACGCCGGGCGGAACGCAGGACGGCCGTGGGGTCCGGGCCGCCCGGGACCCGATACACCCGCACGCCTCCCCCGGCGCCGTCGAGCGGCGGCGGGGCGATGCCGACGTCAGGTGCGGACGCGGCGAACGTCTCGGCGGAGCCGGTGAGATGGACGGCCCCCGGCCGTTCGGCGACGGCCAGGCGGAGTGCCTTGCGCATCACCGCGTCCACGGATCCGGGGTGGATCCGGCCGGCCCACTTGGTGACCGACGAGAAGAGCAGTTTGTGATCCACCACCTGATGGGTGATCAACTCCTCGCGTCCGGCGTCGATCTGGCCGGAGATCGCCAGCAGCGGAACCCGGTCCCAGGTGGCGGCGGCCACCCCGTTGACGATCGCGGTCGACCCGGGCCCGAGCGTCGACAGACAGACGCCGGGCCGCCCGGTCACCATCGCCTGGGCCTCGGCCATGAACACGGCGGTGCCCTCGCGGCCCGCGAGCACGACCTCGACGTCGGCGGCGCGCAGGGCCTCCATCAGCTCGATGATCGGATCTCCGGGGTAGGCGAACACGAACCGGGCCCCGGCGGAACGGATGTAACCCGCGACCGTCGCGGCGGTGTTGCCCATGTCAGCGCTCCAGGTTGTCGTGGTGGATGGACAGCGTCCGGAAGATCCCGTGGACGAATTTCGTGTACGGCGCGATCCCGAACGCGACGACGACCGCGGCCACATGCAGCAGAAGCACCGGGCCGAAGGCGACGGTCTCGCGCAGGAGGAGGGTGAGCATGCCGGAGGCGGCGAGGACGATCAGCGCCCACAGAAAGCCGCTGCCGCCGCTCCGCAGCCACAGCCCGGTCCCTCCGACGATCATCGCGATCCCGCCGACGCTGCCGCTGATCACGGGAACGGACAGCCAGGGGTACGGCGGATGCGCGCCGAGCACGTTCTGCAGGAACGCCGCCGCAGTCGTCGACACCACGCACAGCCCGAAGCCGTACAGCAGCACCACATGGAATCCCCGCCGGCCGGGCACCTCGCAGCCCGCGTCGCCCCCGGTCATGTGCCGCAACTGCACGGCCTGCGTGAACGTCGTCAGCCATACACGGAGCCGGAACAGGTCGGCGAGGGGGCCATGCACGTCCCGCCAGTACCGAAGCGTCGCCCAGCCGAACATGGCGGCCGCCCACAGGCTCGGCACCCCCACCGCGATCAGCAGTGGTGTGTGCGGAAGGATCTCGTACGGGTCCCCGGGCGTGTCCGCCACCGTGAACGGGCGGCCGGTGAACAGCCAGGACAGCAGGGCGAGTACGAGGCCTACGACGGTGAAGGCGACGCCCGTCGCGAAGCCTCCCGGCGTGCGGTGCGGCCAGATGTAGCGGCGGTACGTGTCCTGCCGGACCTCGGTGAAGACGCTCGGCGGGTCCACCGCGAACTCGTGCGGCGGGGCGTACATGCAGGCGCTGAGGCAGTCGCCGCAGTCGTGGCAGAGGTTGGCGAGGTGGGTGATGTCCTGGACTTCCAGGGCCGTACGCAGCTCAAGGGCGGGCCAGACGGGGCAGTAACCGGCGCAGTAGCGGCAGGAGTTGCAGATGGTGAGCTGGCGTTCCGCCTCACCGAAAAGGTTCTCGCTGAAGAGGTTCTTGCCGGAGAGGTCATCCGAGGGCATGGCGGGCGGCCTCCCTTCCCGCGATGCGTCCCCACACGGTGCCGATGGTCATGCCGAATCCGGCGAGGTAGCCGGTGGAGAGGATGTTCCCCGACATGATCTCGCCGGCGGCGAAGAGGTTGCGGAAGACTCCGCCGTCCCTGCGGCGTACCCGTGCCCGGTCGGTGACGGCGACGCCGAGGTAGGTGAAGGTGATCCCGGGGCGCATCGGCACGGCGTGGAACGGTGAAGTGTCCAGGCGTTGGGCCCAGTTGCTCTTCGGCGGATCGAGTCCGGCGGTTGTCCTGCCGTCCGGCTCGGCCATGGAGAAGGGCCGCGCGGGGGCGCCGCCCCGGTCGACCGCCGTGTTGAAGGCGGTGACGGTCTCGGCCACGGCCCGCTTGTCCAGGCCCAGCACCTCGGCGAGTTCCTCGACCGTGTCCGCCGAGTAACTGCCGTACATGGGCGGCAGGAAGGCTCCCTGGACCTTCGCGTCCCACAGTGCGTAGGCGATCTGTCCGGGCTGGAGGGCGATGTTCCGTCCCCAGATCGCGTACCGCTTGGGCCAGATGTCCTCGCCCTCGTCGTAGAAGCGGCGGCCGTCCCGGTTGACCACGATGCCGAAGGGGATGGAGTCGATGCGGGTGGCGATCCCGCCGTCGTACTTCGGGCTGCGGGCGTCCACCGCGACGGCGTGGAATCCGCGTTCCTCGCCTGCGTGTTGAGCACCGGCGTCCAGTAGCTCCCGCAGCACTCCCCCGTCGTTGTACGACGGTCCGCGCACGTGGAAGCCCTTGGCCGCCTCACCCCAATAGCGGCCCAGCCAGGCGAGGTCGGCCTCGAACCCGCCGCTCGCGCAGATGACGGAGGCGGCGCTGATGCGGCGGCCGTCGTCGGTGAGTACGCCGGTGCAGGAGTCGCCGTCGAAATCCAGGTGCGTGACCCTGCGGTCGTATTCGATGCTCACCGCCGCCCGTTCCGCCGTCCGGTAGTAGGAGTTGAGCAGTGCCTTGCCGCCGCCGAGGAAGAACCTGTTGGTGCGGGCCAGGTTGAGCGTGCCGGTGAGCGCCTGCTGCCAGTGGGCGCCGTGGGCGGCCATCCAGGCCGGGGCGGACGTCGACTGACGCACGGTCAGCTCGGCGAGCCGCTCGTCGCTCGGCCCGTCGCCGACTCCGCAGAGGTCGCGCCAGAGCTCGTCGAAGGGGTAGGGGCCGGTCGTGAACTCGTCGCCGGTGTCGTGCGCGCACCGGATGTTGCGGGTGTGCCGGCTGTTGCCGCCGCGGAAGACCACGGGTGCGCGTTCGAGGAGCAGCACCCGGGCTCCGGTGTCGGCGGCGGTCAGCGCGCTCACGATCGCCGCGTTGCCGCCGCCGATGACCACGACGTCCGGAGTCACGTTTCGCGCAGGTTCGACGGGACGAGTCGGTCGTAGTCGGGGTCCTTGTCGATGAGGCCGGAGAACTTGTGGAACTCGGCCGCGGTGTCGAAGGAGGAGCGCTTGAAGCCGTTGGTCGCCGGGATCTCGTCCTTCAGCAGGGGAAGCAGCGCGTCGAGTGTCGTTTCGGACATCCCGCTGCGGTACTCGGCGAGCAGCTTCCTGACCTCCGCGGAGTCGTCGCCGTGGATGTCTTTCCTCGCCCGTGTCAGCGCTCTCTGGAAGGCGGCTATCTCCTTGGCCTTGTCCTTCTGGATGCTCGCGGTGGTGTAGAGGACACCGTGGGAGGCGTGGACCAGGTCGGGGATGTCGCCGCGGCACGGGGAGATGTAGGTGGTGCCGACGCCGTCCCCCTCCGCCTGCTGGGCGAGCGGCTGGGCGAAGGAGAGGGCGTCGACCTGGCCGGACTTGAGCGCTCCGAGGGCCGCGCTGGGTTCGCTGCCGAGGTTGACGAGTTCGGCGTCCTTCTTGGCGTCCATGCCGCCCTTGGTGAAGAGGTAGACGACGAGTGCCTCGGTGCCGCTGCCCGGCCCGGTGATGCCGATCTTCTTGCCGCGCAGCGACTCGATCCGCTTCTCCAGGGTGGCGTCGACCGCCGCGCCGTCGAACTTCTCGCCGGTGACGATGTCGATGTAGTACTTGTCGACGAGGTTGGCGACGAGGCGGATGTCGCTCTCGACCTCCGACAGTTTGAAGACGTCGGTCATCACGGAACCGCCGAGTTCGATGCTGCCGGACTTCAGCGCGGCCGCCACCTTCGAGCCGTTGCCGAGGATCGGCGGGTCGTCGAAGGTGACGCCCTCGTCCTTGAAGTAGCCCTTCTCGGTCGCGATGAACATCGGGAAGAACGCGATCGACGCGCTGACCTGACCCACCGACAGCTTGCCGACCGCTGTCGAGGCGCCGGACTCCGCGCAGCCCGCGCCGGTCAGGGTGACCGCTCCGGTCGCGAGGATGCCCTTGACGAGTTGCCGACGGTTCAGATCGTTCATTTGCGGACCTCCAGAGGCTTCCAGCGGTTGGCCCTGCGATCAAGCACACCGACGAGCAGGTTCAGGACGGTGGCGATGGTCCCCAGCACCACGAGCGTCGCGAAGACGCCCGCCGTGTCGAAGTTGGCGGCCGCGTCGCTGATCAGGTAGCCCAACCCCCGGTTGGACGCGACCAGTTCGCCGATCACGGCACCGATCAGCGAGTAGGGGACGGCGACCTTGAGACCGGTCAGCACACCGGTCATCGAAGCGGGAAGGACCACCTTCAGGACCACGTCACGGCGACGGCCCCCCATCAGCCGGACCGCGTCGATCAGTCCCCGGTCGACCTCACGCACCCCCACCGCGGTGTTGAGGAAGACCAGGAAGAACACGGTGACGGCGGCGAGGAGCACCTTCATCTGCATGCCGATGCCGAACCAGACGATGAACAGCGGTGCGAGCGCCACCTTCGGCAACGAGTACAGCGCGACCATGAAGGGGTCGACGACCCGGTAGAAGGTCGGCAGGGAGGCGAGGACGAATCCCGTGACCGCTCCGGCCGAGGCGCCGAGTGTGAACCCGAGGATGACTTCCTTGAGGGTGACCCAGGTGTTGGACCAGAGCAGTCCGTCCCGCTGGTACTCGGCGAGCCGGTGGACGACGTCCAGCGGCCGGCTGGTGAAGGTGATGTCGAACAGCCGGCCGGCGGACAGCTCCCAGGCGACCAGCAGCACCGCGACGAAGACCAGCCGGCCGACCCAGATGATCACCTTGCCGCCGTGTCTCTCCCACCAGCTGCGGTCGAGCGGGACGGTGACCGACTGACCAGTGGTCTTCTCGGCGTCCACCGTCGTCTCGGTCTCTCCGTCGACCGTGCTCATCGCGCCTCCCGCAGCGCCGCCGTCATCTCCTTGTGCAGGCCGACGAAGTGCGGGTCCACCCGCAGTTCGTCGGCGTCGCGCGGCCTAGGCAGGTCGATCACCTTGTCCAGGACCACCCGGCCGACCCGGCCGAGCACCACGACCCGGTCGCCGAGCAGCAGCGCCTCCTCGATGTCGTGCGTCACGAACACCACGGTCTGCCCGCTGCCCTGCCACAGCCGCAGCAACTCGGCCTGGAGAACGGAGCGGAGCTGCGCGTCGAGTGCGCCGAAGGGCTCGTCGAGCAGCAGCACCTCCGGGTCGCCGGCCAGCATCCTGGCCAGGCTCGCCCGGCGCCGCATACCGCCGGACAGTTCGCGCGGATAGTGACGTTCGAAGCCGGTCAGGCCGACCCGCTCGATGAGATCCACCGCGCGTGCGCGCCGCTCCTTCGCCTGCACTCCCTGGATCTCCATCGGCATCTCGACGTTGTGGACGACGTCGCGCCAGGGCATGAGGGTGTCGGACTGGGTCATGTAGCCGACCTCGGTACGCGGACCGGACACCGGCTCGTCCCGGTACGTCACCACGCCCGAAGTGGGGCGCATGAGCCCGGACATCAGGTTCAGCATGGTCGACTTGCCGCAGCCGCTGCGGCCGAGGACCGTGACGAAGCAGCCCTCCTGGACCCCGAGGGTCAGGTCGCGCAACGCGACGATCCCCAGGTCGTCCTTGACGAACTGCTTGGTCAGCCGCCGGATCTCCAGGACGCCGTTCATCGTTGCTGTCGATCCTTCGCCACCCCGGCGAGCCAGTGGGTGTTGTCCACGGCCATGGTCCGTATCTCCGGCTCGCTGAAGCCCGCGGCGAGCAACCGGTCGGCGAGCAGCGCCAGGCCGTCCTCCACGGGCGGGTTGAAGGGCTGCCCGAGATCACTGGAGAGCACGGAGTGCTCCGGGCCGGCCGCCCTGATGTTCTCCAGCCACAGATCCCAGGAGACCTTGCCGGTGTAGGGGGTGGTGAAGCACCGTTCGAGCAGGGCGCCCCGGGCGGCGAGTGCGCGCTGACGCTCCACGCCCACGCGCTGAGAGGTGAACTCCGGGTGGGTGACCACGATCCGGCGTACGCCCTCCTCGACGGCGGCGTCCACGACGGCGGCGATCTCGTCGGAATGGAGATGGCCGGTGGCGAGCGTCATGTCGTGCGCCGCGATCACCCTGAGCACCTGCCGGGTGATCTCCAGTACCCTGCCGTCCCGCCCGGTCACGTCCACCGGGTCGGCCGCCATGCCCGCGTCCCGCAGTTCGTTCTGGAGCTGAACCCACATGGGCGGGGTGGCGCCCTCGGGACTGCTCGCCGTGCAGGCCCGCTCGTTGGCGCTGTCCACCGTCGGCAGCCAGACGAACTGTGCCCCGCCGCGACCGGCGATCTCCACGGCGACCGGGTTCATCCCGCCCACCGAGCCGTTCAGGGTGATCGCCCCGACCGCGCCGAAGCCGGGGACGGCGTTGCGTACCACCTCGGCCCGTTCCGTCGTCGGCACGTAGTGCGACTTGAGCACGAATCCGGTGAGGCCGACCTCGACGAAGCGGGACGCGAGGGTCAGATCGTCGATGCGGCGGTTCATCAGGTCGGGCGCGATGTGCAGATGGATGTCGTAGGCCCCCGCGACGAGTGCGCGGGCATGATCCGACGGTGTCGGATGTGCGGCTGCTCGGTCGGTCACGCCGCCTCCCTGTCACCAATTTGGTGGGCCAGATTGTTAACAATCACCTGGGATGCGTCAATGGGTTGCGCAGAAAGTGTTCCGCCCACGCAGACGACGAGGAGCAGTACCCGTGATCTCCAACGCTGTTGAGGACCTGCGCATCGCTGTACTCGGCCTGGGAGAGGCGGGTGGCGCCATCGCGGGCGATTTGGTCGCCGCGGGTGCGCGCGTGCGGGGCTACGACCCGAAGGTGTCGGCGCCCCCGGGCGTGGTGGACACCGGCAGCGAGGCGGAGGCGGCCGCCGGCAGTGACCTCGTCCTCAGCGTCAACAGCGCCTCGGACGCCGTGGACGCCCTCCGGGCGGGCCTGGCCGGCGCGTCTCCCGACAGCCTCTGGGCCGACCTCAACACCGCGTCACCCGCGCTGAAGCGGCACCTCGGCGAGATCGCCGGGGACAGCGGCATCGACTTCGTCGATGTGTCCTTGATGGCCACCGTGCCCGGGCGAGGTCTGCGGACGGCCATGCTCGCCTCCGGACCCGGGTCCGCGCGCTACGCCGGGCTGCTCCGCCCCCTCGGCGCCGACGTGGACGTGCTCGACGGGCCGGCGGGGCTGGCAGCCGAACGCAAGCTGCTGCGCAGCGTGTTCTACAAGGGCCTGGCGGCGGCCGCCGTCGAAGCCCTCGACGCGGCCCGGGCCGCGGGCTGCGAGGACTGGCTGCGGGAGATCATCGCCGAGGAGCTGACCCGGGCGGACGCCACGACCCTGGATCGGCTGGTCGAGGGCAGCCGCCGGCACGCCGTGCGCAGAACTGCCGAGATGAAGGCCGCCGCCGACATGCTCGGTGACCTCGATGTGCCCCCGCTGATCGCCACGGCCAGCAGGGATCTGTTGCGCCGGCTGTCCCGCGAGGAGCGGGACGAGTAGGACCTGGGGCGCCCGCCCGGTGCCGGGCAGGCTGCTGATCAGTTCACCCGGTCGCAGCTGTGGCCGTTCAGCGTGAAGTCGTACGCCGGCGAGTTCTTGCCGCGCCAGGAGGAGATGAAGCCGAAGGCGAGGGAGCCGTCGGCGGGGACGGTCTTGTTGTAGTCGGCGGCGGTGGCGGTGACGCGGGTGCCGTTCTGGGCGAAGGTCGCGTCCCACATCTGGCCGACCTGCTGGCCGTCCTTGAAGGACCAGGCGACGCTCCAGGTGCCCAGGGCCTCGGCCGTGGTGACGGTGACGGTGGCCTGGAAGCCGTCGGGCCACTGGTTGACCAGGTCGTAGTCGACCTGGCAGGTGGCCGGTTCGCTGGTCTCGGGGGCGGGGTCCGGTTCGGAGCCGCGGGCGGTGGAGGAGGTGGTGCCCTGGGGTTCCGGGTCGGAGGCCGTGTGTTCCGAGCGGTCCGAGGCACGGGTCACCGACGGCTCGGGCGACACGGTCGCCGAGTCCGAGGGCTTCGCGGTGACGGACGGGGTGGTGATGCCGGGGTCGGCCACCGGCTGGCGGTCGGAGCCGTCCGTGGGCGCCGCGGCCCCGTCGTCGGTGGCGCCGCCGGGCATCATCGACACGGCGAGTGCCAGCAGGGAGACGAGGACGGCGGCGACGAGGAGGCCGCCCCGCAGGACGCGCGCCTTGTGCGCACCGGGGTTCGGAGGTCCGTCCGGGTCCACCGGGTCAGGGCGCCCGGCGCCCAGCCGTACCTCGGCGGCTCTGCGGCGGCGCTCCAGATAGGCGAGGCCGCCCCAGCCGATCACACCGCTCGCGAGGGCGGCCGGCAGCCCGCCGCCCTGCAACCGCAGACAGGCGGCGGCCTCCGCGCAGTCCACACACCGGGCGAGGTGGCGGGAGAGGTCGTCCGGGGTGTCGGCGAGCGGCGAGCGGGTGACCGCGTCGAGCAGCCGGGCGTAGCTGCGGCACTGCGCGGCCATCGGCGTGTCGAGGTGGTTGCGGTGGCAGCGGTCCCTGAACAGGACCCGCACCTGGTCGAGTTCGTCGGACACCGTGGCCGGGTCGAGGCCGAGCCGCCGGGCCACGATGTACAGCGGCACGGCCTCCACCTCGGCCAGCCACAGCAGCGCCGCGTCCGGTTCCTGCATGTCGCGCAGGCCGCGCAGCGCGAGCGGGCGCCGCAGCGGGGGTCCGGTGTAGCGGGCGGCCTTCTCGGAGTTGAGCCACAGCCGCAGCTCGGGGTCGAGCTTGTGGCCGTGACCGTCGGTCTCCCAGGCCGCCGCCGTGGTGCGAACGGCGGTCAGCAGCGAGGGGATCCGGGGCAGCCGGGCCGGGCGGCGGCCGCTGTTCCGGGTCGTGCCGGTCTCGGCGGCGCGGGCCTCGCGTATGCCGAGCGCGAAGGCCTCCGTGGCCAGCCGGGTGGCCGCCACGGATCCGGCCGTGCACAGGTCTGCGTACGAGAGCACGGCGTCCCAGCACTCGGAGAACAGCGCGGCCTCGGCGGCGTCCTGGGGGGTCGGCAGGTCGGGCATGGGTCTCCTGCATCCATGAGCGAGGTCAACTCACCATACTGGCAACGGAGTTGGGGGGAACCTCGGAGCAGAGCACGAGCCTTTCACGTTCCCCACACAACTGACAAGCGCGCTATTCAAATCCTGTGACCGACGGATACGCGGCGCGACTGCTCCACCGCCACGACCCGGCCGTCGGCGTCGAGGAACTCCGTCCTGTACTGCTCCACCCACTCTTCGTTACTACGAGAGTCATACGGAAGGAACGCCAAGAAGTATCGATCCCTGCCGACATCAATGTGATCCAGGACCCGGCCGCCGTCCCAGGCGACCCGGACGCCGGCCGCTCCCCGCGGCGCGAGGCCGTAGACCGTGACCCAGTCGGTCATCGCGTTCGTGTCCACGACGGACCAGGTCATGGGCTCCATGTGGTACTCGCCGCCGCGATTGCACGACGACCGGCCCTGCTCCAGGGGATCTTCGTGACGGTCGAGGACGCGGACGAACTCGCAGGTCCCGCCGGACGGGTTCGGCAAGGTCTCCGCGGCTACGTCCTGTGCGGTCTCAGACCTCGGCGGCGTCCTGTGCCTTGAGGCTGTCCATGAAGGAGCTGACGGAGAACACCGCGCGGCCGGGTCCGGGCGGGCCGTATCCGGGCGGCGAGGACAGACCGAAGTCGTCCATGGTGGCGCGGTAGGCCTCCAGGAGCCGGATGTGGTACTCCAGCGGGGCACCCTGCGGGTTGGCCTTGCCGAGCGGGGTCGTGGGCTCGGGGCACCAGGTGGTGAACCGCGGCGTGATGCCCTGCGACATGAAGAAGCGCAGGCCCTCGGTGGTCGACGCGATGGCCTCGTCGACGGTGGTGAAGCCGAAGGGCTCGGCCATCTCCACGCCCGCCACGAAGTTGGGGATCACGTTGCGCGCGCCGAAGATCTCCGCCGAGTCGAGGATCCGCTTGTGCCACTCGTCGCGGCCGACGTAACGCTCCTTGCCCGGGCAGTACATCTTGAAGAGGTACTCGTCCCACACCTCGTAGTTGGGGTGGTAGATCTGCACGCCGTAGTCCTTGAACCGCTGGACGTCGTCCTTGGGCAGCGCCTGGGCGACGACCTTGCCGATCCAGCGGCCGGGGAAGTGCTCCTCGATGGCCTTGGCGTACCGCCCGTAGAAGTCCGCCTCGTCCAGGCCCTGGACCTTCGACGTGATCGCGCCACCGGTGAGCGTGTACGCGGTGGACGTCTTCGCGGTGTCGTACTTGTCGATGATCTCGAGGGCCTCAAGGACCTCGTCGACGTCCTTCACGCCCGTGTACGGGCGGCCGGCCGCCTTGTGCTGGCGCCAGTTGTGGTTGATGTCGCAGTACTGGCACTCCTCCTTGGCGCCGAAGTACTGGCAGACTCGGAACGCGGTCAGGTAGATCAGGTAGCCCCACTGGATGGTCGGGGCCACCTCCATGACCGACTTTCCGTTGGAGAGTTTGTGGCGGTAGTACTCCGGCATGGGGGGCACGCCCACGTCGGCGATGCGCTTGCCGTCGAGGTAGAGGCCGAGCATGCCGTCCTCGGAGGCCGCGACGCGGTACGGCGACGCCGGGTTCACGCGTACGGAGACGACGGTGCGCCGCAGGTCGTACGGCCCGCCCGTGAGGACGATCTCCTCCGGCGGCCGGCGCAGCGCGGCCTCGCCCAGCTCGGGCAGGGTGCCGTGGTCGAAGGAGAAGATGAAGTACGACTTCGGCTTCACCTCCCCGCCTTCGTTGTCACTCAGCGCGGAGGGGTCGAAGGCCACACCGCCGCGCAGCAGGTCCTCTTTGAAGACGGCCTCCCGCGGCACATGCGGAAAGCGCTCCATCAGATCCTCGACCAGCGCGGTACGGCTGCCCATCCCGTGTCTCCTCCCGGCTCAGGCGTTCGACTCCTCACGGTATGCCCCCGCGGAAGCGCGGGTGGGGGCGGGGGGCCTCGTGTTGCCGGCCAGGGTAGTTTCCACCTGGGAATTCCTGGTTCTCGCATTCCTCGTTCTCGCATACCTCGGGAGGGGCGACCGCATGGCCGAGACCGTGACCAACTGGGCGGGCAACATCACGTACACCGCCAAGGAACTGCACCGTCCGCACTCGCTCGACGCGCTGCGCACGCTCGTGGCCGAAAGCGACCACGTACGGGTGCTGGGCAGCGGGCACTCCTTCAACGAGATCGCCGAGCCGGGTGTCGACGGGGCGCTGGTGTCGCTGGCCGGGATGCCGGCCGAGGTCGACGTCGACACGGCGGCCCGCACGGTACGGGTGGGAGGCGGCGTCCGCTACGCCGAGCTGGCCCGCCGGATCCACGAGCACGCTCTGGCGCTGCCGAACATGGCATCCCTGCCGCACATCTCCGTGGCCGGTTCGGTGGCGACCGGTACGCACGGGTCGGGCATCCGCAACGGGTCGCTCGCCGCCCCCGTGCGAGAGGTGGAGATCGTCACGGCGGACGGTTCGACCGTCGTCGTCGGGCGGGGCGACGAACGGTTCGGCGGCTCCGTCACCTCCCTCGGCGCCCTCGGTGCCGTCACCGCGCTCACCCTGGACCTGGAGCCGGACTTCGAGGTCGAGCAGCATGTCTTCACCGAACTGCCGCTCGCCGGGCTGGACTTCGAGACCGTGGCGGCGACGGCGTACAGCGTCAGCCTGTTCACCGACTGGCGCGAGCCGGGCTTCCGGCAGGTGTGGCTGAAGCGGCGTACCGACCAGCCGCTGCCGGACTTCCCGTGGGCGGCGCCCGCCACCGAGAAGATGCACCCGGTGCCGGGTATGTCCGCCGTCAACTGCACCGAGCAGTTCGGGGTGGCGGGGCCGTGGCACGAGCGACTGCCGCATTTCCGGGCGGAGTTCACGCCCAGCAGCGGCGCCGAGCTCCAGTCGGAGTACCTGCTGCCACGGCCGTACGCCCTCGACATGCTGCACGCGCTGGACGCGATCCGTACGACGATGGCGCCCGTGCTCCAGACCTGCGAGGTGCGCACGGTCGCCGCCGACACACAGTGGCTGAGTCCGGCGTACGGGCGGGACACCGTGGCCGTGCACTTCACCTGGATCGAGGACCTGGAGGCGGTACTGCCGGTGGTGCGGGCGGTGGAGAAGGCGCTGGACGGCCTCGATGCACGGCCCCACTGGGGGAAGGTGTTCGCCGAGGCCCCGCGGGTGGTGCGGGAACGGTATCCGCGGCTGGGCGACTTCCGCGCGCTGGCCGGGGCACTCGACCCCAGCGGCACATTCGCCAACGCCTTCGTGCGGGACATCCTGGCCGACTGAACCGGCAGGGACTTTCTCCACCCCCTTTCCTAACCCCTTGTCGAAAGTCCGGGCAGCCCATAACCTTGCGCCGCGCCGGTGCCGATGTCGACCCCGGCCCGGCTGGAAGGGATGGGGCACCCGGTGCTGTGTCTTCCCGGGGGACAACCCCCGGACCCCCGGCCGAAGTACGCGCACCGGCGCGCGTGAGCGAAGGGACCTCGATGAAGCGCGGCACATCACGCGACATCCGCACCGCGAACCGCTATGAAGTGCTGCGCCAGATCATCGCCCGGTCCCCCACCTCCCGGCAGGAGCTGGCGGCCGCCACCGGGCTGAGCCTCGCCACGGTCGCCACGCTCGTCGGTGAACTGCTCGACCTCCGCATGATCACGGAGGTCGGGTTCGAGGACTCGGCGGGGGGCCGGCCCCGGGGACTCGTGGCGGTCAACGCGTCGGGGGGCGCGTTGATCGGCGTCGACATCGCGGAGACGTACGTCCATGTCGAGCTGTTCGACCTCGCTCTGAACGTGCTGGCCCGCGCCGAGGAGGACGTCCGCCCCGGCGAGAGCCTCCCCGAGCAGATGGTCGGCCATGTCGCCGCCACCGTCGGTTCCGTGGTCGCGCAGGCCGGGATCGAGGGCGCGCGGGTGCTGGGCGTCGGGGTGAGCGTGCCGGGGCAGGTGGACCGGGCGACCGGCATCTCGGAGTACGCCCCCAATTGGGACTGGCACGACGTACCGCTGCTCGACCTGCTCACCGAGCAGATCGCCTACCCCCTGTACCTGGACAACCCGCTGCGGGCCGGCGCGGTGGCCGAGCTGTGGTTCGGGGCCGTGCGCGGGCGCGGGGACGCCGTGGTGGTCAACCTCGGGACCGGAGTGGGCGCCGGGCTCATCCTGGGCGGCGGGCTGCACCGCGGGGTGAGCAACAGCGCCGGCGAGTGGGGCCACAACACGATCGTCCTGGACGGACGGCTGTGCCGCTGCGGCAACCACGGCTGTGTGGAGACGTATGTCGGCGCACCCGGAATCATGCTGAACCTACGGGAGTTGAGTCCCGGCAGCACACTGCTGCACCCGGAGGACCAGACGGCCACCATCGCCGCGCTGGCCCGGGGCGTACGGGATCACGACCCGGTGGCGATCAAGGTGGTCCGGGACACCGCCCGTTACCTCGGCGCCGGCATCGCCGACCTGGTCAACCTGTTCAACCCCGAAGTGGTCGTGCTCAGCAGCTGGGTCGCGGCCGCCCTCGGCGAACCCCTGGTCGCCGAGGTGCGCGAGGCCGTCGCCCGGCACGCGCTGCCGCGGCCGATGGCCGCCACCGAGATCGTCCTCTCCCCGATCCCCACCGACCCGGCGTGCCTGGGCGCGGCGACGTTCGCGCTCGAAGGGGCCCTCCAGTCCGTCGGGCAGAGGACCGCCAAACGCACCACCCCCGCAAGGAGCCGTACCGCACCGCCTTCATGACGACGGAAGGGATGCACATGCACATGACTCACCCCCGCACCCACAGATCAGCCCTCCTGACAGCCGCAGCCGCACTCGCTGTCGCGGGCCCCCTCATATCCGCCCCGCCCGCGAGCGCCGCCGCCCCGGTGGCCGCCGAGGTCTCCCCCTACGCCGCCCAGACCATCGACAACATCGGTGCGTCCGGCGCCTGGTGGGTCAACGACCTGAAGAACTTCGACCCGAAGGTCCAAGCCCGGGTGGCGAAACTGCTGTTCTCCTCCAGTGGCCTCGACCTGAGCAACTACCGCTACAACATCGGCGGTGGCGGCACCGCGGTCACCACCCCGTCCCGCGCCCCCGAGGACTTCCGGGGCGACGACGGGACGTACGACTGGAGCAAGGACAAGGGCGGCCGTACGTTCCTGTCCTACGCCGCGAAGTACGGCGTCGAGAACCTCGTCGCCTTCGTGAACAGCGCGCCCGCCGAGTGGAAGACCAACGGCAAGAGCTGCGGCGGTTATCTGAAGGCGGAGAACGAGCAGGACTTCGCGGAGTACGTCGCCGACGTCACCGACCACTTCGGCAAACTGGGCCAGAAGTTCGACCACATCAGCCCCTTCAACGAGCCGACGAACAGCTTCGACTCCTGCGGCCAGGAGGGCATGCTGGTCGACGTCGATCAGCGCGACGACATCGTGCGGGCGCTGGGTGCCGAGCAGGACGCACGGCACCAGAAGACCGGCATCATCGCCGACGAGTCCACCAGCACGGTCAAGTTCAACGACGAGGTCCCCCGGTGGATCTCGCAGCCGGACACGGCCCGGTACGTCGACAAGCTCGCCCATCACACCTACGACAACCCCAGCGACGCCAACCGGGCGCAGGTCTACGAGACGGCCAAGCAGGTCGGCATCGAGTCCTGGTCGACCGAGGACTGCTGCTTCGGCAAGGGCGGCACCGGCTGGGCGCAGGAGTACGACCCGACGATCGACGGCGGTCTGAACCTCTCCCGGATCATCTACAAGGACTTCGCGACCGCGCACGACTCGGCGTTCCACTGGTGGGTCGCCCTGTCGGAGATGATCGGCAGCGACCCGTACGCGAAGAACGACGACGGCTGGAACGACGGCCTGATCTACTACGACCCGAACTACGCCGCCAACGGCAACCAGACCCTGTACTTCACCAAGCGCTACTACGCACTCGGCCAGTACAGCAAGTTCGTGAAGCCGGGCTCGGTCGCGCACAACGTGACCGGGGCGCCCGACGGGGTCGAGGTGTCGACGTACGACCGGAACGGCAAGTGGGTCGTCGTGGTCAACAACCACAACACGACCGAAAGTTCCCTGAACCTGCACTTCAACAGCAAGACGCCCCTGCGGGCGACGCAGGCCGTGCGAACTTCGGCGGATGAGAACTGGGCGAAGGCCGCCAGGCCGGAGGTGAGCGGATCGACCGTCTCCGCCTCGCTCCCCGCCCGCTCCATCACGACGTACGTCTTCGACCAGAAGCGGCACGGCAGTTCGGCCGTCACCGGCGCCTGGCAGGGCGCGCAGTCCGGCAAGTGCCTGACGGCGGACGCCTCCGGGGCCGCGATCAACGCCTGCACGGGCGAGGACGCGCAGGACTGGTCGTACGACGCGAAGGGCGCGCTGAAGGGCGCCGGCGGGTATCTGACGGCCGGGAGCTCGGGCCTGACGACGAGCGCGGCCTTCACGGGTGACGCCGGTCAGCGCTGGCTGCTCAATTCCAACGGGCAGATCGTGAGCGAGGCGTCCGGCAAGTGCCTGGACGTCGGCGGACAGGCCACCGCCGACGGCAGCAAGGTGATCCTCTACCGCTGCGGCGGCGGGACCAACCAGGCCTGGTTCCGTCGGTAACCCTTCCTGATCGACGGGTCGGCGGGCCGCTGGTGCGGCGGTCCGCCCCCTTGTCACGTCCGGTATTCCGAACACTGCACAACGCTTCGCACAGGCTTCGTCCAACCCCTTGCCGAAGCCTTAGCCGAAGGTTAACGTCCCGCACCGCAAGCCGAATTGAGCCACCGGTTGAGCCACCGGCCGCCGAGCCGTGGAGCCGCAGCCGCACTCGAGACAAGGACGTCATCATGTCGGCACTGAGCAACAGCAACTGGGACCGCCGATCCGTTCTGCGGGCCGCGATGGGTCTGGCCGCCGCCGGGGGGCTGGCCGCGTGCGGCGGCAACACCGGTCGCAGCGGTGGGGGTTCGGGCGACGCACTCGTGCAGTACTTCCACGCGTACGGCGAGGCGGGGACCGAGCAGGCGATCAAGAAGTACGCGAAGGCCTACGGCGAGGCGAACGTCACCACGCAGTGGATCACCAGCGCCGACTTCGAGAGCAAGCTCTTCGCGACGCTGCTCACCGACAACGCGCCGGACCTCTTCGAGTTCCACCCGCAGATCCAGATGGTGAAGAGCGGCCAGGTGGCGGACCTGACCGACATCGTCGAGCCGGTCAAGGACGACTTCAACCCGGCCGACATCACCTCCCACACGGTGGACGGCAAGATATACGGCGTCCGCATGATCGACGACCCGCAGTTCTTCTTCTACCGCCCCTCCCTCTTCGAGAAGGCCGGCGTGGAGGTGCCGCAGACCCTCGACGAGCTGATCGAGACCGCCGCCAAGCTCACCACCAGCAAGGTCAAGGGCCTCTACCTCGGCAACGACCTGCATGCGGTCATCAGCCCGATGATCTGGTCGGCAGGCGCGGACACCCTCGACGAGAAGAACGAGATCGCCTACCACACGGACGGCGTCATCGAGGGCCTGAAGAAGATGCGCAAGCTGTTCACCAGCGGCGACCTGCTCCTCGACGCGCCCACCGACTACTGGGACCCCTCCGCCCTCAACCAGGGGCTGTGCGCCATGCAGTTCTGCGGAATGTGGGCGATGCCGCAGTTCCAGCAGACCCTCGGCGACGACCTCGGTGTCTTCCCCTTCCCGAAGACCGTCGACTCCGGCAAGCAGTCGGTCTACAACGGCGGCTGGTCGATGTTCGTCAACGCCAAGGGCAAGAACGTCGACGCGGCCAAGGAGTTCGTGAAGTGGCTGTGGATCGACCAGAAGAAGTACCAGGAGGAGTGGGCCACCGCCTTCGGCTTCCACATACCGCCGCGCACGTCGATCGCCGAGAGCGCCACCAAGCTCAAGTCGGGCCTGCCGGCGGAGGGCGTCAAGCTCTTCAACGAGTTCGGCCACTTCGACAACATCGGCTGGACCCAGGCCATGATCACCGCGCTGGAGGACGTCTTCGCCGACTCCGTCCGCAAGGACGGTGATCCGGAGGCGTCTCTCGACAAGGCCGACAAGGCGATCAACCGCGAGCTCAAGAAGCTCTTCGGATAGGCCGGCGGACGGACAGCGACATGTCGACGAGCACCGAGCTCGACCTCGCGAGCCCTGCCCCGGCGAAGGCCTCACCGGCCAAGCCGCGGCGGGGGCTGCGGGGCAGCAGCACCTTCAACTTCTGGCTCTTCACGGGTCCGTTCCTGATCGGTCTGGCGATCTTCGTCTACGTACCGATCATCTGGAGCGCCTATCTCAGCTTCTTCGAGGCCCGCTTCACGGTCACCCCGGAGAGGTTCATCGGCTTCGACAACTACGTGCACATGCTGACGAACGACGACTTCGTCGGTTCGCTCGGCACCTTCACCGTCTTCGCCGCGTTCATCGTGCCCACCACCTGGGCCTTCTCGCTGGCCCTCGCCCTCGTGGTGAACCGGCTGCGGTTCATGCGGGCCTTCTTCCGCTCGGTCTTCTTCCTGCCGACCGCGGTGAGCTATGTCGCGGCCTCGCTCATCTGGAAGATGTCCATCTTCAGCGGCGTCCGCTTCGGCCTGATGAACACGGTCCTCGGCTGGTTCGGGATCGAGAACATCGCCTGGCTGGCCGACCCCAATCCGCCCTGGTACTGGCTGGTCATCGTCAGCGCCCGGCTGTGGCTCCAGTCCGGCTTCTACATGATCCTGTTCCTGGCCGCGCTCCAGAACATCCCGGACGAGCTGTACGAGGCGGCCGCCATCGACGGCGCCAAGCCCGGCTGGCAGACCTTCCGGTACATCACCCTGCCCCAGCTGCGGGCCACCTCGACCGCCGTGGTCCTGCTGCTGCTCATCGCCGCGTACCAGGCCTTCGACGAGTTCTTCAACCTGCTCCAGAAGACCACATGGGGCCGTCCGCCCCTGGTCGAGCTGTACTACAAGGCCCTCGGTGAGAACCAGGACTACGGCGCGGGCAGCGCGGGCGCGGTCATCCTGACCGTTCTCATCTGTGTCGTGACCCTGCTCCAGGGCAAGATCATGGGCTTCGGAAGGGGTGAGGAGTCCAAGTGACCACCACCATGCCCGACACGCAGAAGACCGCCCGGCCGGCGGACAAGCCCCGCCGCGTCAGGCGCGGAGGCGGCGTGATGAGCTCCACCGGCCTCTACATCGCCACCGGTGTCGCCGCACTCCTCTTCCTGGTCCCGTTCTACATCCTGGTCCGCAACGCCCTCTCCACCGATCCCGAGATCACCGGAGAGAACTGGCAGTTCTTCCCCACGGACCTCCAGTGGGGCAACATCAGCGAGCTGTTCAACGACCCGATGGTCCCCTTCGCCCAGTCGCTGTGGAACTCCACGGTCGTCGCCGTCCTGCACACCGTCGGGGTCCTGCTGGTGTGCTCGCTCGCGGGCTACGGCCTGGCCCGTATCCCGTACAAGCACGCCAACAAGATCTTCTACGCCGTCCTCGGAACCCTGATGGTCCCGACCGCCGTGACCTTCGTCCCCAGCTTTGTGCTGGTCTCGTCGCTCGGCTGGGTGGACAGCTATCGCGGTCTCATCATCCCGGGCCTCTTCAGTGGTTTCACCTGCTTCCTGTTCCGGCAGTACTTCCTGGGGTTCCCCAAGGAGCTGGAGGAGGCGGCGCGCATGGACGGGCTGGGCTACTGGGGCGCGTACTGGCGTGTCGTCGTGCCCAACTCGCTGAACTTCTTCGCGGCGATCGCCACCATCACGTTCATCAACGGCTGGAACGCCTTCCTCTGGCCGCTGGTCATCGGCCAGAGCCCGGACGCGTGGACCGTTCAGGTCGCGCTGTCCAACTACATGACCAACCAGACCGTCGTCTTCCATACGATCTTCATGGCCACCGCCATTTCCATCCTGCCCCTGCTGTGCGTCTTCCTCTTCCTCCAGCGCTGGCTGGTCCAGGGGATCGCACAGACCGGCATCAAGGGCTGACGCCCTCTTCTCAAGACCAGGAGACCGATGACTGTCCGCACCACCCCGTCCGTCGACTACGTCGAGAACGTCTCCCCGGGCAGCGGCGCCCTCCCGCCCCGCGCCTGGTACGCGTCCTCGGACGCCAAGTCGCTCTCCCTCAACGGCAACTGGCGCTTCCGGCTGTCCGCGACGGCCGGCGCCGAGGACGAATCCTTCGCGGAGGAGGGGTACGACACCGGGGACTGGGCCGAGGTCGCGGTCCCCGGCCACTGGGTTCTCCAGGGCGGCGGCGTTTTCGGGTCGCCCATCTACACGAACCACCTCTACCCCTTCCCGGTGGACCCGCCGCACGTCCCGACCGAGAACCCGACCGGCGACCACGTCCGGGTCTTCGACCTGCCGCCGGACTGGCCCGGCGACGGCGGCGCCGTGCTCCGCTTCGACGGGGTGGAATCGTGCGCCCGCGTCTGGCTGAACGGCACGGACCTCGGCGAGTTCAAGGGCTCGCGCCTGCCGCACGAGTTCGCGGTCGGGCTGCTGCTGAAGCCGGCCGGCAACGTCCTGGCCGTCCGCGTGCACCAGTGGTCCGCGGGTTCCTATCTGGAGGACCAGGACCAGTGGTGGCTGCCCGGCATCTTCCGTGATGTGACGCTGCTGCACCGTCCGGCGGGCAGCGCGCTCGACTTCTTCGTGCACGCCGACTACGACCACGTCACCGGTGAGGGCACCCTGCGCGTCGACTCCGACGTCGACGGCAGGGTGACCGTGCCCGCCCTGGACATCGATGTCGCGACGGGCGAGCCGGTGACGGTCCCGGTGCGGCCGTGGACCGCCGAGACCCCGCACCTCTACGACGGCGTGCTGGCGACGGAGGGCGAACGCGTCCCCCTGCGCATCGGCTTCCGGACGGTCGCCCTCGCGGACGGACTCATCAAGGTCAACGGCAAACCCCTCCTCTTCAAGGGCGTCAACCGCCATGAATGGCACCCGGAGAAGGGCCGCGCCCTCGACGTGGAGACGATGCGGGCCGACGTGCTGCTGATGAAGCGGCACAACCTCAACGCCGTCCGCACCTCGCACTACCCGCCGCACCCCGCCTTCCTGGACCTGTGCGACGAGTACGGCCTGTGGGTCATCGACGAGTGCGACCTGGAGACCCACGGGTTCACCGAGCAGGCCTGGCGCGACAACCCCGTGGACGACGACCGCTGGACCCCGGCCCTGCTCGACCGCGCCGCCCGGATGGTCGAACGCGACAAGAACCACCCGTCGGTCGTCATCTGGTCCCTCGGCAACGAGGCCGGCACCGGTCGCGGCCTGACCGCGATGGCCGAGTGGATCCACGGCCGGGACGGCTCGCGCCTCGTGCACTACGAGGGCGACATCGACTGCCGTGACACGGACCTGTACTCGCGGATGTACGCGGGGCACGCCGAGGTCGAGCGGATCGGCGAGGGACTGGACGGGGGGACGCACAAGCGACGCCAACTCCCCTTCATTCTCTGCGAGTACGGCCACGCCATGGGCAACGGCCCGGGCGGCATCGCCGACTACCAGCGGCTCTTCGCGTCGCACGACCGGCTCCAGGGCGGCTTCATCTGGGAGTGGATCGACCACGGGGTCACCCACCCGCAGCTGGGGTTCGCCTACGGCGGCGACTTCGGCGAGGAACTGCACGACGGCAACTTCGTCTGCGACGGGCTGGTCTTCCCGGACCGGACGCCGTCCCCGGGACTCGTCGAGTACAAGAAGGTGATCGAGCCGGTCCGGATCGAGCCGGACGGCGCGGACGGCACCGTACGGGTGACGAACGCGTACGACTTCGCCGACCTGTCGGCGCTGGCCTTCGAGTGGTCGTACCAGGTGGACGGCGAGACCGTCGAGGCCGGGGCGCTGTCGGTGCCGGCGCTCGCGCCCGGCGAGTCGGCCGAGGTGAAGCTGCCCCAGCCGGACGGACCGAGCGGTGAGGGTCAGTGGACGGTACGGGCACGGCTGGCGGACGAGACTGCCTGGGCCCCGAAGGACCACGAGGTCGCCTGGGCCCAACTCCGCGTGACCGAGCGGGTGAAGCCCGCCGTCACGGCGAGCGAACGCCCCACCGCGAGCGAGAACCTCATCCACCTCGGCCCCGCCTCCTTCGACGCCCGCACCGGTGCCGTGAAGTCCATCGGCGGCGTCGACGTGACCGGCCTGCGCCTCGACGTGTGGCGGGCGCCCACCGACAACGACGACGGAGCGCCTTGGCAGTCGGACGTCCGATTCGGCCTGCTGTGGCGCAAGTTCGGCCTGCACCGCATGCAACACCGCCTGGGATCCGTGGAGTTGGCAGACGATTCCCTGACCGTACGGACTCGGGTGGCGCCCGCCGCCTGGGAGGTGGGTCTGGACACCGTGTACCGCTGGACCTCCGACGGGACCCGGCTGAAGCTCATGGTCTCCGTGCGCCCCGAAGGTGACTGGACCGTGCCGCTGCCCAGGCTGGGCATCCGGTTCCAACTGGCGTCGGCGGACGCGGTGACATGGTTCGGCGGCGGTCCCGGTGAGGCGTACCCGGACACCAAGTCGGCGTCGATGCTGGGGCGTTGGCAGTCGACCGTGGACGGGCTACAGACGCCGTACGTCCGTCCGCAGGAGAACGGTGCCCGGTCCGACGTCCGCTGGGCGGAGCTGGGCGGGCTGCGGATCGCGGGCGACCCGGAGTTCTGGTTCAGCGCCCGCCGCTGGACGAACGAGCAGCTGGACGCGGCCGGGCACCTCACCGACCTCACGCCCGGTGAAACGGTGTGGGTCAACCTCGACCACGGACAGCACGGCATCGGCTCCCAGTCGTGCGGGCCGGGCCCGCTGCCGCAGTACTTCCTGAAGGCCGAGCCGGCGGAGTTCTCGTTCGTGTTCTCGGTGATCGAATAGTCCAACTGGACGGCCCATTAATCCATTGACCGATTGATCGACATTTTGCAACAGTCGTGATGCGCCAGCGGCCGGTCGGCCCTCCAAGCCGACCGGCCGCAACTTGTGTTCGAGGCAAGGGAATTCACGACGTGAACCGAAGCATCGAGGTCCGCGGTCTGTCCCGTACGTTCCACACCACCGTCCGCAGACCGGGCTTCGCCGGGGCACTGCGGTCCCTGGTCAACCCGGAGCGGGTCGCCAAGCACGCCGTCCAGGACGTCACCTTCGACGTGGCCCCCGGCGAACTCCTCGCCCTGCTCGGCCCGAACGGCGCCGGCAAGTCCACCACCATCAAGATACTCACCGGCATCCTCACCCCCACGTCCGGCGAGTGCCGGGTCGCGGGCGTGGTGCCCTACGAGGAGCGCGAGCGCAACGCCCGGAACATCGGCACGGTGTTCGGGCAGCGCACCCAGCTGTGGTGGGACCTCCCGGTGCGCGAGTCGTTCGCGATCCTGCGCGACATCTACGAGGTACCGAAGGCCGAACACGCGGCGAGGCTGAAGGAGTTCGACGACCTTCTGGCCCTCTCCTCCTTCTGGGACACCCGGGTCCGCCACCTCTCCCTCGGCCAGCGCGTCCGCTCGGACCTGGCCGCCGCTCTGCTGCACGACCCGCCGGTGGTCTTCCTCGACGAGCCGACCATCGGCATGGACGTCGTGGTGAAGGAGCAGGTGCGGGAGTTCCTGCGGCACCAGGTCGAGCAGCGCGGCCGCACCGTCCTGCTCACCACCCACGACATGACGGAGGTCGAGCGGCTCGCCGAGCGGGTCGTCCTGATCAACCACGGGCGGCTCGTCCTGGACGGCACCCTCGACGAGATCCGCCGCAAGTACGGCTCGACCTGGCAGGTACGGGTGACGCTCACCGACCCGCACACCGAGGTCGGCTCCCTGCCGGGCATCGCGCTGCTCCGGCACGACGGCCCACAGGCGGTCTTCGGCCCCGACGGTCCCGACGCGCCGACCGTGCACCAGGCGCTGAAGCACGTCATCGAGCGGTACGAGGTGACGGACCTCGCCCTCGACGAGGCCGACCTGGAGGACGTGATGCGGGCCGCGTACGTGCATGCCGAGCCCGCGGCGGAAGGAGCCTGAGATGGCGGTCCTGCACGGCTGGCGCGCCGCCCGCGTCACCCCGCTCGGAGAGTTGCACACGCCGCCCCGGATGACCGCCGTGCTGCTCCGGCTGACCGTCCAGGTGGTCCTGGTGGCGTCGCTGTGGCGCGGCCTGTACGCGCACACCGGCACCACCGCCGGACTGACCCGCGACCAGGCGGTCACGTATGCGGTGATGGCCGTACTCGCCTCCCGGCTGCGGGAGTTGGACCAGTACGCGGGCCGGGACACCGTGCTTCAGCACATGCACTTCGGCACGATCGTCTACTGGTACCTGCGCCCGCTGCCGCCCCAGCGCTACTACGCCCTGCGCGCGCTCGGCGAGCAGTTGTACGGGCTGGCGTGGGCACTGGGCGGGTACGTGGTCTGTCTGGCCGCGGGAGTCGTGGAACCCCCCGTGTGGGCGGCCGTGGCAGGGGTGTTCCTGGTGAGCATGCTGCTCGGCCAGTGGGTCCTGTACTACGTGATGCTGGTCCTCGACCAGATGTGCTTCTTCACCATCCGCAACAACTCCGCGATGCTGATCCTGATCTTCGCGCAGAACCTGTTGTCCGGGGTGTACGCGCCGCTGTGGTTCTTCCCGGACTGGTTCATCAGGCTGAGCGGCTTCCTCCCCTTCCAGGCGACGCTGAGCGTGCCGCTGTCGATCTATGTAGGCCGGATCGAACTGTCCGACGCGGGAGCCCAGTTGGCCGTTCAGGCCGCCTGGGTCGTCGTGCTGGCGCTGTTCACCCGGTGGGTGTGGCGGCGGGCCGCACAGCGCGTCATCGCGCAGGGAGGCTGAGATGTCGCTGAAGGCCGTGAAGTCTCTGCGCATCACGTGGCGCATCACCTTGCTCAACATCCGTGCCGCGATGGAGTACCGCACCGAGTTCCTGCTGAACATCGCTGTCGGCGCGATCTGGCAGGTGTCGGTGATCGTGTTCGCGACGGTGCTGCTGGCGCGGTTCACCGGGATGGGCGGCTGGGACAGCTCGGACGTCCTGCTGATCCCTGCCATCCGGATGCTCGCCCACGGGTTGTTCGTACTGCTGCTGGGGCGGTTGCCGTTCATCGGCCGGCAGATCCAGGAAGGAATGCTCGACGTCTATCTGGTCCGCCCCATGCCGGTGCACCGCCAGGTCCAGCTCGCCTACTTCCCCACCAACGCGATCGGCGATCTGACCATCGCGGCGGGCCTGATGGTGGGCGCGCTCAGCCGCAGCCGGCTGGACTGGACGACGGGCCGGATCTCGTACCTGATCGCCGCCGTGCTCGGCGGCATGCTCCTGGAGGCGGCCCTGTTCACCGTGGTGGCCTGCGCCTCGCTCCGCTTCCCCGCCGCCGACTACTGGGGCCGCTGGCTGGAGGAGCTCCTCGGCACCTTCGGCAGCTACCCCCTGAACGTCCTGCCGAAGGCGGTGGGCGGCTTCCTGACGTACGGCCTTCCGCTCGCGTTCGTCGCCTACGTCCCGGCCGCGGTCCTCACCGGCCACGGCCACGACACCGGTGCCCCGTTCTGGCTGGCGGCGGCCTCCCCGCTGCTGGGCGTGCTGGCGTATGCGGGGGCGCGGCTGCTGTGGCGGTGGGCGCTGCGGCACTACACGGGAGTGAACGGATGACGGTCAGCCGGCCCTGTACGCCCTCAGGAACGCCGACACACCTCCCGTGACCATGCGGTCGATCTCACCCTTGGGGAGGGGCCGCACGCCGTAGTGGGACTGCTGGACGACGGAGTGCGAGATCAGGGCCAGGAAGTGGATGCCCGCCATGGGCGCGTCGCCGTGCAGGTCGAGCAGCCCGGCCTCCTCCAGGCCCGTCATCGCGTCGGCCATCTCCTGCTGGACCGGGCTCGGACCCGCCTCCTGCCACGCCTGGAGGACCTCGGGCGGCACATGGTCGGCTTCGGCGTGGATGTGCCGGACGAGCGCGAAGTGGTCGGAGAAGTCGGTCATGAGGGCGACGAAGGCGCGCGCGAGGGCCACCAGGTCGCGCTCCAGGTCCTCCGGGCGGGGCGGCCGTTCAAGGTCCAACAGGGTGTGGAGCCGGGCGAGTTGGGCGTCCCGCACAGCGGTCGACGTCCAGGTCACGACCGTACGGAAGAGCTCGGCCTTGCCGCCCGGGAAGTGGTTGTAGAGCGTGCGGGTCGAGACGCCCGCCTCGGCGGCGAGCACGTCGACCGAGGCGCGCGCGTAGCCCTCGCGGCCGAAGACCTTGCAGGACGCGCTCGCGATGGCCATCTGCTTCTCCAGCCTGCGCGGCGGAACCTCACGCCGCGCCTGCTCCACCCGAGCCTCGTTGCCCTTGCCCACATTCGCCTCCTCGCGACCCCTGAAGTACAACGCTCATTGTAATTCCTACAACGATCGTTGTACCTTGCTGGTGCGGGCGGCCGTATCGGGCGGCCGGCCCACTGACGAGGGGATACTTCCATGCCTGCCACTGAGACCACGCCCACCGCCGCCCCCGGGGGCGGCACGGAAACACCGCTGCGCCTCGCCGTCATCGTCGGCAGCGTCCGCGAGGGCCGCCGGGGACCCGCCGTCACCGACTGGTTCCGAGGGGCCGCGGAGGGTTACGACGGGGTCGAACTGGACGTCATCGACCTCGCGGACGTGCCGCTGCCGCTGGTCATGCCCGACTGGGGCGGCTCCCCGAGCCCGGAGGCCGTCGCCGCGCTGGAGGACGTCACGCCGCGCATCGCCGCCGCCGACGCCTTCGTGATCGTCACCGCCGAGTACAACCACAGCTTTCCTGCCGCGCTGAAGAACTTCATCGACTGGCACTACGTACAGTGGCGGGCCAAGCCGGTCGGCTTCGTCTCCTACGGCGGACTGGGCGGCGGCCTGCGCGCGGTCGAGCAACTCCGGCTGGTCTTCGCCGAGTTGCACGCGGTGACCGTGCGCGACTCGGTCAGCCTGCACTGGCCGTGGTCGGGCCTGGAGGAGGACGGCACCCCGCGCGACGCGGCCGTCTGCGAGGGTGCGGCCAAGGGCATGCTCGGTCAACTGAACTGGTGGGGACGGGTGTTGCGGGAGGCGCGCACGACACGGCCGTACGAGGGCTGAAGCAGATGACCTCCACCGAGTCGGCGCGGGCTCCGGCGGAGCCCGCCACCCCCTCCGCCGCCCTCCACCGCACGGTCGTCGTCGTGATCACCGGCTCGGTGATGACGGTGCTCGACATGACCATCGTGAACGTGGCACTGCGCAGACTCTCCGAGGCGTTCCACGCCCCGCTGGAGACGATCCAGTGGACCGCCACCGCGTACACGCTCGCGCTCGCCGCCGTCATCCCGACCGCGGCCTGGGCGATGGACCGGATCGGCGTCAAGCGCACCTACCTCACGGCACTGTCGCTGTTCACGCTCGGCTCGCTGCTCGCCGCATGCGCCTGGGACGCGGGCAGTCTGATCGCCTTCCGGGCCGTGCAGGGGCTCGGCGGCGGGCTGATCATGCCGGTCGGCATGGCGATGGTGATGCGCGTCGCCGAACGCGAACGGATGGGGCGCGCCATGGCGTTGCTCGGGCTGCCCATCATGGTCGGGCCGGTCGCCGGTCCGGTGCTCGGCGGCCGGCTGATCGACATCGCGTCCTGGCAGTGGATCTTCCTCGTCAACCTGCCGGTGGGAGCGGCCGCGCTGGCCCTCGCGGCGAAGCTGCTGCGACCGGACGCGCCCCATGGGTCCGCACCGGCGCCGCGGCTGGACGTGCCGGGACTGCTGATGCTCTCGCCGGGACTGGCGCTGCTGCTGTTCGGGCTGGCGCGGGGCGGGGAGCGCGGCGACTTCGCGGCGCCGGGCGTCCTCCTGCCCACGCTCGCCGGCGCGGTCCTCGTCGCCGCCTTCGTGCGGCGGGCGCTGACGACCCACGACCCGCTGCTGGACCTACGGCTGCTGCGCGACCGTACCTTCGCCGTCGGCATCGGCACGCTCGCGCTGTTCACGTGCGGCTACTTCGGGTCGATGCTGCTTGCGCCGATGTACTGGCAGGAGGTGCGGGGAACCAGCGCGACGGCGGCCGGTCTCCTCGGCGCACCGGTCGGTCTCGCCGTCGGCGTGACGATGCAGATCGCCGCCCGCCGTATCGACAAGGTGTCGCCGCGCCGCCTGGTCCCGGCCGGGACCGTGGTGGGGGCGCTCGGCATGGCGCTGACGGCGCTTCAGACGGGCGTCGACGGCGCGGCGGCCTGGCGGGTCGTGGGCGCGTCGGTGGTGATGGGCGTCGGCGCGGGCATGGTCCTGATGCCGACGATGACGACCGCCACCCGCGACCTGCCGAAGGACCGTATGGCCGCGGCGAGCACGGCGCTGAGCATCAACGCGCAGGTGTGGGCATCGGTGGGAACGGCACTCATGTCGGTGGTCCTGGGTGCCGCGGGCACGGACCCGTCGGGCTTCCGCATCACGTTCGCGGTGGCGGCGACCCTGCTGGGGCTCGCGCTGCTGCCGGCGTGGTTGCTGCCGGGCCGAGGGCCGCAGCGGCCCTGAGGTCAGCCGGCGCCCGACCGTCGTACCGGCGTGAACAGCGCGGCGACCGCGATGAGTACACAGCAGCCGCCCCCGATCAGCGCGACGGGCCCCGTGCCCTCGCGCTCCGCCGCCCAGGTGAGGACGGCCGCGCCGATCGGGGCCGCCGAGTAGTGGAGGGTCCAGAAGGCCGAGGTGACCCGGCCGAGAAGAGGCTCCGGGGTCACTTCCTGGCGCAGTGACATCGAGCAGGTGCCCGCGACGGCGACGCACGCCAGGAAGGCCGCGGCGAGGACGGCCACGACGGGTACCTCGTTCGCCCGGCCGAGCCCGGCGAAGGCGAGTCCGCAGACCGCGACCGCACCGGTCCAGGTCAGGCCGAAGCCGAGCCGACGGCGGACCCGGGCCACGAGCAGGGAGCCGGCGATCGTGCCGAGCGCGCCGGCGGCCATCACGGTGCCCACCGTGCCGTCGTCATGGCCGAGGTCGTGCTTGAGGTGGTAGATGACCAGGTCGTTCAGGCCGAGGGTGAGGAAGCTGAAGAGGAACAGCAGGACGGTCAGCGAGCGGAGCACCGGATGTCCGTACAGGAAGGCGACCCCGGCTCGCAGGTCCCGCCACAGCCCGGTGGGCTGCCTCGGCCCGTCGTCGCCGGGGCGCCCCCGGAACCGTACGACTGCCAGACAGGCGGCCGACACCCCGAAGCTGGCCGCGTCGACGCCGACGGCGGTGGCCGGGCCGGACCAGGCGGCCACGAGCCCCGCGCACAGCGGCCCGAGCACCCCGGCCGCGGCGGCGGTCGCGTTCAACCGGCCGTTGGCCTCGGTGAGTTGCTCGGTGTCGACCAGGCTGCGGACGACGGTGACGTAGCCGACGGCGAACAGCATGCCGACCGCCTCGCACAGCGGCAGCACCACGTACAGCAGCCAGATCTTCGGTCCGAAGAGCCACACCACCGGGATCACCCCGTACAGCACCATCCGTACGAGATCGCAGCCGATCAGCAGCTTGCGCCGGTCGACCCGGTCCACCACGGCCCCCGCGAACACCGCCGCCACGACCATGGCCGCGCCACCCACCGCTGTCAGCAGCCCCATCCGGGCCAGCGAACCGGTCGCCTGGAGGACCAGCAGGGGCAGTGCGATCAGGGCGAAGGAGTCGCCCAGTACGGAGAGGGTCTGCGCGGCCCAGAAGATCCCGAAGTCGCGGCGTCGCCACAGCGGACGGCTGTCTTTTGATGCCAAGTCGGGCTTGCGGCTGCCGGGTTCGTCCGTCCGCGGCGCGTCGTAGGTCAAACCGGTCTCCCCCCTGCCACTCCGGTGCCCGGCAACCTTACGACGCCACGGTGACCAGGTCCTCCCAGTTTTCGGCGAGGGCGGGAATGGGCTGGGGGACGGGGCCGAGGCGGCCGTCGTGGGGGGCTTCGAGTTCGTCGACCGCGTCCCTCACCGCGCGTTCGGAGAGGGCGGGGGGCGGTGCGGGGAGGGTGTAGTGGACGCTCGGGCCGCCGGCGGGGCGGCCGGGGGCGGTGTCGGCGTGGTGCGGGACGGGGGTGTAGCCGTTCCAGTCGAGGCTGTTGAGGTGGTGGATCTGGCCGGCCCAGTGCTGGGCGTCGCGCATGTCGCCGTGGCGCAGGTGGAGCAGGTACAGACACAGGGCGGCGGTGACGCTGCCGGCGCCGGCGGTGTACTGCCACCAGAACTGGGCGCCTTCCTCCTGGTCGGCGAGGTAGAGCAGACAGGCGAAGGTGAGGGCGCCGTCGGGGTCACGGGCTCGGTCGAAGGCGGTGATGCGGCGAGCGGCACCGTCGTGGTGGACGGTGCCGCGGCACAGGCCGCGCAGGTCGTGCGCGGCCTGTTCGTGCAGGGCGGCGGGGAGCGGTCGGGCTCGGCAGCCGTGTGATCCGGCGGGGTGGAGGAACCGCACCCAGCGCAGCTCGTGCAGGTCGCGTTCGAGGCGGTGCCGGGCGGCCTCCAGATCGGCGTACAGGTACTCGCCCCGGAAGACGCGGGAACGGCGCAGGGCCTCCTCGATGCTGCGCGGGGTGCGGTTCACGGGTGGGTCACTCCTTGTCGTCGTCGGGGGTGCCGTCGGGGGTGCCGTCGACCTGGTAGCCCATCGCGACCGCGAGCCGGTTTTTCGCGGTACGGCGGGTGGACCGGACGGTGGCCTCGCGGATGCCCATGATCAGGGCCGTGTGTCTGGTGTCGAACTCGAGCAGATCGCGCAGCACGAGCACGTCGAACTGCCGCTCGCTCAGCCGGGTCATCTGACGGAACAGGCCCAGGCCCTCCTCCAGTTCGGCGATCTCCGTGCCGTGCTCGGCGTGGAAGGCGCTGCGGAAGGCGTCGAGCAGGGGTGCGCTGGCGGCTCTGATGGCCCGCTCGAACGCCAGGGTCTCGGTGGTGGCCGGGCTGCGGCCCTGGTCGGCGAGTTCGCCGTGGACGCGCTGCTTGAACAGCGCCCAGGCGTAGGCGCCGGGGTTCTCCATGGTCTCCAGGCGTGTCCAGATGGTGGCCAGGTACAAGAAGGTGCGGTCGACCAGCCGGCGGGCGGCCACGGCGTTGCCGCCGAGGTGGATACGGCTGTATTCGAAGCACGCCCGGTCGTAACGGGCCTGGAAGTCCCAGAACTCGGGTGGCATCCAGGAGCCGGGACTGCGCGTCGTGGGTGCTGCGGGGTCGGGCTGCCGGCCGGTCATCGGTGGCCTCCTTCGTTCCAGGAAGCCGTGGTGGCGGGTGGCGCAAGGGGCTGGGGCTGCTGCTCGCTCAGGGCGGTGGCCCCGATCCGGACTCCGGCGCCGAGCAGGCGCCTCACTAAGAACCACACGTCGGGTGCGAAAGACCGCACCGCGGCGGCGATGGCCAGCACCAGGCTGACTACGTCGTAGTTCACAGTGGATGTATTCCTTCGCTGTCTGACGGTGCCTTGACCGCTCCCTCCCCCGCGCGTCGCGGGCCGGGCACCTGGAGCGTCGTTGCTCTGGAGAACAGACAAGCGGACCGGCACCGGCAAACGTGCAGTCCATGGAACAGATCTTTCTAACGGAGGGTAGCTCTCCGCTGACTGTTGGCCATGGGTGAATTCGCAATCGCTCACCGCCACCCGCCGCAACCCCGGACGCCTCCCGCGCCACCCCTGCCGAACTGGGCATCCGTCGAAAGAGAAGAACTTCGAACGCCGTTTGCGCGAACGTGACATCGCACTGCTCGATTTCCGCATGTGTCACAGATCACGTTTGGCCGGGTGCGACATCCAGGGATCGGATCCCCGGTATCGGCGAGGGCAGCAGCCACAGCAACGACAGGCTCCCGCCGACGGCCGCCGTGACGAGGGTCGCCCTGAGCCCGACGGCCTCGGCGAGCACCCCTCCGGCGACGGAGCCAAGGGGGCGTACGCCGTAGTTGACGGTGCCGTAGGCGCCGGCCACGCGGCTGCGCAGGGCGTCCGGGATCACCGCGGCCTGAAGGGAGTTGAGGTTGACGTCGAACAGCATCACCCCGAGCCCCACAAGGAAGTGCGCCCCGCCCAGAATCCCGGCACGCGCCCACATCGGGCCGTCGGCGAACGCGGCGACAGCGAAGGGCGCCGGGAACAGAACGGCCCCGACGGCGATACCGCGTCCCACACCGATGCGCCGCGACAGCCAGGGCGCGATCAGCGCGCCGATCAGAGAGCCGGTCGCTCCGATGCCGAGCGTCAACCCGATGGCTGCCGGGGAGAGTTGGAGGACCCGGTCGGCGAACAGCACGACGAGGCCGGTGCCCGACATGAGGGTGAAGAAGTTCAGCGTCGTCGCACAGCCGAGGCTCGCCCGCAGCACCGGGTGGCGGACCACGAAGGCCAGCCCTTCCCGGGCCTCGCGCCACAGCGAGGGCTTCTCCCCCTCGGCCTCCGGGGCGGGCTCGTCGACCGCGACCGGCGCGAGCAGTGCCGCGGAGGCCAGGAAGGACACGGCGTCGGCGACGATGGCGACCGGCCCCGTCAGCGCCTGCACGAGACCGCCGCCGACAGCGGGACCGGCGACGAACGAGGCCGAACGGGCCGCACTGAGCTTGCTGTTGGCGTCGACGTACGACGAACGCGGCACCAGATGGGCGAAGAACGGCGGCCACGCACAGTTGAAGAGCACCCCCGCGAAACCGGTCAGCAGCGCCACCGCATACAGCTGCGCGAGCGTCAGCCCGCCCGTCAGCCAGGCGACGGGCACGGTCAGCAGCACGCCCGCGCGGATCAGATCGGCGGCCACCATCAACCGGCGTTTGTACCGCCTGCGGTCGACCCACGCCCCCAGAACCATCGCGAGCAGGTTCGGCGTCCACACGAGCGCGGTCAGCCACGCCACCTGCCCGGCCGAGGCGTCCAGCACCCCGACGGCGATCAACGGCAGCGCCAACTCCGAGATCCGGTCGCCGAACTGGGACACGGCACTACCCGTCCAGCACCGGACGAAACGCCGGTCACGCCAGAGGGAGGACGCGGGGACGAGGCCGCGGCGCGTCACGCGGAGGGGCCGGACTCGTCGTCCGCCTCCGGCAGCACGTACCGCAGCAACCGCACCCCGCGACTCCCCGGCGGCTGCTCCGCCGCGTCCCGTGTCACATACGGCGCGAGTACGGCCTCGATCGCGTCGTGGATCGCGGCGAGTTCCTCGGCCGACACCGCGACACGGGTGTTCGCCAGCCCTCCGAGCCGCCGCCAGGCCGGTTCCAGGCCAGGCTCGGTCTCAGTGGCCCACCGCTCGGGCAGTGCCGCGGCCCGGGCGAACATCTCCCAGGACAGCGCCCGTGCGGCCGCGGCACCGTCCTCGTCGTCCGGCCGCTCGAACCGGAAGCCGCGGGCCATCGCCTCCCACCGCCGCTCCCGCCGGTCCGTGCCGCCCTCGGCGTCACCGACGAGGCCGAAGCCCGCCAGGTGGCGCAGATGCCAGCTGGTCACGGACGGGGTGGCACCGACGTGCGGGGAGAGCTGCGTGGCCGTGGCGGGCCCGTGCCGCTGGAGGCGTTCGAGGATCGCGAGGCGTACGGGATGCGCCAGCGCCCGCATGGCCTTCGGGTCGGTGATCTCCATGTCGCCGAGACGGTTGCCGGGTTCCATGATGTGAGAGTGTTCTCTCAGAAACTGTGAGAGTCAAGTCTCACATCTCAAGTCTCCTTTCAGCGCGGGATAGGGAAGGAAAACGGTTCAGTGGTCCGCGCAGCACGGTGTCGGATCGGGGACCTCGAAGGGGACGAGGACACCGCCGACGGCGGGCATGGCGGTGAGGACCAGTTCACCGTCGGTCCACTGCGGCCGTACGTGATCCTGCGTCACCAGAGGGACATCCGGGGCCGGTTGGCCCGCCGCCCCCAGCACGGTCACCTTGTCGATCGCGGAGCGCGCCAGCACCTGCGCGACCGTCAGCGTGCCGGTGAGCGACGAGACGCCCGGGTAGACCACCGCGCGGCCGACCGCGTCGGGCGCGCCGCCCGTCACCTCGTACCCCTGCTCCGCGAGCCGCTCCTGGGCGGTGCGAAGGAGCGACTGCGACGGCAGGGTGAGGGACAGGGCGACGCGTGGCCGGTCGCCCCGCACCAGATGCGTGCAGCCGAACTCACCCTCGGGGAGGGCGAGTTCGACCGCAAGCGTCTGAAGCAGGTGGTCGGACGCGCGCAGGTCCGTGCTGCCCGCGTCCACCGTGAGGACGTACCCGGTCACGAGGGCAGGACCCACACCGGGTTGGAGTAGAACCACAGGTCGGCCCACGGGTCGGCGTCGCCGACGACGTCGAGGGCGGGGCCGTTCGGGTCGACGGCCGCACCGTTCGGGCCGACGGCGCCCCGGTTGCCGTCCGTGCCGCGCAGCCGGACGTAGACCGGGCGGTCGACCTTGCCGAGGTCGTAGGTGAGCCGGACCGTGCCGGTGGACTTGTTCACCTCGTACGACTTGACCACCTTCGCGGTCGGCGCGGTGAACGTGTCCTTGTCCTTGACCTCGCCCGTGACATCGCCCTGAATGACGTCCACACGGGCCAGCTTGGGTTCGAAACCGGCCCAGTTGGGGCCGCCGGCGAGGGCCACGTCCACCGTCAGGGTCACGCTGGTGCCCTTGCGCACATGCAGGGCGCCGCCCAGCGTGGCCCAGCGGTAGCCGCCGGCGACGCGGACGTCGAGGCCGCTGATGAGCTGGCCGTGGTCGACCCAGATGCGGCCCGCGCGGATGCCGTCCATGACGGCGGCGTAGGAGAAGCCGTCCGAGCCGACGTGGGTACGGCTGTAGTAGCCGGGCCAGTAGTCGCCCTGGGCGAGGTCGATCTTGCCGGCGTAGACCGGGTCGTCGTAGCGGCCGTTGGTGTCGAAGCTGCCGCCGCCGCGCGCGGCGGTGTCGGCGTAGACCTGGTGGGAGTCGGAGTTGGCGGTGATCCACCAGGGCTTGCCCTCGGCGATCAGGCTGTCCCACAGGCCGCCGACCGTGGCGGTCATCCAGTCGAAGCCGCCCCAGGTGCGGTAGCTCTCCAGCGGGTAGCCGGCGAAGGAGTCGGCGCTGGGGTTGTTGTCGTAGATGCCGCGGGCCCGGCCCATGCCGAGCGGTGCCGGAATGCCGGCGGCCTGGTGGCCGGGCGCGCCCTCGAAGCCGACGGCGATCTGGTGGCTCGCGGGGGTCGCGTCGCGCCAGGCGCGTATCTCGTGCGGGGAGTCGACGCCGCGCCGCGCCGGGTGGTTGGCGAGCATCAGCGCGTCCTTGACCTTGCGCCGCTTCACCTGGTCGGAGAGGAAGGCGAGGCCGGCGACCGCGAGGGCCTCGTTGGCGGCCGAGCTGCCCGAGGCGTTCTTGACGCTGCCGTCGTAATCGGTTTCGAACTGCTTGAGGACGGAGACCTCGTTCTGCCCGGGGTGCACGAACACCGTGCCGTGCTCGGCCGACGGGATGTTCCACTCCAGGCCCTGGAAGACGAGCGTGTCCTCGTACGCGGAACGGGCCTGCTTGATGTCCGGGTTGACCTTCTCCACACCGATCTTGGCGTGCGTGGTGCTGCCGTGGTCGGTGATGACCAGCCAGTCCATGCCGTGCTTGGCGCCCTGGCGGACCTGGTCCACGACGCGGTACTTGCCGTCGCTGCTGTACTGCGTGTGGATGTGGTGGTCGCCGGACAGCCAGAGGAACCCGTCCTTGCGGCCGCCGGAAGCGGGAGCGGCGGCCGCGGGGGCGGCACCGGTCGTGCCGGTCAGCACACTGGAGGCCGCCAGACCCGCACCGAGCAGGCCCGCACGGCGCAGCATCGTGCGACGCGACTGCTGCTCGGGAGACAGGGCCTCGTCGGGCACGGAGGCGTCGAAGGCGGCGGGCAGCGCCGAATCCGTCTCGTGGGCGTGGTCATGGCCGTGGCCGTGGTCGTGCCCGTGACCGTGTCTGTGGTGGTGTCCGTGACCCATGGTGCGCCTCCCGGATGCCGCTGGCTGCCGCGGCTGCCTTCTGCGATGCGAACGCACCGCCTGAGGAGAATCGAGGCGAAACGTGAACATTGAACGACCGTGGAGTGATCACCGGGTTTTATGGACACGGCGGGTAGGCCCGATTCTCACTGTTCTCCCAACCGGCCTTTACCGACACACTCGTTGACGATGAATCTGAGCACTGTTCAACTTCTTTTCGCAACCTTCCTCCATATCCTCCGACCGGAGATACCCCCACCATGAGAAGACTGCTGGGCACCCTCGCGGCCGCGGCGCTGGCCCTCACCGGCCTCGCCACCACCGGCTCGACCCCCGCGGCAGCCGCCACCGGCTCCTTCAACGTCCTCACGTACAACGTCGCGGGCCTCCCCCTCGGCCTCGGCGACAGCGACCCGGAGACCAACACCCCGCTGATCGGGCAGCGCCTCGGCCCGTACGACATCGTGAACGTCCAGGAGGACTTCAACTACCACGCCTCCCTGTACGCCAACGACGCCCACCCGTACCGCACGGCGACCAGCGGCGGCGCGGGCATCGGCGACGGCATGAACACCCTCTCCGACTACGCCTTCGAGGACTTCGAGCGGGTGAAGTGGAACGCCTGCACCGGCACGAACTGCCTGACCCCGAAGGGCTTCTCACTGACCCGGGTCCGGCTCGCCGAAGGCGTTTTCATGGACCTGTACAACGTCCACACGAACGCGGATGCCGACGACGCCGCGCTCGCGGCCCGTCGCGCCAACGTCGAGCAGCTGTCGGACTTCATCCAGGCCAACTCCGCCGGCAACGCGGTGATCGTCATGGGCGACACGAACACGCGCTACACGCGCGCGGGCGACAACATCCGCACGCTTGTTTCCGAGAACGGTCTCACGGACGCGTGGGTCGACCTGGTCAAGGGCGGTACACCGCCCGCGCAGGGCAGCGACGCCCTGGTCTGCGACGCGGCCGCCCCGACGAACGACTGCGAGGTCGTCGACAAGGTCCTCTACCGCGGCAGCGACCTCGTCTCCCTCGACGCCACCCGCTACAACAACGAGTGGAAGTCCTTCCTCCGCTCCGACGGCGAGCACCTCTCCGACCACTTCCCGCACACGGTCGACTTCTCCTACACCGTCAACTCGTCCCTCAAGGCGAGTGACTTCTTCGGCGGCCCGCACGGCACGGCCTTCAACGACGCGGACGACCTGCCGGCGACACTCTCGCCCCGCACGCTGACGCTGCGCGGCGGCTCCCGCCTGGACGCGGTCTCCCTGACCCACGACGGCGGTACGACGCTGAGCCACGGCGGCACGGGCGGTACGGCGGCCTCCCTGACCCTCGCTTCCGGCGAACACCTCACCTCGGTGAAGCTGACGCAGGGCCAGAAGGACAGTCGGACCCGGATCTTCTCGGCCGCCTTCACCACGGACAAGGGCCGCACCCTGACCTCCGGCACGGCGACCTCCGACACGAAGACCTTCACGGCCCCGTCCGGCCGGCAGATCGTCGGCTTCACGGGACGCGCGGGGGACGAGATCGACAAGCTGGGTGTGCTGTACGCGCCGATCGGCTGACGCGAGCCGGCATGAGGTGGCGGTCCGCTGCGGCGACCGCCGCCTTGGCGTTTCCGGGGGCACTCCTCGGCGTTTCCGGGACGGGTGCACTAGGGTATTGCCTAGAGATCCTAGGAAAGCAAGCAGACCGAGGAACCCCCATGCCCCGAGCCGGCCTCACCACCGACCGAGTTGTGGCCGCCGCCGCCGAACTCGCCGACGAGGTCGGCTTCGAGAACGTCACGGTGTCCGCACTGGCCCGCCAGTTCGGCGTCAAGGACGCAAGCCTCTACTCGCACGTCAAGAACCTCCAGGACCTGCGCACCCGCCTCGCCTTCCGCGCCGGCGGCGAGCTGATCGACCGGATCGGTGCCGCCGTCGCCGGGCGGGCCGGGAGGGATGCGCTGGCCGCGTTCGCCGGGGCGTATCGCGCGTACGCGCTCGAGCACCCGGGGCGGTACGCCGCCACGCAGATCCGCATCGACCAGGCCCTCGTCGCCGACTCCCCGGTCCTCAGGCGCACTGCCGAGATCACCTACGGCATGCTCCGCGCATACGGCCTCGAAGAGCCCGATCTCACGGACGCCGTACGCCTGTTGCGGAGCACCTTCCACGGCTACTGCGCGCTGGAGGCGAACGGCGGCTTCGGCGCGCCTCGCGATGTGGAGGAGTCATGGGACACGGCGGTGGCGGCACTGCACACAGCGCTGGAGCACTGGCCCCACAAGAAGGAGAAGCGTGACTGACCTGTACTACGACATGGCCGGCAGCGGCCCCGTCCTGCTCGTCGTCCCCGGCGGCGCCGGGCACCCCATGGGCCTCGACCCCCTGACCGCCCGGCTCGCCGAGCAGTTCACCGTCGTCACCTACGACCCCCTCGGCCTCGCCCACGGCCGCCTCGGCGAACCCGTCGCCGACCAGCGGGTGGAGGCGTGGAGCGACGGGGCGAGCCGGGTGCTCGACGCCGTGCTCCCCGACGGACAGTCCGCCTACGTCTTCGGCACCAGCGCCGGCGCCGTCGTCGCCCTCGATCTGCTCGCCCGGCATCCCGAACGGCTGCGGCACGTCATCGCGCACGAACCGCCGAGCGTGGGCGTACTGCCCGACGGGGCACGGCACCAGGCCATGTTCCGGGAGGTGTACGACCGTTATCGCGCGCAGGGACTCGCGGCCGCCGCCGCCGTGATGACCGCCGGGCTGACGTCGAGTGAGCCCACGGAGGTCCCGGAGATCCAACACCTCACACGCGACGAGGAGTTGGCCAACCCCATGGCTCTCTCCGTCATCCATGTGCTGCGCCAGTTCACCTCGTACACCCCCGACCTCGGGACGCTCACCTCCCTCTCCGCCCGGCTCACCCTCGCCGCGGGCACCGGTTCGCGCGGTCAACTCCTGCACCGCACCGCCTCCTTCGTCGCCGAACGCACCAGGAGCCCCTTCGCCGAGTTCCCCGGCGGGCACATCGGTGCCGTGGAGGAGCCTGCCGCTTTCGCGGAGCGGATCGCGGAGACGCTGGTTCCGGTCGACACCCCAGGCGCCACGCTGACCACTTAGACTGGAAACTTCGCGGATGCCACGTGCCGCCCAGGGGGGAGGGAGCGCGCCTTGTCACAACAGCAGTTGGGCCGCAGGCCGCCCGGGCACAGTCCGGTGCCCCCGACGCCCGACGGCGACGCCGGCCGGCAACCCGCCCGGTTCGTGGGCTGGCTCGGCGGGCTCGGCGCCCTCGCCGCCGGCTACGGGGTGTTCCAGTTCCTGTTCGAGGTGCTGCCCGACTCCCTCGACGGCGAGCCCGCCAAGTATCTGATCGCCGGGGTGAGCGGCGTGGGCACGGGCCTGGCCGCCTGGCTGGCGGCGGCGCTGGTGCGGGCCCGGTCTGTCACCGTGGCCGCGCCGGGCACACCGGCTGCCGCGCCCGGCCCGCTCCCCCAGGTCTTCGCCGCCGCATACGACACCCTCGCCGAGCAGCTCTCCGTGGACGACGACGCGGACCGCGGGCCGCTCATCGGCTGGTCGCACGCCCTGGGCGAGAGCAGCTCCGCCCGCCCCACCGCGGTCGGCACGGCGTACGGCCTGCACATCATGCTCGACCTCGGCGTGCCCGACGGACGGCTGTCCACCGGGGACCTGGTGGACACCCTGTGGCGGCTGCGGCTCCCGGACGGCGGCTGGTCGGCGCGGTCGCAGGGGTCCGAACCGCGTCCGGAGGTCACCGCGCTGGTGCTGGGCGCGCTGGCCCGGGCCGGGGCGTCCCGGGCCAGGCTCGCGGACGAGGTGGCCCGGTGCACGGCAGGATTCAGCCATGAACTCGACCGCGCGGGCCGGGAGTCGACCCATGTCGTGACGACCGTGCTGCGCGGACTGCTGCGCGCCGCGCCGGACTCCGCCCTGCTGCCCCGGCTGCGCGAGGCGATCGTCGACGGCGCGCTCAGCGACCCGGGCCGTGAGCACCTGCGCTGCTGGGACTACCGGCTGGACCTGGAGAACGGCCGGGCGTCCGCGCTGCACACCGCCCAGGCGGTGGTGGCGCTCGACCGGGCCGCCCGGATCCTCGGCGACAACGCGGCCGCCCGCGCCACCCGAGAGGACGGCGTCCGCTGGCTGCTGGCCTGTCCGGACGGGCCGCACGACGGCTGCGCCGACCTGTCCAACCTCCGCGAGGAGGTGCGTCGCACGCGCACGGACGACCCCTCGCGCCACGAGGTGCTGAACGTACGGCACTTCACCGCCGCCTGGGTGGTGCGTGCCCTGATGTCCCCGACCGCCGTGCGGATCGCCCGCGCCGAAGGACTGGAGGAGCGGTGGCGGGAGCGGCTGGACGGTGCGGTCTCCGCGGTGTGGGCCGGACAGACCGACGGCATCTGGACCTGGGAGCTCGGTGACGGCACCGAGCTGCGCCGGCCGATCTGGATGACGTATCAAGGCCTTTGCGCGCTCCGCGCCCATGCCGTATGGATGTATCAGCCGGATCAGCCGGGCCACTGAACCTGCCTGTACCAGGCGGGAGTTGGGGGATGACGCATGGGCGGTCGGCAGGTCCTGGCGGCTCGGCGGCTGCTGGCCTCGGCGATGGACGGTGCGCTGTCCGAGCGTGAACTCGTCATCGCCGCCCGCGCCGCCGTCGCCGAACTGGGCTCGTCCGAGCGCCTGTTGGAGCTGGTCGCCGAACTCGCCTGCGGGGAGGGCGATCCGGAGGGCTGTGCCCGGCTGTCGTACCGCCATGTGCTCGGTTTCGACAAGCTCCTGCTGATCGACGGCGGCCCCCGGCACATGCTGCGCGCCCACCTGTGGCATCCGGGCGCCGACGGGGTCGGCACGGAGGACATCCACAACCACCGTTCCCCGCTGGCCTCTTACATCGTCCGGGGGCGGCTGGCCATGGAGCTGTACGAGGTACGGGGCGACGGCGGGATCGCGGCGGACCGGTACGAGGAGTCCCTGGCGGAGCGGTCGGCGGACTGGCGGCTGGCGCCGACGGGTCCGGCCCGGCTGCGGCTGACGCATGTGGGGCAGTACGCGGCGGGCAGCTCGTACGCCCTGCCGCCGCACACCCTGCACCGCGCCTGGTGCGACACGGACCAGGCGACGGTGACGCTGTTCCTGGAGACGGGGAGCGAACGGCGGCGCAGCACCGACGTGTTCACAGCGGCGGGACCGCATCCGGGGGCGGTGCAGAAGGTGCCGCTGAGCACGGCGGACTATCTGGGCGCGCTCGGCTCTCTGGCGGAACTGCTCAGAAGTTCGTGAGGGCCTGGCGTACGACGTCGAGATTGTAGTCGTCGATGTCGACCTGGGTCAGCTGGGACGGCCGGAGCCAGATGTGTTCCTGGTCGGGCTCCGGGAGGGTGACCTGCCCGGACAACGGCCTGATGAGGAAGTTGTCCTGCCAGTTCTTGGTCTCCTGGCCCCGATAGTCGCTGGCGAAGGACGACTCGCCGACCTTGCGGACGATCTCCCCGAGCAGCCCGGTCTCTTCCTTCAGCTCACGCAGCGCGCCGTCCTCGGGGCTCTCCCAAGGCTCCAGCTTCCCGCACGGGACGCCCCACACCCGGGGCAGGAACCGCTCCTTCTCACTGCGGCGCACCAACAGGACCTGCTGCTCGTCGTTCATCACGACAGCAGCCGCCAGTCGCCTGTTGCCGGGGATGTCCATGTCCATGGTTCCTCGGTCCCTCGCCGGAGATGAGTACAAAGGTTCTGATACCCAGGAAAGCTTCTACGGTACCAGCCGGGGCGATTCCGGGCCTGTGCCGTCGGTCTCATGGTGCCGGTCCGCGCCGAACGTCTCACGGCGTACGGGCGAACGCCTGCACCTGAGCGACCGAGGGTGCCGCACCCCGCGGCGTACGGCCGGCCCGGATGTCGGTAACCGTTTCCAGGGCCGCGCCCAGCGCCCGCCGGTACAGCAGCGAGCCGAGGCTGATGCGCCGCACGCCGAGGTCGGCGAGGTCGGGGACGGTCGGGCCGACGGGTGAGTAGAGGATGTTGAGGGGGACGTCGAGGTGCTTCACCAGCCGGGCGATCTCCCGCGGATCGGTCAGCCCGGGGACGAACACGCCGTCCGCGCCCGCCTGTTGGTAGGCGTCCAGGCGGCTCAGCGTGTCCTCGCCGTCTCCCAGCCAGTACGCGTCGGTGCGCGCGTTGACGAAGAGACCGGGCGCCGCCGACTTGACCGCGGCGATCTTCGCGGCGTGTCTGCCGACGGGCCCGAGACCGTCTTCCAGATTGATACCGACGGCTCCGACGACCGCCAGTTCGCGCGCGTACTCCCCCACCTCGTCGGGATCCTCACTGAAGCCGTCCTCGGCATCGACGGAGAGGAGGAACGGCTCCGAGCCGAGCGTGAGGGCGAGTTGGAGGGTGTGTTCCCGGGTCACCGACGCGCCGTCGAGCAACCCCACGGCCGCGGCCACACCGAGACTCGTCGTGGCGACCGCGGGGAAACCCTGGGCGGCGAGGACCGACGCCGAGGCATGGTCCCAGGCGTTGGGCAGGAGCAGAGGCTCGTCTGCATGGTGGAGTTCGGCGAAGCTCATACCGGCGACCGTACGGGCGGGTTGCTTCGGTGCCCGCCGAACTGTTCCGGTGGCGTATCAGCGGCCCGCCAGTTCCCCCGCACTCCGCTCCACACAGAACTCGTTGCCCTCGGGATCGGTGAGTACCGCCCAGCCGGTGCCGTCCGGGTTGCGGCGGTCGTCGAACATCGTGGCCCCGAGGGCCAGGATCCGCTCGACCTCCTCGTCACGCGTACGGTCCTGCGGCTGGAGGTCGAGGTGCACGCGGTTCTTGACGGTCTTGGCCTCCGGCACGGCGATGAAGAGCAGGCCCGCACCCTCGATCAGCACATCCTCGTCGCCGGGCTTGTCGTCCTCGTGCACGGACAGGTTCAGGACCTGCGACCAGAAGACGGCGAGTGCGTAGGGGTCGGCGCAGTCGAAGCTCGTATGGCGAATGGCGGAAGTCATGCGGGGATTCTTGGACAGACAACGGTTCCGGGCAACGCATTAACGGACGGGGCGCGGCAACCTCGCGCCCCCCGGCAGCGGCGCCCCGGACAACGCGCCGGTCGTGCGCGCGAGACGGTCTGCCTCTCCGACGCGAAGAGCACGGAACACGTCCCCCGATCGTGGTCTCCTTCACCGGGTCGACGATCACCGCGGCGCTGCGCCGCTCCTTCCGCGCGGGAGTCCAGACCACGGCATGGACCGCGCTCCTCGCCACCCTGCTCCTCTTCGTCCTGTGGCTGGTGGAGGCACTGCACTGGTACGGCGTCGACGGACGGCTCCTGCTGGACGGCGAAACCGGTTACCCGATCGGCGTGAACGTCAAGGACGCCGTCTTCTGGGTCCTGGTGTTCGTTCCGCTGTGGGGCCTGCTGCCCTTCGGCATCCCGGGCTCGGCTCTCGGCGCACGGCTGCCCGGGTGCTCACGCTCGTACGGTGACGTCCACCGCCCCGTCGTCCAACTGCGCACGCACCTCGGGCCCTTTACTCCAGCGGACCGTCAACTCCCCTGTCCCGTCGAGATGTACGGCGACCGTGTCCGCGAGCGGGGCCGGATCCGGGTCGCCGGTCAGCCGGGCGAGCGCCACGAAGAGGGTGCCGCCGGCGGTTGTGACGCCGGTGAGGGTGTCGCTTTGGGTCGTGACGCCGGTGAGGCTGTCGCCCTTGGGCGTGACACCGGTGAGCGCATCGGTCAGGCCGGCCACCGGGACGAGTTCGGCCCGGACTCCGTCCCCCGCGGCCCAGCCGGTGATCCGCACGGGGGTTCCCTCCGGGGCGCCGGTCACGCGGAAGGCGCGTACTTCCACGGCCCCTCGCGCCAGCACCAGGCTCGTCACCCGTGCACCACCGGCCGCCCGGTGGCGTGAGGCGACCCAGCCCTCCCCCACGCCCAGCGGCACGATGTCCGTACGGCTCGGGTCGTCGCCGACGATCACGCTGTTGTCGTACGACGGTGAAGGCTGCGTCACCGTCGAGTACGCGAGCCGCGTGTAGTACGGGTCGTAGCGGACATCCTCGCTGCCGTGGTTGTGGAGGCGGACCAGCCCGTCGGAACCGGTCGAGTGGATCAGCCAGTTGACCGGGTGGATCGCGGAAACCGCATCGGAGCGTTCCGCCGGGCCCGGCTCCTCGACCGCCGTCCACACCTGGTGGTCCGGCGGGAGGAGCAGGCCGAGGAAGCCCTTGCTCGCCCAGTACGGGGACGCCGGGCCCGAATAGCCTTGCAGGAGTGCCTCGTCGGGGCCGTGCCAGCCGAGGGTGAGGAGGCCGCGGTCGTCCACGGCACCCCGGTCGAGGAAGTACCGCAGGGCGCCCGAGGCCAGGCGTCGGGTCTCGCCGGGCGACAGGGGCGTACGGCCGGTCAGCGCGCCGAGCCACAGCGGGGACGTCGTGGCGAACCGGTACGTCAGGGAGCGGCCCTGGTGCATGGGGGCGCCGTCGCCGCCGAACAGGCGGGCGTAGTCCTCCAGATGCCGTGCGAGCCTGTCGCCGTAAAGGTCGAGCAGCTTGGTGTCGTCGGCGAGCCAGGCGTGCAGCACCGGGTAGAGGTGCATGGCCCAGCCGTTGTAGTAGTCGAACTTGCGGCCGTCGCCGTCGGTGTACCAACCGTCGCCGACATACCACTTCTCGATGCGTTCCAGCCCGCGGTCGATCGCCTCGCCGGACGCCTCGGTTTCGTAACCGATTTCCTTGAGGAAACCGCCCACCGTGACCGGGAACAGCTCCCAGTTGCAGGGCCAGGCCGCGGCGGTGAGTGCGTCGCCCAGCCAGGCCGCGGCGCGCTGCCGTACACCGTCGTCCAGCCGGTCCCACAGCAACGGGCGTGTCAGACGCAGGGCGAGGGCGATCGAGGCCGCCTCGACCAGCGGCGAGGGCGATCGAGGCCGCCTCGACCAGCGGCTGGCTGCGGTCCTCGATGCGCGGCCAGACGCCGGAGACGCCCGCCGCGAGACCGTTTGCGTAACGCTCCAGGGCGGTCTCGTCCCGACGGAAGGCCGCCAGCAGCAGCGTACGGGCGTACCCCTCCAGGCCGTCCGACAGCCGGCCCGACCAACTCGTGCGATCCCCGGGCAGGTGGTACAGCGCACGGTCCTCGGTCGCGTACGGCTCGACCGCGGCGAGCAGGGCGTCGGCCGCGGCCTCCCAGTGCGCGCGGGTGTAACCGGTGCAGGGGCTCAGGTCACGGTCGTCGCGGGGCAGTTCCATCAACAGCGCTTTCCTTCCGGCAGGGGCCTGGGGCGCTCCGGTTCCGGTCGAAGCGCCCCAGGGGCTCATCCCACCCGCATCGAGCTTAGGGCCTGTCTTTCGGACCAGCCCTGGGCCGCGGGGTCTGGCACGCACACCCTCGCTCAAGAGGCGCCGTTGGACAACGTCGGGCTGGTCCGAAAGACAGGCCCCGGCACCAGATGCTGGGCGACGAGTTCTTCACGGACCAGTTCCGCATACACCGTGGCCCCGTGCACGGAGGTGTGCGTGTTGTCCCGCTTCTCGTTGTACAGGTACAGCGCCTTGGACGCCTCGACGCCCAAGGATTCCACCAGCGCCTTCGTCTTCGCCGTCAAGTCGACGAGCGGGACGTCCCGGTCGGCGGCGATCGAGCGGGCGACGGCCGGGTGGTCCACCCCGAGGCCGTTGACGAGGAGCGCGGTGTCGTTGTTCAGGGTGCCGTCGGAGTTGAACCAGCGTCGCACGATGGGGGTCACCAGGACCGGGGTCCCGCCCTTCTCGCGCACGCCCGACACCAGTGTCTCCAGGTTGGCCCGGTATGTCGCCCCGTCGGTCGTCTTGTCGTTGTGGGCGAGCTGGAGCAGGACGAGGTCGTCGGGGTGGATCAACGGCCGGACGGTGGCCCAGAGTCGGGGATTCGCCAGGTAGCTGACGGTGCTCTCGCCGGAGTCGGCGTAGTTGGCGACCGACACGCCCTTGCGGAGGAACTGCGGCAGTTGCTGGCCCCAGCCGGCGTACGGGTCGCCCGGCTGGTCGCAGACCGTGGAGTCGCCGACGAGGAGGATCTGGCGGGAGTCGCGGCGGGCCGGGGTGACGCGGATGTCGGCGAGCGCGGGTGCCGAGCCGCCGATCACCAGGTCCAGGCCCGCGGTGCCATCGGGGCCGGTCGGCTCGCCCTCGGGGGTGCGGACGTTCACGGTGAAGCTGCGGGCGACGCGCTCACCGGCCGCGGCGGGCGTTTCCGGGAGCAGGGAGCGTCGGGTTTCGCCGGTGATGCCCGTGCTCGACTCGGCGGAGCCGCCGAGGAGCACTTTCACGTCGTACGTGCCGGGCGGGACCGCGAAGTGGCAGGCGGTGGCAGTGCAGTCGGCCAGGTCCGGAGTCTTCTCGTGTGCGTGGGCGGGTACGGCGGACAGCGCGGTGCCCAGCGTGACCGCCGCCAGGGCGGTCAGGGTGAAACGTCTCATGCGCGGCTCCCTCCGACGAAGGCCAGGTCGACAAGGCCTGGCGGCTGGACCGTACCGCGCCGGGCAAGCGCTTTCTAGACCTTGGATAGATTTCGCGCGATTGCCGACTCCCGCGCCGCGAAAGCCCTTTCGCGAAATCGATTCAACTGTCACTCTGCGAGGCGCCCGCACCCCAGATCTCCGAAGGAGGCACCCCCATGTCCGGATCCGCGAACAGACCGGTCCGACGCCGTACCTTCGTGCTCGGTACGGCGGCCGCCGCAGGGTCGGCGGCGCTCGCCGGACCACTCGCCGAAACCGCTTCCGCGGCGGCCTTCGGCTGGAGCGACGACGGCTCGCACTACGTCGTCGACACCGGCGCCAACCTGGTCTTCAAGGTCAGCAAGTCCAACGGCGACCTGACCTCGCTGGTCTACCGGGGCACGGAGTGCCAGGGCTACGGCGGCATGAACTCGCACATCGAGTCCGGCCTCGGCAGCTCCACCGTGACGATCACGCAGTCCGGTTCGACGATCCTGGTCTCCGTCAGCTACGGCACGCTCAGGCACTACTACGCGGCCCGCAGCGGCGAGAACAACGTCTACCTGTGGACCAACAAGGCCGACACCTCTGTTTCGGCAACCCGTTACATCCTGCGCGTCAAAGCGGGCCTGTTCCGCAACGACGAGCCCGACTCCTACACCTACGCGCCCACCACCATCGAGGCCTCGGACGTGTTCGCGAAGTCCGACGGCCAGACCCGCTCGAAGCACTACTCGAAGCTCCGGGTGACGGACTACGACTACATCGGCTGGACGACGGGCAGCGTCGGCCTGTGGATCGTGCGCAGCAACCACGAGAAGGCCTCCGGCGGCCCCTTCTACCGCTCGCTCCTCCGCCACCAGAGCGCGGACGGCGGCGGCCTGTACGAGATCCTGTACTACGGCCAGAACCAGACGGAGGCCCAGCGCTTCGGCCTCCAGGGCCCCTACGTCATCGCCTTCACGGACGGCGGAGCGCCGTCGTCCGCGCTGTTTCCGGGCACGCTCACCACCTCGTGGGCGGACCCGCTCGGCATCTCCGGGTACGTCGGCGCGAGCGGCCGGGGCCGCGTGGCGGGAGTCGGGATCTCCGGGCGGAACACCTCGTACGCGTATACCGTCGGGCTCGCCAACTCGGCGGCACAGTACTGGGGTTCGGCACGTTCCTCCGACGGCTACTTCGCGATCGGGGGCGTCCTTCCGGGGACGTACACGCTGACCGTCTTCAAGGGTGAGTTCGCCGTGTACACGGCCTCGGCAACGGTTTCTGCGGGCACGACGACCACGCTCAACTCGATCGCGATCCCCTCCTCGAACGACCCGAGCAACGCGAGCGCCCTCTGGCGGATCGGCGACTGGAACGGCTCGCCGAGCGGTTTCAAGAACGCGGACCTGATGACGTACGCGCATCCGTCCGACGTCCGGGCCGCCTCCTGGACGGGCAACGTGGTGATCGGCAGCGGCAGCGAGACGTCCGCCTTCCCCTGCTACCTGTGGAAGGACGTCAACAGCGGGCTGATCGTGTACTTCCGGCTGACGGCCGCGCAGGCCGCCGCCGCACACACACTGCGGATCGGCGTGACGACGGCCTACGCCAACGGCCGGCCGCAGGTCGTCGTCAATGACACCTGGACGTCGGCGATCCCCTCGCCGCCCACGCAGCCGGGCACCCGGTCGCTGACCAACGGCTCGTACCGCGGCAACAACAACACGTTCACCTACAGCGTGCCGGCGTCCGCCTGGCTGACGGACACCGGTGCCTACAACACGCTGAAGATCTACGTGGTGAGCGGCTCGGGATCGACCGGCTATCTCAGCGCGGGCACATCGATCGACGCGATCGATCTGCTGGCCTGATGTCAAGAAGGCTCATGTCCCGCGCGTCCACTGCTGGTTGGTCGCTCCGCTGCACGTGTACGTGATGACCGCAGCGGAGTTGGCGGTGGACGCGCCGGACACGTCCAGGCATTCGCCGGTCGCGCGGGACGTGATGGTCACGTAGCTGCCCGAGGTGGTGAGCGACCACTGCTGGGCGGTGACGGATGCGTTGCAGTTCTCCTGGGTGACCGTGCTCGCGTTCTCCTGCACGCACAGGGAGCTGTTCCTGACGGCCAACTGGTAGTAACCGCTCCCGACCGACTTGAACCAGTACCTCTGGTTGGTGCCACCGTTGCAGTCGTACTGCTTGATCTGCGCGCCCTGCCACAGCGACTGGCTGGTCACGTCGGCGCATCTGGAACTGTGCCGGGCGATCAGGGTGTTGTATGTGGCGCTCGTACCGCTGATCGCCCCGGTGGCGGTGTCGACGGTGACCTCCGGGGACCAGGACATCGACATCGAGGTGGAGGTCGGGAAGGCCAGCGGCAGCCAGACGTACCGGGAGTCGTTGACGGTGCCGCCGAAGGAGTTGCCCCAGCGGTCGCCCAGGTAGAGGTACGAGGTGCCCGAACTGCCCTGCACGGGAAGGACGTACGCGGTCTGCGAGCCGTACGCCGTGGAGTCGCCGACGTTCGTCATGGCCGACCAGGGACCGGCGAGGCTGGTGGCGGTGGCGTACTGCTGCTGGTTCGGGCTCCAGCCGGTCGCGCCCGACGTCAGCATGAAGTAGACGCCGTTCCGCTTGAACAGGGCCGGGGCCTCGCGGTGGCCGCCGTGCCAGGGGTCGGCGACCAGGGCGGCGATGCCCGTGTAGTCGGCGGTGAGCCGGTAGATGTGCAGGTCGTAGTTCTCGCGGGCGGCGGAGACCATGTAACCGGTTCCGTCGGTGTCGACGAAGACGGTGATGTCGCGGGACATGTGGGTGTTCAGCGGGCGGAAGCTGCCCTGCCAGGTGTAGTTGCCGTCTACGGTGTCGGAAACGGCTACGGCCGCGCGGGCCTCGCTGTAGTCGGAACCGTTTTCCTTGTGCATCCACATCACGAACTTGCCGGTGGCCGCGTTGTACATGACCTTCGGCCGCTCGATGTTGGCGGTGGCCAGCTCGGAGTTGCTGGACTGGGTCAGGACGTGGTTCCTGAACTCCCAGCTCTTCAGGTCGGTGGAGCGGTAGGCGTCGACGTAGCGGAAGGTGTTGTCGGCGTTGCGGTGCTCGCCGAACCAGTAGTAGTACGAGCCGACCTTGATGACGCCGCCGCCGTGGGCGTGCACGGGCGAGCCGTTCACATCGGCGAACTGCGTGCCGTTCGCGATGGTCTGAGGCGCGGCCTGGGCGGGTCCCGCGGTGGCCAGGGCGCCGAACAGCGCCAGGCAGAGGGCGAGCAGTACCGCGTATGCACGTCTCATCTCACGCACTCTCCTTCGCGGCGCCGGCGGACGTGTCCGCCACGGGGATGCCGAAGTCGGGGGTGCCGTCCGGTTTCCAGCCCAGTTTCTGGATGCGGGTGTGCCGGTTGGGGTCGTTCAGCGGGTCGCCGACGATCTCCTTGTACTGGCGGGCGTGGTAGACGAGGACGTCGGTGCGGCCGTCCTCGGCGACGGTGAAGCTGTTGTGGCCGGGGCCGTACTGCTTGGTCGTGTCGTTGCTGGTGAAGACCGGGGTCGGCGACTTGGACCAGTTCGCGGGGTCCATCAGGTCGGCGTCCGCGTCGACGGTCAGCAGGCCCATGCAGTAGTGCCAGTCGGTGGCGCTGGCCGAGTACGACATGAACAGCCGGCCGTTGCGCGCGATGACCGACGGACCCTCGTTGACCTTGAAACCGATGCGCTCCCAGTCGTACTCGGGCGTGGAGAGCCTGACTTGAGGACCCGTCAGGGTCCACGGGTTCGCCATCCTGGACAGGAAGATGCCGGTGTTGTTGTCCATGCCGGGCTCGTGCTGGGCCCAGGCGAGGTAGCGGGAGCCCCGGTGGGTGAAGGTGGTGGCGTCGAGGGAAAAGGTTTCCCAGGCCGTTTTCAGCTGGCCCCGCTCCACCCAGGTCCCCTTGAAGGGATCACGGCCCGCGTTCTCCAGGACCCAGATGCGGATGGCCCAGATGTCCTCTGCGGGCGCTGCTGCGAAGTAGATGTACCACTTCCCGCCTATGTGATGGATCTCCGGCGCCCAGATGTGCGCGCCCATGTCGCCGGTGGCGTGCTTGGTCCAGATGACCGACTCGGCAGCGGTGGCGAGGCCGTTCAGGGTGCGGGAGCGGCGCAGGATGATCCGGTCGTACTCGGGGGCGGTGGCCGTGAAGTAGTAGTGGCCGTCGGCGTGGCGGTGGATGTGCGGGTCGGCACGGTTGCGAACGAGCGGGTTCACGAACGGTGCGGCCTTCCGGCCGGGGGCGTCGGTGGCGGCGTGGGCCGCCGCGGGGGCGGCGGCCAGAGCGCCCGCGGCCAGGGCACCCTTCAGCATCAGTCTGCGGTCGAGGGCATGGGATTCGTCGCGGCTCATACGGGCTGCCTCTCGGGGGGAAGCGAGAAGGTCGGTGGTCGGTGGTCGGTGACCAGTAACCGCCGTTCGTCATTCCGAACGACATCTGTCATTACGAACGCCGAAAAGGTAAGGGGGTGTCACGAGGAGGTCAACGGGACCGACGAGCCGAATTTCGGTCGGAGAAGTTTCTGTTATCCACCGCCGCGCCGGACCGTCTCCCATGGCGTGAGCACCTTCCCCCACAGAACAGCAGCGGCCGCGGGCGCCTTCGCGGCGGTCGCCCTCCTGGTAACCGCTCCCGCGGCCGAGGCCGCCGGCACCCGGGACGTCACCGCCGACGTGCTCGCCGACCGCGATGTGACGCTCACCGGCGACACAGTCGTCACCGTGCCGTCCGGGACAACGACGTACGACGGAGTGTTCCGCGGCGAGGGCACACTTACCGTCCGCGGCAGCGGCACCCTGGTCCTGACCAAGGACAGCGACTTCGCCCTGCCGAAGTCCCGGCAGCGGCAAACGGTGACGACGCAGGGCGGCAACCACCCGTACGTCACCACGACCGACCCGGATCCGCCCGCGATCACGGTCGAGCGCGGCGTGACGCTTCAGTACGGAAACGGCGGTACGACCGGGCTGATCGGCCATTTCCCGTACAACACACCGGCGTTCCGGCTCAACCAGGACAACATCCGGGTCGACGGCACACTGCGGCTGTCCCTGAAGAGCGCCTACAACCTGGGCACGATCAGCGGCTCCGGACTGGTCACCCAGCCGCGTTTTCTGTGGGGCACCTGGGACCTGTCGGGCACCCACTCCTTCTCCGGGGTGATCGACAACGGCACGCAGGCCAACGCCGGACGGCCGGAGTTCGCGACGTCGCTGCCGAACGTGCGCAAGGTCCTCAACCAGGGCACCTGGACCGTGGACACCCCGCTGGGCCAGACCGTCACGATGGGCATGGACTTCTACCAGCGCGAGTACGGCAGCGACATCAACGTCCAGTCCCGGCCCGGCAGCAAGGTCGTTCTCACCGGCCAGTACAGCTGGTCGGACCAGGGCGGCGACAGCGACCCCTCGCTCAGCGACCCGGCCCTGAACTGGACGCCCGCGCGGAAGAACGTCAACAAGCGCGGCACCAACATCAAGGGCGCGAACGTCCAGTGGGGCGACGGCACCACCAGCAAGATCTTCATGCCGGGCACCGCCGAGACCGTTTACATCAACCTCCTCGCCGCCCGCTCCCGTTCGACGCTCACCTTCGACTACAACGGGCCGGTGACGCTGGGCGCCCCCATCGGCGGCGGCCGCTTCCACGACACGCTGTCCGCACCCGGCGCCGGGGACATCGTCATCGCCGGGACACGCGGCAATGACGTCACCTTCGCGGCCAAGCAGTACTACGACGGCTCGACGACGGTCGAGAAGGGAGCGGTCCTGCGGCTGGGTTCCGGCAAGCGGGGCGGCGACGGCTCACTGCTGACGGGGACGGAGCAGCGGCGGATCGTGAACGCCGGCACTCTCGTCGTACGGAACGTGACGGACCCCGTGAAGCTGACGCATGTCAGCGGCAGCGGATCGCTCGTGCAGTCGGGCGCGGCGACGACCACGCTCACGGGCGGCTCGGTGGCGTACACCGGGGTGACGACCGTGAAGAAGGGCACCCTCGCACTGCGGAACGGGGCAACTCTCGTACGCAGCAGGGCGATTCGGCTCACCACGGCGGGGGCACGGCTGGACGCGGGTACGGGGGTCCTGCGTGTAGCCACCGCGCTCTCCGGTCAGGGCACGGTGCGGGGCTCGGTGACGAACGACGGCGTGGTGGCGGGCGGTGTCACCGTAACCGGTGACTACACGCAGCACGCGAAGGGCCAACTGGTCCTCGGGGACAAGCCGTTGAAGGTCGCCGGATCCGTCCGACTGGCCGGGGACCTCGACGTATCCGCCGCCGGTACGCGACCCGCGCGTGAGATCAGGATCGTCAACCACACGGGCCGAGCGAAGACCACGGGCACGTTCACCGGTCTCCGGGAGGGCGCCAGGCTGAAGCTCGCGGACACGACGTACCGGATCAGTTACCGCGGCGGCGACGGCAACGACGTCGTTCTGAAAACGACGGCGAACACCGCGAGCCCTTCCCCGACGGTCTCCACCCGTGCGGCGGCCGGTGCGGCGCCCGCGGACCCGCGCACCGCGAGCGCGAAGAGCGAGGCGTTCGGCTGGTGGCCGTATGCGATGGGGCTCGGGTTGCTGGGCGGGCTGATGGTGCCGGCGACGCGTCGGGCACGGGGCCGCGGGGGCCGGCGTCGGGGCGGCAGGCACGCGGCGTAGGGGCACGCTGTGATCCACATGCCTGATGGGCCCGCGCGGAGATGGTGACCGGCCTCGGGGTGCGGAACAGGCTCACGGACAACCGCTCCACACTCGACGCGTTCGACGAGTGGTTCATCCTGCTTTTCCCTGACCCTCCCACTTGGAGCAGCAAACGACCGCACCGCGGCCGCTGCGCATCGAGCCCCTCCCCGCCGAGCACGCCGGTCTCTGCGGCCTCGGGCCTGACGGAGCGCTGCTCATCCGACCCGACGGCCATATCGCCGCCCGCCGGCCCGACGCCCCAGCCGGCGGCTCCGACCTCCAGCACACACTCACCACGATCACTCGCTCGACAACCCCCTGACATTCCCACATGATGGGCATTCCGTTCACTCACTGGACGCGGACGGCCGCCCGCCTCGCCTTCGACTAGCGTCGTTGCATGACCAGCGACACCCCTCTCCCCCTCGCGGACGCCCTGGCCGCCGGCACGGTCGTCCTCGACGGCGGTATGTCCAACCAGCTGGAGTCCGCCGGGCACGACCTGAGCGACGAGCTGTGGTCCGCACGGCTGCTCGCCGAGCAGCCCGAGGCGATCACCGAGGCCCACCTCGCCTACTTCGAGGCCGGCGCGAACGTGGCGATCACCTCCAGCTACCAGGCCACCTTCGAGGGCTTCGACCAGCGCGGGATCGGCCGGGAGCGGGCCGCCGAGCTGCTCGCGCTCAGCGTGGAGCTGGCGCGCGAGGCCGCTCGCCGCGCGCGGACGGACCGGCCCCTGTGGGTGGCCGCGTCGGTCGGCCCGTACGGGGCGATGCTCGCGGACGGCTCCGAGTACAAGGGGCGGTACGGGCTGAGCGTGGCTGAGCTGGAGCGTTTCCACCGCCCACGGCTCGAGGTGCTGGCGGGCGCCCGGCCCGACGTACTCGCCCTGGAAACGGTTCCCGACGCCGACGAGGCGGAGGCGCTGCTGCGGGCGGTGCGCGGACTCGGCGTTCCGGCCTGGCTGTCGTACACCGTCGACGGGGACCGCACGCGTGCCGGGCAGCCACTGGAGGAGGCGTTCGCCCTGGCCGCCGACGCGGACGAGGTCATCGCGGTCGGGGTGAACTGCTGCGCGCCCGGGGACGTCGACGGCGCGATCCGGATCGCCGCCCGGGTAACCGGTAAACCGGTCGTCGTCTACCCCAACAGCGGAGAGGCGTGGGACGCCGAGGCCCGCACCTGGGTCGGCCGCTCCTCCTTCACGTCCGACCAGGTGCGGGGCTGGCAGGACACGGGGGCGCGTCTCATCGGCGGGTGCTGCCGGGTGGGGCCGGAGGCGATCGCCTCGATCGCGCGCTCGCTGTAGTAACTCATGTGAAGCACGGGCTCAATGGGGACTTCACGTGCCGGTGATGAAGTCCCCTTACCCGTCCGCCGATCATGGAGGCCGTCGTGTCCGAGCCGCCCACGCAGGAACAGTTGGACGCCTATGTGAGAACCCGGCTGGCACTGGCCGGATTCGATCTCGCCCTGCTGCCGAAGGAGGCGGATCCCGGCACCGGCGTGCCGACGCAGACTCAAGTGCTCGCCGCGCTGCGGTCGTTCGTGGCGGCCACGCCCGGCGCGATATCCGGCTGGGTTCCGTCGGCCGACGGCCCCGAGTACACCCAACAGGCCTCGCCGCCGCTGCTGTACCCGTCGATCACCGAGGCGTGGACCGGGAAGGCGGACCAGCGATGAGCCGTGCTCTCAACCGGCGTGTTTTTCTGGCCAGTTCGGTGGCGGTGGCGAGCGGAGTGGCCCTCCAGGCGTCCGCGACCTCGGCACGGGCCGCCTCAACACCCGTACGCATCCCCGACGTCGACGTACGACAGGCTGCCCGGACCGACCCCACGGAGGCCACCCTCGCCGAGGCCGTCACCCTCATCAGGCGCGGCAGGCTCACCGCCTCGGAGCTGACCGAGGCGTACCTGGAACGGATCGAGCGCCACGACGCCACCTACCAGGCGTACGCGGAGGTCACCGGAGAGGCCGCGCTGAAGGCGGCGCGTACGGCGGACCGCGGATCGCCAGGCGTCCTGCGCGGCATTCCGCTGTGCATCAAGGACAACTACTTCACGCGAGGCGTACCGACGCGCTGCAACTCGTACATCTTCGAGGACTTCGTCCCGGACGAGGACGCCACAGCCGTGGCCCGGCTGACCGCGGCCGGCGGGATCGTGCTCGGCAAGGGGCAGATGGGGCCACTCGCCACGACCCGGGCCACGAAGCCGAACGGCACGGTGACCACGGTCAACGCATGGACGCCCGAGGACCCGTCCGTCGACCCGGGCGGTTCCTCGACCGGTCCGGCCTGCGCGGTGGCCGGGCGGCTCGCGGCCTCGTCGATCGGGACGCAGACCGGCGGTTCGATCGTCCTGCCGTCCAACCGGCAGAACCTCACGGGACTGAAGCCGACGATGGGCCGGGTGTCCGTCCACGGCGTCATCCCGCTCTCCTTCACCCGCGACCACGCGGGACCGCTCGCGCGGGACGCCATGGACGCGGCGGTCATGGTGCAGATCATGGCCGGCCCGGACCCGAAAGACCCCCGTACGCTGGGGCTGCCCGCCGTGCCCGACCTCGTCCGCGCCGCCACGCCCGTCGTCTCCCACAAGGGCACGGTCCGGATGCGCCGGGCAACGCGGATCGGGGTGCCCGCCGACTTCCTGTCCGTACAGAAGGAGCTGCGCGGCGCGTTCCTGGACCGGCTGGAGGCACTTGCGGGCGTGACGCTCGTCGAGGTCGCCTACCCGGACGACTGGGCTCTGCTGACGGACACCTTCAACGCCGCCCGGCTCGCCGAACGCACCGAGCCCTTCCGGCACTGGCTGCGTACGGATCCGACCAAGTTCGGTGTCTCGCTGCTGAGTTGGCTTCAGGGCCTGATGCTGTCGGGCGACGAGTGGATCACGGCCCAGCGCGCGAAGAACCATCTGCTGCGGGAGGTGCTGGACGGGGTCATGAACCGCTGCGACGTCGTCCTGCAGACCGGCCCGGTCCCCTTCGACATCCTCGGGCTGCCCGAGATCGCCTTCCCCATCGGGTTCGACGGCGCCGGCGTCCCGGTCGGCGCGATCCTGGGCGGCCACCCGTACGAGGAGGACCGGCTGCTGGAGGTCGCGGCGGCCTATCAAGCGGTTACCGACTGGCATACGCGGCGGCCGGCGGATCCGGCGACGACGACGGCCCGGCTCAAGGCTGCTGTGGCGCGTCCGCGGCTGTCGGCGGAGGAGGCCGCGGCGACCTCGGCGTAGCCCGGCGGCCCCTCCGGCGAGAAACCGGCGACTCCGTCGACTCCGCTCGGCCACTTCGCCGACGAGGGGACCGTTTCCGCACCGCCACTCCGGCGAACAGACCACCGCAGCCATCTCGTCCCCCGCCCTCCCCCACTGCTAGCCTCCGCAGCGGGAACCGGTTTCCACCGTGTTGCCACTGCTGAAAGACGGGGCGGGGCCGAGTATGACGAGGAAGAGCGCAGACGCGAGCCGCAGCAATATCCGGGACGTGGCGGCGCGTGCGGGGGTGTCCGCGTCCACGGTGTCGCGGGTGCTCGGCGGGGTGTATCCGGTGAGCTCGGCGACCCGTACGCGGGTGATGCGGGCGGTGCGTGAGCTGGACTATGTCGCCGACGCGCGCGCCAAGGCGGTCGCGGGTGTCGGCACACCCACGCTGGCGTTCGTGCTGGAGGACATCACCGGACCGTCGTTCGCGCACATGGCGCACGGCGTGGAGCGTGAGGCGACCCGGCTCGGGCATCTGTGCGTGGTGTGCAGCACGGAGGGCGACGTGCGGCACGAGCTGGAGTTCGTCGAGATGATGCGTGCCCAGCGGGCAGCCGCCGTGATCCTGGTCGGCGGCTCCGCCGACACCCACGAGTACCGCGAGCGCACCCGCCGGATGGCCGACTCGCTGGCATCGGCGGGCTCCCGGCTGGTGCTGTGCGGCCGCCCGCCCCTGGGGCCGGGCGCGCCGGTGTCGGTCATCGAGTACGACAACGAGGGCGGCGCCTATGCCCTGGTCGCCCATGTCCTCTCCCAGGGCCACCGCCGCGTCCTGTTCCTCGGCGGCAAACCGGATCACACCACCGCGCAGGGCCGTGAACGCGGTTACCTCGCCGCCCACCGCGGCCGCGGCCTGGAACCGGACCCGGCACTCCTCCTCCACGGCGACTTCACTCGCGACTCCGGCCACCGTCTGATGCGCGAAGCCCTCAAGCGGGAGCTGGAGTTCACGGCTGTGGTGGCGGCCACGGACATGGTCGCGGCAGGCGCACTCACCGCCCTGCACGAAGCGGGCCTGGACGTGCCTGGCGATGTTTCGCTGGCCGGTTACGACGACATTCCCTTCGCCCGCGACCTCCACCCCGCCCTGACGACGGTCCACGTCCCGTACCAGGAACTGGGCCGCCTCGCCGTCCGCACGGCACTGGGCCGCACCCCGGAAACCCCGGACGAGCACCTGCTGTTGGGCACGCATGTGGTGGTGCGGGACTCGGTGGCGTCGAAGTAGTCGAAGTAGCGGACGTCAGGACCGCCGTACCGACCCCGGCAGCCGCAGCCGTCGTACGACCGACCGCAGTTCCGCACCGCGCGCGACCGCACCATCGGCAGGAGCCGATTCCGGAACCGCTTCCCGAGCCTTTGCGTCGGCCGCCCACAGGGCGAGTTCCGCATCGCGCGGGCCGAGAGCGGTGTGCGGCTCGCCGTCGTCGAACACGCGGACCGGGTGGGTGACGTCCCAGTGCTGCCAGCCCGGGTCGCCGTCGGTCGCGAACCGCACCCAAGCCGAGTGCATCGTGTCCGCCAGCTCCGGCGGTGCGCCCTCGCCGGCCAGTTTCCGCGCGTCGGGGACGTCGCCGGTGTCGAAGACGAAGCCGAGTTCCAGGGAGTGGCAGGAGCCGAGGTCGGGGAGGCTGGAGGGCCAGGCGAACTCGTAGACGTACGACGACTGCGGGCGGGCGTCGGCCAGGCGGTGCAGCGGCAGGCGCAGCAGGTGGTCGGTGACCAGCTGGCCGACGATCTCGGCGGTGCCGGCGTCCGGGTGCAGGGCTCGGTAGCCGCGGGGTACCTCGTGGCCGCAACGGCAGCGGGCCATGGCGCCGGCCAGGGCGACCGGGCCGAGCCGGTCGACGCGTTCCAGGAGCCCGCCGGGGACCAGCCAGAGCCGGTACTCGTCGCGGGTCCAGCCCATCATCAGGTCGACGTCCCGAGCCGCGTCGCCCTCGACCAGGGCCTCCAACGGGTCGCGGGGGACGACGTCGCCGTCGACCACGATCCCGAAGGCGGGCCCGCCGAGCACCGGGCTGCTGAGTTTGCCCACGTCGGCCTGGGTGCGCTGGAGCAGCTCCCGGTCGACGTCGGCGAAGGCTGCGGCGGTGGCGGGGATCTTCAGCCGGGTGGCCATACGGCGCACCATGCGCCGTACCTTGTCCCGCTCGGCGGCCTCCGGCGGCCCGCTCTGAAGTACCGCCCGCCGGACCAGGCCCTGCGCCTGCGGGGCGGCGAGCAGCGCACCGATGCTGATCGCGCCGGCCGACTGACCGAACAGCGTCACCCGATCGGGGTCGCCACCGAAGGCCTCGATCGAGGCGCGCACCCACTCCAGCGCGGCGAGCTGGTCGCGCAGGCCGGGGTTGGCGGGGGCGTCCGGGAAGAGTCCGTAGCCCTCGACGCCCAGCCGGTAGTTGACCGAGACGAGGACGACGCCGTCGCGGGCGAAGCGGCTTCCGTCGTAAACGGGTACTGCGGAGGATCCGCGGGTCAGGGCGCCGCCGTGCAGCCACACCATGACCGGGAGCCTGGCCCCCGGGCCGGGCCCGGGGGTCCAGACGTTGAGGTTGAGGCAGTCGTCGCCGGGGACGACCGGGTCGGACAGGTACTGCGCGAAAGCCTCGGAGTACGGCGGTTTCGGCGGGGTCGGCCCGAAGGCGCCCGCGTCCCGCACCCCGTCCCAGGGTTCCGGCCGCTCGGGCGGCCGGAACCTGCGGGGGCCGAACGGGGGCGCCGCGTACGGGATGCCCCGGAACACCGCGACGCCCTGCTCGTACCGGCCGCGTACGGCCCCGTACGGCGTCCTGACCACGGGATCTGCCGCCGGCTCGGGCACCTGCCCCACCTGGTCTGCCGTCATGCGCCCACCTGCTCTCGCCGCACTTCGTGCACCCTCCACAGATCAGAGCACCACATCACGAGCGACTATTCCGGTGGGCGAGGTGGAGTAGAGGGCTATTTGGCGTACATCAGCGTGCCGAGGCCGAGCTGGTCGTAGCCTCCGCTGGCGGAGCCGTAGTCACCTCCTCCGCCCTCGGGAGCGACCGAGAAGCACATCTGGGAGATGTACTTGTCGTCGAGGTTCACCCGCCGGTTGTAGTGGTAGTGCAGCATCGCCCAGACCGGGCGGACCTGGCCGCGGGAGGCGGAGGAGATCGCCGTGTGGGACTGCTGGGCGCAGTTCTGGCCGGTGCCCCAGGTGTAGGTGGTGAAGGGCACGTCGCTGCCCAGGTTGTACTTGGCGACGTACTGGGCCGCCTTCATGAAGCGGCGGCCGTCGTACGAGTACAGGTCCTCGCCCTGGTTCCAGGCCATCTCGCAGATCGCGCCCATCTGCCCCATGCCCATGACGGTGTGACCCTGGTCGCGGCCCGACTCCTGCCACTGCCCGAGGGCGTAGCCGTCGGAGTCGGTGTGCAGATAGGGCACGGCGTGGGCGATGGAACCGTTTCCCGCGCCGGACTTGAAGTACGAGACGGCCTGGTCGTACTTGGCCGCGTCCTGGTTGAGGATGCCGATGGCGAGGATCGACGCCATGTTGCACAGATCCCAGTTGGCCCAGTAGTTGGTGATGCAGGCGTCGTTGTGGTTGAGCAGGAACTGGTTGTTGAGCGGGTAGAAGACGTTTGCCATCATCTGCTGAAAGCGGCCGAGGTCGAATGCGTCGTAGTCCCGCATGAGTTCGGCCGCGTTGGCGAACTGCCAGCCGTAGAGTCCCGCGGCGAGGAACCGGTCGGCGTTTCCGGTGACCGTCGTCAGGGTCGACGACCATGCGTTGAGGATCCTGGCGGCGCACTGGGCGTTCGCCTCGGTCCCGCCGACGTGCCAGCGCAGGGCGTTCTGGTAGGCGGCGGCGATGTCGTTGTAGAGGATGCCGTAGTTCTGGCCGGTGCCTCCACGGATGATGGTGGCCTGGGGATTGGGCGTCCAGGTCGACTGGGAATGGGAGTTGGCGGTCAGCCGGTTCCAGCCGGACAGCCAGGGGTCGGTGCCGGCGGCCACGCGCACCCGGGCACGGTTGATGTCACCCGTGTTGTGCAGCATGCCCGGGTGGGTCCAGGTCGCCGGCGCGGCGTCCGCCCGGGTGAGGGCGGAGGTGCCGACGCCGAGGGCGAGTGCGGCGCCGAGGCCGCCTGCGGTCCGGAACAGACCGCGGCGGCTCAGCTCGTTCTGCTGGAGGTGCCGGTGGGGGGATGTGCGGCTCATAGCTGTGCATCTCCAATCCGTGGGGATCAGTCGGGGTTGATGCTCACCTCGTCGAACTCGGTGGTGCCGAGGGCCAGCGGGCTGCGGGAGCAGACCACGAGGCCCACGTGGTAGGGGGCGTCACCGAACCCGGGTATCTCGTCGGAGGCGAGGGCGGTCCAGGTGGCGCCGTCATCGGCGGAGACAGATGCGGCGAAAGCGGTTCCCGTGCGCTTCAGCCGCAGCAGCAGGGGCAGTTGGACGGTCGCGGTGCCGGAGAAGGCGGAGGCTCCTGCGACGGTTTTCCGCAGCATGAGCTGCGCGGTCGTTCCGCCGGTGACGATCACCCGGGCCGCCTGGTCGAACGGTGACAGCGATTTGGCCATCAGCAGCCCGACCCGGTCGGCGGTGGCTCCGGTACGGGAGACCAGCCGGGCGGTGAGCGTGCAGTCGCCGGTGACGGGCTGCCGCACGAACTGCCCTGTCATGCCTTGGTTGTTGACGGTCAGGTCCACTCCCGCGCCGCGCACCGTGAAGGTTCCGTCGTCGTACGCCGTGCTGCCGGGGGTACAGACGGCGACCACACCCAGCGTCCCGAAGGCGCGGTCGTCCCGGACCACGTCTCCGAGGTCGCCGTAGGTCCATGGCGCGGGCGGAGGTGTGCCGACCGTGAGGGTGAGGTCGCCGGTGCCGTCGCCTGCCGCGTTGCCCGCGGCGGTCGTGACTTCGAACTCGCCGGTCTGCCTGGGAGTTCCGGAGACGTGGCCGGTGCGTTTGTCGACGCGGAGGCCGTCGGGGAGGCCGGTCGCGGTGAACCGCACAGGTTCGTGCGAGGCCCGGAGCAGGTGACGGAAGGGCACCCCCTTGTTGGCGAACACGGTGGTGGCGGAGGTGGGTTGGGGCACGGACGGCGTCGGCATCGGTGCGGCGGCCGTGTGCGACAGTGGGCCCCGCCCTGCCGTGTTGGTCTTCGCGACGGCGTAGTGGTACGTCGTCCCGGGCGTGCCGGTGGCGTCCGCGTACCGGACGCGGGTGCCGAAGCCGACCGGGCCGACGCTGGTCGCGATGGTCACGTACGGGCCGTCGGGATCGGTGGCGCGCAGCACCTTGTAGCGGGCGGAGAGGTCCGGGTCGGTCCAGGCCAGCTCCACGGCGTCGGCGCCGGTAACGGCTTTCAGGTCGCCCGCCGCGCGGTCGGGTCTCGGCACGGACCAGACCTCACCGGACGCCGACGTCACACTGACGTTGTCGAAGGCTCCGGTGCCCGTCTCGGCGTACTCCTCGTCTACACCGAGACAGGAGGTGAGGACGAGGCCCGCGTACGCCGTCCTCCCCAACTCGACTTCCGTGGCGCCGACTTCGGTCCAGCGGATGCCGTCCGGGGAGATCGCGCCGGTGCAGCGACGGCCCCTGCGGGTGATGCGCACCCAGTAGGGCGCGCGCAGCCGGTAACCGTCTCCCGCGCCCTCGACATACGGGGCCTCGAGCGGGGTCGCCGACTCGGGCAGCGTGCCGAGGCCGGCGATCGGGAAGGCGGCGTCCACCGTGATCGCCGCCTGCTGCGAGGGGGGAACCGGTGTACCGCCCGTTGCGGAGACGGACGCCCCGGCCGTCGGCCGTACGGTCCACACGCCGCTCCAGGTGTGCAGCGGCAGCCCCTGGATGAGCATGGCGGCGTGCGCGGCGTCCGCGTCGAGGGAGGCCCGGAGGCCGACGCCGATCTTGGAGTACTGCGAGCTGAGCGGCCACACGATCCGTGCGGTGACCGTGCCGTCGCCGCGCAGCGGCAGGTGGGCGAGACGGTGGGTGTCGGCGGTGCCGGACGCCTCCAGGACGAACCGCTCGCCGTCGAAGTGGGCCGAACCGGGGATCTTCACGTCCCCGACGTCGTGGGTGGACCAGGGCGCGGGGAGCCCTGCGGTGGCGGAAGCGACTGCCGAATCGCCGCTGCTGCCCTGGGAGTTGGTGGCACTGACGACGTAGTTGTACGTCCGTCCGCCGCGGGTGTCGCGGTCGGTGTACGTCGGCTTGCCGACGCCGGCGGCGATCTCCTCGTACGGGCCTTCGGGACGCGCGGACCGGCGGACGGTGTACGAGCTCGCCCACGCGGACGGCAGCCAGCTCAGCGTGACTGACCTGTCGTAACCGGTTGCGGTGACACCTGCCGGGGCCGTCGGGACGGTCGGCGCGGGCGTCTTGGTGCCGGCGTAGGTGAAGGTGCCCCAGCTGGGCAGGTCGTCGTTGCTGCCCTCGACGACACGGGCGCCGCCGCTGCCGCGGAAGACGGCCGCCTCGGTGTACGGGGTGGCGAGGCCGCGGACGCCGGCGTAGTGGGCGTAGGCCATCTCGTAGATCGGCGGCAGGGTGCCGCGGGCCTTGTCGGAGACGGTCGTCTTGATGTACTTGCCGGTGCGGTCGAGGTCGGGGACGAAGGGGACGTCGCCGCCGAGGTTGTAGCGGGCGGCGTACTCGAAGTTGGCGAGGATACGGTTGTCGTCGTATCCCCACAGGTCGACGCCCTGGTGCCAGGCGACCTGGGCGAGGTCGCCGGTCAGGCCGGCCGCGAGCTGCTCGTGGCCCTGGTCACGGCCTGACTCCTGGCCCTGGCCGGCGTCGGTGACGATGCGGTGACCGACACTTCCGTTGCCGGCTCCGGCGGCGGCGAAGCGAAGGGCGTCCTCGAAGAGGGTGGGCTCCTCGCAGAACACGCCGATGGCCAGGACGGACTGGACGGCCGTCAGGTCCCAGTTGCCATTGGCGTAGAGCATGTAACCGGATACCGCCGGATACCAGATGTCCAGGAAGGACTCCTCGCAGCGCGCGATGTCCGCGTCGGCCCATCCGTCGTAGCCGCTGTGTCTGAGCAGTTCGGCCGCGTTGACGAACTTGAAGGCCTGGAGCCCGGCGCCGAGGGGGCCGTCGGCCCCGGTGATCATGGTCAGGGAGGCCGACCAGGCATTGAGGATGTCGCGTGCCTTGTCGGCGTGGGCGCGGTTGCCGGTGACGCACCACATCAGCGCGTTCTGGTAGGCGGCGGCCGAGTCGGCGACGGCCTGGTTCTGGAAGTTGGTGGGGCCGCGTCCCCAGGAGGTGATCTGGCCCGTGTTCTGGACCGAGTACGTCGCCTGGGAGCGGGCGTGCGCGGCGAACGCGAGGTAACCGTTGTAGATCGGTGATTCCCGGTCGGCGACCGCGGCCTTCATCCGGGCCAGGTCGCCGGCGCTGTGCAGCAGACCGGGGTGGGTGAAGGATCTGGAACCGGTCTTCTTCTCGGCCGCCCGGGCCGTGCCGGGCTCGAGCAGTCCGCTCGCGCCCGCCACCAGCAGCAGGGCGGCCGTGCCGCCGAGGAAGCCCCGGCGACTCGGAGCGGGGACGGTCATGACGCGGTGGCCGCCTCGGCCTCGGCGGTGGTGAGGAACTTCAGGTTCGTCACGTGCTCGTTGTAGAACCACTGGATCGCGTCGGTGGTGTAGTACCAGCTCGGCTTCTTCATCGAGTCGGCGATGACGACGCCGTTGATCACCAGGTTCTCGAAGGTGACGTTCTTGATGGCGTGATCGGCGTCGTAGCCCAGGAACATCGACGGATTGGCGTGGGTGCCCGTGTAGCTGAGGTTCTTGACGTAGACGTTTTCGATGCCGCGGCCGATCCCGGTGTTGTACTTCGGGTTGTACATCACCTTCATGTAGATGACCTGGCCCCAGCGGAAGTCCTCGATCCGCACGTCCTCGATACGGACGTTCTTGATCAGGTTGGCGTCGCCGGGGTTGAGGGCGATACAGCCCTGGTAGTTCATCTGGGGCTCACGGTGGTCAAGGATGTCGAGGTTCCTGATGACCAGGTTCTCGATCACCTCCGGAGCGTCGGTGTTTCCGTGGGTGCCGACATTGATCGGGTGGGCGACGTCGGCCCACAGGGTGCAGTTCTGGATGGTGATGTCGCGGGTGTCGCCGTAGTAGTCCCAGCGGTGGGTGTAGATGGCGAAGCAGTCGTCGGAGTTGCGCATGAAGCAGCCGTCGAAGACGATCCGGCTGGAGGAGAAGACGTCGAAACCGTCTCCGTTGCCCTTCGAGCTGAACGAACGCGCCTTCTTGACGTGGATGTTCTCGCTCTCGCCGAAGGTGCCCGCGTAACCGTTCGGGTTCATGATGATGACGTCCTGGACGCGGATGTTCTTGCTGCCTTCGCAGAGGACACCGCCGGGGCCGGCGTAGAGCATGCCGTGGCCCTTGAGGGCCGCCTTCTCGACGTCCTTGAAGAACACCTGCGCCCTCAGGACCGCGCCGCCCGCGAGGTACACGGTCTTGCCGCTGGGGACGGTGAGGATGTTGCCGCTGACGGTGTGGTCGCCGGGGCCGAAGTAGATGACGTCGGGGTCATCGGCCGACGGCGGGTTGCAGTCGACGTGGTTGGTGATGACGTGCAGGGCGTCGAAGATCTCGTCGTTGATCTGGACGACCACGTCACATGGCTCGTCGAGGGTGAACACCAGGGTGTCGCCGCCGAGTTCGGGCGTGATGCCCAGCGCGTCTGGCCGGACCCGGGCCTTGGTGGTGCCGCCCTTCAGATAGGTGACCTCGATCTCGACGGAGCCCTGGAAGTCGAAGTACACCATCGAGGTGTTGTAGACCTTGCCCGACCCGGTGGTCGGGTTGATCTCCTCCAGCTGGGGCCGCCAGATGTCCAGGGTCTGCCAGTCCCCGTCGGGAGCGGTGCGGACTCTCACCTTGAAGCTGGTGTTCGTCGGCATGGAGCTGGGACGCGGGTAAGTCACCAGCTTCCGCGCGGCGTGGCGGCCGGATTCGTCTGCCCGGGCCGCCGTGGCCGTCAGGTTGGTGAGGCCGGCGGCGAGGGCGGTGGCGCCGGCCGCCTGAAGGGCCGTACGGCGTGACAGGGGCGTGTTCATGTGTGACTCCTTGCAACAGGTCGGCAAGAACGGTTACTTGAGGCCCGAGGTGGACATCCCGGCGACGAACCCGCGCTGGGCGACCAGGAAGATCAATAGGATCGGCACGACGTACATCACGGAGGCGGCGGCCTGGAGTTCGGGAACGGGCTGTCCGGCCGGGGTGACATAGGCGGACATGATGGCGACGGCCAGCGTGGAACGGTCGCTGGACAGCAGCAGCTGCGGGGCGATGTAGTCACCCCAGGTCCAGGTGAAAGCGATGACGAAACTCGCGGAAACGACCGGCCAGGACTGGGGCAGGAAGATCCGCCAGAACATCCGGTTGTAGTCGCAGCCGTCGACGATCGCGGCCTCCTCCAGTTCCCGCGGCAGTCCCGCGAAGAACTGCCGGAAGAGAAAGACCAGATACGGGGCCGAGGCGAGGCCCCACAGCACCCACGGCCAGTACGTGTCGACCATGCCGAGCTTCGCGAAGATCAGGTAGGTCGGCAGCAGGGTGACCATCTGGGGCAGCATCATCGAGCCGATCAGAACGCCGAACAGCGTCTTCTTGCCAGGTGCGTCGAGACGGGCGAAGCCGAAGCCCACCCAGGCGGAGCTGAGGGTGACGAGGACGGCATAGATGAGGGCGATGATGAGGGAGTTACGGGCGTAGCCGAGGAAGTCGATCTGGCTGAAGGCGTCGGCGAAGTTGTGCCACTGGACATGCTCGGGCAGCCAGCGGACCGGCGAGGAAGCCAGCTCGGCCGGGGTCTTGAGGCCGGACACGACGAGCCAGCCGAAGGGGCCGAAGAACAGCCCGGTGATCACGACGAGGACCGTGTAGAGGACAAGGCGGTTGACGCGGACCCGTATCGGGGCCGCCGGCCGCTCGGACTCCGAGAGCTTCGTGGACTCCTGGGGCGTCGAGGGCTTCGCGGACAGGCTGGTGGCCGTCACTTCTTCGCCTCCGGGGCTACGTTGTAGAACACCACGCCGGACGTGAACCTGAAGATGAGGCCGGTCGCGACGAGGATCAGGACGAAGAGCACCCACAGCAACGCGGAGGCGTATCCGTAACGGCCGATCGCGAAGTACTGCGCGAACACATGCATCATGTACAGGTAGTTGGACTGCGGTACCAAAGTGACGCCGGCCGTGGTGCTTTCGGGGGCGAGCAGCAGCGGCATGATGGTCTGCACCGAGGCGATCACTCCGGTCACCGTCTGGAAGAGCAGCACGGGTGAGAGCAGCGGCACGGTGATGCTGCGGAAGGTCCGCCAGGCGCTCGCGCCGTCGATACGGGCCGCCTCGTGGAGTTCGCGGGGCACGTCCTGAAGTCCGGCAAGCGAGATGATCATGATGTTTCCGGCGGTCCACAGCACCGTCATCAGCAGTACGTAGCGGGCGTAGGGGTCGGCCAGCCAGCCGAGGGCGTCCATCCCGAAGAGGTTCAGCACGCCGTTCGCGGCGCCGGAGTTCTGGTCGAAGACCTGCTTGAACGCTATGCCCGCGCCCACGGGCGGCACCACGGCCGGAAGGTAGAGCAGGGTGCGGAAGACTCCGCGCGCCTTGAGCGGCCGGTTGACCAGGACCGCGAGAGCGAGGCCCGCGATGATCGACAGCGGCACCGAGGTCACCGCGAACAGGCCAGTGCGGCCCAGGGCGTTCCAGGTCACCGAGTCGGACAGCAGCTCGCGGTAGTTGTCGAGCCCGACGAAGCGCCAGTTGGGCGAGAGGCCGTCGAAGGTGGTGAAGCTGAGCCACAGCGCGTATGCCATGGGGGCGACGGTCAGGAGCAGAAACCCGATGATCCAAGGCGAGGCGAACATGAAGAAAGCGCGATGCCTGCGGACCGTCATGGAGGTCCTCGGCCGGTCTGCGGCTCGCCGGGCCGGCCCTCCGGCCGCAGTCGAGTCCAGCCGGTCGACGACGGAGGTGATCTGCTCGGCTCTCATCCCACCTGCTCCTTCCCCCGCTTGAGCTGTTCGTTCATAGCCGAGTTGAGGCGTCCGGCGAGGGTGTCGACGGATATCCCGCCGGTCATCGCCGCCGGGGCGGCCTGGTTGAAGAGGGCTTCGAAGGCGTCCGCCGTGGCGTACGGCGTGAAGGAGATCACCGAGAAGTGCGACAGCTCGGCGTCCTGCACCTTCAGCGCCCGCTGCTGGTAGTCCTCCTGGGCCGGCATCAGCGGGCGCAGTGACTTCAAGGACGGGATGCCCCAGCCGCCGGACGCGCGGGCCTTGGCCGGCGCCTCACCGAAGAACCACTCGAAGACCCGCCATGCGGCGTCCTTGTTCCGTGCCTTCTTCGGCATCCACAGGCCGGTGCCGCCCTGGCAGGGGCTGATCCGCGGGCCGCCCTCGAAGACCGGGGCGGGGGCGAGGCGTGACGTCTCGGCCAGCTTCGGGACGGTGTTGATCAGGCCGCCGAGCCAGTAGCCCGAGTTCGACATGGCCATCCGGTTCGCCTGGTAGGTGGGTCCGTCCCAGGTGTTGGGGTCGGGCTGGACGGGACTCGGTCCGACCTTGGTCCGGCAGTAGTCGATGTACCAGCCCAACGCCTTGCGGGCCTCGGGGACGGTGAAGTCGACGCGCGCGTAGTCGTCGGTGAAGAGGTTGCCGCCGGCCGCTGCCGTCAGACATGCCAGGAGGCTCGCCTTCATCAGGCCGTTGTAGCTGCCGCCGAAGACTGTCGTCTGGCCGTTCTTGCGCTGAGTGAGGCGCTTCGCGCTCTCCAGCCACTCCTCGAACGTAACCGGTTCCAGCTCCGCGGGCAGGTCGACGCCCGCCTGGTCGAAGAGCGAGGTGTTGTACCAGTACATGGCGTCCTGGGAGAAGTCCTTCGCCATGCCGTAGCGCGGGCCCTTGCCCTGGGTCCGGCCGTCGTAACGCCACAGGTCGTTGGCCGGATCCAGATCATCGAGCCTGAGCACGCCACTCCCGGCGAAGTACGGATCCAGATCTTCCATCAGGTCCCGCGCCGCGAAGTACGGCGTGTCGACGGCGCCGACGCCGCGCACCAGGTCGGGCGGGTTGCCGGTGGTCATCATCGCGATCAGCTTGGTGATGTCGTACTTCACCAGGACGATCTTGATGCCGAGGTCCTTCTGCGCCTGCTTGGCATCATCCGTGGTGATCTCCCCGGACTTGACCATCACCGTGACGGTCTCCCCCGGGCCGCTGACCCCGGTGGAGACCTGCAACGCGCAACCGCTCAGCGCTGACGCGCCGCCGACCGCCGCGAGGGACAGAAGCCGACGGCGACTCAAGGGAGCACCAAGGGCACCAACATGTGGGCGCATGGACGCACCACCTCCTGCTCCATCGGGTTCGAGCCGCTCCACGGTTCGGCACATCGGCCAAGAGTCGGGGCATCGAAGGGAGATTCAGCCAACTGGACAACCGGTTGTCTGGCGTTGGGGCAGAGCTTCTTCCCGTCCCGAACCAGCGTCAAGAGGCTTGACGAACTTTCGAAAAGTCTGTGTAACCTCGGCGACATCACGGAAGGCGCGGAACCGGTTGCCACCTGCGGTGACTCCGTAGCGGCAGGAACCGGTTACTGCACCGACGCCCCGAAACCCTCGGGAACGGTCGGTAACCGATTTCAACTCAGCCCGGCTTCCCACCGATTGACCACCGCTTCCCAGCAGATCTACGGTAGAAGACGCTTTCTGAAACCGTTTCCGATGATCTGTTTCCACTCAGTGCGTCAGGAGAGACATGCCCAGCCCCCAGCAGCCGCGGGCCGTGTTCGCGATGGATCCGGTGCACCTCCCCCTGCTCTTCCCTCCACCCCTCATGGAACGGCTGCGGAAGGCCGCCGACATCGACACGGCGCTTGTCGTAAGGGACTTCGCCGAACCCGCGACGGCGGACATCCTCGCCACCGCCGAAGTGCTGGTCACCGGCTGGGGCTGCCCGCGCCTCGACGCCGGCCTCCTCACCGCGGCTCCCCGCCTGCGCACCGTCCTGCACGCGGCGGGCTCGGTGCGCTCACTGGTCGGCGAGGCCCTGTGGCAGCGCAAGATCACCGTCTCCAGCGCGGTCACCGGCAACGCCCTGCCCGTAGCGGAGTACACCCTCGCGATGATCCTGCTGGCCGGGAAGGACACCTTCACCCACCGCGAACGATTCCGCGCCACCCACGCCCAGCCCACCCAGGCCGAGACCGCACACATCGGCAACGTCGGCCGCCGGATCGGCGTGATCGGCGCCTCACGCGTGGGCCGCCGGCTCCTCGAACTCCTACGGCCGTTCGACTTCACGGTGCTGCTGCACGACCCCTACGTCAGCCCCGCCGAGGCCGACGCACTGGGCGCCCGCCTCCTGCCACTCGACGACCTGCTCGGCACCAGCGACATCGTCACCCTGCACGCCCCCGACATCCCCGAGACCTACCGCATGCTCGACGCCGGCAGGCTGGCCCTGATCAAGGACGGCGGCGTCCTCATCAACACCTCCCGCGGCGCCCTGATCGCCCCCGACGCACTCACCGACGAACTGGTCTCAGGCCGCCTGCACGCCGTCCTGGACGTAACCGAGCCCGAACCACTCCCCGCCTCCTCACCCCTGTACCGACTTCCCAACGTCTTCCTCACACCGCACATCGCCGGCTCCCTCGGCAACGAACTCGAACGGCTCGGCCGCATCGTCGTAGAGGAGCTGGAACGCCTGGCCACAGACATGCCGTTGATGCACGAGGTACGTCAAACGGACCTGACCCGTGTCGCCTGAACCACTGACACAACGCACCCGCAGCCGCCAACGGCGCGAAGGGGACGTGGCGGGGGGTGTCCGCCCGCAGCGGTTGTCGCGTCAACACGGTCACCTCCATGAGAGACCGAGTCGCGACGTTCCGAGGACGGACACCCCCCGCCGCGGCCCCGACCCACGACAACCGCCAGGCGCAACACGCACCCCCATGCACCCGCACAGGCCGCCGCAGGCACAACGCACCCAAGGTCAGCGGGCCTTTGCCGGAGGTTATCCACAGGCCAAATGGCCCGGAGAGAGCATGGGATACGGTCTTTGGACCCGGCGCCGAACGACGTCTGGACACGGGTTTGAACAGGTCACGACGGTGAAGGAGCCGCAGGGTGAGTCAGCGCAAGGCGGCAAGTGAAGTCGGACGAGCCACCATCCGTGATGTCGCGTCAAGGGCTGGGGTCTCCGTCGCGAGCGTCTCCCGTGTGCTGTCCGGCAATTACCCGGTCTCCGAGGACCTGCGCCGCAGGGTGATGAAGGTCGTCCGGGACCTGGACTACGTGACCAACGCGCACGCCCGCTCCCTCGCGGGCGGCGGCACACCCACCGTGGCCATACTGATCAACAACATCACCGGCGCCGCGTTCGCCCACGTGGCCAAGGGAGTCGAGGGCGCCGCCACCCTGCGCGGCTGGCTCTCCCTAGTGGGCACGACAGGGGACGACCCCGAGCGAGAACTCGCCCTGGTCAACCTCATGCGCCAACAGGGCGTCGCGGCAGTGGTGTTGCTGGGCGGGGCCTACGACTACGACGAGTACCAGCTGCGCATGGCCCGCTTCGCCCGTTCCCTGGACGCGGCCGGCTCGCATCTGGTGCTGGTAGGCCGTCCGCCACTGGAGGGCGACGTCCCGGCGACGACGGTCGACTACGACAACGAGGGCGGCGCCTACGCCATGGCCAGCCACCTGCTCTCGGCCGGTCACCGACGGGTGCTCGTCCTCCCCGGGCACTCCGAACTCACCACTGCTCAGGGGCGGTTGACGGGAGCCCGGCGCGCGTTCGAGGCGTACGGCGTGGCACTGGACCCGGGTCTGGTGCGACACGGGCCGTACGACTACGAGCACGGGTACGCGGCCGTCGAGCGGGCGCTGCACGAAACGCCGGACTTCACGGCCGTGCTCGCGGGCACCGACGTGGTCGCCGCCGGCGCGATGCAGGCGCTGCGCGCGGCCGGGTTGCGGGTGCCCGAGGACGTCTCGATCGTCGGTTACGACGACATTCCGCTGGCCGCCCAGCTCACCCCCCAACTCACCACCGTGCATGTGCCGTACGAGGAGATGGGCCGGGTCGCCCTGCGCGCCGTCGCCGACCGCCGTGAGGTGGGCGCGGGCCGCCGCAAGGGCGCCGACGGCGACCATCTGGTGCTGGGCACACATGTCGTCGTACGCAACTCGGTGCAGCCCCCGCCGACGCGGCGCCGCCGCTAGCCCTCTCCCCTCGCCTCCCGCTCCGCCATCGCCACCGCCACCGCCACCGCCACCGCAGCGAACGTTTCGTAAACGTTTTCCCTTCACCTCCCCGTCTTCGCCGAACAAATCGCGCCCCACCTCTTGCTAGGACCGCGCGCGTCGGCCTACCGTCCCATAGCAACCGGTTACTACAGCTTGCGCTTGGCCGGCCCCACTGGGCCGTGAGCCAACGCCCTTCGGCCGTCTTTCCTGGCCAGTACCGAGCCGCCGTCCTCTCGTTCTGAGAACGCCTACTTCCGAAGGATCACGGTCAGATGAACTTCACCAGCCCCCGGAGAAGGTTCGCCCGCGCCGCAGTGGCGGGACTCGCACTGACAGGTCTGCTCTGTGCCTGCGGCGGATCCGACACCGGGGACTCCAAGGCCTCGGGTCCGGTCACCCTGCCCTTCTGGGGCTGGGCCAACGGCCAGGAAGCCGTCGTCAAGGCGTTCAACGCCAGTCACAAGGACGTCCAGCTCAAGTACACCAAGGTCACTGACCAGTTGACCATGCAGAAGCAGCTGACCAACGCGGTCAAGGCGGACAACGCGCCCTGTCTGGTGCAGAACACCGCCGAGTACGTGACGAGTTGGGTGTCGCAGGGTGCGCTCGCCGACATCACGCAGTACGTCGAGGGTGAGAAGTCCAAGTTCAACACCGGTTCCTGGGCAGGCGCGCAGGTGCAGGGCAAGCTGTACGGGGTCCCCACCAGCTCGTCGCCCAACTTCACGATCTACCGCACCGACATCTTCCAGAAGTACGGCATCAAGCCCCCCGTGACCTGGGACGACTTCATCGCCGCGGGCAAGGAACTGAAGAAGCACGGCGTCAAGATCACCAACTACGCCGGTGAGGACCCGAGCACCCTGGAGGTGCTGGCCATGCAGGCCGGGGCGCACTGGTACGCGATCGACGGGAACTCCTGGAAGGTGGACTTCCAGGACGCCGGCACTCTCAAGGCCGCCAAGGTGATCCAGGAGATCATCGACAACGACCTCAACGCCAAGCTGTCCTTCGCCGACTACGCGGCCGTGCAGCGCAGCTTTGACAACGGCTCCACCGCGACCCGGCACATCTCCACCTGGCAGATGGCGGGCATGGTGCAGAACTTCGACAAGTCCTTCGGGAAGTGGGCGCTTTCGCCGTGGCCCACGTTCGCCGGTGAGACGGCGAAGACTCCGGCCGGCACCAACCTGACCGGCAGTGTGACGCTGGTGACCGAGCAGTGCGAACACCAGGAGCAGGCCGCCGAGGCCGCGCTGTGGATGTCCACCGACCCGGGCGCTGTGAAGACGATGGCGAGCCCGGAGACGGGCAACGGCGTGATGCCGGCCCTGGCCGACAGCGACGCGTACGTCGGGGAAGCGGTTTCCGAGAAGCTGCTCGGCGACAACTACGAGCCGGCCCAGAAGGTCGTGAAGGACAGCCTGGGCACCGTCACCACGGACTGGGCCTTCGGCCCCGACTGGACCGCGATGTTCACCGAGATGCAGAGCGGCTGGGCCAAGGTCGTCAACAAGGAGCAGAAGGTCACCGATCTGCTGGCGCACATGCAGGAATGGACGGTCGATGACCTGAAGTCCCGCGGTATCAGCGTCAAGGGCTGAGGCACTCCCGATGATTCGTTCCCTGCGCTGGAAGGGTGCCGCCTTCACGGTGCCCTTCCAGCTCGGCTTCGTGTTCCTGTACCTCCTCCCGATCGGGTACGCCGTCCATCAGTCGCTCTTCGTCGAGCAGCAGTCGGGCCTCGGTCTCGGCGGTGCGACGGAGAAGTTCGCGGGTCTGGACAACTACCAACAGGGCCTGACCGACTCTGCGTTCATGGGTTCCGTGCTGCGCGTGGTGCTGTTCGCCTGTGTGCAGATCCCGGTGATGCTGCTGATCAGCCTGCTGCTCGCACTGTTTCTGGATGCGCTCACATCGCGGACGGCGGGCCGGTTCCGGGTGCTGCTGCTGGTGCCGTACATGATCCCGGGTGTCGTGGCCGCGCTCGTGTGGATCAACCTCTACAGCCCGGATGTCGGTCCGTTGACGCCGCTCGGTGAAGTATTCAGTTTCGACTGGAACTTCTTCTCACCGTCAATGGTCTGGCCGTCCATCGGCAACCTGCTCACCTGGCACGGAATCGGCTACAACATGGTGATCATCTACGCCGCGCTCCAGGGCGTGCCCCGGGAGCTGTTCGAGGCGGCACGGCTCGACGGGGCCTCCGAGCGGCGGATCGCGCTGAGTATCAAGATCCCGCATGTGCGAGGGGCGCTGGTGCTGACCGGCATGCTGTCGATCATCCAGATGCTCCAGATCTTCAACGAGCCCGCGCTGTTCCGGAACGTGACACCGCAGACGGTCGACGACAGCTTCACTCCGATCATGATCATCTACAACCAGGCGTTCAACGCCGGCGACTACCACTACGCCGCGACCCTGTCGGTGCTGCTCGCCCTCATCCTCGGCGTCGCCTCCTTCCTCTTCTACCGGCTCACTTCGAGGGAGGTCGACTGATGACGCTCACCGAAGACCGCGCCCAGCAGCCCCCGACGCACTCCGTCCGGCGGCTCATCCAACCGGACCCCGCCGGTCGCACACGCGGGGGCCAGCGTTTCCTGCTGGTCGGGCTGATCCTCTCAAGCGCTTACAGCCTGTTCCCGGTGTGGTGGCTGATCGTCGCCGCCACCAAGGACCGCACCGGTCTCTATCAGAGCAACGGCCTGTGGTTCTCCGGCTGGCATCTGTGGGACAACCTGCATCAGCTCTTCACCTACGAGGACGGGATCTTCCTGCGCTGGACGGCCAACTCGCTCCTGTATGCGGGCGTCGGCTCCCTCGGCGGCACACTGATCGCCCTCGCAACCGGTTACGGACTGGCACGCTTCCAATTCCCGGGCCGCAACCTGGTGTTCGCGTGTGTAGTCGGTTCCTTCCTGATTCCGATCGCCCTGCTCACCCTCCCCCTCTATCTGCTGTTCTCGGAGATCGGGCTGGTCGACACGCCCTGGGCGATGCTGATCCCCTGTCTGATCAGCCCGTTCAGCGTGTATCTGGCCAAGGTGTACACCGAGGCCACGATCCCCTTCGAGCTCCTCGAGGCGGCCCGCATCGACGGTGCGGGCGAACTGCGGATCTTCTTCAGCATCGTGCTGCGAATGATGACGACGGGCGGTGCCACGGTGTTTTTGCTCGCCTTCGTGAACACCTGGAACGCCTTCTTCCTCCCCCTCACGGTGCTGCGCGGCGAGGAGAACTGGACGCTCAATCTGGGCCTGTACAACTGGTCCGGGAAACGCCTGGAATCCGGTGTCGACCTGACCAGCCTGGTGCTGACCGGTGCGCTGCTGTCCATAGTCCCGATGGCGATCATGATGGTCGCGATGCGCCGGTACTGGCGGACGGGTGTCACGTTGGGAGCCCTCAAGTGACCGTGCTGCGTAATCCCGTCATCCGTGGCTTCGCACCGGACCCGTCGCTCGTCCGGGTCGGCGACTGGTACTACGTGGCCACCAGTTCCTTCGAGTGGTTCCCGACGATCCCGGTCCATCGCTCGCGGGACCTGGCGCACTGGCAGTACGCGGGGCATGTCCGGGGCGCGGTCCCCGGCGACTCGCTGGCCGGCGTCCCCGACTCCGGCGGTGTCTGGGCACCGTCCCTGAGCTGGGACGGGGAACGGTTCTGGATGACGTACTCGATCGTCCGCTCGGTCGGGACGCCGTACTTCGATCTGGACACGTACGTCAGCACGGCCACGGAGGTCGGCGGCAAGTGGACGGCGCCGCGCCGGGTGGTGAGTCACGGTTTCGACCCGGCGCTCTTCCACGACGAGGGCCGGCTGTGGCTGCTCAACATGCAGAGCGATCACCGTCCCGGCGGCCGGCGCTTCGCGGGCATCGTCCTGACGGAGCTGGATCGGGACACCCTGGCGCCCGTCGGCGGTACGCATCTGCTGCTCCAGCACGAACGGCTGGTCGAGGGGCCGAAGCTGCTCAGGCGTGACGGCTGGTACTACCTCGTGCTGGCCGAGGGCGGGACGGGGTTCGAGCACGGGGTGCTGGTGGCACGCAGTCGCTCCTTGACCGGCCCGTACGAGGTGGACGACCGGCCGCTGCTGACGTCACGGGACGATCCGTCGCTGCCGTTGCAGAAGGCCGGACATGGCGAACTGGTTCAAACACCTGATGGTGACTGGGTGTTGAGCCATCTCGCCGCCCGTCCGTTACGGACGCCGGACGGCCTGCGCTGCCCCCTCGGCCGCGAGACGGCGATCGTGCCGGTGGTGTGGGACGCCGAGGGCTGGCCGAGGTTGCGGCACGGGGGACATCATCCGGTGGTCGAGGTCGATGTATCGACACAGCCTGTCAAGGTCAGCGTATCGATACAGCCTGTCGAGGTCGACGTAGCGGAACAGCGTTTCGATCCCGAACTCCCGGCTGACGAGGAGCCGTTGGACTGGCCCTGGAGTTCCCTGCGCGGCTGTCCCGACCCATCCTGGGCCGACACCGCCGCACGCCCCGGCTGGATCCGGCTGCGCGGACGGCACGGTCCGGAGTCGCGGTGGGCGCACAGCCTGCTCGCGCAGCGCATCACCGAGCACCGCGCGGAAGCCGAAGTCACGCTGGAGGCAAGGCCGTTCAGCTATACGCAGGGCGCCGGGCTGGTGCTCTGGTACAACACCGAGGCCTATTTCGCCCTCGCCCTGACCTGGGCGGAACCGGAGGGTGAGGGGCAGCACGGCCAGCAGTGGCGGGGCGCGGGGCGGACGGTGCTGCGTCTGGTGGAGCGCGACGAGGAGAGCACCCGGCAGATCGCGGTGGTCGACTCGACGACGTCCGTCACTCTCGGCGTGACCGTCGAGGAAGTCGAGGCCCGCTTCTGGTGCGTACAGGACGGTAAACGCATTCCGATCGGACCGCCGCTGGACTTCGGCAAGCTCTCCGACGACCACGGTTCACGGCTGCGTTTCACCGGCGCGATGGCCGGCATCCACGCATGGGACCTCGTCGACGCGGAGTTCACCGCCGACTTCACGGGGTTCCGGCTCGACTGCCCACCCGGCTGACCTCCCACCGCACTTCGCCACCAGCCACCAGCCATCCGAAAGCCCACGCCCCACGCCCCTCACCCGCTCTCCGCCGCCCACCACCCTGCCCTCTGCTCCCCTGCTCCCCTGCCCCCTGGCCTCGGCCACCTCCCCCTTGCTCGACCCTGCCCTCTGTTCGAAGTTTCGAAAGCCCAAGCCCGCGGATCCCTCCGAACTCCGGCCTCTTCACGTCGAACTGCGGCGAACCTAGGGTAGGAAGCGCTTACTATCAGCGCTTACTGTCTGGTCGAAGCGTTCGATGGCCCTCGGGCGGGCCGGAGAGGTGGTTCCCGATGGTCCGTACGGGGAGTGCGAGCGTGACGGCCGGGCCGACCCTGGCGGTCGTGGCGCGTGAGGCCGGGGTGTCGGTGCCGACCGCCTCCAAGGTGGTCAACGGCCGGGAGGATGTCGCGCCGGAGACCCGCCGTCGGGTCACCGAGGCGCTGCACCGGCTCGGCTATGTCCGCAGACCCCGGTTCGACGGGGGAAAACCGCCGGGTCTGGTCGACCTCGTGGTGCACTCGCTGGACAGTTCGTGGTCGGGCGCCGTGCTGCACGGGGTGGAGGAGGCGGCCCACGACGCGGGCCTGGAGGTGGTGGTCTCGGCCGGGCTGTCCCGGAGCCGGGGCGGCCGCCCGGAGCGCGGCTGGCTGGACAAGCTCACCGCGCGCGGTTCGTCGGGGGTGCTGTTCAATCTGGCCGAGCTGACGCCTCCCCAGTACTCCTGGCTTGACCAGCACCGCATCCCGTTCGTGATGATCGACCCGGTCCTCGAACCGCCGCCGGGCATGGTGTCGGTGGGCGCGGCGAACTGGCAGGGCGGCGTCACCGCGACCGAGCACCTCCTGTCGCTCGGGCACGAGCGCATCGCCGTCGTCGCCGGCCACCGACGCACCATGGCCGGCAATGCCCGCCTCGCCGGCTACCGCTCGGCACTCGCGTCGGCGGGCCTGCGGCAACGCCCCGAATACGTCCGCCATGCCGGTTTCGACGAGTCGGTCGCCCGTGTGCGCATGCTCGAACTCCTCGACCTGCCCGAGCCGCCGACCGCTGTCTTCGTCTGCTCCGACCGGATGGCTCTGGGGGTGTACGAGGCACTGTCCGAGCGTGCTTTGAAGGTCCCCCACGACATGAGCGTCGTCGGCTTCGACGACCTCCCCGAGTCCCGCTGGGTCACCCCCGCCCTCACCACCGTCCGCCAGCCCCTCTCGGAGATGGCGGCCACCGCCCTGCGTCTCCTGGTCCGCATGATGGACGGCCACCGCCCGGAGAGCACCCGGACGGAACTGTCCACTCGGCTGGTGGAACGCGCGAGTACGGCCGCTCCGGCCGAACGGCCCGGTTGAGTACTGGGGGCGCGGGCGGGCAGGGCCCGGGCTGCCGGGCCTGTCCGATTCCTTCAAGACCCGCCGCCGCAGTGCTGCCTACGGTGGCCGCATGACTCCACGATTCGATGCCATCGGCCTGGTCGTCTCGGACATGGCCGCCTCCGTCGCCTTCTACCGCCGGCTCGGCTTCGCGTTCCCCGAAGGGGCCGAGAACGAGCCGCACGCCGAAGCCCCACTGCCCGGCGGGCTGCGGCTGATGCTGGACAGCGAGGAGATGGCCCGGTCCATCCACGCCGGCTATCAGCCGCCGTCCGGTGGCGGCCGGCACTCGCTGGCGCTGCTCTGCGACCACCCGGCAGAGGTGGACACGGTGTACGAGAAGCTGGTCGGCGCCGGGTACCACGGTGAGCTCAAGCCGTGGGACGCCTTCTGGGGCCAGCGGTACGCGGTGGTGCACGACCCGGACGGCAACGGGGTCGATCTGTTCGCCCCGCTACCGGCCCAGTAGCTCCGTTAGCGGCATACCCGCCAACTCCCGTACGTCCCGGGCGAGATGGGCCTGGTCCGCGAAGCCCGCCCGGACCGCCGTCTCGGCGAGCGGCACACCGTCCCGGGCCAGCGTCAGGGCGCGTTGCAGTCGCAGCACGCGGGCGAGCGTCTTGGGGCCGTAGCCGAAGGCGGTCAGACAGCGGCGGTGCAACTGGCGGGCGCTGAGCTCGAGTTCGTCGGCGGTGGCGGAGACCGCGTGTCCCGTGTCGAGCGCCGCGACGACCCGCAGCAGCAGCGGGTCGGGCGGCTCGACGTCGGCGGCGCGCTCCAACGCCGTGTCCTCCAGCGCGGTCACGGGGTCCGCGGCCGCGTCGATACGGCCGTACAGGCGCCGCACCTCCGCGGCGGGCCAGAGGTCGGCCAACTCGACGCGCCGGTCCCGTAGTTCGTGTGCCGGCACGCCGAGGAAAGCGGGCGCGGTGCCGGGGTAGAAGCGGACGCCCGCCCAGTGCCGCGGGCCGCCCTCGGGAACGTACGCCTGTGTGTCGGGTCCCGCGACGAGCAGCCGGCCGTCGTTCCACAGCAGGTCCATGCAGCCGTCGGGCAGCACCGGCCGGACGACCGGATCCTCGATGGTCCGGCTCCACACGACCGCGCCCGGCAGCCTGGACGCCCGCTCCGTGTACACATGGAAAGGCTACGACGCCGCCCGCGGCAAGGACACTCGCGTCCAGCGCTCTAGCGCGCCCCCCAGCGACACCGCCGCCTACGCCACCCGCGTCCGGTGTTCCTGCGGGCTGATCCCGTACACCCTCTTGAAGGCGCTGGACAGCGCGAACGCGCTGCCGTAGCCGACCTGGCGGGCGATGGCGGCGATGGTGTCGCCGGAGGTGCGGAGGCGGTCGGCGGCGAGGGCGAGGCGCCAGCCGGTGAGGTACGACATCGGGGGCTCGCCGACCAGGTCCGTGAAGCGGCGGGCGAGGGCGGCACGGGAGACGCCGGCCTTGGCGGCGAGGGAGGCGACCGTCCAGGGATGGGCCGGGTCGTCCTGGACGAGGCGCAGGACACGGCCGACGACCGGGTCGGCCAGGGCCCGGTACCAGGCGGGGGCCGCCGCGTCGGGGCGGGAGAACCAGGCCCGCAACGCGGCGATGACCAGCAGGTCGAGCAGCCGGTCCAGGACGACCTCCTGGCCGGGTTCGTCGCGGACGACCTCCTCCAGGAGGAGCGGCGTGAGCGGGCACTGCCAGACGTCGGAGGTGAGGGTGATCAACGGCGGCAGCGCGTCCAGCAGCCGGCCGCTGATCTCGCCCTGCATCGGGTACGTGCCGATCAGCATCACCGCGGAACCGTCGAGCCGGTCGCCCCAGGTGCGGACGCCGAGGTCCATGGAGCCGTTCAGGGAGCGGCCGTCGGGGTAGCGGCACTCCTGGCCCGGCAGGATCAGGGCCTGCGGGGCCGTGCCCGGGTCGTCGGCGCAGGTGTAGAAGTCCGGGCCGCGGGCGATGGACAGGTCACCGGGGGCCAGCCGGACCCGCTCCCCCGTGTCCGGCATGATCCACATGCCGCCGCGGACCATCAGCATCACCGTCAGCGGGGCGCGGTCCTCGATGCGAATCGCCCAGGGCGGTTCGAAGCACGCACGGATCATGAAGGCGCCACGCGCGCGTGGACCCTCGAGAAGGCCTGCGAGAGCGTCCATGGGGCCAGCGTAGACGCGCTCGTATGGGAATGAGCCGTTCAGCGATGGGCTGTTGAAGCACGGGGCCGTTGACTGGATGCATGACGGAAAACACGCAGAAGACGACAGTTGTGGTGACCGGCGCCTCCGGGCGGACCGGCAGCCGGGTCGCCGACGCCCTGCGGAGCGCCGGCCTGACCGTGCGCGCGGCGTCCCGCGCCCGCGGTTTCGACTGGGAGAACCCGACGACCTGGGCGGACACCCTGCGCGACGCCGACGCGGCGTACCTGATGTACCCGTCCGACGTCGGCTCCCCGGCGGCGGCCGAGGGCATCGGCGCGCTCGCCCGGGAGGCGGTGGGACTGGGCGTACGCCGGCTGGTGCTGCTGTCGGCGCGGGGCGAGGAGCAGGCGCTGGCGACCGAGGAGGCGCTGACGTCGTCCGGGGCGGACTGGACGATCGTGCGGTGCGCGTGGTTCGCGCAGAACTTCAGCGAGGGGCCGCTGGTGGAGGGGCTGGTGCAGACGGGCGAGCTGGTGTTCCCGGCCGGTGAGGTGCCCGAGCCGTTCCTCGACGTGCGGGACATCGGGGACGTGGTCGCTGCTGTGCTGACGTCCGGGGACCTGTATGTGGGGCGGACGCTGGAGCTGACGGGGCCACGGCTGCTGAGCTTCCGGGAGGCGGTGGCGGAGATCGCCGCGGCCACCGGGAGCGAGCTGACGTACACGCCGGTGCCGGCCCGGGCCTACGGGGAGTTCCTGACCGGCATGGGGGTTCCGGCCGAGGAGGCGGACTTCCTGGTGGAGGTCTTCGCGGGGCTGCTGGACGGGCACAACGCCCAGGTCACGTACGGGGTGCGGCAGGTGCTGGGACGGGAGGCCCGGGACTTCTCGGAGTTCGTACGGGAATCCGCGGCGGACGAGGTCTGGAAGCGGTAACCGCTTCCGAGCGGTCCTCATTTCTCCGGTGTCCCCACGTCCTCCCCCTTCGGTGAGTTCTTCACATGGGTGCGGAGTCTGGATGTGACGTCCTCCGGGGGGAGGAAGCGGGACCAGCGTTCGGGGAATTCGGAGGGCATGTCCGGGTCGTCGGGGTCGGTGTCACCGCGGTGGGCGGCGGCGCGGGCCACGTACTCGGCGACCTGGGCCTCGCGCATCCGCTCGTTGGCGGCGCGGGCCGCGGCCGTGGCGGCGGCCGGCCAGACACGGTCGATGGCGGCGTTGACGGCGGCGCCGACGAGGACGGCGAAGGCGGACACGCCGATCCACAGCAGGACGGCGACGGCGGCGGCCAGCGAGCCGTAGATGGTGGCGCCCTCGACCGTGTTGGTCAGGTAGATCCGCAGCAGGAAGCTGCCCAGGACCCACATCCCGAGGGCCACCAGGGCGCCGGGCACGTCCTCGATCCACGGCGAGCGCACCGGCACGGACACGTGGTAGAGCGTCGTCAGGAAGGCGATGGACAGCACGATGACGACGGGCCAGTACAGCACCTGTACGAGGGTCTCCGACCACGGCAGGACATTCAGTACGGCGTCCGGCCCGGCCACCATCAGCGGCAGCGCGACCGAGCCGATCACCAGGGCCACCAGGAAGAGCACGAAGGCGACCAGCCGGGTCCTGACGATGCCGCGGACGCCGTCGAGGCCGTACATCACGGTGATCGTGTCGATGAAGACGTTCACCGCGCGGGAACCCGACCACAGGGCGAACAGGAAGCCGATGGAGATGACGTCGGGGCGGCCGCCCTTCATCACGTCGTCCAGGATCGGCTGGGCGATCTGGGCGACGCCCTTGTCCGACAGGACGGTGCGGGAGGCCTCCAGGAGGTTCGTCTCCAGGCTGCTGATGGTGTCGGTGCCGGTCCAGTCGTCGACGTAACCGAGCAGCCCGATCATGCTCAGCAGCAGCGGCGGTACGGACAGCAGTGTGAAGAACGCCGCCTCCGCCGCCAGACCCAGGATCCGGTACTCGATGCACGAGTTGACGGTGTCCTTGAGCAACAGCCAGGCGGTCCTGCGCTTGGAGACGTTCCGGTAGAGGGCACGAGCCCGGTGGAGACGGCCTGAGGGGGGCGTCTCGGAGGATTCACTTGCTGGCTGCACGACCTAAAGGTATCCGCCGCGGGAGGCTCGGCTCATCCCCCGGTGCCGCGGCCGGGTCGCCCAGGGCCTGTCCGGCGGATCAGGTCGCGGACGCAGGGCCTGCCACGCCGATCTGCGGCGTTGTCGTCGGTTGCCGACTCCCCCACGCTCGAATGCGCTCGCGCGGAAGGACCCCCATCGCGTCGACGCCCTCCTCCGCCTTGCAGCTCGACGCACCAGACCCCGCTCACCTGCGCCGATGAGGCACCGTTGGTTTCCTGCGACCTGATCCGCCGGACAGGCCCTGGTCCGCCGCCGGTGAGGGGCGGCGTGCCAGTGTGGTGACCATCGCCGTACCGAGGGGTAGGTTCGCAGACATGTCCGGCAACACCCATACCGTGACCAACCAGACCCCACCGCTGGTCGGATACGACGTCTACAGCGCCGACAAGGTCCTGACCGAGGCCGTCGAACGGCATCTCGACCCCGTCCTGCTCGACGAGGTCCGCGGCGAACTGGCGGCGCTCGGCCGGGCCTCCGGGTCGGCGCAGGTGCAGGAGTGGGGCGTCCAGGCCAACGAACATCCGCCCCGGCTGCGTACGCACGACCGCTACGGCCATCGCGTCGACGAGGTCGAATTCCACCCTGCCTGGCACCGGCTGCTCGGCAAGGGCGTCTCGGCGGGGCTGACCGCGGCCTGGAGCCGGCCCGGCGGTCAGCTGCGGCGGGCGGCCGCGTTCCTGGTGTGGACACAGGTCGACGCGGGCAACTGCTGCCCGCTGTCGATGACCCACGCCGCGGTGCCCGCGCTGCGCACCGACCCGGCTCTCGCCGCCGAGTGGGAGCCGCGGCTGACGTCCATGGTCTACGACCGTGAGCTGCGACCCGCGCAGCTGAAGGCCGGGGCGCTGTTCGGGATGGGCATGACGGAGAAGCAGGGCGGCAGCGACGTACGGGCCATTACGACGTCCGCGGTGCCGCTCGCCGAGGCCGGGACGTATGCGCTGACGGGGCACAAGTGGTTCTGTTCGGCGCCGATGTCGGACGGGTTCCTGGTGCTGGCGCAGGCAGCCCCTTCAAAGGGAGAAGGCGGGCTGACCTGTTTCCTCGTACCGCGGGTGCTCGAAGACGGTTCCCGCAACGTTTTCCTTCTCCAGCGGCTGAAGGACAAGTTGGGCAACCGGTCGAACGCCTCCAGCGAGGTCGAGTTCGACGGGACCTGGGCGCGCCGGGTCGGCGACGAGGGGCGAGGGGTGCGCGCCATCATCGACATGGTGGCCGCGACCCGGCTCGACTGCGTGCTGGGCTCGGCGGGGCTGATGCGACAGGCCGTCGCACAGGCGGTGCATCACTGCACGTACCGCGAGGCGTTCGGCGGGAAGCTGCTCGACAAGCCGCTCATGCGCAACGTACTCGCCGATCTGGCCCTGGAGTCGGAGGCGGCGACCACGCTCGCGCTGCGCCTGGCAGCCGCCCATGACGACGGGAGCGAACAGGAGCGGGCACTGCTGCGGTTGGCGGTGCCGGCCGCCAAGTACTGGGTGACGAAGCGTTGTACGCCGGTGACGGTGGAGGCGGCCGAGTGTCTGGGCGGCAACGGTTACGTCGAGGAATCCGGCCTGCCGCGACTGGTGCGCGAGTCACCGCTCAACTCGGTCTGGGAGGGCGCGGGCAACGTCCAGGCACTGGACGTGCTGCGCGCCCTTCAGCGGGAGCCGCAGGCACTCAACGCCTATCTCCAGGAGGTCGGCCGGGCCCGCGGCGCCGACCACCGCCTGGACGCGGCCATCAAGGACCTGCTGACCGAACTCGCCGACCTGAACGGCATCGAGGGCCGGGCCCGCCGTCTGACCGAGCGCCTCGCGCTGGTACTCCAGGGCTCACTGCTGGTCCGCTACGCACCACCGGAGGTAGCCGACGCATTCTGCGCCTCCCGCCTCGGCACCGACGGCGGCATGGCGTTCGGCACGCTGCCGTCCAGTCTGGATCTGACGTCGGTGGTGGAACGCGCCAGACCGGTGACCTGACCAACGCAGGATGCGCTGTCCGACCTTCAGGGGCGCGGGGAACTGCGCGACCAGCCACAACGGACCGTCAGCCGCCAACGCACCCCTGCCGGCATCCCCCTGACGCGAAATACGGCCCAACCGCCGGAGGCAGTTGGCGGGGGTGGTGCTGCGCCGACACGGCACCACCCCCGCCGCTGGCCCATTCGAGGCCACGAACGCCGCCCGGGGGCAGCGTTGCTCAAGTTTCAGTCAGGGCGCGCGCAGACCACCAGGGTTGCAAGGGGTTGCAACTTGTTGGCGTCTGTGTGCGGACTGTGTCCTTCCGCACAGGGCAGGCGGCACCATAAGACGAACATTCAACAAGGGACCGGAATGAACGTGACGCAACTCGCCGCCGTCGACGCGGCGCAGGCGGCGCGGGTCCTCAGCGAGGTCCGCGACGCGACCCTCGCCGGACAGCGCGCACGGCTGCCTCCGCGCCCGGTGATCGGAGAGTCCTGGGGGCGCATGCTGCGCGGCGGTGTCGACCCCGACCACGACTTCAGGTCCGGACTGCTCGACACCGAGGAGATCCAGCGGCGCCGGGAGGAGTCGCCGCTCAGACAGGTGCTTCCGATGCTGCGGGAAGGGCTGTTGTCGGTCGCGGACGTCGCCCACCACATCATGGTCGTCGCGGATCCGGACGGCCGGGTGCTGTGGCGCGAGGGGTGTTCGCCGGTGCTCCGCAAGGCCGACGGACTCGGATTCGAACTCGGCGCGGACTGGCGCGAGGACGTCGTCGGCACGAACGGCGTGGGCACGCCGGCGGTGGTGCGCCGGCCCGTACAGGTCTTCGCCTCGGAGCACTTCGTACGGTCACACGCCTCTTGGACCTGTACGGGCGCCCCGATCACCGACCCCAGGGACGGCCGGCCGATCGGTGTCGTCGATGTGAGCGGCCCGCTGGAAACCATGCATCCGGCCACGCTCGCCTGGGTCGACTCGGTGGCCAAGCTCGCCGAGGCCAAGCTCCGCGAACTGCACCTGGTTTCGCTGGAGCGGCTGCGCGCGGTCGGGGCGCCGGCGCTGGCCCGGATCACCGGCCGGGCCCTGGTGGTGGACCGGGACGGCTGGACGGCAGCGGTGACCGGGATGCCGTACACGAACCGGATCGCGCTGCCCAAGTCCCTGTCGCCGGGCCGCCGGTGGATGCCGGCGCTGGGCATCTGCTCGGTGGAGCCGCTGGCCGAGGGCTGGCTGGTGCGGGCCGACGACGAGCCGGTGGCGCACGGTGCCACCCGGATCGTGCTGGATCTGTCGCAGCCGCGCCGCTGGTCGGTGACGGTGTCGGGCGGCGCGGGCTCCTGGACCCGCGAACTGAGCCCCCGGCACGCCGAGTTGCTCTATCTGCTGGCCCTGCATCGCAGCGGACGCAGCGCGGCCGGGCTGGCCGAGGACCTGTTCGGTGATGCGGGCCGCACGGTCACGGTGCGCGCCGAGATGTCGCGCGTACGCCGCTATCTCGGGGGGTTCCTGGAACACCGGCCGTACCGTCTCTGCGAGGACGCGGAGGTCGAGGTGGTGCTGCCGGACGACCCGCACGAGTTGCTGCCGCACTCCACGGCTCCGGCGGTGGCCAGGGGACGGATGTAGATTCATGTGCCCCGAGGGGTACAAGAGGTGGCATCTTCCGCATAATTGCAGGGTCATTGCAGGGTCTTCGTCACGAGCCGCCGCCGACTGCCGTAGCATCCCCGTACGGGCCACCCCACCTGCTCCTCGGTCAACGCACGGATCGTCAGGCGCAGTTGGCTCTCGTCTGGAGGTTGGATGATGAGTCGCGGCCGACACCGTCGACGCAGGCGGGGCAGGGCGCTGCGCGGTGCCCTGGCCGGGACCGCCCTCGCGCTCACCGCCGCCGCCACCATGATCAGCGCCTCGCAGGCCACGGTCGGTGAGGGCCCCGGAGCGCTGAAGCCGCTCACCTCCGCCGCGGACATCGACCCGCTCCGGCTCCAGGAAGACCTCGTGCCCGAGCGCACGCTCGACCGGCTCGCCGCCGCGATGGGCACGCCCGTCGGTGTCGGCGCCGTCCTCGACAGCGCCGACCGCACCCTGCACTCCGCCTCCGACTGCACGGCCGGCGAGCGCACGGCGCTGCCCGTCGAACCGGCGGCCACGCGCGCGTACTGCTGGGACGAGGCCGACACCGCGGGCTGGCGGGCCGGCGCTGTCACCACCTCCGGGGACGCCGACGACGACGGCCGATGGGGCGAGAACCGGGCGCTCCTCTCCGGCTGGAGCTCGGCCGACGGACAGGGCCTCGCCCGGGTCGCCTTCGTCGACGCGAACGACCTGAGCCGTCTCACCTACGCCTCGGCGCTGCTCGCCGTGCCGGTCGACGGCGGACGCGACTACCGCGCCCTCGCCTCGCAGGTGTCCGGCATGGTCTGGTACCAGGACAAGCTGCTGGTCACCGCCGACGACGGGGACGGCACCGCGCTGTACGTGTACGACATGGACCGCGTCCAGCGCGCCACCGTCGCCGATGCCGCGGTCGGCCGGGTGCCCGGCGGCTGGTCGGCGCACGGCTACCGGTGGATGCTGCCGGCCGTCGGCTCGTACCGTCTGCCCGGCGGGACGTGCGAGCCGGCGACGGACACCGGCGCCCCCTGCCTCGGCGGTATCTCCCTCGACCGCAGCTCGGCGCCCGACAGCCTGGCCGTGAGCGAACGGGCCACCGCGGACAGCGACCGGGCCACCCGGCTGTGGCGCTACCCCTTCAGTACCGACCCCGAGCGCTCCGGGCTGCTCGCCACCGACCCGGCAGGGCGCGTACGCGCGGACGAGGCGTACCGGACGAAGACGGCCGGTATCGCGGGCGTCCTCTCCTACCGGGAAGCCGGAGCCGACCGCGCCGACTGGTACCTCGCCGGCACGGGAGCCGGACGCGGCGCGCTGTGGCGGCAGAACGCGAACGGCGCCCGGGCCACACAGTGCGGGGCGGACGAAACCCACCGCTGCTGGAGCGCCCGCACCGCGTCCCTTTCCTACTGGGAGGCGATGGGCGAGGTCTGGTCGCAGTCGGGACGGACGCTGTTCGCCGTGCCGCTGACGTCGGTCGGCAGGGCGCTCGACTGAGGCGCAGGCGATCGACAAGGCCCCCACCCGGATGATTCCCTGACCGACATGCCCAACATCGCCGTGACCACCTGGTCCCTGGAACAGACCGCACCCACCGACCTCCTTCCGGCCCAAGCCCCGCAGGGCGATGTACGGGTCGTGCGCGCCGAGGTGCACTCGCCCGAGTTCAGCCGGTTCCTGTACGCGTCCGTCGGCGGTGACATCCTCTGGATCGACCGGCTCGGCTGGACGTACGCGCAGTGGCTGAAGCATCTGGACCGGCCGGGCGTGGAGACGTGGGTCGCCTACGACCGGGGCACGCCCGCGGGGTATGTGGAGCTGGGCCCGCAGGACGACGGGGTCGTCGAGATCGAGTACTTCGGGCTGATCCCGGCCTTCCGCGGACGGCGGATCGGCGGGCACCTGCTGTCGTACGGCACCGCCCGTGCCTGGGATCTCGCGGACCGCTGGCCGGGGCTGGCGCAGACCAAGCGGGTGTGGCTGCATACATGCAGCAAGGACGGCGAGTTCGCGCTGGACAACTACCGGCGCCGGGGCTTCACTCTCTTCGACACCAGGGTCGAGGAGGAGCCGGAGGCGGCCACGCCGGGCCCCTGGCCTGGGGCGTACCCTGTCTGACCTGGGCGGACACCAGCCGCTTCGGGCCATGTGACCGACACCACCCACGTCCCACGATGCGAGACTCGGATGTCCGCATGATGGACGAAGCTGGACTGTGTCCAGATCGCCGTGACACGCTTCCGTCATGTCTGGAACTGGAATTGCCTTGGTGAGTCGGCGGCACGTCGACCTCGGCCGCATGTCCAGCGCCATCTGTCCGGCCCGCTGAGAGCCGAGGCCGCGCCGACATCTCCCCGTTCCATCAGAATTTCCCGCGCAATGTCGCGCACCTATACCCATGCGCTGTATGCGCGGGTCAGAGCCGCTTCCCGCCTGTCCGAAGGACTTAAAAACCATGGCCGCCACCCCGCAGAAGCCTGCCGCCGCGACTCCACGCCGCAAGGTGAGCCGTCACCGCGGTGAGGGCCAGTGGGCGGCGGGGCACCACACCCCGCTCAACGGCAACGAGCAGTTCAAGAAGGACGACGACGGTCTCAATGTGCGGACACGCATTGAGACGATCTACTCGAAGCGCGGCTTCGACTCGATCGACCCCAACGACCTGCGCGGCCGGATGCGCTGGTGGGGCCTGTACACCCAGCGCAAGCCCGGGATCGACGGCGGCAAGACCGCGATCCTGGAGCCGGAGGAGCTGGACGACGAGTACTTCATGCTGCGCGTCCGCATCGACGGCGGCCGGCTCACCACCGAGCAGCTGCGCGTGGTCGGCGAGATCTCGCAGGAGTTCGCCCGGGGCACCGCCGACATCACCGACCGGCAGAACGTCCAGTACCACTGGATCCGGATCGAGGACGTGCCCGAGATCTGGAACCGCCTGGAGGCGGTCGGCCTGTCCACCACCGAGGCCTGCGGTGACACGCCCCGCGTGATCCTCGGTTCGCCCGTCGCCGGTATCGCCGAGGACGAGATCATCGACGGCACCCCGGCGATCGAGGAGATCCACCGCCGGATCGTCGGGAACAAGGACTTCTCGAACCTGCCCCGCAAGTTCAAGTCCGCGATCTCCGGCTCGCCGCTCCTCGACGTGGCGCACGAGATCAACGACATCGCGTTCGTCGGCGTGAACCACCCCGAGCACGGCCCCGGCTTCGATGTCTGGGTCGGCGGCGGCCTGTCCACCAACCCGAAGATCGGCCAGCGCCTCGGCGCCTGGGTCCCGATCGACGAGGTCCCGGACGTCTACGAAGGCGTCATCTCGATCTTCCGCGACTACGGTTACCGGCGGCTGCGCACCCGCGCCCGGCTGAAGTTCCTGCTCGCCGACTGGGGCGTGGAGAAGTTCCGCCAGGTCCTGGAGGACGAGTACCTGAAGCGCAAGCTCGTCGACGGCCCCGCGCCCGCCCAGCCCGTGGAGCGCTGGCGCGACCACGTCGGCGTGCACCGGCAGAACGACGGCCGTTTCTACGTCGGTTTCGCCCCCCGTGTGGGCCGCGTGGACGGCGCCACCCTGACGAAGATCGCCGAGGTGGCCGAGGCGCACGGCTCGGGCCGGGTGCGGACCACCGCCGAGCAGAAGATGCTCGTCCTCGATGTCGACGAGGCGCAGGTCGAGTCGCTGGTCGAGGGCCTGGAGGCGCTGGACCTCACGGTGCATCCCTCGCCCTTCCGGCGCGGCACCATGGCCTGCACCGGCATCGAGTACTGCAAGCTCGCCATCGTCGAGACCAAGGCGCGCGGCGCCTCGCTGATCGACGAACTGGAGCGCCGGATCCCGGACTTCGACGAGCCGATCACCATCAACCTCAACGGCTGCCCGAACGCCTGCGCCCGTATCCAGGTGGCGGACATCGGTCTCAAGGGCCAGCTGGTCCTCAACGACCAGGGCGAGCAGGTCGAGGGCTTCCAGGTACACCTGGGCGGCGCGCTCGGTCTGGAGGCCGGCTTCGGCCGCAAGGTCCGCGGTCTGAAGGTGACGTCGGAGGAGCTGCCGGACTACGTGGAGCGCGTGCTCAAGCGCTTCGAGGCCGAGCGCGAGGAGGGCGAGCGGTTCGCCGCCTGGGCCTCGCGGGCCAGTGAGGAGTCCCTCTCATGAGCGAGCGTGCGGCCCCCTTCTACTGCCCCTACTGCGGGGACGAGGACCTTCGTCCCAGCGAGCAGGGCCACGGCGCGTGGGAATGCGCGGCGTGCAACCGCGCATTCCAGTTGAAGTTCCTCGGGCTGCTCGCCCGGGGGCTTCGACCGAACGACGCAGGGGGAGAGCAGATATGAACACCGTTCAGGAAGATCGCACGACCGAGGATCTCAAGGCGCTCGCCGAGCAGGCGGGCCGTGACCTGGAGGATGCCTCGGCGCTGGAGATTCTCCAGTGGGCCGCCCGCACCTTCGGTAACCGTTTCTGTGTTACCTCTTCCATGGAGGACGCGGTCGTCGCGCACCTGGCCTCCCGTGCGTTGCCGGGAGTTGACGTGGTGTTTCTCGACACCGGCTATCACTTCCCGGAAACGATCGGGACCAGGGATGCGGTGGAGGCGGTGATGGACGTCAACGTCCTCACCCTGACCCCGCGTCAGACGGTCGCCGAGCAGGACGCCCAGTACGGTCCCCGGCTGCACGACCGCGACCCCGACCTGTGCTGCAAGCTGCGCAAGGTCCAGCCGCTGGAGGAAGGCCTCAAGAGCTACGCGGCCTGGGCGACCGGACTGCGCCGTGACGAGTCCGAGTCCCGGGCGAACACCCCGGTCGTCGGCTGGGACGACAAGCGCCAGAAGGTCAAGATCTCGCCGATCGCTCGCTGGAGTCAGGACGACGTGGACGCCTACGTCGCCGAGCACGGCGTGCTGACCAACCCCCTGCTGATGGACGGCTACGCGTCCGTCGGCTGCGCCCCCTGCACCCGCCGTGTCCTGGAGGGCGAGGACGCCCGCGCCGGCCGCTGGGCGGGCCGGACCAAGACCGAGTGCGGACTGCACCTGTGACCGGGCCCGCGGATCCGACGGACCCTTCGAGCAACCAGGAGATGCAAGTGACGACCGGAGCCACCGTCTGGCTCACGGGTCTGCCGAGTGCCGGCAAGACCACGATCGCGTACGAGCTGGCCGGCCGGCTGGGCGCGCAGGGACACCGCGTCGAGGTCCTCGACGGCGACGAGATCCGCGAGTTCATCTCGGCGGGCCTGGGCTTCTCCCGCGAGGACCGGCACACCAACGTGCAGCGCATCGGCTTCCTCGCCGAACTCCTGGCCCGTAACGGCGTCATGGCCCTGGTCCCGGTGATCGCACCGTACGCCGACAGCCGCGAGGGGGTGCGCAAGCGCCACCAGGACAGCGGGGCACCGTACATCGAGGTGCATGTGGCCACGCCGGTCGAGGTGTGCTCCGTACGCGATGTGAAGGGTCTCTACGCCAAGCAGGCCGCCGGCGAGCTGTCCGGGCTCACCGGGGTCGACGACCCCTACGAGGAGCCCGAGTCGCCCGACCTGCGCATCGAGTCGCAGCACCAGACCGTGCAGGAGTCCGCGGCCGCGGTCCACGGCCTGCTCACCGAGAGGGGACTGGCATGACGACCGTGGTCACAGCGCAGGAGGGTACGGACACCCCGTACGCCCTGAGCCATCTGGACGCGCTGGAGTCCGAGGCGGTGCACATCTTCCGTGAGGTGGCGGGTGAGTTCGAGCGGCCGGTGATCCTGTTCTCCGGCGGCAAGGACTCCATCGTCATGCTCCACCTGGCGCTGAAGGCGTTCGCCCCGGCGGCGATCCCGTTCTCACTGCTGCACGTCGACACCGGGCACAACTTCCCCGAGGTGCTGGAGTACCGCGACCGTACGGTCGCCAGGCACGGCCTGCGGCTGCATGTCGCTGAAGTGCAGGACTACATCGACCGCGGTGTGCTGCGCGAACGTCCCGACGGCACCCGGAATCCGCTGCAGACCCTGCCGCTGACCGAGAAGATCCAGTCCGAACGCTTCGACGCGGTCTTCGGCGGCGGACGCCGGGACGAGGAGAAGGCCCGCGCCAAGGAACGCGTGTTCTCCCTGCGGGACGAGTTCTCCCAGTGGGACCCGCGCCGCCAGCGCCCCGAGCTGTGGAACCTCTACAACGGCCGGCACGCGCCCGGCGAACACGTCCGCGTCTTCCCGCTGTCCAACTGGACCGAGCTGGACGTGTGGCAGTACATCGCCCGCGAGGAGATCGAGCTTCCGGAGATCTACTTCGCGCACGAGCGTGAGGTGTTCCAGCGGGCCGGGATGTGGCTGACCGCCGGTGAGTGGGGCGGGCCCAAGGCGACCGAGACGGTCGAGAAGCGGCAGGTCCGCTACCGCACCGTCGGCGACATGTCCTGCACCGGCGCCGTCGACTCCGACGCCACGACGCTGGACGCCGTGATCACCGAGATCGCCGCCTCCCGGCTCACCGAACGCGGCGCCACCCGTGCCGACGACAAGATGTCCGAGGCCGCGATGGAAGACCGTAAGCGCGAGGGGTACTTCTAACCATGTCCACCACCGAACCCACCGAGACGCTGTCGGTCGAGCAACTGTCGGAGACGACCCTGCTGCGGTTCGCGACCGCCGGTTCCGTCGACGACGGCAAGTCCACGCTCGTCGGCCGGCTGCTGCACGACTCCAAGTCGATCCTCACGGATCAGCTGGAGGCCGTGGAGCGCGCCTCGGCGAGCCGCGGCCAGGACGCCCCCGACCTCGCGCTGCTGACCGACGGGCTGCGCGCCGAGCGCGAGCAGGGCATCACCATCGACGTGGCCTACCGCTACTTCGCCACCCCGCGCCGCCGGTTCATCCTCGCCGACACCCCCGGCCATGTGCAGTACACCCGCAACATGGTGACGGGTGCCTCCACCGCCGAGCTGACGGTGATCCTGATCGACGCGCGCAACGGCGTCGTCGAGCAGACCCGCCGCCACGCCGCGCTGGCCGCGCTGCTGCGCGTCCCGCACGTGGTCCTCGCCGTGAACAAGATGGACCTCGTCGACTACAAGGAATCCGTGTTCGCCGCGATCGCCGAGGAGTTCACGGCGTACGCGACCGAACTGGGCGTCCCCGAAGTCACCGCCATCCCGATCTCCGCGCTCGCCGGTGACAACGTGGTGGAGCCGTCCGCGACCATGGACTGGTACGGCGGCCCCACCGTGCTGGAGCACCTGGAGACGGTGCCGGTCGCCCACGACCTGAGCCACTGCCACGCCCGGCTGCCCGTGCAGTACGTGATCCGGCCGCAGACCGCCGAGCACCCCGACTACCGGGGGTACGCCGGCCAGATCGCCGCCGGTTCCTTCCACGTGGGTGAGCAGATCACGGTTCTGCCGTCCGGCCGTTCGACGAAGATCAGCGGTATCGACCTGCTCGGCAAGCCGGTCGACGTCGCCTGGACCACCCAGTCGGTGACTCTCGTCCTCCAGGACGACATCGACATCTCGCGCGGCGACCTGATCGTGCCCAGCCAGGACGCGCCGCCCACCACGCAGGACATCGAGGCGACCGTCTGCCATGTCGCCGACGCCCCGCTGACCGTGGGCCACCGCGTGCTCCTCAAGCACGGCACGCGCACAGTCAAGGCGATCGTCAAGGACATCCCGTCCCGGCTCACGCTCGACGACCTGTCCCTGCACCCGCACCCGGGACAGCTCGTCGCCAACGACATCGGCCGGGTGAAGATCCGCACCGCGGAACCGCTGCCGGTCGACTCCTACGCCGACTCCCGCCGCACCGGTTCGTTCATCCTGATCGACCCGAACGACGGCACCACGCTCACCGCGGGCATGGTCGGCGAGTCGTTCGCGTCTCCGGAGCCGGTCAAGGACGCGTCCGAGGACGACGGGTGGGACTTCTGACCATGAACTCCCTCGATTTCTACTCCATGTTCGCGAAGGAGGGCGGCCGCGTCGGCAGCGGTGCCCTCGGCAGCGGACAGGGCGGAGTGGCCCGATGTGTGTGCTGACGTACGCGCACTGCCTGCGCGCCCTCACCCCCCACCGCCGTAGACGAAAACCTGCCGACCTCCCGGCCACGACCTGAGAGACCGTGACCGCCGGGCCTCCGAGAGGAACACCTCCCGTGCCTGCCACATTCGCCGTACGTCGCACACTCGTGGTCATCGCCGCGCTCCCTCTCCTCACCCTCGCCGCCTGCGGTTACGGCTCTCAGGCCGATGACGACGACACCTCCAAGGTGGCCGCCGGGGCGGAGAAGATCGACGGGCTCGACTCCGTCAGGATCGGCTACTTCGGGAACCTGACCCACGCGACCGCGCTGGTCGGCAACCAGAAGGGCTTCTTCCAGAAGGAGCTGGGGGCCACGAAGGCCTCGTACACGCCCTTCAACGCCGGCCCCTCCGAGATCGAGGCCCTGAACGCCGGTTCCATAGACGTCGGCTGGATCGGCCCGTCCCCGGCGATCAACGGCTACACCGCGTCCAGCGGCAAGAACCTGCGCATCATCGGCGGTTCGGCGTCCGGCGGAGTGAAGCTCGTGGTCAACCCGGACAAGATCAAGTCCCTGAAGGACGTCAAGGGCAAGAAGATCGCGACCCCGCAGCTGGGCAACACGCAGGACGTGGCGCTCCTCAACTGGATCGCGGAGCAGGGCTGGAAGGTCGACGCGGAGAGCGGCAAGGGCGATGTCTCGGTGGTCCGCACCGACAACAAGGTGACGCCGGACGCCTACAAGTCCGGTTCCATCGACGGCGCCTGGGTGCCGGAGCCGACCGCGTCCAAGCTGGTCGCCGAGGGCGGCAAGGTGCTGCTGGACGAGGCGGACCTGTGGCCGGACAAGAAGTTCGTGATCACGAACATCATCGTGCGGCAGGAATTCCTCAAGGAGCACCCGAAGGCCGTCGAGGCCGTGCTGAAGGCCTCGGTCGAGGCCAACAAGTGGATCAACGCCAACCCGGACGCGGCCAAGGCCGCGGCGAACAAGCAGCTGGAGGCGGACTCGGGCAAGGCGCTGCCGGCCGACGTCCTGGACCCGGCCTGGACGTCGATCCAGTTCACCAATGACCCGCTGGCCTCCACGCTCAACACCGAGGCGGAGCACGCGGTCAAGGCGGGCCTGTTGGAGAAGCCCAACCTGAACGGCATCTACGACCTCACGCTGCTCAACAAGGTCCTCAAGGCCGAGGGCGAGAGCACCGTCGACGACGCCGGTCTCGGCGCGAGCTGACCGAACGACCCGATGAGTTCCCAGGAGGTGACGACCATGGCCACGACCCTCGCCAAGGCCGCCGACGGTACCGCGACGGCCGAACACGCCGCCCGGATCGAGCACGTCTCGAAGTCGTTCGCGGGCCCCGCTGGACAGCAGCTCGTGCTGGACGACATCAGCATCGATGTCGCCCCCGGCGAGTTCGTCACACTTCTGGGGGCCTCGGGCTGCGGCAAGTCCACGCTGCTGAACCTGGTGGCGGGGCTCGACGAGCCCACCGTCGGGTCCATCACGACGGACGGCCGTCCGGCCCTGATGTTCCAGGAGCACGCCCTCTTCCCGTGGCTGACCGCGGGCAAGAACATCGAACTCGCCCTCAAGCTCAGGGGCGTCGCGAAGAACGAGCGGCGCGACAAGGCCGAGGAGCTGCTCGAACTCGTACGGCTGAAGGGCGCGCACGGCAAGCGGGTGCACGAGCTGTCCGGCGGTATGCGCCAGCGCGTCGCTCTGGCCCGCGCGCTGGCGCAGGAGAGCCGGCTGCTGCTGATGGACGAGCCGTTCGCGGCGCTGGACGCCATCACGCGGGACGTGCTGCACGACGAGCTGACACGGATCTGGGCGGAGACCGGCGTGTCCGTTCTCTTCGTCACGCACAACGTGCGTGAGGCGGTGCGGCTCGCGCAGCGCGTCATCCTGATGTCGTCCCGGCCCGGCCGGATCGCGCGCGAGTGGACGGTCGGCATCCCGCAGCCTCGCCGTATCGAGGACGCGCCCGTGGCGGAACTGTCCGTCGAGATCACCGAAGTACTGCGTGGGGAGATCCGCCGACATGGCCAGCACTGACACGAAGACGACCGAGGACCCCGGGAGCATCGAGGCGGGCCTCGACGCGCTGGAGACCTCGCTCAGCGGCCGGCCGCCCTTCCGGCAGACCTTCCGCGAGAAGATCCTGCCGCCGATCATCGCGATCGCCGTGGTCCTGGTCGTCTGGCAGGGACTGATCTCCCTGAAGATCGTCGACGACCCCGCGAAGCTGCCCTCCCCCGGTGCCGTGTGGGCAGAGGTCGAGGACGCATGGCTGAAGGGCACGCTGCTCGACTACATCTGGACGAGCGTCTCGCGGGGCCTGTTCGGCTTCGCGCTGGCCCTCGTCATCGGCACTCCGCTCGGCCTGCTGGTGGCACGGGTGAAGTTCGTGCGTGCGGCGATCGGCCCGATCCTGTCCGGCCTGCAGTCGCTGCCGTCGGTGGCGTGGGTGCCGGCCGCCGTGATCTGGCTGGGCCTGAAGCCCGAGATGATGTACGCGGTGATCCTGCTCGGCGCGGTGCCGTCGATCGCCAACGGTCTGGTGTCCGGCGTCGACCAGGTGCCGCCGCTGATCCTGCGCGCGGGGCGGACTCTGGGGGCGACCGGTCTGCGCGGCACCTGGCACATCGTGATGCCCGCGGCGCTGCCCGGCTATGTGGCGGGGCTGAAGCAGGGGTGGGCGTTCTCCTGGCGCTCTTTGATGGCCGCCGAGATCATCGCGCAGGCGCCGGACCTGGGCGTGGGCCTCGGCCAGCTGCTGGAGGTGGGCCGCACCAACAGCAGTATGGCGACGGTCTTCCTGGCGATCCTGCTCATCCTGTTCGTCGGCATCGCCATCGACCTGCTGATCTTCAGCCCGCTGGAGCGGTGGGTGCTGCGCACTCGCGGCCTCCTGGTGAAGAGCTGAGTCCCATGCACAAGAGGCCGGTCCTTCTCGTCATCGCCCACGGCAGCCGCGACCCGCGGCACGCCGCGACCGTCCATGCCCTGGTGCGCCGGGTACGGTCGCGGCGGCCGGAGCTACGTGTAGAGACCGGTTTCCTGGACTTCAACATCCCGTCCGTGCAGGGCGTGCTGGAGTCCCTGGCGGCGGAGGGCGTCCGGGATGTGGTCGCGCTGCCGCTGCTGCTGACGCGCGCCTTCCACGCGAAGGCCGACATCCCCGCCGTACTGCGGGACGCACCGCCGCAGCTGCGGATCCGCCAGGCGGAGGTGCTGGGCCCGTCGCCGCTGCTCCTCCAGGCCCTCGAACGGCGTTTGTACGAGGCGGGGTTGACGCCCGCCGACAAGTCCTCGACCGGGGTCGTACTGGCCTCGGCGGGGTCCACCGACCCGGAGGCGATCGCAGTGATCGCAGAAATCGCGCGGGAGTGGCGGCACACCGGTTGGTGCGCCGTGCGGCCTGCGTTCGCCTCCGCATCCCTCCCGCGTACCGAGGACGCGGTCCGGGAGCTCAGCTCCCTGGGCTGCTCGAAGATCGCCGTGGCCCCGTACGTCCTGGCCCCCGGCTTCCTGCCGGACCGGATCGCACGGGGCGCGGCCGGGGCGGATGTCCTCGCCGATGTGCTGGGTCCGGCGCCGGAGGTGGCGCGGGTGCTGCTGGAGCGGTACGACGCGGCGCGCGCGCCGATGCTGTCAGCGGTCGGCGCCTGACCCTCACCTTGACCGCATTCACGAGGACAGCTGCGCCTCGTCGGCGAGCCGCACCAACTCCCCCACCGGCATCGACGCCGGCGCCCGTCGCTCGCGCGCGAAGGTGTCGGCGAGGTGCTGCAACAGCTCGTTCAGCGGGGTGGGTACGCCGTGCTGCCGTCCCAGCAGGACGATCTCGCCGTTGAGGTAGTCGGCCTCGATGGTGCCGGTACCGCGGCTGAGGGACTGCCAGGAGGAGCCGCCGCCGCGGGGGGCGCCGTCGAGCGGCACCAGGGTGACCTTGTCGCCGCGCACCTCGCGCTGCTCCTCGACGCTCGCGTACGGGATTCCGGCGGCGTCCAGCACGGTCGCACCCTCGGCCCGCACCCGCTCCAGCAGCGCCGCGGCCTCGTCGACCGGTCCGGCGACGGCCTCGATCGCGTTGCCGAGGTTGGCCAGCAGCTTGGCGTACTGCCAGCGGGCCACGTCCGGTACGACCGGCGCCTCGAACCGCGACTTCTCCAGGTCGGCGGCGATCAGCCGGGCGGTCTCGTCGGTGCCGTGGGGGTGACGGCCCAGGGCCTGTGTCGAAAGTGGCGTCGTCGGCCCGAAGGGCGGGCCGGGCGGCGTCCGGTGCGTGCTCTCGCCGTGTCGGGCGGAAGGCCCCGTCGATGGACCGGACGTACTTGGGCTTTCGCCCGGTGCGGCGAGAGGGCGTGCCAGGCGTCGGCCGGCAGGCGCCACTTTCGACACAGGCCCGAGGTGCAGGATGCCGGTGAGCGGGGTGCCGGCGGCGCTGACGACGCCGGGTTCGACATGGGTCGCGGGCAGCCAGACGCAGACGCCGTACACCCGCCGGAACAGCCTGAGTGCGAGCCGCTGGCTCTCCACGCCGTTCTGCGCGCAGACGACCGGCAGCCGCTGGGCCGCCGTACCGCCGCCCGCGACCGGGGCCGGGGCCCAGGCCCGCAGCGCGGCCGCGCTGTCCTGTGTCTTGACGGCGAGGACGAGTACGTCGTCGGCGCGCAGTTCGCCGAGTGCCGCCGGCCCGTCGACCGTCGGCAGCCGGTAGGTGAACTCGCCGTCCGGCACCCTGAGCCGCAGTCCGCCGTCCCGCAGGGCCGCGTGGTGCGCGCCGCGTGCGACGAGGACCACCTCGTGTCCGGAGCCCGCGAGCCGCCCGCCGACGACGCCGCCGACCGCCCCCGCACCGATGATGATGTAGCGCATGGGACGAGCCTCGCACAGCCGTGTGTACTCTCCGTCAAATGGTCCAGGAACGCTTCATGATCGGCGGGGATATGCCGGTCCGGCGGCTCGGCTACGGCACCGCGCAGCTCACCGGACCCGGCTACTGGGGCCCGCGCCCGGACGCCCGGGACGCGACTGCGGTGCTGCGGCGGGCGGTCGAGCGCGGGGTCACGCTGATCGACACGGCGGACAACTACGGGCCGTCGATCGCCGAGGAACTGGTCGCCGAGGCCCTGCACCCCTATTCCGAGGGCCTGTTGATCGCCACGAAGGGCGGCGTCGTCCGCACCGGCGCCGACGCCTGGCACGTCGACGGGCGGCCCGAGCGGCTGCGGGCGATGTGCGAGGCGAGCCTGCGCAGGCTGCGGCTCGACACCATCGGCCTGTATCAGCTGCACCGGCTCGATCCGGACGTCCCGATGGCCGAACAGCTGGGTGCGCTCGACGAGTTGCGGGCCGAGGGCAAGATCCGGCATATCGGCCTGGACACGGTCACCGCGGAACAGCTCACGCAGGCCCTGGAGTTGACCGACATCGCATCCGTCCAGAACCGCTACAACCTCCTCGACCGCTCCTCCGAGCCGCTGCTGAAGCTGTGCGAGGCGCGCGGGATCGCGTTCCTGCCGTGGTTCCCGCTGGGCAACGGGTCGTTGACGTCGGATCCGGTGTGCGCCGGGATCGCCGCCGCGCACGGTGCGACGCCCGGCCAGATCGCCCTGGCCTGGCTGCTGCACCGTTCCCCCGTGCTCTGCCCGACGCCGGGCACCGGGTCCCTCGTACACCTGGAGGAGAACCTCGACGCCGGGGCCGTACGGCTGACGGAGTCCGAGCTGGCTCGGCTGGCGGAACCGGGGTGACCTTGCTCCAGGGGCAGAGCCAAGGGTCCGGGGATGACATCTACCCGCCCTGGTCGGTGAGGCGCCACAGGGAACTGCGGTGTGCGCGGCGGCCGTTGTTGTCGGTGTCGAAGGTGAGATGGACGAGGTCGGGCGCGAGTCGGACGCCTCTCATGCGGGAGGTGACGCTCGGCCGCGCCCCGGGCTCGGTGGTCGCCGCCAGGGCGGCGGTGATCGAGGCCCGGTCCCATACCCGTCCGGACGCGCCGAACTCGTGGAAGTCGGGGTGGAGCAGCGCCCCGAGCAGCTCGGGCGAGCGGCGGACTTCGGGGTCCAGCAGCCTCAACTCGCCGTCGATGGCCGTCTTCACGGCGGAGTCGTAGTCAGTCACCGGTCATCTCCACGAGTTTGACCACGGTGTTCCAGTTGCGGCTGGTGGCGATCAGACCCTTGTTGAGCCGGGGGCGCGACAGGATGTCGGCGAGCTTGGAGCGCCCGAGGCCGTTCGGTGCGTACAGATACAGCGCACGGTCGCCGAGCCGGAACTCCTCGGGGAGGTGGGCGGCCCGGTCGATCTCGGCGAAGCGCTCCGCGTCGACCGGCGCGGAGAAGTAGGTGACGTGGAGTTGTTTGGGCTCGAGGTCGGCGGCCGGGAAGGGGCAGGCCTCGGCGATCGCTTTCAGATAGGCGTGGTCGCGGACGATCACGTCGACGGCGAAGCCGAAGTGCTTCTCGATGGCCCGCGTCAGCTCCGCGGCGAGGGACTCCGCGTCGCCGTGCCCGCTGGAGAACACGGCCTGGCCGCTCTGTAGATAGGTGCGTACGGCGTCGTGGCCGAGGCCCTCCATGAGCGTACGCAGCTCGGCCATCGGGACCTTCCTGCTGCCCCCCACATTGATCCCGCGCAGCAGCGCCGCATACGTCGTCATCCGCTCAGCCTATGCGGCCGTCGTGCCCCGTGGGGGTGGGCACGACGGCCGCGTCCGCGTGGAGGCGGACTGCGCGAAACTCTGGCCGATCGGCGGGGCGGGGTTCAACCGGAACGGGCACCTGTGACTCATTCAACAGGTTGTGCAATGGCAGGGCGGCACGGCCGGCCGGGACCGGACACCCTGGTCCTCGTCCCCGAGAACTCCGGGTAGATGTAAGGGGCCACGGTCCTCCCCAGTGCGGAGACATCGGGGTCCGGGGGGATGAGTCCCGGCCACGGCACCTCACCGGGCAGCACGACGAGATGCGTTTATCCGGCCCATACCTTCGAAACGAAAGGTGACGGCAGGGGGCCGTCGCCGCTGACGAGGGGGCAAGCCCGTCATGGGGAACGGAGATACAAGGGTGCGGGGCATCGCCGCCCGGGCCGGCGGCTGGAGCGCCCGGCACCGATGGGCTGCCGTCGGTATCTGGGTGCTGTTCGTCGTCCTGGCGATGGGGCTGGGCTCGGCCGCGGGCCGGGTCGATGTCAAGGACAGCGACCAGCTCAAGGGTGAGACACACACCGCCGCCACGATCATCGAGGACGCCGGGATCGACGAGCCGGCCGGTGAGACCGTCCTGATCCAGGCGACGGACGGCGGCGTCAAGGCCACGGACGCCGGCTTCCGGGCCGCCGTCGAGTCCGTGGTCAAGGCGGTCGAGGCGACCGGTGAGGTCACGGACGTGACATCGCCGTACGAGACCGACACGATCTCGAAGGACGGCCGCAGCGCGCTCGTGCAGTTCGACATGCGCGGTGACGCCGAGACGGCGGGCGAGCGGGTGGAGCCGGTCCTGAAGGCCGTCGAGGACGTCCAGAAGGGCCACGAGTCGCTGCGGATCGAGGAGATCGGCGGCGCCAGCATGAACAAGACGTTCGACGACGCTTTCGGGGACGACTTCAAGAAGGCCGAGATCTCGGCGGTACCCGTGGCCCTCGGTATTCTGCTGATCGCCTTCGGCGCGCTGGTGGCGGCACTGCTGCCGGTGCTGCTCGCGATCACCGCGATCATGGCGACGATGGGTCTGATGGGCATCGTCAGCCATGTGATGCCGATGAGCGAGACCGCCAACTCCGTGATGCTGCTGGTCGGTCTGGCCGTCGGTGTCGACTACTGCCTGTTCTACCTGCGCCGCGAGCGCGAGGAGCGGGAGGCCGGCCGGGACGCGCAGACCGCGCTGCGGGTGGCCGCCGCCACCAGCGGGCGCGCGATCATCGTCTCGGGTGTCACGGTGTGCGTGGCCATGGCGGGCATGCTGTTCACCGGGCTCGCCGAGTTCGAGGCGATGGGCCTGGCCTCGCTGATGGTCGTGGCGGTCGCCATGGTCGGGTCCGTGACCGTCCTGCCCGCGCTCCTCTCGCTGCTGGGCGGACGCGTGGAGAAGGGGCGGATTCCGTTCCTGCGCCGCCGTCAACGGAGCGGCGGCGGCTCCGAGAGCCGGTTCTGGACGGCCGTCCTCAAGGGCGTGCTCGCCAAGCCCCTCGTCTCCGTCGTCGTGGCGGCCGGGGTGCTGCTGGCGATCACGGCTCCGGCGGTCGGCATGAAGACGCAGAACCTCACACTGGACCAGGAGTTCGGCGACTCACTGCCCATCGTTCAGACGTACAACCGCGTCAACGACGCCTTCCCCGGCGGCTCCGAGCCCGCCGAGGTGGTCGTCAGGGCCGATGACATCAACGCTCCCGAGGTGCGGTCCGCGATCGCCGACTTCCGTGAGCAGGCGATCAGTTCGGGCGCCTCGCGCGGCCCGGTCGACATCAAGCTGCACGACGCGCAGAACGTCGCCTTCGTCTACGTCCCGCTGGTCGGCGGCTCCGACATGGACAAGGCGAGCGCGAGTTTGGACAAGCTGCGCGACGAGGTACGGCCGGCCACGCTCGGCGAGGTCGACGGCGTCGAGGCGCCGGTCACCGGCGGGGTCGCCATGTCGAAGGACTTCAACGACCAGTTGGTCGGCTCGGTGGTCCCGGTCTTCGCCTTCGTCGTGGTCTTCGCCTTCCTGCTGATGCTGCTGTGCTTCCGCTCGCTGACGATCGCGATCACTTCGATCGTGCTGAACCTGCTGTCGGTGGGTGCGGCGTACGGCATCCTGGTCGCCGTCTTCCAGCACGGCTGGGGCGCGTCGCTGGTGGGCGCGGAGGGCGTCGGCGCCATCGTCAGCTGGCTGCCGCTGTTCCTCTTCGTGATCCTTTTCGGCCTGTCGATGGACTACCACGTGTTCGTGGTCTCGCGGATCCGCGAGGCGCGGCTGCGCGGCCGTACGACGAAGGACGCGATCCAGCACGGTGTGGTGACCACGGCCGGCGTCGTCACCAGCGCCGCGGTCATCATGGTCGCCGTGTTCGCGATCTTCGGGACGCTGTCGATGCAGTCCATGAAGCAGATGGGCGTGGGCCTGGCGGCCGCGGTGCTCATCGACGCGACGATCATCCGGGGCGTGCTGCTCCCGGCGGTGATGGCGCTGCTCGGCGAGCGCAACTGGTATCTGCCGAAGTGGCTGAACCGGATGCCCGACCTCACCCACGACGAGGCACCCGAGGCCGTGACGCGGGGAGCGGCGTCGCGGGACGACGAGGGTGAGCCGATCAGGGTCTGACCCGAAGGACCGCGGGAGTGTGAACTCCCGTTGACAGAGGGCCCGTTGGCCACCGGGGAGCCAACGGGCCCTCTCCTTCTCACTTCTCGGGCAGCTCCGCCTCGATGAGGTCCGCCGCACGCCGGGTGCCGCCCTCCTGGGCCATCTCGGCCTGGAGGTCCTTCAGCCGCCGGGCGACCTCGGGGTCGTCGACGAGCGCGAGGGCGGCGGTGCGCAGGGCCTCGGCGGTCGCCTCCTCCGTGGGGAGGTGACGGGCGACGCCCAGGGCCTGGAGCATGTCCGCGTTGCCGAACTGGTCCACCGCCTGCGGTACGGCGATCATCGGCGTGGCGGTCGCCAGTCCCTCCTGGCTGCCGCCCGCCCCGGCGTGTGTGACGAACAGGTCTGCCTGCCTGAGGACCGCCAACTGCGGGACCCAGGACAGCACTTCCACGTTCGTCGGTACGTCTCCCAGCTCCGCCGGGTCGACATGCCGGCCGATCTGGAGCACCAGGTGCCAGCCCGGCAGCTCGCCGAACGCCTTGACGCACTCCCGGTAGAAGGCCGGCTGCTTGGTGAAGGACGACCCGAGCGACACCAGCACGACCTTCTCGGCGGCGGGCCGCTGCCAGTCGCCCTCCGCGGTGCGGTCGCCCTGACAGGCGCCGACGAAGGTGTACACGCTCTCGTCGACCCGGTCGGCATGGGGCTGAAGGGCCTTCGGGATGAGGACGAGGGAGCGGGCGGGGCGGCCGGCGAAGGGGTCGGGGGGCAGGGTGATGCCGTTCTCCTCCAGCCAGTTGTGGAACTTGGCGTAGTAGGCACGCCCGCGCTCGGTCTTCTTCGGCTCCTCCCACATCGGTTCGGCGACCTCCTCCTCGTAGCCTTCCCAGGCCACGAGGTTCGGCGAGAGCGAGATCGCGGGGACGCCCCAGCGGTGGGCGAGGACGCGGGCCGGGTAGGAGGTGATGTCCTGAAGCACCAGGTCCGGCTCATCGCCCTCGTAGGCCGCGATCAGCTGGGGCAACGCCTGGATCGCGTCGTCGAGGAACGGCTCGACGTTGTCCAGCAGGGTGCTCCCCCACGCCTCTGGGTCGTCGTCGGGCGAGGGCAGCGTCGAGTTCCACAGCTTGGGCTCGGCGCCGGTCTCGGCGACCTTCTCCGCGAACACCGGAGGGATCGCGTAGGTCACCCGGTGCCCGCGCGCGACGAGCTCGCGGATCACCTCGAGGCTCGGGTTCACGTGGCCGTGGGCAGCGATGGAGAACATGGCGATGTGCGCCGGAGTGGTCATGTGGTCGACGGTATGAGAGACGAAACGTCTCGTGCAACTTGCATGACCCGCCTGCGCACCTTCCGCCTCACCGCTGGTAGCGCGCCAGCACCAGGTTCCCGTCCTCCTCCAGCCGCTCCCGCAGCTCGTCCGGGCCTATCGCCCCGCTGTAGTACTCCTGGAACGCCGGTGTGGCCACCTTGTCCTTCCACTCGGGATAGCCCCGGACGGACTGTGCGGGTGCCGAGCGGAGGTGGGCGGCGAGGGCGGTGCCGGTGGCCCAGTCGTGCTCGGCCGTGTGCAGGGCCGGGTCCTTCAGGGCCTGCGTGCCGGTGGGCAGCATCCAGTCGCCCAGCGCCAGCCGGACCATGTTCTCCGGCCGGAGCAGGAAGTCGATGAACTCGGCGGCCTCCTTCTTGTGCGGACTGTCCTCGGCGACGGACAGCGTCTGCGGACTGACCCCCTGGGCGAGCCCGTCGGCCCCGGCGGGGGCGGGCAGCACCTGCCAGTCGAAGCCCTCGGGCGCCTGCTGCACGATCTGCTGGCGGTACGAGAAGCCGAGCGGGACCATCGCGTACTTCCCGCCGAAGAACCCGGGCAGGGTGTCCGAGCCGCCGCTGCCGAGGGTCGTGGGCGAGGCGCTGCCGTCGGCGTTGACCTGGTCGTGAACGGTATCCGGCACCACCTGGTCGGCCGCCTCGAAACGCACGGTGACCCTGCCGTCCGCGTCCCGGTGGAACAGCTGCCCGCCGGCCGACAGCGACAGGTTGAGCGTGGCGGAGACCGGCTCCTTCAGCGGCCAGGCCACTCCGTACTTCCCGTCGCCGCTCAGCTCCTCGGTGACCTGCCGGAACTCGGCCCAGCTCCAGGGCTTTTCGGGCGTCGGGATCCGCACCCCCGACTCCTTCAGCCAGGTGGCGTTGGCGATGAGCACGCGTGGCTCCTGGAGGAACGGCACGCCGTAGATCCCGTCCCCGAAGGTCGTCGTACGCCAACTGCGCTGCGGGATGTCGGACTTCAGCCGCTGGGGCAGAAGATCGGTCAGGTCGGCCAGATAGCCGCCGTACGCGAAGTCGGCGAGGTCGTCCGAGGCGTCGTGGATGATGTCCGGTGCCTCACCGCCCTCGAAGGAGGTGAGCAGCTGGTCGTGGACGCTGTCCCAACTCCCCTGTACGTACTCGACCTTGACGTCGGGATGGGACGCGTTCCACTGCTCCACCAGCTCCTTGTTGGCGGCGACGGACTCCTCCTGCCAGGCGAGGGACTGGAAGCGCAGCGTGATGCGGCCGTCCTCGGCCACGTCGTCGCCGCCGGTGCAGCCGGTGAGCAGCAGCCCCGTGACCAGCGCGGCGATCCATCGGATCCGCATCAGCTCTTCACCGCCCCGGTGAGCATGCCGCCCGTGATCCGGCGCTGGATGACCGCGAAGACGACCAGCGAGGGCAGGGTGGCGAGGAACGCGGCCGCGGCCAGCGGGCCGAGGTCGGCGACGCCCTCCGCGCCGATGAAGTGGGTGAGCACGACCGGCAGGGTCTGCTTCTCCGGCGTCTTGAGCAGCACCAGCGCGAAGAAGAACTCGTTCCACGCGGTGATGAACGCGAACAGCGCCGTCGCCACGATTCCCGGCGCGAGCAGCGGCGCGGTCACCGAGACGAGAGTGCGCAGCCGCCCGGCACCGTCGACGGCGGCCGCCTCCTCCAGCTCGGCCGGCACCGCGCGTACGTACCCCACGAGCATCCACAGCGCGAACGGCAGCGCCCACACGACGTACACCATGACCAGTCCGGGCACGGAGTTGATCAGCCGCAGGTTCTTGAGCACCAGGAACAGCGGGATGATCACCAGCACCAGCGGGAACGCCTGGCTGACGACCACCCAGCCGGTCGCCGCTTTCGCGAGCCTGGTGCGGTGCCGGGCCATGACGTACGCCATCGGTGTCGCGATCAGTACGGCGATCAGCGCGGCCCCGAGCGCCGCGACGAGGGAGTTGAGCGCTGCGTTCAGCAGCGGCTGTTCGTCGAAGGCCTGGCGGAAGTTGGCCAGGGTGGGGTTCTCCGGGATCCAGGTGGGGTGCAGGCTGCCCAGCTCGCGTGGCGGCTTGAACGCGGTGGAGATCAGCCAGAGGAAGGGGAAGGCGAGGAAGACGAGATAGGCGAGCAGCGCGACGTACTGGCCCGCGCGGGCTGTTGGGCTGGTCCTCATGTGTCCCGCTCTCCCTTCAGGCGGCCGACGAGGAAGACGGCGAGGAGCACCGAGATCACCGCCACCATCACGCATCCCATCGCCGCCGCGTAGCCGAACTGCCCGTAGCGGAAGGCCTCTTCGTAGGCGAAGAGCATGGGCAGGCGGGTGCGGCCGCCGGGTCCGCCGCTGGTCAGCACATAGACCAGTGCGAACGAGTTGAAGTTCCAGATGAAGTTGAGCGCCGTGATGGCGAGCGCGACCGGTCTGAGGGCGGGCCAGGTGACCGTGCGGAACCGCCGCCAGGCGCCCGCGCCGTCCATCGCGGCCGCCTCGTGGAGTTCGCGCGGGGTGTTCTGGAGCCCGGCGAGCAGCGCCACCGTCGTCTGCGGCATACCCGCCCAGACGCCGACGACGATCACCGCGGGCAGGGCGGTCGCCAGGCCGCTGAGCCAGTCGCGCCCGTCGCCGAGGCCGAGGTCGCGCAGGGTTTCGTTGAGGATGCCCGCGTCCGGGTTGTAGACGAGCCGCCACATCACGCCGACGACCACCTCGGGCATCGCCCACGGGATGATGGCGAGGGCACGGGCCAGCCATCTCAGGCGCAGCTCCTGGTTGAGCAGCAGGGCGAGACCGAGCGCGAGCAGGAACTGCGGCACGGTCACGCCGACGGCCCAGACCAGCCCGATCCGGAACGAGTCCCAGAACAGCGTGTCGTGCAGCAGATCCCGGAAGTTGAGCGTGCCGATCCACTCGGTGGGCTCGGTGCGGCCCGACTGGGCGTCGGTGAACGCGAGCAGGATCCCGTACAGCAGCGGTCCGACGCTCAGCACGAGGATCGGGATCAGCGCGGGCAACACCAGGAACCAGGCACCGTGGCCGGCGGCCCGGTGTTCCCGGCCGGTGGTCGGCGCGCGATTCGCCGCGCCTCTCACCTCGGTCACCGATGTCACGGAATCAACCCCTTTGCGCGGCTCGGACGGGCCCCGTCATGGTCGTGAAGGCGATCGGCGGCGTCAAGACACCGTGCGCCCGGCGCGACCTGTGCGAATGCGACACTGACCGGCGGATGGCGGGAAGGTGACGCCGTACGCAGGCGCACAGGGATCACACGGAGGCGGACGATGGACGAGGCACGGGCGCGGGACGTACTGGCCGCGGCAGGCGTGCTGCCCGGACCGGCACGGGATGCGCGGTTGCTCGCCCTGGGCGAGAACGCCGTGTTCGCCGCCGGTGACCTGGTCGTCAAGGTGGGCCGCGACGCCGAACTCCTGGACCGGGCCCGGCGGGAACTGGACATCGCGCTCTGGCTCGAAGCAGCGGCCGTGCCGACGGTACGTGCCGCCGAGCCCAAGGCGCGGCTGGTCGAGGGGCATCCGGTGACCCTGTGGCACCGGCTGCCCGATCGGGTACGGCCCGCGGAGCCGCGGGATTTGGCCGAACTGCTACGGGTCGTCCACGCACTGCCCTCCCCCTCCTTCGAACTGCCGCCCCGCGAGCTGCTGGGCGGTGTGGAACGCTGGCTGCGGCTCGCCGGCGACGCGATCGACCCGGCGGACGCGGCCTATCTGCGCGAGCGCCGCGACGGCTTCGCGACGGCGGCCTCCGCCCTCACCCCGCAACTGCCGCGCGGCCCGATCCACGGCGACGCGCTGCCCCGCAATGTGCACGTCGGGCCGGAGGGTCCGGTCCTGGTCGACCTGGAGACCTTCTCCGCCGACCTGCGCGAGCACGACCTGGTGGTGATGGCCCTCTCCCGCGACCGCTACGGGTTGCCTGCGGCGGCCTATGACGCGTTCACCGAGGCGTACGGCTGGGATGTGCGCGAGTGGTCGGGCTGCTCGGTGCTGCGCGGGGCCCGTGAGACCGCCAGCTGCGCGTGGGTCGCCCAGCACGCACCGAGCAACCCCGACGCGCTGGCCGAGTTCGAGCGACGGGTGGCGTCGTTGCGGGACGGGGACGAGTCGGTGCGCTGGTATCCGTTCTGAGCGCCTATTGGGCGGGGGCTTGTCGTTGTCGGGCGGCTGCGGGTCCTATGTGGCTGGTCGCGCAGTTCCCCGCGCCCCTTTGGGCGCTTCGGAGCACGGCGACTCAGACCGGCTCGTCCGCCGGCTCCCGCAACGGCCATGTGCCGTCCACCACCGCGTCCGTTTCTCCCTTGCGGCGCAGGAAGTTCTGGAAGTCCGCCGCCCGTTCCGCGAACCACTCGATCTGCCGGCGGTGCAGTTCCGCCGGGCCGAGGGACGCGACCTTGGGGTGGCGCTCGGCTATCGCGCAGGCCAGCTCGGCCGCGGCGAGGGCGTCGGCCATGGCGTCGTGGGCGGAGTCGAGTGCCACTCCGTACTCCGAGCAGACCGCTTCCAGGTTGCGCTTGCCGCGGCGGTAGCGGTCGACGGACCGGTCGATGGTGTACGGGTCGATGACCGGGGCGGGGTCGCGGCCGTCCAGGCGGTCACGCAGCGACGGCAGGCCGTGGCGCCGCAGCTCGGCGGCGAGCAGGCTCAGGTCGAAGGCCGCGTTGTAGGCGACGACCGGGACGCCCGTCTTCCAGTACGTCACCAGGACGTCCGCGATGGCGTCCGCGACCTGGTCGGCCGGCCGGCCCTCGGCGGCCGCGCGCTCATTGCTGATGCCGTGTACCGCCACGGCGTCCGCCGGGATCTCCACTCCCGGATCCGCCAGCCACTCCCGGCGCCCTATCGGCTGCCCCGCCCTGACCTCGATCACGGCCGCCGTGACGATCCGCGCCTCGCGCGGGTCCGTGCCCGTCGTCTCCAGGTCGAAGCCGATCAGCAGCTCTTGGTGCCAGCCCATGCCTGGCCCCCCTTCTCGGTGGTGCTTTCCCCCAGATGTCTCCACGATCCCATGCGCCACTGACAATCAGAGGACCGCATTCCGCTTACCCGGCGGGGACTTGTCAGGACACCGGCCGCGAATCCGCCCAAGCCAGCTCGAACTCCTCGCGGTACGTCGGGAACAGCCCGCTCTCGTCCACTTCGCCCGGCTTGACCACCTTGTTGCCGTTGCGCAGCACCAGCACCGGCGCCTCCATGCCCCGCGCCCGCCGTAGATAGGACTGCACGACCGCGATCCCGTCCGAGCCGTCGCCGTCGACGAGGTAGGCCGTGAAGCGCGGCGTCTCGTCGTAGACCTGGATCTCGAAGGCGCCCGGGTCGCGCAGCCTGGACCGCACCCGCCGCATGTGCAGGATGTTCATCTCGACGGCCCGGCTCAACTCCCCCCGCTTGATGGCGAGTTCACGCTCACGGCGCTTGACCGCGCTGGAGGCCGGGTTGAGGAACAGCAGCCGTACCCGGCAGCCCGACTCGGCCAGCCGGACCAGCCGTCGCCCGGAGAAGTTCTGCACGAGCAGATTGAGGCCGATACCGATGGCGTCGAGCCGGCGGGCGCCGCCGAAGATGTCCTCGGCGGGGAACTGCCGCAGCAGCCGCACCCGGTCGGGGTGCACGGCGACCACATCCGCGTACCGCTCTCCGACGAGGTCCTCGACCGCGTCGACGGGCAGCCGCCGCGCGGACGGTACGTCGCCGCCCGTGCCGAGCATCTCCAGGAGACGGGCCGAGGCCCGCTCGGCCTGGTTGAGGACGGCCTCGGACAGTGCCCGGTTGCGGGAGACGACGTTCCGGGTGACCTCCAGCTCGTCCAGGGCGAGTTCGACGTCCCGGCGCTCGTCGAAGTAGGGCTCGAAGCACGGCCAGTGCTGCACCATCAGCTCGCGCAGCTGCGGCAGGGTGAGGAAGCTGAGGACGTTGTCGTCGGCCGGGTCGAGCAGATAGCCCTTGCGGCGGCTGACTTCGCGTACGGCGACCGCGCGCTGCACCCACTCCTGTCCGGCGGGTCCGGCCGCGGCGACCACCCACTCGTCGCCGTGGACGGGTTCGTAGATGGGACGCAGAACAGCGGCCACTACCGCACGCAGCCGCTGTTCGACGAGATTCAGCCAGATGTAGGCCCGGCCGGCTCGCTGAGCGCGCGTACGCACCTCGCGCCAGGCGTCGGCGTCCCAGTCCAGCTCCGGTCCAATGGAACCCGTGTCCATCGGACGGGCCAAGGACACCGTGCCGGGCGGGACGTCTGCGGAGTTCCCCTCGTGACCCTCGTCACCAGGGGGCAACTCCAGCCCTCCCGAGCCCACCCGCGCACCGCCTTCCGCTCCCCCGAGCACTCCCCGTCTCAACGATCAAGGAAGGGTACTCCGGGAGTGGTCGGCGGTGCAGCAGGATGGACGGACCGTTTCTCAACTGCGCGGCTGCCAGTGGCCGTTCTGCCACCCGAGCTCGGCGGGAGTGAGCGGATTCATAGCCGTGACGTCCCTCGGGGCGATGGAGAATCCCTGCCAGTGGACCGGCATGGGCTGCTGGTCCTCGTCCCGGGCGATGTGGTGGAAGCCCACGTTCGTCCAGACGATCGGGTGCGTGAGGGTCTGGCCGCCCACCCACTTGTCGACGGACTTGCCCGCTCCTGTACCGCAGTTGCCCGTGTTGTTGCTGGCGAACAGCTCGCACTTGTTGTACTGGGTGAAGTACAGGTCGTGCTTGGTGAAGCTGCGCCCCGGGTACTTGGTGGTGACGCCGGGGACGATCTCGTACGACCTCGGGTGCCCGTCCTTGTTCTTGCCGGCCGCGCTGACCACCCGCCACCAGCGGTAGTTCTTGGCGTCGCCAGAGAGTTCCTTGGTGACCTTGGTGCGGGTGGTCTTGGTGGACGGGGCCTGCTGGCCGCTGCCGGGGGCGGTGACGGCCGAGTCGTACTGCTCGATCCCGTTCTTGGAGGAGCCGTCGAGGCCGAAGTCGAGCCGCCAGAAGACGTTGTGGCTGTGGCTGGTGGCCTTCGCCTGATCGCCCTTGCCGATGGGCCAGCCGCGTCCGTCGCCGGCGTCGTAGTCCTCGTAGGAGAGGCTGCCGGTCGCACCGACGTTCATGTTGACCGTGCCGTCGTCCTGGAAGCGCCACTCGGTCATGTACTCGTACCAGCCGACCTGGTTGACCGTGTAGACGAGGAGGTCCTTGCCCTGGGCCTGGTAGACCTTGGTCGCGCTGTCGCCCTGCATACGGTAGGCGTGGCCGCGGGAACGGGTGGTGGTGCACAGCCCCTTGACGTTCGGATGCGCCGGATCGAAGGCGTCCGGGACCTTGACCGTCTTGATGGTGCCGCCGGGGCACTCGCCGGGCGCCAGGTTCATGAGCCCCTGGGCGAAGCCGAAGCCCGTCAGGTCGTCGTACTCGACGCTTCCGTCGTCGTAGGGCACGTGTATCTGCCCGAGCCTGGCACTGTTGAGGACCTTGATCGGCTTGGTCTCGCCCTTGGGCTGATAGGAGATCTTCTCCAGGACGAGCCCGGCGTATTTGTCGTAGCGCCAGCACATGCGCCAGGTCGTACCGCCGGAGAGCTTCTGCTCGATGCGGTACGCGGCGCTACAGTCCGCGGCCGCCGCGGCGGCGGCCTTCGGCTGGGCGGCAGCCGGCCCGGCAGCGGTCGTGACGCCGGCGGCCAGCGCAGCCAGCGACAGGCCCACGGCCCCCGTCCTGCGGGCGCGGCTGAGTCTGTTCACGTGCATGAAGAAGTGACTCCCTTACAGGAAGAACAGAGTTGGAAAACTGAACGGAGGGCGGGTCAGCCGCGGAGCGACGCAACCTTGCGGGCGCTCAGGTCGATGACGAGAGACCGGGCGTCGATCCAGGAGCCGTTCTTGATCTTGGGGAAGAGCCGCACGCAGCGGTGCTCGCCGCACTGGTCGAGTACGGCGGGCTGCGCGCCCGGAACGGCCCGGTACACCGCGCCGGCGAGCAGCAGCTGGTCCGGGGAGGTCAGCTCTTTGTCGACGGCGTCCTTGTAGTCGGCCTTCAGACCCGCCCCCAGCGGGTCGTCGATCAGGAGCTGTGCGGCCTCGGACAGTTCGGCACGGCTCAGCGGCGGCTGCACCCCGTGCTGCGTGCCGGTCTGCTCGACTTTCCCGGTGTCGAGGTTGACGGTCCTGGTGACGAGCGTGTCGTCCTTGTAGTCGTAGAACGTCACGTCCGCGCGCCGCGGCGCGTCGGGGTCGTCCACCTCGCCGGCCTCCGGCTCGGCCAGGTCGACGCCGAGCCGCTGCGGGCCGCGCTTCCCCTCGGCGTTCTCGCTGGAGTTGAACAGCTGCGGGCTGACCGCGAGCCGCTCGACCCGCTTCATCTCGTCGTCGGTGAGCGGGTCCCGGCCGGTGCCCTCGTCCCCTTGGGCCGGGGCCTCCTCGACCACCCCGGGCCGGACATCTGCCTGCCCCTGTTCCTGCCCCTGGGCGGCCTGCTGGGCGCCCGCCCTGTTCCCTCCCGCGTCGTCGGCCCCTGCCGTGCCCGGCAGGGTCACCGCGACCATCGCGGCGGTTCCGGCCACCGCGATGGCCGCACCGGCCACCACCTTGCCCAGATGGCGGTGCACTACGTTGCGCACGTCGATCCCCCTACTCCCCCTGGAATCCCGGGAGTACGTGTTTGCCCCACTGGTTCGGCATACCGCGTATGCACTGGTCGATCGGTAAGAGGGACGTAAGTCATAGGAGGTTCCCTCACTTTCGGGGAGACTCGGGTCCAAGGCGCCCCCGGCAGTGGGGCACACCTGAAAGAGTCGTATCCATGCAGGTCTGGCCTGGAGAGGCGTATCCACTCGGTGCCACGTACGACGGCGCCGGGACCAACTTCGCGGTCTTCACCGAGGCCGCGGACCGAGTAGAGCTGTGTCTGCTGCACGACGACGGCTCGGAGACGGCGGTGGAACTGCGGGAGAGCGACGCGTTCGTGCGGCACGCGTACGTGCCGGGCGTCATGCCGGGGCAGCGGTACGGATTCCGTGTGCACGGCCCGTACGCCCCCGAGCGCGGCCTGCGCTGCAACTCCGCGAAGCTGCTGCTCGACCCGTACGCGCGCGCGATCAGCGGTTCCATCCACTGGGGCGAGGAGGTGTACGGCTACCACTTCGGAGCCCCCGGGGAGCGCAACGACCTGGACTCGGCGCCGCACACCATGTCGTCGGTCGTGGTCAACCCGTACTTCGACTGGGGCGACGACCGACGACCGCGCACCGAGTACCACCACACGATCCTCTACGAGGCCCACGTCAAGGGCCTGACGATGCGGCACCCGGGGCTGCCGGAGGAGCTGCGCGGCACCTACGCGGCCCTCGCGCATCCGGCGGTCATCGAGCACCTCACCGAGCTGGGCGTCACCGCGCTGGAGCTGATGCCGGTCCACCAGTTCGTGAACGACCACCGTCTGGTGGACATGGGCCTGAACAACTACTGGGGCTACAACACGATCGGTTTCTTCGCCCCGCACAACGCGTACGCCTCCTGGGGCGACCGCGGCCAGCAGGTCCTGGAGTTCAAGTCGGCGGTGCGGGCGCTGCACGAGGCCGGCATCGAAGTCATCCTCGACGTGGTCTACAACCACACGGCCGAGGGCAATCATCTGGGCCCCACGCTGTCCTTCCGGGGCCTGGACAATCCGCAGTACTACCGGCTGGCGGACGACCCGCGCTACTACACGGACACCACCGGCACCGGCAACTCCCTGCTGATGCGCTCCCCGCACGTGCTTCAGCTGATCATGGACTCGCTGCGCTACTGGGTCACCGAGATGCACGTCGACGGCTTCCGCTTCGACCTCGCGGCAACCCTGGCCCGGCAGTTCCACGAGGTGGACCGGCTGTCGTCGTTCTTCGACCTGGTCCAGCAGGACCCGGTGGTCTCGCAGGTGAAGCTGATCGCCGAGCCGTGGGACGTGGGCGAGGGCGGCTACCAGGTGGGCAACTTCCCGCCGCTGTGGACCGAGTGGAACGGCAAGTACCGCGACACGGTTCGGGACGTCTGGCGGGGCGAGCCACGCACGCTGGCGGAGTTCGCCTCCCGGCTGACCGGCTCGTCCGACCTGTACCAGGACGACGGGCGGCGGCCCCTGGCCTCCATCAACTTCGTGACCTGCCACGACGGGTTCACCCTGAACGACCTGGTGTCGTACAACGACAAGCACAACCAGGCCAACGGCGAGGACAACCGGGACGGCGAGAGCCACAACAGGTCCTGGAACTGCGGGGCCGAGGGCGAGACCGACGACCCGGCCGTCCTGGAACTGCGGCAGCGTCAGATGCGGAACTTCGTCGCGACGCTGATGCTGTCCCAGGGCGTGCCGATGATCAGCCACGGCGACGAGTTCGCACGCACCCAGCACGGCAACAACAACGCCTACTGCCAGGACAGCGAGCTGGCCTGGGTCGCATGGCCCGAGGACGACAGTGAACTGCTGGCCTTCACGCGCGCGATGGTGTGGCTGCGCAAGGACCATCCGGTCTTCCGCAGGCGGCGCTTCTTCCACGGACGGCCCGTCGAGGGCACCCACGACGAGCTGTCGGACATCGCCTGGTTCACGCCCGAGGGCAAGGAGATGACCCAGCGCGACTGGGACTCGGCGCAGGCGTCGGCGCTGACGGCGTTCCTCAACGGCAACGCGATCTCGGAGCCGGGATCACGCGGTGAACGCATCGGCGACGACTCCTTCCTGCTGATGTTCAACGCCTCCCACACATCGCTGGACTTCGTGGTGCCGGTCAACCACGGCCGCCAGTGGCAGGTGATCGTCGACACCGCCCGCCCTGACGGCGTCCCACCGGACACGGACGCGAAGGTGCAGGCCGGGGACCGGCTGACGCTGGTGGACCGGAGCATGACGGTATTGCAGCGGCCCGTCTAGGAGGACGTGTTCGTCTTCTCGCCGGGCACGCACGCGTGACGGTCGCTTTCGGCGCGCACGGCGTACGACGCCGGGCGCGCCGTCAGCGCGATCGCGCAGGCGAGTGCGGCCGCCAGGCGTGACGACGACGTACAGGCACCGAGGCTGTCCGTCCAGAGCAGCGGCAGCGAGAGCGCGAACGCGGCCGCGGTGGCCGTCCGCCGGCGGGTCCCGAGCCCGACGCGCGCGGGCACTGCGGCCATGGAGAGCCCCGCGGCAGCGCTCTTCACGCCCATCGCGGCGTACACGAGCCCGGCCTGGTCCGGCTGCCCGAGCCGTTCCGTCAGCGCGGTGATCCCGGCCTGGCAGGCACCGAACATCGCCCCCTGGAAGGCCAGGGCGGCGCGCAGGGCGTGGACGGAGCGGGGGATGCGCGGGCGGACGGCGGCCGCGGCGGCCGGCCGGGGCAGCGACGCCGTCGCCGTCGGATGCAGTGCGAAGCCGCTGCCGCACCGGGCCACCAGCGCCGCGGCGGCGGCCAGGGCGTACGCCGGATGGGCCAGTACGGCTGCCAGGCCGACCAGGGCCGGGCCCAGGACGAAGGAGATCTCGTCCAGGGTGCTCTCGAAGGAGAGGGCGGCGGCCACCGTGGTGTCGGGCGCTCCGGAGCGGCGGGCCAGGGCGACCAGGCGCGTGCGGCCCAGCGGACCGATGAGCGGTACGCTCGCGCCCGCCGCCGCCCCCACGAGCGCCAGAACCGGCGTCGGCAGCCCCGCGAGCGCCCCGGCCACCAGCGCGGCGATCGCGAGGGCGTTGACGAAAGAGAAGGCCGGCACGACGGTCCGCTGCCCGTGCCGGTCGGCGAGCCGCCCCATCGGCGGCCCGCAGGCCACCTGTCCCAGCGCGAGCGCACCGCCGGTCAGCCCCGCGGCGGCGAGGGAGCCGCTTGTGCGGGCGACGAGCAGCACGCTGCCGAACTGGATGGTGGCCGTCGGAAGGCGCCCCAGGAAGGACACCACCGGCAGCAGCGGGCCGGTGAGCCCGATCACTTCGCGGTAGGTCTCCAGCGCCCTGCGCCGCCCCGTGGTCGTCATCGCTCGAAACCAGGCACACGCGCGTGGCAACGTGCACCGGGCGATGACACGAAAGAGGGCAGGGCGGGTACGTAGGTTCCCATGACACCTGAGCGTCCTGACCCGGTGGTGCCGACGGCCACCTACCGGCTACAGCTGCAGCCCGACTTCCCCTTCGAGGCCGCCGCGGCTGCCGTACCGTACCTGGCCTCGCTCGGCGTCTCGCACCTGCATCTGTCACCCGTCCTGGAGGCCGTCCCGGGCTCCGCGCACGGCTACGACGTCGTGGACCACGCGCGCGTGCGCGGCGAACTCGGCGGCGAGGACGGGCTGCGCGCGCTGGCGCGCACCGCGCGGGAGCACGGTCTCGGGCTGGTGGCGGACATCGTCCCGAACCACATGGCGATGGCCCCGCGCCACAACCACGCCCTGTGGGAGGTGCTCCGTGAGGGCCCCAAGTCGCCGTACGCGCGGTGGTTCGACATCGACTGGGAGGCACAGGGCGGCCAGGTGCTGCTGCCGGTGCTGGGGCATCCACTCGGCACGGAGATCGACGCCCTGGCGCTCGACGGCGACGTCCTGCGCTACTACGACCACGTGTTCCCGCTGCGCGAGGGCACCGAGGGACTGCCGCTGCCGCAGCTCCTGGACGCGCAGTGGTACCGCCCTGTGTGGTGGCGGCTGGCGCGTACGGAGCTGAACTACCGGCGGTTCTTCAGCATCTCGGAGCTCATCGGAGTGCGGGTGGAGGACCCGGAGGTCTTCGAGGCCACCCACGCCAAGATCCTTCAACTGCTCCATGAAGGCGTGCTCGACGGGCTGCGCATCGACCACCCCGACGGACTCGCCGACCCCGACGGGTATCTGCGGCGTCTTCACGAGGCGACCGGCGGCCGGTGGACGGTGGTGGAGAAGATCCTTTCGGACGGTGAGCACCTGCCGGCCTCCTGGCCGGTGGCGGGCACCACCGGCTACGACGCCCTGCGGCACGTGGACGGCCTCTTCACGGATCCGGCGGGGTTCGGGGAACTCCTCGGCCAGTACCGGCGGTTCGCGGCCCCCCAGACCGACCGTGGCGGGCAGTGGGAGGCGACCGTGCGGCGGGCGGCGTACAAGGTGCTCACGCACGAGCTGGCGGCCGAGGTCGAGCGGCTGACCCGGGTCGCGGGCCACCTGTGCGACGCGTCGCCGGACCCCGCGCTGCGCGACCGGGCTCCCTGGGCCCTGCGCACCGCCCTCCAGGAGCTCCTGGTCCGCCTCGACGTCTACCGTCCGTACGAGTCCGGCGACGCCGCCTCGGTCGTCTCCGAGGAGGCCGCTGCCGAAGCCCGGCAGGCCTTCGTCGTCCCCGAGGAGGCCGGCGCCGTCGACGTCGTACGCGACCTGGTGCTCGGACGGGCAGGTGACGGGCCCGGACACGCCGAGTTCCGGGCGCGGTTCGCACAGACCGCGTCCGCACTGCGCGCCAAATCCGTGGAGGACACGGCGTTCTACCGCTATGTGCCGCTGTTGTCGGCGACCGAGGTGGGCGGCAACCCGGGCGGCCCGGCCGTGTCACCGGAGGACTTCCACGCCTACTGCGCGCGCGTGCAGCGCGACTGGCCGGCGACCGGGACCGTCGTGTCGACGCACGACACCAAGCGCAGCGCCGACGTACGGGCCGCGCTGGCCGTGCTCACCGAGTGTCCCGAGCGCTGGGCGGACGTCCTGGCCGAGGTGACACGCACCGGCGAGGGCGTCCCGGACGCGCAGCTGGCGTGGGCGGCCTGGCAGACCGTGTTCGGGCTCGGCCCGGCGGACGCGGACCGTGTACAGGGGGCGCTGCTCAAGCACGTGCGCGAGGCCGGGCTGTACACGAGCTGGACGGAGCAGGAGCCCCCGTACGAGGACGCGGTGGCCGCGTTCGTGGCGGCGGGGCCGTGCGGGGCGCCGGGCGGACGTGTGACCGACTTCCGCGCCACGCTGGAGCCCCACATCCGGGCGAACATGCTGGGCACCGCCCTGGTCCAGCTGACGATGCCCGGCGTGCCGGACCTGTACCAGGGCACGGAGGGCGAGTACCGGGCGCTGGTGGACCCGGACAACCGGCGGCCGGTGTCCTTCCCGCCGGACGATCCCGGTGACAAGGGTGAGGTGAGCGCGGCGGCCCTGCGGCTGCGCGGGCGGCGTGCCGACGTCTTCGGGGACTCGGCGACGTACGCGCCGCTGCCCGCGGAGGGGCCGGGGGCGGCGCACTGTGTGGCGTTCGCGCGGTCGGGCGAGGTGGTGACCGCAGTGACACGGTTGTCGCTGCGGCTCGCGGAGGCGGGCGGCTGGCGCGACACCCTGCTGCCGCTGCCGCCGGGGCAGTGGGCCGATGTGCTGGCTCCGGAACGGGAGTTCACGGGGCACGCGCGCGTGGACGAGTTGTTCGAGCGGTTGCCGGTGGTGCTGCTGGAGCGGGTGGGTTAGAGCCGGGAGGGCGCGCAGGCCCTGTACGGCGGTGAGCCGGGCCGGCGCGCCGTCTGGGCGGGTACCTCGTACACGAGCTGCCCGCCGCAGCCTCCATACACTCATTCGGGTGAATCTGAAACGAGCGGCGGAGAGCCGCTGCGGTGAGCGCCGGGGCGCCCACGCCCCGGGTCGGACGGGTACCGGCAACCCTGCTGGCACCAACGGCCCTACCTACTGCCGGTAAATGCATCTGGGCGCCCCCTGGAGCCTCCCCCGCCACCTCCTTGACACTGTCCGGCCACCGTGGGGTACTGCGGATTGCGAAGCCGGGCGGATGTGTCGGGGGTGAGTCTCCTGCCGGAGCTGCGCTACCCCACCGTTTCCGAACTTGTCTCGTCCGCCCGGGCGCTGGCCGCTCACCGGCCCGGCCTCAGTGCCCTGAGACAAGTGGGTGTCTCCCGCGCGGGCAGACCCCTGCACCTGCTGTCGATGGGCCATGCCCGCCACGCCGTCCTGGTCGTCGCGGGCGCCCACTCCAATGAGCCGACCGGGGGCTCGACGGCTCTGGCCCTCGCGGAACGGGTGCTGCACGAGCGGCGGTTGCGGGCCGACACCTCCTGGCACTTCCTGTTGTGCGCCGACCCCGACGGGGCGAGCCTGCACGTGACTCCGGCGCCGCGCAGCCTCCACGACTACCACCTCGGCTTCTTCCGGCCGGCGGGACCCGAGCAGCCGGAATGGTCACCGTCCGTCCTGCCGCCGGACCGACTGCCGCCGGAGACCCGCGTCCTGACCCGCGTCATCGACGAGCTGCGCCCCTACCTCCAGGTGACTCTGCACGGCACCGATCTGGGCGGCAGCTGGGTGCAGCTGACGAAGGACCTTCCCGGCCTCGCCGAGCCGTTCGCCAAGTCCGCGGCGGAGCTGCACATCCCGGTGGAGACGGGCGCCTCGGATGCCGCGGGCTGGCCCGCCTCCGGGCCCGGGGTGCATGTGATGCCCGGCCCCGGTGCGGGCGCGGCGTATCCGAGCATGCCGGACGACGCGCGGCACAGCACCTGGTACCACGTGCACCGGTACGGCGGTCTGACCGCGGTCGTCGAGGTACCGATGTGGGCGAGCGACCTGGTGGACGATCCGGCGCCGCATCCGGCGCCGGCGGCGGAGATGCGGCGGCTGGCGGGACGGCTGCTGCGCGACTCGCTGGAGGTGGAGCGCGTGCTCACCGAGGTGCTGCCGCGGCTCCAGGGCGTCGACGGGCCGCTGCTGCGGGCCGCCAGGTGGGCGCTGGAGCTGGTTCCGGGGCTGGCCGCGGACTGGATGCACACGGCGCCCGCCGACAATTCGATGGCGTACATCGGAAGCGTGGACGCGTTCGCGCGCCGGCTGCCGCTACGGGCGGCGGCCATGCTGCTGCGGGTCCTTCAGGAGAGCGGCGACCGCGCGGCGCCCCGGCTGGAGCGGCTCGTCGCGACCTGGAGCGACGCCTTCGCGGAGCGCTTCCGCGCCCGCTGGGTGCCGCTGGAGCACCAGGTCGAGCACCAGTCCCGTACGGTCGTCGCGGCGGTGCGGCACGCGCGCGACCGGGCGGCGTGACGACAGGCCGGGGGACGCCGTGAGGACACCCGGCACGCGCGCGTGACGGGGAAGACCACCACGCGCGTGCGTACACCGGTCGACCCTGACTTTCAGTCCTGGCGCCCGAACACCGACCCCGTCGACGCCGCCATCGCGCACGGGTTCGAGAAGGTCTTGGTGTACTGGACCGGCCGTCCGTTCCACTCCCCGCGCGCGGTGGCGGTCACCGGCGCGTAGATCATCGTGCAGAAGGTGTCCTTCTGCGGGATGCCGCCGATGTCGCCGCCCGCGGCCGCCAGTTCCGCACAGGCCTCGGCAGCGCGGGCGTGTCCCCGGGGCGGGTTGCACAGGAGCAGCTTGCCGGGCGCGTCACCGGCCCGGGCCTCGCCCTGGGTGACGGTGAGGTAGAGCCAGCTGCCCGGAGGGGCCTCCTGAGGCGTCGCCAGCGCCGGAGTCGCGGAGGCGACGAGGAGGGCAGCTGCCGCGAGCAGGCCGCCCCGTACCGCTTTCGCCGTGGTGAAGTACGTCATTCCTGATGCATCGGCACGGCGGCCTCCGCACCCCACCCCTGCTCACCCGAACGGGAGCGCACCGGCTCCTGCCGTCCGGCCAGCTCGAACGCGGCGAGCACCACTCTCGCCTGGTACTCCACCTGGCGGGCGACCGGCACCCAGCGGGCCCCGCAGCCGTCGCGGTAGTCCGCGCACCACGCGTCGATCAGCCGGTCCAGCTCCGGCAGCACCCCGGCCGGATCGCGCCCCGCGCCCGCCACGAGCTGGTGCAGCAGCCCCGCCGTGCGCAGCGCGAGCCGGCGTCCGGCGATGCGCAGGGTGGCCAGATGGGCGGTGCTGAGCGGGGGCAGCGGACGCGTGCCGTCGGTTCCCTTGACGTCCGGGTCCCAGGCGTCGGCGAGGCCGGGGCAGACCAGTAAATAGTCGTCGACCGGAGCGAGCAGGCGCGCCGCGTCCGGTGCGCCTGCGTGATGGGGCCGGATCCGCGCGAGGAGCCGCTGAAGGACCTCGGTGTCGTGCCGCAGCGTGTGACTGACGGTCCGCAGCACGCCGGCCGGGTCGGCGGGCTCGGTGGCGTCCTCCACGGCGGCCACGCTCCACATGGGCGCCTCGACGACCGCGGTCACCGTGCCGTACGAGTGGGGGTGGAACCACGTCGATTCGACGGCGGCCTCGGTGATGGCCGCGGCCAGGTCACCCCGGCGCGGTGGCGGTATCCGGTAGACGGCGGGTCCCAGGCCCGGCCAGTACAGGGTGTCGTACGGGCCGAGTTCGCGCGGTATGCCGAGACGGGCCGCGGTCTGCGCGATACGCCCGGCGAGACCGGGCAGGTCGCGGGTGAGTTCCACGAAGCCGCCGCCCACGTCGACCCCGTGCAGCGAGCACTGGAGGAACGGCCGCAGTTCGTCCTGGAGGCCGAGCAGGGTGCGGGTCTCCGGCAGTACGGCGGCGGCCGCGCCGTCGGGCAGCCATTCGGGCTGTTCGAGGAAGCCGGGCCGAAAGAAGCGCCGGAAGTAATGGCCAAGGGTGTACGGGCCGTGCAGCCAGCCCTCGTTGCGGCGCAGACCGTCGGGGTCGAGGCACAGCAGCAGGTTCCAGGTGGCGTCGGCTCCCTCGGTGAGCCGGGGGTCGGCGAGGACCCGTTCGGCGAGCCGCAGGGCGGTGGCGCCGCCCACTGGTTCGTTGGCATGCGGACCGGCGACGACGAGCGCCTGGCGGCTGCCATGACCGACGGACAGCAACGACAGGGGTGTGCCCGCGCGGGAGCTTCCGACACGGCGCAGTCGGGCGTCCCGGGGATGCCGGGCGACGAGCGTCGCCGCCCGGGCGTCCAGTTCGTCGACGGTCGGGTAGCGGAGGAGTGGCGGCAGGACACACCTCCACAAGTGGTGCCGTCGGTTCACCTGGTGTGCATGGTGTACGCACAGTCAGTCACGAGTTGACGGGTACGTCAACACCGCAAGAGGCAAAGGGATTTCGGCCACCGAGGCGGGATCCGGACCGGCCGTTCTCAGTTCGAGGCGAGCCGGAACGACATCCGTCCGAAGCCGACCTGATCACCCTCGCGGACGACTGCGGCGCCGATGACGCGTCGCCCGTTCACCGTCGTCCCGTTGGTCGAGCCGAGGTCCCGCAGCACCCACAGGCCGCCCTGCCGACTGAGTTCGGCGTGCACCCGGGACACCGTCTCGTGGGTCAGCCGCAGCCCGTTGGCGGGGTCGCGCCCTATGCGCAGCGAATGGCCGTTCCCGGGGTGGGGCAGCAGCAGCTTGGGCAGCCGCTCGGCCTGCCAGGCCCTGCGCAGCCGTACCGTGAACCCGGAAACGGCCTCCACCGTGCCGAACACCAGCCGCGAGAAACGGCTCTCGGTGGGCAGGTCGGCGGTGATGGCCGCGAGGTCCTCGGAACGGCGGGCGGCGAGGACCACCTCCATGCGCCGGATGAAGGTGTCGTGCGACAGACGGCCCATGGCGACGCCGTCCCGGAGCACCTTCAGCACCCTGTCGCGCTCCGCGTCGGAGAGCCGCGCGGGGTACGTGTTGAACTCGAAAGACGACATCACGTTCGTGATTGTCGGGCAGTGAACGCCGGGTGTCCAGAAGACATGGGAACAGCCGCCACGCGCGCGTATTCCGACGACACCCGCCGCAAAAGGGAAGATTCAAAAGCGGATTGATCTCGTTTGAAGCACCATGGACGGGCTACATCACGGTGAGCAGACGAAGGGGAACCGTCCGTGCAGTTCGAGGTGTGGGCACCGCAGACCGACCGTGTGACGCTCCAGTGCGACGGCGCCACGCGCGCGTTGGAGCGCGATCCTGACCGAGCGGGCTGGTGGAGGGGGGAGGCTGAGGCGCACGACGGCACTCGGTACGGCTTCGCGCTGGACGACGGCCCCGTGCTGCCCGACCCGCGTTCACGCCGACAGCCGGACGGCCCGGACGGGCCGAGCGCGGTCGTCGACCACGAGCGCTACGCGTGGCGCAGTGAGTGGGCCGGGCGCCCGCTGCCCGGCGCGGTCCTGTACGAGCTGCACGTGGGCACGTACACGCGCGAGGGCACCCTGGACGCCGCCGCCGAGCGGCTCGGACATCTCGTCGAACTGGGCGTCACGCACGTCGAGTTGATGCCGGTGTGCCCCTTCCCCGGGCGGCACGGCTGGGGGTACGAGGGGGTTTCGTTGTGGGCGGTGCACGAGCCGTACGGCGGCCCCGAGGCGCTGAAACGGTTCGTCGACCGGGCTCACGAGCTGGGCCTGGGCGTGGTCCTCGACGTGGTGCACAACCACTTGGGGCCGTCCGGCAACTACCTGCCCCGGTTCGGCCCGTACTTCACAGACACGCATCACACGCCCTGGGGTTCCGCCGTCAATCTGGACGCGCCCGGCTCGGACGAGGTGCGCGCGTATCTGCTGGGCAGCGCGCTGGCGTGGCTGCGGGACTACCGGATCGACGGGCTGCGCCTGGACGCGGTGCACGCGCTGGCCGACACGCGCGCGTGCCACTTCCTGGAGGAGCTGTCGACGGCCGTGGACGCCCTGGCCGCCGACCTGGACCGGCCGCTCTTCCTGGTCGCCGAGGCCGACCTCAACGACCCACGGCTGGTCACCCCCCGTGAAGCGGGCGGCCTGGGCCTGCACGCGCAGTGGAACGACGACTTCCACCACTCCCTGCACTCGACGCTGACCGGCGAGTCCCAGGGCTACTACGCCGACTTCGCGCGGGCCCCGTTCGCGGCGCTCGCCAAGACACTCACCGGCGGCTACTTCCATGACGGCACGTTCTCGAGTTTCCGGGGCCGGCAGCACGGGCGCCCCCTGGACCGCGCGCGCGTGGCCGGGCACCGGCTGCTCGGCTACGGCCAGACCCACGACCAGGTGGGCAACCGGGCCCTGGGCGACCGGCTTTCGGCGTCCCTCTCCCCCGGCCTGCTGGCCTGCGCGGCGACGCTGATCCTGACCGCCCCGTTCACGCCGATGCTGTTCATGGGCGAGGAGTGGGCCGCGGGCACGCCCTGGCAGTTCTTCACCGACCACACCGACCCCGAGCTCGCCGAGTCCGTACGGCGGGGCAGACGGCGGGAGTTCGCCGCGCACGGCTGGGCCGAGGAGGACGTTCCCGACCCGCAGGACCCGGCGACCCGCGACCGCTCCTGCCTCGACTGGTCCGAGCCGGAGCAGGAGCCTCACGCGCGCGTGCTGGCCTGGTACCGCCGGCTCATCGCCCTGCGGCACGAGCAGGCCGACCTCACCGATCCCGACCTGGCCGACACCAAGGTGGCCTACGACGAGGCGGGGCGCTGGCTCGCCTTCCGGCGCGGGGACGTCCGTGTGGCCGTCAACCTCGCCAAGGAGCCGGCGGCGATCCCCCTGGGCCCGCGTCCGGCGGAGGTGCTCGCCGCATGGGAGCCGGTCGACGCGCCGGGCCAGGACGGGCTGCTGCATCTGCCCGGGGAGTCGTGCGTGGTGCTGTTGCAGGCGTGAGCGGTGAGCGGTGAGCAGTGGGCGGGTCGGCGCGGACGGGGGCACGAAGGGCTGCGCGTAAGCGATTGCGCAAACGCTTACGCGCAGCCCTTCGTCCCCGGACCGGCTGCCCCTATGACTCCTCGTCCGTCTCGTCGTCCCGCAACTCCGTCACCCGTTCCAGCAGGATCGCCTCCCAGGCTCGCTCCAGCTGCTCCCGCAGGAGCGGCGGAGGGCTGCCGCCCCGGCCTTCGAGGCGTTCGGCAAGGCGGAGGAGGCTGTCGCAGCGGGCGAGCCAGAGGCCGCGCAGGCAGGGGCGAGCGCCGTAGCCGGCGAGAGTGGCGGCGCGGACGGCGGCGGGCGAGCCGACGGCGAGCGCGAGACCGGCGATGTCCTCGGCGGGGTCGCCGAGGACCGCGTCGGTCCAGCCGAGGACACCGCGCACCCGGCCGTCGGCGCTGACCACGAGGTGCTCTCCGGTGAGGCCGTGGTGGACGAGGATCGCGGTGCCGGGCTGTGCGGCGAGCTGGACCGCGGCGGGTGCGGTGAGCTGGTGGAGGCGTACGGCGTCGAACTCGTCGGCGGCGGCGAGACGACCGGCGGCGCGTTCGGCGGCCCGGCGCAGGGCCTCCAGGGAGCGCGGTGCGGCGCGCGGGACGCCGAGGGTCTCGGCCTGCCGTACCGGTACCTCGCGCAGTCCGGTGAGCACCCCGGCCAGGTCGGCCTCCCCGACGGCCGACACGTCGTGCTCCTCGCCCGAGCCGCCGGGAACCTTGGTGTCCAGCGTGTATGTCAGCCCGGGCGCCCACTCGCCGTGCGACACGCTCGTCGGCACGGCGACCGGGACGTGCGGGCGGACGAGGTCGCGCAGGCGCAGTTCGCGGCGTTGACGGACGGCGGCGTCGCGGTCGGGGGCGAGACGCAGGACATGGCGGGTGCCGACCCACCACGTGGCGTGCCCGCCGCCTTCTGCGACCGGCCGGACGTCGGGTCCGGCGGCGCCCTTCGCTGCGGCCCCGTCCTTGAGCAGGGAACGGACCAGTCGTCGGACGGTGTCCGCGGTGGGTGTCGGTGCCTGGGTCATGGTCACGCCGTCGTCGCTCGAAGTCGTCGTGGGAGGCTCCTGATGCTCGGTCAGTTCACTATGACCATTTCGCGGGCGGTGTCGTTGAGGCGGCGACCGCCGTCCTCGGTGACCGTGACGATGTCCTCGATGCGGACGCCGAAGCGGCCGGGCAGATAGATACCGGGCTCGACGGAGAAGCACATGCCCGGCACCAGGGGCTGCTGCTCGCCCTCGATCATGTACGGCGGCTCGTGCGTGGTGACGCCGATTCCGTGTCCGGTGCGGTGGATGAAGTACTCGCCGTATCCGGCGTCGGCGATGACCGCGCGGGCGGCCCGGTCGACCTCCTGGCAGGCGACGCCGGGCCGTACGGCCCTGAAGCCCGCCTCCTGGGCCGCGCGCACCAGGTCGTGGACCTGGCGCTCCTCGTCGGTCGGTTCGCCGACGTGGACCGTGCGGGAGGTGTCGGAGCCGTAGCCGTCCTTCAGGCCGCCGAAGTCGAGGACCACCATGTCGCCGTGCCCGATGACCCGGTCGCCCACTTCGTGGTGGGGATTGGCACCGTTCGGGCCGGAGGCGACGATCGTGAAGTCGACCTGGGAGTGCCCGAACCGGCGTAGCAGGCCGGCGAGGTCGGCGGCGACCTCGGACTCGCGGCGGCCGGCGAAGGGAACCTTCCGGATCTCCTCGAACGTCGCGTCCGCGGCCGCGCCGGCGGCCGCCAACAGCCGGAGCTCCGCCGCGTCCTTGACGGCACGGAGCATGGGCAGGGCGTCGGTGAGGGAGGCGTGGGAGGTGCCGGGCAGCGCCTTCTGCAGGCCCAGCAGATGCATGGCCCAGGCGTTGTCGCTGATGCCGAAGCGCCCGGTGGAGTCAAGGAGCGCCGCGGTGGCGGCGTAGGGGTCCTTGCCGTCGGTCCAGTCGCGCAGTGTCAGCGCGGGCGCGCCGGCCGCCTTGGCCGCGTCCGGTGCCTCCAGCGTGGGCACCACGAGCACGGGGTCCTGTCCGGGGGTGAGCACCAGCAGGGTGAGCCGTTCGGTGACAGCGGTGGGTGCGTAGCCGGTCAGCCACACCAGGTCGGGCCCCGGCGTCACGAGCAGCCCGGCGAGCCCCGCCTCGGCGGCCGCCCGCGCTGCGCGCTCCATACGGGCCCGGTAGTCGTCGGCGCCGAAGGGCGCCGCAGTGCCGGTCATCCTGGCCTCCCTGTGCGGCTGAAGGGACTACGGCAGCATCCTGCCCGCACGGCGGGGGCCGCGCGAGCCGGTTTGCAGGTCCTTTCAGCGCGTCACCGACCACCACCCCTGACGGACGACCACTGATCCACCATGAGGGCTAATGCCTGGATGGCTCCCAGGCATTACGACAAGCCCGGGTTCCAGGACGGTCAGGTGACGACGCCCGGGACGACCGTCAACTGCTGATAACCACCGCTCTCATGACGCACTGTCAAGGTGACCTCGGATCCGGGGCGGGTGTCGGCGACCGCTCGCGCGAGGTCGGCGGCCGTGTCGATCCGGGTCGTGTCGAACGCGAGGAGCACATCGCCCCTGACCAGGCCCGCCGCGTACCCGGGGCCGGGGACGTGGACGCCGACGACCATGGCCCCTGACTTCTCGGCGTCCACGGCCTCCACACCGAGGGTGGCACCGGCGGGCGCCGGTGACGGGGTGGGCGTGGTGGGCGGCGGGGTGGGGCCGGGGAGCGCCGAGGCGGACCGGGGAGCCGGGGCCGGGCCATCGCCGGGCTGACCCGCCTGCCCCGCTTGGCGTTGCAGGTCGGCGAGTTTGCTCATGCCGATCACGGTGGCGCCCACCGTCCCGAGGCCGACCCCGGACAGGACCAGGACCGCACCGACGAACAGGCCGAACAGCAGGGTCGTGAGCCGTCGGCGACGTCGGCGGGCCGCGTGCGGGCGGCGTGCGGGGTCGGACGCGGGGCCGCCGCCGGACTCCTGACCGGGCATCGGCTTGGGACGCAACGCAGTCTGTTCCATGTCTTCGCCTCCGGCTGATGAACTACCCGGAGCGCCGGCGCACGACGAGCCACGAACGAGTGAGACTGACCCATGGTCAAGAACGGGAAGTCATAGTGACTCACCCCCGTTCGGTCAGTGCCTCCACCACCGTCGCCGCCGCTCGGCGAGCTACCGGTGAACGCCGCGAGCGGCGTCCGGGAGCTCGCCGAGTAGACCGCGGAGCGGCCGCGGGACGTCGGCTGACCTCAGCTGACGGGCAGAGCGGGCGGCCGGTCCGGGAGGAAGCCGTGGGCGCGCCGGGCCAGCCAGTGGGACTTGTAGCGGTCGACCTCCCGGTGCCAGTTCAGGATGCCCGCCATCCAGTGCTGAAGATCGACCACATAGCCCCGCATGACCCCGCGCGCCTCGTCCGAGAGGTCGAAGTCGTCGTAGACGAGCGGCAGTTCGTGCGCGGCCACGTGCTGGAACTGCTGCATGCGCTGGGTCATCAGGTCATGGACGACGCCCAGGGCGGACGGGTAGTCGCAGCCGAAGAAGTTCTGGACGACAAGGATCGCGTTGTGGATCTCACCCTCGTACTCGATCTCCTTCTGGTAGGAGAACACGTCGTTCAGCAGGCAGGCGTAGTCGACGGCGGCGTTCTCCAGGGAGCGGACGGAGCCGCTGCGGTACACCTCCGGTGGGACGGCGGGGCCGTGGCCCATCCGGCAGAGGCTCATGGTGAGGTCGGCGCCGAAGGTGGCGCGCCGCATCTCCAGGTAGTCGACCGGGTCGGGGATGCGGTTCTGGAGCTGGTTGGACAGCTCCCACACCCAGCTGTCGGTCATGACGTCCACCGTGGTCTTCAGGGTGCGCCGTTGCTCGGAGGTCATCTCCGCCGTCGTACGGGCCCACAGGTCGATCAGTCCGCGCTCCATCGCGTTCGCGGGGACGGGGGCCTCCTCGCCGTCGACGGGCATGCAGTCGGACAGGCGTGTCGTGGTCAGCCGGGCGGCGGCCAGGTCGCGGCGGTGGCCGAAGACGAGCGGGTAGTAGTCGTCGCCGTAGGTGCCCCAGGCGAGCCACTGCGCGCTGAGGTCGAGGGCCTCGGCGGTGGCGTCCGGGTCGAGGCCCGCGGAGCACAGCGCGAGGTCGTACGCACGGAGTTTGTCCTCGTCCCAGACGCCCTCCTGGAGGATGCCCATGCGGTGCGCCCAGCCCTTGAGGCGGTGCCGGGAGTCGTCCAGGTGGGGGCTGAGCTCGACCTGGAAGGGCATGTGGAAGTCGGGCAGCAGGGACGGGCCGACCTTCTGGAACGGCACGTGCGTATAGGCGCGCAGGCGCTCGGCGCCTGCCGCGGCGAGCAGCGCGCCGACGTCGGCGGCGGCGGTACCCGGGCCGGTCAGGCCCTGCCAGGGCGAGGTGGAGCGGGCGCGCTCGTTCATGTACCGGCTGGAGCGCATGTGCCATTCGTGGCCGCCGGACTGCCAGTCCTGGAGTCCCTTGGTGTACGCGGCGACCGCGGCGAGGTCCTGGGGCGTGAGGCCCTGCTCCAGGGCCAGTGCGGGCACTTCGGTGAGGGCGGTGTGCTCGAACTGGTGCAGTCGGGAGGTCAGGATGTCGTTGACGGTGTCGGCGGCCTCCTGGGTGGTGCAGCCGAAGAAGGTCTCCAGGACGAGCACTCCGTTGCTGAGCTCGCCCTCGTCCTCCACCTCCCGCTGGTAGGAGAACAGGTCGTTGCGCAGGTGCACCGCGTCGGAGAACGTCTCCATCAGGACCCTGAGCGGCCTCGACCCGGCGACGGCCCCGGGCACTTCGGCGTTCGCGTACTCCACGAGCCCCGCCGACCAGGGGGCGCCGCCCACCTTGCGGCGCATCTCGACATACTCGACGGGGTTGGCGATCCGCCCCTCGTTGATGTTGGACAGTTCCCACAGGGACTCGTTGAGCAGGTGCTCGGTGGCGACCGAGAAGCGGCGCCGCCAGTCGGCGGACATGGCGGGCACCGTGCGCGCCCACAGGTCGGCGAGGCCCGCCTCCACCGGGTTCTGCGGCTCGGGTACCTCGGCGGACAGGTCCATCGGCATGAACAGCGGCAGCCGGTCCAGGTAGGCCTTGCCGCCGGCGCGGTCCTGGGTGCGCTTGAAGATCTCCAGGAAGTGGTCGTCGAAGAAGAAGACCCACACGTACCAGTCGGTGACGAGGGAGAGGGCGGGTCCGTCGCAGTCGGGGTGGGTGTAGGCGCAGAGCAGGCCGTAGTCATGCGCGTCGAGGTCGGACTGCTCCCAGATCCCGGACCCTTCCAGCATGCCCATCTCGCGTGCCCAGGCGGTCGAGTGGGCGCGGGCCTCGTCGACATGCGGATTGAGCCGTGCGGGATACGGCATGTAGAAGTGCGGGAGTTCGAAGGGCTGCTGCGTCATGGCCGGGCCCTACCCGCGGGTTTCCGGGGACATCCGCGGCCCCGGACATGATCACACCATCGCGTGAATCAAGGGTGAATCCGGGAGTTCTCGGGGGGACTTGTGGCGTTCATCTCTACGCGCGCAGACTACGGAAATTCACGTGCCTCTCCTCAAGGGAGTTCCGATGGACCAGCCCAGATCCCTCTCCCGTCGCGCCACGCTCACCGCACTGGCCGGGGCGGCGCTGGCCGGCACCTCGGCCCTGCCCGCCGCGGCATCGGACCGCCGGGGGCGCACGGTGCGCTTCGCCACGTTCAACGCCTCCCTGAACCGCGGCACTCAGGGCGCGCTCGTCACCGACCTGTCCACTCCGGACAACACCCAGGCGAAGAACGTCGCCGAGACGATCCAGCGGGTCGACCCGGACGTGCTGCTGATCAACGAGTTCGACTACGACGAGTCCGGCACGGCGGTCCGCCTCTTCCTGCGCAACTACCTCGCCGTCGGACAGAACGGCGCGAAGCCCGTGAGCTACCGGCACCACTTCACCGGGCCGGTGAACACGGGCGTGGCCTCGGGGCTGGACTTCGACGGACGCAACGGCGCGGTGACGACGCCCGGTTCGGACGCGTACGGCCAGGACGCGTACGGATACGGCTGGTTCCCCGGGCAGTACGGCATGGCGGTGCTCTCCAAGTACCCGATCGACACGCGCGCGGTGCGCCCCTTCCAGCGTTTCCTGTGGCGGGACATGCCGGGCCACGTCATGCCTCCGGGCTACTACAGCGCCGAGGCCCAGGCGGTCTTCCGGCTCTCCTCCAAGAGCCACTGGGACGTGCCGCTCAGCATCGGCCACGAGACCGTGCACTTCCTGGTGTCGCACCCGACGCCGCCCAGCTTCGACGGCACCGAGGACCGTAACGGCCGGCGCAACCACGACGAGATCCGGCTGTGGGCCGACTACATCGGCGGACGGCGCCGCAGCTCGTACCTGTACGACGACAAGGGGACGCGCGGCGGGCTGCGGCCTGGGGCGCGCTTCGTGCTGGCCGGGGATCAGAACGCCGATCCGTACGACGGCGACAGCTACGACCACGCCATCCGTCTGCTGCTGGACCACCCGGCGGTCAACGTGCCCAAGGCGCCGCCCACGAGCAAGGGCGCGGTCGAGGCGGCGCGGCTCCAGGGCGGTGCCAACTCCTCGCACACCGGCGATCCCAAGTACGACACGGCGGACTTCAACGACACCGCGCCGGGTAATCTGCGCGTCGACTACGTCCTGCCGTCCAAGGGGCTGATACCCGGGTCGAACGGCGTGTTCTGGCCGACGTCCGACGACCCGCTGTACCGGCTGGTGGGCGGCGGGGCGAACGTGCCGACGTCGGACCACCGGATGGTGTGGCAGGACGTGCGCGTGGTCTGACGGCCGTCCGCGTCAGGACCCCCGCACCGCCCGCCCCACCTGCGTCCGCAGCGCCACGAACTCCGGCAGTCCCCGGGTGGTGATCTGGTCCCGCTTGCCCGGGAGTTCGACCGGCAGGTCCCCCACGACGCGGGAGCCGGGGCCCGGGGAGAGGATGACGACGCGGTCGCCGACGTAGACGCTCTCGTCGATGTCGTGGGTGACGAAGACGATGGTGGTGCCGTCGGTGCGGTGGACCTCCAGGAGGAGGTCTTCGAGGTCTTCGCGGGTCTGGGCGTCGAGGGAGCCGAAGGGTTCGTCCATGAGGAGGAGCGAGGGGCGGCAGACCAGGGCGCGGGCGATGGCGACACGCTGCTGCATGCCGCCGGAGAGCTGCCAAGGGTGACGGCGGGCGGCGCCGTCGAGGCCGACGCGTTCCAGGATCCGCTCGGCCTCGGCGCGCCGCTCGGCCCGGCCGAGGCCGCGGCGGCGCAGCGGGAGGGCGACGTTCTCGCGGACGGTGAGCCAGGGGAAGAGGGAGCGGCCGTAGTCCTGGAAGACGACGGCGAGTTGGTCGGGTACGCCGGTGACCGGTGTGCCGTCGATCGTGACCGTGCCCTCGCGCGCGGGGAGCAGGCCCGCGATGGTGCGCAGCAGGGTGGACTTGCCGCAGCCGGACGGGCCGACGACGCTCAGGAGTTGGCCGTCCGGCACGGTGAGGGTGATGTCGTGCAGGACGGGATGGTCGCCGTAGTGCTGGCCGACTTCGTCGAGGCTGAGCATCCGGAAGCGTCACCTGTCCCTGGAGTCGTGGAGCGCGCCCTCGCCGGCGGTGACGCGGAGGTGGAGGGGGTGCGGGGCCGCGTCGTCGCCCGCGCTGGGCGCACGGTCGAGGGCGGCGGGGAGATCGTCGGGCCGGTCGCGGACCGTGCGCGGTTCAGTGGAGCCGCGGTTGCCCTGTGCCCTCATATGGACCTCCCCGTGCCGATCAGCCGTTTCTCGACCGCCAGCAGGCCGGTGTTGAGCAGATAGCCGAGGGCGCCGAGCAGGACCAGCGCCGCCCAGACGGTGAGCAGGTCGGAACGCGACTGGGCGTCGGTGAGCGTGAAGCCGATGCCGTTCGCGGTGCCCGGCAGCAGTTCCGAGAACACCATGAGGATGAGGGAGAGCGAAAGGCTCAGGCGCAGGCCCGCGAAGATGCGGGGCAGCGCGGAGGGAAGGAGGAGGAAGCGGAGCCTTTCCACGGCGTTCAGGCGCAGGACGGCGGCGACGTCGAGCCGCAGCGGGTCGGTGTTGCGGGCCCCCTCCGCGGTGTTGATCAGCACCGGCCAGACGGCGCTGAAGGCGATCGACGCGACCTGCATCTGCGTACCGAAGTCCAGGACGACGACGAAGACGGGGACGAGGGCCGGGGGTGGTACGGCCCGCGCGAACTGGAGCACCGGGTTGCACAGCGCGTACGTCCGGCGCGAGCGGCCCACCGCCACACCGAGCGCGATGCCGGCGACGGCGGCGATCGCGAACCCCGCGGCCATCCGGCCGAGGCTGGGCCCGATGTTGTCGATGGCGGCGTCGGTCAGGAACACCTGCCGGACGGGGCCGGAGAACCACAACTCGTAGGCGCGGTGCGCGATTCGGCCCGGCGGCGGGAAGTAGACGCTGTCGTGGGCCCGGGCGGCGACCTCCCAGCAGCCGACGGCGACGGCGAGCACGATCCAGCGCAGCAACGCACCTCGGACGGCGACCCCACCGACCGGCCGCCGGGCACCGCCCCGCACCGCCCGCACGGCAATCCCGGCCCGGCTCACACGCACCTACCTCGCCGCACAGCCCCCGGACACAGTTCCAGGCCCGCCCATCCCACCCGCGCCCATCCCAGCCGCACAGCTCGCGGACGCGGTCCGGGTGCCGGCGCACGCAAGCGCTCCGCCCTCAGCACACGGTCCCGACTCACACAGCCCTCCCCCACCGCACGGCCCACAGACAACGGACACGAATCCGGGCCCACCCAACGCACCCGCACCCATCCCAGCCGCCCGGCTTGCGGACGCAGTCCGACCCCCGGCCCACGCAAGCGCCCCATCCTCAGCGCCCGGTCCCGACTCACACAGCCCTCCCCCACCGCACGGCCCACAGACAACGGACACGAATCCGGGCCCGCCCAGCGCACCCGCACCCATCCCAGCCGCCCGGCTTGCGGGCACAGTCCGACTCCCGGCCCACGCAAGCGCCCCATCCTCAGCGCCCGGTCCCGACTCACACAGCCCTCCCCCACCGCACAGCCCACGGACACGGGGGCAAGTGCCGCCGCCCTCACGCGCCCCTCCCGCCATAGGCCGCCGCCCGCTCCCGCTGCTCCGGCGTCCACGGGAACAGTCGGCGTTCGCCCCACACCAGGACGCCGTTGATGACGAGGCCCAGCGCGCCCGCCCACACCACGCCGGCGAGTACGTCCCGGGTACCGTCCGTCGACAGGCTCGCCTGGGCGATGAAGATGCCGAGGCCCTCGCCGAAGCCCGCGAGGATCTCGGTGGCGACGGCCAGGATGAGCGCGACGGCGGCCGAGATGCGGATGCCGGCGGCGATGAAGGGGGCCGTGCCCGGGAGTTCGACGCGCAGCAGGACCGCGAGCCGCCCGAAGCCGAAGGCGCGCAGGGTGTCCTTGGCGAGAGGGTCGGTCTCGCCGAGGCCGTAGATGGTGTTGAAGAGGATCGGCCACACACAGGCGTACGTGATGAGCGCGACCTTGGTCTCGGTGCCGGAGCCGAGCAGCAGCGAGACGAGCGGGATCAGCGCGACGGACGGCAGCGGGCGCAGGAACTCGACGATCGCGCGTACGGCGGCGTCGACGAGGGGCACGCTGCCCAGCAGCAGACCGAGCGGGACGGCGATCGCGCAGGCGAGGCCGAGCCCCAGCACCCAGGCGCGCAGGGTGGCCCCGATGCCGTCCAGGAAGACGCTGTCGCCCGCCAGCTCGAAGGCTCTGGAGAGGACTTCGGAGGCGGGCGGCAGATAGCTGCGGCGCACGATCCCGGCCCGGCTCACCGCCTCGCACACCCCGAAGGCAAGGAGCACGCCGAGCACACCGAGCCCGAGTTCCTGACGCCGTTTCACTTCACCACGAGGGTCGCCGGGTCGATCGGTTTCTTCAGCAGCCCCTGTTTTGTCATCAGGTCGGTGAGCCGGGAGATCTCCTCGGCGTCCACGGTGGGCGGGAAGGTCGGCAGTCCGATCTGCTCCGCCTGGGCATCGGTCACCTTGGTGTACGTCGGCACGGTCTCGCGCACCGCCGAGGGGTCCTTGGCGGCGATCTCCGCGGCGGCCTTGAGGGCCCGCTGGAAGGCGGCGAGGGTCTCCTCGTTCTCGCCCACGTACTGGCTCGTGGTGATGTACCCGCTGAGCGGGATGTCCTCGACGGGCGCGGCCGCGCCGTCGACCACGACCCTGGCCTGCAACTCGTCCTGGATGACGCTGTCGAAGGGCTCGACCGCGTGAACCGCGTCGACCTGCCCCTTCTCCAGGGCGGCGCCCATCTGCGGGAAGGCCACCTGCCGGTAGACGGGTTTGCCGACGCCCTCCTTCTCCAGGATCTCGTTGAGGGTGAGTGACTGGACGTTGTTGAGCACGTTGACGGCGAGCTTGCGGCCCTCGAGGTCGGCGGCGGTCCTGATGTCCGAGTCCTTCGGCACCAGTACGTCCATCATGTGCGGCGCGGCCCGGATCGATTCGGCGACGATACGGATGTCGAGGGTGCCCTGCTCATGGGCCTGGAAGTAGGTGACGTAGTTCGCGCTCGCGACCATGTCGACCTGCCCCTTCGCCAGCGCGGGCAGCGCCTGGAGGCTCTGCTGGATCTGCTGGATCCGGACGTCCAGGCCTTCCTTCTCGAAGAGCCCGCGGTCCCGGGCGATGTAGAGCGCGGCGCAGTCGATCAGCGGCAGGGCGGCCACGGTGACGGTCTTCCCGCCGCCGGACGAGGATCCGGAGTCCCCGTCGTCGCCGCAGGCCGTGAGGGCGAGGGTCAGGGCGGCCAGGGTCGCCGCGAGCTTGCGCGGTCCCGCACATAAGTGGCGTGACGTCATGCGCGCATGGGTATCAAGGATCTGTCATGATCACCACATGCTCATGCGCCATTCCGCGCCGGGGTGAAGAGATTGCGCGCCCCTTGCCGAGCACTCTCCCCCGGGTGACGGTAGTCGCATGACCTCCCGCGTGCTCCCCCTCGGCCACGAAACATTCACCGCTGCGCGGGCCGCGGAGCCGGCGTGACGGTGCACGAGGCACCGCCCGTCCCCGACGTCTTCGATCCACGCCGGTACGCCGCCGGAGTGCCGTACGCCGCCTACCGCGTCCTGCGCGACCACCACCCCGTGGCCCGGCAGGAGGAACCCGAGGTGCTGGGCTGGCCGGCCGGTCCCGGGTTCTGGGCGGTGACCCGGCATGCGGACGTCGTGCGGGTGCTCCGGGACTCGACGACGTACTCCTCCCGCCTCGGCGCCACGCAGATCCGGGATCCCGACCCGGACGACCTGCCGTTCATCCGGCGCATGATGCTCAATCAGGACCCGCCGCAGCACGGCCGGTTGCGGCGTCTGGTGAGCCGGGCCTTCACTCCCGGGCGGATCGAACACTTCACGGCCCTCGCGCGGGAGCGGGCCCGGACGCTTTTCGCGCGGGCCCTGGAGACGGCCCGCGCGGCGGACGGCACCGTCGACCTCGTCACCGCCGTCACCGACGACTACGCCCTGCTCAACCTCGCCGATCTGCTCGGCGTCCCCGAACGGGACCGCGGGCTGCTGCTGCACTGGACCCGGCGGGTCATCGGCTACCAGGACCCGGACGAGGCCGGAACGCCGGTGCTGGACACGGACGGCAAGCCGGTCAATCCCCGGTCGCCCGCCATGCTGAAGGACATGTTCGCGTACGCCCGGCAACTCGCCGCCTACAAACGGCGGTACCCGGCCGACGACGTCATGACCATCCTCGCCCATGACCCCGAACTCGCCGACGCCGAGCTGGAGATGTTCTTCTTCCTGCTCACGGTCGCGGGCAACGACACCGTCCGCAGCGCCGCGCCCGGCGGACTGCTGGCACTGGCCGAGCACCCTCGGGCGTACCGGCTGCTGCTCACGAAGAAGGCCGAACTCACCTCCGCCGTCGACGAGTTGCTGCGCTGGCATCCGCCCGTCCTGACCTTCCGCCGTACCGCCGCGCAGGACACCGAGCTGGCGGGGCAGAGTATCCGCAGGGGCGAGAAGGTGGTTGTCTTCCATGCCGCCGCCAACCGCGACGAGCGGGTCTTCGCCCATCCGGAACGGCTGGACCTGTCCCGCTCGCCGAACCCGCATGTGTCCTTCGGGGACGGACCGCATGTCTGCCTGGGTGCGCACTTCGCCCGGCTTCAGTTGCGGGTGCTGTACGGGGAGGCGCTGCGGACGCTGCCCGGTCCGCGGCTCGCGGGGCGGCCGGAGCGGCTGGTGTCGAACTTCATCAACGGGCTCAAGTCGCTGCCCGTGCGGGTGGCTTGATCAGCCGCGGACCTGGATCAGCGCATGGGTGCCGCCGGTCCGCCAGCGCTGTCCTTCCGCGGCGACCAGTGCGGCCTCCGTGGCGGCGTTGAGGCCGGTGATCACATCGGACTTCAGCGTGCGCAGCGCGGCGACCGGGCCGGGGAAGTACGCGGTGACCTCGGCGAACGGTGTGGTCGGCGGCCACCTCCGGTCGCCCACCAGACGCCGGTAGTTGAGATCGCCCTTCACCACGGTCAGCGTGGCCGAGGCGAACTCCGCACGGAGGTCGTCGGGCATGTCCGCGTACGGCAGCGGGGCGCAGGAGAAAGGGTGGGCCCGTACCGCCAGGCGTCCGTCGGTCATCGCCGCCCACAGCTCGCGGCCGTACCTCGCGGCCGCGCCCGGTGCGGCGGCGATCCGGCGCAGCGCGTCGAGGACGTCGCTGGTCGTGGCGTCGGAGACGTAGTACGGGTACGGCTTGATGTGCAGCACCGCCCGCTCGATGTGCCCGTGCGCGAGGAGGTGGGCGATGAGGAGCAGGTCGGGGATGAGTTCGCGGCCCGCGTTGTCGGCGACGAGGCAGAGGGTGCCGGTGCCGGAGGGCGGGAGGAGCGAGAAGAGGGTCTCGCTGTCGTCGGCGACCAGGGCGGGCGTTGCGGCGGGTGTCCCCGCGTCCACGGCGGACAGCCGGAAGCCGAGGTCCGCGCGGTTGCCCCACAGGGAGCCGTGCAGCAGGGCGCGCGCCCGCAGGCCGGCCTCTTTCCCCTCCAGGTCGTCGAGTGCGGCGAGTTCCTGGTCCGTCTCCGGGGCGTCGAGTTCGGCGAGTTTGGAGGGGCGGAAGGGGTCGATGCCCTGCCAGGTGCCGGGGCCGAAGTAACCGACCGCGTCGAGGAGCCGGCGGTAGAAGTAGCTCTCGGACCACAGCCAGGGGATGTCGAACCAGGACCGGCCGGTGTACTCGGCCGCGCCCCAGGCCGCCCAGCGGTCCCGGTCGGGCGCGTCGGCCGGGAGCGGTTCGAGTACGCCCTTGGTGCAGCTGTCGAGGAGCGCGTCGAGCGCCCGCCGCCGCTCGGGTCCGTACGGAAAGGCCTCCCGGACCTGCGCCACGATCGCGGGGTGGCGCTCGGCGAGGACGCTGTGCGGGAACGAGCCGGGTTCGTTGCCGAAGATCACGGGCGCGGACGGGGCGAGGGGCATGCGCGTCACCGTATCGCGCGGATCAACCTGCGCCGATCTCCCGCTCCAGTCGGGTGGCGAGGCTCAGATAGCGGGCGCGCCGGGGAACCGGCACCAGGCCGCGGATCAGGACGTGCCACATCTCGGCCATCCTGCGGGGCTGCCGGGCAAGGGGGTCGAGGGAGCGCCCCACGACCCGGGTGCCGATGAAGAAGGAGACCAGGGAGTGGGCGACGGCGTCGACGTCGATGTCCTGGTGGATGTCGGATTCCCTGACCGCGGCGACGAGTTTGCGGGAGATGATCTCCAGCCACTCGGTGAAGGGGTGCCGCAGCGGCGGCCGTATGACGACCCCGCCGGTGGCGAGCCGGAGGCCGGCCCGGTGGACCGGGCCCTCCACGGACAGGCGGGCGATACCGAACGTGGTGCGGATCAGCGCTTCGAGGGAGGTGTAGCCTCGGCTGTCCATCTCCTCCGCCAGCCGGCGGGCCACCGCGGACTGGATCTCCATGATGGCGTGGGCCAGGTCTTCCTTGGCCGCGAAGTGGAAGTACAGGGCACCCTTGGTGACTTGGGCGTGCTCGACGATGTCGCTCAGGCTGGTCGACTCGTAGCCCTGACGGTCGAACAGGTCGGCGGCCGCGGCGATGATCGCCGCGCGGGTCTGTTCGGCGCGTAACTGCCTGGCCATCGTGGGGCTCCTGTAAAAAAGACGGCTCATGCCGTTTGTTCTTACTCCCCGTAGACGATAACTCACCGTACAGCGGCTCCGATGGACTGATGACCGACCGCCGACTTTCACTCCATTCCCGCGACTTGCAGATTCATACTCTTCGCATCGTGTGGTGTGCGTGAAGGGATGGCCAAAAAACGGGGTGGACGGTATCGAGTGACGGCGAAAAATGACGGGCCGGCCAGTGCCCATCCGCACCGGCCGGCCCGCCCGTCTCTGGCAGTCCGCTAGTTCATGACCGTCCGCTCAGAAGGTCAGCTTCCAGCTGTTGAGCGTGCCCGTGTCCTGCGCCGCCGTGTCCTGGACGCGCAGCTTCCAGGTGCCGTTCGCGGTCTCGGTCGACGCGTTCACCGTGTAGGTGGCGATGACGTTGTCGGCGGAGTCCGAGCCGGCCGACTTCAGACGGTAGGTCGAACCGTCCGGCGCGACCAGATCGATGACCAGGTCACCGCGGTAGGTGTGGGTGATGTCCACACCGACCTGGAGGGCCGAGGGGGCGTTGCCGCTGCGACCGCTGACCGCGATCGACGACTCGATCGCCGAGCCGTTGTCCGGGACGGAGACGGCCGTGCCGCTGGAGAAGGTGGTGCCCCCCGAGGAGCCGCCGGAGCCGCTCACCGCCTGCACCGTCTTGGCCGCGTCCGCGAGGCCGGCACCGCAGCCACCAGAGCAAGTACCGGGAAGAGTACGCGAGTTGGTCTTGATCGCGGACTCGATCTGGGCCGGGGTCAGTGACGCGCCGGCCGACTTCATCAGCGCGGCCAGGCCCGCGATGTGCGGGGCGGCCATGCTGGTGCCCTGGTAGTACTCGTAGCTTTCGGTGGACGGGCCCTGGGCGCCGGAGTTCAGCGTGGACAGGATGCCGTTGGAGGCCACGGAGTTGGTCTCGCCGCCCGGGGCGGCGATGTCGACGACCGAGCCGAAGTTGGAGTAGTAGGAGCGGTTCCCCTGGCGGTCGGCGGCAGCCACGCTGATCACGTTGTTGCAGCTGGCCGGCGAGTAGTTGGCGGCGTTGGCGTTGCTGTTGCCTGCCGCGACGACGACCGCGGTGCCACGGTTCACGGCGCCGTTGATGGCGTTCTGGGTCGCGCTGGAGCAGGCACCGCCGCCGCCCAGGCTCATGTTGATGACCTTGGCGACGTTGGTGTTCGCCGGGACACCGGAGACCGTACCGCCGGACGCCCAGGTGATGGCGTCGACGATGTCGGAGTCGTAGCCGCCGCACTTGCCGAGCACCCGCAGTGGGGAGACCTTGGCGCCGTACGCGATGCCCGCGACGCCCTTGCTGTTGTTGGTGACGGCTGCGATGGTGCCCGCGACGTGGGTGCCGTGCCAGGAGGAGGGGTAGGCGGGGTCGCCGGACGCGCACTCGTTGGCCGCGGTCCAGTCGCCCGGGTCGGCCGGGTTGCTGTCGCGGCCGTTGCCGTCGTTGCCGACGGTCGCGTCGGAGATGAAGTCGTAGCCCCCGACGATGTTGGCGCCGACGTCGGAGTGGGTGACGTAACCGGTGTCGATGACGGCGACGGTGACCCCGCTGCCGGTGGAGACGTCCCAGGCGCCCGGTACGTTCATGCCCGCAGCGGTCTCGAACAGGTCCCACTGCTTGGTGTACTCGGTGTCGTTGGGCGTGGCCAGAGGCTTGTTCAGACGGTCCGGTACGACATAGGCGACCTGCGGGTCGGCCTGGTACTCGGCGACGATGTCGGCGACATCCGTCCTGGTGAGGTCCGCGCCGAGGTCGACCAGGGCGGCGCCGGTGCCGAGCCGGCGCTGGAAGTCGAGGTCTTCGCCGGCCCCCTTGCCCTTCGCCACGGCGTCGGCGTCGGCGGCCTTGTTCGACTTGGCCTCGGTGGCGCCGGACTTGTAGCCGACGATGAGGCGTTCGGCGACGGCGCCGGGGGCGGCCTCGGTCTGCGCGGCCGGAACGGCGGCGGCTTCCCGGACGGGGGTTTCCTGGGCGACGGCGACCGACGCGGTGGCGGCCGTGAAGAGTGCGGCGGAGACCGCCGCGACGGATATCAGCTTCCGTCTGAGGGAGGGGGAAGTGCGCAAGGGCTTGCCTTTCGTGGCCGTACTCCGGACAGCGCGGAGCGGCGGTCGATTCGCTTCGTCCTCGAAGCGGCGGGGGGTGAACCGAAAAGCAGTGGGGACGAACCCCGACCGAGCGACGCCAGGACATGCAGGACATGCGGGTCGCTCGACGACGCGTTGGCCGGCCAGGCGCGGGCAGCGACCCGTTTCGGGGTTACCTATGGGTCAGCTGTGGTCGAACGATAGGCAAAGAAAAGACCATCCGGATACAGGGGAAACCCTCGATCCGGCCGGAAACTCACCCTAGACACCGGACAGTTGACCGGTTACAGCCCGTTTCGCCCCCGGCCGTCGCAGGGTGAACGCGCCGGGCCGGTTTTCCGTACTGACACAGCAGACCGTTCCCGTGCCCGGCCGAGGAGACGTTCCGGATGTCCCGGATGACCGCATACCGCAGAGCCCTGGGGGCCGTAGCCGTGGCCCCGTTCCTGCTTCCGCTCTGGGCGGCGGGACCGGCGCAGGCGCACGGTGCGCCCACCGACCCGGTCAGCCGGGTGTTCGCCTGCTCCCCCGAGGCCGGCGACGCAACCGGTTCGGCGGCGTGCAAGGCGGCCGTCGCCGCGAACGGCGCGCCCTTCACCGCCTGGGACAACCTGCGGATCGCGAACGTGAACGGCCGGGACCGGCAGACGGTCCCCGACGGACAGCTGTGCAGCGGCGGTCTGTCCCCGTACCGGGGACTCGACCTCGCCCGCTCCGACTGGCCGTCGACCAGCCTGAAACCCGGTGCCACGCTGACGATGCGGTACGTCTCGACGATCCCGCACACCGGCACGTTCCGGCTCTACCTGACGAAGCAGGGCTACGACCCGGCGCAGCCGCTCACCTGGTCCGACCTGCCGTCCCAGCCGTTCGCCGAGGTGACGGACCCGGCCCTGACGGACGGCGCGTACCGGATCACGGGGAAGCTGCCGTCCGACCGGACGGGGCGGCATGTGCTGTACACGATCTGGCAGAACAGCAGCACGGCGGACACGTACTACTCGTGCTCGGACGTGGTGTTCCCGGCGTCGGAGAAGGGCGGGGGTGCGGCGTCGCCGAAAACGCCGGCTTCGGCGACGCCTTCGGCATCGGCCGCCAAGAAGAGCACAGTCCCGTCACCGACGCCCACCCGGACCAGCACACCGCCGAGTCCGGCGGCCTCCGCCCCGCAGACCCCCGACAGCACTCCGCTCGCCTCCACCCCCGACGACGACTCCGGCCCCTCGGCCCCGATGCTGGCGGGCGGCGCCGCGGCGGTGCTGGTGCTCACCGGCGGCGCCGCCCTGGCCCTGCGTGTGCGTCGGCGCTGAACGCCGGGCCTACGAGGGTCAGTTGACGTAGACGAGTGCGCCCGCGTCGGTCACCGGGGAGTACTTGGCGGTGAAGTAGCCGTTGGCGAAGCAGAGCGAGGAGCCGGACGTCTTGGTGAACTGCTGGGCGGCGAAGGCGATGCTGTTGTCGGCGTTGCCCGCCGTGCCGGTCAGGCTCGGGGCCTGGTAGACGCAGTTGATGCTGCCGAGGAGGGTGCGCAGCACGACCGTGGTCTGGATGGCGGAGCCGCTCGCCGGGGTGACGGTGAGCGTGCCGTCGGAGGACACGGAGGTGGTGTAGGGCAGGTTGTCGACGGAGATGCTGGTGACGCCGAGCACGCCGACGACATTGGTGGTGCAACTGCTGCTGTCGAAGGTGTGGCCGGTGACCGACTCCGTGGCGGTGCCGGGCGCGGTCGGGTTGTCGGTGACGGTGGCGGTGAACTGCGACGCCGTGCACGAGATGCCGCTGGTGCCGGTCGCGCTGGAGTAGAGAGTGGCGGTGGTGCCACTGGCCAGCGGTGCGGTGAGGACATCTCCGACGGCGACGGGCGTGCCGGCGAGGCCGCCGGTGGTGAGGACCGGGGTGTCGGCCGCCGAGGCGGGGACGGCGGCCGGGAGGGTCAGGGCGGTGACGGCGGCGGTCAGGGTGAGCAGGGTGCGCGTACGCATGCGGGTGCCTCGTTTCTGAGGTGGTGGGGGTGGGGGCGCGTGCGGGCGTCCGTCGTTGCCGGTCCATGACGCCTTCTCCGTACGTGACGGACCGGCAACGACAACCGGCCTGGAACGGCCGGGGGAGGAGGGCAGAGAACGCCCGAAAGGGACAGGAGTCCGGGAGAACGCGGGCAGTGCCGCGGGACGGATCCGGCGCCACGGATCCGGGGAGAGCAGTGCAAGTTGTAAACCTGAGGGTTGTTCAACGTCAAGGGTTCTCAAGGGAGTTGGGACCCGAGCTGGGATCTTTACGGAAGCCCGGGAAGCCCTTGGTGCACAGGTGGCGCACAATCGGCACACTTTTTCCACAACTCCCTTGACCCTCAAATGTAACCCCCGGTAACTTCCTCGGCGGCTACTGCTGCGTAACCAGAAAGCCCTTGCGCCCGCCGGGAGTTGCGAGGAGGTGTGCGTGGCAGCCGCTGTCCGCGCCAGGACGCCGTGCCGTGCACCACCCGACCTGTACCGACCCGCACCGACTACGCCTGGGAGCTGACATGGCCTCGTCATCAGACGGCTCGCTGTCCGCCGACCACACCCCCGAGAATCCGGAAAGCGGTTCCACAACCTCGGCAGACCCGGACAGACGCGGCCGGGTGAGGCTGCGCCGGGCCGCGGTGATGGCGGTGCCCGCCACGCTGGCCGCGGCCACGCTTCTGGTCCTCACCGCCGAAGGCGCGCTGGGCGTGCAGTTCGCGATCTCCGGCATGCCCTTCACCGTCACCGCGACCGAGCTCAGCGGCACCGGGTTCGAGCAGTTCGGCGCCCTCGACAACATGGTGGAGGGCAGCCCGAACGAGGGCGACACCGGCGGACAGGTGCTGGTCATCACCTCCGTGATCAAGGACGCCAAGCTCACCAAGCTGTGCCAGAGCGTCGACCTCGGCGGTACGAACCTGTTGATCAAGGCGGGCGGCGGCAAGGACAAGGTGACCGCCAGCGACCTGACCACCGACTCGACCGAGCTGTCCGGCAACGCCGCCTTCCGGGGCATCGAGATCGGCAATGACGCCAGCACGCTCAGCAAGGGCGGCGTGACGGGCCCGATCGGTGTGTTCAGCCAGCAGGCCGACGAGGTGGTCATCGGCGATCTGCGGCAGACCAACTACGCGACCACGGCCGGGGTGTTCAAGCTTCCCGGCCTGCAACTCGGCTTCAGCAGCAAGGGTTGCTGATGTCGGGTCCCCGACGTTTGGGTGTTCGGCCCGCCTTCCGGCGCTGGCGGGCCGAACGCCCCTTTTGGGGCGGGCTGTTGCTCGCCCTGGGCGGGGCGGAGATCCTGCTCACCATGAAGGCGTCGATGAAGGTCGTCCTGCACGTCGGGATGCAGGGGCTGGCCGGGTATCTGCTCCCGGCGCTGATGCTGCTGCTGGGTCTGCTGATTCTGTTCAACCCGGCGCAACGGTTGTTCTACTCGATCACCGGAGTGCTGGTGTCGCTGGGGACCTGGCCCACGTCGAACCTGGGCGGCTTCTTCATCGGCCTGCTGCTGGGCGCCGTCGGCAGCTCCCTGGCCTTCGGCTGGCTGCCCGACCAGGAACCGCGCCGAAGCCGACGGCAGCGGCGGCGGGAGGCGGCGGTTCAGCGGCGGGAGGCGGCGGCGCAGCAGTCGTAGGGCAGATGGACGCGAAGCAGAGTCGTACGGACGTGCCGGCGCGAGAGCGCCTACGATGCAGAAGTCGCACTCGCCGCGTCAACTCCCGCCTTCTGTTGGGTAGTTGAACCCGCACATCGACAACCACCCACGGAAGGAGCCCTGTGCCAGCCGACGAACGGCCGAGCGGCCGCATCGACACCGAGACCGCGCACTCCGCGCGGATCTACGACTACATCCTGGGCGGAACGGACAACTACCCCGCGGACCGGGAAGCGGGCGACGCCATGGCGCGGGAGTGGCCGGCCATGCCCATCCATATGCGGGCCAACCGCGACTGGATGAACCGCGCGGTGCGGTGGCTGGCGGAGAAGGCCGGCACACGCCAGTTCCTGGACATCGGCTCCGGCATCCCCACCTCCCCCAACATCCACGAGATCGCCCAGGCGGCGGCGCCCGACTCCCGGGTCGTCTACGTGGACAACGACCCGCTCGTCCTCGACCTGTCCCGGGATCTGCTGACGAGCACGCCCGAGGGCCGGACCGGCTATGTCGAGGCGGACATGCGCGACCCTGCGGCCATCCTCGACGCGCCCGGACTGCGCACCACCCTGGACCTGTCCCAGCCCGTCGCGCTGACCGTGATCGCGATCGTCCACTTCATGCTGGACGAGGACGACGCGGTCGGTACGGTCCGCCGCCTGCTCGAACCGCTCCCCTCCGGCAGCCACCTCGCGATGTCCATCGGCACCGCCGAGTTCGCGCCGGAGGAGGTCGGCCGCGTCGCCCACGAGTACGCGTCCCGGGGCATGCCGATGCGGCTGCGCACCTTCGCCGAGGCCGAGGAGTTCTTCACCGGCCTCGAACTCGTCGAGCCGGGCATCGTCCAGGTCCACAAATGGCATCCGGACGGCACGGGCACCGAGACGATCCGGGACGAGGACATCGCGATGTACGGGGCGGTGGCGCGCAAGCCCTAGGTGTCCGAGCAGCACACCCAGGACGACCTCCCGAGGCCGGGCATCATCACGATGCGGGAGCAACGTCTCACGCCAAGTGGCCGATCACTTGACTACCGGCGGTCACACGCGATTGGCTCCGGCCAGCGAGAATCATCCGGTCGGCGTACAGCATGCCGAACGCCGACCGGATGGTCCGTCTCGCCGTTCCTCTTGCTCGGCCAGCACAGCGAGGTGCCGCACCCTCATGATCACTCCCCCACCTCCCGCCTCCCGCAGATCCGTTCGCGTCGCCGCGCTGGCCTCCGCCGTCGCCCTGCTCCTCGCGGCCGGCTGCTCCGGGTCGGGCGACGGATCGGACTCCGGCACGGACCCCACCGTCCAGGCCGGCACCACCCGGCTCAAGGTCACCCTGATCACCCATGCGACCGAGGGCGACACCTTCTGGGACCTGGTGAAGAAGGGTGCGGAGGCGGCGGCCGCCAAGGACGACATCGACCTCACGTACGCCAACGACCCCGATACGGCGGGCCAGGCCGAGCTGGTACGGGAAGCCGTCCGCGGCAAGGCCGACGGCATCGCCGTGACCCTCGCCAAACCGCAGGCGATGCAGGGCCCGGTCGCCGCGGCCACGGCCGCCGGCATACCCGTGGTCGGCCTCAACTCCGGTATCGACGCCTGGCAGTCGGCGGGTCTCCTGGAGTACTTCGGCCAGGACGAGAGCGTCGCCGGCCAGGCGGTCGGCGACAAGCTGGACGACCTCCGGGCCAAGCACGCCCTGTGCGTCATCCACGAGCAGGGCAACGTGGCCCTGGAGGCGCGCTGCGCCGGTGTGAAGAAGACCTTCGGCGGGCAGACCGAGATGCTCTACGTGGACGGCGCCGACACGGACACGGTCGCCGCCGCGATCACCGCCAGGCTCCAGCAGGACCGGACCATCGACGAGGTCATCACGAACGGAGCACGGTTCGCGCTCACCGCGGTCAAGTCGGTGAAGGAGACGGGCAGCAGGGCCCGTGTCGCCACCTTCGACCTCAACCAGGACCTGGTGAAGGCCGTCCAGAGCGGTGATGTGCAGTTCGCGGTGGACCAACAGCCGTATCTCCAGGGCTACCTCGCGGTCGACGCGCTGTGGCTGTACAAAACCAACGGCAACATCAGCGGCGGCGGTGTCCAACCCGTGCTCACCGGACCGGCGTTCGTGACGAAGACGAACGTGGCCGCGGTCGCCAGATTCGCGGCGGGCGGAACCCGCTGACCAGTGCGTCGTCCGTCCATGCCGCCTCTGCCGCTCGGGATTCGGCGACATGCGCTACGTGCGGTCACTTGTGCGGATAGCATCCTGTCCACACCTCCTCCACCCGTCTCCCCCTCCCCCTCCCCGCTGATCGCCTAGGACGACGATGTCTCCACGGACAGGTGCCCGGCGCCGCCTCGGCTCCATACGTCTCTCCCTGATCCTTCTCGCGCTGGTACCCAGCGTCACGCTCGCCGCCATATGGGGCGTGACGACGACCCAGATGTTCACCGAGGGGCTGCGGCTGCGCGGGCAGACCGAGCTGAGCCTGTCGACCGGCGCCATGGGCACCGAGGCGACGCTCGCCCTCCAGACGGAGCGCAGGCTGTCGGCCGCGTGGCTGGCCTCGCCGCACGGCTCGCGGGCCGCTCTGGACGAGCAGCGGCAGAAGACGGACGAGGCGGTCGCCGAAGTGGTCGGCGAGAGCGACGCGATCGAGAACGCGCCCGCCCGTATCTCGGACCGGATGACCTCCGTCATCGGATCGGTGAGCAGCCTGGAGTACTACCGGGACCAGGTCGACGACCCCACCGACATCTCCCCGGACCAGGCGCTGGACCAGTACAGCGCGATCATCGACCAGCAGATCCACGCCTTCCAGGCGCTCTCCCAGGTCGACGACGGCGACCTCACCGCGCAGGCCGGCCCGCTCGTCGCGATCGAGCACGCGGCGGAGCTGGCCTCCCAGGAGGATGCCCGGCTCACCCTGGGCTGGTCGACCGGATACCTGGACGAGGAGGCCTGGTCCCGGTTCGCGGAGTCGGTCAACACCCGCCGCTGGCTGGTCCAGGACCAGATCGTTCCGCAGATGAGCGGCAGCGTGAAGACGCAGACCGAGCGGATCCTTCAGAGCCCTCAGTGGCAGACGCTGGAGTCCCTGGAGGACAAGGTGCTGGCGGCCCGGGCGGGCAGCGCCGACGCGGGCCGGATCCCCCTGCCCGATGTGGAGCAGCAGTGGAGCGCGGCGTTCTCGAAGCTCGCCGACGAGTACGGGCTGCTGATCACGCAGCAGACGTCCGCACTGCTCGACCGCAGCGCCGACAAGGCCGACAACCTGCTGCTCACCGCCGCATCGCTCAGCGCGGGCGGGCTGCTGGCCCTGCTGGTGTGCGTGGGCATGTCGTGGCGGATCACCCGCTCCCTGTCCCGGCGGCTGCGCGGCCTGAGGGTGGCCACCCTGAGCCTGGCGGAGGAGCGGCTGCCGGACGTGGTCGCCCGGCTCGACCGGGGCGAGACGGTCGACGTGGACCTCGCGGCCCCGCCGCTGGACTACGGCCGTGACGAACTCGGCCAGGTGGCACGGGCGTTCAACAAGGCGCAGCGTACGGCGGTGCACACCGCGGTCGAACTCGCGGACACCCGGCGCGGCTTCCAGAAGGTGATCCTGGGCATCGCCCGGCAGAGCCAGAACCTGGTCAACCTCCAGCTCACCAAGTTGGACTCGCTGGAGCGCCGGCACTCCGACCCCGACGTCCTCAAGGGCCTGTACGAACTGGACTCCACGGCCAGCCAGTTGCGCCGGTACGAGGAGAACCTGGTCATCATCAGCGGTGAACAGCCGGGTCGCAGCTGGCGGGAGCCGGTCGCGCTGATGGACATTCTGCGCAGCGCCGTCGGCGAGGTCGCCCAGTACCAGCGGGTGGAGGTGCACACCGACGAGGACGTGTACCTGGCGCCGCCCGCGGTGGCCGACGTGATCCACCTGTTGGCCGAGCTGATCGACAACGCGACCGTGTACTCGCCCGCGCCGAGCCCGGTCGGGGTGCGGGCCGCGCTGGTGTCCAAGGGCCTGGCCGTCGAGATCGAGGACCGCGGCATCGGCATGTCCGACGAGGACTACGCCTCCCTCAACGGCCAGTTGGCGGTGCAGCCGCAGTTCGACGTGGTGGCTCTCGCCGACGACCTGAGGCTCGGTATGTTCGTGATCGCCCGGCTCGCGACCCGGCACGGCATCACCGTCACGCTGCGTCCCTCGCCGTACGGCGGGACGACGGCGATCGTGCTGCTGCCGCACGAGATCGTCGTACAGGATGCTCCGCAGACCCCCGCTCCGGAAGAGCCCGCCCGGCCCACCCGCCCGGCCCGGGCCGCGGACGGCACCCCTGCCCTCGCGGCTCTCGCGGCCCGGCTCGGGGAATCCGCCCATGACGCCGAGCATGCCCGTGCGGGAGAGAACGGCCGTACGGAGGAGCCCGGGCATGCGGAACCGGTCGAGGACGACCGTATGGAAGAGCCGGGGCTTGCGGACTCGGCCGAAGAGCCCGGGCACGCGGAACCGGGAGAGGCCGGGCGCACCGCGGGTGCCGGGCGTCGCGCAGGCCTCGTCCCGCTCCCCCGCCGGGTTCCGCAGACCAGCCTGGCCGCCGAGCTGCGCGAGGAGGCCGCTCCCGCCGAGGAGAACGGCAACGCCGACGAGTTCACCGCGGAACGCGCCGCCTCCTCGCTCGGCGGCTTCCAGCGCGGCACGCTCCGCGCACGCGACGACGGCGCCGAGGGCCCGTACGACCAGGACCAGGAGGAACCACCCGAGCCTCGGGAGCCGGGTGCACCGACGTCCGCCACAGGTGCCCATGTCCCCGCTTCTCCGCCCGCCGACCGCCGATGAAGGACATCGCCATGACACGCCCCACCCCCGCCACCCACACCCAACTCGACCAGCTGCTGACCGGACTCGTGGACCGGGTGGCCGAGGTGAACCAGGCCGTCGTGCTCTCCGATGACGGGCTGGTGGTCAGCAAGTCCACCGGGTTCGTGCGGGACGACGCGGAACGGCTGGCGGCGACCGCGTCCGGTCTGATGAGCCTCAGCAAGGGCGTGAGCATGGACTTCGGCGGCGGCCCGGTGCGCCAGGCGCTCATCGAGATGGCCCACAGCTACCTGATCCTGACCGCCGCCGGTCCTGGCGCCCATCTCGTCGTCCTCACCAGCGCGGGCGCGGACGTCGGTGTGGTGGCGTACCAGATGAACATGCTGGTGAAGAAGATCGGCGAGCACCTCAGCGCGGCTCCGCGGGCCGGTATCGGGCCCACCACCGGATCCGGCGCGTGAGGTGAGCGGAGGCGACACGGCGGGCCGGCTGGTACGGCCGTTCGCCCTGACCGGCGGACGGACCCGGCCCAGCCGCGCCGACTTCACGCTCATCACGACGGTGACCGCGGTGGACCCGCCGCCGACCTGGGCCACCCGGCAACAGCCCGAGCAGCAGCGCATGCTGCGCCTGTGCGCCGAGCCGATCGCCGTCGCGGAGCTCGCCGCCCTGCTGGACCTTCCGGTGAGCGTGGTCGTCATCATGCTCTGCGACCTGCTGGAGTCGGGCCGGATCACCGTCCACCCGCCCCATCCCGTTTCCCAGGACCCGGGCCTGGACATGGACCTGCTGGAGAAAGTGAGGGACGGCCTTGGCCGACTCTGACACCGTCACCCGGACGGCACCCGACACGGTCAAGATCCTGATCGCCGGGGGCTTCGGCGTCGGCAAGACCACCATGGTCGGGTCGGTCAGCGAGATCGCCCCGCTGCGCACCGAGGAGCCGCTGACCGCCGCCGGACTGGGCGTCGACGACCTCGACGGCATCGAGGAGAAGACGGCCACCACCGTGGCCCTGGACTTCGGCCGCATCACCATCAGCCAGGACCTGGTGCTGTACCTGTTCGGTACGCCCGGTCAGCAGCGGTTCTGGTTCATGTGGAACGACCTGGCCCTCGGGGCCCTGGGCGCGGTCGTCCTCATCGACGTCCGCCGCCCGGAGTCCAGCTTCGCCGCGATCGACTTCTTCGAGCGCCGGAAGATCCCCTTCGTCGTGGGCGTCAACGGCTTCTACGGCGACCACCCCTACCCGCCCGAGGAGATCCGCGACGCCCTGGCCCTCCCGGACCATGTCCGGGTCCTCCTGTGCGACGCCCGCGAACGCACGTCGAGCCGGGACGTGCTGATCGCGCTGCTCGATCAGCTGATCGCCGGCCGACAGAGCTGAGTTCCGGGTGAGCCGGCGGTCCTCACTCGTCGGTTCCGGTGAGCGGCTCGCAGGAGGACGGGACGATCCGGGCCGTGAGGTCGGGTGCCGGCATGTCCGGGTCGAAGGGGAACATCGGGCGGCGGATGCGGTGGTGGCCGAGGCGGAGCAGGTCCTGGTCGACGCCGCCCGGGGTGAGGGCCATCTTCCAGTCGGCGGCCAGGGCGAAGAGTTCGGGTTCGAGGTAGCCGATCTTGACGATGACCAGGTCCGCGGCACGGGGGTTCAGGTCAAGGTCGGTGAAGTCGTGTTCGTGGTGGTACGGCTTGCGCAGCCGGGTGAGGATCACATGCACGCTCCCCACCCGCAGGACGACCTCCACCTCGGCGTCCCGGTCGCCGTGCCGGATCGCGTGGACCACGCCGGTCATGGTGAGCGGACCGGCGTGGCGGTCGTCGACCTCGGCGCCGGCGGTGACGGTGACCGTGGCGCCCACGTCCGCCTTCACCGCCGTGTCGACCGCGTCTGGGCCCGGCAGTGAGGCGTAGAGGACCGTCGGACCGCTCGGGTCCTTGAACTCCGGGCGGGCCAGGACCCGTTCGAGCCCCCAAGTGACGTCGCCGGCCCCGCCCGCCGTCGGATTGTCGCCGGTGTCGCTGATGAAATACGGGCGTACGGCCGACGCGAGCGCCTCGTCGAGGCACTCGCCGAGTGTGCCGGTCGGCGCGACGAAGGCGAACTCCCGCCGCGCCGCCCAGAATTCGCGGGCCAGGCGTTCCGCGCCCGCCGCGACCGCGGGCTCCGAGGGGCCGGTGACCACGATCGCGGCCCGGTTGCGCGGCTCGTCCGCCCACGCGTAGCCGACCCAGATCGCCGCGTCCGTCACGCCCTCGGTGGCCTCGGCCTCCGCCACGGCCGCGTACACGCTCTTCGCGGGTTCGATACGGGTCGAGGTCTGCTCCCCGGCCAGCAGCACCGGCACCGGGATCCACGCCTTGACCGGGCGGGGCGCGCCGCTGTGCAGAAGGTCGACGAGGTTGCGGGCGGCGCGCTCCTTCGTCTCCATGGCGTCCTCGTGCGGGGCCATGCGGTAGCAGGTGATCAGGTCGGAGCCGTGCACCAGTTCGCGGGAGACGTTGCCGTGCAGGTCCATGGAGGTCGACACCAGCACGTCGGAACCGATTACGTCACGGATGCGGGCCAGAAGCACTGCCTCGGCGTCGTCCAGGCCCTCGACCGTCATCGCGCCGTGGATGTCGAACCAGAGGCCGTCGACCGGGCCCGACTGCCGTAGCCGGTCGATGAGTTCACCGGACAGATCGGCGAACGCGGCCGCCGTCACCGTACCGCCCGGCAGCGCCTTGCCGACCAGGGCGCCGCGCCAGTCTGCGGCCGCGCGCAGTGGCTGCCCGGGGGCGAGGAAGGGGTAGCGGGTCAGCACGTCGGCGCCACGCAGCGGGTGGAAGGCGGGGGCCTCGGTACGGGCGGGCGAGAAGGTCGAGGACTCGATGCCGAGCCCGGCTACGGCGATGACGGGACGGGCGGGGCGAAGGGGGTCGGACATGGGTCTTTCCTCCGGGAGCGTCAGGAGTGGGTTCCGGTCACCGCGTGCAGGGCGTGTGCCAGTGCCCGTTGGAGGGCGAACTGGCCCGCGCCGACCAGGCCGGCGTCGGCGCCGAGGCTGGCGCGTTCGATGACCAGGTGCTCGGTCACCAGCGGATGGCAGTCCTGGTAGAGCTGGCTGCGGACGGCGGCGACGAACGGCTCCAGCGTGGAGAGGATGCCGCCGAGGTACACCGCGTCGGGGTTGAAGAAGTTGACGTTCGCGGCCAGCACCATGCCGAGATAGCGGCCCGCCTGCCGGACCGCGCGTGTCGCCTCGGGGTCGGCGTCGGAGGCGAGCCGTACGACGTCTTCGGTGGACGCCACGTCGAGGCCGCGTTCGCGCAGGATGCGCACCAGCGCGGCGCCCGAGGCGACGGTCTCCAGGCAGCCGGTGTTGCCGCAGGAGCAGGGGGTGTCGTGCCCGGCCTCGACGCGGACGTGGGTGATCTCGCCCGCGGCGCCGGACCCGCCCCGGTAGAGCCGTCCGTCGGCGATGACGCCCGCGCCGATGGCGGTACCGGTCTTGACCATGATCGACTGACGGCGCTCCGGGGGCTGGACGGTGTGTTCGCCCACGGCCATGCAGTTGGCGTCGTTCTCGATGGCGGCCGGGACGCCGAAGTGGTTCTCCAGCCAGGAACGGACGGGAAAACGGTTCCAGCCGGGCATCCGGGACGGGAGCGTGACGACACCGGACGCCACGTCCACCGGGCCGGGGAGGGAGAGGCCGACGCCGCGCAGCAGGTGCCGTCCGTGCAGGTCGGCGAGGGACTCCAGGGTCCCGGCGAGTCCCGGCAGCGCGGACTCGGGGCCGTCGGCCGTCGGGAACGCCACGGTGGAGACGTCGGTGAGGCCGCCGCCGGGCAGCACGACGCCGACATGGGCGTGCCGGCCGCCGAGTTCGGCGGCGACCGCGAATCCGTCGCTGCCGCCGAGGCGGAGCACCTTCTGCGGCCGGCCGCCGTTCGAGGAGCGGGTGCCCTCCTCGGCGACCAGACCGTGGGCGACCAGCTGGCCGACGGTGAGGGAGATCGTCGATGGGGCGGCGCCGAGGAGCCCGGCCAGCTCGGTGCGTGTGGTCGCCTGGCCGGAGGCGAGCAGTTCGAGGACGCGTTCGGCCAGTACGGAGACGCCGCCCGTGGCGGTCCGGCGGTGCGGCACGCTTTTTTCAGGCATCTGCTGAGTTACTTCCGTCCCGGGGGTGCGAGGCGACGAGCGTAAGGCCGTTCGACCCTCTGGTGACTTTTTCCAGAACAGCAGAAACAGACTTTTTACAGCAGCGCGTCTGTTTCTTCGACCACAGCGGTCGTTGACTGGCTCCGCCATCCCGCCTTCGCTGATTTCACGCCGAGGAGTGCCATGTCCCCCGCTCGCACGAGGCTTGTCGCCGGTGCTGTCGTCTCCGCGAGCACGCTGCTGCTCGCGGGCTGCTCCGGGTCGAGCGACACCCCGTCCGCGTCACGCGACGCCATCAACTACGCGCTGCCCGCGAACTTCACGCCGAACTGGATCCTGCCGATCGGCACCGCGGCGCACCTGAACACCAACAACCGCTCCATCGCCGACAGTCTGTGGGAGCGGCTCGTCGCCTATGACGGCTCCACCGGCAAGATCGCGTGGAACAAGAAGGCGTCCATCGCCACCGCCGCCGACTTCGCCGCCGACCAGAAGAGCGTCACCATCACGCTCGGCGACCGGCACTGGAGCGACGGCAAGCCCATCACCTCGCGCGACGTCGAGTTCTGGTTCGACCTCATCAAGGCGAACAAGACGGAGTGGGCGGGCTACACCCCCGGCCAGGCGCCGGACACCTGGACGTCCTTCAAGACGGTCGACGACCGCCACTTCACGATCACGTTCGACAAGGCCTACAACCCCCAGTGGATGCTGGCCAACGAGCTGAGCGAGGTCACGCCGCTCCCGGCGCACGCCTGGGACAAGGGCGGCGACGCCAAGCAGGTGTGGAAGGACCTCAACAACGCCGCGAAGAACATCTCCGGCTACGCGAGCGACCCGCTCTGGAAGACCATCAGCGGCCCCTACACGGTCAAGTCCTTCACGACCGCGGGCAAGGTCGTCCTCACCGCGAACAAGAAGTACGACGGCGGCGAGAAGCCCGGCATCAGCACAGTCAACCTGCTGCCCTTCACCACGGCGGACGCCGAGAAGAACGCGCTGCGCTCGGGCAGCGTCGACTACGGCTACATCGAGGCGACCGACCTCGACCAGAAGGACAGCTTCACCGCGCAGGGCTACGAGGTGAAACCCTGGTCGGGCTGGGCGATCACCTACATGCCGTACAACTTCAACAACCCCGCGATGGGCGCGGTGTTCAAGCAGCTCTACGCCCGGCAGGCCGTGCAGCACTCGATCGACCAGGCCAGTCTGGCGAAGGTCGTCTACAACGGCACGGCGGTGTCCGGATACGGGCCGATCCCGCAGGGACAGGCCTCCGACTTCGTCTCGCCGACGCAGAAAGACAACCCGTATCCGTTTTCTACGGATTCTGCGCGCACGCTTCTCACCGACCACGGCTGGAGCGAGCAGGGCGGCGTCATGACCTGCACCGAGCCCGCGAAGTGCGGTGAAGGCATCGCCAAGGGAACGAAGTTCGAGATGCAGGTGCTGTCACAGTCCGGCTCGACGGTGACGGACAACATGATGAGCGCGGTCCAGTCCTCGCTGGCGAAGACCGGCATCAAGTTCTCGATCAAGACCGCTCCGGTCAATTCGGTGCTGTCGCAGACCCCGCAGTGCACCTCCGGCCAGTCGATCTGCAAGTGGCAGCTGTCCTTCTTCGGTACGGCGGGCAGCTGGTACTTCAACGCCTTCCCGACCGGTGACTCGCTGTTCCAGACCGGCGGCGGCTCGAACTTCGGCAACTACTCCAACCCGGCGGTCGACAAGCTCATCTCGGCCTCCACGACATCGAGTTCGAACCAGGCGATCCAGGACTACAGCGCGGCCCTGGCCGAGGACCTGCCGGTGATCTGGCTGCCGGAACCGGTCTACCAGGTCTCGGTCACCAAGAACGGTCTCGGCGGTTTCTCGCAGGACTCCCTCGCGAACTTCCACCCCGCGCAGTGGAAGTGGACCAGCTGACGATGGACACGGTCTTCTACCTGGCCCGGCGGCTCCTCCAGGCCCTGGCCGTCATCCTGATCGTCACGATCGTGGTCTTCTGTCTGCTGCACGCGCTGCCCGGGGGTCCCGCACGCGGGATCCTCGGCCCGCAGGCGACGGCCCAGCAGATCGCCGCGTTCAACCACGAACAGGGCCTGGACCGCTCGCTGCCCATCCAGTACCTCTACTACCTGGGCAATCTGCTCCAGGGCGACCTCGGCACCTCGTTCACGCTCAACGAAGCGGTCTCCCGGCTGATCGAGCAACGGCTGCCGAAGACCCTGGTGCTGACCGTGCTGTCCGCGCTGGTCGGCCTGCTGCTCGCGATCCCGCTCGGCATGTGGCAGGCGGTGCGGCGCAACAAACCCGTGGACTACACGATCACGACGCTCAGCTTCGTCGCGTACTCGACGCCCGTGTACTTCCTGGGCCTGGTCCTGATCCTGCTCTTCACCCAGGTCCTGCGCTGGTTCCCCTCCCAGGCGCCCCAGGGAGAGACGGTGGCCCAGGTGTTCGCGGACCCGGCGGCGCTGGTGCTGCCGGTGGTCACGGGCGCCGCTTCCATGGTGGCCGTGTTCAGCCGGTACATGCGGGCCGCGACCCTGGAGAACCTCTCCGAGGACTACGTCCGCACCGCGCGGGCCGGTGGCGCACGGCGGCGGGCGATCCTCTTCCGGCATGTGTTCCGCAACTCGCTGACCCCGGTCGTGGCGATGCTCGGGTACTACGTGCCGGTGCTGTTCGGCGGTGCGCTGGTTGTTGAGCAGTTGTTCAACTACCCCGGGATGGGGCTGCTGTTCTGGAGTGCGGCGCAGTCGTCGGACTATCCGGTGCTGCTCGGGTGCGTGCTGGTCATTTCTGTGGCGACGGTTGTGGGCACGTTGCTTGCGGACGTGGTCCAGCGGATCGTCGATCCCCGCGTGAAGGAGGGCCGCACGTGAGTGGCCGTGTTGAAGCCGCGGGCCGGTGGGGGCTGGTCGCGCAGTTCCCCGCGCCCCTGACAGCGCGCTTCGCGCGCAACAGGCTCGCCGTGGCGGGCCTCGTCGTCGTCTGCCTCTTCCTGCTCTTCTGTTTCGTCGGGCCGTTGTTGTACTCCACCGACCAGACCCATACCGACCTCACCCAGGTCAACCTCCCACCCGGCGGTGCCCATTGGCTGGGTACCGACGCCGTGGGGCACGACGAGCTCGGGCGGCTGATGTACGGCGGGCAGGTCTCGCTGCTCGTGGGGCTCGCGGCCGGGATCCTCGCGACCGTCATCGGCACGTTGTGGGGAGCGGTCGCGGGGTATGCGGGCGGCTGGGTGGACGCGGTGATGATGCGGGTCGTGGACGCGGGGATCGCCATCCCGGCGCTGTTCATCCTGCTGGTCGTCTCGGCGATCACCACGCCGGACACAGCCGGCCTGATCGTCGTCCTCGGCCTGGTGTCCTGGCTGGTCCCCTCCCGGCTGGTGCGGGCGGAGACGCTCACGCTCAAGAGCCGCGACTACGTGCTGACCCTGCGCGCGACCGGCGGCACGCACGGCCGGGCCATCGCCCGGCACATCCTGCCCAACTCGGTGTCGACGATCGTCGTCGCGGCCACCTTCCAGGTCGCCGACGCGATCCTGCTCGTCGCGTACGTGTCGTATCTCGGCCTGGGCGTCCAGCCGCCGGCGACGGACTGGGGCGGCATGCTGTCGTCCGGTCTGACGGCGGCGTACTCGGACCGCTGGTGGCTGATCGTGCCGCCCGGCCTCGCGATCATCCTCGTCGTCTGCGCGTTCAACGCGATCGGCGACGGACTGCGCGACGCCTTCGACGTGAGGGGACGCGGATGAGCATCCTGGACATCGAGGACCTGAACGTGACCTTCTCCACCGAGACCGGCGACGTACCCGCCGTACGCGATGTCTCGCTGCACGTACGGCCGGGCGAAACCCTCGCGCTCGTCGGCGAGTCCGGGTCCGGCAAGTCCACGGTCGCGCTCGCCGCGATGGGACTGCTGCCGGGCACCGCGCGGGCGTCGGGCCGGGTGACGGTCGACGGCACGGATGTCGTAACCGCTTCCGAAACCGAACTCGCCCGGCTCCGCGGCCGTACCGCGTCCATGGTCTTCCAGGAACCGGCGACCGCACTCGACCCGCTGACCCGAATCGGCAGGCAGATAGCGGAAGTCGTACGCAACCACCGTCCCGTCTCCGCCAAGGAGGCCGCCCGCGAGGCGGTCGAACTGCTGCGCCGGGTCGGCATTCCGGAGCCGGAGCAGCGGGCGTCCGCGTTCCCGTTCCAGCTGTCGGGCGGCCAGCGGCAGCGCGTCGTCATCGCCATGGCGATCGCCAACTCGCCGGGGCTGCTGATCGCGGACGAGCCGACCACCGCGCTGGACGTGACCGTGCAGGCCGAGATCCTGGATCTGCTACGGGAGTTGGCCGCCGACTCGGGTACCGGCGTGCTGCTGGTCACGCACAACATGGGCGTGGTCGCCGACTTCGCCGACCGGGTCGCCGTGATGCTTCAGGGCGAGGTCGTGGAGAGCGGGCCGGTGGAGGACGTACTGCTGCGTCCGACGCACGAGTACACACAACGGCTGCTGGCGGCCGTGCCACGGCTGGCGGTGACCGAGCCCGGTGAAGTGCAGGCCCCGGCGAAGGCGGGCGCCCCGGTGGTCGAACTCCGGGACGTGACCGTGCACTTCGGCCGGGGACGTCGTACCGTACGGGCCCTTGAGGACGTGTCCCTCACGGTCGGAGCGGGCGAGACGGTGGGGCTGGTCGGCGAGTCCGGGTCGGGTAAGTCGACGGCCGCCCGGGTGGCACTCGGACTCGTCCCGCCGGCCTCCGGTTCCGTCGCGTTGTTCAACACCGACCTCGGGAGGACGCGAGGACGGGCGCGCCGGGCCCTGCTGGCCGGCGTCGGTGTGGTGCTCCAGGACCCGGTGGCCTCGCTGGACGCCCGGATGAGCGTCGCGGAGTGCGTGGCCGAGCCGCTGCGGGTGCACCGGCGCGGGATGCGGGCGGCCGAGCGGCGGGCCCGGGTCGCCGAGGTGCTCGAACGCGTGCGGCTGTCGAAGGAGTTGATGCAGCGGGGTCCCCGCGAGCTGTCCGGAGGCCAGCGGCAGCGGGTGAGTCTGGCGCGGGCCCTGGTGCTGGAGCCGCGGCTGCTGGTGGCGGACGAGCCGACGAGCGCGCTCGACGTGAGTGTGCAGCGGACGGTGCTGGAGGTGATCGCCGAGTTGCAGGCCGAGCTGGGGTTCGCCTGTCTGTTCGTCTCGCACGACCTGGCCGTGGTGCAGGAGTTCGCCGGTCGCGTCGTCGTGATGCGGGCGGGGCGCGTCGAGGAGCAGGGGCCGACCATGACCACACTGCTGCGTCCGGAGACGGAGTACACACGACGGCTCATCGCGGCCGTACCGGTGCCGGATCCGGTGCTGCAACGCAGGCGCCGGGCCGAACTCGGAGCCACCGCGTGAAGGCGGTCGCCGGCATCGACATCGGCGGTACGACCACCCAGGTGGTGCTCTGCACACCGGACCTCGACGTCGTCGACCGCCAAGGGGCGCCGACCCCCGCGGCCGAGGGCGGTACGGCGATGATCGGCACCGCGCTCGACGCGCTACGGCTGCTGCTCGACCGGACACCGGCCCGGCTGCTGGGCGTCGGAGTGGGCGCGGCGGGCCTGGTGGACGTGCGGGCGGGACGGATCCTGGTCGCGTCCGACTCGTTCCGCGGGTGGGCCGGGTTCGCGGTGACGGAAGCGGTCGAGCAGGCGCTGGGCGTACCGGCGTTCCTGGACAACGACGTCAACGCGTTCCTGCGCGGCGAGGTCGCGAAGGGCGCGGCCTCGGGCGGGACCCATGTCCTCGGGATGACCCTCGGCACCGGGGTCGGCGGGGCGCTGTGGCTGGACGGCTCGCTGTACGACGGCCCGCACGGCGCGGCGGGCGAGATCGGCCACATTCCCGGCTTCGGCGAACTGCCGTGCACCTGCGGCGGCCGGGGCCATCTGGAGACCGTGGCGTCGGGCCGCGCGATCGCCGCGCGGTGCGGCGCGCGCACCGCGCGGGAGGTGGCGGAGGCGGCCCACCGGGGCGACCCCGACGCACTCGCCGCGTACCAGGCGGCGGGCACGGCGGTGGCCCGCGCGCTGCTGATCACCGCGGGCCTGCTGGACGTCACCACCTGCGTCATCGGCGGCGGGGTCGCCCGCACCTGGCCCCTCCTCGAACCGCCGATCCGCGCCGCCCTCGCCGCCGAACCCCCTGTCAGCGGACACCCGCTCCGCGTCCTGCCGGCCCGTCTGGGCGAGGACGCGGTGGCGATCGGCGCGGCGGCGAGGGCGGCAGCGGAACTCGGGGTGGGCATACCGGTGTAGGGCGGCCGCGGGGCACCTTCGTCAGGGGTCCGAAGAGGATCAGGGGTGGATCCCCGACGAGGCGTCCTGCACGATCGTCGCGCCCGACAGGTTCATCGCCTCACCGAGCAGCAGCGCGGTGAGCGCCGTCCACCGTCGTCGCGGGGCCGAGCGCCGACAGGGGCGTCGGGCGGACCACGGGTGAACTCCCCGACGGCAGCGGCCGGTCACCGGCGTCTCGCGCCGACCGGACCGGCAGCGCATCTGCGGGGCGGTGTTCTTCGGCGTCGGACCCGGCCCCGCGCACGCCGAAGGCGGTGGGCACGAGCGCATCGGTCTCGGGCCCACCGCCTCTACGCGGCTGAACGCCGGGGTCAGCTCAGGCCGGCCGTCTTCAGCCAGGCCTTGGCGACGTCCAGCGGGTCCTTGTTCTCGAGCTGCACCTGGGAGTCCAGGTCGAGCAGCGTCTTGGTGTCGAGCTTGGCGGAGACCGCGTTGAGGGCGGCGATGCCGTCCTGGGAGAGTCCGCTCTTGTAGACCAGCGGGGTCACGTTCGCGAAGCCGAAGAGGTTCTTCGGGTCCTGGAGGACGACGAACTTCTCCTTGATGATGTTCGGGTCCGTGGTGAAGATGTCCGCGGCCTGCACGGTGTTCTTCTTCAGCGCCGCCGTGGTCAGCGGGCCGCCCGCGTCGAGCGCCTTGAAGGTCTTGAACTCCAGGCCGTACACGTCCTTCAGGCCGAGCAGGCCCTGCTGGCGGGTCTGGAACTCGGGCGAGCCGCCGATGACCATGTCGGGGGCGACGTCCTTGAGGTCCTCGAGGGTGGACGACGAGGTGAGGCTGTACTTCTTGGCGGTCTCCGCGTTCACCGACACGGAGTCCTTGTCCTCGGCCGGCGAGGGGTCGAGGAGCGTCAGCTTGGAGTCGAGCTTGGCCTTCACCGCGGCGCCGACGGCCTCGATGGAGGCCTGCTCCGCCTTCGGGTCCAGGTACGCCAGCAGCGAGCCGTTGTACTCGGGCAGGACGGTGATGGAGCCGTTCTTGAGCAGGCCGTAGGTCGTCTCACGGCTGCCGATGTTGGGCTTGTACTCGACCTTGACGCCCTTGGCCTTCAGAGCCTCGCCGTAGATGTCGGCGAGCAGGATGCTCTCAGCGAAGTTGTTCGAGCCGACGACGACCGTGCTGCCGTCCGCCTTGTCTTCCGCCAGCGGGTCGTCGGCGGAGTCGGACGAGCCGCACCCGGCCACGAGCGCCGCCACTGCGGCGAGGGCGACCGCGGCCGCGCGGGGGTTTCGCATGCTGGACCAGCTGCTCTTCACGGTAGAAGTCACAATTCCCGTTCCGGGCTCAGAGAGTTGGATGACCTTCATCTGATCCAATCCAGCCACTTCTTGGTCAGTCAAGAGCAGCCGGGTCACCAATTGGCTTCGATGCGTACCCGATCGTGAAGATAACGGGGAGGATCCGGCAAGGTACCGCAGTCGGGTTGTAATGGATTCTTGACTGAGGGTGCGGAGTGCACGCTTCCGAAGAGGCTGTAGTCTCGCCGGAGTTGGCGCGGCACAGTGGTGTGCAGGCGCCGCTCCCATGACATCGCCTACCAGCCCGAGTCGATCAGAAACGGTCGCGTGCGTTCGCGCGCCGTGAGATACCCCACGAAGGAGGCCTGGTGTCCACGAACGAGGTGGGCCTAAGGCGCTTCGCCGACCGCTGGCCGTTCCGGCGCAAGCTCAATGTGCTGGTCGGTGTCCCGCTCGCCGTGGTCGCCGTACTGCTGGCGTATCTCATCACCGACCAGGTGGGCCAGGCCCGGGACGCTGCCGCCGCGGCCCGGCTGGTGCGGGACAGCGCCCAGGTGGCGGAGCTGGCCGACCGGGTGAACGCCGAGCACCAGCAGGCGATCCTGCTGTCCGTACGGTTCGAGGCCACCGAGTCGGGTGCCCGGCCCGGTCTCACCGCCTACCGCAAGGCGCAGGCCGCGGTGGACGAGCAGGTCGAGACGGTGCGCGACACCTTCGACGACCGGCTGCCGGACACCGAGGCGCAGGCACTCAAGGAGATCAACGGCCTGTCCAGCCTGCGGGCGACGATCGAGCAGGGCTATCTGCCCGCCGACAACATCGACCCGGCCTACATGAACGCCGCCAAGGGCGTGATCGACGGCCTCGAACTCGACCGCAACGCGGCCCTCGCCGCCACCTTCACCGGCAATCTGCTGGACTCCCTGCTGCGCGCCGACGCCGCCCACAGCGCCTTCGAGACCAGCGTGTTCTCGGCGCGAACCGGTGACTCCAACGCGCTCATCGAGTTCATCGCCGCGGTCGGCAACTACGAGCTGTACACGCACCAGGCCGAGCGCTTCGCCCGGTTCGCCACCGAGGCGCAGGCCGACGAGCTGAGCGGTATCGAGCACAACACCGCCCAGGCGGAGATCATCCGGCACTACTCCGAGCTTCAGATCGACCCCAGCAACCTACAGGCCGGTTCACCGCAGGAGATCCGCACCGCGTTCGCGGAGGCCCTGGACGGCTACGCCGACTACCGCGCGCAGTCCCAGACCCGGCTGAAGATCACCTCCTCGCTCATCGGCCAGATCGCCGACCGCGCCGACGACGCCTCCAGCGACGCCTGGCGGAACGCCGCCTGGCTGCTGGGGATCGCCCTGTTCGGCTTCGCGCTCTGGCTGGCCCTCTCCGTGGCGGTGCGCCGCTCGGTGGTCCGCCCGGTGCAGGCTCTCACCGGTGCCGCGCAGGAGGTCGCCGAGGTCGCCGGGCGCGAACTCGCCCGGGTGGCCGACGACGACACCGAGGACGACGGTCCGCCGCTGCTGCGGGACGTCCCGGTCACGGCGCGCGACGAGATCGGCGACCTCGCCGAGGCCTTCAACCATGTACAGGCCACGGCGGCCGCGCTGCTGGAGCGCCAGGTGCTCAGCCGCCGCAACACCGCCGAGATGTTCGGCAACGTCGGCCGCCGGGTCAGCAACCTCACCACCCGCCAGCTGGCCCTGATCGACGCCGTCGAGCGCGGCGAGACCGACCCGGCCCTCCTCGAACGCCTCTACTCCATCGACCACATCGCGGTCCGGCTGCGCCGCAACGCGGACAGCCTGATGCTGCTGGCCGGCATCCGCGAGACGGTCCTCGACTCCGGCCCCACGTCGCTCACCAACGTGGTGCGGGCCGGACTCGGCCAGATCGAGGGCTTCCAGCGGGTGCAGCTCGACGCGCGCACCGACGTCATGGTGGAGCCCGACATCATCGGCGACCTGACGCTGATGGTGGCCGAACTCCTGGAGAACGCCGTGTCGTTCTCGCCGGCCGGCAGCCCGGTCGAGGTGACCGTGCACACCGGTGACGGGGGCGGCGCGTCGATCGTGATCGCCGACCACGGCCTGGGCATGAGCGCCGAGCGGCTCGCCGAGGAGAACGCCCGGCTGATCCGCCGTGAGCGCCTCGACCTCGTCCCGACGAAGGTGCTCGGCCTGTTCGTGGTGGGTACGCTGGCGCGCCGCTGGTCGGTCGGGATCACGCTGACCCGGACACCGGGTGGCGGGGTGACCGCCGAGGTGGCCATCCCGTCGTCGCTGCTGCTCGCGATGAGCCCGGTGACGGCGGCGCCCGCCGCCGGACCGGCCGGTGAGGCGGCATCGGGCCCCCGGCCCTCGGCCGCCGCACCGCAGACAAACGGCGCCGCCCCGCTCCCCCGCCGGGTGCCCAAGCGGGAGTCCGCCCCTGACGAGGGGACGTCCCTCATCCCCAGGCCTCGAGAAGAGTCCGGCGGGGAGCCCGAACCTCCCGGTTCCGCCCGCCCGCTGCGCCGCCGTGTCCGCGGCGCGACACTCCGTACGACCGTCGGCGACACCGACCGCGAGGCGAGCCCCGCCGCACCTCCCGCCGACGCGGACGCCGTCCGCAGCGCGCTGGAGGAGTTCGAGGCGGGCGTGGAGCGGGCACACCGGGACAGCGGCAGTGAGCCGGACTCGAAGACGCCGCAGGACCAGAACCACCTCCCGGAAGGAGCGGAGCAGTGAGCACGTCGACAGGTGACACTCCCACGGGAGGCGCCACGCCGGACGAACTGCGGGCCGCAGCAGCTGACTTCACCTGGCTGCTCAACCGTTTCGCCACCGAGACCGCAGGTGTCGTCGACGCCATCGCGGTGTCGTCCGACGGTCTGCTGATCGCGGTGGCACAGCTACGGGAGCGGGCGCACTCCGAGCGGCTGGCCGCGATCGTCTCCGGCCTCACCAGCCTGGCCGCCGGAGCCTCCGGCAACTACGGCCTGGGCGCCCTGAACAAGGTCATCATCGACCTGGAGGGCGGCCATGTCCTGGTCTCCGCGATCGGCAGCGGCGCCGTGCTCGGCGTGGTCGCCGACAAGGAGGCCAAGCTGGGCAACATCGCCTACGAGATGACGCTGTTCGCCAACCGTGCCGGTGCCGCGCTCAGCCCTCAGCTCGTGCTCGAACTGAAGAACACCGTCGGCGTCCCGTCGTCGGGCTGACCGGGCACCGCCCGGTCCAGGAAAAAGAGGAAGCAGACCCATGGCGGACGGCCGTACGCCGAGCGGTGCCGGCGAGGACGGCTCACCGGACCCGGTGGGCCCCGCCTCCGCCGTACGGCCGTTCCTCGTCACCGCCGGCCGGGTGGCACCGAGTTCAGCCGGCCGGACGATGCCCGTCGAAACCCAGGTGGTGGCCACCGCCGAGGGCCTCGCCGCACTCGACCGGCTCTCCTTCGAACAGCACGACATCGTTGCTGCCTGCCGGCAGCCGCAGTCCATCGCGGAGATCGCGGCCCGGCTGCGGCTGCACCTCAACGTGGTCCGTATCCTCTCCGAGGACCTGCGGGCGGCAGGGCAGTTGACGGTGCACCTGCCCAACTCCGACGTCACCCATGACTCATCCGTCCTGCGACGGGTTATCGATGGCCTCCGTGCCATCCCCGACTCCCGGGGGGTACTCCGTGACTCCGACTGAACCGGTCACCCGCGGCGCGGCTGCGCAGACCGCCGTACGACCGCCGCTGCCGGTGAAGATGGTGATCGCGGGCGGCTTCGGCGTGGGCAAGACCACGGCGGTCGGCTCGATCTCCGAGATCGAGCCACTGACCACCGAGGCCGCGATCACCGAGGTCGCCGCGGGTGTGGACGACCTGTCCCACACCCCCCGCAAGACCACGACCACGGTCGCCATGGACTTCGGGTGCATCACCGTCGACCCGACCCTGAAGCTGTATCTGTTCGGCACGCCCGGGCAGGACCGGTTCGGGTTCATGTGGGACGACCTCGTCGAGGGTGCGGTGGGCGGGCTGGTCATCGTCGACACCCGCCGCCTCGACGACTGCTACGCCGCGGTCGACTACTTCGAGCACAAGCAGATCCCGTTCGCGATCGCCGTCAACGCCTTCGACGGCAGGGTCGAGCACGAGCTTGACGAGGTCCGCTGGGCGCTCGATGTCTCCGACGGGGTCCCGGTTGTCGTCTTCGACGCACGGGAACGGGGCTCTGTGCGGGACGCTCTGCTGGTGGTGCTGGAACTGGCGCTGGCTCGCTCCGCGGGGGGTGCCGTATGAACATGCGGGCCGTATCAACAGTGCGGGCCGGTGGGGGCTGGTCGCGCAGTTCCCCGCGCCCCTTCGGGGGCGCTCCCGAGACGCCCCTTTAGGGGCGCGGGGAACTGCGCGACCAGCCACGACGGCGCCGCAGCGGACGGACTGCCTCAGCCGCTGTGGCGTACTCCCCGTGACACCGAGAAGCGGCCCGCCGCCCAGAACGCCCCGAGCGTGACCAGGGCGAGCGCGGCGACCAGCGTGGCACCGCCGACGACCTTCTCGTAGTTGCGCTGGTAGAGGCCGTCGACGATGTAACGCCCGAGGCCGCCGAAACTGACGTACGCGGCGATGGTGGCTGTCGAGACGATCTGGATGGCCGCCGAGCGCAGGCCGCTGAGGATCAGCGGGAGTGCGACCGGGAGTTCGACGCGGAACAGGACCTCGGTCTCGGCCATGCCCATGCCCCGGGCGGCGTCGACCGGGGCGGGGTCGACGGAGCGCATCGCCTCGTAGGTGGTGACGAGGATGGGCGGGATGGCCAGGACGACCAGCGGGATCATGACGGGGGCCAGGCCGAGCCCGAGCAGCACGAACATCAGCACCATCAGGCCGAAGCTGGGCAACGCGCGGCCCGCGGTGGCGATGAGGGCGAGTGTGTTGCCGCCGCGTCCGGTGTGGCCGGTGAGCAGACCGACCGGCAGTCCGACGGCGGCGGCGATGGCGAGCGCCTCCAGCGTGTACTGGATGTGCTCGGCGACGCGCGTCGGGATGCCGTCGTAGCCCTGCCAGTGGGCGCTGTCGCTGAAGAAGGCGTCGATGTAGTTCAGTACGTTCACCGGGCGGCTTCCTTCACGGGGAGCGGGCGCACGTTCTTACGGCTGCCGCGCGGCATCCAGGGCGTGAGCAGCACGCGGACTCCGATCAGCGCGGCGTCCACGAGGATGGCGAGGACGGCCGTGCCCACCACGGAGAGCCAGATCAGGCGCGGCTGGTTGTAGATCATGCCGCTGTTGAGCAGGTTGCCGAGGGCACCCTGGTTGCCGATCAGCATGCCGACGCTGACGAGGGAGATGCTCGACACGGACGCCACCCGCAGCCCGGCGATGATCGCGGGCGCCGCGATCGGCAACTGCACCTGGACATAGCGTCGTACCGGCCCGAAGCCCATGGCGGTGGCGGCGGCCAGGGTCTCCTGCGGCACCGACCGCACCCCGTCCACGATGGCGGGCACCAGCACCACCAGGCTGTAGACGGCCAGCGGGATCATCACCGTGAGTTCGCTGAGGCCCGTGTAGTCGATGAGGATGACGAAGAAGGCGAGGGACGGGATCGCGTACAGCACGGTCGTCACCCACAGCACCGGCGGATACAGCCAGCGCAGCCGCACGCACAGCTGGGCGAGGGGCAGCGCCACCAGCAGTCCGGCCAGCACCGGGAGCAGCGCTTCGCGCAGGTGCAGCAGGACCAGTCCGAAGTAGGTGTTCTGGAGGTCGCTGGGCAGGTCGAAGAGTTCGCTCATGGCGCGACCTTCTGCGCGTTCTTCTCATGAGCACCGCGGATCGCCTCGGCGATGCTCGCCTGTGAGACGACCCCGGCGGCCCGCCCCTCCGCGTCCACGGCGACGGCCCACCCGGTGGGCGAGAGCACGGCGCAGTCGAGCGCGGCCCGCAGCGAGTCCGTACCGGCGACGAACGGCCGTCCGTGGGCGAGGAGTCGGTCCTGCCGGATGTCCCCCGCGGCCAGGTCCTCCGGTTCGGCCCAGCCGAGCGGCTTGCCGTCCAGATCCGTTACGAGGAGATAGGGCGCGTCCTGAGTCCCTCGGCCGGCGATCTGCTCGGCCGTGGCGTCGATGGCGACGATCGGCGCGGTCAGCAGCTCCAGACCCGCGGACGGGAAGAACGACAGCCGCCGGATGCCGCGGTCGGCGCCGAGGAAGTCCTCCACGAAGGCGTCCGCCGGGTCGGTCAGCAGCTCGGCCGGGGGCGCGAACTGGGCGAGATGGCCGCCGGTGCGCATCACAGCGACCATGGTGCCCAGCTTGACGGCCTCGTCGATGTCGTGGGTGACGAAGACGATGGTCTTGCCCAACTCCGCCTGGATCCGCAGGAGTTCGTCCTGAAGGCCCTTGCGGACGATCGGGTCGACGGCCGAGAACGGCTCGTCCATCAGCAGCACCGGCGGATCCGCGGCGAGGGCCCGCGCCACACCGACGCGCTGCTGCTGACCGCCGGACAGCTGGTAGGGGTAGCGCTTGGCGAGCGCGGCGTCGAGCCCGACCCGCTCCATCAGCTCCCTGGCCCGCGCCCGGGCCTTGTCCTTCCCCCAGCCCAGCATGCGGGGCACGGTGGCGATGTTGTCGACGATCGTCCGGTGCTGGAAGAGTCCCGCGTTCTGGATGACGTAACCCATGGACCGGCGCAACGTGTTGACCGGCTGCTTCATGATGTCGACGTCGTCGAGGGTGATGGTCCCCTCGCTCGGCTCGACCATCCGGTTGATCATGCGCAGGGTCGTCGTCTTCCCGCAGCCCGACGGTCCCACGAGGACGGTGATCGAGCGGTCGGGTATCTCCAACGAGAGCCGGTCGACCGCCACCGTGCCGTCCGGATACCGCTTGGTGACTGAATCTATCCGTATCAAAACGCCGAATACCCTTCGGGTCTGGCAGAAGTTGCCCGCTTTCGGCCACGGCGCGGGCCGTTGGGGGGAGAGTCTAGACGGCCTGTGTTGCGGGCGGCGGGGCGGTCACGACCGGGGGAAACCTCTGGGTCCGCCACCATCCCTCTGTGCGTGAACTGTGAGTTCGCTGATTCTCACGGTGTCCTCAGAGCGGGCTCAGGGATCCCCCAGACGCCGCCTCGACCGTCGTCGTCATGTCCTTCCCGTCCGGATCCCTGGAGCATGTGTCATGACGACCCTCGCCCCGCCGCCCGCGCCCGTGCGGGACAGCGGCCCCCGGCACCGCGCGGCCCTGCCGGACGACCCTCGCTGGGCGCGCCCGGCGCTGTGGGCGGTCCTGGTGCTGGCCGCGGCCCTGTACGCCTGGAACCTGACCTCGGTCACCGGCAACACCTTCTACAACGCGGCCGTCTACAGCGGCACGCAGAGCTGGAAGGCGTTCTTCTTCGGCGCCCTGGACGCCGGGAGCTTCATCACGGTCGACAAACCGCCGTTCGCGCTGTGGGTGATGGGCCTGTCGGCCCGTGTCTTCGGCTACGGGACCTGGCAGTTGATGCTGCCGATGGTCGCGCTGGGCGTCGGGTCCGTGGCGCTGCTGTACCGGCTGGTCAAGCGGGACTTCGGACCGGTGGCGGGCATCATCGCCGCACTCGCGCTGACCCTCACCCCGATCACGGTGGCCATCAGCCGGGACACCAACCCGGACCCGGTCCTGGTCTTCCTGATGCTGCTCGGCGCCGCCGCGCTGCTGAAGGCCGTGCGCACCGGGCGGATGATGCCGCTGGTGTGGGCCGGGGTCGCGATCGGGTTCGCGTTCAACACGAAGATGATGCAGGCCTACGTCGTCCTGCCCGTGTTCTTCGTCGTCTACCTCTGGGCGGCGCAGGGAAGTGTCGGGCGGCGCATCCGCAACCTCGCGGTCGGCACGGTCGCGCTGGTCGTCTCCAGCGCCTGGTGGATGGTGGTCGTCGATCTGGTACCCGCCTCCTCCCGGCCCTACATCGGCGGCTCGACCGACAACACGGTCTGGGACCTGGTCATCGGCTACAACGGCTTCGGCCGCATCTTCGGGGCGAGTTCGTCGGTGGGCTCGCAGGGCAACGGGGCGAGCTTCGGCGGCGACGCGGGCCTGTACCGGATGTTCAACGACATCATGGGCGGCCAGATCTCCTGGCTGATCCCCTTCGCCGTGGTCGCGCTGATCGGCGGGCTGGTGCTGCGCGGACGGGCGCCCCGTACGGACGCCAAGCGGGCGGCGCTGATGCTGTGGGGCGGCTGGTTCGTGCTGCACTATCTGACGTTCGCCCTCGCCGAGGGCACCTTCCACCCCTACTACGTCACCGCCATGGCCCCCGGCATCGCGGCGCTGGCGGGCGCGGGCGGGGTCATGCTGTACGACGCCTTCCGCTCACGTCCGGCGGTGAAGTGGGGGTGGGTGCTGCCGGCGGCGATCGCCGTGAGCGCCATCTGGGCGGTCGTGCTGCTCCAGCGGGTCTCCGGCTCCGGCACGCTGTACACGGTCGCGCAGGTCGTGGCCGGGGTCGCCGGTGCGGCCGCCGTACTCGGGCTGCTGCTCGGCCGGTTCACCAAGCGGCGCCGGCTGATGGGGCTTGCGGCACTGGCGGCGGTCGTGGCGCTGCTGGCGGGGCCGGCCGCGTACTCGGCGTCGGCGGCGACCTCCTCGACCAACGGGACGAATCCGACCGCGGGGCCGAGTACCGGTGGGGGCATGGGCGGGGGCGGCGGAGGCCAGGGCAAGGGCGGCGGTGCGCCCACCGGCTCCGCGTCCAAGCAGGCACCCTCCGGCAACCGGACCAGCGGTGGCGGCGGCACGGGCGGCGACACCCAGGTCTCGTCCGAGATGATCACGTACCTCAAGAAGCACCAGGACGGCGCCACTTGGCTGGTCGCGGTCGCCACCGACCAGACCGCCTCCTCGATCATCCTGGAGTCCGGCGAGCCCGTCATCTCCATGGGCGGCTGGTCCGGCACCGACGACGCCATGACCCTCGCCAAGCTCAAGAGCCTGGTGAAGACGGGCAAGCTGCACTACATCGTCATCACCGACAGCGGCCAGGGCAGCGGCACCAGCTCCGACATCACCGAGTGGGTCAAGGAGAACGGCACGGCAGTGAGCGCGTACACCGGCCTGTACCGCCTGGGCTGAACCGGCCACACAAAGGGGCGGTACGGGTTCCCGTACCGCCCCGCGCAACGTGCCCCATAGGGGCGCGGGGAACTGCGCGACCAGCCCCCACAGACCCGCACCCGCAAGCCGACCAGACGCACCGAGCTCTTAGGCGACCGGCACCCGTTCAGTACGCAGCACCCGCCGCTCGGCGTCCACCGCGAACACCTCACACCCCACCCGCCCAGCCGCCCAGGCAACCCCCTCCGCACCCATCGCGAACGCGGCAGTCGCCGCCGTGTCCGCCTCGGTGAGCGTGGACGCCACGACGGTCACCGAGAGCAGTCCGGTCGCCGGACGCCCCGTCCGCCCGTCGACGATGTGATCGCCCCGCTCATAGCGCCCGGAGGTCGCGACCGCGCCGTCCCTGATCTCCAGCACCGTGCACAGCTGATCGGCGTGTTCGGGGTGCCGTATGCCCACGCGCCAGGGACCGCCCGCCGCGACCACGTCGCCGCCGGCGTTGAGGCAGAACCGCCGCATGCCCGCCGCCGTGAGGAGTTCCGCCGCCCGCTGCACCGACCAGCCCTTGACGACCGCGCACGGGTCGAGGCCCTCGCCGGGCCGACGGGCGTCGAAGGCGCCGCCGGTGGCGAGACGGTACTGCTCGCACAGGTCGAGCACCTCGGCGAGATCGGCACTGACCTCGCCGAGCGCGATGTCGCCCCGGTCGAGCCGGGACACCTCGCTGTCGGGCTTGAACGGGCTGAACCGTTCGTCGACCTCGCGCAGCCATGCGAAGACCTCGTCCGCGAGAGCGGCGGGGACCTCCTCGTCGTCGATGCGCAGGGAGACGGGGAAGCCCATCACGTGCTCGACCCGGTGCATGTCAGGCGCCCTTCGCGTCGATCGCGGCCTGGAGGGACTCCTTGTAGCCGTCACTGGTGATCGTGGCACCGGACACCGTGTCGATGTCCGCGCTCTGCGCCTCAAGGGTCTCGGCGATCAGCTTCGGTACGGCGGCCGTCGTCTGGGGATGGTTCGGCTGCTGGAGCATCCGCACGGACTTGATGGCGTCGCCCTCGAACGTCACCTCCACCTGCACCGGCCCCTTTTCGGTGCTGAGGGTCGAGCCCGCGACGGTCTCGGTCGTCGTCTGTGGAGAGGCGGACTCCGAAGCCTCCGCGGAAGAGGCGTTCTTGTCGATCGCCGCCTGGAGCGACTCCTTGTAGCCCTCGGTGGTGATCGTGGCACCGGACACCGTGTCGATGTCCGCGCTCTGGGCCGTCAGCGTCTCCGAGATCAGCTTCGGCACGGCCGCGGTGGTCTGCGGGTGGTTCGGCTGCTGGAGCATCCGTACGGCGGTGATCTTGTCGCCCTCGAACGTCACCTCGACCTGCACCGGACCCTTGTCGGTCTGGATGGTCGAGCCGGTGACCACGGTGGAGCCCGAGGACCCCGATGAGGACGCCGAGGGCGTGGACGCCGGCGCCGCCACTTCCGTGGACGCGCCGGTGTCGACCGACGGCTCGTAGCGCCAGACGGTGACCAGGCCCGCGGCGGACAGGACAAGGGCGGGAATGACTCGCTTCACAATGTCCCTCTCATCCAGCCAGGCTGAAGCGCTCGAAGTGGATCTGCGGCTTGGGCACGTCCAGCTCGCGCAGGCTGCCCAGCACCGCGTTCATCATGGGCGGCGGCCCGCACAGGAAGACGTCCCGGTCGGCGATGTCCGGCACGAGCCGGCCGAGTTCGGGTGCGGCCAGCCGGTCCGGGACGGGCGGCCCGGTGACCAGGTGCAGTTCGGCGCCCTTGGTGGCGGCGAGGTCGCGCAGCTCGTCGTAGAGGACGGCGTCCCGGTCGTTGCTCACGCGGTAGATGACGACCGCGTGGCCGTCCAGCTCCTCCAGCAGGGCGCGGATCGGGGTGACACCGACGCCGCCGGCGATGAGGAGGGACTCGGGCCGGGTGCGGTGCATCGCGGTGAAGGCGCCGTAGGGGCCCTCGGCGAAGACCCGCGTACCGACCTTCACGTGCCGCAGGGCCGCGCTGCCCGCGCCGGCCGCCTTGGCGGTGAGCCTGAGGCCGCGGCCGTCGGGCGCGGCGGACAGCGAGAAGGGGTTGGCCTGCCACCAGCGGTCGCGGGTGAGGAACCGCCACAGGAAGAACTGCCCGGCCCGTGCGCCCATCCGGTCCAGGTCGCGGCCGGTGATGTAGACGGAGACGACGTTGTCGGACTCGGGGACGACGGCCGAGACACGCAGCTGGTGGCGCCAGTTCCGCCACAGCGGCAGCACGGCACGGCCCAGGACCACCGCGCCGAGCGCGAAGCCCCACAGGGTCCACCAGTAGGCGGTGGCCAGGGACGACGCGACGAACGTCGTACCGACCGCCACCTCGTGGGTGAACGCCAGCACCACGGCGGCGTAGGTGTACAGGTGGAGGAAGTGCCAGGTCTCGTAGGCCAGCCGGCGCCGGGCCCAGCGGGCCGAGACGGCGCCGATGCCGATGATCAGCAGCCAGGCGACCAGCGCGCGCAGCACGCCCTCGGTGGTCTCGGCGAGGTCGACCAGCTGGTTGACCGGGTCCAGGCCCGAGGAGTCGCCGTAGCCGAAGGTGATGAAGACCACGTGGCCGACCAGCGTCCACAGCAGCGAGAAGCCGGTCCAGCGGTGCCAGAGGGTCATCCGGTCCATGCCGATACGGCGGTCGAACCAGGGCAGCCGGGCCACCAGCAGCAGCTGGAAGGCCATCAGGAGTCCGCCGAACAGGCCGCACAACCGGCCCAGCACGATCAGGGTGTTGGAGGCGAATCCGGCCTGGACGAAGAAGTAGGTCACCACGGCAACGTTCACGGCCAGCACGGCGTACAGACCCGTGCGGGCGGCCACCCTGGGGCGTATCGCCGTGGGGGGCGCAGGGGGCGTTTGGACGGTTGTCACGGTCGGCAGCTCCTTGGTCAGAGGTCCTGGGACACTGAGCTTCGCTGGCGGGAGCTGTCGAATACCTGTCGTTGTACTTTCAAGTGGTTATCGATGTGGTCCCGGCCGTGACCTGGCTCATGGCGCCGACGGGCGCGTGCCGCACTATGTGGAGGTGGAGAAAGTACGACTGCTCGTCGTGGACGACGACCCGCCGATCGCCGACCTCGTCGCGACGGTCGCCCGCTACGAGGGCTGGGACGCGGTCACGGCGAACTCCGGTGAGGAGGCACTGCGGGCTGCCGCCGAGTTCCACCCGGACATCGTGGTGCTCGACCTGATGCTGCCGGACGTGGACGGCTTCGGCGTGCTCGACCGGCTCCGCCGCTCCGGGACGATGGTGCCGGTGGTGTTCCTCACCGCGCGTGACGCCGTCGCCGACCGGGTGGCGGGGCTGACCCGGGGCGGCGACGACTATCTGGTCAAGCCGTTCGCGGTGGAGGAGCTGATGGCCCGGCTGCGGACCGTACTGCGGCGCAGCGCAGGGCCCGGCTTCCAGCGGTCCGTCCTCCAGGTCGCGGACCTGACGATGGACGAGGACACCCGCGAGGTGCGGCGCGGCGACCGGCTGCTGACGCTCACCCCCACCGAGTACGAGGTGCTGCGCTACCTGATGCGCAAGTCGCCGACCGTGCTCACCAAGGCGCAGATCCTCGACCATGTGTGGGAGTACGGCTTCGGGGGCCGCTCGAACGTCGTCGAGCTGGTCGTCAGCCGGCTGCGCCGCAAGCTCGACGAGCCCGATGAGCCCGTCGCGGACGCGGCACCGCTGATACACACCGTGCGGGGCTTCGGGTACGTGATCCGGCAGGCAGCCGAGTGATCGGGCGGATCAGGCAGACGTACGACAGAACGGGGCTCGGCACCCGGCTCGCGCTGAGCCTCGGGGTGCTGTCCCTGATCGTGTTCGCGGTCGTCGGGACGGCGCTGACGGCATATATGCGGGACTACCTGGAGCACCAGCTCGACGACCAGCTCAAGCTCGTCCAGACCGCGCAGACCACGGACGCCCAGGTGCACGGGATCGTGGAGGAGAAGCCGTACTGGGGCTGGTACACCGCCGTGTACGACGTCACGGACGACTCGGCCGTCCTGCGCAAGCCCTCCGACGTACCGGACGACAACAGCGCGCTGACCGCGCTCGCCCGGTCGATGGCGCACTCGGACGACGAGATCCAACGCACCGCGAAGATCGACGGGAAGGGCGAGTACCGGCTGCGGGGCTGCGAGGTCCAACCCGGTGTGGTCCTGGTCAGCGCGGCGCCCATGGAGGACATCGAGGACACCGTGGGGCAGCTGCTCACGGTGCAGGCCATCACGTTCGCGCTCGCGGTGCTGGCGCTGGTGGTGGTCGGCCGGAAGATGCTGCGGCGCGGTCTGAAGCCGCTGAGCGACATGGCGTCCACCGCCCACGGCATCGCCTCGCACAACCTGACCGAGTCGGCGGCCCGGCTGCCGCTGCGTGCGGACGGCAGGGACGGCGGCCCGGAGGTGGCGGAGCTGCGCACCGCGTTCAACACGATGCTGGAGCACATCGACGACTCCCTCGCGGTCCGCGCGGAGGCCGAGCAGCGGCTGCGCCGGTTCGTCGCGGACGCCTCGCACGAGCTGCGCACACCGCTGATGTCGGTACGGGGCTATGCGGACCTCTTCCAGTACGCCGCCGCCAACGCCCCCGAGGAACGGGACAAGCATCTGGCCCGGCTGCGCGCCGAGGCCGCCCGGATGGGCTTCCTCCTGGACGACCTGCTGCTGCTCGCCCGTCTCGACGCCGCCGAGGTGGAGGCTCCGCTGCGGATCGCGGACGCCGACCTGGTGGAGCTGGTGGGGCACGCCGCCGACGCCTTCCGGGCGGCCCACGCGGACCATCCGCTGACGGTGGCCCCCGGTCCCTCCCGGCTGTCGATGCGGCTGGATCCGCAGCGCATCCGGCAGGTCCTGGACAACCTGCTCACCAACGCGGCCGTGCACACCCCGCCCGGCACGCCGGTGTCCGCGTCCGTGTCCGTCACGGACGGCCGGGCCGTCGTCCGGATCGCCGACGCAGGGCACGGCATCCCGCCCGCCGACCGGGAACGGGTCTTCGACCGCTTCTACCGGGTCGACAAGGCCCGCAGCCGCGACCGGGGCGGCAGCGGTCTCGGCCTGGCCGTCGCGCACTCCCTCGTGTCCGCGCACGGCGGCACGATCGACCTCACCAGCGAGCCGGGCGCGACGGTGTTCACGATCTCGCTGCCGCTGCCGAAAGGTCTTACGGACCGGTGACATGACGGGCGCGGCCCATCCGTAACGGCTGGTCGGGGGCCTACGTTGAGGGCATGCGCGTACTGGTCACCGGCGGTGCCGGGTTCATCGGGTCCCATGTCGTCGAGGCGCTGAAGGCCCACGGGCACGAGCCCGTCGTCCACGACATCCGCACCGACCCGGCGTCGGACGTGCGCGACCCCGACACCGTCCGCACCGCCCTGACCGGTGTGGACGCGGTCTGCCACCAGGCGGCGATGGTCGGCCTCGGCGTCGACTTCGGTGACGCGGCCGACTACGTCTCCCACAACGCCCTGGGCACCGCGGTCCTGCTCTCCGCCATGGCGGAGACGGGCGTACGACGTCTGGTGCTGGCCGGGTCGATGGTGGTGTACGGCGAGGGACGGTACTCGTGCGAGTGGCACGGGGTGGTGCGGCCCGGCCCCCGGTCGGTCGCCGACCTGGAGGCGGGCCGCTTCGAGCCGCTCTGCCCGGTCTGCGGCGAGGAGCTGTCCCCCGGGCTGGTCGGCGAGGACGCCCCGGTCGATCCGCGGAACGTGTACGCCACGACCAAGCTCGCGCAGGAGCATCTGGCGGCGGCCTGGGCCAGGTCGACCGGCGGCTCGGCGGTGTCGCTGCGCTACCACAACGTCTACGGCCCGGGCATGCCCCGCGACACCCCGTACGCCGGCGTCGCCTCCTTCTTCCGCTCCGCCCTCGCCCGCGGCGAGTCCCCCCGCGTCTACGAGGACGGCCGCCAGCGCCGTGACTTCGTACACGTACGGGACGTGGCCTCGGCCAACGTGGCCGCCCTGCAAGCGGATCCAACCCCGGGCGCGCTCACCGCGTACAACACCGGCAGCGGCGACCCGCACACGGTCGGCGAGATGGCCGAGGCCCTGACGGCGGCGTACGGCGGCCCGGACCCGGTGATCACCGGGCAGTACCGACTGGGGGACGTCCGTCACATCACGGCCGACTCGTCGAGGCTGCGGGCGGAGTTGGGGTGGAAGGCGGAGGTGGGATTCGCGGAGGGGATGCGGGAGTTCGCGGGGTCGGAGATGCGAAAGGTTAGAGAATCACCCTCCGGCTGAAACCCAGCCCCTCCGGCGTTTGAGGAGCGGGGTCTGGGGCGGAGCCCCAGGGACGGGAAGGGAAGGGGCGGAGGGGGCGAAAAAACCGCCCGTCACACCCCGCCCACCGGCAAGGTCACCACGAACCGGCACCCACCGGGAACGTTGTGAACCGCAGCCCTCCCCTGATGCGCCTCCACGATCCCCCGCACGATCGCCAGCCCCAACCCCGCCCCCGCCGGCGGCGTCCGCGCATCGCTCCCCCGCCACCCGGTATCGAACACCCGCGGCAGATCCTCCTCAGGAATCCCCCCACACCCGTCCGTCACGGACAACACCACACCATCGCCCGACCGTTCGGCGGCCACGGCGACGGTCCCGTCGGCCGGCGTACGCCGGATGGCGTTGACCAGCAGATTCCCGAGCACCCGGCTCATCTCCTTGCCGTCCACCTCGACCGGCACCGGTTCCACCAGATCGCCGACAAGCCGTACGCCATGCTCACGCGCCAGCGGATCGGCTCCCGCAAGGGCATCCCCGACGAGGTCGTACAGCGAGATCCGGCTGGGACTCAGCGCCAGCGTCCCCGCATGGATGCGGGAGAGTTCGAAGAGGTCGCCGACCATGTCGTTGAGGCGTTCCACCTCGGTGCGGATCTGACGGAGGTAGCGGTCGGGATCGGCGGCGACACCGTCCTCCAGCGCCTCGGCCATCGCGCGCAGCCCGGCGAGCGGGGTGCGCAGATCGTGCGAGATCCAGGCGACGAGCTCACGCCGGGAGGACTCCAGGGCGCGTTCCCGGGTGCGGGACTCGGCGAGCTTGGCGCTGGTCGTCTCCAACTCCCGGCTCAGTGCGGCGAGTTCGGCGGTCGCGGGACCGGCGGGCGAGGTGAAGTCGCCGCCGTCGCCGAAGGAGCGGGCGGCGAGCGCGAGGGCCCGGCTGCGGGCGACGACCCAGCGGCCGAGCAGCAGGGCGGTGACGAGGGAGACGACGGCGGCCATCGCGGCGACCAGCGTGACGACCTTCAGATCGTGCTCGGACAGGAACATGGCCTGTGCGACCACCAGCGTGCCCGCGAGCATCGCGGTGACGGCGACGGCGGCGATCACGGCGAGGTGCACGGCGAGCGACCGGCGCCGGATCAGCCGCAGCACACCGGCGCCGAGCACACCGGCGGCGGCGGCGCCGAGGAAGGCGAAGAGGGCGATGAGGAGTGTGTCGCGCATGGTCACGCCTCCTCGATGTCGAAGCGGTATCCGACACCCCACACCGTCTGGATCAGCCGGGGCCGGGCCGGATCGTCCTCGACCTTGCCGCGCAGCCGGCGGACATGGACGGTGACGGTCGACAGGTCGCCGAAGTCCCAGCCCCACACCTCGCGCATCAGGTCCTCCCGGCTGAAGACCCGGCCGGGATGCCTGAGGAAGAACGCGAGGAGGTCGAACTCGCGGACGGTGAGGGCGAGTTCGGTACCGTTCTTGGCGGCGCGCCGGGCCGCCGGGTCGACGGTGAGGCCGGCCGCGTGCAGGCTGGCGGACGGCTGGGCGGGGCTGGCGCGGCGCAGCACGGACTCGACGCGCAGAACCAGCTCCCGGGGGCTGAAGGGTTTCGTCACATAGTCGTCGGCGCCGACCTCCAGGCCCAGGATCCGGTCGTCCTCGTCGCCGCGCGCGGTGAGCATGATGACCGGCACGGGTCCGCGCACCCGCATCTGCCGGCACACCTCCAGGCCGTCCATGCCCGGCAGCATCAGGTCCAGCACCACGAGGTCCGGCCAGTGCGCGGCGGCCCGGTCGAGTGCGTCGGGACCGTCCCCGGCCCGGTCGACCACGTATCCGGCCCGGTCGAGGTACCCGGACACGACCTCGGCGACGGTCGGATCGTCGTCCACGACGAGGACCCGGGCTCCGGCCCTCACCTGCTGCTGCTCTTCCATGCCGCCAGCCTCGCACCACGCGCGCGCCGATGGCGTCCACCCCCGCTGACGTCCTTGTTTCGTAAGAAGCCGAAGTCCGAAATGTCCAGTTCACGCTCGTAGGGTGAGATCCGTGACGACCCCTTCCCCCGCGGACCAAGAAGTCGACGTGGTCCTCCCCTGTCTCAACGAGGCCGAGGCGCTGCCCTGGGTCCTGGAGCGCATCCCGCCCGGCTGGCGGGCCCTGGTCGTGGACAACGGATCCACGGACGGCTCGGCCGACATCGCGCGCGCCCTCGGCGCGAGAGTCGTGCACGAGGAGCGGCGCGGCTTCGGCGCCGCCTGCCATGCGGGCCTGACGGCGGCCACCGCCGGCATCGTGTGCTTCTGCGACTGCGACGCCTCCCTCGACCCGGGTGACCTCGTGCCCTTCGTACGGGAGGTGGCCGGCGGCTCGGCAGACCTGGTGCTCGGCCGGCGGCGCCCGCAGGGCCGGGGCGCGTGGCCCGCGCACGCCCGCGCGGGCAACCTGGCGCTGACCCGGATGCTGCGCCGCCGCACCGGACTGCGCCTGCACGACCTGGGCCCGCTGCGCGCCGCCCGGCGCGAACACCTGCTCGGCCTCGACCTGACCGACCGGCGCAGCGGCTATCCGCTCCAGATGGTGGTGCGCGCCGCAGACGCCGGCTGGCGCATCGCCGAGCACGACGTCCCCTACCTCCCGCGCACCGGCGCCTCCAAGGTCACCGGCACCTGGCGCGGAACCTGGCAGGCGGTACGGGACATGAGCCGGGTACTGACCGAGACCGCCGCCGAGCAGGGAGCCCGCCTGTGACCACGCTCCTCGTCATCGCCAAGGAGCCCCGGCCGGGCCGGGTGAAGACCCGGCTGACACCGCCGTTCACACCGCGGGAGGCGGCCGCGCTCGCCGAGGCCTCGCTGGCGGACACCCTGGACACGGTGGCGCGTACGCCGGCCACACGCCGGGTGCTGGTACTCGACGGGGCTCCAGGCCCCTGGCTGCCGCCCGGCTTCGAGGTCGTACCGCAGTGTGCGGGCGGCCTCGACGAACGTCTCGCCGCGGCGTTCGCTGCCTGCACCGGCCCGTCCCTGCTCATCGGCATGGACACCCCCCAGGTGACCCCGGAGCTCCTGACCGTGGACTTCGCCGACTGCGACGCGTGTTTCGGCCCCGCCGAGGACGGCGGCTTCTGGGCCCTGGGTCTCGCCGCACCGGACCCCGCCCTGCTGCGCGGCGTCCCGATGTCGACCCCGCACACCGGCGCCGTGCAGCGCGGCCGCCTCGCGGGCCTGCGGGTACGGGACTTGCCGTGTCTGCGGGACGTCGACACGGCGTACGACGCGGAGGTGGTCGCCAAGGCGGCGCCGGGCGGGCGTTTCGCGGCGGAGCTGGAGCGGCTGACGACAGAGGCGCGGTGAGTGCGGTGAGCGGGGTGCGGCAGGCGACGGCGCTGGTGAGGCAGGCCTCCGCCGACGACCGCCCCTGGACCGCGGACGCCTACACCGACGCCCTCCTCACCGGGCGCGGGCCGCTCTTTCTGCGCCGTACGGACGGCTGGCTCCTGCCGTTGGATGTGGAGCGCTGGTGTGCGCGTGCCGACGCGGTGGACCTGGAGGTGCTGGCCCGGTGCGAAGGTGCGGTGCTCGACGTGGGCTGCGGTCCCGGACGGCTGGTCGCCGAACTCGCGGTCCGGGGCCGGCACGCCCTCGGCATCGACGTCAGCGAGGCGGCCGTCGCCCACACGGTGCGGCTCGGCGGACAGGCGCTGCACCGCTCGGTGTTCGAGCCGGTTCCGGGAGAGGGCCGCTGGGGTACCGTCCTGCTCGCCGACGGCAACGTGGGCATCGGCGGCGATCCCCTCGCCCTGCTCGACCGGCTGGGCCAACTACTGGCTCCTGGCGGCCTGTTGATCGCCGAGACGGCTCCGGTGGACGTGGACGAACGCATCCACGTGCAGGTCACCGACGGGCGGGGCGCGGCCGGCGCCCCGTTCCCCTGGGCCCGCCTCGGCACGTCCGCGCTGCTGCGGCAGGCGCACCGCGCGGGCTGGCGCGCCGTCGATCAGTGGACCTCGGGCGGCCGTTCCTTCGCGGTCCTGCGCAGCCGTCGTACGAACAGGACCGCGGAGCCTGCGAACAACGCGGCCGTCACCAGCAGCCAGCGGGCGGGGTAGCCGTCGGCGGAGAGGCCCGTGGCGGACTCGTAGCGGTGCGCCACTCGCCCGCTGATCAGCGGGAACCACACGAGCAGCAGCAGGAGGGACAGGGCGGCCGGCACCCGGACGTAGCCGACCGCCCAGCGCCGCCCGGCCGCGCCGAACGCGGTCACCAGGGCCCGGTCCGCCGCCGAGTACAGCGGCACCAGGGCCAGGTCGTGGACGAGCGCCGCACCCACGAACCACAGGGCGACCTCGAACCAGTCCCCCTCCAGCAGCCGCACCCCCGCATACCCGGCGAGCGCGAACGACGCGGCGAGCAGGAGCAGTTGGAACGGACTGCCGACGGCGGGACGAGCGCGCATCACAGATCTCCGAACGTCATCCGGGCCACCCACTTGGTGTTCAGCACACCGGGAGCCGCGGGCACGATGACCCGGGCCGGATAGCCGTGGTCGGGGGACAGGTCCTCGCCGTTGACGGTGAGGGCGAGCAGGGAGCGTTCGTCGGCGACCTGGTTGGCGCGCAGGGCGGCGTGGCGGAAGGCGCCGCGCTGCTGGAGCGACTCCACGAACACGTCGGGCGGATCGTCGTGACCGACGAGTGCGGCCAGATCCCGCAGCCGTACGCCGCGCCACCACTGGTCGGAGGTCGACCAGCCCTCGACGCAGGCGATGGGCAACGAGGAGGAGTGCAAGGGGAGTCGGAGCAGGTCGGCACGGGTCAGCCGTACGGTGCCGGTGCGTCCGGTGACGACCAGCCGCCAGGCCTCCTCCTCCGTGTCCGCCGTGCGGATCCCGGCGTACCCGGCCGTCTTGTTGATCTGGAATCCGTTCGGTCCCGAGCCCGGTTCGGCGCCGCCGTGCGGGGCGAGGAGGGCGGTGCGGCGCAGGAAGCCGTCGAAGCTCTGCCCGACGGTCGTGGCGAACAGCAGCAGCGAGCCGCCCCCGACGAACCACAGGGCCCCGCGCCGGGACACCGTCGGCTCGTCGGGCTCCGGGGCCACCAAGTCGTCTTTCTCCTCCCGCAGTTGCCGCAGATTGCGCAGCGCCTGCGGGAGCTTCAGTACGACGTGCGCGACGAACGCGGCGAAGAACACCCACGCCCCGTAGAAGTGCAGGGGGTAGAAGGAGCCCGGGAAGATGTAGTCGAGCTGGACGTTCAGCACACCCGTCACGAACTCGAAGAGGGCGCCGCCCACCAGCAGGACCAGCGAGAGCCGCTCAGCCGCGTGGGCGAGCGAGCGCGCGGGCGGCAGGGTGAACAGCCTCGGCACGACCGACCACAGCTTGGCCAGCAGGACGGGGATGAGGGTGATGCCGAGGGTGACGTGGATGCCCTGGTTGAGCCGGTAGAGCCAGTGCGGGTCGGTCGGCCAGGAGAAGAGGTAGAAACCGAGGATCCCCTTGTCGGGCGTCTGGTCGTTCACCGGATCCAGGTCCGGGTTGTAGGCGGCGTACGACACCAGGCCCGTCAGGAACAGCAGCGTTATCCCGCCGAGCAGCACCACACCGAGCACCGAAGTGAGCCAGGGGCCGCGCAGCGGGCTGCGCCAGAAAGCTGGGGAGAACGGGGTGGGAGCCGTACGTCGCATGTCCCGACCGTAGGCCCGCATCACCCCAGGACAGTGTTCGCGAACCATGACGAATCTCTTACGTCCGCGCCCGTCACACATCCGGCGGACGCCGGGCGTCCTAGCGTTCTCGCGTGACCCGCGATCTTCTGCCCGACACCGGTCCCGACGCCCTCCCGGACACCCGCCGGGACCTCCGCCGTGACCTGTACGCGGCCTGCGCCGCCGCCCTGCTCTTCGTCACCGCCGCCCTGGTCGGTACCGCCGTCGAACACCGGGACGGCTCGCTCTTCGTCGACTGGCCGCCGCTGCTCGCCGACTGGTACCCGCATCTCGGCCCCGGCACCCCGGCCGCGATCGCCGTCGCGGTGGCCGTGGTGGCGTACGGCCCGCCCCTGGCCGCCGGTCTGCGCTGGCGCCGCCTCCTGCTCACCGTCTGGGGAGCGGGCACGGCCTGGACCTTCTCGCTGGCGCTCGTCGACGGCTGGGAGCGCGGCATCGCCCGGCGACTGACGACACGCTACGAATACCTCCAGGTCATCGACCGCTTCCACGACATCCCGGCGGCACTGCGCGACTTCACCCACCACATCCTGCTCGACTCCCCCGACCACTGGCCCGCGCACATCGCCGGCCACCCTCCGGCGGCCACGCTCACCTTCGTCTACCTGGACCGCATCGGGCTGGGCGGCGGCGCCTGGGCCGGGGTCTTCGTCATCATCGTCGGCGCGACCGCCGCCCTCGCGATCCTCCTCACCGTCCGCACCCTCGCCGACGAGAAACTCGCCCGCCGCGCCGCGCCCTTCCTGGTTCTGGCCCCGGGTGCGGTGTGGCTGGGCACCGCCGCCGACGGCTACTTCGCGGCGGTCGCCGCCTGGGCGGTCGCGCTTCTCGCGCTGGCGGTGACGGGCCACCGGCCCCGCTGGACGGGCCTGGCCTCCGGCCTCCTCTTCGGCCTGCTGGTCTATCTCTCGTACGGCCTGACGCTGTTCGTCGTGATCGCCGCCGCCGTACTGCTCCTGGGCTCCGACCGGATCCGTCCGCTCCCCTTCGTGCTGGCCGGTTTCCTGGTTGTCCCGATCGTGTTCACCGCGCTGGGCTTCTCCTGGTGGGAGGCGTACGACCTGCTGGTCACCCGCTACGACCAGGGCGCCGGCGGCACCCGGCCGCAGGCCTACTGGGTGTGGGCCAACCTCGCCTGCCAGGTCCTCGTCGTCGGCCTGGCGACAGCGGCGGGGCTACGGCGGACCGGAGTGACCCTGCTCCGCCGGGACCGTACCGCCGCGTTCCGCCTCGGCGTGCTGGTGCTCGCCGCACTGGTCGCGCTGCTCGCCGCCGACCTGTCCGGGATGAGCAAGGCCGAGACGGAGCGGATCTGGCTGCCGTTCGCGCTGTGGCTGTTGCCGGCGTGTGCGCTTCTCACGGGGGTGCGGGGGTGGCTGGTGGCGCAGGCGGTGCTCGCGCTGCTCGTCAATCATCTGCTGCTGACGGGCTGGTGACCCCGGTCACACCGTGACGGCGTTGCCCGTCCGCCCTCGCCTCGTCGGTTCCCGGCCACCATCCCGTCACACGGGAAGGGAACGCTCCCCGCGTCCCCCTTTGCTCGCCTCCTCGTACACGTCAGTCCCGCCACAGCGCGGGCACGACGCGGAAGGACGACGTGCGCCGTGTCCCCGCTCCAGCTCGACGACTTCCCCAAGCCGTCGCTCACGCCCATCCCCATCCCCGCTCAAGCCTCGGTCAGTGCCCCCACACCGACCCCGACGCGGCGGCGGCAGCGCCCGCTCCGCTGGGCGCTGAGTCTGCTGCCGCTTCTGCTGATCGGCGCGTACGCGGCGTTCGACTGGCCCACGGTCCATGACAGCGCCGTCCGTCTGGCCGGTGCCGACCTCTGGTGGCTGCTGGCCGGAACCGTGTTCAACATCCTGTGCTGGATGGCCGCTTCCGTGACCCGGCAGGGCGCCCTACCGGAACGGCTGCCGCCGGGGCCATTGCTCGCGTCGCAGTTCGCCGCCGGCGCCGCCAACCACGTCCTGCCGGCCGGCCTGGGCGCACACGCCGTGACCCTGCGCTTTCTACAGAAGCAAGGGATATCCATCCCCCGGGCGACGGCGTCGCTGGCGCTGTACTCGCTGGTCAAGCCCGTCGCGAAGACGCTGCTGATCCTCGCGTTCCTCGTCGCGTTCCCCGGCACGCTGCGCATCGGTCAGCTCGTCCCGGACGCGGAGACGTTGACCGTGGCCGCCATCGGCATCGTCTGCGCGCTCGCCGCCGCGGCCCTGCTGCTGACAGCCGTACGCCCGCTGCGCCGGCCGCTGCTCGACTGTCTGAACACCGCCCTGACCGACGCCCGGCTGCTGCACGCCCGCCCGGTCCGGGTGCTTCAGCTGTGGGGCGGGGCGGCGGCGTTCCCGCTGTTGCAGGCCTGTGTGCTGGCCTCGGTGGGGTCTTCGCTCGGGCTGGAGTTGCCCTGGGTGCATGTGATCTTTGCGTATCTTGCCGCCAGCGCCGCGGTGGGGGCGGTGCCCTCGCCGGGCGGCATCGGCCCTGTTGACGCGGCGCTGGTCTTTACCCTCGTCGTGTTCGGCGCGCCCATGGTGCTGGCGACCGGCACGGTGATCGGGTTTCGGGTGATCACTGTGTGGCTGCCATTGCTGCCGGGGGCACTGGTGTTGTCGGGGATGGTGAGGCGGAAGATGTTGTGAGTGCTTCCGCCGGTAGTCCTTTCGCCGCGGGTCCGTTGTGGCTGGTCGCGCAGTTCCCCGCGCCCCTGAAGGGGCGCTTCATTGGAGCGCGTTTTTAGGGGGCGTCCTTGAAGATCAAAGCGTCCCCTACCGGTCGCTCCGTCGTTCCGCTCGGCTGGTTCACCAGGGTGCCCTGCACCGACATGGCCGTGGAGCCGCCGCCGTCCAGGTTGATGGCGTCGTGCAGGCCCAGTGCGTCGGCGACGGCCGCGGTTTCGTCCATCGTCGTGCCGACGCTGGTGGTCATACGGCCGTCGATCGTCGCAAGCACGATCCTGCCGTCCCGTGTCGTTCCGGCGACGGTGCGGGGGTTGCGGTCGAAGAAGCTGCCGGAGCCGGGCGGCACGACGATCTCGCCGTTCGCGGTGAGCCGGTAGCGCCCGTTGACGCCGGACAGTCCCGGCCGGACCTGAAGGGTCTTGCCGCGTTCGTCGGTCAGCGTCGAGGTGAGCTTGAGGCAGCCCTCTCCCGCCGCCTGCAACAGGGTTGACGCCTCCCTGCCGGTCGCCTGGACGGACGTCTGGCCGGCAGCCAGTGCCGTGCCCCGGGTGGTCGACGTACGGATCACGCAGCCGCGCCGGTCCAGGACGACCTCGGCCCCGGCGCCCGCCGGCGTGGACTCGGCGAACTCCGGCGTGAACCGGCTGACATCGCCGGGTTCGGTGCACTCGGCCGTCCCGGCGCAGGCCGCGGGGACGACGGGCGGGTGGTTGAGGTACTCCAGCGGGAGCGAGGCGCCGGTCGCCCGGTTCGTCACGCTGCCCGACCAGCTGAGCTTGCCCATCAGGACGCGGTCGGTGCGGGAGTCGACGACGAGGTCGGCTTCTGCGGGGTCTGCCGTGGGCTCGCTGAGGAGTCGCCCGTCGTACAGGCCCAACCCGACCGGGTCGCCCGGGTATTGGACGCTGGCCGTGAAGGTGAAGAAGGAGGCGTTGACCCCCGCGAGCGCTCCGGAGGAACGGACGAGGTCGGTGGTCTTCTCCGTGCGGGCCAGGTCAGGTCCGTAGGTCGCCTTCAGATGGCCGCGGGTCCTGCGGGGGTCGATGGTCAGCACGTTGACCACCCAAGGGCCGCGGGTCGTGGTGTTGATCTGGTCGGCGGGGGCGGGCTCGGTCCCCCGCACGATCCGGGTCAGGGTGACGCCGTCGGCGAGCGCCCGGCTGCTGCGCGTCTCGACGAGGTCGCCGTCACCGAGGGGAAGAGTCCGGTCGGCGGCTTGGGCGTGGCCGCCCGGAGCGACCAGGACGGTCATTACGGCCGTCGTCACAGCCGCGGCACGAGTGATCCCGAGTCTGTACGAGCTGGATGTCATGTCCGCGAGCTTCTTCCGCCCGGGGAACGACCGGTAGGCCCACCTCACCCACCCGGGTGAACAACTGCCGAAGCGGCACACGGATTTGCCGTAAGCGGAACCAGTCGGGCGCGCAAGGGCGCCCCGTCAGGGGCGCGGGGAACTGCGCGACCAGCCCCCACCGACCCGCGGACAACCGAACCGCGCAACCAGCCGAAGCCGCACACTGAGTTGCCTCTTGGCAGGTCGGATGGCCGACAGCGCCCCGAAGGGGCGCGGGGAACTGCGCGACCAACCCCCACCGACCTGCGGACAACCGAACCGCGCAACCAGCCGAAGCCGCACACCGAGTTGCCTCTTGGCAGGTCGGATGGCCGACAGCGCCCCGAAGGGGCGCGGGGAACTGCGCGACCAACCCCCACCGACCCGCGGACAACCGAACCGCGCAACCAGCCGAAGCCGCACACCGAGTTGCCTCTTGGCAGGTCGGATGGCCGACAGCGCCCCGAAGGGGCGCGGGGAACTGCGCGACCAACCCCCACCGGCCCGCGGACAACCGAACCGCCTGTCCAGCGGAGCGCTCAGTCCCGCCGGGCCACCAGCCGGTACGCGTTGGACACCCCGAGCCGAGCGGACAGGGGCCGGATCGCGAACCGGTCCAGCAACGTGCCCGCGACCAGGGCCGGGATACCGGCGATCAGCAGCGCGCCGCGCAGGGTGCGCTTCAGCGCGTTGGGCGCGGACGGCAGCCAGGGCAGGTTGTCGCGGGGAGCCGCCGCGTCGAGTGCGAGCCAGGCGCCTGCCAGCAGATCGACGGGGTCGTGCGGCTCGGCGTGCTGTTCCGCCACGACCGTGAAGCCGAGGTCGGTCAGCCGCTGCCGCAGATTGCCGACCGGCACGAAGTGCAGATGCTGCGGCTGGAGCCACGGCAGCCACCACCGCCCGAGGATGCGGGCGTAACGGCTGTCGGGGTCGGGCACCTCGATCAGCAGATGCCCGCCGGGCCGCAACGCCTCGCGCGCGGCCCTCAGTTCACGGTCCGGCTCGGTGCTGTGCTCCAGGTAGTGGAACATGCTCACCACGTCGTAGTGCCCGGCGAACCCCGCCGCCAGCTCGGGGAAACTCCCCCGGTAGCCCCGCTCCACCCGCCCGGCCCGCTCGGCGAGTTCGGCCCCGTCGGTGAAGTCGAGCCCGTCGAAGGTCGTGCCGGGATGGACGGTGCGGGCGGACTCGCAGAAGTGGCCGTGCCCGGTGCCGACGTCGAGCCAGTTCTTCGGGTCGGAGGTGTGCGGCAGCAGGGACGCGGCCCGCTGCTCGTACATCTTGCTCCGGCCCGCGAAGGTGTTGCCCAACTGCTTCTCGCCCAGGCCGTCGTAGAAGTCCCGGTAGTAGAACTCCAGCCCCTCGGCGCTGAGCCGGGGGTTCTGGAAGGTGTGCCGGCACTCCCCGCACCGGTCGAGCACGAACCGGCCGGGCTTGTGCTGGAGCAGATCGGTGGTGCGCAGCCGGGTGGTCAGGTCTTCCGAACCGCACCAGGGGCAGGTGGTGCGCCGGGGTTCGAAGAACCGGTCGAGGCCGTCGGCCAGGTCGGCCTGGTAGCCGGGGCGCAGGGCGGCGACCTGTTCCGCACGGCTCGGCGACTTGTGCTCTTCCTCATTCATGACGCCTCCTCGTTCATGACGCTTCCTCATTCATGACGCCTCCTCGTTCATGACGCTTCCTCGTTCATGACGCTTCCTCGTTCATGACGCTTCCTCGGGCGACCAGTTCTTCGAGACGGGAGGCCGCCGCGGTGGCACCCCCGGCGGCCCGGAATCCGGTACGGATGCGTAGCGCCGCGGCCCGGTGGCCGGGTTCGTGCAGGACGGCGTCGAGTGCCTCGCCCAGCTGCACCGCGGTGACCCGTCCGAACCGGACCCGGATCCCCGCCCCGGCCCCGGCCACCTGCCCGGCCACCACCGGCTGGTCGTCCCGGATGGGTGCCACGACCAGGGGCACACCGTGCCAGAGGGCTTCGCAGACGGTGTTGTGCCCGGCGTGACAGACGACGGCGTCGACCCTTTCCAGCAACGGGAGTTGGGGCACGGACGGCACGATCAGTACGTCCTTGTCGGCGGCCGCCGTGAGTACTCCCGCAGGATCCACGATCACCGCCTGCATCCGGTCCGCCCGGGATCGTACGGCCTCATGGCACTCCCCGAGGAACCGCGCCCCCACATCGGTGTTGGCGGTCCCGAGCGTGACGAGGACCGTCGCGCGGGACGGGTCCAGCCAGTCCCAGGGAAAACCGGCCTGGGCGGGTCGGGCGGCGATGGACGGGCCGACGTACCGGATCTGTTCCCCCGTCCGGGCATCCGGCCCGACGAACTCCCGGGTGCTGAAGGCGAGCACGAGATGGGGCGAGAAGCGTGGATCGGCGGTACCGGCCGGGTCACCGATCCCGGCCCGCAGCTCGCTCAGGAGTCCGTCGATCCAGTCGGCGACCTTCGGCATGCCCGCCAGGACGTCGGTGAACTCGGCGGAGGTGGTGGCCGAGGTCGCCCACGGCACGCCCAGCCGTTCGGCGACCAGCCCGCCGGCGAGGGCCTGCTGGTCGGCGACGACCACATCGGGGCCGAACTCCCGCACCGCGGCGGTCACTCCGGGCGCCATCGCCTCGGCGAGCGGGGCCAGAAACCGTTCCCAGAGGAACTTCAGCGCCTCGGGACCGCGGAGCTCCGGCGGTCGTACGCCGTCCCCCTCCCCCGGCACGGGCCCGTCGCAGGAGAACACGACGGATGTCTCGCCCGCGAGCCGCAGGAGCAGGCCCGGATCGGCGCAGGCCCAGGCCACCTCATGTCCCCGGCCGGTCAGTTCGGCGGCGACCCCCACGGCCGGGTTGATGTGACCCACGAGCGGCGGCACGACGAACAGGAACCGGCTCACCGCACCTCCGCCAACGGCGGCTGTCGGATCAGCTCGAGGATGTGACCGCCGACGACTCCGGCCGCTTCCACCAGTACCGAGTGCTCGTGCCCCGGCACCACCACGGTCCGGCAGTCGGGCAGCAGCGCCTCCAGCCACGGCGCCAGTTGGGCAAGGTCGGAGTCACCGCCGTACAGGGCGAGTACGGGACAGGTGACGGCCCGGATCGATTCCTCGGTGAGCACGCGGCTGGCCGGGATGTCGTGCGGGAGGCTGGTGGTGCGGGCCAGCCTGGCCGCGCCCTTGGCGAGGCGGGCGGTGTTGTGGCTGCGGTGCGCGGTGATCCAGGCGAGGGCGTCCTCCTCGTTGAGCGCGAGCTGGGTCAGCACACGGTGCAGGATGCCGCCGATCTTCACCGCCCAGGCCTCGGTGGCCGGTTCCGACTCGATGAGGGTGAGGCTCGCGACGCGCTCCGGGTGGCGGGCGGCGTAGCCGAAGGCGACCGTGCCGCCGTAGGAGTTGCCGACCAGATGGACCGGGCCGTTGACCGCCAGCCGGTCGAGCAGCGCCTGGAGGTCGTCGATGTTGTCGTCGAGGCGGTAACCGGTGTCGGGGCGGGCGCTGCGGCCGTGGCCGCGCAGGTCGTACATGACGACGTCGATGCCGGCCAGCGCGAACACGGGGGCCACGGTGAAGTAGTAGCTGGCGAGGCTGTCGGTGAGCAGACCGTGTACCAACACCGCCGTGGCAGTGGCGGGTTGACCGTCCCTGGGACCCATTCTCTGCACGTGCAGCCGGATGTCGCCGGTGTCGACGAAGGCCATGATCAGGCCGCCTCGGCCGCTTCGAGGCTCTGCACGATGTGCTCGACGAGCCGGCCGACGGTGAGTTCGATGATCTCGTCGAACTCCATCCCGGCCAGGAACTCGGCGAAGTTGACCCGTCCGGCGTACCGCTCCTCCAGGAGCCCGGCGAGCGTGACGAGGTCGATGCTCTCCAGCTCCAGATCGCGGTTGAAGGTGGTCTGCATGCCGATCTCGACGTCGTCGAGGCCGTACTCGTCGAGGAGCGTGCCGAGCATGCCGGTGATGTCGGCGAGCACGGTTGCCTCGTCGGTGGCCCGCGGGGTGTGCTGCATCAGTCCCTCTCCTCGTCGTGCGGTTGCGTCGGTCCCGTCGTCCAGGCCACGACGTACTCCCTGCTCGGCAACCCGGGCGGATTGCCGGTCCGTTCGCAGCGCACGGTGTACGCGCGCTCCAGCCGCCCCGAGACGACCAGGCGGTCCGCGTCGGCCGCCAGCACGGTGAAGTCGCGCGGCCGCCCGCCGAATCCGGTCCCCTCCGCCTTCGCGACGGCTTCCTTGGCCGCCCAGAACCGGGTGAACCACAGCGCCTCGGAGTCGGCGGTGGCATCGCATCGCGTCCGCAGCAGGGCGAGTTCGTCCGGTCCGAGAGCGGTGGCGAGGGTCCCCCGGTCCCGCTCGACGACTTCCTCGATGTCGATGCCGGGCCCGGCGCCCGGGGTGTGCGGCCGTACGATCGCGACGCCGGCCTCCGCGCAATGGGCGAGCGAGAGATCCAGCGGCGGCAGGCTCCTCCCGTGCAGGCCTTCGACGTACGGTCGCCCCGAGTCGTCGTTGAGGACCCGGATCTCGGCCGGGAAGACGGGCCCTTCACCCTGGTCCCAGAGCCATCGCCGTACGGCGTCCTTGGCGGCGATCCTGCCGAGCAGCCACTGTCGGCGGCCCCGGGGCGCATGCGCCTCGTACTCCGAACGCTCCGCGCTGCTCAGGGAGTTGCGCATGATGAGATTCCGCGAGGCGAGGTCCGGCCAGCGCTCGTGCAGCAGCATCCAGCCGTCCGGCCGGGCCTCGGAGAGGGTGTTGCGCTCGGGGAAGCGTTCGACGGGCCGGGTCTGCGGGTCGTTGTCGAAGCGGCGGTCCTGCCAGCCGGTGAGCTCGGCCCAGACCTCGCCGCCGACGGTCAGCTGGACGTCCGCTTCGAGGACGGTGTCGGTGAGGGACGTGATCCTCACGAAGCAGCCGACGTCCGTGCCGGGGTGTGGCTGCGGACCGTAGAAGCGCATCTGCCGCATCTGGACGGGGAAGACGACGGACCGCTCGGTGCGGGTGGCCATGATCCAGTAGCCGAGGATCTGACCGACGTTGTCGAGGAGCGACCCGGGCGCGGGCGGGGTCGTGATCACCCCTCGTACATGCGCCTCGCCGATCGCGGTGAGCTCGCTGACGCCCTGGAACGCCGGGCCGTGGAACATCCAGCGCTCGGCGTACAGCTGCACGGCGGTGTGGTCGGGGGTGCGTTCGGCGGCGTGGTCCGGGTGCCAGGGGGTGGGAGGTGTCGCCGGGTAGCGGTCGGACAGCTCGACGACCGAGCGGGCGCGAGGGCCGAAGGAGACGGCGAGCCGGGCGGGGGTGTCGGGGACGGGGGTGACGGTGACCTCGACGTCCACGGACGGGGTGGCGGTGAGCCACTGGTCGAATCGCGCCCCGTGCACGGCGACCGCCCGGCTGCCGGGGGCGACCTGCTCGGCCGCCTCCATCATGTGCTGCACGATCGTCGTCGCGGGCACCACCGGCCAGCGGTCGGGCACGTCGGGCCAGCCGGGACGTTGGGGGAAGAAGCAGTGGTCGAGGAGGTAGGGCATGGTGTCGGGGGAGACGTGGACGGTGGTGCGGTGGGGTTGTGGGTGGCCGTCCCCAGGATGTCCGTCCCCAGGGTGGATGCCCGCGGGGTGACCGTTCGTCCGCGGTCCCGGGCCGACTGAAGCAGGAACGGCCGGCGCAGGCTGGACGGGATGCGCGGGCGCGGGAACCAGTGCGGCGGGAGCGGGCGCTGTGACGGAACCCGCGGCCGTACCGCTGCTGCCCGCCGCGATCAGCGCGACCGCCGCGTCCGCGGTCTCGCGCAACAGCGCGCCCAGTTCGGCGGCAGCCGGGAATCGTCCGGCCAGCGCGTCCAACCCCGAGGGTTCGGCCACGGAGGTCGCCAGCTGGGGTGCCGGAGAAGCGGCCTGCAACTCTACGCGCAGCTCCCCCAGGACCCGCTCGTCGAGGGAGACGAGCGCCCCTCCCAAGTCGAGCCGGACCGGCTGCCGGTCCCCTCGCGCGGAAGCTGCGCGGTGGCCGACTTCCGCGGCGGACGGTTCGGCAGCGCCCCGAAGGGGCGCGGGGAACTGCGCGACCAGCCCCCACGGCGCCGCAGACGAACGACGCCCCACCGCGGCACCCCCAGCGGAGCCCCCCGCGGAGCCCGTCGTCCAAAGTGCCGTCGCCACCCGGTGGAGCTGGGCGAGACCCGTGCGGTGGGGGGAGTTGGCGGGCACGACGAGGTGGTCGCGGCCGGACAGGGTGTCCCCGATGAGGGAGCCCAACTGGCCCGGGCCGACCTGGACGAAGGCGCGGTGGCCGGCCGCGTACATCGCCTCGACGAGCTGCCGGAAGCGCACCGGCTCCAGCAGATGCCGGACGAACAGCTCGCGGACCGCCGACTCCCCGGACGGGAACGGCGCCCCCGTGGTCCCGGACCACACCGGCACGGTCGGCGGATGCAGCCGGAAGCGGCTCGCCGCGTCCCTGATGGGGCCGAGGTACGGCTCCAGCATCGGCGTGTGGAAGCCGGACCGGAACGGCAGCACCTGGCTGATCACGCCCTGCGCGCGGAAGGCCCGTACGAACTCCGTCACGGCCGTGTCCGGACCGCACACCATCGACTGGGCGGGCGCGTTGTCGTGGGACAGCACGATCCCGGCGTCCGGCCAGTCGGCCTCCAGCGCCGTCAGCACCCGCTCGGCGGACGCCCCGATCGCGCCGAACGCCAGCCCCGGCACGGTCAGCGCGTCCGGATCGAAGGACGACATGAAGCCGTCCACCTCGTCCCCCGAGTACAGCCCGGCCGCCGCCATCGCCGTCCACTCACCGACACTGTGCCCGGCGACCGCGTCCGGCACGACCCCCATCCGCCGCAACGCCCCGTCGAGCAGCCGCCCGACGGCGACGACCCCGAGCCCGTGCCGGCCGATGTCCCCCACCCGGGCGGACCCCGGTACGGGCCCGGACAGACCGAAGTGTGCGGCGACATCGTCCACCCGGGGTTTGAAGTCGCCTTCGAGCCCCGGGAAGACAAACGCGAGCTTCCCGCCCAACGGGGCAGGAGAGAACCAGACGTCGTTACGACCCTGCCAGGCCCGTCCCCGCCCGACCGCCCGCCGGGCGAGCGCCAGCCGCTTGGCGGTGGGGTCTACGATGCCCAGCCGGGCCGGCCCGGCAGGCGCATGGGGATCGAGACCGGCGGTGCGTACGGCCGCGTCATCGGCGTCCAACAGCACGGCGAGGCCCTCAGGGCTATCGGCGGCGAGGAGCAACACACGCTCCGGCTCGGCAGAACGCGTCGGCTCGGCAGAATGCGTTGGCTCAGCAGAACGCGTCGGCTCAGCAGAACACTCCGGCACGGCAGAACGCGTCGGCACGACAGAAGGCTCCCGCACGACAGAACGCGCCGAGCCGGCAGCGCCCCGAAGGGGCGCGGGGAACTGCGCGACCAGCCCTCGCGGCGCCGCAGACGACCGACTACCCACCGCGGCACCACCAGCGGCCGGAGCCTCCAGCACTACATGCGCATTGATTCCCCCGAACCCGAACGCGTTCACAGCCGCCCGCCGCACCACACCGCCGTCCCACGGCTCCGCCTCCTCCAACGGCCGAAACCGCGTAGCGAAAAGCGCCGGATTCGGCTCATCGCAGTGCAACGTCGGCAACAGCACCCCGTGGTGGACCGCGAGAGCCGCCTTGACCAGCCCCGCCACACCCGCCGCCGGCATCGTGTGACCGATCATCGACTTCACCGAGCCGATCACCGCAGCGTCACCACGCCCGAACACCTCGGCCAGCGTGGCCAGTTCCGCCGCATCCCCCGCCGGCGTCGCCGTACCGTGCGCCTCCAACAGCCCGATGGAACCAGCAGCCGCAGGATCGAGCCCCGCCGCCCGCCAAGCCTGCCGCACGGCACTCGCCTGACCGCCGGGATCGGGGTTGACCAGCCCGCCGGCACGCCCGTCGCTCGCGACCCCCGTACCCCGGATGACGGCGTACACGCGATCCCCGTCGCGCTCGGCGTCGGCGAGGCGCTTGAGGACGACCACGCCCGTGCCCTCACCGATCAGGATGCCGTCGGCGTCCCGGTGGAAGGGGCGGATGCGCTGGCTCGGGGAGAGTGCGCGGAGCTGGGAGAAGACGGACCACAGGGTGATGTCGTGGCAGTGGTGCACTCCCCCGGCGAGCATCACGTCGCAGCGCCCGGCGGCGAGTTCGCCCACCGCCTGATCGACGGCGACCAGTGAGGACGCACAGGCGGCGTCCACGGTGTACGCGGGTCCGCGCAGGTCTAGCCGGTTGGCGACCCGGGAGGCCGCGAGGTTGGGGACGAGCCCGATCGCCGACTCGGGGCTGTCGGGCCCGAGTCGCTCGGTGAACGCCGTCCGGATCCGGTCGAGTTGACCGGAGTCGAGATCGGGCAGCAACTCCCCCAGCGTACGGACGAGTTGACCCGCCGTACGGACCCGCTGGTCGAGCCGCACCAGGCCGGGCGTGAGATATCCGCCCCGGCCGAGCACGACCCCGATCCGCTGCCGGTCGGGCAGCCGCTCCTCGCCGCCCGCGTCGGCGAGCGCGGCGGCGGCCACGTGCAGCGCGATGAGCTGGTCGGGCTCGGTTCCGGAAACCGATTTCGGCATGATCCCGAACCGGGTGACCTCCACCTCCGCGAGGGTGTCGACGAATCCGCCGCGCCGGCAGTACACCTGGTCGGCGACCGCACGGCCGGTGGCGGAACCCGGACGGTAGTAGTCGGAGTCCCACCGCCCTTCGGGTACGTCGGTGATGGCGTCCGTGCCGGCCAGCAGGTTCCGCCAGTACATGTCGAGGTCGGCGGCTCCGGGCAGCATCACCGCCATCCCCACGATGGCTATGGGCGGCTGTGGCTGACGACGTGTCATTTCCGCCGTGTCCGTCATGTTCACCAGCCCGAGGAGGTGTAGACGACCGCGCGCGCCGACTCGTCGCCCCAGGCGAGTTCGCGCAGCAGCGCCGCGGTGCCCTCCTCGGGGTCGATCAGCTTGATGCCGCGCCGGGCATACTCCCGGCCGAGTTCCGGACTGACCATGCCGGTGTGGCCGCCGGTCGGCGCCCACGGACCCCAGTGCACGGTCAGCGCCCGGCGGCCGGTGCGCGCGGCCCACGCGGAACCGAGGCTCTCCAAGGCGTCGTTGGCGGCCGCGTAGTCCGACTGGCCCCGGTTGCCGAGGACGGCGGAGATGCTCCCGAACAGCACGGCGAACGCGGGCCCGCCCGGCAGTTCCTCCAGCGCCGTCAGCAGCGTTTCGGCGCCGACGGTCTTCGTGCCGTACACCCGCTCGAACGACTCGGTGGTCTTCTCGGCGATCACCTTGTCCTCGATCACCCCGGCCGCGTAGACGACCCCGTCGAGCCTGCCGTGCTCGGCGTGGATCTCCTTCACCGCCTGGAGGGCGGCATCCGGCTCCCGGAAGTCGACGGAGTGGTAGCGGGCCGGGCTGCCTAGCGCTTCCAGTTCGTCGAGCGTGGCGGTGATCTCCCGCTGGGCCAGCAGGAGTTCGGTCGCGCGGTTGATCTCGGCGGGCGTCAGACCACCGCGGGCCGCAAGGGCCGTACGCAGGGCGGCCCGGTCGGGGGCGGCGGCGGTCGCCGGGTCCTCGGGGCCGTCCGGTGCGGGTGTCCGGCCGAGCAGTTCGATACGGCAGCGGGAGGCGGCCGCGAGCGAGACGGCGAACTTGGCGGTGATCCCACGGGCACCGCCCACCAGCAGCACGACCGAGTCACGGTCGATGCCGAGCGCGGCGGCCTCGGCGGCGCCGTCCCCGGCCGGCCCGGCACCGGTCGTACCGAGGGTGCCGAGCGGCGTCTCCACCAACTCCAGCCCGTGGCGGCCGGATTCGGTGCGCAGGACGACCGGGGCCGCCGGTTTTGGCGCGAGCAGTTCGGCGAGCAGCGCGTCGGCGACGGCGGCGGGCGCGGTGTCGTCCAGGTCGACGATCCGCACGCTGGTCTCCGGGTACTCGCGGGCGACGGTGCGGAAGAGGCCGTGCAGACCGGCCGACCGCGGGCCCGGGCCGGCGGGCCGTACGGCGAGAAGGTGGCGCGGGGCGCGGCCGAGGGCCGCCTGGAGGACGGGGAAGGCGTCCGGCAGTACGGCCGGCGCGGAGGTGGCGAGCGGGTCGAGGAACAGCACGCCGTCCAGCCGGCCGTCGGCCTCGGTGAGTTGGTGTTCCCGGCCGAGGGACAGGGTCTCGGCACCGTACGAGGTCAGCCGGGCCGTGACCTCCCGGGCCGCGGCGCCGCCCTCGTCGTCGCCGAGCAGCACGAAGCGCTGCCCGGCCAGGACGGCGGACGGTTCCGCGGCGGCCGACTCCAGGAGGACGGGCCGGAGCACGAGCCGCTTCGGGGCCTCACCGGTCACCGGGGCGGGTTCCACGACTTCCTCGACCTCGGCCTGCCTCGGGGCGAGCCGCCCCGCGAGCCAGTCGGTGACCGACGCCGCCGTGCGCGCCTTCGCCAGCTCCTCCAACTCGGCGTCGTCGAGCGCGGCGAGGTCGGTGCCGCCCCCGGCGCCCAGGCGCTTGGCCAGTTCACCGGCGATCTCGGCGCGCTTGATGGAGTCGATGCTGAGGTCCGCCTCAAGGTCGAGGTCGGGCTCGATCATGTCCATGGGGTATCCGGTGCGCTCGCTGATGATCTCGAGCACGACGGAGAGGACGTCGACCTCTTCGGGCCCTTGAGGCGCTACGGGTGCTACGGGTGCTACGGGTTCCGGAGTGGCGGGCTGCAAGGCCGGTTGTTCCACCGGAAGTTGAACGGGAAGCTGGACAGCGGGCTGCTGTGCCGGCACCCACTGCCCCGCGGCCGCCGCTCCGCCGAAGTACGTCAGCAGTACGTCCCGCTGGGCCGCCACCATCTCCCGGCTGGTGCGCAGGAACTCGGAGATCAGCGCGTCCTTGTCCGAGTGGGCCGGGGTGCCGTTCGTGTGGTTGGTCGTCACAGTCGTCTCCACGACTCGTCGGGCCGGCGCGAGGGCACCGGGGAGGAGTTCTCCGGCGGCGGTGCGGACCAGCTGGCCGTCGACCGTCCAGCCGGGCCGCTTCGGCGCGGGGGTCCGGACGGCGTCGACGGCGTCCCGGCCTCGTAGCAGCCATGCGGTGCGTACCGGCAGCCCCGCGACGGCCAGTTGGGCCAGTGCGTCGAGCCAGCCGCGCAGTCCACTGCCCGCGCGCGGCTCGCAGGCGACGGTGCGGTGCGGACGGTCGCCGAGGATCTGCCCGACCAGCCGGGTGAGCACGGACCCCGGGCCCGCCTCGACGAAGACCCGCGCTCCGGCCTCGTACATCGCCTCGATCTCCGCGACGAAGGCGACGGGTGCGCCGATCTGGGCGGCCAGTTCGGTCCGTACGGCGTCTGCGTCGTCGGCGTACGGGCGGCCGGTGCGGTTGGACCACACCGGGAACTCGGGTGCGCGCACGGTCTGTTGGGCCAGAACCCCGGCGAACCGCTCACCGGCGCCCGCCACCAGCGGGCTGTGGAAGGCGCAGGCCACGGGGATGCGCTTGGCGCCGACACCGGCCGCGCGCAGCTGTCGTACGGCCTCCTCGACCGCCGCCGTGGGTCCCGAAATCACCGTCTGGCCGGGTGAGTTGTGGTTGGCGACGACGACCCCGGCCGATGCGTCGAGCACCCGCTCGATGTCCTCGGCACCGGCCGCCACCGCGGCCATCGTCCCGGGATCCGCGCCGGCCGCCCCGAGGATCGCTTCCGCCCGCTCGGCGCTCAGCGTCAGCAGCGTCTCCGGGTCGAAGGCCCCGGCCGCACACAGGGCGACCAGCTCGCCGTAGCTGTGTCCGGCGGCCATGTCGGGCCGTATCCCGGCCATGGTGAGCAGGTCGTGGGCGGCGAGGCCGACGATGCCGAGAGCGGGCTGCGCGACCCGGGTGTCGGTGAGCCGGGCCTGCTGACGCTCTCGCTCGGTGTCGTCGAAGGCAGTGGGCGGATACAGCAAGTCGGCGTGTCCGCCGCCGAGTTCGAGGTAGTGCTGGAGTTCGGGAAAGGCGATGAAGACGTCGGCGAGCATGCCGGGCCGCTGGCTGCCCTGCCCGGGGAAGAGGAAGGCGACTTTCCCCGGGAACACCGGGCCGGCCTCGCCGTTGGGGGTTGGGTGGGCTTGGCCCTTGGGGCTTGGGTGGGCTTGCCCCTTGGGGGTTTCGTCGGCTTGAACGGCGGCGCCTTGGACGACCTGACCCCCGGGAACTTGGCCAGCGTGACCGCCGGAACCTTGGCCGGCGTGACGCCCGGGACCTTGACCGGTCTGACCGCCGGAACCTTGGTCAACCTGACCGCCGGAATCTTGATCGACCTGACCCCCGGGACCTTGGCCAGCGTGACCGCCGGAACCTTGATCGACCTGCCCCCCGGGACCTTGGCCGACGTAAGCGCCGGAACCTTGATTGGCCCGGCCCCCAGGACCTTGACCGGCCTGAGCGCCGGCGCCTTGGACGGCCCTGGCCCCCGAGGCTGCGTTGGCATCACCCTCCGAGCCCGAATCGGCATTGCCCAGCAAGCCCCCGTCGGCCTCGTCCGCCGAGCCCGGACCGGCCAGATGAATCCCGGCGGCCGGATCGTGCTCTCCCGCCAGCGCCCGCCGCAGCTGCCCGGCCAGTCCGGCCACGTCCGTCGCGACGACGGCGACCCGCACCGGATCGTGCCCGGCGTCGGCCCGGCGAGACGCGCTCAGCGCCAGGTCCCGCAGCCGCCAGGGCCACCCGCCGTCCGTCCCGGCAGACTCGGCGGCCTTGAGTACCTCCTCGATGGCCCGCCGAGCCGTCGCCGCATCCTTCCCGCGGAACACGAACAGCTCCGCGGGCCACGCGTCGAGCCCCTGCGCCGACGGCACGGCATCGCCGTAAGCCTCCAGCACCGCATGGAAGTTGGTGCCGCCGAACCCGAACGCGCTCAGCCCGGCGAGGCGTTCCTCGGCCGGAGCCGCCCAAGGGCGGGCTCGGGCGTGGAACACGAACGGGCTGTCGCCCTCCCGCCACCCGGAGTTGGGCCGCTCCACATGCAGCGTCGGCGGCTTGACGCCGTGGTGCAGCGCCAGCACGGTCTTGATCAGCCCCGCGAGTCCCGCGGCGCATTTCGTGTGCCCGATCTGCGACTTGACCGACCCGAGCGCACACCCGCCCGCCTCGGCCCCGGCCTCGCTGAACACCTCGCTGAGGATGGTGAGTTCGGTACGGTCGCCGACGACGGTGCCGGTGCCGTGCGCCTCGACCAGACCCACGTCGGCGGGCGAGACCCCGGCGTTGCGGTAGGCCCGCTCAAGGGCGGCGCGCTGGCCTTCGGGGCGCGGCGCCGTGAGCCCCAGCGACCGCCCGTCGCTGGAACTCCCCACTCCCTTGATGACGCCGTAGATCCGGTCCCCGTCCCGTTCGGCGTCCGCCAGCCGCTTCAGCACCACGCACGCGACGCCCTCACCGAGCGCGATACCGTCCGCCGAGCTGTCGAAGGCCCGGGACCGGCCCGTCGGGGACAGGGCGTGCACGGAGGAGAAGAGCACATAGTCGTTGATGCCGTTGTGCAGATCCGCGCCGCCGCACAGCACCACGTCGCTCGTCCCGCCGACGAGTTCCTTGCACGCGACGTCGACAGCGGCCAGCGAGGACGCACACGCCGCGTCGACGGTGAAGTTGGCGCCGCCGAGGTCGAGCCGGTTGGCGATCCGGCCGGAGATGACGTTGGCCAGCATGCCGGGGAAGGAGTCCTCGGTGAGCCTCGGGAGTTGCTGCTCGACGCCGTCGGGGATCGTGCCGTAGTACGACGGCAGTACGGCCCTCAGCGTGGTCGCGTTGGACAGGTCGCTGCCCGCCTCCGCGCCGAACACGACGGAGGTGCGCGCCCGGTCGAACGCCCGCCCCCGCTCGCCGTATCCGGCGTCCTCCAGCGCACGCCGGGCGGCCTCCAGGGCCAGCAGCTGCACGGGCTCGATGTTGCCGAGGGACGTGGGCGGAATGCCGTAGCGGAGCGGATCGAAGGGGATGCGGGGCAGGAAGCCGCCCCACTTGGACGTGGTGGCGCCCCCACCGTCGGAGTCGTAGTGCACGGCGGGGTCCCAGCGCTCGGCCGGGACCTCCGTGACCGCATCGTGCCCGCCCAGGACGTTCGCCCAGAAGGCGGCGAGGTCGGGGGCCTCGGGGAACATACAGGCCATACCGACGACAGCGATGTCGAGGGGCGCGGGGGCGGAGGGTTCCTCGACGCCGCCGCCGAAAACTGCACGCAACTCTCGCGCGCGTTCGTCGAGGAAGTCGGCAGCCCCTTCGGCCACCGACCGGTGCAGCGCGTCGATCGAGGTGGTGGCCGAGCGCAGCACCGCGACCTCCCCGGCCATGAACATCCCCTGGGCGAGCTGCCGTTCCTCGTCCACGGCCGCCAACTCACCGGAGGTGTCCCGGTCGACGCCCTTGCTGGCGATCCGCAGCCGCCCGACGTTCAGCCGCTCCAGTGCCTCCCAGATCCCCCGGTCCGGCACGCCTTCGGCACGCAGCTGGGCCTCGCGCTCCCGGTAGTCGTCACTGAAGGGGCTCGGCACGCAGCGGGTGGCATGGCCGGGCGCGGTCTCCAGCAGGGCGGTGCCGGTCGCGGCGACGACCTGGCGCTGGAAGAGGGGCTGGATCGCCCCGCAGTCCACGGCCTCCTCGGTGAACAGGTAGGCGGTACCCATGAGGACGCCGACGGCGGCGCCGCGCGCGGTCAGCGGCGCGGCGAGCGCGGCGACCATCGCCGCCGACCGCTCGTCATGGACGCCGCCCGCGAAGAACACCTCGATGCCCGCGCCGTCCTCCGCGTCCCCCAAGTGGTCCTCGATGACAGCGAGTTGGGCCTCCCACAGCGGAAAACTCGCCCGTGGCCCGACATGGCCGCCGCACTCCGAACCCTCGAACACGAACCGGCGCGCCCCGGCCTGGAGGAACTGCCTCAGCAGCCCCGGCGAGGGCACGTGCAGGAAGGTGCTGATCCCCTCCCGCTCCAGCGCCTCGGCCTGGGAGGGCCGCCCGCCCGCGATGATCGCGTGTGTCGGCCGCAGCTCTCGTACGACGTCCAGCTGGGCGTTCCGCGTCTCCTCCGGCGCGAAGCCGAGCACGCCGACGCCCCAGGGCCGCCCGGCCACGGCGTCCCTGGTCTCCGCCAGCACGGCCCGGGTCTGCTCCCCGTTCGCGAGGGCGAGTGCGATGAACGGCAGGGCGCCGTCCCCGGCCACGGCCGCCGCGAACCGCGCCCGGTCGCTGACCCGGGTCATCGGACCCTGCGCGACCGGCCTCCGGGTGCCGAGGGCCCGGCTCATCGGGGACCCGTCCCGCAGCGCCCGCGCGGCCACGTCGTCGCGCACCGCTTCTCGTACGGCTTCGGTGAGCGCACGCACCACCCGCCCCGCGTCACCCCACCGTTCGGCGAACCGTGCCGCCAGGAAGCCGTCCTGCCCCACCGGCAGCACCTGCCTGCGCAGATCCTGCGCACCGAGCAGCTCCACCACCGAGGCGTCGTCCGGCACCGACGGCGCATCCGGCCCCCGGCGCCGCAGCACACGGTGACCGCCGGCCACGACCGTTTCGGAGCCGTCCATCGACCGCAGCGCGGCGGCGGCCGCCTCGGGCAGCTCCGACTCGGCCAGCAGGGCCAGTTGACTGTCGAGTACGACTCCGGCGGCGCCGCCCGCGACGGCGGCGGCGGCGGTACGGGGGCCGATGCCGCCGCAGGCCCACACGGGCAGGCCGACATCGGACAGCAGCTGCTGGAGCAGCACGAACGTGCTCAACTCCCCGATCCGGCCGCCGCTTTCGGAGCCGCGGGCGATCAGCCCGTGCGCCCCGGCGTGCACCGCCTCGCGGGCCTGCTCCAGACTGGTGACCTCGGCCAACACCCGGATTCCGGCGGGGAGTTCGTCGATCCGCCAGGCCGCGTCCACGGAGAGGACCACCGTGCCGGGACCGCCGTCGGGGAGCTCTTCGGGCCGGATCCGGCAGCGCGCTCCGACCCGCACCCCGTACGGTCCGGGCCCGAGGCGTCGTATTCGCGCCAGCGCTGCCCTTGTTCTTCGGTCGCCGGCACCCAGGTCCAAGATCCCGAGCCCTCCGGCACGGCTGACCGCCGCGGCCAGACGGGCGTCGGGTTCACCGAACGGGGTGACTCCAATGATCATGTCCTCGGCGTGCACAGCAGACGTCATGACGCTCCCGAATAATCGGTGAGACCGCACGGTGGGGGGCAGGAATTCCGTTGGAGACGCTGGCCTAAACCATGCGGCAGCCAACACCAGAAATTACCGGCCGGTCAACAAGGCCCAGGCTTTCGGCAGACCGCTGTATGACATTCGGCCAGCGCCGACGGACGCCCCCAAGAGCCGAAAAATCCGGCCAATCCCAATCAGGCGCGACGCGGGCCGGATGCACGGAAACAGGGGCCCGGCGCCGGGATTCTGACAAAGCGCTGACCAATTCACTCGTGTCTCATGCTTTCGAAACACGGTCGACCGCTCTTCAACGCTTTGTAAACTTTGCATGTCCACCTCATCCCGGCCGGAAAAGGCCGGGTGGAGAGGGTGCAGAGAGAGCGCGAAGACATTAGGGACATGCCCCTGTAGATGTCCCTAATGGTTCACGCGAAATTCGACAAGCGGAAACACACCGGGCGGCGTCAGGTGGCTTTCGTAAATCCGCTCAGCCCTCGTCCGGCGCCAACCGCACAGCGATGCTGTTGATGCAGTAGCGCTGATCCGTGGGCGTCGCATATCCCTCGCCCTCGAACAGGTGACCGAGATGCGAGCCGCACCGAGCGCACCGCACCTCCGTCCGCACCATCCCGTGCGAGCGGTCCTCGATCAGCTCCACCGCATCGGTGTCGCGTGCGTCGAAGAAACTCGGCCAGCCGCAGTGCGACTCGAACTTCGCGTCCGAGGTGAAGAGTTCGGCGCCGCAGGCCCGGCAGGAGTAGACGCCCTTGGTCTTGGTGTCGGTGTACTCACCGGTGAACGCGGGCTCGGTCGCGGCCTGGCGCAGCACCGCGTACTCACCCGGGGTCAGCTCCGCGCGCCACTGCTCGTCCGGCTTCTCGATGTCGTACGACATGGGTGTCAGCCCCTCACTGCGACAGACGGTCCAGGATCAGCGGGCCCAGGTCTGTCACATCGCCGGCGCCCATGGTGAGAACGAGATCGCCTGCCTTGGCCATTCCCGCGATCACCGACGGGGCCTCGGCCTTGTCGTGGACCGCCGTCACGTCCGCGCCCGCCGCCCGCGCCGCCTCGATGATCACCTCGCTGGTCACACCCGGGATCGGGTCCTCGCGGGCCGGGTAGATGTCCAGGACGACGGAGGCGTCCGCCAGGGCCAGGGACTGGCCCATCTCCTTGCCCAGCTCCTGGGTGCGGGAGAACAGGTGCGGCTGGAAGACCACCAGGATCCGGGCGTCGCCGGCCGCCGACCGCATCGCCTCCAGGTCGGCCGTCATCTCGGTCGGGTGGTGCGCGTAGGAGTCGATGACCTGCACGCCGGCCGCTTCGCCCTTCAGCTGGAGGCGGCGCTTGACTCCGGTGTACGCGGCCAGCGCGGGGGCGAGCTCCGCGGCGGGGACGCCCAGCGCCACGCCCGCGGCCAGCGCGGCGACCGCGTTGTGCGCGTAGTGCCGGCCGGGCACCGAGACCGTGAAGGTGATCTCCGCGCCGTCCAGGACGACCGTGACCTCGCTCTTCAGCCCCTGGGCCCGCACCGACAGGATCCGTACGTCCGCGTCCGGCGACTCGCCGTACGTCACCACGCGGACGCCCTCGATCCGGCGGGCCAGCTCGCGCGCGCCCTCCTGGTCCGCGGCGATCACCAGCGTGCCGCCGGGCACGATCTTGCCCGCGAAGGTCGCGAAGGACTCGTAGATCTCGTCCATCGACGCGTAGTTGGCGTGGTGGTCGAGCTCCACGTTGAGGACGATCGCGACCTCGGGCGCGTACTTGTGGAAGCTGCGGTCGCTTTCGTCCGCCTCGGCCACGAAGATCTCTCCGTCGCCGTGCAGGGCGTTGGAGCCGGGGGCGTCCAGGTCGCCGCCGATGGCGTACGACGGGTTCAGGCCCAGCTCGGACAGCGACACGGCCAGCATGGAGGTGGTCGTGGTCTTGCCGTGGGTGCCCGCGACCGCGATCGGCCGCAGGCCCCCCATCAGGTCGGCGAGGGCGTCGGAGCGGTGCACCACCGGGATGCCCAGCTCGGCCGCGCGGGCGAGCTCCGGGTTGTCCTTGCGGATCGCCGACGACACCACGACACAGCTGGCGTCGTCGGCGAGGTGCTCGGTGGCATGCCCGATGTGCACGGTCACGCCCAGCGCGCGCAGCGCCTCGGCGGTGGCGGACTCCTTCGCGTCACTGCCCGCGACCTTCGCGCCCCGCTGCGCGAGGATCTTCGCGATCCCCGACATTCCGGCCCCGCCGATGCCGATGAAGTGCGGTCGGTCCATGGCGGTAGGAAGGCCGGGTGCCATGTGTGTTTCTCCCCAAGTGATGCGACACGTGTCGAGGGGTCAGCCTATGCCTTGCTGTGGGAGAAGAGCTTCAGCACCGGCACCCCCACCTTGTGCCGGGCCCGCGAGGCCCAGTCCCGGTGGAAGAACTCCTCCACATAGTGGGGATCGGTCAGCACGATGACCTCGTCGGCCCCGATCTCCTCGACCGTGGCCCTGAGCGAGTCCAGCGGGTGGTCCTCGACGAGACGGCCCTCCGCCTCGTTGCCGGAGCCGCGCAGGGCCGTGAGGGACACCTCCAGGGCCCGTTCGCCGAGGGCGGCCGCGTCCTCGCCCTCCGGGGTCTCCCGCTCGCGTGCGGCCTCGTCGAGCTCGCCGAGTGCGATGTCGTCGATGGCCCGCAGCAGGCGGTCGGCCTGGTCACCGCGCGGCTGGAGCAGAACATGGAAGGAGACCGGCTCTTCCCCGTGCAAGGTCGTGACGAACTCGACGTCGGCGGATGTCAGGGCCTTCTCGATCATCAGTACGCTTGTGAACACGACAGGCGTCCTTCTCCTCCGTGGGCCGTCCGTAGGCCCCTGCGGAAACCATCCTGCCCCGCGATCGCACGGGGACTGCGAGTTTTAGTGTGCCCGGCGGAAGCTAAACGGAACGGGAGATTCCGCCGATCACCGGACCGGCCTGCTCAAGCCCGCCGGTACCGGCCGAAGAGGAACCCGTCCTCCTCCAGCAGGGACGCCAGTGCGAATCGCCGCGGTACCGCGACGGACGGGCCGCCGGCGATCCGCTGCGCGTCCCCCACGGTGAGCATCGGGGACACGGTCAGACACAGTTCGTCGAGCACCTCGGCGGCCACCAGCTGACCGAGCAGCCGCGGGCCGCCCTCGCTCAGCAGCCGGGTGTGTCCGAGGCCGGCGAGGGCCCGTACGGCGCGGGCGGGGTCGACTCCGGCCCCGTCTCCCGCGATCACCACCCGGGCGCCGGCCTTCTCCGCCGCCGAGATCCGGTCGGGGGCCGCGGCGGCGCCCGTGAGGATCAGGGTCGGCACCAGGGGCGAGGTGAACAGCGGAAGCGAGAAGTCGAGGTTCACGCTCGCGGTGACCACCGCTATCGCCGGTGCGGGCGCCTGCCCGGCCGCCGCACGCCGCTCAGCGAACTCCGCACGCGCGCGTGCCGGTCGGTAACCCTCCTGACGTACCGTTTCCGCGCCGACCACCACCACATCCGCCAGCGCCCGCAACATCCCGAAGATCCGCATGTCGGTCGCGTTGGAGATGGGCTGTGAGCGGCCGTCGTGCTGGGCGGCGCCGTCGAGCGTGGACACCATGTTGGCGCGCAGCCAGGGTTCCCGCCCACCGGGCGCGGGGGTGGGTGCGGGATAGGCGTAGGCGTCGGCCAGCTCGTCGAGGCTCCATTCACGGGCGTCCGGGGCTGTTTCGTAGGTCACAGGGAACAGACGTCGCATGTCGTGCAGTCTGGCACGGCGTCAAGCAGGTCTGGCGAGGTCGGGCGCGGTGCGACCGCGCCCCGAAGGGGCGCGGGGAACTGCGCGACCAGCCACAACGGACCCGCAGACAGAGCACCGGCCTGCCGGCGGAACGCTTAGAGTTGGGAAGCGTGCGTAACTCCACCGCCGACTCCGGGCTCGGTCAGATATCCGACGTGAGCCCCGTCTCCCTGTGCGCCCGCGAGCCACACGTCCCCGCGGAGCGCCTCGTCGCCGAGATGGTGCCGCCGCCGCGCTTCGACTCGGTCCGCTTCAGCACGTACCTCCCGGACCCGAACCAGCCCAGCCAGACCGAGGCCGTCCGGGTCCTGGAGAGCTTCGCGGGCGGGCTGGGCGGCGCGCATGCGACCGGCACCGCCAGGCGCGGCTTCTTCGGCTTCGGCAGGGCGAGGGCCCCGAAGGCTCCGGCCGGCCCCCGCGGCGTCTACCTCGACGGCGGCTACGGCGTCGGCAAGACCCACCTGCTCGCCTCCCTCTGGCACGCCACCCCGGCCGAGCCCGAGTTCAAGGCGTTCGGCACGTTCGTGGAGCTGACGAACCTGGTCGGCGCGCTCGGCTTCCAGAAGACCGTCCAGACCCTGTCCGGGCACCGTCTGCTGTGCATCGACGAGTTCGAGCTGGACGACCCCGGCGACACCGTCCTCGTCTCGACGCTGCTGGGCAAGCTGGTCGACGCGGGCGTGGCGCTCGCCGCCACCTCGAACACGCTGCCGGGCAAGCTCGGTGAGGGCCGGTTCGCGGCCGTCGACTTCCTGCGCGAGATCCAGGGCCTGTCCGCGCACTTCCGCCCGCTGCGCATCGACGGCGAGGACTACCGCCACCGGGGGCTGCCCGAGGCGCCGGCGCCGTACTCCGACGAGCAGGTCACCAAGGCGGCGTACGCCACGCAGGGCGCCTCGCTCGACGACTTCCCGCATCTGCTGGAGCACCTCGCCCGGATCCATCCCAGCCGGTACGGCGCGCTGACCGACGGCATCACGTCGGTGTGCCTCACCGACGTCCAGCCGATCCCGGACCAGTCGACCGCGCTCAGGCTCGTCGTCCTCGCGGACCGGCTGTACGACCGTGAGGTGCCCGTCCTTGCCGCGGGGCTGCCTTTCGACCAGCTGTTCAACGAGGAGATGCTGAACGGCGGTTACCGCAAGAAGTACTTCCGGGCGATCTCCCGGCTCACCGCGCTGGCCCGGGACGCCAAGGGGCTCGTCGAGGCCGGCTAGTCGACCGACTCCCCCAGGTCAAGAGGAAGATCACGCCAAGAAACCCGCCCTTTCAGGCTCTCTTCAGCCTGAAACGTTAAGTTAACCCTGCAAACAACTTCGCAGGGTTAACGTGTTTCTTGACCAGCCATTGACCAAGTGTTGGCGCGTGCATAAGTCGTGAACTGCCTGGAGGGGGGCGCATGTTCCGAGGTACGACGACCCGGACCGTCATTTCGGCCCTCGCCGCCGTCCTGCTCGCCCTACAGTTCTTCGCTCCCTCCACGTCATTCGCATCCGCGCACACGGTCGGTCATATCGAGGCCAAAGCTCAGCCCGGATCCAAGCTGTCACCCAAGGCACTGCGCGACGGAGTCATCACGTTCCGCGACGCGAGTTGCTCCGGGGATCCGACCGGTCCCCAGCACAGCCGAGAGCGGAACCGCACCTCCGTCGCCTGGCCCGGGGCGCAAGAGCGCCCGCTCGCGGCCCCGGGCACGGCAGCCGCACTTCTCCCGGCCCTGAGCGCCGCGCAACGTAGCGTGGCGAGACCCTCGACAGGCCTTTCTCCGGCCGCACTTCAGGTCTTCCGCTGCTGAGAACAGAGCAATCCCCACACCACTCTGTCTTGTAAGCCCGACGCGCCTTTGGCGCGCCAGGAGGAATCACCACGTCATGCAGCCCCTCATCGACAACGCCCGCACATTCGGACAGCGCCCTGAGGAGTTCGCCAAACTGGCCGAAGGCCAGTCCCCCGAGGTCCTCTTCATCACCTGTTCCGACTCCCGGGTCGTACCGGCCCTGATCACGGGCGCCCGCCCCGGCCAGCTCTTCGAGCTGCGCACCGCGGGCAACATCGTCCCGCCGTACGCCTCCGAGCACCCCACCAGCGAGGCCGCCACCATCGAGTACGCGGTGGAGGTGCTCGGCGTCCGCTCCATCGTGGTCTGCGGCCACTCCCACTGCGGAGCGGTCGGCGCACTGGTGCGCGGTGACGATCTGGACGCCGTACCCGCCGTCCGCGACTGGCTCGTCAGCGCGACACCGCGCCCGAAGGGGGCGGCCGACGACCCGACCGTGACCGAGGGAGTCCAGAGCCACGTCCTGGCGCAGCTGCTGCGGCTGCGCTCCTACCCCTGCATCGCGGAGAAGCTGGCACAGGGCCAACTCGCCCTGCACGCCTGGTTCTACGAGGTGCACACCGGCGCCGTACTGACGCACAGCCCGCAGACCGACACCTTCAAGGCCCTGTGAGCACCATGAGCACCTCTACCCTCACCAAGTTCCCTGATCTGCGGCGGGACTTCGCCGCGTCCCTCGTTGTCTTCCTGGTCGCGCTCCCGCTGTGCGTGGGTGTGGCCGTCGCCTCCGGTGTGCCGGCCGAGCTCGGGCTCGTCACCGGCATCGTGGGCGGCATCGTCACCGGGCTGATGCGTGGCAGCAGCCTTCAGGTGTCCGGCCCGGCCGCCGGTCTGACCGTGCTGGTCTTCGAGGCGGTGCGCGAGTTCGGGCTGCCGGTGCTCGGCGTGATCGTGCTCGCCACCGGCCTGCTCCAGATGCTGATGGGCGCCCTGAAGCTGGGGCGCTGGTTCCGGGCGATATCCGTCGCCGTCGTCGAGGGCATGCTGGCCGGTATTGGACTCGTCCTGATCGCAGGACAGCTGTATTCGGTCGCGGGCGCCGAGGCGCCCGCCTCCGGGATCGCGAAGATCACGGGGCTGCCCGGGGCGCTCGTGGACGCCGTCCAGGACACCGGGGCGCTGGCCTCGCTGGGCCTCGGCGCGGGCACGATCGCCGTTCTGGTGCTGTGGAAGCGGATGCCGCGCCAGGTGCGCACGGTGCCCGGTCCGCTCGCCGCGGTGGGCCTGGCGACACTGGTCGCCGTGCTGTTCGGCCTGCCGGTGGCCACCGTCGAGGTGCAGGGCCTGCTGGGGTCCATCCAGCCGCCGTCACTGGATGCCTTCGGTGAGCTCGCCGACATCGGCCTGCTCGCCACCATTGCCGCCTTCACGCTGATCGCGTCCGCCGAGTCGCTTTTCAGCGCGGCGGCCGTGGACCGGCTGCACGACGGGCCGCGCACCGAGTACGACAAGGAGCTGCTGGCGCAGGGCGCGGGCAACACCATCTGCGGCGCGCTGGGCGCGCTGCCGATGACCGCGGTGATCGTGCGCAGCGCGGCGAACGTCCAGGCGGGCGCGCGGACCAAGGCGTCCCGGGTGCTGCACGGCGTATGGCTGCTGCTGTTCGCGGCCCTGCTGCCCGCCGCTCTCGCCTACATCCCGATACCGGCCCTGGCGGGCATCCTGGTGCACGCCGGCGCCAAGCTCATACCCGTCCGGGGGATCGTGTCGCTGTGGCGCGAGCACCGCGGTGAGGCGCTGATCCTGGTGATCACGGCGGTGTCGATCGTCGCGGTCAGCATGTTCGAGGGCGTCCTCATCGGCCTCGCCCTGGCCGTCGCCAAGACCGCCTGGGAGGCCTCGCACATCAAGCTGGACGTCATAGACAAGGGCGCCGGGCCCGTCCAGGCGTATCTGTCGGGCAACGCGACCTTCCTCAGGCTGCCGAAAATACTCGACAGCCTGGAGGCCCTGCCCCAGGACCGGCCCATCGAGCTGAACCTCTCCGGGCTGCACCACCTGGACCACGCCTGCCGTACGGCGCTGGAGAACTGGGCCGAGCGGCACAGCGCGGCCGGCACCGATCCGGTACGGCTCGACGGTGCCGTGGTGGCACCCGAGGCGCAGAGGTAACGGCACCTGACGCCCGGCGATGCCCGGCTGAAGCCCCGACTCGGGGCTTCAGCCGGGCATACCGTTGCGCCATTCGGGCATATCGTTGAAACAGGTGCATATCCCGCATTTCTGTGCAGGGCGGCTGAACAGGGGTCGTCATCATGTTCGAAGAGTTGCTGGCCGCGGTTATCGCCGCCGGGGCGGCCGGGGCCGTCTACTTCGCCGCCGCCGCGCGCGTCGTCAAGCAGTACGAGCGCGGCGTGGTCTTCCGGCTCGGGCGGCTGCGCGGCGCCGTGCGCGAGCCGGGGCTGGCCATGATCGTCCCCGGCGTGGAGCATCTGCGCCGGGTCAACCTACAGATCGTGACGATGCCGATCCCGGCCCAGGAGGGCATCACCCGGGACAACGTCACGGTGCGGGTGGACGCGGTCGTGTACTTCAAGGTCGTCGACGCGGCCGCCGCGATCGTCAACGTCGAGGACTACAAGTTCGCGGTCTCCCAGATGGCCCAGACCTCGCTGCGGTCGATCATCGGCAAGAGCGACCTGGACGATCTGCTGTCCAACCGCGAGAAGCTCAACCAGGGTCTGGAGCTGATGATCGACAGCCCTGCCGTCGGCTGGGGGGTGCAGATCGACCGGGTGGAGATCAAGGACGTCTCCCTTCCGGACACGATGAAGCGCTCGATGGCCCGGCAGGCGGAGGCCGACCGGGAGCGCCGGGCCCGGATCATCAACGCCGACGCCGAGCTCCAGGCGTCCAAGAAACTCGCCGAGGCCGCCCAGCAGATGGAGGACACGCCCTCCGCACTCCAGTTGCGGTTGCTCCAGACGGTGATGGCGGTGGCGGCGGAGAAGAACTCCACGCTGGTGCTGCCCATCCCGGTGGAGCTGCTGCGGTTCCTGGAGAAGGGAGCGGGGCCGCCCCCCGACCACTCCGGGCAGACCCCGCCCGACCGCCCGGGCCCGACCCCTCCCGACCGCTCCCTCGAGGCATGACACGTTCTACGCGCGTGGTTCACGCGGCCGTGACCAGATGATAGACACGGCGGCATCACAGTCCTGTCCGCCAGCAGGAAGGTTGCCCCATGCCCGAGAACGGCCTGACGACACGCCGTCAGCTGCTCGCCCGCACCGGCGCGTCGGTCGCCTCGATCGCCTTCGCCGGAAACCTCACCGAACTCTTCGCGGGCACCGCCGCCGCGCAAGCGGACCTGGGCCACACCGATTACGGCCCGCTCGTGCCCGACCCGAAGGGCCTGCTCGACCTGCCGAAAGGCTTCCGCTACCGGGTCCTCTCCCGCGAGGGCGACCCACTGCGCTCCGGCGGGGGCACGGTGCCCTCCCACCCCGACGGCATGGCGGCCTTCGCGGGCCGGCACGGTCGCGTCCACCTGGTCCGCAACCACGAGAACAGGGCCGATGCCGAGATCCCGGTCCCGACGGTCGGCGGCCTCACCTACGACCCCGCGGGCAAGGGCGGCTGTACGACACTGACGCTGGACGGCGGCGGCGAGGTCCGCGCCGAGCGGGTCGCGATCGCCGGTACGGCCGTCAACTGCGCGGGTGGGCCCACTCCTTGGGGCACCTGGCTGACCTGCGAGGAGACCGAGGACCGGGCCGGCACCGCCGGCTACGCCAAGGACCACGGCTTCATCTTCGAGGTCGACCCGGCCGAACCGCACCGCAGCGGGGCCGTGCCGCTGACCGCGATGGGCCGCTTCCAGCACGAGGCGGTCGCCGTCGACCCCCGGCGCGGCATCGTCTACGAGACCGAGGACGCCTTCGAGAAGCCCTTCGGTCTGTTCTACCGCTTCCTGCCCAACCTGCCGCTCGGCAGCCTCGGCTCGCTCCGCGCGGGCGGCCGCCTCCAGGCGATGCGGGTGCCCGGCGTCCCCGACCTCTCCTCGGTCCAGGAGGCCGGCACCCGCTTCGACGGCGTCGAGTGGGTCGACGTACCGGATCCCCTCGCGGCCCGGACCCCCGTCCGCCTCCAGGACTTCGGCCCACGGGGCATCACCCACGCGCAGAAGCTGGAGGGCTGCTACTGGGGCGGGCAGTCCGTGTACTTCGTGTCCTCGTACGCACGCCGCACCGAGGGCTCGGCAGCCGATCACTTCGGGCAGATCTGGCGGTACGACCCGTCGGCGCGCGCCCTCACGCTGGTGGTCGTGTTCGGCCCGGACACCGACGTCCAGCTGCCCGGCGAGTCACCGGACAACATCTGCCTCGCACCGAGCGGCGGGCTCATGGTGTGCGAGGACGGGAACGGCGCCCAGCACGTGTTCGGGGTCACCCGGCAGGGGGAGGTGTACGCGATGGCCCGCAACCGCCAGAACCTGGGCACCGAGCAGGAGCCGGAGTGGGGCGAGTTCGCCGGAGTCACGTTCGCCCCGGACGGCGGGACGATGTACTTCAACTGCTACTCGCCGGGCACGACGTTCGCGGTGACGGGGCCCTGGCGAAGCTGAGCGCTCCGCTGTTCATGCAGTTCGTTCACCGCGGGCCGGTGGGGGCTGGTCGCGCCGTTCCCCGCGCCCCTTACGGGCGCTGTACCGCGCCGGCCTTCACCAGTTCCGCTCAGATCCAGCCCTGCTCCCACGCTCGGTGGGCGGCGGCGTGGCGTGTGGGGGTGCCGAGTTTGGACATGGCGGCGGAGAGGTGGTTGCGGACCGTTCCGGGTGCCAGGTGGACCGCGGCGGCGATCTCGGTGATCGAGGCGCCGGTGCGGGCCGCCCGCAGGATCTCCAGCTCCCGGTCGGTGAGGGGGCAGTCGTCCTCGGTGAGGGCGGAGGCGGCGATGTCGGGATCCACGTAACGGCGGCCCGCGGCGATGTCCCGGATGATCTCCGCCAGCCGGGCCGCCGGGGTCGTCTTGGGCACGAAGCCGCGCACGCCCGCGGAGAGGGCCCGCCGCAGAACCGCGGGACGGGCGTGCCGGTGACGAGGACGATCTGGGTGCCGAGTTCGGCCCGGATCTCCTCGGCGGCCCGCAGTCCGTCGGTGGGTGGCATCTCCAGGTCGAGCACGGCGATGTCGTGGCGATACTCGCGGGCCGGCAGCACCGCGTCCGTGGCGGTGGCGGCCTCGGCGACCACGGTCAGATCGTCCTCCAGCGAGAGCAGCGCGGCCAGGGCACTGCGGAGAACGTCCTCGTCGTCGGCGAGCAGCAACCGGATCATGTCACCTCACGGGAGTCCACGGGCAGCGCGGCCCGCACGACGAACCACTCGCCGTCACGTTCCCACGTCAACTCGCCTCCGGCAGCCCGCAATCGTTCGTCGAGCGACCGCAACCCGGTACCCGTGGTGTCCGAACGCCCTTCTTCGGCACCGTCGTTGCTGACCCGCAGAGAGGCGACACCGCCGGTGACGCGGTACACGACGGCTGCGTGCCGCGCCCGGCTGTGCCGCAGCACATTGGTGGTGGCCTCCCGCATCACCATTCCGAGGAGATGGCGGACCGAGTCGGCGAGCCCGTCCGTGGGGGCGTCGAGGCGCATCCCGGCGTCGATGTCCGCCGCCGCCAGGACCCGCGTCGCGTTGGCGATCTCGTCGTCCAGCGTCGTACGGCGGTAGCCCTGCACCACGGCCCGGGTGTCACGCAGCGCGTCGTAGGACAGCTGTCGTACCTCCTTCATCTCACCGGCGGCGCGCACCGGGTCGGACTCGACGAGCCGCGCGGCCAACTCGCTCTTCAGCGCGATGACTTGCAGATGGTGTCCCTGGATGTCGTGCAGGTCCGCGGCGAACCGGAGGCGCTCGTCCTTCACCGCCAGCTCCGCCTCCAGCCGCCGGGCCCGGTCCAGCCGCCCCGCGATGTCCCAGGCCCACAGCGGCCCGAGGGTCAGCCAGACGGTGCAGGCGACCAGCCCCGCCGGAAACAGTGCCGCATACGTCAGTTGCCCGTCCCCGGCGACCAGGCTGACGATGCCGCCGGGCAGCGTGGCCAGGACCACCGCCCCGGCGATCGCCTGCCGCCTGCGGCGCGGCGTGAGAAAGGTCGCGGCGATCGCCACCGTCACCCCCGGCGCCACCGCCCAGACCCCGTACTCGCGCCGCGTCAGTGGCAGCACCGCGAGCACGAGCGCCGCCGCGCCCGCGACCAGCAGCCAACCCACAGGCGGACGTGGGGAGTTCAGCTCCGCCGGGGGCGGATCCAGCCGTCTGCTGAGCAGCACCACACTTGCCAGCGTCTCGACCACCAGGACAGGGGCGCCGACGGCCCGGATCCAGAGCGGCCAGTCGTCGTCCAGGATCCAGTCGCCGATCAGGACGACCAGAACCAAGGCAGTGGTGCCTGGCACGGCCCACCACGTATAGCGGCGGAAGCTGGTCAGCCCCGTCGCTCCGCGCTCTCCCGGCCCGTCGCCCACCCGGTCATTGTCGCAGCGGCACACCGTCCGGGCGGAGTGCCGAACGGCCCCTCCCCGCATGACAGATGTCATGCCGGACGGTGACAACTCCACGGGCGTGCATGCCGTTTCGGCACTACTGGCGATCCCCTCCCGTCCGCAGTCTGAGGGCGTGCGAGACACCCCGGACCCGTTCACACCTGGACTCCTCAGGAGGTACGTCATGCCTGCCGCTCCTGCTCACGGTTCCCGGCATGGTCATCGGGGGCTCGGGCGACGGCGACGTGGCCGACTCGGTCGAGATGTTCGGCGAGGGCCTGCCTCTGCTGCCCCTGCTGTACCTGATCGTCCACCAGCTGGGAAAGCCCCGGCTGACCTGGCCCGTTCTCGGAGTGGGCGTGGCACTGGTCGTCGCCCTGCGGGCGCTGGACATGGTGTCCCAGTCCATGGCCCTGACCGTCGTCGCACTGCTCGTCCTGGTCCTCGGCGCCGTCCGCGGCACTCCGCACGGACCGGCCGTCTTCCGGATCCAGACCGCCGGGGCGTTCGTCTTCTGCACGCTGGCCCTTGCGGGCCTGGCCGTGGACCCCGACCTGGGCCGCTACCTGGTGGCCGCGGGCTGGTTCTTCCACGGCCTGATCCCGTCGGACGGGTGAATTCGGCGAGAGACATCCGGAGAGAACCCTCAAAAGACAAAAGCCATATTCCACACATAGTTACGTTCATGAGGTGATCACACTTGTACGAAGAGTAGCCACCGTCTGCGTCCTGGGTGCCACCCTCGCCGCCTGCGGGACGGCCGAAGCACCGCGCCGTCCCGCCCCCTCGAAGCCGGTCGTCGCTCCGTCGCGGCCCCCCACCCTCGCCCCCGGGCCCGCGGGCCTGACCCCCGTGTTCGAGAACGGCCGGCGAACGGAGGACAAGACCGTCGCCCTCACCTTCGACGCCGACATGACCGCGGACCAGGGGCCGCGGGCGGCGGCGGGAGAGCACTTCGACAATCCGCAGCTCATCGCGGCGCTCCGGGCGCTGAAGGTTCCGGCGACCGTGTTCATGACGGGCCGATGGGCCGAGGAGTATCCGGTCCAGGCCCGGACCATCGGCCGCGACCCGCTCTTCGAGATCGCGAACCACTCGTACAGCCACTACGCCTTCACCGCCGACTGCTACGGCCTGCCGACCGTGCCCGAGGACCGGATGCGGGCGGACGTGGAGCGGGCGTTCGCGGCCTTTCACAGGGCCGGGGTGCGGGCGCCGATGCCGTACTTCCGCTTCCCCGGCGGCTGTTACGACGGCCGGGCCCTGAAGGCGCTGAGCGCGACCGGCGTCACCGCCGTGCAGTGGGATGTGGTGGGCGGGGACGCCTTTGCGACCGACGCGGACGCCGTGGCCCAACAGGTGCTGGACGGCGTGCGGCCGGGCTCGGTGGTGGTGCTGCACTGCACGCGCAGCGCCGCCCCGGCGACCGAACGCGCCCTCCACACGATCGTCCCCGAGCTGCGCCGCAAGGGCTTCCGGTTCGTGAAGGTGTCCGAGCTGATCGGGGCCGCGGGCGGGCACGCCGACCCTCGCACGACGGACGGCTGACCCTCGTACGCTGGGCATATGAGCGACGACGACTACTGCCTGATCGACGCGACCAGGCCGCCGAGGGCCGACGGGCCGCCGTACGCGATGGGGGTCCCCCCGCTCGAGCGAAGCCGAGAGTGGGGGAGTGTGCTCTGCCAGGAGCCGACGGAGTACCCGGAGTCGTACAAGGGCATCACCCTCTGCCCGGTCTGCGAGTGGCAGGAGGCCCAGCGCACCGCCTGCTCAGGGTGACCTGCGGGACGTGAGCGCGCAGGCCACGGCGACCGCCGCCGTGGTGAGCAGGGCCGAGGCGGCCAGCGGCAACAGGGGCAGCGGCACCCGGCCCGACTGCGACCCCGTGACCAGTCCGCTGACCGCCGCCTGCGCCGGGGACCCGGTGACGACCACGGACAGCAGAGCCGCGAGCAGCATCGCCGGGACCGCCCGGACGGGCGAGCGCAGCAGCGGCCAGGAGGTGAGCGCGCCGACGGCCGTGCCGAGCAGCGCACAGGCCGGCGTGGCGACCAGCCCGGCCGCGCCCGCCGGGAGCGGCGCCACCCGGGTCTGGTGGTCGGAGCTCACCGGATCGCCGATCAGCGTCACGACGAGGGTCGCGACGGTGCCGAGCGCCGCGGTCGAGGCCAACGCGACCAGCAGACAGGCCAGGTGCACCCGCCCGGGCCCGACCGCGGCGGCCACCGGGTCCGACGCCCTCCAGCCGTAAGTCACGTCGCATGCGCTCATCCTCTCGCGCCCGGAGGAACGATCTTCCGCCTGGCAGACTGGAGGACGTGACCAGTGATCCCACCGTTCCCGGCGAGAGCCCCTTCCGTTCCGAGCCGTCCGTGCGCGACGCGGCGCCGCAGTTCGTGCTGCCGCTGGTCGCGCGGATCGAGCGGGCGGCTCCCCCGGCCCGTACGGACGCGTTGGAGACCGCGGCCCGCGCGGTCCTGGTGCTGCTCAGCGACGAGCGTGCGCTGGGCGACGGGGAGTGGGCGCAGGCCGTGCGGGACTGGCAGGACGCGCGGATCCGCAAGGTGGTTCGGCGGGCGCGGGGCGCGGAGTGGCGGCGGGCCGAGGCGCTGCCCGGCATCACGGTCACGGGCAAGTCCGCGGAGGTACGGGTCTTTCCGCCCGTCCCGCTGGACGGCTGGCCCAAGGACCTCGCCCGGCTCCAGGTCTCCGGCACCGACCTCGACGACCCGGAGCCGCCGGCCGAGGCCGACCCGGGCGCGCCGGTGCTGTGGCTGAGCCCGGACCTGGACATGACGGCCGGCAAGGCCATGGCGCAGGTCGGGCACGGCGCCCAACTCGCCTGGTGGGAGCTGTCGGACGAGGACCGCGCGGCCTGGCGCGACGCGGGCTTCCCCCTGTCCGTCCGCACCGCACCCACCGACCGCTGGCCCGAACTCACCACTCGCGGCCTGCCGTTGGTCCGCGACGCGGGCTTCACGGAGATCGCGCCCGGGCTGACCGTTGCCGTCGAGGGCGCCCACCGAGTCGGGTCTCTGCCGCGCCCACCACACGCGTGAGGCAAGGAGCTTTCCCACTCCTTGCCACTCTCAACGTATAGCGGACAGGGGGCCTTGCGGCAAGGCCCCGGTCGTGCCGCAGAATGACCGGCCAAGGCCAGGACCTGCGGGAATCGCGTGTTCGCGCATTGCGTGCGCTGTCGTTGGCGTATTGGGGGTTTCGATGACTGACGTGATCGTGGTCGGCGGTGGGCCGACCGGCTTGATGCTCGCCTGCGAACTGCGGCTGCACGACGTGCACGTGGTCGTGCTGGAGAAGTTGACGGAGCCGACCAAGGAGTCCCGGGGGCGCGGCCTGCACGCGCGCAGCGTCGAGTTGATGGACCAGCGCGGCCTGCTGGACCGGTTCCTCGCGGTCAGTGAGAAGTTCCAGGTCGGCGGTTTCTTCGGCGGCATCCACAAGCCGTGGCCCGACCGGCTGGACACGGCTCACCCCTACGGCCTGTCCACTCTGCAACCGGTCACCGAGCGGCTGCTCAAGGAGCGTGCGCTCGAACTCGGTGCCGAGATCCGGTACGGCCGCGAAGTGGTCGGGGTGGACCAATCCGACGACGAGGCCGGGGCCGGGGCCACCGTCGAGCTGGCGGACGGCACGCGCCTGCGCTCGCGCTACCTCGTCGGGTGCGACGGTGGCCGCAGCCTGGTGCGCAAACTGCTCGGCGTCGGTTTCCCCGGCGAGCCCTCCACGGTCGAGACGCTGCTCGGTGACATGGAGATGTCCGAGGATCCGGAGACGGTCGCCGCCGTCGTCGCGGAGGTCCGCAAGACCCAGCTGCGCTTCGGCACCATCCCCAACGGGGACGGGACGTACCGCGTCGGCGTGCCTGCCGACGGTGTGGCCGAGGACCGTGCGGCCGCGCCGACCCTTGATGAGTTCAAGCAGCAGCTGCGGGCGTACGCCGGTACCGACTTCGGTGTGCACTCGCCGCGCTTTCTCTCCCGGTTCGGCAACGCCACCCGGCAGGCCGAGCGCTACCGGGTCGGCCGCGTGCTGCTGGCCGGCGACGCGGCGCACATCCACCCGCCGACCGGTGGGCAGGGGCTCAACCTCGGCATCCAGGACGCGTTCAACCTGGGCTGGAAACTGGCCGCCGCGGTGGAGGGCTGGGCGCCGGAGGGGCTGCTGGACAGCTACCACACCGAACGGCACCCGGTGGGCGCCCGCGTGCTGGACAACACCCGCGCGCAGATGACCCTGCTGGGGACCGGTCCGGGCGTGGCCGCACTGCGGGAGCTGTTGTCGACGCTGATGGACTTCGAGGAGGTGAACCGGTACATGACCGGGATGGTCACCGCGGTCGATGTCCGCTACGACCTCGGCGAGGGCCACGAACTGCTCGGCCGGCGGCTGCGGGACGTGAAGCTGAAGCGGGGCCGCCTCTACGAGCTGATGCACGGCGGCCGCGGGCTGCTGCTCGACGGGACCGGCCGGCTTTCGGTGGCGGGCTGGGAAGACCGGGTCGACCACGTCGTCGACGCCGGCGAGGAACTGGACGCGCCCGCGGTGCTGCTGCGGCCGGACGGCCATGTGGCCTGGGTCGGCGAGGATCAGCAGGACCTGGAGAGCCGGCTGCCCGAGTGGTTCGGCGCGGTCCGGTCCCGTACTTCCCACTGACTCTGCCTGACCGCCGACACCACGGCCGGCGCCTTACTTGCTGTGCACGATCTGGATCAGGTTGCCGCAGGTGTCGTCCAGAACCGCAGTGGTGACCGTGCCCATCTCCAGCGGCTCCTGCGTGAACCGCACCCCGAGCCCGCGCAGCCGCTCGAACTCCGCCTGTACGTCGTCCACGGCGAAGGAGACGGCCGGGATGCCGTCCGCGGCCAGCCCGTCCTTGTACGCCTTCACCACGGGGTGACGGGAGGGCTCCAGGAGCAGTTCGGTCCCGTCGGGCTCCTCCGGCGAGACCACGGTCAGCCACCGGTCGTCGCCCAGCGGGACGTCGTGCTTCTTCCGGAACCCGAGCACGTCGGTGTAGAAGAGCAGGGCCTTTTCCTGGTCGTCGACGAAGGCGCTGGTCAGGTGGATCCTCATGATGTGTCCTCCGGTGTCTCGGCTGTGCCGGGCCTGAGCCATCGGGTCACGATGAGCTCAAGCGGTTGGGTGTTCAGATCGTGGAACTTGTAGCGGCCCTCGCGCCGTGAACGGACCAGACCCGCGGATTCCAGTACGGCCAGGTGCTGGCTGACCGCCTGGCGGGACAGCCCCAGACCGTGCTTGGTCACCAGCCGGGTGCATATCTCGAACAGGGTCTGCCCGTCCCGTTCCACCAGCTCATCGAGGATGCGTCGACGGGTGGGGTCGGCCAGCGCCTTGAAGAGATCCTCCGACATGACCACCACCATAGGCAAGTGACGGCTTGCCTATCAAGTCGTACGGCCTTGTCGTCCCCCTCCTTCGCCCGGCGCGGATCATCGGGCTACCGTGAGACCCGCGCCGCTGGGAACGCGCAACGCCGAGGGTATGTCCGGGAGTTGTCATGTCAGTCGACCGTCCGCCGATCAACAGCAATGTGCCGCACTCCGCACGCATCTGGAACTACTGGCTGGGCGGGAAGGACTGCTACGAGATCGACCGGCAGGTCGGCGACCAGATGCGTGAGCTCAACCCCGAGATCGTCGACATCGCACGCGCCCAGCGGGGGTTCCTCAAACGCGCGGTCACGTATCTGGCCGCGGAGGCCGGGATACGGCAGTTCCTCGACGTCGGCACCGGTCTGCCCACCCTCGACAACACCCACGAGGTCGCCCAGGGCATCGCCCCCGAATCGAGGATCGTGTACGTCGACCACGATCCCGTCGTGCTCACCCACGCCCACGCCCTGCTCACCAGCACACACGACGGCGCCACCGACTACATCGACGCCGACCTGCGCGACCCGGAGTCCATCCTGCGTGGCGCCGAGCGCACGCTCGACTTCGGCCGGCCCGTCGCGCTCATGCTGCTCGGCATCGTCGCGCACGTGCCGGACGACACCGCCTACCCGATCGTGGAACGGCTCAAGGAGGCCCTCCCCGCCGGGAGCCACCTGGTGTTCTGCGACAGCACCGAGGTGTTCCACGCGGACGAGATGCGGGCGATGGTCGGGCGCTGGAACGAGGCGAGCGACAACCCGCGGATCAACCGGGCCCCCGAGCAGCTGGCCCGCTTCTTCGACGGCTTCGACCTGCTGGAGCCCGGTCTGGTCCCGGTCGCCGAGTGGCGCTCCGGCCCGTCGGCCGCGGACGAGCGGCGGGACGTGGACAGCTTCGGAGGCGTGGCCGTCAAGCGCTGAAGGGCGGGCCCGTCCCCGCCGCCGTGAAGTGCTGAAGGATCCGGGCCTTCGTCCCCGCGGTTGAACACCGGCCGCTTCCCGCCCGTACATCCCGGCGTCGGCAGCCTCCCGTCCACGTCCGCCCCTCCCCGAACCTCAAATGTTGCTCTGAAGGCGCCCGGAGCGCGGTTCGGGCGGGCACGCCGGGGCCATACCCCCGTCACACAGCGGCGGCACGTCGAAGGAGACGACGCGGCGGAGCCAGGTGACACCGGGCGGAGGAGGGGACGATGGAGCGACTGGGGACGGGAATCGGGTGGCGGCCGGAGATCGCGGACGCCGTGGAGCGCATGCCGGGTATCGACTGGGTCGAGGCCGTGGCCGAGAACGTATGCCCCGGCCATCTTCCCGAGTCGCTGCTGCGGCTGCGCGAGCGCGGCGTGACCGTCGTCCCGCACGGCGTCTCCCTCGGCCTCGGCGGCGCCGACCGCCCCGACGGGTCCCGCCTCACGGCTCTCGCCGAGCGCGCCGAGGCGCTGGGCTCCCCGCTGGTCACCGAGCACATCGCGTTCGTACGGGCGGGCGGCTCCCTGACCGCGTCCCCTCGCCTGGAGGCGGGCCACCTGCTGCCCGTACCGCGCACGAGGGACTCCCTCGACGTCCTCTGCGAGAACATCCGTATCGCCCAGGACGCGCTGCCCGTACCGCTCGCCGTGGAGAACATCGCGGCGCTCATCGCGTGGCCCGGCGAGGAGATGACCGAGGGCCAGTTCCTGTACGACCTCGCCGACCGCACCGGCGTACGGCTCCTGATCGACGTGGCCAACCTGCACACCAACCACGTCAACCGCGCCGAGGACCCGGCCAAGGCCCTCGCCGAACTCCCCCTGGAGGCCATCGCCTACGTCCATGTCGCGGGCGGCTTCGAACGCGACGGCGTCTGGCACGACAGCCACGCCCATCCGGTCCCCGCCGCGGTCCTCGACATCCTGACCGACCTCGCCTCCCGCGTCTCGCCTCCCGGCGTCCTGCTGGAAAGGGACGAGAACTTCCCCCAACCGGCCGAGCTGGAGCGGGAGTTGGAGGCGATTCAGGGGGCGCTGGAGAGGGGGCGGGCGACTCGGGAGTCCTCGACGAGCAGCCCCTCCAAGGCGCCGCAAGGCTCCGCCGCCGAGCCTCCCGCCGACACGACCGCCGCCCGCCAGCGCCTCGCCCTCGCGCAGACGGCGCTCCTGTCCGCCCTGATCGCCGGCACGCCCGTCCCCGAAGGCTTCGACCGGGTCCGGCTGGGCGTACAGGCACGGGCCCTCACCGGAAAGCGCGCGGACGTCGTGGCAAAGGTCGCGCCGGAACTCCCGCACATCCTCGGCAAGGGATACCGCCCCGCCTTCCTCGCCTACGCCCAGGGCCACCCGATGACGGGCGGCTACCGCCAGGACGCACTGGACTTCGCGGGGCATCTGCTGGACGGGGAGCGGCCCGAGGACGCGGCAGCGCGACGAGAGCTCCACGAGTGGCGCCAGGAACGCTCAGGCCCGACCCCGCACTCCCACCGCCCCGCAGCCCGCCTGGCCCGCGCGACCCGCAAGGTGCTGCTACGCCGCTGAGCGGGGCCACCACACCTGCCGCCGGCCCAGCAGACGCGGACTCCCGCCAAATGTGCGGGACATAACACCCCACCCCCAACACACTCCCGGAACTCTGGCTTTGCCCACCTTTACCCCTGTATGCCAACCGCCTAAATCCCGCATACGGCGCCCATCACCCACGCCCCAACCCTGCTTGCCCCTGCCGCAGTCGGCGTAGACCGCGAAGTAACATGCCAACGCCGCACCCGAAAGCGCACTAGCGTGCGGTGCCGCAAGCAGGAGGCACCATGCGACCGCGACCCCCGATCAACGGCCGAGGCATATTCACCGGCACCGGGCTGATCATCACCGGACTGGCAGCGACCCTCGCGGCGCTGATCTTCCCGATCTGGTCGTACGCCGACCGTTCCGGAACCGGCGTGGACGTACTCAACGCCCAGACGATGTCGACGAAGTTCGGTCCGCTGTCGGGGCTCGACCGCGAGTTCATCACGAAGGTCCGGCTGGCGGGCCTGTGGGAGCTGCCCGCGGGCCGGCAGGCCCAGCAGAAGGGCACCACCCCGGCGGTACGCACGGCGGGACAGCACCTGATCGACGGCCATGTCTTCCTCGACGAACGGGTCCGCGACGTCGCGTCCAGGCTCGGGCTCGCGCTGCCCAACGAGCCCAGCGGCCAGCAGCAGGAGTGGCTCGCCACGCTCAGCGCGGCCCAGGGAGTGACGTACGACCGCGAGTTCGCGAACATCCTGCGCCTGGCGCACGGCAAGGTCTTCTCCGTCGTCGCCCAGGTCCGCGCAAGCACCCGCAACTCACTGGTCCGCGCACTCGCCGACGACGCGAACACCACCGTGCTGGACCACATCAAGGTGCTGGAGGCCACGGGCTACGTCGACTTCGACGGCCTGGCCCGGGACATGGCCGCCGGCAGCACTCCCCCGCTCACCCGCCCCCCGGCCCCGCCCGGCCCCACCACCGACCCGGGCCCGGCGATCCCGGTCACTCCGCCACCGTCCCCGACGTACCCTCTCCCGCCGCCCGTCGCCAGCCCGCCTCCGCCGGAGATTCCAGGCGGTACCTGAGGAAAACGCCCCAAAACCGCAACCATTGATTGAGGAACCCCCACCGCGAACAACCAAGTCCGCGAAAGCGGGGGCGGTTCAGCCCCAGAATGGGGCCATGTTCTGGGTCGTCCTCCTGCTGCTGGCCTGGGCCGCCGCCGGCACGTCGTGCACCCGGTTGTGCCTGGCCGCGGTACGTACGGCGGCCGCGGACGCCGATGCCGCAGCGGGCCGGGGGCACGACCTGACGCTGTACGAGGCGGCGTTCCTGTCCGGTGGCCCCCGCCGGGTCGCCGATCTGACCCTGGTGTCCATGGCCCGCCAGCACCGGCTGCTGCTCGCCCACACGGGCTGGGCGACGGTCGTCGACCCGCGCGGGCGGGACGAGATGGAGCGGACGGTGATAGGGGCCATCGGGCCGGAGGGGCAGTCGCCCATCGCCCCGGTACGGGACGCCGCGGCCGCCGCCGACGCGGTCGGCAGCCTCGCCGACCGGCTCGTCAGCGCGGGCCTCGCCGTACCCGTCGGCTCCCGTACGTCCGTCGGGGCCGCGGTCCGCAAGGTGCAGCTCGCCGCGGTGGCCGTCCTCGCGCTGGGCGCCGCGGCGCTGCTGACGCCGGCCCCGTCGGAGCTGCCGCGCAACCTGGTCGCCCTCTGGTTCGCACTCCCCCTCACCCTCACCCTGAGCTGCCTGGCGATCGCGCGGATCGAAATCCACCCGTGCTCCCGCTGGGCCTCCCCGGCCGGGCAGCACCTGCTGGGCGCCCTGGCCCGGCACGCAGGCGGCGGCGACCGTACGGACCTCACCTCCGTCGCCGTACTCGGGGTGCGCGCGATCGGCGAACCCGACCTGCGTGCGGCCTTCCGGGCCCATGATCCGTACTGGCGCCACTGACACGTCAGGGGGCGCATAGGGCGCAATGACGCCGACACCGGCGGGCGGTGCTTGCCTTCCCCAACCCGCGACCGAAACATCCCCTTTGTTGCTGCCGTGCACCGAAGGGATACGCGATGAGAGCCCCCGCCCTCCATTTGGCCGCCGGGTCCTTGCTCCTGACAGCCCTTGCCGGTGTCACCGCCCCGCCGGCCGGCGGGGCGGAGGCCGCTCCGGGCGCGTCCGAGCTGCACGGCACCACGGTGGCCGCCACGCGCGCCGAGGCGGCCGGGATCGACTTCGGCGCCTGCGCCGAGGGCCAGGACCTGCCGGGCCGCATGCAGTGCGGCACGGTGACCGTCCCCCTCGACTACGCGCAGCCGAACGGCAAGCAGATCGAACTCACCGTCAGCCGCGTGCCGGCGACCCGCAAGGACCCCCGCAACAGCAAGCGCAAGGTGCCCCGGCAGGGCGCCCTGGTCTACAACCCGGGCGGACCGGGCGCCACGGGCATGTACTTCCCGCTGATCGGCATGCTCCCCGAGTGGAAGCGCATCGCCGCGGCGTACGACCTCGTCGGCTACGCCCCGCGCGGGGTCGGCCGGTCCGCGCCGCTGTCCTGCCAGGACCCGAAGCAGTTCTCCAAGGCGCCCTCGCAGTCACCGACGTATCCCTCTCCGGCGTACAAGAAGGAGCGCATCGCGCAGGCCAAAGCGTATGCGCGCGGTTGCGCCAAGCGTTCGGGCGGTGCGCTGAAGCACTACCACTCCCTCAACAACGCCCGTGACCTGGACGTCCTGCGGGCGGCGCTGGGCGAGAAGAAGCTGACGTTCATGGGCGCGTCGTACGGGACCTACTTCGGGGCGCTGTACGCGACGCTGTTCCCCACGCACGTACGGCGCATGGTGTTCGACGGGCCGGTGAACCCGGCCCCGGAGCAGATCTGGTACCGCAACAACCTCGACCAGTCGGCCGCGTTCGAGGGTCGCTGGGAGGATCTGCGGGAGTGGATCGCCAAGCACGACGACGTGTACGGCCTCGGCGAGACCCCTGAGGACGTGCTGCGCAGCTTCGAGAAGGCGCGGACGCGGCTGGCCGCCGAACCGGCGGGCGGGAAGGTGGGGCCCGGGCAGTTGCAGGACGCGTTTCTCATGGCCGGGTACTACGACGACTACTGGCCGGGCCGCGCGCAGGCCCTGTCGGCGTATCTCAAGGGCGATCCGAAGCCGCTGATCGACATCGCCGGGCCACAGGCGGAGGCGGCGGCCGAGGAGGAGAACTCGGGCGCCGTCTACACGGCCGTCGAGTGCAACGACGGGCCCTGGCCGACGGACTTCAGGGTGTGGGACCGGGACAACACCCGGCTCGCGTGGAAGGCGCCCTTCGAGACGTGGGACAACGTGTGGCTCAACCTGCCGTGCGCCTACTGGCCGGTGCCGCGGCAGGAGCCCCTCGATGTCCGCACCGGACCGGGTGAGCTGCCGCCGACCCTGATCCTGGCCGCCGAGCGGGACGCCGCCACGCCGTACCGCGGCGCACTCGAACTGCGCGGGCGGCTGTCGGGCTCGGTGCTGGTGACCGAGGAGGACTCCGGCACGCACGGCATCGCGGGCGGGCCGAACGCCTGCGTCAACGGCCACGTCGACGCCTACCTGCTGGAGGGCCGGCTGCCGCTGCGGCGCGCGGACGCGGCCTGTGATGCCCATCCGGAGCCCAAGCCCGGCGCTCCGCGATCAGGCGGTCATGCATCTGCCGGCAGTCGGGGGCTGGGCGCTCCCGCGCCCCTTACGGGGCGCGGAACGGCACCGGACGTCAACAAGTCCGCCTAGGCCAGCCCGGCCACCAGCTCGGTCACCGACTTGCGGCGCCCGGTGTAGAACGGCACCTCCTCGCGGACGTGCATCCGGGCCTCCGACGCGCGCAGGTGGCGCATGAGGTCGACGATGCGGTACAGCTCGTCGGCCTCGAAGGCGAGGATCCACTCGTAGTCGCCGAGGGTGAACGAGGCGACGGTGTTGGCGCGCACGTCCGGGTAGCCGCGGGCCATCTTGCCGTGGTCGGCGAGCATGCGGCGGCGGTCCTCGTCGGGCAGCAGGTACCAGTCGTAGGAGCGCACGAAGGGGTAGACGCTGATGTAGTTGCGCGGCGTCTCGTCGGCGAGGAACGCCGGGATGTGCGAGCGGTTGAACTCGGCGGGGCGGTGCAGCGCCATGTTCGACCAGACCGGCTCGAGGGCGCGGCCCAGCCTGGTGCGGCGGAAGAGGTTGTACGCCTCCTGGAGCTGGTCGCTGGTCTCCGCGTGCCACCAGATCATGAGGTCGGCGTCGGCGCGCAGGCCCGACACGTCGTACGTGCCGCGGATGGTCACGTCCTTCGCGGCGAGCTGGTCGAACAGCTCCTGGACCTCGTCGGCGTAGCCCGCGCGGTCCTCGGGGAGGACGTCCTTCAGCTTGAAGACGGACCAGAGCGTGTAGCGGATGACCTCGTTGAGGTCCTTGGCCAGCTTGCCCTTGTTCGGGACCCTGGCGGACTCGGTGGTGGAGGCGTCGTCACTCATGTCCCTCATTCTCCCGCTCCGCCGTGCAGACTCTGCACCGGGTGTGCGGTGAGGTCTTCCGCCCACCCGTCGCCCGCCACCACCCTTGACCGAAGCGCTGCGCGCTGCCCCTTTTCATTGCAGGTCACCGTGGATCTGGTCCACCGCCGCGTACGCGCTCGCGATGCACGCCGGGATGCCGACGCCGTCGTACTGCGCTCCGCACACCGCGAGGCCCGGCAGCTTGGCGATGTGCTCGCGGATGCGGGTCACGCGCGCGTGGTGGCCGACGGGGTACTGGGGCAGGCCGTCGTCCCAGCGGGTGACGCGGGTCTCGACGGGGGTCGCGTCGAGACCGGTCGCCGCCTTCAGATCGTGCCGCGAGACGTCCACCAGGTCGGCGTCCGTCCGCTGGAGGATCTCGGTCTCGCCGTACCGCCCGACGGAGGTGCGCAGGACGACGAGGTCCGGGTTCTCGTCGGCGATCCAGCCCCACTTCTGCGAGGCGAACGTCGACGCCTTGATGGTGCGCCCGTCGACCGGCGGCACGAGGAACCCGCTGCCTTCGGGGAGCGCGGTCCCGGTGCGGCGGTAGGCGAGGGTGACCAGCGCCATGGAGGCGTACTCGACGGCGGAGAGCTCGGCCGCGGCGGTGGGGGCCTCGGCCCGCAGGAGGCCGGCCGCGGCGGGGGCGGGCACGGCGACGACCACCGCATCGGCGTGCAGCACGCGGTCACCGGCGACGATCCGCCACCTCCCGGAGGGCTCCCGGCGCAACTCCGTGACCGGCGCCCCCGTCACGATCTCGCCGCCCCGCGCCCGCACCGACTCCGCCACCGCGAGCGGCAGTCGGCCCACCCCGCCCTCGATGCCCATGAAGACCGGCCCGGTCTGCTGGGCGGCGGCCGCCTTCGCCTGGATCTCGCGGACCGCCTCAGTCAAAGAATCGTGCGTCCGGGCCGCCTGGAAGAGCTGCGGGACCGCCGAACGCATCGAGATGCGGTAGGCGTCACCCGCGTAGACACCGCCCAGCAGGGGTTCCACCAGACGGTCGACGACCTCTCTGCCCAGCCGCTCCGCCACGTACGCCCCGACCGCCACGTCCTCCCCCACCTCGGTGCGCGGCAGGTCGGCGTCGCGCTCGATGCGGCGCAGGCCGTCCTCGGAGAGGACGCCGGTCAGGGCGGAGGCGGTGCCGGGGACACCCATCACGTGGCCCTTGGGCATGGGGCGCAGGGCACCGCGGGTCCAGAGGGACGCGGACGCCGTGGCGGGCGGCTTGAGGCGGTCGGCGAGCCCCACCTCCCGCGCGAGAGCCACCGCTTCGGGGCGGCGCGCGAGCATCGACTCGGCGCCGAAGTCCACACGCGCGCCCGCGATCTCGCCCGGCAGCAGCTTGCCGCCGACACGGTCCGACGCCTCGAGGACGGTCACCCGCGCCCCCCGCTGCACCAGCCGGTGGGCGGCGGCCAGCCCGGCGACGCCCCCACCGATGACGACGACCTGCCCCGCACCCGAACGAGTCTCCACTTCGCGCATGTCCACAGCCTCTCAGACCCCACTGACAGTCCGTCCGCGCCCCGGTGTCCCGCACGAGTCCCGACCGTGACCTCTTCGGGACCGATTCCGGCCAACGTTCCAGCCCGCCCCGGCGTCGAAGGAACGTCAGTCGTCACCGACCCTCGGGGGGTAGTGCCACATGCGCACACGACGTTCCGTACGACCTGCTCCGGCGCTGGCCGGCATCCTGCTGGCCGCCGCCCTCGCGCTCACGGGCTGCACCGGAGCGGATGACTCCGGCACCACCAGCGACAGCGGCGGCGATGCGGCCGCCGCACCCGAAGGGCTCAAGGAGGGCGCCGCGGGCAGCGAAGGCGACGCGAGCGGCGCCAAGGCCACCGCCCCGCCCAAGCTGTCCGCGAGCCACATCATCCGCACCGCCTCACTGACCGTGCAGGTCAAGGACGTCCCCAAGACCCTGGACGAGGCCCGTACGACCGCCGAGAACGCGGGCGGCTACGTCGGCAACGAGACCACCAACCGGGACGAGAAGGGCAACGAGCGCACTCGGGTCGTCCTACGCGTGCCCGTCGAGCAGTACGAGGAGGTGCTCACCGACCTGGAGGGCGCCGGCAAGCTGCTCGACCGCACCGCGAAGGCGCAGGACGTCACCGACCAGGTCGTCGACGTGGAGAGCCGCATCAAGTCGCAGCGCGCCAGCGTCGCCCGGATCCGCGAGCTGATGGACCAGGCGACGAAGCTCAGCGATGTGGTCACCCTGGAGGGCGAGTTGAGCACCCGCCAGGCCGACCTGGAGTCCCTGCTCGCCCAGCAGGTGTCCCTGGAGGACCGCACGAGCCTGGCCACCATCACGCTCTCCCTCACGGAGACTCCGGTGAAGAAGGCCGTCGAGGACGACGACCCGGGGTTCGTGGACGCGCTGGCGGGCGGCTGGGACGCGTTCGTGACGATGCTGCGCTGGATCGGGGTGGCGATCGCGGCGGTGCTGCCGTTCGCCGCGGTGGCGGCGCTGCTCGTGCTGCTGTGGCTGCGCCTGGTACGCCCTCGGCTGCCGCACCGCCAGGCCCCCGCGCCCGCGATGAGCGCGCTGGGCCCGATCCCGACGGCCCACCCGGCACCGGAGCGCCCCAAGGGGAACGACGAGGACTGAGGACGGGCCTGAAGTGCCCGGCCCCCGTAGCGTGTTCGCATGAGCATGAGCACTGCACGGGATTCGCGGGAACGACTGGTCGTGATCGGCGGCGACGCCGCGGGAATGTCCGCGGCGTCGCAGGCCCGGCGTCTGAAGGGCCCGGACGAGCTGGAGATCGTGGCCTTCGAACGCGGCCACTTCACCTCGTACTCGGCGTGCGGCATCCCCTACTGGGTCGGCGGCGACGTCCCCGAACGGGACCAGCTGATCGCCCGCACACCCGAGGAGCACCGCGCTCGCGCCATCGACCTGCGCATGCGCACCGAGGTCACGGAGATCGACGTCGCCGGGCAGCGTGTACGCGCGCGTGACGTCGATTCCGGCGCCGAGTCCTGGACGTCGTACGACCAACTCGTGATCGCGACCGGCGCCCGCCCGATCCGCCCGGACATGCCGGGCGCCGACGCCCCCGGCGTCCACGGAGTCCAGACCCTCGACGACGGCCAGGCCCTCATCGACACGCTGGCACGCACGCGTGGCCGACGCGCGGTGGTCATCGGGGCGGGCTACATCGGCGTGGAGATGGCCGAGGCCCTCATCAACCGCGGCTACGAGGTCACGGTCGTCAACCGCGGCAGCGAACCCATGTCCACCCTCGACCCGGACATGGGGCGACTGGTGCACGAGGCCATGGAGGGCCTCGGCATCACCATGGTCAACAACGCGGAGGTCACCAAGATCCTCACCGGTGAGGACGGTCACGTACGCGCGGTGGCCACGGAGGCCGCCGAATACCCGGCGGACGTGGTCGTCCTGGGCATCGGCGTCCGCCCGGAGACGACCCTCGCAGCACAGGCGGGCCTCCCGCTCGGCGCCCACGGAGGCCTGCTGACCGACCTCTCCATGCGCGTACGCGGCCACGCCGACATCTGGGCCGGCGGCGACTGCGTAGAAGTCCTCGACCTGGTCTCCGGCCAGGAGCGTCACATCGCCCTGGGCACCCACGCCAACAAACACGGCCAGGTCATCGGCACCAACGTCGGCGGCGGCTACGCCACTTTCCCCGGCGTCGTGGGCACAGCCGTCAGCAAGGTCTGCGACCTGGAAATCGCCCGCACCGGCCTACGCGAAAAAGACGCCCGCCGGGCAGGCCTCCGATTCACCACGGTCACCATCGAATCCACCAGCCGCGCCGGCTATTACCCCGGCACCGACCTCATGACGGTGAAAATGCTCGCCGAACACCGAACGGGCCGCCTCCTCGGCGTCCAGATCGTGGGGAGGGAGGGCGCAGGCAAGAGGGTGGACATCGCAGCAGTAGCCCTCACGGCCCGAATGACGGTGGAACAGATGACGGCCCTGGACCTCGGCTACGCCCCACCGTTCTCCCCGGTCTGGGACCCGGTACTTGTAGCGGCCCGCAAGGCATCAAAGGCAGTAGAGCATCGCCGTTAAGGGGCGCGGGGAACTGCGCGACAAGCCACAACGAACCGGCACCCGGCAAAGCACCCGCACCCCTACGGCGCACCCCGAAACATCAGCCCGTCCCGTTGATCCGATCAATCGCCTGACGCGCCTGCTCCGCCGGAGGCCTCGCCGGCAACGAAGACACCGACGCCGGCGCCACCGCGGCCGGCTGCTCTCCGGAGGACCTCGCGTGCGCAGCGGCCCGCGCGGACCGCAACCGATGGCTCACGGCCTCATCCAACGTCACCGGCCGCTGCATCTGCGCCGCCAGCCGCCCCGCCTCCTGGCCGAGCCGGGCAATGTCCTCCCAGGGCAGATGCAGCACCAGGGAAACTTCGGCCTCACCGTCGGGCAAGGCTTGAATGGGAGGAGTAACTCGGTCGTTCATCGCCTGTTCCTCACGTCATCCCCGCGAAGCGCCATTCCGCGGTCGGTTGAAGAGACATACGCACGCAGACACGGCGACGTTCACCGATTCACCGCCCTCATCGGGGGCACACATTCCTTGTGGTCATCCCCGTCCATGACGTGAACCCGGTGCGCCGCACCCCCTGGGTGACGTACGCGCTGATCGCCGCGAACGTGGTCGTCTTCCTGTCCACGCCGGGCGTCGCCGGCTCCGTGGCGGGCGACAGCAGCCTGGCCCAGCTCTGCCATCTCCAGGCGTTCCTGGACCACTACGCGGCGGTGCCAAGGGAGTTGATCCACCACCAGACACCCCGGCTGGTGCCGACGGGCGACATCGGAGTCGGCCCCCAGGGAGCCGGCTGCCTGGTCGGCCCGCCGAGCTACGACAAGTCGCCGGAACTGAGCGTCCTCACGGCGATGTTCCTGCACGGCAGCTGGCTGCACCTGCTGGGCAACATGCTCTTCCTGCTGATCTTCGGCAACAACATCGAGGACCGCATGGGCCATGTGCGGTTCACGCTCTTCTACGCCGTCTGCGGCTACGCGGCGTCGTACGGCTTCGCGCTCCTCAACGACGACTCCGGAGACCCGCTGATCGGCGCGTCCGGGGCGATCGCCGGGGTGCTGGGCGCCTATCTGGTGCTGTATCCGAAGGCCCGCGTGTGGGTCCTCGTGCCCTTCCTGATCTTCCTGCCGCTCAGGCTGCCCGCCTGGCTGGTGCTGGGCTTCTGGTTCGTGCTCCAGGCGGTGTACTCGTCCGGCGAGGGCATCTCCGACGCGGGCACCGTGGCGTACGCGGCGCACATCGTCGGCTTCCTGGCCGGCATGCTGCTCGCGTGGCCGCTCAAGCCGGGCACTCCACCGCCACCGGAGCCGCGCGGCCTGCTGTTCGGCAGGCGGGCACGGCCCAGGCACCAGTAGTGATGGCAGCTTCAGCCGACGGTGTGCGTGTGGACGTACTCCACGAGGCGGGTCAGCGCGTCCGGGTCGGTGCTCGGCATGACGCCGTGGCCGAGGTTGAAGACATGCCCCTCAAGGCCGGCCGCCGCGTCGAGGACCTCGCGCGTCTTGGTCTCGACGGCTTCGGTGGAGGCGAACAGGACGGTCGGGTCGAGGTTGCCCTGGAGCGCCTTGCCGGGGCCGACACGACGGACGGCCTCGTCCAGCGGGACGCGCCAGTCGACGCCCACGACGTCCGCGCCGGCCTCGCCCATGAGCTTCAGCAGCTCGCCGGTGCCCACGCCGAAGTGGATGCGCGGCACGCCGTACCCCTCGACCGCCCGGAACACCTTCGACGAGGCGGGCATGACGGAGCGGCGGTAGTCGGCGGGGGCGAGCGCGCCGACCCAGGAGTCGAACAGCTGGACCGCCGAGGCACCCGCCTCGATCTGGACCTTCAGGAAGGCAGCCGTGATGTCGGCAAGCCGGTCGAGGAGGTCGGCCCACAGCTCGGGGTCGCCGTACATCATCGCCTTGGCGTTCTCGTACGTCCGTGACGGACCGCCCTCTACGAGGTAGCTCGCGAGGGTGAAAGGTGCGCCGGCGAAACCGATGAGCGGGGTCGGGCCGAGCTCGCGCGTGAGCAGGCCGATGGCCTCGGTGACGTAACCGACGTCCTCGGGGGTGAGGTCACGCAGCCGGGCCAGGTCGGCGCGGGTGCGGATCGGCTGCTCGACGACCGGGCCGACGCCGGGCTTGATGTCGAGGTCGATGCCGATCGCCTTGAGCGGGACGACGATGTCGCTGAAGTAGATCGCCGCGTCCACGCCGTGCCTGCGCACCGGCTGAAGGGTGATCTCGGTGACCAGCTCGGGCCGCATACAGGACTCGAGCATCGGGATGCCCTCCCGCACCTTGCGGTACTCCGGCAGGGAGCGCCCGGCCTGCCGCATGAACCACACCGGCGTGTGCGGCACCGGCTCACGCCTGCACGCCTTCATGAAGGCGGAGTCGTACGTCGCTGTCGGCTGCTTGCCCGCAGGGCTCTCAATGACGCTCACGACGAAGAGTCTCGCACGCCGCACTGACAGCCGAGCCGAGGGGCAGCGCCCCGAAGGGGCGCGGGGAACTGCGCGACCAGCCCCCACCGGCCCGCAGCCGCCCCACAACACCAACCACCCCGCCCCGTAGGCGACCAAACCACCCCGGGCAAGGGTGTCTACCCTGCACCAAGCCCCCGTTCCGCTTAATCTGCACCGCATGGCTGCGGCTCAGGGACAACTGTCGGAAGGCGCTGACGGAATGGACGACGCGAAGGAGGGCGCTGGGCATGACAACACCGCTCCGCCACCCTTCCGGGCCGCGGTCGACGCGCTGCGAGGAGCACGGCTGCGGCCACAGATCGAGGTCGAGCCCACGCGCGCGCCTCAGCGGCTCGCCCCCTTCGCCCACGCGCTGGAGGCCACGGTCGTCGACGGCGAACAGGACCTGGCCGACGGCCGCCTGGTGCTGCTGCACGACCCGGCAGGACACGACGCCTGGCGGGGCACCTTCCGGCTGGTGACGCTGGTCCGCGCGGAACTGGAGCCGGAGATGGCCGCCGACCCGCTGCTGCCGGAGGTGTGCTGGTCCTGGCTGACCGGCGCGCTCCAGGCGCGCGGTCTGACGTACGGCGAGCCGAGCGGCACCGTCACGCGGGCGAGCTCGCACTACTTCGGCGGCCTCGCGGAGCGCCCGTCGGCCTCGCAGATCGAGATCCGCGCCTCCTGGACGCCCCGCGAGGGCCTGGGCGGCGTCCCGGACGCGGCGGCGCATCTGGCCTCCTGGTGCGATCTGCTGGCCCAGGTCGCGGGCCTGCCGCCGGCCGGTCCGGGCGACGCGTCGGTGGTGACGCTGCCGCAGCGACGGGGGCCACAGTCACGCTGACGACCGGCTCGACGAACGGCGACCCTCTCTCGCTTTGTCGATACGGCCACTTTCAGTCACGGACAGGCCCTCGAACGAACCGATTCGTTCATCGAGCGATCGACAGCCTGTCCGAATTGCCCTGATTGTTACTCACTAGATCGTGATCTTTCTCTAAAGAATCCGAGGTTTGGTGCCGAAGACGACTGTGACCTAGAAAGTCGTCCCCGCACCCCAGGAGGCCTGGTGTCCGTTCTCCTCGAGCAGCCCGCAAGCCTGGTCGCCTACCGCCCGAACAAGCCGACCGCCATGGTGGTCGTGGCCGACCCGCGCGTCCGCTCCACCGTCACCCGCCACCTGTGGGCGCTCGGTGTGCGCGATGTCATCGAGGCCTCGTCCATCGCGGAGGCTCGTCCCCGCATCGGCAACCCCCGCGACATCTGTGTCGCCGACGTCCACCTGCCCGACGGCTCCGGCCTCACCCTCCTGTCCGAAACCCGCGCCGCGGGCTGGCCCAACGGCCTCGCCCTCTCCGCCGCCGACGACATCGGCGCCGTACGCAACGCCCTCGCGGGCGGTGTCAAGGGCTACGTCGTCACCGGCACCCGTACGACCGTCGGGCTCCCCACCCGACCGGGCGCCGCCCCCATCGGCTCCGCCGCCGCCCGAATGCACCGCCGCCCGCCGGGTGCTCCGAGCCACCCGGGCGGCTACCGAGAACTGTCCGGCCGTGAGGTCGAGGTGCTGCGGCTGGTGGCGGAGGGCCAGTCGAACAAGGCGATCGGCGTCTCGATGGGCCTGTCCGCCCTGACCGTCAAGAGCCACCTCGCCCGCATCGCCCGCAAGCTCGGCACGGGCGACCGCGCCGGGATGGTCGCGGTCGCCCTGCGCACCGGAATCATCCACTGAGCCACACATTCACACACGTGAACGGGACCGGCCGCTGGTCCCGCCCACACCAACCCATGCGTCGTGAACCGGATCTATCACCGACCTGACTGGTTTACGACCCTCAGGCGCCCGTCGACGGAACGTTCCGTCGACGGGCGCTGTCCATACACAGATACCCTTGACATGTGACCGACGCCCAAGAGACCGCAGCAGACAGCTCACTGCGAACCACCGGAGGCGCCCCTCCGGACGACGGCGGATCTTCTGTTACGGGGGCGCCCGACCCTGAACCGATCCCTTTGCTGGAGCCGCGTGACGGTATTCCGCCGGTCATCGTGGACGACGCGTCGCTCGCCGAGGTGATCGCCGCCTTCGCCGCCGGCTCGGGCCCCGTCGCCGTCGACGCCGAGCGCGCCTCCGGCTACCGCTACGGACAGCGCGCCTACCTCGTCCAGCTGCGCCGTGAGGGCGCGGGCACCGCGCTGATCGACCCCGTGGCCTGTCCCGACCTCTCCGGCCTCGGCGAGGCGCTCTCCGGTGTGGAGTGGGTGCTGCACGCCGCCACGCAGGATCTGCCCTGCCTCAGGGAAATAGGCATGGTGCCCACGCGGCTGTTCGACACCGAGCTGGCCGGGCGGCTCGCCGGGTTCCCGCGGGTCGGGCTCGGCGCGATGGTCGAAAGCGTTCTCGGCTTCGTACTCGAGAAGGGGCACTCGGCCGTCGACTGGTCCACCCGCCCCCTGCCCGAGCCGTGGCTGCGGTACGCCGCGCTGGACGTGGAGCTCCTTGTCGACCTGCGGGACGCGCTGGAGAAGGAGCTGGACCGGCAGGGCAAGCTGGAGTGGGCCCACCAGGAGTTCGCCGCCATCGCGGCCGCGCCGCCTGCCGAACCGCGCAAGGACCCCTGGCGTCGTACGTCCGGGATGCACAAGGTGCGGCGGCGTCGGCAGCTGGCCGTGGTGCGCGAGCTGTGGCAGACGCGGGACCGGATCGCACAGCGCCGGGATGTCTCACCGGGCAAGGTGCTGAGCGACGCGGCCATCGTGGAGGCCGCCCTCTCGCTGCCGGCCAACGTGCACGCGCTGGCCGCCTTGAACGGATTCGGGCACCGGATGGGGCGACGGCAGCTGGAGCAGTGGCAGACGGCCGTCGACCGCGCCAAGGCCCTTACCGACAGCCAGTTGCCGCAGCCCGGACAGCCCGTTGCCGGGCCGCCGCCACCGCGCGCCTGGGCCGACAAGGATCCGGCTGCGGCTGCTCGGCTGTCTGCGGCTCGGGCCGGGGTTTCGGCGCTGGCCGAGCAGCTCAATATGCCGCAGGAGAACCTGATCACGCCGGACACCGTGCGGAGAGTCTGCTGGGAGCCACCGGTTCCGGCTGACGCCGAGGCGGTTGCGGGGGCGCTGGCCGGGTTCGGGGCTCGGGCCTGGCAGGTTGAGCTGGTGACTCCTGTGCTGCTGGAGGCCTTGTCCGCCGAGGCGCCGTAAACGGTTCCCCGCGCCGCAAACGGTTCCCCTATGTCTCTCAGCGCGTCGCATACGGGCCGTGCAAGCGGAACAGCGACGTCGAGATCACGCCAAGATCCTCGTCGGCCACGCGGAAGACGTCACTCCCGTGGAGCAACGTCAGATCGACGTCGCACAGCGGCTGTTCGTCGTGGCCGAGCGGCCACCACGGCCGTGGGGACGGGACGTCCAGCCGTACCGCTCGCCGGGGCTTCGCCTCCGTATATCCCTTCCCGCGCCCCTGACGGGGCGCTCCGTCACCCGCGCTCCGATGTGACCTTCGCCGCTCCCCCTGCCAGGGCTGTGCAGCCACGTTACCCACAAGTAGCATGGGCCTGAGCGCGCGCTCAGCGCAGCGCATCGCAGCAGTGCAGATCCCGCACCCTGGAGGAGAGCCATCGTGCCTCGTACCGTCAGGGACGTCGTCTTCGTCGACGGCGTCCGCACCCCGTTCGGCAAGGCGGGCCCGAAGGGCATCTACCACGAGACCCGTGCCGACGACCTCGTCGTGAAGGCGATCCGGGAGCTGCTGCGCCGCAACCCCGGTCTCGACCCGAAGGAGATCGACGAGGTCGCCATCGCCGCGACCACGCAGATCGGCGACCAGGGCCTGACCATCGGCCGCACGGCGGGCATCCTCGCCGGGCTGCCGCAGTCGGTCCCCGGCTACTCGATCGACCGCATGTGCGCCGGTGCGCTGACCGCCGTCACCACCGTCGCGGGCTCCATCGCCTTCGGTGCGTACGACGCCGTCATCGCCGGTGGTGTCGAGCACATGGGCCGTCACCCCATGGGCGAGGGCGTGGACCCGAACCCGCGGTTCGTCAGCGAGAAGCTGGTCGACGAATCCGCCCTGTTCATGGGCATGACCGCCGAGAACCTGCACGACCGCTACCCGACCATCACCAAGCAGCGCGCGGACGAGTACGCCGTGCGCTCGCAGGAGAAGGCCGCGAAGGCGTACGCCAACGGCAAGATCCAGCAGGATCTGGTGCCGATCTCGGTGCGCAACACCAACACGGAGGTCGGTGAGACGGGCTGGGGCCTGGTCACCGCCGACGAGCCGATGCGCCCGGGTACGACGCTGGAGAGCCTCGCCGGTCTGAAGACCCCGTTCCGTGTCCACGGCCGGGTCACCGCCGGTAACGCGGCCGGTCTGAACGACGGCGCCACCGCGTCGATCATCGCGAGCGAGGAGTTCGCCCGCGAGAACAACCTGCCCGTCAAGATGCGCCTTGTTTCGTATGCGTTTGCGGGCGTCGAGCCGGAGGTCATGGGTTACGGCCCGATCCCGGCGACCGAGAAGGCGCTCGCCAAGGCCGGTCTGTCGATCGAGGACATCAACCTCTTCGAGATCAACGAGGCCTTCGCCGTCCAGGTCCTGGCCTTCCTCGAGCACTACGGCATCGCGGACGACGACGCGCGCGTCAACCAGTACGGCGGCGCCATCGCCTACGGTCACCCGCTGGCCTCCTCCGGCGTCCGGCTGATGACGCAGCTGGCCCGCCAGTTCGAGGAGCAGCCGGAGGTCCGTTACGGCCTCACCACCATGTGCGTCGGCTTCGGCATGGGCGCCACGGTGATCTGGGAGAACCCGCACCACAAGGACGCCGGAGGCAACAAGTGAGCACCGCTGAACTCCTGAAGGGCGCGGCCGAGCTGTTCCCCGACGAGGTCGTGACGTCCGCGCACGTACGCCACCTCGACCTGCCGTACGGCGCCGGGCGCTTCGCGCTCATCACGCTGGACAACGGTTTCGACCACACCAAGCCGACCACCTTCGGCCCGGCTTCGCTGGCGAACCTGAACACCGCCATCGACCAGGTCGAGAAGGAGGCCGCGGCCGGCGAGATCGTCGGTGTCGGTGTCACCGGCAAGCCGTTCATCTTCGCGGTCGGCGCCGACCTCAAGGGCGTCGAGCTGCTGAAGAACCACGACGACGCGCTGGCCATCGGCAAGGGCGGCCACGAGGTCTTCAAGCGCCTCGCGGGCATCGCGGTCCCGACGTTCGCGTACTACAACGGCGCCGCGATGGGCGGTGGCGTCGAGGTCGGTCTGCACTGCGAGTACCGGACCGTCTCCAAGGCCCTCCCGGCCTTCTCCCTCCCCGAGGTCTTCCTCGGCCTGGTCCCCGGCTGGGGCGGCTGCACCCTGCTGCCGAACCTGATCGGCGCCGACAAGGCCGTTTCGGTGATCATCGAGAACAGCCTGAACCAGAACAAGCAGCTCAAGGGCCAGCAGGTCTTCGACCTCGGTATCGCCGACGCCATCTTCGAGGGTGCGGACTTCCTGGAGCAGTCGCTGATCTGGACCGCCCAGGTGCTGAAGGGCGACGTCGAGGTCGAGCGCCCGGTGATCGACCGCGGTGAGGCCTGGGACCAGGCCGTCGCCAAGGGCCGCTTCATCGCGGACTCCAAGGTGCACGGGGCCGCTCCGGCCGCCTACCGCGCCCTCGACATCATCGCCGCCGCCAAGAACGGCGACCTCCAGCAGGGCTACGACGCCGAGGACTTGGCGCTCGCGGACCTGATCATGGGCGGCGAACTGCGCGCCGGCATCTACGCGTTCAACCTGGTGCAGAAGCGCGGCAAGCGTCCCGCGGGTGCGCCGGACAAGAACCTCGCGCGTCCGGTCACCAAGGTCGGTGTCGTCGGCGCCGGTCTGATGGCCTCCCAGCTCGCGCTGCTGTTCCTGCGCCGCCTGGAGGTGCCGGTCGTGCTGACCGACATCGACCAGGAGCGCGTCGACAAGGGTGTGGGCTACGTCCACGCCGAGATCGAGAAGCTGCTCGGCAAGGGCCGTATCAACCAGGACAAGGCCAACCGCCTCAAGGCCCTGGTAACCGGTGTCCTGGACAAGGCCGAGGGCTTCGCGGACGCGGACTTCGTCATCGAGGCGGTGTTCGAGGAGATCGGCGTCAAGCAGCAGGTGTTCGCGGAGGTCGAGGCGGTCGCCCCGGCGCACGCGATCTTCGCCACCAACACCTCCTCCCTCTCGGTCTCCGAGATGGCGTCGAAGCTGAAGAACCCCGAGCGGGTCGTCGGCTTCCACTTCTTCAACCCCGTCGCGATCCTCCCGCTGCTGGAGATCGTCCGCGGCGAGCAGACCGACGACGCGTCGCTCGCGACCGCGTTCGCCGTCGCCAAGAAGCTGAAGAAGACCGCGGTTCTGGTGAAGGACGCCCCGGCGTTCGTCGTGAACCGCATCCTCACCCGCTTCATGGGCGAGATCCAGAACGTCATCGACGAGGGCACCCCGGTCGCGGTCGCCGAGAAGGCCGTGGAGCCGCTCGGTCTGCCGATGTCGCCGCTGGTGCTCCTCGAACTGGTCGGTCCCGCGATCGGTCTGCACGTCTCGGAGACCCTCAACCGGGCCTTCCCGGACCGCTTCACGGTCTCCCCGAACCTCGCGGCCGTCGTCAAGGCGGGCAAGCGCGGCTTCTACGTCTACGACAGCGGGAAGCCGGAGCTGGACCCGGAGGTCGCGGCGCTGCTGAAGCAGGGCGATGTCGTCCTGACCGAGGAGCAGGTCCGCGAGCGCGTACTCGACGCCGTCGCCCAGGAGATCGGGCTCATGCTCGACGAGGGCGTCGTCGCCGAGGCCCAGGACATCGACCTCTGCCTGATCACCGGCGCCGGCTGGCCCTTCCACCTGGGCGGCATCACGCCGTACCTGGACCGCGAGGGTGTGTCGGAGCGGGTGACCGGTAAGCGGTTCCTGGAGCCGGGCGCGGCCAGCGTTCCCGTGTAACCGCTTGTGATGTACGTCGGTGCCCCGCACGCCAACCGGTGTGCGGGGCACCGGCGTTGTCGTAGCTAGAGGTTCTCCTGCCAGGCCGCGAGCGCGAGGCCGGGCTCGTCCTTCTGGCGGGCGAGGCGCAGGACACCGTCCGGAGTCACGCTCGCGGCCACGACGCGTCCCTCGGCGTCCTCCGCCAGGGCGACCCGGGTGCCCGCCGGCAGCTGCGGGCCGGACTCCGTCCACCACAGGCCCGCCGACTCCTGTTCCGTCGGGTAGGCGGCGAAGGCGACCCGGCCGGAGGCCGAGCGCTGCGCGAGCAGGGTGCAGTCGTGGCCGTCCAGGACACAGCGGGCGGTGGAGACGGGCCCGGGGCCCACGGCGGCGATGAGGGCGCTCGGTTCGCCGCCCGGCCGCCACGCGTACAGCATGCCCTCCGGGTCCGCGAAGAACAGTGTCGTGTGCTCCTTCGAGGTCGGCAGCGCGCTCAGTGTCCCCGGCTCGATCCGGACGGGCAGCGGATCGGCAGCGACCGGGCGGGCGCCGGGCTCCTGCTGATGCCAGCTCAGGATGCCGGTGGGGTTGGTGGCGTACACCTCGACGAGGCCCGACTCCCCGGTGACGGCGACGAGTTCCTCGTCCACCCGGGAGCCCTTGAGGTCGTGCCAGCCGTTCCAGCCGCCGCGTTCCTTCTGGTTGATGGTGTGGACGCCCTTGCCGCGGTTGCGCACGAAGAGGTACGCCCGGCCCTCGGCGTCGACGGCCACGGCGGGCGTGCCGGTGCGCTCGCCCTTCTTGTTGGGGTGGCCGATCGGGGCCCAGTCCAGGGGCGCCAGCAGGGGCCGGAAGTGTGTGGAGTGCACCAGGCCCGACTCGCCCGACACGGTGGGCCGCCAGGCGGCCAGATGGGCGTAACAGTCGGCGCCCCGGCCGACCGCGAAATCCGCCTGCACGCTCTGCTCGCCGCCCACTTGGCGCGGGCTGTCCCACGGGCCGCCGGGGACGCGCTCCGCCCGGCACAGGACGGCGTCGTTCGCCGGCCAGTAGACGCTGAGGCGGCCGTCTCGGCCGCGGAGGAGCCAGTCGCCGTTCACCGCCTCACTGTAATCGGGGCGAACCACTCACCGTGGATCGGCCCCCACCTGGTCACGGACGTGCGGCGCAAACACGATCGACCGGCGCTCAACGGCCACCGGGCGCGGCTGGACGGCCTCGCCTGCGCCTTGCGGCGCGGAAACCGGGCAGGCTGGTTCCCAGCAGCTGTACAGAGGCAGCGCAGCCGCACACCCGCGACACAGAAAGTTGACGCAGATGACCGACCAGCTGACCGTGAGCGTCCTGGGCACCGGGATCATGGGGGCCGCGATGGCCCGTAACCTCGCGAAGTCCGGACACACCGTGCGGGCCTGGAACCGCACCCGCGCCAAGGCGGAGCCCCTTGCCGCCGACGGTGCGTACGTTGCCGGCACTCCGGCCGAGGCCGTCCAGGGCGCGGACGTCGTACTGACCATGCTGTACGACGGCCCCGCCGCGCTGGACGTCATGCGCGAGGCCGCGCCGGCCCTGCGTCCCGGCGCCGTCTGGATGCAGTCCACCACCTCCGGCCTCGACTCGATCGTCGATCTGGCCGCCTTCGCCCAGCAGAACGGTCTGGTGTTCTACGACGCGCCCGTACTGGGCACCCGGCAGCCCGCCGAGGCCGGGCAGCTCACCGTGCTTGCGGCGGGGCCCGAGCAGGGGCGGGAGACCGTGACGCCGGTGTTCGACGCGGTGGGGGCGCGCACCGTGTGGACCGGGGAGGACGGAGCTGCCGGTACCGCGACGCGGCTGAAGCTGGTGGCCAACAGCTGGGTGATCGCTGCGACCAATGCGCTCGGTGAGGTGCTGGCTCTGGCCAAGGCGCTGGAGGTCGATCCGCAGGGGTTCTTCGATCTGATCGCCGGGGGGCCGCTGGACATGGGGTATCTGCGGGCCAAGGCCGGGCTGGTGCTCAACGACCAGTTGACGCCCGCGCAGTTCGCGGTGACGACCGCTGCGAAGGATGCGCGGCTGATCGTCGAGGCGGGTGAGCGGCGGGGGGTGCGGCTGGATGTGGCTGCGGCGAGTGCGGAGCGGTTGGAGCGGGCGGTTGTGCTGGGGCATGGGGACGAGGACATGGTCGCGGCGTATTTCGCGAGCTTTGACGAGAAGGCGGAGGACTGAGCGGGCGTTGAGGGAGCCGGGGTTGGGGCGGGGCCGGGGGGTCGCGTCGCCCGGCGCCGACAAGGTGGCGCGGGTTGGTGCCGGCCGGGGGTGGGACGCGCAACCCGGCGCTGACGGGGTGCCGCCTGCGCCCACCCGTGCCGCCCCAGGCGGCACGAATGCCCGCAGCTGGGCGGGGACAACTGCACGCAGCTGGGCGGGGACAACTGCCCGCAGCTGGGCGGGGACAACTGCACGCAGCTGGGCGGGTACGACTGCACGCAGCTGGGGGGGCACGGCTGCACGCCACCTGGGGGGCACGGCTGCACGCCAGCTCGGCGAGCACAGCCGCGCGCGGCTCGGTGGCACACGGGGTCGATCGCCCGCAGGCTGACGGCGTTTGCGTGCGACCCTGGCGGCATGGATGACGATCCCCCGCTGCTCCTCATCGTCGATGCCGCCAACGTCGTCGGGTCGGTGCCCGATGGGTGGTGGCGGGATCGGCGGGGGGCCGCGGAGCGGTTGCGGGATCTGTTGGGTGCTGAGGGGTTGCCGGGGCATCCCGGGCCCGTGGAGACCGTGCTCGTGCTCGAGGGTGCGGCCCGTGGGGTCGAGTCCGTGCCGGGGGTTCGGGTCGAGTCTGCGCCTGGGAGCGGTGACGATCACATCGTCGAGCTGGTCGCCCGGGCGGGCGAGCGGGACTGTCTCGTCGTCACGGCCGACCGTGAACTGCGGCGCCGGGTGACGGAGTTGGGAGCGGAGGTCACCGGCCCCCGGACGATCCGCCGCCGGTGACCTCGTACCCGGCGAGCGACAGCCGCATCCCGCACTGGTCCTCGGCCCCCACGGTCACCCGCTGCCCCCAGTGGGCGGTGAGGCGCTCGGCCACGTCGACCAGACGGCGGCGCTCCTGAGGCGTGTAGGCGGGGAAGCGTGTCCAGCCGCGTTCGGCGATCTGGTTGCCGAGTTCGCGGAACAGGACGGCCCTGGCCCGCTGCTCCTCCTCGTCGGTGAGCGGAGTGAGCCCTTCGCCCGCCGCGTACCGCACGTTGTACAGATCTCGGATCACTGATCGCTCGCCGTTCCGGTGGGGTGCATGTCCGGCGAGCCTATCGGCCGGCCGTACGGCCCCGTAGTCCCCGCCGGAGCGGGACGTACGGGGCCGGATCGGCGACTCGGTCGGCTACTGGGCGTCTCCGGGCCTCGGCGGCTTCATCACGTCGCCGACCGTCGTCTCCTCGTGCCGTCCGAGACGGCTGTGGGAGCGGCCGTACAGGAAGTACACGACGAAGCCGACCACCATCCAGCCGGCGAAGCGGACCCAGGTCTCGGCGGGCAGGTTCAGCATCAGCCACAGCGAGGCGCACACCGACAGGATCGGGATGAACGGCACCCACGGGGTACGGAAGGCGCGGTGCAGGTCGGGGCGGGTCCGGCGGAGGATGATCACGCCGATCGCGACGACCACGAAGGCGAACAGCGTGCCGATGTTGACCAGCTCCGCGAGCTCGCTCAGCGGGGTGAAGCCGGCGAGGATCGCGATGAGCACACCGAGCAGGATGGTCGGCCGGTGCGGGGTCTTGAACCGCGGGTGGACCTGCGAGAAGAACCGGGGCAGCAGTCCGTCGCGGCTCATCGCGAAGAAGACCCGGGTCTGGCCGAGGAGCAGGATCATGCAGACCGTCGTCAGGCCGACCGCGGCGCCGAAGCTGATGAAGCCCGCGAACCAGGGGTGCCCGGTGGCCTTGAAGGCGTCGGCGAGCGGCGCGGTGATGGACAGTTCGGTGTAGTGCTGCATACCGGTCACGACGATGGACACGGCGACGTAGAGCGCGGTGCAGATGATGAGCGAGCCGATGATGCCGCGGGGCATGTCGCGCTGGGGGTTCTTGGTCTCCTCGGCGGCCGTGGCGACGACGTCGAAGCCGATGAAGGCGAAGAACACGACGGAGGCCGCGGTGAAGATGCCCATCACGCCGAAGTTGGAGGGTGCCCAGCCGAACATCAGCTGGATGAGCGGCGATTGGAGACTTTCGCCCGCCGGCACGGTCTGCGCCTTCGGGATGAACGGGTCGTAGTTGTCGCCCACGATGAAGAAGGAGCCCGCGATGATCACGGTGAGAACCACCGTCACCTTGACGGCGACGACCAGCGAGGTGACCCGCGCGGAGAGCTTCGTGCCGAGCACGAGGATGGCGGTGAGCACCAGGACCAGCGCGGCGGCGAGGATGTCGAAGCCGAAGCCGTCGGCGCCGTCTCTGCTGCCGAGCGCCTCGGGCAGGTGCCAGCCCGCGTTGTCCATCAGCGAGGCGATGTAGCCGGACCAGCCGACGGCCACCACCGCCGTACCGAGCGCGAACTCCAGCACCAGGTCCCAGCCGATGATCCAGGCGGGCAGTTCCCCGAGGGAGGCGTACGAGAACGTGTAGGCCGAGCCGGCGACCGGCAGTGTGGACGCGAACTCGGCGTAGCAGAGCGCGGCGAGCGCGCAGACGACGCCGGCCGCGACGAAGGCCAGTGCGACGGCGGGGCCGGCGTTGTTCTTGGCGACCGTACCGGTGAGGACGAAGATGCCGGTGCCGATGATGACACCGACGCCGAAGACCGTCAGATCGAGCGCGGACAGGGATTTCTTGAGCGCGTGCTCGGGTTCCTCGGTATCGAGGATGGACTGCTCGACGTTCTTCGTCCTGAAGAGGGTGCTGCTCACGGGCGTACCTCCCACGCTGTGTCGTCCTCGACATGATCGAGAGGGGGCGTCGTGCGTATGCCCCGGCGCGGGTTGTTTCACACGGATGGGCCGGTTCCACCACTCTTCGCGGTGGCGGAACCGGCCCATCCGGCCGTAGGTCCTGTCCGTCAGTCGCGCGCGGGCTCCACTTCGGCCTCCGCGCGGTCGAAGCGGCCGTCCAGCTTGGAGACAAGACCGGTGACCTGGCGGGCGATGTCCGGTGCGGTCAGGCCGATTTCCGCCATGACCTCCTTGCGGGAGGCGTGGTCGAGGAAGCGGGGCGGGATGCCGAAGTCACGCAGCGGAACGTCGACGCCCGCGTCGCGCAGGGCCTGGGCGACCGCCGAGCCGACGCCGCCGACGCGGGAGTTGTCCTCGACGGTGACGACCACGCGGTGCCGCTCGGCGAGGGGCGCCATGGCCTCGTCGACGGGCTTGACCCAGCGCGGGTCGACGACGGTCGTGGAGATGCCCTGCTTGTCGAGCAGGGACGCGATCTCCAGGCACATCGGCGCCAGGGCGCCGACGGAGACGAGGAGCACGTCGGGCGTGTCCGTCCCCGGCTCGCGCAGTACGTCCATGCCGCCGACCCGCCCCACGGCCGGTACGGCGGGGCCGACGGCGCCCTTGGAGAAGCGGACCACGGTCGGCGCGTCGGTCACGTCGACGGCCTCGCGCAGCTGGGCGCGGACCTGGTCGGCGTCGCGCGGGGCGGCGAGCCGCAGCCCGGGGACGACCTGGAGGATCGACATGTCCCACATGCCGTTGTGGGAGGCGCCGTCGGTGCCGGTGATGCCGGCCCGGTCGAGCACGAAGGTGACGCCGCACTTGTGCAGGGCGACGTCCATCAGGACCTGGTCGAAGGCGCGGTTGAGGAAGGTGGCGTAGACGGCGAAGACGGGGTGCACCCCGCCGGTCGCCAGGCCGGCCGCGGAGACGGCGCCGTGCTGCTCGGCGATGCCGACGTCGTAGATCCGGTCCGGGAAGGTGTCCGCGAACTTCTTCAGGCCGACCGGCTGGAGCATCGCCGCCGTGATGGCCACGATGTCCTCGCGCTCCTTGCCGAGCCGGACCATCTCCTCGCCGAAGACGGAGGTCCAGTCGGCGCCCGAGGCCTTGATGGGCAGGCCGGTGTCGGGGTGGATGGGGCCGATGCCGTGGAAGCGGTCCGCCTCGTCCTGGAGGGCGGGCTGGTAGCCGCGGCCCTTCTCGGTGAGGCAGTGCACGATGACCGGGCCGCCGAAGCGCTTGGCGCGGGCCAGCGCCGACTCCAGGGCCTCGATGTCGTGGCCGTCGATCGGGCCGACGTACTTCAGGCCGAGGTCCTCGAACATGCCCTGGGGGGCGATGAAGTCCTTCAGGCCCTTCTTCGCGCCGTGCAGCGTCTCGTAGAGGGGCTTGCCGACGACCGGAGTACGCCCCAGGAGGTCCTTGCCGCGGGCCAGGAAGCGCTCGTAGCCGTCGGTGGTCCGCAGGGTCGCGAGGTGGTTCGCGAGGCCGCCGATGGTCGGTGCGTAGGAGCGCTCGTTGTCGTTGACGACGATGACCAGCGGGCGGTCCTTGGCGTCGGCGATGTTGTTGAGCGCCTCCCAGGCCATGCCGCCGGTGAGGGCGCCGTCGCCGATCACGGCGACCACATGGTCGTCGCGTTTGCGGATCTGGTTGGCCTTCGCGAGGCCGTCGGCCCAGCCGAGGACCGTCGAGGCGTGCGAGTTCTCGATGATGTCGTGCTCGGACTCGGCCTGCGAGGGGTAGCCGGACAGACCGCCCTTCATCTTCAGCTTGCTGAAGTCCTGGCGGCCGGTGAGCAGCTTGTGGACGTAGGACTGGTGACCGGTGTCCCAGAGCACCTTGTCCTTGGGCGAGTCGAAGACACGGTGCAGGGCGATGGTGAGCTCGACCACACCGAGGTTCGGGCCGAGGTGGCCGCCGGTCTTGGAGACGGCCTCGACGAGGAAGGTCCGGATCTCCTCTGCCAGCTGGTCCAGCTCCTCCAGACTGAGCCGGTCCAGATCACGCGGTCCCCTGATGTGGGTCAGCAGCGGCACCCGTGCCTCCTTGCAGTAGAGCTGATCGAGCTGTTGCCGGGCTTGTCGAGTCTAATGTTCCGCCTCGGAGGACGGCGCCCGGGCGGTGCGTCATAGGTCACGCGATCGGCTGTACCCAAGTTGTGGCGTTCCTACGACATGACTGTGCCCGGCACCTCTGAAGGTGCCGGGCACAGGTCTACCTGACGCGCTACGCGCGACCGGCCGTCTTCTGCGTCCTACGGGTGATGGAGTCGATCACAACCGTGGTGAGCAGAACACCGGCGGTGATCATGTACTTCACCGGCTCGGCGATGGACTCCAGCTGGAGGCCGTACTGGATCGAGACGATCACCAGCACACCGAGCAGGGCGTTCCACGTACGCCCACGCCCACCGAACAGCGACGTACCACCGATGACCGCCGCGGCGATCGCGTTCATCAGCAGGTCACCGGTACCGGCGCTCTGGTTGGCGGACGCGATCTTCGACGCCAGGAACAGACCGCCGATGGCTGCGAAGCCGCCCGAGATCGCGAACACGGAGATCCGTACCGCGGTGACGTTGATACCGGCACGCCGGGACGCCTCCACGCTGCCGCCGAGGGCGAAGATCTTGCGGCCGTACGAGGTGCGGCGCAGCACGAAGTCGGTCAGGAACAGGAAGCCGAGGAAGATCACCGTGGCCAGCGGCAGACCCTTGTACTGGTTGTACATGGCCGCAGCGGCGAAGGCGACGACGGCCAGCAGCACCGTCCGCATGAGCGTGTCGCTGAGCGGCCGGGACGGGACGCCCGCGGCCTCCCGCCGGCGGTTGCCCAGGAAGGACGTGATGAAGAAGACGGCGACCATCACGACGGCGAGGCCGTACGCGGCTGCGACGTCGCTGAAGAAGTACGTCGTCAGATTGCCGATGAAGCCGTCGCTGTCGAGGTTGATCGTGCCGTTCTCGCCCAGCGTCTGGAGCATGAAGCCGAGCCAGAACAGCAGACCCGCCAGGGTCACGGCGAAGGCGGGGGCGCCGAGCACCGCGAAGAAGAAGCCGTGCGCCGCGCCGATGGCCGCACCGGCGGCGACGGCGAAGAGCACCGCCATCCACTCCGGCCAGCCCTGGTTGACGGCGAGGACCGCCGCGATGGCACTGGCCGCGCCACTGACCGAGCCGACCGACAGGTCGATCTCGCCGAGCAGCAGCACGAAGACGATGCCGACGGAGATCATGCCCGTGCCGACCATCGTGACGGTGATGTCGTTGATGTTCTGCGCGGACAGGAAGGCCGAGTTGAGGGTCTGGAAGATGATGCAGATGACGACCAGGCCGACGATGACCGGCAGGGAGCCCAGCTCGCCCGCCTTCATCTTGCGCTTGAACTCGCCGAGGTAGCCGGTGAGGCCCTGCTCCCGGACGAGGAGTCGCGGGTCGACCGCGGTCACCGCGGCCGCGGCGGCCTCGGGGTTCTCGACGAGGTGCTCGTCCTGCGGAGACGCGGAGGTCTTGTCGATGCTCACTGGGAACCCTCCCCGGTCGTGCGCGCCGCACGGCGGGTCACGGCATTGTCGGTGGCGCCGGTGATGGCGGAGATGATCTCCTCCTGCGAGGTCGTCTTGACCTCGAAGACGCCGTTGTTCTGGCCCAGGCGCAGCACGGCGACCTTGTCGGCGACGGCCTTCACATCGGCCATGTTGTGGCTGATGAGGATGACCGCGTGGCCGCGCTCGCGCAGCCGCTCGACCAGGTCGAGGACCTGGGCGGTCTGCTCGACGCCGAGGGCCGCGGTGGGCTCGTCGAGGATGACCAGCTTGGGCTCGCCGAGCATGGAGCGGGCGATGGCCACGGTCTGGCGCTGACCGCCGGAGAGCGAGGCGATCGGGATGCGGACGCTGGGGATGCGGATCGACAGCGTCTTCAGCAGTTCCAGGGAGCGGCGCTCCATCTCGACCTCGTCGAGGACGCCCCACTTCCTCAGCTCGTTGCCGAGGAACAGGTTGCCGACGACGTCGATGTTGTCGCACAGCGCGAGGTCCTGGTAGACCGTCGCGATACCCAGGGACTGGGCGTCGTGCGGCCGGTTGATCGCCACCGCCTTGCCCTGCCATTCGATGACGCCCTCATCGATGGGGTGCACGCCGGCGATCGTCTTGACCAGCGTGGACTTTCCGGCGCCGTTGTCGCCCACCAGGGCGACCACCTCACCGGCGTGGACCTCAAGCTCTACGTCGGTGAGCGCCTGAACGGCACCGAACCGCTTGGAGACCCCGCGCAACGCCAGCACGGGCGTAGCGGACACGTGAACCATCTCCTTCGCCGCCTGACCCGGCGGGAGGTTGTGCAGAAAGATTGGGGGATGTTCCGTCCGGCGCCCCGCAACTAGCTTGCGGGGCTGTGTGTATGCGGGGCGCCGGAGGAGCCTGGAGAGCGCCGGTCCCGGTACGGGAGTTCGGAAAAGGATTCCCGAATTCCCGTACGTTCACCGGGACTTGCGGCTGTTTACTTCAGACCGATCTTGTCGCAGGCCGCCTTGTACTTGGCCGTGCAGATCTCGTCGATCGTGTAGACGCCGTCCTTGATGACGGTGTCGTTGATGTTCTCCTGGGTCAGCGAAGTGACGGGGACCAGGACGGACGGAACGTCGTTGGCGCTGCCGCTGGAGACCTTGTCCTTGGCGACGGAGTCCAGGGACTCGCCCTTGGCGAGCGCGACGGCCATCTCGGCGGCGGCGTCGGCCTCGGGGGCGTACGGCTTGTAGACGCTCATGTACTGGTCGCCGGTGACGATGCGCTGGACGGCGGCGAGTTCGGCGTCCTGGCCGGTGACCGGGACGTCGATGCCGGCCGACTTCAGGGCGGTGATGACGCCACCCGCCATGCCGTCGTTGGCGGAGTAGACGCCGATGATCTTGTCCTTGCCGAGCGCCGAGATCGCCGACTCCATGTTGGCGTTGGCGGCCTCCGGGGCCCACTCCTTGGTGTCGTACTCCTTGCCGACGGTCACCTTGCCGTCGAGGACGGAGTGCGCGCCCTCCTTGAACTGAGCGGCGTTCGGGTCGGTGACCGAGCCGTTCATCATGACGATCTGGCCGTCCTTGGCCTTGTCACCCAGTGCGGTGAGCATGGCCTCGCCCTGGGTCTTGCCGACCGAGACGTTGTCGAACGAGGTGTAGGCGCTGATCGGGCCCTCGGCCAGGCGGTCGTAGGCGACGACCTTGATGCCGGCGTCCACGGCCTTCTGGACGGCGTTCTGGATGGCCTTGGCGTCAACGGCGTCCAGGATCAGCACGTCCACCTTGTTGGTGATCATCGTGTCGACCTGCTGCGCCTGGAGGTTGGCGTCCTGCCGGGCGTTGTTGTACTGGATCTCCGCCTTGTTGTTCGTCAGCTCCCCGATCTTCTTCTCGATCAAGGGGCGGTCGAACTTCTCGTAGCGGGCGGTCTTGTTCTCCGGGAGCAGGAGACCGACCTTGATGTTGTCGCCCTTGGCGGCGCTACCCGTGGAGTCACTGCCGCCGTCGGCCTCGTCCGCGCTGCCACAGGCGGCGAGGGAAACGGCCATCGCACCTGCGGCAATGGCAACGGCGGCACGACGCATACGCGTATTCACTTCAGAAACCTCCCTGACGAGGCCGCGTCGTTGCGGCCGAGGTGGCTGGAAGTCAACTCGGCCGCACGTGCGACGTCAAGAAGTAAATCCTTAACGGGTTGGCAACGGTGCCATCCGTTCTCTAAGTGAAGGCAGGAGCAACGGCTGTCAGCGACCCGTCCAAAAGGGTCGAATCGCCCATCTCACTGAGCGCCAGCGCGAGGGCCCCGAGGACCTCCGCGCGGCCGCCGAGTGCCCCTGGCAACACCGAGAGTTGACGTGCGGCACTGGGGATCGCGTACCGGCCGACCGACTCCCTGATAGGCCCGAGCACCAGCTCACCGGCCTCGGCGAGATCACCGCCGAGGACCACTCGGCTCGGGTTCAGCAGATTGCAGAGATTGGCGACTCCACTGCCGAGGTGACGGCCGACGTCGGCGATCACCCGACGGCAGCCCGGATCTCCGTCCCGCGCCAGTCGTACGACGCCTTCCATGGTCAGATCGGTGCCGTGGCTGGACTGGAGTAGCGGGAGCACATAGCGCGCGGCCGTGAACGTCTCCAGGCAGCCCCGGTTACCGCAGCGGCAGACGGGACCGGATTCATCAAGAGTAATATGCCCGATTTCTCCCGCGGTGCCACCGGGGCCCCGGTAGATCTTGCCGTTGATGACCAGGCCGGCGCCCACACCGCTGGCGACCTTGATGTACGCCAGGTCCTTCGCGCCGCGGCCGCTGCCCCAGACCATCTCGCCGAGGGCGGCCAGGTTGGCGTCGTTGTCGACGTGTACGGGCACCCCTAGGCGCCCCCGCAGCTCCTCGGCGGGTTTGGTGCCGGTCCAGCCCGGCAGGATCGCGGTGGAGCCCAGGGTGCCCGACTCGACGTCGATCGGGCCCGGCACGCCGAGGCCCACGCCGGCGACCTTGGACCGGTCGACCCCGGTCGCCGCGATCAGCCGGTTGACCAGCTCTTCCGCCCGGTCGAAGCTCTGGGTGGCGGAGGCGTCCACATCGAGCGGCTCGGCCTCCTCGGCCAGCACCTGATGGGCGAGATTCCCGACCGCGACGCGCAAATGCGTGTGCCCGAAGTCCACACCGATCACGATGCCGGCGTCCCCGCTCAGCGAGACGCTGCGGGCCCTGCGGCCGCCCGCCGAGGTGGGCGTGACCTCGACGGTTCCGCCGTCCTTGAGCTCACGCACGATGTTGGAGACCGTCGCCGCGGACAGGCCGGTCGTCCTCGCGATCTCCGCCTGGGTGAGCGAGCCCGCCAGCCGTACGGCACGGACGACCCGCTCCAGGTTGGCTCGGTGCAGCGACGACTGCGACCCCGGAGTCTCCACGACGACCTCCTGCGCGCGGGACCGCTTCGATGAGGCCCCGTCTATGTCCAACTAGTGAACTCTAAGCTGAGCCGTTCGGGTTGCCTCCCGTCAAGAGGTTGAACCGGATCGAGGGCGCCGCACACACCGGACGCGCCGCTCCCGCCCTCGGGAACGGCGCGCTCACAACGTGTTCCGGAGTGTTACTTCAGCGCCCCCGCCGTCAACCCCTGCACCACCTGCCGCTGGAAGATGATGTACGCGGCGAGCACCGGCAGCATCGCCATCACCAGACCGGCGAAGAGGCCGGACCAGTCGCCCTTGTATCCCTGGCTGACGGCCAGCTGGACCAGGCCCTGGGTGAGGACTCGCTTGTCGGGGTCGGTGTTGAGGACCGTGGGAAGCATGTACTGGTTCCATTGGCCCAGGAAGTTGAAGATGCCGACGCTGATCAGGCCGGGCTTGGCCATCGGGACCATGATCTGGAAGAACGTGCGGGAGTGGGAGGCACCGTCGACGAAGGCCGCCTCCGCCACCGACGTCGGCAGCGTGCGGAAGAACGCCGTCAGGAAGAACACCGTGAACGGCAGCGAGTACGCGATGTAGACCAGGATCAGTCCGTGGATGGTGTTCAGCAGCCCCATGTTGTTGACGACGTAGAACAGCGGGACCAGCGCGAGCATGATCGGAAAGCTCATGCCGCCGATGAACAGGTAGTAGATGAACCGGTTGCCCGGGAAGTCGAAGCGGGCCAGCACATAGGCCGCCATCGAGCCCAGCACCAGCGTGCCGATGAGCGAACCCCCCACCACCAGAATGGTGTTGAGGAAGTAGTCGCTCATGTTGGCCTCGGTCCACGCCCGCGACCAGTTGTCGAAGTGCAGCTTGTCCGGCAGTGACCAGGGCGAGCCGAAGATGGAGCTGTCGTCCTTGAAGGACGTCATCACCGCCCACAGCAGCGGCATGACCACCATGAACGCCCAGATGATCAGGACGCCGTGGGAGAAGGCGTTGAGGACCGTGCCTTCCTTCTTCTCCTTCGGGGGCGCGGCGGCCGGGCCACCGGTCTTGCTCACGGACATACCGGACTCGGTCGGCCCGGGCGCGGAGGTCTCGGTCGTCTTCATCTGATCAGTACTCCAACCGCTCGCGCCGGCCCAGCCGCATCACGACTGCGGCGAAGGCCAGCGTGACGACGAGGAGGGCGACGCCGATGGTCGTGGCGTAGGCGGCCTGCCCGTCACGGAACGCCTTCTGATACACGTACAGGACCATGACGGTGGTCGAGTAGTCGGGACCGCCGGGCCCGGTCGTCATGATCTGTACGACCGCGAACGACTCGGCGCCCAGGGCGAGAATGCCCATATAGACCCAGCCGGACTGCACGGTGTCCCAGAGCAGCGGCAGAGTGACCCGGAAGAACGTGGTACTCCGGTTGGCACCGTCGAGGAGCGCGGCCTCGTACAGATCCGCGGGGATCGAGGCCATGCCCGCGGAGAAGAGGACCACGAAGAAGCCGACCGTGGACCACACCAGCACCGCCATCACGGCCCACAGCGCGATGTTCGGGTCGCCGAGCCACAGCGGCTGAACGCTGTCGAGGCCGATCCCGCGCAGGACCGAGTTGATCGCGCCGCTGTCCGGGTTGTATGCGAAGGCGAACAGCAGGGCGACGATCGCGATCGACAGCACCTGCGGGAAGAAGTAGACGATCTTGTAGAACGAGGAGCCGCGGACACCGGTGACCACCGGGCCGCCCCTTCTCTTCCGTCCGCCCACATTGATCATGAAGGCGAAGAACAGCGCCAGGCTGATCGTCACCAGCGGCAGCAACATCGCGAACAGCAGGCTGTGCTGCAACGACTTCCAGAAGATGTCGTCGTCCAGCATCCTTTCGTAGTTGTCGAAACCGACCATCGTGAAGTCGGGGCTCAGCCCCGTCCAGTCCGTGAACGAGTAGTAGATGGACTGGATGAACGGCCAGACGACGAAAAGCGTGTACAGCCCCAGGGGTACCGCAAGGAACCCCACGATGAACCGGTACTTGCCGTGCTGCATTGCTACCGACCCCGTTCTGTGCGCGGGTGCCGCCGCTGGTGACGGATCCTCACCTGACCTACTGATGCTTGTAGTGCTTGATCGACGAGTCCTTGGCGGTCGCGTCGGCGAAGGCCTGGATCTTCTTGATGGCCTCCGCCGGAGTGAGCCGGCCGGCCATCATCTCACCGAGACCCGACACACCGATCTGCTCCTTCTGGAGCTGTACATACCAGTCCTGCATGCGCGGATTCACCACGTTCTCGCCGGCCTTCTCCAGCGCGGCGACACCGGACTTGAGGCCCGGGGTGAGGGTGATGCCGTCGGTGCCGCCGTTGTAGGCGGTGAGCGACTTGACCTTGGACGTGAAGTTCTTCGAGGACGCCTCGCTCAGCATGATGCGCAGCTGCTCCATGCCACCCGCGGTGTTCTTCCCCTTGGCCGGGACGATGAAGGGCTCACCGCCGGAGGCCCAGATGGTGCCGAAGGGCAGCTTGTCGGAGCTGTCGATACCGGTCGGAGCGGAGACGGCGAGGTTGAAGTCCTCCGGGATGACGTTCGCCGACTCGTTCTCCACCCAGGAGCCGTTCGGAATGAACAGCGCCTTGCCCTGGGCCCACGCGGTCTGCGACTGGATGTGGTCCAGGCCCGGCGTGCCCTTGAGGACGTAGCCCTTCTGGTAGAGCTCGTAGTAGGCGTCGAAGCACGCCTTGACCGCCGGGTGCTTCCAGGCGTTCGGCTCCAGGTTGTCGATGGCGTCGAGCACCTCGACCCCGCCCACCTTGCCGATCATCGGGTAGAGCGAGAAGGGGAGGTAGTACGGGTATTTGCCCGCATACGTCCAGCCCGCCATGCCCTTCTTCTTGGCCTTCTCGCAGACCGTGAGCATCTGGTCCCAGGTTTCGGGGTACTGCTCGTCGAGCGAGTCCAGGGCCTTCTGGGAGTACCAGACGCCGTACACCGTGTAGGCGTAGTACATGATCCAGACCGGATCGCCGTCCAGCTGGCCCATCTCCACGATGCCCGGACGCAGCGTGTCGCGGACCTTCTTGTTCGGGTCGTCGTACGACGGAGCGTCCAGCAGCGGAGTGAGGTCGGCGAGCTGCTTCTTGCTGGAGAGAACGCCCATGTCCATCTGCTCGGCACCGGAGTTGTCGATGAGGTCCGGCGGGGTGCCCTGGTTGAAGCGGGGCTGAAGCGTGGACTGGATCTTCTGTGTCGCGGCGAACTTCACCTTGGCCTCGGGGAAGTTCGTCTCGTAGATCTTCACGGCGTCCTCGGCATACTCCTTGCCGAAGCCGCCGTCGAACAGTACGAACTCCATCTGGGCGGTGTCGTTGACGGCGAGCGGGTTCTTGGCGGTCTTCTTCCCCGTTTCGGCCTTGTCCTCGTCACCCCCGCCGCCGCTGGCACAGGCAGACAGGAAACTCATGGTGGGTACGGCGATCAGGCCGAGCGCCGCCGACCGCTTGATCAGATCGCGGCGGCCGACGCCCGCGGAGCCGGTGTTCGCCGCGTTCGTGGTGTTCTCGGGGTACTCGGTGTTCTCGGCGGAAGTGGATCCCATGCTCAAGTCCTCGCCTTCTCCAGGACTCAGGCGGTGAACCGGATCCTTCCCGGCACCGCGGTCAGGTCAAGCAGGGTCGTGCAGGACGTGCGAATCGGACGTGCGGGTCACGCGTGCCGATCAGGATGTACGGATCGAGTGAATTGCCGACAGGTATAGTCCACTTCCCGCCAACGGAGCAAGATCGAATGCAAGGTTGGCTGTCGGTCTTTTCCGAGTTGAGACCTCGCGGAAATATGAGCTACCTGTGCCTTCCTTGGTGGATAAATCCCCGGCATTGCCCCCGAATGCCTCACCCAACACCCTTGACACGACTGACCACTTGCGCCACTACTGGTCCTTGCACACCGAGATTGACAACGTTGTCCAGGGTGCAGGGAGGGTGCTAACTCATGCAGCGCAGAAGTCGGCACAGATGGGGTTCGGCGGTCGTGATGGCGACCGCCTTTGCTTTGGCGGTGGGCTCGCAGGGGGTGGCGGTCGCGCTGCCCGGCGAGGCGGCCGCCGCCGACCGGGAGTTCGCCTCGTCCTTCGAGTCGGACGACCCGGCGCCCGACTGGCTGAACACCGTCGACACCGCACCGGACGGCAGCAAGCGCGCCTCCGGTGTCGACGGCGGGTACAGCAGCGGCATTCCGGGCAATGTGACCGACCATGTCACGGACGTCCGGGCCAGCGGCGAGAACACGGGCGCCGGCGAGGTGAAGGAGAACCTCGTCGACGGTGAGCCGAGCAGCAAATGGCTGACCTTCGCCCCCACCGGCTGGGCGGAGTTCGACCTGGACGCACCGGTCAAGGTGGTCACCTACGCGCTGACGTCGGCCAACGACCATGACGAACGCGACCCGCTGGACTGGACCCTGAAGGGCTCCACGGACGGCACGAACTGGACGACCCTGGACACCCGCACCGGCGAGAAATTCGCCGAGCGGTTCCAGACGAAGACGTACGACATCCCGGAGGCCGCGGCCGCCGAGTACCAGCACTTCCGGCTCGACGTGACCAAGAACAACGGCGCCCCGGACGCCCTCCAGCTCGCCGACGTCCAGTTCTCCAAGGGCGGCAGCGGCGATCCGATCCCGCAGGACATGCTCTCGCTGGTCGACCGCGGCCCGAGCGGCTCGCCGACGGCGAAGGCGGGCGCGGGCTTCACCGGCAAGCGGGCGCTGCGCTACGCCGGGCGGCACACCGCCGACGGGCAGGCGTACTCGTACAACAAGGTCTTCGACGTCAATGTGGCCGTCGAGCGCGATACGCAGCTGTCGTACCGGATCTTCCCGTCGATGGCGGACGGCGACCTGGACTATGACGCCACAAACGTTTCCGTCGATCTCGCTTTCACGGATGGCACGTATCTGAGCGATCTCAAGGCGACCGACGCGCACGGGTTCGCCCTGACGCCGCAGGGACAGGGTGCGGCCAAGATCCTCTACGTGAACCAGTGGAACAACGTGGCCTCGCGGATCGGGTCGGTCGCGGCCGGGAAGACCGTCGACCGGATCCTGGTGGCGTACGACTCCCCCAAGGGCCCGGCGAAGTTCCGGGGCTGGCTCGATGACGTAGCGCTGAAAGCGGTACCGCGAGAGAAGCCGAAGGCTCACCTGTCCGACTACGCGGTGACGACCCGGGGCACCAACTCCAGCGGCGGCTTCTCGCGGGGCAACAACTTCCCCGCGACCGCCGTACCGCACGGGTTCAACTTCTGGACGCCGGTGACCAACGCGGGTTCACTGAGCTGGCTCTACGACTATGCGCGCGGGAACAACGCCGACAACCTGCCGACCATCCAGGCGTTCAGCGCGAGCCATGAGCCCAGCCCCTGGATGGGCGACCGGCAGACCTTCCAGGTGATGCCGTCCGCCGCGTCCGGGACACCCGACAACGGCCGTGAGGCACGGGAGCTGGCCTTCCGGCACGAGAACGAGACCGCGCGGCCGTATTACTACGGAGTGCGTTTCGAGAACGGTCTCAAGACGGAGATGGCGCCGACCGACCATGCGGCGGTCATGCGCTTCACCTATCCCGGCGACGACGCGAGCGTCCTCTTCGACAACGTCACCGACCAGGCGGGTCTGACGCTCGACAAGGAGAACGGCACCTTCACCGGTTACTCCGACGTGAAGTCGGGGCTGTCGACAGGCGCGACCCGGCTGTTCGTCTACGGGGTGTTCGACGCGCCGGTGACGGAGGGGACGTCGAGCGGGGTCAAGGGCTATCTGCGGTTCCAGCCCGGCGACGACCGGACCGTGACCATGCGGATCGCCACCTCCCTCATCAGCGTCGACCAGGCGAAGGACAACCTGCGCCAGGAGATCCCGGACGGCACGTCCTTCGACGCCGTGAAGACGAAGGCACAGCAGCAGTGGGACAAGATCCTCGGCAAGGTCGAGGTCGAGGGTGCCACGCCGGACCAGCTGACGACGCTGTACTCCAGCCTGTACCGGCTGTACCTCTACCCCAACTCCGGCTTCGAGAAGGTCGGTTCGAAGTACCAGTACGCCTCCCCGTTCTCGCCGATGCCGGGTCCCGACACCCCGACGCACACCGGCGCGAAGATCGTGGACGGCAAGGTGTACGTCAACAACGGTTTCTGGGACACGTACCGGACGACCTGGCCGGCCTACTCGCTCCTGACGCCTGGTCAGGCGGGTGAGATGGTCGACGGGTTCGTGCAGCAGTACAAGGACGGCGGCTGGACCTCGCGCTGGTCGTCGCCCGGGTACGCGGACCTGATGACCGGCACCTCCTCGGACGTGGCCTTCGCGGACGCGTACGTCAAGGGCGTGGACTTCGACGCGAAGTCGGCGTACGACGCGGCCGTGAAGAACGCCACGGTCGTGCCACCCTCGTCGGGCGTGGGCCGCAAGGGCATGACCACCTCGCCCTTCCTCGGCTACACGAGCTCCGAGACGCACGAGGGGCTGTCGTGGGCGCTGGAGGGCTATCTCAACGACTACGGCATCGCGCAGATGGGCCGGAAACTGTATGAGAAGACGGGCGAAAAGCGTTACCAGGAGGAATCGGAGTACTTCCTCAACCGCGCCCAGGACTATGTGAATCTGTTTGATTCCGAAGCCGGTTTCTTCCAGGGCCGCGACGCCAAGGGTGACTGGCGGGTCGAGTCGTCGAAGTACGACCCGAGGGTGTGGGGCTACGACTACACCGAGACGAACGGCTGGGGATACGCGTTCACGGCCCCGCAGGACTCCCGCGGCCTCGCCAACCTCTACGGCGGGCGCAGCGGCCTCGGGGACAAGCTCGACGAGTACCTCGCCACCCCCGAGACGGCCTCGCCCGAGTTCGTCGGCTCGTACGGCGGTGTCATCCACGAGATGACGGAGGCGCGGGACGTACGGAAGGGCATGTACGGGCACTCCAACCAGGTCGCCCACCACGCCCTGTACATGTACGACGCGGCCGGACAGCCGTGGAAGACACAGGCGAACGTCCGTGACGTGCTGTCGCGGCTGTACACCGGCAGTGAGATCGGCCAGGGCTACCACGGCGACGAGGACAACGGCGAGCAGTCGGCCTGGTTCCTGTTCTCCGCGCTCGGCTTCTACCCGCTGGTGATGGGCAGCGGCGAATACGCCGTCGGCTCCCCGCTGTTCACCAAGGCGACGGTCCATCTGGAGAACGGCCGGGACCTGGTCGTCAAGGCGCCGAAGAACAGCGCGAAGAACGTGTACGTGCAGGGCCTGAAGGTCAACGGGCGTACGTGGACGTCGACTTCGCTGCCGCACTCGCTCATGTCCAAGGGCGGGGTCCTGGAGTTCGACATGGGGCCGAGGCCGTCGGCGTGGGGTTCCGGGAAGAACGCGGCGCCCCCGTCGATCACCCAGAACGACAAGGTGCCGACGCCGCGTGCGGACGTGCTGAAGGGCGACGGGGCGCTGTTCGACAACACGTCGGCCACGGAGGCGACGGTGACGTCGGTGGACCTGCCGGTGTCCGTTTCCGGTACCGGTTCCACCAAGGCCGTCCAGTACACGCTGACGTCATCGGATCACGCGAAGGCGCCGACCGGCTGGACACTCCAGGGCTCGTCGGACGGAACGACGTGGCGGACTCTCGACAAGCGGTCGGGCCAGTCCTTCACCTGGGACAAACAGACGCGCGCGTTCTCCGTGGGGCGGCCGGGTACGTACGAGAAGTACCGCCTGGTCCTGAACGGCGAGGCGACCGTCTCGGAGGTCGAACTCCTCGCCTGAGCCACGGAGTCGAGGAGTCGAGGTCCCATGCCGCTTGCCGTGCCCGTCCTGCCCGAGGGTGTCGACCCCGCCTGGCTGCCGGCGGCCGCCTTCCGGTCGCTCGGCACCCGGCGGACTCTGATCCGCGGATCGGGTCCGCTGGTGGAGACGGTGCACGGTGAAGTGGCGGGCGCCTGCGCCCGGTTCGGAGGTCGCGTCGAACGCGATCCGGAACCGGGCGCAGGCGCTTCGTACGACCTGGTGCTCGAGGTGGGCCCGGGGCTCGGGGACGAGGAGTTCGCGTACGAGCGCACCGCGGGCAGTACGACCGTCACCGCGTCCGGGCAGTCCGGGCTGCTGTACGGCCTGTTCCATGTCGTACGGCTCGGCGAGAACGCTTTCCATGGCGAGCGCGCCCGGGAAGTGCACGGCCCGGCTCTCCCGCTGCGCATGCTGGACCACTGGGATCACGTGGCCGTGCATCCCGTGATGGGTCAGGTAGAACGCGGTTACGCAGGTGGTTCGCTGTTCTGGGAGGACGGGCGGGCACGCGGCGGGACGGCGCGTGTGCGGGCGTACGGCAGGCTGCTGGCGGCCTGCGGGATCAACGCCGTTGCCGTGAACAACGTCAATGTGCACGAGACCGAGGCGCATCTGCTCACCGACCGGATCGGTGAAGTCGCCGCTCTGGCGGACGCGTTGCGGCCGTACGGGATCAGGACCCATCTGTCGGTGACCTTCGCCGCGCCGATCGTGCTCGGCGGTGTGGACACGGCCGATCCGCTGGACGCGCGGGTGCGGGAGTGGTGGGCACGGGCGACTGCCGATGTGTACTCGGCGATCCCGGACTTCGGCGGGTACGTGGTGAAAGCCGACTCGGAGGGGCAGCCGGGCCCGTTCGCGTACGGCCGCAGTCACGCGGACGGCGCGAACATGCTGGCCGCCGCGCTGGCCGAGCACGGCGGTACGGTCCACTGGCGGGCGTTCGTCTACAACCACCGCCAGGACTGGCGGGACCGCTCGACGGACCGGGCGCGGGCGGCGTACGACCATTTCGTGCCCCTGGACGGGCAGTTCGCGGACAACGCGGTGCTCCAGGTGAAGCACGGGCCGATGGACTTCCAGGTTCGGGAACCGGTTTCGCCGGTGTTGGGCGCGATGCCGCGGACGCGGCTGGCGCTGGAGGTGCAGGCGACGCAGGAGTACACCGGTCAGCAGCGGCACGTGTGCTGGCTGGGGCCGATGTGGAGCGAGGTCCTGGGGTTCCGGCCGGAGGGTGCGGCGCGCGTGGGTGAGCTGGCCGACGGTCTGGTCGCGGTGTCCAACGTCGGCGACGATCCGTTCTGGACCGGGCATCCGCTGGCCCAGGCGAACCTCTACACGCTCGGCAGGCTCGCCTGGCAGCCCGACGCGGACCCGTACCGGCTGCTGGACGAGTGGATCCGGCTGACCTTCCCTGCCGCAGCGCCACGGCTGGTCACCGGGCTTCAGACAGCGCTCAAGGGCTCCTGGCGGACGTACGAGAAGTACACCGCGCCGCTCGGCGTCGGTTTCATGGTGCAGCCCGGTCATCACTACGGGCCGAGCGTGGACGGCTACGAGTACAGCCCGTGGGGCACCTACCACTTCGCCGACCGGGACGGCGTCGGCGTCGACCGCAGCGCGGCGACCGGCACGGGCTTTGCGGCGCAGTACGCCAAGCCCTGGTCCGAGATGTACGAGTCCCCGGACACCTGCCCCGACGAGCTGCTGTTGTTCTTCCACCACATGTCGTACGGGCACATACTGCACAGCGGCAAGACGGTGATCCAGCACATCTACGACACTCATTTCGAGGGCGTGGCCGAGGTGGAGGAAGCCCGGGAGGCCTGGGCCTCGCTCGCGGACCTGGTCGGTCCGGCACGCCATGCGCGGGTCACTGAGCGGTACGACGAGCAGGTGCGCTCCGCCCGGGAGTGGCGGGATCAGGTGAACAGCTACTTCTTCCGCAAGTCCGGTGTGGTCGACTCACATGGGCGCCGGATCTACTGAATGCGCAGAACCGCTGTGCCGAGTGGGTCGAGGGCGAGCGGCTCTCCCTTCTCGAACCGTTTTCCGGTGAGCAGGTCGGAGGCTGAGGCGTGTGCCGTGAGGTGGGCCGGGTCCGGTGTGTGGTTGAGGAGGAAGAGCAGGCGCGTGCCGTCGGGGGCGGTGCGGGTGGCGGTCTCCAGGCCGGGGTGGCCGGTGTACGGGCCGAGCAGTCCGTGGCGGGTGAGGATGCGGCGTACGACCCAGTCGACGCCGGGCTGGTCGAGGGCGGTGGCGACGTACCAGGCCTCGCCCTCACCGTGCTGGTGGCGGGTCACGGCGGGGGTGCCCGCGTAGAAGTCGGCGCCGTAGGTGGCGACCGTTTCGGCGCCGCGTGGGAGCACCAGCTCGAAGACGAGCCGGGCCTCGGTGCGCAACTCCCCCAGTTCTATGGGCTGTACGACGTCCCGCGGGCGTGCGTCCCATTCGTCGACGCGGATGCCCATGAGCGGCGCGAGCGGGCCGGGGACGTCGGTGAGGAAGGCGCGGTCGTGTACGTCGACGCGGCCGGAGAGGAAGGTGGCCAGCACGGTGCCGCCCCTTTCCGTAACCGCTTCCAGGCGGGTGACGAGATCGCCCTTGATCATGTGCAGGACGGGGGCGAGGACCACTGCGTACGGGGTGAGGTCGGCGGTGACCGGGACGACGTCGACGTCCGCGCCGGCCTCACGCGCGGCCCGGTAGTAGGCGTGGACCACCTCCTGGTACCTGACGAGTCGCGAGGGGCCGTCGGAGATCTCCAGCGCCCACCAGCTGTCCCAGTCGAAGAGGAGGGCGGTGCGGGCGGGGGTGCGGGCGCCGAGGGTCGCGGCGCCCAGGAGGCCCAATTCCCCTCCCAGCTCGGCCACTTCGCAAAAGACGCGGGTGTCGTCGCGGCCCGCGTGGCCGATGACCGCGCCGTGGTACTTCTCGCAGGCTCCGCGTGCGGCGCGCAGCTGGAAGTACAGGGCGGCGTCGGCACCGTGGGCGATCGCCTGGAGGGTGGCGAGACGCAGTTCGCCGGGGCGGCGGAGCGGGTTGACGTCGCGGCAGGCGGTGGTGGACGGGGTCTGCTCCATGAGCCAGAAGGGGGCGCCGTCCTTGAGGCCGCGCATCAGGTCGTGGGTGAGGGCGGGCCAGGTGGGCGGGGCGTCGAGGGGCGGATAGCTGTCCCAGGACGCGAAGTCGAGGTGGGGCGCCCAGCGGTGGTAGTCGAGCGGGCGGAACATGCCCATGAAGTTGGTGGTGACGGGCGTGTCCGCGTCGTGGGCGCGAATCGCGTCCTTCTCGGCGAGGAAGCAGCCGAGCAGGGCGTCGGTGGTGAAGCGGTGGTAGTCGAGGGTGATGCCCTGGAAGGCGGTGTGGTCGGGGCCTCGCCAGTGCTCGGTGAGGGCGTTCGGGGGCTCGATCTCGGCCCAGTCCGTGTATCGGTGCGACCAGAAGGTGGTGCACCAGGCGTCGTTGAGGGCGTCGAGGGTGCCGTGGCGATCGCGGAGCCACTCCCGGAAGGCCTCGGCGCACCGGTCGCAGTAACAGGCGCCGCCGTACTCGTTGTTGATGTGCCAGGCGAGCAACGCGGGGTGCTGTGCATACCGTTCGGCGAGGCGGGAGACGAGAGCGGTGGCGGCCGTCCGGTACGCCGGTGAGCTGGGGCAGAAGTTGTGGCGCTGGCCGTAGCGGTGCCGGCGGCCCTCGAAGTCGGTGCGGTTGACCTCGGGGTACTTCTTCGCGAGCCAGGGCGGGAGGGCGGCGGTGCCGGTGGCGAGACAGACCTGGCGGCCCTCGGCTGCGGCGCGGTCGAGGATGCGGTCGAGAACGGTTAAGTCGTAGGTGGCTTCGGCGGGTTGGGTGAGGGACCAGGAGAAGACGCCGACGGTGAGCGTGTCGATGCCGGCCCGGCCGAACAGGCGGTGGTCCTCGTCCCACACCTCCTCCGGCCACTGCTCCGGGTTGTAGTCGCCGCCGTACGGGATCTTGGGGGTGCGGGGCGCAGTCATACGGTGAACTCCTCCTGGGTCTCGGCGATCACCGGGCGGCTGCTGTGCAGCAGGGAGAGCAGCAGCGGGGCGGCCAGCAGGGCGGGCAGGGCCTCGGTCAGCAGGGCGGTGAGTCCGGCGGCCAGAACGAGCAGCGAGGTCGCGCCGAGGGTGGCGCGGGCGTGCCGGAACAGGAAGTAGCCGGCGAGCCGGGCGGTGTCGCGGGCGCGGAAGGAGAACAGGGAGGTCAGCACGAGCGCGTGCGCGCCCCAGAGGAGCGAGGCGAGGCCGACGGCCACGAGCAGCACCGCCCACCAGCCGGGCAGGCCGGTCGAGGAGAAGCGGGTCAGCGTGAAGGCGATGACGGTGAGCCAGCCGAGCAGGGGCGCCCAGAGCTTGAGGACCGGCGCGGCGTTGAGCCGCCAGCCGCGCCAGTAGGTGCGGGCCGGGTGGAGGTCGGTGAGGTCGCGGCCGCGGTGGTGGAGTGCGTACAGGGCGGCGGAGAGGGCCGGGCCGAGCGGCAGCAGGCATACGGCGGCGAGGGGGAGGTTGGTTGGATCAGCACCCAGGAACAGCAGCGCGACCAGGCCCGGTGAGGCGGCGAGGAGCAGCAGTGCCTCGACGGTGACGAGGGTGTGGATCAGGGCGGCGGCGCGGGAGAGGGGGCCGTCGCCGACGGCCGTCGTACGGACTGTGCCGGCCGGGCCGGGGATCATCCGTTCTCCTGCTTGAACCGTTCGTAGGCCTTGTTGTGCAGGTCGATGAACTGGTCCATGTTCTTGGCCTTCAATTCGCCTACGTAGTCGTCCCATTCGGAGAGCGGGCGCTTGCCGAGGATGAACTGGAGGGCGTTCTGGGTGACGTGGTCCTTGAGGGGGGTGTCCCAGAGCGAGGCCTGCTCCTGCTCCACGGACTGGAGCGGGTGGGCAGGGTCGACGGGCAGTTCCCTGCGCTGAGCCATGGCGTCCTGGAACTTCTTCTCGTCCGGGGAGAAGGACGAGGAGACCAGGTCCCAGCTGCCGCCGTAGGTGAAGACACCGTTGAAGAAGCCGTAGTCCTTCTGGAGGTCCTTCGGCGCGTCCGGGTCGGAGCCCATGAGGCTGATTCCGTCGGTGAGTTCGTAGGTGCCGCCCGAGGAGGTGTACGTGACGCCCTGGACGCCCCACTTGGCGAACCGCTGGCCCTCGTCCGAGTACCACAGCCAGTCCACGAACTGCATCATCGCGACGAAGTTGGCACTCTCCAGCGCCTTGCTGGCGATCATGACACCGTTTTCCAGGCGGATACCGCCCAACACGACCGGGCCCGCGGGTCCGATCGGCACCGGCACCATCTCGATGGTCGCGCCCTTGACCTGGCGCTCGAGATTGTAACGGTAGTTCTGCACCAGCTCCTGCGGGTTGGCGCTGATCGCGAAGGACTTCTCGGACAGCAGCTTCTTCACCGCGTCGTCGTCGGTCTGGGTGAAGCTCTCCGGGTCCATCAGCTTCTCGCCGACCAGCTTCCGCAGATATTCGACGATTTGGCGGAACCCGTCGGTCGCGCCCGTGAAGACGAACTTCTGCTCCTTCTGGCCGAAGGTGATGTTGTCGTACGTCCAGCCCGCCTTGACCCCGTGCGCCTGGCCGAGATAACTGAGCAGGGCGGCGGCCGGGAAGGGCGTGTTGGTGCTCCAGCGGTCCGAGAAGGGGTAGCGGTCGGGGTACTCGGCCTTGATCGCCCTGAAGACGTCGTACACCTCGTCCCAGGTGGTGGGCAGGCTGAGGCCGAGCTTGTCGAGGACGTCCGTGCGGAAGGACATCGAGTAGCCGGGCTTGGGCTTCTCGTGCAGACCGGGCAGCAGGTAGTACTTGCCGTCGGACTGCCGGGTGGAGTCGAGCTCGGGCTCCAGCCTCCACTTCTTCACCTTGGCCTGGAAGTTGGGCATCAGGTGCACGTATTCGCTGACCGCGAGGATCGCGCCCGACGACACGAACGCGACCTCGGCAGGGTGGTACGTCTTGGGGATCAGGAACGGTGCGTCGCCCGCGCCGATGAGCAGACTGCGTTTCTTTTCGTAATCGCTCAGCGGGACGGCGATCGGTTTCAGCGTGACGCCGGTGCGCTTGGTGAGCTCCTGCCAGAACAGCCAGCTGTCCCTTAGCGGATACACCGGGTTGTTGTTGTGCAGCACCTCGAAGGAGAGCGGCTTGGCGGCCTTGAACTGTTCGCCCGCACGGTAGTTCTTCATCGCGCCGTCCTGCTTCTTGCTCAGGTCCTTTCCGTCCCCGCCGTCGTCGCCGCTGCCGCAGCCGGTGAGCGTGGCGAGTCCTGTGAAGCCGGCGGCGGCCAGGATCTGACGCCGCGACAGCTGTCCTGCGTTCTTCACGGAGACTCCTTTGTTCCGTAGTGGCGTGCGGCGGCTGTCAGCCCTTGACCGCGCCGAGCATCACGCCCGACACGAAGTAGCGCTGGACAAACGGGTACAGACAGAGGACGGGCAGCGCGGTGAGCACGATCGTGACCGACTGGATGTTCGCCGCGACCTGGCTGAGCTGCTCGGTTCCCGCGCCTGCGTTACCACCGGTGGTGGCTCCCGCGATGAGATTGCGCAGATAGACGGTGACCGGCATCAGGTCGGTCCGGTCCATGTAGAGGAAGGCGCTGAACCAGGAGTTCCAGAAGGAAACCGAGTAGAAAAGCACCATCGTCGCGACAACCGCTTTCGACAGCGGCAGCACGATCCGCAGCAGAATGCCGTATGTGCTCAACCCGTCTATCTGCGCGGCCTCTTCGAGTTCGTCCGGCAGGCTCTCGAAGAAGGCCTTCATCACCAGCAGGTTGAAGACGCTGATCGCGTTCGGGAGCGCGATCGCCCAGACCGAGTTCTTCAGGCCGAGGCTGGTGATCAGGACGTAGTTGGGGATCAGACCGCCGGTGAAGAACATGGTGAACACGGCGATACCGATGAGCAGTCCGCGTCCCTTGAGGTGCTTCTTCGAAAGGACATAGGCGTAACAGGTCGTCAGGACCATGGCGACGACGGTGGAGACGACCGTGTAGAACACGGTGTTTCCGTAGTTCCGCCAGAACATCGAGTCCTTGAACACGATCTCGTAGGTGGTGAGGTTGAAGCCCTTGGGCCACAACGTCACCTCACCGGCTCGGATCTGCCGCTCACCGCTGAACGAGCGGGCGATGATATTGACGAACGGGTAAAGGGTTACGACCACGACGGCGGTGAGGATGAAGCCGTTGACTCCCTGGAAGACGCGGTCACCGCGACTCGTCCTCACCACAGGCTCGTCCCCACCGTGCGGCGCGACAACTGGTTCGCGGACGTGATCAGCACCAGCCCGATGATCGCCTCGAACAGACCGATGGCGGCGGCGTAGCTGAAGCTGTTGGACTCGACACCCATGCGGTACACGTACGTCGAGACGACGTCCGCCGTCGGATACGTCAGCGGGTTGTACAGCAGCAGGACCTTCTCGAAGCCGACCACCATGAACGTACCGATGTTGAGGATCAGCAGCGTGATCATGGTGGGCCGGATGCCGGGCAGGGTCACATGCCAGATCTGCTGCCAGCGGTTGGCGCCGTCGATGCGTGCGGCCTCGTACAGGTCTTCGTCGATCGTGGTGAGCGCGGCGAGGTAGAGGATCGTGCCCCAGCCGGCGGTCTGCCAGATCTCCGAGCCGACGTAGACCGTGCGGAACCACTCGGGTTCCTGGATGAAACGGATCGGGTCGTGCCCGAACCAGCCGAGCATGGCGTTGACCGGGCCGTCCGTGGCCAGCATCTGCATGGTGATGCCCGCGACGATGACGATCGACAGGAAGTGCGGCAGATACGAAACCGATTGCACAAACCGTTTCAGCGCCCGTCTGCGTACTTCGTTGAGCAGCAGCGCAAGCACGATCGGGATCGGAAAGCAGAACACGAGGGTCAGCCCGCCGAGCCACAGGGTGTTGCGGAACACCTGCCAGAAGGTGGGGTCCGTGAGGAACATCTGCACATAGCGCAGGCCCACCCACTCCTCGCCCAGGATCGACCCGCCCGGCTCGAAGCGCCTGAACGCGATCACGTTGCCGATCATCGGCAGATAGCGGAAGACCAGGAAGAACAGCAGCGGCAGCACGACCAGCGAGTACAGCTGCCAGTCCCTGCGCAAGGCCCGTCGCCAACCGTTGTGCGTGGAAGGGGACTTGGCGGAGCGCGCGGGTTTCGGCGTCGATGGGTCCTGGGTTCCGGGCGGTGGCGTCGATCTGGTGGAGGTGCTCATGCTCGGTCCTCCCGGACGGATTCACGGAACCGAAACTTTCGAGCTATTACCGGCAACTTGCGGCAACTTAAAGCTCTCAGAAAGCGCTGTCAATGGGTGTTGCAGTGGTCGGTTGAGACAAGCAGGCAGCGTTGCAACCCACCGTTGCGTGGGTAAGTCATCGAGGCTTGCCCCGCTCAACCCATCGCAAGTTTCTGCATTGAGACCGACTCCTGCGAGGTGCCGACGTGCCAGCGTTCGACCTGCCCCTGCCGGAACTGGAGCACCACCGCCCGGACCTCGACGAGCCCGCGGACTTCGACGCGTTCTGGCGGGACACCCTGAAAGCGGCCGAGCAGGCCGAACCCCTGGTCTCGGTACACCCGGTGGACACCGGGCTGCGGCTGACCGAGACCTGGGACGTGACCTTCCGGGGCTTCGCGGGCGACGCCGTGCGCGCATGGTTCAGCAGACCCGCCGGGGTACGGGAACCCCTGCCCGCGGTCGTCGAGTTCGCGGGGTACGGACGCGGCCGCGGCCTCCCGCACGAGCGACTGACCTGGGTGAACGCCGGTTACGCGCATCTGCTGATGGACAACAGGGGCCAGGGGGACCAGTACGGCAACGGCGGCGGCACTCCCGACCCGCACGCCACCGCACCGGGCGGCCCCGGCCCGGCGGTACGCGGCCTGCTCGACCCGCACGACTACCACTACCGACGTCTCGTCACCGACGCCGTACATGCCGTCGCCACCGTCCGCGCCCTGCCCGGCGTGGACAGCTCACGGACCGCGGCCGTCGGCAACAGCCAGGGCGGCGGCCTCGCCCTGGCCGTCGCCGGACTCGTCCCGGACCTGACGGCGGTCCTGGTCACCGCGCCGCTCCTGTGCGGTATCCGGCGCGCACTGGACCTCACGGAGGCGGGCCCGTACGGCGAGATCGCCGCGTACCTCACCGTCCACCGCGGCACCGAACAGGCCGCGTACCGCACGCTCTCCTACCTGGAGGGCGTCTCCTTCGCCCGCCGCGCCCACGCCCCGGCGCACTTCGGGGTCGGCCTGCGCGACACGGTGTGCCCGCCGAGCGGCGCGTACGCCGCCTGGAACCGTTACGCGGAGCTGAGCGGCGTGGACCCCCGCAAGGAGATCCACGCCTATCCGTTCAACGGCCACGAGGGCGGCGACGCGTATCACGTACGCGGCCAGCTGGCCTGGCTCCGCGACCTGTTGAGCTGAATCGGCGCAACTCGACGCAGCTCAGCGCGACCCGGCCGGCAACGCTCACCTCAGCGCAACTCAACTCACCGCAAGCGTGAACACATGCACGTCCGCGTCGTCCGGCAGCGTCACGCTCTTGATGCGCTTGGCATCCGGTGCCGTAAACGGTTTCGTGGCGAAGACATACGTGTCGACTTGATCCCGGTCCGCACCGGCGACGTTCCGGTACGCAGCCCGCGCGACGATCTCATTGCCGTACTGGACGCTGCCGCTGCCACCGCCGACGGTCCAGTCCGTGAAGGCCAGATCGACCGTGCCGGTCGTGCCGTCGGTGTAGGTGACCGTCGCCTGCGACTGCTGGTTGCCGTTGACGGCGCTCCCGAGGAAGGACAACTGCGTGATGCCGTCGGCCAGTTCGACGGTCTGGCCGTCGGCCGTGGCGTTGTCCGGGCGGCCGCTCGGCGAGTCCGGCCAGGTGTAGCTCAGGCCGTTCACCGTGCCCTGTCCGCCCGGAGTGAGGCCCGCCGCGGCCAGGGCCTGGCGGGAGTAGCTCCAGCCGCCGCCGTCGTAGTCGGCCTCGTCATGATCGCCCTCGTCTTCCGAGACGCCGGTGTTGTTGTAGGCGGCGAGCAGGGAGCCGGGCGCGGCGACGGTCAGGGCGACGGGCTGCTCGTACGAGGTGCCGTCCGAAGTCACCGTGATCCCGACGTCGTAGAAGCCCTGCCGGATGCCCTCCGAGGCGGCGAGGGTGACCTCCTGCGATCCGTCGACGACCGTTCCCTCGCCGGGAGTTGCGGTGATCCCCTCGGGCGTCTCCACACGGAAGTGCACCTCGGGTCCCGAGCCGTCCCCGCTCATCGACAGGGCGCGGATGGCGGCCTTCGTGCTGCCGCCCGGCGCGATCGTCGCCGTGGTCGGGCCGACGCCGATCTGGTACGGCTGCTCGCCCTCACGGAAGGAGGGCGGTGTCTGGGACGCTCCCCAGGTGGGGTCGGGTGTGCCGGAGAGGGTGTAGTCCAGTCGGCCGCCGTCGCGTACGAAGGAGGCGGGCAGCCAAGGGCGGTCGCTCGCACGGCCGTCGACCTTCAGGGAGTGGATGTACGGTGCGTCGGCCGCCGCTCCCTCCGCGCGGACGGAGATGTCGTTGCCGTACGGGCGGTCGATCTCGATCCTCGGGAACAGCGGGGAGGCCAGGACGAGTTCGGCGCGGGACGGTACCTGGGGATACATGCCGAGCGCGGAGAAGACGTACCAGGACGACATGGCGCCGAGGTCGTCGTTGCCGGGGATGCCGCCGGGCTGCGTGGACCAGAGCTGCCGCATGGCCGCGCGGACCGTCTCCTGCGTCTTGTACGGGGCGCCCGCGTAGGCGTACAGGTAGGGGACGTTGATCGACGGCTCGTTGTCCAGTTCGGACCTCTCACCGCCGCTGCCGGTGAAGGCCCAGCTGCCGTCGGCGTTGTGGAAGAAGGAGTCGAGGCGTGCCATGGCCTCGTCCTTGCCGCCCAGCGCAGCGAAGAGACCGGCCGGATTGTGCTGCACCATCCAGGTGTACTGGGCGGCCGTGCCCTCGACGAAGCCGTTGCCGGTGGCCGGGGTGAATCCGGTTACCCAGCTGCCGTCGGCCTTGCGGTTGGCGATGTAGCCGCCGGTGGAGTCGGCGGCGATGTTGAAGTTGTTCTGCCACCACTGGGCCCGGGCCGCGAAGTCGCCGGCCGTGTCCTTCTCCCCTGCCGCCGAGGCGAGTTGGGAGAGCGCGAAGTCGGCGCCGGACATCTCCAGCGTCTCGGCCCCGCCGCCCCAGGCGTTGGAGACCGACGGCATGTAGTGGAGCTTCAGGTACTTGTCGAGGGAGGGGCGCTGGCCGACCGACAGCACCGGTTTCCCGGCGGAGGAGAGGTCCTGTTCCGTGGGCACGGTGGCCGCCCGGACCAGGGAGTCCAGTGCTCCGCGCAGGTCGAAGTCCTTGCCGCCGAAGGCGCGGATGCCTGCGAGGGCGATGGGTGAGGGATCGCCGTTCATGACGTGGGTGCCGCTCGCGCCGTGCAGCCAGCGGTCCCAGATGCCGCCGTTCTGCTCGGCGAGTTCGTACAGCGACTGCGCGATGTCCGACCCCGTACGCGGGTCGAGCAGGGTCAGCAGCTGGACCTGGGAGCGGTAGACGTCCCAGCCGGAGAAGGTGCCGTACTGCGCCTGACGGCCATGGCCGACGGTGTGCACCTGGCCGTCGCTGCCCCGGTATCTGCGGTTGACGTCGCTGATGACGTTCGGGTGGAAGAGGGAGTGGTAGAGAGCGGTGTAGAACGTGGTGCGCTCGGCGTCCGTGCCGCCACCGACGCGGATGGCGTCGAGCCGGTCGCGCCAGGACCGGTGGGCGGCGTTCTGCACAGAGGCGAAGGAACGGCCGGGCGGGTTCTCCGCCGCGAGGTTGGCCTCGGCGCCCGCTCGGCTGACGTACGAGATACCGACCTTGACGTTCACCGGACCGGCGCCGGGCTCGAACTCCACGTATCCGCCCGCGCCTTTGCCCGCGACGGGCCGCCCGCCGTTCGTGAATCCGCCGGTGCCGCCGCCGGCCGCCGTGGAGCCCGGGGCCAGCTTGTCGTCCTGCCAGGTGCCGGTCGCCTTGAAGGCCCGGTCGAAACGGGCGGTGAAGTGCAGGGTGTAGTAGGCGCGTTGGCCTTCGGGGTCGAGGTAGCCGCAGAAGTTGCCGGAGGTGACGGAACCGGAGACGGTTCGGGTCGCCGGGTCGATCTCGATCGACGAATCGGTGGAGCCCACCTCGGAGTTGGCGGTGCGGATCAGCAACGAGGCGGGCTTGTCGGCGGGATAGGTGAAGCGGCCCGAACCCGTGCGCGCGGTCGCCGTCAGGTCGGCCGTGACACCGGAGGCGAGGCCCACCTTGTAGTGGCCGGGCTCGGCCCTCTCGTCGGCGTGACTGAAGTCGGAGGCGTACACCGCGTCCTTGGTGTCGCTCGCCGGGGACGAGGTGACCTCACCGGCGTACGGGAAGAACGGGATGTCGCCGCTGCCGCCCGCGCAGCCCGTGCCGGACATATGCGTGAGGCTGAAACCCCGGATGCGGGTGGCGTCGTAGAGGTAGCCACCGGGCGCGGCCGTGCGGGTGGCATCGCCTCTGGTGTTCTCCGGGCTCCAGGAGAGCATGCCGAACGGAACGACGGCGCCCGGGAAGACATTGCCGCCGTTCTTGGTGCCGATGAGCGGATCGACGTACGCGGTGGGGTCCTGGACGAGTTCGTCGGGTGGCGCGGCGAGCGCCGGGGATGGGGGTCCCCCCGCTCGAGCGAAGCCGAGAGTGGGGGAGGCGCCGGCCACCGTGAGAACGGCGGCCAGCAGCAGGGACATAGGACGGAAACGCATGACGCGGCCCCTCCTCCTTCGGACGGGTCGCGCACCACAGGTCGCACAAGCCGCGGGGACAGTAGCGTGCGCCACCGGTACCACGGAAGACCGCGTACGGCCGTGCCGGCACGCGGCTCGGCCACACGGACGGGTCAACGCGGCAACTCGCTTGACATCGTTGTCGGTTGACGCGGTACAGTCACTTCACAGACTATTAGACAACGTTGTCGCACGGCGGTGTCGTCACAAGCCACACAACACCCGGGTCGGTCCCCCACCCCCCTTGCCGACCCGGCTCGCGGGCCCGGTGGACCAGTCCACCGGGTCCGCCCGGAGCGGCCAACGGGCCCGCGCTCGCACGCTGTCCGGATTTCCCCTGCTCCAACGAGGGCCGCACCCACCCCGGTGCGGCCCTCTTGCGTCAGGCGTTTACAAGTGGGCAACGCGGCGCTACTTTCCCCACAGCGGGGGGTGGGAGCGCTCCCACACCCGGTGGACCGGAACCCGCCCAGGACCACTCCCGTCCCCCGCATCCACGTGCGCACGTTCCTCACGACCGCCGAGCGAAGGGACGTAGAACTGTCATGTCCGTGACAGCCGCATCCTCAACTCCCCGCCCCCGACCCCGATTACCGCTCCCGACCCGCCGAGGAGCCCTCCTCCTCGTCCTCCTGTCCCTGCTCACGACGGTCCCGGCCCTCGGCCTGATCGTCACGGCCGGTGGCAAGGCGGAGGCCCACGGCACCCCGATGAAGCCCGGCAGCCGCACCTTCCTGTGCTGGCAGGACGGGCTGACCGACACCGGTGAGATCAAGCCCGTCAACCCGGCCTGCAAGACGGCACAGCAGGTCAGCGGCACCACGCCGTTCTACAACTGGTTCTCCGTGCTGCGCTCGGACGGTGCCGGCCGCACTCGCGGCTTTGTGCCGGACGGCGAGCTGTGCAGCGGCGGCAACACCAACTTCACGGGCTTCAACACCCCTAGTGCCGACTGGCCGTTGACCCATCTGACCTCGGGCGCGACCGTCGACTTCTCGTACAACGCCTGGGCCGCGCACCCGGGTTGGTTCTATGTGTACATCACCAAGGACGGCTTCGATCCGACCACGACGCTCACCTGGGACGACATGGAGGAGCAGCCGTTCCTGAGCGTCGACCACCCGCCGCTGAACGGTTCACCGGGCACGGTCGAGGCCAACTACTCCTGGTCCGGACAGCTCCCCGCGGGCAAGTCGGGGCGGCACCTCGTCTACATGGTGTGGCAGCGCTCGGACAGTGCGGAGACCTTCTACTCCTGCTCCGACGTCGTCTTCGACGGCGGCAACGGCGAGGTAACCGGTATCAAGGAGCCCGGCAACCCGACCGACCCGGTGCCGGGCACCTGCACGGCCGCCCGGAGGACGACCGGAAGTTGGAGCGGCGGCTACCAGTCCGAGGTGACCGTCACCAACTCCGGGGACGTCCCGATGCTCGGCTGGATGGTCGACTGGACACTGGCGAGCGGTCAGCGGGTCGACAGTCTGTGGAGCGGCAATCCGACGTACAGCGGGCAGGACGTGATGGTCCACAACGCCGACTGGAACGGATCGCTGGATCCGGGCGAGAGCACGACGTTCGGCTACGTCGTAACCGGTTCCGGCGGTGATTCGGCGGCGACCCTGCCCTGCCGGGTCGGCTGAGCGGGACGTTGCGGGCGGGCCCGGTGGGTGGTGTCCATCGGGCCCGTGTCGTCCGTTCAAGAGGGTGCTGCGCTCGGCCCGCGTCGGGCGCGTGGCGCAGGTGCTCGTCGTGGTTCTCGCGCCGTTGGTGCGCGTCGGTGTCGCGGTGGAGCCGCGCGAGGTGAACGGCCGGCCTGGGGCGGCGCTTTTCCGCGAGCGGGACGGCAAGGTCCTCAACGCCTTGGCGCTCGACATCCTCGGCGGCCGGAACCAGACGGTCCGCTCGGTGACCAACCCCGACAAGCTCGGGCACATGGGTCCGGTGACGGACGCCTGGGCGGTCGTGCGCGAGGCGAACCAGGCCGGCCCGCCCGTCGTGGCCGACGGCTTCGTCACCGGTCCCGGTTTCACCGTCGAACCGTTGTGACGTCACCCGGAGGCGAAGGCCTCAGTGGCCCGGTACACCAGCAGGTACCGCCAGAACAGCAGGCGGCGCATGGTCGAACCGGGCAGCAGACGGGCGGATTCGGCGCGGGTCTCGGCGTAGGTCAGGGGCGGTGGCCAGACGATCGGCACCTGAACGGGCGGGGCGGGATCGCGCCTGCTCAGGAGCCGGTCCGCCCTGAGCAGACACCTTGCCGGGAGTGCACACACGAAGTCGGTGGCCGTGCTGACCGGATAGACCCCCAGCACGACCAGAACGCCTCCCGGGGCGAGGGCCTTCCGCAAGGTCAGTACCGAGTCGAACGGCATGTGATGGAGGCTGGCGATGCACGAAATGACGTCGTAGTGCGCGTCCGGTAAGTCCAGTTGGCGTACGTCGGCCTGTCGGTAGCGAGGACCCCCGCCGGACGCTTGCGCCGCCTCGATGACGTCGGCATGGGCGTCCACGCCTTCGGTGTCGAGTCCCTGCCCTGCGAGCAGCCGGGCGAACTGCCCCGTGCCGCACCCGACATCCAGTGCCGTCAGCGCTCCTTCCGGCACCTGCTTCAGCAGCAGCGGATGATAGTGATCATTGAAGTTGACAGCCATGTGGTCGAACCCTAATCCGACTCAACTGCCTTCTGCCAGAAGGAGATTGGGCACTCGCCCCGGAATGCGGCCGGCTCACCGCACACCGGCCCTGGTCGGCTCCGCGACCGCGTCCACGCGTGGCACCGGCGCCTCGCTCCGCAGAGTCGGCAGCGTCACCGTGAACTCCGTGTGCCCCGGCTCGCTCCGTACGTCGATGCTCCCGCCGTGCGCCGCGGTGATCGCCGCCACGATGGCCAGCCCGAGCCCCGACCCGCCGCCTGTGCCCCCGGAGCGGGTGCGGGAGGCGTCGGCGCGGGTGAACCGTTCGAAGACGGTCGGGAGGAGGCCGGGCGGGATGCCCGGACCGTCGTCGTGGATGCGTACGACGCACTCGGCGGCCCCGGTCTCCACCGTCGCGACGACCCTCGTACCCACAGGTGTGTGCACCCGCGCGTTGGCCAGCAGGTTGGCCACCACCTGGTGGAGGCGGGCCTCGTCGCCCAGGACCAGCGGCGTTGCGTCCAGGCGGAGTTCCAGCTGCCAGTCGTGCCCGCCGCCCGCGGCCCGCGCGTCCCAGACGGCCTCGGCGACCACTGCCGCGACGTCCACTTCGGCGGACTCCAGCGGCCGGCCCTCGTCCAGCCGGGCCAGCAGCAACAGGTCCTCCACCAGCCCGGTCATCCGGGCCGACTCCGCGGAGACCCGGCGCCAGGCGAGCACGGGCTCGATCCTGTCCGTGCCGCGGTTCATCAGTTCCGCGTAGCCGGCGATCGACGCCAGAGGTGTACGGAGTTCATGGCTGGCGTCGGCCAGGAAGCGGCGCATGCGGTCCTCGCTGCGCTGGCGTTCCGAGAGCGAGGACTCCACGTGGTCGATCATGCGGTTGAGCGCTGCGCCGACCTGACCGGCCTCGCTGCCGGGGTCGGTGTCGGCAGCGGGGACCCGGGTCAGCCCGGCCACCTCGCCGCGGTCCAGTGGGGCCCGCGAGACCTCGACCGCGGTGGCGGCGACCCGGCCGAGCGGACGCAGCTGCCGTCGTATGACCACCGCGCAGACACAGCCCGCGACCGCGAGGCCGACGGCCGCGACGACCGCTTCGACCACGACCATGCCGCTGATCATGTCCTGTACGTCGTCCATGGGGAGGCCGATCAGGACGCGCACACCGCTGGAGTCGACGGCGGTGATCCGGTAGGTGCCCAGGCCGGGGACCGTTCTGGTGTGCTTGGAGCCGTCGGTCCGGATGCCCGACATGGCCTCGCGCTGGGCCGTCGTAAGCGGTTTCGGTTCGGTGTCCTGGCCGACCACCTCGCCGGAGATGATTCCGCCACTGTCGTCGACCCGCGCGGCGAGCATGCCGGCCGGATGGCCGCTCTCGCGGAGGAACGTCAGATCCCGCTCCAGGTCCGGATGGAGCGAGGCGCCGCCCAGGCTGCGTTCGACGGCGTTGGTGACGCGGTCGTCCAGGTTGCCCAGCAGATAGGTGCGTTGGACGAAAACGGTTGTGAGGGCCATCGCAGCGCACACGGCGACGAGCGTGGCGCTGATGAAGACGAGGAGGCGGGTGCGCATCGAGTGGGTGCGCAGGGCCATGCGGTAACGGACGGTCATCTGCCCTCCTCCCCCGGTCTGATGGCGTAGCCCATGCCGCGCATGGTGTGGATCATCGGCGCCCGCCCCTTGTCGAGCTTGCGGCGCAGGTTGGAGATGTAGACCTCGACGAGGTTGCCGCCGCCGTCGAAGGAGCTGCTCCAGACGTGGTCGAGGATCTGGGCCTTGCTCAGTACCTGGCGCGGATGGTGCAGCAGCAGGCTGAGCAGGTCGAACTCCTTGGCGGTGAGCTCGACGGGGGTGCCGGCGCGGTGCACCTCGCGGCTCTCCGTCGTCAGCACGAGATCGCCGAGGACCCGTACGGAGTCGTCGGCCGGCCGCCGCTCGGCCCCGGCGCGGCGCAGCAGCCCGCGCAGCCGCAGCACGACCTCCTCCAGGGAGAACGGCTTGGTCACATAGTCGTCCGCGCCTGCCGACAGCCCGTCGATACGGTGCTCCAGGGCGTCCCGGGCGGTGAGCATCAGGACGGGCAGCTCCGGTTTCTCGTACCGCAGACTGCGCAGCACCTGGAGGCCGTCCAGGTCGGGCAGCATGCCGTCCAGGACGACGGCGTGCGGAGCGCAGCCGCGGGCGATCCGCAGCGCGCTCTCTCCGTCCAGGGCGGGGTAGGGTCGCCAGCCCGCCTCGGTGACGGCGACGGCGAGCAGTTCGGTGAGACCGGGCTCGTCGTCGACGATGAGGACGCGGATACGGCCGGTGCGCAGCCCAGAGGTGCCAGACATGTTGCGATCCTGTCCCGGTCCGCTGGGGGAATCCTGTGTTCCACCTGAGACGGGGCGATGTCCTCAAAAAGCCGGTACGCGAAGGGCCGCACCCCCGTCACCGGGGATGCGGCCCAACTGCCGTACGCGATCCGTTACTTGACCGGTTTCCCGATCTGTTACTTGCGGATCAGGCTGCGCAGCACGTACTGAGACATGCTTCGATTGCCGTTCTTAACCCTATTCACCGCCGCCGTTTGACCTCACTCTCGACCAACCACACAAAATGACTGGTCAAAGGCGTGCCGAGGGATACAAACAGGCACTAACTCGCAGTTGGTGAAGCACCTCAGTTCACATGCTTCGGTTGCGATACTTGCGATCGCCACCTCCCCTGAAATCCGACGTTGCGATCGACCCGGGCTCCGAGCCGAGCTTCCGCGCTTGGCACCGGCTTCGTCGGTCATGGGTGGGCATGGCAGCGCTGCTGCGGGCAGGCGAAGACCAGTCGTAGGAAGGAGGCTGTCGGTGTGAGGTCTCAGGAGATGCTTAACCGTTTGTGCTCTGGACATGGTTGACACGTTCGGCTGAACGTCCGCTATCCCCCAACTGCCGGTGCGGCAGCGGCGCTTCCGTCGGAGTCGTGGATGTACAGCAGTTGGCCGAGTACCGCTACCGGGCTGTCCGCGAAGTGCTCGGCGGGTCTCCGATCGGTGAGGTCGCGGCCCGGTACGGCACCTCGCGCCAGACCCTGCACAACTGGCGGCGGCGGTTCGAGCAGGAGGGCATGCCCGGTCTGCTGGATCGCTCCCGCCGGCCGCGGAACAGTCCCACGCGCCTGTCCGCCGAGGTTGAGGCCGAGATCTGCGAGCTGCGCCGCCGACATCCCCGGTGGGGTGCCCGCCGGATCTCCCACGAGCTGTCCGGCCGCGGGCTGGAGTCGGCGCCGTCGCGGGCCACGGTCCACCGGGTGCTGTCCCGCAATGGCCTGGTCCGCGCCCAGGAACAGCAGCATCCGCTCACGTACCGCCGGTGGCAGCGTGAGACGCCGATGCACCTGTGGCAGCTGGACCGGGTCGGAAGGAGGCAACTGTCGGGTTCATCAGCTGCAGCAAACGACACAGCCGAGAACAGCAGCGATGTACCACGGTCGGTTCGACGCTCGGCACGCACGACCGTGAGCGTAGAGCACGCCGACAATCAGAGCGCCTCGCGAACACCATGGCCGCGCCGCCCGGCCTCTGCGGTCGTACTCGAGGACCTCCGGAAGGCGGGAGCCGCCAAGGCCGAGGGCGCGCCTCCTCTGTCACAGGCGCAAGTCGACCGGATCGTCGCCATCCTGCGCCAGCGCAGGCTCTCAGGCCAGTGCACGTCGTGGACGCGGAGCGCCACACCGGACGGCTGGCGGCCGTGGAAACAGTACCCGGCACCGGCGGCACGGGGTGCGGTCACGCTCCTCTCGCGTTCGCGCTCACCCAGCGCCGCAGCGCGAGCCCGCTGGTCTGGTCCTCCCTGATCGCGACCGAGACGGACCTCTGGACCGGGATGGCACCGGCGACGCTGGTGATCGCCCTCGGCTTCGGGACCGGCGTCATCGCCCGAACCAGGCCGCAGTCCATGGAGTGGACGACGACAACCGGAGATCGCCTCGGCGCTGCTCACCTCCGCCCAGCACCTCGGCGTCGCCCCCGGCCTCGCGATCCTGGCGAGCGTCGCCGCTGCAGTCAACGCCGCGCCGCGACGGCCGGCGCGAGTACTTCGTCGAGTTCGTCCTGGGCGACACCAGCGGCCTGGCTCCGGATCAGCTCGCAGACAAGTGGCAGCAGGAGGCAGTGGCCGCCGGCAACGCTGCGTCGGCGGGCCTGCTGCGCCGTCTCTGGCTCCGCCCGGACGGGCTCCCTGCCCTCGGGGTGTGGCAGGCGACCGACCGGGAGACGCTCGACCGGGCGCTCGAGGGTCTCCCTATGGCTCCGCGGCTCATGATGCCGGTCACTCACCTGGATCCACACCCGATGAACTGCGCGAACACCACCCGCGGCTCAGGCCGGTTGAACAGACGCCCCAACGAGCCGGTCAGTCTGGTCAGTTCGTCACGCCACTCGGCTATCAGTTCAGCCGTCACATCCCGCATCATCCCCGGTCAACGACAGCACGCGGACCCCATCACAAGATCTCCGACTGTCGTAGTCGCCGCCGCGTGTCTCGGGATCGAAGCGGGTGCAGAGGCGCGGGCCCGCTTGTGCCTGGGCTGTCTTCCGCCTGCAGACCACCGCCCGGAGCTGCCCGGCCGCCGCGACGATTGACAAGACGGAACGGGCGGCATCGTGACCGTGATGCCGCCCGTTCCGTCGGTGCTCCCTCGGCCCCGGCGGTGTTGCTGAAACTCACCGAGATTCCAGACGCCGACCCCACCCAGTCGTTGCTGGAACTCACCGACAGGCGTTGCTGCCCGTAATCGACATACTCAGTTGTGACGTCTCCCGCCAACGGCTCGCGGGAAAGCGTCGCCAGCAGATACTGCGTCAGGACGAGAGCGGAGACGACCGCCATCACGGTCAGGGGAAGACGCCGCCGGAACACCACTGCCACCGCCATCGACAGACCGATGAGCCAGTCGGCGCCGGTGTCGTAGAACAGCGTCGATCAGGCGACCAGCCCGGCCAGGGCCAGGTCGTACGCCCGATGCCTCCCCGACGTCCGGGATATCCGGCCCAGCATGGCCGCCGGTGCACAACGGTGATCACAGCGCGCGACCGACCCTGTTCCGGTAGCGCCCCGCTGACACTGTCCGAGGTGCGCCGTTCCATGTCGGGCCGCGCATGCGCCTACCCCGTGGAGGACGTCAACGGTAATGCGTCCGTGCGTGAGTGGATGCGATGAGGACGACCGGTGCCGGGACGGCGTTCACTCACCGACCCGGCACGCCGCACCGGCAGCTCGCGCCGCAGCGACTCCGGTGAGATCGGGGGCGCCGGGCGCGTGCCCGCGACGTCGTGTCTGCTACTCCCAGGAGCAGGCTAGATGTGGAGAGCCTGGCCATACTCGGTCGCATGGACGAGACAACGCACGGCAAGTCCCTCCTCGGTGAGTTCCTGTCCACTCGCCGGGCGCAGTTGAAGCCGGCAGACGTGGGGCTGCCGGACTACGGCGACCGGCGGCGGGTGCCGGGGCTGCGGCGTGAGGAACTGGCCCAGCTGGCCGGTGTCAGCGTGGCCTACTACATCCGGCTGGAACAGGGTCTGTCGCTCAACGCCTCGCCCCAGGTCCTCGACGCGCTGGCCACCGCTCTGCGGCTGGACAACGCGGAGCGGCGTCACCTGCACACCTTGTCCGGTGATGCCTGGAAGAGCCGCCGCCGGCTCCCCGCCGAGCGGGTCACCGCAGCGGTGCGCCAACTGGTGGATGCTTTCGGGGACTCACCCGTGGTCGTCCTCGGCCGGCGCTCGGACATCCTGACGTGGAACCGCGCCGGGCATGCGTTGTTCGCCGGGCACTTGGCCCCGGACAGCCCGGATCAAGCGGCCACGCGGCCCAACACGGCCCAGCTGGTATTCCTGGACGCCCACACCCGGGACCTGTACGTGGACTGGCCCAGGAAGGCACGGGACGTGGTGGGCAAGCTCCGGCAGGCAGTCGGCGAGTATCCGGACGACCGGCAGCTGGCCTCCCTCATCGGCGAGTTGACCATGCGCAGCCCGGAGTTCGCCAAGCTGTGGGCCGAGCACCGGGTGCGCGCCTGGGACACGGCCGAGTACCGGATGCACCATCCGATGGTCGGGGAGCTGGACGTGCTGCAGCACTCGCTGCCGGTGCCCCGGGGACAGGGGATCCGGGTAGTGGTGACGACGGCGGCGCCCGGCTCCGCCGCCCAGGCGGCGCTTCAGCTGCTCAACCAGACCCTCCAGCCCGCTGCGGACAGGCCGGCAACCGCCCACCCCGCCGTCGGCACCCCCGCACGCGTCGATCCTCCCGTGCATTCCTGACTCGGCCGTCCGGCCGCCGCAAGACCACAGTCCGCTCAGAGCGTCACGCCTGAACGTCACCCGGCAGCCCCCGGCCCGAGGCCGGCAGGGAGTGCCGCGGGGGCCCTGTCACGCGCGCCTTCCCGCCGCCGATGACGCTGCCACCCCTCTTTTCTTCTCTTTCACGCCAACTGGAGGTTCCCCATGTCCACTACACCTGTCACGGCTTTCGCCGAGGTCATTGACACCGTTGCCCACCTGGTCGAGGCCGTGGAGAAGGAGCAGTGGAGCGCGCCCACGCCCTGCACCGACTGGGATGTCCAGCAGCTTGTCGACCATCTGGCGGCGGGACAGCACACGTTCGCCCTCGTGATGGGGGCGGAGCCGCCCCTGCCCGCGCTCGATGCCGACCCCGCTCCAGAAGCGCTCAAGGAGAAGTTCCGGACGTCGGCCGCCGCCCTGGTGACCGCCTTCGAGGCGCCAGGAGCACTGGAGCGCACGGTGCAGGCCCCGATCGGTGAGGTGCCGGGCGCTGTGGCGCTGCATCTTCAGACCATCGACCAACTGGTGCACGGCTGGGACCTGGCCCGGGCCATCGGCCAGAAAGCCCTGTTCGACGACGCCACGGTCGAGCGGGAGACCGAGTTCGCCCGCGGCCTCGTCGCACAGCTGCCCTCCGGGCCGGGCGCTCCGTTCGCGCCGTCCCGGACCGCTCCGGAAGACGCCCCCGCGATCGACCGGCTGGCCGCCCTGCTCGGACGCGACATCACCAAGTGACCCCCCATACAGCTCACCGCAGTACACACCGGCCCCAACTCTCCCGAGGAGCAAGGACAATGAAGAGGACGAAGCTGAGGATTGCCCTCGCGGGCGCGGCACTTGTCGCTGCCGCGGCCACCGGGACGGCGTTGGCCGCGAGCAGTTCCGATTCCTCTGCCGGACCCGGATCCGGATCCGAGCAGCCCCAGACACAGACCCAGACACAGACCCAGCAGAGCAAGCAGAAGACGCCCAACGTCATCAAGGCCGATGGCGCGAACGTGTTCCCGCACTCCCTGGACTACGACCCGCAGTCGAAGACGTTCTTCGCCACCTCGCTGAAGCAAGGCAAGGTATCCGCCTTCGGTCGGGACGGAAGGGTGCGCACCCACATCGACGACCCGGCGCTGGTGTCGGCGCAGGCCGTCAACATCGACCGCGAGCGGGACCGCATCCTGGTCAGCAATACGGACTACGGCATTGCCGACCGTTCCCACAAGGACAACCCCTTCAAGGTCGCCGGTGTGGGCAGCTACGACCTCGCCAGCGGGAAGCAGCACTGGTGCGTCGATCTGACCGCGGTCGCCAACGACGGCAAGAAGCACCTGATCTCCGACGTCGCGGTGGCGCCCGACGGCACCACGTACGCCGTCGACGAGCTGACCGCGACGGTGTTCAGCGTCGACAGAAACGGCCGCGGCTCGATCTTCCTGCAGAACGACCTGCTCCAGGGCAAGCTCGACATTCCCGACTTCCTTGACGATGTCGGTATGACAGCGGTCGAGTGGGTGGAGGGAAACCAGCTGATCATCTCCATGGCCGACGGCTCCCTGGTACGGGTGCCTGTCGACAACCCCGAAAAAGCGCAGAAGGTGAAGCTCTCCACCCCGCTGTCGTCCCCTCCGGCCGGCATGGAGCTCCTGAAGGACGGCTCCATCAATGTGGTCAGCAGCGGTCTGCTGACCGGCAAGCCCGCCACGATCCAGCATGTGAAGCCCCGCGACGGCTGGAAGGAAGCCACGGTGAGCGTCACCGACTCCGTCAACGACCCCATCACCAGCGACGTCACCGTGGGACCGGGCGGGACGACGTACGCGCTCAGCGGTGGGCTGGCCCAGTTCCTCGCAGGCAAGCCCAACGACGGATTCACCCTGACCCCCGTCAAGACCGATTGAGCCGGAGGCCGTTCCCCGGACGACCTGCGGGCACCGCTCCCGCGACCTGTCCCGGAGCCGGCAGTGTGCGGTAGCGCCCCTCTCACGGGCGGGCCACCGCACGCTGCTTGGTACGAAACGGAGCACAAGGTGGTCGGCGTGTTCCTCCCGCACGTCCAGGCCCTGCGCCAGATGATGGTACAGAACTACCACCGTGACGCCGCAGGACGCCTGCTCTGGCGCACTGCCGAGGACGACGGACCGGGGCCTGCCGCCCTCGTCCCGGGCGATCGTCTCGCCCTACGACACCGCGGCCCGCCACGCACGGCACGGACACATCATCAGCTGGAGCGGGTTCTCCGCTCACGACCAACTCCCGGGCACGAGCCAGGCCCCGCCGGTGCAGAAGGACGACGATGAGTGAGACACCGCTCTCCGATGTCGACGAGGACGTCCAGTCCGCCCTCGCGGCCTTAGAGACCGCCGACGGGCTGGTGCCCGGCGAAGCATTTCCCGCCCTGCAGACCGATGCACTGCGGGCAGTTGCCGTCCGGAGTCTGGCCGGCCACGGCCGCGTCCTGCTGGTCCGCGAACACCATGGAATATCCGGCTTCACCAGCGGCTACGACGACACCGTGGGCGAACGCCTGGCCGCCGAGGGCATCGGAGTCCTGCCGCCCTTGGACCGGGCGGTGCTGGTACTGGTCCTGCTGCGCACGGTCGCAGCCCTCGCGTGGCGGACGGCGGGTACGACGTGGCTGACCCGTGCAGTGTGGACCCAATGGCCGGCACCCTCGCCGAGGCTGAGGAACTGCTCGCCGAGGCGCGGCGGCGCCCGGCGCTGTGGCGGATCGGCGTCGGCGGGCTGACGGCGGAAGGCGCCGGCAGAAGATTGCCGGCGCCTTCCGCCGTTCCCTGGCCAGAACGCGACTGTCAGGTTCCCTTCAGCCATGGTTCATCACGCCGGGTGATCTGGAGCGCAAGGATCATGAGGTTCGCCCGGTTGCTGATCCCCCGCCTTCCCCCGGATCCTGCGCAGATAAGTGTCGACGGTGTGCGGGCTGAGGTGCATGCGCCGCGCGATGGAGGAGTAGGTGTGTCCTTCTGCGAGGTGGCTCAGCACCTCGATTTCGCGCGTACTCAGCAGGTCGAGTACGTCGCTGGAGGGCAAGGGCGCGTCCAGTTCGGGTCCATCGGATACACAGGGCCGTCCCATACCAGTGCCTGATCGACGAGACCGGGCACTGTCGTGTCCTGGCGTCCGTCCGCGTACTCCACACCGCGGGTCTCGTGCAGGGCGTCGGCGACTTCGATGAGGTAGTCGGCGAACGAAGGCCACACGCCCAGTTCTGGGATGCCGGCCTCTTCGAAGGTTCCGATCCGCCCGTAGCCCGGCCCTGGCGTGCAGTCGGAGAACAGCCAGTACAAGGCCGCTGCGGTCGGTCGCGGCGAAGGCCAGTTACCGCATCGCGGGGTCAGCGGGCCGACCGATGGTGTGGGGGCCCTCGTCCCAGGTCGGCAGGTGCTGCACCGGGGGGATCGCGTGCTTCATCGGCAACAGCCAGGCAGTCCCCTGTCCTTGCAGGGGGAACCCGGTCTCGGGTTCGGGTGTCCAGCCGAAGTCCGCGGGGTGACCGGTGCCGTTGCGGAGGCGGTAGAAGGCCTTGAGGCCGGGTGGGATGGTGAGGTCGAGTTCCTGCTCGACCTCATGGATGTCGGCCTCCGGGGCGGGCGGAGGAAGCAACCGACAGGAACGTGGAGCGTGCTCCCTCAGCCACGCCTCGATCCTTGCCCAGGCGCCCGCAACGGCCCGCTCCTGCTGCTGAGTCCGGGAACAGATCGCGGGCGATCATGGTCGCAGGCGCGTATTCCGCCCCGTCGAGCGCGAGCGCCCCGCCCCCCGCGCGCGAGATGCAGGGGCAGGGCGCTCGTTCACGTCAGGTCAAGAACCGACAAGTTGGCGCAGCACGTACTGCATGATGCCGCCGTTGCGGTAGTAGTCGGCCTCACCGGGGGTGTCGATGCGGACGACCGCGTCGAACTCGACGCCCGTGTCGGTGGTGACCTTGACCGTGCGCGGCGTGGTGCCGTTGTTGAGCTCCTCGACGCCGGTGAAGGAGAAGGTCTCCTCGCCGGTCAGGCCGAGGGACTCGGCCGAGGTGCCCTCCGGGAACTGGAGCGGGAGCACGCCCATGCCGATGAGGTTCGAGCGGTGGATGCGCTCGTACGACTCGGCGATGACGGCCTTCACGCCGAGGAGCGCGGTGCCCTTGGCCGCCCAGTCGCGGGACGAGCCGGAGCCGTACTCCTTGCCCGCCAGGATGACCAGCGGGATGCCGGCGGCCTGGTAGTTCTGCGAGGCGTCGTAGATGAAGGAGACCGGCGCGCCCTCGACGGTGAAGTCGCGGGTGTAGCCGCCCTCGGTGCCCGGCGCGATCTGGTTGCGCAGGCGGATGTTGGCGAACGTACCGCGGATCATGACCTCGTGGTTGCCGCGCCGGGAACCGTACGAGTTGAAGTCGCGACGCTCCACACCGTGCCCGGTGAGGTACTTGCCGGCCGGGGTGTCGGCCTTGATCGCACCGGCCGGGGAGATGTGGTCGGTGGTGACCGAGTCGCCCAGCTTCGCCAGCACGCGTGCGTCGGCGATGTCGGAGACCGGGGTGGTCTCCATCGTCATGCCCTCGAAGTACGGGGGCTTGCGGACGTAGGTGGACTGCGGGTCCCACTCGAAGGTGTTGCCGGTCGGGATCGGCAGCGCCTGCCACTGGGCGTCACCCGCGAAGACGTCCTGGTAGGACTTGTTGAACATGTCCTCGCCGATGGCGTTCGCCACGACGTCGTTGACCTCGGCCTCGGAGGGCCAGATGTCCTTGAGGAAGACCGGGTTGCCCTCGGTGTCGACGCCGATGGCGTCCTTGGTGATGTCCACCTTCATGGAGCCCGCGAGGGCGTACGCGACGACCAGCGGCGGGGAGGCCAGGTAGTTCATCTTGACGTCGGGGTTGATCCGGCCCTCGAAGTTCCGGTTGCCGGAGAGGACCGAGGTGACCGCGAGGTCGTGGTCGTTGACGGCCTTGGAGACCTCCTCCGGCAGGGGGCCGGAGTTGCCGATGCAGGTGGTGCAGCCGTAGCCGACGAGGTTGAAGCCGACCTTGTCCAGGTACGGGGTCAGGCCCGCCTTGTCGAAGTAATCGGTTACCACCTTTGACCCCGGGGCGAGGGTGGTCTTGACCCACGGCTTGCGGGTCAGGCCCTTCTCCACGGCCTTCTTCGCGACGAGCGCGGCGGCGACCATGACGTACGGGTTGGAGGTGTTGGTGCAGGAGGTGATCGCGGCAACGGTTACGGCACCGTGGTCGATCGTGTAGGTCGAGCCGTCGGGGGCCGTGACCTGGACCGGGTTGGACGGGGCGCCGTTCGGTGCGACGGCCGGGGCGTCGGAGGCCGGGAAGGACTCCTGGCCCGCCTCGTCCACGCTGTCGACGTAGTTGCGTACGTCCGTCTTGAACTGCTCGGCGGCGTTGGCGAGGACGATGCGGTCCTGCGGGCGCTTCGGGCCGGCGATCGACGGGACGACGGTGGACAGGTCCAGCTCGAGCTTCTCGGAGAAGTCCGGCTCGGCCTTCGGGTCCAGCCAGAGGCCCTGCTCCTTGGCGTACGCCTCGACGAGCGCGAGCTGCTGCTCGGAACGGCCGGTGAGCTTGAGGTACTTGATCGTCTCGTCGTCGATCGGGAAGATCGCCGCGGTGGAGCCGAACTCCGGCGACATGTTGCCGATGGTGGCGCGGTTCGCGAGGGAGGTGGCGGCCACGCCCTCGCCGTAGAACTCGACGAACTTGCCGACGACACCGTGTTTGCGGAGCATCTCGGTGATCGTGAGCACGAGGTCGGTGGCGGTGGTGCCGGGGGTCAGCTCACCGGTGAGCTTGAAGCCGACGACGCGCGGGATGAGCATGGAGACCGGCTGGCCGAGCATCGCGGCCTCGGCCTCGATACCGCCGACGCCCCAGCCGAGGACGCCGAGGCCGTTGACCATGGTGGTGTGGGAGTCGGTGCCGACGAGGGTGTCGGGGTACGCCTGGCCGCCCCGCACCATGACGGTCCGGGCGAGGTGCTCGATGTTGACCTGGTGGACGATGCCGGTGCCCGGCGGGACGACCTTGAACTCGTCGAAGGCGGTCTGGCCCCAGCGCAGGAACTGGTAGCGCTCCCTGTTGCGGCCGTACTCCAGCTCGACGTTCTGCGCGAACGCCTCGTTGGTGCCGAACTTGTCGGCGATGACGGAGTGGTCGATGACCAGCTCGGCCGGGGCCAGCGGGTTGATCTTCGCCGCGTCACCGCCCAGCTCCTTGACGGCCTCGCGCATGGTGGCGAGGTCCACGACACAGGGCACGCCGGTGAAGTCCTGCATGATCACACGGGCGGGCGTGAACTGGATCTCCTGGCTGGGCTGGGCCTGCGAGTCCCAGCCGCCGATGGACCGGATGTGGTCGGCGGTGATGTTCGCGCCGTCCTCGGTCCGGAGCAGGTTCTCCAGCAGCACCTTCAGGCTGTACGGAAGGCGAGCCGAGCCTTCCACCTTGTCCAGCCGGAAGATCTCGTACGACTCGTCGCCCACCTGCAGCGTGCTGCGGGCGTCGAAGCTGTTCGCCGACACGACAGTCTCCTTCTTTGATGTGCGCGTTCCCACCGCATCCTGCCGCCACGACGTCTTGGCCGATCCGCTAAGGTCAGGCTAAGTTAGGTAACCCTTACTGCCAGACCGGTGATGGCGTGCGGTTGCGGTACGCCTCCGTAGATATCTCGATGTCGAGATAACTCTAGTACATGGGGGCCGGATGGTCATGCCCGGCCCACGGCGATCTGCCATGCCCGCACGCCTTCCGGGTATCCGCTACGGAAGGAAGGGAGGCACCCATGCCCCTGACGTTCCGCAAGAGTTTCCGGATACTTCCGGGAGTGCGCCTGAACATCAATCGGCGCTCATGGTCCATCACCACCGGCGGCGGCAAGCACGGGCCGCGGCATACACACAGCAGTACCGGACGTCGTACGACATCGGTTGATTTGCCCGGACCTTTCGGATGGCGTCGCACCCGTAACTCCAGGCGGCGTTGACGGCCCGTCACCCGAATGGCCTCCTTAGGAGGCGCCATCTCATATCTGAGATAACCTCAACCCCATGGCAGACGACTACCTCGTACGCATCGGCAAGCTCATCCGTGACGCCCGGCAGCACCGGGGCTGGACACAGTCGCAACTCGCCGAGGCGCTCGGCACCAGTCAGAGTGCGGTGAACCGCATCGAACGCGGCAACCAGAACATCAGCCTTGAGATGATTGCCCGGATCGGTGAAGCGCTCGACAGCGAAATCGTCTCTCTGGGTTACGCGGGGCCGATGCACCTGCGTGTGGTCGGTGGTCGTCGGCTGTCCGGCTCCATCGACGTGAAGACCAGCAAGAACGCGTGCGTGGCACTGCTGTGCGCCTCGCTGCTCAACAAGGGGCGCACAGTGCTGCGTCGGGTGGCGCGCATCGAGGAGGTGTACCGCCTGTTGGAGGTGCTGGGCTCGATCGGGGTCCGCACCCGCTGGATCAACGACGGGGTCGACCTGGAGATCGTGCCGCCGGCCGAGCTCGACCTGGAGGCCATCGACGCCGAGGCCGCCCGCCGCACCCGGTCCATCATCATGTTCCTCGGTCCGCTGCTGCATCGTATGGACGCCTTCAAGCTGCCGTACGCGGGCGGTTGCGACCTGGGGACCCGGACCATCGAGCCGCACATGATCGCCCTGCGGCGCTTCGGGCTCGACATCGCCGCCACCGAGGGGCTGTACCACGCCCAGGTGGACCGGTCCGTCTCCCCCGAGCGGCCGATCGTGCTGACCGAACGCGGGGATACGGTTACCGAAAACGCGCTGCTGGCCGCCGCGCGGCATGACGGCGTAACCGTTATCCGCAACGCGTCCTCCAACTACATGGTCCAGGACCTCTGTTTCTTCCTGGAGGCGCTCGGCGTCAAGGTCGAGGGCATCGGCACCACCACGCTCACTGTGCACGGCGTGCCGACGATCGACGTCGATGTGGACTACTCGCCCTCCGAGGACCCGGTCGAGGCGATGAGCCTGCTGGCCGCCGCCGTCGTCACCGAGTCGGAGCTGACGGTGCGTCGGGTGCCGATCGAGTTCCTGGAGATCGAGCTCGCGGTCCTCGAGGAGATGGGGCTCGACCACGACCGGAGCCCCGAGTACGTCGCCGACAACGGCCGTACGCGGCTGGTCGACCTCACCGTACGGCCCTCCAAGCTGGAGGCGCCGATCGACAAGATCCACCCGATGCCGTTCCCGGGCCTGAACATCGACAACGTCCCGTTCTTCGCGGCCATCGCGGCCGTCGCGCAGGGCCAGACCCTCATCCACGACTGGGTCTACGACAACCGGGCGATCTACCTCACCGACCTCAACCGCCTCGGCGGACGCCTCCAACTCCTCGACCCGCACCGGGTGCTGGTCGAAGGGCCGACCCGCTGGCGGGCCGCCGAGATGATGTGCCCGCCGGCGCTGCGGCCCGCCGTGGTCGTCCTGCTGGCGATGATGGCGGCCGAGGGCACGTCCGTGCTGCGGAACGTGTACGTCATCAACCGGGGATACGAGGATCTGGCCGAGCGGCTCAACACGATCGGGGCGCAGATCGAGATCTTCCGGGACATCTGAGAAACGGGGTACGGGCTACGCTCCGCGCGCCGCGAACACCGCCGCACCCAGCAGGGCCTTGTCCTCGCCGTCGTCGTGCACCGACAGGGCGAGTCGTTGGAGCCGCGGGCTGTCCTGGGTGAGGCCGGCGGCGAGGGGCGGGCCTATCAGCGGCCACGCGGCCGTGATGGAGCCGCCCAAGGCCACCGTGTCGGCCTCGAAGGCGGTCAGCCACGGGGCGAGGGCGCCGCCGAGAGCGCGCAGTGCCGAGGTGATCACGTCTCGGGCGATGACGTCGACGGCGGCGAGGGCCGTCAGTTCCCGTAGCCCGTCGACGGGACGGCCGGTGCGGTTCGTGTAGTGGGTGGTCATCGCCCGGGTGGAGACCGTGTCCTCCAGCGGGCGGCCGTCGACGGTGAGCAGGTCGACGCGACCCTCGGGCGGCACGCGTGGGTCGTCCTCGACGATCGTTCCCCGGTCCAGGAACGCGGAGCCGACCCCCGTGCCGAGCGTGACCGCGACGAGGCGCCGGCTCCCGGTGTGGGCCGCGTGCCAGGCACCGAGGGCGAACGCGGAGGCGTCGTTGAGGAACCGCAGCCGGTCCGGGCGGCGGCTCAGACGGGGCGTCAGGAGCCCGCCGACGGCGAGGCCGTCCAGCGAGGCGAACTTGCCGACGCCCTGGTAGCGGGCGATGCCGCGCGCGTAGTCGAACGGCCCCGGTACCGCGATGCCCCAGGTGCCGCCGACCGCACGCGCGCCGAGGGCCGTCGCCGAGAGCACGCCGTTGGCGGCCTCGGCGAGCGCGGCGAGGAAGTCCTCGGGGCCGATACCGGACGTCAGCGGCAGGCGGCGCCTCGTGCCGTCGGCGATCGTGGCACGGTCCAGGTCGACGGCCGCCGCGGTGACATGGGAGCCACCCACTTCGAGGACCGGCACGACGGGCAGCGGCACGGGGCCTGCGGAATCCGCCAACGGCGACATCGACGTCATCGGCGCCTACCGCGCTGCCAGGTGGTCGACGAGCGTGGCGCGGTCCAGGTCGACGGCCGCCGCGGTGACATGGGAGCCACCCACTTCGAGGACCGGCACGACGGGCAGCGGCACGGGGCCTGCGGAATCCGTCATCGGCGACATCGACGTCATCGGCGTCTACCGCGCTGCCGGGTAGTCGACGAGCGTGGTCGCGATGGTCACGCGCCGCGGCGGCTGCGGGACAGTACTTGCCTGGCGCTCGAACAGCAGCGCCGCGGCGGCCCGGCCGATTTCGGCCGGGTCGTAGGCGACGACGGTGAGCGGCAGGTGCAGCATGTCGGCGAGTTCGATGTCGTCGAAACCCGCGAGGGCGACCGGCTCCTCGTCCTTCGCACGGCCTTGCAGGGCACGCAGCGCCCCGATCGTGTTCCGGTTGTTGGCGGTCAGCAGGGCGGTCGGCGGGTCCGGCAGGGCGAGCATGGCGCGCGCCGCCTTCTCCGCGAGCACTCGGTCACCCCGGTGCCGGCTGATGTACCGCTCGTCGAGCGCGATGCCCGCCTCCTCCAACGCCACCGCGTAGCCCCGGAAGCGCTCTGAACCGGTCCACAGCGACGGCGGCAGACCGAGGAAGCCGACGCGCCGGTGACCGCGGGCGACGAGCCGGCGGCACGCCTCCCGGCTGCCGCCGAAGTCGTCGACGAGGACGCAGTCCACGTCGACCCCCATCGGCGGGCTGGCCGCGAGGACCACCGGGAGGTCGCGCAGCCCTTCGCCGCCGAGGTGGCTGTGATCGTGACCGGCCGGGACGACGACCAGGCCGTCCACGCCACGATCCACCAGGTCGGCCACCACCTCCCGTTCGGCGGCCGGGTCCTCCCCGGTACTGCCGAGCACGACCCGTGCGCCATAGCCGACACAACTCTGTTCGAGACCCACGGCGAGTTGGGAGTAGAACGGGTTCGCCAGGTTGGTCACGACCAGGCCGATGAGTGCGTTGGGACTGCCCGAACGCAGCCCTCGGGCACGCTTGTTGGGGCGGTAGCCGAGAGCCGCCACCTCGGCGAGCACCCGCTGCCGGGTGGCCTCGCCGATTCCGGGCTGACCGCGCAGCGCGCGGGAGACCGTCATCGGGCTGACGCCGAGCCGCGCGGCCACGTCCCTCATGGTGAGGGCCTGTTCGGCATCCGAATGTGCGCTCATACCACCTGTGCCTTCACCAGCCGGACCGGCTCCGGCCCTGGATTGTGCACCCGGTAGGCGGTGACCGACGCCGGGATTGCGAGAGTCTCGGCATAGTTTACGGAGTGCCGGTGCCCGGCGTCGGTGGTGACGATCGCGCCCTGTCCGTCGACGACGGTCAGCACGTGGAAGCGGCCGTCGGTCTGCTGCTCGGCGGCGCGGCCCGGCTCGACGGCTATCCGGTGCACCTGGAAGAACATCGCGGGCAGCGCGCCGATCACCTCCTCGTGCCAGCCGTCGCCGGCGTGCAACGGCCGGGGCCGCTGGACCAGTTCGCGGGCGACCGCGGCACCCGACCGGGCCGGGTCGAGGTTGCGGAAGGCGTGCTCCACATGCACGGCACGCTGCCGGTCCGCCGCGTCCCGCCGCAGCCAGTCGTAGAACCGCAACGAGTACAGGTAGGGAGTGGCACTTACTTCCAGGACGACATTGCCCTCGCCGCTGCCGTGCGGTGTACCGGCCGGGACCAGGTACAACTGCCCGGCCTCGGCGGGAAACACCTGCACGTACCGCTCGATGTCGAACGGCGTGCCGTGCGCGTCGGCGGCGTGCGCGCTGTGCTGGAACGCCTCGACGTCGGCGCCCTCGCTCAGTCCGAGGAAGACCTTGCTGTCCGCCCCGGCGCGCATGAGGTAGTAGCTCTCGTGCTGGGTGTACGGCCAGCCGAAGACGCCGCGCATGTCGTCGGGCCTGGGATGGCAGTGGACGGACAGGTTGCCGCCGCCGACGGTGTCGAGGTAGTCGAAGCGGACCGGGAACGACGTGCCGAACAGGTCGTACACGGCCGGGCCGAGCACGTCCAACGGGGAGAGCGCGACGACGAGTTGGAACGGCACCTCCACACACCGGGAGGCGTCGTCGCCGAGCAGGACCCCGCTCTCCGGCGCGATCAGTTCGTAGCCGAGAGCCGTGTTCTCCGCGTCCGGGTTGTGACCGAGCGTCTCCTGTCCCCAGTGCCCGCCCCACGGCGTCGAGTTGAAGGTCGGCCGGGTACGGAAGGGGCGGGTGGCGAGCGACCGGCAGGTCTCGCGCAGCGCCGGCCCACGGATCGACGTCGGATTTACGGTATCGGTAACGTCGATCCATCGGTCGATCCGCCCCGCCATGTGGTCGCGATGGCGGTCGAGCAGCGGCCAGTCGATGTAGAACAGCCGCCGCAGGGTCGGCGGCTCGCCCTCGGGCGCCGCAAGGTTGCGGCCCCGGCCGTGTTTGACCGCCGCCTCCGCGTAACGCTTCGGCAGATCGACCCACCACAGGACGTCGGCGTCCCCGAGCGCGGCGCCGGGCCCGAGCAGGACGCGCAGCACGCCGCCCTCGTCCGGGCCGGCGAGCGCCGCCAGGGCCGACGGGTCCATCAGGTCGAGGAGGTCGCCGCTCGCGAGTCTCGCGAAGTCGGGGTCGTCCCGCAGCTCGTCGGAGTCCGTGAGCCGCCGCACCGTCTCCCAGTCGCGCACCGCCGTCCGGACGTCCGCGATCTCCACCCGGGTGCGCCCGTCGTCGAACGCCGCGTGCAGTCCGGCGGCGACGGCGGCCCAGTCCAGCACCGCGGGGCCGTCCACGGCGAGGACCCGCGTCCCCGTCGGAAGCGTCCCGGCCGCCTCGGCCCAGCCGACGGCGACCCTGTCGGCGAGGACCGGGTAGCACGGCATCGGTTCGTACTTCAGGACTTCCGCCTTGACCAGCGAGCTCTCGACCATGTCACCAATCCCGCGAGATACGTTAACGCGACCACTTCTCAAACCACCTGCGTGCCACTACGTTACCGATACCTTAACAAGGTAGGTGATCGACGTGCCACACGGAATGAGCCGACGCAAGGTGTTGGCCTCCTCTTTCACAGGCATCGCCGGCCTTGCGCTCAGCGCATGCGCACGCGGTTCGATGAGTAGGCCCGCACCGGCCGATGTGGTCTCCGTGTTCAACGACAACCCCACCTGGTCGCCGGGTTTCCAGGCGGCGGGCAGACGACTGCGACCGCTGTCCGGCTTCCGGCTCGCGCCACGGGCGGTTCCCAACGTCAGCAACTACCAGCAGATCGTGCGCATGTCGGCGCGGACCGACTCCACGACCGATCTCATCAAGTGGTGGAACGGGTACCGACTGCGCGACATCGCCCGCTCCGGGATCGTCGCCGACGTCACCGACGCCTGGGACGAGGCGGCACGGCGCGGCTGGAGCGACGACACCGCGTTGCGCGCGACCTTCACCCACGGGGGAAGGCAGTACGGCGTCCCGCTCTACAAGTCGTACTTCGTGGTCTTCTACAGCCGGCCCGCCTTCGAGCGGCTCGGTGTGGACGTGCCGACGACCTGGCAGCAGTTCCTCGACGTGGTGGACGCCGCCCATGCCAAGGGCATCACGCCGATCTCCGCCGGCGGCGCGACCAACTGGGAGTCATTGATCTGGTTCCAGCAGCTGGTCAACGGGCTCGACCACCGCTTCTACCAGGACCTCACGGCGGGCAGGGCGTCGTACACCGACGAGGTCTGCCGACGCGCGATGGCCCTGTGGAGCGACCTGTACCGGCGGGGTGCCTTCTCCGCGCCCGACGCGTCGACCACGGACCTGCCGGCCCGGTTCGCGGGAGGTACCACCGCCATGTGCCTCTACGGCACCTGGAACACCGGGGCGTTCCTCGACAACGGGGTCAAGGCCGCCGACCTCGGCGCCTTCCTGCTGCCTCCGCCGCCCGACGGCGCGCGCTCGGTGATCGTCGAGAGCGGTGTACTGGCGGTGTCGGCACACGCCCACAAGCTCGACGCCGCCCACGCCGTGGCACGCGCCTGGTTCAACCCGTCCGTCCAGACGGCGTGGACCGGATTCCTGCGGGACACCTCCGCCGACCCCGGCGTCGTACCGAACGTGGGCACGGTGCGGCAGGTCGCCGCCCAGGTGCGACGGGAACGGCCGACACAGGCCATCCGCTACTGGGAGGCATCGCCCCCCGTACTGATCGAAGGGAACGTCCAGGATCTGAGCGCCTTCATGATCGACCCCACACACTCCCAGGCGACGAAGACCCTCTCGAACATGCAGCATCGAGCCGACAAGGAGTGGAAGGTGTGGACGTCCTGACCCCTGCCGACCCGGCAGCCGGCCGAACGGGGCCGCGCCGGCCCCGTCCCCCCGGGCCCGACCCGCGCTCCGAGCGCCGTCGCGCCGCCTGGGTGGGCGCGTTCCTGACGCCCGCCGTGGCACTGATCCTTGTGCTCCTGCTCGTGCCCTTCCTGGTCACCGCATGGCGCAGCCTCTTCGACGACAACGGCGTCACCGCGCGCTTCGTCGGCCTGTCCAACTACGTCGCGCTGTTCACCGACCCCGACTTCGGCCGGTCACTGCTGAACACCGTGCTGTGGGTGGTGGGCACGCTGGTCCTTCCCGTGCTGCTGGGCCTGCTCCTGGCGGTGCTGACCCACTCGGTGCGCTGGGGCGCGGTGGCCCGCACCGCCGTGGTCATCCCCTACGCGCTCTCCGGCTCGGCGACGGCGCTGCTGTGGACGTTCCTGTTGAGGACCGACGGGGCGGTCAACCAGACGCTGAGCGCGGTGGGGCTCGGCGGCTGGCAGCAGGAGTGGCTGCTGCACTGGCCGATGAACACCCTCGTCATGATCGTGGCGACGACGTGGCAGGCGACCGGGGCCTCGTTGATCCTGTTCCTGATCGGGCTCCAGACCATCCCCTCGGAAACCGTCGAGGCCGCCCGGCTCGACGGGGCGCGGGGCCTCCAGCTGTTCCTGCGCATCATCCTGCCGCAGCTGCGGCCGATGACCGTCGTGGTGGTGGGCATGTCCATCGTCAACAGCCTCAAGACCTTCGACATCGTGTGGCTGCTCACCCAGGGCGGCCCCGGAACGGCCTCCGAGACGCTCGCGCTGACCATGTACCGGCAGACGTTCACCCTCAACCGGTACGGCTACGGCGCGGCCGTCTCCGTCGTGCTGACGGTCGTCGTCATCGCCGCCTCCTGGCTCTACCTGCGGCGTCAGGTGCGGCAGCGGACGGGGGAGGCAGTATGACCGGCAAAACGGCGCGCGGCGTTCTGGTCGCTCTGATCTCCGTACTGTGGCTGGTGCCGACCTGGCTGGTCGTCGTCAACGCCTTCACCCCGGCCGAGCAGTACACCGGATCCCCCCGGTGGTGGTTCACCTCCCCCGGGTTGTTCTCGAACATCCGCGCCGCGTTCGACAGCGCCGAGGTCGGACAGGGACTGCTCAACACCCTGATCTACGCGGTGGTCGGCGGGGTGGTGGCCGTGCTGATCGCGGCACTCGCCGCGTTCGCCGTCGCCGTGATGCCGGTGCGGCGGCCAGGACTCTGGTTCTGGTTCATCTTCGTCGGCACCGTGCTGCCCCTCCAGACGTTCCTGTCCCCGCTGTTCACCGGGTACGCCACCACCGACCTCTACGACACCCAGTACGGCATGGTGCTGATCTACGTGGCGCTGACGATCCCCTTCGCGTTCTTCGTCAACCGCAACTTCATGATCACCGTGCCGAAGGAGATCTCCGAGTCGGCCCAACTCGACGGCGTGAACTGGCTGTCGATGTTCCTGCGGATCCACCTGCCGCTGGCCAGAAACGCGCTGCTGGCCGCGTTCATCTTCCAGTTCACCTGGATCTGGAACGACCTGCTGTTCGGCATCACCCTGTCGCTCAGCCCCAACGTGCGGCCGGTGACGGCCACACTGGCCGACCTCAGCGGAAACTACGGCACGGTGGGCCCGCCCGTCGTGCTCGCCGGCGCGCTCGTCGCCTCGGTGCCGACCGTGGTCCTCTTCTTCGTGTTCCAGCGCTTCTTCGTCAACAGCCTGAAGCTCACGGCCTGAAGCTCACGGCCTGAACCGAACCACCCTGAAAGAGAACTGACACATGACGACTCGCGCCCTCGTACGCGATCACCGCTGGTCCACCGACAAGGCCCGGACGAGCATGATCGGCCTCGCCGTCGCCGCGACCGCGCGAGCCGGTGGCACGGAACTGCGGGCCCTGCCGGAACACCTCATTCAGCGCGACGACGCCGGTGCCAGGCGCAGTGTGCGGATCCTCGTCTCCGGCGACGCGCCGGGCCACGACGAGTGGACCTTCGAGGTGGACGTCGCCGGCCGTGGCCGGGTGCCCGTGGAGGTGCTGCCCGCGCCCGGCGGGCCACGCCTCATGCTCCCTGTGGAACACGACCGCCGCGACGTGCGCGTCACCGCCCGCAAGGGCGGGGTGTCGGCGGTGCTCGCCTTCGCGCTGGAACCGCCGCGCGACTGGACGATCCACCTGGTCCACCACTCGCACCTGGACATCGGCTACACCGATCCGCAGGGCACGGTCCTCGGCGAACACGTGTCCTTCCTCGACTCCTGCCTCGACCTGACCCGGGTCACCGACGGCTGGCCCGACGACGCCAGGTTCCGGTGGGCCGTGGAGTCGCTGTGGTCGTTCGAGCAGTGGGCCGCGGCCCGGCCCCCGGAACGGGTCGCGGAGTTCATCGAGCGGGTCCGCGCCGGACAGATCGAGCTGACGGCCCTGCCGTACAACCTCCACACCGACACCTGCTCCACCGACGAACTCCACGAACTGCTGCGGTCGGCCCGCCAGTTGAGGGACACGTACGGGATCGAGTTCCGCTCGGCGATGCAGACCGACGTACCCGGCTCGGTCGCCGGGCTGCCGGACGCCCTGTCCCCCCTGGGCGTGCGTTATCTGTCGGTGGCGCACAACTGGGCCGGACGCTCGGTGCCCACCATCAACGGCGGGGCACGGTTGCCGCGCCTGTTCCGGTGGCGTGCTCCGTCGGGCAAGGAGGTGCTGGTGTGGATGACCGACAGTCCGCACGGCCTGGCCTACATGGAAGGGCCCGTACTGGGCTTCAACACCTCCTACACCATGGTGGACGACCTGCTGCCGGCCTATCTGACGTCGCTCGCGACCCGGCCCTACCCGTTCCCGCCCGAACTCCTCGGCTCGCCGGCCCCCGCTCCGGGGGAGCGTGCGCCCTACCCGTGGGACGTGCTGCATCTGAGGGTGCAGGGCCACTTCGGGGACAACGCGCCGCCGCGGCTGATCCTCGCCGAGACCGTCCGCCGCTGGAACGAGACATGGCAGAGTCCGAGGCTCCGGCTGTCCACCAACACCGACTTCTTCACCGACGCCGAGTCCCGCCTCGGCGGTGCCATCCCCGCCTTCGAGGGCGACTGGGGCGACTGGTGGGTCGAGGGCGTCGGCTCGGGCGCCCGGCCCCAGGCCATGGTGCGCCGCGCCCAGTCCACCGTCACCGACGCCGCCACCCTGTACGGCATCGCCGCCCTGGCCTCCCCCGCGGGCCCCACCACCACCCTGGCCACCGCCGCCCGCGGTGGCGCCGACCAGGTGTACCGGTCGGTGTCCCTGTTCAACGAACACACCTGGGGCGCCGCCGACCCGTGGACCCACGGTGACGCGGGCGGCGAGTCGGGCGAGCAGCAGTGGCACTGGAAGTACGGGTACGCGCTGCGCGGCGACAACGACGCCGACACCTTCCTCGACCACGCCTCGGCCGCACTGGGCGCCGTACTGCCCACCGCGGCGACCGCCGACGTGACGTACTGGGCCGTCAACACCACGGCGGTCGCGCGCACTTCGGTCGTGACGGTGTTCCTGCGCGAGAGCCGGATCCCGCTCACGAGCCGGGTGTCGGTGACGGACGGCCGCAAGGGCGTGGAGCTGCCGGTGGTCCAGGAGGCGCAGACCAACCCGGTCCACCGGGACGCCGGGCGGTGGCTGCACATCCAGGTGCCCGACGTGCCGCCGTTCGGCCTGGTACGGCTGGACGTGACGGCGACCGGCGAGAGCAGCGGCGCGGGGGCACCACCGCTGCCGCTCCGCCTCGACCAGGACGACGAGCACAAGAACCGCGCGGTGCCCCTGCCCACCGCCGACGACCTGATCCTGGAGAACGAGCACCTGCGCGTCCGTGTCGACCTGACCACGGCCTGTGTGGCGAGCCTCGTCGAGAAGGCCACCGGCCGTGAACTCGTAGACCAGGACGCCGTCGTCGGTTTCAACGGCTATGTCTACGACACCTACACCACCGCGGGCGGCTACAACCACCAGGCCAACAAGACCACGGTGAGCGAGGAGTTGGAACTCCTCGGCTCCCGGACCCTGGCCCGCCCCGCCGTGCTGCTCGAACGCGTCGACGACGCTCTCGGGCAGCGCCTTACCTACGAGTACGCGGCGGACGGCGTCCGCCAGGCCCGCACCACGGTCAGCCTCGGCCGCGACGACTCGCACCTGGTGATCGACAACCGGTTCGACAAACCCGCCACCATGACGAAGGAGAGCGCGTACCTCGCGTTCCCGTTCGCGCTGTCGCAGCCCACCGTGCACTACGAGATCACGGGCGCGCTGACCGGCACCGGCCTCGCGCATGTGCCCGGCGCGCCCCAGCACATGCGTGCCGTCAGGTCGTTCGTCTCCCTCGCCGACGACGACGGCCCCGTCGCCTGGATCACCAGGGACGCGCCGCTGGTCCAGCCGGAGACCATCGCTCTGCCCTACGCGCCCTTCCCCGACTCGATGGCGCCGCGACAGGCCGGGACGGTCTATTCCTGGGTGCACAACAACCTGTGGGACACCAACTTCCCGTCCCAGCAGGCGTTCCACACCACCTTCCGGTACGCGGTGGGCGTCCGCCGGAGCGGCGAGAGCATCGATGCCGACGCCCTGGCAGTGCGCACCGCCTACGAGGTCGACCACCCGCTGATCGGCGTACCGGCACATGGTGCGCCCGACGCGGACCGGCCGGCCGAACTCGCGCTGCTCTCCGTGGACGACGCTCGCGTCGCGATCCGCGACGTGGCCCCGGTCCCGGGTGACGACGGCGTCGACCTCCTGATAAGGCTCCAGTCCTTCGCCACGAGTCCCGGGACGGTCCGGCTCAGGTACGGCTTCCCTGTCGCGGGCGCGGAGCGCTCAACCTATCTCGGCGACCCCGACGGCCCCGCCGTTCTCGACGGCGACGGCATCCTCGTGGAGATCCCCCGTCTGGGCACCACCGCGGTGCGCGTGCGCCTCGGCACCGCGGGGTAGGTCACGGGGCCGGCTGGTCCCTTCCGGGGAAAGCGGGCGGTGCTCGCCCACGTCCTGCGCGCCGTTCTCGACGAGGTGCCGGGCTGACGCTCGACCGCTGCACCGGGAGCAACGCCGGCCCGGAACTGGACGAGACCTACCCGCGCTCAGTGTCCTGGGGAGCGTCTCCGACCACCGCGTCCGGCTGCCGCGCGCGGCCTTCGAGAAGCTCCTCACGGCAATCGTCGCGCGTACGGGTGCCCTGGGCGCGATGGCGGAAACAGCAGGGCGGCCCGGTCGTCCCCGGTGTCGGTGTGACAGAGACCGTAGAACACCGCCCTGCGCCATGGACCGGGTCCGTCGGCAGCAGAACGCGCAGGGCCATGGAAACTCCGTGAACGACGTGCGGCCCTCGGTACCCCTCCGCGCGCCGGCGACACCGTGCATCGGCCGGTTCGGTCCTCCGCGCTCCCGGGTACTCGGAGTGGCCACGTCCCCCACGGAGGCACCTGAGATGGCTGACTTCGGATACTTCCTCTCCTGCGAGGAGCACACGCCGGCACAACTCGTCGACCAGGCCCGGATGGCCGAGCAGGCGGGTTTCGACGCTCTGTGGATCTCGGACCACTACCACCCGTGGAACGACCGTCAGGGCCAGAGTCCGTTCGTGTGGTCCGTGATCGGCGCCTTGTCCCAGGCCGTGTCGCTGCCCGTGGAAACGGCGGTGACCTGCCCACTGATACGTACGCATCCAGCCGTGATCGCCCAGGCCGCCGCCACCAGCGCGGTACAGCTCGGCGGCCGGTTCCGCCTCGGGGTCGGCACCGGAGAGGCCCTCAACGAGCACATCGTGGGCACCGGCTGGCCCGAGGCTCATGTGCGCCTCGACATGCTGGAGGAAGCCCTCCAGATCATCCGAAGGCTGCTCACCGGCGAGCAGACCAGCCACCGCGGAAGGCACTACACCGTGGAGAACGCCCGCCTGTACACGGTTCCCGACGAGCCGGTCCCCATCGACGTCTCGGCCTTCGGCCCGCAGGCCGCCGAGACCGCCGCGCGGATCGGCGACGGGCTGATCACGATGACGCCCGACGCCGCCCTGGTCGAACGCTTCCGGCGCGGCGGAGGCGGCACCAAACCCGTGTACGGCGGGCTCAAGGTGTGCTGGGGCGCCGACCGGCCGGAGGCGGTCCGCGCCGCCCACCGTCTGTGGGCGAACGAGCAACTGCCCGGGGAACTCCCCCAGATCCTGCCCACCCCGAGCCACTTCGAGCAGGCGTCCGAGCTGGTCACCGAGGACCAGGTGGCGTCCGCCGTAACCTGCGGCGACGATCCGGACGCACACGTCGAGGCGCTGACCGCGTTCGTCGACGCGGGATTCGACACCGTTTACGTCAACCAGATCGGCCAGGACCAACAGGGCTTCTTCGACTTCTACCGCACCAAGATCCTTCCGCAGCTGCGCAATTGACGAAGCCTCCATGGCCGTAGGCGAGTCGGTGTGCTGCCCGCCGTCCGGGCCTCCTCTCCCGGCAGCCTGGTGCCGGCCGCCGGGCCCTGCACCTCGCGGAGGACACCTGCGCCGCCCTGAGTCACACACCCCTTACGGAAAGGACCGACCATGTCGACGAAGGTCTCCGACCACATCCTTCAACGGCTGCGCGAGTGGGAGGTGGAGCATGTCTTCGCCTACCCCGGCGACGGCATCAACGGCCTCCTCGCCGCCTGGGGCCGCGCCGAGAACAACCCCCGGTTCGTGCAGTCCCGTCATGAGGAGATGTCCGCCTTCGAGGCCGTCGGCTACGCCAAGTTCTCCGGCCGGGTCGGCGTCTGCGCCGCCACCTCCGGCCCCGGCGCCATCCACCTCCTCAACGGCCTCTACGACGCGAAACTCGACCACGTACCCGTGGTCGCGATCGTCGGTCAGACCAACCGCAGCGCGATGGGCGGTTCCTACCAGCAGGAGGTCGACCTCCTCAGCCTCTACAAGGACGTCGCCTCGGACTTCTGCGAGATGGTCACCGTCCCCGAGCAGCTGCCCAACGTCCTCGACCGGGCGATGCGCACAGCCGTCGCCCGCCGTTCGGTGACCGCCGTGATCATCCCGGCCGACGTGCAGGAACTCGACTACGCGCCGCCCGGGCACGCGTTCAAGATGGTGCCGTCCAGCCTCGGTATGCCGCACTACGCGCCGGTGCCGGACGACGACGACCTGCAACGGGCCGCCGACGTCCTCAACTCCGGCGGCAAGACCGCCATCCTGATCGGGCAGGGCGCGCGGGCCGCCCGGCCGGAGGTCGAGGCGGTCGCCGACCGGCTCGGCGCCGGGGTCGCCAAGGCGCTGCTGGGCAAGGACGCCCTGGACGACGACCTGCCGTATGTGACCGGGGCGATCGGGCTTCTGGGCACCCGGCCGTCGTACGAGATGATGCGCGAGTGCGACACGCTGCTGGTGATCGGCTCGTCGTTCCCCTACACCCAGTTCCTGCCGGAGTTCGGCAAGGCGCGGGCCGTGCAGATCGACATCGACCCGCACATGGTCGGTCTGCGCTATCCGTTCGAGGTGAATCTCGTCGGTGACGCCGCCGGGACCCTGCGCCGGCTGCTGCCCCTGTTGGAGCAGATGGAGGACCCTGCCTGGCGCCAGAAGATCGAGGCCGACGTGGCCCGCTGGTGGGAGGTCATGGAGCGGCGGGCCGCCGTCGACGCCGATCCGGTCAACCCGGAGTACGTCACCCACGCGCTCAGCGGTCTGCTCCCGGACGACGTCATCCTGTCCGCCGACTCCGGATCCGCCGCCAACTGGTACGCCCGGCACCTGAAGCTGCGCGGTGCGATGCGCGGTTCGCTCTCGGGCACGCTCGCCACGATGGGGCCGGGCGTGCCGTATGCCATCGGTGCCAAGTTCGCGCACGGTGGCCGGCCGGCGATCGCCCTGGTCGGCGACGGGGCGATGCAGATGAACGGCATGGCCGAGCTGATCACCGTGGCCAAGTACTGGCAGGACTGGGAGGATCCGCGGCTGATCGTCGCCGTCTTCAACAACCAGGACCTCAACCAGGTCACCTGGGAGATGCGCGCCATGCAGGGCGCCCCGCAGTTCCAGCCCTCGCAGTCGATCCCCGACGTCGGCTACGCCGACTTCGCCCGGTCCCTGGGCCTGGCCGGCCTGCGCGTCGAGAAGCCGGACGACGTGGTGGGCGCGTGGGAGACCGCGCTCGCGGCCGACCGGCCGTGCGTGCTGGACTTCGTGACCGACCCTGCCGTACCGCCCATTCCGCCGCACGCCACCCTCGACCAGATCGAGGCCTCCGCGGCATCCCTCCTCAAGGGCGACAGCGACCGGAGCGCGGTGGTGCGCCAGGGGTTCAAGGCCAAGGTCCAGGAGTTCCTGCCGGGCAAGCGCCATGACCGAGATGAGCGGTGAGCAGGTCGTGGAGCGGGGGGCAGCGGGGCGTACACGCGCTCGGGCGCAAGGGCCCGGCTGCCCCTTTTGCTCATCCCTCGATACCGGTGGAGGTGTGCGGGGTTCCGACGGGCTTGGACTCCGGGGAACCTCGCTGGCGCAGGTAGACGGAGAAGATCGCCATGGAGGCGACTGCCAGGAGTTCGGACTGCCAGTTCTGGAGGCTACGGCTCCAGAAGTCCGCGGACGCGAGGTACTGCGTCCAGTCGATGGGAGCCTGGAGCTGCCTCAGCTGCTGCTCGTTGTAGGCGGCGGCGCCCGCGATCGACTGGGCCAGCCAGGACAACAGGAAGAGCCCGGCCATCACCAGGCCGAGCGACCGCGAGAACACCGCCTGCCGCGCCCCGCCCACGCCCGCCCAGCGCGGTGAGTCCGGGCGGGCGTGCCCGCCCATCAGCTGATCCTCATCCGTTTCGGGGCCGGCCTTGTCCATCTTCTTCGACTCCGGTGACCCGCGTTGCAGCAGCCAGACGGTGGCGAAGATGTAGAGGAAGAACTGTAGGTACTCCGACTGCCAGTTCTCCGTCACGTCCACGGCGAAGTCGGAGGACGCCAGGTAACCGAGGAAGCCGATCTGCGCGAGCCCGTCGGTGGCGAGCTGGTTGTTGAACTCCGCCCAGCCCGCGATCGCCTGACCGGCGAGAGCGAGCAGAAAGGCGATACCGAAACCCAGACTTATGCCGTTGTCGCGTACGAAGCGACGCGTGCCGTGGCCCCTTGCCGCGGTGCCCTCGTGCCGGTCCGGTTCGTCGCGCGGAGACTTCGGGACGGAGGCGGTCATCGCCGCATCAGTCCCACCACGATGAAGTAGGCAAGGCCGCCCACCACGACGGTCAGGCAGAGCGTGAACATGGTGCGCATACGTCAGCCTCCTTTGACCGAGCACTGGTACGGCTGCCCGGGACGGGGCCGGCATCCGGCGGCCACGATCTTCCAGCCACCCGGGAACTGGGCCAGGAACAACGTGTCCGACGCCAGCACAACCCGGGCCTGACGCCCATATACGTCCACGCCGCTGACCGGGCCTCCGGCCGGGAGATCCTGCGCGCCGACGGCATCGACGCACGTCTCCTCCTCGGAGTCCTCCACCTCGGCGCGCGTCTGCGGAGCCAACGCCGAGCACTGCGCTGCCCGGTCGCCACCGGCCAACGCCTTCTCGAAGGCAGCCGCCGCGGCGGACGCGTCCGCCTCGCGCTCCCCGGCGCCGCCGCAACCCGCCAACGCCAGCACCAGCACGCACCCGGGACCGAGTGCCCGCCCTGCGCGCCGACGGCGTCCGCTCACCATGGTTCCTCCTGTCACCGAGGCACGTCCCAGCCGATCGTGGGCGACTGGATACCCGAATTGCCGCCTGACACGCCTTGCCCCATGGCTTGTGTTTCCTTCAACGCCACAGGCGAGAACTTCCGTATGGCGGAGAAATTTTTCCAGGCAATACCCCCGGGTAGGGGTTTACTCAGTGCGTCTGATCGGTAGCGTGGGGTCGTCGTTGCCGCCGCACGCAGGGCGCCAGGCCCTGAAGAATCGCGGCGCGATGAGGATTCGATCTTGACTCAGGCGACTGTCGCCCCAGCCGAGACCTTCCAGCTCCAGCCCTATACCGACCAGTGCCGCGTCATCGCCGGCGAGGGCGCGCACGCGATCATCGGGGTCTCCCCCGGCAACAGTTACTTCTCCGCCCGGCGTCTGAACGATCTGGCGCGCTGGGCCGCAGCCCGGTTCGACCAGGCGGACTTCGTCTATACCGATGTCCATGTGGCCGACATGTACCAGGCCCTCGGCCACACCCCCGAACACGCCCGGCAGAAGGCGGTGAAGAACGTCCGGGGCGTGCGCGCCAAGGTCTCCACCGCCTGCGCGGACGCGGACCCCGGGGGCGATCGCCTGACCTGGCACCCCATGTCGGCCTTCCAGGGCAACGCCGCATATCGGCGCCTCCACCACGAGGTGGTCCACGCCGTTGAGACCGACCCGGCCGTGCGCGAGACCTGCGATGCCCTGGCCGGCCTCTTCCTGGCCGGAAAGCTCGGCCCGGACGGACAACCCACCGACGAGCAGCGGCAGGTGTGCCGGGACTACGTCTGCGCCGAAGTCCCCCTGTTCATCGACACACCCGCCATCCTCGGCGTCCCGTCGTCGCTGAACTGCTACCACCAGGCCCTGCCGCTCGCCGACCTGCTCTACGCACGGGGGTACGGCCTGCGCGCCTCCCGCAACCAGGGCCACGGCATTCTCACGCCCGCCGAAGGAGAAGCACGTTGATCACCGCCGCGACCGAGACGCTCCCCGCGTTCCCCTTCGACTGGAACGGCACCCGCCTGCCCGAGGACGTCGAGGCCCTGCGCGATGCGCCCGTGAAAAAGGTCCGCACGATCGCCGGAGCCGAAGCGTGGCTGGTCTCCTCGTATCGCCTGTGCAAGCAGGTACTCGAAGACGACCGGTTCTCCCTCAAGGACACCTCCGCCCCCGGCGCTCCCCGGCAGTACGCCCTGACGATCCCGCCGGAGGTGGTGAACAACATGGGCAACATCACCGGCGCCGGGCTGCGCAAGGCGGTGATGAAGGCCATCAGCCCCAAAGCCCCTGGCCTTGAGGAGTGGATGCGGCGCGAGGCCGGCCGGCTGGTGGACGGGCTCCTCGCCGAGGCGGCACCGGCCGAACTTCGCGGCGGTTTTGCCGACCCGTACTCCGCCGGGATGCACTGCCACATCCTCGGTGTTCCGCAGGAGGATGCGGCGTTGCTGCTGCGCAGCCTGGACGTGGCGTTCATGAACTCGCCCCGGGAGATCGAGGCGGCGCGGCTCAACTGGGACCGCGACATCGCGTACATGGCCGCTCGCCTCGACGACCCGGCCACGACGGGCCTGATGGGCGACCTCGCGAAACTGCGCGGCACCGGCGAATACGCCCACGTCACGGACGAGATGTTCGCCACCGTCGGCGTCACGCTGTTCGGCGCGGGGGTCATTTCCACCTCGGGATTCCTCACCATGGCACTCGTCTCGCTGCTGACCCGCGACGACGTCCGCCGGGCACTCACCACCGGCGGCGTTTCGGTGGCGGACGCGATGGACGAACTCCTGCGGATCAACCTGTCCATCGGCGACGGCCTGCCCCGCCTCGCCCTGGAGGACGTCCGGCTGGGCGATGTGGAGGTGAAGAAGGGGGAGTTGGTCCTGGTCCTCGTCGAGGGCGCGAACCACGACCCCGCGCGTTTCCCTGAGCCGCACAGGTTCCAGCCGGGCCGGGAAGGCGCCGCCGATCATCTCTCCTTCGGTGCAGGAGCGCACTACTGCCCGGCCACCGCCCTGGGGAAGAAACACGCGGAGATCGCGCTTCAGGCCCTGCTGGAGCGGCTTCCGGGCCTGCGGCTGGCCGTACCGGTCGAACAACTCGTGTGGCGCACCAACTTCATGAAACGCCTGCCGGAGCGGCTCCCCGTCGCCTGGTAGGCGTCAGGACAAGAAACAGGGCAGGAAAGGAGAACAGGGGCGCCTCACCGCAGGCGCCCCTGTGATCCGGGTCAGGCGAGCGCGTCTACCGAGGGGACGACGACGCCGTACATGTCCGTGATCGTCGCCAGCGCGCTCCGGTGGAGCTGCTCGGCAGTCACCTCGCCGGCGGCCGTGCTGACGGCAGCTCACCCGCGTCTTCAATACGGAACTGGGCACGACCCCCGCCGCCTATGTCGATTCGGCCCGGTCGAGGTGGCGCGGAACCAGCTGGAAACCACGGACGACACCCTTGCCGCCGCAAGCTCGACACCACCCCGACCGAGTACCGAAACCGGTTCCGTCACACGACATGAGCAAGCGTCTTCCGACGCTTTCCTTCCGACGCTTTCCTTCCGACGCTTTCCGCGGGGCTGCCCCGCCTCAGCTGCCCACGTAGTCCGCGAGGTGCTCACCGGTGAGGGTGGCGCGGGCGGCGACCAGGTCGGCGGGTGCGCCCTCGAAGACGATCCGGCCGCCTTCGTGCCCCGCGCCGGGGCCGAGGTCGATGATCCAGTCGGCGTGCGCCATGACCGCCTGGTGGTGCTCGACGACGATGACCGACTTCCCGGAGTCCACGAGCCGGTCGAGCAGGGCGAGCAACTGCTCGACATCGGCGAGGTGGAGACCGCTGGTCGGCTCGTCGAGGATGTAGATGCTGCCGGACCCGGCCATGTGGGCGGCCAGCTTGAGCCGTTGCCGCTCGCCGCCGGACAGGGTGGTGAGCGGCTGACCGAGGCTGAGGTAGCCGAGCCCGACGCCGGCGAGCCGGCCGAGGGCGGCGTGCGCGGCCGGCGTGCGCGCCTCACCGGCGCCGAAGAACTCCCCGGCCTCGGTCACCGACATGGCGAACACCTCGCTGATGTCCCGGCCGCCGAGACGGTACTTCAGCACCGAGGCCTGGAACCGCTTCCCCTCGCACTCCTCGCAGGTGATGGCGGTACCGGCCATGATCGCCAAGCCGGTGTAGGTGACGCCGGCGCCCCTGCAAGTGGGGCAGGCACCCTCGGAGTTGGGGCTGAACAGAGCCGGCTTCACGCCGTTGGCCTTCGCGAACGCCTTGCGGATCGGGTCGAGCAGTCCGGTGTACGTCGCCGGGTTGCTGCGCCGGGAACCCCTGATGGCTCCCTGGTCCACCGTCACCACGCCGTCCCGGCCGGCCACCGAGCCGTGGATCAGCGAGCTCTTGCCGGAGCCGGCGACCCCGGTGACCACGGTGAGCACGCCGAGCGGGATGTCCACGTCGACGGCGCGCAGGTTGTGGGTGTCCGCACCGCGCACCTCCAGCACGCCGGACGGCCCCCGCACCGACGGCTTCACCGACGCCCGGTCGTCCAGGTGCCGTCCGGTGAGCGTGCCGCAGGCCCGCAGCCCCTCCACCGTGCCCTCGAAGACCACCTCGCCGCCGGACGCACCGGCCGTCGGCCCGAGGTCGACCACGTGGTCGGCGATCAGGATCGTCTCCGGCTTGTGCTCCACGACCAGCACCGTGTTGCCCTTGTCGCGCAGTTGAAGCAGCAGGTCGTTCATGCGCTGGATGTCGTGCGGATGCAGGCCGACAGTGGGCTCGTCGAAGACGTAGGTGACGTCGGTGAGGGCGGAGCCGAGGTGGCGGATCATCTTGGTGCGCTGCGCCTCACCGCCGGAGAGCGTGCCCGAGGACCGGTCGAGCGAGAGATAGCCGAGCCCGATCCGGGCGAACGAGTCAAGGGTCTCTCCCAGTACCGCCAGCAGGGTCGCGACCGACGGCTCGTCGAGGCCGCGGATCCATGCGGCCAGGTCGCTGATCTGCATCGCGCAGGCGTCGGCGATGCTGACACCGTCGATCTTCGAGGACCGGGTGATGTCGCTGAGCCGGGTTCCGTGGCACGTGGGACAGACGCAGAACGTCACTGCCCGGTCCACGAACGCCCGGATGTGCGGCTGAAGCGCTTCTCTGTCCTTGGACAGGAACGACTTCCGTACCCGCGCGATCAGGCCCTCGTAGGTGGTGTTGATCCCCCTCACCTTGACCTTGACCGGGTCCCGGTGCAGGAAGTCGCGCAGCTCCACGCCGGTGTAGTCGCGGATCGGCTTGTGCGGATCGAGGAAACCGGATGCGGTGAACGACTGCACCACCCAGCTGTCCGCCTTCCACCCCGGAACGGTGATCGCACCGTCGGCGAGCGACTTGGAGTCGTCGTAGAGCCGGCGGGGATCGATGTCGGAGACGGTGCCCAGGCCCTCGCAGCGCAGGCACATGCCGCCGACGACGCTGAAGCTCTTCTCGATCAGCTTGCCGTTCACCTCCAGCGTGCCCGACGCCTCGACCGAGGCGATGTTGAAGGAGAACGCCTTTTGCGAGCCGATGTACGGCTTGGCGAGCCGGCTGAACAGGATGCGCAGCAACGCACCCGCGTCGGTGGCGGTGCCGACCGTGGAGCGGGGACTGGCGCCCATCGGCTGCTGGTCGACGAGGATCGCGGTCGTCAGCCCGTCGAGTACGTCGACCTCGGGCCGCCCCAAGGCCGGCATGAAGCCCTGCACGAAGGCGCTGTAGGTCTCGTTGATCAGCCGCTGCGACTCCGCGGCGATCGTGTTGAACACGAGCGAACTCTTGCCCGAGCCGGAGACACCGGTGAACACCGTCAGCCGGCGCTTCGGGATCTCGACGTCTACGTTCTTGAGGTTGTTCTCACGCGCGCCGTGCACGCGGATCAGATCATGGCTGTCAGCTTCACTGGTCATGCCCCTTAAGCGTACCTCTGCAACGCCCGTTGAGACTTTCTCGGAGAAGTGGCAGGACACCTGCGATAAAGTCTCAAACCGTGGACCACCTGCGCCCTTCCGACCTCGCCCGCGAGCACGGCATCTCGACCCAGGCGGTCCGTAACTACGAGCGGGACGGCTTCATCCCGCTCGCCGAACGCACCCCGTCCGGCTACCGGACCTACACCGAGGTCCACGCGACGGCGCTACGCGCCTATCTGGCGCTCGTCCCCGCGCACGGTCACGCCGTGAGCGGACAGATCATGAGGTCGCTCAACGCGGGTGAACTCGACGCCGCGCTGACGGCCGTGGACCGCAGTCATGGCCAGCTGCTGCGCGACCGGGGAACGCTGGACGCGGTCGGACAGGCCGTCGAGCACCTGACCACCGGCCCGGACACCGCCGCGCACGCACCCGCGGGCGCCGAGCCCCTCAGCGTCGGCGAACTGGCCCACCGTCTGGGCGTCACCGCAGCGACCCTCCGCAACTGGGAGGTGGCGGGCATCCTCGCCCCCGGCCGCGAGCCGGTCACCGGACACCGCATGTACGGTGCCGCCGACATCCGCGACGCCGAGCTCGCCCACCTCCTCAGACGAGGCGGCTACCCGCTGGACCAGATCGCCGTCGTGGTCGAGCAGATCCGTACCGCCGGCGGCACCCAGGCGCTGTCAGCCGCCCTCGACGACTGGCGGCAGAGACTCACCGCCCGAGGGCTCTCCATGCTCCACGCGGCCGCCCGGCTCGCCCAGTACGTGGCCCTGCTCGACAGCGTCCAGACCGGCACTTCCTGAGGGAGTTCAGCTCGAGGACGGGGCGAGCACCACGAAGTCCGCGCCCGACGGGTCGAGGCAGACGGCCAGCCGGCCGACACCCTCGGCGTCGTCCGGGCCCATCTGCACACTGCCGCCGTTCTTGGTGACCTCGGCGACCGCGGCGTCACAGTCGGCGACGGCGAAGACCGGGTGCCAGTAGGGCCGCCCGTTCGCCAGCGCGAGGTTCTCCTTGGGGAGCTCCATGAGGCCGCCGTGCATGCGGTCCTCGGGAAGCCCGGCGGGGGTGATGAGGCCGTACGTGCCGCCGCCGCCCGGCAGCTCCATGTCGCTGAACTGCCAGCCGAGGACACCGCCGTAGAACTCCTTCGCGGCCGCGGCGTCGCTCGTGTACAGCTCGGTCCAGGACAGCGAGCCCGGCACGTCCACCAGCTCGACGCCCTTGTTCGTCCCCGGCTGCCAGACGGCGAACTGGCCGCCCAGCGGATCGCTGTACTGCGCCATCCGGCCCCACTCGTCGAGGTCCATCGGCGCGACCCGCACCGTGCCGCCCGCGCGCTCCACGGCCTTTGTGGTGGCGTCCGCGTCAGCGACGCTGTAGTAGATCATCCAGGCGGGGCGCGCGCCCTCCTCGGTGAGCTTGCCGAGCCCGGCGACGATCTTGCCGTCCGTCCGGAACATCCCGCCTTCCACGTCCTCCCCCTGGCCCATGGACTCGAAGTCCCAGCCGAGCACCGCGCCGTAGAAGGCCGCGGCGGCCCGGACGTCAGGGGCACCGAGGTCCAGCCAACAGGGTGAGCCGGGGACGAAATCTGTGGTGATCACGGCGATTTCCCTTTCGCAGATCCTGTGTGACCCCAGCCTGACACCCGGCACTGACAATCGCCCCTCGGCCGGTCCCGCCAAGGGCCGGACATGCCGTCGCGCCTCCCCTGTCCGGCGGAGGCGCGACGGTTGACGGTCCTGTTGCGTCAGCCCTGGGCAGGGGTGACGTCCTGGGCGGGTCAGCCCTTGCTCAGGGTGACGTCCTTCTGGAGTTGAGCGTGGAAGTGCGGCATCAGGGGCAGTCCGCCCCAGGGGCGGAGTTCCACCACCGTGGCCTCGACCTGGGCCTTGCCGAGCTTGAGCGTGCTCGGCTCGTGCTTGCCGGTGTTCTCCCAGCGGTGCACGGCGCCGTCGCACACGGCGCGGGTGCCGCCGACGGAGTAGCTGACCGTCATGGATCCCAGGCTGTTGGTGTTGCTCTTGCTCTGGCCGACATTGGAGCTGACGAAGGTCGGGCCGACGCTGTCGCGGCAGCGGTAGGTGCCGGAGAGCTTGACGGTCCCGTCGGCCGCCATACTCACCTTCTTGTCGACCGTCACGGTCTCACGGGGCTCGGCGGGGGCGGGCGGGGCGGCGGGCGCGGACGGGGCGGCGGCCAGCAGGAGCAACGCGGCGCCCGCTGTGGCTAGGACGGCAGGAACGGGACGGACGGGCATGGCAGGATCTCCCGATTGAACGGAATAGAGGTTTCCACATCTAATTCCACCGGTACGCCCGCAGGCGTGAACCTCACCCCTTCGGTGGCGAGTCCGCCCCGACCGTCGTGGAACCGTCCAGGTGTTGTCCGCGTGTTGTCACGCTTGGCGACAGGCCGTTCCGCCCACTTTCCCGCGAGGGCATGGTCTATCCATAGGGATGGCTCAAGGACGGCCTGACTGACCTGGAGGTACGCCATGTGTTCCCACCAGACTTCGTACTCCTCGGCCGACAGCAACACTTCGCACATCGTCGCCGCCCACCCGGAGCAGGGCTGGAGTCTGCTGTGCGACGGCGCGATCGTCTTCGACGACTCCGGTGAACTGCTCCCCGACGGCCGCGTCGTCGCGCCGCACCGGGTGCCGGTGGAGCGGCCGGCCCTCGCCGCCTGACCGACTCCTACGGCAGTACGGCGAACCCGTCGAGCTCGACCAGCGCCTGTACGTCCCACAGGCGTACGACCTCCACGACCGCCATCGCCGGATAGTCCCGCCCGGCCAACCTGCGCCAGACTCCGCCCAGTTCGGCGGCGTGGGTGCGGTACGCGGCGACATCCGTGGCGTAGACGGTGACGCGGGCGAGGTCGGCAGGGGTGCCGCCCGCGGCGCGCAGGGCGGTCAGCAGGTTGGTGAGAGCTTGCTCGAACTGCTCGGGGAGGGTGGATCCGGTGACCTTGCCGTCGGCGTCGAGGGCGGTCTGGCCGGCCAGGAACACGATGCGGGCGCCGGTGGCGACGACCGCGTGCGAGAAGCCTGTGGGCGGGGAGAGCTCGGGCGGATTGACACGCTCGGCGGTCACGGAGCCTCCCCCATGGATGCGTACAACTCCTTGGCGATGATGCCTCGTTGGACCTCGCTCGCGCCTTCGTAGATACGTGGCGCACGCACCTCGCGGTAGAGGTGTTCGAGGAGGTGGCCGTGGCGCAGGGCGCGGGCGCCGTGCAGTTGGACGGCCGTGTCGACGACGTACTGCGCGGTCTCGGTGGCGAGCAGCTTCGCCATCGCCGCGCGCTTGGGGACGTCCGGGGCGCCTTCGTCGTACGCCGTCGCGGCCGCGTACACCATGAGGCGGGCCGCGTCCGTGCGCAGCGCCATCTCGGCGACCTGATGGGCGACGGTCTGTAGGTCCTTCAGCTTGCCGCCGAAGGCGTCCCGCCCTGCGGTGTGGGTGAGGGTCGCGTCGAGAGCGGCCTGCGCCATGCCGACCGCGAAGGCGCCGACGCTCGGGCGGAAGAGGTTGAGGGTGCCCATGGCGACGCGGAAGCCGCGGTCGACCTCGCCGAGCACGTCGTCCGCGGTGACCGGCACGGCGTCGAAGTCGAGGGTGCCGATGGGGTGCGGGGAGAGCATGTCCAGGGCGGCGCCGGTGAGGCCGGGGCGGTCGGCGGGCACGAGGAAGGCGGTGACACCGCGGGCACCGGCGCCGGGGGTGGTGCGCGCGAAAACGGTGTAGCAGTCGGCCTCGGGGGCGTTGGAGATCCAGCACTTCTCGCCGGTGAGCCGCCAGCGGGAGGGGCCGTCGCGCTCGGCCGACAGGGACAGAGCCGCCGCGTCGGACCCGGCCCCCGGCTCGCTGAGCGCAAACGCCGCCACCGCGCTTCCGTCTTTCACCCGGGGCAACCACCGCTCCCTCTGGGGTGGCGTGCCGTGCGCGTGAACCGGATGCGCGCCCAGCCCCTGAAGGGCCAGTGCGGTCTCCGCCTCCGTGCAGGCGTACGCGAGGGACTCCCGCATCAGGCACAGATCGAGAGCACCGGAGGTGAACAGACGCTCCAGTAGGCCCAGTTGGCCGAGTTCGGCGATCAACGGACGGTTCACACGTCCTGGCTCACCCTTGTCGGCGAGCGGGTGCAGGCGTTCGTGGGCCAGGGTGCGCAGCTCCGCACACCAGGCGGTTTGCGCCGGATCGAGCGAGAATGCGGGCATTGCCGGTCCCCTCTCTCCATTGGGCCCTACGACGATATCGCGCACCATTGACTGCCGTCACCAACACGATACGCTCGTTGCGCCGGCCCACCCAGGCGCCCACAAGGCAAGGGGGCGAACCGCCATGAACGTCTCGGCCCACGTGGACTCCTTCGCACGCGACCATCTCCCGCCACCCGAGCAGTGGCCCGAGCTCCGCTTCGACCTGCCGGAGCTGCGTTACCCCGATCGGCTGAACTGCGCCGCCGAACTGCTCGCCGGGCCGGACGACGATCGTCCGGTGTTCCACACACCCACCGGCGACACATGGTCGTACGGCACACTCCGCGCCCGCGTCGACCGGCTCGCGCATCTCCTCACCGGCGACCTGGGCGTCGTCCCCGGCAACCGCGTCCTGCTGCGCGGCCCCACCACCCCCTGGCTGGCCGCCTGCTGGCTGGCCGTGCTGAAGGCGGGCGCGGTCGCGGTCACCGTGCTGGCCCAGCAGCGCCCGCACGAGCTCAGGACCATCTGCGAGATCGCCGAGGTACGGCACGCGCTGTGCGACATCCGGGCCGTCGACGACCTCGCCAAGGCCGAGATACCGGGCCTGCGGATCACGACGTACGGCGGTGACGCCCCGGACGACCTGCTGCACCGCACGGCGCCCGACACGCCGTACGCCGCCGTGCCCACCGCTGCCGACGACGTCGCGCTGATCGCCTTCACCTCCGGCACCACCGGCCGCCCGAAGGGGTGCATGCACTTCCACCGGGATGTGCTCGCGATAGCGGACACCTTCTCGAAGCATGTGCTGCAACCACATGTGGGCGATGTCTTCGCGGGCAGTCCCCCGCTCGGCTTCACCTTCGGGCTGGGCGGGCTGGTGATCTTCCCGATGCGAGCCGGCGCGAGTGCGCTGCTGCTCGAACAGGCGGGCCCCAAGCAGCTGTTGCCCGCGATCGCCGAACACCGGGTCTCGGTGCTGTTCACCGCGCCGACGGCGTACCGCGTGATGCTCGACGAGCTCGACTCCTGCGACATCTCGTCGCTGCGCCGCTGTGTCTCCGCCGGCGAGAACCTGCCCGCCGCCACCTGGCGGGCCTGGCACGAGCGCACCGGGCTGCGCATCATCAACGGCATCGGCGCCACCGAGCTGCTGCACATCTTCGTCTCGGCCGCCGACGAGCACATCCGGCCGGGGACGACAGGGGTTCCCGTACCGGGGTGGCACGCGCGCGTGGTCGACGAGCTCGGCGCCGAAATGCCCGACGGCGAACCGGGGCTGCTCGCGGTGCGCGGGCCGATCGGCTGCCGGTATCTCGCCGACCCGCGGCAGCGGGAGTACGTGCGCGGCGGCTGGAACATCACGGGTGACACCTACGTCCGCGAGGTTGACGGCTACTTCCGCTATGTCGCCCGCGCGGACGACATGATCATCTCGGCCGGCTACAACATCGCGGGACCCGAGGTGGAGGACGCGTTGCTGCGGCACCCGGATGTGCTGGAGGCCGCCGTCGTGGGACGGTCCGACGAGGCGCGCGGGCAGGTCGCGGTGGCGTACGCCGTGCTCAGGGAGGGCGCGCGGCGGGACGCCGAGGCGCTGCGCACGTTCGTGAAGGCGGAACTCGCGCCCTACAAGTGCCCACGCGAGATCGTCTTCCTGGACGCGCTGCCGCGCACGCCGACCGGCAAACTCCAGCGCTTCAGACTGCGCACCGACGGTGACCGGCACATGGGGCCGCGCACCGAAGGTGACCAGCAGTGATGCCGACGACCTAAGATGATCAACGTGTCCGACCAGCATGCTCCACGGTCCCTGATCGTCACGCTCTACGGCGCGTACGGCCGCTTCCTCTCCGGCCCGATGCCCGTCGCCGAGCTGATCCGGCTGCTCGCCGCAGTGGGCGTGGACGCGCCTTCCGTGCGTTCGTCGGTGTCACGGCTCAAACGGCGCGGGCTGCTGGCACCGGCCCGTACGGCGCAGGGCGCGGCCGGGTACGAACTGTCGCCGGACGCCCGCCAGTTGCTCGACGACGGCGACCGGCGCATCTACGCCGGCACGCCGCCCGAGGACGCGGGCTGGGTGCTCGCCGTGTTCTCGGTGCCGGAGTCGGAGCGGCAGAAGCGGCATGTGCTGCGCTCGCGGCTGGCCGGTCTTGGCTTCGGCACCGCGGCCCCGGGTGTGTGGATCGCCCCGGCCCGGCTGTACGAGGAGGCCCGGCACACCCTCCAGCGGCTGCGGCTCGACCCGTACGTCGACTTCTTCCGCGGCGACCACCTCGGCTACGCGCCGACCGTGGAGGCGGTCGCCCGCTGGTGGGACCTGGCCGCGATCGCCAAGGAGCACGAGGCGTTCCTCGACCGCCACGCGCGCGTGCTGCGGGACTGGCAAGGGCGCGCGGCGGCGAACACCCCGCCCGAGGAGGCCTACCGCGACTATCTGCTCGCCCTGGACTCCTGGCGGCACCTGCCCTACGCCGACCCCGGACTGCCCGCGCATCTGCTCCCCGCCGACTGGCCGGGCGTCCGCTCGGCGGAGGTGTTCCGGGGACTGCACGAGCGGCTGCGGGACGCGGGGGCCGTCTTCGCGGGCGTGTGACCTCACCCACGAATTGTGTGATCCCACCCACATCATGCGTCACTAATGGAACCCTTAGGTTCTTCTATCGCTCTTCTCAAAGTTCTTACCTAGCGTCCACTCAGCACGCCAGGTAAGGAAAGAGGATTCTGACGCATGACCACCACGGCAAGGGCTCAGGGAGCCACCGTCTGGCTCACCGGGTTGCCGAGTGCGGGTAAGACGACGATCGCCCGGCATCTCGGTGAGCGGCTGAAGGCCGAGGGACATCGCGTGGAGGTCCTCGACGGCGACGAGATACGGCGTTTCCTCTCCGCCGGCCTGGGCTTCTCCCGCGAGGACCGCAACACGAACGTGCAGCGCATCGGCCTCGTCTCCGAGGTCCTCGCCCGCAACGGCGTGCTCTCAGTCGTCCCGGTGATCGCGCCGTACGCCGACAGCCGGGAGGCGGTGCGCAAGCGGCACGACGCGAGCGACACCCCGTACATCGAGGTGCATGTCGCCACGCCGGTCGAGGTGTGCAGCGAGCGGGACGTGAAGGGTTTGTACGCCAGGCAGGCCGCGGGCCAGCTGTCGGGGCTGACCGGCGTCGACGACCCGTACGAGCCGCCGACGGACGCGGCGCTGGTGCTGCCGACGCAGGACCAGACGCCCGAGGAGTCGGCGGACGCGGTGTACGCGGTGCTGGCGGAGCGGGGGTTGGTGTGACCGGGTTCAGCCTCTCCCATCTGGACGCGCTGGAGTCCGAGGCGGTGCACATCTTCCGTGAAGTGGCGGGTGAGTTCGAGCGGCCGGTGATCCTGTTCTCCGGCGGCAAGGACTCCATCGTCATGCTCCACCTGGCACTCAAGGCGTTCGCCCCGGCGGCGATCCCGTTCTCACTGCTGCACGTGGACACCGGGCACAACTTCCCCGAGGTGCTGGAGTACCGCGACCGTGTGGTGGCCGCACATGGGCTGCGCCTCCATGTGGCCTCCGTACAGGACTACATCGACCGCGGTGTGCTGCGCGAACGTCCCGACGGGACGCGTAATCCGCTGCAGACCCTGCCGCTGACCGAGAAGATCCAGTCCGAGAAGTTCGACGCGGTCTTCGGCGGCGGACGCCGGGACGAGGAGAAGGCCCGCGCCAAGGAGCGGGTGTTCTCCCTGCGGGACGAGTTCTCCCAGTGGGACCCGCGCCGCCAGCGCCCCGAGCTGTGGAACCTGTACAACGGCCGGCACGCGCCCGGCGAGCACGTCCGCGTCTTCCCGCTGTCCAACTGGACCGAGCTGGACGTGTGGCAGTACATCGCCCGCGAGGAGATCGAGCTGCCGGAGATCTACTTCGCACATCAGCGTGAGGTGTTCCAGCGGGCCGGCATGTGGCTGACCGCCGGCGAGTGGGGCGGGCCCAAGGCGACCGAGACGGTCGAGAAGCGGCAGGTCCGCTACCGCACCGTCGGCGACATGTCCTGCACCGGCGCCGTCGACTCCGACGCCGACACCATCGAGAAGGTCATCGCCGAGATCGCCGCCTCCCGGCTCACCGAACGCGGCGCCACCCGTGCCGACGACAAGATGTCCGAGGCCGCGATGGAAGACCGTAAGCGCGAGGGGTACTTCTAACCATGAGCACGACCATCGACACCCTCCGCTTCGCGACCGCCGGTTCCGTCGACGACGGCAAGTCCACGCTCGTCGGCCGGCTGCTGCACGACTCCAAGTCGATCCTCACGGATCAGCTGGAGGCCGTGGAGCGCGCCTCGGCGAGCCGCGGCCAGGACGCCCCCGACCTCGCGCTGCTCACCGACGGGCTGCGCGCCGAGCGCGAGCAGGGCATCACCATCGACGTGGCCTACCGCTACTTCGCCACCCCGCGCCGCCGGTTCATCCTCGCCGACACCCCCGGCCACGTGCAGTACACCCGCAACATGGTCACCGGCGCCTCCACCGCCGAACTGGCCATCATCCTGATCGACGCCCGCAACGGCGTCGTCGAGCAGACCCGCCGCCACGCCGCCGTGGCCGCCCTGCTCCGTGTCCCGCACGTGGTCCTCGCCGTCAACAAGATGGACCTCGTCGGGTACGAGGAGAAGGACTTCGAGCGCATCGTCGAGGACTTCGCGGGCCACGCGGCCGAGCTGGGCCTGCCCGGCTTCACACCGATACCGGTTTCGGCGCTCGTCGGCGACAACGTCGTGGACCGCTCGGCGCACATGGACTGGTACGAGGGCCCGGCGCTGCTGGAGTTCCTGGAGAACGTGCCCGTCGGCAGCGGCCCCGCGGACGCCCCGGCCCGCTTCCCCGTCCAGTATGTGATCCGGGACGGGGAAGTCCGGTACTACGCCGGGCAGTTGGTGTCGGGCTCGCTGAAGGTCGGTGACCGCGTCACCGTTCACCCGTCCGGCGAGACCTCCGAGATCACCGCCATCGACGTACTCGGCACCGAGGCCGACGTGGCGCATGCGCCGCAGTCGATCGGCATCCGGCTGGCCGACGAGCGGGACATCTCCCGCGGCGACATGATCACCGCATGCGTCGACGCGCCGACGCTCACGCGGGAAGTGCGGGCCGCCGTCTGCCACCTGGCCGACCGCCCCCTGCGGGTCGGCGACCGCGTCCTGGTCAGGCACACCACCCGCACCGTGAAGGCCCTCGTGCAGGATCTGGCAGGCGCGACCGAGCTGACCGCGAACGACCTGGGCCGCATCACCCTGCGCACCGCCGAGCCGCTGGCGCTCGACGACTACGCGGTGTCGCGGCGGACGGGCGCGTTCATCCTGATCGACCCGGCGGACGGCGCGACGCTGACCGCAGGAATGGCCGAGCTGTAGAGCGCCTGCCTTACAAAGAGGATGTACGCCTTCAAGTCCCCAGCGTCAGCCGGGGCTTGGGGGCGTCCGTGCGACCGGTCTGCGGACGGCGACTGCCCGCCCGGTGCGACGCCGGCCAGCCGACACCCGACCCCGTCGTAGCCCTGGAGCTGCAACCCAGCCCCACGCACACGCCCTCAAGTCCCCAGCGTCAGCCGGGGCTTGGGGGCGTCCGTGCGGCCGGTCTGCGGGCGTCGGCTGCCCGCCCGGTACGACGCCGGCCAGCCGACACCCGACCCCGTCGTAGCCCTGGAGCTGCAACCCAGCCCCACGCACACGCCCTCAAGTCCCCAGCGTCAGCCGGGGCTTGGGGGCGTCCGTGCGACCGGTCTGCGGACGACGACTGCCCGCCCGGTACGCCGTCGGCCAGCCGATGCCCGGCCCGTCGTAGCCCTGCTCGGCCGCCGCGTGCAGCGTCCAGTGCGGGTCGTAGAGGTGCGGGCGGGCCAGCGCGCACAGGTCTGTGCGCCCGGCCAGGATCAGCGAGTTGACGTCGTCCCAGGACGAGATCGCGCCGACGGCGATCACCGGGATACCGGTCTCATGGCGGATACGGTCGGCGTACGGCGTCTGGTACGAGCGCCCGAACTCCGGCCGCTCCTCGGCGACGACCTGCCCGGTGGACACGTCGATCGCGTCGGCGCCGTGCGCGGCGAAGGCGCGGGCGATCTCCACCGCCTCCTCGCCGGTGGTGCCGCCCTCGGCCCAGTCGGTGGCGGAGATCCGGACGGTCATGGGCCGGTCCTCGGGCCACACTCCGCGTACGGCATCGAAGACCTCGAGCGGGAAGCGGAGCCGATCGGCGAGCGTGCCGCCGTAGGCGTCGGTGCGGAGGTTGGTCAGCGGGGAGAGGAAGCCGGAGAGCAAGTAGCCGTGGGCGCAGTGGAGTTCGAGGAGGTCGAAGCCGGCTCGGGCGGCGCGCCGGGCGGCCGCCGAGAACTGTTCGCGGATGTCGATGAGTTGGGCGCGGGTCAGTTCGCGGGGGGTTTGGCTCTCCGGTTTGTACGGGATCGGGGAGGCGGCCACGAGCGGCCAGTTGCCGTCCTCCAGCGGCTCGTCCATGCCCTCCCACATCAGCTTGGTCGAGCCCTTGCGGCCGGAGTGGCCGAGCTGGATGCCGATCGCGGTACCGGGCGCCTGGGCGTGCACGAAGTCGGTGATCCGTTTCCAGGCCTCCGCCTGTCTGCCGGTGTAGAGGCCGGTGCAGCCCGGGGTGATCCGGCCCTCAGGGCTCACGCACACCATCTCGGTCATCACCAGACCGGCGCCGCCGAGAGCCCGTGCGCCCAGGTGGACGAGGTGGAAGTCGCCGGGGTCGCCGTCGACGGCCGAGTACATGTCCATCGGTGACACCACGACCCGGTTGCGCAGGGTCAGCCCGCGCAGCCGGAACGGCGTGAACATCGGGGGCGTGCCGGGCGGGCAGCCGAACGCGCGCTCCACCGACGCGGTGAAGTGGGCGTCGCGCAGCCGCAGGTTGTCGTGGGTGACGCGGCGGCTGCGGGTGAGGAGGTTGAAGGCGAACTGGCGGGTCGGCTGGTCGAGATAGAGGGCGATGTTCTCGAACCACTCCAGGCTGGCGCGGGCGGCGCGCTGCGTGGAGGCGACGACGGGGCGCCGCTCCTCTTCGTAGGCCTCCAACGCGCTCTCGATCGAGGGCTGTTCCTCCAGACAGGCGGCCAGCGCCAGTGCGTCCTCGACGGCGAGCTTCGTGCCGGAGCCGATGGAGAAGTGGGCGGTGTGGGCGGCGTCGCCCAGCAGCACCACGTTCCCGTCCGACCAACGTTCGTTGACCACCGTACGGAACGTGGTCCACGCCGACTTGTTGGACCTCAACGGCCGGCCGCCCAGCGCGTCCGCGAAGATCTTGGCGCAGCGCTCGACGGACTCCTGCGGGTCGAGCTCGGCGAAGCCGGCCGACTGCCACACCTCCTCGCGCATCTCGACGATCACCGTGGAGGCGTCGGGCGCGTACGGGTAGCCGTGCAGTTGCATCACGCCGTGTTCGGTTTCCGCGATCTCGAAGCGGAAGGCGTCGAAGGCGAAGTCGGTTGCGAGCCAGATGTAGCGGCAGTGGTGTGTGGCCACATGGGGGCGGAACACATGGGCGTAGGACTCGCGGGTGGTGCTGTTGACTCCGTCGGCGGCGATGACGAGGTCGTTCGTCTGTGCCAGCCAGTCGGGGTACGGGGCCTCGGAGCGGAAACGGAGCTCTACGCCCAGGGCGCGGCAGCGGTCGTGCAGGATCTCCAGGAGGCGCTTCCTGCCCAGTGCGGCGAAGCCGTGGCCTCCGGAGGCGTGGTGGGTGCCTCGGTGGACGATGTCGATGTCGTCCCAGCGGATGAATTGTTTCTGCAGGGCCTCGTAGACCGCTGGGTCGGCGTGTTCGATGCCGCCGAGGGTTTCGTCGGAGAGGACTACGCCGAAGCCGAAGGTGTCGTCGGGGGCGTTGCGTTCCCAGACGGTGACTTCGCGGGCCGGGTCCAGGCGTTTCAGCAGAGCTGCGGCGTAGAGGCCGCCGGGGCCTCCGCCGATGATCGCCACTCGTAGGGGGTGGCCTGTCTTGGTCGGCGACTGCGGGTTGTCTGTGGCTGGTCGCGCAGTTCCCCGCGCCCCTGGGGTTGGCACAGTCCCCTCGGTCGAGAACATCGCTACCTCCCCTGCCATTTCGGAGGGCGCTTCTCCTTGAATGCCGCGTGGAACTCCGCGTAGTCCTCGCCGTTCATCAGCAGAGCCTGTGTCGAGGCGTCCAGCTCGATCGAGGGCGCCAGCGGCATGTCCAGTTCCGCCGTCAGGAGGGCCTTCGTCTGGGCGTACGCCAGAGCCGGGCCCTCGGCCAGGCGGCGGGCCAGCGCGCCCGCGGCCTCGTCCGCGCGGCCCTCATCCGTCAGTTCGCTGATCAGGCCGATGCGCTCGGCCTCGGGGGCCCGGACCGGCTCGCCCAGCATCAGCAGGCGGGTCGCGTGGCCGAGGCCGACGACCCGGGGCAGCAGGTACGCCGCGCCCATGTCGCCGCCCGACAGGCCGACCCTGGTGAACAGGAAGGCGAAGCGGGCGGTGGGGTCGGCGACGCGGAAGTCGGCGGCCAGGGCGAGGACCGCGCCCGCGCCCGCTGCCACGCCGTGCACGGCGGCGATCACCGGGAACGGGCACTCGCGTACGGCCCGGACCACCTGGCCGGTCATCCGGTTGAAGTCGAGGAGCTGGGCGGTGTCCATGGAGAGGGTGGCGCCGATGATCTCGTCGACGTCGCCGCCGGAGCAGAAGCCGCGCCCCTCGCCGGTCAGCACGAGGGCGCGGACCGCCCGCTCGCGGGACAGCTCGGCGAGCAGGTCGCGCAGGTCGGCGTAGGCGCCGAAGGTGAGGGCGTTGAGTTTCTCGGGGCGGGCGAGGGTGACGGTGGCGACGCCGTCGGTGAGCTCGACGCGCAGGTGCTGCCAGTCGGAGGTGCGGGCGGCCGAGCCGGTGAAGGGACTCATGACGTGGGGCCTCCTCGGGCGACGTTGCCTCACGGGGCGCTGCCCTTCGAAGTTATCACCTATATGTGACTGTCGTCATGAGGGCGCGATAGAGGCAGCCATCCCACTAGCCGTTACAGGTAACCGGTCTCGGTCACATCCGTCACGGAACGGCACGGATCGTCAATAGCGCGGTAACGACGGGAGCAGTCGCGCTAGGCGGACCGTTGGAACGGGTAAGCCGCCCGATACCGGGGCCGAAGGTCCCATACGGCGCCCGTCGAGCGGCTCTGCCGGAGGGCGCCGTACCATTCATATGGTTGAAAGCAGGACAGCCTGCTCATGAACGGAACCGCCTTGTACGAACGCTCGCCCGCCTCCGCCTCCTGGCGCATCGCGCTGCCGCACACCGCTGCGGCCGTGCCCGTGGCCCGCGCCCTGGTTCGCACGGCGCTGGCCGAGCTGGAGCACGGGGCCGACTGCGACACCGCGGAACTGCTCACGGCGGAGCTGGTCGCCAACGCCGTGGAGCACGCCACCGGGGAAGGCCCGATAGAGCTGGTGGTGGAGCTGCTGCCGTCCGGCTGCCAGGTCGAGGTGCACGACCCGGACCCGGCGCCGCCCGGGAACCTCACCCGTCCGGCCCACGGGGAGCCCGACCCCTGGCAGGAGCACGGCCGCGGTCTGCTCCTCATCCGCGCCCTCAGCTCGTCCTGCGGCCACCGCCCCACCGGTTCCGGCAAGGCGGTGTGGTTCAGGCTGCCGGTGATACCGCCTCAGCGGCGTCCGGCCTGACCGACGCGGGGTCAGGCGAGAGTGGCGACCAGCACCGCCTTGATCGTATGCATGCGGTTCTCGGCCTCGTCGAAGACGACCGAGTGCGCCGACTCGAAGACCTCGTCGGTCACTTCCAGCGACTCCAGACCGTGACTCTCGTAGATCTCGCGGCCGACCTTGGTGCCGAGGTCGTGGAAGGCCGGCAGACAGTGCAGGAACCTGACGTCCGGGTTGCCGGTGGCCCGCAGGACGTCCATGGTCACGGCGTACGGCGCGAGAGCCGCGATCCGCTCGTCCCAGACCTCCTTCGGCTCACCCATCGACACCCAGACATCGGTGGCGACGAAGTCGGCCTCCCGAACACCCTCGGCGACGTCCTCGGTGAGGGTGATGGCGGCGCCGCTGTCCTCCGCCAGCTTGCGGGCCCGGGCCACGACCTCGTCACCGGGCCAGTACTCCTTGGGCGCGACGATGCGTACGTCCATGCCGAGCAGAGCCCCGGTGACCAGGTAGGAGTTGCCCATGTTGAAGCGGGCGTCGCCGAGGTAGGCGAAGGTGATGCCGTCGTCCAGGCTCTTGGCGCAGTGCTCCGTCATCGTGAGTATGTCGGCGAGCATCTGGGTGGGGTGCCAGTCGTCGGTCAGGCCGTTGTAGACGGGCACACCCGCGTACGCCGCCAGCTCCTCGACCTTCTGCTGACTGTCCCCGCGGTACTCGATCGCATCGAACATCCGCCCAAGGACCCGCGCGGTGTCCTTCACCGACTCCTTGTGCCCGATCTGCGAGCCCGACGGGTCCAGATACGTCGTCGAGGCGCCCTGGTCGGCGGCCGCGACCTCGAACGCGCAGCGGGTTCGCGTCGAGGTCTTCTCGAAGATCAGCGCGATGTTCTTCCCGCTCAGGTACCGCGTCTCGGTCCCGGCCCGCTTGGCGGCCTTCAGCTCTGCGGACAGCGCGATCAGGGCGCGGAACTCCTCCTCGGTGAAGTCCAGCTCCTTGAGGAAATGGCGGCCGGCGAAGGCGGTCGGGACTGTCGCCATGGGGGCGCTCCAGAGGTACGAGAACAAGACCCTTGGAAGTCTATACGACCGTAGGCATTTCTATACGGCCGCACGTTCGACCGGGCAGCTCATGCACCGCGGCCCGCCCCTCCCCCGCCCCAGTTCGCTGCCCGGGATCTCGATCACCTCGATGCCCTGCTTGCGCAGATGCGTGTTGGTGGTGGAGTTCCGCTCGTAGGCGACGACGACGCCCGGCTCGACGGCGAGGACGTTGCAGCCGTCGTCCCACTGCTCTCGCTCGGCCGCGTGCACGTCCTGTGTCGCGGTCAGGACGCGGATCTCGCTGAGCCCCAGCGCGGCGGCGATCGCGCGGTGCATGTGCTCCGGCGGATGGTCGGTGACCTTCAGCTCCTTCTCGGCGACGCCCGGTTCGATGGTGTACGAGCGGAGCATGCCGAGCCCCGCGTACTGGGTGAAGGTGTCGCCGTCGACCATGGTCATCACGGTGTCGAGGTGCATGAAGGCCCGCCGCTTGGGCATGTCGAGGGCCACGATCGTCTCGGCCGAGCCCGCGGCGAACAGTTTGTGGGCGAGCATCTCGACGGCCTGGGGGGTCGTCCGCTCGCTCATGCCCATGAGAACGGCTCCGTTGCCGATCACCAGGACGTCGCCGCCCTCGATGGTGGACGGATAGTCGGCCTGTCCCTCGGACCAGACGTGGAACGTCTCGTCACGGAACAGCGGATGGTGCCGGTAGATCGCCTCGAAGTGCACGGTCTCCCGCTGCCGGGCGGGCCATCTCATCGCGTTGACGGAGACGCCGTCGTAGATCCAGGCGGAGGTGTCGCGGGTGAAGAGGTGATTGGGAAGGGGGGCGAGGAGGAAGTCGTCGAGGTCCATGACGTGGAAGCGGACGGAGGTCGGCTCCGGGTGCACGTCGAGGAACTCGCGCTTGGTCATGCCGCCGACCAGGAGCTCGGCGAGCTCGCCGGCCGGCAGGGACTCGAAGGCGGCCCGGAGGTGGTCCGTGGCGAGCACCCCGTACTCCTTCTCGTCGAAGACGCGGTCCAGGACGAGCGAACGGGCCACCGGGATCGCCAGGGCCTCGGTCAGCAGGTCGCCGAAGAGATGGACGGCGACACCACGGTCGCGCAGCACATCCGCGAACCCGTCGTGCTCGGCGCGCGCCCGGCGCACCCAGAGCAGGTCGTCGAAGAGAAGCGCGTCCTTGTTGCTGGGGGTGAGCCTTTTGAGCTCGAGATCCGGCCGGTGCAGGATGACGCGGCCGAGCCGCCCGGCCTCGGAGTTGACATGGAATCCCATGACTCCATCCTGACCATCGCCGACCGGGTTCACCCCCTGCTCGACCGTTTCTGTTTTCGTCCCCTTGACGAAAAGCGGGCCTGCCCCCAGCCGGTGAGCAGGCTGGGGACAGGCCCCGGTCACAGCCGCGGGTCCACCGGCTCCGACTCCAGCGCCAGCACCCCGAACACCGCCTCGTGCACCCGCCACAGCGGCTCGCCCTCCGCCAGCCGGTCCAGCGCCTCAAGGCCCAGCGCGTACTCGCGGACCGCGAGCGAGCGCTTGTGGTTGAGGAAGCGGGAGCGGAGGCGGGCGAGGTTCTCCGGGCGGGTGTACTCGGGACCGTAGATGATCCGCAGGTACTCACGGCCGCGGCACTTGATGCCGGGCTGCACAAGTCGGCCCTGTTCTCCCCCACTCTCGGCTTCGCTCGAGCGGGGGGACCCCCATCGCACGACCGCACCCACCGGCTTGACGACCATGCCCTCGCCGCCGCGTCCGGTCATCTCCAGCCACCAGTCGACGCCCGCCTGCACCGAGTCGGGGTCGGCGGTGTCGACGTACAGGCGCCGGGTGGTCTGGAGCAGGCCGGTCGTGTCGTGCTCGACGAGCCGGTCGAGCAGGGCCAGCTGCTCGTCGTGCGGCAGGCCGGCGAGGCTGCGGCCCTGGACGGCGAGGATCTGGAACGGGGCCAGGCGGACGCCGTCCAGGCCGTCGGTGGTCCAGCAGTAGCGACGGTACGAGTCCGTGAACGCGGCGGCGTCCGCGGCCCGTTCGCGCTGCCGCGCGAGCAGGTCGGTCACCTCCACGCCCCGCGCCGCCGCCCCCTCCAGCGCGGCCAGCGCGCCCGGGAACACCGCCCCGGACGCGGCGCCCACGGCCGCGTACTGCGACCGCAGCAGCCCGGACGCCTTCAACGACCACGGCATCAACTCGGCGTCGAGCAGCAGCCAGTCGGTCTCCAGCTCGGTCCAGAGGCCCGCCGCCCCGACGGCCGTACGCAGCCGATCGAGGATCTCCTCCGTCACCGCCTCGTCGTCGAAGAACGGGCGGCCGGTACGGGTGTAGAGGGACCCCGTGGGGCCGTCCACGCCGAACCGCTTCCGCGCCGCCTCCGCATCACGGCACACCAGCGCCACCGCACGCGAACCCATGTGCTTCTCCTCGCACACGACCCGCGCGACCCCGTCCTCCCGGTACTGAGCGAAGGCCTCGGCCGGGTGCTCCAAGTAGCCGTCGATATGCGAGGTCGCCGTCGGTGCCATGGTCGGCGGCAGGTACGGCAGCAGCCGCGGGTCCACGGCGAAGCGGCTCATGACCTCCAGGGCCGCGGCCGCGTTCTCCTCGCGGACGGTCACCCGGCCCGCGTGCCGTGTCTCCACGACCCGGCGGCCGTGCACATCGGCTAGGTCGAGCGGCCGTCCGTCGTGACCGCCGGGCGCCTCGGTCCGCAGCGGCCTGGCGGGCTCGTACCAGACCCGCTCGGCCGGTACGTCGACCAGCTCCCGCTCCGGCCAGCGCAACGCGGTCAGCTTGCCGCCGAAGACGGCGCCGGTGTCGAGGCAGATGGTGTTGTTGAGCCAGGTGGCTTCGGGCACGGGAGTGTGGCCGTACACCACGGCGGCCCGGCCCCGGTAGTCCTCGGCCCACGGGTAGCGCACCGGCAGCCCGAACTCGTCCGTCTCCCCGGTCGTGTCGCCGTAGAGCGCGTGCGAGCGCACCCGCCCGGAGGTGCGGCCGTGGTACTTCTCGGGCAGACCCGCGTGGCAGACGACCAGCCGGCCGCCGTCGAGGACGTAGTGGCTGACGAGTCCGTCGATGAACTCCCGTACCTGCGCGTGGAACTCCTCGGTCTCCCCCTCCATCTGCTCGATCGTCTCGGCCAGGCCGTGGGTGTGCTGGACCTTGCGTCCCTTGAGGTAACGCCCGTATTTGTTCTCGTGGTTGCCCGGCACGCAGAGTGCGTTGCCGGAGCCGACCATCGACATCACGCGGCGCAGCACGCCCGGGCTGTCCGGGCCGCGGTCGACGAGGTCGCCGACGTAGACCGCCGTACGGCCGTCCGGGTGGACGCCGTCGACGTACCCCAACTTGCCGAGCAGCGACTCCAGTTCGGCGGCGCAGCCGTGGATGTCGCCGATGATGTCGAACGGGCCGGTGAGGTGGGTCAGGTCGTTGAACCGCTTCTCGGTGACGATCGAGGCGCTCTCGATCTCCTCCACACCCCTGAGGATGTGCACCTTCCGGAAGCCCTCGCGCTCCAAGTGCCGCAGCGAACGGCGGAGTTCGCGGGTGTGCCGCTGGATGACGCGGCGCGGCATGTCGGCGCGGTCGCTGCGGGTTGCGTTGCGCTCGGCGCACACGTCCTCGGGGACGTCGAGCACGATGGCTATGGGCAGCACGTCGTACTGCCTGGCCAGCTCGATCAGCTGCCGCCGGGCGTCGGACTGCACGCTGGTCGCGTCGACGACCGTGCGCCGGCCGGCGGCGAGGCGCTTGCCCGCGATGTAGTGCAGGACGTCGAAGGCGTCGCGGGTGGCCGACTGGTCGTTCTCGTCGTCGGAGACCAGGCCCCGGCAGAAGTCGGAGGAGATCACCTCGGTCGGCTTGAAGTGGCGGTGGGCGAAGGTGGACTTGCCCGAGCCGGAGGCGCCGATGAGCACCACGAGGGAGAGGTCGGTGACGGGCAGGGTCCGTCCCGTGCGGGTCTCGGTCATGCGGCCTTCGCCTCCTTCTCGTTCGTGGTCCGCATACTGAATACGGCCATCTGCGTGGGCGGTCCCACCTCGGGGTCGTCGGGTCCCACGGGCACGAACTCCACGCCGTACCCGTGCCGTTCGGCGACGGCCCCGGCCCAGGTCCGGAACTCCTCGCGGGTCCACTCGAAGCGGTGGTCGCCGTGCCGGACGTGCCCGGCCGGGAGGGACTCCCAGCGGACGTTGTACTCGACGTTCGGGGTGGTCACCAGGACCGTGCGGGGGCGGGCGGAGCCGAACACCGCGTACTCCAGGGCGGGCAGCCGCGGCAGGTCGAGGTGCTCGATGACCTCGCTGAGCACGGCGGCGTCGTAGCCCCCCAGGCGCTTGTCGGTGTAGGCGAGCGAGCCCTGGAAGAGCTTCACGCGCGAGGCCTGCCGCTCGCCCATACGGTCCAGCTTGAGCCGCCGGGAGGCGATGGTGAGCGCCCGTATCGACACGTCGACGCCGACGATCTCGGTGAACCGCGGGTCCTTGAGCAGCGCCTGCACCAACTGGCCCTGACCGCAGCCGAGATCGAGGACCCGGGACGCGCCGGACGTGCCGAGCGCGGCGATGATAGCGTCCCGGCGCTGTACGGCGAGCGGTGTGGGCCGCTCCTCCGTCTCGGTCTCCGCCTCGACCGCGTTGTCGATCTCCTCGACCTCGCTGTCGTCCGCCTCGGCCAGCCGCACCAGCTCCAGCCGCTCCATCGCCTGCCGGGTCAGCGACCAGCGGCGCGACAGATAGCGGCTGGTGATCAGCTTCTGCTCCGGGTGCTGGGGCAGCCAGCCCTCGCCCGCCCGCAGCAGCTTGTCGACCTCGTCCGGCGCCACCCAGTAGTGCTTGGCGTCATCGAGGACGGGCAGCAGGACGTACAGGTGGCGCAGGGCCTCGGCGAGGGTGAGCCGGGAGGACTCCAGCACGAGACGGACGTACCGCGAGTCGCCCCACTCGGGGAACTCGGCGTCCAGCGCCACCGGTTCGACGGTGACCGTCCACCCGAGCGGCTCGAAGAGGCTTCGTACGAGGCCCGGGCCGCCACGGGCGGGCAGCGCGGGCACCTCGATGCGCAACGGCCGTGCCTGCTGCGGCAGTTCGGGCCGTGCGGTGCACGTGCCCTTCATCGCGCTGGAGAACACCCCGCTCAGTGCCACCGCGAGCAGCGAGGAGGCGGCGTACGGGCGGTCGTTCACATACTGCGCGAGCGCCGCGTCAGGCGCGCCGCCCCGTCCCTTGCCCTTGCCACGCCGGACCAGCGCCACCGCGTCGACCTCCAGCAGCAGCGCCGCCGTGCAGCGCTCGGCGTCCGCCTCGGGGTAGAGGACGTGCGCCGTGCCGTAGGACGTGGAGAACGCCTGCGATTTCTCGGGATGCTTGTGCAGCAGGAAGCCGAGGTCGGTGGCGGGTCGTTCCGGGGTGCCTGTGGTGGTGATCGTCAGGAACACGTGGGTTGGCCTCGAATGGGTCTGAAGTGCGGGTATTCGCCCGCGTGGTCCCTGACAACCTACAGACAACCTCCACACGAACTCCCGCGATTTTCGGCGGCGGCTGTGACAGGCCTGTGACCGGAGGCGTGGCCTCCATCACAGCTCGACGGGTGCGGTCCTGATCCACTCAGCGGATGCGCCCCCTCCTCCTGACCTCATCCGCCGCCCTTCTGCTGCTGCTCACGGCGTGCGGCACGCAGAACGCCGGTTCATCCGGCGGCGGTTCGGCCTCGGCCTGTCCGACGGTGGTGCCGGGAGATCCCTCCGGCCTGGAGCGGGACGGGGTACGGATCACCGGCCTCACGGGCGCCGGATGCGACGAAGTGGAGTACGAGGTCACGAACCGGCAGCGCGAACCCTTCACGTTCACGATCACCTTCGACTACCGCTCGGGCACCGGGGCGGTGATGGCGAACGGCCGGGAGACGGTTGCGTCGGTCCCGGCCGGCCGGACCGTGCGGCGCACCCTCTCCCGGGGTGACAGCGGCGCGGGCCATGTGGAGATCTCCAAGGTCAGAAGCGTTCCCGCCGACGAGGCCCCGTCCGAGGGCGGCGCCTGCCCGGCGTCGGGGGTGCGGGTGTACGCCGATGAGGGCGATGCCGCGATGGGGCTGCGGGTCGTGGGGCTGCACCTGGAGAACTGCGGGACCGAGGCGGCGTATCGGCTCAGCGGCTATCCGCAGCTCCAGCTTCTGGACGAGGACCACGAGCCCGTCGACAGTGTGCGGATCCTTCGCGGCGGCTCCGCGATCGCCTCCGGCACCGGCCAGGACGACCCGCCCCGGGCGCTCGTCCTGCGGCCCGGCGAGCGCGCCCGGACCGGGCTGGTGTGGCGCAACACGACCGGCGCCGGCGACCCGGTGCATGCCCCGTACGTACGGATCCGGGCGAAGTCCGGCGCCTCGCCGGTGACGGTGATCCCGGAACTCGACCTGGGCACGACCGGGAAACTCTCCGTGGGTGCCTGGCAGTTGGACGATGCGGCGAGCGGGCCGGCCCCGGGGAGCGACCGGCCCGTGAGCCCGCCCTCACAGCTCTCCGTACGGCCGTGAGGGCGGCCCCGCGACAGGGCTACGACAGCTGGGACTGGACCTGGGAGGAGATCAGGTCCAGGTGGTCCAGGTCGCCGAGGTCGAGGATCTGGAGGTAGAAGCGCCGGGAGCCGGTCTCGGCGTAGCGGCCGATCTTGTCGACGACCTCGGCCGGGGAGCCGGCCAGACCGTTCGTCTTCAGCTCGTCGGCCTCGCGGCCGATCGCGGCGGCACGGCGGGCGACCTCCTGGTCGTCCTTGCCGACGCAGGCGACGAGGGCGTTGGAGTAGGTGATGTCGTCGGCCTTGCGGCCGGCCTGCTCGGCGGCGGCACGGACGCGGCCGAACTGGCGCTCACTGTCCTCGACCGAGGCGAACGGCATGTTGAACTCGTCGGCGTACTTCGCGGCGAGGCGGGGCGTGCGGGTGGCGCCGTGGCCGCCGATGAGCACGGGGATCTTCGGCTGGGCGGGCTTGGGGAGGGCGGGCGAGTCGGTGAGGTCGTAGTACGTGCCGTGGAAGTCGAAGGTCCGGCCGGCCTCCGTGGCCCACAGTCCGGTGACGATCTCCAGCTGTTCTTCCAGGCGGCCGAACTTCTCCTTCGGGAACGGGATGCCGTACGCCTTGTGCTCCTCCTCGAACCAGCCCGCGCCCAGGCCCAGTTCGACGCGGCCGCCCGACATCTGGTCGACCTGCGCGACCTGGATGGCGAGCACGCCGGGCAGCCGGAAGGTACCGGCGGTCATCAGCGTGCCGAGCCGGATGCGCCGGGTCTCCCGGGCCAGGCCGGCGAGGGTGATCCAGGCGTCCGTGGGGCCGGGGAGACCGTCGCCGGAGCCCATCCTGAGGTAATGGTCGGAGCGGAAGAAGGCGTCGAATCCGAGATCCTCGGTGGCCTTGGCGACCGCGAGGAGGGTGTCATAGCTTGCGCCCTGCTGGGGCTCGGTGAAGATACGCAGATCCATGCATCCATCCTGCATGTTCCTGCCCGCTCAACCCCAACGGTCCCCCCGGTCCCTGCGGTCCCCGGTCGGGTGAAATCCGTGAGCCGGCCTGTGCAGGGGTTTCGCCGCCGGGCGTCACGCCAAGGAGGTCGACGCGGGTTCAGCGCCCCAAAGGGGCGCGGGGAACTGCGCGACCAGCCACCACGAACCCGCAGACGACCTACGGTCCATCGCGCCGCCACCCGCGGAGCGCTCAGCCCGCCTCCCGCTCGGGTAATACCGGCCCCGTCTCCCGGTCCGCCAGCCTGCGCAGCATCTCCCGTACGCGGTCACGGGATTCGTCGGCCGCGTCGATGGCCTCCATGCACTGCCAGTACGTGGACTCGTCGTCCGCGGAGGAGGCGAGGCCGACGAGGGCGATGCCCACCTCGCCGAGGAGGCCGCCGAGGTACATCAGGGCCTGGCGGGCGTCGCCCAGTTCGGTGAGCTGGGCGGCGCGCAGGTCGCTGTCGGGGAGGTCGGGGCGGTCCAGGACGCCGCAGCCCCGGCCCGCCAGTTCGGTCAACCCCAGTGCCTCGCCCCGCAGTTCGGGCGGGCCCGAGACCGCGAGCCGGCCGCCTATCGCCTGGGCCAGGGCCTGTGCCTGCCACGCTTCCGCCATGGTTTGCACCGCTTCTTCGCTCCCTGCGAGCGCACGCCTGTTCGTCACGATGAGCCGCACAGCGTCCATGCGCTGCCCCCGTCCGTCCGACGCGCTCCAGGCACGTCCACCCAACCTCCACTATCCACTACCCAGAGTGAGTGGCCGTGAGACGAAAAGCTAGAGGAAGACGGAAATCTTCGGACAACAAATCGGTGACCGGCAGGTTTTCAACTACTGAGAGTTAAAGCGGAGCTTGCCGCTCAGCGCGGCCCCTCCTCGCTGCGCTCCCCTGCCGCCGGGAACCTCTGTTCGTTCCTGTCGATCTTCGCGTCCAACGCGGCCAGCGGGTCGATCCCGAGGACCTCGCAGAGCTGGAGCAGATAGGCGAGCACATCCGCGACCTCGTCGGTGACGCGGTGCGCGGTGTCGGGGTCGCCCATCACGCGGGACGACTCCTCGGGCGTCAACCACTGGAAGATCTCCACGAGTTCGGAGGCTTCCACACTGAGGGCGGCGACGAGGTTCTTCGGGGTGTGGTACGGCTGCCAGTTCCGCGCGGCGGCGAACTCGGCCAGCCTGCGCTGTAGTTTCGCCAGGTCAAGGTCTTCAGTCACGCGTCAAGGTGTACCACCGTGACCCCGTCCGTCCCCGCGGCCCAGGACGCGTCGCTCACCGCGCCGACGAGGCGGATGTGCCCGCGCTCGCACATCCGCGCCGCCAGCCGCAGCAGTTCGCCGCGCTGCCACGGGTCCAGGGCATGGTCGAAACCGTCGGCGAGGACGGTGAGCGTCTGCATGGCCGCGGGCACCTCTCCGGCCGGGTCGACCTCCAGGACGCCGGGCCCCGTGAGCAGGACCAGCGTCAGGGCGAGGTGCCTCAACTCGCCGTCGCCGAGCCGTTCGAGGGCGGTGCGGATGCCGTCGCCCCGGTCGAGCACGGCGCGGACCGTGCCGTCGCCGAGCGGTTCGGCGAGGACGTCCGCGACGGGTCCTGCGCATCCGGCACGCACCGCGGCGACGAGTTGCGCGTGCCGCCGGCCGCACTCGGAGCGGGTGCGCCACAGGACATCGGCGAGGTTGTCGCAGCCGCCGAGGAGCCGGCCGGAGCCGAGGGGCACGGGGAGGCGCATACGGTCGGGCCGTGGGGTGCAGGGGAAGACCGAGCGCAGGGCGACGACCATCTGTTCGGCAGCGGCGAGGACGCGCCGCTGTCCGTCCGTCTTGCCTGCCACGCGCAGCGGCAGCAGCGCGGTGCCGAGCCGGTCGTCCGGCAGCGGGGCGCGGGTGACGGGCGCCGATCCGGCCGTGTGCCAAGCGGCCTGTACGGCGCGGCGCCCCGGGTCGCGCAGGGCGGTCTCCAGGAGGACGAGGCCCCCGGCCGTCAACCGCTCGCCCACGATACGCAGTTCGGGCTCGGCCTGGACGGCGACGTCGAGGTGGACCGGGCCCTCGGGACCGTCGGCCGTACACCCGATACGGAAGCCGCGGCGGCGCTGGGCGTCGGGGCGGGCCCGCTCCGGGACGCAGGTGACCGGGTCGGCGAACACCTCGCCGAGCTCGGCTCCTCCGCCGAGCCGCGCCAGTGCCTCGTACGCCCGCAGCGCGCTCGTCTTCCCACAGCCGCTCGGACCGGCGAACAGGGTGAGCGGGCCGAGCGGAAACCCGGCCCGCCGATGCCCGGCGAACGCCGACAGCCGCAACTCGGTGACACAGGGCCGGTCCGGACAGCTCCCGCGGGTCGTGGGCGCACAGGGCACCGAGGGCGAGGGTGATACGGATGACAGAGGCATATCCGGACCGTAGGACCGCGCCCGTCAGCCGAACCGTTCCTCCCTGTTCGGCTTCCTACGATCGGGGGACGGCAGTGGCTTCACGGGCCGGCGACGCCCTCCATCAGCGCGCTCACCTCGGTACCCGGCGGCGTCAACAGGAACACATTGCGGTCGACGCGATGCATCCCGCTCGCCAGCCCGAAGACGACGCCGGTGCTGAAGTCCAGGACGCGCTTGGCGACCTCGCTCTCCGCGCCGGTCAGGTCGAGCAGGACCGGGACGCCGGCCATCAGGGTCTCGGCGACCTCGCGGGCGTCGCCGAAGACACTGACCCTCAGGACGACGAAGCGGCGGCGTGGCTCGGTGGCCGCTTCCGGAAGCGCTCGGTGGTCCACCGCGGACGGCCAGGCGTCACGGCCGCGCAGCGGTACGACCTGGGCGAGCCCTTCCCACTGTTCATCGGTGACGTCGTGACCGTTCACCTGTACCCCCGAACTGACTCGCCTTCACTGCCTGCACCAGCCAATTCTTACGCCACACCACCCGTTCGGCCCAACCGCGACACGGCCCCGGGACCGGCACATGACAAGGGTCACTCCGGTCCGGATCCTGCCGGGTCGCCCCCTCTTACTGCGCTCACACTGGACTCTTCACCTCCGTCGGCACCTCACTCACCGGGCGCGCCTATGGTCCGGTGGCGTGTACGTGGCAGAACGGGTGACTCCCCCTCAGCAGGCAGCAGCGCAGGCACGGGCCCGGTCCGAGGTGTCCGCGTCCGGATCCCCCGCCCAATGGCACCGCGTCCTGACCCTGCTCGCCGACATCAGCCTGTTCGTCGGGACGCGCGGGATCTGGACGCAGGAAGTCGACACAGGGCACCGCAGCGTCCGCTAGGCTGATGCAGCCAGTCTGCGAGCCCTTAGAAGGCACGAACCGGCTTGCCCGGGGACACGGTTGTGGTTGGTGTCGACCAGGCTGGCGTCACCGGGGTCCCCCGGTGTGGGGCCTTGTCACCGGTCCCGCGCCCGTCAGGGCGGATGCGACCTCGATGGCGCAGCCAGCGGCAGCCGAGGAGCGCGACGAGGTGTGAACAACTGAGCACACAAGCTCATCCGTTCACGGCCGAGAAGGTGACCTACGGCTATCCCCCACTGGCGCCCCTGCTGTGGGTGGGGCACGGCGCCGCGGCGGCCACGCTGCTGAGCACGGGCGCGCTGGTCGTCGCGACCGTGCTGCTGTGGCGGATGCTGCCCGTGGCGTGGCGGCCGGCGGCGACCATGGTGTGCCTCGGTTTCGGGGTACTGCCGTCGTACGGCCGACTCGGCTATCCGGCGATCGTGGCGCTGGCCCTGCTGGTGCCGGTGGTGGTGCGCTGGCCGCGGATCGGGCGGGGCGGGCGGCTCGGGGCCGCCGGGGTGGCGCGGGCCGCGTGCCTGGGGGCCGCGTGCGCGGCGCAGCAACTGCCGTGGTTCCTGGCGCCGTTCCTGCTGGCCGGGATCTATGCCGTGCGGCGCGGGGAGCTGGGGTCGCGGGCGGCGACGCCGGTGCTGCTCAGGGTTGCCGGCATCGCTGCCACGGTATGGCTGCTGATCAACACGTACTTCAGCGTGAGCGAGCCGGGTGCCTGGCTCCGGGGCATCGCGCTGCCGCTGACGCAGGGCGCGGTGCTGCACGGGCAGGGGCTGGTGGATGTCTCGCTGTACCTCACGAACCGCAGCGGCCGGCTCGACTGGTACTCCCACGCCAGCCTGCTGCTGGCGGCGGCGGCGCTGCTGGTGCTGTTCGTGCTGTTCGTACGGCGGTTGGGTCCCGCGGCGACCGTGCTGCCGTGGTGTGCCTTCTTTCTCGCGACGCGTTCGCAGGACGGCTACTACCTGCTGATGACTCCGCTGTGGCTGGCGGCCGCGGTGAGCGCGCCGGCGTCGGAGTTCGCCGGGGCGTGGCAGCCGCGTGCGCTGTCCGGTCCCGGCCGCGGTCCGGTGCGGATCGCCGCGACGGTGCTCCTGCTCGCCCCTGCGCTCGGGAGCGCGCTCTGGGCGGCGACGGGGACGCCGCCGCTGCACATGCGGGTGACTTCGGTGCGGCGGGCCACGGCCGACACGGTTTCCCTGCTGGACCTCCGCGTCACCAATACGGGCGGCGCCGCGCTCGCGCCGCACTTCATGCTCACCACGGGCCAGGGCACGCACCCGTACTGGTCGATCGTACGGGGCCCGGCCATGCTGCCCGCCCACACCACAGCGCCCTACGAACTCCTGCCTCCCGGCGGGAAGTTCACGCTTCCGGGGCCACGGGGCCGGATCCGGCTGCGTGCTTTCACCGCCGGACCGCAGACACTGTCGAGCGCGGATGTGCCGCTGCGCGCGGGTGGTTGACGCCCCGTCAGGCGGCGGTGCGGACGAAGCGAAGCGTGGTGGTGATCGTGGTCAGGCCGCGGATCATGCCGAGCTGGTTCCAGCCCATGCCGAACTGCTCGCGGTTCACGGAGAATTCCGCGTCCAGGGTGAGAGAGTCGGCGTCCGAGCCGATCAGACGTGCGGTGAAGGACTGGGGCCGACTGACGCCACGCGCGGTCAGCTGACCGACGACGTGCACCTTGTCACCGTCGCGGAGTTCGGCGCTGCGGACCGCGAAGGTGATCTCGGGGTGGTTGTCGGCGTCGAAGAAGTCGGCGGACCGCAGGTGCTTGTCGCGCTTGGCATTGCCGGTGTCCAGGGCGGTGGCATCCAGGGTCACGGTGCCGATGGCGGAGCCGTCGGACCGCACCTCACCCTGGCCCGTGACGGCGGGGAAGGTGCCCTTCACGGTGACCATGCCCCACATCGTCTTGTGCCGGAGGGCGACGGTGGAGGCGGTGGTGTCGAGCTGCCACAGTCCGGTTTCCACAGCGACGGTCATGATCGTTCCCTGCTTTCCTGATACGTGCCTGGTGTTCAAATTTGGATGACCTCACGCTAGCCGACTATCCAAATCTGAACAACCCCTCGGTCCAAAAATGGACAACAGGTAGACTCAGATCCATGGCCGACTCCGACGCACCCACCGCCGATCTGCCCGAATGCCCGTCCGCGCAGGGTGGCGGACTGCTGCCCACGGAGCTGCGCGCCTGGATGGTGCTGCTGGCCGCGACGGGAGCCGTCGAGCAGCGGCTGCGTGCCGTGGTCAAGGAGCGGCTGGACGTCTCGCACGACGAGTTCCTGGTGCTGTGCCTGCTGGCCGAGCAGCCCGAGGCGGCCCTGCGCATGACCCGGATCGCGGAACTTCTCGGCCGCCCCAAGACCCGGCTCACCTACCAGATCGCCTGCCTCCAGCACACGGGCCTGGTCACCCGCAGGTCGGTCTGCGGCGACAAGCGCGGCATCGAGGTCGCCCTCACGGACAAGGCCCGCAGCGTGCTGACGGAGGCCTCCGACGCCCTGGCCGAGACGGTCAAGGAGTCACTGGCCCAGTTCATGGGGCCCGCTCAGCGGGAGGCGATGTGCGGTCTTGTGCCCGACCTCGTCGAGGAGACGAAGGGGCACTGACGTCCCGGCCGTCCCGCTGCTCGAAGTGACTGGGGGATGACGCCGGGGCGCGGTGGTGCGACCGAGGTGCGCACGATGGTCGCGGGGAGGGGGTCGGCGGTGAGTGCCACCGGCCCCCTTCCCCAAGGCGGATGCCGGACCTACGCCGCCAGCAAGGGCGCGGGCTCCACCGGCGCCTGCGGCTGCGGCGCGTCCGCCTCCGCCAGCAGATCCATCAGCGTCGCCCGCGCGCGAGCCACCCGCGAGCGGACCGTCCCCACGGGGCAGTCGCTCACCTCGGCGGCCTCCGCGTACGGCAGTCCGAGCAGCTGGGTGAGGATGAACGCCTCCCGGCGCTCGTCCGGCAGCACCGCCAGCAGATCGAGCAGCGCGACGCCGTCGTCGAAGCCGGGCAGGTCCCGCGGCTGGGCCAGCTCGATGGCCAGCTGCCAGTCCGGTACGTCGGACCGACGTGGCCGGGCGGCGGCGTACCGATAGCCGTCGATCACCGCGCGCCGGGCGATGGACAGCAGCCAGGCGCGGGCCGAGGAACGGCCCTCGAAGCGGTGCAGGCTGCCGAGCGCCCGCAGGAACGTGTCCTGCGCCAGGTCGTCGACGGCCTGTGGGTCGGCGCAGAGATGGGCGACGTACCGCAGGACGTCGCGGTGCAGCGCACGGACGAACTGCTCGACGGCGTGCGCGTCTCCGCCGCGGGCGGCGAGCGCCCAGGCGGTTATCGAGTCGTCGAGGCTTGCCTGGTCAATGACTTCTGTCTGGCCAAATACTTCTGTCTGGCCAACTACTTCCGTTCTGCCGTTTTTGTCGCGCGAGTGCGGCAGGGCAGGAGTGATCACCTGGTGTCCTTCTCGGTCATCCGGAATCGGACCGACGGCGCACGCGGGTGCGGCGGTCCGGTCAGTGGGGAGACGGCCGTAAGACGTCTGCGCGGGCGTGAGGCACTGGCTCACGCCGCCTACGTGGACGTACGGCCGAGGCCCGAGGCGCGCACGGGCGGGCTCGGGTTACCGGCTGTCTTCAGACGACAGCGGTCCCCAGGGGCGGACCCCGAGACGTGATCGCATGGACGAGAAGGAGAAGCCGCGGCGCCCGATCCGAGCGCCGACGGCGCACGACGAGGCGGGGGCGGTGCGGCGGGGCCGGAAGCGCGAGCAGCAACCGCAGGGGGGCCGCGAGCCATCCGGCCACGGCGCGCAGGATACGGAAGGCGGCGCGTTCGCCGTACGCCAGCCACAGGCCGCTCAGCAACGCGGCGAGCAGGTGGGCGGCGAGCATGCCGAAGGACGACGAACCGCCCATCGACAGGGAAGTCAAGGAGGACAGGGCCGACATGGAGTCCGAAGCCGTTTGTCCCATGTGATCCATATGGCTCATGTCCATATGGGCCACGCCCATGGAGTCCATGGCGTCCATATGCATCGAGCCCGTGTGCGCGGAGCCCATGTCCATGTCCGAGTTCATGGAGGTCGAGCCGTTCGCCGTCCCTGCCTGCGCGTACGAGAACGCCTTGTGCAGGGCGGTCTGGGCGATGACCGCGACGGCCACGACGAGGGCGAGGCCGCGTTCACGGCCCGCCAGGCACCAGCCGGCGACGCCGGTGCCGGCCGCGCCCGCGGCCAGTGTCCAGGCGGGTACCTGGGAGCCGGACATCAGGACGTGGCCCAGAGCGGCGAGCACCACACAGACGGCCGCGAACACCGCGGCCCGTACTGTGCGAGAACACCACCCTGCTGTCATGGCGACACATCCTCGCATCCTGACGTCGGCCGTCACCCGTGGGTACGGAAATCCACCCCGCACCGCACTCAACTCGAGGCGCGTGATCCACGCCACGACAACCCTCGGGAACCTACCGGGAGTCGACTCCGACGGCTGTACCAAGAACGTTAATTACAGCGAACGCGACGCTCACGACCCCGGCCGGACCACCACCGCGGGGACGTGCACCGGGTCGCTGTGCCGGAAGTGCAGCGTGAACGCCACGAGATCACCGGTCCGCCAGTCGGCGCCCGCCCGCAGGACCGAGTCGATCCCTTGCGGCGACATCGACAGCTCGCCGCCCGCGGGCACGGCGGCGGACTCCACGCCCTCGGCGTAGGCGGCCCCGCCGCCGGTCATACGGTGGCGGCTGAGCGTGATCTTCCCGCGGACGTCCTCCGAGGTGACTCCGGTCAGCCGGTCGTCCGCGCCGCCGGAGTTGGCGATGTCGAAGAAGGCCGCGGTGTCGGTGGTGTCGCCGTACGGCAGGAACACGCGCGCGTTCGAGACGTCGATGCGGGGCGGGGTGCCCGCCTTTCCGGCGCTCACCCAGGTCGTGAGTCCGCCCAGCGTGACGCTGCATGCGGCGACGGGGACCAGGGCGGCCAGCAGGGTGTCGGTGAGGCGGCGGCGGGTGGGGCGCCAGGGATGGCGGGTCGGGTTCATCGCGTACGCCCTCCTGCTCGCGCCGGCTGCCAGGCCCGCAACCGCAGGCTGTTCCCCACCACCAGCACCGAGCTGAGCGACATGGCCACCGCAGCGAACATCGGGGACAGGAGACCCACCATGGCGAGCAGCAGAGTCACCGCGTTACAGGCGCGTCGGCGAGTGGGGCGCGTCGGGTTCATCGCGTACGGCCCCCCGCTCGCGCCGGCTGCCAGGCCCGCAACCGCAGGCTGTTCCCCACCACCAGCACCGAGCTGAGCGACATGGCCACCGCGGCGAACATCGGGGACAGGAGACCCACCATGGCGAGCGGCAGCGTCACCGCGTTGTAGCCGAAGGCCCAGACGAGGTTGGCGCGGATCGTGCCCAGGGTGCGGCGGGCCAGGAGGATCGCGTCGGCCAGGGCGTCGATGTCACCGCGTACGAGGGTCACGTCGGCTGCGCCGGCCGCCACGTCCGTGCCGGTGCCCATGGCGATGCCGAGGTCGGCTCCGGCCAGCGCGGCGGCGTCGTTGACGCCGTCGCCGACGACCGCGACGCGTTCACCGCGCTCCTTCGACTCCCGTACGAGGTCGGCCTTGTCCTCGGGTGTGCAGCGGGCGTGCACCTCCTGGATGCTCAGGTCGGCGGCGACGGCCCGGGCGGCCGCCTCCCGGTCGCCGGTCGCCAGGACCGGACGTACGCCCAGGCGCCGCAGCCGGTGGACGGCCCGGTAGCTGCCGGGGCGGACGACGTCCCCGAGTTCGATCAGGGCCTGGGCGACGCCGTCCACCCGGACCAGGACCGGCGTGTGCGCGGCGGCCTCCGCGACGGGCAGCGCGTCCGCCAGGGCGACGGGCAACTCCTCGTCGGGGGCGAGGACTTCGACGAGCCGCCCCTCGACCCGTCCGCGCACGCCGGACCCCGCCTCGGCCCGGAAGTCGCTCACGTCGGGCAATGACCGCCCCCGTCGCGCGTACGAGGTGATCGCCCGGCCCAGCGGATGCTCCGAGCCCTGCTCGACTGCGCCGGCCAGTCGCAGCACGGCCTCGCGGCCGAGGCCGCCAGGCACCGCGGTGACGCGGGCGACGGTCATGTGGCCGGAGGTGAGGGTGCCGGTCTTGTCGAGGACGACGGTGTCGATGTGCCGCAGCCCCTCCAGGGCCTGCGGTCCACGGACCAGGACGCCGAGCTGGGCGCCCCGGCCGGTGGCGGCCATCAGCGCGGTCGGCGTCGCCAGGCCCAGCGCGCACGGGCAGGCCACGACGAGTACGGCCACGCACGCGGTGATCGCGGCCTGCGGATCGGCCCCGGCGCCGAGCCAGAAGCCGAGCGTCGTGACGGCGAGCGCGAGCACGACGGGGACGAAGACGCCCGCGACCGTATCCGCCAGCCGCTGCGCCCTCGCCTTGCCCGCCTGAGCTTCCGTCACCAGCCGGGTGATGCGGGCGAGTTGTGTGTCGGCGCCGACCGCGCCGGCCCGCACGAGCAGCAGTCCGCCCGCGTTGACGGCCCCGCCGACCACCGCAGCGCCCGGCTGCACCTCGACCGGCTCGCTCTCGCCGGTGACCAGGGACAGGTCCACCGCGGAACTGCCCTCCACGACCTCGCCGTCGGTGGCCACCCGTTCCCCGGGCCGCACCACGAAGACCTGGCCGACCCGCAACTCGCCCATGGGCACCAGACGTTCACTGCCGTCGGCGCGCACCGAGACGTCCTTGACCGTCAGTGCGGCCAGCGACCGCAGCGCCGCTCCCGTCCCGTGCCGCGCCCTCGCCTCCAGGAAGCGGCCCGCCAGCACGAACAGCGGTACGCCGACGGCCGCTTCGAGGTAGATGTGCGCCACGCCGTCGGAGGCGGAGGGCAGCAGACTGAACGGCATCCGCATCCCCGGATCGCCGGCACCGCCGAGGAAGAGTGCGTACGCCGACCAGGAGAAGGACGCCACGACGCCGAGCGACACCAGCGTGTCCATGGTCGCCGCCGAGTGCCGCAGCCCGCGCATCGCCCGCACATGGAACGGCCACGCACCCCATACGGCGACCGGTGCGGCCAGGACGAAGCACAGCCACTGCCAGTTGCGGAACTGGAGCGACGGCACCATCGACAGCACGAGCACCGGTACCGCGAGCAGCGCGGTGATCGCCAACTGCCGTACGTCGTCGGGAAGTCGGCCGGCTTCCGGATCCTCCCGGCGCTCCTTCTCCGGCTCGGGCAGCGCGGCCGTGTACCCGGCCTTCTCCACCGTCGCGACCAGATCCTCGGGCCGCACGGACGCCGGGTGGCTCACCCGGGCGCGGCCGGTGGCGAGATTGACGGTCGCCGTGACGCCGTCGAGCCTGGCGAGTTTCTTCTCGACGCGGTTCACACAGGCCGCGCAGGTCATGCCGCCGACGGTGAGGTCGGTGGACACCAGGGTCGCTTCAGCCACCGTGTCCGCCCCCGTGTGTCGTGTCGCCGTCGTCGTCGCCGTCGGATGTGGTTCCGGGGGCGTGTATGCCGGGTGCGACCGGTCCGGCGGTGGCGCCGACGGCGTACGACACCGTGAACAGCAGGGCCAGGAGCAGGAGGAATCCGCAGAGCGCGGGCGGGGGCAGCAGCTTGCGCAGCGCCGCGCCCGCGCCGGTGGGGAGTCGTCGGGAGTCGTCCATCACCTTCAGCAGTCGGGTCCGGTGGGCTCCGAGTTCCCGGGCGGCCCTGTGGCGCGCGTCACTGCCCGCCGGCCGCCTCCCGCTCGATCCGCTCGAACTGGGCACCCATCGCCTCGGCCAGCGCGTTGGCCGCCGACAGCGGGCGGACCATGACGGTGAACTCGTCGATCCGCCCGTCCTCGTCGAAGTGCAGGAAGTCGCAGCCCTGGAGCTGCTTGCCGCCGACGGTGGCGGTGAACACGAGCGCGTGGTCGCGGCCGTCGGGGTTGGCGATCTCACGGACGTACGTGAAGTCCTCGAAGACGCGGAGGACGCCGCGCAGGATCGCGCCGGTGATCGCCTTGCCGGTGTACGGCTTGAAGACGACGGGGCTGGTGAACACGACGTCGTCGGCGAGCAGCGCTGCCACGGCTGCGGCATCGCGGTTCTCGACGGCCTTGCGGAAGGGGTGCACGAGATCACCTCACAGTGACTACTTACTCAACAAGTTGAATAAGCATATCGGCTATCACTGTGGTGCTATTGGGTTTCCAATACCCGACATTGGATTCCTCATTGGATCCCTATGGCGGGCCCGCCCTACCGTGGATGCATGTCAAAAATCCTTTTCGTACTGACCGGCACCGACCACTGGACGCTCGCCGACGGCACCCGCCACCCGACCGGCTTCTGGGCCGAGGAGGCCGTCGCCCCGTACGAGGCGTTCAAGGCCGCCGGTCACGAGATCGTGGTCGCCACCCCCGGCGGTGTCGTGCCGACCGTCGACCAGGCCAGCCTGGCGCCCGAGTTCAACGGGGGCCAGGAAGGCGCCGACCGGGTCGCGGCCGTGCTCGCCTCGCTCACCGAGCTTCAGCAGCCGGTCAAGGTGGAGGAGGTCCGGCTCGACGACTACGACGCCGTCTTCTATCCGGGCGGTCACGGCCCGATGGAGGACCTCGCCGTCGACGCCGCCTCCGGCAAGCTGCTGATCGAGACCCTGGACTCCGGCAAGCCGCTCGGCATTGTCTGCCATGGCCCGGCGTCGATGCTGGCCGCGGTGCGGGCCGAGGGCGGCAACGCCTTCGCCGGCTACCGGGTCGCGGCCTTCACCAACACCGAGGAAACCCAGTCCGGGTTCGCCGACAAGGCGAAGTGGCTGCTCGAGACCCGGCTCGTCGAGGCGGGCGTGGACGTGCAGGTCGGCGAGCCCTGGGTGCCGCACGTGGTCGTCGACCGCAACCTGGTCACCGGCCAGAACCCGGCCTCCTCCGCCCCGCTCGCCACCGAGCTGCTGAAGAAACTGGCCTGAGCGAGCAGGGCCGCAAGCCATAGCGAAGAGCTAGGCTCACCGCTATGAGGCATAAGGATTCCGATGGCCCCCACGGGTCCCGCGAGCCCCGGGACCCGGACGGGGCGCCGCACTCCCCGCCCCTGGACCTGAACCTCGTCCGTACGTTCCTCGCCGTCTACCGCTCCGGCTCCTTCACCGCCGCCGCCCAGCTGCTCGGCATCTCGCAGCCCACGGTGACCACCCAGGTCAGGGCCCTGGAACGGCAGTCGCAGCGCGAGCTGTTCGCCCGGCTGCCGCGCGGGGTCGCGCCGACGCCCTACGCCCATGACCTGGCGACCAGGATCGCGGGCCCGCTGGACGCGCTGCTGGCCGCCACCGGACACGACCCGGCGGAGGCCGCGGCCACCGCTCCGGTCCATCTGGCCGGGCCCGCCGAACTCCTCTGCCTCCGGGTGCTGCCCGCGCTGGCACCGCTCATCGCGGACGGCGTGCAGGTGCGGATCACGCCGGGCCTGACCGACCCGCTCCTCGACGAACTGCGCTCCGGCCGCCACGACCTCGTCATCGCGACCGCTCGCCCACGCGGCCGGACGCTGGCCGCGGTGCCTCTGCTGGACGAGGAGTTCGTCCTCGTCGCCGCCCCGACGTGGGCCGAGCACGTCGCCGGACGCCTCACCACGGAGGGTCCCGGCACCCTCCACTCCGTCCCGCTGATCACCTACGCCGAGGACCTGCCCATCGTCCGCCGCTACTGGCGCCACGTCTTCGAGCAGCGCCTGAACTGCCGCGCCGCCGTCACGATGCCCGACCTGCGGGGCGTCCTGGCGGCGGTCACGGCGGGCGCCGGCTTCACGGTCCTGCCCCGCTATCTCTGCGCGGCCGAACTCGCCGCCGGCGCCCTGGTCCTGCTCCACGAGACGGACGATCCGCCGATCAACACCGGGTATCTCGTCCAGCGCCCGGGAGCACCGGAGAACCCGGACGTCGCCCGGGTACGGGAGCGGCTGCTGGCGCTGGGGCCCACGTGGTGACGTCCTCGGCCCCGGCGGCGTACGCGCTCCCGGTCCGGGTGTCGCCCGACCGTCAGCGCAGCACGGAGGTCACCCGGTAACTGCCGGACGGAATGCGGTAGTTCGCGGCCCCGTCCGCGTGGCCCAGGTACTTCACACCCGGCACCCGAGACAGCGGTGTCCTGCCCTCGCGGACCGTGTCCGGGTCGGCCGTCGGGACGCTCAGGGTCGCCGTCGTGTTCGGCGGGACCACGGCACGGTGGGTGAGCGTCCCGCCGGTCACCGTCCATTCGCTGACGATCTCGCCGTACGGGGAGACATACGAACCGGCCACCCGCGTGACCTTCCCGGTGGGGTCGATGTGCGGCCGGAGGAAGAAGTGCCGGAAGCCGGCGTGGGCCGGGTCCTTGGCGATACCGGCCATGTCCTCGTACATCCACTCCACGATGGCGCCGTAGGAGTAGTGGTTGAACGAGTTCATCCCGACCGGGCCGAAACCGTCTTCCTCGGAGTAGGAGTTCCAGCGCTCCCAGATGGTGGTGGCGCCGTTCTTCACCGAGTACAGCCAGGACGGCATGGCGTCCTGGTGGAGCAGTTCGTACGCCAGGTCCGCGCGGCCTTCGGCCGTGAGCACGGGGGCGAGGACGTTGACGCCCAGGAAACCCACGGAAAGCGTGTTCTCGGCATAGTCGACCCGGGCGCTGTCCGGGTGGGCCTGCTGGTACGCCTCCGAGTTCTCGATGTTCTCGGCGAGCAGGGCCACCAGCTCGCGGCGCTGCGCGTCCGTCTCGTACAGGCCGAGTTTGAGCGCCCACAGCAGCGCGGTCTGGGAGTTGTCCTCCGCCGGGGCGGGCTCGCCCCAGTCCTGCGGCTTGCCGAGGCCGGAGCGGAGCACGAGCCTGCCGGACGCGTCGGTGGCGAGGTACTTGGCGAGGAACTTCTTCCTGATGTTCCCGGACAGCTCGTCGTACGCGGCGGCCTCGGTCGTACGGCCGGTGGCGCGGCCCATGTCCGCCACGAGCCGGGTCGAGTACGCGAAGTAGGCGTCGCTCATCAGCTGTGCGCTGGTGTTCTGGAACGACAGCCAGTCGCCGAAGATCGCGCCCTGACCGGCGTACGCGTCACCGGACTTGGCGCGGATCCAGTCGATGTACTTGGTCATGGCGGCCCAGCTGCGGTCGATCACCGTGGTGTCGCCCGACATCTGCCAGACGGTCCACGGGACGATGACGCCCGCGTCGGCCCAGCCGCTCGCCGGGGCCGGGAAGGCGTACCGGGAGCCGGGGGCGATACACGGGAACTGGGCGCCGTCGAGGCCGTACGCCGTCTGTGACGCGATCAGGGTTTCCTGGAAGTGGCTGAGGAAGTTCACGGCGTCGCCGTTGTAGAGGGCGGTGTTGCAGAACACCTGGGTGTCGCCGGTCCAGCCCTGGCGTTCGTCGCGCTGCGGGCAGTCGGTGGGGACCCAGAGGTAGTTGCCGCGCTGACCCCAACGGACATTGCTGAACAGCTGGTTGACCAGGTCGTTATCGGTGGTGACGGTGCCGGTGTCGCGGATGGCGGAGGTGGCGACCTTGCCGGTCACGCCGGAGACGGTGACGGTGGTGTCGGGGGTGACGGTCCGCACCTGCACGTAGCGGAAGCCGTAGAAGGTGAGCGAGTCCTCGTGGGTCTCGCCGTCCTCAGCGCCCTTGAGGACGTAGGTGCTGGTCGCCTTGGCGGAGCGCAGGTTGGCCAGGTAGACCGAGCCCTCGGGGCCGTCGGCGCCCGCGCTGTCGTCGTTGAGCATCTCGCCGAAGCGGAAGACCACTTCGGCGCCGGCCGGGCCCTTGAGCGTGTAGCGGGGGACGCCGACCAGGTTCTGGCCCAGGTCGAGGACGGCGGTTTCCCCGGTGCGGAGGGTGACCTCGGCACGCTCGGCCTGCGCCGGGTCGGTGGTCGAGCGGTCGGGGTCGACGACGATACGACCCTTGCCGTTGGGGCTGCCCTCTTCGCCGGTGACCTTGTCGTAGACGGTTACGGACTGCGGGCGGCGGTCCCACTCCGACATCAGGCGTGCCGTCTCCCCGGGATAGGCGACCAGCTTCGAGTCGGGGAACTTCGCGGCGAAACCGTTTACTTCGACATCCGACCAGGCGCTGTCGTCGAAACCGTTTGCCGCCCAACCTGGCAGTTCCTTGCGGGCGTCGTAGGTCTGCCCGTCGTAGATGTCGTCCGCCCGATACGGGCCGGAGTCGGTGGCCTTCCAACCGGTGCCGGGTGCGGTGACCACCGTCTGGGTCGTCCCGTCGGCGTACCGGATCAGCAGCTTCGCCTTCAGAGCAAGGGGGTTGCCGTCCTTGCTGTAGTACCTGCTCGCCGGCGCGCCGTCGACCGGTTCACTGACGCGCGAGTTGTACCAGCCGTTGCCAAGAACGGCGCCGAGCGTGACCCGCCGCTCGCCCGCGAGCAGTTCGGTCACGTCGTACGTCATGTAGTTGACGGCGGTGTCGTAGTTGGTCCAGCCGGGCGTGAGCAGCTCATACGTGCTGCCGCTGCCCTGCGGCACGGAGACGCGGCGGCCGTTGAGGTAGGCCTCGTAGACGCCGAGGGCGGATATGTAGAGGCGGGCTTGCGTGATGCGGGCCTTGCGGAGAACGGTTTCGTGGCGGAGCAGTGGCGCTCCGGCGGTGTTCGGACGCTTGCCCGCCATGCTGATCCACTTGGCACCGTGCCAGCCGGTTGCACCGTCGGTGCTGAGGAGACCGGTTTCGAAACTGGCGGTCGGGGTGGTGGAGACCTTGCGGCCATTCTCGTCCCAGACCCGTACGGTCCAGAAGTAGCGGGTGGAGGGATGGAGTTCGGGGCCCGTGTACGGCACCGCCACGGAGTCCGCCGAGTCGATCCGGCCGCTGTTCCATACGTCCGCGCGGCCGGGGGCGGTCGCCACCATGATCTGGTACGCCGTCTGGCGTCGGCCCCGGGCCGGCGAGCGCAGGTGCCAGCCGAAGCGGGGGGCGGGGGCGTCCACGCCCAGGGGGTTCGTTCGGTGTTCCACTGTCAGGGCGGAGACGGAGGTCTCAGCTGACGAAGGCGGCGCGGCATACGCCGTACCTCTTCCGGTCGCCACTGCCGCCGCGGCCGCCGTACCCATGCTCACGGCAAGCACGGTTCTGCGGGGTATGCCATTCGTTTCGCGGTCGATTCCGTTGTCCACGCCGTCATCCCTTCGGCTATGACTCGGGTTGTATCGATTCACTGCGATCGGCGGGGAAACTAGTGGCACTTGGGACGGCTGTCCATGGCTTTGGCAGAGGAAACCGCAGCGGACCGCGGAGGCCTTTTGAAACTTTTCAAAAACGGAATGTGATGTTCAAAGCCGATCACCGAGGGGCCGCCGAACGCAGGACGCGACGACCACGAAGGGCCACAGGGACTGCATCGCCGTCACGAGACGTTCGGCCACCCCGATGGCACCGTCTTCCTGCTGCATCTCGATCAGAAACCAGAGGGCGGAGACGACCATCAGAACGGTCGCCGCGATCGAGGGCGCCGGCCTGAGCCCCCACGGCGGGGCTCCGCCGCGCACGGCGGCCAGCACCGGCCACACCGCCAGGAGCGCAAAGCCGACCACCGCCACCGAACCGTGCCGCAGGGACCCCCCGCTGGTCGGCGGCGGCACCAGCGCCACCACCACCGCCGCCACTCCGCCCCCGCCCAGCGCCACGCGCCCGGCGAACGAGGCCGGCCGCAAGCCCCATGCGGTCATCAAATGACAGATACCCAGGGCGAACAGCGCTCCGGACATCACCCAGAATCCTGCCGACCCGTAGGCCGCCAGCACGCTGATCGTCTGGGTGGCGGGGTCGTAGGCGGGCCCTTCGAGCCGTGCCGCGACCGTCCAGCCTCCGATGAGGAGGACAGGCGCACACCCCGACGAAAGCAAGGCCCACAACGGAACAAGTCGCATCAAGACACCGTAAAACGCCCCACCCTTTGCGCCTCGCATACACGCAGGCGATGGAGACGGTGCCCTGTGTCAGTCGTCGGGGATGCCGCTGCCGCTCAGCGCGGGGACCGTGGCCTCCGGGTGGGCCAGGGAGCGGGCGCCGAGGCGGAACTGGCGACGCCGTCGACCTGGTGGCGCTGTTCGAGCTGCACGCGCGGCTCGTTTACGACGCGGCGATCCGGATGGCGGCGAGGAGCGAGGGATGACCCACCGCGTCTACGTCCACCAGCACATCGTCCCGCCCTTCTACCGCGACCTGCTCGCCAAGGCGGGCAGCGCCGAAGCCGGGGGCCGCGCGCTGCCCGACTGGAAACCCGAGGCGGCGTTGGGGGTGAGGCCGAAGCCGCCGCCCGGCCCGGCGGCTCAATGACTTCGCCGCGTCCCTCACCGTCGAACACCCGGGCCGCTTCGGCTGCTTCGCCACCCTGCCGATGCCCGACGCCGCCACCTCCGCCTCCGCGACCGCACCCGCCCTGGACGACCTGGGCGCCGACGGCGTGATCCTCCTCGCCGACAACCAGGGCACCTACCTCGGCGCGGCCGGCCAGGACGAACTGTGGCGGACCACGAACGACCGGTCCGCCGTCGCCTTCGTCCACCCGGCCGAACTCCCGGCGCCCGCGGTCGAGAACATCCCGTCGTTCGCCGCGGACTTCCTCCTCGACACCACCCGGGCCGCCTTTCTCCTCGTACGCAACGGCATCGTCCGGCGCTACCCGAAATTCCGGTTCATCCTGAGCCACGCGGGCGGCTTCGTGCCGTACCCGCACTTCCGCTCTCCCTGCCGCCGGTCCGTCACCGAGAGCCGAGCCGGTTGATGTCCTCGTTGCCCAGCACCCTCGGCCCCGCACCCTGCTGCTCGACGACGGCGAGCATCGCGAGGCCCAGGTGCTCGGTCGTCGTGGTGTGGCGTGGGGCGAGGCGGCGCAGGACGGGGAAGGCCCAGGACGTGAGCCGGTACAGCACCCGGTAGCTGCCCGTGCGGGACACCTCGCCGTGCAGGGGCTGGATGAAGCCGGGGCGGAACATGTAGGCGTAGAAGTCCATCGCCAGCAGCGCGTTCTCGGTACGGCCCTTGACCCGGGCCCACATCGTGCGGCCCTTCTCCGTGCTGTCGGTGCCCTGGCCCGAGACATAGATGAAGGTCAGGGCGGGGTTGTCGGCGCCGACCACCCGGGCCGCGGCCAGCGTGTAGTCGAACGTGACGCGGGTGTACGCCGCTTCGTCGCGTCCTGCCGACGACACGCCCAGGCAGAAGAAGCAGGCGTCCAGGCCGGTCAGCTCGTCCCGGATCGCCTGGAAGTCGGTGAAGTCGGCGTGGACGACTTCACGGACCTTCGGATGGGGCACGTTCAGGGGGCTGCGTACGACCAGCAGGACGTCGGTGACGCTGTCGTCCAGCAGACAGGCGCGCAGGACGCCCTGTCCGATCATGCCGGAGGCGCCGAAGATGACCACACGCATGTCTGCTCCAGGGAGTTGCGGAGGGGGCTGGGGACTCAGGAACGCGCGCGGGCGAGGGTCCCGGCGATGAGGGTGGTCAGGGTTTCCCGCAGGGACGGGGCGAAGTCCATCCGGTGTGCGGCCAGGGAGGGGTCGTCCCGGTAGGCGGCGAGCATGGCCGCCGAGGGGCGGGCGTGGGTCCACACCGCCCCGGCCGCCATGATCATCTGGCCGCACAACTGCTCGGCGTGCTCGCCGAGTTCGGGCAGGTGGGCGCGGGCCAGTGCGGCGAGGTCGGCGACGTTGCCGAGGGCGACCTTCTTGTAACGGGCGGCGACCTCGGGCGACACGTTGTGTTCCAGCACGCCGGCCTGGGCGCTCAGCAGGTCACACAGCATCCGCCGGTCCGCGAGGGTGCGGGTGAGCGTGGCCGCGAACTGCTCGCCCCGGCGGGCTGCCGAGGCGTCGGCGTCGAGGGCGGCATCCAGGCGCTCGGGCAGCTCGTTGTCCCACTCCTTCCAGGCGACGTCGAGGAGTTCCAGCAGGATCGCTTCGCGGGACTCGAAGTAGCGCAGCACGTTCGACTTGGCCAGCCCGACCCGGCGGCTCAACTCGTTGAGGCTGACCGCGTTCACGGACATCTCGTCGAGCATCGCGGCCGCGGTGTCGAGGATCGCCCGCCGCCGAATCTCGCGCTGCTCCTCGCTGCGCGCGCGCTGGAAGGTCGTCATGCACCCCACCTTACAGACTCCCGGTCTTTTGGCATCAGACCGACGGTCCCTTACGTTGGGAAGCACCCAACAGACCGGCGGTCTGAAATGGCCCCGCCTGGGCGCAGCGGTCACCCGGCATGGACGGCTGGCACGGCAGGCGGCCAGCCCCACCATCGGCCCGCGGGTCCTCGACCACGCCCCGTTCGACCTCATCGCCAAGATCCCCTCCTCACAGAATCGAGCACCGTCATGTCCAAGGTCTGGTTCGTCACCGGAAGCTCCCGCGGCCTCGGCCGCGCCATCATCGAGGCCGCCCTGGAGGCCGGCGACCAGGTCGTCGCCACGGCCCGCAAGCCCGCCCAACTCGACGACCTGGCCGACCGGTACGGAGAGCGGGTCCTTCCCCTCGCTCTCGACGTCACCGACAACAACCAGGTACAGCAGGCCGTTCAGGAGGGCATCAAGACCTTCGGCCGTCTGGACGTCGTGGTCAACAACGCCGGCTACGGCGATATCGCCTCCATCGAGGACGTCGTCCCCGAGGACTTCCGCGCGCAGATCGACACCAACTTCTACGGCGTCGTCCAGGTGACCAAGGCGGTCCTGCCGTTCCTGCGCGAACAGGGCTCGGGGCACGTCTTCCAGGTGTCCTCGATCGGCGGGCGGGTCGGCTCGCCCGGACTTGCCGCCTATCAGAGCGCGAAGTGGGCCGTGGGCGGGTTCTCCACCGTCCTGGCCCAGGAGGTCGCCCCGCTGGGCATCAAGGTCACCGTCCTCGAACCGGGCGGCATGCGCACCGACTGGGCCGGCTCGTCCATGACGGTCCCGCCGATCAGCGCCCCCTACCAGGCCACCGTCGGCGCCTTCGCCGACATGATCCGCGGAGCCGACGCCGCCCGCTCCATCGCAGAGCAGGCGGCCGATCCCGCCAGGATCGCGGCGATCGTGATGGACCTCGCCGGACGCGAGGACGCCCCACTGCGGCTCCTCCTGGGCCGGGACGCCATGCACTACGCCCAGGCCGCCGCACAGGCCCTGACCGACGCCGACTCGACCTGGCGCAGCGTGTCGGAATCCGCCTCCGATCCCGCGTCCGCCTGATCCGGGAGTCGCCGACTCCTGATCGCCACCTGAGCGTCCGCCGCCTCCTGCGACCGGCAGCAGCCCAGGCGGTGGCCTGCGGGAGCTTCGGGAGTCGGGTGCCACCGGACGACTCACGCCGGACCTCAGACGTGCGCTGCGGCGCGAGCTCCGTCACCCGGAGGCGGCGGAACGGCGGATGCGCGGGCTGGTCCTGACCGTGGGCTCAGGACGGCCCCGACGACGTCGACAACGGACCGTGCCTGTGCGCACCGCACCACAAGCTCTTCGGCAAGGGCGTCACGAAGGCTCCGGTCTACGCACCGAAGCGACAACCGGCTCCAACCGTCGCACGCGGAACCGGTCGCGTCGCAGCAAGGGCCGCTCTATGAGGACGTACGAGGCGAGGGCCGCCGCGACCGTCGCCGCGACGCCGGCGGGGAGCAGCCGGTCGCCGTCCACGCCCAGGTCGGAGAGCAGCCGGATGACGGGGTAGTGCCACAGGTACATCCCGTAGCTGAGGTTGCGCCCGACCCACGTCAGGGCGGGCACCGACAGCAGACGGGAGTGCCACGTCCGCGGGCACAGGTCCAGCGCGGCCACGACCACGGCCGACAGAACGGCGGCGGCCAGCAGTCCGACCGTGTACCACACGGGGTTCCACCCGCTCGGTTCCGTGATCGGGATCCGCCAGGCGACCAGCCCCAGCAACGCGAGCGCGGGCCAGCACAGCCGTCCCGCCCATCGGCGCAGCAGCGCCAGCCGGGGGTCGTCGGTGCGCAGTCGGGCCAGTACGACGGCCAGCAGGGCCCCGACGAGGAGCTGGTCGGCGCGGGTGTCGGGGCCGTTGTAGATGCGGTGTGCCGCCGTGGGATCCCACAGCGCCAGCCGCCAGAGCACGGGCAGGATGCACAGTGCCGCGAGCCAGGCCAGGACCGTCCGCGCCGTCGCGTACCGCAGCAGCACCAGCAGCAGGAGTGGCCAGGCCAGATAGAACTGCTCCTCCACTCCGAGGGACCAGGTGTGGCTGAGCGGGGCGGTGAGGTCGGAGTACGGCCCCGGCTCCCCGGCCCGTACGAGGTTGACCACCGAGACCGCGGCCAGCGCCGCCGCTGCCCACGCCCCGTCGAACAGCGGCAGCGGGAGCGCCACGGACAGCAAGGCGGTGACCGCGCACATCACCAGCATGGCCGGCCCCAGCCGCAGCCACCGCCGCCGGTAGAACGACCCCAGGCCGATGCGGCCGGTCCGGGCGTACTCGGCGACCAGCAGCCGGGTGATGACGAAGCCGCTGATCGTGAAGAAGACGTCCACCGCGACGGAGCCTCCGGGCACCCAGTCCGGCTCCACGTGATAGACGATCACCAACGCCACGGCGACCGTCCGCAGTCCGTCCAGCCCCGCCACCCGCCCACCACGCAGCGCCGACGAAAAGCCCCGCCCTCCGTCTCTTCGCCGTTCCGCCGCCGACGGGTCGAGCGGCGGCGCCGCCTGCATGCTCAGGCTCTGCTCCGTGTCCTCGTCTGCCGTGCTCGGAATGGGGGTGCTCATAAGAGCGGCGTCTGCCCAGCCTCGCAGTGATCACACAAATTCACAGGTTCCCGACAGCATCAGGGCAGCTGTGCGGCCACCAGAGCCGGGGGCGGCGTCCGGCCCCGGCGTGGCGTCGGTGAGACTTGCACGGTGTCCAGCACAGACGAGACCGGTCAGGCCGCCCCGCGCGCCTCTGCATTCGACGCGCCGCCGAGCGCTCAGCCCCCGCCCGGGCAGGCCACCGGGCCGGGTGCGCGCATGCCGCGCTGGCTGCCGCGCGCGATGATGCTCGCGCTCGCCCTCATCGCCGTGTTCCAGCTGGGCAGCTGGGCCTTCCACCAGCTCCTCGGCCTGCTGATCAACATCCTGATCGCGTTCTTCCTCGCCCTCGCGATCGAGCCCGCGGTGAGCCGGATGGCCTCGCGGGGCATGCGCCGCGGGCTGGCCACCTTCCTCGTCTTCCTCGGCCTCGCCATCGCGACCATCGGCTTCGTCACACTGCTCGGGTCCATGCTCGCCGAGCAGCTCATCAAGATCGTCGAGGACTTCCCGGCCTACCTCGACTCCGTCATCAACTGGATCAACGTCCACTTCGACACGAAGCTGAAGCGCTTGGACGTCCAGGAGAACCTGCTCCGCTCCGACTGGCTGCGCAACTACGTCCAGAACAGCGCCACCGGCGTCCTCGACGTGTCGGGCCAGGTCCTCGGAGGGCTCTTCCGGCTGCTGACGATCGCGCTGTTCTCGTTCTACTTCGCCGCGGACGGCCCCCGAATGCGCCGCGCAATGTGCTCCGTACTACCGCCCGCCAAGCAGGCAGAGGTGCTGCGCGCGTGGGAGATCGCCGTCAACAAGACCGGCGGCTACATATATTCGCGCGGCCTGATGGCGCTCATCTCCGGAATCGCGCACTACATACTTCTGGAGTGGCTGGGCGTGCCCTACGCGCCCGTGCTCGCCGTCTGGGTGGGCCTGGTCTCCCAGTTCATACCCACCGTCGGCACCTACCTCGCGGGCGCCCTGCCGATGCTCATCGCCTTCACCGTCGACCCCTGGTACGCGCTGTGGGTGCTGCTCTTCGTCGTGATCTACCAGCAGTTCGAGAACTACCTGCTACAGCCCAAGCTGACCGCCAGGAGCGTCGACATCCATCCCGCGGTCGCCTTCGGCTCCGTCATCGCCGGCACCGCCCTGCTCGGCGCCGTCGGCGCCCTCATCGCCATCCCCGCGGTCGCCACGCTCCAGGCGTTCCTCGCGACCTACGTGAAGCGGTACGAGGTCACCGACGACCCACGTGTCCAGGGGCGCCGGAGCAGGGGCTCCCGTTCCGACCTCCTTGCGCGTGTGCGCCGGTTGAGGGCGCGGAAGCTCGGAGAGAAGGCGGCGGCAGAGCCCGCGGAGGCCTCCTCCCCGACGGACGACGGGACGGACGAAGCGTCACGCCGCACGACCGCTTCGGATCGCGCGTAGTGGGAACGCCTGCCACCCGGGAACACGATGATGGCGGCCGTCGCCTGGCTGCGGCGACGGCCGCCGGTGTGCGCGGACCTCGTCCCCCCTGTCACAAGCGAGGTCCACGCACGAGGATCGTCCTCACGGCCGCTCGGGGCGACGCGGGAGTGTGCCCCGACTCGAACCGGGCCGGGAGGACGAGGGCGGAGTCCGTTCAGGTCCGTTGCAGGGCTGAGGCTCCGGCCACCTGACGGGTGTGTCTCTCATGACCCGGGGGCACGGGGTCGGTCATGGCCCGCTGCACGGGCCGACGCTGCCTCTTCTATGAGCAGGCAGGTCTCTACTGACAGCCTAGAGCGAGCGGCGCTGAAGGCAATAGACAAGGATCCGGTCTCCGACTCTGGAGGACGCCGTCACCGGCGCGCGTCCGCCCTGAGTTCGCGGACGTACGCGCCGTCGAGCGCCTCGGCCAACGTGGCCCTCGGGGTGAACACGTGGCCGAGTCCCACGATGCGGAGCATTTTGAGGATGACGGGGTGCGGACAGACAAGGGTCAGACGTCCGCCCCGTTCCTCGACGCGTCGCCGTGCGCGACACAGCAGCCCCAGCCCGGAACAGTCCAGGAAATCGACAGGACCGAGATCGATCACCACCTCGGTTTCCGGCCGGCCCGTCGCCGTGTCCAGCTCAGCGGTGATGCGGAGGACGACGGCTATGTCGATTTCGCCGAACAGCTCGACGACCGTTCGTCCTGCCGTCTCGTATGTGCGAACGTGCGGGGAGGGGGGAGTGGCATTCCCTGGCATGGCGGCATCACCGTGGGTTCAGCGGGTTGCCCGCCTCGGTGCGGGCGACGACGGAGGTCCACAGCCACCGGGAGCACGGGTGACGACAGCGCGACTCTAGGCCGAGGTACAACAGAGCACGCACGGCTATCGAACAGAAACGCTTCACCCAAGAGGATATTCCTTCTTTAGAGGGAAATGTCTTCGGATCGCCTTGACATTCCACCCAGGGGCCTCGGAGCCATGTCCGGAGCGCCGTTTTCCGCCCTGTCCGCCGCCTCGGCCGCTTGCACATCTCACCGGCCGCCCCGGGTTCCGCTAGGCTCGCAGCGTGACGGCCGACCAGGCACCCGCGGATCACTACAGCATCGTCGCCGTCGCGTCGTCCGCGGGCGGTATCCAAGGACTGAGCGCGCTGCTCGGGGCACTTGGCCCCGATCTGCCGGTGCCGGTGCTGGTCGTCCAGCACCTCGACCCGCGGCACCGGACGGTGCTCGCCGAGGTCCTCGCCCGCCGCACCGAACTCCGGGTCAAGCTCGCCGAGGCGGAGGAGGTCGCGCTGCCCGGCACCGTCTACATCGCCCCGCCCGACCGGCATCTCCTCGTCGGCTCCGACAACGTCCTGACCCTGACCAGCACCGAGCTCGTCCACTTCGTACGCCCCTCCGCCGACCTCCTGTTCGAATCGGTTGCCGGTGCCTACGGGCCGGAGGCGATCGCCTGTGTGCTCACCGGCACCGGCCGGGACGGCGCCATGGGAGTCGATGCCGTCAAGTCGCGCGGCGGCACGGTGATCGCCCAGGATCCACAGTCGGCGGAGTTCTCCGGGATGCCGCAGGCGGCGGTCGACACGGGAGCGGTGGACTTCGTGCTACCCCTTGCGGAGATCGCCGCGGTGGTGCGCGGACTTGTCGAGGCCAAGAGGCAGTGATGCGCTGATGGGCGAAGAGCGGGACGTGTCGGACGGCGAGGCGCTGGAGGAGTTGCTCGGCTTCATCCGGGAAGCCCGCGGCTTCGACTTCACCGGCTACAAACGCTCCACGCTGACCCGGCGCATCCACAAGCGGATGACCGACGTCGGCAGCGGCTCCTACCTGGACTACCAGGATCTCCTGGAGACCAATGCGGAGGAGTTCGGCGCCCTCTTCAACACGATCCTGATCAACGTCACCTCCTTCCTCCGCGACCCGGACGCGTGGGCCTTCCTCCAGCACGATGTGGTCCCCGAGCTGCTCGCGGCGCTCACGCCGGACGAGGAGATCAGGGTGTGGAGCGCGGGCTGCTCCAGCGGCGAGGAGGCGTTCTCGCTGGTCATCATGTTCGCGGAGGCCCTCGGTCTGGAGGAGTGTCTGCGCCGGGTCAAGGTCTACGCCACGGATGTCGACGAGGAGGCGCTGCGCGAGGCCCGTGCGGGGCTGTACCAGCCGAAGTCCCTGGAAGCACTCCCCGTGGATCTGCGGGAGAAGTACTTCGAGCAGAACGGCACGCAGTTCAGCTTCCGCCCCGACCTGCGGCGGCGGGTGATCTTCGGACGGCACGACATCACCCGGGACGCCCCGATCTCCCGGCTGGACCTGCTCGTCTGCCGCAACACCCTGATGTACTTCAACACCGAGGCCCAGACACAGATCGTCGACCGCTTCCACTTCGCCCTGCGCCCAGGCGGCGTCCTCTTCCTCGGCAAGGCCGAGATGCTGCTCAACGACGCCGAGCGGTTCGAGGTCGTGAACATGCGCCAGCGCATCTTCAGGCGCCGGGCCGGCGACGCCGGGCTGCCGTACCACCCCGCCCCTCCGAAGATCAGATCCGGCGCCGGCGTCGAGCTGCACTCCGTCGCGCGCACCCGCCAGCTGCGCGACCTGGTCCTCGACGCCGGACCGGCCCCGTTGATCGCTCTCGACGGCGACGGATCGGTCGTGGTGATCAACAGCCAGGCGAGGATCCAGTTCGGCCTGACCACCACCGACATCGGCCGCCCCTTCCAGGACCTGGAGATCTCCTACCGCCCGGTCGAACTCCGCTCCCTGATCGACCAGTCCACGCACGAGCGCCGGACCCTGCGGGTCAACCGGGTCGAGCGCAGGGCGGGCGACGACGTCCAGTACTACGACATCCTGATCCACCCGCTCTCCGGGCCCAGCGGCCTGCACGTCGCCACCACGATCTCCTTCACCGACGTCACGCTCGCCACCCAGCTGAAGACCGAGGTGAAGAGGATCCGGGAGGACCTCGAGACGGCGTACGAGGAACTCCAGTCCACCAACGAGGAGTTGGAGACCACCAACGAAGAGCTCCAGTCCAGCATCGAGGAACTGGAGACGACCAACGAGGAACTCCAGTCCACCAACGAGGAGTTGGAGACCACCAACGAAGAGCTCCAGTCCGGCAACGAGGAACTGGAGACCATGAACGAAGAGATGCGCATCCGTACCGACGAACTGGACGAGGCCAGGGCATTCCTGGAGGCGGTCCTGACGAGCATCGCGGCGGCAGTGGTGGTCCTGGACAAGGATCTGAAGGTCAGGAGCTGGAACCGGGGTGCCGTCGACCTGTGGGGTCTGCGCGCCGACGAGGTGCTGGACGAGTCCTTCTTCGAGCTGGACTTCGGACTGCCCACCGATGTGCTGCGGCCCGTGGTGCAGCGGTGCCTGGAGACCCGCAAGCGCTCCGGACCGGTCGGCGTGGAGGCCACGAGCCGCATTGGCCGACCCCTCACCTGCGATGTCTTCTTCTCCCCGCTCGGCGGACGCGACGGCGGCGTCGTCCTGATGATGGAGTCGAGCCGAAGCGACACCGCCGGCTGAGCGCCCGGCGTACTCTGGGCCTCATGGACCCGCAGGGGCGCGAGGACGGTCTCGGCCTGGCAGCAGTGGCACGGAATCGTGCCGCGCTGGCCCGCGAGCGTGCGGACCGGGCGGAGGCGGCCGCCGAGCGGCACGAGCTCCTGGCCGCCAAACCCGGGCACGAGTTCCATGCCCATATCGCTCGGACGCACCGCAGAACGGCCGCGTGCCAACGCGCCTCCGCCCGCCTCCAGGAGAGCTTCGCCCTTCGCGCGACGGCCTGGGACAGCGGACACGGCACCCGGCCGCAGTTCATGGCCGTGGTCGCCGAGATGTGCGGTACCCGCAGCGCGGCGATCACCCTTCTCGACTCCGGGCGGAACCAGCTCGCCGTCGCCGTGTCCGACGAGCGCTCCCGCGCCGCGCAGGATCTCGAGTACGTGCTCGGCGAGGGTCCCGGTCAGGACGCGGCGGCAGGACGCCGGCCGGTCCAGGTGGCGGGGCGGGAGATCGAGGACCGCTGGCCGGGGTACGGGCCGTCCCTCGCCCCTCTGGGCATCGCCTCGGTGGCAGCCCTACCGCTCCAGACCCAGGACCACTGCATCGGGGCACTGACCGTCTTCGATCCGCCGCCCTCCGCCGCCAGACCGGCCCACCTTGCCGAGGTCGCCGAGGCCCTCACCCGCATCGTGCTCCTCGGCCCCGACGCCGACCCGGAGCTCTATGGCGGGACCGACCACCGAGACGCCGTTCACCAGGCAGCCGGGATGGTTTCCGGACGGATCGGCTGTTCCGTCACCGACGCGCTGGCGCTGATCAAGGCACGGGCATTCACCGAGGGCGTGTCCCTCGACACGGTCGCCCGGCAGATCGTGCACGGGGACCTGAAGCTCACCTGAGAAAGAGGTGCCATGACGCCCGAACAACGGCTGGCCGACGCGTTCGTCGCCCTGGCCGGCAGCACGACGGACGGTCCGTTGGACGTACCCGGAACCCTGACCGTGCTGGCGAAGCGTGCCCCGTCCCTGCTCGGCGCCGGCGCCGCGGCCGTGGTGTTCGCCCCCGACGGCTACGAAGCGGCACACGTGGCGGGCTCCGACTCCGATGTGTCCCGCCTGGAAAACGCAGCGGTCGGGTGGCGGGAGGGGCCCGGCCACGACTGCCACCAGGCCAACAGGCCCCCGCCCCAGACGACCCTCGACAGCCTTCCCACCAGGCAGCGGTGGCCGCACTACACCCCATGGGCCCTGCGACTGGGCTACACCCGCGTGGCGGCACTCCCCCTGCGTGAGCCCACCGGAACGAGCGGTGCGCTCGTCCTGCTGTCCGGCGAACGGCAGGTCCTCGCCCCGGACGCACTCGCCCTCGGCCAGTCCATGGCGGACTTCACCGCCGTCATCCTGGAACGCGCCCGCGAGGCCGCCCGCAGCCGGACCCTCACCGAACAACTGGAACTGGCCCTGACCGGCCGCGTGGTCATAGAACAGGCCAAGGGCGTCCTCGCGGCCCGCTGGTCGGTGACACCGGCCGAAGCCTTCGACCTCCTGCGCAAGCACGCCCGCGCACGCCAGCGGTCCGTGCGGGACGTGGCCCGAGAGGTGGTCGAAGGCCACGGGGATCCCGATCTGGCCGGTCCCGCGCAGTGACACCCCGTCAGAACGAGCGTCGAGATGTGTCAGGACAGTGCACAGGCTCGCAGAGGCGTGAGCGTGTGCTGCGGTCAGACTTCAGCCGGCGTGGGGAAAAGGTGGCAGGTCGAGGCACTCCCTGATCCAACGGACCGCCTGCTCCGGGTCGGCCACGACCGGGACCCCTTCGGGCACCGGCGGCCGTCGGACCACGACCACCGGCACTCCCGCCTCGCGGGCGGCCGTCAGCTTGGGCGCGGTGGCCGCTCCCCCGCTGTCCTTGGTCACGACGACGTCGACGCGGTGGCGGCGCAGCAGTTCCCGCTCCCCGGCAAGGGTGAAGGGGCCGCGGTCGAGCAGCACCTCCATGCGCGCCGGGTACGGGGCCTCGGGCGCGTCGACGGACCGTACGAGGAACCACAACTCGTCCAGGGACGCGAACGCGGCCAGGCCCACGCGCCCGGTGGTGAGGAACACTCGTCGGCCGAGCCCCGGCAGCAGCCGCGCGGCCTCCTCCAGCGAGCCGGCCTCGTGCCAGACATCCCCTTCCACCGGCACCCAGCCGGGACGCCGCAGAGCGAGCAGGGGAACACGGGCGCCGGCGGCGGCCCATGCCGCGTTGAAACTGATCGTCCCGGCGAAAGGATGCGTGGCGTCGACGAGCACGCTCACCTCGTGCTCACGCAGCCACCCCGCCAACCCCTCTGCACCGCCGAAGCCGCCGACGCGGACCTCTCCCGGGGGCAGCCGAGGGCCGGCGACGCGGCCGGCGAGGGAGCTGGTCAGCTTCAGGCCGGGTGTGCCGTGGAGCAGTTCGGCCAGGCGGCGGGCCTCCGTCGTCCCGCCCAGGATCAGCACGTGCACGAAGTCCGCTTCCTTCCGGCGTGTGAGGCATGAACAGCGAGGCCAAGGGCGGTCGCAGCGCCCAACTCAAGCACACCGGCCTGCGCCCCGGCTGAACCACCGGGGAGGAGCTGACCGACGGGCGTGCGATGGCCGGCGTGGTGACGGCCGCGGGCGACGACCCGCACGTCACGCATGGGGCGCTGATCCGGGCGACCGTGCAGCGGCTGCCCGCCGGGGGCGGCGAACGCCTCGCCCGACCTACAGGAGCGGGAGTTCGCCGCCCAGGAGCACGGCTTCACCGCCGTCAAGCACCAACGTGAGGTCGGCACCGGCTACTTCGACGATGGTCACCTCCGCCGTCCGCGCCGATCCGACCTGACGCGTGGCACCCCCGCCCCCGGACTGACCGACCGCCGCGTGTCCCACCTCACCATCCGAATGCCGGACGCGATCCACCGCACCGGAGGAACGTTCCGTAGGCTGGCCTGTGCAGCTGGTTCGCCCCGTCCGCCAGGCGGGATGCGTCGCAAGAGGGAACCCGGTGGGAATCCGGGACTGCCCCGCAGCGGTGAGCGGGAACGACCGCCGTCATACGCACTGGGTCCGGAGTGCCGGACCCGGGAAGCGACGGCCAGTAGGTGTCCTCCGGTCAGGAGGGCGTGCCCGCGAGTCCGAAGACCTGCCAACTGCCCGCGTGCGAACCACTCGTGCGCGGACATCCCGGTGACCTCGTGGGCGGGTCGGCGTACCTATCAGGCGGATGACCGCGCCTTGCCGCGCGGGGTCGGGTCCGCCCGGTTCCGTCACCCCTTCGCGTCCTCGTCCCGTCGCCGGGATCTCAGGGATTCATCTCGCGAAGGAGATCTCCGTGACCAGCAAGACCGCAGCCGCGGCAGCACGGGCAACCGTGTACGGCTACCCCCGCCAGGGCCCGGACCGGGAACTGAAGAAGGCCATCGAGGGGTACTGGAAGGGCCGCGTCACCGCCGACGCCCTCCGCACCACGGCCGCCGAACTGCGCCGTACGAACTGGCAGCAGCTCGCCGAGGCCGGCATCGACGAGGTCCCGACCGGTGACTTCTCGTACTACGACCATGTCCTCGACACCACCGTCATGGTCGGCGCCATCCCCGCCCGCCACCGCGCCGCCGTCGACGCGGACGCCCTGGACGGCTACTTCGCCATGGCGCGCGGCACCCAGGACGTGGCGCCGCTGGAGATGACCAAGTGGTTCGACACCAACTACCACTACCTGGTCCCTGAGCTGGGCCCGGACACGGTGTTCACGGCCGACTCGACCAAGCAGGTCACGGAGGTGAAGGAAGCCCTCGCCCTGGGCCTGACCGTCCGCCCCGTCCTGGTCGGCCCGGTCACCTACCTGCTGCTCGCCAAGCCCGCCCCGGGCGTACCGGCGGACTTCGACCCGCTCGTCCTTCTCGACCGCCTCCTGCCCGTGTACGCCGAGGTACTCGCGGACCTGCGCGCCGCGGGCGCGGAGTGGATCCAGCTGGACGAGCCCGCCCTGACCCAGGACCGCACCCCGGCAGAGCTGAACGCCGCCGCCCGCGCCTACCGCGACCTCGGCTCCCTCACCGACCGGCCCAAGCTGCTGGTCGCCTCCTACTTCGACCGGCTCGGCGACGCCCTGCCGGTGCTGGCCAAGGCTCCGGTCGACGGCCTCGCCCTGGACTTCACCGAGGCGGCCGCCGCCAACCTGGACGCCCTCGCCGCCGCCGGTGGACTGCCCGGCAAGCGCCTGGTCGCCGGTGTCGTCAACGGCCGGAACATCTGGGTCAACGACCTGTCGGCCTCACTCACCACCCTCGGCACCCTGCTCGGGCTGGCCGACCGGGTCGATGTGTCGGCCTCCTGCTCCCTGCTCCACGTGCCCCTCGACTCCGCCCGGGAGCGGGACATCGAGCCGCAGATCCTGCGCTGGCTCGCCTTCGCGCGCCAGAAGACCGCCGAGATCGTCACCCTCGCGAAGGGCCTCGCACAGGGCACCGACGCCATCCTCGGTGAACTCGCCGCCAACCGCGCCGACCTGGCGTCCCGGGCCGGCTCGCCCATCACCCACGACGAGGCCGTCCGGGCCCGCGCCGCCGCCGTCACGGAGGCCGACGCCCGCCGCTCGGCGCCGTACGACGAGCGGACCACCGCCCAGCGGGCCCACCTCGGCCTGCCGCTCCTGCCGACCACCACCATCGGCTCCTTCCCGCAGACCACCGAACTGCGCACGGCACGCGCCGACCTGCGCGCCGGGCGTATCGACGAGGCGGGCTACGAGGAGCGCATCAGGACCGAGATCCAGGAGGTCATCTCCTTCCAGGAGAAGACCGGCATCGACGTCCTCGTGCACGGCGAGCCCGAGCGCAACGACATGGTCCAGTACTTCGCCGAACAGCTCACCGGCTACCTCGCCACGCAACACGGCTGGGTCCAGTCGTACGGCACCCGTTACGTCCGCCCGCCGATCCTGGCCGGCGACATCTCCCGGCCCGAGCCGATGACGGTGCGCTGGACGTCGTACGCCCAGTCCCTGACGGCCAAGCCGGTCAAGGGCATGCTGACCGGGCCGGTCACCATGCTCGCCTGGTCGTTCGTCCGCGACGACCAGCCCCTCGGCGACACCGCCCGCCAGGTCGCCCTCGCCCTGCGCGACGAGGTGAACGACCTGGAGGCGGCCGGGACTTCGGTGATCCAGGTGGACGAGCCCGCGCTGCGCGAGACCCTGCCGCTGCGCGCCGCCGACCACCCGGCCTACCTCGCCTGGGCCACCGAAGCCTTCCGGCTCAGCACGAGCGGAGTGCGGCCGGACACCCAGATCCACACCCACATGTGCTACGCCGAGTTCGGCGACATCGTCCAGGCCATCGACGACCTCGACGCGGACGTCATCAGCCTGGAGGCGGCCCGCTCGCACATGCAGGTCGCCCGGGAACTGGCCGCGCACGGCTACCCGCGCGAGGCCGGACCCGGCGTGTACGACATCCACTCCCCGCGCGTTCCGAGCATCGAGGAGGCCGCCGAACTCCTGCGTACCGGCCTGAAGGCGATCCCCGCCGAGCGGCTGTGGGTCAACCCGGACTGCGGCCTGAAGACCCGCGGCTGGCCCGAGACCCGCGCCTCCCTGGAGAACCTGGTCACCGCGGCCCGCACGGTCCGCACGGAGCTGCCCGCGTCCTGACGCGCACGGGTCGTCGGGGCCGAGGCGCATACGGCGCCTCGGCCCCGACGATCGGCACAGCCCTGCGCCAGACAGGGACCGCTCAAGGCGTGTCTCCCGTCACCAACGTCCCCGGACAGCACACCTAGGGCCTGCGGCTCGTTTCCGCAGGCGGCGCCGGTCGGGCGGGCGCACCGGGTGATCGGCTTCGACTCCGCTCACGGTGATGATTCCTCTTGAGGTCAGCGGGACAGCACGCAGTCACCGCACAGGGGCCCCTTGCCATCCGGCGCGGCGCGGTAGATCAGGCAGCAACTGCGGCGTCGGAACGCTCCGTCGGACGTCGTGGTACTGGCGTCGCGCAGTGGGGGCCGGTCCAGGAGGAGCGAGGTGAGGGTGCGGGTCCGTGCGGTGAGATCCGGGCGGGCCGCCATGATCATGGTTGCCGCTCCGTTGACGGCCGAGGCGGTATTGCCCCGCAGGATGTGCGGGGAGACCGAGAACTCCGCCATGGTGTCGGCGAGTTCGCGCAGCGGGCCGTCCAGCAGGCGGCTGCTCAGTTCGTCGGCGAGCCGGGCCGGTGTGTCTGCGGGTCCGCCGGTGAAGGTGTCGTCGGGCAGCGACAGGGGAATCGGGCCGCCGATCACGGGCTGCCAGCGCAGATCCGCGAGGCCGGGAGCGAGGACCAGGCCGTGCAGTACGGCGGCGGCCAGGGCGGGAGAGACCAGCCGGGCGGCCAGTCCCAGGTGGGCGACGGAGGCCGCCACCCGCGTCTCGACCGCGCCGGGCGGCTGCCCGCCGGCCGCGGCCAGCCAGTCCCCCACACCCGTCACACGGGCTGCGAGCAGCGGACGGGACATCGGCTGCCAGGGCTCGGGCGGCTCCGTGCCGGGCGGGTGGGCCTGTACGGCGAAGAACGGACCGAGCGCTGCGATCTCCTCGATCACCGCGCTCGCCGTTGGGGGACCTGTCATGCCGGGAGGGGGTCCAGCTTCTGCGAGGGTACGGCGGCGTCCGGACGCCTGGGCTTCAGCAGGCGCTCTGCCAGCGGGCCCATGGCCATACCGAAGAACACGATGCCGAAGCCGATGCCGACATTGGCCTGGGTCGTCCGGCTGAACAGTTCGGGGCCTGCGGCCTCCACGGGCAGGCCGGCCGCCGCGCCGGCGAACACGCCGCGCAGGATGAGCTTCTTTTCCATGTCGAGTTGTCCGTACGGAGACCGGCAGGACGACCGGCGTGGGCGCCGGACGGGGCGTGGAACACGGGGAACGTACGGCCCGTCTCTCCGGCCGGTCAATCAAGCCCGCCCCAAAACCGGTTCAGGACATCGCCGCGCCACCTCGGCGGCTCCTGAACCACCATGCGCCGCCGCCGAGCAGGAGGACAGCTGCCCCGATGCCGATGGGTACGGCGACGGGCAGGCCGTCGTCCCCGTCCGTGCTGTCCGCCACGGGCTCCGCCGATGTCGACGTACCGGTCGTCGGCTCACCGGAGGTGCTGTCGGACGAAGGTGCGGCCTTCGTGGGCTCCTCCGTGGGGGTGGGACTGACGAGTTCGGCGCCGGGTGCGGCCGGTTTCAGGTCCAGGCGCGGTGCGGGGTGGCCATGGCCGTGGTCGTCCCCACCGGTGTCGTCCAGTTCGATCCAGCGGTCGACCTGGCCGTCGCTGTAGCTCTGGAGGGTCTTGAAGACCAGCGACTTGGCGTCGGGCAACTGCCGTACGGTGACGACGTATTCGGCGTCCTCCCCTACGGCGAGCTTCGGTCCGGACACGGTGTAGCCCCGGCCGCTGGGGGCGAGCTTCCAGCCATCCGGGCCTTCCTTGTAGGTGACGTCGCCCGGCGTGATGCCCTTGGGCAGGATCACCTCCAGTCCGGTGATGCCGGCGGACGCCGACTCCGACTCCGCGGTGAAGGTCAGCGCGACGTTCTGGCCGAGGGCCTGGGCGCCCTCCGCCTCGACCTCCGTGTGGGCGGCGGCCGGGCCCGCGGTGGCGACAGCGGCCGCGAACGCGACTGCGGTGAGGGCACCAAGACGATGCAGGTTGCGTACCAGGGTGAGGCGATGCACTGGGAACTCCCTCGTTCCGTAGGTGTTTGGTGTGGGTGCTGCATTCAACGCCGGGCACGTCTTGCGCCGGGCGTTCGACTCAGGCCGCGGCGCAGTGGCAGCGGCTCATGCCGGACACGGTGTAGGTCTTCTCAGCCATGGCGGGTGCTCCTGTCTCGCGGTTTTCCGGTTCTCTGTTTGCGTCCACCCGCGCGCAGCGCTCGGCGTCGTCCAGCCACTCGATCAGCGAGGTGCGGGCCCGGGCGACCCGTGAACGCACCGTGCCCACCGGGCAGTCACTCACGCCGGCCGCCAGCGCGTAGGGAAGTCCCACCAGCTGGGTGAGGACGAATGCCTCACGCCGATCGTCCGGAAGCGTGTCCAGCAGCTCGGCGAGGGCGATGCCGTCGTCGAAGCCGGGCAGATCACGCGGCTGGGTGCGCTCGACGGCCGACTGCCAGTCGTCGGTGTCCGACAGGCGGGGACGGGAGGCGCTGTGGCGGATGTTGTCGATCACCGCGCGGCGGGCGATGGACAGCAGCCAGGTCCGGGCCGAGGAACGTCCCTCGAACCGGTGCAGGCTGCCCAGGGCCCGCAGGAACGTGTCCTGGGTCAGGTCGTCGGCGCTCTGGGGATCGGCGCCCAGGAACGTGACGTAGCGGCGGACGTCTCGGTGGAGGGCGTGGACGAAGCGCTCGACGGCGTCGGGGTCGCCACCGCGGGCGGCGAGTGCCCAGGCGGTGATCGACTCCTCTCTCGACGTCTGTTTCGTTTCTTCGCGCTCTGAAGACAGGGCAGGCGTGATCACCTGGCGCCTCTCCTTCTCGGGGATCCGGGGAACCGGTTTCCGGGCGGCCGGGCACGGGAGTGCGCGGCCGATGCCCGAGGCGGGAGCCGACAGCTCCGTGGACGGCCTCGGGGAACCGACTGTCGTCAGGCGACAGCGGTCCCGGCGGGCGGTCCTCGAGAGGTGATCGTCTGTGTGAGAAGGAGCTGCCGCAGCACACGCCCCGAGCAGCCCCGGCGGGCGCGGACGCGTGGACGGTGCGGCGGCACAGGAAGCCGGAGGATCAGGCGCAGCGGGGCGAAGAGCCGGCCCGCGAACGCCCGCAGAACACGGAAGGCGGCGCGTTCGCCGTGCGCGAGCCACAGGCCGCACAGCAGCGCGGCCAACAGGTGGGCGGCAAGCATGCCGGTCGAGGACATGCCGCCCATGTCACGGTCCAGGGAGTGCGCGGCCCCCATGTGGTCCATCGACCCCGTGGAGTGCATGGCACCCTTCCCGTGGCCCATGGAGCCCATGGACGCCTGCACGGCGTCATGCTCCGCCCCAGCGCCCGGACCCGAGGGCGAACCGCACAGCAAGTAGCCCAGCCACTGCCGGCCGAGCGACGTGCCACCGGACGGCTGCGGGTGTACGACCGCCTGGGCGAGCGAGAACGACGCGTGAAGGACGACCTGGGCAGCGACCACGACGGAGCCGACCAGGACCGGCCCGCGCTCCCGTCCGGCCAGCCGCCAGGCAGTACCGCCGGTCACCGCCGCCCCCGCGGACATGGCCCACCAGGGCACCGAGGTCCCCGACATCATGACGTGCCCCAGGGAGGCGAGCAGCACACAGACGGCCGCGAACACAGCGGCCCTGAATGTGCGAGAACACCACCCAACAGTCATGGCGGCCTCATCCTCGCAGTCCGGGTCTCACACGTCACGAGGGGGTACGGACGTGCCCCTGGTGTCCGACTCAATGCAGCCGTTGTGATCCACGCCACAGCAACTGGCGGGAACTAGCAGGTCGTTCCTGCCGACTACTGCCAAGGACCCGGGAAGGTCTCCAGGGGTTGAGGAGGGGCGCCGGTGGCGGCGGAGCAGAGTGGGATCCGGACAGCGGCCGAGGGACACCCGGCGCGGGCGACCACGGCCATGACCGCGCTGCTGACATGCGCCATGGCTTTCTCGATGATGCAGCTGTTCCTGCTCGGCGCTCTCGGACCGCGGCTGGTGGACGACCTGGATGTGTCGCCGACGGTGCTGGGCCTGACCACGACCGTCGGCTTCGGGACGGCAGCCTTGCTCTCGCCGGTCGGTGGGCGCGTGGTGGACCGCATCGGTCCGCGCCGCTGCCTGGTCGCGCTGCTGCTGGTGTCGGCGGTGGCTCTGGCATTGATCGGGTCGGCGCCGGGGGCGGGGTTCCTGCTGGCGGCGGTCGCGCTGGGCGGACTGCCGCAGGCGCTGGCCAACCCGGCCACGAACAAGACGATCCTGGCGGCCGTTCCCGTCGAGCACCGTGGCCCGGTGACCGGGATGAAGCAGTCGGGCGTCCAGCTGGGCGCGTTCGCTGCCGGACTGCCGCTGGCCGCGCTGGCCGGGGTCGTCGGCTGGCGTGGCGCGGTGTGGACGGCAGCCGCGACGGCCGTGCTGGCCGCGGTCTGGGCGGCACGCACGCTGCCCGCCGATCCGCCCCCGAAGTACGCGCCCGCCTCATGGATCCCCCGGGGCACGATCGCCTGGCTGGCCGTCTTCTCACTGCTGCTGGGCTGCGGCATCGCCTCCGTGAACACCTACCTCGCCCTGTACGGCGTGCGCCGGCTCGACCTCGGCCCGACAGCGGCCGGCGCCCTGGTGGCGGTGCTCGGCATCGCGGGGATCGCGGGACGGGTGGGCTGGTCCAAGGTCGCGGGGCGGCCGGCGCGTGCGGTGTGGCTGCCGGGCGGACTGGCGGCCGGAGCGGTGGGGGCGGCGCTGCTGCTCGCGGCCTCGGCCTACGCACATCCACTGGCGTGGATCGCGGCGGTGGCCGTGGGTGTCTTCGCGGTCTCCGCGAACGCGGTCTCGATGGTGCTCGTCATGCAGCGTGCGGCGCCCGGCCGGGCCGGACAGGACTCGGCGCTGGTCTCGGCCGGCTTCTTCGCCGGATTCGCGTTCGGCCCGCCGCTGTTCGGTCTGCTGGCCGCCGCCGGCCACTACGGGCAGGGGTGGCTGCTGGTCGCGGGTGAGTTCGTGGGCGCGGGTGCGGTGGCGCTGGCCTGGGCGGTCCGGGAGCGGCGTTCGGCCGTGGCGCCATGAGTCCGGCGCGCACGGCCGAGGACGGCATCGATACGTTCCCGGACGTCCCTCACTGGGCCGGCCCCGTACTCGATTCCGTCCTGGACCGGGTGGCCGTCACCCGGGCCGAAGTCGGCGACCGCTTCCCGCTGTTCGCGGACCCCGCCGGCGGCCGGTGGACGACGAGCGGGCGGGGTTCGTGGACCGGCGGCTTCTGGGCGGGACTGCTGTGGCTGCGCGCCCGGCACACGGGCAGGGCGACCGATCGTGAGGCCGCGGCGCGGTGCACGAGTCGGCTCGCGCACTGGGTGGACGCCGACACCGCCACCCGTGGACTGATCTTCTGGTACGGCACCGCACTCGCCGACACCCCCGAGTCCGCCGCCCTCCGCGCGCGGGCGGCCCACGCCTGCCGGGACGCGTACGACGCCGAGCTCGGCCTGCTTCCCTGGGGCTCGGCGTTCGGCGGGCCCCGTCTCCTGGCCCGCGTGGACGGCGTACCCGGCACGGTCCCCTTGCTTGCCTCGGTGGACCCTCAGACCGCCGCATCACACCTACGCCGCCACCTCGAACTCTGCCTCGGCGCAGGCACGTTGCCCGCTCGGGGCGCCGCGCCCGGCCAGGACCCCGCGCCCGCTCGGGACCCCGCGCCCGGCCAGCACCCCACCCCCGCTCGAGACCCCCTGCCCGGTCAGGACCCCGCGCCCCGCCAGAGCAGCTCCCTGTGCTGGTCCTGGTGGTACGAACGTCCGGGACGCTGGATTCCCTGCGACGACCCGCCGTCCGGCTGGAGCCGTGGCCGGCCCTGGCTGTTGCTGGCGGTGGCCGATGCCGCCCATCGTCTCGGCCATGACGACCTCGCCGACCACGTACGCCAGTTGTCCCCCGCATGCGTGGTTCCGGCGGCTGACGACGGGCGTCCGGAATGCCCGCTCGACACCTCCGCCGCCGCCATCAACGCGGTGGCCCTGCTCAAGCTCGGCCACCGCGACCAGGCCGTCGCCCTCCTCTACCAACTGGTCCGCACCCATGTCACGGACGACGGCCGTCTCCTGAACGGCTGCTACGACCTGGCCTCCGGGACGGCCACCCGGCACGAGCTGGTCTGGGGCGACTTCTTCCTCGCCTACGCGCTCGCCGCGCTCACCGGCCTCGTCGACGTCCACGAAGCCTGAGCGCTCCCGCTGGAAGCGCGCCGGCGCCGACTGGTCGCTCCCGAGCGGCGGAGCCGCAGACAGAGGACCTCCCCAGGGCCGCTCAGGTGGTGCGCAGGACCCGGCGCGCGACCGATGTGATGTGCAGTTCGTCCGGGCCGTCGAGGATCCGGGCCGCCCGGCCGGTGCGCAACAGCGCGGGCAGCGCGGTGTCCGGGCCGAGCCCGGCCGCGCCGTGCACCTGGATCGCCGCGTCGGTCACCTGCTGAAGGGTGCGGGCCGCGGCCACCTTGGCCAGGCCCACTTCCACATGTGCGTCGAGCCCGGCGTCCAGGCGGGCCACGGCCTCGTACACGAGCGGACGGGTCGTGCGCAGGGCGAGCAGCGACTCGAAGACGTGGCGCTGGACGAGCTGGAGGTCGCCGAGCGGGCCTCGGGAGCGGGTCCGGGTCACCGCGCGCTCGCGCATGAGGTCGAAGGCCCGTGCGGCCTGCCCCAGCCAGCGCAGGCAGCGCAGGGTGCGGCCGAGTTGGAGCCGTTCGCCCGCGACGGTGAGGGCCTTGCCGCGCTCGCCGACGAGGTGGTCCTGGTCCACGGTGACGCCGTCCAGTTCGATCTCGTACTGTCCGCCCGCGCCGAGGACGGGCAGTTCCCGGATCACCCGGAAGCCGGGCGAGCGGGTCGGCACCAGAAGCAGCGACAGCCCTTCACGGTCCGCCGGTTCGCCGTCCGTGCGGGCGAGGACGGTGACGAGGTCGGCGTCGGCCGCCCCGCTGGTGAACCACTTCCGCCCGCTCACCCGCCAGCTTCCGTTCTCCCCCGGCACGGCGCGGGTGGCGGTGAGGAAGGGGTCGGTGCCCGGCGTCTCGGGCTCGGTCATCGCGTAGCAGGCCCGTATCTCCCCGGCGACCAGCCGCTCGGCGTACCGGTCGCGGACGCCGGGGCTGCCGTGCCGCCACAGCATCAACGCGTCGAGCAGGGGTGCCGAGCCGAGGGCGGCCGGTCCGTGGTCACTGGCTCCCTCGGCCTCGGCGACATGGGCGTACGAGCGCAACGGCAGCCCCTGGCCGCCGAGTTCGGCGGGCAGCGGCAGCGCCCACAGCCCCTGTGCCTTTGCCTCCTGCCGCAGTCCGCGCAACAGGGCGGCGGCCTCCGGTCCGCCGGCGTCCAGCAACGGCTCGCAGGGCACCACCCGGTCCCCTACGAACGCTGCGACGCGCTCTCTCAACTCGGCCACGTCCGAAGGACACTGGGGCGCCCCGGTGATCTCGCTCATGTGACTTTCCCTCATTTTCCTCAGGGGTCACGGGAACCCCGGCCGCCGACCGTCCGACCTGTCTCTTGCATGGAACAGGTCGGGGGCGAGGGCCTCCGGGTTCCCGCGCGGCAGGAAGGGAGAGGCATGGCGACTCCAGCCACACCGGCCATGGCGAGGACGGCCGGTCCGCTCGACGGGCTTCGCTTCGAGGGCTCTGGTCCGCCGGGCGCGGCGGACGCACTGGTCGCGGAGCATCTGCGGCTGCTCGGCGCCCGGCCCGACGGCGGCTCCGGGAGCCGGTTCACCGTGACCGGGCGGGATGTCGGCGCGGTCTCCGCCCGCACCGTCTGGGGCGAGGCCGCGACCGACGAGGCCACCGTCCAGGCGGTCACCGGCATCATGGCTGTGCACGGCCGACGTGACGGCGCCCCGCGCGGCCTCGCCGTGGACTACGCCGCGACCGCCACCGGCATCCTCGCCGTGCAGGGCCTGCTGGCAGCGCTGCTGGCGCGGGCGCGCGGAGAGGGGCACATCTCGGACGTCGAGGTGAGCGCCGAACGGGCCGGTCTGCTCGCCGTCTCCCAGTATCTCGCCGCGGCGGGGGCCGAGGAGGACGAGGCCGCCGAACTCGCGCCGGGCGGGCCACCGTTCGCGTCGGCCGATGGCACCGTCTTCGAGCTGGAGACGCTCGACCCAGGGGTGTGGGCGTCGTTCTGGCGCACGCTCGGCGCCCCCGATGAGGCGATACGACAGGGGTGGCGCCCCTTCCAGTTCCGCTACGCCACCGCCTGCGCGCCTTTCCCGCAGACACTGCACGACGCGGTGCGGGCGAACACCTGGCAGCAGATCCGGCAAGCTGCGGAGGCTTCCGGCGCTGATACCTGTCCGCTGGGGTCCATCGCCGAGCGAGCAGCCGAGTACGACGGGGCAGCGCCCTGGGAGCTGACCCCGCACCACGCGACGTACACCTCACGGGGAACCACCGAAAGCCTGCCCCTCGCCGGATTCACCGTCCTGGAAGCCGGCCGCCGCATCCAGGCGCCTCTCGCCGCCCACCTCCTCGGCCTGCTGGGCGCCGAGGTGATCCGGATCGAGCCGCCGGGCGGCGACCCGTTGCGCGGCATGCCACCCGCCTGCTCGGGCGTTTCGGCGCGCTGGCTCGCGCTGAACCGGGGCAAGAAGGCCGTCGAGGTGGACATCAAGTCCGCTGCCGACAGGGAACGGTTGCGCGAGATGGCCGCCGACGCCGATGTGTTCCTGCACAACTGGGCGCCGGGCAAGGCCGCACAGCTCGGCCTCGACCACGAGGACCTGGCCGCGGCCAACCCCGCGCTCGTCTACGCGTACACCAGCGGCTGGGCCGACCGGCTGCCCGGCGCCCCGATGGGCACCGACTTCATGGTGCAGGCACGTACGGGCGTGGGCGAGGCCGTCCGGCCCGCCGACGAACCGCCCGCCCCGTCCCTGATGACTCTGCTCGACGTCCTCGGCGGCCTGCTGGGAGCCGAGGCGATCACCGCGGGGCTGCTGCTGCGCGAGCGCACCGGGCACGGGGTACGCGTCGACTCGTCGCTGCTCGGCGCCGCCGATGTGCTCACCTCGCCCGCCCGGGCCCGCGCCGCGCAGGGACTCGACCCACGCGGCCCGGCCGGATTCCGCCGTCCGCCGCGCACCACGGACGGCTGGATCGCCCTCGCGGACCACGCCGCGATCCCGTACGACGTGAGCGAACTGTCCACCGGACAGGTGCTGGAGCGGCTGCACGGCCGTGGTCTGGCCGCCGTGCCGGTCGTCACCGACCTCGCCGATCTCCTCTCCTCCGGCCCGATCAAGCGCGACGCACACGGCGCCCCCGCCGTCCCGACCCCCTGGAGCTTCGCATGACCGTGGATCTGCACGACCTGCTGCCCGCCGAGTTGCGCCGCGGCTGGGCGGTCGACGGCACGTGCCCCGACCTCGACCTCTACAGCCTCTACCGCGCCCGCCAGGTCGCCGACCTGCACCGCACCGCGGTTCTCGACGCCAAGGGAAAGCTCTGTTACACCGCACTGGACCGCAAGGTGCGATGTCTGGCCGCCGGGCTGTCCGAGCTCGGCATCGGCGCCACAGATGTGGTCGGCATCCAACTCCCCAACGGGCGCAACGCCGTCATCGCCGATCTCGCCCTGGCCGCCCTGGGTGCCGTCGCGCTGCCCTTCCCCGTCGGCCGGGGCGAGCGCGAGGCGGCCTCGCTGCTGCGCAGAGCGGAGGCGGTCGCGGTCATCGCCGCCACCGAGCACCGCGGCAACCACCACGCCGCCGACCTGCTCCCGCTGACCCGTGAGCTGCCCGCGCTGCACACCGTGGTGGCCGCCGGACCGGGTGCGGCGCCCGAAGGCACCGTCTCCTTCTCGGCCCTGCTGCGTACCGACCCCATGTCCTTCACGGCGGCCCGCCCCGACCCCGACTCCGCCGCCCGCATCCTCGTCTCCTCCGGGTCCGAGGCCGAGCCGAAGATGGTCGCGTACTCGCACAACGCCCTGGCAGGGGGCCGTGGCAACTTCCTCGCCTCCCTCATCCCCGACGGACAGCCGCCGCGCTGCCTCTTCCTCGTGCCGCTGGCCTCCGCTTTCGGCAGCAACGGCACCGCCGTCACGCTCGCCCGCCACGGCGGAACGCTCGTCCTGCTCGACCAGTTCACGCCCGAGGCGGCCCTGGACGCGCTCGCCGCACACGAGCCCACCCACGTGCTGGGCGTGCCGACCATGATCCGGATGATGCTGGACTGGATCGCGGAGGGACCCCACCCGGCGTTCACTCCCCCGACGGCCGTCATCGTCGGCGGCTCACCGCTCGACGAGGCCACGGCCGAGGACGCCCGCCGGGTCTTCGGCTGCCCGGTCGTGAACCTCTACGGCTCGGCCGACGGCGTCAACTGCCACACGGGGCTGGGCGACGAACCCCTGCGGGGAGAAGGGCCCGGCATCCTTGCGGGCCACCCCGACCCGCGCGTCGCCGACATACGCATCGCCGTCCCCGGGACACCCGAACTGGAAGAGACTCCCCGGGGCTCCGTCGGCGAGATCGTCGCCCGCGGCCCCATGACCCCGCTGTGCTACGTCGCCGCCCCCGACCTCGACGCCCGCTACCGCACCGCCGACGGCTGGGTCCGCACCGGCGACCTCGGCCTCGTCGAGGACGACGGCAGCCTGCGCATCGTCGGCCGCCTGAAGGACGTAGTGATCCGGGGCGGAGCCAACATCAGCCCGGCCGAGGTGGAGATCGAACTCGCCACGCACCCGCTCGTACGGGACGTGGTGTGCGTCGGCGTGCCGGACTCGCTGATGGGCGAGCGGCTCGCGGCCTGCGTCGTACCGAGGGGCGAGGCGCCCACGCTGGAGGAGCTGGCCTCGCACCTGGACGCGCGCGGCCTGGAGCGGCGCAAACACCCCGAACGTCTGCTGGTCGTCTCGGAGTTGCCGCTGACCCCGGCGGGGAAGCCGGACCGGGTGCTGCTGCGGGAACGGTGTTCCAGCGAGGCGCCGGAGTCCCTGGTGCAGGCCCAGGCCGTCTGACCCGCACGAGCGCGGGGCCGCCGGAAGTCTCCCGGCGGCCCCGCGCTCGTATCAGGAAGAACCCCTTACGAGGCCGTTTACGAGGCCATGGCCTTCTCGATCGTCTCCGCCGCGTTCTTGTAGACGGCCAGCAGGTCCAGGTCCCTGCCCGGATAGTTGACGATCTCCACCTGCTCCGCCCCCGAGTCCGGCAGCACCTCGCCCGTCGTCATGTGCACGTTGTCGAAGACGTACGCGGGCTTCTTCTTCGCCAGGTCGGACAGTTGCTTGGCCGTCACGGCCTCGGGGCCGTACATGCCGGTCGTTTCCGCGCCCGTCATCTTCGCCGACCACACGGAGAAGACCTGCGCGACGACGGCCGGGGCCCTGCCGTCCGGCCACGCCTCCTTCAACTCCTTCTGTAGCGTGCCGTATTCGCTCTTGAAGGACGTGTCCCATTTCGCGGCGGCAGCCTCGGTCCCGAACAGCTTGCCCAGCCGGGTGACTTCGGCACTCGCCTTGTCGGCGTCGTTGTCGAGGCTGACCTCGACCAGTTTCGCGTCCGACCCGGCGGCTTCCTTGATCTTCTCCGCGTACGGCTCGAAGGGTGCGTAGAGCACGAAGTCGGCGCCCGCGATGGCCGTGAGGTCGGACGGCTTGGGGTCGTAGTCCGGGGCGTGCTGCGCGGACGACGGGACGATGACCTTCACGTCCTCGGCGCCGGCGGCCTCGGCGAAGGCACCCTCCCAGGTGGTGGTGGCCACGACGACGGGAGCGTCGTCGCTCTTGTCTCCCTTCGTGTCCGCGCTGTCGGCCTGGTCGGAACCACACGCCGTAGCGGTGAGCACGAAGGCCGTGGTCAGGCTCAGTGCGAGGACGGAAGGGACACGGGCGATGCGGACGCGGATGCGCGCCATGAGCTGATTCTCCGTTCGGGGACGAGATGGGCGGCCAGGACGACGACCCCGGCCGTCAGGACGAGCACGGGCCCGGGCGGCCAGTCGAGCTTCAGCGCGACGAGGAACCCGGTGAGGTTCACGACGACGCCGATGCCGACCGCCCAGGCGGTGATGGACTTCAGGGAGGTGCCCAGCCGCCGTGCGGCCAGCGCGGGCAGCAGGGTCAGCGCGTCGACGAGCAGCGCGCCGGTGAGTTTGATGGCCCCGGCCACGGACACCGCGACCAGGACGAGGAGCACCAGGGTGAGCAGGTCGACGCGTACCCCGGAGGAGAGGGCGAGTTCACGGTCGTAGAGCAGAAGGGCGAGGTCACGGCGGCGCCACCAGAACAGGGCAGGTACGACCACGGCAAGCACGCCGAGCAGCCACAGGTCGGCCGTACCCACGGACAGGATCGAGCCCCACAGCAGAGCGAACGCGCCCTGCGCGTTGACCCCGGAGACGGACAGGACCAGCAGTGCGGCGGCGATCGCCAGACTCATCAGCAGGCCCATCGCGCCTGACAGGCCGTCCGGTGTGCGCGCGAGGGGCGCGACCCCGGCCCCGGCGAGAGCGCAGGCGACCAGCGCGCACAGCATGGGGTCAAGGCCGGTCAGCAGCCCGATCGCGATGCCCAGCAGGGCGACGTGCATCATCGCGAACCGCACCGGCATGATGTCGAGCCCGACGATCACGACCCCGATCACGGGCAGGCCGATCGCGGCCAACAGCAGGGCGGCTCCGGCCCGTTGAACCGGTACGAGCTGGAGGAGCGGCCCGAGGTCGGCAGCCGCGAGGCCGTTCACCGCACCTCCCTGAGGCTGCCGGCGGCCATCTCCAGCACACGGTCGCAGCGGTCGGCCAGCGCCCGGTCGTGCGTGACGACCAAGACGGTCACCGGCAGGGACAGCAGGACGTCGGCGGCCTCCTCCTGCCCGGCGAAGTCGAGCGCGGCCGTGGGCTCGTCGGCCAGCAGCACGCCGGCTCCGGCGGCGACACAACCGACCGCACGGGCCAGGTACATGCGCTGCAACTGGCCCCCGGACAGCGTGTGCAGCGGCCGGCCGGTCAACGCCGCGACGCCCAGCTTCTCCGCCGCCTCCACGGCTTCGGCCTCGACCCCGCTGCTGGCCAGCAACTCACGTGCCAGTAGCGGGAAGCGGCCCACCGCGGGCTTCTGCGGAATCCAGGCACACGCCCTGCGCCGCCACGCCCACTCGGCGGCCGTCCCGGTGCCCCGGCCGCCGACCAGGATCTGCCCGTCGCCCTGCCGGTGCAGGCCCAGCACCGCGCGGATCAGCGTGGTCTTGCCCGAACCGTTGGTGCCGGTCAGCGCGACCCGCTCGCCCGCCCCGATGTCGAGATCCACCCCGCGCACGGCCGCCACCCGGCCGTGCCGGCAGGCGACTTCACGCATCCGCACATCCAGACCGTCCATCCCACCTCCTGCTCGTTCCCCAAGAGGAGTCGGAGCACGAGGGCGATGAGTTCCCGGCCGTCGGACACGTTCGCTGCCTTCTAGCCCATCAGCTTGCGGATCTCGGTGATGAGACCGACGAGGGCCTCACGCTCGGGGACGGTCGTTTCCGGGTGCCACAGGTCCACGAGGAGACAGGTGCGCGGCCTGGCGCCGTTGTTCCACGCCTCGTGCACGAAGGAGTAGTCGAACAGCAGGCACTCGCCCTCCTGCCAGCGCCGAGTCTCGCCGGCGACCGTAATGCCACACCCCTCGGGGATGTCGACCGCAAGGTGCAGATTGATGCTGAAGTTCCACAGGTCGCAGTGCGGGGCGATCGAGGCACCGGGAAGCAGCGTCGAGAAGTGGCTCTCCAGGAGGGGGCAGAGCTTGCCCTGCTCGATGACCTCGCGGGTGAGGATGGTGTACGCGGTGGGCACCAGGGCGGCCGAGGACTCGACCGGCCCGCCGTCGCGGAAGAGGTACAGCGCCTGCCAGTTCTCCTGGCGGCTCAGATAGTGCTCGTAGTCGGAGAAAGCGCTCTGGCGATCGGACCACGCGTCCACGAGCTCCAGCTTGATGGCGCCGTGTCCGGCTTCGAAGGCGCGGACGACGGGTTCGATGTCGGGGTGCTCGTAGGGATCGTGCCAGGGCGTCTGGGAGATCCCGGGCATGATCCACTTGGCGTCCTTCTGTAGCGGATGGCGCTCCTGCCGCTTGGCGTACACCATCTCCTCGACGCGTGTGATGGAGCCGGTTCCGTGCCGGTCCTTCACGTCCTGGAAGATCTCATCTATTTCGGGTGTCATGTCTCCCTCTTTCTGGCCCGCATCCGCCCTTGAATACTTACCGTCCGCCCACCCGAGCGATGCCCTGCCATATTTCGGCCAGCGAGTCCGGGCGAGCCATTTCCGCATGACTGCAGGCGATGCGCGCAACTTCGAGTCGGCCTGATATGTGTTCGTTCCACACAGTCGCAGCGCACACGTCAGTGGGCCTTCCGTGGCCCGCCTCGTAGAATTGGACATCCCCATCGAATTCTCCGGGAATGTGCTCCGTCATGATCTGGTGATTATTCCTGTATATCGCAGCGATTTCTGCGAGATGCCGCTCGGCGAGTTCGGTGAACAGGCTGCGGTCCCGGCGCAGTGCCGCCACGATCTCTGTCATCGTGAGTGGCTCCTCGCCGTTCTCGGCCTGCACTCCAAAGAATTCGGCAAGTCCTGCCGCTACTTCCTCCTCTGTGATCGGGAGCGGCGTCGCGGTCTCGTGCGCAGGGTAGGAGTCCAGCAATGCGAGGGTCTCTACCTGCTCGCCTTGTGCCCGTAGCTGGACGGACATCTCATGGGCGACGACACCGCCGAAGGACCAGCCCATCAGGTGGTAAGGACCCGATTCCTGTACAGCACGGATCTGCCGGACGTAGTCGGCTGCCATCTCCTGTATCGAATCCGGGAGCGCGTCCTTGCCGTCCAGACCTCGCGCCTGGAGGGCATAAACGGAGTGTTCCGGGGAGGCGATTCCAGCCAATGGCGCATAGCACCAGCCGATGCCGCTCACGGGGTGGACGCAGAAGATCGCCGAGCCGCCTCCGTGGTCCTTGATGGGCAGGAGCACGTCGAACGCCTCCCCGACCGAAGATTGGCCCAGCTCTTCAGTAAGAGTGGCAACGGTGGGCGCGGCGAAGAGAGCTCGAATGGCGAGCTCGTCGCCAAGGACATCCCGGATGCGGCTGATCAGCTGAACTGCCAGCAGGGAGTGGCCGCCCAACTCGAAGAAGTTGTCGTCGATTCCAACCGCGGGCACGCCCAGGATCTCCGCGAACAGCCCGCACAGGATCTCCTCCCGTGGGTTCCGCGGACCGCGCCCGGCCGCGTCCGCTTCGTACACGGGCGCCGGCAGAGCCCGCCGGTCCAGCTTGCCGTTGGCGGTCAGCGGGAGCCGGTCGAGGACCACGAACGCGGTGGGGACCATGTATTCCGGCAGCAGGCCGGCCGCGTGCGCGCGCAGGGCTTCGGTGTCCAGGGTGTCAGTGCCGGTCTCGGCGACCACGTAGGCCACGAGGCGTTTGTCGCCGGGCTGGTTCTCACGGGCCACCACCGCGATCTGGGACAGCCCCGGGAAGCGGCCCAGTACGGCTTCGATCTCGCCGAGTTCGATGCGGAAGCCGCGGATCTTGACCTGGTCGTCGACCCGGCCGACGAACTCCAGCAGGCCCTCGCCGGACCAGCGGGCCAGGTCACCGGTGCGGTACATACGGCTGCCGGCCGGGCCGAAGGGATCGGCCACGAACCGCTCCGCCGTCAGATCAGGACGCCCGAAATACCCTCGGGCCAACCCGGCACCCGCCAGGTAAAGCTCCCCGGCGACCCCTGCCGGAACCGGCTTCAGATTGCCGTCCAGGATGTAGGCCTGCGTGTTGTGCAGCGGGCGGCCGATCGACGGCGCTCCCGTGATGGGGGCGTCCGTGGACCAGACAGTGGCGTAGACCGTTGCCTCGGTCGGGCCGTAAATGTTGTAGACGCGGCCGGCTCGGAGTTCGTCCTTGACCTCGGCGGCGGCCTGGGCGGTCAGGGCCTCGCCGCAGAACACCACGGTTTCCGCCGTGGTGCGCACGTCGCCCTGGGACACGATCCGGGCAAGCGCGGACGGAACTCCACTCACCAGGACCGACGAACGGTTGTCGGCGTTCCGGTCGTCGAGGGCCAGCAGATCACGAAGCACCTCGATGCGACCGCCGGTCAGCAACGGGCCGAACATCTCGAACACGGAGACGTCGAAGTTGAGTGACGTGGTGAACAGGACGTGGGCCAGGGGCCGTTCACCGAACTCGTCACGGGCCCAGGCGACCAGGTTGGCCACGTTGACATGGGTGACGACGACGCCTTTGGGGCGGCCGGTGGAGCCCGAGGTGTAGATGATGTACGCCGGGTGCAACGGTTGCAGGGCGCTGATCCGGTCACGGTCGGTCGGATCGGTGGCAGGCCGGCTCTCCAGGGCGGCGACAACCTCGGGAGAGTCCAGGACCAGGCGGGGAGTCCGGGATCCGTCCGGGAGCATCCGCTCGGTCTCCTCGACGGTGAGGACGAGCGCTGGATCGGCATCCTCCAGCAGGTAGGCGATCCGGTCCGCCGGGTACGCGGGGTCGACGGGCATATAGGCAGCTCCCGCCTTGAGTACGGCGAGCAGCGCCACCATGGTCTGCGCGGTACGCGGCAGAGCGAGAGCGACGAACTGTTCGGGGCCGACCCCGTGCGCGATCAGGTGGTGGGCCAGGCGGTTGGCCCGCTCGTTCAGCTCGCCGTAGCTCAGATCCGTGTCCGAGGCCAGGACTGCCGGGCGCTCTGGTGTCAGGGCAACCTGCGACTGGAAGAGCGTGGGAAGAGTCGCGTCGGCCGGCTCGGCCCCGGTGTCGTTCCACTCCTCCAGGATCTGCCGTTGCTCCGGCGCGGAAAGGATCTCGATCCGGCCGAGCGGCCGGTCCGGATCCGCGACCGCCGCTTCCATCACTCGCACCATCCGGGTCACGAGGACTTCGACGCTCTCCTGGTCGAACAGGTCCGTGCTGTAATGCAGCAGGCCACCGATTCCGGCCGGACGGCTGTCGATCCCATACTGCTCGGTGAAGTTGAAGCCCAGGTCGAACCTGCTGAACTCGACCGGGACCGACTCCTGAGCCACTGTCAGGCCGGGCAGGTTCAGCGCACTGCCGCCGGTGGCGTCCAGGCCGAAAATGACCTGGAACAGGGGGTGGCGGGCCAGCGACCGCTGGGGGTTGATCGCCTCCACCAGTCGTTCGAACGGTACGTCCTGGTGGGAGTACGCGGCCAGGTCGGTCTCCCGGGTCCGGGCGAGCAGTTCCCGGAACGTCGGGTTCCCCGAGGTGTCGTTGCGCAGGACCAGGGTGTTGACGAAGAAGCCGACGAGGTCGTCCAGTGCTTCGTCGGTGCGTCCCGCGACCGGGGTTCCGAGAGGGATGTCCGAGCCCGCGCCCAATCGGTTCAGCAGAGTGGCGAGAGCGGCCTGGAGCACCATGAACAGCGTGGTGTTCGTCTCCTGGGCCAGGCCGAGCAGCGCACGGTGCAGCTCGGTGTCGATCCTGATCCGGACGGTGTCACCGCGGTAGTCGGCCACCTTCGGCCGAGGGCGGTCGAAGGGCAGCTCAAGCTGGTCGGGAATTCCGTCCAAGGCGCTTGTCCAGAAGTCCAGTTGCCTGCTCACCAGGGAGGTGGTGTCTTCCTCCGCGCCAAGGAGTTCGTGCAGCCACAAGGTGTAGTCGGCGTACTGCACCGGGAGCGCGGACCACGCCGGTGCCTGGCCCTGGAGCCGGGCGCGGAACGCGGTCTCCACGTCACGTCCGAGCGGCCCCATCGAGGCGCCGTCGCTCGCGATGTGATGCACGAGCAGCAGCAGGACGTGCTCGTCGGGGCCGACGGTGAACAGCGTCGTCCGGAGCGGGAGCTCGGCGGCCAAGTCGAATGCGTACTGTCCCGCGTCGCGCAGCGCTGTCTGCAACTCGCTTGCAGAGCAGGCGACTTGGTTCAGCTTTACGTCGACGGCGTCCGTTCCCAGCACCACTTGGGCCGAGCTTCCGTCGATCTCCTCGAAGACCGTCCGCAGGCTCTCGTGCCGTACCACCACATCGTTCAATGCCTGTTCGAGGACATCCGCGTCCAGGTCCCCGGTGATCCGGAACGCCACCGGGACGTTGTACGTGGCATTCGCACCCTCCAGCTTGTTCAGGAACCACAGCCGGTTCTGCGCGGGTGACAGCGGGATCCGTGCCGGACGCTCCGTCGTGGTCAACGCGGACCTGGCTGAACCCGCTTCCGCGATCTGGTCGGTGAGCGTGGCGATGGTGGGGGTTTCGAAGAGGGCGCGCACTGGCAGTTCGATGTTGAGGGTGGTGCGGATGCGGCTGACGAGGCGGGTGGCAAGGAGGGAGTGGCCGCCGAGTTCGAAGAAGTTGTCGTCGATACCCACGGCCGGTATGCCCAGGGTCTCGGCGAACAGTGCGCAGAGGGTTTCTTCTTGGGGGGTTCGTGGGGTGCGTCCCGTGCCGGCGGCGGGCATGTCGGGGGCGGGCAGGGCCCGGTGGTCGACCTTGTTGTTGGTGGTCAGCGGGAGCCGGTCGAGGACCACGAACGCCGAGGGCACCATGTACTCCGGCAGCAGCCCTGCCGCGTGTGCGCGCAGCGCTTCGGTGTCCACTGTGCCGGTGCCGGTCTCTGCGACCACGTAGGCCACCAGGCGTTTGTCGCCGGGCTGGTCCTCGCGGGCCACCACCGCCACCTGCGCCAACCCCGGGAAGCCGCCCAGTACGGCTTCGATCTCGCCGAGTTCGATGCGGAACCCGCGGATCTTGACCTGGTCGTCGACCCGGCCGACGAACTCCAGCAGGCCTTCGCCGGACCAGCGGGCCAGGTCACCGGTGCGGTACATACGGCTGCCGGCCGGGCCGAAGGGATCGGCCACGAACCGCTCCGCCGTCAGGTCCGCACGCCCGAAATAGCCCCGGGCCAGCCCGGCACCTGCCAGATACAGTTCCCCGGCCACTCCTGCCGGGACCAGCGAGAGGGCGTCGTCCAGAACATAGGCGCGCATGCCGTCCAGCGGACGCCCGACCGGTATCGGCGCGGGCACCACATCGGCCGCGGTCCAGGGGGCCTGGGTCGCGAACAGGGTGGTCTCGGTCGGACCGTAGGCGCCGCGCACGACGGTGTCCGGGCAGTGCTCCAGTACCCGCCGTACCGCGGTCGGGGAGATCAGGTCACCGCCGGTGATCACCTCCCGCACGTTCGCGAAGCAGTCCGGGTTCTCCTCGGCCATCACCCGGAACAGACCCGCGGTGATGTCCAGGCCGGTGATCTCCTCCTCGACGATCAGACGGGCCAGCTCGGCGACGCCCAGCTCGCCTTCGGGTGTGATGACGGTGCGTCCGCCGTGCAGCAGCGGCACCCAGAAGGCATACGTCGAGGGGTCGAAGGCGTACGAGGCCAGCAGCAGCACCCGCTCATGCGCGCCCGCCCCGAACATGCCGTCCACGACCAGGTCGAGGACGTCGCGGTGGGTGACCGCCACCCCCTTGGGACGCCCCGTCGAACCCGACGTGTACATCACATACGCCAGCTGCTCCGGCCGGCCCTCCACGCCCGGGTCACCGACCGGCAACCCGGCCAGCTCCACATCCTCATCCACCACCACAACCACGCCGGCAGCAGGCAGACCACGCTCACGCATCGCACCGTCGGCCAGCAGCACCGGCGCGGACGTCTCGTCCACGATCCACTGCATCCGCTCCAGCGGATACCCACTGTGCAGCGGGAGGTACAACGCCCCGGCCTTCAACACCGCCAGCAGCGCCACCACCAGATCCACCGAGCGCTCCATCAGCACCGCAACCGGTGCCTCCGGACCCACTCCCAGACCCAGCAGCCGATGCGCCAGCTGATTCGCCCGCTCATCCAACTCCCGGTACGTCAACTCCCGCCCGGCACACCGCACCGCCACCGCACCCGGGGACCGCAGCACCTGAGCCGCAAAAGCCGCCTGCACCGAACCAGCCCCGAGCCCCTCACCAGACTCCGCGCCGGCACACAACCCCAACAACCGCACACGCTCGTGCGTATCGATCACGTCGATTTGACTGATCGTCTGTGCCGGATCAGCAACAACGGATTCCAGGACGCGTACGAGGCGGGTGAACAAACGCTCCACGGTCTCCCGGTCAAATAGATCTGCGGCGTACGTGACATACGCTCGCACCGGCCCAGGAAGACCTTGATCGGTGTACTTCATGAGGAAGTTCAGCGACATGTCGAACTTCGCTGTCTGCTGTTCCCCCACGATCTCCTGGACTGTCAGGCCGGGCAGATCCAGGGCATTGCCGTCGCCGGTCTGAAGATTGAGCAGGACCTGGAACAGTGGGTGACGGGCCAGTGAGCGCTGAGGGTTGACCGCCTCGACCAGCCGGTCGAACGGCACGTCCTGGTGGGAGTACGCGGCCAGGTCGGTTTCCCGGACCTGCTCCAGCAGTTCCAGAAACGTCGGATTCCCCGATGTGTCCGTCCGCAGGACCAGGGTGTTGACGAAGAAGCCGACGAGGTCGTCCAGTGCTTCGTCGGCGCGTCCCGCGACCGGAGTTCCGATCGGGATGTCCGTCCCCGCGCCCATCTTCGTCAGCGCCACCGCCAGTGCCGCCTGCGCCACCATGAACGTGGTGGCGCCCGTCGAATGTGCCAGATCGGCCATCCCGCGGTGCACTTCTGCGTCCAGCTCGAAGAAGACCGAGTCGCCGCGGTAGCTGGCCACCTTCGGCCGGGAGCGGTCGAAGGGCAGCTCAAGCTGGTCCGGGATTCCTTCCAACGCCTTTGTCCAGAAGGCCAGCTGTTCACTCACCAGGGACGTGGGGTCTTCCTCCGCGCCGAGGAGCTGTCGCTGCCACAGGGTGTAGTCCGCGTACTGCACCGGCAACGCCGGCCACGACGGCTCGAGTCCCTGAAGCCGGGCCCGGAACGCGATCTCCAGATCACGCCCCAGCGGCCCCATCGAGGCCCCATCACTTGCGATGTGATGCATGAGCAGCAGCAATACCTGCTCATCGGGATCGACGGTGAACAACGTTGCCCGCAGCGGAAACCCGACCGACAGGTCGAACACATACTGACCGGCCTCCCGCAGCAGCGCGTCCAACTCGTCCGCACCACAGCTGACCCGATGCAGCTTCACGCCGGCCGCATCCTTGTCCAGGACCACCTGGACCGGGTCCCCGTCCACCTCCTGGAACACCGTCCGCAGGCTCTCGTGCCGTGCCACCACATCGCCCAAAGCCTGTTCGAGCACATCGGCGTTCAGCTCCCCGACGACCCGGAACGCCGCCGGAACGTTGTAGGTGGTACTCGCCTCTTCGAGCTTGTCGTGGAACCACAGCCGGTTCTGTGCCGGTGACAGCGGGATCCGCTCCGGGCGTGCCATCGCGGTCAACGCGGGCCTGGCCGCCCCTGCTTCCGCGACCCGGTCGGCGAGGGCGGCGACCGTGGGGGCCTCGAACACGTTCCGCACCACCAGCTCGGCCCCCAGGACCGAACGTATGCGGCCGGCCAGGCGGGTGGCGAGGAGGGAGTGGCCGCCGAGTTCGAAGAAATTGTCGTCGATGCCGACCGCGGGCACGCCCAGAATCTCAGCGAACAGCCCGCACAGGATCTCCTCCTGCGCAGTCCGCGGGCCCCGCCCGCCCACCACCGTCACCTCGTACACCGGCGCCGGCAAAGCCCGCCGATCCAACTTGCCATTCGTGGTCAACGGCAAGCGGTCCAGCACCACGAACGCCGAAGGAACCATGAACTCCGGCAACAACCCACCCACATGAGCGCGCAAGGCGTCCGCGTCCACGCCCTCGCTCCCGGCTTCAGCGACCACATAGGCCACCAGGCGCTTGTCACCCGGCCGCTCTTCCCGCACCACGACGGCAGCCTCCGCCAGGCCCGGGAAACGGCCCAGCACCGACTCGATCCCACCCAGTTCAACCCGCAGCCCGCGGATCTTCACCTGGTCATCGACCCGGCCCACAAACTCCAACTGGCCGTCCCCCCGCCACCGCACCACATCACCACTGCGGTACACCCGTGCCTGAGGATCGTCCGAGAACGGGTGCTTGACGAACCGCTCCTCGGTGAGCTCCGGGAGATTCCAGTAGCCCCGGGCCAGTCCGGGGCCGCCGACCCACAGTTCGCCAGGAACGCCCGGGGGCACCAGAACACCGTTCTCGTCCATGACGAACACCTCCGTGTTCGCCACCGGCCTGCCGATGGGGATCTGCCCGTTCCGGGGGGTGTTCCGGTCCACCCGGTAGCACGTGGTGAAGACCGTCGCCTCGCTGGGCCCGTACCCGTGGATGAGCCGCTCGGGTGCCCATGGCCCGTCCACCAGCGCGTCCACCACCGGCCGGTCGATCGCCTCGCCGCCGTAGAAGACGGACGTGACTCCGGCGAGGAGGTCGGGGCAGTCCTGTAGGTGCTGGCGCAGGAGGGGGGCCGTCAGCCACATCATGGTCACCTTGCAGCGACGTAGAGCGGCCTTGAGAGTGCCGGCGTCGAGGAGAACCTCCTTGTCCATGACTGCCATGGCAGCTCCGGACGTCAGCGCGGGCCAGCATTCGAAGGTGAAGGCGTCCCAGGAGAAGTTGGAGGGCTGGGCGACGACGTCGCCGGGCCCGAGGCCGGCGAACACGTCACTGTCGACTATCCGGCAGAGCGAGCGGTGTTCGATCATGACGCCCTTGGGGGTGCCGGTGGAGCCGGAGGTGAAGATCACGTGGGCCAGGCTCTCGGGGCCGGCCGGCACACCGGGGTCCGTGTCCGGCCGGGCGGCGATCTCGTGCCAGTCCTGGTCTATCAGCAGTCGCTCGGCAGAGGTGTCCCCCAGTCGATCCTGGAGGCGGGCATGGGTGATGACCAGCGGAGCATCGACGTCCGCCACCATGAACTCCAGTTGATGTACCGGGTATTCATGGTTGAGCGGCACATAGACAGCGCCTGCCTTCAGTACGCCCAGGACGGCGACGACCGCGTCGAAGCCCCGTTCGACACAGATCGGAACCAATTGCTCCGGGCACACACCCCGGGCGATCAGGTGGTGGGCGAGCTGGTTCGCCCGCGCGTCGAGCTCGCTGTAGGTCAGCTCTTCCACGCCGCAGAGCACCGCCGGCGCGTCCGGCGTTCGGGCCGCCTGTTCCTGGACCATCTGGTGCAGGGTGGTGTTGTCGGCGTAGGGCGCCGCCGTGTCGTTGCACTCGACGACGAGCTGTCGATGCTCCTCCGGGGAGAGGAGGCCGATGCGGCTCAGAGAGAGGTCCGGGTCCACCGCGACCGCGGCGAGCAGTCGCTCGAAACAGGCTGCGATCCGTTGTGCGGTATCCGCAGTGAACAGATCGAGGGCATACCCCAACCGTCCGCTGATCCCGTCGGGGACGCCATCCCCCGCGTGCTGCTCGAAGAGTTCAAGGGTGAGATCGAACTTGGCGACCTCAGTGTCACCCAGACTCACGTCCGCGGTCAGGTCGGGAAGGTCCAACCAGACGGACGTGTTGTTCTGCATGGCCAGCAGTACCTGGAAGAGGGGGTGCTGGGCAGTAGAGCGCACCGGGTTGAGTTCGTTCACCAAGAGCTCGAAGGGGACATCCTGGTGAGCGAAAGCCTCCAGGGACACCTCCCGTACCCGAGCCAGCAATTGCTGGAAGGAGGGATCGCCGGTGGTGTCGGTCCGGATCACCAAGGTGTTCACGAAGAATCCGACCAGGTCGCCCATCGCCTCATCGGTCCGGTTGGCAATGGGGGTGCCTACCGGAATGTCGTTTCCCGCGCCCAGCCGGGAGAGCAGCGCGGCGAAGGCAGCCTGCACCACCATGAACAGACTGGCCTGGTGGGTACGGCCCAGACTGGTCAGGCGTTGGTGCAGCTCTGCGTCCAGCTCGAAGAAGACTGTGTCGCCGCGATGGCTGGCCGCCTTCGGCCGGGGGCGGTCAAAGGGCAGCTCGAGCTGGTCCGGGATTCCTTCCAACGCCTGTGTCCAGAAGGCCAGTTGTTCACTCACCAGGGAGTTGGGGTCTTCTTTCGCACCGAGGAGTTCACGCTGCCACAACGTGTAGTCCGCGTACTGCACGGGCAACGCCGACCACGACGGCTCCGCCCCTGCACACCGTGCCGCATAGGCCAGGCTGATATCGCGGGTCATCGGAGCCAGCGACCATCCGTCGGATGCGATGTGATGCGTCAGCAGGAACAGGACATGTTCGGTCTCCGACAGGGCGAACAGACGGAACCGGACCGGCGGGTTCACCGCCAGATCGAAACGCTCCGCAGCAAGAACCGAGATCTCCGTGGGCAAGGCAGTCTCGTCGGTCTCCACCACCTCGAAGTCCTGCATCGCCCGCATCGCCGGCAGGATCTGCTGGAACGGCACGCCCTGAGCATCCTCGGGAAAGACGGTACGCAGGCTCTCATGCCGGTCCACCACGTCCTCGAGTGCAGCCCGCAGCGCGGCCCGGTCCAGTTGCCCCGAAAGACGCACGGCGAGGGGAAGGTTGTAGGTGGCACTCGTCTCTTCGAGCTTGTCGAGGAACCACAGCCGGTTCTGTGCCGGTGACAGCGGGATCCGCTCCGGGCGTGCCAGCGCGGTCAACGCGGGCCTGGCCGCCCCTGCTTCCGTGACCCGGTCGGCGAGGGCGGCGACGGTGGGGGCCTCGAACAGGGTGCTTACCGGCAGTTCGGCCCCCAGGACCGATCGGATGCGGCCGGCCAGGCGGGTCGCGTGGAGTGAATGTCCGCCGAGTTCGAAGAAGTTGTCGTCGATGCCGACCGCGGGCACGCCGAGTATCTCCGCGAACAGGCCGCACAGGATCTCCTCGCGTGGGGTCCGCGGACCGCGTCCGACTCCGGCCGTCGCCGGCAGGTCGGGGGCGGGCAGGGCCCGCCGGTCGAGCTTTCCGTTGGTGGTCAGCGGGAGCCGGTCGAGTACCACGAACGCCGAGGGCACCATGTATTCCGGCAGTTGATCTGCCGTATGTGCGCGCAGGGCTTCGGTGTCCACCGCGTCGCTGTGGCCCGGCTCGGCCACCACGTAGCCCACCAGCCGTTTGTTGCCCGGCTGGTCCTCACGCACCACGACCACGACCTGCGACAGCCCAGGGAAACGGCCCAACACCGTCTCGATCTCGCCGAGTTCGATGCGGAAGCCGCGGATCTTGACCTGGTCGTCGGCCCGGCCGACGAACTCCAGCAGGCCCTCGCCGGACCAGCGGGCCAGGTCGCCGGTGCGGTACATACGGCTGCCGGCCGGGCCGAAGGGATCGGCCACGAACCGCTCCGCCGTCAGATCAGGACGCCCGAAGTAGCCCCGGGCCACCCCCGTACCCGCCAGATACAGTTCGCCGGCCACTTCTGCCGGGACCAGCGACAGGGCCTCATCGAGAACATAGGCCCGCATCCCGTCCAGCGGACGCCCGATCGGCAGCGGCGCCGGCAGCTCGCTGCCGTCCGTCCACGGCTGCTGCGTTGCATACAACGTGGTCTCGGTGGGACCGTACGCGCTGCGCACGACGATATCCGGGCAGTGCTCCAGCACCCGCCGCACCGCGGTCGGGGAGACCACGTCACCACCCGTGATCACCTCACGCGCACCCGCGAAGCAGTCCGGATCCTCCTCCGCCATCACCTGGAACAAACCTGCGGAGATGTCCATGGCGGTGATCTTCTCGTCAGCGATCAGCCGGGCCAGCGTCGCCACACTCAGATCACCTTCCGGCGTGATGACCGTCCGCCCGCCATGCAGCAGCGGCACCCACAAGCCATAGATCGAGGGATCGAACGCATACGGAATGACCATCAGGACCCGCTCGTGCGCGCCCGGCTCGAACATGCTGTCCACGACCAGGTCGAGGATGTCGCGGTGGGTGACCGCCACGCCCTTGGGACGACCCGTCGAACCCGACGTGTACATCACGTACGCCAGCTGCTCCGGCCGGCAGTCCACGCCCGGGTCACCGACCGGCAACCCGGCCAGCTCCTCATCCTCGTCCACCACCACCAGGGCAGCACCACCAGGCAGGCCACGCTCGCGCATCGCCCGGTCGGTCAGCAGCACCGGCGCGGACGTCTCGTCCACGATCCACTGCATCCGCTCCAGCGGATACCCACTGTGCAGCGGGAGGTAGAACGCCCCGGCCTTCAACACCGCGAGCAGCGCCACCACCAGATCCACCGAACGCTCCATCAGCACCGCAACCGGC
>NZ_JAFFSX010000019.1 GCF_017948485.1 Streptomyces sp. GESEQ-35 | reverse complement strand
CCGGCGGCCTTCCGGCCCGCCTAGGGCGGCTCCCGACCCAAAGAAAAGGCGGCGGCAACCCGTCAGCGCCGGGCTGCGCGATCCCCCCCGCCCACCCCCACCCCCCCCCCCCCCCAAGCCAGCCCCCCCCCCCCCGCCCCCCGCCGGCAAAGCACAGCGCAGCGCTACGGCTCCTCCCGCCACCCCTCCCACTCCCCCGCCAACGCATCCAGCTCCGCCGGATCCAACCGCCCCTCCTCATCCCGCAGAACAACAAGCCACTGCGCATCCTCGGCATCGTCCTCACCGGCCAGCGCATCCCGCACCAGCTGCGGCTCCTCACGCAGCCCGAACCGCTCCCCCAGCGCCTCCACGGTCTCTTCGGCGGCATCCCGGTCAGGCAGCACCAGCACATGTCTCACATCACTCACGCCCCCATTTTCAGGCACCACCGCACCCGCCCCGTCCCACCACCCAGGCGGACTCACGCCGGCCGGGCCCACCCGCGAATCAGCCACCCCGGCTCGGGCTCCGCACCTCCGGCACAGCCGCCAGCTCGATCCCGAACCTCTCCCGATACACCGCAAGAACCTCCGCGTCCGAGCCCAGCTCCGCCACCTCCCGCGCCCCGTCCGCCGCCGTCACCGTGAACTTGCGCCCGCTGAGCGTGATCCTCCCTCCGTCCTCGGTGACCCGCGAGCACACCAGCGACCGCACGAAGTGCGAAGCCGATGACGTGCTGTGCCACCACGCCCCGGCCACGAAGTCACCGAGCACCCGCGGCCGCATCTCCAGCCGATACTGCGGCTTGCCGTCCCGTTCGACGTCCAGATCCGTCGCCGCGGCCGAACCACCCCGCACCCCGGCCGCATCCGGCCCCGCCTCGACGATCCGGAACACACCGCCGGGATCCAGCTGTTCCGCCCGCGCCTCGAACGCCAGCGGATAGTGACTGTGCGCCCCGAACCCGACGTCGGCCAGCCACGCACCCCCGTCCACCGTGCGCACCTTCAGCGCGAGATGGTCGTGCGGAATCCCGAGCCGCCCCTCGTCGCCGTACACCCGGGCCGCGAGAACCGTGACGTCGTACCCCAGCGTGGTGAGCAACGCCCCGAAAGTTCCGTTGAGTTCGTAGCAGAACCCGCCCCGCCGCGCCCCCACCAGCTTGTCCAGCAACCGCTTCTCCTCCAGCACGATCTCCTCACCGAGATGGATCGACAGGTTCTCGAACGGGATCGTCTCCAGGTGCCGCAGATGCAGCTCGCGCAGGACGTCGACGGTGGGCCACGCCGGGTGCTCGACTCCCAGACGACGGAGATAGGCATCAACCTCTGCGGGATTCATGCCCTCAGTCTCGCGCCACGAGCAGCTCCCCGCCCGTACCCGCGATCGCCACGGCCCCGTCCTCGTCCGTCCGCAGCACCATCGCTCCCTGCGCGCGCAACGCCGCGAGCGTGCCGGGCGCGGGATGTCCGTACGGGTTGTCCGCACCCGCGGAGATCAACGCCAGCCGCGGCGACACCCACCGTATGAGCTCAGGGTCCTGATATGCCGAGCCGTGGTGGGCCACCTTGAGCACATCCACGCGGCCCAGCCGCGCTCCCGCCGGCGACCTCAGCAGCGCCTGCTGGGCCGGGGGTTCGAGGTCCCCGAGCAGCAGGAGCCGCAGCCCCGCCGACCGGACGAGCAGGCTGACGCTGGCGTCGTTCGGCCCCTCCGTGTCCGGCGCCGGTGCCGAAGGCGGGGGCGGCCAGACGACCTGCCAGCCGAGCGCCCCGGTGCGCCGCTGTTCCCCGGCGACGGCTCTCGTCACCGGAATGTCTCGCGCGGCCGCCTCCCTCCGGACGAACTCCGCCTGGTCCACCGGCTCTTCGAGCCCCGTCGTCTCGATCCCGCCGACCGCCCGTCCACGCAGCACCCCGGGCAGGCCCGCCACATGATCGGCGTGGAAGTGGGTCAGGACCACCAGCGGAACCCGGGTGACACCGAGCGTGCGCAGACACCGGTCGACGAGCGTCGGATCCGGCCCGGCGTCCACGACCACGCCCGCCCCCTCACCCGCCGCAAGCACCAGCGCATCGCCCTGTCCCACATCGCACATCGCCAACCGCCAGCCCGGCGGCGGCCACCCCGTGATCACCCTGGCCAGCGGCGGCGGCTGCACGACCACCAGCAGGAGCAGCACCCCACAGGCCCCGCACCACCACGGATGCCGCAGCAGCCGACGGCCGACCAGCACGACCACCACCGTGACGAGCGCCAGCAGCGCCGCCCCGGTCCAGCTGCCCGGCCAGTCCACGCCGGCCCCGGGCAGAGCCGCCCCGGTTCGGGCCACGTCCGCGATCCACCCGGCCGGCCAACTCGCGCACCACGCCAGCGCCTCGGCCACCGGCATCGCCACCGGCGCCGTCGCCAGCGCGGCGAAGCCCAGCACCGTGGCGGGCGCGACCGCGAACTCCACGAGCAGGTTGCACGGCACCGCCACCAGGCTCACCCGCGCCGACAGCACCGCGACGACCGGCGCGCACAGCGCCTGCGCTGCGGCAGCGGCGGCCAGCGCCTCGGCGAGCCGCGGCGGCACCCGGCGTCGCCGCAGCGCGGTGCTCCAGCGGGGCGCGATCGTGAGCAGGGCGCCGGTGGCCAGCACGGACAGCAGGAAGCCGTAACTCCTGGCCAGCCACGGGTCGTACAGCACCAGCAGCAGTACGGCCGTCGCCAGCGCCGGGATCAGCGATCTGCGCCGTCCGGTCGCGAGGGCGAGCAGCACGACCACCCCGCAGGCCGCGGCCCGCAGCACGCTCGGATCCGGTCTGCACACCACAACGAACGCGAGCGTGAGTACACCGCCGAACAGCGCGGTCGTCCGCAGCGGGATACCGAGGCGGGGCGCGAGGCCGCGCCGCTCGACCCGCTGCGCCAGGCCTGGCGGGCCGATGAGCAGGGCGAGGATGATCGTGAGGTTGCTTCCGGAGACGGCGAGCGTGTGCGCGAGGTCGGTCTCCTTGAAGGCCTCATCCAGCTCCGGAGTGATCCGTGCGGTGTCCCCGACGACCAGCCCCGGCAACAGCGCCCGCGCATCCGCCGGCAGCCCCTCCGTGGCCTCCCGCAGCCCGGCCCGCAGCCGCCCCGCGAACCGCTGCGCCGCCGACGGCTCCCCGACGACCCGCGGCAGCGCAGGGTCCCGCACCCGCAGCACGGCGGCGACCCGGTCGCCGCCCACCAGGGCCGGGGCCATCCGTGCGGTGACATACAGCCGCGTGGAGGGCAGCAGTCGGAGCCACGGTGAGGCCGCCGGTCCCTCGACGGCGGGGCGTGGCCCTGCGTCGACGATCAACAGCACAGGCGCCCGTGTCGCCACCGCCGTCCCGTCCGCCTTCTCGACGCGTCGCACGTCCGCGCCGATCAGCACGGCGCTCGGCGCCGCGTGATTCCCTCTGATCCGGGGCCGGGTGAGCCGGGGATCGGCGGTCACCTCCACCTCGGCCGTCACGGTCGCGTACTCCCGCGCCAGCCCGGGCACCGGCCCGCGCCGCAGGTCGGCACCGTGCAGCCCCGCGGAGGCGGCGCCCGCGGCGACACAGAAGAGGACTGCGGCGACCGAGACTCGGGACCATCGTCGCCGTATGGCCAACAGGACGCCCGCCGTGACCAGGCACACTCCCGCGATGCCGGTGATCCACTCCGGCGGGGCGTCCAGCGCGAGGGCGGCCGTCGCCCAGGCCGCGAGCGCGGGTGGGACGAGTCGTAGGTCCGTCGGTCCTTCCTGTCGGGGGTGGGCAACGCCGAGCCGCTTGCCGGAGGCGGTGTGCACCGAGGGCCGGAGACCGGCAACGCCGGCCTCGTTGGAAACATCGGAAACGTCAGAAGCGTCAGAAGCGTCAGAAGCGTCAGAAGCGTCAGAAGCAGCGGAGTCTGAAGGGAGCGCGCGGGCAGCACGCTCGGGCCTGCCGCGCCCGTTGGCCGCGCTCATGGCCGTACGAGATCCCGTAGATCGGCGAAGCGGCGGTCGCCGATGCCGTTCACCTCGCGGAGCTCGTCCACCGAGCGGAAGCCGCCGTGCTGGGTGCGGTAGTCGATGATGTGCTGCGCCAGCACCGGTCCCACACCCGGCAGGGTGTCGAGCTGCTCCACGGTGGCCGTGTTGAGTGCGACCGGAGCCGCAGGAGCCGCCCCCGCCGCCGAGCCGACCGGGCCACCGACCGCCGTACCGCCCGAGACCGGGCCCGCGCCTGCCACGGGACCGCCGACGATCACCTGCTCTCCGTCCACGAGGAAGCGGGCGCGGTTGAGACCGTCGGTGTTCGTACCGGGGCGGACCCCGCCGGCCGCACGGAGCGCATCGACGACCCGCGAGCCCGCGGGAAGCCGCTGGATCCCGGGTTCGCGGACCTTGCCGCTGACGTCCACCACGATCTCGGCCGCTGCGGTACCTCCGGCAGTGGGGCCGCCCGGATCCCTGCTCGGCTCGCCTTTCTCTTCCTCGAACGGAGCCGCCGCCCGCACGATCTCGGGCGGGCGTACGGGCTGGGTCCTGCCGGTCCAGAAGTGCTGCACGGCGAAGGCCGCGGCGACGACCAGCAGCGCGGCGAGCGCGACCACGCTCCTCCGCTCCAGCCCGCACCTCGCCTGAAGCCACACCGGCATTCGCTCCCGCAACCCCGGCCCGACCCGATCCCGCCAAGCCCTCACGCCCGGCCGGGCCTGGGCACCGGCACCGGCACCGGCACCGGCACCGGCACCGACATCCATGTCGGCATACGGGATGTGAGGCTCGGCATCCGGAACATCAGGGGTACCCGCACCCCCGCCCCGACCCGCCGTCACCTCCCCCAACTCCCCCCGCCGAACGGCGCGTTCGGCGAAGAGGATCTCCGCGCGGCGGCGGAGTTCTTCCGCCGACGCATATCGGTGCCGGGCCCGGCTCCGTGGGTGCAGGCGGCGATGGCGGGTGCGGCTGTCGGAGGCGGGGCCGCGGCCCGGGCCGCTGCTTACGGTCGCTGCGCGTGAACGTGATCGAAGTGCCATGCGACGAGGATCGGGCACTCCGGCAGCTCGCGATGATCTTGGTCAAATCCCGGGGATCACCGCCCAGTTGTGGATAACTCCATCACCCACACGGGTGAGACAGCCGACCTCACCGCGGCGAAACCACAACCCCCAGCAACCCGGGCCCGGTATGCGCCCCGATCACCGCCCCCACCTCGCTCACATGCAGGTCGGCCACCCCGGGCACCCGTGCCCGCAGCCGGTCCGCCAGTGCCGATGCCCGCTCGTGGGCGGCGAGATGGTGGACGGCGATGTCGACCCGGGCGCCGCCCGCCCGGTCGGCCACGATCTCCTCCAGGCGGGCGATGGCCTTCGACGCCGTCCGTACCTTCTCCAGAAGTTCGATGCGGCCGCCTTCCAGCTTGAGCAGCGGCTTCACCGCCAGGGCGGAGCCGAGAAGGGCCTGCGCGGCACCGATCCGGCCGCCGCGACGCAGATAGTCGAGGGTGTCGACGTAGAAGTACGCGGACGTGCCCGAGGCCCGTTTCTCCGCGGCCGTGACCGCCTCGTCCATCGTGCCGCCGGACTCCGCCGCCTCGGCGGCCGCGAGCGCGCAGAATCCGAGGGCCATCGCTACCATCCCGGTGTCCACGACCCGTACCGGCACCGGCGCCTCGCGCGCCGCGACGAGCGCCGCGTCGTAAGTGCCGGAGAGCTCCGCCGACAGATGCAGCGAGACGATTCCGGTGGCGCCGGACTCGGCTACGTTGCGGTAGGTCTCGGCGAAGAGCTGAGGGCTGGGACGCGAGGTGGTCACGGGGCGGCGCTTCTGGAGGGCCTGGGCCAGGGAACGGGTGGAGATCTCGGTGCCCTCTTCCAGGGCCCGGTCGCCGAGGACGACGGTCAGGGGCACCGATGTGATGCCGTGGCGCTCCATCGTCCGCGGCGGCAGGTAGGCCGTTGAATCGGTGACGATCGCGACATGGCGGGACATGAGCTGGAGGTTACCTGGCGTAGTGCCCGCGCGGCAGCCCGGCCCCGCTGACCCTGGACGCCCGAAACCGGATCAAGTGGTGCTCTCGGGACGGGGCTTCTTCTGCCAGGGGTACGTGGGACGCGGGGCCGGCGGGGTGATGGCGGACCGCGTCGGCTCCTCGGCCGTGTCCGACCGGGGTGTCTCCGGCCACGTCTGCTGGGCCGCGGGGCTCTCGGCGGCGGGTGCTTCGGGCCACGGGGGCGGTGCGGATTCCGTGGTGGCCCAGTGTCGCAGGGCGCCGGTCTCCAGGTCGATCTGGGTGCTGAGCGAGTCCAGGTCGTCGTCCGCGAAGCGGTGGGCCCGGTCGCGGGCCGCCCAGCGCATCGAGTCCGCCGAGTCGGTGATGCGCTTGGTGCGCTCGCGCAGCGCGGGCAGACGCTCGGCGAGGGTCGCCCGGTCGGGCTCGGACTCCAGGCGCTTGAGGTCGTCGTCCAGTTCGTGGCCGTGCACGCTGAGACGCTCGAAGAGGCCGAGGGACTCCTTGAGGGACTCGTCCTCGGCCACGCTCGCGTGGAGCGCGTCCTGGGTGGCGCGCATCGATGTGCGCAGCTTCAGCCGGAGCTGGGCGATCTCACCCGCCGGGCCGAGTTGCGCGAAGGACTTGGCCCGCAGGGTGTGGTCCTCGACCGTGCGGCGGGCCTGGGTAATAGTGCGGTCCACGCCGCGCTTGGCGGCGCCGACGGCCTTCACCGTGGCGTAGGCGCCGAGTCCCAGGAAGAGCACGAAGAGCAGAGCGAAAACTGCGACGACTGCTTCCACGACGCTCCTCCTCCGGACGGGCACGGCGCGGCTGCCGCGCCACTCTTCAACGGTAAACGCAACAGGCAGGCCCGGAGTTCCAGAAAAACCCCGAACCTGCCCGTAGGGGACCACCCTGAGCCGGAGGCACAGCTCCGGAGGCACAGCTCCGGAGCGACACCCACCGCTGCCCCGCTGCCCCACTGCCCCTGCGCGGCACCTATGCCGGAACGATGTTCACCAGCTTCGGCGCCCGCACGATCACCTTGCGGATCCCCGCGCCGTCCAGTGCCGCGACGACCTTCTCGTCGGCCAGTGCGACCTTCTCCAGCTCCTCCTCGGAGATGGCCGGCGAGACCTCCAGGCGGGCCTTGACCTTGCCCTTGACCTGGACCACGCAGGTCACGGTCTCGTCCACGACGTACGCCGGGTCGGCGACCGGGAAGTCCTGGTGGACGACGGAGTCGGTGTGACCCAGCTTGCGCCACAGTTCCTCGGCGATGTGCGGGGCCAGCGGCGCGACCAGCAGCACCAGCTGCTCGGCGACGGAACGGGGTACCGCGCCTGACGCCTTGGTCAGATGGTTGTTCAGCTCGGTGACCTTGGCGATGGCGGTGTTGAACCGCATGCCCTCCAGGTCCTGCCGTACGCCGTCGATGGCCTTGTGCAGGGCGCGCAGCGTCTCCTCGTCGGGCTCCGTGTCGACGAAGCTGACCTCACCGGTCGCCTCGTCGACCACGTTGCGCCACAGCCGCTGCAGCAGCCGGAACTGACCCACCACCGCGCGCGTGTCCCACGGCCGGGACACGTCCAGCGGGCCCATCGCCATCTCGTACAGACGCAGCGTGTCGGCGCCGTACTCGGCGCAGATCTCGTCCGGAGTGACGGCGTTCTTCAGGGACTTGCCCATTTTGCCCAGCAGTCGGGAGACCTTCTCGCCCTGGTAGTAGTACGCGCCGTCGCGCTCCTCCACCTCGGCGGCCGGTACCGCGATGCCACGGCTGTCGCGGTACACGTAGGCCTGGATCATGCCCTGGTTGAACAGCTTGTGGAACGGCTCGGCCGACGACACGTGCCCCAGGTCGTGCAGCACCTTGGACCAGAAGCGCGCGTACAGCAGGTGCAGTACGGCGTGTTCGGCACCGCCGACATACAGGTCGACGCCACCGTGCGGCTGACCCTCGCGCGGGCCCATCCAGTACTGCTCGATCTCCGGGTCGACCAGCTTCTGGTCGTTGTGCGGGTCCAGGTAACGCAGCTCGTACCAGCAGGAACCGGCCCAGTTGGGCATGGTGTTGGTCTCACGCCGGTACTTCTTCGGCCCGTCGCCCAGATCCAGGGTGACGTTGACCCAGTCCGCGTTGCGCGACAGCGGGGTCTCGGGCTGGGTGTCGGCGTCGTCCGGGTCGAAGGTGCGCGGCGAGTAGTCCTCGACCTCCGGCAGCTCCAGCGGCAGCATCGACTCGGGCAGGGAGTGGGCGATGCCCTCTTCGTCGTAGACGATCGGGAAGGGCTCGCCCCAGTAGCGCTGGCGGCTGAACAGCCAGTCGCGCAGCCGGAAGTTGACCGTGCCCTCACCGATGCCCTTGCGTGCCAGCCACTCGGTGATGCGCGCCTTGGCCTCGACGACACCCAGGCCGTCCAGGGAGACGCCGTCACCGGTGGAGTTGACGATCTTCGCGTCGTAGGACACGAAGGCCTCGTCCCACGCGGAGGTGTCCGTGCCACGATCGTCCGTCGGCTCGACCACGCAGTTGATCGGCAGCTCGAAGGCGCGCGCGAACTCGAAATCACGGCCGTCGTGCGCCGGAACGGCCATGATCGCGCCGGTGCCGTAGCCCATCAGGACGTAGTCGGCGATGAAGACGGGGATCTGCTCGCCGTTGACCGGGTTGGTCGCGTACGCGCCGATGAAGACGCCGGTCTTGTCCTTGGCCTCGGCCTGCCGCTCGACGTCGGACTTCGAGGCGGCCTGCGCGCGGTAGGCGGCGACGGCCTCGGCCGGGGTCGCGTGGCCGCCGGTCCACACCTGGTGCGTGCCCTCGGGCCATTCCTGCGGTGTGAACTTCTCGACCAGCGGATGCTCGGGGGCCAGCACCATGTAGGTCGCGCCGAACAGGGTGTCCGGGCGCGTGGTGAAGACGGTGATGCGCTCGCCGTCGATCGGGAAGTCGACGCGGGCGCCCTCGGAGCGGCCGATCCAGTTGCGCTGCTGGAGCTTGATGGCCTCGGGCCAGTCCAGCGCGTCCAGGTCGTCCAGCAGCCGGTCGGCGTAGGCGGTGATGCGCATGTTCCACTGGCGCAGCTTGGCCTTGAAGACGGGGAAGTTGCCGCGCTCGGAGCGACCGTCGGCGGTGACCTCCTCGTTGGCCAGCACGGTGCCCAGGCCGGGACACCAGTTGACGGGCGCGTCGGAGGCGTACGCCAGGCGGAACTCGCCCAGGACGTCGGCGCGCTCGGCGTCGTTCAGCTCGTGCCACGCGCGCGTGTGCCCCGGTACGGCGCGCTCACCGGTCTCGAACCGAGCGATCAGCTCGGCGATCGGGCGGGCCTTGTCGGCCTTGTCGTCGTACCAGGAGTTGAAGATCTGCAGGAAGATCCACTGGGTCCACTTGTAGTACTCCGGGTCGATCGTGGCGAACGACCGGCGCTTGTCGTGGCCCAGGCCCAGCCGGCGCAGCTGGATCTTCATGTTCTCGATGTTGGCCTCGGTGGACACGCGCGGGTGCGTGCCGGTCTGCACGGCGTACTGCTCGGCGGGCAGGCCGAAAGCGTCGAAGCCCAGGGTGTGCAGGACGTTGTGGCCGGTCATGCGCTGGAACCGGGCGAATACATCGGTGGCGATGTAACCCAGGGGGTGACCGACGTGCAGGCCCGCACCGGAGGGGTACGGGAACATGTCCATGATGAACTTCTTGGGCCTGGCGACCAGTTCGGGGTCGCCCGCCAGGTCACCCTTGGGGTTCGGTGCCGCGTACGTGCCGTCGGCGTCCCAGAAGTCCTGCCAGCGTGCCTCGATCTCCGCGGCCAGGGCCGCGGTGTAGCGGTGCGGCGCGGCCACCTCGGCGGCGGCAGCGGGGTTCGTCTCGCTCATGATCCTCAAAGCTCCATCGATCGTCTCTGCCAGCGGCGACATTCGGGAAACGAAAAATCCCCTCGCACAGGAGGGGACGCCGCGCCGATTCCGACCACCCGGTCTCACCGTGGTCGGGACTGATCAGCGCGGCTCGCTAAGCAGAAGGCGTACGGCACGCATGGCGTCAGGGTACCGCAGCGGTCGAGGAGGCCGCGACGGGCTTCCATGCGGCACACTGACGCCTCACAGCCGCTTGTGGAGATTGCGAAAAGATGAACAACGTTCAATTGTTACCTGGCGTAACAGTCGCTAAGGGACAACACAAGCCCCGCATGGCCCGTAGATAACAACGCAATAACTCAAACGGCGTACCGCTCGGTTTGGCTGGACTTAGAGTGCGGCAGCGGGACCGCTTTCCCGAACTGCTCGGAGTTGCCCCCATGAACCCTCGTCGTAGTAACAGCTCGATGCCCACCCCAGGCCGCTCGGCCTACGGGAAGGCGTCGGCCGTCGTCCTGCTCCTCATACCTGTGATCGTGCTGGTCGGAGGTGAGAAGGTCCGTGAGTTCCTGAACTTCGGCGCAGGCGTCCTGTGCCTCGTCTCGCTCAGCTGCTCGGTGATCTGGGGCCTGGTCGCCCAGGACCGGATCTTCCTCACCGCGCGCCAGCGGATCATCGGGCAGGCGGTGCACCGGACGACCGCTGTCGCCTCGATCGCGTTCCTGGTACTGCACATCACCACGAAGATCGCGCTGGACCACACCACGCTGCTCGCGGCGCTGATCCCCTTCTCGCTCGGCGTTACCGGAAGCAACGGGCTCATCGGCCTCGGCTCGGTGGCGGGTCTGCTCATGATCTTCGTGGGTATCACCGGCGCGCTGCGCAGCGCCTTCGCCTCCCCGGCGCCGGTCGCGGCCCGCTGGCGGGCCATGCACATGCTGGCCTACCCGGCCTGGTGCGCCGCGCTGGTCCACGGCCTGTACGCGGGCCGTGCGGCGAAGCCGACCTTCGTGATCCTCTACGGCCTGTCCGTCCTCGGCGTCATGGCCGCCCTCGCGCTGCGTGCCGCGCCCCGACCGGTCAAGCGCCAGGTCGCCGACAAGATCGCCGAGATCCTGGGCACCGAGGGGAGGCCGGGCCGCGAGGAGCTGGAGGAGAGCCGCGCCCGGGCCGCCGGGGGCTCCACCCTGCCCGGCTACGAACGGGCCGACGCAACGGGCCCGCAGCCGCGTATGGCACCCCCCTCTGCGCCGCTGTACGAGCAGCCCGCCCCCGAGCCCGCGAACGGCTTCGCGGCCGCCTACCGCGCTGTCACTCCTCCGCGCCCCCAACAGCCGTACGCGGTCGACCAGACCGCCCGTATGGAGCTGCCGCTGGACATGCAGGCCACGGAAGCGATCCCGCGCGTCGACGGCGTCGGCAGCACGTCGGGCAGCTGGCCGATCCCGTCGCCGCCGCCCGTCGGCGAGGCGCCCCCGTCCGCCTACGACCCGCTCACCGACACGGGATACAACATCCCGACCTATGGCAATCAGGGCACCGCCGGGTACGGCCAGAGTGACGTGTACGACACCGGTGAGTCGAATCCCCTCTACGGCACGTACAACCCCAATGACACGTACAACAGCGGTCCCGCCAACGAACCAACGCCCGGCGATTCGTACGACTTCGACTCACCGGGTCCGGGCGAACCTTGGAACATGCCTTCCGGAGGCTATAGGTGAACGAGGCCCTGCCCGACGTACCAGAAGTCCGCGTGGTCGGTCTTCCGCAGCTCACGTCTGGCTTCGACCTTGTCGAAAGACTCGACCTGCCCATGCATCTGAAGGTGCACGGGCCGCTCGAACCCATGGGCGGCGAGCAACTCGCCAAGCTCTCTGAGAACATCAACCTGAAGGGCCGCGGTGGCGCGGGCTTCCCCTTCCACAAGAAGCTGCGCTCGGTCGCCGAGGCCGCGATCAAGCGTGGTGTGCGCCCGGTCGTCGTCGTCAACGGAAGCGAGGACGAGCCGGCCTGCCGCAAGGACACGGTGCTCATCAACCGTGCCCCGCATCTCATCCTGGACGGCGCCCTGCTGTGCGCCGAGGCGCTTGGTGCCCGCACGCTCGTGGTGGGGGTCACCCGGGAGTCCACCCAGCGCTCCATGGAAGCCGCACTCGCCGAACGCGGCCTGAGCAACGGCCGTAGGTCGGCGCTACGCGCGCGTGTGCAACGCAATCCCGTACGGATGGTCACCGGAGCGGCAGCGTCGCTGATCCGGTCCATCGACGGAGGCCCAGCGATCCCGCCCGGCCGCAAGGTCAGCGCCTCCCAGAACGGCGTCGGCGGCGCGCCCACCCTACTGTCGAACGCGGAGACGTTCGCCCAACTCGCCATCGCCGCCCGCATCGGCCCGGAGCGCTACGGCAACACCGGCCTCTACGACGAACCCGGCACCGTCATGCTCACGGTCTCCGGCGCCGTCGCCCGCCCCATGGTGATCGAGGTCCCCACAGGAGTGCCGCTGCGCTACGTCCTCCAGCTCGCCGGCGCCCCGCCGGTCCCGCAGGGCGTGCTGACCGGCGGCTACCACGGCAAGTGGATCGACGCCGCGACGGTCAACGAGGCGGTCGTCTCGCGCAACTCGCTGGACGCAGTGGGCGGTTCGCTCGGCGCGGGCGCGATCCTGCCGATCACCCAGGAGACCTGCCCGCTGGGCGAGTCGCTGCGCGTGGCCCAGTGGCTGGCCGAGGAGAGCGCGGGACAGTGCGGTCCCTGCTACCTCGGCCTGCCGGCCGCGGCGCGCGGCATGGAGGACATCCTCAACGGCGGCGGTCCGGCCGCCCTGGAGGCCCTCAAGCAGGTCGCCAAGAACGTGAAGCGGCGCGGCGCGTGCTCACACCCCGACGGCTCCGCGATGTTCCTCGAATCGACCGTCAAGGCATTCACCGACGACCTGGCCGCGCACGTCCTCGGAAACGGCTGCGGAAGGCCCGTGGAGGGCGTTCTGCCGCTCTTCGAGGGCGGCAAGACCCCGACGGGCATCCCCGGCGGCGGCGAGTCCGAGGAGAACGGTCCCAGCCGCCAGAAGATCTACGTCGACTGGACGCTGTGCCGCGGCCACGGCCTGTGCGCGGACATCCTCCCCGAGGTCTTCGAACTCGGCGCCGACGGCTTCCCGACGGTCGCGCAGGCGCAGGTGCCGCGCTACGCGGAGGCCAAGGCGATACGCGCGGTGCGCCGCTGCCCGGCGCTGGCGCTGCGCCTGGAGGAGGACACCAAGTCCTCGGCGCCCACCCGCAACAACCTGCCGGTCCTCTCCCAGGGCCCGGGCCGCGGCCGCCGAGCAATCGGCCGCTGAGGACACCGGAACACAACGAGGGCGGGCCATCCGATCGGATGGCCCGCCCTCAATTTCTGTGGAGCTAAGGAGAATTGAACTCCTGACCTCCTGCATGCCATGCAGGCGCTCTACCAACTGAGCTATAGCCCCTTGCGATGTGCTGCCCGTTCCCCCAGCGGCGACGCCAACATTACACGGTCGACCCCAGGCACCACCAAATCGTTTCCGGTCTGTCCCGATTCGATGCTTATGGGGTCAAGCCGTGACGAACGAATAGAAGCGTTTGAGTGTGCAGTGCTCCTCCAGGAGCCGACCGTAGATCGGCTCACCCTCCAGCTCACGGTACGTCTCGATCGGGTCGCCCTTTATGATCAGCGCCCGCGCGCATTCCTCACACCAGTACTGGTAGTCGGGATTGACCGGTTCCATGTCGCGGACGATCGGCGTGCCGCTGCCGCACCAGTCGCACTTTCGCCTGTGTGCACCCATCGATCAGCTCCAGCTGTGGCCGCAGGCCGTGCACACGTAGGAAATTCCGCCGTTGTCGCCGAGAACTTGGGCCACATGGACGGAACCGCAGGAAGGGCAGCTCAACCGGATCACCGTGTCCCGTGTCAGCGCTGCATCGAGGTGGTCACCGACCGCCTCGATGATGCTCGCAGGCATCACTGACTCCCTCCCGTCGGGCCGCGCCCCCTTCCGGCCGTTTGATTCTGCCACGGCCGGACCGATACGGTCAGCGACGCCTCAGTACCAGTCCGGACACGGCACCCGCCGCGGCCGCCCCGGCCAGCGCGAACCCGCACGCCAGCGGCGTCTCCGAAGAGGTATACGCCTCCGGGACCCCAAGTGACTCAAGCCGGTTCGAGAACAAAAAGATCCCGCCCCCCGAGGGGGACGGGATCTTCGTCCTGTGGAGCTAAGGAGAATTGAACTCCTGACCTCCTGCATGCCATGCAGGCGCTCTACCAACTGAGCTATAGCCCCTCACGCCACGCGGCGGAGCCGCATGATGTTCCGTCCCGCTCGGCGGGCGAACAAGAAGAACTTTAGCCTGTGACCTGCCGGAAAGTGAAATCCGGGCCACGTGCCCTGGAGCGGGGCTCAGTCGTCGTCGCCGAGCACCGGCTCCGGCAGCGTTCCGGCGTTGTGCTCGAGCAGCCGCCAGCCGCGGGCGCCCTCTCCGAGGACGGACCAGCAGCAGTTGGAGAGACCGCCGAGGCTCTCCCAGTGGTGGGCCTCCAGGCCGAGGAGACGGCCGATGGTGGTGCGGATCGTGCCGCCGTGGCTGACCACCACGAGCGTGCCGTCGTCGGGCAGTTTCTCGGCGTGCCGGAGCACGACGGGGGCGGCGCGGTCGGCGACCTCCGTCTCCAGTTCGCCCCCGCCACGGCGGATCGGCTCACCGCGCTTCCACGCGGTGTACTCGTCGCCGTGCCGGGCGATGATCTCCTCGTGCGTCAGCCCCTGCCAGACGCCCGCGTAGGTCTCGCGCAGCCCCTCGTCGTGGGTCACCTCCAGGCCGGTGAGCGCGGAGAGCTCGGCGGCCGTGTTCGCGGCCCGCTGGAGGTCCGAGGCGACGATCGCGTCGGGCTGGAGGGAGGCCAGCAGCCGGGCGGCGCGGCGGGCCTGGCCGACGCCGGTCTCGGTGAGGGAGACGTCGGTCGTGCCCTGGAAGCGGCGTTCCACGTTCCACGCGGTCTGGCCGTGCCGCCACAGGATGACGCGGCGGCCCCGGCCCGGCCTCGCGCCGGCGGGGGCGCTCACCGCAGCCCTCCGAACTCGGCGGTGTCCTCCTCGGCCTGAAGCTTGGCGTGCTCGGCGGCCTTTCCGCGGGTGGCCTTGGCGTCGGCGGGCAGCTCGAACTCGGGGCAGTCCTTCCACAGCCGCTCCAGGGCGTAGAAGACGCGCTCCTCGCTGTGCTGGACGTGGACGACGATGTCGACGTAGTCGAGCAGGACCCAGCGGGCCTCGCGGTCGCCCTCCCGGCGCACCGGCTTGGCGCCGAGTTCCTTCTGCAGGCGCTCCTCGATCTCGTCGACGATCGACTTGACCTGACGGTCGTTGGGCGCGGAGGCCAGCAGGAAGGCGTCCGTGATCGACAGCACGTCGCTGACGTCGTAGGCGATGATGTCGTGTGCGAGCTTGTCGGCGGCCGCCTGTGCGGCGGCGTTGATGAGCTCGGTGGAGCGGTCAGTGGCGGTCACTACGTGGCTTTCGGTCGGCGGTCACTTGACAACAAGGGTCTCACGGCCGCCGACGGCACCCTACGTGATTAAGGGATCACTCCCGATCGCTCCCGATCACTTCTTATTAGGCTCACGACGAGGCCGGCTTGTAGTCCTGGCCGAGCACTACGGAGACGTCCCCGTTCGCGGTCCCCTTGCCCTTGGTCACGGAGCTGGTGGGCAGGCCCAGGGTCTTCGCGACCTCGGTGGCGTTCTCCTTGTCGGCGGCATCGGTGTAGGTGACCTTGGACGCCGCCTGGGCGCCGGATGCCGAGCCGCCCTCCAGGAAGGTGAAGCCGCCGTTGAGGAGCACGACGCGGGCCTTCTCGGTGTTGTCCTTGACGCCGCTGGCGTTCTGGACGGAGACGCGGACGGCCGCGTCCTTGTCGGGGCTCTTCGCGGTGCCGCCGAGGACGTCCTTGACCACGCTGTCGCTCGCCTGCGCGCTCATCGTGCCGTCGGTCTGGACGGGCAGCATCGCGGTCTTGTAGTCGCCGCCCTTGGCGAGGTCGGCGAGCTTGGCGAGGAAGGTGCCCAGGTCCTTGTCGGTCAGCGACGGGTCGAGGATCTGCGCCAGCGTCTGCACGGTGGTCGTGGCCCCCGTCGCGTCGGAGGACAGCTTGCGCAGCACGCCCTGCATGACCTGCCCGAACCGCTCCAGCTGGGCGTTCTGGGCTTCGCCGGAGCCACGGTAGGTGGCGTAGGCGACGGCCATCTTGCCGCTGAGGGTCTGGTCCTCGCCCTTGGTCACCAGGGGCGCGGTGCCCTTCTTCTCGGCGTCGGGGTCGGGCACGTCGGCGTTGGTGTCGACGTCGATGTTGCCGACCAGGTCCACCAGGTTCTGGAGGTAGGGGGTGTCCAGCCGCCAGGTGCCCTGGATCTCGGTGCCGAGGACGGTGTCCAGGGCGTCACGCGTCCCGGAGGAGCCGTCGTCGTCCACCGACTTGGCGAGCGTGGTCGTGGTGCCGTTGTCGTCGGTCAGGGCGAGGGAGTTGGGCAGCAGGACGGTGGTGCCCTGCTTGGTGGTGGTGTTGTCGACGAGCAGCGCCGTGGCGGTGCCGCTCCCCTTGGTGTTGTGCAGATGGACGACGATCACGTCACGCTTCTGGGCGCCCACGGCCGTCGCGGTGCCGGTCTTGGAGTCGGACGACGAGGAGAGACCGGGCAGCTTGTCCGCGTACCAGAGGTAGCCGACCCCGCCGACCGCGACCAGGGCGAGGACGACGCCGAGTGCGACGACCCGGCTGCGGGCGCGGCGCTTGGCCTCCTCGCGGCGCTCGGTGCGGTTCTCGGTGAACGCCAGCCAGTCGATGACGTCCTCGGAGTCGCCGTCGGGCTCCTCCACGAAGGCGAACTGCTCGGTGTGGTAGTCCCGTTCGGGCCGGGCGGAGGTGTCCTCGTGCTCGGCCGGACCGGCCTGCTGCGGGATGTAGGCGGTCTGCTCGGCGGTGCGCTGCTCGACGCGGGGCTGCCGGCCACTGGTCGCGGCCTGGCCGTAGGGGTCGTACGGCGTGGCGGATCCGGCGCCGCCTCGGCCGCGGTTGCCGAAGGCGTCGAAGGAAGACGGGGCGGGCGTCTGCTGACCGGTGGCGTAGGGGTCGTACGACACCGGCGGCTGCATGCCCGTGTCGTAGGTCGGCATCTGCCCCTGGGTGTCGTAGGGCGGCACCGGTTGCTGCGAACCGGTGTCATAAGGGGGAACCGGTTGCTGCTGACCCGTCGCGTAGGGGTCGTAGCCGTAGCCCTGCTGGCCACCGCCGTGCTGCTGTGCGTACGGGTCGTACGACTGCTGCTGCGGGACCTGCTGGGCCGGGACCTGCCGGTACACGGGCCGGCCGTACTCGTCGTAGCCGACGATCTCGTACTGGTCGCCCTGATCGCCGGGGTACCCCGCGTCGTATCGGTCGTTCACCGGTGCCCCTCTCGGCTCACTCGCCGCGGTACAGCTCGCGCTTGTCGATGTAGCGCACGACTCCGTCCGGCACCATGTACCAGATGGGGTCTCCCTTGGCGACTCTCGCACGGCAATCGGTGGATGAGATGGCCAGTGCGGGAACCTCCACGAGTGAAACACCGCCCTCTGGGAGACCGGCGTCCGTCAGGTGATGGCCGGGCCGGGTGACCCCGATGAAGTGCGCGAGGGAGAACAGCTCCTCCATGTCCCGCCAGGTGAGGAGCTGGGCGAGGGCGTCGGCGCCCGTGATGAAGAAGAGGTCCGTGTCGGGGTTGATCGCACGCAGGTCGCGCAGGGTGTCGACGGTGTACGTCGGCCCGCCGCGGTCGATGTCGATACGGCTCACCGAGAACTGCGGGTTCTCGGCGGTCGCGATGACCGTCATCAGATAGCGGTCCTCGGCCGGGGAAACCTTGCGGTGGGTCTTCTGCCACGGCTGGCCGGTCGGGACGAACACCACCTGGTCCAGGTGGAACTGCGCGGCGACCTCACTGGCCGCCACGAGGTGACCGTGGTGGATCGGGTCAAACGTCCCGCCCATGACGCCGAGGCGGCGCTTGCCCGGGTTCGTCGGGCCGGTAGGCATGTCCTGCTCTCCCATGCGTGCAGACCCTACCGGCCCGTCCTGAGGACGCCGGTCGGTGCCTTCAGCGGTCGCGGTTGAAACGGGTGGTGATCCACAGCAGGAACATCAGGATGAAGAACGCTGCGCCGCCCGTCAGGTAGGGGCTGAGGCTCTCGTGGTTGCCGCCGTGCTCCTCGCCCTCGGCGGCGAGGGTGACCAACTGGGCTGCGGTGCTGTGGAAGCTCATCTTCGGCAGGACCTATCCGGGGGAGGGCGGGATAAAGACGTCGGCCCATCGTAAGCGGGCGGCCGAGCACCCATCACGCCGACTCCGCCGTTGGGGACGAGGCCCCTGGGCCGACGGAACTTCGCGGCCGTCTCAGTCGTCCTTCTGTCTGTACCCCCGCAGCAGGAACCACGCGGTCAGGACACAGCCCAGCACCATCACGATCAGTACGACCCGGAGCAGATTTCCCGCCCCTTGCTGCTCGGCGGCGTTCGCGGCCCCGGCGAGCCAGGCGGACGCGGGGTTGTGTTCCATGACAGGACTCCTTCGCTGTACTGCCCGTCCACGGTATATCCGCCTAGGCTGGGCTCTGCTTCGGGGGCGCAAAGGGCCGCACAAGGGTCCGCAAAGGGCCACACACACGCACATGGGGGAAGACATGTCCGACGGCCACGAGCACAACGGGCACGAGAACGTGCCCAGCAGGCAGCGCACGCGCTTCCCTGGGATCTCCTCGCGTGCGTACGAGCATCCTGCCGACCGCTCCGCCCTGGTGGCGCTGCGCAAGCTGAGCGGCTTCGACACGGTGTTCAAGGCACTCAGCGGTCTGCTGCCCGAGCGCAGCCTCAGGCTGCTGTTCCTGTCCGACTCGGTGCGGGTGTCGGACCAGCAGTTCGCGCACCTCAACGACATGCTGCGCGACGCCTGTTACATCCTGGACCTGGAGAAGGTCCCCCCGATGTACGTCAACCAGGACCCGCAGCCGAACGCGATGTGCATCGGCCTGGACGAGCCGATCATCGTCGTCACCACCGGACTCGTCGAGCTGCTCGACGAGGAGGAGATGCGGGCGGTCGTCGGACATGAGGTGGGCCATGCCCTGTCCGGCCACGCCGTCTACCGGACCATCCTGCTGTTCCTGACCAACCTCGCCCTCAGGGTCGCGTGGATCCCGCTGGGCAACCTCGCGATCATGGCGATCGTGACCGCGCTGCGCGAGTGGTTCCGCAAGTCGGAGCTGTCCGCGGACCGCGCGGGCCTCCTGGCCGGCCAGGACCTCAAGGCCTCGATGCGCGGCCTGATGAAGCTCGCCGGCGGCAACCACCTGCACGAGATGAACGTGGACGCGTTCCTGAAGCAGGCCGAGGAGTACGAGGCCGGGGGCGACCTGCGCGACTCCGTACTGAAGATTCTGAACGTACTGCCGCGCTCCCACCCCTTCACCACCATCCGGGCGGCCGAGCTGAAGAAGTGGGCCGAGTCCCGGGACTACCAGCGGATCATGGACGGCCACTACCCGCGGCGCACGGAGGACAAGGACACCTCGGTCACGGACTCGTTCCGGGAGTCGGCGACGCACTACGCCACGCACGTCAAGACCTCCAAGGACCCCCTGATGAAGCTGGTCAGCGACATCGCCGGCGGGGCCGGGGACCTGGGCGGCCGGGTGCGCCGCGGCTTCGGCGGCTTCGCGGCAGGGGGCGGCTCCGCGGAGTCCACGCCGAAGGACCAGCCGCCGCGCGACGACAGCACGGGCGGGAACGACGACGACAGCACCGGTCGGGACGACAACAACAGCTGACCTCACCGAGGCCCGGGTTCACACCTTCGGCTGCGCGCTCTGCGCCAGCGTCCCGCACAGCGCCGTAGCGCTCCCGGTGGCGTACGGGTCCGTGCCGGCGGGGCCGCCTGCCTTGGCGGTCTGGCCGGCCAGCAGCGGGCGCAGATGGTTGGTGGAGTCGTCGGCGCAGGAGACCGGCCCGGCCTGGACGTAGGAGACCACCAGCTGGGCCTGCTGGAGGCGCAGGTCGTCGCGGTCGAAGCGGAACTGGAGCTCACGGCGGACGGTGAACAGGGACGCCTCGGCCTTCTCGTCGGCGCCGGTGGGCCGTAGCGCGTACACGAAGGTGTGGTCCGAGGTGACCTCGAGCGTGGATGAGTCGGTCTCGGACGCGTGCATGCTGCCCTGGACACGGATCTTGTCGTCGGCCAGCTCGGCGTTGTTCGGGTCGAAGCGAACGAGCCATCCGGTCGGCGCATGCCTGCCGTCGGCGGTCGGCTGCCGGAAACTCTGGTCGAACTGGTCGAGTTGGTCCGGGGCGACAAGGACTCGGACGGGGCGGACCTGTCCGCCGGTGAGCACCTCCGGGTACAGGGAGGAGCGCACGAGGTAGTCCTTGGCGGTGTTCAGGGCACTGACGACCTGGCTGTCCGAGAAGTGCGCGGTGCGCCGCGTGGCGGGCAGCGGTATGCCCTCGGCGCCGACGCGGTACTGCGCGGCGGGGCTGTGCGCGAACAGGTCCTCGGCGTCGGCCGTGCCGGGCACCTTGCCCTGCGGGGCGAGCGGGATGACGGTCATCCGCAGGGGCTCCGCGGGCTGCCGGGCCTGCGGGGTCTGGTAGGGGTGCCGTACACCCATGTAGATCGCGGTACCGAAGGCGACCGCGATCAGCAGGACCAGGATCAGTGCCTGCCGGGACAGGCCCCGGCGCAGGGGAGGACGGCGCCGTACGGCGGGCGCGTGGTCGGCGATGCGCTCCTGCGCGGAGAACTCCTGGAGGCGGGCAGCCCGGACGAACGACTCGTCGAAGACGACGGATCGGTACTCCTCCTCGCCACCTCCGGGGGCGCCCTCAGGTGTCCCCTCGGGTGGGTCTCCAAGCCCTCCCATATCTTCAGAGTAGGTCTCCGGAGGGCCCGGTAAACGCCCTGGTACACGACAAGTTCTGACAGGTCCTCACCAGGACGGTCAGGGCGCGTCCGGGCAGCGTGTCAGGGCGTGCGCGGGGTCGCGGAGGCCGGCGGCTGGGAATAGTCGGCGGAAGCGGAGGGTGCCGCCGCACTGCCCTGTTCCAGGCCGGTGGAGGCGGGTGGCGGGACCTGGTCCCGGTTACTGGAGGACGCGCCCCGGTAGACCGCCGAGAAAGCCAGCGCGACCATGCCGATCCCCATCACGAGGGCGAGGATCCAGGCGACGGGACGGTGCCAGCGGACCTGCTTGCCGTAGGTCCCCGGGGCGCCGTACCGGCTGTCGAGGGTGTCGGAGTCGTCCAGATCGTCGAGCTCCGGATCATGGCCGAAACCGCCACGATCGTCGGGGCCGAAGCCGTCTTCGTAGCGCTCGCTTCTGCCGTGGGCCCGGCGGGCCTCCGCCTCGGAGGCCTCCGCTCTGGCCTGGGCGGCGGCAAGGAGGCGTTCGACGGCGGTCGGCTCGTGCACCACGGCCGCCCGTACGAAGGCCTCGTCAAAGACCACGGAGGCGAACTCTTCGTCCGACACCCCGCGGTCGTGGTCGTCGTCGGGCTCCCAGCCGTCAGGGAACGGCGTGCCCCCCACGTCCTCCGGCACGGATCCAGAGTAGACCTGGGGGATCAATTTGGGCAGACGGTATGGAAATTCATCCGCCTTGTGAGACAGCTCTCATGCGGCACGGGCGCGACCCGGGGGCGCGTGTCCCCCGCATATGCCCAGGCCGCGCGCCTGTGCGCCGCTCGCTCAGCGCCGTACGTGCCCGTCCCCCGTGACGATGTACTTCGTGCTGGTCAGCTCCGGCAGTCCCATCGGGCCGCGGGCGTGCAGCTTCTGTGTGGAGATGCCGATCTCGGCGCCGAAGCCGAACTGGCCGCCGTCGGTGAAGCGGGTCGAGGCGTTCACGGCGACCGTCGTGGAGTCGACCAGTTGGGTGAAGCGGCGGGCGGCCTGCTGGGAGGTCGTGACGATGGCCTCGGTGTGACCGGAGGTCCACAGCCGGATGTGCTCGACGGCCTTGTCCAGGGAGTCGACGACGGCCGCGGCGATGTCGTACGAGAGGTACTCGGTCTCCCAGTCCTCCGGCGTTGCCTCGACGACCGTCGCCTCGGAGTCCTTCGCGTACGCCAGCACTCGTTCGTCGGCGTGCACGGTGACCCCGGCGTCCGCGAGGGCGGCCAGGGCACGCGGCAGGAATTCCGGCGCGATGTCCTGGTGGACCAGGAGGGTCTCGGCGGCGTTGCAGACGCTGACGCGCTGCGCCTTGGAGTTGATCAGGATGTCGATGGCCATGTCGAGGTCGGCGTGCGCGTCGACGTAGACGTGGCAGTTGCCGGTGCCGGTCTCGATGACCGGGACGACGGACTCCTGGACGACCGTCTGGATCAGCGAGGCACCGCCGCGCGGGATCAGCACGTCGACCAGACCGCGCGCCCGCATCAGCTCGCGCACGCTCTCGCGGCTCTCGCCGGGCACGAGCTGCACGGCGTCGGCGGGCAGCCCGGCCCCGCCCACGGCGTCCCGGATGACCCGCACAAGGGCGCTGTTCGACTCGTAGGCGGAGGCGGAGCCGCGCAGCAGCACCGCGTTGCCGGACTTCAGGCACAGGGCGGCGGCGTCGACGGTGACGTTCGGGCGGGCCTCGTAGATGATCCCGACGACGCCCAGCGGGACGCGGACCTGGCGCAGGTCGATGCCGTTGGGGAGGGTCGAGCCGCGGACGACCTCGCCCACCGGGTCGGGCAGGGCCACGACGTCCCGCACGTCCGAGGCGATGGCCCGCACCCGCTCCGGCGTCAGCGTCAGCCGGTCGACGACGGCCTCGCTGGTGCCGGCCTCGCGGGCCTTGGCGATGTCCTTGGCGTTGGCCTCGACGATTTCGCTCGTACGGACCTCCAGCGCGTCCGCGATGGCGAGCAGCGCGTCGTCCTTCTCGGCCCGCGGCAGCGGCGCGAGGTCGGCTGCGGCGGCCTTGGCGCGGTAGGCGGCCCGGGTGACCGGGGACATCGAGTCGTACGGCGAAAGCGTGGTCATGAGGGAAGCGTAGTGCGCCGAACGGGTTGGTCCGGCTGCCATCCCAAACCCCGAGACAAGCCGCCCAGACTCCGCAAAACGACCGCTCAATACGGGTGGACGCCCACCGGTGACGCCGGCGGCGGGCCGTACCCCTCCGCGATCCGCTGGTGGTAGGTCTCGCGGTCGATGACCTCCAGGCCGACGATCTCCCAGGGCGGCAGCCCGGCGGACTGGCGGTGCTCGCCCCACAGGCGCAGGGCGACGGCGGCCGCGTCGTGCAGGTCGCGGGCCTCTTCCCAGTAGCGGATCTCGGCGTGGTCGTTGGCGTAGCGGCTGGTCAGCAGAAAGGGGTGGTCGTGGGCCAGCTGCTCAAGGCAGCGCCGTACCTCCGTCAGCGGGGTCTCGGCGCCGGAGACGCTCAGCGTGACGTGCCACAGCCGTGGTGCGTCCTTCGGCTGCTCGTACCGGTCGCCGGCCGCGACGCTGGTCAGAGCACGCTCCTCGCCGCCCGCGCGGGAGGCGACACCATCGCGGGACGCCGCCGCCCCAGGGCGCACTCGTCTCACGACGGCCTCCTTACGCAATGGTCCTGCGGAATGGTCCCCGAGGGATCCAGTCCCCAAGGGATCGAGTCCCCCGGGGATGGGTCCCTAAGACAAAGTTGAGCAGGCCGCAAGCCGCCGTGGGGCTGTTTTGCGCAACGTCCACCTTTTACGGGTGCAGGATCACCAGGTCGTCCCGGTGTACGACTTCACGTTCGTACGCCGCGCCCAGTTCACGGGCCAGTTCCCGGGTCGAGCGGCCGAGCAGCTGGGGGATCTCCTTGGCGTCGAAGTTGACGAGCCCGCGGGCCACCGCGCGCCCCTCGGCATCGCGCAGCTCGACGGGGTCGCCCGCGCTGAACTCGCCCTCGACGGCGGCGATTCCGGCCGGCAGCAGCGACGTGCGGCGTTCGACGACCGCCCGCACCGCGCCGTCGTCCAGGGTCAGCGACCCCTGCGGGGTGGACGCGTGCTGAAGCCACAGCAGCCGGTCGGCGGACCGCTTGCCGGTGGGGTGGAAGTGGGTGCCGGTGTCGCCGCCGGACAGCGCCTCGGCGGCGTGGACGGCACTGGTCAGCACCACGGGGATACCGGCGGCGGCGGCGATCCGGGCGGCCTCGACCTTGGTGACCATGCCGCCGGTGCCGACGCCCGCCCTGCCCGCGCTGCCGATCTCCACGCCCGCGAGATCCTCGGGGCCGTGAATCTCCGCCATCCGCGAGGTGCCGGGCCTGCTGGGGTCGCCGTCGTACACGCCGTCGACGTCGGAGAGCAGGACCAGCAGATCCGCCCGTACGAGATGCGCGACGAGGGCGGCGAGGCGGTCGTTGTCGCCGAAGCGGATCTCGTCCGTGGCGACGGTGTCGTTCTCGTTGACGATGGGGAGGGCGCCCATCGCGAGGAGCTTGTCGAGGGTGCGGGAGGCGTTGCGGTGGTGGGCGCGGCGGCTCATGTCGTCGCTGGTCAGCAGCACCTGGCCGACGCGGACGCTGTAGCGGGCGAAGGAGGCGGTGTAGCGGGCGACGAGCAGGCCCTGGCCGACGCTGGCGGCGGCCTGCTGGCGGGCGAGGTCCTTGGGGCGGCGGCGCAGGCCCAGCGGGGCGAGCCCGGCGGCGATGGCGCCTGACGAGACGAGGACGATCTCTCGCTCTCCCCCACTGCGGCTTTTGGCGAGAACGTCGACGAGTGCGTCGACCCGGTCGGCGTCCAGGCCGCCGGAGGCGGTGGTCAGCGACGAGGAGCCCACCTTGACGACGATCCTGCGGGCCTCGCTCACGGCCTGCCTTGCCCCTGCCACTTCGGTTTCCGTCCCCTCGCACATCGGCTGTCCGCAATGTACGCGAAGGGGGCCAGGAGCCGCGCATCGATATCAGCCTCTGGACATGCATCCAGTAACCGTGCGCTCACGGGTCGCATTCGGAAAAAAGGTTGTACGGGCCGCGCATAGAAACAAAAGACCATGCAAACTTAATGTGAACGATGTGCCAACAAAAGATCGTCGCGTGCAGCGCATCCTGCTCCGCTCCGGGAAGAGCCCGTACGACGTCGTCCCCGTCGAAGAGGCCCTTCACCGAGATGTGTTCGCCACCAACTCCGGCAACCTGATCTTCAGCGATGCCGCGCACAAGATCCTCGAGACACCGGACACCGAGGTCGTCTCCAACGGCATCCGTACGGATGTGGCCGCGGCGGCCCGGATCAACGCGGAGTACGACGCCTTCGTCGTACCGCTGGCCAATGCGTTCCGCCCGTCGTTCGAGCCGCAGTTGAAGCGGCTGACGCGGCTGATCGGCAAGCTGCGGATCCCCGTGGTCGTGATGGGCGTGGGCGCGCAGACCGGGCTGAACTACGACCCGGCGCGACTGAAGCCCATCGAGCCGGCCGTGCGCGAGTTCGTCTCGGCGGTGCTCGACCGCAGCGCCTCGATCGGTGTGCGGGGCGAGTTCACCGAGAAGTACCTCAAGGACATGGGGTTCAGGGATGTCGAGGTGATCGGCTGCCCGTCGCTGTTCCTGTACGGCAAGGAACTCGCCGTGTCCAAGCGGCAGCCGGAGCTCACCGGCGACTCCCGGATCGCCGTCAACGGTTCGCACAGCGCGGTGCGGTCACAGGGCCTGGACCGCATCATCCGCCGCGCTCACGAGCACTATCCGCACCTCCGCTTCGTCGGCCAGAACCTCAGCGACGCACGGCAGTTGCACTGGCGGGACCTCTCGGACCCGAACAGCCGGGTCACCGCCATGCCGACCCATCCGGACCACCCGATGTACGGGGAGGACAAGGTCCGCGTCTACGTCGATCCGATCACCTGGATCGACGATCTGCGCGGGTTCGACTTCTCCTTCGGCTCACGCATCCACGGCAACATCGCGGCGCTGCTGGCCGGCACGCCCGCGACCGTGCTGTGCGGTGACTCCCGCACGCTGGAGCTGTGCCGCTACTTCGGCATCCCGCATCGCAGGATCGACCAGCTGTCCGAGGACCCCGAAGCCACAGATCCCGCGCGGCTGTACGAGGAGGCCGATCTCAGCGAGCTGACGGGCGGCCACCAGGAACGCTTCGAACGGTTCACGGCGTTCCTGGACCGCAACGGACTGCGGAACACCTTCACGCACGGCGACGGCGGCGCGGCCTTCGACGAGCGCATGCGCGCGCTGTCCTTCCCGGCCGGCATCCGCCCCTGGAACGACACGGACATCGCCTCGCTCACCCCCCGGTTCGGCTGGCTGCACAGCCGTATCGCCGAACTGGCCGTGGACAACGCCAAGTTGAAGCGGGAGCTGAAGCGCTCGGCCAGGCCTGCCGCGGAGCCCCCGCCCCCGACCTCGGTCTACCGCAAGGCCCGACGGGTCGTGGGACGGCCGATCCGCCGGGCGCTTAAGTCGGGGCGCTGAGCTCCGCTGGAAGTCCGGTGCTCTGAGCTCCGCTGGAAGTCCGGTGCTCGTCCGCGGGTCCGTCGTGGCTGGTCGCGCAGTTCCCCGCGCCCCTATGGGGCGCGGCCGAACCGCAGCTGACTTCGCCGGACCCGCTTAGACCGCAGGGAGTGTCAGGCCGCCGTCCGCACCGCGGCGGCGGGCAGTGCCCGGCGCACCCGGCGGATGACCTTCCTCGCGAACGAGTCGGCTCCGCCCTCGCGGTAGCCCGGGAAGGCGCGGGCCTCGCGGGGTTCGGCGAGGTAGACGGCGTCGGGTATGCCGGCCACACGGTCACGGAAGCGGGGGTAGGCGAGGTAGACGCGGCGGCCCTTCCTCTCCAGCAGGGCGGCCGCCTGCCTCTTCGCCCTGAGGAACTCCAGGACCTCGACGAGGAGTTCGGGCCGCTGCCCGGCGACCAGGTGCAGCCGCAGCCGCTCCTCGACCTTGAGGCGGCGGGCCAGCTCGTCGGTCCAGTAGGCCTCCATCAGCGGCTTCGCCAGCTCCAGCTTGTGCCGGCGTATCTGCTCGCTGTCCTTGAGGAACCTGGGGCCGAACTGCGGCAGCAGGGTGACCAGGAACGGGCGGACCATCAGCGTGTCGCGGCGCGGGCCCGCCGGGACGAGGTCGGCGATCAGCCCCATCAGGGCGCGGGCGGAGTCGAAGCGCAGGGTGTAACTGCCGCTCTTCGTCACGTGCTTGCCGTCCTCGCGACCCACCAGGTAGTAGCAGACATGGTCCGCGACCACCGAGACGCCGTCGGCCCGCAGATAGGCCTCCATCGTGAACAGCGCGTCCTCGCCGGTCCACAGCGACTCATCGAACCGCATGCCGTGCCGGTCCAGCAGCGCGCGGCGGAACAGCTTCTGCGCGCTGAGCGTGAACTTGATGTTGGAGGAGTAGACGTCGGTGCGCTCCAGCGTCTTGCCCCACATCGACCGGGGCGGCTTGCGGTTGATGCCCTCGACCTTGCCGAGGACGACGTCCGTGCCGTTGCGGTCGGCCATCGCGACCATCCGCTCCAGGGCCTCGGCGCCCAGCCGGTCGTCGGCGTCGAGGAAGAAGACGTACCGCCCGGACGCCTTGCCCAGGCCGACGTTGCGCGGGCCGCTGGGGCCGCCCGAGTTGTCCTGCCGGATCACGGTCACGTGCATGGGCACGCGGGCCGCGAACTCCTCCAGATACTCCCCCGTGCCGTCCGTCGAACCGTCGTCGACCGCGATGACCTCGATGCGCTCCGGGTCGATGGTCTGTGCCTCGACAGATGCCAGGCACTCGACCAGATACGGCATCGCTTCGTACGCCCCGATGATCACGCTGACATCAGGCTGCGCAACGGTCACATTTTCCCCCTCGCTAACGGGACATTTCCCCCCGTGTCTCCTTATTTGCAAACCAGTAGACGGGCGAAAGCGGGAAGCGGTTGCCTGTAGCTCATGAATTAGTGACCTACGTCATACGAATTCCAGGTGACGCCCGTTCATCGGGCACGGAAAGAGCCCCCGAGGATTCACTCCTCGGGGGCTCTTCGCCTGTGGCGGTCGGTCAGCCGGTCAGCTCCGCCTCCGTCGTCGCGATCCGTGGCTCCTGGCCGAGGTTGCGGGTCTCGGCCTTCAACGCCAGGTTCGCCACAGCGGTGTTGAACTGCTCGATGGACGTCGGCTCGTCCGGGCCGAGCAGATACTGCTTCAGCTCCTTGCGGTCCGCGGCCAGCGGGTCCGCGGCCGGGTCACGGACGGCGGCCAGCAGCCCGTCCAGCTCGGCGGCGCTGTTGCTGAGGATGACAGCGGCACGCACGGCGGTGTTCTGCCGCTTGAACTCCTCCTCGCCCAGCTCCGCGGAGTCGGTGACCGCGTACGGCTTGCCGCTGGCGATGAAGTCCGAGACCACGCTGGAGATGTCGGAGACCATCGCGTCGGAGACGTTGAAGCAGTCGTACAGACGCGGCTCGGTGCCCGCGATGACGCGGTGCTCGTGGGCGGGGAAGGAACGCCAGTAGGCGTCGTTCCACTCGGCGCGCAGCCGGGCGATCTCCTCGTGCTTGGCGACGTCGACCACGCCGTCACGGGTGGCCTCGGCCTCGTCGCCCTTCTCGGCGCCGCCGGACAACTCGGCGAGCCGGGCCTCGATGCGGGCCAGCTCGGCCTTGGCGGCGGACTGGGCCGCCGCATCCGCCGCGAGCCGGGTAGCGGCGGCCTGCTCCACCAGCGCGGTGATGCGCAGGTGGGCGGCCTTGGCCACGGCGCTGCGCGTGCCGGTGAAGGGGTGCGGCTTGTACAGGACGCGGACCGGCGGGTCGGCCTTGATCAGCGTGCGGACGATGTTCTCGCCGGCGAGCAGGATCGAGGTGTTGCCGGGGTTGTCGTCCCAGCCCTCCCAGGTGGGCGCATACAGCACCGTCGGGATACGTCCCTCGGGCGCGCCCTCCCAGGTCTCGATCGGCGCCAGCTGCGGACGGCCGACCTCCACGATGTCGTCGTCGCGGACACCGACGTCGGCGATGGCGTAGCGGTCGCGGCCCGCGCGTCCGGCGGTCCACACCTCGTCGTACACCTTGCTGAACGGGTTGACGCTGGCCAGCTTGTCGCTGTCGCCGTGGCCGATGAAGACGTGCTTCATCGTCGGGACGCGCAGCATGTGGATGTTCTTGCCGACGTTCGCCGCGTACAGCGTCACGCGCACGTTCGAGAGGTCCATGTTCATCAGGTGCACCCCTCCGGGCACGCAGATGACGGGGACCGTGGTGGGCGCCATACGGTCCAGGACGGCGCGCTCACGCAGGATGATCAGCGGCTTGGAGTCCAGCTGCTCCATGGTCTCCAGCCACATGTTGACCTGGTACGCGGAGTCCTTGGACCCGGAGAAGTACAGCGCCGTCTGGGGTCGGTACTCGCCCAGCCAGTCGTCCACGGCGGCCAGCACGGCGTCCGCGTTCGGCGGGATCTTGCGGCCCCGGACGTACGGCATCAGCGCGAGGACGTACAGGCAGCCCAGGAACAGGGTCACGCCGATGCCGATGAAGCCCGCGACGGCCGACGCCATGGCCGCCGAGACCAGCACGCCGACGACGGCCGCGAGGTCGAGGTGGAGCATCTTCTCGGCGGAGCGGTGCAGCAGCGGACGCGGCGGGGCGTCCGGGATGCGGATGCGGGAGGCCAGGTCGACATTGCGGGTGGCGACCGGCATCCGGCGGCGGTTGCGGATCAGGGTGACCAGCGCGCCGTGCGGGGCCTGAAGGCCGTAGAAGGCGATGAAGCCGGCGACCGCACCGTAGAAGATCAGGTCGTCCGCGAAGGAGAGGCGGGCCAGCAGCAGGACCAGCAGGAGCTGCCGGATCAGGAAGCGGATCGACAGACCCGCACGCACCTTGCTCAGGCGGTTGATCAGATAGCTGCCCTTGCGGTGCAGATAGTGGTCCGCCAGATACGTCACGGCGGCCGCAGCCGCGAAGGCGGGAACGCTCGGGACGAGCGCGGCCAGCATGAGCGCCGGGTAACCCAGCATCATGAGGACCGCCGCGGCCAACTCGGCCGCGCTGCCCACCCGGGCGACGCGAATAGCGGTGGAAATCACGAAGAAACCTGCTCTTGGAGGGGGAGTGCCGGTTTTGTTCTGTACGGCTTCAGGCCCCCATGAATAGCCCGTTAACGAGCACCCACAGAGGCCTGAATTACTTAAAGCTATTTGGCTTCGATTATTACACGCCGTCCTGCCGGTCCAGTACCGAGGCCAGCGCCGCCTCGAAGCCGGAGGCCTTCGCCGCGCCCGCCGTCGGGTCCTGCTGGCGGACGTCGATGACATGGCCGGTCAGCTCGGACAGCAGCACATCGAGCGAGGTGCGGGCCACGGCCTCGGAGGAGAGCAGGCTGCCCGCGGGCTCCTGGCCGAAAGCCTTGGTGCGCATCGGCGTGGCGGTGCGCTCCGGGTTGACGCAGTTGACGCGGATGCCGTCTCCGGCCCACTCGTCGGACAGCGCCTGGGTGAGGTTCACCATGGCGGCCTTGGTCGAGGAGTAGAGGCTGTACTCGGCGCGGCCGCGGGTGTAGCTGCTGGAGGTGTACAGCAGCAGCTGGCCCTTGGTCTCGGCCAGGTACTTGTACGAGGAGCGCGCGATCTGCACCGGGGCCAGGTAGTTGACCTTCAGCGCTTCCTCGATGGTGGCGTTGTCGGTCTCGGCGAGCTTGCCGATGCGCAGCACGCCCGCGGTGTTGACGACGTAGTCGATGCGCCCGGTCTCGGCGTACGCCTTGGACAGCGCGTCGTCGACCTCCTCCGGGTTCTCCACGTGCGTGCCGGTGGTGGAGCGGCCCAGCGGGTACACCTGGGCGCCGTAGGACGCGGCGAGTTCGCAGATGTCCTTGCCGATGCCGTACGAACCGCCGAAGACGACGACCGTCTTGCCGCCGAGCAGCTCGCGGTAGGCCTCCTCGCCGTTCTGCTCGGGCGTGGCGCTGGAGGCCAGCTGGAACAGCTTGTCGGCGATGAACACGTCGACGGGCTGGGTGACCTTCATGTTGTACTCGTCGCCCGCGACGACGTGGATCGGCACGTCCGGCAGATAGCGGAGTACGACCGTGCAGTCGTCCGTGGCCTGGAAGTTGGGGTCGCCGGCCGCGACCTCGTAGGCCCGCCGAATCGTGGACAGCTTGAACGCCTGGGGCGTCTGGCCGCGGCGCAGCCGGGCGCGGTCCGGGATCTCGGTGATGAACTCGCCGTCCTCGCCGTGCGTCCGGGTCACGATGATGGTGTCGGCGGACGGGATGGCGACGTCGACGGCCTGGTAGCGCTCCAGCGCTACCACGCAGTCGTCGATCACGCGCTGCGACAGCAGGGGGCGTACGGCGTCGTGGAAGAGGACGTTGCGGTCCTCGCCCTCGGCCAGGCCCTCGCCGAGCGCCTCGATGGCGCGCTCGGTGGTCTCGTTCCGCGTGGTGCCGCCCTCGATGATGCGGGAGACCTTCTTGAACCCGGCCTTGGCGACGATCTTCTCGATGTCCGGGACATACCCCGGCGCCATCAGGACGATGACGTCGTCGATCGAGTCGGCCTTCTCGAAAGTGGTCAGAGTGTGCTCGATGACTGCCTTGCCGGCGATCTTCAGCAGCTGCTTGGGGATCGAGAGACCCACGCGCTGACCGGTACCACCGGCCAGGATCACTGCGGTGGTACGGGGCTTGGCATTGTGCTGTGACACAGGTGACCTACCTCGGGGCGACTGGGAACCTGGAAATGGTCCCACTTGTGGTTACCGCAGTGCAAGGTGAGCGACCTCCGTTGCATATGTGCGCGCAACCTGTCATTCACCTTGCACACCTGGTCATGGGCAAGGCCTTCCGCGGGTACCCCGTTTCACCCCGTGGAATTGCTGTGAGTAACTCCACAGGTGATCGGCATTGCGGAGCGTGACGCCCGGACGGCTCAGCGCCTCCGCAGCCGCTTCAGGCACCGGTGCCCGAGGACCCTCACCAGCTCCTTGGAAGACGTCTGGTGAACGGTACGCGCCTTGACGGGGGCGATGTGCTTGACGGGCGCCGCGGCGGCCGCGGCCAGTGCGCCGTACAGCGCGTGCGCGGCCACCTCGGGAGCGATCAGCGGCTCCGCCTCGGTGCGCGCGACCGGCTTCGCCACGACGGACAGCAGCCCCGGATCCCCCAGGACCCGTACGCCCATGGCGCCGATCCGCCCGGCCATCTCGGCACCGATCCCGGCAGCGGCCTCGACGGCCCACTGCGGGGTACAGATCTTCACCTCGTCGGGACCCGGAGCGCACATATTCTTCATATGCATCACGGCGCCGTATCGGACAAGCTGCGAATAGAGCTCGTCCGGAAGTCCATTGCCGCGGAATTCCACATTAAGATTCCGCAGCATTTCGGTCTCGGCGAGGGTGAGAGAGCGATTCGCCGTGTCCGGAACGGGCTGAAGAAGATTCTCGGGCAGGCCGAGCAGCGCCTCGAACGTGCGCATCAGGCCGTCTTTGTACCGGTCGTCGACCACGACGACGGTGACCCGCTCGGGCCCGACCACCCGGGCCCAGCGCTCGACGAGCCGGTCATGCCGGTGCCGGTGCCAGAAGCTGGGGTTGGGCTTCTCGTACGGGGCCTTGCGGAGCATGTGCGTGAGCCAGTCCTCGTAGCCCATGCGCAGGCCGTTCTGCACGTACTGCTGCCACTGCGAGGGCATGATCTTCGCCAGCGGGCGCACGGTGATCAGCACCTGGACCCGGTCGCCGCCGAGCTCCTCGACGACCCGGGCGATGGTCTCGTCGTCCGGAGCGTCGGCGAAGAACTCGCTGCTGATCACCGAGGTACGCCTGCCGCTCGCGTCCACCTGCTCGACCAGCCGCTCCCAGTGCCGTTCGGTGGGCTTGGTGTTGCCCAGCATCCCGGGGCGGGCGCAGACGGCCAGGGCGGCTTCCATGGGATGGCGACTGGAGGCCGGGAAGACGACGCCGTGCTCCGGCATCGCGTCCTTCGCCTCGAACAGCGCACCCTGGATCGAGGTCGTGCCCGTCTTGTGCGGGCCGATGTGCAGCAGCCGGGTCCCGGAGGGCAGCGGGGCTATGACCGTGGCACCGTTGGCCGGGAGTTCATCTCTCGTACAGTCAGTCTCCATAGTTAGAGCAGAGTAAGAGGACTCCCTAAGACTTCGCTGAGAGAAGCTGAGAAGTTTTGCTGAGAGAAGCCTGGGACGGTGATGAGTCCCAGGCTCTCCCCTGCCGGCCGCTACTCGAGGTGCACGCCCGGCTCGTCGGACTCGACCCGCAGCCTGGCCAGCGTGCTCGCTGCTGCCGTCGGCTTCAGCACCGTGTCCACGACCCGCACCTGCGCGTCGATGCCGTCGCGCCGGACGTCGAAGAGGTGGTAGCCGCGGTGGGCGTCGAGCAGCTTCCAGTGCGGGTTGTCCGGCATCCGCGGGTCCCACTCCTTGTGGAAGGCCGTCTGGTCCTGGTCGCCGTTGCTGGAGATGGACGTGCCCACGAACTCGGCGCCGACGACATCGGAGTCCGGGTCCGCGTAGTCCTTCTTCAGGTCGCTGATCATCGTCAGATGGCGGTCACCGGTGAGCACGACCGGGTTGCGGACGTCGGCGAACTCCTCCATCAGCGCGTTGCGTTCGGCCTGGTAGCCGTCCCAGGCGTCGTAGAACCACTGCTTGCCCTCGCCGATCAGCAGATCCGTCTCGGCGACCATTATCTGCGAGGCGATCAGGTTCCAGCGGGCGGGCGAGTCGTGCAGCCCGTCGAGCAGCCACTCCTTCTGCTCGCCGCCGAGCATGGTGAGCGAGGGGTTCTTGGCGGCTTCCTGGGTGGTCACCTGGTCGCTGCGGTACTGCCGGGTGTCCAGGACGTTGAGCCGGGCGAGGCGGCCGAACTCCAGTCGGCGGTACATCCGGATGTGCGGCCCGTCGGGGATCGCCGTCGCCCGCACCGGCATGTGCTCGTAGTACGCCTGGTAGCCCGCGGTCAGCCGGGCCACGAACGCGTCGTGCGGCTGCTTGTCCGGGTCCTGCGGGATCTCGCCGGCGAAATCGTTGTCGATCTCGTGGTCGTCGAAGGTGACCACGAAGGGCGCGTTCGCGTGCATCGCCGCGAGGTCGGGGTCCATGCGGTACTGCGCGTACCGGTTGCGGTACTGGGTGAGGCTGTACGGCTCACCGGTCCCCTCGTGCTTGCGCACGGCCGTCGCCGACGGTGTCGACTCGTAGATGTAGTCACCGACGAACACCACGACGTCGGGGTCCTGGGCGAGCATGTCGGCGTACGGCGTGAAGTAGCCGTTCTGCCAGTTCTGGCAGGACGCGAGCGCGACCCGCAGGGTGCCGCCGGAACTGTGGCGCGAGGGCGCGGTGCGGGTGCGGCCGGCGGGCGAGAGCTGGCCGGAGGCGCGGAAGCGGTACCAGTACGCGCGGCCCGCGCGCAGCCCCCGTACATCGACGTGAACGCTGTGCCCGTACTCGGGCCGGGCCTGGACGACGCCCCGGCGCACTCCCTTTCGGAACCGCTCGTCCTCGGCGATCTCCCACTCCACCGGCACGGTCAGCGCGGGCATGCCGCCGCCGTTCAGCGGGTCGGGGGCGAGCCGGGTCCACAGCACGATGCCGTCGGGCAGCGGGTCACCGGAGGCGACACCGAGGCTGAACACGCCGTCGGGCAGCGGGGTTTCGGCTGCTCGGGCGGACGACGGCAGCCACAGCTGGGCAGAGGCGGCGGCGCCGAGGACGGCGGCGCCGGCGGTCAGAAATCGGCGTCGGTCGGGGGATACGGCTCCAGTCATGCGCGAACTCCCTAGCCTCGCTGGCCTCTTGGACACTGGGAAGCTCACGCTTCCGGGCAGTCCGCCCGCTGAACAGAGGGGCTCGCGTGCATGACAAATAGGGAGACAGGAGGAAACCCGTTGCGGCATGGATGGAGAAACGACGGAAGCGATCGCGCCGTAACGCCCTGATGGGCCGTCAGGCGGCGGGGTCAGCGCCCCAAAGGGGCGCGGGGCTGTATCGATTTGCGGCTCCGCCGCGTGGGCGCGACCAGCCACAACGAATCCGCAGACGCATGACGGCCCCCGCGGAGCGCTACCGCGCGAACTCGCCGCCGAGGTTCGCGTCGGCCGGATCCGTGCCGAGCGTGCCCGCGCCGAAGCTGAGGGAGCCGGTCGCGGTCGGGCCGGCGCCGGTGGACGGGAAGGCCCAGACGGCACCGTCGCCCTGGTTCTCGCTCACCGCGCCGGCAAAGAGCTCGGCCCGGCCGTCGCGGTCGGTGTCGACCAGCGCGGTCCCGCTGCCGAAGTAGTCGTTCTGCTCCGCCGTACCGGGCACGTCGGCGCTGTTCTGGCTGAAGGACGTGGCGCCGGTCCCGGTGAGCCCGGCCGCACTGCCCCGCAACACGTTCACCTGGCCCGCCGCGAACACGTCACCGAGGTCCTCGCCACCGGAGCCCGCGGCGACATCCGCGTAACCGTCGCCGTTCACGTCGGCCACCGCGATGTCCCCGCCGAAGGAGTCGCTGAACTCGGCGGCGCCGGGCACGCCCGGGGTGTCCTGGGTGATGGTGGTCGTACGGGAGGTGTCGGGGCCCGCGGCCGAGCCGTACACGACCCCGATCTGACCGCCGATCAGCTGCGGGTCGACGTCCGGGACCTCGCCCCAGCCGTCGTTGGTCCGGCCGATGACGACATCGCCGTACCCGTCCTTGTCGACATCGCCGATGCCCACGCTCTCGCCACCGCGCATCACGGTCCCGTCGGGGTTCTTCAGGGTGGCCGGGGCGCCCAGTCCGTCCGCGGTGCCCCTGAGGTGAACGGCCCGGCGGTTGAAGGCGTCCGGGTCGTGCGTGTCGCTGTCGCTGGGGTCGTGGATGAGGGCGACGAGGTCGGTGACGCCGTCGTGGTCCACGTCGCCGGCGGCGAGGTCGTCCGTGACGTAGGAGGCGTCGAGCTTCAGGGCGGTGACGCCGGCCGCGCCCGTCGTACGGCTGAAGGGCCCGGCCAGGACCCGGTCGGGGGTGGCGAGGTCGAGGTGGCCGTCGCCGTCGAAGTCGCCGACAGCGGTCCGGACGTCGAGGTCGTGGACGTCCTCGCCGGTCGCCACCCCCGTCCCGCCGGACAGCCCGTTCGACCCGCCCCACAGCACGGCGAGGGTGCCCGGGTCGCGTATCTCCCCGACGTCCTCGCCGGGCGCGCCGACCACGAGGTCCGCGTAGCCGTCGCCGTCGAGGTCACCGGCGGAGAGGCTGTCGCCGTAGTAGTCGTCGGCCTCGGCGGTGCCGGGGACGCCGGCGCTGTTCTGGCTGACGACCTGCCGGTGCGCGAGGTCGAGCCCGTTGGCCGAGCCGTACACCACGGCGACGTATCCGGCTCGCGCCTTCCCGCCGACCGTGGCCTGGGATGCGGCGACGGCGAGGTCCTCGTAGCCGTCCCCGTTGAAGTCACTGCGCTGCTGCACGGCGGTGGGCTGCGCCTGAGCGCCGTGCGCCGCCACCGGCGCGATCACGGCGCCGGCGACGGCGATGGCGGCGGCAAGTCCGATACGACGACGAACCTTGCGCTGGGAGAGGGAGGTCAGGATGGGGTGGGGCACATCGACTCCGGCTGTCCGTAGGGCAATTGACCGCGCGGAGGGATCCAAGATCCCTTTCCGCACGCCCAGTAGGACTCACTGGCCGAGCACGCGGTTGCACTGGAATAAGCCAAGATTTTCCCGGCCGTTAACCTGAGCCGCCTTCCTAGAACGGGTCGAAGTCGTCGAACTCCCGCTCCGACTCGTCCCGCTCCGCCTGCCGGTCCCGCCGCCGCTGTGCCGCGGGCCTGGGCTCCTCGAGCCGGTGGTCCTCACCGCGTCGGCCCAGCATCTCCGCACCGGCCATCACCGTGGGCTCCCAGTCGAAGACGACCGCGTTCTCCTCGGGCCCGATGGCGACACCGTCCCCGGACCGGGCACCCGCCTTCATCAACTCCTGTTCCACACCGAGGCGGTTGAGCCGGTCCGCGAGATAGCCCACGGCCTCGTCGTTGCTGAAGTCGGTCTGCCGCACCCAGCGTTCGGGCTTCTCGCCCCGCACCCGGAACAGGCCGTCCTCCTCCAGGGTCACGGTGAAGCCCGAGTCGTCCACGGCCTTGGGCCGGATGACGATCCGCGTCGCCTCCTCCTGCGGCTTGGCGGCGCGCGCCGAAGCCACCAACTCCGCGATCGCGAACGACAGTTCCTTCAGCCCGATGTGCGCCACCGCGGACACCTCGAAGACCCGGTAGCCGCGGGCCTCCAGATCCGGCCGCACCATCTCGGCGAGGTCCTTGCCGTCCGGTACGTCGACCTTGTTGAGGACGACCATCCGGGGCCGGTTGTCGAGCCCGCCGTACTCACTCAGCTCGGCCTCGATGACATCGAGGTCGGAGAGCGGATCCCGCTCGGACTCCAGGGTCGCCGTGTCCAGCACATGCACCAGCACACTGCACCGCTCGACATGGCGCAGGAACTCGAGGCCGAGCCCCTTGCCCTGGCTGGCACCGGGAATCAGCCCCGGCACATCGGCGATGGTGTACACGGTCGCGCCCGCGGTCACCACACCCAGGTTCGGCACCAGGGTCGTGAACGGATAGTCCGCGATCTTCGGCTTGGCGGCACTCAGCACCGAGATCAGCGAGGACTTCCCCGCGCTCGGATACCCGACCAGCGCCACATCGGCGACCGTCTTCAACTCCAGGACGATGTCCTGGAGATCCCCCGGCTCCCCGAGCAGCGCGAAGCCGGGCGCCTTGCGCCGCGCCGAGGCGAGGGCCGCGTTGCCGAGGCCACCCCGGCCGCCCTGCGCGGCGACGTACGACGTCCCGTGCCCGACCAGGTCGGCCAGGACATTGCCCGCCTTGTCGAGGACGACGGTGCCGTCCGGCACGGGAAGGACCAGGTCCTGCCCGTCCTTCCCCGACCGGTTGCCGCCCTCGCCGGGCTTGCCGTTGGTGGCCTTGCGGTGCGGGGAGTGGTGGTAGTCGAGCAGCGTGGTGACGGACTGGTCGACGGTGAGGGTCACATCGCCGCCGCGCCCGCCGTTGCCGCCGTCGGGTCCGCCGAGCGGCTTGAACTTCTCACGGTGGACGGAGGCACAGCCGTGACCTCCGCTACCCGCGGCGACATGCAGTTCGACGCGGTCCACGAAGGTGGTCATGGTTCAGTGCCTCCAGAAAATCATGGATATTACCTGTGTTAACACGCGAAAGGCGGACCCGCCTTCCCACCTGGGAAGTGAGGTCCGCCTCGCGAAAAGCTTCCGATCAGACGACCGGAACGATGTTCACGACCTTGCGGCCGCGGCTGGTGCCGAACTCCACCGCACCGGCGTTCAGCGCGAACAGCGTGTCGTCGCCGCCACGGCCGACGCCCGCACCGGGGTGGAAGTGGGTGCCGCGCTGGCGGACCAGGATCTCGCCCGCGTTGACGACCTGACCGCCGAAGCGCTTCACGCCGAGGCGCTGAGCGTTGGAGTCACGACCGTTACGGGTGGACGATGCGCCCTTCTTGTGTGCCATCTCTCCTCAGTCCCTTACTTCGCAGCCGCGGGGATCTCAGTGACCTTGATCGCCGTGTACTGCTGGCGGTGGCCCTGACGACGGCGGTAGCCGGTCTTGTTCTTGTAGCGAAGGATGTCGATCTTGACGCCCTTGTGGTGGTCCACGACCTCGGCCTGGACCTTGATGCCGGCCAGCACCCACGGGTCGCTGGTGACAGCCTCGCCGTCGACAACGAGCAGGGTCGAGAGCTCGACCGTGTCGCCAACCTTGGCAGTGGAAATCTTGTCAACCTCAACGATGTCGCCGACAGCAACCTTGTGCTGGCGACCACCGCTGCGCACGATGGCGTACACGCGGATCTCACTCTCTCGCTCGGGAACGGCACCCCCGCAGTCCAGCCACCCGGCAGAGCCGAGCAGCCTCTCCCGGCCGTCGTGCCCGGGAGGAAGAGGTTTACGGGGATGTGGCGTGTCATCTGTAGACACGCCGACGGTCAAGATTACGGGGCCACGGCCGAACGGGTCAAACCGGGACCGCTGGTGTGCGGCCGAGGTGATCGGCCGCACACCGGCGTTGGGTCCTAGCTCTCGTCCGCGGAGGCCGTGACGGACGGCAGCGTCTGCTTCGCCGCCGCGGTCTTCTTCGCCGTCGACTTGGCGGCCTTCTTCGTGGCGGTGGTCTTCGCCGCCTTCTTCGCCGTCGCCTTCTTGGCGGCGGTCTTGGTGGCCGCCGTCTTCTTGGTGACGGCCTTCTTCGCCGTTGCCTTCTTGGCCGTCTTACGGGCCGTCTTCTTGGCCGGAGCAGCCTCCTCGGCGGCCGACGGCACGACCACGACGGCCGTTTCCTCGGACGTGGCGGGCGCGGTGGCCTTCCGTACGGCACGGCGCCGCGGACGGGCCGGAGCCCCGCTCTCCTCGGCGACCGGAGCCTCGACCGCGACGTCGGCCGGAACCTCGGCCTGCGGTTCGGCGACAGCCGTCGGCGCGGCCTCGGCGACCGTCACGACGGCAGCCTCGGCGCCCGCGGGCGAACCGGCCGGCGCGGACGACTTCCGGGTCGCCCGACGACGCGTACGGCCCTTGGGCGCGGCCTCCTCGGCAGCCGGAGCCGCCTCGACGACCGGGTCCTCGACCGCGACCGGCTCGGCCTGCGCCTCAGCGGCCGACTCCGGCTGCACCGGACGCTCGACCTCCCGCTCCACGGTGGTGTCCCGGTCGGCCTCACGCCTGGGCGCGCCCGCCGGAGCCGATGCCCGACGGCCGGACCGGCGCCGCGAACGGCCGCCCCGCCCGACCGCGGCCTCCGCCTCGGCGACGCTGCTGTAGAGCTCCTCGTCCGCCACGAAGTCTGGGGCCGTCAGCGCGACCGGCTCGGCGACCTCGGCGGCCAGCTCGGCCTCGCTCTCCGCCTCCTGCTCGGCGGTCTCGGCGACGGCCGCGGCCTCGTGCTCATGCACATGCCCGTCACCGCCACGCCCGCGCTTCCTGCGCTTGCCGCCGCCTCCGGTGGAGGTCGGCTGCTCCATGTGCACGATGACCCCGCGTCCGTTGCAGTGGACGCACGTCTCGGAGAAGGACTCCAGCAGCCCCTGCCCGACCCGCTTCCGGGTCATCTGGACAAGGCCCAGCGAGGTCACTTCCGCCACCTGGTGCTTCGTACGGTCCCGGCCCAGGCACTCGAGCAGGCGCCGCAGCACCAGGTCCCGGTTGGACTCCAGCACCATGTCGATGAAGTCGATGACGACGATGCCGCCCAGGTCGCGCAGCCGCAGCTGGCGCACGATCTCCTCGGCCGCCTCCAGGTTGTTCCTGGTCACGGTCTCTTCGAGGTTGCCGCCCTGACCGGTGAACTTGCCGGTGTTGACGTCGATCACGATCATCGCTTCGGTCTTGTCGATCACCAGCGAACCGCCGCTGGGCAGCCAGACCTTGCGGTCGAGGGCCTTCATCAGCTGCTCGTCGATCCGGTACGTCGCGAAGACGTCGACCTCGGAGGTCCACTTCTGTAGCCGGTCCGCGAGATCGGGCGCGACATGGGACACGTACCCGTGGACGGTCTCCCAGGCCTCGTCACCGCTGACGATGACCTTGGAGAAGTCCTCGTTGAAGATGTCGCGGACGACGCGGACGGTCATGTCCGGCTCGCCGTACAGCAGAGTCGGCGCGTTGCCGCTCTTCGACTTCTTCTGGATGTCCTCCCACTGCGCCTGTAGCCGCTCGACGTCCCGGCGCAGCTCGTCCTCGCTCGCGCCCTCGGCGGCGGTGCGCACGATGACGCCCGCGTCCTCGGGGACGATCTTCTTGAGGATGGTCTTCAGCCGGGACCGCTCGGTGTCGGGCAGCTTGCGGCTGATGCCGGTCATCGAGCCCTCGGGGACGTACACGAGGTAGCGGCCCGGGAGGGAGACCTGGCTGGTGAGCCTGGCGCCCTTGTGCCCGATCGGGTCCTTGGTGACCTGCACGAGCACCGACTGGCCGGACTTCAGGGCGGACTCGATGCGGCGCGGCCCGTTGGCCATGCCGAGCGCCTCGAAGTTGACCTCACCGGCGTAGAGGACCGCGTTGCGGCCCTTGCCGATGTCGATGAAGGCGGCCTCCATCGACGGCAGGACGTTCTGCACCTTGCCGAGGTAGACGTTGCCGACGTACGAGGTCGCCTGCTCCTTGTTGACGTAGTGCTCGACGAGCACGCCGTCCTCCAGGACGCCGATCTGCGTACGCTCACCGCTCTGCCGTACGACCATGACGCGCTCGACGGCCTCGCGGCGGGCCAGGAACTCGGCCTCGGTGATGATCGGAACGCGCCGGCGTCCCTGCTCACGGCCTTCCCGGCGGCGTTGCTTCTTGGCCTCCAGACGCGTGGAGCCCTTGATGGACTGCACCTCGTCGGACGGCTCGGCCTTCGGGCGCGGCTCGCGGACCTTGACGACGGTGCGCTCGGGGTCGTCGTCGGACGACTCGGGGCCGTCACCGCCGTCACCGGAGCGGCGCCGACGACGGCGCCGGCGACGGCTGCTGCTGGAGCCGCCGGACCCGCCGCCCTGCTCCTCGCGGCCCTCGGCCTCCTCTTCCTCTTCCTCCTGCTCGGCGGCGTCCTCGGTGTCCTGCGCGGTCTCCTCGGACTCCTCCGACTCGTCCTCGCCACCCGACTCGGCGGACTCACCACGGCGCCGGCGACGGCCACCACGGCGACGGCGACGGCGCGAGCCGGTCTCCTCGGCCTCGTCGCCCTCGCCGGCGTCCTCGGCCTGCTCCGCGGCCTCGTCCGCCGCTTCCTCCACGGCGGTCTCGGCGGCGGCCTGTGTCTCGGCCTCGTCGCCGAAGGCGGCGCCCCGGCGGCGACGCCGGCGCCGGGCACCGACCTGCTCCTCCGGGAACTCCTCGGTCTCCACGACCTCGGACTCGGCAGCCGCCTCGGCGGCGGCACGCTCGGGAGTCTGGAACCTCGGCTCGGTGAAAACGGGCGCCTGGAACATGGGCGCGACGGGGCGCCTCGGCCCACGCGAGTCTTCCTCCTCGCCCTCATCGGCCTCCGACGCGGCAGGCTGCGCGGGCTCGGCGAATCCGACGGCGGCCGAACGCACGGCCCGCCGACGCGAACGCCGGGACGCGGCCCCTTCGGTTGCCGCGGCGGGCTCCTCGGCGGCAGTCGGCTCGGGCTCGGCGGCGACAACGGCAGTCTCTTCGGCAGCGTCACCGGCGGTCACCCGCCGGGTGGCACGCCGACGCGTACGACGCGGAGCGGCCTCCTCGACGACTTCCGCAGCCTCAGCCGGCTCCGCCTCGGCGGACACCTCGGTGCTCTCGACGGCGTCGGCAGGAGCAGGGGCAGCGGTCTCGCTGGATTCCTCGGCCGCAGGGGCAGCGGCAGGCGCGGTCACCCGCCGGGTGGCACGCCGACGCGTACGACGCGGAGCGGCCTCCTCGGCGACTTCCGCAGCCTCGACCGGCTCCTCCGCCACCTCGGCGGCGGGCGCGCTCTCGGCTGCGGGTACCACGGTCTCGGCCACCTCGGCCGCCGCCGGAGATCCGACAGGCGCCGACGCACGGCGGACGGCACGACGACGCGTACGCCCAGCGGACGCAGCCGTCTCCACAGCCTCAGCGGGCTTCTCGGCCTCAGCGGTCTCTTCAGCCTCTTCGGCCGCTTCAGTGTCTTCAGTGTCTTCGGTCACGTCACTTACGACGCTCGCCTCGGTCACAGCGGCCCCGACTGCCTCCTCGGCAAGGTCGGCGGACTCGGCAGCGGCCGGTATGGCCGGCGCGACGGTCTCCGCCGCGGCATCCGAGGTGCCCGCGGGCGGCCCCGCCGGGCGGGAAGCGGCACGGCGCCGACGACGCGGCGGCAGGGTGTCGCTCGGAGTGTTCGATTCGGAGTCCGTGACGGACTCATTGGGTTCGGTCGGTTCGAGCATGCGGGGGTTTCTCCCGTCAGGCTCCCGGGCGCCGCACCTGGTCCGGCATGGATGCCGGTGACGTCCGCGGCTCGCGCGATGCGCGGTGCCGCCGTCCGGGGCGCGGGCGCCGCACGGGAGCTCTCTGTGTCCTGTCTCGCCGGTTCCGTATGCCGAGTTGCGCACGGCCTGGCGAAAGTCTTCTGGTCGGTTCGCTGCCCGACCCAGGTGGCTCCCGAGTACGAGGGCGGCGCTACGACGTACGTCCCTACGCGGGACCTTCCTTACGCCGACGCCTTCGCGGCGGCAGACGGTTCGGCCATGTTGGGGGCCATGTCTGCCTCGCGGTCGGGCGCGAGCGGGTCGGTCACCGTGCCGGTCTCTTCATCGAACAGCCCCTGCGCCAGCCTGGTCACCCCTGCGGGGACCGGCGGCGCCAGGTCGGCCACGGCGCGGAGACCGGACAGGACGTCGTCGGGTCGTACGGCAGGCGTCACGTGCCGAACAACCAGCCGCAGTATCGCACAGGGCTGGTCGGTCGGCCTATCAGCAGCCGAACTGTGCGTTTCAAGGTTTACGACCGCGGGGCGGGCGTCGAAGGTCCGTATGCCGTTCTTGGTCCTGCGCTGGACCTCGACGGACTCGGCGGTGGTGAAAGCCCGGGCCGCGCGCTCGGCGTCGGCCGGGTCCACTCCGTCGAGCCGCAGCTCCCACACAGAAGCCGTGAGCCGGTCCGCGAGCCCGGAGACCCGGGCCTCGACCGCCTCGATGACATCGAGCCCGGGGGGCATCGACTCATCGAGCAGAGCTCTCAGCTTCTCCGGGTCGCGCGCCTCGGTGAGCGCGATCTCCAGATACTCCGCCTCACTGCCCGTGCCGGTGGGTGCGGCATTGGCGTACGACACCTTCGGATGCGGCGTGAACCCCGCCGAGTACGCCATCGGCACCTCGGCACGGCGCAACGCACGCTCGAAGGCGCGCTGGAAGTCACGATGGCTGGTGAACCGGAGGCGGCCGCGCTTGGTGTAGCGCAGTCGGATGCGCTGCACCGCGGGTGCGGGCGGCGGGCCTTCGGGCTGTCGCTTGCCCAGTGTCGTTCAGTCCTTCGTGAGAGCGGTCGTACTACTACCAAGAGTACGTGTCTCGGCGCCCACAGGTTCCCGTCGGGCGACCGCTTCCCGCTTCCGCGGCTCGCCGAACAGCATCCGCCGGAAGTCGGCCCGGGCCTGCCGTACGGAATCCCGCGCGGCGTCCAGCGTCTGCCGGGCGACTCGTCCGGCACTGCGCGCGGCCTCGGCGGCGGGCCGTAGCACGGCGTCCCGCACGACATGTCCCACCGGAGTCAGAACGCTCCGGTACGCCCACCGCACCGGCTCGACGAAGATCCACCGGAGGAGGGTCCCGAGGAACCGCCCCACGGCCTGCGAGATCCGCCCCGCGACCCGCCACGCATGCCCGAGCGCCTCCCCGACCTCCCGCCCGATGACGGCGAGCACCCGCCCGACGGGCACGAGGACGTACCGCCACAGCGCGAGGGCGGGCAGCACGAGCAGAATCCGCGCGGTCCAGTACAGGGCCGTACCGATCCCCGTGACGATCATGCGCAGGACCCACAGGACCCCGTTCCAGCACCACGCGACCGCCCGTCCGACGGGCGCGAGGACCCACTCGTACAGCCCGCGAGCAGGCATGACGAGCAGATACCGCCCCAGCCAGGCCACGACGCCGTATACACCGGCCCCGGCGGCGGCGAGCACTGCGCCGATCCCCCTGAGCGCCCACATGACCCCATGCCCGAGAGGCGTGAGCAGACGCCCGTAGACCCACTCGAGACCGGCCCCGATCCCCCGGGCCACCCAGGCGATCGCATGCCCGAGGGGAGTCAGCACATACCGGTACGCCCACACGCACGGGACGACGACGAGCACCTTCCCCAGCCATCCGAGCGCCTTGCCGAGGGGCACGACGGCGTACCGCCACAGCCCCACGAACGGCCACACGAAGACCGCCCGCCCCACCCACAGCAACGCCCGCCCGAGCGGCCGGAACACCGCGTCGTTCAAGAACCGCCCGGCGACGACGAGCCCGTCCCACACCACCCGCACCGGCACGACCAGCACAAGCACCACGATCCGCACGGGAATCCGAATCGCGACGACAAGGCACCCCTCAGGGTCGTTGCGCTGCGGCGGGGGCGACTTCTCGAGATCCATACCGTCGTAGACGCCTCAGTTCCCCGTACGGATGCAATATCGCACCCGCGGGTCCCCTCGCCCTTGAGCTCACTCGTACGGCTGTGCCATTCCGCAGGCCGCCAGCAGTCCCGCGAGCAGCGCCGTCCGCGTGGGCACCTGGTCCAGCCGCACATGCTCGTGCCGGGCGTGGGCGCCGTCCCCCACCGCACCCAGGCCGTCGAGGACGGGGCGGCCGAGGGCGGCGACGAAGTTGCCGTCGCTCGCTCCGCCGACTGCGGTTTCCCCGGCCGTCCAGCCGAGGTCGGCGGCGATCGCCTGTGCCTGCTTGAACAGGAGCCGCGAGGCGGGGCCCGGCACCATCGGCGGGCGGTTCCAGCCGCCGGTGACCGTGGCCTCTGCCCGGGGATCGGAGGGGCGCAGTCCGGCGAGGGCGGCATCGATGCGGGCCGCCTCGGCAGGCTCGGCGATCCGTACGTCGACGGCGCAGCGGGCGTGTCCGGCGACGACGTTGCCCTGCGTACCGCCGCTGATCACACCGACATTGACCGTCGTACCGTGCTCCGGCGACCCCAACGCGGCGATCCGCGTGACGAGTTCGGCGAGGGCGTGCACGGCGCTCGCGCCCCGCTCCGGGTCGAGGCCGGCGTGCGCCTCCACCCCGTCCACCGTCACCTCGAACATGCCGACGCCCTTGCGGGCCGTTTTCAGCGCCCCCTCGGACCCGGCCGCCGCCTCGCACACCAGGGTCGCCGTCACGTCCTCGCTCAGCCGCTCGATGTGCGGACGGGAGGCCGGGCTGCCGATCTCCTCGTCGCCGTTGAGGAACAGCCGTACCGCGGGGCGCGGCAGGTCGAGTTCGCGCAGCAGGCGCAGTGCCCAAACGGCTTGCACCAGGCCGCACTTCATGTCGAACACGCCCGGTCCGCTCGCGAGACCGTCGTCCGTGACACGGAACGGCCACTCGGAGAGGGTGCCGGCCGGCCACACCGTGTCGTAGTGGCACAGCATCAGCACGGTCGCGGGCAAGGTCCCCGGATACAGCAGCTCCAACATGTCGCCGTGCGGGCCGCCTTCGTAGCGCCGTGACGCGTCGGGCGGCCCGAGCCGCCGGCGGGTCCACTCCTCGACCGCCGCGAGTCCCGCGTTCAACAACTCCTTGTCCCTGCTGGGTGTTTCGAGTTCGACCAGCGCCCGCAGGTCGTCGGTCATCTCGGGCAGAGCGGTGCGGGCCAGGGACTCCAAGCGGTGCAAGGACATGGTCGGCTCTCCTCGTACGTACGGGATTCGTCACACGGCATTCGTCACACGGGATTCGTCACGGCGGTCAGCGGACGGGAACTCCGGGCCCGAGCGGGATACCCAGCGCCCACCAGACGTAGAACAGCAGCGTCCAGGACACCAGCATGACCAGGCACAGCGGCAGGGTCAGGGACAGCAGCGTGCCGATACCCGCCGAGCGGCGGTAACGCTGGATGACGCCCAGCGTCATCACGAAGTAGGCGCTCATGGGGGTGGCCGCATTGGTGCAGGAGTCGGCGATGCGGTAGACCGCCTGAGTCACCTCCGGCGGGATGTCGAGGAGCATGAACATCGGCACGAACACCGGCCCGACCAGGGCCCATTGGGCGGAGCCGCTGGTGACCAGCAGGTTGATGCAGGTGCACACCAGCAGGACCCCGAGGAACGCGAGTGGCCCCGTGATCCCCGCCGACTTGAGCAGGTCCGCGCCCCGGATCGCCATGACCTCGCCGACGCCGGTCCACTTGAAGTAGGCCAGGAACTGGGAGATGGCGAAGAACAGCACCAGGATCGGCGCCATCTCGCGCAGCCCCTTCGCCATGTGGTCGGGGATGTCCCGGCCCGTGCGCACGGTGCCGACGGCGTGCCCGTACACGGCGCCGACGATCAGGAACCCCACCGCCAGGATGACCGCGATGCCGGTGAGCACGGGCGACTGCACGATGCTGCCGCCCTCGCCCCTGAGCGGCGAGGAGGAGGGGATCATCGCCGCCACGATCAGCGCGGCAAAGCCGAGGAGCGCCCACAGCGCCCGGCGCAGTCCGCGCCGTTCCTCGTCACTCAGGGTCAGCTCCGCCGCCCCACCGCTGTCCTCGCTCGCGTCCTCCTCCGGCATCGCCGCCACCCGCCGGGCGATGACCTTCTCGGTGACGACGGTGATCACGACGGCCAGCACCAGTGAGGAGCCGAGGGAGAAGAAGTAGTTGGACAGCGGGTTGACCACATACCCCGGGTCGACGGTCTGCGCGGCGGCCGTGGTGAGCCCGGAGAGCATCGCGTCCACCGGGGTGACCAGCGGACTCGCGTCGTACCCGGCGGACACCGACACGAACGCCACCACCGCACCCAGCATGGGGCTGCGCCCGACGGCCCGGAACGCCATCGCGCCGAGCGGGACCAGCACGACGTACGCGGCGTCGGAGGCGACATGCGCGACCATCGCGCTGAAGGCGAGAGTGAACGTCAGCCAGCGGGCCGGGACCCGGGCGACGGCGGCCCGCAGCATCGCGGGGAGCAGCCCGGACCGGTCGGCGACCGCCACGCCCAGCATGACCACGAGGATCGTGCCGAGCGGCGGGAACGTGGCGTAGTTGGTGACCGCGTCGTCGATCATCATCCGCAGCCCCTCGCCCGAGACGAGGCTGCGAACGGTCACGGTCTCGTCGGTGGCCGGGTTGAGCACGGAGGCTCCGGCGGCGGACAACGCCCAGCTGGCGAGGGCGAGTACGACGCTGAGCACGCCGAACAGCCAGAAGGGATGCGGCAGTTTGTTGCCGATCCGCTCGATGCGCACGAGCAGAGCGAGCAGTCCGGTGAGCGGCTTCGCGGGGCGGTCAGTCGTGGCGGTCATCTCCTCATTGACGGCCCAAACGGCGAGATCATGCAAGTAAAAAGCTTGTTGCGCCCGTATCATTCACGTGAAGTGGCTGGCTGACGGATTCAGTCTGTAGGTGGATGGGTGACATGACAGCTCTGGACGAAGACGACCTCGACCTCGTCGCCGCGCTCCAGCACGCCCCTCGGGCACCGCTGAGCCTGTTGGCGGACGTGCTCGGCGTCTCGGCGAGCACCGCGGGACGCCGGCTGGCCCGGCTGGAATCCGACCGGCTGCTGCGGGTGATCGGCCAGCTCGACTGGTCGGTGTCCGGCGAGGGCAACCCGTGGCATGTGTGGGTGACCGCGGAACCCTGCCGTGCGCCGGAGGTGGCCCGCCGCCTCGCCGACCTGCCCGAGACAAGCCATGTCTGGGTCACCGCGGGACAGTGGGACGTCTACTGCTCCGTCCAGCCCGCCCGCCGCGACCGCACCACCGAACTCCTGACCCGGAGCATCCCCGCCATACCTGGCGTGCGCTCCGCCCGCTCCGAACTCATCCTCTCGGCCGCCACCAAATCCGACTCCTGGCGCCTGCCCCGGCTGGCCCCGGACCAAGTACGCCACCTCAGCCGGCACGCGTCCCAGGACGAACCCATGGGCACCCCGCCCCACCACAGCGGAATCACCGACGACGAACAGCGCACGCTCCGACTGCTCGCCGCGGACGGCCGGATGACAACCGCCCAGGTCTCCCGGGAACTGGGCATCGGCCAGTCCACCGCCTACCGCACCACCCAGTCACTCCTCCAACGGGGCCTGGTCCGCCCCCGGGTGGAGATCGAACCGGGCCTGCTCGGCTACGCCCTGGAGGTCGCGATCACCCTGACGGTGTCCCCCAGCGCGATGCGCGAGGTGGCCCGCACCCTCGCCCAGCACCCCTCGGCGCGCTACGTGACCACCACCGCGGGCATCTCCTGCGTGGTCCACCACGGCGTCTTCACCGACGAGGACAGCTTCGCCGAATTCCTCACCCGCGACCTGGCCGACCTGCCAGGGGTGACGTCCTTCGACGTCTCCGTCGTACTGGACGCCCTGCGACGGCACTGGCTCGACCGCGAGGACGGCCGCCTTGCCACCCACGACAAGCCGGAGAACAGGACAGAAGAGGCATGACGACACGCGACACCGCGATTGACCGGGCGACCGCCTACTTCGACTCAGGCGCCTTCCTCACCGACCTGCGACGCCGGGTCGCCTTCCCGACCGAGAGCCAGCCACCAGCCGACACGGCCGGACTCCGCAAGTACCTGGAGGAAGAACTCGCCCCGGCGGCACGCCGCCTGGGAGCGACCGTCAGCATCATCGACAACCCCGTCCCGGAGGCGGGCCCCTTCCTGCTCGCCCACCGCCACGAGTCCGACACCCTCCCGACCGTCCTCGTCTACGGCCACGCGGACGTCGTACCCGGCCAGGACGACCGCTGGCGCACGGACCTGTCACCCTGGCACCTGACCGTCGAGGGCGACCGCCTCTACGGCCGCGGCACGGCAGACAACAAGGGCCAGCACACGATCAACATCGCCGCGCTCCAACAGGTCCTGACCACCCGAGGCGGCACCCTCGGCTTCAATCTCAAACTCCTCGTCGAGACGGGCGAGGAGTCCGGCTCGCCCGGCCTGCACGAGCTGTGCCGCCGCCGCAAGGACGACCTCGCCGCCGACGTACTGATCGCCTCCGACGGCCCCCGCCTCGCCGCCGACCGCCCGACCCTCTTCCTCGGCTCACGCGGCGCCGCCAACTTCCGCCTCCGCGTCCCCCTGCGAGCCGGCGCGCACCACTCGGGCAACTGGGGCGGCGCCCTGCGCAACCCGGCCACCGTACTCACCGCCGCCCTGGCGACCATGGTCGACGCCCGGGGCCGCATCCTCGTCGAAGGCCTACGACCGCCCGCGATCCCCGCCCCGGTCAGGGCGGCCCTCGCAGACCTCACGATCGGCGGTGGCGAGGCCGACCCTCAGGTCGACACGGACTGGGGCGAACCCGACCTCACCCCCGCCGAACGCGTCTTCGCGTGGAACACCCTGGAAGTCCTCGCCCTGTCCGCGGGAAATCCCGCCCGCCCGGTCGGCGCGATACCTGGAACAGCCCACGCGGACGTCCAGCTCCGCTTCGTCGTAGGCACAGACTGGCGCAACCTGGAACAGACGATCCGGGCCCACCTGGACGCCCACGCCCTGCCGATGGTCGAGGTCGACCTCCTCCAAGCGGTCCCGGCCACCCGTCTGAGCCCCGACTCCCCCTGGGTCCACTGGGCGACGACCTCCCTCCACCGCACCACCGGCAAACCCCCTGTCATCCTCCCCAACCTCGGCGGCACCCTCCCCAACGACGCCTTCGCCGAAATCCTCGCCCTCCCCACGATCTGGATCCCCCACTCCCACCCGTCCTGCGCCCAACACGCCCCCGACGAACACCTGCTCGCCACCGTGGCCCGCGAATCCCTCGCCATCATGGCGGGCCTCTTCTGGGACCTGGGCACCCCACACGATGCCCTCCCACATCAATGCGTGTGACCACTCGCCGCCGGCGCAGCGTTCTTGACCGTCAGGGGCAGCAACTTCTTGCCGGTTGGTCCGATTTGAATGGAAGTATCCATCTGAGGACACACCCCACAATCAAAACAAGGCGTCCACCGGCAGTCCTCGACCTCCGTCTCGTCGAGGGCGTCCTGCCAGTCCTCCCAGAGCCAGTCCTTGTCCAGGCCGGAGTCGAGGTGGTCCCAGGGGAGGACCTCCTCGTAGGTGCGCTCGCGCGTGGTGTACCAGTCGACGTCGATGCCGAAGGGGGCCAGTGCCTTGTCGGCGCAGCTCATCCAGCGGTCGTAGGAGAAGTGCTCGCGCCAGCCGTCGAAGCGGCCGCCGTCCTCGTAGACCGCGCGGATGACGGCGCCGATGCGGCGGTCGCCCCTCGACAGCAGGCCTTCCACGATGCCGGGCTTGCCGTCGTGGTAGCGGAAGCCGATCGAGCGGCCGTACTTCTTGTCGCCGCGGATCTTGTCGCGGAGTTTTTCCAGGCGGGTGTCGGTTTCTTCCGCCGAGAGCTGCGGGGCCCACTGGAAGGGGGTGTGCGGCTTGGGGACGAAACCGCCGATCGACACCGTGCAGCGGATGTCGTTCTGGCCCGAGACCTCGCGGCCCTTCTGGATGACGCTCATCGCCATGTCGGCGATCTGGAGGACGTCGTCGTCGGTCTCCGTCGGCAGGCCGCACATGAAGTACAGCTTCACCTGGCGCCAGCCGTTGCCGTAGGCCGTCGCCACCGTCCGGATGAGGTCCTCCTCGGACACCATCTTGTTGATGACCTTGCGCATGCGCTCGGAGCCGCCCTCGGGGGCGAAGGTCAGTCCCGAGCGGCGGCCGTTGCGGGTCAGCTCGTTCGCCAGGTCCACGTTGAAGGCGTCCACGCGGGTGGAGGGGAGGGACAGGCCGATCTTGTCCTCCTCATACCGGTCCGCCAGGCCCTTCGCGATGTCGCCGATCTCCGAGTGGTCGGCCGACGACAACGACAGCAGGCCCACCTCCTCGAAGCCCGTCGCCTTCAGGCCCTTGTCGACCATCTCGCCGATGCCCGTGATGGAGCGTTCACGGACCGGGCGGGTGATCATGCCCGCCTGGCAGAAGCGACAGCCGCGGGTGCAGCCGCGGAAGATCTCGACGGACATCCGCTCGTGGACCGTCTCCGCCAGCGGGACGAGGGGCTGCTTGGGGTACGGCCACTCGTCGAGGTCCATGACCGTGTGCTTCGACACGCGCCACGGGACACCCGACTTGTTGGGGACCACGCGGGCGATGCGGTGGTCCGGGAGGTACTCGACGTCGTAGAACGCCGGGATGTACACGGATCCCGTCTTCGCCAGGCGGAACAGGACCTCCTCGCGGCCGCCCGGACGCCCCTCCGCCTTCCACTCGCGGATGATCCGCGTCATGTCGAGCACGGCCTGCTCGCCGTCGCCGATGATCGCCGCGTCGATGAAGTCGGCGATCGGCTCGGGGTTGAAGGCGGCATGCCCGCCGGCCAGCACGATCGGGTCGTCGAGCCCGCGGTCGCGCGACTCCAGTGGGATGCCCGCCAGGTCGAGGGCGGTCAGCATGTTCGTGTAGCCGAGCTCGGTGGAGAAGGACAGGCCGAACACGTCGAAGGCGCGCACCGGGCGGTGGCTGTCCACCGTGAACTGCGGGACGCCGTGCTCCCGCATCAGCGCCTCCAGGTCCGGCCAGACGCTGTAGGTGCGCTCGGCGAGGACGCCCTGCTGCTCGTTCAGGACTTCGTAGAGGATCATGACGCCCTGGTTGGGCAGGCCGACCTCGTACGCGTCCGGGTACATCAGGGACCAGCGGACGTCGCACGACTCCCACGGCTTGACCGTGGAGTTGAGCTCGCCGCCGACGTACTGGATCGGCTTCTGCACATGCGGGAGCAGCGCTTCGAGCTGCGGAAACACGGACTCTGCGGCCGCAGCGACTTCGGCAGGCATCTCGCGAACCTTCGTGAGCGGGACGGGAATGACAGGGGTGACCATCTAGACTAACGCGGCCGAGAAGGGCCCCCGTACGCTCAGACCATCGGCCCGCCCGTGATCTTCTTCCAGGTGCCGGGCAGTTCGGCCTCCACGGTCGCCGCCCGCTGCTCCTCGCGGCCGTACAGCAGCCCGTAGGTGAAGGCGTTCTCGCCCGCCGCGTGCGCGACCGCGGACAGCTCGCGCAGGGTCTGGCGGGCCATGACGCTGTCCTGGTGCTCCCCGAGCAGGTTCTGGAGGGATTTCATCGTCTTGGTGAGGTCCTTGGCGGGCTTGCCGAGTGCCGGGGTGGCCGCCTCCGCCGCGTAGCGGGTTCGCTTGGTCTTCTTGCGGGCCTCGTGGATGGCGACGTCCCGGTCGGTGCCGGGCTCCAGCTCCAGCGCCTGCTCGACGAGCGCGGAGACCTTGCCGAAGTCCTTCCGTACGGCCTTGGGGAGCGTCTTGCCGGGGTCCTTCCCGGCCGCCTTCCGCAGCGGCGGGTCGGCGAGCACGGCGTCCAGGGAGTCGAGCAGGGCCAGGTAGCGGTGGGAGTCGAGGACTCCGATCAGCCGGCCGCTCGCCCCGCCGGGCCTGTCGCCCGCCCACTTGCTCACCCGATCGGCGACCGGGCCGGAGACCAGTGTGTCGGGCACCTCGTCGAGGGCCGCCATCAGGCGTTCGTTCAGCACCTCGCGGTCCCGGTCCACGCCCAGCTCGCCGGCCAGCCACTTCAGCTCGTCGCCGATGGGGTCGGTGACCGTCCGGTCGAGGATCTTGCCGTACGACTTGAAGGTGCTGCGCATGCGGCGGGTGGCGACGCGCATGCTGTGTACGGAGTCCTCGGCGTCCTGGCGTACGGCCGGGTCGAGCTCGACGATGGCATCGCGCTGGGCGCGCACGTACGCGAGCACGTGGTCGCCTGCGGTCTCGGGGTCCTCGACGGGCCCGGGCCCGGGCTTCGTGGGGGCGGTTTCCTTGAGGGCCCGCGCGAGCTTCGACGCCGACTTCGACGGCCGTACGCCCGCCTTGCGCAGTCGCTTCTCCACCTTGTCGAGGAACTCCGGGTCGCCGCCGTCGGCGAGCTCCACCTCGATCTCGGTCCACTGGGCGGTGCCGCCGCCTGCGGTGAGCCGCTCGGCGCGTACGGCGTCGACGCTGACCTCGGCGAGGAGGCGGCGGTCGGCGTTCACGAGGTCGCGGAGGTCCCGGGCGGAGCGCAGCCGGACCACGGGTACCAGCTCGGCGTCCCGGACGCGCGAGCGGACGAGCCCGGCGAGGGCGGGTGGCAGATCGTCGGAGAGGGGGGCCTGGATCTCGTCGCGGGCGTCGGGCCCGACCGGGAACTTCAGGTGCCAGCCCGCGTCGGAGCCGCCGGTCCTGCGGCGCAGCGTGATCGAGGCTGCCGCGAGGCGCTCGTCGGCGGTGTCGTAGTAGGTGGCGTCCAGTTCGGCGACACCCTTGTCCACGACGTCCGCGACTCCGGCGACGCCGGTCAGGTCGGGCAGACCGCTTTCGTCGGATTCATACTTGCGCTCGATTTCGCGCTTCGTGTCCGCCATGCACCGAATCTAGTTGCTGCCGGGGCAGGACGACAGTGCCTACAGGAGGTGAATCGCGAATGAACGGCAGGGAACCCGGAGGTTGCCTGACTTACGCCGACATGGGCCGTTGCACCTGAATCGACTGCAACAGTCCCACCGCCACCCACACCGCGAACATGGACGAACCGCCGTACGACACGAACGGCAGCGGCAGACCCGCCACCGGCATGATCCCGAGCGTCATCCCGATGTTCTCGAAGGACTGGAAGGCGAACCAGGCGATGATCCCGGCGGCGACGATCGTGCCGTACAGCTCGGTCGTCTCGCGGGCGATCCGGCAGGCCCGCCACAGCACCACGCCCAGCAGCACGATGATCAGGCCGCCGCCGACGAAGCCCAGCTCCTCCCCCGCGACCGTGAACACGAAGTCGGTCTGCTGTTCCGGGACGAACTGGCCGGTGGTCTGCGAGCCGTGGAACAGGCCCGACCCCGTCAGCCCGCCCGAACCGATCGCGATACGGGCCTGGTTGGTGTTGTAGCCGACGCCCGCCGGGTCGAGCTCGGGGTTGGCGAAGGCGGCGAAGCGGTTGAGCTGGTACTCGTCCAGCACCCCCAGCTGCCAGACCGCGATCGCGCCCGCGACGCCGATGCCGACCAGCCCGAAGACCCAGCGGTTGGAGGCGCCCGAGGCGAGCAGCACACCCAGCACGATGATCACCATGACCATGACCGAGCCGAGGTCGGGCATGAGCAGGACGACCAGTATCGGCACGGTGGCCAGGCCCAGCGCCTGAAGGACAGTGCGATGGTCCGGGTACCGCTTGTCGCCCGCGTCCACCCGGGCCGCCAGCAGCATCGCCATGCCCAGGATGATCGTGACCTTCACGAACTCGGAGGGCTGGAGCGAGAAGCCGCCACCGATGACGATCCAGGCATGGGCGCCGTTGATGGTCGCACCGAGCGGGGTGAGCACCAGCAGCACCAGGAACACCGAGAGGCCGTACAGAACCGGCACGGCCCCGCGCAGGGTGCGGTGGCCCAGCCAGACCGTGCCGACCATCAGGGCGAACCCGATGCCGGTGTTGAGCAGATGGCGGATGAGAAAGTAGTACGGGTCGCCCTGGTTGAGCTCGGTGCGGTTGCGGGTCGCCGAGTAGACGAGGAGCGCGCCGATCAGCGACAGCCCGATGGCCGACAGCAGTATCGGCCAGTCGAGGCGGCGGGCGAGCGAGTCACGGGCGAACAGCCGGGTCCAGCCCGCGCGTTCGGGTCCGTACCCGGAGACGGAGAAGCTGTTGCCGGTCATGTGAGCATCCTCCGGCTTCCCTTCTTCCGCCTTCTGCGGCGGGTGTCACGGTTCCCGGTGGCCGGTGACTGCACCGTCGCCGCCAGCTGCGTCTCGTCCGCCGCGTCCTTCCCCTTCTGGCTGGCCTGCTGCTCCTTCGCCGGGTCCCCCTTGACCTTCGGCGCGGTGATCGAACCGTCCGCCTTGATCTTCGGCAGGCTCGTCTGCGGCGTGGGCAGCAGGGCGTTCTTCTTGTTGATCTCGCCGTCGTCGGAGACGCCGTACAGGGCGTCGTATATGTTGCGCACGGCCGGACCGGAGGCTCCGGAACCCGTACCACCCTGCGAGATCGTCATCACGATCGAGTAGTCCTTGGTGTACGTCGCGAACCACGAGGTCGTCTGCTTGCCGTAGACCTCGGCGGTACCGGTCTTGGCGTGCATCGGGATCTCGTCCTGCGGCCAGCCGCCGAAGCGCCAGGCGGCGGTACCGCGGGTGGCGACGCCGGCCAGGGCGTCGTCCATCTTGTCCAGCGTCTGCCCGCTGACCGGCAGCTTGCCGTGCGACTCGGGCTTGATCTCCGAGACGTCCTTGCCGTCGGCGCTGATGATCGCCTTGCCGACGGTCGGGTCGTACAGGGTGCCGCCGTTGGAGATCGCCGAGTAGATCGTGGCCATCTGGATCGGGGTCACGAGGGTGTCGCCCTGGCCGATGGAGTAGTTGATCTCGTCACCGGCGCGCATCTTGTTGCCCTCGAGGCAGTTCTCGTACGAGATCTTCTCGACGTAGGAGCCGTCCTTCTTGCCGGTCTTGCACCAGGCGTCCTTGTTGGCCTTCCAGTAGCTCTCCTTCCACTGGCGGTCCGGGACGCGGCCGGTGACCTCGTTGGGCAGGTCGATGCCGGTCTCCTTGCCGAGGCCGAACTGGTGGGCGGCCTTGAAGAAGTAGTCCTTGGGCTCACCCTTCTTCGGGTTGATGCCGCCGTCCTTCTTCCACTCGTTGTGCGCGAGGCCGTAGAAGACGGTGTCGCAGGAGACCTCCAGGGCCCGGCCCAGACCGATCGGGCCGTAGCTCTGCGACTCGAAGTTCTTGAAGACCTGGCCGCCGACGGAGTACGAGCTGGAGCAGTTGTAGTTGCCGTCGAAGTCATAGCCGGCCTCGACCGCGGCGGCCGTGGAGACCACCTTGAAGATCGAGCCGGGCGCGGCCTGACCCTGTATGGCCCTGTTCAGCAGCGGGTAGTTGGAGCTCTTGCCGGTGAGCCTGGTGTAGTCCTTGGCGGAGATGCCGCCGACCCAGGCGTTCGGGTCGTACGACGGGTTGGACGCCATGGCGACGACACGGCCGGTCTTGGCCTCCATCACGACGACGGCACCGGAGTCCGCCTTGTAGTTCTCGCCGGTGTTGTCGTCGAACTCCTTGCGGGCGGTCTTCATCGCCTCGTTCAGCTCGAACTCGGCGACCCGCTGGACCCGGGAGTCGATGCTGGTGACGAGGTTGGAGCCGGGCTGGGCCGCGTCGGCCTCGGCCTCGCCGATGACACGGCCGAGGTTGTCGACCTCGTAGCGGGTGACGCCGGCCTTGCCGCGCAGCTCCTTGTCGTACTCACGCTCCAGGCCCGAGCGGCCGACCTGGTCGGAGCGCAGATAGGGCGAGTTGGTGTCCTGGGCCTGGGTGATCTCCTCGTCGGTGACCGGGGAGAGGTAGCCGAGGACCTGCGCGGTGTTGGCTCCGCCGGGGGCGGCGTAGCGGCGCACGGCCTGCGGCTCGGCGGTGATGCCGGGGAAGTCCTCGGAGCGCTCGCGGATCTGGAGGGCCTGGCGGGGCGTGGCCTCGTCGGTGACGGGGATCGGCTGGTACGGCGAGCCGTTCCAGCAGGGCTGCGGCGTCTTCGCGTCGCACAGCCGGACCTTGCCCATGACCTCCGCGGGCTTCATGCCCAGCACGCCCGCGAGCTTGGTCAGGACGGCCTTGCCGTCGTCCGGCATCTTCAGCAGCTCGGTGCGCGAGGCGGACACGACGAGCCGTGTCTCGTTGTCCGCGATGGGCACCCCGCGCCCGTCCAGGATGGAGCCGCGTACGGCGGGCTGGACGACCTGCTGGACGTGGTTTCCGGACGCCTCCTTGGCGTACTCCTGGCCCTCCCTGATCTGGAGGTACCACAGGCGCCCGCCGAGGGTGCCGAGAAGGGAGAGGACGAGGATCTGGATGACGACGAGCCGGGTCTGGACACGTGGGGTCCGACCGGTCTCCGGGATGTTGGTCACTGCTGCTGCCTCCCCCTCTCAGTACGTGTACGACGTGTTCTTATACGACGGACCTGTGTGCGCCGCCGCCGACTCCCGTGCGATCACAGCCGCTTGACCCCCTTGATGCGCCCGGCACGGGCCACCCGCGACCGGGCCGCCTTCACTCTGAGGCCACCCCGCTGACCGCCGATCCGCAGCCCGGTGCCGGAGGAGAGCCAGCCGGTGGAGATGTCGGTGGACTTGGCGGCCGAGTTGGTCTCGGCGAGCGGATCGTTCTCCGCGCGCCGGGCCAGCCCCATGATCCCGGGGACGACGAACGGGGCGAGCAGCAGGTCGTACAGCGCGGCCGTGAACAGCAGGCTGCCCAGGCCGACATGGCGGGCGGCGGTGTCGCCGACGAGGGCGCCCACTCCGGCGTAGAGCATGGTGGAGCCGAGCGCGGCGACGACGACCACGGCCATGGGGCCGGTGGCCGATTTCAGCCTGCCGTTCTCCGGTTTGGCCAGCCCGGCGAGATAGCCGATGACGCACAGCACCAGGGCGTAGCGGCCGGCGGCATGGTCGGCGGGCGGGGCGAGGTCGGCGAGCAGACCGGCGCCGAAGCCGACGAGGGCGCCGCCGACATGGCCGTAGACCAGGGCGAGGCCCAGGACGGTGAGCAGCAGCAGGTCGGGGACGGCGCCCGGGAGATGGAGGCGGGCGAGGACGCTCACCTGGAGCACCAGGGCGACGACGACCAGCGAGGTGGAGAGCAGGATCCGGTTGACGCGCATGGGGCTCAGCTCCTACTGCTCTTGCTCGTACTGGCCGTCGACGGGCGCCCCGGCGGAGGGCGTCACCGTCACCGTCACGGTCGGCGTGGGGGTGGGCTTCGGCTTGCTCGGCAGCACGGTGTCGCCCGGGTCCTGCTTCGGGGTCTCGACGACGACGCCGATGACGTCGAGCTTGGTGAAGCTGACATACGGCGTGACGTACAGCGTGCGGGTCAGGTCGCCGCCGGACGGGTCGACGCGGGAGACCACGCCGACCGGCACGCCGGGCACGAAGGGCTTGTCGGCCTGCGAGCCGAAGGTGACCAGACGGTCGCCCTTCTTCACCTCGGCCTTGCCGTTGAGGAGTTCGACGCGCAGCGGACGGTCGCCCTGTCCGGAGGCGAAGCCGAGCTCGTCGCTGGCCTCCATCCGGGTGCCGACGGTGAAGTCGGGGTCGCTGGCGAGCAGGACGGTGGCGGTGTTGGGGCCGACGGTCGTCACCCGGCCGACCAGGCCGTCGCCGTTGAGGACGGTCATGTCGCGCTTGATGCCGTCATTGGCGCCGACGTCGATGGTGATGGTCCAGGAGAAGCCCTGGGCCGCCCCTATCGCGATGACCTCGGCGCCCTTGATGCCGTACTGGCCCTTGCCCGCGATCTTCAGCATCTTGTCGAGCTGGGCCAGTCTGCTGCGGTTGCGTTCGTCGCTGCCGAGCTTCGCCTTGAGGGCCGCGTTCTCCTGCTCCAGCGCGGCGAGCCGGTCGTGCCGCTCGCCGGAGTCACGAATCGCGGAGACCGCGTTGCCGACCGGGTCGACCGCGGCCGACACCCCGTCCTCGATCGGGCCGAACACGGCGGCCGCCCCCTGGCGGGCACCGTCGACCGGTGAGTCCTCCCCGCCGCGGATATCCACCGTGATCAACGCGAACGCGATGGCGATCAGCAGCACCAGGAGCAGCCGGCTCTCTTTCGTGTCCCTCACGTGCGGCGGCCGTGCCTTCCCTCTAGGAATGTGCAGGTGATGAAGAGCAGCGTTTATGGGTGAGCTTATGCCTCTATATCAACGATCCGCCGTACAAGAAGAGATCGTCTCGTACGGCGGAATCGAAGAGTTATGTCATCTGCGCGGCTGGGCGTCGAGCACCTGCTGCAACGCCTCGAACTCCTCGACGCACTTGCCGGAACCGAGCGCGACGCTGTCCAGGGGATCCTCGGCGATATGGATCGGCATGCCGGTCTCCCGGCGCAGTCGCTCGTCCAGGCCGCGCAGCAGAGCGCCGCCGCCGGTGAGAACGATTCCGCGGTCCATGATGTCGCCGGACAGTTCGGGCGGGCACTTGTCGAGGGTCGTCTTCACGGCGTCGACGATGGCGTTGACCGGTTCCTCGATCGCCTTGCGCACCTCGGCGGCCGAGATGACGACGGTCTTGGGCAGTCCGGAGACAAGGTCCCGGCCGCGGATTTCGGTGTGTTCGTCGGCATCGAGGTCGTACGCCGAACCGATCGTGATCTTGATCTGTTCCGCCGTCCGCTCACCCAGCAGGAGCGAGTACTCCTTCTTGATGTGCTGGATGATCGAGCTGTCCAGTTCGTCGCCCGCGACGCGGATGGACTGGGCGGTGACGATGCCGCCGAGGGAGATGACCGCGACCTCCGTGGTGCCGCCGCCGATGTCCACCACCATGTTGCCCGTGGCCTCGTGGACCGGCAGGCCGGAGCCGATGGCCGCGGCCATGGGCTCCTCGATGATGTGCACCTGGCGGGCGCCGGCCTGGGACGACGCCTCGATGACGGCACGGCGCTCGACGCCCGTGATGCCCGAGGGAACACAGACGACGACCCGCGGACGAGCCAGATACCGCCGCTTGTGGATCTTCAGGATGAAGTAGCGGAGCATCCGCTCGGTGATCTCGAAGTCGGCGATCACGCCGTCCTTCAGCGGGCGTACGGCAACGATGTTGCCGGGCGTGCGCCCGATCATCTTCTTCGCTTCGGCGCCGACCGCGAGAATGCCACCGGTATTGGTGTTGATCGCGACCACGGACGGCTCGTTGAGTACGATCCCGCGACCCCTGACGTACACCAGCGTGTTGGCGGTCCCGAGGTCGACAGCCATGTCACGGCCGATGAACGACATTGAGTTCCCCATGAGGATTCGTCTGGCCTTCCCACAGAGCTTTTGAGGGCTTTTCAGGTCGGCGAAGTGGGTGCGGTGACGTGAAGGCTTCCATCGTAGACGCGCCTTCCCGAACACTGCGCGAGGGTCTTCGCCATTGTCAGCAGATGATGAGCCGCCTCGCTGCTGGAGACAGTCCATCGGGGGCTCTCGTTCCCCCGATCGGCACGCATATGCCGGAAGGCGGCCGGAAATAACCGGCCGTCCCAGGTCAGGCGGGGCGACACGCCGGACATGACGGTCCCTCAGGTGAAGGCTCGGTGACGGGCGGGCCTACGGTCAGCCGTGGCCGGGGAAGAAGATCTTCACCTCGCGCTCGGCGGACTCCTCGGAGTCGGAGGCGTGGATCAGGTTCTCGCGGACGATCACACCGAAATCACCGCGGATGGAGCCGGGCGCGGCGGCGATCGGGTCGGTCGGACCGGCGAGGGCACGCAGCCCCTCGATGACCCGGTCGCCCTCGACGATCAGGGCCACGACCGGACCGGAGGCCATGAACTCCATCAGCGGCTCGTAGAAGGGCTTGCCCTTGTGCTCGCCGTAGTGCTGCTCCAGGGTCTCCTGGTCCAGGGTGCGCAGCTCCAGCGCGGTGATCTGCCAGCCCGCCTTGCGCTCGATACGGCTGAGGATCTCGCCGGTCAGGCCACGACGGACGGCGTCGGGCTTGAGGAGGACGAGGGTGCGCTGCGTCACGAGCGAGCTCCTTGAATCAAAGGTTGTGCGGGGTGGGGGTGGAGCCTGGGTCACATTCCGGCCCGGCCTGGATGTGACGCAGGCTCTGAGGCTACAGGGCCCGGCTGAGTGCTTGTTAGGCAGCGTCAGGCTGATCCGCCTGGCCGGCCGCGAATCTTGCCTTCGCCTCGTCGATCTTCCGCCCGTAGTGCACCGACGCCCACCACAGGGCCGCGAAGATCGCGCCGAGGAAGAACATGGTCGGCACGATGAAACCGGAGGCGATGAGGGCGATCTGAAGGGCCCAGCCCAGTGCGACGCCGCCGGGGCGGGTCACCAGGCCGCACAGCACCAGGCACAGGAACATCGCGACACCGCTGACCGTCCACACCGTGGACATGGACAGGTCGTCGTCCTTCATGGCGACCAGACCGGCGAAGCCGATGATGAAGACCTCGCCGATCAGGGTCGAGGAACAGAGCGTACGCATGCTTGGAACTCAGCCCTTCCCCAGCAGCAGCCGGGCCTCGCCGACGGTGATGACGGAACCGGTGACGAGCACACCGCCACCCGCGAACTCGCCCTCCTCCTCGGCCAGCGTGATCGCGGCCTCCAGGGCGTCCGGCAGTCGCGGCTCGACCTGCACCCGCTCCTCGCCGAACACCTCGACCGCGATCGCGGCCAGTTCGTCGGCGTCCATCGCGCGGTGACTGGAGTTCTGCGTGACGACGACTTCGGCGAAGATCGGCTCGAAGGCCTCAAGCAGCCCCCGTACGTTCTTCTCGGCGCTGGCCCCGACCACTCCGATCAGCCGGCTGAAGTCGAAGGCCTCCCCGATCGACTCGGCCACGGCCCGCGCGCCCGCGGGATTGTGCGCGGCGTCCAGGACGACGGTGGGAGACCGCCGTACGACTTCGAGCCGTCCCGGCGAGGCCACGGAGGCGAAGGCCTTGCGGACGGTGTCCATGGAGAGCTGGTCGGGACGCTGGGCGCCGACGCCGAAGAACGCCTCGACGGCGGCGAGCGCCACCGCCGCGTTGTGCGCCTGGTAGGCGCCGTGCAGCGGCAGATACACCTCGGAGTACTCACCGCCGAGCCCGCGCAGGGTGACCAGCTGCCCGCCGACGGCGACCTGCCGTGCGACGACCCCGAACTCAAGGCCCTCGCGGGCCACGGTGGCGTCGACCTCGACCGCCTTCTTCAGCATCACCTGAGCGGCGTCGACCGGCTGCTGCGCCAGGATGACCGTCGCGTCCTGCTTGATGATCCCGGACTTCTCGCCGGCGATCAGGGCGTGCGTCTCACCGAGCCGGTCGGTGTGATCGAGGTCGATGGGGGTGACGACGGCGACATCGGCGTCGATCACGTTGGTGGCGTCCCAGGAGCCGCCCATGCCGACCTCGACGACGGCCACGTCCACGGGCGCGTCCGCGAAGGCGGCGTACGCCATGGCGGTCAGCACCTCGAAGAACGACAGCCGGTACTCCTGCTGGGAGTCGACCATCTCGATGTACGGCTTGATGTCCTCGTACGTCTCGATGAACCGCTCGGCGGAGATCGGCGCGCCGTCGAGGCTGATCCGCTCGGTGACCGACTGCACGTGGGGGGACGTGTACCGCCCGGTGCGCAGCTCGAAGGCGCCGAGCAGGGCCTCGATCATGCGGGCGGTGGAGGTCTTGCCGTTGGTGCCGGTGATGTGGATCGAGGGGTACGACCGCTGCGGCTCGCCCAGCACGTCCATCAGCGCGGCGATACGGCTGACGGAGGGCTCCAGCTTGGTCTCGCCCCAGCGGGTCGCCAGTTCCGCCTCGACCTCGCGGAGGGCCTTGTCGACCTCGGGGTCCTCGGGGCGCGTCGGCACGTCTGCCTGCGGCTGGCTGCCCTGGGTACGCAGGGTGCGGCTGCCGGCCTCGATGACCGCGAGATCGGGGTCGCGGTCGGTCTCTGCCGCGATGATCTCTTCGAACGGGTCGCTGTCACTCACGGGGTCAGTCTACGGAGGCGGACTGACAGAGTGCCTACGGAGTGGGGTGGCTTGTGTTGTCGGGCGGCTGACGGCCGTCGGTGGCTGGTCGCGCAGTTCCCCGCGCCCCCAAGAAGGTCGGCAAAGCCCCCGGCGCTTGACAGCACCGGGGGCCTCATGACCGTACGAACGCCTACGCCTGCGGCAGGCGATCCAGCTGCGCAGCAATCCGCGCGATGTCCTCGTCCGCCTTTGCCAGGCGGCCGCGGATCTTGTCCACGACGTTGTCCGGGGCCTTCGCGAGGAATGCCTCGTTGCCGAGCTTGGCCGTGGCCTGGGCCTTTTCCTTCTCGGCGGCGGCCAAGTCCTTGGCCAGACGCTTGCGCTCCGCCGCCACGTCGATCGCCCCGGAGAGGTCGAGCGCGACCTCGGCGCCTGCGACGGGCAGGGTCGCCGTGGCCGTGAAGGGGTCGCCCTCCGGCTGGAGGCGCAGGAGCTGGCGGATGGCGGCCTCGTGGGGCGCCAGTGCCGTGCCGTCCAGGGTCAGCCGGGCCGGGACGCGCTGGCCGGGCTGGAGGCCCTGGCTGTCGCGGAAGCGGCGGACCTCGGTGATGACCTGCTGGAGGGCGACGATCTCGCGCTCGGCGTCGGTGTCACGGAAGCTGCTGTCCTTCGGCCAGTCCGCGATGACCAGCGACTCACCGCCCGTAAGCGTCGTCCACAGCGTCTCCGTGACGAACGGGACCACCGGGTGCAGCAGCTTCAGCGTGACGTCCAGGACCTCACCGAGGACCCGCTTGCTGGCCTCGGCCGGCTCGCCGCCCGCCTGGAACGTCGTCTTGGAGAGCTCGACGTACCAGTCGAAGACCTCGTCCCAGGCGAAGTGGAACAGCGCGTCGGAGAGCTTCGCGAACTGGAAGTCCTCGTAGTACGCGTCGACTTCGGCGACGACGGAGTTGAGGCGGGAGAGGATCCAACGGTCCGTCGCCGACATCGCCGAAGGCTCCGGCAGCGGCCCGTCGACCGTCGCGCCGTTCATCAGCGCGAAACGCGTGGCGTTCCAGATCTTGTTGGCGAAGTTCCGGGAACCCTGGACCCAGTCCTCGCCGATCGGGACGTCGACGCCCGGGTTGGCGCCGCGGGCGAGGGTGAAACGCAGCGCGTCGCTGCCGTACTTGTCCATCCAGTCCAGCGGATTGACCGCGTTCCCGAAGGACTTGGACATCTTCTTGCCGAACTGGTCGCGGACCATGCCGTGCAGGGCGATCGTGTGGAACGGAGGGGTGCCGTCCATCGCGTACAGGCCGAACATCATCATCCGGGCGACCCAGAAGAAGAGGATGTCGTAGCCGGTGACCAGGACGGAGTTCGGGTAGAACTTCGCGAGCGATTCGGTCTGTTCGGGCCAGCCGAGGGTCGAGAAGGGCCAGAGGCCGGAGGAGAACCAGGTGTCGAGGACGTCCGTGTCCTGGTGCCAGCCCTCGCCGGTCGGGGTCTCGTCGCCAGGGCCGACGCAGACGACCTCGCCGTTCGGGCCGTACCAGACCGGGATACGGTGGCCCCACCACAACTGCCGGGAAATACACCAGTCGTGGAGGTTGTCGACCCAGTCGAAGTACCGCTTCTCCATCTCCTGCGGATGGATCTTGACTCGGCCGTCGCGGACGGCGTCACCGGCGGCCTTCGCCAGCGGGCCGACCTTGACCCACCACTGCATGGACAGGCGCGGCTCGATGGTGGTCTTGCAGCGCGAGCAGTGGCCGACGCTGTGGACGTACGGCCGCTTCTCGGCGACGATCCGGCCCTCGGCACGCAGCGCGGCGACGATGGCCGAGCGGGCCTCCAGCCGGTCCTGGCCCTGGAAGGGGCCGTGGGCGGTGATGACGGCGTGCTCGTCCATGATCGTGATGGCGGGCAGGTCGTGCCGCTGGCCGATCTCGAAGTCGTTCGGGTCGTGGGCCGGGGTGACCTTGACGGCGCCCGTACCGAACTCGGGGTCGACGTGCTCGTCGGCGACGACCGGGATGGAACGGTCGGTGAGCGGCAGCCTGATGAGCTTGCCGACCAGGTGCTTGTACCGCTCGTCCTCGGGGTGAACGGCGACGGCCGTGTCACCGAGCATGGTCTCGGCGCGGGTGGTGGCGACGACGATGGTGTCGTCCCCCTCGCCGTACTTCATGGAGACGAGTTCACCGTCGTCGTCCTGGTACTCGACCTCGATGTCGGAGATGGCCGTGAGGCAGCGCGGGCACCAGTTGATGATGCGCTCGGCGCGGTAGATCAACTCGTCGTCGTACAGCCGCTTGAAGATGGTCTGAACGGCCTGCGAGAGCCCTTCGTCCATGGTGAAGCGCTCACGAGACCAGTCGACAGCGTCACCGAGCCGCCGCATCTGCCCGGAGATCTGCCCGCCGGACTCGGCCTTCCACTGCCAGACACGCTCGACGAACGCCTCACGGCCGAGGTCGTGCCGGGACTTGCCCTCCTTGCCCAACTCACGCTCGACGACGTTCTGCGTGGCGATACCGGCGTGGTCCATGCCGGGCTGCCACAGCGTCTCGTAACCCTGCATGCGCTTGCGGCGCGTGACGGCGTCGATGAGGGTGTGCTCGAAGGCGTGCCCGAGGTGGAGCGAGCCCGTGACGTTCGGCGGCGGGATGACGACGGTGAACGGCGGCTTGTCGCTCTTCGCGTCCGCCGCGAAGTAACCCCGCTCTACCCAGCGCTCGTACAGCGGCCCCTCTACATCGGCCGGCGCGTACTGGGTCGGCAGTTCGGTGTCGGGCGCTGGTGGCTGCTGCTGAGCGTTCTCGGTCACCCGCTCAGTTTAGGGGTGTCCCGGGCGTGTCCCGAAACGCGTTTGTTCTGTAACACTGCGCACCCCGCTGCCGTGCGTTCCCTGTGTCTGGGCCAGGATGTCGGGAACACATAAGCATCTGGAGGGGAACCCAGAAATGAGCTACAACCAGCCGGGCCCGTACGGCGGGCAGCCCCAGCAGCCCGGACCGTACGGCCAGCCGGGACCGTACGGCCAGCAGCCGCAGGCCCCCCAGCCCGGCCATGGCTACCCCCAGCAGGCTCCGCCCACCCAGCCCGGCTACGGCTATCCCCAGCAGGCCCCGCCCACCCAGCCCGGCTACGGCTACCCGCAGCAGCCTCCGGGCGGCCAGGCTCCTTACGGCATGCCCCAGCCGCCGGCCCCCGGCGGCGGCAAGAAGAAGACGGGGCTGATCATCGGCGCGGTGGCGGTGGTGGCGGCGCTGGGCGTCGGCGCGTACTTCGTGATCGGCGGGGGCTCGGGAGCGGGCGGCAGCATCGAGGACGACGGTCCGCACAAGCTCACCGCGCCTGCCTCCCTCGCCACCGACAAGTACCAGCGCATGGGCGACGCACAGGAGAAAGAGGCGACTTCGAGCGACGCGAAGGACCTCGCGAAGGCCGGAGTCAGCGACGCGACGTCAGTCGCCGCCATCTACTCGACGGTCGACCTGACGGCCATCAGCGACCCGAGTGAGCTGGAGAAGGCGGAGAGCGCCGAGAACGTCACCTACTTCGGTGTCTACGGCAAGGTGGAGGACCCGGAGAAGGCGCTCGACACCACGTTCGCCCAGTTCAAGAAGGAGAGCGAGGAGGACGTGAAGCTGATCGGTGAGGCGAAGTCCGTCTCGCCGGACGGCCTCGAGGGTGCCGTGATGAAGTGTCAGCAGGCCGAGTCCAAGAACCTGATCACCGAGAAGACCCAGAAGACCTTCATGTGCATCTGGGCGGACTACAGCACGCTGGGCGTCGTCGAGCCGACAGCCGGCGCCAAGACGTACACCCTGGACGAGTCGGCGCAGATCGCGGCCGAAGTCCGCAAGGAAGTCCGCGTCAAGGCCTGACGCGCACAGCAAAGGGCGCCGACGTTCTCACGTCGGCGCCCTTTGCTGTGTCTGTACGGCGGCTACGCCGACTTCTGCTCCCCCGAACCGCGTCCCCGCGCATCGCGCGGAATCAGCGTCGGGTTGACGTTCGAGTGGACGACGTCGGCGGTGATGACGACGCGGGCCACGTCCTTGCGTGAAGGCACCTCGTACATCACGGACATGAGGACTTCCTCCATGATGGCGCGCAGGCCGCGGGCGCCGGTCTGACGGAGGATGGCCTGGTCGGCGATGGCTTCGAGGGCCTCGCGTTCGAAGTCCAGCTCCACGCCGTCGAGTTCGAAGAGGCGCTCGTACTGCTTCACCAGGGCGTTGCGCGGCTCGATCAGGATCTGGAGCAGGGCCTCGCGGTCGAGGTTGTGCACGCTCGTGATGACCGGGAGACGGCCGATGAACTCGGGGATCATGCCGAACTTGACCAGGTCCTCGGGCATGACGTCCTCGAACTGGTCCTTGGCCTGAAGCTCCCGCTTCGAGCGGATCGTCGCGCCGAAGCCGATGCCCTTCGCACCCGCCCGGGACTCGATGATCTTCTCCAGGCCCGCGAAGGCGCCGCCCACGATGAACAGGACGTTCGTCGTGTCGATCTGGATGAACTCCTGGTGGGGGTGCTTGCGGCCGCCCTGGGGCGGGACCGAGGCCGTCGTGCCCTCGAGGATCTTCAGCAGCGCCTGCTGGACGCCCTCGCCGCTCACATCCCTGGTGATCGACGGGTTTTCGCTCTTACGGGCCACCTTGTCGATCTCGTCGATGTAGATGATCCCGGTCTCGGCCTTCTTGACGTCGTAGTCGGCCGCCTGGATGAGCTTGAGCAGGATGTTCTCGACGTCCTCGCCGACATAGCCGGCCTCCGTCAGCGCCGTCGCGTCGGCGATGGCGAAGGGGACGTTGAGCATCCGGGCCAGGGTCTGGGCCAGGAGCGTCTTGCCGGAACCCGTGGGGCCGAGCAGCAGGATGTTGGACTTCGCCAACTCGATGGCGTCCTCGCGGTTCTGGGCGCCGCCGTGCTCACCGGCCTGGACCCGCTTGTAGTGGTTGTACACCGCTACCGAGAGCGCCTTCTTGGCCGGCTCCTGGCCGACCACATACCCCTCGAGGAACTCGTAGATCTCCCGGGGCTTGGGGAGTTCCTCCCAGCGGACCTCGCTGGTCTCCGCCAGTTCTTCCTCGATGATCTCGTTGCAGAGATCGATGCACTCGTCGCAGATGTACACACCGGGGCCTGCGATGAGCTTCTTGACCTGCTTCTGGCTCTTGCCGCAGAACGAGCACTTGAGCAGATCGCCGCCGTCACCGATGCGTGCCACGGTGTGCTTCCCCTTCGCCTGGGAGACGCCTAGGTCCAGCGGCTCCTGGTGCTGCCTTATGTCCGACGGTACCTTGCCGGGGCCCTCGTTCGGGCCCCCCTTGGCACGGTTCACTTCGACACGCGCTTTGTCGTGCACAGTGCCGAACCGTGCCAAGGAGCGGCAGACGATACAGCCTTACGCGTCAGCGCACGGATTCGTTGTTCATCTTCCGGGTGGAGATGATCTGATCGATCAGGCCGTACGACAGGGCGTCCTCGGCCGTGAGGATCTTGTCGCGCTCGATGTCCTCGCGGATCTTGTCGATCGGCGTGGTGGAGTGCTTGGCCAGCATCTCCTCCAGCTGCGCGCGCATCCGGAGGATTTCGTTCGCCGCGATCTCGAGGTCCGAGACCTGGCCGCGACCGGTCTCGCTGTACGGCTGGTGGATCAGGATGCGGGCGTTGGGCAGCGCCATGCGCTTGCCGGGCGAGCCCGCCGCGAGCAGGACGGCCGCGGCGGAGGCCGCCTGGCCCATGCAGACCGTCTGGATGTCGGGCTTCACGAACTGCATCGTGTCGTAGATCGCAGTCAGCGCGGTGAAGGAACCGCCGGGGCTGTTGATGTAGACCGAGATGTCCCGGTCGGGGTCCATCGACTCAAGGCACAGCAGCTGCGCCATGACGTCGTTGGCGGAGGCGTCGTCGATCTGGACGCCGAGGAAGATCACGCGCTCCTCGAAGAGCTTCGCGTAAGGGTCGTACTCGCGGATGCCCTGCGAGGTGCGCTCGACGAAACGCGGGATCACATATCGGGACTCGGCCGCGGGAGCCGTGTACTCGGCGCGCGTGCGGTCGTACAGGCTGCTGCCGGGGAAGTCGTTCACTATCTGTCTCCTAGGGGCTGAGGCGGTCGGCTGGGGGCTGTGCGGGGGCCTCAGGCCCCGGTGCCGCCGCCGCCCGGCATGTTGGCAGCCGTGGCCATGACCTCGTCGATGAGGCCGTACTCCCTGGCCTCGTCCGCGTCGAACCAGCGGTCGCGGTCCGAGTCGCGGGTGATCTGCTCCATCGTCTGACCGGTGTGGAAGGCCGTCAGCTCGGCCATGCGCTTCTTGGTGTGCAGCAGCCGCTCGGCGTGGATCTTGATATCCGACGCCGAACCGGCGAGACCTGCGGAGGGCTGGTGGATCAGGATCTCGGCGTTCGGGAGCGCGAAGCGCTTGCCCGGGGTACCCGCGCTGAGCAGGAACTGGCCCATGGAGGCGGCGAGGCCCATGGCGATGGTCACCACGTCGTTCTTGATGTACTGCATGGTGTCGTAGATCGCCATACCGGCCGTGATCGAGCCGCCGGGGCTGTTGATGTAGAGGTAAATGTCCTTGTCCGGGTCGGCGGCAAGGAGCAGCAGCTGCGCGGTGATCTTGTTCGCGATATCGTCGTCGACCGGCTGGCCGAGGAAGATGATCCGCTCGTTGAGCAGCCGGTTGTAGACCTGGTCGCCGAGGCCACCGATGGAAGGCTCGCCGGCGGCGGTAGGCATCAGATTCGTCACGTATCCACCTGCTCGTCTTACGACGGCGTCCGGGCCGTCTTCACGTAATCCCTGCCGGGGGCCTCCGGCGGTTTCGCCGACTCCCCTGCCCCCGTACTCATGGACCCTAACGCGCTGGTCCCTTCGGGGAATCCCGGAGAGGTGAGTGTTCGCCCGGGGCGTAGCGCCGTGGTTACTCAGGTAGTGGGCGGCTGCGGGTCCGTCGTGGTTGCTCGCGCAGTTCCCCGCGCCCCTTCAGGGCGCTGTTCCACCGTACGGCGGAGGGCCCCGGGGCATGGTGCTTCCCCGGGGCCCTCCCTACGACCTACTTGGCGCCGTGTGGGCTCAGCCCTCGGTCTTCTCCTCGGTGGCGTCGGTCTCCGTGGCGGCCTCGGCGGCACCGTCCTCGTCGCTCTCGTCGCCCTCGTCGTCCAGGTCGATGATCTCGCCGTTGGTGTCCTTGACCGTGGCCTTCTCGACCACGACGGCCAGGGCCTTGCCGCGGGCGACCTCGCCGACCAGGAGCGGGACCTGGCCGCCCTCGACGACGGCCTGGGCGAACTGGTCGGGGGACATGCCGGAGGAGGAGGCGCGACGCATGAGGTGCTCGGTGAGCTCCTCCTGGTTGACGTTGAGCTTCTCCTGCTTGACGAGCTCGTCGAGCACGAACTGGGTCTTGATGCCCTTGACCGCGGCCTCGCGGGTCTCGGTCTCGAACTCTTCCTCGGTCTTGCCCTGGATCTCCAGGTACTTCGGAAGGTCGAGGCCCATCTGGCCGAGCTGGTGGTGCTCGAGGTTGTGCTTGCGGGTGTTGATCTCGTCGTCGAGCAGCTTCTCGGGGACGGGCACCTCGACCAGCTCGAGCAGCTTCTCCAGGACGCGCTCCTGGGCCTGCGTGGCCTGGTCGTACTGCTTCATGTTCTCAAGGCGCTTGCGGCTGTCGGCCCTGAGCTCCTCGAGCGTGTCGAACTCGGAGGCGAGCTGCGCGAAGTCGTCGTCCAGCTCGGGGAGTTCGCGCGCGGCGACCTGGCTGACCTTGACGGTGACCTCGGCCTCCTGGCCGGCCGCGGAGCCGCCCTTGAGCTCGGAGGTGAAGGTTGCCTCGGCGCCGGTCTCCAGGCCCTTCACGGCGTCGTCGATGCCGTCGAGCAGCTCGCCGGAGCCGATGGTGTAGGAGACGCCGCTCGCGACGCCGTCCTCGAGGATCTCGCCGCCGACCTTGGCCTCCAGGTCGATCGTGACGACATCGCCGTCCTCGGCGGCACGCTCGACCGGGGAGGTGGAGGCGAAGCGCTCGCGCAGCTCCTCGACGGCCTTGTCCACGTCCTCGTCGCCGACCTCGACCGCGTCGACCTCGACCTCGATGCCGGAGAAGTCCGGGATCTCGAGGGTCGGGCGGATGTCGACCTCGGCGGTGAAGTTCAGCGTCTCGCCGTCCTTCAGCTCCGTGATGTCGACCTCGGGCTGACCCAGGACGTCGATCTCGGCCTCGTTGACCGCCTCGGTGTAGAACTTCGGGAGCGCGTCGTTGACGGCCTCCTCCAGAACCGCACCGCGGCCGAACCGCTGGTCGATGACGCGGGCCGGGATCTTGCCCTTGCGGAAGCCCTTCACCGTGACCTGCTGGTTGATCTTCTTGTACGCCGCGTCGAGGCTGTCCTTGAGCTCCTCGAAGGGCACCTCGACAGTGAGCCGAACCCGGGTCGGGTTCAGGGTCTCCACGGCGCTCTTCACGGTTCGGTCTCCTTGTGGCTGACTTCTTGGTTTCTGCCGGAGCCAGACTGGTCCGGCGGATTTCGCCGCCCGGAGGACTTCAGTGCTCTTCACCGGGGTTTCAGTGATCTTCACTGCTGAGGCACACGGGCGCGCAGCTTGCATAGTAGCCGCAGCCGCCGAGCGCCCCAAAGGCGATCATGCGAGGTGATCGCGTACACGGTCGGTACACGCCTCATTACGTGGTCGGGGTGGCGGGATTTGAACCCACGGCCTTCCGCTCCCAAAGCGGACGCGCTACCAAGCTGCGCCACACCCCGTCTGGTGCGACACGTAGGGTACATGCCCGCCGGCAGTGCGGCCCCCGCATTTCCCGAGCACACACCGGGCGGGGGCGCGGGCGGGAATGGGGTGTGCGGCGAAGGGGACCGACCCGCTACGATACGTGCAGTGCCGCGGTCATCTGACCTGCGGCGCATGCTGTGCGGGCGTAGCTCAATGGTAGAGCCCTAGTCTTCCAAACTAGCTACGCGGGTTCGATTCCCGTCGCCCGCTCCAAACGCCGTAGGCCCAGGCGAGAGGTCGCTTTCCTCTCCCTGGGCCTTCGGCGTTCTCAGTACGCGGCTATCGGACGTCTACGAAGTCGCCGGTCGCGCTGACCGCCGGAGTCGTCGTCGTGCCCGCGAAGCTGTAGCGGAAGTAGCCGTCGGTGGAGGCGGTGACGGTCGCCTTGAGGTTGCCCGTCGAGTTGGACTTGATCGTCTTCACCGTGGTGTAGGTGGTGCTGCCCTTCTTGCGGAACTGAAGCTTCACCGACTGGTTCGTGTAGCCGTGGTACTGGTTGTCCTCCCAGTTGGCCCGGGAGAGCTTGCCGGTGACCGTGACGGTCCTGCCCTTCTTCACGGGCTCCGGCGAGGCGTTGACCGTCAGCTTCGAGGCGCGCTGCACCTTGAACGTGGTGGCCGCGTCCCGGTGGATGTAGTCGTAGTCGTTGGCGGAGACCAGCGTGGCGAGGCGCCAGGTGGCGGCCGCGCCGTTGGTGACGACGCCGGTCGAGGCCTGCGGGTCGAACGTCAGCGCGCCCGTGCAGGTCGACGTGGTGGCGCTCGCCCTGACGCACGTGATCTCGCCGTCGTCGTACCAGATCTGTGCGTAGTTCGGCGACGGACCGTAGGCGCTGATGTACGTGGTCTCGACGATGCCCGAGTCGTCCGACGCGGTCACGGAGACCTTGGCCGACACCACGTTGGTGGTACCGACAACGACCGGCTTGCCGCCGTTGACGACGACCTTGTCGATCGTGATGTTGCCCGAGCCGCCGTCCTCCGCCTGGGCGGCGGTGGCACCGGCTGCGGTGGCGACCAGCGCGACGCCGGTTCCGAGCACGGCAAGGCGCGCGGTTGTACGCATGAATGTCCCCCCACGGACTCTCTGGTTGATCAGAGAGAGCGTACGGCGTTGGCCAAGGGGTCACCGCGTTGTCATGGGGTAGCCGGTCAGAACTGGATCTCGTTGATCGTCTGCGCTATCGAGTCCAGGAAGCGCTGGATGTCGTCGGCCATGCCGGTCGAGGCCAGGAAGAAGCCGAAGAGCACCGCGACGACCGCGGGACCGGCCTTGATGTTCCCCGCCCGGATCATCACCACCAGGATGATCGCCAAGAGCAGCACCACTGACAGTGAAATGGCCACAACTGATCACACCCTACGGTCGGTTCCGCTCTCCCGGCCTGGGATGCAGCCCCGCGCACCCCCGCCAGAACCATCGTGCCACCAACAGGGCCCAGGTATGCGGCCTGTGACGCATCGTCCACCACACCTGTATCCGACAAGTCCGGATCCGTCCGGTGGACTCACACCCCAGTCACAGCCTGCAAGGCAATTCGACAGTCAACTGCGCAAGGAATTCGGCCGGTTCGTTTCGGTGTCCACACAACGCGTTCGCAGGGAATTCGATTTGTTGCACGCAAAGGCAACGGAAGCGGACATTCCACCGCGCATCGAGTTGCCTCACTGTGTTCACCGTCACGTCGTCCGCCATGCCAACTCCAGGGAAACTTGGGTAGTCGCGGCGGAAAAGCAGTAATGACGTCGGGGTTTTACGGGAACCCACAGACAACGCTAGGGTGCCTCAGATGTTCCACGCTGCCACGTCCCCCACAAGCGGCCACAACCGAACTCCGCTCCCCCCGGCGCAGTCGCCGACATCGGGAGCGCCGAGTCCGGGCGCACCGCAGAAACAGCAGAAACAGCAGCGCGACGCTTTCTTCGACAACGCCAAGTACCTGGCGATCGTGCTGGTGGCGATCGGCCACTCCTGGGAACCACTCAAGGGCGACAGCCGGATCCTCGAGGGCGTGTACTCGGTCGTTTACTCGTTCCATATGCCGGCCTTCATCGTCATCTCCGGCTTTTTCTCGCGCAGTTTCGACATGCGCCCCGACCGCCTCAAGCGGTTGATCACCGGTGTGGCGGTGCCGTACATCCTCTTCGAGACGGCCTATCCGCTCTTCAAGCGCGTCATCGCCGGTGATTCCGGGCAGGAGATCAGCCTTCTCGACCCCTGGTACCTCACCTGGTTCCTGTGCGCGTTGCTCATCTGGCGGCTGACGACCCCGATCTGGAAGCTGGTGCGCTGGCCGCTGCCGATCGCGCTCGGCATCGCCATGCTGGCGTCGGTGACCCCGGAGATCGGCAACGACCTGGATCTTCAGCGGGTGTTGCAGTTCCTGCCCTACTTCGTGCTGGGTCTGTGCATGAAGCCCGAGCACTTCCGGATGGTGCGCCGGCGTTCGGTGCGGATCGCGTCCGTGCCGGTGTTCGCGGCGGCGCTGGCGGTCGGCTGGTGGGCCGTGCCGCGGATGAACACCTCGTGGTTCTACCACCGTGACGCCGCGCAGAACCTGGGTGCGCCGTGGTGGGCCGGGCCGGTCATGGTGCTCGCGATGTTCGGCTGCTCGGTGCTGCTGACCGCCTGCTTCTTCGCGTGGGTGCCGGGCCGCCACATGTGGTTCACGGCGCTCGGCGCGGGCACGCTGTACGGCTATCTCCTGCACGGCTTCCTGGTCAAGGCCGGTGACTATCAGGGCTGGTTCGACCACGCCTGGCTGCACCGTCCGCTCGGCGAGATCTTCGTGACCGTCGTCGCGGCGGCCGTCGTCACCCTGTTGTGCACGGCGCCGGTACAGCGGGTGTTCCGGTTCGCGATGGAGCCGAAGATGGAGTGGGCGTTCAAGCGGGACGCGGCCGAGGTGGCGCGTGACCGCGAGAAGGCGCGCGCGTAGGGGTCTTGCCGGTTCAGCGGGTGAGGGACTGAGCTGTCGGTCCCTCACGGCAAATGAGCAACAGCGCCCGGTCGTCGTTCACGTCCTTCGCCACCGCCTCGATCAGATGCCAGGCCGCGCCGTGGAAGCCGCCGGCGACATAGCGGTCGGCCTCGCCGGTGAGGCGGTCGATGCCCTCGACGATGTCACGGTCGGACGTTTCCACCAGACCGTCCGTGAACAGCATCAACACATCACCGGCACGCAAAGCGCCCTTCACCGGGTCGAACTGGGCACCGTCGTACACACCCAGCAGCGGCCCCTCCGCCGCCTTCTCCTCCCAGCGCCCGCTGCCCGCGCTGAGCTGGAGCCCGGGCGGATGCCCCGCGGAGTACAGCTCGTAGTCGCCGGAGTCCAGGTCGAGGACGAGGTGGATGGAGGTCGCGAAGCCCTCGTCCCAGTCCTGGCGGAGCAGATAACCGTTCGCGGCGGGGAGGAAGGCGTGCGGGGGCAGGCTGCCCAGCAGGCCGCCGAACGCGCCCGACAGCAGCAGGGCCCGCGATGCCGCGTCCATGCCCTTGCCGGAGACATCCGTGAGGACGACCTCCAGGGTGCGCCCGCCGTTCGTCCGGGCGGCCACCACGAAGTCGCCGGAGAAGGACTGCCCGCCGGCCGGCCGCAGCGCCATCTCGCGGTGCCACCCCGTGGGCAGCTTGGGCAACTTGCTCTGCACCCGGATGCGTTCACGCAGGTCGAACAGCATCGTGCCGCCGCGCCGCCAGGGCACGCCGACCCGGCTGCGGAACTGGGCGATCAGCAGCCCGAAGAACCCGCAGGCGGCGACCACCAGCACCACACCCGGCGTCACCCGGGACGGCCCCTCCGTGTACGGCCCGAGTTGCACCGACTCCACGATCAGCGCGGTCGCCGCCGCCGCGTAGAGGCCGAGCAGGCTCGCGGGGCGCAGCAACAGACCGCCGGCGACGATCGGGAGGACCAGCGCGGCCGGTGAGCACCACACCGAGTTGGCGAGCGTGGTGACCGTGATCAGCGGGATGGTGAGCAGCAGTCCGGCCAGCGCGACCCAGTCCGAGCCGTCGCCGCGGAAGTAGTCGACGGCGCTTCTGCGCAGGCCTGTGCGGACCCGGTGCAAGTGCATCTTCAACCGGGCCGTGAACGTCTCGGCCGCCGTGCGCCGCTCTCGTCCTGCTGCCATTAGTTCGGGACCCTATCCATCCGACCAGCCGCTTGGCACGGGAGGTCCCACTTGTCCCCCGTCCGAGGCTCGACTTCACAGTGAACTTCACAGAAACCCATCGCGCCTCCACCGCGGAGAAATTCCCTCGCTCGTCCCGCAATGCCCTGATAGGCATGGGTCATGGGCACAGACAGCGCAAAGGACGCCGCGACCGAACTGCGGGTGCTGCGTCAGGACGAGTGGGACACCTGGTTCGACACCCTGATCCGTGCCTTCGGCGGGGTCCCCGAGCCGGCCGAGGAGCGGGAGCTGGACCACACGCTCACCGAACTGAACCGTTCGATCGGGGCCTGGGACGGTGACGTGTGCGTCGGGACGGCCGGGGCGTACAGCTTCCGGCTGACCGTGCCCGGCGGCGCCTCGGTGCCCGCGGCGGGCGTCACCATGGTCAGCGTGGCCGCCACCCATCGGCGGCGCGGGCTGCTGACGGCGATGATGCGACGGCAGTTGGACGACGTCCGCTCGTGGAGCGAGCCGCTGGCCGTACTGACCGCCTCCGAGCCCGAGATCTACGGCCGGTTCGGCTATGGCGTCGCGACCCACAACGCCAACATCGAGATCGACACGAGTCGCGTACGGCTGTCCGTGCCGCCCGGCACCGATGACGTACGGCTGCGGTACGCGGCGCCGGCCGACGTGCTCGACGCGTGTGAGTCGGTGTACGCGCGGGCGGTGTCGCTGCGGCCGGGCATGCTGGCCCGGCAGCCCGGCTGGGAGCGGCTCGGGCTGCTCGACCCGGAGAGCGGACGGGAGGGTGCGTCACCACTTCAGTGCGTGGTGGCGGAGCGGGACGGCGAGGTCGTCGGGTATGCGCGCTTCCATGTGAAGCCCGAGTGGGACATCACCGGGCCCAAGGGCACGGTGCAGCTGCGGGACACGTACGGGCTGGACCCGGCGGCGCACGCCGCGCTGTGGCGTTTCCTGTTCGACATCGACCTCACCTCGACACTGACTGCGCACGGGCGGCCGCTGGACGAGGCGTGGCAGTACCTGGTGTCCGACATCCGACGCTGTTCGCTCCAGGTGCGGGACTCGCTGCACGTACGGCTGGTGGACGTGGGGGCAGCGCTCGAAGCACGGACGTATCAGGCCCCGGTGGACGTGGTGTTCGAGGTCGAGGACGCGTTCTGCCCCTGGAACACGGGGCGTTGGCGGCTCACCGGTGACGCGAAGGGGGCGTCCTGCGAGCGTACGGAGGATGCGGCCGATCTCGCGTTGTCCGTACGGGAGTTGGGGGCGGCCTATCTCGGCGGCGTGACCCTGGCCGCGCTGGGGACTGCCGGACGGGTGCGGGAGCTGCGGGAGGGGGCGCTGACGGAGGCGTCCGTGGGGTTCGCGTCGACCGTGGTGCCCTGGCTGCCGCACGGGTTCTGACGGCTGGTCAGCGCTGCTGGCAGTTCGGGCACCAGAAGAGGTTACGGGCGGCGAGATCGGCGGTGCGGATCTCGCCGCCACAGATGTGACAGGGCAGGGCGGCCCTGCGGTAGACGTAGACCTCGCCGCCGTGGTCGTCGACGCGGGGCGGACGGCCCATCGCCTCCGGGGTGTGTTCCGGGCGGACGGTGTCGATGCGGTTGTTGCGGACGCCCTCGTGCATCAGCTCGACGAGGTCGGCCCAGATCGCGTCCCACTCGGCCGCGGTGATGTCCTTGCCCGCGCGGTAGGGGTCGATGCCGTGCCGGAAGAGGACCTCGGCGCGGTAGACGTTGCCGACGCCGGCGATGACCTTCTGGTCCATGAGGAGCGCGGCGATGGTGGTGCGGCTGCGGGACACACGGCGGTAGGCCGCGTCCCGGTCGGCGTCCGTGCGCAGGGGGTCCGGGCCGAGGCGGTCGTGTATCGCGTCCTTCTCGGCGTCCGTGATCAGGGCGCAGGTCGTGGGGCCGCGGAGATCGACGTACGACGAACTGTTCGCGAGGCGGAGCCGGACGGTGTCCGTCGGCGGGGGTGCGGGGGCGTCGCCGAAGGTCACCTTGCCGAAGAGGCCGAGGTGGATGTGGATCCAGTCGGCGTCCCGGAAGCCGAGGAAGAGGTGTTTGCCGTGGGCGTCGGCGCGGTGGAGGACTCCGCCGGTGAGGAGGGCTGCGGCGTCGGAGAACTTGCCCTGGGGGCTTGTGACGTGCGTCGCTTGGCCGGAGAAACGGTGCGCGTAGTCCAGCGCCAGCCGGTGAATCGTGTGGCCCTCGGGCAACTCCCGCAGTCCTTTCCCACCCACCCGCCCGTCTCGGTTTCTTGACGGGCGGGACTCGAAAGACCCCTGGGGCTCCGCCCCAGACCCCGCTCCTCAAACGCCGGAGGGGCTAATTTTGCGGGTGATGCGGCGGGATCGGCGGCAGATCCCCCGTCGTCTCGTACTCCGCCAGCATCTCGATCCGCCGCACATGGCGCTGCTCGCCCGAGAACGGCGTGCCCAGGAAGGTCTCGATGAACTTTGTCGCCTCGTCCTGCGTGTGCATCCGCGCGCCCACCGCGACGACGTTGGCGTCGTTGTGCTGGCGGCCGAGCGACGCCGTCTCCTCGCTCCAGGCGAGGGCCGCGCGCACGCCCTTGACCTTGTTCGCGGCGATCTGCTCGCCGTTGCCGGAGCCGCCGATCACGATGCCGAGGGAGTCGGGGTCGGCCGCGGTGCGCTCGGCGGCGCGGAGGCAGAAGGGCGGGTAGTCGTCCTGGGCGTCGTAGATGTGGGGGCCGCAGTCCACGGGGTCGTGGCCGGCCGCCTTGAGCCACTCGACGAGGTGGTTCTTGAGTTCGAAGCCCGCATGGTCGGAGCCGAGATACACGCGCATGGGACGAGTGTGTCACGCCTGTTTCCGGGCAGCAGCCCCGGGGCCGGGCCAGGAAAAGTGTGAGCAACACTACGGAACCTCAGGGAAACCTCAAGTAACGATCCGGAATCAAAGGTTCAATAATCTCTTTGCCTCAGATTCACTGGACCGATTCGTACGCCCCCGTGCACCGCTCGCACGGGAATCTGCTCGTCCGGCGCAAAGGAAATCCCCTCTATGACCTCGCAGCCGACCATCTCGAAGGCCAGCAAGGACCCAGGAGCCACCGGCGACCCCGGTAACGGCCTCCAGGCAGGGCTCAAGAACCGTCATCTGTCGATGATCGCCATCGGCGGTGTCATCGGAGCCGGGCTCTTCGTCGGTTCCAGCTCCGGCATCGCCACCGCCGGACCCGGCATCCTCCTGTCGTACGCCCTCGTCGGCACGCTCGTGGTGCTGGTGATGCGGATGCTCGGTGAGATGTCCGCGGCCAACCCGACCTCGGGTTCGTTCTCGGCGCACGCCGACCGGGCGCTCGGCCGCTGGGCCGGCTTCTCCATCGGCTGGCTGTACTGGTTCTTCTGGGTCGTGGTGCTGGCCGTCGAGGCGACCGCCGGTGCCGTGATCCTCGAAGGGTGGGTGCCCTCCGTACCGCAGTGGGCCTGGGCGCTCATCGTGATGGTGGTGCTCACCGCGACCAACCTGGTCTCCGTCGGCTCCTACGGCGAGTTCGAGTTCTGGTTCGCCGGGATCAAGGTCGTCGCCATCGCGGCATTCATCGTCATCGGCGGGCTGGCCGTCTTCGGGCTGCTGCCGGGTGTCGACAGCGAGCAGGCCGGGCTGGGCAACCTCACCGAACACGGCGGCTTCCTGCCCAACGGGCCCGGCGCCATCCTCACCGGTGTGCTGCTCGTCGTCTTCTCCTTCATGGGAAGCGAGATCGCCACGCTCGCCGCCGGCGAGTCCGAGAACCCGCAGCGCGCGGTCACCAAGGCAACCAACAGCATCATCTGGCGTGTCGCCGTCTTCTACCTCGGCTCGATCTTCGTCGTCGTCACGCTGCTGCCGTGGGACAGCAAGTCCATCGCCGACGAGGGCTCGTACGTCGCCGCCCTGGACTCGCTCGGGATCGCGCACGCCGGTCAGATCATGAACTTCATCGTGCTGACCTCGGTGCTGTCCTGCCTCAACTCCGGCCTCTACACGGCCTCCCGGATGGCCTTCTCGCTGGGTCAGCGCGGTGACGCGCCCAAGGCCTTCGCGAAGACCACCGGCCGTGGTGTGCCGCTCGTGGCGATCGTCGCCTCGGTCGTCTTCGGCTTCGTCGCCGTCTTCTTCAACTACAAGTTCCCGGACTCCGTCTTCCTCTTCCTGGTCAACTCCAGTGGTGCGGTGGCCCTGTTCGTCTGGCTCGTCATCTGCTTCTCGCAGCTGCGCATGCGGAAGATCATCCAGGCCGAGGCGCCGGAGAAGCTGGTCGTCCGGATGTGGCTGTACCCGTATCTGACCTGGGCCACGGCCGCGCTGATCGTGTTCGTCCTCGGCTACATGCTCACCGACACCGAGCACGACGGACGCAAGACCGTGCTGCTGTCGCTGCTGGTCGCCGCGATCGTGCTCACCATCGCCTTCGTGAAGGAGAAGGTGAAGCGCGGGCGTACGACCGTCTGAACGGCCTGAGCCCGACACCGCCTGAGGGAGCCCCGCGGGGCTCCCTCTCGCTTGTGCGGCACGGTGATCGCTTCACAGCACGGTGAAGGTGTCCTTGACCTTCTTGTACGTCTTCAGCGCCTGCGCCTCGATGTCCGGCTGATACCAGGTGTTGACCTGGTACGACGTCCCCTTCACGGTGAAGCCCAGCAGCTGGGCGTGCCAGTCGACGCCCTTGATGGTGAAGGTGTACTCCCAGACGACCGCCGGGTAATCGCGGAAGGTCGTCTCCTCCAGGCGGATCGTGTCGTACGCACCCTCCTGGGCGTTCTGCTCCGAGCGCCGCCAGGTGTCGATCAGGTTGCCGCGGGCCACCGAGGACTTGGTGGCGAGTTCCTGTTTGGTGTCCGGTGACGTGTAGTGCACCTCCGAACCGGTCTGCACATCGCGTCGCCAGCCCTCGGGGGGCACCCAGGCGTACCCGCCGGCCTCCTTCCGGGAGCCCGGCGGCAGGCTCTGCGGCCTGGAGGTGCCTTCGACGGTGGCCGACGCGGTGTCGCTCGGGGATGTCGACGACCCCGCCTTGCTGTCGTCCGGCGACCCGGAGTTCAGCACCAGGACGACCGCGACCACGGCCCCTGCGGTGACCGCGGCCACCGCGGCAAGCAGACCCGTACGACGACGTCCGCGCCCGGGGGCGGCCGGCGCCGCGGGGCCCGGGAGTTCGCCGGGCGGCATCGCGGCCGGCTGGACCGCGTACGGCGGGCTGTGCTCCTGGGTCACCGCCTCGGGGCGCACGAAGGAGACACCGGCCCTGCCGGGCAGGCTCTGTGCGGGTCCTGCCGAGTTGACGGCCGGAGTCTCGGAGCGCGTCTCCGAGCGCAACTCGGGGCCGGCTTCGGTGGAGGCGGATGCGGGCGCGGGTGTGGGTGTGGGTGTGGGTGTGGGGACAGAGGTGCGGCTGCGGCCGAAGTCATGGGTGTCGGCGGGCCGTTGCGGCTGGGGCTGTGGAGGAGGCGCGTCCTCGATGGGTTCGGGCTGCGACTGCCGGGGGTCGCGTGGTGCGGGTATGCGATGCGGCTCGATGAGGGCAGGTGTGGGTGACGCCGGCGACGGCGGCGCGTCCTGCGGCTCCTCTTGCACACGCGTCCCGGTCGGTTCCTTCTCCTCTTCTGCCGCTACGGATTCCCGTTCTGCCGCTACGGCTTCCCGCTCGGCGCCGGTTTCGCCGTCCGCCCCCTCCTCGCCCCCTCCCTCGGCCGCACTCCCGCCCATCCGCACGGTCGGGGTCGGCTCCGGGAACGCGACGGCGCGCAGCGTGGATTCCAGGTCGTCCAGGCCCGGCCGGACCGACGGGTCCTTTTCCAGCAGCGCGGCCAGGATGGTGCCCAACGTGCCTGCGGAGGCGGGGAGTTCGGGCTCCTCGTAGAGGACCGCGTGCAGCGTGGCCAGCGTGGTGTCGCGGGAGAAGGGGGAGCGGCCGCCCATGGCCGCGCAGAGGGTCGCGCCGAGGGACCACACGTCGGACGGCGGGCCCTGGGGGCGGCCGGAGACTCGCTCGGGGGCCATGTAGTCGGGCGAGCCGACCAGCATGCCGACCATGGTGAGCGCCTTGGCGTCCTGGATGGCGGCGATACCGAAGTCGGTGAGGACGACGCGCTGTCCGCCGCTCTCGACCAGGACGTTCCCGGGTTTGATGTCCCGGTGCAGCACACCGCGTGCGTGCACCTGGCGCAGCGCCTCCACCAGGCCGAGCCCGATCCGTGCCGCGTCGCGCTCTCCGAGCGGCCCGTCCTCGGCGATCATCCGTTCCAGGGAGGGGCCGGCGATCAACTCCATGACGATCCACAGGCGTTCGCCCTCGTCCACCACGTCATACACACGCACGACGTTGGGGTGGTCGATCCGGGCGGTCGCCCTGGCCTCGCGCAGGGTGCGTTCGCGGCGGGTGCGCGCGTCCTCGGCATCGAGGCCGTCGATGCGCATTTCCTTCACCGCCACCTGACGGTCGAGCATTTCATCGGCGGCTCGCCACACCCGCCCCATACCCCCCTGTCCAATACTTTCGACCAACCGGTAGCGCCCCGTCACCATTAACCCAGGAACCCCGCCGCTCCTCGTGTTTTCCGTATTCCCCGGCAATCCGCTGCACCCCCTCAATGGCTCCTCGACTGAAACACAATGGTCACACTTCAGGCCGTACCAGCATAGTGCGGAGAAATCTTGTGGTAGCTCTTCAAGTACTGCGAATTCAGGCGCAGGCAAGGGGGACGAACATGAGTTCTCGTCGTATGACGACCATCGCGGGATCGCTGGTTGCGGCATCCTTCTCGACGGTGATGATCCTTTCCGCCACCGCCAGTGCGGATGACGAGGGGCCAGGAAGCAGCAAGGGGGGAAAGGCCGTTGACGAGGCGCCGGCGGGCGTGAAGCTGACCACGCTGCTGCCCGAGGAGATCTCGGTCGACAACGGTTCACAGGAAACGACGATGACCGCCACGGTGAAAAACGAGGGCACCGAGGACAGCGGAAAGATCAGGCTCTGGGTCGTCGGTTTCGACGGCATGACGGTGAAGAACGTTCAGGGGTGTTCGCCCATTGCGGAAGGCGATCTTCCCGAAGGCTCGAACAGCGGTTACACCTGCCCGCTCGACAATCTCGCGGCCGGTGATTCCAAGTCGTACGACGTCGCTGCGACGTACGACCTGAACAAAACCGGAAAGATCTGTCTGCCCGTGCAGAACAGCGACGGAAGCAAGACGTTCTGGCAGCAGGGCCCGGTGCCCTTCGGTACGACGAACCCGTCACCGGACGCCCCGGCCACCCCGCTGCTGCTCGGCACCGACAACACGCCGGTGGCACCCGGGGGTGACGACGAGCTGCCGAAGACGGGTCCCGGACGCGATGTCCTGCCGCTGGGCGCGGCGGGCGCGGCGCTGATCACGGTCGGCGCGGCCGGGCTGTGGTGGTCGCAGCTGCGACCGCGACAACGGGAGAGCTGAGCAACAGCACGAAAAAGCCGGGGTGCGGCAGTGTGCCGCACCCCGGCTTTCCGCGCTGTCGGCTCGCAACAGCCAGGACCTCAGCGCTTGTTGACGAACTTCCAGGCGGTCGGCAGCAGGCCCATCGCCAGGGCGGCCTTGAGGGCGTCGCCGATCAGGAACGGGGTGAGGCCGGCCGCGATCGCCGCGGACGCCGACATGTCGGCGGCGAGGGCGAGATACGGCACGCCGATCGCGTAGATGATCGCCTCGCCGACCAGCATCGTGCCCGCCATCCGCAGTACGGAGCGGTCGGCGCCGCGGCGGGCCAGGGCGCCGACGACGGTGGCCGCCAGCATCATCCCGATGATGTAGCCGAAGGAGACGAGGACCCCGGACTTGCCCTCGGCGAACCACGGCACACCGGCCAGGCCGGCCAGCGCGTACACGACGAGCGAGAGGGTGCCGCGCCGGGCGCCGAGGCTCGTGCCGACCAGCAGCGCCGCGAAGGTCTGGCCGGTCACCGGCACCGGGGAGCCCGGCACCGGCACGGCGATCTGGGCGGCGAGGCCGGTGAGCGCGGCGCCGCCGAGCACGAGCGCGGCGTCCCGGACACGGGAGGCGGGGATGAGGTCGGCGAGGACCAGGCCAGGACGGCTGGAGACGGCAGCGGTGCTCATGGGGACTCCGAGTGAGGGCGGTTCGAGACACCGTGACGCTAACCCAGGGCACCTGAGCCCAACACCGTCACCGCTCGACAAAGGCGGGAGCACGGCTGTAGTGGACTCCTGACAAAGAGTGCCGGTTACACGCGACCGGGCGTGATAACGGTCACTGAGGTAGGGCCTTGTGGGTCACCGAGGCGGGTGGAGGCGGGCGCTGTAGGTTCTCACCAATCCGGAACCCCATACCTCCCCTTTACACTCCTCAGGTCGCACCCCCTCACGCATTGGACGAGCCGCTCCCATGCCCAGCACCACGGTCGAGACGCCGCCCGAGGCGGACGTCTCCCTCTCCCACGGCCTGAAACAGCGCCATCTGTCGATGATCGCCCTCGGCGGTGTCATCGGCGCCGGTCTGTTCGTGGGCTCCGGCGCCGGTATCGCCGCCGCCGGGCCGTCGATCGTCGTCGCCTACGCGCTCTCCGGCGTCCTTGTGATGCTGGTGATGCGGATGCTCGGCGAGATGTCGGCCGCGTATCCGTCGTCCGGCTCCTTCTCGGCGCACGCCGAGCGGGCGATCGGCCCCTGGGCGGGCTTCACCGCCGGCTGGTCCTTCTGGGTCCTGCTCTGCACGGCGGTCGGCCTGGAGGGCATCGGCGCCGCGAAGATCGTCTCCGGCTGGCTGCCCGGCACGCCCGAGTGGGCGTGGGTGGCGCTGTTCATGGTGGTGTTCTGCGGCACGAACCTGGCCGCAGTGAAGAACTTCGGCGAGTTCGAGTTCTGGTTCGCGGCGCTGAAGGTCGGCGCGATCACGCTGTTCCTGGCGCTGGGCGTGCTGGCCGTCGTCGGCGTGCTGCCCGGCACGGACTCCCCCGGCGCCTCGAACCTCACCGACTTCCTGCCGAACGGCGGTGAGGGCCTGGTCATCGGCCTGCTCGCGTCCGTCTTCGCGTACGGCGGCCTGGAGACGGTGACGATCGCCGCCGCCGAGTCGGAGAACCCCGTCCGGGGCGTGGCGAGCGCGGTCCGTACGGCGATGTGGCGCATCGCCCTCTTCTACATCGGCTCGATGGCGGTCATCGTCACCCTGGTCCCGTGGGACTCCAAGGAGGTCGTCGAGAAGGGCCCGTACGTCGCCGCCCTCGACCACCTGGGCATCCCGGGCGCCGGGCAGCTCATGAACGTCGTCGTGCTGGTCGCCCTGCTCAGCGCGATGAACGCCAACATCTACGGCGCCTCGCGCATCGCCTACTCGCTCGTGGAGCGCGGCCAGGGCCCGAAGGTGCTGGGCAAGGTCTCCTCGGGCGTGCCGCGGACCGCCGTACTCACCTCGTCCGTCTTCGGCTTCGGCTGCGTACTGCTCAGCTACTGGCGGCCCGACGACGTCTTCTCCTGGCTGCTGAACATGATCGGCGCGGTCATCCTGGTCGTCTGGATCTTCATCGCCGTCTCCCAGCTGCGCCTGCGCCGCCGGCTGGAGCGCGAGACGCCCGAGAAGCTCGTCGTCCGCATGTGGGCGTTCCCGGCACTGACCTGGGTCGCACTCGCCGGTATGGCGGCGATCTTCGTCCTGATGGCCCGCGAGCCCGGCACCCGGGTGCAGCTGTACTCGACGGGCGGGATGACGCTGGCCCTGGCGGCGGCCGGGTACGCCTGGCAGCGGGCGCGCGCCCGGAGCTGACCGGCGTTGCACCCGCGAGGGCCCTTTTGTTGCTAGCCTGCACTTGCAAGTTACTTGCAATAAGGGGCGTCCTGCCTCGTGATCGTCTTCTCACCCTTCACGATCGGCAGGCGGAGAGAAGGAAGCCCCCGCGAGGACATGACTCGCGGGGGCCTTCCTGTGCCGCTCAGGGGTTCCCGCACGGCACATTGAGCGAGAGCAGGCCGGCGGAGCCGTCGCTGTTCATACGGAGTTCGGTGATCGCCGTGTTGCGGAGCTTCGGGAAGACACGGCGGTATTCGCTCAGGGGGATCGACAGCAGATCGCACAGCACCAGGCGCAGCAGGGTGTTGTGGGCGACCACGAGGACACGTTCGCCGGGGTGGGCTGCGGCGATGCGGCGCAGGGCCCCCGTGCCGCGGACCGCGGCCGCCGCGGGGTCCTCGGCCCGGGGGAAGGGGTTCGCCACCGGGTCGGTGCGGAAAGCCTCCGCACGCTTCGGGTCCTCGGCCGCGAACTCGGCGAGCGTACGGCCCTCCATGACCCCGAAGTCGCATTCGATCAGGGCCGGTTCGCGGTGCGGGGTGAGGCTCAGGGCGTGGCAGGCGGGATCGGCGGTGGCGATGGCGCGGGAGAGCGGGGACGTCCAGATCGCGTCGACCGCAAGGGTCGCCGCACAGCGGCCGAGGGCGTCCGCCTGGGCGCGGCCCGTGTCGGTGAGGGCGATGTCGCTGACGCCCGCGTAACGGTTCTCGGCGTGCCAGACGGTCTCGCCGTGGCGGGTCAGGAGGAGGGTCGTGCTCATGGATCCGCAGTATCCAGGTTCAGCCGGGCACGGGCGTGCGCGGCGACCGGCGACGGCAGCCAGCCGCGTGCCTCGAGTTCGTCGACGAGACGGGCGTACGGCCCGGCGAAGAGGGCCGTACGGGACGGTTCCAGCACCGTGCGGAGACGGACCATGCGCTCCGCCGCGTCGGCCGGCGACTCGGCCGCTCCGGTGCCGTAGGCCGCCAACGCCGCCATCCCCAGGGCCGGTTCCGGCTGTTCCGGTACGCGGGCCGGGCGGCCCAGGATGTCGGCGCGGAGCTGGTTCCAGTACGGGCTGCGGGCGGCGCCCCCGGTGAAGGTGAGCGCGCCGTCCAGCGGGGCGCCCAGGTAGTGCAGATAGTCCAGGCACAGACGCTCGGCGAAGGCGACGCCCTGGAGCAGCGCGGCCCACAGATCCGCGTCGCAGCTGGGTTCGCCGAGGACGACGGCGGTGGCGTCCGGCGCCAGGAACGGGAAGCGCTCGCCCGGCGACACCAGCGGGTAGGCCACCGCGCCGGCCGGTTCGAAGGCCGCCGCGGTTGCGTCCATGGCGGCCGGGTCGGCGCCCGCGAAGGCGGCGGTGAGCACACCCGCGCCCACGCTCGACGCCCCGCCCGGCAGCCAGCCCCCGTCCGGCGCACGGTGGTTGTACACGACGCCGGTGGGATCGCGGACGGGGCGCGAGGTGGCGCCCTTCAGCACCAGCGTCGTCCCGAGCACCGAGTTCCAGGAGCCCTCGCGCAGCGCGCCGGAGGCGATCTGGGCCGCGCAGCCGTCGGTCATCCCGGCGATCACCGGGGTGCCGGCGGGGATGCCGGTGGCCTCGGCGGCGGCCACGCACACCTCGCCGAGCCGGGTGCCCGGCCGTACGACGTCGGGCAGCGCCCCGTCCGGCAGACCGAGAATGTCCGGCCAGGCGTCGCGCTCCACGTCGTACGCCGTCTTCAGTGCGTGACTGGAGTCGGTCGGCACGGCCCGGCCCACGAGCCGCGCGGTGATCACGTCGGGCTGATGGGTGAGCCGCCCCGGCCCGTGCGTCTCCACCAGCCAGCGCGCCTTCGGCAGCGCCCAGGTGTCCTGCACCGTCAGTCCCGCCGCCCGGGCCTTCGCCCCCTGCTCGGCCGCCCGCCCGTCGTCGTACATCAGGGCGGGGCTGATCGGCTGCCCCGAGGTGTCGGTCAGCAGCACCGTCCCGGACGTCCCGCACACCGCGAGCCCGCAGATCCGTACCCCACCGGAGACCGCCTGCCGGGACGCCACGCACACCGCGTCCCACCACCGGCCCGGATCCTGCTCGTGCCGTACGCCGTCACGCCGCCCGGTCAGCGGGGCCGTACCGCTGCCGAGGACCGTGCCGTCCCCGGCGACGAGCAGCGCACGGACACCCTGCGTTCCCAGGTCGATCCCGAGCCATGACTCCATCGGACCTCCCACACCTGGCCGTGAACTTCTCACTCTGCACCGAGATTTCCACCTGCGCGAGGGATTGACGGCCATCTTCCGCCGTTACACCCTCTGTTAACGAGTCGACTCCATGTGTTAACCGTGTTGGCCGCGGGGTCCGGGGGTTATCCCCCGGGAAGACGCAGCAGCCCAGCACCCGGCCGGACCGAACCCGACGTGGAGGTCACGGATGGACCGCGTCCCGACGATCCGGTACGCGTGCGGGTCCGGCCTGAGAACCTGCTGCTGTTCGAGGCCGACCGGCCGGAGCGTCCAGGACGAAGGATCGGGCAGTGAACCGGGGAACGAACCACGCACAGCAGGGGCCCGCGGCCCGCCAGGCCGCCATGGCGGAGCAGGTCCTGGCCGACGGCTCGGCGACCGCCGCCGAGCTGGCCGAACGCTTCGGGGTCAGCGTGATGACCATCCACCGGGACCTCGACGAGCTCGAACGGCAGGGGATCGTGCGGAAGTCCAGGGGCGGAGTGACCGCGCAGCCGTCCGGGGTGTTCGAGTCGAACGTGCAGTACCGGCTGAAGACCATGCGGGCGGAGAAGGCCGCCGTCGCCGAGCACGCGATGAAGTCGATAGAGCCCGGCATGGCGATCATGCTCGACGACTCCACCTCCACCCTTGAGATAGCCCGAAGGCTCCGGCTCGGCGAGGTCACCCCGCTGACGGTCGTCACCAACTTCCTGGAGGCGATCAACCTCCTGTCCGACCAGCGCGGCATCCACCTCATGGCCCTCGGCGGCGACTACGATCCGCTGCACTCCTCCTTCCTCGGCGTGTCCTGCGTCGAGGCGGTGCAGTCGCTGCGCGTCGACGTCTGCTTCGCGTCGACGTCGGCCGTGCACGGGGGCTACGCCTACCACCAGGAACAGCACATCGTGTCCGTGAAGCGGGCGATGCTCGACTCGGCGGCACGCAATGTCCTGCTGATCGACCACACCAAGCTCTCCCGGGCCGCCCTGCACCGGGTCGTCCCGCTCGCCCGCTTCGACCTGCTCCTCGTCGACGACGGGGCGTCGGCCGAGGCGCTGCGGGATCTGGACGAGCACAAGGTCCGTTACGAGGTCTGCGCGACGAAGGGCAGCGGCCATGACCCAGCCGGAGCCACGTGATCACGCCGAGACGCGGGAGGCACTGCGATGAGCCGGATGCTGCGAGTGGTGGCCGCCGGTGATCACTTCGTACTGCCGTCGCTGATCGAGTCGGCGGTGGCGGACGAACTGCGCGAACACCCCTGTGACGTACGGCAGCTGACCCTCGGCTGGCCGCTCGAACCCTTCGGCCCGGTCGCCGAGGTGACGGAGGCGAGCGACGCAGAGGACGTACTGATCGAGGCGTTGTCGGACGACCGTGAGGTACTGATCACCCAGATGGCTCCGGTCACCGAACGCGTCCTCGAAGCCTCCCCGTCCCTCCGTCTGGTCGTCGTCTGCCGCGGCGGCCCGGTCAACGTCAACCTGGACGCGGCCAAGTCCCATGACGTGCGGGTGTGCTTCGCACCCGGCCGCAACGCCGCCGCCACCGCCGAGTTCACCGTCGGCCTGATGCTGGCGGCCCTGCGCCGCATCCCGCAGGCCCATGACCTCCTTGCCCGGCAAGGGAGTTGGCAGGGGGCGACCTACTACACGTACGAGCACAGCGGCCTGGAACTGGAGGACCTGCCCGTCGGGCTCGTCGGCTACGGAGCGGTCGGCAGCAGGGTGGCCCGCGTGCTCTGCGCCTTCGGCGCGCGGGTGATGGTGTACGACCCGTATGTGCACGGCGAGATCCACGGCCTGCGGGTCGCCTCCCTCGACGAACTGCTCGCCGCCTCGCGCGTGATCACCCTGCACGCCCGCCTCACCCCCGAGACCCGCGGCCTGATCGGCGCCCGCGAACTCGCCCTCCTGCCGCCCGGCGCCGTCGTCGTGAACGCGGCCCGCGGCCCGCTCCTCGACGAGGACGCGCTCTGCGACGCGCTGGAGAACGGGCGGCTGTCGGCGGCGGCACTCGACACATACGAGCGGGAGCCGTTGCCGCCCGAATCACGACTGCTGGGCCTCGCCGAACGCGTCGTACTGACCCCGCACTTGGGCGGGGCGAGCCGGGCGACCGCCGAGAAGGCGGCGGCGATCGCGGCCGGGGAGGTCGGACGGTGGGTGCGCGGAGAGCCGCTGGCGCACTGCCTGGGGTGAGAGCCCAACAGCTTCGGGCGAGGGCCCACCGACGCGCACCGAGCCAGACAAATGGGAGGTAGGTCTGTATGTACGTCGGGATCGATGTGGGCACGTCCATGGTCAAGGCCGCGGCCTTCGACCGGACCGGCCGTGAACTCGCCGTCGAGGCACGGCCGGTGCGTCTGTCGCTGCACGGCGGGTTCGTCGAGCAGGACATGGAGGAGGTGTACGGGGCGGTGGTCGCCGTCCTCGACGCACTGACCGCACGGATGCCGGAGCCCGTCGAGCTGGCCGGGCTCACCGGGCAGGGCGACGGGGTGTGGCTGGTGGACGGGGAGGGTCGTCCGGTGCGGCCGGCGGCGTCCTGGATGGACGGGCGGGCGCACGAGCTGCTCGACCGGTGGCTGGCGGACGGCACCTTCGAAACGGTGTTCCGGCGCACCGGCAACGCCATGTTCCCGGGCTGCCCGGGCCCGCTGCTCGCCTGGCTGGACGCGCACGAGCCGAAGTCCCTGGACGCCGCGAAGGCCGCCGTGTACTGCAAGGACATGGTCTTCCAGCGGCTGACGGGGGCGGCGCGGGCGACCACGGATGTGTCGGACGCGTCGATGCCGTTCCTGGACCCGCGGTCACGGTCGTACGACAACCGGGTCGTGGAGCTGCTCGGCCTCACCCACCGGCGGGGACTGCTCGCCCCGGTCAGCGACCCGCTGGCGACCGCCGAGGCGCGCGGCGAGGGGCTGCCGTCCGGAACCCGGCTCGCGAACGGCCCGTACGACCTCCCGGCGAGCGCGCTCGGCGCCGGTGTCACCTCCGCCGGCGACGGCCTGCTGATCGTCGGCACCTGTCTGGCCGCCCTGGTCGCGACGACCGACCTGGACCTGACCGGTGAACCGGCCGGCCTGTACATCTCCACCGACCGGCCCGGGCACTGGCTGCGCGCGATGCCGGCGATGGTCGGCACGGCGGCCCTGGACTGGGTCCTGACGACGACGGGCGTCGCCCACGAGGAGGTGGACACCCTGCTGACCGACACACCGCCGGGCGCACACGGCGTCCGCGTCCTGCCGTACTTCGCGCCCTCCGGCGAGCGCGCCCCCTTCGTCGAGCCCGGCCTGCGCGCCGAACTCACCGGCGTCAGCCTGGAGTCGACCCGCGGCGACCTGGTCCGCGCGACCTGCGAGGGCATCGGCTACGCGGCCCGGCACTGTCTGGAGGCGGCGGGTCTGACGGGGTCGCTCGCGGTGTGCGGCGGCGGTACCCGCAGCCACGCCTGGATGCGGCTCCTCGCCGATGTACTGGGCCGGCCGCTGCGGGTGGTCGAGGGCGAGGTGGGCGCGCGGGGCGCGGTACTGGCGGCGGCCGAGCGGTACGGGGTCGCGCTGGACGCGGGCGCGTGGACCGAGCCGACGGAGGTCGTCGAGCCGGACGCGGGGCGGGCCGCGTACTACGCGGAGGGGTATCGGGACCATCTGGCCCGGCTGGCGGGGGCGCGCGCCCATGTCGCGGGGAGGTCCGCCTGATGTTCCGGCGGTGCCCCAACTGCGGGGGCCCTCTCCAGGAGTTTCGCGAGCTCAAGGACTCGGAGAAGACGATCGTCAGACAGCAGAAGAAGGAGTTTCCGCCGGAGGCCTACGTGCGGTGCACCCGCGAGGGCTGTAGACGGTTCCAGCGGAAACTCAGGTGGGACGACGGCGGCAACTTCCCCGAGTGATCCCCAGAGGCTGGTGATCCCTAGAGGTTGCTGAAGTCCGGCCCCTTCGTACGCGTGCGCTTGATCTCGTAGAAGCCGGGGACCGAGGCCACGGCGAGGGTGCCGTCCCAGAGGCGGGCGGCCTCCTCGCCCTTGGGGGCGGGGGTGACGACCGGGCCGAAGAAGGCGAGCTGGGTGCCGTCGGCGCCGGGGACGGCGATGACGGGGGTGCCGACGTCCTGGCCGACCTTGTCGATGCCCTCCTTGTGGGAGGCGCGCAGTTCCGTGTCGTAGGTGTCCTTGCCGGCGTATTCGATCAGGTCGGCAGGCAGGCCCGCGTCGGCGAGGGCGCCGGCGATGCTGTCGTCGTTCACGCCGAGGCCCTGGTTGTGGATGCGAGTGCCGAGCGCGGTGTAGAGCTTGCCGACCACCTCGTCGCCGTGCAGCTGCTGGGCGGCGATCGCCACGCGGACCGGGCCCCAGGTCTTGCCGCCGGGCCGCATGTTCTCTGCGTATTCCTCCGGGAGCTCGTCCAGCCTGGGCTCGTTGAGCACCGCCAGGCTCATCACATGCCAGCGGACCTCGATGTCGCGGACCTTCTCCACTTCGAGGACCCAGCGGGAGGTCATCCAGGCCCAGGGGCACACCGGGTCGAACCAGAAGTCAACAGGGGTCTTGTCCGACATGTCTCTCCTCATGAGGCAAGCGAGTATCCACGCGATGTCTGAGGAACGCCGCTGCTGGCACGGCCATTCCCGGGTGCCGCGTGTCAGAGCCACATGGCAGGATCAGTGCTGTCCGCATACTGAACACACATCGAGGGAGTGCCACCCGTGCCCGGTGAGAATCTGTCCCGCGACGAGGCCCGGGAGCGGGCCGCCCTGCTGTCCGTCGACGGGTACGACGTGTCCCTCGACGTGCGGTCCGCCATCGGCGACGGGGACTCCGGAGGCGGGGCGCCGCGCACCTTCCGTTCGGTCACCACGATCCGCTTCCGCTGCGCCGAACCCGGTGCCACCAGCTTCGCGGACCTGATCGCGCCGAGTGTGACGGCCGTCTCCCTCAACGGCAGGGACCTGGACCCGAGCGAGGTCTTCGACGGTGTGCGGATCACCCTGGAGGACCTCGCCGCCGACAACGAACTCGTCGTCGACGCCCAGTGCGCCTACTCCCGCACCGGCGAGGGCCTGCACCGCTTCGTCGACCCCGAGGACGGCGAGGTGTACCTCTACACGCAGTACGAGCCGGCCGACTCCCGTCGCGTCTTCGCCAACTTCGAGCAGCCGGACCTCAAGGCGCCCTTCCGTTTCGAGGTGCGGGCACCCGAGGAGTGGACGGTCTGGAGCAACGGCGTCGGTGAACTGCACGACGGGGTATGGCGGTTCGCGGAGACCAAGCCCATCTCGACGTACATCACGTGTGTGGCGGCGGGCCCATATCACTACGTGACGGATGCGTACGAGCGCGTCTTCGAGGACGGCACCCGGCTGGAGATCCCCCTCGGCGCCCTGTGCCGCAAGGGACTCGCCCCCTACTTCGACGCCGACGACGTGTTCCTGGTGACGAAGCAGGGCCTGGACTTCTTCCACGACCACTTCGACTACCCGTACCCCTTCGGGAAGTACGACCAGGCGTTCGTGCCCGAGTACAACCTGGGCGCCATGGAGAATCCCGGACTGGTCACGTTCCGGGAGGAGTTCATCTTCCGGGGCAGGGTGACGCGGGCGTCGTACGAGGGCCGGGCGAACGTCATCCTGCACGAGATGGCGCACATGTGGTTCGGCGACCTGGTCACCATGGAGTGGTGGGACGACCTGTGGCTCAAGGAGTCCTTCGCCGACTTCATGGGCGCGTTCGCACTGGTCGGCGCGACCCGCTTCCAGGACGGCTGGATCACCTTCGCCAACCGTCGCAAGGCGTGGGCGTACCGCGCCGACCAACTGCCGTCCACCCACCCCGTCACGGCCGACATCCGCGACCTCCAGGACGCCAAGCTCAACTTCGACGGCATCACGTACGCCAAGGGCGCCTCCGTACTGAAGCAACTCGTGGCGTACGTCGGCCAGGACGCGTTCCTCGAAGGCGCGCGGCGCTACTTCAAGCGGAACGCGTACGGCAACACGCGCCTCGGTGATCTGCTGTCGGTGCTGGCGGAGACCAGCGGGCGGGACATGGCCGCGTGGGCGCGGTCCTGGCTCCAGACCGCGGGCGTGAACTCGCTGACCCCACAGGTGCTGTTGAGCCCGGAGGGCCTGATCGACGAGCTGGCGGTGCTCCAGGAGGCCGCCGAATCGCACCCGGAGCTGCGGCCGCACCGGGTGGCGGTGGGGCTGTACCGGCGTACACCGGAGGGTTCCGTCGAGCGGTACGCGCGGGCCGAGGCGGACGTGGACGGCCCGCGTACGGTCGTGTCGGAGCTGGCCGGTGCCGAGGCCCCCGACCTGGTCCTGGTCAACGACGACGACCTGACGTACTGCAAGATCCGGTTCGACGACACCTCGCTGGCCACGCTGAAGGACGGTCTCGGCGGGATGACCGACCCGCTGGCACGGGCCCTGTGCTGGTCGGCGCTGTGGAATCTCACCCGGGACGCGCTGCTGCCGACGCGGGACTTCGTCGGCCTTGTGCTGCGGTTCGCGGGGCGCGAGTCGGATATCGGCGTGCTTCAGATGCTGCACGCCTGGGCGCACTCCGCGCTGGTCAACTATGTGGCGCCCGAGTGGCGGCCGGCCGGCGAACGGCTGCTGGCCGAGGGCGCGTTGCGCGAGCTGCGGGGTGCCGAACCGGGCAGCGAGCACCAGCTGGCGTGGGCGCGGTTCTTCGCGACGGTGGCGGCGGGTGAGGGCGACCTGAAGCTGCTGAAGGGGCTGCTGGAGGGTACGGAGACGATCGAAGGACTGGAGGTGGACCAGGAGCTGCGCTGGGCGTTCCTGGGACCGCTGGCCGCGCACGGGGTCGCCGGCGAGGCGGTACTCGCCGCCGAACTGGCCCGCGACGACACCGCGTCCGGCAAGCGCCACCAGATCCGCTGCCTCGCCGCCCGCCCCTCGGCCGCGGTCAAGGCACAGGCCTGGGCGCAGGTCGTCGAGTCGGACGCGCTGTCCAACGCCCTGGTCGAGGCGACGATCGCGGGCTTTGTGCAGCCGTCGCAGCGGGAGCTGATCGCTCCGTACGCCGAGAAGTACTTCGCCGCCATCGAGCGCGTGTGGACGCAGCGTTCGATCCAGATCGGGATGGATGTGGTGCGGGGGCTGTTCCCGGGGTTGCAGGACTCCGAGGGGACGCTGGAGGCGACGGACGCGTGGCTGGCGGCGCACGAGACGGCGGCACCGGCGCTGCGGCGGCTGGTGCTGGAGGCGCGGGACGATCTGGCGCGGGCGCTGCGGGGGCAGGCGTGTGATGCGGCGGCCGACGACCGATAGGACCTTTGGCCAACGATCACGGCCCTCTGTGACCGTTACGGAATTCAGGCAATAGCAGCCGTAACCCCTGGTCCAACCCGAACGGACCAGGGGTTTTCCGTGCCTACTCGGCATCCGAACACCCGTCCTTTAGTGCCGGGTTGTCCGGTTTTGTCGACGGGCGTGTAACAACGGTTAGCGGACGGATCGGACGCGGAAGCCTCCGGGTCATGAACCCCAACACCCCGCTCCCCCCGCTCTCCCCCCGCCCCCTTCGCCACCTCTCCGAGGTGCATCGCCGCGTCATGACGGCGGCCCAGCTGCGTGCGCACGGCGTGTCCGCGGCCGACGCCAACGACCAGTGCCGGCCCGGCGGCTCCTGGCAGCAGATCCTGCCGGGCGTCTTCCTGCTCCACCCGGGCCCGCCGACCAGCGAGGAGCGGCTGCACGCGGTGCTGATGTACGCGGCGCGCGAGTCCTCCCCCGGGGTGCCGACGCAGCCGGGCGCGGACGACCCGCACCGACCGGTCTACGCGGAGGTCATGATCACCGGCATGGCGGCGCTGACCCTGCACGGTTTCGTCTCCGCTCCCCCGCTGCTGTCCCTGGAGAAGATCGACGTCCTGGTCCCGCGGCTGCGGCGGCTGCGCTCCACGGGCCCGGCACGGATCGTCCGTACGGCGGCCCTGCCCACCCCGCAACCGGTCACCGGCGTGCCCGTCGCTCCCGTGCCGCGCGCCCTCGCCGACGCGGTCTCGGACCTGGCCGACGCGGGCGCCGTACGCCGTCTCCTCACCGAAGCCGTCCGCGGCGGCCACTGCGAACCGGCCTCCGTCGTCCGGGAGTTGAACAACGCCAAACTGCTCAGCCGACCGCATGTCGTGGACGCGGTCGACTCCCTGCTCGCCGAGGGCCGCGCGATCGCGGAGGACCGGCTGTACCGGATGGTGCGCGAGTTCGGCCTGCCCGACCCGGTGTGGAACGTCGACCTGCGGCTACCCGGAGGCCCCCACCTCGGCGGCCTGGACGCGTACTGGCCGGAGCAGGCGGTCGCGGTGGAGCTGGACACCCGGGCCCCCCGCCAGGACGAGGACGCCCTCTGGTCCGAATACGCCCGCAAGCGCGAGCACCTGGAGCGCCTCGGCATCACCGTCGTCCACATCACACCGAAGAAGCTCCGCGACTCGATGGCGCAGCAGGCGACGGTGGTCCGTACGGCCCTGATGGCGGCGGCGGACCGCGATCCGGCCGCGTACGTCGTGGTGCTGCCCCGGTAGTGACGGACCGGGACCGGCATCAGGAGGGGAGAGGAGGGGCCACGGCATCGCGTCGGCGGCCCCTCCTCGTGTCGGCAGGCCTCACTCGTCGACTCCGGTCAGGCCTGCAGCCGAGTTGTCGGCCGCCGGCGCGGCGGATGCCGAGGTCGCCAGACCGGCGCCGACGAGTGCCAGTGACGAGAGAGCGACTGCGACGGTCTGGTCGGTGGCTCCCCTCGCGGTCACCGGCATGTATCCCTCACGGTGTGGCGTGAATATGGGCAGGAACCTTGCGCAAACCTTGCTTCACTGGTCGGCGTGGGTTGGCCGACGGGGGGCCGCAGGCCGGTGCACGGGATGGTGCACAGTGACTTCGGGGGAAGTACGTGACGGATTTTCTGCTGCTGGGCACGGTCGAGTTACGGCGCCCGGACGGCACGGTGGTGGATCTCGGCCCGGCCAAGCAGCGCACGGTCCTGGCGGCGTTACTGGTGGACGCGGGCCGCTGGGTGACGGTGGAGACGCTGATCGACCGGGTCTGGGGGGAGGACGCACCCCTTCAGGTGCGCCCCTCGCTCTACGCTCACATCGCGCGGATCCGCCGGTTGCTGGCAGCCACGGCGGACGGCGTGGCCGCAGGTCCGCAGCTGCGGCGCGGCCCCGGCGGGTACCTGCTCGACGTACCGGCCGACCAGGTCGACGTGCACCGGTTCCGGCAGCTGGTCGAGCAGGCTCGCGACACGGAGCGCACCGATGCCGAGCGGGTGGTGATGCTGCGTCAGGCGCTCGGGTTGTGGCGTGGTGAACCCCTGGCGGGGCCGGCGGGTGCCTGGGTGGAGCGCACCCGCGAGAGCTGGGGACAGGAACGTCTCGAAGCGGTGCTGGCGTGGGCCGATGCCGAGTACCGGGTGGGCCGGCACGCCGAGGTGATCGGTGCGCTCACCGCTCTGGCCGCCGAGCATCCCCTCGTCGAGCCGCTCACCGTGGCGCTGATGCGGGCGCTTCAGGCTGCCGGGCGTGGCCCGGAGGCCCTTGCCTATCACACCGTTCTACAGAAGCGGCTGGCCGAGGAGCTGGGCACGGACCCGGGTGCCGAAGTGCAGCAGGTGCATCAGGCGATCCTGCGCGGCGAGTCCGCCCCGCCCGCCGAGTCGGGACACGGAGCACCCGTCCCCGCACAACTGCCCTTGGAGGCAAGGGGATTCACCGGCCGGGAGGAGCAACTGGCCCGCCTGGACGGGATCCTGGCCACCTCCGCCGAGCGGCCGGCCGCGGTGGTGGTCTCGGCGGTGTCGGGGACGGCAGGGGTGGGCAAGACGGCGCTGGCCCTGCACTGGGCCCACCGGGTGGCCGACCGCTTCCCGGACGGCCAGCTCTACGTGAACCTGCGCGGCTTCGACCCGTCCGGGGCGGCCATGGCACCCGAGCAGGCGGTGCGGGACTTCCTCGACGCGCTGGGCGGTCCTGCCCAGCGCGTCCCGGCGGACCTTCAGGCGCGGGCGGGCCTGTACCGGAGCCTGCTCGCCGGCCGGCGGGTGCTGGTGGTGCTGGACAACGCCCGCGACGCCGACCAGGTCCGCCCGCTGCTGCCCGGTTCTCCCGGCTGTCTGGCCGTGGTGACCAGCCGCAACCGGCTCGCGGGCCTGGTCGCCGCCGAGGGCGCCCACCCCATCCCCCTGGACCTGCTCCAACCGGCCGAGGCCCGCGCCCTGCTGGCCCACCGGCTCGGCGAGGAACGGGTGGCGGCCGAACCCGACGCCGTGCAGGAGATCATCACCCGCTGCGCCCGGCTCCCGCTGGCCCTGGCCATCGCCACCGCCCGCGCCGCCGCCCACCCCGGCTTCCCGCTCAGCGCCGTCGCCGAGGAACTCCGCGACAGCCACGGCAGCCTCGACGCCTTCACCGGCGGCGACCTCACCACGGACGTACGGGCCGTCTTCTCCTGGTCCTACGCCGCCCTGACCCCCGTCCAGGCACGGCTGTTCGCACTGCTGGGGCTGGTCCCCGGCCCCCACATCGGACTGTTCGCGCTCGCTTCCCTCACAGGCCTGGACAGGCCCGCGACCCGCGCGGCGTTACAGGCCCTGGAGAACCTGCACCTCGTCGAGCAGCAGGAGCCCGGCCGGTGGCGCATGCACGACCTCGTGCGCCTCTACGCCGCGGACCGGGGCCGTCAGGACCTCGCGCCCGAGGAGCAGGAAGCGGCGCTGCGGCGGCTGGTCGGGTTCTATCTGCACACCGCGTGCGGAACCCTCCGGTTGATGCCGCTCGACGACGCGCCTCCCGAGCTCGGCGATCCCGGGCCCGGTTGCCGGCCGCAGCGGCTGTCCACGCACGCGGAGGCGGTGGAGTGGCTGGCCGGCGAGCTGCCCAACGTACTCGCCGCGCAACGCCTGGCGACCGACCGCGGCTGGCGGAAACCCGTGTGGCAGTTCGCCTGGAGCCTGGATCAGTTCTACGGCCTGCTGGGGCATGTCCACGACCGGGTCACGATGTGGCGGGCCGCCCTCGCCGCCCTCGACCACGACGACGCGCTCGACGTTCACATCAGGGTCCACCGGCGGCTCGGGCACGCCGCCACCCACGCCGGATCGCACGACGAGGCCAGGAAGCATCTGCGGCATGCGCTGAACCTGGCCGAGCAGGCCGGTGATCACGGAACTCAGGCCCGCATCCACATCTCGCTCGCGCAGGCCTACGGGCAACAGGACCGTCTCCGTCCGGCGCTGGAACACTCCGACCGCGCCCTGCGGCTGCTCCAGGAGCTGGATCTGCCGGCGGCGAAGGCCGCCGCGCTCAACTCGGTCGGCTGGTACAACGCCCGGCTCGGGGACTACGAGCAGGCCCGCGTCCACTGCGAGGCGGCACTGCCGTTGGCCCGCCGCGCCCGGCACGAGAGCATAGAGGCCGACATCCTGGACAGCCTCGGCTACATCGCCCACCACACCGGCCGCCATCTGGAAGCGGTGGACCACTTCCGGCTCGCCGTGGACCGGTACCGCGGCTCCGGTTCGGACCGCTGGGCCGCCGACACGCTCGACCGCCTCGGGCACGCCCACCGAGCACTCGGCCGCTCCGAACAGGCCCGCAGCACCTGGGAAGAGGCCGCCGCGATGTACCGGGACCAGCACCGCCACACACTCGCCGAACGCGTCCAGCGCCGGCTCGACGACCTCGATCCCGCTCCCGGCGACCGCTAGCCCCCGTACCGGCGGATCCGGTCACTTGCCGCAGAACTCCCCCTCGATCACCGCGACGGCGCGCCCCGTCCAGTCCCCGTTGAAGTTGAAGGCGAGGGAGTGGCGGCCGTCGGCGGTGGTGACGGCCACCGACGAGGAGCCGTGGATGCCGCCCTCGTGGCCCCAGACGTGGACGCCGCAGCTGAGCTTGACGTCCATGATGCCGAGCCCGTAGCGGGCATCGTTCGTTTGGGGGTTCGCCACCGTGGTCTTCATCTCCTTCAGCTGCTCGGCCGGCAGCAGCCTGCCCTGAAGCAGGGCCCGGTAGAAGCGGTTCAGGTCCGCCGAGTCGGAGATCATCCCGCCCGCGGCCGAGGCCGCCGAGGGGTTGAACTCCGTGACGTCGTACGTCGGTCCCGTCGTCTCCTCCGCCAGCTTGGAGTAGGCGCGGCTGCTGGGCTGCGGGACGGTGACCCGGGTGCCGGGCACGGAGGTGGCGGTGAGGTGCAGGGGGTCGATGATGCGCCGGCGCACCTCGTCGCCGTACGGGTGTCCCGTGGCCTTCTCGATCACCATGCTCGCGACGACGTAGTTGGTGTTCGAGTAGCTGTAGGAGGTGCCGGGCTCGAACACCGGCTTGTGCTTCATCGCGATCGCCACCAGCTGCTGGGGCGTCCTGGTGTCGAAGCGGTGCTTGAAGAAGCCGTCCGCCAGGAAGAACGTGCGGACGAAGTCGTCGTCCTGCGTGTAGTTGTAGATGCCGCTGGTGTGGTTGAGGAGCTGCCGGAGGGTGATCTGCGCACCGTCGTGGCCGTTGCCCTCGACGACGCCCGGCAGCCACTTGTCCACCGTGTCGTCCAGGGACAGCCTGCCCTCGGCCTCCAACTGGAGCAGCACCGTGGCCACGAAGGTCTTGGTGATGCTGCCGACGCGGTAGCGGTCGTGCTCCGAACGCGGCTGGTCCGTCTTGATGTTGCCGACGCCGGCCGTCGTGGACCAGGTGCCGTGGCCGTCCTTCGCGGTCGCCGTGACACCGGGTACGCCGGCCTCGACGGCTGCCTCGATCGCCTTGCGGGTGGCGCCGTGGCCGCCGCCGCTGTCGGTGGCGGCCACGGCTGGTCCCGCGAGTGCCACCGCCGACAGCGCGACTGCCGTCGCCGCTGTCAAAGTCATCCGTACGGTCATGTCTCTTCCCCCACTTCCTGCACTCTCCTGAGCGCGGTTCGCGGGGAAGGACCCGGTGTCCGGAAGGAGGGTTGCCGCACCGCAGCGGGGTTGAGCGGCATTCAGCCCTTCCTCAGCACCAGCTCGGTGTTCCGGTCGCCCGCCTCGCCGCCCAGGCTCGTGCTCGCGCCCGGGGCGTTGAAGGACAGCTCGCGGTAGAGGGCGGCCAGGCCGGTCTGGGAGAGGTCGGTGAAGTCCGTGCGGTGCGGGGCCGCGGACTCGATGAGGGTGGTGAACAGCGACAGCGTGCCGTCCTTGTTGTCCACCACCTCGATGATGCGGGCGAGTTGGGGGAAGTCCACGTGCGAGGCGGTGGAGATCTCCCAGAAGGAGTGGCCGCCGGACCCGGTGTGCGGGGTGACGACGTTCCTGTGGATGTGGCCGTTCACCCAGGCGAGAGCGTTGGTGTGGCGGCCGAGTACGGCGAGGACGTCCTCGCCCCCGTGCCTGCGGTCGTTCGGACGGACCGGGTCGGGACGCAGATTCGTCATGGTCCCGCTGGTGTGGTGGCTGAAGACGATCGCGTACTCGTCCCTGTGCTGCTTCAGCGTCCGGTCGAGCCAGTTCAACTGGGCGGCCCCGATGGACCCGTTGTAGTGGCCGCCCGCGTCGGTGGTGTCGAGGCTGATGCCGATCACGTCGTCGGAGATGCGGAAGCTGTAGTACTGGGTGCCCGCCTCGACGTTCGCCGTGGAGTAGCCGTGCCCGACCGGACCCACGCCCTTGTACGCGGGGTCCAGGTGGGCCTTGACGTACTCGGCGGCGGTGAACGGGGCACGCTTCTCGTCCGGGGTGACCGAACGCAGGTCTCGGGTGTGGGCCTTCAGCAGGTCGCGGAAGTAGGTCCCCTTGGGGTCCGTGTCGCCCTTGAGCGTGTCCTGGAGCTTCTTCGCCTCGGACGCCGACAGGCTCATCAGCTTCTTGCCGCCGGCGGCGAACTCGGCGAGGTATGAGTCGCCGTGGCCGTACGTACCCAGCGGCATGGCGTCGTGGTTGCCGACCGTGGAGTACCAGGGGATGGTCAGCCCCGGGCTGTTCATCTCGCGGATCGCGGCGGCCAGGAAGCCCTCCAGGTGCGGGAAGCCCAGCTGCTTGTCGGCGTCGCGGGTGGTGGAGTCAGGCTGCCAGTACTGCTTGAGGCCGCTGTTCTGGACGCCCTCATAGTGCCGCGGGTCCCCGGTGTTGGGCGTGACCCGGCCACCGCTCATGATCTTCAGGAACCACTCAAGCTCGGACTTGGCGTTGTTGTCCGTGTTGTCGCCGGTGGTCATGGCGAAGCGGAGCGGGGAGCCGGTGACGGGGGCACCCCGAAGCGCGTTGACCCGCTCGACCAGCGAGATCGCGCCCGGCACGGTCAGCGCCTCGTGCGGCCGCCAGGCGTGCACGTCCGTCGAGCGCAGGAACTCCAGACGCAGCGGGTGCTGGCTGTCGATCAGATGCAGATCGGTGAGCTGCACGAACGCGGCGAGCGCGGTACGGCGGCTCTCGCGCCCCGACTTGGCCGCGGCCAGCTCGCTGCGCACGACGCGCTGCCAGCCGGGGCCGTCGCCCAGTCGCCGGTAGCCGGAGGAGGTGCGGGGGGCGGCGACGGCGGCGAGCGTGGTGCCACGCGTGTAGGGCGCGAGGGGCACGGCGACGGCGTTGCGGGCGGGGGCGACCGGCGCCTCGACGGCGGCACGCGCGTCGGTGACGGTGGCGGCCTGGCTGTCGGTGGGCCGCAGGGCGTAGCCGACGCCGGCGGACAGGGACACCGCCCCGGTGGCGGCGAGCAGCGTACGACGGTGGACCCCCAGCGTGGAGCCGGCGACAGAGCGTATCCGCGACATGCGCGTATCTCCCCGATTGCGAACGCGTCGACAGTGGTCACGGGCCGTTCGCTGACGCGAACCGCCCGTTCTTACTGGATCGTTGGCAGCAGGGATGACCTGCGCGTAAACAGGACCACAACGCGCAACGCCGATCACCGTACGTCGATCTTGGATCACCCTGCGCGTGGTCGACCGCTCGGCGAACCGCCGGGATGCGGTCACTCCGTGTTCATTTTCGGGGGTATGGAAGCCAGAAGTCCGGTGCGGTTCGGCAGCGCCCCGAAGGGGCGCGGGGAACTGCGCGACCAGCCCCCACCGGCCCGCGGACGCATACGGCGAAGGCCGAAGCGATGGGCGACTTGCCCCTCTTCGCGCGCTATCCCCGCAAAAAGCATCGCGGGTTTTCCCCACACATGCATATCGTTTCGGTCAACACTCCCCAAACAACTGTCCCTTACGTAAAGCTTTGCGGTCGTCCGGGTTCGCATTCCGGACCAACGTGACCGGGGTTGATCGGCCCGGTCGCGCCACGATCGTTCCTTTACCTACAAGGGATGCCGATGACCCTCACCCCCCAGCGCGACCCGAGATCGGGTGCAAGACATGTGGCCCGAATAGCCGTGGCCGCGGGTCTCGTCGCCGCGCTCTCCGCGGCCGGGCCGATACCCATGGCCATGTCCGCCGACCAGTCGGCGACCGCGGCCGACCCCGCCGTCAAGTCCGCCCACGACAAGCTCGGTTCGGACGACGCCGATCTGCTCGCCGATGCCAAGGCCGACGGCGCCAAGACGGTCACGATGATGGTGGCCACGGCGCCCGGCAAGACCGAGCAGGTCGCCGAGCAGCTCGACGCGGTCAAGGGCGGCCTCGTCGGCCGTACCTACGACAAGCTCGGCTACGTCCGCGCCACCGTCCCCACCGGCAAGGCGGACTCGGCCATCGCCGCCGCCACGAAGCTCTCCTCCGTGCACGGCATCGACCTGCGTGAGGAGATACCGCTCGACGACCCGACGCCGAGCGCGGACACCGCCAAGAGCGCGACGGCCACGGGCACTTACCCGGCCCCCGGCAAGAAGACGCCCGCCGAGAACCCGTACAACCCGTCCTTCGAGACGGGCGCCGTCGACTTCGTGGACGAGCACCCGAAGGCGGACGGCCGCGGCATCACCATCGGCATCCTGGACTCGGGCGTCGACCTGGGCCACCCGGCGCTGCAGAAGACCACCACCGGCGAGCGCAAGATCGTCGACTGGGTGACGGCGACCGACCCGGTCGTGGACGCCGACAAGACCTGGCGCCAGATGAGCACCTCGGTGTCCGGGCCGACCTTCACCTACGGCGGCAAGACCTGGACGGCCCCGGCGGGCTCGTACCAGATCAGCACCTTCCTGGAGTCGTACACCACCGGCGGCGACGCTGCGGGCGACGCGAACCGCGACGGCGACAAGACCGACTCCTGGGGCGTCCTCTACGACGCCGCGGCCGGCACGGTCCGCGTCGACCTGAACAACAACAACGACTTCAGTGACGACACCCCGATGAAGCCGTACAAGGACGGCTTCCAGATCGGGTACTTCGGCACCGACGACCCGGCCACCGACGTCGCCGAGCGCCAGCCCTTCGTCATCGAGATCCGCAAGGACGTCGTCTACAACTCGGCTGGCGCGAAGGCCGACTTCGTCAACATCGGCGTCATCGAGTCCGAGCACGGCACGCACGTCGCCGGCATCACCGCCGCCAACGGCCTGTTCGGCGGCGAGATGAACGGCCAGGCCCCCGGCGCGAAGCTCGTCTCGTCCCGCGCCTGCACCTGGTCCGGCGGCTGCACCAACGTCGCGCTCACCGAGGGCATGATCGACCTCGTCACCAAGCGTGGCGTCGACATCGTCAACATGTCCATCGGCGGTCTGCCCTCGCTCAACGACGGCAACAACGCGCGCGCGGAGCTGTACACACGGCTCATCGACGAGTACGGCGTCCAGCTGGTGATCTCCGCGGGCAACTCCGGCCCCGGCGCGAACACCATCGGCGACCCGGCCCTGGCCGACAAGGTCATCTCGGTCGGCGCGACCATCTCCAAGGACACCTGGGCCGCCAACTACGGCTCGGCGGTGCAGAAGTCGTACGCGATGATGCCGTTCTCCTCGCGCGGTCCGCGTGAGGACGGCGGCTTCACGCCGACGCTCTCCGCACCCGGCGCCGCGATCAACACCATCCAGACCTGGCTGCCGGGCGCCCCGGTCGCCGAGGCGGGCTACTCGCTCCCGGCCGGCTACGGCATGCTCCAGGGCACCTCGATGGCGTCCCCGCAGGCGGCCGGCGCGTCCGCGCTGCTCCTGTCCGCCGCCGAGCAGAAGGGCATCGCGCTCACCCCGGTGAAGCTGCGCACCGCCCTGACCTCGACCGCCGACCACATCAGTGGGGTCCAGGCGTACGAGGAGGGCGCGGGCCTGATCAACATCGTGGACGCCTGGGACTCCATCAAGGACGGCGCCACCGCCCACGACTACACGGTCAAGGCGCCGGTCGACACCGCGATCGACTTCGCGCTGAAGACGCCCGGCTTCGGCACCGGTCTGTACGACCGCGAGGGCGGCCTGAAGGCGGGCCAGAAGAAGACGTACGACGTCACCATCACCCGTACGTCCGGCGCGGACCGGCCGCTGCTGCACGAGCTGTACTTCGAGAACAACGCGGGCGGCACCTTCAAGATCGTCGGTTCCGACGTCATCAAGCTGCCGCTGAACCAGCCGGTGACCGTCAAGGTCCAGGCCGCGCCGAAGTCCGCCGGCCTCAAGAGCGCGATCCTCGAGATCGACGACCCGCGCACCGAGGGCATCGACAAGCAGGCCCTGAGCACGGTCGTGGTCTCGGCGCCGCTGAAGTACACCTACTCCGCGTCGGGTTCGGTGCAGCGCAACAGCACCAAGTCCTACTTCGTGACCGTGCCCGAGGGCGCCAAGTCGCTCCAGGTCGCGATCGGCGGGCTGAAGGACAAGAGCCAGACCCGGTTCATCTCCATCCACCCGTACGGCGTTCCGGTCGACGTCACCTCCACGCCGAACTGCTACAACAACTACCTCGACGGCAACGGCTGCAAGCCCGACGTGCGCTCGTACGCCGACCCGCAGGCCGGAGTCTGGGAGATCGAGGTCGAGTCGCGCCGTACGTCGCCGCTGCTCGACAACCCGTACAAGCTGGACGTCGAGGTCCTCGGCGCGGCCTTCGACCCCGAGGTCGTGACCGTGCCCGAGGCCAAGGTCGGCACCCCGGCCGAGGCGTCCTGGAAGGTCACGAACAACTTCGCCGCCCTGGACGGCAAGCTGGTCGGCGGCCCGCTCGGCTCGTCCAAGACGGCCCGGCCGACCATCGCCGACGCCGCGACCCAGACCAGCACGGTCGTGGTGCCCGAGGGCGCCGCGTCGCTCGACGTCGCCATCGGCAACGTCTCCGACACGGCCGCCGACCTCGACCTGGCGGTGCTGAACGCGGCCGGCGACGAAGTCGCCTCGTCCGCGGACGGCGACTCGGAGGAGGCGGTCTCCATCGCCAAGCCCGCGGCTGGCACGTACACCATCGTGGTCGCGGGCTACTCCGTTCCGTCCGGCTCCACGGCCTACGACTACCTGGACGTGTTCTTCTCCTCCGCGCTCGGCACCGTCACCGTCGACGAGTCGACGCCGGTGAAGCTGGGCACGGGCGAGTCGGCCACGGTGTCCGGTTCCGTCACCGCCAAGGCGGCCGCTCCCGAGGGACGCGAGTTCTTCGGCCAGGTCCAGCTGGTGAACGCCCGCGGCACGGTCGCGGGCCTCGGCAGCGTGAAGATCGAGAAGGTCATCCCGTAGTTGCTACGGCAGTCGGGGCGGGCGTCCGTGACGGGCGCCCGCCCCTTTCTCATTCGCAGGTGAGGGTGCGGGACTCGGGCAGGGCCCGGGTGATCCAGGCCCGTTCGCGATCGATGTCCTTCCTGCCGACGGCCCACATGTCGGGCGAGGCCGCGTTCCGCGGGAGGCCGATCAGGGCGTGGTCGCCCTTGTTGAGAATGTCCTCGTCCATGACGAAGACGACCTCGTCCTCGCCCTTGGCGGGCTTGTAGTAGCGGGTGACGTCCAGGGTGACGCGTTCCTGGGTGGTGCCGGGGACCGGCACCACAGCGGTGACCGTGCCCTCGACGACGAGGCGGGCGCAGGCAAGGTAGAGGGCGCTGCTGTCCTTCACCGCGCCCTCGTTCTGCCCCGAGGAGTCCGAAGCTGCGCTGCCGCCGTCGTCGCTGTCGGTCACGCCGACCCCGCCCCCGGACTGCACGACGAGCCACCCCATCCCCGCGAAAAGCGCGACGGCACACGCCACGGCGAGCCCGCCCAGCGCGACCTTGAGCGGCCGCCGCCCCCTCGGCCGTACCGGAGCGGGCTTGTCGGCCTTCTTCTGCACCGGCTCGGCGGCCAGCGCGTCCCCGATGATCCCCAACTGCTCGCGCAGCGACGCCACATCGGTGAGAGCCGACCGGTGCTCGGCCATGAAGTCGGCGTCCGCGCGGGTCTCGTCCGTGAGCGGCTCGTCGGTGAGCGCGGCCATCAGCGCGTCGGCGCCGTTGTGTTCGGCGGTCACGTCACACCACCTCGTCCTCGTGCAGGCGGGCGCGCAGAGCCCGTACCGCCGTGTGCAGCCTGCTCTTGACCGTGCCTTCCGGGATGCCGAGTTCGTCGGCGATCGAGCGGACGGGCAGGTCGGCGTAGAAGCGCAGGACGAGGACCTGGCGCTGGGAGTCGGGGAGCTCGTCGAGTCCCTGTGCGACGGCGAGGGAGAGCACGCTGGTGTCCTCACCCGAGGGGTGCTCAAGCTGGCGCAGGGAGGCGAGCCGCTCGCCGATGCGCTCCTGCCGGCGCTTGGCGCGGTGCCAGTCCATGGCCAGGTTGGAGGCGACGACGGCCGCCCACGCGGAGACGTCGCGCGGGGCCTCGTACCCCTTCGCCGCCCGCTCCAGCAGCCGCAGGCGGACCTGCTGCACCCCGTCCGGCAGATCCGTCTGCGGCACACCGCCCAGCGCGAGCACCGCCCGCACCCGGCGTTCCTGAGCCGCGTCCAGAGGATCATCGTCCTCTTGGCCACGGCGGGCCTTTCTGCGCAGCACAAGCCACCCCCCTCACCGCGTTTCCTCTACGACGCCGCAGGCGACGGAAACGTTCGGCCGGCCCCGGGAAATTCATACAGAGGCGTACGTCACACGGTCCGGCGTTCCATTCCTCGGGCATGGAGAGCAAAGAATTGGACAGGCGGACCCGGGTCGGCCGCATGATGGAAAAGCCGCAGACATGCACGTACACGTAGAAGGAGTCGCCGTGAGGGTCGGAATCGTCGGAGCCACCGGTCAGGTCGGTACGGTCATGCGCAGGATCCTCAAGGAGCGCGCCTTCCCGGTCACCGAGCTGCGTCTGTTCGCCTCGGCCCGCTCGGCGGGGACGGCCCTGGACGGCGTGACGGTGGAGGACGCGGCGACCGCCGACTACTCGGACCTGGACATCGTGCTGTTCTCTGCGGGCGGCGCGACCTCCCGGGCGCTGGCCGAGAAGGTCGCCGCGCAGGGCGCGGTCGTGATCGACAACTCCTCCGCGTGGCGCCGCGACCCGGACGTACCCCTGGTGGTGTCCGAGGTGAACCCGCACGCGATCGCGGACCGCCCCAAGGGCATCATCGCCAACCCGAACTGCACGACGATGGCCGCGATGCCGGTGCTGAAGCCGCTGCACGCGGAGGCGGGCCTGGAGGCGCTGGTCGTCGCCACCTACCAGGCGGTCTCCGGCTCCGGTCTTGCGGGCGTCGCCGAGCTGCACGGCCAGGCGCAGAAGGTCATCGCCGACGCCGACCAGCTCACCCACGACGGCGAGGCGATCGACTTCCCCGAGCCGCAGGTCTACAAGCGCCCCATCGCCTTCAACGTGCTGCCCTTCGCGGGCAACCTCGTCGACGACGGTCTGAACGAGACCGACGAGGAGCAGAAGCTGCGCAACGAGTCCCGCAAGATCCTGGAGATCCCGGAGCTCAAGGTCTCCGGCACCTGCGTGCGCGTCCCCGTCTTCTCCGGCCACTCCCTCCAGGTCAACGCCCGCTTCGCCCGCCCGATCAGCGCCGAGCGCGCCACCGAGCTGCTGGCCGGCGCCCCGGGCGTCGAGCTCTCCGACATCCCGACCCCCCTCCAGGCCGCCGGCAAGGACCCGTCGTACGTCGGCCGCATCCGCACCGACGAGACCGTCGACAACGGCCTCGCCCTCTTCGTCTCCAACGACAACCTCCGCAAGGGCGCGGCCCTGAACGCGGTACAGATCGCGGAGCTGGTCGCGGCGGAGCTGAGCGGCAAGTAAGGCCCCCGACCGTGTGAAGGCTGCGGGTATAGCCGCGATGGGCCGTCGATCGTCTGCGGGTCCGTCGTGGCTGGTCGCGCCCACGCGGCGGTAGCCGCAAATCGACAACAGCCCCGCGCCCCTTACGGGGCGTTGCCCAACCGAAGCCGGCTTCCAGCGGGCGCATCTGCCAATTGGCCAGGGCGAATCGCCGGACGCCGGAGGGCCGGTCACCCGCGGTCGGCCGGCCCCTTCGCGCACCCGAGGACCGGCACCGCGAGCAGCGCCAGACCCGCCCCGAGCGCCAGTACGGCGGAGAGCCCGGGGCCGTCCGCGGCACGGCCGCCGAGGAAGGCGCCGAGTGCTATGGCGCTGTTGAAGACCCCGGCGAACAGCGCCGACGCCGCCTCGCGGGCCTGCGGGACTGCCGCCGAGAGCCAGTTCTGGGCGGCGACGGAGACACCGCCGTATGCCAGTCCCCAGAGGACGAGGAGAACGGTGGACGCGATGAGCGAACGGCCGGCGGGGACCAGGAGCAGGACAACGCTGCCGAGGCCCGCGCAGATCGCCAGCAGCGCCCGGCGTGGATCGCGGGCCGCTGAGCAGGTCGGGTGAAGTCCGCTCCGGTTCGGCAGCGCCCCGAAGGGGCGCGGGGCTGTTATCGATGTGCGGCTACCGCCGCGATGGGGGTCCCCCCGGGTTCGAGCGAAGCCGAGAACTTGGGGGAGCGACCAGCCACGACGGCGCCGCAGACGCTCGACGACATATCGCGGCACCCCCAGCGGAGCGCTCAGCGCGCCGCAGGCGAACGTGCCGGCGATGCCCGCGAGGCCGTAGCCGAGCAGGAGGGCGCTGACCAGGGCGGGGCCGGTGTCCGGGACGCGCTCCAGGACCGGGCGGACGTAGGTGTACGCGGCGAAGTGGCCGGTGACCAGCAGGGCGACGGCGAGCAGGCCGCGCGCCACCTGCGGGGTGCGCAGCAGCCCCGGGAACGTGCCGAGCCGGACCGGCCGCTCGGCGGGCAGCGGAGGCAGCGCCACCGCCAGGACCGCCGCGACGGCCAGGGCGAGCCCGGCCGGCGCGGCGAACGCCCAGCGCCAGCCCGCCAGCGCACCGAGGAAGGTGCCGGCCGGAACGCCGAGCACCGAGGCGACCGCGATACCGCTGAAGACCAGCGAGGTGGCCCGTCCCGCCGAGGCCGCGGGCACCAGCCGGGCACCCAGGCCCGCGGCCACCGCCCACACCCCGCCGATACACACCCCGACGAGGGCGCGGGCGACCAGCAGCACGGCCAGATGCGGGGCGAGCGCGGAGAGCAGGTCGGCCGCCGCGAGCAGTAGCAGCAGCCCGCACAGGACGGTACGGCGGTCGGCCCGGCGCACGGCGACCGGCAGCAGCGGGGCGGAGAGGGCCGCGACCAGTCCGGGCAGGGTGAGGGCGAGGCCCGCGGTGCCGGGGGAGACGTGCAGACCGGCACCGAGGGAGGTGAGCAGGCCGACCGGCAGCATCTCCGTGGTGACGACGGAGAAGGTGGCGGTGGCGAGGGCGAGGACGGCGATCCAGGGGCGGGAAGGGGCCGGCATGCCCCATGGGGTGGTGGCCCCGGTCGTGGCGGGGGACATTCCCCCACCCTTTTCCGTGACCGGCCCCGGGACAACGGCCAGGCACGCTTCTCCCGCTACGGCCGCCGCACCTCGTACAGGAAGCACCCGTACTCCACGGCCCGCACCTGGGCGAGCGCCACCGCCGGGTCGTCGAACGCCTGCCGGAAGGCCTCGTCGTCGGGGGCGCCGACCAGCGCCCCGCCCAGGATGCGGCCCTCGGCCGAGTAGCGGCGAACCGTGCGGTGGGCGTTGGCGAAGGGGTAGCCGTCCGGGTCGGGCCCCGGGCACTCCTCGGCGTGGATGAAGACCGGGCCCTGCTCGTCGTACGCGCCGGGATCCACGCCCGTCACAGCCGCCCAGCGGCGCAGCGGGGCGTACGAGACGAGGGCGATCCGCTCCCCGGGCTCGCTCCGGCGCAGACAGCAGCGCAGCGGCGCTCCACCCTCCTCATCGATCACGGGAACCAACTCGCGCCCCGCGTCGTCAGCAGAGCGAAGCTCCTTCAGGATCACGGGGGTGATGGGTCGTGCGATGTAGGTCGTCATGCATCCCAGGCTGCCGCGGCCGCGTGCGGATGACTGGCGGGATACGGACAGGGCGTTCACACCATCCAGCCCGTCCGGCGTTTGAGGACGAGGCCCTTGGGCCGAAGCGGGGGTCTGGGGGCGCAGCCCCCAGTGACGCGAGCCACGACGAACCCGCAGCCCCCCTGCCGAACCGTCAGAGACATTCGTGCAGGTCCCGTGGAAGGATGACCGAACCGCCGAACCTACCCATATCGAGGAGATGACCGCGTGCCTGGCACAAACCTGACTCGCGAAGAGGCGCAGCAGCGAGCCAAGCTGCTCACCGTTGACTCGTACGAGATCGATCTCGACCTCTCCGGCGCGCAAGAGGGCGGTACCTACCGGTCCGTGACCACGGTGCGCTTCGACGCCGCCGAAACCGGCGCGGAGTCCTTCATCGACCTGGTCGCCCCGACCGTCCACGAGGTCACGCTCAACGGCGATCCGCTCAGCCCCGACGAGGTCTTCAACGACTCCCGGATCGCCCTGCCGGGGCTTCTGGAAGGCCGGAACATCCTCCGTGTCGTCGCCGACTGCGCGTACACCAACACCGGCGAGGGCCTGCACCGGTTCGTCGACCCGGTCGACAACCAGGCCTACCTCTACACCCAGTTCGAGGTCCCGGACGCCCGCCGCGTCTTCGCCTCCTTCGAGCAGCCCGACCTGAAGGCCACCTTCCAGTTCACCGTGAAGGCGCCGACGGGCTGGACGGTCATCTCCAACTCGCCGACGCCCGAGCCCAAGGACGACTCCTGGGTGTTCGAGCCGACGCCGCGGATCTCGACGTACATCACGGCGCTCATCGTCGGCCCGTACCACTCGGTCCACAGCGTGTACGAGAAGAACGGCCAGTCCGTGCCGCTGGGCATCTACTGCCGGCCGTCGCTCGCCGAGTTCCTCGACTCGGACGCGATCTTCGAGGTGACCAGGCAGGGCTTCGACTGGTTCCAGGAGAAGTTCGACTACGCGTACCCGTTCAAGAAGTACGACCAGCTGTTCGTGCCGGAGTTCAACGCGGGCGCGATGGAGAACGCGGGCGCGGTGACGATCCGCGACCAGTACGTGTTCCGGTCGAAGGTGACGGACGCCGCGTACGAGATGCGGGCCGAGACGATTCTGCACGAGCTGGCCCACATGTGGTTCGGCGACCTGGTCACCATGGAGTGGTGGAACGACCTGTGGCTGAACGAGTCGTTCGCCACGTACACCTCCATCGCCTGCCAGGCGTACGCCCCCGAGTCGCGCTGGCCGCACTCCTGGACCAGCTTCGCCAACTCCATGAAGACGTGGGCCTACCGGCAGGACCAACTGCCGTCCACCCACCCGATCATGGCCGAGATCCGCGACCTGGACGACGTGCTCGTCAACTTCGACGGCATCACGTACGCGAAGGGCGCGAGCGTCCTGAAGCAGCTCGTGGCGTACGTCGGCATGGACGAGTTCTTCCGGGGCGTGCAGGCGTACTTCAAGGCGCACGCGTACGGCAACACGCGCCTGTCCGACCTCCTCGGCGCCCTGGAGGAGACCTCCGGGCGTGACCTGAAAACCTGGTCGAAGCTGTGGCTGGAGACGGCCGGCATCAACATCCTGCGCCCGGAGATCGAGACGGACGCGGACGGTGTCATCACCTCCTTCGCGATCCGCCAGGAGGCCCCGGCGCTCCCGGCGGGCGCCAAGGGCGAGCCGACCCTCCGGCCGCACCGCATCGCCGTCGGCCTCTACGACCTCGACGACGACAGCGGCAAGCTGGTGCGCGACGAGCGGATCGAGCTGGACGTGGACGGCGAACTGACCGCCGTACCGCAGCTGGTGGGAAAGCGCCGCCCGGACGTGATCCTGCTCAACGACGACGACCTCTCGTACTCCAAGGTCCGCCTCGACGAGAAGTCCCTCGCCTTCGTGACCGAGCACCTGGGCGACTTCGAGTCCTCCCTCCCCCGCGCTCTGTGCTGGGCGTCGGCATGGGACATGACCCGGGACGCGGAGCTGGCGACCCGCGACTACCTCTCCCTGGTCATGTCGGGCATCGGCAAGGAGTCCGACATCGGCCTCGTGCAGTCGCTACAGCGCCAGGTGAAGCTGGCGATCGACCTGTACGCCGCCCCGGCCACCCGCGAGGCCCTGCTGACCCGCTGGACGGACGCCACGCTGGCCCATCTGCGGGCGGCGACGCCGGGCAGCGACCACCAGCTGGCCTGGGCGCGGGCGTTCGCGGCGACGGCTCGTACGCCGGAGCAGCTGGACCTGCTCGATGCGCTGCTGGACGGTTCCCACACGATCGAGGGCCTGGTGGTCGACACCGAGCTGCGCTGGGCGTTCGTCCAGCGCCTCACGGCCGTGGGCCGGTTCGACGAGGCGGAGATCGCGGGCGAGTACGAGCGCGACAAGACGGCGGCGGGCGAGCGGCACGCGGCGACCGCCCGCGCGGCCAGGCCCACCCCGGAGGCGAAGGCGGAGGCCTGGGCGTCGGTCATCGAGTCCGACAAGCTCCCCAACGCCGTCCAGGAAGCGGTCATCTCGGGCTTCGTCCAGACCGACCAGCGCGAGCTGCTGGCGCCGTACGCCGACACGTTCTTCGACGTCGTCAAGGACATCTGGGACTCCCGCTCGCACGAGATCGCCCAGCAGATCGCGATCGGCCTCTACCCGACCGTCCAGGTCTCCCAGGAAACGCTCACCAAGACCGACACCTGGCTGGCCTCCGCCGAGCCCAACGCGGCCCTGCGCCGACTGATCTCGGAGTCCCGCTCCGGCGTCGAGCGCGCCCTGAAGGCCCAGGCGGCGGACGCGGAGCAGTAGTTCGCAGGTCAGTCCTTCGTACGTCGAGGGGGCGCCCGGCACTACGCCGGGCGCCCCCTCTACTTCGGCACAAGGAGATCTCGATGAGGAGGAACTGGCCGAGTCTGCGCCGCCGCTGCCGCGGAGCACTCCTCATGGGCGTTTTCGGGGCCATTGTGTCGGGGCCGCCGGAGTTACTTGAGTCCGGTTTCGGACTGGATCTCCTGCTCGCCGGTCTGCTCGGGACGGTCCTGGGAGCGGTCACCGGGTTCCTGTTCCCCTCCCTGATGGCCCGTCGCCCGCCACAACACCCGCTTCCGCCACCTCCAGCCCATCCCCCACAACCTCCCCCTCCTGGCCGGACAGCCCCGCAGCAACCTCCCCCATCGTCCCGAGCACCCTCCCCAAGGCACCCCCCTCCTCCGCCCCCTTCCGCACAGCCGCAACCACATGCCGGACCGGCCGGTCACCGCCCAGCTCCCGCATCGCCACGCCCTCGCGCCGCACCCCCACCATCCGCGGCACCAACGCCACCCCCATCCCCGCCTCCACCATCGCCAGAATCGCGGTCCACCCGGCCGCCGAGTGCCCCTGATACGGGCTGAACCCGGCAGCCTCGCACGCCCCTCGCGTGATGTCGGACCACGGCCCGCTCCCCCCGAAGATCCACGGCTCGGCGGCGAGGTCGGCGAGCCTCAGTGGCTCGGTGGAGGCGAGCGGGTGGTCGTGCGGGAGGGCGATGTCCAGGGGATCGGCGAGCAAGGGCAGGCGGGTGAACCGCGGGTCCGCGGCGCTCGGTGCCTGGGCGGCCAGCGACAAGGCCAGATCCACCTCTCCGGCGGCCAGCAACTCGTAGGCCTGACCCGCCTCGGCCTCCCGCACCCGCACGCTCACCCCGGGATGCGCGGCCCGCAGCGCCCGTACGGCCGGTACGACCAAGGCGGGCACCGCCGTCGAGAAGGCGCCGACCCGCACCTCGCCGACCTCTCCGTGCACGTACGCCGCCAACTCGGCGTCCGCCCGTTCCAGTTGCTCGAACACCGCCTCGGCATGGCGCAGCACCAGCCGGGCCGCGTCCGTGAGCCGCACCCGCCGCCCCTGCGCCTCCAGCAGTGGCACCCCCAGCTGTTTCGCCAGGTTGGTCAGCTGCTGCGAGACGGCCGACGGAGTCATCCGCAACGCCTCGGCGGTCGCCGTCACGGTGCCCTGTTCGCGCAGTGTCCGCAGGATCTGAAGTTTCCGGATGTCCCACTCGGCCATGGCGGCAACCTATCCGGCGGTACGACTCGACCCGGCGCCCAGCACGACCCCGCCCAGGATCAGCGCCATGCACAGCACCTGCGCCGGGCCGGTCGCCTCGTCGAGCAGCGCCCAGGACAGCAGGGCCACGCAGACCGGCTGGAGGTAGTAGACGACGCCGGCGCGGGTCGGGCCGACCAGCGCGATCGCCGTGTTCCAGGCGAAGAAGGCGAGGGCGGAGGAGGCCACGCCGACGTAGAGGAGGGGCAGTACGGTTCCGGCCGTCGGCTGGAAGCCGCCCTGCACGGCGAGGCTCACACCCTGGGCGGGCAGCAGCAGGGCGGTACCGATGAGGAACGTTGTGAACAGGAAGGCGGCGCCGCCGAGTTCGGCGGGCCTACGGCGCAGCAGTGCGCTGTACGCGCCGAAGCTGAAGGCCGCGGCGATCATCCAGAGGTCGCCCGCCGCGAAGCCGGCTCCTCCGCCCACCAGCAGCAGCACGCCCGTGCAGGCGATCAGCAGGCCGGCCACCCGGCGGGCGCCGAGCCGAACGCCGCTCGCCCGCTCGTACACCGCCATCAGCACCGGCGCCGCAGCCATGATCATGCCCATGTTGGCGGCGGGCGTGGACACTCCGGCCTGGTTGACGAGCGTGTTGTAGACGGTCACGCCGAGGAGCGAGGCGAGGAGCAGATAGCCGCGGTGGCGCAGGATCAGCTCCCGCTGCCGCCAGGCCTGCCGGGCGCCGAAGGGGGCGACGACCGCGAGCGCCACCACCCAGCGCCAGAAGGCGTGCTGCACGGGCGGCACGCTGTCGCCCAGGGCCCGGGAGGTGACGAAGCTGCCGGACCAGACGAGGGTGGCCAGAGCGGCGAGGGCGACCCCCAGAACAGGGGCCGCCCTCGATGCCGTACGGGAAGTGGTGGTCCGGTCGGCTGTGACGGCCACAGAGGTCCTTTCGCTGGTCGGTGATCGCGATGATCGCGATGATCGCGGTGGGTCCACCGTCGCAGCGCTCGACCTGTCAGGTCCATCGAATCTTTTTGATGATTCTCTTCAGTGAAGCTGAACAATCGATCCCGGGTCAGCCCAGGTGGGCGGCGAGTGCGGTCTCGACCGCCGAGTCGTCCGCGGCGTCCGTCGCCCAGGCCACGTATCCATCGGGGCGCACCAGCACGGTCGTACGGCGGTCTCCTGCCCAGTGCTCCACGGCCAGCCGGTCCTCGCGGCCGGCGCCGCCCCCGTGACCTTCAGGGGCGATCAGCACGAACCGGCCGCCGCGGAGGGCCTCGTAGAGACGGCCGCTCTTGAGGGCGACGTCGGGGACGCGGGTGCCGGTGAGGCGGTGGGAGCCGCCGGGGGCGGGGTACTTGAAGCCGAGGCCGGAGATCTGGGCCAGGGCCTTGCGCTGGGCGGGCCGGGCCACGTTGAGGAAGGCCGAGACGAGGCCGCGTGCGGCGCGCAGCACGGGGCTCTGCGCGCGGGCCAGCCGGACCAGCCCGCCGCTGCTGCGCAGCACCGCCTTGCCGACGGGGTGGCGTTCGGCCTGGTAGGTGTCGAGGAGGCCCGCGGGTGCCCAGCCCTTGACGGCCGCGGTGAGCTTCCAGCCGAGGTTGGCCGCGTCCTGAAGGCCGGTGTTCATGCCCTGGCCGCCGGCCGGGGAGTGGACGTGCGCGGCGTCCCCGGCGAGGAAGACCCGGCCGACCCGGTACTCCGGCGCCTGGCGCTCGTCGCTGTGGAAACGGGAGAGCCAGCGCGCGTCATGCATGCCGTAGTCGGTGCCCAGGGCGCGGCGGGTGACGTCCTTGATCTCGTCGAGGTCGAGCGGGGCGTCGTCGGCCACTTCGTTGCGCCGGTTCCAGCCCATGACGCGGTACCAGCCGTCACCGAAGGAGGCGATCATCGCGAAGGCGTCGCCCGCACCGTTGACGGTGAGCACACCCTCGGGCCGCTGGGCGAGCCTGACGTCGGCCAGGAACAGGGACTTGATGACGGAGACGCCGGGGAAGGGCAGGCCGATCGCCTGGCGTACGGCGCTGTGGTGGCCGTCCGCGCCGACGACGTAGGCCGCGCGGTGGGTGGTGACCGTCCCCTCCGCGTCGCGTACGTCGAGGTCGACGCCGGTGTCGTCCTGGCGCAGGCCCACGACCTCGCTCTCGTACACGAACTCGGCCCCGGCCTCGCGCGCCCGCCGCTCCAGCAGCCGCTCCACCTCGTACTGCGGGGTGATCAGCAGGAACGGGAAGCGGGACGGGAGTGTGCCCAGGTCGAGCGAGAGGCGGCGGAAGAGGCGCAGGCCGGTGATGGTGTCGCCGGTGGCGAGCAGCGGGTCGGCGAGACCGCGGGCGTCGAGCTGCTCCAGGGTGCGGGCGTGGACGCCGAAGGCGCGGGAGAGGTTGCTGATCTTGTGGGGGCGCCTTTCGAGGAGGGTGACGGAGACGCCGGCGGTGGCGAGGTCACCGGCGAGGAGCAGGCCGGTGGGGCCGGAGCCGACGACGATGACGGAGGGGGCGGGGGTGGTGCCGTTTCCAGTGTCGTTGCCGTTCATGGTGGCCTCCTGAGTGCCAACGCTTGTTTGCCAACAACTGTTGACCAACGCTCGTTGACCAACGTAGAGCGAGCCCTGAACACTGTCAACACTTGTTGGCCTACGCATGTTGGCCTACATTCGTTGGCATGAAAGCCAGCAGCAGCGGCAGCCCAGATTCCGGAACCGGCACCCCGCACCGCCGCTCCGACGCCACCCGCACCGCGATCCTCGCCGCCGCCCGTGAGCGCTTCGCGACCGACGGATACGAGCGGGCCACCATCCGCGCCATCGCCAAGGACGCGAGCATCGATCCATCGATGGTGATGCGCTACTTCGGCAACAAAGAAGGCCTGTTCGCGGCGGTGGTCTCCGTCGATCTCCAGCTGCCGGACCTCGCCGCGCTGCCCCGGCACGACGTCGGAGAGATCATGGTGAGGCATTTCCTCACCATGTGGGAGGAGAACGAGGTGCTCACGGCCCTGCTCCGGGTCGGCACCACCAATCAGGCGGGGGCCGAGCGGATGCAGGGCATCTTCCGGGACCAGTTGCTGCCGGTCGCCCGGCACGTGTGTCCCGACCCCGAGCAGATCCCGGCGCGGGCCGCGCTCGTGGCGACGCAGATGCTCGGGCTGGCGCTGACCCGGTACGTCCTGAAGTTCCCGCCGGCGGTCGCCCTCAGCCGCGGGGAGATCGTGGCGTGGCTGGGGCCGACGGTGCAGAGGTATCTGACGGCGCCGAGTCCGTGACGCCGTACGCCGGAATCCCGCGGAACACAGCAAGGGCGCCGACCCCGCCGTACGTACGGCGGGGTCGGCGCCCTTGACAGAGCGTGCGGGGCCCGGTCAGGCCTTCGAGCCGGTCTTGGCCTTGGTCTTGGGGATGGTCACCCGGTGCGCCACGTGCGACTTGTCCAGGACCATCACCAGACCGGCGATGACCGCGAACAGGGCGAGCGGGGCCGCGACGAACAGACCCAGCGTCTCGATGACGCTCAGGCCCGTGCCGGGGTCGTCACCGTCGTCGCGGGTGAGCGCGAGCGCGGGAGACGTCATGAGCAGCATCATCAGCGTCGTACCGGCAGCCAGGGCGCCGGCGCGCAGGGCGTTCTTCTTGTCCACGGGGACAAAGTATCCAACGCCGGGTGGGGACGCGCGTTCGGGGTGCCGTAAGAGGTGCGCCGGGGTCGGAAGCGAGTGGCCACGGCGCTCACGAGTGCCGCGCACCCGACGCCCGCAGCACCTCGACGAGCGCATGCAGTCTCGCCGACCCCGCCACCTCCTCCAGCGTCACCGGCTTCCCCTCCGCATCCGCCACGGGAAGCCGCCAGTTCGGGTACTGGTCCCACGTACCCGGCAGGTTCTGCGGGCGGCGGTCGCCCACCCCGTCCGGCAGCCAGACGCCGATCATGCGGGCCGGGGTGCGGAGCAGATAGCGGTGGAGGGCCTGGACCTCGGCCTCCTCGGAGGACGTGCCGATGCCTCCGCTGGTCCCCTGCAAGAGACCCAGCCGGGCCAGCAGGGTCAGCCACTCCCCGGTGTCGGCGGCCGCCTCCGCCCGTTCCTCCTCCAGGGGGCGGGTCAACAGGCCGAGGCTGTCGCGGAGTTCGACGTGTTCGCCGGTGAGACGGGCGGCGGTGGAGGGCAGGTCGTGGGTGGTGGCGGTGGCGAGGCAGTCGGCGCGCCAGTGCTCGGGGGGCAGCGGGCGGCCGTCGCCCTCCCAGTCCCGTTCGAACCACAGGACCGACGTGCCGAGCACCCCGCGCTCGCGCAGCGTCTCGCGGACCCCGGGTTCCACGGTGCCCAGATCCTCGCCGATCACCACGGCCCCGGCGCGGGAGGCCTCCAGCACGAGGACGGCGAGCATGGCCTCGGCGTCGTAGCGGACGTATGTCCCCTCGGTGGGCGGCAGCCCTTCCGGGACCCACCACAGCCGGAACAGGCCCATGACGTGGTCGATGCGCAGGGCGCCGGCGTAGCGGAACAGGGCCTTCAGCACCATGCGGAACGGGGCGTAGCCGGACTCGGCCAGCCGGTCCGGTCGCCAGGGCGGCAACCCCCAGTCCTGGCCCCGGGCGTTGAAGGCGTCCGGCGGTGCGCCGACCGACATCCCGGCCGCGAAGTACCGCTGCTGCGCCCAGGTGTCCGCGCCCCCGGGGTGCACCCCGACCGCCAGATCGTGCACGATCCCGAGCGGCATGCCTGCCTCGCGCGCGGCGCGCTGGGCGGCGGTGAGCTGGGCGTCGGTGAGCCAGGCGAGACGGGAGTGGAAGTCGACACGGTCCATCAACTCGCGCCGGGCGCGGGCGGTTTCCGCCGAGCGCGGGTCGCGCAGACCGGTCGGCCAGTTGTGCCAGTCCGAACCGTGCACCTCGGCCAGCGCGTACCAGGTGGCGTGGTCCTCCAGGGCCTCGCCCTGGTCGGCGAGGAAGTCGACGTACGCGGCCCGGCGCCCCGGCCCCAGCGGCACCTCCCGTACCAGCTCCAGCGCCTCCCGCTTCAGCTCCCACACCGCGTCCCGGTCGATCAACTCCCCCTTCTCCAGCACCGATTCACGCAGTCGCGCCGCCCGCTCCAGCAGCCCCCGCACCCGCTCGCGCCCGTCGACGTACCCGAACTCGGGGATGTCCTCGACGTGCAGATGCACCGGGTCGGGGAAGCGGCGCGAGGAGGGCCGGTAGGGAGACGGGTCGGTGGGCGCACCGGGCACGGCCGCGTGCAACGGGTTGACCTGCACGAATCCGGCGCCGAGCGCCCGCCCGGCCCAGGCGGCCAGCTCGGCGAGGTCACCGAGGTCGCCCATGCCCCAGGAGCGCCGGGAGAGCAGGGAGTAGAGCTGGACGAGAAGGCCGTACGAGCGTCCGGGCGGCGCGGGCAGCCGGGGCGGGGCGACGATCAGGTGGGCGCGGGCGGTGCGGCCGTCGGGGGCGGTCGCGGTCAACCGGTGGACTCCGGGCGGGAGTTGCTCGGCGGCGGCGCGGGTCTCGCCCTGTTCGGTCTCGATGCGCAGCCGGGTGCCCTCCGGGAGCGCGGCGAGGGCGGCGGACGTACCGCCGATCCAGCAGACCACCGTCGGCGGCAGCAGCCGTTCGCTCAGCTCGCTTTCCCGGGCGGCGAGCGCGGCACGGACGTCCCCGGGGGTGCTCGTGTCGACGCCGAGCGCGGCCAGCGCCCGGCTGAGTGCGACGGCCGAGGCGGCGACCGTACGGTCGGGCGACGGGCTGTAGGACATGGCGACGCCGTGCAGCTCGGCGAGCCGGGAGAGGTCCTCGTCAGGGGGCGCGGCCGACCGGGGTGCCGTCATCTACCGCTCCGGGCGGAAAAGGTCCGGGTAGGCGTCGAGCTCGCCGGTCGGCATGTCCGCGTAGGCGTCGGACTCGCTGGTCAGCGGGGCGGCGTCGGCGAGCGGCGGCTCGCTGGTGAGGGGTTCCGCGTCCGGCAGCGGGGGTTCGCTGGTCAGCGGAGCCTCGGCGCAGGCGCTCTCCGCGCTGAAGACGCAGCTGTGGAGATCGGGTGCGGCGGACTGGTCCGCCTCCTGTTTGGAGAGGGCCGAGAGCAGAAGGTGTGCCGATGCGGCCACGAGGGCCTCCTTGTCGAGTACGGCGAGTGCGGCTTCGTACGGGTAACGGCTCAGTACGTGTAACGGCTTCGTACGGGTAACCGCAGCCCTACCCAGTGGGCGCCGGACCAGACGTCTCCGGCCGGACGACGTGCGCCTAGTCACACACCGCCCGCCCCGGCCCTTGAACTTCTACCCGCAAATCCAGAGGGAACTATTCACTCAGTACATGTAGCAAGTGCATACTGGTCGCCATGAGCACCCGCCACCTCCTCCTGGGGCTGCTCGCAGGGGGGCCGAGCCATGGCTACGACCTCAAGCGACGCCACGACGAACGTTTTCCGCAGGCCCGTCCGCTGGCCTACGGGCAGGTCTATACGACCCTCCAGCGCCTGGTCCGCGACGGCCTCGCCGAGGTCGAGGGCACCGACTCGGACGGCGGTCCGGAGCGCACGATGTACCGCTCGACGGACGGCGGTGCGCGCGAACTCGCCAAGTGGGCGGGCGAGATCGCGCCGCCCGCGCCCTTCGTGACGAACGAGATCTTCGCCAAGGTCGTGGTCGCGATCCTGTCCGGCGGCGACCCGGAGGCCTATCTGCGGGCGCAACGCGCCGCGCACATGGAGCGGATGCGTGAGCTCACGGCGGTGAAAACCGCCCCGGGCGCCGATCTCGCGACCGTGCTCTCGGCCGACTACGCCCTTAACCACCTTGACGCCGACCTCCGTTGGATGACCACGACGGCGGCCCGGCTCACCACCCTGACCGCGGAGGTCGACGCAGCATGACCAACCCAGTGCCGCTCCTGGCGGCCCGTGACCTCACCAAGGCGCACGGCAGGACCGAGGCCCTGCGCGGCGCCTCGGCCGAGCTGCACGCCGGCGAGATCCTCGCCGTGACCGGCGCCAGCGGCAGCGGGAAGTCGACGCTGCTGCACTGTCTGGCGGGGCTGGTCCGCCCGGACGAGGGCACGGTGACGTACGACGGGGCGCGGCTGGACACGCTGCCCGAGAAGAGGCTGAGCGAGCTGCGCCGTACCGACTTCGGCGTGGTCTTCCAGTTCGGGCAGCTCATCCCGGAGCTGACCGCACTCGACAATGTGGCCCTGCCGCTGATGCTGGCCGGGAGCACACGGGGAGAGGCGCAGGAGCGGGCCGGTGAGTGGCTGGAGCGGTTCGGCGTGCGCGGGCAGGAGGCGCAACGGCCGGGTGAGCTGAGCGGTGGCCAGGCACAGCGGGCCGCCCTGGCCCGGGCGCTCGTCACCGGCCCGAAGGTGGTCTTCGCGGACGAGCCGACCGGCGCACTGGACTCCCTGGCGAGCGAGCAGGTGATGACGGCCCTGGTGCACACCGCCCGCGAGGCGGGCACGGCGGTGCTGCTGATCACGCACGACGCGCAGGTGGCGGCATACGCGGACCGCGAGGTGCGGCTGAGCGACGGGACCGTGACACCACTGGAGGTGACCGCATGAGATCCCACCTGCCGACCACCGACAGCACCCGGACTCCGACCTCCGCGGACCGCGAGGTGCGGCTGAGCGACGGAATCGTCACGTCGCTGGAGGTGACCGCGTGAGGGCCGATCTGCGGCTGGCCTGGATGTTGACCCGGGGGTCGGACCGGCGGGAGTGGTGGCGGGCGGCGCTGACGGCGGTGGGGGCGGGGCTCGCGACCGGTTTCGGGCTGGTGGCCGTCGCGATCGCGTCGATCGAGGGGCAGTACTCGATCTCCTTCGCGAACGGCCTGCTGAACCATCCCGGTGAGCGGACGGGCGTGGTCCTCGCGCTGGTGCTTCTGCTGATCCCCGTGCTCGGGTTCCTCGGGCAGTGCACCCGGATCGGTGCCGTGCACCGCGACCGGCGGCTGGCCGCGCTGCGGCTCGCGGGGGCCGCGCCGGGACAGGTGCGGCGGATCGCCGCGCTGGAGGCGGGGCTCGCCTGTCTGGTGGGGTCGGTGGCCGCCGTACTCGCCTCCGTGCCGGTCGTGCTCGGCCAGTGGGAAGCGCCGCCGGGCCTCGCCTGGGCCGGGTTCGTGCTGGTCGGGGCCGCCGTGCCGGTGCTGGGTGCGCTGGTGAGCGCGCTGGCGCTGCGCCGGGTGATCGCCTCGCCGCTGGGCTGGGTGCGTCGGGTTCGGACGACACGGCGGCCGGGGCTCGCGCTCGCGGTGGTGGTGCCGGCGTTCGCCGTCCTGGTGCTGCTTCTGGCGTTCACGCCGTACCGGGACAATCCCCTCATCGGGTTCGCGATGGTTCCGCTGACGGTCTGCGCCGCGGTGGTACTGGTGGGTGTGGTCTCGGTGTGGCTCTCGGGGGTCACTGCCGGGCTGACCGGCCGGTACCTAGCCGCCCGCACGGGAAACCCGGGCGTGCTGATCGCGGCGGAGCGGCTGCGCGACGACCCGTGGGCGGCGGCCCGTACGCATGCGGCCGTGCTGCTGGTGACGGTCGTGGGGACGGGCTTCGTCGGCGTACGGCAGGGGCTGCTCGCCCAGCTGCACAGCATGGAGCACAGGGCCGTGAGCATGTCCTTCTACGAGACGGGTCTGAACCTCACCGCCGCCGCGATCCTCGTCGCCCTCGTGATCACGCTGTGCGCGCTGGCCGTCGGCACCGCCGAGTCACTGGCCACCCGCCGCCGGGGCCTGGCCGCGCAGACCGCCGCCGGGGTGCCACGGGCGGTGCTCGGCCGGGCGCTGCTGCTGGAGACGGCGCTGCCGCTCGCGCCGGCGCTGCTGCTGGCGGGGCTCGGCGGCCTGACGATCGGCGTCGGATACGGAGGACTCGTCGGCGGGGCGTTCGCCCCGTCCTCGCTCGCCGCACTCCTGGTCCCACTCGCGGTGTACGCGACCTGCCTGCTGGCGGCGGCCACCTCGCTGCCCCTGCTGAGCCGCTCGGCACACCCCGGGGAGCTGCGGTACACGTAACACGTCCGGTCCCGGGGGAACGGGGGACCCCCGGGACCGGCTGAAGGCGTGCCGTTTGCCCGGCCGTACCGTCGCCCGGCCGGGGCAATGCGAAGGCCCGGATCGTCAGGCGGAAATAGCGCCGTCGATCCGGGCCATGGCGTCCTCCGCGCCAAATGGCTGCAAGTAGGGCAGCCAGCGCGGATCCCTATGGCCGGTCCCGATGATGCGCCAGGCCAGGCCGGTGGGCGGAGCAGGTTTGTGGCGCAGGCGCCAGCCGATCTCGAAGAGATGCCGGTCGGCCTTCACGTGGTTGCAGCGACGGCAGGACGCCACCACGTTGTCCCAGACGTGCTTGCCCCCGCGGCTGCGCGGGATGACGTGGTCGACGCTGGTTGCGACGCCACCGCAGTACATGCACCGGCCCCCGTCGCGGGCGAAGAGCGCCCGCCGGGTCAGAGGAACGGGTCCCCGATAGGGAACCCGGACGAATCGCTTGAGCCGGACCACGCTTGGTGCGGGGACTGTGACGGTTGCGCTGTGCATAAAGGCGCCGGACTCCTCGAGGCATTGGGCCTTGTTCTCGAGGACGAGGACGAGCGCGCGGCGGAGCGGTACGACGCCGAGCGGCTCGTACGACGCGTTGAGGACCAGGACATGCGGCACGGATGCCTCCTTGTGCGTCGGCGGCGCGTGGCTCGCGCCGGGACGATCTGTAGTCAGTCTCTCCTCATGCCTGGTGGAAGCGCCACCATGTCCCGGTAACGGGCTGGGAGTGTTTTCGACCACATCTGAAATCATCCCCCGGATCACGGAGGGTTCATCCCACCTGTTCATGCCCGGGTCGGCGGCTTCTCTCCCTCGAACATGACAACGATCCACACACGATGCCCCGATAGTGTGGTTGGCCTGCCCGTCCGGTGACCTTCCCGTGATCTTTACTGCCTGCCGGCGGGCGGAACCTGCACCTGGAGGTACCTGCCGTGTCCTTGTCCGCCGTCCTGTCGGCCGCCGGTTCGTCGCCGTCACCGACGCCGTCCCCCTCGGGGACGACCCCGTCGGTCCCCTCGCTCCAGGACGCCCAGGAGAGCGCGACCAACGCCGCCGGCTGGATCGAGCAGAACTGGTCCACGTGGCTCGCGATCGGTCTCCGGGTCCTGCTGATCCTGGTGATCGCGGCGGTACTGAGAGTGGTGGTACGCCGCGCGATAACCAAGCTGATAGAGCGCATGAACCGCACGGCCCAGGCGGTGGACGGTACGTCGCTGGGCGGTCTGCTGGTCAATGTGGAGCGCCGCCGTCAGCGCTCGCAGGCGATCGGCTCGGTGCTGCGCTCGGTGGCCAGCTTCGTGATCATGGGCACCGCGGCCCTGATGGTCCTCTCCGCCTTCGAGATCAACCTCGCCCCGCTGCTGGCCTCGGCCGGTGTCGCGGGCGTGGCCATCGGTTTCGGCGCCCGCAACCTGGTCACGGACTTCCTCTCCGGCGTCTTCATGATCCTTGAGGACCAGTACGGCGTCGGCGACACCGTCGACGCGGGCGTCGCCTCCGGCGAGGTCATCGAGGTTGGCCTGCGCGTCACCAAGCTCCGCGGCGACAACGGCGAGATCTGGTACGTCCGCAACGGCGAGGTCAAGCGCATCGGCAACCTGTCGCAGGGCTGGGGCACGGCCGGCGTCGACGTCACCGTCCGCCCCTCCGAGGACCTCGACCGGGTCAGGGCGGTCCTGTCCCAGGTCGGCGAGACGATGAGCAAGGAAGACCCCTGGAACGAGATGCTCTGGGGCCCGATCGAGGTCCTGGGCCTGGACAGCGTCCTCCTGGACTCGATGGTCGTCGGCGTCTCCGCCAAGACCATGCCCGGCAAGTCCCTCACCGTCGAACGCGAACTCCGCTGGCGCATCAAGCGCGCCTTCGACGCCGAGGGCATCCGCATCGTCGGCGGCCTCCCCCTCCAGGTGGAGCAGGAGCCGGCCTCGGATCCGACGGCAGGCATGTCGGCCCCGTCGGCCTACTCGAACACCTCGTCACCGCAGGCGGCGGCGGCTTCACCGATTGCGCCGACGAGTACGACGAAGTAGCCGGGCCTACGAGGAAGGCGGCGTCCGGAGTCGTTCCGGCTGCCGCCTCTTGGTCTGCCGGGCGCCGCTCCAGGACCTGATCCGCCGGACAGGCCCCTAGTCGTCGCCGGAACTGGAGTTCCTGCTCCGGCCGTTGCTGCGCCCCAGCCGGCTCACCAGCTGACCCGCCCCCACCGTCACGGCGGCCACCCCGCGCACCCAGCGTGGGCCGCCCCGCTGGGCCCAGACGACGCAGGCGCACCCTGCGAGGACGAGCACGAGGACGACGGACAGGATGAGTACGGTCATGTGCCGCCCCTCCTTCTGTTGTGGTCACGTTCTGTTGTGATCACGCCATCCTGTCAGGAGCGGTACGGCCGCAGGCCTCACCGCCCCCTCCGGTTACGAGTCCGTTGCCCGGGGGCGGTCTCTCTTGACGACCCCTTCACGACGGGCTTACCTTCCTGAACACCGCGATAGGAAACTTTCCTAACAGTGGCTGGAATGGTGCTCCGACAGGAGCCCTCGATGGACTTCCCTCCCCCGTCACTGAGAAGCTGGGCGGCTGAGAAAGGCAGGTGGGACTCACATGGCAGGAACCGCCGGCACGCCGGGCACCCCGAGCGTCCTGCGCGCCATGAACGACCGTGCCGCCCTGGACCTCCTCCTGGCCCACGGCCCCCTGTCCCGCACGAAGATCGGCAAGCTCACCGGCCTCTCCAAGCCGACCGCCTCCCAGCTCCTGGCCCGTCTGGAGTCCGCCGGGCTCGTCCTCGTGACCGGCACCACCGAGGGACGCCCGGGCCCGAACGCCCAGCTGTACGCGGTCAACCCGACCGCCGCGTACGCCGCCGGGCTCGACGTCACCCCCGAACGCATCCTCGCCGCCGTCGCCGACATCACCGGCCGCACGGTCGGCGAGTACGAGCTGCCCACGCCGGGCAGGCGCCCCAGCGGGCCCGTCGTCCAGCAGGTCACCGACGCCCTCGACGGCGCCGTGAAGGCGGCCGGGGTCGCCCGTGCCGACCTCCACCGGCTCGTCATCGGCACCCCCGGCGCCTTCGACCCGGGCACCGGCCGACTGCGCTACGCCTCCCACCTCCCGGGCTGGCACTCCCCCGCGCTGCTCGACGAACTCGCCGCCGTCCTGCCGATGCCGGTCGAGTACGAGAACGACGTCAATCTCGTCGCCGTCGCCGAGCAGCGACTCGGGGCCGCCCGGGGACACGAGGACTTCGTGCTGCTGTGGAACGAAGGGGGCCTGGGTGCCGCCCTCGTCCTCGGCGGCCGGCTGCACCGCGGCTGGACCGGCGGCGCGGGAGAGGTAGGTTTCCTGCCTGTTCCCGGCGCACCACTGGTCCGGCAAGTAACCAAAGCCAACAGTGGCGGCTACCAGGAGCTGGCCGGCTCACAGGCCATCCCCCACCTCGCCCGCGAACTCGGCATCGCGGACATCCCTTCGGGACCGTACGCCGAGGTCGCCGCAACCCTCGTCGAACGGGCCGCCGCAGAGGACACCGTCCTGAACCGGCTGCTCCTCCAGACGTACGCGACCCGCCTCGCCACCGGTCTCGCCTCCCTCGTCTCCGTCCTCGACCCCGAACTCGTCGTCCTCAGCGGCGCCTCGCTGGCCTCCGGCGGCGAGGTGCTGCGCTCACTCGTCCAGTCCGAGCTGGAGGAACTGGCCGCGGCCCGGCCCCGGCTCGTCGTGGGCGACGTCCATGAACACCCCGTGCTGCGCGGCGCGTTGGAGAGCGCGCTGGCAGCCACCCGCGACGAGGTCTTCGACACCTCGCGCTGAGGAACGTACGCACCCCTTTCCCTCACCGCCCCCGTCCCGTCCCAGGGAGTACTTGCCATGCCCGGAATATCCCGAAAGGCAGCGATCGCGCTCGCCGCCTCCGCCTCCCTCGCCCTCCTCACCACCGCCTGTACCGGCCAGTCGGACTCCGGCGCCGAAGACGACGCCTCCCAGGAGACGACCATCAACTTCTGGCACGCCTGGAGCGCGCCCGCCGAGGTGAAGGCCGTCAAGTCGCTGATCGCCGGCTTCGAGAAGGCGCACCCCAACATCCACGTCAACGTCGTCGGCAACATGACCGACGACAAGATGAACCAGGGCCTGCGGGCCGGCGGCGACAAGGCCCCGGACGCGATCTCGTCCTTCACCACGAACAACGTGGGCAAGTTCTGCTCGTCCGGCGCCCTGGTCGACCTCAACCCGTTCTTCGAGAAGTCGGACATCGACCCGGAGAAGACCTTCCCGAAGGCGATGAACGAGTACACCCAGTACGAGGGCAACCGGTGCAGTGTGCCGCTGCTGGGCGACGCGTACGGGCTCTACTACAACAAGACGGCCTTCGAGAAGGCCGGAATCAAGAGCCCGCCGAAGACCTGGTCCGAATTCGAGGCCGACGCCAAGAAGTTGACGATCGCTCAGGGCGACTCGTACAAGCAGCTCGGCTTCATGCCGAACTACCACGGCTGGGAGTCGACTACCGAGCACATCTTCGCGCAGTTCTCCCCGACGTACTTCGACTCCAGCGGAAAGTCCAACGTCGCCAAGGACCCCGCGTTCGAGAAAGGCTTCACCCTCCAGAAGAAGCTCGTCGACGAACTCGGCGGCTACCAGAAGCTGGAGAAATACCGGGCCACCCTCGGCGACGAATGGGGCCCCAAGCACCCCTTCCACACCGGTCAGGTCGCCATGCAGCTCGACGGTGAATGGCGCCTCGGAATGGCCCTGGACGCCAAGACCGACTTCGAGATCGGCGTCGCCCCGCTGCCCGTCCCCGACGACCAGGCCGACCAGTACGGAAAGGGCTACATCACCGGCACGATCGCCGGAATCGCCGCCACCAGCAAGAAGCAGAACGCTGCCTGGGAGCTGGTGAAGTACATGACCACGGACACGGACGCGGTGGTGGGCTTCTCCAACGCCATCCACAACGTGCCGTCCACGCTGGCCGCCCTGAAGTCGCCGAAGCTGGAGTACGACCCGCGTTTCAAGACCTTCCTGGAGATCGCGGCCAACCCGAACTCCACGACAGCTCCCGCGTCGGTCAACGGCGGCGTGTACCTCCACACCATCCAGCTGTTCGGATACGAGTACGAGAGCGGCAAGGCCAAGGACCTGAAGAAGGGCCTTGAGGACACCGCCAAGCAGATCGACACGGACATCGCGCAGGCACAGTGATGAGCAGCGTCACTCTGGCATCGAAGCGCCGGCGGTCAGCGCTTCGGACCGCCGCCTTCATGTCGCCCTGGCTGATCGGTTTCACGGTCTTCTTCGCCTATCCGCTGCTCTCGACGGTCTACTTCTCGTTCATGCACTACGACGGTTTCAAGCCGCCGACGTGGAGCGGAACGCAGAACTGGACGTACGTCTTCGAGCACTACCCGTACTTCTGGCCGGCGCTGCGCAACACCCTGTGGCTGGTCGTCGTGATGGTGACCCTGAGGGTCGTCTTCGGACTCGGCGTCGGCCTTCTGATCACAAAGATCAAGACCGGCACGGGTGTCTTCCGCACCCTGTTCTACCTGCCCTATCTGGCCCCGCCCGTGGCGGCCACCATGGCCTTCGCGTTCCTCCTCAACCCCGGTACGGGACCGGTCAACTCGATCCTGGAGAAGGTCGGCATCCCGGCGCCGGGCTGGTTCAACGACCCCACCTGGTCCAAGCCGGCCCTCACCCTGCTCGCCCTGTGGGGCATCGGGGACCTGATGGTCATCTTCATGGCCGCGCTGCTCGACGTACCCCAGGAGCAGTACGAGGCGGCCGAGCTGGACGGGGCCTCGGCGTGGCAGCGGTTCCGCTACGTCACGCTCCCGAACATCTCGCCGATCGTGATGTTCGCGGTCGTCACGGGCGTGATCCAGACCATGCAGTACTACACACAGCCACTGATCGCCGGGAAGGTCGCCTCGGGCGTGATCCAGGGCGCGGGCACGCAGTTCGAGCCCGGCTACCCGGAGAAGTCCACGCTGACCCTCCCCCAGCTCGTCTACAACCTCGGCTTCCAGCGCTTCGACTACGGCTCCGCGTGTGTCGTCGCCCTCGTCCTCTTCGCCCTGTCGATGGCGTTCACCGCGTTCCTGATGCGGCGCCGGGGCGGTCTCATCCAGGCAGGTGACTGACCCATGACCCAAGTACTGGACAGGCCCGTGGAGTTGCCGGCGCCCACCCCGGCCGAGCGCACGGCCCGGCGACGGGCCGCCCTCGAATGGATCGCGGTCCACTCCCTCGGCGTGGCCGCGGCCCTCTTCTTCACGCTGCCCTTCGTGTTCGTGTTCCTGACCTCGCTGATGAGCGACTCCCAGGCCCTCAGCCGGGATCTGATCCCGCACACCTGGGAGTGGGGCAACTACCAGAAGGTCTTCGACACACCGGGCTTCCTGACCTGGTGGAAGAACACACTGATCTACGCGGGACTGGGAACAGTCCTTACCGTCGTGTCCTCGCTGCCGGTGGCGTACGCACTCGCCAAGTTCCGCTTCCGGGGCCGCAATCTGTCCCTGATGCTGGTCATCTCGATGATGATGCTGCCGCCACAGGTGGTCGTCATCCCCATGTATCTGTTCTGGGCGAAGCAGCTCGACCTGTCGGGCACTCTGTGGCCGCTGATCATCCCGATGGCGTTCGGGGACGCGTTCTCCATCTTCCTGCTGCGCCAGTTCCTGATGACGATCCCGAACGAGTACGTGGACGCGGCGAAGGTCGACGGCTGCGGCGATCTGCGCACGCTCCTCAGAGTCGTCGTCCCCATGGCGAAGCCGGGCATCGCCGCCGTCGCCCTGTTCCAGTTCTTCTACGCCTGGAACGACTACTTCGGCCCGCAGATCTACGCATCGGAGAACCAGAGCGCCTGGACACTGAGTTACGGCCTGGAGTCCTTCAAGGGCATGCACCACACCGACTGGAACCTCACCATGGCCGCGACCGTACTGGTCATGGCCCCCGTGATCCTCGTGTTCTTCTTCGCCCAGAAGGCGTTCGTCGAGGGCGTCACCCTCACCGGAGTAAAGGGTTGATCCATCCATGAAACTCACCGTGGTCGGCGGCGGCTCGACCTACACACCCGAACTCATCGACGGTTTCGCACGGTTGAGGGACACCCTGCCGATCGAGGAGCTCGTGCTCGTCGACCCGGCGGCCGAACGTCTGGAGCTGGTGGGCGGCCTGGCCCGCCGTATCTTCGCCAAGCAGGGCCATGACGGCAGGATCGTCACGACCTCGGACCTGGACGCGGGTGTCGAGGGCGCCGACGCCGTCCTGCTCCAGCTCCGCGTCGGCGGTCAGGCGGCCCGCGAGCAGGACGAGACCTGGCCGCTGGAGTGCGGCTGCGTCGGGCAGGAGACGACGGGAGCGGGCGGCCTGGCCAAGGCGCTGCGCACGGTGCCGGTGGTCCTCGACATCGCGGAACGGGTCCGCCGTACCAACCCCGACGCCTGGATCATCGACTTCACCAACCCGGTCGGCATCGTCACCCGCGCCCTGCTCCAGGCGGGCCACAAGGCGGTCGGCCTGTGCAACGTGGCGATCGGCTTCCAGCGGAAGTTCGCCGGCCTGCTGGGCGTCGCCCCCTCGGACATCCACCTGGACCACGTGGGCCTCAACCACCTCACCTGGGAGACGGGCGTACGGCTGGGCGGCCCCGAGGGCGAGAACGTCCTGCCCAAGCTCCTTGCGGAGTACGGCGGCCCGATCGCCGCCGACCTGCACATGCCCCGTCCACTCCTGGACCGCCTGGGCGTGGTCCCGTCGTACTACCTGCGCTACTACTACGCACACGACGAGGTCGTGCGCGAGCTGCGCACCAAGCCCTCCAGGGCGGCCGAAGTGGCCGAAATGGAACGGCAGTTGCTGAAGATGTACGGCGACCCGGCCCTGGACGAGAAGCCGGAACTGCTCGCCAAGCGGGGCGGCGCCTACTACTCGGAGGCGGCGGTGGACCTGGCGGCCGGGCTGCTCGGCGACGGAGGAAGCCCGTACCAGGTGGTGAACGCCCACAACCGGGGCACGCTGCCCTTCCTCCCCGACGACGCGGTGATCGAGGTGCAGGCGAGGGTGACGCGGAAGGGCGCGACACCGCTGGCGGTGCCGGCCGTGGACCCGCTGTACGCGGGGCTGATGGCGCAGGTGACGGCGTACGAGGACCTGGCGCTGGACGCCGCCGTGCAGGGGGGCCGGGAACGGGTCTTCCGCGCCCTGCTGTCCCACCCCTTGATCGGCCAGTACGAATACGCACAAGGCCTCACCGACCGACTGATCGCACACAACCGGGAGCACCTCGCGTGGGCCTGACCGCATCCGTCCTCGCCGTCGACGCGGGCAACAGCAAGACCGACGTGGCGGTGGTGGCGGCCGACGGGCGGGTCCTGGCCACGGCACGCGGGGGCGGTTTCCGGCCACCGGCGGTGGGTGTGAGGGCTGCGGTGGACGTGGTCGCCGAGGCCGTGGAGCGGGCCTTCACCGCCGCCGGGGTCGCCTGCGCCGACCATGTCTCGGCATGTCTGGCCAACGCCGACTTCCCCGTGGAGGAGGAGCAGTTGGCGGCCGCGCTGCACGCGCGCGCGTGGGGCACGAGTGTCGAGGTCCGCAACGACACGTTCGCGATCCTGCGAGCCGGGGTCACCGAGCCGCGCGGGGTCGCCGTCGTCTGCGGCGCCGGCATCAACTGCGTCGGCATGCGCCCCGACGGCCTTACCGCCCGCTTCCCCGCGATCGGCCGTGTCTCCGGTGACTGGGGCGGCGGTTGGGGCCTGGCGGAGGAGGCGCTGTGGTTCGCGGCCCGCGCGGAGGACGGCAGGGGCGAGCCGACCGCGCTGGCCCATGCCCTGCCCGCGCACTTCGGCCTCGACTCCATGTACGCCCTGATCGAGGCCCTGCACCTGGAACACATCGAGCCGCTCCGCCGCCACGAACTGACGCCGGTCCTCTTCGCGACGGCGACCGGCGGCGACCCGGTGGCCCGGGCGGTCGTGGACCGTCTGGCCGACGAGGTGGTGACGATGGCGGCGGTGGCACTGACCCGCCTGGGGCTGCTGGAGGAGGAGACGCCGGTGGTGCTGGGGGGTGGCGTGCTGGCCGCGGGACACGCACAACTGGATTCCCGGATACGGGACTTGCTGGCAGACCGGGCTCCGAAGGCGGTGGCACGGGTGGTGCGGGCACGGCCGGTGCTGGGTGCTGCGTTGCTCGGGCTGGACCAGGCCGGAGCGGGGGCCGAGGCCCAGGAACGGGTGCGTACGCACTACGAGACGTGACGCCGGCGAGCTCCCACCCGCCCCCCGATGGAACCGAACCGATTCCCCCGGCGTATTCATGGGCAGGGGAGGGTGCGGAGCGCCACGTCATGCCCGAAACTCGGGCTGTACCGCTGCGATCCAATCAAGATCCAGTGAAGGCCGGTGCGGAATGTCAGTCCCGGCAGCGATACTTGCGGTGACGGATGACCATGGGGGAGGTCAACAGTGACACAACCGCAGAAAAGCAGCACGGCAGCACCACCGGGCGCCGCCGTGCCCACGATGCCATCTCTGCCGCCACAACCGGGCGGCCCCGGTGCACCCGGCCCCTCCCTTCCCCCCGCACCGCAGGGATCGGCCGCACCTGAGCCCACCCAGCCCGCACGCCGTACCGCCTGGGCGGAAGGTGTCGACCGCCTCCGCGCGGCGGCCACCACCGAACCCGGCAGGCTGCGCATCATCGGCGCGGTCCTCGCCCTGCTGGTCGTCGCCTTCGGCGCCGTGACGGCCTGGCAGACGACCGAGCGGGCGGCCGCCGCCGACGACGTGCTGCACAGCAGCCAGCCCCTCAGCTCGGACGCGGCCGACATCTACCGCTCGCTCGCCGACGCCAACACGGCCGCCTCCAGCGGCTTCCTGGCCGGCGGCGGCGAGAGCGCCGCCACCCGCGACCGGTACGAGAAGGACATCCGCACCGCCGCGGGCAAACTCGTCAACGCCGCCGCGAACTCGGACCCCGACTCCCCGTCCGCGGCGACCATCGCCAAGCTCAACCGGATGCTGCCGGAGTACAAGGGCCTGGTCGAGCGGGCCCGCACCTACAACCGGCAGGGCTTCCCGGTCGGCGGCGCATACCTGCGGTACGCGAACGAGAAGATGCAGACCGACATGCTCCCCGCGGCCGAGGATCTCTACACGAAGGAGAACCAGCGGCTGCGCGCCGACTACGACGACGCGACGCCGTACCCCTGGGCCGCGATCGCCCTCGGGGTCCTCGTGCTCGCCGGGCTGGCCTGGGCCCAGCACCGCAACTACCGGCGCACCAACCGCGTACTGAACCACGGCCTGGTGGCCGCGACCGCGACGGCGACGGTGGTGCTGCTCTGGCTGGTCGTCGGCCACAGCGTCGCCCGCGCGGGCCTCAACGACTCGTACGACCACGGCGTCCGCTCACTGAACGTGCTGAACGACGCCCGGATCGCCTCCTTGAAGGCACGCGGCAACGAGAACCTGACACTGGTGGCCCGCGGAGCCGAGACGGTCGAGGTGAGCGGCAAGGCACTCGACAAGTACGACGTCACCTTCCAGGCGGACATGAAGACCCTCGCCAAGGGGCTGTCCCTGGCCGAGAACCTCGCCGACGACGACACCGGCGAGCAGCCGGTCACCGCGGCCGTCGGCAATATGGAGGAGTGGCAGAAGCGCCACACCTCCGCCCGCGCGGAGGACGACAACGGCAACTACGAGCAGGCGCTGGAAAAGGTGATCGGCGCCAAGGGCGCGACGGTCGAGTGCTTCGACAGCGTCGACAAGAACCTCGCCAAGGCGCTCAACCACGAGCAGACCGAGTTCAAGCGGGCGGCCGGGGACGGCCTGGACGCCATGACCGGGCTGTCGGTGGGTGCGGCCGCCCTCGCGGTGATCGGTGCCGCCGGTGCGGTGCTGGGCATCGGGCGCAGGCTGTCGGAGTACCGGTGAAAGGGGGCGTGACGATGCATGCACAACGATTGCGGGCCGGCCTGAAGGGCTGGGGCGGTGTGGGTGCGATGGCGGTCGTGTGCGCCCTGGCGCTGGCCTTCGCGCTGCTGCTGCCGAAGACCCAGTCCACCGGCGACGCCGCGGGCACGGACGGCCAGGATGTCGCCCACGGCAGTCAGGCGCGGGCCGAGGAGTGCACCGCCCCGGAGAAGCAGACCCTGTCCCCGTCCGGCGCGGACGGCTCCACCATCGACGCCATCAAGGCCCGCGAGGGCGAGAAGCGGAAGCTGATCGTCGGCGTCGACCAGAACAGCTACCGCTGGGGCTACCGCGACCCCAACACCGCCGGCACGGCCGAGCTGGAGGGCTTCGACATCGACCTGGTCCACCGGATCGCGCAGGAGATCCTCGGCGACCCGGACGCGGTCCAGTTCAAGGCCATCCCCACCAACCAGCGCATCCCGGCCATCCAGGCGGGCCGCGTCGACATGATCGTCCGCACGATGACGATCAGCTGTAGCCGCCTTGAGGACGTCGCCTTCTCGGCGCCGTACTTCAAGACCGGCCAGCAGGTCCTGGCACCCAAGTCCTCGACGATCACGGGTTACGACGACTCGCTCGCCGACAAGAGGATCTGCTCGGCCGAGGGGTCCACCGCGTACGCCAAGCTGGAGGAGGACAAGAAGGCGAACGAGCTCGTCTCCTCCGCCGACATCGACCACACCGTCCCCAACCAGCTCGACTGCCTGGTGCGTCTCCAACTCGGCGAGGTGGACGCCGTGGTGACCGACGGCGCGCTCGCCGCCAGCCAGGCCGCCCAGGACCCGACGGTCGAGCTGAAGGGCGCCCCCTTCACCACCGAGTACTACGGCGTGGCGATGAAGAAGGACGCCGACGATCTGGTACGCCGGGTCAACCAGATACTCGTGGACTACCGCGAGGACACAGCGAACGGCTGGCAGGCCTCGTACGACAAGTGGCTGTCGGCCACACTGGATGAGGACTCGGCGGTGTCGGAACCGCCGGCACCGCAGTACCTGCGAACGAGCTGACATACCGTCAGCGACCACGTCGACCACGTCAACCACATAGGAATCCACAGCAGCGAGAGGTGATCGATGGGCGTCACGGGACCCCCCGGGCCGGTGATGGACCGGGACGAGGTGGACCGTGCGCTGGCGCGGCTCGGCGCGGAGCACGAGGCGATCGAGACCTCACTCCTCGCCCTCCAGGACCACGCGGGCCGCAGACTCCTCGAAGGCGCCGAGCTCACCGGCTTCACCAAGGAGCGCTGGTCGGCCGCCGAGGCGTCGATCACCTTGCTGTGGGCGTACTTCGACGCGTACACGGACGCGTTGCGCGCCGCCCGCGACATCCGCGCCCGGCGCCGCTGGTCCAGCCGGGAGGACCTGGTGGAGCTGACCGAGCTGCTGCGCGGCGAGGCCGTCACCGTCGCGGGCTCCGCCGGCGCCATGGCCAACGCGCCGACGCTGCACGGCGGCTCGGGCAAGCTCAGCGAACAGTTCACGCTGATCACACTCGTCGACCGGATGAACGAGCTGTACGCCACCTCGCTGGACATGGTCGTCGCCGCCGACGCGGTCTGGTCGGCGCTGCCCGCCCGGATCGATTTACTGGCCGCGGAGCTTCAGCGCACCCGCAAGCTCGCGCACTCCGTCGGTGTGCGCCCCGGCGAGCACCCGGCCGGCGACGACCTGGAGCGCATCACCCGCACACTGACGAACCTGCGCGAGCAGGTCGTCTCCGACCCGCTGGCCTTCTGGGTGCCCACGCCCGGGAGTTCCGCCCCGGGCGGCGGCCGGCCGAACACCACGGTGTACGACCGCGAGGCACGCGCCCTGGAGGACGTACGCCGGGAGATCGACGCGGTGCTGACCGTCCGCCAGGACGCGGAGCAGCGGCTGGTGAAGCTGCGGGACGTGCTCTCGCGCGCGGACCGCACCCTCGCCGAGGCGCGTAACGCCCGCGGCGAGGTCCTGGCGAAGATCGCGGCCACGGAGGTGCCGGTCGTCAGCGGCCCGCCGACCGTGCTACAGGAGCAGCTGGCGACGGCCGCCGAATACCGCAGACACGCCCAGTGGCACCGTCTGTCCCCGCTCCTGGAGTCCCTGGAGCAGAAGGCGGACGACGAACTGCTGCGCGCCCGCGAGTCGTTGACCGCGGTCACCCAGCCACTGGCGGTCCGCGCCGAGCTGCGCGGCCGCCTCGACGCGTACAAGGCGAAGGTCGCCCGGCACGGCCTCGCGGAGGACGCGTTCCTGATCGAGCGGTACGACGCGGCGCGCCGGATGCTGTGGAGCGCGCCCTGCGACCTGCGGGTCGCCGAACAGGCCGTGCTGCGCTTTCAGCAGGCGGCCGCCGAACTGCTGGGCGGCCCGCGCATCCCGGGGCAGGGCGGACCGCAGGATCGTAGGGGGGAGCACTCGTCATGAGTCAGGCACAGCAGAAGTGTCAGCGCCCGGACTGCGAGGGCACGTACGAGGACGTGGGCGGCGGCGAGCTGTACTGCGACACCTGCGGCCTCGCCCCGGTCGTCTCGGCCGGGGGTCCCTCCTCCGGGGGAGGCACGGCCGGCTCGCGGTCCACCGGGAGCACCGGCGGCGACAAGGGCTCGACCGGCAGCGAAAGTTCACGCTCCGGCTCCGCCCGCAGCTCGCGTACGTCGTCGCACTCGTCGAAGTCGCGGCGCTCGGTGTCGGGACGCCTGTCGCGCTCCCTGTCGGGCAGCTCCACGAGCCGCTCGGTGTCGGTGCGCAGCTCCGGCTCCTCGGCCGGTTCCAGCGGCCGCGGCCGGCTCGGCGTGGGGCTCGTCCAGGTGCCGGAGGTGCCCCGGCCCGACCCCCGCGAGATGGTCCTGGAGAACCCGGAGGTTCCGGAGCGCAAGCGGTTCTGCTCCCGCTCCGACTGCGGAGCCCCGGTCGGCCGGTCACGCGGCGACCTGGCGGGCCGTACGGAGGGCTTCTGCACCAAGTGCGGTCACCCGTACTCCTTCGTCCCGAAGCTGAAGGCCGGCGATGTCGTCCACGGCCAGTACGAGGTCGTGGGCTGTCTGGCGCACGGCGGCCTGGGCTGGATCTACCTCGCGGTGGACCGCGCGGTGTCGGACCGGTGGGTCGTGCTGAAGGGCCTGCTGGACACCGGCGACCAGGACGCGATGGCCGCCGCCATCTCCGAGCGGCGCTTCCTCGCGGAGATCGAGCACGCCAACATCGTGCGGATCTACAACTTCGTGGAGCACCTCGACCAGCGGACGGGTTCGCTGGACGGGTACATCGTGATGGAGTACGTCGGCGGCAAGTCCCTGAAGGAGATCGCCAACGACCGTCGTACGCCGACGGGGAAGCGGGAGCCGCTGCCCGTGGAACAGGCGTGCGCTTACGGCATCGAGGCGCTCGAAGCGCTCGGGCACCTGCACAGCCGCAACCTCCTGTACTGCGACTTCAAGGTCGACAACGCCATCCAGAGCGAGGACCAGCTCAAGCTGATCGACATGGGCGCGGTGCGCAGGATGGACGACGAGGAGTCGGCCATCTACGGCACGGTGGGCTACCAGGCGCCGGAGATGGCGGACATCGGCCCCTCGGTCGCGTCCGACCTGTACACGGTCGCCCGCACACTGGCCGTCCTCACCTTCGACTTCCAGGGCTACACGAACGTGTTCGTGGACTCGCTGCCCGACCCGGACAACATCGAGGTCTTCCGGCAGTACGAGTCCTTCTACCGGCTCCTGGTCCGCGCCACCGACCCGGACCCGGCCCGCCGGTTCGCCTCCGCGGAGGAGATGACCGAGCAGCTGACGGGTGTCCTGCGGGAGGTCGTGTCCCTCCAGACGGGACGCGCCCGCCCGTCGCTTTCGACGCTGTTCGGACCCGAAGTGAAGGTGACGGACGCGGAGTTGTTCCCGAAGCTGGAGGGGGATGTGTCGCGGTTGGGGGCGCGGGCCGTCGTCTCCCGGCGGGCTTCGTCCACCGCGGTCGCCGAGCTGCCGAGCGGCTCGGCCGTCAACGGGCACGGCACGGCGAGCATCGTGAAAGCCGTGAACACCGGTGCCGCGGCCCTTGCTCTGCCGGTGCCCCACGTCGACCCCGGCGACCCCAATGCCGGGTTCCTGGCCGGCCTGATCGCCTCCGCGCCGGGCGAGTTGATCAGTGCGCTCGCCGCCGCGCCGGCCCAGTCGACCGAGACACGGCTCAGGCAGCTCAGGGCCCGGCTGGAGAACGGCGACTCCGACACCGCCCTGGAGACCCTCGCGAGCCTGGAGGCCGACCACCCGGACGACTGGCGGGTCGTCTGGTACCGGGGTGTCGCCGCGCTGGTCACCGGCGATCACGAAGGCGCCGCGCTCTCCTTCGACGCGATCTACGACGCCTTCCCCGGCGAGCCCACGCCCAAGCTGGCGCTGGGCCTGTGCGCGGAGGTACTGGGCCAGCTCGACAACGCCGCCGAGTACTACCGCCTGGTGTGGTCGACCGACCCGAGCTATGTGAGCGCGGCGTTCGGCCTGGCCCGGGTCCAGCTCGCCACCGGCGATCGCAGAAGTGCCGTACGGACTCTGGAGTCGATTCCGGAGTCGTCCATCCACTACACGGCCGCGCGTGTGGCCGCCGTACGGGCCCGGCTGCGTCAGCGCACGGCCGTCGCCACCGACGTACCCTTCCTGGAGGATCTGACCGCGGCCGCGGGGCAGGTCGAGGCACTGGAGGCGTACGGGCTGGATCCCGCGCGGCGCGAGCAGTTGTCGGCAGAAGTCCTCGGCTGTGCGCTGGACTGGATACTCTCCGGTGGCCAGGGTTCCGTACCCCCAGCCGCCGGGGGACGGGTGCTGCTCGGCAGCGGCCTGGACGAGCGGGGACTGCGTTTCGGACTTGAGCGTTCGTACCGCACGCTGGCCCGGCTCGCGCGGGGCGGCGAGGAGAGGATCGACCTGGTGGAACGTGCCAACCGTTACCGCCCCCGGACGTGGGTGTAGTTGATGTCGCAGATGCCCCAGCAGACCGCCCTGTCCCGGTGCCCGAGCTGCGAGGAACCGCTCGAGTCGGGTGACCGCTTCTGCGGTGCGTGCGGATACGACCTGTCCGCCGTCCCCGCACGGCCGGACGACGAGCCGACGATCGTCATGAACGGCTCGGCACCGACCCCACCGGCCGGTGTCGCCGGCGTGGACTGGCCCACCGCCCCCGGCCGCCCCGCCGCCACGCACCTGCCGACCGACCTCCAGGGGACGGACTCGGGCGGCCACGTCCTGCCGCAGCAGGCACCGGTGGGCTCCCCCGTGTCCCCCGCCTCCGGTGTCCGCTTCGACCGTCCGCCGGAGCCCGACGAGTACCCGCTCCAGGCGCCCGACCCGCGCATCGCCGACCTGGCGACCCCGCCGGAGGGCACCACCCTGTGCGTGGCCTGCCGTTCGGGGCGGGTGGACGGCGACGGCTACTGCGAGAACTGCGGACACGCCCAGCCCCGCGAACGCGACCACATGGAGCTGGACACCGGCCCGGTCGCCGCCGTCAGCGACCGCGGTCTGCGCCACCACCGCAACGAGGACGCGTTCGCCCTCGGCAGCACCGCGCTGCCCGACGGCGCGCCCGCGACCGTGGCGATCGTCTGCGACGGTGTCTCCTCCGCGACCCGCCCGGACGACGCCTCACTCGCCGCGTCCCGGGCCGCGAGCGAGTCGCTGCTCGCCGCCCTGCCGCGGGGCACGCACCCGCAGCAGGCGATGCACGAGGCGATCGTCGCCGCCTCGCGCGCGGTCAACGCGCTGGCCGGGGAACCGGCGACGGCCCGCGAGCACGCCCCGCACCAGAACGCCCCCGCCTGCACTCTGGTCGGCGCGGTCGTGACCGGCGGTCTGCTGGTCGTCGGCTGGGTCGGCGACAGCCGCGCCTACTGGGTGCCGGTGGACCGCAGTTCGCACCCGGCCCGGCTCACCGAGGACGACTCCTGGGCCGCGCAGATGGTCGCCGCGGGCCTGATGAGCGAGGCCGAGGCGTACGCCGACGAGCGCGCACACGCCATCACCGGCTGGCTCGGCGCCGACGCCTACGAACTGGAGCCGCACACCGCTTCCTTCAAGCCGGACCGTGCGGGTGTAGTGGTGGTGTGCAGCGACGGACTGTGGAACTACGCCGAGGCGGCCGAGGAGATGGCCGAGGTCGTCCCCCTCGACGCCGCCGCGCGCCCCCTGCACAGCGCCCAGGTCCTGGTCGGTCACGCACTCGACGGCGGGGGCCACGACAACGTAACAGTGGCCGTCGTCCCGTTCCCGACCCCGCCGCAGGGGGCAGGATCGGCCTGAGGCCGCAGCGCAAAACGGACCGGAGGGGACCGGTCCGGACACAGTCATCACCCCGCTCCTGCGGGGTTTTCGAGGGGGATCAGAGAAGGCATGGCCAATTTCTCGAAGTCGAACGTGCCGCAGTTCTCGGTGGACGTCTATCAGAACGAGTACCTGCCGGAGGGCGCCCGCGAGGTCAACGCCATCGTCACCGTGACCGCGACCGGCGGCGGCACGGTCGGAAGCGCGGTCGCGGCACCCCACCTCTACGCGCCGGGACAGGGCCCGGACGCGGCGGTGGCGATCATGGTCGACTGCTCGGGCTCGATGGACTACCCGCCGACCAAGATGCGCAACGCCCGGGACGCCACGGCCGCCGCGATCGACACCCTGCGCGACGGCGTGCACTTCGCGGTGATCGGCGGCACGCACGTCGCCAAGGAGGTCTACCCGGGCAACGGGCGCCTCGCGATCGCCGACGCCACCACCCGCGACCAGGCCAAGCAGGCGCTGCGCAAGCTCAGCGCGGGCGGCGGTACGGCCATCGGGACGTGGCTGCGCCTCGCCGACGGCCTGCTGTCCTCGGCGGACGTCGCGATCCGGCACGGCATCCTGCTCACCGACGGCCGCAACGAGCACGAGTCGGCCGAGGCCCTGAAGACCTCGCTCGACTCCTGCGCCGGACGCTTCACCTGTGACGCCCGCGGTGTGGGCACCGACTGGGAAGTGAAGGAAGTCACAGGGATCGCCTCCGCCCTGCTCGGCAGCGCCGACATCGTCGCCGACCCGGCCGGTCTCGCCGCCGACTTCACGCAGATGATGGAGACGGCCATGGGCAAGGAGGTCGCGGACGTCGCCCTGCGGCTCTGGACGCCGGTCGGCACCACGGTCAAGTTCGTCAAGCAAGTCGCGCCGACCGTCGAGCAGTTGACCGACCGCCGCACCGAGTCCGGCCCGCGCGCCGGGGACTACCCCACCGGCTCCTGGGGAGACGAGTCCCGTGACTACCACGTATGCGTCGAGGTCCCGGCCGCGAACCTCGGCCAGGAGATGCTGGCCGCCCGCGTCTCCCTGGTCGTTCCGCAGCCCGACGGCACCGCCCAGAACCTCGGCGCGCAGGGTCTCGTACGGGCCGTGTGGACCGACGACATGGTCGCCTCGACCTCGATCAACCCCCAAGTCGCCCACTACACCGGCCAGGCCGAACTGGCACAAGCCATCCAACAAGGTCTCGATCTGCGCAAAGAGGGCGATATGGATGGAGCAACGGCCAAACTGGGCCGCGCCGTTCAGCTCGCCAGCGCCTCCGGAAATGCGGATACGGCGAAACTCCTTGCGAAGGTGGTGGACGTTGTCGATGCCGCGACAGGTACTGTGCGACTGAAGGCGAAGGTCGCGGAGGCCGATGAGATGACCCTCGAGACCCGGTCCACAAAGACTGTTCGTGTAAAGAAGTGACGTAAGCAAAACGCGAGCCCGACCCCTTGGGGTTGGAGAAATCCGGTCATAGCGGCCGGAAAGGAGAGGGGGAAGCGCCGACATGCCGACCTGCCCGAACGGACACCAGTCGGGTTCCGACGACTGGTGCGAGGTCTGCGGTCACCGCATGGCCGGTGCCGTGCCCCCGCCCCCACCGCCGCCGCCCCAGGCCGCCGGTTACGGCTACCCACAGCCGGGCCCGGCCCAGGCCCCGCCGCCGCCCGGCGCTCACCCTGGGAGCCGCCCCCATCTGTCCGCCGTACCGGACCCCGAGCCGGAGCTCTGCCCGCAGTGCCGTACGCCGCGTGAGGGCGGCGCGCCGTTCTGCGAGGAGTGCCGGTGGAACTTCCTGACGAACACGGCGACTTCGTACACCCCGGCCGCCCCGCACCCCTCGGCCCCCGGCCCGGCCGTGCGCTACCAGCAGCAGCCGCCGCCCGGTCCGTCGTACGGGGGCGGAGAGTCGTACGACTACCAGAGCTCGCGTCCGTCGCAGATGAACCGGCCCGCCGAGCCGCTCCCGCCGTTCGGCACCGACCCCTCGGCGCCTTCCGGTCCTCCTGGTCCGCCCGGTCCTGGTGGTCAGCCCGGCTACGGTGGTCAGCCTGGTCCTGGTGGACAGCCCGGCTACGGTGGCCAGCCCGGCCCCGGTGGTCAGCCCGGCTACGGGGGCGATCCGTCGCGACCGGTTCCGCCGCCGCCCGGACCGACTCCTGGTGGCCCCGGAGGTCCCGGTGGTCCGGGCCATCCCGCGCAGGCGTTCCAGCAGTCCGGTCCGCCCGCCCCGCCCGCGTTCCCGCAGGAGACGAACCGGCCCCAGCCGGGCGGTCAGCCCTTCGGCGGCGGTAATGACGACTGGGTCATCTCTCCGCCCGCCTCGACCGCCCCCGCCCCCGGCGGCCCCGGCCAGGGTGGCTACGGCTATCCGCAGCCCGGCGCGACCCAGGCCCCGCCCGGCCCGCAGTACCAGCAAGGGCCCGCGACCTGGCTGGCGACCATCGGTCCGGACCGTGACTACTTCATGGCGATGATGCAGCGCTCCGGCCCCGAGGCCGCGGGCCTCAACCTGCCCGCCTACTCGCCCGAGCAGCAGCGCACGCTCGCCGGCAACCAGGTCACCATCGGCCGCCGTCGCCACTCCACCGGCGACACCCCCGACATCGACCTCTCGGTGCCGCCGGAGGACCCGGGCGTCTCGCACCAGCACGCGGTGCTGGTCCAGCAGCCGGACGGCACCTGGGCGGTCGTCGACCAGAACTCGACGAACGGCACCACGGTCAACGGCTCCGAGGAACCGATCCAGCCCTTCGTGCCGGTGCCACTACAGGACGGGGACCGGGTGCACGTGGGCGCGTGGACGACGATCACGATCCGGCGGGGCTAAGGACTCCGCGGGAAGTGCAGCAATGGGCCGTAGATCTCCTGCGGGCCCGTAGTGGCTGGTCGCGCAGTTCCCCGCGCCCCTTCGGGGCGCTGCCGACTTCGCCAGAGCCGCTTAGTCCGCCTTCTGCCCGTCACTCGGTCAGCAGCTGCGGACGGTCGTTCGGGAGGGGCCACGCATACGGGCCCTCCGGTTCGTCCAGCCATGCCCACTCGTGCTCGCCGCTGATCGTGATGCCGTAGCGCTCGCGCTGCGGCTGCCCCTCGCGCTGCCACAGCGCGTACGCCTCCTGCGGTTCGAGGCCGCCGCGGCTCAGGGCCAACAGGAAGCGGAACAGCTCGTGCTCCCGGGCCCGGCGCGGTACGCCGCCGAGGTGCGCGGGTTCCGCGTCCGGCCTGCCGGAGCCACGCAGCGGCACGAAATAGGCGGGTGTGTGCAGGAACCGCCCCTCGGCGTGCTCGGCGTCCTGCACCTCGAGCGCGATCAGGCCGGTGGCCAGCGGTGTCAGGATGCGGGCGCCGGGACGGCACTGGGCCAGCCAGGCGCGCGGGACCGAGGTCAGTGTGCAGGTCGCGATGATCCGATCGAAGGGGGCGCGTTCCGGCACCCCGCGCGCTCCGTCGCCGGTGACGACGGCCGGGTGGTAGCCGGCGGCGGCCAGGTGCCGGCGGGCCGACTCGGTGATCTCCGGTTCCAGGTCAACGGTGGTGACCAGGTCGTCGTCGCCGAGCCGGTGGGCCAGCAGGGCCGCGTTGTAACCGGTGCCCGCGCCGACCTCCAGGACCCGGTTGCCGTCCTCCACGCACAGTTCGACCAGCATGATCGCCATGAGCGAGGGCTGGCTGCTGGACGAGACCAGCTCGCCGTCGCGCATCCGGGTGGCCAGCGGGGTGTCGGCGTAGGCACCGCGCACCCAGTGTTCGCGCGTGCGCGGGTCGGGGCTCTCGCCCCACCGGCGTTCGTAGCCGCCCATGACGCCGACGTAGTAGTACGGCACGAAGAGGTGGCGCGGCACCGCTTCGAACGCCTCCCGCCACACCGGATCCCCGGCCCAGGCCCCGCTCAGCTCGATCTCGCGCACCAGCGCCGCCCGCGCCGAGGCGGCGAGATCGTCGAGGTCGCTGTCGAGAGCGTGGGTACCCATACGTCCACTGTCCTGCGGTACGGGCCGGGACGCGAGCACCCGTACCGGCCGAACCGGAATCGACCGGTCAGTACGGGGATCAGTGCGGGGTGGTCAGTACGGGGATCAGTACGGGTGGTCCTAAGCCTTGAGTCCTGGTCCGCCCCGTCTGAGACCATGGGTGATGTGAATGAGATTCGGCGCGGCACGCTTCAGGAGCAGACCTTCTACGAGCAGGTCGGCGGGGAGGAGACCTTCCGTCGGCTCGTCCACCGTTTCTACGAGGGAGTCGCCGAGGATCCGATCCTGCGGCCCATGTATCCCGAGGAGGACCTGGGCCCGGCCGAGGAGCGCCTCACCCTCTTCCTGATCCAGTACTGGGGCGGCCCGACGACGTACAGCGAGAACCGCGGCCACCCCCGCCTGCGGATGCGCCACGCGCCCTTCACCGTCGACCGTGCGGCGCACGACGCCTGGCTGAAGCACATGCGCGACGCCGTCGACGAGCTCGGCCTCTCCGAGGAACACGAGCGCACGCTGTGGAACTACCTGACGTACGCGGCGGCCTCGATGCTGAACACCCCGGGCTGACCGGCAGCAAGCCGGCTAGCGGGACACGCTGACGTCCAACGCCCCAAGTCCCGCCCTGCGTACGGCAATCGACCCGTACGGCGTACGCAGCCTGAGCCACGCGCCCGACGAGAACAGCCCGAGCTGGGGGGCCTCGTCGGGCGTGGACGTGTCCTGTCGTACGCGAAGAAAGCCCAGTGACTGCGCCGCGTGCACGGCCCGCACCGGCAGATGCGTGTCCCCGACCGACCGGGACCAGATCTCCCGCCCGATCCGGTCGAGTTCGCCCCGGGTACGCCGCTCGGGCGTCAACTCCTGCGTACGGGACCGGAATTCGGCAACCCCGGCCCTGACCATCGCCCGCAGGGCGTCCGGCGCCGGCAGCCCCGGCACGGACCGCCACCCGCCGCGCGGCGGCAGCACCCCGGCCCACGGCGGGCCGGTGACCGCGTCCGGCACGACGGCTGTGGCCGCCGGCTCGTCCACGGCCTCCAGCAGCTCACCGGCGGAGACGGTCGCGTCCAGCGTGACGTCGAGCCCGTTCTCGTACGGCTTACCGAGCCGCACCGCACGGATCGCCAGCACCTCGAAGGACGGCGGCCGCCCGAAGACGGCGAGCGCGGTCCCGGCCGCCTGAAGGCGCACCGCTGCTCCACGGTCGTAGTGGAGCAGCCGGGAGAGGAAGGCCGCGAGATCCGCCGCCTCCCCCTCGTCGGCGAGGTGGAGCACCGTCATGCGGCGACGGCCTCCTCCTCGTCGTCATCCCTGTACTCGGCGAGGAACTCCCGTTCCTCCGCCGTGAGCCGACGCGGACGCTGTGCCTCGAAGTCGAACGGCACTATCACCGTCGAGGCCCGGACATAGACCTGGTCCGGATCCTTGACCTCGTAGGTGATGGTGAACGAGGCCGCCCTTATCTGTGTGATCCACAGCTCGATGTCCACGGGCGTGTGCCGGTGGACGAGCTGCCGCTTGTAGTCGATCTCGTGGCGCGCCACCACCGACCCCTGCTTGAAGTCCTTCTCCGGGCGGAACAGGAAGTCGATACGGGCCTCCTCCAGGTAGCGGAGGAAGACCACGTTGTTGACGTGGCCGTACGCGTCCATGTCCGCCCAGCGCAGCGGGCAGCGGTAGATGTGCCGCAAGAGATCAGCCCCGGGTCAGCTTCTTGTAGGTGGCACGGTGCGGGCGGGCGGCGTCCGGGCCGAGCCGCTCGACCTTGTTCTTCTCGTACGACTCGAAGTTGCCCTCGAACCAGAACCACTTGGACTCACCCTCGTAGGCGAGGATGTGCGTGGCGACTCGGTCCAGGAACCACCGGTCGTGGGAGACGACCACGGCCGCACCCGGGAACTCCAGCAGCGCGTTCTCCAGGCTGGACAGGGTCTCGACGTCGAGGTCGTTCGTCGGCTCGTCGAGGAGCAGCAGGTTGCCGCCCTGCTTGAGGGTGAGCGCGAGGTTCAGGCGGTTGCGCTCACCGCCGGAGAGGACGCCGGCCGGCTTCTGCTGGTCGGGACCCTTGAACCCGAAGGCGGAGACATACGCCCGCGAGGGCATCTCCACCTGCCCCACATTGATGTAGTCGAGCTCGTCACTCACGACGGCCCACAGCGACTTCTTCGGGTCGATGTTCTCGCGGCTCTGGTCGACGTACGAGATCTTGACGGTGTCGCCGACCTTGATCGTGCCGGAGTCCGGCGTCTCCAGGCCCTGGATCATCTTGAAGAGGGTGGTCTTGCCGGCGCCGTTCGGCCCGATGACCCCGACGATGCCGTTGCGGGGCAGGGTGAAGGAGAGGTCGTCGATGAGGACCTTGTCGCCGAAGCCCTTGGAGAGGTTGTTGACCTCGACGACGATGCTGCCGAGCCGCGGGCCCGGCGGGATCTGGATCTCCTCGAAGTCCAGCTTCCGCATCTTGTCCGCCTCGGCGGCCATCTCCTCGTAGCGGGACAGACGCGCCTTGGACTTGGCCTGCCGCCCCTTGGCGTTGGACCGCACCCAGTCGAGTTCTTCCTTGAGCCGCTTCGCCCGCTTGGCGTCCTTCTGGCCCTCGACCTTGAGGCGGGACTGCTTCTTCTCCAGGTACACGGAGTAGTTGCCCTCATAGCCGATGGCGCGACCGCGGTCGAGCTCCAGGATCCAGCCCGCGACGTTGTCGAGGAAGTACCGGTCGTGGGTGACGGCGACGACGGTGCCGTCGTACTTCGCGAGGTGCTGCTCCAGCCACTGCACGGACTCGGCGTCCAGGTGGTTGGTGGGCTCGTCGAGGAGCAGCAGGTCGGGGGCTTCGAGGAGCAGCTTGCAGAGCGCGACGCGGCGCCGCTCGCCACCGGAGAGGTTGGTGACGGGCCAGTCGCCGGGCGGGCAGCCCAGGGCGTCCATGGCCTGCTCCAGCTGCGTGTCCAGGTCCCACGCGTTGGCGTGGTCCAGGTCGTCCTGAAGCTTGCCCATCTCCTCCATGAGCGCGTCCGAGTAGTCGGTCGCCATGAGCTCGGCGACCTCGTTGAAGCGGTGGAGCTTGCCCATGATCTCGGCGGCGCCGTCCTGCACGTTCTCCAGGACCGTCTTGGACTCGTCGAGCGGCGGCTCCTGGAGGAGCATGCCGACGGAGTAGCCGGGCGACAGGAAGGCATCGCCGTTGGACGGCTGCTCGAGCCCGGCCATGATCTTGAGAACGGTGGACTTACCGGCACCGTTCGGACCGACCACACCGATCTTCGCGCCGGGCAGGAAGCTCAGCGTCACGTCGTCAAGGATCACCTTGTCGCCGTGCGCCTTACGCGTCTTGCGCATGGTGTAGATGTACTCAGCCAAGAGAAACCGTCCGGCAGCTTGAATTCTGGCAGTGGGCAGATACACCCCATCTTGCCCGACCGCTACCCCTGGGGGGAAACGGGTATGGCCGGGGGGCTGTGACCTGGGGGTTCGCCGCTGGCGGCGCTGGCCCGGCTGTCACTGCCGGTCGTCGTGCCGTCGAACAGGTACAACCTGCCTCGACCCGACGGCGTGACCGAGGACCACACGCCGAACCACTGCTCGGCGCCCCACTCCTCGAACCGCTCCACCTCGGTGAACCCCAGCTTCGCCGCGAGGCGCATCGAGCGGTCGTTGGCGGTCTGGGTACAGAGCACCACCGGCTCGCCGGGAAGCGCGTCGGCGAACCAGTCGAGTGCCGCTTCGCACGCCTCGGCGGCGTACCCGTATCCCCATGCCTCTGGCAGGAACAGGTAGCCGAGCTCGGCCTCTCCGGCATCCGGACGGACATGACTCCGATGCTCCGCGTCCCGCCGGTTGAGCTCGATGGTGCCGATCATCGCTCCGTCGAGCTCGATCACGAAAACGCCGGGGCGCCTCTCGGGCGCCTCAGGCACCGTGCGCTCCAACTCATCACGCGGTCGAGGGCCGCCTATGTAGGCACCCACCTCCGGCGATGCGAACAGCTCGATGAACGCCGCACGGTCCCGGGCCTCGGACTCGCGGAGCACGAGCCGTTCGGTCCTTATCGGGGCAGGTGGCCAGGCGACAGGTCCGAGTCCGGTCATGGCGGGCAACCTATCGCACGCCCGCGCGAGTGCTCTGAAGGAGAAGGGCCTGGACACGGCCCCCCATCGGTGGGAAACCTGCTGGTGAGCGGCCCTTTATCCCCCGCGCGCTCAGCTCTTCGTGGGCGAGTTCTTGTTGCGTACGAGGATCAGGACGCCGCCGCCGATCACGACCAGGGCGATGGCGGTGCCGCCGATGAGGGGGGTCGTGCCGGAGCTGCCGGTTTCGGCGAGGTTGGTGTCGGGTGCGGTGCCGCCCACAGTGGCCGGGCTCGGCTCGCTGAGGATCTGGGTCGAGTCGCCGCTCTCACTGCCCTGCGTCTGGCAGTCGAGGACGCCGGTGAACCGCTTCTCGAAGCCGCCCGGAGCCTCGATCGTGAAGTCATAGGCCTGGTCCTCGCGCAGGGGGATCGTCACCGTCCGGGACTCGCCGGCCGCGATGGTGTGCTCGATCGCCATCAGCTCGAAGGTGAACTCCTCGTCGCCCTCGTTGGCCGCGGTGAGGTCCACCCCGCCCACAGCGCAGTTCTTCACCGCGGACAGTGCGGGTATGGCGCCCTGCTTCGCCCAGCTCGCGCTTGCCGTCGCCGAGACCGTGGACTCGCTGGAGCCGGCCAGGATCTGCGTCTGGCTGCGGCTCTCGGAGGCGAAGGCACGGCCCACCGGCACGGTGGTGGAGGCCTGGACGGTCAGCTCGGCCGCCCCCGCTGCGGCGTCCTCCGGCACCTCGAAGAACAGTTCGCTGCCGTCGCCCGCCGAGGTGACGGCCTTGCCGTCCCGGTCGACGATCGTCACCCCGCTCGTGGCGGCGTCGGCAGGCGGTGTCACCGTCACGGAGTCCGCGTTGGTGTGCACCGTCACCGGGCCGAGCCGCTCGCCGGAGCGGCCGGAGACCGCGGGCGGGTCCAGGGTCAGCGACGCCTTGGGCTCCGCCACGTCGCGGGCGTTCTTCTGGAGGTAGTCCGCGAGCTTCTCGGCCTGCGGGTCGACGGCGTCGACGTCCACGTCGTCGGAGTAGCGCCAGATGGCCACCTGGGTGCCGGCCGCCGCGTCCTGCTCGGTGAGGCCGCCCTTGACGCCCGCCTTGGCGGCGAGCGCCGCGAGGTCGTTCACCTGCGGGTAGGAGTTCTGAAGGATCCAGCGGATCCTGCCCGCGTCCTTGTTGACGCCCAGCGAGGTGCCGCTCCAGGGCGTCTCGTGGTACTTGGCATCCTTCTGCGTGGGGTTGTGGATGTCGACGCAGTACGTCTGGAGCATGCCGCCGCCCTCGACGGACATCTCGAACAGGCCCGCCGACAGCTCCTGGTCGCCGGCCGGGTCGTGGATCACGGCCGCGCCGTACGTCTTCAGGCCACCTATGGTGGCGGTCGCCCCGCCCTGGTTCTGCGTCGTCCCGTCGGCGGCCGCCGGGCCGGCACCGGCCATCACACCGGCGACGGCGGCGAGCCCGGACACCAACGTCGCCGCGGCGAGGCGGACTGCCCCTCGCCCGCGCACGGACGACGCAGAGAACGAAGAAAACACAGAATTCCCCTTCGAGCAGGACCCGTTGACGTGGGGGTACGGTCCCACCAGCAGAATCAGAAGCCCCGAGAGCTACGCACCGCATCCTAAGGACGTGGCGCACCACGCCTCCCAGAGATGCCGTCGGACAACCGATCCGACTCGGAATCGTTATCGCCAAGACCGCTTGTGAGCAGGGCTTATCGACAAATCCACCACAGTTGTGGGGCACGCATTCGCCGATAAGCCGCAGTTCAGTCAGGTCCGGACGACAGCCGACAATCGCCTCACGGCCACAGCTGGAATCGCGTCCACGACGACAGCTGACATCACGTCACCGCCATGGGTTCCGGCTCCCGTTGGGCATCCGCGCCGGCCGTGTCACCGGGTGGAGTCTCCCAGCTGGGCTCCGGCTGCGACGGTGAACCTGCCGCCCCCATATCCGGCTTGTTCGCGCGCCGGAACGCCGACGTGCCCCGTGCGAGGTCGTGCCCGATCGCCACCGCGTCGATGTCGGCCGACGTCCAGCTCTGCCCCTCGCGCACGTCCGAACGTACCTTCAGCCTGCCCTGCACGATGACCGGATCGCCCACCGACAGAGACGCCGCCGCGTTCGTGGCCAGCTGCCGATTGGCCCACACCGTGAAGAAGTTGGTGTGCCCGTCGGTCCAGACGCCCTTCTCCCGGTCCCAGTAGCGCGCGGTCACCGCCAGCCGGAACCGCGCCGAACTGCCCGCCGCCAGATCCCGGTACACCGGCTGCGTCGCCACGTTGCCCACAGCGCAGACCATCGTCTCGTTCATCACAACCCCTCCCTCGCCCCGAGCGCTCACCCCGGGCGGAAACGCCGACGGGCCCGTCCCGTACGGCTGCGTCTGCCGCAACGACCGCGCACACCAGGTACGCCGCCGTCACCGCGGCGACCGCGTCCGACGCGATCGCCGCAGAGCCAGACTGCCTCCGCCGGGCCGAGCCCGCTGAGCGCTGTGGACCACCGCCAGCCTGTGGAAAACTCGCTCACCCGAACGAGCGATCCGCACAGGGGAACCCCGAAGCGGCCCACAGAGGCGCCCCGGAAAGGGACCGGAAAAGGGACCGAGAGCGGTCCCCCGCCTCACCTCGCCACGGCCTCCACCCCCAGCACCCTCCCGTACTGCTCCCGCACCTCCCGATACCGCAGCAGCTCTGCCGCCACCGGATCCAGCACGCGCGCCCGCCCGCATCCGGCGGCCGCCTCCCGCAATCGCCGCTCCGCCTCGAGCCCGTACCGCCGCGCCGGTCCCCGCGCCGCCAGCTTGCAGCTCCACTCGACGAGCGGGCCACCGATGATGCCGGCGACCATCAGCAGCACCGGCACGCCCAGGTTCGGCGCCATGGTCCGAAAGATCTGCCCCGTCAGCCACAGCCCGCCGACAATCTGAAGGATCGTCATGGAGGCCTGCGCCAGCACCGCCACCGGCCACCACCCCGGCCGCGGCGGCCGCCCCGGAGGCAGCCCGGCCCGCGCCGCCAGCTCGTCCAGCGCCTCGGGCAGCCCTTGCGCCCCGCGTACGGCCGCTTCCCGCACCGCCTGCGCCCAGGGAACGGGCAACCCCGCCGAGGCCCGGTCGGACACTGCCCGCACCGCCTGCTCGACGCGCTGCCGGGCCGTGGCCTCCTCGTCGGCCTGCGCGCGCAACGTCTGCCGCCCGGTGGGAGGTTCGCGCCGGTCGTTGTACCACCGCCACAGTCGCAGCCAGGGCGTGCCGCACGCGCGGCCGGCGTTGCGCAGCCACGCGCGTTCGGCGGCCTCACCGGCGGCGGTGGCGCCCACCGCGTCCGCGAGCCGCGCGGAGAACTCGTCCCGCGCCTCCTCGCTGAGCCCGGTCTGCCGCCCCGTGGCGTAGAGCGGCCGCAGCCGCCCGGCCGCGGCCTCCACGTCGGCCGAGATCCGGCGCGCCGCGGCCCCGCGCTCCGCCACGAACTGACCGAGCGCCTCGCGCAGGTCCCCCACCCCGTCCCCGGTGAGAGCGGAGAGCGCGAGCACGACCGTGCCCGGCTCGCCGTACTCCCCCAGCGCGATCCCGTCCTCGTCGAGCAGCCGCCGCAGGTCGTCGAGGACCTGATCGGTGGCCTCCCCGGGAAGCCGGTCGATCTGGTTGAGGACCACGAACATGACCTCCGCGTGCCCCGCCAACGGCCGCAGATAGCGCTCATGCAGCACGGCGTCGGCGTACTTCTCGGGATCGACGACCCAGATGACCGCGTCGACGAGCGCCAGGACCCGGTCCACCTGCTCGCGGTGCTCCACGGCGGCCGAGTCGTGGTCGGGCAGGTCGACCAGGACGAGCCCGCGCAACTCCGCCTCCGCGTCCGGGTTCTGAACCGGGCGCCGCCGCAGCCGCCCCGGAATGCCGAGCCGGTCGATGAGGGACGAGGCGCCGTCGCTCCAGCTGCACGCGATGGGGGCGGCGGTGGTGGGCCGACGCACCCCGGTCTCCGAGATGTTCACTCCGGCGAGCACGTTGAACAGCTGCGACTTTCCGCTGCCCGTGGCGCCCGCGATCGCCACGACGGTGTGCTGCCCGGAAAGCCTGCGCCGCGCCGCCGCCTCGTCGAGGACGCGTCCCGCCTCGGCCAGCGTCGCGCTGTCGAGCCGCGCGCGGGACAGCCCGACCAGTTCACGCAGCCCGTCCAGCCGCGACCGCAGCGGCCCGTCGTACGCCAGCGGCGCCACGTTCTGCGGTCCGGAGCGCCTCGTCTCCACGACGGCGACCGGCTCCGCGACGGCGCTCTCGTCGACCCGCCGCGCGATGAGCCCGTCGTCCCAGGGGGCGCCGGATTCGGTACGGCCGGACTCAGTACCGGCGGATTCGGCACCGCCGACCTCGCCACGGCCTGATTCGGCACCGCCGGATTCCTGTCGACCGGAATTCTGCCGACCAGAGCTCTGCCGACCGGACTCCGAGGGACCGGATTCCGTACGACTGGACTCCGTACGACCGGATTCCATACGACCGGACTCCAGCCGCCCAGATTCCGCACGCCCAGATTCCGCACGACCGGACTCCAACCGCCCAGAATCCAACCGCCCAGAATCGCCACCGTCCCCCACGCGCGCGATCTCGTCGCGGTCGCCGTCGCCCCCGTCCTCGAAGGGCCGGTCGTCCATGGATGCGCTCTCCTCGTCCTGGCTCTCCCCGCGGACGCCGTTGTCGAAAGAGCCCTCTTCAGGGAGCTCGATGTCGAGGCGGGCGTCCTCGGAGACCACGTCCTCCGGATGATCGGCGTGCTCGGTGTGGTCCTGGTCAGTGATGGCGGTCACCGGTCACCTCTCCTTCTGCAGTACGGACAACGCGGCGATGAGTTCGGCCTGGGGTTCGGGGTGTACTTCGAGTGCGTCGAGCGGGGCGAGACGGCGTTCGCGTTCGGTGTGCATGACCCGGTCCAGGTGGTCGGCGAGCAGCCGTCCGCCCCGGTCGCGCAGCCGCAGCGCACCGTGCGCGCCGATCCGCTCGGCGAGCCCCTCACCGGCCGAGCGCGCCCGGCGGCCGCCGAGCAGGGTGGTGGCGGCGAGGGCGGAGACCACCTCGGCATCGGGCGCGACACTCCGGTCGAGGTCGCGCACCTCCTCCTCGGCGTACTCCTCGAGCTCCCGCCGCCATCGCCGTACGGCCATCCCGATCCGGTGTTCGGCGCTCTCCGGAGACGGATCGGGGTCCGTGAGCCCGGGGGCACCCGAGGCGGGTTCGCGCCGCCAGGCGTCGTTGACGCGCTCGTCGGCGGCGGTGACGGCGCACAGCAGGAGCGCGGCGAGGCTCTCCACCAGGGCGTCGAGCAGCTCGCCCGCGGAGCAGTCGAGCGGGAAGGCGCGCCACCGCTTCAGGGCGTCGCCCGCGAGCACGGCGCCCGCCTGCAAACGACCCCGCACGCGCGCGTACTCGCTGTCGTACGCCCCGTCGACGGCGGCGGTGAGCCGTAGCGCGGCCGCGTACTGGGCGGCGGCGGCGCTGGCCAGCTCGGGCATCCGGGACCTGAGCGACTCCAGGAGGCCGTACGCCGTACGGGCCGTCGAGTGCGCTCGGGCGGCCGGCTCCTGCGCCTGCTGGACGAGCCAGGTCCGCAGCGGCGCCACAGCCGTGGCGGGCAGCAGGCCGCCGCCCCAGGCCGACTCGGGCAACTCAGGCACGGTGAACCGGGGCACATGGCCGAGTCCGGCCTTGGTGAGCAGCGCCGCGTACTGCCGGGACACCTCGGAGACGACCTGGTGGGGTACCCGGTCGAGGACGGTGACCAGGGTGGCGTCGTACTCCTTGGCGGTGCGCAGCAGGTGCCAGGGCACGGCGTCGGCGTAGCGGGCGGCAGTGGTGACCATGAGCCAGATGTCGGCCGCGCACATCAGCTCCGCGGCGAGCACCCGGTTGTCGGCCACCAGGGAGTCGATGTCCGGCGCGTCGAGGAGGGCGATGCCCCGCGGCAGGGTTTCGGCGGTCTCGACCCGCAGCACACGCGCCGGGTCCTCGCCCGGCAACAGGAGTTCGTCGCCCGGGTCCTGATGGGGCGCCCACACGCGCGTGAGGTCGGGCAGCACCCGCATCCCGCTGAACCAGTGATGGTCCTCCGGGTTGCACACCAGCACCGGAGTGCGTGTCGTCGGCCGCAGTACCCCCGCTTCGCTGACCCGCCGCCCCACAAGGGAGTTGACCAGCGTCGACTTCCCGGCGCCGGTGGATCCTCCCACCACGGCGAGCAACGGCGCTTCAGGTTCCCTCAACCGGGGCACCAAGTAGTCGTCGAGCTGAGCGAGCAGTTCGTCGCGGTTGGCACGCGCGCGTGGGGCCCCCGCCAGGGGTAGCGGAAAGCGTGCGACGGCGACACGGTCGCGCAGGGCGGAAAGTGCGTCAAGCAGCTGAGGCCGTACGTCCAAGGTCACCACATGCGAAGAATGCCCAATTTTAGGGGATATCTGAAGCATATGAGCATGTCTGCGCGCCGACAGGACACAAGGGATGGAAGGGATGAGTGGGGCGAGGGCAAAGCCCAGGCATAACGAGTGCACAACACCCGAGGCGGGAGACGCCAAAAGCGATGCACGATTCGTACCCGCCTGCGATTATCAGGACCGCTTCACTGAACCTCCACATTGAGCCACGGAGGCGAAGCAACAGGGACACGGACCCAGGAGCTCTATCCTTGTCCCCGGCAACGTCACGGATCAGCCCACACCCGGGCACCACGACAGAGGCCACCACACCCGGCCCCCGTAGCTCAGTGGATAGAGCAGGCGCCTTCTAAGCGCTTGGCCGCAGGTTCGAGTCCTGCCGGGGGCGCCGCCCTGCTTTTAGTCATCGCAGGTCAGGGGGCATTTTCCGGCTTCCGTGCCCAGTCGCGCCCTATCGCGACACTAGTCTGCACGTGCGCGTATCCGCAGGCCAAACACCGTCCCACCAGGTCTTGGTCGTCTTACCGCGCAGCCGCAGGTTCGCGCCCCACATGTATGTCGCGAGTCGCGGAAACCTCGCTATCCGTTACCGCTTGCGCGGGTTTCTCGGCTTCCGCTGTCCGGCAAGTTCGGCCAGGAGTGCGGCCGTTGACCATCACGTCGTTCCGCGACCACAGGTAGGTGGCCACTCGCGAAGCATCCCCTTGGCGTGCCTACCTTGACCTATCTTGCGGATACGTTGGTGGCCATGGGCGAGCAGATGAGCGAGAAACAGCTCGATGAAATGGTCGAACAGGCCACTGTGGATGCCTACGAAGACGAGGAGCAGCTCACCGGGTTGTTCACGATGATCGCGGAGCAACTCGCTGTGCCGTTCAAGACGATCGTTCTCGGGGTGGAGGTCACCGTGAAGAAGGTGGACCTGCTGCCCGGCAGTCGGATCGTGGCGATCTGTACACACGGCAGGTATCGGCAGGCGATCGGCATTCTCGACCTTCTGTTGCCCGATCCGCCACCCGAGGGAGCCGAGTGGATCGAGGCGTACCGGCATTGGGAACGTTAAGGGCCGACTGGGTCAGTTGCCGTCCGGTGGTGCGGGCCGGTAGCCGTGATCGGCGAGCCAGGCCCGGGACCGGCCCAACTGCCGTTCCGCCGAGAACAACCGGTACCGCTGCAGTTGCGCCGGCGAAGTGGTCAGCATGTCCTTGAAGCGGCGGAACGCCCCCTGCCCCCGGATCGCGATGCCGAGGAACCCGGCGAGGTCCCGGTCATCGAGGGTGACGATGAAGTCCTCCATGTCACGGTAGGCGTCGCGCGATTCCGCGCTCGGAACATGCAGCCAGCGCTCGTCGTCGTCCGATTCGTCCTCGGACCAGGGTTCCTCGGTGTCCACGACGGCGGGGCGGCACTCGCCGGTGTTCAGGTCGATACGACCACCACTCCAGGCAGGATCGCCTTCCAGCAGGCCGGACAGCTCCTCCAGGTCGACCGGCAGCGGCCGCAGCACAGTGGCCACTGAGCCGACCACGGTGTCAAGCTGCCCGGCGAGCACCTCGTCGCCCGGCCAGCCCCGCTCACCCAGAGCGGCCGCACACCGGGCCGCCGTCTCCCTGGCACCGGGCACGCCTCGCGATGCGGCCGCGCCAAGCGCGTCGCCGCACTGCTGCAGCACATCACCGACCTCATGCGTGCCCAGCAGGGCGAGCAGGGACGGGCCGTCCGCAGTACGGCAGGCGGCGCGGAGCGCCTTGAGTGCGTCGTCGGTCCAGGCCTCGGTCATGTCCGCGAGGCTACGCCGACGCGTACGCCGCAAGTCATCGGCTGCTGTCAGAATGCGGTGGTAGCCATGGAGACCAATGCAGGGAAGCCCTCCGGCAGGCGGCGACCGCCGGTGTTCGGCCCAGAGCCCTGGCCTCATGCGGCGCCGTCCGGCCGGTGGTCGTACTGGGACGTGTGGTTCACCGTCGCGTGCGTGGTGGACTGCGGAGGCGACTGGGATGAGTTCGATGGTCGTCGAGGCCACCGAACGCTACGACTGGTACCTACCAGGCATAGTGCCGCGCACCGAGTACGACGTCGCCCTCCCCCCACCGTCGAACTGCATCAACTGGCCCGCACGGCACGGCTGCTCGCCAAGCAGCGCCGCAAGCTCTCACTGACCGCCCGCGGCCGCCGGCATCTCGGCGACCCTGCGCTCTTGCAGGCCACCGCCGCCCAGGCGTGGTTCGGCGACGGAGTCAGGGCCGAGTTCGCCGAGGCCGCCGCGGCGGCCCTGCACGGCGGGGAGCACACGCTCGACGACCTCATCAGCGCCGTCCAGGCCCTGGCCGCCAAGGCGTTCACCCAACCCCGAAGCCGGACGACACCCGCCACGCCCTGTGGCAGTGGCTGCGGCGTCCCGGCGAGGCACTCGGCTTCCTGTCGTACCGCGACCGCCGCCGCTCCACCATCGTCCGCACCCCATTGGCCGTGCCGCCCTCACCGCGCTGCGGACACGCTCCCCCATCGCACCAAGGAGCACACCTCACGGCCGGGTCGGCAGTACACATCCGAGCTTGAGCAAGGCAGGGCGAAAGGGCCGGCAGGTCACCAGGGGCGACCGCGAGACGCCGCGGGCCGATCCGGGAGCACAGCGCACCCGCCCTGGAGTCCTTCGCGACGAGAACAGCCTGCGCCTCATCGACGCACTCCAGCACGTGGCGCGGCCCCAGATTCCGCAACCCTTTCGGCGCGGGAGGCCGCATCGGTCAGTGGGCGCCGGGTCTTCTCGCTGCACCGCGGCCTGCCCGCAGCCGCTACAGCTCGCTCCTGCCCGGCACCGCTCGTATCGGCTCAGCCTCCAGCGCCTGAGGACGGTGTCCGGACGGCTCCTGCCACCTCGCCCCATCTCTGTCCCCGCCCGCCGACAGCGGCGATAGGGTCCGCCGTGTGAGCGAGTGTCAGTACTACGAGTTCCAGGCCCTCGACCGGCCGCTCAGCCGCGAGGAGCAGGAGCAGCTGCGGGCCATCTCCACCCGGGCCCGGATCACCGCGACCAGCTTCACCAACGCCTACAACTGGGGTGACCTGAGCGGGAATCCGCGCCGCATGGTCGAGCGCTGCTTCGACGCCCACCTGTACGTCACCAATTGGGGCACCCACCGGCTGATGCTCCGCCTGCCCAGGCAGACCCTGACCCTGCCCATGGTGAAGCCGTACTGCCTGGACCACCACGTCGATGCCTGGGCCACCCGCACCCACCTCCTCCTCGACTTCACCAGCGAGGACGAGGGCGGCGACTGGGTGGAGGGGGCCGACGACTCGCTGGCCGCCCTGATCGGCGTACGCGACGAACTCTCTACCGGCGACCAGCGCCCCCTCTACCTGGCCTGGCTCTCCGCACTCGCCGCCTGGGAACTCGAAGACGACAAGGAGGACGAGTACCAGTCCTGGCCCGAACCACCCGTCCCGGCCGGGCTCGGCGAGCTGACCGCATCGCAGCGCGCGCTCGCGGACTTCCTGCGCGTGGACGCCGATCTACTCGCGGCCGCGGCCCAGGCCAGCCCCTCCGCGCCCAAGGAACAGGCCAGGCCCACTAAGAAGGAACTCGCTCCACTGATTGCGGCCGTCCCGGAGAAGGAGAAGGACACCCTGCTCCTGCGACTCGTCCTCGGCCCGGAACCCCAGCTGCGCACCGAACTCCTGCACCGCCTACGCGGCACCACCGCTCCCGCCGCTGTTGCCGGGCTCCGGTCCGCCGCCCACCTCCTGGACGCCGCTCACGCCTTGCGTACCGAACGCCGCCGGCGCGCCGAACACGAACGAGCCGCGGACCGCACCCAGCATCTGACCGCCCTCGCCCGCGAGGCCGAGTCCGCCTGGCAGCGGATCGAGACACACATCGCCACCAAGAAGACCGCCGCCTACGACCAGGCCGTCACTCTCCTCGCGGAACTGCGTGACGCGTACGCCCACACCGGCCGGGACACCGACTTCCACCAGCGCCTGACCCGCCTGCGCGAGGACTACCAGCACCGCCCCGGCCTCATCCACCGCCTCGACCGCCACAGTCTCCGGTAACGGCTCCCACCGCCGCGGCGCCAAGACCCCCGGGCAGGGCCGCTCAGGGAAGCAGTGTGAACGCGGGAACGTGATCGGGCACGACCGCCCGGAAATGCCGGTGGTCGAGCGTCGCGACATCCGTCAGCTTCAGCCGCTCCGCCACAGCGACCACTGAAGCATCCGCGACACCCAGCGGAAAGCCACGGTAGCGGTGCATCAGCTCAGCGGTCCGGGCCATGTCCCGCTCATCGGGAAACACCTGCACCAGATCACCGCCGACCACGGACTCCACCAGGTTGACCTCGGCCTCGGCGCCCAGATACTTCCCGACCAGATAGCAGCATTCGGTCAGCACGTACGGGGTGACGACAAGGTCGCCGTCGTACGACTCCAGGAGCTCGGCGCACCGCTCGTGATCGGGGTCGTTGCGGTTGAGGAGGGCGACGAGCGGACCGGTGTCAACGATCAGCATCGTCCTCGCCGATCTCCGCCCGCGCGATGTCCTTCGCCCGGGCGCCGAGATCGGTCGCCGGGCCATCGAAGCTCCGCAGTATCCGGAACCGGCTCGGCGCGGGTTTCACCAGACGCAAAGCGTGACGACGCAGCTCCTCCGCCTGTTCGGGCTCCAGGCGATCGATGAGCTCGTGCAGTTCTCTGTAGTCGTACGCCGAGGTCATGGCCGCTTCCTCTCCACCGCGCCGTACGTCCACGATAGCGTCGCCACGCCCGCCGCGGTGGCCACCAAGTCACGGCAGCGCGCCCGCCGCCGACGAGGTTTCCCGGCGGCGGGCGCCTGTGGTCCGTCTCGGTCCTTCCGACGATCGTCAGCGTTCCTGGTGGGCTCGGTTCTGGAACGGGCAACGGGAGACCTTCGACGGGTGGCTCACGCCTGAGATAGAGGCTGCTTTGCACCCCCTCCTGCGACGACAAGCAGAAGGGGGCTCTAGGGGGTCCCGGCTGTATTGACCAGACAGGCGCTGGGGACCGATCGCCGTCTGCGGACCCCGAGACGCGAGGGTCCGCAGACGGCGATCGAGTAGACCTCCATCCGGCTCTCGCTCGTCCTTGGTGGAGGTCGCACGTAAAGAGAATCCGGGGTTTACGTGAGTCTTCAGTGAGATGAGAGTGAGAGGACTCTCATGGCTCCCGCGCAGGTGAAGGTGGCTGTCAGGCCACCTTCACCAGTGGCGGGAGCGCTTCGCCAGGCTCCGTCAGCGAGCAGGCCTGGCCCCGGCATCACAACCGTCAGCGTCCCTTCTCCAGCTCGATGAAGCTCTGGAGGCGCTTGAGGATCGTTCGCTGGGCGTGATGGAACCTGCGCCCGATCAGGGGGCTCATCAGCCAGACGAGGGCGTTGCTTGGCCGGAACGTGCTGTGCGCCGTCACCAGGGTCCCGCCTTCGCGGAGTTCGAGGTTGAAGCCGGTCCGCCAGTCGGTGACCTTGTGGCTGAACCCGGTGGAGTCGTCCTCGACCACCCAGGTGATCCGCCACTCCTCGTCCAGTTGGATGCAGCGCTCCGAGGTCGCCCCCGGCCTGTGGTCGATCATCACTTTGCACGTGCGGACTTCCCCGAGGCGGTGCTCGCCGGTGATGCGGACGATGTACGGGTGCCAGCGGGCGTGTGCCTGCGGGTCCTTGATGGCGTGCCAGACGGCGCTCACCGGGGCGTGGATCAGCCGTTCGTCGTCAATCTTCACTTCGGCCATGGGGCCTCCTCCGACGTTGTCCCCTGCCGGTGGCTCAACTGACCTTGTGTCAGCCGTTGTGGTCCTTGGCCAGCGCCTGCGGTGCGGCGATCGGCGAGTGCCGCCCGTAGGCGTGCGCTGGACCCGGAGGCGGCGTCGGACACCACCACCGGCGGCGTCATGCCCCAGGCGGCACGGGGGGCGAGCATGTCAAGGGCGAGCAGCCACTTCTCGCGGTGCCCGACATCGGCCGGGACATGGGTCTTTGCCCGGCGATCGGGGCCTGATGCCCATTCTCTTGGCAGGAACAGCCGCCACTGCAGCGGGCAGGACGCGGCGTCGGTGACCGAGTGGACGCTCACCGCGACCTGGCAGTTGGCCCGTTTGCCCAGGTCCCTGCAGTGCTGCCGGGCCACCTCGACCGACGTCCGGCCGTCCTTGGGCGCTGACATGTCGTCGATTTGCCAGGCCTCCGGGTTGATCAATGACAGCGTGCGCTTGACGATCCGCCGCTGCACCGGCGCTGGGTCCCCCGTGGAGTGGTTCACGAACTGCCGCAGGTTCTGCTCGTTGCCGTCCGGCAGCAGGCCGGCCATCGCCTGGATGGACTTGCGGCGGCCGTCCAGCATCAGACCGAGCGGGGAGCAGTCGCCCTTGGCCCGCTGGTCCCTCCGCGGCATCGAGGCGAATACCTGGGCTACGAAAATCGCCAACTCCACCTGAAAATCCTCCACTTGAGGCGCGTCCACAAACCCAACGTGCTCCCCGACAGGCCCGACGGAACGACCCAACGGAGTTCTCCTAACGGTTCAGCCCTTGACCGCTCCCATCGTGAATCCGGAGACGAACCGGGCCAGAAACAGGTTGAAGACGAAGGCGATCGGCACTGCGATCAGCACGTTCGACGCCTGGAGCGACTGCCAGAAGAACACGTCGCCGCGGATGAGCTCGGTGGGCACGCCTGTGCTGGCGACCTTCTCACCGGTCGGCGAGACGAAGGACAGGGCGTAGATGAACTCGCTTGCGGTCAGCGTGAAGGCGAAGACGACCACCGCCACGACGCCGGGGAACAGCAGCGGCAAGACCGTGCGCAGCAGCGCGCCGAGCCGGCTGTAGCCGTCGACCATCGCCTGCTCCTCGATGTCCCGCGGCAGGGCCTTGAGGAAGCCGATGAGCAGCCAGGTCGAGACCGGGACGGTGATGGTCGGGTAGATCACCACCAGTGACCAGGTGGAGTCCTGCAGCCCCAGCCAGACCACGATCCGGGTGAGGGAGAGGAAGAGCAGGCTGGGCGGTATGAGGTAGACGAAGAAGATCGCGATCCCCATCGGCCCGGCCCACGGCCGGTTGAGCCGGGTGATGGAGTACGCCGCCGGCACACCGAGGACGAGGGTGATGCCGACAACCAGCAGGCCGACCCAGAGGGTGTTCCAGGCGAAGGTCGGGAACGCGGTGTCGGTGAACAGGTAGCTGACGTGGTCCAGCGTCGGCGGCCGGTTGTACCAGAACGGGTTGTGCTCCGGGTCGTAGAGGTCGGCGTTCAGTTTGGTCGCCGTCACCGCACTCCACAGGAACGGGCCGGCGCACGCCAGCGCGGCCAGCACCGCGGCGGCGTACAGGCCAGCCCGGGCCAGCAGGTGCCGGCGGGCGTAGTGGCGCCGCAGGCGCTCCGCCTCCCGCGGTTCGACGACGTCCGTCTGCACGGTGACTGTCGTCTCGTCGGCCATCAGAGCGTCTCCATCCGCCGTACGGCGCGGAGGATGAGGACGGCGGCGGCGAGCAGCAGCGGGAACAGGAACAGCGCGATCACCGCGCCCTGGCCGATGTCGCCGCCCCCGATACCGCGCGTGTAGGACCAACTGGCCAGTACGTGGGTGGAGTTCTCCGGCTTGCCGCCGGTGAGCACCTGCACCACGGCCATGTCGGTGAACGTGAAGATCGCGCCGAACAGCGCGGCTACCGCGATCAGCGGGAACGTCAGCGGGATGGTCACCTCGAACATCCGCCGCCAGTAGCCGGCGCCGTCGATGCGGGCCGCCTCCTCTATGTCCCTGGGGATGGACAGCAGGCCGACCATCATGATGACGGCGGCGAGCGGGACCAGCCGCCACACGTGCACCGCGATGATGGAGACCATCGCGAGGTTCGGGCGGCCCAGCCAGTACATGTGGCCGTCGATCAGGCCGACGGTGCGCAGCACCCAGTCGATCGGGCTGTAGATCGAGTGCAGCAGCCACAGCCAGGTGATCGAGGAGAGCGCGACCGGTGTTGTCCAGGGCAGCAGGACCAGGAAGCGCACGATCCACTTGCCCCGGAAGTCGGCGATGAGGATGTTGGCGAGCACCTTGCCGAGGACGACGATGCAGACCATCGACACGACTGTGAACACGAAGGTGTTGCGCAGCGACTGCCAGAACACCTCGTCGTCGAAGACCCGGCGGAAGTTGGTCAGACCCGCCCAGTCGTACGACGGATCGCCGCCGGTGACGTCGCTGAAGGCGAATGCGATCGCGAGGCAGAACGGGACCGCGACCAGGGCGATGATGTAGACCACGGTGGGTAGCAGGAAGAGCCAGGCCAGGAACCCCTCCCGGTCGGCCAGCCGGGCCCGGGCCGCGGAGCGAGCGGTCGCGGTGGCGTCGGGGGTGTCGAGCCCGGCCTCAGTCATGACGTGAGTCCAGCCGGATCGGTGCGGTGCGCACCCCGGTCGCGGCCTCGAAGAACCGCACCCGGTCGACGCCGACGGCGAAGTCGTGCACCTCCCCCGGGTGCAGCGGGACGGTCACGGTGGCAGGCAGTCGCGCGATCGCCCGGGTGTCCTCGCCGATGCCGGTCACCGTCCCGTAGAGGTGGCGGTCACCGGAGAGGTACTCGATCCGCTCGATGTGGAACGGCGTGGTGACCCGCTCCCTGGCCGCGCTCGCCACCGGGAGCAGGTGCTCCGGACGGAACCCCACGAGCGTGCCCTCCCACCGGACCAGGTTCATCGGCGGCGACCCGATGAACGTCGCGACGAAGGTGTCCGCCGGGTCGTCGTACACCTCCACCGGTGGCCCGAGCTGGCGCACCCTGCCGCGGTTCATCACGGCGATCCGGTCGCCGAGGCCCATCGCCTCGGCCTGGTCGTGGGTGACGTAGAGCGTGGTGGTGCCGACCCGCTGCTGGAACCGCTTCAACTCGTCGCGCGCGGTGGCACGCAGCTTCGCGTCCAGGTTGGACAGCGGCTCGTCCAGCAGGAACACCTGCGGGTCGCGTACCAGGGCGCGGGCCAGCGCCACGCGCTGCCGCTCGCCGCCGGACAGCTGCCGGGGCTTGCGCTCGGCGAGGTGGCCGATGCCCAGCAGCTCCGCCGCCCATCGCGCCTTGCGCTCCCGCTCCGACCGGTCCGTCTTCGCCGCCTTCAGCGGGAACTCGATGTTCGCGAGCACGGACTTGTGGGGGTAGAGCGCGTAGCTCTGGAACACCATCGCGACCTTGCGGACCCGCGGCGGCAGGCCGGTGACCACCAAACCGCCGATGAGCACGTCGCCCGCCGTGGGCTGCTCGAGACCGGCAATGGTGCGCAGCAGCGTGGTCTTGCCGCATCCGGAGGGCCCCAGGAGGACCAGGTACTCGCCCTCCTCGGTGGCGAGGTCCACGCCGTCAACCGCATGCACGTGCCCGCCGTCGTACACCTTCTCGAGGTTTCTGACCTCGACCGCAACCGCCATCGACGACTCCCCCGCCGCTCAGCCGCCGCCGACCAGTCCGCGCTGCCGCCAGCGGGAGAAAATCCGCTCGCACTCGTTGTGCGCCCGCTGCACGCTCTGCTCCGGGCCTGCCGTGCCGCGCGCGGCCCGGGCGAACATGTTCGGGATCACATAGGTGCCGAGGATCTCCCCGATCGCCGGGCTCGACGGACCCGGGTGTCCGATACTGGCGCTCCACTCCGTCGCCGTCTCGACATCGCTGAGGAAGGCCAGCTTGTCGGCCGGCTCAGCGCCGAACGGGTCCTTCTTGAGCCAGGCGCCGAGCTGTGGCGCCAGGCTCGTCCGGGAGGGGAAGTCGTAGAGGCGGGAGTGGTACGTCGCGAGCCCGAAGTTGTCGGTGAAGTGCAGCAGGAACTCCTTCGCCGCGTCCGGGTTCCCGGCGTGCTCAGGGATCACGTAGTTGTACATCACGTGCTGGGCCGCCAGGCCGGTCGCCGGTCCCTTGAGCGCCGGGGTGAAGAAGGTGTCGTCGGCGATCTCCGGGTTGGTTTCCTGGGACGACCGCCAGGCCGAGATCGAGTTGAGGATGTAGCTCAGCTTGCCCGCGATCAGCCCCTCGTTGTTGCTCGCGGCGTTCCAGGAGAACACCTCGTCGGTCATGGCCTGCTTGAACAGCTTCTGCATGAACTCGACGGCCGCGACCGTCTCGGGCGAGTCGAGGACGACGTTCTCGTTCTCGTCCTGGATCGAGGCCCCGTACGACCAGAGCAGCGCATGGCCCGCCATGTTGGAGTCGATCTCCTGCGACATGCCGAGGCCCACCGGGAGGTTCCGGCTCACCTTGATCTCGCTGCCGCCCTCCAGCAGCTCTTCCCAGGTCGAGGGACCGTCCGGGAGCCCGACGGGCTCCCACAGGCTCTTCCGATAGTCCCCTGGGTCGGGGACCCACCCGGGGGAGAAGGCGTAGAACTTCTGCGTGTGCGGGTTGTAGCTGGACTCCTTGCACATCGCCAGCTGCACGCCGTGCCGCTTGTCGGCCTCCTCGGTGACGTCGGTCAGATCGAGCACGCTGGGCTCGAACTGCGAGAGCGTCGCGATGTACTGGAGCAGGTCGTGTCCCTGACCGGCCTGGATCTCGGATGCGATCCGGCTCGGGATGTTGGCGACGTCGATGAGATCCACATCGACCCGGACCCCAACCCGCTTGCCCCAGTCGGCGGCGAACTTCTTGAACCACTCGTCGTGGCTGGGCACGAAGTGACTCCACATCAGAATCCTCAGGCTGCCCGATAGCTTCGCCGACGGCTCCCTGAACGCCGCACTCGGCGCCTTCTCTCCCGCCTGCTCGGACGGACTCTCCGGCTCGCTGCTGCACGCCCCCACGGCGGCACCGGCACCGAGCGCCCCCACCACCTGGAGGAACCTGCGCCGACGCCAGAGGTGGAAGAGCGGCGGACGTTGAACCCGTGGCTCGTTGGACAACATGGGCCACCCATCTTCTGCGGGTATGTCGGGGAGTGCCGGGCCAGCCGACCCGCCTAGCCAGATCAACGGCCGCATCGTCATCATCACGACCGTGTTGCGGGCGCGGTCCCAGCTGGCGGTTCCGCTGCGAACGTCGACCGCCACCACCGAGGACGGCGCCTAGTCGCGGGCCGCTGATCGCGCTTCGTGTCGATCGAGTCGCCGCTGCCGCTGCAGCCCGTCAGCATGAAGCCGAGAGCGGCGGCGGTGGCGAATCTTGCAAGTGCCGTGCGCATGGTGTCTCCCGGAGTGCGGGCCGGGTTTTGTGGGCATATGCCGGACCGTGCTGGCGCATGGGAGGCACGGACGTGACCGCGACGCGGTGCAGTTGGGGCGACGCTCCCTGCGGGTTCGTGCGCATGTCTCCCACCTGGGCCCTTGGGTCCTGCGGTCTGTTATCGAACTCGACAAGTGCAGTGCGCTCGGAGGCGCGAGACCCGCTCCGGCGGTGCCCCCCCTCGGACAGGGTCGCCGGAGCGGGCGCCCTGGACCGGTTCCTTCCGCCTCGGGGGAGCGGCGGAAGGAACCGGCGTTGGCAGCCCGCACCGGGGCCGCCGTCCCGTCGGTGGCCGCCATGCACCGAACGGGGGTCTGCGTGAGCACCCACAGGGGCGGCAGCGCGCCTCCGTGCGGACGGGGTCTCTCCGGCGTGGTCACGGCGTCTCCCCGCTGGCACTCGGCTCTTCTGAGGGTTCGGGGGGCCGCACCTGCTGCGGGTCGGCGTCCCATTCGCGGCCACCGCCCGGTGGCCGGAGCTGGAGCTTCTTCCCGACATGCCCCATCACGACGCCGATGCGGTCCCGCTGGGTGTCTACGGCCAGCGCACCGACCGTCGGCCACTCAGCAGGGTGGCGGTCAGGGTCGCGCATGCCGACGCTCCTTCTAAGAGGGGCCACGTCCCGGGGCCGTGTCGGCGGTCGCAGGGACTTCGAGATTCATCATATAGGGCACTGTAGGCACCTGTGGAGACCTGTGTGTGTCTTTGCAGGTCAAGAGCACCCTACGGTGATCGGTATGGGGAAGAACGACATGCCGGTGATCGATCCGCGCGGGCCGCAGCTCGTCTACATGGTCGTGGCCGATCACATCGCCGGACAGATCGCCAGCGGCCAGCTGAAGCCGGGCTCGCGTCTGCCGGGAGAGCTGGACCTCGCGGCGGCCTACGGCATCGCCCGCATGACCGCCTCCCGCGCCGTCCGGGAGCTGCGTGAGCGCGGTCTCGTCCACACCGTGGTGGGCAAGGGCAGTTTCGTCGTCGGACCGTCGGAGGACGGCCCCGACAGCGACGAGTAGCCCCCGGTGCGCTGCGGGCCGCCCGTCACGCGACACTTGAGCCCAGCGACTTCGCAGGTCGGCTGCGCGGCGAAGGCACAGGGGTTCTGATGTTTAACCCCTGATGGCCCGCGCTCTGTTCGTGGGACAGATGCGGCGTCGGGGCGGTACGCCCCCTCCTGGTCGAGTAGGAGGGGGCTCCCGCGCCTCGGTCGCCGGGGCACGGGCAACCGGGGCTACCGCCTTGGGAACGTAGGGGAACAGCGGCCCCAGACGGCGATTCGATGGACCTCCATCCGGCCTTCGGACATCCTCGACGGATGTCGTGTGTGAAGATCCTGGGGGATGTGCGTGAGTCAACTGTGAGACCACGGTGAGAGGGTTCTCATGGACTTGCCGTGTAGGCACACAGCGGTGGACTGGCGGATCAGCTGCGCAGGCGGCAGCCGACACCGCGCTCGTGGCGCAGCTGCCGGTTGCCCTGGAGTGCTCGTGGGCATGAGCGCTTGAGCCATGAGTTCCCGGTCGCTCCGGGCGCTGCGTCACATGGGGATAGCAGGCTTCGCCGCACTCGCGCCGGTGGCGGGGCGCCATGTGGACCATGGCCGATACTCCTACATACGGCTTCTGCGCAGAGGCGTGGTGGGCCATGCGCCTCAGGTCTTGCATGCCGTGACCAGCAGAGTGGTCGGCCAGCGGTCATCTCGGGAACCGCACAACTCCCTGACCGAGGTCACCTTGAAGCCGGCACGGGCGAGGTGGACCGTCCAGCGGCGGGCGTCGAACTCCCAGCGTGCGATGGGAACTCGGGCGGCGTCGGGGAGGGTGACGAAGTCCGGGCAAGGCCGGTCATCTGGCGACGGGCGCCGGCCTCCACGCGCTGGGTGTGGGACGGAGAAGGCCAGGACGCGTCCGGTCTTGAGGTGTTGGGCGATGGCGGGCAGCAGGAGTCCGGGGGCGACAAGGCCTACGGCGCCGAACACCGAGTAGATCGCGTCGTACTGCTCGGGGGTGGTCTGCAGGAAGGTCAGGGCGTGGCCGGCTACGAACCTGACGCGGTCCAGCCGCCCGTAGTGGGAGCGGGCGCGGCGCACCTGCAGGCCAACCAGGTCCACGCCGGTGGCGAGGGCGCCGCGGCGCGCGGCGAGGTGGGCGACGTTATGGCCGGGACCGCAGCCGAGGTCCAGCACCCTCCTTCGCCACAGGTCCCCGCCGAGGATCTCGGCACTGGGACCGATGCCACGGCGGGTGGTCCACTCCATGCGCTTGGGCACGGGCAGGGCCTGAGCGGGTCCGGCGGCACTTCGCTGGAGGGCCTGGAAGTGCCAGGCGGAGACTTGGACAGGCACCTAGACCTCCAGGAGCTGGAGCACGTCGGTGAGGTGCCGGCGGACGACCTCGATAGCGGCGGGGTCGGTGGCTGGGTCATTGATCCATCGGACGACCTGGTCCAAGAAGCACTCGGTGACCCACATCCGGTGCCAGCCCAAGGCCCAGGCTTCCGCGGCCAGGCCGCCGCCGCGCTGAGCGAGTGCCTCAGGAGCACCGCCTGCGCTGACATAACGCTCAAGGAAGGCCCGCAGTCGCAGCGGGTCGGGGGCATTGAGGGTGGTGTGCCAACTGGCGTGATCGAGCAGGCCGGGGCCGGTGAAGGCGCGTGCCATGTCCAGCAGCCGCCAGCCGGTTGGGCCGATGTGAAGACTGGTGGGGCGGAACTCGGCGTGCACCCAGCCGAACGGGGGCGTCTCGGCGCCGGCCGCGCGGGCGGGGGCGGCCTCGGCGATCCGGTCCAAGGCCTGCTCGATATCGCTGGTGTCCTGCCAGCGGTCGGCCTTGCGGAGCTCGTCGAGATGGCCGCGCGCTCGGTCCGGCAGGGCGCGGAGTCCCGCCTCGTGGAGTACGGGCAGGAAGGGCGTGGTAGGCGCACTGTGCAGAACGACTGCGGCGGCGGCACCATCGAGGTCATCTGCGTCCCGGACGGGAGTGCCGAGGTCTTCGAGAAGCATTCCGAGCCAGGCGTCGCGTACGACGGAGGCGCGGACCTGCGGTACTGGGATGCCGCGTATGTGTGCGAGGCGCAGAGACTGGTCCTCGTTGTTGAGGGGTTTCTTGGCGTACTTGAAGATCGCCGTCTGGCCATCGGGGAAGGTCACACGCTCGACTCCCGATGTCGACCAGACCCGTACCTCGTCCCGAGTTGGTGTGGGCTGGCCGATGAGGGTGCACAGGTTGGTCAGCAGGGTGGCGGTGAGGGGATCATGCATGAGCGATTCTCCTGCAGCGGATAGGAGGTGTCCGGGGAGGCTGGTCGGCCCGCCCCCCGGACTCCTGCTGGGGCTCCACGCGTCCGAGGTCGCGCGCTGGGCGTAGATCAGCTCGATCCAGCCGACCTTGAACTGGGCCGGATGGACGGGGAATCGGCTACCGACGCACCGCAGGGCGTATCGGTACCGCGACCAGTCACGGCGCGAAGTCGCAGGCTGCACACCAGGAGCCCGCCGAGTGCTGCGCGGAGCTCGGACTCGACGTGGCGGTACTCGTTGCACCGCTCAACCGATGTTGGCCGTGGCGCCGATGGTGGTCAGCGGCGTTTTCGTCTCCCGCGGGCGGGCTCCGGACGCTGGAGGAGCCGGGCCCACGGCGGAGCGCAGGCACCCCCGAGGGCCGTGTGATCCAAGAAGGGACTGGATCCCGGCTGGGCCGGTCCGGGCGGCTGCTTGGTGCCGCATGCTGCATGACGTGGTCCTTGAGCGATCACGGAAGGAGACTTGCGTGGGGGGCGGGAGAGCCACCTTCGCGGGGTGCGAGTCGAGGAGTGCAACCGCACAACTGGGGCGCAGAGCGAGTGCCCCCGTGGCCCTGTTCGGGAGGGAGCCCCTCCTCGTGCGAAGGAGAGGGAGGAGGGGCTCCCGAGGCCCCGGCTGAGGGGAGTGGGGTTTGACAGCCGGGGCCCGCCCGTCTGCCGACCTGAAGGGCGTGTCAGGTCGGCAGACGGAGATTCGGTGGGCCGCCAGGATGCGTCGGGCCATCGGTTTCGGACCGGACCGGGGCCCGCTGGGCGGCTGCAGTGGCACCCGTTTCCGCTGGGTGCGCGGGTGCGGTGAAGAGCTGATACATGCCGCATAGCAGCAGGAAGAGATTGTTGCTTTCGGGGACGCTGCTCGGTTGTCGAGGGCTCATAGAAGGTCAGCGCGCTTCTCTTGTGGTTGTCGGAAGGGGGGTGGGCTGCGGAGACGAGGGGCGCGAGGGGGCGCCAGGTTCGGTTGACCGGGCGACCCTGGGTGTCTGCGCGGCCGCGACGGCTGATCAAACGAGGTGTGTCGGGTGCGCGCTGCGTCGCGCACCCGACACACCGGGCCCGCGCCGAGGCGCCGCGGGTGCTTCGGTCACAGAAAGAGACGGAAGGCCGGTGGCCCGCTCGGCACCGGGCGCGGCCGGTGCTCGCCAAGCGCCTGCGCGAGCATCACCGGGCCCACCAGATGCGTGGTCTGCGTAGGCCGCAGCCAGTGCGCCCCGGGCGGTGTTCTGCGCTGCATCGGCGGAAGCTGGACCCGGCCGGCACCGATGCAGCATCCGTACGGACTGCTCCACGACCGCTTGCTGGTGCCGGGCGGGACCAGAGCGCAGAGCCAAGCTGAGTCGGGGTCCGCGATGACGGGGCCGCAGCCATGGGGCTGCTGAAGTTCGTCGAGTGCGCGCACCACGGCATCGCCCTGCGGGCCGGCAGCGAAGAGGACTACGTCGAACAGCGTGCCGCCGAGCGGGACGATCGGGCCCCGCTTCTCGGAGAGGCTCAGAAGAGCGCGGACCAGCTGCGCGAGATGGTTCATGTCCGTGGCAGGGGTGTTGACGGGGGCCGATGTCTCCGGTGGCATCCGGATTTCAAGTGGAGCCATCAGGCTTGAGCTCCCTTCCCTGTTCGTGCGGCCACTGGGACCGTGCACCAGGTCTGCTTGTTGTCACCGCTGCCGGACTGGGGATGGGGCGTAGAGGCGGGTGCGGGGCCCAGGCTCGGCTCGGCTCGGCCAGCCGCGCCGGGGCCCCGCACGTCACGTGAGTGAGGAGGAGGGATACTCAAGGCCGCTTCATTGCTGGGTTCCTTCCCAGTAGGCCTGTTGGGCGGCTCGCTCGTCCTCGGGGGTCCAGTGGCCGGGCTCAGGGGGATTTCCGTAGCCGTACCCGTTGTTCGGGATCGCTGCGTTGCCGTGGCCGTACCCTTGGCTGTACCCCGCGTGGTTTGGGGCGCCGTGGTTCCCGTAGGCCGCGGCCGCGTGCGGGGCGCCGTAGTTGTCAACTACGTGGTCCAACACCGCGTAGTTGGTGGCTGCTTGGACCCCGTAGTGAAGGCCCGCTGTGAAGGCGTGCTGCCAGGACCCTGCGGCAGGAACCCGCTGCGGTTCCGGGCGGCGCTGTCCGGGGATCCGGCCGAGGGCCGGCGCGGGGATCGGTCCGGGGAGCGGTGCGGTCTGCTCCTCCGGGCGTTCCTGTCCTGCCTGTGTTTCCTGTTCGAGGCCGGAGCGGTGCGCCTGTGTCGTCTCCTTCTCCGGTTCGGTGCCCGGCAGGAGTAGCTCCACGTGTTCGGCGCCGGCCTTGCGTTGCTGTTCGGCGAATTCCTCCACCTGGCTGCGGCAGGCGAGGTCGAGGTGTGTCACGGCGGTGAGGTCCAGATGGATGCGCGGCTCACCCGCGACCGACTCCAGGGCGTCGATCAGCTTCGGCAGCCGCAAGAACGTCGCGTTGCCGCTCATGATCAGGCAGGTGGTGCCGTCGACCGAGGTCGTGCGGAAGGTGATCCGGGACATGCGCAGGGCGACCAGGACGATGGCGACGGCCAGGCCGGCCAGCACTCCCTCGAGCAGGCTGGCGACCACGATGGCCACGGTCGTGATGATCATCACGATGCCCTCGCCGCGGTCGGTCTTCCACATCTTCGGGAAGGCGCTGGGGTCGAAGAGCTTCCAGCCGGCGTGAACGAGGATTCCGGCGAGCACCGCCACGGGGATGAGGCCGAGCAGTCCGGGCAGCAGGAGGCCGAATGCGGCAAGCCATGCGCCGTGCAGAATGCGGGAGACCTTGGTCTTGCCTCCCGCCTGAACGTTGGCGGCGCTACGGGCGATCACCGCGGTCATGGGCAGCGAGCCCAGGAGTCCGCACAGCGTGTTGCCGACGCCCTGGGAGAACAGCTCCGCGTTGTACTGCGTACGCCGCCCGTCGTGCATCCGGTCGACGGCAGCGGCGCTGAAGAGGCTTTCGGCGGAGGCGATGACGGCGAAGGTGACCACCATGGTGAGCACCGCGGGGTCGGCAAGGCCGGCGAACTCGCTCGGCCCGGCGAAGTTCACCGCGTCCAGCAGGCTGCCGACGACCACGCGCTTGACCTCGAAGCCGGGCAGGGCGGCGATCACCGAGCCGAGCATGACCGCGATCAGCGGGGCGGGCACCTTGGACAGCGGGGCGGGGACCTTCTTCCACAGGAAACAGATGGCGAGGGAGAGGACACCGAGGAAGAGGGCAGCCATCTTGTGCGGATCGGCGAGGGTGGTCTGGATCAGCTGGGGGAAACCCCCGATGTTCTTGACTGCCGAGCCGAGCTGCTTGGAGTCCATGAGGGCGTAGCTCTGGCTCAGGATCAGCGGAAGCCCAATGCCGGCCAGCATTCCCTGCACCACGGCGAGCGAGATGGACTGGAACAGGCGCCCCATTCTCAAAGCGCCGAGCCCCATCTGAATCAGACCAGAGGCCAGGACGACAGGGCCGAGCATGACCAGACCGTGCTCGGTGGTGAATTCCAGACAGAGCCCGGCGAGTCCGGCGGCCGGCCCGCTGACCTGGAGGTTACTGCCGGGCAGAAAGCCGACGACCAGACCGCCGATGATCCCGGAGATGATGCCGAGGGCGACGGGGACGCCGGACGCGGCCGCGACACCGATGCACAGCGGCAGCGCCACCAGGAAGACGACGAGTGAGGCGAGGATGTCGGTGCCGGCGGAGGCGGGGCGGGCCGACTGGCCGGAGGCGGCGGGACCGGCCGACCGGCCGGGGGCCCTTCGCGCGTGGCGTGCGCTGCCTGCCGTGCGTGTTCGTGCAGATGACACAGGTGATCCTTTCGCGCGCACCCGGTCACCCGGTGCGCGTGCAGGGGGCGGAACACGGTTTCAGTGCTGGCCGAATGCACCTTGTGTGTCGTCGAGCTCCCAGAGTTCCGCGGTGTCCACCCGGTAGAACCAGCCGTGCAGGCGCAGTTGGCCCTCGGCCGTCCCGCGCTCGATCTGGGGATAGCCGCGCAGCGTCTCCAGCTGCGCTGTGACGTGCCGTTGCACGACGTCCGGCAGCGCCGGGTCCTCGGGCGGAGTGCCGAGCAGCGAGGCCAGCGCCGGCCGGGCGAGCGCCACCCAGTCCGCCACGCTGGGCAGAGCAGTCAGGTCGTCGTTGCGGGCCACGGCGCCTACGGCGCCGCAGTGCGAATGCCCGCAGACGACGATGTCGCGGACCTTCAGCACTTCCACCGCGTACTCGATGGTGGCGGCTTCTCCCGACCGATAGCCCGGCCGGTACGGCGGCACGATGTTCCCCGCATTGCGCAGCTCGAAGAGTTCGCCCGGCGCGGCCGCGGTGATGAGGGTCGGGACCACCCGCGAGTCAGAGCAGCTGATGAACAGCGTTGTCGGGCTCTGCCCGTCGGCGAAACGCCGGAAGGCCTCCCGGTCAGGAGCGATCCGATGTCGAAAGGAGCGTGCCCGCTCCAGTAGCTCGTTCATGCTCACTTCTCCTGGCTCCGGACATCCCCGGCGGACGTCGCGTGTGAAGAGCCTGTGGTGGCACTGTGAGCTATTAGTGAGACAGTTGTGAGAGTGCTCTCACGGGAGCACCAAAGGGGTTTAAAGTGGTATCAGGTGCGCATGCGGTAGCCGACGCCACGCACGGTCTCCACCCGGTCGGCGCCCACCTTGCGCCGCAGGTAGCGCACGTAGACATCGACGATGTTCGACCCTGGGTCGTAGTCGAACCCCCAGACACGGCTGAGCAACTGCTCGCGTGTCAGCACCTGGTCGGGGTGGCGCAGGAACACCTCGGCCAAGGCGAACTCCCGCGCGGACAGCTCCGCCACATGCGCGCCCACATGCGCCCGCCGGGTGCGCAGATCGAGCAGGAGGTCACCGGCCCGCAGCAGCGAGGCCTCCGGCGTACCTTCCGCTCGCAGCCGCAGGCGCACCCGGGCCAGCAACTCTTCGAAGGCGAAGGGCTTGGAGATGTAGTCGTCCGCGCCACCCTCCAAGCCCGCGACGACATCGGACACGCTGTCCCGAGCAGTCAAGATGATCACCGGCAGGGTCACGCGTTGCTCCCGGAGCTTGCGCAGCACGGTAAACCCGTCACAGGCCGGCAGCCCGAGATCCAGAATCATCAGGTCACAGTTGCCGGCGCGTGCCTGCTCGTAGGCGGACAGCCCGTCACCAACGACGGTCGTGACGAAACCATTGCCGTGCAGGCCTCTTTCGACGAAGGCGGCGATCCTGGCCTCGTCCTCCGCTATGAGTACGCGGTTCATGATGTCCTCTCTGCCAAGCGAAGTGAGCGTTCTGCCAAGGGAAATGGGCAGGCAGGTCGATCACGAATCGGGCACCGCCGCCCTCGGCGTCCTCCACCCACGCCGTGCCGCCGTGCGCCTGTGCTATCTCCCGGACGATCGCGAGCCCGAGCCCGATGCCCGTGGTCGAAGGATCACGCGAGACGACACGACCGGCCTGCGCGAAGCGCCCGAAGATACGCTCCCGGTCTTCCGGCCCGACCCCCGACCCGGTGTCCCGCACCCACAGCAGTACCCGGCCCTCGCGCACCTCGGAGCCCATCTCGATGAGGTCACCGTCCCGCGTGTGCCGTACCGCATTGGCGGCGAGCTGGATCAGCCCCTGGGTGAGACGCTGGCCGTCGACGAGCACGGTCTCCTCGGCCACCGCCGCGACTCTCCAGTACCGGTCCCCCAGGGCACGGGCCTTGGCGACCACGTCCACGACCAGGTCGGTCAGGTTTGTCTCGCCGAAGTGGAGGAAGTCCGGCCGTTCCGCCTTGGCCAGCAGGAGCAGGTCCTCCACGATGCGGCTCATCCGGTCGAGCTCGTCCACAAGCAGAGCCTGCGTCTCGGCACGGGCTTTCTCCCCTTCGTCCATCAGCTCCAGGTGCCCGCGGACGACCGTGATCGGGGTGCGTAATTCGTGCGCCACCTCGTCGAGGAACCGGCGCTGCGTGGTGAAGGCACCCTCCAGGCGATCCAGCATGTGGTTGAAGGTGTGCGCCAGCGCCGCCACATCGTCGGTGCCCGATACCGTCAGCCGCCGGGTCAGGTCGGACTCACCGATCTGTTCTGCGGTCTGCCGGACCAGCCGGATCGGCGCCAGGACCCGGCCGGCCACCAGCCAGCTGGCCAGGCCGGCGCAGACCAGTGCGCCACCGCCGGTAACCAGGAGCATCTTCCCGACCCGGCGCTCCTCGCGCTGCTGGCGGTCCCGGAACTCCACGACCACCAGCCGTACATCGTGCCGGTCGCCCGTCACGCGCACCGGTATGACCCCGTACCGCACCTTCCCTGCCCGGGAGTCGAGCCAGCCGATCTGTGTGCCATGGACTTGGGACAGCCGCGCGATCACCGCCTCGTCGCGGTCCAGCCGGGTCGGCGCCTGATTCGGGCTGCGCCGGTCGGCACGGCCGTCCACGATGCTGAAGAACGTCTCGTCCCGGCTCGGCAGGTTGACCGTCATGAACGCGGTCAGCAGCGAAGCAGCGTCAGGGAAGGGCCGGCCGGTGGCCGGCTCCCGCGCGGTCTTTGCGAACCGGCGCAGCTTGTCCGCCTCCCGCCGCAGCTGCTCGTCCACTTGTTTATCGAGCTGAGCCTGCCAGACCACGGTGATACCGAAGGTCGGCGCGGCCAAGGCCGCACCGACCAGGAGCAGCATCCATCCCACGATGCGCGACCGCGCGCTCAGCGTGCGCCTGCGCATCACTCAGCCGTCCTCCCCACCACCGCCGCCGTCGTCGCCGCCGTCGTCGCTCCCCGCAGGGGTGCTCCCGCTGCTGCTCGGGGTGGGAGTCGTCGTGCCGGGAGCAGAGGTGGTGTCATCAGTGCTGTGGGGTGGGGGCGGCATGCTGACAGGCTCACCGCCGGATTCTGTCGGCGGAGCAGCCGCGGAAGACGACTGCCGTGATGGAGCCGGTGATACGGGAGAGGACGACGGTCCCGACGGCCCGGGGGTGGGAGAAGCCGGTCGCGATGTCGGCGCCGGTAACGACTCGGCACCTCCCGGCACGACGATTCCCGGCCCGAGCGTCGGCGGATCACCGCCACCAGCCCACCCACGCCCGACCAGCACCCCTGCCACCGCAAGGGCACACACCCCAATGGTCACTGCACCGACCTTCCGAAGCGCCATCCCGTCAGTCTGCGGCCTCAATCGAACGCGTTGATGAGAAAAGGAGAGCATTCTCATCTCCCGCGCCGACCGGATGCGCGCTGCAACGGCGCCTTGCTCGGGCCGGACCCGAAGCTCCCCGCGCACAGGCAATAGGAAGACAAGACGCTCCTGATGCGAGATCACTGTCCAACCGACTCCAGGAAGATCTGGCCACAATCCCCCGCACGCCACCCCCAGCGGACGGCTGGGGCTCTTCTCGTACCCCGGCCAGGCAAGAGCCCCCTCCTGCGTGCTCGGGAGGGGGCTCTCGGGTCCCCGGCTATGTGGTCCTGAAGGGGAAACCGGGGCCGATCGCCAGTCAGGACCCCCGAGACCTCAGGGTCCGGAGCGGCGATCGGGTGGACCTCCACCTGCTCGTCCCCGTGGAGGTCGCACGTGAAGAGCATCCGGGGTTTGTGTGAGTCATCTGTGAGATCACCGTGAGAGAGGTCTCACGACAGCCCAGACGGTCCGGGTACCCGCCGCCGTTCGTCCGCAAAGGCATGCACAGACCTCCCTGGTTGCCTACAGTGCCCTATATGGTGAACCCTCAGACTACCGGTACGTGAACAGGCCGGTGCACGGCTGACGTTCACGAGGGGGACTCATGAGCGACTTAACGTGGCAGTGGCGCGACGCCGGCAGCGGCGCCTTCGGGCACTCACAGCGCATCGCGGGCAGTGCCACCTTCCTGCGCGTCCAGCCGGCCTACCGCGCCTACTTAGCCCACGCGAACGCGTGCGGTGAGGTCGGCGAGATCCCCGGCGTGTGCTGCGAGACCGGACGCCAGTTGTACGAGGATTGGCGCGCGGTCCGCGACATCCCTTAAGCCCCTTCCTGGCGGTTTCATCCCTTGCCTGCCTGGAGGGGTTGTGGGGGAGGGGAAATGGGGTCCCGGTGGCCTGCTTGGCAGCTCCCTCGCCGCCGGGACCCCGTTGAAACCGCCGTTGTTGATCGGCCTCGGCCGTCCGCCTCCCCCGTGGCGGATGGCCGGGGTCACTGCAAGACCGGCCCCGTCCGCCCGGAGTTTCCCCTCCCACGGACGGCCGGGTGCCTCGGCCCCGCCCGTTTCCCTCCCCCGAGGGACGGGCGGGGTCCAAAGCCTCACACCCTGTGTGAAACTGCCACCAGCATGCGCCCGCCCGCACACCCTCGCCGGGTGCGGGCGTGGGCGACATGTTCCCAAGCAGGGTGGCGAGCGGAACCCTCCCGCCGCGCACTTGTCCTCACTCGCGGCGGGTTTCGCCACCCAGCCGAACAGCACGGTCCCGGTGTCGTGGAACCCCATGCTCCGCGCCCGATCGAACAGCCACCGGCTCCGCGGATTGGAGTGCGTGCTGCGCGGTGCGCGGTGCGCAGACGAACCAGTGTGGTTCCTGGCGACGCTGCCTTTGCAGCGTCTGCGCGCTCACCGGCCGTAGGTCCAGGTGGGCATCGTCCGCCAGATCCTTGACCTCCTGGACCGCCCACCGCTCATGTCGGCGTCCAGAATCACGCCGGACAGGTGTGGCAAGGGTGTAGACCGAATTCCGGACAGCCTCATCCGGGAGAACTCCGCCCGGCGTGCGGACCACCGGGTACGCCGCCTCATCAGCGTCCAGCACCTCCCAGCCTATGTCGTCGAACAACGCGCGTGCGGTTCTTCGGTGTTCGTCCGGCCCAGACAGCGCCGCCTCCACCCGGACGGTGAGTAGCGCGCCCCGCACCCTTGGTTCATCTGCACGAGTTCCCTCCGTTTCCTGTGGTCACGGGAGCGGGCCTTCCCTCGTGAGCAGCGCCTTTAAAACTGATCCACGGTTCTTGGGGTCGCCGGATCGCTCGGGCTGGTCCACGTTCGCTCGGGGCAGGCATTCCTCCTCCGCAGAGAGCAGCGCGAGCCGACGCTCAGCGTGAGACTGACGATCACGCAAGCCACCTCTTTAAACCGGTCTGCACTCGATCGATTGAGAAGTCGATGCGTCAGAACCGCCAGCTGGTTCCCGTGCCTAGCCTGATGTTGGTCGGCCTCGCGGCCTTCCCTTCCTGCACGCCGGGTCTGGCCTGGCTACCGCACCAGTGACCTGTAGGTGATGGCCATGCAGAGTCGAAGTCCGCTGCGTGAGAACAAACCAAAACGCCATCAGGCCCTCCCTGACGAGAGTTCCGCATCCTGGCGGTACCAGCCGTCGGGGCACATCGGCGGCCTCCGTTTCTCCGGCGTTGTGAACGTCACTACGGACTGCGAGGCGTTGTGCGTCCACGCCGAGTTGGCCGACGTCCTCTACGACCTCCTCGTCTGGGCGCACACCGCCCGACATACCGCTGCCCAGCCCTCGCTGGCGAATGGGGTGGGAAGCGCCGCATGAGTCAGATGGAAGCTGCACAGCCCGGAAGGACAGCGTCCGATGTCGTGCCGTGTACGGAAGGCCGCCGAGCGTGATTGTGGCCATGAACCCGGGCATGGCTGCGGGACTGCCGGATGTGGCGGTTTCACCGTTCGCTCCGCCGGGCGGCCTCCTGCGCGGGGAGGTGCGCCTGGCCTGGCTGGGGCGCTGTTCGACGCAGGAGCAGCAGGATCCGCGGCAGTCGCTGCTCCGACAGTTCGAGCGGTCCCGGTCGGCGCTGCCGGAGGCATGGGTGGTCGTGTGTCACTTCTACGACGTGGAGTCCGGTCGGCTCGGCCTCAACAAGCGCGGGAAGGACGGGACCGTGGAGCGCTTCGAAGTGCCCATCCCCCGCGACGGCGGCATCCAGGAGCTGCTGGCCGAGGCGGCGCATCCCGGGCGTCGGTTCGATGCGGTGATCTGCGAGAGCACCGCCCGGGTGGCGCGGCGGATGTTCGAGAGTCTGTCGGTGGAGCGGACGCTGGAAGAGGCGGGCGTGCCGTTGTTCGCCTGGAACGAGCCCATCAAGATCGGCGGCGGACGGGCCCAGCAGATCCTGCAGCGTCGCATCAACCAGTCGGTGGCCGAGTACGAGGTCTTCAATGCCTTGGAGACTTCCTGGGGCGGGCTATGCCTGCACGTGCGGGAGGGCTGGAACATCGGCAAACCCCCGTACGGATACACGGCCAGGCGCTACCGGCATCCCAACCCGGTCAAGGCGGCCAAGGGCCAGACGAAGTCCCGGCTGGAGCCGGACGGCACCCGCGCCCACACCGTCACCCAGATCGCCCACTGGCGCTACCACGACCGGCTCGGCTACGCCGCGATCGTCGACCGCCTCAACGCCGACCCCGCGCTGTTTCCGCCGCCGATCCCGCCCGGTGGCGCCGCACGGGCCCGCGGCGCGTGGGGCAAATCCGCCGTCGCCGACTTGCTGCGCAACCCCAAATACACCGGCTACCAAGTCTTCAACCGGCGCGCCAGCCGCTCCCGCAGTGGCGCCCACAACGACCCCGCGCTGTGGGTGTGGTCACCGCAGCCGGTGCACGAGCCGCTGATCCCCAAGTGGATGTACGACGCCCTTACCCAGAAGCCGCAGGCCAACCAAGGCTCCCGGGCCGGGAACACCATCAACGTCCATCCACAGACGAACCGCACCTACGTGCTCCGCGGCATGCTCCTGCACGCCTGCAACCGACGCATGTTCGGCAAGCACCGCAAGGGCATCACCTACTACTGCTGCCAGCCCGAGGCCAATAACCGCGGCCGCCCCGACGCCTACGCCGGCCACCCCAAGACCACGTACATCCGCGAGGACCTCCTATTGGACGCATTGGCCGCGTTCTACACCGATCATGTCCTCCGCCCCAACCAGCCGGAACGACTGGCCGCTGAGCTCGAACGCGCCCAGCACCGCAGCTCGGCGCAGCAGGCCGAGCGGGACCAACTGCACCACCTGCTGAACGACTACACCCGCCGCCAGCACAACCTCCTGCAGCAGGCGCAGAACTGCCCCGCCGACGACCCCTACGCCACTGCCCTCCGCCACGTCTACAACGACCTCGAAGCCGAGCGCACCAGCACACTCGCCACGCTCCACAACCTCACCACGACCGCCCCCACCGAAGCGGTCGGCACCATGCCCGAACTCCTCGACGCCCTGCCCTACCTCGCGCGTCACCTCGCGGACGCGCCCGAGGAGCTGCTGCGGCGCCTGTTCGAAACCACCCAACTCACCATCCGCCTACACTCCGACAGCGATCCCGTCGCCTTCCACATCACCCTGCCGGACCACCACCAGCCGCCCCGTCAACCGGGACCACCCACGAACTCAGGTGGTTCTCATGAGTGATCGCGGCTTCCCACCACGCGCACCCCATCCACAATCCCCGGGATCCGGCCCTCACGCCGCCAGCGGGCCAGCACCGCCCGGCCGTAGTTGTTCGTTCCCGCCACCCGATCCAACTCCGCGCCACTGGGCACCCGCCCGGCAGCCAACTGCCTCTGGAAGTGCTCCCACATCACCTCCTCCGCCGTCACCCCCGCCGACCGAGACCGATCACCCTGCGGCGACTGGGCTTGCTTTTCTCGCACGTCCTCCCTTACCGGTTCTCGACTGCTCTCGTTCACCTCTTGCCGCCCCGAACGTGTCTCGTCTCGGTTCCCTGGGCCTTCCTCTCGGCGGGCTTGCTCTGTCTCGGCCCCGGGCCACGCCACCGTCTCGCTCCCCTGGGTTGGACGGCACCGACAGGCCACGACCACTCTCATCCCGGTCTCGACGGCCGGAGCGGTGCGCGAGCAGTTCCACCGACAGCAACAGCGCGACCGGCGGCCAGCCTGCCACCAACATCGGCTTCCACGCCAACGCAGGCGCGGCCGCCACATTCGCCGCCAATGAGACGGCGATGCCGAGCAAGAACGCGAGCCACACCACCCTCCGCGCCCGACGCCCCACCCCTCGAGCCGGCGTCAGCAACCCGACCGTCGCCAACAGCAACAACCCGTCAACCGACAACGGCCACAAGGTCGCGCTCACGGCGTCCGCACCACCCTGCAACGCGAACTCCCGCTGGTGCACGTACGAGGCGTACCCGGCCACTGACGCCACCACCAACGCACAGCCACGCCGCAACCACGCCTCAAACCCGACAGCACTGCCAACAGCGTCCGGCGATGCATCAGGAACGTCCGGAGACTCCTCGCGCCCTGCCACGCCCGGGGCGCTCACCGGGAACCACCCCCACGACGACGGCGCCTCCGCTGTTGCGGTACCGCCACCGTCCCGGAAAGCACCAGCTCACGGCCGGTGTTGGACCGTACAGATGCTGTCGGCGCCCCGCCGGGGGCGCCCAGTCTCCGCCCTCCTTCGGGAGGGCGTTTTTGCTGTTCAGCCAGTGAGGGCCGCCGGCGGCACCAGCACCGGCGCCAGGTCCGCCGCCGCCGTGATCCGCCGTGATCCGCCGAGTTGGCGTTGACGTAGGGTCGGTCCCCCGGCCACGGAAAGGAGCCGCCGTGCGGCTGCGCTGTGCTGTGCTCGACGACTTTCAGAGGGCGGCGACGGACGTCGCCGACTGGTCACCGCTCGCGGACGAGGTCGAGGTCGTCTGCTTCGACTCCCACTTCCCCGACGAGGACGCCCTCGCCGAGGCCCTCACCGACTTCGACATCGCGGTCACCCTGCGCGAACGCGTACCTTTCCCGGCCTCGCTGGTCGACCGACTGCCCCGGCTGAAACTGATCGTCGCCTCCGGCATGCGCAACACCGTCATCGACTACGCGGCCGCCGAGGCGAACGGCGTCACCGTGTGCGGCACCGCCAGCTCCTCCACCCCGCCCGTCGAACTGACCTGGGCCCTGCTGCTCGGCCTCGCCCGCGGCATCGCGGAGGAGACCAGCGCCCTGCGCTCCGGCGGCCCCTGGCAGTCCACGGTCGGCGCCGACCTGCACGGCCGCCGCCTCGGGCTCCTCGGCCTCGGAAAGATCGGCAGCCGCGTGGCACGGATCGGCCTCGCCTTCGGCATGCACGTCAGCGCCTGGAGCCAGAACCTCACCAAGGACCGCGCCGAAGAGTTCGGCGTCCACCTGGCCGCGTCCAAGGAGGAGCTGCTCACCGACAGCGACTTCGTCTCCGTCCACCTCGCCCTGAGCGACCGCACTCGCGGCCTCCTCGGCCCCGCCGAAGTCGCCCTGCTCAAGCCGACGGCGTATCTGGTCAACACCTCACGCGCGGCGATCGTCGACCAGGACGCCCTGCTCACCGCCCTGCACGAGGGCCGCATCGCGGGCGCCGGAGTCGATGTCTTCGACATCGAGCCGCTCCCCGCCGACCACCCGATGCGCACAGCCCCCCGCCTCCTCGCCACACCCCACCTGGGCTATGTCTCGCAGGCCAACTACGCGACGTACTACGGCCAGGCGGTCGAGAACATCCAGGCGTATCTGGCGGGTTCACCGCTACGACGGCTGCCCTGAAGCCGGCGGTCAGGCGATGTCGGCGGCCTCGGCATACCCGGCCGGCCGCCGATAGACCCCTTCGCTCCGGTGCAGCTGGTGCAGGTCCACCAGATGGCGCCGGAGCGTCACATGGTCGATGTCGTCGCTGTCCTCACACCAGGCGCGCAGCTTCTCGTTGACGGTTCGTTCCGGGTACTCGACGCCCGGCTCGAAGGTCCGCTCGGCGATGTGCCGCAGCACCAGCTTCTTGCGGGTCCACTGCGCGGGAAGCCGGACCAGCCGCCCGTCCCGTACGAAGGTCCGCAGGATCATGTCGGCCCGCTCGTCCCCGGAGGCAGGGCTTTCGACCTCCTCGGAGTCCCGCTGCGCCGCCGCCCGCACGTACTCCTTGAACAGGCCGTACGCGACGCCCAGTTCGGCGTCGTCCCCCGCCGTCACCACGCCCTGCTCCCGCAGCCGCCGCAGCGCCACGGCCGTCTCCCTCGGGGACAGCCCCGCCGCCCGGGCGACCTGCTCGGCGTTCCCCGCGCCCAAGGCCACGGCGGCGAAGGCGCGCACCCGGCTCTCCTCGGCGAACAGTCGGACCAGTTGTTCCGTCGGATCGGTTGCCATGCCCGGAGGCTAATGGACGTCCGTCGCAGGGCCGAGCGATTTTTGCTAGGCGTACCGGTAGACCGTGGACATGTCCTCCAGCTGGTCCGGAGTCACGTGCCACGGCGGCAGCCTCTGGTGCCGGGCGACGATCCGGCCGTACTGGGCGCTGCCGGGGCCGGGCGGCTGCGCCGGCAGATAGCGGTGGCCGCGGTAGCGCCGCTGCCAGCGGTACCACTGGAGGTCCACGAAGGCGTGGACCAGCCAGAAGACGGGGTCGTTGACGGACGCGCCGGTGAGCATGGCACCCCCGACCCAGCGATGCACCCGGTTGTGGTTGCGCCATGAGCCGCTGCCGCTGCCCCATCCCTCCAGCTTGTTGCGGAAGCCCTGGGTGACCGTCGAGTCCCACGGGGGGACGTCGTAGACGGGGTCGTCCAGTGCCCGGTTCAGATCGTCCCTGGTGGGCAGGTCGATCGGACTCCGCGAGCGGCCCAGGTCCCGGATGAGGAACTCGCCGTCGGTGACACCCACCCTGATGGTCCATTTGCCCGCCGCATGGGCGAACGGCCCGGTCATCACCTGCCGGTCGCCGGGCCGCCCGTTGCCGCCGAGCAGTTCGTCGGTCCACGGCACCGAGGTGGCCGTACGGTCCCGGGTCCAGTCCCAGTACGGCACCGTCACCGAGGAGTCGACGCGGCGCAGAGCGCGCTCCAGGTCCAGCAGGAACCGGCGGTGCCAGGGCAGGAAGGAGGGCGTCATATGGGCGGCGCGCAGGCCACGGTCGCCGTCCCCGACGAAGTGCGCGATGTGCAGCCGTACGAACTCGTCGTACTCACCACGCCGTTTGACCTCCAGCAGCGCCTCGACGAACCGCCGCCGCTCGGTGCGCGTCAGCTTGCTCGCGTCCTTACGCACGTACGTCATGCCCTGCCCCCTTGTGCGGATGTCCGCCGCCGAACGGCCCGGGGGCCAGGACGCGCAGCCGCCCGCGGGGCCCGAGTTCGTCGACGGCCGCACGGGTCGCCTCCAGCGGGTTCCGGTACCAGCTGTAGTGGTCGAGCATGCTCAGCCAGGTGCCGTCGGCACGGCGCATCAGGTGCAGCGGGTGGCCGTCCACGGTGACGTGCCATTCGACGTCGAAGGCGCCGAGACCCCCGAGGGGAACGAGAAAACCCTGGATACGGCGGCCGTGGTACGTCTCGTCGAAGGCGGTGTCGGTGGCCACCGGTCCGTCCGCGGGCCGCAAGGGCCGGGAGGCCGCGACGACCGGGGCGAGCGCCACGGCGGCGGACGCGGCGAGCAGCCCGCGCGCCACCTCCCGCCGCGTCCGCCTCCCCGGCTCGCCGCTCACCGGGGTGCCCGCCCCCTGTTCCGCACCCACCGATACCCCGCCGGCGCTGACGGTCATCGCTCACTCCTCGCACGGTTCGGCTGTCTGTACGAGCAACCGCGCAAGGCACCCCACAGTCACCACCGACGCGGCCATACGGCGGTGTCGCCCCCGTCGGTCAGCGGTAGACGCGCAGATAGTCGGCGTCGAAGGTGATCGGAACCGCGCCGGAAGGGGCCGGGTGGTACTGGCCGGCGCTCAGCGACAGGTTCAGGATCAGGTATGCCGACCAGTCGGGGCCGACGCCGGTGCCGTCGGAGCAGACCCGTTCGCCATTGACGTACCACTCGACGGAATCCGCGCCGCAGCGGGTACCGATGGTCACCCACTTCTCCGGGGCCACCGCGTCGACGTCGGTGTGGTACGTCGACGCACAGTTGACGTGGTTGGACAGCTCCAGCAGGTTCGGGTTGTCCGGGTGGTATTCGAAGACGTCGATCTCGTTCTCGCCGTCCTTCCAGGTCCACAGCGCCGGCCAGGCCCCGGTCCCGGAGGGCAGTCTCACGCGGGTCTCGATGTAGTCGCCGGTCCTCACCTGGAAACCCTCGCAGGAGTACTCGGTGGTGAGGAGGCCGGTGTGCCAGGCCTGGCGGCCGTTCTCCAGGGCGTGGCCGACCGGTGTGGCGGTGAAGGTGGCCACGCCGTCCGAGACGATCACACGGTTGGGGGTGAGCCAGTCGAGCTTGTTGTCGTCCGGGTTGTGATCGCCGTAGCGGTAGGCGCTCGTTCTGTCGCCGACCCATTTGGAGCCCCAGGCGATCGGGGTGTTGAACTCTTCCGACCAGATGAGCGACGTGCCGGTGGTCATGACGGCGAGGGTAGGCGAAATCCGCTTTCGGTTCGTCTGTGCAGTCGAACCGAGTCGGACGCACTATACGATCAATTGATTCGCCGACCAGATGCCAATCAATTCGCAGCGCTCCGCGTATTGCATTCTTCACTCCTGCGGCTTTCATGCGTATGGAGTAACGCGTCGCTTTTGCAGAGCTCATGGACTGCTATGTTCTCCAACCGTCGGATCAGAGGTAACTTTCACGCGAGGTGAATCATGAAGAAGGCAGTTTTCACCACTGCGGCGTTGGCCATCGGTGCGGGTCTTGTGGGCGGCTCCGCCGTCGCGGCGTCGGCCACCGGGGGAACGGGGATCAACACGAGCCCCCTGGGTGGTCTCATGTCCCCGACCAAGGTGACTCCGGCGGTCGTGCCGGCGGCCGACACCGTGACGCGGCTGGCCCGCGAAGGTCAGATCGGAAAGGGCAGCGCGTTCGACGAGAACGCTTCGGGGGGAATGTCCGGCATTTACCTGGACGGAATGGACCCGAGCGCCAACAAAAAGCCCACGATTCCGGTGAAGAACCCGGCCGGAAAGGGATCCGTCCAGGTCCACCCGTTGCAGGCGCCGACCTCCGCCGGGCTCGGCACCTTGCTCCCCAAGTGACGAGCCGGCAACCGGGCCCGGAATTCTGAGACTCTGATCCGGTTCTCGGCAGCCGGAGACCGACCAGACCCAGACGCCGGCTCCGGACCCGCAGCTCCACCTCCGCACACGGCGGGTCCGCAAGCCCATCGGCCCCGCGAAGCACCCGTCCGGCCCACCGGCCCTCACCCTGCCGGTGGGCCGGACGCACGTCGCCGTCCATACGGCGCCACGAACCAGGCATTTCTTGGAACATCGCGTGGATTCCAAATTCGGATCCCCTGCGGGCACACCGCATTGCGCCATCCGATGGAATCTGCCCGTGTTTGAATGATCTCACCGTGACTTATGCGCGCTTATAGGGGTTTCCTGGTACGTAAGCGTGCGCAACCGTGAATTCAGGAAGGAATCGAGTTGTCCAAGAAGTTCGCGGTCATCACGGCCCTCGCCCTCAGCACCGTCGTCGGCACCGCCGGCACTGCCCTGGCCGACGGCGGCAGCGTCAGCGGCGGCGGCAGCGGCAACAGCACCACCGTCAAGGGCGGTGGCGGCTTCTCGTCGTCCCCGGTCGTCGTGAACGCCCCTCAGCAGGGCGTTCTGGTCGTCAACGGCACCCTCGTCGACGGTCGCTGCCTGGCCCCGTGGTCCAACGGATCCGTCCTCGGCGGCGTCGTCGCAACGAACTCGCACTACGCCAGCTGCAACACGGACAAGGTCGACCAGTCGCAGAACGCCCCTTACAAGGGTGGCCTGCTGTTCTGATCTCCGTTCCGAGCAGTACGGAGCAGGTGAACCCCCAAACGCAGCCCGGAAAGGCGCAATTCATGCGTAAGAAGGTTACGGCCATTTCCGCCCTGGCAGCAGGTCTCGCGCTCGCGGCCGGCGGCACCGCCGCGGCCTGCGACTGCACGGACGTCACCGGCGGTAGCGGCTTCTCGTCGTCCCCGGTCGTCGTCAACGCCCCTCAGCAAGGCGTAGCCGTCGTCAACGGCACGGTCGTCGACCTCCGCTGTGCCGTGCCGTGGTCCAACGGAGCCGTGCTGGCCGGCGTCGCCGCGCCGAACTCGCACTACGCCTCCTGCAACACGGCCAAGATCGACCAGTCGCAGAACGCCCCCTACAAGGGCGGCCTGCTGTTCTGACTCCTGCTCCGAGCAATTCGGAGCAGGTAAACCCAAACGCAGCCCGGAAAGGCTCAACTCATGCGTAACAAGGTTACGGCCATTTCCGCCATCGCCGCAGGCATCGTCCTGGCGACCGGCGGTGCCGCGGCGGCCGACGGCGACACCACCACCGTCAAGGGCGGTAGCGGTTTCTCGGCGTCCCCGGTCGTCGTGAACGAACCCCAGCAGGGCATTGCCGTCGTCAACGGCTCCGTGCTCGACGCTCGCTGCCTCGCCCCGTGGTCCAACGGAGCCGTCCTCGGCGGTGTCGTCGCGCCGAACTCGCACTACGCCTCCTGCAACACGGACAAGATCGACCAGTCGCAGCAGGCCCCGTACGTCGGTGGACTGCTGTTCTGAGCAGTGCTTCGCCCGATGGCGGTCCGCCGGAAACCCGGCGGACCGCCATCGGCTTTTCTGTGAGTTCCGCGGAAAGCCCGTGGGCCCTGTCCGCGTCAAAGCGCAGTCAGGGCCCACGATCATGAGAGAGCGCCAACAAGGAGGAAAGAGCGCCCATTCGATAAGGCCAACGGAGCTGTGCAGGCCGTGGTCACCCTGATTCGTTCGTTTGGCCCAGTGGGGCACAGGGCAATTGGATTCCCCCGTACATGCCGAAGGGCCGGCTCCGAGGTGCGGAGCCGACCCGGTCGGAGCGGCGAGGAGGGAAACGCCTGCTTGATCGCCTACTTGCCGACCGGAAGTCCGCCGAGCAGCTGCCCGTCGACGGGGTTCGGCAGGGCGGCGCCGAAGACAGGGGTCTTCACGATTCCCTGCCCCTTCACACGGTCCTTCATGTCGTCCGCCGTGCGCTTGACGTTGTTGCCCACGAAGCCCGTCGGCACCTTGGCGGCTGAGGGGAGGCTGCGCGCGACCGTCTTTCCGTTCTCGACGAGGCCCTGCGACGGCATGTCCACCGCCGCGGCGGCGGGTACGGCGCCGCCGGCGATGGCAAGGGAGCCGACGACCACGGCAGCGGCCTTCAAGTTCTTCATCGTGCGCCTTTCTTGGCAAATCATCTTCCGTAACTCGCGGCCGGCAGAGGGGTTTTCATTCTTCGGGCATCGCGAGTGACTCGGTCTCAGTTCTCCCGGGCTAACGAGAGTGGCCCTGCCTGGAAACTCTGCCGCCGACAAGTTCCAGGAACTCATACGAAAAGACCCGTTGCGCCTCCCGGTGTCAGAAGGGCGGCAGGCCGGGCAGGGCCGCGGGTTCCACCTTGTCGGCCGAGCCGGACCGGGGGCCTTGGCGGGGGCGGCCGACGGAGATCAGTCCGAGTCGGCGTCGGCGTTCCCCTCTGGCGAATTTCGGATCGTGTGATCACCGTTAAGTCGGCATGCCGGGGCCGCAACCGATCGAGTGGCGGCCCGGGAACACCCCGCACGGCGACTCCGAATGGGTGGTCCAGCGCGAGAAACAACTCGGAAAGCGTCGCCGTTCCAACACGGATGACCGATTCGGCGATAAATATGGCTATGCGCCTGGTGCTGCTCAACCCCTGAATCCAACGAAGCCTGTTGAACCACAGAACCGAACCCTCTCGAACAGGTGCGGGATTTCATATCGAGAACGCGAGCCGCATATCCGTTGCTGGTTCGGACGATTTACCTCGGAAGGGCGGCCTCGGTCATGGATATCTCCCCGGGTCCCGCCCCGTGCCGTGCGAGGCCCTCCGCCGCGCGCGCGGCGCGCATTCTGCATGTCACTCAGCCCGTCGAGGGCGGTGTCGCGCGGGTCGTGACGGACCTGGTGGCGGCGCAGCTCGCCGTGGGGCTGCGGGTGACCGCGGCCTGTCCGGAGGGCGGCACGCTGACGGACGCCCTGCGCGCGCTGGGCTGCACGGTGCTCCGCTGGGACGCGACCCGCTCACCGGGGCACCGGCTCCCGGCCGAGGTACGGCGGTTGGCGCGGCTCGTGCGCGATGTGCGGCCGGACCTGGTGCACGCGCACAGCGCGAAGGCGGGGCTCGCGGCCCGGCTCGCGGTGCACGGCCGCCTTCCGACCGTCTTTCAGCCGCACGCCTGGTCGTTCGAGGCCGCGGACGGAGTCGTCGCGCGGCTGGCGCTGGGCTGGGAGCGGTTCGGGGCGCGGTGGGCGACGCGTGTGGTGTGCGTGAGCGAGGCGGAACGGCGTACCGGGGAGCGATGCGGAATCACCGCCCGGTGGCGGGTGGTCCCCAACGGTGTCGACACTCACAGGTTCCGGCCGGAGGGAGACCGCGCGCGGTCCGATGGGGGTGCCCCCGCTCGAGCGAAGCCGAGAGTGGGGGACGGTCCGCTCGTCGTGTGCGTGGGCCGGCTGTGCCGGCAGAAGGGGCAGGACGTGCTCCTTCAGGCCTGGCCCGAGGTGGTGCGGCGGGTGGCCGGCGCGCGACTGGTGCTGGTCGGCGACGGCCCGGACGCGGACCGGCTGCGCGCCGGTGCGCCCGCGTCGGTGGAGTTCGCCGGCGCGAGATCCGACATCGCCGCCTGGTACCGGGCCGCCGACGTCGTGGTCCTGCCGTCCCGCTGGGAGGGCATGGCGCTGGCCCCGCTGGAGGCCATGGCGTGCGCCCGGCCGGTCGTCGTCACCAACGTGGACGGGGCGCGCGAGAGCCTGCCGCCCGGCCATCTGCCGTCCTGCCTGGTGCCGCCGGAGGACCCCGGCGCGCTGGCACGGGCGCTGACGACGCTGCTCCGGGACGACCTGCTGCGCACCGCGCTGGCCGCGCAGGGCCTCGCGCACGTGCGCGTCGCCCACGACCTGCGCGACGCCACGGAGGCAGTGACCGGCGTGTACCGCGAACTGCTCGGCGCCGCTATCACGCCGGTTGTATCCACCGAGGCCAGGAAGTGCATCGCCACATGACCGCGGAAAGCACCGTTACCCCGCCCGCGGGGCGGCAGCGGGAGGCAGAGGGCGCCGTCTCCGTTCTCTCCCCGCGCGGCCGCGCCGCCGGGCGCCGGTCGCCCGCCGGGCGGGGATCCCGTCGTCCGCGGCGGATCTCCCCGGCGCCCCTGTGGCTCGTCGACGGCGCCGCCGCCCTGCTGGGCGCCCTCGTCGTGCCCGCGGCTCACGGATACCCGTTGGTCATCGCGCTGCTGGCCCTCGGAGTGATCGGTCTGAACCGACGGGCCTTGTTGTACGACACCTCGGTCGTCCCCGGCGTACTCGACGAACTCCCCGCCGTCTGCGCACGGATCACCGTCGGCTGGGCCGCTGTCGCGGCGCTCTCACCGCTGCGGTCTCTCCCGTTGACCGTGCTGGTCATCGCTGTCGCCGTGCACTGCGCGGCGGCGTGCACGGGCCGTGCGGCGGTGCACGGGCGCCGGCGCCGGGCGCTGCGGCGCAGGCCCTGTCCCGCTCTGGTGGTCGGTCCGGTCGTGGCGGTCCGGCGGGTCGCGGCCGCGTTGCTGCGCCAACCGGGCTGCGGGGTGCGGCCGGTGGGGCTCGTCGCCGACAGCCTGGAAGTCCTCGGCGACGCCGACGACGAGTCGGGGCTGCCGGTGCTGACCACGGGTCAGGACGCGCATCGGGCGATCTTCGAGAACGGTGTGGAGACGGTGCTCGTCGTGGGGGCCGGCACCCGGGTGGAGAAGGCGGCTCTGCTGCGCGGTCTTGCCGCGTACGGATGCGTGCTGTGGGAACTGGACGCGGACCCTCCGTCGTACGGCCCTGTCGGTTGGCGCAAGGGGACGGGACAGCTGGCGGGTTTCTCGCGCAGGTTGCTGTGTCCGGCGGGCGCACGGCGGCCCGGCAGCGTGGGCAAGCGGGTGCTCGACGTGGCGCTCTCGGGCTTGCTGCTGGTGCTGGCCGGCCCGGTTCTGCTGGTGTGCGCGCTCGTGCTGCGGGTCATGGACGGGCCCGGCGTGGTGTTCCGGCAGGAGCGGATCGGCAGGGACGGGCGGCCGTTCACGATGCTGAAGTTCCGCACCCACCGGCCCGCCAGCGCGCACGAGGCCGCGACCCGCTGGAGCGTGGCGGACGAGCAGGCGATGAGCCGCTTCTGCCAGTTCCTGCGCCGCACCTCGCTGGACGAGCTGCTGCAACTGTGGAACGTCTTCCGCGGCGACATGAGCCTGGTCGGGCCCAGACCCGAACGGCCCTACTTCGTCGCCAAGTTCAGCCAGGCCCATCCGGGCTACCCGGCGCGCCACCGGATGCGGACCGGGATCACCGGACTCGCCCAGATCCACGGGCTGCGCGGTGACACCTCGATCGAGGACCGGTGCCGCTACGACAACGCCTATATCGACAACTGGTCGCTGTGGCAGGACGTCTGCATCCTGGTGCGCACGGCGGCACAGTTCGTACGGCCGACGGGGAGCTGAGCACCGGTGAGCACTCCCTCGGCGGCCTCTCCCCCGCTTGTGCTGCCGCTGCCGGCGCTGCGCCGGGCCGTTCCCGTCCTGCCGGTGGTGGCGGTCGTCGTCCTGCTGGGGCTGCCGGTCGCACCGGACAGCGCGGCCACCCCCGCCGACGCGGCCTCGGGGCTGCTCGTGCTGTGGGCCGTCGTCCACACCACACGGCAGGCGCGGCGCCCGCTGACACGGACGGCGGCGGTTGTGTTCGGGCTGCCCGCGGTGGGCATCGCGGTCGCGGCGGCGGGGGCGTTGACGCCCGGCGACGCGATCACCGGACTGGCCCGCTACTTGCAGGTGTTCGTGCTCGTCCCGGTCGCGGTGGTGCTGCTGGTGCGGGACCGGCGCGATGCCCGGCTGGTGCTGTGGTCGCTGGTCGGCCTCGCGCTGTGGCAGGGGGCGATCGGGGTGCACCAGTACCTCACCGGGACCGGGGCCTCGTACGGCGGAGCCGAGATTCGGGCCGTGGGGACCTTCGGGCCGTCGGACGTGATGGGGATGGCGACCGTCGTCGCGTACGGCGTGGTGGCCGCGACCGGTCTCGCCCTCGGGACGCGAGCGCGGCGGCAGCAGATCGTCGCGGCCGGATGTGCGGTCGCGCTGCTCGTGCCGCTCGCGCTGTCCTTCAGCCGGGGTGCCTGGATCGCCACGGCCCTGGCCTGCGGGGCGCAGTTGCTGCTGGCCGGGGTGCGGCGGGCGGTGGCGGTGTTCGCGGCGGCGGTCGCGGCCTCGGTGGTGCTGGTGGGCGGGCTCGGTGTGGGCGCCTCGGTGCTTCAGGAGCGGCTGACCAGCATCACTCAGGTCGCCGACGCGCCGGACCAGTCGGTCGTCGACCGCTACACCCTGTGGTCGGCGGCCGCCGGCATGTGGCGCGAACACCCGGTGACGGGCGTGGGGTTGAAGGCCTTTCCCGCGCACCGGGACGGCCACGCCTCGCTCGCGCTGTCGTCCGGCAGCGACACGGGAGGAGCGGGCCAGGCCTACCGGCGCCAGCCCCTGCTCTCCCCGCACAACATGTATCTGCTGGTCCTCAGCGAGCAGGGGCTGCTGGGTCTGCTCACGGTGGCGGGCGGCTGGCTGGCCCTGCTGGTCTGCGCACTGCGCCGGCTGCGGCTGGGCGGACGCGCCCAGAACTACGCGCTCGCGACCTGCGGGCTCCTGCTGTGGACGCTCATCAACTTCCTGTACGCCGACATCGGCGGCCCCTCCACCGTCCTGACGGCCGTCTGCCTCGGCCTGGCCGCCTGGTCGGCACTGGCCCCCGGCGCGACGGCGGCCCCGGCGGCGGAATCGAGCGCACGATGACGCCCCGGCCCGTGGCGACCGGAGGCGCCGCCCCCGAGCACACGACTGGCATGGACGGCCGGCCCCCGATCGACGACCACCCCGAACACGCGACCGACATGACCGCCCGACTTCCGGCCGACGGCATCCACCTCGACCCCACGCCCGGTGCGAAGTGCCCGCCTCCGGTCGAAGGCAACCCTGAGCACGCGGCCCACGTGAACGACCCCCTCCCGACCGAGGCCCACCACGCCCCCACGCCCGACACGAAGCGCCCACCCCCGACCGAGACCAACCCTCACCACACGGCCCACGTGAACAACCCCCTCCCGACCGAGGCCCACCACGCCCCCACGCCCCACCTGGACAGCCCACACCCAGCCCATGGCTACCCCGCCTCCGCGACCCGCTCGGGCAACCCACACCCAGTCGACGCCCGCTCTGTCGCGGTGGGCGCCGAGCGGGCGGGCGCTGTCTCGGGACGGTTTCTCGCGAGGGCGACGTTGTTGTCCGCCGTGTTGTCCATGGCCGGGGCGCTTCTGGGGCTCGGGCGGGACCGGGCGCTCGCGCAGCTCTTCGGGGCCGGGGCGGACACCGACGCGTTTCTGGTGGCCTGGACGCTGCCCGAGATGGCGTCGACGCTGCTGATCGAGGACGGGATGGCGTTCGTGCTCGTGCCCGCGTTCAGCGTGGCGCTGGCGCGGCGGGCGGCCGGGATCAGCACCTCCGACCCTGTGCACGCCCTGGTCGCCGCCTCGCTGCCGCGGCTGTGCCTCGCGCTGACCGCCACCGGCGCCGCGCTCGCGGCCGGGGCTCCGCTGCTGGTCTCCGTGCTGGCGCCCGGTCTGCCCGATCCGTCCCTCGCCGTGTCCTGCACCCGGCTGACGGCGACCTGCGTCCTGAGTTTCGGGCTGGCCGGGTACTGCAGCGCGGCGCTGCGGGCCCACCGCAGCTATCTCGCGCCGGGCGCGATCTACATCGCGTACAACATCGCGATCATCGCCACGATGCTCGTTCTCGGTGAGCGCTGGGGGGTGCGGTCCGCCGCTCTCGGTGTCGCGCTCGGCGGGTGCCTCATGGTCGCCGTCCAGGCACCGTCCCTGTGGCGGCGGATCGCCGGGCGGCCCGACGGCGACGGGGACAGCGGCGACGCCGGCAGGCTGCTCGCGCGTGGCCTCGTCTGCGCGGTCCTGCTCTTCACCCTCTGCCGGCAGTCGCAGGTCCTCATCGAGCGCTACTTCGCCTCCGGGCTGCCGGCCGGCGCCATCTCACACCTCAACTACGCCCAGAAGGTCGCCCAGTTGCCGATGTCGCTGGCCATGATGGTGTGTGTCGTCACCTTCCCGGTGGTGGCGCAGGCCGTCGCCGAGGGCGACACCCGGCGGGCCCGGGACCGGGTCGAGCGGGACCTGGTGCTGGTGGCCTCCGTCGCGCTGCTGGGCGCCGCCGCGATCGTGGCCTCGGCGCCGCAGATCGTCCAGCTCCTTTTCCAGCGCGGTGCGTTCACGGCCGGGGACACCGCCGCGACCGCCGCCGTGATGCGGGTGTACGCGGTCGGACTGCTCGGGCACACCCTGGTGGGGGCGCTCGTACGGTCGTACTTCTCGGCCGGCCGGACCACCTGGTATCCGCTGGGCGCGATGGGCGTGGGCGTGCTCGCCAACGTCGTCATCGGTGCCTGGGCCGTGGAGCCGTGGGGCGTCCGCGGCATCGCCGCCGCCAACGCGATCGGCATCACCCTGACCGCGCTGCTCCTGCTGCACGGGCTGGGGCCGCGCAGCGTGCCCGTGCGCGTCCGCCGGGTCGTCGCCCAACTGGCCGGACCGGTGTGCGCGGCCGTGTGCGCCACCGGAGCCGGGCTGGTCTGCGCGGGGCTGTTCGCCTCGCCCGCGGCGTCCGTCGCCGCCTGCTTCCTGTGCGTGACCGCCGTCTTCCTGCTGCCGGCCTGGATCTTCGATGTGGCGGGCGCCCGGTCCCTGCTGCTTTCCGTCGTGCACTCCGTCCGTCGCTCCGTCAAACGAAGGCTTCGCCATGGTCGCTGACACCTCCGCCGCGCCGAACACGGCCAAACCCGATCCCGCACCACCCGCGGGAGGACGCCCGTCGCGGCGTTCCGCCCCCTGGGTGGCCATGTACCACTCCGTCTCGGAGTGTCCGGACGACCCGTACAACGTCACCGTCACCCCCGCGCGCCTCGACCGGCAGCTCGCCTGGCTGTCCGGGCGCGGCCTGCGCGGGGTGAGCGTCCGCGAGTTGCTCGCGGCGCGTGCCCGTGGCGCGGCGCGCGGCCTGGTGGGGCTCACCTTCGACGACGGGTACGACGACTTCGTCACCCACGCGCTGCCCGTGCTGCACCGCTGGGACTTCACGGCGACCGTGTTCGTGCTGCCCGGCCGGCTCGGCGGCGAGAACGCATGGGAGGCGACCGGCCCGCGCAAGCCGCTGCTCGACGTCGACGGCATCCGCCGTGCCGCGGCCGCGGGCATGGAGATCGCCTCGCACGGTCTGGTCCACGTCGATCTGACCAGGGCCACGGACGAGGAACTGCACGCCGAGACCAATGACAGCCGGCACCGGCTCGCCGGGATCACCGGCGGCGACATCGCGGGCTTCTGCTACCCGTACGGATATCTCGACGAGCGTGCCACCGCCGCCGTACGCCGGGCCGGTTACCGCTACGCCTGCGCGATCACCCCCGGCCCGGCCGGCTCCGGCGACTTCGCGCTGCCCCGCATCCACGTCGGGCAGGCGGACACCTCGCTGCGGCTGGAGCTGAAGCGACGCCTGGCCCTGGCCCACGGCCGTGCCCTGGAGTCCGCGTGAGGGCTCTGCACGTCATCACCGGCCTCGGCGTCGGCGGAGCGGAACAGCAGCTGCGGCTGCTGCTGCGCCATCTGCCCGCCGAGTGTGACGTGGTGGCGCTGACGAACCCCGGCCCGGTCGCCGCGGGCCTGGCCGCCGACGGGGTCCGCGTCACCCACCTCGGGATGCGCGGCAACCGCGACCTCGGAGCGCTCCCCCGGCTCGCCCGGCTGATCCGCGCCGGCGGCTACGACCTCGTACACACCCATCTCTACCGGGCCTGCTTCTACGGCCGGATCGCCGCGCGACTCGCGGGAGTGCGGGCCGTCGTGGCCACCGAGCACTCGATCGGCGCCACCCGGCTGGAGGGCCGGCCGCTGACCGCGGGCGTCCGCGCGCTGTACCTGGCCGGTGAGCGCCTCGGCCACACCACGGTCGCCGTCTCGCCGACGGTGGCCGAGCGGCTGCGCCACTGGGGCGTGCCCGGGCCGCGCATCCATGTCATCCCGAACGGCATCGACGCGCCCCGGTTCCGGTTCGACGAGGTGCGCCGCAAGGAGGCACGGGCGTATCTCGGGCTGCCGGAGGACGCGTACGTCATCGGCGGTGTGGGGCGCCTCGCCCCGGGCAAGCGCTTCGATCTGCTGGTCCGCGCACTGACCCAACTGCCGGGTGACGTACGGCTGTTGCTGGTCGGCGGCGGGTCCGAGGCATGGCCGCTGCGGCGGATCGCCCTGGGGCTGGGGGTCGCGGACCGGGTGGTGCTGACCGGCGAGCGGCCGGCTCTGCCCGACCCCGGCGACGACGCACCCGACCTGGCCGCCCTGCTCTCCGCGATGGACGTGCTCGCCTCGCCGTCGGCGGAGGAGTCCTTCGGCCTCGCGGTGGTGGAGGCGCTGGCGGCCGGGCTGCCCGTGCTGTACGCGAGCTGCCCCGCCGTCGAGGACCTGCCGCCGGACGCGGCACCCGGTGCCCGGCGCGTCATGGGCGACGAGGGGGCGTACGCGCGGGAACTGCTGCGGCTGCGGGCGGCGGGACCGGGCGAGCGGACCGCCCCGGCCGCCGTGCACCGCTATGACATCGCGTGCAGCGCCCGGCAGTTGATGAATGTGTACACGGCCGCTCTGTCCGGCTCGACCCTGGAAGTGAGTTCCCCATGACCGACAACCCCGATCGCAGTGCACGGCGGCTGGGCCGGACACGTGTGAAGCGGCTGCCCTCCTGGTGGCTGCTGCCCGCCGGCGCACTGCTCGGCGCCGTGGCCGGTGGCGCGTACGGCCAGTTGAAGCCGCCGCAGTACACGGCGACCAGCTCCGTCGTGGCCGTGGCGTCCGGCCGGTCCGACGTCGACTGCACCGATGCGCTCGGCTTCGCGCAGGCGTACGGCCGGGTGGCCCCGCAGCTCGCGGTGCTCGGGGACGCGCAGATGTGGGCGGGCGTGCCGGCCGCGACGATGCGCGAGAGCGTGCAGGTCGCGACCTCGCCGGACGCGCCGATGGTCTCGGTCTCGGCGACCTCGTCGAAACCGGGCCAGGCCGTCGACATCGCCAACGCCGTGTCCCGCGCGCTGATCACGCAGGCGGGCCACACCAAGAAGCAGACCGGCATCCGGCTCGAACGCCTCTCCCGTGCCGCGAAGCCCACCGAGCCGTCGTCCGCGTCACCGGAACTCACCACGCTGGTGGGCACGAGCGCCGGCGCTCTGCTGGGCGGCCTCGCGCTGCTGGCCCGGCCGCGGCGGACGGCGGACGACGACGCGGGGCGGGCACCGGTACCGGGCCCGGCCCACGCCGCCGACGCCCGCGGGACGCTCGAATGACCTCGGCCGGACGCGCGCTGTCGGTGGAGGTGTGCACCGACGAGCGCGCGTTCGGGGAGCTGGCCGGGGAGTGGGAACGCCTGTTCCGGGCCTGTCCGTCGGCGACACCGTTCCAGAGCCATGCCTGGCTGCACTCGTGGTGGCTGTCGTACGGCACCCCGGACCGGCTGCGGCTGGTGCTGGTGCGCAGGAGCGGTGAACTGGTGGCGGCGGCACCGCTGATGCGCATGTACCGCCCGCTGCCGGCGCTGGTGCCGATCGGCGGCACCATCACCGACTTCTGCGATGTTCTCCTCGACGAAGCGGCGGCCGCCGAGGGCACCCCGGCGCTGGCGAACGCCCTTGGCGAGCTGGCCCGCACCGCCCTGATCGACTTCCATGAGGTGCGGCCGGGCAGCGCGCTGGAGCGGGTCTACCGCTGCTGGCGCGGCCCGCGGCACCGGATACACGACTCCCTGTGCCTGGAACTGCCCGCCGTGCCCATGGACGAGTTGGTCGGGCGGCTTCCGGCGTCGCGAGGCCGACGGATCCGCAACAAGGTGAACCAGCTCGCCCGGCTCGGCATCGAGTGGCGCGTCGTACGCCACGACGAGACGGAGGCCGCGCTGGGCCGGCTCCTCGAACTGCACCGGCTCCAGTGGCAGGACCGGAAGGTGTCGCCGGAGCACATGCGGCCGCGGTTCCTGGAGCACCTGGTCAGGTCGGCGGTCTCCATGGCCCGGTCCGGTGAGGCCGCGGTGACGGAGTTCGTGCTCGAAGGCTCGGTCGTGGCGGTCAAGCTGAATCTGCTGTCAGCGGGACTGGCCGGCCTGTACATGTACGGCTTCCACCCGCAGCTGCGGGACCGCAAGGTGGACGTGGCGACGATGCTGCTGCGCGCGTCCGCCGACCTGGCCTCCGGCGGCGGGCACCGGGTTTTCAGCCTGCTGCGCGGCGACGAGCCGTACAAGTACCGCTGGTGCCCCGAGACGGTCGTCAACGAGCGGCTCCTGCTGGCCAGGCGCCGCACCGCCCCGCTGTTGGCGGCCGCCGTCGGCGAGGCGGCCGCCCGGCGCCGCGCCAAGCAGGTCCTGCGCGGGCATCCCGGTCCTCCCGATCAGGAGTAACGCTCCGCCCACTGAAGGCAGACGGCGAGCCTGCCGCCGATCTGGTGCTCGAGCCAGCCGGAGAGTTCCAGCGGCGTGCAGCGCGGCAGCTTGGAGGGCATGGGCGTGGGTGTCGGCACCGGCGTCGGTGTCGGCACCGGCGCCGGCTTCGTGGGCGCGGTCGGGACCGGGACCGGTGTCGGCTTCGGCTCGGGCGGGCTGGACAGCACCGCGCGATACAAGGCGGAGGCACGGGGGTTGGCGGCACACAGCCACACGCCGTGCGGGCAGTAGTCGGTGATGGTGTTGTAGAGCGGCTTGTGCTCGTCCATCCACGCGAGCATCCGCAGCATGTACGTGACGTTGTCGCCGTTGCGGAACAGACCCCATTCGGGATACGAGATCGGCTTGTGGTGGGCCCGCGCGAAGTCCACGTGGTACTTCAGGCCGTAGGGCTCGGAGACCTGCTCGTCGAACGTCATGTCGTGCGGCTGGTCGTACGAGTCCATGCCGACGATGTCCACGACGTCGTCGCCGGGATAGCACTCGGACCAGGGAATCGCGTCGGTGCCGCGGCTCGGGGCGAAGTCGAACTTGAACTTCTGGCCGGGAACCGAGCGCATGACGGTGACGATGCGCCTCCAGTACAGCTTCCATCGCTCCGGATCGGGGTCGCAGCGATGGGTGTAGGTGATGCCGTTCATCTCCCAGCCGAGCACCAGGACCGTGTCCGGCACACCCAGGTCGACCAGCCGCTCGGCCAGCACCCGGAAGTGGTCGTCGAACTCACCGGCCGCGGCCCGGCGCAGCAGCTGTCCGACCTCCCGGTCGGGGACGTTCTCCTCGTTGCGCTCCATCAGCGGAACGTTGAGCACGAACATGCGGTCGTCCTCGGCGCGCCGCCACTCGGCCCAGCTGTTGAGGAAGCCGTGCGCGCCCTCGATGTTGTTCCACAGGTCCCCCGGCAGATACGTGTGCCCCACGCGCACTTCGTGGCCGCCGAGCCAGCGGCTGAGCTGCTTCATGCGCTTGAGTCCGGGGGGCCCGTAGTGGAGGTACGCGCCGAACGCGGGCTGGTGCGCGGCGATTCCCGGCGGGGCGTGCCCGGCGTCAGGGGGTGACGGGGACGGGCCGGGGGCTACGGAACGCTGTGGGTCGGGGCGGGATGCGGGGTCGGCCGGGAAGGGGAAGGCCAGGCCCGGAGCGACGGCCGCCGCCACGACCATCGCGGCGGTGATGAACGTCAGTCGCCTGACTGCGGACCGGCGGCGTTCAGTGGCCATGCATCCTCCTTGGGTGCAGCTCCTCTCACACAGTGACGCATGGTTATATATACGCCTATTACGCCAAACCAGGCAGGAAGCTCGACGCGGGTCGCCCGCATGGGTGACCTCTGAACCTCTGAAGGGCCATCAGTTTCCGTACAGCGCCTCGATCTCGGCCGCGAACGCCGCCGTCACCGCGTGCCGTTTGACCTTCAGGGACGGGGTCAGCAGACCGTTGTCCTCACTGAACTCGCCCTCGACCAGGCTGAAGGCGCGGATCGACTCGGCGCGGGACACGGCCTTGTTGGCGTAGTCCACGGCCCTCTGGACGTCGGCATGCATCCGCGGGTCCCGTACCACCGCGGACGGCGGGGTGTCGGCGGGCAGCCTGCGCACCGACAGCCAGTGGGCGACCGCGTCGGGGTCGAGGGTGATCAGCGCGGCGACGAAGGGGCGGTTGTCGCCGACGACGACGCACTGGCCGACCGGCGGGCGGCTGCGCAGACGGTCCTCCAGGACGGCCGGGGAGACGTTCTTGCCGCCGGAGGTGACGATGATGTCCTTCTTGCGGCCGGTGATGGTGAGATAGCCGTCCTCGTCGAGAGCGCCCAGGTCGCCGCTGGCGAACCAGTCCTCGGTGAGCACGGCGTCGGTGGCGGCCGGGTTGTTCCAGTACGCCCCGAAGACGATCCCGCCCTTGATGAGCACCTCGCCGTCGTCGGCGATACGGACGGCGGTGCCGGGGACCGGGAGGCCGACCGTGCCGGGGCGGGGTTTTAGGGGCGGGACGATGGTGGCGGCGGCGGTGGTCTCGGTCAGGCCGTAGCCCTCGTAGACGATGATTCCGGCCGCGTAGAAGAACAGGTTGAGGTTGCGGTCGAGCGGGGAGCCGCCGCTGATGGCGTAGCGCATCCGGCCGCCGAGTTCCTTGCGGACCCGGCGGTAGACCAGCAGGTCGTACAGGGCCCAGGCGGCGTAGAGGGCGGGGCCCGGGCCCTTGCCGGTGCCGAGGAACTTGTTCAGGTACGCCTCGCCGAAGCGGACGCCGATCCGGTCGGCGCGGTCGAAGGAGGCGCCGCGGCCGATCTTCTCCGCGGTGGCGCGGCCGGTGTCGTGGATCTTCTCGAAGAGGTACGGGACACCGACCAGGAAGGTCGGACGGAACTCCTTGAGCGCCGGGCGGAGTTCGTCGGGCTTGATGCTCGGGCAGTGGCCGATCTCGATCCGGGCCATCAGACAGGCGATCTGGAGGGTTCGGCCGAGGATGTGGGCGAGCGGGAGGAAGAGGAGGGTGGACGCGGTCTGGCGGGTGACCTCCTTGAACAGGGGGTGCAGCAGCTCGACCGTGTTGGCGGCCTCGGCGTGGAGGTTGGCGTGGGTGAGGACGCAGCCTTTCGGCTTTCCCGTGGTGCCGGAGGTGTAGCAGACCGTGGCGACCGTGTCGGGGGTCAGGGTCGTACGGCGCTTGGTGACCTCCTCGTCGGGGATGTCCCGGCCGAGGGTGGTGAGTTCGGTGACCGCGTCCGCGTCCAGCTGCCAGATGCGCGGCGGTTCGGGGTGGCGGGCCGTGCCCGTCGTCACCGTCTCGGTGTTCTCCGCCGTCTCCGTGACGACGAAGCGGGTGCCCGAGTCGCGGACGATCCACTCGACCTGGTCGGCGGAGGAGGTGGCGTAGACCGGCACGGTCTGGCCGCCGGCCGCCCAGATCGCGAAGTCCAGGACCGCCCACTCGTAGCGGGTGCGGGACATCAGGGCGACACGGCCGCCCGGTTCGAGGCCGGCGGCGATCAACCCCTTGGCGACGGCGGTGACTTCGGCGGCGAAGGCGGCCGCGGTGACGGGCTGCCAGCTGCCGTGCCGTTCGCGGCGCAGGACCACGGCGTCGGGGTCCTCGGCCGCGTTGGTGAACGGCAGGTCGGCCGTGCTGCCGGTGGTGACGCGCGGCGCCAGCGGCGCGGTACGGGCCTCGCGCACCGCGCCGGTCTCGTCCCTGATCAGCTCGACCTGGGTGCGCGCGGCCAGATCGGTGCGCCGCTTCGCCCGTTGCAGATCCTTGCGTACGCCCATGACGGCTCCCGGTGCCAGTCGGACTTACTGGGGGGTCAACTTACCCATGCGTAACGGAAGGTCAATGGGTCGGGGCGTAGTGAACGTGTGTGCGTCTGTACGTTGCTGTACGACCGCACCCCACGGAAGGAATCCCGTGCACTCCCGACGTCGGTACGGCACCGACAAGCCGATCGACGACCCGGTGCGCGAGCCCCGGCGGCCGTGCAGGCCGTGTTCCAGGACCAGATCGAGGCGAACAAGCTGGTGCAGCGCGGGCTGTACGCGCGCTGGGACGCGCACCCCGAGGAGCGGCCCACGGAGCGCCCCGACCTGGTCAAGGAGGTACGCCCGCAACTCGACCGCATCACCGCCGAGTTGCTGACCGCCCTGAAGGACACGCAGCGGCTGCGGACGTCGCCGTCGTGCGAGCCGCGGTTGTACGGCGCGGCCGCCTGGTCGGCGTACGGCCATGAGCTGGACGTCCTGCATCTGAAGGGGCTTCGGCGGGCAGTGCCCTCGGTGTGCTCGGACGTCACTCAGTCCTGACCGGTGAGGTTGCTCGCCCGGTCAATGGCGTCGGCGAGTCGGCGTACGTCCTCGCTCTCGGTCTTCCCCGCCAACTCGTCGGCGTAGTCGGCCAGTCCGGCGAGGGTCGGGGCGCCGGGCAGGGAGTCGTCGCCGTCGAGGGCGTCGGCGAAGTAGGCGGCCGTCGCCGCGATCTGGAGGCCGGGCGCGGCCTCGCCCAGGGAGTCCTGGAAGGAGCCGGTCTCCAGTTGGCCGGACTCCTCGTGCGGGGCGCGGTTGTCGGGGTCGAGCCAGCGGACGCTCGCCGTGGCGAGGTGGCCTTCGGCGCCGGGCTTGGTGCGGACGGCGTAGAGGGCGGTGACCGTGTGGCCGGGGCCGACCTCGCCGCCGTCGACGCGGTCGTCACGGAAGTCCTCGTCGGCGACCTGGCGGTTGTCGTAGCCGACCAGGCGGTGCTCGGCGACGGTCTCGGGGTCGAAGGCGACCTGGGCCTTGGCGTCGCGGGCGGTGAGGTCGATGTTCTGCGGGAGTTGCTCGCAGAACACCTTCTCGGCGTCCTCGCTGCCGGAGACGTACACGGTGTGGCCGTCGCCCTTGTCGGCGAGGCGTTCCATCAGGGCGTCGCCGTACTCGCTGCCGACGCCCACGCCGAAGAGGGTGATGCCGTGCTCGCGGCGGGCGCCCGAGCTGCGCTCCAGGATGCTGTCGGCGTCGGTCTCGCCGGTGTTGGCGAGGGCGTCGGAGACGAGGACGACCCGGTTGGTGGCGCCCTCGCGCAGGCCCTCGACGGCGGTGGCGTAGCCGGTCTCGACGCCCGCGCCGAGGTTGGTCGAGTACGTGGGTTCCATGCTGGAGATCGCGTCGTGCACGTCGGAGCGGTTCTCGCCGAGGCGGGTCATCGGCAGCACGGTCTCGGCCTCGTCGCTGAAGGTGACGAGCGCGACCGAGTCGTCGTCGCGCAGCCGGTCCGTCATCACATGCAGGGACTCCTGGGCGAGGTCCAGGCGGCCGGGTTCGCTCATCGAGCCGGAGATGTCGAGGACGAAGGTGAGGGCGGCGGGCGGGCGTTCACCGGTCCGGTCACTGCCCCGGGTGGCGAGGCCGACACGGACCAGGGACCAGTCCTCCATGGTGGTGCGGGCGCCGTCGACGGTGACGGAGAAGCCGTTGCCGTCGGGACGGTCGTAGTCCTGGCGGAAGCTGTTGACGAACTCCTCCGGGCGGACCGTCGACGGGTCGGGCAGCCGGCCCTCGGCGAGGGTGCGGCGGGCGTAGCCGTAGGAGGCGGTGTCGACGTCGAGGGCGAAGGTGGACAGGTAGTCGGGCGAGGGGGCGAACTCACGCGATTCGTCGGTGCCGTTCTGGTCGTCCGTCCCCTGGCCGCCCTCGGGTTGTGCGGGGGCCGGGAATCCGGTCGCCGCACCCGAGCCCTTGCCGTCGCTGGTGCTGTTGCTGCCCGTGTCGCCCGCGCCGCAGGCCGTGAGCAGCAGGCCGCTCGCCGCGGTGAGCGTGAGCAGCCACCGTCGTATGCCGTACCGCTTCAACATCCGTGCCCCCATCGTCGGTTGACGTCGACGTCTGTGACTGTGACGGCGAAGGGGGCCGGAACGTGCGCTACGGGGCGTTGCGGATGAGTCTCGAAGCGGCCACGGGGAAGGGCCGTCGAGACCGGTGGGTGACCCTCCGTTGACCTACGACACGATGTCCTTGCGCGCGAAACCGCGGAAGGCCAGGGCGAACAGCACGAGCGCGTACGTTACGGAAATCGCGGAGCCCTGGATCATGCTGGACCACTCGGGGTTCGGCTGGACGGCGTCGGCCCAGGCGTAGTTCCAGTGGGCGGGCAGGAAGTCTCGCCAGTCGCCGAGGGCGGTCACCTGGTCGAGGACGTTGCCGACGATGGTCAGGCCGACCGCGCCGCCCACCGCCCCGAGCGGCGCGTCCGTCTTGGTGGACAGCCAGAACGCGAGCCCCGCGGTGACCAGTTGGGAGACGAAGATGAACGCCACGACCACCACGAGCCGCTGCGCCGCCGTGCCCGCGTCCACCGCGCCGCCGGTCGGCAGCTGTAGCGGGCCCCAGCCGTAGGCGGCGATGCCGACGGCCAGGGCGACCAGCGGCAGCAGGATCATCGCGGCCAGGCTGAGGCCGAGACCGACGACGAGCTTGGACCACAGCAGGCGGGCGCGGGGCACGGGAGCGGCGAGCAGATAGCGCAGGGAGGACCAGCCGGCCTCCGAGGCGACCGTGTCCCCGCAGAACAGGGCGACCGGGACGACCAGGAGGAAGCCGGCCGACACGAACAGGTTCACCGCGGCGAAGTTGGCGGCTGACCCGGTGGCCGTGTCCAGCAGCGTGATCCTCTCGCCGCCACCCCCGTCCGGCTCGCCGCCGATCGCGAACGCGACGACGAGCACGAAGGGCAGGGCGGCGAGGATCGCGAACATGACCAGGGTGCGGCGCCGCTTGAGCTGGCGGAGCAGTTCGACGCGCAGCGGCAGGGTGCGTCCCGCGCGGTAGCCGGACGCCGTTTCGGCGCGCTTGACCAGCGGCTCGGGGCTGCTGCCGGTGGGCTCAGGAGCGCCGGTGTCCTCGGGGCGGCCCGTGCCTTCGGTGAGCGTGCTCATGCGGAGCCTCCGATCAGGGTGAGGAAGGCGTCTTCGAGGCGGCGGTGCGGGCCGACCGACTGGACCGGCACGTCGAGGCGGACGAGTTCGGCGACCAGACGCTGGGGTGTGCCGTCGCCGTCGAGCCGTATCAGGAGTCCGTCGTCGGTGGACACGGCCGAGGCGACGCCCGGCAGTGCCGCGACCTTGTCCACGACGGGCCCCTGCAACGGCGTTCCGGTGCCGACGAGCAGCGTGTCGCCCGAGCCGATGATCTCCCCGACCGGGCCCGCCTGTACGAGTCTGCCCCGGTCCATCACCACGAGGTGGGTGCAGGACTGCTCGACCTCGGCCAGCAGATGGCTGGAGACGATCACCGTGCGTCCGGCGGCCGCGTACCGGATCATCACCTCGCGCATCTCGCGTATCTGCGGCGGGTCGAGGCCGTTGGTGGGTTCGTCGAGGATGAGCAGGTCGGGCAGGCCCAGCATGGCCTGGGCGATGGCGAGGCGCTGGCGCATGCCCTGCGAGTAGGTGCGCACCGCGCGGGCGAGGGCGTCGCCGAGGCCCGCGATCTCCAGGGCCTCCTCGATGTGCGCGTCCTCGGCGGGACGGCCGGTCGCGGCCCAGTACAGCTCCAGGTTCTCCCGGCCGGACAGATGCGGCAGGAAGCCCGCGCCCTCGACGAAGGCGCCGACCCGGGAGAGCACCGGGGAGCCCGGCCGGATGGCGTGGCCGAAGACACGGATCTCGCCGCCGTCCGGGGTGATGAGGCCCATCAGCATGCGCAGGGTCGTGGTCTTGCCCGCGCCGTTGGGTCCGAGGAGGCCGAGCACCTGGCCCTTCTCGACGCGGAAGGACAGGTCCCGGACCGCGTACCGGTCGGACGACTTCGAGTACCGCTTGCTCAAGTCCGTGATCTGGAGCGGTACTTCGGCGAGCGCGGGGTCCGCGGGCACGGCCGTGGTGCGGCGGCGGGCCGTCAGCAGCAGGGCCAGCGCGACGACGGCGCCCGCGAGCGGCAGCCACCACACCCAGGACGGCAGCGCGGCGGCCGCGGTGCTCACGCCGGAGGCCGTCGGCACCGACAGGTCGCCCTTCAGGGAGACGGTGTACGTCGCCGGGGCCGCCGGGGAGGCGTAGCCGAGGTCCGTGGACGAGAGGACCAGACGCAGGCGGTGGCCCTTCTCCACCTCGTGGTCGATGGCGGGCAGCGTGATCGTGACGTCCTTGCCGGCCTTGGCGTCCTCGACCCTCAGGGGCGTCACCAGCTGGGACGGCAGCACCTGCTGTCTGCCGTCGGGGCCGACGTCGTACACCTTGCCGAAGAGGACGGCGTCGTCGCCGGTCGACTTGACGTGCACGGTGGCCGTCGGCGATCCGGTGATGCGGAGGTCGTCGCCGACGGGGGCCGACTCGAAGCGGGCGTACTGGCCGGGGAAGTCCAGCGAGATGCCGACGCCGAGGGAGGAGAGCTGGGCGAGGCCGCCACCGCCGAGTCCTGGCAGGGCGGAGATGGCGGGCGGGTTGGCGCCGGCCGGGTTGTCGAAGGTCTGCTCACGCCCGGTCAGGGCGACGGACTTCTGGCCGCTCTCCAGGCCCGGGTAGGTGTCGCCGCTCGCGCCGCGCAGCGTGGCCTCGCCGTCGGTGGAGTCGACGCCGCCGGTGCGGGTGATCCGGAAGGCGGGGCCGGTGTCTGCGCTCTTGTCGTCCTTGAGGTAGCGGTCGAACCAGGAGTCCACGCGCGCGTGGAGCCGGCTTTCCTCCATGTCGCCGCCGTCGTGGCCGCCGGCGATCCAGTCGACGTCGACGGGGGCGCCGTTGGCACGGATCGCCTTCGCCGCCGCGTCGGCCTGGCCGAGCGGGAAGAGCGAGTCGGTCTGGCCCTGCATCAGCAGCGTGGGCACCTTGATGCGGTCACCGACGGCCGACGGCGAGCGCTCTTCCAGGAGCTGTCGTGCCGCGGCGTCCGGGGTGCCGGACTCGGCGACCCGGTCGTACATCCGGCACAGCGCGGCCTCGAACTGGTCGCAGCCGCCCGCCGTGTTGATGAAGACGCCCGCCCACAGCTTCTTGAAGACGCCGTTCGGGAACAGGGCGTCCGCGAGGTTCCAGTAGGTGATCGCCGGGGCGATGGCGTCCACCCGGTCGTCGTACCCGGCGGCGAGGAGGGAGATCGCGCCGCCGTAGGAGGCGCCCGCCATGCCCACGCGCGGGTCGCCGGTCTTGTCGAGCTGGACCTGGGGCTGCTTCGCCAGCCAGTCGATCAGCTGGGAGACGTCGGCGACCTCGGCCTTCGGGTCGTTCAGCCCGACCTTGCCGTTCGACCTGCCGAAGCCGCGGGCCGACCAGGTCAGCACCGCGTACCCGTCGGCCGCCAGTTCCTCGGCCTGCCCGCGTACGTCGTCCTTGCTGCCGCCGAAGCCGTGCGCCAGCAGGACGGCGGGGCGGCGGCCGTCCGAGCCGGAGGTGAAGTACGAGGTGTCGATGCGCACGCCGTCGCCCACGGCCATGACCCGGTCGGCGCGGTGCACCGCGGGCGCGTCGTCGGAGGCGACGGCCGTCCACGTACCGGCACCGGCGAGGACGACAACGGCGGCCGCGGCGGTCAGCAGCCGCCGCGGCCCACCCAGCCCCCGCCATCCGGGCAATCGAAGATCCATGGTTCAACAGTACGGGGCCAACCTGTCGCCCCCCGACAGCTTCTGGGCTGAACCCCCTGACCTCCCAGGGGCGTACACGCGGCTTCCCGCGTACCGCGATCGCGGTACGCACCGCGGTACAGGAACCGGCGTTCGAAGGGCCACTCGATCAATTGAAAGATCACGAAATCGCGGCTTTCCCCGGCCGCCCCGGCAGATCCTTGAAGGTCTGCCCCCTTCGCGAACGGAGACGCCCTGTGCGCATCACTGACATCCAGCGCTGCGAGGTCCGGCCCGGACGACTCGTCGAGTGGACGCTCAGTCCGGCGACCGTCGAGACGGCGGCGGGCCTGCCGGAGGACTCCCGGCCACCGGCGTACATCCAGGAGTCGCACATCAGGACGGCTCGAATCGTGCGCGAAGACGGCCTGTTCGTGCCGACCTGGCTCGGCGCGGCCTTCGACATCCCGGGCCGGGTCGACCTCGACGCGCTCCAGGACGCGCTGCGGGGCTGGACCCTCCGGCACGAGACGCTGCGCAGCGGCTTCCGGCCGGCCGGCGACGAACTGCGGCGCTTCACACTCGACCCGGGGTCCGTGTCCCTGCACCGCGAGGTCGTCGGCGGCTTCCCCGACGTGCCCGAACTGGTCCAGCACCTCCAGGACCGCTTCGACGCCACGGCGGACGCGCTGCGCTGGCCGAACTTCATCTACGCGGCGGTCGTACGGGACGACTCCACCAGCGTGTACATGGCCTTCGACCACAGCAACGTCGACTCCTACTCGCTCCAGCGCATCCCCGCCGAGATCCACGAGCTCTACGCGGCGTGCGTCGAGGGCCGCACGGCTCAGCAGGGACCGGTCAGCAGTTATGTCGACTTCTGCGAGATCGAGCGGGCGGACGCGGACCGGATCGACGGGACCCACGAGATCGTCGCCCGCTGGCGGGAGTTCATCGGCCGCTGCGACGGGCGGCTGCCGAACTTCCCCGTCGACCTCGGCCTGGACCCCGACGCCGGGCTGCCCACACAGAAACTCATGAACGAGATGCTCGTGGACGCGGACGCCGTCGCCGCCTTCGAGGCGTACTGCCGGCCCTACGGCGGCAGCCTGGTCGGTGTCCTGGCCGCCACCAGCCTCATCGTCCGGGAGATCGGCGGACAGTCCGTCTACCGCACGGTGGTGCCGTTCCACACCCGGGTGAAGTCCCAGTGGTCGGACACCGTGGGCTGGTTCGTGGGCGGCGCGCCGATCGAGATTCCCCTGGGGCCGGGACTCGACTTCCCGGCCGCCCTGAAGGCCGTACGCGCCGAGATGCACGCCAACCGGTCCATGGCCCGTATGCCCATCGCCCGGGTGCTGCGGCTGCTCGGCTCGGACTTCCGCCCGACCTCGCCCGACCTGTACTCGATCGTCTCCTTCGTCGACGCGCGGGGCCTGCCCCGCTCCGGGGACTGGTCCGAGCTGGCGGCGTACGGACTGGTGCGGGTGTCGTACGGCGACCAGGTGTGCGTGTGGCTCAACCGGCTCCATGAGGGCCTGTGGTTCGCGAGCCGTTACCCGGACACCGACATCGCGTACAAGAACATGCGGCTGTACGTCGAGCGCCTGCGGGACCTGATCACCTCGGTGACGCTCAAGGAAGCCAACGGCCAGTGACATGGCTGAGCCCGGGCACGTGAGGTGCCCGGGCTCGGGTGGGTGAC
>NZ_JAFFSX010000018.1 GCF_017948485.1 Streptomyces sp. GESEQ-35 | reverse complement strand
CTGGTGCGGGATGCGCTGGCCGGTGAGGACGATGCCGAGGATGCGCAGTGGCTTGTTGTTCTGCGGGATGAGGAGGGGCGGTTGGATCCGGCGGGGGTGGGGGCGTGGGGGGGGGGGGGGGGGGGGTGGGGGGGGGAGCCGTAGCGCTGCGCTGTGCTTTGCCGGCGGGGTGCGTGCGGGTCGGGCTTGCCTTGAGGGTGCGCGGGGTTGGGGCTGGGCGGGGTGGATCGCGCAGCCCGGCGCTGACGGGTTGCCGCCGCCTTTTCTTTGGGTCGGGAGCCGCCCTAGGCGGCACGAATGCCCGCAGACTGGCGGCTGGCTGCCCGTAGCTTGACGGCTCGGCTGCCTGCCCGCCTGCCCGCCTGCCCGCCTGCCTGCCGACCGGCTGGCATCCCCCGTTGTCAGTGCCCCGTGACATGCTTGTCGCGATGGCCAGGAAGACTGCACAAGACGACCCTCTCGCCCCTGTCACGCTTGCCGTGGGCCAGGAGGATCTCCTGCTCGACCGTGCCGTGCAGGAGGTGGTGGCCGCTGCCAGGGCTGCCGACGCCGACACGGATGTACGTGACCTCACATCGGACCAGGTTCAGCCGGGGACGTTGGCCGAGCTCACCAGTCCGTCGCTCTTCGCGGAGCGGAAGGTCGTGGTCGTACGGAATGCGCAGGACCTGTCCGCCGACACGGTCAAGGACGTGAAGGCCTATCTCGGGGCGCCCGCCGAGGAGATCACCCTCGTGCTGCTGCACGCGGGCGGGGCCAAGGGGAAGGGGCTGCTCGACGCCGCGCGGAAGGTCGGGGCGCGGGAGGTCGCGTGTCCCAAGATGACGAAGCCGGCGGATCGGCTGGCCTTCGTCAGAGGTGAGTTCCGGGCACTCGGGCGGTCGGCCACGCCCGAGGCGTGTCAGACGCTCGTCGACGCCATCGGCAGTGACCTGCGGGAGCTCGCTTCCGCCGTCTCCCAGCTGGTCGCCGATGTCGAGGGGACGATCGACGAGGCCGTCGTCGGGCGGTACTACACGGGGCGGGCCGAGGCGTCGAGTTTCACCGTCGCCGACCGGGCCGTCGAGGGGCGGGCCGCTGAGGCGCTGGAGGCGCTGAGGTGGTCGTTGTCGACGGGCGTGGCTCCGGTGCTGATCACCAGCGCGCTCGCGCAGGGCGTGCGGGCGATCGGGAAGCTGTCCTCGGCGCGCGGTGGCCGGCCGGCCGATCTGGCGCGCGAGTTGGGCATGCCGCCGTGGAAGATCGACCGGGTGCGTCAGCAGATGCGGGGGTGGACGCCGGACGGGGTCGCCATCGCGCTGCGGGCCGTGGCCGAGGCGGACGCGGGAGTGAAGGGCGGCGGGGACGATCCCGAGTACGCCCTGGAGAAGGCGGTTGTCGCGATTGCGCGGGCCGCTCGGTCCAGGGGGCGGGCGTAGCACGAAGAGAGGAGAATCGGGCGTATCAGCCGTAGATCGCCGATAGAACGGAAAGGTGGCGACTGGCATGGCTGAACACCCGCACGCAACTCTCGTCCGCAAGGGCTACGAAGCCTTCACCCGCGGTGACATGGACGCCCTGCGGGGGCTGATGACGTCGGACTGCACGCACCACGTACCAGGCAGCCACCCGCTGTCGGGCGACTTCAAGGGGCAGGACGCGGTCATCGACATGTACGGGCGGCTCTTCGAGGAGACGGCCGGCTCGATGCAGGTCGAGCTGCGCAGCATCCTTGTCGACGGCCGCGGGCACGCGGTCGCCGTGCATCGCTTCCGCGCGGAGCGTCAGGGCAAGAGCATCGACGAGGACGGTGCGATCGTCTTCCGGGTCGTCGGGGACAAGATCAGCGATCTCGACGAGTGCATCGCGGACATCGACAGGAGCAACGCGTTCTGGTCTTAACCGCTGTACAGGCCGGCGCATACCGAAGGCCCCGGCACCCGCCCTGGGGAAGGGTGAGGTGCCGGGGCCTTCGGTTCAAGACAGTGAGCCCGTACCCGCGTGGCGAACGCAGGCCGCGTACAGGCTCGGGGTGCCGGACGGGAGCGGATGAGAGAGGGCCCGCTCGATTCCCTCCGGCGATCAAATCAAGTGTCAGCCCTTGAGGTCAGCGACCTTGGAAGCCAGCGCCGACTTCTTGTTGGCGGCCTGGTTCTTGTGGATGACGCCCTTGGAGACGGCCTTGTCGAGCTGACGCGCAGCAGCGCGCTGGTACTCGGTGGCCTTCTCGGTGTCACCCGCGGCAGCGGCCTCGCGGGCCTTGCGGATCGCGGTCTTCAGGGAGGACTTGACGGCCTTGTTGCGCAGCCGGGCCTTCTCGTTGGTCTTGATCCGCTTGATCTGGGACTTGATGTTCGCCACGAATGAGCCTTCTCAGGTTCTGGCACGGGGCCACGCGGGACCCGTGCCGGTGATTTCTTGAGGGAGTGTCTCCTGCAGAAAGGGCATGAGACACAGCCACCCAGAGTACCAGTGGCCCGGCGAGCGGCCCAAACCGGTCTCCGGTCGCCGCCCGTGGGACCATGGAGCCTACGTATCGATCCGACCCGAGGCATAAGGCGCCTCAAGAGACAGGACCCTGCGTGCCCGCGACCCCTAACAATGTGCCCGAGCCGAGCCGTACCGCCCCGGCTCTGATCCGCAATTTCTGCATCATCGCGCACATCGACCACGGCAAGTCCACGCTCGCCGACCGGATGCTCCAGCTGACCGGGGTGGTCGAGCAGCGGCAGATGCGCGCTCAGTACCTCGACCGTATGGACATCGAGCGCGAGCGCGGCATCACGATCAAGTCCCAGGCGGTGCGTCTGCCCTGGGCTCCGACTCATGAGCCCGGCAACACGCACATCCTCAACATGATCGACACCCCGGGGCACGTCGACTTCACCTACGAGGTCTCGCGGTCGCTCGCCGCCTGCGAGGGCACCGTCCTCCTCGTCGACGCAGCTCAGGGCATCGAGGCCCAGACCCTCGCCAACCTCTACCTGGCGATGGAGAACGACCTCAAGATCATCCCCGTACTGAACAAGATCGACCTGCCGGCCGCCCAGCCGGAGAAGTTCTCCGAGGAGCTCGCGAACCTCATCGGCTGCGACCCCGGGGACGTTCTCAAGGTCTCCGCCAAGACCGGACTCGGCGTCGAGGCGCTGCTCGACAAGGTCGTCGCCGAGGTCCCGGCCCCGGTCGGTGTCGCCGATGCGCCCGCCCGCGCGATGATCTTCGACTCCGTCTACGACTCCTATCGGGGCGTCGTCACGTATGTCCGAGTCATCGACGGCCAGCTCAACAAGCGCGAGCGGATCCGGATGATGTCCACCGGCGCGACCCACGAGCTGCTGGAGATCGGTGTCTCGTCCCCCGAGATGAAGTCGGCCGACGGTCTCGGCGTCGGTGAGGTCGGCTATCTCATCACCGGCGTGAAGGACGTCCGTCAGTCCAAGGTCGGTGACACGATCACCACCCTGAACAAGGGGGCGACCGAGGCGCTCGGCGGGTACAAGGACCCCAAGCCGATGGTGTTCTCGGGCCTGTATCCGCTCGACGGCTCCGACTACCCCGAGCTGCGCGAGGCCCTCGACAAGCTCCAGCTCAACGACGCCGCGCTCGTCTACGAGCCGGAGACCTCCGCCGCCCTCGGCTTCGGCTTCCGAGTCGGCTTCCTGGGGCTCCTCCACCTCGACGTCATCCGTGAGCGGCTGGAGCGCGAGTTCGGCCTCGGCCTCATCGCCACCGCTCCGAACGTGGTCTACCGCGTGCTCATGGAGGACGGCACCGAGCACACGGTGACGAACCCGAGCGAGTTCCCCGAGGGCAAGATCAGCGAGGTGTACGAGCCCGTCGTACGCGCCACGATCCTCGCGCCGACCGAGTTCATCGGCTCGATCATGGAGCTGTGCCAGACCAGGCGCGGCACCCTGCTCGGCATGGACTACCTCTCCGAGGACCGGGTCGAGATCCGCTACACCCTGCCGCTCGCCGAGATCGTCTTCGACTTCTTCGACCAGCTGAAGTCCAAGACCCGCGGCTATGCGTCCCTCGACTACGAGCCCACCGGCGAGCAGACCTCCAGCCTGGTCAAGGTCGACATCCTGCTGCACGGCGACAAGGTGGACGCCTTCTCCGCCATCACGCACAAGGACGCCGCATACGCGTACGGGGTGCGGCTCGTCGCCAAGCTGCGCGAGCTGATCCCGCGGCAGGCGTTCGAGGTGCCGATCCAGGCCGCCATCGGCTCCCGGGTCATCGCCCGCGAGACCATCCGCGCCATCCGCAAGGACGTCCTCGCCAAGTGCTACGGCGGTGACATCTCCCGTAAGCGGAAGCTGCTGGAGAAGCAGAAGGAGGGCAAGAAGCGGATGAAGATGGTGGGTTCCGTGGAGGTTCCTCAGGAGGCCTTCATCGCCGTCCTGTCCAGCGAAGAGAACGCCGGTTCGGGCAAGGGCAAGAAATAGTCCGCCGTCACCCGCGAAAATTGGGGCTCGTCGCGTCACAGCGCGACGGGCCCCTGCGCGTCCGTACGGCTCCTCGATCCAGGAAGTGACAGGCCGCAGCCTCTTACGCACCGGCCGGTCGCGCTCTACTCTGATCTCTGCTCGGTAGTTACTCGCGAGTTAAACAACAGCTTGCGAGTGAAGCAGCAGCAGTGAAAACAGCCGCAATGAGCCAGCCGCGCAGTCGCGGGCCCCGGAGGATGTCGTGAGCGACACACAGACCTTGATCGAGAACCGTCCGCCGTCCGTCGCGGGCCTCTTCCTGGAGCGGGTGGCCGCCACGCCGGATGCCGAGGCATACCGCTACCCGGTACCCCCGGCCACCGGGCAGGGCGCCGACGACTGGAAGTCGCTGAGCTGGGCACAGACCGCCGAGCGGGTCTACGCGATCGCCGCCGGACTGATCGAACTGGGCGTACAGCCCGAGGAGCGCGTCGCGCTGGCCTCCGCCACCAGGATCGAGTGGATCCTCGCCGACCTCGGCATCATGTGCGCGGGCGCCGCCACGACCACGATCTACCCGCAGACCAACGCCGAGGAGTCGGCGTTCATCCTCTCCGACTCCGGGAGCCGGGTGCTCGTCGCGGAGAACGCCGAGCAGCTGGCCAAGGCGCAGGAGAAGCGCGCCGAGCTGCCCGAGCTCACCCATGTCGTGGTCATCGACCCGGCCGGCGTCGAAACCGGTGACTGGGTGCTCACCCTCGCCGAACTGGAGCGCCGGGGCGCCGCCCACCTGGAGAAGAACCCCGACCTGGTCAAGGAGCGGGTCGGCGCGATCACCAAGGACCAGCTCGCCACCCTCATCTACACCTCGGGCACCACGGGCCGCCCGAAGGGCGTCCGCCTCCCGCACGACAACTGGTCCTACATGGCGAAGGCGATCGCCGCGACCGGGCTGGTGTATCCCGAGGACGTGCAGTACCTGTGGCTGCCGCTGGCACACGTCTTCGGCAAGGTGCTCACGTCCGGCCATATCGAGGTCGGACACGTCACCGCCGTCGACGGTCGCGTCGACAAGATCATCGAGAATCTGCCGGTGGTGCAGCCGACGTACATGGCGGCGGTGCCGCGGATCTTCGAGAAGGTCTACAACGGCGTCGTGGCCAAGGCCCGTGCGGGCGGTCCCGCCAAGTACAAGATCTTCCAGTGGGCCTCCGAGGTCGCCCGCGAGTACGCCAAGGCCACCCAGGACAACTTCCGCCGCACCGGCAACCACTCCGTGCCCTTCGGGCTCGCCGCAAAGCACAAGGTCGCCGACGCGCTCGTCTACGCCAAGCTGCGCGAGGCCTTCGGCGGCAATCTGCGGGCCTGTGTCTCCGGCTCGGTGGCCCTGGCACCGGAGATCGGCTACTTCTTCGCCGGCGCCGGCATCCACATCCTCGAGGGCTACGGCCTCACCGAGTCCTCCGCCGCCTCCTTCGTGAACCCCGGCGAGGCCTACCGCACCGGCACGGTCGGCAAGCCGCTGCCCGGCACGGAGGTCCGTATCGCCGACGACGGCGAGATCCTGCTGCGCGGCCCCGGCATCATGGAGGGCTACCACGGGCTGCCCGAGAAGACCGCCGAGGTGCTCGAGGCGGACGGCTGGTTCCACACCGGCGACATCGGCGAGCTGTCCCCCGACGGCTACCTGCGCATCACCGACCGCAAGAAGGACCTGTTCAAGACGTCCGGTGGCAAGTACGTCGCGCCGACCGAGGTCGAGGGCGGCTTCAAGGCGGTGTGCCCGTACACCTCGAACATCGTGCTGATCGGCGCCGACCGGAACTTCTGCAGTGCCCTCATCGCCCTCGACGAGCCGTCGATCATGGGCTGGGCGAAGGACAACGGCCTGGAGGGCAAGTCGTACGAGGAAGTCGTCGCCGCGCCCGCCACGGTGGCTCTCATCGAGGGGTATGTGAAGCAGCTCAACGAGGGGCTCCAGCGGTGGCAGACCGTCAAGAAGTTCCGGCTGCTGCCGCGGGATCTCGATGTCGAGCACGGTGAGTTGACGCCGAGCCTGAAGTTGAAGCGGCCGGTTGTGGAGCGGGAGTACAAGTACCTCATCGAGGAGATGTACGAGGGCTCTCGCGAGGCGTAGGGGGTGGCGGGGGGCTGTGTGGCGGCCGCGGGTCCGTTGTGGCTTGTCGCGCAGTTCCCCGCGCCCCTAGGTCAGGACGTGCGGCCCCTGTTCACCAGTTCACGTAGCTCTCTTACCTGCCTCAACAGTGTCGCCTTGTCCGTGGGGTCGCCCCCTGCCAAGTGCTCCTCCAGTACGGCCAGTCGGGTGCTCACCTCCCCGCTCAGCTTCTCCAGCTGCCGGTTCTTGCGGTGCAGGTCCAGGAAGACGCTGACCTTCGCTCGTAGGACCCAGGGGTCGAAGGGTTTCGTCAGGTAGTCCGCGGCGCCGGTGGCGTAGCCGCGGAAGGCGTAGCCGGAGTCGTCCTCCGCGCCCGTCAGGAAGATGATGGGGACGTCCTTGGTCTGGTCGAGCCGTTTGATGTTCGCGGCGGTCTCGAACCCGTCCATGCCCGGCATGCGGACGTCGAGCAGGACGAGGGCGAACTGCTGCCGCAGCAGCGCCTTCATCGCCTCCTCGCCCGAACGCGCGCGTACGAGCGGTTCGTTGAGGGACCCCAGGACGGCCTCCAGCGCGATCAGGTTGTCCTCCATGTCGTCCACCAGGAGGATGTTGGCGCGCTCGTCGGTCGTTGCCTCAGCGCTCATGATGACTGTGCCTCACTCGGTAGTCGGCGGAACCGCGGCCTCCCCTGCCGTGTACGGTTCCGGTACTGCTGTCTCCGTATCGCCCTCGGTCTGCCGGACGCTCACGCCCTCCGGATCAAGGAGGGCGCAGACGACGGTCAGCAACTGATCGACGTCGACGGGCTTGGGGACGTAGTCGTTGGCGCCCCCCGCGATGGACTTCTCGCGGTCTCCCGGCATCGCCTTCGCGGTCAGCGCGACGATGGGCAGGCCCGTCCAGCGGGGGGTGCGGCGGATGGCGGAGATGGTTTCGTAGCCGTCCATCTCCGGCATCATGATGTCCATCAGGACGAGTTCGACGTCCGGGTTGCGCTCCAGGGTCTCGATGCCCTCGCGGCCGTTCTCCGCGTACAGCACGGGCATTCCGACGCGGCCCAGCACATGGGTGAGCGCGAAGACGTTGCGGATGTCGTCATCGACGATCAACACCCGCCGCCCGGGCAGCACTTGACCCGCCCGGCCGGACTTCCACTCCTCCAGCTTGGTGGGTGTGGGCCAGTTGTCGACGGGCTCGTGCGTGGTGTACGGCTCGGCCGACAGCTGCTCCGGCATCGGCAGCGGACGGCTCTCGGGGACCGGTCCGGTCGCCGAGTGGCCGGGGCTGACGACAGGGACGTACAACGTGAAGGTGGACCCCTTGCCGGGCTCGCTCTCGGCGACGATACGGCCGCCCAGCAGGCCGGCGATCTCCCGGCTGATCGACAGCCCCAGTCCCGTGCCGCCGTATTTGCGGTTGGTGGTGCCGTCGGCCTGCTGGAACGCCTCGAAGATCACCGGGAGTTTCTCCGGCGCGATACCGATGCCGGTGTCCGAGACACCGAAGGCGATCACCTCGTCGGTGTCGCGGACGTACTGGTGCTCGGGGTCCTTGACCCGGCTGACGCGCAGTTCGACGCGGCCGGTCGCGGTGAACTTGATCGCGTTGGAGAGCAGATTGCGCAGGATCTGCTGGAGCCGCTGCTCGTCCGAGTACATCTCGTGGGGCACGTCGTCGCCGACCGCCACCTCGAAGGACAGCCCGCGGTCGAGGGTGAGCGGGCGGAAGGTGGCGTGGACGTAGTCGAGCAGCTTGATCAGCGGCAGTTTCTTCGGGCGTACGTCCATCCGGCCCGCCTCGATCTTCGACAGGTCGAGGATGTCGTTGATCAGTTGCAGGAGGTCCGATCCGGAGCGGTGGATCGTCGTCGCGAACTGGACCTCCTGGTCGGAGAGATGGCCGTCCGGGTTGTCCGATAGCAGCCGGGCGAGGATCAGCAGGGAGTTCAGCGGGGTGCGCAGTTCGTGCGACATGTTCGCCAGGAACTCGGACTTGTACTGGGACGAGGTGGCCAACAGGGCCGCTTTCTCCTCCAGTTCGGCGTTCGAGCGCTGCAACTCCGCCTGCTGCATCTGGAGTTCGTCCGAGCGCTCCTGGAGCTGCATGGCGAGGCGCTGGGACTCGCCGAGCAGGGACTCGGTGCGGGAGTTGGCGATGATGGTGTTGATGGCGACGCCGATGGTGTTCACGAACTGGTCGAAGAACGCGAGGTGGACGTCGGAGAAGCGGGAGAAGGACGCCAGCTCGATCACGCCGAGGAGCTTGTCCTCGAAGGGGATCGGGATGATGACCACGCTGCTCGGGGCGGCCTCGCCGAGCCCGCTGTTGATCTTGATGTAGTCCGGCGGGGCCTCCTCCACCAGGATCCGCTTCCGCTCGCGGGCCGCCTGGCGGACCAGCCCGTGCACCGGCATGCCGCCCGTGTCGACGGTCGCGCCCTGGGCCGAGCCGTAGCCGGCGATGAACGCGAGTCCCTTCGCGGGCACGGTGGTGCGCAGGGTCGCGCTGTCCTCCTCCGGGTCGGCCAGGAAGAACGCGCCGTACTGGGCGTTCACCAGCGGGGTCAGCTCGCGCAGGATCAGGTCGGCGACCTCCATCAGGTCCCGGTGTCCCTGCATCAGGGCGGCGAGGCGGGCCAGGTTGGACTCCAGCCAGTCCTTCGCGCGGGTCGTCTCGCGGAGGTTGGCCACCATCAGGTTGATGTTGTCCTTGAGCTCGGCGACCTCGCCCTGGGTCTCCACGGTGATCGAGCGGGACATGTCGCCCTGGGCCACGGCGGAGGCCACTTCGGCGATGGCGCGGACCTGGGTGGTGAGGTTCGACGCGAGTTCGTTCACGTTCGTCGTCAGGCGCTTCCAGGTGCCGTAGACGCCCTCCACCCGGGCCTGGCCGCCGAGTTGGCCCTCGCTGCCCACCTCGCGGGCCACCCGTGTGACCTCGGAGGAGAAGGAGGACAGGGTGTCGACCATCGTGTTGATGGCGGTCTTCAGCTCCAGGATCTCGCCGCGTGCGTCCACGTCGATCTTCTTGGAGAGGTCGCCGTTGGCCACGGCGGTGGTCACCTGGGCGATGTTCCGCACCTGCGAAGTCAGGTTGTCGGCCATGTAGTTGACGTTGTCCGTCAGGTCCCGCCAGACGCCGGAGACGCCCAGCACCTGGGCACGTCCGCCGAGCCGGCCGTCGGTGCCGACCTCGCGGGCGACGCGGGTGACCTCGTCGGCGAAGGCGCGCAGCTGCTCCACCATCGTGTTGACGGTGTCCTTCAGTTCGAGGATCTCGCCGCGCGCGTCGACGGTGATCTTCTTGGAGAGATCGCCGTTGGCGACGGCGGTGGTCACCTGGGCGATGTTGCGGACCTGTGAAGTCAGGTTCAACGCCATGAAGTTGACGTTGTCGGTGAGGTCTTTCCAGACGCCGGACACGCCGCGGACCTGCGCCTGGCCGCCGAGGTTTCCTTCGGTGCCGACCTCGCGGGCCACGCGGGTGACTTCGTCGGCGAAGGCGGAGAGCTGGTCGACCATCGTGTTGATCGTGGACTTCAGCTCCAGGATCTCGCCCTTCGCCTCGACCGTGATCTTCTTGCCGAGGTCGCCCTGGGCGACGGCCGTCGACACCAGGGCGATGTTCCGCACCTGGGACGTCAGGTTGTCGGCCATGAAGTTGACGTTGTCGGTGAGGTCTTTCCAGACGCCGGACACGCCGCGGACCTGGGCCCGGCCGCCGAGGTTTCCTTCGGTGCCGACCTCGCGGGCCACGCGGGTGACTTCGTCGGCGAAGGCGGAGAGCTGGTCCACCATCGTGTTGATGGTCGACTTCAGCTCCAGGATCTCGCCCTGGGCGTCCACCGTGATCTTCTGGCTCAGGTCGCCGTTGGCCACGGCGGTGGTGACCTGGGCGATGTTGCGGACCTGTGAAGTCAGGTTCGACGCCATGAAGTTGACGTTGTCGGTGAGGTCTTTCCAGACGCCGGACACGCCCCGCACCTGCGCCCGCCCGCCCAACTGCCCCTCGGTGCCGACCTCGCGGGCCACGCGGGTCACCTCGTCCGCGAAGGCCGACAGCTGGTCGACCATCGTGTTCACGGTGAGCTTCAGCTCCAGCAGCTCACCGGTCGCCTCGACCGTGACCGTGCGGGTCAGGTCGCCGCGGGCCACGGCCGTGGTCACCAGGGCGATGTCACGCACCTGGGCGGTCAGCCGGGACGCCATGGTGTTGACCGCCTCGGTGACATCCCGCCAACTGCCCGACAGACCGGTCACCTTGGCCCGTCCGCCGAGCCGCCCCTCGGTGCCGACCTCCCGGGCGACGCGGGTCACCTCGCCGGTGAACAGGGAGAGTTGGTCGACCATCTTGTTCACGGCCCGGCCGAGCCGTCGTAGATCACCGCGCAACTGCCGGTTGCCGTCGTGCAGATCGACCCGCTGGGTGAGGTCGCCGCCGGCCACCGCGTCCAGCACGCGCGTGGCGTTCGCGGCCGGGGCCACCAGGGCGTCCAGCAGCTGGTTCACTTCGTCGACCCGGGACGTCCAGGCGCCCTGGCCGGGGCTTGCCGAGAGGCGTTCGTCGAGTCTGCCGTGCCGGACCAGCTCGCGTCGTACGCGCTGCACTTCCGTGTTGAAGTGATTGCTGCGGTCCATGATCTGGTTGAAGACGGTGGCGAGTTCGGCCACCAGCCCATGGCCGGATTCCGGCACCTTGGAGAAGTCCCCGTCCCGGGCGGCGGTCATCGCGGCTAGCAGCGGGCGCAAATCCGATGCTCGAATCTGTTCGTCTTCGAGCACTCGTGTAGCACTGTTCTCACTCATGGCGGCCCACTTCGGTAACTCGGCGCTTATGGGCGTGGCCAGTCTGTCACTCTGTCCGCATCGATCGAGGTGTATTCGTCCGAACTGCTCGGGGAGCTGGACATGGGGGCCATTCCGATGCAACGGGAGACAGACCCCCGTGCCTCTGATGCACAAGGGCCGGGGAGCCCGCACCCGCGCGCGGAGGTGAGTACGACCCTCTGCGGAAGCCCCCTCGCGCCCGGCTCCGCCCGCGCACTTCTGCGTGCCGCACTTGCAGAGTGGACCGAACTGGGCCTGCCCGGCACCGAACACCTCACCGTGCGGCTCGCCGACGACGCCGTCGTGGTCGTCAGTGAACTCGTCACCAACGCCGTCGTGCACGCCGGCACCGACGTCGGGCTGGTGTGCCGGCTGGAAGCGGCGACCGGTGACCTGGTCGTCGAGATCTCCGACCACCATCCCTCGCGCGCCCCGCGCGACAGTGACGGCGAACCGTCGTACGAGACACCGGAGTTCGGCCGTGGCCTGCGCCTCGTCGCCGCGCTCTCGGAGGACTGGGGCGTCACCTACCGCCGGGGCGCCAAGACGGTGTGGGCGCGACTGCCCGCCGAGCCGCCCGGGGCGTACGACGGGGAGTGCAGCCTCCACGTCGCCGACTTCCTGGCCCCCGAACCGCTACAGGCCGAGCGGGACCGGGACTGGCTCAACCGTGGCGCCCTGTCCTTTCTCGCCGAGGCCTCCGACCTGCTCGCCGGACAGCTCGACGAGGACCTGGTCGCCGCGCTCACCGGACAGCTGATCGTGCCGCGCCTCGCCGAGTGGTGCGCGGTGTGGCTGGAGGACGAGGTGACGGGGCGCGGAGGCTGGTCCGACGGGGTCTCCGGAACCGGGCCACGGCTCGCCCGGGTCTGGCACAGCAGCGAGAACCGCATCGAGGACCTGCGCCGGGCCCTGGAGAAGGACCCGCCGCGTGCCCCCGACCCCATCCGCTCCGGTCCCGTCTCCTACCCCTGGCCCGGCGACGCGCTCGGTCCGCGCGCGGAGCGCGGCTCGGCGCTGGCGTACCGGCTGATCGCGGGCGGCCGGCCGCTCGGCACGCTCGTCATCGGACGGTCCGGGATGATCCGCTTCCCCGACGAGATCACCGGGCTCGTCGAGGACCTCGGCCGCCGGGTGGCGCTCGCGATCGGCGCCGCCCGCCAGTACGCCCGCCAGGCCACCATCAGCGCCGTACTCCAGCGCGGACTGCTGCCCGGCGCCGTCGCCGAGATCCCCGGCGTGCACAGCGCACTCGTCTACGAACCCTGCGACAAGGGCGGACCCAGCGGCGACTTCTACGACCTCTTCCCGGCCGGCGACGGCCGCTGGTGCTTCGCGGTCGGCGATGTGCAGGGCAAGGGCCCCGAGGCCGCCGTCGTGATCGGCCTGGCCCGGCCGTGGTTGCGGCTGCTGGCCCGCGAGGGCTATGGCGTCGCCGATGTCCTCGACCGCCTCAACCAGCTCCTCCTCGACGACGCCACCGAGGCCGCGGACGCGGCGGCCCGCGTGCTGGTGGCGGCGGGCGGCCGGCCGATCGGCCCCGGCGACGGCCCGCAGACCCGCTTCCTCTCCCTGTTGTACGGCGAACTGGCCCCCTTCGACGGCGGCGTACGCTGCACGCTCGCGTCCGCGGGCCATCCGCTGCCGCTGCTGCTCGGCCCGGACGGTTCCGTCCGTCCGACCGCCCGCCCGCAGACCCTCCTCGGCGTCGTCGAGGACGAGACATACCGCTGCGAGACCTTCGAGCTGCGCCCGGGCGACACCCTGCTCTGTGTGACCGACGGAGTGACGGAGCGGCGCTCCGGCTCACGGCAGTTCGACGACGGCGACGGGCTGGCGGAGGCGCTGGCGGGGTGCGTGGGGCTCAGCGCCGAACTGATCGCGGAGCGGATCCGGAGGATGGTGCACGAGTTCGGGGGAGGACCGCCGGAGGACGACCTGGCGCTGCTGGTGCTCCAGGCCGAGTAGCGGCGCCGGTGCTGGACAATGGAAGGCATGCCTTCCGCACTTCCCGACGGCGAGCCCGTCCCCGACGACGGCGCGCTGCCCGCCCCCGCGCTCGCCGGCGCCGCCGACCGCCCCCTCGGGTTCTACCTGCACGTCCCGTACTGCGCCACACGCTGCGGCTACTGCGACTTCAACACGTACACGGCGACCGAGCTGCGCGGCACGGGCGGCGTCCTCGCCTCCCGCGACAACTACGCCGACACCCTGATCGACGAGGTCCGGCTGGCGAGGAAGGTGCTGGGCAACGATCCGCGCCCCGTCCGGACGGTCTTCGTCGGAGGCGGTACGCCGACACTGCTGGCCGCGGACGATCTCGTACGCATGCTGGGCGCGATCCGGGACGAGTTCGGCCTGGCGCCCGACGCCGAGATCACGACGGAGGCGAACCCGGAGTCGGTGGACCCCGCGTATCTGGCCACGCTCCGCCGGGGCGGTTTCAACCGGATCTCCTTCGGCATGCAGAGCGCGAAGCAGCACGTGCTGCGGGTGCTGGACCGTACGCACACTCCGGGACGTCCTGAGGCGTGCGTGGCGGAGGCCCGGGCGGCGGGTTTCGGCCACGTCAACCTGGACCTGATCTACGGCACCCCGGGGGAGTCGGACGACGACTGGCGGGCCTCGCTGGAGGCGGCGATCGGCGCGGGACCGGACCACGTCTCGGCGTACGCACTGATCGTCGAGGAGGGCACGCAGCTGGCTCGGCGCATCCGCCGGGGCGAGGTTCCGATGACCGACGACGACGTCCACGCGGACCGGTACCTGATCGCGGAGTCGGTGCTGTCGGGGGCCGGCTTCGAGTGGTACGAGGTGTCGAACTGGGCGACGTCGGATGCGGGGCGCTGCCTGCACAACGAGCTGTACTGGCGGGGCGCCGACTGGTGGGGGGCCGGGCCGGGGGCGCACTCGCACGTGGGCGGGGTGCGGTGGTGGAACGTCAAGCATCCGGGGGCTTATGCGGGGGCGCTGGCCGCCGGTCGCTCGCCCGGGGCGGGGCGGGAGATCCTGACGGACGAGGACCGTCGGGTGGAGCGGGTTCTGCTGGAGCTGCGGCTGCGGGAGGGCGTGCCGCTGTCGCTGCTGCGGGAGGAGGGGCTGGCGGCCGCTCGGCGGGCGCTCGCGGAAGGGCTGCTTCAGGAACGACCGTATGACGAGGGGCGTGCCGTGCTGACGCTTCGGGGACGGTTGCTGGCGGACGCGGTGGTCAGGGATTTGGTGGACTGATCACCACGACGGGTGAATCGGTGCGTCAGGCCCCACCGCTGCCCGTGACGAAGTCGATCAGCTCCTCCACCCTCCCCAGCAGCTCCGGCTCAAGGTCCCGGTAGGACCCCACTCGCCCGAGAATCCCCTGCCAGGCCGCACCGGTGTTTTCCGGCCATCCCAGTGCCCGGCACACCCCCGTCTTCCAGTCCTGCCCGTGCGGGATCCGCGGCCAGCCCGCGATCCCCAGCGAGGACGGCTTCACGGCCTCCCAGACGTCGATGTACGGGTGGCCGACGACCAGGGCGTGTTCGCTCGTCACCGCCTGTGCGATGCGCCACTCCTTCGTGCCCGGCACCAAGTGGTCCACCAGCACGCCCAGCCGGGCATCCGGGCCCGGTGCGAATTCGGCCACGATGGACGGCAGGTCGTCGATGCCCTCCAGGTACTCCACGACGACGCCCTCGATGCGCAGGTCGTCGCCCCAGACCTTCTCGACGAGTTCCGCGTCGTGCCGGCCCTCGACGTAGATGCGCCCGGCGCGGGCGACACGCGCGCGTGCGCCGGGGACGGCGACCGAGCCGGAGGCCGTACGGGTGGGACGTACCGGAGCCGAAGCGGAAGGCCGTACGAGCGTCACCACCTTGCCCTCCAGCAGAAACCCCCGCGGCTCCAGCGGAAACACCCGGTGCTTGCCGAAGCGGTCCTCCAACGTCACCGTGCCCGCCTCGCAGCGGATCACCGCGCCGCAGAAACCGGTGCCGGGCTCCTCGACCACCAGACCGGGATCGGCCGGGACCTCGGGGACAGGTTTGGGCTTCTTCCACGGTGGGGTCAGGTCCCGAGAGTACTGGCGCATTCGGATGACGATAGGAGAAGCCGGCGGGGAGCGGTTACGACACGCCGAATTGCCTTGCCAGCGCGTTCCGCTGTGCTCGTACGAACGCCGCGTCCACCACCGCTCCGTGACCGGGCACGTACAGCGCGTCCTCGCCGCCGAGATCCAGCAGGCGGTCCAGGGCCGCGGGCCAGTGCGTCGGTACGGCGTCGGGGCCCGCCTGCGGCTCGCCGGACTCCTCGACCAGATCGCCGCAGAAGACGACCTCGGGGTCGCCGGGGACGAGGACTGCGAGGTCGTGGGCGGTGTGGCCGGGGCCGACGTTGGCGAGGAGGACCTGACGGCCGCCGCCCAGGTCGAGGGTCCACTCGCCGGAGACGTGATGGCGGGGCGGCGCGAGGGCCTCCACCGCCTCGTCCGCCGGTCCGGCGTCCAGACCGTGGCGCACCGCGTCCGCGCGCAGCTCCTCGCGGCCGGCGTGCGTGTACACCGTGTCGATGCCCACAGCGGCGTACAGCTCCGCGCCCGCGAACGCCGCCGCCCCGAAGACATGGTCGAAGTGCGGATGCGTGAGCGCGAGGTGGGTCACACGGTGCCCGGCGAGCTCCTGCGCCCCGGCACGCACGCGTGCACCCTCCGCCAGGCTCGACCCGGCGTCGATCACCAGGGCCGCGCCCGCCCCGACGACCAGCCCCGCCGTGCAGTCCCACACGGGCAGCCGGCACCGCCCCACCCCGGCCGCCAGCGGCTCCCACCCCAGCTCTTCCCAAGTCACCTTCATAGGGCGACGCTAGCGGGGACCCTGAGTCGCAGCACGACGTCGCAGGACCGGCCTTGCCCGGGGCGTACCCCACGGCCGTACACTGGGCCGGGGAACTCTGGCACTCGGAAGTGAAGAGTGCCAGGCGAAGCGCCGAGAGGACGACTTCTGGAGGTGTGCGCAGTGCTGAGTGAACGCAGGCTTCAGGTGCTGCGCGCGATCGTCCAGGACTATGTCGGCACGGAGGAGCCGGTCGGCTCCAAGGCGCTCACCGAGCGGCACAACCTCGGTGTCTCCCCGGCGACCGTGCGCAACGACATGGCCGCCCTGGAGGACGAGGGGTTCATCGCCCAGCCGCACACCAGCGCCGGGCGCATTCCGACGGACAAGGGCTACCGCCTCTTCGTCGACAAGCTGGCCGGCGTCAAGCCGATGAGCGCGCCCGAGCGGCGTGCCATTCACCACTTCCTCGACGGCGCCGTCGATCTCGACGACGTGGTGGCCCGGACCGTGCGGCTGCTGGCGCAGCTGACGCGGCAGGTCGCCATCGTGCAGTACCCGTCGCTCACCCGCTCCACCGTGCGGCACGTGGAACTGCTCTCGCTCGCTCCCGCGCGCGTGATGCTCGTGCTGATCACGGACACCGGGCGGGTCGAGCAGCGGATGGTCGACTGTCCGGCGCCGTTCGGGGAGGCCTCTCTGGCCGATCTACGCGCGCGGCTCAACAGCCGGGTCGCGGGACGGCGGTTCTCCGATGTCCCGCTGTTGGTCGAGGACCTGCCCGAGGGCTTCGACGTAGAGGACCGCGGTACGGTCTCGACGGTGCTCTCCACCCTCCTGGAGACCCTCGTCGAGGAGAACGAAGAGCGGCTGATGATCGGCGGCACCGCCAATCTGACCCGCTTCGGGCATGACTTTCCCCTCACGATCCGGCCGGTGCTCGAAGCGCTGGAGGAGCAGGTCGTGCTCCTCAAGTTGCTTGGTGAGGCCGGGGATTCGGGCATGACCGTACGCATCGGTCATGAGAACGCCTATGAGGGACTCAACTCCACGTCCGTCGTGTCGGTCGGCTACGGTTCGGGCGGCGAGGCAGTCGCCAAGCTCGGCGTGGTCGGACCGACCCGCATGGATTACCCGGGAACGATGGGAGCGGTACGCGCAGTGGCACGGTACGTCGGACAGATCCTGGCGGAGTCGTAAGTGGCCACGGACTACTACGCCGTTCTCGGCGTGCGCCGCGACGCGTCGCAGGAAGAGATCAAGAAGGCCTTCCGGCGGCTCGCACGCGAGCTGCACCCGGACGTCAATCCGGATCCGAAGACCCAAGAGCGGTTCAAGGAGATCAACGCCGCCTACGAGGTGCTGTCGGACCCGCAGAAGAAGCAGGTCTACGACCTCGGCGGCGACCCGCTCTCGCAGGCCGGCGGCGCCGGTGGCGCGGGCGGCTTCGGCGCGGGCGGCTTCGGGAACTTCTCGGACATCATGGACGCGTTCTTCGGTACGGCGTCGCAGCGGGGCCCGCGGTCCCGTACGCGGCGCGGCCAGGACGCGATGATCCGGCTGGACATCGAGCTCGACGAGGCTGCCTTCGGCACGACGAAGGACATCCAGGTCGACACGGCGATCGTCTGCAACACCTGCAACGGCGAGGGCGCGGCACCGGGCACCACCGCCCAGACGTGTGACATGTGCCGTGGCCGCGGTGAGGTGTCGCAGGTCACCCGGTCCTTCCTGGGCCAGGTCATGACGTCCCGCCCCTGCCCCCAGTGCCAGGGCTTCGGCACCGTCGTCCCGACCCCGTGCCCGGAGTGCGCGGGCGACGGGCGGGTACGGTCCCGTCGCACCCTGACGGTCAAGATCCCGGCCGGTGTCGACAACGGCACCCGCATCCAGCTCGCGGGCGAGGGCGAGGTCGGCCCGGGCGGCGGCCCCGCCGGTGACCTGTACGTCGAGATCCACGAGCTGCCGCACTCGACCTTCCAGCGGCGCGGGGACGACCTGCACTGCACGGTCACCATCCCGATGACCGCGGCGTCCCTCGGCACGAAGGTGCCGCTGGAGACCCTGGACGGCATGGAGGAGGTCGACATCCGGCCCGGCACCCAGTCCGGCCAGTCGATCCCGAAGCACGGCCGGGGCGTCACGCACCTGCGCGGCGGCGGACGCGGTGACCTCATCGTCCACGTCGAGGTCACCACCCCGTCCAAGCTGGACCCGGAACAGGAACGCCTCCTCCGAGAACTGGCCAAGCTGCGCGGCGAGGAACGGCCCACGGGGCAGTTCCAGCCGGGGCAGCAAGGGTTGTTCTCGCGGCTGAAGGATGCCTTCAACGGGCGCTGACGTCGTGTCTCGGCGGCCGTTGAGATCGCCTTCGGCGGTCGCCGTACCTCGTATGCCGATGGCCTATGCCAAGGGGAAGGCCGGATTCGGACTTGTTCGGAGGACGTGACAACATGCCGTCATGTCCTCCGCACTGACCGATCTCTTCCCTCATCCGATCGTGCAGGCCCCCATGGCGGGCGGAGTATCCGTCCCGCATCTCGCGGCCGCCGTGTCCGAGGCCGGCGGGCTCGGGTTCCTGGCCGCCGGGTACAAGACCGCCGACGGCTTGTACCAGGAGATCAAGCAGCTGCGGAGCCTGACGAGCCGGCCCTTCGGCGTGAATCTGTTCATGCCGCAGCCGGAGTACGCGGACCCCGCCGCCGTCGACGTCTACGCCCACCAGCTGGCCGGCGAGGCCGCCTGGTACGAGACGGAGCTCGGCGACCCCGAGAGCGGCCGCGACGACGGCTACGACGCCAAGCTCGCCGTCCTGCTCGACAACCCGGTGCCGCTGGTCTCCTTCCACTTCGGCGTGCCCAGCCGGGACGTCCTGGACTCCCTGCGCCGCGTCGGCACCTTCACGCTGGTCACCGCGACCACCGCCGAGGAGGCCCTCGCCGTGCAGCGGGCCGGCGCCGACGGGGTGGTCGTGCAGGGCGTCGAGGCGGGCGGCCATCAGGGCACCCACCGGGACGTCCAGGAGATGGACGGCAGTGGCATCGGCCTTCTGTCGCTGATCGCGCAGGTCCGGGAGACCGTGTCGCTGCCGCTCGTCGCCGCCGGCGGCCTGATGCGCGGCAGCCAGATCGCCGCCGCCCTCGCCGCGGGCGCCGGCGCGGCCCAGCTCGGCACGGCGTTCCTCGCCACGCCCGAGTCCGGCGCCAACGCCGTGCACAAGCGGGCGCTGACCAACCCCCTGTTCGTCCGTACGGAGTTGACGCGGGCGTTCTCCGGACGCCCGGCCCGCGGTCTGGTCAACCGCTTCATGCGCGAGCACGGCCCGTACGCGCCCGCCGCCTACCCGGAGATCCACCACCTCACCTCGCCGCTGCGCAAGGCGGCCGCCAAGGCGGGCGACGCGCAGGGCATGGCGCTGTGGGCGGGACAGGGCCACCGGATGGCCCGCGAACTGCCCGCCGGACAGCTGGTGGAGGTGCTGGCCGCCGAGGTCCATGCCGCGAAGACAGCGTTGTCGGCCTTTCCCCCCACCGGAGGCGGTCCACGATGACCGCCCCCGTCTTCGTCGTCGACCAACTCAAGGGAGTCGGGACCGAGTTCGTGCTCGACGGCCCCGAAGGGCGGCACGCCGTCTCCGTGAAGCGGCTGCGGTCCGGGGAGGCCGTCGTCCTCACGGACGGCGCCGGGCGCTGGGCCGAGTGCGAGGTGGTCGCCGCCGAGGGCAAGGACCGGCTCGTCGTCCGCCCGCACGGCGTGCGCGAGGAGCCGGAGGAGACCCCCCGCATCACGGTCGTCCAGGCACTCCCCAAGGGCGACCGCGGTGAACTCGCCGTCGAGACCATGACCGAGGTCGGCGTGGACGCGATCGTCCCGTGGGCGGCCTCCCGCTGCATCACGCAGTGGAAGGGCGAGCGTGGCCTGAAGGCGCTGGCCAAGTGGCGGGCCACGGCACGCGAGGCCGGCAAGCAGTCCCGCCGGGTGCGCTTCCCGGAGGTCGCGGACGCGGCAACCTCCAAGCAGGTCGCGGCACTTCTGGCGAAGGCCGACTTCGCCGCCGTACTGCATGAAAGCGGTACGGAGCCGCTGGCCGGTGTCGAACTCCCCGCCGAGGGTGAGATCGTGTTGGTCGTCGGGCCCGAAGGGGGCGTCGCTCCCGAGGAGTTGGCGCTGTTCGAGGAGGCCGGTGCGCAGGCGTACCGGCTCGGGCCCAGTGTGCTGCGTACGTCCACCGCCGGGACCGCGGCGGCGGCCCTGCTCCTCGGCCGAACCGGCCGGTGGTCCTGAACACCCGGGAGTGGGTCATGGAACTCGCCCAAGTACGACTGCTCGTCACCGACTTCGCCACCTGCTACCGCTTCTACGCCGACGTCCTCGGCCTCAAGCCCCAGTCGGGGGCGACCGAGGGCCCGTACGAGAAGTTCAGTCCCGCCATCGGCTCCGCGGGGATCGCGCTCCAGGACCGGGCGATGATGGCCGAGGTCCTCGGCGAGCTGGGTGACACCGCCACGGGCCACCGCTCCCTGGTCGTCCTGCGCGTCGACGACCTGGACACCTACTGCGACCGCATCACCACCCGCGGCGCCACGCTGCTCCATGGGCCGGCCCATACCACCTCCCGCATGCGCGTGGCCCACCTGAAGGACCCGGAGGGCAACCTTGTGGAACTCCAGGAGTGGCTGCTGCTACGCACGTGAGCGCTCCGCCGTGGAGGGATATGCGGTGATGCAGCCGCGGCCCGGTGGGGGCTGGTCGCGCAGTTCCCCGCGCCCCTTCGGGGCGCCTCAGTTGGGCGGCACTTGATTGTGACGTGAGAGGGCTCTGAGTGGCCGTATGCACTCTTCCGCGTCGGCCGGGACAGTGGGAGGCTGCCGTCCATGGGGGCATTGAGGCGGATTTGGGATCGCCCGCGTATGCAGCGGACGGCTGCCGTGGCGGGGGTCGTCGTGGTCGCCGTCGGTACCGCTGTCGCCTGTGATCCGGCCGGGCTGAGTTCCGTGACGGTGGCGTACACGACCGACCAGACCGTCACCAGGGAACTGGAACGGCAGCACGCGAACGTGAGCTGGCTCAGCTGCACGGCCACGTTCGACGACGGCAACAAGGCCGGCACGCCCGGAAGTTCGACCCCGACCGCGAACGCCGTCGCCACCGTCGACTGCCAGGGGCGCACCGATCAGGGCCAGGACATCACCGTCACCGGCAAGGTGACCCGCGCGGTCAACGGCAAGTGCGTACGCGGAGACCTCACCGCCAAGATCGACGGCAAGGAGTGGTTCCACGTCGAGGGGCTCGGTGACTGCGACGCGGCGAACACCCCGCCGGTCAACAACCCGCAGCAGCCCGGAGCCACGGTCACGGTCACCGAGACCAAGACCCTGTGGTGCAAGGAGCAACCGGACTGCTGGCCCGAGGGCAAGTGATCCAAAGCCCTGTCCAGTGGCGCCGCCCCTGCATAGGGTGATCGGGTGACAGAGCCTGGATCCGCCGCGTATCTCCGCTTTCCGCACCTGCACGGCGACCTGGTCGCCTTCACCGCCGAGGACGACGTCTGGCTCGCGCCCCTCGACGGCGGCCGGGCCTGGCGGGTCAGCGCCGACAACGTGCCGGTCACCCTGCCGCGTATCTCGCCCGACGGTACGACGGTGGCGTGGACCTCCACCCGCGACGGCGCCCCCGAGGTGCACATCGCCCCCGTCGACGGCGGTCCCGCCAAGCGCCTGACGCACTGGGGCAGTTCGCGCACCCAGGTGCGCGGCTGGACCCCCGACGGCCAGGTCCTCGCCATCACCACCCACGGCCAGGCCAACCTCCGCCGCAGCTGGGCCCACGCCGTCCCGCTCGACGGCGGACCGTCGACCGTCCTGCCGTACGGCTGGGTCGGCCACGTCGCCTACGGCCCGAGCGCTGTGCTGCTCTCCTCGCCCATGGGACGCGAGGCGGCGTGGTGGAAGCGGTACCGGGGCGGTACGGCGGGCAAGTTGTGGATCGACCGCGAGGGGGACGGGGAGTTCGTACGGCTGCATGAAGCCGTCGACGGCAACATCGAGTACCCGGTGTGGGCCGGGGAGCGGATCGCGTTTCTCTCCGACCACGAGGGTGTCGGGGCGCTGTACTCCTCCCTCGCCGACGGTTCGGATCTACGGCGGCACACTCCGGCCGAGGGCTTCTACGCCCGGCACGCCTCCGGCGACGGCACCCGCGTCGTCTACTCCTGTGCCGGTGAACTCCGGGTCCTGGACGACCTCGACGGTGCCGAGCCGCGCAGGCTCGACATCCGGCTGGGCGGGCAGCGCACCGACCGGCAGCCCTACCCGGTGAACGCCGCCCGCTGGTTCGGGTCGGCCTCTCCCGACCACACCGCGCGCGGCAGCGCGGTCGCCGTGCGCGGCGCCGTGCACTGGGTCACCCACCGCTCGGGCCCGGCCCGCGCGCTCGCCGCCGAACCCGGCGTACGGGCCCGGCTGCCGCGCACGTTCCGCGCGGACGGCGAGGAGTGGGTGGTGTGGGTGACGGACGCCGAGGGCGACGACGCCCTGGAGTTCGCCCCGGCCACCGGACTCGCGCCGGGCGCGACCCCGCGCCGGCTCGCCGCCGGGCAGCTCGGCCGCGTCCTCGCCCTCGCGATGGCACCCGACGGCAGCCGGGCCGCCGTCGCCTCGCACGACGGACGCGTCCTGCTCGTCGAACGCGAGACGGGCGAGGTGCGCGAGGTCGACCGCAGCGAGGACGGCGACGCCTCCGGCCTGGTCTTCTCGCCGGACTCGGGGTGGCTGGCCTGGTCGCACCCCGGCCCGCGCCCACTGCGCCACCTCAAGCTCGCCAACACCACCGACCTGTCGGTCACCGAGGCGACCCCGCTGCGCTTCCAGGACTACGCGCCCGCCTTCACCCTCGACGGCAAGCACCTCGCCTTCCTGTCGACACGCTCGTTCGACCCGGTCTACGACGAGCACGTCTTCGACCTGGCCTTCGTGGTCGGCGCCCGCCCGCACCTGATCACGCTGGCCGCGACGACCCCGTCCCCCTTCGGCCCGCAGCGGCACGGCCGCCCCTTCGACGCGCCGGACAAGGACGAGACCCCGGACAGCGAGGGCGCCCCGACCACCCGCGTCGACCTGGAGGGCCTCGCCGACCGGATCGTGCCGTTCCCGGTCGAGGCGGCCCGCTACTCCGGCCTGCGCGCCGCGAAGGACGGCGTGCTGTGGCTGCGCCACCCCGTGCGCGGGGCGCTGGGCGCCACCCGGGCCAACCCGGACGACCCCGACCCCAAGTCCGAGCTGGAGCGGTACGACCTCGTCCAGCGGCGTGTGGAGCATCTCGCGGACGACGCCGACCACTTCAGGGTCAGCGGCGACGGCAAGCGGGTCCTGCTGTGGACCGACGGCAAGCTGAAGGTCGTCCCCAGCGACCGGCGCGCCGGGAACGACGACGACAGCGACACGAACATCACCGTCGACCTCGGCCGGGTACGTCAGACCGTCGACCCGGGAGCCGAGTGGCGGCAGATGTACGAGGAGAACGGCCGCATCATGCGGGACAACTTCTGGCGGCCCGACCTCAGCGGCGTCGACTGGACCGGCGTCCTCGACCGCTACCGACCCCTCCTCGACCGGGTCGCCACCCACGACGACCTGGTCGACCTGCTGTGGGAGGTGCACGGCGAGCTGGGCACCTCGCACGCGTACGTCATGCCGCGCGGCGGTCACGGCGGGGACCGGCAGGGGCTGCTCGGCGCCGACATCTCCCGTGGTCCGGAAGGCACTTGGCGCATCGACCGGATCCTGCCCTCGGAGACGTCCGACCCGCAGGCCCGCGCCCCGCTCGCCGCGCCCGGCGTGGCCGTGCGGGCAGGAGACGCCATCGTGGCGGTGAACGGCGTCCCGGTCGACCCGGTGACCGGACCCGGCCCCCTCCTCGTCGGTACGGCGGGCAAGCCGGTCGAGCTGACGGTGTCACCCGCCGGCGGCGGGGACCCCCGGCACGCCGTCGTCGTCCCCGTCGCCGACGAGGAGCCGCTCCGCTACCACGCCTGGGTCGCCGACCGGCGGGCCTACGTCCACGAACGCTCCGGCGGCCGGCTCGGCTACCTCCACGTGCCCGACATGCAGGCGCCCGGCTGGGCCCAGATCCACCGTGACCTCCGGGTGGAGGTCGCCCGGGAGGGGCTGGTCGTCGACGTCCGTGAGAACCGGGGCGGCCACACCTCCCAGCTGGTCGTCGAGAAGCTCGCCCGGCGCATCGTCGGCTGGGCGTCACCGCGCGGCATGCGGCCCTACAGCTATCCCGAGGACGCCCCGCGCGGCCCGGTCGTCGCCGTCGCCAACGAGTACTCCGGCTCCGACGGCGACATCGTCAACGCCGCGATCAAGGCGCTCGGCATCGGCCCGGTGGTGGGCACCCGCACCTGGGGCGGCGTCATCGGCATCGACAACCGCTACCGCCTCGTCGACGGCACGCTCGTCACCCAGCCCAAGTACGCGTTCTGGCTGGAGAATTACGGCTGGGGCGTCGAGAACCACGGGGTGGATCCGGACGTGGAGGTCGTACAGCGCCCGCAGGATTATGCGGCGGGGAGGGATGTCCAGCTGGACGAGGCGGTGAGGATCGCTTTGGAGGCGTTGGAGAACAGTCCCGCGAAAACGCCGCCGCCTTTGCCGACCTAGGGGCGCGGGGCTGTATCGATTTGCGGCTCCGCCGCGTGGGCGCGACAAGCCACGAAGCACCCGCAGCCGACGACGATACGATGCCAGCTGTACACGGCCCAACCTCGGAGGGAACCGAATGGCAGGGGAACCGCAGGACGATTGCCTGTTCTGCAAGATCGCCGAGGGGCACATCCCGGCGACGATCGTCCGAGAGACGGAGACAACGGTCGCGTTTCGGGACATCAACCCCCAGGCGCCCACCCACGTCCTGGTGATCCCGAGGGCGCACTACCCGAACGCCGCCGAGCTGGCCGCCGCGGAACCCGCGATCGCCGCCGACCTCCTGCGCGAAGCGCAGTCCGTCGCCGACGAGGACAAGCTGGAGAGCTACCGCGTCATCTTCAACACCGGCACCGGCGCCGGCCAGACCGTCTTCCACGCCCACGCCCATGTCCTCGGCGGCCGCGGCATGCAGTGGCCGCCCGGGTAAGTCGCCGTGTCCGTACGTGAATTGGTGGTCCTCGGGACGGCCAGCCAGGTCCCGACCCGGCACCGCAACCACAACGGCTATCTGCTGCGCTGGGACGCCGAGGGCATCCTGTTCGACCCCGGCGAGGGCACACAGCGCCAGATGCTGCGCGCCGGCGTCGCCGCACACGACCTGAACCGGATCTGTGTCACCCACTTCCACGGGGACCATTCGCTGGGCCTCGCCGGTGTCATCCAGCGCATCAACCTCGACCAGGTCCCGCACGAGATCACCGCCCACTACCCGAAGTCCGGACAGCGTTTCTTCGACCGGCTGCGGTACGCCACCGCCTACCGGGAGACGGTCCGGCTCACCCAGGCCCCCGTGGCCGCCGACGGCGTGCTCGCCGAGGCGCCCGCCTACACGCTGGAAGCCCGAAAGCTCTCCCACCCCGTCGAGTCCTACGGCTACCGCGTCGTCGAACCCGACGGCCGCCGCATGCTCCCCGACCGGCTCGCCGCGCACGGCATCAAGGGCCCGGACGTCGGCCGGATCCAGCGCGAGGGCGCCCTGGGCGGCGTCACGCTGGAGGACGTCAGTGAGGTCCGGCACGGACAGCGGTTCGCGTTCGTCATGGACACCCGGCTGTGCGAGGGGGCGTACGCCCTCGCCGAGGGCTGCGACCTGCTCGTCATCGAGTCCACGTTCCTCGACGAGGACGAGCAACTCGCCGTAGATCATGGTCATTTGACGGCCGGTCAGGCGGCGCGGGTGGCGAAGGAGAGTGGCGTACGGCATCTCGTGCTCACCCACTTCAGCCAGCGGTACACCGACCCCGAGGAGTTCGAGCGGCAGGCGCGGGCGGCCGGGTTCGAGGGGGAGCTGACCGTGGCACACGATCTACTGAGAGTGCCGGTTCCGAAACGGCGGTAAACCGCCCGTACGATATTTCGATGCCCCTCCCCAAAGCAGAACTGCACCTCCATATCGAAGGCACGCTCGAGCCCGAGCTGGCCTTCGAGCTCGCCGCGCGCAACGGCGTCAAGCTTCGGTACGCCGACACCGAAGAGCTGCGCAAGGCGTATCTCTTCGATGATCTCCAGTCGTTCCTGAACCTGTACTACGAGCTCATGGCCGTCCTGCGGACGGAACAGGACTTCGAGGACCTCGCCGACGCCTACCTCGCCCGCGCCGCCGCGCAGGGTGTGCGGCATGCGGAGATCTTCTTCGACCCGCAGGCCCATATCGCCCGGGGGGTGGCGATGGGGACGGTCGTCGAGGGGCTGTCCCGCGCACTCGGCCGCAGCGAGGAGGCGCACGGGGTCTCCACGCAGCTGATCATGTGCTTCCTGCGCGACCAGCCCGCCGAGTCGGCCATGGCGACCCTTCAGGCGGCCAGGCCGTATCTCGACCGGATCGTCGGCATCGGACTCGACTCCGCCGAGGTCGGGCATCCGCCGGTGAAGTTCCGCGAGGTGTACGAGGCGGCGGCGGAGATGGGGCTGCGGCGCGTCGCGCACGCGGGGGAGGAGGGGCCGCCGTCGTACATCGTCGAGGCCCTGGATGTGCTGGGAGTCGAGCGGATCGACCACGGGCTTCGGTGCATGGAGGACGAGGGACTCGTCGAGAGGCTGGTGCGGGATCGCGTGCCGCTGACTCTGTGCCCTCTGTCGAATGTCCGGCTGCGCACCGTCGATGTCCTCGCCGACCACCCCCTCCCTGCGATGCTCGACGCCGGGCTGCTGTGCACGGTCAACTCCGACGATCCTGCCTACTTCGGTGGCTATGCGGGCGACAACTTCGACGCGGTGCGTTCGGCGCTGGGGCTTGGTGAGGAACGGCTGCGGGAGCTGGCCCGCAACTCCTTCCTCGCGTCCTTCCTGGAGCACGATGAGGAGCGGCGGGCGGGGTATCTCGCGGAGGTCGAGGCGTATGAGTTCGGCTGAGAGCCGCTGAGTAGTCGCTTTGCTGCGGGCCGGTGGGGGCTGGTCGCGCAGTTCCCCGCGCCCCTGACGGGGCGCTGCACTGCACCGGCGTTTACCAGTCGGCGCTCAATCGGTACCCGATCGCCGGGGTCCTGCCGTGTCGTATGCCCTGCGCTGGGCGGGGACTCCGGGCAGTGTGTCCAGTGGGATCTCGACGATCTCCGTCACCTGCGAACGCCCGACGTGCAGCGCGACCGCCGTCATCGGGACCGCGATGACGAGGAGTCCGATCGCGAGCATCGCGCCCATGGCAGGGAAACCGGCCTGCGCGGACAGAACGCTCCCCGCCAGCGGGCCCGCTGCCGTGCCCAGTGAGGATGCGGAGCCGGCCAGGACTGCCCAGCGGCCGCGTGGGTCGAGGGAGGCGGCGAGGCCGATGAGGTAGGACAGGACGATCGGGTAGAGGGTGTTCCAGGCGATCTCGCCGGTCGCGAAGGTCGTCAGGTCGGTCGCGGACGCGCTGAGCACGATGCAGCCGGCGATGACGGCCGTGCCGGCGCCGATCGGCAGTGCGAGCCCGAGGCGGGGGCCCAGCGCGCTCGCGCCGACCACCCCGAGCAGTCCTGTGCCCAGGCCTACGGCGAACACCGCGCCGACGGTGACTTCGGTGAGGTGCGCCTGGATCAGGCCGATGCGGCCGCTGACGCCCCAGAGGGAGTTCTGGGCGAGGGACCAGCACAGCAGGGTGGCGGCGAGGACGAGGCCGGAGCGCCGGTGGGGGAGCGGGGTCTGCTCGGGCCCGGTCGTCGGTTCGGGGCCCGACCGGTCGGGGAGCCGAGTGGTCACGGGCCATACCGCCAGAGCTGTGAGCGCGATGGCGGCAAGCGGCTGACCGTGCCCGGCACCGAGATGCGGGACCGTCAGATACACGGCGCCCGCGAGCGCGGAGACGCAGAGCAGCCCGAGCGTGGTGACGCGGTGCGGGTCGGGCCGGCGGGCGATCCCGGTGGCGGCGACGGCGGTGACCGTACCCGACCCGAAACCACCGACGACCGCGCCCGCGACGACGGCCGGGACGGTGTGCGTGAGCGTGGCCCCGCCGTAGCCGACGGCGGCGAGGGCGAGGCCGAGGCGGGCGAGGGTGCGCGGGCCGATGCGGTCGACGCGGGAGGCGAGCAGGAAGCCCGCCGACGCCGAACTCAGCAGCAGCGCACTGCCGATGGCGCCCGCCTGGGTGGCGGAGAGGGCGAGTCCCGAGTCGAGCCTGCCGACGGTGGTCGGGAGGAGGTACGGGGCGAGGTACCCGGCCGTGAAAAGGGCAACGAGAGGCCAGGGCGTGGTGGTGCGGGCGAACACGGGCGTTCCCAGGGCATGCGAAAGCGACGGGACAAGAAGGGGGTTGGGCGCCATCCGTCGACGGACAGGAACGCGCGGGCAATTTGTATCAAGCACGCGGTTCGGGAGAGAAGTTCGGGGGGTGTGATCTGAGGCACGTCCTGTTTGGGGGTGACGATGCCGGGTAGACGAGGGCGTCGGTCAGCCCATTCCGGCCCGTCCGGCGTTTACGGACGCTAACGCCAGTGCACGGCCCCGCCGGCCGCAGGCGCCGTCGTTTCGATCTTCAGCCGGATCTCCCGCATCACCGCGACGATCTGCCCCTCGTGCTCCGGCGTCAGCCGGGCCACCGGCACCGAGCAGCTGATCGCGTCCTGGGCCGGAGAGTCGTACCGCAGCGCGAAACCGAAGCCGACGATCCCGGTCACGCCCTCCTCGCGGTCGATGGAGTAGCCGCGCGTGCGGACCTCCGCGAGGTCGGCCGCCAATGACTCCCGGCTCGTGTGCGTGTTGGGCGTGCTGGCCTCGTACGGCCCTTCCGGCAGCTCGGTGTCCGGGCGCTCGGCCAGCAGCGCCTTGCCGAGCGCGCCCACGTGCGCCGGCAGCCGCCGCCCGACCCGGCTGATCGTCCGCAGGTATTCGTGCGATTCGCGCGTCGCCAGATAGGCCACGTCCCGGCCGTCCAGCCGGCCCAGGTGGATCGTCTCGCCGAGCGCCTGGGACGCCTCGTCCAGATAGGGGCGTACGACCCTCACGCGCGGGTCGGAGTCGAGGTAGCTCGTGCCGGTGAGCAGGGCGCGGATGCCGATGCCGTAGAGAGAGCCGGTGACGTCCGTGCGGACCCAGCCGCGGGAGATCAGGGTCTTCAGGAGTGCGTACATGGAGCTGCGCGGCACCTCCAGCTCGTCCGCCAGCTCCTGGAGCCGGGCCGGGCGGTCGCCGCGCGCGGCCAGGACTTCCAGCAACTCGACCGTTCGCGCCGCGGACTTCACCTCGCGGACGCCCCCTGTCTCTGACATGGGCCGATCGTAATCCGCGGCGGTCGGGACCAGTGAGAACCATTGACGGTCCCTGTTCGCGTATCTAATCTCTGTCTTCATACGTGGATGACGTCTACATGGGGAGATGATGTGATGGGCGGCGCACCGGCCACGGAGGCCGTGACCCGGCGACTGCGGGACGGTATGGCGGGCGGTGTGCTGTCCTTCCCGCTGACTTCCTTCCACGACGACGGCTCCCTCGACCCCGACGGCTTCCGGGCCCATGTCGCCGACCGGCTGGCCACCGCTCCCGGTGCCGTCTTCCCCGCCTGCGGCACCGGCGAGTTCTTCTCGCTGGACGAGGACGAGTACCGGACGGTCGTGACCATCGCGGTCGAGGAGGCGGCGATGGGGGTCCCCCCGCGCGAGGGTGTTCGAGCGTGGGGGAGCGTGCCCGTCGTGGCCGGGACCGGATACGGCTGGGCGCAGGCCGCTCGCCTCGCGCGGATCGCCGAGGAGGCCGGCGCCGACGCCCTGCTCGTGCTGCCGCACTACCTCGTCGCCGCTCCGCAGGACGGGCTGGTCGCCCAGCTGGAGCAGCTCGCCGCCCGCACCCGGCTGCCGCTCATCGCCTACCAGCGGGGCCAGGTCGCCTTCGGGGTGGACGCGTTGAGGCAGATCACGGAGATCCCGGGCGTCATCGGTCTCAAGGACGGCCACAGCGACCTCGACCGGCTCCAGCGCCTCACGCTCGCCGCACCCGAGGGATTTCTGTTCTTCAACGGGGCCGCCACCGCCGAGATCCAGGCCCGCGCCTACGCCGCCGTCGGCGTCCCCGCCTACTCCTCCGCCGTCCACGCCTTCGCCCCCGAGATCGCGAACGCCTTCTTCGAGGCTCTGAAGGGCGGCGACGACGGCACCGTGGAGAAGCTGCTGCGCGACTTCTACGTCCCGCTCGTCGAACTCCGCGACCGCGTCCCCGGGTACGCCGTGTCGCTGGTGAAGGCGGCGGCACGGCTGCGCGGCCGTCCGGTGGGACCCGTCCGCGCCCCGCTCACCGACCCGTCGGCCGCCGATCTGGCCGGCCTCAGGACCCTGCTCGTCACCGGACTCGACCTCGTAGGAGCCGCCCTGTGAACCTCGCCATCACCGACGTACGGCTGACGCCGATCCTCGTCGCCGACCCGCCCCTGCTGAACACCCAGGGCGTCCACCAGCCGTACACGCCCCGGCTGATCGTGGAGGTCGTGACGGCCGACGGGATCACGGGAGTCGGCGAGACGTACGGCGACACGAAGTACCTGGAGCTGGCGCGCCCCTTCGCCGAGAAGCTGGTCGGCCGGCAGGTCTCCGATCTGAACGGCCTGTTCACGGTCGCCGACGAGGTCTCCGTCGACCGGTCACGGGTCTCTGGCCAGGTCGACGTCGGCGGGCTGCGCGGCGTCCAGACCGCCGACAAGCTGCGGCTGTCCGTCGTCTCCGGCTTCGAGGTGGCCTGCCTGGACGCGCTCGGCAAGGCGCTCGGGCTGCCCGTGCACGCGCTGCTCGGCGGCAAGGTGCGGGATGCCGTCGAGTACAGCGCGTACCTCTTCTACAAGTGGGCCGACCACCCCGAGGGCGTCGCGGCCGAGAAGGACGACTGGGGTGCCGCCGTCGACCCGGCCGGGGTCGTCGAGCAGGCGCGGAAGTTCAAGGAGCGGTACGGCTTCACGTCCTTCAAGCTCAAGGGCGGTGTCTTCCCGCCCGACGAGGAGATCGCCGCCGTACGCGCCCTCGCGGAGGCCTTCCCCGGGCACCCGTTGCGCCTCGACCCCAACGGCGCCTGGTCCGTGGAGACTTCGCTGAAGGTGGCGAAGGAGCTGGGGGATGTCCTCGAATACCTTGAGGACCCGGCGCTCGGAACGCCCGCCATGGCCGAGGTCTCCGCGGCGACCGACGTGCCGCTCGCCACCAACATGTGTGTGACGACGTTCGCCGAGATCAAGGAGGCGTTCGCGAAGGACGCCGTGCAGGTCGTCCTCTCCGACCATCACTACTGGGGCGGGCTGCGGAACACACAGCAACTGGCCGCCATCTGCCGCACGTTCGGCGTCGGGGTGTCCATGCACTCCAACACCCACCTGGGCATCTCCCTGACCGCGATGACCCATGTCGCGTCCACCGTCCCCGATCTCCACCACGCCTGCGACTCCCACTACCCCTGGCAGTCGGAGGACGTGCTCACCGAGCGGCTGGTGTTCGAGGACGGCAGCGTCGCCGTCCCGGACGCGCCCGGCCTGGGTGTCGAACTCGACCGGGACAAGCTGCGGTTCCTCCACCAGAGGTGGCTCGACGACGACGGTTCGCTGCGCGAGCGCGACGACGCGGCGGCGATGCGGGTCGCCGAGCCGGGGTGGGTGACGCCGACAGTGCCTCGTTGGTAGCGCTGATCGATGTCGGGCGCGGGGCCAGGCGTTACCCGGCTGGCGGACGCGATGACCGGATCCGTACACGGCCGGCGAAGGCTTCCACGGCCACGGCACCCGAGGTGACGCCCGGCGCGGCCCGGACCGCACACCCCGGACCTGCGGTGGGCTGATACGGGGGACGGCCGCCGGTGAGCGGCGGCGCGTTGTCAGTGGTGTGAGGCAGACTGGCCTGATCCGCACCATGTCAGGGAGCGCACCGTGATCGCGTCCAACAGAGAGGGACACCACTGCCAGGCCCAGGTCGACCCCTTGGCCGCTCTGCGCAGGCCCGGCGACCCGCCGTGGGACGTGTACCTCACCGGCACCGTCTTCCTCGACATCATCTTCACCGGCCTCGACTCGGCCCCCGTGCGAGGCACCGAGTCCTGGGCGCGGGGGATGGGTTCCAGCCCCGGCGGCGTCGCCAACATGGCGACCGCGCTGGCCCGCCTCGGCCTGAAGACGTCCCTCGCCGCGGCGTTCGGCGACGACCACTACGGCGAGTACTGCTGGGACGCCCTCGCGCACGGCGAGGGCATCGACCTGTCGCCGTCGCGCACGGTGCCCGGCTGGCACTCCTCGGTCACCGTCTCCATGGCGTACGAGGGCGAGCGCACGATGGTCTCCCACGGCCACGAGCCGCCGCCGGAGGAGCCCGCGCCGGACTGCCCGCCACGCGCGCGTGCCGCCATCGCCTCACTCACCCCGGGCAAGCCCGACGTCTGGGTCGCCCAGGCCGCGAGCAAGGGCGCCCGTATCTTCGCCGACGTCGGCTGGGACGACACCGGTGCCTGGGATCTGGCGGGCCTGTCCGACCTCAAGTACTGCGAGGCGTTCCTGCCGAACGCCGACGAGGCCATGCGCTACACCGGCGCCACCTGCCCGCGCGCCGCCGCCCACGCCCTCGCCGAACATGTGCCGCTCGCCGTCGTCACCCTCGGCAAGGATGGTGCGTACGCCGTCGACCGGCGCACCGGCGAGACCGCCGAGGTGCCCGCGATCGCCGTGGAGGCCCTCGACCCGACCGGTGCCGGAGATGTCTTCGTGGCCGGCTTCGTCACCGGCACCCTGGCCGGCTGGCCCCTCGCCGACCGCCTCGCCTTCGCCGGTCTGACCGCCGCCCTGTCCGTCCAGGAGTTCGGCGGCTCCCTGTCGGCCCCCGGCTGGAGCGAGATCGCCACCTGGTGGCGCGAGGTGCGGTCCCTGGAGGGCCAGGACCAGGCAGCGCTCCAGCGGTACGCGTTCCTTCAGCCCCTGGTCCCGGAGGCCCCGGCCCGCCCTTGGCCACTGGCCCGCGCGGTCCCGACGATCGGCTTCCGCGGGTCGACCTGACGCCGGGCGGCCTGACGTCGTACGGCCACCCGGCAGCCGTACGACCTGAGGGCTCAGAACCCCAGCTTCCGCAGCTGCCGCGGGTCCCGCTGCCAGTCCTTCGCCACCTTCACATGCAGGTCCAAGAAGACCGGCGTGCCCAGCAGTGCCTCGATCTGCTTGCGGGACTTGATGCCGACGTCCTTCAGGCGCTTGCCCTTGGGGCCGATGATGATGCCCTTCTGGCTGGGGCGCTCGATGTAGACGAAGGCGTGGATGTCGAGGAGCGGCTTGTCGGCGGGGCGCCCTTCGCGGGGCAGCATCTCCTCGACCACCACCGCGATGGAGTGCGGCAGCTCATCGCGTACGCCCTCCAGCGCGGCCTCGCGGATCAGCTCCGCGATCATGACCTGTTCCGGCTCGTCGGTCAGGTCGCCCTCGGGATAGAGGGCGGGACCCTCCGGCAGCAACGGCACGATCAGGTCGGCCAGCAGGCCCACCTGCTGGTCCGCGACCGCCGACACCGGCACGATCTCCGACCACTCGAAACCGAGTTCCTTGCCGAGCTGGTCGATGGCGATGAGCTGCTCGGCCAGCGTCTTGCTGTCCACGAGGTCGGTCTTCGTGACGATCGCGATCTTCGGCGTCTTCTTGATGGACGCCAGTTCCTTCGCGATGAACCGGTCACCGGGGCCGAGCTTCTCGTTCGCCGGCAGACAGAAGCCGATCACGTCGACCTCGGCCCAGGTGGTGCGGACGATGTCGTTCAGCCGCTCGCCGAGCAGCGTGCGCGGCTTGTGCAGCCCCGGGGTGTCCACCAGGATCAGCTGCGCGTCGGGCCGGTGCACGATGCCCCGTACCGTGTGCCGCGTGGTCTGCGGCTGGTTCGCGGTGATCGCCACCTTCTGGCCGACCAGAGCGTTCGTCAGGGTGGACTTGCCCGCGTTGGGGCGGCCCACGAAGCAGGCGAAGCCGGCGCGGTGTGTGGCCTCGGACGGCTCGGATGACTGGGTGCGAACGCTCATGGCGCCCATTCTCCCTGATCCAAAGGCCCCCGCCGCACCAGCGCACGCCCCGCGCCCTTACGGTGCACGCCGAGACGGCATACGATCGCGGCGTCCTGGGCCCCGGCGCCCCGGTCGGCGCGCCCCCGTCCCCTCCGCCCAGAAGGTCAAGAGCCAGGCATGAAGCTGATCACCGCGATCGTCAAGCCGTACCGCCTCGACGAGGTCAAGACCGCGCTCCAGGAGCTCGGCGTGCACGGCCTGACCGTCACCGAGGCCAGCGGCTACGGCCGTCAGCGCGGCCACACCGAGGTGTACCGCGGCGCCGAGTACCAGGTCGACCTGGTGCCGAAGGTCCGTATCGAGGTCGTCGTCGAGGACGCCGACTCGGAAGCCGTCATCGACACGATCGTCAAGGCCGCGCAGACGGGGAAGATCGGGGACGGGAAGGTGTGGGCGCTGCCCGTGGAGACGGTCGTACGAGTACGGACGGGCGAGCGCGGCCCCGACGCGCTCTGATCACGAGCACGACCCGACCACCGCCACGACCAGCAGCACCACGCCCACCAGCCACGGCAGCGCGAAGAACGACGCGCTCCCCGACTCGGGAGGCGTGGCAGCTCATGGCGATGATGCGCTCGGCGCCCAGTTCCTGACGGGTCGTCAGTTCCTGTGCTCCTACCAGGAACTGACGACCCCTCGGCTATGGTGCGCTGCCGTCTGTCAGTCGAACACGAACGGACCCGGCGACTGCGGCCCGGTCGCCGTGCAGGTGATGGTGATGCCGAGGACCGACATCGTCAGCGATCCGCCGAACGCCTCCAGGCTGTCGCCGGAGGCCACGGTCCCGGGGAGCGGACCGACCTGGACGTCGTCGCCGGCCGCCATGGCCGGGTTCTCCGTGGCGGTGAAGGTGGTGGTGCCGCCGCTCGCCTTCACGAGGGTGAGGGTGGACGTGATGGAGTCCGCGCCCAGCGCGATCGGCGCGGTGATGGCGGAGGACGTGAGGGTCATGGTTGCTGCGGTGCCGTCCTGCGTGGCCGTGAGTGTGGCCTCGCCACCGCCGAAGCTGCCGCAGTCGGCGGTGATCGTCGCCGACCCTGGGGCGACGGCGAGGGCGGCTGGGGCGAAGGCCAGGCCGGTGACCGCGAGGGCCCCGACCGTCAGTGCCGCACCCGTTGCTATGCGTTTCATGGGGAATCCGGCTCCCTTCCCGTATCTGGGAAATGCCATGTGGGGATGGATTGGGAGAGCCCGACGGGGGCCGTCGACGCGCGCGGTGCGGGACGCTCGGTGGGGGGTGGGGGGAAGAATCTGACGGACCGTCGGAACTACGGGTCCCATTGATGCGTGTGAGACGCGGGTCGGCAAGGACGAATTCCGGACGACTCTGAAAACGACGATTTTCAGCCTGCGGTGACGGTGCTCCGCACAGTGCCGTCGGGCCCGGCGATCAACACCGCCGTCCCCGGTCCGCCGAGGTCCGCCACCGCCGCCCGGTCCTCGGCCGGCACCGACTCGGCCTCCGTGACCACGGCCGCCGCCTCCAGCGACTTCGCCCCGGACGCCACCGCCATGGCCACCGCGGTCCGCAACGCGCTCAGCTTCAGGGAGTCGAGGGCGACGGTCCCGGCGACATAGGTGCGGCCGGTCTCGTCCCGTACGGCCGCCCCCTCGGGCACGCCGTTGCGGGCCCGCGCGGAACGGGCCAGGGTGACGATCTTGCGGTCCTCGGGGTCGAGCGCGCTGCTGTCGGTCATGACCTGAGCATACGAAGAACCCGCCCGCTCATCCCGCCACGGGGTACATCGCCCCGCGCCGCCCCTCCGGCGAGGCCAGCCACTCCAGCTTGGCCGCGCTGTTCGCCTCGTCCAGCGGAGTGTGGAGTACGACGGTCAGGTCGGGCCGCGCCGGCAGTTTCATCTGCGTCGACTCGACCACCAGCAGCCCCACCACCGGATGGTCCAGCTCCTTGCGGATCTGCCCGGCGTCCTCGATGTCCCGTTGCTCCCACAGCGCCGTGAACTCCGCGCTCGCCGCCTTCACTTCGGCGAGCACGGCTTGAAATCCCTCATCGTCGGGGCAGGCCGAGCACGCTGCCCGGAACTGGGCGACGACCGTACGGGCGTTTCGCTCCCAGCTCTTGGACCGAGAGCGGTACAGCGGGTCGGTGAAGAAGTCGACGACGCAGTTCTGGGTGCTGCCGGGCCGCATGCCGAGCACCGCCGCGGCCGCGTCGTTGTACAACACGCAGTTGTAGTACATGTCCACGATGTGGGCCGGATACGGCTGCCAGGCGTCGATGAGCCGCCGCAGCCCCTCGCACATGTCCTCCTTCTCGGGCTCGACCTCGGGCACCGGCGGGTTGAGCCCGGCCAGGATGTACAGGTGGCGCCGCTCGGTGTTGCTGAGCCGCAGCACACGGGCGACGGCGTCGAGGACCTGCGGCGAGACGGAGATGTCCCGGCCCTGCTCCAGCCACTGGTACCAGGAGGCGCCCACTCCGGCGAGTACGGCGACCTCCTCACGGCGCAGTCCCGGCGTACGGCGCCGCGCACCGCCGTCGGGCAGGCCCGCCTCGGCCGGGGAGACCCGGGCCCGCCGGCTCATCAGGAACTCGCGCAGTTCACGCCGCCGATGCGCCCTGCCCGGCCCGGTCTCGATCACGTCCGCCACGTACGCCCCCCGTTGTGCGCTGCCTGGTGGTGCCACCACCAGCACAACTTCCCGCTCCCCACGGCTATTCCGGCGCCACGAGGCTCGTACCCATGGCGATCGACACCGCATCCACTCCTCCGCCCCCGACCACCCCCGCGGCCCGGCTCTCACCCCGCGACAGGCTCGTCCTCTTCGTCCTGTGCGCCGCCCAGTTCATGGTCGCCCTCGACTTCTCCGTGCTGAACGTGGCGCTGCCCGTCCTCGGCGCGGACCTGGGCATGAGCCAGTCCGCGCTCCAGTGGGCGGTCACGGCGTTCGCGCTGCCGTCCGGCGGATTCCTGCTCCTCTTCGGCCGGATCGGCGACCTGTACGGGCGTCGCCGGCTGTTCCTGACCGGCCTGGCGCTGTTCGGCGCGGCCTCGGTGCTGGCGACGTTCGCATGGGATCCGGCGTCGTTCCTGGCGGGCCGGGCGTTGCAGGGCGTCGGTGCGGCGGCGATCGTCCCGACCGGCATGTCCCTGCTGACGACGACCTTCCCGGAGGGCCCGGCCCGCGATCGCGCGGTCGGTATCTCCGGCACGCTGCTCTCCCTGGGCTTCACCGTCGGCATGGTGGCCGGCGGGACCCTCACGGACGCGTTCGGCTGGCGCTCGACGATGGGCCTGCTCGCACTGTTCGCGATGCTCGTACTGCCGCTGGCGCCCGGCCTGCTGCCGGAGTCCCGCACCCCTGAGCGCCCGCACCTGGACGTGCCCGGCGCGATCACCGTCACCGGAGGTCTGCTCTCGCTGATCTACGCCCTGTCGACGGCCGCCGACCACGGCTTCGGCCGTCCGGACGTCATCGTGACGCTCATCGCGGGCGTCCTGCTGCTCGCGGCCTTCGGCTACGTCGAGTCCCGCACCGCCGCCCCGCTGGTGTCCCTGCCGATGCTGCGCCGCGGGACGGTGGCGTGGGGCAACCTGGGCGGTCTGGTCACCTTCTCGATGATGTCGACGGTGGTCTTCGTGCTGACCCTCTACCTCCAGGAGATCCTGGACCTGTCCGCCTTCGAGACGGGCCTCGTCTTCGGCTTCCAGGGCGTGCTGTCGGTGGTCGCGGGCGTGTACACGCCGAGGATCGTCGGCCTCATCGGAGCCCGCCGCACGCTGGTCGCCTCGCTCGCCGGACAGGGCGCACTCACGGCCGCCCTGCTGGGCCTCGACACGCGCACCTGGTCCGTCTGGCTCGCCACGGCCGCCGTCTCCCTGGCCAGCATGTGCCACCTCGGCGCGATCATCTCGTACGGCCTGACCGTCACCTCCGGCGTCCCGGACGGGGAACAGGGGCTGGCCACCGGGCTGGTCACCTCGACCCAGCAGGTGGGCCTCACGATCGGCATCCCGCTGCTCGGTGTACTGGCCACGACGTCCTCGGACCTGATGTCCGGCGTGCACACGGTCGTGGCGATCGACGCGGCGATCGTGCTGGCCGCGGCCGTACTGGTCGCGCTCGGGCTGCGGGTGTCAGGGGCGGTCGAGGCGAAGCCGGTCGGCGCGCGGTAGACCGGCGACCACCAGGTCGTACGAGTCCTCGACGAGCTCCCGGACCAGCCGGTCCGGGAGCTCTCCGTCCACGGTGACCGTGTTCCAGTGCCGCTTGTTCATGTGCCAGCCCGGGATGATCAGGCCCTCGTACTCACCACGCAGCCGGATCGCGTCCTCCGGGTCGCACTTGAGATTGACCGTCAGCGGCCGCGCGCCCAGGTTCGTCAGGGCGAAGAGCTTGCCCAGAACCTTGAAGACGGACGTCTCCGGGTTGAACGGAAAGTCCTCCACGGCCGCGTTGAAGGACAGACAGAGGGCGTGCAGCTGCTGAGGGGTCACTGCGACTCCTTCTCCTCCTCCGGCGGATCCAGTGGCCCCACCGGCTCCACCAGCACCGTCACGATCTTGTTCCGGCGGCCCGCGGCGGCCTCGGCGGTGAGGCGCAGCTTGCGGCCGTCGGGGAGTTCGACGACGGACGACGCGCCGGCGATGGGGACGCGGCCGAGGGCCTTGGCGAGGAGTCCGCCGACGGTTTCCACGTCCTCGTCGTCGTACGACTCCAGGTCGTACAGCTCGCCGAGATCGCCGATGTCGAGGCGGGCGGTGACGCGGTGGCGGTCGTCGCCGAGCTCCTCGACGGGCGGGAGTTCGCGGTCGTACTCGTCGGTGATCTCGCCGACGATCTCCTCGAGGATGTCCTCGATGGTGACGATGCCGGCCGTGCCGCCGTACTCGTCGATGACGACGGCGACGTGATTGCGGTCCTGCTGCATCTCGCGGAGCAGATCGCCGGCGTTCTTGGTGTCGGGCACGAAGGCGGCGGGCCGCATGGCCGTGGACACCAGCTCGGACTCGGCGTCCCGGCTGATGTGCGTCTTACGGGCCAGGTCCTTCAGGTACACGATCCCGACGATGTCGTCCTCGCTCTCGCCGGTCACCGGAATGCGGGAGAAACCGGAGCGGAGGGCGAGGGTGAGGGCCTGGCGGATGGTCTTGTAGCGCTCGATGACCACCAGGTCGGTGCGCGGGACCATGACCTCCCGCACGAGCGTGTCACCCAGCTCGAAGACGGAGTGCACCATGCGGCGCTCCTCGTCCTCGATGAGGGACTCCTTCTCGGCGAGGTCGACCAGCGCGCGCAGCTCCGCCTCGGAGGCGAAGGGGCCGCGGCGGAAGCCCTTGCCGGGGGTGAGGGCGTTGCCGATGAGGATCAGCAGCGGCGGGATCGGGCCCATCACCCGGGCCAGCGGCAGCAGGACGTACGCCGCCGCCGTCGCGGTGTTCAGCGGGTGCTGGCGGCCGATGGTGCGCGGAGAGACGCCGACGGCGACGTACGACACGAGGACCATGACGCCGATCGCGGCGAGCAGGGCCTGTGTGGTGCTGTCGATCTCCTTCAGACAGGCGTACGTGACCAGCGCGGCGGCGGCCATTTCGCAGGCGACGCGGACCAGCAGGGCGACATTGAGGTAGCGGGTCGGGTCGGCGGCGACCTGGGCGAGTTTCTCGCTGCCGCGGCGGCCGGACCTGACGGCCTCCTCGGCGCGGAAGCTGGAGACGCGGGCCAGACCTGCCTCCGCGCAGGCGGCGAGCCAGGCGACGACGACCAGCGCGACGGCGCCGGAGATCAGCGGGAGGCTCATGACACGGTCGGGGCCGGGGACGGGCCGGTGAAGCCCTTCTCCGCACGCCACCCGTCCACGATGGCGGCCTGGAGACCGAACATCTCGGCCTTCTCGTCCGCTTCCTCATGGTCGTAGCCGAGCAGGTGCAGCACTCCATGGACGGTCAGGAGCTGGAGCTCCTCGTCCATGGAGTGCTGCGTCTCGGCTTCCTTGCCCTGCTTCTCGGCGACCTCGGGGCACAGCACGATGTCGCCGAGCAGACCCTGCGGCGGCTCGTCGTCGTCCTTCATCGGCGGACGCAGCTCGTCCATCGGGAAGGACATGACGTCCGTCGCGCCCGGCAGGTCCATCCACTGGATGTGCAGCTGTTCCATGGCGTCGGCGTCCACGACGATCACCGAGAGCTCGGAGAGCGGGTGGATGCGCATCCGCGCGAGCGCGTAGCGGGCGATGTCGAGGACCGCCTGCTCGTCGACCTCGGTTCCGGACTCGTTGTTGACGTCGATCGACATGGTGCTGGCTTGTCTACTTCCGCTTGTTACGGCTGCCCTTGTGGGTGCCGTTCTCCGTGCCGTGGTGGCTGTCGTACTTCTCGTACGCGTCGACGATACGGCCGACCAGCTTGTGCCGTACGACGTCCTGGGACGACAGACGGGAGAAGTGGACGTCGTCGAGGCCCTCCAGGATGTCCTGGACCTGACGCAGACCGGACTTGGTGCCGCTGGGCAGGTCGACCTGTGTCACATCACCCGTGATCACGATCTTCGATTCGAAGCCGAGGCGGGTCAGGAACATCTTCATCTGTTCGGGGCTGGTGTTCTGGGCCTCGTCCAGGATGATGAACGCGTCGTTGAGCGTACGGCCGCGCATGTACGCCAGCGGCGCGACCTCGATCGTGCCCGCCGCCATGAGCCGCGGGATCGAGTCGGGGTCGAGCATGTCGTGCAGCGCGTCGTACAACGGCCGCAGATAGGGATCGATCTTCTCGTAGAGCGTGCCCGGCAGGAAGCCCAGCCGCTCGCCCGCCTCGACCGCGGGTCGCGTCAGGATGATGCGGTTGACCTGCTTGGACTGAAGGGCCTGCACCGCCTTGGCCATGGCGAGATAGGTCTTGCCGGTACCGGCGGGGCCGATGCCGAAGACGATCGTGTGCTTGTCGATCGCGTCGACGTACCGCTTCTGGTTGAGGGTCTTGGGGCGGATCGTGCGGCCGCGGGAGGAGAGGATGTTCTGGGTGAGCACCTCGGCGGGGGTCTCCTCGCCGTCGCTCTCCCCGTTCTCACTCGCCCTGAGCATGGCGATCGAGCGTTCCACTGCGTCCTCCGTCATCGGCTGTCCGGTGCGGAGCACCAGCATCATCTCGTCGAACAGGCGCTGGATGAGGACGACTTCAGCGGCGTCGCCGACCGCGCTGATCTCATTGCCCCGGACGTGGATGTCGGCCGCCGGGAAGGCCTTCTCGATCACGCGCAGAAGGGAGTCGCCGGACCCCAGGACGGTGACCATGGGGTGCTGGGCGGGGACGGTGAACTGTGCTCGTGCCTGCCCCTGCGCAGGAGTGTCAGCTGTAGGTGTCTGAGTCATGGGCCGGCTCTGTAGGCCTGCACGTCCTCCTCATTACATCTCGCCCGCCACAAGGGCGGCCTGGCGATTTCAAGGGTACGCCGGGAGACTGACATCGCCGTAGGTCTTTTCATCGGACCGGCTCATGGGTCTTACCCTCTGTGACCGTTCGGTGGGGTCAGGGTTTACCCACCGACATGTCCTGAAGGCCCACCACGCGCAGCAGCTGTAGACGTTCGTAGGACTCCGTGCCCGGGCGGGCGGTGTGGATGACCAGGAGCTGGTGGTGTTCGTGGCTGAGCATGACCTCGCAGTCGAGGTCGAGCAGGCCGACCACAGGGTGCCGGAAGCGTTTGGTCGCCCGGTGCCGCAGCGACACCTCGTGCTCGTCCCACAGGCGCGTGAACTCCTCGCTCGACGACCGGAGTTCGGCGACCAGCGCGGCCGGCTCCGGGTCGTCGGGGCGGGCGGCGGCCACCGCACGCAGATTGGCCACATGGGCGCGTGCGTGATCGGCCCGGTCCTCCTCCGGGAACAGGGTGCGCGCCTCGGGGTCCAGGAAATAGAGGCGGAGGAGGTTGCGCTCGCCCCGGGGGCGGGACATCACATCGTGGGTCAGTGCCCTCGCCATGGTGTTCTGGGCCAGCACCTCGCCGCAGTCCGTCACCACCTGCGCCGGTGTGTCGTGCAGCCGGTCCAGGATCAGCATCAGGCCGGGCGGGACGTGCGTCGACGCCGTCTCGCGGCGCGGCGGCTCCTCGCCGGCCAGGTGGAACAGATGGTCGCGCTCGTCGGCGGTGAGACGCAGCGCGCGGGCCAGCGCCGCCAGCATCTGCCGGGACGGGCGCGGACCCCGGGACTGCTCCAGGCGCGTGTAGTAGTCCACCGACATGCCCGCCAGCTGCGCCACCTCCTCGCGCCGCAGACCGGCCGTACGGCGGCGGGCGCCCGGCGTCAGGCCCACGTCCGACGGGGAGAGACGGGCGCGGCCCCGGCGCAGGAAGTCTGCGAGTTCGGCTCGGTTCACCCCTCCAGCGTGCGACAGCCCGCCCGCCTTATCCAGGGACTCTCGATCCCCTGATCAACGGGTCTCTCCCGGCCGGCGCGAGTCTCTCCGAGGGTGGTGGCACGAGAACATCCGGTTCGTGAGGAGCAGATCATGCTGACACTGGTGACGGGGACGACGGGGCAGGTCGGCCGACGGTTCACGCCGAGGCTGCTGGCGCAGGCCGCGGCGGGGGAGAGGGTGCGGGTGCTCGTGCGTGATGCCGCGCGCGCGGAGCGGCTGGCGGAGCTGGGCGCTGAGGTCGTCGTCGGGGACCTGCGGGACGAGGACGCGCTCGGCAAGGCGGTCGCGGGAGTGGACGCGGTCGTGAACGTCGCGGCGTCCTTCCGCGGGGTGCCCGACGAGGAGGCGTGGGCCGTCAACCGGGACGCGGCCGTGGCCCTGGGCCGTGCCGCGCTGGCCTCCGGTGTACAGCGCTTCGTGCAGGTCAGCACAGGGATGGTGTACGGCGTCGGACGGGGCCGCCCGCTGACCGAGGACGACGAGTCCCGGCCCGGCGGCGAGATGTGGGGGGCCTACAACGAGTCCAAGATCGAGGCCGAGCGGGAGCTGCTCGCGCTGGACGGCATGGACGTGCGCGTCGGCCGGCTCCCCTTCGTGTACGGCGAGGGCGATCCGCACCTCGCCCAGTCGCTGATGTGGGCCGCGAACTGGGCGCCGGCCCAGCGGCTTCAGATGGCCCACCATGTGGACGTCGCCCAGGGTCTGTTGCGGCTGCTGTACGCGCCGGGAGCCGATGGCCGTGTCTACAACATCGCCGACGACGCGCCCGTCACGGCGGTCGAGCTGTACCAGCTCAACGGCGTCGAGATCCCCGCGGAGCTGCACACCAACACGGACCCGGACCCGTGGTTCGGGATCATGTCCACGCAGCGGATTCGGCGGGAGCTTGGTTTCCGGCCGACTTTCCCGAGCGTGTGGTCGGCTCGGGACGCGGGAGCGCTGTAGGGCGGCACCGTCTTTCGTCTGCGGGTCCGTTGTGGCTGGTCGCGCAGTTCCCCGCGCCCCTGTGGGGCGCCTAGTCCACCCCTCTTATCCGGCTCACCAGCAACGCTCCGGCCAACCCGACCCCCGCGGCCACCAGATACAGCACCCGGTAGCCACCCAGGTGCGTCACGATGGGGGCGGCCAGGGCGGGTGCCGCCGCCTGGGGCAGGGCGTTGGCCACGTTGATGACGCCGAGGTCCTTGCCCCGGTCCCGGGCCTTCGGCAGGACGTCCGTCATCAGGGCGAAGTCGACCGACATGAACACCCCGAGGCCCAGGCCCAGCAGCGCTGCCACGATGATCGCGCTCGTCCAGGTCTGCCAGCCGGCCAGCAGGGCCGTGGCCGCGGCCATCAGCACTCCGGACCAGCGCACGAAGGGCTTGCGGCGGCCCGAGCGGTCGGACCAGATGCCGCCCACGACGACCGTGGCGAGCAGCGTCACGCTGTTCACCGCGGTCAGGATCAGGACGCCCTCCTCGGGGTCGTCGTAGTGGAGGCGGTCCCGCAGGTAGTAGAGCAGGTAGAGGATCACGAGGGCGTTGCTGAGGTTGATCAGGAAGCGGGTCAGCCAGGCCCAGCCGAAGTCCGGGTAGCGGCGCGGGCTCAGCCAGAAGCCCCCGAAGAAGGTCTTCGCCGACCACGCCGGCCGGTCCGCGGCCTCCAGCCTGAGATCCCCGTACCGCAGCACGTACGGCAGGACACCCGCCAGCGCGAACACCGCGCACGCCGCATAGCCCGCCGCGATCCCGCCCGCCGCCGTCGCCAGCCCCGTACCGACCACGGCCCCCAGGATCTGCGCCGCCCCCAACCACCCGCCCACCGACCCCCGTTGCAGCCGCGGCACGCGGTCCGGCACCGCCGCCGTGACCGCCGCGAAGGACGCGTTCAGGGTCAGCTGGACCAGGCACCAGCCCACCGCCATCGTCCACAGCCCGCCCGCACCCGCGAGGAGCAGCAGCGACAGCGCGCCGCCCGCCGCGCCGGCCACGATCCACGGCGTACGGCGGCCCCAGTGGGCCGTGGTGCGGTCCGACAGCGCGCCGAAGAACGGGTTGGCCGCCAGCGACACCACGGCGCCCACCGCCGCCACCCACGCCAGCAGCGTCTCCTTCGACATGCCCGTACCGGGCGCGAAGTCCTCCGCCTGCCGGGCGAGCAGGATCTGCAACGGGCCGTACCAGCCCACCCAGATCGCCACGTTGGCCAGCGACAGGGCCGCCGTCCAGCCCTTACCGACCCGGTCGACGGGTTCCGCGAAGGCCGTGGTCACCTCTGGGCCCGGAGGAGCTCCTGATACCAGGCGTACGACGCCTTGGGCGTCCGTGCCTGCGTCTCGAAGTCCACGTGCACCAGGCCGAAGCGGCGCGCGTACCCCTCCGCCCACTCGAAGTTGTCCAGCAACGACCACACGAAGTAGCCGCGCACGTCCACGCCCGCCGCCAACGCCCCGTGCAGCGCCCGCACATGACCGTCCAGGTAGGCGATCCGCTCCTGGTCGTCCACGCCCTCGTACGAGCAGCCGTTCTCGGTGATCACGACGGGCGGGAGCCGGTCGCCGTAACGCTCCCGGAAACCGGTGAGCAGCTCGGTCAGGCCCTCCGGGACCACCGGCCAGCCGAAGTCCGTCACCGGGACACCCTCGATCTCCTGGACGGAGAAGGGGAGTTCGGCCGGGATCGTCAGCCCGCCGAACTCGATGTCGGTGCCCTGCGGGGCGCCCACCCGGGCCGGCGCGTAGTAGTTGACGCCGTAGAAGTCCAGCGGCTCCCCGATGACCTTGAGGTCGGCCGCGACGTCCCCGGGCATCAACTCGCCGATTCCTTCGGGGTATTCACCGAGCAGGACGGGGTCGGCGAAGAGCCGGTTGAGCAGCAGGTCGTAGAAGTCGGCCGCCTCCAGGTCCGGCTGTTCCCGGGAGGCCGGCCAGGTCGGGCCGTGCGAGTTGGCGATGCCGATGTCGGTGGCGCCGGACGCGCGCAGCGCCTGCACGGCCAGGCCGTGGGCCAGGAGCTGGTGGTGGGCGGCGGGCAGCGCGTCGAACATCAGCTGCTTGCCCGGTGCATGGGCGCCCAACGCGTGGCCGAACAGGGTGTGTTCGGCGGGTTCGTTGATGGTGATCCACTTACTGACACGGTCGCCCAGGCGGTCGGCCACCGTCGACACGTACTCCGCGAAGGACAGAGCCGTGTCCCGCTTCAGCCAGTCCAGGGACACCGGCAGGTCCCAGTGGAAGAGGGTCGGGACGGGCCGTACGCCCGCCCGGCACAGCTCGTCGACCAGACGGTCGTAGAAGTCCAGGCCGTTCGGGGAGTTCACCCGCGGCCAGGAGATCGAGAAGCGGTAGGCGTCCACGCCCAGGCCGGCCAGGAGTGCCACGTCCTCGCGGTAGCGGTGGTAGTGGTCGCAGGCCACCGCCGCCGTCGAGCCGTCCTTCACCCGTCCGGGCTCGGCCGTGAAGGCGTCCCAGACGGAGAGTTCGCGTTGGTCGGCCGCTCCCTCGATCTGATGGGCGGACGTCGAGACGCCCCACAGGAAGTCGGACGGGAACTGCGGTATCGGGTCAGTCGCCATGCGCCGGATCATCCGTACCGTCGGTAACGGAAGTCAACGGGCGGGCGTGAACAAGCAGTTACGTGCCGCCCTCGATTCCTTACGCGCCTTCCTTCAGTACACGTGAGATCAGTTTCCGCTGCTCCTCCGTGAGCCGCGGATCCGAGCAGTACGCCGTCCTGCCGTCCACGGTGATCTGGTAGCTGAAGCCGTCGGGTACCCCGACGGGGGGCACGCCCCGGCCCGCGGAAACCGCCTTCTCGGCCAGGGCGTGCCACTCGTTCGCATCCGGCCGCCCCGAGGTCTCCACCTCGGCGTGCCGCTCGATACCCGCGAATCCGCCCGTGCGCCTCACCTCAATACGCATGGGGTCCTGTCTAGTACGGAACTAGAGGGTGCGCACCCCGACCTGCTCCCAGGCCTTGACCACGGCCTGGAGCTCCTCGCCGCTGTCGCCGAACCGTGCCTTCGCGGCAGCGACCGTCAGCGTGGCGAAGTCGGTGAAGAGGGCCTGTTCCTTCAGTTCGCCCCCGGTCAGCACGTCGTACCAGATCTGCCCGGCCCGCTCCCAGGCGTGGCCGCCGAGAGCGGTCGCCGCGAGGTAGAAGGCGTGGTTGGGGATGCCGGAGTTGATGTGGACGCCGCCGTTGTCGCGGCCGGTGCGGACGAAGTCGTCCATGGTCCCGGGCTGCGGGTCCTTGCCGAGGACGTCGTCGTCGTACGCCGTGCCCGGCTCCTTCATGGAACGCAGCGCCTTGCCGGTGACGCGCGGGGCGAGGAGGCCGGCGCCGATCAGCCAGTCGGCCTCGGCGGCGGTCTGGCCGAGGGTGTACTGCTTGATGAGCGAGCCGAAGACGTCGGACATCGACTCGTTCAGGGCGCCCGGCTGGCCGAAGTAGGTGAGGTTGGCCGTGTACTGGGTGACCCCGTGGGCGAGTTCATGGCCGATGACGTCGATCGGGATGGTGAAGTCGAGGAAGATCTCGCCGTCGCCGTCGCCGAAGACCATCTGCTCGCCGTTCCAGAAGGCGTTGCCGTAGTCCTCGTCGTAGTGCACGGTCGCGTCGAGCGGCAGACCGTTGCCGTCGATGGAGTCGCGCTCGTACGCCTTCAGGAACAGCTCGAAGGTGGCGCCCAGGCCCGCGTGGGCGCGGTTGACGGTGGCGTCCTTGCCGGGTTCGTCGCCCTCGGCGCGGACCTTCTTTCCGGGCAGATCGGTCTTGTGCCCGGCGTCGTAGATCGTGCGGTGCGGTTTGCCTGCGGCGGCTTCGGCGGGCGTGGCGATGGCCGGGGCGCCGAGGACCGTGGTCAGGCGGCGGTGGGTGCGCTGGTAGGCGTCGCGCTCGAGGGTTTTGCGAGCGGGGCCTGCGAGCGTGGGGTCCTCGGCCTGGGCGAGCTTGTCGAGGATGTGGGGTGGCACGACGGTGCAGAAGACGGGCGTGAAGCCCCCGTTTGTCGTCATGCCCGGCACGATGGCACTGCGTTAGCTTTCTGTCACTATCGGCGACCTTGATTGGTGAAATGTGGGGACGTTTGCGTCATAGGTGGTTGCGCTGTGTTATTGGCCGCGGGCCGTGTGTGGCTGGGCGCGCAGTTCCCCGCGCCCCTGGCGGGGCGCTGTAGTCCCGCATATTGATACAGAAGCCCGTATCCGGGAGCGGCTCCGCTAGCATGCTGCGCATCATGTGTTTCGGGCTGCTTCTCCTTAGCTGCCGCGGCGAGGGCCTGTAGTCGAGGCCGACTCCCTCCCCGCGGTGCTTGGTGTTGCGTCGTCGGCCGTCCTTCCGGACACCCTGAGGAGCCCCGCACCATGGCGAACCGCCAGCAGCCCAGTTCCATGCCGATCCACAAGTACGGCCGGTACGAGCAGGTCGACATCGCCGACCGCACCTGGCCGGGACAGCGGATCACCGCCGCCCCCCGCTGGCTCTCCACCGACCTGCGCGACGGCAACCAGTCCCTGATCGACCCCATGTCGCCCGCGCGCAAGCGCGCGATGTTCGACCTGCTGGTCAAGATGGGCTACAAGGAGATCGAGGTCGGTTTCCCGGCCTCCGGCCAGACCGACTTCGACTTCGTGCGCTCCATCGTCGAGGAAGAGGGCGCGATCCCCGACGATGTCACCATCTCCGTACTGACCCAGGCCCGCGAGGACCTGATCGAGCGCACGGTGGAGTCCCTGAAGGGCGCCAAGCGGGCCACCGTCCACCTCTACAACGCCACCGCCCCGGTCTTCCGCCGGGTCGTCTTCCGCGGCTCCAAGGACGAGATCAAGCAGATCGCCGTCGACGGCACGCGGCTGGTCATGGAGTACGCCGAGAAGCTGCTGGGCCCGGAGACGGAGTTCGGCTACCAGTACTCGCCGGAGATCTTCACCGACACCGAGCTGGACTTCGCGCTGGAGGTCTGCGAGGCGGTCATGGATGTGTGGCAGCCCGGCCCGGGGCGCGAGATCATCCTCAACCTGCCCGCCACCGTGGAGCGTTCCACGCCGTCCACGCACGCGGACCGTTTCGAGTGGATGGGCCGCAACCTGACCCGCCGCGAGCACGTCGTCCTGTCGATCCACCCCCACAACGACCGCGGTACGGCCGTGGCCGCCGCCGAGCTGGCGCTGATGGCCGGCGCCGACCGTGTCGAGGGCTGTCTGTTCGGACAGGGCGAGCGCACCGGCAACGTCGACCTGGTCACCCTGGGCATGAACCTCTTCTCCCAGGGCGTCGACCCGCAGATCGACTTCTCCGACATCGACGAGATCCGTCGTACGTGGGAGTACTGCAACCAGATGGAGGTCCACCCGCGCCACCCGTACGTGGGCGACCTGGTCTACACGTCCTTCTCCGGCTCCCACCAGGACGCCATCAAGAAGGGCTTCGACGCGATGGAGGCCGACGCGGCCGCCAAGGGCGTCACCGTCGACGACATCGAGTGGGCGGTGCCGTACCTGCCGATCGACCCGAAGGACGTCGGCCGCTCCTACGAGGCCGTGATCCGCGTCAACTCGCAGTCCGGCAAGGGCGGTGTGGCGTACGTCCTGAAGAACGAGCACAAGCTGGACCTGCCGCGCCGGATGCAGATCGAGTTCTCGAAGATCATCCAGGCGAAGACGGACGCCGAGGGCGGCGAGGTCACGCCGAAGGACATCTGGGCCGCCTTCCAGGACGAGTACCTGCCGAACCCCGGCAACGCGTGGGGCCGCATCCAGGTCAAGAACGGCCAGTCCACCACCGACACCGACGGCGTGGACACGCTCACCGTCGAGGCGGCGGTCGACGGCACGGACACCGTGCTGTCCGGTACCGGCAACGGTCCGATCTCGGCCTTCTTCGACGCCCTTCAGTCCGTCGGCATCGACGTACGGCTGCTGGACTACCAGGAGCACACGATGAGCGAGGGTGCGTCCGCGCAGGCCGCGTCCTATATCGAGTGTGCGATCGGCGACAAGGTTCTGTGGGGTATCGGCATCGATGCGAACACGACGCGGGCGTCGCTGAAGGCGGTCGTCTCCGCCGTCAACAGGGCGGGTCGCTCCGCGGGTGGAGGCGACGAGGGGTAGTGCCGCGATGGGGCGTCGGTCGAGTGCGGCGCCGTCGTGGCTGGTCGCGCAGTTCCCCGCGCCCCTATCGGGGCTGTAGTACCCAGGGTTTTTATGGCCCGGTCCGCTGTATACCGGCAGGCCGGGCCTGTCGTTTTCCGGCCAATCCCTGTGCAGGTCACGGGTAGGTCTCGTCCTGGGTGCTGACTCCAGCTCAACAATGTGGCTAACATCACGCAGGCGCGGCGATGTTGCCGTGGGGTTACGGAGGTGCGACGTGCTGCCTGGACGGGGACGAGACGGCCGTGCTGTCAGGCGTGCGCGCATGCTGGGCACCCGTACCGCGTGGAGTGCCGTCGGCGACGGCGAGTTCTTCTGTCCCGGATGCGGGGGCGACCGGAATTACCAGCGGCTGGCCGGCCGGCGCCGGTTCATTCTGCTCGGTGTGCCCGTGCTGCCGCGCGGCGAGACCGGGCCGGTCGTGGAGTGTGCTGCCTGTCGCCGGCACTTCGGCACGGACGTCCTCGACCATCCGACGACCACCCGTTTCTCCGCGATGCTCCGCGACGCCGTGCACACCGTCGCCCTCGCGGTCCTCGCCGCGGGCGGCACCTGTAGCCGTACGGCCCTGGAGGCCGCCGCGACCGAGGTCCGCGCCGCCGGCTTCGGCGACTGCACGGAGGACCAGCTGAACGCCCTGGTCGAGGCGCTCGCCGCGGACACCGGCCGGGTCTACGGCGAACCCTGCGGTGCGGGCCTGGCCATAGAGCTCCACGAGGCCCTCGACCCGCTGGCCCCGCACCTCGCCGCCCCGGGCCGGGAGTCGATCCTGCTCCAGGGCGCCCGGATCGCCCTCGCGGACGGCCCGTACACACCGGCCGAGCGGGACGTGCTCAGCACGGTGGGCGCGGCGCTCACGATCTGCGGGGACGACGTGAGCCGGCTGCTGGCGGCGGCGCGTACACCGTCGTAGTCGTGGCCGTACTCCCCAGGGAGTAAAGCGGCCTCCGTGCCGCCCCTGGCAGTACCCCTTAACTCGCCCTCACGCGCGACGAACAGCCCCCCTCCCGCCGGGAGTCTGGAGAACGACCCAGACACCCCGACCGGAGGGAGGCCCGTCACATGGGGGCCGCAAAGACATCCGTACGGCGGCGGCGTGCCGTGCCCTGGCTGCTGCTCGGGCTGTGGATCGCCGTACTGGCGATCGCCTCGCCGTTCGCCTCGAAGCTGGGCGACGTCCAGCGTGACCGTGCCGTCGACTATCTGCCGGCCAGCGCCGACTCCACGCAGGTCGCCAAGATCCAGGAGCGGCTGCCCGGTGGTGAGGCCACCGAGATGGTCGTCGTCTACCACCGCGACGGCGGGCTGACCGCCGCCGACAAGACCACCGCCGCCGACCAGATCGAGTCGATCGCGGGTGCGCACACGCTGACCGGCGAACCGGCCGCCGTCCCGTCCCGGGACGGCACCACCCTGATGTACCCGGTGGCCAGCACCGAGCCCGGCACGGACGAGAAGGCCCGGGACGAGCTGGTCATCGACGTACGGGACATCGCGCAGGGCGGCGACGGGCTGAGCGTCGACGTCGGCGGTTCGGAGGCGCTCGACACGGACGCCTCCGAGGTCTACGACTCGCTCGACGGACCGCTGCTCTACACCGCCCTCGCGGTCGTCGCGCTGCTGCTGATCCTCATCTACCGCAGCCCGTTCCTGTGGCTGGTGCCGCTCTTCGTCGCCGGTGTGGCCGACTATCTGTCGATGGGCCTCGCCTACGGGCTCAACCAGTGGTTCGGGACGTCCGTGTCCGGCCAGAGTTCCGGCATCATGACGATCCTCGTGATCGGCGCGGGGACCGACTACGCGCTGCTGCTCGTCTCCCGGTACCGGGAGGAACTGCGGCGCATCGAGCGGCCGTACGACGCCATGGTCACCGCCCTGCGCGGCTGCGGGCCCGCCGTGCTCGCCTCCTCGGGCACCGTCGCCGCCGGACTGCTGTGCCTGCTTGCCGCCGACCTCAACTCCAGCCGGGGCATGGGCCCGCTCGGCGCCCTCGGCGTGCTGTGCGCGCTGGTGGCCATGCTGACCCTGCTGCCCGCGCTGCTGGTGCTGCTGGGCCGGCGGGTGTTCTGGCCGCTGGTGCCGCGCTACGGCAGTACACCCAAGGTCCGCCGGTCGCTGTTCTCCGCGATGGGCAGCTCCGCCGGGCGGCGTCCGCTGACCGTGCTCGCCGGCGGCGCGGTCCTGCTCGGGGCGCTCGCGCTGGGCACGCTGAACCTGCCCGGCACCATCAAGCAGGAGGACTCCTTCACCAGCAAGCCCGAAGCCGTGGCCGCCATGGAGACCCTGGCCAAGGCCTACCCCGAGCAGGGCACGCAGCCCATCAGCGTCATCGCGCCCACCGACCGCGCCGACGCCGCCCTGGCCGACATCCGCGACACGGGCGGCGTGGAGAGCGCCGAACGCGGTCGCAGTGGCGACGGCTGGACCGAGATCTCCGTACTCGCCGCCGCCCCGCCGCAGTCCCCGGGCGAGACCCGCACCATCGAGGATCTGCGCGACCGGCTCGACGGCTCCTACGTCGGCGGAGGGAGCGCCGAGCAGATCGACCTCAAGGACGCCAACGCCCGCGACCGGCTGATCGTCGTGCCGATCGTGCTGCTCTCGGTCCTGCTGATCCTCGTCGCGCTGCTGCGCAGCATCGTCGCGCCGCTGCTGCTGGTGGCCGCCGTGGTCGCGGTGTGGGGCGCGGCGCTCGGCATCGGCGGGCTGGTCTTCGGGCCGGTGTTCGGCTTCGAGGGCACCGACCCCGGACTCGGGCTGCTGTCCTTCGTGTTCCTCGTCGCCCTCGGTGTCGACTACGGCATCTTCCTGATGCACCGGATGCGGGAGGAGGCGCTGAAGGGCGCCGAGCCGGTGGCAGCCGCCCTGACCGCGCTACGGACGACGGGCGGGGTCATCGCCTCCGCGGGACTGGTCCTCGCGGCCACCTTCGCGGTGCTCACCAACATGCCGCTCGTCCAACTCGTCGAGCTGGGCTTCGTCATCGCGGTGGGCGTCCTGCTCGACACCTTCCTCGTCCGCACCTACCTGGTCACCAGCGCGAGCGTCGCGCTGCGCCGCAAGGTGTGGTGGCCGGGCCGCCTCTCCCGCGAGCCCGAACCGCCGGTGCCGCCGAAGGAACCCGAGCCGGTGACCGCGTCCGCCCACTGACCGAACAGGCGCCCCTCCCTCCCGGAGGGGCGCCCTCCGCACGGAAGATGACCCTGTGCAGACACCCACCACGGCACCTCCCCGCCTCGGCGAGCGGGTCATGGCGGCGATCAACCGCGACCCCCGCACCGCCCCGCACGGCATGCGCAACGACGCGCTGCTGGCCGGGGCGCTCGCCGTCGTCGCGACGGCCCTCGCCCTGCTCGTCAACGACGGGCTGCGGCCCGACGCGCTCGGCTGGACCCTGCTCCTCGCCGCGCATGTGCCGCTCGTGTGGCGGCGGCGCCGCCCTGTGCTGGTCCTGCTCGTGGCGATGCCCTGCGTCGCGCTGTACCACGCCCTCGACAACAACCACTCCGCGCCTATTCCGGCGACCATGGTGGTGCTGTACACGATCGCGGCGACCGGCACGGTGCGCCGTACGCTGCTCACCGGCACCACGATCCTCGGCGTGACGCTGATCATCAACGCCCTCACCAACCCCGACGGGGTGGTGGAGCTCCTGCGGATCTCCGGCTGGATCATCGCCGTCCTCTTCCTCGGCATCGACGTCCGCTTCTACCGCCAGTACGTCCGCGCCATCGTCGAACGCGCCGAACGGGCCGAACGCACCCGCGAGGAGGAGGCCCGCCGCCGCGTCGCCGAGGAACGCCTGCGCATCGCCCGGGACCTGCACGACCTGCTCGCGCACAGCATCACCCTCATCGGCGTGCAGACCTCCGTCGCCGCGCACGTCCTGGCCGCCGACCCCGAACGCCTCGACCGGGAGACGGTCGCCAAGGCCCTCGACGACATCGCCGGCACCTGCCGCACCGCGCGCGGCGAGCTGCGTACGACCCTGGAGGTGCTGCGGGAGCACGGCTCGCCCGACGCCCGCGGCCCGCTGCCCGGCCTCGACGGTGTGCCCGACCTCGTGCAGACCGCCCGGCTGGCGGGCGCGCGGGTGGAGCAGACGGTACGGATACGGCAGGCCCCGCCCGCCGTCGGCGCCGCCGTCTACCGCATCGTCCAGGAGGCGCTGACCAACGTCGTACGGCACGCCGGGCCCGAACCGGCCGTACGCCTCGACCTGTACGAGAAGGAAGGCGCCCTGTACCTCGCGGTCACCGACGACGGCACCGGGTCCCCGGGTGCCGCACAGCCCGGCTTCGGGATCGTCGGCATGCGGGAGCGGGCCCGCAGCGTGGGCGGCACCCTCGACGCCGGACCGCGGTCACAGGGCGGCTTCGAGGTGGCCGCCGTACTGCCCATGACCACCCTGGAAGGGACCGGATGACCATCCGAGTGCTGCTCGCGGACGACCAGACCCTCGTCCGCGCCGCGTTCGCCATGCTCGTCGAGTCGGCCCGCGACATGGAGGTCGTCGGCCAGGCGGGCACCGGTCGCGAGGCCGTGCGGCTGGCCCGCAGCGAACGCGCCGACCTCGTCGTGATGGACATCCGCATGCCCGACCTGGACGGCATCGAGGCGACGCGGCTCATCGCGGCGGACGAGGACCTCGCCGGGGTGAAGGTCCTCGTCCTCACCACCTACGACACCGACGAGCACATCGTCGACGCGCTGCGCGCCGGCGCCTCCGGCTTTCTGGTCAAGGACACCCGTCCGGCCGAACTGCTGGACGCGATCCGCACGGTGGCGGCCGGGGAGGCGCTGCTGTCGCCGGGGCCCACGGCACGGCTGATCGAGCGACTCCTGCGCAGCCCTTCGGCCCCGCCGGCGGAGGTCGGACCCGAATGCCTTTCCGAACGCGAGCGGGAGGTGCTCACGCTCGTCGCGCGCGGGCTCAACAACACCGAGATCGCCGAGGCGTTGGGCCTGAGCCCGCTGACGGCGAAGACCCACGTCAGCCGGATCATGGGGAAGCTGGGGGCGAGAGACCGGGCGCAATTGGTCATCGTGGCGTACGAGTCGGGGATGGTCACACCGGGGACCATGTGACGGACAGCATCCGACGATCCGTCAGGGAGAGTGATGACACTCCTGAGCCGCACCCTCCTCGTCACCGCAGCACTCCTCCTCAGTCCGCTCACCGCGCCCACGGCCGCCTCGGCAGCCGCCTGCACCTCCTCGCTGCCGTACGTCTCCGGGAAGGGCGGCTACGACACCTACCGCATCCCCGCCACCGTCAAGACCCGCAAGGGCACGATCCTCGCCTTCGCCGAGGGCAGACGCGACGGCGCCGGGGACACCGGGAACATCGATGTCGTCCTGCGCCGCTCCGCCGACGGCGGCTGCACCTGGGGCCCGCTCAGGGTCGTCGCCGCCGGGAACGGGGACACCCGGGGCAACCCGGCGCCCGTGTTCGACCCCCGCGCCGACGCGGTCGTCCTGCTCACCTCCTACAACAGCGGGGATGTGACGGAAAGTCAGATCATGCGGGGCGAGGTCACGCCCGCACAGAGCCGCCGGGTGTTCGTGCAGCGCAGCTGGGACGACGGCCTCAGCTTCACGGCGCCGCGCGATGTCACCGCCCGGGTCAAGCCCTCGAACTGGCGCTGGTACGCGACCGGACCGGGCCATGCCGTCGCCCTGACCCGCGGCCCCCACACCGGACGGCTGGTGGTCCCCGCCAACCACTCGACGGCCCCGCCCGCCGGCTCCACCGACACCGGCCAGGAGCCCAAGTACTACGGCGCCCACGCCCTCTACAGCGACAACGGCGGCCAGACCTGGAACCTGGGCTTCGTCGACACCACCTACAACGGCTACAACAACGCCAACGAATCCACCGCCACCCAGCTCCCCGACGGCCGCCTCTACTTCAACTCCCGGGACCAGAACGGCACGAGCACCGGCAACCGCCTGGACAGCTATTCGAGCAGCGGCGCCCAGAAGCTGGACCGCCTCTACCGGGTGCAGCACACCCTCAACGACGTGCCGGTGGTGGAGGGCAGCGTCCTCCAGGTGTCCGGCGGCCCACTGCTGTTCTCCGGCCCGTCCGTGCCCACCGTCCGCCAGTCGATGGCGATCTGGCGCAGCACGGACGCCGGCAAGACCTTCCGGAAGGCCCGCACCCTCGACACCCGCCGGGCCGCCTACTCCGACCTGGTGCAGGTGAGCGGGGCCACGGTCGGGATCCTGTACGAGACGGGAACGAGCGGGACGTACGAGACGATCGAGTTCCGCCGACTTCCGGTCAGCGGGCTCTAGACGAGCGGTTCCACAGCGCCCCAAAGGGGCGCGGGGAACTGCGCGACCAGCCCCCACGGCGCCGCAGACGACAGACGACCCACCGCGGAGCTCAAAGCAACCCCGCCGCAGCGAGATGCTTCCCCACGCGCTCCACCTCGTCCGCCGACAGCGGCACCTGCGGTTCCGCCGTCGCCGGGCAGTCGATCACGCCCCGCAGGTGCAACGCGGCCTTGAACGCGCCGAGGCCCGACGAGCTGCCGCTCATCCGGGCCGGGTCGCCCACGCCCACCAGGCCGAACAGGGCGCACAGCCGTTCCTGCTCGGCCCGGGCCCGGTCCCAGTCGCCCGCGCGGCAGAGCCGGTCGACGCGGACGTATCCGTGCGGGTCGACGTTGGCGAGCCCGGGTACGGCCCCGTCGGCGCCGAGCGCGAGCGCCGCGTCGACGATCAGCTCGGAGCCGGTCAGCACGCTGAAGCCGGTGATGCCGGGGTGGGTGCGGGCGCCGGTCACGACGGCGCGGAAGCCGCCCAGGTCACCGCTGGAGTCCTTGAGCGCGGCCAGCACTCCCTCGGCGGCCAGCTCCAGGACCAGGTCCGCGGGGAGTTTCGTGTGGACGGCCGACGGGATGTCGTACGCGACGACGGGCACAGGGGAGGCCGCGGCGATCCGCCGGAAGTGGAGGGCGATCTCCGTCGGGTGGGTGCGGGCGTAGAAGGGCGCCGTCGCGACGACCGCGTCCGCGCCCGCCGCCGTCACCTGGGCCACATGGTCCAGCACCCGCGGTGTCGTCATGTCGATCACCCCGGCCAGCAGCGGCAGCCGTCCGCCCACATGCGCCGCCACCGACTCCACGACCAGCCTGCGCTGCCCGTCCGTCAGAAACGCGGCCTCCGAGGACGACCCGAGCACGAACAGCCCGTCCACCCCGCCGTCGACCAGATGATCGACCAGCCTGAGCAGCGAGGGGACGTCCACCTCACGGTCCGGTGTCAGGGGCGTGCAGACGGGCGGGACGACACCGGACAGCCACTTTCTGCCGTTCGGGGTGGGGAAGTTCATGTCGGCTCCTGGTGCTCTTCCGGTACGGCAGCCTGACCCACGAGGTCGCGGGTCGGTCGGCCCTCCTCCACTGGATGGTGACACCGGAAGCGGTGCACAGGAGTGGACGCAACGGAAAATTCGGGCATCGTGTCGGCGCACTCCTCGTCCGCCTTCCAGCACCGGGTGCGGAAGGGGCAGCCACTGGGCGGGTGTGTCGCCGACGGCACCGGCCCGACCAGCGGGATCGGGTCGATCGGGTGCAGCAGGCCGGGGGTCGCCGAGAACAGGGCACGGGTGTACGGGTGCCGGGAGTCGTCCGTCACCAGGTCGGCCGGAGCCTCCTCCACGATCCGGCCCAGGTACATCGTGATCACACGGTCGCTCATCCGCCGTACCGTCTGGATGTCGTGCGAGACGAAGACCAGGGCGAGTCCCAGGCGCTCCTTCAGGTCGAGCAGCAGATTGAGGATCTGGGCGCGGACCGAGACGTCGAGGGCGCTGGTGGGCTCGTCCGCGACCACGAGATCGGGGTCGAGGGCCAGCGCCCTCGCGATGGCGACGCGTTGGCGCTGGCCGCCGGAGAGCTGGCCGGGGAGCGCGTCGGTCAGCGCCTTCGGCAGGCCGACCAGGGACATCAACTCCCGTACGCGTGCGTCCCGTTCCTTCGCGGTGCCCTGCCGGTGCACATCCATCGGGTCCCGCAGGATCTGGCGGATCGTCAGACGCCGGTTGAGTGCGGTGGACGGGTCCTGGAAGATCATGCCGGTGTTGCGGCCGACCGCCGCCCGGCGTTCGGCGGGCGTCATGCTCCACAGGTCACGGCCCCGGAAGGACACCGTGCCGGACGTCGGTCGCACCACGCCCACCAGTACCTTCGCCAGCGTCGACTTGCCGCAGCCGGACTCGCCGACGACGCCGACCGTCTCGCCGGGCGCGATGGTGAGGTCGGCGCCGGTCAGGGCGTACACCCGGTCCCGGGTGAACAGCCCACCGCTGCGGGCCTTGTGGACGACGTGGGTGCCGGACAGCTCCACGAGTGCGTTCACTGGACGACCTCCGCGTTCACCAGGTCGATGGCGGGGTGGTGGCAGGCCGCCGTATGCGTGCGCGTGCCGGTCAGAACGGGAGCCGTCGTGCGGCAGGTCTCGCTCGCCCGTGGACACCGGTCGGCGAACCGGCAGCCCGCCGGGAAGTCCGCGGGGGAGGGCACGGCACCCTTGACCTGCGTCATCCTCTCGGCCGCCGATTCCAGGGAGAGCACGCTGCCGAGCAGCCCGCGTGTGTAGTGGTGGGCCGGTGCCTCCACCAGGTCCGCGGTCACGCCCGTCTCCACGATCTGTCCGCCGTACATCACGACCACCCGGTCGGTGATGTCGGCGACCAGCGCGAGGTCGTGCGAGACGAGGATCAGCGCGAAGCCCAGCTCCTCCCGCAGCCCGAGCAGCAGCTCCATGATCTGTGCCTGCACGGTCACGTCGAGCGCGGTCGTCGGCTCGTCGGCGACGATCAGTTTCGGGTCGCGGGACAGGGCCATGGCGATGAGGACGCGCTGGCGCTGGCCGCCGGAGAGCTCGTGCGGGTAACTGCGCAGGGTGCGGTCGGGGTCGAGGCCGACCATCGTCAGCAGTTCCTGGGGACTGCGGTGGCCGCCGCGTCGTACGACCTGTTTGAGCTGGGAGCGGATCGTCATCGCCGGGTTCAGGGACGACAGCGCGTCCTGGTAGATCATCGCCATCTCATGGCCGAGCAGCTTGCGGCGGACCCGCATCGGCTCGGCGAGCAGGTCCCGCTGGTGGAAACGGACCTGTCCACGTACCCGGGCCCCCTTCGGTTCGAGGCCCATCACCGTCAGCGCGGTCAGTGACTTGCCGCAGCCCGACTCGCCCACCAGGCCGAGGACTTCACCGGGCTGCACCTCGAAGCTGATCCCGTCGACGATGTCCACGCCCTGGTGCCGGGCCTCGAAGCCGATGGCCAGGTTCTCCACGGCCAGCATCGGTTGGGCGCCGCCGGGCAGCGGACGGGCCCGCGCCCGCAGTCGCGCCGCCGCCTCGGTCAGCCCCGGCAGCTGGAGGACCTCACCGCTCCCGGGCTCCGGCGCCTCCAGCCGGTCGTCCTCGTCGCGGACCTCCACATCCCGCGCCGACGGGGCCGCCCACGCGTCCGAGACGCCCTCGGACAGGATGTTCAGCGACAGCACGGTCACCAGCATCAGCAGCCCGGGGAAGACGGTCGCCCACCAGCCGCCGGTCAGCACCATGTTCTTGCCGTCCGCGATGACGCTGCCCCACGACGGGTCCGGCGGCCGTACGCCCGCGCCGATGAAGGACAGCGACGCCTCGAAGACGATGGCCTCGGCGACCTGGACCGTGCAGAACACCAGGACGGGAGCGGCACAGTTGATGGCCACGTGCCGCCAGACGATGTGCGGCGTACGGGCGCCGATCACCCGCTCGGCCGTCACATAGTCCTCGCCGTACTGGTCGAGGACGTTGGCCCGTACGACCCGCGCCATCGGCGGCGTGAACAGGAACGCGATCGCACAGATGAGGACCGTGATCCCGCCGCCGAACACGGCCACCAGTACGGCGGCCAGCGCGATGCCCGGGAACGCCATCACCACGTCCAGGCAGCGCATCAGCGTCTCGTCGACGCCCTTGCGGGAGGTCGCCGCCACCGCGCCGATGACCGCGCCCACGAGAAGCGCGAGCGCGGTCGCGCCGAGGCCGATGGCGAGGGACCAGCGGGCGCCGTACATCAGCCGGCTCATGATGTCCCGGCCGAGGCTGTCCTGGCCCATCCAGTGCTCGACGGACGGGTGCCCGGTGCCGTCGATGGGCGGCTGCTGGTCGAGCGGGTCGTCGGGCGCGAGCAGCGGCGCGAACACGGCCACCAGGACGACGACGGCCAGGAAGCAGACGGCGATCTTCGACAGCAGCGGCAGCCGACGCCAGCCGCGCAGCCGGATGCCGGGTCGCGAGAGGGCTTCGGTGAGCCCCTTGCGGGTGAACATCAGGCGGCTTCCCTCAGTCGCGGGTTGACCAGCAGGTAGAGGACGTCGATGACGAGGTTGACGATCACGAAGCCCGTCGCCGTCGTCAGGACGACGCCCTGCACGACGGCCGGGTCGCCGTTCTTCACGGCGTCGATCATCAGCTTGCCCATGCCGGGCAGCGAGAAGATCGTCTCGATGACCACCGCGCCGCCGAGCAGATAGCCGACGCGCAGACCGAGCACCGTGAGCGGGTTGATGAGCGCGTTGCGCAGGACGTTCCGGCCGACCACCACGTGTGGCGGCAGTCCGCTGCCGATCGCCGTCCGGACGTAGTCCTTGTCCAGCTCCTCGACGACGGATGTCCTGACGATGCGCGTGAGTTGGGCCGCGACCGGCAGGGACAGGGCGAGCGCGGGAAGGGTCATGGTCTTCAGCCAGCCCGTGAAGGAGTCCGCCGGGTTGATGTAGCCGCCGGTCGGGAACCAGCCCAGGTCGACCGCCAGGTACTGGATCATCAGCAGCGCCAGCCAGAAGCCGGGCGCCGCGACGCCGGTCAGCGACACGACCCGGATGATCTGGTCCGGCAGCCGGTCCCGGTAGATCGCCGCGGTCACACCGCCGATGAGGGACAGCACCACCGCGATGCCCAGGCCCAGGAAGGTGAGCTGGAGGGTGAGCGGCAGTGCGGTCATGACCTGGTCGATCACCGGCGCCCGGGTCAGTGCGCTGGTGCCCATGTCGCCGTGGAGCAGGGCGCCGACGAAGTCGACGTAGCGCACCGGGAGCGGGTCGAGCAGGCCGTTCTCCTCACGGAAGTCGTGCAGTTGCCCGGGCGTCGGATTGGCGCCCTGGAAGAACGCGGACGCCGGGTCGACGTCCGAGAACCGCATCACCAGGAACACGAACAGCACGATGCCGAGCATCAGCGGGACGAGCAGGGCGACACGGCGGGCCAGGATCCTGGCGATGGTGACCACGGATCAACTCCCGTACAACTGGGGGTGGTTAGACCCACTTGGCCTGAAGCAGGTTGATTCCCGGGTACGGCTGTGCCCTTATCCCGGCGAGTGCCGTCGGATCCCAGGCGGTCATCAGCTCGTTGTGGACGACCGGGTAGAGCACGGCCTGTTCGGCGACGACGTCGACGTAGTCCTGGATCATCGTCTTCTTCCGGTCCGGGTCCGGCTCCTGGGTCGCCGCGTCCATGTCCTTGAAGAGCTTCTTGGCGACCGCGTTGCCGGCCCAGCGCGTGTACCCCATCCACAGGTTGGTGGGCCCGTAGTTGTAATGCATGATCAGATCGGCGTCGAGGCCGAACTGGTTGGGGTTCGAGGCGGCGGCGACGACCTGGTAGTCCTGCTTCTGGTCCATCTTGGTGAAGACGGCCGTGGTCTCCTGCGGATTGAGGGTCGTCTTCACGCCGATCGCGTCCCAGGACGCCTTGATGGTCGGCAGACAGTCCACGATCCAACTGACGTTCACCGCAAGGATGTCGACCTTCAGCCCGCTGACCCCGGCCTCCTTCAGGAGCGCCTTCGCCTTGTCGGGGTCGTAGTCGTAGACGGTCTTCGCGCGCCGGTAGCTCGGGTTGTTCTCGTTGAGGAAGGACGACGACGGCGTGCCGTGGCCCTTCAGCGCCACCTCGACCATCTTCTCGGTGTCGATGGCGTAGTGCAGCGCCTGCCGTACGCGGACGTCGTCGAACGGCTTGTGCTTGGTGTTGAACATCAGGAACAGGTTGTTCATCCCGGCGCCGCCCGCGACCGTGAGCCCGCCGCCCTTGAGCTGCCCGATGTTGGCGTACGGGATGTTGTCGGCGATCTGCGCGCCCGCGCTGGCCCCGGAGATCCGGGCGACGCGCGGGGCGGCGTCCACGATCGTCAGCCAGTTCATCTTCTGGAAGGCGGGCCGGCGCGGGCCGTTGTAGTCGGCGTACGCCTCGAAGGTGGTGTTGGACTTCGGGTGGTGCGCGGTCTGCCGGTACGGTCCCGAGCCGATCGCCGTGCCCTTGATCGCGTCGTCCCAGGCGCCGGGCCGGGAGAACACGTGCTTCGGCATGATCTTGGCGAGGGTGAGCCGCGAAATCCCTTCCCGGAAGGGGAACTTGAGCACCACCTCGACGTTCTGCGCGTCGAGCTTGCGGACTTCCTTCAGCCAGCTCGCGAAGAACCCCTTGGCGAGGGTCTGGGTGTCCGGGTCGAGGATCCGGTCGAAGACGAACACCACGTCGTCGGCGGTGACCGGCTTCCCGTCGTGGAACGTGGCCCCGGCCCGCAGCGTGAACTTCCAGGACGTGCTGTTCGGGTCGCCCGGCACCTGCGTGGCGAGCGCCGCGTACGGCTCGCGGGAGATCGGGTCGGTGTCGAGCAGCCCTTCGTAGATGTGGTTGTTGGCGGCCATGCAGAACGCCGACGCGGTCTGTGTGGGATCCCAGCTGCCGTCGTTGCCGTAGCCGATCACCGCGGTCAGCGTGCGGTCCTTGCCGCTGCCGCCGGTGTCATTGGTCGACTCCGGTCCCGACGAACAGGCCGACAACGACGCGGTGACAGCGGCGGACGCGCCGAGCGCGCCGGTGTACTTCAGGAACGTCCGGCGATGCAGCGCCGGCATGTCGTCGGTCACGTCGCGCACGGTTCCTCCAGCGGGATGAGGGTGGAGATACGAGAGGACGGGCGGAAGATATGAAGAGATACGACGTCCTACGTCCTGTAGTCAGCGCGACCATAGGAGGGGCTGTGAGGGCGGTCAAGGGAACGCACACGAATGGCGTATATGCCAGAGGTCGGACCAATGGCGGCACGAAACACGTGGATTGACGGATCGTCACCTCTCACATCCGTCAGACATGGGACGTGGGACGTCCCGGGCGCGTACGATGCGGCGCATGTCCGGGGAGACCAGGAACAGTCGGATACAGCGCCAGGTCGTGCAGCTGATCCTCGACCGCAAGCTCCGGGTCGGTGAGTCGCTGCCCACCGAGACCGAGCTCATGGCGGACCTCGGCATCAGCCGCAACTCCGTCCGCGAGGCGCTCAAGGCGCTCCAGGCGCTCGACATCGTGGAGATCAGGCACGGTTTCGGGACGTACGTCGGACACGCCTCGTTGACCCCGCTGATCGACGGCCTGACCTTCCGCACGCTGGCCCGGCACGAGGACGACACCGACGCGCTCGCCGAGATCCTCCAGGTGCGCGAGGTGCTGGAGGAGGGGCTGATCAGCCGGGTCGCCGTGCTGCTCACCGAGGCGGAGCTGGACCGGCTGGAGGTCGCGGTCGACCGGATGGAGGAGGCGGGCCGCGCCGGGCACGACGTCGCCGAACTCGACGGCGAGTTCCACGAACTGCTCTACGCGTCCCTGGGCAACGCGCTCGTGCCGCAACTCCTCGGCGCCTTCTGGACGGTGTTCCGGCGCGTCGCCCGCGCCCGCGGCTGGACCGACGACCCGGCACCCGAGGTGACCGTCCGCCGCCACCGCGACATCGTCAGCGCACTGCGCGCCCGGGACGTCGAGGGCGCGCAGCGCGCGATGGCGGTCCACTTCCGCGGGATCGAGTCGCGCTCGGCGCAGGAGTCACGCGGGGTGGGGTGAGGCTCCGTCAGGTGGCGGTGGGCCGACGGGCCGTGCTGCGCGCCCGCACCGTGAAGGGGGCGCCGTCCCCTGTGCGGCGCCCCCTGCTCGGTTGTGGTTCGTGCTACGGCGGCGTCTGGATGTAGCTCTGGTCGTTGTCGGAGTCGTAGACGAGTCGGCCTTCGGCGTCGTAGCCCTTGACGTGCGGGTTCCGGGTGATCTGCGTGGTGAGGATTCCGGAGGCGACGAACCAGCCGTGGTCCAGGACCGCCTGGCTGGTCCTGCCGCCGTAGGTGACGGTCACCTTGGTCACGTTCGAGTCGGCCTTGCCGATGCTGCCCCAGCGGAAGGGGAGCTTCCAGCTGCCTTTGTCGAGGATGGACTGCTGGTAGAGCTTGTAGTCGTTGACGTCGATCTGCACGGGGCCGGCGTCAGGGAGCGGCGGGTCCTCACCGACGCTGGACGAGATCCCGGACGCCTCGCCGTCCGTGATGTGGCAGATCACCTTGGCCGGTGTCTGCTTCTCCTTCACGGCGACGATGTAGAAGCCGTCGCCGGGGGAGTTGCTGTCCCCGGTGCTCCTCATCCCGAGGAGGATCCGGTAGTCGGCGGCGTCGCCCAGGGCGGAGCCATCCATGGAGCCGTGGCTCCGGTCGTAGTCGATGCAGTCCTCCAGCCAGGACGCGGCCTTCCCGAGCGTGAGCCCGTCGAGCAACTGCCCGGGCGTGGCGGGTCCCTCCGGTCCGCTCGGCGTCGGAGTGGGAGTGGGAATGGTCTGCCGCGTGGCACTGACCGACGGCGTCGGAGTCGCCGTGTCCGCCTCCGAGCCTCCGCCGGTGACCGCGATGGCCCCCGCGGGCACGGCGGCCAGCGTCGCCAGCGCCACCCCCGCCACCGTCACCCGGCGCCTGCGCTCGACCGCGCCCCGGCGACGGATCGACGGGTAGGGCGCGGGCGAGGGCCGGATGGTGTACGCGTCCTCGGCGAGCAGTTCGCGCAACTGCTCCTCGAAGTCCTGGTCGGCGCCCGGTTCTTGTCCTTGTTCCTCGTTCACCTGGTCTCTCCCTGCATGACTTGCGCGAGCCCCGGATACGTACGCAGCTTCGCCAGCGCCTTGGACGCCTGGCTCTTGACCGTGCCGGGAGAGCAGCCGAGCATCTCGGCGACCTCCGCCTCGGACAGGTCCTCCCAGTAGCGCATGACGACCACCGCCCGCTGCCTGGGCGGCAGTTCGGCCAGCGCGCCGAGCAGCGTGCGGCGCTCGTCGGCCAGGGAGTACGCCTCATCACGCCCCGCCACATCCGGCAGCGCGTCGGTCAGCGCCTCCTTGACACGCCGCTTGCGGAAGCGGTCGCTGTTGCAGGTGACCAGCATCCGGCGGACGTACGCCTCCGGGTTGTCGCTGCGCGAGACCCGCCGCCAGGAGCGGTACGCCTTCGCCAGCGCCGTCTGCGTCAGGTCCTCGGCGTGGTGTGCATCGCCCGTGAGCAGATAGGCGGTCCGCACGAGATGGGACCACCTCGCTCTGACGAATTCCTGGAACCGGTCCTCTTGTTCGGCCTGCATCGAGCACCCCCTCGCCCTCCAGACCACCGGTACGAAGGATTCGGTTGCCCGGGTTGACGCGGCCGTTGTATCCCGGTGGCTCGCCGGGCTCAGCCAACGGCCTGTGCAAGCACCGCAGCCGTCTCCGCGACCAGGGCGTTGTCCCACGCGGCGTCCTGGGCCGGCTTGGTGGCGAGGACGGCGAGGACGAGAGGGGTGCCGTTCTCGGTCCAGGCGATGCCGACGTTGTTGACCGTGCCGTAGGAACCGGAACCCGTCTTGTCGGCGATCGTCCAGGTCTTGGGCAGACCGGCGCGGAAGCGGGCGCCGCTGGTGGTGTTGTTCAGCAGCCAGTGGGTGAGGAGCTGCCGGTCCGTGCGGTTCAGGGCGTCGCCGAGGACCAGGTGGGCGTAGGTGCGGCCGATCGCGTACGGGCTTGTCGTGTCCGTCACCCGCCACGGTTCGGCCGAGTTCAGTTCCGTCTCCCAGCGGTCCAGGCGGGTCACCCGGTCGCCGAGGGAGCGGGCGAAGCGGGTGATCGCCGTGGGGCCGCCCAGCTCGCGCAGGAGCAGGTTGCCCGCGGTGTTGTCGCTGTAGCGGATCGCCACGTCCGCGAGTTCGGCGATCGTCATGCCCTCGGCCAGGTGCTCCCTGGTCCTGTCGGAGCCGTCGACCAGGTCGGCCTCGGTGTAGTGGATGCGGCGGGCGAGCACCTCGCCGTGCCGGTCCAGGTCGCGCAGTACGGCCGCGGCGGCCAGGGTCTTGAAGACGGAGCAGACGGGGAAGCGTTCGTCGGCGCGGTGGCGGACGGTGCGCTTCGAGGAGAGGTTGTGGGCGAACACGCCCAGACGGGCGCCGTGCTGCTCCTCCAGCGCGCGCAGTCGGGCGGTGACCTCGGTGTCCGCGGTGGCGGCGGCCGGCGCGGCCGTGGCCACGACGGTTGCGGCGGCGGTCGCGAGCACCGTGCGGCGGCGCGGCTCGAACTTCACGGTCGGGCTCTCCTTCGGTCGTACTCCGTCAACGATCTCTCCTGTGATCGACGCAGGACCTCATACCTTGGTTGCCGTGCCGTAGACCTTCGGGCGACGGACACGCGGTTCCCCGCTCGCCACAGTGAGGGCATGGAGAACACCAAGAAGGGGATCAGCAGGGCGCGGTTCCTCGCCGGGGCCGCGGCCGTCGGAGTCGCGGGGGCGCTGCTGCCGGCCACCGGCGCACGGGCGGCGGAGGCGACGACGAGCCACCGTGGGCTGCGGCGCCGGGGCGTCGTCTACACCGTCGGCGCGGGGGAGACCCCGGGTACGGCCTTCAGCGCCGCCCGGATGCGCAGGGACATCCGCGTCATCCGCGACGACCTGCACGCGGACACCGTCGACGTCACCGGCGACGGTGTCGAACGCCTCAACGCGACCGCCACCGAGGCAGCCGAACGCGGGCTGCACGTCTGGCTCCAGCCCACCCTCGGGGACGCACCCGAGCGGGACATCCTCGACCACATCGCTCAGACCGGCCGGCACGCGGAGGGGCTGCGCCGGCAGGGCGCGAGTGTCGACTTCAGCGTGGGCTGCGAGTTCTGGCTGTTCGTGCCGGGGATCGTGCCCGGCGAGAACGTTCTGGAGCGCATCGAGAACCTCCAGAACGGCACCGTCGACTGGGCGCAGATGCAGCGCCGCCTCGACCGCTTCACCGCCAAGGCCGCCGCCGTCGGCCGCTCCGTCTTCCACGGCCGCCTGTCCTACGCCGCCGCACAGGACGACAAGGTCGACTGGAACCTCTTCGACGTCGTCGGCATCGACTACTACTCGTCCCATCCCAACAGCGCGGACTACGTACGGGAGTTGAAGCGGTACCTGCGCTGGGGAAAGCCCCTCGCCATCACCGAGTTCGGGACGTGCACGTACGTCGGTGCTCCCGAGGCGGGCGGCATGGGCTGGGGCATCGTCGACTACGACAAGACCCCACCGGAGATCAAGGGCGACCTGGTCCGCAGCGAGCGCACCCAGGCCGACTACCTGGTCGAGCTGCTGGACGTCTTCGAGTCGATGGGCCTGTACGCGGCGATGGCCTTCGAGTTCGTCACCGCGGACGCCGAGCACCGCCCGGACAACCCTCGCTACGACATCGACTTGGCGTCGTACGCCGTCACGAAGCCGGTCAAGGACCGTCCGGGCGACCCGAACTCGGACTGGCACTGGGAGCCGAAGGAGGCGTTCCACGCGGTGGCGCTCCGCTGGAAGTGCCGCGATTGGTAGTGCCGCGATATGCCGTGGATCGGCTGCGGGTCCGTCGTGGCTGGTCGCGCAGTTCCCCGCGCCCCTTTGGGGCGCGGTCGAACCGCCGCCGACATCGCCAGGCCGCCTAATCGCAGTAGGTGTCCCGGCTCGGCCGCTCCCCGGTCGCCAGGAACCGGGAGACCACGGCGTCGCCGCACGCCGTGCCGTCGTCCAGATAAGCCCCGTGTCCCGTGGCGTCGTTGACGACCATCACCGCCCGCTTGCCGAGTGCCGCGCGCAGCTTCAGGGCGCCGGTGAGCGGGGTCGCCACATCCCGTTCGTTCTGCACGAGGAGGACGTTGGACGGGCCTCGGTCGGTGATCCGTACCGGCGCCTCGCGCTGCTCGTACGGCCAGGCGGCGCAGACCATCGCGTTCCGGGGCATGCCGGCGGTCAGCGGGTGCGCGGCCCGGCTCTTCGCCACGTCCTTGCGGTAGGCGTCGGCGGAGGCCGGCCAGTCGGCGTCGTTGCAGATGGTCCCGATGGCGACAGCGGCGAGGTTCTGCAACTCCTCCTCCGGCGGGGACGGCGGCGCGGGCGGCACGGTCCCCTTCCGGGCGGCCAGGATCAGCTGGGCAAGGCCGGGGAAGTCGTCCGTGTCGTACAGGGCGTTCAGCATCGCCTGGCGCAGCTCGTTGCCGCTCAGCACGGGCGGGTTGGCGCCGGGCCAGGGGATCGGCTCGCGGTCGAGGCGGGCGGCCAGGCTCAGGAAGTCCGCCCGCACCCCGGCCGGGGTCCTGGCGATCCGGTCCGGATTGCCGGGCGCGGAAGCCCACTTGGCGAACTCGGGGAACACGTCCTCGACGCCCCGCTCGTACGCGGCCAGCCAGGTGCGCTGGACCTTGACGGGGTCGGGGTTGTCATTGCTGTCCAGCACGATCCGGTCGGTGCGGTGCGGGAACAGTTCGTTGTAGACGGCGCCGACATACGTGCCGTACGAGACGCCCCAGGCGGAGATCTTCCGCTCGCCGAGCGCGGCCCGGATACGGTCCAGGTCGCGGGCCTCGTTGGCGGTGCTGATGTGCTGGAGCAGCTCGCCGCCATTGCGTGCGCAGGTGTTCGCGATGCGCTCCGCGGTGACCAGGTTCTCGGTGATGGAGCCGTCGGGGGCGGGCCAGGGCCGGGTCGCCGAGAGGGCGAGGTCGGCGTGGTCGAGGCCGCAGCCGGCGGAGGTGGACGGGGCCAGCCCGCGCGGGGCGAACCCGATCAGGTCGTAGGTGTCGCGCACCTTCCGCGGCAGCTTCTGGCCCTTGCCCGACGGGTCGTCGATGCTGGTGTTGCCGGGTCCGCCGGGGATCAGCAGCAGGGCGCCGCGACGGGCGGACGGCTGCTCGCTGGGGATACGGGAGACGGCGACGTCGATCGTCGGTCCGTCCGGGTCGGCGTAGTCCATCGGCACCTCGACCGTCGCGCACTGCTGCCGCGGATCGAGGCCGCTGCCCTTGCACTTGGTCCACTTCAGCGGCGTGGACACGTCGTTCGTGGCGGACGCGGTGAGGGGCGTCATGACGCCGAACACGATGCCGGAGGCGGCGGCGATCAGGGCGAGGCTCTTGGTCATCGGCTTCATGTCATCGAGCCTGACGGATCTTGACGAGCCGTCACATCCGGGCAACAACCCACTTGGTACTGGGGATTACCCCAGGACCGACGTCAGGGTTCCCCCCGGGCTCACAGCCCCATCCGCATGACGATCCGGTCCTCGCCGGGCCCGAGATGGTCCCTGCGCACCCCCTCCTCGGACCAGAAGCCCAGCGACCGGTACAGCATGATCGCCGCCGCGTTGGCCGGTTCCACCGTCAGGCGGACCTCGTGGACGGCCTCCCCGCGTAACTGGCGCAGCACCTCCAGCATCAGCCGGCGGCCCAGGCCACGGCCCCGCTGGCCGGGGGCGACGGCCAGGCTCAGTACCCAGCACACGCCACCGTCCGAGGTGGTGGCGAACAGGACGTAGCCCTGGAGGCTCTCCCCGTCGTCGAGAACGAAGATGCCGTCGCCGTGCACGTCGTAGTGCTGGCGGAGGACGAAATACGGGTACGGCTCGTCGGGGAAGACCTCCCTGTCCACGCGGAGGAGTTCGGGCAGGTCCGCCTCGGTGACGCCTCGCGTGGTGAGCGGTCGGTCGGCGCGGTCGGCGAAGAATGCCTGGTCAGAACGGCCACTCAGAAAAGGGAAACGTTCCTCCGGTAGAGCCATCGTCCGCCCCCTATGTAATGGATTGGAGTCACTCATGCGAGTGAGCACCTGTTGCCCGCCGTTTCAGGTGTTCAGCCGAGATCCGCCCATCTTGAGCAGGGCTATCGGGATGTTCAAGTGCGCGTGTTGTGTATGCCTCGACGCGCTCCCAGTGCGCCTTCCTTTGGTACCGTAAGAGGATGACCTTGAGACCGTCGGGGGGCGCTTTGACCCGGTTGAAGAACGCTGAAGTCTCCTGGGGTGCATTCGACCCGGACGCCTACGTGGAGCACAACTACAGCGTCTTACAGTCAGAGGACGCGGAGATCCTCCACCTGGTCAGAGATCATTTCGCCGATCATTTCCGGAAGCAGGCCGTCGGCCCGGTTTCCGGCATCGATGTGGGCGCCGGCGCAAATCTGTATCCCGCACTCGCCATGCTGCCGTGGTGCGACGAGATCACCCTCTTCGAGCGCTCGCCCGCGAACGTCTCGTACCTCGCGAGCCAGGTCGAGTCCTACGACGAGAACTGGGACCAGTTCTGGAACGCCCTGTGCGAGCATGAGGCGTACGGCTCCCTCGAGATGGCCCCGCGCGAGAAGTTCCGCAAGGTCGTCGGGGTCGAGCAGGGCAATATCTTCCACCTGGAGCGGCACCGGGGACGGTGGTCCGTGGGGACCATGTTCTTCGTCGCCGAGTCGATGACCGCCTCCCACCAGGAGTTCCGGCTGGGCGTCGAGGCCTTCATGAGCGCGCTCGCTCCCGGTGCCCCCTTCGCCGCCGCCTTCATGGAACATTCGAAGGGATATCACGCGGGTGAGCATTTCTTCCCCGCGTGTGACGTGGGAGAATCCGAAGTGCATGCGAGTCTTGAGTCGTTCGCCGAGGACTTCAAGGTCGTACGTCTCAAATCCTCGGCCGCTGTGCGCAACGGATATACGGGAATGATCGTCGCCTATGGCTGGCGGCGGAAATCGGATCAGGATATTCCGGTCGCTGATCTCTGAATCTTCACAACAGAAGAGGGCTTTTTCCTCAAGTGATGGCAGTGCGGTCTGTGCGAGGGGCATGGGATGCAGATCAAGCCACGCCAGCATCTGCTGGACATCTGGCAGGCAGTCGCTCGGAACTCCTTCGAGGGCGGAGATTGGGCCTGGGGCAAATGGGGCCGGGAAAGCAGCGTCGCGGACGCGGAGCGTCTGCTCTGCCTGCTCTATCCGGCCACGGAGATCCCCGCGTTCCGGCTGGACGATCCGGACACCACACAGGAAGACATCCAACAGGCGCTGAAGAAGGCCGGCGGCCGGCTGGACATTCCGGCCAACATCGTCATGGCCGCCGCCGAGTTCATGCGCACCCACACCGGCGAGGACAAGAGGCCCACCTTCTCCGGTGGTTACTACTTCGGGTCCCCCGAGGAGACCACGGACCTCACCGAGGAACAGCGTGAACTCGGCGTGGTCGACTCGTTCTCGATGTCGATCAGTCTCTGCCTGGCCACGCTCGGCTTCCTCAAGGTCTATGCGACCAAGACGCGGCGCAGTGACATCCAGGAGACGATCGCGGAACTGCGGGCGGCCACCAGCAACCGGCTCACCGCCGCCATGGTGAGCCTGCTGCGCTCCTTCACCGTCAACGTCTTCGACACCGACTCCTCGCAGGGCCGTACGCTCACCGAACTCCTCGGCCAAGGGCGGTTGTCGCAGCGGCACGTACTCCAGAAATTCCAGAACCGCTTCCGTCCCCTGCGCGCCGCGATCGCCGAGAGCTTCGTCCTCGGTGTCGATGTCGAGGAAGCCCTCAGGGACGAGAGCCAGTTCTTCGAATGCGGCTGGGCATGGGGCCTGGTGCGGGACGCGCCCGAGATCGAGACCGACGAGCCCATCGGGCCACAGCCCGCCGGCGTCGCCGACCCGGTGCCGTATCTGTACTTCACCACCGTCGCCCTGGACGGCATCCAGGACCTGTTCTCCGACCGCACCCTCACCCTGGGCCTGCTCAACACCGAACAGCAGAAGCTCGCCGAGGCGCTGCGACTGCGCTGGGAGATCACCCAGCAGTTCTGGTCACGCATCGCCCGCTTCGACGGCGAACGCTGGCCCCTGGAGGACATTCCCTGGCGTACGACGGGACAGAAGCTGGAGTCGGAGTACTTCTCCCTCTCCGTCGCCGCCATCCTCGTCCACGACCTGATGCGGCGCCGGGCCACCGACGACGACCTGACCCGCACGGTCGCCGTCATGGAGCGCCTCGCCGAACGCGGCCGTATCACCAGCCGTATGACGCGCGACGACCCGGTGATCCGGCTGCACAATCCGGGCGTCACCCTGCCGTTGCAGGGCAGCGAACGGATCGGGCCGCCCATGCACTGGAAGATGACCGACTTCTCGGCACAGCTGCTGAAGCGGACCATTCAACTGTGCACGCTCTCCCGCAACCTGAGTTCGCACGACCGGCTGCTGCGGCTGGCCGAGAACATCTTCGGCCATATGTGGCGGCGCCGTATCCGCGACGGCGAGGGCGTCGGTCTCTGGGACAACGTGTTCGCCGTGTATCCCGAATCGCAGCCCCACGAGGGGCCGGTGTCCTGGGCGATCACCGAGCGGGTCGTCGAGGTGATGGTCCAGGTCCACGACATGTACCGGCAGCCGCCGATCCGCAGCCTCGAACTGACCGAGCTGACAAGGGCGTTACTCAGTGAGTCCGCCCATCTCCTCGGCAACGAGCAGATGGAACCGGCGCCCAAGGACGACGGCAAGCACGGCATGCAACTCAGGAACATCGAGGTCAAGTTGCGCCGCGCCCGCACTCTCGTGGACGAACAGCCAGGTACGGCCTACTCGTTGACGCTCGACGTGCTGGGCCAGCTCGACTCCCTCGCCCGGGCCCGCGAAGCCGCGGCCCAGGGAGTGTGACACTGTGCTGATCTTCGCGGCCTCCGACAAGGGAGGCACGGGCCGCTCCGTGACCAGCGCCAACCTCGCCTACCACCGGGCGCTGGGCGGGGACGACGTCTGCTACCTGGACTTCGACTTCGGCTCGCCGACCGCGTCGGCCGTCTTCGACGTGCCCGACGCCCGCCAGGCCGCCGAGGAGCGCGGTCTGCACTCCTATCTGGTCGGCGAGATCAGCGAGCCGGTCCGGATAGACGTCTGGTCGGACACCGAGCACCGGGTGCTGCGCACCCGGCCGCCCGGATCCGGCCGGCTGGTGCTGATGCCGGGCGACCTCAGCGGCGGCGAGTTCGCCACCAGCGACGAGAACCTGAGCCGCTGCGTCGATCTGCTGCTGAAGCTCTACCACGAGTTCGATCTGATCGTCGTCGACCTCAGCGCCGGCCGCAGCTACGCCGTGGACATGGCCCTGGAGGCCACCGCACAGCGCGAGATGAGCGGCGTCGACGCCCGCTGGCTGGTCTTCCACCGCTGGACCCGCCAGCATGTGGCGGCCGCCGCGAGTCTCGTCTTCGGCAAGCGCGGCATCGTCGCCGGCGGTGTCGCCCGCGGCCATGACGAGGACGCGCTGCGCCGTGCCATCCGCTTCGTCCGGGCCGCCGTACCCGATCCCGAATCGGCGCTGTGGTCGCAGGTGTCCGCCACCCAGTCGGCGTGGATGCGTGAGTGCGACCGCGATCTCAAGCAGCTCGCCTCCAGCCACGGCATCGGCTGGAGCCAGGTACTCGGCTCGGTGCCGCTGGAGCCGGTCCTCCAGTGGCGGGAGCAGCTCATCACCGACGAGGACGTGCTCGACAGCCAGATCGCCAACATGGAGACCTGGCAGGCGCTGAGCCAACTGGCCGGCCGGCTCACCGACGACAAGTTCTGGGAGCAGGCGTGACCGAAGCCGTGTTCCGGGAGACCACCGCGGATCCCCGCACCCAGTCCGTGCCGTTGTCCCACCTCTCCCTGGAGCTGGGCCACCTCTACATGGAGGACTTCGCGGCGGGCCCCGAGCGGCTGCGCCGGCACTTCGACGAGGTACGGATCTGGGTGGAGGCCGCGCGCGCCTCCGCCGCCCGCCGCACCGGCGGCAAGCGGCCCCGTATCAGCACCTGCTTCCTCATCGACGACTACTTCACCCGCTTCTCCACCCCGGCCGAACTCGTGCCGCTGATCCTGAAAGAGGCCGAGGAGGCCGGGCTGGTCATCGACTACCTGGCCCGCGAGTCGGGCTGTGCGGTCGCCGACCGGATCGAGCTGGCCGAGTCCGTCATGCACCGCCTCGTCGAGTCGCCGCCGCCGGGCAGCCATGGCTCCCGTCCGCCGGTCAGCCGCACCGGCTGGCTCGCCAACGGCCAGCGCACGCCCACCACGCGCAACGCCCTGGCCGAGGTCACGGTCTGGCAGCCGCCCCAGGAGACCGCGGCCCGCAACCACTCGGTGTTCATGGACGTCGAGCTGTGGTCGGAGAAGGACGGCCGCCGTCAGTGGTCGTGCCCGTTCCTGGCCGCCGTATGGCAGTTGGCCCGGCTGGGTCTGCTACGGCATCTGGGCGAGCCCGTCCTCACCCCGCGCCCCTGGGACGGCGAGGACTTCCCGCACGACTGGGACCGGCTGCCGCCGCTGCTCAGGCTCAACGACTCCGCGACGCCGTTCAGCGCGTACCGCACCTGCACGCTCGTGCCGAACCGTTTCGTGGCCGTCGAGGACGCCGTGCGGCTCATCCTCGACCAGACGGACGTCGACTCCGGGGCCCTGCGGCAGGTTGCCGAGCGGTCCGCCGGTGAAGGGGCGGCGGTGCCGGCCGCGGTCGCGCAGCGCGCCACCTACGTCTTCTACGAGGAGCCGATCGACTCCTCGCTGTCCGAGGGGACTTGAGATGACGGCCCCCGGACGGTCGGCGCGTACGGTTCTCGCCTGCGGGGAGGTGCGGACCTGTCTGCTGCCGTCCTTCCACGCGCTGGACGGCCGGGCCGCCGCCCAGCTGCTCAGGCTGCGGGCCGACGAACACGTCCGGGTCTCCGAGCGGCCCAATCTGTACGCCCTTTCCCCCGAGGTCCTGACCGGTGTCGACTGCCGGCTGCCCACCGCCAACGGCGCCAAGGTCCGGGCCGTCGGCACGGTGATCTCCCGCGCGGCGCTCACCGAGGGGCGGCTGCTCCAGGCCGGCGCGTACTTCAGCGCCCCGGCCGTCGGCCCCGACGTACGCCGCCCCTGGGGCCACTACCTCGTACGTCCCGGCCTGGTCGAGCCCTTCGGGAAACTCCCCGAACAGGCCACGCTGGAAGGCGTGTTGCGCGGTGCCGGGCGCGGCGAACTCGACCTCGGGGCGATCGCCGAGGATCTGCTGGCCCAACTCGTGCGCCACCCCCTGCTCGACAACAAGGCTCCCTTCAAGTCCCGCCGCACACACCTGCGTTGGGTGGCGCGACGGACGACCGACGGCGAAGGGGCCTCGCTGCGACGCTTCACCCTGGCCGAGGACGGGCTGCGGACCATGGAGCTGCGGCTGCCGGAGACGATCCCGGCCGCCACGGCCGCGGGTCTGTGCGAGGACCTCGCACTGCACGACTGGCTCCTGACGACCGTCGTGCACATGCTGGAGAACAGCCGACTGGGTGCGGCGGACGGCCCGTCGGCCGTCCTGGCCCTGCGCCCCGCCGTCGACCATCTACTGCATCTGTGGATGCCGAGCGCGCACGTGGACCCGTCGCTGGGCCACCTGTGGGAGGTGCTGGAGCGAGAACCGGGGTTCAGCCGCCAGTGGCAGAACCTCGTCCAGCGCATCCGTGACCAACTGGCCGTCCAGGCCATACCGCTGCTGCACCAGGCGCTGAGCACGCGCTGAGGAGCGGCAGCACCCACCACACACCCGACGGGGGCTACCGACATGACCGGAGCATCATTAGGCACCAGGGACAGCGCGGCGGTGCGCATGCCCAAGCTGTTCTGGAGAATCCTCATCACCGCGTCGGCGGCGGGCGGGGCCTTTCTGCTGACCAGCGTCCTGAAGGAGGACGACGGGAACATCTGGCAGTGGGTGGCGTCCATCGTCCTCGGCAGCGCCGCGCTGATAGTGCAGTACCTCGTGGACTTCGGGGAGCGGCTCCAGGCGGTCGAGGACAGCCAGCGCAAGCACCTCGACGAGATGAAGTCGAGCCTGACCGCGCACCACGGGGAGATGAGCAGGGCCGTCGACGACAGTTTCTCCAAGATCAACGCGGCGACGGAGCTGTTCAGCCGGGTGGACGGTTCGGTGCTCCGCTCCGACGAGGTGACCCGGCTGGTGCGGGCGTACACGGAAGTCGGTGACCAGGGGTCCGACATCGTGAAGTCCTTCGCCGAGCAGGAGCTGGGCGACCTCGCCCAGTTGATGGAGGACCTCAGCAACGGCATCTCGACCTGTCCCGGTGAGAACAACGAGTGGCTGGTCGACCTGACCATGTGCGTCAAGAAGACGCTCTACGCCACGAGCACGTCCGTCGACCGGGACTTCTGGTCCAGCGAGCCCGCGAAGCGGTATCTCACCGAGCAGGAGAAGGCGAAGCAGCGGGGCGTGGAGATCCGGCGGCTGTTCCTCGTGGACGAGCCCGACGAGGTCACCGACAGCCTCCGCCAACTCTGCGAGCGGCACCGCACGTTCGGAATCGACGCGCGTATCGCCATCCAGTCGGAGGTGGAGCCGAACGCCCAGCTGAACGACTTCATCATCTTCGACGGCGAACTGTGCCACGAGACCGAGCCCGACGTCCGGGGCAGGCCCGCCAGGACGACACTGAGGATGACACGTCACCACGTCGAGGAACGCGTCAGCCACTTCAACAGGCTCTGGGACGCGTCGCCTTCAGAGAACTGAGGAAGTCTTCGGAGAGTCGAGAAGTCCCCGGCTCACACATCCCGCCGTTCCACGGCCACCACCGCGACCACGGCCGCCACCGCCGCCCACGCCGCGAGGACCACCCAACTGCCCGTCACCGTCGCCGGATAGTGGGGCGGATAGATCCTGACCGCCGACTCGCCGTAGGTCACGTCGACCAGGCGGGCCCAGGCGTGGACGGGAAGAGCGTTGCGGACGGCAGCCGTCCAGGCGTAGCGGTCGGTGATGAAGGTCGGCAGGAGCAGGAGTACGACGGTGATGGCGGCCGTCGTCGTGGCGCCGTGCCGGATCACCGCGCCCAGGGCCATGCCGGCCAGCGCGGCGACCGGCGCGAGCAGCACCGAGGCCAGCAGGAGCGACACCACGCCCGGGTGAGTGACCGGGACGTCCGCGCCCCGGCCGGAGAGGATGCCCTGGGTGGTGGCGTAGGACGCCCCGGCGAGGACGGCCCCGTAGCCGGTCATGACGCCGGTCACCACCGTCAGCTTCGCCGCCATCAGCGCCCGCCGGTCCGGCACGGCCGTGAACGTCGTACGGATCAGCCCGGTCGCGTACTCGCCGACGATCGTGAGCGCGCCGACGCTCGCGCACACCAGGATCAGGATCAGCGCGGCACCGTCGGTGAAGGCGGAGCGCAGCGCCCAGTCCACGTACCCCGTCTTCATGTCCGCGGGCATGTAAGGGTAGTTGGCGTAGTCGGAACGGGCCTCGTTCGCGTTGAAGCCGACGACCGCCAGTGCGCCGATGCCGAGCGCCCAGTAAGTGGAGCGCAGGGAGCGGAGTTTGAGCCACTCGGCGGCGAGGAGGTCGGTGTAGCGCGCGTTCGTCATCGTTGGTCTCCGGCGGTGTACTCGACGCTGTCGGCGGTCAGTTCCATGAAGGCCGTTTCCAGGGAGGCGGCACGTGTCGTCAACTCCCGGATCAGGAAACGGTGTTCGAAGGCGAGCTCGCCGACCCGTTCGGCGCTCAGCCCCGCCACCTGAAGCGTCTCCTCGTCGTACGACGCCACCGTCGCCCCCTCCGACGCCAGTACGGCGGCCAGTGCGGCCGAGTCCGGAGACCGTACGGTCACCGTCGGCGCCGTACCCCGCGCGGCGAACTCGGTGAGGCTCTCGGCGGCGATCAGCTCGCCGCGCCCGATGACGATCAGTTCGTCGGCCGTGTGCTCCATCTCGGACATGAGGTGGCTGGAGACGAAGACCGTACGCCCCTCGGCCGCGAGCCTCCGGAACAGCCTCCGCACCCACAACACGCCTTCGGGATCGAGTCCGTTGAGGGGTTCGTCGAAGAGCAGCACCGGTGGATCTCCGAGCAGCGCGGTCGCGATGCCGAGCCGTTGCCTCATGCCCAGCGAGAACCCGCCGACCCGGCGCCGGGCGGCACCACCAACGAGCCCCACCTCGGTGAGGACCTCGTCCACCCGGCGTGCGGGGATGCGATTGCTCCGCGCCAGCGCCCCCAGATGCGCCCGTGCACTGCGCCCGCCGTGCACATCACCGGCGTCCAGCAGTGCGCCGACGTGACGCAGGCCGCGGCGGTGGTGGCGGAAGGCGTGGCCGTCGACGGTGGCGGTGCCGGCGCTCGGCTCGACGAGGCCCAGCAGGATCCGCAGGGTCGTGGTCTTGCCCGCGCCGTTGGGTCCGAGGAAGCCGGTGACCCGGCCGGGGCGGACGGTGAAGGACAGGTCGCGTACGGCGGTTGTGTCGCCGTATCTCTTGGTCAGCTCGTTGATTTCGATCACGGCTCTACGGTCGCGCGGCGGGCCGGGGCGGCACATCGGCCCGTCGCTGACACTCGTACGGGCCCGGTGTCGACCGTGGTTGTACGTCTCCGGGCCGATGACCTGAGCTGCTGGGCCCGCCTACGATCGCCGCATGCCCGCCACCGAACCGCCGCCGCCCCTGCACAAACGCCTGCCGCCGGGCGTCTGGGTGGCGCTTGCGTGGTGTGCCGGGGAGCTGTTCACCCGCCTCGCGCGCGTGCGCCTGCCCGGCGAGGTGGAGCCCGACGAGTGGCCGGCGGCCCAGCTGTACCGCTGGGAGGGGCTGCTCGCTCTGGCGCTGTCCACCGCGCTGGCCCTGTACGGCAGCCGTCTGCTGTCCAGGAGACCGCTCGCCGCCCTCACCTGGCTGCTGCTGGCCGCAGGCTTCGCGACGACCGCGCTGGGAGAGGCCGAGATACCCATGGCCCAGTTCCTCGCGCCCACCGTCGCCCTGTACTTCGTCGCAGCGACGCACGCCCGCCGCACCGCCGTAACCGCCTTGGTGATGGCACTCGGCACTCTGGCCGCCTGGCTGGCGGTGCGACTGCTGTACGGCTGGGTCGTCGGCACCTCCGCCGAACTGACCGTCGCCATGGTCGCCGTGATCGCCTGGCTGCTCGGCAACTCCTCCCACCAGGCCCGCGTCCACGCCGAACGGCTCGTGGCCGAGCACTCCGCGCAGGTCGTCACCGCCGAACGCCTGCGCATCGCCCGCGAGATGCACGACACGGTCGCCCACAGCATCGGCATCATCGCCCTCCAGGCCGGAGCGGCGGCCCGCGTGGCGTCGACCCGCCCGGCGGCGGCCCTGGAGGCGATGCGGGCGGTGGAGAACGAGGGGCGGGAGACACTGGCGGGCCTGCGGAGAATGCTGGTCGCGTTGCGGGCTGCGGACGAGGGGCGGGACGTGATCTCCGCGGGTCTCGCGGACGTGGACCGGCTGGCGGCCGTGACGACGGCGGCGGGCGTACAGGTCGAGGTGCGGCGCGTGGGCGACCCCCGCGCGTTGCCCCCGGACATCGACTTGTCGGCCTTCCGCATCGTCCAGGAGTCGGTCACCAATGTCGTACGCCATGCCGGCACGCGCGCGTGCCGGGTCACCCTCGACTATCGCGCCGACGACGAGCTGGCACTGGAGATCACCGACGAGGGCCGAGGGCGCGGGAGTTCGACCGACACGGGCTTCGGGCTGGCCGGCATGAAGGAGCGAGTCGCCCTGCTCCACGGCGAGTTCACGGCGTCGCCGCGCCCCGAGGGCGGCTTCCGGGTGGCGGCCCGGCTGCCGGTCCCGGCGGTGGTCCGATGAACGTCAGGGTGGTGCTGGCCGACGACCAGCAGCTGATCCGTACGGCACTGAGCCTGGTGCTGGCCGATCTTGAGGACGTGGAGGTGGTCGGGGAGGCGGCGACGGGGGAGGAGGCGGTCGGGCTGGTGGCCGAACTCGCCCCGGATGTGGTGGTGATGGACATCCGGATGCCCGGGATGGACGGCATCGAGGCCACGGACCACATCACCCGGGACCAGCCGGACACGAGGGTGGTCGTCCTCACGACCTTCGACGACGACGATTACGTGTACGGGGCGCTGCGCGCCGGTGCGTCCGGGTTCCTGGTCAAGGACATGGCCCTGGACGACATCATCGCGGCCGTACGGATCGTGGCGGCCGGCGACGCGCTCATCGCGCCGAGCGTGACGCGCCGTCTGATCCGCGACTTCGCGTCCCGCCCGCAACCGTCCGGCGCCCGCCGCGACCTGACGTCCATCACGGACCGGGAACGCGAGGTCCTCACCCTCGTCGGCTCGGGTCTGTCCAACACCGAGATCGCCGCCGAGCTGTGCATCAGTGTGTCGACCGCGAAGACGTATCTGACCCGCCTGCTGGCGAAGCTGGACGCGAGGGACCGGGTCCAGCTGGTGATCATCGCGTATGAGGCGGGGCTGGTGTCGGTGGGCTGACCTGCGGTGACGCAGGTGGCGCTATAAATGGCTCGCGATGGCATCACTTGTGTGCCATGATGGTGTCACAGGCGGCGCACGCCTTGGTCTTGCAGGCCGAGGGGTGCGCGCTTCGCGGAGTGAGCCATCAAAGGGGGCGGGTCATGGAAACAGCGCAGAGCCGGCAGCAGGCGGCACCCGGCGCCTTCACCGCCTTCGCCCGATTCGTGTTCTGCGGCGGCGGGGTGGGGCTCGCCTCCAGCTTCGCCGTGGCGGCCATGGCCTCCTGGATTCCCTGGGTCCTGGCCAACGCCGTGATCACCGTGGTCTCCACGCTCCTGGCCACCGAGCTGCACGCCCGCTTCACGTTCGGCGCGGGCGGGCGCGCGACCTGGCGCCAGCATGTGCAGTCGGCCGGATCCGCGGCGGTCGCGTACGCGGTGACCTGCGCGGCGATGTTCGTCCTCCAGCAGCTGGTGGCGGCGCCCGGTGCGGTGCTCGAACAGGTCGTCTACCTGTCCGCCTCCGCACTCGCCGGTGTCGGGCGGTTCGTGGTGCTGCGCCTGGTCGTCTTCGCACGGAACCGCTCGCAGGCCCCGGCCACCGTCCGCACCGCCCGTCCCGTGCCCGCGGCCATGGCCCGCGCCGCGGTCCCGGCGGAACCCGCGACGCTCTGCCACGCCGCCTAGGGCGTGGTCGTCCGCAGGTACTCGCCGAGGCGGGCGATCGCCGACGGGTTGCGTGGGCTCTCCACCAGGTCGACGTAGTCCAGCGTGAAGATCCGCTTGTTCTTGACGGCCGACACGTTCCGCAGCGGGGCGTAGGACAGCAGGAACTTCTTCTTCTGTTCCGCGGTCACATCCCCGTAGTCGCAGATCACGATCACGTCGGGGTTCCGTTCCACGACGGTCTCCCAGCCGACCGTCGTCCAGGAGTCCTTGAGGTCGTGCGTGACGTTGACCCCGCCGGCCTCGCTGATGATCTGGTCGGGCGCGGCGTACCGGCCGGAGGTGAAGGGCTGGTCCTCGCCGCTGTCGTAGAGGAAGACCTTGGGGGAGTCGGCCGGGGCCTTCGCCTTCACCTCGGCCACCTCGCCCTTGAAGTCGGCGATCAGCGCGGCCGCCCGCTTCTCCACGCCGAACAGCCTGCCCAGGTTGGTGAGGTCCTCGTACAGCGCCTGAAGCGGCGGCATGATGCCCCGGGAGGTGTCCGTACGGCCGTTGCGGCAGGACTCGGTGAGGATGTACGAGGGGATGCCGAGCTTGGTCAGCGCGTCCGGGGTGAAGCCGCTGTCCTCGCGGAAGCCGTAGTTCCAGCCGGCGAAGACCCAGTCGGCGCGGGCGTCGAGGACGTTCTCCGTGGTGAGCTGGTCCTTCGACAGCCACTTCACCTTGTCGTAGCCGTCCTTCCACGGCACGGCACTCAGGTCGCCCTTGTCGTCGGGCATCGCGAACCCGGCCATCCGGTCCTCCAGGCCGAGCGCGAACATCAGCTCGGTGATCCCGACGTCGTTGGTGACGACCCGTTCCGGGACCTTGTCGTACGTCACCTTGCGCCCGCAGTTGGTCAGGGTGACGGACGACGCGGCCTTCGAGTCCGGCGAGGGCTCGACCTCGGCGCCGCAGCCCGTGGTGAGCACGGCCAGGCAGACGGCGGCGACAACTGGCTTACGCATGTGGCAGGTTCCTTAGCGGGGCAGGAGGTCGAAGAGGAGTTGGACGGCGCCCGTCTCCGGATGCCGGACGGGATGGGCGCGTACGCCGAACACCTCGGCGAGCAGGTCCGGGCGCAGGACGTCGTGCGGGGGACCGGACGCGACGATCCGGCCCGCCGAGACGACGTACAGCAGATCGCAGTACGCGGCCGCCAGGTTGAGGTCGTGCAGGGCGGCCAGCGCCGTCAGACCGCTCGCCCGGACCAGGGACAGCACATCCAACTGGTGGGCGATGTCGAGGTGGTTGGTCGGTTCGTCCAGCACCAGCACCTGGGCGCGCTGGGCCAGCGCCCGGGCGATCAGCACGCGTTGCCGCTCGCCGCCCGACAGGGCCAGAAAGCCGCGCTCCGCGAGATGCTCCACACCCGTGGACCGCATCGCCTCCGCACAGATCGCCCGGTCCTCGGCCGCCGTACGGTTCCGGTGCGGCAGCCGCCCCATCGCGACCACCTCGGTCACGGTGAAGTCGAACTCCGAGGACGACTCCTGCGGCAGCGCGGCCAGCCGCCGGGCGGCGGCACGAGGGTCCAGCGCGTGTACGTCGTCCCCGTCCAGCCGTACGACCCCCGCGGCCGGCCGCAGCGCCCGGTACACACACCTGAGCAGCGTCGACTTGCCACTCCCGTTGGGCCCGACGAGCCCCACGAACGCCCCGCTGTCCACGGTGAGCTTGATCTCGTCGACGAGCCGCTGTCCGGCCGCCTCGAACGTCACGCCCTCCACATCGAGCCGCATCAGCGCCCCCCGAACGCGTAGCCGCCGCGCCGCATCAGGAGCAGGAAGGCCGGGACGCCGACCACCGCCGTGATCACCCCGACCGGCAACTCGGCCGGCGCCAGCAGCAGCCGGGACAGCACGTCCGCCCACACCAGCAGCACGGCCCCGGCGAGCGGGGCGACCGCGAGGACCCGCCGGTGATCGGCGCCCACCAGCATCCGTACGACATGCGGCACCATCAGCCCGACGAACCCAATCGCCCCGCTCACCGCGACGACCGTCCCGGTCACCGCCGCCGTGACAAGGAACAACTCCCGCCGCAGCCTCCCGGGTTGCACGCCCAGCGCCGTCGACGTCTCGTCCCCCATCGCCAGCGCGTTGAGGGCCTCCGCCCGCCACCGCAGCCACACCCACCCGGCCACGACCGTCACGGCGGCGATCGGCACCCGTGGCCAGGTCGCCCCGCCCAGACTCCCCAGCAGCCACATCACCGCCGAGCGCGCCGCCTCGCCCCGGGCCGCGCCGAACACCATCACGGTGGTCAGCGCCTCGAAGCCGTACGCCAGCGCCGTCCCCGTCAGGATCAGCCGCAGCGGCGTCAGCCCGTGCGTCGCCGAACGGGCCGCGGCGTACACGATCGCCATCGCGGCCAGCGCCGAGCAGAACGCGGACACCGACAGAGCCCACACGCCAAGCCCCGCGAAGGCCCCGAGCAGGATGACCGCGTTGGCCCCCACGGCAGCCCCGGACGAGATCCCCAGCACGAACGGATCGGCCAGCGCATTGCGCACCATCGCCTGCACGGCCACCCCGACCGTCGCGAGCCCTGCGCCCACGACGGCTGCGAGCACGACGCGCGGCAGCCGGATCTCCCAGACGATCGTGTACGCCGCCACGTCCTCGGCGTGGATGGCCCCACCCGTGAAACCGGCCCCGAGGAAACGGAAGACGTCCCCCCAGCCGACCCCTGCGGCGCCGAGCCCGACACCGGAAACGAGGGAGACGAGGAGCAGGACCGTGAGGGCAGCCACCAGTGGCGGCACGGGTATTCGGCCTGAGGAGGGGCGCAAGCTCGGCGGTCCTTCGCCTCGGCTCGCAGTCCTCGGCGAGCGGTCAATGGGCTGGCAACCACCTGCGGGTAATCGGACTCGCACGTCGGCCCCAGGGGCCCACGCACACACCGTTGCGGGTCAGCGCCGGACTCTCACCGGACTTCCCCCGCGGGAGGCTCGGGGAGACTAGCAGGCGTCGATGAAGGCTGCCCAGGCGGTGGCGCCGAGGAGGATGACGGGGCCGTCGGGCTGCTTGCTGTCGCGGACGGGGACGACGCCGGGGACTCCGTCGGCGACTTCGAGGCAGTCGCCGCCGTTGTCGTCGCTGTAGGTGCTTTTGCGCCAGCGTGTGTTGCTCAGGTCGTACTCGCGCATCGTCTGTGGTCCTCCGCCACCGACTCGATCAGGGTCAGGGACGCCTCCGGTGGCAGCGCGGCGGCCCTGAGCAGATCGTATGCCCCGTGCACGCGCTTAACCAGGGCCGGATTGTCCAGCAGATTCCCCGAATACACCGCCTCTGTATAGGCGGTTGGCGGAGCATCTTCGAACTCGAAGAGCCGGACCATGCGTCCCATGAGGGGGTACGCCCCTACCGACGTCGGCAGCACCTGTACCAGTACCTTGCGCTGCCGCACGAGTCCCAGCACGTGCTCCAGCTGCTCCGCCATGACCGCCGGGCCGCCGACCGGAATCCGCAGTACGTGCTCGTGCAAGATCACCCAATACACGGGCCGTGTAGCGTCGTCCAGGATCTGTGCCCGCTCGACGCGAGCCGCCACCTTCTCCTCGATGTGGGCGTCGGTGGCGAACGGATTGCTCGCCAGCGTCACCGCACGCGTGTACGCGGCGGTTTGCAACAGGCCGGGCACGAGCGTCGGCGCGAACTCGGCAATCTTCGTTGCCGTCCGTTCCAGTTCTACAACGGACGCAAAGTAATCGGCATACCGGTTGTCGTCGATGAGCTTCCGCCAGGCCCGCTCGAAAATACCGTCGGTTTGCAGCGCCACATCAATCCGCTGCGCGATATCCAACTGCGGCTTTCGAATCGCCTGCTCGAACTGGCCGATATAGGCGCCCGAGACGAAGACGCGCGCCCCCAACTCCACCTGAGTGAGCCCCCTATCCTCCCGGTGCCGCTTCAGTTCCGCACCGAAGAACTCCCATGCCGCCTGACGTGAAGCGTTGGCCACAGTTCAACCCCCTTGTGCTGCCCCGAACTTGTAGAGCAGAGACTCCTGCCGAGTGTAGATGTGGTGCGTCACCCTTGAGATGTGAAGCGTAAAACCCGAAAAGGGAGGGGAACCACGTGAAGGCACAGCACTCGGCGCTCTGCGTCGAAGAGGCGGAGGAAGCAGTGAAGGAATTGCGGGCAGCATTGGAAAACGCAGGAATCATTCTGCCGTCCTTGCGGATCGACCCGGCGAGTCTTGCGCGGGAGGCCCCCTGTCCGCTCGTCGAATTGGGCCGCTGTTCCGTCGAAGCCGCGCAGCGACTCGTCGCGGTGCTGCGGTGAAGCCGCCGGTCGGGTCGTATGTCGTGGACGGCGGCAGCGGGAGGCTCGGCATCGTCATGGGGCATGAGGGGCCCTACGTCCAGCTGAGGCCGTACGGCGGCGGCAAGGAATGGGACGCCGAGCCCGGCGTCGTACGGCGGGCGACCCCTGCCGAGCGGCTCAGCGCGGCGACCGCGTACGCCAATGCCCGCAGCCGCGGTGAGGTGCCTTGACGGCTTGAATTAGGGTGCACGGCCATGGCGATATGGAACCGGCGCAAGCCGAAGGCGGAGCGCAAGTACCCCGTTCCGCTCACCATGCACCAGCTGTGGATGGTGTCGCTGAGCGCGCCCGTGAACCGGGACCGAAACGCCTCGCAGGGCACCCTCTACCCGTTCACCCGCATCGACGACGACAGCGCCCGGCGGTGGCTGGCCGACCAGTGGGAGATCACCTCGCGCGAGCAGCTGGTCGGCCGGCTCGGCGGGCTGGCGCGTACCGGATACCGGTTGCAGGCCTACCGGCTGCTCGGCGTCTCACCGCTGGCCTGGGACGCCGCCCTGTACGTCGACATCGCTCGCCGCGGCTTCGGCTGCGGGATGATCACGGAGCACGAGGCCTGGACCGCGCTGAAGAGCCTCGTGCCGGCGGTCGTGCGGTCGTACGCCTCCTGGAAGGAGTACGCCGATCACTGTCTGATCGGGCGGACGGTGTGGCGGGAGGGCCTCCAGGGCACGCCGGACGCGGGCTTCCCCGCCCCGCAGGCCGATGCCGACGCCCATCTGCGGTCCCTGCTCGACCCGGCGAACAAGTCCAGCCCCTGGAACCTCGCCCCCTGGGACATCATCAGTAACCCCGACCGCACCCGCTGACTCCGGGCGTACGCGAGAATGAAGCCATGAGTCTGTTCCGCGACGACGGCATCGTGCCGCGCACCCATCCGCTGCGCGGCGGGCCGGAAGCCCGCGGGGGTGTGCGATGAGTCTCTTCCGCGACGACGGCATCGTGCTGCGCACCCAGAAGCTGGGCGAGGCGGACCGGATCATCACCATGCTCACGCGCGGGCACGGGCGGGTGCGGGCCGTGGCTCGTGGGGTGCGGCGGACGAAGTCGAAGTTCGGGGCCCGGCTCGAACCCTTCTCCCATGTCGACGTGCAGTTCTTCGCGCGGGGGAGTGAGCTGGTCGGGCGCGGGCTGCCGTTGTGCACGCAGAGCGAGACCATCGCTCCGTACGGTGGCGGGATCGTGAGCGACTACGCCCGGTACACCGCGGGGACCGCCATGCTGGAGACCGCCGAGCGTTTCACGGATCACGAGGGCGAGCCGGCGGTCCAGCAGTACCTGCTGCTCGTCGGCGCCCTGCGCGTGCTCGCCCGGGGCGAGCACGCCCCCCATCTCGTCCTCGACGCCTTTCTGCTGCGCTCCCTGGCCGTCAACGGGTACGCGCCCAGCTTCAGCGACTGCGCGAAGTGCGGACTGCCGGGGCCGAACCGATTCTTCTCGGTGGCCTCCGGAGGATCCGTCTGCGTCGACTGCCGGGTGGGCGGGAGCGTCGTACCCTCGCCGCAGACCCTGGAACTCCTCGGCGCGCTGCTTACGGGAGACTGGGAGACCGCGGACGCGTGCGAGCCGCGGTATGTGCGGGAGGGAAGCGGGCTGGTGTCCGCCTATCTGCACTGGCATCTTGAGCGCGGACTGCGCTCGCTCAGGTACGTAGAGAAATAGGCACAGACCAAGGAGACGAGAAGCACATGGCCGTACGCGGGTTCCTGGGGCGTCAGCGCCGCGAGTACAAGACGCCGGAGCCGCACCCGTCCGGTGCCCGCGCGCCGAAGCTCCCCGGCGAGCTGATCCCCCGCCATGTGGCGATCGTCATGGACGGGAACGGACGCTGGGCCAAGGAGCGTGGGCTGCCGCGGACTGAAGGGCACAAGGTCGGCGCGGAGCGGGTACTCGACGTGCTCCAGGGCGCGGTCGAGATGGGCGTCGGCGCGATCTCCCTGTACGCCTTCTCCACCGAGAACTGGAAGCGCTCGCCCGACGAGGTGCGCTTCCTGATGAACTTCAACCGCGACTTCATCCGCAAGACCCGTGACCAGCTCGACGAGCTGGGGATCCGGGTGCGCTGGGTGGGGCGGATGCCCAAGCTGTGGAAGTCGGTCGCCAAGGAGCTCCAGATCGCCCAGGAGCAGACCAAGGACAACGACAAGCTGACCCTGTACTTCTGCATGAACTACGGCGGCCGCGCCGAGGTCGCCGACGCGGCGAAGGCCCTCGCCGAGGACGTACGGGCCGGGCGGCTCGACCCGTCCAAGGTCGACGAGAAGACCTTCGCGAAGTACCTCTACTACCCCGACATGCCCGACGTGGACATGTTCCTGCGGCCCAGCGGCGAGCAGCGCACCTCCAACTACCTGCTCTGGCAGAGCGCTTACGCCGAGATGGTCTTCCAGGACGTCCTGTGGCCGGACTTCGACCGGCGTGACCTGTGGCGCGCATGCGTGGAGTTCGCCTCGCGCGACCGGCGCTTCGGGGGCGCGATTCCCAACGAGGAACTGCTGGCGATGGAGGGCAGGCAGGAGTAGACGGCTCTGGGGCGTCCCGTGAGGGGGCCCCAGGTGTGGTGTTACTTGTTGGCCGCCGCGCACTCCGCGCATGTGCCGAAGATCTCCACCGTGTGCGCCACGTTCACGTACCCGTGCTCGTCCGCGATCGCGTCCGCCCACGTCTCCACCGCCGGACCCTCGACCTCGACGGCCTTGCCGCAGACGCGGCAGACCAGGTGGTGGTGGTGTTCGCCGGTGGAGCAGCGGCGGTAGACGGACTCGCCCTCGGAGGTGCGCAGGACATCGACCTCGCCGGCGTCGGCGAGGGACTGGAGGGTGCGGTAGACCGTGGTGAGCCCGACGGAATCGCCCTTGTGCTTGAGCATGTCGTGCAGGTCCTGCGCACTGCGGAACTCGTCGACCTCGTCGAGCGCCGCCGCCACGGCGGCACGCTGCCGGGTGGCTCGGCCCTTCACCGGCTGTCCAGCGGTCGTCACCGGGGTTGCCTCCTCACATCTGCGCTTGCCGTGCCGGGCCATTGTGCCAGCCCCGCATGTGCGCGGTCAGACGCCGACCGTCCCGTCCTGCGCGCGGGTGGCCGGAATGGCACACTCCGCCGGGTCGCCCACGGGGTGTGCGGCGGCCAGGGCCCGTGCGCGGCGCCGGGCCAGCGGGGCCGCCAGTGCGGTCAGCACGATGAACGCGGCAATGGTCAGCAACACAATTGTCGCGCCCGGCGGCACGTCCTGGTAGTACGACGTCACGGTCCCGCCGATCGTCACGGCCACGCCGATGGCCACCGAGATGGCGAACGTGAGCGCGAAACTGCGGCTGAGTTGCTGTGCCGCCGCGACGGGGACCACCATCAGCGCGGAGACGAGCAGCAGGCCGACCACCCGCATCGCGACCGTCACCGTGACCGCCGCCGTGATCGCCGTCAGCAGGTTCAGCGCCCGCACCGGCAGACCCGTGACCCGCGCGAACTCCTCGTCCTGGCTGACCGCGAACAGTTGCCGGCGCAGACCCACGGTGACCAGCACCACGAAGGCCGCGAGCAGACAGATCGCCGACACGTCGTCCTCGGAGACCGTGGAGAGCGAGCCGAACAGATACGAGTTCAGGTTGGCGTTGGAGCCGCCCGGCGCGAGGTTGATGAACATGACGCCGCCGGCCATACCGCCGTAGAAGAGCATCGCGAGGGCGATGTCGCCGCGCGTCCTGCCGTACCAGCGGATCAGCTCCATCAGCACGGCACCGATCACCGCGACCGCCGTCGCCATCCACACCGGCGAGGTGGACAGGAGGAAGCCGAGGCCGACACCCGTCATCGCGACATGGCCGATGCCGTCGCCCATCAGGGCCTGGCGGCGCTGGACGAGGTAGATGCCGATCGCGGGGGCGGTGATGCCGACCAGGACGGCGGCGAGCAGGGCCCGCTGCATGAACGCGTAGTCGAGGATTTCCATCAGCCCAGGAGTCCCGTCCGGATCGGTTCGGCGTCCGGCGCCGCATGCGGGTGGACGTGGTCGTGGCCGGGCAGCGCATGCTGGCCGACGGCCTTGGGGGGCGGGCCGTCGTGCAGGACGCAGCCGTCACGGAGGACGACCGCGCGGTCGATCAGCGGCTCCAGGGGGCCCAGTTCATGCAGGACCAGCAGGACCGTCGTACCTGCCGCGACCTGCTCCCTGAGCGTCCTCGCCAGCACCTCCTGGCTCGCCAGGTCCACGCCCGCCATCGGCTCGTCCATGATCAGCAGCTCGGGTTCGGAGGCGAGCGCGCGGGCGATCAGCACACGCTGGTGCTGGCCGCCGGAGAGCGCGTTGACCGAGTCCCTGGCCCGGTCCGCCATGCCGACCAGCTCCAGGGAGTGCCGTATCGCGTCCCGGTCGCTCTTGCGCAGGACTCCGAAGCGGGCGCGGGACAGGCGGCCCGAGGAGACGACCTCGGTCACCGTGGCCGGGACGCCGCCCGCCGCGGTCGTGCGCTGCGGGACGTACCCCACGCGTGCCCAGTCGCGGAACCGGCGTCGCGGGGTGCCGAAGATCTCTATCTCACCCTGGGAGACGGGGACCTGGCCGATGATCGCGCGGATGGCCGTCGACTTGCCGGAGCCGTTCGCGCCGAGCAGGGCGACGACCTCACCGTGGCCCACGGCGAGGTCGATGCCGCGCAGGACAGGGCGCGAGCCCAGCTCCGCCGTCACGCTCCGCAGGGATATGACGGGGTCGCCGGCTTGATGTGCCGTCATGGCTGCGCCTCCGAACTGCCGGATACTGCTGGTCACTTCGCGCCGAGCGCCTTGTCCAGGGCCGTCAGGTTCGCCTGCATGACCTGGAGGTAGTCGTCGCCCTTGGACTTGTCCGTGATGCCTTCGAGCGGGTCGAGTACATCAGTTTTCAGCCCGGCGTCATCGGCCAGGGTCCTGGCCGTCTTGTCGGAGACCAAGGTCTCGTAGAAGACGGTGGTCACGCCGTCCGCCTTGGCCTCCGTCTGGAGTTCCTTGATCCGCGCCGCGCTCGGCTCGCTGTCGGGCTCCAGGCCGGAGATGGCCTCCTGGGTCAGGCCGTAGCGCTCGGCGAGATAGCCGAAGGCCGCGTGGTTGGTGAAGAACACCTTGGAGTCGGTGTTCTTGAGGCCGTCCTCGAAGTCGGTGTTCAGCGTGTCCAGCTTCGCGACCAGGGACTCGGTGTTCTTCTTGTAGTCGGCCGCGTTGTCCGGGTCGGCCTTCTCGAAGGCGGCGCCGACACCCTTGGCGACCTCGGCGTACTTCACCGGGTCCAGCCAGACGTGCGGGTCGAGCGCCGACTCCGACTCCTCGGCGTGCTCCTCCTCGCCCTCGTGGCTGTGACCGGCGTCGCCGTGGTCCTCCAGCTTGGTGAGGGTCGCCGCGTCGATCTTCGTCTTGACCTCGGACTGCCCCACCGCCTCGTCGACGGCGGGCTGGAGGCTCTTCAGATACAGCACCGCGTCGGACTCCTGGAGCTGCGCGGTCTGCTTGGCGCTGATCTCCAGGTCGTGCGGCTCCTGACCGGGCTCGGTCAGTGTGGTGACGTTCACATGGTCCCCGCCGATCTGCTCGGCGAGGAACTGCATCGGGTAGAACGACGCGACGACGTCGAACTTGTCCGTGTTGCCGGTGCCTGCGTCGGCGCTGGAGCAGGCGGAGAGGGCCGCGAGACCGAGGGTGGTCACCACGGCGGTGGGTATCAGACGACGACGTGCGTTCATGACAGTCATTTTCAACAAATCTGGAAACGATTGTCAACAAAGGTCCGGTCCGGCCTGAAGGGCAGCCCGATTTGGTCGAGGGGGAGCCTCCGCCGGTAACCTGAAGCATTCGCTGGAAGCACCTCGCTTCGTCGCCCGTCGTCGTAATGAAGAGAGCACCGTGGCCGCCGACAAGATCGACACCATCGTCAGCCTGAGCAAGCGCCGTGGCTTCGTATTTCCCTGCAGTGAGATCTACGGCGGACAGCGCGCCGCCTGGGACTACGGGCCGCTGGGTGTCGAGCTCAAGGAGAACCTCAAGCGTCAGTGGTGGCGCTACATGGTGACGTCGCGCGAGGACGTCGTCGGTATCGACTCGTCCGTCATCCTGGCCCCCGAGGTCTGGGTCGCCTCCGGTCACGTCGCCACCTTCACCGACCCGCTCACCGAGTGCACCTCCTGTCACAAGCGGTTCCGCGCGGACCACCTGGAGGAGGCGTACGAGGCCAAGCACGGCCGGATGCCGGAGAACGGCCTCGCGGACGTCAACTGCCCGCACTGTGGCAACAAGGGCCAGTTCACCGAGCCCAAGCAGTTCTCGGGTCTGCTCTCCACCCACCTCGGCCCGACCCAGGACAGCGGCTCCATCGCCTACCTGCGCCCCGAGACCGCCCAGGGCATCTTCACCAACTTCGCCCAGGTGCAGACCACTTCGCGCCGTAAGCCGCCGTTCGGCATCGCCCAGATGGGCAAGTCCTTCCGCAACGAGATCACGCCCGGCAACTTCATCTTCCGCACCCGCGAGTTCGAGCAGATGGAGATGGAGTTCTTCGTCAAGCCGGGCGAGGACGAGAAGTGGCAGGAGTACTGGATGGAGCAGCGCTGGAACTGGTACACCGGCCTGGGCCTGCGCGAGGAGAACATGCGGTGGTACGACCACCCCAAGGAGAAGCTCTCCCACTACTCCAAGCGCACCGCTGACATCGAGTACCGCTTCCAGTTCGGCGGCAGCGAGTGGGGCGAGCTCGAAGGTGTCGCCAACCGCACCGACTACGACCTCGGCGCCCACTCCAAGGCCTCCGGCCAGGACCTCTCCTACTTCGACCAGGAGGCCGGGGAGCGCTGGACGCCGTACGTCATCGAGCCCGCCGCCGGTGTCGGCCGCGCGATGCTCGCCTTCCTCCTCGACGCCTACATCGAGGACGAGGCGCCCAACGCCAAGGGCAAGATGGAGAAGCGCACGGTGCTGCGCCTCGACCACCGGCTGGCTCCCGTGAAGGTCGCGGTGCTGCCTCTTTCGAGGAACCCCGAGCTGTCCCCGAAGGCCAAGGGCCTCGCCCAGGCGCTCCGCCAGAACTGGAACATCGACTTCGACGACGCCGGCGCGATCGGCCGCCGCTACCGCCGCCAGGACGAGATCGGTACGCCGTACTGCGTGACGGTCGACTTCGACACCCTGGATGACAACGCGGTGACGGTGCGCGAGCGCGACACCATGAAGCAGGAGCGGGTGTCGCTGGACCAGATCGAGGGCTACCTCGCGGGTCGCCTGATCGGCGCGTAGCACCGGCAGGGTTTGTCGGAAAACCCCGGTTTCGTTACGGACGTAACAGACGTAACGGAACTGGGGTTTTTCCCATCCGGTGCCCATACGGCTCCGAAGGAGGGGACATGCGCGGCCCGCAGTGGGCGGGTCGCGGTGAGAACCTCCACGGGGGCACCATGCGCAAGCAAGCAGTCATCGCCGCGTCCGTCATGGCGCTGGCCATAGGAACCGTCGGCTGCGGAGCGATGGGCGGTGGGGCGGCGAAGGCCGCGTCTTCTGAGACTTCGTCTTCTGAGTCTTCTTCCGCCGCCATCGAGAACAAGGGCGGCACGGCGGCAGGCGCGGCGGCGCAGAGCGACCGGCTCACCGCCATCGGCCTCACCGCCGACCAGCGGCTCGTCAGCTTCCGCACCGACCGTCCCGACCGCACCCTTCCGCTCGGCAAGGTGAACGGCCTCCAGGGCGACACCAAGCTCGTCGGCATCGACTACCGCGTGCAGAACGGCAAGCTGTACGGCGTCGGCGACCGCGGCGGCATCTACACGATCCGTGAGATCGGCGCGAAGGCCACCAAGGTCAGCCAGCTGAGCGTGGCCTTGCAGGGCGGGTCGTTCGGCGTGGACTTCAACCCGGCGGCCAACCGGCTGCGGGTCATCAGCGACACCGGCCAGAACCTCCGCCACAACATCGACGACCCGGCGGGCGCCCCCGCGGCCGGCACCACGGCCACCGACGGCACCCTGACCAACCCGCCGGTCCCGCCCGCGACGGTGGGCGCCACGGCACAGGGCGTGACCGGAGCGGCGTACACGAACAACGACCTCTCTCAGACCACCGCGACGACCCTCTTCGACGTGGACACCGTCAACGACCAGGTCTCCATCCAGTCCCCGGCGAACGCGGGCAACCTCGCCCCCACCGGCAAGCTGGGCGTCGACGCGGGTCCGAGCGCCGGCTTCGACATCTACGCGTCCACGAGGAGCGGTACGAACACGGCGTACGGCGTCTTCAGTGTCGGCGGCGCCCAGCGGCTGTACCGCGTGGACCTGCTGAACGGTTCGGTGACGCGGGCCGGGACCTTCGACGGCGGCCGGGCGGTGGTGGACCTGGCGCTGCCGCTGAAGCAGGGCTGAGTGGTCCCGTTACGGGCGGGTCGATTGGCCCTGTACCGGATGGTGGCGGCCCCGGCAGGGTGACGGCATGAGCATCGCGTTCCTGCTGACCACCCTGGTCGTGGTCGTCACCCCCGGCACCGGCGTCGTCTACACCCTCGCGGCCGGGCTGTCCCGCGGCCGTCGCGCGAGCGTCGTCGCGGCGGCCGGCTGCACCCTCGGCATCGTCCCGCACATGCTGGCCACGATCACCGGCGTCGCCGCCCTGCTGCACGCGAGCGCGACGGCCTTCCAGGTCCTCAAGTACGCCGGTGTGGCCTACCTCCTGTACATGGCGTGGGCGACCTTGAAGGACCGGGAGGCGCTCGCGGTGGACGAGCAGACGGCCCCGCAGTCCGCGCGCCGGGTGATCGTCCGGGGCGTTCTGATCAACATCCTCAACCCGAAACTGACGATCTTCTTCTTCGCGTTCCTGCCGCAGTTCGTGAGCCCGGGTGAGCCGAACTCGGTGCTCCGGATGCTCGCGCTCAGCGGCGTCTTCATGCTGCTGACCTTCGTGGTCTTCGCCGCCTACGGCATCCTCGCCGCCTCCGTCCGCAGCCACGTCACCTCACGGCCGAGGGTGATGACGTGGCTGCGGCGGAGCTTTGCGGGGTCGTTCTTGGCGTTGGGGGCGAAGTTGGCGGTCACCGCCCGCTAACGGCCCTGTAGGGACTTGACGTTGTCGCCGAAGGTCCAGTTCTTCGAGCCGTCCCAGTTGACGGACCAGGTCATCAGGCCCTTGAGGCTCGTGCCGTAGTGCTGCCAGGCCTGGGAGACCAGGGACGGTGCCATGTAGCCTCCGCCGGCACCCGACTGGGCGGGCAGGCCCGGGACCTGCTTGTCGTACGGCACCTTGATCGTCGTACCTTGAATGACCAGCCCCTTGTCGAGGCAGTCGGTCTGGGCGACGAAGCCCTCGACGGTGCCGGCGGAGTAGGAGTCGCCGGAGCAGCCGTACATGCTGCCGTTGTAGTACTGCATGTTCAGCCACCACAGGCGGCCGTTGTCGGCGTACTTCTTGATGACGGGGAGATACGCGCCCCAGATCGAGCCGTACGTGACGCTGCCGCCGGTGACGTATGCGGTCTCCGGCGCCATGGTGAGGCCGAAGTTCGACGGCATCTGGGCCAGGATGCCGTCGATGATGCGGATCAAGTTGGCCTGGGACGTGGACGGTTGGCCGATGGTGCCGCTGCCCGTGAGGCCCGTCTCGATGTCTATGTCGATGCCGTCGAAGTTGTACTGCTTGAGGATCGGGACGATGGTCGCGACGAAGCGGTCCGCGACGGCCGTCGAGTTGAGGTCGATGCCTGCGGTCGCGCCGCCGATCGACATCAGGATCGTCTGGCCGGCCGCCTTGGCCGCGCACATCTCCGCGGGCGTCGCCACCTTCACGCCCGTGTCCATGCCGTCCTCCCACAGTGCGGTGCCGTCGGAGCGGATGACGGGGAAGGCCGCGTTGATCACGTTGTAGCCGTGTGCGGCGATACGGGAGTCGGTGATCGGGGTCCAGCCGAACGGCGGGTGGACCCCGTTGGCGGAGCCGTCCCAGTTCTCCCAGTAGCCCTGGAGGACCTTGCCGGCGGGCTTCGACTTCACGGCGCAGGTGTCGGCGGCGGACGCGGTGGGGGCGAGGGCGATCGAGAGCGGGGTGAGACAGACGGCCGCGAGGGCGCCGGCGAGCAGGCGCAGTCTCCTGCGGATCATGCGAGGCCTCCCGGTGGGGGGTGCGGTGAGGTGTCGTAGGCATGACAGTCGCGCGGTCCAGACCTTTAGTCAATAGGTCTGGACCACTTGAGCTCGAAGGGGAAGGGGGTGGGGAGCGCTGGAAGGTGGCAGGTGACAGCTGACAGATATTGAAATCTGTCAGCTGTTATGTCAGGGTGGGCGTATGACGATGCAGACCAGAACTCTCGGCACCACCGGCCCCCAGGTCTCCGCCCTCGGCCTCGGCTGCATGGGCATGTCCGCGCTGTACGGCGGGGCGGACCGGGCCGAGTCCATCGCGACCATTCACGCCGCGCTGGAGGCAGGGGTGACCCTGCTCGACACCGGCGACTTCTACGGCATGGGTCACAACGAGCTGCTGATCGGCGAGGCCCTGCGCTCCGCGCCCACGGCCCGGCGTGAACAGGCGCTCGTCAGCGTGAAGTTCGGTGCGCTGCGGGACCCGGACGGCGGCTGGAGCGGATACGACGGCCGTCCGGCGGCCGTGAAGAACTTCGCCGCGTACTCGCTCCAGCGCCTCGGCGTGGACCACATCGACGTGTACCGGATCGCCCGGCTCGACCCGGCCGTACCGGTCGAGGAGACGGTCGGTGCGATCGCGGAGCTGATCGAGAAGGGGTATGTGCGGCATGTCGGCTTGAGCGAGGTCGGCGCGGACACCATCCGCCGTGCGGCGGCCACGGCCCCGGTCTCCGACCTCCAGATCGAGTACTCGCTGATCTCGCGCGGCATCGAGGCCGAGGTCCTGCCGGTCACGCGCGAGCTGGGGATCGGCATCACGGCGTACGGTGTGCTCTCCCGCGGGCTGATCTCCGGCCACTTCACCGCCGACCGGCAGCTCGCCGCGAACGACTTCCGGGCCATGTCACCCCGCTTCCAGGGCGAGAACCTCCAGCACAACCTGAGCCTGGTCGAGGCGCTGCGGAAGATCGCCGAGCAGAAGGGCGTGAGCGTCGCGCAGATCGCGATCGCCTGGGTGCTGTCCCGTGGCGAGGACATCGTGCCGCTGGTCGGCGCCCGGACCCGGGAGCGGCTGACGGAGTCGCTCGGTGCGGCGGCCGTCACGCTGGACGCCGCCGACCTCGCCGCGATCGAGCGGGCCGTACCGGCGGACGCGGCGGCCGGCGACCGCTACCCGGCCGCGCAGATGAGCCACCTCGGCGCCAAGTAGCGGCGGGTACGGTCTCCCCATGTCACCGACCGCCGAGACCCTGACCGCCGAGCGCATCCTCGCCGCGACCGAGGAGGTGCTGCGCCGCCACGGCCCGGCCAAGGCCACCGTGGTGGACGTGGCCCGCGCGCTCGGCGTCAGCCATGGGAGCGTCTACCGGCACTTCCGCACGAAGGCCGCGTTGCGGGAGGCGGTGACGAAGCGGTGGCTGGACCGGACGTCGGAGGTCCTGTCCGGCATCGCGGCGGCGACGGACCGCGACCCGGAGTCCCGGGTGCGCGACTGGCTGCGGGCGCTGTTCGACGCCAAGCGTCACAAGGCGGGGGACGACCCGGAACTCTTCGCCACATACACCGTCCTCACCACGGAGAACAGCGACGCCGTCGACGAACACCTCACCGACCTGACCACCCAGCTCACCGACATCGTCCGGACCGGCACCGAATCCGGCGCCTTCACGACCCCGGACCCCGCCACCACCGCCACCGCCCTCTTCCAGGCCACCGCCCGCTTCCATGACCCGGGGTACTACCGGGAGTGGGAACGGGCGGGGATCGAGGGGGAGTTCGAGGCGTTGGTGGATCTGCTGGTGCGGGGGTTGCGGGCAGCCGTCTAGCGCGGTTGGAGGAACGCGATCAGGGCGGCCGTGAGTTCGGCGGGGGCGTCTTCCTGGACGAGGTGGCCTGCGCCGGTGATGGGTTCGAGGCGGGCGTTTGGGATGAGGGCGGCGAGTTCCTTGCCCTTTGCCGCGGGGATCCAGGTGTCGTCCTGGCCCCAGCAGACCAGCGTGGGGATGCTGATCTCGCCGTACCGGTCCTGCACTTCGTCGGTGTGGAGCTGGTCGGCCTGGGCGATCTGGCGGTAGAAGGCCGGCTGGCCGAGGTCGCCGAGCCAGGGCTGGACGAGCTGGTCCAGGACTGCCGGGTGCAGACCGGGGCTGCTCGCCGAACTCACGTACTCGCGTACCAGGGCGTGGTGCAGCGCGGGCGGCAGTTGCTCGAACACCTTGGAGTGCTCGCCGACCAGCCGGAAGAACGGGGACCCCCACGGCGCCAGCGCGACCGGGTCGACCAGCGCGAGCGCACGGTAGCGGGCACCGTGCAGCAGATGCGCCCGCAAGGAGACGGCACCGCCGAAGTCGTGGGCGACCACCAGGGGTTCCGCCAGGCCCCAGTGCGCCAGGAGCTCGGTGAAGACCCTGCCCTGGGCAGCCAGGGAGACATCCTGGCCGGCGTACTTCTCCGATGTTCCGTAACCCGGCATGTCCCACACGAACACCTGGTGGCGGTGGGCGAGTGCCCGGGCGACGGCGCGCCAGACGTACGAGGAGAACGGTGTGCCGTGGAGGAGGACGACCGGGTCCTGGCCGGGCTGTCCGAGGCTGTCCCAGCGGATGTCGCCGGACGTGCTGCGGAAGGTCCGGGTCACCTGCCATGCGCTCACGGTGCGGCTCCTGTTGATGGTGGTTGCGAGCTCAGTGGTGCGCCGTGCACCGCCAGAATTCTTGCAACAGCCGCACCGGTGCCGGGCTTTCCACGCCCACCTGGGTCAGCAGGACGGTGATGGTTCCGGTGGGCGGGACGAGGTAGGCCGTCGTGCCGGTGCCGCCGACCCAGCCGTAGCGGCCGGGGACGTTCCACGGGTCGCTGGGAGTGACGTCGACCTGGCCGCCGTACCCCCAGCCCTGGTCCTGGAGAAACAGCATGCCGAGTTCGCGCTGGCGGGCGGTGAGGTGATTGCTGGTCATACGGCTGACCGAGGTGGCGCTCAGGAGGCGGTGGCCGTTCGCCTCCCCGGAGGAACGGAGGAGACGGACGAAGGCCAGCAGGTCGTCGGCCGTGGAGACCAGTCCGCCGCCGCCCGACGGGAAGAAGGGCAGGCGGCTCCAGTCGCCGTCCGGGATGTCCCTCGGCTCTAGGGCGCCGGTCGGGCCCGTGCGGAAGTACGTCGTGAAGCGGTCCCGCTTCGGCTCCGGGACCTCGAAGGCCGTGTCCCTCATGCCCAGCGGTTCGAAGATCCGCTCCGCCAGGAAGTCCGGGAGCGTACCGCCCGACGCCCGGGCGATCAGGACGCCCTGGAGGTCGGACGACGTGTGGTACAGCCAGCTCTCGCCCGGCTGGTGGAGCAACGGCACCTGCGCCAACTGCCTCAGCCACACGTCCGGTTCGGGGTAGGTGTGCGGCTCCCGGCTGTCCTTCTGCACCTCGGAGAGGGCCTGTACGGCGGGGAGCGAGAAGTCGGACGCGTAGCCCCAGCCCGTCCGGGAACTCAGCAGGTCCTCCACCGTGATCGGTCGGGCCACCGGCACCACGTCGTCCACGGGGCTCGACGGCGTACGCACCACCACCGGCTTCGACAGCTCCGGCAGCCATTCCTCGACGGGCGAGTCCAGACCGATCCGTCCGTCCTCCACCAGCATCAGCACCGCCGCCGCGGTGATCGGCTTGCTGAGCGAGGCGATCCGGAAGATCGCGTCCCGGGTCATCGGGGCGGTGCCCTCGCCGCCCAGCGAGCCGACGGCCACCACCTCGACGTCGTCGCCGCGGGCCACCAGGCCGACGGCTCCCGGGACCGATCTGTCGTCCACGTGCCGTCGCAGGGTGTCGTACAGAGCGCTCATCGGCCGGCCTTCCGCGCTGATCGTCGTATGCCTTCGTACGTACGACCTCTGCCGGCACGGAAAATCATCGCCGCCGCGACCGCCCCTACGCCGCCGACGGATCCACCGTCGCCTGATGCGCCTCCGCCAGATGCTCCTCCGCCTTCAGCCACGGCAGAAACTGCGCCGGCTTGCGCCAGCCGCACGTGTCGCATTTGATCGTGCGCTGCACTCCGGTGCGCTGGACCCGCACGACGTGCTCACGTCCGTGCTGGTCCCAGCGGCTTACCTTGCTCGAGTCGATCTGCGGCATGACGCCTCCAGCGTCCTGGGAAAGTTGTCCCGGGAAAGTCAAGGAGGAGTGTGCAGCAAGACCAACATCAACAGGTGGTCCTTCACAACGAGTTGTCCAAGCTGTGGCCGAATCAACCGATCGTGCGCGGAAGGCGCAGGCTGAGCAGACCCGTCAGCGCCACTCCCGCCAGCTGCACCAACAGCGTCGTGACCAGCGCGTCTCGCATGCCGAGGCCCGGGACGAGGGAGAGGAAGAGGGTGCCGAGGGTGGCTACGCCCAGGGCCAGTGCCGACTGCTGGGTGGTGATCATCACGCCGCTGCCGACGCCCGCGCGGGCGGCCGGTACCTCGGAGAGGACGACGCGGAAGATGATCGGGAGTTGGAGTGCCTGGCCGGCTCCGGCGATCGCGGCGCCGGGGAGCAGTTCGACGATGCCGAGGTCGGGCCAGGAACGCCACGCGGCCAGCGCCATCAACGCCACGCCGAGCGCCTGGAGGCCGGCGCCCGCCGTCACCACGCGCGTGCCGTAGCGGGTGACCAGCCGTGGCCCGGCGAGCGAGGCGAAGAAGAACACCACCGCCATGGGGGCGAGCGCGAGTCCCGCCTCGACCGGGCTCCGGCCCGCGCCCCGCTGCAACGCCACCGCGATCACGAACATGAATCCGCTGAACCCGATGGAGAAGGGCACGAGCATCACCAGCCCGCGCCGCAGCGACGTGAGCGCGAGCAGGCTCGGGGGTACCAGTGGCGTACGGCCGCGGCGGTCCGCCCTGCGCTCCACCACGTAGAAGGCGCCCGCCAGCAGCGGGAAGGCGGCCAGCGACAGCCACGTCCACAGGGGCCAGCCCGCCGCCCGGCCCTCGGTCAGCGGGGCCAGCAGCGCGAGCAGGGAGGCGGCGAGCAGGACCGTGCCGGGGGCGTCCACCGGCTCCGGGCGCTGCGAGCGGGTCTCCGGGACGGCACGGGCGGCGAGGAACAGGCCGAGCAGCACCACCGGCACGTTCACCAGGAACACCGCGCGCCAGCTCGTGCCCGCGATGTCCGCGGCGACCAGGACGCCGCCGAGTATCTGGCCCGCCACCATGGACAGGCCCGCCGTCGCGCCGTAGAGGCCCATGGCCTTCGCCCGGCGCGGGCCCGAGGTGGCCGCCTGGATCGTGGCCAGCACCTGCGGCAGCATCGCCGCGGACGCCGCGCCCTGTGCGACCCGGGCCGCGACCAGCGTCCAGGCGGTGGGCGCGAGCCCGCACGCCAGCGAGGTCAGCCCGAAGGCCGCCATGCCGCCCAGGAAGAGGCGGCGCCGGCCGAAGAGATCGCCGAGCCGGCCGCCGAGGACGAGCAGGACGGCGTACGCGAGTCCGTACCCGGAGACGACGAGCTCCAGGACGGATTCGCTCGCCGCGAGGTCCTGTCCGATGGTCGGCAGGGCCACGTTGACGATGAAGAAGTCGATGAGCGGAAGTGCCGCACCGAGCAGCACCGTGAAGAGTCCGAGACCGCCGAGTACGGGTGGCGCGGCGGGGGAGCGGACCGTGTTCGTTGACATCGTGGTTTCGGTCACGAAGATGAGCTTGCGCGCGCGCCCAGACTGGTACCAGAGTGTTCTTGTCCTGGTAGTAGCAGTACCCGGCAACAGGGTCCGCGAGGCGGCAGGCTGGAGGTATGACGACCATGGTCCAGGAGACGGCGGTACGGCAGCCCCAGGCGACCCGCGAAGCGGAGATCCGCCGGCACGAACTCGCCGCCTTCCTCCGCCACCGCCGTGAGCACATCGCCCCCGAGCAGGTCGGCCTCCCCCGCGGCCGCCGACGCCGCACCCCGGGTCTGCGCCGCGAGGAGGTCGCCCAGCTCTCCGCCGTCGGCGTCACCTGGTACACGTGGCTCGAACAGGCCCGTGACATCCAGGTCTCCGTCCAGGTCCTGGACGCCCTGGCCCGCACCCTGCTCCTCGACCCGAGCGAGCGCGGCCACCTCTTCCGGCTCGCCGGCGCCGTCGACCCGACCCCGGCCACCAGCTGCTCGTCGGTCACCCCCGCACTCCGTGCCGTGATGGAGCAACTGGAACCGATCCCGGCCTGCCTCCAGAACAGCCGCTACGACATCCTCGCCTACAACCGCACCTACGGCCTGCTCCTCTGCGACCTGGACGCGGTTCCGCCCGAGGACCGCAACTGCATGGTCCTCTGCTACACGAACGAGGACTGGCGCTCGTCGATCGTCCATCTGGAGGAGACCCAGCGCCTCATGGCCGCCCGCTTCCGCGGCTCCATGGCCGGCCATCTCGCCGAGCCCGCCTGGAAGATGCTGCTCAAGCGCCTGCGCACGGAATCCCAGGACTTCCAGACGGCCTGGGACCGCCACGAGATCATCGCCCCCCGCGGCAAACGCAAGGAGTTCGACAACGCCTACGTGGGCCGAGTCTCCGTGGACCACACGGACATGTGGCTGAGCCCGGGGGAGGGACCAAGGATGGTGACGTACACCCCGGCGGACGAGCAGTCGAGGCAAAGACTGGAGAAGCTGCACGCCATAGCGCGGGCGAGGTGACGCCCGTAAGGGGCGCGGGGAACTGCGCGACCAGCCACAGACGGCCCGCAGTCACACACGATCAGAAGCCCCTACGGTCTGAGGCACCTCAATAGACGACAGCTTCTCAGCCGTACGTTCAGCAGTCCCCCGGGCCCAACGCCCACTGCTCACGGCCCCCACCACCAGCACAGCCAGCCCACACCCGGTAAGAATCCACCACCCCGGCACGGCAGCCGACACAAACGCAGCCTCATAGGACGACGCCCCCACGCCAGTGGCCAGCACAGCCCCCACCACCGCGACACCAAGCGTCTGCCCCAACTGACGACTGGTGGAAGCAACGGCAGCCGCAACGCCCGCCTGCGACCGCGGCATCCCGGACACCGCCGTATTGGTGATCGGCGCGTTCACGAACCCGAACCCGATACCGAACAGCACATACCCGGCAAACAGCGTGCCGTCAGAAGTCTCCGCTTCGAACACGGCGAACAGCAGCGCGCTGGCCGTCATCGCCACCCCCGCGATCACCAACGGCAACCGCGGCCCCCGGTTCGCGACCAACCGCCCCGCCAGCGGAGCGCACAGCAGCGTCGGCGCAGCCATCGGCAACATCCACAGCCCCGCGTGCAGCGCATCCAGCCCCCGCACGTTCTGTAGGTAGAGCGTCGAGAGGAACAGGAACCCGCCCAGCGAAGCAAACGCGCTGATCGCGATCACGGTCGCCCCGCTGAACGGCGCCGACCGGAAGAACCGCAGATCGATGAGGGGTTCGGCGCGACGGGGCTCGTACCAGAGGATTCCGATCAGCGCCGCGCCCGCGACCACCGCGAACGGGAGCACGGCAGCGAACCCGGAGGTCGGCGCCTCGATGATCCCGTACGTGGCGCAGCCGAACAGCGCGATCACCAGGAGCTGGCCGACCGGGTCGGGACGGCGGGCCTTGGGGGCGCGGGACTCGGGGACGTATCGGAGGGTCAGCAGGAGCGCGGCCAGTCCGACCGGCAGATTGACCCAGAAGATCGACCGCCAGCCGATCGACTCCACGAGCAGCCCGCCGGCGACCGGGCCCGCGGCCATCGAAATGCCGATGACTCCGCCCCACACCCCGATCGCGCGGGCGCGTTCGCGCGGGTCGGTGAAGGTGTTGGTGATGATCGACATGGCGACCGGGTTGAGCATCGAACCGCCGACCGCCTGGACCATGCGGAACGCGACCAGCGCCTCGAGATTCGGCGCGATCGAGCACAGCGCCGAGCCGACGGTGAAGATGACGAGGCCTGTCATGAAGACGCGCCTGCGGCCGATCCGGTCGGCGGTGGAGCCCGCGAGCATCAGCAGCGAGGCCAGTACCAGTGTGTAGGCGTCGATCGTCCACTGGAGGCCCGCCGTGCTCGCGTGCAGTTCCCGCTGCATCGAGGGCAGGGCCACGTTCAGGATGGTGTTGTCGAGGCTCACGATCAGCAGGCTCATACAGCAGATCGCGAGCACCAGCATGCGGCGGCGGGGGCTCAGCTCGGGCATTCATGAATAGTACGCCTAACTAATGAGTTTGGCCGCACCCCGTTCGGTACGTGAGAATGGGGGGATGCCCACGCCCACGGCCACGATGAACTCGACCCTCCAGATCGGCCCGCACCCCGTCCAGCCGCCCGTCGTGCTGGCACCGATGGCCGGGATCACCAACGCGCCCTTCCGCACGCTGTGCCGGGAGTTCAGCGGCGGCAAGGGCCTGTTCGTGAGCGAGATGATCACGACCCGGGCGCTGGTCGAGCGCAACGAGAAGACCATGCAGCTGATCCACTTCGACGCGACGGAGAAGCCGCGCTCGATCCAGCTGTACGGCGTCGACCCGGCGACCGTCGGCAAGGCCGTCCGCATGATCGCGGAGGAGGGCCTCGCCGACCACATCGACCTGAACTTCGGCTGCCCGGTCCCGAAGGTGACGCGGAAGGGCGGCGGTTCGGCGTTGCCGTACAAGCGCCACCTGCTCCGCGCGATCCTCCGCGAGGCGGTGAGCGGCGCCGGTGACCTCCCGGTCACGATGAAGATGCGCAAGGGCATCGACGACGACCACATCACCTACCTCGACGCCGGACGCATCGCCGTCGAGGAGGGCGTGACGGCCATCGCCCTGCACGGCCGCACCGCCGCGCAGCACTATGGCGGTACGGCCGACTGGGACGCGATCGCCCGCCTGAAGGAGCACGTCCCGGAGATCCCGGTGCTCGGCAACGGAGACATCTGGTCGGCCGAGGACGCGGTCCGGATGGTGCGGGAGACGGGCTGCGACGGGGTTGTGGTCGGGCGGGGGTGCCTGGGGCGGCCGTGGCTGTTCGCGGACCTGGTGGCGGTCTTCGAAGGACGCACGGACGCCATCGCGCGGCCGGCCCTCCGCGAGGTCGCGGACGTCATGGTCCGCCACGCCACCCTCCTCGGCGAGTGGATCGGCGACGAAGCGCGCGGGGTCATCGACTTCCGCAAGCACGTCGCCTGGTACCTGAAGGGCTTCGCGGTCGGCTCCGAGATGCGGGGGCGCCTGGCGATCACGTCCTCGCTGGACGAACTCCGGGGCGGGCTGGACGAGCTGGACCTCGACCAGCCCTGGCCGGCCGGCGCCGACGGGCCCCGCGGCCGTACGTCCGGAAACAACCGGGTGGTCCTCCCGGACGGCTGGCTGAAGGACCCGTACGACTGCGCGGGCATCGGCGAGGACGCCGAACTGGACACGTCCGGGGGCTGAGGTGTGGATGCCGGGCTGGACACGTCCGGGGGCTGAGGTGTGGATGCCTGCGGCGCATCTGCGGGTTTTGGTGGGGCTTGTGTAGCGCCTACGGATTCGTCGTGGGGCGGGGCCGGGGCGGGGGGTGTCCGTCCTCGGTCCGGCGGCTCGGTCACTGATCAAGGTGCCGGTGATGGACGCCGGCCGCTGCGGGCGGACACCCCCCGCCCCGTCCCCTTCTCGCCGTGGGCGGCTGCCGGATCAGCCCTTCGACGGGCTCGGCGTCGAGCCGTAGGCCAGCAGGAAGCGGTCGCGGAAGGCGTCCATCTTCCAGACGGGGGCGTTGTGGGCGGGCTTGAGGCCTTCGGTCCAGTTCCAGGACGAGATCTTGTCGAGGACCTTCGGGTCCTTGGCGACGATCGACACCGGGACGTCCCGGCTGGCGTTGTCGCCGCTGACCCGGGCGATCGGCTGGTGGTCGCCGAGGAAGACCATGACGGTGTCGTCGGTGCCGTAGCGCTCGAGCCACTGGGTGAGCGACGTGACCGAGTACTCGATGGACTTGCCGTACTCCTCACGTGACTTGGTGCTGTCGGCCATGACGGACGACGGGTTCTGGCCTGCTTTCTGGATGCCGTCGAAGATCGAGCCGTTGCCCAGTTCGTCCCAGCCGACCATCTTCGGGATTGGGGCCCATGGTTGGTGGCTTGAGGTCAGGATCACCTCCGACATCAGCGGCTTGTCGCGCTTCTTGCCGTGCACCTGGCGCTGGAAGGCCTCCAGGGCGTACTGGTCCGGCATCGTCGACCAGCTGAACTTCGGTCCCTGGTAGCCGAGTTGGAAGGCGTTGTAGACCTTGTCCAGGCCGTAGAACTGCTGCTCCGGCCAGCCCTTCTGGATGCCGGGCATGATGCCGACCGTGTCCCACGCGCCGGTCTTCTGGAACGCCTTGGTCAGGGAGAGGCGGTCGCTGGACATGACGGTGCGGAAGCGCTGCTGGTTGTCGATCCACAGGCCGGACAGGAACGAGGAGTGGCCGAGCCAGCTGCTGCCGCCGTAGGTCGCCGACGTCAGCCAGCCGCTCTTCGCATGGAAGCCGGCCTTCGTCAGCGCCTCGGTGCTCGTGTCGAGCGTCCTGTCCACGCCGGGCGCCATGATTGGGTCCTCGATCGCGCTGCGGCCGTAGCTCTCGATGAACGTGAAGATGACGTCCTTGCCCCGCAGGTCCGGGACCAGCTGATTGCCCGGCGTACCGCCGAACTTGTCCGCCTTGGCCTCCTTCGCGAACGCCGCCTCGTCCCGCAGCGTGTCCTGCACTCGCCGCACCTGCATCCTCAGCGTGTCCACGGTGCGGTCGGAGGCGACCGGCATGCCCGAGATCTGGATGCCGACCGCCGCGCACAGGATCCAGACGGTGCCCGCGATCAGCGTGCCGCGCGACGCGACCGGGGCGTTCCGGGCGAGGAGGTTGGCCAGCCTGACCGTCGCCAGGGCCATCAGGACGAGCAGTCCTACGACGAGGAGTACGACTGTGACGGCGGCGACCGTCGCGACGGTACCGCCCATTGAGTCCGCCATGTACGACTGCGCGTCGTCCAGCAACTCCCAGTCCAGCACCAGGTTGAAACCCCGGCCGAGGTACTCCCGGAACCCCATGTCGAGGAAGTTCAGGACGGTCAGCGCGCCGAGGGCCACACCGGACACCGCGGCGAGTGCTGTGCGGGGGCGGCGCTCCAGGCTGAGCAGGATGACCGCCCCGATGATCGCCTCCGCCGGCAGGCGTATGAACCTGTTCGGGCGGAGCGCGGGCCAGGCGTTCGGGAGGAGGAGGGCGGCGAGGACGAGGATCGCGGCGAGGGCGGTCGTGGTCCAGCTGAGGTTGCGGGTGGCGGTGGGGTGACGCGTGCGCCAGGTGCGGAGGTTTGCGAGGCGCGTGCGGAGGGTTTGTGGCTCGGTGGCCTCGGCTTCGCCTTCGGCCTTTTCGCTCCCACCCGCACCACCCGTGCCGCTCTCGTCGTCGGGTGCGGGTGGCCCCTCAGGGGGCTTCTCGCCGTCGGCGGGCGCGGGCTCGTCGGTCGTACCTGGTAGTTGACGTAGGCGCGTGAAGACAGGCACCCGAAGGTCCTTCCGTGCGAGGCCCGAGACTTACTGAGCGGCGGACGGTGGCCCGCTGTCATCCCGTACGGCAGGGCCCCACCCCATGTTCAGCCAATTCGGCCAGCACTCGGCAAACTCCGGGCAAACCCCACGCCCCAAAGGGGCGCGGGGAACTGCGCGATCAGCCACAGTGCACCCGCAGACAGACACGGCGCCCTCAGCGGAGCGATTAGGCGCCGCCAACCGCCGTCAGCAGCGCGAGTGGCGCCGCCGCCGACCGAGATTCCCGCACGCACGCATGCGGATACGGCACCGGCTCCGCGTGGGTGTCCCGGCCGTACCCCGCCAGTACCTCCGGCAGCCGATGCCCCGTCGCCGAAGCCGCGTCGACCAGGGCGTGGGCGACGGTACGGGCCTCGTCGTGCAGGCCGTAGCGGGCCAGACCGAGGGTGATCAGCGCGTTGTCATGCGGCCACACCGACCCCCGGTGATACGACAGCGGATGGTACGCAGCCTGGCCGGAGGCAACCGTACGGACGCCCCAGCCCGAGAAGAAGTCCGGTTCCAGCAGGCGCCGGCCGACCAGCTCGCCGTACTCCTTGTCGAGCAGCCCCGACCACAGCAGATGCCCGGCGTCGGACGCCAGCGCGTCGACATGCCGGCCCTCGCCGTCCAGGGCGAGCGCCGGGAAGCACCGGTCCCGCATCCAGAAGTCACGCTGGAAACGGTCCCGCAGATCGCCCGCCGCCTGCTCCAGCAGCGCCGCGTACACCTCGTCGTCCCACACCGTGCGGGCCAGCAACGCGGTGCGGCGCAGGGCGTCGTACGCATAGCCCTGAGCCCCGGCCGCCATCACCGAGCCGGTCGCCCGCGTGCCGTCGGCCGAGCAGATGGCGCCGGGCGAGTCCTTCCAGTTCTGGTTGGCGAGGCCGCCCTGGTCCGCGCGGTAGACCAGGTAGCCGCGCGAGGTGAGCCCGCCGTGGTCGAGCATCCAGCCGATCGCCGCGCGGGCGTGGGGCTCCAGGCGGCGGGCCAACTCCGCGTCCCCGGTCTGATCGACGTACGCGCCGAGGAGGACCAGGAACAGCGGGGTCGCATCCACCGACCCGTAGTAACGCCCGTACGGCACCTGCCCGAAGTGCGCCAGCTCGCCGTGCCGCACCTCGTGCACGATCTTGCCGGGCTGGGCGACCGAGCCCGCGCCGGTCTCCGTGGCCTGGGCCGCGGCGAGTGCGGGGAGGGTGGCGGCGGCCAGCTGGGGGCGGTAGGGGAGGGCGAACAGTGAGGTGAGCAGGGCGTCCCGGCCCAGCAGCGTCAGGAACCAGGGCGCTCCGGCCGCCGGGACGCGCAGTTCCTCGCCGTCCGGGCCCGTCGCCGGGACCTGGAGCGCGGCCAGGTCGGCGAGGCCCCGCGCGCAGGCCGCGGCCAGCTCCGGCCAGCCGGTCGGGAAGGCCACGCCCTCCACGAACTCGCCCTCCAGGGAGAGGAGTTGGTCGTTCAGTGCGGCGGGGGAGCGGGGGACTCGGCGGGCCCGTTTGTCGCCGTGCGGGCGGGCCATGACCCGCAGGGCCAGCTCCGCCGTGCCGTGCGGATCCAGGTCCAGGGTCCATACGAGGCGTCGTGCGCCGGTGCCGGTCTCCTCGACACCGTCCGGGACGGGCTCGGCCGTCACCGTCGTCAGCGAGCGCCATTCGCCGCGCTGGTAGGTGAACTCCACGCCGTCGTCCAGGACTTGGCGGGCACGGGTGGCGCCGATCTTGGCGTAGGTACGGTGGTCGGAGCGCAGCTCGAACTGGTCGGTGAAGTCGGCGTCCGCGGTGACCGCGAGGCGGACCGTGGTCGGCACCGGACGGTTGCTGGTCACCCGGATTAACTCGACGAACGCGCCGTCGGTGACGGCCTGTTCGCGGAAGATCGTGTACGCGGGCGGTTCCTGGCGGCCGCCGCGCGGGACCAGGACACAGCGCGCGGTGTCCCCGTCGGCGACGGGGCTCAAGGCCTCGGGTACGGCTCCGTCGACCGTCAGCTGCCAGCGGCTGAGGTGCCGGGCGTCACGCACGAACAACCCGTCCGGGGAACTGCCGCCCCGTACGCCGCTGATGTCGCCGCCGTCGCCCACGGCGGCGAACGTCCCGCCGTGCACGAGCAGATGATGCCGGTCCGTCATGCCCGGTCCCCTCCCTTGATCGCCGCGATGGCCGTGACCGAGGTGTCGCCGGCCGAGGTGTCCGTGTGCGCGGTGTCGCTGTGCAGCAGGTCGAGCGCGAGCGCGGCGGTCCAGCTGAAGCCGGTGGCTCCGCAGGCCTCGCCGGTGTACGGGTCCACGTACTCGGCGAAATCGGTGGCGTCGGCGGTGTCCAGCACCGCCGTCCGCAGCGCGTCGGCCCGCGCCCGCTCGCCGTGCACTCGCAGCCCGCGCTCCACCAGCCAGCTCGTGTTGAACCAGGCGGGGCCGCGCCAGTAGCGGTGCGGATCGAAGGCCTCGCCGAGGAGGTCGTACGACGGGACGAGGCGGGTGCCGTCCCCGAAGTGCGGTCCGCGGAGGGTGCGCACGAGAGCCGTGGCGATCTCGCGGGGGAGGGTCGGCAGGAGCAGCGGGACGAGACCGGAGACGCTGCGTTCATGGATCAGGCCGGTGCCGCGCACATCCCGGCAGAAGAACATCCCCTCCGCCGGATCCCACAGCCGCTCCACCAGCGCCGCCGTCAGCCGCTCCGCGCGCGCGTGCCGTGCCGTCCCCGTCGCCCCCAGCTCGTGCGCGATCCGGGCCAGCGCATGCTCCGAGGCGATGAGCAGCGCGTTGAAGGCCGGGTCCTCGACGGCGAACTGACCCCCACCGTCCTGGTAGCCCCCGTCCCGGTAGTCCGTCGCCAGTCGCACATACCGTCCGTAGTCCAGATCCGTCGGCCGGTCCTCCGCCGCCCCGTGGTCGAGGTCGGCGCGCCGGAAGGAGCGGGCCGGGGCGGGTGTGATGCGGGACAGCGGGGCGTCCCAGGTGGGGCTGTTGTCCATGCCCTGTTCCCAGGGGTGTACGACGGACGCGAGAGAGCCTCCGCCCAGGTCCCGCCGGTGCAGCAGATAGCGGTGCCAGGCGGCCAGCCGGGGATACAGCCGGGCGAGGAAGCCGCGCGCCCGGGACAGACCGGGGTCGGCGCGGTGCACCAGCCAGGCCGCCAGCGCGTGTACCGGTGGCTGCACGATGCCGGACGTCTGTACGGTGCGCGGGGCGCCCGCAGCGTGCCCGGCGGTCGAGGAGCGCCAGAAGTCGGGGCTCGGGAAGTAGGCGTCGAGGGGCACGGAAGGGCTGAAGACGATGTGCGGGATCCGTCCGTCGCCCCACTGGGCGTCGAGCAGCGTCTCCAGCTCCGTCTGCGCCCGTAACGGCGAGAGGTGCCGCAGTCCGATCGCGATGAACGCGGAGTCCCAGGACCACTGGTGCGGGTACAGACTGCGCGAGGGCACGGTGTTCGTGCCGGTCCAGTTGTCCTCCAGCACGCGTACGGCTCTGAGGTGCAGCGAAGGTTTCGTGGGGAGCGGATCGTATACGAGCTCACGCTCTGTGCGGCGTGCTGTGAGTTGGGCAGTGCGATCCACGCGGGGCTCCCCGAAGACGTCCGGCTGACCAGTTCGGCAGTGGCTACCGTAGAGTTACGTCTATTTAACACGCAAAACTCAATATGTAATGCAGGCTTGAGAAACACAAGGGGGTGCGCATGGCCGGTCGGACCCAGGCGAGCGCCGGAGACCTGCTCGAACTGGTGCGAAGCGGCCGAGCGACGACCCGCGGTGCCCTCCAACAAGTGACGGGCCTCTCACGCGCGACCGTCGGCCAGCGTCTCGACCGCCTCTTCCGCGCGGGCTGGCTGCGCGAGGGCGCCGGCGGCCCGGTCGACTCCCCGCTCGGCGGCCGCCCCTCGATCACGCTCGAATTCGACGACGAGCACGCGGTCGTCCTCTCCGCCGACCTCGACACCCGGCACGCCCGCGCCGCCGTCCTCTCCCTCACCGGCGAGATCCTCGCCGAGCACTCCGGCACGCTGGTCATCGAGGACGGCCCCGACGCCGTGCTCGGCGAACTCGGCCGCTGGTTCGCCGAACTCCTGGAGAAGGCCGGGCATCAGGCGGGCGAGGCCTGCGGGATCGGACTCGCGGTGCCGGGCCCCGTCGACCGCGACACCGGCCGCGTCGTCCAGCCGCCGATCATGCCCGGCTGGGACGGCTACGACATAAGAAGCCGCCTCGCCAGAGCCTTCACCGAGCACACGGGCGCCGCCGCGGTGCCGGTACTCGTCGACAACGACGCGAACCTCATGGCGTACGGCGAACAGCGCACCGGATACCCGGACTGCTCGGCCTTCGTGCTGGTCAAGGTGTCGACCGGTATCGGCGCCGGCGTCGTGGTCGACGGCTCGGTGTACCGGGGCATCGACGGCGGCGCGGGCGACCTCGGGCACATCAGGGTGGGCGCGGAAGCGCTGTGCCGGTGTGGTTCCTACGGCTGTCTGGCCGCCGTCGCCAGCGGTGGTGCCGTGGCCCGGCGGCTGGCCGAGGCCGGGGTGCCGGCGGCGTCCGGCTCGGATGTGCGGGACCTGCTGGCGTCCGGGCATCCGGAGGCGGCGGCGCTCGCGCGGGATGCCGGGCGGACGGTCGGGGACGTGCTGGCGACGGTCGTGACGCTGCTGAACCCCGGGGTTCTGATGATCGCCGGAGATTTGGCCGGAACTCCCTTCCTCACGGGCGTACGGGAGCTGCTGTACCAGCGGGCGCTGCCCCGCTCCACCGCTCACCTCGACGTCGTGACCTCGCGACTCGGCGAGCGGGCCGGGCTGGTGGGGGCCGGGGCGCTGGTCGTCGAGTACCTCTACGCGCCCGAGCGGGTGGAGGAGCGCTTGCTGGCGCTCGGGATGTAAGCAGCGCGTTTCGGTCCGGATACCGGTCCGCAGGTCGTCCGTATGCCGTCCGCATGGTGAAATCCCGCCGCCTGTGGCAGCGTGATTCTCGCCACCCTTGATAAGGGCTGCGCTCAGATGAGCGGATCTTGGGCGACTGCACTTCTCCAAGGGGTGGCACTGAGTGCCACCCCTTGATCGTTCATCGATCGAAATCAAACGTATCGAGAGATGCTCATAAGAGCGACATCCGTGGCTCGTGAGGGTGGGTTCGTTCAAGAAGTGAACACATCGCCTGGCTATTCCTTGCCAAGCTTTGACTTTTGATCCTGTGGCGGACGGCTGGTTACAGGCTCATGACGCACAAGTGGACGTACCCAGGCGCCTTCGATCTGGGTATGTTCCTCGCCGTCAGGGCAGCCACCGCGTCCTCTGAGGAGTTGGGACCCGTGTCGGAAAACGCGTCGGAGAACAAGAAGTTCGTTTACGACTTCACCGAGGGCAACAAGGACCTCAAGGACCTCCTCGGCGGAAAGGGTGCGAACCTCGCCGAGATGACCAACCTGGGTCTTCCCGTCCCTCCGGGCTTCACGATCACCACCGAGGCCTGCAAGGTCTACCTCGACAGCGGCGAGGAGCCGGTGGCACTGCGTGACGAGGTGAGCGCGCACCTCGACACCCTCGAAGCAACGATGGGCAAGAAGCTCGGACAGGCCGATAACCCCCTCCTCGTATCGGTACGTTCCGGGGCGAAGTTCTCGATGCCCGGCATGATGGACACCGTCCTCAACATCGGGCTCTCCGACAAGTCCGTACAGGGCCTGGCCAAGCAGGCCGGCGACGAGCGGTTCGCCTGGGACTCCTACCGCCGCCTCATCCAGATGTTCGGCAAGACCGTCCTCGGCGTCGACGGCGAACTCTTCGAGGACGCCCTGGAGAAGGCCAAGGAGGCCAAGAAGGTCACGGTCGACACCGAACTGGAGGCCGCCGACCTCAAGAAGCTGGTCACCCGCTTCAAGAAGATCGTCAAGACCGAGGCCGGCCGGGACTTCCCGCAGGACCCGCGCGAGCAGATGGACCTCGCCATCCACGCGGTCTTCGACTCCTGGAACACCGACCGCGCCAAGCTCTACCGCCGCCAGGAGCGCATCCCGGGCGACCTGGGCACCGCCGTCAACGTCTGCTCGATGGTGTTCGGCAACCTCGGCCCGGACTCCGGCACCGGTGTCGCCTTCACCCGCGACCCCGCCTCCGGCCACCAGGGCGTCTACGGCGACTACCTCCAGAACGCGCAGGGCGAGGACGTGGTCGCGGGCATCCGCAACACGGTCCCCCTCGCCGAGCTGGAGCAGATCGACAAGAAGTCGTACGACCAGCTGATGCAGATCATGGGGACCCTGGAGAACCACTACAAGGATCTCTGCGACATCGAGTTCACCATCGAGCGCGGCCAGCTGTGGATGCTCCAGACACGCGTCGGCAAGCGCACGGCGGGCGCGGCCTTCCGTATCGCCACACAACTCGTCGACCAGGGCCTCATCGACGAGGCCGAGGCGCTCCAGCGGGTGACGGGCGCCCAGCTCGCCCAGCTGATGTTCCCGCGCTTCGACGACGAAGCGAAGGTGGAGAAGGTCGGCCGGGGCATCGCGGCCTCGCCGGGTGCGGCGGTCGGCAAGGCGGTCTTCGACTCGTACACGGCCGTGAAGTGGTCGCGTTCGGGCGAGAAGGTGATCCTGGTCCGCCGGGAGACGAACCCCGACGACCTGGACGGCATGATCGCGGCCGAGGGCATCCTGACGAGCCGCGGCGGCAAGACGTCACACGCGGCGGTGGTGGCGCGCGGCATGGGCAAGACCTGTGTCTGCGGTGCCGAGGAGCTCGAGGTCGACACCAAGCGGCGCCGGATGACGGTGCCGGGCGGGCATGTGGTGGAGGAAGGCGACCTGATCTCGATCGACGGGTCGAGCGGCAAGGTCTACCTCGGCGAGGTGCCCGTCGTCCCCTCTCCCGTCGTCGAGTACTTCGAGGGCCGGATGCACGCGGGCGCTCAGGACGCCGACGAACTGGTCGAGGCCGTGCACCGGATCATGGCGTTCGCCGACCGCAAGCGGCGCCTGCGGGTGCGCGCCAACGCGGACAACGCCGAGGACGCGCTGCGCGCCCGTCGCTTCGGCGCCCAGGGCATCGGTCTGTGCCGTACGGAGCACATGTTCCTCGGCGACCGCCGTGAGCTGGTGGAGCGCCTGATCCTGGCCGACACGGAGGCCGAGCGCGAGGAGTCGCTGAAGGAGCTGCTCCCGCTCCAGAAGCAGGACTTCGTGGAGCTGTTCTCGGCGATGGACGGCCTGCCGGTGACCGTGAGGCTGCTGGACCCCCCGCTGCACGAGTTCCTCCCCGACATCACCGAGCTGTCGGTCCGCGTAGCCCTGGCGGAGGCCCGCAAGGACCCGCACGAGAACGACCTGCGCCTGCTCCAGGCCGTGCACCGGCTGCACGAGCAGAACCCGATGCTGGGCCTCAGGGGCGTGCGGCTGGGCCTGGTCATCCCGGGCCTGTTCACCATGCAGGTACGGGCGATCGCCGAGGCCGCGGCCGAGCGCAAGGCGGCGAAGGGCGACCCGCGCCCCGAGGTCATGATCCCGCTCGTCGGCACGGTCCAGGAACTGGAGATCGTCCGCGAGGAGGCCGACCAGGTCATCGCGGAGGTGCAGGCGGCCACCGGCACCGACCTGAAACTGTCGATCGGCACGATGATCGAGCTGCCGCGTGCCGCGCTGACCGCCGGTCAGATCGCCGAGGCCGCCGAGTTCTTCTCCTTCGGCACGAACGACCTCACCCAAACGGTGTGGGGCTTCAGCCGGGACGACGTCGAGGCTTCGTTCTTCACGGCGTACCTGGAGAAGGGCATCTTCGGAGTGTCGCCCTTCGAGACGATCGACCGGGACGGCGTCGGCTCGCTGGTGAAGCTGGCCGCCGAGGCGGGCCGTGCGACCCGCCCCGACCTGAAGCTCGGCGTCTGCGGTGAGCACGGCGGTGACCCGGAGTCCGTCCACTTCTTCCACGAGGTGGGCCTGGACTACGTCTCCTGCTCGCCGTTCCGCATCCCGGTGGCGCGCCTGGAGGCCGGCCGGGCAGCGTCCCAGTCCCAGGGCAGCGACCACCGCTAGCCATCAGTCCCCGGAGCCGTCGTCCGTCCCCGACCCTCACCGATGGACGACGGCTCCGGCGCACCACGAGAGGGCGGCACCCCGTGCGGGGGGTGCCGCCCTCTCGCTCTCCGCTAGTCGCCGAGTTCGCTGAACAGGGTCAGCTGGAGCGCGCCCGGTGCCTGAAGCCGGGAGTTGAGCGAGTTCCAGGGCGTGCGGGTCGGCTCGGCGACCACCTCCGCGCCGGCCGCGGCCAGCTTCGCCGTGACGGCCGTGGAGTCGTCGACCTGGAACGCCACCCGGATGTGCCCGGCCACCCGCCGCCCGACCTCGACTTCGTCGATGAACGCGGCGTGGTTCGGGTCGGTCAGCTCCAGGGTCGCCCGGCCGGCGTCGAGGATGGTGACCCGTCCGCCGGGTGAGGAGAACGCCGCCTGCTCCGTCAGGCCGAGCACGTCGCGGTAGAAGTGCAGCGCCGCGTCGTAGTCGTCGGCCGTGACGACCAGGCGGAGTTCACGGACGGCGGGATCGGTGGCGGGATCGGTGACCGGCTCGTCGGGCATGGCGGCTCCTCGGGGATTGCGGATACGCACGCGTCAACTCGCCGACGGGCGGGTCGATTCCGTGTCCCCGGCCCTTTCGCCGGCCACGGCTCAGCGGGCTGCGCGGTTCCGGCGTACGGCGACCAGCAGTCCGCCGCCGGCGAGGAGCACGGCCGCGCCGCCGCCCGCGAGGTACGGGGTGGCGCCGTTGCCGCCGGTTGCCGCCAGGTCGGTGTCCTCCGTGTTCTCCTGTCCCGCGGCGTCCTCGGCGGAGTCGGCACCCTCGTCCTCCGCGGGGACGAAGTCCGCGGGCGGGTTGTCGCAGCCGATGCCGTCCCGGTCGCGGTCCAGATGGTCGCCGTAGTGCTCGTCACCCTGGGGGATGTTGGCGTACCCGTTCTCGTACGCCTCGGTGCAGTTCTCGAACGGGTGGCTGCCGTCATGAGCCTCGGCGGTGGCCGGCAGGGCGGCCAGCGCCAGCGCGGCTACGGCCACGGCGGCGGGCTTGCGGAACAGGTTCACGGGGAGCCCCTCAGATTTGAGCCGATATCCATACGTGTGATCACAGTGAGGCGATCGGTCGGATATGAGGTGACGAAAGTATTGGGAGGCTGCTGATGCCGCGGCGGAATGACGGACCCGTGATGCGAACGTGACGTGACTGGAAGGTAGCTCTCCGCTCATGGGGTCCGACGGTTGGCGGCGGGGCGGGCTTCCGTGTGCTCGATAATCGGAGCTTGGGAATTGTTTTCCATTTCCTCCAGGTATTTCGAGTTGGAATTCCAGTGGTCCTGTTTATCTGGACTTGAGATCCCTCAGTACTTCTATTGGGAGATTCTTTCCAGATATTTTGCGCTCGGTTTCGCTGTTCAGGTAGACGGCGAGTTAAAGGTTTGTTGCCTCCCTCGCGGAGGAAGGCAAGTCCCTTGAGGTAATCTTCCTTCCGTGTCAGGATGGGCCCGCTCGGTAAAGCATCGAATTGATCGTATGCGGGGGAAGATCATGAGAAACGGCTTGCCGCTGATATCGGCAGGGTCGGTGCGGGGAGTGAACCCCGCGGAAACCTGGACGGTCCTCGTGGTGGAAAGTCGGGCAGAGTACAGGGAGGCGCTCACGGAAGAACTGGTCCGATGCGGGCAGAAGGTACGGGCCGTGGCGGGCGGGCGTGAGGCCATCGCCGGCGACCTGTCCGTCGATCTCATTCTGCTCGGGCTTGAATTAGTGGATCTCGATGGTCTGGAGGTCTGCCGCGGCCTGCGCGCCTCCAGTGACACGCCGATCATCGCCATCGGCTCTCAGGTGTCCGAGCTGGACGCTGTCCTGGCCCTGCGGGCCGGCGCCGACGACTATGTGGTCCGGCCCTATGGATTTCGTGAGCTCTTGGCACGTATGGAAGCGGTCATGCGGCGGGTGCACACCTCGGGGCGAACGCCCCCGGCGGTACTGGAACGCGGCCCGCTGCGTATCGACGTACGCAAGCGCGAGGTGGTTTTCAAGAACCGTGTCATCAAGATGACGCGGAAAGAGTTCGAGCTTCTTCTGCTCCTCGCGCTGAACCGGGGAACCGTTGTTCCGCGTGACGAGATACTTGAGCAGATATGGGGCGGTTCCTGGTCCCGCAGGACGGTGGACACGCATATCAGCAGCATCCGCTCGAAGCTCGGTGACCGCGACTGGATCGTATCGATTCGCGGTGTGGGATTCATGATGGATCAGAACTCGGGGTAATTCCCCGTCCGAAAGGCTGCCGAGGCGGCGGCGAAGCCTGGCCATGAGGGCGTGACTCCCTTCGAGGGGATTTTGGAGAAGGAGGCCGCCGGGGCTCGGGGGTGGACCCCGGCGGCCGGTCCGGGTGCGCTGCTACGCGGCCCGCTCGGGTCCCTTGGCGGGAACCCGTGGCAGCAGGAGGGCCAGAGCGACGGGCAGGGCGGTGAAGCCGAGAGTCCACCAGAAGGTCGTGCCGAAGGCACCCGCCAGGCCGGCGGAACCGTGTGCCGCATGGGCCGAGGCCTGCGCGAGGATCACCGCCACGGTGGTGGTGCCGAACGGGGCACCGATGCGCTGGACGATGTTGAAGGCCGTGGTGCCGCGCGGGATCTCGTCCTTGGGCAGCCCGGCCACGGCCGAGGCGTTGATCGCCGAGGTGCCGGCACCGACGCCCAGCCCGCGCACGGTCAGGGCGACGATCAGCAGCCAGGTCATGTCCCGCGTGCCGGGGAAGGCGAACGGCAGGGTGCCCAGTGCCATAAGTGCGAATCCGCAGACGATCCTGGTGCGGGCCGTGATCCGCTGTAGCAGCTTCTTGCCGAAGATGATCAGTACGGCCGCGCCCACGCCCTGCGGGACCATGAACAGCCCGGTGTCCACGACGGACGCGCCGCGCACCTGCTGGAAGTAGAGCGGGAAGAGCAGCATGCCGCCGAACATGGTGAACCCGGCCAGCACGGACAGCCCGCTGGTGACCCCGAAACCACGGTCGGCGAACAGCCGTACGTCGATCAGGGCCGAGGCGCCGTCCCGCAGTGACCAGGCGCAGAATCCCACGAGCAGCGCGAGTCCGCAGACGAGCGGCGCCCAGACCCGCGCGGTGCCCAGGTCGCCCGCGTCGGAGATGTTGCTGAGCGCGTAGATCACGCCGACCAGGGCCGGTGTGAGCAGTGCGAGCCCGATGCCGTCCAGCGGGCGCTTGTGCGCGGACGGCTGCTTCGGCGGCAGGACCATGCCGGCCAGCACCAGCCCGGCAACGCAGAAGGGGATGTTCACCAGGAAGAGCCAGCGCCAGTTCGCGTTCTCCAGCAGGACGCCGCCGACCACGGGTCCGAGGATCGGGCCGACCTGGACCAGCAGCGAGAAACTGCCCATGGCGGTCATCAGCCGTTGTTGGCCGGCGGCCTGTGTGAGCAGGGTCATCAGCGCCGGAATGATCAGGCCCGCGCCCAGGCCCTGCAACACCCGGAAGCCGATCAGCGCAGGGAGGTCCCAGGCGACGCCGCACAGGATCGAACCACCGAGGAACACCCCGAGCGCGGACATCCAGGTGGCACGCCCGCCGATACGGTCGATCAGCCATCCCGACAGCGGCACGATCGCGGTCATCGCCAGCAGGAAGCCGGTGACCACCCACTGGGTTGCGGTGAGGCTCGCGTCGAAGACCCGGGAGAACCGGTCGACGCCGACGTTCACGATCGTCGAGTCGAGAATGCTCGCGATGGCGCCGATGCCGAGTGCGGTGATCGTGAAGTTCAACCGCCGGTCGCTCACCTCTGCGACGCCCTGCGGCCTGGCGAACGACTGTGTGGGACTTGCCATGACGTCCTCTCCTGCGCGTACGAAAGGCGACCCGGCTCGCGCCGGGCTGCTGTGCAACGCGGGATTCCGTCGAATGACTGCGGCCCGAGGCCGCTGCCCACCACTCCACGGAACCACATCGGATCGGAAAGTACAACCGCTCCGATGATGAAGCCGCACTGATTACTGATCAGATCGCCGAATGCGCAGTACAGTGCCCATGTGACCGATTCCAAGGACGCCGCGGCCGGGACCATGGGCCGTCGCGAGCGCAAGAAGGCCGCCACCCGCCAGGCCCTCGCGGACGCCGCGCTGCGGCTCTTCACCGAGCGCGGCTTCGACAAGGTCGGGGTCCGGGAGGTGGCGGAGGCGGCCGACGTCTCGCTGAGCACGCTGTTCAAGCACTTCCCCGGCAAGGAGGCGCTGGTCTTCGACGAGGACCAGGACGTGGAGGACGCCCTCGTCCGCGCCGTCCGCGACCGGGCGCCGGACCGGTCGGTGCTGCACGCGCTGTGCGACCACCTCGTCCGCACCCGCACCGGCCTGCGCACCGACGACCCCCATTTCGCCCTGGTCGAGGCGACCCCGGCGCTCAGGGAGTACGCCCGGCGCATGTGGCTGCGTCACGAACACGCGCTGGCGGCCGTCATCGCCGAGGAGACGGGCCGGCACCCCGACGACCTGGCCGTCACCGCCCTGGCCCGTATCGCGCTGGAAGCTCCCCACCTCGTCCGCGCGAGTGCCGATCCGGCGGAGGCCATGCGCCGGCTGTTCGCGCTGGTGGAACACGGTTGGGGGCCTGTATTCCCGGCCGAACCGCGAAACACAATTCTTTGAAAGAGAGTGTCAGGAGAAGTCCAATTGACATTCTCCTGACACTGGTCCAGGGATTCCGTGGTTACAGTTCCTCGAGTCTGCGGGGAGAATCCACGACATCCAAAGGAGCGTCATGCTCAATCTGGATCCCGAGGAAGTTGCCAAGCTGCCGCGTTACCCGGTGGGCCGCCGGTGCCCTTATGAAATACCGGAGGTCTACACCCGGCTGCGCGCGGAGGAACCGGTCAGCAAGGTGGTGATGAGCGACGGTCAGCCCGTCTGGTTTCTGAGCCGGTACGAGGATGTGCGCGCAGTGCTCTCCGACCCGCGCTTCAGCGCCGACCGGCTCGCCGACGGCTTCCCGAACCTGGCGCTCGGCCAGCGCGAAGGGCTGAGCAAACAGCCGAAATTCATGATCAGCATGGACGGCGCGGAGCACTCCGCCGCCCGCCGCCGGGTCATCAGCGACTTCTCGGTGCGCCGGGTCGCCGAACTCGCCCCGACGGTCCAGAAGCTGGTCGACGACTGCGTCGACAGGATCCTGGGCCTGCCGCAGCCCGTCGACCTGGTCGCCGAACTGGCCCTTCCGGTACCGACGTTGCTGCTCGCCGAACTGGTCGGCGCCAACCACGCCGACCACGCCTACTTCATCGACCTGGTGCACCGCATGCTGTGGCGCAAGACCTCGGGCGAGGAGCGGGTGCAGATCTCGATCGGGCTGCGCAAGTATTTCGACGAACTGATCGCCGAGAAGGCGGCGAACCCCGGCGACGACATCATCAGCCGTCAGATAGCCCTGCAACGGGAGGAGAACGGAGAGATCGACAGCGAGGGTCTCAACAGCCTCGCCCAACTCCTGCTGATCGCCGGATACGAGTCCAGTGCGAGCATGATCGCTCTCGGCGTCCACACCTTCCTGACCCGCCCCGACTGGCTCGCCGCGATCAGGAAGGACCCCGCCAGGACCGCGATCGCGGTGGAGGAGTTGCTGCGCTTCTACTCCATCCTCGACGTCGCCGCCGGGCGGGTCGCCCTGGAGGACGTGGAGATCGGCGGCGTGACGATCCGCGCCGGGGACGGCGTGATGGCCTCGGTTTTCGCCGCCAACCGCGACCCCGCGGCGTTCCCGGACCCGGACCGGCTGGACCTGGAGCGGGGCGCCCGGCATCACGTGGCCTTCGGCTACGGCCCGCACCAGTGCCTTGGCCAGAACCTCTCCCGCCTGGAACTACAGATCGTCTTCGACACCCTCTTCGACCGCATCCCCACGCTCAGGCCTGCCGCCGAAGAAGCCGAACTCCCCTTCAAGTACGACGCGTTGGCGTTCGGGCTGTACGAGCTGCCGGTCGTCTGGTGAGGGGCGGCGGCATGCGTATCACCAGCGATCCGGACGTGTGCACCGGAGCCGGCCAGTGCGTGCTCACGGAACCCGGCGTGTTCACACAGGACGCCCGGGGAGTGGTCGAGCTGCGCACCGACCGGGCCGAGGGCGAGCTGGTGCCGAAGGTGCGGCAAGCGGTGTTCATCTGCCCGTCGGGAGCCCTGTCGGTCGAAGAGGACTGACCCTTTCCCGCGCGGTTCCAGAAGCGGTTCCCGAAGTATTTCTGACCACTGCGAATGGAAAGGAAAAGGCGTGCAGACTGTCGTTTCGCTGTGCCGAGCAGAACCCGACGCCATCACCCGGATATGTGATTCCTTCGCCGAATTCGATGACACCGGTGAAGCCAGGGCGGCAGGTTTTCTCCGGCGCCAGCTGTTCAGTTATCACGACCTGCTGGTACAGGTCACCGATGCCGACGAAGTGACCATTCCCGGCCTGGGAGCCCCCTTCGATGCCACGGCGACCCGCTTCTACCGGTGGGACGGCAAACCCGCCGATCCGGGGCAGCCGCTGCACAGCACGGTCATCGTGAACCGGATGGACCCCACGGTGATCCCCGAGGTCTCGGCGCTGTTCGCCGAACTCGACGCCACCGACTTCCCGCACCACATGGGCACGCGCCGCCGCCAGCTGTTCAGCCTCGACGGCGTCTACTTCCACCTCCAGGACTTCACGACGTCGGACGGGTACGCGCTGATCGACCACGCGTGGAAGGAGGCGGACCCCCGGTTCATCAAGATCTGCCGGGAGCTCGAACCCCTGGTCAAGGTGTACGACCCGGCGAGCTGGCGCTCCACCGCCGACCAGGTCGCCACCCGCGTCTACCGCTGGGAGGTGCCGGCATGAGCGGACGGCGCGTGGTCATCACCGGAATGCAGGTCCTCGCCCCGGGCGGGGTGGGCACCGACGCCTTCTGGGACCTGCTGACCGAAGGCCGTACGGCCACCCGGACCATCACCTTCTTCGACCCCACACCGTTCCGCTCCCGGGTCGCCGCGGAGATCGACTTCGTACCGGAGGAGCACGGTCTGACCCCGCACGAGGTGCGGCGGATGGACCGGGCCGCGCAGTTCGCCGTGGTCGCGGCGCGCGGCGCCGTCGCCGACAGCGCTCTGGACACCGCCGCCCTCGACCCGTACCGGATCGGCGTCACCATCGGCAGCGCGGTGGGCGCCACCATGAGCCTGGACCAGGACTATCGCGTCGTCAGCGACGGCGGTCGGCTCGACCTGGTCGACCATGGCTACGCCGACCCGCACTTCTACAACCACTTCGTGCCGAGCTCCTTCGCGGCCGAGGTCGCCCGGGCCGTGGGGGCCCAGGGGCCGAGCGGTGTGGTGTCGGCGGGCTGCACCTCAGGGCTCGACGCGGTCGGCTACGCCGTCGAGCTGATCCGGGAGGGCAGCGCGGACGTCATGGTCGCCGGTGCCACCGACGCGCCGATCTCGCCGATCACCATGGCCTGCTTCGACGCGATCAAGGCGACCACCCCACGCCACGACGAGCCGGCCCACGCCTCCCGCCCTTTCGACGGCACCCGCAACGGGTTCGTCCTCGGCGAGGGCACCGCGGTGTTCGTCCTGGAGGAGCTGACCAGTGCGCGCCGCCGTGGGGCCCGTATCCACGCGGAGGTCGCGGGATACGCCACCCGGAGCAACGCGTACCACATGACGGGTCTGCGCGCCGACGGGGCGGAGATGGCGGAGGCGATCACCGTCGCGCTCGACGAGGCCCGGATGAACCCCACCGAGATCGACTACGTCAACGCGCACGGCTCGGGGACCAAGCAGAACGACCGGCATGAGACCGCGGCCTTCAAGAGGAGCCTGGGCGAACACGCGTACCGCACGCCGGTGAGCTCCATCAAGTCCATGGTGGGGCACTCGCTGGGCGCCATCGGGTCCATCGAGATCGCCGCGTCGGTCCTGGCGATCCGGCACGACGTGGTCCCGCCGACGGCGAACCTGCACACGCCCGATCCGGAGTGCGACCTGGACTATGTGCCGTTGACGGCGCGTGACCAGATCGTCGACGCCGTTCTCACGGTCGGCAGCGGCTTCGGCGGGTTCCAGAGCGCCATGGTGCTGGCCGCACCGGAGAGGAGCGCGGCGTGAGCACATCCGTGGTGGTGACAGGGCTCGGCGTCACCGCACCCAACGGACTCGGTGTGCGGGACTACTGGAACGCGACCCTCGCCGGCAAGAGCGGTATCGGACCGCTCACCCGCTTCGACGCCTCCCCGTATCCGGCGAAGCTCGCCGGAGAGATCACCGGTTTCACGGCGGAGGAGCACCTCCCCAGCCGTCTGATGCCGCAGACGGACCGGGTCACCCGGCTCTCCCTGGTCGCCGCGGACTGGGCCCTCGCGGACGCGGGGGTACGGCCGTCCGAACTGCCCGAGTTCGACATGGGCGTGATCACCGCGAGCTCGGCGGGGGGTTTCGAGTTCAGCCAGCGGGAGCTGAAGAACCTGTGGAGCCGGGGCGGTCAGTACGTCAGCGCCTACCAGTCCTTCGCCTGGTTCTACGCCGTCAACACCGGCCAGATCTCCATCCGCAACGGTATGAAGGGCCCCAGCGGCGTCGTCGTCTCCGACCAGGCCGGCGGCCTGGACGCGGTGGCGCAGGCCAGGCGGCAGATCCGCAAGGGCACCTCGCTGGTGGTCGCCGGCGCGGTCGACGCCCTGTTGTGCTCCTGGGGCTGGGTCGGCCTGCACACCGGCGGCCGGCTCAGCACCGCCGACGAACCCACCCACGCCTACCTCCCGTTCGACGACCGGGCCGACGGCCATGTGCCGGGCGAGGGCGGCGCCCTGCTCATCATGGAGGCCGCCGACACCGCCCGCGCCCGCGGAGCCAGGGTGTACGGCGAGATCGCCGGGTACGCCGCCACCATGGACGGACGGGAGCCAGGGCTGCGCCGGGCCGTGGAACAGGCCCTCGCCGACGCGGAGATGACCCCGGGCGACGTGGACGTGGTCTTCGCGGACGCCGCCGCCGACGCGGAGCTCGACAGCGTCGAGGCCTACACACTCGTCACGGTGTTCGGGCCGCACGGCGTCCCGGTCACCGCGCCGAAGACCATGACCGGCCGGCTCTACGCGGGGTCCGCGGCCCTGGACCTGGCCACGGCGTTCCTCGCCCTGGAGGACGGGCTGATCCCCCCGACGGTGCAGGTCGAGCCCGCCGACCGGTTCGGCCTCGACCTGGTCGTCTCCCAGCCGCGCGCCGCTCGTCTGCGGACCGCGCTGATCCTCGCCCGCGGCCACGGCGGCTTCAACTCCGCCATGGTCGTGCGCTCCTGAACACCCGCCCCACGCTCCGGAACACCCACACAAGGAGGAAGACCCTCATGACGCACGCCCACTTCTCGCTCGACGACCTCAAGCGGATCCTCCACGAGGGCTCCGGTGTCCCCGAGGGCGCCGACCTCGACGGGGACATCCTCGATACGCAGTTCACCGACATCGGCTACGACTCGCTCGCCCTGCTGGAGACGGCCGGCCGGGTCGAGCGCGAGTACGGCATCGACCTGGGGGAGTCCGTCCTGGGGGACGGCACGACCCCGCGCTCCTTCGTCGACGCCGTCCGCGCGTACCTGTCCACCCGGGCCGCCTGACCCCGCACCGAGGAGAACGGAGGAGAGATGACACAGCAGGAGCGGCGAACCGTCCTGGTGACGGGCGCCACCAGCGGGATCGGTCTGGCCGTCACCCGGCTGCTGGCCGAGCAGGGGCACCGGGTGTTCATCGGGTCCCGCACCGAGGACAAGGTCCTCGCCACCGTCAAGCAGCTCCGGGAGGAGCAGCTCGACGTGGACGGCGCGGTCCTCGACGTCCGGTCGCCGGACTCGATACGCGGCTACGTCCGGGCGGCAGCCGAGCGATACGGCACGGTCGACGTACTCGTCAACAACGCAGGTATCAGCGGCGGCGGCATCACCGCCGACATCGCCGACGAGCTCTGGGACGACATCGTCGACACCAACCTCAACAGCGTGTTCCGGCTGACCCGAGAGGTCCTGACCACCGGCGGCCTACGGCACAAGAACTGGGGCCGCATCATCAACATCGCCTCCACCGCGGGCAAGCAGGGCGTCGTCCTCGGCGCCCCCTACTCCGCCTCCAAGCACGGTGTCGTCGGGTTCACCAAGGCACTGGGCAACGAGCTGGCCCCCACCGGCATCACGGTCAACGCCGTCTGCCCCGGCTATGTCGAGACGCCGATGGCACACCGGGTGCGGCAGAACTACGCGCGCGTGTACGCGACTTCGGAGGACGCGATCCTGGAGAAGTTCCAGGCGAAGATCCCGCTGGGCCGCTACTCGACCCCCGAGGAGGTGGCCGGTCTGGTCGGCTACCTGATCTCCGACACCGCGGCGTCCATCACCTCCCAGGCCCTGAACGTCTGCGGGGGCCTCGGCAACTTCTGACCCGCGCCGCCTCTCCCGCCACCAGTCCCGAGGAGTCCCATGCCGTCCGAACCGCACGAGTCCGGGCACGAGATCAAGATCTCCGCTCCGGCCGAGACCGTCTACCAACTGCTGGCCCGAGCGGAGGACTGGCCCCGGCTCTTCCCTCCGAACATCCACGTCGACCATGTGGAACGCGGCGCGCACGAGGAGCGCATCCGCATCTGGGCCACCGCCGGCGACACCGTCAAGAACTGGACCTCGTACCGCACCCTGGACCCGGAGAACCTGCGCATCGGTTTCCGCCAGGAGGTCACCGCGCCCCCGGTGGCGGCGATGGGCGGCAGCTGGCACATCGAGGCCCTCCCCTCCGGGGAGTCGCTGGTGCGCCTCGCGCACGACTACCGGGCGACCGACGCGGCGAACCTCGCCTGGCTCGACGACGTGGTCGACCGCAATTCCCGCGCCGAACTGGAGTCCCTGCGGACCATCGCCGAGTCGGGCGCCGCCGCCGACGAACTGACCTGCTCCTTCGAGGACACGGTCCAAATCAGGGGCGACGCCCGGGACGTGTACGACTTCATCGACCGGGCGGACCGGTGGACCGAGCGTCTGCCGCACGTCCGCGCGGTGCGACTGGAGGAACCGGTGCCGGGCCTGCAGACGCTGGAGATGGACACCGTGGCCAAGGACGGCACCTCCCACACCACGAAGTCGTACCGGGTGGGACTGCCGCCGCACCGGATCGTGTACAAGCAGGTCACCCTCCCCGCCCTGCTGAGTCTGCACACCGGCCGCTGGACCTTCGCACCGGACGGGGACGGTGTCACGGCCTCCTCTCAGCACACGATCACCGTCGCCCCCGACGCCGTGGCAAGGGTCCTGGGAGCGGACGCGACCGTGCGGGACGCGATCGAATACGCCCGCACCGCGCTCAGCACCAACAGCCTCGCGACACTCACCCTGGCCAAGGAGTACGCGGAGCGGCGCGCCGGGGGCGACGGGCCGTGACGACCCGGGCACGGACGGCCGTCTCCGCGACACCGTCATCGACGGTGCAGGGGATCACGCTGGACGCGGCCGGGATCCCGCTCTCCGGGCTGCTCTCACGACCGCGGCACACCCCGTGCAGGGCGACCGTCGTCGCCCTGCACGGCGCGGGAATGACGGCGGGGTACTTCCACGGACCGGCCCGTCCGGAGACGTCGTTGCTGACTCTCGCCGCGGAGCTGGGGTTCGCGGCGGTGGCCCTCGACCGGCCCGGCTACGGGCTCTCGGCCGGCCGGCTGCCCGAGGGACAGACGGTCGCGGAACAGGCGGTCACCCTGACGTCGGCACTGAGCGACCTGACGGCCCGGTACGAGACGGGCGCCGGGCTCTTCCTGCTCGCGCACTCCTTCGGCGGCAAGCCGGCGCTGCGGATCGCGGCGGACGGGACAGTGCCCGGCTTGATCGGCCTCGCGGTCTCCGGGTGCGGCGACGAGTACCTGGTCCCGCCCACCGCGCCGGCCGGCTCGGCCGGACACCAGCAGCGCAACTGGGGCCCGCTGCGGCTGTATCCGCCGGGCACGTTCCGGGCGAGCGGCGCGGTCGTCGCCCCGACGCCGGCTCGCGAGCTGGCGGACGCCGCCCACTGGCCGGAGACGTTCGCACGGCTGGCCGGGCTGATCCGGGTGCCCGTCCGGTTCACCTTCGCCGAGCACGAGGGCTGGTGGCGCAGTGACCGGCGGGCCGTCGACCGGCTGCGGTCCCGGCTGCACACCGCGCCCCGCGTCCTGATCGACCATCAGCCCGATGCCGGCCACAACATCAGCCTCGGCTGGACGGCACGCGAGTACCACCTGGGGGTGCTCGGCTTCGTGGCGGACTGCCTGCGGCACGACGAGACCGGTGAGGAGCAGCGGACATGACACAGGACCTGGTCGGTGTGTGGCACCTGGAGGCATTCCACGACGTGGACGAGGCGGGACGGCCCGTCGGCGAGGGCCCGCTCGGACCCGCCCCCGAGGGGATGCTCGTGTACACCGCCGACGGCCATGTCTCGGTGAGCATGATGCCCACGACACCGGAGCCCGGACCCTCCTACATGGGGTATGCGGGCGACTGGCGCGTGGCGGGCGGGAAGGTGGTGCACCGGATCCGGATCTCCTCGCGCGCCGACTGGATCGGCGTCGAGCAGACCCGCGACGCCGAACTCGACGGTGATGTGCTCATCGTGCGTGCCACCCGGGAGGTGGGCGCGCGCCCACAGCGCCGCGTGCTCGTGTGGCGACGCGCCGAGCCGGTCGGGAGGCCACGGTGAGCACTTCGGTGACCCCCGCACCCGATCCGCCCGTGGACGGTGACGACCACCCCTTGGTGATGGCCCTGAGCATCTTCGCTCCCGGCGCCCTGCGTGCCCTCGGGTGCGGACGGAGCGTGACGCCGGCTGCGGCCGGCGCCACGCCGCGCCCCGGGACGGCGGTCAGGACCGGAACGGCCCCGTCACCTCGTACGTGATCCCACCGGACGAACTCCCGCTCGTCCCCCGCTGGCTGGAGAAGTACAGCCGCGACCCGCCCGGCGAGAGGGCCGGGCCGGTGATCTCCGAGCCCGACTGCCCGTCGATGCGCAGGAACGGCGCGATGACGTCGTCCGGTGTGATGACGCAGATCTCCATGTTGCCGCCGTCCTCGGCGACGAAGAGGTCACCGGAGGAGGAGCCGGTGATGTTGTCGACGCCGGTGAGGGGGGCCGTGCCCGACGTCACCAGGGAGTCGTCGTACGCCAACTCGTAGGTGTTGTTCGTCAGGTTGAGCTGCCAGACACGGTTGTCGCCCTTGGTGGTGAACCAGACCGTGTCGTCGGCGTAGTGGCAGCCCTCGCCGCCGTTGAAGGACTTGGAGCCGGAGACCTGGGTGCGGGTCGAGGTCGGGGAGCCGTCCGGGTCGGGCACGTTCGCCCAGGTGAAGGAACCCGATGTGGCGGTGCCGGCGACCATGACCTGAAGGGTGCCGGAGGAGAGGTTGCCCCAGGTCGTCGGTACGAAGCGGTAGAGGCGGCCGTTCGTCTCGTCCTCGGTCAGGTAGATCACCTGGCGCACCGGGTCCGCGGCGGCGGCCTCGTGCTTGAAGCGGCCCATCGCGTCGCGGCGCGTGGCCGTGTTCACGCCCCACGGGTCCGTCTCGTAGACGTAGCCGAGGGACACCTCCTCGCAGGACAGCCAGGTGTTCCACGGGGTCTTGCCGCCCGCGCAGTTCTGCCGGGTGTTGGACAGGATGCGGTACGCCGACGTGATCGAGCCCGTCGACGAGAACTTCACCGCGCTCGCGCCGCCGGACGGGTTGATCTCCGAGTTGGAGACATAGATCCAACCGCTGCCGTCGGCGTAACAGGCCCCGCCGTCAGGGGCGTTGTGCCAGGTGTACGACGTGCCGGGCACCGTCTGGCCGGAGCGGGCGATCACCCGGCCGGTGAAGCCGCTCGGCAGTCTGATGCCATTGGCGTCCGGCGAGCCGAGCGCTCCGTAGGGGCCCGTGCCGGGCTGTGCGGGCGCGGCATACGCGGCGCCGCGCCACAGGGTTCCGCCGAACACGGCGGAGGACCCGCCGAGGACGGCCGCACGCAGGAGGGTACGACGTTCCACTCTTCGCTCCAAGGGTGGCGTGACCGCCCCGCCGCCGATCGGCGACGGGGTCGTGCGCTGAGGGACGTTAGGGGCACGGAGTTACTACCCTCGGGCACAGTGGGTTGACGGGTCATGGACAGGCTGTGGCGGCCGAGTACGCGTCGGAGGGCCGCGCCGGCCGCTCGCCGCCGTAGGCTGAATCGGGTCCGCACACCGGAGGGAGCCCCGTCATGCCCGGCTGGAACGCGAGTGACATGCCCGACCAGACCGGCCGCGTCGCCGTCGTCACCGGCGCCAACAGCGGCATCGGGTACGCGACCGCGCGGGAGCTGGCGCGCAAGGGCGCCCGCGTGGTGCTCGCCTGCCGCAGCGAGGCGCGCGGCCATGAGGCCGGGGACCGGCTGGTCACCGAAGTTCCGGACACGGACGTGGAGTTCGGCCGGCTGGACCTCGCGGACCTCGGTTCCGTACGAGGGTTCGCGGCCTGGTATCCGTACGAGCGGCTGGATCTGCTCGTCAACAACGCCGGGGTGATGGCGCTGCCGTACGGAACGACGGCGGACGGCTTCGAGACACAGTTCGGGGTCAACCACCTCGGCCACTTCGCGCTCACCGGACTGCTGCTGCCGGTGCTGAACGCCACCAACGGGGCGCGTGTCGTGACCGTCTCCAGCTTTATGCACGCCCTGTCCAACATCGACATCGACGACCTCAACAGCGAACGACGCTACAGCCGTTGGACCGCCTACGCCCGCTCCAAGACGGCCAACCTGCTCTTCACCCACGAGCTGGCCCGCCGTACGGCCGCCGCCGGCTCGGACCTCGTGGCCGCCGCCGCGCACCCCGGCTACGCCGACACCGACCTCCACACCGCCGGGCCACGCATGACGGGCAACAAGCTCACCGAACGCATGAGGCACCTGGGCAGCCGGATCATCGCCCAGCCCGCGGAGAGCGGCGCCCTGCCCGCCCTGTACGCCGCCACCGCCCCCGACGTACGCCCCGACTCCTTCACCGGCCCGTCATTCGTCGGCTGGCGGGGTTCACCGGGACCGTCCCGGCGCGCCTCCTGGACCCTCAACGACCGGGCGGGCGAACGCCTTTGGGAGGCGTCGGAGCGGTTGACCGGGGTGGCGTACGAGGGGTTGAAGGTCTGAAGGGTCCGCCGTTCGCCGCTTCTTCGACAACCTTGCGCGCCTCGTCGCGCGCGTGGCCGATCGGGTCGGGAAAGATGCGCAGGCCGTGGGCGACCAGTGCCCCCTCGTGGAGCAGCATCAGTGTGCGGGCCGGCTCCTGGGCCCGGTCCGGGGCGACCTGACGGACCAGATCGGCGAAGAGCTCCAGCATCCACTCCTTCTGGCCGGTGATGATCGCGTAGGCCGGGTGGGAGGGATCGCTGATCTCGGCGTGGGCGTTGACCATGCTGCACCCCTTCGGGCTGCTCTCGGTCATCCATGACCGGGAGGCGTCGAAGACCGCGAGAACCCGGTCGACGGGTCCCGACTCCACGCCCGCGAGCCGCTCCGCGAGAAACGCCCGCCAGCGCTCGTCGCGGTCGGCGAGGTACTCCACGACGACCTGGTCCTTGGAGCCGAAGCGGTCGTAGAGCGTCTTCTTCGTCACCCCGGCCTCGGCGGCGATCAGGTCCACGCCGACCGCGTGGATGCCGTGCTCGTAGAACAGCCGTGACGCGGCGGTGAGAACGCGGCGCGCGCCGGGCGTCATCGTGATCCTCGTGATCCTTCGGGTGCCCATGGCAGCCAAGTATACCGATCTGTATAGTGGGGTCCACGACCTGAGGTATACCGATCTGTATAGTCGCCGTGGGGTGGTGAACCGTGAACCTTCTCCTCTCCGTCGCCTTCGTGCTCTGCTGGAGCTCGGGATTCGTCGGCGCCAAGCTCGGTACGGAAAGTTCGACCGCCGTGACGATCCTGATGTGGCGGTTCCTGCCACTGGCCGTCATCCTCGTCGCCGTGGCCGTCGGCAGCCGCAGAGCGTCGTGGCGGGGACTGACCGCGCGCGACGTGGCGCGACAGACCGTGATCGGGCTGCTCTCCCAGAGCGGCTACCTGCTCACCGTCTACTACGCGATCCAGTTCGGCGTCTCCAGCGGCACGACCGCCCTGATCGACGGCACCCAGCCCCTTGTCGCGGGCGCGCTGGCCGGCCCGCTGCTGCGTCAGTACGTCTCGGCCAGGCAGTGGCTCGGCCTGTGTCTGGGTCTCGGCGGCGTCGCCCTCGTCACCACGGCTGACGCCGCGGCGAACACCGGTGTCGCCTGGTGGACCTATCTCGTCCCCTTCGCGGGAATGCTTTCCCTGGTGGCGGCCACATTCCTCGACCAGCGTTCCCCGAAGCACGCCACGCCCCTGGTGTCGATGACCGTCCACTGCACCACCAGCGCGCTCGTCTTCACGGGCGCCGCCCTCGCAACCGGGGGCGCCGTACCGCCCTCCACAGGGTCGTTCTGGATGGCGATCGTGTGGCTCGTGGCCCTGTCGACGTTCGGCGGATACGGCCTCTACTGGCTGGTGCTCCAGCGCTCCGGGGTGACCGGGGTCAACACACTCATGTTCCTGATGGCGCCCGTCACGGCGATCTGGGGCGCCGCGATGTTCGGCGAGCCGTTCACCCCGCAGACCGCCGTCGGCCTGGCGGTCGCCCTCGCGGCGGTGGCCGTGGTGCACGGCGCGCGCCCGCCCGCGTTGCAGGCCTGCCGATGAGCCGCGGAATACGCTTGTCCGCCGTTCCGGTCCCGCACTACCGTGCCGCAGTGGATCTCTTCTCCCGCTCCTGGAGCGCGTTGCTGGCGGCGGTCGCCGAAACCCCGGACGAGGACTTCGAGCGACCGTCCGGCTGTACCGGCTGGCGCGTGCGGGATCTGGTGTGCCACCTGGTCATCGACGCCCAGGACGTCCTGATCACCCTGGTCACACCCGCCGATACGGAACCGACCGCGGACGCGGTCACCTACTGGGAACTCCTCGCCGAACCCCCGACCGGCGACGACCCGCTCGATGCGCTGATCCCCCGACTGGCCACCGCCTACGGCGAGCCGCGGTGGCTCAAGTTCCATCTCGACGACGTCGGTTCCGCAGCGGGACGCGCCGCCGGACTCGCCGATCCCGCCGCCGTCGTCAGCACCCAGGACAAGGTGCTGACCGTCGGCGACTACCTGTCCGCGTACGTGCTCGAATGGACGCTGCACCACCTCGACCTGATCGCACACCTGCCGTCGGCCGCCGGGCCGCCCGCCGAGACCCTCGCGGCGGCACGTGCGTCACTGGAGAAGATCGCCGGGACCGCGTTTCCCGCCTCGTTCTCCGACCGGGACGCGCTGCTGATCGGCACCGGACGGCGCACACCGACCGCCGCGGAGACGGCCGCGCTGGGCGAGCCGGCCGCTTCGAGGCTCCCGCTCATCCTCGGCTGAGGGGAGCGGTACCGAATCAAGCAGCATCGGTCTGTCTAGGCCGTCCGCACCTCGTACGTCCCCACCCGCACCGCCTCGTCGTCCAGGCACTGCCCGGACTCCAGGTCGAAGCGCTGCTTCAGCAGCGGCGAGGCGACGAAGGGGCGGCCCTTGTGGGTGCCGGTGAGGCCGCGGGAGAGGACCGCCGCGCCGCTGAACGGATCGCGGTTGTCGATGGCGTACAGCCTGCCCGCCCGGTCGCGGAAGAGCGCCGCCTGCCGGCCGTCCGGCAGCAGGGCCGCCACACCGCGGCCCGGCAGCAGGACGTTCAGGTCGCAGACCGTGAACCAGCCGTCGTCGAGGCGCAGTTGGACCATCAGATCGGTCGTCTCGGGTGCCAGGGTCATCGCTGGGCGGTTCCTTCCAGGACGTCTTCAGCGGGGCGCATGCCGATGGACAGCAGCGGCAGGTCGGGCTTGATCTGGTCGCGCTCGGGAACGAAGCCGACGACCGGGTCGGGGGTGTCCGGCGCGTTCACGAAGGACACGAACCGGGCGAGCTTCTCGGGGTCGTTGATGGTGGCGGACCACTCGTCGCGGTAGTTGGCGACGTGCGCGGTCATCAGCGTCTCCAGCTCCTCGCAGATACCGAGGGAGTCCTCCACGACCACGTCGCGTACGTGGTCCAGGCCGCCGGGGATGCGCTCCAGCCAGGTCGACGTGCGCTCCAGGCGGTCCGCCGTGCGGATGTAGAACATCAGGAAGCGGTCGATCAGCCTGATCAGCCCGGCGTCGTCGAGGTCCTGGGCCAACAGGTCCGCGTGGCGCGGGGTGGCGCCGCCGTTGCCGCCGACGTACAGGTTCCAGCCGCCCGCGGTGGCGATGACGCCGAAGTCCTTCGACTGGGCCTCGGCGCACTCGCGGGCGCAGCCGGAGACCGCCGACTTCAGCTTGTGGGGCGACCTGAGCCCCCGGTAGCGCAGCTCCAGGTCGATCGCCATGCGGACCGAGTCCTGGACGCCGTAGCGGCACCAGGTCTGGCCGACACAGGACTTCACCGTGCGCAGCGACTTGCCGTAGGCGTGCCCGGACTCGAAGCCGGCATCCACCAGCCTCGTCCAGATCAGCGGGAGTTGCTCGACCCGCGCGCCGAACATGTCGATCCGCTGACCGCCGGTGATCTTCGTGTAGAGGCCGAAGTCGCGGGCGATCTCGCCGATGACGATCAGGCCCTCGGGGGTGATCTCACCGCCGGGGATACGGGGAACGACCGAGTACGAGCCGTTCTTCTGGAGGTTGGCGAGGAAGTGGTCGTTGGTGTCCTGAAGGGTGGCCTGCTCGCCGTCCAGGACGTAACCGTCGGCGCCGATGGTCGGGGCGAGGGAGGCGATGATCGAGGCGACCGCCGGCTTGCAGATCTCGCAGCCGTCGCCGCCCCGGGCGTCCTCGCGGCCGTAGCGGTCCAGCAGGTCCTGGTAGGTGTTGATGTGCAGGGCGAGGACGATCTCGTACAGCTCCTCGCGGGTCTGTGCGAAGCAGCCGCACAGGCCCTTGTCGACCACGACACCGCTCGCCTCGAGTTCGGCGGTGACCAGCTGGCCGAGGACCTTGACGCAACTGCCGCAGGTCGTCCCGGCCTTGGTGCACTTCTTCACCTCGGGCACGGTGGTGCAGTTGTGCTCGGTGACCGCGCCGCGGATCGTGCCCTTGCGGACGTTGTTGCAGGAGCAGATGATCGCGTCGTCCGGCAGCGCGGTCGGACCGAGCTGGGTGGACTCTCCGGCGCCGGCGGGCAGCACCAGCGACTCGGGCGAGACCGGCGGGACGGAGCCGGTGAAGGCCTTCAGCGTGCCGTACGCCTCCGCGTCGCCGACCAGGATGCCGCCGAGCAGGGTGCCGTCGCGGCCGATGACCAGCTTCTTGTACAGGCCCGCGCGGGAGTCGGAGTAGACGACGTCCAGGCAGTCCTCGGTCGCACCGTGCGCGTCGCCGAAGGACGCCACGTCCACACCGAGCAGCTTCAGCTTGGTGGAGAGGTCGGCGCCGGTGAACGTCAGTTCCTCGGCCTCGTCGGCGGCGATGGCGGCCGCGGCCGTCTCGGCCTGCTCGTAACCGGGGGCCACCAGGCCGTACACCCGGCCGTCCGACGCCAGCGCGCACTCGCCGATCGCGAACACATGCGGGTCGGAGACCGTACGGCACTGCTCGTCGACCGAGATGCCGCCGCGCTCGCCGACCGCGAGGCCCGAGGCGCGGGCCAGCTGGTCGCGGGGGCGGACACCGGCGCTGAACACGACCAGATCGGTGGCGAGTTCGGAGCCGTCGGACAGCTTCATGCCGGTGACCGCGCCGTCCTCGTCGACGACGATCTCCTGCGTGCCCACACCGGTGTGGACGGACAGGCCCATCTCCTCGATGGTGCGCAGCAGCGCGGCGCCGCCGCCGTCGTCCACCTGCACCGGCATCAGCCGCGGCGCGAACTCGACGATGTGGCTGGTGAGTCCGAGCCCCTTCAGCGCACCCGCGGCCTCCAGGCCGAGCAGACCGCCGCCGACCACGGCACCGGTCGTGCGCGTCCCGGCGTACTCCTCGATGGCGAGGAGGTCCTCGATCGTGCGGTAGACGAAGCAGCCCTTGGCGTCCTTGCCCGGGACCGGCGGCACGAACGGGAAGGAGCCGGTGGCCAGGACGAGGATGTCGTAGTCGACGACCAGGCCCGAGCGGGCGGTCACCTTCTTCGCCTCGCGGTCGATCGTCTCCGCCGGGTCACCGACGTACAGCTCGATGCCCTCCTTCTCGATGAACTCCATGTCCGTCATCGAGAGGTCCTCGGGTGTCCTGCCCGAGAAGTACGAGGTGAGGGCGACGCGGTCGTACGCGGGGCGCGGCTCCTCGCACAGCACGACCACGCGGTGCGTGGCGGTCATGCCGCGCTCGGCGAGCGCTTCGAGGAAGCGCTGGCCGACCATGCCATGGCCGACGAGCACGATCGTGGGGGTGGCCCCCTCAGTGGCGGTCATTCAGGAGCCTCCATCGTTGGTGAGCAGGTGGAGCAGGGGGGCGCCGTCGGCGGGGAGCGGCTCTGCTCCCTCCCAGGCGCGGGCCAGGGCGCCGACGGTGCCGAGTTCGCCGACCAGTACGCCGCCGACCACGCGGTCGTCGCGGACGACGACCTTGCGGTAGGTGCCGCGGGTGGCGTCGGCGAGCTGGACGACGTCGTCGCCCGGCCGCGGCACGGTCTCGCCGAACGCGGCGAGGTCGAACGCGTCCGTCCCGTTCAGGGTGAGCCGGGTCAGCGAACGGGTGCCGGTGTAGCGGGCGTTGCCTTCCCCGGCCAGCGACTCCGCGAGTACGTCGGCCTGTTCGAGGGCCGGCGTGGCGAGCCCGTACAGGACGCCGTCGTGCTGGGCGCAGTCGCCGATCGCCCGGATGTGCGGGTCGGACGTACGCAGTTCGTCGTCGACGATGACGCCCTTGCGGACGGCCAGTCCCGCGATCTGGGCGAGGCCCACGCGCGGGTGGACCCCGCAGGCCAGGACGACGAGGTCGGCGTCGAGGGCGTATCCGTCGGCCAACTCGACCGAGCGGACGGCGCCGCCGACGCAGCGCACGTCGCGCACCCGGCACTCGGTGTGAACCTCGACGCCGAGGTCCTTCAGATGCCGCAGCACCAGCTTCGAGGCGCCCGGGTCGAGCTGGCGCTCCATGAGCCGCTCGGACTGCTGGGCGAGGACGACCTGCGCGCCGCGCATGGCGAGCGCCCGGGCCGCGGAGACCCCGAGGAGCCCGCCGCCGATGACGACCGCGCGCACGCCCGGCCGTACCGCCTTGGACAGGCCGAGGCAGTCGTCCATGGTGCGGAACGCGTGGACGCCCTCGGGCAGTTCGTGGTCGGGGGTGAACAGGCCGCGCAGGGGCGGGAGCACGGGGTTGGAGCCGGTGGCCAGGACCAGCGTGTCGTATGCGATCTTCGAACCGTCCGCGCACTCCACCTGCCGCTCGGCGCGGTCGATCCCGGTGACCCGGGTGCGGACGAGCCCGGCGGGGGCCGGCAGGGCGATCACCTCGGGGGCGTACCGGCCGGCCAGCACCTCGGCGAGCAGCACCCGGTTGTACGGGCGGTGCTCCTCCTCACCGACCAGCGTCGCGGGCGTGCCGAGCTCACCGAGCCGCCGGGCGAGACGTACGCCCGCGAGGCCGGCGCCGATCACCACCACACGCGTATTCGAGGTCATGCCCCTGAGCGTGCGGTGCCGGTGTTACCCGACCGCATCACGTCTGTTTCCCGCGGGGAACGCTGCCCTCAGCGGGGGCGGGGAGAGTGTGTGAGGGTTCGGACGGCACGCAGGTGGCGGGCTGTGAGGCGAGGCCGGTGAGGGTAACCGAACCACCGGCTTCCGTGCCCCCACCATCGTCTACGAACCTGGTCCGGGCCAGCCTGGAGGCGTCGGGTTTCAGCAGCTCACGCCCAGGGAGGCGCGCGATGGACGGTGTCCGGAATGTTCTGGTTCGGGGTGCGGTGGCAGTGCGGGGGCGGCGCCTCGTGCGAGAGCCGTTATACGCCGCTCCGCTGCCGGACCGTCTCGTGGAGCCGGTCGATGAGGTGACCCTTGCGCTCGATCGTCACATCGAAGTACGCCGCACTGCGCGCCGAGCGGCACACGCGGTGTACGGCCTCCTTCGCCGAGCGCTTCAACTCGACTGCCTCGGCGGAGAGTTCGAGGAGGGTCCGCTGGAACCTCGGATGCCCGAGCACGAACGACTTCAGCTGCTCACCCGCGGCAGGCGGCTCCGCGGAGTCCAGCAGCTCCAGGAAGACCCGGTTGCTCAAGCCGTCGAAGTCCTCGTGGGTGTTGGCGCCGCCCAGCTCCGGCACGACGTCGGTCAGATCGTTGAACAACTGGCTCGCCAGCCCGAGCCGCCGCATCGCGTCGTCCAGCGCGCGCCGCTCGTCCTCGACGACGCCGAGCCCGGCGACCGCCGCGTCCAGCGGCATCCAGAACAGCGTCCCGGTCTTCAGCGCCGCCACCGACTCCCAGAAGCGCACCCGCTCCCCGCGCGGCGCGGCGAGCAGGTCGGCGCGGGTGCGGGCGGTCCGTGCCGACATGTCGCCCGCCTGGCCGGTGAAGCCGTTGCTCACCGCGCGGATCAGACTGGCCGCCACCGCCGGATCGGCCGCGTGCCGCAGCGCCGCCATGATCAGCCAGGAACCGGTGTTGAGGGCGAGCGGTATCCCATGGGTGCGGTGCAGGGTGGGCTCGCCGTACCGCACGTCGCTGCCGTCCTGGATGTCGTCGAGCGCGACCGCTGCCTTCAGCAGGATCCGTACGGCGACGGCGGTGCGGCGGACCACCGCCAGGTCCGCGGCGTCGTCACCGGTCTCGCCCGGGAAGCCGCGGTAGTTGCGGTACGCCCAATAGACCATCGAGGGCCGTAATCGCGGCCCGTCGTGACCGGGTGCCCCTCGATCCGGAGACAGGGCCGCCTGCCCCACCTTGGAGGCGAGGGCATCGGCGACCGGCGCGTAGAGGCAGCGGCTCAAGGCCGTGGCGTACATGTCCCCGGATTCCTCGACGGCCAGCGACCCGATGAACTCCCGCAGGTCGTCCTCCAGCAGCGCGGCGTCCTGCCGCACCACCGCTTCGACGCCGGCCGTCCCCTTGTACGCCGTGGCAGCCATGTCACCTCCGCTGACTGCTACGGTCCGGCGCGCTCACCGCTCAGGTCAAGATCACCTTTTCGCCATATATGTGAGGGACGTGTGCGTGAGTCCGATTACCCCCTTGCCGACCCGGCCTGAATCGTGTCAACGGCTGCCGGTCGGGTGCGTGTCAGCGGCTGCCTGTCAGATGCGCGAAGACGACCACGTTCCCCTGATAGCCGGTCGTCCGTGAGTAGCCCCCGCCACAGGTGATCACCCGCAGCTCGGGCCGCCGCGCCGCCCCGTACACCTTCTCGTCGGGGAAGTCCTTCGCGCCGTACACCTCGACGGCGTCCACGGTGAACAGGGCGACACCCCCGTCACGCCGGTCCACCTCCACCGTGCTGCCCTTCCTGAGGGCGCCGAGGCCGTAGAAGACGGCGGGGCCGTCGGTGTTGTCGACGTGCCCGGCGACGATGGCGGTGCCCGTCTCGCCGGGGGTGGTGCCGTCCTCGTACCAGCCGGCGAGGTTCTTCTCCGCGGCCGGCGGCACGTCGAGACTGCCGGTCCTCGTCAGCCCGAGGCCCATCAGGGGGGCGTTCACGCGGATCGACGGGATGCGGATGCGGTCGGGCGGGGAGGGCGGCAGGCCGGGCGCGGTGGACTGCCGTACGGACGCTTCGGCGTGTGCCTCTCCGGTGGACGGCTGAGGCGGGGCGTGCGTCCGGGTGCCGCTGCTCAGCAGCCACGCGCCGGAGCACAGTGCGGTCACGGTCACGGCGGCTATCGCGCCGTTCGCTATGGCGGGTTTGCCCGGCCTGCGCATGGTGACCTCCTGGAGCGACCCCTTGGAGCCGGCCCCGATCCCCCTCCGAGCCGCGAGGGGCGTCGGACCCGGAGGGGGAGGGGACGTGCGGTACCGGCGGACGGACAGCGGAGGGTGTCCGTCAGATCCCGTCGCCTCTCGCCCGGCGATGCAGGAGCCAGGTACCGCCCGCGGCGGCGACGGCGAGAGCCGCAATGCCGGCCGCGGTCTGCACGGGGTCGGGGCCGAGTGCGCCGCCGACCCCCGTCTTCACACTGCCTCTGGGGTGCACCTGTTCTCGGGCCGCGGTCAGCGTGACCACCAGGTCGCCCGCCACCCGCTTACCGTCCTTTGCGCAGGTCGCGACGATCTCGTACGTCCCCGGCTGCGCGCTCGGCGGCACCCTGAACTGCCCGATGGCGTTGTCCTCGTGGGTGCTCGGCGCCAGCGTGAACGCCCCCGCGCCGACCGCGCTGGCGTCCCCCGCCGCCGTCCCCGTGTCCCCGCACGCCGTCGTGTTCACCGAGACCTGGCCGCCCGGGACGACGGAGGACGGATACACGTCGAGACTGCCGGCGTCCGCAGCGTACGCGGGCGCGGTGCCGAGGCCCGCGGCGGCGACGGCGAGTGCGGCACCGGACAGCAGGCGGGCGGTACGTCGCATCGGTGCTCCCTCGAGATCAGCACTGGTTTCCCTTCCGAGGAAAAGGCCACGAGGCCGAGCGCGCTTCCTGAGCGGGCGCCGGAAATGGGGTGAACGGGTGTCGGGCGGGAGATTCGTGCGGCCTTCCGTGCCGGCGTTTCAGCAGGTCACCGGCGTGTGGGCGGTAGCCGTCGGAAAAGAACCCGAAGGGTGCGGGGGCGAGGGTGTGAACGGGTGACCCTGGGGTCGGCGCCCCGAAGCTTGACCTCAACCAAGGTTGAGATACGAGGCTGTGCCCCATGGACACCAAAACCGCTCTCGCGCCGTCCCCGAACGCCCCCTCAACCTGACCCTCGTCATCGGCAGCAACCGCCACGGCCGCTTCGGCCCGGTCGTGGCCGACTGGCTCCTCGACCGCATCCGGGACCATGACGACCTCGTCCCCCAGGTGGTGGACGTAGCCGAGATCTCCCTCCCGACCTCCCTCGCCCCGACCCCCGAGTACAACCACTCCTTCCCCGCCGGCCTGCGGGCCGTGGAACACCTGCGTCAGGTCTACGCCGAACTCCACGCCGTGACGATCCGCGACACCGTGTCCTTCCACAACGCGGGGGCGTCCTTCGACGACGACGGACGCTTGAAGGATCCGTCCATGCCGGACGCGGCGGCGAAGGCGATGCTGGATCAGTTGGTGTGGTGGGGGAGGGGGTTGCGGGAGGCGCGAGAGAAGCGACCGTATGCCGCCTAGGACGGGAAGCCGCAGGCGGGAGCGGGCTGTTCCGGGTGCGCCGGGTGCCCGCGCCGGGCCACGATGGACGGACGGCCAGTGCTGTCGGCAGGCCTGGGGCTACGGCGGGTGGCGGGGGTATGACGGATGGGGCGCCGGGACCGGCAAACCGCGGAGAGGGTTCGTCCGACCCTTCGTCCGGCAACGGCAACGGCAACGCGAACGGAAGCGGGACCGGGACCGGGGGTTGGCGCGCCAGTCTGACCGCGGTGGGCACGGCGGCCGTACTGGCCTTCGTCACCGTCTTCTTCGGGTGGCTGCCCAATCCGTTCGCCGAAGAACCGTCGCCTTCGCCGGTGAAGCGGCCCGCCCTGGAGGTGCTGTCCCGGCAGTTTCCCGAACCTGCCCGGATTCCGGCCGAGTTCAAGGAGGGGAAGTCATTCCGTGCCGGCACCACCCTGGCCACTCGGCTGGCCTTCACCCTGCGCAACCGCGGTGACCTGAAGGCGGCGATCACGGAGTTCCGGTTCACCGTGCGCAGGGAGAAGGCACTGTACGGCGGTACGGGCCCCGGCGGCTGCCTCCCCAACACGGGCGGCGACACGGAGATCACCGCCAACTACGACGTCGACTTCTCCGAATTGACCGAGCGGGGCGCGCCCGTCACTGCTGTGGTCAAGGGCGCGTACGACCTGGCTGCCGGCGAGGTGGAACGCGTCCTGTTCACGATCGGGGGCATCGAGTCGTACGACGCGAGCCTCTATCTCGTGGACGTCGAGTTCCGCGAGGGGGCCGAGAAGGAGCTGATCCCGGCCGGTACCGTCGCGTTCCTGGGCCCGGTCGACAAGGCCCCCGATTACCTGGACTGGATACACGCCGTCGCTCCCTCGGACCTCACGCCCTGCGACGACGACCTGATCCGGGATGTCGACCGGTCCCTCGCCCTCGCGGACGACCACAGCCCTCAGGTGGAGGGCCTGAAGGAGGACCTCGAAGTCCTGGAGCGACGCCTGAACGGCGGCGGATAACGCGGTGAACTCACCCCACGCCCACCGCACTCCAAGCCGCAGCCACGGCGTCGTGCTCAACGCTCCCGGCCCCATAAAGATCCGCAGCCGCACTCAACGTAGCCACCCGAGCCCCCGCGTAATCGGTCGACGACGTCATATACACGGTCAACGCCCGATACCAGATCGCCCCCAGCTTCCCCCGCCCGATCCCCGCAACCGAAGACCCGTCACACGTAGGCGAGTTATGAGCAACCCCGCCGATCGTCTTCGCCCCGCTCCCCTCCGCCAGCAGATATGCGAAGTGGTTGCCGACGCCCGACGAATAGTGGACGTCCAGCTTCGCGGTCCCGGTGCTCCAGCAGTCCACCGAGTTGCCGTCCTTGGACGGCTTGTCCATGTACCTCAGAGCATCCCGCCCGAGGCCCGAGCGGACGATCTTCTCGCCGATCATCCAGTCACCGGGGTCCGAGGCATTCGCCGCATAGAACTCCACCAGCGTGCCGAAGATGTCGGACGTCGCCTCGTTCAGGCCCCCGGACTCGCCCGAGTACGTCAGCGCCGCCGTCGACGACGTCACGCCGTGCGACATCTCGTGCCCGGCGACGTCCAACGACACCAGCGGGCCGAGCTGCGTCCCGTCACCGTCCCCGTACGTCATGCAGAAGCAACTGTCGTCCCAGAAGGCGTTGTTGTAGCGCGTCCCGTAGTGCACGCGGTTGAACGAGCCCACGCCGTCACCGCGGATACCGGAACGGCCATGCACGTTCTTGTAGTAGTCCCAGGTGACGTCCGTGCCGTACTGCGCGTCCACCGCCGCCGACGCGCGGTCGGTCGCCGTGCCCGTGCCCCAGTGGTTGTCGGAGTCGGTGAACACCGTGGAGGGGGCGCGGCTCAGGCAGATCGTCGTCAGCAGGCAGAGGTCCGTCTTGTTCGCCGCGTCGCCCGTGTACGTGTTTCCGCGCGTCGGGTCCTGAAGGCCGTACGACGATCCGTTCGCCGTCGTCTCCAGCGGGACCGTCCCCGCGTACAGCGACTTCCCGTCTCCCGTCGCCGTATGGAGGACGTCCCAGGCGTCGATCTGGTCGCCCGTGGCGGCATCGGTCAGCACCGTGCGCGCGACCGGGTTGCCGAGTGAGTCCTGAGCCGTCGCGTCCGTCCGCCAGGCCAGCTTCGGGGCGCCGTGCAGGGCGTCGACGACCAGCTGCGGCCTCGACGTCAACTTCTTCAGCGTCTCGCCCAAGTTGGCCGCCCGTAGGGCGTTGGCCGCCAGGTCCGCCGCCTTCGGCCCCGACAGCGTCGGAGTCACGCTCGACAGCGCCACCGCCTGACGAGTCGCGCGCGAGACATTCCGGTACGTACCGTCCGGGGCCAGATGGATCACGAAGTCGCCGCCCAGCACCGGGAGATGACGGTACGTCCGGTCGTAGCGGACGTGCTGCGTGCCGTCCGCGTCCACGATGACGTCCCGGACCTTGGTGTCCTGGGCGGAGGTGAGACCGAGGGCGGTCGCGTGCTCGGTGAGGGCCGCTGCCGCGTTCTCGAGCGCAGTCGGCCGGTCGACCGCGTTCGCGGTGGGGGAGAGGACGGCGGCCAGCAGAGCGGCGGCTGCGGTGGCCGCCGTACCGGCCGCGGCGAGACGGGAACCTCGGATGTTCCCGGTCCGTATCCGAATACGGCTCATGGATCTCCTCAGGGAAGCCAGGGAAGCGCCTGGGGCGGGCGCAGGGGGACGGGGGCGGTGATCTTTCTTGCGGTCCTGCGATTCAAGGGGCCGCTGACCTGCCATGTCCATGGCGCTGCTGAGGAGATGTGTGTGGAGAGAGAATCGTTTCTGTGAGCTCTGAGCGACTTCCGTTCTTCGTCTACGGCACCCTCCGCCCCGGCGAGCCCAACCACGACCTCTTCCTGCGCGGCCGCACCGAGGCCGAGGAGCCCGGACGGCTCACGGGCGCGGTGCTGTATGACGGGCCCGGCTACCCGTACGCCGTGGAAGACGCCGCAGGCGGTGTCGTGTACGGGGAACTCGTCACCGCCCTCCCCGAGGCGTACGGCGAACTCCTCGCCGCCCTCGACCAGTTGGAGGAGTACGCCCCCGGCGACCCGCGCAACCTCTACGAGCGCGTCGCACGTGACGTGACGCGGGACGTGGACGGGGCGGCCGTACGCGCCTGGGTGTACGTCGCCGCGCCCGCGGTCGTCGTACGACTGCGGGCGCGGGGGAGGCCGTTGGAGGGCGGGGACTGGTCGGCCGCCCGGCGCTGAACCGGCGCTACGGCTTCACGGTCTCCAAGCGAACCGCACACGCCTTGAACTCCGGCATGCGGGAGGTCGGGTCCAGTGCCGGATTCGTCAAGGTGTTGGCGCGGCCCTCGCCGTACCAGTGGAACGGCATGAAGACGGTGTCCGGACGGATCGTGTTCGTGATCCGCGCGGGCGCCACCGCCCGTCCCCGCCGGGACACGACCGCCAGGGGTTCGCCCTCCTTGGCGCCGAGCCGCTCGGCCAGTCGCGGGTGCAGCTCCACGAACGGGCCCGGCGCGGCGGCGTTCAGCTCGTCCACGCGCCGGGTCTGGGCGCCGGACTGGTACTGGGCGACGACCCGGCCGGTCGTCAGGAACACCGGGTACTCGTCGTCCGGCTCCTCCGCGGTCGCCCGGTGCGAGACGGGGACGAAGCGGGCGCGGCCGTCCTCCGTGGCGAAGCGGTCGAGGAACAGGCGGGGGGTGCCGGGGTGGACGCCCGTCTCGTCGTCCCGTGCGTCGAGCGACTCGTCCTCACCGTCCCCGGGGTCAGCCGCCGGCGTCGGACACGGCCAGAACACCCCGTTCTCCTCCACCAGCCTGCGATAGGTGATCCCGGAATAGTCCGCGGGCCCGCCCGCGCTCGCCCGGCGCAACTCCTCGAAGACCTCCTCGGCGTCGGTCGGGAAGCCCTTCTCCACGCCGAGCCGGTCGGCCAGTTCGTGCATGACGTCGAGGTCGCTGCGGATGCCCTCGGGCGGGGTGATCGCCTGCCGGCGCAGCAGGACGCGGCCCTCCAGATTGGTCATGGTCCCCGTCTCCTCCGCCCACTGGGTGACCGGGAGGACGACGTCCGCCAGCGCCGCCGTCTCCGACAGCACGACATCGCACACGGCAAGGAAATCAAGGGACTTGATGCGCTCCTCGATGTGCCCGGCGCGCGGCGCCGACACCACCGGGTTGGAGGCCATCAGCAACAACGCCCGAATATCCGTACCCAGCGCGTCCAGCAACTCGTACGCACTCCGCCCCGGCCCCGGCAGCGAGTCCGGGTCCACGCCCCACACCTCCGCCACATGCCGGCGGGCCGCCGGGTCGGTCAGCTTGCGGTAGCCCGGCAGCTGGTCGGCCTTCTGGCCGTGTTCGCGCCCGCCCTGTCCGTTGCCCTGCCCGGTCAGACAGCCGTAGCCGGACAGCGGCCGGCCGGCCCGTCCGGTCGCCAGGCACAGGTTGATCCAGGCGCCCACCGTGTCGGTGCCCTTGGACTGCTGCTCGGGTCCGCGCGCGGTGAGCACCATCGCGGCCTCGGGCTCGCAGAACATCCGTACGGCTTCCCGGAGTTGGGGGACGTGGACGCCGGTGATCCGCTCCACGTACTCCGGCCAGTGCGCCATCGCGGCGGCCCGCGCCTCCTCCCAGCCGGACGTGCGCTCGCGGATGTACTCCTCGTCCGTGCGGCCCTCGGCGACGACCAGGTGCAGCAGTCCCAGCGCCAGCGCGAGGTCGGTACCCGGCCGGGGCGCCAGGTGCAGGTCTGCCTGCTCGGCGGTCTTCGTGCGGCGCGGGTCGATGACGATCAGCGTGCCGCCGTTCTCGCGCAGCTCGTTGAAGAACCTGAGCGACGGCGGCATCGTTTCCGCGAGGTTCGAGCCGACGAGGATCACACACCCCGTTCTGGGGATGTCCTCCAACGGAAACGGCAGTCCCCGGTCCAGCCCGAACGCCTTCGTCCCCGCGGCCGCCGCCGACGACATGCAGAAGCGGCCGTTGTAGTCGATCTGTGAGGTGCCCAGCACCACGCGCGCGAACTTGCCGAGCGTGTACGCCTTCTCGTTCGTCAGCCCGCCGCCGCCGAAGACCCCGCACGCGTCCGGACCATGCTCCGTGCGCGTGCGGGACAGCCCCTCGGCGATCCGGTCCAGTGCCTCGTCCCAGGAGGCGGGCACGAGCTTGCCCTCGGAGCGCACCAACGGGGAGGTCAGACGCACCGTTGACGAGAGCACCGCCGGCGCCGTACGGCCCTTGCCGCACAGCGCGCCCCGGTTCACCGGGAAGTCCGCACGCTCCGTCACCTCGACGGTCCCGTCGGGGGCCGGCGTCAGATTCATCCCGCACTGAAGGGCGCAGTACGGGCAGTGCGTGGGCGTCACGGAGTTCTGCATGCCATTCAGCATGCTTCGTCCTTGTTACGCGCCGGGACGGCTCTTTGTTACACGGCCGGGACGGCGACCTCCCCGCGACCGCCCGTCTGCCGTGAGGGGCACAAGTGGTACGTCCCCGGGGGCGGGGCAGTGGTCCCGCCCCCGGGGTCACCACAAGACTGTCTCGGCCGGCGCCTGCTGAACGGGGTTGTCATGGGCCTCTCACGGCATCGCACCGCACATCCACAGCAGCCACGCCTCTGTCACCCACGCGCATCATCCGTCCCGAATCCATCCCGAATCCGTCCCGAACCGGACGCCCTGCTCCCGCTTCCTCAGCGCTCCGCCGCCAACGCCCGCGCCACTCCCGGCTCCTTCGGCCCCAGGAACCGCGGATCCGGCTCGAACACCGCGTCCAGGGCGGCCTTCCCGGCGGCGAGCAGCTCGCGGACACCGCCGTAGTACCAGGTGGCGTCATGTACGTCGGTCACCCCGACGCCGTACGACAGCACCCCCGCCTCCTGGCACAGCGCGACCGCCCGCCGGATGTGGAACCCCTGGCTGATCAGCACGGCCCGGTCCACCCCGAAGATCTTCTTCGCGCGGACGCAGGAGTCCCAGGTGTCGAAGCCCGCGTAGTCACTGACGATCCGCGCGTCCGGCACGCCCTGCCGGGTCAGGTAGGTGCGCATCGCGTCGGGCTCGTCGTACTCCTCGCGGCTGTTGTCGCCGGTGACGAGGACGACCTTGATCCGGCCCTCGCGGTAGAGCTCGGCCGCCGCGTCCAGCCGGTGCGCGAGATACGGCGACGGCTCGCCGTCCCACAGACCGGCGCCGAAGACGACCGCGACGTCGGTGCGGGGCACGTCCGCCGTGGTCCGCAGCCGGTCACCGGTCACGACGTACATCCAGGTCGCCGGAAGCAGCGCCACCACACACCCGAGCATCACGGCCTGCACCAGCCGGCGCTGCCCGGTGCGGGTGCGCGGCAGGTGAGGCCGGCGAAGTCTCAGACGGCGCACTCTCACGGTCCCTCCCCGGTGGGCTCTCGACACTCACAGACGTCCGGTCGGCCCCTCCGGTTCGGCCCTGGCCACGTGACCAGCTTCACCTTCCCCACGGAAACCGCAGGTCACGGCAGCTCACACACCCCATGCACCCCACCGTGAACCCCCCGAAAAAACCCGTGATGCCCGCGCAACGGGGCCGCAACCTCCCGCCGCCACCATCGGTTCATGACGGCGTCGAAACCACTTCACGACGAGTCCACGACCCTCGACAGTACGGCGCACATCATGAACCGGATCTCCAGCCAGCTGGCCGGCCAGCTCAGCCTCGTATCGCTGGACGGCAGGCGGCGCCCCCAGCCGCCCGCCCTGGTCCTCGTGGCCCACGGCAGCCGCGACCCGCGCACGCTGCGCACGGTCACCGCCCTGGTCGACCACGTCCGCGAGCTGCGCCCCGGCCTGCCCGTGCACCTGGGCCACATCGAGCTGAACGAGCCGCTGCTCCCCGACACCCTCGCCGCACTCGGCACCGCCGAAGCCGTCCTGGTACCGCTCCTCCTCAGCCGCGGCTACCACGTCAAGCGCGACATCCCGGAAATGGCCGCCGCCGCCCCGGCCCGCACCCGCGTGGCCGCCGCACTCGGCCCCCACCCCCTCCTCGTGGACGCCCTGTACGACCGCCTGGTCGAGGCGGGCTGGCGCAAGAGAGCGGACGGGCGTGGAGTGGTCCTGGCCGCGGCAGGCTCCCGGGACCCCGAGTCGGCGACAGACACCGGCCGCACGGCACAGCTCCTCTCCGACCGCCTGGGCGTACCGGTGATCCCCGCCTACGCGTCGGCAGCGAAGCCCACGGTCCAGGAAGCCCTGCGCACCCTCGCCGCCCGCGGCTGCCGCAACATAGCCATGGCCTCCTACTTCACGGCCCCCGGCTACTTCGCCACCCAGTGCGCGGAGGCGGCCCCGTGGATAGCCTCGGCCCCGCTGGGCACCCACCCGGCGATGGCCCGCCTGGTCCTGCACCGCTACGACCAGTCCCTGGCAACCCCGGCAGCACGTCCCGACCTCAGGGGCGCGGGGAACTGCGCGACAAGCCACCCACAACCCGCACTCGCCCGATAACAGAACCCGGCAGACGCAAAGGCGCACTCCCTTTGTCACCCCCTGCCCGTAGTGTCGAGACATGCCGTACGACCTGCAGTCAAGCGAACGCTGGGCCCCCGAGCCGGACAAGCGCCCCGGCCGAACCGCCTTCCAACGCGACCGAGCCCGCATCCTCCACTCTTCCGCCCTGCGAAGGCTCGCCGGCAAAACCCAGGTCGTCACCCCAGGCACAAGCAGCCAGGTCTGGGACGCCAGTCCCCGCACCCGCCTCACCCACTCCCTGGAGTGCGCCCAGGTAGGCCGCGAACTAGGCGCAGCCCTCGGCTGCGACCCCGACCTCGTCGAAGCCGCCTGTCTCTCCCACGACCTCGGCCACCCCCCGTTCGGCCACAACGGCGAACAGGCGCTCAACGAATTCGCCGAGGACTGCGGCGGCTTCGAGGGCAACGCCCAGTCGCTGAGACTCCTCACCCGCATCGAACCCAAACGGTTCACCCCGGAGGGCTCCGTCGGCCTCAACCTCACCCGAGCCGCCCTCGACGCGGCCACCAAATACCCCTGGCCCCGCGGCGGGCACCCCACCGACCCCAAGTCCCCGAAGTTCGGCGTCTACGAGGACGACCGCCCGGTCTTCGACTGGTTCCGCAAGGACGCCCCCGGCCCCCGCATCTGCTTCGAGGCCCAGGTCATGGACTGGTCCGACGACGTGGCCTACTCGGTGCACGACGTCGAGGACGGCCTGCACGCCGGCCACATCGACCCCAACTGCCTGCACGCAGAACCGGAACGACAGTCGGTCTTCTCGGTCGCCATCGGCCGCTACGTCCCCGCGGACACCGACCCCGCCGAACTCGCCGAGGCCCTCGACCGTCTCCTCGACGAGGAGTGGTGGCCGCACGGCTACGACGGCACGGCGGTCGCCCAGGCCCGCCTCAAGGACGCCACCAGCCAGCTCATCGGCCGCTTCTGCCTCGGCGCCGAGGCCGCCACGCGCGCGGCGTACGGCACCGGCCGCCTCACGAGATACGCCGCCGAACTCCGCGTACCGCGCGAGGTCCGCCTCGAATGTGCCGTCCTGAAGGCGGTCGCCGACCGGTACGTCATGCAGCGCGCCGAACAGGAACGTCTCCGCGCCGACCAGCGCATCGTGGTCGCGGAACTCGCCGACGCGCTCACCGTCCGCGCGCCCGACGGCCTCGACCCCCAGTTCCGCGCCCTGTTCGACCGGGCGCCCGACGACCGCGCCCGCAAACGCGTGATCGTCGACCAGATCGCGTCACTCACGGACGCGTCGGCGCGTTCGTTGCACGAGCGGCTCACGGGCCGCCTGTGAAGTGAAACAAGCCCGAACGTGACCCTCCGTGGCCTGATCGGGCCACTCCCTCTTCCCCCATCACGCTGCGTGCGGGACGCTCACATGTGGCGGCACCTGCAGTGTTCAACTGGGGGCCACCCCCCAGACCCCCGAGGAGGCATCAAGTGGTCGACGCGGATCAGACATTCGTCATCGTCGGAGGTGGACTGGCCGGCGCCAAGGCGGCCGAGACACTCCGCGCGGAGGGCTTCCACGGCCGCGTGATACTGATCTGCGACGAACGCGATCACCCGTACGAGCGCCCGCCGCTCTCCAAGGGCTATCTGCTCGGCAAGGAGGAGCGCGACAGCGTCTTCGTGCACGAGCCCGCCTGGTACGCCCGCAACGACATCGAGCTGCACCTCGGCCTGCCGGTCGTCGCGCTCAACCGTGCGTCCAAGACGGTCCGCCTCGGCGACGGCACCGTCATCCGCTACGACAAGCTGCTCCTCGCGACCGGCGCCGAACCCCGCCGCCTGGACATCCCCGGCACGGACCTCGTGGGCGTGCACCACCTGCGCCGCCTCGCCCACGCCGAACGCCTCAAGGGCGTCCTGACCTCTCTGGGCCGTGACAACGGCCACCTCGTCATCGCCGGCGGTGGCTGGATCGGTCTGGAGGTCGCGGCGGCGGCCCGCGAGTACGGCGCCGAGGTCACCGTCGTGGAGCCGGAACCGACCCCGCTGCACGGCGTCCTCGGCCCCGAACTCGGCAACCTCTTCGCCGAGCTGCACCGCGAGCACGGCGTCCGCTTCCACTTCGGCGCCCGGCTGACGGAGATCACCGGCCAGGACGGCATGGTCCTCGCCGCCCATACCGACGACGGCGAGGAGCACCTCGCGCACGACGTCCTCGCGGCGATCGGCGCGGCCCCCCGCGTCGGCCTCGCCGAGGCCGCGGGCCTGGAGCTCGTCGACCGCGCCCACGGCGGCGGCGTAGCGGTGGACGCACAGTTGCGCACCTCCGACCCCGACATCCACGCCGCCGGCGACGTCGCCGCCTTCCACCACGTCCTCTTCGACACCCGGCTGCGCGTCGAGCACTGGGCCAACGCCCTCAACGGCGGCCCGGCGGCGGCCCGCGCCATGCTCGGACGGGACGTCACGTACGACCGTGTGCCCTATTTCTTCTCCGATCAGTACGACCTGGGGATGGAGTACTCCGGCTGGGCGCCCCCGGGCTCCTACGACGAAGTGGTGATCCGGGGGGACGCCGGGAAGCGTGAATTCATCGCGTTCTGGATGAAGGACAACCGCGTGCTCGCCGGGATGAACGTGAATGTGTGGGACGTCACAGAGCCGATCCAGCGGCTGATCCGGTCCAGGGCCCGGGTAGACACCGATGCACTGGCGGATCCACACGTTCCACTCGAAAACCTCGTCCCTTGAGTGTCGGCGCACCACCGTAGACTCACCTCGTGGCAGGACGGATCAACGACGAGGACGTGAAGGCGGTACGGGACGCGGTCCCGATCGACGCCGTCGTGTCCGAGTACCTCCAGCTGCGCAACGCGGGCGGCGGAAACCTCAAGGGTCTCTGCCCCTTCCATGACGAGAAGTCGCCGTCCTTCCAGGTCAGCCCGAGCAAGGGACTCTTCCACTGCTTCGGTTGCCAGGAGGGCGGCGACACCATCACGTTCGTGATGAAGGTCGACCACCTCACCTTCTCGGAGTCGGTCGAGCGCCTCGCCGGCCAGGCCGGCATCACCCTGCGCTACGAGGAGGGCGGGTACAACCCGGCCCACCAGCGCGGCGAACGCATCCGTCTGGTCGAGGCCCACAAGATCGCCGCCCAGTGGTACGTGGAGCAGCTGGCCACCAGCCCGGAGGCCGACGCCGGGCGCAAGTTCCTCGCCGAGCGCGGCTTCGACCAGTCGGCCGCCGAGCACTTCTCCGTCGGCTACAGCCCCCAGGGCTGGGACCACCTCACCCGCTACCTCCGCGGCAAGGGCTTCACCGACAAGGAACTCCTCCTGTCCGGCCTCTCCCAGGAGGGCCGCCGCGGCCCCATCGACCGCTTCCGCGGCCGCCTGATGTGGCCGATCCGCGACATCGGCGGCGAGGTGGTGGGCTTCGGCGCCCGCAAGCTGTACGAATCGGACAACGGCCCCAAGTACCTCAACACCCCCGACACGGCGATCTACCGGAAGTCCCAGGTGCTGTACGGCATCGACCTCGCGAAGAAGGACATCGCGAAGTCCAGCCGCGCGGTGGTGGTCGAGGGCTACACGGACGTCATGGCCTGCCACCTCGCCGGAGTCACCACAGCCATCGCCACCTGCGGTACGGCCTTCGGCGGCGACCACATCAAGATCCTCCGTCGGCTGCTGATGGACAACGGCAGCGCCCGCGTGATCTTCACCTTCGACGGCGACGCGGCCGGCCAGAAGGCGGCCCTGCGCGCTTTCGAGGACGACCAGAAGTTCGCCGCCGAGACGTACATCGCGATCGCGCCGGACAACATGGATCCCTGCGAGCTGCGCCTCGCGAAGGGTGACGAGGCGGTCGCCGACCTGGTCGAACCCCGCACCCCGCTCTTCGAGTTCGCGCTCCGCCAGATCGTCGTCCGCTACGACCTCGACACCCCCGCGGGTCGCGCCGCCGCTCTGGACGAGGCGGCCCCGATCGTCGCCCGCATCAAGAACACCGGCGCCCAGCACGAGGTCGCCGTCCAGCTCGCCGGCATGCTCGGCATCCTCGACACACAGTTCGTGGTCAAGCGGGTCGCCCAGCTGGCGCGTTGGGCGCGGGACCGTGGCGGCAAGGGCCCGGCACCGAGCCGACAGCAGCCGACGCAGACGTACGACACGGTCCGCGCCCCGGCCGGCCCGGCACTGAACCTCCGCAACCCGGTGTACGCCACCGAACGCGAGCTGCTGAAACTCGCCCTCCAGCGCCCGGAGCTGGTCTCCCCGGCCTTCGACGCCTACGGCGTGGACGAGTTCACCGCCCCGCCCTACGCCGCCGTACGCCAGACCGTCATGGACGCGGGCGGCGCGGAGTACGGCGTATCGGACCCCCAGGAGTATCTGATCCGCGTCCGCGAGGCGGCCCCGGACGACGCGGTCCGTGCGATGGTCACGGAACTGGCCGTGGAAGCGATCATGCGGCGCACGGTCGACGAGATGTACGCCGGCGACCAGCTCGTCATGGTCCGCCGCCGCGCCGTGGACCGCCGCATCCAGGAAATCCAGGGCACCCTCACCCGGCTCACCAGCGGCGGAGACCCGGCTCAACTCGCCGCCGTGCAGAACGAGTTGTGGGTACTCCAGCAGTACGGCCAGGCGCTGCGGGAGCAGGGGGCGGCGGCGCTCTAGCGCTCCGCTGGGTTCAGTGTGTCGACCGCGGGTCCGTTGTGGCTGGTCGCGCAGTTCCCCGCGCCCCTTTGGGGCGCTGCCGGGCTGGTTCGTCGGCTTGTGACGGGGAACCCGAAAGTGTGGGCGCCGGGCCGGTCCCCACAGGGAAACCGGAACCCGCGGATCGTCCCAGATCAGGGCGCGAACAAGCACCCGCGTTCTCCGTGAGGGTAACCACGCGGTCACGGACCGGACTCAAAAAGTCACCGCACGCCCCTCGTGGCGGCGATGTGTCGTACTCCACACTGGGTTCCGGTGCCTGAGTCCTCGGAGCGCGGCCGATCCGTCCCCAACGGATCCCACACCCCCGCGGTTCCGCTCATCGCGTACGGGACGGACAGTGGCGTGGCCGCCGACTCCGCCCCCGAAGCAGCGCTGCCGCACACCTCAGCAGCGATCATCCTGGAGGTCGCCCCCGTGCAGACCCAGACCCTGACCCAGACCGACATCACCGACGGCACGGAACCGGCCGCGGAGGCCGACGTGCTCATCGCGGTGCCCCCGCAGGGCCGTGCCGTGCACCATCCCGATACGGCGGAGCCGGACACGCCGACCGAGCCCGAAGAGCCGCCCGCCGAGGCCCCCGAACCCGTGGAGCTGCCGCGCAGCCGCGCCGACACCGGCGGCCCGTCCTCGGATCTGTTCCGCCAGTACCTCCGTGAGATCGGCCGCATCCCCCTGCTCACCGCGGCCGAGGAGGTCGACCTCGCCCGCCGCGTCGAGGCCGGCCTGTTCGCCGAGGAGAAGCTCGGCAGCGCCTCCGACCTGGACAGCCAGCTCGCCCTCGACCTCGACAAACTCGTCGTCATGGGCCGCATGGCCAAACGCCGTCTCATCGAGGCGAACCTGCGGCTCGTCGTGTCCGTGGCGAAACGGTACGTGGGCCGCGGACTGACCATGCTGGATCTCGTCCAGGAGGGAAACCTCGGACTGATCCGCGCCGTCGAGAAGTTCGACTACGCCCGCGGCTACAAGTTCTCCACGTACGCCACCTGGTGGATCCGCCAGGCCATGTCCCGCGCCCTCGCCGACCAGGCCCGCACGATCCGGGTCCCGGTCCACGTGGTCGAGTTGATCAACCGCGTCGTCCGCGTGCAGCGGCGGATGCTCCAGGAGCGGGGCTACGAGCCGACCCCCGAAGAGGTCGCCGCACACCTCGACCTCGCCCCCGAGCGCGTCAGCGAAGTGCTGCGCCTCGCCCAGGAACCCGTCTCCCTGCACGCCCCCGTCGGCGAGGAGGACGACGTCGCCCTCGGCGACCTCATCGAGGACGGCGATGCCGCCAGCCCCGTCGAGTCCGCCGCGTTCCTCCTGCTCAAGGAGCACCTGGAGGTCGTGCTGTCGACCCTGGGGGAGCGGGAGCGGAAGGTCGTACAACTCCGCTACGGCCTGGTGGACGGCCGCCCCCGCACCCTGGAGGAGATAGGCCGCATCTTCGGGGTCACCCGGGAGCGGATCCGCCAGATCGAGTCCAAGACCCTCAACAAGCTCCGCGACCACGCCTTCGCGGACCAGCTACGGGGCTATCTGGACTGATGCCGACTGCGGGCCGGTGGGGGCTGGTCGCGCAGTTCCCCGCGCCCCTCAGGTACGTGCAGCTAACGCCCCTTCAGGGGCGCGGGGAACTGCGCGATCAGCCACAACGGGCCGGCAGCCGTCAGTCGACCTCAGCCACCGCCTGCGCGAACTGCGCCTTGTACAGCCGGGCATAAGCCCCATCGGCCGCCAACAGCTCACCGTGCGCGCCCTGTTCCACGATCGCGCCGTTCTCCATCACCAGAATCGTGTCGGCGTCCCGGATCGTCGACAGCCGGTGCGCGATGACGAACGACGTACGCCCGTGCGCCAGTTTCGCCATCGCCTTCTGGATCAGCACCTCGGTACGGGTGTCGACCGAACTGGTTGCCTCGTCCAGGACCAGGATCACCGGATCGGAGAGGAACGCCCGGGCAATGGTGATCAGCTGCTTCTCACCGGCGCTGACTCCGGCCCCCTCGTCGTCGATCACGGTGTCGTACCCGTCCGGCAGCGTACGGACGAAACGGTCCGCGTGCGCCGCCCGGGCCGCCTCCTCGATCTCCCCGCGGGTGACCTCCCGCGAGGCTCCGTACGCGATGTTCTCGGCGATGGTCCCGCCGAACAGCCAGGTGTCCTGGAGCACCATGCCGATCCCGGCGCGCAGTTCGTCCCGGGACATGCGCGCGATGTCGACGCCGTCGAGGGTGATGCGCCCGCCGGAGACGTCGTAGAACCGCATCAGCAGGTTGACCAGCGTGGTCTTGCCCGCGCCCGTCGGCCCGACGATCGCGACCGTGTGCCCGGGTTCGACCTTCAGCGAGAGGTCCTCGATGAGCGGCTTCTCCGGGTCGTAGCGGAAGGACACGTGCTCCAGTGCCACCCGCCCGCGCAGTTCCTCCGGCCGCTCGCCCGGCATCGGATCGGCCTCCTGCTCCTCGGCGTCGAGGAGTTCGAAGATCCGCTCGGCCGAGGCGACCCCGGACTGCACGAGGTTCGCCATCGACGCGACCTGCGTCAGCGGCATCGAGAACTGCCGCGAGTACTGGATGAAGGCCTGCACATCGCCGATCGACAGCGCACCCGAAGCGACCCGCAGGCCACCCACGACGGCGACCAGCACGTAGTTGATGTTCGACACGAACATCATCAGCGGCTGCATGATCCCGCTGTTGAACTGCGCCTTGAACCCGGCCTCGTACAACGCGTCGTTCTGCTCGGCGAACTGCTGCGCCGACTCGTCCTGCCGCCCGAAGACCTTCACCAGCGTGTGCCCGGTGTACATCTCCTCGACGTGCGCGTTGAGCTTGCCGGTCGAGCGCCACTGCTGCACGAAGTGCGGCTGCGAGCGCTTGCCGACCCGGGTGGCGACGACGAACGACAGCGGCACGGTCACCAGCGCCACCAGCGCCAGGATCCAGGACACCCAGAACATCATCGCGAGCACACCGATGATGGTGAGCACGGAGTTGATGAGCTGGCCCATCGACTGCTGGAGCGTCTGCCCGATGTTGTCGATGTCGTTGGTGGCGCGGCTGAGCACCTCACCGCGCTGCCGCTTGTCGAAGTACGACAGGGGCAGCCGCGACAGCTTCGTCTGCATGTCCTCGCGCATCCGGTACATCGTCCGGTTCACGGAACGGTTCACCAGCCGTGTCGCCACCAGCATCAGCAGCCCGGCCACCACGAACACGGTCAGCGCGAGCAGCAGCACGGAGCCGACCGCACCGAAGTCGACGCCCTCACCCGGCGTGAAGTCCGTACTGCGGAGCATGTCGGCGACCGAACCGTCACCGCGCTCCCGCATCGACGCGAGCACCTGCTCCTTGGTGGACCCGGCCGGGAACTGCCGCCCGACGATGCCCGCGAAGACCAGGTCGGTCGCCTCGCCGAGGATCTTCGGCCCGACCACCGACAGACCCACGCTCACCACCACACAGAGCAGCAGCGCGTAGATGGTGAGCCGCTCCGGCTTGAACTGGGCGACGAGCCGTCTGCCCGACACCTTGAACTCCATCGAGCGGTGCTCGGGGCCCGTCCCGGCCATCATCCGCCCCATAGGCCCGGCCATCAGGCAGCCTCCGCTTCCGTCAGTTGGGAGAGCACGATCTCCCGATAGGTCTCGTTGTCCGCCATCAGCTCGTGGTGCCGGCCGGTGCCGACCACCCGTCCTTCGTCGAGTACGACGATCCGGTCGGCGTCCCGGATGGTCGCCACCCGCTGGGCGACGATCACGACGGTCGCCTCGGCGGTCTCCCGGGCGAGTGCGGCCCGCAGCGCCGCGTCGGTCGCGTAGTCGAGCGCGGAGAAGGAGTCGTCGAAGAGATAGATCTCCGGCCGCTGCACCAGCGTGCGGGCGATCGCGAGCCGCTGCCGCTGACCACCGGAGACGTTGGTGCCGCCCTGCGCGATCGGCGATTCCAGCCCGTTCTCGAGCCGCTGCACGAACTCCTTGGCCTGCGCCACCTCCAGCGCCTGCCACAGCTCGTCGTCCGTCGCGTCCGGATTGCCGTACCGCAGATTGGACGCCACCGTGCCCGCGAAGAGATACGGCTTCTGCGGGACGAGCCCGACCGTCTGGGCCAGCAGCCTCGGCTCCAGGGACGCCACCTCGACGCCGTCCACGAGCACCTCCCCATCGGTCGCGTCGAACAGCCGCGGCACCAGCCCGAGCAGCGTGGACTTGCCGCTGCCGGTCGAGCCGATGACGGCGGTCACCTCGCCGGGCCGGGCCACCAGGTCGACGGCCCTCAGCACCGGCTCCTCGGCACCCGGGTAGCGGAACCCGGCCCCGCGGAGCTCCAGATGCCCGTGCCGGAGCAGCTTGACCACGGGCGCGGTCGGCGGAACCACGCTGGAGGAGGTGTCCAGCACCTCCTCGATACGCTCGGCGCAGACCTCCGCGCGCGGCACCATCATGAACATGAAGGTGGCCATCATCACGGACATGACGATCTGCATCAGATAGGCGAGGAACGCCGTCAGATCGCCGATCTGCATCTGGCCGCTGTCGATGCGATGGGCCCCGAACCACACCACCGCAATGGACGACAGGTTCACCACCGTCATCACCATCGGGAACATCAGCGCGAGCAGCTTGCCGGTGCCCAGCGACATCTCGGTGAGCTCGGCGTTCGCCTGCCGGAAGCGCTGCTGCTCGTACTCGTCGCGGACGAAGGCGCGGATCACCCGGTTGCCGGTGATCTGCTCGCGCAGCACCCGGTTCACGGTGTCCAGCCGCACCTGCATGGTCCGGAACAGCGGCCGCATCCGACGCACGATGATCGTCACGCAGATGCCCAGCACCGGCACCACCGCGACCAGTACCCCGGACAGCGGAACGTCCAGGCCGAGCGCCAGCACGATGCCGCCGACGCACATGATCGGCGCGGACACCATCAGCGTGAACGTCATCAGGGCCAGCATCTGGACCTGTTGGACGTCGTTCGTCGTACGGGTGATCAGCGAGGGCGCGCCGAAGTGACCGACCTCACGGGCGGAGAACGACTGCACCCGGTCGAAGACGGCGGCCCGGACGTCCCGGCCGAGCGCCGCCGCCGTTCGGGCGCCGTAGTACACGGCACCGATGTTGCAGAAGACCTGCACCAGCGAGATGCCGATCATCAGGGCGCCGTAGCTGAGGATGTAGCCGGTGTCTCCGGTCACGACACCGTTGTCGATGATGTCCGCGTTCAGCGTGGGCAGGTAGAGGGTGGCGCAGGTCTGAAGGAATTGAAGCAGCACCAGCAGAGCGATGGGTTTCCTGTAGGGCCTGAGATAGGTCCGCAGAAGTCGTATGAGCACGCTACGTCTCTCGGAGTCGGCGGTAGGGGCGGTGGTTGCCCCTGGCCCCTATCGTCGAACACTCCGCCCGTGTTACCTCAACCGATTAAGCCGTCAGCAGTGCTTCGTACGGCCTTCTGGGTGCGGATCGCGCCGACTCCTACCGGTCTCTTACCTTCCGGAACGCCGAACTCACACCCGGAACGCCCCGGGATGGGTCTGCTCCCGCACCGACACGAACTGCTGCCGCACCGCCTGTCCCACCGCCAGATCCTCGCCTGGCTCCAGAACCTGCGCGGCGGGACCCTGCCAGGCCGGCGGGGTCCGCGGGTCGAGAGTGCCCTGCGACGTGCCGAGCGCCCACGCCGCCTGCCGGGCGGCACCGATCGCCCCGTAGTCCGCGGGCTGCGGTACGACGACCTGCGCCCCGAACAGCGCGGGCGCCGCCGCCTGTACGGCGGGCAGTTCGGCGGCCGCCCCGAGCAGAAAGACCCGCCGCACCTCGACCCCACGCCCCCGCACCACATCCAGGGCGTCCGCGAGCCCGCACAGCATCCCCTCGAACGCCGCCCGCGCCAGATGCTCCGCCCTCATCGACTCCCGCCTGAGCCCGGCGAGGGTCCCGGCGGTGTGCGGCAGATTCGGCGTCCGCTCACCCTCCAGATAGGGGAGGAGTACGAGACCGTGGGCGCCCGGCGTCGATTTCATCGCCAGCTCGGACAGGCTCTCCAGGTCGGGCAGCCCGAGCAGTTCGGCGGTTCCGCGCAGGGTCCGTACGGCGTTCAGCGTGGTGACGACCGGCAGGTGCATACCGGTCGCGTCGGCGAGCGAGGTGATCATCCCGGTCTGGTCGACGAGCGCCTCGCGGTGCACGGCCATCACCGACCCGGAGGCGCCCAGCGACACGACGGCGTCGCCGAGCCCGATGCCGAGCCCGAAGGCGGCGGCCATGGTCGTGCCGGTCCCGGCGGAGATCAGCAGCCCCTCCGGCGTCGTACCGGCCGCTTCGGAGGGCCCGATCACCTCGGGCAGCATCGCCTGATGCCCGAGCGCCAGCTCGACGAGATCACCCCGGTAGGCGCCGGTGGCCGCGGACCAGTACCCCGTACCGGAAGCCCCGCCGCGATCCGTCGTCCTGCGCACCGGCCGCCCGAGCAACTGCCACACCAGCCAGTCGTGCGCCTGCATGAGCACAGCGGCTCGTACGGCGTTCTCGGGTTCGGTCTTCGCCAGCCACCGCAGCTTGGTCACGGGCTGAGCGGCCTGCGGTACACATCCCACCGCCTGCGCCCACGCCTCGCGTCCGCCGAGCGCGTCGATCAGATCGGCCGCCGCGACCTGCGCCCGCTTGTCACCGCCGACCATCGCCGGCCGCACGGTGTTGCCCTGCGCGTCCAGCGGGATCACGGCGTTCTGCTGCGCCGACACGCCGATGGCCTGCACGCCTTCGAGGAGCCCGCCGCCGGCCGCCTCGCCGAGGGACAGCAGCCAGGCCTGCGGGTCGACGTCGGAGGGCCGCGAGCCGCCTTCGGCACCTTCGATCGGATGCGGGGCGTACCCCTGCCTGAGCACGGCTCCGGTGTCCGCGTCGCAGACGACGATGCGAGTGAAATCGGGCGCACTGTCCAGCCCGGCGACTATCCCCATGGCCAAAATTCTATGGGCCAGCGCCGTGGGGGTGCGTCTCGTCTTCTGGCTGCGGGTGCGTCGTGGCTGGTCGCGCAGTTCCCCGCGCCCCTAGGGGGTGGCTGTGCCGGCATTGAAGAGGTACCGCTATGTATTGCTTGTGCCCCAGTCGTCCTCTGCTGCGCCGTTGGTGTTGCGTTCGCGCAAGGAGCGGACTCGTTGGGCCACGGAGTCGGGGACCTTCTCGCTGACCGTGTGGTACGCCTTGCCGGCGAACTGGCGGCCCTGGTGGGCGGCCGACTCTGCGGTGTTGCGGACGGCGGGGTTCTGGGAGATCTGGCGGGCGGACTTCTTCAGCTGCTCGTAGCGCTCGCGTCCGGCCTTCGTGCCCAGCACGTAACCCAGAGCGAGTCCGGCGACGAACGTGAGCCGGTAGCGCATGGCGGCCACCTTCCTTGACGACGGGGAACCGATTGGCGGAGCACCCCCCTGCTTGCGCTAATGTATGTGTCGCAGCGAGCGCCCGCCCCCTGGCGAATACCCAGGGAGGTACGTTCGATGCAGCGAGGCAATCCTCCGTAGCTCAATTGGCAGAGCAGCCGGCTGTTAACCGGCAGGTTACTGGTTCGAGTCCAGTCGGGGGAGCTTCGGTCTTCCGTAGCTCAATTGGCAGAGCAGCCGGCTGTTAACCGGCAGGTTACTGGTTCGAGTCCAGTCGGGAGAGCACCTGGAAGAGGACCCCGTTGGGGTCCTTTTTCATGCCTGGTGGAACCGCCCAGGCCAGGCCGAAGTCCTCATGGGCGTGCGAAGTCGACCATCCGAGGCAGGAGATCGTATGAGCGGCTATGCTGCGGCAGACGGCGCGCACAAATGTGCGCGACACGCCGCTATGGGGCGGTAGCTCAGCCGGTTAGAGCAGCGGACTCATAATCCGTCGGCCGTGGGTTCGAGTCCCACCCGCCCCACCGCGCACTCTTCGTGCAGAAACGATCTGATCAGCAACTTCGCTGCTGGGTCGGTGGGTTGACGGAAACACCCTGACTCCTGAGTGGCCCCCTTGAGCGGTCCGCTTGCCTTCGGCGGGCGTGTCAATGTTGGTGATGTATCCTGGATGCATACATCGTGGATGCTGGAGGTGCCCGATGTCCGTCACGCAGATCGATCTCGACGACGAGGCGCTGGCCGAGGCCATGCGACTCATGGGTGTCAAGACGAAGAAGGAGACCGTCAACGCGGCCCTTCGGGACTACGTGGCGCGGATCAAGAGGCTTGAGGCTGCGGAGAAGCTGGCCGCGCGGGGTGCGCGTGGCGAGTTCGAGCAGGCATCGGCCGCACATGACGCGGAGAAGCGCGCCCGGCGCACGGCCTTCGAGTGATCACGTATCTGGTGGACACCTCTGCTCTGTGGCACCTGTTCCGCACCCCGGGCGCGTTGCGCCCATGGGAGGGGCACATCGCCGCTGGAGTGTTCCACCTCTGCGAGCCGACCCGCGCCGAGTTTCTCCACTCGGCAACCAGCCCGTCCCACCGGGATGAGCTCGCGGAGGAACTGGACGCACTCTGCCTGCTGTCTCCCGTTCCCAAGAATGCCTGGCGCTGGGTCGACACCGCCCAGTACAAACTGACCCAACAGGGTCAGCATCGCGCGGCAGGAGCGATCGACCTGCTGGTGTGTGCGACCGCGGTCCACCACGGCCATACCGTCCTCCACTTGGACAACGACTTCGCGACGGTGTCCGGAGTACTCAAGGAAGTTCAGCAGCGAGACGTACGAGCCTGATCTCCGTACAGGGCGACATCCGGGGGGCGGCCGCTTCATGGACCTCGACGACGAGGGGTTCCGTCCCGCGCCGTGCTCAAGTACTGGGGATACGCGGGTGGTTCGCCGGACCGTGGACACGCCGTTGAACTGGGCGGTCCGGCTGCGTCGCTTCGGCTATGTGCCGCCCCTCCGGACCAGTGCGCGGGAGCGTCTTGTACCGCCGTTTCCGCGGCCACCGTTCCATCTGTGGCGGCTGATCGGCCTGCCGCCCGCTGTCGCGGAGCGTCTCGCCGGAGCGACCGGCTGGCTGGGGCCGCTGCTGGTGGCCGCCTTCGCCGGGGTGATCCGCTTCTGGCGGCTGGGGCAGCCGCACGCCCTGCTCTTCGACGAGACGTACTACGCCAAGGACGCCTGGTCGCAGCTGCGGTTCGGCTACGAAGGGGTGTGGCCCGACCGCAAGGTCGCCGACCCGCAGGTGCTGGGTGATCCGCAGGTCGTCCCACTGTCGGAGACGGGTGCGTTCGTCGCCCATCCGCCCATGGGCAAGTGGGTCATCGCGGCCGGTGAATGGGCGTTCGGCCTCGACCCGTTCGGCTGGCGGTTCGCGACGGCCGTACTCGGCACGCTGTCGGTGCTGATGCTGTGCCGCATCGGCCGACGCCTGTTCCGCTCCACCTACTTGGGGTGCCTGGCCGGGCTGCTGATGGCGGTGGACGGACTGCACTACGTCCTCAGCCGTACCGCGCTGCTCGACCTGATCGTGATGTTCTTCGTGCTGGCGGCCTTCGGCTGTCTGCTGCTCGACCGGGACCGGGCACGCGCCCTGCTGGCCGACCGGGGAAGCATGGGCTCGCGGCCGTGGCGCTGGGCGGCGGGGGTCTGCCTGGGGCTTGCGGCGGCGACCAAATGGAACGGCTGGTACTTCCTCGTCGCCTTCACGGTGCTGGCCCTGCTCTGGGATGTCGGCTCCCGACGCGTCGCGGGAGCCCGGCGCCCCTTCCGGGCGGTGCTGCGCAAGGACCTCGTCCCGTCGCTGACGTCCCTCGTGCCGGTCGCCCTGGCCGCCTATCTCCTCACCTGGACCGGGTGGTTCGCCTCCGACCAGGGGTACGGCCGCCACTGGGCGGACGGCCGCGGCGGCCCATGGGCGTGGATCCCCGCACCCCTGCGCAGCTTCTGGCACTACCAACACCAGGTCTACGAGTTCAACATCGGCCTGGACGCCTGGCACCGCTACGAGTCGAACCCATGGAGCTGGCTCGTCCTCGGACGTCCCGTGCCCATTGACTTCCACTTCTCGGCGCAGGGTCAGGACGGCTGCCGGGCGGCCGCCGGCTGCGCCCGGGAGATCATCGCGCTGGGGACGCCGCTGCTGTGGTGGACGGCCAGTTGTGCCCTCGTCTATCTGCTGTACCGGTGGGCGCTGCGACGGGACTGGCGGGCCGGCGCGATCCTGTGCGCGGTGGCGGCGGGATGGCTGCCCTGGTTCCTCTACCAGGACCGCACGACCTTCTCCTTCTACGCGATCGTCTTCCTGCCCTACCTGTGCCTGGCCGTGGCCATGATGGCGGGAGCCATGGCCGGACCGCCCGGCGCCGGTCGGCGACGCCGCGTCCGGGGCGCGGTGAGCGTCGGCACACTCACCCTGCTGATCGTGTGGAACTTCGTCTACTTCTTCGCCATTTACGCCGGCGTGACCATTCCCTACGACTCCTGGCAGGCCCGTGTGTGGCTCGGCTCGTGGGCGTAGAGCCACGTCGCCGAACTCATCGAGTCCGACGGCACGATGCGCAGCCCGTCGTTGATCCGGCCGAGCGTCGCGGCGAGCCACATACGGTCCTCCGGCGGCGCGGGCTCCAGCCGCATCCGGCGGGACCGCAGCGGCACCAGGCGCAGGCCGGTCAGCCGACCGGTGTCCGCGTCCAGCGACACGAGGTGGGCGAGCCGCAGGTCGTCGCGGTACTGCTCGTGGCCGGAGATCCCTTCGTAGTCGTCGATGAAGTCGCCGCAGCCGTGCAGGATCAGGCGGTCGCGGTAGATCTCCAGCGGCCGGGGATGGTGCGAGGAGTGGCCGTGGACGAGGTCGGCGCCGGCGTCCACGAGGGCGTGCGCGAAACCGGTCTGGTCCCGGGGGACGCGGTAGCCCCAGTTGGAGCCCCAGTGCACGGAGACGACCACGAGATCGCCCGCGCGTGCGGTCCGTCGTATGCGTACGACCGCTGCGGCGGCCTCCGCGGCCGACAGCTCGGGGACGTACGCGACGCCGGACCGGTCCGAAGTCGCCGCCCAGTCGGGCGGGATGCCGCTGGACGAGGCGCCCAGGGCGAACACCAGCACCCTGCGCCCGTGACCGACCGGGACCACCGCAGGCGCGTACGCCTCGTCGGCGTTGCGTCCCGCGCCCGCCGTCCGCAGGCCCGCGCCCGCGAGTGAGCCGAGCGTCTCCATGAGCCCCGGGCGGCCGAAGTCGAGGACGTGGTTGTTGGCCAGGACGCAGACGTCGGGGCGGGCCACCGTCAGGGCGGACAGGTTGGCCGGGTGCATCCGGTAGTGGACCTCCTTGCCGGGCGCGAACGCGTCGCCGCGCGTGACGGTGGTCTCCAGATTCAGGATCCGCGCGTCCGGTGCCGCCTCCTCCAGCACGCGCAGTGCCTCGCCCCACGGCCAGGACGGCGGTACGGGGACGGGGATCGGCCCGTTCGCAGCCTCGGCGAGGCCGACGTAGGACCGGGCATCCGCGACCCATGGCTCCCGCAGGGCCGGATCACCGGCGTACGGGAGGATCTGGTCGACGCCCCGCCCGAGCATCACATCGCCGCACAGGAACAGCGTCACCACACCGCCACCCATACATCCACGCTAAGCGCTCCGCGGGAAGTGCAGCGAGGGGCCGTCCATCGCCTGCGGGTCCGTTGTGGCTGGTCGCGCAGTTCCCCGCGCCCCTTTGGGGCGCTGGCGAACTGTAGCCGGCAAGGGTCCCGGCACCGGCCATGTCCATGGCACATTTACACTTGCGCCTGCGCGTCAGCCGCGAGGGGGAGTATCAGCATGGCCAGACAGCCGTCCGACGAGTCGCCGATATCCGACGAGGAGTGGGAGAGGTTCCTCAAGGATGCGGAGCGGGAGACCCCGGACGCGGCGCCGAAGGAGCCGTCCGCACGGGCGCGCATGGTCACCGAGCGGTTGCGGCAGCAGGACGCGCGGGGGGAGGCGCCCGAAGGGTGGCGCACCGGGCCCGCCCGGCCGGAAGTGCGTACCGCTCGGCGCCGGCGGATGTGGGCGATCATCGGAGTCCCCGTCGCGGTCGTGGTCGCGTCGGTGGCGGTGAAGCCGTCGCTGCTGCCCGGGGACCCCTTCGGATCCGGCGCTTCGGACGACTCCGTCGCCGCCTCCCCGCTGCCCGCCGAAACCGGCCGACCCACCGGGCCACCCTCCTCGATGGCCCCGGACACCCCCACCCTCGCCGACCCGTTCGCCGGCTCACCGGCCAAGCGGTACGCCGACGGCGCGGCCGGGATCGTGGCGCCGAAGGCGACCGCGGTCGGCGGGTTCTCGAAGGCCCAGGTCGCGCAGGCCCTGGAGCAGACAAGGGAGTTGCTGGTCGCCGCCAACCTCGACCCGGCCACGCTGCGCGGCGGGCGCCCCGAGACCGCGCTCGGCGTGCTCGATCCCCGGCAGCCGGAGCTGGTCGAGCTGCTGAACACCTCGCTGCGCAAGCCCGACAAGGACCACGATCCGCTGACGATGTTCAGCCGCTTCGACCCCGCCGAGGTACGACCGGCCGGTGACGTCGTCAAAACCCGTGGGCGGATGACCTTCGAGGCCGGCAAGGACGGCTCGGTCCTCGTGCACGCCGACTACACCTTCGTCTACCCGCTGGTGAAGGCGCGGGACGGCGCGACCGAGGTGGCCCGTACCGTCGTACGACGCCTGCTCGACGTCCAGCTCCTCGACCCGAGCCGCTACCAGGTCACCCCCGGGAAGATCAGCGTGCAGCGCTACGACCAGGAGATCGGCAACTCCGCCTGCGACCTCTACGACGGCTTCCTCCACCCCGACTTCGACTCGGACGCCCCGGTCGGCCCCTCGCCCTCCGGCTCGGCCGTCGACCCCTACGACCGCAGCCGCACCCCGGACCCGAACCGCGACGAGAGCTGCGGAACGGTCAGCCGCACCTGAGCGCTCCGCTGGACGTGCAGCGAGGGGCCGTCCATCGCCTGCGGCTCCGTTGTGGCTGGTCGCGCAGTTCCCCGCGCCCCTTCAGGGCGCTGCCGAACCGCAGTGGACTTCGCCCGACCCGCTAGGCGCCGGACAGGCCCTGAGCACTTTCCGCCGGCGTGCCGATCCGGAGCCGATTGCCGTCCGGATCACGCACCCGCAGATACACCAGAGGGAGTCTTCGGGCACGGTCAGGTCGTCGACGTGTCGAGCGCCAGTGGCTCGATCTTGCCCTCCAGCATGTAGCCGAGACCCTGTACGGCGCACACGTCGGGCCGTTCCGCGATGTGCACCGGCATACCGGTGAACTGCCGCAGCATCTGGTCGAGCCCGGGCAGCAGAGCGCTCCCGCCGACCATCATGATCCCGCGGTCGCCGAGGTCGGCCACCAGGTCGGGCGGGCAGTCACGCAGCACCTTCCCGATGCCGTCGAGGACGGCGGTCAGCGGGGTCGTGATGCATTCGCGTACGGCGGCGGTGTCGACCTGCACGGAACGGGCAAGACCGGTGGCGACGTCACGTCCGTGGATCTCGGTGGAGGCGGGCCCGTGGGGCGTGAGCCCGTTGCCGGAGAGGGCGAGTTGCAGGGGCCGTACGGACTGACTCGGCAGCATCAGTTCATGCTCGTGACGCAGGTGCTGCACGATCGCGTGGTCGACCGCCTCGCCGCCCACCGAAATCCGCTCGGCGGTCACGATCGAACCCAGCGAGAGCACGGCGATCTGGGTGGCCGCCGCCCCGCACACCAGCACCATCGTGGCCTCCGGCTGCTCGACGGGCAGCCCGCAGCCGACGGCGGCGGCGATCAGCGTGTCCACCAGCTCGACCCGCCGCGCACCCAGCCCGACCAGCGTCTCGATCGTCGCCCGCTGGGCCAGCGGGTCCGCGTCGTGCGGCGTGCAGGCCGCGGCACGCAGGATCGGCTTGCGGCGCAGGGAACGGCGGATCTTGTCGCCGAGCAGATGCCGCAGCATCCGCTGCGCCATCTCGATGTCGACGACGCTGCCACCCGACACGGGCCGCACGACCCGGATGTAGTGCGGCGTACGGCCCGTCATCTTCTCCGCGAACTCCCCGACCGCGATCAGCGCGCCGGTCTTGGTGTTCACGGCCGCCGCCGACGGCTGGTCGACGACGAGCCCGGCGCCCTTCACCCAGACCCTGGTCCGCGCCGCCCCAAGGTCGACTCCGAGATGGCAGCGGCGCAACTGCCCCAGACTTTCGGTCACGGCAGATCCTCCCGAGTGCAGACCGTGGCGGCCTCCGGGTGGGGTGGCCGGGCCTCGTTTCGCGGGCCGCCGGGCGGCGAACCTCTCCCTCGCATCGTGCGGGGGCGGGGGTGGGGGGCGCCTGTTGTGGGGGGCCGGGTGGGGTGCCGCTGGACGGGTGATTTCCGGCGGTTGTACGGCGCGTCGCCTCCCTCGGACGGGAAGCGGCGCCATCATCCAGGGCTTCAGGAACGTCCGGTGTCCGTAACACCCCGGATCACGCCCAGCTCCGTCAAATCCTGAGGCCGGATCCGGAGTTGGTCCGCGGTCGCCTCGACCTCCTCCGGCGGGCGCTTCAGGATCGCCGCCGCCAGCTCCGGTGCGATCACCGAGAAGTAACTGTCCGGCGTGGCCCATGTGTTGCCCGGCGCGGCCAGCGCCAGCGCGCCGCCGGAGCCGCCCTCGCCGATGAGGAGTGTGGTGATCGGCGTCCGTGCGGCGGCCACCGCGGCGAAGAGGTCCGCGACGGCGGCGCCCACGCCCTGCCGCTCCGCCTCCGCGTCGTTCGCCGCGCCGGGGGTGTCGACGAGGGTCAGTACGGGGATGCCGAGCCGGTCGGCGAGACGGATCAGCCGGGCGGCCGTACGGTAACCGGCCGGGCGGGTCGCCGTTCCGGCCTGCGCCGCGTACGCCACCGTACGGCCGTCATGTTCGCCGAACCCGCAGAGCATCCCCGCGTCGGTGCCGCCGCAGCGGTCGCCGCTGAGGGAGACGCGGTGGGTGAAGTAGGAGTCCAAGTAGGCCTGGGCGCGTGGGCGTTGAGGGGCACGGGCGCGCTGGACGGCGTCCCAGCCTGTCGGCGGGAGGGTTGGGGTGCCGCTGTGGGCGGGGGGTTCTGGTGTACGGCCGTGGACGGGGCGTTCCGGTGTGCCGCCGTGGGCCGGAGGTTCCGGTGTGCGGCCGGTGCCGGGGACTTCGCGTGCGTCGCCGGTCTCGGGGGGTTCGGTCGCGTCGCCCGTGGCGGTGGTGAGCTTCGCCGCGCTGTCGGCTGCGGAGGGCTCCGTCGCGTCGCCGGCGGTCCGGATCTCCGTCGCGTCGCCCGTGCTCCGTATCTCCGCCGCGCCCAGCGCCCGTGGTACCGGCGCCTCCTGGACGGACGATCCCGTCAGCAGCCGGAGCCACCGCCCCAGCGTTTTCCGCAGCTCCTCCGGTCGGACGACCCCGTCCGCCGCCCCCGCCGCCACCTGCGCCTCCGCCGTGTACGCGGCGGGGTCCGCGTCCGGTGGGCGGACCCGGGAGCCCGCGAAGCCGACCTGGGCGCCGGGCAGGGCGAGGATGACGTCGGCGCCCGCGCCGAGGGTGGCCCAGCCGCCGCCGGTCGTGGGGTCGCGGAGTACGGCGATCTGGGGCAGGCCCGCCTCGCGGGTGAGGACGGACTGCCGTGCCGCGCGCTGGAGTTGGGTGAGTGCGAGCATGCCCTCCTGCATCCGGCTGCCGCCGGTGGCGACGAGCGGGACGACCGGGAGACGGTGGGCGCGAGCGTAGGCGTACGCCGCCTCCAGCCGGTCGCCGGTGCGCTCGCCCAACGAGCCGCCCAGGAAGCCGAACTCGAAGGTGATGAGGACGGCCTGCGTGCCCTCGATGTGGGCCGTGCCGCAGACTACGGACTCCTGCTCGCCGGTGCGTTCGGCGGCGCGGGCGCGCGAGGCGTCGTAGCCCTGCCAGGAGAGCGGGCCGTCGGGCCCGGACTCCCTTGAAGGGGGCGGGAGTTCGGTGAAGTCGTCGGTGACGAGGGCGATCGTCTCGCGTGCGGAGAGACGGTCAGTCACGGGTCAGCGCCCGCTTCATGATCTTCCCCATGTCGTTGCGGGGGAGGGCGTCGAGGTGGTGGACGACGCGCGGGCGCTTGTGCGGGGCGAGGCGGCGGGCCACGTGGTCGGCCAACTCATCGATGGGGGGCGGGGATTGGGGGTCCGCGGGGACGATCCAGGCGACGATCCGCTCGCCGAGGTCGGCGTCGGGTTCACCGGTGACCGCTGCCTCCCGTACGCCCGGGTGCTCCAGCAACGCGTTCTCGATCTCGCCCGCCCCGATCTTGTAACCCCCGCTCTTGATCAGGTCGGTGGCCTTGCGGCCGACGATCCGGACATAGCCGTCGGGATCCCGCACCGCCATGTCGCCGGTGCGGAACCAGCCGTCGGCCGTGAAGGCGGCGGCCGTCGCGTCCGGCCGGTTCAGGTACTCGGTGAACAGGTTCGGCCCACGCACCTGGATCTCGCCCACCGTCTCGCCGTCGTACGACGTGATGGGCGCCCCGTCCTCCTCGACGAGCCGCAGCTCGACGCCGGGCAACGGTACGCCCACCGTTCCCGCCCGCGGCTCCCCGTCGGCCCGCACGCTGGTGTTCATCAGCGTCTCCGTCATGCCGTACCGCTCGATGACCCGGCGTCCGGTCGCCGCCGCGATCCGCTCGTGGTCGTGCACGGGCAGCGCGGCCGACCCGGAGACGAGCAGCCGGGCATGGGCGAGAGCCTTCGCCAACTCCGGGTCGTCGGGGAGGGTTTGGGCGATGCGGTGGTACATCGTCGGTACGCCGAACAGCATGGTCGCGCCGTCGTTCAGCTCGCGTGTCACACCCTCCGTGGTGAATCGGCCGAGGTGGCGCACGGATCCGCCGCGGCGCAGCGGGCCGAGGATGCCCAGGACGAGACCGTGCACGTGGAACAAGGGGAGACCATGGACGAGTACGTCGTCGCCGGTCCACTGCCAGGCGTCGGCGAGCGCGTCGAGGGTGGTGGCGATCGCGCGGCGCGGGAGGACGGCGCCCTTGGGCGGGCCGGTGGTGCCGGAGGTGTAGACGACGAGGGCCGCGTCATCGGGTGTGACGGAGCGAGCGGGGGCGATGGTGCCGGTGCCCTGCGGGTCCACGTCGATGCGTGGCAAGTCGCCGAGCGGAGAGGGGAGTTCGGAGCCCGGTGCGGTCAGCACGGCCGACGGGGCGCTGTCGGCCAGGATGTGCCCGAGCTCCTTCTCGCCCGACTTCGGGTTCAGCGGTACGACGGCCACCCCGGCCTCCAGCGCCGCCACCACGGCGACGGCCGTCTCCAGCGCCGGGGTCGCCCACACGGCCACCCGCCCCGCGCCCCGGATTCTCCCGGCCGTCACGCCCGCCGCGGCGGCGAGCTGCCCGTAGGTCAGGGAGCGATCGCCGAACCGCAGCGCGGGCCGGTCGGTCGGGCCTTCGGTCAGGGCGGGGAAGAGAGAGGACACGCGTCGTACTCCTGTCTGTTGTGTCACTGAGCCGCGGGTACGGGACCTACCCCCAGCCGGGCACGACCAGCACCAGCCACACCACCGCCGGTACCGTCGCCACCACGATCCCTCCGTACACCATCAGCTGCCTAAAGAATCGCTCGCGGTCCACGTCCGGCGCGGCGGCCAGCACCAGTGCGCCGTTCGTCGAGAACGGACTGACGTCCACGACCGTCGCCGACACCGCGAACGCCGCCACCATGCCGACCGCCCCGATCTCCCCCTCCGCGAGGAACGGCACCGCGAGCGGGATCAGCGCGCCCATGATCCCCACGGACGAGGCGAACGCCGAGACGATCGCGCCGATGTAGCACAGCAGCACGGCGGAGAGCAGCGGGACGCCGATGTCGCTGACGCCCTCGCCCGCCCAGGTGATCGTGCCCATCTCCTGAAGCACGCCGACATAGGTGAGGACACCGCAGATCACCAGGACCGTCGGCCACGCGATCTGCCCGACCGCCTTCTTGCTGTCCTCCGGCCAGGCGGCGCTGAGCACCACGGCGAGGGTGATCGCGGTCAGGCCCGCGTCGAGGTCGAAGGCGAGCACGGCGACGACGAGGGCGACCAGGGCGACGAGGGTGGTGATCCGGGCCGGGGTGAGGCGGACGTCGAGGGCGTCGGGGCGGGTGACCACGGCCGTGGTGGTGGGGGCGGGGCTGGTGCCCGTACCTTCCGGCTCCCGGTCCTGCTTCCCCGTACCGCCGCTGTCCTTGGAGTCATCCGCATCCGTCCCGGTCTCCAACGGCACCGCGCCCTGCGCCCACAGCTTCAGCCCGCCGAAGAGGAGGAACACCACGGCCGCGACGGCGAGGTTGACGAAGAGCGAGGCGAGGAAGAGGGCGAGCTCGTTGCCGGGGAGCTTCTCGCGCTCCACGATGCCGTTGACGATCGAACCGTAGATGCTGATCGGCGAGAAGCCGCCGGCCTGGGCGCCGTGCACCACCATCGCGCCCATCAGCAGCGGGCTGATCCCGTAACGGGAGGCGAAGCTCAGCGCGATGGGCGCGACGATCGCGACCGCGGCCGGACTGACCGCGCCGATCGCCGTGAGCGCCCCGGTGATCGCGAACATCACCCAGGGGATCAGCGCCACCCGCCCCCGTACGAGCCGGATGGCCGCGTGCACCAGCCAGTCGGTGGTGCCGTTGGCCCGCGCGATCGCGAACAGATACGTGACGCCGACGAGGACGACGAACAGGTCCCCGGGGAAGCCGGCGAAGATGCCGTCCGCGTCGAGGTCGGCGACGAGTTCGCCCACCACGAAGGCGGCGGCGAAGGCGAGCGCGCCCATATTGATGGAACGCGTGGTGGCGATGACGAACACCACGACGAGGACGAGGATCGAAATGAGCTCGGAGGACATACGGGCTCCCGTCTTTGGGTCCCGGAGCGGTGAGGGTTGACTGGCTGGATGAGAGGGTTGACTGGCTGGATGAGTGGTCGAGTGGCTGAGCCACTTGGCCGGTTGGCTGATTAGCGTGGGCCCAGCTGTCTGACGCGTCAAGGGGTCGCGCAGAATTGGCTGAGCCAATCGACCAATCGACCAATGAACCACTCGACCACTCAGTGTTACCCTCCCCACGAGAGGGGGATCCCGTGACCGACGCCCTGCGTCCCATGAGCAAGCAGCGCCTTTACGAGCAAGTGCTGGACCGGCTGCGCCAGTACGTCGCCGAGGGCGGCCTCAAGGCCGGCGACCGTCTCCCGCCCGAGCGCGACCTCGCCCAGCGCCTGGGCGTCAGCCGGGCCTCGGTGAAGCAGGCCATCGTGGTCCTGGAGGTACAGGGCCTGGTGGAGGCGCGGCACGGCGGCGGCACGTATCTCGTCCGGGACAGCCTCGACGTGGAGTCCGTGGAGAAGCTGGTCGAGCGCCGACGGCGCCTGCCCGACGTCCTCGACGCCCGCGAGGCCCTGGAGACCAAGCTCGCCGAACTGGCCGCCGAGCGCCGTACGGAGGAGGACCTGACGGCGATGCGTCAGGCGCTCGCCCGCATGGCCGAGGAGATCGAGCAGGGCCGGCACGGCGTCGACGGCGACCGGCTGTTCCACGCGGCGGTCACCGCGGCCGCGCACAGCAGCATCCTCGCCGAGTTCATGCGCTCCATCTCCGACCAGATCGCCGAGAGCCGTACCGAGTCCCTCCGCCAGCCCGGCCGCCCCACCCGTTCCTACGCCCAGCACGAGGCCATCCTCGACGCCATCACCGACCGCCGCCCCGGAGCGGCCGCCGCGGCGATGCGACGGCATGTCCGGACGGTCGCGAAGGTGCGGCTGCTGGACTGGGATCCGGGGGAGGGCGAGTAGCCGCGAGGCGCGCGACCGACGTCACTTCTCCCGGACTAACGGCGCTTCCCGCACACCGCGTTCTCGATCATGTCGTACGTCGCCTTGTCCTGCTCCGCGGAGCGCTGCTCGTCGCCGAAGCGGGTGGTGAAGACGGCAGCGGCGGCGGAGGCGTCGCCGGCCGGGGTGACGGCGGCCTCCGAGATGGTGCCGAAGGAGGTGCCGCCGTGGTACCAGACGCCCGCGTCGCAGCCCGCGACCGGGCGCCAGGCGATGCCGAGCCCGTAGCGGGCCTTGTCTCCGCCGGACATGTCGGGTGCCGGCACCGTGGTGCGCATCTGCTCCAGTTGCTTCGCCGGCAGCAGCGTGCCGTCCATCAGGGCGCGCAGGAAGGTGTTCATGTCGCTGGTGGTGCTGACGATGCCGCCGTCCGCACCGCCGTCCACCTGGAGCGTGGTGTCGGTGAGGTCGTCCCGTCCCGGGAACTGGACGTAGGCGGTGGCGGTGGGCAGTGGGACGTAGGCGGAGGTGCCCATGGTCAGGGTGTGGCGCAGACCGAGCGGCTCGATGATCCGCTCGTGGACCGCCTGCTCCCAGGGGCGTCCGGTGGCCCGCTCGACGATCATGCCGATCAGCACGTAGTTGGTGTTGGAGTAGGCCCACCGGGTCTCGGACCCGGGATCCTCGGCGTCCGGCAGCCAGCCCGGGGCGCGCGTCATGGCCAACGCGACCTGTTCGGCGGGGGTGCGAACGGTGAACCGTTTCGCGCGATAGTTCTCGGGCGTCAGTTCCTTGGGATCGCTGAAGAGTATGTCCGTGTAGTTGGGCAGGCCGCTGGTGTGCTGGAGCAGGTTGCGGACGGTGATACGGCGTCCGTCGTTGCCGTGGCCGGTCACCACTCCGGGCAGCCACTTCTCGACGGTGTCGTCGAGGGCCAACTTGCCCTCGGCCACCAGTTGAAGAGCGACCACGGCAACGAAGGTCTTGGCGTCGCTGCCGATCCGGTAGTACGCGTCGAACGGCACCCGCCCGCCCTCGTCCAGATCCCGGACACCCGCCCTGGCCTCGCGGTTGCGCCCATCGACGTCCCGCGCCTGCACGATCAGACCGGAGGCGCCGGTGTCCCGCACCGCGTCGGCGTCCCGTTGCAACCGGCTCCCGATCGCCGAGCCTGCGTCGCCGCCCAGCGCCCAGGCCCCCGAGCCGAGCACGGTGGCGACTCCGAGTGCACCGGCACCGGCCACGGCCAGTGCCCACCTCGGCCGGGCCGGCCGGCCTGACGTCTTTCGCATCGTCATCAACACACCTCGGACGCTACGCAGCGGCAACCCCCAGGCCCATCCGGCAACCCCGAGCTTTGAAGCTGGGGGTAACCCCACCCATCGAGTCGTCCGCACGCTGATGCGTTGAACTCGCTTTGTGTCTTGGCTCACAGGGCGGCGAACGGTCTTCGAAGTTGATCAAGTGTGCCGCATTAATTAGAATTCATCCGGCGTCGTCAACGACCACCGACGCCAAATGAGCTCTATGGAACGGGGTTTAAATGAGCAAGCTCAAAAGCAGGCTGGCGGCAGAAATAGAGGGAACCTGGTGCGACAGCCTATCGGCGGGCGATCGGTCGACAGGTCAGGGCAGGTATTCCACACCCTGGGCATGCGAATCTGACGCATTTGATCGCCCGCCGAAATTAGTTCAAAGTGACAGCCCCTGAGGGGTCACAGGAACTCCGTGCACACGCGGTCCTTCTTGCCCTTGTTCCGGACACAGCCCATGACCGGGATGTCCGCGGAGAGCAGCGGCGTGTGGAAGGCGTTGATCACGTTCGACGATCCGTCGCGCCGGTACTTTTCCGGGACGGACTCAATGTTGTACGTGCCGTCGACAGTCCCCCACTTACGGTGCTTGTCGTCGTCGTGTCCTTCGGGAGCCATGTAGAAAGTCACGAGAGCCTCCCCTTCCGTGAGTACGACCCACTTCGCATGGCACGCCTCTGACCGGAACACCTGCACCGTCCCGACGCCCTTCTTGGTGGCGGACTCACCGAGCGGCTCCATATCCCGTCCGCACCCCTGCGCGAACGGATCCGAATTGACCGGCTTGACGCCGGGGGAGCCCTCGGTCGGCACCGACTTCGCGTCGTCTCCTCCGCTGACCCCCACGGTGATGGCAGCTACGGCGATGCTGGCCGCGGCAGCGATCAGGGCGACCACGACGGTCGGATCGAATCGTCTCCGGTGCCGGATCGGAGGCTCCTGGCCTGGAGGCTCCTCGGTGTCGGAGGTGGTGGTGGACGGCGTCGCCGGATCTCCCATGGGGCCCCTCGCGGTCGGAGACTCTCGCGCTGCTCCGAGACTCTGACACGTGGGCGACGAGCAGTTTCGGCGAGTGCAGGGACGTTCGCCGTTTGGTGTGACTGTGCTCGCTGCACCTTGACCTGCCCTGAAACCGTGCCGCGAACGTCTCGTCTCCGCAATTTGGGCATGAACGTGACATGGAAGCGTTACGCCGCTGAAGGAGCGGTGTCACAGGGGTGGTTGAGGCTGGTGGATCGCACAACCATCACACAACACACACCGCACAACACATACCGCACACCACAAATAAGGTCCTCCCCCCACAATCCGAACAGGATGGGACCCCATACATGCACACCCAACTGAGGCGCGCACCCGCGCCCCGGGACGCTGTGACCTGCCCTCCGACGGAGGCGGCCGGACGTGTTCTCACGGTCGGTACCCCCGGCCCGAGGCGCGAACGGCTCACCCGCACCCTCGAATCGACCGGCTACGAAGTCGTCCACGCCCTGCCCGGCGAGGTGAACCGGCAGTTCCGCCAGGTCCCGCCGGACGCGATCGTCGCGCTCGACGAGCACGCCCGGGGCGTCGATGTCGTCCGGGAGATCCGTACCGCCCCCGAGGGACAGACCGTCCCACTGCTCATGGTCACCGACGGCAGCCAACCGGCCGCTGTGGCCGACCTGTTGAGCCACGGCGCCGACGACTGCGTACAGGACGCGTCCGACCCGGTGGAGCTGTCCGCGCGCATCACCGCCAAGCTCAACCGCGTCCCGGTCCCCGTCGAACGGCTGGCCCTGGACCCGCGTACAGGCCTGTACTCCGCGCCCCACTTCCGCGCCGAACTCGACCGTGAACTCCGCCGCCCGGTCACCGGCCGGCGCGCCGGGGTCCTCGCCGTCGTCCAGGTCGCCGAAATGGCCACGCTGGAGGAGCGGTTCGGGCCGCGGGTCCGGCAGGAGGTGGCCGAGCGGCTGGCGCAGGTCGTCGAGCGGCTCGGCGGCGGCTGCGACCGGCTCGGCCGGGACGAGGACGGGCGGCTGCTCGTCCTGATGCCGGCCCTCGACGAGGAGACGGCCCGGCGCCGGCTGCACCAGTTCGCGACCACCGCGGCGGGCACCCGGTTCGTCGTCGCCGACGAGAACGTACGGCTGACCCCTGCCGTCGGCTGGGTCCCGCTGGCCGATCAGAACGGCGAAGCCGGTCATGTCACGGCCCAGTCCGTCGCCGCGGTCGCCGAGGCGCTGCGCCACCGGGACCTGCGGCCCGTCCGCTACGAACCGTGGATGCGGGCCAGCACCACCCACCGGCGCGGACGCCGTCCTCGTATACGGCCGGTACTGCTCGCGACGTCCCCCCTGCTCGCCCTGCTGCTCGGCATCGGCGCCCCCTTCCTGCTCTACGAGCAGGCGTACGACGTGCTCGGCTGGGACATCGCCGGAGCCGTGTACTGGGTGGTGGTGGCCGGGTTGCTGCTGTCGGCGGCGCTGATCATCCTGGAGTGCCTGTTCTCGCTCGACGCGCCGGCGCGACCCGCCGAGCCCGCGCAGCCGTACCCGCCCGCGAGCGCCGTGATCGCCGCGTATCTGCCGAACGAGGCGGCGACGATCGTCGACACCGTCGAGTCTTTCCTGAGCCTCGACTATCCGAACGACCTGGAGATCGTCCTCGCGTACAACACACCGCACCCGCTGCCGGTCGAGGACACCCTGCGGGCCGTCGCCGCCCGTGACCCGCGCCTGGTCCTGCTCCAGGTGCCGGGCAGCACCTCCAAGGCGCAGAACATCAATGCCGCCGTCACCCAGGTACGCGGCGAGTTCGTCGGGATCTTCGACGCGGACCACCACCCGGCGCCGGACGCTTTCCGTCATGCCTGGGACTGGCTGTCAGCCGGCTATGACGTCGTCCAGGGCCACTGTGTGATCCGCAACGGCGACGGCTCCTGGGTGGCGCGGCAGGTCGCGGCCGAGTTCGAGGCGATCTACGCGGTCAGCCATCCCGGCCGGGCCCGGATGTACGGCTTCGGCATCTTCGGCGGCTCCAACGGTTTCTGGCGCACCGATGTCCTCGCCCGCACGCGGATGCACGGCTCGATGCTGACCGAGGACATCGACTCGACGCTACGCGCGTTGACCCAGGGCGCGCGGATCGCCGTGGACCGGACGCTGATTTCCCGGGAGTTGGCGCCGACGACCCTGCGCCCGCTGTGGAACCAGCGCTCTCGCTGGGCGCAGGGCTGGCTCCAGGTGTCGCTCAGGCATCTGTGGCGGGCGCTGCGCTCGGACGCCTTCACCGCCCGCCAGAAAACGGGCCTGTTCGTGCTGCTCGGCTGGCGCGAGGTGCAGCCCTGGCTGACCCTTCAGATCCCGGCGATCCTGCTGCATTCCGTGTGGCGTGCGGGCGGTGTGGACCGGATCGACTGGGCGGTGCCCACCTGCCTGCTCGCCGCCGCGTTCACCGTGTCGGCCGGCGCGGTGCAGGCGGCGTTCGCGTGGCGGCTCGCCGTGCCCGAACTGCGGGTCCGCCGCGGCTGGTTCTGGCGCTACGTGCTGGTGTCCACCGTCTTCTACACCCATTTCAAGAACATGGTGGCCCGCGAGTCGCACCTCAAGGAGCTGCTGGGCGACCGCCGTTGGCGGGTCACGCCGCGCGCGGTGGCGAAGGCGGTGGCCCGATGACGGTAATGACAGCACCGCCTACTGAGGCGCGCCCCACTCGCAAGCGCACCCGCACCCAGGAACTCCAGGGCGTCCGCGGCCTGGCCGCCCTCAGCACCGTCGCCTTCCACGTCTGGCAGCAGTACTACGTGTACGACGCGACAGGCGGCCATCCCCCCGTAGAGAACCCCCACTTGGCCGCACTGCTCTCCCTGGAGGTCATCGACCTCTTCTTCGTGATGTCGGCGTACCTGCTCACGCTCCCGTACGCGCGCGCCGCGATCGACGGCGAGGGCACCGTCCGCACGGGCCGGGACTTCCTGTTCCGGCGGGCGATCCGGATCCTGCCGGTGTACGTGGTGGCGGTGCTGGTCGTCTGGGCGAGCCGCAATCCGACTCTGCCCGGCGACTGGCGCGACCTGCTCGAACACCTCACGTTCACGCACATCTTCGACCGCGAGCGGATCTTCTACACCCTGGGACCCACGTGGTCCCTGTCCCTGGAGATCAGCTTCTACCTGGTCCTGATCGCCCTGGGCCCGGTGGTGATCCGCGCCTGCCGCCGCCTGACCACCCGCCGGGCCCGCATCACGGCCTGCGCGGCGGGCTGCGCGGCCCTCTACGCTCTCCCGTTGGCGTGGATCTCCGTAGCTCACTACACCCTCGGCATCCCGCACACCGACTGGCCCGTCTACTTCGGCCCGCAGGCCCGCTTCGGCGGCTTCGCGGCCGGCATGGGCCTGGCGGTGCTGCTGGTCGCCCTGGGGGACCGCGGACGACTGGGCGTACGGACGGCAACCGTGCTGGCGGCGACGGCGGCGACGGCCCTCTACGGGCTGTCGTACACCGCCCATGCCACCGGCCCGGAGGGCTTCTGGCGCACGTACTACCACCCGATGGCGGCCGTGCTGTGGTTCGTGTTGCTGCACGCCATCCTCCACAACAGCGTCCAACCGCGCTGGCAAGGCGCCCTCCGGGCCCGCTGGCTCACCGCCGTCGGCCTGATCAGCTACAGCCTCTACATCTGGCACGAACCGGTCATGCTCTTCCTCTACGACACCGGCCTGCTCCCCTCCGAAGGGTCCCGGCCGGGCTTCGCCCTGGCCGTCGTGATCGTCACGGCCATGGCCCTGCTCACCGCGACGGTGAGCTACTGGGTGGTGGAGTACCCGGGCAGCCTGCTGGCCCGGGCCCGGGACCGACGCGGCAGCCCCCGGGACTTCTACTCGTCCTAGCCCCGCCCCGACCGCTCCCCGGCCCGGACGACGTCAGCCACGACACAGCTGACGTTGTCCGGGCCTCCCGCGTCGTTCGCGGCGCCGACCAGGGCCCGCACCGCGGCGTCCGGATCCGGGACGGAAACGAGGAGCTGCCGTACGCGGTCCTCGGGAACGACCGCCGACAGGCCGTCCGAGCACAGGAGATAGCGGTCACCGGGGCGGGTCTCGTACAGACGCAGGTCCGGAGCGGCCGCCGGTGTGCCGCTCCCCAGAGCCTTCGTCAGCAGCGCCCGCTGTGGATGGGACGCCGCCTCCTCCGGCGTGAGCCGGCCCTCGTCGATCATCGACTGGACCATGGTGTGGTCGTGGGTGATCCGGAAGAGGCCGCCGTCCCGCAGCAGATACGCGCGGCTGTCGCCGATGTGGACCAGGGCCAGCTGAGAGCCCGTCCACAGCACGGCGGTGAGCGTGGTCCCGGCCTCCTCGCCGCCGGACGCGACGTCCCGGACCGCCTCGGTCGCCCCCTGCACCGCATCCTCCAGCAGATTGAGGACGCTGCCCGCCGGCACCTCCTCCGTGTCCAGGACCTTCAGTGCCTGCACGGCGGCGCTGCTCGCGGGCGCCCCCGCCGGCCCGTAGCCGTCGGCCACGGCGAGCAGCCGCGCCCCCGCGTACGCGGTGTCCTGGTTGACGGGGCGTACGAGCCCGGTGTCCGAGTGGGCGGAGTAACGCAGTTCCAGCATGGTGATGCCCCTTTCCGATACGTCCGATACGACGGACAGCTGATCGACGAGGAACACGGCGAGATCACGCCGGGCCGCCGTCTCGGCCTCGACGCCGGCCCAGTAGGCACGGATCTCCCGAGCGGCGGCAGCGGACTCGAGGCCGCACACCGCACGGATCCGGGCCAACGGCATCCCCAGCCGCCGCAGCCACGCCACCAGCCGCGCCTGCTCCAACTGGCCTGGCGCGTAGTACCGGTAGCCGGTGTCGGGGTCGACGCGCGCGGGCCGCAGCAGGTCCAGCTCGTCGTACAGCCGCAGTGCCTTGGGCGTCAGCCGGGACGCCGTGGCGAAGGCGCCGATCGTCAACAGATCCATCCGATCCATCCGTGAGCTCCTCCGGTTCCGCCACTGATGCTGGGGCTTCCCCGAAGGTGAAGGTCAAATGGGTTGTCGCGGTTGCGGGAGCGGTGGTTACCCTTCGGACAGCCGTACGAGAATGGAGTCCCGCAGTGCCCCGAGTCGCCCTCGTCACCTACGACCCCCGACCGGCGCCCAGCAGGGACGCCGACCTCCCCGTACTGCTGCGGGCGCTGCGCGAGGCAGGTGCCGAGGCGGAGGCCGTGTACTGGGACGACCCCGAGGCCGACTGGGCCGCCTACGACCTCGCCGTCATCCGGTCGACCTGGGACTACAGCTGGCGGGCGGACGAATTCCTGGTGTGGGCGCAGAAGTGCGCGGCGCTCACGCGGCTGGCGAATCCGGTCGAGGTCGTGCGGTGGAACACCGACAAGCGGTACCTCGGGGATCTCGCGGCGGCCGGGGTGCCCGTCGTGCCGACGCGGTATCTCGCCCCCGGTGACACCGCCGACCTCCCGGCCGACCACGAGTACGTCATCAAGCCCACCTCCGGCGCCGGCGCCCGCTACGCCGCCCGCTACACGCCCGACGACCACGACACAGCCGTACGTCATCTTGCGCGCATGCACGCCGAGGGGCTCACGGCGATGGTCCAGCCGTATCTGACCGGCATAGACGTCAGCGGTGAGCGCGCCCTCCAGTTCTTCGGCGGCCACTTCCTGCACGCCAGCCGCAAGGGCGCGGTCCTGACGCCGGGCACGGCGTACGACGCCGCCAAGGTCGCCCATCCGGACCTTCAGCCCTGGACCCCGACCCCGGCCGAACTCTCCGTCGCAGAGCGGGCGTTGGCCGCCGTGCCGGAGGGGGACGACGTGCTGTACGCGCGGGTGGACCTGGTGGACGGCCCCGATGGCGAACCGTGCGTGATGGAGCTGGAGCTGGTCGAGCCGAACCTGTTCCTGTTCCTGCATCCGGGGTCGGTGCCGCCGGTCAGGGACGCGATCCTGGCGGCGGCTGCTCGCTGACGGCTGTCAGTTCAGGGAGTCTTCGAACGTACGGTGGCGTGGTCGTCGGGATGCCGACGACTGCACCGCCGCTACGAGCGCAAGGCGGAACACTTCCTGGCCTTCGCCGGCATCGCCGCCGCTCTGAGCTGCTACCGGAGGCTCGGCCGGATGCTCAGGTAATTCGATGGCGCGCATCGAACAGGTTCCGCACGCTGTCACCGTGGCAGAACTCAAGCACCAGATCCGCGCCCGCTACACCGACTCCACGATCATCGTCTACCAGGCATATAAACCAGAGATCGGCCTGCCCGCAGCCCAGGAGGGCCGCTTCCCGGCGACCTGGAAGCGAGATCGGATGACGTGGATCAAGCCGTCCTTCCTGTGGATGATGTACCGCTGTGGATGGGGGACCAAGGAGGGTCAGGAAGCCGTCCTCGCAGTCGAGATCACCCGCGAAGGCTTCGAGTGGGCGCTGCAGCACGCGTGTCTGTCCCACTACGAGCGCGGGCTGCACTCCGACCGAGCCACCTGGAAACGGCAGTTGAAGCGGGCCCCGGCTCGAGTTCAATGGGACCCCGAGCGCGATATGCATCTGCAGCCCCTTCACTACCGCTCGCTGCAGCTCGGGCTCGTCGGCGAAGCCGCACACCGCTACGCAGATGAGTGGACGCTCTCCATCACCGACATAACCGCCCTCGCGCACGAGATCCACGGGCATGTGCGGGACGGCGACCTGGAAGTCGCCCAGCAGCTTCTTCCACAAGAACTCCCCTACCCCATGCCCGACGGACTCTTGGATCACCTGCACCAATGAGTGCAGTCACCAGTTGAGACGTCCTGTTACCCATTGAGACTCCGCCGCCCCCGTCAGAGCCGCCTGACCACCCAAGCGCTGGGGATGCGCCTGTTGGCCACTGTGTTCTGCTCGTATGTTGACCGAGTGGAATGGTTGACCTTGATCAGCACGTTGAGTGGCGGCGTGCTCGGTGTGGGCTCGACACTGGTCGTCGAAGCTGTTCGCGCCAGGCGAGAGCGAGGGCACCATCGTGTAGAACTGCAACGCACGGCGTGCGTCCGGTATCTGACTGCGCTCACCGAGACCGAGGCTGCGCTACAGGCGCTCGCGCTGAGTCGTTCGACACCCATCGCGAACGCCGAAGTAGTCGAAGCTTTTCGCTCACGCCATGTGATGGCAGCACGATATGAGCTGTTCCTGGTGGCGCCACCAAGCGTGTACAGCGCTGCGCACGAGGCCTACGACCGGCTGAGGGCTATGCGAGTAGCCATAGCCACGACCAACGTCGTCGTGGGTGACGAGTCCGCAGACTGGCGGGCCATCCATGTCCCGTACGACGACGCGTTCCGCCGACTCCGTGTTGTCATGCGCGAATCGTTGAACCCTGGTTTCAGGCTCTGACGCGAGACATCCCACGATGACTTGTGTACAGCAGTGCAAAGCGTACGTCGAACGATGGCTTGACTCGGTCATTGAGACTCCGCCGCTCTGTGCCGCCGTCTATCCCGTAACTCGAGCCAGCAAAAGATCTTTCTTGCTAATCCCGGCGCAAACCCGAGCCGGCATCTCTGCCTGAAATGCAGGAAGGAGACCTGTTGCATCGTTTACGTCCCTGGTATCCAGGGTCACGCGTCGGGTATCTCGTCAAGGTGACGCGAAAAGGGCCGAACGTGCGCCCACCGCCGGATCGGTCTGAGATCCTGGAGGCCGATCGAGAGGGGCCGCAGGTATGGAGTGGAAGACCCACGGTGAGCGACAGATCTACACCAACAAGTGGGTGAATCTGTGTCTCGTCGACGTCCAACAGCCGGACGGGCGCAGGTGGGAGTACCACGTCGTGCGCCTCCGCCACTTGGCCGTGGCCGCCGTGGTCAATGATCGTCAAGAGGTCCTGATGATGTGGCGGCATCGCTTCATCACGGACTCGTGGGCCTGGGAGTTGCCCATGGGTCTGGTCGAGGAGGGCGAGACCCCCGAAGAGGCTGTGGCCCGCGAAGTCCTGGAAGAGACCGGCTGGCGTCCTGGCCCCATCAAACCCCTCATCTACGCCGAGCCCGCCAACGGGATCACCGACTCGCAGCACCACGTCTTCCGCATCGATGGCGCCACTTACACCGGTCCGCCCACGGAGAAGAACGAGTCCGACCGCATCGAGTGGATCCCGCTCTCGGAGGTGCGGGGAATGATCGACCGCCGCGAGGTCGTGAGCAGTGGGTCGCTCGTGGGTCTTCTCTACCTGCTCATGGACGAAGCGATCCGCTGACCGGTGGGAGGAGTTCCCGTAGCCGCGCCTCGAAGGCCAGGGCTACGGGCTCATGCCTGTGTGGGGCCAACTGGTCGTAGAACTCCCGGAGATGGCCTGACACTCGCTCGGAGGCCACTGCCGACGCGGGCACCAGCGCTTGGGTGGCGGTATGACACGCCTGGTCAAGCTTGCCCTGGTCCAGTTGCGTGCGAGCCAGCCAGAACGAGTGAAACGCCCGGCCGCGCTGGTTGGTCTGGTTCTCCCGTCGCAGAGCATCCGCGATCAAAGGCTCTGCGGTCGTTGCTTCGCCCAGTCGACCATGAGCAATGCCTGTGTCCACGATGAGCTTCGGCTCGTCGAAGTAGGACACCCATGAGGGGTCCGGATCGATCGCGCGGATCTCCTCGAAGTGGCCGTGCGCTTCCCCGATCGCCCGGTGAGTGGAGTCCCGGTTCCCGAGGGTGGCGTGAGCGAAGGCTTCACGCATGGACAGCATGGACAGGACGCGCGAAGTGGTGCCGAAGGCTGAGCGGGCCTGGTCCTGGGCGGCGGTCACGAGTGCCAGGGAATCCGCGGGCTTGTCCTGGTAGGTCGCTTGCAAACTCATGCAGGCCAGGACGTTGGCCATGAACTGGCGGTCGTCGATTTCCTTGGCCAGTTGCAGTGCCTCGGTGAAGTACGCGCGGGCTTGGTTGTACTGGCGGGCGTCGAAGTACGTCCAGCCGGTGAGGCGTGCCAGTTCGGCGGCGATTCCGTAGAGGCCGTTCTGGATGGACGGTGGCCGGCCTCAGAGCCTCGCCGCCGTGCTGGTCGTCCCGTCGCCAATAGTCCTCGATGGCGGAGCGGAAGGCTTCAAGTGTCGCTGCGCTGAGGTTCGTTCGGGTGGCCAAGGCCAAAATGCTGTCGACATCGGGACCCGGCAGAGACGCAGGGGTCTGCTGCTCGGGCTCCGGCACTTGCGGTACTTCGCGTTCGGCGACGGCAATGGCCTCAGGCGTCTCCCAAGACCGGCGGGCAAGCCCGAGCATGTGTCCGGGGATCCGCAAGCCGTCCGCGATGCGCTCGATCACGTCCATGTGGAGTAACTGGCGTTGCCCAGCGATCACTTCGCCGACTCGGCTGGGCGTCAGATCGCATCGTCTGGCGATCATCGAAGGGTAGATGCCCGCCCGGGTCTTCACCAGTCGGAAGACTCTGGCGAAGTCCCGTACTCGACACGCGTTGATCATCTCGGGATCGGTGAGCAACCTGGCGGGTAGTTCCTGCGGCCGGTCGGCGTCGGGCATGGGCAAGCTCCCACAGTGCGAGGGCTACGCAACGTCGCGGACTCTCTACTTGCCGCGATGTTACCCACGTTGGGTAATCAACCTGACCTTTTGGAGACGGCTCCCGGATCGCGATGCTCCTGTTCATGGCGAGTAACCAACAGACCAGGCCAGGTATCGGTGAACTGGCGAAGGACCGGGCCAGGGGACGTATTGGCGTCGTCATGGATGAGGCCGGCGGACGTGTGCAGATAAGGCCAATCCGTGGCGGCGTGGAGTGGGACGCCGTGCCGGACAACGTCGTCGCGCTCAGCGCTCGGGAAGAACTGAGTGCGCGTCTGGCCGTCAAGAACGGCAACAGCCAGGTCGGGCTGTGATGTGTGGCGTCGGCCGATACGCGGGGGGCCTGCTCAACATCGCCATCAGTGGATCGTACGGCCTGGCGATCGGCATGTTCCTCGGCATCAGCCACTAAACCGGCCGCCCCGAGGGCGCCAATTCCCCAACTCCCCGCCCCCGTTCGGGGCGGCTATCCAAGCCCGCCACCTGATCGTCCGTGAACTCGGAGATCCGCGCGGGCGGCAGGTCCCACGTACCGCCTCAGCGAAGGAGATTGCACATAACGGCAACGGCGAACGATCAGAAGACCGGTCGCGCGCTAGCTGGTGAGGAGTTGTTCGAGAGCCTCGCCCACTTCGTGGTCGCGCACAACGGGCAATCGCCCGAGCGTGCCGAGCGAATCGCGGACCAGGCGGTTGCCTTCGTGGTCACCGCGGCCACCGCCTCCGTCCCCATGGTCCCGTCGGACGACGTGGACCTCGGCCTGCATGCACTCATCCTGCACACGAAGGACTACGCCGCGCTGTGCTACGAGTACGCCGGCCGTTTCCTCGACCACAATCCGAAGCCGGGCGGTGGCTCCCGAGACCCGGAAATGGTCGCCGTCTCGGCACGCACCATGAAGGCGGCCGGGTTCATGGTCTTCGATGACCTGTGGACCGTGGACGGCACGAACCTCGGGCAGCGCGACTCGGACTGCGGCCGACCGTACGGTCAGACGTAGCGCACACGACAACAGCGACGCGGTCGACCTCGATCTGTGGTCGGCCGCGCTCGCCGGGAAGGAGAAGAGACGTTGTCCGGCTCACCCCCTGAACTGCCCATCGTCGTGCTCGACGCGCTCATGCCCACGGCTCAACACCTGGTCATCAACCGTCGGGGCTCCACGGTCTGGGACGTGCAGAGCCCCCGGGGCCACTACGCCGTGAAGGTCGGCTATCCGATCGAGGCCACGGTCGACTGGCCCGCTCAGCCCTGGACCGCACTCGCGCCCGCACGCGAGGGGGCTGTGCTGCATCGCCTCGGCTTCGGTGACTTCGCGTACGGCGAGTGGGAGCGCGGGACGTGGAACTTCCAGCCCTGGCGTGAAGGGCCGGACCTGTACGCGTTGTGGCAGCCCTGCCGACAGAAGGGCTCGTCCATCGCACCGCACACCAGCGTGGCGCTGGGTTGTGTCGAAGCGTTGGCCGAACTCCACGCCAAAGGCTGGGCACATGGCGATGTACAGCCCGCCCACTTCATCATCGGGCCGGAGCGGACACATCTCATCGACCTTGCCCTTGCCCGGGGCGGCCACGTGCCCGAGGGGTACGACTTCCCATTCCGCGGCTGCCTCGTCCACTACGAAGCGCCGGAGATCGCGCGCAACGTGCTCGCCACCGGGGAAGCGGAGCCAACGCAGGAAGCCGACATCTACGCACTCGGCGCCTCGCTCCTGATCTCGGCCACGGGCTGGCGGGCCGTCGAGTATCCAGACGACGCGCCGCGCCCGGTGCAGCGAGAGGCCGTGGCAAGCGGTCGTCGTCGGCCCGTGAAGGCGCCTGGTGAGCTGGGCAAGTTGATCGACGCGATGCTCAGCCCAGCTCCCGAGGACAGGCCCACGATCTATGAGGTGGGCAAGGTCCTCAGCTGATCCCGAAGCTTCGTGCCTACACCTCGTGCCGGGACAGAAGCCGTGCGGCTACGGTTCAAGTCCGCTGACCCTGGCGATCGCCTCGACCTCGCGGCGGAGTTGTTCCCGCTCGGTGTCTCCCTGAGTGGGTTCCGTGTCCGTCGGGGTGTCGAAGTCGACGAACGTGTGTGCGCCGAGTGGGCCCAGGAGGGTCAGGAGTTGCTGCAGCTGCCTGCCGAACTCGGGGGTGAACAGTTCCTGTTCGCGTGGGGAGAGGGCGATGTCGATGTCGGTGTTGCGGTGGACCAGTGCGTCGTTCGTGCCCTTGAGGATGCGCAGCAGAAGGTCGTACGACTCGGAGTCAAGGGTGTTCTGGAGCTCGGACAGGTAGAGGGCGAACTGCTTGGTGCTCTCCAGGAATCCGTGTTCGTTCATTGAGGCATCGTGGCGGATCACCGGCTGCGATATGTGGGGTTTCTGGGGATTGGCTGTCTCTCCTCTGGCTGGCTTGACAAGAAGGGGTCCGGGCTCCGGCCAGGATGGGTCCCATGAAGTCCTCGTCTACGCTGTCCGCCACAGTGATCACCTCGGACCGACTCCGGCTGCGCAAGGCCCACGACACCGACCGCGACGGGATCATCGAGCTTCTGACCGATCCACAGGTCCGGATGTACCTCGGCGGACCGAGACCCCGGAGCGCTGTCGAGCAGTATTTCGACGCGGTCGGCACAAGCAACGTGACCAACAAGCCCGGTACGTTCGTCATCGCCGACAAGACGACCGACCGGCTCATCGGAACGCTCGTGCTCGACCGGCGCTCCGCCGACCTTCCCGGGCACGTCACCGAGGAGGGTGGGGAACTGGAACTGACGTATCTGCTACGACACAACGCCTGGGGCGCGGGGCTGGCGTTCGAGGCCGCCACGGCCGCGTTGCGTGCCGCTGCCGACGAACTGCCCGACCAGCCGGTCCTGGTCGTGACCCAGACAACCAACGAGCGTTCGCTCAAGCTCGCCGCCCGCCTTGGCTTCCAGCGCATCAGCACCTTCGAGGCATACGACGCGGAGCAAACCCTCGCCGTGACCAACCTGCACTCGTTCAGAGCCCGTCGCCGACCGCCGTCCGCTGCAACAACCCCCAAGTGAACTCGGCAACGACCTTCCGCGTCCTCCCCTCCTCATCCGGCGCCGTGAACGCCAACCCCCACCGGGTCGGAGCCGACCCCTCCAGTGGGCGGGCCGGGGGGAAGGCGTGGGCCGCCTCGTCGACCGTGCAGGACCAGGGGGTGAGGTCTTCCAGGGTTCGGAGGGTGGGGCCCTTGGCGCCCGGGGCGCGGACCAGCCACTCGTTCCACACCGCTCCGTTCGGGGCGACGAGGACCTCGAAGCGGAGGTCGGGCCAGAGGGGGAGCGGCCACTGCAAGGCCTCGCACTTCAGGTCGCCGATGGTGCGCATGACGGATGACTCGGGGGCGCCCAGGATCGAGCGGTAGCGGGAGGCTGCCGCACGGGACCGCGGGGAGTGCAGCATCGCCTGCCAACGCTTGTTCGCCTCGCGCATGTCCGCGATGGAGGCGCCCAGTTCAGTCCGTGCGTCCGCCACCAGGTCCGGATTGTGGTCGGCCATGCGGCGCAGGAGGACCAGCTGGAAGTCGAGGGGGGTAAAGGGGCCTGGGGGGCGCGTTGCGGACGGCATGCCCACCATCGTCGCTCACCACGCGACCGGCCGGACGGCGGCCGTCCGGGAGGAAGAGGACCGAGTTGACGTAGCGGGGGCGGGGACGGAAGGGGAGGACGCGGGGGAGTAGGCCTTGAGAGACCACGTGGGCAGCCTCTGCCTGGTGGGCCTCCAGGGGGAAGGAGGCCAGCGGGACCCAGGTGTCGCCGGGCAGGACCCAGCCGTCGTAGCGGAGGAGGGAGAGGTACGTGACCACCCTGGCGATCGGCTGGATGCGGGACTCCAGCTCGACGAAGAGGGCCGGGCGGTCGCGGGACAGGATGCCCGTCGCCCCGCGCAGCACCGCCAGTTCGCCGCCGTCCACGTCGATCTTGATGAAGTCGACGTTCCGTAAGCCCAGGTCGTCGAGGGCCACGCACCCGACGTCCAGCGCACGGGCGTGGATGTCGCGGCGGATGAGAGAGGACACTCCCCGGTCGCCCGCGTCGTCCGCCGGGAGCCACAGACGGGCCGTGCCGGGGCGGTCGGAGGCGGCGGCGCGGATCACGCGGACGTTCGGCGGGGTCCCGTCGGCGAGGAGACGGGCCAGGTGGGGGACCGGTTCCACCGTCACGACCTCGCGGGCGCGGCCCGCCAGGCGGTGCGTCCAGGGGCCGTACCAGCCGCCTATGTCCACCGCCGTACCGCAGTCCGGCGGGCACAGCTCACCGAGCCGGGCCAACTCCGGTTCGAAGCGCGGGTACACGGCCCGGGCGGCGGCCGCGACGAGACGGGTCGGGAGAAGGGGCGCGATGCGGGCGGCAAGGGTTCTGGGAGCGGTGGGCGTCATGGGGCCATCCGTTTGAGGAGTTCGAGGAGTTCCTCGTGTTCGTCGTCCGTGACCTGCTCACCGGACGACGGCAGCAGCTGCGGGATGCCGTCGACGATCGGGTAACGGCGGCGCAGGCGTGGGTTGTACAGCACCTCCTCGTCGTCATCGGCCGTGACCAGGTGCAGCGAGCCCTTGTCGAGCGGGCACGCCAGGATCTGGAGCAGGGGGTCGTCGGGTTTCACGGTGGTGTCAACTCCTTGGCGGCGACGGGGGGTTGGGCGGCTGCCTGCCGGTCGTGCTTGGGCATGGCCAGCAGTACGGTGATCGCCAGCGCCGTGCCCGCGAGCCGCAGTGCCAGGCGCAACGGCTCCTGCGGCAGCGCCTCGCCGAACGACAGCGTGCCGAGCACCGCCGTGTACAGACAGGTCACCGTCGTACACACCGGCACGATCAGCGAGGCCCGGCAGCGCTGGAGTGCCGCCTGCGACATGACCAGCCCGAACGCGCCGGTGAACAGCAGGAGATACGGATACGGGGAGCGGAGGAGATCGAGGACCGCCTCGCTGATCCCGCCTGCCGTCAGGTAGTTGGAGACGCCTTTGATGGCCAGCGAGCTGACGCCGTACAGCACGCCCACCGCCACGCCGTACTCGACGCCGGTCGTCGGCAGCCGGTGCCGGTGGCGGGCGCGGCGCTCGGCGGAGCCGTACAGCCAGACGCCGGCGGCGAGCGAGGGCACGCAGACGAGGAGGATCAGCGGGTACGGTGCCTCGCTGCCCACGGTGACTGTGTCCTCGCCGTCCCCCCGCAGGGACAGCACGACCATCAGCAGCGCGGCGAGGATCGCGCCGAGCGCGTACCGCTCGCGGCCGGTGGTCTCCTCGCCCAGCAGCCGGGCCGACAGCAGCACGAGCAGTACCAGGCCGGAGACGAAGATGCCCTGCGCGGCGGCGATCGGGAGCGTGCGGTAGACGACGAGCTGCGCGGCGAAACCGGCGGCGAGGGACAGCGATCCGCCGATCCACAGCGGGCTGCCGAGGACGAGCCGCAGGAGCTTCGCGGGTTCGCGCACGGTGACCTGGGGCAGGGCCGCGAGCGCCCGCTTCTCCAGGACGAATCCGGTGCTGTACAGGACGTTCGCCAACAGGGCCGCGGCCACTCCCCACCACATCGGCTACGTCCTTCGCGCGTGCAGGAGCAGGATCGAGGCGAGCGGTGCTCTGGAGCAGGCGAGCCGGTCGAGCGGTCGCAGGGGACGCGGTACGCCGTGGAAGGGGGCCCCTTTGAGTCGTACGACGTCGAAGCCTGCCGCGGTGACGTACTCGCGGAGGGCGCGGGCCGTGTAGAGCCGCAGATGCCCTACGACTTCCCGTCCCGGCCGGCCGTGGATCGCGCGCAGGCTGACCTCCGAGAAGACCGGCTGGACGCCCGCGAGGAGGAGGGCGCGGTTGTACCAGGCGGCCAGGTTCGGGGTGGACAGCATCAGATGGCCGCCCGGGCGCAGCACCCGGCGGATCTCGTCCAGGGCGGCGTCCGGGTCGACGAGGTGCTCGATCACTTCGCTGAACAGCACGGCGTCGGCTGAACCGTCCCTGAAGGGGAGGCAGTTGAGTTCGGCGCGGAGTGTGTACGGGATTCGGGCGCGGGCGCGTTTCAGGGCGTCCTGGGACCAGTCGACGCCGATGATGCGGTGACCGGGGAGGAAGGGGGCGGTGGTGGCGGCCGCTGTTCCGTCGCCGCAGCCGATGTCGAGGATCGTGCGGGTGGGTCCGGTCGGCGTCGCGGGGCCGAGGGCGGTGGCCAGGAGGCGGGCCTGGCGGAGGGTGCGGGGGGTGCCGGAGGCGACGGGGACCGCCGGGTTCTCGTAGAAGTCGCGCAGCTCGGTGCGGGGTGGGGTGGTCGTCGTCATGGGGCCACCTCCGTGGTGTGCAGATAGTGCTCGAACAGGTCGCGCAGGTGGGCGCCGTCGCCATGGCTGAGCAGGGCGCGGGACCAGCGCAGGGCCAGGTGCAGGCGGCCGTTCGTGGAGGCGGTGGTGACGGTGAGGCCGCGGGGCACCCTCGCCGGCGCCGAGAACCAGACCGCGTGCGCGCGGCCTGCCTCCTCGCCGAAGTCCAGGGCGTACGGGATGCGGCCGATGTTGCTGAGGAGCGTGGTCGAGGTCCAGGGGGCGGCCGTCCGGCGGAGGGTTCTGGTGAGGGCGGCGCGCCAGGACACGGGGGTGACAGGGGCGGTGAGGAGCGTGGCTCCGTGGCCCAGTTGGGGGCGGGGGAGGGACTTGAGGGCGCGGGTTCGGGTTGCGGTACGGCTCAGGAGCGCGGGCATGTCCGCCGGGGTCAACTCGTCCGGAGTGAAGGGGACTTCGACCAGGCGGGTGCCGTTGCCTATCGGCATGGTCGTGTCCCTGGGGCGGTCGTCCACGGGCATCGTGATGCGGAGGGGGCGGGGGTGTTCGCCGTGCTCTCTGTTCCAGTGGGTGATCATCAGGGCCGTGGTGACCATGAGCTGGTCGTTCACGGTGTAGGGGGAGCCTTTGGGGCGGTGAGGGAGGGGGAGTTCGGTGACGAGCATGCCGTTGCCGGGGGAGGGTTCGGGGGTGCCGGGCGCTACCCGCGCGGGGGGTGACCAGTTGGAGGGGGTTTCTTCGGGCTGCGGTGGGGTTTCCGTCGGACGGATGGGTGCGCTTGCCGGTGAGTTGTCCTTGCCGCCGTACAGCTCTGCGGCGGTGGCCAGGACTCGGAGGCAGGCTGGGCCGTCCAGGGCCGTGTGGTTGATGGTCAGGAACAGCACCGTGCCTGTGCTGTGACTGGCTTTGCTGCTGGGGGCGGGTGGGGTCACTTGCCGGCGCTTGCCGGGTGCCGCTGCGCCCACCCGTGCCGCCCCAGCGGCACGACTGCCCGCAGCTGCGGCGGTTTGATGGGCGCCGCCCTGGCCAGCGCGGCCGCCCGCTGCGGCGGCGGTTGGATGGACACCGTTGCCCGCAGCTGCGGCCGTTGTGCCGACAGCATCGCTCGCCTCGCTCCCCTCCACCGGCCCCGCCCCCTCCACCACCTCCAGCCGTATCGGCGGCGAGGTCGACAGTGGCGGGGCCTCGACAAGCGCACGCGTCCGTGCGTCCCGTAACGCATCCGGGCCCGGCGGCAGGAATGTCACCACGTCCACATCCGGATCCGCCGTCAGTTCCCACTCGTACCGTCGCCGGTACCACCGCCCCGCCGCCTCCCGCATGAGGATGCGGGGGTGGCGGTGCAGGGCCTCGTCGAAGGCGGCGCGGAGGCGGTCGGGGTCGAGGTGGCCGGGGAGGTGGACCTCGATGTGGACGGTCTCCGGTTCCTCCTCCTGGAGGCAGTGGCGGGCGATCTCGTCCACCACCGGGAACGGGATGCGCTCGGGAGGCCGTACGGGGCCTTCGGCGCGGTGCTCCAGCGTGGTCATGCGCGGTCCCCCCTCGGGTCGTCCTGGGGTGCCACCCTGAACTTCGGCTTGCGGAACGGGAAGCGCACGGTGGGCGGATCGGGTGCCGGGCCGCCGGGGCCCCGCGCCGAGACGGTCGGGCCGGAGTCCGGGCGGGCAGGCGGCGCCGGCTCGGCTCCGAGAGGGCTCGCGCCCCGTTGCCGTTGCGGCAGCTGCTGCGTCGGGGCTTCCGAAGTGGGCGGCCCCGCGGCCGGTGGCGGTACCGCCACCGAGTCCCGCTCCCGCATGCTCACCAGCCCCGCGAACAACCCGATCAACGCCAGGAGTTGAGCCGCAGGACCGAAGGCTCCCTCCTCCGCGCCCGCCGGCTCCCCGGCTCCCACCGCCGCCGCGATCCCCGCCCCCGCGAGGGCGGCGAACGCGATCGGGACGAGGAGCGCGTGCCGTCGGTAGGCCAGTAGTGCCAGCGCGGGCACCAGCAGCGCGAACCAGCCGGCGATCACCACGCCCACCAGCGTCAGCGCCACCGTGCCGAGCCACAGGCCGGGCGGCGGGGGCACCGGCTGCGGTTCGTCGGGGTTCGGCGCGCGCCTGCGCCACAACACCAGACACAGCAGGGCCGCCACCGCGACCCCGCTGCCGATCAGCGCGGCGTCGTACGTCGTCGCCGGTTCGTACGACAGCTTGACCGTGCCGCCCGCCCCGGCCGGGATCCGCCAGCCCTGCTGCCAGCCGTCGAGGCGCAATGCGGACAGTTCCTTGCCGTTCAGCGTCGCCTTCCAGCCGTCGTTGTAGTTCTCGTACGTCGTCAGGTACGTGGCCGCACCCGACCCCACCGTCACCTGGCGCTGGTCGCCCAGCCAGTCCCGGATCCGGAGGTTGCGGTCGGCCGACGTGGGCTCCGTGAGCGCGCCGCCGCGCGTCAGCGTCACGTCGGTCAGCGCCAGCGGCCCGGCGTCCCCGCCCTCGACCCGGTGCGTGCCGGAGGTCAGCTGCAACTCGGCGTCCGCACGCCGTTCCTGACAGAGCGTCACCTGCACGGGTCGCCGTTCCGTGAGGTCCCGTACCGTCCCGCGCACGCTCGTCTCGTAGAGCTCCCCGTCGACCGCCAGCACCGGTCCCTGTCCGCAGGGGAGCGAGAAGGGCCGGGTGGCCGCCGGTTGCGGAGTGCGGTAGGCGTCGAGGGCCGGGACGTACGCCTCCGTCAGGCCGACTGGCAGTCGCAGGTCCTCGTCGACGACCGGGTTGTGGAGGGTCAGCGGGGCCGTCGCCGTGACCGTGATGTCCAGGCGGTCCGTGGTGATCGGCGGGAAGCGGACCCAGCCGTTCTCGTCGACGCCGGCGAGGGCCGCGCCGTCCGGGGAGCTGATCTGCACCTCGGTGGGGCGGGTGGACAGGCCGCCCGCGGGGGCCAGGACCAGTTCGCCGACGGGCTGGTCGCCGTTCCAGCGGAGGTGGATCGTGGGGCGGTCGCCCGCGATCCAGGCCGTGGTGAGGTCGCCGTCGGTGAGGTTGCGCGCGGACAGGCCCGCGCCGAGCCGTGCCGTCGAGTCGGCGGTGGCCACGATGCGGTTCTGCTGCTCGGGGGCGACCTGGTACAGCAGCCGGTCGAGTTCCTCGCCCGGCACCGGCACCGCGCTCGCCGTCACCTCGTATGTCCCCGCCGTGCCCGTGGAGAAGCGGCGGTGCAGGCCCGCCTCCGTGCCCGTCGCGGAGAGGCCGGTGGGGTCGGCCGTGCGGTGCAGCGAGACGATCTCCGTGGCGGCGCTCGCGTTCTCCGCGTCCGTCGGCAGCCGCAGCATGCGCGTGACCTGCACGTCCGGCAGGGAGATCTCGGAGAAGCCCGCGCCGGTCAGACCCGTGTGCCGCGCCACGGAGTCGACGATCGTCAGCCGCAGCCAACTCGTCCCGCCCGCGGGCGCCTTGATGGTCTGCGTCATTCCGTCGGGGCGCAGGACGCTGGTCCGCACCCCCTTCTCCGTCTCCACCCGCACTCGTGTCGCCGCCGACCGCACACTGTCCTGCGGCAACGGCGTCACCTTGAACGACGACGGCATGTCGTACGACTCCGTGAACCCGATCCGCAGCCACTGCCCGTCCGCCGAGCCCGCCGCGCCCTCCGCCCAGGCGGTGTCGGGATTGCCGTCGAAGGCGTTCACCGGGTCGTACTGCGGGAGGTGGAACAGCCAGTTGCCGTACGAAGAGGCCGTGACCGAGCGGGCGCCGCGCAGTTCGGCGACCGTCTGGTGGGCGAGGCCCTCGGTCGGCAGGATCTGGTGGGGTTGCTCACCGGCGTCCTGGGCGGCGTCCGGCGCGTTGCGTTCGTCGCGGGTGTACGTGTACGAGGTGCCCGAGTTGACCAGCCCGAACCGGGTGTCCGCGCGGCGCAGTCCGTCGCCGACCACCTGCACGGACGGGGTGCCGACCCCGGGGTGGTTGTCACCGGTCAACACGGTTGCCCGGCCCCGGAGTTCGGACGCCAGCGGCAACAGCGCCTCGGGGCCGCCGGAGACCGCGGCCGTGTCGGCCACCGGCAGCAGAGCGGCCTGCCCGGGGCGCGGCACACCCTCGTCCGCCGGCGGCTGGTAGATCTCCACCGACCGCTGCCTCGGGTAGATGCCCTCGATCGCGAGCGGGGTGTCCTCGGCGATCCGGCCGCCCGTCACGACCGGGCCCAGGCCCTTCACCCGGGTATAGCCGGACTGTTCCAGGGTGCGTTTGACCGTGGTGGTCGGTACATAGCCGATCTGGTCTGGGTCGAGGTCGTTGCGGACGACGACGTAGTGGATGCCGGAGCGGCTCAAGTAGTCGGCGAGGCCCGGGACTTCGGCGCCGGACATCAGCGCCTGCTCCACGGCGTCCATTGCGCGCCGGTTGCCGGGGGTGCCCATCGGGACGTAATCCCTTTGAGCCCAACGGGATTCGGCTACGACGTCGAGGGGCTGGTCGATCGTCGAGCCCCAGGTGTGGATGCCGTGGGCGGTGGCCGGGACGACCAGGGCACGCGAGTCGGGCGAATACTCCTCCAGCCAATCGGCCGTTGCCGTCCAGTACTTGGGGATCTCCTGGAAGGAGCCCGGGTTCAGGATCGAGCCGTTGAGGTACGGCCACAGCAGCCCCGGCAGCACCAGAACCGCCGCGATGAGCGGCGCGAGACGGCGGCCGCGGACCGGGCGGGCGCCGCGCGGCTCGGCGGCCACGCCCACCAGATGGGCCAGACCGAGGACGAGCGCGAGGGCGAGGCCCGGCTGGAACTTGTAGATGTTGCGGAAGGGGGCGAGCCCGCCGTTCAGCCAGTCCTGCACCACCCCGTGGAAGGGCGCCCCGAACGCTCCGCCGTACCCGGCGAGCATGATCAGCGCCACCGTCACGACGGTCAGCACCAGCCAGCGCCGCTCCGGCAGGTCACGCCGGGCCAGTCCCGCGAGGCCGAGTCCGGCGGCGAGCGCCGAGCAGACGATCACGACGACCGAGGCCACGACGGTCCAGCCGGCGGGCAGCCAGGCCTCACCGAAGTGCAGATAGGCGACCCAGTTCCCGGCGCCGCGCAGCGCCTCCGTCGCCGCCATCGTGTCCGTCGTGGTCTGCGAAGTCTCCACGTACGGAAGGAAGTTCTCGCCGTAGAAGCCGAGCAGCAGCAGCGGGATCCACCACCAGGCGGTCGCCAGGATCACGCCGGGCACCCACCAGGCGATCAGCTTGCGCTGCCGTGGTCCGGACGGGCGGGAGAGGAGGTAGAGGCCGACCGGCAGCAGGGACGCGAGTGTCGCGGCCGCGTTGACGCCGCCCATGAAGGGGATGATCAGCACGGAGCGGAGGGCGGCGACCCGGGCCGTGTACCGCTCGTTCGTCAGCGGCAGCAGCACCCAGGGGAGAAAGGCGCCGGGCAGCGCGGCCGCCGAGGTGGAGCCGACGACGATGGTGAAGGTCGGCCACAGCGCGTACGCGGCCGCCGCAAGCAGCCGGGAGCCGCCGCTGCCGATCCGCAGCCGCTCGGCCAGCCGCAGCGCGCCCCAGAAGGCGACGGACACGATCAGCGACAGCCACAGCCGCTCCGCCAGCCACACCGGCAACTGCACCAGATCGCACAGCCAGTAGTACGGCAGCATCGGCCACAGATAGCCGACGTACTGGTCCGAGATCCCGCCGAAGGAACCCCGGTCGTGCCACAACTGGCCCAGATCGGCGAGGAACTGACCGGGATCGACGGTCACGCCGAGCTTGGTGTCGAAGGTCTGCCGCCCGGGGTGCACCGCGAGCAGCAGCACGAGAACCACGGCCCAGAACCCCAGCAGCCAGCGCCGCGACCGGGGGCCGTGCGGCGGGCCCGACGCGGTCGTGGTGGTGGGGACGGCTGCCGGAGGGGGAGCCTGGACCGTGGTCGTCATGTGGGACACCGCCGGAGGACGAGGAGAAGGTTCCAGGTGGCGACCTCACGGATGCCCGGCACTCTTACGACGGTTTCCGCGAGGAACGGCCAGTAGCGGGAGCGCGCCGAGACGACCGTGACGTCGTCCCGGGCACGGACCTGCCGCAGGGTGGAGCCGATGTGCACGGCGAACAGGTTCTCGCCGAGGGTGTGCTTGGCGGGCTTCCCGGTACGGCGCCGGTAGCGGGCGCGGGCCCGCTCCGCGCCGAAGTAGTGCCAGGGCGCCCACTCGTGACCGCCCCACGGGGACAGCCAGTTGGTGAACGACACATAGATCAGCCCACCGGGCCGCGTCACCCGCACCAGCTCACTCAGGAACGTCTGCGGATCGGCCACGTGCTCGAGCACATTCGAGGAGAACGCGACGTCCGCGACCCCGTCGTACAGCGGCAGCAGATAACCGTCCGCCATCACAGTTGAGTCGGGAGGCTTCTCGCCCAACTCCGCCACGTCGGGCTCGAAGAGAAACGCCTGCGCACCGCGCCGCCGGAACTCCTCGGTGAAGTACCCACTGCCACCGCCGACATCGACGACGGTACGCCCGGCAACAGGCCCGTCGTAGGCCTCGACCTGATCGACGGCATCCCGGGCGAGCAGCGAGTAACAGGCGACGGGATCATCCTGCTCATGAAGAAAGGCAAGGAAGAGAGCAAGGGACCGCCGAAGAGACGGATCTTCCAAACGCTCGTCCACTGGGTCGCCCCGATAGGGGCGCGGGGAACTGCGCGACAAGCCACGACGGCGCCGCAGCCGCGACTCGTCCTCCCCCTCACGGCGAATAGGCGTCACGGCGCAAAGCCCCTCACCGCCTCGGAGGCAACCACCCGGAACTGCCTCACCGTCCGCGACCAGCGATACCGCGCCGCATGGTCACGCGCCGTCTTCCCCATCAGCTCACGGCGGTGCGAGGACAGGGCCAACGTGCACCACGCCGCCGCAAACGACGACTCACCGTGCGCAAGAACCCCCGTCTCACCGTGCACGACAGAGTCACGCAGGCCAGGTACATCGAACGCAACCGACGGAGTCTCCCGCGCCGCGGCCTCGGTGACGACCAGCCCCCACCCCTCCACCGCGGAGGGATGCAGCAACAGCCAGGCCGCGCACAGCAGCCGATGCTTCTCGGCCTCACTCACATGCCCTTTGAACTCCACGCCCGGACCGGCGAGTTGCTCCAGCCGCCGGCGCTCGGGGCCGTCACCGACGATCACCAGCCGCCCACCCGTCACCGGCCGTACCCGCTCCCACAGCCGCAGCAGCAGATCGATCCGCTTGTACTCGACGAGCCGCCCCACCGCCACGAACAGCGGCTCGGGCGAGCGGTCGGCGCGCGGGCCGGGGTCCTCGACCCCGTTGTGCACGACGCGGATCCGGTCCCGTTCGACGCCGATCCCACGCAGTGCGTGGGCCGTCGAGGGGGAGACGGCGACCAGCAGACTTCGGCGCTGCGCACCGGTCAGTGCCCAGTGTTCGAGTCTTCGGCCGATCCGGGCGGCCGGGGCCAGTGGCCCGCCGCCGAACCGCATCTTCCACAGATCGGTGTGGACGTGGTTGACCAGGCATACGGTGGGACCGCGGTGCCACATCGGCGCGAAGTACGGCATGCCGTTGCACACCTCGACCAGCAGATCGCAGTCGCCGACCTGCCGGGCGAACGCCGAACGGGCGCGCAGAAAATGGCCGTACTCACCGCCCGCCGACACGACCCGGTAGTCACGGAAGGCGGCCGGGCCGCCGCACAGCAGGGTCACCTGGTGGCCGAGCCGGGTCAGTCCGTCGGCGAGCCGGTCGACGAGCAGCTCGGAACCGCCGGCGGCAGGGTTGCCCAGGTCCCGATGGGCGAGAAAAACGATTCGGCGCGGAGGTGGGGGGAGCGCCGGGGGGTGCTGCGGCGCCCGGGGGAATGCGGCGCGCAGAGGGACGGGCACGTGCTGGGGCATCGGTGCTCCAACTCGTCTCAGGGTGCGGAACTCAAGGTGGGGGAAGAACGCGGTGGGGCGGGAGTGGTGCGTGTGGGGGTGAGGTGGATTTCGCCGGTGAAGGGGTGGGACCCTCCTGTGAACGAGGGGATATCTCCTGTGAACGGGGTGTGGGCGCACTGTGTTCAGATGTGGGAGTGGACAGTTTTCGCCCAGTGGTTCGAAGCTGCTACTCACCGGCGTGACAATTTCCGGGCTTTGTGGAGCTGACGGAACATCACATCGTGAGCGTCGGTGGGTATTGTTCGGATTCCCCGCCGCTTTCCGGATGTTTCCGCCCACGTATCACCAGAACGCCACCCACCACCGCGAGTACGAATCCGGCCACGGCCGCACCCACCGGCAGGGTCCGCCCCACCAGGCGCAGCTGCCCGCTGTCCTCCTCGGCCCGGTCGACCGCGAACTCCTGTGTCTCGTCCGTGAATGCGATCTTCCTGCTGTCCAGGAGGACCGCCGCATCCGTGTCCCCGCCCGGTGCGCGCAGCGTGCGGCGCGGGCCGGTCTGTGCGTAGATCACCCGGCCGGTGGCCTGGTCGACGACCAGCTCGATGCCGTGGTTGGCGTACCACTCCTCGGCGAACACCTGTGAGCGTTCGGGCTGGTCGACGATGGCGCCGGGCACGAGTCGCGTTCCGGTCCGCGTGGCCGGAACGGTCCCGGTGAACCGGTAGCCCTCGTAGCCCTGGATCTTCTTCTCGCCCCGGTACTGCAAAGTGACCGTGCGCTCCCCGGTGTTGTCCCACCACTGATAGGAGCGTTTCTGCACGTCGAAGGGGAACTTCAGATACGCCTCGCCCTCGATGTACGGCGTCTCGCCACAGCAGTGCACCGGCCGGTTGGTCCGCCGGTCGCTGACCCAGCGGTGCGGTGCGAAGTCCAGCGCGTCGTGCGGATCCGCCGCCGGCAGCGACTTGTCGGTGTCGACGGTGGTCGTCACGTCCCAGACCGCGGCCTTCCCGCTGCGCTCGCTCTCGGCGACGTCGCCGCGGACGCGCTGAGTGATGGTGATGTCCTGGTCGGGGACGGTCTCGACCTTCTCCACGTCGAAGACGGAACCCGTGCCTTGGTAAACGGCGGTCTGGTCGATGTCGATCGGATTCACGGCGGCACGCGGCTCCACGTACCAGGCCAGCAGCGGCGCCAGCACCAGCAGGAACGTGCCGAGGCAGAGCAAAATCAGCGAAAAAGGTGAGGCGGTACGGCGCATCCTGGCACTCCAAGGGCTTGGGACAGTGCTAAGGGCAGTGCGCGTGCGGTCGTCTGGGCCGGGAACCGTAGGCGCACCCTTGACGGAGTGTCAATGGAAAGTCAAGACTGAACCTCTGCCGGACGGGACCGGCACCGGGGTGAGGGTGACCTTTCGAGTACGTCTAGATCTGTTTAGATCTGTCCGGAAAGGCTGACCCTGAGATGTCCAGACTGCTCGCCGCCGCGCTCACCGTGGCGGCCGCCGCCGCACTCGCCGCAGGAGCCGCCCTCGGCATCGTCGCGCTCCTGGAGGCGACGCCCGACCAACCGAACACCCCGCTGATCACGTATGAGCAAGCCGGCCAGGGGAGTTGACCGGTGCGAAGCAAATGACGCAGCCCGCCCGTTCACCGGTCGTCCCGACGCGTTCGGCCTGGCTCGACGTCCCCCGTCTCCAGGTCCGCCGTTTCGCCGCGATCGCCATGTCCGAGGCGCCCGACCTGGCCGAGGAGATCCTGCGCGAGATCCGCCGCGAGTATCCCCATCTGCCCGTCGTCCTCGACGAGTCGGGTGAGCCGATGGCCCTGATCGGCATCCGCCGTGCCATCGAGGTCTTCGTCCAGCATCTGGAGACGGCGGAGGGACGGCCGACGGTACCGCCGGGCGTCTTCCAGGACTTCGGCCGCGGCGAGGGCCTCAACGGCCGAAGCCTGGACTCCCTGCAAGCGATCTACCGCATGGGCGTACGGCTGGCCTGGCGCCGTTTCGCCGAGATCGGCCAGCGCGTGGAGATCCCGCCCCCGGCGATGTACGAACTGGTCGACGCGGGCTACGAGTACCTCGACGGCCTCGTCGACCAGTCGGTACGGGGCTATGCGGAGGCGGCGGCGCGGCAGGCCGGGGAACGACTGCGCCTCCAGCGCCGGCTGATGGAGCTGCTGCTGGCCGAGCATCACCGCGGCGACCCGGCCGACGCGCTCAGCGAACGGGCCGCCCGGATCGGCTGGCCGCTGCCCGAGAAGGTCTCGGTGGGCGTACTGCTGCGCCCGGCCCGGGAGGCGGTGGCCCCCGCCGTCGGCCAGGGCGTGCTCCTCGACATGGAGTACGAGCAGCCCCGCATGGTCGTCCCCGACCCGGACGCCGCCGGCCGCCCCGAGCTGCTGCACCGCGCGCTGACCGGCTGGTCGGGCGCGATCGGCCCGCCCGTGCCGCTGGCGGACGCCGCGAAGTCGCTGCGCTGGGCCGAGGCGGCGGTACGTCTGATGGAACGCCGGCTGCTGCCCGGCGGCGACGTCCTGTACTGCACCGAGCACACCGAGGCGCTGGTCCTGCTCCAGCCCGAGGAACTGATCGACGACCTGGCCCTCAGGTGCCTCGCCCCCCTGGCCCACTGCGGCCCCACCCACGGCCGCCGTCTCGCCGAGACCCTTCTCGCCTGGCTGGAGACCCGCGGTGGAGCACCGGAGGTGGCGGCCCGGCTCGGCGTCCATCCCCAGACCGTCCGCTATCGCCTCCGCCAGATCAGGGAGCTGTGGGGCGACGAGATCGACAACCCGGACCGGCGCTTCGAGCTGGAGCTGGTACTGCGGGCTCAGCGACTGAGGGGACGGGTGGGCGAAGTGCAGGGCTGACGTCCGCTCCCGGTGAGGGCTGACGTCAGGTCCCGTGCCGATCGGTCGTGCCGCCCCATTGCCCGGGTAAACGCACCTTGAGTAGCCTGTGTTCGTCATTCCGATCGGCTGTTGAAATTTCGAACGCAGCCAGCGACACAAGGGAGGGGGCCGGAAGATGGGACGCCTCGTACCTGCCGTGACCCGGGCTCTCGACATACTCGAGCTCTTCCTCGACGGGGACGGCACACTCTCCGCCCCCGACATCGTGCGCAAGCTTCAGCTGCCGCGCACCACCGTGCACGAACTGGTCACCACGCTCGCCGCCCGGTCGTACATCGTCCAGGTACCGGGTCAGCCGGGACGCTACCGGCTCGGCGTACGTCCGTACCAGCTCGGCAGCCGGTACGCCGAGCAGCTGGACCTCGCGGCCGAGGGACAGCAGGTCGCCCGGTCGGTCGCCGAGACCTGTGACGAGACCGTACACGTGGCGATCCTGGAGGGCACCGACGTCATCTACATCGCCAAGGTCGACTCGACGCACGCCGTCCGCATGGTCTCCGCGGCCGGCCGGCGGCTGCCCGCGCACTGCACCTCGGTCGGCAAGATGCTGCTCGCCTCCCTCCCCGAGCCGGAGCTCACCTCCCGCGTCCCGGACGACGTCCCACTGGTCGCCATGACGCCCAACAGCATCACCGACCCCGGCGCCCTGCGCGAGGCCCTGCACGAGATCCGGCAGCGCGGCATCGCCGCGGAGAGCCGCGAGTCCAATCCGGACGTCTCCTGTGTCGCCGCACCGGTCCGTGACCGCACCGGTCAGGTCGTCGCCGCGCTCTCCATCTCCGTCCCCATGATCCGCTGGAGCGACGAGCGCCGCGTCGAACTGGAGCAGCTCGCCGCCAAGGGCGCCGTCGAACTCTCCGAGCGCCTCGGTCACCGGAGCGTGGGATGACCTACGCGTACGACGTGGCGGTCCGCGCCGAGGCGACGCTCGGCGAGGGCCCGACCTGGGACACCGACGGCCGGCGGCTCCTGTGGATCGACATCCTCGGCGCCCGGCTCCACACCTACGAGCCCCTCTCCGGCCGCCGTACGATCCGCGCCCTCGACCAGCACATAGGCGCCGTCAAGCCCCGCACCGGTGGCGGTCTCGTCCTCAACCTCCGGGACGGGGTCGCCCTCCTCGACCCCGACGACACCTTCCGCTGGCTCCACCACGAGCCGGTCCCGGGCCGCCGCGCCAACGACGCCGCCGTCGCCCCCGACGGCTCCCTCTGGGCCGGCACCATGCGCTACGACGAGGCACCCGGCGGCGGCACACTCACCCGCCTCACCGACGACGGCTCCGCCGAGACCGTGCTCGACGACGTGGCGGTCAGCAACGGCACGGGGTGGAGCCCCGACGCCCGGCTGATGTACTACATCGACTCGCCGACCCGCCGCGTCGACATCTTCGACCACGAGGACGGCCGCATCGCGAACCGCCGCCCCTTCGTCGACATAGAGGACGGCGCCGGCTTCCCCGACGGCCTCACCGTCGACGCCGACGGCTGCGTGTGGGTGGCGCTGTGGGACGGCGGAGCGGTACGCCGCTACACCCCCACCGGCGACCTGGACCGCGTAATCCCCCTCCCCACCCCCCGGATCACAGCCTGCACCTTCGGCGGCCCCGACCTGACCGACCTCTACATCACAACAGCCCGGGTGGGCCTGAAGACGCCACACCCGATGGCGGGTTCGCTACTGGTGGTGCCGACCGCAGGCAAGGGACTACGGCAACCCAAATTCGCCGGGTAACTGGAGCGCCCCATAGGGGCGCGGGGAACTGCGCGCTCAGCCCCCACGCACCCGCACCCGAACACCTACTGCAACCCCACCCGCTTCAACTCCTCCGCAGTCAACGGCGGCGCAGCCAACGGCACCTTCAACGGCCCCACCACAGCCCCCAACAAAACCGACGGAGTCAACAGCACCTCCGCCCGCCGCTCAAGCGACGTCACATCCGTCACGCGGCGGGCGATCCGCCCGTTCCCCGTGGCCGTGTACATCAGCCGGTCCACATACGCGGCCACGAGCCGGTCGCGCAGGGTGGGCCCGTTCTCCGTGGCCCCCGGGTAGAACACGTCCTGCCCGGTCGCCAGATCCCACGCCGCGCCGACCGGCCGGGCCACCGCCTTCTGGATACGGCGGGACAGACCGGGCGCACCCCAGCCGCGACGCCGTACGACATCCCTGAGGATCAGGGCGCTCTGGGCGCCGACCGCCAGGCCGTGACCGTAGACCGGGTTGTACGCGGCGAGCGCGTCGCCGAGGACGGCGAGGTTGTCGGGCCAGGCCGGCATCCGCTCGTAGAAGTACCGGCGGTTGACGGTGGCGCGGGTGAACGCCACTTCGGACAGCGGCTCGGCCCGTGTGAGCAGGTCGCCGATCAGCGGGTGCCGCAACTCCTCGCGGGCGAAGCGGACGAAGTCGTCGCCCGAGGCGTTCGCGGGAGTGGGTTCGCCGCCGCGGGTGCCGCTGAGGGTGGCGAGCCAACGGCCGTTCTCGATGGGCAGCAGGACGCCGTTGCGGCCGGGTCCGCCGTCCTGCGGGGCCGGCTGTACGTTGATCACCGGGAAGCCGCCGCGCGCCTGCTCCGGCGCGAGGTAGAGCCGGCTGGCATAGGCCAGGCCTGAGTCGACCTCGCGTCGCTCCGGTGCGGGCAGCCCCAGGCCGGTCAGCCAGCGGGGCGTTGCGGAGCCCCGGCCGGTGGCGTCGACGACCAGGCCCGCCCCGAGCGTCCTCTCCCGGCCGTCGCGCTCCCGCACCCGGACCCCGGTGACCGCCTCCGAGTTGCCCACCAGCCCCAGCACCTGCGTGCCGCCGAGCACCTCGATCCGCTCGTCCGCGAGGACCTGCGCGCGGATCGTGGCGTCGAGCAGGTCCCGTCCGGCCAGGATCACGTGGTGGGACTCGGGCCAGCGGCGGAACCAGCCGCCGGGCGAAAGAGCGACCATGTCCGTGGTGATCGGCGCCCGGCGCGCCCCGGCGGCGCGGAGCGCCTCGGTGCTGCCCGGCAGCAGTTCCTCCATGGCCAGGGCCCCGCCCGACCACAGCAGGTGGACGTGTCGTGCCTGCGGGAGCCCCTTGCGGGGCGCGGGTTCCGCGGGCAGTTCGTCGCGCTCCACGACGACGACCCGGTCGGCGAGATCGACCAGGGCGCGGGCCGTGAGCATGCCGGTGTGGGATCCCCCGAGGACGACGGCGACTCTGGCGGGGGAGGGGCGTTCACTCATGCGCGGACATGCTCTCTGCCGGGACGGCGGCGCGGGCGCGTACCGCCGTGATCTCGTCGGGGCTGCGCAGGGCCTCGGACACGGCCTGGATCTCCTGCAACAGGTATGCGGTGTCGGGGGCGGTCGTGTGGTCGCCGTCCGGGTCGCGCCGCCCTGCCTCCACGGCGTCCAGGATCGTGACGGCGGCGGCGAGGGCCTGTGCCCGGCCGTGCTCGGCGCCGAGCGCGAGGGCGGTGTCGTAGGACCGTCGTCGTAGGTCCTCGTCGAGGTGGCGGGAGAGCTGGAGGAGCGCGTCGCGGATGTAGGTCTCGCGGCGGATCAGGCGGATCTCGGGCGTCGCGCGAAGGCCCCAGGGCTCACGGCTGACCGCGACGCTCCGCAGGAGCCGGGCCAGCGGCCCGAGGTTCCGGCGTTGGCGGTGGACCATCCAGCGGTCCTGGAGGTACTGCCCGGCGTGCGGGACGATGACGCCGGTCGCGACCATGGTGGCGCCGATGCAGGCGGCGGACGGCGCGATGTTCGTGTTGAGCCAGTCCAGGTCGTGCCCGGTCCACCGGGCCACGATGGCGGTGAACTTGGCGGCGCTGAAGAGGAGGTTCGTGACGTAGCCGAAGCTCAGGATCCGCAGCCCCCAGCGCAGCCAGCCGTCGAGGCCGTCGGTGCGGATCCAGACCCAGATGAGCCGGGCGGTGATCAGACAGGCGACCGTGTGCACGATCAGGTAGAGGAGGATCTCCTCGCGCATGAACGGTGTGGTGGCGTAGTACGTGTCCAGGTCCTGGACCTGTTCGACCGGTACGTCGGCGAGCGCGAACAGGACCCACAGTGCGACCACCACGGCCGCGTAGACGGAGACCACCCACCGGGTCGCGCGCCGCGTCTGCGCCTGGTGCTCGGTACGGCCGTTGCGCCAGTGGATGACGAGCAGCAGCCAGGACGCGGACAGCGCGGTGATCAGGGAGTACACCCAGGGCGCCGCGATGTTCGGTACGCCGGTGACCCGGTTGGTCCAGGCGATGGTGCTCGGGGCGGCGAAGACGAACACCGCGCAGGCGAGCAGCAGCAGGCCGCCCACGGCACGCAGCAGCGGGTCCCGCCACAGCTTGACGATGCTGGGCAGCTTGATCGTCAGGGCCGCGGCGAGGACCAGGCCGGGAAGCCAGAAGGATATGTACAGCCCGGTGAGGAACCCGACCGGGCCCTCGGCCAGTTGGAGATGCGTCACCGGGATCCGCCTCCGCGGTAACCGAGGGACCTCTGGAGCGGGTCGGGTGCGGCCTCGCGTCCCTGTCCGGCCACGAAGGGCTGGAACGCCGCCGCGAGCCGGTGCCCGAAGTCGTCCGCCTCGGCCTCGTCCGTCTCGCGGGAGCCGTTGCGGGCGGCCACGGTCAGGGCGACGGAGTCCCAGCCGGACCGTCCGGCGAGGGCGTGCGCCGCGGCCGCGTGATGGTGTGTGTGCCCCGCGTGCATGTGCCACAACTCATGGCCGAGGATGACCAGTTGCTGCATGGCCTCGGCGCGATCCTCCACGATGACGAGGTCGAAGTCCTGGAACTCGACCCACAGGCCGGTCACTTCGATCTCGTCGGGGAAGCGCTCGAAGCGCAGCTCGACGGGGCGCCCGCCGCGACGTGCGCTCATCTCCGCGCACAGCGCGGTACACAGCGTGCGGACGTCGGTCGGGGGTCTGGAGTCCGCGGAGAGTGCGGTTGCGAGGTCGGCCGCCAGGGCCCGCATGGCGAAGCCGCGTCGCGAGCTCCGCAGCGCCGTGGCGATCCGGGACGCCGTCCTGCGCGCGCCCGCGATGTCCATCGCACCCCCTTCGTCCCGCCGTTCGGCGGCTCGTCCGAGATTACGCGCCCGGAACTGTGCACGTCATGCGATCCGGTCACCGTCGTTCAATCGAGAACGACCGCCGATGCCCGAAATTCGTGCACGACCCATTGACGTCGAAGAGCATCAACTTTACGGTCCCGTTCGAAGTTACGAGCATGTTTCGATATCTCGAACACACCGAGCAGATGGGGCAGGGAATGGGACAACCTGGCCTGAATCGCAGGCAACTTCTGGCCGCAGCGGGCGGACTGGCGGTCGCGGGCAGCTTCGGCTTCGCGGCACTGGGGACCGGGGCCGACGCGCTCGCCTCCGGCGCGGACACCCGGGTGCGCTACTGGAACCTCTTCAGCGGCGGCGACGGCGCCAACATGATCGCGATGCTGGACGCCTTCCGTGAGGCCAACCCCGGCATCGACGTGAAGGACTCGACCCTCCAGTGGGGCAACCCCTTCTACACCAAGCTCGCCATGGCGGCCGCCGGCAACCGCGCACCCGACCTCGGCGTCATGCACCTCGGCCGGGTCACCGGCTTCTCGCCCGGCCGGCTCCTGGACCCCTGGGACGTCGGCCTGCTCGCCAAGTACGGCGTACGGGAAGCGGACTTCAACCCCGACCTCTGGAAGCGCGCCGTCATCGACGGCAGGCTCTACGCCCTCCCGCTCGACATCCACGTCCAGCTCTGCTTCTACCGCAAGGATGTCCTGAAGAAGGCGGGTCTGCTCGGCGACGACGGCCGGATCGTGCCCGTGACGTCGGCCGACGAGTGGTTCGACGTACTCAAGGAGGCCAAGAAGGCCACCAAGAAGGGGTTGCAGACCATCGGGCTGTGGGTCAACGACCAGAACTTCCAGTGGTGGTTCTTCGTCGCCTTCTACACCCAGCTCGGCGGCACCTGGTTCGACGCCGCCCATTCCGAGGTCACTTTCGACACCGACAAGGCCGTCCAGGTCCTGGAGTTCCTGCGCCGCCACATCACCGACGGGTACGCCGACCCGGGGATGGGCTCCGTCGGCGCCGAACAGTTCATCAACGGCGCGCCCTTCGCCTGGGAGGGCAACTGGTCGGTGCCGGTCTACTCCGGCGCGGGGCTCGACTACGGCGCCACCCCACTGCCGCCCGTCTTCGGCAGGCAGGCCACCCACGCCGAGTCGCACGGCTTCGTCCTGCCGCACCAGTCCGACCGGGGCGGCACCACCAACGAGGCCGCGCACCGACTCGCCGCCTACGTCGTCACGCACGCCCAGCAGTGGGCGGCCGGCGGCCACATCCCCGCCTACACGCCGACCCTGTCGACGGCCGCGTACAAGAAGCTGAGCCCGCAGAACGAGTATGTGTCGGCCATGGACCACCAGGCCACCGAGCCGAAGGTGTGGTTCGCGGGCTCCACCGGCATCCTCGCCCAGCGCGTGGGCCCGATCGTCGTCTCCTCGACGCTGGGCTCCGCCAGGCCGGAGGCCGTCGCCGACCGGATGAAGGGCGCGCTCACCGAACTGCTCGCCATGAAGAACCCCATGGACGGCAAGACCGCCGCACAGGGAGGTACGGCCGTATGACAACTGCTGAGACCGTCTTCGCGCCGGCCCGCGCAAGGACAGCCGCGATCGGCGCCACCGTCCGCCGCAAGCAGGGCTTCCAGCACGGCGGCTGGTTCGTGGCCCCCTTCCTCACCCTCTTCTCGCTCTTCGTGATCTGGCCTCTCCTCCGCGGCGTCTACCTCAGCTTCACGGACGCCAACATCTCCGGCGACACCACGAGTTTCATCGGCCTCGACAACTACCGCGAGGCCCTCCAGGACCCGCTGATGTGGGACGCCCTCGGCCACAGCGCCTACTTCACGCTGCTGGTCGTGCCCTGCATCACGGTCCTCGCCTTCCTCCTCGCGATGCTCGCCCACCACTTAGAGCGCGGCAAATGGCTGTGGCGGCTGTGCTTCTTCGCCCCGTTCCTCCTCCCCTCCACCGTCGCGGGCGACCTGTGGCAGTGGCTGTTCAACCCCGGCACGGGCATGATCAACCACGTCTTCGGCATCGAGACGCCGTGGCTGACCGACAAGTCGTACGCGATGCTCGCCATCGTCATCACCACCCTGTGGTGGACGGTCGGCTTCAGCTTCCTGCTCTATCTCGCCGCACTTCAGGGCATCCCCGAGCAGCTCTACGAGGCCGCCAAGCTGGACGGCGCGAACGCCTGGCACCGCATGGTCCGCATCACCCTCCCGCTGCTGCGCAACATCACCGGCCTCGTCATCGCCCTTCAGATCCTGGCCTCGCTCCAGGTCTTCGACCAGGCGGTGGTGATGATGGACTTCAGCCCAGGACCGGAGGAATCGACCCGCACCTTCGTGCAGTACACGCTCGAAGAGGGCTTCACCAGCTACCGCGTGGGCTACGCCTCCGCCATCTCCATCATCTTCTTCGTGATCATCGCGGCCGTCGCCCTCGCCCGGATGTGGCTGCTGCGCAACCGTGAGGAGGGCGCCGCCCGATGACGACCAAGGCATGGACCCCCAGCCAGATCATCCTCACCCTCCTCGGCGCGGCCGTCTCCGCGGTCTTCCTCGCCCCCTTCGCCTGGGGCCTGTTCACCTCGCTCAAGTCGGAGACCGAGGCCGTCGAGGTGCCCCCGCACTGGCTGCCGAAGGACTGGACGGGCCAGGCGTGGAACGCCCTGTTCGAGACCGGAAACATCACGAACTGGTTCGTGAACTCCCTGGTCGTGTCGGTGTGCGTGACATCCGTCGTCCTGCTGGTGAGCGCTCTCGCCGGATACGGCTTCGCCCGCACCGAGTTCCGCGGCAAGGGCGTCCTCATGGGCGTGGTCATGGCGGGCTTGATGATCTCCCCGGCGGTCCTCGGGGTCCCCTTGTTCACCACGGTCCAGCAGATGGGGATGGTGGACACGTACTGGGGCATGATCCTGCCGCAGTGCGCGCCCGCCGCGATGGTCTACATCCTCTACAAGTTCTTCCAGGGCATCCCGCGGGAACTGGAGGAAGCGGCGTTCATCGACGGCGCGGGCCGCTGGCGGGTCTTCTTCACCATCGTCGTCCCGCTGGCCCGCCCCTCCCTGGCAGCGGTGGGCATCTTCACCTTCATCGCGTCCTGGAACAATTTCCTCTGGCCGTACATGGTCACCAACAACCCCGACCTGATGACCATGCCCAACGGCATCGCGACCGTCATGAACTCCTACGGCATCCAGTGGGCCCAGCTCATGGCCGGCGGCCTGATGGCGGGGATTCCGCTGATCGTCGTGTTCGTGTTCTTCCAGCGGCAGATTGTCGCGGGAGTGGCCCACACGGGTCTGGCAGGCCAGTGACGATTTTCGTCTGCGGGCCGGTGGGGGCTGGTCGCGCAGTTCCCCGCGCCCCTTTAGGGGCGCGGGGAACTGCGCGACCAGCCACGAACGACCCCGAAGCCGCCCACGAAACATGAAGCACCCCCTTCGAAAGGCGAACATGCACACAGCCCGCTTCACCCTCGACCCCGCCTTCACGGTCGGCCAGGTCAACCCCCGGCTCTTCGGCAGCTTCGTCGAACACCTCGGCCGCTGCGTGTACACCGGCATCTTCGAACCGGACCACCCCACCGCAGACGAGGCGGGCCTCCGCCAAGACGTCCTGAACCTGGTCAGGGAACTCGGCGTGACAGCCATCCGCTACCCCGGAGGCAACTTCGTCTCGGGCTACAAGTGGGAAGACTCGGTAGGCCCCGCAGGGGACCGTCCCCGCCGCCTCGACCTCGCCTGGCACTCAACGGAGTCAAACCGTTTCGGTCTCTCCGAGTACATCGCCTTCCTCCGCAAGATCGGCCCCCAGGCCGAACCCATGATGGCCATCAACCTCGGCACACGTGGAGTCACGGAGGCCCTCGAACTCCAGGAATACGCCAACCACACGTCCGGCACCGCCCTCTCCGACCTCCGCGCCTCCCACGGCGACAAGGACCCCTTCGGCATCAAGCTCTGGTGCCTCGGCAACGAGATGGACGGCCCCTGGCAGACCGGCCACAAGACAGCCGAGGAGTACGGCCGTATCGCCGCCGAAACGGCCCGTGCCATGCGCCAGATGGACCCCGGTGTCGAACTCGTCGCCTGCGGTTCCTCCAGCCAGTCCATGCCGACTTTCGCGGAGTGGGAGGCGACCGTCCTCAAGGAGACGTACGACCTCGTCGACCACATCTCGCTGCACGCCTACTACTGGCCCGAGAACGGCGACATCGACTCCTTCCTCGCCTCCGCCGTCGACATGGAGTCCTTCATCGACAACGTCGTCGCGACCGCCGATCACGTGGGGGCGCAGCTCAAGACGGAGAAGCGGATCAACCTGTCCTTCGACGAGTGGAACGTCTGGTACCTGCCCGAGTGGGAGGCGCACGCGAAGACCTTCGAGCAGGACGACTGGCCGGAGGCCCCCCGGCTTCTGGAGGACAACTACAGCGTCACCGATGCCGTGGTCTTCGGCTCCCTCCTCATCGCCCTGCTCCGCCACGCCGACCGCGTCACCGTCGCCTGTCTCGCCCAGCTCGTCAACGTGATCGCGCCGATCATGACGGAGCCGGGCGGCCCGGCGTGGCGGCAGACGACGTTCTTCCCGTTCGCGCAGGCGTCGCAGTACGGCCGCGGGAAGGTCCTGGACGTACGGGTGGACTCACCGACGTACGAGACGGTCAAGTACGGCGAGGCCGATCTGCTGCACGCCACCGCCGTACGCGCCGAGGACGGCACGGTCACCGTCTTCGCCGTGAACCGCAGCCGCACCGAAGCGCTGCCGCTCGAAGTCGCCCTGAACGGGCTGGACTTGACGTCGGTCGTCGAGCACAGCGCGCTCGCGGACGCCGACCCGGACGCCCGCAACACGCTCGACGACCCCGAGCGGGTCGCCCCGCACCCGGTCGAGGGCACCGCGCTCCGGGACGGCTCCACCCTCACCGCCGTACTGGAACCGCTGTCCTGGAACGTGATCCGGCTGCGCTGAGCCCGGCGCGACCGGTGACAATGGGCGTATGAGGATCTCGGCACGGGCGGACTACGCGGTACGGGCTGTACTGGAGCTCGCCGTACGCCACGACGACGGCCCGGTGAAGGCGGAGACCATCGCCACCGTCCAGGACATCCCGCACAAGTTCCTGGAGGGCATTCTCGGCGACCTCCGCCGCGCCGGGCTGGTGGACAGCCGGCGCGGCGGCAACGGCGGCTACCGGCTGGCCCGGGAAGCTGCGGCGATCACGGTCGCCGACGTGATCCGGGCCGTCGACGGACCCATCGTGTCCGTACGAGGGGTCCGTCCGACCGGCCTGTCCTACGCCGGGTCGGCCGAGCCGCTGCTGCCGCTGTGGATCGCGGTGCGCGCCAATGTCCGCCGGATCCTGGAGGGCGTCACCATCGCGGACCTCGCGGGGAACGCCCTGCCCACCTCGGTGAAGGAACTGGCCGCCGAACCCGCGGCCTGGGAGAACCCGTAAAGCCTCACAGAGTGCTCAGCCTGTTCTCAGATTGAGGGTCTAAGGTCCCGTCCCGTTGTTCATTCCTACTCACCCGGTAGGAATCCTCGGGAAGACGGGACCGACCGCATGCGCACGCTGATACTGCTCGCCCTCGCGGGCCTTGGCGCCCAGCTCGTGGACGGCAGCCTCGGCATGGCCTACGGCGTGACCTCCACCACCCTGCTGCTCGCCATGGGCACCAACCCGGCGGCGGCCTCGGCCACCGTCCACCTCGCCGAGATCGGTACGACGCTGATGTCGGGCGCCTCGCACTGGCGGTTCGGGAACGTGGACTGGAAGGTCGTGGCGAGGATTGGCGTGCCGGGGGCGGTGGGCGCCTTCCTGGGCGCGACCGTGCTCTCCAAGCTGTCGACCGAGCTCGCCGAGCCGGTGATGTCCCTGATCCTGCTGGGTCTCGGCCTGTACGTCATGTCCCGCTTCACCTTCCGCGGACTGCCCAAGGGCCGGCTGGGCAAGCCGCTGCGGAGGCGTTTCCTGACGCCGCTCGGCCTGGTCGCCGGGTTCCTGGACGCGACCGGCGGGGGCGGCTGGGGCCCGGTCGGTACGCCCGCACTGCTGGCCAGCGGCCGGATGGAACCCCGTAAGGTCATCGGCTCGATCGACACCAGCGAGTTCCTGGTCGCGGTCGCCGCGAGCTTCGGCTTCCTGTTCTCGCTCGGCTCGCAGGGCATCGACTTCCTGTGGGTGGCGGCCTTCCTGATCGGCGGGCTGATCGCCGCGCCGATCGCCGCGTGGCTGGTGCGCCTGGTCCCGCCGCGGGTCCTGGGCTCGGCGGTCGGCGGCGTCATCATCGTGACCAACGTCCGTACGCTGCTGAAGAGCGACTGGATCGGTGCGTCGGGCGGGCTGAGCGCGGCCGTGTACGTCGTCCTGTACGCGGTGTGGGCCGCCGCCCTGGCCTACTCGATCCGCGCCTACCGTCGGGAGAAGGCGGCGGAGGCCGAGCCGGCCGCGGAGCGGCAGCCGGTCAGCGCCTGACCGGGCTTGGCTCAACTGGGTTGTAAATGGCTGGAGTTCACCCTTACGCCTGCGCGCACGGCTCGTACGATGCGAACGCCTCTCGCCTTCACAAAAACCTCACAGTTTCTTCAAAGGTCAACGAGGGCCGGAGGCACAGCCACCCCCCAACCCTTAGGAGAGACATGTCTCGTGGACTCCTGCTGAGCGGCGGCGCACTGGCCGCTCTGCTCATGGCCACACTGCCCGCGCACGCGGCCCCGTCCTCCATCGTCGACCCGCCCCCGGACAAGATCGTCATCGACGTCGCCACGGTGAACGGCTCCGGCTGTCCCCAGGGCACCGCGGCAGTGGCCGTCTCCGAGGACAACACGGCCTTCACGGTCACCTACAGCGAGTACCTCGCCCAGGCCGGCGGCAACTCCGACCCCACCGCGTTCCGCAAGAACTGCCAGCTCAACCTGATCGTCCATGTCCCGCAGGGCTTCACGTACGCCATCGCCAGCGCGGACTACCGCGGCTTCGCCGCCCTCCAGTCCGGCGCGAGCGCAACACAGAGAGCCTCGTACTACTTCCAGGGCTCACCGCAGACGGCGTACCGGAGTCACCCCTTCAGCGGCCCCCTCAACGACAACTGGCAGGCCACCGACAGCACCGACTGGGCCCAACTGGTCTGGGCACCCTGCGGAGTTCAGCGCAACTTCAACATCAACACCGAGCTGCGCGTGGCGGCGGGGAGCACCTCGGCCGACAAGGTCAGCTTCATGACGATGGACTCCACCGACGGCGACATCAGCACGGTGTACCACATGGCGTGGAAGGAGTGCCCGGGCAAGTAGCCCCGCACGCGTGAGGCCGCGCCCGGCGGGGAGCCGGGCGCGGCCTTCTGCCGGTCGGCCGGGTCAGCTGCTCTCCACTCCCAGGGTCAGCGCCCCCGCGTAGCCGGCGGAGGGGGAGCTGCCCAGGGCGGTGAGGGCGAGGAGGCCGGATGCGGCGCCTCCGTCGTCGTAGATGGAGTCCTGGGCGAGGGTGGTGCGGGGGACCGTGTTGGCGGCGTAGGTGGCGAGCGCGGCGACGCCCGTCGTGATCGTCTCGTCGAAGAAGAGCTGGCCGGTGTGGAGTTCCTGGCCGCCGGTGAAGGAGCCGTCGGCGGTGAGCGTGACGTCGGTGTGGGCCTTGATGTGGATGTGGACGCAGCGTCCGCGGTACCAGCCGGGGTACACGGTCGTGATCGCCGCGACGCCGTCCGAGCCGGTGAGCACGCCGCCGCGCAGGAACTTGCCGTTGTCCGGTTCGTCGTGGCCGTTGTTGCCGACGAAGCCGGAGTACTCGCCGAGGGCGTCGCAGTGCCAGAGCTCCACCAGGGCGTTGCCCAGCGGGACGCAGGTGTCGTCGTCGACGACGGTGAGGCTGAGCTTCAGCGGGATGCCGGTCTTGTCCTCGCGGAGGTCGGCGCGCACGAGCTGTCCGTCGAGGTAGTAGGGGCCTTCCGTCATCTCCTTCGTGAGGGTGCAGACGGCCGCGGCGGCCACGGGGGCCGTCCGGGCTGTGGGGGCTTCGGGCGTGGCGGCGACAGCCAGGCTTGCGGCCGTGGCGCCGGTGGCGATCAGGACGGTGCGGCGCCTGATCTGGGTCTGGGGGGCTTCCGAAGTGTCTGTCATGGACACGGCACCATAGGAACGGACTCTGTCGGTCAGCTGTCAGTTGGGCAAAGTGAGGATCCGTCAAGTTCCTTGCCGGACATGCCACTTCCGCTTCGATTCGATCCAGG
>NZ_JAFFSX010000017.1 GCF_017948485.1 Streptomyces sp. GESEQ-35 | reverse complement strand
GGGGGGGGGGGGGGGGGGGGGGGGGGGGGGGGGGGGGGGGCGGGGGGGGGGGGGCGCCGCGGTTGTTGGGGCGGGGGGGCTGGGGGAGCTTGGGGATGTGTCCGAACGGCCGAGCGTCGGCGGGGACGCTGCGGTCGTCGGGGTGGGGGAGATGTGGGGAATGGGTGGGCGGCAGGTTGGGGATGCCGGGGCTGTTGGTGGGGTTGTGGGGGTTACGGCTGCCGTGTTTCAGGTGGGGCAGGGGGTGCTTGCTCCGGGGCGGGGCGGGGACGGGGCCGTGCCGTGGGTGCGGGGGCGTGACGGGCACGGGCGGGAGGTGCCTCGTAGGGCTGTGGTCGAAGTGGTGGGCGACGGTGGGCTTGTGGCTCGGGCCGTTGTCGAGGAGTTCCTGGCCTTGCCCGGCGTGCCGGAGGCTCCGGTGCGGGCCGATGAGCTGGTGCTGTTGTCCGCGCCCACGCCTGCCCATCTCGCCGCCACCGCCTCCCGGCTGGCCGACTGGCTCGCCAAGGGCGTGGACACGGTCGTGCTCGCCGATGTCGCGCGGGCGCTGCGGGTGGGGCGGGCCGCCATGCCCTGCCGGGTCGTCTGTCTTGGCAGAGATGTGCCTCAACTGGTCGCAGAGCTGAGGCGGTTCGCCGATACCCGGACCGGGGGTGGCGGCCTGCGCTGCGCCGACCTGCGTGCCGGTGCGGTCGATCCGCTGGGGCTGGGCGCGGCGCCGGAGACCCGGGACTATCTGGCCGCGCTCTGGCGGGGCGGACGCCTCGAACAGCTCACCCTGCTGTGGCTGTCCGGGGTCGACGTCGACTGGGCCGCCATGGAGGAGGGCACAGGGGGACCGGGGGCCGTGCCGCCGCCGTCCGTGTTTCTCCGGCAGCCGTTGTGGCTGGACCCCGTGGAGGAGCAGGCCGGATGAACAGTGTGGCTCCGGTGGCGGTGAAACTCTGGTTCTGCCCCAATGAGGAGCTCGCCCCGGGCATCGCCGCCACCCTGGCCGCGCACTGGCTGGACGAGCACGAGCAGGAGATCGCGGGCAGGTTCCTCTTCGAGCGCGACCGGCGCCAGTATCTGGTCGCCCATGCGCTCGTGCGGCGGGTCCTCGCACTCGAGAGCGGGGTGCCGGAGGCCGAGGCCGTGATCTGGCGCACCTCGCGCGGGCGGCCGTTCCTTCAGAAGCCGCCCGAGGGACTGCCGCGCGGCGGGCGGGAGTTGGACTTCAACCTGTCCCACGCGCTCGGTCACAATCTGCTCGGCGTGGTGCGCAGGCACCGGATCGGCGTGGACGTGGAGCGGCTCGACCGCGGTGACCAGGGCTTCGACACCATCGTGGAGACCTTCGCCGAGGAGGAGCGGAACTGGGTGGCGCAGGCCGCCCCGGGCCGGCCCCGCGACCGGCGGGTGCTGCGGCTGTGGACGCTGAAGGAGGCGTACTCCAAGGCGCGCGGGCTCGGCCTCGGACTGCCCTTCGACAGCTTCGCCTTCACTCTGGCCGAGGACCGCGGAGTGACCGGTTTCCGGCCGCCGGAGAACGACCACGAAAGAGGGTGGCGCTTCGTGGAGCTGGAGCCGGTGCCCGACGTACTGGCCGCCGTGGCCGTCCTGGCCGAGCCTCAGGAGTCGCCTGTGCTTCAGCTGCATCACGGCTTTCCCTGGGGACGGGCCGCGCCCCGGGTGCTGGCTCTGCCCGAGCCCCCGAGAGTGTCGGCCCCGCGCTGACCGGCGCCGCCTCGAGCGCGGCTCAGGTCCAAGACCAGCGAACCTTCCATGATCCTGAGGAGACTTTCCGGAAGAGGCACGCGGCCTGACGCCCTGGGGGGACGCTGGTGGAGCTGGTGCGGCGAGGCGGCGAACTGGCGCTGCTCGACGAGCTGTTGGCGTCCGCCGGAGGGGTGGAGGGAGCCGCCGTACTCGTCACGGGCCGCTCCGGAACCGGCAAGAGCGCCCTGCTGGACGCCTTCGCGGCCCGGGCTGCGCAGCGCGGAGCACGCGTGCTGAAGGCCTGTGCGTCCCCGGCCGAGGAGTCCCTGCCGTTCGGCGTGGTGGGCCAGTTGCTCAGTGGCACCCGACGGGCGGCCCGCGAGGACCCCTACGAGCCCGGCGGCGGGCCCGGCGCGCTGCACGACGCGCTGTGTGCGCTGGGCGGGAACGGCCCCCTGGCCGTCGTAGTGGACGATGTCCAGCACGCGGACGAGCCGTCGGCGCGCAGCCTGCTGTATCTGTGCGGGCGGCTGGCGGACACCGGCGCCCTGCTGGTGATGAGCGGACGGCCGGACGCCGCGCTGCCGCTGCCGCTGGCCGAGTTGTTCCGGCACCCGCGCCGCGTTCCCGTACGGCTGACGACGCTCTCCGAGGCGGGGGTCGCCGGCTTCCTGCGCGGCCCGGGTGCCATGGATGCGGAGACGGCCCGGCGGCTCGCCGCCGACTGGTACCGGTTCACCGGGGGAAATCCGCGGCTGCTGCACGGCCTGCTCGACGACCACCGGGCCTGCCAACCCGTACGTCCCGCACGTCCCGTCGCCGGTACGGCCTTCCGCCGCGGAGTCGTCGACTGTCTGCGCGGCGCGGGTACGGCGGCGCTGCGCACGGCCCGCGCCCTGGCCGTGCTCGGCGACGAGGCCACCCTCACGCTGGTCGCCCGGTTCCTCCGGGTCCCCGAACGGGCCGTCGCCGCCGGTCTTGAGCAGCTCGACGCGACGGGGCTGCTCGACGGAGGGCGGCTGCGCCACGCGGGGGTGCGCGCGGCCGCGCTGGAGGACCTGTCCGCCGAGGAGAGCGGCCTGCTGCACGCGCGGGCGGCCCGGGTGCTCTACGACGACGGCGCCGAACCCCCCGCCGTGGCCGTGCACCTGGTCGCCGCCGCGGCCGACGGTGCGGCGGGGACCTCGCCCGCGTGGGCGGCGCCGCTGCTCACCGAGGCGGGCGGACATGCGATGCGGGCCGGCGAGGTGCGCCGGGCCGCCCAGTTCCTGCGGACCGCATACCGTGCGGGCGGCGACGAGCAGCACCACGGCATGCTCGAAACGCTCGCACGCGCCGAGTGGGAGAGCGACCCCGCAGCCGTCATACGGCACCTGCCCGCGCTGGAGAGGAACCTCGCGTCCGGGCGGCTCGATGCCGAGCGGACGGTGGAGGCGGCGGGGCTGCTGCTGTGGCACGGGCGGGCGGAGCAGCCGGCGCGGGCCGCCGGAACGCTCGAAAGCAGCGTGCCCGTACTGGAGTTGAGGGCCACGATCGACTACGTCCGGCCCGGTGCGGTGGGGGAGGACGGCGGCGGGCCGGACAGGGACACCGCCGCCGAGCAGGTCCTGGAGTCGATCGTCCATGGGCACGCGCCGCCGCCCTCCGTCGCCGCCGTGCTGACCCTGCTGCTGCACGCGGGGGAGACGGAGCGGGTCGCGCAGTGGTGTGCGCTGTCCGCCGGGGCCGGGCCGGCGCAGACGACGCCGGCGCGGCGGGCGGTGGCGGCCGCGGTGGCCGCCGTGGTGCAGGTGCGGGCGGAGGCGTACGACGTCGGCGCGGGGCATGCGGAGCGGGCGCTGGATCTGATGTCGCCGGGGGCGTGGGGGGTGGCGGTCGGAATGCCGCTCGCGGCGGCCGTGCGGGCCGCCACCGCGCGCGGGGCGTATCAGAAGGCGGAGCGTCTGCTGCGGGTTCCCGTCCCTGAGGTGCTGTTCCGGTCACGGGCCGGGGTGCACTATCTGCTGGCCCGGGGTGGCTGCCTGCTGGCCTCGGGACGGGCGCGGGCCGCGCTCAGGGACTTTCACACCTGCCGGGATCTGCTGGCCGAGTGGGGTGTCGAGGCGGGGGAGGCCGTCGACTGGCGGGGCCCTGCCGCGGAGGCGGTGCGGTCGCTGGCGGCCGGGGAGGCCGGACGCGATCCGATCGCCGTGCTGACCCGGGCCGAGCGCAGGGTTGCCGTGCTGGCGGCGGACGGGTGCACCAATCGCGGGATCGCCGCACGGCTGTATGTGACGCCGAGCACGGTTGAGCAGCATCTGACCAGCGTGTACCGGAAGTTGCGGGTGCGGTCCCGGGCCGGTCTGGTGGAGCTGGTGGGGGGCCGGTGCTGAGTGCGGGCCGCGCCCAGGTAGCCCGCGGTGATCAGGTCCGTGAGGGCTGTCGAGGGCTCGCACTGCGGATTCCAGAACCGGAAGTTGCGGGTGCGATCCTGGTCCGGGCTGGTGGGGTCGGAGGCTGAGTGCGTGTCACGCGGTCAGCGCGAACTCGTCGCCGTCCGCAGCCCTTTGCCGTTCTTGCGGCCCAAGTAGCCGGCCGTGATCAGGTCCGTGAGCGTTGTCGAGGGCTCGTACTGCGGATTCCAGAACCGGAAGTTGCGGGTGCGGTCCTGGTCTGGGCTGGTGGGGTCGGAGGCTGAGTGCGTGTCGCGTGGTCAGCGTGGACTCGTCGCTGTCCGCAGCCCTTTGGCGTTCTTGCGGCCCAGGTAGCCGGCCGTGATCAGGTCCGTGAGGGCTGGTGAGGGCTCGTACTCCGGAGTCCTGAAATGGGAGTGGAGGCGTTGCTGGATGGCGTGGGAGACGTCCAGGCCGATCGTGTCCAGGAGGGCGAAGGGGCCCATGGGGTAGCCGAAGCCCTGCTGGACGGCCGTGTCCGTGCGCTCCATGAGGGTGTCTTCCGCGCCCTGGCGGTCCAGGAGCGCGAGCGCCGCACTCAGGTAGGGGAACAGCAGGCTGTTGACGATGAAGCCGGTGCGGTCGGAGCACCCGACCACGGTCTTGCCCAGGCCCAGGCAGAAGGCGCGGGCCGTGGCGAGGGTGCGCGGCGCCGCCGTGTCCGTGCGGACCAGCTCGACCAGGCGCATCACCGGCGCCGGGTTGAAGAAGTGGATGCCGACGACGTCGGCGGGGCGGCCGGAGGCCTCGGCGCAGGCCGTGACGGAGAGGCTCGACGTCGTGGTGGCGAGCACCGCACCGGGAGCGCACACCCGGCCCAGGGACTCGAACAGCGGGCGCTTGACGTCGAGTTCCTCGGCCACGGCCTCGACGACCAGATCGCAGTCGGCCAGGGCCGCGAGCTCGCTGGCGCCCTCCAGACGGCCGAGGGCCGCGGACTTGGCCTCGGGGGTGGTCCTGCCCCGGCGCACCGCGCGCGTCAGCGAATCCGCCACGGCGTTCACGGCGGCGTCCGCCTTCTCGGCGCTCCGCGCCACCAGCACCGTCGGGTGTCCCGCCGCGGCGGTGACCTCGGCGATGCCCCGGGCCATGGCGCCGGAGCCGAGCACGCCGACCCGGCGCACGTCCACGGCGTCCGTGTCGGGGGCCGCCGCGGCGTCTGCCGGGAGCTGGGCGCCCGTCTCGTCGTACGCGTAGAAGCCGGAGCCGGTCTTCCGGCCCAGGAGCTGCGCCGCGACCATCCGGCTCAGCAGCGGCGCGGGTTCGAGGGAGCTGTCGCCGGTGCGCAGCCACAGCTCCATCAGGGCGGCATGGGCCGTGTCGAGGCCGATGCGGTCGAGTGTCTGAAGCGGTCCGGCCGGCAGACCGCAGCCCAGGCGCATCGCGGTGTCGATGTCGTGGTGGGTGGCGTAGCCCTCGTCGAGGAGGGCGACCGAGCGGTTCAGCAGTCCCAGGACGAGAGCGGTGGCGTCGCCGGCCGGCCGGGCGCCCACCTCGACCGGCGTGAGACCGGCCGCGGCCACGAGGGCGTCGAGCGCGGCCGTGCTCTCACGGGAGGCGAGGGCCGGGCGCACCGACTCGACGGGGCCGCCGGGGGAGGGCGGGGTGAAGAACCGCAGTCCGACCAGGTCCTCGGGGCGTGCGGTGGACAGCGCCAGGCGGGTGACGGGCAGCGCCGCCGTGGTGGTCACCAGGGTCGTGCCGGGCGGGCAGACGGCGGTGATCCGGTGCAGGGCGGAGGCCTTGGCGGCGGGGGTGTCGGGTACGGCCTCGACGACCACGGACGCGCCGCGCAGCAGGGCGTGGTCGGAGGTGAAGGTCACGGCGTCCCGCTCGGGGCCGTTGCCGTGGAGGGCCTTGAGCCGCCGGTCGGCCCGGGCCAGTACGTCGAGGTCCGTGTCGACGGCGACCACTCGGTGGCCCGCGGCGAGCAGCAGATGCAGCAGTGACTCGCCGACCGAGCCGAGGCCGACGATGCCCGTCATGGGTGCGGAGGAGTGCGGGGGCCGCTCGGTCATGAGATGTGCGCCTGCCCTTCACGGAAGCGGTTGATGGCGTGGAGGTGCCGGGCGCGCAGCTCGTGGTTGCGCACGCCGAGGCCTTCCTCGGGGGCCAGGCACAGGACGCCGACCTTGCCCTGGTGGAGGTTGCGGTGCACGTCGTAGGCGGCCTGGCCGGTCTCCTCAAGGGAGTAGACCTTGGACAGGGTGGGGTGGATCTTGCCCTTGGCGATGAGCCGGTTGGCCTCCCAGGCCTCGCGGTAGTTGGCGAAGTGCGAGCCGATGATCCGCTTCAGGGACATCCACAGGTAGCGGTTGTCGTACTCGTGCTTGAAGCCGGAGGTGGAGGCGCAGGTGACGATGGTGCCGCCCTTGCGGGTGACGTAGACGGAGGCGCCGAAGGTCTCGCGGCCGGGGTGCTCGAAGACGATGTCGACGTCCTCGCCGCCGGTCAGTTCACGGATGCGCTTGCCGAAGCGCTTCCACTCGCGCGGGTCCTGGTTGTGCTCGTCCTTCCAGAACTTGTAGTCCTCGGCGGTGCGGTCGATGATCGCCTCGGCGCCCATCGCCCGGCAGATCTCCGCCTTCTGCGGCGACGAGACCACGCAGACCGGGTTGGCGCCGCCGGCCAGTGCCAACTGGGTGGCGTACGAGCCGAGTCCGCCGCTCGCGCCCCAGATCAGGACGTTGTCGCCCTGCTTCATCCCGGCACCGTTGCGGGAGACCAGCTGCCGGTACGCGGTGGAGTTGACGAGGCCGGGAGCCGCCGCCTCCTCCCAGGTCAGATGCTCCGGCTTCGGCATCAGCTGGTTCGCCTTGACCAGGGCCAGCTGGGCCAGTCCGCCGAAGTTGGTCTCGAAGCCCCAGATGCGCTGCTCCGGGTCGAGCATCGTGTCCCCGTGTCCGTCGGCCGACTCCAGCTCCACCGACAGACAGTGGGCGACCACCCGGTCACCGGCCTGCCACCGGTTCACGCCGGGCCCGGTGCGCAGGACGACGCCCGCGAGGTCGGAGCCGATCACGTGGTACGGCAGGTCGTGGCGGGCCGACGCCGGTGACAGCGGGGCGTACCGCTTCAGGAACGAGAAGGTGGGCAGCGGTTCGAAGATGGCCGACCAGACGGTGTTGTAGTTCACCGACGAGGCCATCACCGCCACCAGCGCCTCACCCGCCGCGGGCTGCGGCACCAGCACGTCCCGCACCTGGAGCGACTTGCGCGGGTCCTTGTCCACCGAGGCCATGCCCTCGAACATCGAGACGTCTTCCTCGCGCAGTACCGCGCCGAGGTAGGACTCCGGAAGCCGCAGCCCCGCGAAGTCCTGCGCAGACGCGTCCTCGGCGAGAACAGCGCTGACGATCTCATCCATCAGGACCTAGCCAGGGGATGCCCCGCTTTAGCGGGGTGGGGAATGGCTTCTTGACCCTGCTCTGACCTCAACTGTGTGCACGGATCTGCACTGTTCACCTGAGCCCACCTTTCTGCCGCACTAGACCTGCGGCGTGTATATAGTGATCGCGTGACGGTGACCAGGAAGGTTCGTCGGTTCTCCGGAGGTGTGTACGATCTCGGGCTCCACGTGGTGTGGTGCCCGAAGTACCGCCGTCCGGTCCTCGGTGGGCGGGTCGCGGAACGCCTGGACGAACTGATCCGGCAGAAGGCCGGCGAGCGCGGGTGGGAGATCATCGCCCTTGAGCTGATGCCGGACCACGTGCACCTGTTCGTCAAGCACGACCCGAAGTCGTCGGCGTCGTATGTGGCCAACCAGTTCAAGGGCTTCACATCCCGCGTGCTGCGGGCGGAGTTCCCGCACCTGAAGTCGCGGATGCCCACCCTGTGGTCGTCGTCGTACTTCGCCGCGTCGGTCGGCGCGGTCTCGGCGGCCACGGTGGAGAAGTACATCGACACCCAGTGGGAACGCCCTTGGAAGAAGGAGAAGGAGGGGCAGCCTTGATACGGGCGTACAAGTTCCTCCTTCGCCCCACGGCCCAGCAGGAAGCCGCGCTGCGGGCGATGCTGGCCGACCACTGCTCCCTCTACAACGGCGCGCTCCAGGAGCGCCGGGACGCCTACCGGCACAGCTCGACGACGAGCATTAAATACGGCGACCAGTCCGGCCAGCTCAAGGCGATCCGGACGTTCGACCCGGAACGGCAGGGCCGCTGGTCGTTCTCCTCCCAGCAGGCGACCTTGCGTCGGTTGGACAAGGCATTCCAAGCCTTCTTCAAGCGCGTGAAGGCCGGTCTCACGCCCGGCTACCCGAGGTTCAAGGGTGTCGGGCACTTCGACACCGTGACCTTCCCCAAGGACGGCGACGGCTGTCGCTGGGACTCCACCCCGCACGACCGGCGGACCCGCGTACGCCTGCAAGGCATCGGCCACGTCCGCGTGCACCAGCACCGCCCCGTGAAGGGCCGGGTGAAGACAATCAGCATCAGGCGGGAAGGCCGCCGCTGGTACGTCGTCCTGGCCTGCGACGAAGTGCCCGCCGAGCCTTTGCCCGCGACGGGCAGCATCGTCGGAATCGACATGGGCACCGTGCACTTCTTCACCGACTCGGGCGGTGAGCACGTCGAGAACCCGAAGTTCCTCGACACGATGGCCGCCGAGCTGGCCGCCGCCCAGCAGCACCTTTCGACGTTCCCCAAACGCACCAAGAAGCGCACGAAGAAGCACCGGGCCGCAGCCCGGAAGGTCGCCAAGCTGCATGTCAAGATCCGGCGGCAGCGAGCTGACGACCACCACAAGAAGGCTCTCGCCCTGGTCCAAGAGCACGACGTGATCGGGCACGAGAAGCTGAACACGGCGGGCATGACCAAGGCGCCCGCACCCAAGCCAGATCCCGAGCAGACCGGCGTGTTCCTCCCGAACGGCGCCGCTGCGAAGGCCGGGCTGAACCGAAGTATCCTCGACGCGGGTTGGGGACAGTTCCTGAGCATCCTGGCGAACAAGGCTGAGAGTGCCGGTCGCCGAGTGATCCCGGTGGACGCCCGCAACACCTCCCGCACGTGCCCGGCCGCCCTCGGCGGATGCGGCCACGTCGCGAAGGAGAACCGTGTCACCCAAGCAAAGTTCGAATGCGTCAACTGCGGCCTGGTCGAGAACGCCGACCGCGTGGGCGCGCTCAACGTCCTGCACAGGGCCGGGCTGGTCCTCTGCGACGGTGCCTAGCCACCGACCCAGGAAGCCCGCGACTTTAGTCGTGGGTGGAGTCACGTGAGTTCCCTGATTCCCTTGAGATACGAGGACGGCGAAGGGCCTCGGAGTGCCCCGTCACCGGGTCGCGAGGGCCGATTCCGCGTGCTGCCTGGCGAGGTTGAGGGTGGCGGTGGAGTTGCGGCCGAGAGCCTCACGGACGTAGCGGCGTGCCTGCTCGACGGTGGCGTCCGCGCCGAGCACCCGCGTGACGGCTTCCTCGCGCAGGACCACGTCGTGCCGGGAGGTGACGGTCACACCGGTCTCGTCCGGTACGACGGACCAGGCGCCGGTGTGGGCGTCCATCAGGGCGGGCGTGGCGGTCTGCTTGTAGACGATGCGGCCGGTGTCGGGGAAGCAGACCCGGATGGACTCGGTGGTGTGCACGGAGCCGTCGGCGGTGCGCGTGTCCATGGCCATGACCTGCACTCCGGGGGCGTCCTCGGTCAGGTCCAGGCGGTCGACGTGCGGGACCAGCCGGGGCCAGTCACCGACCCGGTAGAGGAAGTCGTAGACCGGTCCGGCCGGGCCCTCGACCCGCACGCTGTCCTCGAAGGAGAGCACCAGGGCGTCCAGTTGTGGCCGGCGCTCCGCGAGGTCCTTGACCCGGTCCAGCTCCGCACGGCTGTTGGTGTCCGTGGCCCGCTCGACCCACTCGACGTCCTCGGGACGGTCCTCGCCCACCGTGAAGTCGTGCAGCAGGACCAGCCGGGACGCAGCTTCGCCCCGCTCCTCGACGATCCAGCTGCCGCCCATGCCCGTGAGCGGGGCGGCCGGCACCTCCTGGCGGAAGTCGATGCGGCGCCGGGCGGAGTCCAGCCGGCGGCGCGAAGTCCACGACTTGACCGTGCCGTTGGCGGTCGCCCACATCCGCAGCCGCTCGTCCGTGCCGTCGGACTCCAGCTGTTCCACGTGTACGTTCGGCGGGAAGAACAGCGGCCACCGCACCGCGTCCGAGATCAGCCCGTACACGACCGCCGCGGGCGCGGCGATCTCCACGTCGTGCGTCGTGCGGTGCACCTGTTCAGCCGACACCTTCACTACCTCGTCTTTCTGCGTCTCTCTACGTCTGTCTGCGTCTGTCTGCGGATGCCGGTACGGGTCAGAAGTTGCCGAGTCCGCCGCAGACGTTGAGCGCCTGGGCGGTGATGGAGGCGGCGGGTCCGGAGGCCAGGTAGCCGACCAGGGCGGCGACCTCCTCGGGGGTGGAGTAGCGGCCGAGGGGGATCTTCGCCTCGAACTGCTCCTGGACGTAGTCCTCGGTGGTGTCCCAGGCGGCGGCATAGCCCTGGCGCACCCGCTGGGCCATGGGGGTCTCGACGTAGCCGGGGCAGACGGCGTTGACGGTGACGCCGCTGGGGGCCAGTTCGCGGCCCAGGGCCTTGGTGAAGCCGACGACGCCGTGCTTGGAGGCGCTGTAGGGGGCGCCCAGCAGGACGCCCTGCTTGCCGGCGGTGGACGCGATGTTGATGATCCGCCCGTACGCCGCGTCGGACAGGCCGCCCTTCTTGAGGACCTCGCGGGTGACCAGGAAGACGCTGTTGAGGTTGGTGTCGATGACGTCGTACCAGAGGTCGTCGGCGATGTCGGCGGTCACCCCGCCGCCGCTGCGGCCCGCGTTGTTGACCAGCACGCCGATCGGCCCGAACGCCTCGACCGCGGCGGCGACCAGCGCGGTCACCGACTCGCGCGAGCGCACGTCGGCCGCGGCGCCGTCGACGGTCAGGCCCTCGCCGCGCAGGTCCTCGACCGTCTGCTTGACCTTCTGCTCGTCCCTGGCGCACAGGAAGACCGGGTGGCCGAGGCGCCCCAGCTCCCGGGCGGCGGCCAGGCCGATCCCGCTCGTCCCGCCCGTGATCAGCGCGGAGGGCTTCGTCGTTGTCGTCATCGGTGTCCTTCCAGAAACGCCGTGGTGACTCACGACCGTGTCCCGTGCCCCTTGAGGTAGGGCGGAAATTCCCTCAACCGGACCGGTGAGGGCGGGGCTTGAGGGATCTTCCAACCGGGTGCGAGAAGGCGCGTGCAGGCTCAGAGCCTGTGTCTGAACCCCCGCCTGCGCCCCGACGCCCGGCATGCACCCTCGCCGCATGTCGCCGCAGGACAGGTGGCTCCGCCACATGACCTGCAACGCCGCACTCCCCCAGCCTCCGGCCGGGGGGACCCCCAGGGCACGTATCGAACGCCGCTGCGCCCGCGCTCCGCGCGGACGACGGGGGTTCAGACACAGGCTCTGACCGGCGGCCGAATCGACCGAACGGAGACGCCATGACGATCGCGCCCGAACGTGCGCAGACCCCCGCCTGGTCCGCCGCGCTGCATGCGGAGGCCCAGCAGTTCTACGCCCACCAGATGCAGCTCCTCGACCTCGGCGAGGCCGAGCAGTGGGCGCGGACCTTCACCGAGGACGCGACGTTCGACGTGCCGACCCTGCCCGAGCCGGTACGCGGTCACGCCGGCCTCGTCGCGGCCACCCGCCGGGCCTCGGCGGAGCTCGCCGCTTCCGGGCAGCGCCACCGTCACTTCCTCGGCATGCTCGACGTCCGCCCGCGGCCGGACGGCGGGCTCGACGTCCGCTCCTACGCGATCGTGTACGCCTCGCAGATCGGCGGCGAGTCGCGGGTGCACCGCGTGTGCGTGTGCGAGGACGTCCTGCTGCGCCAGGACGGTGAACTGCGGGTCTCCGCCCGCACGGTGACCCGCGACGACCTCGCCTGAGCGGGGCTCCACCGGCACCCGGCCGCCTCTCCACCCCGCCGGGACAGCCTCGGCACAGCCGTACGGGTGCGTCACCGCTTAAGCGCTCCGCAAGAAGTGCCGCGATGGGCCGTCGATCGGCTGCGGGCCCGTCGTGGCTGGTCGCGCAGTTCCCCGCGCCCCTTCGGGGCGCGCCAGGACCGCTTAGAGCCGCGCACCGCCGTAACAACCAACTGCCACCCGATGGGGGTTTGCCGACATGACGCAGACGACGATTGCCCGGCCGGAGGCCTCGGCCCTTGAGCAGGCCGTTCAGGGCGCCGCTGACCGGCTCGTCGCAGCAGGAGCAGCAGGCGTGCAGTTCCGGGTCGCCCGCGGGGCCGAGTCCTTCGTGGTGACCTCCGGGATCGCGGAGCTGGGCTCCGACCGGCCCGTCCCCGCGGACGGCCGCTTCCGCATCTCCTGCATCACCAAGCCGTTCGTGGCCGTCGTGGTGCTCCAGCTGGTCGCCGAGGGCAAGGTGGACCTCGACCGCACGGTCGAGAGCTACCTTCCGGGCCTGCTGCCCTACGGCGAGAAGATCACCATCCGCAACCTGCTCCAGCACACCAGCGGCCTGTACAACTACATGGACTCGTTCCAGAAGCCGGGCGACCGCTTCCTGCGCGACCGCTACAAGCACTACGAGCCCCAGGACCTCATCGCCATCGCGGCCGCCAAGCCGCTGGAGTTCGAGCCCGGCACCAAGTTCGCGTACTGCAACACGAACTACTTCATCATCGGGCTGCTCATCGACAAGGTCACCGGCCGCTCGTACCGCGAGGAGATCACCGAGCGCGTCCTTGAGCCGCTTCAGCTGACGGAGACCGTGCTGCCGGGCGACGACCCGAACATCCCCGAGCCGCATGCCCGCGGCTACATGGACATCGGCGGCAAGCCCGTCGACGTGACGCTGATGAACCCCTCCGAGGCCGGCTGCGCGGGCGAGATCATCTCCACCACCGCCGACCTGGACCGGTTCTTCACCGCGCTGTTCAGCGGAAAGCTCCTGAACGAGCCGGAGTTCACCGAGATGACCACCCCGCTGCCGCCCGAGATGATCGAGAACCTGCCGATGGGCATCGGCTACGGCCTCGGCATCATGAAGCTCGAGAACGACGACGACCTCGACCTGTGGGGCCACGGCGCCGGCATCCCCGGCTACGCCACCTTCGCGGCCACCACCCGCGACCTCGGCGCCCGCGTGCAGCTGTCGTTCACGATCGGCGACAAGGACTTCGGGCCGGACGCCGAGCAGGCCGTCATCCGCGGTGTGAACATCGCGCTGTGCTCATGAGCACCGGGACGCGGAAAGCCGTCGTCGTCACCGGTGGCGGTACGGGAATCGGTGCGGCGACCGCGCGCGCATTCGCCGACGACGGCGCGCACGTTCTCGTCGTCGGCCGCAGTGAATCGACGCTGAAGGAAACGGCGGACGGTTACGAGGACAGAATTCGCGTCCTTTCCAAGGACATTCACGAACCGGACGCGCCGGACGTGGTCGTCGAGACCGCGCTGAAGGAATTCGGCCGTATCGACGTGCTGGTGAACAATGCCGCCGTCACCGGATTCGCCGCCCTGGACGGACTGGAGAGGGAATCGGTACGGGCCCAGCTGGGCACGAACCTTCTCGCCCCGGTGTTCCTGACCCAGCGCGCGCTGGATGCGCTGGAGGAGAGCAAGGGCGTCGTCGTGAACGTCAGTTCCGCGGGCTCGCTGGGCCGCCGGGCCTGGCCGGAGAACTCCGTGTACGGCATGGCCAAGGTGGCCCTCGACTTCCTGACCCGCACCTGGGCCGTGGAGCTCGCGCCGCGCGGCATCCGCTCGGTGGGCATCGCGCCCGGCGTCGTCGACACCGGGGTCGGGGTACGGGCGGGCATGCCGGCCGAGGCGTACCAGGCGTTCCTCGCGCAGATGGCGGAGCGGATCCCGGCGGGCCGGGTCGGCCGGCCGGAGGACATCGCCTGGTGGATCGTGCAGCTGACCCGGCCGGAGGCCGGCTACGCCAACGGCACGGTCCTGGCGGTGGACGGTGCGCTGTCCGTGACGTGATCGGCAGTGACATGGGTCCTGATCTGCAGTGACATGGGTGAGGCCCCCGCCAGGCGGGGGCCTCACCCATGAGCGGGGCCGTCAGCGGGACACCGTGGCCGTGACGTAGCGGACCGGGACGTCGATGTGGACCAGGCCGTCCGCGCCGCGCAGGTCGTCGAGTGCCGTGGTGAGGCGGGCGCGCAGGGCGGCGGCCTCGTCGGCCGGCAGGTGCTGCCACAGCAGCCGCATGCCCTGCGTGTGCGACCAGTCGACCCAGGCCTCGCCGGAGCGCGCCGTCATGTCCACCGTCTCGTCGGTGATCCCCACCTGGCCGAAACCGGCCGTGTGCAGAGCGGCCGTCAGGTCCGCGGGGTCCTCCAGCCAGGAGTGCAGCTGCCGGTGGAGCTGCTCGGGATGCCAGGCCGGCGGCAGGTGGCGCAGCAGGGACATCGGGATCAGGTCGGTGAACAGCGGCGGCAGGAACGGGAAGGTGTCCCGGGTGAACACCGGGCTGGTGAAGGCGATCCGGCCACCGTCGCGCAGCAGTCCGGCATAACGGGCGAGCGCGGCCCGCGCGTCCGGCAGGAAGATCACGCTGTAGCTGCCGAGCACCAGGTCGAAGGAGCGGGCGGGCAGATCCGGGTGCTCGCCGTCCATCACCCGCAGGTCGACGTTGCCGATGCCCTGCCGTGCCGCCTCCAGGCCGGCCTCCTCGATCATGGCCTCGGCGATGTCGATGCCGAGCGCGCTGCCCCCGGACCCCACCAGCCGCGCCGCGGGCAGCAGCGTGGCGCCCAGGCCGCAGCCGACGTCGAGGAGCCGCTGACCGGTCCGCGGCCCGGCGATGTCCACCAGCCGCGCGCCCATCGGCGTGAAGAATTCCACGCCCAGCCGGTCATAGGTCGCCGCGGCCCCGTTGAAGGCGGCGGTGACTTTCGTTTTGTACGTTGCCGTGTCCGTGTCCGTGACCATGTCGCCCATGCTGGGCCCGAGGCCCCGCGCGCAACTGGAGGATGACTGGAAAACAAAGGGATTCGGGAATTCTTCCCTTGCCCGCGCCGGACGGCCCCGCCCACAATTACGGCCAGGAGCCGACGCCCTTGGAGGCGACCGTGGAAGGAATTCGATGAGCAGCCAGATAACCGCGGTGCGCCGCATGATCGAGGCCTACAACACCGGTGACACCGGGGACGTCGCGGAATACATTCACCCGGATTATCTGAACCCGGCGACGATGGAACACATGGACCTGCGCGGCCCGGATTCCTTCGCGATGGCCGTCAAGTGGCTGCGTATGACGTTCTCCGAGGAGGCCCACCTGGAGGAGGTGCTGCTGGAGGAGCGCGGCGACTGGGTGCGCGCCAACCTCGTCCTGTACGGCCGTCACATCGGGGACCTGGTCGGCATGGCACCGACCGGCCGCAGGTTCTCCGGTGAGCAGATCCACCTCATCCGCTTCGTCGACGGCAAGATCCGTGACCACCGGGACTGGCCGGACTACCAGGGCACCTACCGTCAGCTCGGCTCGCCGTGGCCGGAGCCGCAGGGCTGGAGGGCCTGACCATGATCCTCGTCACCGGAGCGACGGGCAAGGTCGGCCGTGAGGCCGTCGGCCAACTCACCGCACTGGACCGCAAGGTGCGGGCGCTCAGCCGCACGCCCGAGGAGGCCGGCCTCCCCGAGGGCGTCGACGTCGTGGCCGGCAGCCCCGCCGACCCCGCCTCCCTGGCCGCCGCGTTCACGGGCGTCACCGCGGCGCTGGTGGTGCTCTCCGGCGATGTGGCGGGGGAGGCCCGCAACATCGCCGAGGCCGCCCGGGCCGCCGATGTCGAGCACCTCGTGTTCCTGTCCTCGGCGAGCGTGCTGCACCCGCTGCCGCACGGCATCGCAGAGGAACACCGGGCGGCGGAGCGGGAGATCACCGCTTCCGGCGCCGCCACCACGTTCCTGCGCCCCGGCCCCTTCCACGCCAACACCTCGTGGTGGACCAAGACGGTCCAGGAGAGTTCCTCGGTGCGCTGCTGGATCGGCAACAACCCCGGTGCGCCGATCGACGAGTACGACATCGCCTCCGCCGCCGTCGCCGCGCTCACCCAGGACGGCCACCGTGGCAAGGCGTACGTCCTGACCGGCGGCGAGGTCCTCACCTCCGAGGAGCAGGCCCGCATCCTGGGCGACGTCCTGGGCCGGTCCTTGAGCTTCTCCGTCGCCTCCCAGGAGGAGGTCGTGGAGGTCTTCGCCGGTATCACCGGCGACCGGGCGGCGGCGGAGACCAACGTGGCCGCGCTGCACAGCCCCGAGGTCCCGTGGGCCACGTCCACGACGGCCGTGCGGGACCTGACCGGCCGTGACCCCCGTCCCTACCGTGCCTGGGCCGTGGCCAACGCCGCGCTGTTCGGCTGACGAGAGCTCAGAGAGGCGTACGACATGACGACGACCGAGGCGAACGGCACGATCCTGGTCACCGGGGCCACCGGCCTCCAGGGCGGTGCCACCGCGCGCGAACTGGTGCGGCGCGGCCGGGACACGGCGGCCCTGGTGCGCAACCCGGACTCCGACGCGGCCCGCGCGCTCGCCGGACTCGGCGTGCGGCTGGTCACCGGCGACCTGGACGACGAGGCCTCGCTGCGTGCGGCCATGGAGGGCGTGCACGGAGTCTTCTCCGTGCAGACCTTCATGACGCCGAAGGGCCTGGGCGGCGAGGTCCGGCAGGGCCGTGCGGTGGCCCGGGCGGCGAAGGCCGCCGGTGTCGCGCACGTGGTGTACAGCTCGGTGGGCGGGGCCGAACGGCACAGCGGCGTCCCGCACTTCGACTCCAAGCGGCACATCGAGCGGTACCTGGAGGAGCTGGGCGTTCCCGCGACGGTGCTGCGTCCGTCGTTCTTCATGGACAACTTCGCCGCGCACGGCCCGCAGAACGTCGACGGCACACTGGTGGTGCAGCTGGCGCTGAAGCCGGACACGCGGGTGCAGTTCATCGCCGTGGACGACATCGGGTACTTCGCCGCGCAGGCCTTCGACCACCCGGAGGAGTATCTCGGCCGGGCGGTCGAGCTGGCGGGCGACGAAGTGACGGCCACCGAGGTCGCCGAGGCGTTCGCGGCCCGCAGTGGACTGCCGGCCCGCTTCGAGGAACTGCCGCTCGACGCGGTCGCGGCCAACCCGTACATCCCCAACGCCCCTGAGATCGCCCTCATGTTCGAGTGGTTCCAGGAGCACGGGTACCGCGCGGACATCCCCGCACTGCGTGCGGAGCACCCGGGGCTGCACACCTTCGCTACGTACCTGAAGGGCATCGACGTCTGACCGCACGAGAACGAGCACGAGTGAGGGGCGCGACCGCCGCACGGCGGTCGCGCCCCTCACCTCGTTGCGGGTCAGGCGCGGCAGTCCGGCAGCCTGCCGTGATACTCCGTCATCTCCTGGAACAGGGCCGGGATGTCCAGCCGCTGTCCGGGTGCGGCCCCGTGCTCCTCCGCGTAGGCCCGGTGCAGGTTCGGCACCAGCCGTTCGGCGTCCAGGAGTTCCGCGAACGGGCCGGGGCCGGTGGCCCGGGCCAGCTGAAGCGGGCTCGCCCCGTCCGCGACGCCCTTGCGGGCCAGATCCCGCAGCCAGCGGAAGTAGGCCTCGTTGGCGTCGATCACCTCGGGGCCGCCGACCGGTCCGTGGCCGGGCACGACCACCAGCGGATCCAGGCCGCGCATACGGTCCAGGGCGTCCAGGGAGCCGCTGACCGAGCCCATCACGCAGAACGGTGTGACACCGGACATCACCACGTCGCCGGTGAACAGCACCCGCTGCTCGGGCAGCCACACCGCGGTGTCGTTGGTGGTGTGCGCGGCCGGCCCGAGATGCAGCAGCTCCACCCGCACCCCGCCCGTGTGCAGGCTGAGCGCGTCGCGGTAGGTGATCTCGGGCAGCGCGAGTTCGATGTCGCCCCAGCACACGTCCGGCCACAGGGACGTCAGATGCAGGCCCGCCGCCGCCATGTCGGAGCGGGTCCGCTCGTGCGCGACGACCACGGCCTCCGGGAAGAGGTGGTTGCCGAAGGTGTGGTCGCCGTGGAAGTGCGTGTTGACCAGGGTGCGCGGCGGGGTGCCCGTATGCCGCAGCACCTCCTCGCGCAGCCGGCGCGCCCGGGCCTCGGTCGCCGCGGTGTCGACGAGCACACCGCCGCCCCCGTCGCCGACGACCAGGCCCGCGTTGCTCAGACACCAGCCGCCGTCGGGCTGCACGAAGGCGTACACCCCGTCGGCGACCTCGGTCAGCGCGGCCTCGGTCAGCGCGGCCTCGGTCAGCGCGGTCTCGAGCAGGCCGGCGCTCACATCACGTCCGCGGCGACGAAGTCCAGCTCCTTGAGCATCGGCAGGTAGTTGAAGACGTCGTAGTGCTCGATGATCCGGCCGGCGTCGTCGAAGCGCAGCTCCTCCAGCATGAACCAGGTGACCTTCTTCCCGGTCGGGGCCTTGCCCATGAACTCGCCCAGGTGGGTCGCCGTCACGGTGATCCGCAGGATGACCCGGTCGCCCTCCGAGACGGCGCTTTTGACGTCCAGGTGGAGGTCGGGGAAGGCGGCGAGGCCGCCCTGCATCGCGCCGATCATCTGCTGGGTGTCGACCTGACGGTCCTCGGAGAAGTGCCGGATGTCCGGGGACCAGTGCTTCATGATGCCGTCCAGTTCCCAGCGGTTCCAGGCGGCGGCACAGTCCAGCGCGATCTGCTTGTTGCGCTGCTGGACGGACTGCTCGGTCAGCGTCGTGGACATGGTGAATTCCTTTGTGTGATCGAAAGAGTCGGCGGCGCGCGGGTCAGGGAAGGAGGACGTGCTTGCCGACGGAGCGACCCTCCAGCAGCTGCCGCAGCGCGTCGGCGGCCCCGTCCAACTGGTGGCGGCCCGCGATCTCCGGCTTCAGCACACCCTCGGCGAGCAGTCCGTACAGGGCGTCCAGGGCGGCGTTGAAGTCCGGGCCCGGCTTGACGTAGTACATCGTCATCCGGCGTCCGCCGGTCAGCCCCAGCAGCCGGGCCAGGAAGCGGCGGGCGGTGCGCAGCAGCGCCGGGACGTGCGGGCGGAACCACTGCCCCGGCCGGTATCCGGCGACGGAGGAGTCGAACGACACCAGCGTGCCGCCCCTGGCGAGCATCGCCCAGCTGTCGTCCAGGCCCCGGCCGCCGATGTGGTCGAAGACCGCCTGCACGCCCCCGGGCGCCAGCCCGCGTACCGCCGACGGCAGGTCGGGGGTGCGGTAGTCGAGGGGCTCGGCGCCCAGCGCCCGGACGGTCTCGTGCTTGGCCGGGGACGCGGTGCCGATGACGCGCAGCCCGCGGTGGACGGCGAGCCGGGCGAGCACCGTGCCCACGCCGCCGCTCGCCCCGTGCACCAGCACGGTGTCGCCGGGCGCCAGGCCGGTCAGCCGGTCCAGCATCTGATAGGCGGTCACCCCGTTGGCGACCAGCGCGACGGCCTCGGCGGCGTCCAGGTCCTCGGGCACCGGGGCGAGGTGCTTGGCCGGCGTCTCCACGTACTCCTGCCAGGCGCCGTAGCGGGGCATGGCGGCGACCCGGTCGCCCACCCGCCAGGCGGTGACGCCCTCGCCGACCTCCGTGATCCGTCCCACCAGGTCGTAGCCCGGCACGAAGGGGAAGCGCGGCGGGAAGGGGTGCAGATGCTGGAGCATCTGGACCTCGGCGAACGACACGCCCGCCGCCTCGACCCGCACCACGACCTTGCCGCGGCCCGCGGCCGGGACCGTCTCGTGGCCGGTGACGAGCTGCTGCTCGGGCTCGCCGCTGCCCGTCATCGTGACCCGCGTACCCGTGAGCGCGGCGGTGGCGTCGACGCTCATACGGCGGCCCCCTCGGGCACGGACGCGAAGTCGCCGGCGTGGTCGGCGGCCCACCGGGCGAAGGTCCGGGCGGGTACGCCGGTGACGCGCTCCACGGTGTCCAGGACCGCGGGCGGGTTGACGACGGCGTCGGCCAGATAGCCGAGGACCATCTCCACCACCGGCGCGGGCATGGCCTGCCCCATCTGCTCGCGGGCCTCGTCGGGAGTGATCTCCACGAACGGGATCTCCCGCCCCAGCGCCCCGGCGATCGCCCGCACCTGGTCGGCCTGGGTGATCGCCTCGGGGCCGGTGAGGACGTACGCACGGCCCGTGTGCCCGTCCTGAAGCAGCGCGGTCGCCGCGACGGCCGCGACGTCCGCCTCGTGGATCAGCACGCGCGGGGCGTTGCCGTACGGGGCACGCACCACGCCCTCGGCGCGGATCGAGTGGCCCCACTTCCACAGGACGTTGGTGGCGAACTCGTCGGGCCGTACGAAGGTCCAGTCGAGGCCGGACTCCTCCACGGCACGTTCCACGGCACGGTGGTGCTCGCCGCTGTGGTTGTCGCCGGACTCGTCCAGGACGGAGGAGGACGAGAGCACGACGATACGGCGCACCCCGGCCTCCTTCGCTGCCGCGACGACCTCACGGGCGGTCTCCGGCACCGGGAAGAGATAGAGCCGCTCCACCCCGTGCAGCGCCGCGCGCAGCGTGTCGGGGCTGGTGAGGTCGCCCTCGCGGACGTCGACGCCCGCCGGCAGGCCGGCGGTGGCCGGGTTCCTCGTCAGCGCCCGCACCGGGACGCTCGCGGTCACGAGCCGCTCGACCACATGCCGGCCGACCGATCCTGTTGCACCTGTCACCAGAACTGTCACGCCTGCTCCACGAGTTCGTCGGTCATCCAAGTCGTGCTCAGCGTCCGGCGGGCCGCTGGAGGATGCCCGGAGAGCCGGTCGACCGGTCTCCACCAGGCCTCAAGCAGCGGAAGGAACCATCGGATCCGCTGTCGACACCCCCACAGGACGAAGGCGAGGCTGCGTTTTGTCCGCTCCCCAGAGCGCCGTCAGGAACCAGAACACCGCGAACGAGAACACCGCGAACCGGAAGACCGCGAAGAAGAAGAGGTTCGAACTCAGCCGCCGGGCCCGCAGGTTGACGCTCGCGATCCATGTCGTCACGTCCGTCGGCTGGGTCGGGCTGTCGCTATCCATGGCCGTCCTGGCCGTCATGGGGTTCACCACCGAGGACGCGGCGATCGCCAAGGGCGTCTTCTACGCGATGTACGTCTTCGACGACACCAGCGTCACGGTGTTCAGCGTCACCGCCGCGATCTCCGGCATCCTGCTGTCCTGCGGCACGGCCTGGGGCCTGCTGCTGCACTGGTGGATCATCGCCAAGTGGGTGATCACCCTCTTCATGACGATCTTCGCCTGGTTCGTCATCCACCCGATCGTCATCGAGGCCACCGAGAACACCGCCGAGGCGGGCGGCGTCCCGCCGCGGCCCGGCTGGCCCGCCGACTTCCTGGTGTGGAGCGTGCCGTTGCTGTTCGCCCTGCTCACGGCTGCGGCCGTGATCTCCGTGTACAAGCCGTGGGGCCGCACGGCCCGCGGCCGCCGTGTCACTGGCCGTGCCCGGCGCGCCTGAACCACTCCGAGCGTGTCCGCTCCGCTGGATAGGCGGTTCGTTGGCCGCGGGCCGGTGGGGGCTGGTCGCGCCCACGCGGCGGAGCCGCAAATCAATGCAGCCCCGCGCCCCTTCGGGGGCGCTGCCCCCGGTCTCGCCCACGCCGGTTCGTTTTCCGCGGGCCGGTGGGGGCTGGTCGCGCAGTTCCCCGCGCCCCTTTGGGGCGCTGCCCCCCCCGGGTCGTGGCGGAGCCGCATATCAGTGCAGTCCCGCGCCCCTTCGGGGGCGCTGCCGACTTCACCTCGACCTGGCCCGTGCCGTGTCCAGGGCCGTGCACCACTGCGTCGGGTGCGTTGCGCGCAGTAGGCCGGTGCCGATGAGCAGGCCGTTGAAGCCTGCGTCGAGCAGTCGGGCCGCGTCGGTGGGGTCGGTGATGCCGCTTGCGCTGACGGTGCAGCGGGGGGCGGTGTTCAGCACGGCGGGGAGCAGGGCGGCGCTGCGGTCGAGGTTGCCGGGGAGCCGCTCGCGGGTGGCGATGTCCTTGTTGTTGACGGCGATCACGCACGCGGACGGCCGGGGCACCGCGGCCACCTCGGCCGCGTCGGCGACCTCGACGAACGGGGTCAGGCCCAGGTCGAGCGCATGGTCCACCAGCCTTGCCAGGACGTCGGCGGGCAGTACCTTCACCGTCAGCAGCACTGCGGAGGCGCCGAGTTCACGGCTGCGCTCCAGCTGGCGGCGTGAGGTGAGGAAGTCCTTGCGCAGCAACGGCAGACCGGTGCACGCGGCGACCTCGCTCAGCAGCTCCTCGCTGCCGCCGAACCAGCGGCCGGTGACCACCGAGACGCACGGCGCCCCTGCCTCCTCGTACCCGGCGACGACCTCGGCGACCGTGCGCGCGCCCATGAGGTCGGTGCCGTCGGCGTCCCGCCGCTTGACCTCCATGATCACCGGACGTGCGGCCGACGTCAGTGCCTGAACGAACGTCATGACGTCCTCCAGGCGCCGGCCACCGCCGCCGCGTTCGCCGGGGCGAGCAGTCCGTCCGCGCCGCGCGCGGCGGAGTCCACGTCGATGCCGAGGAAACGGGGATGGGTGACTGCGTCGGCGAACCGGTCCCGGTTGTCCGCGCTCAATCCGCCCGCCAGGAGGAAGGGACGGGTTATACGGTCGGCCAGAGCGGTCACCGTGGCCTCGTCCAGGCTCTCCGCCGTGCTGCCGATCCGCCCCTCGGCGGTGACCGCGTCCAGCAGGAAACAGTCCGTGCCGGCCCGTTCGTAGGCGCCGATCAGCCCCGCCTCCACACAGGAACCGCCTTGTACGTGCAGCACTTTGACGATGCGTACGCCGTCGGGGACCAGTGTGCGCAGGGCGCGGACCGTTGCGGGCGGCTGGTAGCCGTGCAGCTGGATCCACGACGGGCCGCCGCCGGCCGTCAGCCGGGCCAGGGCCTCGGCGTCGGAGCCGAAGGTGACCAGCACGGCATCGAGCCGGCCCGTGGCCCGCGCCTCGGCGGCCAGCCCGGCCAGCCGCCGTACGGACAGCTCCGCGCGCCCGCCCGGAACCCCGTGCCACAGCCCGACCAGGTCGGCGCCCGCGTCGGCGACGCCCCGCACCTCGGCCGCGGTCGTGGCACCGCAGAACTTGACCAGCACTAGGCGGCCGCCTCGCGTACCAGGGAACCCTCGGCGAAGCGCTCACCCGCCGCGTCGAACAGCCGCGGGTGAGCGGTCCGCAGGTCGCCGATCACCCGCTCATAGGGAAGGTCGTCGAACTCGCCGTGCTCGCGCAGGAACTCCATCTGGCGCCGGCCCTGCACGTCGAAGGGGTGGTGGACGCTGTCGGCGGTGCCGTCGAACTCCAGCGGGGCCATCCGGTACAGCCGGCACAAGGTCTTGTTGAACACCGGGGTCGCCCTCACCCAACGCCCGTCGAGGCGCAGTGCGGTCAGCCCGTGCTGGTGGAACACGTCCCCGCCCAGCAGCTCCTTGAGCCGCTCGGACGCGAGATGGTTGCGTACGTCGGTCAGGACCAGGCGGGCCGGGATGCCGAGGGAACGCAGGGCGGCCGTGTACAGCACCGACTTGTGCAGGCACATCCCGGCGCCGGTGCGCACGACCTGACTGGCACGCAGGCCCTCGCGGGTGAGGTCGGCGCCGTAGACCTCGTAGCGGATGCCGTCCCGTACGGCGTAGTACAGGGCCACCGCCCGCTCGGTGGGGGTGGTGGCGGTCGGCGGCAGGGTCCGGTGGACGAAGGCGTGCACCTCCGGGCTGTGGTGGTCGATGAACTCGGTTGCTGCCAGGGCGGTCATGGTGGTGTGGTCCGCTTTCCTTGGGGGGTCACAGGCCGAGCATCGAGGCGATGCGGTTGCGCTGGATCTCGGACGTGCCGGAGTAGATCGTCCCGGCGACCGAGTTGCGCAGTTCCTTCTCGATGCCGTACTCGGCCATGTAGCCGTTGCCTCCGAAGATCTGCACCGCGGCGAGCGCCGAGGCGACGTTGGCCTCGCTGGTGACGAGCTTGGCGATCGCGATGTCACGGGTGACGTTCTCGCCGGCGGCCAGCTTGGCCGCGGCCGAGTACAGCCAGTGCCGGGCGGTCTCCACCCCGATCTCCATGTCCACGATCTTGTGGGACACGGCCTGGAAGGAGCCGATCGGCTGCCCGAACTGGGTACGGGTACGGGCGTACTCGGCGCAGCGCCCGACCCGGTCGCGCATCTCGCCCGCGTTGATGACGAAGGAGCACAGGATCTCCCAGCGCATCACATGGTCCAGGACGAGGAAGCCGCCGCCCCTGCGGCCGACGATCTGCGTCGCCGGGACCCGGCATTCGTCGAAGTACAGCTCGCACAGCGGGGAGGTGCGCAGCCCCATCTTCGCCACCGGCCGCCCCACGGTGAGACCGGGCGTGTCACGGTCGACGAGGAACGCGGTGACGCTCAGCGGGCCGGGGCGGTCGCTGGTGCGGGCGTACACGGTGATCACATCGGCGACCGGGCCGTTGCTGACGAAGGCCTTGCCGCCGGTGAGGACGTAGTCGTCGCCGTCCCGCTCGGCCCGGGTACGCATCGCCAGCGCGTCCGAACCGCTGTCGGGCTCGCTGATCGCATGGGCGCCGATCAGCTCGCCGGAGCACAGCCCGGGCAGATAGCGGGCCTTCAACTCCTCGGAACCGAAACGCTGCAACGGGACGCCGGTGCTGACCAGGTGGCTGCACACGGAGAAGTTCAGCCCCGCGTCACGGCAGCCCAGACCCAGCCCTTCCAGGACGTACATCGTGGTCAGCAGATCCTGGCCGAGCCCGCCCCACCGCTCCTCGAAGGGCAGGCCCAGGATCCCCGTCGCGCGCAGCAGGTCCCACTGCGCGCGCGGGAACGCGGCCTCGGCGTCCCGCTCGACGTGTCCGTCGCTGAGCTTCTCCAGCAGGGGCGCGAGACCCTCGCGCAGCCGTCGCTGGTCCTCGGTCCACGTGATCATCAGTAGTGGGAGAACCCGTCCGAGTCGAGGTGGTGACGCTCGTCGCCGCGCAGCGCCGGCGTGAACATGCACACCAGGCGCAGGTCCTCGTCCGGGCCGGCGATCAGCCAGTGCGCGTCGTGCTGGTCGAGGGCGTAGAGCGTGCCGGGGGCGATGGGATGGGAGTCGCCGCTCATGTCGACGATCTCGCCGCTTCCCGCGATGCAGTAGCAGGCCTCCAGGTGACGGCGGTACTCCAGCCGCGACTTGGTGCCGGCCCGCACGATCGTGTCGGTGACGGTATAGCCGAGGCCGTCCGACTCGGTGAGGAACCGGCGGCTGAGGCCGTTGCCCCAGTCGACGCAGCGGACGCTGTCGATGTTGCGCACGATCATGTGTGGCTTCCTTCCTTCATACGATGGTGAGGTGGCGGACGACCGGGCGGCGCAGCTCCGTGACGAAGGAGGCGAACTCCCGTACGGGGTCGCGCCGTTCGGCCAGGGCCCGCTCGATACGGGCCACGCCGGCGCTGCCGACGACGGCGGCGTCAGCGCCCAGCTCCTCCATGGCGGCGATGTCGGCCCCTGTGCGGACGCCGAATCCGACGGCGACCGGGACGCGGGTCGTGGCGCGCAGTGCGGTGAGGGTCGCGGCGAGCCGGTCGTGGTCCGGGGCGGCGGCGGTGCCGCTGCGGCCGTAGTGGGCGACCAGATAGAGGTAGGCGGAGGCGTGTTCGGCGGCCTCCGCCACGACCGCCGGGGCGGAGACCGCATAACAGGTCGTGACCAGCGGCAGTCCGGCCAGGTGGGCGGCCTCGTAGTGGGCGGCCCGCAGCCTCGGCGGCAGACCGTGCAGCAGCAGGCCGTCGCAGCCGGCGTCGGCGACGGCGTGGGCGAAGTCGCCCAGGTCCCGGTCCTTGACCGTGTGGCTCCAGTCGGCGAGCAGGGCGATCCGCAGCCGGCGCAGGGACGGGCGCACGGCTGCCACCGCGTCCAGGACGGCGTCGAGGGTGATCCCGCGGGACAGCGCACGGTCGGCGCTGCGCCGGATCACGGCGCCGTCGGTGACGGAGTCCGGGAACGGCACGGCCAGTTCGAGACAGTCGATGTCGCTGTCGTCGAGCATCGCGGCGAGCTCGGGCAGGGTCTCCAACGGAGGATCGCCTGCGTTGAGGAACACGGCGATTCCCGGGCGGCCGGGGCGGCGGTGCGCGAAGAACCCGCCGCTGCCTGCGGGGACTTGGGGGTGCGCGCCCTCGGACCCCCGGCCGGCGCTCACGCGCCCCCCGTCTGCTGTCGGCCGACGGGCGCGGCGAGGCTGTCCTGACGGCCCGGACGAGGGGCTGGCCGGGGCGTCGGCTGCGGCCCGGCAGGACGCCGACGACAGGGCCGCCACGCCCGTCACCGCGTCCGGGGCCAGGCCCGCCAGCGGCGGCGGGACGGGCACGTGGCCCGATGCCGGGGTCGTGGGCAGGAGACGCTCAGGCATGGGCTGCCTCCCTCGTCCGCAGGTGGTCGATCAAGGACAGGGCCGCCACGCCCGGTACCGCGTCCGGGGCCAGGCCCGCCAGCGGCGGCGGGACGGGTACGTGGCCCGATGCCGGGGTCGTGGGCAGGAGACGTTCAGGCATGGGCCGGCTCCCGGGTGCGCAGGCGGTCGATCAAGGACAGGGCCGTGCCGTCGTGCACCGTGGCGTGGGCCGCGCGCAGTGCCTCGTGCCAGTCGCCCGTCATCCGGCCCGCTACCGCCAGGGCGGCGGCGTTGAGGCAGACGGTCTGGGTGGCCGCCGGGGTGCCGTGGCCGGCGAGGACCTCCAGGAAGAGGTCCGTGGCTTGCTGTACACCGGCCTCCTCGGGCCGGGTCAGGTCCGCCAGGCTGCCGGAGCCCAGGCCCAGCGCGCCGGGCGACAGGGTGAACTCGTCCTCGGCGCCGTCCTCGTAGGACCGGACCCGGTTGGCGGTGAAGGCGAGGAGTTCGTCGGCGCCGGCGTCGTTGTCGGCCAGCCATACTGTCCGGCCCGTTGCCCGGGAGACATGCCCGGCCGCCTGTCGCAGCCCCGCGAGGCGCTCCGCGGGTTGTGCCGCGATGGGTCGTCTCTCGGCTGCGGGCCCGTTGTGGCTGGTCGCGCAGTTCCCCGCGCCCCTTTGGGGCGCGGCTGAACCGCACCGAATTTCGCCGGACCCGCTTGTCGCCTGCGGCCGGGACACCCCGGTCACCTGCGCGCGCACCGGCATGTCGGCCAGGAAGGGGCCGAGCGTGTTGATGAACGACCCCAGTCGGCGCAGGTCGAGCGGTGCGACGGCCCGGGCGAGCAGCGCGATCTCCGCGGGGTACACGAAGTACCCGGCGAAGGCGACACCGCAGCGCTCCAGGGTGTCCCGGGTCTGCTCGTACGACGTGGTCGGCGCGATGCCGAGCCGCTCCAGCAGGTCGAGCGATCCGCAGGAGCTGGTGTAGGCGCGGGAGCCGGTCTTGACGACCCGCACGCCCATCGCCGCCGCCACGAAGGCGGCCGCCGTGGAGACGTTGAAGGTGCGCGGACCGCCGCCGGTGCCGACGATGTTGACGGCGCCGGCGAACACGTCTGCCGGACGGGCCGGCCGGCGCTCGGCCAGCGAGTCCAGGAACGCCTGAAGCGTGACCCGGTCGGGCATCCTCGTGGACAGCGAGGCGAGCAGGGCCGTGGCCTCGCCCCGGCGCAGGCCTCCGGCGTGCAGCTGGTCCCAGAACGACCGCCACACCGGCAGCTCCACGGGACGGTCCCGGCCGATGAGCGAGACGACGGCCTCATGCATGGCTACGCGGCCCCCGCGTGCTCGCGCGGCGCGTCCGCGAGGAAGGAGGCGATCGCCGCGACGGAGGTGAAGGACTCCGGGTCCAGGTCGACGGCGTCCGTGTTGACGCCGTAGCGGTCCTCCAGCCAGGCGATCACCTTGAGCAGCCCGAGGCTGTCGATGACGCCGTTCGCCATGAGGTCGAGGTCGTCGGCGAGCTCCTCGGCCGGCACGTCCGGCAGGAACTCCTTGACGACGAACTCCTTGACGGCCTGGGCGTACTGCATGTCAGTTCTCCTTGGTGAAGTGGGCCGAAGCGACCCGGTCGCGGTCGACCTTGCCGGTGGAGGTCCTGGGCAGCGGGTCGTCGACGATCCGCAGGCCGGAGGGGACCGCCGCCCGGGGCAGTCGGCGGGCGAGATGCCCGCGCAGCGTCAGGCTGTTGAGCCCCGAGCCCGGTGCCCGCCGGACGACCGCGTGCAGCAGCCGTCCCGCGACCGGGTCGGGCAGGGCCAGGACGGCCGCCTCGGTGACCTCGTCGTGGCCGAGCAGGACGTGCTCCACCTCCTGGGCGTTGACCCGTACTCCGCGCACCTTGACCTGGAAGTCGGTGCGGCCCTGAAGGGTGAGGGAGCCGTCCGGGTGCCGGCGCACCAGGTCGCCGCTGCGGAAGTAGCGGCGACCTGGTGCGCCGCCGCGGGCCGGGTGCGGCACGAACACCCGCGCGGCGGCCGCGGCGCCCAGATAGCCGCGGGTCTGGAACGGGGTGGAGACGAGAAGTTCACCGGTGCCGGGTCCGGCGAGCACCGTGCCCTCGTCGGTGACGACGAGGGCATCGACGCCGGGCAGCGGCCGGCCCAGCGGCAGCGGACCGCCGCCCGCCGCGGCCGCGGCGGGCACCTCGTGGACAAAGCTGTCGTTGGTCTCGGTGCACCCGTAGATGTTGTGCAGCCGGGCGCCGGGCAGCAGCCCGGGCAGCCGGGCGAGCAGCGGCCCGGGGACGGCGTCGCCGGTGAACATGGCGTGCCGTACGGCGGGCAGGACCGTCCCGGCGGCGTCCGCCGCGTCGGCGAGCAGCCGGAAGAACATAGGGACGGCCTGGACGACCCGGACCTGATGCCGGGTCAGCAGGCCGAGCAGACGCGGACCGTCGAGGGCGTGGTCGGGGTCGACGAGGACGACCCGGCCGCCGTGCGCGAGGGTGGTCCACACGTCGAGCAGGCACAGGTCGAAGTTGAGCGGCGCGTAGTTGAGCACCGTCGTGCCCGGCCCGATGCCGAAGGCCTCGGCGGCCCAGCCGGTGAAGGCGTCCACCGCGTCCGCGTCCAGCGGGACGATCTTCGGCGCTCCGGTGGAGCCGGAGGTGGTGAGCAGCAGCGCGGGCCGGCCGGCGGACGGCGCGGGCGGTCGCGGGGCGTCCGTGCCGGGCGGCGGAGGATCGTCGCAGGGCCGCAGTACGTGCCGTACACCTGCCTGCTCGTGCAGCCGGTCGAGGGCGTCGGGTCCGAGTGTGGCGGCGGGCAGCAGGACCGGGCGGCGCTCCAGCAGACAGGCCAGGACGAGCGCGACGGTGCCGGGGGACTTCACGGCCGGTACGGCCACCGGCTCGTCGCCCGGCAGACCCGCCAGGCGGGCCCGTTCCCGTTCCGCCCGGCGCAGCAGCGCGCCGTAGCCGATCTCCTCGTCCCGCCACACCAGGGCCGTCGCGTACGGGGTGAGCTGCGCCTGCGTGAGCACGCCGTCGAGGAGAGCGGAACGGTGTGCCGTGGCGTATCCGGTCAAGATCCCTCCCCCGTTTCCGTGCGCACCTCGCGGTACCTGTGGCTCCCGATCGTGCTGTCGTGGTCTGGAGGATTGATCGAGCCACGGTGCACCTCCAGCACGAAGGGGTCCCGTCACCGGGTGGTGACGGGACCCCTTCGTGCTGCGCGGTCGTTCAGTCGTCGGTCAGGTCCACGAGGACGTCCGACGGGTCGCTGTGCGGAGGTCCGGCCGGCCACCACTCGTCCGCCCGCAGGCGGTACGGGTACCAGCGCCCGTCGCGGCCCAGGCGCAGCTGGATGCCCTGCCCGGCCGGCGTCCAGTGGTTGTCCCGCACCTGGAGCTCCGGCAGTTCGTCCGCCTCCCAGCCCGCCGAGAGCGCCGCTCGCGCCCGCGCGGTCTCCTGGACGGACGGCGACCAGGTCCGCTCCAGCACCTCCAGGCCCGCCGCGCCGCCGGTGCGCCATGCCTCGGCCGCGCGGTCCAGCTCCTCGGGCGGCCTGCCGCAGCTCTCGCGCAGCCGCACCGGCACCCTCGGATCGGGATGGGTGGCGGCGATGCGTACGGTGTCCTGCCACAGGTCGAGCGGCGGCGCGGGCCCGTCGGTCAGGCCCCGGGCGTACCCGAGCAGCGATCTGGCGCGTACGGCCGCGTCGGCGACCAGCTGCTCCAGCGGGTCGGCCTCGATGCCGGTGACCGGCTCCTCGGCGCCGTCCGGCGCGGCGGGCAGCGGCGGCAGCTCCGGCAGCGGCGACGCCTGGCGCGACCAGGCGGCCAGCGGGTCCACACCGGGCAACGGGCCGTCCGGCAGGGCGAGTTCGGCCGGACTCTCCTCGGCTGCGTCAGTGTCGTTGTCGGCGTCGTCGTCGCCCGCCATGGCCCGCAGCAGCAGCTCGGACTTCAGCTCCTCCACCGCCTCGGCGGCGCCCCTGCCCCGCACCAGAAGCAACAGCCACGGATCCGTGTCCAGGAGCCACGACACCTGGTAGCACAGGGCCGTGGCATGCGGGCACGGATGGTCCAGGGCGTCGCAGTCGCAGTCCGCGTCCAGGTCCCCGTACCCGGGCAACAGCCGCACCCGGGCGTCCTCCACCGCCTCCAGGAGGTCCTCCGGCAGCTCACCCGCCAGCAGCGCCTCCGTCTCCTGAGGCCGGTCGGCGGTCTTCTCCCACAGCAGCTCCCACTCCTGGTCGTCCAGCTCCCGCAGAGTGACCACCGTCGTGTGGGCTTCCTCGCCGCCGTACACCTCCGCCGAGATCCGCCCCGGGCTGACGGTGACCGGACCGATCCGCCCGGTGCGGGCGAAGGCCCGGCCCTGCTTCAGCGGCTCCTCCTCCGGCCAGGTGTCCTCGACGGCCTCGGTCCAGGCCTTGGCCCAGAACGACTGGCCGCGGGCACGGCCGCCCTTGCGTGCGGCGAACGCGGGAAAGCCCCGGGCACCGCTGTCCTTGCCCCCGGCCATCACACGCTCCTCAGCTCGACCAGGTTGGCCAGTTCGTCGTTGGTCAGCTCCGTCAGCGCCTGCTCGCCGGCGCCGAGAACCGAGTCCGCCAGCTCCTTCTTCGACTCCAGCAGCGCGGCGATACGGTCCTCGACGGTGCCCTCGGCGATCAGCCGGTGCACCTGCACGGCCCTGGTCTGGCCGATCCGGTACGCGCGGTCCGTGGCCTGGGCCTCCACCGCCGGGTTCCACCAGCGGTCGTAGTGCACGACATGCTCGGCCCGGGTCAGGTTCAGGCCGGTGCCCGCCGCCTTCAGCGACAGCAGGAAGACGGGCACCTCCCCGTCCTGGAAGCGCTGGACGAGCTCCTCGCGCTTGGGCACGGGCGTACCGCCGTGCAGGAGCTGGGCGGGCACGCCGCGCTCGCGCAGATGCCGCTGAAGCAGCCGGGCCATGGCGACGTACTGCGTGAACACGAGCACGGCGCCGTCCTCGGCGATGATCGTGTCGAGCAGCTCGTCGAGCAGCTCCAGCTTCCCCGAACGCCCCGTCAGCGCCGTGTCCTCCTCCTTGAGGAACTGGGCCGGGTGGTTGCAGATCTGCTTCAGGCCGGTGAGCAGCTTCAGGACCAGACCGCTGCGGGCGATCCCCTCACTGCCGCGGATCTGCCCCAGCACCTCCGCCACCCGCCCGCGGTACAGCGCCGACTGCTCGGCGGTCAGCGCGACCGGCCGGTCCGTCTCGGTCTTGGGCGGCAGCTCCGGCGCGATGCCCGGATCGGACTTGCGGCGGCGCAGCAGGAACGGGCGTACCAGGCCGGCCAGCCGCGCGGCCGTGGGCCGCTCTCGCGTGCCCTCGGTGCGCTCCGCCTCGATCGGTGCCATCCAGCGCCGGCGGAACTCGCCGTATCCGCCCAGCAGTCCGGGCGTCGTCCAGTCCAGCACCGCCCACAGCTCGGACAGGCTGTTCTCGACGGGGGTGCCGGTGAGCGCGATCTTCGCGTCGGCGGGGATCAGCCGCAGCGCCTTCGCGGTGCTGGAGTGCGGGTTCTTGACGTGCTGGGCCTCGTCGGCGACGACCATGCTCCACCGGTGCCCGGCCAGCCGGTCGGCGTCGAGGCGCATCGTGCCGTACGTCGTCAGGACGAACCCCTCGTCGGCGCCGTCCAGGGTGCGGCCCGGACCGTGGTAGCGGCGTACCGCCGTACCGGGCGCGAACCGGCCCACCTCGCGCTGCCAGTTGCCCAGCAGCGAGGCCGGGCAGACCACCAGGGTCGGGCCGCTGGAGTCCTCGTGCCCCTGGCGCAGCAGATGCAGCGCGATCAGCTGGATCGTCTTGCCCAGGCCCATGTCGTCGGCGAGACAGCCGCCCAGCCCCAGCGAGGTCATCCGCTCCAGCCAGCGCAGGCCGCGCAGCTGGTAGTCGCGCAGGGTGGCGGCGAGCGCCTCGGGCTGCCGTACGGGCTCGGAGCCGCCGTCCGGATCGGTGATGTGGGCCCGCAGCGCCAGCAGCCACGGCGTGGGCGCCACCGGCACCTGCTCCTTGCCGGCGCGCGCGTACCCGGTCAGGGCGACGGCGAGCGCCTCGATCGCGGAGAGCGAGCCCACCTCCCGCTCGCGTGCCTTGCGGGCCAGGCCGGCACCGGTCAGGATCCAGCCACCCCGCAGTCGTACGACAGGGCGGCCGGTGGCGACCTCGTCCGTCTCCTCGTCCGTCAACGGGTCGCCGTCGAGGTCGAGTTGCCAGCGCAGGCCGACGGTGCCGTCGCCGCCGAAGAAGGACCGCAGGTCGGCCGGCGGCGGAAGGTCGGCGCCGACCACGGCACGGGCGGTCAGCGAGCGGCCGGTCTCCCCGGGCCACAGCACGTCGATGCCGTGGGCGCGCAGCCGGCCGGCTCCGCCGCCCAGCAGGTCGGTCACGTCCCGGTCGGACAGGTCCATGGCACGCGGCACGGGCAACAGCCGCTCCAGCGGCTCCCACACGCCCGCGGCACGGCGTACGGCCAGCACGGTGTCGGCCTGGGCACGGTGGCCGAGGGCGTGGTCGACGCTGGCGAAGAGCTCCTCCGCGTCGAGGGCGAGAGTGGGGTCGGCGAGGCTGTGGGCGCGGGGGACCAGGCGCAGGGCGGGAGGGGCTTCGGTACCGGTGTCCGTGAGCTCCACCCGCAGGGACACCCGTACCCCCGAGTCCAGCCCCGCCGAGATCTCCTCGGCCCAGGCCCGCAGTTGGGGCACGTGCTGGGGCTCGACGGCGGCGAAGGCGGCCCGGCCGGTGGCCGCGTGGGCCGCCGGGGTACGCGGCAGCGTGTCGGCGACGGCATCCAGGAACGCCCGTACCAGGCCTTCCGGTTCGGCCATCCGCACCGCACCACCGGTGCCCGGCAGGGCGGCGGCGTACGCCTCGGGCGGCGCGGCGCCGGCCAGCGCGCGCAACCGTCGTACGTCGTCCAGGTCCAGCGGGCCGGTCCGCCAGGCGTCGTAGCCGCCCGGCGAGACGCCCGGCAACAGCCGCTCCCGGGCCGCGAGGTGCAGGGCGATCGCGGTCGCGCCGCCCCAGAACGCGGCGGCCGGATGGGCCCCCGCCCCCGGCCGGGCCGCCTCGGCCAGCACCGGCAGGGCGTCCGCGACGGACAGCCGCACGGCCGCCACGGTGCGGGTGACGGGGATGCCGCCCTCGACGGTGACGACGTCCACGGCATCACTCGTGTCTTGGGTCACCGGACCCGGCGGATCCCAGAACACCACGGTGCCGGCCCGAGGCGGGTCGGCAGCCTCGAAGAGCACCGCGCACCGCGTGAGGTCGTCGGCCCGAACGCCCGTCATCACTGCCATGTTCCTCTGGGTTCCCCTTCGTTCGAGGTGGCCGGTGTCAGCTGCCGAGCCGCTGGTAGCGTCGCACGGAGAGCGGGAAGAAAACGGCAAAAATGATCACCGGCCACACCACGGCCATGACAATGGCCTGATCCGTCGCCCAGGTCCCGGTGTCCCAGCCGGGGTTGCCGAACAGCCGCCGTACGGCCGTCACCGTCGCCGACAGCGGATTCCACTCGGAGACCGCGGCGAGCCAGCCCGGCATGGTGTCCGGCGAGACGAAGGCGTTCGACAGGAACCCGAGCGGCCACACCAGTGTCTGTACGGCGGTGACGGCGGCCGGGTCCGTGAAGACCAGCCCCAGGTAGATGCCCACCCACAGCAGGGCGAAGCGCAGCAGCAGGAGCAGGCCGACGGCGGCCAGCGCCCGGCCGAACCCGTCGTTCGCGCGCCAGCCGACGGCCAGCCCGCACAGGACCATCACGGTCAGCCCGAGGACCGAGTTGAGCATGTCGGCGATGCTGCGCCCGGTCACCACCGCCGCGGCGGACGTGGGCATCGACCGGAACCGGTCGGTGACCCCCTTGGCGGCGTCGCTGATCACGGCCAGCATCGTCACCTCGATGCCGAAGACCATCGTCATGGCGAACATGCCCGGCACCAGGAACTCGCGGTAGCTGCCCCCGCCGGGAACCTGCATCGCCCCGCCGAACAGGTACCCGAACATCAGCACCATCATGATCGGGAAGAGCAGGCCGATGACGACGGGGGCGGGGTTGCGGGCCCAGTGGGCAAGCGAACGGCCGGTCAGCACCCAGGAGTCGGACAGGGCCCAGCGGACGCCCCCCGTACCGGCTTCGGACTGCGGGACTGCGGTGGTCACACCGTCACCTCTTCCTTCTTCTCTTCCTTCTCGGTCCTGTCCGTGCCGGTGAGGTGCAGGAAGACCTCGTCCAGGGTGGGGCGGCGCAGGGCGATGTCCTCGGCCACGACGCCCGCCTCGCCGAGCGCGCGCACGATCTCGGACAGCGCGGCGACCCGGTCCCGGACCGGGGCACCCACGCGCCGGTTCTCGGTGTCCGTGTCCGGCTCCTGACCCGTGATCCGGGTCAACACGCCCGCCGCGGCGGCGAGTTCACCGCTGTGGCGGACCGTGACGTCGATCCGGTCGCCGCCGATCTGCGACTTCAGCTCGTCGGGGGTGCCCTCGGCGATCAGCCGCCCGCCCGCGCCGCCGGGGGAGGCGATCACCGAGATCCGGTCGGCGAGCTGGTCCGCCTCGTCCAGGTACTGCGTGGTCAGCAGGACCGTGGTGCCGTCCTCGACCAGCGAACGCACCGCGGCCCACACCTCGTTGCGGCTGCGCGGGTCAAGGCCCGTCGTCGGCTCGTCGAGGAACAGCACCCGCGGCGCAAGAATCAGACTGGCCGCGAGGTCCAGCCGCCGTCGCATACCGCCCGAGTAGTCCTTGACCTGCTTCGACCCCGTGTCGGCGAGCCCGAACTGCTCCAGCAGCGCGTCCGCGCGCACACCGGCCGCGCGTTTGCCCAGGTGGTACAGCCGGCCGAACATCACCAGGTTCTGGCGGCCGCTGAGCACCTCGTCGACCGCGGCGGACTGGCCGAGCAGCCCGATCCGCGCCCGCACCTTCGCGCTGTCGCGGACCACATCGAAACCGGCCACCTCGGCGCGGCCCTCGTCCAGCCGGGCCAGCGTGGACAGGATGCGGACCGCGGTCGTCTTGCCGGCTCCGTTGTGGCCGAGCAGCCCGTGCACCGTGCCCTCGGGCACCCGCAGCCCGAACCCGCTCAGGGCCGGGGCGTCGCCGTACCGCTTGCACACGTTCTCGGCGAGGATCGCGTACTCGGATCCCGTCGATGGCCTAGCCATGGGTGTCCCTTCCGGTAGGTCGGCGGCAGTCCGAGCAGTGTCGACGCCGCCGCTCGGTCCTCCTTCGAGTCCGGCTCGAGCCGCGCGCGCAAGCGTGCGTGTGTACGTCTACGTCAGCCCGTTGCACCGGCCCGGAGGAACACGTGGTCACCTTCATCAACCGGTTCACGGTCACCGGTCCGGCCGAGGAGTTCGAGCGGCTCTTCGACGACACCTCGGCCTTCTTCCGTGACCGCCCCGGATTCCTGCGCCACCGGCTGCTGCGCCACACGCAGCAGCCCGGCGCGTACGTCAACATCGCCGAATGGACGGACGCCGAGGCCTTTCAGGCGGCGGTCACCCACCCGGACTTCGCCCCGCACGCGGCGGCGTTGCGGGCGCTGAGCACCAGTGACCCGAACCTGTACGCGCCGGTGCTGGAGCGGGAGGCGACCACGAGTCGCTGAGCCGCGATGGGTCGTCGATCGTCTGCGGGCGCGTCGTGGCTGGTCGCGCCCACGCGGCGGAGCCGCACATTGATACAGCCCCGCGCCCCTTTGGGGCGCGGCTGTCCCCGTATGACTCAGCGGGCCGCTCGTACGGACAGCGGGTGGTGGAACACGCCCCGTGGGTCCCACTTCGACTTGACCGCCTGTAGGCGGCGGTAGTTGTCGCCGAAGTACAGCCGGTGCCAGGGGACGCCGGAGGTGTTCCACTTCGGGTCGGCCATGTCGATGTCGGGGAAGTTGATGAAGCAGCCGTCGTTGCGGCCGTTCGGGGCCGGTACGCCGCCCGTGTCGCGGTAGACGCCCGCGTAGAGGCGCCGCAGCCAGTCCACGTTCGCCGCGTCCTGGGCCGGGTCCTGCCAGGTGTTCATGAACAGGGCCTTCATCACCGAGTCGCGCTGGGCCGAAGCCGTCTCCGCCGGGGCGACGGTGTTGACCCTGCCTCCGTAGGACTGGATGGACACCGAGCTGGATTCGTTGGTGTGGTCCGTGCTGCCGAGGCGGTCGTACAGGACGTCGATCTGGGCGCCCGTGAACGCCCTGCGCAGATATGCCGACTTGATCTTCTGACGGCCCGTCTCCGCGTCCTGCGCCGTCGCCAGCGCTTCCACCGAGGCCAGCCACGGCAGCGTCTCCGGTGGTGCGACGTACGCCTCCACGCCCACTCCGGCGCTGATCGCGGCTATGTGGTCGTCCAGCAGTTTCTGCGCGTCGGGCAGCGTCGCGTCCAGGTGGGTGAAGGCGATCGCGCTCAGGCCCTGGTCGTTCTGGCCCTGGTGACCCAGCAGGACGAGGCCGCTGAACAGGCCCGTGTACGGCGAGCGGGGGCCGCTGTTGCGCTCGTGCCAGCGGCCGTGGTTGCCCACCAGCGTGCGGAACGCGCTCCTGGTCATGCCCTCGCGCGGGAACATCACGTTGGAGGTGAGCACGCTGCCGTGCGGGCGCGGCAGCGCGGCCCTGGGGTCGGTGCCCCTGGCCGAGGGCGAGCGGAACCAGTAGCGGGTGACGACACCGAAGTTGCCGCCGCCCGCCCCCGTGTGGGCCCACCACAGTTCCCGGTTCGGGTCGTGTGCCTCCCGCGTGGCGACCACCGCGCGGACCCGGCCGGCGGCGTCCACGACGACCACCTCCACGGCCAGCAGGTGGTCGCTGGAGATGCCGTCCCGGCGGGACAGGGCGCCGTAACCGCCGCCCTGCACATGCCCGCCGAAGGCGACCGTCGCGCTGGCGCCGCCCGGTACGGTCACACCCCAGCCGTAGTAGAGGGCCCGGTACACGTCCATGAGGCGGGCGCCCGCCCCGATCTCGAACGCGCCGCGCTCCGCGTCCCAGCGGACGGTGTCCATCGCGCCCAGGTCGATGACCCGGCGGACCGAGGCCTCGCCCACGAAGTTCTCGTAGCAGTGGCCGCCGCTGCGCACCGCGATGCGCTTGCCGTCACGTACGGCCTCACGCACCGCCCGCACCACCTGCTCGGTGGTCGTCGCCAGCACGAAGGACTCGGGGCGGGCGGAGAACCGCTTGTTGCTGCCGCGCCGGGCGAGGTCCTCGTAGCGCGGGTCCGCCGGGTCGACCACGACGGGCTCGGACCCGGCCGTGGTGGCGGCCGGGCTCGCGGCGGCCGGATTCGCCGAGATGCCGGCCGCGGCGGTCGCGGCGATCGTTCCCGCCACGAAACTTCTGCGGTTGGGAGCAGTCATCTCACGCACCCGCTCAGACGCCGGCGCGCTCGGACAGCGCCCGGTTGATCAGCTCCAGGTACGCGCGCGGGGTCTCGGCCTCGTCCACGGCCTCCTCGTCCAGGAGCACCTCGAAGTCCCGCTCTATGCGCCCGGTCGTCTGGAGCACGGCCAGCGAGTCGTAACCGAGCTCGGAGAACGGGACGTCCAGGATGTCGCCGTCCAGGTCCACGCCCTCCTCCTCGCCGGCGCACTCGCGCAACAGGGTCTTCAGATCAGTGAGTTCGAGCCGGTTCACGGATACCTCTTCCTTCGTGTTCCTTCGTGTTCCTTCGTGTTCCTTCGGTACGTGCGGTGCGGGCGACGGCGGACCGCGGCTACGCGCGGACCACGGCCGCGGCGTTGAAGCCCCCGCGGCCGCGCGCCAGCACCAGCGCCGTCCGCAGTTCGACGCCTCGGCGCGGTGTGCCCGTCACCAGGTCCAGGGGGCAGTCCTCGGCGGGGCGCCGCGTACCGGTCGTGGGCGGGATCACCTGGTCGCGCAGCGAGAGCAGAGCGGCGGCCAGGTCCAGGGAGGCACCGCCGGCGGCGAGCCGGCCCGTCATGCTCTTCGGGGCGGTCACCGGGACGCCGTACGCCCCGAACAGGTCGCCGAGCGCCTGGGCCTCGGTGCGGTCGGCCGCCCGCTCGCCGGCCCCGTCGGCGAAGACCACGTCGACCTGGTCGGCGCGTACACCGGCGTCGGCCAGGGCCAGTTCGGCCGCGGCACCCAGCCGGGAACCGCCGCCCGTCTGCGGGGCCGGGTCGAAGGTGGACGCGTATCCCGCGACCGTGCCGTACGTCCGGGCGCCGCGGGCGCGGGCCGAGTCGGCGGCCTCCAGGATCAGCAGGGCGCCGCCCTCACCGGGGACGTAGCCGCTCGCGTCCGCCGAGAAGGGGAGGAAGGCGCGGGCGGGGTCGTCGCTGACGCTGATACGGCCCTCGGCCAGGTGTGCGGCCCAGCCCCACGGGCACAGCGCGGAGTCGACCGCGCCCGTGACGACGACCGAGGCGCCCTTGCGCAGCTGGCGCCGGGCCTGCCCCACGGCGTCGAGACCGCCCGCCTGCTCGGACACCAGCACTCCGCTGGCGCCGCGCAGCCCGTGGCGGATGGAGATCTGACCGGTGTTCACCGCGTAGAACCAGGCGAAGGACTGGTACGCGCTGACATGCTGGCTGCCCTTGCTCCACAGGGCCTGCAACTCGCGCTGGCCGAACTCGAAGCCGCCCGCGGAGGACGCGGTGACCGCGCCCGCCGCGTAGTCGGGCAGCTCGGCCGGGTCGATGCCGGCGTCCCGCAGTGCCTCCTCGGCGGCCACCAGCGACAGCCGGGTCACCTGGTCGGTCTGCGACAGCAGCCGGCTCGGCACATGGTCCTCGGCGACGAAGCCGGGTACCTCGCCCGCGAACCGGGCCGGATACCGGGAGGCGTCGAAGCGGGTCAGCGGACGGATGCCGCTCTCGCCGCGCAGCACCGCCGCCCACCAGGCCTCGGCGCCCAGCCCGTTGGGGGCGGCGACACCGATGCCGGTGACCACGGCGTGGGTGCTGCGGACCGCCGGGGAAGCGCCCGGGGGCGCCGGGGCCGGGGCGGTGGGGCGTTCGAGGAGGGACGTGCCGGTCATGCGCTCACTCCCAGGTGCGGACGGGTCAGGACCATGGCGCTCTGGAAACCGCCGAACCCGCTGCCCACGGTGAGGACCGTGTCGGTCACCTGCTCGCGGGCCACCAGCGGTGTGTAGTCCAGATCGCAGGCGGGGTCGGGTTCGTGCAGATTCGCCGTCGGCGGGACGACGTCGTGCTCGATGGCCAGCGCGCTGGCGGCCACTTCGAGGGAGCCGATCGCGCCGAGCGAGTGCCCGATCATCGACTTGATGGAGCTGACGGGCACTTCGTGCGCCCGCTCGCCCAGACTGCGCTTGAACGCGGTCGTCTCGTGCCGGTCGTTCTGCTTGGTGCCCGAGCCGTGGGCGTTGATGTAGTCGACGGCGTCGGGGCCGAGCCGGGCCTCGTCGAGGGCGGCGGTGATGGCCTCGGCCATCTCCCTGCCGTCCGTGCGCAGGCCGGTCATGTGGTAGGCGTTGCTGCGGCTGGCGAAGCCGGCGATCTCGGCGTACACATGCGCGCCGCGGCGGCGGGCGTGCTCCAGCTCCTCGACGACCAGGACGGCCGAACCCTCGCCGAGCACGAACCCGTTCCGGGTCCGGTCGAAGGGCCGTGAGGCGCTCTCCGGCTCGTCGTTGCGGGGGGTGGTGGCCTTGATCGCGTCGAAGCAGGCCAGCGTGATGGGGGAGATCGGTGCCTCGGTGGCGCCGGTGACCATGACGTCGGCGCTGCCCTCACGGATCAGCTCGACGGCGTGCCCGACGGAGTCCAGGCCCGAGGTGCAGCCCGTGGACACGAGCGAGACCGGCCCCTGGGCGCCGACGGTGTGGGCGACCTCGGCCGCCAGCGAGCTGGGCACGAAGTAGTCGAACAGATGGGACACGGCCCGGGTGTGGTCGACCAGCCAGTGGGCGCCGTTGTCGCTGACCTCCGCGTACTCCGCGTCCAGGCCGGAGGTGCAGCCGACGGCGCTGCCGAGCGTGACCCCGGTGCGCAGCGGGTCGAGCTGCCCGCCCAGCCCGCTGTCGGCCAGTGCCTCGCGGGCGCTGACCACCGCGAACTGCGCGGCGCGGTCGAGCCGTTCGGCCTCCGCCCCGGTGAACCCGTGCGCGGCGGCGTCGAAGTCCACCTCCGCGGCGATGCGCGAACGGAACCGGGCCGGGTCGAGCAGGGTGATGCCACGGGTGGCCGTGCGACCCGCGGTGAGCTGCGACCAGAACTCCTTGGCACCCACTCCACCCGGGGCGACCACTCCGATTCCGGTGATCACGACCCTTCTCATCGGCTGTCCCTCACAGTTGTCCTCCAGGTGTCACGACGGCGGCGCGAATCGTCGCCCAGCCGACAAACACGAGCCCCACGTCGACGGTCCGAGCGTCGCCGACGTACCTGGAGAACGGCTTGAACACGACGCAGGACCGAGAGCGCCTACGTCGTCTCCGGCAGCCGGGCGACCAGCGCGTCGAAGCGGCGCACCAACGCCTCCTGGCGGCGGCACAGTTCGTCGATGTGCCGCTGAAGGCGGGCGATCTCGCTGCCGAGTTCGAGGGTGTCGGTCAGCGTCGTCGGCCCGGCGGGCAGGCCGGGGCCCGTGGGGACGGAGAGGTCGGGGGCGTGGTTGAGGATCGCCTCCAGGCGCCCGCGCAGGACCGGGCCCGGCTCGATACCGAGGGCCTCCACGAGCCGGCGGCGGGCGCGTTCGTAGACGCCCAGGGCCTCGGCCTGGCGGCCACTGCGGTAGAGGGCGACCATCAGCAGGTCGTAGAACCGCTCGCGCAGCGGATGGTCCGCCGTCAGCTTCTCCAGTTCGCCGGTGATCTCGCCGTGCTGGGCGCAGCGCAGACACGCGTCATAGAGGGTCTCCACCGCCGTCAGCCGGTTCTCCTCGAGACGGTTCGCCTCGCTGGTGCAGATCGGTCCGTCACGGCTGTCCTGGAGGGCCGGGCCGCGCCACAACGCCAGGGCCCGGCGCAGCAGTTGGGTCGCGTAGCCGGGGTCCGTGGCGACCGCGGCCCGGCCCTTGGCGGACAGCCGGGCAAAGCGCTGGACGTCGGTGGTGGCGCGGCCCAGGCTCAGCAGATAGCCGGTCGGCAGGGTGGTGATCCACTCGTGGCCGGCGACGGTTACGGCGTTCTCCGGCAGCAGCCGGCGCAGCCGGGCCACATGTGCCTGCAACGCGTTCGCCGCGTTCGACGGGGGACTGTCGCCCCACAGCTCCTCGGTGAGCTGGTCCACGGACAGCGGCCGGCCGGCGTGCAGCACGAGAGCGGACAGCAGCACGCGCTGCTTCGGCCCCGGCGGCACGATGTCGGTCCCCGCCCCGCCGTCCCGGATCTCCACCGGCCCCAGCAGCCGGAACTCGGTCTCCTCACGGACGGGCGAAAGCGCGGCCCCCCGCCCGGCGACAGCCGCGACGCCCCCACCCGACACGCTCATCGCGGCACCGCTCGGTCCGGCGAGAGCCCGGGCCACCGCCAGCGGTGCCCGTCGTCGGGCTGCCGGGGATTCGGGCGGTGTGTGGTTCGGGGTGCCCGAGAGCGGTGCTCGTCGTCGGGCTGCTGGGGATTCGGGCGGTGTGTGGTTCGGGGTGTCCGTACGCGCTGGCGGGAGCGGCACCCGCCGTTCGGCTGCCGGAGACCCGGGAAGCGCGCGGGCAGGGGCGTCCGTACGGCGGGGTGGTGTGGCGGTGCGGGTGTGCCGTGGGCGTCTCCGTGGCCGAACACGGCGACGTGGTCGCTCAGTTCTGTGTCGCCGGGGAGCTCGGGCACGGGCCGGCACTGTTCCATGGTGACTCCGTCGCTGGTCGGGTGTGCGGCGGCCAGGGGTGGCGTGGTGCGGCCGTCGTGATCCGGTCGGGGTTCGGCCATCGCGACGGCCGCGGGGTGGCGCGGTCGTCTTCCGGACGATAGCCACCCGAAGCGGGCGGCGGCCGTCCGTGCGAGCCCGGCTCCAGCATTCGTACAAGCGCTCTTGAGCGGGCTGATCCCAGGTGGAAAGGCCGCGTGTGGAAGGTCGCTTGAACGCGGCTGGAGATACCGACGGGCGCCACGAGAACCGGGCTAGCGTGCTGCACGGCCGACGGCTTTGAGCCAACGAGTGGAATCAAACACTCAACCGGTACGGGGAGGAAACTGTGGAGATACAGGTTCTGGGTCCGTTGAGCGCTCACGTCAACGGAGTCTCGATCGTTCCGACTGCGGGCAAGCCGAGGCAGATCCTCGCTCTGCTCGCCTTCTACCCGGGCAGGGTCATGCCTGTGCCCACCCTCATGGAGGAGATCTGGGGAACCAACATGCCCCAGAGCGCGATGACCACCATGCAGACGTACATCCTGCAACTGCGCCGCCGCCTCGGCACCGCCATGGGGCCCGACGCCCCCGGCACCGCCAAGGAGGTGCTGGCCACCCGGCACGGCGGCTACCTGCTCCAGGTCCCGCCCGAATGCGTCGACGTACAGCGCTACGAGCGGTTGGTGACGGCCGGTCAGTCCGCCTTCGATGAGGGCGAGGACGCCAACGCGGCGAGCCTCTTCGGGGACGCGCTGTCCATGTGGCAGGGGCCCGCGCTCGTCGACGTACGCGTCGGACCGATCCTGGAGATCGAGGTCATGCGGCTGGAGGAGAGCCGTCTGGTCACCGTCGAGCGCCGCATCGACTCCGACCTACGGCTCGGCCGGCACACCGAACTCATCGCCGAGCTCACCGATCTGATCGCCCGTCACCCGCAGCACGAGGGCCTGCACTCACAGGCCATGGTGGCGCTCTACCGCTCCGGCCGGCAGGCCACGGCGCTGGACGTCTACCGTCGGCTGCGCAAGCGGCTGATCGAGGATCTGGGCGTGGAGCCCTCGCCGCAGCTTCAGCGGCTGCACCAGGCGATGCTCACCGTGGACCCGGCGCTGGACGTGGTGTGCGGGCCGCGGCCCACCTCCACCTTCAATCTGTACGCGGTCTGAGCCCGAGCGTGCCTCAAGGACCCGGCGCGACCCTCGTGGGGCGCGGGGATCCGACGAGGCGCGACGAGAAAAGGGACGGCCGATGTCCGACGAACAGCCGGTGCTGCTCCACTGCTTCGCGCACGCCGGAGCCGGCGTCTCGTCGTTCCACGGCTGGACCGCAGAGCTCGGCACCGGCGTCTCGCCCGTGCCGCACCTGCTCCCCGGCCGTGACAGCCGGCGCCGCGAACCCCGGGTGACGGGACGCGAGGCGCTGCTGGCCGACCTGATGGACGGCTTCCGGACCGCGCCGCACACGCCGTACGTGCTGTACGGGCACAGCCTCGGCGCGCTGGTCGCCTACACGCTCACCCGGGCACTGCACGAGGCCGGGCTGCCCGGCCCGGCGCTGCTCGCCGTGGGGGCCTGCCCGCCGCCCGACACCGCCTCCCGACTGGCGGACGCCTGCCGGGATTCCGACGAGCAGCTGCTGCGGCTGCTCGACACCACGGGTGCCGTGCCCGAGGACGCCGCCCCCGGCGGCTTCTGGTACCGGTCCGTGATGCCGGTGCTGCGCGCCGATCTCGCCCTCGCCGACGGTCTGCGCCGCGCCGCCCGCACCCCGGTCGCGGACGGCCCGCTGACGGTGCCGGTGCTGGCCGTCGCCGGCGCGGACGACGCGCTGGTACGGCCCGCCGAACTGGCGGACTGGCGACGCTGGACCACGGGCCCGCTGACCACCCGCACACTCCCCGGCGACCACTTCTTCGTCCGCGGCCCCGAACTGCCCCGCCTGCTCGGCCGGGCCTGCCGGGTCGTACGACGGCTCGCTGTGGCTTCCCGGGTGCCGGTCGGCGCGCACGGCTGAGCGGCCGGGGCAAATTCGGCTGCGGTCCGGCAGCGCCCCGAAGGGGCGCGGGGAACTGCGCGACCAGCCACAACGGGCCCGCACCCGATCGACGGCCCGTCCCACCACAGGAGGACGAGCATGAAGGTGCCCGAGATGGGTCGGGTCAACGAACTGCGTACCGACGTCTGTGTGGTCGGCGCAGGCCCCGCCGGGCTCGCGCTCACCCTGATGCTGCTGCGCTCCGGCGTCAGCGTCGCCCTGCTGGAGCGCTCCACCGGGCTGCGCCGCGACTTCCACGGCGAGATCCTCCAGCCCGGCGGGCAGCGCATCCTCGGCGAACTGGGCGTCCTCGACGGCGCCCGGGCCCGCGGAGCCTGCACGCTGAAGGGCTTCCAGGTCCTCCAGGACGAACGGCTGCTGCTCGACATCGACTACCGGCGCCTGACACCGCCGTACGACTGTCTGCTCGCCCTGCCCCAGCGCCATCTGCTGCACGAGCTCCTCGCCGCCTGCCGTGCCCTGCCCGGATTCACCCTGCTGGAGGGCTACCGGCTCAGTGCGCTGCTGCGCGACGGCGACCGGGTCACCGGGGCCGTGGCGCAGCACGGGAACGGGCACACGGCGATGGTGCGGGCGCACGTCGTGGCCGGCGCCGACGGCCGGTACTCCCGGACCCGGATGCTGGCCGGCATCGACGCCGGACGGACCGAGGCGTTCGACCAGGACGTGGTGTGGTTCGCGCTGCCCGCGCCGGGCGGGGCCACCGGGCACGTACGGGTCCACCGCACCGAGCGCGGCGCCCTCCTCGTCCACGACACCCACCCCGACCGGCTGCGCATCGGCTGGACCCTGCCGCACGGGACCTGGAACCGGGTCGCGGCCCAGGGGATCGACGCGATCCGCCGCGAACTGACCGACGCGCTGCCGCAGTTCACGGAACTGTTCCGCGAGCATCCGCCCGCTCTCGCGGACCTGAAGCTGCTCGACGTGTTCGCCGCCCAGGCCGAGGAGTGGGTGCGCGACGGGCTGATGCTCGTCGGTGACAGCGCCCACACGCACGGGCCGATCGGCGCCCAGGGCATCAACCTCGCCCTCCAGGACGCGGCCGCCGCCCACCCCGTCCTGCTCGACGCCGTCCGCGCGGGCGACGCGAGCCGCACCCGGCTGCTCCCCTACGAGCTGCGCCGCAGGCCCGCGGCCGCCGCCGTGCACCGGATGCAGCGGCTTCAGGCCAAGGCGCTGCTCGGCCGCGGCGGACCCGTCACCACCCGGCTGCGCGCCCGCGCCGCCTCGGTGGTCACCCGCACCCCGCTCGGCGAGCGCATCACCCGCAGGATCGCGTACGGCGCCGACCCGGTCAGCGTGCGCAGCGACCTGTTCGTGCCCAGCAGCACAAGTGAGGGGACACGGTCCGGCGTTCGAGGGTGAGCAGGGGTGCAGTGCAGTACAGATCGAGCACCCTTCGAACATTCCTCAAGCGGTCCGGCGGAACGTGAACCCGTCGAGCGGTGTGCGCGCCGCCTACCGAGACCCGGAGGAGAACCGTGCCGAAGTTCACGTATCCCGAGTTCCCGGTGGACGGTCTGCTGCGCGCGGCCGCCGAGCGCGACCCGGACGGCACCGCCGTCCGCACCGCCCGCGCGGCCCTCTCCTTCCGTGAACTCGACGCCCGGGCCGACCGGATCGCCGTGCTCGTGCAGCAACTGACCGCCGGCCGGCCGGGCGTGCGGATCGGCGTGGCCAACGTCCTCGACCCGGTCTTCGCCGCCGGCTACTACGGCGCGATACGCGGCGGGGCCACGGTCGTGCTGGTCAACCCGCTGATCGGCGAGGACGGACTGCGGCACGTCTTCGCCGCGTCCGGGGCCGAGATCGCTCTGGTGCCCGCCGCGACGGCCGGACTGCTGGCCAAGATGCGGGGTGCGCTGCCCGCGCTGCACACCATCGTGGTGACCGACGCGCCCGACGCCGTGGTGCCCCCCGGCTGCGTGCCCCTGCACACCGCCCTGGAAGGGATGCCGGACACCCCCGAACCGGTCCACGCCGAGCGGGACGCCGTCGCCTGCGTGCAGTTCACCACCGGGACCACCGGCCGCCCCAAGGGCGTACTGCTCACCCACCGCAACGTGGTCGCCAACGCCCGGCAGACCGCCCTCGCCCACCGCCTGGGCCGCGACTCGGTGACCGTCAACCACCTGCCGCTGTACCACGTCATGCACCTCAACTCGGCGCTCGACGCGGGCGCCTGCCAGGTGCTGTGCCAGGACCCCGACCCGCTTCTCTCGCTGGCCGTGGCCGCCGGCACCGGCGCCACCCACTACTACGGGCTGCCCGCACGACTGCACCGCCTCGCCGCTGACGGACGCCTCGCCGCGACCGAGCGCGCCGCGCGGGGCGGACCCGCGCTCACGGCCGTGCTCTCCGGCGGCTCCGGACTGCGCCGGGAAGCCGCCCGCACCCTGCGCGACCTGCTCGGCGTCCCCGTCGTCCAGGGCTACGGCATGGCCGAACTCTCCCCGCTCACCCACTGCCAGCAGCCCGACGGCTACCGGCCCGGCGCGGTCGGCGCCCCGGTGCCCGGAACCGAGTGCCGGCTCGTCGACCTCACCACCCGCCGCCCGGTCGACGTCTGGTCCAGCGGCGAGGTGCAGGTCAAGGGCCCCCAGCTGATGGCCGGCTACCTCGGCGAGCAGACCTGTGAGCGCATCGACGCGGACGGCTGGTTCTCCACCGGGGACGTCGGATACGTCGACGACGACGGGGCCCTGTGGCTGGTCGACCGGATCGACGACATCTTCAAGTACGACAACGAGATCGTCTCGCCCAGCCGTGTCGAAGGGATCCTCGCCACCGACCCGAGGGTCGCCGACTGCGTGGTCGCCGGCTGGCCCGACGAAGAACACGGCGGCCTGGTCTGGGCGGGCGTCGTCCTGCGCGCGGACCACGACACCTCCGGTCGCCCCCACCGGATCCTCGACGTCCTCGACTCGGTCACGGCACGGGCCAACGAACAGCTCGCCCACTTCGAGCGGATCCGCCTCACCGAAGCCCTGGACGCCGTGGATCGCACCCCCACCGGCAAGCCGGCCCGGCGCCTGATCCGGCAGCGGCTCATACAGAGAGCCGCGTCCTGACCCCGGCGCCCGCACCCGCACACCCGCACATCCGAATCCCCCAGGTTCTCAGGAGAAGACCATGGTGACCTTCGTCAACAAGCTGACCGTCCACGGCGACCTCGACACCTTCCTCGCCGTCAAGGGCAGGCTCACCTCCTACATGGCCGCCCAGCCCGGCTACGTCAGCCACCAGACCCTCCGTCACGCGGGCGCGCCCAACGTCTTCCTCGAGCTGGCCGTGTGGCAGGACGCCGTCGCCCACCAGCAGGCCGTACGCAGCGAGGAGTTCCAGTCGCTGGTCAAGGGCCTGGGCCCGCTGGCCACGCCCGACCCGGGGCTGTACGAGACGGTCGAGGAGAGCGCGTGATGCACGACCTCGACCGGCCGCGGGCCGTCGTCGTCGGCGCGGGTCCCGTCGGTCTGACCGCCGCCCACGAACTCGCCCGCAGGGGAGTGCGGGTGCGGCTGGTCGACGCCGCCCCCGGGCCCGCGCGCACCAGCCGGGCCGTGGCCGTGCACCCCCGCACCCTGGAGACGTTCGCGCAGCTGGGCGTCGTCGACGCGCTGCTCGAACGGGGCCGGCGCAACCGCGCCTTCACCATGTACTCCGGCGGACACCGGCTGGTGCGTCTGGAGGCCGACTACTCGACGATGCCGACCTCGTACCCCTACACGCTCATCGTCTCGCAGACCGACACCGAGGCCGTGCTGCGCGAGGCCGTGGCCCGGCTCGGCGTCGAGATCGAGTGGGGTGTACGGCTGACCGGGTTCGAGCAGGACACGGACGGTGTGCGCATCCGCCTGCGCGACGCCGACGGCGCCGAGGAGAGCGCCCGGACCTCATGGCTGGTCGGCTGCGACGGCGGGCACAGCACCGTGCGCAAGCTGCTCGGTCTGGAACTGACCGGCGAGACCAGCGAGACCTGGATGCTCGCCGACGCGCCCGTCGACACCGACCTGCCGCCCGACACCATCTACTGGACCCACACCGGCGGACACGCCCTGATGATGGTGCCCTACGCCCGCGACGGGCACTGGCGGCTCCTCGACACCGCGCCCGCACCCGACGGCGGCGCCGCCCGGCTGGGGGCCCGGCTGTCCAAGGGGCTCGGCCGTGAGGTCAGGGTCGGCGAGCCCGAGTGGACGTCCGTGTTCACCTTCCAGCAGCGGATGGTGCAACGCATGCACGACGGCCGTGTCTTCGTGGCCGGCGACGCCGCGCACGTGCACAGCCCCGCCTCCGGACAGGGCATGAACACCGGCGTCCAGGAGGCGTACAACCTCGCCTGGAAAATCGCCCAGGTCGACCAGGGCAACGCGGGACCCGCCCTGCTCGACACCTACAGCGAGGAACGCGTACCGATCGGCGAGGCACTCCTCGGCTCCACCCGCACCGCCACCTTCCTCGTCCAGCTGAAGAACCTCCTCGCCTCGGCCGCGCTGCCCGTCGTCTTCGCCGTCGTGCGCACCGTCCCGGCCCTGCGCCGCGCCATCCAGCGCAAGGTCCTCGGCGGCATGTCCGGCCTGCGCATCGAGTACGGCGAATCCTCTCTGAACAGTGTCGAGTCCTACGTGCATGTCGTCGGTGTCGGCCCCGTGGTGCTGTCCGGGACCGTACCGACCCCCACCCCCTGGCCCGGCCGGCGGATCACCGAGGCCCAGGTGCACGATCCCGAGTCCCCCGGCTGCCGTGCCCTGCACGACGAACTGCGCGACCCGCGCTGGACGTTGCTGCTCGCCGAGGGCGGCACCGGCCCCGGGGACACGCCCGTCGGCGTCGCCGTCACCGCCGCCGTCCAGTACGGCGAGTGGCTTTCCGTGCGGACCGTCGGCGGCAAGGACGCCGACGGACCCGCCCCGCTCGCCGACCCCGACGCCCGGCTGCGCACCGCGCTCGGCCTCGCCCCGGGCTGCTGGGTGCTGGTCCGCCCGGACGGCTATGTCGCCGCGCGCGGCAGCCAGTTGACGCGCTCCGTCCTGGACGGGGCGTTCGCCCCGCTGGGACTTTCGGACCCGCTCGCCCGGGAGGCCCGGCGCGAACCGGCGCCCGACCTGCCCACCCCTGTCCCTCGCCCGAAGGAGCACTGATCATGACCGGTGAGCGTGTGCACCGTACCTCGCACTCGGCCGAGGTGGACGCCCCGGCCGGGGTCGTGTACGGGCTGATCACGGACGTGGTGCGGTGGCCGTTGTTCTTCCCGGAGAACGTGCATGTGGAGCGGCTGGAGTTCGACGGCACGAACGAGCGGCTGCGGATGTGGGCGACGGCGGGCCGCCGGGTCAGGTCGTGGATCTCGGAGCGGATCCAGGACCCCAGGACGCGGTGCGTCGAGTTCCACCAGACGCATCCGCAGCTGCCGGTGACGAAGATGCACGGCACGTGGATCGTCGAGGAGCGGCCCGACGGGACCAGTGTGCTGACACTGCTGCACGACTTTTCGGTGCTCGGGGACAGCGCGGGTGAACTGTCCTGGGTGGAGCAGGTCCTGGAGCTCAACTCCCGGGCCGAGCTGGCGAGTCTGAAGTCGCTCGCGGAGCGCTGGCGACGGTTCGACGAGCTGGTGCTGTCCTTCGAGGACACGGTCCGTATCGATGCGCCCGCCGAGCCGGTGTACGAGTTCCTCTACCGGGTCGGTGACTGGCCCGAGCTCATTCCGCATGTGGAGCGGCTGGAGCTGACGGAGGACATTCCCGGGGTGCAGATCATGTCGATGGACACGCTCACCGCGGACGGGGCGACGCACACCACCGAGTCCGTGCGGATCTGTTTTCCGCACGCGGGGCGGATCGTCTACAAGCAGACCGTCACGCCCGCGCTGATGGAGGCGCACACCGGGGAGTGGAACGTCGTCTCCGACGAGCACGGGGTGAGCGCGGTCGCGCAGCACAGTGTGGTGCTGCGGGAGGAGGCGGTGGAGCGGGTGCTGGGGCCGGGGGCGGACCTCGGCCGGGCCCGGCGCCATGTGCGGGAGGCTCTCGGGCGCAATTCCACGGCCACCCTTGAGCTGGCCCGGCGGTATGCGGAGTCCGTGACCCGGGCGGCCTGAGCCGACGACAGGACGGAGGCAGAGATGAGCACGGACAGCAGGACCAGGATCGCGGGCTACCTCTCCCGGTTCTTCCCGGTGCAGGATCTGGGGGACGACGACATCTTCGAACTCGGCTTCGTCAGCTCGGTGTTCGCGATGCAGCTGGTGTCCTTCGTCGAGCACGAGTTCGGCATCACCGTCGAAGAGGACGACCTGGAGCTGGAGTACTTCCGGTCCATCGGCGCCCTCGACGCCCTCGTCACCCGTAAGTTGTCCGCCCCGGTTCCCCACTAGGGCCGTGGCCGGCCGAGCTGAGGCTGCCGCACATCCCGGACGGGATCGCGGCAGCCCTTTTTCATGTCCTTTTCTCGGGAGACGGTCGTGGAACTCCTGTGTTCCGCTTGAGGGTTGCTCGGGTGGCGATCGAGAAAGAAACCGTCCATGCGGTCTGTTCTGCGGTTTCCCGCCACCGGCTCCCGGCCCGACCCCGGATTTGTGGACGGAATGTCGAGCGCTGCTCCAGCGCGCTGCGAGGAGCGGCCGTCAGTGTCGGGCGTAGATGTGCGACAGGTACGTAGAGGTACGAAGGAGCTGACCAACGCCGCCATGACCACCACAGCCGAGACCGTACGTACGGCGGGCGCCGGGCGCGGCCGCTGGGAGGCACTCGCACTTGCGCGCGCCGCGCGGCTCGAGGCCCTGCTCGGCGATCCGTACGACCCCGCCAACCCGCACGGGCTGCGCGCCCTGTTCGCCGCCGACCACCGGCGCACCCCGCCCGCCGCGACCGAGGCACTGCTCGACGGGGCCGGCCTGGCCGCGGAGTTCGTACCCGTCGAGTACGGCGGGCGCCTCACCCGCGCCGATCTGCTCGCGCGCACCCTGCGCCCCGTCTTCCGGCGCGACGTCGCGCTCGGCTTCGGGTACGGCATCACCTCGCTGTTCGCCACCGGCGCCGTCTGGGCGGCCGGCACCCCCGACCAGCGCCGCGACCTCGCCGAACTGCTGCTCGGCGGCGGACGCGCCACGATCCTGCACCACGAACTCGCCCACGCCAACGCCATCCTGAGGGACGAGTTCACCGCCCGTCCGGCCGGGCGGAGCGGGCTGGGGCTCTACGGCCGCAAGGACCTGATCATCAACGCGGCGCGCGCCGACGCACAGATCGTCTACGCCCGTACCGACGCCGCGCGCGGACCGCGCAGCCACTCCGTGTTCCTCCTCGACCCCGCGCGGGCCGAGCCCGGCGCCATGCGGCACCTCCCGCGGATCGAGACCTCGGGGATGCGCGGAACGCTCTTCTCCGGCCTGGAGTTCGACGGCCGCACGCTGCCCGAGGACGCCCTCGTCGGCCGCAGCGGCGAAGGCGTCGCGCTCGCCCTGCGCACCTTCCAGGTCAACCGCAGTGTCATCTGCGGGGTCGTCACCGCGGCCGCCGACACCGTCCTGCACTCCGCGGTCCGGGCCGCGACCACCGGGCGCAGCGGGCCCGTCGCCCGCCGCTGGCACAAGCCGCTCACCGGGGTCTTCGCCGATCTGCTGGCCTGCGACGCCATGGCCACCGTCGCCCTGCGCGCGCTGGGCCTGCTGCCCGACCGGGCCCATGTGCTCGCCGCCGCCGTCAAGTACGTCGTGCCCGACCTGCTGCGGGAGAACCTGGAGGAGCTCTCCACCGTGCTGGGCTCCCGCGGCTACCGGCACGGCAGCCCCGAGTACGGCGCGCTCGACAAGCTCGTACGGGACCTTCCGGTCGCCGGGCTCGGCCACGCCGGCACCGCCGCCTGCCAGGCCGTGATCGTGCCGCAGCTGCGCACCCTCGCCGAGAGTGCCTGGTTCGCCGAGGACGAGCCGCCGCCCGAGCTGTTCCGCAAGGGTGCCGAACTGCCGCCGCTGGACTACCGGTTGCTGGGCATCGCCGGCGGCGGCGACTTCATGGCCGCCTCCCTCGTCGGCTCGGCCGACCGGCTCGCCCCGTCCCGCGGAGTCGGCGGCCAGATCACCGCACTCGCCGAACTCGCCGAGGCGTTCGTCGCCGAGCTGCGCGCGCTGCGCGAGACCTGCCGTCGGCTGCCGCCGAACGGGTCCTCCGCACTGGGCGATCCCGCGGTGTGCGTGCTCAGTGACCGCTACAGCCTGATCGCCGCCGCGGCCGCGGTACTCGGCGTCTGGGAGGGCCAGGACGGCACGGACCCGTTCCTCGCCGACGCCGCGTGGGCCGTGCTCGCGCTGTCCCGGATCGGCGAGCGGCTCGGCATCCCGGTGCCCGAACTGCCCGACGGCTGCGCGGCGTACGTACTGGACGAACTGGTCCGGCGCTACCGGGCCGGACTCAGCTGCGATCTGGACGCGACACCGCTCGCACAGTGACCGTGCGGCGTCCGGCCGACGGCTCGGCGGGCGGCGCGAGAACGCGACACAGGGAAACACAGGGAAGAGGGAAGGGGGACAGGCATGACCGGAGTGACAGTGGCGGACCCGGCCCCGTGGGCCGAACCGGTCGCGGTGCCCGCGTCGGCCTTCGACGCCGCCCGCATCAGCGAACCGGTGCACGTCAGCGGACCCGACGGCCCGTGGCACCAGGTGCGCGAGGACATGCGGCTGCGGGGCAACGCCGTCGTGTACACCACCTGGGGGCAGTGGCTCGCCACCGCCGTCACCGACCCCGCGTTGCGGTCGCTGCTCGGGCGGGACTGGACGCGGTACCGGCGCACCGCCGACCCGGTCGTGCGCTTCCGGTTCGTGGCGTCGCGGCTGGCCACCAAGTTCACCGCCGCGGCCGCGCTGGACACCCGGGCGGCCGACCTCGACCTCGCGTACAAGATCGGCGGGCGGCCCTATCTGCGCGGGCTCGACCAGATCGACGTGAGCCTCACGCACACCGACGACCTCATCGCGGTCGGGGTCAGCCGCAACGGGCGGATCGGCGTCGACGCGGAGCCCGCCGGGCGGACGATGTCGTTCGACCTGATGCAGGAGCATGTGTGCACGCCCGCCGAGCGCGTGGGGCTGGAGCGGCTGCCCGAGGCCGAGCGGTCGGCCGGGCTGCTGCGGCTGTGGACGCTGAAGGAGGCGTACACCAAGGCCCTCGGGCAGGGACTGCGGCTCGGCTTCTCCGAGTTCGGCTTCGGTATCGGAAGCGGCGGGCTGCTTGCGCCGGACGGTACGCCCGCCGCGCGCGGCGAGTGGGCCTTCAGTACGCACAAGGCCCTCGGCCGCTACCTCATCAGCGTCGCCTGCCACGACACGGGCCTCGACACCTCCCGGGACACGGCGCCCCGCACGATGCTCGACGAGGGTTTCATGAGCGCGGTGGCGGACCTGCTCGGCGCCTCGGCGGACGACGGGGTGTGATCGCCGGGGGCACACTCGGGCCGGGGTCGAGGCCGCGTCCAGGACCGGTCGAGGATCCGCATACGGGGCCCCGGGCCCCGAAGGGGCGCGGGGAACTGCGCGACCAGCCACGACGGCGCCGCAGCCGACCGACGGCACATCGCGGCACGTTCCTCGCCGGCACCCCCGGCGGAGCGCCTAGCACGGTGTCAGCGCCGCATCAGGACCGTGTGGGTGGCCCTGCGCATACTCGTTCAGCGCTCGCAGAGAGGGGAGGGAGGGGGTACTTCCGCAGCCGTTCACGGAGGTCGTGCACAGTCGTACGCGTCGAGAGCACGCCGTACGCGCGGCCACCGAACGGGCGTGCCCCGCATATCCGATGACCGCCGATCATGCCTCACCCCAGCCGCCCGAGCAGACGACGACCGTCTTCGTCGACCTGGGCCGGCCCCCCTACGACGCGCCCGCCCTGGAGCTGCGCGGCCCCCTCGACCCGGCCCGGCTCAAGGCTGCCCTCGACCATCTCGCCGTCCACGACCCGGACGCCCGGGCCTGGCGGCACCGCGTCGACGAACTCGGCCCCGGCCACCACGCCCTCCGCCTCGCCACCGACGACACGGGTATCCCGGCCGACGTCTTCCCCTACGGCCGGCTCGCCGACCTGCTCACCCACCCGCTGCCCGGCGCCCAGCCCGCCCGCAGCCTCGCGGCGACCCCGCTCCAGCGTGAACTGCTCGCCGACTCCGACGCCCACCCCGGCCGCCACGTCCAGCAGCTCACCGTGGTCTGGCACGGCCCCCTCGACCCCGAACGCCTGCGCGCCGCCTGGCAGTCCGTCACCGACAGCGAGAGCGTGCTGCGCGCCGCCTTCGACGACGGGCCCGAACCTCTGATCGTCCTGCACGAGCACATCGACGCCACCGTGCTGTGGCTGCCGTACGCCGCCGTCCGCTGGCCCGACCTCGTCGCACACGACCGCGCGCGCGGCATCGACCCGCGCCTGCCCGGTCCGCTGCGCGTCACCGTGTTCGGCGGCGGCGCGGAACGCGAGCAGCCCGTGCCCACGCGGATGCTGCTCACCTACCACCACGCGCTGCTCGACGACTGGAGCGCACGTCTGCTGCTGCGCGAGTTCTACCGCGCCTATCTGGCCGGCGGCCGGCTGCCCGGCGGCGAACGCCGCCCCGACATCCGCGACTACGCCCGCTGGCTCAGCCGCCAGAACACCGCCCCCGCCCGCGACCTCTGGTCCCGCTCCCTACCCTCCCCCACCGACACCACCTGGCCCGTCCCACCCACCACCGAAGCGTCCCGCCCGACTACGGGGGACGGCCCGGCGTCTGGCGTGGACCGCCCCGCGACTGGCGCGGACTGTCCCGCTTCTGGCGTGGATCGCCCGGCTACCGGCGTGGGTGGTCCGGCGTCCGGCGTGGATCGCCCGGCTACCAGCGTGGGTGGTCCGGCGTCCGGCGTGGACCGCCCCACTACCGGCGTGGACCGTCCCGCTTCTGGCGCGGATCGCCCGGCGTCTGGCGTGGGTGGTCCGGTGTCCGGCGTGGATCGCCCCACGACTGGCGTGGATCGCCCCGCGACTGGCGCGGACCGCCCCGTCTCCGGCGCGGATAGCTCGCCCTCCGGCGCGGATAGCTCGGCGTCCGGCGTGGATCGCCCCGCCTCCGTGCCACCGTCCGGTGCCGTCGCGCGTACCCGGCTGCGTCTCACCGTTGCGCAGACTGAGCGGCTCGGTGCCTGGGCTGCGCACTGGGGCAGTACGGAGAGCAGTGTGCTTCAGGCGGTCTGGGCCGTGCTGTTGTATCGGGCCTGTGGGGCCGGGGCCGCGGCTCGGGTCCGGTTCGGGGTCAGTGCCTCCGGGCGTGGTATCTCGTTCGAGGGGGCGGAACGCATGCCGGCCGCGTTGCGTACCGCGCTGCCGCTGTCCGTCGAGGTCGATCCCCGCTCCACCATGGCGTCCCTGCTCGCCGAACTCCGCGACCGGGCCCTGGACATGTCGTCCTACGAATGGATCTCCCCGGGCCAGGTCCGCACCTGGGCCACCCCGGAGACGGAGACGGGGACGGAGCCGGTCCTCGACTCCGAGGAGGACGGCACGCTCCTTGTCTTTGAGAGCCGGCCGCGCGACCCCGACGACCTCGTGGACGCGCTCGCCGCCCAGGGCATCCGCGTCGAGGAGCCCGACACCCTGGGCGCCCGCACCGCCTTCCCGCTCACGCTCGTCGCCCACCACGACGGCGACGGCCGGCTCGCGCTGACCGCCTGGTACGACCGGGCCCGTCTCGTCGACGCCGTCGGCGTGCTGACCCACAGCGCCCTGCTGCTGGGCGAACTGCCGTACGTGGCGGGCGACTCCACGACCGTGGCCGACATCCTGGATCTGCTGTCCGCCGTCGTCGACGCCGCCGAGTCCGTCTCGCCGTCCCGCGACCGGGACACCGCCCCGGCCCGCGAACCCGTGGGCAGCCCGCCGGACGCGGAGTCGGAGCCCCTGCTCGTCCCGCTGCGCGCCGCCGCGGCCGCCGGCGCCGGCACCGTCTGCCTCCTACAGACCCACGGCACCCCGCGCTCCCACTACTACCGCCTCGCCCGGGCCTACCGGGGCCCCGAGTCGATCGTCCTGCTGCGTTCCGTGCCCGGCGGGGCGCACGCCCGCTACACGGCGCTGCGGCCCCTGGCCGACGCGGAGGAACTCCTCGTCCTGGGCGGGTTCTCCGGCGGCGGAAGCGTCGCCTACGAGATCGCCCGGCGCATCGCGGCGAACGGCGGACGCCCTCCGCTCGTGGTGCTCACCTCCGCCGCGGCCGACGCCGACGGCCACGCCCGCATGCTCGAAACCGCCGCCGAACGGGCCGGACACCCCGGACGCACCGGGTGACCGGCCGGACGACGGCGGCGTGATCGACGGCCCGCCGCGGGCCGCCCGACAAGTTACGGAGAGACATGTCCCGTCGTCTGTTCACCTCGGAGTCAGTGACCGAGGGCCATCCCGACAAGATCGCCGACCAGATCAGCGACGCCGTCCTGGACGCGCTGCTGCGCGAGGACCCGAACTCCCGGGTCGCCGTCGAGACGCTGATCACCACCGGCCAGGTCCACATCGCCGGCGAGGTCACCACCACGGCGTACGCACCGATAGCCCAGATCGTCCGCGACACGGTCCTGTCCATCGGCTACGACTCCTCCGCCAAGGGCTTCGACGGCGCGTCCTGCGGAGTGTCGGTGTCCATCGGCGCCCAGTCGCCGGACATCGCGCAGGGCGTCGACACGGCGTACGAGTCGCGGATCGACGGCGCCGACGACGAACTGGACCGCCAGGGCGCCGGCGACCAGGGCCTGATGTTCGGCTACGCCACCGACGAGACGCCGTCCCTGATGCCCCTGCCCATCGACCTCGCCCACCGGCTGTCCCGCCGCCTGACCGAGGTCCGCAAGAACGGCACCGTCCCCTACCTGCGCCCGGACGGCAAGACCCAGGTCACCATCGAGTACCAGGGCAACCGCCCGGTCCGCCTCGACACGGTCGTCGTCTCCTCCCAGCACGCGAGCGGCATCGACCTGGACTCCCTCCTCGCTCCCGACATCCGCCGCCATGTCGTCGGACACGTGCTGGCCGGACTGGACGACGAGGGCATCAAGCTGGACACCGCGGACTTCCGCCTGCTGGTCAACCCGACCGGCCGTTTCGAGATCGGCGGCCCGATGGGCGACGCCGGCCTCACCGGCCGCAAGATCATCATCGACACGTACGGCGGCATGGCCCGCCACGGCGGCGGCGCCTTCTCCGGCAAGGACCCGTCCAAGGTGGACCGTTCGGCCGCGTACGCGATGCGCTGGGTCGCCAAGAACGTCGTCGCCGCCGGGCTCGCCGAGCGCTGCGAGGTCCAGGTCGCCTACGCCATCGGCAAGGCCGAACCGGTCAGCGTGTTCGTGGAGACCTTCGGCACCGGCCGGGTCCCGCAGAACCGCATCGAGGACGCCGTCGCCCAGGTCTTCGACCTGCGCCCGGCCGCCATCATCCGCGACCTCGACCTGCTCCGCCCGATCTACGCCCAGACCGCGGCGTACGGCCACTTCGGCCGCGAGCTGCCCGACTTCACCTGGGAGCGGACCGACCGCGCCCAGCGGCTCAAGGACGCCGCCGGCCACTGAACGGCCCGCGCCTTTCGAGGAGAACCCGACGTGCGCATCGCTGTCACCGGTTCCATCGCCACCGACCACCTGATGGTCTTCCCCGGCCGGTTCGCGGATCAGCTGATCCCCGACCAGCTCGCCCATGTGTCGCTCTCCTTCCTCGTCGACGCCCTTGAGGTGCGCCGGGGCGGAGTCGCGGCCAACATCGCCTACGGCCTCGGCGGTCTCGGCCTCGCGCCGCTGCTCGTCGGCGCCGTGGGCAGCGACTTCGCCGAGTACGAGACCTGGCTGAAGGAGCACGGGGTCGACACCGGGGCGGTCCTGGTCTCCGGCGAGCGGCAGACCGCCCGCTTCCTGTGCATCACCGACCAGGACGCCAACCAGATCGCGGCCTTCTACGCGGGCGCCATGCAGGACGCCCGGGACATCGACCTGTGGCAGCTGGACACTCTTCAGGCCCCCCGCCCCGACCTGGTCCTCGTCTGCCCCAACGACCCGGCGGCGATGCTCCGCCACACCGCCGAGTGCCGTGAACTGGGCCTGGCCTTCGCCGCCGACCCCTCCCAGCAGCTCGCCCGGCTGGAGTCGGACGAGGTGCGGGACCTGGTCGACGGCGCGCGCTGGCTGTTCACCAACGAGTACGAGGCCGCGCTGCTGCGCGAACGCACCGGCTGGGAGCCCACCGAGATCCTCACCCGCGTCGGCGCCTGGGTCACCACGCTCGGCGGCGCCGGTGTACGCATCGACCGCGAGGGCGAGCCGACGCTGACCGTACCGGCCGTCCCCGACGTCCCCGTGGCCGACCCGACCGGCGTCGGCGACGCCTTCCGGGCCGGCTTCCTGGCCGGCCTCGGCCGCGGACTCGCCCTCGAAGCCGCCGCCCGTCTCGGCTGCGTGGTCGCCGCACAGGCGCTCGCGACGGTCGGCTCACAGACGTACCGCATCGACCCGCAGCGCCTGCTGCATACGGCGGAACAGGCGTACGGCGCCGAGACGGCCGGGCAACTCGCCCCCGTGCTCATGGAGTTGGCGTGACCGGCGGACCCGGGCGGACGCCCTGCGGGGACGACGTCCAGCAGGGACGTCCAGCATGACGACCTTCTCCTTCGAGTTCTTCCCCCCGAAGACCGAGAAGGGCGAGCGTGCCCTGTGGGACACGATCCGCCGGGTGGAGTCGCTGCGCCCCGACTTCGTGTCCGTCACCTACGGCGCGGGCGGCTCCTCCCGCGACCGGACCATCGCCGTCACCCGCCGCATCGCCGCCGAGACCACGCTGCGGCCCGTCGCCCATCTCACCGCCGTCGGCCACTCGGCGGCCGAACTGCGCCACATCGTCGGCCAGTACGCGGACGCGGGCATCCGGGACGTCCTGGCCCTGCGGGGCGATCCGCCCGGCGACCCGGGCGGCCCCTGGACACCCCACCCGGACGGCTTCACACACGCCCGCGAGCTGGTCGAACTGGTGCGGTCCCTGGGCGACTTCACCATCGCGGTGGCCGCCTTCCCCGAGCGGCACCCGCGCTCACCGGACTGGGACAGCGACATCCGGCACTTCGTCGCCAAGTGCCGGGCGGGCGCCGACTACGCCATCACCCAGATGTTCTTCCACGTGGAGGACTATCTGCGGCTGCGTGACCGGGTGGCCGCGGCGGGCTGCGACACACCGATCATCCCGGAGATCATGCCCGCCACCGACGTACGCCAGATCCGCCGCTTCGCCGAACTGTCCCGCGCGGCCTTCCCCGAAGACCTCGCCCACCGCCTGGAGATGGCTCGCGACGATCCCGCCGCCGGGCACCGGATCGGTGTCGACCACGCCACCGCCATGGCCGGCCGGCTGCTCGCCGAAGGGGCGCCCGGGCTGCACTACATCACGCTCAACAGATCCACCGCCGCGCTCGACATCCATCGCAACCTCCAGACCTCCAGGAGCCTCCATGTCGCTTGAGTTCACGGACTACAAGGTCGCGGACCTGTCCCTGGCCGGGTTCGGCCGCAAGGAGATCACCCTGGCCGAGCACGAGATGCCCGGCCTGATGGCGATCCGTGCGGAGTACGCCGAGGCGCAGCCGCTGGCCGGGGCCCGGATCACCGGCTCCCTGCACATGACCGTGCAGACGGCCGTTCTCATCGAGACCCTCGTCGCGCTGGGCGCCGAGGTCCGCTGGGTGTCCTGCAACATCTTCTCCACCCAGGACCACGCGGCCGCCGCGATCGCCGCCGCCGGCATCCCCGTCTTCGCGTGGAAGGGCGAGACGCTCAAGGAGTACTGGTGGTGCACCGAGCAGGCCCTGACCTGGCCGGGCCATGCGGGCCCGAACATGATCCTGGACGACGGCGGTGACGCCACCGTCCTCGTCCACCAGGGCGTCGAGTACCTCAAGTCCGGCGAGCTCCCGCCCGCCGGCAACGAGGAACTCGCCGTCGTGCAGGACCTGTTGAGGTCGAGCGGCATCGACTGGACCGCCCTCGCCGACGGGATCCGCGGGGTGACCGAGGAGACCACGACCGGCGTCCACCGGCTGTACGAGATGCAGCGTGCGGGCACACTGCTGTTCCCCGCGGTCAATGTGAACGACGCGGTGACCAAGTCGAAGTTCGACAACAAGTACGGCTGCCGGCACTCCCTGATCGACGGCATCAACCGCGCCACCGATGTCCTGATCGGCGGCAAGACCGCGGTCGTGTTCGGCTACGGCGACGTGGGCAAGGGCTGCGCGGAGTCCCTGCGCGGACAGGGCGCCCGCGTGATCGTCACCGAGATCGACCCGATCTGCGCGCTCCAGGCGGCGATGGACGGCTACCAGGTCACCACGCTGGACGAGGTCGTCGAGACGGCCGACATCTTCGTCACCACGACCGGCAACAAGGACATCATCATGGCCGGCGACATGGCCAGGATGAAGCACCAGGCGATCATCGGGAACATCGGTCACTTCGACAACGAGATCGACATGGCGGGCCTGGCGGCCGTGCCGGGGATCGTGAAGGACGAGGTCAAGCCGCAGGTTCACACCTGGACGTTCCCCGACGGCAAGGTGCTCATCGTCCTCTCCGAGGGCCGTCTGATGAACCTGGGCAACGCCACCGGCCACCCGTCCTTCGTGATGTCCAACTCCTTCGCGGACCAGACCCTGGCCCAGATCGAGCTGTTCACCAAGCCCGACGCGTACCCGGTCGGTGTCCACACCCTGCCCAAGCACCTGGACGAGAAGGTCGCCCGGCTCCACCTGAACGCACTCGGCGTGAAGCTGACGACGCTGCGCCCCGAGCAGGCGTCCTACATCGGCGTCGAGGTCGGGGGGCCGTACAAGCCGGACCACTACCGCTACTGAGGGCGCGCAGGCCCGGCCGTCACTCCGAGCGGTGTCGCAGGAAGAGTGCCGCCAGTAGCGCGCAGCCCGCGAAGGCCGCCCCGGTGGCGAAACCGCCCGTCATTCCGCCGCTGTGCGAGGAGACGGTGACGAGAGCGGCCAGGCCGATCGAACCGCCCACCGACTGAAGGGAGTTGAGCATGCTGGCGGCCGCGCCCGCCTCGTCGCCGCGCAGTCCCGACGTGGCCAGCACGGTCGGCGGCAGCACACAGAAGGCCATGCCCCCGCCGAGCAGCACCAGCGCCGGCAACACCGTGCCCGCATAGCCGTCGCCCGCCGAGAGCGTCGACAGCCACAGATTGCCCGTCACCAGCAGGGCGGCACCGGCGGCCCACAACCGGCGGGCGCCGATGCGCCGTTCGAGCCGCACCGCGGCCACCGCCATGACGGCCATGGTGACCGGCAGCGGCAGCAGGGCCCAGGCCGTGCTGAGCGCCGACCAGCCGTGCTGGTTCTGGAAGTACTGGTTGAGGAAGAAGTACGTGCCGATCAGCGCGCCGGGCACCGCGAGCGTGCCCAGGTAGGCGAGCAGCCGGTCACGGTCGGCGAACAGCCGCGGCACCACGATCGGCTGCTGCGCGCGCCGCTCGACGGCCGCGAACACCGCGAGCAGTACGACCCCGCCGAGCACACAGCCGACGACCACCGGGTCGCTCAACGGGCGCTCGGCGGCCTGCGCCAGCCCGTACACGAGGCAGGCGGCGCCCAGCGCGGACAGCAGCGCGCCGGTCAGGTCGAAGCGGCCGCGGTGGCGGGCGGTCTCGTCGAGGACGAACGGCGCGAGCAGCACGATGGCCAGGCCGAGTGGTACGTCGAGGTACAGGACCCAGCGCCAGGAGCTGAGCGAGGTGAGCGCCCCCGCGAGCAGCAGCCCGCTCGCGGTGCTGACGGCGCCGACCGTGGTGCACAGGGCGATCGCCCGCTTGCGGGAGGCCCCTTCCGCGAACGTGCTCAGCAGCAGGGCGAGCCCGCTGGGTGCCGCGAGCGCCGCGCCGGCGCCCTGCACCGCTCGTACGGCCACCAGGAACTCGCCGGACTGCGCGGCTCCGCGCAGGGCCGCGGCCGCCGTGAACAGGGCGACACCCGTCATGAACACCTTGCGGCGGCCCAGGATGTCCCCGGCCCGGCCGCCGAGCAGCAGCAGGCCGCCGAACGTGAGCAGATAGGCGTTGATCACCCACGACGCGCCCACGGCGGACAGCCCGAGTCCCTCGCGCATGCCGGGCAGCGCGATGTTCACGATCGGGTCGTCGAGCTGGATCATCGCGTTGCACCCGGCGATCACCGCGAGCGCGGCGGCGCCGCGCGCCCGGCTGCGGACACGAGGCCGGGGCGCGGCTCGTACCGGCGACTGCTCCGACACCTGCGCGGTCATGGACGGCCTCCTGACGACGGACGGACGAGGGGCGACTGCCGGTCACCGTCCCAAGCGCCACCGGAGAACCGGTGAAGCATCACTCGAGGAACGCCACAGCGGCGTCGAAGTGCTTCTCCCCGCGGTGGGATCGGCAGCCGCGGTCTCGGCCGGCCCGCCCTGCGTGCCGCTCCCCCCGGAAATCCAGACCGGCCACAGAGCCGCTGGAGTCGCGCCACAGAGACATGACCGGGCCCCGCGCAGGCGGGTTCACTGGCGACCATGCCCCGTCACGTGCTCACCCCGCCGTGCCCGACGGATCCGTTCGAGTCCCGGCTGCGGACCGCGCTGAGGCTCCTGCTGACCGGACATCCGCAGCGGACGGCCGAGCGCTGCGCCCGGCTGCGGACCCGGGCCGCCGCCACCGGGGCCCGCCGCTGGCAGGCCGCGTTCGGCGCGCTGCGTGCGGAGGCACTGCTGTGCCTGGGCGATCTGGCCGCGGCGGAACGGGAGGCCGCGACCGCCGTACAGGCCGCCGACCGCGACACCCCCCTGAGGCTGTGGCCCGTGGCGGCCCTGGTGGAGGCGCTGACGGAGCTGGGCCATCACGACGAGGCGGACCGCCGGCTGCGGCGCGCCGTCCCCGGGCCGCTCCCGCTCACCGAGGACGTCCTGCCGTACCTGAGAGCCCGCAGCCGTCACTTCCTGGCCGTACGGTGCCCGCAGGAGGCCCTCGCCGACGCCCTGCATGTCGGGGAGCTGGCAGCGCTTCAGAAGGGCGGTCTCTTCACGGAGATGCCCTGGCGGACCGACGCGGCCCAGGCACTGCTGCACCTCGGCCGGCCCGACCGGGCCGCGGAACTGATCGACGCACAGCTCACCGAGGCCACCCTCGGCCCCCGCCCCCGCGGCATCGCCCTGCGCCTGCGCGCCGCCGTCGAGGCCCCCGCCGGACGGCCCGCCACACTCGCCCTGGCCGCCGCGGAACTACGCGCCGCCGGGGACCGCCCCGAACACGCCCGGGCCCTGGCCGACATGGCGGACGCACTCCGGGCCCTGGGCGACGACTCCACCTCCGAGGCGGTACTGCACCGGGCGTGGGGCCTGGCGGCAGACTGCGGCGCGGTCCCCCTGTGCGAACGGCTCCTCCCGACAACCGTCGCCTGACCCGAGGGGCAAGCACCCTCACCGCCTCACCCCCACGCGCTTGCGCCTGGTCGGCCGGCCCTCGGCGAGAGGATCAGGGCTTGACGGCGCCGATCCCATGGCTGAACGGCAGGCCCGCCAGCCGGTCGAGCAGCTGCCAGCGGTCCACCTTCAGACCGGCCGCGCCGTACCTGCGGGTCAACTCCTCGCGGGTGTGCCCCCGGTCGCTGTTGCCGGGCACCGCGAAGAACGGACGCAGCCAGCCGGCCGCATAGTGCTCGGCGATACAGAAGCGGCCCCCCGGCCTGAGCACCCGCCCGATCTCGGCGAGGCCCTTGTCGGGGCTGCGCCGGTGGTGGCAGCAGACCGTCGAGACGACCAGGTCGAACGTCTCGTCCTCGAACGGCAGCCGCTCGGCGGGCCCGTGCGGGGAGACGTCCACGCCGGTCAGCCCGGCGTCCGGGAAGCGGAGACCGACGCGCCGCAGCAGCGTCCCGGTGCCACCGCCGACGTCGAGAACGGCCTGCGGCCGAATTCCCTGTGCGCCGACCCAGTCGACCAGCGACTGCTCGACCCGGTCCCGAATACGCTGAACTCCGCTGTCCTCACGGCATTCTCCGACGGACTGCCCGATCACCTTGTCCCCTTTCCCACCCCCGAGTCATAACCGGTTTTCCACGCTATGGAGGGGCCCTTCGGCCACCAACCCCTAAAAGAAATTCTGGGGGCACCGAGAAGCCGGGCAGGGGGGATCCAGGGGCCGTCGGGAGTTGAATTCGGGCGAGGGCCGGTGGCTCAATTCTTATTGTGCCGATCGGGAAATCGGCGGGCCTGCCCGCTGCACGTCCTCCGTCCGATCGAGGAGAGAAGAGATGACTCACCGAGACGACTGCCGGTGCGGATGCGCCCTCGCCTCCTGGGCCGACGGCGGCCCCACGGCCGTCGCGGACGGAATCCTGGGCTGCGGCGCATACGTGCCGGACCGGGTGGTCGACAACACGGAGGCCGCCGCCGCGGCCGGGGTGACCCCGGAGTGGATCGAGTCCAGGACCGGGATCCTCGCCCGGCGGTACGCGCACCCGGACCAGGCCGCCTCCGACCTCGCGGAACGGGCCGCCCGCGCCGCGCTGCGCGACGCCGGCCTGGCCGCCGACCAGCTCTCCCTGATAGTCGTGGCCACCTCCACCCCGGACTTCCCGCAGCCGCCGACGGCCTGTCTGCTTCAGGACCGGATCGGGGCGCGGCACGCGGCGGCCTTCGACCTCAACGCGGTGTGCAGCGGCTTCGTCTACGCGCTGGAGGCCGCCCGCCGCATGGTGCCGCGGGGCGGACACGCCCTGGTGGTGGGCGTGGACATCTACTCCCGGATCATCGACCCGACCGACCGGCGCACCGTCTCCCTGTTCGGCGACGGCGCCGGAGCGGTCGTCGTCGGCCCGGTCACCGGGGACCGGGGCGTGCTCGCCACCCGGCTGGCCAGTCACGGCGAGCACCAGGACCTGATCAAGGTCCCGGCGGGCGGCAGCCGTATGCCCGCCTCCAAGGAGACCCTCCTGGACGGGCTGCACTACTTCACCATGGACGGCCACGGGGTGAAGACCTTCGTCCGGGACCAACTGCCGGGCGCGGTGCAGCGGTTCCTGACCGACGCCGGCGTCGCCTCCACGGAGATCCGCCACTTCGTCCCCCACCAGGCCAACGGCCGTATGATCGACGCCCTGCTGCCGGAGCTGAACCTGCCGCACGCCACCGTCCACCGCACCCTGGACCGCTACGGCAACACCGGCGCCGCCTCCGTCCCCATCACCCTCGCCGCGGCCCGCGACCGCCTCGAAACGGGCGACCTGGTCCTCCTCGCGGGCTTCGGCGGCGGCATGACCACGGGTCTGACGCTGCTGCGCTGGTGACGAGAGGTCAGGTACGTCTCGACCGGTTCTCCAGCGAGTCTTGAGCGGGTCCGGCCTATGGTCGTCAGCAGGACTGTCCGCCGCGGGTCCCGCACGCTCGACCAGAGGGATGTCTATGCGAATTGCCTCACCCACCGCGTCCAGGGCGCACTCCCAGCTCACGCTGGAGGAGGTCACCAAGCGCTACGACGACCATGTCGTCCTGGACCGGGTGTCCCTCACCGTCGGGCCGGGCGAGAAGGCCGGCGTCATCGGGGACAACGGATCGGGCAAGTCCACCCTGCTGCGGATCATCGCCGGCGCCGAGAAGGCCGACAACGGCGATGTGACCGTCACCGCCCCGGGCGGCATCGGCCACCTCCCGCAACGCCTCGAACTGCCCGCCGACGCCACCGTACGGGACGTACTGGACGGGGCGTTCGCCGATCTGCGGGACCTGGAGCGGCGGCTGCACGCCGCCGAGGACGCCCTCGTCGACGACAACCCGCAGCTCCTGGACGCATACGGCGACCTGCTCGCGGAGTTCGAGCATCGCGACGGCTACGAGGCCGACGCCCGCGCCGACGCCGCCCTGCACGGGCTCGGACTGCCCGGACTCGACCGTGAGCGGCCCGTCGACACCCTCTCCGGCGGCGAACGCCGCAGGCTCGCCCTGGCCGCGACCCTCGCCGCCGCCCCCGAGCTGCTGCTGCTCGACGAGCCCACCAACGACCTCGACGACCAGGCCGTCGACTGGCTGGAGAAGCGGCTGCGCGAGCACCGCGGCACCGTGGTGGTCATCACCCACGACCGGGCCTTCCTGGAGGCCGTGACCTCCGCGATCCTCGAAGTCGACCCGGACCGGCGGACCGTCAACCGCTACGGCGACGGCTACCAGGGCTATCTGACCGCCAAGGCGGCCGCCCGGGCCCGCTGGGAGCGGGAGTACCAGGACCATCTCGCCGAGATCGCCCGCCAGGAGACCCTCGCCGCCAACGCCGGCCGCATGCTGGCGATGATCGCCAAGAAGGGACCGTGGGCCTTCAGCGGCTCCGAGCACCACCGGGCCCGCTCCTCCTCGACCGCCACCTCGGGCAAGGCCCGCAACGCCAACGAACGGCTGCGCAGGCTCCAGGAGAACCCGGTGCCCAGGCCCCCCGACCCGCTGCGGTTCACCGTCTCCCTCACCCAGGCGGACGGCGCCGACGGCCAGGAAGAGGCGCTCGCCGAGGTACGGGGCCTGGAGGTGACCGGCCGGCTGCGTCTGGACCGGCTGGCCGTCGCCCCCGGCGAACGGCTGCTGATCACCGGGCCGAACGGCGCGGGCAAGTCCACCCTGCTGCGCGTGCTCGCCGGCGACCTCGAACCCGACGCCGGCACCGTACGGCGGGCCGCCCACACCGGCTGGCTGCGCCAGGACGAGATGCCCAAGCAGCCCCGGCGCTCGGTGCTGGCCGAGTTCGCCGAGGGCCGGCTCGGCCACCCCGACGAGTACACCGACGAGCTGCTGTCCCTCGGCCTGTTCCGCGAGGCGGAGCTGAACCTGCCCGTCGGCTCCCTGTCGGTGGGCCAGCGCCGCCGTATCGACCTGGCCCGGCTGGTGACCCGGCCGGTGGACCTGCTGCTGCTCGACGAGCCCACCAACCACCTCTCCCCGCTGCTGGTCGAGGAACTCGAAGCGGCCCTCGCCGACTACCCGGGCGCGGTCGTCGTGGTCACGCACGACCGCCGTATGCGCCGCGCCTTCCACGGCTCCCATCTCGAACTGAACGAGGGCGCCGCCGTCACCGGCTGACGAGCCGGATCGCGTCCAGCAGCCCAGCCTGCTGTCGTGACTCCTCGTCCAGGAGCCGCAGTCGGGGTTCCACCCGGTCACGGTCGCGCACGGCGGTGGCGAAGAACCGCAGGACGGCCTCGAAGTGGTCCTCGGCGGGGACGGGGATCTCGGTGTGGTCCATGCCGACGGTGAGCCTCAGGACGGGGGAGACGTCGGGCGCCGTCGTGTAGACGTGGTCGACGGCGAGGGTGCCGGCGCTGCCCTGGACCTCGTACCAGGAGCGGTAGTGGTGCTCCATCCCGAACCGCACCTGCGCGGTGGCCCCGTCGGGCCCGGCGAGCAGGACCGCACCGCCGATGTCGACGCCGTACCGCTCGCTGTGCCGCAGGACGGCTCCGGCGACCGTGAGGTTGCCGCCGAGCAGCCGCAGGGCCGCCCGCAGTGGGTAGACGCCGTTGTCGAGGAGCGCACCGCCGCCCAGGGCCGGGTCGTGGCGGGTGTCGCCCTCGGGCCGGGGCGGGATGGTGAACGCGGCCGAGACCGCGCGGAGTTCGCCGAGGGTGCCCGCCGCCAGCAGCTCGCTCACCCTCTGCTGGGTGCCGTGGTGCAGGAACATGAAGTTCTCCAGCAGCACCAGGCCGCGCTCGGCGGCCAGCGCGAACAGTTTCTCCGCGTCCGGGCCGCAGGTCGCCAGCGGTTTCTCCACCAGCACGTGCTTGCCCGCCCGCAGGGCCCGTTCGGCCCACTCGGCGTGCAGCATCGTCGGCAGACACAGATAGACGGCCTCGGTCTCGTCACCGGCCAGCAGTTCCTCGTACGACGACAGCGCCACGCCTCCGAACCGGTCGGCGAACGACGCGGCCCGCCGCGAATCCCGGGCGGCCACCGCGGCCAGTTCGAGGCCGGGAGTGCGGTGCAGCGCCGGCAGCGTGCGGCGGGCGGCGATGTCGCCGCAGCCGAGCAGGCCCAGGCGCAGGGGAGCGGGGGTCACGGACATGGCTTCAGTACAGGGTGTGCGCGCACACCACGAGCGTGCGCAGCTCGACATTGAGGTAGTGGCTGTGCGCCAGCAACTCGGTGAGCTGGGCGAACGTCAGCCACGCGTAGTCCTCGGGCACGTCCTCGTCGAAGCCGTCGGGGGCCTCGACGATCGTGTACCGGTTCACCGCGTGGTAGAAGCGGCCGCCCTCCTCCGACTGTACGGCGTCGTAGTGGATCAAGCCGTCGGGCGTTCCCAGCACATCGGCGAGGAACGGTGGATAGGGCTCGGTGCCCGGGCCCGTGTGGTCGGCGGGACGGCAGTGCACGGTCGGCGCCAGCTCGGCCACGTTGAGGTGGCCCACGTCGACCCGTGCCTGGACCAGGGCGTGCAGGGTGCCGTTGATGCGCTTGACGAGCAGCGCCATCAGCCCCGGCACCTGCGGCTGGATCAGCGGCTGGCTCCAGGCGGCGACCTCACGGTTGCTCGCCGAGATGTCGGCGCCGATGACCTTGAAGCGGCGGCCGCTGTCGTGCCCGATCTCCCGGTCGCCGAACACCCAGCCGTCCTCGGCGACTTCCCCCAGCGGCACCCGGCACTGGACCAGCTCGCGCAGCGCCCGGACCCCGGTCAGCCAGCTGTGGATCTCCGCCATGGTGCCGAGGGCCGGTGCCGCCGGGTCGTGGAAGGAACGCAGCACCGGGTCCCCGGGATCGCCGGCCACGGCGCCCGCCGTCGGCAGACAGGCGAGGATGGAGCGGGCGTCCATGTTGACCACGTTGTCCAGCCGCAGCAGCCGCAGGATCTGACCGAAGGTCAGCCAGCAGAAGTCCGGGCCGGGCCGAAGGTCCTCGTCGATCTCCACGATCATGTTGCGGTTGCGCTTGGCGAGGAACCAGTCGGCCTGCTCGGACTGGAGCACGTCCACCAGCACCCTGGCCCGGCCGCGCTCCATGAACAGGTCGAGGAACGGGATTCCGCGGCCGTTGTGCACACCCGTGAAGTTGCTGCGGGTGGCCTGCACCGTCGGGGAGAGCTGGAGCATGTTGATGTTGCCCGGCTCCATCTTGGCCTGCATCAGGAAGTGGAGGACCCCGTCGATCTCCCGGGCGACGATGCCCAGCAGGCCCACCTCCGGCTGCACGATGATCGGCTGCTTCCAGCCGCGGGCCGGGAGCCCGTCGGCGAGCACGTGCAGGCCCTCCACCGCGAAGAACCGGCCCGAATCGTGCCGCAGATTGCCGTTGCCCTGGTCGAAGTACCAGCCCCGCAGCCCCTCGAAGGGGATGGGGGTGACCTCGAACCGCCCACGGCGGGCGTGTTCGGCCAGCCAGCCCGGCACCCGGTCCACCGGCATGTCCGGACCGTCCGTCACCCGTGCCGAGGCCAGCAGGCGCCGCGCGGTCTGAGCACGGTCCGCGGTCCGCGCCGGGGTGTCAACGAGCATGTCAACGAGCATGATCCAGCGCCTCCGCGATGATGTGGCCGACGGAATCCGTGCGGTCATTGAGGTAGAAATGGCCGCCGGGCAGCACCTGTAGGGCGAACGGGCCGCCGGCCACCTCCGACCAGCGCCGCGCGTGCTCGACGGACACGTTCGGATCGCTGTCGCCGGTCAGCACGGTCACCGGGACCCGCAGCACAGGGACCGGGAGATGGCGATAGGCGCTCGCCATCGCGTAGTCGTTGCGGATCGCGGGCAGCACCATGCGCAGCAGTTCCTCGTCCTGGAACACGACCGGGTCGGTGCCCTGGAGCCGGGTGATCCGTTCGATCAGCGTCCGGTCGTCCAGCAGGGGAGGGGTGTCGTGCCGGGGCACGCCCGGGGCCCGGCGCCCGGAGAGGAACACATGGAGCGGATCGTGCCCCGAGGCGGCCAGCCGGCGGGCGGTCTCGTAGGCGAGCGTGGCGCCCAGGCTGTGGCCGAACAGGGCGAAGGGCTCGCCGGTCCACCGCTCCAGCTCCGGCAGCAGCGCCTCGACCAGCTCCTCGACGGTGTGGATGAACGGCTCGAGCCGCCGGTCCTGGCGGCCCGGATACTGCACGGACAGCACCTCGATCCCGGCGGGAGCGAGCGTGTCGGCGAGCGGGTGGAAGGCGCTGGCCGAGCCGCCGGCGTGCGGAAAGCACACCAGCCGTACGGTCGCGGCCTCGGCGGGCCGGTAGCGGCGCAGCCACACACCGGACGTGGCGGCCGGTGCCTGGGTCGGGGTCGGCGGGGTCACGACGATTCAGCTCCTCGGGACGGCGGGTAGCGGAGCAGCCGGCCGGAGGCCGTGACCTCGGCGAGCGTGGGGGCGGCGGCGTCCTTGGCCGAGTGCATGGGCGGGCCGTCCAGGGTTCGCGGCAGATCCAGCGCCGTGGGCGGTGTGTAGTGGGGGAGTCGGCCGGTGGCCATGGCCTCGGCGAGTGTGGGGGCGGCGGCGTCCTTGGCCGGGCGCATGGGCGGGCCGTTCGGGGGCCGCGGCAGATCCAGCGCCGTGGGCGGTGTGTAGTGGGGGAGTCGGCCGGTGGCCATGGCCTCGGCGAGTGTGGGGGCGGCGGCGTCCTTGGCCGGGCGCACGGGCGGGCCGTCCGGGGGCCGTGGCAGATCCAGCGCGGTGGGCGGTGTGTAGTGGGGGAGTCGGCCGGAGGCCATGGCCTCGGCGAGTGTGGGGGCGGCGGCGTCCTTGGCCGAGCGCACCGGCGGGCCGTCCAGGGCCCACGGCAGATCCAGCGCCGGGTCGAGCGCGTCGAGGTCGACCATCGCCCCGGGCACGTACTCGGTGGAGAGCAGGTAGTTCACGCAGGTGCCCTCCTCCAGGGCGAGGAAGGCGTGGCCGATGCTGCCGGGCATGTACAGGGCGACCCCGTCACCGGCCTGAAGCCGGGTCGCCTCATGGGCGCCGAAGGTCGGCGAGCCCACCCGCAGGTCGACCATCACATCGAGGATCGCGCCGCGTACGCAGGTGACCAGCTTGCTCGCGTCGCCGGGCACGTCGTTGCAGTGCACGCCCCGCAGGACACCGCGCCGCGAGACGGAGTTGTTGACCTGGCGGACCGTGAACGGCAACCCGGTCGCACCGGTCAGCTCGCTGTACTTCGCGGCCTCGTAGAAGTGGCCGCGCTCGTCGGAGATCTTCTCGGGGACGAGCCGGTAGGTGCCGGGTATCCCGGTCTCATCGACGCGCACGGTCACCCGCCGCCTGCCGTGCGGTGCGCTCCTTGAGCGGCTCCCACCAGGGCCGGTTCTGGCGGTACCAGGCCACCGTCTCGGCCAGCCCACGCTCGAAGGGGATCCGCGGCGCGTACCCCAGTTCGGTGGAGATCTTCGTGATGTCCACCGAGTAGCGGCGGTCGTGCGCGGCCCGGTCCGCGACCCGGCGCACCGCCGACCGGTCCCGGCCGCACAAGTCCAGGAGCCGGTCGGTGAGTTCGAGGTTGGTCAGCTCGGTGCCGCCGCCGATGTTGTAGATCTCGCCGGCCCGGCCCTTGGCGGCGACCAGGGCGATGCCCCGGCAGTGGTCGTCCACGTGCAGCCAGTCCCGGCTGTTGAGGCCGTCCCCGTACAGCGGTACGTCGAGCCCGTCCACGAGGTTCGTGGTGAACAGCGGGATCGCCTTCTCCGGGAACTGGTACGGCCCGTAGTTGTTGGAGCACCGGGTCACACACACCTCCAGGCCGTGCGTGCGGTGGAAGGCCAGCGCCATCAGGTCGGACGCCGCCTTGGAGGCGGCGTAGGGGGAGTTGGGCAGCAGGGGGTGGTCCTCGGGCCACGAACCGTGCTCGATCGACCCGTACACCTCGTCCGTCGACACATGCACGAAGCGCCCGGTGCCCGCCAGGGCCGCCGCCTGGAGCAGGGTCTGCGTGCCCAGCACGTTCGTGCGTACGAACGCCGAGGCGTCGGCGATCGAGCGGTCCACGTGCGACTCGGCCGCGAAGTGCACCACCAGGTCGGTGCCGGCCATCACCTGTCCGGTCAGCAGCGGATCGCAGATGTCCCCGTGCACGAACCGAAGCCGCCCGTGGTCGCGGACCGGATCCAGATTGGCGCGGTTCCCGGCGTAGGTGAGGGCGTCCAGCACCACCACCTGGGCCCCGTCGAGGTCCGGATAGGCGCCGGACAGCAGCTCTCTGACGAAGTGCGAGCCGATGAAGCCCGCACCGCCGGTCACGAGGACACGCATCTCCAAGAGGCCTTTCCTGAGGGAGGGACGAGGGGTTACGGGGTCAGGCTGCCGGTACGGCGCGACCGGCGAGCTCGCGCACGTAGTCGCCGTAGCCCGAACTGCCCAGCTCGCTGCCGAGCGCGAGGCACTGCTGGTGCGTGATGAACCCCATCCGCAGGGCGATCTCCTCCAGGCAGGCGATCCGTTCGCCCTGGCGCTGCTCCAGCAGCTGCACGTACTGGCTCGCCTGGAGCAGCGAGTCGTGCGTGCCCATGTCCAGCCAGGCGAACCCGCGGCCCAGCTCGCTCAGCCGGGCCCGGCCCTGCGCCAGATAGGCGAGGTTGACGTCGGTGATCTCCAGCTCGCCGCGCGTGGACGGCGTCAGCCGGCGGGCGATGTCGACCACGTCGTTGTCGTAGAGGTACAGGCCGGTGACGGCCAGGTTGGAGCGCGGCATGGCCGGCTTCTCCACCAGGGAGACCAGCCGGCCGGCGGCGTCCACCTCGCCGACCCCGTACCGCTGGGGGTCCTTGACCGGATAGCCGAACAGCTCGCAGCCGTCCAGACGGGCGACGCAGCTTGCGATCAGGGAGGAGAAGCCCGGACCGTGGAAGACGTTGTCGCCCAGGATCAGTGCCACCGGGCTGTCCCCGATGTGCTCCTCGCCGATGAGGAAGGCCTCCGCGATACCGCGCGGCTCGTCCTGGGCGGCGTAGTCCAGCCGGAGCCCGAACTGCGAGCCGTCGCCGAGCAGCGCCCGGAACATGTCCAGATGGGTCTTCGTCGAGATGATCTGGATGTCCCGGATGCCGGCCAGCATCAGCACCGACAGCGGGTAGTAGATCATCGGCTTGTCGTAGACCGGCAGCAGCTGCTTGGACACGACCCCGGTCAGCGGGCGCAGCCGGGTGCCGCTGCCGCCGGCCAGGATGATGCCCTTCATCGGCCGTGCATCCTCACTCATGACTGATCTCCCGGCTCTTCTCCTGGTTTCCGCTCCTGGCTTGTCCGTACGGCGTCATGGACCGCCGCGACGACCGACTCCACGTCCTGTGCGCTCAGTTGGGGCCCCATGGGCAGACTCAGCACCTCGGCGGCCAGCCGCTCGCTCAGCGGCAGCGCACCGACGGGCTCGTCCGCGTAGGCGGGGGACCGGTGCACGGCGACCGGGTAGTGGACCAGGGTCTCCACCCCGGCCGCGGCGAGCGCGTCACCCAGCCGCTCACGGTGCGCCGTGCGCAGCACGTACTGGTGCCACACCGGCTCGGCCCAGGACCGCACCGGCGGCGCAGTGACCCCCGGCAGCCCCGTCAGGGCCTCGGTGTAGCGGGCCGCGACCTCGTCGCGGCGGGCGTTCCAGGCGTCCAGATACGGCAGCTTCACCCGTAGCGCGGCCGCCTGGAGCTCGTCCAGACGGGAGTTGGTGCCGCGCTCCTCGTGCCGGTACTTCACCCGCGAGCCGTAGTTGCGCAGCAGCCGTATCCGCTCCGCCAGCCGGGCGTCGGAGGTGACGACGGCGCCGCCGTCGCCCAACGCCCCCAGGTTCTTGCCCGGGTAGAAGCTGAACGCCGCCACATACCCGGAACCGATGCGCCGGCCCCGGTAGCGGGCCCCGTGCGCCTGCGCCGCGTCCTCCACCACCGGGATGCCCCGGGCCGCGGCCACGGCCTCGACGGCGTCGAGGTCCACCGGATGCCCGTAGGGGTGCACGGGCATGATCGCCCTGGTCCGCGGGGTGAGGGCGGCCTCGACCCGTGCAGGATCGATCAGGTACGAGTCCGCCTCCGGTTCCACCGGCACCGGACGGGCCCCGGTCGCGGACACCGCGAGCCAGGTCGCCACGAAGGTGTGCCCGGGGACGATCACCTCGTCGCCCGCGCCCACCCCGAGTGCCCGCAGCGTCAGCTCCAGGGCGGCCAGACCGCTGCCCACCCCCACGCAGTGCTCGTTCTCGCAGTACCGGGCGAACTCCGCCTCGAAGGCGGCCAGTTCGGGCCCGAGCAGATAGCGCCCGGAGCGCGCCACCCGCAGCACCGCGGCGTCGATCTGCGCCTGCACACCGTCCAGGGCGTGCAGGTCGCGCAGGTCGTGGAAGGGGACCCGCCGCACGGGCGCGAGGACGGGCGCCGTCACAGCTGCCTCCGCGCGTCCCGCAGGAACTCGTCGTACTCGCGGTAGTAGTCCGCCTCGTCGTAGTGCAGCGACGCCAGGACCAGAGAGACCGCGCCCTCCGAGAAGTCGCTGAGGTTCCGCCACACCATCGGGCCGATGTACAGACCCTGGCCGGCCCCGTCGAGCCGGTACTCGGCCCGGCCGAACCCGTCGTCCACGGTGATCGTGAAACTGCCGTGGACGGCGATCATGAGCTGTTCCAGCGCCCGGTGCGCATGCCCGCCCCGGGACGAGCCGGTGTCCAGGTCGTGCAGGTAGTACACCCGCCGGATCGGGAAACCGGCCGTCCACTCGGACTCGACGACGGACAGGCTGCCCCGCTCGTCGTTGTGCTGCTCCAGGTCGATGAGGGCACAGGGCTTGACCCTGCCCACCTTCGCTTCTGTGATGGTGCCCACTGTCATGCGATCGCGCTCCCTGGTTGCCCGGCCGGTGCCGTGTCAGGCGCCGCTCAGCCGCGCACGACGGAGGCGGGAAGGTGACGGGCGGTCAGCTGGTCCGCCTCGTAGAACTCCGCCCGGTCGTGATGGACCGTGAAGGAGGCGAACTCGTCGAAGGCGAGGTCGAGGAAGACCTTCGCCTCCATTCGGGCCAGGAAGGAGCCGAGGCAGTGGTGGATGCCATGGCCGAACGCCATGTGCCTGTTCGCCGTACGGCGGACGTCGAACGTGTCCGGGTCCGGGAACTGCGCGGCGTCACGGTTGGCCGACTGGCTCCACGCCACCACCATCTGACCGGCCTTCATCGGCACACCGAGGATGTCGGTGTCCTCCTTCAGCAGCCGGAAGATGTTGTTGAACGGGCTGCGGTAGCGCAGCGTCTCCTCGATCGCGCCCGGGATCAGCGAACGGTCCGCGCGCAGCGCGGCCTGCGCCTCGGGGTGCTCGTCCAGCACGATGAACAGATTGCTCAGCAGGGTCGCGCTGGAGATGTGACCCGCCGTCAGCAGCAGCGCCACGATGTTGACGATCTCCTCGTCGGTCAGCCGCCGGCCGTCGACCTCGGACTCGATCAGCCCGCTCATCAGGTCCTCGGACGGCTCCGCCCGCTTCTCGGCGATCTTCGCGTACAGGTACGCGGCCCACTCCTTGATGGCCGGGCCCATCGTCTCGGCGAAGTCGTCCGGCAGGTTCGGGTACTCCATCCCCTCGTTGTTGAGGATGACGTCGACCCACTCGCGGAACTTGTCCTGGTCGCTCGCGGGCACCCCGAGCAGCTCGGCGATCACCGTCACCGGCAGCGGGTACGCCAGTTCCGAGACCACGTCGATCTCGGTCCGCCCGCCCAGGCCGGCCAGCAGCTCACGGGTGACCTCCGCGATCCGCGGCTCCAGCGCGGCCATCCGGCGCGGGGTGAAGGCCTGGCTGACCAGCTTGCGCAGCGGGCCGTGCTTGGGCGGGTCGATCCCGCCGAACGTGCCCGGACCCATCAGCAGCTTCAGCTCCTCGGGCACCGGGAAGACGGGCGAGAAGTCCGAGGAGAAGATCTGCGGGTTGGTGGAGACGGTGTTGTAGTCGTCGTAACGGAAGACCTGCCAGGCGAAACGCGTCGCGTCCCAGAACACCGGCGCCTCGGCGCGGGCCCGGGCGAACCACTCCAGCAGCTGCCGGGCGCCCGCACCCTCGGGCTGCGCCAGCGGGTGCGGAGCCTCGGCCGGCTCAGTCTCGTCCGGGGCCACGGCGTCCGTGACCTCCGCGGTCTGTGTCGTCATATTCGGCTTCCTCGGCTGAAGTTCGGCAGAAGTCTGGAGAGGGATTGAGGGGGGCCGGGGGTGTCCCGCGGATCGGGAGGTCCGGCGAAGTCGGATGCGGTTCGGCAGCGCCCCGAAGGGGCGCGGGGAACTGCGCGACCAGCCACGACGGACCCGCGGTCGACGCACCGGACCTACAGCGGAGCGCTTAGCAGCGCCTCGATCGCGTCGGCCGCGGCCGGGGGACCGCCCGCGGACTCGATCTCCCCGCGCAGCCGGGCCACGGCGGCACGGACGTCCTCGTCGTCCGCGAGCGCCAGCGCGGTGCTGCGGACGAGCTCGGGGGTGACGTCGTCGCGCAGGATCTTGGCGCCCACGCCCAGCTGCTCCACCCGCGTGGCGGTCGCGTGCAGCTCCGCCATCTGCGGCACCGAGATCACCGGCACACCCTCGGAGACGGCCTGGAGCACGGTGCTCGTACCACCGTGGTTGATCATCACGGTCGCGTGCTTGAGCACCGCGCCCTGCGGCGCGAAGTCATGCACCTGGATGTGCGGGGGAACCTCGCCCAGTTCGCCCTCGGCCACCCCGCCCGCATGCGTGATCACGACGTCCCACTCGACGTCCGTGAACGCCTCGACACAGGCGCGGAAGAACGCCGGCTGCTTGCTGTAGAGCGTGCCGAGACTGATCAGGATCAGCGGCCGGCCGGTCCCGGGAGCCTCCCACTCGCCGTGGAAGGAGTTCGCGCTCGTGCACGGACCGACGAAGCTGACCTCCTCGCCGAAGGTCTCGCCCGCGTACTGGAAGGCACGCGGCAGATAGACCAGCGCCGGCCCCGAGTGCACCTCGTCGGCGAACTCACCGATGCCCTTGTCCACGTCGTGCTCGGCCAGCAACCCGGCGACCGCACCGAACAGTTCGGCCGTCTGCGGATCCTCCTGCTGCTCCTCCGCCGTGTCGACCGGCGGGTGCAGCGACCAGTGCTCGTTCGCCACGTACGTGGGCGTACTGCGGATCACCGGGATGCCCCACTTGGCCGCCAGGATGTGCCCGCTCCAGAACGACGACGGATCACACACGAACACATCGGGACGGTCGGCGGGATCGTCGCCGAAATGCTTCTCGAAATCCGGAAGCGTCTGCCGGGTCAGCTCCAGCATCCACTTCATCATGTTGACGAACTCCTGCTGGTCCGTGTACTCGGCCGAGTCCTGCTGCGGCACCATCGTGGCCAGGAAGCGGTCCTGGTCCATCGGGTACGGCACGAACTCCGCGCCGGTCGCCAGGACCCGCTCGCCATAGTTCTCGGACAGGGCGTAGCTGACCCGGTGACCACGTGCGACGAGCTCCCGCGCCACGGACAGCGTCGGATTCACATGACCGGCCGCGGGAAGGATGAAGAAGGCGATATGCGCCATCGAGTCAGCCTTTCGAAAGCAAAATGGAAACGGCTGGATACGGTGCAGGAAAACCCTCCCCGGACAGGCTCAACCGGCCGTGGAATGCAGCTCGCATTCCGCTCTATTGCGACTCGAATCCCCTCCGAAATTCCCTGCGACTTGACACAATCAAAAACCGAGGTGCGGTGACACGGCCGCGCCGCTGATTTGGTGTCAGGGGTCCGCGTACAGAGGAGATTTCAGTCATGACCTGCCCTCATGCCGTCGCCGGATCCGTCCGCACGTACCCCTTCGGCGACCGCGTCGACCTCGGACTCGATCCGGCCTACGCCGAACTCCGCGCCACCGAGCCGGTGGTGCGCGTGGCGATGCCCTACGGCGGTGAGGCCTGGCTGCTGACCAGGCACGCGGACATCAAGAAGGCCACCACCGACCCCCGGCTCAGCATGCACGCCGCCGCCGACCGGGACGTCCCCCGCGCCGCCGCCCGCGCCCTCGACTCCGTCGGCCTCATGGGCATGCCCGCCGCCGACCACGCCCGGCTGCGCCGCCTCGTGTCCCGCGCCTTCACCGCCCGTCGCGTCGCCGCGCTGCGCCCCCGCATCGCCGAGATCACCCACTCACTCGTCGACGACCTGGTCGCCGGCGGCGGCCCCGCCGACCTGGTCGAGAAGCTCGCCCTGCCGCTGCCCACCGCCGTCATCTGCGAGATGCTCGGCATCCCGCACGCCGACCGGCACATCTTCCGGACCTTCACCGAGGCCCTGATGTCCGCCAGCCGGTACACCGAGGAACAGGTCGGCAAGGCCGCCGAGGAGTACGCCGACTACCTGCGCGGATACGTCGCCCAGCGGCGTGCCAGGCCCGAGGACGACCTCCTCAGCGCCCTCATCGAGGCCCACGACGAGGGCGAGCAGCTCAGCGAGAACGAACTCCTCATGCTCACCGGCGGCATGCTCATCGGCGGCCACGAGACCACCGCCGGCCAACTCGCCTCCCACGTCCTGGTCCTGCTGGAGGACCGGACCCGCTACGAACGGCTCTGCGCCCACCCCGAGCTCGTGCCCCGCGCCGTCGAGGAACTCCTGCGGGTCGTCCCGCTCTGGTCCAGCGTCGGCCCCAGCCGGGTCGCCACCGAGGACGTGAAGATCGGCGGCGTCACCGTCCGGGCCGGCGAGGCCGTCGTCTACTCCCTCGCCTCCGCCAACCGCGACGAGGACGTCTTCACCGACGCCACCGACGTGCTCCTCGACCGCGAGACCAATCCGCACATCGCCTTCGGCCAGGGCCCGCACTACTGCCCCGGCGCCCCGCTGGCCCGCGCCGAACTCCAGACCGCCCTCGAAGCCCTGACCGGCCGGCTGCCCGGCCTGCGCCTCGCCGTGCCCGCCGACGAACTCACCTGGCACCGCGAGATGCTCGTCCGCTCCCTGGTCACCCTGCCCGTCACCTGGTGAACCGCCCACGGAACTCCCGTACATCTGGCTCGCTATCTCTGGCTATGGAGAATCAATGACCCCCAAGAACGCCGGGCAGTACGTGGGTGACAACGACATAGCCGTCGTCGGGATGGCGTGCCGGCTCCCCGGAGCCGCCACCGTCGAGGAATTCCTGCGGCTGCTGCGCACCGGCGGCCACACCGTCACCCGGCAGCCCGACGGCACCTGGCGGGCCGCACTGGAGAACCACGCGGAATTCGACGCGGAGTTCTTCGGCATGAGCGCGGCCCAGGCCGCCGCCACCGACCCCCAGCAGCGCCTCGTGCTCGAACTCGGCTGGGAGGCCCTGGAACACGCGGGCATCGTCCCCGCCCGCCTGCACGGCACCCGCACCGGCGTCTACGTCGGCATCGCCTCCGACGACTACGCCACCCTGGCCCGCCGCACCGCCACCGCCGGCGGGCACAGCGCGGCCGGACAGCACCGGGCGATGACCGCCAACCGCCTCTCCTACCTCCTCGGCCTGCGCGGCCCGAGCATGGCCGTCGACACCGCCCAGTCCTCCGCGCTGGTCGCCGTCCACCTCGCCTGCGAGAGCCTGCGCCGCGGCGAGACCGACCTTGCCCTCGTCGGCGGCGTCAACCTCGTCCTCACCGAGGACAGCACCACCGCCATGGAACTGATGGGCGCCCTGTCCCCGGACGGCCGCTGCCACACCTTCGACGCCCGCGCCAACGGCTACGTACGCGGCGAGGGCGGCGCGGCCGTCGTCCTCAAGCCACTCGGCCGCGCCCTCGCCGACGGCGACCGGGTGCACTGCGTCATCAAGGGCGGCGCCGTCAACAACGACGGCGGCGGCCCCAGCCTCACCACCCCCGACCGCACGGCCCAACAGGTCCTGCTCCGCGAGGCGTACGAGCGGGCCCAGGTCCCCGCCGACCGCGTCCGCTACGTCGAACTCCACGGCACCGGCACCCGCGCCGGGGACCCCGTCGAGGCGGCCGCCCTCGGCGCCGTACTCGGCGCGGCCCGCGCCCCCGGCACCGGCCCGCTCGCCGTCGGATCCGCCAAGACCAACGTCGGCCACCTCGAAGGCGCCGCCGGCATCGTCGGCCTGCTCAAGGCCGCCCTCGCCGTCCGCGAGGGCGAACTGCCGCCCAGCCTCAACTACGAGACCCCCAACCCGGACATCCCGCTCGACGCCCTCAACCTGCGCGTCCAGACCGAACTCGAGCCCTGGCACGAACCGTCCGGACAGCGCCGCCTCGCCGGCGTCTCCTCCTTCGGCATGGGCGGCACCAACGCCCACCTCGTGCTGGAACAGGCACCGCAGACCGAACCGGCCCCCGCCGCCCACCGACTCCCCGTGCTGCCGGTGGTCGTCTCCGGCCGCACCGCCGAAGCCCTCCGCGACCAGGCCGCACAGCTCAGCGCCCACGTCGAACACGCCCCGGAACCGGACCTCCTGGACATCGCCTGGACCCTCGCCGCCTCCCGCACGGTCTTCGGCCACCGGGCCGTCGTCCTGGCCGCCGACCGCGAGGAACTCCTGACCCGCCTGGAACGATCCGCCGTGCACGGCATCGCGTCCGCGTCCGGTCGGCGGGTGTTGGTGTTTCCGGGTCAGGGGACGCAGTGGGTCGGTATGGGGGCCGGGTTGCTGGAGTCGTCGCCGGTGTTCGCGGCGCGGCTTCGGGAGTGCGCTGACGCCCTGGCTCCGTTCGTGGACTTCGATGTGGTCGAAGTCGTGCGTGAGGGGCGGGAGTTGGACCGGGTGGATGTGGTCCAGCCGGTCACCTGGGCGGTGATGGTTTCCCTGGCTGAGCTGTGGCGTTCGGTGGGGGTTCTTCCGGATGCGGTGGTGGGTCACTCGCAAGGTGAGATCGCCGCGGCGGCTGTGTCCGGCGCTCTGTCGCTGGAGGATGCCGCCCGGGTGGTGGCTTTGCGGGCTGCCTTGATCGGGCGTGAGTTGGCCGGTCTGGGCGGCATGGCCTCCATCTCGCTGCCGTTGGCCGAGGTGGAGGAGCGTCTCGCAGCGATCTCCGGTCTGGGTGTTGCGGCCGTCAACGGCCCCTCGGCCACAGTCGTATCCGGTGACGCGGACGCGATCGTCGAGTTCGTCGCGGCTGCCCGTGAGGAGGGCGTCCGGGCCCGCCAAGTACCGGTGGACTACGCCTCGCACTCCGCACACGTGGAACGCATCGAGGCCGAACTCCTGGATGTGCTGGGCCCGATCACGCCGCTCCGCCCCCAGATCCCCTTCCACTCCACGGTCACCGGCGAGCTCGCCGACACTCTGGACGCCGCCTACTGGTATCGCAACCTGCGCAACCCCGTCCGCTTCGAGGAGACCGTGCGCGGTCTCATCGAGGACGGCTTCGGTACGTTCGTCGAGTCCAGCGCCCACCCCGTGCTGACCATGGGCATCGAGGAGACCGCCGACAGCGCCGGCGCCGACGCGCTGGTCACCGGCTCGCTGCGGCGTGACGACGGAGGCCTGGAGCGGTTCCTGACCTCGGCCGCCGAACTCTTCGTGCGCGGCACCGACATCGACTGGGCGGCCCTCTTCGACGGCACCGGCGCGAAGAACGTCGACCTGCCCACCTACGCCTTCCAGCGCCGCCCCTACTGGCTGTCCGCCATGGACGCCGACGAGCAGACCGTGACCTCCGTGGCCTCCGTGGCCTCCGCGCCCTCCGCGCCCGACACCGAGGAGACCCTGCTCAGCCGCGAACTGCGGGGACGCTCCGCCGACGAGCAACTCGACCACGTACTCGAACTGGTGCGGGTCCACGCCGCCGCCGTGGCCGACCGCCCGTCCGCCGACTCGATCGTCCCCGGGATCACCTTCAAGGACCAGGGCTTCGAGTCCGTCGACGGCATCGAACTGCGCAACCGGCTGCGGTCCGCGACCGGTCTGCGGCTGCCCACCACCCTCGTCTTCGACCACCCGACCCCCCTCGCCGTCGCCCGGCTGATCCGCGACGCCGCCGTCGAGGAGGCCGCCGCCACACCCGTTCCGGCTCCCCCCGAGCAACCCGCCCTCGACCAGGACGACGCCGTTGCGATCGTGGGGATGGCGTGCCGTTTTCCGGGTGGGGTGAGTTCGCCGGAGGGGTTGTGGGATCTGGTTGCTTCGGGTGGGGATGCGGTGTCGCCGTTTCCGGGTGACCGGGGTTGGGATGTGGAGGGGCTGTTCGATCCGGAGCCGGGTGTGGTGGGCCGGTCGTACGTCCGTGAGGGCGGGTTCCTGCACGGGGCAGGGGAGTTCGACGCGGGCTTCTTCGGGATTTCGCCGCGTGAGGCGGTGGCGATGGATCCGCAGCAGCGGCTGCTGCTGGAGACCTCGTGGGAGGCTCTGGAGCGGGCCGGTGTTCCGGCGACCTCGCTGCGCGGTTCCCGCACCGGCGTCTTCGTCGGCGCCATGTCCCAGGAGTACGGACCCCGGCTGCACGAGTCCGGCCAGGGCTACGAGGGCTACCTGCTCACCGGCACCACGGCGAGCGTCATGTCCGGCCGGATCTCGTACGCGCTGGGTCTGGAGGGCCCGGCGGTGACCGTCGACACGGCCTGTTCCTCTTCTCTGGTGGCCCTGCATCTGGCCGCGCAGTCCCTGCGGTCCGGTGAGTGCGACCTCGCCCTGGCCGGCGGTGCCGCCGTGATGGCGAATCCCGGGATGTTCGTGGAGTTCTCGCAGCAGCGAGGGTTGGCTACCGACGGCCGGAGCAAGGCGTTCTCGGACTCGGCCGATGGCACCAGTTGGGCCGAGGGTGTGGGTGTGCTGCTGGTGGAGCGGCTGTCGGACGCGGTGCGGCGGGGGCATCGTGTGCTGGCGGTGGTGCGTGGTTCGGCGGTGAATCAGGACGGTGCGTCGAATGGTCTGACGGCGCCGAACGGGCCTTCGCAGCAGCGGGTGATTCGTGCGGCGCTGGAGAACGCGGGGCTCACGGTCGCGGACGTGGACGCGGTCGAGGCGCATGGCACCGGGACCAGGCTGGGTGATCCGATCGAGGCGCAGGCGCTGCTGGCGACGTATGGGCAGGGTCGTGAGCGGCCGTTGTTGTTGGGGTCGTTGAAGTCGAACATCGGGCATGCGCAGGCGGCGGCGGGTGTGGGCGGTGTCATCAAGATGGTGATGGCGTTGCGGGAGGGTGTGCTGCCGAAGTCGCTCCACATTGGTTCCCCTTCGTCCGAGGTGGACTGGGACGCGGGTGCTGTCGAGTTGCTGACGGAGCAGTGTGAGTGGCCCGAGGTCGGTCGTCCTCGGCGGGCGGGTGTGTCGTCGTTCGGGGTGAGCGGGACGAATGCGCACGTGATCCTGGAGCAGGCGCCCGTCAGTGATGAGGCGGGGCCGGAAACTATCCGGGACCTGCCCGTCGTACCCCTCGTCCTCACCGCCAAGTCGGACACAGCCCTGCGCGAGCAGGGCGAGCGGATACGGGATCACCGTGAACCCCGGTTGTTGGACGTGGGGTTCAGTCTGGCGTCGTCGCGGTCGGTGTTCGAGCACCGGCGGGTGGTGCTGGGCGATCAGGTCGTCGAGGGTGTTGCTTCCCCGTCCGGTCGGCGGGTGTTGGTGTTTCCGGGGCAGGGGACTCAGTGGGTCGGCATGGGTGCCGGGCTGCTGGAGTCGTCGCCGGTGTTCGCTCGGCGGCTGAGGGAGTGCGCGGATGCCCTGGCTCCGTTCGTGGACTTCGATGTGGTGGAAGTCGTCCGTGAGGGGCGGGAGTTGGACCGGGTGGATGTGGTCCAGCCGGTCACCTGGGCGGTGATGGTTTCCCTGGCTGAGCTGTGGCGTTCGCTGGGCGTGATCCCGGATGCGGTGGTGGGTCACTCGCAGGGCGAGATCGCCGCGGCCGCTGTGTCCGGCGCCTTGTCGTTGGAGGATGCCGCCCGGGTGGTGGCGCTGCGGGCCGCGGTCATCGGACGTGAACTGGCCGGTCTCGGTGGCATGGCGTCCATTCCGCTGCCGTTGGCCGAGGTGGAGGAGCGGCTCCAGGCGTGGACCGGGCGTCTCGGGATCGCCGCCGTCAACGGCCCGTCCAGCACGGTCGTCTCCGGTGACGCGGATGCGATCGTCGAGTTCGTGGCCGCCGCCCAGGCGGAGGGCATCCGGGCCCGTCAGGTTCCGGTGGACTACGCCTCGCACTCCGCGCACGTGGAGCGTATCGAGGCCGAACTCCTGGATGTGCTGGGCCCGATCACCCCGCTCCGCCCCCAGATCCCCTTCCACTCCACGGTCACCGGCGAACTCGCCGACACCCTGGACGCCGCGTACTGGTATCGCAACCTGCGCAACCCGGTCCGCTTCGAGCACACCGTACGGAAGCTCGCCGAAAGCGGCTTCGGTACGTTCGTCGAGTCCAGTGCGCACCCCGTGCTGACGATGGGCATCGAGGAGACCGCCGAGAACGCGACCGTCACCGGCACGCTGCGTCGCGACGAAGGCGGCCTGCACCGCTTCCTGACCTCCGCAGCCCACCTCTTCGTGCGCGGCACCGACATCGACTGGGCGGCCCTCTTCGACGGCACCGGAGCCCGTCAAGTCGACCTCCCCACCTACCCCTTCCAACGCGAGCACTACTGGCACGAGCCCGTCACCCCCGCCGCCCTCACCCCCAACGGCACCGACACCTGGCGCTACCGGACCGTATGGAAGGGCCTGTCCGAGACCGGCACCCCGGTCCTCGACGGCCGCTGGCTCCTCGTCGTCCCGGACACGCTCGACGACGGCACCGCCGACGCCTTGGAGGCGGCGCTCACCGGTCACGGCGCCCGCACCGACCGCCTGATCCTCGACCCGGCCGACGCGACCCGCGAAACGCTGGCCGCGTGGCTGGCGTCGTACGAGGACCTCACCGGCATCCTCTCCCTCCTCGCGCTCGACCGTGCCCCGGAGTCCGTCCTCGCGAGCCTCGCTCTTGTCCAGGGCGCTGATGACGCCGAGGTCGCTCCGGCGCTGCTCTGGGCGCTGACCCGGGAGGCGGTATCCGTCGCTCCGGGGGAGGTGCCCGATGACATCGGGGCGCAGATCTGGGCCTTCGGCCGGGTCGCCGCGCTGGAACTGCCGTCCCTGTGGGGCGGGTTGGTCGACCTGCCCGCCGAGCCCGACCGGCGGGTCCTCGACCGTGTCGTCTCCGCCCTGGCCGGGACGGCGGGCGAGGACCAGATCGCCGTACGGGCCTCCGGCGCATACGGCCGTCGGGTCGCGCGGGCGGCCGGCGGTGCCCGTACGTCCGGCTCCCGGTGGAGCGCCCACGGCACCGTCCTGGTCACCGGTGGCACCGGCGCCCTCGGCGCCCAGGTCGCCCGGTGGGCCGTACGGCAGGGTGCCCGGCACCTCGTACTGACCAGCCGGCGCGGCCCGGACGCGCCGGGTGCGGCCGAACTGGCCGCGGAACTGCGGGAGTCGGGGGCCGAGGTGACCGTCGTCGCCTGTGACGTCGCCGACCGGGACGCGCTCGCCGCACTCCTCGACGCGCACCCGCCGACCGCCGTCTTCCACACCGCCGGTGTTCTCGCCGACGGCGTGATCGGTGCGGTCTCCGGCGACGACTTCCGGGCGGTCCGCGCCCCGAAGGCCGACGCCGCGCACCATCTGCACGAACTGACCGGCGGCCTGGACCTGTCCGCCTTCGTGCTCTTCTCCTCCGTCACCGGCACCTGGGGCAACGGCGGCCAGGCCGCCTACGCCGCCGCCAACGCCTCGCTCGACGTGCTCGCCGAACGGCGCCGCGCCGAGGGCCTGCCCGCCACCTCCGTGGCCTGGGGCCTGTGGGGCGGCGCCGGTATGGCCGAAGGCGCCGGCGAGGAGAGCCTCGGCCGCCGCGGCATCCGGGCCATGGACCCCGGCCAGGGCATCGAGGCCCTGCACCGGGCGCTCGACCTCGGTGACACCTGTGTCACCGTCGTCGACGTCGACTGGGCGGACTTCGCGCCGCGCACCGCGGCCCTGCGCCCCGGGCCGCTCTTCGACACGGTGCCCGAGGCCCGCCGCGCCCTGGCGGCCGTACGGCAGCAGGCCGCCGCCGAGTCCGCCGACGGCCTGGCCGGGCGGCTCGCCGGACTGTCCGCCGGTGAACGCACCCGCGTCCTCGTCGAGTTGGTGCGCACAGAGGCCGCCGCGGTGCTGCGGCACGGCGGCACCGACGCCGTGCGGGCCGATCGTGCCTTCAAGGACTCCGGTTTCGACTCGCTCACCGCCCTCGAACTGCGCAACCGCCTCAGTACGGCCACCGGTCTGACCCTGCCCGCCACCGTCGTCTTCGACCGGCCGAACCCGGCCCTGCTCGCCGAGTACCTGCTGGGCAAGCTCCTAGGAGAGAGCGAGACCTCGGCGCTCGCGCCCGTCCCCCGTGCCGCCGCCGACGACTCCGACCCCGTCGTCATCGTCTCCATGGCCTGCCGTTACCCCGGTGAGGCCGACACGCCCGAGGCGTTGTGGGAGCTCGTCATGGCAGGGCGCGACGTCATCGGTGCCGCGCCCGTCGACCGCGGCTGGAACCTGGACGAGGTGTACGACCCGGATCCGGAGAACGGCCGACGCGGGACGACGTACGTTCGCGAGGGCGGGTTCCTGCACGAGGCGGCGGAGTTCGACGCCGAGTTCTTCGGGATCAGCCCGCGCGAGGCCCTCGCCATGGACCCGCAGCAGCGGCTCCTCCTGGAGACCGCCTGGGAGACCCTGGAGCGCGCGGGCATCGACCCGCTCTCCGCCCGCGGCAGCCGCACCGGCGTGTACGCGGGCCTCACGCACCAGGAGTACGCCTCCCGGCTGCACGAGGCCGACGAGGAGCACGAGGGCTATCTGCTCACCGGCAAGTCCGCGAGCGTCGTGTCCGGGCGCATCTCCTATGTGCTGGGCCTGGAAGGCCCCTCGGTCTCGATCGACACGGCCTGCTCGTCCTCGCTGGTCGCCCTGCATCTGGCCGCCCAGGCGGTGCGGACGGGGGAGTGCGACCTGGCCCTGGCCGGCGGTGTCACCGTCATGGCCGCACCCGGGCTCTTCGTGGAGTTCTCCCGGCAGCGCGGGCTGGCCGCCGACGGCCGCAGCAAGGCTTTCTCCGACGCCGCCGACGGCACCAGCTGGGGCGAGGGCGCGGGCATGGTCCTGGTCGAGCGGCTCTCCGACGCCGTCCGCCGGGGACACCCCGTGCTCGCCGTCCTCCGGGGCCACGCCGTGAACCAGGACGGCGCCAGCAACGGCCTCGCCGCCCCCAACGGCCCCTCGCAGGAACGGGTCATCGCACAGGCGCTCGCGGGCGCCGGGCTCGGTGCGTCGGATGTCGACGTGGTCGAGGCGCACGGAACCGGTACGCGGCTGGGTGACCCGATCGAGGCACAGGCCCTGCTGGCGACGTACGGCCGACGGCCCGCCGGCGCGGAGCCGTTGTGGCTCGGTTCGCTGAAGTCCAACATCGGGCATCCGCAGGCCGCGGCCGGCGTCGGCGGTGTCATCAAGATGGTGATGGCCCTGCGGGCGGGCGTCCTGCCGAAGACCCTGCACGCCGACGTGCCGTCCTCGCAGGTGGACTGGGAGTCGGGCGCCGTCGAACTGCTCACCGAGGCCAGGCCGTGGCCCGAGACCGGGCGGCCGCGCCGGGCCGGTGTGTCCGCATTCGGCGTGAGCGGCACGAACGCCCACCTGATCCTGGAGCAGGCACCCGCCGTGGAGCCCGCCGAGGAGCCGGTGACCCGCGAACTCCCGGTCGTTCCCCTCGTGGTGTCCGCCAAGACGGCGCCCGGCCTGCGCGAACAGGCCGACCGCCTGCGCGCCCGACTGGAGCGGGACGGCGACCTGCGGACCCTGGACGTCGGCCACACACTCGCCACCGCGCGATCGGTCTTCGAACACCGTCAAGTGACGCTCGGTTCCTCGGTGTTCGCGGGCGTTGCGGCTGCTTCTGGTCGGCGGGTGTTGGTGTTTCCGGGGCAGGGGACGCAGTGGGTCGGTATGGGGGCCGGGTTGCTGGAGTCGTCGCCGGTGTTCGCGGCGAGGCTGCGGGAGTGCGCGGATGCCCTCGCTCCCTTCGTGGACTTCGATGTGGTGGAAGTCGTCCGTGAGGGGCGGGAGTTGGACCGGGTGGATGTGGTCCAGCCGGTCACCTGGGCGGTGATGGTTTCCCTGGCCGAGCTGTGGCGTTCGGTGGGCGTGATTCCGGATGCGGTCGTGGGTCACTCGCAGGGCGAGATCGCCGCGGCGGCTGTGTCCGGTGCTCTGTCGTTGGAGGATGCCGCCCGGGTGGTGGCTTTGCGGGCCGCGGTGATCGGGCGGGAGTTGGCCGGTCTGGGCGGTATGGCCGCCATCCCGCTGCCGTTGGCGGACGTGGAGGAGCGTCTCGCGGCGTTCTCCGGTCTGGGTGTTGCGGCCGTCAACGGCCCGTCGGCCACCGTGGTGGCCGGTGACGCGGACGCGATCGTGGCGTTCGTGGAGGCGGCGCGGCAGGACGGCATCCGGGCCCGCCAGGTACCGGTCGACTACGCCTCGCACTCCGCGCACGTGGAACGTATCGAGGCCGAACTCCTGGACGTGCTGGCCCCGGTCACCCCGCGCCGCGCCGACGTCCCGTTCTACTCCACGGTCGAGGGCAGGCTGCTCACGGACACCACCGTCCTGGACGCCGCCTACTGGTACCGCAACCTGCGCAACCCGGTCCGCTTCGAGCACACCGTACGCGGCCTCGTCGAGGACGGCTTCGGTACGTTCGTCGAGTGCAGCGCCCACCCCGTGCTGACGATGGGCATCGAGGAAACCGTCGAGAACGCGACCGTCACCGGCACGCTGCGCCGCGACCACGGCGGCCTGGACCGTTTCCTGACCTCGGCCGCCGAACTCTTCGTGCGCGGCACCGACATCGACTGGGCGGTCCTCTTCCACGGCACCGGCGCGAAGACCGTCGACCTGCCCACCTACCCCTTCCAGCGCAGGCGTTACTGGGCGCCGACCTCGCCGGCCGGAGTGGGGGACGCGGCCGCCGCGCGCTTCGGCATGGCCTGGGAGACGCACCCCCTGCTGGGCGGCACGCTGCCGCTCGCCTCCACCGGCGAGGTGGTGTGCGCGGGCCGGATCTCGCTCACCGACCACCCGTGGATCGCCGACCACGCCGTCTTCGGCCGGACCCTGCTGCCCGGCACCGCCTTCGTCGAACTCGCCCTGCACGCCGCCGCCGTGACCGGCTGCGCCGGCCTGGAGGAGCTGGGCCTGGAGGCGCCCCTCGTCCTCGACGGGTGCGCGGCGCAGATCCAGGTGCGGGTCGAGGCGGCCGACGACAGCGGCCGCCGCCGCGTGAGCGTGCACTCCCGTACCGAGGACGACGACACCACCACCGGGTGGACCAGGCACGGAACCGGAGTGCTCAGCCCGGCCGCCGCGCCTGCGCCGGCCGCCGAGTGGGCCGTACGGGCCTGGCCGCCGGCCGGTACCGAGCGGATCGAGGCGGCGGACGTGTACGGCCGGTTCGCCGACCTGGGCTACGAGTACGGGGAGATCTTCTCCGGCATCGACGCCGTATGGCGCGGGGACGGCGAGGTGTACGCCGAGATCCTGCTGCCCGGCGACGCCCGGGCCGACGCGACCGCGTACGGGTTGCACCCGGCCCTGCTGGACGCGGCCCTACAGCCGTGGCTGGCCGGCGGGCTGCTCGACGTGCCGGACGGGTCCGTGCTGCTGCCCTTCGCCTGGCAGGGCATCACCCTGCACGCCACCGGCGCCGACGCCCTGCGCGTACGGATCACCCGGTCCGGCGACGGCGCGGTCCGGCTGGAGGCCGTCGACCTCTTCGGCTCACCCGTCCTCACGCTCGACGCGCTGGTCATGCGGGCCGTCGAACGCGAGCGGCTGGAGGCGCTGCTCGGGGCCGCCGGAACCGAACCGCCGCTGTACCGGGTCGCCTGGCAGCCCGGCACCGGCGCGACGGAACCGCTGCGCCACCTGGCCGTGATCGGCCCCGACGCCGCCCGGATCGCCGGATCGGAGCACATCCACACCGACCTGGCCGCGCTGCGGGCCGCCGTCGAGGTCGGCGCGCCCGTGCCGGACGCCGTGGTCGTGGCCTTCCCCGCCGACCCGGCCTTCCCGGCGGACACCGGCCCGGACGCCGTACGCCGAATCACCGGCGACGGCCTGGCCCTCGTCCAGGAATGGCTCGCCCAGGACGGACCCCTCGCCGGAACCCGGCTGGCCGTGCTGACCGAGCGGGCCGTCGCCACCCGCCCCGGGGAGAGCCTGCCCGGACTCGCGGGCGCCGGCCTGTGGGGGCTGCTGCGTTCCGCCCAGACCGAACACCCCGGCCGGTTCACCCTCGTCGACACCGACGGCACGGACGCCTCTACGTCCGCGCTGGCCACCGCACTCGGCACCGGATCCCCTCAACTGGCCCTGCGCGACGGCGAGATACGCACGCCGACGCTGGCCCGCCGCGAGGAGCCCACCGAGGAGCCCACCGAGGAGCCCACCGAGGAAGCCACCGGGATCCGGTCCGACCCGGACGGCACGGGCGGGACGCACCCGTCTGCGTTCCACCGTGGTGAGGCGGCCTCGGGGTCGGTGACGGTGTTCGGTCCGGACGGCGTGGGCGGGACGCACCCGTCTGCGTCCAACCGTGGTGAGGCGGCCTCGGAGCCGGTGACGGTGTCCGACCCGGACGGCACGGGCGGGACACACCCGTCTGCGTTCCACCGTGGTGAGGCGGCCTCGGGGTCGGTGACGGTGTTCGGTCCGGATGGCGTGGGCGGGACACGTACGTCCGTGCTCACCCGCAGCGCGGAGACCACCGGGCCGGGGGCGCCGTTCGATCCTGAGGGCACCGTCCTTGTCACCGGGGCGACGGGCACCCTCGGTGGGCTGCTCGCCCGGCACCTCGTCACCGTGCACGGTGTACGGCACCTGCTGCTGGTGAGCCGCAGTGGGCCGGCCGCCGCCGGGGCCACGGAGCTGGAGCGGGAGTTGTCCGGGCTCGGCGTCCGGGTGGAGATCGCCGCCTGCGACACGGGCGACCGTGCCGCGCTGGCGGCGCTCCTCGCGGGCATCCCGGCCGCGCACCCGCTGACCGCCGTGATCCATGCGGCCGGCGTCCTCGACGACGGCGCCGTCACCGCCCTCGACGCGCGGCGGCTGGACACCGTACTGCGGCCGAAGGCGGAAGCCGCCCTGCACCTGCACGAACTGACCGCCCATCTGCCGCTGTCCGCGTTCGTCCTGTTCTCCGGCGCCGCCGGCCTCCTCGGCCGTCCCGGCCAGGCCAATTACGCCGCCGCGAACACCTTCCTGGACGCCCTGGCCGCACACCGCAGGGCCACCGGACTGCCCGCGACCTCCCTGGCCTGGGGCCTGTGGGGCGAGGCCAGCGGCATGACCGGGCATCTCTCCGACGCCGACCTGCGCCGGATGCGGCGCTCCGGCATCGCACCGATGAGCAACGAGCAGGGCCTCGCGCTCTTCGACCGCGCCCTGACCGCGCCGGGCGACGAGGCCCTGCTCGTTCCCCTGCGCCTGGACGTCCCGGCCCTGCGCCGGGAGCAGGCCGCGCACGGCACCGAGGCCGTGCCCGCGCTGCTGCGCACCCTGGTCCCCACCGCCCCCGCACCCCGGACCGCATCGGCAGGCCGCACCGGCGGCGGCGTCCCGTCCGAGGGCGCAGCCGAGGCACTGGACCGGCGTCTGGAGGGCCTGGACGACGCCGCCCGCCGCCGGGCACTGCTGGCCCTCGTCCGCACCGAGGTCGCCGCCGTCCTCGGCTTCACCGGACCCGACGCCGTCGAACCCGCCCGCGCCTTCCGCGACATCGGCTTCGACTCACTCACCGCCGTGGAACTGCGCAACCGCCTCACCGCCGCGACCGCACTGCGGCTGGCCGCCGCCGTCGTCTTCGACCACCCGACCGCCGAGGCGCTCGCCGAACACGTCGACGAGGAACTGCGCGTCGCCCGGGGCGGCGGCCGGGACGCGGGCGAGGCCGCGCTCGCCGGCCTGGACGCGCTCGAAGCCGCCCTCGCGGCCCTGGCCGAGGACGACATCCGCCGCGAGACCGTCCACCGCCGGCTGGCCGCACTGGTGGCCGCGGCCGGCATCGAACCGGCCCCCGCGGACCGCCTGGTGGCCGAGCCCCGGCTCGAATCGGCCGACGACGACGAACTTTTCGCCTTCATCGAGGAGCAGTTGTGACGGCAAGCCCCGCACCCGAGAACGCCGACCAGAACGCGGGGGCGGCGGACGACGGAGCCAACACCGACCGGATCCGCGACTACCTCAAGCGGGTCACGGCCGAACTCGTCGCCACCCGGGCCCGGTTGCGTACCGCCGAGGAGGCCGCCGAGGCCGCCCGCGAGCCCATCGCGATCGTCTCGATGAGCTGCCGGCTCCCCGGGGGCGCCGACACCCCCGAGGCACTCTGGCGGCTCCTGGAATCCGGCACCGACGCCGTCTCCGGCCTGCCCGCCGACCGCGGCTGGGACCTCGACGCGCTCTACGACCCCGACCCCGACGCGCACGGCACCAGCTACGCCCGCGAGGGCGGGTTCCTGTACGACTGCGCCGACTTCGACCCGGAGTTCTTCGGCATCTCGCCCCGCGAGGCCCTCGCCATGGACCCGCAGCAGCGGCTCCTGCTGGAGACGTCCTGGGAAGCCTTCGAGCGGGCCGGCCTCGACCGGGACACCGTGCGCGACAGCCGTACCGGCGTGTACGCGGGAGTCATGTACGACGACTACGGTGCGCGGGTCCCGCACGTTCCCGGCGGCCGCATTCCCGAGGGCCTGGAGGGCTTCCTCGTCAACGGCAGCGCGGGCAGCGTCGCTTCGGGGCGCGTCTCCTACACGTTCGGTCTGCGCGGGCCTGCCGTCACCGTCGACACGGCCTGCTCCTCCTCGCTGGTCGCCGTCCATCTCGCGGCGCAGGCGCTGCGGGGCGGCGAGTGCGACCTGGCCCTGGCGGGCGGTGCGACCGTCCTGGCCACGCCCACCATGTTCATCGACTTCTCCCGGCAGCGCGGTCTGGCCGCCGACGGCCGCTGCAAGGCGTTCGCCGAGGCGGCCGACGGCACCGGATTCGGCGAGGGCGCCGGCATGCTGCTGCTCCAGCGGCTCTCCGACGCCCGCCGCGAGGGACGTACCGTCCTCGCCGTCCTGCGCGGCTCCGCCGTCAACCAGGACGGCGCCGGCAACGGCCTCACCGCACCCAACGGGCCCGCCCAGCAGCGGGTGATCCGCGCCGCCCTGCACAACGCCCGGCTCACCGCCGACCAGGTCGACGCCGTCGAGGCGCACGGCACCGGCACCCGGCTCGGCGACCCCATCGAGGCGGAGGCCCTGCTCGCCACGTACGGCAGCGCCCACCGCGCCGAACGCCCGCTGCTCCTGGGCTCGTTGAAGTCCAACATCGGACACGCCCAGGCCGCCGCCGGAGTGGCGGGCGTCATCAAGACGGTGCTGGCCCTGCGGCACGGCGTCCTCCCCAGGACCCTGCACGCCGGGACCCCCTCCACCCGCATCGACTGGTCCGCGGGCGCCGTGTCCCTCCTCACCGAGAACACCCCCTGGCCCGACCGCCCCGACGACCCCCGCCGCGCCGCGATCTCCGCCTTCGGCGCAAGCGGCACCAACGCCCACGTGATCCTGGAATCGGCGCCCGTCGGTGAGCAGCCAGAACCCGCCCAGGATCCGCAGGCCGCCCCCGTCCTCGCCGGGCGCACCGCCTGGGCCCTGTCCGGGCGGAACGAGTCCGCGCTGCGTCAGCAGGCGCGGCGGCTCGTCGAGCACCTCGACCGAGGGGGCGCCGAGGACCCCACCCTCCTCGCCGGGGTCCTCGCCCACCACCGCACCGCGTTCGCCGAACGGGCCGTCGTCCTGGGCGACGACCGTGACAGCCTGAGTCGTGGGCTCACCGCGCTCGCCACCGGCGAGAAGACCTCGGGCCTCGTCACCGGACGGGCCGCCCCCGGGCGCCGTACCGCATTCCTCTTCACCGGGCAGGGCAGCCAACGGCCCGGCACAGGACGGGAGTTGTACGACGTCCAGCCGGAGTTCGCCCGTGCGCTCGACGAGGTCTGCGCGGCCTTCGCACCGCACCTGCCGCGTCCGTTGCGCGAGGTGATGTTCGCCGAGGCGGGCTCGGCCGACGCCGCGCTGCTCGACCGTACCGAGTACACCCAGCCCGCCCTGTTCGCCCTGGGCACCGCACTGTTCGCCCTCGTCACCTCCCGCGGCCTGCGTCCCGACGCGGTGGCCGGACACTCCGTGGGCGAGATCACCGCCGCCCATGTCGCCGGAGTCCTGTCGCTCGCCGACGCCGCCCGTCTCGTCGCCGCCCGCGGCCGGCTAATGGGCGAGCTGCCCGAGGGCGGTGCGATGGCCGCCCTGGAAGCCTCCGCGGACGAGGTGCTGCCTCAACTGGCGGGCCGTGAGGCCGAGATCGACCTTGCCGCCGTCAACGGACCGTCCGCTGTCGTCGTCGCCGGCGACGAGAGTGCCGTGACGGAACTGGTCGAGCACTGGAAGAGCCGCGGTCGGGCCGCGAAGCGGCTGAAGGTCAGTCATGCCTTCCACTCGCCGCACATGGACGGCATGTTGACACAGTTCGAATCGATCGCTCGCGGTGTCGAACACCGGGCGCCGAGGATTCCTCTCATGTCGAACCTGACCGGAGCGTTCGCCACAGGCGACACGCCGTGCGGCGCGGACCACTGGGTCCGGCACGCACGCCGGCCGGTGCGGTTCCTCGACGGGCTGCGCGCACTGCGCGCCGACGGCATCGACACCTTCGTCGAACTCGGCCCCGACGCCGTGCTCACCGCCATGACCCGCACCATCCTCGACACCGACGCGCCGGCCGGCGACGCCGCCGCGCTCACCCTGCCCGTGCTGCGCCGCGGACGGCCCGAGGCCGCCGCGTTCGACCGGGCCGTCGCCACTGCCCACGTCCACGGCCTGCCCGCACTGCTCGCCCCCGTGCCCGAACCGGGCCCCGGCACCGCCCTGGCCGCCGCACTCCCCACATACGCCTTCCAGCGCACCCGGCACTGGCTGGACGCACCGGCCCCCGAGGCCCCGCTCGCCGCCGCCGGGGTCGACGGCGCCGGACACCCGCTGCTCGCCGCCGCCGTCGAACTCCCCGACGCGCAGGGCACGGTGTGGACCGGCACGCTGTCCACCCGCACCCACCCCTGGCTGGCCGAGCACACGCTCGCCGGACGGCCCGTCGTCCCCGGCACGGCCCTGCTGGAACTCGCCCGCACCGCGGCCGGCGACGCCGAGATCGCCGAACTGACCCTGGAAAACCCCCTGGTGCTGCCCGAGGACGCACCCGTGCGACTGCGCGTCCGCCTCGGCGCCACCGAGCCCGACGGCACCCGCCCGCTCACCGTCCACTCCGCCCCGACCACCGACGACACCCCCACCTGGACCCCGCACGCCACGGGCCACACCGGCTCCGCCCGCGGGGCCGCCGACGGCACGGCTGACCGGACCGCGCAGGTCACGGGCCGTGTCGGGTCCGACCCCGTAGCTGTCGATGGCACCGCTGACCGGGCCCCGCACGCCACGGGCCACACCGAGCCCGACCGTGCAGTCAACGACGGCACCACCGACCGGACCCCGCACGCCACCGGCCGTACCGAGCCGGACCCCGTAACCGCCGACGGCACCAGTGACCAGCCTCCGCACGCCCCCGGCGACTTCGCCGACCTCGCCGGTGTCTGGCCGCCGCCCGGTGCCGAAGTCGTCCCGCTGGACGGGGAGGACGAGCGCTTCGCCGCCGCCGGAGTCGGTTACGGTCCTGTCTTCCAGGGACTCGAGTCCGTCTGGCGGCTGGGTGTCGATGTCTATGCCTACGCTGCCCTTCCGGCGCCGGAGGCGGCCGAGGCGATGGCGTACGGGCTGCACCCTGCTCTCCTCGATGCCGCCCTGCACGCCGTCACCGCCACCCGCGAGGACGCCCACGGACTGGTGCCGTTCTCCTGGAGCGGCGTGACCCTGTACGGCCGGGGTGCCGACGCGCTGCGCCTGCGGATCTCGCCGGCCGGAGCCGACGCCGTCACACTCACCGCCACCGACGACACCGGCCGGCCGGTCCTCGCCGCGCGCTCCCTCGCCCTGCGCCGGATCGCCGGCGACCGCATCACCACCGCACCCGCGCCGCTGCTCCGGCCCACCTGGACCCCGCTCGCCCCGGACTCCACCGCCTCGGAGCAGGCCGCCTGGTACCTCCTGGGCGACCACGAAATCGGGCTCACCGAGGCCCTGACGGCCACCGGCGCGACCGTACACACCGCCCCCGATCCGGCCGACATACCTGCTGCTGACGGCGTACACGTCCACGCCCTCGCCGACCTGCGCGGCGCCGACGACCCGCACCAGGCCGGTCACCGCGTCCTCGCACTCGCCCAGGCCTGGCTGGCCTCGGGCCCGCCGTCCCCGGCCCGCCTCACCGTGCTCACCCACGGGGCCGTCGACGCCGCCGGACCCGTCACCGACCCGGCCGCCGCCGTGGCCTGGGGGCTGCTGCGGACCGCGCAGACCGAACACCCGGGCCGTTTCGCCCTGGTGGACACGGACGACGACCCGGCCTCCCACGTCGCCCTGCCCGAGGTGCTCACCCGCCGTGACGGGGCGGACCAGCTCGCCGTCCGCGCCGGAGTCCCGTACGCCCCCGCCGTCGTCCGCGCCGAAGGCGCCGCGGGCGACTTCACCTGGAATCCCGACGGCACCGTGCTCGTCACCGGCGGCACCGGCGGCCTCGGCGCCGCCGTCGCCCGCCACCTGGTCACCACGCACGGCGTACGGCACCTGCTGCTCACCGGCCGACGCGGCCCCGACGCCCCCGGAGCGGACCGGCTCAGGACCGAACTCGAAGGCCTCGGCGCCGAAGTGACGATCGCCGCCTGCGACGCCGCCGACCGCGACACCGTCGCCGCACTCCTCGACCTGCACCGGATCAACGCCGTCATCCACACCGCCGGTGTCCTCGACGACGGTCTGCTCACCGCCCAGGACCCCGCCCGCCTGGACGCCGTACTGCGGCCCAAGGCCGACGCGGTCCACGTGCTGCACGAGCTGACCCGGGAGCTGGACCTCGACGCGTTCGTCCTGTTCTCCTCCGCCGCGGGCCTCCTCGGCAGCGCCGGACAGGCCACCTACGCCGCCGCCAACGCGCACCTGGACGCCTTCGCCTCCTGGCGACGCGCCCAGGGCCTGCCCGCCGTGTCCCTCGCCTGGGGCCCCTGGGCCGGCGACGGCATGGCCGGCGCACTCACCGGTGCCGACGCCGCCCGGCTGCACCGCAGCGGCCTCGTCGCCCTCCCTCCGCAGGAAGCACTCGCGCTCTTCGACGCCGCCTGCGCCCGCCCCGAACCGGTCCTCCTGCCCCTGCGCTTCGACCCCGCCGCCGCCCGGGACGCGGACCGCGAACTGCCCCCGCTGCTGCGCCGGCCGACACAGCCGCACAACCGCCGCCCGGCAGCACCGGCGGCACCCGACAGGCCCGGACCCGCCCACGCCACACTCGCCGACCGGGTCGCCGGCCTGCCCCGTGCCGAACGCTCCGCGCTCCTCCTCGACCTCGTCCGCACCGAGGTCGCGTCCGTGCTCGGCCACCCGGACCCGGCCGAGATCCCGCCCGACGGCAGCTTCAAGGAGCAGGGCTTCGACTCGCTCACCGCCGTGGAACTGCGCAACCGGCTCACCGCCGCGACCGGCCTGCGGCTGACCGCGACCCTCGTCTTCGACCACCCGACGCCACAGATCCTCGCCGACCACCTCGACGAGGAACTGCCGGGCGCCGAAGCCGCCGTACTCACCCTGCTCGGACAGCTCGCCGAGGCCACCGCCCGGGCCGACCTCGACGAGCACGCCCGGCAGACCGTCACCGGACGGCTGAAGGACCTGATCGACGGACTCGGCAGTACCGCCAGGACCCCGCAGACCGGCGCACCGCAACCAGGCGCGCCCGATCCCGACAACGTCACCGAACTACTCCATTCCGCCTCCGACGACGAACTGTTCCAGCTGCTCGACAGCGGCTTCCGCACCGCCTGAAGCCCGGCACCGACACCTCCAGGGGAGAGCTGTGTCCGCTAACGACGCCCACAAGGACGCCACCGGCAACGAAGTCCGGCTTCGCGACTACCTGCGCCGCGCCATGGCCGAACTGCACGAGACCCGAGAAAAGCTGCGCGCGGTCGAGGAACGCGGCACCGAGCCCGTTGCGATCGTGGGGATGGCGTGCCGTTTTCCGGGTGGGGTGAGTTCGCCGGAGGGTTTGTGGGATCTGGTGGCTTCGGGCGGGGATGCGGTGTCGCCGTTTCCGGGTGACCGGGGTTGGGATGTGGAGGGGCTGTTCGATCCGGAGCCGGGTGTGGTGGGCCGGTCGTATGTGCGTGAGGGCGGGTTCCTGCATGAGGCGGGGGAGTTCGATGCGGGCTTCTTCGGCATCTCGCCGCGTGAGGCCGTCGTCATGGACCCGCAGCAACGGCTGCTCCTCGAAACCTCCTGGGAGGCTCTGGAGCGGGCCGGGGTCCCGGCGACCTCGCTGCGCGGTTCCCGCACCGGCGTCTTCGTCGGCGCCATGTACCACGACTACGGCACCGATCGCGCCGCCTCCACCGACGACACGGGCGGCTACGGCGCCACCGGCACATCCGGAAGCGTGGTCTCCGGCCGGATCTCCTTCGCCCTGGGCCTGGAGGGCCCGGCGGTGACCGTCGACACGGCCTGCTCGTCCTCGCTGGTCGCCCTGCATCTGGCCGCGCAGTCCCTGCGGTCGGGCGAGTGCGACCTCGCCCTGGCAGGCGGCGTCACCGTCATGGCCACCCCCAGCACCTTCGTGGAGTTCTCGCAGCAGCGGGGGCTTGCTCCGGACGGGCGTTGCAAGGCGTTCTCGGACGGGGCCGATGGCACGGGCTGGGCTGAGGGTGTGGGTGTGCTGTTGGTGGAGCGGCTGTCGGATGCGGTGCGGCGGGGGCATCGTGTGCTGGCGGTGGTGCGTGGTTCGGCGGTGAATCAGGACGGTGCGTCGAATGGTCTGACGGCTCCGAATGGGCCTTCGCAGCAGCGGGTGATTCGTGCGGCGCTGGAGAACGCGGGACTCACGGTCGCGGATGTGGATGCGGTGGAGGCGCATGGCACCGGGACCAGGCTCGGCGATCCGATCGAGGCGCAGGCGCTGCTGGCGACGTATGGGCAGGATCGTGAACGGCCGTTGTTGCTGGGGTCGTTGAAGTCGAACATCGGGCATGCGCAGGCGGCGGCGGGTGTGGGCGGTGTCATCAAGATGGTGATGGCGCTGCGGGAGGGTGTGCTGCCGAAGTCGTTGCACGTTGATGCGCCGTCGTCGGAGGTGGACTGGGACGCGGGTTCCGTCGAGTTGCTGACGGAGCAGTGTGAGTGGCCCGAGGTCGGTCGTCCTCGGCGGGCGGGTGTGTCGTCGTTCGGGGTGAGCGGGACGAATGCGCACGTGATCTTGGAGCAGGCGCCCGTCAGCGATGAGGCGGAGCCGGAAACGACCCGGGACCTGCCCGTCGTACCCCTCGTCCTCACCGCCAAGTCCGAGACCGCACTGCTCGGCCAGCGCGCCCGGCTCACCGCGCTCCTGGACCGGGACGCCGAACTCCGGCCGCTGGACGTCGCCTTCAGCCTCGCCACCGGCCGCTCGATGCTGGAGCACCGCTCCGTGTCACTCGGCCAGGTGCAGGTGGAGGGTGTTGCGTCCGCTTCTGGTCGGCGGGTGTTGGTGTTTCCGGGTCAGGGGACGCAGTGGGTCGGTATGGGGGCCGGGTTGCTGGAGTCGTCGCCGGTGTTCGCGGCGAGGCTGCGGGAATGCGCTGACGCCCTCGCTCCCTTCGTCGACTTCGATGCGGTCGAAGTCATCCGTGAGGGCAGGGAGTTGGACCGCGTGGATGTGGTCCAGCCGGTCACCTGGGCGGTTATGGTCTCCCTCGCCGAGCTGTGGCGCTCGGTGGGCGTGATCCCGGATGCGGTGGTGGGTCACTCGCAGGGCGAGATCGCCGCGGCCGCCGTGTCCGGCGCCTTGTCGCTGGAGGACGCCGCCAGGGTGGTGGCTTTGCGGGCCGCGGTGATCGGGCGGGAGCTGGCCGGTCTCGGTGGCATGGCGTCGATTCCTCTTCCTCTGGCCGAGGTGGAGGAGCGGCTCCAGGCATGGACCGGGCGTCTCGGGATCGCCGCAATCAACGGCCCGTCAGCCACCGTGGTGGCCGGTGACGCGGACGCGATCGTCGACTTCGTGGCCGCCGCCCAGGCGGAGGGCATACGAGCCCGCCAAGTACCGGTCGACTACGCCTCCCACTCCGCACACGTGGAACGCATCGAGGCCGAACTCCTGGAGATCTTGGCCCCGATCACCCCGCTGAGCCCCCAGATCCCCTTCCACTCCACGGTCACCGGCGAACTCGCCGACACTCTGGACGCCGCCTACTGGTACCGCAACCTGCGCAACCCCGTCCGCTTCGAAGAGACGATCCGGTCGCTGCTGGGCAAGGGCTTCGGTACGTTCGTCGAGTCCAGCGCGCACCCCGTGCTGACCATGGGCATCCAGGAGACCGCCGAGAACGCGACCGTCACCGGCACGCTGCGCCGCGACGAAGGCGGTCTGCACCGCTTTCTGACGTCGGCCGCCCATCTCTTCGTCCACGGCACCGACATCGACTGGACGGCCCTCTTCGACGGCACCGGAGCCCGTCAAGTCGACCTCCCCACCTACCCCTTCCAACGCGAGCACTACTGGCACGAGCCCGTCACCCCGGCCGCCACCACCGCCGTATCCGGCCCGGCCGAGTCCCTGTCCTACCGCATCACCTGGAAGAACCTCCGCGGCGACGACTCGGCCCGCCTCTTGGGCCGTTGGCTGCTGGTCGTCCCCGAGCCGCTGAACGGCTCGGAGAAGGCAGGCCTCGCCCGTCAGGCCCTCGCCGACCGTGGTGCCACCGTCGAGACGCTCGTGGTGAACCCGGCCGACGCCGACCGGTCCCTGCTGCGGGCCCGGCTCGCCGAGGCGGCCGGCCGGGCCGACGCGGGGCCGCTCAACGGCGTGCTGTCGCTGCTCGCCCTCGCCGAGGGAGCGCACCCGGACCATCCGGCCGTCCCGCTCGGCCTCACCGCCACCTTCACCCTCACCCAGGCCGCCGCGGACTCGGGCGTCGAGGCGCGCCTGTGGGCGGTCACCGCCGGAGCCGTCGCCGTGTCCGGGGCCGAGTCGCCGTCCGCCGAACAGGCCCAGATCTGGGGCTTCGGCCGGGTCGCCGCCATCGAACTGCCCTCCCTGTGGGGCGGGTTGGCCGACCTGCCGGAATCGGCCGACTCCCGCGCCTTCCAGCTGCTGGCCGGCGCCCTCGCCGCACCCGGCGCCGACGACCAGGTCGCCGTACGCGGCTCCGGCACCTACGGCCGCCGCCTCGCCCAGGCCGCCGCCGTGGCCCGGGGGCCGGTGCGCACCGCGCAGAGCGAACACCCGGGCCGTTTCGCCGTGGTGGACACGGACGGCGACCCGGCTTCCGACGCTGCCCTGCCCGCGGTGCTCACCCGCGGTGACGGGGCGGACGAGCTCGCCGTCGGCGCCGGGGTCCCGTACGTCCCGGCCACCGGGGTCCGCGCGCGCGGGACCGTGCAGAGCGAACACCCGGGCCGTTTCGCCGTGGTGGACACGGACGGCGACCCGGCTTCCGACGCTGCCCTGCCCGTGGTGCTCACCCGCGGTGACGGGGCGGACGAGCTCGCCGTCGGTGCCGGAGTTCCGTATGTCCCGGCCACCGGGGTCCGCGCGCGCGGGACCGTGCAGAGCGAACACCCGGGCCGTTTCGCCGTGGTGGACACGGACGGCGACCCGGCTTCCGACGCGGCCCTGCCCGCGGTGCTCACCCGCGGTGACGGGGCGGACGAGCTCGCCGTCGGTGCCGGAGTTCCGTATGTCCCGGCCACCGGGGTCCGCGCGCGCGGGACCGCGCAGAGCGAACACCCGGGCCGTTTCGCCGTGGTGGACACGGGCGACGACCCGGCTTCCCACGTCGCCCTGCCCGAGGTGCTCACCCGCCGCGACGGGGCGGACCAGCTCGCCGTCCGCGCCGGAGCTCCGTACGTCCCGGCCACCGGGGTCCGCCCGCGCGGCACCGTGCTCGTCATCGGGGACATCGCGGCCGTCGCGGGACCGCTCGCCCGCCGGCTGCTGGCCGGCGGGGCCGAACGGATCGTTCTCGCCGGGCTGACCGGTGGCGTTCGCGACGAACTCGCGGGCGTCACGGACCGCACCACCGTCGTGCCCTGCGACCTCACCGACGACGACGCGCTGCGCGACCTCCTCGCCCGGCACACTCCGACGGCCGTCTACGTCGCCCCGCCCACGGCACCTTTCACCACACTCACCGAGACGACGCTGGAGGGCTTCGCCGCCGCCGTCACCGCCAAGACCGACCTGGCCACCCGTCTCGACACGCTGCTCGACGGCACGGCACCGGACGCGTTCGTCGTGTTCTCCTCCGTCGCCGGTGTGTGGGGCGGCGCGGGCCAGGGCGGCTACGCGGCCGGTACGGCCCGACTGGACGCGCTCGCCGAGCGCCGCCGCGCCCGCGGCCTGCCCGCGACCTCCGTCGCCTGGACGCCCTGGGAGGGCGCCGTCGCCGGCCCCGCGGCCGAACAACTGCGCCGTGTCGGCCTGGCCTTCCTCGACCCCGAGCGCGCCCTCGACATCCTCGACGGGATCGTCGGACGCGGCGCGACCGGGATCGCCGTCGCCGACGTCGACTGGACCCGGTTCGCCCCCGCCTACACGGCCGTCCGCCCCTCGGCGCTGCTCGACGACCTGCCCGCCGTACAGCAGTTGTGGGCCGCCGAACGGGCCGCGGCGCTGGAGCGGGAGACCGCGACCGGGCTTACCGCCGTGCTGCGCGGCAAGTCCGACCGGGAACGGCAGCGCGAACTGGTGCGGCTGGTCCGCTCGCACGTCGCCGCCGTCCTCGGCCACACACCCGACGGCATCGCCCCCGACCGGGCGTTCAGGGAGCTGGGCCTCAACTCGGTGACCGCCGTCGAACTGCGGGACCGGCTGCGCGAAGCCACCGGGCTCGACCTGGCCGCCTCCCTGGTCTTCGACCACCCCACCACCACCGCCGTCGCCCGTCACCTGGGCGAGCTCGCGGGCGGCGCCGAGGAGACCGCGCCCGCCGCCGACGCGTTCGCCACCGCCCCGGCCGGCGGCGACGCCGAGCCCCTCGCGATCGTCGGCATGGGCTGCCGTTTCCCCGGCGGCATCACCACCCCCGACGAACTGTGGCAGCTGGTGACCCGGGGCGGCGACGCCATCACCACCTTCCCCACCAACCGCGGCTGGGACGTGGCGGGCCTCTACGACCCGGACCCCGACGCCAAGGGACGTACGTACGTCCGCGAAGGCGGATTCCTGCACGAGGCACCCGACTTCGACCCCGAGTTCTTCGGCATCTCGCCCCGCGAGGCCCTCGCCATGGACCCGCAGCAGCGCCTCCTGCTGGAGACCGCGTGGGAGGCGTGCGAGCGGGCCGGATTCGACCCGAACATCCTGCGCGGCAGCCGCACCGGCGTGTTCGTCGGCACCAACGGCCAGCACTACATGCCGCTGCTCCAGAACGGCGAGGAGGACTTCGACGGCTACCTCGGCACCGGCAACTCCGCCAGCGTCATGTCCGGCCGCCTCTCCTACGTCTTCGGACTCGAAGGCCCCGCCGTCACCGTCGACACCGCCTGCTCGGCCTCCCTGGTCGCCCTGCACCTCGCCGTCCAGTCGCTGCGCCGCGGCGAATGCGGCCTCGCCCTGGTCGGCGGCGCGACCGTCATGTCCACCCCCGAGATGCTCGTCGAGTTCTCCCGCCAGCGCGTCATGTCGCCCAGCGGCCGCTCCCGCGCCTTCGCCGCCTCCGCCGACGGCGTCGCCCTCGGCGAGGGCGCCGGCATGCTGCTCCTCGAGCGGCTCTCCGACGCCCGGCGCAACGGACACCCCGTCCTCGCCGTCATCCGCGGCTCCGCCGTCAACCAGGACGGCGCCAGCAACGGCCTCACCGCCCCCAACGGCCCGTCCCAGCAGCGCGTCATCCGGCAGGCCCTGGCCGACGCGGGCCTGACGCCCACCGACGTGGACGCGGTGGAGGCGCACGGCACCGGCACCGAACTCGGCGACCCGATCGAGGCCCAGGCCGTCCTCGCCACCTACGGCACGGACCGCGAACTGCCCCTGTGGCTCGGCTCGGTGAAGTCCAACATCGGCCACACCCAGGCCGCCGCCGGCGTGGCCGGCGTCATCAAGATGGTCCTCGCGCTGCGCGGCAACACCCTGCCCCGCACCCTGCACGTCGACGAACCCACCCACCGCGTCGACTGGTCCGCGGGCGCCGTGTCCCTGCTCACCGAGGATGTCGCCTGGCCCGAACGCGACACCCCGCGCCGCGCCGCCGTCTCCGCCTTCGGCATCAGCGGCACCAACGCGCACGTCATCCTCGAAGAGGCCCCCCGAGCCGAGCAGCAGACCGATACCCCCGCGCCCACGCCGGATCCCGACTGGTGGGAGGAGGTCACCGTCCCGCTGCTGCTGTCCGCCCGCTCCGAGGCCGCGCTGCGCGCCCAGGCGGCCCGGCTCCGCGCCGGCCTCGTCGAACACCCCGGCATCCACCCGGCCGACGCCGGCTACACCCTGATGACGGCACGCTCCCGGTTCGAGCACCGGGCCGCCGTCATCGGCGAGAGCCGCGAGGAACTCCTCGACGCCCTCAACTCCCTCGCCCAGGACCGGCCGCACCTGGCCGTCCTGCGCGGCACCGCGGGACCCGGCGACCGGGTCGCGTTCGTCTTCCCCGGCCAGGGCTCCCAGTGGCCGGCCATGGCCGAAGGGCTGCTGGAGCGGTCCACCGCCTTCCGCGAGAGCGCCCTCGACTGCGACAGCGCGCTGCGCGCCTACCTCGACTGGTCCGTCCTGGACGTGCTGCGGCAGGTGCCGGGCGCGCCGTCGCTCAGCCGCGTCGACGTCGTCCAGCCCGTGCTGTTCACCATGATGGTGTCCCTTGCGGCGGCCTGGCGCTCCATCGGCGTCCACCCCTCGGCCGTCGTCGGCCACTCCCAGGGCGAGATCGCCGCCGCCCATGTCTCGGGCGGCCTCTCCCTCGACGACGCGGCACGCATCGTCGCCCTGCGCAGCCAGGCCTGGCTCACCCTGGCCGGCAAGGGCGGCATGATCGCCGTCACCCTGCCCGCCGACGATCTGCGCGCCCGCCTGGAACGGTTCGGCGACCGGCTCTCCGTGGCCGCCGTCAACAGCCCCGGCACCGCCGCCGTCGCCGGCGAACCGGCCGCCCTGCGCGAACTCCTCGACGAACTCACCGCCGAAGGGATCCAGGCCCGGCCCATCCCCGGCGTCGACACCGCCGGGCACTCCGCCCAGGTCGACGCGCTCAAGGACCACCTCATGGAGGTCCTCGCCCCCGTCTCCCCGCGCACCGGCGAGATCCCCTTCTACTCCACCGTCACCGGCGGCCTCCTCGACACCAGCGCCCTCGACAGCGCGTACTGGTACCGCAACATGCGCGAGCCCGTCGAGTTCGAGCAGGCCACCCGCGCCCTCGTCGCCGACGGCCACGACGTCTTCCTCGAACCCAGCCCGCACCCCATGCTCGCCGTGTCGCTCCAGGAGACCGTCGCCGACGCCTCCTCGGGCCACGCCGCCGTGCTCGGCACCCTGCGCCGCGACAAGGGCGGACCCCGCTGGTTCGGCGCCGCCCTCGGCATGGCCCACATCAGCGGCGTCGAGATCGACGCGGACGCCCTCTTCGGCGCCGCCTCCCGCCGCGTCGACCTGCCCACCTACCCCTTCCAGCGCGAGCGCTACTGGTACAGCGCGCCCGCCCGCCGCGCCGACGCCTCCTCCATCGGCCTGAACCAGGCCGCACACCCGCTGCTCGGCGGCGAGGTCGAACTCCCCGAGTCCGGCGCCGTCGTCTACACCGCCCACCTCGGCGCCGACACCCAGCCCTGGCTGGCCGAACACGCCCTGATGGGCACGGCCCTGCTGCCCGGCGCCGCCCTGGTGGACCTCGCCCTGTGGGCCGGCCGCCAAGCCGGCTGCGCCCGCCTCGACGAACTGATCCTCCAGGCCCCCGTCGTCCTCCCCGACAACGGAGCCCTCGAACTGCGGCTCATGGTCGCCGCCGCCGCGGACGACGGCCGGCGCACCCTCACCGTGCACACCCGCGAGGCGGACGCCGCACCCGGCTCACCGTGGCGCCGGCACGCCGAAGCCCTCGCCGCCCCCGCCGACGACACCGACCCGCCGCCCACCGGTCCGGCCGTCTGGCCCCCGGCCGCCGCGGTACCCGCCGAATCCGACGCCTTCTACGAGGAGTTCAGCGCCCGCGGCTACGACTACGGCCCCCTCTTCCGCGGCTTCCGCGCCGGCTGGCGGGAGGACACGGACGTCCACGCCGACGTCGCCCTCCCGCCGCAGGCCGGCGACGCGGCCGACGGCTTCGGCCTCCATCCGGCCCTCCTCGACGCCGCCCTCCAGGCCATGAGCCTCGGCGCGTTCTTCCCCGACGACGGCCAGGCCCGAATGCCGTTCGCCGTCCGGGGCGTACGCCTGTACGCCGAGGGCGCCGACCGGCTGCGCGTCAGCATCTCCCCGCTCGGCGACGAGTCGGTCCGGCTGCGCTGCACCGACGCCACCGGACGTCCCGTCCTCGACATCGACGAACTCGTCGTCCGCGCCGTCCTGGGCGAACAGCTCGCCGTCGCCGACGCCGAGGGCCGCGCCAAACTCAACGGCTCCCTGTACGAGGTCGACTGGCCGCAGCTGCCCGTCCCCGCCACCCTGCCGGTACGCCGCCTGGCCGTCGTCGGCGAGGACCACGCCAAGGTCGTCGCCGCCCTGGAGAGCGCCGGCGGCGACTGCGACTGGTACCCCGACCTGCCCGCACTTCTCACCGCCCTGGAGACCGGCCCGGCGCCCGACACCGTCGCCGTCTCCTTCCCGCGCCACCCCTTCCCCGACGCGGACGCCGTCCACGCCACCGCCCACCGGGCCCTGGACCTCGCCCAGAGCTGGCTGGCCGCCGGCCCGGAACTCGCCGGCACCACACTCGCCCTGGTCACCCGAGGCGCCGTCGCCGCCGGACCCGACGAGCAGGTCACCGACCCCGTCGCGGCCACCGTGTGGGGCCTGATCCGCTCCGCCCAGTCCGAGGAGCCCGGCCGCTTCGTCCTGCTCGACACCGACGGCTCCACCGCGGGCGGCACAGCCGTGGCCGCCGCGCTGGCCTGCGGCGAACCCCAGACCGCCGTCCGCGGCAACGCCGTACGCGTCTCCCGGCTCGCCCGGACCGAGGGCGGCACCGCACGCGGCGACCTGCTCGTGCCGCCCACGGACACCCCCGCGTGGCGGCTCGCCACCAGCGGCACCGGCACCCTCGACGGCCTCCGCCTCGCCCCGGCGCCCGACACCCGGGCCGCCCTGACGGAAGGCCAGGTCCGCATCGCCGTACGCGCCGCCGGTCTCAACTTCCGCGACACCCTCATCGCGCTGGGCATGTACCCGGGCGAGGGCGTCATGGGCGCCGAGGGCGCGGGCATCGTCACCGAGGTCGGCCCCGGCGTCACCACCCTCGCCCCCGGCGACCGGGTCCTGGGCATGTGGACCGGCGGATTCGGCCCCTGCGCGATCGCCGACCACCGCATGGTCGCCAGGATCCCGGACGGCTGGACCTGGGCCGAAGCGGCCTCCGTGCCCGCCGTGTTCCTCACCGCCCAGTACGCGCTCACCCGCCTCGCCCAGGCCCGCCCCGGCCAGTCGCTGCTGATCCACGCGGCGGCCGGCGGCGTCGGCATGGCCGCCCTCCAACTGGCCCGCCACCTCGGCCTGACCGTGTACGCCACGGCCAGCACCGGCAAATGGGACACCCTGCGCCGCCTGGGCCTGGCCGACCGGTCGATCGCCAACTCCCGCACCACCGACTTCGCCGACGAGTTCCTCACCGCGACCGACGGCCAGGGCGTGGACATCGTCCTCAACTCCCTCGCCGGCGACTTCGTCGACGCCTCGCTGCGACTCCTGCCCCGCGGCGGCCACTTCCTGGAGCTCGGCAAGGCCGACGTCCGCGACCCCGACCGCATCGCCGCCGACCGTCCCGGCACCCTCTACCAGGCCTTCGACCTCGTACAGGCCGGCCCGGACACCGTCGGCGAGATGCTCGGCGAACTCCTCGCGCTCTTCGACTCAGGCGCCCTCACCCCGCTACCGCACACCGCCCACGAGATCCGGGGCGCCCGCGAAGCCTTCCGCACCCTCAGCCAGGCCAAGCACACCGGCAAACTCGTCCTCACCATGCCGCCGTCCTTCGGACCGTACGGCACCGTCCTGGTCACCGGCGGCACCGGAAGCCTCGGCAGCGCCGTGGCCCGCCACCTGGTCACCGCCCACGGCGTACGCCACCTCGTGCTCGCCGGCCGCAGCGGCACCGCCGCCGAGGGCGCCGGCGAACTCGCCGCCGAACTGGCCGCGCTCGGCGCCGAGATCACCGTACGGGCCTGCGACGCGGGCGACCGCGAACAGCTCGCCGCACTCCTCGCCGACATCCCGGCGGACCGGCCGCTGACCGCCGTCGTCCACACCGCCGGAGTCCTCGCCGACGGCACCCTGCCCGCCCTCACCCCCGACGGCCTGGACACCGTCCTGTACCCGAAGGTCGACGCCGTACTCAACCTGCACGAACTGACCCGCGACCTCGATCTGTCGGCGTTCGTCCTGTACTCGTCGTCCTCGGCGCTCTTCGGCAGCCCCGGCCAGGGCGGCTACGCGGCCGCCAACGCCTTCCTCGACGCCTTCGCCGGCTACCGGCGCTCCCTCGGCCTGCCCGCCGTGTCGCTCGCCTGGGGCCTGTGGTCCACCAACAGCCGCATGGCCGGACACCTCGACCAGAGCGGAATGCACCGGCGGCTCGCCCGCGGCGGCGTCATGCCGCTCACCGACGCCGAGGGCCTCGCGCTCTTCGACGCCGCCCAGGCCGTCGACACCCCCCTCCAGGTACCGATCCGGCTCAACCACGCCGCCCTGCGCGCCGCCGGAGCCGTCCCCGCCTTCCTCAGCGCCCTCGTCGGCGACACCGAGCACTCCGGCAACCCCGCCAGCCCCGAGCGGCGGACCGCACCGGCCGACACCCTCGCCGACCGGCTCGCCGGCCTGCCCGCCGAGGAACAGCAGGAACTCGTCCTCGACGCGGTACGCACCCACGCCGCCGGCGTCCTCGGCCACGGCGGAGCCGAGAGCATCGTCGCCGACCGCGCCTTCAAGGAACTCGGCTTCGACTCCCTCACCGCCGTCGAGATGCGCAACCGGCTGGCCGCCGCCACCGGACTGCGCCTGGCAGCCACCCTCGTCTTCGACCACCCGACCCCGACCGCACTCGCCGCGCACCTGCGCCGCGAACTGATCCCCGACGGTGCCCCGGCCGCAGCAGACTCCCGCGGCAGCTCCGTCATGGCCGAACTCGACCGCCTGGAAGCCCTGTTCGGCGCCCTCGCCGACGGCACCGAAACCCCCGACGACACCGCGCACCAGGAGATCGCGGGCCGCCTCGCCGCCCTCGCCGGCCTGTGGAACGGCCTCGGCGAGACGGCGGACAACACGGTGGCGGAGTCCCTGGAGGACGCCGACGACGACGAGATCTTCGCATTCATCGACGAGCGGTTCTGAGCCGCCGAGCACGTGACGGGTGACGAGACATGGCTAACGAAGACAAGCTCCGCGAATACCTGAAGCGGGCGACGACCGAACTGCACCGCACCAGCGAGCGCCTCAAGGAACTGGAGGCACGGGCGCACGAGCCCCTCGCGATCGTCGGCATGGCCTGCCGCTTCCCCGGCGGCGTCAACTCCCCCGACGATCTGTGGGAGTTGGTGTCCACCGGCACCGACGCCGTCTCCCCGCTGCCCGCCGACCGCGGCTGGGACGTCGAGGGCCTCTACGACCCCGACCCCGACGCGGCCGGCCGCACCTACTGCCGTGAAGGCGGCTTCCTCCAGGCCGCGGGCGCCTTCGATCCGGCGTTCTTCGGGATCTCCCCGCGCGAGGCGGTGGCGATGGACCCGCAGCAGCGGCTGCTCCTGGAGACCTCCTGGGAGGCCCTGGAACGGGCCGGTATCGACCCCCGTTCCCTGCACGGCAGCCGCACCGGCGTCTTCGTCGGCGCCTGGGACGGCGGCTACACCTCGGGCGTCCACGCGCCCTCCGCCCAACTGGAGGGCGACCTGCTCACCGGCGGCGTCGTCAGCTTCACCTCGGGCCGCATCTCCTACACGCTCGGCCTCGAAGGCCCCTCCGTCACCGTCGACACGGCCTGCTCCTCCTCTCTCGTCGCCCTCCACCAGGCGGCCCGTTCGCTGCGCGCGGGGGAGTGCGACCTCGCCCTGACCGGCGGCGTCACCGTCATGTCGACCCCCGCCGTCTTCGTCCAGTTCGCCCGCCAGCGGGGCCTCGCCGCCGACGGCCGCTGCAAGGCCTTCGCGGACGGAGCGGACGGCTTCGGACCCGGCGAGGGCGCCGGCGTCATCGCCGTCGAACGCCTCTCCGACGCCGTACGCAAGGGCCACCGGGTCCTCGCCGTCATGCGCGGCTCCGCCGTCAACCAGGACGGCGCCAGCAACGGACTGACCGCCCCCAGCGGCGCCGCCCAGCAGCGCGTCATCCGCCAGGCGCTCGCCGACGCCCGGATCACCGCGGCCGACGTGGACGCCGTCGAGGCCCACGGCACCGGCACCAAGCTCGGGGACCCGATCGAGGTGCACGCCCTCATGGACACCTACGGCAGCGCACACAGCGCCGAACGGCCGCTGTGGCTCGGCTCGTTGAAGTCCAACATCGGCCACACCCAGGCCGCCGCCGGAGTGGCGGGCGTCATCAAGACGGTGATGGCCCTGCGGGCGGGCGTCCTGCCGCAGACCCTGCACATCGACGCCCCGTCCGCGGAGGTCAACTGGGAGTCGGGGGCGGTCTCGCTGCTGACGGCCCGCCAGGAGTGGCCCGAGCTCGGCCGTCCGCGGCGAGCGGGTGTGTCGTCGTTCGGGGTGAGCGGGACGAACGCGCACGTGATCCTGGAGCAGGCACCCGTCAGTGAAGAGGCGGGGCCTGAAACGACTCGGGACCTCCCCGTGATTCCGCTGGTGGTGTCGGCCCGCTCGAAGAACGCCCTGAACACACAGGCCGAGCGGATACGGGATCACCGTGAACCCCGGTTGTTGGACGTGGGGTTCAGTCTGGCGTCGTCGCGGTCGGTGTTCGAGCACCGGCGGGTGGTGCTGGGGGATGAGGTCGTCGAGGGTGTTGCGTCTGCTGCTGGTCGGCGGGTGTTGGTGTTTCCGGGGCAGGGGGCGCAGTGGGTCGGTATGGGTGCCGGGTTGCTGGAGTCGTCGCCGGTGTTCGCGGCGCGGCTTCGGGAGTGCGCTGACGCCCTCGCTCCGTTCGTCGACTTCGATGTGGTCGAAGTCGTGCGTGAGGGGCGGGAGTTGGACCGGGTGGATGTGGTCCAGCCGGTCACCTGGGCGGTGATGGTTTCCCTGGCTGAGCTGTGGCGTTCGCTGGGCGTGATCCCGGATGCGGTGGTGGGTCACTCGCAGGGCGAGATCGCCGCGGCCGCCGTGTCCGGCGCCTTGTCGCTGGAGGACGCCGCCAGGGTGGTGGCTTTGCGGGCCGCGGTGATCGGGCGTGAGCTGGCCGGTCTGGGCGGGATGGCCTCCATCTCGCTGCCGTTGGCGGACGTGGAGCAGCGACTCGCAGCCTTCACCGGCCTGGGTGTTGCGGCCGTCAACGGCCCGTCGGCCACGGTCGTCTCCGGTGACGCGGACGCGATTGTCGAGTTCGTGGCCGCCGCCCAGGCGGAGGGCATCCGGGCCCGTCAGGTGCCGGTCGACTACGCCTCGCACTCCGCGCACGTGGAGCGTATCGAGGCCGAACTCCTGGACGTGCTGGCCCCGATCACCCCGCTGAGCCCGCAGATCCCCTTCCACTCCACCGTCACCGGCGAGCGGGCCGACACCCTGGACGCCGCGTACTGGTATCGCAACCTTCGCAACCCGGTCCGCTTCGAGGAGACCGTACGGAAGCTCGCCGAAAGCGGCTTCGGTACGTTCGTCGAGTCCAGCGCACACCCGGTGCTGACCATGGGCATCGAGGAGACCGTCGAGGACGTCACGGTCACCGGCTCGCTTCGGCGTGACGACGGCGGCCTGGAGCGCTTCCTGACCTCGGCAGCCCATCTCTTCGTCCACGGCACCGACATCGACTGGGCGGCCCTCTTCGACGGCACCGGAGCCCGTCAAGTCGACCTGCCCACCTACCCCTTCCAGCACAAGCACTACTGGCTCGAACCCTCCGCCCCCGTCACCACCGCCCCCACCGGCACCGACACCTGGCGCTACCGCGTCACCTGGCAGCACCTGGCCGAGACCGGCATCCCGGTCCTCGACGGCTGCTGGCTGCTCGTCGTGCCGGAGGGGGCGGACGACGGCACCGCCGATGCCGTAGAGGCGGCGCTCACCGGTCACGGCGCCCGCACCGACCGCCTGGCCCTCGACCCGGCCGACGCGACCCGCGAAACGCTGGCCGCGCGGCTGGCGTCGTACGAAGACCTCACCGGCATCCTCTCCCTCCTCGGCACCGACGAACGCCCGCACCCGGGCCACCCGGAACTGCCCCTCGCCGCCGTCGGCACCACCCTGCTCGCCCAGGCCGCCGCCGACTTCGGCGGTGGCGCGAAGGTGTGGGCGCTGACGCGGGGCGCCGTGGCCGTCGCGCCCGGCGAGCGGCCCGGTTCCGCCGGGGCGCAGGTGTGGGGTCTGGGGCGCGGTGTCGCGCTGGAACACCCGCTGCTCTGGGGCGGGTCGGTGGACCTTCCCGCCGTCGCCGACGCCCGCACCTGGCAGCGGCTGGTGGCCGCCCTGGCCGGGACGGCGGGCGAGGACCAGATCGCCGTACGGGCCTCCGGCGTCTACGGCCGCCGGCTCGTCCCGGCCGGGAACACGCCCGCCCGGCGCACCTACACCCCGCGCGGCACCGTCCTGGTCACCGGCGGCACCGGTGCCCTCGGCGGCCATGTCGCCCGCTGGCTCGCCGCCGCCGGAGCCGAGCACCTGGTGCTCACCGGCCGCCGCGGCCCGGACGCGCCGGGTGCGGCCGAACTGGCCGCGGAACTACGGGAGTCGGGCGCCGAGGTGACCGTCGTCGCCTGTGACGTCGCCGACCGGGACGCGCTCGCCGCGGTGCTCGACGCCCACCCGCCGACCGCCGTCTTCCACACCGCCGGCGTCCCGCACTCGGCGGCTTTCCTCGACACCGGCCTCGACTCCCTCGCCGACGTGTACGCGGGCAAGGTCGCGGGCGCGCTCCACCTGCACGAGCTGACCCGCTCGCGCGAACTCGACGCGTTCGTGCTGTACGCGTCCGGTGCCGGGGTGTGGGGCAGCGGCGGCCAGAGTGCGTACGGCGCCGCCAACGCCGCCCTGGACGCGCTCGCCGAACGCCGGCGCGCCGAGGGCCTGCCCGCCACGTCCGTGGCCTGGGGCCTGTGGGGCGGCGGCGGCATGGGCGACGGGGCCGGCGAGGAGTTCCTCGGCAGCCGCGGACTGCGCACCATGGACCCGCTGCGGGCCGTGGAGGCGCTGAGCCGGGCCCTGGACCGGGACGACGTGTGCATCGCCCTCGCCGACCTGGACTGGACCCGGTTCGCGAAGGGTTTCACCACCTTCCGGCCGAGCCCGCTGATCTCCGAACTGCCCGGCGTACGGCAGGAGTCCGGTACCGGACCGGAGGCCGAGGACGACCCGGCCGGGGCGGAACTGCCCGCCCGGCTCGCGGCCGCGGACCCCGCCGAGTGGGACGAGATCGTCCTGGACGAGGTACGGCGCGCCGTCGCGGCCGTGCTCGGCCATGCCGGCCCCGAGGAGGTCGACCCCGAAGAGCCCTTCAAGGACCTCGGGTTCAGCTCCCTGACCGCGGGCGAGTTCGCCGGGCGGCTCAGCCGCGCGGCCGGCCGCAAGCTGCCCCCGACCCTCGTCTTCGACCACCCCACCGCCGTCGCCGTGGCCGCCCATCTGGCCGGACTCCTCGCCCCCGCCGCCGCGGCGGAGAGCGGGGACCCGGAGGAGACCCGGATCCGGGCCGCGCTGGCCGAGCTGCCGCTGTCGGTGCTGCGGGAGGCCGGACTGCTGGACACGCTCCTCGCGCTGAGCGGGTCGGTCGGTTCGACAGCGCCCCGAAGGGGCGCGGGGCTGCATCAATTTGCGGCTCCGCCGCGATGGGGGTCCCCCCGCTCGAGCGAAGTCGAGAGTGGGGGAGCGACCAGCCACGACGGCGCCGCAGCGGACCGACGACACATCGCGGAGCGCTTGGCGCCCGAGCCGTTCTCAGGTGAGGCCGGGTTCGATGGGCCCGACAGCATCGACGACCTCGACGGCGACGCGCTGATCGAACTGGCCCTGCGCGACTCCGCCGTCTGACCGGCCACGTCCGCCCCACCCAGAGAGGGACTTTCACCGATGGCGATGTCTCCCGAACGGCTCATGGAGGCGCTGCGGACCTCCCTGAAGGAGACCGAGCGGCTGCGCAGGCTCAACCGGGAACTGACCTCGGCCGCCCACGAGCCGATCGCCGTCGTCGGCATGGCCTGCCGCTACCCGGGCGGGGTCGACTCGCCGGAAAGCCTCTGGGACCTGGTCGCCTCGGGAACGGACGCGGTCGCGCCGTTTCCCGGGGACCGCGGCTGGGACGTCGACGGCCTCTACGATCCCGACCCCGAGTCGCCGGGCACCACCTACTGCAACGAGGGCGGATTCCTGGCCGGTGCGGGCGACTTCGACGCGGCGTTCTTCGGGATCTCCCCGCGTGAGGCCGTCGTCATGGACCCCCAGCAGCGGCTGCTTCTGGAGGCCTCCTGGGAAGCGCTGGAGCGCACCGGCCTGGACCCGCGCACGCTGCGCGGCACCGGCACCGGTGTCTACGTCGGGGCGGCCCATGCCGAGTACGCCACCGACCTCGACCGGATCCCGGCCGGCTCGGAGGGGTACCTGCTGACGGGCAGCGCCGACGCCGTGCTGTCCGGCCGGATCAGCTACGCCCTCGGACTCGAAGGCCCCTCACTGACCGTGGAGACGGCCTGCTCCTCCTCCCTGGTGGCGCTGCACCTGGGCGTCACGGCACTGCGCCGCGGGGAATGCGCACTGGCCCTGGCGGGCGGTGTCGCCGTGATGCCGGACGCCGCCGCGTTCGTGGAGTTCTCCCGGCAGAAGGGGCTGGCACCGGACGGCCGGTGCAAGGCGTTCTCCGCCGACGCGGACGGCACCGGCTGGGCGGAAGGCGTCGGCATCCTGGTCCTGGAGCGGCTGTCCGACGCACAGCGCAACGGCCACGAGGTGCTGGCCGTGGTGCGCGGTACGGCCGTCAACCAGGACGGCGCCAGCAACGGCCTCACCGCCCCGAACGGCCCGTCCCAGCAGCGCGTCATCCGGCAGGCCCTGGCCGACGCCGGCCTCACACCCGCCGACGTGGACGCCGTCGAGGCCCACGGCACCGGCACCCGTCTCGGCGACCCGATCGAGGCGCAGGCGCTCCTCGACACGTACGGCCAGGACCGCGAACGGCCCCTGTGGCTGGGCTCCCTCAAGTCCAACATCGGCCACTCCCAGGCGGCGGCCGGCGTCGGCGGCGTCATCAAGACGATCGAGGCGCTCCGCAACGGCCTGCTCCCCGCGACCCTCCACGCCGGCACCCCCACCCCGCACGTCGACTGGGCCTCCGGCAACGTCCGCCTCCTGACCACCCCCATCCCCTGGCCGCCCACCGCCACCCCCCGCCGCGCCGGCGTCTCCGCCTTCGGCGTGGGCGGCACGAACGCCCACGTGATCCTGGAGGAGGCCCCGACAACGGACCCGGCCTCCGCCGGCACACGGGTTCCGGCGGAGGGCCCGGTCTCTACCGACGCGGTGATCCAGGAGGCGGATCCGGCCGCCGCCAATGCGTCGGCCCCTGTGGCGGGTCGGGTCTCCGCCAATGCGTCGGCCTCCGTGGCGGGTCGGGTCTCCGGCAACGCGCCGGCCCCTGTGGCGGGTCAGGTCTCCGCCAACGGGCCGGTCTCCGTGGCGGGTCAGGTTTTCAGCGGCGCGTCGGCCCCTGTGGCGGGTCAGATTTCCGCCGACGGGCCGGTCTCCGTGGCGGGTCGGGTCTCCGCCGACGCGCCGGTCTCCGTGGCGGGTCAGGTCTCCGCCGACGGGCCGGTCTCCGTGGCGGGTCAGGTCTCCAGCAACGCACCGGCCCCCGCGCCGGACCAGGCCCCCACCGACGCGCCCGCCCCCGCCCCCGCCCCACGGCTCACCCCTTGGTTCGTCTCCGGCCGTTCCGAGGAAGCCCTGCGGGCCCAGGCCGGCCGGCTCCGTGAGCACCTCGCCCACGCCCCCGATGCCCTGAACGCCGGCTACTCCCTGGCCGCCACCCGCACCGCGTTCGAACACCGCGCCGTCGTCCTGGGCACCTCGCAGGAGCAACTCGCCCGCGGTCTCGACGCGTTGGCCGACGGCGTTCCCTCGCCGTCCGTCGTCCGCGGGGTCCGCCGCCGCGAGGCGAAGACCGCCTTCCTCTTCACCGGCCAGGGCAGCCAGCGCCCCGGTATGAGCCGTGAACTGCACGCCGCCCACCCTGTGTTCGCCCACGCCTTCGACGAGATCGCCACCCTGCTCGACCCGCACCTGGACCGCCCCCTCGCCGACGTCCTCGACGACCCCGACGACGAGCGGCTGCACCGCACCCAGTACGCCCAGGCCGCCCTGTTCGCCGTGGAGGTGGCCCTCTACCGGCTGCTGGAGGACTGGGGGATGCGGCCCGACGTCGTCCTCGGTCACTCGGTCGGCGAACTCGCCGCCGCCCACGTGGCCGGCGTCCTCGGCCTCGACGACGCGTGCACCCTGGTCGCGGCCCGCGGCCGGCTGATGCAGGCCCTCCCGCCCGGCGGCGCGATGCTCTCCGTACGGGCCACCGAGGACGAGGTCACCCCGCTCCTGCACGGCCGGGCCGTCATCGCCGCCGTCAACGGCCCCCGCTCGTTGGTCCTGTCCGGCGACGAGAGGGCCGTGGACGCCATAGCCGTGGAACTGGCCGCACAGGGCCGCAAGACCAAGCGGCTCACCGTCAGTAACGCCTTCCACTCCCCGCTGATGGACCCCATGCTGGAGGAGTTCCGCACGATCGCGGACCGGCTCACCTACCGCACCCCCCGCATCCCGGTCGTCTCGAACGTCACCGGGCGCCGGGCCACCGGCCAGGAGCTGCGCACCGGCGCCTACTGGGCCGAACACGTCCGCGCCACCGTCCGTTTCGCCGACGGCGTGCGCGCCGCCCGCGACCTGGGCGCCGAGACCTTCGTCGAACTCGGCCCCGACGGCGTGCTGTGCGGCATGGCCGAGGAGATCCTCGCCGGCGAACAAGCCGTCATGGTGCCGGTCCTGCGCCGCGGCCGCCCCGAGACCGACACCCTGCTGCGCGCGGTGACCACCGCCCACACCCGGGGCGCCGCCCTCGACCGGGCCCGCCTCTTCACCGGCACCGGCGCCCGCCGAATCCCGCTGCCCGTGTACGCCTGGCAGCACCGCACGTACTGGATCGCCCCCACCGCACGTGGCGCGGGCCGTGACCGCACCGGCCCCCGCCGCTACCACGTCACCTGGCAGCCGCTGCCCGAGCCGCCCGGCGCCCGGCTCACCGGCACCTGGCTGCTGGTCCACCCCACGCACCCCGACGACGCGCACACCGACGCGGCCGAGCGGGCACTCACCGCCCTCGGCGCCACCGTACGAAGGCTGCGCGTCGACGCCGCCCAGGCCGACCGCGGCTCGCTCGCCGCCCTCCTGGGGTCTGTGTCGACAGTGGCGCCTGCGGGGCGACGCCTGGCAGGCGCTCTCGCCGCACCGGACGAAAGCCCGAGTACGTCGTCCAGTACGGGGGCTTCCGCCGGGCACGCCGAGAGCACGCACCGGACGACGCCGCTTTCGACACAGGCCCCGGACGCGCAAGGTGATACCGCCGCGACGATCCAGGGCGTGCTCTCCCTCCTGGGCGACGACGAGCGGGAACAACCCGGATCCGGTCCGGTACCCGCCGGTGTCCGGGCGACCCTGTTCCTCGCCCAGGCCCTGCGCGATACGTCCCTCACCGCCCGCCTGTGGTGCGCGACCCGGTCGGCCGTGGCCGTGACGCCCGGCGAGGCGCCCCGGGCGGCGGCCGCCCAGCTGTGGGGCCTCGGCCGGGTCGCCGCCCTCGAACTGCCCACATTGTGGGGCGGACTGGCCGACCTGCCCGAGACCGCGGACGACGCGGCCTGGCAGCGGCTGGCCGCCGCCCTCACCGGCTCCGAGGACCAGATCGCCGTACGACAGGACGGGACGTACGGACGCCGCCTCGCCCCCGCGGCCACGCCCCGCGCCGGCACTCCCTACCGACCGCGCGGCACCGTCCTGGTCACCGGCGGCACCGGCGCCCTCGGCGGACACCTCGCCCGCCGTCTCGCCCGCGACGGCGCCGAGCACCTGCTGCTCGTCGGCCGCCGCGGACGGCACGCACCCGGCGCCGAGTCCCTGGAATCCGAACTCCTCGCCCTCGGCACCCGGGTGACCTTCGCCGCCTGCGACCTCGCCGACCGCGCCGCGCTCACCGAGGTCCTGGCGCGGATCCCCGACGACACCCCGCTCACCGCGGTCTTCCACGCCGCCGGCATCCCCCAGGTCGCCGCACTCACCGAGACCGGCCCCGACCTCGTCGCCGACGTGTACGCGGGCAAGGTCGCCGGCGCCCGCCACCTGGACCAACTCACCCGCAACACCCCGCTCGACGCGTTCGTCCTCTACTCCTCCGGCGCCGGCGTGTGGGGCAGCGCCGGCCAGTGCGCCTACGCGGCCGCCAACGCCGACCTCGACGCCCTCGCCGAACGCCGGCGCGCCGCGGGCCTGCCCGCCACCTCCGTGGCCTGGGGCCTGTGGGGCGGCGGCGGCATGGGCGACGGCGCAGGCACGGACTACCTGCGGCGCCGGGGCCTCAACGCCATGGACCCGCAGAAAGCGCTCACCGAACTCTTCCGCGCCATTGCTGCCGGCGAGGCCACCGTGTCGGTCACCGACACCGACTGGCCACGCTTCGCCGACGGATTCACCGCCCGCCGACCCAGCCCACTCATCACCGCCCTGTACGACCCCGCACACCCCCCGGGCACCTACGCGCCCGAGCGCCACTCCGCCCCGTCCGACCTGCGCCGCGACCTGGCCGCATACGATCCCGCCGCACCGGCAGGCGCCTACGTGCCCGAGCGCCACTTCGCCCCGGGCGGCGGCAGCGCGGCGGGCGGTCAGTGGCCTGCCCCGTCCGACCCGCGCCGCGACCTGGCCGCATACGATCCCGCAGCGCCCGTAGGCGCCTACGTGCCCGAGCGCCACTTCGCCCCGGGGGGCGGCGGCGCGGCGAGCGGTCAGTGGCCCGCCCCGCCTGGCCTGCGCCGCGACTTGGCCGCATACGATCCCGCCGCGATCGCCTCCGACCTGCGCCGCGACCTGGCCGCCCGCGACCCCGCCGCGCGTTCCGCCGTCCTGCTCGGCCTCGTCCGTACGGAGGCCGCTGGGGTCCTCGGCCACGACAGTGCGGACGAGGTGCCCACGGACACGCCGTTCACCCGCCTCGGCTTCGACTCGCTGGCCACCGTTCAGCTCCGGCGGCGGCTGACGGCCGTCACCGGACTCGATCTGCCTCCCGAGACGCTCTTCGAGTACGACACACCGGACGCGCTGACCAGGCACCTGCTGGGCCTTCTCGACGCCCCGGTCACCGGCGCGGACGACGCCGCGCCCGGCACTCTCGTCGCCCTCTATCAGAACGCGCTGGCGCACGGCCGGGTCGCCGAGGCCGTCGACGTGCTCGGCGCCGTGGCCGCCCTGCGCCCGGTGTTCACCGGCGGCGACGCCCCGCCGCTCACCCCGGTCCGGCTCGCCGACGGCCCCGACGGCGGGCCGGGCCCGCTGCTCGTCGGCGTCACCGGTACCGCCGCCGTCTCCGGCCCGCTGGAATTCGCCGCCCTCGCGGGCGCCCTGGCCGGCCGGCGCGGCGTCCTCGCGCTGCCGCAGCCGGGCTTCCGGGACGGTGAACCGCTGCCGGACTCCCTCGACGCCCTGTGCGCGGCCCACGCCGAGACCCTCGCCCAGGCCACCGACGGCCGGCCCTACGCCCTGCTCGGCCACTCCGCCGGCGCCAACCTGGCCCATGCGCTCACCCGCCACCTGGAGGCCCGGGGCGCGGGCCCCGTCGCCCTCGTCCTCGCCGACATCTACACCCCCAGCGCCCCCGGCGCCATGGAGGTCTGGCGGGACGTCATGCTCCGCTGGGCGGCCGAACGCACCGTCGTCCCGCTCGACGACACCCGGCTCACCGCGATGGGCGCCTACCACCGGCTGCTGAAGGACTGGACCCCGCAGCCCACCCGCGCCCCGGTGCTGCACCTGCGCGCCGGCGAACCGATGGCCGCCTGGACCGACCCCCGCACCGACTGGCGGTCCGTGTGGGACGCCGCGCACACCGTCGCCGACGTACCCGGCAACCACTTCACGATGATGACCGAGCACGCCCCGGCCACGGCCGACACCGTCGGCGCCTGGCTGGACGCGCTGCCCGGCGGTGACCGATGACCGAGCGGCCTCGGGGAAGCGAGGCACGCCCCCACGCCGCCCGGCACGCACACCCGCCGCACCGAGCGAAGAAGCCGGGGGGACCCCCATCGCGGCGGGCGCGGGAACGCAACCCCTCTTCCCCGAGACCGCTTTGGAGCCGCGCATGACCACCGTGCTGTCCATCGACGCACCCGGACGGGACCCGGCCCGCCGGGCCAGGAACAACCAACTCACCCGCGCCGCACAGTGGTTCGCGGGCATCCAGGACGACCCCTACGGACTGCTGCTGCGGGCCGGCACCGACGACCCGCACCACCACGAGGAGCGGATCCGCGAGCGGGGGCCGCTGTACCACAGCACCCTGCTGGACACCTGGGTCACCGCCGACCGCTCCGTCGCCGAGGCGGTCGTCGCCGACCCCGCCTTCGACGCCCCCGCGGCCGACGGCGACGAACTCCCGTACCGCAGCGCCACCCTGGCCCTGGACCGCGCGACCACCGCACGGCTCGCCCCGCTCGCCGCGCTCGGCGGGCCCGTGCTGTGGGCCGACGAGGCGTGCGTGGAGAAGCGGACCGTGAAGTTCGCCCGGGCGATCGTGGCCGACCTCGGCGACCGCTTCGACCTCGCCGAGGACTTCGCCCGCCGCCTCGTCGGCCGGGTGCTCGCCGAGCAACTCAGCCTGCCCGAGGACGCGTACGAGCACTACGCCCGACTGCTCGCCGACTGCCGGCCCGCGCTCGACGGCCTGCTGTGCCCCCAGCCGTACCCGGTCGCCCGCGCCGCCGAAACGGCGGAGGACCGACTGGCCGCCCTGTTCGACCGGACCCTGGGCGACGCGGGACCCGTCGCCGCACAGATCGCCCGCGTCCTGTCGGTCAGCGCCGCCGAGACCACCGCGGTGCTCGTCACCAACGCCGTACGCGACCGACTCGCCCGGCCGGGCGCCTGGCAGGCGCTCGCCGCCGACCCCGCCCTGGCAGGCCCGGCCGTGGACGCCACCCTGCGCTCGGCCCCGCCCGTCCGCCTGGAGACCCGCACCGCACGCGACGGAGCCACCCTGGCGGGCACCGAACTCCCGGCCGGCAGCCGGGTGACCGTCCTGGTCGCCGCCGTCAACCGCGACCCGCACACCGGCCCGGACACCGCACCCTTCGGTCTCCCCGCCGACCTGCACTTCGGGCTGTCCGCCCCGCTGATCAAGGCGATCGCCCGCGCCGCGCTGGGCGCACTCGCCGAAGCCCTCCCGCGGCTGCGCACCGGCGCGGAGCCGGTGACCCGGCCCTGTTCGCCGGTCCTGAACGCCCCCGCCCGGCTGCCCGCCGTCAAGAACGCCGGCAGCCACGCACCGAGCCGCACAGGGGAGACCATGCCATGCGCGTCCTGATCACGTGCTTCGCGCACAACACCCACTACTACAACCTGGTGCCGCTGGCCTGGGCCCTGCGCACCGCCGGACACGAGGTCCGGGTGGCCAGCCAGCCCGCACTCACCGAGGTCATCAACGGCTCGGGCCTGACCGCCGTACCCGTCGGAGACCTCGATTCCATCGTCGAGCTGATGACCCGTATCGGCGGCGACCCCACCCCCTACCAGCAGGGCCTCGACTTCGCCGAGACCCGTGACGAGCCGCTCGGCTGGGAGCACGCCCTCGGGCAGCAGACCATGATGACGGCCATGTCGTTCGCGCCCCTGAACGGCGACACGACCATCGACGACCTCGTCGCCGTCGCCCGCGCCTGGCAGCCCGACCTGGTCCTGTGGGAACCCTTCACCTACGCCGGCCCGATCGCCGCACATGTCACCGGCGCGGCCCACGCCCGCATCCTGTGGGGCCCGGACGTCGTCCTCAACGCCCGCCGCCAGTTCCTCGCCCTGCGTGCGGCACAGCCCGAGGGGCGGCGCGAGGACCCGATGGCCGACTGGCTGACCTGGACCCTGGAACGGTTCGGCGTCATCCCGGACGCCGCCGCGATCGAGGAGATCGTCGCCGGCCAGTGGAGCATCGACCCCGCCCCCGAGGGCATCCGGCTGCCCGTGCCCGGCCACGAGGTGCTGCCCATGCGGTTCGTCCCGTACAACGGGCCCTCCGTGATCCCCGACTGGCTGCACACCCCGCCCGCCCGGCGCCGCGTCTGCGTCACCCTCGGCGTCTCCGCCCGCGAGACCTTCGGACGCGACGCCGTCCCCTTCGAGGATCTGCTGCACGCACTGGGCGACGTCGACGCCGAGATCGTCGCCACCCTCGACGCCGGTCAACTCAGCGACCGCGACAGCCTCCCCGACAACATCCGCGCCGTGGACTTCGTGCCCATGGAGGCGCTGCTGCCGAGCTGCGCCGCGATCGTCCACCACGGCGGCGCGGGCACCGGCTACACCGCCACCCTGCTGGGCGTGCCCCAGGTCATCGTGGCCGCCCTGTGGGACGCCCCCCTCAAGGCCCGCCTCCACGAGGAAGCAGGCGCGGGCATCGACCTGCCGCCGCACAAACTGGACGCCGCCGCCCTGCGGGACGCCGTCGTCCGGGCCCTCGACGACCCCTCGCTGACCGCGGGCGCCCGCCGGCTGCGCGAGGAAACCCTCACCGACCCGACACCGGCCGGCCTGGTGCCGGCCCTGGAACGACTCACGGCACAACGCCGCGTACGGCCGTGACGCAGACCCCTCCGGTCCGCCCACCCCAGCCAAGGAGACACGACGTGACCACCCCCGACATCCGCACGGGCAACGGCTACGCGGACGGCATCGCCCGGGTCTACGACCTGGTCCACCAGGGCAAGGGCAAGGACTACCGGCGCGAGGCCGCCGACCTGGCCGCCCTGATCACCTCCCGGGCACCCGGCGCGCGCAGCCTCCTCGACGTGGCCTGCGGCACCGGACTCCACCTCCAGCACCTCACCCCTCTCTTCGACCGCGTCGAGGGCCTCGAACTCTCCGCGGACATGAGGGAGATCGCCCTGCGCCGCAACCCCGGCGCCACCGTCCACCTGGGCGACATGCGCGCCTTCGCGCTCGACACCCGCTACGCGGCCGTCATCTGCATGTTCAGCTCCATCGGCCACATGAGCGACCAGACCGAACTCGACACGGCCCTCGCCCGCTTCGCCGCCCACCTGGAGCCGGGCGGAGTCGTCGTGGTCGAACCCTGGTGGTTCCCCGCCACGTTCACCCCCGGCTTCGTCGGCGCCTCGATCGTCGAGGCCGAGGGCAGGACGATCTCCCGTGTCTCCCACTCCCGGCTGGAGGGCGACGCCACCGCGATCGAGGTCCACTACCTCATCGCCGAACCGGGCCACGCCATCGAACACCTCTCCGAGAACCACCTGATCACCCTGTTCGAGCGCTCCGCCTACGAGCTGGCCTTCGAACGCGCGGGCTTGGACGTCGAGTTCCAGCGGGGCGGCCCGTCGGGCCGCGGCCTCTTCATCGGCGTACGGCAGTCCTAACGGGACTTGTTTCGAGGTGCGGTGCATGAACGCGCCCCAAAGGGGCGCGGGGAACTGCGCGACCAGCCCCCACCGGCCCGCGGTAGACGAACTGCGTAACCAGCGGAGCGTTCCGCGCTCAGCCCCCACCGGCCCGCGGTAGACGAACCACGTAACCGGAGAAACGCTTGAGGCCCGCCTCAGCAACGATTCCGAGCGGCTCGCACTCGGCGAGGTCTCTGCTCTGCGCGCCGCGTGCCGCAATCCGCACCCGCCGTCCGACGCGACGCCGACGCTCCGACCCGAAACGCCCCAGCCTAGACGCGAGTCGACCCGGGGCCCAGGTGCCGGGACCACCGCTCCGGGTGCCCGAAGCCGCTCCGACCGGTGACCCGGCCACCGCCTCCCCGGGCTCCCCGCCCCGCTTCAGGACCGGCCCAGACCGTTTGACCGCCGTACGGGCCGAAGTTACGTTCCGGTCAGCCGAGATCAGGCGGATTCCTGCGGGGGGCAGAGATGACCGGAGAGGACACCCGACCAGAGGACGACGTCCTGCACGTCCTGGAACTCCTCGCGGGCGAGGCACCCGCCCGCGAGTACGAGCGGCTCCTCGCCCGCGCCCGCGGTTCCACCGCCGCGCCCCACCGCCTCGACCGGGTCGAGCGCGCCACCCGCCTCGCCCTCGACGTCGGCGGCCACTTCGACCGGCACCGCAGGCGCGAGGCCGAACTGGTCGCCCTCGTCGACACCGCCCGCGAACTCACCCAGGCCGGCCGCCCCGACGCCACCCTCCGGCTGATCAGCCGCCGCGCCCGGCTGCTGCTGCACGTGGACTTCGCCTGCACCGTCCTGCTCGCGGAGCCGGGGGAGCCGGGGGAGACGGACGTGGCGACCCTGCGCGCCGCTGACGGCGCCGTCAGCGCCCTGACCGTCGGACACCGCATCCCCGCCGCCGCGCTCCCGGCCGACACCCACGGTGAACGCCCGGGCCCGTTCTGGACGGCCGACCTGCTCTCCGGCGACCTCGACCCGCACACCGCCGCCCACGCCGCCGCGCTCGGCGAGATCGTCCACGCCGAGTCCCTGCACGCCGTGCTCGGCGTCCCGCTGCGCGCCGACGACCGGCACCTCGGCCACCTCTACGTCGCCGACCGCAAGGTCCGTCACTTCACGCCCGACGAGGTCACGCTGATGTGCTCCCTCGCCGACCTGTCCGCCGTCGCCCTCAGCACGGCCCGGCTGCTGGAGAGCGCCCGCGCCGCCAACGCCGAGCTGGAACGCGCCGGTTCGCGGGCCCGCTCGGGCCTCAGCGACGCCCTGCGCGGCAGACACGTGCAGGACGACCTGGTCCGGCTCGTCCTCGACGGCATCGGCCTGGACCAGCTGATCGCCCGCGCCGCCACCGAACTCGGCGGCGGCCTCTCGGTCCGCGGCCAGGCCGGCGAACGCCTCGCCGAACACGGCCGGATACCCCGCCCCGACGGCGCCGAACTGGAACGTGTCCGGCTCAACGCGGCCGCCACCGGCATCGCCTGCCCGCTGACCGACGGCACCTGGGTGGTGCCCCTGACCGTCCGCCGGCAGGACATCGGCTGTCTGCTCTTCCACCCCGACGGCTCCCGCCCGCACCCGCCCGCCGGACCCGGCGAACAGGTCCTGCTCTCCTACGCCCGCACCGTCTCTCTGCTGCTGACCCAGCAGTCCACGGCCGCCGACGGCGGGCTCGCGGACGCGTTCCTGGAGGACCTGGTCACCTGGGAGGGCCCCACCGACCGGCTCGTCGTCTGGGCCGGCCGGCTGTGTGCCGAACTCGACCGCCCGCACGTCGTGGTCGTCGCCCGCGCCCAGACCGACGCCGCCGCCCTCGTCGAACGCTGGGCCACCGCCTACGTACGCCGGCACCGCGGCATGAAGACCGTCCAGGGCGGACGGCTGGTCCTGCTGCTGCCCGGCGACGACCCGGCGTCCCGCGCCGAGGACGTACGGGCCGAACTCGCCGCCGCCACCGGCGCCCCGGTCACCGCCGGCGCCGCCGGCCACACCCAGGGCGCCGGCACCGTCCCGCGCGTCTACCAGGAGGCCGTCCGCTGCTTCGAGGCGCTCACCGCGCTCGGCGGCTCGGGCCGGGCCGCCGCAGCCCGCGACCTCGGCTTCATCGGCATGCTGCTGGCCGACGACCAGGACGTGCCCGGCTTCGTGGAGCGCACCCTCGGCCCGCTCCTGGACCACGACGCCGAGCGGTTCAGCACCCTCGTCGAGACCCTGGAAGGCTGGTTCTCCGCCGCCGGCAGTCCGACCCGTGCGGCGGAGATCCTCTACGTCCATCCCAACACGGTCTCCCGTCGTATGGAGCGCATCACCCAGCTGCTCGGCCGTGACTGGCAGCGACCCGAGCAGGCGCTGGAACTCCAGCTCGCCCTGCGGCTGCTCCGGGCGCGAGCCTCCCTCGCACCCGCCGGCCTCCCGTCGCCCGGTCCGCGCTAAGCGCTGCGCGGGCCGTGTCGATATGCGGCTCCGCCGCGGGGCCGCGAGGGGCCGTCGATGGTCTGCGGACCGGTCGTGGCCGGTCGCTCTCCCACGTTCTCGGCTTCGCTCGAACCCGGGGGGACCCCCATCGCGGCGCAGCCGCATATCGACACGGCCCGCGCCCCTTCGGGGCGCTGCCCGAACCGCACCGGACTTCGCCGGACCCGCTTGGCCGGGACCGGGGTGAGCGCGTCCCGCCCGCGGTGGGTGCCCAGCAGGCGCAGCGCGTGCGCCAGCGAGACGAGCGTGACGTGCCGGTGCCAGCCGCGGTAGGAGCGGCCCTCGAAGTCCAGCGCGCCCACCGAAAGGGTCGTACCGGTGAAGTCGGTGTCCACCCGCCCGAGCATCCGGCCCAGCCCCAGCAGCACGCCCCGGCTCGCACCGGCCAGGGACGTCAGCCACAGCTCCGCCACCTCGCGCCGGTCCGGCGACCACACTCCCACCAGCGACAGCCGGGCGGCCGTCCCCGGCAGCCGTACGGGCAGCAGCGCCACCAGCGAGGTGCGCGGCAGCTCGGGAACCGCAGGGTCGAACCAGTCCACGGGCCGCCGCTGCGTCCGCGCGAGCTCCACGAGCCGCCCGGCCGGACCCGACACCACGGGGCCGCGCCCCGCCGACAGGTCCGGCGCCAGCAGCCCCGTGTCGTCGCCGACGCGCAGCAGGAACGGCAGCCCCGCCCCGGACAGCGCCTCCAGCAGCGGTACCACGGCTTCCTCGCGGGCGTCCGCGACCACCGGTGCCGCCGACGCGCCCCAGCCGGCCGTCTCGCGCACCATGTCCAGCACGAGCTGTTCGGGTGCGCCGGTGTCCAGCGAGTCGGGTATCGCGGCCCGTTGGCGCAGCTCGGAGTCCTCCAGCCAGTCGCCGCTGAGCGACAGCCGCCAGTTCACCGGCACCGAGGCCGCGCCGGACGCCAGCCACAGCCCGTACCCCTGCTGGCTGTTGACCACCTGCCCCAGCTGCGGCACGAACCGGCGTCCCACGCCCACCGAATGGCGTCCCGTCTTCGGGATGACCAGCGGCCGCAGCACCCAGGCGCGGGGCGCGAGCAGCCTGTCCAGCCGGGTCGTCAACTCCGCGCGCAGCGGCGCCCAGTCCCAGGTCGAGCAGCTGATGAAGTGGTGCAGGCTCTGCTCGGCCGAGCGTTCGCCGGTGCTCGCGGCGAGATTGCGCATCGTCTTGCGGCCGGGGGTGCTCAGCAGCCCGTTCACATACAGCTCGCCCTTGTGCCGTTGGTCGCGGCGGCGCAGCAGTGCCAGCACCGACGCGGACAGCTGCCGCGATGCCTGAGCGGCGCCCTCGTGCGGCAGGGGTTCGGCCTCCTCGGCCGGGAGAGTGGCCCTCACGACGCTCCTCGGGGTCGGCGCCCCGCAACCTGGCAGGGCCTGTGTCGGGGCCGGATCGGCTGGGACCCCTCCACCGTCACCGCCGTACGGCCCAGGGCCCAGGTAGGCCGGAAACACACCTCGGCCCCCGGCCCGCGGCCGCCCCGCCGGCACCCCTCGGCCCGCCGGCCGCCCACCCCGGGTGGTGACCGCACCACCACCCCGCGCCCGGCTGCCGGTCCACCGGCGGCCCCGAGCCCCGGGCACCACCCCGGAAATCAACTGACGTGCCATCAGATCCCTTGCCCCGGGCGGAATCCACCCCGGAACGCACCACACCCGGAAGTGTGTGACCGGCCGACCTCGCCCCCCGGGACGATCTCCGCAAGCGTGGAGAGGCGCACATCCAGGCGCCCGAACCCATGCCCCGAACCACAGGAGCCCACATGCCGTCCCGCAGGCCAGGGAGGCCGACCCCCCGCCTCCGCACCAGACCCAGGCCCGAGGGACGACGCCTCTTCACCCTCGGCCGCCCCGGACGGCTCCGGCCCGACGAACGGCGCGTGGGCGACGCCCCGGCGCCTGCCGACCGCCCGTCCGCACACGGCAGCACGAGCCGCCTGCTAGCTCTCGCCCTCGGCCGTACCGCACCACTTGGCGCCGAGGGACTGCGCGTGGATGGCGCGTCGGCGTCTGCCGACCGCCCGTCCGTGCACGGCAGGACGAGCCGCCTCCTCGCCCTCGGCCCCATTGCACGACTTCGCGCCGACGGACGGCGCCTGCTCGCCCGTCCCGCACCCCTGGGCCCCAACGGACGGCAGCGCCCGGTCCGTACCTCACGCCTGCTCGCTGTTCTGGCCGTTCTCCTGTGTCATGCCGGGCTGCTCAGTGTGACGACCACCAGCGCGGCCCCCGCCGTCGAGGGCATCCAGCGCGTCCGGGACCTGGTCGCTCGGATGACGCTCGACGAGAAGCTGTCGTTCGTTCACTGGACCGCCGGTGCCGAGGGCGGCCCGCTCGCTCGTGGTGTCGGCTACCTGCCCGGTGTGCCGCGTCTGGGCATACCGTCGCTACAGGCCTCCGACGGCCCGGCCGGCGTCCGTCTCAACGGCACCCGCGCCACCGCCCTGCCCACCCCCACCGCCCTCGCGGCCACCTTCGACGACTCCCTCGCCCAGGCCTACGGCAAGGTCCTCGGCCACGAGGGCCGCGCCCTGGGCCAGGACGTCGTCCTCGCCCCGATGGCGAACAACATCCGCGTGCCCCACGGCGGCCGCAACTTCGAGACCTTCAGCGAGGACCCGCTCGTCACCTCCCGCACCGCCGCCGCCGAGATCAAGGGCATCCAGGGCCAGGGCCTGATGGCCACCGTGAAGCACTTCGCCGGCAACAACCAGGAGACCGACCGCTTCACCGTCGACGCCGCCATCGACGAGCAGACCCTCCAGGAGATCGAACTGCCCGCGTTCCGCAGCGCCGTCGAGACCGGCGCCGCCGCCGTCATGTGCGCGTACAACGGCGTCAACGGCACCCACTCGTGCGGCAACGACGTGCTGCTGCGGCAGATCCTGCGTGACCAGTGGGGCTTCAAGGGCTGGGTGATGTCCGACTGGCTCGCCACCCACGCGACCGCCGACCTCACCCAGGGCCTCGACCAGGAACTCGGCCTGGAGATGGGCAAGCCGACCGACCCGGTCCCGGACACCAAGTACTTCGGAGCCGCACTGAAGTCCGCGGTACAGAACGGCACCGTGCCCGAGGCCGACCTCGACCGGGCCGTCGCCCGCATCCTCGGCCGGATGGAGAGCTTCGGCCTCCTCGACGCCGCCCCGCGCCCCGCCCGCGACGCCGAGGCCGGCCGCACCACCGCCCGCCAGGTCGCCGAGAACGGCGCCGTACTGCTCCGCAACTCCACCACCGACGGCCGCAACGCCCTCCCGCTCACCGGCAAGCACGGAACCGACGTCGCCGTCATAGGCGACAGCGCCCTACGGCCCAAGGTCTCGGGCCTCGGCAGCGCCCACGTCGTCCCCGACACCGCCCAGGCACCCGTCGACGCCCTGCGCGAGCGGGCCGGCTCCGGCGCACACCTCACCTACGAACCCGGCATCGACCGGCTCGGCACACCGCTGCCAGCCGAGAACCTCAGCCCCGCGTTCACGAACGGCAGGCAGCTGGAGCCCGGCGGCGACCGCCCGTTCTACGACGGCACGCTCACCGTCCCCGCCGACGGCGACTACCGCATCGGCGTACGCGTCGACGGCGGCCTGGCGATCCTTCAGATCGACGGCCAGAGCCCCGTCTACGCGGCCGACTCCTTCAGCGAGACCACCAGCGTCGTCCTCAGGCTCACCAAGGGCACCCACAAGGTGAATCTGAGCGGCTGGGCCTGGCCGGACCGCCCGCTCACCGTCGACCTGAGCTGGGTCACCCCCGAACAGGCCGAGCAGAACATCCGGCGCGCCGTCGCGGCCGCGGCCGCCGCCGAGACCGCCGTCGTCTTCGCCCAGGACGAGGGATCCGAGGGCTACGACCGCCCGTCGCTGTCCCTGCCCGACGGCCAGGACGCCCTCATCGCCGCGGTCGCCGAGGCCAACCCGAACACCGTGGTCGTCCTCAACACCGGCTCCAGCGTGCTGATGCCGTGGCTCGCCGACACCGCCGCCGTCCTGGAGATGTGGTACCCCGGCCAGGAGGGCGCCCGGGCCACCGCGGCACTGCTGTACGGAGACACCAACCCGAGCGGAAAACTCACCCAGACCTTCCCCGCCGCCGAGACCGTCCATCCGATGGCCGGCCACCCCGAGCGTTTCCCCGGCGTCGACGGGAAGCAGGAATACAGCGAGGGCATCCACGTCGGCTACCGCTGGTACGAGAAGGAGGGCGTCAGCCCGCTCTTCCCCTTCGGACACGGACTGTCGTACACCTCCTTCGCCTACCGCGACCTGGCCCTCCGGCGGACCGCCACCGGCGCCGCTGTCTCCGTCACCGTGCGCAACACCGGTGACCGCACCGGCAAGGAGGTCGTCCAGGTCTATCTGGGCCCCAGCCCGCTCGTCACCGCCCCGCAGGCCGTCAAGAAGCTCGCCGGCTACACCAAGGTGACCCTCGCCCCCGGTCAGGAGAAACGGCTCACGGTGCCGGTCGACGCCCGCCAACTCCAGTACTGGGACACCGGGAAGCACGCGTGGCAGGACGCCCCCGGCGCCCGCACCGTCCACGTCGGCGCGTCCTCCTCGGACCTCCGCCTCACCGGCACCCTCGCCCCTTGACCGAGCGACTCCTACCCCCCACCCCTGCGAGAGGAACTGCATGACCGCCACCGAGCACCCCGGGACCGGCAGCTCCATCGGCCCGGCCGATGCCATCGACGCCACCGAGGACACCGGGCTCCGACACGTCGCCGCCCTCTCCACCGAACTGCGCGACGTCGTCGAGGTCGAGCAGCGCCAGGTCCGTCTGGAGCGCGTCGTGCTGGTCGGGGTGTGGACCTCGGGCACGGCCGCCGAGGCAGAGAGCTCGCTCGCCGAGCTCGCCGCCCTCGCCGAGACCGCCGGCGCCCTGGTCCTCGACGGCGTCATCCAGCGCCGCGACAAGCCCGACCCGGCCACCTACATCGGTTCGGGCAAGGCCCGGGAACTGCGTGACCTCGTCGTCACCGCCGGCGCCGACACCGTGGTCTGCGACGGCGAACTCAGCCCCAGCCAGCTCGTCCGCCTGGAGGAGGTCGTCAAGGTCAAGGTGGTCGACCGGACCGCCCTCATCCTCGACATCTTCGCCCAGCGGGCCGCCTCCAAGGAGGGCAAGGCACAGGTCGCCCTGGCGCAGATGCAGTACATGCTGCCGCGGCTGCGCGGCTGGGGCGCCTCGCTCTCCCGCCAGATGGGCGGCGGCGGCAGCGGAGGCGGCGGTATGGCCACCCGCGGCCCCGGCGAGACGAAGATCGAGACGGACCGGCGCCGGCTGCGCGACAAGATGGCCAAGATGCGCCGCGAGATCGAGGACATGAAGACCGGCCGCGACCTCAAGCGGCAGGAACGGCGCCGCAACCAGGTGCCCTCCGTCGCCCTCGTCGGCTACACCAACGCCGGCAAGTCCTCCCTGCTCAACCGGCTCACGGGCGCCGACGTCCATGTGCAGAACGCCCTGTTCGCCACCCTCGACCCGACGGTGCGCCGCACCCAGACCACCGGCGGCCGGGTCCACACCCTCGCCGACACCGTCGGGTTCGTCCGCCATCTGCCGCACCAGCTGGTCGACGCGTTCCGCTCCACGCTGGAGGAGGTCGCCGAGGCGGACCTCATCCTGCACGTGGTGGACGGCTCGCATCCCGACCCGGAGTCCCAGATCGAGGCGGTGCGTGAGGTCGTCGGCGACGTCGGCGGCGCCGGAGTGCCCGAGGTCGTCGTCGTCAACAAGGCGGACAAGACCCCGCCGGAGACGCTCGCCCGGCTACAGGACGCCGAGCCGGGCGCGATCGCCGTCTCCGCCCGCACCGGTGCGGGCATCGAGGAGCTGCTGGCCCGTGTCGAGCGGGAACTGCCGCGCCCGGACACGGAGGTCGAGGTCCTCATCCCGTACGCCGAGGGACACCTGGTCGCCCGCGTCCACGCCCACGGCGAGGTCCTCGCCGAGTCCCACGAGGAGACCGGCACCCGCCTCAAGGCCCACGTCGACGCCCCGCTGGCCGCGGAACTCGCCGACTACACGGCCTGATCGACGACTGCGCCCCCTGCCGCGACGGGCAGGGGGCGCAGTCGTGCCCGGGCGGCGGGATCAGTGCCCGGTGGTGAACTCGCTGATGGAGGCGATCACATAGTCCAGCATCTCCTCGGTCAGACCGGGATAGACGCCGATCCAGAAGGTCTGGTCGGTGATCAGGTCACTGTTCTTCAGGGGCTCGGCGATGCGGTGCGGCTTCTCCGCGTAGGCCGGGTGCCGGGTCAGGTTGCCGGCGAAGAAGCGGCGCGTGTTGATACGGCGCGACTCCAGGAAGTCGACCAGGGCGGCGCGCGAGTAGGAGGCCGCCGGGTCGACGGTGATCAGGAACCCGAACCAGCTCGGGTCGCTGTCCGCGGTCGCCTCCGGCAGCAGCAGACCGGGCAGACCCTCCAGGCCCTCGCGCAGCTGACGCCAGTTGCGGCGGCGCGCGGCGCTGAACTCGTCGATGCGCTGCAACTGGCTGAGCCCCAGGGAGGCCTGGAGGTCGGTCGCCTTCAGGTTGTACCCCACGTGGGAGAAGATGTACTTGTGGTCGTAGCCGTGCGGCAGCTTCCCCATCTGCTGGTCGAAGCGCTTCATGCACCGGTTGTCCTCACCCGGCTCGCACCAGCAGTCCCGGCCCCAGTCGCGGAACGACTCGACGATCCGCGCCAGCGCCAGATTGCTCGTCAGCACACAGCCGCCCTCGCCCATGGCGAGGTGGTGCGCGGGATAGAAACTGGTCGTCGACAGGTCCCCGAAGGAGCCGGTGCGCCGGCCCCGGTAGGTGGAGTCGACGGCGTCGCAGTTGTCCTCGACGAAGAACAGCTCGTGGTCCTCGGCGAGTTGGGCGACCTCCTCGGCCTGGAAAGGGTTGCCCAGGGAGTGTGCGATCATGATCGCGCGGGTTTTCGGGCCGATCGCAGCGGCGATCCGCTCGGGGGTGGTGTTGTACGTGCCGAGCTCGACGTCGACGAACACGGGCACCAGACCGTTGTGCAGGATCGGGCTGACCGTGGTGGGGAAGCCCGCGGCCACCGTGATCACCTCGTCGCCCGGCCTCAACCGCCGCTCCTCCAGCTGCGGGGAGGTCAGGGAACTGAGCGCCAGGAGGTTGGCCGAGGAACCCGAGTTGGTCAGATGGGCCTTGCGGGTCCCGATGAACCGCGCGAAGTCCCGCTCGAAGCGGCGTGAGCTGACCCCGGCGGCGATCCGCATGTCCAGCGCGGCGGACACCAGGGCGAGCCGGTCGTCCTCGCTGAGCACCGCGCCGGACACCTGTACGGGGGAGACGCCGGGCACGAAGGGGCCGGGTTCCTTCTCCCGGTGGTATTCCCGGACGAGCTCCGCGATCCGTTCCCTGGTCTCGCCCATGGAAGTTCCCTCCTGATGACACCACCGACGTCACCGCGAGCGTACGGACAGCCCAACTGGGAACCGCTAGAAAACGAGTTGACTTCATCAGATCATGAGGTAAAAAAGCTGAGGACACACCCGGGAGGCAATACGTGACTGATACGCAGGAAAACAACGCGGCCGAGAACGAGCCCGAGAACGAGCCCGAGAGCGAGGCCAAGCGCAAGTTCCGCGAGGCCCTGGAGCGCAAGTCCCGCACCAACAGGTCCCAGGAGGCACACCTGGAGGGACGCCAGAAGATCAAGGGCCTCAACGGCCCCAAGGGCCAGAGCCGGAATTTCCGCCGCAAGTCCGGGTGAGGGCCTTCGCCACCCCCGCACGGCCCGCCGTGATCCCGCAACACCGGATCACGGCGGTTTCTTTTTTCGCTCCCTTTTCAAGCATTCCTTGAGAATCGCTGGACAATTACTCGACCCGGCATCGGAATTCAGCCGCCGCGATGTTCTTCAGTCGAGGACCGCGGTGGCCTCGACCTCGACGAGATGGTCGGGTACGTCCAGTGCCGCCACGCCCAGCAGCGTGCCCGGCGGCACCGGCGTGACGCCCAGCCTGGCCGCCGCCCGGGTGATGCCCTCGATGAGCAGGGGCATCTTGTCGGGGGTCCAGTCGACGACGTAGACGGTCAGTTTCGCCACGTCGGCGAAGGAACCGCCGACCGCGGCCAGGGCGGTGTCGATGTTCAGGTAGCACTGCTCGACCTGGGCGGCGAGATCACCCGCGCCCACCGTGACCCCGTCGGCGTCCCAGGAGACCTGGCCGGCGATGAAGACCTGCCTCGACCCGGACGCGATCGACACCTGCCGGTAGACGTCGATCTCCGGCAGTCCTTCGGGGTTCACCAGGGTGATGGCCATGCTGCGCCTCCTCGTCGGGAGAGCCCGGCTCGCGAGCTCTCACGGTCTCTTGTGGTTACTCAGGAACCGTAGGAGAGTGATCGCTGACATGGAAGAACGCACTTTTCAGTGACTGGGGAACCTCATGGTGACCAAGCAGTTCAGCGGCTCTGCCGAGGACGCGGACGTGACGCGCGCGGACTCCCTGGCGCGGGAGATCTTCTCGGACGTCGCCAACAAGTGGGCGCTCCTGATCATCGAAGCCGTGGGCGAACGCACCCTGCGCTTCAGCGAGCTGCGCGACGAGGTCGAGGGCATCAGCCACAAGATGCTCACCCAGAACCTGCGCATGCTGGAGCGCAACGGCCTGGTCGAGCGGAAGGTGTACCCCACCGTGCCGCCGCGGGTCGAGTACACCCTCACCGAACCGGGCCGGGCGCTGCGCGTGACCATCGACGGCATGTGCGGCTGGACCCAGAAGTACCTCGGTCACATCGAGTCGTCCCGGCACCGCTTCGACACCTGACGGCAGCGGCCGTACGGACCGCCGGTCGAACCGTTTGCCCGACTGCCGTCGCAGCTCTACGCTGATCTCCTAGTCAAACTTGACGAGCATGACCGTACGACGGGAGCCCGAGTGACCCTGCCCGAGACCGGCTACACCCCCACCGCCGAGGAACGCGCCGGCCTCGACGCCTGGTTCGCGGAGTACGACGCGCACTGCACCAAGGTCGACGTCGAGCGGATGGCGGACATGGCCGTCTTCCCCCTCAACCTGATCAGTGACGACTCCGCGGGCAACGGCAGGTCCGCGCAGTGGAACCGCGGTCAGTTCACCGACACCATGGCCCACGTCATGGGGGACGGCACCGCGGAGGTCACCTTCGACAACACCCGCAGTCCGGTCTTCCTCTCCCCGTCCATGGCCGTGGTCTTCACCCACTCCACCGTCACCACGGCCGACGGGACCTACGACATGACCTATGCCGACATCCTGCTCCGCAAGGACGGCACCTGGGCCTTCCAGACCATGATCCAGTCCGGCTGGGGCGACAACCTCTGAGCGTGCGAGGAGGCCCAGCGGCGCTGAGCCGCTGGGCCTGACCACGGTCGATCCTCGTTTCTAGCGGATCAGTTCATGCTCGCGGCGCGGCGGTGCCACCCGCCCGTCCGGAGCGATGCGGGAGAGCTTCTCGCCCTCGACGTCGAGGTTGGGAAGCAACCGGTCGAGCCAGCGCGGCAGCCACCAGGCCCCCTTGCCGAGCAGGGCGAACAGGGCGGGCACGATCGTCATGCGGACGATGAAGGCGTCGAAGAGCACCGCGACCGCGAGGCCGAAGCCGATCATCTTGACGAAGTCGTTGTTCTCCGCGATGAAGCCGGAGAACACGCTGATCATGATGGCGGCGGCCGCGGCGACCACCCGGCCGCCGTAGCGGAACCCGGTGACCACGGCCTCGTCGGGCCGCGCCCCGTGGACGTACGCCTCCCGCATACGGGTCACCAGGAACACCTCGTAGTCCATGGCGAGTCCGAAGACCACACCGATCATGAAGATCGGCATCGTGCTCATGATCGGGCTCGGCTGGTCGATGCCGAAGACATCGGCGAGCCAGCCCCACTGGAAGACCGCCACCACCGCGCCGAGCGCCGCCGCCACGGAGAGCAGGAAGCCCAGGGCCGCCTTGAGCGGGACGAGCACCGAGCGGAAGACCACCATCAGCAGTAGGAACGCCAGGCCGACGATCAGGGCGAGATAGGGAAGCAGCGCGTCGTCGAGCGTCTTGGAGAAGTCGATGAACATCGCGGTCTGGCCGGTGACCAGGACCTCGGCGCCGGTGTCGGCCTGGAAGCCGTCGGCGAGGGAGCGCAGGTGGCGCACCAGGTCCTCGGTCGCGCCGTCGGTGGGGCCGGTGGCCGGGACGACGTTCAGGATCGCGGTGTCACCGGCCTCGTTGACCGTGGCCGGGGTGACGGTGGCGACGCCGTTCTGCCCGGCGAGTTCCTTGCCGACGGTGCCGGCCGCGACGGCCGCGTCCTTGCCCTCGACGGTGATCATCAGCGGCCCGTTGAATCCGGCGCCGAAGGACTCCGACAGCATGTCGTAGGCCTTGCGCTGGGTGGTGTCGGGGGCCATGGTGCCCTCGCCGGGCAGACCGAGCTCCAGGCTGGCGGCGGGCACGGCGACCGTGCCCAGGCCGACCACTGCCAGGAGCAGTACGGCGACGGGGTGGCGCAGGATGTAACGGGCCCAGCGGGAGCCGAGGTTGGGCCTGCGGCGTGCGTCCTTCTTGGCGCGCTTGGCGGCCTTGCGCTGCCGGCGGGCCGACAGCGGCTTGCCGGAGAAGCGGGCGCGGTCCCTGCGGCGAAGGACCTTGACGGGCGCGAAGCCGAGCAGTGCCGGGACCAGGGTGAGGGCGATGAGCACGGCGATGGCGACGGTGCCGGCGGCGGCCAGGCCCATCTTGGTGAGCATCGGAACGTTCACCACGGCCAGACCGGCGAGGGCCACGATGACGGTGAGCCCGGCGAAGATGACCGCGGAACCCGCGGTGCCGACCGCCCGCCCTGCGGCGTCGGCGCGGTCACGGCCCTCGGTGAGTTCGGAGCGGTAGCGGGAGACGATGAACAGGGCGTAGTCGATGCCGACGGCGAGGCCGAGCATCATCGCCAGGGTCGACGTGGTGCTGGACAGGCCGAGGGTGGAGCCGAGCGCCGTGATGGCGGAGATGCCGACGCCGACTCCGATGAGGGCGGTGAGCAGCGGCATCCCGGCGGCGATCACCGAGCCGAAGGTGATGATCAGGACCAGGGCGGAGATCAGGATGCCGATCTGCTCGCCCTTGCCGCTCATCGCGGCGTCGACCTTCACGGCGTCGCCGCCGGCCTCAGCGGTCAGGCCGCCGTCGCGGGCCTTGGCCAGTGCGTCGTCGAGCGCGTCGTGCGCCTGGTCGTCGACCTTGGTGGCGGGGACCTCGTAGGTGGCGATGGCGTAGGCGGTGGAGCCGTCCTTGCTCACCGCCTTCGTCGCGAACGGATCGCTCACCGAGACCACTTGCGGGGACTTCTTCAACTGCGCGATCAGGGCTGCGACTTGGTCCTTCTGCGCGGGGGCGGAGATCTTCTCGCCCGCCGGCGCGCGGACCACGACCCGGGCGCTCGCCCCGTCGGCGCTCGCGTCCGGGAACTTCTTCTCCAGGAGGTCGAAGGCCTTCTGCGACTCCGTGCCGGGCATCGAGAAGGTGTCGGCGGGCGGGGTCGGCGCGGAGGAGGCGGCGAGGCCCGCACCGACGAAGATCACCACCCACAGCAGCGCCATCAGCCATCGCCGCCGGAAGGCGAGACGGCCCAGTTTGTAGAGGAAGGTAGCCACGGCTGGGAACTCCTGTCGGTGGGGGATGGCAGGGAAGGTCGGCAGTGCGGTGGCACCAGACCCGCGCTCAAGTGGCGCCATGATGGCATCACTGGCGGCGTCGCCGCAAGCCATATCGCCGTCGGTGCGGCACCATGGCACGCTATTGAAGTGGGGAAATCGCAGGTCAGGTGGCTAGGTGTCATGAATGAGTCAACCTGGCTCGCCATGGCGTTAAACATGCGTCAGGGCGGCGTTACGGGCCTCGCGGCCCTACGTCGACAACCTCCGGCCATGGCACCCCTGACCGCGACCAGCCTGACCAGGCCGCCTACAGGGGTGGTCGAGCGGGGATGGAGGCAGAGCCCCTGCGCAGACGTGGTGAGCCGGCCGTCCGGCACAGCCGCCGGGTCGCGGCACCAGCCGCACCGAGCCGGGCACGGCGGGCAGCTCCCGGTCGGCGGCCTCGTCCAGCAGCACCACCGGCCGCACCCCGTCGGGTACCTCGTGCGCCGGGTCGAGCGGCAGCGGCGCGGCATCGGCCTTCACCGGCCCGCCCGGTGCTCGGCGAGGACGGGTGCCAACTGGTCCGAGCGGGCGTCGAGTTCGGCCCGGTCGAGGTCCGAGAGCGCCGGTTGTCCGGGGCCGTGGCCGACCCGCTCGGCGAACGGTCCGGCGACGGTCGCCCGCGGCAGCCGCAGCGCCTCGCCCGGACGGCCCTGATCGCCCCCGCGGGCCCCGGGATCCGCCGGCCACAACCCGCTGACCGGGCACGCGGCGTCCTGAAGAGCCGACTCCAGTACGGCGATCAGCTGCCCCGTGAGCGACGCCGCCACCGCCTCGCCGACCCCGTCGGCCCGGAACACGGCCGTCACGGCGATGCCCGCGGGCGCACCGGCGGCGTCCTGCCGTTCGACCAGCGTCAGGGCCAGCTCCGAGCAGGCGCAGGGGAGTTGGGCGGGTTCGGGCCGCACGGACAGTCCGGCCGCCTCGTACACGTCGGCCGCATGCTGAAGCACCGTCAGCGACACCCCGCCCGGCTCGGCCAGCGGTGCCGCGCCGTCCCGGTAGGCCGTCAGACAGGCTCCCCGTGCCCGCGCCAGCAGTTCGGTGAACGACGGATCGTCCGAGCCGTCCACCGTCAGCGCCAGCACCCGCCCGTAGGGGCCGACCGACCGGCGCAGCGCGTCGCTGCCGCGGGCCGGAACAGGTGCGGCCACCGTCGTGCGCGGGCCCGCGCCGAGCCGCACCAGCAGTGCCGCCAGCGCGGCGTGCACGACCATGAACAAGGTGGCGTCCTGCCCGGCCGCGAACCGGGTCAGCCGCTCGTGCAGGCCCGCGTCGATCCGGGTGCCCAGGGTGCCGGCCGGGTCGTCCGCGGGACTGTCCGGTGCGCCCGGCAGCGGCGTCGGCGCCACGTCGCCGCGGCGGGCCCGCGGCACCTCGCCGTGCGCCGGGGCCGCCCACCAGGGCGTGTCGCCGGTCGCCCGTGCCTCGTACGCCCGGGCGAGGTCCATGGCCAGCGGCAGCTGGGACCACTGGTCGACGGTGTCGGCCGGCACCGCCAGCTCCAGCACATGGTCCTCGGCCGACACGGTCCGCAGCCGGGTGCCCGCCGCCCCCAACTGCGAGTTGCGCAGCGGCTCATGACGTCGGCCCAGGTCGGCCAGCGCCGCCTTGAGCGCCTCGACGTCCAGGGCGCCGCGCAGCCGGAGCGGCAGCACCGCGCTGTCCGTCGCCGACCCCACCGGCCCGGTCGCCGCGGCCGCCGGATCGCCGACGAGGTCCGCGAGCAGCGCCGGGGTCGGCGCGTCGTACAGGGCGTGGCCGCCCGGGGCGGCGCCGAAGATCCCACGGATACGTCCTTGCAGGCGGGCGACGGACAGCGAGTGGCCGCCCAGCCGGAAGAAGTCCGAGTCGGCGTGCACCGCCCGCCGCGGTATGCCCAGCACCTCGGCGAACAGGTCCCGCAGGATCTCCTGCACGGGGGTGCCCGGCTGTGTTCCGGGCCGGCCCGGGGTGAACGAGCAGCCGGGCAGGGCGCCGCGGTCCACCTTTCCGGCGGAGGTCAGCGGCAGCGCGTCCAGCGTCACGAGCGCGGCCGGGAGCATGTGGTCGGGCAGCCGCTCGCGCAGCCGGGTGCGCAGGGCCGCCTCGAAGCCGACGGTGCGCTCGAAGGAGTTGGGCGTGCCCGCACACCGCTCGGGCGCGCGGACCGGCGCCGCGTACACCGAGGTCAACGGGCCCCTGGGGACGGCCCCCGGCGCCAGCAGCACCAGGTCCAGCGCCTCGGCCGCCCCGGGCGACCAGGTCGGCAGCGCGCGGAAGCCGAGGCGTTCGGCGGCGGCGCACAGCTCCTCCGGGCCGGGCGCGGGGCACGCCTCGGACAGCAGGGCGACCGCCCGGGCGACGCTGCCCGTCGGATCGTCCAGCTCGGCCGCCGCGGCCCACTCGCCGTGCACGCGCGCGTTGGGCACACCGGTGATCCGCAGCACCGCGGGCCGCCGGTCGCGCAGATACGCCTGAAGGCCCGCGAGATCCGCGATCTCTCCACCCCAGCGCACCCGCGGCGCGTCCGCCAGGTCCGCGACGGGTTCCGCGGTGCTCAGCACGGCCTCGTAGCGGTACCGGCTCAGCTCGTCCGCGTATCCGCCCCGCTTGACGCGTACGTCGACCGCGCGCACGGCCGGCAGCTCCCGGGCCAGGGCCGCGAACAGCGCGGGCGCCAGCAGCAGTTCCGTCTCCAGCTCCACCCGCCTGGCCACCCCGCGGCGCACCGCGCCGAGGTCCCGGTCCGCGCCGCCGGCGGCCAGTTCGACACCGGTCTCCAGACAGCGCGACAGCTCCAGGTTGCGCACATCGCCCAGGAACAGCGAGCCGCCCGGCGCCAGCAGCGGCAGCAACCGCTCGACGACGGTCCGCAGATGGCCGAGGCCGGGGAAGTACTGGATCACCGAGTTGACGACGACCGTGTCGAAGCGGCCCCGCGGCAGCCCGTCCGTGTCGTGCGCGGCCCGGCAGCCGATGCGCACCCGCCCGCGCAGCCGGGCATCGGCGCGGACCTGGCGGCGCAGCGCAGCCACGGCCGCCTCGGACACGTCGGTGGCCCAGTACTCCTCGCACTCCGCGTCGCCGGCGAGCTCGGCCAGCAGCAGCCCCGCACCGGCACCGACCTCCAGGATCCGGCGCCCGGGCAGCTCCCGCACGCGCTGCGCGGTCGCGTGCAGCAGCTCCCGGATGTGCTCCGCGGGGATCGGCCGGTCGTCGTAACTGCTGTGCCAGCCGGCGAAGTTGTGGCCGAGCCCGGTCCGGGCGGCGTCGCGGTACAGGGTGTCGTAGATCTCCCGCCACTCGGTCAGCTGTGTCTCGGGCCGCGGTGCGCGGGCGGCCGGTGCGGCGGGCACGAAGTGCGCCACCAGCCGGCGCTCGCCGTCCGGGGTCTCCTGCACCGACGCCACGGCCGCCGACACCGCCGGATGCCCGCGCAACACGGCCTCGATCTCGCCGAGTTCGACCCGGAAGCCGCGCAGCTTGACCTGGTCGTCCTGCCGGCCGACGAACTCCAGGTCGCCGTCCTCGCGCAGCCGCACGAGGTCGCCGGTGCGGTAGAGCCGCCCGCCGCCGGTGATCCGGCCCTCGACGAACCGCTCACCGGTCAACCGGTCCTGCCCCAGGTAGCCGAGGGCCAGACCGGGCCCGCCCAGCAGCAGTTCGCCGGTGCCGCCCGATGCCACCTCGAACCCGGTCTCGTCGACGACCACGGCCGTGGTCGCGCCGATGGGCCGGCCGATGGGAAGGGCCGGCGCGTCCTCGGCGGGCGCCTCGCGTACCTCGTACCAGGTGGCGAACGTGGTGGCCTCGGTGGGCCCGTACATGTGCAGCAGCCGCTCCGGCGGCCCGGCCGTCATGATCTGCCGCACCCGGCGCGGATCGCAGGCCTCGCCGCCGAACAGCACGGCCCGCAACGGTCCGAGGGCCGCGGGCCGCTCGTCGGCCAGCCGGTGCAGCAGCGCCGTCGTCAGGAACATCACCGTGACGCCGTGCGCCCGCAGTTGGCGCTCCAGCCGCTGCGGATCCAGGACGGTGTCCCGGTCCACCCCGACCAGCCGGCCGCCCGCGGCCAGCGTCGCCCAGATCTCGAACGTGACCGCGTCGAAGGCCGGGTTGGCGGCCTGCGCGACCACGTCCCACGGCTCCAGTCGCAGAAAGTCGGCGGACCCCAGGAGATCCAGCACCGCCCGATGCGGTACGACGACCCCCTTGGGCGAGCCGGTGGTCCCGGACGTGTAGCAGACGTAGGCGGGATCGTCCGGCGCCGGCACCACCGTGGGCAACGCGTCCGGCCGCGCCGCGATCTCACCGGCCTCGGCGTCGAGAACGACGGTCACGGGGGAGGGGAGGCAGCTTGTGCCGACGCCGACACCCGCCCGAGCGACCGAGGCATCCGTCCACCGCACGCTGCCGGCGTCCAGGTCAGCGCCGACCGGAGCGACCGGAGCGACCGAAACTCCCGCACTGTCGTCGAAGTCCGTGGCGTAGGCCGCCAGTGTCACCACGGCCCGCGCGGAGCAGTCCCGGGCGATCAGCCGGCGCCGCAGCGCCGGATGACCGGGGTCGAGCGGTACGTACGCCGCGCCCGTCCGCACGATCGCGAGGAAGGCGGTCACCAGGTCCGGGCCCGGCGGCAGGCAGGTCGCCACCAGGTCCCCGGCGCCGACCCCCCGCGCCGTCAGATGCGCGGCCAGCCGGTTGGCGGCGCGGCTCAACTCCCGGTAGGTGAGGGCGGTGCCGGGAGCGATGCCGTTCGGCCAGGCGACCGCGACCGCCTCGGGGCGAGCACGCACCTGCTGTTCGACGAGGTCGGAGAGGGACATCGGCGGGCTCCTTCGACGGCGGCTCAAGACCTGGCAGAGCCTTGAGCACGCCCGCGCCCGGCCTGTGGCCTCCACCGTCGGCGGGGGCGCTTGAGGAGTATTTGAAGGATGCTCGATCCGAGCCTCAGAGACTGTCCGCACCGAGGACATGGACGGAAGCGGAGGCTGAGATCATGACCGTCGAACGGGTGGGCACGGCCGAACGCACGCTCCCGAGCCAGGAGTTCGCCGCCCTGTACGCGGAGGTGCAGCAGTTCTACGCGCACCAGATGCAGATCCTGGACGCGCACGACACCGAGCGCTGGGTGGGTACCTTCACCGAGGACGCCGTCTTCGAACTGCCCTTCCTGTCCGAGCCGGTGCGTGCCCGCGCCGGGCTCGCCCGCTACGTACGCGCGGGCGCGGCACGGCAGCGGCGGGCCGGCAGCCGCCTCAACCACTGGGTCGGCATGCTCGACGTGGAGCCCCAGGCGGACGGTTCGCTGCACACCCGCTGCTCGGCCCTGGTGTACGTCACGCCGAACGGAGGCACTTCCAAGGTCCTGTACGTGTGCGTCATGGAGGACGTCCTGGTCCGCACCCGCGGCAAGTGGCGCACCGCGCACCGCCGGGTGACCCGCGACGACCTGGCCTGAACGCCGAGAGGCGGAGCGCCGCTGTAGCTGAGCTCGAAGTTCCGTATGGCGCAAGGGACTTGTGGTCGGCCCATGCCTAGAGTGGGCCGTGCACATCCCCTCCCTGTCCGCGCCCGCCTTCCGTCACCGACGAGGGCGGGCGCGTCGACGTCATGGGGGACGTTCAGGGCAGGCTGGTGAACGCGGCGAAGACGTCGTCGAGTTCGTGCGTGTGCACGGTGAGCGACTCCGCCGTGATCGCCGCCGCGTCGAGCACCGCGAGCACGGCCCGCAAGGTCTCGACGCCGGCGTCCCCGCGAATCCGCAGGGTGAGCGTCGCAGGCTCACTCCACGCGTCGGCGAAGCCCGGTCCTGATCCGGCGCCGAACGCGGCACCGGCCCGCTCGAGCGCCACCGCATCGGCGAACCGCAGACGGATGAGACCGTCGGGCGGATCGTTCCGGGACGCCGGCCATAATTCGGGATCACCGGACTCGGAACAGTCGGCCGGTCGGCCCGTCCCGGGCTCCCGGTACGTCGGCAGGATGCGCAGGCTGCGCAGGCCGGAAGGGGGCGGGGCCACCCTGACCTCGGGCGCGCCGCTGGGCGCGCTGGCGGAGAGCTCACAGCCGGTCCGGTGCGCGACGGCCCGGCTGGTCCCGGCAGGATCGCCGGGCTCGGGATCGCCAGCCGGTCGGCCCGGTTCGGGCTGCTGGTGTGTCGGCAGTTCGCAGCTGGTCCGGTAGGCGGCGGCCCGGCTGGTCCCGGCGGGGTGGTCGGGCTCGGGATCGTAGGCCGGTCGGCCCGGCTCGGGATCATCGGCCGGTCGGCCGGGCTCGGGCTGCTGGTGTGGCGGCAGGTCGCAGCCGGGCCCGTACGCGGCGGCACTGCTGGCCTTGTGTCCGGCGGGGTGGTCGCTCTCGTGCAACGCGTCTGCTTCGGACAGGGCGTTCAGCAGGACGAGCCGGGCCTCGGGTGTGAGGGAGACGGCGAGGCGGCGGGCGAGTCCGTGGGCACCGTCGCCGTCCGTCTCGGCGGCGACGGCCAGCTCGGCCGCTAGCCGCGGCGTGAGATCCACCGCGTGCACCGGGCGCTCGGAGTCCGGCGGTTGCCGGACGAAGTCGGCCGATTCCCGGGCGTGTTGAGCCGGCGGACCGGATGACGGCACGGCGTGGAGGCGGCCGTCGGCCGAGGGAGGAGCCCAGGGTGTGCGTGTCATGGGCACTGCCCTCGCCTTCGCTCGATGTCGTCGATTTCGGATGCCGGTGAGCCTGGACCGGCCGCTGCGGGCCGTGCCGAGCCGATGGTGTGCCGGTGCTGTTGCCGGTGCTGTTGCGTCACTCGTTCACGGCAGGACCTCCGCCTCGTCCGGGTCCGGCACGATCACCGTGCCGACCCCGTCGTCGGCGAACATCTGGAGGAGGACCGAGTGCGGGACCCGTCCGTCGATCACCCGGGCCGCGCCCACGCCGCCCCGCACGGCGTGCAGGCAACCGGTCATCTTGGGCACCATGCCGTCGCTCAGCTCGGGCAGCAGCTTCTCCAGCTCGCAGGCCGTGAGCCGCTGGATGACCTCCTCACTGTGCGGCCAGCCCGCGTACAGACCCGCGACGTCCGTCAGCATGACGAGCACCTCGGCGCGCAGCGCGGTCGCGAGCGCCGCCGCCACCGTGTCGGCGTTGACGTTGTAGACCCGACCGTCCTCGGCGCTGCGGGCGAGCGGCGAGACCACCGGGATCCGGCCGTTCGTCAGCAGGCAGTCCAGCGCACCGGTGTCCACGCCGGTGATGTCGCCGACCCTGCCGACGTCCACCGGCTCCCCGTCGATCCACGGCATGTGCCGCACCGCGGTGAGGGTGTCCGCGTCCTCGCCGGTCATACCGACGGCGAGCGGGCCGAAGCGGTTGATCAGCCCGACCAGTTCGCGCTGTACCTGGCCGGCGAGGACCATCCGCACCACGTCCATCGCGGGCGGCGAGGTGACCCGGAGCCCGGCTTTGAACTCGCGCTTCAGGCCGCGCCGCGCGAGCTCGGCATCGATCTGGGGGCCTCCCCCGTGCACCACCACGGGCCGCAGCCCGGCGTAGCGCAGGAAGACGATGTCGCGGGCGAAGGCCGCCGTGAGGTCCTCGTCGACCATGGCGTGTCCGCCCAGCTTGATGACGACCGTCCGGCCCTGGTGGCGGGCCAGCCATGGCAGGGCCTCGCCGATGGACCGGGCCTTGGCCAGGGCCGGGTGCGCGCTGACGGTCATGAGAACCTCGCACGCCGTTGGACGAGGTCGCCGGCCTGGCAGTTGGAGCTCATCGACATGACTCCTTACACGTCCCGGAACAGGACAGGGTGACGGATATCAAGGGCAGCAAGTGCTTTGCGCAGCCGGCGGGGCGCCGGCCGTGAGAAGGACCGGACGCACCTCTACGGTGTGCGGCCTCAGGCGGCCGAGGGTGCTTCCTCCACGGGGTAGCCGTCGTTCAACTCCCGCTCGGTGCGCCCCAGCACGATCGAGTCGGCGATCTCACCGCTGCGTACCGCGATGTTCGACAGCAGGGCCGACGACAGGCCGTGGCTGTGCTCGGTGCCGCCCTGGAGGTAGACACCGCAGGTCAGTCCCGATGAGCTGACGAGGCGGTAGTCGCGCTCCACTCGGTGCCGGCCCGCCGCGTCGCGCTGGAAGTGCCGGTCGAAGTCGCCGAGCAGGCGGGCCGGGTCCAGACCGTCGTAGCCGGTGGCGAACACCAGCGCGTCGACGGCCAGTTCCTCCGTACGGTCGTCGAGCACCGAGAGCAGGGTCACCCGCGTCTCGCTCTCGACGCGCTTGACCTCGGCGACCCGGGTGAGGTTGCGGAAGTGCAGCCGCTCGCTGCCGCGCACCTGCTCGTCGTACGAACGCTGGTACAGGGCCCGGATGACGTCGGCGTCGACCACCGAGTAGTTGGTGTTGCGGTGATAGCGCCAGAACGCGTCCCGTCCCCGCTCGGTGCCGAAGTAGTACTCGTCGACCGCGTCCGGGTCGAACACCTGGTTGGCGAAGGGGGTGTCGTCGGCGACGGAGTAGCCGTAGGACGGCATGACCGCACAGACCTGGGCGTGCGGCAGCGAGTCGTGGAGGAACCGGGTGATCTCGGCCGCGCTCTGGCCGGCGCCGACCACCATCACGCTCTTGAGGTCCTCCGGGGCCTGTGCGTGGAACCTGCTCAGGAACTCCGAGCTGTGCCACACCCGTTCGTCGGACTGCACTCCCTCCGGCAGGCGCGGCACCAGGCCCGTCGAGACGACCACGTTGCGTGCGGTGACCACGCTGGTGGTGCCGTCGCTGCCGCGCGCCTCGATCTCCAGGAGGTCGGGCGTCCGTGCCCCGGCCTCGGTGCAGGGCCGGATCGAGGTGACCTCGGCGCCGTAGGTGACCCGGTTGCTCAGGCCGGCGGCCGCCCACTCCAGGTACTGGTGGAATTCCTGCCGGGTCGGGAAGAAGTCCTGGTTGTTCACGAACTGCACCAGCCGGTTCGAGGCGTGCAGAAACGAGATGAAGCTGAACCGGGACATCGGATTCCTGAAGGTCGCCAGGTCCTTGAGGAACGAGATCTGCATGGTCGTCGACGGCAGCAGCATGTTCCGGTGCCAGCCGAACCTGGGCTGCCGCTCGAAGAAACGGGACTTGACCGGATGCTGCGGAGCGCTCGCCCCGTGCTCCTCCAAGGCGATCGCGAGCGACAGGTTGGACGGGCCGAACCCGATACCGACCACGTCGTAGATCTCTTGGTTACGCCTATCCGCTATGCCCATAGAAATTCTCTCCCGCTTGCGTCTGGAAAAGCTCGGCCGGTGGCCCGAGAGACCGTTCTGCAGTGTTGCCTGGAGCCTGACTCGAAAGCAACTGGAAGACGATATGAAGGCGACTTGAGAGCGCCTTGAGGCACGCTTGATAACCGAACTCGTTGTCCTGTCGACAGGACGGAGTTACGGTCGGCGCGGATTTCAACATCTCCGTGTGGCGGGGCCGATGGCGTAGGCGCCCGGAGTAAAGCGATCAGTCATGCCCTTAGCCAGAGCCCGGCCCCGAGTCAATTGCCGAAAGGGAGAATCCAGATGTTCGTGCCCAGCTTTTACCGTGAACCGGGCAGTTCATGGATGGTGGACCTGATCCGTGGTAATCCACTGGCGCTCGCGGTGGCCAACGGCTGCCCCGGCGACGGTCCGTTCGCCACGCATCTGCCGGTCATCTTCGACCCCGAGACGTCCGGCGACTGGTCCGGCGAGCTGCCCGGGGCCACGCTGCTCGGGCACATGAACCGGGCGAATCCGCACTGGGCGGCGCTGGAGTCGGGCAGCGTCCTGGTGCTGACGTTCACCGGTCCGCATTCCTATGTGTCGCCCACGGTGTACGAGGTGAGCCCGGCCGCCCCGACCTGGAACTTCACCGCGGTGCATGTCCGGGGAGTGGTGGAGAAGATCGACTCGATGGAGGAGACGCTGGGCGTGGTGGAGTCCACCGTGCACGCCTTCGAGGGGGCGTTCGGCAACGGCTGGGACATGACCGAGTCGCTCGACTACTTCCGCAAGATCGCGCCCGGTGTGGGGGCCTTCCGGTTCACGGTGACCCGGGCCGAGGGCATGTTCAAGCTCAGCCAGGAGCAACCGGGCGAGGTGCGCAACCGGGTACGGGAGTCGTTCGGGCAGAGCGGGTGCGCGTACAAGCGCGAGACCGCCGGGCTGATGAGCCGGCTGCCCTGACGTGCCGTAGGTTTTCGGCGCGGGGGACTCAGGCGCTGACGGCCACCGGCCGGGTCCGCTCGGCGAGACCGTCGGGCCGCTCCGCCGGGTTGCCGAGGTCCTCCAGGGCGTTCGCGGCCGCGCTGTCCAGCGTGCTCATCACCCACTGCTCGAAGTCGACGCCCAGCTGCTCCGCGGCCTTGTGCCACCACTGAAGACGGCTGCCGGGGACCTCCAGGCGGCGGCTCGGCTCGGTGGGAGCGGATTGCTGCTGCTCGCTCTGGCGCGCGGCCCGGATCGCGCCGCGCAGCTGCTTGGTGGTCCACTGCCGCTGCTCGGCGCGGTCCAGCCACAGGTCCTGTTCCTCGACCGGCATGGAGGCCAGCTCGGCGTGGTGCTGGAAGCTCAGGGTGGGCCGGCGCCGGGTGAGGTCGAAGCGCCGTGAAACCCACGCGTAGTTGCGCAGGGTCTGGTACGAGAGGCCGGCGGCGCGTATCCCGCGCTGGTACCGGTCGGTGTAGTGGTCCTTGCCGTATACGAGCCAGTCGCCCAGCCACCAGGAGGACGAGTCGAGGACGTCGGCGAGCTGGCGCCCGGCCCGCTCCCACTCGTCGTAGGCCATCTGGGTCGGCATCTGGAGGCCCACCTTGGTCGTCAGCACCTGGCCCCGGTGCGGCACGGCCCCCGCGGTGCGCGGTTGCTGTGGTGGGGGCTGCGGGAGAGCGGTTGCCGGGCCGTTTCGCGACCCCGCGGATTGACCGGCCTGACGCGCCATCATGCCTCCATGAGAAGGGTGCACATAACTGGCGTGAAGTCTCCCGTGACGGCTTGAAGCGGCGGCGGAGCGGCGCTCGAACGACTGTCTGGTGAAACGTCCCGTCGACGGGACGACACACGACCACCAGGGCCGCGGTGCGTTGAGTGCGCCTTTCCTTCACCGCCTCCTGACCGGAGAGTATGTTCAATATCGGCCGGAATTCATTGCCGTGGCACGGCTCCCTTTCTGGCGGGCAGCGTGAGCGCGAAATGAAGAGACCATCTCGCCCGGTCCCACGCGCACAGCGGCTGCGGCCATTTCCGGCCCCTGTTTGTCCATCCACGTCATGATCGCGGAGGAGGGTCCTCTGATGGGTCTTCGACTGGTCACGGCTGACGGCACCCCGGCTCCGGTCGACGCGGTCGCCGCCGTCGCCACGGGGGAACCGGCCGGAAGGCGGCGGGCCACGATGCCCGTGGACTCGCTGCCGGAATCCTTCTCGCCGAGGATCAACGGCGAGGACAGCGAGCGCGTCCAGCTGCTCGCGGGGCTCGATTCGCCGCTGCCGCCGATCCTGGTGCACCGCGAGACGATGCGGGTCATCGACGGGATGCACCGGCTCAGGGCGGCACGGCTGCGCGGCGACGACACCATCGACGTGGAGTTCTTCGAAGGCGAGGAGATGGAGGCCTTCACCCTGGCGGTGTGGCTCAACATCACCCACGGGCTGCCGCTGTCGCAGGCCGACCGGACGGCCGCGGCGCAGCGGATCCTGCGGGCCCGCCCGTACTGGTCGGACCGGCGGATCGCCGCGGGCGTCGGACTCGCGGCCAGCACCGTCGCTTCCATCCGGCGCCGTTCGCCCGGCCGGAACGAACAGTTGAACGCACGCGTGGGCCGGGACGGACGCGTCCGTCCGCTCCAGGCGACCGAAGGGCGGCTGCGGGCCGGCAAGTTGATCGCCGCCAACCCCGGGGCATCGCTGCGTGCGATAGCCCAGCAGGCGGGCATCGCCACGGCGACCGCCAAGGACGTCCGGGACCGCATCCGACAGGGCCAGGACCCCCTGCCGTCCAAGCGACAGCCGACGAAGCCGAGTTCACCGGCGCCCGAGCCCGCCCCGCCCCGCCCCTCCTCAACGGCCCTCGACCGACTCCTCCCCAACCTGCGCAAGGACCCGTCCCTGCGCACGGAGGCCGGCCGGACGCTGCTCCATCTGCTGAGCATCCACTCGATCGGCGACGACACGAAGTGGCTCCGCCTCGCCCGAAGCGTGCCCGCCCACCGCACAGATTCCCTCGCCAAGGCCGCACGCCGCTGCGCCGACCACTGGCTGCGCTTCGCTGACGAACTCGACACCCGACGGATGTGACCCGCGGGACGGCCCGGACGGGCCGCCGCCGGTGCCTCGCCGCACGCCGCGGCCCTCCTCGCGCAGGCCGTACGTCGCTGCGCTGACCCTTGGCTGTGCCTCGCCGATGAACTCGACGCCCCGCGGGGTCAGATCGCCGCCGCCGCGTCACCGCGCGCCGCGGACAGGTCTCGCACGGAGCGTGCTCGGACACCGCGCGGATGTTTTCGCGCAGGCTGCACGACCGTTGCGCCGACGAACTCCGGACCCGGCGGGATCAGACCGCCGCCGGCACCTCGGCGAACGCCTCGGACAGGGCCGCCCGGAAGCAGTCGAGGAAGGTGTCCAGCTCGCGGTCCGACACGATCAGGGGTGGGGCGAGGCGGATGACGTCCGGGGTCACCGCGTTTATCAGGAGGCCCTTGTCCTGGGCTGACTGCTGCACGCGTGTCGCGAGGTTCCCGTCGAGGACGATGCCCAACAGCAGGCCCGCGCCGCGGACTTCGCGCAGCAGTGGGTGGCCCAGGGTTTCCAGGGCGTGCCGCAGCCGCTGACCCGAGCGGGTCACGTGGTCGAGGATGCCCGTGCCCTCGATGGTGTCCAGTACGGCGAGGGCGCCCGCGCACACCACGGGGTTCCCGCTGAAGGTGGAGCCGTGTGTGCCGGGCGTGAGTAGCTCCGCGGCCGCGCCGAAGGCGAGCGTCACGCCGATGGGCAGACCGCCGCCCAGGCCCTTGGCGAGGGTGACGACGTCCGCCTCGACGCCTTCGGCCTGGGCCGCGAACCAGCGGCCCGTGCGCCCGATGCCGGTCTGGATCTCGTCCAGGACGAGGAGGGTGCCCCTCGCCGCGGTGATCTCGCGGGCGGCCCGCAGATAGCCGGGCGGCGGCACGATCACGCCGTTCTCCCCCTGGAGGGGCTCCAGCACCAGCAGCGCGGTGTCCGGGGTGACGGCGTCGCGCAGGGCCTCGACATCGCCGTACGGCACATGGCTGACGTCGCCCGGCAGCGGCTGGAACGGGCGCTGCTTGGCGCTCTGGCCGGTGAGCGCCAGCGCCCCCATGGTGCGGCCGTGGAAGCCGCCGGTGGCCGACACCATGTGCGGCCGGCCGGTGAGTCGGCCGATCTTGAAGGCCGCCTCGTTGGCCTCGGCACCGGAGTTGGAGAAGTAGACCCGGCCCTGGCGCCCGGCGAGCCCCAGCAGGCGTTCGGCGAGGCGCACGGTCGGTTCGGCGATGAACAGGTTCGAGACGTGGCCGAGTGAGGCGACCTGCTCGCAGACGGCCCCTACGACCGCGGGATGCGCATGGCCCAGCGCGTTGACCGCGATGCCGCCGGTGAAGTCGAGGTACTCGTTGCCCTCCGCGTCCCAGACCCGGGCACCCTGCCCTTTGACCAGGGGTAGCCGAGGGGTGCCGAAGTTGTCCATCATGACGTCCTGCCAGCGCCGGGTCAGCGCCGCGTTGTCGCTCATGCCGTCTCCCTCGGACATGATGTCGCGGTCAGGGGCGTTCATGAGGAGTACTCGCTGTTCTCGTGGACGTAGCCGGCGGTGAGGTCGTTGGTCCAGATGACGGCCGCCTCCGCGCCCGCGGCGAGGTCGACGGTGATACCGACCTCGCGGCCCGTCATGTCCACCAGCGTGCGGTCCTCGCCCACCGATCCGTTCTTGCAGACCCACACGTCGTTGATGGCGACACCCAGCAGGTCGGGTTCGAAGGCGGCGGAGGTGGTGCCGATGGCGGACAGGACGCGGCCCCAGTTGGGGTCCTCGCCGTGGAGGGCGCACTTGAGGAGGTTGTTGCGGGCGACGGAGCGCCCCACCTCGACGGCGTCGTCCTCGCTCGCGGCGCCCACGACCTCGATGCGGATCTCCTTGCTCGCGCCCTCGGCGTCCGCGATGAGCTGCCGGGCCAGGTCGGCGCAGACCGCGCGCACGGCGTCGGCGAACTCATCGAGTTCCGGGGTGACTTGGCAGGCCCCGGAGGAGAGCAGCAGCACGGTGTCGTTGGTGGACATGCAGCCGTCGGAGTCGACCCGGTCGAAGGTGACCCGGGTGGCGTCCCGCAGCGCCCGGTCCAGGGCCGCGCTGTCCAGGGCGGCGTCCGTGGTGAGCACGACGAGCATGGTGGCGAGCCCGGGGGCTAGCATCCCGGCGCCCTTGGCCATGCCGCCGACGGTCCACCCGGCCCGGGTGACGGCGGCCGTCTTGGGCACCGAGTCGGTGGTCATGACGGCGACGGCCGCGTCCTCGCCGCCGGACTCGGACAGCCGGCTGACGGCGCTCTCGACGCCGGCCAGGATCCGGTCCATGGGCAGCGGCACACCGATGAGCCCGGTGGAACAGACCGCCACGTCCGCCGCGTCCAGGCCGAGCCGTTCGGCGGCCTTCTCGGCGGTGGCGCAGGTGTCCTGGAAGCCCTGCGGCCCGGTACAGGCGTTGGCGCCGCCGGAGTTGAGCACGACCGCGCGGATCCCGCCGTCCGTGAGGACCTGCCGGGACCACTGGACGGGGGCGGCCTGCACGCGGTTGGACGTGAAGACGCCCGCCGCGGTGTGGCGCGGCCCGTTGTTGACGACGAGCGCCAGGTCCCGGTTGCCGTTCTGCTTGATTCCGGCGGCGATGCCCGCCGCGGTGAAGCCTCGTGCTGCGGTGACGCTCACGGTGCGACTCCGATCGTGGAAAGCCCCAGTTGCTCGGGGAGGCCGAGGGCGGCGTTCATGCTCTGGACGGCGCCGCCCGCGGTGCCCTTGGTGAGGTTGTCGATGGCGCTGATCGCGATGATCCGGCCGACCGCAGGGTCGAGGGTCACCTGGATCTGCGCGGCGTTCGATCCGTACACGGCCGCGGTGCTGGGCCACTGCCCCTCGGGCAGCAGCCGTACGAACGGCTCGTCGCCCAGCGCCTTCTCGTACGCGGCCCGTACCTCGCCCGCGCCGACCCCGGGCCGCGTCGCGGCGGAGCAGGTGGCGAGGATGCCGCGGGGCATGGGGGCCAGGGTCGGGGTGAAGGAGACGGCGACCCGGCGACCCGCCACGGCGCTGAGGTTCTGCATCATCTCAGGCGTGTGCCGGTGGCCACCACCCACGCCGTACGGCCGCATGGAGCCCATGACCTCGGCTCCGAGCAGGTCCGCCCTGGGTGTCTTCCCGGCGCCGGACGTACCGGACGCCGCGACGACCACCGCCTCGGGTTCGGCCAGCTGTGCCGCGTACGCGGGAAAGAGGGCCAGCAGAACGGCGGTCGGGTAGCAGCCCGGCACCGCGATACGCCGGGCGCCCGCCAACGCGGGGCGGGCGCCGGGCAGTTCGGGCAGGCCGTAGGGCCAGGTGCCCGCGTGCGGCGAGCCGTAGAACCTCTCCCAGTCGGCCGGGTCCGCGAGCCGGAAGTCCGCGCCGCAGTCGATGACGAGCGTGTCGTCGCCCAACTGCTCCGCGACGGCGGCGGACTGGCCGTGCGGCAGGGCCAGGAACACGACGTCGTGCCCCAAGAGGGCGTCGGCGGTGGTGGGCCGTACCTCCCGCCCGGCCAGCGGAGTCAGGTGCGGCTGAAGGGTGCTCAGGCGCTGTCCCGCGCTGGAGTGCCCGGTCAGAGCACCGATCTCCACTTCAGGATGGGCCAGAAGCAGCCGGAGGAGTTCGCCCCCCGCATAGCCGCTCGCTCCGGCCACGGCCGCTCGCACGGTCATAAGTCCTCCCCGTTGACAGACATGCCGTCCCGACCTGCCTCAGCTCGAACCGGAAGGCGTGTCGCAGTACTCGGCGTTCAGGATGGGGAAGATCCCCGATGCTTCCCAGTCGCCGTTGTAGTTGAACGTGAGTTGGTGGCGGCTGTCCTCGCTGAAGGTGGCCAGAGTGATCCACCCCATCGCGCCTCCGTCGTGATACCAGAGGGTCGTGCCGCAGCTCAGCGTGAGCCGCTCGATGCCCAGTCCGTAGGAGGAGCCCGGGAAGCCGGGGTTGTCGACGGTCGTTGGCCCCGGTGGACGCCCTCCGGGCCGCGTCCCGAGCCGTCCGTCACCCGCTGAGCGGTGCTCGCGGTCAACTCATTGAAGCGGCACAGCAATTGGTTCTGCTCGCGTTGCAGTCGCTCGATGCGGCCGTGCAGGCGGGCTATCTCCTCGTAGAGGGGGCGCACCACGTCGTAGGCCGTCGTGTCCGCCTCCGCGGGCGTCTCCTCGGCCGGCCACGGGTGGCGGGGGCCCGCCGCCGTGGCGAGGGCCGGGTCGTGGTGGAGTATCGCCTCCATCAGGCCGCGCAGGGCGGGGCTCGGCTCGACGCCGAGTTCGTGCACCAGGCGGTTGCGCGCCCGTTCGTACACGCCGAGCGCCTCCACCTGCCGGCCACAGCGGTAGAAGGCGAGCATCAGCAGGTCGTAGAACCGCTCCCGCATGGGGTGATCGGTGGTGAGCTCCACCAGCTCGCCGGTGATCTCGCGGTGGCGTCCGGTGCGCAGATACGCGTCGTACATCATCTCCAGGGCGGTCAGGCGGTGCTCCTCCAGCCGGGCCGCCTCGACCGCGCAGATGTCGCCGAGGACGCTGCCGTCCAGAGCCGGGCCGCGCCACAACGACAGGGCCCGGTGCAGCAGTTCACCGGCCTGCCCCGGGGCGTTGCGCAGGACCCGGCGGCCCTGGTCGGTCAGGTGCTGGAAGCGCGCGGCGTCCGTTTCGACGGGGGCGAGCTGGAGTGCGTAACCGCGCGAGGTGGTCACGATCGACGGGCGCTGGGCAGGTTGTCCGGGTGGCTCGACGTACTGCCGCTGTGGTCCGGACAGCAGCCGGCGCAACCGGGCCACATGGACCTGTAGCGCGTTCTCCGCGTTGGCGGGCGGGTGTTCGCCCCACAGCTCGTCGATGAGCCGCTGCACGGAGACGTGATGCCCGGCCTTCACCACCAGTGCCCCCAGCAGCGCACGCTGCTTGGCACCCGTGGGAAGGATCCGTAGACCGGTGCGTTCGTCCTGGACTTCCACGAGACCGAGAATGCGGATCTGCATCTCTTCCCCTTGGTTCAGCGGGAGCGCGTCGCGCCCGCCGCGTCGAGCGCCGTGGTCGCGTCCCGTTCGATCTGCCGCAGCAGCGGCCCGGGATCGTCCTGGAAGTAGAAGTGGCCGCCGTCGAAGACCCGCAGGCCCAGGAAGTGCTCGGTGTGCTCTGCCCAGCCGGCCATCCGCGGCGGTGGAGCGGAGTGGTCCGCGCCGCCCGCGAAGGCGGACAGCGCCACGGGCAGGGGAGCGGAGCCGGGAGCGGGCCGCCAGTTCTCCACCAGGCCCAGATCGGCCCGGATGACCGGCTCGAACAGGGCCCACAGGTCGGGGTCGTCGAAGACCCCGGCGGGCGTGCCGCCGAGCAGCTTCAGCCGAGTCCGCAGCTCGGCGTCCGGCAGCTCGTGGTACCGCTGCCCCGGCCCGGCCGGCTGCGGTGCGGACCGTGCGGAGACACCGGCCCACACCGGCAGCGGCAGGCCCCGGTCGACGGCCCGCCGCGTGATCTCGTACGTCAGGAGGGCGCCCATGCTGTGCCCGAACAGGGCGTAGGGGCAGGTCAGTTCGGGCTCGATGGTGCGCAGCAGGAAGTCGGCGAGACGGCCGGCGTCCGTGATCTGCGGCAGGTCGAGGAGGAGGCCGTGGCCCGGGGCGTCGAGCAGTCGCACGTCCCACGTGTCCGGCAGCGTCGCCGGCCAGTGGCGGTACAGCAGGTGTGAGCCCCCCGCGTGGTGCAGGACGAACAGGCGCAGGGCAGGTCGTGTGCTGTCCATCGCTCTCCCTTGGATCGGGCCGCGCACCTTCGGACCATAGAACGGTGTGAGACCGGCTGGGCGCGGGCTCCAGAGGGGCTCTGCCGCAGGTGCGGCGGCTCTTGAGCGATCCTCAGGTGGCGCGGGCGCCGACATCGGTGCCGGTACCGCTGACCCCGACCGCTGACCCCGGCCGCCCCTGCGCGCTCCAGCGGAACTCGCCCGGGTCTCGAAGGCGCTGCGGAACAGTGGGCCGTCGGCCACCGGCAACGACGCGGGCGGCCAAGCCCGTACGACGGCGGCCGCCCGGCCCAGAAGGCCAGGGTCCCGCATCACCGCTCGAACCCGAGCGGACAGCGGACGGGCCGATCGGCTGCCGTACGTTCTCATCCCAGGAACGCGAGGCAGCCGATCTTCCTTGTCTGCGGCAAGGACGGCGGCCCCGGCCCCGGCCCGGGTCGCGGCCCGGCATCGTGGCACAGGAACCCGCTGAGGTGCAGAGGATCCCGGTGGGGTGCAGATCCGGGCGGACGACCGGGAGGCCGGCGAGCCCGGCGCCTTGTAGCGCCGGCGGCCGGGTCCTTACGGTGACGTGGCAACGCCGGGGTCGCCACCGATGCCGGGTGTCCCGTCGACCGGACGCCCGAGTGCCCTGTCCACCGGACGACGCCGATCGGCGACCCCTTGCCCGGTGCTCTCTCGCACCCGGCCCGGCGATACCCCATTCCGAGTCACTCCATGACGCTTAAGGACGGTGCCAGTTGAGCACGAACCCCTTCGATGACGAGGACGGCCGTTTCTACGTCGTGGTCAACGACGAGGAGCAGCACTCCCTGTGGCCGGTGTTCTCCGAGGTCCCCGCAGGCTGGCGGGTGGTCTTCGGCGAGGCGGCCAGGTCCGAGTGCGTGGAGTACGTCGAACGGAACTGGACCGACCTGCGCCCCAGGAGCCTGACCGAGGCAATGGCGGCGGACTGAACGCCGCCCGGAGTTCTCGTTGCTCGGTCGAGTGATCGGTTCACGCCCAGGAAAGCACTCTGAGTTGGGAGATGAAGGTTGTGACGGGCGCTGTGAAAACCGCGAGCAGGTACAAGGCGAGTCCGGTGGGCAGCGCAACACGTCGCCGATATCGCCCGCCTCAGCCTTGACGACATCACGATCAGCGGTGATCGCGTCGACATCACACTCGGATCCGCACCCATCACGCTGCCGGCCCCGCTGGACACCCTTGTCACCCAACTTGCCGCAGCTCGCCGCGGACATGCCGTGTCCGGCCACCGCGCGGCGTCCCCATGGCTGTTCCCCGGCGGGCAGCCGGGACAGCCAATCAGTGCCTACCGGCTCCGCGAACGCCTCGGCACCGGCGGCGTCCGCACAACCGCCCTCTGCCAGCTCGCGACCGAACTTCCCGCCGCCGTCCTCGCCGAACTCTCGGCATCCACATCCAAGTCGCCGTCCAATAGCAACGAGCCGCAGCCGGTGGCTGGGCCACCTACGCCGCCGAAGTAAGCCGCCGCACTTCACCGCAACATCGGATCCACGAACGAGGACTGCAGATACTCCTCGCCGACTGAAGACCGTCACCTTCCGCCACCGCCCCACAAGAAGTGGATCAGAACCGTATGTCGTGGCCACGGTCAGTCGGCAGCGCTCGCGCCCTACGCGGCCAGGCCCTTGATGTTCTCGGGCTCGGACAGCCCCTCCTGCTCCGCCGGCATGCCGAGGTCCTCCAGGGCCATCACGGCCGCGCTGTCCAGCGTGGTCATCACCCAGTGCTGCAAGTCGACGCCCAGCTGCTCCGCGGCCTTGCGCCACGACTGGATACGGCCGCCGGGCACCTCAAGCCGGTGGCTCGGCTCGGTGGGGGTGCGCGGCTGCTCCTCGCTCTGGCGTGCGGCGCGCAGGGCGCTGCGCAGCTGCTTGGTGGTCCACTGCTGCTCCTCGGCGCGGTCGAGCCAGAAGTCCTGTTCCTCGACCGGCATGGCCGTCAGCTCGGCATGGTGCTGGAAGCTCAGGGCGGGCCGGCGCCGGGTGAGGTCGAAGCGTCGCGACACCCACGCGTAGTTGCGAAGGGTCTGATAGGAGAGGCCGGCGGCGCGTATCCCGCGCTGGTACCGGTCGGTGTAGTGGTCCTTGCCGTATACGAGCCAGTCGCCCAGCCACCAGGAGGACGAGTCGAGGATGCCGGCGAGCTGACGCCCGGACCGCTCCCACTCGTCGTAGGACATCCCCGACGGTATCTGCAGACCCACCTTGGTCGTCAGCACCTGGCCCCGGCCCGGCGGCGCGGCTCTCGCGACGGGTTGCCGTGGCGGGGACTGGGGAAGGGTGCTCGCCGGGCCGCCCTGCGACTCCGGAATTCGACCGACCTGACGCGCCATCATGCCTCCATGTGAAGGTTGAACATATCCAGCCAGAAATCTCGCGAAAACGGCTGGAGCGGCACTCGAATGCTTGCGCGGCGAACACCTATGTGCATGCCAGTGGTCTGGTCCAGGTGGCGACCTTCTTCTGCCATGGCCACGTCCAGGCAGGCCCACGGATATCCGGACGGTCGTCGTCCGTACGCACAACCTCACCCTCGCCGCTTGATCGGACAGCACACGCACGGGCTTTGGTTTGTCGGTCCTGTCGACGGGACAACTGGTGGGTCTACTGCCGGTGTTGTCCTGGTTGTTCGATCGCGCTCGGTTCACTACCGTGGTCAACTGGCATGGGAATTAATGTTCACGTGATTACCACGCCGGACTCCTCGGGCCGCATGTGTGCGAAAGGCGCGCGCATCGCATTGCGTAGCGGTGGCACCAAGACCGCAGCAGGCCGGAATGCGCGATGGGTGTCGCGGGTCGGTGGCAGGCCGGCCGCGAGATTCTCCCTGCGGCCGGTGACCAGAATTCTTCCGTAACCCGTACCGACAATCCGTACCGACGGCATGTCGAGGGAAACCGCGGAACTCACGAGCCGGGCTGCCCCAGCGCTGCGCTTCGGGCTTGTCGCAGGCAATGAACGCGAAGGGGAGCAGTGACATGTCCGAGGGCCTACTCAATCCCGGTGCGCCGACCCGCATCAGCGACGTCGGTGCCGGCCTGCTCGCCCGGCCCACCGAAGCGCTTCTCGCCGAACAACAGCGCTACTGGCTCGACCGGCTCGGCGACCTGCCGGTGCTGCGGCTGCCCACGGACCGGCCACGGCCGGCTGTGGCGAGCACGGCGCGCACCGCCGTCGAGTTCCGGGTGCCGAGGGAGGCCGTCGACAGGTTGAATCACTTGGCGGGCACGGCCGGCGGGACACTGTTCACCGTCCTGCTCGCCGCATCCCAGGTGCTCTTCTCCCGTTACGGCAAGCAGCAGGACATCCCCCTGGCCACCTTGGCGACCGGCCGCACATCCGCCGGACCGGACGGTCCCTTCACCAACGTCGTGGTCCTGCGGTCGGCAATCCGGCCCGGCGACCCGTTCACGCGGCTGATCGAGCAGAACGTCCATCTCGTCAAGGACGCGATGGACAACGCGGACCTGCCCTTCTCCAGGCTCGCGGATGCGCTGCCCCCCCACGGCACCGATGACGGCTCCCCTCTGACACCGGTTCTGGTGGTCCTGAGGGACGCCGACGCGATCGAGGCACCTCAGCAGTTCAACCTCACGATCGACTGCCGATTGACCGGTACGGGAGAGCTCGCCGGCACTGTCGCCTACGACCCGGAACTGTTCGATGCGGCCACCGTCGAGCGACTGGCCCGGCACCTGGTGGTGCTGCTGACCGCCGCCGTGCGGGATCCGATGAGCCCAGTGGGTGACCTTCCCCTGCTGGACGAGGAGGAGCGGCACACCCTGCTCGGTGAATGGGGTGTCAACCACGTGGAGTTGCCGGAACGGCCGTGCGTGCACGAGCTGGTCGGCAGGCGCGCCCGGGCGGAGCCCGACGCGGTCGCGGTCGTCGCCGGCACGGACACGGTGACGTACGGACAGCTGGACACCACGGCCAACCAACTCGCCAACCTGCTGGTGTCCGCCGGGGTTCGGCGGGGCGACGTGGTCGCCGTGTGCCTGCCGCGCGGCCCCGGGCTGGTCACCGCGCTGCTCGCCGTCCTTCGCGCCGGCGGCACCTATCTGCCCCTGGACCCCAAGTACCCCACGGAGCGACTGGGCTTCATGCTCGGCGACGCCGACGTGGCGGTGTGCGTGACGCAGAGCGCGCTGGTCGGGAAGTTGCGTGAGGCGACCGACGCCGACTTCATCTCGGTCGACGAACAGGAACAGCAACTGGCCGTCCAGCCCACCGCGCCGCCGGCCGTCCCGGTCTCCGGGCGGGACGGGGCGTACGTCCTCTACACCTCGGGTTCGACCGGCAGGCCGAAGGGGACAGTCGTCGAGCACCGCTCGATCACCCGACTGCTCTGCGACGCCGACTACATCCCGCTGCGGCCCGACGACGTCGTCGCCCAGGGCGCCGATGCGGCGTTCGACGCGGCGACCTACGAGATCTGGGGGCCGTTGGCCGTGGGTGCCCGGATGGTGGTCATCGACAAGGACACGATGCTCGACCCAGTGGCACTGACAGGTGCGCTGACCCGGCATGGCATCACCACCCTCGTGCTCACGACGGCCGTGCTCAACCAGGTTGTCGCTGCGCAGCCCGACGCGTTCCGGACGCTGCGCCACTTGCTCTTCGGCGGCGAGGCCGTCAATCCGGACCGGGTCGCACAGGCATTGGCGGCGGGTCCACCGCAGCGGCTGATCCACTGCTATGGGCCCACCGAGGCCACCTCCTTCGCCACCTGGCACCTGGTGGAAGGCGTCGCTGAGCACGGCACGGTGCCCATCGGCCGACCGGTCGTGAACACCAGCGTGCACGTCCTCGACGAACGGCTGAACCCGGTACCGGCAGGGGTGGTCGGTGAACTGTTCATCGGCGGGCCGGGGGTCGCGCGAGGCTACCTGGCGCGTCCGGCCCTCACCGCGGAACGCTTCCTGCCCGACATCTTCGCCACAGCACCAGGAGAGCGCCTGTACCGCACAGGTGACCTGGTGCGCTGGTCGCCGGACGGCGCGCTGGAGTATGTCGGCCGGGTCGACCGCCAGGTCAAGGTCCGTGGCTTCCGGATCGAGCCGAACGAGATCGAACTCGTGCTCCAACAGCACCCGGACGTCGACGAGGCCGTGGTGATCGTGCGCGAAGAGGGTGCGCACAAGCGCCTCGTCGGCTACGTCCGCCCCCGGCCGGACCTCCGGCCCGAGCCGGCCGCGCTGCAGGACTTCGTCAAGGACCGGCTCCCGGAGTTCATGGTGCCCGCGGTCGTCGTGCCGCTCGCCGAGTTCCCGCTCACCCCGAGCGGCAAGGTCGACCGCGCCGCGCTGCCGGCCCCGGAGCGTACCGCCGACATCGAGGACTACGTCGCGCCTCGAACGGACGAGGAGCGGGCGCTCGCCGAGATCTGGGCCGAGGTGCTCGACATCGACCGCGTCGGCGTGACCGACAACTTCTACGAGCTGGGCGGCGACTCGGTCCTCGGGATCATGGTCGTCGCCAAGGCCAAGGCGGCGGGCGTGCCGGTCTCGGCCAAGGCCCTGTTCCGCCTGCAGACCATCGCGGCGCTGCTCGACGAAGCGGCCGCGGACACCGCACCTGTTGACTGACTTCAGCTGCTTCCTGCTGATTCCCACTGGTTCCTGCTGTTTCCACATTCGCGGAGGGCGTCGTGCGCACACAAAAACCTGGCCTCAAAGGGCGTCTGGTCCCCGAGAACCGGCACCTGTGGCGTGCCCGGCGACCCGATGCACGGCACCGGATCGTCTGCTTCCCCCATGCGGGCGGCGGCGCCAACGCGTATGCGAGCTGGGCGCGCACGCTGCCGGAGGACATCGAACTGGCGGCCGTTCAACTGCCGGGCCGGCAGAACCGGATCGCCGAGAATCCGGCCAAGGACGTCGGCCGGCTCGTGAAGGAGATCGTCGCGGACCTGCGCCCCGTACTCTCCGGTCCGTTCTCCTTCTTCGGGCACTCCTGCGGGTCGATGCTGGCCTTCGAGGTGGCGAGGGCGCTGCAGGTGCAGGGCGGCCCCCGCCCGACCCGGCTGTTCGTGTCGGCCCAGTCCACGCCCGAAGTGATCTGGGCCGGACCGAAGCTGCACGACCTCCCGGAGCGGGAGTTCCACGCCGCCGTGCTCAGCCTCGGGGGATTCGACGAAGAGGTGAGCGCGGACCAGGAGGTCATGGACGATCTGATACCGGTCGTCCTCGCCGACTTCCAGCTCTGGGAGCGCCACCACGTCGCCACCGTGCCCGCTTTGGAGATCCCCATCACCGCGCTCGTCGGCGAGTCCGACTGGCGGGCCCCGCTGGACTCCATGACGGGGTGGAGCGAGTACACCTCGGCGCCCTTCACTGCCGAGGTCTTCCCCGGCGGTCACTTCTATCTGAACGAAGAAGGCAACGACGTCCCGGGGTTCGTCAGCCAGACCCTGCTGGCCGAGTAGCACTGCTGCCGGACCGATCGAACGAGGACGCTGCACCGGCGATCTGCCGGTGCAGCGTCCTCGTTCGGATCTGCGGATACTCGGATACGACGAGTGGGTTCAGCCGCGCGTGGCGGCGTCCTCCAACACCTCCAGCCCCTGAGAGGCCGGGCGGAGCAGCGGTGCGACCAACCGGGCCAGCTCCAGCGCCTGGGCCCCGTTGAGGCGAGGATCGCAGGCCGACTCGTACCGCAGATGGAGATCCCGCTCCAGCACAGGGGAGTGGCTGCCCACGCACTCGGTCACGTCGCGGCTGGTCAACTCCAGGTGCAGGCCGCCCGGGTGGGTGCCCAGCGCCCGATGGACCTCGAAGAATCCGCGGATCTCCGCCCATATCGCCTCGAACCTACGGGTCTTGATGCCGTCCGGGGTCGTGTAGGTGTTGCCGTGCATCGGATCGCACACCCAAGTCGCCGGTGAACCCTGGGCGAGCACCTCGTCGACGAGCAGGGGCAGCCGGTCGTGCACCGCGTTCGCGCCGAGCCGGGTGATGAAGGTCAGCCGGCCCGGCTCCCGGCGCGGGTCGATCAGTTCGATCAGTTTCGCGATGTCCGTACGGGTCGTGGTCGGCCCGATCTTGACCGCAACCGGGTTGCTCACGGCAGCCGCGAAGGCCACATGCGGCCCGTCGAGCTGTCGTGTCCGCTCGCCGATCCACAGCAGATGACCGGACAGGCCGTACTTCTGTCCGGAAGCCGGATCGACCTTGGTCAGTGCGGTCTCGTACGGCAGCAGCAACGCTTCATGGCTGGTGAAGAAGGAGCCGCCGAGGTCGGTGAAGAGCGCGCGGTTCCTCATGCGAAGCCGCCGGATGTCGGACAGGATGCCGTCCGCGGCCCGGTACGCGGCGAGCAGACGCAGTGGGTCGGGTGTACGGGACTTGGTGTCGAAGCGTACGTCGTTCACCGCGTCGCCTCGGTAGACGGGCAGCGTCCGGCCGTCCTTGGTCTCGGTGCTCGCCGAGCGCGGTTTCGCGTACTGCCCGGCGAGCCTGCCGACGGTGAGCGTCGGCAGGCCGGACCCGGAGGTCAGCACCGCGGCCATGTCCGCGAGGCAGCGCAGCTTGTTCTCCGTCGGCTCGGTCAGCGGCGCCGTGAACAGCTCCGCGCAGTCGCCGCCCTGGAGCAGGAATCCCTCACCCCGGGCCACCGAGGCCAGGCGCCGCCTCAGGTCGTCACAGTCGCGTGGTGACACCAGCGAGGGCAGGTCGCCCAACGTGCTTTCCACATCGGCCAGTTCGCCGAGGTCGGGCCAGCGCGGCTGCTGGTGCTCCACGGGCCAGTTCAGTGGGTCGGTACGGACTTGTCCTGCCGACAGCCCGGTATCCGTTGCCGTGACCGTCTGGGTCTGTGAGTCCAGCACGCCTTGCTCTCCTTGCGTCGTGTTGTTGCGGAGGCCGGTTGTGTGCGCGGTTCCAGGTCACGGCGTCAGCAGCAGCTTGCCTATGGTGCGACGCTGCTCGAGGTCGGCCTGCGCGGTGCCGGCGTCGGCCAGTGGATAGAGCCGTCCAATGTGGACCTTGAGGTTGTCCCGGCGTATCCAGGAGAAGACCGCGGCCCCTCGTGTCTGCAGCTCCTCGGGCGTCGCGATGAAGTCCGGGAGGTACGGGCGGGTCAGCTTGATCGAGCCGCGTGTGCCGGTGCTCAGGTCGATGGGCGGTACCTTGCCGCTGGACTGTCCGTAGAGGACGAAAGTGCCCCGTGGCCGCAGCGAGGCGATGCTTCCCTCGAAGGTCGTACTGCCGACCGCGTCGTAGACGACGTCCACGCCTGTGCCGCCGGTCAGCCTGCTGACCTCGGTGGCGAAATCGACCTCCGTGTAGCGGATGACCTCGTGCGCCCCCGCCTGCCGCGCCGCCGCCTCCTTCGCAGCGGTGGACACGGTCCCGATGACGCGGACGCCGTGCGACCGCAGCACCTGGGTGAGCAGCAGCCCGACACCGCCCGCCGCCGCGTGCACCAGAGCCGTCTCCCCTCGACGTACGGGATGACTGTCCTGGGTGAGCACATGGACCGTGAGCCCCTGCAGCAGCACTGCCGCCGCCTGTTCGGCGCTCACGCCTTCGGGCACCCGGACGACGCGGTCGGCGGGCAGTACCACCTGCTCGGCGTAGGCGCCGGGTGCCGGCACGTCGGCCGTGGCCACCAGGTCACCGACCGAGAGGCCGGTGACGCCGGCGCCCACGGCGGCGACGGTCCCCGCCAGCTCACGCCCGGGGACGTAGGGCAGCTCGCGTGGGTAGAGGCCGCTTCGTTCGTAGGTCTCGTGATAGTTGATACCGATGGCGGCGACGTCGACGAGTACATCGCCGGGACCGGCGACCGGTGTCGTCCATTCCGTCGGCCTCAGTACCTCGGGACCGCCATGCTGGTGGACCGCGATCGCGCGCATTGCGGTCTCCTTTCGGGTATCGGGGCCGGGGCCTGAACCGAACGGCAGGCCCTGGCAGGGCTTTGTCGGGTGGCTGGTCGGGTTCACGGTCTGGCAATTCGCTCGGGGTACGACTCCGCAGGAGCTCGCCGAGTGCCGAGCCCGGCCGGAGGACTTCGCGGCGGAGGTGTTCGCGCCGCTGGTGCGGTCGGCTCGGCGAACGCAGGGCGGCCTGTATCTGTGAGGCCTGCTCGGCTACCGGCGCATCGAGTTGGTCAGGGCCACCCGACCAAGTCCTCCTAGATGGTGCCGATTTCAGCGATGATGTCCGGCAGTCGATCGCCGGCCCGGATGCGCCGCAGGACATCCTGCTCGGTGCTTCCGGTGGCGGTGGACGCGGCCAGCACCTCGTGCAGCCGCGCCGCCGGCACCACGACCGTGCCGTTGCCGTCGGAGAACACCCAGTCGCCCGTGTGCACCAGCGCGCGGTTGACCAGGCACGTGGTGCCGGCCGACTCGACGCGGTACGCGCCTTGGGTGTCGGTCGGGACGAAGTTGGTCGCGACCACCGGGCGGGTGCTCTGCTCGACGACGTCCCGGTCGCGGATGGCGCCGCCCAGCACGAGCGCCTCGAACCGCAGTTGCTCGAAGAAGTAGGTCGTGGACAGCCCGCCCGCGAGCGCGGCGTCGGTGACCAGCGGCCCGGAACCCGCGACATAGATCATGCCTCGTCCGTCGAGCACCTCGGGTACCAGGAAGTCACGTACCTCTTCCCAGGTGCTGGGAGAGGCGGCGAGAATGCTCGGGCCCTTGCGCACCGGAACCCAACTGACCGTGTAGGCGGTGCCGAAGACCATCTGCTGGTCGCCCGACATGCGCTGCAGTCGCGTATCCAGCACGCGGTTGGTGATTCCGAGCGCGTCGAGCACGTCCGAGATCGTCGCGGTGGAGATGCCGTGCTCGTGCACCGCTTTCGTCACCATGTCGTACGTTTCGTCGAACGGTGCCCCGGTGCCGGCCTGTCGAAGACCGGTGTCCGCGGTCACAGCATCGTCCCGTGCGGCACGTGGATGCTGAATCCCATCTGTATCTCGCCGAAGTCCTCGAGGATCTTGAGGTCGTTCGCCTTGGCGGCGATACTGGTGGTGATGCAGGCGTCCGCCGCACCGTCGGCGCACTCCCGTGCGGCCGCGGCGTTGCTCGTCACGAACCGGATGTCGTAGCCGCGGCCCTCGATGAGGTTGACCGGCGCGGGATGGCTCAGCACTTTCTGTACCGGACCCGCGTCGTGTCCGGCGAGCACCATGGGATGAGTCGCCAGCATGAAGCATTCGTGCAACGACATCGACTTGAGGTTCTTGAATACGATCTCGTGCAGCTTCGGGTAGACGACACAGCCGAGCAGTACGCTGTCGGCGGGGTTGTCCATGACGCCGTCGATCGCGCTTTCAAGAGTGTCGTACAGAACGACGCCGCCCTGCTTGTGGTTGTTCTGCTCCAGGTAATGGAACGCAGCCGCTTCGCAGTTCGTACCTGTGGGTCCCAGCGTGTGGATCTGTAGGCGGCGATCACTGTTGGGCATGAATGGTCCTTTCGCTTCAGCGTCGGTAATCCTCGCGAACGGGGTGGAAGATATCGATTCCGCGGGATGCGGTCCGCGCATGTGCCGCGTGCTCGGCACCACCGGGAATGACCACTGAATCGCCGGCCCCCAGAACGAGGACCTCGCCGTCGACCGTCACCTCGAACGTGCCCTCTAGGCAGTGCACGATCTGCTCGTGCGGGTGCTGGTGAGGAGGCACGTCGCAGCCCTGCTCGAACTGCCACAGATTGACCGTCATCGTTTCGCCGTGAATGAACTCGACTTGCCCCTTCGGGAACATGTCGGTAATCACCGACGTGCCTGAACGATGAATCTTCGCTGCCATTTCGTTCCCTCTCTTCGATCGGGTCCGACTCCCTTGGATTCACGAGCGGTGCACACCGCGGTGTCCCGGCAACAGGACAGCTTGCAAGCTTTCTGAAGTCAAGCTCCAGCGGTTCTGGAGCAGTTTTCAAGTGCCCCTTGAGGCCGCTTAACCAGGGTTCGTTGACAGTTGGAGTGGTCGCGTTCGTACGCTGGGCAGAATGCATTCTGCGCTTGGCCCACGCGACTTTTTGGCTCGTTGTGCCGCCGGCGTCAACCAGTAATTTGCGGAGATTTCCGCACGGCATCGTTGAGGGAGGAACCGTGAGGGGAGGGAACGTGGCACAGCTGGGCACCGGCGCTGACGGTGGCGCACGATCTTTTCCGGAATTGTTCAACCACTGGGTGACCACGTCACCTGATGCGGTGGCCGTGGAGTGCGGCACCGCATCGTTGACCTACCGGGAGCTGGACGAACGAGCCGAACAGGTGGCGCGCGGGCTGCTCGCCGCCGGAGTGCGGGCCGAATCCGTTGTCGCGGTCGCCCTGCGCAGGTCGGTGGACTGGGTGACCGCGCTGCTCGGGGTGTTCCGCGCGGGTGCGGCGTACCTCCCGCTGGACACCGCGCACCCGGCCGAGCGCCTCGCGTACATGGTCGACACGTCAGGCTGCGCACTCGTGTTGGCGGACAACTCCGCCGGCCTCGAGCTCCCCGATGTGGCCGTGCCGACCCTCAGCCTCGACGACCTCGACGGGGACGTTCCGGTTCCGGCGTTTTCCAGGCCGGAGCAGAGCGCCTACGTCATCTACACCTCGGGTTCCACCGGCCGGCCGAAAGGCGTGCTGGTCACCCACAGCGGACTCGCCGGGCTGGCCGCCACGCACATCGGTCAACTCGGCGTCGCCCGGGGGAGCCGGGTGCTCCAGTTCGCCTCCCCGGGGTTCGACGCCTCGGTGTGGGAGCTGTGCATGGCGCTGCTCTCCGGGGCGACGCTGGTGCTGGCCGACGACGCGGATCTCGCCCCGGGCCGCCCGCTCGCCGACACCTTGACGACTCGTCAGGTCACCCATGTGACGCTGCCGCCGCCCGTGCTGGCCACGCTCCCGGCCGATGCGATGCCGGCCGTCGAGTGCCTGGTGGTCGCCGGGGACGCGAGCACCCCGAACCTTGTCGAAGCCTGGGCCCCCGCCCGGAAGATGATCAACGCCTACGGTCCCACCGAGACCACCGTGTGCGCCACCATGAGCGACCCGCTGGTCGCCGACGGCCGGACGCCGACCATCGGCAGCGCCATCACGGGTGCACGGGTACACGTCCTGGACGCCGAGCTGCGCCCGGTCCCGACGGACACGGTGGGCGAACTCTATGTGTCGGGCCCCCTGTTGGCCCGCGGCTACCTCGGCAACCCCCGTGAGACCGCAGCCCGGTTCGTCCCGGACGTGGCGGGTCCCGCCGGCGCCCGGATGTACCGCACCGGGGACCTGGTGGCCCGCTCGGCGGACGGCACGCTTGTCTTCCACGGCCGCGCCGACACCCAGGTCAAGATCCACGGCGTACGCATAGAGACCCACGAGGTGGCGGCCGTCATCACCGGGCACCCCAGCGTCGCGGACACAGTGGTCGTCGCCCGCGAGACGCGATCGAGCAAGCAGCTCGTCGCGTACGTCGTACCCAAGGAGCGGGCGGCGCGCTCGGCCGACGTGTCGAGCGACTCCTACGGCACCCTCGGCCTGGCACCGGCCTTCTCGGTCGCCGAACTGCGCGCGTTCGCGGCACGGTTGCTGCCCGCCGCGATGGTCCCGGCGGCGTTCGTGCCGCTGGACGCGATACCCCTCACCCCCAACGGGAAGCCCGATGTCGCGGCGCTGCCCGCGCCCCGGCTGCGGCAGGTGGCGTACCAGGCACCGCGCGACGAGACGGAAGCGGCACTCGCACAGCAATTCGCCGATGTGCTCGGGCTCGAACCCGAGGAGGTCGGCGTCGACGACGACTTCTTCGTGATCGGCGGCGACAGCATCCAGTCGATCCAGGTGGTCTCACGCTTGCGGGAGCGCGGCATTCACCTCAGCGCCGGGGACGTCTTCGAGCGTCGGACGGTGGCCGCCCTGGCCGAGCTCGTGGCGACGCGCCCGGCGGCAGCGGCAGCGGCCGACGTGCTGGCCGAGCCCGAAGGCGGCGGCACCGGGGCCATGCCGATGTCGCCGGTCGCGCAGTGGATCCGGGACTGGGGCCCGGGATTCGACCGCTTCGCGCAAGCCATGCTGCTGTCCCTGCCGGAGGGGGTCGACGAGGCGGGCCTGACCGAGACCCTGCTGGCCGTCCTCGACCATCACGACATGCTGCGGGCGCGCCTGGTGGCAGACGAGGTCGTGGTGGCGCCTCCCGGTACGGTCCCGGCCGCCGTCGACCGGGTCGACGGCCTCGACGAGGCCGACCCCGCCTGGCACAAGGCCGTGGCGCGGGAGCTGGACAGGGCAGCCGCCGGCCTGGATCCGGCCTCCGGGGCGCTCGCCCGTTTCGTCTGGTTCGACGGCCGGCCGGGAAAGCTGCTCGTGGTGCTGCACCACCTCGTCGTCGACGGTGTGTCCTGGCGCATCCTGCAGTCCGACCTCGCCGACGCGTGGGCCGCGGTCCGCAACGGACGCACACCGCGGTTGCCCGAGGTGCGCACCTCGATGCGCGGGTGGGCACACGCGCTGGCCGACGAAGCGCGCAACCCACGACGACTGGCCGAACTGCCGCTGTGGCGCTCGATCCTGGCCGGACCGGACCCGCTGCTCGGCACCCGCCGCCTTGACCCGTCGGCCGATGTGGTCGCCACCGTGGTCGACGTCCCGGTCACCGTCCCGGTCCCCGTCACCGAGGCGCTGCTGACCACCGTGCCGACGGTGTTCCGCGGGGAGGTGATGGACGGTCTGCTCGCCGCGCTGACACTGGCGCTCACCGCGCGGCGGCGAGCCAAGGGAGACGCCGAATCGTCCGTGCTGATCCGGCTGGAGGGACACGGCCGGGAGGAGAGCGCGGCCCCGGGAGCCGACCTGTCGCGGACGGTGGGGTGGTTCACCACCGTGTACCCGATCCGTCTCGACCTCGACGGCATCGACATCGACGACGCGCTCGCCGGCGGCCCGGCCGCGGGCCGGACGCTCATGCTGGCCAAGCAGCGCCTGCGGTCGATCCCCGGCAAGGGCATCGGGTACGGGCTGCTGCGCCACCTCAACGAGGACACCGCGGCGGCGCTCGACGAGTACCCGATGCCGCAGGTGGGCTTCAACTACCTCGGGCGTTTCGCCCCGTCGGACACCGGTGCCTGGAGCCAGGTCGACGTGCCCCAGCTCGCGCAGCTGGACGCCGGCCAGGACCCGAGGATGCCCGCGCCGGCCGAGCTGGACATCAACGCGAGCCTCGTCGACACCGAGCAGGGGCCGCAGCTGCGCGCGGTCTTCGCCGCGCCCGCGGGCGTGCTGGCCCGCCACGAGGTGGAAGAAATCGCGGACTTGTGGTGCACCGCGCTGGAGGGACTGACCCGCCACGCGGCCACCCCGGGCATCCATGGTCTTGTGCCCTCGGACGTACCCCTGGTGTCGGTCACCCAGGCCGACCTGAACGGATGGGCCGAACGGCACCCGAACCTCGTCGACGTCTGGCCGTTGACGCCGCTGCAGTCGGGCCTGCTGTTCCACAGCATGGCGGCCGACTCGGGCTTCGACGCGTACCAAGTGCAGTACGTCCTCAGGCTGCTGGGGCCGATCGACCCGGAGCGGATGCGTGCGGCCGGGCAGCGACTGCTGGCACGGCACACGGGCCTGCGATCGGTCTTCGCTGCCGACGACCGCGGCGAGATGGTCCAGCTCGTCCTCGCCGACGCCGAACTCCCGTGGCGCGTGGCCGACCTCAGCGACCTGGACGAGACCGCGCGCACGGCCGCGCTCGAGCAGCTGCTCGCCGACGACCTCCGGGAACACTTCGACCCCGTGGTGCCCCCGATGCTGCGGATGACACTCGTCCACAGCGCACCCGAGGTGACGGACCTTGTCCTGACCGCGCACCACGCGGTCGTCGACGGCTGGTCGATTCCGCTGATCGTGCGGGAGCTGCTGCTGCACTACGGTTCCGGCTCCGCGCCCCTGCCGAGGGCCCGCAGCCCACGGGACTTCCTCGCGTGGCGCGCCGAGCAGGGCCCGAGCGAGTCGGCGGCCGCGTGGGCGCGTGAACTCGACGGCGTCGACGGGCCGACCCTGGTCGGCGACGGACCCCGCACCGACAGCGGCGAGGGGATCGCGCAGGTGGACGTGGCGCTCTCCGCGGCGGAGTCCGAGGCGGTCACCGCGTGTGCCGCGAAGCTCGGCGTCACGGTGAACACCCTTGTCCAGACGGCATGGGCGCTGCTGCTGTCCAGGATGACCGGCCGGCGGGATGTCCTGTTCGGAGCCGTCGTCTCCGGACGTCCGCCCGCGGTGCCCGGCGTGGACGCGATCGTGGGCATGCTGCTCAACACGGTGCCGGTCCGCCTGGACTGCGATCCCACCCGTACGCTCGCCGAGCTGGTCGTCGACCTGCAACGCAGGCAGGCCTCGCTGCTCGACCACCACCACTACGGACTCAGCGAGCTGCACCAGGCGTCCGGCCTCACGGAGTTGTTCGACACGGTGGTGGGATTCCAGTCGTTCCCGCTCGACCGGACCGGCATCGCCGCCGCGGGCCACGAGGCCGGGCTGCAAGTGGTGGGGATCCGCTCCCTCACCGTGAGCCACTACCCACTGGCCCTCATGGTGTTCGCCGAGCCCGACAGCCCGCTGCGCCCCTGCGTGCAGTACCGGCGGGACATTCTCGACCGGGCGGCGGCGGCCGACATCGCAGCCAGGTACGCCCAGATACTGCGCCAGCTCGCGCAGGAGCCGGAGAAGCAGGCCGGCGCGGTGGACGCCCTTCTCACGGCCGAGCGGACGATCCCGGTCGACGATGGTCCCGCACTCGCCGGACGGACGGTCTGCGAACTGCTCGCCGCGCGGGCGGCGCGGACACCGGACGCCGTGGCGGTGCGGTATGGCGAGGACTCGCTCACCTACCGGGAACTCGACCACCGGGCCGGGGAGGTCGCGCAGGCACTGGCCGCGCGTGACTTCGTACCGGAAACCACCGTGTCGGTGCGGCTGCCGTCCGCGCTGGACGCCGTGATCGCACTGGTCGCCGTGGGGCGCGCGGGCGGCTGTCTGGTGGCTGCGGACGACGACGCGGACGTGGTGCTCACCGACCTGCCCGCGCCGGTGGCCACAACGGGTGCACCGGAGCCGGTGCACCCGGAGCGGATCGCCGCGCTGCTGCCGACCTGGGGACACCAGGACGGCCGCAGGACCGTCGCGGTCAGCCACGCGGCCCTCGCCGCGCGCATCGCGCACGCCGCACCGGAAGCGAGCCTGCGCGCGGACTTCGCCGGCACCTTCACCGGCGACTTCGGCCAGTGGCTCGTCGATGTGCTCGGCGCGGTGTGCGTCGGCGGCGGCGTCGAGATCGCGGCCGCCCCCGAGGGGCAGGGTGCCCCGGTGAAGGGGACGACCGCGTACGCGGCGAGCGAGACCGGCCGCGCACCGCTGCCGGGCCTGCGGCTCCACGTACTCGACAACACCCTCCAGCCCGCGCCGCCGGGCGCCGTGGGTGAGCTCTACGTCGCGGGCCCCGCGCTCGGACTCGGCTATCACGGCCGGCCCGGGGCCACCGCGGCCCGGTTCGTCCCTGACCCGTTCCACCCGGGGGCGGCGCGCATGTTCCGCACCGGAGAGCTGGTGCGGCGCGGGCGCGACGGCGGCCTCGAGTACCTCGGCCGCACCGACGGCCAAGTGACGGTGAACGGTGTACGGATCAGCCTGCCCGCGATCGGGTCGGCGTTGGCCGAGCACCCCGAGGTGGCCGAGGCCGTCGCGCTGGCCGACACCGAGCATGAACTCCCGTCCGTGACCGCGTACGTGGTCGGTCCCGGTGTGGATACCGAGGAACTGGCCGAGTTCGCCGCGGAGCGGCTGCCGCTCTGCATGATCCCGGCCGTCGTCGTCCCGCTGGCGTACATCCCCCGGCTGCCGAACGGCAGGGTCGACGTGTCGGCGCTGCCTTCGCCGGAACGGGCGGAACGCGCCCGCCGCGAGCCGCGCGACCGGCAGGAGAAGGTGCTGTGCGCGCTGTTCGCGGAGGTGATGGAGGTCGACGACGTCGACCTCGACGACGACTTCTTCGGGCTCGGCGGTACGTCGCTGATGGCGACCCGGCTCAGCAGCCGGATCCGCAAGGAACTCGGCGTCACCGTCTCGATCCGGACCATCTTCGAGTCCTCGGCCATCGTCGACCTGGCGCGCGTCGTCAAGGAAGCCGGCGCGTCCACCAGGCCGGTTCTGCGCCGGATGAACAGGAGTGGCCAGTCATGATCCCGAACGAGACGTACGACGTCGTCGTGGTGGGCGCCCGCGTCGCCGGGTCCCCGACGGCCATGCTCCTCGCGCGTGCCGGATACCGGGTCCTGCTCCTGGAACGCGCGCGATTTCCCCGGGACACGCTGTCGACGCTGCTCATCCACCAGCCGGGCGTCGCGCTGCTCAAGCGGTGGGGCGTGTTGCCCGCTGTGGTCGACACCGGATGCCCGCCGATCGAACGGGCCAGCTACACCGTGGCCGATGTCCGGCTGGAGGGCTGCTCCTGGGCGGTCGACGGGGTGCGCGCCGCGTTCGCGCCCCGCCGGTACCTCCTCGACTCGGTGCTGGCGCAGGCCGCGGTCGACGCGGGCGCCGAGTTCCGCGACGACTCCACCGTGCTCGGCCTGACCTTCGACGGTGACCGGGTGACGGGGGTCAGGGTCCGGTCGGGCCCGACCGAGTACACGGTGCGGGCCGGTCTGGTCGTCGGCGCGGACGGGATGCGGTCCACCGTGGCCGCCAAGGTCGGTGCGCCGATCGAGATCGAAGACCCCACGCTGAGCTGCGCCTACTACACGTACTGGTCGGACCTGCCGCAGCGGTTCCGGTTGCACGAGGCGCCGGGCAGCTGGGTGGGGACCATCCCGACCAACGACGGTGCGACGCTGGTCGGTGCGTACTTCCCACAGGATCGGTTCAAGCAGCTTCGCGGAGACGGACTCGCCGCGCTGCTCGGCGCCGTTGAGCACACTGCCCCACAGCTGCGCGAGGAGATGGCCGGCGGGCGGATGCTCGAGCGTCTGCACGGCACGGGCGACCAGCGCAACTTCTTCCGCAAGGCGACCGGCCCCGGCTGGGTGCTGGTGGGAGACGCCGGGCATCACAAGGACTCCATCACCGCGCGGGGCATCACGGACGCCTTCCGCCAGGTACAGCTGCTCGTCGACTGCGTCGGCGACGCACTGCACGACCCGCAGCGGCTCGGCCGTGCACTCGACAGCTTCGCCGCCCAGCGCCACGACCTGCTCATCACCGACTACCGCAACACCCTCGGCACCGCGGCACTGGCGACCGGCCGGCACCAGATCGCGCTGCTCCGGGCGATCTCCAGCAGCCCTGAACTGACCGACCGCTACTTCGCGGCGATGTCGGGCGCCTGTCCGGCGGACGAGTTCGTCACGCCCGAACTGCTCGACCTCCTCGCCGTGACGTGACGTGACGTGACGGGGCCGAGGAGCCACCGGCCGTACACGTGAAGAGCCGCCCGGCTCCTGCCGGGCGGCTCTTCACGTGTCGGTGGCCTGCCGGAAGCCGACTACGCCTCGGCCCGCAGGGAGACCGGCAGACTGCTGTACCCGTGCAGGAAGTTCGAGTGGATGGGCTTCGGCGTGCCCGCGGGCCGCACTTCCGCCACATGGGTGCGCACCGCTGTGAGCAGGGCCGCGATCTCGGCCCGTCCCAGGTACGCACCCAGACAGAAGTGGGGTCCGTAGCCGAAGGAGACGTGCTTGTTGGGGGTGCGCGCCAGGTCGAAGGTGCCCGGGTCGGAGAAGACCTCCTCGTCGTAGTTGGCCGAGCTGTTCCAGAGGGTCACCACGTCACCGGCGCGCACCGTGTGCTCGCCGATCCGAACGTCCTCCAGGGCCCGGCGCCCGAAGTGCATGGCCGGGGTGACCCAGCGCAGGAGCTCCTCGACCGCGCTGTCCACCGTGACCTCGCCGGACTTGAGGCGGCGCCACTGCTCCGGGTGCTCCATCAGCTCGTGCATGCCGCAGATCATGGAGAGCCTGCTGGTCTCGTCGCCCCCGATGATGACGCTGTAGCAGTTGAAGATGATCTCCTGCTCGGTGAGCGGTTCGCCGTCGATGGTGCTGGTGGCGAGGACGCTGATCACGTCGTCGCGCGGGTCCTCGCGCCGCTCGGCGGCCAGGTCCGAGAAGTAGAAGAGCAGCTCGTTGCGGGCGACCAGCGCCTCGTCCGCGGACTGGCCCTCCTCCTCGGTGCTGAGTGCCTCCTTGGTCAGCGACAGGAGGTAGTCGCGGTCGCCGGCGGGCACGCCGAGCAGATCGGCGATGGTGGCCATCGGGATGTGCTCGGCGACGTCCTGGGCGAAGTCGCAGTCGCCGGTCGCGACGGCGTGCCGGACCAGACGGTCGGCCCGGTCCTGTACGCCGGCCACCACGGGTTCGAGCACCCGTGGTGAGAACGCCTTCAGCAGCAGGTTGCGCAGTTCGCGGTGGCGGCGGCCGTCGGTGACGGCCAGCATCCGGCCCGCGGCCGAGTCCCCGCCCTCCAGGAGCGTGGTGAGGACGTTGCCGCGCTCGGAGGTGAACCGCTTGTTGTCCCGGTAGACGTTCATCACGTCCTCGTAGCGCGACACCACCCAGAACCCGGGAACGGCGCGGCCGGGAACGGGGTGCCAGTGCACGGGGCTGTCCGCCCGGTAGCGGCGCCACATCTGCGTCAGCTCGGCGGCCGGTGCCAGGAAGGTCCGCGGGTCGGTGAGGTCCGTGTCGATCAGGGGCTGCGTGGTCAAGACTCTTCCTCCGTATCCAGCGTGAGGCCGCCGGTGCTGGTGAGCTGGGTGGGATTCCCGTCCCGTCGACGGGCGCGCGGGAGGGAGGCAGGCTCCGCGGCGGTGCCCCGGTGCGTGCCTCCCTCCCTTCCCGGTACGGCGGGCCGGCGTGGTCGCGGCTAGGCGGCCATGGCCTCGCGCAGGCTCTTGGGCCGCAGGTCGGTCCAGTTCTCCTCGATGTACTCCAGGCACACCCGGCGCTCCTGCGGGCCGAGGACGCTCCGCCAGCCCTCGGGGACGTCGGCGAACGACGGCCAAAGGGAGTGCTGCTCCTCGTCGTTGACCAGGACGTGGAAGGTGGCGTTCTCGTCGTCGAACGGGTTCGTGCTCACGGTCGTCTCCTAGGAGTTGAGGTGGCGGTTGAGTACGGCGCAGATCTCGGCCGCGGGTTCCGGTGAGGTCAGGCCGAGGTGGGTGGAGCGGATGTCGTACGCGAGGACGTCGCCCTCGACGTAGGGCTCCCAGAGGGCGGCTTCGGCCTCGGGGCTGAGCGTGGCGTTGAAGAACAGTGCCGTGCCCCGGTACACGGGCTGGGTGAACTCCCTGATCAGGCGCACGTGTTCGGTCATGAGGGTGGCGCCGTTGTCCAGCAGGGACTGTCGGCCGGGATCGTTCTCGTCGCCGGGCAGGTATCCCGCGAGACCGTCGCGCGCCTCGGCCCGGCCGAGCTTCAGTTCGTGCTCGGCGAAGGTGCTGCTCGGCACGGCGTCCAGGAGCGCGACCACCGGCACGGCGTGCCCCCTGCTCTGGAGTTCGGCGGCGACGGCGTGGGCGATGGGGCCGCCCATGGAGTGGCCGATCAGGGTGAAGGGCCCTGCCGCCTGGACGGAGAGGATCCGCTCCGCGTAGTCGATGACCAGGTCTTGGAAGGACTTCGGCAGTGGTGATCCGTCGAAGCCGCTGGCCTGGATGCCGTACGCGGGCCGGTCGCCGAGCTGTCCCGCCATGCCCAGGTACGGCCAGCTCAGGCCGATGCCGGGGTGGACGAACCACACGGGTGCACCGCTGCCGCCGGCCTTCAGGGGCAGGACGGCCGCGAAGGGGTCGGAGTACTCGGTGGACCCGGCCCCGGCGCTGAGGTGAGCGGCGAGACCGGCGACCGTCGGGCTCTCGAAGACCGCCCGCATCGGAACGTCGGCCATCAGGACGGCGCGGATGCGGCTCAGCAGCTTCGTGGCGAGCAGCGAGTGGCCGCCCAGGTCGAAGAAGCTGTCGTCGATTCCGACCTTCTCGACCCCGAGGACCTGGGCGAACAGGTCTGCCAGCAGCTTCTCCTGGGGGGTGCGCGGGGCGCGGTGGTCACCGCCGCCGGTGAGCTCGGGTGCGGGCAGTGCCCTGCGGTCGAGCTTGCCGTTGGGGGTCAGGGGCAGGGCGTCGAGGACGACCAGGGCGGCGGGAAGCATGTAGTCGGGCAGGCGCCCGGCGGCGTGCTCGCGCGCCGCGGCGGTGAGGCCGCCGTCGGCCTCCCGGCCAGGAGCCGGGACGAGGTAGCCGATCAGGCGCTGATCGCCCGGCCCGTCCTCGCGCACCACGACCGTGGCCTGGGCCACGTCCGGGTGCGAGGCCAGGGCGTCCTCGATCTCCCCCAGCTCGATACGGAATCCGCGGATCTTGACCTGGCTGTCGGCCCGGCCGAGATACTCCAGCTGTCCGTCCTCCCGCCAGCGCGCCACGTCGCCGGTGCGGTACATCCGCTCGCCCGCCTCACCGAAGGGGCAGGCGACGAACCGCTCCGCGCTCAGCCCTGGCCGGTTGAGATAGCCGCGCGCCAGGCCGTAGCCGGCCACGTACAGCTCTCCGCTGACCCCGATGGGCGCGGGGTTCAGACCCGAGTCCAGGACGTAGGCGCGCAGCCCCGGAACGGCCCGGCCGATGACACCGGCGCCGTAGCGGGCGGCGGAGTGCTCGTCCAGGTCGACCCGCGTGACGTGCACGGTGGTCTCGGTGATGCCGTACATGTTCACCAGCACCGGCGCGTCGGAGTCATGGCCTGCGTACCAGTCCGCGAGCCGGTTCAGGTCCAGTGCCTCGCCGCCGAACACCACGTAGCGCAGGGCCAGTTCCTGACCGGGATCCTGGGCGTCGGCCTGTATGAGCTGGTAGAAGGCCGAAGGCGTCTGGTTGAGGACGGTGACCCGCTCACGGGCGAGCAGCCGGAGGAAGTCGCCCGGCGAGCGGGAGACGTCGAAGGGGACCACGACCAGGCGGCCGCCGTACAGCAGCGGCCCCCACAGCTCCCACACCGAGAAGTCGAAGGCATAGGAGTGGAAGAGGGTCCACACGTCGTCGGCGCCGAACGCGAAGCCGTCCTGGGTGGCGTCGAAGAGCGCGACGACGTTGCGGTGCGGGATCATCACGCCCTTGGGGCGGCCGGTCGAACCGGAGGTGTAGATCACGTACGCCGGGTGCTCGGGGCGCAGCCGCGCCCGGCGCTCGGCGTCGGTGAGGTCCGTGTCCCGCTCGCCGTCCGCGGTGCCGGGCCGGTCGAGGTGGACCACGGGCAGGGTCTGCGCCAGGTCCTGGGCGGCGTCGGTGGCGCCGGTGGTGATCAGCAGCGCCGGAGCGGCGTCCTGGAGCATGTGGGCGACGCGGTCGGCCGGGTAGGCAGGGTCGATGGGCAGGTAGGCGCCGCCCGCCTTGAGCACCGCGAGGAGCGCGGTGACCAGCTCGGCCGAGCGCTCCAGGCAGACCGCGACGAGGTCCTCGGGGCCCACGCCCCGGCCGACGAGGTGCCGGGCGAGGCGGTTGGCGCGGGCGTTGAGCTCCCCGTAGGTGAGCGTGGTGCCCTCGAAGACGACCGCGGCCGCCTGGGGCCGCTCGGCCGCGCGCGCCTCGAACAGCTCGACCAGGGTGGCCTCGGGGACGGTGCGGGCCGGGTCGTTGAACTCGGTCAGCAGCCGCTCCCGCTCGGCCGGATCCACCATGTCGACCAGCGCCACCGGGGTGCTGGGGTCGGCCGCGATGTGCCGCAGGATCCGTGCGAGCCGGTCGGCGAGACGGCCCGCCCCCTGCGCGTCGAAGGCATGGTCCTGGTACATCAGCGTCAGCCGCAGGTCCGGGTCGGCCAGGGCCAGCAGGCCCAGCGGGTAGTGCGTGGCGGCCTGCGAGGCGACGCCCTCGATGGTGATCCCGGCCACGCTCTGCGTCTGGTCCAGCTCGTCGGCGTCCACCGGGTAGGACTCGTAGACGACCAGCGAGTCGAAGAGCGTCCCGAGGCCGACGGCCTGGTGGATCTCGGCGAGCCCGAAGTGGTGGTGGTCCATCAGCGCGCCCTGGCGCTCCTGGAGGTCGCGCAGGAGCGCCTCGAGGCTCTGCCCGGGGGTCGCGGTGACCCGTACCGGCAGGGTGTTGATGAACAGGCCCACCATCTCGTCCACGCCGGGCACCTGCGGCGGACGCCCGGAGACCGTGGCGCCGAACACCACGTCCTGGCGCCCGGTCTGACCCGCGAGGAGCAGTGCCCAGGCACCCTGGACCAGGGTGCTGAGGGTGACGCCCAGCTCCGCCGCGCGCTGCGAGAGGCGGCGCGCCGTCGCCGGGTCGAGAGCGACGTCCACCTGCGACTGGCCGCCGGCGGACCCCTGGGGGGCGTGCGGGGCCACCAGGGTCGGCTCGTCCACCCCGGTCAGCTCGTCCGTCCAGGCCCTGACCGCCACCTCGCGGTCCTGGCCCGCGAGCCAGGCGAGGTAGTCGCGGTAGGGGCGCACCCGGCCCAGCTGCCCGGCGTCCGCGCGCAGGTGGTAGAGCCGCAGCAGGTCCTGCACCACGAGGGGGCCCGACCAGCCGTCGTAGACGATGTGGTGGACGGTCAGCACCAGCTCGTGGCGCTCCTCTGCCAGCTTGACCAGGGACAGGCGCAGCATCGGCGGCGCTGCCGGGTCGAAGTGCGTGGCCTGGTCTCGGGCCAGGAACTCTTCGAGCGCCGCTTCCCGTCCGGCTTCGGGCAGGTCGCTCAGATCGAGCGACGACCAGGGCAGTTCGACCCGGTCGAGCAGCACCTGCACCTGCTCCCCGCTGTCCGAGGCGACGAATGCGGTGCGCAGGCTGTCGTAGCGGTCGAGCACCGCCTGACCCGCCGCGCGCATCCGCTCCGGGTCCACCTGTCCGGACAGGTGGAAGACCAGCTGTACCTGGTAGGCGTCGAAGCCGGTGCCGGCCAGCTTGCTCTGGAAGAGCAGACCGGACTGCATGGAGGTGAGCGGCCACACGTCGGCCACGTCCGTGTACTGCTGCTCCCACGCTTCCAGGTCCCGCTGGCGCACCTGCACCAGCGGCACGTCCGACGGCGTCAGGCCGCCCGCATCCGGCTCGACGACGTGCCGGGCGAGCCCTTCGAGTGCGACCAGCCACCGGTCCGCGAGGTCCTGCGCCTCCGCCCGGGAGAGCAGCCCGGTGGGGAAGTCGACCCGGGCGGTCAGCTGCGGGCCCTGCGCGGAGTCGAGGGCGTAGGCGGTGATGTCGACGGTGGCCAGGGCCGGGGTGTTGAGCTCGGGGGAGAGCTCATCGAGGTCCGCGGAGATCGTCCAGCCCGCGCTCGGGTCCGGCCGGGCGCCCGAGCCGAACCGGCCCAGGTAGTTGAAGGAGATCTGTCCGTCGCCGTAGGGCTTGAGGGCCTGTGCCGTCTGCGGGTTGACGTGGCGCAGCAGTCCGTAGCCGATGCCCTTGTCCGGTACGGAGTTCAGCTGCTCCTTGACCGCCTTGATCACGCCGCCCGCGGCGCGGCCGCCCGCGACGGCCTCGTCGAGGTCGAAGCCGCCCACGTCGAGTCGGACGGGGAAGACGCTGGTGAACCAGCCCACCGTGCGGGTGACGTCGGTGCCGGGCGCGGCGCTCTCCTCGCGGCCGTGGCCTTCGAGGCGGATGAGCGCCGAGGTCTCCTCGATGCCCCGGGCCTTGCGCCACTGGGCGAGGGCCAGGGCGAGGGCGGACAGCAGGCCGTCGTTGACCCCGCCGCGGAAGGCGGCGGGCAGCGTCGTCAACAGTGCCTGGGTGGCCTGGGGTGCCAGCGTGACCTGGACCGTGTCCACGGTGTCGCGCACGTCGACGGCCGGGTCGAGGGCGCGGGAGCCCAGGAGCGGGTCGGGGCCGGCCAGCACCTCCTGCCAGACGGGCAGTTCCGCGGTCCGCTCGCGCGCCGAAGCGGCGTCCACCAGGGCGTGCGACCAGCGCCGCATCGAGGTGGGCACGGGCGCGAGTTGCGGTGTGCGGCCTTCGCGGACCTGTTCCCAGGCAGCGGCGAGGTCGGGCAGCAGGATGCGCCAGGAGACACCGTCGACGACCAGGTGGTTGAGGACCATCAGGAGGCGTCCGGGGGTGTCAGGCCCGGCGTCGCACCACAGGATGCGGGCCATCTTGCCCGCCGCCGAGTCCAGTTCGCGCACCGCCGTGTGGAGCTCGGCCTTCACGCTCTGCCGCCAGTCGGGGTCCTGCCAGTCGCCGGAGCAGGGCAGGCGGCGCACCAGTGCGGCCACGTCGACGCTGCCGGGCTTGGCCACGTGCAGGCCGGGTTCGCCCGCGCGGACGAGGAGTTGGGCGCGGAGCATGTCGTGGTGGTCGAAGACCGCGGACAAGGTGGCGACCAGGCCGCTCTCGTCGATGCCCGTCGGCAGGTCCACCACCATGGACATCACGAGTCCGTCGTAGCCGCCGATGTGTTCGCTCATCTGACGGACCACGGGCAGCAGCGGCATCCAGCCCGTGCCGCCGCCCGCGGGTTCCCGGCGGGCCCGTCCCCTGCGGCTGCTGACGGTGGCGACCTCGGCGAGTGCGGCCACGGTGCGGTGCTCGAACATCTGGCGCGGTGTGACCTGCAGGCCCTGTGCGCGTGCCTTGGAGACGATCTGGATGGAGCGGATGCTGTCGCCGCCGATGGCGAAGAAGTCGTCGTCGATGCCGACCTGTTCGAGCTCCAGGACCTCGGCATAGATCGCGGCGAGCGTCTGCTCCTGGGGGGTGCGGGGGGCGCGGTAGGTGCTGGCGGTGAACTGCGGTTCGGGCAGCGCCGCCTTGTCGATCTTGCCGTTGGGCGTCAGTGGCAGTTCGTCGAGCAGCACGAACAGCGCGGGCACCATGAACTCGGGCAACCGCTCGGAGAGGAAGGCGCGCAGCCCGTCCGCGTCGGGCGCCTCGTCCGTGCTGTGGCCGCCGGGCACCGCATAGGCCACCAGGCGGCGGTCGCCGTCCTTGGTCTGGTGGACGGTCACGACCGCCTGGGCGACGCCCGGGTGGCGGGCCAGCGTGGCCGTGATCTCGCCGGGCTCGATGCGCAGACCGTTGATCTTGACCTGGTCGTCGCTGCGGCCGAGGTAGTCGAGCTGGCCGTCGGAGCCCTGCCGCACGATGTCGCCGGTGCGGTACATCCGGCTGCCCGCCGGGCCGTACGGGTCGGCGACGAAGCGCTCGGCGCTGAGCGCGGAGCGGTTCAGATAGCCGCGGGCCAGGCTCGGGCCCGCGAGGTACAGCTCACCGGGCGTGCCCGGCGGAACGGGGGCGAGCCGGTCGTCGAGCACCCGCACCCGGGTGTCGGTCACGGCCGTGCCGATGGGGGTGTGGTCCGTGCTGATGGGCGCGCTGATCGTGCCGCATACCGTGGCCTCGGCGGGGCCGTAGGCATTGACGAACCGCCGCCCCGGCGCCCATGCGGCCACCAGGGCGGGCGGGCAGGCCTCGCCGCCGACGGTGACGGTGCGCAACTCCGGCAAGGACTGCGAGGTGCCGGCCGGAAGCGCGGCCAGCACGCTGGGCGGCAGCATCACATGCGTGACGCGGCGCTCGGCCAGGGCGCGGGCCAGGTCCTCGCCGACGACGCGCAGCTCGGCCGGGACCACCAGGGTGGCCCCCGCGGTGAGGGTCTGCACCAGCTCCCAGAAGGCAGCGTCGAAACTGGGCGCCGCGACCTGGAGGACCCGTGCGTCCGGGGTCAGCGCGAGGCGCTCCTGGGAGGTGTGGCTGAGCGCGGCGATGCCCGCGTGGGTGACCGTGACGCCCTTGGGCAGCCCCGTGGAGCCGGAGGTGTAGATGATGTACGCCGGGTGGGCCAGGTCGAGCGCGGCGGTGGGGTCGGTGGCGGGGGAGTCCTGCCAGGCGGCTTGGACGTCGGGGGTGTCGACGGCCACGACGTCCAGGGCGGGCAGGCCCTGCGGAAGACCCTCGACGGCGCCGAGCGTCGTCAGGAGCGCCGCGGGCGCGGAGTCCGTGAGCAGGTAGACGAGGCGGTCGTCCGGATAGTCGAGGTTGACGGGCAGATAGGCGGCGCCCGCCTTGAAGATGCCCAGGGCCACGGCGACCTGGTCCGCGGAGCGCGGCATCGCCACGCCCACCGACTGCTCGGGTCCGATGCCCCGGGCGATCAGCCAGTGCGCGATCCGGTTCGACCGCGCGTCCAGCTCCTCGTACGTCCAGGAGACGTCGCGCGACTCCACCGCCGGTGCCTGCGGCGCTTCTTGCAGCCGGGCCCGGAACAGCTCGGGGAAGGTGGCCTGGGCGACGGTCTGCTCGCTGTGCTGCGCCGCCCTCAGCAGCTCGCTCCGCTCCTCGGCGGTGAGCAGGTCGGCGTCGCCGATGCGCTGGGCGGGGTCGGCGACCGCGGCGGTCAGCAGCCGCTCCCAGCGGGCGATCATCGACTCGATGGTCGAGGCGTCGTAGAGCTCGGTGGAGTACTCGGCGGCGATGGTGATCCCGGCCGGCGTGGAGCGGTCCTCGAAGCTCTCGCTCAGGCTCAGCGTGAGGTCGTAGCGGGAGGTCCCGGTGCCCACGCCTTCGCCGCGGACCCGCAGGCCGGGCAGTTCGAAGTCCGCGTCCTCGGTGTTCTGCAGGATCAGGGCGATCTGGAAGAGCGGGTTGATCGAGGCGGACCGCTCCGGGTTGAGCTTCTCCACCAGGGCCTCGAAGGGCATGTCCTGGTGGGTGTAGGCGGCCAGGCCGGTCTTGCGGACCTGGCCGAGCAGCTCGGTGAACGTGGGGTCGCCGGAGGTGTCGGTGCGCATCACCTGGACGTTGACGAACAGGCCGATGAGGTCGTTGAGGTTCTCGTCGACCCGGCCGGCGATGCCGCTGCCGATCGCGATGTCCGTGCCGGCGCCGAGCCGGGTGAGCAGGGCGGACATGGTGGCCTGGAGCACCATGAACGGCGTGGTGCCGGTGGCCCTGGACAGCTCGACGACGCCGCGGTGGAGCTCGGCCCCCAGGGTGAACTGCAACAGGTCACCGCTGCGGTCCAGCTCCGCGGGGCGCGGCCGGTCGGTGGGGAGGGTGACCGTCTCGGGCAGCCGGGCCAGTTGCTTGGACCAGTAGCGGTACTGCTTGCTGAAGAGGCTGTCCGGGTCGCGGTCGTCGCCCAGCAGCTCGTGCTGCCACAGGGCGTAGTCGGCGTACTGGAGCGGCAGCGGCGTCCACTCGGGGGTCCTGCCCCGGCTGCGGGCGGTGTAGGCGGTGGCCAGGTCCTGTGCGAGCGGGGTCGCGGACCAGCCGTCGGCCGCGATGTGGTGCACCACCAGGGCCAGGGCGTGCTCCGTCGTGCCGAGGCCGAACAGGGCCGCCTTCAGCGGCATTTCGGTGGCGATGTCGAAGGGGTGCCGGGCCGTCGCGGTGATCGCTTCGGACAGCTCCTTCTCGCCCGCCACCCGCTGCACGGGCAGGGCGACGCGGGCCTGCTCCGGCTCCAGGACGACCTGGTGCGGTTTGCCTTCGACCTCCAGGTAGAGGGTCCGCAGGATCTCGTGCCGGAGCACGATGTCGTTGAGCGCGGCTTCGAGCGCCGGCACGTCCAGGTCACCGCTCAGGCGCAGGATCAGCGGCATGTTGTAGGTCGCCGCGTGCCCCTCGAACTTGTGCAGGAACCACAGGCGCTGCTGGGAGAAGGAGAGCGGGATGTGCTCGGGCCGCTCCGTGGTGCCGAACGCGGGTGCCTGGCGGCGGACGGCGCCGTTCAGGTGCGGGACGAGCCCGGCCACGCTGGGGTGGGCGAAGAGGGTCTGCAGTTCCACCTCCACGCTGAGGGCGGCGCGGATGCGGTTGATGAGCTTGGTGGCGAGCAGCGAGTGGCCGCCCAGGGCGAAGAAGTCGTCGTCGATGCCGACGCGCTCCACGTGCAGCACGTCCGCGAACAGCTCGCACAGGAGCTCTTCCTGCGGGGTGCGCGGGGCACGGCCCGAGGTCCGGTCGCCGAAGTCCGGTGCGGCCAGCGCCTTGCGGTCCAGCTTGCCGTTGGCGGCCAGCGGTACGGCGCCGATGGCGACGACGGCCGCGGGCACCAGGTGCGCGGGCAGCCGGTCCTGGAGGTGGCTGCGCAGGGCGGCCGTCAGGGCGTCGAACTGCCGGGCCGCGGCCGGGGTGTTGGCGAGCGTCCGTCCGCCGCGGGGCGGGAGGAAGACGCCGGTGAACGGCCCCGCGTCTTGCGGGCCGTCGGTCAGGACGATCGCGTCGAAGCACTCGGCGGCCGTCCCCGACCAGGTCACCAGCACGCTCCAGCCGCGCGCGGCGGCCCACTCCCGTACGTCCTGCGGATCCAGGGCGGGGCCGGAGGCCGCCGGGGTCTGGCGCAGCCCGGCCGCCACGGCCAGGGCCGCCTCGTCCGTCAGGCGGGCGTTGGGGATGCCCTTGACCCGCAGGGCACTTTCCTGACCGTTGCGGCACAGCTCTTCCAGGCCCGTGAGGTCGGCGGTCTCTTGGCCCCACCGCACCGCGGTGACGCCGCTGAGGTCCACCGCATCGGCGGGCTGCTTGTGCAGGACGACGTCGTAGCGGTGCCGGGTCAGTTCGGTGTGGGCGCGCCCCGGCTTGAGCCGGATGTCCGCGGCGCCCGCGTCCGAGCGTTCCGCCCAGCGGGCGAACCACTCGGGGTCCACGACCAGTTCGGGCTCCGTGAGCACCGCACGGGAGATGGCCGCACGCGCCGCCGACGGGTCTGCGCCGGGGTGCCGCGCCTGCTGCACCCCCGCGCGGAACAGGGGCAGTGTGGCCGCGTTGCGCACGTCGCCGACGACGACCCGCCCGCCCGGGGCGAGCAGATCGAAGGCCTGGCCCAGGACCCGGTCAAGGTGCTGGACGTGCGGGAAGTGCTGGATCACCGAGTGCAGGACCACTACGTCGAAGTGGCCGGCCGGAAGCCCCGTCGTGTCCTCGGGCTGCCGGCGCCGCAGGGTGACCCGGTCCGCGTGGCCCGCCGCCTCGGCCTCGTGGGTGAGGTGCTCGATGACGGCGGACGACGAACTGGTGGCCCAGTACTCCTCCACGTGCGGTAGCACGTGGTACATCAACGGGCCCGCGCCGAAGCCGAGTTCGAGGACACGGCGGGGCCGGTGGCGGAGGATCTGCTCCACGGCCGCGTCGCGCCACTCGTGCATGGCCTCGGTGTCGAGGGGCTCTGAGTTGTAGCTGGAGTTCCAGGCGGAGAAGTTCTCGCCGTGCCCGGCGCCCGCGTCCTCGTACATCCGGTCGTAGGTCTTCTCCCACGCGGCGGCCTGCTCCGCGGCGCCCGGGGCGGGGTCGACGCCGTCCGGATCCGGCACCACGTACGCGATCAGCTGCTGGTCGTCGGTGTCCGCGCGGCCCTGCGCGACGACCACGGACTGGGCGACGCCCGGATGGGCGGCCAGGGCCCGCTCGACCTCGGCGGGCTCCACGCGCACACCACGGATCTTGACCTGGTCGTCGTCGCGCCCGGCGTACTCCAGCTGCCCTTCGGCGTTCCAGCGGGCCAGGTCGCCGGTGCGGTACATCCGCGTCCCGGCCGGTCCGTACGGGTCGGCGACGAACCGCTCGGCGGTCGGTCCGGGACGGCCCAGATAGCCGCGGGCGATGTTCCCCGCGACATACAGCTCGCCCACCACGCCGGGCGGTACGGGCGCCAGGCCCGGGCCGAGGACGTAGGTGCGCATGTTCCCCAGCGGCGTACCGATGGGGGTGTGGCCGGTGGCCTGCCACTCCTGGCCCGCCTGGACGCCGAACGTGGTGGCGTAGAAGGACTCGGTCTGCCCGTAGGCGTTGATGATCCGTACCCCGGGCAGGGTCTCGCGGATGCGGTGCACCAGCGCGGCGGGCAGCGCCTCACCGGCGAGGACGACGGTCTCCAGGCCGGAGACGGCGGCGATGCGGTCACCGAGCTCGGTGAAGACGGACGGCACCGTGCTGACCACGCTCGCCGACACCGTCTCGCGCTCGGCGAGCACCAGCGCGTCCCTGACCACCTCGACGGTGCCGCCGTTGGCCAGCGTCGTGACGACCTCGAACACCGAGACGTCGAAGTTGACGGACGTACCGGCGAACATCCGGGTGTCCGCGCTCACGCCCACCCGCTCGGCGAGCCCTGTCACACCGTTGACCACGTTCGCGTGGCTGATCACGACGCCCTTGGGGGTGCCGGTGGAGCCCGAGGTGTACATCACGTACGCCGCGTGCTCGGGCCGGAGGTTCGCGGGGCGGGCGAGCCCGGGCCCGTTCTCCAGGTCCACGTCGCCCAGGAACAGGGCCGGCACGTCCGTGTCCGGGAGTACCCCGACGGTGTCGGCGTCGGTGAGGACCAGCTGCGGGCGCGCGCTGCCCAGGATGTGGTCCAGGCGCGTGCTGGGGTACTTCGGGTCGATCGGCAGGTACGCGGCGCCCGCCTTCAGGATGCCGAGCATGCCGGTGACCAGGTCGGCCGAGCGGGGCAGCGCCAGCGCGACCACGGTCTCCGGACCGGCCCCGCGCCCGGCCAGTTCGGCGGCGAGCCGCTCCGCCCGCGCGTCCAGTTCGGCGTAGGTGTACGTGAGGTCGCCGTATGCCACCGCGACCTGGTCCGGAGTCGCGGCCGCCTGCCGCTCGAACAGGCCGGGGACGGTCAGCTCGGGGGTGGCCGCCGCGGTGTCGTTGACCTCGACGAGGACGCGTCGGCGCTCCTCGGGCTCCAGCAGGTCCACCTCGCTGAGCCGGACCTGCGGGTCGTCGGCCAGCTGGGCGAGGATCCGCCCGAAGCGCACGGCGACGTCGGCCGCCTGCTCCGCGCCGAGGAGGTGGTGCTGGTACTGGAGGCTGACCTTCAGGTGCGGCTCGGCGAAGGCCATCACCACCAGCGGGTAGTGGGTGCTGCTCAGCGGGCTGACCCCGGTCACCGAGATCCCGGCGGCCGAGTACGCCTCGCTCAGGGCGGCGCCGTCGATCGGGTACGACTCGAAGACCACCATCGTGTCGAACAGCACGCGCAGCCCGGTGGACCGGTGCATGTCGAGAAGGCCGTGGTGGTGGTGGTCGAGGAGGGCGCTCTGCCGCTCCTGCAGACCGCGCAGGGCGGCGTCGAGCGACTGGTCCGGCGAGCAGTTCACCCGCACCGGCAGGGTGTTGATGAACATGCCGACCATCTCGTCCACGCCCGCGACCTGCGGCGGACGCCCGGAGACGGTGGCACCGAACAGCACGTCCTGACGCCCGGTCAGTCCTGCGAGGAGCAGCGCCCAGGCGCCCTGGACCAGGGTGTTGAGCGTGAGGCCCAACTCGCCGGCGCGGCGGGAGAGTTCACGGGACTGCTCGGGCGTGAACGGCACGTCCACCTGGCCGACGCCGGTCGCCTCGCCCTCCGGGGCGGCCGCGGCGGGCGCCAGCAGCGTGGGCTCGTCGACGCCGGCCAGCTCCCGCGCCCAGGCCCGGGTGGACTCCTGCTCGTCCTGACGCGAGAGCCAGGCCAGGAAGTCGCGGTAGTTGCGCGCCTTGCCCAGTGCGGTGGCGTCTCCGGCCGAGCCGTACAGCCGCATCAGGTCCTGCAGGAGCAAGGGGATCGACCAGCCGTCGAACAGCACGTGGTGGGCGGTGAAGACCAGTTCCCACTTGTCGGCGGCCAGCTTGATCAGGGACAGGCGCAGCAGCGGCGCCTCGGACAGGTCGAAGTGGGTGCTGTGCTCCTCGGCCAGGACCTGCTTGAGCCGCTCCTCCCGCTCCTTGGCGGAGCAGGCACTCAAGTCCTGCTCGTGCCAAGGGAGTTCGACGCCGTTCTGGACTATCTGGACCCGGTCACCGGAGCGGTCGTCGACGAACGCGGCCCGCAGGTTGGGGTAGCGGTCGAGCATCGCCTGCCCGGCCGCCCGCATCCGCTGCGGCTCGACCTCACCGGCGAGGTGGAAGACGAACTGCATCTGGTAGGCGTCGAAGGCGGTACCGGCCAGCTCGGCGTGGAAGAGCAGACCCTTCTGCATCGCGGTGAGCGGCCACACGTCGGCCAGGCCCGGGTAGCGCCGCTCCCATCCGTCCAGCTCGCCCTGGCTCACCTGCACCAGCGGCACGTCCGAGGGCGTGAGACCGGCCGCGTCCGCCTCGGCGGCATGCTGCGCGAGGCTCTCCAGGGCGGTGCGCCACAGCGCGGCCAGCTCCTCCACCTCGGCCCGGGTGAACAGGCCGGCGGGGAAGTCGAGACGGGTGGACAGGCGCGGGCCCCTCTCGGTGTCGGACACGTACGCGCTGACGTTCAGCGCGGCCAGCGCGGGCATGGTCCTGTCCGGCTCCGCGAGGAGCTCGGTGGTGCCCTCGACCTGGGTGAATCCCAGGCCGCGCAGGGCCTCGGGCAGGTCGGCCGAACCGGCGTACCGGCCCAGGTAGTTGAAGGACACCTGACCGGTCGTGTGCTGCTTGAGGACCTCACCGGTCGGCGGGTTCAGATAGCGCAGCAGGCCGTAGCCGATGCCCTTGTCCGGGACGGCGAGCAACTGCTCCTTCACCGCCTTCACCGCGGCTCCGGCCGCCCTGCCGCTGTGCAAGGCGTCGTCCAGGTCCACGCCCGCCACGTCCAGGCGGACAGGGAACATGCTGGTGAACCAGCCCACCGTGCGCGACAGGTCCGCACCGGGTACCGCGGTCTCCTCGCGGCCGTGGCCCTCAAGACGCAGCAGCAGCGAGGACTCGTTCACACCGCGCTGCCTGCGCCACTTGGCCGTCGCGAGCGCGAGCGCCGCCAGCAGGCCGTCGTTGACGCCGCAACGGTAGGCCGCGGGCAGCGCGGTCAGGAGCGCCTCGGTGGCCACCGGGGGCAGGTCCATGTGGACGTACTCGATGGTGGAGACGGTGTCGACGGCCGGGTCGAGCGGGCGGCTGCCGAGCACCGGGTCGGGACCGGTGACGATCGAGCGCCACAGCGCCAGTTCACCCGCGCGCTCGGCGGACCGGGCCTCCTCCACCAGCGCATGCGACCAGCGCCGGGCGGACGTCCCGACCGGCGCGAGCTCGGGGGTGCGGCCGTCGCGGACGTGCTGCCACGCCTCGGCGAGGTCGGGCAGCAGGACGCGCCAGGACACGCCGTCGACGGCGAAGTGGTGCAGGACCATGACCAGGCGCCCGGGGCGTTCGGCCCCGGCGTCGAACCACACGAACTGCGCCATGACCCCGGCCTCGGCGTCCAGCCGGTCGGCGGCGGCGTCCAGTTCGGACTCGGCACGCTCGCGCCAGGGCTCGGCCCAGGAGCCGTCGCTCTCCACGCGGTGGATCAGGGACGTGATGTCGACCGTGCCGGGACCGGCCACCTCAAGACCGGTTCGGTCGCCGGTGACGAGGCGCGAGCGCAGCATGTCGTGCCGGTCGAAGACGGCCGAAAGGGTCGCGACCAGACCGGCCTCGTCGATGCCGGCGGGCAGCTCCACCGTCATCGACATGGTGAATCGGTTCAGCCCGGTGCCCAGGTCCATCAGGTAGTGGCTGACCGGCAGCAGAGGCATGAAGCCCGCGCCGCCGCCCTCCAGCTCGGCGAGGACCGGCCGGTCCTCGCCGCCGGTGACCGCCAGTTCGGCCAGCTCGGCCACCGTGCGCGCCTCGAAGACCTGCCGCGGCGTGATCTCCACACCCCGCGTCCGGGCCCGCGAGACCACCTGGATCGAGCGGATGCTGTCCCCGCCGATGGCGAAGAAGTCGTCGTCGGCACCGACCCGGTCGAGGCCGAGGACCTCGGCGTACACCCCGGCGAGGATCTCCTCCGCCTCGGTGCGCGGCGCCCGGTAGACGCCGCCGGTGAACTCGGGCTCCGGCAGCGCCTTGCGGTCCAGCTTGCCGTTGGGGGCCAGCGGGAGCCGGTCCAGCATCACGAACACCGAGGGCACCATGAACTCCGGCAGCCTGCCGGAGACGAACGTACGCAGCTCGCGCGAGGAGACCGTGGCCGTCAGGTCGACCTCCAGGTCGCCCAGGCTCTGCACCGTGCCGAGCCCGGCCTCCCCGGCGCCGCGCGGCACCACGTAGCCGACCAGCTGGGTGCTGCCGCGGCCCTCGTGCGTGACCACCACGGCCTGCGCCACACCCGGGTGGGCGGTCAGCGCCGCCTCCACCTCGCCCGGCTCGATACGGAAGCCGCGGATCTTGACCTGGTCGTCGCCCCGGCCCACATAGGTGAGCGTGCCGTCGCTGTTCCAGCGGGCCAGGTCACCGGTGCGGTACATCCGCGCACCGGCCGGTCCGTACGGGTCGGCGATAAACCGCTCGGCGGTCAGCGTGGCGCGGCCGAGGTAGCCGCGCGCCACGTTGCCCGCGACGTACAGCTCACCCACGACACCCAGGCCCACCGGCTGGAGACCGGGGCCGAGGACGTAGGCGCGCATATTGCCCAACGGTGCGCCGATCGGCGCACCGGCCGCGCCGCTCCGGTTCTCGCCGGCGCTGAAGGTGGTGGCGTAGAACGACTCGGTCTGACCGTAGGCGTTGATGACGCGCACGCCCGGAATGACCTCCCGCACCCGCTCCACCAGCGAGGCGGGCAGCGCCTCACCCGCGAACACGACCGCGTCGGCCCGGATCTCCGTGCCCACCTGGTCCAGGAGCTCGGCGAAGACGGACGGCACCGTGCTGATGACCCCGCCGGACCAGCCGCCGCGCTCACCGATCACCAGCACGTCGCGCACCACTTCCAGGGTGCCGCCGAAGGCCAGGGTGGTCATGGTCTCGAAGACCGAGACGTCGAAGTTGACCGACGTACCCGCGAGGACCCGCGTGCCCGCGCCGATCCCGACCGCGCCGGCCAGGCGCAGCACGCCGTTGACCACGTCGCGGTGCGTGACCACCACGCCCTTCGGGTTGCCGGTGGAGCCCGAGGTGTACATCACGTACGCGGCATTCGCCGGCCGGACCGCGGGCAGCGGCACCTCCGGGCCCGCCGCACCGAAGTCGACGTCCTCGACCAACAGCCGCGGCACGTCCGAGTCGGGGAGCACGCCGACCGTGTCGGCGCCGGTGAGCACCAGCTGCGGACGCGCGTCGGACAGGATGTGGTCCAGGCGCGCGCTGGGGTACCGGGGGTCGATCGGCAGATAGGCGGCGCCCGCCTTGAGGATGCCCAGCATGCTCACGATCAGGTCCGCCGAGCGCGGCAGGGCCAGACCGACGACGGACTCCGGGCCCACGCCGAGGCCCACCAGTTCACGGGCGAGTCGCTCGGCCCGCGCGCCGAGTTCCGCGTACGTCATTTCCCGGCCGTCGTGGACCAGGGCCGTCGCGTCAGGGGTGGCCGCCGCCTGGCGCTCGACCAGGCCCGCGACGCTGAGCTCGGGTGTAGCGGCCGCGGTGTCGTTGAACGTCCGCAGGACCAGCTCGCGCTCACCCGTCTCCAGCACATCCACCAGCGCGACCGCACGGGACGGCTCGGCGGCCAGCTGCTCGACGAGGCGCTCGAAGCGAGCCATGACGGCCTCGGCGGTGGACCGGTCGAACAGATCGGTCGCGTACTCCAGGAAGATGAACAGTCCCGCTTCATCGGGGTCGTCGAAGAAGTTGAACTCCATGTCGAACTTGGCCGTCGGCGTCGGCAGCGGGCCGAAGTGCGCCTTGACGCCCGGCAGTTCGAACTCGCTCCAGCCCCGGGTCGCCCAGGTGAACATCACCTGGAACAGCGGGTGGTACGCGGTGGAGCGCTCCGGGTTGAGGATCTCCACCAGGCGCTCGAACGGCGCGTCCTGGTTGTCGTACGCGGCCAGGGCCTTGTGCTGCACCTGGGCGAGGAGCTGCTCGAAGGACGGGGTGCCGGAGAGGTCGGTCCGCAGCACCCAGGTATTGACGAAGAAGCCCACCAGGTCGGCGAGTTCGTCATCGGTGCGGCCGGCGATGGTGGAGCCGATGGCGATGTCCTCGCCCGCGCCGAGCTGCTGGAGCAGGACCGAGAGCGCGGCCTGGAACACCATCGGAGTGGTGACATCGGCACGCTGGGCCAGCTTCTCGACCTTGCCGAGCAGTTCCTCGTCGAGCGTGATGCCGACGCCGTCACCGCGGTGGCTGGCCACCGGGGGGCGCGGGCGGTCGGTGGACAGGCGCATCGGCTGCGGGATGCCGGACAGCTCGTCGCGCCAGTGGCCGAGCTGGGTCGACAGGACACTGTCGGGGTCGCTCTCCTCGCCGAGGAGCTCGCGCTGCCACAGCGTGTAGTCGACGTACTGGACCGGCAGTTCGGGCCAGTCCGGCTCGCCGCCCCGGACGCGGGCGGTGTAGGCGGCGGCCAGGTCGCGCGAGAGCGGCGCTGCGGACTCGCCGTCGCTGGCGATGTGGTGGATCAGGAGCAGCAGCTGGTGGTCCTGGGCACCGGTGCGGAAGAGGGTGGCACGGACGGGTATCTCATGGGACAGCGTGATCGCGTAGTTGGAGGCCTCCTGCACCGCCTCGTCCAGCTCCTGCGGGGCCACTTCGACCAACGGGATGTCCAGACGCGCCTGTTCGGCGGGGAGTACCTCCTGCGCGGGAATGCCCTCGTCGCTCTCCACTATGAGGGTGCGCAGGCTCTCGTGACGGGTCACCACGTCATTGACCGCCGCAGTGAGTGCCGCCACGTCCAGCTCGCCTGTGAGCCGGATGAGGAAGGGCACGTTGTACGTCGCGGACGGCCCCTCGAACTTGTCGATGAACCACAGACGTCGCTGCGCGAAGGACAACGGGATCACTTGGCACTCCTGTTCATCTTGAGCCGAGGGACGGTCTGCCGCCGATGCGTTCTTGCCTCGGAATCATGGAGAGGAACTGCGGAAAGCGGGCCTGGCCGGTGAATAGTCGATGGCGATCAAATTTCCGTTGACAAACCCCGGAATTCATTCTCGACGGGTTTGATGCTGTCCCACAAGCCGAGTCAACTCTGGATAACCTGGCACGTCAACGGCGGGATGCCTTACCTGATTCCCCCACCCTCGGCCGGGTCCGGCCGATACGCCGTAACCCATCCACTCAGGCTATTGCTGTCCTGTCAACGGGACGGCCTCCCGATTCCCTGGCTAGGGAAGTTCCGCGCGGGAGTGGCCTTGTGGAATACTTGGAATCGGCTTTAGCGTGCCTTTAGGATGCCTGGAGATTCCATCAACAGACGTGCATCATGGATGTATTCGAGATAGGTGGCATGACAGGGCGATTACAAAGTTACGGCAGCGGCTTGAGGGGGTGGCTGCGGACGCGAGGACGGCCGCTTCGGTCACGGGAGCCACGAGGCCGCGTTCGGGGGCCTGTTGGTTTCCGTGGCCAGCACTACAGCCCTGCACAGGCAACTTGGCCGTGGCGGGCACCCGGCATCGGCGTCGAAGGCACCTGGCGACTCAACCACGTGCTGTTCGCTGTCGGTGTCCCTTCGTCCTGCCGCCCGGCGCACGTCACCTGGCGGTGGGCCGGCAATCGGCAGAGAGAAACCCGCCGGTGCCCCCGGGGGACGTAGGGCGCCGGCGGGCGGTTCGGTGCCCCTGCGGCGGCTCGCGCCCGTCCGCGTCGGAGCTTCACGACCCGACCATCCCGCCCCGCCCTCGACGGGTGCTCGCAGGGCGGTGGAGAGCCGGCGTGACCTACGCCGCCGCGAGGACGGGCGCGGCCACCGGCCCCTGCTGCTTCAGGGGCTGCCGCGTGGTCCGGCCGCGGCGGGCGGCGAAGACGTAGAGGCGCAGGATGGCCGCGACCCCGATCGTCCAGGTCGCCAGCAGACGGAAGAGCTCGACCTCGTGCTCCAGCGTGATGATGTCGCAGTCGCCGTAGGCCAGAAGGACCGGGGCATGATGGAGCGGATCTGTTCGCGATCCAGTCCTTGGGGCGGCGGTGACGGGCCTTCAGATCCACCGCCATGACCTGCCGCCGCGTCGCCGGCACCGGGAGCAGCTCGCCGAAGGACGTGCCGATGCCGGACAGCGCGCCGTGCAGCAGCACCGCGGGCACCGAGCCCGCGTCCGACCGCGCCGCGCCGACGTCGTAGATCTCGTCGTACATCTCCAGGCTGTTGACGGGGGCTTAGCCGGTGGTGGTCGGCTCGGTGACGTTCCTCGATGCTCCTCCACAAGAGCGTCGGTTCGTATGCCAGGAACGGACCAGGAGGCGCCGCGAGAACCATCGCTGCCTGCCATAGACACTGGCTACTCTTCACCAGTGACCATCGAGCTGACCTTGCTGTCCCGAGTCGCCTATCGCGGCCAGGAGATCACCGCGCCCCGGCTGCGCGGGCTCCTCGCCCTCCTGGCTGAGGACCTGAAGCCGGGCGCCAGCAGCGGGCGGCTCGTCGAGGGGCTGTGGCCCGACGAAATACCCGAGCGCCCCGGCAAGGCGGTCCAGGTGCTGGTCTCCCGGGCACGGTCGCAGCTCGGCGCCGACGTCATCGAGAGCACGCCCTCCGGCTACCGCCTCGCCCTCAGCGAAGCCCAGGTCGACAGCTCCGCCCTGCTCACCCACGCCGCCACCAGCGCCGACCGGGCCCGCGCGCGGGATCACGCCGCCTCTCTCGCCGCCGCCGAGGCCGGCCTCGCGCTCTGGGAGGGCGGCCCGCTGGACGAAGAGTTCCACGACCCGGTAGCCGCTCTGCGTGCCGAGCGCGCCCCGGTCCGCCGCGCGCTCGTCCGCGCCCACGCGCTCGCCCTCGCCCGCCTCGGCCGACATTCCGAGGCCGCCGCCCCGCTGGCGGAGGTCGCCGATGAAAGCCCCCGCGACGAAGAGGTGCTCGCCGAGCTGCTGCGCGTCCAGGCCACCACCGCAGGACCGTCCGCGGCCCTCGCCCGCTACGAGACGTACCGGCGCGAGCTCCGCGACGACCTCGGCACCGAACCGGGTGCCCCCCTCAAGGCCATACAACAGGAGCTGCTGCAGGACGGGGCCCCGGTCGTCCGGCACGGCGTCCCACACGAGCCGAACCCGCTGCTCGGCCGCGAGCCGGACATCGCCGCCGTCGAACAGCTGCTGCGCGAGGCCCGCGCAGTCACCGTCATCGGACCCGGCGGCCTGGGTAAAACCCGCCTCTCGCACGCAGTCTCCCGCCGCTCCCAACAGCGCGTGGTGCACTTCGTCCCGCTGGCCGGCGTCACCTCGGACGAGGACGTGGCCGCCGAGGTCGCCTCCGCGCTCGGCGCCGGTGAGGGCCTGGGCGCGATGGGCGGCGGCCCCGCCGCCGCAGGTCCGGTCCCCGGCATCCTCGATGTACTCGGCACCGGTCCCGCACTTCTCGTCCTGGACAACTGCGAGCAGGTGATCCTGGGCGCCGCCGACCTCGTCCAGGCACTCATCTCCGGATCCAAGGACCTCCAGGTCCTCGTCACCAGCCGCGCCCCGCTCGGCCTCACTTCCGAAGCGACCTACGCGCTGCCTGAACTCGCCCTCGATACCTCGGTGGAACTCTTCACGCAGCGAGCGCGCGCCGCCCGCCCCGGCGTCGGCCTGCCCGCCGACGCCGTCGCGGACCTTTGCCGCCACCTCGACGGCCTGCCCCTCGCCCTGGAACTGGCGGCGGCCCGCGTCCGGGTGCTGTCCGTACCGGAGATCGCCCGCCGTCTCGGCGACCGCTTCGCCCTCCTGCGCGGCGGCGCCCGGGACGCACCGGAGCGGCACCGCACCCTGCACGCGGTCGTGGAGTGGAGCTGGAACCTCCTGGAGGAGGACAGCCGCGCCGCCCTGCGCACCCTGTCGGTCTTCCCCGGCAGCATCAACGGCGAGGCGGCGGAGCACGTACTCGGCGCGGACGCCCTCTCCCTCCTGGAGCAGCTGATTGAGCAGTCACTCCTGACGGCGGCTGACACCCCGGCGGGGTTACGCTTCCGGATGCTGGAGACGGTACGGGAGTTCAGCGCGGCCAAGCGCGCCGAGTCGGGCGAGGACGGCACGGCAATCGACCGCTTCCTCTCCTGGGCACGCGACTTCGGGACCGCGAACCACGACGTGCTCTACGGCCCCGAGCCCCGCGCCGGCTGGACCCGCATCCGCGCCGAACAGGACAACCTGGTGCTGGCCCAGCGCCACGCCCTGTCCCGTGGCAACGCCGCCGTACTGGCCCCCGTCACCGCCGTCCTGGCGTCCCTGTGGGCCACCGGCTCCAACTACCCCCGCCTGGTGGCCCTTGCCAAGGACAGCGGCCCACCGCTCTCGCACTACTACCCCGACCGGCCGGAGGACATCGAAGCGGCCCGCGCTGCGGCGACGCTCTGCACGGCGGCCCTTTTCATGGGCCTCGGCCCGCACGCCGTACGCCAGCTCGTCGTCCTCCGCCGCCTCCCTGCGGCCCGCCCGGACAACCTCACCCGCGCCATCGCCGTACTGCTGGCCGCCATACCGGAGATGTCACCCCCCGACTTCCGCGTGCTTCAGCAGCTCCGCGAGAGCGAACATCCGCTGGTGGCCGGAGTCGCGGAGTTCGTCACCAGCCACATACGGGAATCCGAGCAGGACCGGGAAGGCGCCCTCACCGCGGCCCGCCGCATGAACGAGGCGCTGCAACGCGCCGACACGCCCTTCGCGGAGGTTCTCGGCCACTCCCGGCTGAGTGACCTCTGCCTGCGGGCGGGCGAGGGCGGAACCGCATATGAACACCTCAAACGCGCCCTCAAGGCCCTCAACCGCCTCGGCGATGAACAGGACTCCATAGGTGTCCGCTGGGGCCTGGCCCTCGCCTGCCTCCAGCGCGGCGACCCGGATGAGGCGGAGTACTGGCTCCGCCAGGCGGAGGGCGGGGGCCGCGTACAGTCGGACGTCGCCTACAGCCCTGAACTCGGCGCACGCGCTGAGATCGCGCTCACCCGCGGGCTCACGGAGGTCGGCCTCGGTCTGTGGCGCAACGCCGTGAAACAGCTCCCCGAAACCGGCGCACCTGCGGAGGACGACCCCTTGCTGGACCAGTGGGCACGGGAGATCCAATCGGTGGCGGTGACAGCACACGCGTATGCCGGAAAGCCGCAGCAGGTGGCGGAGCTGACCGAGGACCTGCGGGACCGGCTGCTCACGGGCCTGGCAGGCCCGCCCCGCACCCCCACGGAGCTGCCCGTGTACGGCACTATGCTGCACGCCCTCGGCATGGCGGCCGTCGCCTCCGGCGACAACGCGACCGCGGTACGGATGCTGGCGCTGGCGGAACGACTTGGCGTAACGCGGCAGTTCCTGCCGACGATGTCGGCGGGGCGGGCGCGGGTGTCGGCGGAGAGTGCCGATGGGGCGGCGTACGCCGACGCGGTGTCGGTGTACGCCGCCCTGGGGCGGGAGGAGTTGTGGGAGGCGGTCCGCGCGGTTGTTGCGGTCACTTCGCGTCGGCGTTGAACTTTGCGGCGGCCCAGAAGTAGCCGAGTGTGGCGAGGGCAAGGCACCAGGCGATGGTGATCCAGCCGTTGTGGCCGATCTCGGTGCCCAGGAGGAGGCCGCGGAGGGTTTCGATGGCCGGGGTGAAGGGCTGGTATTCGGCGATGGGCTGGAACCAGCCGGGCATGGACTCGGCGGGGACGAAGGCGGAGGAGATCATCGGCAGCAGCACCAGGGGCTGGGCGCTGTTGGCGGCGGCCTCGGCATTCGGGCTGACCAGGCCCATGCCGACAGCGATCCAGGTGAGTGCCAGCGTGAACAGCACCAGCAGGCCGAGGGCGGCGAGCCATTCCAGGGCGGTGGCGTCAGTGGACCGGAAGCCGATGGCGACGCCGACGGCGCCGACGAGGACGACGCTGGCGATGGATTGCAGGAGGCTGCCGACGACGTGGCCGAACAGCACCGACCCGCGGTGGATGGCCATGGTGCGGAAGCGGGCGATGATGCCTTCGGTCATGTCGTTGGCGACCGATACGGCGGTGCCGACGACGGTGGAGCCGATCGTCATGATCAGGATGCCGGGGATGACGTAGGCGATGTAGTCGGAGCGGTCGGCGCCGCCGCCGAGGCCGGCGCTGAACGCCTCGCCGAAGATGTAGACGAACAGCAGGAGCAGCATGATCGGCGTGAGGAGAAGGTTCAGCGTGAGGGAGGGATAGCGGCGGGCGTGCAGCAGGTTGCGGCGCAGCATCGTCGACGAGTCGCGGACGGCGAGAGTGAGGGCGCTCATCGGACGGTCTCCTTGGTCTGGGTGGTCTGGGTGGTCTGGGTGCTGGTCAGGGCGAAGAAGACGTCGTCGAGGTCGGGTGTGTGGACGGTGAGTTCGTCGGCCTCGACGCCGGTGGTGTCGAGCCAGTCGAGGATGGAGCGCAGTTCGCGTTGGCTGCCGTCGCTGGGGATCTGCAGGGCGAGGGCCTCGTCGTCGCGGGTCGCTTCGCGCAGTGCGAAGGCGGCGGCGCGGTACGCGCTGGGGTCGGTGAAGCGGAGGCGTACGTGGCCGCCGGGGATGAGGCGCTTGAGTTCTTCGGCGCTGCCCTCGGCGGCGATCTTGCCGTTGTTGAGGACGGCGATGCGGTCGGCGAGTTCGTCGGCTTCTTCGAGGTACTGGGTGGTGAGGAAGACGGTGGTGCCGTCGGAGACGAGTTCGCGGATGATGCCCCACATGTTGTGGCGGGCGCGGGGGTCCAGGCCGGTGGTGGGTTCGTCGAGGAAGATGATGCGGGGGTTGCCGACCAGGGTCATGGCGATGTCCAGGCGGCGTTTCATGCCGCCGGAGAAGGTGGCGGCGGGCTTCTTGGCCACGTCGGAGAGGTCGAAGCGCTCCAGCAGTTCGGCTGCGGTGCGCTTGCCTTCCTTCTTGGTGAGGTGGTGGAGGTCGGCCATCAGGAGCATGTTCTCCTCGGCGGTGATGAGGCCGTCGACGGCGGAGAACTGGCCGGTGACGCCGATCGCGGCGCGTACGGCCTGCGGGTCGGTGGCGAGGTCGTACCCGCCGACCCGAACGGTGCCGGCGTCGGCGCCGATGAGGGTGGAGAGGATCTTGACGGCGGTGGTCTTGCCGGCGCCGTTGGGGCCGAGGAGGGAGAAGATCGTGCCGGTCGGCACGTGGATGTCGATACCGTCGAGGACGGTCTTGTCGCCGTAGGCCTTGTGCAGCCCGGCGGCTGCGATGGCTTGCTGGGTGGGTGTCTGCGTCGTCATGCCCCAGAGCTTGCGGGCGACCGCTTTCAGATCGCTTTCAGCGCGGTTTCAGCGCGACCGCTCCGGCAGCGGCAAACACCGGCAAGGAAAAGGCGAGCCCATGTCGTCTCAACCGAGCTTGACTCTGTCGGGGATCTTGGAGAGTCCGAGGTTGGCTGCCCAGGGTTCGCCAGGACTTCAGCCGGGGTACCTCACGCTGGTCGAGGTGGTTCTGGAAGGCAGTCGGCCGGCGGGGCGTGGGTGTTTTCCTCGGCCGGTGGCAGTCTGCTGAGGCGCTCGATGGTGACGGCGATGGCCGTCAGGACGTGCTGGATGTGGGCCTTTCCCTGTCCGCGGTAGCGGCAGCGTCGCATGCCGTGTCCGTGGGCGAACTCGTTGACCGTGCCCTCCACTCCGGAGCGGACCGCGTAGCGGGTCTTCCACTCGGGTGTCTGTTGCTCGGTGCGGACGCGGAGTTGCAGGTCGCGGAGCTCTTGCGGGGGAGCGGGCGAGCCAGCTCGAAGCCTTCCACGCCGCCGACTGCACCCTCGCAGGCCGGGGGCGCGTGTGCGCGGAGTGAGCGATCGAAGGGGTCGGACGATGGAGACAGCACAGAGGCGAGCGGCAGGTGGCGCCTGGGACCTTCGCCGCCTTCGCCCGCTTCGTGTTCTGTGGTGGCGGGGTTGGCTCGCTTCCAGCTTCGCCGTGGCGGCCCTGGCCTCCTGGATTCCCTGGGTGCTGGCCAATGCCGTGGTCACTGTGGTGTCCACGCTCCTGGCCACCGAGCTGCACGCCTGCTTCACCTTCGGTGCGGGCGGGCGCGCCACCTGGCGCCGGCATGCGCAGTCGGCCGGGGCCGCCTACGCGGTGACCTGCGTGGCGATGGTCGTTCTGCAACTGCTGGTGGCGGCGCCCGGTGCGGTGCTCGAGCAGGTCGTCCATCTGTCCGCCGCCGCGCTCGCCGGTGTCGGGCGGTTCGTGGTGCTGCGCCTCGTCGTCTTCGCACGCAACCGCTCGCAGGCCACGGCGACCGTCCGCACCACCCGCCCCGTGCCCGCGGCCGTGGTCCGTGTCTCCGCCCCGGCCGAACTCGCGACGCTCTGCCACGCCGCCTGACGGCCGGTCAGGAAGCACGGTCAGGAAGCGGCGGTGTCGGCGAGCAGCCCCTCCGTGACGGCCGCGGCGACCTGGCCGATGTGGTCGACGAGGTAGAAGTGGCCGCCGGGGAAGACCTTGAGAGCGAAGTCGCCGCTGGTGTGCTCCCGCCATGTCCGAGCGTCCTGGACCGTCACCATCGGGTCGCGGTCCCCGACCAGGGCGGTGATCGCAGCAGCGAGCGGCTCACCCCCACGCCAGCGGTACGTGCCGACGGCCCGGTAGTCGGCCCGCAGCGCAGGCAGAACCAGCTCCAGGAGCTCAGGGTCGTCGAGCATGGCCTGATCGGTGCCGCCCAGCCTGCGCATCTCGGCCAGCACGTCGGCGTCGTCGTAGAGGTCGTAGCGGACGCTGGTCCGCAGACCCGGTGCGCCCCGGCCGGAGAGGAACAGCCGCTGCGGGCCGGGCAGTTCGCCGCGGGCGAGCAGCCGGGCCGTCTCGTACGCGACGAGCGCGCCCATGCTGTGGCCGAACAGGGCGTACGGCCGTCCGGGGTCCGCGGCCAGTTCGTGGGCCAGTTCCTCGGCCACCGCCTCGACGAGCGGGGCCAGGTCCGTGAACGGCGCCTCGCCGTACCGGTCCTGGCGCCCCGGGTACTGCACGGACACCACGTCGAAGTCCGCGGGCACCATACGCGCCAGCGGCATGTACGACGTCGCGGAGCCCCCCGCATGCGGGAAGCACACGAGCCGCGGCCCGTCCCCCGCGGCCGTGGTGAAGCGCCGGAACCACGTGCTGTTCACGGTTGATGTGTCCCTTCGTCTCGCAACAGGGCCCCGCGCCGACGACAGCGATACGGCCCTGCATGGCAACCCCCTGGAACGGCGGCAGACAGAGAGGCCCGCCGGCGCCCTCGGGGGACGTGGGGCGCCGGCGGTCCCTTCGGGTGCTCCACGAGGGCTCACGCCCGTCCGTACCGGAGCTCACGACCCGAGCGTGCCGCCCCGCCCTCGACGGAAGCTCGCAGGGCGGTGGAGAGCCGCGCAGCCGATGTCATCCAGCGCTCCGACCCGCTCCGGGCGACGGCCCGAGCGCTTCTCCATCAGTGGCGCATAGCCTCCGGGGAGGCGTACGACTCCGCACCGCGACGCGTGTCCGCCGGGGGGATGGTCCTATTGCGTTCGTTCGGCGCTTTGGCCGCGCAGGAAAGCCTGTGGCCGGCGCAGAAGCAGGACTCCGCCCCCTTCACCACCGAATGACACCCGCCCCGGAGCCGGCAGCGCGCCCATCGGCCCCCACTGGCCGCCATGCGCGCCTACGTGCTCGCCCCCTGGCTGAGGCCCGTTCCCACGGGCGTCGTCGGCGAGTTGTACGTCGCCGGTCGGCTGGCCCGCGGCTACCTCGGCCAACCGGCCCTGACCGCCGAACGTTTCGTCGCCGACCCCTACGGCCCACCCGGCTCCCGCATGTACCGCACCGGCGACCTCGGCCGCCGGAACGACCACGGACATCTCGAATACGCAGGCCGCACCGACACCCAGATCAAGATCCGCGGGTTCCGCGTCGAACCGGGTGAGGTCGAAGCCGCCCTCACCGCCCATCCCGACGTCACCCGGGCGGCGGTCACCTGGAGGCCACCGGAGGCCCGGGGTTGGGTTGAGTGAAGGCCCGTCGCGGCCATCGGGGGGTGATGGCGGCGACGGGCCTTCGTGGGGTGGGGCCGTCTCCGCTTCGCACTGTTCCTCCGGCCCTCCGGGAGGCGACGGTGACGCCACCTCATGCTTTCGTCCTGACAAACGTCATGGCGAAGTGATGACACCACGCCCTGCCAGGCGCGTGTGAAGGCGGCTGAGGTGGATGCATGACCTCGACACCCGTCACTGACGCCGAACGCCCGAACCCGCCTACGGCAACGTCCACTTGGTGAAAGAGCCGCCCCGCGCCCTCGGCCTGGCGCCGCCCCGAGCCCGCCCGTTCCGGCGCCCCGTGCGCCCCCTCAGGAGACATCAGATGCGCAGAACCCTGTCCCTGCCCCTCGCCCTCGCCGCGACCGCGGTGGCGGTGACCGCGATTCCGGGAGTGTCGGTGGGGGCGACGACACCGGACACCGTGCGGTGGGGCCCGTGCTCGGAGAAGCCGGAGAAGGCCGCCTCATCCCGTCTGGAGTGCTCGACGCTCGAAGTCCCGTTGGACTACCGGGATCCGGACGGCCGGCAGATAGAGATCGCGATCTCCCGGCTGGCGAGCGAGAACCCCTCGCGGCGCCGCGGCGTGCTGCTGACCGATCCGGGCGGCCCCGGCATCACGGGACTCGGCTTCCCGGCCGTTCTCGCCGCCTCAGGGCTGCCGCAGAACGTACTGGACTCCTACGACGTGATCGGCTTCGACCCGCGTGGCGTCGGCCGCAGCACGCCGGTGACCTGCGATCTGACGCCGGATCAGCAGGCGCGCGGCAACGTCCCGCCGTACGCGCACACCGCGGCCGACGTCGCACGCGAGGCGGGGAACGCGCGGACCGTCGCCGAGCAGTGCGCCACCTCGCGCACGGCGTGGATGCTGCCGCACACCACCACCGCGAACACCGCACGCGACATGGACCGGATCCGGGCGGCGCTGGGCGAGCCGAAGCTCTCGTACCTCGGTCATTCCTACGGCACCTACCTCGGTGCGGTGTACACGACGATGTTCCCCGAGCGCAGCGACCGGATCGTGCTCGACAGCAACCTCGGTCCCGGCGGTTACGACGTCACGGCCATGCGGTTGCTCGCCCGTGGACTGGAGGACCGGTTCCCGGACTTCGCGGCGTTCGCCGCCGCGCACCCCGAGTACGGTCTGGGCACCACCCCGGAGCAGGTGAGGGCCAAGTTCTTCGATCTCGCCAAGCGGTTGGAGGCGAACCCGGTCCAGGGCTACGACGGGACGCTCTTCCGAGGGATCACCTTCGACCGCCTCTACAGCGATGCGGACCTGCCCAAGGTGGCCGAGCTCTGGCAGGCACTCGACACGGACCAACCGCCGCCCCCCAACCCGCCGTTGGCGAACATGGAGAACTTCATGGCCGCCCGCTTCTCGGTGATATGCGGTGACACGCGCTGGCCGGAGACGGTCCGGGAGTACCAGCGGAATGTCGCGGTCGACCGGCAGAAGTACCCCATGCTGGGCGGGGCCACGGCGAGCATCGGACCGTGCGCGTTCTGGCCGGACAAGCGGGTCGAACCGCCGGTGCACATCGGCGACCGGGGCCCGTCGAACGTACTCATGGTGCAGAACGAGCGCGACCCGGGGACACCACTGGCCGGCGCCCGGAAGCTGCGGCAGGCCTTCGGCGAGCGGGCCACGATGGTGACGGCCGACCAGGGCGGACACGGCGTCTATCCGTTCGGCCCCAACACCTGCGCGAACGACGCGGTGACGGCGTTCCTGACCACCGGGCAGCGCCCCTCGCAGGACCTCGCCTGCGCGGCGGAGCCGAGCAAGTAGCGGGAGCGGAAGGCATGTTCAAGGAGTGGCAGCACCGTCGGGCCGCACAGCGGGTCAAGCCCGGGGACGGCCGAGCACTGAAGCGTTTCCGCTGGTGGCAGATGCTCACCCGCGCACTGTTCCACCTTCACCTGATGAACGACGACGGCCGGCCAACGGCCTACACAGTCGACGTCAGGCATCAGAATGCATCGGAGGGCCACGTCAAGGCCCACCTGTACCTCGACGGCAGGCATCACGCCGAGTCCAGAGTCCCTGCCGCCTTCCCCGTCCAGGGCGGCACCGTCGAAGTAAGGGCGAGCACCTTCGGGCTGAAACGCTGCCACTACGTCACCGCCGAGGGGGCCGAGTTCCAGCTCATGCCGGACCCCGCCTCCGCCGAGGGCCGCCGCGCCCGCCTCGACCGCGCACACCCCGCGCTGAGCCGCTGCATCGGCTCCCTCTCGGTGATCATGCTCGCCATCGGCCTGGTCCTCCTGATCCTCCAGCTCGCCGAACAGATCACCCGGGACCCGGAGGGCGTCGCCCAGTACGTCGGCACCTTCACCTCCCCCATCGACCTACCGGTATGGGCCACCACCACGCTCGGCCTCTGCACCGCGTTGGCCAGCACCGAGCGAGCACTGCGACTCCGCTACAACCGACTGCTCGACGGCGGAGCGGGCTGACGGTGCTTCTGCGGACGGTCGTTGTGAGAATGGTCCGATGGAGATGATCGACAGCGACAGCGAGGCCATCCAGTACCTACGGTTCCAATCACCTCACCGAAACAGCCGAGGCCACTTCACCGGCGTCTTTGGACTCGTCAATAATCTGGCGCGGGAGGGAAGGCTCTCGGACGAGCAGGAGTCGTTCCGCCGCAGCAACAACAGCTGGTACGACGCCGCGTACACCGACCCCTCGACCGTCGATCCCACCATCTACGACGATGAGACCAACCCTGGCGCCGCGGCGTGGTTCAAGCCGTCAGCCGCACATCTCCTCGCTCGGGTCCCCGGTTACCTGGAGATTCTGGCTGCTCACGACATCGATTGCCTGGTCCTGAGTTCCGCAGACCCAGGGCGGGTCATCTACGAGGACGACGTACAAGTCGTGGTCGTGCCCTACGCGTTGGACGCCGCGGCTCTTGCGCACCAGAGCGCCAACACCCAGGAATGACCGCTGTGTGATGGCCTGATCGCGTGTCAGGTGCCGCGCCAGTTCGGCAGGGCGTGATCGACTTCGGCTGAATGGGGGAGGAGCCCCCCGAGCTGGTGGCTCCCGCCCGAACCCCCGGCCGCCCGCCGGGGGTTCGCCGTGCAGCGGAGGAAGGAAACGTGGGCTGACGGCGCACTCTTCTTCGGCGCTGCCTCAGCCCTACGTGGTTCGGTACGCCCGGAGAAAGGTCCGCACTCCCTCGACGACGAGTGGCCGGACGCGGGGGTCCTCCGCGGCATTCGCAGAGCCGAGCCTGTCCAGCGCGACGCCGAAGGCAAGCGCGATGAACTGGTCGGCCGCGAGCCGGGGGTCGGGGACGTGGAGCAGCCCGGCCGCGGCGAAGGAGGCGAACCGCTCGGCGATCGCCTCGTCGGGGGTGTCGGCCATGGAGTTGTAGCCCCGGTGCGGCAGGTGGTCGGACTCCGCCCGGACCAGTCGTTGCAGCGTTGCGTACTCCGCCGAGCCGAGCATCTCGGTCGCGATGCGCATCGAGAACGTGACCAGGGCGTCCTCGAGGTCGGCGTCCTCGGCGAGGCCGGTGAGAGTGTCGTCGAGGGTGCGCCGGATCCTGGTGATCATCGACTGGCCGACGGTGTCGACGACCGCTTGCAGCAGCGTCTGCTTGTCGCCGAAGTAGTCGTAGACCGTCCGCTTGGACACCTCGGCCCGGGCGGCGACCGCGTCGACGCTGGACCGGTCGAAGCCGTCGGCGAGGAACAGTTCCCGGGCCGCGGTGAGGATGGCGGCCCGCTTCTGCGCGGACCCCTCGCGCAGTGTCTTCGTGGTCGGCGTCTTCGTGGTCGGCATGGGCACATCCTAACCATTCTGCACTGCACGGTGTAGTGCAATGGAACGGCGGTCGGGGAAGCCCTGTCCCGTGACCTCCGACGTGGAACTCGTCGCCCCGCACCCCTGACCGGCGGGGGTCCAACCCCCGATCAGGGGATGTCGGCAGGACGGCAGGGCCGGGAACCGTGGGCCCCACACAGTGATCACGTGCAGAGAGCCGAGGCACCATGGAACACAGACTCCGTCCGCCGAGCCGACGCGGCATTCTCGCCGGTGCCGCCGCGGGAGTCGCGACCGTATCCCTCGCCGCCTGCGCGAAGGAGAAGGACAGCGGCGGCAGCGGGAGCGGCGGTGGTACCGGAGACCTCGATGTGATCGTCATCGGCGCCGGAGTCGCCGGTCTCGGCGCGGCCCGCGTACTGGCCGACGGCGGAAAGAAGGTCGTCGTCGAAGCCCGCGACCGCATCGGCGGCCGCATGTTCACCGACCACACCTCGATGTCGGTCCCGATCGAGTACGGCTGTCAGCTCATCCACGGGGCCAAGGCCTCGACCTGGGACCTGGTACACAAGGCGAAACTCAAGACCCATCACGTCACCACCGTCGCCAGCCGTAAGCAGCCGGGCGACCCGTGGGTGAGGTCCGAGCGGCAGGACGGCGGCCTGTTCGGCCAGCCTGCTGGAGCCATTCCGCCCGAATACAAGAACTACCGTGTCATCGGTGGCTACGACCAGGTCCTCGTTCCACTCGCCGACAAGCTGTCCATCCGGCTCAACACCGTCGTCAAACGTGTCGAGTATTCGTCGTCCGGAGTCGTCGTCAACGCTGTACGACGGGGCCGCCCGGTCACCTACAAGGCCCGCGCCGTGGTGGTGGCCGTCCCCGTTCCCGTCCTGGCCGCCGACACCATCGAATTTGCCCCGCCCCTGCCGGCGAAGAAGGTCGAAGCCTTCAAGGCCGTACCGCAGGACCCCACCATGAAGGTGATCCTGGAGTTCGACCACCCGGTGATCCCCGAGGATGCCGACGTCGTCCAGGACGCTTCCGTGCCGTGGTGGCTGGTGAACGGCTCGAAGGGGGAGCCTGGTTACAAGGGGCAGATCTTCGTCGTCGTAGCCGATTCTCCTGAGGACACCAAGCGTCTGCTGGCATTGCCCCGCGAACGGCGCCACAAGGAAGTCCTCGACGTGATCCGGGAAATCACCGGCGACCCCAAACTCCAGCCCGTCAAGGTCGCCGAGCACGAATGGGCCAAGGACCCGTTCGCTCGCGGCGCCCTCTCCCCCTACGACGTCCCAGAAGCCGACGCGATCTACGAGCCGAACGGCGGCACCCTCTACTGGGCCGGCATCATCACCGAATCGGTCAACACCTCTCGCGACCACGGCAAGAAGGTCGCCGCTCAAGTGCTCAAGCAGCTCGGCGGGCGCTGAGGAGGCCGATGCTCTTGGGCGCCCAGGCGTTCATGGCGCGCATCAGCCCAGATCCGAGTCCTCGCCCGGCAGCGGCACTGGGCAGGCCTCGGCAAAGCCGGCCGACCGGCTCACCTGCTCCCACGTGGTTGCCTCGGAGAGCCGTCGGCGCGCGTGGTCAACCGTCATGTCCGCGGCGTTCACACCGAGCAACAGATGTCCGGGAACCTGGCCGCGTCGCACCGTACGCACGATGGTGAATCCATTGTCCTGGGCGGCTGCCGATGGCCATGTTCGGCCGTTGGTACCCGCCGCGAAGCCGGGCGAGCCGGGTGCGTTCACGGGCCGGTACGGCCTGGGCATGCAGCGCGCGCTCGTGCTCATGTGCTTCCTCGATCTCTGCGAGCTGCTGCTTCAAGTCCCGCCGAGCCTGCACGAGTTGCCCCACAAGTACCGATGGAGCAGGCGGCCGGGAGGCGGCGGTTCCGGGAGCGCTCGGCGAGGGCGTACAGAGTGGCTGTCGGGGCGACCGCGATCTCCAGGACCAGCGCGGCGGGCAGGGTCGGTGCGAACACTGTCAGCGGGAATCGGCGTCTTCGTGGTCGGCATGGGCACATCCCACCGTCCTACACTGCACGGTGTAGTGTAATCTCGGGATCGTAGCGGATGCCGCACCCGTACACCCGCTCCGCCCTGCGCAGCCATGCGTACGGCCGGCCCCTTACTCGTCGGTTACTCGCCCGGCACCGACGGAAAGGACGTCCATGAGCGCGACCACCGCACCCCTGGCTCCCCCGGTCCGTATCGGTAAGGCCGCTGTCTGGGCCCTCGGCATGCTGGCAGTCGCCACCGGCGCCCTGGAGTCGGTGGTGACGCCGACGCTCCCGCTCCTGCAACGCGAACTGGACATGAGCCCGACCGAAGGGGCGTTACTCAGCATCGTGCTCCTGATCACCGGCGCACTCGTCACACCGGTCGCAGGCAAGTTCGGCGACCGCTACGGCGGAAAACGAGTCCTGGTCCGGCTGATGGCGGTGGTCTCGGCCGGCGGCCTCGTGTCCGCCCTCGCGCCGAACCTGCCCGTGCTGCTGCTCGGCCAGGTACTGCAAGGGGCGATGGTGGGCGCGCTGCCCCTGTCGTTCATCCTGGTGCGCAAACACCTCCCCGCGGGAGAGTCGAAGGTGGCCATCGGGGTGGTCAGCGGGTTGTTCGTGGGCGGCGGGATGGCGGGAACGCTGTCGGCCGGACCCGTGGCCGAAGGGCTGTCCCGGCACTGGATGTTCGCGCTGCCGACGATCGCGGTCATCGGCGCCACCATGCTGGTGAACAGGCTGATGCCGCACGATCCGCCGGGCCGGTCGGACGACGCCGGAGTCGACTGGCCCGGCCTGCTTCTCCTGAGCGGGACGCTGGTCACGCTCATGCTCGTGCTCGCGACGGCGCCCGACATCGCCTCGCAACCACTCGTGCTCGGCGCCCTCATCGCGGTCCTGACCGCCTTCGTGACCGGATGGATCGCCGTCGAGCGCCGTGCGGCCTCACCGATGGTCGATCTGCGCATGCTGGCCCGGCCCGCGATGTGGAAGTCGTGCGTGCTGACGTTCGTGATCTGCCTCGGCACCTCGCTGGCGGTCTATCTCGTCCCGCAACTGTTCGCGGTGTCCACCGACGCGTACGGCTTCGGTGCGAGCGCCACCGAGATCGGCTTCTTCCTGCTGCCCGGCGCCGTGGCCGCGTCGCTGGCCGGGCCGATCGGCGGCATCGGGGCGCGGCGTTTCGGCTCGCGTGCCGTGGTCACCGCCGGGATCGTCATCATGGCCACCGCCCTGATCGCCCTGGCAGCCGCGCACACCGAGATCTGGCACCTCGTCATCGGCAAGCTGATGATCGCGCTCGCCAACGGCCTGTGCGTCACGGCGCTGGTCACCACCACCGCCACATCCGTCGATCAGAGCGACACCGGCATTGCCACCAGCCTGGTCCTGGTGACCCGCGTGCTCGGCTACGCCGTGGGTGCGCAGATCGGTGGTGTGCTCCTCACCGCCGGAACCCCTTCCGGATCGGATGTCCCGGCCGAATCGGCCTTCGTCACCGGCTTCGTCATAGCCGGCGCCATCACGGCGCTGTCCCTGCTCGTCGCCCGCACCATGAGCAAAGGAGCCAGGGAATGACCCGCACCGATCTGTCGAGGGATATCCGTCCCGCACCGAGGCGCAAGGTCCTGATATCCGGGGCCAGCATCGCGGGCCCCACCCTCGCGTTCTGGCTGAACCGCTACGGATTCACGGTCACGGTGGTCGAAAAGGCGGGCACAATTCGTGACGGTGGCTACCCCATCGACGTACGCGGCACCGCACTCGAGGTCGTCCGGAGAATGGGAATCCTGCCGCGACTTCGGGACGCGCACATCGACCTGCGCCGGCTGACCTTCCTCGACGAGGACGGCAGCGAGGTGGCCTCGCTCAACCCCCACACCGTCACCGGCGGTGTCGCAGGACAGGACATCGAGGTGCGGCGTGGGGACCTGACCAACACCCTCTACACCGCGGTCCGTGACGACGTGGAGTTCCTGTTCAACGACTCCATCGACACCCTCGACCAGTCCGGCCACGGCGTCGACGTCACCTTCCGCGGGGGCAACAGCCGTACGTTCGACATGGTCATCGGCGCGGACGGCCTGCACTCACGTACCCGCGAGCTCCTCTTCGGCCCCGAAGAACAGTTCCACCGATACCTCGGCTACTGCTTCGCCGGATTCACCATGCGCAACACCTTCGGCCTCTCCCACGAGACCACGATGTGGAACACCCCGGGCAGAGCCGCGGCACTCTACGCCGCAGGGGACAACGACGAAGTGCACGCCTTCCTGAACTTCGCCCACCCGGAACCGCCCTTCGACGCGTTCAGGAACCCGCAAGCCCAACGGGACCTGGTCGCCGCGGTCTTCGCCGACGCGGGATGGGAAGTCCCCGGCATGCTCGCCGCCATGCGCGACGCGGACGATCTGTTCTTCGACGTGGTCAGCCAGATCCGCATGCCCCGCTGGTCCAGCGGCAGGGTCGCGCTGCTCGGCGACGCCGCATACGCACCCTCGTTCCTCACCGGACAAGGCTCCAGCCTCGCACTCGTCGGCGCGTACATGCTCGCCGCTTCCCTGGCCGACCAGGACCACACCACAGGCTTCGCCGCCTACGAACACCACACCCGTGACTTCGTGACCATGAACCAGAAACAGGTCGGCAAGGGCGACGCCACACTCTTCCCCACCACCGCCCAGGCCCTGGACCAGCGCAACGACATGCTGCGCAAACTCAGCACCATGCCCGCCACAGAGGAACGACCGGCCCACTCGGCCCTCACCCTGCCCGAACTCATGCCCATGACGTAACTCAAGACACGCGCACTGATCTCCCGCGCGCCCGGTCGTTGCCCGATCGGGCGCCAATGTTTGCCCCCACAGCCTTCGCCGTGCACCACCACCCGCGTGTATCAAGGAAGTTCGCGACGTCAACCGTGGGGATGAGTGCTCAGTGCGGACGCAACGCAACAACAAGCCAGGCGAGGAGAGGGCGCCGGACCAGGCCCCCGCCGCCACGCGAGAAGCGTCGTCCGCCGCACAGGGATGGGACGTGTCAGCGCCGCAGGATCTGCTCGCGCTCCAGAGCACGGTGGGTAACGCAGCCGTGGTCCAGATGCTCCGCCAGGCCGGCCAGCAGCAGGCCCGCGAGGAGCACCAGCACAGCGACAGTTGCGGCCACCAGAGCACGGCACAGCCCTCCGTACAGCGCTCCGCCGTCCACAACGTCCTGCGCGCCCCCGGCCGGCCCCTGGACGACGCCGCCCGCACCGACATGGAATCCCGCCTCGGAGCGGACTTCTCCGACGTCCGCATCCACACCGACGGCGCCGCGAAGGCCTCCGCCGCCGAAGTCGGCGCCAGCGCCTACACCTCGGGCAGCCATGTGGTCGTCGGCGAGGGCGGAGCCGACAAGCACACCCTGGCGCACGAGCTGACGCACGTCATTCAGCAGCGGCAGGGGCAGGTCGCCGGCACTGACAACGGTGCGGGCCTGCGAGTGTCGGACCCTTCCGACCGGTTCGAGCGGGAGGCGGAGGCCAGCGCCCGTCGGGTGATGAGCCGCCCCGCCCCACAGAGCGCCCACTCGGACGCCGACGCACCCTCAGCGCCGGGCGGTGGGGACTCCGCGTCGTCGCTCCCCGTGCAGCGGGTCTTCCAAGGCGGCCTGAAGGGTTACGACACCGCTCAGGCGATCAGGGAGCTGAAGCAACAGGTCCCGGGGTCGACGCCGAAGCGGAGTGAGGTCAACGCGGCACGTACCGGCGCCACGCCCTACGACAGTCTCGGCGCCCTCGCGTCGGCGCTGGGTCTCCAGCCGCCGCAGCAGACCGGGGACACATCGGCTCCGGGGATTGTTCCGGCGTCCACCACGGCGGCGCCCACCACTGCGGAGTCCACCACCCCGGCGTCGACCACCTCGCCCCGCCCCCCGCGGCCGGTGCCCAAGCCCAACCCCAAACCGGCCAGGCTCACCATGGCCGGGCAGCAGTCGACCTCCGCGGCCACCCAGCAGCAGATCCCCCCGACGCCGGCCCCGGCACCGCACGTCCACACCACCGAGCCTCCGGCGCCGGTCGAGGAGCGGGAGAAGGGGGTCGCCGAGCAGGTCTCGGTGGAGGGCTTCGCGGCGAACTCCGCGCAGGCGCGGGGCGAACTGGAGCAGGAGCGGGCCGCTCCCCGCAAGTACCTGCGCCGACGGGCCGCAAGCCAGTTGAACGAGACGGTGTACAAGCAGATGGCCGGCTCCGTGAAGATCAACAACAAGAACCAGGTCATGCCGCACCTCATCGACCAGCTCTACAGCTGCCTGGAGTGGACCGGCCGGGCACCCATCGCGGTCTTCACCCATGAGGCCCAGGGCAAGGGCGACCTGATGCTCGGCGTCAAAACCGCCGACGCGCTCCGCGAGAACTTCCCGCGGACCGAGGCGAACAAGAACGACATCGCACTGCTGACCGCCGCGGCAGCGCACAAGAAGCAGCCGGGTGTCTTCGAGGACTCCGGCCACCCCTTCACGGTGCTCGACGGCGTCACTCCCGACGCTCCGCAACTCGCTTCCGGCGAGGCCCCCACCCACGCGATCGTCGCTCCGCAGCTGGCCGCGACCAAGAACTTCCAGAAGAGCGTCAGCAATTGGGGCAGTACGGTCTCCGCGATGACCGAGTACTCCAAGAAGGAGTCCCTGCCGCCGGGCGCCGCCGGGACCGGCCACACCACCGGACTCGGTGCGGGAGAGGTCGGCATCACCTTCGACGCCGGCCTGCGGGCCTACAAACAGAACCAGGACAGCATTGCGGGCGAGGAGAACAAGCGTGCCGCCCGGCTGGAGAACCTCCAGGCGCTGAAGTCCAAAGACCTACTGACCGCGCTCTTCCCGGAGGACCAGGAGCAGGCGGCGAAGCAGTATGCCGCCGCCGCCACTTCCCGCCTGTACTTCGCCTACTCCAACAAGAGCGCGATACGGTTCGCGCTCACCGTCGCCGAGGTCGAGAACGGCAACAACAACGACGTGCACGTCGTCCAGTCCTCGCCTAACCAGATGCCGGCGCTCGACGACACCGTAAAGCGCGACCTCGCGCGGCTCGGGGTGGCCAAGGTCCGGCTGGTGGAGGTGTCCTCCCAGAGAGAAGCCCCGACGATCACGGTCCAGGACACCGGCGGCGCCGGCAAGGCGATGCACTGGATCACGACCGACCGGGTCCCGCACGACGACATGCTGACACTGATCAAGGCGAGCGAGCCGATCGTGATGACGACCGGCAACCAGAGCACCTCCGAGGCACTGTCAGCCGGCAAGACCATCATGTACGAGAGCATCGGCATGGAGCAGAGCAAGGCTTTCCGGCAATCGCTGTACGTCGGCGCCGGGGTCAAGCAGCCGGACATCGACAGCATCGCCGCCGTCAGCCGGGACTACGACCAGCGGGGCACACCGGGCCCCGGCCAGCCCCAGTTCAAGGCCGCGGCGGCAGCTCTGCAGAGTATGCAGCAGGAAGACAAGATGGGCGCCTTCAGCGACAGGGCCTCCGCCACCAAGGACCTCGGCCGCTGGATCGGCGGACAGCACCTGCGCGACTTCCTGATGAAGACCGAGCTCGCCCCCGATCTGAAGAGCAGCGAAAAGAAGCTCACATCGGACTACAGGAATGCCAACGCCTACAAGAGCTTCGTCGACCACCTCCTCGGACTCCCGGGCAGCGAGTAGGAGCTTTCCCGGCCGGCGGGGCGGCACCCATCGGATGCGATCTCGCGCCGGAGTTCCGGACCACCGGCGCGAGATGCCTACCGCCTCATCGCGACGTCAGGCCGGCGATCCGCCACAGACCGTCGCTGCCACTACCGGTGGTGTACGCGTCCCCGGACGCCGCCAGTGAGAAGCTGAAGGTGTTGATCCCGACGATGTTGGTGACGTGGGACTGCACCCCGGTGGCGGCGTTCACCCGCTTCACCTCGCCGGCGACCATGAAGTAGACCAGACCGTCGCCGCCGACCGAGATCGACGTAGGTTCGTAGGCCTGGCTGGCCAGCACACGCGTCGTACCGGTGGCCACGTTCGTCTGCAGAATGCGGCCGGTCATCATGTCCGCGGTGTAGGCGAGTCCCGCCTTGTCGAACGCGAGGCCATAGGAGAAGCCGAGCCCCGTGGCCACCACTCGTGCGGTACCGCCGTCCGGGACGGCGACGATCTCTCCGTTGCCGTCGGTGACATAGGTGGTGGTGCCGAAGCGGGCCACGCCGAAGAGCGAGGGCAGGCCGGCCGCCAGGGTACGGCGACTGCCCGTGGCGAGGTCGACCTGTTGAAGCATGCCGTCGAAGTTGGTGATGTACGCGCTGCCGCCGGCGACGGCCACTCCCCGGAGGTTGCCGAGACCGGTGGTGACCGTGTCGAGCGCTCCGCTGGCCAGATCGAGCTTGAGCAGATCGCCTCCCGAGTACGCCAGATACACCGCGCCGGCGTTGTCGGGGGCGATGGCGACCGGGGAGCCGGCCGCCGGCGCGATCCGCACGCAATCCGTGGACGGGCACTTGACGTCACCCGCCGCGGCAACTGCCGGAGCAGCGAGGCTCATTGTCGCCCCTGACGCCAGTAACGCGCCGAGGGCCAGCGCCACACCCAGCGCGCGCCCGCGTCTGCTGAGCGAGCGGGCGGGACGGTCGAGCGGGAGTCGCGTCGCGGTCCTAGATCTAGATCTCATCATTGAGTCCATCCGTTCCTGTCCGTCGACGATGGGTGCGCCCACGGGATCGCCGTGGGCACTGCACTTGGTACGTACCGGGGGTACGGAGAGGTAAGCACAACCGCTCACACAAAACAGCAGCGTCGTCGGACGATGGGTGCAGCAGGCGGAGTTGGCGACGGCATGGCCACGGGCTACGGCTGGGCGAGTCGGTCGAGGGCGTCGGTGAGCGTGAGCTCGCCGTCGTCTTTGGCGTCGTTCCACCGTGCCAGAGCCCGGACCGGGGGTTGAGAGACAAGCCGAGATCAGGTCGCGGTGTCGAGCACAGCCTGTGCCGCCCGACGAGCGTGGAGCGCGGCGTCGGTGTCGCCGGTGAATGTGGCTATGGCCATCGCCCCGTCGAACAGCACCGCCAACTGCGCCCCCACCGCGTCCGCGTCCCGTATGCCGGTCTTCGCCACCAGTTCGGTCAGCAGCTCAAGCAGGGCCTGCTTGTGTGTTTGCACCGCGGTGACGACGATCGGTGATGCGGCGCCCGCTTCCCCGAACGCGCCGGCGAACACGCAGCCGTGGAAGCCTGGTTGGCGAAACCAGTCGTTCAGAAAGTCGAAGGGGGCGAGGGCCTTGGCCACCGGATCCTCGATCGCGCCGATCCGTTGCCCGATCGCCGCGCGAGCCGTCAGGTCGCGGCGGGCGAGGCAGGCCGCCAGCAGCGTGTCCTTGGACGGGAACATCTGATAGAGCCGCTTCAGCGGCACCCCCGCTGTGTCCCGGACGCGCCGCATCGTCACGGCCTGGACACCATGGGCGTAGAACAACTCATCGGCGACCGCGACCACATGAGCGCGCATTGTGTCAGCCATGGTCCGCCTGCCTCGTCCAACACGCGTGTCCTGAAATCGGCGTCAGCATCTGCCTCACCCTAGCGTCGGCTTGAGAACTGCGGTTCTCACCACTATGGTCCCAAAATCGAGCAGTCATGCTCCGGCTCGTCAGACGGTCCGGGGCACGTACGTCACAGAAACGCCGTAGCGGACTATCGGGGGAAGCCGTGCTGCGTATCCACTTCAGCGCCGGAGACTTGGCCCGCACCAGGATCGCCGAGGAACCGGACCCATTATGGGAAACCGTCCTGAGCCTGCACCAACTCCGCGAGAAGAGGCGGGAACCGGTGCTCGACGACTGGCGGCGCCGCAGGTGCGAGCGCGGTGTGCGCGCGCTGCGGATGCTGTCGCCGCTGATGCCACCGCGCGGCTACTTCCCGGACTTCCTCACTCCCGCCGAGGCGTCGGGCGGGCTGGAGTGCGGGATCGACGCTGTGCTCGCCACTCCGCGTCGCCAACTGCGCACCGAACTCGGGCTGCTGTCGGCCCGCAATCCGCTGCCACACTGGGCCCGGCAACTGGCCGACGGCCAAGCGGGCACCCTGCACCGCCTGGGCCGGGCCCTGCGCGAGTACCACGCCTCCGTCCTCGAGCCCGCCTGGCAGGACATCGCCTCCCACATCGAGGGCGACCGGCGCCACCGGACCGAAACCCAAAGCCGCCTCGGCACCGAAGAGATGCTGCGCACCTTCGCGCCCGTGCTGCGCTGGCAGCCCCCGGTCCTGTCCGCCGACTACCCCGTCGAACGGGACGTGCACCTTCAGGGGCGCGGACTGCTGCTCGTGCCCTCCTATTTCTGCCGCCACACGCCGGTGGCCCTCCTGGACGAGGCCCTGTGGCCGGTCCTGGTCTATCCCGCCCGACCGCCCTGCCCCGAGGCGCTCGCCGCCCCGGGCGCCAGGCTGGCGCCGCTGCTCGGCCACACCCGGGCGGCAGTCCTGCAGGCACTCCAAGAGCCCCGCACAACTGGCGAGTTGGCGCGCTGCGCCGGAGTCTCTCTGTCCTCCGCGAGCGAGCACGCCTCCGTGCTGCGCCGCGCCGGACTCGTCGCCAGCACCAGGGAACGTCACCGCATGCACCACACGCTCACCCAACTCGGGAGCCATCTGCTCACCGGAGTGCTGGTGGGCTGAGTTGGCGTCACACGCCTCTTACCTGGTTGGGCGCGGCTCCATCTCAGGGAGGTGCTGAGCCGGGCTCTTGCCCAACTCGGCGGCTGGGCGCGAGAAGCAGCCGGAGGGCGGAGTTGTAGGTCGGGCGACTACCCGAACATGCGTCCCATGTCGGGGCTTTCGCCGGTTCGCCCGACGGACCGCGCCCGGCTGACCCGAGCACCGCGAACGACGAGACCGCAGGTCGACGCAGGTCAAGGGCTCCCTGAGATGGAGCTGCCCCCATTTGACCTTGCGGGTGTTGATGCGGGAGGCGCCTGGGCGGGAGGAGCCCATCCCCGCTTTTGCCCCGCTGCTGGACACCCTCGACCTGGACAATGTCGTGGTCACCGCCGATGCCCTGCACACTGAGCACGACCACGGCGCCTACCTGCGGATGCTGGGCGCCCACTACCTCGCGATCGTGAAGAAGAACCACCCCGGTCTCCACGAAGGGGTCCGCACTCTGCCCTGGCGGGACATCGCTCTGGACCACTACGACCGCACCCGTGCCCACCACCGCGTCGAGATCCGCCGCCTGAAGACAGCCGCCTTCGCCCACCTCGACTATCCGACGCCCGCCAGGCCCTCCAGATCGTGCGCTGGTGAAGGGAGTTGTCCACCGGGAAGCTGACCATCGAGCGCGTCTACCTGATTACCAGTCTCGCCCCCGGCCAGGCATCCGGCGACCAGCTCGCCGCGTGGATCCGTGACCACTGGGGCACCGTGAACCTCCTGCGCCACGTCCGCGACCGCACCTACCGCGAGGACGACTCCAAGATCCGCACCGGCCAACTACCCCGCACCACGGCCTCCTTGCGGCAACCTCGCCATCGGCGTCCACCGCCAGAACGGCGAGACCAACATCGCCGCAGCCCTCCGCCGAGCCGCCCGCGACTACCACCGGCCCCTATCAGCCCTCGGACTTACCTGACGAACCCGGACAGAACCCGATCATGCAATGACCCTGGGAGCTGTCGATCAATAACTCTGCGGTTTCGTGCCGGTCTTGCCGATGAGGTTGGCGGTGTCTTTCGCGGTGGGTGCGGTGATGGGTGCTGGGCGAACGCGGCGGTCGAGGGCTTCCAGGATGGGGGTGATCTCGTGGAGGGCGTCGCCGACGGCGGCTGCGGGTGAGCCGAGCAGGGCGGTCAGGACGCGGATCTGGGTCTTCCAGCGGTGGCGGATGACGGTGACCAGCAGTCGGTCGGACAGCGACAGGGGCCCGCGCCGCAGGGTCCGGTGCCGGGCTCGCTTGTGGTGCGGGCTGATCGGTGGGTGGTCGAGGAGGTATTGCACGACCGCGGCCGGCAACTCGGTGAACGCGGCGTGCTCCAGGCCGGTGAGGGTGGGGTGGTGCAGCCAGTCGGGTGCCCGGTCGTCGGGAACGGTGTCCTTCGCGGGACGCCATCCTTCGGGAGCCTCACGTTGACCGCACCGATGCAGTAGGCACTGCTGTTTCGGGCAGGACCGAAACACCTTTCTGCCCAGGTCAACTACTCCGTAAAGTCCCCGCATGTCGTTTCCACTAGCCAAGCGAAATGAGGGTAAATGATCAGGAAAACGCTCATGCTCGCCGCCGCCGGTCTCATGACCATCTCGACCGTGAGCGCCGCATCCGCGCTGGAAGGACCGGCGTTGACGGGGAAGGCGTCATGTCCGCCGAAGTACGTGTGCGTGTGGGACAACAACAGCTTCTCCGGAAAGCCGAAGTGGAAGTCCGAAGGCGACCTGAACAAGGACGTGTTCTCAGCCAACGGCCTCTCCATCCTCAACAACGGAAAGCGGCACCCGGGCGGCGACCACATCCGCTACAAATACACCTACCGACCGAGCGGAAAGGCAGTATCGGGCTGTCTGCATTACCCCGGCGACACTCCGAACAGCAAGCGGACCTACGCCTCTGGGGTGGTCCTCAACTATGCGCAGTGGGGTGGCGAATGCTGAAGAAGGCCGGGATGCGTGCGGTGACTGGGCACATGACCCAGTAGTCGACCGCGTCCGTCGCCACCACGTCAGGGGCCCGGTGACACGGAAGGCGTCGTGTCCGCCGAGAACGTACGTATCTGGAACAACACGTCGCATGCGGGAACCCCCACAGCGGAGCCATTCCCGCTAACATTAGAGGTTGTCCCGTAACCGGTGGGGCGGTTGGTGCGTTGGCCTGGCATGGGTGGGGTGATCTCAGCGGATGATCCGAAGTGGATCGAGCCGTTCTCCGGGCTGACAGAGGTGCAGTTCGTCAAGCTGGTGGCGTTGGCGCGGCGCCGTGGTGGCGACGTTCAGCGGGGCCGCCCCTGGCGGCTACCGCTGGCGGACCGCGTGTTGCTGGTGGCGCCGCTGTTCGGGGTCCCGAAGTCCGCGGCCGACCGTATCCTGGACCATCTGGCACCTCTGCTGGATGTCTCGCCGGCCCGCCC
>NZ_JAFFSX010000016.1 GCF_017948485.1 Streptomyces sp. GESEQ-35 | reverse complement strand
AGGGTTGGACCCGGAACTTCGGTTCTGGGTCCAACCCTTTTTTGTTCTGCGTTACTTGAAGTTCACGTTGCGCAACAACCATCCGCAGCATGGGTACTGCTGCAATGCTCCGGGCTGCCGGCGTAGGAGTCGGTGACGAGGTCGTCGTCCCGGCGTTCGGGAACGTGGAAGTGGCCGAGGCCGTGGCGCTGGCCGGTGCGCTTCCGGTGTTCGCCGACATAGACCCGGTGACGTACTGCCTCGACACGTCCGCTGTCGAGGCGGCCGTAACTCCGCGGACGGCGGCCCTGGTCGTCGTACACCGCTTCGGTCGGCCCGCGGACATCGCGCGGCTGCTCGGGCTCGGGCAGCGGCATGGCCTGCTGGTGCTGGAGCAGGGCGAGTCCGAGGTGCCGTACGACGAGACTGCTCAGCGCAGGCAGCGGGCCTCCTATCTCGATGCGAAGTTGAAGGGTGTGCTGACGCCAGATGGCGGTGACGGGCACACCTATCAGCAGTACGTCGTGCGGGTTCCGGGGAACGGGCGGCCCGACCGGGACGCGTTCGCTCGGTCGGTGCGGGCCAGGGGAGTTGAGTGCCGGGTGCCGGTGAAGACGCCCGTGCACCGGCTGCCGGAATTCCGTCGGTGTGTGTCCCTGCCGGAGACCGAGCGGGCCGCTGACGAGACGTTGTCGCTGCCTGTGGATGCGTCGTTGACGAAGCGGGACATGCAGCGAATAGTGGCTGCGTGCAATGCCCTCGGGGGACTGCTTCAGCCCGCCTTCTGAAGGGAAGAGCAGGGTTGGGAGCACAGGTCTGTTCGGGGTATGATCTATTCCGTTGCCGCGGGGGAAGCCCCGAAATCGCGACAGGCCCCTATAGCTCAGTCGGTAGAGCGTCTCCATGGTAAGGAGAAGGTCAACGGTTCGATTCCGTTTGGGGGCTCCACGGAAAAGGCCCCCCGCCCAACGGCGGGGGGCCTTTTCGCTGTTCTAGTCCTTGTGGAGTCCGGGGACTCGCATCGCGAGGATTGCCATGTCGTCGGACGGGGCGTCGGATGCGAACCGCTCCACTGCGCGCATGATGCGGGCCGCTACGGCGCCGGCCGTGAGGCCCGTGCAGGTCGTGAGGACGTCGGTGAGGCCGTCGTCGCCCAGCATGCGGCTGCCTTCGCGGCGTTCGGTGACGCCGTCCGTGACGCACAGGAGGACGTCGCCGGGGTCCAGGGTGACCGTCTGCTCGTACAGCTCGAGATCCTCCATGACACCGAGGAGCGGCTGGGGTTCGGCGGCCGGTTCGACCGTGCCGTCCTGGCGCAGGCGGAGGGGGAGCGGGTGGCCGGCGCAGACCACCTTCAACTCCGCGCTGCCGTCGTCCTGCGGGCGCATCTCGCCGTACAGGAGGGTCAGGAAGCGGCTGCGGGCGCCCTCGTCGAGGATGGCGGAGTTCAGGCGCTCCAGGACCGCCGGGCCGCTGAGGCCTTCGCGGGCGAGCAGGCGGAGGGCATGCCGGGCCAGGCCCGTGACGGCCGCCGCGTTCGGGCCCGTACCGCAGACGTCGCCGATGGCGAAGCCGTAGGCGCCGTCGCTGATGGGGAAGACGTCGTAGAAGTCGCCGCCGACCTCGTTGCCCTCGCCGGCGGCGCGGTAGATGACCTCGACCTCGACGCCCTCGATCTCGGGGAGTTCGGGCGGCAGGAGGCTGCGCTGGAGGGACTGGCTGATGGCCGTGCGCTCGGAGTAGAGGCGGGCGTTGTCCAGGGCCAGGGCGGCTCGGCGGGACAAGTCCTCGGCCAGTTCCAGGATTTCCTGGCGGAAGTGTTCGTCCGTCGGCTTGCCGAGCGTCAGCATGCCGATGACTCGGTTGCGGGCCACGAGCGGCAGGACCACAGTCTCGCCGCCGACGGCGGACGCCGTGGCCAGAGTCGGGCCGATGCCCGAGCTGACGCGCGGGATGGGCTCGCCAAGGCCCAGGCTGCGCATGGACGTGCGCAGCGCCGCCTGGTGGGCGGCTTCCGCGGGGGCCGACCAGACGCGGGCGCCGGGCGTGGGGACCGGGTCCGGTGGGGCGATCTTCGACAGCAACGACTTGATGCCGTCGATGAGTTCCTCGTCCTCGTGCAGGACGTACGACAGGTACGGCTCCGAGGCCTGGTCGGCGATCGTGTAGACCGCGCACCAGGTCGCCAGGGTCGGGACGGTCATCTGGGCCATGAGGGCGAGCGTCTGGTCGCGGTCGAGGGTGCCGGCGAGGAGATCGGAGGCCTCGACCAGGAAGCTCAGCGAGCCTCGGCGCAGGCGCTCCAGTTCGCCCAGACGGGCCGACTCGACGGCCAACGCGATGCGGTCCGCGGCGAACTGGAGGCGCAGGGCCTCCTCGTTCGAGTATCTGCCGGGGCCCTCGGCGGCGACGCCCAGGGAGCCGGTGAGGCGGCCCTCGACCTTCAGCGGGACCGTGACGACCGAGCGCATGCCCGTGCCGCTCAGCAGGGGGACGGCGCCCGGTACGGCCGTCAGGTCGTCGTGGACCGCCGGCATACGGGCCGAGCCGTAGCGGCCGGGGCCCGCCTCGACGGGGACGCGGGCGAAGCGCTGGCGGGCGGAGGGCAGGCCCGTGGAGGCGCGGACCTCCAACTCCGTTTCGTCGTCGGTGGCCAGGAGCAGGAAGGCGCTGTCGCCGTCGAGCATGTCGCGGGCGCGCTCCACCGTGCGCTGGAGGAGGCCGTCGAGGTCGTCCGGGGCCGGGGAGCCGATGAACACCTCGAAGGGGTCGGCGCTCTGGCCGTCGGCAGAGGTGCCGGAGTCGGAGGAGGGGTGGCGCGACGGCGTCTGGAGGACGGCGCGTTCGTGGTCCCGTACGAGAAGGCAGACCGTGGACGGTTCGCCGCCCGTGTCGCGGACCCTGAGGTGGGAGGCGTACACCGGGGTCACGCGGCCGTTGGCGCCGCGGATGCCGTAACTGCCTTCCCAGCGCGAGAGTTGGAGCGCTTCCGCGATGCCGGTGCTGGTGCCCGGGGTGTGCGGCCAGGCCGCGAGGTCGGTCAGGGGCTTGCCGGTGACCTGCTCGGCGGCGTACCCGAAGAGGTCCTCGGCGTCCTCGTTCCAGGAGGCGATGCAGCCCGTACGGTCGATCTGGACGACGGCGACGCGGACCCGGCCGTCGGCGAGCGGCAGGAGGTCGGCGGGGAGGGAGGGGCCTGCCGAGCGGGTGCCGACCGAGCGCTCGGGGAGGGCGATCTGGAACCAGACCTGCTTGTGCGTGGGCGTGTACTCGACGCCCCAGCGGCCGGCCAGAGCCGCGCACAGCTGGAGGCCGCGGCCGCCCTCGCGGTCGGGGCTGCCCATGTTGACGGCCGAGCCCTGGAGTGGGATCTCGCGTTCGGGGTAGCGGTCGGCGACCTCGATCCGGACGCCGTCGTCACTGCGCAGGCACAGGACGTCCGCGGAGGTGCCCGCATGCACGACGGCGTTGGTCACCAGTTCGCTGGTGAGAACCACGGCATCGTCGACGATGTCGGCGAAGCCCCAGCCCTGGAGCGTGTCGCGGACGAAGGAGCGGGCGGTCGCGACGGATCGCCCGACGGGCTCGAAGCTGGCGGCCGCGCGCGCGGTGATCACAGAACTCCTCGACCGGTTGTCGACATGCAGGGCTACCTGGCCGACCGGCTCGTGCCGCGTTTGCGACGGCAGGCCGCCCGTCGGCCGTGGGTCCGGGGGATGTCCCCCCGGGATCAGTCCGGTGGTCATGCTGCGGCCGCCCCTCCGATGCCCGCTCGTTCTCGTGCCACCGCCCAGGCCGGACGGACCGGCGAGGCTGGACAGCCGCATGCAAGGTTACTTACCTTCGCCGTCCATGCGGATGCCGGTCTGCAGTGTTTCCGTCCGGAGGGTGTGCGGACGGTGTGCGAAGCTGCCGAACTGTTATGGCCGGGTTCAGGGAGGGTGAAACACTGGGCAAGCTTCTTGTGAAGGTCCGGGCAGGCAGAGTGAGATCCCCTTCGGGCGGGCAGCAGCCCGGGGTGTGGCCTGGCGGATCCGACAGAAATGCGCAGTAGTAACTGGTACGTCGAGCAGTCGTACCGGACACAGCAGTAACGGTCGACCCCTGCGGGAGGGACAAGTGGAGTCTGGCGCAGCGACGCGGGGCACTAAGACGCGCGCGAAAGGCGGACAGTCCCTGACCAAACAGCGCAAACCGCGTGGTGGGACCACGTCGGTGGACACGGCCTCCCTGGACAGACTGCTGGCGGCACTCGTGTCGATGCGGGACGGAAACTTCCGTAAGCGGCTCACGGTGTCCGGCGACGGCGTGATGTCGGAGATTGCTGCCGTTTTCAACGAGGTGGCCGACCGCAATCTCCATCTGACGGGTGAGTTGTCGCGTGTGCGGCGCATGGTGGGGCGTGAGGGAAAGCTCACGGAACGGCTGGAAACAGGCTCCAGCGAGGGCTCCTGGGCGGCCGCCATCGACGCCTCGAACGCCCTGGTCGACGATCTCGTACGACCGGTCTCCGAGGTCGGCCGGGTGCTTTCCGCGGTGGCCGAGGGTGATCTGTCGCCGCGCATGGAGCTGCGGACGCAGGCGCCGGACGGCACCACTGGGCAGCCGCTGCGCGGGGAGTTCCTCAAGGTCGGGCGGACGGTCAACAATCTGGTCGACCAGCTGTCGACGTTCACCGACGAGGTCACCCGGGTGGCCAGCGAGGTCGGGACCGAGGGCAAGCTGGGCGGACAGGCCCAGGTGCGCGGTATGTCGGGTTCGTGGAAGGACCTCACGGATTCCGTCAACACGATGGCGTACCGGCTGACGGCCCAGGTGAGGGACATCGCGCTGGTGACGACCGCGGTCGCGAAGGGTGACTTGTCCCGGAAGGTCACGGTTCATGTGGCCGGCGAGATGCTGGAGCTGAAGAACACCGTCAACACGATGGTGGACCAGCTGTCGTCCTTCTCCTCCGAGGTGACGCGAGTCGCCCGTGAGGTGGGCACCGAGGGCGAGCTCGGCGGGCAGGCGCAAGTGCCGGGTGTGGCCGGCGTGTGGAAGGACCTCACCGATTCGGTGAACCTCATGGCCGGCAACCTGACGGCACAGGTGCGCGGTATCGCACAGGTGACAACGGCGGTCGCCAACGGTGACCTGTCGCAGAAGGTGACGGTGTCGGCGCGCGGCGAGGTCGCGCAGCTGGCCGACACGATCAACCAGATGACCGAGACGCTGCGGATCTTCGCCGACGAGGTCACCCGCGTCGCCAACGAGGTCGGTGGCGAGGGGCGCCTCGGCGGTCAGGCGAATGTGCCGGGGGCCGCGGGGACGTGGAAGGACCTGACGGACTCCGTCAACACGGTCTTCAGGAACCTGACCACTCAGGTGCGGGACATCGCCGCCGTGACGACGGCCGTGGCCAGCGGTGACCTGTCGCAGAAGGTCACCGTCGACGTGGCCGGCGAGATGCTGGAGCTGAAGAACACCGTCAACGGGATGGTGGACCAGCTGTCGTCCTTCGGTTCCGAGGTCACCCGCGTGGCCCGGGAGGTCGGCGTCGAGGGTGAGCTCGGCGGACAGGCGCAGGTGCCGGGGGCGGCGGGGACGTGGAAGGACCTGACGGACTCCGTCAACACCGCGTTCCAGAACCTCACCGGACAGGTGAGGAACATCGCCCAGGTGACCACGGCGGTGGCCAACGGTGACCTGTCGCAGAAGGTCACCGTGGACGTCTCCGGCGAGATGCTCCAGCTGAAGAACACCGTGAACACGATGGTGGACCAGCTGTCGTCCTTCGCCGAGCAGGTGACCCGGATGGCCCGGGACGTGGGCACGGAGGGCCGCCTCGGCGGGCAGGCCGTCGTACCGGGTGTGTCCGGTACGTGGAAGGAGCTCACCGACTCCGTCAACTTCATGGGCGGCAACCTCACCTCACAGGTGCGGCAGATCGCCCAGGTGACCACGGCGGTGGCCCGGGGTGACCTGTCCCAGAAGATCGACGTCGATGCGCGCGGCGAGATCCTGGAGCTGAAGAACACCATCAACACGATGGTCGACCAGCTCTCCGCCTTCGCCGACCAGGTGACCCGGGTCGCCCGCGAGGTGGGCACGGAAGGCCGCCTCGGCGGGCAGGCGCAGGTGCCCGGCGTCGCCGGTGTGTGGCGCGACCTGACCGACTCCGTGAACGGCATGGCCGGCAACCTCACCGCGCAGGTGCGGAACATCGCGCAGGTCGCGACCGCGGTGGCCCGGGGTGACCTCTCCCAGAAGATCACCGTGGACGCGCGTGGCGAGATCCTGGAGCTCAAGAACACCCTGAACACGATGGTGGACCAGCTGTCGTCGTTCGCCGAGGAGGTCACCCGGGTCGCCCGCGAGGTGGGCACGGAGGGCCAGCTCGGCGGTCAGGCCGAAGTGCAGGGGGTCTCCGGCACCTGGAAGGACCTCACCCAGTCCGTGAACTTCATGGCGAACAACCTGACCATTCAGGTGCGCCAGATCGCCGAGGTCACGACCGCGGTCGCCAAGGGTGACCTGTCCAAGAAGATCACCGTCGACGCGAAGGGCGAGATCCTCGAACTCGTCACCACCGTCAACACGATGGTGGACCAGCTGTCGGCCTTCGCCGAGCAGGTGACCCGGGTGGCCCGCGAGGTGGGCACCGAGGGCATCCTGGGCGGCCAGGCGCACGTGCCGGGCGTCACCGGCATCTGGAAGGACCTCAGCGGCAACGTCAACCTGATGGCCAAGAACCTGACCATGCAGGTGCGGAACATCTCCCAGGTCGCGGCGGCCGTCGCCAACGGCGACCTGACCCGGACGGTGACGATCGAGGCGCGCGGCGAGGTCGCGCAGCTCGCGGACACCTTCAACACCATGGTGAAGACGCTGAGCTCGTTCGCCGACCAGGTCACCAAGGTGGCCCGCGAGGTGGGCACGGACGGCATCCTCGGCGGGCAGGCGCACGTACCGGGCGTGGCGGGTACGTGGAAGGACCTCACCGAGTCCGTGAACCAGATGGCCTCCAACCTGACCGGTCAGGTGCGGAACATCGCCATGGTCACCACCGCCATCGCCAAGGGTGACCTGACGAAGAAGATCGACATCGACGCTCGCGGTGAGATCCTCGAGCTCAAGACGACGATCAACACGATGGTCGACCAGCTGTCGTCCTTCGCCGAGGAGGTCACCCGTGTCGCCCGCGAGGTGGGCACGGAAGGCCAGCTCGGCGGCCAGGCACGCGTGCGTGACGTCGACGGCACCTGGCGCGACCTGACCGAGTCCGTGAACGAGATGGCCGGGAACCTCACCCGGCAGGTGCGTGCCATCGCGCGCGTGGCGACCGCCGTGACCCGCGGCGACCTGAACCTGAAGATCGACGTGGACGCCTCCGGCGAGATCCAGGAACTCCAGGACTACATCAACAAGATGATCGCCAACCTGCGCGACACCACGATCGCCAACAAGGAGCAGGACTGGCTCAAGGGCAACCTCGCCCGTATCTCCGCCCTGATGCAGGGCCGTCGCGACCTGGACGACGTGGCCTCGCTGATCATGAGCGAGCTGACGCCGGTGGTCTCCGCGCAGCACGGCGCGTTCTTCCTCGCGCTGCCGCTCGTCGACGGCAAGGACACGAGCGGCGACCACGAGGACCCGTACGAACTGCGCATGCTCGGGTCGTACGGCTACTCGATGGGCTCCATGCCGACGTCGTTCCGGCCGGGTGAGGCGCTGATCGGGACGGCCGCCGAGGAGCGGCGCACGATCCTCGTGGAGAACGCGCCCAGCGGCTATCTGAAGATTTCCTCCGGGCTCGGAGAGGCGCCGCCCGCGCAGGTGATCGTCCTTCCGGTGCTGTTCGAGGGCCAGGTCCTCGGTGTCATCGAGTTGGCGTCCTTCACTCCCTTCACGCAGATCCAGAAGGACTTCCTCAACCAGATCGCCGAGATGATCGCGACCAGCGTCAACACCATCTCGGTCAACACCAAGACCGAGGTGCTGCTGAGGCAGTCGCAGGAGCTGACCGAGCAACTCCGGGAGCGTTCGGAGGAGCTGGAGAACCGGCAGAAGGCCCTCCAGGCGTCCAACGCCGAACTGGAGGAGAAGGCCGAGCTGCTGGCCCAGCAGAACCGCGACATCGAGGTCAAGAACACCGAGATCGAGGAGGCTCGGCAGGTCCTGGAGGAGCGCGCCGAGCAGCTCGCCGTCTCCATGCGCTACAAGAGCGAGTTCCTCGCCAACATGTCGCACGAGCTGCGTACGCCGCTCAACTCGCTGCTGATTCTCGCCAAGTTGCTCGCCGACAACGCGGACGCCAATCTCACCCCGAAGCAGGTCGAGTTCGCCGAGACCATCCACGGCGCCGGCTCCGACCTGCTCCAGCTGATCAACGACATCCTCGACCTGTCGAAGGTCGAGGCGGGCAAGATGGACGTCTCGCCGACGCGTATCGCGCTCGTCCAGCTCGTCGACTACGTAGAGGCCACCTTCCGCCCGCTGACCGCGGAGAAGGGCCTCGACCTGTCCGTACGGGTGTCTCCGGAACTGCCCGCCACGCTGCACACCGACGAGCAGCGGCTGCTCCAGGTGCTGCGCAACCTGCTGTCCAACGCGGTGAAGTTCACCGACTCCGGATCCGTCGAGCTGGTCATCCGGCCGGCCGGCGCGGACGTCCCGTTGGCGATTCGGGAGCAGCTCCTGGAGACGGGCTCGCTGCGCGACGCGGACGCGGATCTGATCGCGTTCTCCGTGACCGACACCGGCATCGGCATCGCGAACAGCAAGATGCGGGTGATCTTCGAGGCCTTCAAGCAGGCGGACGGCACGACCAGCCGCAAGTACGGCGGTACGGGCCTGGGGCTGTCGATCTCGCGGGAGATCGCCCAGCTGCTCGGCGGCGAGATCCACGCGCAGAGCGAGCCGGGCCGCGGCTCGACGTTCACGCTGTATCTGCCGCTGCACCCGAGTGAACTGCCGCCGCAGGGGTACCAGCAGGGGCTGCCCGCACTGGAGGCCGGCGACCTGGTGGCGTCCGCGGCCCGGGCCGCGGCGGACCTGTCGGAGCTGTCCGACGTGGAGATCGAGACGCCGGCCGAGGTGAAGTCGTACCGCGATGCGCAGAACGGTCCGGCCGCGCTCTTCCGGCGCCGGCGCAGGGCCACGCCCATCGCGGCCGAACAGCTGGGAAGGGCGACACCGGAGCGCTGGCCCGCGTCCGACCAGGACGTGGCGCCGCGGTCGCACCGGGGCATCCGGTTCGGCGGGCAGAAGGTGCTGATCGTCGACGACGACATCCGCAATGTCTTCGCGCTCACCAGCGTTCTGGAGCAGCACGGCCTGTCCGTGCTGTACGCGGAGAACGGCCGTGAGGGCATCGAGGTCCTGGAGCAGCACGACGATGTGGCGGTCGTGCTGATGGACATCATGATGCCCGAGATGGACGGGTACGCGACGACGACGGCGATCCGCAGGATGCCGCAGTTCGCCGGTCTGCCGATCATCGCGCTCACCGCGAAGGCGATGAAGGGCGACCGGGAGAAGGCGATCGAGTCGGGCGCTTCCGACTATGTGACGAAGCCGGTCGACCCTGATCACCTGTTGGCTGTGATGGATCAGTGGATGAGGGAGGAGTGACGAGAACCGTCGGGGCGCGAGGCGAAGCGGCGGGGAAGTGGTGGGAACCTTCGGTGTTCACCCGGAGTTGCTGACTCAGTGTGGCCGAAGCCGTGTAGAAGTACGGGATACGGGGAACCTTCTGGTCTCCTGCTGCGTTTCTGCTACGTGCACAGTGACATCGCGGTGACAGGGTGTGGCGACAGGCGGGGTGCGGCTACCATGACCGGCACAAGGACGGGCGGCGCAAGGGAGTCGTCCCCTGGGGCGACGCACATCGGCGTCACCTCAAGTCCTGAGGACAGGGGAGGCCCCAAGCCGGGGCGAGGAGGGCGGGCCATGGTGCAGAAGGCCAAGATCCTCCTGGTCGATGACCGGCCGGAGAATCTGCTGGCGTTGGAGGCCATCCTCTCCGCGCTCGATCAGACGCTGGTGCGGGCATCGTCCGGGGAAGAAGCGCTCAAAGCACTGCTGACGGACGACTTCGCGGTCATTCTGCTGGATGTCCAGATGCCGGGAATGGACGGTTTCGAAACCGCCGCGCACATCAAGCGGCGAGAGCGGACCCGGGACATCCCGATCATCTTCCTCACCGCCATCAACCACGGTCCGCACCACACCTTCCGCGGCTATGCGGCGGGCGCGGTGGACTACATCTCCAAGCCCTTCGACCCGTGGGTGCTGCGCGCCAAGGTCTCCGTTTTCGTCGAGCTGTACATGAAGAACTGCCAGCTGCGGGAGCAGGCGGCCCTGCTGCGGCTCCAGTTGGAGGGCGGCGGAGGCAAGACCGCGGTCGGCGAGGCGAAGGAGCCCGCCGGGCTGCTCGCCGAACTGTCGGCGCGGCTCGCGGCCGTCGAGGAGCAGGCCGAGGCACTGTCCAAGCAACTCGACGACGAGTCCGCGGACGCGGCTGCGGTGGCCACGGCCGCCCACCTCGAGCGCAAACTCACCGGCCTGCGCCGCGCGCTGGACGCGCTGGAGCCGGGCACGGGAAGCGCTCCTTCTGTGCCGTCGCAGAACTGAACGCCCGCGACGACCGCCGTTGTGCGGGCGTGCACGCGGTGTTTGAGCGCGCGTCAATTTCCCGCCCCCGCAAGGGCGACACGAACGGGTGAAGCGGTGGGCACACGTGTCCGCCGGCGTCTCCACCGGTAACCTCACACCCATGGCCCCACGTCCCTCTGCCGCCAAGAAGCCTGCGAAGAAGGCGGCCGCTCCCGCGAAGGGACCGGCCAAGAAGGCCGCTGCCAAAAAGGCTCCTGCGAAGAAGGCGCCCGCCAGGAAGGCCGCGGCGAAGAAGCCCGCGCCCAAGCCGGCGCCGAACCCCACCGGGGGCATCGTGTGGCTCCTGCGGGCGATCTGGCTCGGTGCCGCGCACGCCGTCGGCGCGGTCTTCCGCGGCATAGGTCAGGGAGCGAAGAACCTCGACCCGGCGCACCGCAAGGACGGCATCGCGCTGCTGCTCCTCGGTCTCGCCCTGATCGTCGCCGCCGGTACATGGTCGAATCTGCGCGGTCCCGTCGGCGACCTCGTCGAAATACTGGTCACCGGCGCCTTCGGCCGCCTCGACCTGCTGGTGCCGCTGCTGCTCGCGATCATCGCCGTGCGCTTCATCCGGCACCCCGAGCAGCCCGAGGCCAACGGCCGCATCGTGATCGGTCTGTCCGCGCTCCTCATCGGCGTGCTCGGCCAGGTCCACCTCGCCTGTGGCTCGCCCGCCCGCAGCGACGGCATGCAGGCCATAAGGGACGCCGGCGGCCTCATCGGCTGGGGCGCGGCGACCCCGCTGACCTACACCATGGGCGAGGTGCTCGCCGTACCGCTGCTCGTGCTGCTCACGATCTTCGGGTTGCTGGTCGTCACGGCGACCCCGGTCAACGCGATCCCGCAGCGACTGCGGCTGCTCGGCAGGAAGCTCGGCCTCGTCCACGACCCGGCCGACGACGACTTCAGCGAGGACGACGAGCAGTACGAGGACCAGTGGCGGGACGCGCTGCCCGCGCGCCCGCGCCGGCGCACACCGAAGCCCGAGGCGTACGACCCCGAGAGCGCGGAGCAGGAGGCCCTCTCGCGGCGTCGCGGCCGCCCCAGGCGCTCCGCGGTGCCGCAGCCCGACATGGACCGGCAGATGGACGCCGTGGACGTCGCCGCGGCCGCCGCTGCCGCGCTCGACGGTGCCGTGATGCACGGGATGCCGCCCTCGCCGATCGTCGCCGACCTCACCCAGGGCGTGAGCGTGGGGGACCGCGAGGAGGCCACTCCGACACCCACCCCGACGCCTGTCCCGGCCGCTCGTCCGAAGCAGGAGAAGCTCAAGGGGGACGTACCGGATCTCACCAAGGCCCCCGAGGCGATCCGCGACCTGCCGCCGCGCGCCGAGCAGCTCCAGCTGTCCGGCGACATCACCTACTCCCTGCCGTCGCTCGACCTCCTCACCCGCGGCGGCCCCGGCAAGGCGCGCAGCGCCGCCAACGACGCCGTCGTCGCCTCGCTCACCACCGTCTTCTCCGAGTTCAAGGTCGACGCCTCCGTCACCGGCTTCACACGCGGGCCGACGGTCACGCGCTACGAGGTCGAGCTCGGTCCCGCCGTGAAGGTCGAGCGGATCACCGCGCTGACGAAGAACATCGCGTACGCCGTCGCCAGCCCGGACGTGCGGATCATCAGCCCGATCCCCGGAAAGTCGGCGGTCGGCATCGAGATCCCGAACACCGACCGCGAGATGGTCAACCTGGGCGATGTGCTGCGGCTCGCCGCGGCGGCCGAGGACGACCATCCGATGCTGGTGGCGCTCGGCAAGGACGTCGAGGGCGGCTATGTCATGGCCAACCTCGCGAAAATGCCGCACGTCCTCGTCGCCGGAGCCACTGGTTCCGGTAAATCGTCGTGCATTAACTGCCTGATCACGTCGATCATGGTCCGCGCGACCCCCGAGGACGTGCGCATGGTCCTCGTCGACCCCAAGCGCGTCGAGCTGACCGCCTACGAGGGCATTCCGCACCTGATCACGCCGATCATCACCAACCCGAAGCGGGCCGCGGAGGCGCTCCAGTGGGTCGTACGGGAAATGGACCTCCGGTACGACGACCTGGCGGCGTACGGCTACCGGCACATCGACGACTTCAACGAGGCCATCAGGAACGGCAAGGTCAAGCCGCCCGAGGGCAGTGAGCGCGAGCTCCAGCCGTACCCCTATCTGCTGGTGATCGTCGACGAGCTCGCCGACCTGATGATGGTCGCGCCGCGGGACGTCGAGGACGCGATCGTGCGGATCACGCAGCTCGCGCGCGCGGCCGGTATCCATCTGGTGCTGGCCACACAGCGGCCGTCGGTGGATGTCGTCACCGGTCTGATCAAGGCGAACGTGCCGTCGCGGCTCGCGTTCGCGACCTCGTCCCTGGCGGACTCCCGGGTCATCCTCGACCAGCCCGGCGCCGAGAAGCTGATTGGCAAGGGCGACGGGCTGTTCCTGCCGATGGGGGCGAACAAGCCGACCCGTATGCAGGGCGCCTTCGTGACCGAGGAAGAGGTCGCGGTCGTCGTCCAGCACTGCAAGGACCAGATGGCGCCGGTCTTCCGGGACGACGTCACCGTGGGCACCAAGAAGAAAAAGGAGATCGACGAGGACATCGGCGACGACCTCGACCTGCTCTGCCAGGCTGCCGAGCTGGTCGTCTCGACGCAGTTCGGGTCCACCTCGATGCTCCAGCGCAAACTGCGCGTCGGCTTCGCCAAGGCGGGGCGGCTGATGGACCTCATGGAGTCCCGGGGCGTCGTCGGCCCCAGCGAAGGGTCCAAGGCTCGTGATGTTCTTGTGAAACCTGACGAGCTGGATGGCGTGCTTGCCGTGATCCGTGGGGAGTCTGACGGGTAGGAAAGGTGCACAGTGGTCGCCATGCGGGCGGATGCGCGGCCGAGGGTGTTCGATCGTGACCCACCCGTAAGCGATCATTGAGCAACCGTTTCCCGGCGGCATACGTCAAGTTGAGGGAAGCGAAAAGCTGCTGCCCCACCATCGGCATGTCGGGCCATACCGATGGCGTACAAATTCCTACCGCCCGGTTGCCCCACCCTTTCGCACCCCCCCTAGACTGAACCTGCAGCACAGGCGGCTAAAACGCTCGAAAGGCGCCCCCGTGTCCATCGGCAACTCCCCTGAAGACGAGCGTCCGTTCGAAGACGACCGTGAGGAAGCCCGCCCTTCCGTCGGCCGTGCCCTCCAACAGGCGCGCATCGCGGCCGGGCTGACCGTCGACGACGTCACCAACGCCACCCGGGTCCGCCTGCCCATCGTGCACGCCATCGAGGCGGACGACTTCGGCCCGTGCGGCGGGGACGTCTACGCCCGTGGTCACATCCGGACCCTGGCCAAGGCCGTCGGCATCGATCCGGCGCCGTTGCTCGCTCAGTACGACGCCGACCACGGCGGCCGACCGGCGCCGACTCCGGCGGCCCCGCTCTTCGAGGCGGAACGCATCCGCCCCGAGCGGCGCGGGCCCAACTGGACCGCGGCCATGGTCGCCGCGATCGTCGCCGTGGTCGGCTTCGTCGGGTTCACCGCGTTCAAGGGCGGTGACGACGGGGGCGGTGACAAGACCCAGGTCGCCGAAGGGGCCACGCCCTCGACCAGCAAGACCGCCTCGCCCACGCCGACCAAGCCGAAGCCCGACCCGTCGGACAGCGCCATCGCGGCCGCGCCCCAGGACAAGGTGACCGTCCAGGTCAGCGCCGCCGACGGCCGCAGCTGGATCTCGGCAAAGGACCACAACGGCCGGCTCCTCTTCGACGGCCTCCTCAAGCAGGGTGAGTCCAAGACCTTCCAGGACAGCGAGAAGATCAACCTCGTCCTCGGTGACGCCGGCGCGATCCAGCTGTACGTCAACGGCAAGAAGATCGACGACGACTGGCAGCCGGGGGCGGTCGAGCGGCTGACGTACACGAAGGGCGATCCGCAGGTCGGATGAGCGGTCCGTCCTTTAAGGGCATGAAGGTACGGGGTTGGCCAAGATCGGCCAACCCCGTCGACGTGGGGTGTCAGTGGGACGAAGTAGTCTTGAGCCCATGCCTGAACGCCGTACCGTCGCACTCGTCACCCTTGGCTGCGCCCGTAACGAGGTGGACTCGGAGGAGCTCGCAGGCCGCTTGGAGGCGGACGGCTGGGATCTCGTCGAGGACGCTGAGGACGCGGACGTCGCCGTCGTCAACACGTGTGGCTTCGTCGAAGCCGCCAAGAAGGACTCCGTCGACGCCCTCCTCGAGGCCAACGACCTCAAGAGGCATGGCAGAACCCAGGCCGTCGTGGCGGTGGGCTGCATGGCCGAGCGGTACGGCAAGGAACTGGCCGAAGCGCTGCCCGAGGCCGACGGCGTGCTCGGATTCGACGACTACTCGGACATCTCGGGTCGGCTCCAGACCATCCTGAGCGGTGGCATCCACGCCGCTCACACCCCCCGTGACCGGCGCAAGCTGCTGCCCATCAGTCCGGCCGCGCGGCAGGAGTCGGCGACCGAGGTCGCGCTTCCCGGGCACGGAGCACCCGAGGACCTCCCTGAGGGTGTCGCCCCCGAGTCCGGCCCCCGGGCGCCGCTGCGCCGTCGGCTCGACGGCTCGCCTGTCGCCTCCGTGAAGCTCGCCTCCGGCTGCGACCGGCGCTGCTCCTTCTGCGCCATCCCGTCCTTCCGCGGCTCCTTCATCTCCCGCCGCCCGAGCGACGTGCTGAACGAGACGCGGTGGCTGGCCGAGCAGGGTGTCAAGGAGATCATGCTGGTCTCCGAGAACAACACCTCGTACGGCAAGGACCTCGGCGACATCCGCCTGCTGGACTCCCTGCTGCCCGAGCTCGCCGAGGTCGACGGCATCGAGCGCGTGCGCGTCAGCTACCTCCAACCCGCCGAGATGCGCCCCGGGCTCATCGACGTCCTGACCTCGACGCCGAAGATCGCGCCCTACTTCGACCTCTCCTTCCAGCACTCCGCCCCGGACGTGCTGCGCGCGATGCGCCGCTTCGGCGACACCGACCGCTTCCTGGAGCTGCTCGACACCATCCGGAACAAGGCCCCGCAGGCCGGCGTGCGCTCCAACTTCATCGTGGGCTTCCCCGGCGAGACCGAGGCAGACCTGGCCGAGCTGGAGCGGTTCCTGAACGGCGCGCGGCTGGATGCCATCGGCGTCTTCGGCTACTCCGACGAGGAGGGCACCGAGGCGGCGACGTACGACCACAAGCTGGACGAGGACGTCGTCGCCCAGCGACTGGCACATATCTCCAGGCTGGCCGAGGAACTCGTCTCGCAGCGTGCGGAGGAGCGCGTGGGCGAGACCGTGCATGTGCTCGTCGAATCGGTTGACGGCGAGGAGGGCGCGTACGGCCGCGGGGAGCACCAGGCTCCGGAGACGGACGGCCAGGTGCTGCTCACGAGCAGCGAAGGGCTCGGCGTCGGTCGTATGGTCGAGGCGAAGGTGGTCGGTACAGAAGGTGTCGACCTGGTGGCCGAGCCGCTTCAGGGCTCGCTCGGGTACGGAGAGGAGGCGACCAGATGACCGGAGTCCCGGCATCCGCCGCGGGCGGCCCCGCCAAGGCGAAAGGGCCGGCGGTATCCGGTGCGTCCGGTTCCCCCTCCATTTCCGCCATGTCGGCCTCCGGTGCACCGGGCGGTGCGAAGCCGGCGCGTGGCGCGAAGCTGACGGCCGTGGCCGTCAACCAGGCCAGTGTGTGGAACATCGCCAACCTCCTGACGATGCTCCGGCTGGTCCTCGTCCCCGGCTTCGTCGCGCTGATGCTGGCCGACGGCGGCTATGACCCGGCGTGGCGCTCGCTCGCCTGGGCGGCGTTCGCCATCGCTATGATCACCGACCTGTTCGACGGTCATCTGGCCCGCGCGTACAACCTCGTCACCGACTTCGGCAAGATCGCCGACCCCATCGCCGACAAGGCGATCATGGGTGCGGCGCTGATCTGTCTCTCCGCCCTTGGCGATCTGCCCTGGTGGGTGACGCTCGTCATCCTCGGCCGGGAACTCGGCATCACCCTGCTGCGTTTCATCGTCATCCGGTACGGCGTCATTCCGGCGAGCCGCGGCGGCAAGCTGAAGACCCTCACGCAGGGCGTGGCGGTCGGGATGTACGTCCTGGCGCTCACGGGGTGGCTCGCCACCCTGCGCTGGTGGGTGATGGCGGCAGCGGTCGTCCTGACCGTGGTGACCGGCCTTGACTATGTGAGACAAGCCATTGTGCTGCGCAGACAGGGAATCGCCGAGCGCAAGGCCGCGTCGGAGGAGGCGGAGGCATGAATTCCCGGGCCGCCGACCTGGTGCGACTACTCACGGTGAGAGGTGAGACGCTCGCTGTCGCCGAGTCTCTGACCGGTGGGCTGGTTGCGGCGGAGATCACAGCGGTGCCGGGAGCGTCCAAGATCTTCCGGGGGTCGGTGACCGCCTATGCCACCGAGTTGAAGCATGAACTGCTGGGTGTCGACGCCACCCTGCTGGCGCAGCGGGGAGCGGTGGATCCGCAGGTCGCGGCCCAGATGGCGACGGGTGTGCGCAAGGCGCTGGGCGCCGACTGGGGCCTTGCGACCACTGGTGTCGCCGGTCCGGAACCCCAGGACGGACAGCCCGTCGGCACGGTTTTCATCGCCGTCGACGGCCCGTTCGCAGCGGATTCCCCGACTGTCGGTGGCGGGAAAGTGGCCTCACTGCGGTTGAACGGCGACCGGGCGGACATTCGTATGGAGAGTGTACGGAGCGTACTCGCACTGCTCTTCCAGGAGCTTGCGAGCGAACAGACCGGGAATGAGCGGGCACAGGATACGGAACAGAACGGGGGGTTTTGATGTTTGCAGCCCTGAGTGAACACGACATCGCTCCCCGCACGGCCGCGGCGCAAGGCGGTACGGTGGGGCGTGAAGGATGCGGCTACGCGGTCCGAGGAGGGAGCCACCGATGATTCTGCTCCGTCGCCTGTTGGGTGACGTGCTGCGTCGGCAGCGCCAACGCCAGGGCCGTACTCTGCGCGAAGTCTCCTCGTCCGCCCGAGTCTCACTCGGCTATCTCTCCGAGGTGGAGCGGGGGCAGAAGGAGGCTTCCTCTGAACTGCTCTCCGCCATCTGCGACGCGCTGGACGTACGGATGTCCGAACTCATGCGGGAAGTCAGCGACGAGCTCGCACTCGCCGAGCTGGCCCGGTCCGCTGCGGCCACGTCGAGCGAGCACGTACCCACGTCGGTGCGTCCGATGCTGGGTTCCGTGTCGGTGGCCGGTGTGCCACCGGAACGGGTGACCATCAAGGCGCCTTCCGAGGCCGTGGACGTGGTCGCCGCGTGAGTCCCACGCGTGTGCGCGTATGAGCTGACGAAGTGTGTGAGGCCCCGGTCGGGGCTTCTCCGGGAGGTCCGGAGAAGCGCTGCCGGGGTTTTCTCGTTTCACGCCTATCCCTTTTGGTCCGTTTGCCGGTATGGGATGTGGCGGTCATGGTGGAGGGATATGACGGGGCGACCCAAGGGAGATTCGGATGTACGTCGTCAAGAGCCCGCTGTCCGACGCGGACCTGAAGACCGTGTCCGAGGCGTTGCAGGGCGCCCTCGTCGACCTGGTGGATCTCGCCCTCGTGGCCAAGCAGATCCACTGGAACGTGGTCGGGCCGCGCTTCCGCTCCGTCCACCTTCAGCTCGACGAGGTCGTGGCCACCGCACGGACGCACTCCGACACCGTCGCGGAGCGTGCCTCGGCGCTGGGTGTCTCGCCGGACGGGCGCGCGGCGACCGTGGCGGTCGGCAGCGGCATCGGCCCGGCGCGCGAGGGCTGGGTCACGGACGGCGATGCGGTGGCCACGCTGGTCGATGCCTTGGGCGCGGTGATCACCCGCATGCGGGAGCGGATCGAGGCGACCGCCGAGCCGGACCCGGTCAGCCAGGACATCTTCATCGGGATCACCGCCGACCTGGAGAAGCACCACTGGATGTTCCAGGCCGCCAACGGGTGACCTGGCCGTGCCTGCGCGCTGACCCGGACCGCAAGCCCGAGACGTGGGCGTGCCCACTGCGCGTGACGGTATTGGCCTGCGCTGCATCCGTGTGCCGTGGGTGCGCCCTTCCGGCGGGTGATGCGGCCCTTCTAGCTTCGGGCCGGAGGTGGTGGTGCCATGACGGGGTCGATAGTGCGCTGGGGGGCGCCGCTCGGGCTCGGGGCGCTGTGGTGGTGGGCCGTGCTGCGGCTCGCGCTGTCGCCCGATGCCGGGGTGCTGGAGGGTGCCGTCGCCGCCGGGGGATGGGGGCTGAGCCTGCTGCCGGTGCACTGTGTGCCGAAGGTGCGGGCGGCCGGCGCCTTGGACACCGGGCGGTGGCGGGAGGCCTGGCGGCTGGCCGTGGCTACCAGGGCATCGCGACCCCGCCGTTCGGGCGCAGGATCTGACCTGTCGTGAAGGCCGACGCGTCCGACGCCAGGTGCAGGACGGCGTAGGCGACGTCCTCCGGCTCGCCGACCCGGCCCAGTGGCGACCTCCGGGCCATCAGTGACTCGGTGTGCGCCTGGGCCTCGCTGTCATGGCGGTCCGTCATGGGCGTGCGGATCCAGCCCGGCGCGACCGCGTTGACGCGTATGCCGTGCCGGCCGATCTCGGCCGCCAGTGTCTTCGTCAGCTGCACCACGGCCGCCTTTGCGGCGCCGTAGCAGAGCAGGCCGGGGCCGCCGGTGTCGACGGCTCCCGACGCCATGGTGATGATGCTGCCCCTGATCTGCTGGGCGAGCATCAGCCGGGCGGCCTCCTGGCAGGCGTAGAGCACGCCTTTGAAGTTGACGTTCAGTACCCGGTCGAGGTCTGCGTCCCTGGTGTCCAGGACGGGGCTGCTGTGCATGATTCCGGCGACCGCGGCCATGACGTGCAGCTGCGCGCAGGACTGGACGGCCTGCTTGAGCTGAGTGCGGTCGGTGACGTCGAGGGGGTGCGTGTGGGCCAGGCCACCCGCGTCCTTGATCAGGGTCGCTGTCTCGTGCAGGCCCTGTGCGTCGCGGTCCGCGCAGTGCACGGTGGCTCCCGCCTCCGCGAGCAGGACCGCCGAGGCCCGGCCGATGCCGCTCCCGGCGCCGGTGACGAACGCGGTGCGGCCGGTGAGGTCGTACGCCTTGACGGGCATAAAGGGACGGTACGAGGGTTTCTGACGGGGCGTCAATTAGTTGGACGGGAGTGGGTTCCGTCGTATGGGGCGGGTTCGTCTGGCTGGTTCAGCCGTACGGGGTCGGGTTCCGTTTCCTGCGAAGGGCGCCGGGGGTCGGGGCGGGGCCCGTCTGGCAGGTCGGGCACCAGTACGTGGGGCGGTCGCGGGAGCCGTCGCCCTGGTCGGCCACGCGGATCGGTGTCTGGCAGCGGAGACAGGGGCGGGGCGCGCGGCCGTACACGAACAGGTCCTGGCCCCGGCGGCCCGTCGTCGTACGGGCGGGGCGGTCGCGGTTGGCCTCCAGGAGCTTCTTGGCGAGGGCGGGGAGTTGCGCGGCGCGCTCGGTGGGGAGGACACCGATGGGGAGCCAGGGGGTGGCGCCGAGCAGGAAGCAGAGCTCGCTCTTGTAGACGTTGCCGATACCGGCCAGATTGCGTTGGTCGAGCAGGGCTTCGCCTAGGGAGCGGGCGGGGTCCGCGAGGAGATTGACCAGGGCGCGGTCGGGGTCCCAGTCCGGGCCCAGGAGGTCGGGGCCGAGGTGGCCCACGACGCGGTGCTCCTCGGTCGTGCGGAGGAGTTCCAGGACGGGGAGGCGGTAGCCGACGGCCGTGTGGTCGGCTGCGCCGAGGATGGCGCGGATCTGGTGGGTGGGGCCGCCGGTCCAGCGCCGGCCTGCGGCGAACACCTTCCAGGCGCCGTCCATCCGTAGGTGCGAGTGGAGCGTCAGGCCGCCCTCGATACGGGTGAGGAGGTGCTTGCCGCGGGGCGTGACGTCCAGGACCGTGCGGCCGGTGAGATCGACGGTGGCGTACTTGGGGACGCGGAGGTCGCTCCGGGTCAGCATCTGGCCCGCGAGCGCGCCGTGCAGGAGCCTTGCGGCTTGCCAGACGGTGTCTCCTTCGGGCATGGGGTTCGTTCTCCTTCGGGCGGTGGATGCCGCCGTGCTTCCGATGCGGTGCCCTGTCGCCGCGCCCTGATGGCGTGCCCTTGCACGGGTCAGGCCCGCAGTCTCAGGCCCCTTGGGGTTGCGATGAAACCGGATCCTTCCAGGAGGCTGCCGATGGGGGAGGTCAGGGCGGAGGCGCCGTTGACGCGCTCCACCGTGACCGTGGCGAGGGAGCCCGCGCGGGCGGCGGTGGCGAGGGCTTCGGCGGCCTCGCGCAGGCGTGGGTCGTCCGTGGCCGTGCCGTCCGGAGTGGAGGGCCAGGCCAGGAGTGTCTTGCCGCCGCGCTCCATGTAGAGCGTCAGCTCGCCGTCGACGAGGACCACGAGGGAGCCCGCCTTGCGACCGGGCTTGTGCCCGGCGCCGGTCGGGGGTTCGGGCCAGGGGAGCGCGGCGCCGTACGCGTTCGCCGGGTCGGCGGCGGCGAGGACGACGGCTCGGGAGTCGGGGGTGGGGCGGGTGCGGTGGGGGGCGAAGCCGGGGCCGGAGCCGTACGGAGGGCTGGTACGGGGCGGGGGGAAGTCGCGCGGGGAGGTGTACTCGTCGCGGGAGCGGGGGGAGTTGGGGCGGGCGGTGGGGGTGTGGGGCGTGCTGAAGCCGTCTTCGAAGCCTTCGTCGAAACCCGGGGCGCCGAAGTCGCTGCCCGATGTGGAGCCGTCGCTCGACTCGAAGCCGCCTGCTGCGGCGCCGTCGGTCCACTCGAAGGCACCCGGTGGGAAGCCCTCGGAGGCGTCGAAGGGCTGTTGGGCGCCGTCGCTGTACGGCTGGGGCGGCAGGACCTCGCCCCGCTCGCGGGCGGACGCCACCGCGCGGAGGCGGTCGACCGCTCCGTCCATGGCGAACTGGGCGGCGCCGAGGCCTTCCACCACGTAGCCACGCCTTGCCTGGCCGCTGTCCTCGAAGGCGGACAGGATGCGGTACGTCGCCGAGAAGCCGCCCTCGACGCCTTCCGCGGAGACGGCTCCCCGCGTCACCACGCCGTGCCGGTCGAGGAGGGTGCGGGCCAGCGCATGGGCGCGGACGGTGGTGTCGGGTTCGCGATCCGGTAGCAGGGACCAGCGGCCGGCGACGGTCGGCGGGCCGGTGCGGGAGGCGGGGCGGGCGGCGGCGGTCAGCGAGCCGTAGCGCCCGCGTGGGACCGTGCGCTTGGCGCGGTGGGCCGTGGAGCCCGCGGTGCGGCCCGAGCCCAGGAGGGAGCGCATGGGCGTGAGGGTGTCATTCGTCAGACGGCCCGACCAGGCCAGGTCCCAGACGGCATCGGCCAGTTGGGGGTCCGTGGCGTCGGGGTGGGTGGTGGCCCGGATCTGGTCGGCGATCTGGCGGAAGAACAGGCCGTAGCCCCCGGAGAGGGTGTCCAGGACGGACTGGTGGAGCGCGGTCAGTTCCAGGGGGTGCGGGGGTGGCAGGAGCAGTGGGGCTGCGTCCGCCAGGTACAGGGAGACCCAGCCGTCCTTGCCGGGGAGCGCGCCCGCGCCGGCCCACACGATCTCTCCGGAGGCGGTGAGTTCGTCGAGCATGGCGGGCGTGTAGTTCGCGACGCGGGACGGCAGGACGAGCTTCTCCAGAGCCGATGCCGGTACGGACGCGCCCTGCAACTGCTCTACGGCACGCACCAGACCGTCGATGCCACGCAGCCCGTGGCCCTTGCCGATGTGCTGCCACTGGGGCAGGAACTGGGCCAGCGCGGGCGGAGTCACCGGCTCCAGCTCCTGCCGCAGCGCGGCCAGCGAACGGCGCCGGAGACGGCGCAGGACCGTCGCGTCGCACCACTCCTGACCGATCCCGGCGGGATGGAACTCCCCTTGTACGACACGGCCGTTCGCCGCCAGTCGCTGCAACGCGCCCTCGGTGACCGCCACGCCCAGACCGAAGCGGGCGGCCGCGGTGGCCGACGTGAACGGGCCGTGGGTACGGGCGTACCGCGCGAGGAGGTCGCCGAGCGGGTCCTTGACCGGCTCGGTGAAGGCCTCGGGGACGCCGACCGGCAGCGCTGTGCCCAACGCGTCGCGCAGGCGGCCCGCGTCCTCGATCGCCGCCCAGTGGTCGGCGCCGGCGATCCGGACGCGGATGGCGCGGCGGGCGCCGGCCAGCTCCTGGGCCCATTGCGGTTCGGCGCCCCGCTCGGCCAGCTCGGCTTCGGTGAGCGGGCCGAGCAGGCGCAGCAGATCCGCGACGCTTTCGGCATCCTTGGCGCGGCGGTCCTCGGTCAGCCACTGGAGTTCCTTCTCCAGCTCGGTCAGGACCTCGGCGTCGAGCAGCTCGCGCAGCTCCGCCTGGCCGAGCAGCTCGGCCAGCAGGCGCGAGTCCAGCGACAGGGCGGCAGCGCGGCGCTCGGCGAGGGGCGAGTCTCCCTCGTACAGGAACTGGGCGACGTACCCGAAGAGGAGGGAGCGGGCGAACGGGGAGGGCTCGGGCGTGGTGACCTCGACCAGGCGGACCTTGCGGGACTCCAGATCGCCCATCAGCTCGACGAGTCCGGGGACGTCGAAGACATCCTGGAGGCACTCGCGGACCGCTTCGAGGACGATCGGGAACGAGCCGAACTCGCTCGCCACCTGGAGCAGTTGGGCGGCACGCTGGCGCTGCTGCCACAGTGGGGTGCGCTTGCCGGGGTTGCGGCGCGGCAGCAGCAGCGCGCGGGCGGCGCACTCGCGGAAGCGGGCCGCGAACAGCGCCGAGCTGCCCACCTGCTCGGTGACGACCTGGTCGACCTCGCCCTTGTCGAAGACCACGTCCGCAGCGCCGACCGGGGCCTGCTCGGCGTCGTATTCCGTGCCTGCCTTCATCGGTGCCTGGTCGAGCAGGTCCAGGCCCATGAGGTCGGCGTCGGGCAGGCGCAGCACGATGCCGTCGTCGGCGTGCATGACCTGCGCGTCCATGCCGTACCGCTCGGAGAGCTTGGCGCCGAGCGCCAGGGCCCAGGGGGCGTGGACCTGGGCGCCGAAGGGGGAGTGGACGACGACCCGCCAGTCGCCGAGCTCGTCGCGGAACCGCTCCACGACGATCGTGCGGTCGTCCGGGACGTGGCCGCAGGCCTCGCGCTGTTCGTCCAGGTAGGACAGGACGTTGTCCGCGGCCCAGGCGTCCAGGCCCGCGGCGAGCAGACGGAGGCGGGCGTCGTCCTTGGGCAGCGAGCCGACCTCGCGGAGGAACGCGCCGACCGCGCGGCCCAGTTCGAGCGGGCGGCCCAGCTGGTCGCCCTTCCAGAAGGGGAGCCGGCCCGGTACGCCCGGCGCGGGGGAGACCAGGACGCGGTCGCGGGTGATGTCCTCGATGCGCCAGGAACTGGTCCCGAGGGTGAAGACGTCCCCGACGCGGGACTCGTAGACCATCTCCTCGTCGAGCTCGCCGACCCGCCCGCCGCCCTTCTTCGGGTCGGCTCCGGCGAGGAACACCCCGAACAGGCCCCGATCGGGAATCGTGCCTCCGGAGGTGACGGCGAGGCGCTGTGCGCCGGGACGGCCGGTGATCGTGCCGACGACGCGGTCCCACACCACGCGCGGACGCAACTCCGCGAAGGCGTCGGACGGATAGCGGCCCGCGAGCATGTCGAGCACGGCCGTGAACGCCGACTCCGGCAGCGAGGCGAACGGCGCGGCCCGGCGGACCATGGCGAGGAGGTCGTCGAGCTGCCAGGTGTCCATCGCCGTCATCGCGACGAGCTGTTGGGCGAGGACGTCCAGAGGGTTGGCCGGCACCCTCAGGGACTCGATCGAGCCGGTGCGCATGCGCTCGGTGACCACGGCCGCCTGGACGAGGTCGCCGCGGTACTTCGGGAAGACGACGCCGGTGGAGACCGCGCCGACCTGGTGTCCCGCGCGGCCCACTCGTTGCAGGCCGGAGGCCACGGAGGGGGGTGATTCGACCTGGACGACGAGGTCCACGGCGCCCATGTCGATGCCCAGTTCGAGGCTGGATGTGGCGACCACTGCGGGGAGGCGGCCCGCCTTGAGGTCCTCCTCGACCTGGGCGCGCTGCTCCTTGGAGACCGAGCCGTGGTGGGCGCGCGCGATGACGGGCGGGGCGCCCTGCGCGGCCCCCGAGCCGCCCATGAGCTCGGCTGGGGCGTGGTGCTCGTCCAGAGGCTCGCCGGTGGCCCGCTCGTAGGCGATCTCATTGAGGCGGTTGCACAACCGCTCCGCGAGGCGGCGGGAGTTGGCGAACACGATCGTCGAACGGTGGGCCTGGACGAGGTCGGTGATCCGCTCCTCCACGTGCGGCCAGATCGACGGGCGCTCCGCCCCTTCGCTGCCGTCGGCCACCGGGGAGCCGCCCAGTTCGCCCAGGTCCTCGACCGGGACGACGACCGAGAGGTCGAACTCCTTGCCGGACTTGGGCTGGACGATCTCCACCTTGCGGCGGGGGGAGAGATATCGGGCGACCTCGTCGACCGGGCGGACGGTGGCCGAGAGGCCGATACGGCGGGCGGGCTTCGGGAGCAGTTCGTCGAGCCGCTCCAGGGTGAGTGCGAGGTGGGCGCCGCGCTTGGTGCCGGCCACCGCGTGCACTTCGTCCAGGATCACCGTCTCGATGCCGGTCAGCGCGTCGCGCGTGGCCGACGTCAGCATCAGGAACAGGGACTCCGGGGTGGTGATCAGGATGTCCGGGGGGCGGGTGGACAGCGCACGGCGCTCGGCGGGCGGGGTGTCGCCGGAGCGGATGCCCACCTTGACCTCGGGCTCGGGCAGGCCCAGGCGCACGGATTCCTGGCGGATGCCGGTCAGCGGGCTGCGGAGATTGCGCTCGACATCGACCGCGAGGGCCTTCAGCGGGGACACATAGAGGACGCGGCAGCGCTTCTTGGGGTCGGCCGGCGGGGGTGTCGAGGCGAGCTGGTCGAGGGCGGCCAGGAAGGCGGCCAGGGTCTTGCCGGAGCCGGTGGGGGCCACCACCAGCACGTCCGAACCCTCCCCGATGGCCTGCCACGCGCCCGCCTGGGCCGCGGTGGGCGCGGAAAAGGCCCCCGTGAACCAGCCGCGGGTCGCGGGGGAGAAGCCGTCGAGGGCTCGATGTGCGGAGCTGACCATGCGTCCATCCTGCACCCGCCCACTGACAATGGCTCTGACCTGCGACGACATATCCGGCGGCGGTGTGGGCGGGGTCGTGGTGAGAATGGGGACATGGTGGGTTCGGATGAGCGGGCGCGGCACTGGCAGTACGCGGAACTGCCCGGCGTCGATCTGCTGCGGGCCCGGTACATCCGCAAGACCTTCGTCCGGCATACGCACGAGAACTTCGTCATCGCCGCCATATCCGAGGGCGTGGAGGTGTTCCACCACCGCGGTGCCGACGAGTACGCGGGCCCCGGCGCGCTCGCGCTGGTCAACCCGGACACCGCGCACACGGGCCGCGCGGGCGTGCCCGAGGGATGGCGGTACGGCGCCGTCTATCCCTCGCCGGAGGTCGTGGCCGAGATCGCCGCGGAGACCACGACGATCCGCGGTACCCCCGGGTTCGTGAGTCCCGTTGTCGACGATCCGTACACCGTGAGCCTGGTGCATCAGGTGCTTCGGGCCGCCGACGAGGGCAACGCCCTGGCCGCCGACACCTTGCTGCGGGTCGTGGTGACCCGGCTGCTCAGGCTGAACGGCGGGCCGCTGCCGCGGCGAGACATACGGACGGCGGGTGCGCGGATCGCGGCACGCGCGCGTGCCGAGCTGGAGGAGCGGATGGCCGAACCGCCGACCCTGGAGCGACTGGCGGCCGAGTTCGGGACCAGCCCCTTCGCCCTGCTCCGGGCCTTCCGGGACGCCTACGGGATGCCGCCGCACACCTGGCTGACCGACGCGCGCGTGCGGCAGGCTCGGCGGCTGCTGGACGCGGGTTCGACGCCCGCCGACGTGGCTGCGGCCGTGGGGTTCACCGATCAGCCCCACCTGAACCGCCACTTCACCCGGATCGTGGGGGTGCCGCCGGGGGCGTACCGGCGTGAGCGCAAGAACGTACAAGACGCACGGCAGCAGCTGCTCCTACCGTCCGAGTCATGGCAGAACAGACAGCTCTCCCGGACATACGCGCCGAAGAAGGAGACCGGGCCGACGCAGCCGTCGTCCGGGACGCGCTCGGAGTCGGGGTCGCCGTAGGACTGTCCGGGTTCGCCTTCGGGGTGACCTCGGCCGGGAGCGGGCTCACGCTCCTACAGACCTGTGCCCTCAGCCTCCTGGTGTTCACCGGCGCGTCCCAGTTCGCACTGGTGGGGGCGCTCGCGGCCGGCGGCAACCCGCTCACGGCGGCCGCCGGTGCCTTCTTCCTGGGCGTGCGCAACGCCTTCTACGGACTGCGGCTGTCGCAGTTGCTGGCCCTCCCGCGCGCGGTGCGGCCGTTCGCCGCCCAGTGGGTCATCGACGAGACCGCGGCCGTGGCGCTGGCGCAGCCGACGCGGCGCAGCGTCCGCATCGGCTTCGCCGTGACCGGGCTCAGCCTGTACGTGCTGTGGAACCTCACCACGCTGCTCGGCGCGCTGGGGGCCGAGGCCATCGGCGACACGGACGCGTGGGGCCTCGACGCGGCCGGTCCCGCCGTCTTCCTGGCGCTGCTCGCGCCGATGCTGACGTCCGCAACCGAGCGGGCCGTCGCCGCTCTCGCCGTCCTGCTGGGACTCGGACTCCTGCCTGTGCTGCCGGCCGGAGTGCCGGTCCTTGCGGCCGCGCTCGCGGCTCCGTTGGTGCTCTTCCTGGAGGGGCGGCGCAGGGGCGCCGTACGCAACGACACGGAAGAGGAAGCCCGTTGAACATCTGGATCGCGATCGGTGCGACCGCCGTCGGCTGCTACGCCGTCAAGCTCGCCGGGCTGCTCGTGCCCGCAGGCGCCCTCGAGAGGCCGCTCGTCAGGCGCCTCGCGGCCCTGCTGCCCGTCGCCCTCCTCGCCGCTCTCACGGCTCAGCAGACCTTCGCCGACGGCCGTGCTCTGGTGCTGGACGCCAGAGCCGCCGGTCTCGTCGCGGCCGCCGTCGCACTCATGCTGCGCGCCCCGTTCCTGCTGGTCGTCGCGGCGGCTGTGGTGGTGACCGCCGGAGTGCGCGCCCTGGGCGGCTGAGGCGGGCCGGGGTCAGCCGACGGTCCGGCCGTACGCCTTGAGCGTGCGCAGCGCCTCGATCGTCACCATGGGGCGTGCCTCCAGGGCGGTGCCCGGTGCCCACTGGCGCCAGGTGATGGGCCAGCCGCCGTCCTCCTGCTGCCGGCTCGCCAGGTGGTCCAGGGAGCGTTCCATCTCCTCGTCCGTGAACCACGCGCGCGCGAGGGAGCCCGGGGTCCTGGCGTAGTCGTACGGGAAGTGGTGCTCACCGGCGGCGTAGCCGGGCGCGACCGGGAACGCGTCGAGGCGCTCCGGGTCCAGTGCCGCGAGTCGGTGCTCACGTACCAGGCGGCCGAGGCGGTCGGCGGCCGCCTCCGCGCGCGGGCGGTCGGGTGCGGAGTCCAGGAAGGCCACGGCCGCCTCGATCTCGTACGGGTGGGACTGCTTCAGGGACTCGACCGCGTGCCAGCAGAAGTCCGTGGCCCGGAACAGCCAGGCGTGCCACACCTCGTTGCGGTGCAGCAGGCCGACCACCGGCCCGGTGGCGAGGAGGTCGCTGGGCGGGTCGTCGACGATCGGCACGAAGGGAGCGGCGGGGTAGTCGCGCTGGCTGGGACGGACCGACGGCAGCGCGCCGTCCGTAGTGGAGACAGAGGTCAGATAGCGGCACACGCGCTCCACCCGCTGCCCGCCGCAGCGCCCGACGGAGTCCAGCACACGCAGGGCGTGACCGGCGTGCAGGGGCTGGCTGACGGGGCCGCGCAGATCGGGTTCCAGAGCGTGGCCGTACCCGCCGTCCTCGTTGCGGTAGGCGTCCAGCGCGGTCTCCACCGGATCGGGGCTGCCGTGCAGGAAGTGGTGGGCGAAGAGGCGCTGTTCCAGCACGCGCGCGGTGAGCCAGACGAAGCGCTCGGCGCGGAAGAGCGGGGAGTGCGCCGGGGGCGTCGGGGGGAGTGGGGAAGCTCCGGATTCGGCCATGCGACAGACCGTAGGACGGAAAGCGGTCTCGGCAAGGGCTCCCGGCCGAGGCCCACTCTCAGGGGCGGGATACTGGTGTCATGCGGTTGACGGTCTTCTGGCAGCGGATGGCTGACCACTTCGGTCAGGGATACTCCGATACGTTCGCGCGTGACCACGTGATGGCGGAGCTCGGCGGGCGCACGGTGCACGGGGCGTTGGACGCCGGCTGGGACGCCAAGGATGTGTGGCGCGTGGTCTGCGCGGTCATGAACGTGCCACAAGAGAAGCGCTGACAGGTCACGAAGATCGCAGGACGGCCCCGATTGTCCGTGCCGTGGGTGAGACTTGCACCGTGGCACCCACTGACGAGACCGGCCAGGTAACCCCGCAGGCATCCCCGTTCGGTACCACGCCGCCCACCCGGCCCCCGGCCGACGGCGCCGCCGGGGCGAACTCCCGCATGCCGCGCTGGCTGCCGCGCGCCATGGTGCTCGCGCTCGCTCTCATCGCCGTGTTCCAGCTGGGCAGTTGGGCCTTCCACGAGCTCACCGGCCTGCTGATCAACATCCTCATCGCGTTCTTCCTGGCCCTGGCCATCGAACCCGCGGTGAGCTGGATGGCCTCGCGCGGCATGCGCAGAGGGCTGGCCACATTCCTCGTCTCCCTCGCCGTACTGATCGTGGCCGCGGGCTTCGTCACGCTGCTCGGCTCGATGCTCGCGGGTCAGATCATCAAGATCGTCGAGGGGTTCCCGGACTATCTCGACTCCGTCATCAACTGGATCAACGCGCACTTCCACACCGATCTGAAACGGGTGGACATCCAGGAGGGCCTGCTCCGCTCCGACTGGCTGCGCAACTACGTCCAGAACAGCGCCACCGGTGTCCTGGACGTGTCCACCCAGGTCCTCGGAGGCCTGTTCCAGCTGCTGACGATCGCGCTGTTCTCCTTCTACTTCGCCGCGGACGGCCCCCGGCTGCGGCGCGCGATCTGTTCGGTGCTGCCGCCCGCCAAACAGGCCGAGGTGCTGCGCGCGTGGGAGATCGCCGTCAACAAGACCGGCGGCTACATCTATTCGCGCGGCCTGATGGCGCTCGTCTCCGGAATCGCGCACTACATCCTGCTCCAGATACTGGACGTGCCGTACGCGCCGGTGCTCGCGGTGTGGGTGGGGCTGGTCTCGCAGTTCATCCCCACCATCGGCACCTATCTCGCGGGCGCCCTGCCGATGCTGATCGCCTTCACCGTCGATCCCTGGTACGCGCTGTGGGTGCTGATCTTCGTCGTGATCTACCAGCAGTTCGAGAACTACATGCTGCAACCCAAGCTGACCTCGAAGACCGTGGACATCCACCCCGCGGTCGCCTTCGGCTCGGTCGTCGCGGGCACCGCCCTCCTCGGTGCCGTCGGCGCGCTGATCGCCATCCCGGCGATCGCCACGCTCCAGGCGTTCCTCGGGGCCTATGTGAAGCGGTACGACGTCACGGACGATCCCCGTGTCCATGGGCACCGGACAGGAGAACAGAGGCCCAGTCTGCTCAAGCGGGCGCGTGGGCTGTGGGCGCGGAGGCCCCGGACGGGAGGCTGAACCCGGGGCGTTGTCGGACCGCGAACGTAGGCTCGGAAGTGTCGAGTGGTGCGCTTGACACAAAAATCGAACATCCATTCTTATGGAAGCTCCGGTGACGATCTCGACGGAGACTTCCACCGGGTTTGGACGGAGATGTGCCCGAGTTATCCACAGGCCGGACGGGCGTCGGGGCGCATTGTCAGTGGCAGGCGTTAGCGTCTTTGACGTGAAGCGATCGACTCAAGCAAACCGGGTGGAACCCATGGCAGGTACCGACCGCGAGAAGGCCCTGGACGCCGCGCTCGCACAGATTGAACGGCAATTCGGCAAGGGCGCGGTCATGCGCCTGGGCGAGCGGCCGAACGAGCCCATCGAGGTCATCCCCACCGGGTCGACCGCGCTCGACGTCGCGCTCGGCGTCGGCGGCCTGCCGCGCGGCCGCGTGGTGGAGGTGTACGGACCGGAATCCTCCGGTAAGACCACGCTGACCCTGCACGCGGTGGCGAACGCTCAGAAGGCGGGCGGCCAGGTCGCCTTCGTGGACGCGGAGCACGCCCTCGACCCCGAGTACGCGAAGAAGCTCGGCGTCGACATCGACAACCTGATCCTCTCCCAGCCGGACAACGGCGAGCAGGCGCTGGAGATCGTGGACATGCTGGTCCGCTCCGGTGCCCTCGACCTGATCGTCATCGACTCCGTCGCCGCGCTCGTCCCGCGCGCGGAGATCGAGGGCGAGATGGGCGACAGCCACGTCGGTCTGCAGGCCCGTCTGATGAGCCAGGCGCTGCGGAAGATCACCAGTGCGCTCAACCAGTCGAAGACCACCGCGATCTTCATCAACCAGCTCCGCGAGAAGATCGGCGTGATGTTCGGCTCGCCGGAGACCACGACCGGTGGCCGGGCGCTGAAGTTCTACGCCTCGGTGCGGCTCGACATCCGTCGCATCGAGACCCTGAAGGACGGCACCGACGCGGTCGGCAACCGCACTCGCGTCAAGGTCGTCAAGAACAAGGTCGCGCCGCCCTTCAAGCAGGCCGAGTTCGACATCCTCTACGGCCATGGCATCAGCCGCGAGGGCGGTCTGATCGACATGGGCGTGGAGAACGGCTTCGTCCGCAAGGCCGGCGCCTGGTACACGTACGAGGGCGACCAGCTCGGCCAGGGCAAGGAGAACGCGCGCAACTTCCTCAAGGACAACCCCGACCTGGCCAACGAGATCGAGAAGAAGATCAAGGAGAAGCTGGGCGTCGGCGTACGACCGGAGGAGCCGCCGGCCGAACCGGGCGCGGACGCCGCGGTCTCCGCCGCCACTGACGACGCAGCGAAGACGGTCCCCGCGTCGCCGGCAGCCAAGGCCGCCAAGACCAAGGCCGTCACCGCCAAGAGCTGACGCCGTGACACGACGAACCGACTGGGCCGAGTACGCGTATCCGGACGCCCCGCGTGAGTGGGGGAGCGCGGGCGACGGAGGCTCTGCCCGGGGAGACGACCGCGTGGACCGCGACGCGGGCGTGCCGTACGACCACACTGCGTCGTACGGCACGGACGGGGAGCCCGGCGCCGCGTCGGGCAGCGGAGAGTGGCCGGACGGTGGTGCGGTGCGCGGCGCCGGTTCGGCGGGCGGCTCGCGTCGCCGTGGCCGGGCCCGTGACGCGGGCGGCGGGGGCCATGACGCGGGCGGTGGGCGCGGGCGCCGTCGGCGTGGCCGTGCGGAGCCGTCCGGTGAGGGCGAAGGCGCCTCCTCCTCGTCGAGGGCCGAGCAGGAGGAACCTTCAGGGGACCCGGTGGAGCGGGCTCGGGCGATCTGTCTGCGCCTGCTCACCGGGACCCCGCGCACGCGGAAGCAACTCGCGGACGCCCTGCGCAAGCGCGAGATTCCCGACGATGCCGCCGAGGAGGTGCTGTCACGGTTCGAGGAGGTCGGGCTGATCAACGACAGTGCGTTCGCGGAAGCCTGGGTGGAGTCCCGGCACCACGGCCGGGGGCTGGCCCGGCGCGCCCTCGCCCAGGAACTACGGACCAAGGGCGTCGACTCCACGCTGATCGACGAGGCCGTGGCACAGCTCGACTCCGAACAGGAAGAGGCGACCGCACGCGAGCTCGTCGCCCGCAAACTGCGCTCGACCCGCGGCCTCGACCGCGACAAGCGGCTGCGGCGCCTCGCGGGCATGCTCGCCCGCAAGGGCTACCCCGAGGGCATGGCCCTGCGGGTGGTCCGGCGGGCGCTCGAAGAGGAGGGCGAGGACACGGAGTTCCTCGGCGACGAGGGCTTCTGAAGACGAGGGCTTCTGAACATGAGGGCTTCTGAAGGGGAGAGGCCCGCATAGAAGGCCGCCCCTGGTACGTCGGGCCCGGACACGGTGGACGCGCGGGGGCGCCCATCGCGTCCGGGGCCGGACACCGCGCGGCGCGTCGGGCGGGCGAATCCCGTGTTCCGTGGGCCACGGGGGTGCGACGCGGTGGCACGGCGCCAGGCTCCCGCACGGTGGGCTCGGCCTCCCACGCAAGGAGGAAGCCAACAAGGTCGCCGACGCCTGGTGAGCATGCCTTGGCCGGCAGGAAGCGTCTGGCCCCGCCCGCCCTACGACGTCACCGGAAGCCCCGCCGCCTTCCAGGCCTGGAACCCGCCGGCCAGATCGGTGGCCCGCAGCAGTCCCAGCCGGTGCAGGGACGCGGCCGCCAGACTGGAGGCGTAGCCCTCGTTGCACACCACGACCACACGCAGGTCATGGCTCGTGGCCTCGGGCGCACGGTGGCTGCCCTGGGGATCGAGGCGCCACTCCAGTTCGTTGCGTTCGACGACCAGGGCACCCGGAATCAGACCGTCTCGCTCGCGCAGGGCCGCGTAACGGATGTCCACCACCAGCGCCTCACCGGCCTGGACGGCGTCGTACGCCTCCTGCGGCTCGACGCGCTCGTAGCCCTCGCGGACCCGCTCCAGCAACTCGTCGATGCCGACCGGCCGTTCGCCCGTACCGCTGCCGCCGCTCACTGCCAGTCCTCCGGGCGCTCGACCTGCTCCAGGCGCAGAATCGGCCCGCTGCGGCTGTAGCGGCGGATCTGCGGCAGGGGCGGGTAGTAGGCGTGGACGGAGATCGCGTGCCGGTCCGAGGACTCGTTGAGCACCTCGTGGACGTGGTGACGGCCGAAGGAGCGGCCCTGACCGGTGGACAGCCGGCGCTCCCGGTCCACGTTCTCGCTGAGTTCCAGGGTCTTCCAGCCGTCGGTGGGCAGCCGGACGGCGAGCGAGTACTCCTTGAGCTCGCCGGCCGCGGTCAGGAACGCGCCGACCGAGTCGGCGTGGTCGTGCCAGCCGGTGCCCGTACCGGGCGGCCAGCCGATCAGCCAGGCCTCACTGCCGCCGGGTCCCTCCAGACGCACCCAGGTGCGGCCTTCGGGGTCGAGCGGAAGCGAGGCGATCAATTCGACGTCGGCCGCGGTACGCCGTACGAAATCGAGAAGATCCGCCTGCGTGGGCGCGGCGGAGACAGGGGTGGAGACAGAGGGAGAGACAGACACGTGCACCGTCCTGATGAGCGTTCGCGGGAGCGCGCGGCTGCACTTCGATGGCGCGCGCGGCTGAAGAGGGATGCGAATTCAGCAGGACCGCGTACACATGCAGCCCGCGTAGCGGACCAGGTCCATATGGACCCTCCGCCACAGGTGCACACACGTGTCGATCACGTTGCGGAGTACACCACGCTGCTGCCGACCGGTCAACTCACAGTCACTATGTGGACGGTATGTCGGCAGGGGCCGCTCAGCGCGACCCCGCCGTGGCCTTCGCCTCCGTCCCCGCCTCCACCGGCCCGCCCAGTGTCGCCTCGGCCGCCGTGTACAGGTCGGCGGGGCGCACCCCGTTCAGCGCGGTGACCAGGTGTCCGTCGGGCCGTACCAGCAGGACCGTGTGGGCGGCCGCCCCCGGGTAGCTCTCGGTGACGAGCAGTTCGGCCGGGTGCGGCAGCGCCGTGACGGCAGCCGCGAGCCGGGGCATGATTCCGGCGCTCACCCAGTGTCGGCGCTCCCACACACCCGTGCCCGGCGCGACCAGCACGACGAGCAGCGCGCCGCGGCCGAGCCGGTCCCGCAGACGTACGAAGGTGCCGTCCTCCGCGGTGACCCGGACGTCCGTGACCTGGGCACCGGGCAGGGTGTCCACCAGGGCCTCGCCCTCGAGGGGCCGGGGCGCGAGCGGCGAGCGGTCGTACGCCCCCGCGGCACCCAGCGCGCCCTGCCCCAGGTGGCCGTCGGTGAGCAGCGCGTCGTGGCCCCGGGACGAGCCGGGGACGTACGAGCGCAGCGCTCCGCCGCCGCGGAGCAGCGGCAGCGCCTGGTCGGCGGCGCGCAGCCGGGCGGCGACGATTCCGCGCCGCTCGGCCTGGTAGCTGTCGAGCAGCGCCTCGTGCTGTCCGTGGTGCCAGGCCAGCGCCAGCTTCCAGGCGAGGTTGTCGGCGTCCCTCAGCCCCTCGTCCAGCCCCTGGGTGCCGAGCGCGCCCAGCAGGTGGGCGGCGTCCCCGGCGAGGAAGACCCGGCCCGCGCGCCACCGTCGGGCCAGGCGGTGGTGGACGATGTGGACTCCGGTGTCCAGCAGCTCGTACGGCGGTGTCGAACCGCCCGTCCAGCCCGCGAGCGTCTCCCGGACGCGGGCCACCAGCAGCTCCGGCGTGACCAGGTCCTTGCCGGACGGCAGCAGCCAGTCCAGCCGCCAGATGCCGTCCGGCAGCGGGCGTCCGGTCACCTCCCCGCCCGAGGGGCCCGACGTCCGCCACGGCGGCATCCGATGGAGCAACGCCTCGTCGGGCCACGGAAGTTCCGCACGCAGCGCGGCGACGGCGTGTCGCTCCACCGCCGTACGGCCGGGGAAGCGGATGTCCTGGAGTTTGCGCACGGTCGAGCGCGGGCCGTCGCAGCCGACCAGGTAACTGCCGCGCCACCACGTGCCCTTGGGGCCGCGGGTGTGGGCGGTGACGCCGGAGCCTTCCTGCTCTATGGTGTCGAGCCGGCTGTCCGTCGCGATGTTGACCAGCCGGTCGCCGACGAGGGCCGCACGCAGGGCGCCGGTCAGCACGTGCTGTGCGATGTGCAGCGGAGCGGCCTGTCCGGTCTCCTCGAAGCTGACCGCACGCATCACCTGCTTGCGGCGCATCGACCGCCATCCGGCCCAGCGGCAGCCGGCCTCGGCCGACCGGAAACCGGCGAGACGCTCCACGAGGGCGGCGGTGTCCTCGCGCAGCACGACGGTGCGCGCGGGGCGTGGTTCGTCCTTGCTCGGACCCTCGTCGAGGACGACGGACGGCACTTCCTGGCGGGCCAGCGCAAGGGCGAGCGTGAGCCCGACCGGCCCCGCCCCGACGATGATCACCGGGTCCACGGCGCGGCGCCCCCTGCCCGCAGCGGTGTCCTCAGGGACGTGTGTGAACAGGAAGTTGGAGCAGGGTGCACGATCACAGAACGTATGCAACCTATTGCCGGTGCTTGCGTCAAGTGACGGAGGGCAGTGGCGATCATGCCACTGCCCTCCGTGCCGTTCATGCCACTTGACTGCTTGTCAGATAGAGCCGCCCGCGCCGGTCCCGAAGGAGCCGCCAACCTCGGCCGCGTTGAGCTCCTCCACGTCATCCTTGCCGAGGACCGTGCCGGTGCCGCGCTTGCTGCGCCGCAGTCGGCCCTCCAGCCAGCTCGCGAAGCTCGTCAGGATGAAGTTCAGGATGATGTAGATGACCCCCACCACGATGAAGCTCGCGATGACGTTGGCGTAGACCGCCGCTAGCGTGCCGCGCGAGTTGAGCAGCTCGGTGAAGCCGATCATCACGCCGCCGAGCGCGGTGTCCTTCACGATGACGACCAGCTGGCTGACGATGGCCGGCAGCATCACGGTGACGGCCTGCGGCAGCAGGATGGTGGACATCGTCTGGCCCTTGCGCAGACCGATCGCCTGCGCGGCCTCTGTCTGCCCCCTGGGCAGGGCGAGGATGCCCGCGCGGACGATCTCGGCGAGGACCGAGGCGTTGTAGAGCACCAGGCCCGTGACGACCGCGTACAGCGGACGGTCCTCGGTGCTGACGTCCGTGGAACGGGCGTAGAACTCGTTGGCGAACAGCATCAGCAGCAGCACCGGGATCGCCCGGAAGAACTCGACCACCACACCTGCGGGGATCCGCACCCAGCGGTGATCGGACATACGGGCGATGCCGAAGATCGCACCCAGGGGGAGGGCGATGACCATGGCGAGCCCCGCGGCCTTCAGGGTGTTGGCGAGTCCGGGGAGCAGATATGTCGTCCAGGCCTCGGACTTGGTGAACGGCTCCCACAGGGCCCATTTCAGCTGGCCCTTGTCGTCCATCGTCTGGTAGATCCACCATGCGAGCAGGGTCAACAGGGCGAAGAAGACCACCGAGAAGATGATGTTGCGCCGCTTGGCCCGGGGGCCGGGGGCGTCGTAGAGGACCGAGGTCATCGCTTCACCGCCAGTCGCTTGCTCAGCCAGCCGAGGAAGAGGCCGGTGGGCAGGGTCAGAACCACGAATCCGAAGGCGAACACCGCGCCGATGAGCAGTGTCTGGGCCTCGTTCTCGATCATTTCCTTCATCAGATACGCGGCCTCCGCCACGCCGATCGCGGCCGCCACGGTCGTGTTCTTGGTGAGCGCGATCAGTACGTTGGCCAGCGGGCCGATGACCGAACGGAACGCCTGCGGCAGCACGATGAGCCAGAGGACCTGGGTGAAGCTCAGCCCGATGGCGCGGGCCGCTTCGGCCTGTCCGAGGGGCACCGTGTTGATGCCCGAGCGGATCGCCTCGCAGACGAAGGCCGCGGTGTAGGCGGCGAATCCGAGGATCGACAGCCGGAAGCCCAGGGCGTCGAAGTCGTCTGCGGCGCCCAGCGTCATGCCGAAGACGTCGGCGAGGCCGAGCGACGTGAAGACGATGATGACGGTCAGGGGGATGTTCCGGACGATGTTCACGTACACAGTGCCGAACCCGCGCATCAGCGGGACGGGACTGACGCGCATGCCGGCCAGCAGAGTGCCCCAGATCAGCGAGCCGACGGCGGAGAGGACGGTGAGTTTCACCGTCATCCAGAACGCCCCGAGGACGTCGTAACCTTCAAGAAAGTCGAACACTGTCTCCCGCGCTTCCGGGTGTAGAGATGGCCGGGTGCGCCGCCCCGCCGGGCGGCGCACCTCTCAGGCGGTGCTTCAGCTGACGATGGTGCCGATCTTCGGAGCGGGCTCGTTCTTGTAGTTCGCCGGGCCGAAGTTCTCCTTGACCGCGGTGTCCCAGGCGCCGTCGCTGACCATCTTCTCGAGAGCGGTGTTGATCTTGTTGACGGTCTCGGTGTCGCCCTTCTTGACGCCGATGCCGTAGTTCTCGTTGCTGAGCTTCAGGCCGGCCAGCTTGAACTGGCCCTTGTACTGCTCCTGCGCCGCGAAGCCCGCGAGGATCGAGTCGTCGGTGGTCACCGCGTCCACGGCGCCGCTCTGCAGACCCGCGATGCACTCGGAGTAGGTGCCGTACTCCTTCAGCTGAGCCTTCGGGGCGATCTCGTCCTGGACGTTCTGCGCCGAGGTGGAGCCGGTCACCGAGCACAGCTTGTTGCCGTTGAGGTCGGTGGCCTCGCTGATGTCCGAGTCGGTCTTGGTCAGCAGGTCCTGGTGGGCCAGCAGGTAGGGGCCGGCGAAGTCGACCTTCTGCTTGCGCTCGTCGGTGATCGAGTAGGTGGCCGCGATCATCTTGACGTCGCCGCGGGCCAGCGCGTTCTCACGGTCGGCGCTCTTGGTCTCGACGAACTCGATCTGGTTGGCGTCGTAGCCGAGTTCCTTGGCCACGTACGTCGCCACGTCCACGTCGAAGCCGGAGAAGGAACCGTCGGGCTCCTTCAAGCCGAGACCCGGCTGGTCGTACTTGATGCCGATCTTGATCTTGTCACCGCCGCCGTCGGTGGAGCCCGACCCGGTGTCGCTGTCGCCGTCGTCGCCCCCACAGGCCGTCGCGGTCAGGGAGAGGACGAGCGCAGCCGCGGCCGCTGCGGTGACCTTGCGGAGCTTCATGGTGAACATCCCTTTGTGTGAAGAGGAGCATGCCGTTGGTGCGGGTGACGCAGCTCGTCGCGTAGGTGCGACGGGTGGGGTCAGTGGTGAAGGATCTTCGACAGGAAGTCCTTCGCGCGGTCGCTGCGCGGATTGCTGAAGAACTGGTCCGGCACAGCTTCTTCGACGATCTTGCCGTCGGCCATGAACACCACCCGGTTGGCGGCCGAACGGGCGAAGCCCATCTCATGGGTGACGACGATCATGGTCATGCCGTCGCGGGCGAGCTGCTGCATGACTTCGAGGACCTCGTTGATCATCTCCGGGTCGAGAGCCGACGTCGGCTCGTCGAAGAGCATGACCTTGGGGTCCATGGCCAGGGCGCGCGCGATGGCGACGCGCTGCTGCTGGCCGCCGGACAGTTGCGCGGGGTACTTGTCCGCCTGGTTCGCCACCCCGACCCGGTCGAGCAGCGCGCGGGCCTTCTCCTCGGCCTGCTTCTTGTCGGCCTTGCGGACCTTGATCTGGCCCAGCATCACGTTCTCGAGCACGGTCTTGTGCGCGAAGAGGTTGAAGGACTGGAAGACCATGCCGACGTCGGCGCGCAGCCGGGCCAGCGCCTTGCCCTCCGCGGGCAGCGGCTTGCCGTCGATGGCGATCGCCCCGGAGTCGATCGCCTCGAGGCGGTTGATGGCGCGGCACAAGGTCGACTTCCCGGACCCGGAGGGTCCGATGACCACGACGACTTCGCCGCGGGCGATCGTCAGGTCGATGTCCTGGAGTACGTGCAACGCGCCGAAATGCTTGTTGACGCTCTTCAGGACGACCAGGTCGCCGGTCGCGGCCACATCTTCCTTGGCCACCGATACTTTGGTCATCGCTCTCAGGCTCCGTCCTCCTCGGTTTCGGAGGACAGTAGTAACCCTACGCGACCTGCGTCTCTACATCTGAGGGGAATCTGAGCATCACGATCCGATAGCAATCGGACACGTGTCGTAGCACTTGTGACCTGGGGTGCGTATCGGGCGGGTAACGGATGCCGTGCGCAACCGGAACCCTCTTGACGCCGTCCTCGTCCATCAGCGTGACTGCAACGTGCACGCGCGCGTGCTCGCGTTTTTTTACACACCGACACCGTACGGCCGATGAACTGGAGGGAGCCGGGATGAGACTGCTCCTCGTCGAGGACGACAATCACGTCGCCGCGGCTCTGTCCGCGGTCCTGGCCAGGCACGGCTTCGACGTGACGCACGCCCGCAGCGGCGAGGAGGCCCTCCAGGCGCTGGTCCCCGAGGGCGCCGGTTTCGGTGTGGTGCTGCTCGACCTGGGCCTGCCCGACCAGGACGGCTACGAGGTGTGCGGCAAGATCCGCAAGCGGACCGCCATCCCGGTGATCATGGTCACCGCGCGCTCCGACGTCCGCTCCCGCATCCACGGCCTCAACCTCGGCGCCGATGACTACGTAGTGAAGCCGTACGACACCGGAGAGCTGCTCGCCCGCATCCACGCCGTCAGCCGGCGTACCGTCCACGACGATGCCGCGGCCGGCGGTGAGAGCGTGCTGAAGCTGGGCGCCGTGCACATCGAACTGCCCACCCGCCAGGTCAGCGTGGACGGTTCGGTTGTCCAACTGACCCGCAAGGAGTTCGACCTTCTCGCCCTGCTGGCCCAGCGCCCCGGGGTGGTCTTCCGGCGTGAGCAGATCATCAGCGAGGTGTGGCGCACCAGTTGGGAGGGGACCGGACGCACCCTGGAGGTGCACGTCGCGTCCCTGCGCGCCAAGCTGCGTATGCCGGCCCTGATCGAGACCGTGCGCGGAGTCGGCTACCGGCTCGTCGCCCCCACCTCGTAGCGGGCAAGGGTGCGCACTCGTCTCCTCCCGCTGCTCATCGTCCTGATGGCGGCCGTACTGCTCGCCCTCGGCTTCCCGCTCGCCGTCAGCGTGGCCGGAGCCCAGCAGCAGAACGTGGTCGTCGACCGGATCGACGACACGGCACGCTTCGCCGCCCTGGCCCAGTTCGTCACCGACACGCCCACCAGACCGACCGGCAGTACGTCCACCGACGAACGCCGGGAGGTCCTCAAGCGTGAGCTCCTCAGCTACTACGAGGTCTACGGCATCCGTGCCGGTGTCTTCTACCGCAATGACGCCCCCATGGCCAATGCGCCGACTAGTTGGGACCTCCCTGAAACGGGTGAGGTACGTGATGCTTTTGAAGAGGCGTTGCTCAGCCGGCGCAGTCACGACCCCCGGCAGGTGTGGCCCTGGCAGCGCAACCGGCTGATCGTCGCGTCCCCGGTGATCCGCGACGGTGACGTCGTCGCGGTCGTCGTCACCGACTCACCCACCGGGCATATGCGTTCGCGGATCCTGAACGGCTGGCTGATCATCGCCGCGGGTGAGAGCGCCGCGATGCTGCTGGCCGTCGGCGCGGCCCTCCGGCTGACCGGCTGGGTGCTCCGGCCGGTACGGGTGCTGGACGCCACCACGCACGACATCGCCACGGGACGGCTGAAGTCCCGGGTCGCGGCGGCCGGCGGTCCGCCGGAACTCCGCAGGCTCGCCCGGTCGTTCAACGAGATGGCGGACAACGTCGAGGGCGTCCTGGAGCAGCAGCGCGCCTTCGTCGCCGACGCCTCGCACCAGCTGCGCAACCCGCTCGCGGCGCTTCTGCTGCGCATGGAGCTGCTTGCGTTCGAAATGCCCGAGGGCAACCAGGAGATCGCCTCCGTCCAGGCCGAGGGCAAGCGCCTGGCCCAGGTCCTGGACGACCTGCTCGACCTCGCGCTGGCCGAGCACGCCGAGGCGGACCTCAGGCTCACCGACATCGGCGAGCTGGCCACCGAGCGCGTCGCGGCCTGGTCGCCGACCGCGGAGGCCAAGGGCGTACGGCTGGTGGGGGACTGCCCGCCCACCACCGCCTGGGTCGACCCGGTAACCCTGTCCAGCGCCCTGGACGCGGTGATCGACAACGCGGTGAAGTTCACGCCGGAGGACGAGCGGGTGGAGGTGACGGTCGCGGCCAACGGCGACACCGCCACCATCGTGGTCACCGACAACGGCCCCGGCCTCACCGACGAGGAGCTCGCCCGCGTCGGCGACCGCTTCTGGCGCAGCGGCCGCCACCAGAACATCAAGGGCTCAGGCCTCGGCCTGTCCATCACCCGGGCCCTGCTGACGGCGGCCGGCGGCTCCATCTCGTACGGCCATCACGAGCCGCGGGGACTGACGGTGACGGTGACGGTGCCGAGGTCGGAGCCGGTGGCCTGAGCGCTTCACTTGAAGTGCCGCGAAGTGCCGTCGTCCGTCTGCGGCGCCATCGTGGCTGGTCGCGCCCACGCGGCGGAGCCGCATATCGACACAGCCCCGCGCCCCTTCGGGCGCGCTGCCGAACTGCAGCCGACTTTCCCCGACTTGCTTGGTGCCCTATGGCTTGACCGACCGGTAGTAGCGCCGGGCGCCCTCGTGCAGTACCAGCGGGTCGGTGTAGATCGCGGTGCGTACGTCGACCAGCTGGGCCGAGTGGACGTGGGTGCCGATGCCGTCGCGGCTGTTGATCACGGTGCGGGTCAGCCAATCGGTGAGCCGGGGATCCGTGTCCTCGCGGGTGATCAGCAGGTTGGACACCGCCATGGTCGGCACGGTGTCGCCGTTCTGGATGCTGGGGTAGGCCGATTCCGGCATGTTGGTGGCGCGGTAGTAGCGAGTGGCGCCGCCCAGGGCGTGCACCTTGGCGACGAGGTCGGCGTCGATCGGGACGAACCGGTAGGCCAGGGAGCCGGCGAGTTTCTGGAGGCCCTCCGTGGGCAGCCCGCCCGACCAGAAGAACGCGTCGATCTCGCCCTTCTTCAGCCGGGCGGGCCCGGTGTCGATGCCGTCGGACAGCGGTGTGATGCCCTTGTCCGGGTTGATGCCGGCCGCCTCGAGCACCCGGTTGGCGATCAGCCGCACACCCGAGTGGGTGGGCCCTATGGCCACCCGCTTGCCCCGCAGGTCCGCCACGGAGTCGATGCCCGAGTCCGGCGCGACAACCAGCTGTACGTAGTCGTCGTACAGGCGGGCCACACCGCGCAGCCGGTCCGAACCCGACCTGCCGGCCAGCTCGTACGTCTCCACGGCATCGGCCGCGGCGATCGTGAAGTCCGCCTTTCCGGTCGCCACGCGCGCGACGTTCTCCTGCGAGCCGTCGCTGGTCAGCAGTCGCACGTCCAGGTTCGGCATGTCGTTGTCCAGCTCGGTGCGCAGCAGCTCGCCGTACTTCTGGTAGACGCCCGCCGGTGTTCCGGTGCTGAACGTGATCGTCCCGCGGGGCGGCGCCTCGCCCAGGGGCAGCAGCCACCACAGCAGCAGCCCGAAGGCGACGAACCCGGCAGCCGCGCCCTGTAGGGCCCGGCGCCTGCCGATGTGGGGGAAGACCTTGGACATGCGGGCGATCCTGCCAGCACGTGCGCGGTGCTGACCAGGGCCGGGGTCACAGGGTCGTCAGCGGTGCCGTGCCGGACGGCGGGGTCGAACGGGGTGCCGAGGGTGGGGGAGTGCCGAGGGCGTGTCGCGGGGGTCTTCTGGTGTCGGGTGGGGTTGCGGGCGGTGCCGTGTGGGGCGACGGGGGCGCGGGGGGTTGCCGTGGGTGCGGGGGAGTGTCGCGCGGGGCTGCCGGGGACGCCGTGCGGGACGCGCCGATGGTGCCGCGCGCCCGTCGGGGGCGGCACCGCGGGACTGGGGACTGTCAGTGGCGGTCGCTAGAGTTTCGTGCATGAGTCCTTCGCCCGCCGACCTGGTCCGTTCCTTCCACCATGCCGTCGGGCTCGACGCCCGCAGAACCCCGACCGAGGTGTCTCCCGAACTGGCCGCCCACCGGCGCGAGTTGCTGGCGGAGGAGGCCGCCGAGGTCGCCGAGGTCTCGGTCACCGGCCCGCTCGACCGGCTTGCGCACGAGTTGGCTGACGTGGTCTACGTGGCGTACGGCACGGCGCTCGTCCACGGGATCGACCTCGACGCGGTGATCGCCGAGGTCCATCGCTCCAACATGAGCAAGCTGGGCCCCGACGGCCGCGTCGCCCGCAGAGCGGACGGCAAGGTCCTCAAGGGCGAGCACTACGAGGTGCCGGATGTCTCGGCAGTGCTGCGCCGCCAGGGCTGGAATCCCGGCGGCGCGTGATCGGCAGGCCCATGTCGACGGTGACGCTGCGGTCGCCACTGATCTCCAGGTAGCAGGTCAGGTCGAGGTTGACCACGACCGGGACCGGTCGCCGACGTTCAGGGCCGAGCTCTCGGTCGGCGAACCACCGTTGACGCCCCGACCGTCAGTCGCCCACCGCCGTCCGCTCCCGCTCGCCGTCCTCTTCGCGGGTCTCGCCGCGGGCGCCCGAGCGCCGTCTCGTCCAGAGGGTGGCCAGTGGCTCGGTGTAGCGCGCGGTGAGCGGTCCGACGACGACCAGGATGAGGACGTACGCCGTCGCCAGCGGTCCCAGCGACGGCTCGATGCCGGCGGTGACCGCCAGCCCCGCGATGACGATCGAGAACTCGCCGCGCGCCACCAGCGCACCTCCCGTACGCCAGCGTCCCTTCACCGGGATCCCGGCGCGACGGGCGGCCCAATAGCCGGTGGCGATCTTCGTCGCGGCGGTGACGGCGGCCAGTGCGAGGGCCGGCAGCAGGACCGGCGGGATGCTGGCCGGGTCGGTGTGCAGCCCGAAGAACACGAAGAACACCGCGGCGAACAGGTCCCTGAGCGGGCTCAGCAGCGTGTGCGCACCCTCCGCGACCTCGCCGGACAGCGCTATGCCGACCAGGAACGCGCCGACCGCGGCCGACACCTGCAACTGCTGGGCCACGCCGGCGACCAGGATGGTCAGGCCGAGCACCACGAGGAGCAGTTTCTCCGGGTCGTCGCTGGAGACGAACCGGGAGATCACCCGGCCGTAGCGCAGCGCCACGAACAGCACGAGCCCCGCGACACCGAGCGCGATCGCCAGCGTGACGCTGCCGGCCGCGAGGCCGACGCCGGCCACCACCGCGGTGACGATGGGCAGATACACGGCCATCGCCAGGTCCTCCAGGACTAGCACGCTGAGGATGACCGGGGTCTCGCGGTTGCCGATCCGGCCCAGGTCGCCCAGCACCTTGGCGATCACACCCGAGGACGAGATCCAGGTGACGCCGGCCAGCACCACGGCGGCCACCGGGCCCCAGCCCAGCAGCAGCGCGGCCGCGGCGCCGGGCAGCGCGTTCAGGGCGAAGTCGACCAGGCCGGACGGGTAGTGGGCCTTGAGGTTGGAGACCAGATCGCTCGCCGAATACTCCAGGCCCAGCATGAGCAGCAGCAGGATGACGCCGATCTCGGCGCCGATGGCGATGAACTCCTCGCTCGCGCCGAGCGGCAGCAGACCGCCCTCGCCGAAGGCCAGCCCCGCCAGCAGATACAGCGGGATCGGCGAGAAGCTCAGACGCGCGGCCACCCGGCCGAGCAGGCCGAGGCCGAGAATGATGGAACCGAACTCGATCAGCAGGACCGCGGAGGAGTGCACGCGTTCACTCCCGCCCGAGTATCGCCGCGGCCGCGTCGACACCCTCGCGGGTGCCGATGACGATCAGGACGTCGCCGCCCGCGAGCCGGAAGTCCGGCGTCGGGGACGGAATCGCCTCCGCGCGGCGCAGCACGGCCACCACGGAGGCGCCGGTATCGGTGCGCATCCGGGTGTCGCCGAGCACCCGGCCGTTCCAGCGCGAGGCGGCGGCCACCTCGACGCGCTCGGCGACCAGGCCGAGGTCGGTCGTGTAGAGCAGGCTCGCGCTGTGGTGGGACGGCTTCAGCGCATCGATCAGCGAGCCCGCCTCCGAGCCGGTCAGCCGCAGCGACTGGGCGCAGGAGTCGGGATCGTCGGCGCGGTACACGCTCACCGTGCGGGCGCCGTCGCGGTGGGCCACCACCGACAGATGGCGGTTCTCTCGCGTCATCAGGTCGTACTGGACCCCGATGCCGGGCAGCGGCGTCGCCCTCAGGCGTGGAGCGGACACGTTTCTTCTCTTCCTCTCGCTGGGCCGGATGTGCGGCTCGTCACGTGGACGGGCTGAAGGGCCGCGCTTCCGAGCCGGATTGCTGTTCGAGGATCTTTGATCGACTTCGGGGCGGCATCGCCATGCTGCCACCCCCGCATACGGTGGCGACATGGGTGTTGTGACGGATATACGCGGCCGGACGCGGGCGGCGAGGCTGGTGCCGGCGCAGAAGTGCCGACGGATCGGAAGGGGCGGAGCCGGGAACGTGTCGCTGTTCTGGCGGATCTTCTCGCTCAACTCCGCGGGCCTGGTCGTGGCCGCCGCGCTGCTGCTGGGCCCGATCACCGTGTCGACCCCCGTACTGCCCGCCGAGGCGCTCGTCGTGGTCGCCGGACTGGCCGTACTGCTGGCCGCCAATGCCGTGGTCCTGCGTGTCGGGCTGGCTCCGCTCCAGCGGCTGGGCCGGTCGATGGCCACCGCTGATCTGCTGCGGCCGGGCGCCCGCGCGGCCGTCGCCGGTCCGGCGGAGACGGCCGAGCTGATCACGACGTACAACACGATGCTCGACCGGCTGGAGACCGAGCGCGCCAGCAGCGCGGCCCGTGCGCTGTCGGCGCAGGAGCGGGAGCGGCACCGCATCGCCCGCGAGCTGCACGACGAGGTCGGCCAGACCATGACCGCCGTCCTCCTCCAGCTCAAGCGCGTCGCCGACCGCGCCCCCGAGGAGCTGCGCGAGGAGGTCGGCCAGGCCCAGGAGGCCACCCGCGCCGGCCTCGACGAGATCCGCCGCACAGCGCGTCGGCTGCGCCCGGGCGTCCTGGAGGAACTGGGCCTGGCCAGCGCCCTGCGCTCGCTGGCGACGGAGTTCACCGCGCATGGCCTTTCGGTACGTCACCACGTTCCCGGCGATCTGCCCGCGCTGCCCGAGGAGGCGGAACTCGTCGTCTACCGGGTCGCCCAGGAAGCCCTCACCAACACGGCCCGGCACGCCGGTGCCGCCCGCGCCGAGATCCGGTTCCGGCGGATCGCCGACGCTGTCGAACTCGTCGTACGCGACAACGGCAAGGGCCTGGGTACGGCGCCGGAGGGCGCCGGGATCGGGGGCATGCGCGAGCGTGCGCTGCTGATCGGCGCGGCGCTCGCCGTGCGGCCGGGGCCCGAGGGCCGGGGGACGGACGTACGCCTGCGCATACCGGCCGGAGGTCGCTGATGTCCGCACCGACCCGCGTTCTGCTCGCGGACGACCACACCCTCGTACGACGTGGAGTGCGGCTCATCCTGGACGGCGAGCCCGATCTCACGGTGGTCGCCGAGGCCGGGGACGGCGCCGAGGCGGTCGCGCTGGCGCGTGACACCGAGGTGGATCTGGCCGTCCTGGACATCGCCATGCCCCGGATGACCGGGCTTCAGGCGGCCCGCGAACTCTCGCGCCGCATACCGGGGCTGCGGATTCTCGTCCTCACGATGTACGACAACGAGCAGTACTTCTTCGAGGCCCTCAAGGCCGGGGCCTCGGGCTATGTCCTGAAGTCCGTCGCCGACCGGGACCTGGTCGAGGCGTGCCGGGCGGCGATGCGCGACGAGCCGTTCGTCTACCCGGGAGCGGAACGGGCCCTCGTCCGCTCCTACCTGGACCGGCTGCACCGGGGCGACGACCTGCCCGCGCGGGCCGTCACCGACCGCGAGGAGGAGATCCTCAAGCTGGTGGCCGAGGGGCACACCTCCAAGGAGATAGGCGAGCTCCTCTTCATCAGCGCGAAGACGGTCGAACGGCATCGCGCCAACCTGCTGCACAAGCTGGGCATGCGCGACCGCCTGGAACTGACCCGGTATGCGATACGGGCGGGGCTCATCGAGCCCTGAGGTCGGGCGGGTTCTCCGAGGTGCAGGTCTGGACTAAGCCGGGACGGCACCTCATGATGACGCTGCCATGTCAAATCACGCGGCTTGGATCTGTCGGGTTGGAGACCATGCGCATCCTCAGAGCCACACTGGTCGCCGTACTTCTCCTGCTGCCTCTGGCACCCACTCCCGCGCAGGCCGAGAGCACGGCCGCCGCGGAGTGGGCGGGACCGCTCAGCACCCGCGGCCGTTGGATCGTCGACGCCGACGGTGACCGCTTCAAACTGCGCTCCGGCAACTGGCACGGCGCCAGCGGCACTTGGAACGGCTCTGGCGACACGGCGGACGACGCCAACCATCACGCGGGCGAGAACTCCGGCCGGATCCCGCTCGGCCTGGACCGCGCCCCCATGGCCGAGATCATCGCCGGTTTCCAGGAGATCGGGATCAACAGCATCCGCCTCCCCTTCTCCAACGAGATGATCCACGACACCGTTCCCGTCACGGACGACGCCGTCGCGGCCAATCCGTCGCTGCGCGGCATGATACCGCTCCAGGTGTACGACGTCGTGGTCCGTGAGCTCACCGCCGCCGGACTCGCCGTGATCCTCAACAACCACACCAACACGACCCGTTGGTGCTGCGGAGTCGACGGCAACGAGCGCTGGAACGCGAGCCAGTCGGCCGAGACCTGGGAGAACGACTGGCTGTTCATGGCCCGCCGCTACAAGGACAACAAGCGGGTGGTCGGCGCCGATCTCTACAACGAGGTCCGCCGCAACGTCTGGGACGACCCCAACTGGGGCCTCGGTGACGACCATGACTGGTTCGCCGCCTCGCAGCGCATCGGCGACCGCATCCTGACGGAGGCCGATCCCGACCTGCTGATCATCGTCGAGGGCATCAACTGGACCGGCATCCCCGTCGACGGCTTCGCCCACGAACGCCCCACCCTGGAGCCCGTACGCCGTCTCTCGCACACCCTCGTCGACTCCGGAAAGCTCGTGTACTCCGCCCACTTCTACGACTACACGGGCCCGAATCACAGCGGAGCCACCGGGACCGGGGAGACCAGCGACCCGCGCTACCGGGATCTGAGCCCGGCCGAGTTGATCGACGTCCTGAACCGGCAGGCCTTCTTCGTGAGCTCCGAACAGGACCAGCACTTCACCGCCCCCGTCTGGATCAGTGAGTTCGGTGTCGGCGGCCGTGACGAGACGGGGGCGAAGCAGCGCGCCTGGTTCGAGAACTTCGTCGACCAACTCATCCGTACCGACGCCGACTTCGCGTACTGGCCGCTCGTCGGCCGGCACGAGGACCGCAAGGGCAACGGCTGGGCGCTGCTGCACTGGGACGCGGCGGGCAACCGCATGGGCGTGTACGACGGTGACGACTGGCGGGCCGGCGCCTGGACCCGGCTCGTCCAGGCCCAGGGGCGCACCGGCCAGGTCGCGCCGGTCGCGGAGTGGTCGATGCTCAGCCCCGACCACGGCGACTTCGTCCAGTCCCGGCGGATGCGGGCGCTGCCCGACTTCGACTCCGGTGCCCGCAAGGCGGTCTGCCCCGACGGGCAGCGCCTGCTCGGCCTCAGCCACACCGGCAACCGGGGCCTGTGCTCGGACATCGGATCCTCATCGGCTCCGGCCGGCGGTCATGAGGTGGTCGTCGACGAGCGGCATGTCACGCCGGGCAACGACTGGGCGTCCGGCTACACCAAACTCCAGTGCGCCGACGGCTACTTCATGATCGGCTACAGCGTGCGCGGGGCTGCCGTGTCCTCCGCCCTGTGCGCGGCAGGCCCGACCGCCGGCACGAGCGGTCGTACGGTCTGGTTCGACCGCGGTGACAACCGGGGACCGGCGCCCAAGGGCGGTGACTTCGCCCAGGGGCACTACAAGGGTCAGTGCGCGGACGACGAGTACGCGTCCGGGGTCGCGTTCACCGGGCGGGTGGGGTCGGCTCGAACGCCGGACGCGCTGTACTGCCGGAAGGTGAGCTGAGCAGCGGCAGCGGGGCGAAGGTGTGATGCTGCCACAGGAGGCGTGAGGTCTCCTCCGGATAGCGGGTGACCTCCGGCTGGGCACCGTATACCTGCGTCAGGCGGTGTTCCGCGTCGTACGCGGGCCAGCCCGGGTCGCCATCGACGGCGAACCGCGTCCACGCGGCACGCATGCGTGCGGACAGCGCCTCCGCCTCGGGGTACGGGCTGTCGCCGATCAGGGTGGCCGGCTGGCCGCGGTCCAGGTTCCCGAAGACGAGCGGTACGTCGAGGCCGTGACAGGCGCCGAGGATGCCGCCCAGGCCGGGGGCGGGCCAGGTCAGCTCGTAGACGTGGGCCCGGCCGCCGGCGTCGTGGTGCGCCTGGGCGAGGTGGAGGCTCGGCATGCGGAACGCCCAGTCCGAATTCACCGTTTCGTGCAGCTCGTTGGGGCTCGCGGCAGGAAAGCCGTCGCGGTAGCGGCGCGCGCCGTCCGGGCCCGGGGCGACGAGCCGCAGGGCCTGTTCCGCCTGCTCCTCCGTCACCTGGCCGAGCAGACCGTCGAGCAGGCTCAGCAGGCGCTGCTCGTCGCGGGTGTGCCCGACGAGGAGGTCGATGCCCCGGCCGGCGCCGTCGGCCAGCGCCTGCCAGGGCGTGACGGGCAGGGCGTCCCCGTCGACGACGGGCGCGAACGTGACCGACCGGTACGCGACCGGGCCCCACCGGTCGACCGACTCGGGCAGCCGGGCGGTGACCGCGTCTCCGGCGATGGCCAGCAACTGCGGGTCCACCGTGGAGAGTTCGGTCACCGTGGGCCGCAGGCCCAGCTCCGACGCGCATTCGGCGGCGATGTCGGCAGCGAGTTCCGGCGTGAAGAACGTGCCCTGCACGCTCTGTGCGACGGCCCTCCGGAAGAGCCCGGTGGCGCTCGGCATCGCCAGCAGCGCGGCGACGGATCCGCCGCCCGCCGACTGGCCGAAGACGGTGACCCGGTCGGGGTCGCCGCCGAAGGCCCCGATCGTGTCGCGCACCCACTCCAGAGCGGCGACCTGGTCGAGCAGACCCCGGTTGGCGGGCGCCCCCTCGATCTGCGCGAACCCCTCTGCCCCGATCCGGTAGTTGAAGGTCACCACGACGACATCGCCGTCCCTGGCGAGACGGGCACCGTCGTACTCCGGGAGGCCGGACGTGCCGATCATGTAGGCGCCGCCGTGGATCCACACCATCACCGCGCGCCTCGCGCCCGGGTCCGGCTCGGGCGTCCAGACGTTGGCCGTCAGCCAGTCGTCGCCCTGCGTGTCCCCCGCCGCGTCCATACCCTGCGGTGCCGGCGGTCCGAAATCCCGGGCGGGCCGTACGCCGTCCCAGCCCTTCGCGGGCCGTGGCGCGGCGAAACGGAGTGCGCCGACGGGCGGCTCGGCGAACGGGATGCCGCGGAAGACCGCCACCCCGTCCTCCCGGCTGCCGCGCAGCGTGCCGGCCGTCGTGTGTACGAGTACGGGCTGGGGCTGGGGCTCGGACGAGGCAGAGGCCATGACCGGATCATCCCGTCGGTCCGCGCTGCGTGCCATTCATTTATTGCCCGACGGTCTACGTCGCGACGTCCGGCCGTCCATGGTCAGCGGCGGGCTGTCGATGCAGGGCAGGTAGTAGCGCAGGAAGAGTTCGCCGGTGCTCCTCCAGCCAGGCGTTGAGGGTGATCCAGTGCCCGAAGTCAGGGCATTTCAGCGCGGGCAGCGTTCAGCCGATCTGCGTTCTCCGATCGTCCGGCGGTCTGAAGCGGTGGTGGGACGCCTCAGAACGGGTACTGCGGCTGAGCCGAGCGGGCCGTGATCCAGCGGGTTTCGGTGAACGCCTCGATGTTCGCGGTGCCACCGAAGCGGGCGCCGGTGCCGGAGGCGGCGGTACCGCCGAAGGGGGCCACTGCCTCGTCGTTGACGGTCTGGTCGTTGATGTGGACCAGGCCGGTGGGGATGCGCTCGGCCAGGTCGAGGCCGCGCATCACGTCGGACGTGAGGATGCCCAGGGACAGGCCGTACGGACTCGCGGTGGCCAGGGCGACCGCCTCGTCGAGGTCGGAGAAGGCGCGGACCGGGGCGACCGGGCCGAAGACCTCCTCCGTGTAGGCGGGCGAGGCGTCGGTGACGGCGGTGAGCACGGTGGGCCGGTAGAAGAGGTCCTCGTAGGTGCCGCCGGCCACCAGACGGGCGCCGGCGTCGATGCTGGCGCCGACGAGACCGTGGATCTTGTCCCGCTGCCCCGCGTCGATGACCGGGCCCAGGGCGACCTCCTCCTTGGCCGGGTTGCCGACGGGGAGGTGCTCCGCCTTCTCCGCGAGCCGTTCGACGTACTCGTCGGCGATCGAGGCGTGGACGAGGTGGCGGCCGGTGCTCATGCAGACCTGGCCCTGGTGGAAGAACGAACCCCACGCGGCCGTGGAGGCGGCGCGCTCGAGGTCGGCATCGGGCAGCACGATCAGCGCGGAGTTGCCGCCGAGTTCGAGGTGGGCGCGCTTGAGGTGCTCGGCCGCGGCGGCGCCCACCTTGCGGCCGGCCGCGGTGGAGCCGGTGAAGGAGATCACGCGCACCTGAGGGGCCGTGACGAGTGCCGACCCAGTGTCGGCGCCTCCCGGGAGCAGTTGCAGCACGTCCTCGGGCAGCCCGGCCTCCTCGAACACTCGGCTGATCGCCACCCCGCCGGACACGGCGGTGCGCAGGTCCGGCTTGAGCAGCACGGCGTTGCCGAGGGCCAGGGCGGGTGCGACGGAGCGGATGCCCAGGACGAGCGGCACATTGAAGGGGGCGATGACGCCGACCACGCCCGCAGGCACCCGGCGGGCCAGGCTGAGCCTCGGCTCGCCGGAGGGCAGCACCTCCCCGAGCGGCCGGGAGACCAGGGCGGCGGCCTCGTAGCACTCCTGCGCGGCGATGCTCGTCTCGAAGGCGGCCTTGCCGGGAATGCTGCCGGCCTCCCGGACCAGCCAGCGCTGGATCTCCTCGGCGTGCAGGGTGAACAGGTCGCCGGCGCAACGGAGGACGGCGGCGCGTTCGGTGTACGGGGTGCGTGCCCAGGCGAGTTGGGCACGCGCGGCGCGTTCGGCGGCGGCGGAGACGTCCTCGGCGGTGGCGACGCCGATGACCTCCAGGACTTCACCGGTGGCGGGCTCAACGACCGGGGCGGTGCCGCCCGTCGGGGCCGTCCAGCCGCCGATGCCGGCCTTGCCGGACCAGAGCGCGGGATCGAGCAGGAACATGACGGCCTCCAGAGGGCGGGGGGCAATGGGGCTGGGAGTCGGGTCAGGGCTGGAACGTGCCCTCTGCCGAGACGGAGACTTCGAGGACCAGCGGCTCGGTGCGGTCCGGCAGGTCGGCGCAGAGGGTGTCGAGCGTCGCGCACAGGTCGGCGTACTCGGTGATCCGACGGGCCGGACAGCCGAGGCTCTCGGCGAGCCCGGCGACGCTGACCTCCTCGAACGAGGGCCACGGCGCTTTCCCGCCGTGCTGGTCGGCGAGCTTGTCCATGACGGCGTAGCGGCCGTTGGCGAGGACGACGAAGACGGCGCCGACCCCGTAGTGGGCGGCCGTCCACAACGCCTGGATCTGGTACAGGGAGGAGCCGTCGCCCACGACGGCCACCACCGGGCGCCGGGGCCGGGCCATCCGCACACCGACGGCAGCGGGCAACGCGAAGCCGAGTCCGCCCATCGCGGCACTGAGGAACCCGAGCGGCGCCCGGGCGGGCAGCAGGGCGTGCAGGTCGGGGCGCGAGGACGGGGTCTCCTCCACCACGACGGTGTCCATGGGCAGCCGCTCGGCGAGGGCGGCCAGGACGTGGGAAGGGGACAACGGCTGGCCGGGTGAAGGGGGTTGATGGGGCGTCGGCCGCATCGGGGTGGTCTTCTCCGGCGGCCCGCCGGGTGAGGGGGGCAACGGCTCTCCGGGCGAGGGAGGTTGATGGGCGGTCGGTCTGAGCGGGGCGTTCTCCCCCGGTGTCCCGGCGGGCAAAGGGGGAAAGGGCTCGGCGGGTGAAGGGGGTTGATGGGGCGTCGGCCGCATCGGGGTGGTTTGCTCCGGTGGCCCGCCGGGAGAGGGGGGCAACAGCTCCCCGGGCGACGGGGGTTGATGGGCCGTTGCCCTGACCGGGGTGGTCTTCTCCGGCGGCCCGCCGGGCGAGGGAGATGACGGTCCCCCGGGTGAGGGGGACAACGGCTCGGCGGGCGAAGGGGGTTGACGGGGCGTCGGCCCCGCCGTCGCGGTCTCCGCCGGTGTTCGCGGGGGTGTGCGGCGGGCCAGGCGGTTGCAGAAGTCGGCCAGGGGGGTGACGACGGCGAGTTCGACGGGGGAGTGGTGGGCCTCGGTCGGGTCGTCCGTGACCACGATCACGCGGGCGTCGGTCAACTTGCCGGGTGCGTAAGGGTATTGGCGCAGGAAGGGGGCGCCCACGCACAGCACCAGGTCGTGCGGAGCGAGTGCCGTACGCAGCCGGGGTCGGTCGGCGGGGAGGTGGCCGGCGAAGCGCCGGTGGTCCTGGGGGAATCCGGCGCGGGCGCCGAAGGGCTCCTGCCACACGGGGCAGTCGAGCCGTTCGGCGAGTGCGGTGAGGGCTCCCCAGGTGTCCGCGCCGTCGGCGCCCGCGCCGACCACCAGGACGGGCGCGGCGGCCCCGGACAGCAGATCGGCGACCTCGGCGACGTCCCCCGGGTCCGCGGCCGCCGATCGGCGCACGGCGGCCGGGGCCGCTATCGGCAGGTCCTCGGCCGGCTGCGCCCAGTCGTCCATGGGGACGAGGACCAGGGCCGGGCCACGGGCCTCGCGGGCGGCGTGCACGGCCCTGCCGATCGCGCCGGGCACGTCCTGGGCGCGCGCCGGCGTTTCCGCCCGTACCGGATAGTCCCCGGCCAGCCCTTCCAACCGCCCAGCGAGGAAGGGCTGTTGGGCGAGGTGCCGACGGTCCTGCTGGCCGACCAGGACGACCAGGGGCGCCCGGTTGACGCGGGCGGTGGCCAGCGCGCCCACCGCGTTGCCGAGCCCGGCGGTGGTGTGCAGCAGGACCAGCGCGGGTTCCTCGCGGGCCAGCGCCCAGCCGGTCGCGGCGCCGACCACCGAGCCCTCGTGCAGGGCCAGGACGAACTCCAGATCCCCGGGCAGGTCGGTGAGGAACGAGACCTCCGTCGAGCCGGGGTTGGAGAAGAGGGTCGTCAGGCCGTGCAGGCGCAGGACGTCGAAGGCGGCCTCGCGGACAGTGCGGTTCACGGTGGTCGGTGCCGTCATGAAAGCGTGCTCCGGCGGCTCGCGACCTGGCCGCCCAGGGTGACGTTCGACTGAAGCCAGGCGGTGAGCGCTTCGGTCAGACCGGTCTCGGAGTCGCCGGTGTCCCCGGCGGCCTTGCGGACCTCGGCGATCCGCTCGATGACCTTGCGGTGGTAGTCGCGGACCACGACCGCCGCGTGCCGGGGGTCCCGGGAGGCGACCGCGGCCACGATCCGCATCCGCTCCGGGTGGAGCGGACCGGTGACCTGTCCGAAGTCGCCGCCCTCGCCGCCGGACAGCTTCACGGCGAGCCCGACCTGCATCTCGGTGAGGAACCGGCACAGGGCGGCCAGCAGCGGGTTGTGCGAGATCTCGGCGAGCAGGACGAAGAAGTCCCGCAGCGCCGCGGCCGACCGCTCCACGCCCTCGGCGGCGGGGATGGCCTGGGCCGCCTCGCGCAGCCGGGCGATCTCCTCGTCCGTGGCGTGCTCGGCGGCGAGTTCGGCGGCGTAGGCGTTGAGCGCGCCGAGCAGACCGAGCGCCTCCCGGGCGCCGACCTTCTCGACCTGCACCACGGAGGCGATGGACACCGCGAGCAGGGTGTCGCCCTGCGCGGTGACGGTGGCCCGGCTGCCGTTGCGGGTGTTGACCAGGCCCATGGCGGTCAGCACCCGGATCGCCTCGCGGACGGTGGGGCCGCTGACGTCGTAGTACGCGGCCAGCTCCCGTTCGGCCGGCAGCCGTGATCCGTCGGGCAGGGTGCCGCTGAGGATCTGTGTGCGGAGGTCCTCGACGATCTGGTCGGCCACCCGGCCGCGGAAGATTTTCGCGGGGGTCTGGGGCACGGACATGTCACTCCCGAGCGTGTGCCGGACGTTCGGCGCCCGGATCTCCTATGGTGTCAACGCCTACAATTTAACCTACCTGGTAGGTTGAGGCAATGGTCTGGAGTCAAAGGTCGGGAGTCAATGGCCTGGAGCCGGCTCACCGCTCCGACTCGCTCGGCCGGATCAGCAGATGGCTCACGGCCGCACGGGCGGGGCGCGTGACGACGTACCCCACGGCGTCGGCGACATCCGCCGGGCTCAGCCGCTCGAACGGCCGCTGCTCGTGCAGTCGCGTGCGCATCTGTGCGGGCAGGAAGTCGGTCGCCACCGACGCCGGTTCCAGTACCGAGACGCGGACCCGGCGGCCGGCCAGCTCCTGGCGCAGGGACTCGCTGTAGGTGTTGAGTGCCTGCTTCGTGGCGGCGTACACCCCGTTGCTCTTGTTGACGGTGCGCCCCGACAGTGAGCTGATGCCCACCAGGTCGGCGACGCCCCTGAGGTCGTCCCGGGCGGCGGCGATCAGGTGCGGCAGGGCGGCGTGGCTGAAGTAGAGGGTGCCGAGCAGGTTCACCCGGATCATCTGTTCCCAGGAGTCCACCGGCGCTTCGAGCATCGGTCCCGGCCGGGTCGCCCCGGCGTTGTTGACGAGGATGTCCAGCCGGCCCAGGGAGTCGACGGTCCGCTCCACCGCATCGCGGGCCTGCTCGGCGTCGGTCACGTCCGCGGCCACCGGCAGGGCGCTCCCGCCGGCCTCCCGCAGCTTCACGGCAAGGGCGTCCAGCCGGTCCTCGCGGCGGGCCACCAGGGCCACAGTCGATCCCCGGGACGCCAGGTCGCGGGCCACGGCGGCGCCTATGCCGCTGGACGCGCCCGTGACCAGGGAAACCGTCCCCTTTAGTGCCATCTCGGTCATCTCCGGCTCCTTCAATTTCGACTAAAGCTCTCTACCTACCTTGACACAAACCTACTAGGAAGGTTTCTTTGAGGGGTAGCGACGACCGGATGTCTTCGACGAAGCGCGTGGCGGCCAGGCCGCAGACCCCCGACCGGACGATCGCCTTCGGAAACCACACCAGCCCGCCCGCGCGAGCCCCCGAGGCCGCGCGCGGATCACCGCACGGGCGTACACCTCATGACGGAGGACTGCGATGAAGATCGCGCCGTATGACGAGAACGCGTACAAGATGGACCATCCCAGGGGGACGGTCTCGTTCAACTACTTGCTGATGGGCGACCGCAGCAAGCCGTTCGAGAACTACCGCTACATCCTGGGCCGCAACGAGGCCGACTTCCAGATGCCCCGGCACTGCCACACCTTCGAACAGATCCGGCTGCCCGTGGTCGGCGACATGAACATCGGCGAGCAGGGCTTCCTGCGCGAGGGCGAGGTCGGCTACTTCCCCGAGGGCCAGACCTACGGGCCGCAGGACGACAAGCTGGAGGACCCCAAGCAGCTTCAGCTCGTGCTCCAGTTCGGCGGCGCCTCGGCCCTCGGCATGAGCGCCGGGCGCGGTCGCGGCCCGGACAACAAGGAGGCCCAGGCCGAGCGGCGCCCGGTGCGCGACCATCGGTTCCCCAAGCCCCGCTACAACGGCGTGGTGATCAGCAACCCGGACCACTTCAACTACCTGCCGGTGGCCGGCTGGCCGGGCGTGAAGCGCAAGCACATCGGCACCTACACCGAGCGGCAGTTCTGGATCGAGTTCGTCAAGATCGACTCCGGCGCGGAGTGGATCTCGGAGAGCACGGACGCCCGGCGGCTGACCGTGGTGCTCCAGGGCAAGGGCACGGCCGAGGGCACGGAGGTCGGCTGGATGGGGGCGGTCGAGGCCGACCCCGGCGACAAGGTGCGGTACGTCGCCACCGAGGAACTGGTGCTGTACACCGTCGGGTTGCCGCCCATCGTCGAGCCGGTCGAGCCGGACGACGACAAGTTCGTGACCGTGGCCACGGACGGCGGTATCCGCTTCGAGAACCCCAAGGAAGCGGACAAGGGCTGAGTGCACGACACCCGTCCACCCGCACGGAGAAGGCCAGTTACCCCGTGAAAATCGCCTCCCGGCGGACCCCCTTCGGCGATCGGCTCTGCTTCGCCGAAGTGGTTCCGCACCAACTCATCGACATCCAGGCCGCGTTCGTACGACGGCTCCAGACGGACGGCGTCCATCGGGACGACGCCCTGGCCCGCTCCCGGCTCGCCGTCCCCGGCGACCTCTCCGCGCTGCTCCAGGCGGATCCCCAACTCGCCACCGTACGACGCCTGTTCGACTGGGCGGTGGCGCAGGTCGGCACCGGCGTACTGGACGAGGACTGTCTGTGGTCCGACGAGCCGGGGCGGCTCGGTTCGCCCGTCGGCAGTCCGCGCACCGTCTGGTGCATGCTGGCCAACTATCCGCGCCGGCGGCCCGCCCCCGGCGAGGAGCCGCCGCCCCGGCGCGGCCTCCAGGGCTGCCTCAAGGCTCCCGGCGCGCTGGCCGGCCCGCACGACGACCTGCGGCACCCCGCGATCAGCGAACAGGTCGACCCGGAGATGGAGCTGGCGGTCGTCATCGGCCCCCGCTCCCGTCTCCTCACCACCGACAACGCCCTGCGCGCGGTGGCCGGTTACGTCGGCTTCTGCGACGTCGGTTCCCGGGACGTCTCGGACCGGGACAACAACCGTATGGACCGGGCCAAGGGCTTCGACACCTACGGCATCTGCGGCCCCTGGTTCGTCACCGCCGACGAGATCCCCGACCCGCACGCCCTGCGTATCCGCCAGTGGGTCAACGGCGAGGTGCGCCAGGACGGCAGCACCGCGGAGATGTTCCACACCGTTCCCGAGCAACTGGCCTGGCTCACCGCCGCCCTCACCCTCGCGCCCGGCGACGTGCTGTCCACCGGCACCCCGGCCGGCCACGGCGCCGTCAAGCCCGGCGACGTGGTCCGCGGCGCGATCGAGGGGCTCGGAGTCGTCGAGAACAAGGTCGTCCTCGACGACTGAGCAACGAGACGACCGAGCAACGGGACGACCGAGCAACGAGACGCCCGAGCAACGAAAGGCCGGCCAATGCCCCGCCCCCGTCTACAGATCATCATCGGCAGCACCCGTCCCGGCCGCCGCGGTGCGGCCATCGCCGCCTGGTTCCACGCCCTGGCCCTGAAACACCCCGGCTTCGACGCCGAACTCGTCGACCTCGCCGAGGTCGGGCTGCCGCTGCTGGACGAACCGCGCCCCCCGCAGCGCGGCCGGTACGAGCACGAGCACACCCGGCGCTGGAGCGCGACGGTGAGCGCCGCCGACGCCTATGTGTTCGTGGTGCCCGAGTACAACCACAGCTACAACGCCGCCACCAAGAACGCCCTCGACTACCTGGCCAAGGAGTGGGCCGGCAAGCCCGTCGCCTTCGTCGGGTACGGCGGTGTCGCCGCCGGCGCCAGAGCCGTACAGGCGCTCGTCCCCGTGGTGACGGCGCTCGGCATGGTGCCGCTGGCCGGTTCCGTGCAGATCCCCTTCGTCCGGCTCTCCTTCACCACCGACGGCAACTTCCAGGCCGCCCCCGGGCTGGACGAGAGCGCCACCGGCGTGCTCGACGAGCTCCAGCGGCTCACCGCGACGCTCACCGCCGCCCGGCCGACCGCCCCGATCGGATGAGCACCGGCCCGGCGATTCCCCCTTCCGTACAACTCACCCCCACTGAAGAGGAGTTGCAGACATGAGCGCACTGACTCTGAACCAGGCGTCCGAGATCGTGGACGCGGCCCTGAGCCACGCCCGCGAACTGGGGCTGCGCCCGCTGACCGTCACCGTCCTCGACCCCGGCGGCCATCCGCTGGTGGTCAAGCGCGAGGAGAAGGCCGGCATCCTGCGCCCGCAGATCGCCCACGCCAAGGCCTGGGGCTGCCTCGGCACCGGCCAGGGCGGCGCCGCCGGCGCCCGGCACGCCACCCGTGATCCCGCGTTCTTCTCCGCCCTCGCCGCGATCTCCGAGGGCCGCGTCGCCTCCTCCAAGGGCGGCGTGCTGATCCGCGACGCCGACGGCGAGCTGCTCGGTGCGGTGGGCGTGAGCGGCGACCGGCCGGACAATGACGAGACGGTCGCTGTTCACGGAGTGGAGAAGGCCGGCCTCGTCGCCGACGCCGGCTGACGGCCCCCCCACCAGGGCCGGGACCGGATCAGGACGGTCCCGGCCCGCAGCGGAAACGGATGTGACTCCTCCAGCACGAGCCGCATTCCCCGGCAGGACGCCGCCGCTTCTGCCACGGCATCGAACTCCCCAAACAGATAGCCGACGGGAAACACACGTACGTCATGGCAAAGACGCCGGAAGATTTCAGCGCGACACCCGACACCCCCGGGGACAAGGGACACCCCGGGACGGTCGATTCCGCCCCACTCGCCACCCGGCGTCGGGCCCAGGCTCTGGCCGTGTGCATCGCCGCCGCCTTCCTGACGCTGCTCGACGTGAGCATCGTGACCGTGGCGCTGCCCTCCATGGAGCACCACCTCGCCCTGTCGCCCGCGCAGGCGACCTGGTCGATCGCCGGATACACCCTGACCTTCGGACTGGCGCTGATACCGAGCGGCCGGCTGGGCGACGAGTTCGGCCGCAAAAAGGTCTTCCTCGTCGGGATGGTGCTGTTCACCGTCACCGGCGTGCTGTGCGCCGTCGCCACCACCGCCACCTGGCTCGTGGTCGCGCGACTCGCCCGAGGCGTCGCCGCAGGACTGGTCGCGCCCCAGGTGGTCGGCCTGCTGCACCAGATGTACCCGCCACGCGAGCGCGGCCGCGCCTTCGGCTACTACGGCGCGACCGTCAGCCTCTCCACCGCCATCGGCCCGCTCCTGGGCGGCGCCATCCTCCAGTGCTTCGGCACGGCGGACGGCTGGCGCTGGATCTTCCTCCTCTTCATCCCGCTCGACCTCGCAGTCCTGCCGCCGGCCCTGCGCCTGCTGCCCGAGAGCCGGCGGGCCGAACGGCGCAGCAGCCTCGACCTGGTCGGCGCCCTGGTGCTCGGCCTCGCCGTGACAGCCGTCATGCTGCCGCTGCTGGAGACCGGAGGGTGGTCGGGGCGCCGCTGGTGGCTGGCCTGGACGGGCCTCGCCCTGCTGGCCGTCTTCGTCCTGTGGGAACGCTCCGTGGCCCGCAAGGCACGTCGGCCGCTGGTCGACCTGAACCTGTTCCGGGAACGCGCGTACTGGGTCGGCACGCTGGTCGCCGCGGCCCTGTACGGCGGCTTCACCGGCATCTTCATCGTGCTGTTCCAGTTCCTCCAGCAGGGCCTGCACTACTCCCCGTTCAAAGCGTCCCTGTGCACCGTGCTGTTCACCCTCGGCTCCGCGGCCTGCGGCATCATCAGCGGCCGTCTGGTGCACCGCGTCGGACGCCCGCTGGTGATCGTCGGCACGGCCTGCACCGCCCTCGGACTGACGGCCACCGCGCTGGTCGTGGGCGGGTCCGAAGCCGGCGACAACATGTTCCTGCGGATGGCCCTGCCCCTGCTGCTGGCCGGCTGCGGGGCCGGACTGGTCATCGCCGCCAACCAGACGCTCGCCCTCCACCGGGTGCCCCGCCGCGAGGGCAGCACCGCCGCGGGCGTCTACCAGACCGGCATGAAGATCGGCACGTCCCTGGGGACCGCGCTGGCCAGTTCCCTCTACTTCGGTCAACTCCTCGCCAGCCACGGCGACTTCTCCGCCGCCGCGCGCACCGGCCTGCTGGGCGCCGCCGCCCTCGCCGCCGTCGCCTTCCTCGTGGCCCTGCCGGGTCTGACGCTGCGCGGCCGGCGGGACGGAGAGGCGGCGGTGGGTGCGGTGCAGGAGGTCGAGCCGGTCGGGTGAGCCGATCCATGCGGCCGGAAGGTTCACCGCTGTCCGATACGGCGCAGGAGCGCGGCGACCGCGGGGAGCAGTTCTCCGCGTGGGTGGATCACTCTCAGCGTCCATGTCGGTGGGTGCGCGGCAAAGGGGCGTACCGGTAGTTCGGGGAGCCGGGCGGCCAGCGACGGGGGCATGATGCACACGCCGAGGCCGTGGCGGACCAGGTCGCCGGCCGCCAGCAGGTCGTTCACCTCGAAGGTGATCGTGCGTTCCAGGGAGGCCGCACGGAAAGCCTTGTCGACGGCGTGCCGGACCGCCCAGCCGGGGGAGAAGTCCACCAGCGGCAGCCGGGCCGCCTCGGCCAGGGACACCGGACCCTCGGGCGGCAGCAGGTCCGTTGCCGGCGCGGCCACCAGGACCATCTCCTCCCGCGACAGCAGCCGGGTCGTCAGACCGCGCGGCAGCGGGGTGTCCAAGGCGGCCACGGCCAGGTCGACGGTGCCGTCGCGCAGAGCACGCGGGATGTCCTCGGCCGGGGCCTGACGCAGCCGAACCACCACGTTCGGATGTTCCCGGTGGAAGTCCGCCAGCGCCGCGGGGAGGCCGCCGTACAGCCCCTGAATCACACCGATCGTGATCTCTCCGCGCAGCTCGCCCCGGGCGAGGTCGACCGCGGCCCTGGCCTCCTCGGCGGCGCGCAGGGCGGCGCGGGCGGCCGGCAGGAAGGCGTGCCCCGCGGGGGTCAGTGACACCCGGTGGGTGGTGCGGTGGAACAGTGCCGCGCCCAGTTCGCGCTCCAGGGCACGTACGGTGCCGGAGACCGCGGACTGCACGACGTGCAGCCGCCGGGCCGCGGCGCTGAACCCGCCCTCTTCGGCGACCGCGACGACGACCTCCATCTGACGAAGATCCATGACCCTTCCCCTGGTTATCTCTCACACAGATAACCGTCATCTTGGATCATCTCCGCGGAATGGGAAACAACGACCCCGTCGGCCTGTTGGCAACCACAGGCGGTGAACGAAGGGCCGGCCGGCCCACCACCGCCCACGGAAACCACGTCAAGGATCGGAGTGCTCCGATGTCGGCGATATCGGCCACGCGCCCGCGTGCAGACCGCACATCCGCCCCGAAGGACCAAGCCCCCGAGCCGCCGTATACCGCTCGCCGGTACGGCGCCGGGTTCTGGACGACAGCCGCGGTGTTCGTGACGGCGATGGCGTTCTCCACCGTTCCCACGCCGTTGTATCCCCTGTACCAGGCGCATGACGGGTTCTCCACGTTCACGGTCACCGTCGTGTTCGCCGTCTACGCCGTCGGGGTGCTGACCAGCCTGCTGCTCGCCGGACACCTCTCGGACTGGCTGGGCCGCAAGAAGGTCATGGCATCGGCGCTGGCACTGCAACTGCTCGCCGCCGCACTGTTCCTGGCCACCTCCTCGCTCCCGGTACTGATCGTCGCCCGGCTCGTCACCGGTCTCGGCGTCGGCATGCTGACGGCGACCGCCACCGCGTATCTCCAGGAACTGCACAGCGCTCACCGGCCCGGCTCCTCGACGCGGCGGTTCGAAATCGTGTCGACCGTCGCCAACATCGGCGGCCTCGGCCTCGGCCCCGTCGTCGCGGGAGTACTGGCCCAGTACCTGGGTGCGCCGCTCCGGCTGCCGTACGCGGTCTTCGTCGTCCTGCTGCTGACGGGTGTGGCCGCCATTGCGCTGACGCCCGAGACGGTCCGTAAGCCCGACGTCAGGCCGGTCTACCGTCCCCAGCGGGTCGGGTCCACCCACGGCGTCTACGGCTATCTCGAGGCCGGCGCGGCCGGATTCACGTCCATGGCCGTGTTCGGCCTGTTCACCTCGGTGGTCCCCGGTTTCGTCGGCGGGACACTGCACCACCCGTCCCGCGCGCTGGCCGGACTGGTCGTGTTCGCGGTGTTCGGAGCGGCCGCGGTGGCCCAGACGGGCACCGGCCGACTCGGCGCCCGGACGCGCTGGTACGTCGGACTGCTCGCCCAGGCCGTGGGCATGGCCGTCCTGGCGGTCGGAATGCGCCTCACCAGCCTGCCCGTGTTCCTGCTGGCGGGGATCATCTCCGGGGCCGGCGCCGGGGTGCTGTTCAAGTCCGCCGTCGGGCACGTGGCCGGCGCGGCCGCACCGGCCCGGCGCGGCGAAGCCCTGGCCGGTCTCTTCTTCGTCTCCTACCTCGGCCTGGCCCTGCTGCCCGTCGGCCTCGGCGTCGCCAGCCGCTCCATGAGCGTGACCGACGCGACGACGTGGTTCACGGCCGTCGTACTCGTACTCCTCGCCGCCGTCGCCGTCCGCACCCGCCACAGCGGACCCGGCGCCGCGTCGGTAGGCGCCGGCAGCGCCCGTTGATGGCCATCAGCGCTGACCTCAGGAATCCCGCCGAGGGCACGGGAATGACCGTGCCGAACGGTGGCGTCAGGACTCGGTGCTCCGGCGGCTCGCCACCTGGCCGCCGAGGCCCACATGGGACCTCAACCGGGAGGTGAGGGCCTCGGTCATCCTGTTGTCGGACTCCGTCTCACGGTTCTTGCGGACGGGTGAGCGTTGACTTGAGGGAGCCCGCTGAGGGCGCGGGCGGGCACGGGAGTGACCGTGCCGAACGGTGGCGTCAGGACTCGGTGCTCCGGTGGCTCGCCACCTGGCCGCCGAGGCCCACATGGGACCTCAACCAGGAGGTGAGGGCCTCGGTCATGCCGTTGTCGGACTCCGCCTCACGACCCTTGCGGACGGATCGGATCCGATCGAGGACCTGCTCGTGGTACTCGCGGACCACCGCCGCCGCGTGCGCCGGATCCCGGCCGGCGACGGCGGTCACGATCCGTATCCGCCCCGGCTGGAGAGCGCTCGCGACCAGCCCCCAGTCCCCGTCCTGACCGCCGGACAGCTTCACGGAGAGTCCGATCTGCATCTCGTTGACGAACCGGCAGAGCGCGGCGAGCAGTGGGTTGTGCGCGATGTCGGCGAGGGTGACGAAGAAGCGGTGCAGCGCCGCGGCGGTCGCCTCCACGCCCTCCGCCGCGGGGATGGCCTCGGCCGCCTGCCGGAGCCGGGCGATCTCCTCGTCCGTGGCGTGCTCGGCGGCGAGTTCGGCGGCGTAGGCGTTGAGCGCGCCGAGCAGGCCCAGCACCTCTCGGGCGCCCACCTTCTCGACCTGCACGACCGAGGCGATGGACATCGCGAGCATGGTGTCGCCCTGTGCACTGACGGTCGCCCGGCTGCCGTTGCGGGTGTTGACCAGGCCCATCGCGGTCAGTACCCGGATCGCCTCGCGGATCGTCGGTGCGCTGACGTCGTAGGACGTGGCCAGGTCCCGCTCGGACGGCAGCCGGGAGCCGTCCGGCAGCGCGCCGCTGAGGATCTGCTCGCGGAGGTCCTCGACGATCTGGTCGGCGACCCGGCCGCGAAAGATCTTCGCAGGGTTGCGGGACGTGGGCATGTCACTCCCAGGGATCTTCGTGAGGCCACCGGGGTCCGGGGCCGCAGAGATCGGTTCAAGGGGCGAGGTTAACCTACCTAATAGGTATTCATCAAGGGTGCTGGCCGGGGTTGGGCGCTTATAGAAATCCCTGTTGTTTACCTTGACATAAACCTACCAAGAAGGTTTCTTGAGGGGCGGTGGCGCCGTCGGTACCAGGCGCCGAGATGTTCCACCCGTGGTCCCCGGAGGCCGTCATGTCCCCACCCCGCCCGCGGATCGTCGTCAGTCAGAAGGTGGCTGTCGGTGTCGTGTACGTGGCCGGGATCTTCCTGAGCACGCTCGACATGACCATCGTCAACATCGCCCTCCCCTCGATCGGCCGCGCCTTCGACGTCCCCTCCACGGCCGTCGACACCGTGTCCGTCTCGTATCTGGTGAGCCTGGCCGTCTTCGTCCCGGCCTCCGGCTGGCTCGGCGACCGCTTCGGCGGCAAACGCACCCTGCTCACCGCCATCACCGTCTTCACCGTCGCCTCCGCCCTGTGCGGCACGGCAGGCAGCCTCGGCCAACTGGTCGTGTTCCGGATCCTTCAGGGCGCGGGCGGCGGGATGCTCGCCTCGGTCGGCATGGCGATGCTGCTGCGCGCCTTCCCACCGGAGGAACGGGTCCGTGCCTCAGCGGTGCTCACCATGGCCAACGGCCTCGCGCCCACCATGGGCCCGGTCCTCGGCGGCCTCCTGGTCAGCGAGGTCTCCTGGCGGGCGATCTTCTACGTCAATGTGCCGATCGGCGTCGCCGCGGTGGCCTTCGGAGCGCTGTGCCTGCGCAACGACCCCGCGCGGCCCACTGAGCGGCTCGACGTCACCGGGTTCCTACTCGCCGCGTCCGGGTTCGGGCTGCTGATGTTCGGCGTCTCCGAGGGACCCGAGCGGGGCTGGTCCTCGGCACCGGTGATCGTGGGCCTGGCCTGCGGGGCGGTTCTGCTCACCGGGCTGGTCGTGGTGGAGATCCGCAAACGGGCCCCGATGATGGACTTCCGGCTGCTGCGGATCCGTCTGTTCGCCGCGGGCACCGCCGCCATGACCATCCAGTCGGCGACGCTCCTCGGCACCCTCTTCCTCATCACCCTCTACCTCCAGGACGTACGGGGGATGACCCCGCTGGCCGCCGGACTGGCCACCTTCCCCCAGTCGTTGGGGGTGGCCGTGGGTTCCCAGCTCGCGAGCCGGCTGCTGTACCGCAAGCTCGGGCCGCGCCGCCAGCTGATGCTCGGCGCGGCCGGCACCAGCGTCGCCGTGGCCCTGATGAGCCTGCTCGGCGCGGACACCCCGCTCTGGCTGGTCGTCGCGCTGCTGGTGCTGATGGGCCTCGCCGTCGGACAGGTCTTCCTCGGCACCCAGTCCGCGTCCTTCGCCACGGTCTCCGACGCGTCCTCCGGGCATGCCTCGACCCTGTTCAACGTCGGCCGCAGGATCGGCGGCGCCTTCGGGGTCGCGGTCGTCACCACGGTCCTCGTATCGGCCTCGGGCTCCGGCGGGGGTGACATGTCCGGCTACCGGGCGGCCTTCCTCACCGCCGCCGCCCTCAACGTCCTCGGCCTGTACGCGGCCACCCGCGTCAGCGACTCGGACGCGGCCCCCACGATCCCGCAACCCCGTCGCCGCAGAAAGCGAACACCGTCCGATCCGATCGGGACTTCGAACGTCACGAGATAGGGACCTGAAAATGCACAGAAGCAATGGCGCTTCATCGAGCCTTCGGACCTACGCCCCGCGCAGGCGAACCGGCGGGATCGCCGTGGTGGTGGGCCTGACCGCCGCGGTGGGCTGCTCGGCGAGCGCGGCCCCCGGCGCGGGGGAGGCCATCACCGTCTCGGTCTCGATCGCGGCCCCCGCCAACGCCCCGATCTTCCTCGCCGACGAACTCGGCTACTTCAAGGACGAGGGTCTCGACGTCAAAGTGGAGACCATCGCGAACGCGAGCCTCCAGATCGCCACCGGAAAAGTGCAGTACGGCGCGGTCAACACCTCCACCGTGATCCAGGCCGCGACGCAGGACATCGACCTCCAGCAGATCTGCGTGACGCAGGTGGACCCCTCGTACATGCTCGCCGTGAGCAACCAGGCCTGGGATCGCAACGACATGAGCGAGTCGATGTCGCTCAAGGAGCAGCTGACCGCGCTCAAGGGCGAGAACATCACCGCGATCGGCGGCCGGACCGTCAACCCGGGCGCCAAGCTGCTGGAGAGCCTGCTGGAGAAGGAGGGCCTGCCCAGGGACTGGATCGGCGTGCTCTCGCAGGCCAACACCGCTGCCTCCACCGCCGCGTTCCAGAAGGGCCAGGTAGGCCTGGTCTTCCAGCCCCAGCCCATACCCGACCAGGTGCTGTCCGTCGCCCCGGGCAAGATCATCTACGACACCGGCAGCTCCGATCTGTTCGCCGAGCTGGACAGCGTCGCGTGGTCCGGCGTCGGCGCCTCGCGGTCGTACGCCGCGGACCACCCGGACGTCAGCGAGAAGATCTGCAACGCCGTCGGCAAGGCCAACAACTACCTCGACGAGCATCCCGAAGACGCCGCCAAGGCCCTGCACCAGAGCATGAACTCGTTCGGCGAGGACGTCCTGGTGGACAGCATGGGCTCCTACAAGTGGGCCAAGGACGCGGACATGACCGAGGAGCAGTTCACCAAGAGCGTCGAGGTCCTCGCGGGTCTCGGGATGTTCGAGGAGCCGTCCGCGGACGTGCTCGAAGACGCCTACACGGCCGACTACCAGAAATGACCGGTCGCTGCCGGACACGGCATGCGTCGACGCCAGCACAGGGACGAGGCGGAGGAACGTGAAGCAGGACCTTGAAACCGCGCGGCCGGCGATGATCCTCGGGGATCTCACGCACCGGTTCGTGACGCCCGACGGCAAGATGATGGACGTCCTCCAGGACGTGTCCGTGACGGTCCGGGAGAAGGAGTTCTTCACGGTCGTAGGACCCAGCGGGTGCGGCAAGAGCACCCTGCTGAACATCGCGTCCGGCCTGCTCCGGCCGACGTCCGGCAGCGTACGGCTGCTGAGCGGGGAACGTGAGCTGGAGAAGCTGGAGATCGGCTACATCACGCAGGACTCCAATCTCTTCCCCTGGTTCACCGTGCTCGAGAACGTCATGATGCCGCTGGAGATCCGCAAGGTGCCCAAGCGGGAACGGGCCGAGCGGGCCAGGGAATGGATCAAGATCGTCGGCCTGGACGGGTTCGAGAACCACTACCCGCGGCAGCTGTCCGGCGGTATGCAGAAGCGCTGCTCCATCGCGCGCACCATGGTCTACGAGCCTGAAGTGCTGCTCATGGACGAGCCCTTCGGCGCTCTCGACGCGATCACCAAGACGACGATGCAGAAGACCGTGCTCGACCTGTGGCAGCGGCGGCAGACCTCGGTCGTCTTCATCACCCACGACCTCACCGAGGCGATCGCCCTGTCCGACCGCGTCGCCGTCATGACGGGCCGCCCCGGCCGGATCCGGCACACCGTGGACATCCCGCTCGAACGGCCCCGGGACGTCTACAACATCACCGACCTGAAGAACTTCCAGGAGCTGCGGCGCGAGCTGTGGGGCCTGCTCGAGAACGACCTGGACTCCTAGGAGGAGACGGCGATGGCCATCGAAGAACCGCTCACCATGCGCCGGGGCCGGGTGGTCCGGCAGAAATCCGAGGGGCGTCCGCGCGGACGCCACGGCATGATCGTCCTCGGCGGGCAGCTGGGTGTCGTCCTGCTGATCCTCGGGCTCTGGCAGCTCGTCAGCGGCCGGTTGATCGACTACTTCCTGATCAGCAACCCGGTCGACGTGATCGCCAAGCTGGTCGACGTGCTCGGCGACAGCTCCATGCACCACCACATCATGATCACCGGCCAGGAACTGGTCCTCGGCTGGGCGCTCGGGGCGGGCGCAGGCGCCGTGCTGGGCTGGGCGCTCGGCGCGGTGAAGATCGTGGGCGAGATCCTGGAGCCGATCCTGAACGCGATCAACGGCATTCCCAAGGTCGCGCTGGCGCCGATGATGCTGCTCTGGTTCGGCCTGGGCATCGGCTCGAAGATCGCGATCGCGTCCATGATCGTGTTCTTCCTGGTCTTCTTCAACGTCTACTCGGGCATGCGCAACGTGCCGCAGCCACTCGTCGAGGTGGCCCGGGCCATGGGCGCCTCGCGGCTGTACGTGGTGCGCAAGGTGGTTGTGCCGTCGGTCGCCGTGCCGCTCTTCGCCGGCCTGAAGGCCGGTGTGTCGTTCGCGATGATCGGCGTCATCGCCGGTGAGTTCATCTCGGCCGACGAGGGACTCGGCTACTACTCCATGACCTCGACCCAGCAGTTCGACCCGTCCGGGCTGTTCGCCGCCCTGGTGATCATCGTGGCCATGGTCGTCCTCGGCAGCGCGCTCATCGGCATCTTCGAGAAGCGCGCCCTCAAGTGGCAGAACTGACGGGTGATCCGCACCCGCCGGTGCAGCCTTGCGTCTCGCGGGACTCGGCTCCGGGATGCAGGTCCTCGATGGTGATCGACGCGGCTCAGGCCGCGCTGGAGGTGGCACGCGCCCGTGTTGTGCGCAGGGGCCGCCGAACCCGGCGGGGAGGGGCAGGGCGTCAGCCCGCAGGGCCATGAAACCGAACCCCTTCTACGGGAACGTGGCGGCAGTGGGCATTCCTCCCCGCGGCTGTCACTGTGTCAGCGCTCCCGTGCCTGCCTCCGCCTCGCGGGGCATCCCCAGGAGGGCGTCTCGGAAGGGGAACACATGAGCACGAACGGCGCGTCCGGCGCGCAGCGACGGGTACGGCTGGGCACCTGGCCGACGCCCCTCGAACCGGCGCCCCGCCTCGCTGCCGCTCTCGGCCTGGACCCCGCCGATCTGTGGGTGAAGCGGGACGACCTGACCGGTCTCGGGGCGGCGGGAACAAGTTCCGCGAACTGGAGTGGACGGTGGCCGCCGCGCCGGCCGGGGGCGCCGATTCCGCCGCTGCCGTGACCATGAGTCGCGACGACAGCGCCGGAGCTTGTCCTCGCCACAAGGAGACCGCCTCGGAATCCCCACGGCGCGGGGCGCTTCCGGCGCGCCCTTACCCTTGACCCATGACCAGCAGCAGCGACCGGAGCCCGGCAGTGGACGTGAAGACCTACGAAGTGCGCACCTACGGGTGCCAGATGAACGTCCACGACTCCGAGCGATTGTCCGGGCTGCTCGAAGAGGCCGGTTACGTACGCGCGCCCGACGGTTCCGACGGCGACGCTGACGTCGTCGTCTTCAACACCTGCGCCGTGCGGGAGAACGCCGACAACCGGCTGTACGGCAACCTCGGCCGCCTCGCGCCGAGGAAGGCGAGCCGGCCGGGCATGCAGATCGCGGTCGGTGGCTGTCTCGCGCAGAAGGACCGCGACACCATCGTGAAGAAGGCGCCCTGGGTGGACGTCGTCTTCGGCACGCACAACATCGGCAAACTGCCGGTCCTGCTGGAGCGCGCCCGCGTGCAGGAAGAGGCGCAGGTCGAGATCGCCGAGTCGCTGGAGGCGTTCCCGTCCACGCTGCCCACCCGCCGCGAGAGCGCGTACGCGGCCTGGGTGTCGATCTCGGTGGGCTGCAACAACACCTGCACCTTCTGCATCGTCCCGGCCCTGCGCGGCAAGGAGAAGGACCGCCGCACCGGCGACATCCTCGCCGAGATCGAGGCCCTGGTCGCCGAGGGCGTCTCGGAGATCACGCTGCTCGGCCAGAACGTCAACGCGTACGGCTCCGACATCGGCGACCGCGAGGCGTTCAGCAAGCTGCTGCGGGCCTGCGGCTCGATCGACGGCCTGGAGCGCGTCCGCTTCACCTCCCCGCACCCGCGCGACTTCACCGACGACGTCATCGCCGCCATGGCCGAGACGCCGAACGTGATGCCGCAGTTGCACATGCCCATGCAGTCAGGCTCGGACACCGTCCTGAAGGCGATGCGCCGCTCCTACCGGCAGGAGCGCTACCTCGGGATCATCGAGAAGGTCCGCGCCGCCATCCCGCACGCGGCGATCACCACCGACATCATCGTGGGCTTCCCCGGCGAGACCGAGGAGGACTTCGAGCAGACGCTGCACGCGGTGCGCGAGGCCCGCTTCTCGCAGGCCTTCACCTTCCAGTACTCCAAGCGCCCCGGCACCCCCGCCGCCACCATGGAGAACCAGATCCCCAAGCAGGTCGTCCAAGCGCGCTACGAGCGTCTCGTCGCCCTCCAGGAGGAGATCTCCTGGGACGAGAACAAGAAGCAGGTCGGCCGCACCCTGGAACTGATGGTCGCCGAGGGCGAGGGCCGCAAGGACGGCGCGACCCACCGCCTCTCCGGCCGTGCCCCCGACAACCGCCTGGTCCACTTCACCAAGCCGGACCAGGAGGTCCGCCCCGGTGACGTCGTCACGGTGGAGATCACGTACGCCGCCCCGCACCACCTCCTCGCCGAGGGCCCGGTCCTCGATGTGCGCCGCACGCGCGCGGGCGACGCCTGGGAGAAGCGCAATGCCACAGAGGCGGCCAAGCCGGCCGGCGTGCTGCTCGGTCTGCCGAGGATCGGCGTCCCCGAGCCGCTGCCGGTCGCCACGGGCAGCGGCTGCGGCTGCGACTGACCGCGGGGCGGTGGCGGACGGCCTGCGTCGTCCGTCCACCGCCGTACGGGGTTACCCTGCCGATCATGCTTGTCGCCGCCGCCGTCTGCCCCTGTCCACCGCTCCTCGTGCCCGAGGTCGCCGCGGGCGCTGCGCCCGAGCTGAACGACGCGCGCGCCGCCTGCACCGACGCGCTCGGCGTTCTCGCCGCCGCCCGGCCCGACCTGCTCGTGGTGATCGGACCCGCGGAGCCGAGCGGACGCGGAACGCATCCGGAGGGCACACGCGGCTCGTTCCACGGCTTCGGCGTGGCTCTCGACGTACGACTGGGCAGCGCCAAGGGCGATGACATGGACCCGGCCGGGGCGGAGCCTCGGCTTCCGCCCTCGCTCGCCGTGGCCGGATGGCTGCTGGAGCGCACCGGGTGGTCGGATGCCCCGATCGAGGGACTCGGTGTGGGGGAACCTCTGGCGGCCGAGGGGTGTATCGAAGTGGGAAGGGGAATCGCCGCGCGTGCCGAGCGGGTGGCGCTGCTGGTGATGGGCGACGCCAGCGCATGCCGCACGCTGAAAGCCCCCGGTTATCTCGACGAGCGGGCGGCGCCCTTCGACGCGGAGGTCGCGCGTGCGCTCGGAGCCGCGGACGTGCCGGCCCTGAAGGCACTCGACGTCGAGTTGGCGTATGAGCTGAAGGCATCGGGCCGGGCACCCTGGCAGGTCCTCGCGGGCGCGGCCGAGGGGGCGGAGCTGGGGGGTGCGCTGCTGTTCGAGGACGCGCCGTACGGCGTGGGGTACCTGGTCGCGACCTGGTCGTAGGGCCGCAGCGGCACGGATGAAACGGCGGACGGCCGGGAGCTGATCCGCTCCGCGGCCGTCCGTCGGTGTGCCGTTCAGGAAGTCGGCGGCGGCGACTCCGGCGGCGTCGTGGGTGCGCCGCCCGTGCCGGTGTCGTCCTTGTGCGCGAGTCGGTCCATGGCTCCCTTGGCCTTGCCCGTACCCGACTGGATCTTGTCGCTGTACTTGCCCTTGGTCTTCTTGTCGACGGCCTGTGCGGCCTTGTCGAGGCCGTGGGTGACCTTGTCCCCGTGCTGTTGCGCGAGGCCCGAGACCTTGCCCTTGGCCGGGGCGAGTTTGGCCTTCAAATTGTCCAGGAGACCCATGGTCCACCTTCCCTCGCGGGAGCAGTTACGTGCGGGCGCCCTCGTCGGCGTCGCGGTCGGCCGCATCCTCGGCGGAATGCTGCTTGGGGATTTCGACGCCCTCCCCGGCGGTGGCCTCGACGGTTTCCACCGCCTCCTCCGCGGCCTCGGCCGGCGCCCTCGTCTCCGCAGCCTCAGTGCCTTCCGCCTCGTCCGCCGCGGGTTCGGCCGTTGGTGTATCGGCCTGCGCCTCGGCGGTTGACGCCTCCTCCGTGGCCTTCGACCTCCGGAAAAGTCGTGCAAAAACGCCCATATCCACTCCATACGTTACTCGTGCGGGCGAATTCCCGCGTAGCCCGGTGCGTCCGTTTGTGTCGACCGGGTCACCGCCTCTCGAAATCGGCGGCGAAAACCTCGCAACAGGGAACGACCCCGGACCCGTGCCGTCACGTAACTCGTTCGAGGCGGCGGCAGGAGGTTTGCGAGACTGGGTCGGTGAGTAGCGCACCCCACGTCCCCCGAGTCATCGCCGTCGTCGGTCCCACCGCGGCCGGAAAGTCCGATCTGGGCGTCTTCCTGGCCCAGCGTCTGGGGGGCGAGGTCGTCAATGCCGACTCCATGCAGCTCTACCGGGGGATGGACATCGGCACCGCCAAGCTGACGCCCGAAGAACGCGCCGGCATCCCGCACCACCTCCTGGACATCTGGGACGTGACCGTCACGGCGTCCGTCGCCGAGTACCAGAGACTCGCCCGGGAGCGGATCGACGCGCTGCTCGCCGCCGGGCGCTGGCCGATCCTGGTCGGCGGTTCCGGCCTGTACATCCGTGGGGCCGTCGACAACCTGGAGTTCCCGGGCACGGACCCCGACGTCAGGGCCCGGCTGGAGGAGGAGCTGACGCTCCGCGGCTCCGGCGCGCTGCACGCCCGGCTTGCCGCCGCCGATCCCGAGGCCGCGCACGCGATCCTGCCCAGCAACGGCCGCCGTATCGTCCGGGCCCTGGAGGTGATCGAGATCACCGGCAGACCGTTCACCGCCAACCTCCCCGGCCACGACTCGATCTACGACACCGTCCAGATCGGGGTGGACGTCACGCGCCCAGAACTCGACGACCGCATCACCCGCCGGGTCGACCGGATGTGGGACGCGGGGCTCGTCGACGAGGTACGCGCGCTTGAGTCACATGGACTGCGCGAGGGGCGTACGGCCGCGCGCGCCCTCGGCTACCAGCAGGTGCTCGCCGCGCTCGCCGGGGAGTGCACCGAGGAGGAGGCGCGCGCCGAGACCGTCCGTGCCACCAAGCGCTTCGCGCGCCGTCAGGATTCGTGGTTCAGGCGCGATCCCCGGGTGCACTGGTTGAGTGGGGCTGCGGCGGATCTCACAGAACTTCCGCACCTCGCCCTGGCGTTGCTCGAACGACCGGTTACAGCCTGATCACGTCATGGCATCGGGACGCTCAGGCCGTCATCCAGGCCTCCGGCGCCGTGCCATCATCGAGCTTCGATCGACCAAGTGGAGTCCGAGTTGGGAGGGCGCGTGGCGATGGAGGCCGGCCCTCGCGACACCGCACGAGACACCGAGCCCCTCACCGCCGAGAGCGGTGAGCCGGAGCCGGACGGCGACCGTCTGAGCCCGGACGGGCTCGACGAGGACGGTGTGACCGACGACGGCCCTGAACCCGACGAGATGCTCACGGGCGGCCCGGAGGTCGAGGTCGAGCTGCGACCGCAGCGCCGGCTGCGCATCTGGCAGCTCGCGCCCATCGTCGCCCTGGCCGCGCTCGGCTCCCTGATGTTCGGGTTCCCGCTGGCCTTCGACTTCGGCGACAGCGGTGCCGTGATCGCCATGCTGGGGCTGCTGATCTGCTCGTGCGCGGCCGGCTGGGGCATGATGGCCGCCCGCCGCGTGGGTTACACGTGGCCGGGCCTGCCCCAGCGCGGCTCGGGGCGCAATCCGGACTGGCGGGTAATCCTGGCCTACGTCGTGGTGGTCGCGGCGGTGGTGGTGCTGGCGGTATGGCGCGTGGCCAGGCTGCGCTGAGGCGCCCCAAAGGGGCGCGGGGCTGTGTCGATATGCGGCTCCGCCGCGTGGGCGCGACCAGCCCCCACCGGCCCGCGGTGAAAATGCGACCTTCCCTTACGATCGAGGAATGAGCACGCGCACGCGGATCCCCTTCCTCAAGGGCCACGGCACCGAGAACGACTTCGTGATCGTCCCGGACCCCGAGAACACCGTCGACCTGCCGGCGGCAACCGTCGCCGCCCTGTGCGACCGCCGCGCGGGCATCGGCGGCGACGGCCTGCTGCATGTCGTACGGTCCGCCGCGCACCCCGAGGCCGAGGACATGGCGGCCGAGGCGGAGTGGTTCATGGACTACCGCAACGGCGACGGCTCGATCGCCGAGATGTGCGGCAACGGCGTGCGGGTGTTCGCGCGCTACCTCCAGGGCGCCGGACATGTCACCGAGGGTGACCTCGCCGTCGCCACGCGCGGGGGCGTGAAGACCGTGCACATCGCGAAGGACGGCGCCATCACGGTCGGCATGGGCAAGGCGCGGCTCCCCGAAGGGGACGACGTCACCGTGAGCGTCGGCGAGCGCAGCTGGCCCGCACGGAACGTGAACATGGGCAACCCCCACGCGGTCGCCTTCGTGGCGGACCTCGCGCACGCGGGCGACCTGTACTCCCCGCCGCCCTTCAGCCCGGCGTCCGCCTACCCGGACGGGGTGAACGTCGAGTTCGTGGTCGACCGCGGCCCCGCCCATGTCGCGCTGCGCGTGCACGAGCGCGGCGCCGGCGAGACCCGCTCGTGCGGCACGGGCGCGTGCGCCGTCGCCGTGGCCGCCGCCCGCAGAGACGGCGCCGACCCCGCGGTCACCGGTACGCCCGTGACGTACACCGTCGATGTGCCCGGCGGAACCCTCGTGATCACCGAGCGGCCCGACGGTGAGATCGAGATGACCGGACCCGCGGTGATCGTGGCCGAGGGTGAGATCGATGCGGAATGGCTGGAAAACGCGGTTCGGTGACCGTGCGTATCGCGGTCCCGATGCCGGGAAACGTTGGTTCCATGGGCTTGTGAGACGCGGAACTGCCGTGGGCCGCAGGTCACATGGCGCGAAATCGTAAACATCCAGACGGTCGCTCGAATGGGTGATCCGTTTCACGCTCGGCGAGAGGCGGTCAGTCACGCGTGGTGGGCTCGGTAGCATCAAGCACCGGCCCGGACGGGGGAACAAGCCATCCCCTGAGCCGCCGTCCGCCATGGGGCAACCCCGTCCGCCGGTCCACGCAGCCGGAGGTGCCCATGAGTGCGGAGGCCACGAACCCTGCCGCAGGTCCCGTAGCCCCCACAGGGCCCCGCAGGAGGTCGCTCCCCAGGATCGACCTGCGCCGCCTGGGCCGCGCCGCCCTGCTCGGCCCCACCTCCCGCGACCGGCTGCCCGATGCCATCGGCCATGTCGTCGAGGCCCACCGCGCCCACTACCCCGACGCCGATATCGAACCCCTGCGCCGCGCCTACGTCCTGGCCGAGTCCTCGCACCGCGGGCAGATGCGCAAGAGTGGCGAGCCGTACATCACGCATCCGCTTGCCGTGACCCTGATCCTCGCCGAACTCGGCGCCGAGACCACGACCTTGACGGCGTCTCTGCTCCACGACACCGTCGAGGACACCGAGGTGACGCTCGATCAGGTCGGTGAGGAGTTCGGCCGGGAGGTCCGCTATCTCGTCGACGGCGTCACGAAGTTGGAGAAGGTCGACTACGGCGCCGCCGCCGAACCCGAGACCTTCCGCAAGATGCTCGTCGCCACCGGCAGCGACGTCCGGGTGATGTCGATCAAGCTCGCCGACCGGCTGCACAACATGCGCACCCTCGGCGTGATGCGCCCGGAGAAGCAGGCTCGCATCGCCAAGGTGACCCGGGACGTGCTCATCCCGCTCGCCGAACGCCTCGGAGTCCAGGCCCTCAAGACCGAGTTGGAAGACCTCGTCTTCGCGATCCTGCTCCCCGAGGAGCACGAGCACACACACGAGTTGATCGCCGACAACGCGGCGCGCCCCGACGACCCGCTCGCCGAGATCGCCGACGAGGTGCGCACGGTCCTGCGCGACTCCGACATCCAGGCCGAAGTCCTCATCCGGCCCCGGCACTTCGTCTCCGTGCACCGTGTCGCCCGCAAGCGGGGGCGCCTCAGGGGCTGCGACTTCGGCCGGCTGCTGGTGCTGGTGAGCGAGGACGCGGACTGTTACGGCGTCCTGGGCGAGCTCCACACCTGTATGACGCCGGTCGTCTCGGAGTTCAAGGACTTCATCGCCGTCCCCAAGTTCAACCTCTACCAGTCGCTGCACACCGCCGTCGCCCGGGAGGACGGCCAGGTCGCCGAAGTCCTCATCCGCACACACCAGATGCACAAGGTCGCCGAGGCCGGCGTCGTCGCGCTCGGCAATCCCTACGCACCCGCCCCCGAGGACCCGGCCGACGGCGAGCGCGTCGACCCCACCCGGCCCGGCTGGCTGTCCCGGCTGCTCGACTGGCAGGAGGGCGCCCCCGACCCCGACACCTTCTGGTCGACCCTGCGCGAGGACCTCGCCCAGGACCGCGAGATCGCCGTCTTCCGGCCCGACGGCGGCAGGCTGGGCCTGCCCGACGGCGCGACCTGCGTCGACGCCGCGTACGCGCAGTACGGCGAGGACGCGCACGCCTGCATCGGCGCCCGCGTCAACGGCCGCCTGGCGACGCTGAGCACCGTCCTGCGGGACGGCGACACCGTTCAGCTCCTCATGGGGCAGGACCCGGCCTCCGAGCCCTCCAGAGAGTGGCTGGAGCACGCGCACACACCGGCGGCCCGGATCGCGATCCAACGGTGGCTCGCCACGCACCCCTCGTCGGCCGAGCCCGACGCCGAGGCCGAGCGCGGTCCCGAGGCACCGTCCGCGTCCCCGCGGCCCGCCGCCGACGGCCCCGCCACCCGGCCGGGCACCGCGAACGCGGTCGTCGACCAGCCCGGCGCCACCGTACGGCTCGGCGGCTGCTGCACGCCCGTACCGCCCGACGAGGTCACCGGCTTCTCGGTCCGCGGGGGAGTGGTGACCGTGCACCGCGTCGAGTGCGCCGGCGTGGCGCGGATGAAGAGCGCGGGGCGCCCGGAGGTCGGCGTGCGCTGGGGCGACACCACCGAGTGCCGGGTCACCCTGGTCGCCGAATCGTTCGGCCGCCCCCATCTCCTGGCCGACCTGACGGAAGCCATCGCCCTGGAGGGCGCCGAAATCGTGTCGGCCACCGTCGAACCCCCGAGCCAGCAACGCGTCCGCCACACCTACACCCTCCAACTCCCGGACGCCGCCCACCTCCCCGCCCTGATGCGGGCGATGCGGAACGTGCCCGGGGTGTACGACGTCGGGCGGGCGCAGACACCGGGAGCGTGAGGGCGGCACGCCAACCACGCGCGCGTGCAGCGCACTACGGCCCTCCTTCAGGACCCCGTTCGAGTGGGCCGGACGCGCGTCGTCACCGCGCCCAGGGTCAGCCCTGGTAGCCGTGGTGCATGCTGCTCACCCTCCGCACCCCCCGACGGCTGAAGGCGGCCCTGCTCGCCTCTGCCGTGTCCGTCTGCCTCGTCGCGGCCAGTGCCCCGCCGGCCCCCCTCGGCGTCGGCGACCGTCTCTTCCCGCACCTGGGCAACCCCGGATACGACGTGGCGTCGTACGACCTCTCCTTCACCTATCCCGGCACCAACAGCAAGCCCCTCCAGGCCGTCACGACGATCAGTGCCTGGACGACCACCGCGCTGGACCGCGTCAACCTCGACTTCGCGCACGGCAAGGTCAAGTCGGTCCAGGTCAACGGGGAGACGGCGGCCTTCTCCAGCGCCGGTGAGGATCTGGTCGTCACCCCCGGGCAACCGCTGCCCGCCGGCAGCTGGATGCGGATCACCGTGCGGCACACCAGCGATCCCCGCCCGGCGGCGGGCGGCCGGGACGGAGGCTGGGTGCGGACCGCCGACGGGCTCGTCATGGCCAATCAGGCCGACGTCGCCCACCTGGTGTTCCCGTGCAACGACCACCCCTCGGACAAGGCGATGTTCACCATCCGGGTCACCGCACCCGACGGCCACACCGCCGTCGCCAACGGAATGCAGACCGACGTCGACCGCACGCGCGGGGCGACGACCTGGACGTACCGGACCCGGCACCCCATGGCCACCGAACTCGCGCAGGTCTCCATCGGACGCTCCACGGTGCTGCACCGCACCGGACCGCATGGCCTGCCGGTCCGGGACGTCGTCCCCACCAAGGACCGGGGGCCTCTGGAACCGTGGCTGAAGAAGACCCCGGGCCAGATCAAGTGGATGGAGAGCAAGCTCGGGTCGTACCCCTTCGAGACGTACGGCCTGCTCATCGCCGAGGCGGACACCGGGTTCGAACTCGAGACGCAGACCCTCTCTCTCTTCGAGAGAGATCTGTTCATCGAGTCCGGCTTCCCCGCGTGGTTCGTCGACTCGATCATGGTCCATGAGCTGGCCCACCAGTGGTTCGGCAACAGCGTCAGCCCCCGCACCTGGTCCGACCTGTGGCTCAGCGAGGGGCATGCCACCTGGTACGAGGCCCTGTACGCGGAGGAGAAGGCGGACAAGCCGATGCGGGCCCGGATGAAGGCCGCCTACGGCAACTCCGACCGCTGGCGTGCGGCCGGCGGACCGCCGGCCGCGCCCAAGGTGCCCGGGCCCGGCCAGAAGATCGGCATCTTCCGCCCCAACGTCTACGACGGCGCAGCACTCATCCTGTACGCGCTGCGCGAGAAGATCGGCCGCCCCGCCTTCGAGCGCCTGGAGCGGGCCTGGGTGCAGGAGCACCAGGACGGCGCCGCGACCACCGCCGAATTCGTGCGCCTTGCCTCCGAGGTGTCCGGACGCGACCTCGGCGGGTTCTTCCAGGACTGGCTGTATGGCAAGAAGACCCCGCCGATGCCCGGTCACCCGGACTGGAAGCAGAAGGCGGCGGACAAATAACCCGGTGACGAGACGCCCCGTCCCGTGCAACCATCTTCAGGTCGGCGCGGTACGGGGCACGGGAATCTCCCGGAGTGCTCGTACGTTGAGAAGAATGACCGCCGCAATGGCATCCCCAACGACGTAAGGACCCAATGACCTCCTCTTCTTCCCCTTCCCAGGACACTGAGCGCCTTGCGCCTGCCTACCCCGAAGGTCTTCGGGCCGATGCCCTGATGGAAGAGGACGTCGCCTGGAGCCACGAGATCGACGGAGAGCGGGACGGCGAGCAGTTCGACCGCTCCGAGCGCGCGGCCCTGCGCCGCGTGGCGGGCCTCTCCACCGAGCTCGAGGACGTCACCGAGGTCGAGTACCGACAGCTCCGTCTGGAGCGCGTCGTGCTCGTCGGTGTCTGGACGACGGGGACCTCGCAGGACGCGGAGAACTCCCTCGCGGAGCTCGCCGCCCTCGCGGAGACCGCGGGCGCGCTCGTGCTCGACGGCGTGATCCAGCGCCGCGACAAGCCCGACGCGGCGACGTACATCGGCTCCGGCAAGGCCGACGAGCTGCGGGACGTCGTCCTCGAATCGGGCGCGGACACCGTCATCTGCGATGGTGAGCTCAGTCCTGGTCAGCTGATCCATCTCGAAGACGTCGTCAAGGTCAAGGTCATCGACCGTACGGCCCTGATCCTCGACATCTTCGCCCAGCACGCCAAGTCCCGAGAGGGCAAGGCGCAGGTCGCTCTCGCGCAGATGCAGTACATGCTGCCGAGGCTGCGCGGCTGGGGTCAGTCGCTGTCCCGGCAGATGGGCGGCGGCAAGGGCGGCGGCCTGGCCACCCGTGGTCCCGGTGAGACCAAGATCGAGACGGACCGGCGCCGGATCCGCGAGAAGATGGCGAAGATGCGCCGGGAGATCGCGGAGATGAAGACCGGCCGCGAGATCAAGCGCCAGGAGCGCAAGCGCCACAAGGTGCCCTCGGTCGCCATCGCGGGCTACACCAACGCCGGCAAGTCCTCGCTGCTCAACCGCCTCACGGGCGCGGGCGTCCTGGTCGAGAACTCCCTGTTCGCGACCCTGGACCCGACGGTCCGCAGGGCCGAGACGCCGAGCGGCCGTCTGTACACGCTGGCGGACACCGTCGGTTTCGTCCGGCATCTGCCGCACCACCTGGTCGAGGCGTTCCGCTCCACGATGGAGGAGGTCGGCGAGTCCGACCTGATCCTGCACGTGGTCGACGGTTCGCACCCGAACCCGGAGGAGCAGCTGGCCGCCGTACGCGAGGTGATCAGGGACGTCGGTGCCACCGACGTACCGGAGATCGTCGTGATCAACAAGGCCGACGCGGCGGACCCGCTGACGCTCCAGCGGCTGCTGCGGATCGAGAAGCGCGCCATCGCGGTCTCGGCCCGCACCGGCATGGGCATCGACGTGCTGCTCGGGCTCATCGACAACGAACTGCCGCGGCCGTCGGTCGAGATCGAGGCGCTGGTGCCGTACACGCACGGCAAGCTGGTCGCCCGCGCCCACACGGAGGGCGAGGTGATCTCCGAGGAGCACACCCCGGAGGGCACGTTGCTCAAGGCGCGGGTGCACGAGGAGCTGGCGGCGGATCTCGCGCCGTACGTTCCCGCACCGCTCGCCTGACGCCGTACGAGACTGAAAGGCCCGCCCCTGCTTTTCGCGGGGCGGGCCTTTCAGCATGTGCGGGGCGGGCTCTTCGGCGTCACTGGCCGGCGAACTTCTCGCTCACCGAGTCGTACACGCCCTTGGCCACATCACCCAGCCGCGGACCGGCCAGCCAGCCCGAAGTCGCCGGGCCGATCGAGGTGTTGGACACCAGCGCCTGCTCGCCGTCCGCGCCCGTGGTGACCCAGCCACCGCCGGAGGAACCGCCGGTCATGGTGCATCCGATGCGGTACATCGTCGGGTCGGAGGCGGCGATGGAGAGCCGTCCGGGCTTGTCCTGGCACTGGTACAGCGTCTCGCCGTCGAACGGTTTCGCGGCCGGGTAACCGGTCGCCGTGATGCTCTCCACCTGCTGCACGGCCGGAGCCGCGAAGTCCACCGGCAGCGCCGAACCGACGGTCTCCTCCAGCGACTTGCCGTCGCCGTTCTCGGGCGTCACATGGATGACGGCGAAGTCGTGCGACGCACCGTCCCCGCCCGTCGCACCGCCCTGCTCGATCCACTGGTCCGAGGTCCGCGCCCAGTCGCCCCACCAGACGCCGTACGGAGCGACCTCCTCCTGGGTGGCGCTCGCCGACTCCGCGGCCGACATGGCCGAGTCGTTGTACGACGGCACGAACGCGATGTTGCGGAACCAGCCGCCGCCCTTGCCCGCGTGCACACAGTGGCCCGCCGTCCACACCATGTTGGACTTGCCGGGGTTCGCCGGGTCCTGCACCACCGTCGCCGAGCAGACCATCGTGCCCTCGGGGGAGTCGAAGAACACCTTCCCGGCCGTGGGGGCGTTGTCGTGGTACGTAGGCGCCACGGCCTCGGCGTCCACCGGCTCGGGCGTCGGGTCGGTCACGCCCTGGTCACCGGAGAGGTCGCTGTCGTCGACGCCCTGGTCCAACTCGTCGGCTTCCCGCATCCGTTCCGGATTCCACAGATCCTCGATGATGGGGTTGACGAAGTCCTCGGCCTCGCGCAGCCAGTCGTCCTTGTCCCAGTTCTTCCAGGCGCCGTTCTTCCAGTTGTCCAGGTCGATCCCGTGCTCCTTGAGCCGGTCCGCCAGGCCGTCCGGGATCGTGATCTTGCCGTCGCCCTCCGCGGCGGCGGAGTCCGAGGCCCGCGCGTCCGCATCGGCGTCGCCCGAGCCGCAGGCCGTCGCGGTGAGCACGAGCGCGGAGGCGAGCGCAACTGCGGCCAGTACGGGGGAGATTCTGCGGCGCGCGCTCCCTTCCCGGCGAGCGGTGGACGAAGGCCTTGTCGATCGCATGATTCGACTCCCCCTGAGATAAACGAAATTCGGCGCTACGGCCGTGACCCGTTCTGCTGCCACGACATCCAGGAACGGCAACTCACACTATGCGCCCGCTGTGGGTGCCCGCCGACGGAACGGCAACGGTTTCGCTACGGGGAATCCGATCCGGACGTTCATCCCGACGAAGGGTGGTTGATCGCCGGGCGGTACCGGCTACCGCCCTGTCTTCGACACGGCCGAGCGGGACTTCCGCGTCGCCTGATGGCCACCGCCGCCGCGGTCTGTGACCCATGTCACCGGCTGTGAGTGCAGCGTGCGGTGGGTGTCAGTGCCTTCTCCCTGGTGTAGGCAGCCGGCGAGAACGGGGACAGCGCGGATGGAACAAGCTCGGGCCGGTGAGTTCGACGAGTTCGTGGCGGCCCGCTGGTCGGGTCTGTTCCACCTGGCCCGTCTGCTCACCGGGGGCGACCGGCATCGGGCCGAGGACCTCTTGCAGGAGTCCCTGGTCAAGCTGTGGTTCGTCTGGCCGAAGATCTCCGAGGAGGCTCCGGAGGCATACGTACGCAAGGTGCTGGCGCGAGCGGCGGCGCGCTCGGCCCGTCGGCGCTGGTGGGGCGAGCGCCCGGTGGAGCAGCTGCCCGACGTGGCGGTGCCGGGCGATGTGTCCGCGGCCGTGGCGGAGCGCTCGCGGCTGGAGGCCGCGCTGGCTCAACTGACGCCCCGGCAGCGGGCCGCGGTGGTGCTGCGCTATTACCAGGATCTGCCCGAGGCACAGGTCGCTCAGGCCTTGGGGTGCCCGGTGGGCACCGCTCGGTCGCATGCCTCGCGTGGGGTGGCCCGGCTGCGCCAGATCCTGGCCGATGTCATCGAGCCGGTGGGGTGAGGGAGAAGTCATGAACCACTTCGAGCGGCAGTTGGCGCAGCTGATGCGCGACACCCAGGAGCACACCCCCTACGAACCGCAGCACCAGGACCGTCTGCGGGCGGGGGTGCGGGCCCGCCGCCGTGCCCGCGCGGCACAGGCGGCCATCGGTTCCGTTCTGGCGGTCGCCGGACTCAGCGTCGGGCTGTTCCTGCTGCCCGACCGTCCGGTCAGTGTCGAGCCCAGCGCACCTCACCCACGGCCGGCCTTCAGCCCGGAGTCCTCCTCCAGTCCCTCTTCCTCACCGGACGCGTCCCCGAGCGCGACCTCGTCCGCAACCGGCTCGACGGACCCGGACGAGTCCTCCGTCGACCCCACCACCCCGCCCGCCTCGACAAGCGCTCCGGCCACGGAATCCGGGACCCCGTCCGACGACACCACCGTCAACAGCACCACGGGCACGGCCAGTGCACCGCCGCCCACGGCGACGGAGACCGTGAACGGGACGACGGGCACCGAGGAGCCGACGGCCCCCGAGTCGTCGAGCGTCGGAGCCGCCGACTAGGCCCCGTCCCCTTCCACACCCCCTCACCCAGCGCCGCGCGTGCCTTCCGTTTGCCCCGGACCAGAACGCAGACAGGAACAAACCATGAGAAATGACGGCACGCTGACAGCGGCGGGCACGGAGGGTCTGCCCCGCCCCACCCCGGTCCCCGCGCACCACCCGGAGCCCGTCCTGGACGTCGTCGTGCCGGTGTTCAACGAGGAAGCGGATCTGGAGCGCAGCGTACGGCGGCTGCACGCGCATCTGCGCGAAACGTTCCCGTATCCGTTCCGCATCACCGTCGCCGACAACGCCAGCACCGACTCCACTCCACGGATCGCCGCCCGGCTGGCCGGCGAACTGCCCGAGGCGGAGTGGATCCGGCTGGCCGAGAAGGGCAGGGGCCGTGCGCTGCGGGCGGCCTGGTCGCAGTCGCGGGCCCCGGTGTTGGCGTACGTCGACGTCGACCTGTCGACCGAACTGGCCGCGCTGCTCCCACTGGTGGCCCCGCTGATCTCCGGGCACTCGGACCTCGCCATAGGCACACGGCTGGCCCACGGCTCCCGGGTGGTGCGCGGTCCGAAGAGAGAGATCATCTCGCGCTGCTACAACGTCCTGCTGCGCTCCACCCTCGCCGTGGGCTTCTCCGACGCGCAGTGCGGATTCAAGGCGGTGCGGCGCGAGGTCGCCGAGCAACTGCTGCCCCTCGTACAGGACTCCGGGTGGTTCTTCGACACCGAACTGCTGGTGATCGCCGAGCGGGCCGGGCTACGGATCCACGAGGTGCCGGTGGACTGGGTGGACGACCCCGACAGCCGGGTCGACCTCCTCGCCACCGCGCTGGCCGACCTGCGCGGCATCGCCCGGATCGGCCGCGCCCTGGCCCGCGGCACCCTGCCGCCGGCCACGCTGCACCGGGACGCCGACGAGCCGACCCGCGGACTGGTCACGCAACTGGCGCGCTTCGCGGCCGTAGGAGCCGTCAGCACCCTCGGATACCTGCTGCTGTACGCGGTGCTGCGTCCGGCGGCGGGACCGCAGGCCGCCAACGCGCTGGCCCTGCTGGCCTGCGCCGTCGCCAACACGGCCGCGAACCGGCGGCTCACCTTCGGGCTCCGCGGCCGCAGCGGCGCCCTGCGTCACCAGGCCCGGGGTCTGGTGACCTTCCTCATCGGCCTGGCGCTCACCAGCGGATCGCTCGCCGCCCTGCACCACACGGCCCCCACCGCGACCCACCGCACCGAACTCGCCGTGCTGGTCGCCGCCAACCTCGCTGCGACGCTGCTGCGGTTCCTGCTCCTGCGGGCCTGGGTGTTCGGCACCCGGTCACCGGGACGGAGCGCCTCATGAACCCCACGAACACGACGCTCACGGCCCGGCCCACCACCGTGCCCCCGTACCGTGCCGTGCCCGACCGCCGCCGGCAGCTGCGCCGCACCGCCGAGCGCTACGGTCCGCCCTTGGCGATGTACGGCGTACTGAAGCTCATCGGCTTCTCCGTCTTCATGTACCTGCTGGACTCCGCCGGGGACTTCCGGACGAAGAACCCGCGCTTCGGCGGCGGCGCCCATCCCTGGGAAGTGCTGGCCACGTGGGACGGCTGGTGGTACCAGCAGATCGCCGCGCACGGCTACCACCCCGAACTCCGCCCGATCCCCGGAGCCACCGCACTGGTCACCATCGAGGGGAACTCGGCGGCCTTCTTCCCGCTCTACCCGGCGCTGATGCGGCTCGTTTCCGAGGTCACCGGCCTCGGACTCTACGGCGCCGGCCTGGTCGTCTCCATCGTCTCGTCCTTCGTGGCCGCCCTGGCGATCTATGCCGTGACCGCACACTTCGGCGGCCGACGGGCCGGGCTGGCCGCGGCCGGTCTATGGGCCGTCTGGCCCGGCTCCGGCGTGGAGTGGGCGGTCTACTCCGACTCCCTCTACGTCGCCCTGGCCGCCTGGGCCTGCTACGCCGTCATGACCAGACGCTGGCTCACCGCCGGTCTCCTCACCTGCGCGGCCGGGCTCAACCGCCCCACCGCCGGCGCCCTGATCGCCGCACTCGCCGTCGCCGCGCTCCTCGCGGTCCACCGGCACCGGCGCCGGGAAGGCATCCTGCGCCCATTGGCCGCGGTGGCCGTCGCCCCGCTGGGACTGCTCGGCTATCTGCTCTGGGTGGGCCACCGCATGGGCGACTACGGCGGCTACTTCAAGCTCCAGTCGGGTGCCTGGGCCCACGAGTTCGACTACGGCCGCCAGACCCTGGACGTCATCACCTCCGTCGCCGTGGGCCACAACGACTACCTCTTCGCGTGGCCCTTCGCGGACCTCATCGGCGTCGGTGTGGTCCTGCTGGCGGTGGTGCTCGTCCCGCTGCTGATCCGGCTGCGTCCGCCGGCCGTCCTGGTCGTCTACCCGGTCCTCACCCTCGCCCTGGTCCTGGGCAGCCAGCAGATCTTCGGCAACGTCTCCCGCTATCTGCTCCCGGCGTTCCCGCTGTTCATCCCGCTAGCCGTCGCCCTGCGCCGCCTCAGCCTGCCCCTCCAGTGCACGGTGCTCGGCATCGCCGCCGTCGCCTCCGGCTCGTACGCGGGCTACGTCCTCTTCGAACTCGGCGTCCCGTAACCCGGCCGACCCCACGCATCACAGAACGGACGGACGATGACCACGACCCTGCCCACTTCCGGACCGTCGGAGGCGAGTTCGGCACACCGGGCCCCGGGACAAAAACCCCAGGTCCCCGGCGCCCGGGTACGGCGGCTGCTCCACCGGCTGACCCCCGGGGACCGCCGGGTGCTGCGGCTCTACGTGTTCACGCGTCTGGGGCTGTGGCTCGTCGCCTACTGCACCGCGTGGCTGTTCCCCAAAGAGGGAGACGTCAAGACACCCGCCCCCTGGCTGTCGCACTGGGAGCAGTGGGACTGGGCGCACTACCAACACATAGCGGAACACGGCTACTTCGGCTCCTTCCCCGGGATCGATCCCGCGTCCGACAACCGCGTGGCCTTCTTCCCGGGCTTCCCGTTCACTCTGCACGCCGTACACACCGTGATCGCCGACTGGACCGCGGCCGGGCTGCTGATCTCCCTGGTCAGCGGTGCCGTGGCCGTGGTGGCGCTGGCCCGGATCGCCGGGCTGGGCCGTCCGGACGGCGCCCGGGCCGGTCAACGGGCCGTCGTCTTCCTGCTGTTGTCGCCCACCGCGGTGTTCCTGGCCGCCGGATACAGCGAGTCGCTCTTCCTCGCGTTCGCGCTGCCGGCCTGGCTCGCGGCGAAGAACCGCAACTGGCTCCTCGCCGGCCTCCTCGGGGCGGCGGCCACCACCACGCGGGTCAGCGGACTGTTCCTGGCCACCGCTATCGCGGTCGAGTTCCTGACGGCCAGCGACGGCCACCGTGGCACGCGGCGACTGCGCGCGCTGTCCTGGTGCGCGTTGCCCGCCGTGCCCGCCGCGGCCTACACGGTCTATCTGCACGCGCACACCGGAGACTGGCTGGCCTGGAAGCACGCCCAGGAACGCGGCTGGTACCGGGACTTCCACACCCCGGCCGAAGCCTTCCGGCACACCTGGCAGAACGCCTTCGGCCACCTCCAGAACACCGGCTACGCCTGGGAGTTCCAGCTGGAGCTGGCAGGGATGGCGACCGGGCTGCTGCTTCTGTCCTTGCTGCTGTACCGGCGCCGCTGGCCGGAGGCCGTGTTCATCGCGCTCAACCTCTGGGCCCTGGGAACGTCCTACTGGTATCTGTCGGTTCCCCGCGCCGCCCTGCTCTGGTGGCCCCTGTGGACCGGCCTGGCCCACTGGAGTCTGCGGCGCGACTGGGTCAGGGACGCGTATCTCGCCATGGTGGCACCGCTGATGGTGGTCCTCGCGGTGACGTTCACTTCGGGCCGCTGGGCCGGCTGACCGAATGGAGACCGCCCCGAATCGGTGGCCGAGTGGGACGCCGTCCACGGGGTATGAGTGGCTACCGTGACAGCCGACAGTGAGCGACACTCTGCGGAATCGTGCGGAATCTGTGCCCGGCCGGTGCCCCCCGATCAGATGGAGTCGAAACACCAGGCTCTGACAGAACAGCTTTGGGGAGGGCCCTCTCCGTCCGCCGGCCCTCTCGATGACACCGCCCGCAACTTGTCGAGCGCCATGGAGGCGTGGCGGTGCGACCGCTGCGGGCGCTGGATCTGCAACGACTGCATTCTGCCCTTCGTGATCAAATCCCGGGCTCGCAAGATGCGGCACCGCGACTGCGGCGGGATATTCAAGGCACCCGACGCACCGGCGTGGATCGGCGTCGACGGCCAGCGTGCCGTCGCACCGGGGTCGTGGAGGGCCCGGTTCGGAATCCGAACGCACTGAGCGTCCGCGCGCGGGGACGGCCAGGCCCGCTATGGCCCGCTGTGGATCAGCGGAGCCCAGAGGTCGGGGTGGGTGGGGTGCTGGGCGCGGAGGGTGTGGGTGACCTGGTGCAACGCCTGGGCGACGTCGACCGCGGTGGGGCTCGGCGGAAGGGCTCGGTAGAAGGCGTGGGCGGCGGTGGCGGCGATGTCGTCGGCCAGGGGCCAGAGGGTCGCGATGACGTGCCGGAACCCCGCCAGCTGGAAGGCCGACGCCAGGTGGATGGACTCCTCGGCGTGCTGCCAGCCCCGGTGCGCGGTCGAGCACGCGGACAGATAGGCGAGTTCGGCGTCGGCCAGCTGGAGCCTACTGATCTCCGGGATGGTCAGGGTGCCGTCGTACAGCCGTAGTCCTCCCTCCGAAGGGGCGGAGAGATTGGCGCCGGCGTGGCACGCGAAGTGAGCCCAGGTGGACTCGGGAAGGTGGGCCAACACCTGGCTGACGGTGGCGTCCTCGTCGGACAGCAACGGTGCGTCGGGGGCGCGGCTGTGCAGGTTGTCCGCCTCGGCGATGCTGCCGGGAAGGTCGCCGAGCCCCGGAGTGCGGGCCAGGGCTACGACGAGCTGGCGCCGGGTGAGGGCGGTGGGCCGGGCGTGCGCGTGGGCGAGCGCCCTCAGGGTCGACGTGTAGGACGACACGACCGCGTCGAGGGCGCCGGGCCGGCCGGGGTGCCCCGCGGCATGCAGGGGAAACAGACCGATGAGGCCGGTGGGCAGCCACCACACCCTCGGCCGCGGATCCGTGGCGGGGAGGGCACGGACCACCGGCTCCACGATCGTGTCCCACAACCAGCCCAGGATCTTCGGCAGGACGTTGCGCCGCAGCACTCCGGCGAAACCGCCGGTTTCGTGGATGGCTTCCAGCAGAGCCTCGCCGTAGGCGTGTACGTCGCTGTGGACGAGGTCCGGCAGAGGCACGGTCAGCGGGTCGCCGCCGGGGCCGAGGAGGATCGCGTCCCCGCGCCGGCGACCGGAGTTGACCATGACCACGGTGCCGTCGGCTGCGGCCGTGCGCAGCTCGCCGAGGCGTGGCGGGAGGAGGAAGCGGCGGAAGGCGGGGTTCCGGCGGATCTCGGTGAGCAGTTCGTCGTGCCGGGTCCAGGCCCGGGCCCGCTCCTCCGTCGGGCCGGGCGTGGGCCTGTTGAGCTCGTCACGGACCTGGCGGAATGCCGTGGCGAGGTCGGGCAGCGCCTTGTCGAGGTCGGTGAGATCCGTGCGGGAGTCCAGCTGTGCGGCGAGCAGGACCCCCCTGCCGAGCTCGGCGATCTCCAAGGCACCGGTCGGGTCGCCCAGCGCGCAGTGGGCGGCGACGGCCTCGCTCACCAGGCCGAGATGGCTGCCGAGACGGTGCTCCTGGTCGCTCCACGCGGCATCCCTGGCGGTGACCGTCGGCAGCAACGCCACCGCGGCGTCGAGTACGTGCACGGCGGTGGCGTGCTCGCCCATCGCGTGGGCGAGCGTCCCCACGGACCGGCCGACCCAGACCCGGTCCTGCGGTGCCCCGGCCACGACCGAGGCGACATCCTGAACCAGCGTGCGCAACGCATCGTGGTCAGGGGGCGACTCGCCCGTGTCCAGCCCCAGCAGATGGGCGTGGCTGAGGTTCGTCAGGAAGATCGGGCGTCGTGCGTGGCCCTCGGGGGCGGCGGCGACCGACTGTTCGAGGAGGTCGATCGCCCGCTCCAGGTCGGCGGGCTCCCGGTCGCGTTCGTACCTGCGTACGTAGCTGGAGGCGAGGTCGGACAGGGTGCCCGGCCGCGTGGCGTGTCCTTCCGGCATGGCCGCGACGGCACGTTCGTAGAGGGTGATGGCCCGCGTCAGATCGGCAGGTGCTCCGGCACTCTCGAAGCGGTTGAGAAGGGCGTGGGCGAACTCCGCCAGCCGCATCGGCTGTTCGAAGTGGCCGTCCGGGCTCTCGGCGAGTGCCTCCTCGAGAAGGTCGATGGCGTGGTCCAGCTGGGACGGTGCTCCGCTGCGGCGGTGCCGCAGCATGTGGGCGACACCGAGGTTGGCCAGGATCGTGGACCGCGCGATGTGTCCCTGCGGAACGTTCGGGAGGGCCCGCTGATCGAGCTCGATGGCGCGGTCCAGGTCGGCGAGGACGCCGCCCGACTCGAAGCGCTCGACGTAGGCGCGTCCCAGGTTGGACGCCAGTGCCGGGGCGTCGGGGTGCCCGTCCGGCAGGGACGACGCGGCCCGTTCGAGCAGGGCGATCGCCCGGTCCAGGTCGACGGCCGCGCCGTGGCGCTCGTAGCGCTCCCGGTGTGCCACACCGAGGTTGGACAGCCGTTGGGCAAGAGCGGGGTCGCCGTCTCGGGTGACGGCCACGGCCCGTCCGATGCACTCGATGGCCCGGTCCAGATCGCCGGTCGCTCCGGCACGCCGGTAGCGGGTCAGGTGGGCGAGGCCGAGGTTGGACGTCCGGACGGCCCTCCTCGGATGGTCCTCGGAGGTCTGTGCGACAGCCTGCTCCTGGCACCGGATGGACTGGTCGAGATCGGCCGCAGATCCGCCGGTCTCGAAGCGATACAGGTAGGCGCCGCCCAGGTTGGACAGGATGCCCGCCCGGTCGGAAGCCGGAGCGCGGGTGATCGTCAGCACCCGCTCGAACAGTGCGATCGCTCGGTCCAGGTCGGCGCCCAGCCCGCGGTGGCGGTAGCGCTCCCGGTGGGCGAGGCCGAGGTTGGACAGAGCGGTGGTCAGCTGCTCGTCGTCGGGGGAGGACTCCACCGCCTGCTCGATGAAGCCGATCGCACGGTCCAGATCGGCTGGCACACCGTGAGCCCCGAAGCGTTCCCGGTAGACGAGGCCGAGCTGGATCAGCCGGGTCGGACGTTCGGGGTCGTGGTCGGGGGTGTTCGCCAGCGCGAGCTCGAAGCAGGTGGCCGCCTGGTCGATGTTGTCGGCCCCGTCACCCCGGTCGTAGCGCTCCAGCCAGTCCATGCCGAGCTCGGCCAGCTTCTGGCTCTGGTACGACGCACGTGCTCTCCTGCGTCTCCACACGGATGCCATCGGACCGGCTCACTCCGGGGTGTGGCTCGCCCGGTGGAAGCGGGCGAAGAGCCTGGCCGCACAGGTGTGGCAGATCACCCAGCCGCCCTTGTCGGGGCGGGGCGGGCACACCGGGTCGCCGTCGACGAACCCGTTGCCGCGGAACTCACCCATGCGGTCCTCGGGAACGGTGAAGGTGAACTCACCGGAGTACATGCTCGCCCGGCAGAGGTCGCAGGAGTCCATGACGGCCTCCGGCGTCACATTCGCCGGCCACCGGCCGAAGACCTGCTCCCACCCCGCGGCGGCGAACAGCACGCACCCGGAAGGATCCACCTTGCCCGAGCCGGGAGGCCTGGTGTTCCGGACAGCGTGCGACCGCCCGGAATCGCGGTCGAAGACGAACATCTCGCTACAGTCCTCGCAGATGCTCCACGGAGACTGCTGACCGGCTGTCGAATGCAGGGAGTCCTGGAAAAACTGGAGCAGTTGTCCGTCCGCCAAGCCGAACGCGTCCACCATCGGCTTCGATTGCTCGAAAGCGGCCTTCCAGTACGCCCTGGAGAGCACGACGTCCCGCGTCGAGACGAAGTATCCGGCCGTACGGTCCAGCACGGCGTTGCACGAGTCGCAGACTCCAGTGGGCGCCGCACCGACCGACCTACGGCGCTGCACCAAGCCCTTGAACCATCCCACTTGCTCGTCCCCCTCCGCCTGATCGCGCCGCCGATCGTTCCCCGGCCGCAACACGACACACCACAGGGCCCGACAGGCCCGATAGGCTCGTCAACCAACGCCAACCGTAGCCGGGTTGGCGCGGAGAGAGGGCTGAGTGGGTCGTGGTCGAGCGGCACGTTGACGAAGAACGACTGGCCATCACCGTGTTGTGCACCGCGCTGCCGGCGTTGCGCGTCCGTGCCGCGCGCGGGTTCTGGGAGGACATCCTCGATCGCCACGTCGCCGAGGTCTCCGCAGGCGGTTCCGCGGTCGCGGCGTGCCGCGAACTGGCCCTGGACCTACGCCCCGACGGCAGACCGGGGACGCGCGGCGGCGAGTCCGGCATCGACGGCGCGACCACCGACTGGCTGCCCCCGCCCGTACTCATGGGCGACTACGTATGCCCGCTACGACGCTGTGCGCGCCGCGCCGACCGGGACGACCACGGCCGACCGCCCCGCTGCGCGCTGTCGGACGAACACATGACGTTCGTACGCCGGGCCGCGGACCAAGGGCCCTGATGAGCGCCCTGATGGTCGAGGTGACCAGGCGCCTGCCCGACCGATGGCTCGCCTCGACCCTGGGACCGGGCGCGCTGTGGGTCACGGTCGCCGCACTTGCGGTGCGGCTCGGCCACTCCCACGCCTTCTCCTTCGCCGAAGTCAAAGCCGGCGCACGGTCGGTGGGCTCCCTCGTACGAGACCGCCCGGCGGAGGCGTTCGCGTACGGGCTGCTCGCGGTGGGCGCCGCCGTCGCGATCAGCTCGGTGGCACGCCTGGTCGGCGGCGCCGTACGAGCGCTGTGGCTCGGGCGCTGGCGCGGCCCGCTGGCAGCGCTCGGCGGCAGGCTCACTCGGTGGCGGGCCGGCAGGGCACGGGCACGGCTTCGTACGGCACAGACGTGGTTGCCCGCCGACTACCTGCCGCAGACGGCCACCTGGATCGGCGACCGGCTGCTCCTGGCCGACACCAGGATCAGTGCCCAGTACGGGCTGTCCCTCGCGCTCATCTGGCCCCGACTGTGGCAGCTGGTGGACGACGACACCCGGGCGCTGGTCCAGCAGGCGCGGGCCCGTATCGATCTGGCCTGCACGATCGCCGGGTGGGCCGCGTGTTACGCGGTCCTGACGGTGTTCTGGTGGCCGGCGGCGATCGTGGCGGGCGTGGTGTTCGCGGCGGGCTGGCGACGCGCCCGGCTCGCGGCGGCTGTCTTCGCCGACGCCGTCGAGGCCACGGTGGACCTCCAGCACCGAACCCTCGCCGAGGAGCTCGGCCATCACCTGGAGCCGGGCAAGGCGCTACCGCCGTCCGTCGCCGACGCGATCAACGACCAACTGCACAAGGGAGGTACGCCCCAGCAGCGGGGCGAGGCGTGAGTGTCAGCGTTGGCTGTGAGATGCCTGTTCACCTGGAGCCCTTCCGGACCGGCAACGGTTCCATCACGGCAAGGATCTTGAAGCAACCCGTAACCAGGCCGGCGGTGGGCGGTTGGTAGCGGTGGGGGGCGGCCTGCTGTCTGCGTGTGCGGTCCCCTGCGCCAAGCGCGCGAGCAAGGTCGGGTGTCGGATGTCGGGCGGTGCTGCCGGGACTCGGGCACCCCTGGACAGCCGGAGGACAGGGAGCCGTGACCGTGACCGAGTCTGCGCCCGGGGGAATCACCGAGTCGGCGGGCGTGTCCATGGTGCGCCAGTCCGCGGGGACGGGCTCCGTGCACGAGGGGATCCTGCGGCGCCAGTCGGCGCGCGAATCGGCGGCGCGCACCTACGCGCGCGCCCTGCCGATCGTGCCCGTGCGGGCACGCGGACTGACCATCGAGGGCGCGGACGGACGCCGCTACCTCGACTGCCTTTCCGGCGCCGGAACCCTCGCCCTGGGGCACAACCACCCCGTCGTCCTGGAGGCGATCCGCAACGTTCTCGACTCCGGCGCGCCGCTGCACGTCCTCGACCTGGCGACACCCGTCAAGGACGCCTTCATCACCGAGCTGTTCCGCACCCTGCCGCGCGGCCTCGCCGACCGCGCGCGCGTGCAGTTCTGCGGACCGGCCGGCACGGACGCGGTGGAGGCCGCCTTCAAGCTCGTACGGTCCGCCACCGGGCGCACCGGGATGCTCGCCTTCACCGGCGCCTACCACGGGATGACCGCCGGCGCCCTCGAAGCGTCCGGGCACGCCTTCGACGTGCGGGTCACACGGCTGCCCTATCCGCAGGACTACCGCTGCCCGTTCGGCATCGGCGGCCCACGCGGTGCCGAACTCGCCGCCCGCTGGACCGAATCCGTTCTCGACGACCCGAAGTCCGGGGTGCCGCGCCCCGCCGGGATGATCCTCGAACCCGTGCAGGGCGAGGGCGGGGTGATGCCCGCGCCCGACACCTGGATGCGCCGTATGCGGGAGATCACCGCCGCTCGGTCCATCCCGCTGATCGCCGACGAGGTCCAGACGGGAGTCGGGCGCACCGGCGCCTTCTGGGCGGTCGAGCACAGCGGAGTCACCCCCGACGTGATGGTCCTCTCCAAGGCCATCGGCGGCAGCCTGCCGCTGGCGCTCGTGGTCTACCGCGACGACCTCGACGTCTGGGAACCCGGCGCCCACGCAGGCACGTTCCGCGGCAACCAGCTCGCCATGGCCGCCGGGACGGCGACCCTCGCCTACGTCCGCGAGAACCGACTCGCCGAGCGGGCTGCCGATCTCGGCACTCGGATGCTTTCCCAACTTCACTCCCTTGCTGATGAGTTCCCTTGCGTGGGCGATGTGCGGGGGCGGGGGCTGATGATCGGGGTTGAGCTGGTGGATCTGGAGGCGGAGGCGAGCGCGGAAACCGAGCCGGGGGCTGAGGGGGAGGGGGGTGTCGGGGGCGATCCGGCGGGAGGCGGTGTGGGATTGAGGAGCGGTTCGGATCCTGCTGACGGTCGGGCAGGCGCGGGGGCGACGGCACGCGACCGCTCTGACAGGGCAGTTGGCCCTACGGATGCTCAGGGAGCCGTTCGTGCCCCTCGTCCCGCCGCTCCCGACATCGCGGCCGCCGTACAGCGGGAGTGCCTGCGCCGAGGCCTGATCGTCGAACTCGGCGGTCGGCACTCGAGCGTCGTACGGCTCCTGCCGCCACTGACGATCAGCGACGAACAGGCGGCCGCGGTGCTCGACCGACTGGCCGACGCCGTGGCCGCGGTGGCCCGCGGTCACACCCGTCCCGACGAGACGCACCAGTCGCGCCGACGTAACGGCGCCCGTGCCGAGCGAGCGGGGTAGGCCCGGCGACCAGGGCGCGGGCCGACCCTGAACGTCCGTGCGCGCACCGCTGGTTCGGGCACCGGCCCGCCGCCCGGTCGGCCCTTTCGCACATGCCGTCTCACCTCCATATCTCGTCGCGCAACGAGCCAGAACCGCCTCACGAGGAACTGCGTTGAACACCACCCCCGCACCCGACGCCGACGCCCACGACCACGCCCACACGGATCCGCGACGCTCCACCGAGCCCGGGAGTCCCCTGACGGCGACGGACGAGCCGACCTCCCCGTCACCCGCAGAGCGGCCCGAAAGGGTCCCGGAGCAGGGCGGAGCTCCCGACCGGGAAGGCCCACCCGAGCAGGACGGAGCCCTCGACGCCGGACGGCCACACGGTGCCGCCGTCGACCTCCTGGAACATGCCGACCCGCACACGGCGGCCCAGGCCGCGGCCGTAGAGAACCTGCTGCGCTGCTGGGTACGCGAGACCGACCTCCCCGCTCCCGACACCGACACTCTCCGCATCCCCCTGCCGGCCAGCGGCACGACCCTGCTCGTCCCGGTCCACTACTGGTCCCGGACGGGCTGCCACCGCTTCGGCTCGCCCCGCCTTGCCGACGCCCCGGAGACATCCCCACCGGCCGACGCCGTCACGGTCGCGGCGCTCCTCACCAGGGAGACAACTCCGGGAGCAGGAACGGCCGACGAGCCTGCCACGGCCTCCGACGCCAGCCCCAACCCTGCCGAGAGCACCGCCCCCGACACCGCCGATCGCACCGACCTCATCGCCCGCGTCGCCGACTCCGTCCGACTGACCACCTCCTTCATCACGGACCGCCGGCAGCACCCATCCGACGTGCCCGATGTCTTCCTCGCGGCTGAACAGGCACTCCTCCTCGGCCACCCGCTGCACCCGACCCCGAAGAGCCGCGGAGGTCTTTCCGAGGGCGAAGTACAGCGGTACTCACCCGAGCTGCGCGGCTCCTTCCCCTTGCACTGGCTCGCTGTCGCCTCCTCCTTGCTCGCCACCGACTCCGCCTGGACCGAACGCGGCCGCCCCGTCCCGGCGCTGAACCTCACAGCACGACTGGCCGAGGCGGAACTGCCTCTGCCCGACGGCTACGCAGCCCTCCCGCTGCATCCCTGGCAACTGCGCGAGGTCCGCCACCGCCCCGAGACCGCGGAGCTGCTCGGCACAGGACTGCTCCGTGACCTCGGCGAGCACGGCGTTCCGTGGCATCCCACCTCCTCCGTGCGAACCGTCTACCGTCCCGACGCCCCCGCGATGCTCAAGCTGTCCCTGGGGCTGCGCATCACCAACTCCCGTCGGGAGAACCTCCGCAAGGAGCTCCACCGCGGCGTCGAGGTCCACCGTCTGCTGCGCAGCGGCCTGGCCAAGCAGTGGCAGGCGGTCCACCCGGGCTTCGACATCGTCCGCGACCCGGCCTGGCTCGCCGTGGACGCGCCGGACGGCCACCCCGTGCCCGGCCTCGACGTGATGATCCGGCACAACCCGTTCGGCCCTTCGGACGACGTCTCCTGCATCGCAGGACTCGTCTCGCCCAGGCCCTGCCGTCCATCGGGCAGGGCCGGCCACTCCACGTCCGGCGGGCCGTGGGGAGCACCCGTCAGGTCCCGGCTGGCCGAGGTGGTCACGCGCCTCGCCGACCGGACCGGTCGCCCACGGGGCGCGGTTGCCGCCGAGTGGTTCCTCCGCTACCTCGAACAGGTCGTCCGCCCCATCCTCTGGCTGGACGCGGAGGCGGGGATCGCGCTGGAGGCACACCAGCAGAACACGCTGCTCCTGCTGGACGCCGACGGCTGGCCCACCGGCGGCCGCTACCGGGACAACCAGGGCTACTACTTCCGCGAATCCCGGCGCGCGGAACTCGAAGCCCGGCTGCCCGGTGTCGGCCGGCACAGCGACACCTTTGTCTCCGACGAGGTCACCGACGAGCGCTTCGCCTACTACCTGGCGATCAACAACGTGCTCGGTCTCATCGGTGCGTTCGGCTCCCAGCGCCTCGCCGGTGAGCAACTGCTGCTCGCCGCCTTCCGCCGATTCCTCGGCGAGGTCGCTGCCGGCCCAGCACGCTTGCGCAGCTCAATGCCCGCCCGCCTCCTCGACTCACCCGTGCTTCGTTGCAAGGCCAACCTGCTGACCCGGCTGCATGGCCTCGACGAGCTGATCGGCCCGGTCGACACCCAGTCCGTGTACGTCACCATCGCCAACCCCCTCCACTCCTGAACATCGCCAACTCCCTTCAATTCCGAGGAACATGCCCCACCCTGCCTGATGAGAGGAGCGTCGCAGTGCCTCCCACCGACGCGAGCGCCGACGCCGGTACCGCAGCTGTCACCGAATGCGGTCCCGCCCCCGCCGACCAGAGCGGCACCCGCCCAAGCCCTGATGCCGGCGAGGGCAGCACCGGGACGAGCGACCTCCCGGGGACGGACGCCGAGGACACGCTCGACCTCCGGCTGCCCGACGAGTTCATCGCGCTCCTCGCGAAGGAACGGGCCGACGCGGAGAAGCAGACGGACGTGTACAGGCAGGCGGATGCGGACGAGCAGGCGGATGCGGGCGAGCAGGTGGATGCGGGCGAGCAGGCGGACGTGGACGAGCAGGCCAACGTGGAGAAGCACACGGACGCGTACGAACAGGCCGACGCAGGGGGCCGGACGTGCGCTCATGCCGCGGGCCGGACGGACGCGCAGGTGCACACTCACGCCGGGAGGCGAGCGGATGCACTTGAGCGGGCCGAGGCAGGGAGGCACGCCGACACCGAGGGGAAGCGGAGCCGCGGTGCGGACGCGCCTCCTTCCGTCTCTTCCACCCAGACCGACCACGATCTGCTCGACCATGACCTGCTCGACCATGACCTGCTCGACCGCGTCGCCGACTGGGGGCCGACCGTCACGCCCGTCGGCCTGTTCCAGTTCGTCCCCGTGAGCGTCGAGCGGGACCTGCCGCTCATCAGCCACTGGATGAACGACCCTGCCGTGGCAGCATTCTGGGGGCTGGGAGGATCCCAGAATGCGACCGAGGACCATGTGTGGGCCCAGCTCGCCGGCGACGGACGCAGCATCCCCTGCCTCGGCGTGCTGGAGGGCACGCCGATGAGCTACTGGGAGATCTACCGAGCGGACCTCGACCCGCTGGCCCGTCACTATCCCGCTCGACCTCACGACACCGGAATCCACCTCCTCATCGGTGGTGTCGCCGATCGCGGGCGGGGACTCGGCAGCGCCCTGCTCAGAGCCGTCGCCGACCTCGCGCTCGACAAGCGGCCCGCCTGCGCACGCGTCATCGCGGAACCTGACCTTCGCAACACCCCCTCCGTAGCCGCCTTCCTGAGCGCAGGCTTCCGGTTCTCCGCCGAGATTGAGCTGCCTGCCAAGCGGGCCGCCCTGATGGTCCGAGACCGTTCCCTACGCGATCTGCTGTAACGCCATGTCGTCGCGTCCTCACTTTTGGTACACCGCTCGCGCCGATCCGGTTCCCACTCGCGCCGGACCGATCTCGGACCGAGCCGGTCAGCGCCATGCGGCCCGAGGCCGGCGGCGTCCTGCCCGTGTCCGGTCGGCGTCCTGCCAAAGGCCGGTTGGTGCTGTGACAGGGCCGATCTCCGGCCACCGGTCTCCAGCCACCGACGCAATGCCCGGCTCAACCGGTCGGTGCTGGACCACGGACCCGCCTATCCCACGTACCCGACCCGATCTCGGCCCCGTATTTCCGCAGAATCGCCCCGCCGGCTCCGTTCCCGCGACCGACCCACCCGCGCACACAACCGAAACGATCCGCACCCCCACTGAGCCGCCTCCGCACCGATCAGGTCACGCCCGAACGGCAACCGATCCGATCCGATCCCCCACCGCGAATCCCGCGGTCTTGATCCAGCCCCTCGCCCCGGCCTTGACCACTCGTCTGTCAGTGGTGGGTCGTAGGGTGGTCGCCCTATGACGAAGCCCTCACTCCCCGAACTCCTGCATGCTGCCGTCACTGCCGTCGGCGGTACGGAGCGCCCCGGTCAGGTGACCATGGCCGAATCCGTCGCGCAGGCGATCGACGACACCTCCCATCTGTTGGTCCAGGCCGGCACCGGCACCGGGAAGTCGCTCGGCTATCTCGTGCCCGCGCTCGCGCACGGGGAGCGTGTCGTGGTCGCGACCGCCACGCTCGCACTCCAGCGCCAGCTCGTGGAGCGGGACCTGCCGCGCACGGTCGAGGCGTTGCACCCGCTGCTGCGCCGGCGTCCGGACTTCGCGATGCTCAAAGGCCGGTCGAACTACCTGTGCCTGCACCGCCTCCACGAGGGCGTCCCGCAGGACGAGGAGGAGGGCCTCTTCGACCAGTTCGAGGCAGCCGCCCCCACCAGCAAGCTGGGCCAGGACCTGCTCAGGCTGCGCGACTGGTCCCAGGACACCGAGACCGGTGACCGCGACGACCTCACCCCTGGTGTGTCCGACCGCGCCTGGGCGCAGGTGTCGGTCTCGTCGCGGGAGTGCCTGGGGGCCACGAAGTGCGCCTACGGCGCCGAGTGCTTCGCCGAGATGTCCCGCGAGCGCGCCAAGCTCGCCGAGGTGATCGTCACCAATCACGCGCTGCTCGCGATCGACGCCATCGAGGGCGCCCCGGTCCTCCCGCAGCACGAGGTACTGATCGTCGACGAGGCGCACGAACTGGTCTCCCGGGTCACTGGTGCAGCCACCGGTGAGCTCACTCCCGGCCAGGTCAACCGCGCGGTGCGGCGCGCCGCGAAGCTCGTCAACGAGAAGGCCGCCGACCAGCTCCAGACCGCCGCCGAGGGCTTCGAGCGACTGATGGAACTGGCCCTGCCCGGCCGTCTCGAGGAGATCCCGGAGGATCTCGGCTACGCGCTCATGGCACTGCGTGATGCCGCCCGCACCGTCATCTCCGCGATCGGATCGACCCGCGACAAGTCCGTCCAGGACGAGGATGCGGTCCGTAAGCAGGCCCTGGCCTCCGTGGAGACCGTGCATGACGTCGCGGAGCGGATCACGAACGGCTCTGAGTGGGACGTCGTCTGGTACGAGCGCCATGACCGCTTCGGCGCCTCCCTGCGTGTCGCCCCGATGTCGGTGTCGGGCCTCCTCAGGGAGAAGCTCTTCACCGACCGCTCGGTCGTCCTGACCTCAGCGACCCTGAAGCTGGGCGGCGATTTCAACGGTGTGGGTGCTTCCCTGGGACTGGCCCCCGAGGGCACGGAGGGCGACGACCTCCCGCAGTGGAAGGGCGTAGATGTCGGCTCGCCCTTCGACTACCGCAAGCAGGGCATCCTCTACGTCGCCAAGCACTTGTCGCGGCCCGCTCGAGACGGTGACCGCGCGGACATGCTGGACGAGCTGACCGAACTGATCCAGTCGGCCGGCGGCCGCACCCTGGGCCTGTTCTCCTCGATGCGGGCCGCCCAGCTGGCCGCCGAGGAACTGCGCTCCCGCATCCCCGAGTTCCCGATCCTCCTCCAGGGCGAGGAGACGCTCGGTGAGCTGATCAAGAACTTCGGGGCCGACCCCAAGACCTGCCTCTTCGGCACGCTGTCGCTGTGGCAGGGCGTCGACGTCCCGGGCCCGAGCTGTCAGCTGGTCGTCATGGACAAGATCCCCTTCCCACGCCCGGACGATCCCCTGATGAGCGCCCGCCAGAAGGCGGTGGAGGACGCCGGCGGCAACGGCTTCATGGCGGTCGCAGCCACCCACGCGGCCCTGCTCATGGCCCAGGGCGCCGGCCGCCTCGTACGGGCGTCGGGAGACCGCGGCGTGGTTGCCGTACTGGATCAACGGCTGGCCACGGCGCGCTACGGCGGCTATTTGAAGGCATCGCTGCCCGACTTCTGGTACACCACGGACCGCAACCAGGTCCGGAAGTCGCTGGCCGCGATCGACGCGGCAGCGCAACGGACGGGAGACGCGGCAGCACAACAGACGGGGATCGGCGCGGCAGCGCAAGTGGCGGGAGATGCGCCGGCGAAACAGGCGGAATAAGAACCGGCTCCGCCCCATCAGGGGTGGAGCCGGACAGCACAGGGCCCCGGAACCGGCGCAGGGGTTCCGGGGCCCGGTCAGGGGGCGGGCTTGTCGGCCCGCCCGCCGCAGCCGTCACACGCGCCGCAGCACAGCCACCACCTTGCCGAGGATGGTGGCGTCGTCGCCCGGGATCGGCTCGTACGCCGAGTTGTGCGGGAGGAGCCAGACGTGGCCGTCCTCGCGCTTGAAGCGCTTGACGGTGGCTTCGCCGTCAAGCATCGCGGCCACGATGTCGCCGTTCTCGGCGACGGGCTGGCGGCGGACCGTGACCCAGTCGCCGTCGCAGATCGCGGCCTCGATCATCGAGTCGCCGACGACCTTCAGCACGAACAGCTCACCGTCGCCGACCAGCTGGCGGGGGAGGGGGAAGACGTCCTCGACCGACTCCTCTGCCAGGATCGGGCCACCGGCGGCGATGCGGCCGACCAGTGGGACATACGACGCGGCCGGCTTGCCCGCGGTGTCCGTGGGCTGTACGGAGGCGGCCTGGTCGGAGCCGCGGACCTCGTACGCGCGCGGGCGGTGCGGGTCGCGGCGCAGGAAGCCCTTGCGCTCCAGTGCCATCAGCTGATGTGCGACCGAGGAGGTGCTGGAAAGGCCGACGGCCTGGCCGATCTCGCGCATCGACGGCGGGTAGCCGCGCCGCTGCACGGAGTCCCTGATGACCTCGATGACGCGGCGCTGCCGGTCTGTGAGGCCCGAGCTGTCAGCCCGGATGCCTGGAGGTCGGCCCGGCAGGGACCGCTTGTGCCCCTCGGGATTCGTGGCTTCGTTCATCGCATGCACCGGCTCGAGTCGGCCCTGGGAGCGGTCCTGGGCAGTGATGGTGGCACTGTCTGCGGTGGTGGTCACGTCGGCCCCTCTCGATGGTCTCCCTGCTGGACAACGGTAGTTGCTTTCGAAAGGTTGCGCCAAACACACGTTCGAGTGAAAAATCGCGGAGCGCCTTCCGCGATCATGTGTCTGGGTGTATGGCTAACGCGGCACCTGGCGGACAAAAGGGCCCATTGTTGTACTCTTCACCGCCGGGGTGACGACCTTGTGGGTTGTTGCGCCAGTCTGCCATCAGGCATCCCGTCAACCCGGAACCGACCCTCATCTGTGCGGGAGTCGCACGACCTCTCCCTGCGGTGCCCACGGTATCCCCGCATGTGTCGCAGCGGTACGGCTGTGCATCCGCGCGCGCCGAAGTGGCGGCGCTGCCGTATGGCATGTGCCAGTACGGGCGCGACACGCGCGAGTGGCTTGCATGTATGAGCCAATCCCCACATGTAGTGGTTGGATTGCAGCAGCAGCCCAGAAGTTGTGGTCCCCCGGGTCTTCGGGCCCTCGATCATCGCCTATGCTGGGGGCTGCTTCGAGGGGCCCAAGTGGCCTTTCGAGGCTATTGAGTCTGCTGTGAGGAGGGTTGGGAGTTCATGCACTGTCCCTTCTGCAGGCACCCCGACAGCCGCGTCGTCGACAGTCGTACGACCGACGACGGCACGTCGATCCGCAGGCGCCGCCAGTGTCCGGACTGCTCCCGTCGTTTCACGACCGTGGAGACGTGCTCGCTCATGGTGGTCAAGCGGTCCGGAGTCACCGAGCCTTTCAGTCGTACCAAGGTCATCAACGGCGTGCGCAAGGCATGCCAGGGGCGACCTGTCACCGAGGACGCGCTCGCCCAGCTCGGCCAACGGGTCGAGGAGGCGGTGCGGGCCACCGGAAGCGCCGAGTTGACCACCCATGACGTGGGGCTGGCCATACTCGGCCCGTTGCAGGAGCTCGACCTCGTCGCCTATCTGCGATTCGCCTCCGTCTACCGGGCGTTCGACTCGCTGGAGGACTTCGAGGCCGCCATCGCGGAACTCAGGGATGAGACGCGACGTCCCGGCGCCGACGACGAAGACGTGCGCGCGGGGAGCCAGGAAGACGATCGCGGGCCCGGAGGGACCACTCAGGTCCCCGTGCCCGCCAACGCCGCCGACTGACAGGCGGGCCGGACCCGGGCCTCAGGGCTCCGGGCCCGGCCGGTCGGCGGCGAGCGAAGACCTGTTGCGGGCGGCAGCGAGAGGTGCCCGCAGCACCAGACAGAACACCGTGTCACGGGAACATCGTGGCACTTCAGGGCGTTTTAGCCCGTACAGGGAGGCGGCATGACAGAGACGGCGAGCGGTCCGGCACGAGGTTCCCGAGCCAAGGGAACCAAGGCGACCAAGGGCCTGCGTATCGAGCGTATCCACACGACCCCCGGCGTACACCCGTACGACGAGGTGGCCTGGGAGCGCCGTGACGTCGTCATGACCAATTGGCGCGACGGCTCGGTCAACTTCGAGCAGCGTGGCGTCGAGTTCCCCGACTTCTGGTCGGTGAACGCGGTCAACATCGTCACCAGCAAGTACTTCCGCGGCGCTGTGGGCACCCCGCAGCGAGAGGTGAGCCTCAAGCAGCTCATCGACCGCATCGTGAAGACGTACCGGAAGGCCGGCGAGGACAACAAGTACTTCGCCTCGCCCGCCGACGCCGAGATCTTCGAGCACGAGCTGGCCTACGCCCTCCTGCACCAGATCTTCAGCTTCAACAGCCCGGTGTGGTTCAACGTCGGTACGCCCCAGCCCCAGCAGGTCTCCGCCTGCTTCATCCTGGCCGTCGACGACTCCATGGAGTCGATCCTCGACTGGTACAAGGAAGAGGGCATGATCTTCAAGGGCGGCTCGGGCGCCGGCCTGAACCTCTCCCGTATCCGTTCCTCCAAGGAACTCCTCTCCTCGGGCGGCAACGCCTCGGGTCCCGTCTCCTTCATGCGCGGTGCCGACGCCTCCGCAGGAACGATCAAGTCGGGTGGCGCCACCCGCCGCGCGGCCAAGATGGTCATCCTCGACGTCGACCACCCCGACATCGAGGGCTTCATCGAGACCAAGGTGAAGGAAGAGGAGAAGATCCGCGCGCTGCGGGACGCGGGCTTCGACATGGACCTGGGCGGCGACGACATCACGTCCGTCCAGTACCAGAACGCCAACAACTCGGTCCGCGTGAACGACGAGTTCATGAAGGCCGTGGAGAACGGCGACAAGTTCGGCCTGCGCGCCCGCATGACCGGCGAGGTCATCGAGGAGGTCGACGCCAAGGAGCTCTTCCGCAAGATGGCCGAGGCGGCCTGGGCCTGTGCCGACCCCGGCATCCAGTACGACGACACCATCAACGCCTGGCACACGTGCCCGGAGTCCGGCCGCATCAACGGCTCGAACCCGTGCAGTGAGTACATGCACCTGGACAACACGTCCTGCAACCTCGCCTCGCTGAACCTGATGAAGTTCCTGAAGGACGACGGCCTGGGCCACCAGTCCTTCGAGGTCGAGCGCTTCTCGCAGGTCGTCGAGCTGGTCATCACCGCGATGGACATCTCCATCTGCTTCGCGGACTTCCCGACGCAGAAGATCGGCGAGAACACCCGCGCCTTCCGCCAGTTGGGCATCGGCTACGCCAACCTCGGCGCCCTCCTGATGGCGACCGGCCACGCGTACGACTCCGACGGCGGCCGCTCCCTCGCCGGCGCCATCACCTCGCTGATGACCGGCACCTCGTACAAGCGCTCCGCGGAACTCGCCGCGGTCGTCGGCCCGTACGACGGCTACGCCCGCAACGCGCAGCCGCACCAACGCGTCATGAAGCAGCACTCCGACGCCAACGCCGTGGCGGTCCGCGTGGACGACCTGGACTCGCCGGTCTGGGCCGCCGCGACAGAGGCCTGGCAGGACGTCCTGCGCCTCGGCGAGAAGAACGGATTCCGCAACGCTCAGGCCTCGGTCATCGCCCCGACCGGCACCATCGGTCTCGCGATGTCCTGCGACACCACCGGTCTCGAGCCCGACCTCGCGCTGGTCAAGTTCAAGAAGCTGGTCGGCGGCGGCTCGATGCAGATTGTCAACGGCACCGTCCCGCAGGCCCTGCGCCGCCTGGGCTACCAGGAGGAGCAGATCGAGGCGATCGTCGCCCACATCGCCGATCACGGCAATGTCGTCGACGCCCCAGGCCTCAAGCACGAGCACTACGAGGTCTTCGACTGCGCCATGGGCGAGCGCTCCATCTCCGCGATGGGCCACGTCCGCATGATGGCCGCGATCCAGCCGTGGATCTCCGGCGCGCTCTCCAAGACGGTCAACCTGCCGGAGACGGCGACCGTCGAGGACGTCGAAGAGGTCTACTTCGAGGCGTGGAAGATGGGCGTCAAGGCGCTCGCGATCTACCGTGACAACTGCAAGGTCGGCCAGCCCCTCTCCGCGAAGACCAAGGACAAGGAGAAGGCCGAGGTCACCGCCAAGGCCGAGGAAACGATCCGTACCGCGGTCGAGAAGGTGGTCGAGTACCGCCCCGTCCGCAAGCGCCTCCCGAAGGGCCGTCCCGGCATCACGACCTCCTTCACCGTCGGCGGCGCCGAGGGTTACATGACCGCCAATTCCTACCCGGACGACGGTCTCGGTGAGGTCTTCCTGAAGATGTCCAAGCAGGGTTCCACCCTCGCGGGCATGATGGACGCCTTCTCGATCGCCGTCTCGGTGGGTCTGCAGTACGGCGTGCCGCTGGAGACGTACGTCTCGAAGTTCACGAACATGCGCTTCGAGCCGGCCGGTATGACGGACGACCCGGACGTGCGGATGGCCCAGTCGATCGTCGACTACATCTTCCGCCGTCTGGCGCTGGACTTCCTGCCCTTCGAGACGCGCTCCGCGCTCGGCATCCACTCCGCCGAGGAGCGTCAGCGTCACCTGGAGACCGGTTCGTACGAGTCGTCCGACGACGATGTCGACGTCGAGGGCCTGGCCCAGTCGGCGCCGCGCGCCCAGGAGCTGAAGGCCGTCGCCACGCCGAAGGCCGTCATCGAGGCGGCCAAGCCTGCCCCGCAGCAGGCCCACACCAGCGCCGAGCTGGTGGAGATGCAGCTGGGCATCCAGGCCGACGCCCCGTTGTGCTTCTCCTGCGGTACGAAGATGCAGCGGGCCGGCTCCTGCTACATCTGCGAGGGCTGCGGCTCGACCAGCGGTTGCAGCTGACCCGGCTGACAGTTAGTCCCTGCAACTGAGGGCGCCGACCACGTGTCGGCGCCCTCAGTGTCGTTCAGGGCTTGTGCGTCTTGCCCATGACCCTGGTGAAGGTCGCGGGATCGTCCTCGAAGCCGTGCACCCCGGCGTGGAAGTCCCACGTGCCCGCCGACTCGCGCACGAACTGGCCGACCGTCGCCGCCGTCGCCCCCAGGACATCGCCGAAGTTGTCCTCGGCCAGGACGGTGTAGCCCTCGCGGATGCGCAGGGCCGGGTTGAGCACGCTGACGAAGGTCCGGTGTGCCGGACGCTGCTGGATGATGATGCCGAGCACCACGCGCGCGTATTGGCCGTTGAGCCGGTCGAGCTCCACGGTCATGACCTCGTCCCAGCCGAAGCCCTTGCCGTCCTTGCTGTCCCGGTTGAGTGTGATGGTGCCGTCGGGCGAGCGGCTGTCGAAGTGCACCAGAAAGGCGGGATCGCCGTACGGATCGCTCGCCAAGTAGGTCGCGGCCACGATGTCCAGGTCGGTGGGCGGTTGCCCCACCGGACTCGGGTCCCACTTCAGTGCGACCTCGGCCTTCCGAATCCCCTTGCTGAGCCCGTTCACCAGACGTCCCCTTCCCTGTGTGAGCCATGCCCCAACTGCTCGACAGCCAGAGTTGGTTGTCCATCGTGCCACGCGCACGTGGGCATGTGCGCGGATACGGTCCGCGCGAGCGTGACCGAGGCCACGCTCCGTGGCCTTACGATGGCGCGGTGCTGGTCAAGTGGATTCGCTGCACCGTGGTGGACCGCCGCGGCTTCGAGCGGGGGCAGCGAAAGTGGGCGGGGCTTCTGGGAGAGCCGGGGTTTCGAGGACAGGGCGGAGGCTGGAGCCGGGGGCGGCAATCCGTCGCGCACATCTTCGCCTTCTGGGAGAGCCGCGCCTTCTACGACTCCTTCATGGCCCGTTCCCATGACCGGCTTGCGGCGGCACAGTCTGGCACTTTCAAGGACGCCCAGGTCAGGCTGTTCGACTACCGCTTCGATGTGAAGACGGGCTTCGAGCCGCGTTTCACGGACGCCGATCTGGTCCGGGTCGCCCACTGCCGCGTCCATGAGGACCGTGCAGAGCACTTCATGCTGATGCAGGAGAAGGTGTGGAACCCCGCGATGGCCGGCTCGCCCGGCATGATCCGCGGGCTGTTCGGCGAGGCACCCGGCAGTGAGTTCCTGGTGCTGTCGATGTGGCAGTCGGCCGCCGAACACGGCAAATACCGCACCGAGCGCGTGGAGCGGCTTGCCCTGCGCGCCCAGACCGAGGCGGACATCGCGGTCCTCAGAGGCGACATCGTGGCGCTGGAACCGGCCTGGATAGTTTGATTTCCGGACGCGTTACTCGTGTGTCCAGTGTGGCCAGTGGTGCAAGAACTGTGTGACCTACGCCGTATGGAGCCCGTACGAGTGCTCGATCAGCCGTCACTCGATCTAGGGTTTTGGCATGGCACGACCACGGCGCATCTTCCTTGTCCGGCATGGTGAGTCAACCGGCAATGTTGATGACACCGTGTACGAGCGCGAGCCCGACCATGCACTGGCACTGACAGAGCGGGGCTGGCGGCAGGCCGAGGAGACGGGCAAGCGGCTGCGCGAGGTGGTCGGCCGCGAGCGTGTCAGCGTGTACGTCTCCCCGTACCGCCGTACGCACGAGACATTCCGCGCCTTCCACCTGGACCCCGAGCTCGTCCGCGTGCGCGAGGAACCCCGGCTGCGCGAACAGGACTGGGGCAACTGGCAGGACGGGGACGACGTACGACTCCAGAAGGCCTACCGGGACGCGTACGGCCACTTCTTCTACCGCTTCGCCCAGGGCGAGTCCGGGGCCGATGTGTACGACCGGGTCGGCGGCTTCCTGGAGAGCCTGTACCGAAGCTTCGAGGCCCCCGACCATCCGCCGAACGTGTTGCTGGTGACCCATGGCCTGGCTATGCGGTTGTTCTGCATGCGCTGGTTCCACTGGACGGTCGCGGAATTCGAGTCGCTGTCGAACCCGGGGAACGCGGAGATGCGGATGCTCGTTCTCGGAGACGACGGCAAGTACTCGCTTGACCGGCCGTTCGATCAATGGCGAGATCCGGAGCCGTACGGGATCACCGGATAGAGTGGCAGAGCAATGACCGCTGATTCCTCTCCCGACCGGCGCCTGGACCGCGCCCTGGCCAGCCTGCGTGGACTCGCGGTGGGGGACGCGCTGGGCTCGCAGTTCTTCGTGCCGGTGAACTACCCGCTGCTGCACAGCCGTGAGCTGCCGCCGGCTCCCTGGCAGTGGACGGACGACACCGAGATGGCCTGCTCCGTCGTGGCCGTCCTGGCCGCCCACCATCGCATCGACCAGGACGCCCTGGCCCACTCCTTCGCCGAGCACCACGACTTCGACCGCGGCTACGGCCCGGCGGTCAACCGTCTGCTGCGGCTGGTCCGTGAAGGCGGCGACTGGCGTGAGCTCTCCTCCGCGCTCTTCAAGGGGCAGGGGTCCTGGGGCAACGGCGCCGCGATGCGGATCGCTCCCCTGGGCGCCTGGTACGCGGACGATCCGGAACAGGCGACCCACCAGGCCGAAATCTCGGCGTACCCCACGCACCAGCACCGCGAGGCCGTGGTCGGTGCCATGGCCGTCGCCGCTGCCGCCTCGATGGCCGCGGCCCCGGGCGGCCCGCCCAGTGCCCAGGCGCTCCTCGACGGCGTCATCGCGCTCGTTCCCAAGAGCGCCGTCGGAGCGGGCCTGCGGCGCGCCCGCGACATGCTCGACTACGCCGACGCGGGCACGGTCGCGGCGGTGCTGGGGTGTGGGCGGCGTACGACGGCCCACGACACCGTGCCTTTCGCGCTCTGGTCGGCAGCGCGTGCCCTCGGCGACTTCGAAGAAGCGTTCTGGACCACCGCCCAGGTCGGCGGAGACGTGGACACGACCTGCGCCATCGTGGGCGGGGTGATCGCCTCAGGGAAGGCGGGGACGCCGCCCAGCGCCTGGGTGGAGCGGACGGAAGCGCTGCCGGACTGGGTGCCGACGTCGGCGTAGCGCCTCGAAACTCTCCGTGCGAACTCTCTGTGCAGAGCGGGAACTCTGTGTGACCGAGTGCTCGTTGTCGTGGCAGTTGCTGTGCGGCGCATGGGTCCGTAGATGCAGGTGACACGCGAGGTTCGCGGGGGTGGTTGTGGACTTGCTGGTGATGCTGTTCGTGTTGCTCTTCATGGCGGTCGGGGTGCCCTGGTTCGATCGTGCCGTCTGGGGGCGCGATATCGCGCCCCCAGACATCGTGCGGCCCGTCGCGGGCCCGGCAGGGTCAGCCGACCGTCGGGCCCGTTGTACCGGCGAGCGCTTCCAGGTCGCTCTTGCGGACTCTGATCACCAGCCAGGCAGTGGCCAGCGCGAGCACGGCCATCGCCGCCGCCGCGACGAACCCCATCGAAATGCCGTGGGTGAGCACGTCGTGCCCCCAGGGCGCAGGCAACTGCTGCGTCTTGGCGAACTCGGCCTTCTGCTCGGCCGAACCGTCGGCCATGAACTTCGGCAACTGCTTCTCCGCCTCGTCCTTGCTGGCCGAGCCGAACACAGTCGTCAGGATGGACAGGCCCAGCGAACCGCCCACCTGCTGCGTGGCGTTGAGCAGTCCGGACGCCGCACCCGCCTCGTGCTGGGCGACACCGGAGACCGCGGTGACCGTCAGGGTGACGAAGTTCAGGCCCATGCCGAAGCCGAACACCAGCATCGGCCCGAGCACCCCGCCGACGTACGAGCTGTCGGAGCTGATCAAGGTCTGCCAGACGAGGCCGATCACCGCGAGAGCCGAGCCGACGAGCATGAACGGCTTGGGGCCGAGCACCGGAAGGAACCGCTGCGACAGTCCTGCGCCGATCGCGATCACCACCGTCACCGGCAGGAAGGCCACACCGGCCGCGATCGGGCTGTACCCCAGCACGTTCTGCACGAAGAGCACGATGTAGAAGAACATGCCGAACATCGCCGCTGCCAGACTCAGCATGATCACGTAGGTGCCCGAGCGATTTCGGTCGGTGAACATGCGCAGGGGAGTGATCGGGTCCGCGGCCCGGGTCTCGACGAACGCGAAGGCGAGGAGGAGGACCACCGCGGCGCCGAAGGAGCCGATCGTCATGCTGTCCTGCCAGCCCTCGTCGGCCGCGCTGATGAATCCGTAGACCAGCGCTGCCATGCCGAGCGTCGACGTGAGTGCGCCCGAGATGTCGAAGCGCCCAGGGTGTCGTTTCGACTCGCTGATGTACAACGGCGTGAGGACAGCGATCAGTATGCCGATCGGCACGTTGACGAAGAGGACCCACCGCCAGTCGAGCCACTCGGTGAGCATGCCGCCGGCGAGCAGGCCGACGGCACCGCCGCCCGCGGAGACGGCGGCGAAGACGCCGAACGCCCGGTTCCGTTCCGGGCCTTCGGGGAACGTGGTGGTGATCAGTGCCAGCGAGGTGGGCGACGCGATCGCGCCACCCACGCCCTGAAGGGCGCGTGCGGCCAGCAACTGCCAGGGTTCCTGTGCGAGTCCGCCGAGCAGCGAGGCGAATGTGAACAGCAGGATGCCGGTCATGAACACTCGGCGGCGGCCGAGGATGTCACCGGCCCGGCCACCGAGCAACAGCAGGCCACCGAAGGTGAGTGTGTAGGAACTGACCACCCACGTGAGGTCGGTGGTGCTGAACTTGAGTGCGTCTTGAATGTGCGGGAGCGCGATGTTCACAATCGTCGCGTCGAGTACCACCATGAGTTGGCAGGCCGCGATGACGGTGAGCGCGATACCGGGATGCCCTTCCCGGCGGGCCGCACCTGGCTTCTGATCCTTGATCAACTGAGAGGCTGTCACTATGGGTCCCCCACAAGTACGTTAGTGAACGCTCGCGTTCACTGTCGCGCCAACCGTAGTGAGTCCCAGACAGTGAACGCAAGCGTTCACTTAGTAGTGTGTCGCGCGGCGTTTCCCCCGTCGCTGCCGTGCGACATGTCCCCCTTCCCCGGAATCACCGCTTCCGCTGTTCGTTGGAGACGCTCAGATGGTTACTTCGCGCTGGACGGCCGCCCCCGCTCAGACGGCCTCCCTCCGCCGGCGCGGCGCCGTACTCGAACGCGCAATCCTCGACGCCGCGTTGGATCAGCTCAGTACGGTCGGCTGGAATGGCCTGACCATGGAGGGTGTCGCTGCCGGCGCCCAGACCGGAAAGGCCGCGGTCTACCGCCGATGGCCGTCCAAGGAGGATCTCGTCGCGGACGCGCTGCGGGCCGGACTGCCGTCCTTCGAGGCGGCGCCCAACCTCGGGAGCGTGCGCGACGATCTGCTGGAGCTGTGTCGGCAGGCGCGCGACGCGATGTACTCGCGGCCCGGTTTCGCCTTGCGTTCGGTGATTCACGAATGCGACAACATCCAGGCGGAACGCTTCCACGGAGTGATCATCAAGGGTGTCGTGGAGCCGACCATCCAACTGATCCGAGAGGTTATCGGCCGTGGAATCGAGCGGGGAGAGGTGCGAGCGGACGCGGCCAACGGGTACGTCGTCGATGTCATCCCGGCGATGATGATGTACCGGTCGAAGATGTGCGCAAGCGAATGGCCTGATCATGACATCGAGGAGATGGTGGACCAGTTGATGGTCCCGCTGCTGCGGCCACGCGGCGCCTGACCCCGGGGTTCGGGGACGGTGAAGTCGCCCCGGTGAACCAGGGTGTCGCCGGGGGTTCCGGGCGGCGTACGCTAAGGGCGCCATGCCGTACGAACCACCTACTCACACCGTCGAGCGCTCCCTCCGCGCCACGACCGGAGCGAAGGTCATTGCCGGTGTAGACGAGGTCGGGCGCGGCGCCTGGGCCGGCCCCGTCACCGTCTGCGCGGCGATCACCGGACTGCGCCGGCCCCCCGAAGGCCTCACCGACTCCAAGCTGCTCACCGTCAAGCGGCGTACCGAACTCGCCGAGGTGCTCCACACGTGGGTGACCTCCTACGCCCTGGGGCATGCCTCCCCGGAGGAGATCGACGAGTTGGGCATGACGGCCGCGCTGCGCCTAGCGGCAGTGCGCGCCCTGGAAGCCCTGCCGGTCCGTCCCGAGGCGGTGATCCTCGACGGGAAGCACGACTATCTCGGAGTGCCCTGGAAGGTCCGCACGGTGATCAAGGGGGACCAGTCCTGTGTGGCGGTTGCGGCGGCCTCGGTGCTTGCCAAGGTTCAGCGCGACAAAATGATGGCCGAACTGGGTATCGACCATGCAGACTTCGGTTTTGCGGACAACGCCGGGTATCCGTCGCCCGTGCACAAGGCCGCGCTGGAGGAGCGGGGACCCACCCCGTACCACCGGTTGTCGTGGGCGTATCTTGATTCGCTGCCCCAGTGGCGGCACCTCAAGAAGGTCCGCTGGGTGGACGGAAGCGTTCCGGAGATCGAGGGGCAGCTCGGCTTCGACTTCTGACGATTCCGCTCGCACCTATGTGCCACCCGCCGACGCGAGCCGTACCAACGTTTGATAAACATCAGCTCATGCCTCTCATTCCCGAGGAGCCTCAGATTCACGAGAGTGCCCAGGGTCCCCGCGTTACTCCGGCCAGTGGCCGCACCGCGCCGACCCCCCGTCCTGTACCCGGTCCCCGCCCCGCGGCTCCGTCGCGTCCCGGTCGCCCTGGGCCCCACAGGCCCACGCCGCCGGTGCAACGTACGCCGCGTGACGTGGCCAAGCCCGGATCGTCGGGCCCGGCCGTCGCTGCCGCCTCCGATGCGGCCCCGGCGACTCCGCAGATCCAGTTGATCCCGGCCTCGGTGGAAGGCGCCCTCGACGCCGCCGAGGAGGCCGTGGATCTGCTGCTGGACTCGGGTCGCGCCCCAAGTGACGTGCTGGTGATCACCACGGGTGAACAGCATCCGTGGGCCGCTCACGAGCTGTCCTTCGGTGAAGCCGCCTATTGGGCGCAGCATGACTCCGGTGACGACGTCTTCTACGCGGACGTCGCCGTCGCGAGCCGTGCCGCGTCGCGTCCGGTGGTCGTCGTTGCCGTCAACGGCGGTCCCGACACCGCTGCCGCCACCGCTCTCCCCCTGGCCCTCACCCGGGCCGGCACCCTGCTGATCGTCTGCGGCGACCCGCAGCAGATCAACTCGGTGCTGGGCGCGAGCGTCTGAGCCCGTTCCGGAACGTCCGGGGGACAGCGGGGCGATGGTGATGTCGCCGCGGTCGTGTTTGCACGGTGGGGGGTTCGGCGTGCGCGGGTAGGTGGGGCACGTGGGGCGTGAGTGCCGCTTGCTTCGAGACCTGCGCTCCGATCCCGTTTCGCGGAGTGTGGCGTAGGTGTTGGGTGCGGATGGCGGGACGTGACGTACGTGTCCGGGGCGGTGAACGGGGTCCGGCGAGCGTGTCCGGAAGACGATTCGCGGGCGTGGCGTGTCTCCGGGGCGGCGCCTGGCAACTCGGCGGTGGTGCTTTCGTAGGACCGTGGCAACGTTGTGTGTCGGCTCCGGGCGGAAGGTCTTTCGTGTGGGCGTGACCCAGGCGGTCGTACTGCCCGGCAGGAACGTTCCGTCAGTGTCTTCCGTAAATCCGGACGCTCTTAGCGAGCCGCCGCGCGGCGCAGGATTTCCGAGGCGGCGCCGCCGGTCCGTGGGATCGGCGGCGGTGCCTCGGACGTGGCGAAGGGCTCCGGTGTCGAATCCGAGTTGGGCCGACGTCCGCCGCGCCCTTCGCCAAGGACCTGCCAGCCGTCACGGGTCAACGTGATGTACGCCCCGCAGCGCAGCCCGTGCAGGGTGCAGGCGTCACGCAGCCCCCACATCCACGCGCCGTCCTCTTCCGTCCAACGGGCGTCGCCCTCACGGCAGTAGAGCAGCACTGCGGTGCGCACAGGGGTGCGGCGCCGCAGGTCGTGGGGGATGACCAGGCGCAGTTGGGCGAGCAGGACGTTGCGGAACATCCAGCCGTCGGCCGGGGACGGACGGCGGGTGAAGGAGGCGCTGGCGCAGAGCCGCTCGTCCGGATCGAGCACGGCCACGATCGCGGTCGCCGGCCGGGGGTGATGCCGGGAGTGCAGTCCGCTGACGACCTCCCGCGGGTTGCGCAACAGGGGGATGCCGGCCGCGGCCCACTCCGCCGGTTCGAGCATGCGGGCCAGAGGGTTGGCGGACGCGGCGGACAGGCCGGTAGATGACGTGGATCCCGCTGGGGACGAAGCGAATCCGAAGGTCACGGTCCTCCCTTCGGCTACGCGCCCACACTGCGGGCGAGGTCGGATTGGGGGGAGCGCACACCGCAGCGGAGCCCTGCCGGATCACGGACGAGTCGTGCGGGGAGCGGACCCCAATTCTTCCTGTCGAACGTGGATGCGGCAACGAGCAATTGGGGCCACCGACCGATATCTCACGGTGCGTGGTTTATATCCCTACGCGGGGTGTCATCGTGCGACGCATGGTGCGACCGTGCCACACGGGCGTACGCCATTGAGGCGAGAGCGGTCCGGGGGCCAGCTCTGCGCGGCGCGGGCGGATCGCGGGCACCTTTCCTTTCGGTGCCCGCCTGTGTGGAGGAGAGCTACTCGATTGGCGTGATCAACCCTGTACGGCCAGGACCAGCGGCAGCACCCCCTGGGCGCCTGCACGTCGGAGCATGCGGGCTGCGACCGCGAGTGTCCAGCCGGTCTCGGTGAAGTCGTCCACGAGGAGGACGGGACCCTTGATGTCGGACAGAGCGGAAGCGAGGGCGGGCGGCACGGTCAGTGCTCCGTCGAGGGCCTTGAGCCGCTGGGCGCTGTTGCTCCGAGAGACCTGGTGCCCGTCGCCCGTGTACTCCACGGAGCCCAGCAGCGGCAGTCGGCCCACCTCCGAGATGTGCGTGCCCAGGGAGCTGATCAGCAGCGGCCGTGAGCGCGAGGCGATGGTGACGACACCGACGGGACGTGCCTGGGCGTCCGCTGCACCCGGGGCCCAGCCCCCGGGCCCCTTGGCCCAGTCGGCCAGCACGCCGACGACAGCCTTTGTCACGTCGTCCGGCACGGGGCCGTCCGGAGCGTGAGGGGCAAACATCGGCCTGAGCCGGTTGCCCCAGCCGATGTCCGACAGTCGTCCCAGGGCCCGGCCCGATCCTCCCTGTTCACCTGCGGGAATGCGTCCCTTGAGGTCGACGCCGATGGCCGGCAGCCCGGTCGGCCACATCCTGCGCGGTTCCACCTCGACGCCCGCCCGGCCGAGGTCGTCGCGCGCGGCGTCCAGAGCGGCCGTCGACATATCGGCTGTGAAGCGTGCGCCCGCGCAGTTGTCGCAGCGGCCGCAGGGCTTGGCCCCCTCGTCGTCCAGCTGGCGTTGCAGGAACTGCATACGGCAGCTCGTCGTCGACGCGTACTCGCGCATCGCCTGCTGCTCGGCCTTGCGCTGCCGGGCCACCCAGTCGTACCGCTCCGCCTCGTACGTCCAAGGCTGGCCGGTGGCGATCCAGCCGCCCTTGACCCGCCTGACCGCCCCGTCCACGTCGAGGACCTTGAGCATGGTTTCCAGGCGGGACCGGCGCAGCTCCACCAACGGTTCCAGGGCGGGCAGTGACAGGGGCCGGTCCGCGCGCGCGAGTACGTCGAGCGTGCGCCGCACCAGGTCCTCCGACGGGAAGGCGAGTGAGGCGAAGTACTCCCAGATCGCCTCGTCCTCCTTCCCCGGCAGGAGGAGCACCTCGGCGTGCTCGACGCCGCGTCCGGCTCGGCCCACCTGCTGGTAGTAGGCGATGGGCGAGGAGGGCGAGCCCAGATGCACCACGAAGCCGAGGTCGGGTTTGTCGAAGCCCATGCCGAGTGCGGAAGTGGCGACCAGTGCCTTGACCCGGTTGGCGATCAGGTCGTCCTCGGCCTGCTGCCGATCGGCGTTCTCCGTCTTGCCCGTGTACGGGGCGACCGTGTGTCCACGGTGCCGCAGGAAGGCGGTGACCTCCTCGGCGGCGGCCACGGTGAGCGTGTAGATGATCCCGGAGCCCGGCAACTCATCGAGGTGGTCGGCGAGCCAGGCCATCCGGTGCGCGGCGTCAGGCAGCCGGAGCACGCTCAGGCTCAGGCTCTCCCGGTCCAGCGGGCCGCGCAGCACCAGGGCGTCCGATGTGCCCCCGGTGCCGAGTTGCTCCGCGACATCGGCGGTCACGCGGGCGTTGGCGGTGGCCGTGGTCGCGAGTACGGGTACGCCAGGCGGAAGGTCCGACAGCATCGTGCGGAGCCGTCGGTAGTCCGGGCGGAAGTCGTGTCCCCAGTCGGAGATGCAGTGGGCTTCGTCGACCACGAGGAGTCCGGTCGCGGCGGCGAGTTTGGGCAGCACCTGGTCGCGGAAGTCCGGATTGTTGAGCCGCTCCGGGCTGACCAGCAGGACATCGACCTCGCCCGCGGCGATCTCGTTCTGGACCGTGTCCCACTCCTCGGTGTTGGAGGAGTTGATGGTCCGTGCGTGGATACCGGCACGCGCCGCGGCCTCGACCTGGTTGCGCATCAGCGCGAGCAACGGGGAGACGATCACGGTGGGGCCGCTGCCACGGGCACGCAGCAGTGATGTGGCGACGAAGTACACCGCCGACTTGCCCCACCCCGTGCGCTGGACGACCAGGGCCCGGCGTCTGTCGGCCACCAACGCCTCGATCGCCCGCCACTGGTCCTCGCGCAGCCTGGCCGCCCCCGCGGTGTCCGGGACGAGGCGGGCGAGGACCGCGTCGGCGGCCGCCCGGAGATCCGCGTTGCTCGTGTGCTCCATGCGTCCATACAACAGGACGGCAGTGACAATCCGGGCTGGCTGTGGACGACGAGGGGGTTGCCCGACCGCATTGACGTGTCCCTGTTCGGACTTATCCACAGGTCGAAGCGGAGGTTCGGAATCCGGGAGATCGTCGGCGCATGACGAATCACAGCGAAACGACTGGATCTCCCGAAAACGAGGACATGGCCGGACGCGACGGGCTCGATGCGCACGGCAGGAGGGCAGAGTCCGGCGGATCCCAAGAGCCCTTCGGCCCAGGCGAGTCCGACAGCCCTGGCGCGCTCAACGCACCTGATGTGTACGACGGCCATGCCGGCGAGCACCAGGTCACCCTGCGCACCCCGGCCGAACTGGCCGACGCCCTGCCGTATCTGCTCGGGTACCGCCCCGAGGACAGCGTCGTCCTGGTCGCCCTCCACGACAGGGACGGCCGGGGCCGATTCGGTGGCCGGGCCCGACTCGGCATCCCCGCGAACGCGGACGACTGGCCGTCCGCGGCCCGGCAGCTGGCCCACGGCCTGGTGACGGGCAGCGAGCGCCGGGGTGTTCGCCCGGAGCAGATGGTCGCCTACGTCTGCCAGGAGCCGGCGAACGGCGAATCGGGCCGACAGGTCATGGAACGACTGCATGCGCTGGCCCAGCGGCTGCGCGTCGAGTGCGGCCTGATGGACGTGCCGGTGATCGAGGCACTGTGCATTTCGGACGGCCGCTACTGGTCGTACTGCTGCGCAAACGAGCGATGCTGCCCGCCCGAAGGCGTGCCGATGGGCCTGCCCGGTACCTCCGTGCTGGCGGCCGCTGCCACATATGCGGGCCTTCAGGTGCGCGGCTCCCTGCGCGAACTGCGGGCCAGGCTCCTGCCCTGGGAGACAGCGGCCGCTGTGGAGCAGGAGGTCGCCCTGGACACCGCCGGCATGTCCCTCGTCCCCCGGATCCTCGACGACGAGAGCCGGGCGGGCGTGGCCCAGGAGACGTTGGAGCTGGCCCGGCAGGTCATGAGCCGTCTGGCCGAAGCCCCACCCGTGTCCGGCACGCTCATGACAGATCTCCGCGACGACGAACTGCTCGGACACGACGAAGCCGCGACGCTGATTCTCGGCCTCCAGGACCGTACGACCCGTGATCGAGCGGCCGAATGGATGGAGGGCGACGAGGCAGGTCCGGCGCTGCGCCTCTGGCGCGCCCTGGCCCGCCGCTGCGTCGGCCCGTACGGCGAACATGCCGCGGCGCCACTCACGCTCGCCGGGTGGGTCGCCTGGTCGACGGGCGACGACCTGGAAGCCAGGGAAGCCCTCGCGATGGCACTCGGCGCGGACCCCGGTTACCTCTTCGCCCGTCTGCTGCACCAGGCCTGCAACGAGGGGCTGGATCCGGAGTCGATCCGACGCTGCCTGCGCGCGGAACGCGACGGCCGTGAGCCGACGCCGGTCGCCAACGCGGAGGTTCCCGAAGAGTCTGTGCGGGGCGAGGCCGCGGAGGCTGACCGACGCACCATCCCCGCGTCGGCGCCGGCCTCCCGCCGTCGACGCCGTGCACGGTCGGCGGGTGCAGCCGACAGGTCGCCTCGCTCCGCGAAGCCGGAGGCTCGAGAGCCGAGGCCGAACCCCTCCAGGCCGCGCACGACAGCTGCGGGTGAGTCGCGTCCGGCGGCCCCTCGGACGGGCGGCACGCGCCCGCGTGCCTCGGCCAAGGGTGTGTTCCGTGGCCGCGTCAATCCGCGAGAGACGCATCTCAAGAGCGATGGCACCGAGGGAGAGGCGTGAGCGACAGCACGGGCGGCCGGACTCGCACGGACGGCAGCGCGGAATGACAAGCGTTCGACAACCGGGGCCTGCCGGCGTCTGCGGCCCGCTCCGCCGCCACTCCGTCCAGTCGCCCTGCCGCGGGCGTTACCCCGAGGAGCCCCATTCCGTTCACCTGAGTGGCGGAACGCCCGGACGGGCAGGCCGCCGCACAGCCCGTGTCACTCCGGACGCATCCAGCACGGTACCGACCACGCCCAAGGCGCACAGAGCGCAGAAGAAGCCGCCCATGCATCAGCTGACTCCGCTTTCCATCGCCGCCGCCGACGACCCCTCTGCGCACGGCGGGTCCGGCCCACCGCCGCCCGTGGAAACTGCCGGCGCTCGCAAGCCCGGGTTGCCGCGCGGTGCCATTGGCTGGGCGCCGTTCCGGCGCGCGGCCCCGGCGCGAAGTCCGGCTGTGAGCCCGCCTCACACAGCCCCACTGCCGACCTCGCGTCGACCCCTGAACCTGCCACCCGCGCACACCGCTCTGATCTGCGTCGCCCTCCCCGGCTTCGTCATCTCCACGGAACAGGGGCAGCTGACCGGCCGCGGGCTGGAGGGGTTCTACCGCGCGGGTCGGCGAGTGCTCTCCCGTTGTCAGGTGCGCGTGGCCGGACACGAACCACTTGCGGTGCAGGCCCGGATGACCGGGGCCGACAGAGCCCGGTTCGTGGGCACCCTGCGCACGTCCACGTGCGTCGGCCCGGATCCGGACGTCATCGTCGAGCGCACCCGCGACGCGGACGGTACCGAACGGATCACGCTGCACAGTGCGGCTCTCCGTCCACTGCGCCTGCCGGTCGAGGTGGCCCTCGGCACGGATCTGGCCGACCTGGGCGCCATCGCGAACGGCAGCGCGGGACACGAACTGCCGGCCAGCGTCCACGACTCCGGCCTGCGCTGGTCCTGCGCCACCGGGAAGTCATCGGTCACGGCCGACCCACCGCCGCACGATGCGCTGGCCTCCGCGGGGCTGCTGCGCTGGGAGCTCGAACTGCCCCCGGGCGGCAGCACGACCGTGGAGCTGCGGGTACGGCCCGACGGAGCGGGACCCGTCCGAGCCGTGGGCCGCGCGGCGACGAGCCCTCTCGCCCACGCGAGGGTGGTGGGCGACAGCCCCGGAGCGCAGGCACTCCTGCGGACGAGCATCGAGGACCTCCAGTCCCTGTTGCTGCGCGATCCCGCGCATCCCGTCGACATGCACCTGGCCGTCGGCGTGCCCTGGCGCTGCGGCCTGGCCCCGGCGGAGGCGCTGGCCGCCGCGCGAATGACGTTGCCCCTCGGCACCCGGCTCACGGCGGGCACACTGCGCACCCTTGCCCGCACTCAACTCGGCGGCCCGGGAGCCCAGTCCGGCATGATCCCGGGCCCACGGCGGGACGCGGGGATGCATCTGCCGCCGGCCTGCACAGGTACGGAGGCCACGCTTGCCTTCCCCGCGCTGCTGGCCGAGGCCCGCCGTTGGGGCCTGTCCGAACACGAGACACGGGAGCTGCTCCCGGCGGCCGAGCGCTGCCTGACCTGGCTGCGCACCACAGTGGGCGACGGTACGTATCTGCGCGACCCGTACCCTGGCGGGCCCGTCCGCTGCGAGACACAGGCGTACGCCCACCGCGCCGCACTGCTCGGTGCCGATCTGCTCGACGCCTACGACAGACCGGGCGGCGCGGGACTGCGGCAGTGGGCCCAGGCATTGCGGACCGCGTTCCGGGCGGACTTCTGGGTCGACGACCTGGGCGGCGGCCGACCTGCGACCGCGCGTACCCCGGACGGTCGGCTCGTGCCGCACCTGGGCGCGGCCGCCGTCCACCTCCTCGACACGGGTCTGCTGGGCGAGGGCCGGCAGGCACCCGGTCTGCTCGACAAGGTGCAGACAGAGCAGCTCGCCCGGCTGCTAGGAGGCCCGGCCATGGACTCGGGCTGGGGGTTGCGCGGGCTCGGCGCGAAGGAACCGGGGTACAACTCGTTCGGCCACCGCACAGGGGCCGTGCGGGTCCAGGAGACGGCCGTCGCCGTGGCGGGGCTGACCGCCGCCGGATACGAGAAGGAAGCGGGTGCCCTGCTGCGGGGTGTGCTGGCCGCGGCCGAGACCTTCGGCCACCGATTGCCCGAGATGTACGCGGGGGAGCAGCGCACGGACGGGGGCGCCCCCCTCCCGCACCCCGCCGCCTGCCGCCCGGCTGCCACGGCCGCGGCTGCCGGCGTGCTGCTGCTCACCGCTCTCGCCGGCATCCGCCCCGACGCCCCCGCCGGGACGGTCACGCTGCGCCCCATGGGCAGCGCACCCCTGGGAGAGGTCGTCCTGACCGGACTGCGTGTCGCGGACGCCCCCTTCTCCGTACGGGTCAGCCGACTCGGCCTCGCCATGGTCGAGGAGGCTGCCGACCACCTGCAATTGGCAGGGTGACCTCGGATGCCGTGGCACCGCACGACCGCCGGGAGAGCTGGGTGAGACCTATACCGAGCCAAAGTGGATCAGCCATCGATGCGGCCGACGAAGGGAGTGTTTATCGTCAGGCAGACGACTATGATCGCCGCATGCCCTACGACCCGTCAGCCTTTCCGCCCTTCGCCGTCACCGTGGACCTGGTCGTGCTGACCGTGCGCCGCCATGCCCTGTGCGCGCTGGCGGTACGCAGGGGCGAACCGCCGTTCCAGGGACGCTGGGCGCTTCCCGGCGGCTTCGTGCGGGGCGACGAGGATCTGGCACAGGCAGCAGCCCGTGAGCTGGCCGAGGAGACCGGGCTTCGCGCCCACGATCCGTCCGTCCCCGCCCAGGACAACGGCGCCCACCTCGAGCAGCTCGCGACGTACGGCGACCCCAAGCGTGATCCTCGGATGCGCGTGGTCAGTGTCGCGCATCTGGCGCTCGCCCCCGATCTGCCCGCGCCCCGCGCCGGCGGCGACGCCAGCAACGCGCGCTGGGCGCCGGTCGAGGAACTGCTCCAGCAGAGCGGCTACGGCCGCGACGGAGACCCCGTGGCTCCGCTCGCCTTCGACCACGCACAGATCCTGTCGGACGGGGTGGAGCGTGCCCGGTCCAAGATCGAGTACTCGTCTCTGGCTACGGCGTTCTGCCCCACCGAGTTCACCGTCGGAGAGCTGCGCCGGGTCTACGAGGCGGTGTGGGGTGTCGCGCTCGACCCGCGCAACTTCCACCGCAAGGTGACGGGCACGCCGGGATTCCTCGTCCCCACCGGCGGCACCACCACGCGCCAGGGCGGTCGCCCGGCCCAGCTCTTCCGGGCCGGCGGCGCCACACTGCTCAACCCTCCGATGCTGCGCCCCGAGGTGTGAAGCCCAGCGACGACACCGGGCCCGGAGGTAAACGGCGAACAGGAGTCCGACCGGGGCGACGGCCGCCCGGGCAATGAACCGTGCGGTGCCCGAAAAACCGGACATAGCGCGCTATCTTGCTTCGGGTGATCGAGGTCTTCGGATTGACCAGCAACCCCCGCAAGGAGCTTCCCCCGGCCGTCGACGACGTCACCTTCGAGGCGCGTGCGGGCCACGTCACGGCCCTGCTCGGCGCGCCGGGGGCGGGCAAGACGACAGCACTCAAACTGATGCTCGAACTTCAACAGGGCCGCGGAATCACCTACTTCAGGGGCCGCCCCCTGCACCGCATCGCCCACCCCTCGCGCGAAGTCGGCGTGCTCCTCGGCGACGTCCCCGGACACCCGGCCCGGACCGTCCGCGGGCATCTTCGCATGCTGTGTGCCGCGGTGGGCGTTTCCGTGCGCCGCGCCGACGAGGTCCTCGAGGTGGTCGGTCTGGTCAGCCTGCGTGACGAGCGTCTCGGCACCCTCTCGCGCGGTATGGACCGCCGCCTCGGCCTGGCCTGTGCTCTGATCTCCGACCCGCACACGCTCGTGCTCGACGACCCCGCCGATGGCCTCTCCGCCCGCGAAAGCCATTGGTTGTACGGCATGCTCCGCGCGCACGCCTCCCAGGGCGGCACGGTCCTGCACACCACCGCCGATCCCAAGGAAGCCGCCCGCACCGCCGACCGCGTCATCACGCTGGAGCGGGGCAGCCTTGTCGCCGACCAAGAGGCCGCCGAGTTCGCCCGCACCCGGCTGCGCCCCCGGGTCGCAGTCCGCAGCCCGCAGGCCGTGCGACTCGCGGCCCTGCTCACCAAGGAAGCCCGCGCCGCGCAGCGCTCCCTCGAGGTCGTGCGCGAGAGGGGCAACCGGCTCTCCGTGTACGGCAGTACCTGCGCGGAAGTCGGTGAGACTGCGTTCCGCCATGGCATCCTCGTACATCAACTCGCCGATGAGATCGGAGACATGGGTCCCGGTGCGGCCGTAGGCGCGGAGGAACCGCAAGCCGACCGCGATCGGCGCCAGGCCGCGGAGGATCGTGCACCGGACGTGCCGCGGCAACCCGACGAACCCCCGGCCTCGGGTGAAATGTCGCTGGACACCGCGGACGCATCGCGAGCACATGCCGACGCATCGCAGATCCCGGCGGAGGCGCGCCGAGAGCCACTCGACGTTTCGAAGAACGCGGTGGGCGCACCGCGAGCGCCACTGGACGAGTCGCAGAACCCCGCGGACGCACCACGGGCGCACCTCGACGCATCGCGGAACTCCTCAGACGAACCACGAGAGCCGCTCGCCGCCTCACAGCACGCCGCAGACGCACCTCCAGCGGCTGGCGGCGCGCCGCAGGATGCCTCTGCGCATCTCGAGGCGTCGCAGGCCCAGGCCGGCGAGCCGCAGATCAGGACCGGAACGCCCCTGAGGGCGAACGTCTCCGACGATGCGCGCGTCGTGTCCAGCCCTCCGCAAGCGCTCTCCCGCCGCCCCGTCGAAGCCCGCAGCCTCGACGCCCTGTCCCCGCTGCCTCCCCCCATTTCCGTCCGCCCCTCGCCCAGCCCCCTCCGCCCGCTCCGCTACGAGCTGCGCCGCGCCACCGGAATCGGCACCGGATTCCTCACCGGAGCCGTCGTGCTCGTCGTGTCCGCCCTCACCGCCGTACTCCTGGCTCGCATCGGCCACACCCCGCAGCCGCGTCTGCTGGCCGCGTGGCCGCAGGAGCTGCCGCTGCCTCCCGCGGCGCTCGGCGCGGGGCTGCTCGGCGCACTCGCCTTCGGCGACGAGTTCCGCCACCCCGCCCTGGCGGCGGACCGCGGCACCGTGCCCCGCCGGCTGGGGCTGCTCGCCGCCAAACTCCTCGTCACCGCGGCCACCGCGCTGCTGCTGGCCTTCCTCACGGTCGGCTGCAACGCCGAAGCGCTCTATCTCGTCTACGGACGGGAGCTCGCGCAAGTTCCCGCCGACTGGCTCCCGCTGAGCGCGAGTTGGCTCGGCCTCGTGGTCGGCTGCGCCTGGGCCGGAGTGCTGGCCGCCGGCATCTTCCGGTCCACCACGGCCGGGCTCGCGGCGGTGGTCGCCGTACCGATCCTCGTCGTACCCCTCGTGCACAGGGCTCTGGAGGGACCGGCTGTGCGAACTGCGGCCGGGTTCCCCATGCGGCTGCGCGAGGTGCTCCTGATGCAGTGGCCCTTCGGCGGAGAGCGATATCTGGCCGTCGCGGCACGGATGGTCGCCCAACCTGTGGGCGGCGCATTGGCGTTGTCACTGAGCGTCCTGCTCTGCGCATATCTGCTCACGACCCTGCGTAGCAGGGTCCGGTGACGACCGTCCGAGCCCTTCCGATCCCGCCCTGCGCACAACTCCCCGGGGAAAGCCCATTTCTTTCCGATAAGGCGTCAATTGCGACGGGGTGAGCGATCACCCTTTCGTGTGCTTTTCACCAAAGACCTCAAGGGAGTTGGAGACGACGCCGACAAAGGATCCGTGAGTACCCTTGCGCACACCATGATGACCGCCGCCCGCTCCGCAGACTCTGGTCTCTCCGGCCCGGGCGAACTCGACCGCTACCCCTACGCCGAGGCTCCCGCCGTGGACCGTCTCGGGGCCCCCGCCTGGGACGGTGGGGATCCGGAGCTGGGCCGCGTGGGCCGACGCGCCGCAGGCAGCCGCGGACGCGGACTGCACGGCCAACTCGTCCAACAGCTGGGCCAGATGATCGTCTCGGGCGACCTGGGCGCCGACCGTCCGCTGGTGCCCGAGGAGATCGGCCAGCGATTCGAGGTCTCCCGCACCGTCGTCCGTGAGTCGCTCCGTGTCCTGGAGGCCAAGGGCCTGGTCAGCGCCCGCCCGAACGTCGGCACGCGCGTGCGGCCCGTCAGCGACTGGAACCTCCTCGACCCGGACATCATCGAATGGCGGGCTTTCGGACCACAGCGCGACGACCAGCGGCGCGAGCTGAGCGAGCTGCGCTGGACGATCGAGCCGCTCGCCGCACGCCTGGCCGCGGGACACGGGCGCGAGGACGTCCAGCAGCGGCTCGCGGACATGGTCGAGATCATGGGCCATGCCATGGGCCAGGGCGACGCGCTCACCTTCTCCCGCGCGGACGCCGAGTTCCACTCCCTGCTCATCCAGGTCGCGGGCAATCGCATGCTGGAGCACCTGTCCGGAATCGTGTCGGCCGCCCTCCAGGTCTCCGGCGGCCCCGTGACGGGCTGCGACAGGCCGAATGAGGCGTCGCTGACGCATCACGGCAGGATCGTCGACGCCCTGGCTGCCGGCGACGGCGCGGCCGCCGAGGCCGCCATGCGCCAACTGCTCACCGTCCACCCTGAGGTGGAGCGCGTGGTGCCCGCCCCGCGCGAGCACTGACCGCGCACCACGGGCGGCCCGGCCGGGGTTGCCTCCCCCTCCTGTGGCATCGCCGGTCGGCGGACCGCCCCCTGTCGGACCCCGCAGGAGCCCTCGGGTTCCTGCGGGGTCCGACGGCGCGAACGAGCGGTAAAGACGCACGGCAGAGGTCCGTCACGGTACGGGTGACCTCCTCTGTCCGCATCTGACCGTTTTTGAGCGCTTACGGGGTGTGACTCGGGCCACGCAGATTGGGCGTAACGCTCGTGGAAACAGCGCGATGACCTAAGAGGTGACTGCCGCGGAGGGAATACGGACGCCGTTCAAGGCGCTGTGCATCCTCCCGGCCCCCGCCCGCGCCGTCGGCTCATCCCCAAGTCGGCGGTCGGCTCCTGTCCGTCGTGGACGGGGCCGGAAGCCGTTTTCCAACGTTCCGAGAGGTTGTTCGTGTCGGCCAGCACATCCCGTACGCTCCCGCCGGAGATCGCCGAGTCCGTCTCTGTCATGGCGCTCATTGAGCGGGGAAAGGCTGAGGGGCAGATCGCCGGCGATGACGTGCGTCGGGCCTTCGAAGCTGACCAGATTCCGGCCACTCAGTGGAAGAACGTACTGCGCAGCCTCAACCAGATCCTCGAGGAAGAGGGTGTGACGCTGATGGTCAGTGCCGCGGAGCCCAAGCGCACCCGTAAGAGCGTCGCAGCGAAGAGTCCGGCCAAGCGCACCGCCACCAAGACGGTCGCGGCAAAGACGGTGACCGCCAAGAAGGCCACCGCCACCGCCACGCCGGCGGCGCCCGCCGTCGAGGCGCCCGTCGTCGAGGACGAGGCGGCCGCGAAGACGACCGCCAAGAAGACGACCGCCAAGAAGTCGGCCGCGAAGAAGACCGTCGCCAAGAAGACCGCGGCCAAGAAGACCACCGACGCCGCCAAGAAGGACGACGCCGAGCCGGTCGACGAGGAAGCCGTCGAGGAGGCCAAGCCGGGCGAGGAGCCCGAGGGCACCGAGAACGCCGGGTTCGTGCTGTCCGACGAGGACGAGGACGACGCACCCGCGCAGCAGGTCGCCGCCGCCGGTGCCACCGCCGACCCGGTCAAGGACTACCTCAAGCAGATCGGCAAGGTCCCGCTGCTCAACGCCGAGCAGGAGGTCGAGCTCGCCAAGCGCATCGAGGCCGGTCTGTTCGCCGAGGACAAGCTGGCCAATGCCGACAAGCTCGCTCCCAAGCTCAAGCGTGAGCTGGAGATCATCGCCGAGGACGGCCGCCGCGCCAAGAATCACCTCCTGGAGGCCAACCTCCGTCTGGTGGTCTCCCTGGCCAAGCGCTACACCGGCCGCGGCATGCTCTTCCTGGACCTCATCCAGGAGGGCAACCTCGGTCTGATCCGCGCGGTCGAGAAGTTCGACTACACCAAGGGCTACAAGTTCTCCACGTATGCCACCTGGTGGATCCGTCAGGCGATCACCCGCGCGATGGCCGATCAGGCCCGCACCATCCGTATCCCGGTGCACATGGTCGAGGTCATCAACAAGCTCGCGCGCGTGCAGCGCCAGATGCTCCAGGACCTGGGCCGCGAGCCCACCCCGGAGGAGCTGGCCAAGGAACTCGACATGACCCCGGAGAAGGTCATCGAGGTCCAGAAGTACGGCCGTGAGCCCATCTCCCTGCACACCCCGCTGGGCGAGGACGGCGACAGCGAGTTCGGTGACCTGATCGAGGACTCCGAGGCCGTCGTTCCGGCCGACGCGGTCAGCTTCACGCTCCTCCAGGAGCAGCTGCACTCCGTCCTCGACACCCTGTCCGAGCGCGAGGCGGGCGTCGTCTCCATGCGGTTCGGTCTCACCGACGGTCAGCCGAAGACCCTCGACGAGATCGGCAAGGTGTACGGCGTCACGCGCGAGCGCATCCGTCAGATCGAGTCCAAGACCATGTCGAAGCTGCGCCACCCGTCCCGTTCGCAGGTGCTGCGCGACTACCTCGACTAGGTCGCGTTGGTACGACGTCGGAGGCCCGGCCCCCTCCAGGGGAGCCGGGCTTCGCGCTGAGCGGGTGCGGGCAACTGCGTTGTGAATCACTCTGAGGTTCTTATGACCACCCCAGAGTGAGGAACGTGTATGCGTTTTCCCTTTGCCCGGGTGCTGTCCCGGCCGCTGGTTCTTGCGGTCGCCGCCACCGCCATGCCGGTCGTGTCCGCCGTTCCGGTGTCTGCGGACAGCGTCGTCGTCGGGGGGTTCCCGGTCGAGATAGCGGAGAGCCCGTGGGCTGTGGCGCTGTCCACTCGTGACCGGTTCGGGGGTACGCGCGCGGGGCAGTTCTGTGACGGTGTGGCAGTGGGCCCCAGAACCGTGCTCACCGCGGCTCACTGCCTCAGCGAGGACGTCCTGGGTGCGCCGCCGGACCAGGTACGCGACCTCAAGGTCATCACGGGCCGTACGGACCTGCTCTCCGAGCAGGGTCGGGAGATCGCCGTACGCGACACCTGGGTGAATCCTGGCTACGACAGCGTCAGCAACTCCGGCGACTTCGCGGTGGTCACGCTGGCGAAGGCCCTTGCGAGGAAGTCTGTCGTCCCGATGGCCACCGCCGGCGATCAGGCGTACGAGCCGGGCACGGCTGCCACCGTCTACGGCTGGGGCGACGTCACCGGTGCTGGTGACTACGCGCGCAGCCTGCGGGGGGCACGTGTGCATGTACTTCGCGATGCCCTCTGCGAGCAGGCGTATCCGGGCAGTGCCGAAGGCACCTATCGCGCCGACACCATGGTGTGTGCCGGGGAGGAGCGAGGCGGCCACGACGCCTGCCAAGGGGACAGTGGAGGGCCGCTCGTCGCACGGGGAAAGCTGATCGGGCTCGTCTCCTGGGGCAGCGGATGTGGGCGCGCTGACAGCCCCGGCGTCTATACGCGGGTGTCCGAGGTCGTGAACACGTTGGGCGGGGAGAAGCCTGCGGCGAGCCCTACGAGGTCCTCTGGCGGGGCCTGAGGGGCCATTCCGGGTACGAGCGCGGGCGGCGCCCCTGTGGACCAGGGGTGCCGCCCGCGGGCCGGCCTCTGCCGGTGCTGGCTCGTCGTGGACGCGAGGTGTCAGCGCTCTTCTTCGGTGGCGGCTGCCGGAAGCTCCGTCAGTCGCTCCGTCTCGTCCTGTATCTCAGCGGCGATCTTCTTGAGTTCCGGCTCGAACTTGCGGCCGTGATGGGCGCAGAAGAGCAGTTCTCCGCCGCTGAGCAGCACAACGCGCACGTAGGCCTGTGCGCCGCAGCGGTCGCAGCGATCGGCGGCCGTCAGTGGGCTCGCGGGGGTCAGAACAGTAGTCACGTCGCCTCTTCTCTAGCTCGACGAGCTGTCGTACCAGGGTCAACATCCAACCAGCCCGAAAACGTTCCCGCTCGTGGCTATTCCTCGAAAAAAATCTTCCGGGGCGGCTGTCTGCTGCCGGTTGGCGGCGAATGTGCCGTATTACGTGTCTATGTGTCTTACGGTTTCGCGCTGTCGGTCAATGTCGGTCCTCCCGGCTGGGTTGCCGGTTGTTCATGAGGACGTGCCCGGAGCCTAAATGGTTCATGCCTGGAAGGGAACGTGATGTGTGCTTCACTCCATCGAGGGATCGAACATGTATGCGACCCTGGGCTACTGTGAGGTTTTGACGAGGGTGGCGTTACAACGGCTCTACCAGGCCTCGGTACCCTCTGAGCGGCAACCGAAGCCGCGCCCTTACCCAGAAGGGCCCTACCTGAAATTCAGCGAGGAGCGAACCGCGTGACCGCCGAGACGTCCGTGCCGTCCACAGCGCTGCTGGCAGGAGCAGACCGGGACGGTTCCAACTACACCGCGCGGCACCTGCTCGTCCTCGAAGGACTCGAGGCCGTGCGGAAGCGCCCGGGCATGTACATCGGGTCGACCGACAGCCGTGGTCTGATGCACTGCCTGTGGGAGATCATCGACAACTCCGTGGACGAGGCCCTCGGGGGCTACTGCGACCACATCGACGTGATCCTCCACGACGACGGCTCCGTCGAGGTCCGGGACAACGGCCGAGGCATCCCCGTCGACGTCGAGCCCAAGACCGGCCTCTCCGGTGTCGAGGTCGTCATGACCAAGCTGCACGCCGGCGGCAAGTTCGGCGGCGGCTCCTATGCCGCCTCCGGCGGTCTGCACGGCGTCGGCGCCTCCGTGGTGAACGCTCTGTCCGCCCGGCTCGACGTCGAGGTGGACCGCAGCGGCCACACCCACGCCATCAGCTTCCGGCGCGGTGTCCCCGGAGTCTTCGCCGCGGACGGCCCCGACGCCAAGTTCGAGGCCGCAAGCTTGCGCAAGGCGAAGAAGGTCCCCAAGACCCGTACCGGCACGCGCGTGCGGTACTGGGCCGACCGCCAGATCTTCCTCAAGGACGCCAAGCTCTCTCTGGAGCACCTGCACCAGCGGGCGCGCCAGACGGCCTTCCTGGTGCCCGGCCTGACCATCGTCGTCCGCGACGAGTACGGCCTCGGCCAGGACGGCAGCAAGGGCGAGGAGTCGTTCCGCTTCGACGGCGGCATCAGCGAGTTCTGCGAGTACCTGGCCACTGACAAGCCGGTGTGCGATGTCCTCCGCTTCTCCGGGCAGGGCACCTTCAAGGAGACGGTGCCCGTCCTGGACGACCACGGCCAGATGACGCCCACCGAGGTCACCCGTGAACTCGGCGTCGACGTCGCGATGCGCTGGGGGACCGGCTACGACACGACCCTGAAGTCGTTCGTCAACATCATCGCCACCCCCAAGGGCGGCACCCACGTCGCGGGCTACGAACAGGCGGTCGCCAAGACGCTGAACGAGGTCCTGCGGGCCAAGAAGCTGCTGCGCGTCGCCGAGGACGACATCGTCAAGGACGACGCCCTGGAGGGCCTCACCGCGGTCGTCACCGTGCGCCTCGCCGAGCCGCAGTTCGAGGGACAGACCAAGGAAGTCCTCGGCACCTCGGCGGCCCGCCGGATCGTGAACACCGTGATCTCCAAGGAGCTCAAGGCGTTCCTCACCTCCACGAAGAGGGACGACGCGGCCCAGGCCCGCGTGGTGATGGAGAAGGCGGTCTCCGCGGCCCGTACGCGAATCGCCGCCCGCCAGCACAAGGACGCGCAGCGCCGCAAGACGGCCCTGGAGTCCTCGTCGCTGCCCGCAAAGCTCGCCGACTGCCGCAGTGACGACGTCGACCGCAGCGAGCTGTTCATCGTCGAGGGAGACTCCGCGCTCGGCACCGCCAAGCTCGCCCGGAACTCCGAGTTCCAGGCGCTGCTGCCGATCCGCGGCAAGATCCTCAACGTCCAGAAGTCGTCCGTGACCGACATGCTCAAGAACGTCGAGTGCGGAGCGATCATCCAGGTCATAGGAGCGGGGTCCGGCCGGACCTTCGATATCGACGCGGCCCGCTACGGCAAGATCATCATGATGACCGACGCCGATGTGGACGGCTCCCACATCCGGACGTTGCTCCTGACCCTGTTCCACCGCTACATGCGGCCCATGGTGGAGGCCGGCCGGGTCTTCGCGGCCGTGCCTCCACTGCACCGTGTCGAGATCGTCCAACCCAAGAAGGGGCAGGACAAATACGTCTACACGTACTCGGACCGCGAGCTGCGCGACAAGCTGATGGAGTTCGAGAGCAAGGGCATTCGGTACAAGGACTCCGTCCAGCGGTACAAGGGTCTCGGTGAGATGGACGCCGACCAGCTGGCCGAGACGACCATGGACCCGCGTCACCGCACGCTGCGCAGGATCAACCTCGGCGACCTGGAGTCCGCCGAGCAGGTCTTCGATCTGCTGATGGGCAACGACGTGGCACCGCGCAAGGAGTTCATCTCCAGTTCGGCGGCGACGCTGGACCGGTCCCGCATCGACGCGTAGCCGCAGCGCTTGGCAGGGCCGGGAAGCGGTGTCGGTGGCAGGCGGCGGTTCCGTCGGGCGAGCGCCACGGCACTGTCGGGTGGAGGTGCTGTGGCCGCCGACCCGCTGCGGAGCAGGGCGCCGCAGGTGCCCACACTGCTGTCGACCGGCGTTGCGGTCGGCCGTCTCCACCCGTGGGTGGAGACGGCAGCGGTGCTGGATCCACCCGTGATCCACCCTGGCTCCGATCTTCTGGCTTGCGAATTTCCGTAGCGTCGAAGGCGTCGGCAGCACTCGCTGTCGGCACCGTCCTTCTCCGCTCACGGAGGCTTTGATGCCCGGGCTCGTCGACGCGTTGGTGATCGTGGCCGTTGCCGCTCTGGTGATCGTGCGCCAGTCCCGCGCAACCAGGATCGGCACGGAGAAGCGCTGGTGGCTGGTCCCCGTGATCCTGGCCGTCATCGCGCTGCGCGATCCCGCCATGATCGACCCCGACCACCGCACCGAGTCGATGCTTCTCCTCGGCGCCGAACTTCTCATCGGCTTCGCCATGGGAGCAGCGTGGGCCTGGACCACCCGCATATGGGCGGAGCCGGACGGCGCAGTGTGGAGCAAGGGCACCAAGGCGAGTGTGGCCGTCTGGGTCGCCGGTATCGCCCTGCGCGCCGCGCTCTTCGCCCTCGGCGCGGTGCTGGGCGTGCAACAGGACACGTCCGCCCTGCTGCTCGCGCTGGCGATCACACTGCTGGTCCGCGGGGGAATCCTCGCCTGGCGCGCTCAGTCCCTGCATTCGGCCCCCGAGCGGAGCCCGGCGTACGGTGACGACATGTCCCGTCCCGCGTGGAAGGAACGTGTGTGACGGAGAACGCCTGGACAAGGTGGCCTTCCCGGGAAGCGCTCAGCCGCAAGGAACGCACCCGACCCCGTCGGCTGTTCGCCTCGGCCGTGCGACTCATGGTGCTCGCCATTCTGCTGTGGGGCGCCTCCACCAGCAGTGTGGTCCATGGCTGGGGTGCGGTCGGGGCCACGGCCGGTGTCCTGATGGCGGCCCTCGTTGCCTGGGCCTTCTACCGAACGACGTTCGAGCACCGGCTCTGGTCGTCCCTGGCGCTCGTCACGGGGCTCCTGGGACTTGCCCTCGCCGCCCAAGCCGTGGGGTTCAGAGTCCCCGCCCTCGTCATCTGGTGCGGCTGCGCCGTGACCGCACTGGAGCGGCTGCCTCTCGCGGCCGCGCTGCCGATGGCCTCGGCCGGCCTCGCGTCGTATGCCGCCTTCAACGACGATGCGTGGCTGACCACCGCGGCCACCGCAGCGGGGCTTGCCCTGGTCGGCTATGTTGTGCGGCTCGACGCCGAGGCCCGTGGCAGCGCCGAGCGGCTGCTCGCCCAGGAGCGGGCGGCGCTGGCGGCCGAAGCCGAGTCGGCGGCGCTCGGGGAGCGGGCCCGGATAGCCCGGGAGATCCATGACGTGCTGGCACACAGCCTCTCGGCGCAGCTCGTGCACCTGGAGGCGGCCCGGCTGCTCATCGAGCGGGACGCCGACCGGGACCAGATCCTCGAACGCGTGGTGGCGGCACGGGGGATGGCCCGCGAGGGACTCGAGGAGACCCGGCAGGCCCTCTCGGCGCTGCGCGGCGAACTGACCCCGCTGGAGGACTTCCTGACTCAGCTCGTGGATACGACCACTGCGGCCGAGGTCACCATTACGGGTGAGCACAGACCTCTGCCGGCCGAGGCGTCACAAGCCGTTCGGAGAGTTGCGCAGGAAGCTCTGACGAACGTGCGCAAGCACGCCCCGGGCGCCGAGGTGCGGGTACGGCTGGAGTACGGCGAACACCAAGTCATGCTGGACGTACGGGATTCGGGCGGCTCGGCAGGAGAGCTCGCCGGTTCCGGCGCCGGGTACGGTCTGCTCGGTATGCGGGAGCGTGCCGAGTTGCTGGGCGGCTCGTTGGAGGCCGGGCCGGACAAGGAGGGGTTCGTGGTGACGCTGAAGGTCCCCGTATGACGGATGAGGCGGGGGTCGACGCCGCGCGGGTGGTGGTCGCGGACGACCAGACCGTCGTCCGTGAGGGCATCGTGATGCTGCTGGGGCTGCTCCCCGGGATCGAGGTCGTCGGTGCCGCGAGAGACGGGGAGGAGGCGGTGAAGCTCGTGGCCGAACTCGCCCCGGACGTGGTCCTGATGGACCTGCGCATGCCGCGCTGTGACGGAGTGGAGGCGACCCGACGGATCCGGAGCCAATATCCCGGGACACAGGTCGTGGTGCTCACCACCTACGCGGACGACGACTCGATGTTTCCGGCGCTCAGAGCAGGAGCGCGCGGTTATCTCACCAAGGACGCGGGAGGGGATGAGATCGTACGGGCGGTGCGCAGCGTGCTGTCCGGGGACGCGGGGCTGTCGCCGAGCATCCAACGGCGGTTGCTGGAGCGGCTGTCGGAACCAGAGCCGGTGGCGGCACCGGCCGAACCGCCGGACGGGCTCACCGCGCGGGAGACCGAGGTGCTGGGACTGATCGCCGAAGGGCTCAACAACCAGCAGATCGCCCGGAAGCTGCATGTCTCCACGGCCACGGTGAAGACCCACATCAACAACATGTTCGCCAAGACGGGGCTCTCGGACCGGGCCCAGGCGGTGCGTTACGCGTTCGCGAAAGGCCTGGCGCGGCCGCCGACGGGGTGAGTCACCTGATGGGGTGAAGAGCGCGGGGAAGAAGAGTCGGGGATCTTCCCGTTCTGTCCATCCTTGGGCATGCACTCAAGCAACGGTCGCCCCGGCGGAGGCGGGGGTGGACCCGAGAGTACGGTCGAGCATTACGACGGTCGTGCAGCGGCCCTCTCCGAGACGCCCGGAAGCGTGCGGTACGACGATCCCTGGTACGACGCGCTCGCCTCCGGCTGGGGTGAGTCGGGCGGTACCGGAGTGCCTGTCCGCGCAGTTCCGCCCACGCGTGAGGAGCGGGAGCAGAAGGCGGCGGCCGATGTGTACCTCGAGGTGCAGCGCAGCGCGGCCTTCCAGGAGGTACGCAGTCGGTACCGGCGGTTCGTGGTGCCGGGGGTCGCCGGATTCTTCGTCTGGTATGTGGGATACGTCGTGACGGCCACGACCGCTCCAGGACTGATGGCCCGGCCTGTTGCGGGTGCTGTGAATGTGGCGATGGTCGCGGGGCTGGGGCAGTTCCTCACCACGTTTCTGCTCACCTGGGCGTACGCCCGGCATGCGCGGCTGCGCAGGGACCGGGCCGCGCTCGAACTGCGCTGGGACACCCAGGAGCTGACCCGCGGCGCCCGAGGCGGTGCTTCGTGACGGAGAACCATCAGACGCTTGCGCTGCTCCTGTTCAGCGCGTTCGTCGCCGTCACCTTGGGCATCACGACGTGGGTGAGTGGCAAACGGCACGGTTCGGCGGAGGAGTTCTACGCGGGCGGGCGGCTCTTCTCTCCGATGGAGAATGGTTTTGCCATCGCGGGCGACTACATGTCGGCCGCTTCCTTCCTCGGCATCTCCGGGCTCATCGCTCTCTACGGCTACGACGGGATGCTGTACTCGGTGGGCTTCCTGGTGGCCTTTCTCGTGGTGCTGTTTCTGGTCGCCGAACTGGTCCGCAACTGCGGGAGGTTCACGCTCGCCGACGTGGTCGCGGCGCGGATGAGAGAGCGGCCGGTGCGGATCGCGGCGGGAACTTCCTCGGTCGCCGTGTCCGTTCTGTATCTGGTGGCGCAGATGGTCGGTGCGGGCAGCCTGGTCGCACTGCTGCTGGGCGGCACCGGCGAGGCGGCGCAGGCCTGGACGGTCATCGGTGTCGGCGCGCTGATGGTGATCTATGTGTCGTTGGGAGGGATGCGGGCCACCACCTGGATCCAGATCGTGAAGGCGGTTCTGCTGCTCAGCGGCACCATTGCGCTGACCGTGCTCGTGCTGATGCGTTTCCACGGCGACTTCGACCGGCTGCTGCTGACGGCGGCGGAGCGCAGTGGTCACGGTGAATCGTTCCTGGCGCCCGGGCTGAAGTACGGCGGCGACTGGACCGCTCGGTTCGACTTCATCAGCCTCGGACTCGCCCTGGTGCTGGGCACGGCCGGGCTGCCGCACATCCTGTCCCGCTTCTACACCGTGCCGACCGCGCGGGCCGCACGGCGTTCGGTGGTCTGGGCGATCGGGCTCATCGGCGGCTTCTACCTGATGACGATCGTGCTGGGCTTCGGCGCGGCAGCGATCGTCGGCCCGGATGCCGTACGCGGGTCGAACGCGGCCGGGAACACGGCGGTGCCACTGCTCGCCCTCGATCTGGGCGGCGGTGCCGACTCCACTGGCGGAACGGTTCTGTTCGCGATGGTCGCCGCGGTCGCGTTCGCCACGATCCTCGCGGTGGTCGCCGGTATCACGCTCGCCTCCTCGGCGTCCGTGGCCCATGACCTCTACGCGTCCCTGCGACGCCGGCACGCCAAGCCGCGCAGCGAGGTGGCCGTCGCCCGCGTGGCCGCGGTCGGTATCGGCGTGGTCGCCATCGCCCTCGGCCTGCTGGCCCGCGACCTCAACGTGGCCTTCCTGGTGGGGCTCGCCTTCGCCGTGGCCGCCTCGGCCAATCTGCCGGTGCTGCTCTACTCGCTGTTCTGGCGCGGCTTCACCACGCGCGGCGCGGTGTGGGCCGTATACGGCGGGCTGATCCCTGCCGTGGCCCTCGTGGTGCTGTCGCCGGTGGTGTCGGGCAGCCCCGAGTCACTCTTCCCCGGTGTCGACTTCCAGTACTTCCCGCTGCAGAACCCCGGCCTGGTCTCCATCCCGCTGGGCTTCGTCGCGGGCTGGCTCGGCACCGTCACTTCGGCGGAGGAACCGGACGAGGCCAAACACGCGGAGACCGAGGTGCGGTCGCTGACCGGGGCGGGAGCGGTGTAAGCGGGGCGGCGGAGACGAGGGCGCCCTGCATCCGTATGAAAAGGCGGCACGGTCCCTTCCCCCGCCCCCACCCGGGCCGTGTCCTCAGGCGCGGGTCGCCCACACGTAACGGTGTTCCGGGCGGCCCGCGTCGCCGTACTTGAGGGTGAGGCGAGCCCGTCCGGTGCGCTCCAGAAGCTTCAGATAGCGCTGGGCGGTCTGCCGGCTCACCCCGGTCCGCTCGGCGATCTCCTGGGCCGACAGCGGGCCGTCGGCGTTCATCAGGGACCGGCGGACGAGCTCCGCGGTGGTGGGGGAGTGCCCTTTGGGCAGGTCGGGCTCCGACGGCGCCGACAGCGCGCCGAAGATACGGTCCACCTCGGCCTGCTCTGCCTCGCCGCCGCCGTCGAGGGTGCGGCGCAGCTCCGCATACGCCTCCAGCTTGGCCCGCAGCCCCGCGAAGGCGAACGGCTTGACCAGGTACTGGAGCGCGCCATGCCGCATCGCCGCCTGTACGGTCGTCACGTCCCGAGCCGCCGTCACCATGATCACGTCGGTCTGATGGCCACGGCGGCGCATCTCCTGCACGACCGCAAGACCCGTCTCGTCGGGCAGATAGTGGTCCAGGAGGACGAGGTCCAGCCGAGGCAGCAACTCGACCTGGCGCAGCGCCTCCTCCGCGCTGTGCGCCTCGCCGGCCACATGGAAGCCCGGCACCTTCTCGACGTAGGCGGCGTTCACCCGGGCGACCCGGATGTCGTCGTCCACGACCAGGACCTCGATCATCGCGACTCCTCCTTGGCGACGCTCTCCGGCGCCGACGGGACCGCGAGGGCCGGTTCCAGGTCCGGCTCGGCCAGCGCCTCCGGCAGGATGACGGTGAACTCCGCGCCCCCGCCGTGCGCCTCGCCGACGGTCGCGCTGCCACCCTGCCGCTCGGCCAGCCTGCGCACCAGGGACAGTCCGATCCCGCGCTTGCCGTGCGCCGGCGGCTTCTTGGTGGACCACCCCTCGGTGAAGACCAACTCCCGCTGCGCGGCCGGGATTCCGGGCCCGGTGTCGCGCACCCTGAGGACGACGGTCCGCCCCTCGGCGCGCAATTCGACCTCCACGCGCGCGTGCATCGTGCCGGCGACGGCGTCGAGAGCGTTGTCGACCAGGTTGCCGACGACCGTGACGAGCCCGCGGGGATCGACCAGGCGGTCCGGGAGCCTCGTACGGTCCGATATTCGCAGGGCGACGGCGCGCTCCGCGGCGACGGTCGCCTTGCCGACCAGCAGCGCGGCGAGCAGGGGGTCCTCGATCTTCTCCGTGACCTGTTCCGACGTCGCCCGGTGGTCGCCGACCACCTCTCCCACGAAGTCCACGGCGTCGTCGTACATCTCCAGTTCGAGCAGCCCGAGGAGCGTGTGCATGCGATTGGCGTGCTCGTGGTCCTGGGCGCGCAGGGCGTCGATCAGACCGCGCGTCGAGTCGAGTTCCCGGCCCAGCTGCTCCAGCTCGGTACGGTCGCGCAGGGTGGCGACGGCGCCGCCGTCGTCGGTGGGCATCCGGTTGGCGATCAGGACGCGCTGGCCGCGTACCGTGAGCAGATCGGTGCCCGTCACCCGTCCGGCCAGGACATCAGCCGTACGCCCCTCGCCGAGCGCCTCGTCGGGAGAGCGGCCGACGGCCTCCTCGCCGATGCCCAGCAGGCGCTGCGCCTCGTCGTTGAGGAGACGGACACGTCCCGCGCGGTCCAGGGCGACGACACCCTCCCGGATGCCGTGCAGCATCGCCTCACGCTCCGCGAGCAGTCCGGAGATGTCGGAGAAGGCCAGGTCCCGGGTCTGCCGCTGGACCCGCCGGGAGATGAACCAGGCCGCCAGCGCGCCGACGGCCAGGGCTCCGCCCGCATACGCCAGCAGCTCCGGGATCGCGTGGATCAGCAGGGCCCGGACGCTGTCGTACGCGATACCGACCGAGACCGCGCCGACGATCTCCCCGTCGTTGTCGCGCAGCGGCACCTTGCCGCGCGCGGAGCGGCCCAGGGTGCCCTCGTCGATCTCCATGACCTCCTGGCCGGCGAGCGCGTCGCTGGGGTCGGTCGAGACATGCCTGCCGATCTCCGTCGGCTCGGTGTGCGACCAGCGCACGCCCCGCGTGTCCATCACCACGATGTACTCGGCCTTGGTGGCCTTGCGGATCTTCTCCGCCTCCTGCTGGACCGGCCCGCCGGCCGTCGCAGGAGTGTTCTCGACGTCCTCGGCGAGCTGCGGCTGGGCCGCGGTGGTCTGCGCGATCGAGAGCGCCCGACGCATCGCCTGGTCGTCCAGCTGGTCGCTGAGCGGTGCGAGGAACAGCCCGGTCGCGAGTACCGCGACGCCCGCGGCGATCGCCACCTGCATCAGCAGCACCTGCGAGAACACCCGGCGCGGCAGACCGAGCCGCAGACGGCGTGCGGGAGGAGTGGAGCTCATATCCATGACGTTACGCGGGCGCGCCGCGGCAGCCGTAGGGGTGTGGCATGGATCTCTTGATCAACGCATGGACAGGCGGTGGCGCGGGTCAGCTCGCGAGCGCCGTCGGCGTCAGCTCGCGCACCGCCACCACATCCATTCGCGCGGGTGAGCCGAGCACCGACGCGCCGCAGCTCTCCGCGCGGGGCGGCAGTGACGCGCCCTGGGCCACGACCACGCGCCAGTGGCGCCCGTCCGCGTGCGCGACGGTCACCTCCCAGCGCGGTGCCGCGCCGTCCGTCCGTACGACCGTCAGAGCGTCCGCGGAGTACTCACGCGCCGCCGTACGCACCGCGAGCTCGGCCGCCTGGGCGGGCCGCGCCCAGGCCGAGCGGCCCCGACACCCCTCCACGACGATCCGCCCCTCCTGGACGCCGTGCAGGATCTCCTTGACCGCGTGTGCCTCGGCCCTGCCGTACGCGTAGCCGTACGGCAGGACGAGCAGCGTCGGAGAGAAGCGGTGACCACCCAGATGGGTGACCTCCCAGACCCCCTCGACCCCGGAGGCGGCGAGTTCCGCCGCCAAGGGCCGGCCGAGGAGCGCGCAGCAGCGGTCGCGCTTGCCGTTGGTGCACACGAGCGCGAGCGGATCACCGGTGTGGGAGCGCCCGCCGAGCGCCGTGCCGAAACTCTGGTGGTCGCCCCTGCCGAGCGCGGCGAAGTCGAGGTCGAGCAGGCGTTGCGGGTCGTGGACGGCGGCGCTGTGCAGCCACACGTTGCCGGGCACGGTGTGAGCCGCGTACACATGACGCTCGGTGGGGGTGCCGAGGTCGGCGTGGCGCCCGGGGCGCCGGATGAGTGCGATGCGTACGCCCGTGCCCTCGGCGGCGGCCTCCAGGGCGCGGCCCAGCGCGGGATCCAGATGGCTCGAAGTGAGCGCTTTGGCACCCCAGGGACCGGGCTGTTCCAGCAGCAGCCAGGTCGTTGCGGTCGCCGCGGTTCCCGAAATGGGCTCGTCGAGGTCTCGAGAGACGTTTGCACACGTACTCACAGAGGTGAGCCTAACCTGACTTGGGCCAGGGCGACTTCCGGCCCGGTCGTCTCCTACTCCGGTAGGGGTTGAGGCGGCCTCGGCCCCTCGTAGAGTCCGCTCGGGCGCATACGCAGCGGGCGCTCGCCGTACTCCTCCAGGGCGTGGGCGATCCAGCCCGCCGTTCGGGCCACCGCGAAGATCGTCTCGCCCGCGGTGGAGGGCATGCCGCTGGATGCGGTGAACACGGCGAGTGCCAGGTCTACGTTGGCGTGCAGCGGGGTGTGGCGGGCGGTGGTGGCCACGATGTCGCGGGCCGCGGCGAGAGCGGGAGCGGCCCGGGGGATCTCATCGAGGAGGGCGAACAGCGCACGCGCGCGTGGGTCCTCGCCGGCGTAGAGGCGGTGGCCGAGTCCTGGGATACGACGCCCGGAACGGAGTTCGTCCGCGATGACGGGCCCGGCGTCGCCCTGGTCGAGCACGTCCAGCAGCAGCCGGTGGGCGAGTCCGCTCGCGGCGCCGTGCAAGGGGCCCTCGATGACGCCGAGGCCCGCGGAGATGGCCGCGTAGGCGTGCGCGCGGGCCGAGGCGGCGACGCGCACCGCGAGCGTGGAGGCGGCCAGGTCGTGGTCGGCGAGCAGCCCGAGCGCGGTGTCCAGCACGCGCAGCGAGGCCTCTTCGGCTTGCTGTCCACTCAGCCGTGTCCACAGCCGGTGGGCCAGCGGGCCCTCGTCGCGGTGATCGGGGCGCATCGGCGGCAGAGCGGCGACGAGCGTGGGGATGAGGATGCGGGCAGTGCCGAGCACTGCCTCCTCTGACAGGTCGAAGCGCAGCGGATCCGCTGTCGCGGCAGCGATCGCGGCGACCCGCAACCGGTCGGTCGGATCGGTGTGCTCGGGCAGAGCGGCGACGGCGCGGCGGGCGACGGCGACGGACGCCTCGGGGGCGGTGAACGCGGTGCCGTGGCGCATCCGCCCGGTCCACAGCCACTCGGCGACTTCTTCGTAGGAGTGGCGTGCGGCCAGCTCTGTCGCGTCGACGCCTCGGTAGAAGTACCGATCCGTGTCGATGAGCGTGATGCGAGTACGCACCGACAGCTCGCCGCCCGAGCCCGAACTCCCGCCCCCCGCCCGTCTGTTGCGCCGTCCGAGCGCCTCGACCTCCTTCGCGTCGAAGGTGCTGCTCCGGCTGCCCGGCACCCGCAGGCTGCTGAGCTGACCGCGGCTCACATAGGCGTACACGGTCTCGGGCTTCACGCCCAGCAGCTCCGCGGTCTCCTTGGTGCTCAGCCGCCGTTCAGAGCGACTGGGGACGGGTTCTTGATCGCGCATGGAGGTCACCGTATCCGCATCGCGAAACCATGGATCCTGGGTTGATTGAATCAATATTGACAGGGGTTGAGTCAAGAGTAGACAGTCAAATCAAGTTCAGGGAGGAAATCATGTCCGTCAACAGGTCCGCAGCCACTCTTGTCGACGTACCCCGGGGGCTCGCGGGTGTCGTCGTGACCGACACCGAGATCGGCGACGTCCGGGGGCTCGAGGGCTTCTACCACTACCGCCAGTACTCCGCTGTCGAGCTCGCGCAGACCCGGAGTTTCGAGGACGTCTGGCATCTCCTGGTCCACGGTGAGCTTCCGGGCGCCGAGCGAGGCGCCGCGTTCGCCGCCGAGACGGCTGCCCTGCGCCGGCTGCCCGACGAGGTGCGTACGGTACTGCCCGCCATCGCGGCGGCGAGCGCGCGGTCCGGCCCGCTCGCCGGGATGCGTACGGCGCTGTCGCTGCTGGGGGCGGTCAAGGGCTTCCGGCCGGTGTACGACATCGACGCGGACCGGCGGCGCCGGGACACCCTCCTCGCGGCCGCCGCCGTACCGACGCTGCTGACCGCGCTGTACCGGCTGGGGCAGGGGCTCGAGCCGGTGGAGCCGCGCGAGGACCTCTCGTACGCGGCCAACTACCTCTACATGCTGACGGGTTCGGAGCCTGACCCGCAGCGGACCCGGGCGATCGAGCATTACTTGATCTCAACCATTGATCACGGCTTCAATGCGTCAACCTTTACGGCGCGGGTCATCACATCAACAGGGGCGGATGTGGCCGCATGCCTCGTGGGAGCCGTGGGCGCACTGTCCGGCCCGCTGCACGGCGGGGCGCCCAGCCGGGCGCTCGACACCCTGGACGCCATCGGCACGCCCGACCGCATCGCCGCCTGGATCCGCGAGCGCGTCCTCGCCGGCGACCGCATCATGGGATTCGGGCACCCGATCTACCGTACGGAGGACCCCCGCTCCCGGATGCTCCGCGAGATCGCCCAGCGCTTCGGCGGCGCGCGTGTCGACTTCGCCGTCGAGGTCGAGCGCCAAGTCGAGGCGATCCTCGCCGAGCTGAAGCCGGGGCGCGAACTCCACACGAACGTCGAGTTCTACGCGGGCGTGGTCATGGAACTCTGCGGTCTGCCCCGCGAGATGTTCACGCCGACGTTCGCGGCGGCCCGGGTGGTGGGCTGGAGCGCCAACATCCTGGAACAGGCGGAGGACTCGAAGATCATCCGTCCGGTGGCGCGGTATGTGGGGCCGGAGGCCCCTGTGGTGGTGCCCAAGGCGGCCTGACGTGTACGGAGGGCCCGGCGCCAAGCCGAGGCCGGGCCCTCCGTGCACGTCAGGCCACGGAGGGTCGGAAGGCCGTCAACTTGACGCGTCAGGGGCTACCTGCGGAACACGTTGATGGTTACGTTGGCGGCGGCATCCCCGAGGAAGACGCTGCCGCCGAATGCCGCCACTTCGGCGATGTATTCGCTCTGACCTGTGACGATTAACAGGATGATGCCGATGGCCGCCAGCAGGGCGATGACACCGGGAAGCAATTCGAAGATCCTCCTCGGTGGTCGGCCCGTCGGCTGTGCGGTACCGTCGTGCGGCGTCGGGTTGGACATGCCTGCTCCTTGAACTGTGTGTTCTCGGGGTGTTCGGCCGACCGCGGGGGGCCCTCTGCGTGGCACTCGTCGCTCGCCAAAGTCATCGGATGCCGCGACTCAAGGGGGCTCCCCTTGCGTGCAGTGGGGGAACTGGGATGCGGCACCTTGTCTTCTTCTGCCGCAGGGACGGCGGATCACCCAACTGAGTTGTTGGGACCCGCAATCGAACTCCTTCCATGGAGATGACGACCGTCTGCCGCACATCCACGGCGTGCCCGGATCCGTGCGAAGGACGAACGGATCCGGGACGTCCTGCTATGCGTCGGGGATGTCGCTCTTCGCGCGAATGAGTGTCTCGCGGCTGATGACCACGATGCGTTCGTAGTCGGCGCGGGAGGCGTCGGCGGGGAGTTCACGCTCAAGCGTGTCGGTGGCCTCGGTGCCGATCACGGCAAAGTTGCCGTCACTCAGCTCGAACAGGTCCGGGCAGTTGGCGCCTGAGGCGCTGCCACGGGCAGTTGGGGGCACACCGATGCGGCGCACGATCTTCAAGGGGCTACCGATCCTTACGAGGTTCTGGGCGGGTGGTCGGCAGCACGTTACTGGTGTTCCTGGGAATGTGACGGCAAAGTCGTCCTGCTCGTGTCCCTGCGTTGACCGGCCCCGCCAGTGACACGGTTGATCAGGCAGGCGGCGGGTTTCCCACCACCCACCACTCGTCCGTGTCCGCCTCGTCGAGGTCCTTGATCAAGCCGTCGACCATGCGCCCGAGCCGGGCCTCGTCGGACGAGTGCTTCAGGGTCGCGCGCTGGCCCTTCGAGGCCTCCCAGTACTCGCGCATCAGGGGATTCTGGAAGAGCTCGCGCGCATGCCCATGGAAAGCCTTGTCGTCGACGATCCCTGCCCGATAGAGGTGGTACAGGTTGATGTACCAGGCATTGGCATAGAAGTACTGACGCCGCCTCTCCGCCGGAATGTCCGGGTCATAGGTGGCGATCACAGCGGCGAGGGAAGGGTCGTCGATCGCCCTCGACAGCAACTCCCAATGCATACGCTGCTGGTGCGCCAGGGCGCTGCGCCGAGAGGCGAGCTCCTCCAGCCTCAGGCGCCTGACCTGAAGCCGCTCCGCCTCGAGGCGCCACCGGCGCGCGGCCAGCATCGTCCCGGTCGTGGCGAGCATCAGACCGGCAGCGGCAGAGCCCAGACTCGCCGCGGTGCTCTTCCATGTGGTCATGCCAAACCCCCGAATCAGGCGGCCGTCCACCGGTACTCGGGGTGCGGGTCGACTGAGGCGGACCGGCGAGCGGTGGGCGGCGCTTGCCGCCTCCAGGGTGCCGAGCGGCTCTGATCGGCGGGGGAGGCGGAGAGGAGGCGCACGGAGGGAAGCGAGGGTCGCACACTCCGGCGCCTTGCCCAACGTCTGCCCCGCAAATGCTGCTAACAATCGTTCACTTCGCCGTGATTCCTGCGGTCGGCGTCGCGGTCGGCATTCCGTCTTCAGGCATGTGCCGGAGCCTTGAGCCGGTGCGCGCGTCGGAGTGTGAGGGGCGCACGGCGGTCCCCGGTACCCGGTACCCGGGAAATCCGGTCGTTCGATACTCCGCACACGGTGACCTGGGCAGTTTTGTCAGGCTCTTGACAAATTGGTCGGGTCTCGCCAGCATGCAACTCGCCCGCAGAAGCTCGCAATTCTGCGCTCGAATATCGCAAGAACCCTGCTTCCGCACCCTCGAAGAAACTGCGTCGCATCTGAATCGCACCTGCGATGTACATGCGACGCACCAAGCGACGCACCAAGCGACGCACCAAGCGACGCATCAAACGACGCACCAAGCGACGCACGACTGAAGCACGCGGCAAGCGCGGCCGGCGCGCGCCTTGCCTGACATCCCCCACCGTCAGGAAGGAAAGCCCCTTCATGTCTCAGCGCCTTCGCGCAGGGCTCAGATGGCTCACCGCCCTCGCGCTCCTCGTGGCCGGAACGGCGGCGGCCGCTCCGCCGGCAGCCGCCGCGGTCACCGCTCCGGCGGACATCCCGGCCGCCGACTACCAGCAGGTCCAACTCGCCACCGGTGCAGCGGAACTGGGCGAGCCGATGTCGCTGACCGTGCTGCCCGACCGGTCCGTCCTGCACACCGCACGTGATGGCACGATCCGGTACACCGACCCGGCGGGCAACACCAAGACGGCCGGCAAGCTCGGCGTCTACACCCACGACGAAGAGGGTTTGCAGGGAATCGCCGCCGACCCCGGCTTCGCCACCAACCGGTATGTCTACGCGTACTACTCGCCGACGCTGAACACCCCGGCCGGTGATGCCCCCGTCACCGGGTCCGCCGCCGACTTCGAGCCCTGGAAAGGGCACCTCAACCTGTCGCGGTTCACGCTGAAGGCCGACAACACCCTCGACCTGGCAAGCGAGAAGGTCGTCCTCGAAGTACCCAACGACCGCGGCCAGTGCTGCCACGTCGGCGGTGACATCGACTTCGACGCGGCCGGAAACCTGTACCTGACCACGGGCGACGACACCAACCCGTTCGACTCGGCCGGGTACGCGCCGATCGACGAACGCACCGACCGCAACCCGCAGTTCGACGCCCAGCGCAGCTCCGGCAACACCAATGACCTGCGCGGCAAACTGCTGAAGATCAAGCCCACCGCCGCCGGTGGCTACACGGTCCCGTCCGGCAACCTCTTCGCCCCGGGCACCGCCGGCACCCGGCCGGAGATCTACGCGATGGGCTTCCGCAACCCGTTCCGGATGTCCGTCGACCGGGCCACCGGAGTGGTCTACCTCGGCGACTACGGTCCCGACGCCGGCTCCACCGACGCGGGCCGCGGCCCCGGCGGCCAGGTCGAGTTCAACCGCATCACCGCGCCGGGCAACTTCGGCTGGCCGTACTGCACCGGCACGAACACCACCAATGAGGTCTACAACGAGTACACCTTCCCCAGCGGCCCGTCCGGCGCCAAGTACGACTGCGCGGGCGGCCCGGCCAACAACTCCTTCCGCAACTCCGGCCAGGCCAAGCTGCCTCCGGTCAAGCCCAGCTGGATCAAGTACGGACTGGACGGCTCGCCGCCCGAGTTCGGCGGCGGCTCGGAGTCCCCGATGGGCGGCGAGGTCTACCGCTACGACCCGAACCTGAACTCGTCGGTGAAGTTCCCGCAGTCCCTCGACGGCCGCTACTTCGCCGCCGAGTACGGACGCCAGTGGATCAAGTCCATCGAGGTCAAGAGCGACGGCTCGTACGGCACGATCGAGGACTTCCCCTGGAACGGCACACAGGTGATGGACACCGACTTCGGGCCCGACGGGGCGCTGTACGTCCTGGACTACGGCACCGGAAGCAACAACCAGGCGCTGTACCGCATCGAGTACATCGCCGGCAGCAACCGCAACCCCGTCGCCAAGGCGGCCGCCGACAAGACCTCCGGCACGCTGCCGCTGACCGTGAAGTTCTCCTCCGCGGGCAGCTCCGACCCCGAGGGCCAGGCCCTGACGTACTCCTGGGACTTCGGTGACGGCGCCACCTCCACCGAGGCCAACCCCAGCCACACGTACACCACGAAGGGGACGTACACCCCGACCCTGACCGTCAAGGACCCCGAAGGCCTCACCGGTACGGCCAGTCTGGTCGTCACCGCGGGCAACACCGCGCCGACCGTCACCCTGCAACAGCCCACCGACGGGAAGTTGTTCTCCTTCGGTGACACCGTGCCCTTCACGGTCCAGGTCAGCGACCCCGAGGACGGCATGGTCGACTGCTCCAAGGTGAAGGTCACCTATCTGCTCGGCCACGACAGCCACACCCACGCCATCACCTCGGCGAACGGCTGCAACGGGTCGATCACCGTGCCCCCAGACGGTGAACACGACAGCGCCGCCAACCTCTACGGAGTCTTCGACGCCGAGTACACCGACGCCGACGGACTGACCACGCACTCCCTCCGCACCCTCCAGCCGCGCCACCGGCAGGCCGAGCACTTCAGCGCCCAGTCCGGAATCCAGATCGCCGGACACGGCCCCGCCGAGGGCGGCAATTCGGTCGGCTTCACCGACGACGGCGACTGGATCTCCTTCCAGCCCTACTCGCTGGGCAACGCCTCGAAGTTCACCGCCAGGGTGGCCTCCGCCGGCGCCGGCGGCACCATCGAGGTACGTGCCGGGTCCACGACCGGGACGCTGCTCGGCACGGCCACGGTCCCGGTGACCGGCGGCTGGGAGACGTACACCGACGTCACGGCCAACCTGACCGGAGCCCCGTCCGGTGCCACACAGCTGTACCTCGTCTTCCGCGGTCCGACCGGCAACGGCAACCTCTTCGACGTCGACGCCTTCACCTTCACGACGGCCGACACCGCCGGCACCACTCACGAAGGGGAGTCGTACACGTCGGGGTCGGGGGTCCAGGTGGCCGCCCACGCGGCGGCGAGTGGCGGGAACACGCTCGGCTATATCGAGAACGGTGACTGGGCCGGTTACTCGTCGGTGTCGACGGCGGGTGCGACGTCGTTCTCCGCGAAGGTGTCGTCGGCGGGTGCGGGCGGCACGATCGAGGTCCGCTCGGGTTCGGCCACGGGTACGTTGCTCGGTTCGGTGAGTGTGCCGGTCACGGGTGGCTGGGAGACGTTCACGACGGTGAACACCGCGTTGACCGCCGCCGCTTCGGGGCCGCTGTTCCTGCGCTTCACCGGCGGTGCGGGCTCCCTCTTCGACATCGACACCTTCACACTCACCGCCACGGCACGAAAGGGCTGAGGACCATGAGAACTCTGCTCCGACGTCTGCGTCGCGCTCCGGCTGCCGTGGCGCTGGCACTGACCTGCGGACTTGCCGCACCGATCCAGGCGGCCGAGGCCGCCCCCGAACAGCAGGCCGCGGCCTACGACGTCCTGGTGTTCTCCAAGACCGCCGGATTCCGGCACGACGCCATCCCGGCCGGCATCAGCGCCCTGCAAACGCTGGGCCAGCAGAACGACTTCGCCGTCACGGCCACCGAGGACGCGGGCGCCTTCACCACCGCGAACCTGGCCACGTACGAGGCGGTGGTGTTCCTCAACACGACCGGCGACGTCCTGAACGACAGCCAGCAGACCGCCTTGCAGTCGTACGTCGACAACGGCGGCGGCTACCTCGGCGTGCACGCGGCCGCCGACACCGAGTACGGCTGGCCGTATTACGGACAGCTCGTGGGCGCCTGGTTCAAGAGCCACCCCGCGATCCAGCAGGCCGTCGTCAAGAATGAGGACCGGACCCACCCGGCGACCACGCACCTGGGCGCGACCTGGACCCGTACCGACGAGTGGTACAACTACCGGACCAACCCGCGCTCCACGGTCCACGTCCTGCAGAGCCTGGACGAATCCTCCTACAGCGGTGGGGAGATGAGCGGGGACCACCCCATCACCTGGTGCCACAGCCAGGGCCAGGGCCGGTCCTTCTACACCGGGCTCGGCCACACAATCGAGTCCTACAGCGACCCGGCCTTCCGCTCCCTGCTGCTCGGCGGCGTGCGGTACGCGGCCGGGCAGGCGCCCGGCAACTGCGCCCCGCCGGCGGGCACCGGCCAGGTGGAGGCCGAGTCGTACACGTCGGGGTCGGGGGTCCAGGTGGCCGCCCATGCGTCGGCCAGTGGTGGGAACACGTTGGGCTATATCGAGAACGGTGACTGGGCCGGTTACTCGTCGGTGTCGACGGCGGGTGCGACGTCGTTCTCCGCGAAGGTGTCGTCGGCGGGTGCGGGCGGCACGATCGAGGTCCGTTCGGGTTCGGCCACGGGTACGTTGCTCGGTTCGGTGAGTGTGCCGGTCACGGGTGGCTGGGAGACGTTCACGACGGTGAACACCGCGTTGTCCGCCGCCGCTTCGGGGCCGCTGTTCCTGCGTTTCACCGGCGGCTCGGGCTCCCTCTTCGACATCGACACCTTCACCCTCACCGCCACACCGAGCGAGGTCACGCCGTCCCAGGACGTCCACCTTTTCTACTACCCCTGGTACGGCAGCCCCACGGTCAACGGTGGCTGGCGCCACTGGCAGCAGGGCAACCGCACCCCGCCCGACGACATCGGCGCCGACCTCTACCCGACGCTCGGCCCGTACGACTCCGGTGACTTCGCCGGGGCGGTGGCCCAGCACATGAAGTGGGTCACGCAGTCCGGGGCCGGCGTTATCGTCTACAGCTGGTGGGGACAGGGCAGTTACGAGGACGGGCTCGTCCAGGGCGTCCTCGACGCCGCCCAGAAGGAAGGCGTCAAGGTGGCCTGGCACCTGGAGCCGTACTCCGGACGCACCGCGGCCTCGACGGTCGCCGACATCCAGTACATCAACAACACCTACGGCAGCCATCCGGCCTTCTACCGGTCCGCCGACCACGGCGGGAAGAGCGCCTTCTACGTCTTCCAGAGCCTGGACATCACCGACTGGACGCCGCTCGACCAGGTCACGGGCAACAGCATCGTGCTCGCCCAGACCACCGACACCACGAAGATCGCGCACTTCTCCGGCCTGTACACCTACGACGGCATCGCCGGCGCCACGGCCCCGGGCTGGAAGCAGGCCGGGGACTACGCCCGCGCGAACAACCTCATCTGGTCCCCGTCCGTCGCCCCCGGCTACCTCGACGACCGCGCGGTGCCGGGCAACACCACACCCACCGTGGACCGCGCGAACGGCGCCGCCTACGACAAGCAGTGGAACAACGCCCTCGATCCCGCGATCGGCGGCTCACCGACCTGGGTGTCGGTGACCTCCTTCAACGAGTGGCACGAGGGCAGCTCGATCGAACCGGCCGACTCCACCCCGCCCGCCGGCCACGGCTACCTCACGTACGAGGGCGCCTACGGCAAGACCGGCGAAGCCGCCCAGACGGCCTACCTGGACCGCACCGCGTACTGGGTGAGCCGCTTCCAGGCCGCGCAGGCCGCCCTGAGCGACTGACGGCTGTCGCCCCTCACCAGGGCGTCCGGTCCGCGCACGCCGGACCGGGCGCCCTTCGACCTGCAACGTCACATCGATGGAGGCGCCCGCGGATCTCCCCGGCTCGTATCCTGGGCGGCGCATCTTTGTACAGCTCCCTGAAGAGGTCGCACGTTGGGTCACACGCCGAGTCCGCAGCGCCCGCAGCAGATCCCGGTCATCGTTCTCGCCGGGTTCCTGGGCTCCGGCAAGACGACGCTGCTCAACCATCTGCTCCACCGCAGCGGCGGCAGCCGTATCGGTGCCGTCGTCAACGACTTCGGTGCCATCGAGATCGACGCGATGGCCGTGGCCGGCGCGCTCGGCGACTCCACCGTGTCCCTCGGGAACGGCTGTCTGTGCTGCGCCGTGGACGTGAGCGAGCTCGATCTCTACCTCGACCGGCTCGCCAGGCCCTCCGCCGGCATCGACGTCATCGTCATCGAGGCCAGCGGTCTGGCCGAGCCGCAGGAACTCGTGCGGATGGTGCTCGCCAGTGAGCATCCGGGGATCGTGTACGGCGGGCTGATCGAGGTCGTCGACGCCGCCGAGTTCGACGACACGCGGGCGAAGCACCCCGAGATCGACCGGCATCTCGCCCTCGCCGACCTGGTCGTCGTCAACAAGGTCGACCGGGCGCCCGACGGAGAACGGGTCCTCGGGCTCGTCCGGTCCCTCGTCGACCGCGCAGCCGTCGTACCCGCCTCCTACGGGCGCATCGACCCCGAATTCCTCTTCGACTGCCGCCCCACGGGCGAGCGCATCGGGCAGCTCTCCTTCGACGACCTGCACGACCACGGAGCAGACGACCATGCCGCTCATCTGCATTCGGCTTACGACAGCCTGTCCTTCACCTCCGAAGTGCCCCTGAACCCACGCCGGATGATGGAGTTCCTCGACAGCCGTCCCGAAGGGCTGTACCGGATCAAGGGATACGTCGACTTCGGCCACCACGACACGGACAACCGGTACGCCGTTCACGCCGTCGGACGGTTCCTCCGCTTCCATCCGGAACCCTGGGCTGCCGCCGACGCGCGCGTGACCCAGCTCGTGCTCATCGGCGCAGGCATCGACGTCCCCGCTCTGCGCAAGGAGTTGGAGGCGTGCAAGGACGACGCCCCACACGCCGACGAGCACGGCATGTGGGGCGTCCTGCGCTACGTACAGGATCCCGCAGCGGATCTTGAGGAACCCGGCTGCTAGACCGGCCCGGCCACCACCGACACGGTCTTCGCCAGGGACACGCCCGAGCCGTCCCGGCGCGGGTCCATCTCCGGGAGGTCGGCCGGTGTGCCGTTCTTCTGCGCGGCCCGCGCCGGGACCGGGCCGGCCCAGCCCAGGGACAGACAGTCCTCGCCCTTGAGGAACCGCTGGCAGCGCACACCGCCCGTGGCGCGGCCCTTGCGCGGGTACTGGTCGAACGGAGTCAGTTTGGCCGTCGTCTGCACGGAGTCGTCCAGCGTGCCGCGCGAGCCGGCGACCGTGAACACCACGGCGTCGGCCGCCGGATCGATCGCCGTGAACGAGATGACCTTGGCGCCCTCGGTGAGCTTGATGCCCGCCATGCCACCCGCCGGACGGCCCTGGGGACGGACCTGCGAGGCCTGGTAGCGCAGCAACTGCGCGTCGTCCGTGATGAAGACCAGATCCTCCTCGCCGGTGCGCAGCTCGACCGCGCCGACGATCCGGTCACCCTCCTTGAGGGTGATGACCTCCAACTCCTCCTTGTTGGACGGATAGTCGGGGAGCACCCGCTTGACCACACCCTGCTCGGTGCCGAGCGCCAGACCCGGCGACGACTCGTCGAGCGTGGCCAGGCACACCAGCGTCTCGTCGTCCTCCAGGGAGACGAACTCGGTCAGCGGGGCGCCGCCCGCGAGGTTGGGCGCGGACGCCGTGTCCGGGAGCTGCGGCAGGTCGATGACATTGATCCGCAGCAGCCGGCCCGCCGAGGTGACCGCGCCGATCTCGCCACGGGCCGTGGCCGGCACCGCCGAGACGATCACGTCGTGCTTGGTGCGCCGGGCGTCGGCGTCCTCCGGGAACGGCTCGCCGTTCGCCGTACGCGCCAGCAGACCCGTCGAGGACAGCAGCACCCGGCACGGGTCGTCCGCGACCTGGAGCGGAACGGCGGACACCGGGGCGCCCCCCGACTCCAGCAGGACCGTACGCCGGTCGGTGCCGAACTTCTTGGACACCGCGGCCAGTTCGGCGGAGACCAGCTTGCGCAGCTCCGCGTCCGACTCGAGGATCCGGGTCAGCTCCTCGATCTCCGCCCTGAGCCGGTCCTTCTCGGACTCCAGCTCGATCCGGTCGAACTTGGTGAGGCGGCGCAGCGGCGTGTCCAGGATGTACTGCGTCTGGATCTCGCTCAGCGAGAACCGCTCCATCAGGCGCTGCTTGGCCTGCGCGGAGTTGTCGCTGGAGCGGATCAGGCGGATGACCTCGTCGATGTCCACCAGGGCGGTGAGCAGACCCTCGACCAGGTGCAGCCGGTCGCGCCGCTTGCCACGGCGGAACTCGCTGCGGCGCCGCACCACGTTGAAGCGGTGGTCGAGATAGACCTCGAGGAGCTCCTTGAGACCCAGCGTGAGGGGCTGCCCGTCGACCAGCGCCACGTTGTTGATGCCGAAGGACTCCTCCAACGGCGTCAGCTTGTAGAGCTGCTCCAGGACGGCCTCCGGCACGAAGCCGTTCTTGATCTCGATGACCAGGCGCAGGCCGTGCTGACGGTCGGTGAGGTCCTTGACGTCGGCGATGCCCTGGAGCTTCTTCGAGCCGACCAGGTCCTTGATCTTGGCGATCACCTTCTCCGGGCCGACGGTGAAGGGCAGCTCGGTGATGACGAGGCCCTTGCGGCGCGCGGTGACGTCCTCGACGGCCACCGTGGCACGGATCTTGAAGGTGCCGCGGCCCGTCTCGTACGCGTCCCGGATGCCCGTCAGGCCGACGATCCGGCCGCCGGTGGGCAGATCGGGGCCGGGAACGTGCCTCATCAGGGCTTCGAGATCGGCGCCCGGATGCCGGATGAGGTGGCGGGCCGCCGCGATCACCTCGCGCAGGTTGTGCGGCGGCATGTTCGTGGCCATGCCGACCGCGATGCCCGAGGCGCCGTTGACCAGGAGGTTCGGGAAGGCGGCGGGCAGGGCCACCGGCTCCTGCTCCTGGCCGTCGTAGTTGGGCGTGAAGTCGACGGTGTCCTCGTCGATGGACTCCGTCATCAAGCCCGTGGCCTCGGCCATACGGCACTCGGTGTACCGCATGGCGGCGGGCGGGTCGTCGTTGCCCAACGAGCCGAAGTTGCCGTGGCCGTCCACGAGGGGGACACGCATCGAGAAGGGCTGGGCCATGCGCACCAGCGCGTCGTAGATCGACGCGTCGCCGTGCGGGTGCAACTTACCCATGACCTCGCCGATGACGCGGGCGCACTTTACATAGCCGCGGTCGGGGCGTACGCCCATCTCGTTCATCTGGTAGACGATGCGACGGTGCACCGGCTTGAGGCCGTCGCGGGCGTCCGGCAGGGCTCGGGAGTAGATGACCGAGTACGCGTACTCGAGGAAGGAGCCCTGCATCTCGTCCACGACGTCGATGTCGAGGATCCGCTCCTCGAACGAGTCGTCGGGCGGCGGGGTCTTCGTGCTGCGGCGGGCCATCGCTGCCTGGCTCCTCTGTCTCCTGGTCGCTCGCCTACGGGGCGCGCTCTTGCTGAAGCGTTAACTGACTCTGATGCGGACCATTGTGGACCGCCCCACTGACAACGCGGACCAGGGCCCGACGTAAGCCGTCCCGCCCGGCGTTCGCAGGTGCCGCCGGCCTTCGGCGGGACAGCACGCCCGCAGGCTACGCGATCTCGCTCTGGGCGTACGTCGGCCGGGAACTTCGCCGAGCCTCCGCACGCTTGCATACAGTGGCAGGACCGGCGGGATTTCCGCAGTTACGACAAGTGTTTCCGCGATCGAAGGGACGTACATGCCCATGGGTCACACGGCCACAGACCAGGCAGGCACCGGGGGCCTGACAGCGACCGAGCACCGCCTGGCCAACGGCCTGCGCGTGGTGCTCTCCGAGGACCACCTGACCCCGGTCGCCGCGGTGTGCCTCTGGTACGACGTCGGCTCCCGCCACGAAGTCAAGGGCCGTACCGGCCTGGCTCACCTTTTCGAGCACCTGATGTTCCAGGGCTCCGGCCAGGTGAAGGGCAACGGCCACTTCGAGAAGGTCCAGGGGGCCGGCGGCTCGCTCAACGGCACCACCAGCTTCGAGCGCACCAACTACTTCGAGACCATGCCCACCCACCAGCTGGAGCTCGCCCTCTGGCTGGAGGCCGACCGCATGGGGTCCCTGCTCACGGCTCTCGACGACGAGTCCATGGAGAACCAGCGCGACGTCGTGAAGAACGAACGCCGGCAGCGCTACGACAACGTCCCTTACGGGACGGCGTTCGAGAAGCTGACCGCCCTCGCCTACCCGGAGGGCCACCCCTACCACCACACGCCGATCGGCTCGATGGCCGACCTGGACGCGGCGACCCTGGAGGACGCGCGGGCGTTCTTCCGGACGTACTACGCGCCCAACAACGCGGTTCTCTCCGTGGTCGGCGACATCGACCCGGAGCAGACGCTCGCCTGGGTCGACAAGTACTTCGGCTCCATCCCCTCGCACGACGGCAAGCCCGCCCCGCGTGACGGCGGACTGCCCGAGACCATCGGCGGGCAGCTGCGCGAGGTCGTCGAGGAAGAGGTCCCCGCGCGTGCGCTGATGGCCGCCTACCGGCTGCCGGAGGACGGCACGCGCGCGTGCGATGCGGCGGACCTCGCGCTCACGGTGCTCGGCGGGGGCGAGTCCTCCCGTCTCTACAACCGGCTCGTACGGCGCGACCGTACGGCAGTCGCCGCCGGGTTCGGTCTGCTGCGGCTGGCCGGCGCGCCCTCCCTGGGGTGGCTGGACGTGAAGACGTCCGGTGACGTGGAGGTGCCGGTGATCGAGACCGCCATCGACGAGGAGCTCGCCCGGTTCGCCGCGGAGGGCCCCACGGCCGAGGAAATGGAGCGCGCCCAGGCCCAGTTGGAGCGCGAGTGGCTGGACCGGCTCGGCACGGTCGCGGGCCGCGCCGACGAACTGTGCCGGTACGCCGTCCTGTTCGGCGACCCGCAGCTCGCCCTCACGGCCGTCGGGCGGGTGCTCGAGGTGACCGCGGAGGAGGTCCAGGAGGTCGCCAAGGCGCGCCTGCGACCCGACAACCGAGCGGTGCTGGTCTACGAGCCGACCGTCCCCACGGAGACCGTCGAGGAACCCACCGAAGACCTGGACTCCGCGGCGACCGTGGAAGCCACCGACGAGGACGAGGAGGCGGCCAAGTGACCGAGCTCGCCGCTATGGAATTCCACCCCGAGCCCCAGGCCGGCGAGGCCAGGCCGTGGGCGTTCCCGGCCCCCGAGCGCGGGACCCTCGACAACGGCGTGACGGTCCTGCGCTGCCACCGCCCCGGCCAGCAGGTCGTCGCCGTCGAGGTGCTCCTGGGCGCGCCGCTGGACGCCGAACCGGCCGGCCTCGACGGCGTCGCCACGATCATGGCGCGGGCCTTCTCCGAAGGCACCGACAAGTACTCCGCCGAGGAGTTCGCCGCCGAGCTGGAGCGCTGCGGTGCCACCCTCGACGCGCACGCCGACCACCCCGGCGTCCGCGTGAGCCTGGAGGTCCCGGTCTCGCGCCTCCCCAAGGCGCTCGGGCTGCTCGCCGACGCCCTCAGGGCGCCCGCCTTCGCGGACAGCGAGGTCGAACGGCTGGTCCGCAACCGCCTCGACGAGATCCCGCACGAGCTGGCCAACCCCTCCCGCCGGGCAGCCAAGGAGCTCTCCAAGGAGCTGTTCCCGGCGGATTCGCGTATGTCACGCCCGCGCCAGGGCACCGAGGACACGGTCGCGACCATCGACTCCGCGGCCGTACGCGCCTTTTACGAGAGGTACGTCCGCCCCGCCACGGCCACCGCCGTGGTCGTCGGCGACCTCACCGGCATCGACCTGGACGCGCTGCTCGGCGAGACGATCGGCTCCTGGACCGGCTCGCCCGCGCAGCCGCGCCCGGTGCCGCCGGTGACCGCCGACGACACCGGCCGCGTCGTCATCGTGGACCGCCCCGGCGCCGTCCAGACGCAGCTGCTCATCGGCCGGATCGGTCCCGACCGCCACGATCGCGTGTGGCCCGCGCAGGTGCTCGGCACGTACTGCCTCGGCGGCACCCTGACCTCCCGGCTTGACCGCGTCCTGCGCGAGGAGAAGGGCTACACCTACGGAGTGCGGGCGTTCGGGCAGGTGCTGCGGTCCGCCCCGGACGGCTCGGGCGCCGGGATGCTCGCCATCAGCGGCTCCGTCGACACCCCGAACACCGGTCCCGCACTCCAGGACCTGTGGACGGTGCTGCGCACGCTCGCCGCGGACGGGCTCACCGACGCCGAGCGCGACGTCGCCGTACAGAACCTCGTCGGGGTGGCGCCGCTGAAGTACGAGACCGCCGCGGCCGTGGCCGGCACGCTGGCCGACCAGGTGGAGCAGTACCTGCCGGACGACTACCAGGCCACGCTCTACCGGGAGCTCGCCGCGACCGGCACCGTCGAGGCCACCGCGGCTGCCGTACGCGCCTTCCCGGTGGACCGTCTGGTGACGGTTCTCGTGGGCGACGCGGCGCAGATCAAGGAGCCGGTCGAGGCACTCGGCGTCGGCCAAGTCACCGTCGTGTCCGCCGAGTAGCAGCGAACACACGGGTACGCGCGCGTGGAGCCCTGGTGACGGAAGCGTCGCCAGGGCTCCTTTATGTCCGAATTACGGGAGAGGTTGCCTGTCTGGCCTGTGGCATGCGCTACAAAAGCCGTGATCCGTTTGGGGATTGAAAGATGTCCCGTTTAGCGTCTTCCGGGCTGTCCGTCAGGCACTGCGCCGCGTCCGCGGCACCGGACAGTCATCGCCGAGTCCCCAGACGGCGCGAGCCAGGGGAGCCGGGGACCCACATACGTAGTCCCTGGGGTGAATCGGACGCCCACGCGTGCAGCGAGGGGGTCCGTAGGAGACCTTCCTGCTCCGAACCCGTCAGCTAACCCGGTAGGCGAGAAGGAAGGAAAGGACCAGCCACTACATGGCGTTCACCTGCGCCACCGGGAAGCACCGCCGTCCCAGCCGTATCCAGCGCACCACCGCCCGCGCGGCGGGCGTCGCGGCCCTCACCACCACCGGTGTCATCGGCACCCTGGCCGCCCCCGCGCTCGCGGCCGAGCCCGCCGCCGAGACGACCGGCCTGATCCCGGTCCTCAGTGTCGCCGCCGCCGACCCGATCGCGGAGCAGGCCGCCGCCCAGAAGGAGGCCGCCGAGGAGGCCGCAGCCGCGAAGAAGGCCGAGGCTGCCGCGAAGAAGGCCGCTGCGGAGAAGGCGAGGAAGGCCCGCGAGGCCAAGGAACGCGCCGCCCGCGAGGCCGAGCGCAAGCGCCTCAACAGCTACGTGCTGCCGGTCACCGGCTCGTACGTCTCCACCGGCTACCAGACCGGCGGCTCCCTGTGGTCCTCCGGCAGCCACACCGGCGTCGACTTCCATGCCGCGAGCGGCACCTCCGTCCACGCGGTCGGCCGCGGCACGGTCGTCGAGGCGGGCTGGAGCGGCTCGTACGGCAACGAGGTCGTGATCAAGATGAATGACGGCACGTACACCCAGTACGGCCATCTGTCGTCCATCGGTGTCTCGGTGGGCCAGAGCGTCACCCCCGGTCAGCAGATAGCCCTCTCCGGAGCGACCGGCAACGTCACCGGACCGCACCTGCACTTCGAGGCCCGTACGACCGCGGAGTACGGCTCCGACATCGACCCCGTCTCCTACCTGCGCTCGCACGGCGTGAACGTCTGACGACCGATCGCTCCGCATCCCGAGGCCCCGGCTCCCGAGCCGGGGTTTCGGCGTTTCACACGCCCGGTTGTCCAAAAAATATCCATGGATTCCGGCCCGCCATCGGAAATTCCGGCTCATTGCAATAGAGTCACGGAACACACGTCAATCATCGACGTTTCACGGGGATTAAGGCGGAGGTCGGTCATGCGTATTCCGGCGCACTCGGTATGCACGGCGATCCGGGACGACATCGTCGCCGGTGTCTACGAGCGCGGCGGCCGGCTCACCGAGGAACTCCTCGCCCGCCGCTACGGCGTCTCGCGCGTCCCCGTCCGTGAGGCACTGCGCACGCTGGAGGCCGAGGGGTTCGTGGTGACCCGCCGGCACGCGGGCGCGTGCGTCGCCGAACCGACCGAGCAGGAGGCCGCCGACCTGCTGGAGATGCGCATGCTCCTGGAGCCGCTCGGCGCCTCCAGGGCCGCCCAGCGGCGCACCGAGGCGCACCTCAAGGTGTTGCGGGGCCTGGTCAGGCTGGGTCAGGAGCGGGCCAGGCGGGGCAACAGCGAGGATCTGCGCTCCTTGGGGGGCTGGTTCCACGAGACGCTCGCCCAGGCTTCCGGCAGCCCCGCGCTGACCTCGATGCTGACCCAGCTGCGGCACAAGATCGCCTGGATGTACGCGGTGGAGGCGCCGGCCAACCCCGCGGAGTCCTGGGCGGAGCACGGCGCGATCGTCGACGCGGTGGCGCGCGGCGACGGCGAGCGCGCCCGGGCGGTCACCGCCCTGCACACCGAGCGCGCGGGCGCCGCGCATCGACTGCGGTTCAATGGCGGCCCCGATCGCGCGGACCGTGTGAGGAATTCGCAACATCCCGTAAACATGCCGAGCCTGCGGCATTAACACGGGCGCCGTATACAAAGAGGGGTTAATTCGCGGGGGATTATTTCTGCTGCCCGTAAGCGGGAAATGCGAAGGGCCCGCCCGATAATTCGGGCGGGCCCTTCCGTGCTGCGACGAAAGTCGCAGCCCTGAATTCAGACGGTCTCGGGAAGCTCCTCGAGCCCCTCGGCGACCAGCTTCGCCAGCCGGTCGAGTGCGGCGTCCGCGCCCTCGGCGTCGGAGGCGAGCACGATCTCCTCGCCGCCCTGGGCGCCGAGCCCGAGGACAGCCAGCATGGAGGCCGCGTTGACGGGGTTGCCGTCGGCCTTGGCGATCGTCACGGGGACCCCTGCGGCCGTGGTGGCCCGGACGAAGATGGAGGCGGGGCGGGCGTGGAGACCCTCGGCCCAGCCGACGTTGACGCGGCGCTCAGCCATGTGATGCTGCCCTTCAGGTGTTCAGGGTTGTCTAGACCAGTTTCCCATACCGTGAAGCAAGCCCGGAACGGTCCTGCGTCCCGTCCCGAAGTGTCGTCGGACCGCGGCCTCGGCCAGACTCCCGTCCTCCACAGACTGCCCCGCGCCGTTGTCGTACGCGAGCCGTACTCTGGGCCCCATGCAGAGCGCGCCGGACCGGCACGAATACCCCGCCCACTGGGAAGCCGACGTGGTGCTGCGCGACGGCGGCACCGCACGCATCCGCCCCATCACCGTTGATGACGCCGAGCGCCTGGTCAGCTTCTACGAGCAGGTGTCGGACGAGTCGAAGTACTACCGCTTCTTCGCGCCCTACCCGCGCCTGTCCGCCAAGGACGTCCACCGCTTCACGCACCACGACTTTGTGGACCGGGTGGGACTCGCGGCCACCATCGGCGGCGAGTTCATCGCCACCGTACGCTATGACCGAATCGGCGCCGACGGAATGGCCGCGTCCGCACCGTCGGACGAGGCCGAGGTCGCGTTCCTGGTGCAGGACGCCCACCAAGGCCGCGGTGTCGCCTCCGCCCTCCTCGAACACATCGGTGCCGTCGCCCGTGAGCGTGGCATCCGCCGCTTCGCCGCCGAGGTGCTCCCCGCCAACACCAAGATGATCAAGGTGTTCATGGACGCCGGGTACACCCAGAAGCGCAGCTTCGAAGACGGCGTCGTACGCCTGGAGTTTGACCTCGAACCCACGGACCGGTCCCTCGCCGTGCAGTACGCGCGCGAGCAGCGCGCCGAGGCGCGGTCCGTGCAGCGGTTGCTGATGCCCGGCTCCGTCGCCGTCATCGGGGCCGGCCGCACTCCCGGCGGTGTGGGCCGCAGCGTCCTCGGCAACATCCGGGAGGCCGGGTTCACGGGCGCTCTGTACGCCGTGAACAGGGCGTTCCCGGAGGGGTTCAAGGAGCTCGACGGGGTGCCCGCGTGCCGCTCCGTGCGGGACATCGAGGGGCCAGTCGACCTCGCGGTCGTCGCCGTGCCCGCGGACCTCGTCCCCGAGGTCGTCACCGAGTGCGGCGAGCACGGCGTGCAGGGGCTCGTCGTGATCTCCGCCGGGTACGCCGAGAGCGGCCCCGAGGGGCGCGAGCGGCAGCGGGAACTCGTACGGCACGCGCGTGCGTACGGCATGCGGATCATCGGGCCCAACGCGTTCGGGATCATCAACACCGCAGCGGGCGTACGGCTGAACGCGTCCCTCGCCCCCGAGATGCCCCGTCCCGGGCGGATCGGGCTCTTCGCGCAGTCCGGCGCCATCGGGATCGCGCTGCTGTCCCGGCTGCACCGGCGCGGAGGCGGGGTCACCGGGGTCACGGGCGTGTCCACGTTCGTGTCGTCCGGCAACCGGGCGGACGTGTCCGGGAACGACGTACTCCAGTACTGGTACGACGATCCCGACACCGACGTGGTGTTGATGTACCTGGAGTCGATCGGCAACCCCCGCAAGTTCACCCGGCTCGCCCGGCGTACGGCGGCGGCGAAGCCGTTGGTCGTCGTACAGGGTGCGCGGCACGGGGGTGCGGCGCCGCAGGGGCATGCGGTGCGGGCGACGCGGCTGCCGCATGCCACGGTGTCCGCGCTGCTGCGGCAGGCCGGGGTGATCCGGGTGGACACGATCACCGAGCTGGTCGACGCGGGGCTGTTGCTCGCGCGTCAGCCGTTGCCCGCGGGTCCTCGGGTGGCGATCTTGGGGAACTCGGAGTCGCTGGGACTGCTGACGTACGACGCGTGTCTCTCCGAGGGGCTGCGACCGCAGGCTCCGCTGGACCTGACGACGGGGGCGACCGCCGAGGGCTTCCATGCGGCGCTGTCTCGGGCGTTGGCGGATGACGTTTGCGATGCGGTGGTGGTGACGGCGATACCGGCGATCGGGGAGTCGTCGGTCGGGGATGCGATGCTGGCGGAGGCGTTGCGGTCGGCTGCGGCGGAGGTTCCCGGGAAGCCGGTGCTGGTGGTGCATGTGGAGCTCGGGGGGCTGGCGGAGGCGTTGTCGGCTGCGGCCAGTACGGCACCACAGGCGGGTTCGACGACCCCCGGAGTGGCAGGCGGTGCCCGACCGTTCCCCCCTGCGGAACGACTGCCCACCGCGGTGCGAGCACCTGATGAAGCTGGGCTCATCCCCGCCTACCCCGCCGCCGAACGCGCCGTCCGCGCCCTCGGTGAAGCCGTCAAGTACGCCCAGTGGCGGCGTGATGCCGCCGAACCCGGCAAGGTGCCCGAGTACGAGGACATCGATGAGAAGGGCGCTGCCGACCTGATCGACGGGCTGTTGGCTCGCGGGCAGGGGCTGACCCTGGGGACCGAAGAGACGTGTGAGCTGCTGGGGAAGTACGGGATAGGGGTCCACCGGGCGCTGCCCGCACTCTCGCCCGATGACGCCGCCGCGGCCGCCCGCACCCTCGGCTATCCGGTCGCCCTCAAGGCCACCGCCCCCCACCTCAGGCACCGGGCCGATCTGGGCGGCGTACGGCTGGATCTGGCGGACGAGGAGCAACTGCGCAGGGCGTACGCCGAGTTGACGGAGCTGTTCGGGACGCCGGAGGAGCTGCGGCCGGTGGTGCAGGGGATGGCGCCGCGCGGAGTCGACACGGTCGTACGGGCGGTGATCGATCCGGCGGCCGGGGCCGTGCTGTCGTTCGGGCTCGCCGGGGCCGCCTCCCAGCTGCTGGGCGACACGGCGCACCGGCTCGTCCCCGTCACCGACCGGGAGGCGGCCTCGCTGGTGCGGTCGATCCGGACGGCACCGCTCCTGTTCGGCTGGCGCGGTTCGACGCCGGCCGACACCCCGGCCCTGGAGGAACTGCTGCTGCGCGTGTCGCGGCTGGTCGACGACCACCCGGAGGTGGTCGCGGTGACCCTGGAGCCGGTCGTCGTGGCCCAGCGCGGGGTGAGCGTGCTCAGCGCGTCCGTGCGGCTAGCGCCCCCGCCCGCCCGTGACGACCTCGGTCCGAGGACGCTTCCGGTGTACTAGAGACCGGTGTGAGCGGTGCCTCGCAGTCAGTGGGCCCCCGTAGGATGGGCGTCATGGCCAAGACCAGTACGACGACCCAGGGGCTGCGAGCGGCGATCGAGCGCAGCGGCTACTACCCGGCCCTCGTGGCCGAGGCGGTGGAGGCCGCTGTGGGCGGCGAGCCCATGCGGTCGTTCCTGGTCCACCAGGAGACGACGTTCGACCAGAACGAGGTGCGGCGGCATGTGACGGTGCTCGTCCTCACCGGCAACCGCTTCATCGTCAGCCACACCGACGAGCAGGCCGCCGACAGCACCTCCCCGACGCCGTACGCCACCACCTCCACCGAGTCGGTCAAGCTCGGCCGGATCTCCTCCGTCGTGGTCAGCCGGGTCGTCGCGAACCCGGAGTCGTACACGCCGGGCACGCTGCCCCGCGAGGTCGTGCTGACCATCGGCTGGGGCGCCGTCGCCCGACTCGACCTGGAGCCCGCCGCCTGCGGTGACCCCAACTGCGAGGCCGACCACGGCTACACGGGCAGTTCGACGGCCGACGACCTCAGCCTGCGCGTCAGCGAAGCCGGCGACGGCCCCGAGACGGTCCGCCAGGCCCTGGCCTTCGCCCAGTCCCTCTCCGAGGCGACAGCGGGCCTCGACCACTGATGGTTCAGCCAGCCTGGGACACCCACCCGGAACCCCTCACCGTCGACTCCGCCCCCCGGCCCGAGTACGGCACCGGCTCGCTCGCCGACCTGCTGCCCACGCTGGCCGCGGGCATGGCCGTACCCGGAATGACCGTGGCCATTCCGGAGCTGACCGCCGCCGACCGCAACTGCGTGTTCCTGATCGACGGCCTGGGCTGGGAGCAGCTCAAGGCGCACCCACAGGACGCGCCCTTCATGGCCTCCCTCATCAGCAGCTCGCGCGGGGGCACGGGCCGTCCGCTCACCACCGGATACCCGGCGACCACCGCGACCTCCCTCGCCTCCGTCGGCACCGGACTACCGCCGGGCGCGCACGGCCTGCCCGGATACACCGCCCGCAATCCGGCCACCGGCGAGCTCATGAACCAGCTGCGCTGGCAGCCCTGGACCGATCCACGGGCCTGGCAGCCGTACCCCACGGTCTTCCAGCTCGCGGACGCGGCCGGTGTGCACACCGCCCAGGTGACCTCACCCCACTTCCAGAACACCCCCCTCACCAAGATCGCGCTCAGCGGCGGCACCTTCCACGGCCGACTGACCGGCGAGGAGCGCATGGACCTCGCGGCCGAGCAACTGGCCTCCGGCGACCGCGCGCTCGTCTACACCTACTACGCCGAACTCGACGGTGCCGGACACCGCTTCGGCGTCGACTCCGACACCTGGCGTGGCCAGCTCATGTACGTCGACCGGCTCGTCCAGCGCCTCGCCGAGCAACTGCCGCCGCGTACCGCGCTCTACGTCACCGCCGACCACGGCATGATCGACGTCCCCTTCGACGAACAGCACCGCATCGACTTCGACGAGGACTGGGAGCTGCGCGCCGGCGTCGCCCTGCTCGGCGGCGAGGGCCGCGCTCGCCATGTCTACGCGGTGCCGGGCGCCGAGAACGACGTACTGACCTGCTGGCGCGAGGTGCTCGGCGAGCAGTTCTGGGTGGCCTCGCGCGACGAGGCGATCGCGGCGGGCTGGTTCGGGCCGCCCGGTGAATGCGACGAGCGGGTGTACGGCCGGATCGGCGATGTCGTCGCGGCCGCCCGGGACGACGTACTGATCATCGCCTCCGAGCGGGAGCCGAAGGAGTCGGCGATGGTCGGCAACCACGGCTCGATGACCCCTGCCGAGCAGCTGATCCCGCTCCTCGAAGTACGCTCCTGACACCCATCTGCCCTGCCCTGAAAGGTGCTCGACTCGCCATGCCCGAGCTGGTGTTCTTCTCCGGAACGATGGACTGCGGGAAGTCGACGCTGGCTCTCCAGATCGAGCACAACCGCTCGGCGCGCGGCCTGGCCGGCATGATCTTCACGCGTGACGACCGGGCCGGCGAGGGCAAGCTGTCCTCGCGGCTCGGGCTGGTCACGGACGCGGTGGAGGTCGAGGACGGGCAGGATCTGTACGCGTATCTGGTCGACCACCTGTCACAGGGCGGCCGTGCGGACTACGTCATCGCGGACGAGGCGCAGTTCCTCGTGGAGCAGCAGATCGACCAACTCGCGCGCGTGGTCGACGATCTGGGCCTCGACGTCTACGCCTTCGGCATCACGACCGACTTCCGCTCCAAGCTGTTCCCCGGCTCCCAGCGCCTCGTCGAACTCGCCGACCGCGTCGAGGTCCTCCAGGTCGAGGCCCTGTGCTGGTGCGGCGCCCGGGCCACGCACAACGCCCGCACGATAGGCGGCGAGATGGTCATCGAGGGCGCTCAGGTCGTCGTCGGCGACGTCGACCAGGCGGACGACATCGGGTACGAGGTCCTGTGCCGCCGCCACCATCGCCGCCGTATGACCGCGGCGACGGCACGGGCGGCGGCGCTGTCACCGGACGTACTGCCCGTCTCACCGGGCTGAGTTCAGCGCGGGCTCTGAACCAGGCAGAACCTGGCTCCCTCCGGGTCGGCGACCGTTGCCACGCGGCCGTGTTCGCTGTCGTGGGCCGGTCTGAGGACATGCCCGCCGAGGTCGGTGATCCGGGCGAGGCTCTCGTCCGTGTCGGCGACCTCGAAGTACGTCATCCAGTGCGGACCCCGGTCGCGGGGCAGGTAGTTGCCGACGCCGTGGATGCCGGCGACCGGGCGGCCGTCGATGAGCAGGGTCACGTAGTCGAAGTCGGCGGAGATCACCGGCTCCTCCTCGTAGTCGAACACGGTCTCGTAGAACTTGGCGACGCTCGCGGTCTCGAAGGTCAGCAGCTCGTGCCAGGCCGGTGTGCCGGGCACCCCGGCGATGGCCGTGCCGCCGTGCGCCGCCGCCTGCCACACGCCGAAGACCGCGCCGGACGGGTCCGAACCGATCACCAGCCGCCCGGCCTCCTCCGCGTCCAGCGGGCCCACTCCGACGGTGCCGCCGCAGAGCCGGACCGTTTCGGCGGTCAGGTCGACGTCGTCCGAGGCGAGGTAGGGCGTCCAGGCGATGGGGAGATGCCGGTCCGGCGGGAGCTGGCCGATGCCCGCCACCTCAGCGCCGTCGAGCAGCGCCCGCGCATAGGGGCCGAGCTGCTGGGGGCCCGGCCGGAACTCCCAGCCGAACAGCGCCCCGTAGAACTCCTGGGTCGTGGCCAGTCCATGCACCATCAGACTCACCCAGCAGGGCGTGCCGGGCGCGTGCCGAGCGTGCGTTTCGCCGTTCGGGCCGGCCGACCCCCGTGCCTCGGTCATCGTCACTCTCTCCTCGACCCCTCGCGGCGGCCGTGTCGCCGCCGCTCTGCGGACCCCCGTGCCGATGCTCGCACCACCCGTGGGACCGCGCGCTCCGGGCGCGCCGCCGTCATCGGCCTGTGCTCGGAGAATGCCCGGTGTGCGGTCTCTCGTCCATTTCCGTGCGATTGCCGACGGATGTCGATCGGCTGTACAGCATGTGCCCGATCCCGTACGCCTCGTGATCGGGGCTGTCCGGCCGAGCACAGTAGCCGGACATGGGCGATGCGGCCACCCCGTGCGCAAGGATGGTGGCCATGAACGCCATCATTTCCGCAACCGAACTCGCGAGCGACATGGCGGGGCCGAACCCGCCCGTCCTCCTCGATGTCCGCTGGCAGTTGAGCGTGGCCAAGGCCGCAGGGGAGCCCCCCTTCGACGGGCGCGCCGCATACGAGGCCGGGCATGTTCCCGGCGCGGTTTTCGTCGATCTGGACCGGGAGCTCGCCTCGGCGCCGGGCGGGCGTGGCCGGCATCCGTTGCCCGACATGGCCGAATTCGGTACGGCCATGCGTCGGGTCGGCGTGTCGTCCGCGGTGCCCGTGGTCGTGTACGACGGCGGGCAGGGGTGGGCCGCGGCGCGCGCCTGGTGGCTGCTGCGCTGGACGGGGCACCCGGATGTGCGGGTCCTCGACGGAGGTCTGCCCGCTTGGGAGGGGGCACTGGAGACGGCCGCGCCCGTTCCTGCGGAGGGGGACTTCCAGCCGGTGCCGGGGGCGGTGGGGATGCTCGACGCCGACGGGGCCGCGGCGGTGGCGCGGAGCGGTGTGCTCCTCGATGCGCGGGCGGGGGAGCGGTACCGGGGGGATGTGGAGCCGATCGATCCGGTGGGCGGGCACATTCCGGGGGCCGTGTCAGCGCCCACGAACGAGAACGTGGGTACGGACGGCGGCTTCCTCGCCACGGAGGACCTCCGGGCGCGGTTCAAGGCGCTGGGCGTGTCCGGCGACGATTCGGAGGTGGGTGTCTACTGCGGTTCGGGGGTCTCCGGGGCGCATGAGGTGCTCGCGCTGGCCGTCGCGGGGATTCCGGCGGCGTTGTACGTGGGGTCGTGGTCGGAGTGGTCGTCGGATCCTTCTCGGCCTGTTGCCGTGGGGCCGGATCCTCAGTAACCCGCAGCTGTGCGGGCACAAGTGTGAGGGCCGCGCTCGACGTGCGCGGCCCTCATCCTCGTACGACCGACTACTCCTGCTTCTTCCGCCGCGTCCCGAACACGATCTCGTCCCAGCTCGGGACCGCTGCCCGGCGGCCGGGGCGGACGCCGTCGGCTTCGGCCTGGCGGTCGGTGGAGCCGGTGAGGCGGTCGCGGTGGCTGCCGACGGACCGGGGCATGAGGACGTCGGCGTAGGCGGAACCGGCCGAGGCGGCGGGCGCCGGGGGTTCCTCCGGGGTGGGTTCGGCGGCGGGAGGTTCCTCCACCGGGTCCGGCGCCGGGCGCTCCGGGACGACCATGTCGCCGCGGAAGCTCGGCACCGCCTCCAAGAGGCTGGTCAGCGAGTCGCGTTCGCCGGCGCTCTCCACCTCGGGTTCGGGTGAAGGTGACGGCAGCACCGGACGGTCCGGGCGGTCCAGCGGGCGGTCGCGCGGCAGCCGGGCGATACGCGGCACGAACGGGAAGCTGGGCTCCGCTGCCGCGGCGAGGTCCTCGGACTCGCCGATCAGCGAGCGCGCCTCCTCGTCGACGGCCTGGACGAGCCGCCGGGGCGGGTCGTACGTCCAGCTCGCCGAGTGCGGTTCGCCCGCGACGAGATACACCAGCAGGACTTCCCAGGTGCCGTCGTCGCGGCGCCACGAGTCCCACTGGACGGTGTCCTTCTCGGCGCCGCGCAGCAGCAGTCGCTCCTGGACGGCCTCGCCGAGCTGGGGTCCGGCGGCGTTCTCACCGGGCCGACGGACGGGTGTCTTACGGGCCCGCTCGGCCATGAAGGCGCGCTCGGCCAGCACGGGGCCCTCGAAGCGGCGTACACGGTCGACCGGAATTCCGGCCATCTGTGCGACCTCTTCCGCGGTCGCACCCGCGCGTATACGCGCCTGAATGTCTCGCGGGCGGAGATGGCTCTCCACCTCGATCTCGATCTGGCCGAGGCGGGGACGGTCGCCGCGGACCGCGGCGCGCAGACGCTCGTCGATCGGAAGCGTGTACTCCGTCGCGTCGGCAGCCTTGAGCACCAGCCGTGTGCCGTCATTGGAGACGGCCACGACACGCAGTTCGGGCATGGGGACCTCCCGGGTGGTGCCTGCCGACGTCACGTGCGTCGCTGCTTCCGCTAGTCGAGTGTGGCCTGCCCGGGTGCAGCCTGCCACAACCTTGCCGAGTTGCCCGGCGTGTCGGGCCAGGGCCCTGGATCGCCGTTATGGCACGGTTACCTATTCGCAACGCTAAGTGACAAACTCCGTCACCCTGTGCAACTAGCCCCCTCCCAGCGGTCCTTGAAGGCCACGGACGCCCTGGCGGGAGGCCGGACCCAGGGCTCGCAACAGTACTCCATTTGGACCACGTGCGTGGATTGGCACGCCGCCCAACTTCTCGCAAGGGGCGGGGCTTGGCCGCTCGGGGCGCCGTTTTCGGGATCTTGAACGTGGCGTACTTCACGTAAACGGCAGAAACGGAACTAATGGTTTCGTTTGTACGTCCCTTTCTTGTGCGGTTGGTTGATCAAGTGGGAATGTCCTCGAAGTCCGGTGACAGCGAACCGACTTCCTCAGGGACGCTCTCCCACTCCACCTCCGGGGGCGCCACTCCGTCGGGCAGCGCCTCCCCGCAGGACGACGACAGCGGTACGGCTGTGACTCCGGCGCCGACTCCGAGTACCACCGGCAACGGCACCCCGGACCCCACGCCGAGCGCGTCCGCTACGTCCCCAACACCCTCCGCAAGTAGTCGTTCTGAAACAGCCGCTCCGGATCAAGCCGATCCCGCAACGCCGTGAACTCGCCGAACCGGGGGTAGACCCCGGCGAAGTACTCGGCGTCCCGGGTGTGCACCTTGCCCCAGTGCGGCCGGCCCTCGTGCGCCGTGAAGATGCGTTCGGCGGCGGTGAAGTACGCCTGATAGGGCGTCCCCTTGAACATGTGGACGGCAATGTAGGCGGTGTCGCGGCCGGAGGCGGTCGACAGGGCGATGTCGTCGGCCGGGGCGGTGCGGACCTCGACCGGGTAACTGATCCTGAGATGCGAACGGTCGACCATCGCCTTGAGTTCCCGCAGCGTGTCCACCAGAGCCGCGCGCGGGAGGGCGTACTCCATCTCGACGAACCGCACCCGGCGGGGCGAAGTGAAGACCTTGTAAGGGATGTCCGTGTACGTCCGGGTGGACCAGGCCCGGGTGGAGATCTGGGCGATGGTCGGGACGGTCGCGGGCACCGTGCGGCCGACCCAGTTGGCCGCCTGCCAGAGGCCGTTGGAGACGAACTCGTCCTCGAACCAGCCCGCAACCCGGCCCACCGGCTGCTCCGGGCCCGCGCTGCGGTTGTTGCGCTTGGTGTTGGTGCTGCCGGTGTGCGGGAACCAGTAGAACTCGAAGTGCTCGTTCTCCGTCCAGAGTTCGTCGAACCGGCTGGTGACCTGGTCGAAACTCATCGGCTCCTCACGGGCGGTGAGGAGGAAGACCGGCTCCACGGCGAAGGTGATCGCGGTGACGATGCCGAGGGCGCCGAGGCCTATTCGCGCGCCGGCGAAGATCTCCGGATTCTCCTTCTCGGAGCAGGTGAGCACCGAGCCGTCGGCCGTGACCAGCTCAAGGCCCTTGATCTGGGCGGCGATCGAGGCAGAGTCGCGGCCCGTGCCGTGTGTGCCGGTGCTGGTGGCCCCGGAGACCGTCTGCTCCATGATGTCGCCCATGTTCGTGAGCGACAGACCTTCGCGCGCGAGGGCCAGGTTGAGTCTCTTGAGCGGGGTACCGGCCTCCACCGTGACCGTGCCGGCTTCGCGATCAATGTTGCGGATGCCGGTCAACAGTTGAGGGCGGATCAACACACCATCGGTGGCGGCAATGGACGTGAACGAATGCCCGCTGCCGACGGCCTTCACGGTCAGCCCGTCCTCCGCCGCCTTCCGTACGGCCGCGACGAGTTCGTCCACGGAAGCGGGTTCGACCTCCCGTGCGGGACGGGCCGCGACGGTGCCGCCCCAGTTACGCCACGTGCCGCTTTTCCCGCTCGCTGTGCTGCTCAACGGTGCCTCCCCGCCGTGGAGCCGGCCTGGTGAGCCGGCGGTACCCGAGGAAACCGACCGCGGCCGCGACGGCCCCGGACACCGCCGGAACCCCGTACCCGGCACGCGCTCCGGCCGCGTCGATCACCCAGCCGGCCACGGAGGAGCCGAGGGCGACCCCGACGGCGAGCCCGGTGCTCACCCAGGTCATGCCTTCGGTGAGCTGTGCGCGTGGTACGTGCTTTTCGATGAGGGACATCGTCGTGATCATCGTGGGAGCGATGGACAGACCCGCAACGAACAGCGCCACGGCCAGAAACGGCAAGTTTCCGACCAGTAGGAGGGGGATCATACTCACGGCCATCATGGATACGCCCAGCAGCCAGCGACGTTCGGGCGCCCCGTGGAACCGCAACAGTCCGAATACGGCTCCTGCTGCGCAGGAACCCGCCGCGTAGATCGCGAGGACGAGGCTTGCGGCGCCCTTGTGTCCCTGCTCCTCGGCGAAGGCCACGGTGACCACGTCGACGGCTCCGAAGATCGCTCCGGTCGCCACGAAGGTGGCCACCAGGACCTGTAGGCCGGGTGCACGCAGCGCGCTGCCGCCGCTGAGCTGCTCGCGCGGATGCGGCTTCGGCTCGGTGGCGCGCTGCGCGGTCAGCCAGAAGACGCCGGCCGCCAGGAAGCAGCCGGCGAGCAGTGGCCCCGCCTCCGGGAACCAGGCCGTGGACAGGCCGATGGAGACGATCGGCCCGAAGATGAAGCAGATCTCGTCGACCACGGACTCGAAGGAGTACGCGGTGTGCAGCTGCGGGGTGTCCCGGTACAGGGCCGCCCAGCGGGCGCGGATCATCGCCCCGATGCTCGGCACGCAGCCGATCCCGACACACGCCACGAACAGCACCCAGTCCGGCCATCCGTAGTGCGCGGCGAACAGCAGCAAGGCCGCCGCGGTGAGCGACACCAGCGTCGCCGGGCGCAGCACCCGCCGCTGTCCGTACTGGTCCACCAGCCGCGAGACCTGCGGGCCGGCGATCGCGGCCGCCAGCGCGATGGTGGCCGACAGGGCGCCTGCGAGCCCGTACCGCCCGGTCAGCTGGGAGATCATCGTGACGACGCCGATGCCCATCATCGACAGCGGCATCCGCCCGAGGAAGCCGGCGGCGGCGAAGCCCTTGGAGCCGGGTGCGGCGAACAGGGCGAGGTAGGGGCTGGGCACGGGGTCTCCGGAACGGCGGGTGCGGGCGTCCGTCAGCCGGGCACTGACCCGGCGCGGGCTTCGGTAAGGCGTGAAGAGGGCTGATACAGATTACGGGCCATGTCACCCACTTGCACCATCGGGACCGGACACGTGTGCCATCGGGACCGGACCGGTCACCCCGCCGTTTCCCGGCTGTCAGCGCCGGGTGGCAGGATCGACTCATGCCAGACGCGCTCGATGCCAAGCCCTACGACGCCCTGCTCCTGCTCTCGTTCGGCGGCCCCGAAGGCCCGGACGAGGTGGTTCCGTTCCTGGAGAACGTGACGCGAGGGCGCGGCATCCCCAAGGAACGCCTCAAGGAAGTCGGACAGCACTACTTCCTGTTCGGCGGGGTCAGCCCGATCAACGACCAGAACCGCGCCCTCCTCGACGCCCTCCGCAAGGATTTCGCCGACCACGGCCTGGACCTGCCGGTCTACTGGGGCAACCGCAACTGGGCGCCTTACCTGACGGACACCCTGCGCGAGATGGTCGCCGACGGCCGCCGCCGCATCCTGGTCCTCGCCACCAGCGCCTACGCCTCGTACTCGGGCTGCCGCCAGTACCGCGAGAACCTCGCAGACTCGCTGGCCGCGCTGGCAGCCGAGGGCCTGGAGCTGCCGAAGATCGACAAGCTGAGGCACTACTTCAACCACCCGGGCTTCCTGGAGCCCATGATCGACGGCGTGCTCCGGTCACTGGACGACCTTCCCGAGGGCGTCCGGGACGGCGCGCACATCGCCTTCACCACGCACTCGATCCCCACGGCCGCCGCGGACACCTCCGGCCCCGTGGAGGACCACGGCGAGGGCGGCGCGTACGTCGAGCAGCACCTGGACGTCGCGGAGCTGATCGCCGACGCCGTCCGTGAGCGCACCGGCATCGACCACCCCTGGCAGCTCGTGTACCAGTCGCGCTCCGGGGCCCCGCACATCCCGTGGCTGGAGCCCGACATCTGCGACCACCTCGAGGAGCGGCACGCGGCCGGGGCCCCGGCGGTGGTCATGGCGCCCATCGGGTTCGTCTCCGACCACATGGAGGTCCTGTACGACCTCGACACGGAGGCCAAGGCGAAGGGCGAGGAGCTGGGGCTGCCGCTGCGCCGCTCCGCCACCGTCGGCGCCGATCCGCGGTTCGCCGCCGCGATCCGGGACCTCGTCCTGGAGCGGGCCGCCGTCGAGCGCGGCCAGGAGGCCAAGCCGTGCGCCCTGGGCGGACTCGGCGCGAGCCACCACCTCTGCCCGGTGGGCTGCTGCCCGGCCCGCGCCCCCCGTCCCGCCGCCGCGGGCGCCGACAGCACGTACGCGTGAGGAGCGCCGTGACCGACCCCCTGCACTCGGACCTGCTCGCCCTGGCCCAGGAGGCCGCCCGGCAGGCGGGCGGACTGCTGCGCGACGGCCGCCCGGCCGACCTGGCCGTCGCCGCCACCAAGTCCAGCCCGATCGACGTGGTCACCGAGATGGACATCGCGGCCGAGAAGCTGATCACCGGCCTGATCGCCGACCGCCGCCCCGACGACGGCTTCCTCGGTGAGGAGGGTGCCTCCGTCGAAGGCTCCAGCGGTGTCCGCTGGGTGATCGACCCGCTCGACGGCACGGTCAACTACCTGTATGGGCTGCCGACTTGGTCCGTCTCCATCGCGGCCGAGCAGGATGGCGAGCGAGTCGTCGGTGTCGTCGCGGCGCCGATGCGCGGCGAGACGTACCACGCGATACGTGGTGGTGGCGCGTGGGCCGCGGGCGCCTGGGACGGGGAGCGGAGGCTGACCTGCCGCCCGGCGCCACCGCTCGAACAGGCCCTGGTCTCGACCGGCTTCAACTACGTCACCGAAGTCCGTGCGCACCAGGCCGACGTCGCCCAGAAGCTGATCCCCCTCCTGCGCGACATCCGGCGCGGCGGCTCGGCCGCGGTCGACCTGTGCGACGTGGCCTGCGGCCGGCTCGACGGCTACTACGAGCGGGGCCTGCACCCTTGGGACATGGCCGCGGGCGACCTCATCGCCAGGGAGGCGGGCGCGCTGACCGGTGGCCGCCCCGGAGAGGCCCCGTCAAACGCCCTCACGGTCGCAGCGACCCCCGGGGTCTTCGAGCCGCTCCAGCGGCTGCTTGAGGACTTCGGCGCCTGGCACGACTGACGGGCGGCAGGACGGGCCGTCGTACGACACAGCGGAGCCCCGGCGCTGGATTCGCCGGGGCTCCGCTGTCGTGCTTGATCAGACGCTTGGCGCGCCGACCTCCACACCGTGCTCGGCGGCAAGGCGGCGCAGGTCGTCGAGTTCGGCCTGCTCCACCTCGACGAGGAAGTCGTCGCCCTCGTCACGAGCCCGCGTCAGGTCGGACTCGGTCGCCCTTATGCGCTGCAGAAGTCCTGCGGTGAATGCGTCCATGCTGCGCCCCCTCGTCCTGGGTCGTGGGTCGGTGGCACGGGGGTGTGCCGTTCGGAAGGGGCGATCACGTCTCCTGTGGATGCCCAGCGCTGCCCGGGCTGGGCGGCGACGGTGCCGGACACCCACGCCCGCTCTGCGGAAAGCGGATTGCGGCGTACCGCATGGTGCTGCGGTACATGCAGAGCGTGATCGCGGGGTGTAATCGGTCCTCCCCTGGCTCCCTCCCACGGAAACCTCAACCGGGGGAGGAAATCTCGTATTCCCGGTTCCTGCACCGCTCCCGTAGGGCCCTCCTCCCCGACTTACAGCCGACTTATGGCCGAAAAGGGCAGGATGGAGGTCAACACACCCACGTAGACCCTGCCCGCGTGTGCCCGAGAGGCGCTACGCGGGTGGACACAGGAAGGACAGCGACGTGCGCGTACTCGTCGTCGAGGACGAGCAGCTGCTCGCCGATGCGGTGGCCACCGGACTGCGCCGGGAGGCCATGGCCGTCGACGTCGTGTACGACGGTGCGGCCGCCCTGGAGCGCATCGGCGTCAACGACTACGACGTGGTCGTCCTCGACCGCGACCTCCCGCTGGTGCACGGCGACGACGTCTGCCGCAAGATCGTCGAACTCGGCATGCCCACCCGCGTGCTGATGCTCACGGCCTCGGGCGACGTCAGTGACCGTGTCGAAGGCCTGGAGATCGGCGCCGACGACTATCTCCCCAAGCCCTTTGCGTTCAGTGAGCTGACCGCACGCGTGCGTGCCCTCGGCCGGCGCACCAGTGTGCCGCTGCCGCCGGTCCTGGAGCGGGCCGGCATCAAGCTCGACCCGAACCGCCGCGAGGTCTTCCGCGACGGCAAGGAGGTCCAGCTCGCGCCGAAGGAGTTCGCCGTCCTGGAAGTGCTGATGCGCAGCGAGGGCGCGGTCGTCTCCGCGGAACAGCTCCTGGAGAAGGCCTGGGACGAGAACACGGACCCGTTCACCAACGTCGTGCGCGTGACCGTTATGACCCTGCGCCGCAAGCTGGGCGAGCCGGCCGTCATCGTCACCGTCCCCGGCTCCGGCTACCGGATCTGATCCAGTGGCCACGACACCGGCGCCTCCCCAGGCGCCCCCCAAGCCCACGTGGGACCCCCGCAGGCCGGAGGCCCCCTTCCCCTGGCTGCGCCCGACCATCCGGATACGGCTCACGTTGCTCTACGGCGGCATGTTCCTGATCGCGGGCATCCTGCTGCTGTCGATCATCTATCTGCTGGCGGCGCAGGCGCTGAACGTCGGCAGCGACCTCCCCTTCAAGATCGTCGAGGGCAAGGTCACCAGCGACATCTGCAACCTGCCCGACAGCGCCACGCCCAGCACGTTCAACAGCGCGATGAACGGCTGCGTCAACGAACAGCGTCAGCACGCCCTGGACAATCTGCTCAGCCGTTCACTCCTGGCCCTGCTCGGCCTCGCCGTGATCGCCTTCGCTTTCGGATACGCCATGGCGGGCCGCGTCCTGTCGCCGCTCGGCCGGATCACCCGCACCGCCCGCGCGGTGGCGGGCTCGGACCTTTCCCGCCGTATCGAGCTGGACGGCCCGGACGACGAGCTCAAGGAGCTGGCGGACACCTTCGACGACATGCTGGACCGGCTTCAGCGGGCCTTCACCGCCCAGCAGCGCTTCGTCGGCAACGCCTCGCACGAACTGCGCACCCCGCTCGCGATCAACCGCACGCTCCTCGAAGTGCACCTGTCCGATCCGAACGCGCCGATGGAGCTCCAGCAGCTCGGCAAGACGCTGCTGGCCACCAACGAGCGCAGTGAGCAGCTCGTGGAGGGGCTGCTGCTGCTCGCCCGCAGCGACAACCAGATCGTCGAGCGCAAGCCGGTGGACCTCGCCGAGGTCGCCTCGCAGGCCATCGACCAGGTGCACTCCGAGGCACAGGCCAAGGGCGTGCGGATCCGGGGCGAGCAGAAGGCCGCGGTCGTCCAGGGCAACGGTGTGCTGCTGGAGCGGATCGCCCTGAACCTGGTGCAGAACGCGGTCCGGTACAACGTCCCGGAGGGCGGCTGGGTCGAGGTCAGTACCGAGGTCCAGCACGGTCAGGCGGTCCTGGTCGTCACGAACACGGGCCCGGTCGTGCCCGCGTACGAGATCGACAATCTTTTCGAGCCGTTCAGACGGCTGCGTACGGAGCGCACGGGCAGCGACAAGGGCGTCGGCCTCGGGTTGTCCATCGCCCGGTCCGTGGCCAGGGCGCATGGCGGGCATATCTCCGCCCAGCCACGTGAGGGAGGAGGGCTCGTGATGCGAGTTGCCCTGCCGATCTGAGATCATGCCGCGACACATTCGGGGATGTTCGCTTTGCGCGGAATTTTCACGTCCCGCTCTCGGCGTCCCCGTGTGTGATCGATCACAAGGGCAACTTTCCGGCCATCTACTCTCAGTGATCATGCACCCTGTCGGAAAGCCGGGAAAATCCCGGTTTTCGAGGGCCTTGATCACGGGAAGTACACGGTGAGACGCCTTTGAAGTGCGGTATTCGGACCGTGTACGGTCCCCATCGCCATCCAAGCCGATCACTCGTGAGGAGTCCGGTTGGGTGTCGATTGAGTAACAGACCTTGATGTGAGGCAAAATCTCCGCCTCGGGTCGGGCACAAGTCCGGCCTCTCACGCGTTACGTGCGCTGGAGACACCGCAGACACCCAGAGGGGGAGAGCGACATGGCAACGGATTACGACACCCCACGCAAGACCGACGACGACGTCGACTCGGACAGCCTTGAAGAGCTCAAGGCCCGTAGGAACGACAAGTCGACTTCCGCAGTGGACGTCGACGAGTTCGAGGCCGCCGAAGGCCTGGAACTGCCCGGCGCGGACCTCTCGAACGAGGAGCTGGCCGTCCGGGTGCTGCCGAAGCAGCAGGACGAGTTCACTTGCATGAGCTGCTTCCTGGTGCATCACCGCAGCCAGCTGGCCCGGGAGAAGAACGGTCAGCCGATCTGCCGCGACTGCGACTGAGGACGGGTCGGCCGTGACTGGCTCGACCCCTCCTTGGAAGCGCCGCTTCCCCGTGGGGGGAGCGGACGAAGGGCCGCAGTTTGAGGGCCCTCATGGCGCGCGTGACGACGAGCGGGGCTCATCCGACATCGGATCGGCCTCGCTCGAACCGGCGGCCGACCGGGCTGACCTTCCGGTCCCGACGGAGGGTCCGACGCCCGTCGCTAGGCCGGGGGTCCCCCCGCTCGAGCGAAGTCGAGAGTGGGGGAGGGCGGGGGTGATTCGTGACAAGGCCGTGGAAGGCGTCCGTAAGGGCGGCAGCCGGGCCCGTGCGGGCCTGGCGTACCTCGCCGACCGGCTGATCGAGATCGCGCCGCGGATCCCCGTACGCGACCTCAAGACGCTGCGCAGGCAGTTCCCCGGTCTCGGGCCCGAGGAACTCGCGGACAAACTCGTGGCGGGCGCGGCGAACGCGACGTCCACGGTCGGCGCCGGGATCGGTGCCGCGGCCATGCTGCCGGTACCGCCGGCGATGCCGACGGAACTGGCCGCGGAGGTCACCGGCGTCGCGGCGATCGAGCTGAAGCTGATCGCCGAGCTGCACGAGGTCTACGGCGTACGGCCGCCCGGCAACCTGAAGCAGCGCAGCACCGCGTATCTGAACTCCTGGTCGGGAGAGCGCGGGATCGACGTGACGAAGCCGTCGACGTTCAGTGCGGCGCTGAACGGCCAGATGAAGCGCGAACTGCGCCAGCAGATCATGAAACGCATGGTCCGCAACCTGCCGAACCTGATGCCGTTCATGGTCGGAGCCGCGGTCGGGGCGGTCATGAACCGCAGAGACACCCGGAAGCTCGCCGAGCGCATCCGCAAGGACCTGCGCAAGGCCCAGGTGCCGTGGGAGAAGCTGACCGAGCTCCCGTCGCTGGAGGCCCCGGCGGACCCGCTGCGCATCGGCGAGATCCCCAAGGAACTCGGGCACTGAACCGGAACATGCCCGGCAGCCGGCACCGAACCGAAACTTTGCCCGGCAGACAGAAACTTTGCCTAGGCGTCCGCCGCCCGCGCCGCCTTGAGCGCCTCCGCCAGCCGCTCCGGCTCCCGGGTCGACAGGTACAGGTAGGGCGTCGGGTCGTCCGGATCGGTGACCTCGACCTTCAGCGCGGTGGGGATGTAGGCGCGGAGCAGCAGGAACGCGCGCGTGTCCGCCTTGTACGTGCGCCAGGCGCGCGCCTCCTCCGGGTCCAGGATCTCCGTCTCGCCCAGGGCCGTCACCGGGATCTTCGCCTCGCCCGCGATCAGCGAGCCGCCGACGACGCGGATGCGCTGCGAGCCGTACGAACTGGCCACGACGGCCGCGGCCGCGGTGCCGCCGGCCAGGCCGCCGAGCATCGGCAGCGTGCCGAAGGGCAGCAGGATCAGGGCCATGGAGAGCCCGACGAGCAAACTGATCAGCCACCAGGAGCGGGGCGCGGTCAGGCGTTCTTCGTACGGGGTGGCGGAGAGCTGCATGCGGCCAAGCTTGGCACGGTGTCGGTATAGGGCCGACGCGCGGGTAAGGTCTGCGGCTGTGAGTGGTTCGTCCGCAGTTCTCAAGCCCCCCGCCGATGCCAGGAAGCCGGTGCGTCATCCCGACGCTCCCGCGCCCGGTGAACTGCTCGGCGCGCACTATGGCCAGTGCTTCGGTTGCGGCGGCGAGCAGCCCCATGGACTGCATCTGGAGGCGCGGGCGGGCGAGGGCGTCTCCCTCACCGCCGAGTTCACCGTGCGGCCCGAACACCAGGGTGCCCCCGGTCTCGCGCACGGCGGTGTGCTGGCGACGGCCCTGGACGAGACCCTCGGCTCGCTGAACTGGCTGCTGCGGACGATCGCCGTGACCGGACGCCTGGAGACGGACTTCGCCAGGCCGGTGGCGGTGGGCACCACGCTGCATCTGGTGGCCGAGGTCGTGGCGGTGGCCGGGCGGAAGATCTACTCGACCGCCGTCGGACGCATCGACGGCCCCGACGGACCCGTGGCCGTCCGCGCCGACGCGCTCTTCATCGAGGTGAAGGTCGATCACTTCGTCGACAACGGGCGCCCGGAGGAGATCCGGGCCGCCATGGACGACCCGGACCAGACCAGGCGTGCCCGCGCCTTCGAGGTGAACCCGTGAGCCGTGCCCCCCGTCAGGAACTCGACGTGCTGATCCGGCGCGTCGACGCCGACGTACCGCTTCCGTCGTACGAGCACCCCGGTGACGCCGGAGCCGATCTGCGCACCACTGAGGCGTGCGAACTGAAGCCCGGCGAACGGGCCGTGCTGCCCACTGGAGTGTCTGTCGCGCTCCCGGAGGGGTACGCGGCCTTCGTGCACCCGCGATCCGGCCTCGCCGCCCGCTGCGGTGTCGCCCTCGTGAATGCCCCGGGGACGGTTGATGCCGGGTACCGTGGAGAGATCAAGGTGATCGTGGTGAATCTCGACCCGCGCGAGGCTGTGCGGTTCGAGCGCTTCGACCGGATTGCCCAACTGGTCGTCCAGCAGGTCGAGAGGGTCCGCTTCCAGGAGGTGGCGGAGCTTCCCGGGTCGGCGCGGGCCGAAGGGGGCTTCGGATCCACCGGCGGCCATGCCGCGGTGACCGGAACAAGCAGCACAAGCGGTCAGGCCGCCATGGGCGGCGCGACGGGTGGGAATCGATACGCTTCGGTCGTATCCGACCGGGAAGGACAGTGACGTGTTCGGACGTCGCAAGAAGAAGGGTGCCGCCGACGACGCGGCCGGCGAGGCCGAGCAGGTCGTCGACAGTGTCGACACTGAGGCGGACGAAGAGGACGAGGGTGCGCGCGAGCGCGTGCGGCTCGAGCCGGAGCCGCGGCCCGACGGGCCCTGGGACAGCACCGAGGTGAGCGATCCGGCCGAGGGCCGGGTCGACCTGGGCGGCATCTTCGTGCCGGGTGTCGACGGCATGGAGCTGCGGGTCGAGGTCGCGGGCGACGCGATCGTCGCGGCGACCGTGGTGCTGCGCGACAGTGCGGTCCAGTTGCAGGCCTTCGCCGCTCCCAAGCGCGAGGGCATCTGGGGCGAAGTACGTGAGGAGATCGCGGGCGGTATCACTCAGCAGGGTGGCATCGTCGACGAGGTCGAGGGTCCGCTGGGCTGGGAGCTGCGCGCCCAGGTGCCGGTGCAGCTGCCGGACGGAACGGGCGGCTTCCAGGTCGTGCGGTTCATCGGTGTGGACGGGCCCCGCTGGTTCCTGCGCGGAGTGATTTCCGGGCAGGGTGCGGTGCAGCCGCAGGCGGCGGGACTGCTGGAGCAGATCTTCCGGGACACGGTCGTGGTCCGCGGCGAGGGCCCGATGGCGCCCCGCGACCCGATTGTCCTGAAACTGCCGAACGACGCCCAGATGGTCCCCGAGGGTGTCCAGCAGGAGGAGGCCGGCTCGCGCTTCTCCGGCGGCATGGGGCAGTTGCAGCGCGGACCGGAGATCACCGAGGTCCGCTAGTCAGACGAGGGAAGGGCCGCACCCCGGACAAGGGTGCGGCCCTTTTTCGTGCGCGGATTCTTGACGGGTTCATGCATAGCCCCTTGACGACCGATTGGTCTGTACCTACGGTCTCCGCTCAACGCCTCGTTCATAAAGGCGCCCCGTGTTCATATATGAGAACGGAGCTGCCATGCGTCGTACCCCCCTCCTCGCGATCGTCGCCGCCCTGGTCCTGGGCGGCGTCCTCGCGCAGCCGGCCGCGCAGCGCGCCGATGCCGCCCCGGCCACTTTCGTTCACCCCGGAGTCACCGTCTCCCAGGGCCAGTTGGACTTCGCCCGCGGCAAGGTCAATGCCGGCGCCCAGCCCTGGAAGGGCGCCTTCGACCAGATGATGGCGAGCAAGTACGCCGATCTGAACCGCACGCCCAAGCCGCGCGCGACCGTCGAGTGCGGCTCGTACTCCAACCCGAACTACGGCTGCACCGATGAGCGCGAGGACGCCATTGCCGCGTACACCGACGCCCTCGCCTGGTACATCACCCGCGACGAGCGGTACGCGCAGAAGGCCATCGCGCTGATGGACGCCTGGTCGGCCACCATCAAGGACCACACCAACAGCAACGCGCCCCTACAGACCGGCTGGGCGGGCTCCTCCTGGCCCAAGGCCGCCGAGATCATCAAGTACACGTACACCGGAAGCTGGCCCAACTCCGGGCGCTTCGCCACCATGCTCAGGAACGTCTATCTGCCCGAGATCATCAACGGCTCGAACTCCAACGGGAACTGGGAACTGTCGATGATGGAGGCCGCCCTCGGCATCTCCGTCTTCCTCGAGGACAAGACGTCGTACGACAAGGCCATGGCGAAGTTCCGCACGCGGACCGCCGCCTTCGTCTACCTCTCCTCCGACGGCGCGCTGCCGAAGACGGTGCCGAGCCAGAACCTCGACACCCGGGAGAAGATCGTCAACTACTGGCAGGGTCAGTCAACCTTCGTCACCGGCCTCACCCAGGAAACCTGTCGCGACCTCACCCACACCGGGTACGGCATCTCCGCGATCTCGCACGTCGCCGAGACCAGCCGGATCCAGGGGCAGGACCTGTACGGCACCGACGTGGGCGAGAGGCTGCAACAGGCGCTCGGATTCCAGGCGAAGTACGAGCTGGGTACGGCCGTGCCGAGCTGGCTGTGCGGCGGGTCGATGCATCTCGGGCTCGGCCCGATCACCGAGGTCGGCTACAACGCCATGCACAACCGCCTCGGCCACGCCATGACCAACACCCAGACCCTCACCGAGCGCAATCGACCGGCCGGCAGCAACAACCTTTTCGTCGCCTGGGAGACGCTCACCCACGGGGACAACCCGAGCTGAGCCGGTGAGCGGCCGGGCGCCGGAGGGTGACCTCGGCGCCCGGCCGCACCGCCCGCTGTCCGGCGCATCAGGGATCTGTCAAAGACGTCCCCTGCCACGTAACCTGTCCCTTTTGTTCACATCGTTGGCCGTAGAGTCGACGCTGCGTAAGCAGCAGTGATGGGAAGACAATGGGGCCATGGGACGCGGCAAGCTTCGGATCTATCTGGGTGCGGCACCGGGTGTGGGCAAGACGTACGCGATGCTGTCCGAGGCGCACCGGCGTGTGGAGCGGGGCACGGACTGTGTGGTGGCCCTCGTGGAGCATCACGGTCGGTCGCGCACCGAGGTGATGCTGCACGGCCTGGAGCAGATCCCGCGCAGGGAACTGGAGTATCGCGGCGGGGTCTTCCCGGAGATGGACGTGGACGCGGTGCTGCGCCGGGCCCCGGCCGTGGCTCTGGTCGACGAGCTGGCGCACACCAACATTCCCGGGTCGCGCAACACCAAGCGCTGGCAGGACGTGGAGGAACTGCTCGCGGCCGGGATCAACGTCATATCGACGGTGAACATCCAGCACCTGGAGTCGCTGGGTGATGTCGTCGAGTCCATCACCGGGGTGCGGCAGCGGGAGACGGTGCCGGACGAGGTGGTGCGGCGGGCGGATCAGATCGAGCTGGTGGACATGTCGCCGCAGGCGCTGCGGCGGCGGATGGCGCACGGCAACGTCTACAAGTCGGACAAGGTCGATGCGGCACTCTCGAACTACTTCCGGCCCGGGAATCTGACCGCGCTGCGGGAGCTGGCGCTGCTGTGGGTGGCGGACCGGGTCGATGAGTATCTGAAGCAGTACCGCAGTGAGCATCGGGTGTCGGCGATCTGGGGTTCGCGGGAGCGGATCGTGGTGGGGCTGACGGGTGGTCCGGAGGGGCGGACGCTGATCCGGCGGGCCGCGCGGCTGGCGGAGAAGGGTGCCGGCGGTGAGGTGCTGGCCGTGTACATCGCCCGTAGTGACGGGCTGACCTCCGCGTCGCCGAAGGAGCTGGCGGTCCAGCGGACCCTCGTCGAGGACCTGGGCGGCACCTTCCACCATGTCGTCGGTGAAGACGTTCCTGTGGCGCTGCTGGACTTCGCGCGTGGAGTGAACGCCACGCAGATCGTGCTGGGTGTGTCGCGGCGCAAGAGCTGGCAGTACGTCTTCGGGCCGGGCGTGGGCGCGACGGTTGCCCGGGAGTCCGGTCCTGATCTCGACGTTCACTTGATCACGCACGACGAGGCGGGCAAGGGGCGGGGGCTGCCGGTCACCCGAGGTGCGCGGCTCGGCCGGGCCAGGATCATCTGGGGCTGGCTGGTCGGACTGGTCGGCCCGGCGATCCTGGCGGTGCTGCTGAACGCCGTCGACATCGGCCTGGCCAACAACATGCTGCTGTTTCTGACAGTGGTCGTGGCGGCGGCGCTGCTCGGCGGGCTCTTCCCGGCGCTCGCCTCGGCGGCCTTCGGCTCACTGCTGCTGAACTACTTCTTCACCCCGCCCCTGCACCGGCTGACGATCGCGGACCCGAAGAACTTCGTCGCCATCGTGATCTTTGTGGGGGTGGCGGTGTCGGTGGCCTCGGTGGTGGATCTGGCGGCCCGGCGGACGCAGCAGGCGGCCCGGCTGCGGGCGGAGTCGGAGATCCTCTCGTTCCTGGCGGGCAATGTGCTGCGGGGTGAGACGAGCCTGGAGGAGTTGCTGGAGCGGGTGCGGGAGACGTTCGGCATGGAGTCGGCCGCGCTGCTGGAGCGACAGGGCGAGGTGGAGCCGTGGACCTGTGCGGGCAGTGTGGGGCCGCGGCCGTGTGTGAACCCCGACGACGCGGATGTGGATGTGCCGGTGGGGGATCACATGGCGCTGGCGCTGACCGGGCGGGTGCTGCCCGCGGAGGACCGCCGGGTGCTGGCCGCGTTCGCCGCGCAGGCCGCGGTGGTGCTGGACCGGCGGCGGTTGCAGGAGGAGGCCGACCGGGCCCGCGCACTGGCCGAGGGCAATCGGATCCGTACCGCGCTGCTGGCCGCCGTGAGTCACGATCTGCGGACGCCGTTGGCCGGGATCAAGGCGGCGGTGACCAGCTTGCGCTCGGATGATGTGGCGTGGTCGGAGGAGGACCAGGCGGAGCTGCTGGAGGGCATCGAGGAGGGCGCCGACCGTCTCGACGGCCTGGTGGGCAACCTGCTGGACATGTCGCGTCTCCAGACCGGCACGGTCACGCCGATCATCCGGGAGATCGACCTGGACGAGGTGGTGCCGATGGCGCTGGGCGGGGTGCCCGAGGACAGCGTCGAACTCGACATCCCGGAGACCCTGCCCATGGTGTCCGTCGATCCCGGGCTCCTGGAGCGGTCCGTGGCCAACCTGGTCGAGAACGCCGTCAAGTACAGCCCGGACGGCGAGCCCGTCCTGGTGTCCGCCAGTGCCATCGCCGACCGCGTCGAGGTGCGTGTGGTCGACCGCGGGCCCGGCGTCCCGGACGAGGCCAAGGAGCGCATCTTCGAGCCCTTCCAGCGCTTCGGCGACGCTCCCCGCGGCGCCGGTGTCGGCCTCGGCCTCGCCGTCGCCCGCGGCTTCGCCGAGGCGATGGACGGCACCCTGGACGCCGAGGACACCCCCGGCGGCGGCCTCACCATGGTCCTCACCCTCCGCGGCACGGCAACCCGCCCGCAGGACGCTGCCCAAACGCACGCGCAGGAACCTCTTCACCCCGCTCAACCCGAAAGGCAGGCCCTATGACCCGGGTGCTCGTGATCGAAGACGAGCCACAGATCGTGCGCGCCCTTGTGATCAACCTCAAGGCACGGAAGTACGAGGTCGACGCGGCCCACGACGGTGCCACCGCCCTCCAGCTCGCCGCCGCCCGCCACCCCGACGTGGTGGTGCTCGACCTGGGGCTGCCAGACCTGGACGGCGTCGAGGTGATCAAGGGGCTGCGCGGCTGGACCCGCGTGCCGATCATCGTGCTCTCCGCCCGGCACACCTCGGACGAGAAGGTCGAGGCGCTGGACGCGGGCGCCGACGACTACGTCACCAAGCCCTTCGGCATGGACGAGCTGCTGGCCCGGCTGCGGGCCGCCGTGCGTCGCGCCGAGCCCACCGGGGGCGGCGAGGACGACGTGATGGTGGAGACCGACGGGTTCACCGTCGACCTGGCCGCCAAGAAGGTCAACCGCGGCGGCAAGGACGTACGGCTGACCCCCACGGAGTGGCATCTCCTGGAGGTCCTCGTCCGCAACACCGGCCGCCTGGTCAGCCAGAAGCAGCTGCTGCAAGAGGTGTGGGGGCCGTCGTACGGGACGGAGACGAACTACCTGCGGGTCTACATGGCCCAGCTGAGAAGGAAGCTCGAGGCGGACCCGTCGCACCCCAAGCACTTCATCACCGAGCCGGGGATGGGGTACCGGTTCGAGAAGTGAGCTGCGAGGTCGGCCGGGGGTCCGGGGGTTGTCCCCCGGGGGATGCAGCATCACCGAGCCGGGGATGGGGTACCGGTTCGAGCGCCGGCACGGGGGTACGTAGGTGTCGGTGGGCCCCGGTACGCTTCAGATATGAGTGCTGTTCCTCGTTCCGAGAAGCCGGTGGGCCGGTTCCGGCGCATGCTTGACCGGCTCTCCTCGTCGCAGGAGGACCTGGAGTCGGAGGAGCTGCGTGAGGACGCCGACATCGCGGGCTGTATCCGCATCGGTGACTGCCACGACCGCCAGATCGTGACGGTTACTGGTACCTTGCGCACGGTCACCCTGCGGCCGCGTGCCGGAGTCCCGGCCCTGGAGGCCGAGCTGTTCGACGGCTCCGCCGCGCTGGATGTGGTGTGGCTCGGCCGGCGCTCCATCGTCGGGATAGAGCCCGGGCGCAAGCTGATTGCATCGGGCCGGGTCTCGATGAGCCGGGGCCGCCGTGTGCTGTTCAATCCCAAGTACGAACTGAGACCCCTCGGACGGGAGTAGCCGGTGACGTCGCTCGACAAGCCGACCACAGACACCGAAGACACCGCAGCCGCCGCGCAGGACGCACGGGCGGTGACCGAGGCAGCGCTGTTCGAGGCGTTCGGCGGCCTGCGGGGCATGATCGAGACGGTGTTGCCCGGTCTCCTCTTCGTCACCATCTACACGATCAACAAGGACTTGCACCTGTCGGCGATCGCCGCCCTCGGTGTGTCCCTGCTGCTGGTCGTGGTCCGCCTGGTGATGAAGGACACCGTCAAGCACGCCTTCAGCGGCGTCTTCGGCGTCGCCTTCGGTGTCGTCTTCGCGATGATGACCGGCAACGCCAAGGACTTCTACCTGCCCGGCATGCTCTACACGCTCGGCCTGGCGCTCGCGTACATCATCACGACGCTGGCCGGTGTCCCGCTGCTCGGCCTGATCCTCGGCCCGGTCTTCAAGGAGAACCTCTCCTGGCGCACCCGCAACCCGGGCCGCAAGAAGGCGTACGCCAAGGCCAGTTACGCCTGGGGCCTGATCCTGCTCGCCAAGTGCGCGATCCTCTTTCCGCTGTACTGGTGGGCCGACACCGCCCAGCTCGGCTGGGTCCTGGTCGCCCTGAAGATCCCGCCGTTCCTGCTGGCCGTCTGGCTGACCTGGGTGTTCCTTGCGAAGGCTCCGGCGCCCATCGACGTCTTCGCCGAAATGGAGGCGGAGGAGAAGGCCGAGGAGGAGCGAAAGGCCGCCCTCGCCCATGAGCACGGCGAGGCCACGGCGGGACGGCACCGCCGGGACGCCTAGCAAGCGGTTCTACGACGGCGGAGGGCACCCTGATTCTTCAGGGCGCCCTCCGCCGTCGTAACCCTCGAAGAGGTCAGCTCTCCGTGTCCTCGCGGCGCACCGAGAGCAGATCCTCCAGCTGTTCCTCGCGGGCCTGCGCGGCCACGAACAGCAGCTCGTCGCCTGCCTCCAGGGAGTCCTCCTGGGACGGGGTGAGGACGCGGTTGCCGCGGATGATGGTGACCAGGGAGGTGTCCTGGGGCCACTCCACGTCGCCGACCTGGGTGCCGGCCAGGGCCGACTCCTCCGGCAGGGTCAGCTCGACGAGGTTGGCGTCGCCGTGGCTGAAGCGCAGCAGACGGACCAGGTCGCCGACGCTGACCGCCTCCTCGACCAGGGCGGACATCAGGCGCGGGGTGGAGACGGCCACGTCGACGCCCCAGGACTCGTTGAAGAGCCACTCGTTCTTGGGGTTGTTGACGCGGGCGACGACGCGCGGGACGCCGTACTCCGTCTTCGCGAGCAGGGAGACGACCAGGTTCACCTTGTCGTCGCCGGTCGCGGCGATCGCGACGTTGCAGCGCTGGAGCGCGGCCTCGTCCAGGGACGTGATCTCGCAGGCGTCGGCGAGCAGCCACTCCGCCTGGGGGACGCGCTCGACCGAGATGGCGGTCGGCGCCTTGTCGATGAGCAGGACCTCGTGGCCGTTCTCCAGCAGTTCGCCCGCGATCGAGCGGCCCACCGCACCGGCACCGGCAATGGCGACCCTCATCAGTGACCGCTCTCCTCTTCGGGACCCTTGGCGAACGCCGCCTCGACCTTGTCGACCTCGTCCGTGCGCATCATCACGTGGACCAGGTCGCCCTCCTGAAGCACGGTCTGCGAGCTGGGCAGGATCGCCTCACCGAGGCGGGTCAGGAACGCCACGCGGACGCCCGTCTCCTCCTGCAACCTGCTGATCTTGTGACCGACCCAGGCGGTCGAGGCGTGCACCTCGGCGAGCTGGACGCCGCCGGTGGGATCGCGCCACAGCGGCTCGGCACCCGAGGGCAGCAGCCGGCGCAGCATCTGGTCGGCGGTCCAGCGGACGGTGGCGACGGTCGGGATGCCGAGGCGCTGGTAGACCTCGGCGCGGCGGGGGTCGTAGATACGGGCCGCGACGTTCTCGATGCCGAACATCTCGCGGGCCACGCGGGCGGCGATGATGTTCGAGTTGTCGCCGCTGGACACGGCGGCGAAGGCGCCGGCCTCCTCGATGCCGGCTTCGCGCAGGGTGTCCTGGTCGAAGCCGACGCCGGTGACCCGGCGGCCGCCGAACGAGGAGCCAAGGCGTCGGAAGGCGGTGGGGTCCTGGTCGATCACGGCGACCGTGTGCCCCTGTTGCTCCAGGGTCCGGGCGAGAGCGGAACCCACTCTGCCGCAGCCCATGATGACGATGTGCACGACCGTCCTTCCGATGTCAAGAGTCGTTGACTTGGCCTGAACAGGGTCTCAGACCGCCGCCCAAGCTACACAGGCGCGGTCGTCGGGCGGGACCCCCGTGCACGGGGCGCTGCCGGTCAGCGACGGCTGATGCTGCGGACGCTGACCAGGGTCAGGATGCCGAGGCCGACGAGTGTGGCGGCGGCGCCGATCAGCTGGGCGGTGGTGTGCATGGATCCTCCGGAGGTCGGCAACGGCCGGAAAACGGGCGGGTTTTGTCATATAGGCATAGGTGTGGGGCGACCTGCCGAAACCGCCGCCGCACCGGTTCCGGTTTTCACCCGGAGAGCAGATGTGGGACGGCAGGTGGGCGGCCTCCCGTTCGAACGCCTACGATCCTCTGTTGTGTCCAAACTGACCGACGTGCCCAAACGGATTCTGATCGGGCGCGCACTGCGCAGTGACCGGCTGGGCGAGACGCTCCTGCCGAAGCGCATCGCCCTCCCCGTCTTCGCCTCCGACCCGCTGTCCTCCGTCGCGTACGCGCCCGGAGAAGTGCTGCTGGTCCTCTCGATCGCGGGCGTGTCGGCGTACCACTTCAGCCCGTGGATCGCGCTCGCCGTCGTCGTGCTGATGTTCACGGTGGTCGCGTCCTACCGGCAGAACGTGCACGCCTACCCGAGCGGCGGCGGCGACTACGAGGTGGCCACCACCAACCTCGGCAACAAGGCGGGCCTGACCGTCGCGAGCGCGCTGCTCGTCGACTACGTCCTCACCGTCGCCGTGTCGATCGCGTCCGGCATCGAGAACCTCGGTTCCGCGATCCCCTTCGTGGTCGAGCACAAGGTGCTCTGCGCGATCGCCGTGATCGTGCTGCTGACGCTGATGAACCTGCGCGGCGTGCGGGAGTCCGGCAAGCTCTTCGCGATTCCGACGTACGTGTTCGTCGCGGGCGTCTTCATCATGATCGCGTGGGGCGCGTTCCGCGGGCTGGTGCTGGACGACACCATGCGGGCCCCGACGGCGTCGTACGAGATCAAGGCCGAACACCAGGGCCTGGCCGGCTTCGCCCTGGTCTTCCTCCTGCTGCGCGCCTTCTCCTCCGGCTGTGCCGCGCTCACCGGTGTCGAGGCGATCTCCAACGGCGTCCCGGCCTTTCGCAAGCCCAAGTCGAGGAACGCGGCGACCACGCTGGCGCTGATGGGCTTCCTCGCCGTCACCATGTTCTGCGGGATCATCGGCCTGGCCATGGCGACCAAGGTCCGCATGGCCGAGAACCCGGCCGTCGACCTGATCCACGACGGTGTCGCGCTCGGCTCCGGATACGTCCAGAACCCGGTGATCACCCAGGTCGCCGAGGCCGTCTTCGGCAAGGGCAGCTTCCTGTTCGTGATCCTCGCCGGGGCCACCGCGCTGGTGCTGTTCCTCGCGGCCAACACCGCGTACAACGGCTTCCCGGTGCTCGGCTCGATCCTCGCCCAGGACCGCTATCTGCCCCGCCAGCTGCACACCCGCGGCGACCGGCTCGCCTTCTCGAACGGCATCGTGCTCCTGGCCGGCGCGGCCATGCTGCTGGTGTGGATGTACGGCGCCGACTCCACGCGGCTGATCCAGCTCTACATCGTCGGCGTGTTCGTCTCCTTCACGCTCAGCCAGACCGGCATGGTCCGCCACTGGAACCGCCACCTGGCCACCGAGAAGGATCCCGCCAAGCGCCGCCACATGATCCGCTCCCGCGCGATCAACACCTTCGGCGCCTTCTTCACCGGTCTGGTGCTGGTCGTCGTCCTGGTCACCAAGTTCACGCACGGCGCCTGGGTGGCGCTGCTCGGCATGGTGATCTTCTACGTGACGATGACGGCCATCCGCCGCCACTACGACCATGTGTCCGAGGAACTCGCCGCCCCCGAGAGCCCGAGCGACGACAGCGTACGACCGTCCCGCATCCACTCCGTCGTCCTGATCTCCAAGATCCACCGACCGGCCCTGCGGGCTCTGGCCTACGCCAAGCTGCTGCGAGCGGACACGCTGGAGGCGCTCAGCGTCAACGTGGACCCGGCCGAGACCAAGGCGCTGCGCGCGGAGTGGGAGCGACGCGGGATCGACGTACCGCTGAAGGTGCTGGACTCGCCGTACCGGGAGATCACGCGGCCGATCATCGAGTACGTGAAGGGCCTGCGCAAGGAGTCGCCGCGCGATGTCGTGTCGGTGATCATCCCCGAGTACGTGGTCGGCCACTGGTACGAGCAACTGCTGCACAACCAGAGCGCGCTCAGGCTGAAGGGGCGGCTGCTGTTCACGCCGGGCGTCATGGTGACCTCGGTGCCGTACCAGCTGGAGTCGTCCGAGGTGGCGAAGAAGCGTGCCCGTAAGCGGTCGGAGTGGAACGCGCCGGGTTCGGTGCGGCGGGGTCCGGCGGAGCAGCGCGCGAAGGAGCCGAGCGCGAAGGACTGACCTGTGCGCGAGCACGTAGACTGATGGGCTGTTGTCCAACTTTTCCCCCCTTGACGTTGTGGAGTCACCCCGCCATGCAGGCAGAACCGAAGAAGTCGCTGGTCGGGGAGGAGTACGAGGTCGAGATCGGGCCCGTCGCGCACGGCGGGCACTGCATCGCCCGTACGGAGTCGGGTCAGGTGCTGTTCGTCCGGCACGCGCTGCCCGGTGAGCGGGTCGTGGCGCGGGTGACGGAGGGCGAGGAGGACTCCCGGTTCCTGCGCGCGGATGCGGTGGACGTGCTTTCCGCCTCCAAGGACCGCGTCGAGGCGCCCTGTCCGTACGCCGGTCCGGGCCACTGCGGCGGCTGCGACTGGCAGCATGCCAAGCCCGGCGCCCAGCGGCGGTTGAAGGGCGAGGTCATCGCCGAGCAGTTGCAGCGGCTCGCGGGGCTGACGCCCGAGGAGGCCGGCTGGGACGGCACGGTGATGCCGGCCGAGGGCGACAAGCTGCCGGCCGGTGAGGTCCCGGCGTGGCGGACGCGGGTGCAGTACGCGGTGGACGCCGAAACGGGACGGGCGGGTCTGCGCCGGCACCGCTCGCACGACGTCGAGCCGATCGACCACTGCATGATCGCGGCGCCCGGAGTGAGCGAGCTGGGCATCGAGAAGCGTGACTGGACGGGCATGGAGTCCGTCGAGGCGATCGCGGCGACCGGGTCGCAGGACCGCCAGGTGATCCTGACGCCGAGGCCGGGGGAGCGGCTGCCGCTCGTCGAGCTGGACAGGCCGGTGTCCGTGCTGCGGGTGGAGGAGAAGGACGGCGGCGTCCACCGGGTCCACGGCCGCGCCTTCGTCCGGGAGCGCGCGGACGGTCGTACGCACCGCGTCGGCAACGGCGGTTTCTGGCAGGTCCACCCGAGGTCCGCGGACACACTGGTCACTGCGGTCATGCAGGGACTGCTGCCGCGCAAGGGCGAGATGGCGCTCGACCTGTACTGCGGCGTCGGCCTGTTCGCGGGCGCGCTGGCCGACCGGCTCGGCGAGAAGGGCGCGGTGCTCGGCATCGAGTCCGGCAAACGCGCCGTCGAGGACGCCCGGCACAACCTCGCGGACTTTCCCCGGGTCCGCATCGAGCAGGGCAAGGTCGAGTCCGTCCTGCCGCGTACCGGCATCACCGAGGTCGACCTGATCGTCCTGGACCCGCCGCGGGCGGGAGCGGGACGGAAGACGGTCGAGCATCTGTCCTCCCTGGGCGCGCGGCGCATCGCTTACGTGGCGTGCGATCCGGCGGCGCTGGCCAGGGACCTGGGGTACTTCCGGGAGGGCGGGTATCGGGTGCGGATGCTGCGGGCGTTCGATCTGTTTCCTATGACGCATCATGTGGAGTGCGTGGCGATTCTTGAACCGGCCGCGAAGGGTTCCTGACCTGCGGTTTTGTGAGTGCGCACTATGTGCGGTGTGGGCGTTACGGGCGATATCTTGACGCTGAAATGACGCTGAAATGACGCTCGTGACGCTCATTTGACGCTCGTTCTGATGGAGTGTCAGGCGCCTTGTCGGGCAGGTCAGACCCTGTCAGGTGGCGAGTATCGATGGGCGCCGAGGGCAGGCGACGCTGAGCGCAGACCTACTGAGTCCTGCTGGTCAGATATCCCGGAAGAGAGAGGGGTGAGCCCCGTGACCGGCTTCGGATGGCTGCGGGGCATCGGTGGTTCGCCTTTGAACGAACGGCAGCGCGCTTCTGGAGCGGCTCGCGTCCGGTGAAGAACCTGGTGCCTGGACGCCGGGGGAGTGGCGCTCGGACGTATGCCCCCCTACGCGACCGTGGCCTGCTGCTGGACATCCAGGAGACGACCACGCCCGTAGGTCACCGCCCTGCGCGACAAGACCATCGACATCTGCCTGCTGCGTGAACCGGCCTCGGGACAGGGCGACCCGCCCGGGTCGGGTCGGCTTCACCGAGTGGAGGTGGATGTCGGCGATCTGCCATGGCGGCTGAGCCGTCTCGCTTACTGGGGCCGAGTCCGGTCAATTGGGGGCAGGCGGTCGGATGGACTGCGCGTGGCGGAAGACGTTCTTGGGATCCCAGCGTTGCTTGGTGCGCTGCAGGCGCTTGTAGTTGTTCTTGTAGTAGAGCTGGTACGACGGCTGGCCGGAGGTGTTGAGGGTGCCATCGTCGAGGTCGACGTCGGGGTAGTTGACGTAGCAGCCGTCGGTGTTGGACGACTGGGATGCGGTCAGTGCGGGGTCGGGTGCTGCGGGCACGCCGCCGGTGGACCGGTAGACGTCCTTGTAGAAGTCGCGGATCCAGCGCAGGTGCGGGGCGGCGATCCCGCTGTCCTTGTCGGCGTCCCGGTAGTCGTACACCCCGTTCGCGTCGGCGTCCTTGTCCCACGTCCAGTACGCCTGATACTGCAGCTTCATGACGGAGGAACGCTGGGGTACGGCTGTCGCGTCCGAGTCGACGTCGTTGACCATTCCTCCGTAGGAGTCCACCTGAAGCAGGGCGTCGGGGTTGTGGTAGGTGGTGTCGGTGAGGTGGCGGTGGATGGCGTCGATCTGTTCCTCGGTGAACGCCTTGGTGTGGTAGGCCGACTTGTACTTGCCGCAGCGGTTGGGGCCGGAGTCGTTCAGACTCTGGGTGGCGGTCAGCCACGGCAGACGGGTCGGGATGAACAGCTCCCTCTGCGCGGGGTGCTCACCGGTCTGCCGGTCCAGGACCGTCTCGGCGACGTGTGTTTCGGTGCCGGTGGTGAAGCCCTCGGTGATGTAGTCCAGGAACGCCTTCAGGCGCGCGGGCGAGTCGTCACGGGTGCCGTCCATCTGGATGATCAGGCCCACCTTGCCGTTGGACATGTGGGTGAGCTTGAGCAGAGTGAACAGGTCCCGGTACCCGTAGCGATGGATGAAATCCGGCCCTTTGCCGGTGTGTTCGTGCTCGAAGAACTGCCCATACCGGCGCACCAGTGACTTGAACAGGTCGGGTCGCGCCTGGAACTGCTCCCACTTCCAGGCGACGGACCTCAGCAGTACCTGCCCGGGCGGCTGGGGCAGGTCGCGGAACCAGTAGCGGGTGATGACACCGAAGTTTCCACCGCCTCCACCGGTGTGCGCCCACCGCAGGTCACGCAGTGCCGGGTCGGCGGAGTCCTTGCTGGCCACGGTGACCTTCGGTGTCCTGCCGTCGGCGACGGTGACCACCTCGACGGCGTACAGGTAGTCCACGGTCAGGCCGTAGAGCCTGGACAGCAGGCCGTATCCGCCACCGGAGATGTGGCCGCCGCTGCCGACCGAGTAGCAGGAGCCTCCCGGCAGGGCCCGGCCGGTGGTCCGGTACAGCTGGGTAGTGCTGTGCCAGTTCGTCGCGCCCGCCTCCACGCAGTACGCCTTCATCGACGGGTCGTAGTAGGCGCGGTTCATGGCGCTGACGTCGATGATGACGCCGACGTCGGGGGCGGAGACGAAGTTTTCGTAGCAGTGGCCGCCGGAGCGCACGGTGATGCGGCGCTTGGTGTTGGCCGGTTTGCTGAGGAATTTGGTGAGCGCCGCCGTCACGTCGTCCGCGGACGTTGCCACCACGACGTAGTCGGGATGGGCGATCCAGCGTTGGTTGAATCCGCGGCGCAGCGCGTCGTAACGCTCGTCACTCGGCTTGACTTCGATCGGTTGTGCTGGCATCAGTGCCTTTCGCGGGGAGGGGTAGCAGGCAAGGAGAGGGCCAGACAGCGCTGGGCGTCGGCAGGTGTGCACCGGTGACCGGTGGGTCGGTGACATGTGTGGTCTCCTGCCGGAACGGATGGGGTGTCCTGCCGTAGTCGTCCGTGTCGTTCGGAGGATCTGTCGGTTTGCACCCAGACCCGGAGGACAGCCCGTCAGCTCACCAAGAGGCCCGTGGACAGCACCGTCGAGGCCCAGCACTGACGAAACGCGTACACCCGCCAGTCTGCGTAGCCGCCGAACAGCAAAGGAAGGCGTACGGCTGTGCGTTGAATGCACGCCCTCCTAATTTGCTTGCTTCACGCGCCGCGTTTAAGCCGGTGACATGTGAAATGACGGTGCATGCGCCGGGTAGTCACGCGCCGTCGCCAACCTTGTTCCGGCTCCAACTGCATTACACCTGGGCGGCATTACGGCATGAGGCCGCCTAAATAGACCGCTGTTGGGATAATCATCCCAGCTTGTGTAAGCGTCTGGCGTCGTATCGAGTAGCTGGCGAAAGGTGGTCGATAGAACAGCGGATCAGTTTTGACTATTCGATGAGCGGAGTACCGACCGCTCAAGACCGGCGAGCGTTTCGCGGTGACGCACCCAGCCGAGCCGGCCGCTAAAACATCAATACGACTACCGACCGCTCGGCGGCGTGGCTCCTCGGATCACGGGTGTTGATCGGCACGATGAGGCCGGCCGCTCGCCGCTGCCCGACTCTGCGAGGCCGAGGCGTCCAAGTCGGTCGACGTTAGTGGTCAGTCGTCGCGATGTTCGACCGGCTCGTGGAGACGCTCCTGCTGCTGGCCGACGACTCCCTGGTGCGGGCCAGCACGCGGGAGAACGCGGACCTCCTCTGGGCCTGCCGGGGAGGGGTTGGCGTGTCCGACGACGGTCTTGGATCTGGTGAGACTCGCGCTGCGGCAGGTACGAAGGATCATGCCAAGGACCGCCGTCCGCGTAGCCGAACTCCGGGGTGAGTGACACCGTTCGGGACGTTGTTCGAGGTCAGACCATGAGTAACAGCCTTATGGGCTATTCGAGATGATGTGACCCGCGTGGTGCCGCGCGACAGAGTGGATGAGTCAGAGACTGGTGAGCCATGACCCTCTCTCCCCGCGCTGGCGGTCTCTCGGCTTCTGACTGGCTTGCGGAGCTGGAACCTGTGGTGGGCACGTTGCTTGAGCGGCATCTGGCCCGGTCTCAGGAGTGGTTCCCGCATCAGTACGTCCCGTGGGGCCAGGGCCGTGACTTTGACGGCCCCTTGGAGGGTGACCCGTGGGAAGCCGGGCAGTCATCTCTGTCGTCGACAGCTCGTTCGGCGCTGGTCCTCAATCTTCTGACCGAAGACAATTTGCCCGGCTACCACTGGGCGCTGTCCACCCGCATCAGCCGCAGTGGGGCGTGGGCGGAGTGGATCAACAGGTGGACTGCGGAGGAGGACCGGCACAGCACGGCTCTGCGCGCGTATCTTCACGCCACGCGCGCGGTCGATCCGGTGGCCTTGGAAAGGGCCCGGCTGGCGCACGTGGCGACCGGGTATGAGCCCGGGCGTGACGGGCTGCTGCAGAACCTGGTGTACGTCACCGTCCAGGAACTGGCTACCCGCGTGTCCCACCGCAACGCTGGTCGTCACAGCGGTGAGGAGAACTGCGAAAGGCTGCTGACACGCATTGCCCAGGACGAGAACCTCCACATGGTCTTCTACCGGGATCTGCTGGCCGCGGCGCTGGCCATTGATGCCGATGCCGTGGTGCAGGCGTTGTGCGACTGCGTCGCGACGTTTCAGATGCCGGGGCACCGCATGCCGGGATTCCGGCGGATGGCATGGGACGTCGCCCTCGCCGGCGTCTATGACCTGCGGGTGCATCACGATGATGTTCTCGCCCCGCTGTTGCGCTCTCTGTCTCTGTGGACGTTGCAGGGCCTGGGGCCGGCTGGGGAGCAGGCTCGCGAAGGGCTCGCCCGGGAACTTGAGCGCACGAACGCCCGGGCTCGAGCGTTCGAGGGCGTCAGAGAGCAGCTGTCGGCTAAGGAGCATGCAATCCACCTCCAGCCGCCCCGGTGATTGATCGAGGCAGCTTCGGCTCCACTGCCTGACAGCGGCAGGCTCCCGGCTGTCTGCGCGCCCGAGTTCGTGCTCCATGGACAGGAAGCGACGGTGTTTTGACGATCCCCATGAGTGCGGCCATGAACAAGTCAGGGCATCCCGCGGGAGGCGGTGACGGCCTCATCGCCGCACTGGCCGGCTTCTGCATGCGTCGCGCCCGCTCGCTGCTGATGACATATGCGCTGGTGGCGGTGGTAGCCGGTGCGCTAGGAGTGGGGGCTTTCAGTGAGCTGTCCTCCGGCGGCTACACCGCCACCGGGACGGAAGCAGCCCGCGCGGAGAAGATCCTCGCTGACCGGTTCGGGGCGAGCACATCCGACTTGACGGTGTATGCGCGGGCCGCGGACGGCGTTGACAACCCCGCCGCCGTAGCCGCCGGGCGCCGCCTGGAGGCGTGGGCGCACATGCAGCCCGGCGTACGGCATACCGCCTCATACTGGGACGGGGATCGGCCGGAGCTGCGATCCGCGGACGGGCGGGCGGCCCTGATCCGTTTCGATCTCGCCGGTGACGATTTCACTGCCATGCGCACGGCCGAGCGGCTGAGCCCTGGACTGAGACAGCACTCCGGCACGCTCGCCGTCGAACTCACGGGTCCCACGGTGGTAAACGCGGAGGCGACCCGACAGAGTCAGCACGACCTGTTGCGAGCGGAGCTCATCGTGCTGCCACTCACCGTGCTGATTCTCCTGCTCGCCTTCGGATCTCTCGCCGCGGCCCTGGTGCCGACAGCGATCGCTGTTTGCGTGGTCACCGTGGCGTTCGCAGTGCTGCGTCTGGTGAACGTCTTCCTGCCGATGTCGGTGTTTTCCCTGAACATCGCCGCAGCCCTCGGATTCGGGCTGGCTGTGGATTATGCGCTCTTCGTCGTGACCCGGTTCCGCGAGGAGTTGGCCGACGGCTGTGCTGTGCCGGACGCCGTGGTGCGCAGTATGCGCACGGCGGGCCGGGCGGCTGTCTACAGCGCCGCCACGGTCCTTGCAGGGCTGGCCGTGGTCCTGGTGCTGCCCTTGCCGTTCCTGCGGTCTTTGGCCATCGCCGGGATCGTCGTGGTGGCGCTGGGCGCGGCTGTCAGCATGACCGCGCTGCCGGCGCTGTTGCTGCTCATTGGTAGCAGGACGGATAGCGCGAGCCAGGCACTCCCGTGGCGTCCAGTGCGGAGGGGAGTCTCTTCGCAAAGCCGGGAGAGCCACGTGTGGAAGGCGATTGCCCAGGTGACTGTCGCGCGCCCGGTCGTCTTGCTCGGGCTGAGCGTTCTGGTGCTGTTGGCGATGGCCGTACCGTTCGCGCAAGCGCGCTTTGGAGTGGTCGATGCCCGTGTTCTGCCGTCTGACGCTTCGGCACGCACCGCCGCGGAGAGCATCAGCCGGGCCTTCCCCGTGGACAGCGAACGCGCCCTGACGGTTGTCCTGCCCGAGGCGGACGTCACTGCCCCAGCGTCCCTGGACTCCTACGCACGTCGGCTCTCCCGGATTCCCGGCGTTGTGGTCGTTTCCGCGGTCACGGGCTCCTACCAGGCCGGTCATCGCACGGAAGCCAGTGGCACAAGCCAGAGCCGGGCGGGGGCAACCGGGCCTGGGACATGGGTGACAGTCGTCGGGCAGGCGCCCGCGCAAAGCGACGCTGCCCGGCAGATGCTGCAGCGGGTACGAGCCGTTCCGGCGCCCGGTCCGCGCTTGGTGTCCGGCCGCACTGCACAGGCCGCCGACACCATCGCCGTCATGGGCAACCGTCTGCCGTGGGTGGCCGCCCTGGCTGCTCTGGCGACTGTCGCTGTCCTACTGGCCTGCACCCGTTCCTTCTTGGTCCCGCTGAAGGCGGTGGTCGTCGGAGTGCTGAGCCTGACGGCCAGCCTCGGCGCCCTCGTCTGGGTGTTCCAGCAGGGACATATCCGGTTCCTCGTAGGTAACTTCGCCGTCACCGGATACCTGGAAGTCACCATGCCGGTTCTGGTGCTGGCCCTGGCTTTCAGTGCCTCCGTGGACTACGAGCTGTTCTTGATGACCCGCATCAAGGAGGAATACCTGGCCACAGGCGACAACAAGCAGGCGATCGTGACGGGCATCGCACGCACCGGGCGCCTGTTCAGCGCGGCCGCTCTCATCGTCGCCGTCGCCATGGGCGCCCTGGCGACCTCGGGGATCAGCATGCTGAAAATGCTCGGCATCGGCTTGGCCATCGCCGTCCTGGTGGACGCCACCATCGTCCGCGGCATCCTCGTCCCTGCGGTGATGCAGCTCGCCGGCCGGGCCAACTGGTGGATGCCACGCGTACGACGCCATCCGGTGAAAGACCCTGCCCCCGACGGCGCCCGCGCCCACGAAGCGATGACCGTCAGCTCATCGTCCCAACGGGCGACTTCACCGTGACCCGCCGCCCGCAGTCAGGCTGCCTCGCCCTGGCCCATGCCACGCTTCCCTCCTCCCCCCACAGATCCGGTGAAGGAAACGTCGATGACCGACTCGTACCGAATGATCAGCGATCGTCTCCGGGACTACTTCGGCATCGACGAAGCGTTGATCAGCGAGGACCGCACTTTCAAGGACCTCGAGGTGGACTCGATCACCCTCGTGGAACTCCTCGTCATCCTGGAGGAGGACACCGGACTTCAGCTGTCCCAAGACGCCACCGCCTTGAGCACCGATCTCACTCTCCAGCAGGCTTCGCACTTCCTCGATCAGGCTCGCAAGTCCCCCACCGCGGCTGCGGGCACCAAGTAATGGCACAGCACGATGTAGCGGTGACCGGCATGGGCCTGGTCACCCCCGCGGGGATCGGAACCGCCGCCACGTGGGCCGGCCTGTGTGCCGGGGTGTCGGCCGCCACCGTCGATCCCGTCATGGCCGACGCCGAAGCCCCCGTCGCGTTCTCCTGCCGCGTCCCGGATTTCGACCCCGACCACCTGCTGGGCAGGCGCACCGCCTGGCGGCTTGACCGCTTCACCCAGATGGCGCTGGTGGCCGCCCGCGAGGCCGTGCACGACGCCGCCCTGTGCCCTGACACCTGGGACGGCACCCGCGTCGCCGTCGTGCTGGGAGTGGGGGCCAGCAGCAACGACACGGGCATGGTCACCTTCCGTAAACTTCACGAACGCGCCTATCACGCCCTGTCACCGACGGCGATCGCCCGTTCGTCCCCGAACATGGCAGCCGGAGAAGTCAGTTTGCATCTCGGGGCCCTGGGACCAAGTTTCATCGTGGGCACGGCATGCGCCTCCGGCACCACCGCCATCGGAGTCGCCCGGGACCTGGTCCGCTCCGGAGCCTGCGACATCGCTCTGGCCGGCGGCAGCGAATCCCCCTGCACCAGCCCCTTCGCGGCAGCCGCATTCCACCGCATGGGCGCCCTGTCCACCAGGCACCACGACCCGGCCGGCGCCTGCCGGCCCTTCGATGCGGACCGGGACGGGTTCGTCCTCGGCGAGGGCGCAGCCGTCCTCGTCCTGGAAAGCGCCCTCCACGCGCGGGCTCGCTCCGCCCGCGCCAAGGCGTTTCTGACCGGGTATGCCGCCAACGCCGAAGGCCACCACCCCACCGTCCCCCACCCCGAGGGTGAGGGCCTGGCACGCTGCCTGAGCGCGGCCCTCTGCGACGCCGAACTCACTCCCGAGGACATCAGCCACGTCAACACCCACGGCACAGCAACCCGTCTGAACGACCAGGCCGAAGCCGGCGCCCTGCACCGGGTGTTCCGCCGACCACCACCCGTCACCGCCGTGAAGAGCATCACCGGGCACTCGCTCGGGGCTGCCGGAGCCATCGAAGCAGCCGTCAGCGTGCTGAGCCTCGAACACCAGACCATCCCGCCCACCGCCAACCACGAACGCTGTGACCCCGATATCGACCTGGACGTCGTCGCCAAGACACCACGCCGTGCCCACGTGCAGGCCGTCGCCAGCACCTCCGCAGGATTCGGCAGCCAGAACGCCACCCTCATCTTCACCCAGCCCTGACGGCCACCGGCAACCCGGACAACGCCCCCAGGCATTACCACAATGATGCACAACCCGATGATGAGTAGGACGGTGCCTGCCCTGCCCGCGTCACCACACCCCGTATGCAACAGCGCCGCCGACGCAAACCACAGCTCGGTGACGACTGTCCAGCTGACCGGGAGAACCCGCGCCCGGCTGCGCGTGTACTGCCTGCCGCCGTCCGGCTGCGGCCCCGAGTACTACGCGCCGTGGACCCGCTGCGCTCCGGCTGAGTTGGACATCTGCTCCTTCTCGCTCCCCGGACGCGGGCAGCGCAGTGGCGAACCGTCACAGACCGATCCACGCCGGCTCGCCGCCGACATTGCGGAAGCCATCGACCGCTGCCATGACCCACGGCCATTCGCCGTGTTCGGGCACAGCGTGGGAGCACTCATGGCGTACCTGGCCACATGCTCCCTACGGCACAGCAAGAACCGCACCCCTCACCTGCTGGCCTTGTCAGCGCTGCCCGCCCCGCACCTGGGCCTGTACACCGCAGCCCTGCCAGCCCGCCTTGCCGCGGGGCTGGCCGGCCTGACCGACCTCATCGGCCCGCTCCCCGAAAACCTGATCCACACGCCCATGGCTGCCGCCCTGTGCACTCCGATCCTCGCCGACCTGCTGCTCCTCATGCACTACCGCCACTCACGTGAGGAAACCCCGCTCGACCTTCCCCTGGCCCTCTACGGCGGCACCCACGACCCGATCACCGACACCAGCAGCCTGACGGCTTGGAACGAACTGGTCACCACACCCGCCACTCCACGCCTGTTCCCAGGAGCCCACACCTATCCGGCCGATCACACTGACGCACTCGTCCACCAGCTCACCCACGACCTGGCCGATGCCTGCACCACTGATCGTGCATGTGGGTAACCGAGCGTCAGCCGCACACAGCGCAAACAGGCGCACACCTGCTCGGCGGCCTGCTCCTTTATGCAGCTTGCCGGGCTGGCATTGCGCACAGTGATGTCCAGCCCGGTGACAGGTGGTGCCCCGGAGATGGTGGTCGCACGCCCGCAGGGCAGTGGGCGACGTAGAGTCGAAGACCGCGAGTGCCTGCAGCGATCATCTTCGTAGCCACCTCCGGCGGCTCCTGGCGGCAGTTGCCGCCGGTGTTCGGGCTGGCCTGGCCCGCCGTCTACCGGCAGTGGTCCAAGGACCCCGTCCGGGCTAGCCTGCACAGTGTCACCTTCGATGAGCTCGGGCCCGCCAGCGAGCTGGACTGGTCGCGGTGCGCAATCGACTCCGTCAGCGTCCGGGGCCTCAAAGGGGGCTGCTAAGGGGCCGAATCCGACCGATTGACCGGGGGACGACGTCCGCGTGGGCTGGCCCGGATCAGGACCGGCTCTCGCGGGATCCGACTGGCACCGTCGGGTCCGCGGTAAAACCGGGCAGATGTTCGACTCGCCTTGCGTAATCCACTGCTGTGCCCGCCCGCGCCCGTTTCGGATATGACGCCGGAGGCGGTCGACAAGACGTTAGAAAGCGTCACGTCAAAGCCTTTGGACGCGCTCGTGGTCTGGAGCCACTGCTGTGGTTTACGACGGTGCGAGTGCGCATGGTCTGGGATTGCCGCCCGTGCACCTGTGCGCTGGTGAGGCCCACGAGCGATAGGGAAGACGCAGGGCAGCAGGTATGCGGCGTATTCATTGGACGTAGACCGCACCATCCTCGTACAGGACATCCTCTCTGTCCCCGGGAACTTGCCGACGGGGAGACGGAAAACCTCCTTGCCGTCCTCGCCGCCGAGCACCGGTGCACCCCTGCTGATGCCCTCCCCGATGCCTTGTGCCTGTTCGAGCAGGTCATGGACGCCTACGACAACACCCAGAGCCAACTCCTGCGGACGTCCCTCGGCCGCCAACCGCACATACGCGCCTACCTGACGGCCCTGAACGACTTCAATGCGGGCCTGATCGAGTGGACCACGCACTCCGCCCGCTACACCCGTTCCCCGATCGCCCACTGGACCGTCCCCGACCAGATCATCCACCCAGCCGACGAAGCGCCCGACACGCGAACCCATCAGGTCCCGACGCCGCCGTCACAGCGGAAGTATGGAGGGCAGCTATGACCGACTCTACGGCTGAGACGCGGGCGGCCCGGGCCGTATGCCGGGCCGCTGGCTGCCGCGGCGATCTCAATCATCCGCGACTGCGCTTCAAGGAACTTGAATTGGATGCCGCTCACGAGGTTGAGGCCGCCGCTCAAGGCGTCGTTCCCCACGCCGGATCCTGGATGAACTCCCCGCCGCGTGGCGGACAATGTGCCTGCTCGGCTTCTACACCGGACTGCGCTGGGGAGAACTCTCCGGCCTGCATCGCCACCGCATCGACGCACGTCGCTCGCGCCTGTTCGTGGTGGAGGTCAACACCAAGAGCGGTATCAAGGAGTACCCGAAGAGCTCCAAGAGCCGCCGGGAGGTCCCCTTCCCGCCCCACGTCCTGGAGGCACTCGAACGCCATATCCACCGGCTCGACCGGGACGCCGTGGTCTTCACCACCATCACCAAGGGCCGTGCCGGACGCCTCCTAGCCGACAGCAACTGGCGTCGGCAGACCTGGTGGCCCACCGTTGAAGGTGCCCACTACTTCGACTCCGACGGCGAGCAGCAGCTCGTCCCGCACTACCCGCCGCACTCCATGCGCCACACCTGTGCCTCGTGGCTGGTCCAGAAGGGAGTCTCCCTCTACGAGGTCCAGCACCTCCTAGGCCACGAGAGCTTCCAGACCACCCAGCGCTACGCCCACCTGCAACCGGACGCCCACAAGGCCGTCCTCGGAGCCTGGGAACGTCTCGACGTTCCGCTGACCGTAGCCGCATGAACGTTCCTCCGCCCTGTCCTCAACGGACGGGGCGGAGTCGTTTGCGGGTCACAGGTGCTGGTCGGCTGGATCTGTCTCAGGAAGGATCCAGTGATCCTGGGCGTCGAACGGCCAAGGGTATGTGTGCGGGTTGCCCTTCAGTAGTTCGTGCAGCGCCTCACGATTGGCTGGGGGATCCGGCGGAGTTCGCAGTGTCGAGCAAAGCGGGTCGGTCCGCGCCGCGTAGCCTTCGGCCCACTCCAGCCATTCGACCTCGTCCGCCGGAATCGGTGCGTCGCCGACTCGTGCCCGGGCAGCGTGGCAGAAGGAGCGGATCTCCAGAGCCTGCTGCCACGCCCTCACTTGCTCGGTCAGGACCTTCGCCCGGTGCCGCTCGACCTGTTGTTCGCGTGCCTGCGCAATGGCTGCGTACCAGCGGTGCCGCTGCTCGGCTTCGCGGAGCTCCTTCTCCCGCTCCCGCTGTTGGCGCTCGGCTTCTGCCGCCAGGTGCTCGAGCTTCTGCAGCAGGCGCCCCAGCCGGGACTCCAGGGTCCATCGGGCGCCATCGCTGTACGAGAACGCATGCTCATACCGGCTTCTGACCGGTGCGCCGATCGCCAGACGCCTGTCGAACTTCTCGTCGTCCGTGGGTGGCCGCGTCCAGGGACCGCGCTGCTGTCGGCGGATCTCCTGGGCAGTCGGCTCGTGCGGGACCTTGGTCGTCCGTTCCGTGAGGGCGAGGGGGAAGGCCCGGCCGTGGATGACGATGGCGACCGTGTGCACCGCATCCCCGTGGTCGAGATCGGTCCGGCTCTCCACGGCATGGCCACGGTTCTCGGCTTCGGTCAGGAGAGAGTGCATGATCCGCAGAGCTCGGTCGACCAGCGGACGTGACAGGTACAGGGGGATGACCTCGGGCTTGCCCCGGGTGTCGACCACGGTCCGGGACCTGCCGAGCGCCTTGCGCGTCGCGCGGACCAGACGGTGAGGGCGGCCCACGCTCTCGGGCACGTCGACGGCTGGCACCGGTGGAGACTGGGCCGCCTTCTCGGCTTCCTCGTCGACCAGCGCGAAGACGCAGTCGCCTCGCTGCCGTCCGGACCAGCGCAGCTGGTGCCCCTCCGGCACGTGACCGTGGTGCAGCGCGTCGTAGTAGGCAGCCCGCCACCGCCCCCTCGTCTGAGGAGCGGGATCGGGGACCGTGATCTTCTCCGAGGCGGAGCGCAGCAGGGAGATCAGCTCGACTCCGTCGGCGGGGCACGGGCAGCTTCGTCGGCGTCTTCTTCCAGCCGTTCCTTTGCTGCCTGTACTCCGCGAGGGTGCTTGCCGTACTTGAGGTAGTAGCGGCCGTCCGCCGTGACGACCGTGACGGGTGGCCCGCTGCTGCGCCACGTTCTCTTGATCAATCCGCGCTTCTCAAGCGCCGCAGCCGTATGGATGGCCTTTGGCGGGAGAACCACGGCCTCAGAAGCAGCCGCGATCTCTCGCAGCATCGCGGCTTGCTTCTCCGACAATGCGCACTTCACGGGCCAGGACTCCGCTCGGCTCAGTGCAGGGAGGAGCGTCACGATAGGCGGCAGAGGCTGGGTGTTGCCGCGTTTCGTAGCCCGTCTGGGTGGCTAGAGCCGTGTGAGGGTTCGGGCGTGATCAGTCGATGTCCGGATCATCGGCCTCTTCCAGGAGCCGGGTCGCGAGGTCATCGGCCCACGCCACAGCCCAAGCGCGAAGCGCGGTGATGGTGGCGTCATCGATTCCATAGGCGGCGAAGGCTTCGTCGTCGGTCCACTCGGCGCCCGTGAGGTTAGCCTGCAGGTCCTCGCGCTCGAAGCGGCCACGGGCGTGGCGGCGGCCGAACTCCTCGAGTTCGGCATTGGTCCAGCGGCGGGAGGCTGCGAACACGTCGATCAGGTCGCGGGGCGCTCCGCGGTCGGCGAGGGCGCGGACCTTGGTCCCGATCACGTCCTCCTCCGCGAGGACGGGTCCGTACGGGCTCTGGGCGACCGGCCGCCAGAAGATCTCCTTGAGGATGTCGACTTCGCACTCCTGCCCGGTGGCCTGGTCGGTCACGGTGAAGCGGGCGGACAGCGGTGCGGTCTCCAGCGCGTGCACCTTCCAGCCGCGGGCTTCCAGGCCGGCGCGGAGCGTGGCGGCGATGTCGGCCATGGGCGCCGGGTTCTCGGTGGCGACATCGAGGTCCTGGCTGGGGCGGTTCACGAGGCGGTGCGCCCGCACGGCATATCCGCCGGTGAGGACCAGGGGATACGGCGAGCCGAGCGCGATCACATCCGCCAGGAGCCGCGTATGCAGCTCCGGCATGTCCGTCACGCGGCTGCCCGCGTGCGGGAGGCGAGTTGGGGAAAGGCGTCTTCCCATACGGCGCGCACGGTGCGACCGACGAGTGTGCGCAGCACCGGCCACAGCTGGAGGAGCAGGTCCTGGTTGAGGTAGCGGGGCAGGTCGTTGCGCAGGCCCTCGTGCAGGACGGTGCGGTACAGGCCCATGCGCTGGCGGGGCTTGCTCATGTCGTACGAGGTCATCCCCGACCAGGCCATGTGCAGTGGCAGCTCCACGATCCCCTGGGTCGGGCCGTGCAACTCGTCCAGCGACTCCGGCAAACGCCGCCGGAACTTCTCCCGGTACAGCGCGAGGTCCTCGGCGACCGCGCCCGAGAGGTCGCTCGGCGTGGGTGCGGGGTGCTGTGGGCTGGAAGGCATGACTCCATTATGGCGGCCGGAGAAGCGGTCAGGGCCATGATGTGCGAGCCTGCGTCCGGACTGAGTGGGAGCGGCTCGTGGAAGGGAGCTGGTCGTGGCAGCCTGTTCCCCCGAAGAGGAGGGACGGGCAGTCGGCCGTGACGCTCGTTTGACGCTCTGGGCGCCCGCACGCGGGGCAGCGAGCCGAGAAACAGGTCCTGACCTTGCCTTTCCCGTGACTCGTTCAGGCTGACATCTTTCCGATGACGCATCATGTGCAGAGGGTTGCCATCCTTGAACCGGTCGCCAAGCCGTCCTGACCTGCGGTCTTGACGCCCAATGACTTTCCGCTGGTCAGGCATGGCGTCGTGGGTTCCGTGGCAGGCAGGGGGCGTCGTGTCGTCGCGGTGGTGGAGGTCCAGGGATGCCCTCGGTGATCGGTCTGCTGGAGGAGCGGGGTGACCTCGCCCCCTACTGGCGCTTCCACACCGCGCGCGAGCACGAACGCCTCTACCCCACACCCAGCAGGCAGGAGTACGACCTCACCGCGTGATGCACGCATCCGGTGGACGCCGAGGCGCTTCTGGCGAATGCTGACCTCCATGCCCGAGTCAATGACCGAGCACTCTGTGCGAGACATCGCCAAATCCGTTGCCGAGGCACGGTCGTTGGGCCACGCGACCGTATCGGCCACCCACGTACTTCTGAGCATCGCCCACCACGAGAGCCCTGCCCGTCAACTCCTGGACTCCGCGGGCGCCAACTACGAGACGGTCCACACAGCACTGGACACCCCGGACGCCCCAGGAGCATCACCCGCGCCCGGGAACTGCCCTGGTCGCCTTCGATGGAGAAGATCCTCCACCTCTCGCAAAGCCTCACCAAGAAGCCCTTCACCTCTGCTCACATGCTCGCGCTCATCCTTGACCATGACGAACGCGCCACCACGCTGCTCGAGGGCATAGGGGTGAACACGGCCGACCTACGAGCGACGGTGGCCGCAGCAGTCAGGGAACCCTGACCTACTCAGGGCAGCACCTGAACTCGCCCTCCAGCAGCCGCATCAGGTGGCCTGCCCTTGTTCAGGGAGCAGGCAGCGACAGCGGTGCACGCCCCGGGCAGACACCCGCGCGTTCACGGACCCGCGCCCGCCCCCTGAGCGAAAGGTCGGCTCCGCCGTCGAGATCCAGGACCGGGGTCTCGTGCGTCCTGGCGCGCCGCGCAGCCGTTCGCGCGGACCCGTCTGACCCATCAAGAACGGCTATGCGGCCATGGGTCTTTGTGATGTGACCTTCTTCCCCGCCCCTGCCGGATCTAGCGTCTGACCTGGACGCGATCCCTCACCGGGGCCGCCGACACGAGCGCCGGACGTGGTTCGACGCCGTCCCGTTCCGGCAGGAAAGGAGCCTCGCTGTGCCTGTCGTCGATCTGGTCGCCGATCTCGGAGAGAGTTTCGGGGCCTACACCATGGGCAACGACGCCGAGCTGTTGAACTTGCTGACGTCCGCGAACGTCGCATGCGGATTCCACGCGGGGGACCCACGGGTGATGGACGCGACCGTACGCGCCTGTGTGGAGCGCGGTGTCGGCGTCGGCGCGCACCCGAGCTTCCCCGATCTGGTGGGCTTCGGACGCCGGGCGATGGACCTGGCCCCCGACGAGGTGCGCACCGACGTGCTGTACCAGGTCGGGGCGCTGTCCGCCTTCACTCGCGCGCACGGCACCCGTATCGGGCACCTTGCACCGCACGGACGCCTCGGCAACCTGGTGGTCACCCGGCGGGACTACGCCGAGGCCGTCGCCGACGCGGTCGAGGCGTTCGACCCGTCCCTGGTGATCCTGATGCAGGAGGGTGAGATGGCTGCCGTGGCGCGCGAACGCGGACTGCGGATGGCCATGGTGGGCATCGCCGACCGCGCCTACGAGGACGACGGCACGCTCGTGTCGCGGTCCGAGCCCGGAGCCGTGCTGCACGATCCGGAGGAGGTCACCCGCCGGACCGTCCGGATGGTGACCGAAGGGGTGATCACCAGCCGGAACGGAACGGACCTGCCGGTGCGGACGGACTGCGTGCAACTGCACGGCGACGGTCCCGCGGCACTTCAGCTCGCGACGCGCATCCGTGGCGAACTGCAGGACGCCGGTGTGCGGTTGGCGCCGCTGCACGAGGTGCTGGGTGCGCAGGTCGCATGAGGGACACGAGGGACACGGGGACAGCGACCGCGGTCGCCATCTCGCCGTGCGGAGACTCCGCTGTGCGCGTCACCGTCGACGGCACCGACACCGACCGCGTGTGGACGGCCGTGCACCGGCTCGCGGGATGGCTCAACCAAGGTCTGATCCACCCCACGGTGACGGCCGTCCCGACCTACGACGCGGTGCTCGTGGAATTCGACCCCTACTGCACAACGGGTGAGGTGATCGCGTCGCACATCCGCGCCTGGGACACCACGGCCGGTGAGGGTGAGGAGACCGGCGGCGGTGTCATCGATGTGCCGGTGCTGTTCGGTGGCGAGGCGGGCCCCGACCTGGAGTGGGTCGCCGATGTGGTCGGCAAGCCGGTGCCGAAGGTCATCGACCTCGTGTGCGCCAAGGAACACCTCATCCGCTGCCTGGGCGGCCCGGCCGCGTCAGCCATGATGGACGGACCCGACTTCGAAGTCCCGATTCCCCGGCTGGCGACCCCCCGGCTGAGGGTGCCCCCCGGCGCGGTCTCCGTCGCGGGCCGGCAGTCGGTCATCGGCCCAGTCGCCGCACCGAGCGGCTGGCGCCAGATAGGACGGACCCCGCTGGACATTCTGCGGACCGACGTAGATACCGGGACCGACGCAGATTCCGGGACCGACGCCGACACCGTCGTCCTCTACCGGCCGGGGGACAGGGTGCGGTTCCTGCCGATCGACGAGGCCACCTACATCGACCTGCTCGGCACACCGATGCGTTACCGCCACGATGGCTGACCGCCCTGACCTGTACGTCGAGTCCGCGACGGCATGCGTGGTCACCGACCTGGGCCGTGTCCCGGGCCCTTCGCGCGGCCTTGCGGTCAACGGCGCGCTCGACCAGTTCGCCGCCCGCGCCGCGAACGCCCTGGTCGGCAACGCGCCCACGGACCCGCTCATCGAGGCCACCGGCTTCGGTGTCACCTTCCGTCCCAGCCACGACGTCCTCATCTCCGTCACCGGCGCGCCCGCCGAACCCACCGTCGACGGTCGGGCGTACCCGGCCTGGGCACCACTGTCGGTGCGCGCGGGCGAGACGGTGCGGGTCGGCATCTCGGACGCGGGGTTGCGCGCCTACGTCGCCGTGCACGGGTCGTTCGACGTTCCCCGGCTGATGGGAAGCTGCGCACCGGACTCGATGATCGGGTTCGGAACGCACGTCACGTCCGGAACCTCCCTGTCCCTGTTCCGCTCCCACCCACCGCTGGTCAACCGGCGCTTCGGCGCCACCGTGTTCGACTTCGGCATCCCCCGCGACGTCGGTCGTACCTCCGCGGTCCTGGACGTGATCGACGGGCCCGACGCCGCCGAATTCGGCCCGGGGCTCAAGCGGTTGTACGACTCCCCGTACCTGGTCACCCCACGCATCAACCACGTCGGGCTGCGCGTGGCCGGGCACGTGCCGCAGCGTTCGGCCGCGGGGGAGGTGCTGTCGCGCGGTGTGCCGATCGGGGCGATCGAGGCCCCGACGGGCGACGAGCTGCTCGTTCTGATGCGCGGCCGTGGGATCACCGCGGGATACCCGGTGCTCGCGGTGCTCACCTCCTGCGCCCTGGACAACGCGGCGCAGCTCAGACCCGGGCAGGAGATCCGCTTCCGGCGGACGACCGCTGCCGTCGCCACCTCCGCCTATCTGGAGCGGCGGCGGCTTCTGGACCGGGTGGCGCTGCGCGCGCGTACCGCCTTCGCGGCACTTCTCTGACCCCTCGCGTCACGGCCCCTGGCACAACGACCTCTCGTACAACGACCTCTCGTACAACGACCTTTCGTACAACGACCTTTCGTACAACGACCTTTCGTACCACCGAAGGAGAAATGGGATGCCCCTTTCCGAAACGCTTCGGGCGCCCGTGCCGGCCGAGCGGATGTCGCGCGTCAGGGAGTCGCCGAGTTCCCGGGTCGCGGACCGGGTGCGCGCATTTCAGGCGGCGGGCCGCAAGGTCCTCCCGCTCACGATCGGCGAGCCCGATTTCGATACGCCGGACCATGTGAAGGAAGCGGCGATCGCGGCGATCCGCGCGGGCGAGACGAAATACACCTCGGCGAACGGCACGCCCGCGTTGCAGCGGGCGATCACCTCTCGTCTGCTGCGGAAGACCGGGCAGTCCTACGCCACCGACGAAATCTGCGTGGGCGGCGGCGCCAAGCAGCTCATCTTCCTGGCGTTCGTGGCGACGCTGAACGAGGGTGACGAGGTGATCGTCCCGGCACCGTACTGGGTGTCCTACCCGGACATGGTCACGGTGAACGGAGGGCGCCCCGTGGTCGTCGCCACCACGGCCGCGGACGGGCACAAGCTCACGCCGGGCCGGCTGCGCGAGGCCATCACCGACCGGACGAAATGGGTCGTACTGAACACGCCCAACAATCCGACCGGCGCCGTCTACAGCGAGGAGGAACTGCGCGGGCTCGCCGACGTCCTCCGCGCACACCCGCACGTGTCGATCCTCTGCGACGAGATCTACGACGAGATCAACTTCGGCGCACGGCCGGTGCCCAGCGCCGTGACCGTCGCTCCCGACCTTCGGGAACGGATCTTTCTCGTCAACGGCGTGTCCAAGGCGTACGCCATGACCGGGTGGCGGATCGGCTACGCGGCCGGCTCGGCCCGGCTGTGCGGGGCGATCGGCACGCTCCAGTCGCAGAGTTCGTCGTGCCCGTCGTCGGTGAGCCAGGCGGCGGCCGTCGCCGCGCTGGACGGCGGCCGGGAGTTCATCGACCGCACGGTGCGCATCTACGCCGGGCGACGGGACCTGCTCGTGTCCGGCCTCGACGCGATCGACGGGTTGCGTCCGACGGCCCCCGAGGGAGGCTTCTACGTGTGGACCGACTCCTCCGCGCTGATGGGGGCCGTGACCCCCTCGGGGTCGACGCTGGCATCCGACACGGATCTCTCGGAGCACTTCCTGGAAACCTCCGGCGTGGTGGTGATCACGGGGGACTCCTACGGCTGCCCGGGTCATTTCCGGGCCAGCTTCGCATTGTCGTCCGACGCCATTCGGGAAGCCGTCGCGGGGCTCGCGCATTCGGTATCTCTGCTGCGTCGCTGAAATACCCTTTCCGCTACGCCATGACCTGCCGGGCCGACAGGAATAAGTTTCCGTAATGGCGGCATCAGGAACTGCGCTGAGCTTGCGGCTGGATATACCCACCGGAAATACCGAGGAAATAAAGACGGGCCAACATTCCTCATACCGGTGACCAGCCACACCGTGAAGACGCGACCAGCGTGACGACTCCTGTTGTGAAAGGTAGTGCCCGTGAAAAGCACGGTCTCTGTGGTTCCGACGCATACGCAGACGCCCCCGGCCACCACGAGGGCGACGAAGGCGTCCATCGCCGGTGGTCTCGTCGGTGTCTTCGTCGAGTTGTACGACAACGCCGTCTACGGATTCGTGGCGGGGACCCTCGCGGTGGTGTTCTTCCCCAGCGACGCTCCCACCACGAGCGTCATGCTGACCTTCCTGGCCTTCGCCATCCCGTTCTTCTTCCGCCCGGTGGGCGCCGCGGTCGCCGGGTCATGGGGCGACCGGATAGGCCGCAAACGGGTGCTGCTGATACTCATCACCATGATGAGCCTGTCCACCGCCCTGGTCGGCTTCCTGCCGAGCTACGGCTCGGCAGGGGTCTGGGCACCGATCGGCCTGGTACTGCTGCGTTTCGTCCAGGGCTTCGCGATGGGCGGTGAGCCCGGCAACGGCAACTCGTTCCTCGCCGAACACGCCGGGGACGGGCGCCGGGGCCGGGTGGTCAGCTACGCCAACGCCGCCACGTTCGTCGCGATGCTGCTCGGCACCCTCTTCGCCGCGCTGCTCACCGCGGTGCTCAGCACCTCGTCCATGGAGGCGTGGGGCTGGCGGCTGCCGTTCCTCCTCGCCCTCCCGCTGGGCGTGGTGGGCCTGCTCGTCCGGCGACTGGCCGACGAGTCCCCGGAGTTCGCCGAGGCCGAGGCGAAGGGCGAGGTGGCCGGCAGCCCGCTGAAGGAGGCGTTCACCTCCCCGGAGATTCGGCGTGCGATGGGAGTGGCCATCGTGCTGCCGCTGCTCAACAGCTCCGGTTACTTCGTCCTCTTCATCTACATGCCGACGTACATGAAGGACGAGATGCACTTCTCCGCCCTGGAGGGCCTGCTCGTCACGGCCATCATGCTGGCCGTCGGCATGTTCGCGGTGCTTTACGCCGGACGGCTGTCGGACCGGGTGGGCCGCAAGAAGCTGCTCAGCATCTCGGCGTTCACCATGGTCGTCATCGGCTTCCCCTGCTACTGGCTGCTGACGCTGGGTTCCTTCGCCACGGCGGTGGCCGGCGCGGTGATCATGTCCGTGTGTTTCGCCGGCACCAACGGCGTGATGCAGGTGACGCTCGCGGAACTGTTCCCGACCCGCGTGCGGAGCGTGGCGTACGGCGTCGGCTACAACCTCGGCACCGCGATCTTCGGCGGCGCCGCCCCACTGCTCATCTCGGCGCTCATCGTCTCGACCGGCAGCACCTGGATACCGGCGATCTACCTCGTCCTCACCTCCGCCGTCGCCGGGTTCACCGCGCTGCGCATCCGCGAGACGGCCTTCGAACCACTCAAGCGCTGAACCAACCGCACACCCAGTCACGCTTTCGAAAGGACGGTGGTCCCGTGGCGACAGCGGCCACGTGCCAGGCCGGAGCCGGACTCGACGGGCTCCGCGGACAACTGGACAAGGCAGGCTTCACGGCCCTGTTGCTGACCTCGCCCGGCGGGCGCCGGTACGCCCTGGGCTCGGCGCCCGGCCTCGCCGACGGGACCGTCGTCCTGCTCACCACCGACGGCACGGTGGTGAGCGCGGCCGGTGACCTCTCCGCTGCGATCACCGCCGCGCTGCGTGCGGCCGGCGTCGCGGACGGGGTGGTGGGCGTGGACGCCGATCTGCCGGGGGAAGTGTTCGGGCGGGTGAACGACGCGGGCGTGCGGTTGCGGCCTGCGGCCGACATGGTCTTCGCCGAACTCGCTTGCTGCGAGCCCGAGGAGCTTCCCGCGTTCACCGCCGCCGCCGGCCTTGCCGCTGTCGGCTACACGGCGGTCATGGACCACCTGCGCGTCGGCATGGACGTACGGGAGCTGTCGGGCAACGTGGATCGCTCGATCCGCCGGGCCGGTGGCCTGTTGGGGTGGTACGACCAGATCGGCGAGATCGGTGCGAACGCGGCGGCCGGCTCGGATCTGGTGACCGTCCGCGGCCACGACCCCGGCACCGCTCGGCTGACCGCCACGTCCCCGCTCCGCTACGTCCTGCACCCGCTGCTGGAGGGGGTCGCGGGGTACGCCGCGGCGACCGCCGTACTCAGCAAGGCCGACGGCCCGCTGCGCGCCGCCGGCGACACGGGCGCCGCCGCGACCGCCGCACTGCTGGCAGCGCTGCGACCGGGCGCCCCGCTCCGCGAGGGCTACGCCGCGTTCGACCGCGAGACCGGCGAGCACATGGCGGCCTGCTGGATCGTCGCGCTGCGCGGTGGCGGGGCGTCGCTGCCGCTGGCGCCCGACAGCACGGTGATCGCCGAGCCCGGCATGGTGCTCGGCGTGCGGACCGAGGTCGTGGCACCCGGCCGGGGCTCGATAGAACTCGCGGAGACCGTCGTGGTGACCGCCTCGGGCGCCGACCCGCAGGCGCGGACGCCGCTGCGGCTCGTCGAACTGTACTGACCTACTGACCTGCCACGGCCGTATGAACCGTGTGAGGAGAACCGCCATGGAAACGACCCTCCCATCCGGAGCGGGCCGGGTACCCACGGCCGACGCGGGCGGCCGCGCCATGCCGCTCATCGGATTCGGCACCCATCCGATGCGTGGCGACCAGGCCACCGAGGCCGTGCTGACCGCGTTCTCGGTCGGCTACCGGCTCGTCGACACCGCCACCCGCTACCGCAACGAGGCCGCCGTCGGAGCGGCCCTCGCGGCCACCGACCTGCCCCGGTCCGACCTGTTCGTGACCACCAAGATGCCGCCCGACCAGGTCGGCAGGGAACGGCTCACGCTGGAGCGGAGCCTTGCGGCGCTGGGCTGCGACTACCTCGACCTGTGGCTGATCCACTGGCCGCCCGGGGGATACCCGGGCGTCACCAGTTGGCGCGAGTTCGTCCGCGCCCGCGACGAGGGCCTGGTACGGGCCATCGGTGTGAGCAACTACTCGGTCGAGCTCATCGACGCGCTGCACCAGGAGACGGGGGTGTACCCGGCCGTCAACCAGGTGCAGTGGGGGCCGGGCGACCACGACCCCGACTTCGCCGAGGCGATGCGCCGGCGCGGCGTGGTGCTCAGCGCGCACAGTCCGCTGCGCAGTACCGATCTGGACCACCCGGTGCTCGTGAACATCGCGCGGCGGCACGGCCGTTCGGCGCGTGACATCGTCCTGGCGTGGAACCTGCACCACGAGGTCGCGGTGACCGTGAAGTCCGCGCACCGCGAACGCATGGAGAGGAACCTGTCCGCGGTCGACGTCACGCTGTCCCCGGCGGACACAGCGGCGATCGACGGCCTCTCGACCGTGTCGGCGGTGCAATAGCCGCACACACCGGAACCCGTGAATACCGGAAATCCGGCCGGCCCGGCATGTGAATACCACCGACTCGCGTGTATTACCTGCTCGTACCCCTCTTCGACCTGTCATCGGTAATTGTGATTCCGTCATGCTGATTCCCTTCACGTCTCCTACGGGCGGACTCGCGGAACTACGCTGCGGAAAGCAGCTCACCGATTTCCGAGAGAGGCCGAAGTGGTTTATCAGGTCGCGATCACGCGAGGTTATGCCCAGCCGGACGGGAGCACTGTCTTCGGTGACATCGGGCTCTCCCGGCTGACCGACGCCGGGCTGGCGTGGCGCGTACTCGACGAGGAGGTCGAGGAGCTACGGGCCGACCAACTGCAAGGGGCGGACGCGGTTCTCGTACTGGGGCACGAGCGGGTCTCGGCGGAGTCGATACCGGCATCGGGACGGCTGCGGCACGTCGCGCGGTTCGGCGCCGGCTTCGATGCCGTGGACACCGACGCCTGCGCCCGGCGCGGTGTGCTGGTGACCAACGCTCCCGACGCGGTACGGCGGCCGGTGGCCGACTCCGTGGTCGCCCTGCTGTACGCCCTGTCGCACCACTTGGTCGTCAAGGACCGGCTGGTGCGGGAGGGCCGGTGGGCGGAGCGCGCGGCGTGGCGTGGCTCCGGGCTGACCGGCGCGACGGTGGGCATCGTCGGGCTCGGCGGCATCGGCCTTGAGACCGCGCGCCGGGTACGTGCGCAGGGGCTGCGCGTGCTGGGGTACAACCGCAGCGACCGCGGCCGGGAGGCGGCGGACATCGGCATCGAACTCCTCCCGCTGGACGAGGTGTTGGCGCAGAGCGACTACGTGGTCGTCGCCGTCGCGGCGAATTCCGGTACACGGCACCTCATCGGGGAGCGCGAACTCTCGCACATGCGGCCGACCGCCCGGCTGGTCAACGTCTCGCGCGGTGTGGTGGTCGACGAGGAGGCGCTGACCGCGCGGCTGTCGGACGGTCGGCTGGCCGGCGCGGGCCTGGACGTGTTCACCGAGGAGCCGCTGAAGACGGACAGCCCGCTGATCGCCATGGACAACGTCGTCCTTGCCCCGCACTCCCTGTGCTGGACGGACCGGTACACCGCCGCGGTCTCGGCGAGCGTGATGGCGTCGCTCATCGCGGTGAGCCGTGGCGAACAGCCCCACGAGACGGTCAACGCACCATTCCCGCCCGGCACATGGCCCGATACGCGTCCAGATCGTGATGACAAGGATGAGCCGGCCCGATGAAAGGAAACCTTGCCATGATCCACGTACGCACCAAGATCGACCGCCCGTCCGCCGAGGTGGTCGCCGCGCTCGGCCGATTCTCCGCTGCGACCATCCACGAGGCGCAGGGCCGCAAGGGCGCGTTGGCGCACCGGCTGAAGCCCGTGGACCCCGCCATGTCGTTCTGTGGACCGGCCTTCACGGTCGAGGCGCAAGCGGGCGACAACCTCATGGTCCAGGTCGCGGTCTCGTACGCCGAGCCCGGTGACGTTGTGATCGTCGCCGGCTCGGAGTTCGAGCAGGCAGGTTCCTTCGGCGACGTCCTCGCCACCGCCTGTCAGAGCAAGGGGCTGGCCGCGTTCGTCACCGACTCCGGGGTGCGCGACAGCGCGGACCTGCGGAAGCTGGGTTTCCCTGTCTTCTCCGGTTCGATATGCATCGAGGGAACGGTCAAGGAGACCATCGGCCTGGTGAACCGCCCGATCTCCATCGGCGGACAGGTCGTCCGGCCCGGCGACATCCTGCGCGGCGACGCCGACGGCATCGTCGTGGTCGACCCGCTGGAGGCCGAGGAAGTCGTCTGCCTGTGCCGGCGGCGCGAGGATCACGAGGTGGGGATCCGGGAGGAGCACCGCCGTGGTGACAGGCCGTTGATCGAGGTGCACGGGCTCACCGAGAAACTGAAGGCCAAGGGTCTGGTCGTCGAGGAATGAGGGAACCCGCTGTCGCCCGACCTCGATGATCCGTCCGGCGCGTCCGGTGTACGTGTCCGAGGTGCACTCCCATTCCGCTGGTGACCATCAAGGGGTACGTTTGCCCGCGTACTTTCGGACATGCGGTTCCACTCTCCGACACCGGCGGGTGTCGGCTCCCACAGCGGCCTTCCGGCCCGCGGCCTGCATGTCGGCGATGGTCCCGACGCCGTGACCTGCCACGTCGGAAGCGGCTGAGCACGGCGAGAACCGCCCACCCGGGAGAAGAGCGCCGAGTCCTTCGCGGCAGCCGTCCCGGTCACGCTCGACGCGAGCGCGACTCCCAGACGACAACTCCGAGGAGGAGCGCGATGGACACCCGCAGACTCGGTTACTTCGTCAGGGTGGTCGACATCGGCAACATCACCCGGGCCGCGGAGTCGCTGCACATCACGCAATCGGCGCTCAGCCAGCACATCTCGGCGTTGGAGCATGACTTCAAGACCCGCCTGCTCGAACGCACCGGCCGCGGCGTGGAGGTCACGGCGCCCGGGCGCTCCCTCTACCGCTACGCGCAGGGCATCCTCCGCCTCGAGAAGGCCGCGCGGATCGACCTGCGCACCGAAAGCGACACCCCGGCCGGTCTGGTGACAGTCGGCCTGGCCTCGTACAGCATGGCGCCGGGCCTGGCCGTACCGCTGCTGCGGGCCGTGCGCGAGCGGTACCCGAACATACAGCTGCAACTGATCCAGAACCTGACGGTGGTGATGAGCCAGGCCGTGCTGCTCGGCCAGGTGGACATGGCGCTCATCTACGACCCCGGTTATGTGAAAGGGGTCGTCTTCCAGCACGTCCTGGAGGAGGAGTTCCATCTGATCACCAGCGCCAGGACGCCGCCCGTCACGAGCGGCGGCGACACCATCACCCTCAGAGAGGCGAGTCGCCTGGGCTTCATCATGCCGAGCGAACTGCACACCGTCCGGCGCATCACCGAGGCCGCCTTCCACACCGCGGGACTGCACTGCTCGGTGGTCGCCGAGGTCGAGCCGGACAAGGTGCTGCGGGACGCCGTGGTGAACGGGCTCGGTGCCACGGTGCTGCCGCTCACGGCCGCCAGGGCCAACTTCGGCTCCGGCGAGGTGCGCGTCTACCGCTTCGCCGACGCGCGGTTGCGTACCTCGATGTCCTTGTGCACCCCCGAGACGCAGTCGCTCTCGCACGCCGCCGCGTTGGTGGCGGATCTTTTGCGCACGCTGATACTGGACCAGTCGGTCGCCGGCCCATGACGCTCGAAATCTCCTTGCGAATGGCGACCTCGCTGTCCTGCCTGGTGATCGGGTCGGACACGGTGAAGCGGGCGGACAGCGGGGCGGTTTCCAGCGCCTGAACTTGCCAGCCAGGAGCCGTGCGTGCAGCTCCGGCATGTCCGTCACGCGGCTGGCCCATGCGCTGACGCGGCTTCGGCTTGCCCAGGTCACACGGCGGCGTGGGTTGATGGGCCTCCACAGGCGTGGGATCTCAAGAGTCGTGGTCTCTGGGCGTGCCGGGGCGTCAGACGGTGGTGGCCGGCGGGATCCACCGGTGGGTGCGGGGCACCGCGCTGGGGATGCCGTAGTCCTTCTTGAGGGTTTCGGGGATCGCGTAGTGCATGACGCGTCCACGGGTGAGGGAGGACAACTCGAGGACCGTGGTGAGGTGGCCGAGGCGGTCCAAGGCCCAGGCGCCGAGCGGGGAGCGGTCCTCGACGGTCTCCAGGACGCCGAGGAGGTGGGGCACGGCCTTGACGACGGTGTCCCACGATGTACGGGGCACGTGGAGCCAGTCGGCGCAGGTGTCGCCGATGAGGTGGCGGATCAGGGCGGAGACGATGGGGTCGAAGAAGGTGCCGGGCACTACCTCCTCGTAGAGGTCGATCAGCTGCCGGGTCAGCTGGGCGCCCTCCTCGGAGGGCCCCATGTGCCGGACCATGTACAGGTCGAGGAACCCGCGGGCCTCGGCGAGAGTTCGGGGGACGGCGTCCTGGTCGACGCCCAGCATGGCGCCGACGACGCGCCACGCGTAGTAGTACGCTTCCGCGCCCTCGGTCGACATGTGGATGCCGAGGCGGTGCAGGCTGTCCAGGACGAGCAGGGAGAAGAACATCTGCCCGCCGATCATGTCCTCCTGGCAGATCGGCGTTCCGTGGGCTGCCGTGTCCCAGTGGTTCTCGCGGGTGAGGTGGTGGCGGATGGAGGCGTGCAGGAGGCGGACCTTCTGGGCGGCGGGGATGAACCGGCTACCGGCCTCGAAGGCGTCGGGCTGCATCAGGTACACGGTGAACTGGCCGGTCTCCGCCATCCGTTTGGACGGGTACTTCAACCCGTGGGTGGCCGACAGCAGCTTCGCCACGTGCGGGACGAGGTAGCAGGCGGGCATGGAGGCGAAGGACAGCGCGGTGGAGATGTGCACGTTGTTGTCGATGAAGAAGAGCCGGGCCTTCTCCATCTCGGCCCAGTCCACCCAGGCCGGCGGGGTGCGGGTGGCTTCGAGGTACTCACGCGCGACGTCGGGCAGACCGTCCGGCAGGGGCGCGCCGGCGGTGGAGACGTAGCGCATCAGGGTGTTGAACTTGCCCACCTCCCCGCGTTCGAAGAGCTCGGTGACTGTCGCATCGGCGAGTTCGTCCCCGGCCTGCCGCAGGGCGTCCAGCGATGCGTCGGTGTAGGTCATGGCGGGGTTCCTCATCTTCCTCGGGGGCGTCCACGACAGACGGGAGAGGCGCCTGCCCGGCAGGGCACGGGCTCGCGCCGGATGCGAGCGGTCAGGACAGGCGTACGGCCGCGGAATGCGCCAGCGCGGTCAGTCCGGTGACGGCGTGCGCCGGTAGATCCAGTTCGTGGAGGGCACCGAGAGCCTCCTCGACCCGTGCCCTGATCATGTCCTCGATCCGGTCGGGTGCTCTCAGCCGGCGCATCACCTCGCGCACCGCGTCCAGCCCATCCCCGTCCAGGTCGTCTCGGCCCAGCAGCGAGTGCAGCAGCTCCCGCTCCGCGTCGTCGGCGAGACGCCATGTCTCTGCCAGCAGCGCAGTGGGCCGTCGGCCGCGCACATCATCGGCATTGGCCTTGCCGGTGTGCTCGGGGTCTCCGAACAGCCCGAGCAGGTCGTCCCGGAGCTGGAACGCCTCGCCCAGCGGCAGCCCGTACGCGGAATAGCCCTCGCGCAGCCGCGCGCCCGCGCCGGCCAGCGCACCACCGATCAACAGGGGCTGTTCGACGGTGTACTTGGCGGTCTTGTACCGGATCACCTTCAGCGACATCTCGGTGTCCGGACCGACTCCGGTACGCAGGATCTCCAGACACTCACCCGCGATCAGCTCACGGGCCATCACGGCCCACAACGGGCGGGCCCGGACGAGATACGCGGCGGGCAGACCGCTGGTGGCGAACAACTGCCCGGCCAGCGCCATCAGCAGGTCTCCCACCAGCATCGCCAACGACCGCGCGGCGGCATCGGCGTCCGGACGAGCCCCTACGGCCCCGCGCAGGGCGACGTGGGTTGTGGGTCGCCCATGCCGCAGCGGACTGTCGTCGATGAGGTCGTCGTGCACGACCGCTGCGGCGTGCACCAACTCCATGGAGGCCGCCGCCCGCACCAGCGCGTCGCTGTCCGGTTGGCCCACCGCACGCCAGCCCCAGTAGCAGAACGCCGCCCGCAGCCGTTTGCCGTCCGCGACCGCCGCCTCCAGCATGTCGGCCACGGCGCCGAGCATCGGATCGACCGCCGCGAACTCAGCGGCCTCCCCGGCGACGAACCGACGCAGCACCTCGTCCACGCGGGCCTTGAACGCGGTCGGCTCCCACCGGTCATACGCCACCGGTGGCCTTCCGAGCCAGGGCGCGCTGGGCGAGGATCTCCAAGTGGGCCGGGGGCACAGCCGTATACCGGGCCAGCACCAGACGCCCACGTGCCACGAGCTCGTGCTCAGCCTCCGCCGCCAACTCCGCGGCGTCCGACCGGCGCAGCAGCCCTCGCACCGTCCCCAGGGCCGAACCCACCGTGCTCACCGCCAGATCGGCCAGCCCGGCAGCCAGCAGCAGCGCCTGGCTGTCTAAGCCTCCGCACCGTCCCGCTTCTTGCGTCACGCCATCCCCCTCATCCGTCGTACACCCAGGCAGCCCTGTGCGCACACCGTCCTTCCGAGGATCGCGTCCCATCGGGTGCGACACCGGAAGAACTCACGATCGAGTGATCCCACCGCTCGCCCGTGCGGGACCGGAGACCGGCGGTGGTTGTCGCCAGGTGCAGCCGGAAGTGGCTACGAAGATGACCGCGGCCGGCGTCTCGCAGTCACCCGCCCCTATTCCGCAGCGGATCGGTTGGGAATGAGGGAGACCGGTAGGCTGCTGTATCCGCGGAGGAACGTCGAGTAGAGCGCCTTGGGGTCACCCATGAGCTCGATCCGGTCCACCCTGCTGATGAGGGTCTTCAGTACGGCAGTGATTTCGGCTCGCCCGAGGTATGACCCGAAGCAGAAGTGGGGCCCGAATCCGAAGCCCAGGTGCTTGTTGGGAGTCCTTGCCAGGTCAAAACTCTGCGGGTCCGAGAAGACGTTTTCGTCGCGGTTCGCGGAAGTGTTCCAGAGGATGACGTGGTCACCTTCGCGGATCGTCTGGCCGCCGATGCTGACTTCGGCCGTTGCGGTACGACCGATGTGCATCGCCGGCGTCGTCCAGCGCACGATCTCCTCGACCGCGCTGGCTATCGAAACGCGGTCCTCCTTCAACGCCAGCCACTGATCGGGGTGCTGGGAGAAGGCGAGCAGGGCGCCGACCATGGCCAGGCGACTGGTGTGATCTCCCGCGAGGATGAACCCGTAGCAGTTGACGACCACTTCGTCATCGGTCATCGGCTCACCGTTGATCCGGCAGGTGGCCATCGCGCTGATCAAGTCGTCCTGCGGGTCTTCGCGACGGGCCTCGATGATCTCCTGGCAATAGATGAGGAGTTCGTTGCGAGAGAGCCAGACGTCCTCCTCGGTCTGTCCCTCGTCGTCCGCGCTGACCGTGTCCCGGCTCAGGTCGAGCACGTACTTGTGATCCGTCGACGGAAAGCCCAGCAGATCGCAGATCGTCCCCATGGGAACCGCTTCCGCGACCTCCTTGGCGAAGTCGAAGGTCCCGGTGCCGACGGCGGGGCCGAGGACATGGTCGACCCGCTGCTGAAGTTTGTCCGTCACCCCTTGGCGGATCCGGGGACTGAACGCCTTCAGCAGGATCGACCGCATGGCATTGTGGCGCGGCGCATCGGTGAGCGCCAGGATCTTGCCGGCCGCCGGATCCCCTCCGGGCTTGTGCAGCGAAGACATCATGTTCCCGGGCTGCGAGCTGAATCGCTCGGGGTCCTGAAGAACCGCCATCACGTCCGAGTGGCGGGATACCACCCAAAATTCGGACCCGCGTTCCGTGGCCGGGTGCAGATATACGGGCTGCTCGGCCCGAACGCGCCGCCAGAAATCTTCCATGTCAGTATGCAGGAAGGTGTACGGGTCCGTGAGGTCCACGCTATTGAGATCGTCGGCGAATATGCCTTTGTTCGGCATGGAAATCTCCTGGCCTTCGGAATTGGTGACTACTGCGTAGATATTTCCTTGCCCGAAAGATCGGCGATCAGCATCGCCAGTCGATCCAGTCCCGCTTCAATCTCATCCGGCGACACCACGCTCACCGACAGTCGTAGCTGATTCTCGCCGCCACGGCCGTCGTAGAAATGGCTCATGGGTGTCCACAGGACGCCGTACTTACTGGCCCCATATTCCAGTGCGGTGTCGTCGGCAATGAACGGAACGGTGACTACCACGAAAAACCCGCCGCCGGGCGTATTCCATGAGACCTGGTGATTTTCGCCCCGGGGGAACCGTCGTCCCATCCCCTCCAGCAACAGCCGCAGATTTCGGCTGTAGAGCTGTACTTCTCTGGTGTTCGCCTTGACCAGACTGCAGTCATGCTCCAGCAGCTTGCCTCCCGCAATGGCCTGGGCCAGGGGCGAGGTGTTGACGGTGAGCATACTTTTGATCTTGGACAACTCGTCCGCGAACAGCGTGGAGCCTCCATCCGCACCAGCCACGCGCTGATCCGCGACCACAAAGCCGACCCTGGCTCCGGGAAAGCAGGTCTTGGCGAGCGAGCCGAGATAGATGACCCGCCGCGAAGTGTCGAGGGCCTTCAGCGTGGGCAGGCGCTGACTGTCTTCGGCCTGGAACAAACCATACGGATTGTCCTCGAGGATCAGCAGATCGTGCTCCGCCGCGATGGCGAGCAATGTGTGTCTGGCCTCCAGGTCGAGGCTCGCGCCGGAGGGGTTGGCGAAGTCCGGGACGAGGTAGAAGGCCCGCGGCCGCTTCCCCGCGGCGTGCACCGCCTCGATCTGCTCGACCAAGTGGCCGAGGTCAACGCCGTCCTCGTTCTCCCGCACCGGCCAGAGGGGCATGTCCACCAGCCTCGCGGCACCGGCCAGTCCGACGTAGCCCGGCGAAACCGTCAGCACGACGTCACGCTCGTCCATGCGAAGTGCCCGGAGCGCCAGGAACATCGCCTCCTGGCAGCCGACCGTGACGACGATCGACTCCGGGTCGACGTCGATGCCCTCGTCACAGGCGAGATTCCGGGCGAGCAGCTCGTGAATGATGCCCTTGGTCCGACCGTACTGGAAGAGGGTGCGGCGTACGAGTTGTGCGTCGGCACCCACCTCGGCCGCCAGGTAGTCGCAGAAGATCTGTAGATATCGAGGAAGATCGTCGATGTCGAAGAAATCCTCAGTGGGCCGGCCGGCAGCGAGCGAAATGGCCTCCGGGAAGCGGCTGGCCACCTCGTTCAAGAAGTTCATGGAGGCGAGCGCCGGATCCCGGAGCGCTGCATGCAGTCGATCCGTGCTCAGGTCGGCGGCCAGGAGTGCCACTCCACTGTCGTTCATGCAACCTCGCTTGCCTAGGAGGAACAGCGATTCCGCGACTACTTCGACGCGCCCTGGTTCGATGTCGTAGCGGAAGCTTCTTCTGTCGCTTCTCGAATGGAGCGGTTGCTCAGCGCGGGCAGGCTGACCAGGGCCACCAGGACCATCAAGAGGCCGCCCATGATGAACGGCGCCCGCAGACTGATCTCGCTCGCGAGGTAGCCTCCGAGAACAGCTCCGAAGGGTGCACCCATGAGCGAGATCAACCGGCTGGCAGAGAGCACTCGTCCGCGAATTTCCGCCGGTGCGAGACGCTGCCGCATTGCTCCGACGATGACGATATTGACACTCATCGAGAATCCGATGATGGCCATCATTCCGCCGGCAACCCAGGGGTTTCCGGTCAGGCCGAGTCCGACGACCGCCAGTCCTTCGACGGTCATGCCGATGTAACGCATGCTGCCCACTTGGATCTTCTTGGAGATCGAAGAGGAAACGAAACTGCCGACGAAGGCACCGACCGCGGTCGAGCTCAGCAGCAGGCCGTAGCCGATCTCACCGAGGCCGAGTTGGTCCTTGGCCAGCAGGACCAGCAGCGCCATTTTGGCGGTGAAGACGAGATTGCCGATGGCAGCGGTGGCGGCCAGCGCTCGTAGTACTCGATGCTTCAGCAGCCAGCGCAGTCCTTCCGCGACCTCGGCACGAAGGCTTCTGCGGGTGGGCTCGGCGGCAGGCGCGTTCGCGAAGTCGCCCTTCAGGGAACCGACGAAAAAGGCGCTGATCAAGAAGGAGAACGCGTTCCCCAGAAACGGCAGAGAATGTGACAGGGAGAAGAGCACACCGCCGAGCGGGGGGCCTGCGAGCTGTTCGCCATTGATCTGAGCCGCGGAGATCCGGCCGTTGGCCCGAATGAGCGCCTGATCCCCCGAGACGATCACCGGCATGACGGCCTGTGCGGAGATGTCGAAGAAGATATCTGCGCAGCCCAGAGCGAATCCCGCCACGATCAGCAGGAAGATACTTGCATGATCGGTCAGTACGGCAGCCGTGAGCACGGCGAGGATGGTGAACCGGACGAGGTCCGCACGCAGCATCACCCTTCTCCGGTCCCACCGGTCCACCAGCGCTCCGGCCGGCAGACCGAGCAGGATCCATGGCAAAGTTGCGACGGCGCCGACCGCACCAATGAGCAGTGGATCACTGGTCAGTTGGACTGCCAGCAGGGGCAGTGCGGCCAGCTGAACGCCATCGCCCAATGACGAGGCGATCATGGCCACCCACACCTTGTTGAAGTTGTGGCCCAATTGCGGCTGGGTCGCCTTCTCTTTGCTGGTGACTGTCAACGGTTCTCCTGAGAATTGATTTCTGGATAGCTGCGGTGAGACAGAGAGAGCACCCCGGACGGGGGGAGGGAAGAGCTCAGGCTTTGCCCTGTTTTCCCGCGCTACCGGCCAACCTTGCAGCCAATATCTGTCCTATTTCGGACAGTGGGTGGGGCTGAGTCATAGCCCCGTGCGCGCAGTCGATGGCGTGTACTTCAACGCGTCCGTTCGTATGCGGAGACCAGACAGCGGGGGTGAGTTCACTGCCCGCCTTGTCGGCAGCCGCGGCAAAGAACAGTATGTCGCCCATGAACTTGCCGACACTGATGTGATCGCTCAAGTTGGCGATATCCACGAAGACTTTGACCAGAGCCGAGAACTCGGCCACGCCAAGCCCAGCGAGAGGGCTTTCAGGCGATGCCGGGTCATGTCCGATGGACTCGGCGATGGCACTCAGTACCTGCGGGCTGTCGTACGACAACCGCTCACTCTCCCAGCCGTCAGTGGGCAGGTAACTGTCCATCATGGCGAGCAGAGCGACTTCCTCGCCTTCCTCCTGTAGGCGGACCGCGACGGCGTGAGCCACGATGCCCCCGAAGGACCAGCCCATGAGGGCGTACGGACCGGAAGGCTGAACGGTTCGGATCTCGTTCAGGTAGTCCTCGACCATCTCCTCCAGCCCGGGTGCCGCGGCGTCCGGCTGGCTGAACTTACGGGCCTGGAGGCCGTAAAGAGGCTGCTGACGGTCCAAATGGCGCAAGAGGCCGGAGTACGCCCAACTGAGCCCGATCGCCGGATGGATACAGAACAGCGGGTCGAGATCCCCTTCGGTGCGCAGGGGGAGCACGACCCCCAACGAGTCCCCGGAAGAGCTCCCCGGCGTCCCGTCCAACTGCTGGACAAGGGTGGCGATGGTGGGGGTTTCGAAGAGGGCGCGTACTGGCAGCTCGATGCCCAGGGTCGATCGGATGCGGCTGGCCAGGCGGGTGGCGAGGAGCGAATGCCCGCCGAGTTCGAAGAAGTTGTCGTCGATGCCGACTGCGGGCACGGCGAGTATCTCGGCGAACAGGCCGCACAGGATTTCCTCGCGTGGGGTCCGCGGACCGCGTCCGGCTCCGGCCGTCGTCGGCAAGTCGGGGGCGGGCAGGGCCCGCTGGTCGATCTTGCCGTTGGTGGTCAGCGGGAGCTGGTCGAGGACCACGAACGCCGAGGGCACCATGTATTCCGGCAGCAGACCCGCCGCATGCGCACGCAGGGTCTCGACATTCGGCCCGTCGCTGCGGCCCGGCTCGGCGACCACATAGCCCACCAGGCGTTTGTCGCCGGGCTGGTCCTCGCGGGCTATGACCGCGACCTGGGACAGCCCAGGGAAGCGGCTCAGTACGGCTTCGATCTCGCCGAGTTCGATGCGGAAGCCGCGGATCTTGACCTGGTCGTCGGCCCGGCCGACGAACTCCAGCAGGCCCTCGCCGGACCAGCGGGCCAGGTCACCGGTGCGGTACATGCGGCTGCCGGCAGGACCGAAGGGATCGGCCACGAACCGCTCCGCCGTCAGG
>NZ_JAFFSX010000015.1 GCF_017948485.1 Streptomyces sp. GESEQ-35 | reverse complement strand
GCAGGTGCCGGAGGGGCTGGGATTGGGTGACCGGTGTCGGCAGGTGCCGGAGGGGCTGGGATTGCTTGACCGGTGTCGGCAGGTGCCGGAGGGGCAGGGATTGCTTGACCGGTGTCGACAGGCGCCGGAGGGTTCGGCTTGGGTGATCGGTGTCGGCAGGGTGCTGGATGGCTGGGGTTGGGTCGCCGGTGTCGGCAGGTGCCGGACGGGCTGGGATTGTCTGACCTGCGTCGGCAGGTGCCCGGGTCGGCCCCGAAATTTCTTGACGACGTCGGACGGGTGCCGGGCGGGCTGAATGATCGGCGGGGCGTGGATAGGGTCGTCTTATGGGCAGCCCCGTGGACTCGACAGCCGACCCCTTGCCGACCCCCCTCACCCAGTCCGGCCGTGCCGGGCTTGCCGCCATTCTTGATCGGCCCGGTGCGGCGCTGATCGGGCTCGATCTCGACGGGACGCTCGCGCCGATCGTGGCGGATCCCGAGCAGGCGCGGGCCCATCCGGAGGCGGTGCCGGCGCTGGCCGCGCTCGCGCCGAAGGTGGCCGCCGTCGCGGTGATCACCGGCCGCCCGGCCGATGTCGCCGTCCGGCACGGAGGCTTCTCCGGTGTTCCCGGCCTGGAACACCTCGTCGTCCTCGGTCACTACGGCGCCGAGCGCTGGGACGCCGCCACCGACACCGTCACCGCCCCGCCCCCGCACCCCGGCGTCGCCGCCGTCCGCGCGGCGCTGCCGAAGCTCCTGGACGGGACCAACGCCTGGGTCGAGGAGAAGGGCGGCCGAGCCGTTGCCGTGCACACGCGGCGGGCGCAGGATCCGCAGGGCGTTTTCGAGGCCCTCCGCGAGCCGCTCACCGAACTCGCCACCCAGCACGGCCTGATCGTCGAACCCGGCCGTCTGGTCCTCGAACTCCGACCGCCCGGCATGGACAAGGGCGTGGCCCTCACCGACTTCGCCCGCGAGATCGCCGCCGAGTCCGTGCTCTACGCCGGCGACGACCTCGGCGACCTTCCCGCCTACGGCGCGGTCGACGCACTCCGCTCCCACGGCACGCCGGGCCTGCTCGTGTGCAGCGGCAGCGACGAGGTCACCGAGCTGAGGGAACGGGCGGACCTGGTGGTGGACGGTCCGGCGGGGGTCGTAGGGCTACTGGCGGGGCTGGCTGAGCGGATCGGCTAGTGGGGCAACTCGCCCAGGTATCGGCTGACGTGCCTGTGCTTACCGCCGTGGGCAGTCGTTCCGCAGGGCGGAACGGGTGGGTACGGCCCGCAGCGCCGGGCGCGGCCCCATTACGCGTCCAGTGCACCCAGCTGGTCCAAGAACCACTGCGCCGGCGGAAGTGCAGTCGCCGCCGCCGCAAGCCTCTTCGTCCGCTCCCCCCGCTCCCCGACCGGCATCGTCAACGCCTCGTACAGTGCCTCGGCCGTGCCCGTCACGTCGTACGGGTTCACGACGATCGCGTCCTCACCCAGCTCCTCGTACGCCCCCGCCTCGCGGGACAGCACCAGCACGCACCCCTCGTCGGAGACGACCGGCACCTCCTTGGCGACCAGGTTCATGCCGTCCCGGATGGGGTTGACCAGCGCCACGTCCGCGAGCCGGTACGCCGCCAGGGACCGGGCGAAGTCGTCCTTGACGTGCAGCACGACCGGCGTCCAGTCCGCCGTGCCGTAACCGGAGTTGATCTCCTCCGCGATCCGCTGCACCTCGGCCGTGTACTCCCGGTACACGGCGAGATCCTGCCGCGACGGATACGCGAACGCGACATGGACGACCCGCCCCCGCAGCTCGGGGTGGTCGTCGAGCAGCTGCCGGTATGCGTGCAGGCCGCGCACGATGTTCTTGGACAGTTCGGTCCGGTCGACCCGCACGATGGTCTGCCGGCCCGCGCCGATCTCGGCCCGCAGCGCGGCGATCCGCTCCTCGACGTCGGCCTGGTGCGAGCGCTGCCGCAGGAAGTCGGCGTCGGCGCCCAGCCCGTGCACGCCGACCCGGGTGTCCCCGAGCCCGCCGACGACGGCCTCCGCGCACGCGGTGAACGCGTCGGCCCAGCGCTGTGTGAGGAAGCCCAGCCGGTCCGCGCCGAGCATCCCGCGCAGCACATGCTCGGCGATGTCGTCGGGCAGCATGCGGAAGTAGTCGACCGGCGCCCACGGAGTGTGCGAGAAGTGGCCGATGCGCAGGTCGGGGCGGAGCTCGCGGAGCATCCCCGGCACCAGTGTCAGGTGATAGTCCTGCACCAGCACCGCCGCCCCGCCCCCCGCCTCCTCGGCCAGCGCCTCGGCGAACGCGCGGTTGTAGCGGACGTACGACGCCCACTGCCGCCGGAACTCCGCGTCGAAGACCGGCTCCAGTGGCGTCTGGTACAGCAGGTGGTGGACGAACCAGAGGACCGAGTTCGCGATGCCGTTGTACGCGTCCGAGTGCACGTCCGCCGGAATGTCCAGCATCCGTACACCGGACTCGCCCACTCCGCGCCGTACCGCCTCACGGTCGCCGTCGCCGAGGGCCGAGCAGACCCACAGGGCGCCGACGTCCGGCCCGATCGCCGAGAGACCGGACACCAGCCCGCCGCCGCCGCGTTTGGCGTTCAGCGAGCCGTCCTCGTGGACCTGATAGGAGACCGGTCCGCGGTTGGAGGCGACCAGGACCTGCGCAGCACCGAAGGTTGCAGCCATACGCCTCAACCTAGCCCAGGCCAGAACCGCTCAAACGTACGGCTCAGCCGTATACAACCGGCGGATTCCGTTACTCCTAGCGACCCTCCGCTTACCGTCAGGCAGCTTTGCGTGACTGGTACTCGGCGATTTCAGCCATCGGCGGCCGCTCCTCCGTGTCCACGGAGTAGGTCCGCGGTTCGAATCCGTCCTCGCCCCGCTCGAACTGGGTGAGGGAGGGGCGGATCAGATGGCCGCGGGCCAGCCGGAGCTGGGCCGTGCGGTAGATCGCGGCCGACATACGGCCCAGGGCCTGGCCGTCCTGGTGCCGGTGCTTGCGTACGCCGACGTCGACCTGGGCGAGGGCGTCCAGGCCCACCAGGTGTAGCGCGTCGACCAGCATGCCCAGTTCCACGCCGTAGCCGACGGGGAACGGGAGCTGTTCCAGCAGGGAGCGGCGGGCCGCGTACTCGCCGCCGAGGGGTTGCACGAAGCCCGCGAGTTGCGGCCAGTGCATGTTCAGCAGGGGGCGGGCCATCAGCTCCGTCACCCGGCCGCCCTGGCCTGCGGCGCCGCCGAGCGGACGGTCGTACATCCCCTTGACGAGGTCGACCTCCGGATCGGTGAGCAGCGGGCCGACGATGCCCGAGACGAAGTCCGACTTGAACTCCTTCAGGTCCGCGTCGATGAAGCAGACGATGTCGCCGCTGGTGACGAGGAGCGAGCGCCACAGGACCTCGCCCTTGCCGGGGACGGCCGGGATGCTCGGCAGGATGTCGTCGCGGTGGACGACCCGGGCGCCGGCGGCGGCGGCCACCTCGGAGGTGCGGTCGGTCGATCCCGAGTCGACGACGACTATCTCGTCGACGAGCGGGACCTGGTGCATGAGGTCATGACGGATCACGGCGACGATCTCACCGACCGTCTCCTCCTCGTTGAGCGCGGGCAGCACGACACTGACGGTCTGGTGCGTGGCGCGTTTCGCGGCAAGAATCTTGTGGAGCGGACGATCGGTCACAGACCAGGAGCGTGTGCTCAGCCAGCGGTCAACTTCTTCCAGCACAGTAAGCGGCTCCTCACTGTCGCGGATCACCACTCAGGGGCGTGTGATCCATCTCGCGGTTCGGACGACTATCTCAACTGTCCTGGCCTTCGGTTACAGTCTTGAACAACGCTGATGACCATCGCATGTCGGGGGCCGTCGGCGACCACGACCGCATGACAACTGCATACAGCTCATCCAGAGGGGCAGAGGGATACGGCCCGTTGAAGCCCCGGCAACCCTCCAGTCGGTACTCGTAGATCAGTGTTGATCGTTCTTGGCGAGGCTCCCGACTAGGGAAGGTGCCAAATCCGTCTCACGGCGAAGTGCGTCGTGAGGAAGATGAGGAGAAAGGGCCTCGCCTCACATGGCTGCGCAGACAGTTGCAAGCACCACGAACTCCGTAGACCTCGGACCCGCCGCCGCTCTCTCGTGCCGCGAGTGCGGTCACCGGGTACCCCTCGGTCCGGTCTTCGCCTGCGAGGAGTGTTTCGGCCCGCTCGAGATCGCCTACGACTACTCGGCCTACGACACCGAGGAGCTCCGCAAGCGCATCGAGGCGGGACCCGCGAACATCTGGCGGTACGCACCGCTGCTGCCCGTCCCCGCGGACGTGGCCGACAAGCCCAACATCAACCCGGGCTGGACCAAGCTCGTCAAGGCCGACAACCTGGCGCGCGAACTGGGTGTCGACGCCGGCAAGCTCTTCGTGAAGGACGACTCCGGCAACCCGACGCACTCCTTCAAGGACCGCGTCGTGGCCCAGGCCATCGAGGCCGCCCGCGCCTTCGACTTCACCACCCTCTCCTGCTCCTCCACCGGCAACCTCGCCGGTGCCGTGGGTGCCGCCGCCGCCCGCGCCGGCTTCCGCTCCTGTGTGTTCATCCCGCACGACCTGGAGCAGGGCAAGGTCGTCATGGCCGCGGTCTACGGCGGTGAGCTCGTCGGCATCGAGGGCAACTACGACGACGTGAACCGTTTCTGCTCCGAGCTGATCGGCGACCCGGCCGGCGAGGGCTGGGGCTTCGTCAACGTCAACCTGCGGCCGTACTACGCCGAGGGCTCCAAGACCCTGGCCTACGAGATCTGTGAGCAGCTCGGCTGGCAGCTCCCGGACCAGCTCGTCATCCCCATCGCCTCCGGCTCGCAGCTCACGAAGGTCGACAAGGGGCTACAGGAGCTGATCAAGCTCGGGCTGGTCGAGGACAAGCCGTACAAGATCTTCGGCGCGCAGGCCGAGGGCTGCTCGCCGGTGTCCGTCGCCTTCAAGGGCGGCCACGACGTCGTCCGGCCGCAGAAGCCGAACACGATCGCCAAGTCGCTGGCGATCGGTAACCCTGCCGACGGTCCCTATGTCCTCGACATTGCGCGTCGCACCGGTGGTGCGGTGGAGGACGTGAATGACGAGCAGGTCGTCGATGCGATCAAGTTGCTGGCGCGTTCGGAAGGCATTTTCGCCGAGACGGCGGGTGGGGTGACGGTGGGTGTCACCAAGAAGCTCATCGAGGACGGTGTCCTTGACCCCACCAAGACCACGGTCGTCCTGAACACCGGTGATGGTCTCAAGACCCTTGATGCGGTGGCCGGCACGGGGCTGACTGCGACCATTCGTCCCAACCTGGACTCGTTCCGGGAGGCGGGTCTGGGCTAGGGCCCGTCCCATTGATTTCGTCTGCGGGCCTGTGGGGGCTGGTCGCGCAGTTCCCCGCGCCCCTTTCAGGGGCGCTGTACTGACCGGAGGTCACATCGTGAGCGTTAGCGTCCGTATCCCCACCATCCTGCGCACCTACACCGGCGGTGCGGCCGAGGTCGCTGCCGAAGGTGGCACCCTCTCCGAGGTCATCTCCGACCTGGAGAAGAACCACACCGGCATCGCGGCCCGCATCCTTGACGACCAGGGCAAGCTGCGCCGGTTCGTCAATGTGTACGTCAATGACGACGACGTCCGTTTCGAGCAGGGGCTGGAGACGGCGACGCCGGACGGTGCGGGTGTCTCGATCATTCCGGCGGTCGCGGGCGGCTGAATCACGCATTGTTCATCGAATGGCCCCCTCCGTGAGAGAAGCGGAGGGGGCCATTCTCTATGGTTGAGCACGGTACAGTTGGGGAAGCTGCCCGCGCCTTTCATGCCGGGCGCATATGAGTTCCGCCCGCACGGCCGACAAGAAGTAGCCAAAGTACGCGGGCCTTTTGCGTCATTCGCTCCTTTTATTGGGTCCGACTTGCCCTGAATTCCCATAAATTCTCCGCATTTTACCGACCGGTCGTGCCCAGAATTCTCGTCCGATTGACCTGTTGCAGACGGCAGTTGGACAGATACATTCAGCCGCGGTCGACGCGTTCCGGCGCACGCCCCCAACCGTGGGGGGTGAGGTCTGACCCGGATCCGCGAAGTGCGGATCTGTGCAAGGGCCAGTAATAGGGGAGTTAGGCATGGCTCAGGGCACCGTCAAGTGGTTCAACGCGGAGAAGGGGTACGGCTTCATCGCGGTCGACGGTGGTGCGGATGTATTCGTCCACTACAGCGCGATTCAGATGGACGGCTACCGCACCCTGGAAGAGGGTCAGCGAGTTGATTTCGAGATCTCGCAGGGCCAGAAGGGGCCGCAGGCGGACATGGTCCGACTGGCGACCAGCTGAAGCACGCGCCGACTGAGTGCAGCGACGTTCTTCTGTTCTTCTTCGGAGGGCTCGTTTCCCATGGGGAGTCATGGGTTGCGAGCCCTCCGGCATGTCCGGACCCCTTGGCCCGCCTGGGGATCACTGAGGAGAGCTTGCACTCGGCATGGGCGAGTGCTAATCATTGGCGTTAGCACTCTGAAGGTGAGAGTGACAACGAGGACCGGGTCGGTGAGGCCCGCAGGCCGGGTGGGGCAAGGAACCACAGGCAGGCGAGCCGTCCGTCGCGGGCGCCAGCGCGGTCCGGAGCAATCCACCCCAGTCCGGGAGGACCACTTCACATGGCCAAGATCATCGCGTTCGACGAGGAGGCACGGCGCGGCCTCGAGCGCGGCATGAACCAGCTCGCGGACGCCGTGAAGGTGACGCTCGGCCCCAAGGGCCGCAACGTCGTCCTCGAGAAGAAGTGGGGCGCCCCCACGATCACCAACGATGGTGTCTCCATCGCCAAGGAGATCGAGCTCGAGGACCCGTACGAGAAGATCGGCGCCGAGCTGGTCAAGGAAGTCGCCAAGAAGACGGACGACGTCGCCGGTGACGGTACGACCACGGCGACCGTGCTCGCCCAGGCCCTGGTCAAGGAGGGTCTGCGCAACGTAGCCGCCGGCGCCAACCCGATGGCCCTCAAGCGCGGTATCGAGAAGGCCGTCGAGGCCGTCTCCGGTGCCCTGCTGGAGCAGGCCAAGGACGTGGAGACCAAGGAGCAGATCGCTTCCACGGCCTCCATCTCCGCCGCCGACACCCAGATCGGCGAGCTCATCGCCGAGGCGATGGACAAGGTCGGCAAGGAAGGCGTCATCACCGTCGAGGAGTCCCAGACCTTCGGTCTGGAGCTGGAGCTCACCGAGGGTATGCGCTTCGACAAGGGCTACATCTCGGCGTACTTCGCCACCGACATGGAGCGTATGGAGGCCGTCCTCGACGACCCGTACATCCTGATCGCCAACTCCAAGATCTCCTCGGTCAAGGACCTGCTCCCGCTCCTGGAGAAGGTCATGCAGTCGGGCAAGCCGCTGCTGATCATCGCCGAGGACGTCGAGGGCGAGGCCCTGTCGACCCTGGTCGTCAACAAGATCCGTGGCACCTTCAAGTCCGTCGCCGTCAAGGCCCCGGGCTTCGGTGACCGCCGCAAGGCCATGCTCGGCGACATCGCCATCCTCACGGGCGGCGAGGTCATCTCCGAGGAGGTCGGCCTCAAGCTGGAGAACGCGACCCTGGATCTCCTGGGCCGCGCCCGCAAGATCGTCATCACCAAGGACGAGACGACGATCGTCGACGGCTCCGGCTCCGCCGACCAGGTCGCAGGCCGGGTCAACCAGATCCGTGCCGAGATCGAGAACAGCGACTCGGACTACGACCGCGAGAAGCTCCAGGAGCGTCTGGCGAAGCTGGCCGGCGGCGTGGCCGTCATCAAGGCCGGTGCCGCCACCGAGGTCGAGCTCAAGGAGCGCAAGCACCGCATCGAGGACGCCGTTCGCAACGCGAAGGCGGCCGTCGAGGAGGGCATCGTCGCCGGTGGTGGCGTGGCCCTGCTCCAGGCCTCCACGGTCTTCGAGAAGCTGGACCTGGAGGGTGACGAGCTGACCGGCGCCAACGCCGTGAAGCTTGCGCTGGAGGCCCCGCTCAAGCAGATCGCCGTCAACGGTGGTCTCGAGGGCGGCGTCATCGTCGAGAAGGTGCGCAACCTGCCCGTCGGTCACGGCCTGAACGCCGCGACCGGTGAGTACGTCGACATGATCGCCGAAGGCATCATCGACCCGGCGAAGGTCACGCGCTCTGCCCTGCAGAACGCCGCCTCCATCGCCGCGCTGTTCCTCACCACCGAGGCCGTAATCGCCGACAAGCCGGAGAAGGCCGGCGCCGGCGCCGGCGCCGGTGGCGGCATGCCGGGCGGTGACATGGACTTCTGATCCTTCCGAGGATCGGATCCGTCCGTTCGAACCGAGGGCGGCACTCCCTGTTCTGACAGGGGGTGCCGCCCTCGGGCATGTCCGGGATCACACGGCGGGGCGGGGAATGCCGTGGCCTGTGGGATGGCTGACGTTGACGGCCTTTCGATGCGTGTGCACACAATGCATACGCACATACCCACCGGTACCCCAAGGAGCCTCCCACGTGACCGTCACCGTCTCCGAGTCCGCCTCCCGCGCGGCCCAGATCCTCTCCCGGCCGGCCTCCATCAACGGCCTCACGCTCCCCAACCGGATCGTGATGGCGCCGATGACCCGCAAGTTCTCCCCGGGCGGCATCCCGGGCGCGGATGTGGCGTCGTACTACTCGCGTCGCGCCGCCGCCGGGGTCGGACTGATCGTCACCGAGGGGACGTACGTCGGCCATGAGTCGGCGGGGGAGAGCGACCGGGTGCCGCGGTTCCACGGGGAGGAGCAGCTGGCGGGGTGGGCGAAGGTCGCCGAGGCCGTGCACGCGGCGGGCGGGCGGATCGTGCCGCAGCTGTGGCACATCGGCATGGTGCGCAAGGAGGGGCAGCAGCCTTACCCCGAGGCCCCGGCCGTCGGGCCCTCCGGGCTGCGCATCGGCTCCACCGAGGCCACCGGCAAGGCCATGACGCAGGCCGATCTGGACGACGTCATCGGCGCGTTCGCCGAGGCCGCGGCCGCCGCGGAGCGGATCGGGTTCGACGGCGTGGAGCTGCACGGCGCCCACGGCTACCTCCTCGACCAGTTCCTGTGGGCCGGCACCAACCGTCGTACGGACGGATACGGCGGTGACGCCGTCGCCCGTGCGAAGTTCGCGGCGGAGATCGTGGCGGCGGTACGGGAGACGGTCTCCGCCGACTTCCCGATCCTCTTCCGCTACTCGCAGTGGAAGCAGGAGGCCTACGACGCACGGCTCGCCGAGACCCCGGAGGAGCTGGAGGCCGTCCTCGCCCCGCTCGCCGCGGCCGGTGTCGACGCCTTCCACGCCTCCACGCGCCGCTACTGGCTCCCGGAGTTCGAGGGTTCGGACCTGAACCTCGCGGGCTGGACCAAGAAGCTCACCGGCAAGCCGTCCGTCAGCGTCGGCTCGGTCGGCCTGGACGGCGACTTCATCAAGGTGTTCCAGGGTGAGGGCGCCGCTGTCGGCAGCCTCGACAACCTCCTCGACCGGCTGGAGCGCGACGAGTTCGACCTGGTCGCCGTCGGCCGCGCGCTGCTCCAGGATCCGCAGTGGGCGGCGAAGGTGCTCGACGGCCGGTTCGGTGAGCTGGCGGCGTACGACGCGGCGGCGCTGAAGTCGCTGAGCTGAGCTGCGTGTGAGCCGCGTCGGGGGCAGGGCACAAAAAATAGCGCTTGAGTAAGTCAAGCAACTGACTTAAGGTTGCCTAGGTCAAGCTTACAAGCGTTCCTACGGAGGCCCAGTCATGTCCGACGCCCTTGCCCGTCCCGCCGAGGCGGCAGGTTCCTCCCCCACTGCCCGAAAGGCGCGGGAGGGGCCCCCATCGCCGAGGTCGAACGCCGTGGTGGCGGTGCTGGCCTTCGCCGGAATCGTCGTCGCGCTGATGCAGACCCTGGTCATCCCGATCGTCCCGGAGCTGCCCAAGCTCCTCGACGCTCCCGCGTCGGACACCGCCTGGGCGGTCACGGCGACGCTGCTCGCCGCCGCCGTGGCGACGCCGGTCGTCGGCCGGCTCGGCGACATGTTCGGCAAGCGCCGCATGCTGCTGGTCAGTCTCGGCATGCTGATCGTGGGCTCGGTCGTCTGTGCTCTCAGCGACTCTCTGATCCCGATGATCCTCGGCCGTGTCCTTCAGGGACTCGCGTCCGGTGTGATCCCGCTGGGCATCAGCATCATGCGGGACGAGCTCCCGGCCGAGCGGCTCGGCTCCGCCACCGCCATGATGAGCGCTTCCCTCGGCGTCGGCGGCGCCCTCGGTCTGCCCACCGCCGCGCTCATCGCGGACAACTTCGACTGGCACGTCCTGTTCTGGGCCTCGGCCGCGATGGGTGTCGTCGCTCTCGCCCTGGTGCCGGCCTTCGTACCGGAGTCGAAGGTGCGCACCGGAGGCCGCTTCGACCTGGTCGGCGGCATCGGCATGGCGGTGGGCCTGGTGTGTCTGCTGCTGGGCATCTCCAAGGGCGCGGACTGGGGCTGGGCGAGCGGCACCACGGTCGGTCTGTTCGTGACGTCCGTCGTCGTCCTGCTGGCCTGGGGCTGGTGGGAGCTGCGCACCGAGCAGCCGCTGGTCGACCTGCGCACCACCGCCCGCCGTCAGGTCCTGGTCACCAACCTCGCCTCGATCGCCGTCGGCTTCGCGATGTTCGCCATGTCCCTGGTCCTGCCGCAGCTGCTCCAGCTGCCCGCGGCGACCGGGTACGGCATGGGCAAGTCGATGCTCATCGCGGGTCTGGTCATGGCGCCGTCCGGCCTGGTCATGATGGCGACGGCCCCCGTCTCCGCCGCGGTCTCCAAGGCCCGTGGCCCCAAGGTCACGCTGATGATCGGCGCTCTGATCGTGGCCGCCGGCTATCTCCTCAACATCGTGCTGATGTCCGAGGTCTGGCACTTCGTCCTGGTGTCCTGTGTCATCGGCGCCGGCATCGGTTTCACCTACGGCTCGATGCCCGCGCTCATCATGGGTGCCGTGCCCGCGTCGGAGACGGCAGCCGCGAACAGCCTCAACACCCTGATGCGGTCCATCGGTACGTCGTCGGCGAGCGCCATCGCCGGTGTGATCCTGGCCCAGATGACGACGGACTTCGGCGGCTACGCGCTGCCGTCGCAGAACGGCTTCAAGGTCGTCCTCGCCGTCGGCGCCGGGGCGGCGCTGCTGGCCTTCGCGGTCGCGTCGCTGATCCCGCGTCAGCAGCCGGCGCAGGTGGGGGCACCGCACGCCGCCGCCGAGCCGGCGCAGGCGGCGGTGAAGTCGTAGGGGACTGCTGGGCACCTCCGGGCGGTCGCTCTCGCGGAAGCGGGGTGGCCGCCCCGGCGTTTCTGCCGCCGTCCACCGGAACCCCTGACAGTGGCTCGGGGCATGCGCCGGGCTCAGCGCCGGTCTTCGTTCCGGCGTTCCTCGACTCCCAGGTTGCCCAGGGGCTCGATGTCGACGTGGACGGGTGTGCCCCAGACCCGCAGCACCTCGTAGTCGGTGAACTCGTGGACGAGGCGGTAGGCCATCGCCGGGCGGGGGCCGCGTCGCTGGGCGGTGAGATACAGCTCGGCCTCGTGCCGGTCGCGGCGCGGGGTGCCGCACAGCTGCCACACCTGGCCGTTCCACATCTCCGGCAGCCAGCGCTGCTGCGGCTGCGGCCGGTCGTCGCGGACGCCGTAACGGGAGGGCGCCGGGTCGGCGGACCGGGGGCGGGAGGACGGCCCGTTGATCTCCGAGCGACGGGCGGCGCGACGCCTGGTCTCGCAGAGCAGGCACAGGTCGGGGGCGCTCTCGTCGACCGGGCCGGTGGGGTGTTCGGGGCAGCGGGTGGTGGGGGCCGCGCCGGTGACGCTCTCGTCGAGGATGTCCAGGGCGCGACGGAGGTCGGACTTGACCTCTTGGAGGCGCACGTCAGGGGTGTCGGTGGTGAGCGACTCGCCGTGCTCGCCCAGGAGGCGGAGAGCACGGCCGAGGGCGGTCAGCTGGGCGTGGTTCATGAGAGTCAGTGTCCCGGTCGATGAACAAGTGGACAGGACGAGTTCGGTATGTCGCCCCGCGCCCCCGCAGGTGTTGCCGGCACCGGCGGGGGCTGTTCATTATTCGGGCACGCCGGTTGAACCGGTGAGTCAGCCCATGCTCTTCGCTCCGTCCAGGGCCTCCCGGATGATGTCGGCGTGGCCCGCGTGCTGGGCGGTCTCGGCGGTGATGTGCAGCAGTGTCCTACGGGCCGACCATTGAGCGTCGGCTTCGAACCACGGGGCCTTGGGCAGCGGATGAGCCGCGTTCAGGTCGGGCAGGGCGGCGACCAACTCGTCCGTACGGCGGGCCACTTCGGCGTACTCCGCCAGCACGCCGGACAGCGTCTCGCCGGGCAGCATCCGGAATTCGTCGGCCCGCCGGGCGAAGTCGGCCTCGGTCATGGCCGTGAAGTCGGGCATCGCCGTCGGGCCGTTCCGGATGAAGTCCGCCCAGTTCCGTTCCGCTGAGGTGACGTGCTTGATCAGGCCGCCCAGGCACAGTTCGCTGACGGTGGTGCGCTGACCGGCCTGTTCGTCGGTGAGGTCGCGGGTGGTGAAGCGCAGGAAGTACCGCTGCTTGGCCAGCGCTTCCAGCAGGTCGGTGCGCTCGTCGGTGACGGTGTCATGCGTGGTGTAGGTCATGAGAGGCACGTTAGGAGCCCTTTAGGTCAGATACTGACCGCATTGACGAAGGTCGACCAGGCCGACGCTCGGAATATGGGCGTCGGGCCTTGGGGGTTCTTGGAGTCGCGGACCGGGACGAGGGCAACGTACGGACGGCCGAGTGTCTGGCCGATGTGCTGCGCTCGATGTCGACGGGGGAGGAACTGCGGGCCCGGGTACGGCAGTTGAACAGGGAGGGGCAGCGGATGCCATGACCGGTTACCAGAGGTAGAGCTTGTCCAGGCGGGTGACCTGCTCCTCGGAAAGCTCCAGCCCCGCCGCCGCCACGTTCTCCTCCAGGTGAGCCACGTTCGCCGTACCCGGAATCGGCAGCATCACCGGCGAGTGCGCGAGGAGCCAGGCCAGCATGACCTGCGTCGCCGTGGCGCCGGCCTCGGTCGCCACGGCGGCGATCTCGGCCGTCGTGCCCGAGGTGCCGTGGGCGACCGGGCGCCACGGCAGGAAGGCGATGCCCGCTGCCTCGCAGGCGTCGAGGACGGGTTCGTACTCGCGGTCGAGGAGGTTGTAGCGGTTCTGGACACTCGCGATGTCGGCGGTCGCCCGAGCTTCGGCCAGTTCGGTCACTGTGACCTCGGACAGGCCGATCCTGCCGACCTTGCCCTCGGCCACCAGCTCGCCGAGGGTGCCGACCTGGTCGGCCACCGGGATCTCTGGGTCGATGCGGTGCAGTTGGAGGAGTTCGATGCGGTCGAGGCGGAGCCTGCGCAGGGCCGCGTCGACGCCCGCGCGCAGTCCGGCGGGGCTGGCGTCCTGCCGCCACTCGCCGTCTACGCGGGAGATGCCGACCTTTGTGGCGACCAGGAGGTCGTCCGGGTACGGGTGCAGGGCTTCTGCGAGCAGTTCCTCGTTGGCGCCCCAGCCGTACAGGTGGGCCGTGTCGATGAGGGTGACGCCGAGTTCTACGGCTTGTCGGGCGACGGCGATCGCGGTGCGGCGGGCTTCCGCCGGTTCGGTCGGTAGGTGCATCGCCCCGAATCCGAGGCGTTTCACCTCCAGGTCGCCGCCGATCCGGAACGTGGTTGCTGCTGCCGCTGCCATGCGGCCACGCTACGTGCTTTGCGGCTGGCGCCGCGAGGGATTGTCGGTCATCTGCGGGTCCGTCGTGGCTGGTCGCGCAGTTCCCCGCGCCCCTTCGGGGCGCTGCCAGGGGCGATCAGTGCGGCTCGGCGTCTTGTGGCAGGCCCCCGAAGAGATACGTCGCCGCGAATCCCACCCCGTACCCCGTTACCAGGCCGCCCGCGTAGATCGCTACCGTCGGCGCCCAGCCCCCGTCCGCCGCCAGCAGCGGGAACAGGGCCCAGCCCGATGGGCCGATCGCTGTTGCGCCCACGCGGTTTCCGAGCATCGCGAAGAGGCCGATGAAGGCGCCGCCCGCCGCTCCGCCCACGCAGGCGGTGAGGAACGGTCGGCCCAAGGGGAGTGAGACGCCGTAGATCAGTGGCTCCCCGACTCCCAACAGGCCTGCCGGGAGCGCGGACTTGATCGTCGTACGGATGGAGGTGTCGTGGCGCAGGCGGACGTACACCGCGAGCGCCGCGCCCACCTGGCCCGCGCCCGCCATGGCCAGGATGGGGAGCAGGGTGGTGTGGCCCTGTTCTTCGATCAACGTCACATGGACCGGGATCAGTGCCTGGTGGAGGCCGAGCATCACCAGGGGGAGGAACAGGCCGCCTAGGATCAGGCCGGCGAGTGCGCCGGTCGTCGTGAGGAGCCAGTTCGCGGCCGTGCCGATGGCGGTGGAGATCTCGCCGGCCACGTACATGAGGCCGTAGAGCGTGGCCAGGCCGGAGACGAGGACGGTCAGGGTCGGGGTGAGGAGGACATCGAGGGCCTCGGGGATCCAGGTGCGGCACCAGCGCTCCACGTACGTCCCCAGGACCGCGGCGGCCAGTGCGCCCAGCACCCCGCCCTGGCCGGGAGCGAGAGTGACTCCGAACGCCGTCACCTTCGCCACCCCGGGGTACACGACGATCGCCGCCACCGCACCGCCCAGCACCGGGGTGCCGCCGAACTCCTTCGCCGTGTTGTAGCCGACGAAGACCGCGATCAGCGCCATGAAGGCGGAGGCGATGGCGGTCAGGGCGGGGGTGAGGGCGGGGAGCCAACCTGCGTTCAGCAACAGACCGTTGACACCCGCCAGGATGCCGCAGCCGATCAGGGCGGGAATGAGGGGGACGAAGATGTTCGCGATGCGGCGGAGGGTCTGCTTGAGCGGCGTCGCGTTGCGCCGCCGCCGGTCCTCCCTCAACTCGGCGCCTTTCACGCCCAGTTCACCGGCCCGCGTCAGCAGCGCCTCGAACTCCGGCGTCACCTTCGCCACCACCCCCGGCCCGAGCACGATCTGATACGTGTCGTCGTCGGCGACCACGCCGAGGACACCGGGCACTGCCCGTACGGCCGCGTCGTCGACCAGGGCGCGGTCGGCGAGGCCCAGGCGGAGGCGGGTCATGCAGTGGGCGACGGCGGTGACGTTCGCGGGGCCGCCGACCAGCGGGAGGAGGGCGGCGGCCGTGGTTGCGGAGGTGTGCATGCGGTGAGCGTGCGGGTCAGCCCCTCGCCGCAGCCAGCGCGGCGCGCAGATGGCCGCCGGACTCCTCCAGAAGGCGGGCGGCCGTCGGGCCGTCGACGCCGGTGAGGATGGTCAGGATCGCGTTCTTCACCTCGCCGTCCGTGGCCGCGAGGGCGGCCTCGGTCTCCTCGTCCGACGCGCCGGTGGCGAGCGCGACGATACGGCGGGACCGGGCGCGCAGCTTCTCGTTCGACGCGCGTACGTCGACCATCAGGTTCCCGTACGTCTTGCCGAGCCGGATCATCGTGATCGTGGACAGCATGTTGAGGACCAGCTTCTGCGCCGTGCCCGCCTTCAGCCGGGTCGACCCGGTCAGCAGCTCCGGCCCCACGACGATCTCGATGCCGTGGTCGGCGGCAGCCGCGAGAGCGCTGTCCGCGTTGCAGGACAGGCCGACGGTCAGGGCACCCAGCTGCCGGGCGTGCTCGACGGCGCCGACGGCGTACGGGGTGCGGCCGGAGGCGGAGATCCCGACCACGGTGTCGTTGGCGGCCAGCCCGAGTCCGTCCAGGTCCCGTCTAGCCAGCTCACTGGAGTCCTCGGCCCCTTCGATGGACGTGACCATGGCGTCCGGTCCACCCGCGATCAGGCCCACGACCTGGGAGGGGTCCGTGTTGAAGGTGGGCGGGCACTCGGAGGCGTCCAGTACGCCGAGGCGACCGGCGGTGCCCGCGCCTGCGTAGATGAGGCGGCCGCCGCGAGACATACGTTCGGCGATGGCATCGATGGCGGCGGCGATGACGGGAAGTCTTGCGGCCACGGCAGCGGGAACGGTCGCGTCCTCGCCGTTCATGAGCCGCGCGATCTCAAGGGTCGGCAACTGATCGATCTCAGAGAGTTCAGGCCGAAACGCTTCGGTCGTCAATGACTCCAACTCGGCACGTACGTCGCGGTGAGGAGAGGTAGAGGTCATGGGCGCGGCTCTTTTCAATCTACGGTCAGGGCTGCGCCCCAAAGGGGCGCGGGGCTGTATCGATATGCGGCTCCGCCGCGTGGGCGCGACCAGCCACGAACCACCCGCAGCCGCCCGCGACGCTTCAGACCTACGGTCTACCGCGCACCGTTCCGATGCCGATGCGCCAACGCCTCATAAGACGCCGACAACGCGGGCGCAGCCGTCTCATACGTCCGCTGCGCAACCCCGATGAACAGACAGTCCACCACCAACAACTGACTCGTACGCGACGACATCGCCGCAGGCCGAAGCTCACTCTCCCGGGCCGTGGATGTGGTCAGCACATGATCCGCATACTGGGCCACCGGCCCGCCCGGCCGACCGGTGATCGCAACAGTCGTGGCCCCGTGCTCGAACGCGACCCGCAACGGCTCGATGACATCCCCCGTGGACCCGGAGTGCGTGATCGCGATCGCCACGTCCCCCGCACGGAGCTGCACGGCATTGGTCACGGCAAGGTGCGGATCGCTGTGCGCCTGGGCTATGAGGCCTATGCGCAGCAGCTTCTGGGTGAGGTCCTGCGCGACCAGCCCCGACGCCCCGACCCCGTACACATCGGTGCGGCGCGAGGAGGCCAACGCCGACACGGCCGCGCCCAGCTGCACCGTGTCCAGCCCGGCCGCCGTGTCCGCGAGGGTCTGCTGTTCGTCGTAGGCGAGCTTGGCGACCACGTCGGCGATCGGGTCGTCGACGGCGATGTCGGTGGTGAGCGCGGGCGCCCGCCCGGACTGAAGCTGTGCGGCGAGCCCGGCGAGGGCGAGGCGCAGATCCCGGTAACCGGGGTAGCCGAGCAGGCGGGCGGTGCGGACGACGGTCGCCTCGCTGGTGCCGGTGAGTTCGGCGAGGCCGGTGACCGTGAGGGCGGCGCAGCCGGCCGGGTCGTGGGCGACGGCTTCGGCGACGCGCTGCATGGAACGGGTCATCGAGGGGGCGAGGGTGCGCACCTTCGCCGCGAGGGCGGCGGGTGCGGGCGGGGCGGCTCCGGAGCCGGTGGCGAAAATTTCCTTCACGTCCTGGGTCACTACTGAAAGATATTTTCGGCTCGGTGTCGTGGTCAAGAGTGCGCACAATGGAGGCATGGATCCCACCGGCTCCCCTGTCAGCCCCCTTGAGCAGGCGTTGCACGCGGCACGCGCCCTCGTGCTCGCCGATCTGGTCGCGGGCGATGTCGCCGAGGCGGATGTGGTGTCGCTGGTCGAGGAGTCCGTCGTACAGCGGCGCTGGTGGGTGGAGCAGTGGCCGGAGGGCGCGGAGTATGTGGCCGGGCTGGTCGCCCAGGACGTACAGGACGCGCTGCTGGAGCGGTACGGCCGCTGGCCCCTGTGCCCGGTCTGCGGCTCCGGCGACCCGCACGCGCTCGACGTCGAGCCGGAGCTCGGGCCCGACCCGCACTGGGTGTGCCACAAGGCGGGCGTGAGGGTCGCGTCCGTCGGCACGCTCGGGGCGGCTCCCGGCGGAGCGGTCTCCTCGTGACGGTCTACATCGACCCGCCCACCTGGCCGGGACACGGCCGTATGTGGTCCCACCTCGTGAGCGACGTGTCGTACGACGAACTGCACGGCTTCGCGGACGAGTTGGGCGTGCCCCGGCGCGCCTTCGAGCGGGATCACTACGACATCCCGTCGCATCGTTACGCGGATGCGGTGGCCGCCGGGGCGGTGGAGGTCAGCAGCCGGGATGTGGTGCGGCTGCTGACGGGGGCGGGGCTGCGGAGGCCGAAGGGGCGGCCGTAGGGCTTGCCCGACCGCCGATCGTCTGCGGGCCCGTCGTGGCTGGTCGCGCCCCGCGGCGGAGCCGCACATTGATGCAGCCCCGCGCCCCTTTGGGGCGCTCAGCCGCGGAGTTCGTAGACGAACAGCCCCTCGTCCTCGCCCACCTTGGTGAATCCGGCGCGGGTCACCACGCGCTGCGACGGCAGATTGTCGTGCTCGATCTTCGCGAGGATCCGCTGTACGTCGTCCCGGGCCAGGGCCCAGGTCGACAGTGCGCGCAGCGCTTCCGTGGCGTAGCCACTGCCGCGGCCGCTCTCGACCAGGTCGTAGCCGATCTCCACCTGGCTCTCCTCGTCCGGCGCCGCGTGGAAGCCCATGCCGCCGACCGCACGGCCGTCGTCCCGCCGCACGAGGACGAACACGCCGAACTCCGGCCGCAGCACGCCCTCTTCGTACGCCTTCAGCAACAGCCCGGCAGCCACCCGCGTGCCCTCGAACGGCTCACCGTCCACCCACTCGAACCCGCCGTCGCCGCCTGCGTGGAGGTCGGCGGCGGCCGTGGGGGTGAGGCCCTCCAGGCTGAGGCGGTCGGCGGGGAGGACCAGGTTGTTGTGCCAGCGCCACTGGGCGACGGGCGCGCGGCCGGGCAGGTCGCCGCGGCCGGTGGCCCACAGCAGGGTGGGCCAGGGGGCGGGGCCGGGGCGGACGTGCGGGAAGATCGTGGTGAGGACGGACTCACAGAGCTCGGCGGAGGGTTCGTACGCCAGGCCCAGCCCCTCGGCGATGTCCTGCGTGTGCAGGAGCACCTCCGCGATCCCCATCGCCGCGAAACCCTCGCGGTTCGCGCTGCGGAACGGGTACGGGTGGAAGGCGCGCACCTCGCGAGGGGTGGTGCGCAGGGTGGCCGAGAACAGGGCGCCGGTCGTCTCGATCACGTCGAGCACGCCCGCGTTGTCGACGCCGTCCTCGGGGACGATCTCGAACGGGACGTACCGATCCTGCGCACGTCCGGCGAGCTGGCCGGCGTACGCGAGCAGGTCCTCGGCGATGTGGAACGCGGTGTAGCGGCAACTCCACGTCAGCCCACCGGCCTTGACGCCCTCCCAGTCCCGTTCCGTGGCCGTCCGCAGTACGGCGACACAGCCCGCAACGGCTTCCTGCACCTGATCCCCACCCGTGTTCCGCATGCGGTGCAGGCTAGGCGACGGATCTCAGCCGAGCGACAGCATTTCCAGCTCCGACCGCAGGTTGTAGCGGGCCGTCGCCTCCCACTCCCTCTCGCCGTACGGGGTGTGGAACAGGTGGGGCAGATCGAGGAGCTGGCGGAGGATCGCCGAACGGCCGTCGCGGAAGGCGTCGTTCGGGACGAAGTGGTACTCCTCGCGGACGGCCGCGGTGTAGGCGGCGTACACGGACGGCGCGGACGCGAGGATCGCCAGGTCGGCATCGCACAGCACCTGGCCGTCGCGGTCGTCGTCGGCCGGGGCGTGGGTGACGGTGAGCCGGACCAGCCGGGCGACCTCGGCGGTCTTCGCGGCGGACAGACCGCTCTCCGGGAGCGCGCGCTCGGCGAGGCGTGCCGACCGCTCCTCGTTCTCGGACCGGTCGGGCGCGTAGACCGCGTCATGGAACCATGCCGCCAGCCGTACGACGTCCGGGTCGTCCGCGTGCTTCTCCAGTACGTCGATGTGGTCGAGGACCGCGGTGAGGTGCGTGAGCGTGTGGTACCGGCGCTGGGGTTCCTGCCAGCGGGTGAGGAGGTCGTTCGCGTACGGCGCCGGGTCGGGGGAGTCCACGGGTGCGCGGGCCGCTCGCAGGGCGTCGGAGAAGCGGGTGCGGAGGACGTCGAGGTCGGGCATGTGTCCATTCTCCCGTGACGTGGGCCACGCGCCCTAGCGTGTGGGGCATGACTTCTGCTGACGTACGTGACCCGGAACTGCCCGGACGGCTGCTGACCATCGAGCGGGACACGCTGGTTCCGCTGCTGCGCGGGCGGCCTGACCCGGACTACGCGCTGCCGGTCCCCGCGTGTCCCGGGTGGAGTGTGCGGGATGTGCTGGCGCACTGCTCGGCCGCGCTGCTGCGGGTGGTGGAGAGCCGGTACGAGAAGGGGGTCTTCTCGCCCGAGGCCAACGACCGGGACATCGCCGAGCGCGCCGACTGGACGAACGCGCAGGTCGTCGACGAGCTGGAACGCGGGATGACCGAGGCCGGGCCGGTGATCGCCGCTGCGGGCGGGGTGCTGGACGCGATCGCGCTGGGGGAGTGGGTGCACGCCGGGGACGTTCGGGAGGTGTGGGGGGAGCCGGGGGCGTATGCCGATGCGGGCCTGCCGTATGCGCTGGAGCTGCTGGTCCGGGTGACCCGCGACCGGGGGCACGTCCCGCTGCACGCCGACCTCGACGACGTCGACGAGCCGGTGCGGCTGGGTGATGTGTCCGGGGTGCGGACGCCGGCGCGGTTCATCGGCGACGCGCCGACCCTCGTACGGCTGTACTCGGGCCGTCCGGCCTCGGGTGTCGCGTACGAGCTGGCGGGGGTGAAGGAGGGCGAACTCAACATCTTCGGGTGAGCGGCGGCGCGGGCAGCGGGCGTAGTCTTGGATTGGACTAGACCTGTAGCCGCCCGACGAATGGGGTCCCATGAGCAAGCGTGCAGTCCTGGAGGTGATCGCCCTCGACGCCGAGGACGCGGTCGCCGCCCAGGCCGGAGGCGCGAACCGCCTCGAACTGGTCACCGACATGGCGGCGGACGGCCTCGCACCGTCCGCCACGACCTTCGCCGGGATCCGTTCCGCGGTCGACATCGACCTGCGCGTGATGCTGCGGCTGGAGGACGGGTTCGCCGCGGGCGATGTCGAGCGGCTGGTGGGTGCCGCCCGGGAGCTGCGGGCGGCGGGGGCGGACCAGTTCGTGCTGGGGTTCCTGGACGCGGATGGTGGAGTGGACCTCACGGCTGTCGAGCGGATCGTCGCGGAGCTCGACGGCTGCCGGTGGACCTTCCACCGGGCGATCGACCGCGCCGCCGACCGCGACGCCCTGCGCAAGCAACTCGACGGTCTGTCCGGACTCGACACCTACCTGACGGCCGGATCGGCGGACGGGGTGGACGACGGTCTCCCCACGCTGCTCCGTGAGGCGGGGCGACGCGGGGAGCCGGGTTACGAGCAGCAGATCCTGGTGGGTGGAGGCCTACGCCTCGATCATGTGCCGACCCTGCGGGCCGCCGGGATCGATGCCTTCCACATCGGCGGGGCCGCGCGACCGGATGGCTGGGAGCACCCGGTCTCGGCGGAGGCAGTACGAGAGTGGCGCCAAGTACTGGACGAACGCTGACCGGATCGCCCTTAGGGGCGCGGGGCTGTATCAATATGCGGCTCCGCCGCGTGGGCGCGACCAGCCCCCACTCACCCGCACCCGCCCCGCAACCTCAAGAGGCAGTCACAACTGAGACGGCAACGCGGCCGCATGCGTCACGATCAACCCCGAGACCGCCCGGGTCAGACCCACGTACAGCCGTCGCAGACCAGTCCGCTCATCCGGCTCCCCGTCCACCACCGCCTGCGGCTCGTCCAGCACCACGTAGTCGTACTCCAGCCCCTTCGCGAGCGACGCCGGGACCAGCGTCAGCCGGGTCTCGGCCGTCGTCTCCTCGCCGGGGGCGAGATACGTGATCCCGGCCGCAGCCAGCGCCTCGGCCAGCGCCGGGATCCGCGCGTCCGCCGCGATCAACCCCGTAGACCCCTCATTACGCAGCAACTCCTCGCACGCCGCCACCACTTCACCCGCCCCGGAGACCGAACGGACATCGAAGAACCCCGGATTCTCCCGAACCGACGCCACCGGCGTCAGCCCCGGCGCGATGTGCGGCAGCAGCCGGGACGCGTACGTGATGACGTCCGTGGGGACGCGGAAACCCGCCGTCAGCTCCTCGACCACCGCGTCCGTCTTCCCCAGATGGGCCAGCGCCTCGTCCCAACTCCGCGTCGCCCAGGGCGTCGTACCCTGCGCCAGATCGCCGAGGACCGTCGCCGAACCGGTGGTGCAGCGGCGGCCGACCGCCCGGTACTGCATGGGGGAGAGGTCCTGCGCCTCGTCCAGCACCACATGCCCGAGTGAGTGCGTGCGCTGCACGAGATCCGTCGCCTCGTCGATCAACACGGCGTCCGCGGCGGACCACTTGGCGGCCTTGACCGACCGCACCGGCTTCGACCACTGAATCGTCTTCTGCTCGTCCTCGGTGAGGACTCCCTCCGCGTGCACGGCGAGGAAGTCCGCGTCCGTCAGCAGCCGCAGCACCAGTTTCGCCGGGTCGACCGGCGGCCACATCCCCTTCACCGCCGCCTTGACCGCGGAGTTACGGGCGACGGCGTCCTGCACACGGTCGTCCGGGGCCTCCCCGGAGCGTTCCATCTGCACCAGGACCGCGTGCGCGATGCGCTGCGGGAGGGCCTCGCGGGCGGCGCCGTAGCGGATGTCGCGGTCGAGCAACTCCTGGACGATGCCCTCCAGTTCGTACGCCGGGACCCGCCAGCGACGCGAGCCGCGCACGACGACGACCTGCTCGGTGGGCATGGTCACATGGGAGCGGACGGCGCGCCGCAGTACGCCCGCCATCCGCGCGTCGCCCTTGATCACCGCGGCCGCCGAGTCGTCGGTGCCCCGCACGTCGACGTGTGCCACAAGGTCATCGACCGTCGCCTGGCGGACCGCCAACTCCCCCAGAGCGGGCAGCACTTGCTCGATGTAGTGCAGGAAGGACTTGTTCGGCCCAATGACGAGTGTGCCGGTGCGGGCGAGCCGCTCGCGGTGGGCGTACAGGAGGTAGGCCACCCGGTGCAGGCCGACGGCCGTCTTTCCGGTGCCAGGCCCGCCCTGTACGCACACGGTCCCGCCAAGACCGCTGCGTACGATCTCGTCCTGCTCCGGCTGGATCGTCGCCACGATGTCACGCATCGGGCCGACGCGCGGGCGCTCGATCTCCTGCTGGAGCAGCTTGCTGGTGCGGGCCGCCTCGGCCGGATTGGAGAGGTGCTCGTCCTCGTACGCGGTGAGGTCGCCGCCCGTGTAGCCGAAGCGGCGGCGCAGCGCGATGTCCATCGGGTCCTTCTTCGAGGCCCGGTAGAAGGGCTGGGACACCGGGGCACGCCAGTCGATGACCATGGGGTCGCCGTCGTGGTCGTGCACATGCCGCCGCCCGATGTAGAAGCGCTCGCCTTCAGCGCCCTCCGCCCGGTCCGCACCCGGTGCGTGCAGGTAGTCGAGCCGGCCGAAGAACAGCGGGGTGTCGCTGAGGTCGGCGAGGGCCTTGATGCGCTCGTCGATCTGGTGGGCGAGCGCCTCGGCGTTGACCCAGTTCGCGGTGACGTCGTTGATGTCGAGGGACTCGACGTCCTCGCGCATCGCGCGCAGGGCGCCACGGGAGGAGGCGAGATGGGAGCGCTCTCGTGAAAGGGGATCGGCGGACGACGGCGTGGACAAGGGGTGCCTCCGTTGGATCCAGACAAGAGCGGAGATTCTAGGTCGCCGCGAGAGATGGACGCCAACGGTTTTTCGCTGCCGTGAGCCGTCGCGTTTCTGTGCCGCGCGTCATCCCCTAGGGGAACTCGCTCTCCGCCCTAAGGGGCATGGCTAGCCCCGGAGGCGTACGAACGGACGGCACCGGTTCGCCCCACAGACCGATGCCCTCCTTATACGGGGAGAGCGACCATGGATACATGAGCGCAGCAACCTTCACCCCAGCCCCCGGCCGCGCCTCAGGCGCGACCGCAATGACTTCCGCCCAGCACCGTCACCGCCTCGGCGAGGCCCTGCGTGCCGTCAAGGTCTTCGCGGGCGCCGCCCTCGACGTCGTCATCCTCGGCGAGTACGGCGAGGAAGCCGGCGTCCGCCGCAGGCACTGAGCCCCTCGCCGGCCGTCAGCTGTCCGCCAGCAACTCGTCCGCGTCCACGATCCGGTACGCGTACCCCTGCTCCGCCAGGAACCGCTGCCGATGCGCGGCGAAGTCCTGGTCGATCGTGTCCCGTGCCACCACCGAGTAGAAGTGGGCCTGGTGTCCGTCGGCCTTGGGCCTGAGCACCCGCCCCAGCCGCTGCGCCTCCTCCTGACGCGACCCGAAGGTCCCCGACACCTGGATGGCGACCGTCGCCTCCGGCAGGTCGATGGAGAAGTTCGCGACCTTCGAGACGACCAGGACGCTGATCTCGCCCTCCCTGAAGGCGCCGAAGAGCTTCTCGCGCTGGGCGTTGGAGGTCTCGCCCTTGATGACGGGGGCGTTCAAGTGCTCGCCCAGTTCGTCGAGTTGGTCGATGTACTGGCCGATGACCAGGGTCTGCTGCCCGGCGAAACGCCGTACCAGCGCCTCCGTGACCTTGCGCTTGGTGTCGGTCGTCGCGCAGAAGCGGTACTTCTCCTCCTGCTCCGCGGTGGCGTACGCCAGCCGCTCGGCGTCGGTGAGATTGACCCGGACCTCGACGCAGTCGGCCGGCGCGATATAGCCCTGCGCCTCGATCTCCTTCCAGGGAGCGTCGAAACGCTTCGGCCCGATGAGGGAGAAGACGTCCGACTCACGGCCGTCCTCCCGGACCAGCGTCGCCGTCAGGCCGAGCCGGCGCCGCGCCTGAAGATCCGCCGTGAACTTGAAGACCGGCGCGGGCAGCAGATGCACCTCGTCGTAGAGGATCAGCCCCCAGTCACGGGAGTCGAACAGCTCCAGGTGCGGATAGACGCCCTTCCGCTTGGTCGTCAGCACCTGGTACGTCGCGATGGTGACCGGCCGGATCTCCTTCTTCGTACCGCTGTACTCGCCGATCTCGTCCTCGGTCAGCGAGGTCCGCTTCACCAGCTCGTGCTTCCACTGGCGGGCCGAGACGGTGTTGGTGACGAGGATCAGGGTCGTGGACTTCGCCTGGGCCATGGACCCGGCCCCGACCAGCGTCTTACCGGCACCGCAGGGCAGTACGACGACACCGCTGCCGCCGTGCCAGAAGTTCTCCACGGCCTGCTTCTGGTACGGCCGGAGCGCCCAGCCGTCCTCGTGCAGCTCGATCGGGTGCGCCTCGCCGTCGACGTATCCGGCGAGGTCCTCGGCCGGCCAGCCCAGCTTCAGCAGCGTCTGCTTGATCTGTCCGCGCTCGGAGGGATGCACCGCGACGGTGTCCGCGTCGATCCGGGCGCCGACGAGCGGAGCGACCCGCTTGGAGCGCAGGATCTCCTCCAGGACCGGGCGGTCGGTGGTCGTCAGGACCAGTCCGTGCGTCGGGTGCTTGGAGAGCGTCAGCCGCCCGTACCGGTCCATCGTCTCGGCGACGTCGACCAGCAGGGCATGCGGCACCGGGTAGCGGCTGTACTGCACCAGCGCGTCGACGACCTGCTCGGCGTCATGTCCGGCCGCCCGCGCGTTCCACAGCCCGAGCGGCGTCACCCGGTAGGTGTGGATGTGCTCCGGTGCCCGCTCCAGCTCGGCGAACGGCGCGATGGCCCGACGGCAGTCGTCGGCCTGCTCGTGATCGACTTCCAGGAGCAGCGTCTTGTCGGACTGGACGATGAGGGGACCGTTCACGCGCGGCATCCTTCCGTAAGGCGGCCAGAGGTCACGGCCAAACACCCAGTGTGCCGCATACGGCGGTGATCACATCAGGGGCGGAACGCTCAGTGGACGGACGGTGACACAGGGACCGGGACGTCGGCGGCCTCCGTGCCGATGCGCGGCAGTCGCCGGTCGAGGGGACGGGGCAGCCACCAGTTGGCGCGGCCCAGCAGCGCCATGACCGCGGGCACCAGCACCATGCGGACGATCGTGGCGTCGAGCACGATGGCCGTCGCCAGACCCAGGCCCATCATCTTGACGAGCGGCGAGGGGTTGGCGACGAAGCTGAGGAAGACGACCGTCATGATCAGCGCGGCGGAGGTGATGACGCGGCCCGTGACCGCCATGCCGCGTGCCACCGACTCCTTGGTGTCACCCGTGGCGTCGTACTCCTCACGCACCCGCGAGAGCAGGAACACCTCGTAGTCCATGGACAGGCCGAAGAGGACCGCGAAGAAGATCGTCGGCATGGGGGAGGCGATCGGCAGGGTCTCTTCGAGGTGGAACAGGCCCCCCAGCCAGCCCCACTGGAAGACGGCCACGACGACGCCGTACGCGCCTCCGATGGACAGCAGGTTCATCAAGGCGGCCTTCAGCGGTATCACGACGGAGCGGAACACCAGCATCAGCAGCAGGAACGACACCAGGATGATCGCGCCGATGAACAGCGGCAGGGTGTCGGCGAGTTGGCGGGTGAGGTCGTCGGTCATGGCGGTGAGGCCCGATACGGCGACGTTGTCGGGGACGGCGTCGCGGACGCGTTCGAGGGTGTCGGAGGTCGCGACGTCCGCGGGGGCGGTGGTGGGGAGTACGGGCAGGACCACGGTGTCCCCCGCCGCGGAGACCTGGGGCTCGCCGACCGACGCGATGCCCGGCTCGGCGGCGAGGCGCCGGGACAGCTCGGGGATGCCCTCGGCGGCCACGCCGGGGCTGCGCAGATCGGCGACGATCAGCAGGGGGGCGTTGAAGCCGGGGCCGAAGCCCTCCGCCAGCAGGTCGTAGGCGCGGCGGTGGGTGGTGGTGGTCGCGTCGTCGCCCGCGTCCGGGAAGCCGGTCTCCATGCGCAGCGCGGGCGCGGCCAGGACGAGCAGCACCGCGGACGCGGCGAGCAGGTGGCGCCAGGGGCGTCCGGCGACGCGGTGGGCGAACCGCCACCATGCCGTGTCCTCGGGCCGGCCGGAACTCCGGTTCCGCCGGAACCGCCCCTCCTTGTGGATACGGTCGCCCAGCAGGGTCAGCAGCGCGGGCAGCAGCGTCAGAGCGGTCGCCGCGGCGAACAGCACGATCAGCGAGGTGCTCAGGCCGATCGAGGTCAGAAAGCCCAGGCCGGTCAGCGCGAGCGCGGTCATCGCCACGACGACGGTGCTGCCGGCGAACAGGACGGCCGCGCCCGACGACGCCATGGCGTTCGACAGCGCGGTGCGGTTGTCCTGTCCGGCGGCCCGGTTCTCGCGGCAGCGGGCCACGATGAACAGGGCGTAGTCGATGCCGATGCCCAGGCCGATCATCGCCCCGATGGTGGGGGCGGCGGTGGAGACGTCCGTGGCATGGGCCAGCAGCGCGATGCTGCCGAGCCCGGCGGCCACGGCGACCAGGGCGAGCGCGATCGGTACCAGCGCGGCCACGATCGTGCCGAACGCGACCACCAGGATGACCACGGCGGTCAGCAGGCCCGCCGCCTCCGCGCCCGAGGTCGGCGTCTCGGCGTTGATGAAGACGGTGTCGCCGCCGAGTTCGGCCGTGACACCGTCGCCGCGTACGGGTTCGATCGCATCGGCCAAGGCGTCGATCTGCTCGGGATGCACGTCCATGGCCGGTATGTCGAAGGTGACTTGGGCGAAGCCGATCCGTCCGTCCGGCGAGACCGTGCCGGCGGTGAAGGGATCGGTGACGGTGGCGACGTGCTCCGCTTCGGCGATCCGGTCGACCGCCGCCTCGACGGCGGGCCGGTGGCGCTCGATCCGCTCCCCCTCCGAAGCGGCGAAGACCGCCATGGCACCGCCGCCGGACGCTTCGGGGAAACGCTCTTCGAGCAGTTCCATCGCCTCCTCGCTCTGGCTGCCGGGAGCGACGAGGTCGTCGACGAAGGAGCCGCCCGCCAACCCGGCCAGGGGCAGTACGAGGGCCAGGCCGGCCAGCCAGGCGGCGATGGTCACCCACGGTCGGCGAGCGCTCGCGTCGCCGATCCGGCGCGTGAGTCGGTTCATGGCGGGGCTCCTGTGAGACGGGAGGTCCGGCAGACCCCGGGATGCCGCGGGCCTGGATGGAACGCTCCCAGCGTGGTCGCGGGCGTCCGTGCCGTCTCCCGCCGCCTGGAGGGTTCGGGGCTCCTGCGCGCGACGGGGAGAACAGGGCGGCGTCTCCGCCCGGGAGCGGAGACCGGATCCGTCGTCAGACGGGTGACGGGGCCTCCGAGCTGGAATTACGATGACTTGCCCGGTGCGTCCCGATGATCTGCGCCAGGGCTCCGGACGCCTTGATGGAGCGACCATGAATCGCACGGCCGGGCACACCGAGCCCCCGGGCCGCAACGCGCCGGGCAGGTTCCGCGGCCCGTTCACCCGCTGGCCGCGGGCCGCGGACGCCGTCCTCGCCATGGCGCTGTTCCTGCCGACGATGGTCCTGGAGGACGGTCCGGGGGACACGATGGTCGTCCGCCCGGTCTCGGGCATCGTCCATCCCGCCCTCCTGCTCTTCCTGGTGGCCGCCGCGGCGATCTACCGGCGTCGGAGCAGGCCGGTCGCCGTGCTGTGCGTGACGCTCCTCGCGTGGGCCGCGACGCTGGGAAGCAGCCACTCCACCCTGGGCGGGATGGTGATCGTCGCCCTGTACAGCGTCGGGCGGCACGCCGACGACAACCGGTGGGGCCCGCTCGGTGTCGTCGCGGCCATCGCCGCGCTCACGATCGACGGCATCCTTCTCTCCGTCCCCTGGGGGGACATCGGCTTCGGCGCCTTCGTCATGTCCGGGGCCTGGTACCTCGGCCGGCGCCTACGGCTTCGCGCCGGGCGTGCCTCCCGGCTCCTGAAGGAGCAGGCCGCCGAGGCGCGGCGGATCGTCACCGAGGAGCGCAGCCATATCGCCCGTGAACTGCACGACGTGGTCGCCCACCGGGTGAGCATGATGACGGTGCAGGCCGGTGCGGCCCGGATGGTGGCCGCCGAGGATCCGCAGGGTGCCCTGGAGGCGATGGCGGCGGTGGAGGAGGCGGGACGCCAGGCGCTGGACGAACTGCGGCACCTGCTGGGAGTGTTGCGGCCGGACGCGGAGAGCGACGAGCTGGGGCCTCAGCCGGGTCTGGCCGAGTTGCCCCGCCTCGTGGCCGAGGTCCGCGAGGCGGGTCTGGACGTCTCGGTCACCAACGGCATCCGGGACCCTCTCCCGGCTCGCGTGGACCTCTCGGCGTACCGCATAGTCCAGGAGGCCCTGACCAACGTGCTCAAACACAGTGGACCGCGCACCCACACCCAGGTGCATCTGCGTGACGAGAGCGACGGCATCACGATCGAGGTGCTCGACGACGGCCCCGGCGCCGCCGTCCAGGCCGCGCCGGCCGCACCCAAGGGGCCGCCCGGCCATGGCATCGTCGGCATGCGGGAAAGGGCGAACCTGCTCGGCGGAAGCCTCGACGCCCGGCCGCGTTCCGGCGGCGGATTCCGGCTCACCGCCCGGCTGCCCGTCAAGGGAGAGCCCGCGTGAGCATCCGCGTCGTCGTGGCGGACGACCAGGCGCTGGTACGGCGGGGCTTCACCATGATTCTCCGGGTCCACCGCGACATCGAGGTGGTCGCCGAGGCGGGCACCGGCGTCGAGGCGGTCGAGGCGGCACGTCTGCACCGTCCGGACGTGATCCTCATGGACATCCGCATGCCCGAGATGGACGGCCTCGAAGCGACCTCCCGGATCCTTCAGGAGGCCGACTGGGGTCCCCGGGTGCTGATCCTGACCACGTTCGACCCGGACGAGTACGTCTACAAGGCGCTGCGCGCCGGCGCCAGTGCCTTCGTGCTCAAGGACATTCCCCCCGAACAACTGGCCACCGCCGTACGCACCGTGGCCGAGGGCGGGACGCTGCTGGCCCCGTCGATCACCCGGCGCTTCATCGACCGGTTCGCGCAGCGCCGTGTCGTCAACTCCTCCGTCGCGGCCCGGCTGGAACGGCTCACCGGCCGCGAACGCGAGATCATGACCGCCGTCGCCCGGGGCGCGAGCAACGCGGAAATCGCCGGGCAGTTCGTCATCGGTGCCGCCACCGTCAAGTCACATGTGTCGAGCGTCCTCACCAAACTGGGGCTGCGCGACCGCGTCCAGATCGTGATCTTCGCCTACGAGAGCGGCCTGGTCGAAGCGGGTGACCACGACATCGGCCACTGAAACACCGGTCCTGGCGGTCAACCAACTGAGGGACGGTGTCCCGTCGTACAGGATGTCTATTCATTCCTGTGAGTGGTGTGGTTTCACCTGTACGGCGGTGAATGCGAAGAATGGCCGACCGTGCAGCTCCTCACCCGTGATCCGTCCACGCCCCCCACCACTCTGGGGTACGCCCTGTTCGCCACTCGCTGGCTTCAGGCCCCGCTGTACTTCGGCCTGGTGGCCGCCCAGGGGGTCTATGTCTACAAGTTCTTCAACGAGTTGTGGACCTTAATCCTGCGGTGCGTCACCGGGCAGGCGAACGAAACCTACGTCATGCTCGCCGTGCTGAAACTGGTCGACGTCGTCATGATCGCCAATCTGCTGATCATGGTGATCGTCGGCGGCTACGAGACCTTCGTGTCGCGCATCGGCCTCCAGGGCCACCGCGACCAGCCGGAATGGCTCTCGCACGTCAACTCCAACGTGCTGAAGGTCAAGCTCGCCACCGCCATCGTGGGCATCTCCTCCGTCCATCTGCTCCAGATGTTCGTGGATGTGCACCACACCGCGCGGCACTCGCTGCTGTGGGGGACGACGATCCATATGGCGTTCATCGCCTCGGCGGCGATCCTGGCGTACATGTCGGGGCCGATGGCAGCGCATGCCGAGCGTGACCGGCACCGGCCTCACGAACACAAGGCCGCCCCGCCGCCCATCGCGCCGATTCCGGCCCAGGCGGGGCCGCCCGCCGAGGAGACGGGGGCCGAGGAGCGGATCCGGGCCGCACGGTTCCCGGCCCGGAAGCTGCTGGAGGAGTTCGACGCCGAACACCCCCGGTCCTTCGACCGGGAGGCGGTGGCGCGGCTCGGCAAGCTGGACTTCGTCGGCGACCGCGGCAACGTGGTGTTCGTCGGGCCGCCCGGCACCGGCAAGACGCATCTGGCCCTCGCGCTCGGCGTGCGCGCGTGCGAGGCCGGACACCGGGTGCTGTTCGACACGGCCGCCGGATGGGCCGCCCGGCTGGCCGGGGCACAGACCGCGGGCCGGCTCACCGAGGAACTCGCCGGCCTCGACGCCTGTCCGCTGCTGATCGTCGACGAGGTCGGGTACGTCCCCTTCGACGCGGACACCTCCCGGCTCTTCTTCCAGCTGGTCGCGCACCGCTACGAGCGGGGGTCGCTGATCGTGACCTGCGACCGCCCGCTCGAGAGGTGGGACGAGGTGTTCGGCGGCCCGGCCGCCCCGGCGATGGTGGACCGGCTGGCCCACCACGCCGAGATCGTGCGGCTGGAAGGGGACAGCTACCGGATGCGCCGGGCTACTTCAGACTGGGCAGGCCGAGGTTGTTGACCAGCGGCTGCGCGAAGACGTGTCCGTCGACGTTGACGAGGGGCTCGCCGGCGGCCCCGGCGACCGGGAGCGGCAGCGGCAGCGCGGGGGCCGCCGAGGCCTCGGGCGCCAGTGCGGCGAGGAGCGCGGCCACGGAGACCAGCGCGGCGGCGGAGACGACGACGGCGGTGGAACGGGTGCGGGTGGGAAGCTTGGAAGACATGGGGACGTCAGGGACCTTTCACAGCACGTACGGGGGATCGAGCGGGGCGGGCCGGCCCCGGGGACACCGGGACCGGCCCGGAGAGTGCGCGGGTACGGGTCAGATGGGCGGCGTCTCGAGAACCAGTCCGGCGACGTCGATGCCGATGGCCGCGGCCTGGGTGGCGAAGGCGCCGATCATCACGGCGGTGGCGGTCAGGACGGCGGCGACACGACGGGCAGCACGCATGGGCGGGGATTTCCTTTCAACTGCACCTTGATCAGGACACCCGGTGACTGCCCGCCGCCCCACCCCGGAATGCGGGATGACCTGCGGGTTCCCTCATGGGTGGGAAGTGCCCGGCGTGGCGTGCATGAATGTGGGCGTACACCCGTCCGAGCGACGTGCTCCGCGGTTGCCGCGATAGGCCGTTGATCGTCTGCGGGTCCGTCGTGGCTGGTCGCGCAGTTCCCCGCGCCCCTTCGGGGCGCTTTAGTCGTCGGCCAGTTCCGAGACGCCGGTGATCCGGTGCAGCGGGTAGGTGCGGACCTCGTCCGCGGTGTGGTCGTACGCCGTCACGAAGCCGCCCTCGACGCGGATCGGGGCGATGACGCGCTGGCTGGCGGAGCCCTCGGCGTTCACGTAGCCGATCCACAGGGCCTCGCCGGTGAGGACGGCGGCCTGCATGGTGGCGAGGGTCTCGGCCGAGCCGGTGCGGGGGAGCGAGCCGTTGGCCACGGGGGTCTGCTTGCGGGGGGTCGTGGAGGCCAGGTCGCCCGCCCGGATCGCGCGGATCGCGGCCGTCAGGAGCGTCGCGTCAGGTGCCGGAGGGCCGTCCGGCACCGGCTCGGGGGCCGTGCGCGGAGGGGTGCGGTGGGCGTGGGCGCGGGCGATCAGGACGTCGCCCTCGGCGGACTCGGCGGCCGGCGCGAACCCCATCGCACGCAGGCCCTCCAGCAGCGTCGCCGGGTCGGCCTGGGCGGCCAGCACGGTCGGGGCGAGGCGACGCAGATGCAGGGCGGCGGCGCGCTTGTCGGCGAGGATCTCGTTCAGCATGGCGTCGTCGTCGCAGCGGACGTACGCCGACGCGGCACCGATGCGGAGGTGGCCGTGTCTGCGGGCCACGTCGTCGATCAGATACGCCAGCGGTTGCGGAACCGGCGTACGCGAGTGCGCGGTGAGGAAGCCGTGCAGGTCGGAGGCGCTGCGGCCGGCGTCCAGCGCACGGCGTACGGAACCCGGCGTGAACCGGTAGACCGTCGCCCCGCCCTTGGACTCCACGTCGGCGAGGACACCGAGCATGTCGGCGAGCGGGCGCTCGAGCGGGCCGGGGGCGACCGCCGTCAGGTCGGCCTGGAGGAGGACGTGGTCCAGAGGCTCCGGGAGGAGCGGGGCGAGGAGACGGGCGGCGGTGGCGGCGGCCACGGCCTGTTCGGCGGAGGTGAGGGGTTCGCGGGCCGGGGCCCTCAGGTGCTTGTGGTGGACGGGGAGCTTGTCGCCGGGACCCGAGGGCTCGTCCGCGGCCGGCTTCGCGACGGGCGCCCCGATCAGCGCACGCCCGTGCGCGGACAGCGCGCCGCGGCCGGTGATGCCGAGCTGCTCCGCCTCCGCAACCGTCCACCGGGCGAGCCGGGTACGCAGGTCGTCGTCGATCTGCGGTGCGCGCAGCGGGCGCTCCCAGCGCAGCCGGGCCAGCACCGACTCGGCGGACGGCGCGGCGCCTTCCGGCAGTTCGGCGAGCAGGTCCAGCACCCGGTGCCGTACCTCCGGCGCGGCGGAGCGGTCCAGGCCCGGGCCGAGGGCGGACAGCGTGCGGTCCTTGGCGTCCCGGCCGCCGACCAGGCCCGCCGTGCGGGTCGCCGCCAGCCACGCCTGGGCGAGCTGCGCCCAGCGCCGGCCGGCGGGCTGCTCCAGCCACTCGTCGTACGCCGGGGTCGCCGCGTACCGCTCCTCCGCCTCGCCGTCCGCCGCGATCAGGCCCGCCGCGTACGCCAGTTCCACCCAGAACGCGGCGACCGGTTCCGTCACGTCGAGGGCGACGGCCGTCCGCTTCAGATCCCGGACGCTCAGACCCCCCGCCCGCAGCACCGTCGGCCCGCCCTCGTCCCAGTCCTTCAGCAGCTCCTCGACGGTCGCCAGCGCCGTGTACGCCTGCCCGGCCGCCGTCCCGTCCACAACCTGTGGACGGTGCGTGCCGGACGGCTCGATGAGGGGCGGCAGCGGCTCGGTGACACGGTGGGCGCGGCCGTCGCGCAGGCGCAGGGCCACCTCGCGGGGGAGTACGACGGTTCCGGGCGCCGTCGGCAGCAGCAGCCCGCGGTCGAGGAGCCACCGCAGCCGGGGCGCGGGGTCGGCGGTGACCTGCCCGTACGGCGGGCCCCAGACCAGGCGGCGCAGGACCTCCAGGGACTCCTCGGGGGCGTCGGCGAGCAGGGCCGTCATCCGCTTGCGGTCCTTGAACAGGGTGGTGAGCGCCGTGACCGCTGAGACCGCGTCGTGCGTGGACGTCAGCCCGGCCGTCGTGACGATCTCCTGGATACGGCCCGGCGACATGCCCGCCGTCGCCTCCTGGACGGTCGGGCCCAGGCCCGTCGGGGACGGGTGCTGCGGGGACGGCGACAGCAGCTCACGGGCCGTGCGGACCAGGCGGAGCCGGTTGTCGGGGCCCCAGGCCAGGGCCTGTTCGCGGAGGGTGGCGAGGGCGTGCGGAAGAGCCTCGGCGACGGTCCGGTCCCCCTCGTCGCCGGTCATGAGACCGAGGAGTTCCTTGTACGGTGCCGGGTCCGCGGCGACCGCGAGCGCCTCCGCCGTCTGTAGCGCGAAACGGTCCAGCCGCTCCAGGGCACGCACGACCGAGGCCCGGGTGCCGGCCCGGGTCGCGAGCTGCGTGAGGTCCGTCGGGACGGGGGTGATGAGGTCGGGGCGGCTGCGCAGAAGCGCGGCCAGGGCGGCGTCGTCCTGCCCGCGGAGCGCTTCCGCGAGAGAACGCGGGGCGGCCGGCTTGTCCACGGTGCTCATCCGCCTCACGGTACCGGGTTCGTACGTCGGCCTCCTTGCCGCGAAGCGCTTCGCGGGGTGCCGTTGTGGGCCGTCGGTCGTCTGCGGGTCCGTCGTGGCTGGTCGCGCAGTTCCCCGCGCCCCTACGGGGCACGAATACCCCCGGCTTGAAGGTAACGTCTGTCACCACGGGGTTATCCAACGCATCCGCCCCGGAGGGGACTTCGTGGGGATCGAGAGCGACCAGGTCGTCTACGAGTATCTGAGCCGCGTCGGGGACGTGGCTCAGCAGCAGCAGTTGCCGTCGGCTGCGCGGATGCGGCTGGTGTCGGAGTTGCGGAACGAGATCGACCGGCGCAGGTCGAAGGCGCCGGTCGACAGTCCTGCCGCCGTTCGCCGTATCCTCGCCCGGCTGGGCAGCCCGGACGAGGTCGTCGCGGCGGCCGACGGCAGCGGCGGTGCGATCGAGGCGCCGGAGGCCTCCGTGCCCGTACAGCGGAAGGGGTTGCGTCGTGTCGTGCCCCGGCCTCGGCCCGCCGAGGACAGCGGCCCTTCCGATGTGCCCGCCCCGCCGCACCTCGCCGGTGCGGACGAGCTGGGGGGCAGTGCGACGCGGCCCGACTGGTGGCGGGTGGACAGCAGCCCGTTCGGGGTCGGGGACGAGGTTCCGGGATTCGTCGGCGGGGTGGAGATCCCGGAGCTGCTGAAGCCTCCGCCGCCGAAGGAGATCGAGAAGGCGGAGAGGAAGAAGGAGGCCGTCGAGGACGAGCCCGTCGCTGTGGAGGAGGCCGAAGAGGCCACTTCCAGGCGCCGTCTCCGCCTGCCACGCCCCGGGAACTGGAGCAACCCCCTCCTCTTGATCGGCGCCGCCCTCCTCGTCACCGGTGCCGTCCTGGGGAATCTGCTCGTGCTCCTCTTCGGCTGGCTCATCGCCTACGCCTCCCGGCGGCTGACCCAGGCGGAGCGGAAGTGGGCCGTCATCGGGCTGCCGGGCGCGGCGCTCGCCGCCGGGATCGTCTGGCTGTGGGGACGCAACGAGGGGCGGTGGGGCGACCCTATCGCGGAGGCGCACATGAACGACGCCGTCTCCGAGACCTGGCCATGGGTGATCCGGGGCGCCGCCGTCGCGTCAGCCCTGTTCCTGCTGTGGAGGTCCCAGCGGCAGCGGTAGGGGACCGGGCGTCTTGATCGCCCTCCCGCCTGGGCACAATGGCCCATATGACCTCTGCCGCCCTCCCTTCCCTCACCGTCGGCTTCGACCTCGACATGACGCTCATCGACTCCCGCCCCGGCATCCACGCCTGCTACGAGGCGCTCGCCGAGCGGACGGGGACGTTCATCGACGCCGACCTGGCGATCACGCGGCTCGGTCCGCCGCTCGCGGAGGAGTTGATCAACTGGTTCCCGGCGGAGCGGATCGAGGAGATGGGGGATCTGTACCGCTCTATGTACCCGACGATCGCCATCGCCGCCACACCCGCCCTGCCCGGCGCCCGTGAGGCGATCGCCGCGGTGCGCGCGGCCGGCGGTCGGGCGATCGTGGTCACCGCCAAGTACGAGCCCAACGCCAAGCTGCACCTGGAGCACCTCGGTATCGACGCCGACGCGGTGATCGGCGACCTGTGGGCCGAGCAGAAGGCGGAGGCGCTGCGCGAGCACGGGGCGGGGGTGTACGTCGGCGACCACATCGGCGACGTGCGCGGAGCCCGTACCGCCGAAGCCCTGTCCGTGGGAGTGGCGACCGGGCCGTGCGACGCCGACGAACTGCGCGCGGCCGGAGCGGATGTGGTCCTGCCGGACCTCACCCACTTCCCGGCCTGGCTCGCCGACTACCGTCCGGCGCGCGCCTGACGGCGGCCGGCCGCGACTGATTGCAGGACCCCGGCACCGGCCACCAGGAACCCGACGCCCATGAGCATGCTCAATCCGAACATGTACGTCGGAAATGGCGTCGTATCGAGAAGAAGCGGGGCCACGGTGACGAGTGTGGCCACGGCACCGATGAAGAAGACGATGGCTCCGGCACGGATCAGTCGGTCACCGGGCGCGGCGGAATTCGTTTGGGTTTTGTCAGGCACCGGACCAGGGTAGTTCCCTGCGCGAAGGAACAACCGGGTGACGTCTTGTCACCGGGGGGAAGACCATTAGCCTTGGTACCGGCGGGTCCACACGACCCGCCCCAGTGCTATCAAGAGCAGTTCCTGAGCCGTTTCCGAAGCAGTTTTCCGACGAGTACGAGGACGAGGACAGACGTGCCTACCGGCAAGGTCAAGTGGTTCAACAGCGAGAAGGGCTTCGGCTTTCTCTCCCGTGACGACGGCGGCGACGTCTTCGTCCATTCCTCGGTCCTCCCCGCCGGAGTCGAGACGCTCAAGCCGGGGCAGCGAGTTGAGTTCGGGGTCGTCGCCGGGCAGCGCGGTGACCAGGCGCTTTCGGTCACGATCCTCGACCCGACCCCTTCCGTCGCCGCCGCCACTCGCAAGAAGCCGGACGAGTTGGCCTCTATCGTCCAGGATTTGACGACTCTTCTCGAGAACATCACGCCGATGCTCGAGAGGGGCCGTTACCCCGACAAGGCCGCCGGCGGGAAGATCGCCGGTCTGCTGCGGGCGGTGGCCGACCAGCTCGACGTATAGATCCTGTGGATCCTTTGGATTTCTAGGGGAAATCCAGTGCATCCGGGCCGAGGGGCGGCAACAGCCCCTCGGCCGCTGCGCGTGTGAGCAGGCCCCTGACCGCCGCATAGCCGTCCACGCCGAGGTCGTGGGTGAACTCGTTGACGTACAGGCCGATGTGCTGGTCGGCGACGGACGGGTCCATCTCCTGGGCGTGTTCCATGACGTACGGGCGGGAGACCTCGGGGTCGTCCCAGGCGGCCTTCACGGACGTACGGATGGACTCGGCGAGCAGTGTCAGGGTGTCGGCGCCGAGTGAGCGCTTGGCGATGATCGCGCCCAGCGGGATCGGCAGCCCGGTGGTGTTCTCCCAGTGCTCGCCCATGTCCGCGAGCTTGTGCAGGCCGTAGTTCTGGTACGTGAAGCGCGCCTCGTGGATGACGAGTCCCGCGTCCACCTTCCCGTCCCGTACGGCGGGCATGATCTCGTGGAACGGCATGACCACGATCTCGCCGACGCCCCCGTCGACCGTGTCCGCGGCCCAGAGGCGGAACAGCAGATACGCCGTCGACCGCTCGCTCGGCACGGCGACCGTACGGCCGGTGAGGTCCACGTCCGGCTCGCGGGTGAGGACGAGCGGGCCGCAACCCCGGCCCAGCGCACCCCCGCACGGCAGCAGCGTGTACTGGTCGAGGACGTACGGCAGCACGGCGTACGACACCTTCAGCACGTCGAACTCGCCGCGCTCGGCCATGCCGTTGGTGATGTCGATGTCCGCGAACGTCACATCGAGCGCGGGGGCGCCCGGCACGCGGCCGTGGGCGAGGGCGTCGAAGACGAAGGTGTCGTTCGGGCAGGGGGAGTACGCGATCTGCAGCGGGTCATGCAGCGGGTCAGCGGTCATGCCTGTTCCAACTCTCCAGTACGGGCGCGAGCTTCCCGAAACCCTCGGTGAGGGCCGCGAGGGCGTCGCCGATGCGCCAGGCGGCGCGGTCGCGCGGGCCGACGGGGTTGGAGACGGCGCGGATCTCCAGCACGGGAACGCCGTGCGCGGCGGCCGCCTCGGCGACGCCGAAGCCCTCCATCGCCTCGGCGAGGGCGGTCGGATGACGGTCGAGGAGCGCGGCGGCACGGGCGGCGGTGCCGGTCACCGTGGAGACGGTGAGTACCGCGCCGGCACGGGCTCCGGTGGCCGCCGCGACGTCTCGTACGAGTGATTCCGGCGGACGGTGGGTGACGGTGCCGAAGCCCAGCTCCGTGACCGGCAGAAATCCGTCGGGCGTCTCGGCGCCCAGGTCGGCGGCGGTGATCTCGTCGGCGACGACGAGGGAGCCGACGGGGGCGGACGGCTGGAAACCGCCGGCGATTCCGGCCGAGATCACCAGGTCGTACGAGGCTCTCGCGAGGGCCGTGGCGGTGGTGGCGGCGGCGCGGGCGGGACCGACTCCGACGGCGAGGACGTCACCCGGGAACCCGCCCGTGAACGCCTGTGCCACCGCGTCCCGTTCGGCGGGGACGGCGGTGGCGACGAGGACGCGTACGGCAGGCGTGGTCAGCCGTCCTTCTTCAGCTTGAAGGACCACAGGCCGGTGACCGTCTGGCTTTCCTTCTTGCCGTCGGCCGCCTTGATGGAGACGAGGGTGGAGTCCCCCTGGGCGCCGTACTGGGTGTTGAAAAACACGCTGCCCGGGATCGTGCGGTACGTCTTGTCGGTGTCCTCGGTGAGCGGCTGACCGTTCATCAGGATCGTCCAGCGCTTGTCGGCGACCTCGGGGTCGACACCGAAGCGGACGGTTTCGTCCGGGTCCACGGTGATGGACTTGATGTCGGTGTCCTTCAGGCACTGCGTCAGCTCCGCCGACTTCAGAGCCTCGCCCTCACCGCCACAGGTGGCCTCCTCGCTGACCGAGGCCCTTCCGACGGTGATCGTGGACAGCGGCGTCGGCTTGTCGCAGGCCGACAGGACGAGCAGTCCGGCGGATACGGCGCCGGCGGCGGCGAGCGCGCGGCGGCGTCGCACAGCGGATTGCATGGTCATGGGCGAAGGCTATCGGGCACGCGCTGTCCGCCTGCCATGCGGGGTACGGCGTGCCGTGCGCTCCGCGGGATAGGCGGTGACTTACCCGCGGGCCGGTGGGGGCTGGTCGCGCAGTTCCCCGCGCCCCTTCGGGCGCTTTGGTTTACGTCACCCGCGCAGGCGGGCCGTTGCCTTGTCGGGCCGAGGCGAGCAGGCCGCGGACCGTGGTCAGCCAGCCGGTGGCGACGATGGTGGCGGCCACCGAGAGGCCGAGGGTGCCGTTGAGGGGGAGGACGATGCCGATCGCGCCGCCGAGGACCCACGCCACCTGCAACAGCGTCTCGGAGCGGGCGAAGGCGGAGGGCCGGACCGTCTCCGGTACGTCCCGCTGGATCAGCGCGTCCAGGGACAGCTTGGCCAGCGCCTGCGCGAACCCGGCGACCGCCGCGAGACACGCCACCAGGGCCGCCCCGAAGAAGATCGCCGCCGTGATCGCCACGCCCAGCACGAACGCCACCACCGACACGACGATGATCTCCGGCGCGCGTGATCTCAGCCAGGCCCCGACCGCCGTACCGATCGCGTTGCCCGTGCCCGCCGCGACCACCACCATCCCCAGCGACCACGCCGCGCTCTCGCCGGTCAGCGGATGCTCCCGCAGCAGGAATGCCAGGAAGAAGGTCAGGAAGCCGGAGAGACAGCGCAGGGCGGCGTTGGCAGCGAGGGCATGGGTGACGGCGATACCGACGGTGCGCAGATTGGGGCGCTTGACGGGCCGGCGGTGCGGGCCGTGCAGATGCTGCTCGTCGGCGGCGAGGAGGGCGGTGTCCTCGCCCTTCGCCGAGTCGACCTTCGGCGGGAGGGAGAAGGAGAGGAACATACCCGCTATGAAGATCACGAAGGCGCCGTAGAGGGGCCAGCGGGGCCCTATGGCCTGTAGGCCCGCCCCGATGGGAGCCGCCACACCGGTGGCGAGCAATCCGCCGAGCGTGACCCGCGAGTTGGCTTTCACCAGGGAGAAGCGGGGCGGCAGCAGCCGGGGCACGACGGCGCTGCGGATGACGCCGTACGACTTGGACGCGACGAGCACCCCCAGCGCGGCCGGGTACAGCTCGATGCCACCGGTGATCACCGCGCCGGAGAGGATCAGCGCGAGCAGCGCCCGGGCGAGCATCGCCATCCCCATCGCCGCACGACGCCCGTGCGGGATGCGGTCGAGGAGCGGGCCGATCACGGGGGCGAGGAGCGTGAACGGCGCCATGGTGATGCCGAGGTAGAGCGCGACCCGGCCGCGGGCCTCGTCGGTCGGCACCGAGAAGAAGACGGTGGAGGCGAGGGCCACGGTGATCATGACGTCACCGGCGCCGTTCACCGCGTGCAGCTCGATCAGCTTGCCGAGGCCGGACTCACCCGCGCCGTGCGCGTGCGTCGCCTTGCGGATGCCGCGGGCGGGCCCCGTCACCGGCAGGTGGAGGGCACGGCCGACCGAACGCAGCGGTCCGCCCACCCGGCCGGTTCCGTTGCGCCGGCTGCTCCCCTTGACCCCGCCGACACCGGTGGCACCGTGGGGCGTCCTTGCGGCTGCCATTCCGCCATAGTGCCCCGAGATGGGGGTGGGTAGTGCGGTTACGGCACGGATGGCGCGGCACTTTTGTACAGCCACGGTCCCCGCAGCGCCCTTTAGGGGCGCGGGGAACTGCGCGACCAGCCGAGACGGCGCAGCAGCCGCCAGACGACAGATCGTGGCACGTCAGAAGGCGAATTCAACAACCCCCGGTCTGGAAGAGCCCACCGGAAACCCAACGTCGGTGTAGGCCCAGCGCCAGCGAACAGGTAGCGTGCGTAGCGCGTCGTGGCGAACGTTCTCGGCCGCGCGCCTCTCAGTCATCCCGCAGAATGGATGGAGAAGGTGCGCCCGAGCGCGATCGGGCGTGGACGTTGACGCGGCCCAATGGTCCGCTCCGTTCCGCCTGACCGCCTTCAGGCAAGGCGCACCCGAGAGACGGCGTAGGAGAGAAGCGATACCTGTGAGCGCAGCGACCACGCGAAGCCGCACCCCCGACCGTCTGTGTGCCGAGGCCGTCGACCTCGCCCGCGCCGCCGCCGAGGAGGCCGCCGCGCCAGGGGTCGTGGGCGAGCACGCGGGACTCGTCTCGGAGGGCGACCGCGTCGTCACGCACTACTTCGAGTGCAAGGAGTTCGGGTACCGCGGCTGGCGCTGGGCCGTCACGGTGGCCCGCGCCTCCCGCGCCAAGGTCGTCACGCTGGACGAGGTGGTCCTCCTCCCCGGCACCGACGCCCTGCTGGCCCCCGAGTGGGTCCCGTGGAGCGAGCGGCTGCGCCCCGGCGACATGGGCCCCGGCGACCTCCTCCCGACCGACGCCGAGGATCTGCGCCTGGAGCCGGGCTACTCCGGCGAGGACGATCCGCGCCTGGAGCCCGGCTACTCCGGCGAGGACGAGCCGGCGCCCAACGCCGCTGTCTCGCACGAGATGGCCGAGCTGGTCGAGGCGGAGGACGCGGAGGTGACGGCCGGGCCGCCGGCGAACTTCCCGATCGCCCCCTCGCGCGGCTCGATCGCGGCGGTCGCGGAAGAACTCGGCATGCGCCGGGCCCGCGTCCTGTCCCGCTACGGCCTGCACGTCGCCGCCGACCGCTGGGAAGACTCGTACGGCCCCAAGACCGCGATGGCCCAGGCGGCCCCGGCATCCTGCGTGAGCTGCGGCTTCCTCGCCCCGATCGGCGGCTCGATGGGGCAGGCCTTCGGCGTCTGCGCCAACGAGTTCTCCCCGGCCGACGGCCGCGTCGTCTCCCTCGCCTACGGCTGCGGCGGCCACTCCGAGGCCGCGATCATGCCGAAACCCCCACGACCGGCTCCGCCGGTGATCGACGAGACCCGAGTGGACCCGTTCCCGCTGCGGCCGTCGCCGGATTCGGGGTCGGTTTCGGTGGGGGCGGACGAGGAGTCCGGGGAGTTGGGGCACTCGTAGCGGGGCGGCTCAGGCCGGATCGCCCGGGTGGGTCAGGCGTTCTCCACCGTCGCGGCGATGGGTGTGCCGATCTCGACCGTGCGGCTGACGGTGCAGAGCCGGTCGTGGGAGGTCTTGACCGCCCGGGGGAGGATCGCCCGGGCACGATCCGCGCCTTCGCCGTCCGAGAAGGTGACGGAAAAGGTGACGGCGAGCTCGGTCATCCGGTTGCCGAGTTCGTCACTGATCTTGTGACCCGTCACCGCGACGGAGAACCTGGTGGGCTCCGCGTGACGGCTGGTCGCGACGTCGACGTCCACCGCCGTGCAGCCTCCGATCGCTGCGAGCAGCATCTCGACCGGGGTGAACTCCGCCTCCCCCTCAGGATCGGAACCGGTACCGAAGCTGATCGTGCCGCCACGGGCGTTCGTCGCGACGAAGCGGCCGCTGCTGGTGCGCTCGACGGTGACGGAGCGCAGGGAGTTGTCGGTCATGCCGTCGAGACTAGTGACCGAGGGCGAGCAAGCTCTGCACGACCTCTTCCGCCGTCATGGGCGTCGTGGCATGCTCACCGCTCAACGCACATCTGAACATCGTTCATATCTGTGAAACGCATCTGAAGTCGCACGGCGTCGGCCCGTCCGAGGGACCACCTACATGAACGGAGTGGATGAATGAGCGCACGATCCCGCTTCTGCATCCTCTTGGCAGCCCTCGCCACCTTCACCACGGGAGCCTCAGTTCCTGTAGTCGCACAGACGGCGCACCGAGTCCCGAACACCGCCGTCCTGGACGGCGCCCGTCTACAGCAGACGAAGCTCCGTCTGGATCGCGGCGACCCGCAACTTCGGCGAGCCGTCCAGGCGTTGACGGTCCGCGCCGACAGGTGGCTGGACCAGGGCCCCTGGACGGTCGTCGACAAGCCCAGGCCCGCCCCCGGCGGCGACGCCCATGACTACCTCAGCCAGGCCCCTTACTGGTGGCCCTCCCGGACCCCGACCTCCGACAACCCCTGGGGCTGCCCGTACGTGCAACGCGACGGCGAGCGCAACCCCGAGGTCGACACCGGCACCGACCGCCAGGACGTCGAGAGGACCTTCGACTCCGCCTACGACCTCTCCCTCGCCTGGTACTACACCGGCGAGAAGCGGTACGCCGAGAAGGCCGGGCGGGTGCTGCGGACCTGGTTCCTGGATCCGGCCACGAGGATGAACCCGAACCTGAACCACGCGCAGTTCATCCCCTGCAAGTACGAGGGTCGTGCCATCGGCATCATCGACTTCTCACAGTCGTACACCAGCGTCCTCGACGCGCTCGCCCTTCTGGCCACCGGCGCTCCGGGCTGGACCGAGACCGACCGCGCCGGCATGACCAAGTGGAACACCGACTTCCTCGACTGGCTCAAGAACAGCGACTTCGGCAAGCAGGAGGCCGCCGCCACCAACAACCACGGCACCTTCTACGACATGCAGCTCGCCGGCCTCGCCTACGCGACCGGCGACAAAGCTCTGGCCCGCCGGACGGTCCTGGACGCCCGGAGCAAGCGCATCGCGCCGCAGATCGCGGCTGACGGCAGCCAGCCCCAGGAGCTGACTCGCACCCGGAGTTGGCACTACTCGACCTTCGACCTGGTGGCCTACACCCGGCTAGCGGCCATCGGCCGGCATGTCGGGGTGAACCTGTGGGCCTACCGAGGTCCGGACGGGCAGAGCCTGTTCAAGGCGGTGGACTACCTGTTGCCCGCCGCGACGGGAGCCGCCGCCTGGCCGCATCCGGAGCTCGAATTCCACCGGTACGCGGCGACCGACGTCGTGCACGCGGCCGCCGATGCGGGAGACAAGCGAGCGCGACGGGCCGTTCCGTTGCTGGAGGAGCCGCCCGGCGGCGACCTGTGGGCCCTGCGCCCAGCCGCAGAGCAGCTCGACTCCATCGCGGGCTGACCTGCCGAATTCCTCCCGACTCAGCCGGGAATACAACAAGGCGCTTCCATGGCGCACTCGGCCCAGACCGTCTTGCGCGGGGCGGGGCGTTCGCAGGCCATGGCGAACGGCCAGCCGGTCACCGAGCCCAAGCAGCTCCGTATCCTTGAACTGCGGTATGGCATCATCCGAGCTCAGGCGCTCACGCCCCGTGAGTCGATTCGCCTCTCACCCGGACCTGTCGTCGACGCGGTAGGCCATGCACCGATCCCAGCCGTCATGACCGTGTACGACGTCAAAGACACCGTCATGGGCGTACAGCCGGCAGTTCCCCGCCCTGGCCCGGAGAAAGTCCGCGTCGGCGCCACTGGCCACTGCTTCGTGGCCGTCTCCGCAGATGATGTCCCTTCCCGACCCGGCGTTGACGGTGCCGTCGCCGGGTCCTCCCCACACGGTGGCGTACGCGCCGTAACAGCGCGGCGGCGTCGCGGCGGCGTCCGTCTCGGTGGCCACCGTGGCTGCCAGGGCCAGCACTGCCGCGCCGGACCCCGCGAGGATCCTTGTTCGCGTGATCCTCGGTTTGGTCGGTGCGTTCATGGACTTCCCCCCCGTTCAAGAGCCGATCCCCCCGTCCGAGGGGCGGATGTTCTGTGGTCCACGGTGGCCTCGCCCCCTCGTGGCGACCATTCGTCATTGCGCGAATCCTTCGGACCCCGGTCTCCGGTGAACGGGCGTACCTTCGAAGCAGGCCGGGGGCTGTGGAAGGGGGGCGAGGTCATGAGCCGTCACTCGATCACCGAGAGCCACATGCGGGCGATGCTCGGCGTCATCGACGAGGCACGGCACGACAAGGGGGACGAGGTCCCGCCGCGATCGCTGCTGGAGGGGCTGGGGCGGCTGGTGCCCTGCGACCTGGCGGAGTTCGGCGAGGTGGATCTGCCTACCCGGTGTTTCTTCGGGGACCAGGAGGTGGAGTACGGCGGCCACTACCCCATGCCGGACAGCGAGGTCTGGTGGCGCTTCAAGCACCAGCATCCCCACTGCGTCGCGGTCGAGCGAAGCCCCGGTGGTCTGGAGGTTTCCCAGCTGACGGACTGGATGGCCACGCGGGAGTTCCGGAACCTGGCCTTGTACACCGACTACTTACGCCCCTTCCCCAACATGCTCGTGGTGCCCCTGCCCACCGCCCCCGGCCGCATCCGCATGTACACCTTCAGCCGCGAGAGCACGCGCCCCTTCAGCGAACGGGACAGGCTCACACTGGAGTTGATGCGCCCGCATCTGTACGACATCTACCGGGAGGCCGCCCGGCGACGGCAGGCGCCCGTGCGGTTGACGCTCCGCGAACTCGACGTCATGCGTGCCGTGGCGAAGGGTCTGAGCAACGACGCCATCGCCCGGCAGATCGTGGTCGAGCTGAGCACGGTCCGCAAACACCTGGAGAACGTCTACCGCAAGCTCGGTGTGTCGAGCCGTACGGCGGCCGTCGCGAGGCTGTTCCCCGAGACGCCGTGACACATCTGCGGGCGGCGAACGTCGGCGACGTGGACAGGATCACCGACCTGCACACGCTGGCCCGTGCGGCGTACTACCGGGCCGGCGGGCTGTCGGATGCGGCGCTCACGTCTTCCGGTGCGCTCTCCGACCGTCGGGAGGGCTGGATGCGTGCCGTCCGTCGGGACGACAGGACTGTGCTGTGCGCGGAAGGCGGCGGCGAGCTGGTGGGGGTCCTGTCGATGGGCCCGCCCTACGAAGCCGACGTCGATGCCACCGCAGTGGGGCAGCTCTACCAGATCCACGTCCGGCCCGGTCTGTGGGGACAAGGCGTTGGCAGCGACCTGCACGCCGCATTCGTGAAGTTCCTCCGCGACGCGTCCCTCTCGGCGGGCGTGCTGGAGGCCTGGGAACGCAACAGCCGGGCCCAGGTCTTCTACGCCCGGCACGGCTGGAAGCCGGACGGATATCATCGGCCAGGTCCGGGTGACGTGAACTACGTTCGCATGCGCCTCAATCTGGACGTCGCGGTCTGATTCCGTCGAGCAGGGCGCGCACGTCAGCCGCGTCGGTGTCCGCGCGGAGCGCGCCGGCCGGGGGACTGGCCAGAGTCCGGGCCAAACCCTCGTACATGCTGCTCTGCTCCATGTAGCTGAAGTTGGGGTTCTGCGCCGACGAAGATGCCATCCTCCGCCGCGTCGACGAGCATCTCGACGCCGGCGCCGACTGGGAGCCGCACTCGGCGACCGGCACCGGGCGTGAGAGCGGGCGGATTCCTGAGCCGCCGACGCGCACACCCCGTTCCGTGAGAGTTCGGGTGCGGGGAGGTGGACGGCGAACCGCGGTGTCGGTGTCGCGCGATACCTTCATCCTCACGCCGATGAGGGCTGATGAGGAGAGACAACGTGAGCAAGTTCGTGCGGCCCGCCGGCGAAGGTGCGGATCCCTTCGGGACGGCTCGTCTGCGTCGCGGGGTGCTGGACGCTTGGGCGACCAGTCCGGCCCGGTTCCGTGAGGACGCCAACGCCGAGGAAGACCTTGTTCTCGGCGGGTACAGGGACCGGCTCGTTGTCGAGCTCGCGCAGAACGCCGCCGACGCCGCGGCCAGGGCAGGCGTGCCCGGCCGGCTCCGTCTCACCCTCCGCGACGGCGTCCTGTTCGCCGCCAACACCGGCGCCCCTCTGGACGCGGCCGGCGTCGAGTCCCTGGCCACGCTCCGCGCCTCCGCCAAGCGCGACGCCCGGGATACGGCGGTCGGCCGCTTCGGTGTCGGATTCGCCGCCGTACTCGCCGTCACCGACGAGCCCGCGGTCGTCGGCCGGCACGGCGGCGTGCGCTGGTCCCTCGCCGAGGCCCGCGAGCTGGCCGGGGAGACGGCCGGCCACAGCGCCGGCCTCGGGGACGAGATCCGGCGGCGCGACGGGCACGTCCCGCTCCTTCGCCTCCCCTTCGCGGCCGAGGGGACCGCTCCCGACCCCTACGACACCGTCGTCATCCTCCCTCTCCGCGACACGGCCGCCGCCGACCTCGCCGAGCGCCTTCTGCACGCCGTCGACGACGCCCTCCTCCTCGCCCTGCCCGGCCTCGAAGAGGTCGTGATCGAGACCGATGACGTCCGCACCCTGCGCCGCCGCACCGAGGGCGCCCTGACGGTCGTAGAGGACAGCAGGGAGGGCACGACCGGGTGGCGCAGCGTCTCCGCGCACGGGCCGCTGACGCCCGAACTCCTCGCCGACCGGCCCACCGAAGAGCGCCTGCGCCCGCACTGGTCCGTCACCTGGGCCGTCCCGGTCGACGCCGACGGCTCCCCGGCCCGCCCCCGCACCAGCGCCGTCGTCCACGCCCCCACCCCCAGCGACGAGCCCCTCGGCGTGCCCGCCCTGCTCATCGCCTCCTTCCCCCTCGACACCACCCGCCGGCACGCCGCCCCCGGCCCGCTGACCGACTTCCTCGTCGAGCGGGCGGCGGACGCGTACGCCGAACTGCTCGCCGACTGGCGCCCGGTGAGCACCGGCATCATCGGCCTCGTCCCCGGGCCGCTCGGCAAGGGCGAACTGGACGGAGCGCTGCGCCAGGCGATCCTCCAGCGCCTGCCGCGTACGTCCTTCCTGCCCCCCGCGGTCCACGGCACGGACGACGACGAGCTGCCCGAGTCCCTCCGACCCCGCGACGCCGAGATCGCCGAGGGCGCCGGTGCCGACACCGTGCACGTCCTCGCCGAGGTGCTGCCCACGCTGCTGCCCGCCGGGCTCGAACGGCGTGTGGAGCTGCGGACGTTGGGGGTCGCCCGGGTTCCGCTGACCGACGCGATCGACCGCCTCGCCGGGCTGGAGAAGGAGCCGGGCTGGTGGCGGCGGCTCTACGACAGCCTCGCGGGCGTCGACCCGGATCGCCTCTCCGGCCTCCCCGTACCGCTCGCCGACGGCCGTACGACGATCGGCCCCCGCCAGGTCCTCCTGCCCACCCCGGACGGCTCCCGTGTCGCCCCGGAGATGCTCGCCCGGCTCGGCCTCAAGGTCGCCCACCCGGACGGCGTGCATCCGCTCCTGGAGAAGCTGGGTGCCCTGCCCGCGACGCCGCGCGCCGTGCTCACCACCCCGCAGGTACGGGCCGCCGTCGCCGCCTCCCTGGACGAGGACGGCGGGATCTCCTGGGAGGACGACGCCGCCCTCGACGCCGAGGAACTGGCCGACACCGTCCTCGCGCTCGTCCGGGACGCGGCACTGGAGCCCGGCGACGAGCCCTGGCTCGGCGCCCTCGCCCTGCCCGACGAGGAGGGGGACTTGGCCCCCGCAAGCGAACTCGTCCTCCCCGGCAGCCCCTTCGCCCAGGTCATGCGGGATGGCGAACTCGCCGCCGTGGACGCCGAGCTGGCCGAGAAGTGGGGCGAACAGCCCCTCGCGGCCTGCGGCGTGCTGGCCGGTTTCGCGCTGGTGAGGGCCACGGACGTCGTGCTGGACCCGGACGAACTGGAGCCGCGGGAGGGCGACTTCGCCGAGACCGACGACGCGGGCCTGCTGGACGCGGTGGACGTCTGGTGCGAGGACATCCTCGACCGTTTCCCGGACACGCCCGTACCGCCGGTCGCCACGGAGCTGGTCGCCGTACGTGACCTGGACCTGGTGGACGACGACAGCTGGCCCCAGGCCCTCGCCCTGCTGTCGAAGCCCCCGCTGCGTGACGCGATCGTCGAGCCCGTCCGGATCCTGCTGCCGGACGGCACCCACGAGACCGTACGGCCCTACACCGCATGGTGGCTGCGCGGGAACCCGGTCCTGGACGGCCGCCGCCCGGCCGGTCTGCTGGCGGCGGGCGGGGATCCCCTGTTGCGTGGCCTGTACGAAGAGGCCGACGCGACCGGGTTCGAGGACGAGCAGGTACTGCGGGCCCTCGGCGTACGGACCTCGGTGTCCGCCCTCCTCGACGAGCCGGGCGGCGCCGCCGAACTGCTGGACCGCCTCGCCGACCCCGACCGCGAGGTCACCGGCGCCCAACTGCACGCCCTGTACAGCGCGTTGGCCGACCTCGACCCCGAGCAGGTGACCCTGCCGGACGACCTCCGGGCCGTGGTCGACGGCGACGTGGTCGTGGTGGACGCGGCGGACGCGGTCGTGGTCGACTCACCGGACCTGCTGCCCTTCACGGACGGCGTGCCCTTGCTGCCCGTCCGCCCCTCCCGCGCCGCCGAACTGGCCGAGCTGTTCCAGGTGCGGCGGCTGAGCCAGTCCGTGACGGGGTCGGTCGACTCCGAGGGGACTGAGCACGACGTACCGGAGTCGGTGCGGGTGCTGCTGGGGGCGCTGACGCCGTCCTCGTACGTCGAGCACGAGGAACTCGTCGTCGACGGCGTGGAAATCGACTGGCGGCTGACGACCGACGGCGTCCTGCACGCCTCGACCCTGGAGGGCGTCGCAGCGGGGCTTGCATGGGCGGCCCGGCAGTGGCCGCGGCGGTTCGAGGTGGCGGCGCTGCTGGAGGATGCTTCGCGGACGGAGGAGCTGGCTCGGGACCGGTGGTTCGACTGAGACCGGCACGGACGTAAAGGCCGCCCCACCGGTGAGATTCCGGTGGGGCGGCCTTTCCATCTGTCGTCTATCCCCAGATGTGCGCGTACATCGCTTCGTAGCGTGTGTACATCAAGCCCAGTTCTCGCGGCTTGTTTCGCACGTCCAGGAATTCGAGGACGAGTGAGAACAGGTGGTCCACGGCCTGTCGATGCTGCTCGGGGGTCAGATGGTCCGGGTTCTTCCAGCCCCTGAGGTCGATGTCGGGGAACAGGTCCAGGAGGACGAGCTTGTGCCAGTAGAAGCTGCTGCACTCGCCCCTGCGGACGACCAGCCACTCGGTGAAGCCGCGCAGCATTCCGCCCGACCTGCCGACGTCGATCCCCGTGAGGAACATGGCCGTCGGGTAGTAGGTGCCGTTCAGGCCGTAGCCCTCAGGATGTTCGCCCATCTTCTCGATGAGCTGCTTGTCGTTCACTAGTCCCCCTAGAACCCGAAGTCGGCGTTGTAGACCAGGATGTTGAGGATGGCCGCCGGTTTCTCCGGCAGTGCCCTCACGCCCGCTAAGCGGCGTCCCGTTCGCTCAGGAACGTGAGCAGCAGGGCGAACAGACAATCCACCGCATGCTGTTGCTGTTCATCGTTCAGTCCCGCCCAATGCCGGATGGCGGCACCGGGGAAAGCTTCCTCAAGGACGAGCGCCGTCCAGCCGAGGCTGCTCCTCTCGCCCTTGCGCGTGACGAGCCACTCGTTGAACCCTTCGAGCAACTTGCCCGAGGTGCCTCTCGATCAGCGTCTTGTGCACCTCATCGCCGTCCTCCGGTCAACTCCCGTTAATCCGCGGCAAGTTCGCAAGTAAGTTCACCGCATCCGTACAACCTTTCACAACCGCCGCGAATCTCCTCACATGAGTCAACAGGCTCCGCCATCACTTGGGCCCCGCGCCGACGACGAGCCGTGAGGAACGACCGGCGCCGGGGTTCGCACACGACGTGGGGAACGCATGCGCATACGAGCCACCGTGGCCGCCCTCTCCGGCGCCCTGGCCCTCTCCGCCTTCGCCGTCCCGGCCGCCCAGGCCGACGTGCAGGGCACCGTGAGCATCGACAAGCCAAGCGCCCAGGAGCGCTTCGGAGCCTCCTCGGCCAAGTCCGGGTTCGCCGCCCAGGCCCTGCCCGAGGTGTCCAACGTGACCGTCAACTCCGGCAAGGCGCTCGTCTTCGGCACCACGACCGTCAGAACCTTCGAGGTGTCCCTGACCGCCAGCCACCCCAGCGGCATCGTGGACGCCTACATGGACCTCTGGCACGGCACGGACCTCGACAACGTCGACGGCTACCTGCCGCCGAACGAGGAGGCGGCCAACTGCACGGCGATCAGTGCCACGACGTCGAACTGCAAGCTCACCATCACTGCGTCACCGGGTCTGCACGGTGACGGGGTCGGCGAACTGTACGCCAACGCGCTGGCCGGTACCTGGCACGTCACCGCGGCCGTCCAGTCCGCGGACGGTGAGGTCTACGGCAACGACTTCTACCAGACCCACAAGGTCCAGCGCCTCGCGAAGCTGACCACCGACGCCGCGCCGGAGCCGGTGAACGCGGGCCAGACCATCTCGGTGACGGGCAAGCTGACCCGCGCCGACTGGGAGACCGGCAAGTACGTCGGTCTCAGCGGCCAGGCGCTGCACCTGCAGTTCCGTGCGACGGGTGCCAGCGCCTACGCGACCGTGAAGGGCATCAAGTCCACCACGGGCGGTGCCGCGAACACGACCACGAAGGCGACCGTCGACGGCCACCACCGCCTCAGCTACCCGGGCATCTCCAGCACGGGGCAGGCCGTCGCCACCGGCGACTACGTCGGCGTGAGGTAGGCGCCGCATGTCTGTGGTCCGGCCCCGGAAGCCGTCCGGGGCCGGACCGGGCCGTGGGGACATTGATATTTCCCGCACAAATTTCGCACCATCCGTACAACCATTCCCCTGCGCCGCAGATCTGATCACGCGGGTCAACAGACTCCATGATCACTTGGGCCCCGTGCCGACGACGAGCCGTAGGGAACGACCAGCGCCGGGGCCCCTTTCTCCACTTGGGGAACGCATGCGCACAAGAGCCACCGTGGCCGTCGTCACCGGCGCCCTGGCCCTCTCCGCCTTCGCCGTTCCGGCCGCCCAGGCCGCCGGTTCCGCCCCCTCCTCCGCCGACAAGGGCGACCTCGTGGCCGCCGCGCAGGCTGCCCGTGAGGCCGCTTCCGGCACGTCCGCCTTCGGCACCTTCGCCGCAGCCGACACCGGTGTCCCATACGCGCTGGACCTCTCCTTCTCCAGCGTGAAGGTCAACAACGGCAAGCCGATCGTCGCCGGCACCACCCAGCAGGTGACGGTCCCGGTCACCTACAAGGTCACGCACTCCGCGGACATCGACCTCAACGCCGCCGACTTCTGGATGGACGTCGAGATCTACCGTGGTTCGTACGACGAGCCCACCAACTTGCTGTTCGGGGACGACTGGCCGGTCTGCACCGCCGTCACGTCGACCACCGCCACCTGCAAGGGCACCATCGACGTCTACCCGGACTTCGAGCTGACCAACGCCGACGCCACCACCTGGAAGGTCGGCGGCTACGCGGTCGACTGGAACGACCAGGACCCGCTGGCCGACGACATCGACTGGAGCAAGGTCGGTTACATCGACAACGACGCCCTCGGCACCACCAAGCTCCAGCGCTTCTCCAAGCTGACGGTCAACGCTTCGCCGGAGCCGGTGAAGAAGGGCAGGACCATCACGGTCACGGGCAAGCTGTCCCGCGCCAACTGGGAGACCGGCTCCTACGCCGGTTACGCCAACCAGTCGGTGGTGCTCCAGTTCCGCAAGAAGGGCACCACGAACTACACGAACGTCAAGGGCATCAAGTCCACCTCGACGGGCGCCCTGAAGACCACCGTGACGGCCTCCGTCGACGGCTACTACCGCTTCCAGTTCAAGGGCACCACGACCACCCCGCCGGTCACTGTCGCGGGTGACTTCGTCGACGTGCAGTAAGCCCTTCCCTCTCAGCACTCCCTCTCTCACTCCCACCTGAGGAACCCATGCGCATCCGTGCCACCCTGGCCGCCGTCACCGGCGCCCTGGCCCTCTCCGCTCTCGCCGTCCCGGCCGCCCAGGCCGCCGACGCCCCCGGCAAGCTCCCCCTGAGCTCCGCCGGCTCCACGGCCACCGCCGCCGAGCTCGATGTCACCTTCTCCAACATGAACGTCAACAAGGGCAAGTCGATCGTCGTCGGCACCACGGCCCAGGTCGCCGTGCCGGTCACGTACACCCTGACGCACGCCGCCGACCTCGACACCAGCGCCGACAACTTCGCCAGCGGTCCCCTCATCTACCGCGGTACCTCGGTGGAGTCGGCGACCAACATCCTCATCAGCGACGACCCGGGCACCTGCACCGCCGCCTCGTCGACCGTCCTCAACTGCTCGGCCGTGATCTACATCCGCCCGGCCGACGCCGATCTGTCGAGCTCCGAGGCGGGCACCTGGAAGGCGGGCGGTCTCGCCATCACCGCCGACGAGGACACGAAGTGGCAGGGAGACCTGGGCACCCGCAAGGTCCTCCGCACCGCCAAGCTCACCGTCAACGCCTCCCCCGAGCCCGTGAAGAAGGGCAAGACCATCACGGTCACGGGCAAGCTGACCCGCGCCAACTGGGACACCAACACCTACGCGGGCTACAGCAGCCAGTCGGTGGTGCTCCAGTTCCGCAAGAAGGGCACCACCAACTACACCAACGTCAAGGGCATCAAGTCCACCTCGACGGGCGCCCTGAAGACGACGGTCACGGCTTCCACGGACGGCTACTACCGCTTCACCTTCGCGGGCACCGCGACGACCGCACCGGCCACCGTCGCCGGCGACTACGTCGACGTCCAGTAAGAGCGCCCCGTAAGGGGCGCGGGGAACTGCGCGACCAGCCACGATGGCGCAGCAGCCGACACTCGGCCGGAGCCGTCTTGGCTGATGCCGAGCGCTAAGCGGAAAAGCGGCGGTCGACCCACCTCCACAAAACCTCCAGGGCGACCGCCGCCACCACCGCGATGCCGACCGCGATCCACGGCATCGTCACCCCCACCAGCTTCAGCGCGAAGAAGTCCTGCAGCCAGGGCACGATCAGTACGACCAGGAAGCCGGCGCCCATGGCCGCGACCAGGAGAACGCGCCACCACGTGTAGGGGCGGGCGATGATCGCCAGCACCCACATGGAGATCAGGAACAGCGTCAGCGTCGCGGCGCTCGTCTCCGCGTCCAGCGCGCCGTCGCCGGTGTAGTAGTGACGGGCTATCAGGTACGTCGCGAAGGTCGCCAGGCCGGCGAGGACCCCGCCCGGGATCGAGTAGCGCATCACCCGCCGTACGAAGCGGGGTTTCGCGCGTTCCTTGTTGGGCGCCAAGGCCAGGAAGAACGCCGGGATGCCGATGGTCAGGGTCGAGAGAAGGGTCAAGTGGCGGGGGAGGAACGGGTATTCGACCTGAAAGCAGACCACCAGGATGGCCAGCAGCACTGAGTAGACCGTCTTGACCAGGAACAGGGTCGCGACCCGCGTGATGTTGCCGATGACCCGCCGGCCCTCCGCCACCACCGACGGCAGCGTGGCGAAGCTGTTGTTCAGCAGCACGATCTGGGCGACGGCCTTCGTGGCTTCCGAGCCCGAGCCCATGGACACGCCGATGTCGGCGTCTTTGAGGGCGAGTACGTCGTTCACGCCGTCGCCGGTCATCGCGACCGTGTGGCCGTGGGACTGGAGCGCGCCCACCATGTCCCGCTTCTGCTGCGGGGTGACCCGTCCGAACACCGTGCCGTCGTCGAGGGCCTGGGCCATGCCGTCCTTGTCGGCAGGGAGCCGGCGCGCGTCGACCGTCGTACCGGACAGGCCCAGCTTGCTCGCGACCGCGCCGACCGACACCGCGTTGTCGCCGGAGATGACCTTGGCGCGGACGTTCTGCTCCTCGAAGTAGCGCAGGGTGTCGGCGGCGTCCGGGCGCAGTCGCTGTTCCAGGACGACCAGGGCGGTGGGGCGTGCGCCCTGCGCGACCTCGGGATCGTCGAGGTCGTGGGAGACGCGGGCCAGGAGCAGGACGCGCAGGCCCTGTTCGTTGAGCCGGTCCGTCTCGGCGAGGGTCGGGTCGGTGTCGGCCAGCAGGACGTCCGGCGCGCCCAGGAGCCACGTACTGGACTCGCCGTTGCCCTCGCTGAAGGAGGCGCCGCTGTACTTGCGGGCGGAGGAGAAGGGGAGGGACTCGGTGCAGCGCCAGGAGTCGGAATCCGGGTAGGCGTTGATGATCGCCTGCAAGGACGCGTTCGGGCGGGGGTCCGACTCGCCGAGCGCGCCCAGCACCTGGCGTATGTACGGCTCCTCCGCGCCTTGGAGGGGGCGGAGTTCCGTGACGTCCATGCCGCCCTCGGTGAGCGTGCCCGTCTTGTCGAGGGCGACGGTGTCGACGCGGGCGAGGCCCTCGATCGCGGGGAGTTCCTGGACGAGGACCTGTTTCCGGCCAAGGCGGATGACGCCGATCGCGAAGGCGACCGAGGTGAGCAGGACCAGGCCCTCCGGGACCATGGGGACGATGCCGCCGACGGTGCGGGCGATCGAGTCCTTGAAGTCGTTGTCCTTGACGACGAGTTGGGTGATGATCAGGCCGATCGCGGCCGGGATCATCATCCACGTCACGTACTTGAGGATCTCGGAGATACCGGTGCGCAGCTCGGAGTGGACCAGCGTGAAGCGGGAGGCCTCCTCGGCGAGCTGGGCGGCGTAGGCCTCGCGGCCCACCTTGGTCGCCTGGAACGCGCCACCGCCCGCGACGACGAAGCTGCCGGACATCACCTGGTCCCCGGGCTGCTTGAGGACCGGATCGGCCTCGCCGGTGAGCAGCGACTCGTCGATCTCGAGACTGTCGGCCTCGATGCACACCCCGTCGACGACGGCCTTGTCGCCCGGCCCGATCTCGATCAGGTCGTCCAGGACGATGTCCGACGTACTGACCTCGGAGGCCACCCCGTCCCGCCGTACCGTCGGCCGGGCCTCGCCGATCACCGCCAGGGAGTCGAGGGTCTTCTTCGCCCGCCACTCCTGGACGATGCCGATCGCGGTGTTGGCGAGGATCACGAAGCCGAACAGGCTGTCCTGGACGGGCGCGACGAACAGCATGATCACCCAGAGCACGCCGATGATCGCGTTGAACCGGGTGAAGACGTTGGCGCGGACGATGTCGACGGTGGAGCGGCTGCTGCGCACCGGGACGTCGTTGACCTCCCCGCGCGCGACCCGCTCGGCCACCTCGGCGGCGCTGAGCCCGGTCACCGCCACGTCGGTGGGTATGGGGTGCACGGGATCGAGTTCGGCGCCCGCGTCGATGTGCGTCATGCATTCGACGGTACGTGCGGATTTACGCCTTCACCCGCCGAGTGGGCGGAAGTTCCGACTTGGGGAGGAGGGGTGTCGTGCCCTGGTTGTAGGGCGCGGACACATCAGGACGACTGGGGTTCGCCGGTCGTTTCCCCGGGTGGCTCGACGGCCGCCCGCTTGAGCGCCGCGTCGCGCCCCCGGACGTACCAGATGCCGATGAGGCCGAGGCCGCCGCCGGCCAGGCAGGTCCACAGCCACCAGGTGTGGCCGTGGTCGTCGAACCAGCCGTAGAAGGGCAGCTGCGCCAGGAAGAGGACGAACCAGAGGATCGTGCCGCCGGTGACCGTGCCGACCACGGGGCCCTCCAGGGGCTCCGGCGCCTCGCGTGTTGGGGTCCACTTCGCCATGGAGGACAGCTTACGAGGTGGCACTGTCTACGCGCGGAGATGGCCGATCTCGGCGTCATATGTTCATACTGAAACCGTTTATGCCTGACTACTTCTATTCGTAGGAACCACCAAAAACATGTCCACCTCGGCCCCTGCCAAGGCCCCCGCGCCCGAAGGGCCGGGCGCACAGCCCGGCTACGGCGCACTCGACCGCTTCTTCAAGATCTCCGAGCGGGGCAGCTCGCTGCCGCGCGAGGTCCGCGGCGGTTTCGCCACCTTCTTCGCGATGGCCTACATCATCGTGCTGAACCCGATCATCCTGGGCAGCGCGAAGGACATGTACGGCCACCAGCTCGACAACGGTCAGCTGGTCACCGCGACGGCCGTGACGGCGGCGTTCACCACGCTGCTCATGGGCGTCATCGGCAATGTGCCGATCGCGCTCGCCGCCGGTCTGGGTGTGAACTCGGTGGTCGCGCTCCAGCTCGCCCCGCGGATGTCGTGGCCGGACGCGATGGGCATGGTCGTCCTCGCCGGTTTCATCGTGATGCTGCTCGTGGCCACCGGGCTGCGTGAGCGCGTCATGAACGCCGTGCCCTACAGCCTGCGCAAGGCCATCTCCATCGGTATCGGCCTGTTCATCATGCTGATCGGCCTGGTCGACTCCGGTTTCATCTCCCGCATCCCGGACGCCGCCCAGACCACCGTCCCGCTCCAGCTCGGCGGCGACGGTCACCTCACCGGCTGGCCGGTCCTGATCTTCATCCTCGGCACCCTGCTCACGCTGGCGCTGATCGTGCGCAAGGTGTCCGGCGCGATCCTGATCTCGATCGTCGCGATGACGGTGCTGGCCGTCATCATCAACGCCGTCGCCGACATCCCCTCCTGGGGCCTGACGACCCCGACCTGGCCGGGCAACCCGGTGGCCACCCCCGACTTCGGCCTGATCGGCGAGGTCAGCCTGTTCGGCGGCTTCTCCAAGGTCGGCATCCTCACCGGCGTCCTCTTCGTCTTCACGGTCCTGCTGTCGTGCTTCTTCGACGCGATGGGCACGATCATGGGCGTCAGTGACGAGGCCAAGCTGACCGACGCGCAGGGCTACATGCCCGGCACCAACAAGGTCCTCTTCGTCGACGGCATCGCGGTCGCCGCGGGCGGCGCCAGCTCCTCCTCGGCCACCACCTGCTTCGTGGAGTCCACGGCCGGCGTCGGCGAGGGCGCCCGTACCGGCTTCGCGAACGTGGTCACCGGCGCGCTGTTCGCCGTAGCGCTGTTCCTGACACCCGTCGCCACGATGGTCCCGTCCCAGGCGGCCACTCCGGCGCTGCTCGCGGTCGGCTTCCTGATCCTGGCCGGTTCGATCAAGGAGATCGACTGGGCCGACCACACGATCGCCATCCCGGCCTTCGTGACGATGCTGCTGATGCCGTTCACCTACTCGATCACCAACGGCATCGGCATGGGCTTCATCACCTTCGTCGTCCTGCGCCTGGCGGCCGGCCGCGGCAAGGAGATCCCGGTGGCGATGTACGTCGTGTCGGCGGTGTTCGCGTTCTACTACCTGATGCCGGCGCTCGGCCTGACGTGAGCGGCGCTCAGGTGACCCCGTAGAACCTCTCCGTCTCCTCGACGGCGGTCTGGAACCGCTCGTCGAAGTCGTCCCGAATGAGCGTCCGGACCACATAGTCCTGGACGCTCATTCCCCTTTTCGCCGCATGGTCACGGAGCCGGTCGAGCAGCTCCCCGTCTATCCGCAGGCTGAGCACGCTGGTCCCCATGTGTACGAGGGTCGCCGGACCGAACCGGGCGACGCGTCACTTTCCGGAATCAACTCACCCGTACGGGTGATGAGAGGGTTCCGTGGGCGGAGTCACGGGCATTTGTGCGCGCGGGAGTGGTCTTTAGCGAGAGTAATGAGTTACGCTAAAGAACATGTCGGACCTTAGCCATGGCGACGACGCTGCCGCCGTGAACTCCCTGCGATCTGCCGTGATGCGGCTGTCCCGTCGGCTCAAGCACCAGCGAGTCGACGAATCGCTGAGCCCCACCGAGATGTCGGTGCTCGGCACCCTCGCCCGCTGCGGCACCGCCACCCCGGGCGAACTCGCCCGCAAGGAGCATGTGCAGCCGCCCTCGATGACCCGGATCGTCGCGCTGCTCGAAGCCAAGGGGCTGGTCCGTCTGGAGCCGCACCCCGAGGACCGGCGCCAGAAGGTCGTCACCCAGACCGAGCAGGCCGAAGCGATGCTCGAGGAGAGCCGCCGTAAGCGGAACGCCTTCCTGGCCACCCTGACCGCGGGGCTCGACGAGGACGAGTGGGCGAAACTCCGCGCCGCCGCCCCCGTGCTGGAGAAGCTCGCCCATCTGTAAGCCGTTATTTCGAGGAGGCGACCCTTTTGAGTACGGGATCCGGAGCAGACTCCGCCCCCGCACCGACCACCCACTACTCCCCGCCCACCCCCAAGACCCGCTCGTCGATGTTCAGCTCGCTGAAGGTCCGGAACTACCGCCTGTTCTTCATGGGCCAGGTCGTCTCGAACATCGGCACCTGGATGCAGCGCATCGCCCAGGACTGGCTGGTGCTCAGCCTCACCGGCTCCGCCACCGCCGTCGGCATCACGACGGCCCTTCAGTTCCTGCCGATGCTGCTCTTCGGCCTCTACGGCGGCGTCCTCGTCGACCGCCTGCCCAAGCGCCCCACGCTGCTGTTCACCCAGTCCTCGATGGCCCTCACCGGCATCGCGCTCGCCGTCCTCACGCTTTCCGGCCATGTCCAGGTCTGGCACGTCTACGTCGCGGCCTTCGCCGTAGGCCTCGCCACGGTCGTCGACAACCCGGCCCGCCAGACCTTCGTCTCCGAGATGGTCGGTCCGGACCAGCTCCAGAACGCGGTCAGCCTCAACTCCGCGAACTTCCAGTCGGCCCGCCTGGTCGGCCCCGCCGTCGCGGGTGTCCTGATCACCGGCGTCGGCACCGGCTGGGCCTTCCTCTTCAACGGCCTGTCCTTCGTCGCCCCCCTCGTCGGCCTGCTGATGATGCGCATGCGTGAGCTGTACGTCGTCGAGCGGGCCCCGCGCGGGAAGGGGCAGCTGCGGGAGGGCCTCCAGTACGTCGCCGGGCGCCCCGAGCTGATCTGGACCATCGTCCTGGTCGGGTTCGTCAGTACCTTCGGCTTCAACTTCCCCGTCTACCTCTCGGCCTTCGCCGACGACGTCTTCCACGCGGGCGCGGGCTCCTACAGCCTCTTCAACACGCTGATGGCGGCCGGCTCCCTGGCGGGCGCCCTGCTCGCGGCCCGGCGCGGCACGGCCCGGATGCGGGTGCTGGTCGCGGGTGCGGTGGCGTTCGGCGCGATGGAGATCGTGGCCTCGATCGCCCCCTCCCTGTGGCTGTTCGCCCTGCTCATGGCGCCGATCGGCATGTTCGGCATGACGGTCAACGTCACCGCCAACAGCAGCGTCCAGCTGAGCACCGACCCGGCCATGCGGGGCCGCGTGATGGCCCTCTACATGATGGTCTTCATGGGCGGCGCCCCGATCGGCGCCCCGATCGCCGGCTGGGTCACCGACGCGTACGGCGTCCGGGCGGGCCTCGCCGTGGGCGGCGCGATCGCCGCCGCGTCGGCCGTGGTGATCGGCCTGGTCCTGGCCCGCGTCGGCAACCTGCGTCTGTCGGTCGGCTGGAACGACGGCCACCCGCGCGTGCGGTTCGTGCCGCGGGAGCAGCGGGAGGAGCTGGCGACGGTGGCGTAGGGGCTTCGGCTCCGGCGGGCTACACCCGCCGGGCCAGCACCTGCCCCGGCCAGTCGCCCTTCGCCGCGTAGGTCTCGGTGCGGACGAAGCCGTTGCTCTCGTAGTAGCGGACGAGCTTGCCGTCGTCGCCCGCGTAGCAGTCCACCCGCAGCAGTGCGACGCCCGCCCGCCGGGTCTCCTCGGCCGCGTGCGCGAGCAGGGAGCTGCCCACGCCGTGGCCCTTGAAGCGGCGGTCGGAGGCGAGCCAGTGGATGTACCGCTCGGGCTCGCCGGGCGGCGGGAGGTGGGCCAGGTAGGCGCCGGGCGAGTCGGTGAGGGTGAGGGTGGCGGCCGGCACGCCGTCGACGTCGGCGATGAAGACGTCGCCCTCGTCCATGTACCGGACGACCGACTCCACCGTCTTCTCGCTCTCCGACAGCGGCTTCGTCCCCCACTGCCCCGTACGCCCCTGCGCGACCAGCCACTCCACGGAGCTGTCGAGCATGCCGAGTATCGCGGGGACGTCGTCGGGCCCGCCTTCTCTGATGGTGATCTCCATGCCTCCATGGTGACAGGCTGGGCCCCATGAGACTCTTCGCCGCCGTACTGCCGCCCGAGGATGTCGTCCGCGAACTCGCCGCCGAGATCGAGGAGTTGCACAGACTGCCCGGAGCGGACGGGCTGCGCTGGACCGGCCGTCCCGGCTGGCACTTCACGCTCGCGTTCTACGGCGAGGTCGACGACGAGCTCGTACCGGATCTGTCGGCGCGGCTGGAGCGCGCCGCTCACCGCACCGAGCCGTTTCCGCTGGCTGTGCGGGGCGGTGGGCAGTTCGGGCACGGGAAGGCGCTGTGGGCGGGCGCGGAGGGGGACCTCCCGTCGCTGCGGCTGCTGGCGGACCGTGCGGAGGCGGCCGCGCGGAAGGCGGGGGTGCCGATGGGGGAGCACCGGCGGTACAAGGCCCATCTGACGGTGGCGAGGAGCCGGGACGCGGTGGATGTACGGCCGTATGTCGAGGCCCTCGACCTGTTCACCGGCCGGACGTGGTCGGTGGGCGAACTGGCGCTGGTGCGCAGCAATCTGCCGAAATCGGGCGTGCCGGGGGAGCAGCCGCGGTATGAGGTGGTCGCCCGTTGGGCGCTGGGGGCGGCCGGTTAGTCTCGATGCGTGAAACCGAAGACTCGGAACCGGATCATGGCCGGTTCGCTTGTGCTGTTGTTCGTTGTGGTTGCCTTGGCGTCCGCGCTCGGTAGGTAGCGCGCGGTGCGCTCCGCGGGGCCCGGGGGACTGCGGGTCGTGGTGACCTGCGGGCCCGGTGGGGGCTCGTCGCGCAGTTCCCCGCGCCCCTGACGGGGGCGCTTTTGTCGCCGGAGTTACCAGGCGAAGGCCTCCGGGGACGGGCCCGGGCCCGGGAAGATCTCGTCGAGGCCGGTCAGCAGGTCCTCGCTCAGCTCCAGCTCGACCGCCCGCAGCGCGGAGTCCAGCTGCTCGGCGGTGCGCGGGCCCACGATGGGGCCGGTCACGCCGGGGCGGGTGAGCAGCCAGGCGAGAGCGGCCTCACCCGGCTCGACGCCGTGCTTCTCCAGCAGGTCCTCGTACGACTGTACCTGCGCCCGGGTGGCGGGGTTGGCGAGGGCGTCGGCGGCCCGGCCGGAGGCGCGGCGGCCACCCTGGACCTCCTTCTTGATGACCCCGCCCAGCAGCCCGCCCTGGAGAGGCGACCAGGGGATGACCCCGAGGCCGTACTCCTGCGCGGCCGGGATGACCTCCATCTCGGCGCGGCGCTCGGCCAGGTTGTAGAGGCACTGCTCGCTGACGAGACCGATGGTGCCGCTGCGCTTCGCTGCGATCTCATTGGCTTGGGCGATCTTGTAGCCGGGGAAGTTGGACGACCCGACGTAGAGGATCTTGCCCTGCTGGACGAGGACGTCGATCGCCTGCCAGATCTCCTCGAAGGGAGTGGCACGGTCGACGTGGTGGAACTGGTAGACGTCGATGTAGTCGGTCTGCAACCGCTTCAGGCTGGCGTCGACCGCCCGCCGGATGTTGAGGGCGGACAGCAGATCGTGGTTGGGCCAGGCGGGGACGCCCTCGGCGCCCATGTTGCCGTACATCTTGGTGGCGAGAACGGTCTTGTCGCGCCGGTCGCCGCCCTTCGCGAACCAGTTGCCGATGATCGATTCGGTCCGGCCCTTGTTCTCGCCCCAGCCGTAGACGTTGGCCGTGTCGAAGAAGTTGATACCGGCGTCCAGCGCCGCGTCCATGATGACGTGGCTGTCCGCCTCGTTGGTCTGCGGACCGAAGTTCATGGTGCCGAGGACGAGTCGGCTGACCTTGAGTCCCGTGCGTCCGAGCTGCGTGTACTTCATGACTACCTAGCCAACGTCGTGGAGTGCGCTCTAGGCAAGCGACGCGAGGAAGGCGGACCAGGTGGTCGGGGTGAGACGGAGGGTGGGGGCGGTGGGGGTGGTCTTGGAGTCGCGGATGTGGATGGTGTCCGGGGCGATGGCTATCTCCAGGCATTCGCCCTGGTCGCCGCTGTGGCTCGACTTGGTCCAGCTCAAGGCCACTTCGACGCACTCACCTTCGCCGCCGCTGTAGCTGCTCTTGAACCAGACGAGGTCCGCGCTCATAGCTCCTGTGCCACCTTTTCGATCAGCTTTGCGGACTCATCGGGGTCAAGAGCCTGCGCCCGCAGAATGCCATATTTGCCGAACAGGTCCCCTAGGTCCGGCTGTTCGCTGATGAAGTAGCCACCGCTCGGTCCTTCGACATAGGCGAGCTGGTGACGCTCGGCGGTCTCCAAGAGGATCATCGGGCCGTTCAACCCTGCGTGCGCCTGTCGTCGGTGTGGCATCACCTGGATCTCTACATGGCGGAGCTCGCCGATCGCGAGGATGTGGTGAAGCTGCTCCTTGAGCGCGGCTTCACCGCCCAACGGGCGTGTCAGCGTGGTCTCTTCGAGTACGTAGCTGACGCTCGGTGCGGGCTTGCGCTGGAAGAGCTGCTGTCGTTCCCATCGGGAGGCCACTCGCCGCTCGATCTCGTCGTCGTCCAGCGTGGGGCAACGGTTGCATGTGTAGACCGCCCGCGCGTACTGCTCAGTCTGCAGTGAACCCGGGATCAGATGCGTCTGGTACACGTGCAGCGCCGTTGCCTTCTTCTCCTCCGCAAGGTAATCCTCCGTCCACGGCCGCAGCCCGCCGCTCCCGAACTCCTTCTCCGCCAGCACCAGCAGTGCACCCTGTGCACCGAGCACCTGGTCCGCGATCTCGACCAACTGCCCCTTGGGCGACCGCTCACCCCGCTCCACCATCGCCACCTGCGACTTGGAGTAGCCGACGTGCTTGCCCAAGCCCTCCTGCGTCATCCCGGCCCGCTCGCGATAGAACCTCAGAAGCGCCCCGAACGACTCCGAGCCCCGTTCACCGGAGTGCACAACGACCTCCCCAACTGCACAGCCCCGCACCACCCTTGCAAACCCCTGGTCACAGTATGTGAGCACCCGGAACGCTTTGCGTCATGAACGAGAGAATCGCCGCCCCCTGGATCCCGACCTGGATCCCCGCGTCCGGCCTCGCCCTCCGGCACGCCGGCATCCACTTCGATGCCGTACGTATCAGAGGAGCTGAAGGGGAACGCGTCGCCAACGAGCTGATGTCCGCCACGGACTTCGACGCGGGCCCGGTCGTCCAGGAGTTCAGCGGCGAACGGAACATGTACTTTCTGTTGCCCCCGCAAACCGCGTCCGCGTACCGCTGGCCGCCCGGCGTGCGTGCTCTCACGCGCGGTGACGGCGTCTGGGCGTACGTGGGCGTACCGGCGCTGACGGGAACGACGTGGCCGTTGGGGTGGCGGTCGGTGCCGTCGGAGAGGGTGCCGTTCGTGGTGGGGGAGTTGCTGTGGGAGGCGGCCCGGGGCGGGGTGTGACCGGGGTCAGAGCACGGCGAACGGTGCGCGCGCCCGCGTGCCGTTCGGCAACTCCCAGGCGCCGGTGATGTGGCCGGCCGCGTCTTCGGGGGCCTTCGTGCCGGGCCGCAGGCCTCGGTGCAGACGGAGGGCCGTGCCGTCGGAGACGCGGAGTTCGGTGCCGTCCTGGGTGTCGGCGGCCGTGGCGGTGGAGGGGAGGCCGGGGCCGGCGTAGGCGCGGGTGACCTCGCGGTCGGGGGTGTCGGTGACGCTCTGCGCCTGGGCCTGGACCCGGCCTTCGAGCAGGGCCAGCAACTGGGCGACCAGCACCGGGTCGTGACAGCCGTCGTAGGCCCAGCGCTTCCCGAGCACACCGTGCTCCATCGTGCCGACGAGGGCGTGCTCCACGCCGTCGAGCGGGGCACCTCGGTAGGCGAGCGGCACCAGATAGGAAGCGGGGTCCGGGACAGAGGCGTCGGTGACCACCATGAACTCGATACCGACCTCCCCCTCCGGGTCGTCCAGCCGAAACCCACCGGCCTTCGTCAACACCGGTTCACCCGTGCCGCCGACGTACCACGGGCGGGTCGGCAGCCACGTGGTCAGGAGTTCCAGCTTGGTCGGCTTGAGGGTGGTGTGGTGGATGAGGGCCATGGCCACACCCTCCCATTAGTCCCGGGGGAAGTCGTCGGTCTTGAGGACGAGGTCGATCACTGTGCCGGTGAGGTCGATGTCGGTGCCGAAGGAGACGGTCAGCTCCGTGAGGTATTCGCCCTTCTTGGGCTGTGTGTAGAGGTGGCACTTGCCCTGGTAGGGGTCTGAGATGAGATAGACGGGGACTTCGGCGACGAACTCGACATCCTGGTAACGCCAGTGGTCTTCGTCGTCCGGCCTCGCCGAGTCCTTGAGCAGGGCGATGTCCGGGCAGAATCCGTTCTCGCGGCCCGGAAAGTCGATCCGGACATCCGAGAACACAATGACTTCCCTCCCGAACCTGTCCTCAAGAGCACACAGGAGTCGGCGGATGATCTCCCAATGCGTGTCCCGCTGCGGCGTCATGTGAACGTTGCCGCCGACGATCTCTACCCTGAATCCTTCCGGGACGGGCATGCGCTCAAGACGTTCGAACCACTCGTCCAACCGCTTCGTGTTGGCGTCGGCCATCTCGATCCTGTCTTCAAGCCTGTTCATCGAGGCGAACAACGACACGCACGGTGACCATGACACGGAGAGGAAGCTCACATGTCAGCCCCCGGCCGTCAGTCGGCCTCGTACGGCTCGCCCACATCCCAAGCCTGATACATCGCGTCCGCGAACGCCTCCGCGATCTTGTGCTCGCCGCTCTCGTTCGGATGCGTGCCGTCGTAGGTGTCGAAGTTGATGTCGTACGACGGGGGCGGCGACGCCAGCAACAGGGGTGAGCGGGGCTCGTCCAGGTCGGCGACCGCCTTTGCGAGCAGCTCGTTGAAGCGGGCGACCTCCGCGGCGAAGGCGGGGTCCGTCTCGGCGCGGACGTTCGGGATCACCGGCAGCACGACCATCCGCACCTTTGGGTTCGCCGCCCTCGCCGTCGCGACGAAGCCCCGTACGTTCTCCGCCGTCTGGTCCGCGTTCGTGTAGAAGCCCAGGTCGATCAGCCCCAGCGACACCAACAACACATTCGCCCTGCACGACCGCACCGCCTCGCCGATCAGCGGAGCCATCTGGAGCCAGCCCTCGCCCCAGCCGGCCAGGTGGGCGCGGGGGAAGTCGGGGTCGGCGTACTCGTACGACGTGGGGGCGCCCGTCGCCTTGTCGAACAGCGTCTCGCGCGGGCCGACGAGGGCGAACGGGCCGCCGTACGTCTCGCGCAGGTGCTGCCACATTCGGTAACGCCATGTGTGTTCGCCCGCGCTTCCGATCGTCTGGGAGTCGCCGACGGGCATGAACCTGAGCATCCGCTCATGATGGACGATCAGCGGGACGGACGGGGTGTGAAGCCGGACACTCTCCGTGAAGTGCAGAGCGGGATGGCAGTCTTGGGGGCATGCGCCGACTGCTCGCGTTCCTTGCCGGGGTCCTCCTCGTGGGTGCCTTCACCGTGCCCGCATCCGCCGCCGACGGCGACGAGACCTTCACGATCAGCGACCCCCGCATCACCGAGTCCAGCGGCCTCGCCGCCTCCCGTCAGCACCCGGGCATCTACTGGACGCACAACGACCAGGACACCGGCGCCTACCTCTACGCCGTGGACAGCAGCACCGGCAAGACCGTCGCCAGGATCACCATGACCGGCGTGGGTACACCGCGTGATGTCGAGGCCATCGCGATCGGGCCGGACAACCAGATCTGGGTCGGCGACATCGGCGACAACGACGGGGTCACCTGGCCCTATGTGTGGCTCTATCAGCTGCCCGAGCCCAAGGACCTCACCGACCAGAGCGTCCGGGCCACGCAGTATGTAGTGAAGTACTCGAACGGCTCCCGTGACGCCGAGTCGATGGTCGTCCACCCCAAGACGGGGCGCGTCTACATCATCGACAAGCAGGAGGACGGCGGGCATCTGTATGAGGGCCCGGCCAAGCTCTCCTCCTCCGGGACCAATGTGTTCAAGCCCGCCGTCGCCGTCGACCTGTGGGCCACGGACGCCGCCTTCTCGCCCGACGGCGAACAGCTCGCCGTACGCGGATACTTCGGCGGGATCTCCTACGAATGGAACGGCGGGAAGATCAAGCGGCAGGGGCGGATCAGCGTGCCGCTCGGGCAGGGGGAGTCCGTCACCTACAGCGTCGACGGGACGAAGCTGATGCTCGGGAGCGAGGGGGCGGGCAGTGAGGTGAAGGCGGAGGACGTGCCCTACGGCTCCTCCGGGTCCTCCGACTCGCCTTCCGGCAGCGGGAGTTCGGCGGCAGGCGGTGACGGGGACAGCGACAACCTCAAGGTCGGCGCCCTCGCCGTCGCCGTAGGACTCGCCGTCGTACTCGGGTTCAAGAGGCTGCTGCGGCGACGGTCGTAGGCCTGTCTGTCTCAGTCCTGTGGCTTCTCCTCCGCCGGCCGCACCTCGTAGTGCAGCGTCTGCGTCCGCATCACCTTGTGGCTCAGCGGCACGAACACCCCATGCGTGAGGGGGTACTTCTTCCGCAGCAGCAGGGCTGCGTGCTTGTCCTCGTCGCTGCCGTGGTCCAGCAGGCGCGCCCGGGCGTGGATCTCGGGGCCGGTCGGGGCGCCGCGGACGGTGGAGGGGGCGATCTCCACCTCGGGGTTGTTGCGCAGACGCTTGGCCTTCCAGGCCCTGCCCGGGGTGCGGAAGTACGCGTGGTCGCCCTCGACGGCGATGTTCACGGGGGTGCCGACGCCGGTGCCGTCCCTCTTGTGGCTGGTGAGGAGGACGGCCCATTGCTTGATGAAGGGGGTGAGCTCGGGGCTCGTACTCGGGGTATTCATGCCTTCCATACAGGCACTGATCGCTCGCTTTGTCACCCTTTGCCGCGCCGGGCGACGAACACTTCGAGCCCGTCCAGGATCCGCTGGAGCCCGAACTCGAAGTGGTCGAAGTCGGGGCCGAACGTGTCCTCGGAGAGGGAGGCCATCACCGGGTAGCGGCCCGACGCGAGGACCTTCTCCAGCGTCGGCACCTGGGCCTGCCAGAACTCCGCGTCCGTCAGGCCGGAACGGCGCTCCGCCTCCATCTGGTACAGCTGCGTGCGCGCGGCCCCGACGACGTACCCGTCGATCGTGATGATCGCCGACACCAGCTCGGGGTCGGTCAGTCCCATCGGCCGGATGAGCGAGAGCACCTTCTCCATGCCGTCGAGGGCACTCGGGCCGAGTATCGGACGGGACTGGTTGACCTGGAGCAGCCAGGGGTGGCGCCGGTAGAGGGCGAGGGTGGCGCGGCCCAGGGCCTCCAGTGCCGAGCGCCAGTCGCCCTCGCCCAGGTCGGCCGGGTTCTCGGACGGCTTCTGGACCCGGTCCAGCATCAGGTCGAGCAGCTCGCCCTTGCCGGGGACATAGCGGTAGAGGGACATGGTGCCGGTGCCGAGTTCGGTGGCGACGCGGCGCATCGAGACGGCGTCCAGGCCCTCCTCGTCCGCGATCCGGACGGCCGCCGCCACGATCTGGTCCAGGCTCAGACCCGGCTTCGGGCCGCGACTGGGGCGCCGGCCGGTGTCCCAGAGCAGTTCCAGCGTGCGCCCGATGTCGCCGCTGCCACTGGTCTCCGTACCGCCCTTGCCGCTTGTCATGCCGCTCAGCTTAAATCCTCGCCGAGAAACTGGGTACGGTGTACGCGCAATAGGGTACGGTGTACTCAGTTGAAGAGAAGGGGGAACCATGAGCGACGGTTACGCGGTCCGGGCGGAGGGCCTGGAGAAGCGGTACGGCGAGAAACACGCCCTCGACGGCTTCGACCTCGCCGTGCGCGAGGGCACCGTGCACGGGCTGCTCGGACCGAACGGCGCCGGCAAGACCACCGCGGTCCGCATCCTGTCCACGCTGCTGCGACTGGACGGCGGACGGGCGACGGTGGCCGGCCTGGACGTCGTACGACAGTCGCGCGAGGTGCGGGCGAGGATCGGGCTGACCGGGCAGTACGCCGCCGTGGACGAGGTGCTCACCGGGCGGCAGAACCTGGAGATGTTCGGCAGGCTGTTCCACCTCGGCGGGAAGCGGGCGCGGCTGCGGGCCACCGAGCTGCTGGAGCAGTTCGACCTGACCGACGCCGCCGACAAGGGCGTGGGCGCCTACAGCGGCGGCATGCGGCGCCGCCTCGACCTCGCCGCGTCGATGATCCTCACCCCGGCGGTCCTCTTCCTGGACGAGCCGACGACGGGCCTCGATCCCCGCGGCCGGGGTGAAGTCTGGGATTCCGTACGGGCGTTGGTGGCGAGCGGCACCACCGTGCTGCTGACCACGCAGTATCTGGAGGAGGCCGACAAGCTCGCCTCCCGCGTCACCGTCATCGACCAGGGCCGGTCGATCGCGGACGACTCCCCGGAGGGACTGAAGAACCGTGTCGGCGGCGACCGCATCGAGGTCGTCCTCAGCGAACGCGCCGACATCCCGCGGGCGGTGAAGGTCGTCGCCCGCGTCTCCGACGGCGAACCGGAGACCGACGAGACCGAACTGCGCGTGCACGCCCCGGTGACCGACCGGGTGTCGGCCCTCACCGAGGTGGCCCGCACACTCCAGGACGAGGGCGTGCCGGTCGAGGACATCGGGCTGCGCAGGCCGAGCCTGGACGACGTGTTCCTGCGGCTGACCGGACACCGCACCGAGAAGGAGGCCGCGGCATGACCACCGTCGATCCGACCGGGCTGCCCGCCCGCAGCCGCACCTACTGGGCGCTCGCCGACTGCTGGAACATCGTCCGCCGCGGCCTCACCCACTACCAGCGCCAACCGGTCAACATCGCCTGGCAGCTGGGCTTCCCGATCCTGTCCGTCCTCCTCTACGGCTATGTCTTCGGCAGCGCGATGAAGGTGCCGGGCGGCGGGGACTACAAGGACTTCCTGATGCCGGGCATGTTCGTGATGACCATGGCGTTCGGCTTCATCAACACGGCGACGGTCGTGGTGTACGACGCCACCAGGGGCGTCATCGACCGGTTCCGCTCCATGCCGATGGCGTCGTCCGCGGTGGTCGCCGGGCGCGGGGTGACCGATCTGGTGGTGGCCTGCGCGGAGCTCGGCATCATGATGCTGACGGCGGTCGCGATGGGCTGGCGGCCGGACGGCGGGTTCGGCTTCCTCGCGGCCTTCGGTCTGCTCCTGTGGCTGCGGTTCGCGCTGATCTGGATCGGCGTGTGGCTGGGCCTGCTCGTACCCAACCCCGAGGCGGCGGGCGGCCTGTTCGCGGTCGCCTTCCCGCTGACGATGATCTCCAGCATCTTCGTCGCCCCGCAGCTGATGCCGGACTGGCTCGGCTCGGTCGCGGCCTGGAACCCGATCTCCTCCACAGCGGCGGCCACCCGCGACCTGTTCGGCTCGCCGGGCGCGGTCGGCGACTCCTGGGTCGAGCAGCACGCGCTGCTGATGGCGGGGGTGTGGCCGGTGGTACTGACGCTGATCTTCCTGCCGCTGGCGGTGCGGCGGTTCCGGAAGCTGAGCCGCTGAGCCGTTGATCTGCGCGGATGTGCGGGGTGCCGCCCCGGGGCCGAGACTGGAAGGGGGATGAGTCAGGAGGCATCATGACGGCGGCAACGAAGGAAGGTACCGCGGTCGCCCTCGAGGGTGGCGGTGTGGAATTGCGCAAGACCGAGCTCGGTGGCGAGATGAGCGTCGCGTTCATCCGGCTTCCGAAGGGCACGGACATGGGGCCCGCCCTGAAGGGCATGCCCAATGACATGTGCCAGTGCCCCCACTGGGGGTACATGTTCTCGGGTCGTCTGCAGATGCGGACCCCGGAGGGCGAGGAGATCTACGAGCCGGGCCAGGCCTTCTACTGGGCGCCCGGCCACATTCCGGTGGCGCTTGAGGACGTCGAGTACGTGGACTTCTCACCGACGCCGGAGTTCGACCGCGTCATCGACCACGTGAAGTCCCAGATGGGCTGACGACCCCAAACGACTGAGGGGCGCCCGGAGAATGTTCCGGGCGCCCCTCGTCGTCGTAGAAACGACTACAGCTTCTCGATCACGTAGTCGACGCACTTCGTCAGCGCCTCGACGTCGGCCGGGTCGATCGCCGGGAACATGGCGACGCGGAGTTGGTTGCGGCCGAGCTTGCGGTAGGGCTCGGTGTCGACGATGCCGTTGGCGCGCAGGACCTTGGCGATGGCGGCGGCGTCGATGTCGTCGACGAAGTCGATCGTGCCGATGACCTGCGAGCGCTTGGCCGGGTCGGTCACGAAGGGGTTCGCGAACTTGATGTCCTCGGCCCAGCCGTACAGCGTCCGTGCGGAGGTGGCGGTGCGGCGGACCGCCCAGTCCAGGCCGCCCTGGCCGTTGATCCACTCCAGCTGGTCGTTGAGCAGGAAGAGGGTGGCGAGGCCGGGGGTGTTGTAGGTCTGGTTCTTGCGGGAGTTGTCGATCGCCGTGGGCAGGCTGAAGAACTCCGGGATGTGCCGTCCGCTCGCGTGAACGCGCTCGGCGCGCTCGATCGCGGCGGGGGAGAAGACGCCGATCCACAGACCGCCGTCGGAGGCGAAGGACTTCTGCGGGGCGAAGTAGTAGACGTCGGTCTCGGCGATGTCGACCGGGAGGCCGCCGGCGCCGGACGTGGCGTCGACCAGGACGAGGGCGCCCTCGTCGGCGCCGGCCACGCGCTTGATCGGCATGGCGACACCGGTCGAGGTCTCGTTGTGCGTGAAGGCGTATACGTCGACGCCCGCCTCGGCGACCGGCTCGGGGTGCGTGCCGGGGTCGGTGGAGATGACGTCCGGTTCGGCCAGCCAGGGGGCGAGCTTCGCGGCCTTGGCGAACTTGGAGGAGAACTCGCCGAAGGTGAGGTGCTGCGACCTGTTCTCGATCAGGCCGTGGGTCGCGATGTCCCAGAACGCGGTCGAGCCGCCGTTGCCGAGGACGACCTCGTAGCCGTCGGGCAGCTGGAACAGCTCACGGACACCCTCGCGCACCTTGCCGACCAGGTTTTTCACCGGGGCCTGGCGGTGGGAGGTGCCCATGAGGGACGTACCGGTGGCGGCCAGCGCGTCCAGCGCTTCCGTCCGCACCTTGGAGGGGCCCGCGCCGAAACGTCCGTCGGCGGGCTTGATGTCAGCGGGAATCTGGATCTCAGCCACGGAAGGGAGGGTAGCCGTTGGGGGAAACCTGGGCGAAACGTGGTCCGTCGGGTGAGACGGCGTTGGTGATTGGGTTGATATATGTCTGATCTCGAAGCGGAGCTGCGCAAGGCCGTCCGGGGTGAGGTCGGTTTCGATGTCACCTCCCGGGCGCTGGTCACCATGGACGCGTCCAACTACCGGCGTGTCCCGCTCGGCGTCGTGGCGCCGCGGGACGCCGACGACGTGGCGGCCGTGCTGGGGGTGTGCCGGGAGCGCGGGGTGCCGGTGGTGGCGCGGGGCGGAGGCACGTCCATCGCGGGCCAGGCCACCGGCACCGGCGTGGTGCTGGACTTCACCCGGCACATGAACCGGCTGGTGTCCCTGGATGCGCAGGCGCGTACGGCCGTCGTCCAGCCGGGCCTCGTCCTCGACAGTCTCCAGCAGGCGGCCGCCCCGCACGGGCTCCGGTTCGGGCCCGATCCGTCCACCCACAGCCGGTGCACGCTCGGCGGGATGATCGGGAACAACTCGTGCGGGTCGCACTCGGTGGCGTGGGGGACGACCGCGGACAGTGTGCGGGAGCTGGACGTGGTCACCGGACGGGGTGACCGGCACCGGCTGGGGCAGGGGTGGGCAGGGGCGCCGGAAGGGCTACGGGCGCTCGTGGACGGCGACTTGGCGCGGCTGCGCACCGGATTCCCCGACCTGCCCCGCCGTATCTCCGGATACGCACTGGACGCGCTGCTGCCCGAGAAGGGCGCCGACGTCGCCCGTTCCTTCTGCGGCTCCGAGGGCACGCTGGGCGTGCTGACCGAGGCGGTCGTACGGCTGGTCGAGGCGCCACGCGCGCGTGCGCTGGCCGTGCTGGCGTACGCCGACGAGGGCGCGGCGGCGGAGGCGGCGGCCGGTCTGCTGCCGTATGGGCCGCTGACGGTGGAGGGGATGGCGGCGGACCTGGTGGCGTCGACGGTTGCCCTTCCCCGGGGCGGGGCCTGGCTGTTCGTGGAGACGGGCGGGTCGGACGCGGCGGAGGCACGCGCGCGTGCGGAGGCGATCGTGCGGGCGGCCGATGTCATGGGCTCCCTGGTGGTGACGGACGGCGCCGGGCAGCGGGCGCTGTGGCGGATCCGGGAGGACGCGAGCGGTACGGCGACACGGATGCCCGACGGGAGCGAGGCGTGGCCGGGGTGGGAGGACTGCGCCGTTCCGCCGGAGCGGCTGGGGGCCTATCTGCGCGACTTTCGCGGGCTGTTGAGCGCGCACGGCCTGCGCGGCACGCCGTACGGGCACTTCGGCGACGGCTGCATCCACGTCCGTATCGACTTCGACCTGATGACGGACGCGGGCGTCGCCCGCTTCCGGCGCTTCTCGGAGGAGCTGGCGGAGGTCGTCGTGGCGCATGGTGGCTCGTTGTCGGGGGAGCACGGGGACGGACAGGCGCGGGCCGAGTTGCTGCCGAAGATGTACGGCGAGGAGATGGTGGGCCTCTTCGAGCGGGCGAAGGGCGTGTGGGATCCGGACGACCTGCTCAATCCGGGGATGCTGGTACGGCCGTCTCCGTTGGACGCGAACCTCCGCTTCTCCGTCCTGCCGCGCAAACCGGTCGACGTGGCCTTCGGCTACCCGTCCGACGGCGGCGACTTCTCGGCGGCGGTACGGCGGTGTGTGGGGGTCGCGAAGTGCCGCACGACGTCGGTTTCCGGGTCTGCGGTCATGTGCCCTTCCTTCCGCGCGACCGGCGAGGAACAGCACTCCACGCGCGGGCGTGCCCGGCTGCTGCACGAGATGCTCGCGGGGGAGCTGGTGACGGACGGCTGGCGTTCGGAGGAGGTGCGGGACGCGCTCGATCTGTGTCTGTCCTGCAAGGGGTGCCGCTCCGACTGTCCGGTCGAGGTCGACATGGCCACGTACAAGGCGGAGTTCCTGCACCACCACTACGAAGGGCGCCGCCGGCCGGCCGCGCACTACAGCATGGGGTGGCTGCCGGTGTGGCTGCGGGCGGTGGCCCGTACGCGCGCGGCTCGGCCGGTCAATGTGCTGGCGGGGGTCCGGCCGTTGGCCTGGGTGGCCAAGCGGCTGGGCGGGATCGCGCCCGAACGGGACATTCCGCGGGTGGCGGCGGAGACCTTCAGCCGGTGGTGGGGGCGGCGGGTCCAGGAGCGGGCGGGACGGGTGTTGAGGCCCGTCACCGAAGGCGACCACTCCTTCGGTGACGGCCTGCACACGGTCGCCCTTCTGTGGCCGGACACCTTCACCGAGCACCTGTCGCCGTCGGTGGGTCAGGCGGCCGTACGGGTCCTGGAGGCGGCGGGCATCTCGGCGGTGCTGCCGCCGACGGAGACCCTGGCGGGACACCGGGGCCGCGTCTGCTGCGGTCTGACGTACGTCTCGACGGGCCAACTCGACCGGGCGCGAGCAGTGTTGGGCCGTACGCTCGATCTACTGGAGCCCCTGCTGGACCGGCCCGTACCGGTCATCGTCCTGGAACCGAGCTGCGCGGCCGCCCTGCGCGCGGACCTCCCGGAACTCCTCCCCGACGACCCGCGCGCCCGCCGCCTCGCCGACCGCGTCCTGACCTTCGCGGAGGCGCTGGAGCGGCTGGCGCCCGACTGGACGCCGCCGCGCCTGGACCGGGCTGCGGTCGGGCAGACCCATTGCCATCAGCATGCGGTGCTGCGGGACGCGGCCGATCGGCGGCTGCGTCAATCGGCCGGGCTGACCGGGGAGTTGAGCGGTGGCTGCTGCGGGCTCGCCGGCAACTTCGGTTTCGAGGAGGGGCACTTCGAGGTGTCGGCGGCGTGCGCGGAGGAGCAGTTGCTGCCGGCGGTGCGGGAGGCGGGCGAGGGGGCGGTGGTGCTGGCGGACGGGTTCTCCTGCCGGACGCAGCTGGAGCAGCTGGCGGGGGTGCGGGGGCGGCATCTGGCGGAGGTGTTGGCGGAGGGGCTGGACGGGGGCGGGAGTTGAGGGTCAGGAGAGCCAGTCGGTGTAGCGGGTGGGGGCGAGGTGGGCGTCCTTGTCGGTGAGGACGTCACCCTTGACGGCGGCGAACATGCCGGCGGTGGGGTCGGTGACGACGGTCCGCTTGTCGCCCTTGCGGGACAGGGTGATCCGGCCCACCTCGTCGAGGAGGAAGATCTCGGGTCCGCCGATGTTGTGAATGCCGTTCAGCGGGGCGCCCTCGGCGACCTCCGTCACCGCCTGGGCCACGTCCTTGGCGGCGATCGGCTGGATCGGCGTGGCGGGCAGCCGGACGGTGTCGGCGTCGGCGGTCCAGGACAGGACGGCGTCCATGAACTCCATGAACTGCGTTGCCCGGACGATCGAGTACGGGACCGGCCCGGCGGCGAGGACGGTTTCCTGGAGCGCCTTGGCCCGGTAGTAGTCCAGCTCCGGCACCTGGTCCACGCCGACGATCGACAGGATGACGAAGTGTCCGACGCCGCCCTTGTGGGCCGCGGCCAGCAGGTTGTCCATCGAGGTCTGGAAGAAGGCCGGGGAGGCTTCGTCGAAGGTCGGGGAGTTCGTCAGGTTGACGACGACGTCGGCTCCCGCCACCGCCTCGTCCAGTCCCTGGCCGCTGATGACGTCGACCCCGGTGGACTGCGAGTGCGGCACCGCCTCGTGCCCGGCGGCGTTCAGATTCTTGACGACCTGCGACCCGATCAGCCCGGTACCGCCGATGACCGCGAACTTCATGGCATGCCCTTCGTCGGAGGTATGTCCGCAATATGGCATGTGAACGCCCAGGTGGGCAGTGCACGCGTCCAACTCGGACAAGTTCTGTCCGAGACTATACCCGGACAAGAATTGTCCGGGTAGGGATGGCTGATTACAGTGGCCGGGTGAAGATGTCCGGCGGAGTCGAGTGGGCCCTGCACTGCTGCGTCGTGCTCACGTCGGTCGAGGAACCCGTCCCCGCGACCAGGCTGGCGGAACTGCACGACGTATCGGCGAGCTATCTGGCCAAGCAGCTGCAGGCGCTCTCCCGGGCCGGGCTGGTGCGCTCGGTCCAGGGCAAGGCGGGTGGCTATGTCCTTACCCGGGAAGCCGCCTCGATCACGGTCCTCGATGTGGTCGAGGCGGTCGACGGTCCCGACCAGGCGTTCACCTGCACGGAGATCCGCCGGCGAGGCCCGTTCGCCACCCCGGCCGAGTCGTGCACCGCGCCGTGCCCGATTGCCCGCGCGATGACCGCGGCGGACGCGGCCTGGCGGGAAGCGCTGCGTGCCGTCTCGATCGCCGATCTGGTTCAGGACGTCGCGTCCGACTCCGGTCCCGACGCGATCGCCCGCATCGGGACGTGGCTTTCCGCGGCGCAGGCCTGAGTGCGGCGTCAGCGGCCATCGACGAACGTGACCGTCTCGTCGAGCGGCGCCCGGCCCGTACGGGCGTAGTCCACCGTCACGTCCTCGAACCCGATCGACATGCCGCAGAAGAGGATGAGCTCGTCCGGGGGTGACAGGACCTCCGCGACGGTCTTGCGGAACTTCGCCCAGGCCATCTGCGTGCAACTGTGCAGCCCTTCGGCGCGCAGCAGCAGCATGACGGTCTGCAGATACATGCCGACGTCGGACCACTGGGCCGGGCCCAGGTCGCGGTCTATGTAGCAGAACAGGGCGGCGGGCGCCCCGAAACAGTCCCAGTTCGCGGAAGCGGCCCTCTGACGCGCCTCCAGGTCCTCGCGCGGAATGCCCAGTGCGCCGTAGCGCTGCTCGCCGAAGGCGGATCGACGTTCGCGGTACGGGGACTTCAGCGCGGGCGGGTACTGCTCGTACTCCGGCTCGTCCCAGGGGTCGCCCGCGGCCAGGCGCTCGCCGGCCCGCTTCTTGAGCTCGGCCAGCGGTCCGTCGGTCAGCACGTAGGCGTGCCACGGCTGGAGGTTCGATGCCGACGGCGACCAGGCCGCGGCGGAGAGCACGCGTTCCAACGCGCCCGTCGGCAGCGGCCGTTCGGTGAATCCGCGTACCGCTCGTCGGCTTGTGACCGCCTCGTAGACGTCCAAGATCGTCTGCCTCCCTGTCTGCTCAACGCGTCCACTTGGGTTGCAGTCGCGACAGTATCATTCGATACCATCTCGTGTTTAACTATCGCCGAGTGGGAATCCTCAGCCCATGGCTCCCTGCCCTGGGCACCGCTCTGTTCCTTGGAGAAAGCCATGGCCACGCTGCTGCACATCGACTCGTCCGTGCTCCCGGGCGAGGTGTCCGCGTCCCGTTCGGTCGCGGACGCCTTCCGCAGGGCCTGGGAGGAGCAGCACCCGGAGGGCGTGGTGATCTACCGCGACCTCGCCGCCGCCCCCGTCCCGCACATCACCGCCGACGCCTGGACCGCCGGTTACGCCGCCCCGTCCGAGCGCACCCCGGAGCAGGCGGCCGCGTTCGCCGCGCGAGAGAAGCTCATGGAGGAGCTGGAGCGGGCGGACGCCGTCCTGATCGGCGCCCCCATGTACAACTTCTCGATCCCCTCGACCCTCAAGGCATGGCTGGACAACGTGCTCCTGCTCGGCCGCACCGCAGGCGGAACCCCCTCGGCCCAGGGCACCCCGGTCGTCGTTGTCGCCAGCCGCGGCGGCTCCTATGCGCCGGGCACCCCGCGAGAGGGCTTCGAGTTCGTGCAGAACTACCTGAAGGCCGTCCTTGAGCGCACCCTCGGCCTGGACCTCGACTTCATCGTCCCGGAACTCACCATGGCCCCCCGCAACCCGGCCATGTCCGAACTGGTGCCCCTCTACGAGGCGTCCCGCGAGCGCGCCTTCGAGGATGCGGCCACCAAGGCCAAGGAGCTTGCGGAGCGTCTCGCCGCGTGACCGCGGGCGTCGGACGCCGTGTGACGCCCTGCCTCCGCGCGTCACATGGCGTCCTCGTCGCCCGGCTTACGCCTCGTCGTCCGCGGGATGAGCGAACCGGGTCAGCAGATCCGTCAGCTGCTCGGGCTCGCCGGGACCCAGTCCGGCAACCAGGCGCTCGGCCAGCGGCTCGGCAGCACCATGGGCCGCGTCGAAAAGCTCCAGGCCCTCGGGCGTGATCTCCACTGCCCGCGCGCGCCGGTCTGTGGCAACGGCCCTGCGTACGGCCAGCCCCCTGCGCTCCAGGTCGTCCACGACCCGCATGATTCCCGCCTTGTCCGACCCTGTCGCCGCCGCCAAGTCCCGCTGCACCGTGGGCCCGCGGTCGACCAGCACGATCAGCACGGCGAAATGACGCAGCTCGATACCGAGCGGCCGAAGCGCCTCCGTCATCACCCCGGCCGCATGCCAGTGGGCGCGGCGCAGCAGCAGGCCGAGAGCGAAAGGCGAGGGGTCCCCGGGGCGGTCGGTCGCACGCGAGGCGGTGGTTCTGCGGGGGGTGTCGCCGGTCATGGGGGCACGTTATCAGCCATGAATTCAGTCGATACGGTATCGTTTGAAACCAAATGAGGCAGGGACCTGGCCGAGCCGGAGGTCGCCGCCGCTGATCGCGTCGTGCCGGCGCTGACACGCCGCCGGTGTTCCAGCGCGGAATCGCGTCCTGCCGAGCAGTCCGGGCCGGGACCATGGCCGGTGTGCTGGTCCGGCAGGGCAGCGGCTCAGCGTCGTGCTGCGAGGTGAGCTGCCGGACGGGCGTCGTGGGCGGCTGCCGTGGCGGCCCAGGCGTCGAGCAGCCGGGCCGCCGAGCCGCCGACGGGTCCGACGGCGTCCGCCAGGATGTCGGGGGAGGGCAGCCGGGCCCCGGCCACCGCGTTGACCGCCTCGGCCGGGTCGTCGATCGTCGACGAGCACACCGACAGCAGGTACTCCGGCACGCTCAGCGCGGGGTCGGTGCAGCCGACGAGCGGGACGCCGACCGCCGCGACCAGCGGGAAGACCGTGCCGGGGATGCCGATCGCCGCCTCCGCCCGGGCCGCGGCCCGCACCGAGGGCACCTTGCTGATCTCGTAGCGGTCCCACAGCGCCGGGTCCTCACGGGGATGCAGGCCGACCAGGATGTGTCGCCCGGCCGCCGCGAGCTGCTCCGCGGCGGCGAGCAGCAACTCCGTGCCGGGCGCGGCGCCGCCGGTGTCGTCGGAGTGGGTGACGCTCGTGAGCACCAGGACGAGGCCCGGCTCCGGCCAGTGTTCCGGCAGCGTGTCGGTCTGCGGCGAGCCGACCACACGGATCCGCCGTCGCGTACCCAGGTACCCGCCGAAGGCCCGCGCCTCGGCGGGCGACGAGGAGGTGATCGTACGCAGCCGGTGCCGCAACCACCGTGCGCCGGGCGCCTCCTGGGGTCCCAGATACGCCAGCGAGCTCGCCGTCGACGGCAACCGTGCGAACCGGTGGGCGCACTCGAGCGGCCAGTCGCCGGCACCGGTCACCACCAGCAGGTCCGCCGCCGGCGCCGTGTCCGGTGTGGCCACCGGCACCGGGTCTCCGGGCGTGATTTGCGACAGGTCCGGCACCAGCTGGGTCACCTGCCAACGCCGTCGAACGGCCTCGGCGAGCAGCGGCTGGACGTGGTACGTACCCCAGGGCTCATTGGTGGCGATCAGCACCCGCAGCCGTCGACGGTGACCGGGTGGCGCGGCGAGCGCGGGCCGGCCGACGCCGATGGCCAGGGCAAGGCCGGCCGCCGTGGTGACGCCGCCACGGAGCACGGCGCGGCGCGACAGGAGGGACTGCGCCCGGGGCGCGTCCGAACGCTCGAATACGAAGTGATCGGTCACCGGCCCACTGTCTCAGCGGGCTCCGAACGGGTCAGGGGCTTCAACGGAGCCTCGGCGGACGTCAATCCGGCGTTCCGGCTGCTGCCTTCCAGTGGACATGCTCGCCGGAGCCCCTTCCGTCCACACTCCGGGACAGCCGCATAACGGCTTCACACCCCTGACGAAGTCCACTACCCTGGACCGAGCAGTTCATCGTGATGAACAAACCCCCGAGTCAAGTCATTGGAAGGTCCCGTGAGCACCCCCAGCGCCGCCGCCCCGTCCGACCCGACCTCGGTCGGCCCCGTGACGGACCATGCGCCCGCTCCTGTTGCCCCGCGCCGTTGGGGTTCCCTCGGGCCGGTCGGCCTGGTGCTGGCCGGAGGCGTCTCCGTGCAGTTCGGCGGGGCCCTGGCCGTGACGCTGATGCCGCGGGCGGGCGCCCTGGGTGTCGTGACGCTGCGGCTGCTGGCGGCCGCGATCGTGCTGCTCCTGATCTGCCGCCCCCGGCTGCGCGGCCACTCCCGCACCGACTGGGGCACGGTCGTCGTCTTCGGCGTCACGATGGCCGCGATGAACGGCCTCTTCTACCAGGCCGTCGATCGCATCCCGCTGGGCCCCGCCGTCACCCTGGAGGTGCTCGGCCCGCTCACCCTCTCCGTCCTGGCCTCCCGTCGAGCCGTCAACCTCATCTGGGCCGGACTCGCCCTCGCCGGCGTCTTCCTCCTCGGCGGCGGAGGCTTCAGCAGCCTCGACCCCATAGGAGTGGCCTTCGCCCTGGGGGCCGGCGCCATGTGGGCTACCTACATAGTCTTCAGCGCGCGTACGGGCCGACGCTTCCCGCAGGCCGACGGCCTCGCCCTCGCGATGGCGGTCGCGGCGCTGCTGTTCCTGCCCCTGGGTGTCGCGGAGGCCGGGACGAAGCTCCTCGAACCGACGACCCTCGCACTGGGCTCCGCCGTAGCGATCCTGTCGTCCGTCCTCCCGTACACCCTCGAACTCCTCGCCCTGCGCCGCCTGCCCGCCTCCACCTTCGCGATCCTGATGAGCCTGGAGCCGGCCCTCGCCGCGACAGCGGGCTTCCTCATCCTCCACCAGTCCCTCTCCGCCATGGAGGCCGCCGCGATCGCCCTGGTCATCGCCGCCAGCATGGGCGCGGTGCGGACGCAGGTGGGGCGGGGGAAGGCGAAGGGGCTGGAGGTCCACTGACGTGGGGCTGCGCTGAGGCCGGTCCGAACCGGTTCTGAATCCAGCGGCCAACAATGCAAGCACGCTTGCTTGTTTTCTGCGTCGCTGCCATGCTCCGTAGCGCACCACCCCGCACACCGCCGTGCCCGAGGGGAGCGCTCCGTGTCCGATCCGACGCCTGTGATCGACGACCTGCGTGAGGAGAGCCAGGAGCTCGACCGACTCGTGGGGGAGCTGAGCGAGGAGCAGTGGGCGCTGGTCACCCCGGCCGTGGGCTGGACCGTCGCCCACCAGATCGCGCACCTCGCCTGGACCGACCGTCGCGCGCTGCACGCCATGACGGACCCGGACTCCTTCCGCCGTGAGATCGAGAAGGCCCTCACCGCGCCGGACTCCTTCGTCGACGAGGGCGCACAGGAAGGCGCGGCCAAGCCGCCGGCCGAACTGCTCGCCGACTGGCGGGCCGGACGCAAGGCCCTCGACGACACCCTGCGCTCGGCACACACGGGCACGCGCTTTCCCTGGTACGGCCCACCCATGTCGGCCGCCTCCATGGCAACCGGCCGACTTATGGAGACCTGGGCCCATGGCCAGGACGTCGCGGACACCCTCGGTGTGGTCCGCCCACCCACGGACCGGCTCCGGCATGTGGTCCGCATCGGGGTGCGGGCCCGGGACTATGCCTTCATGGTGCACGGGCTGACCGCACCCGCCGAGGAGATCCGGGTGGAGATCGCCGGCCCCTCAGGGGACCTGTGGACCTACGGCCCCGAAGGCGCCCCCCAGCGCGTCACCGGCCCCGCCCTCGACTTCTGCCTCCTGGTCACCCAGCGCGCCCACCGCGCCGACCTCGCCGTACGGGCCGAGGGGCGCGACGCCGACCGCTGGCTGGACATCGCCCAGGCCTTCGCGGGCCCGGCCGGCGCCGGACGCCCGCCGAAAGGAGCCGAGGCGTGACCCTTCGGATCGGCAACGCCTCCGGCTTCTACGGCGACCGCTTCGACGCCATGCGCGAGATGCTCACCGGCGGTGAACTGGACGTCCTCACCGGCGACTACCTCGCCGAACTCACCATGCTCATCCTGGGCCGGGACCGGCTGAAGGACCCCGGCGCCGGTTACGCCCGCACCTTCCTCCGCCAGTTGGAGGAGTGTCTCGGCCTCGCCCACGAGCGCGGCGTCAAGATCGTCACCAATGCCGGCGGGCTCAACCCGGCCGGACTCACGGACGCCGTAAGGAAGCTGGCGGACAAGCTCGGCATCCCGGTACGCGTCGCCCATGTCGAGGGCGACGACCTCACCGCACAGCACCCCGGCAGCCTCGCCGCCCACGCCTACCTCGGCGGCTTCGGTATCGCGGCCTGTCTGCGGGAGGGCGCCGACATCGTGGTGACCGGGCGGGTGACGGACGCGGCCCTGGTCACCGGGCCCGCCGCCGCCCACTTCGGCTGGCAGCCCGGGGAGTACGACCGGCTCGCGGGCGCCGTCGTCGCCGGGCACGTCCTGGAGTGCGGGGCACAGGCCACCGGCGGCAACTACGCCTTCTTCCGTGACGGCGACGTACGCCACCCCGGCTTCCCGCTCGCCGAGCTTCACGAGGACGGCAGCTGCGTCATCACCAAACACCCCGGCACCGGCGGCTTCGTCGACGTGGGCACGGTCACCGCGCAGCTCCTCTACGAGACCGGCGGCGCCCGGTACGCCGGGCCCGACGTCACCGCCCGGCTGGACACCGTACGGCTCACCCGGCAGGGCCCGGACCGCGTCCGCATCGAGGGCGTACGCGGCGAGGCCCCGCCCCCGACCCTCAAGGTCGGCCTCAACCGGCTCGGCGGCTTCCGCAACGAGGTCACTTTCGTCCTCACCGGACTAGACATCGAGGCCAAGGCCGATCTCGTACGGGAACAGATGACGGACGCGTCGGCCAAGTCCCTGCCCGCCGACGTCCGTTGGGATCTCGTCCGCACCGACCGGCCCGACGCCCCGACGGAGGAGACCGCGAGCGCCCTGCTCCGGCTCGTCGTACGCGACCCCGACCAGGAGACCGTCGGCCGGGCGCTCTCCAGCGCCGCCGTGGAGCTGGCGCTGGCCAGTTACCCCGGCTTCCATGTGCTCGCCCCACCCGGAAAGGGCGCGCCTTATGGGGTCTTCGAGGATGTGTACGTCCCCCATGGCGACGTCCCACATATGGCCGTCCTCCACGACGGGCGCCGAATCCCTGTGCCCCCGGCCCACGACACTGCCGTACTCGACGACGAGCCCATCGCGGAGCCGTCCCTGCCCGAGCCACTGCCGGACGGACCCAGGAAGCGCGCCCCCCTCGGCCTCGTCGCCGGGGCCCGCAGCGGGGACAAGGGCGGGAACGCGAACGTCGGGGCGTGGGTGCGAACGGACGACGCCTGGCGGTGGCTGGCCCACGAGCTGACAACTGACAGATTTCAACAGCTGATACCTGAAAGCCGTCAGCTGTCCGTCACCCGGCACCTGCTGCCCAACCTTCGCGCCGTCAACTTCGTCGTCGAAGGAATCCTCGGCGAAGGCGTCGCCGCCCAGCACCGCTTCGACCCGCAGGCCAAGGCCCTCGGCGAATGGCTGCGCTCCCGCCACCTGGACATCCCGGAGGCCCTCCTTTGACGGTTCTCAGTACCGCTCTCGACCTCAACGGCGCCGACTACCGGGCGAGCCGCGACGCCATGCTGGCCAAGCTCGCCGACCTCGACGCCGAGCATGCGAAGGCGCTCGCCGGGGGCGGCCCGAAGTACGTCGAGCGGCATCGCAAACGCGGCAAACTCCTCGCCCGCGAACGCATCGAGCTGCTCCTCGACCCCGACACGCCATTCCTGGAGCTGTCGCCGCTGGCCGCCTGGGGCAGCGACTACACGGTCGGCGCCTCCCTCGTCACCGGTATCGGGGTCGTCGAGGGCGTGGAGTGCCTGATCACCGCCAACGACCCGACCGTACGCGGCGGCGCAAGCAACCCCTGGAGCCTGAAGAAGGCTCTGCGCGCGAACGACATCGCGCTCGCCAACCGGCTGCCCTGCATCAGCCTGGTGGAGTCCGGCGGCGCCGATCTCCCTTCCCAGAAGGAGATCTTCATCCCGGGCGGGGCCATCTTCCGCGACCTCACCCGGCTCTCCGCCGCCGGGATCCCGACCCTCGCCGTCGTCTTCGGGAACTCGACCGCCGGCGGCGCGTACATCCCCGGCATGTCCGACCACGTGATCATGGTCAAGGAACGCGCGAAGGTGTTCCTCGGCGGACCGCCGCTGGTGAAGATGGCCACCGGCGAGGAGAGCGACGACGAGTCGCTCGGCGGCGCCGAGATGCACGCGCGCGTGTCGGGTCTCGCGGACTACTTCGCCGTCGACGAGCCGGACGCGCTCCGGCAGGCGCGGCGCGTCGTCGCCCGGCTCAACCACCGCAAGGCGTACGAGGATCCGGGCCCCGCCGCGCCGCCCAAGTACGACGAGGACGAGCTGCTGGGCATCGTGCCCGGGGACCTTCGCACCCCCTTCGACCCGCGCGAGGTGATCGCCCGGATCGTCGACGCCTCCGACTTCGACGAGTTCAAGCCGCTGTACGGGAGCAGCCTGGTCACCGGCTGGGCGACGCTGCACGGCTACCCGGTCGGCGTCCTCGCGAACGCCCAGGGCGTGCTGTTCAGCGAGGAGTCCCAGAAGGCCGCCCAGTTCATCCAGCTGGCCAACCAGCGCGACATCCCGCTGCTCTTCCTGCACAACACCACCGGCTACATGGTCGGCAAGGAGTACGAGCAGGGCGGCATCATCAAGCACGGCGCGATGATGATCAACGCCGTCTCCAATTCCCGCGTCCCCCACCTGTCCGTGCTCATCGGGGCCTCGTACGGCGCCGGGCACTATGGCATGTGCGGCCGCGCCTACGACCCCCGTTTCCTCTTCGCCTGGCCCAGCGCCAAGTCCGCCGTCATGGGCCCGCAGCAACTCGCCGGCGTGCTCTCGATCGTCGCCCGCCAGTCGGCCGCCGCGAAGGGCCAGCCGTACGACGAAGAGGGCGACGCGGCGCTGCGGGCGATGGTGGAGCAGCAGATCGAGTCCGAGTCCCTGCCGATGTTCCTGTCCGGGCGGCTGTACGACGACGGCGTCATCGACCCCCGCGACACCCGCACCGTCCTCGGCCTGTGCCTGTCGGCCGTCCACACCGCCCGCTACGAGGGCGCGCGCGGTGGCTTCGGCGTCTTCCGGATGTGAGGGATCACCAGTGATCACTTCTGTGCTCGTCGCCAACCGGGGCGAGATCGCCTGCCGGGTCTTCCGCACCTGCCGTGAGTGGGGAATCCGGACGGTCGCCGTGCACTCGGACGCCGACGAAAACGCCCTCCACGCGCGCGTGGCCGACACGGCGGTACGGCTGCCGGGGGCGGCGCCCTCCGAGACGTATCTGCGCGGCGACCTGATCGTGAAGGCGGCCCTGAACGCCGGCGCGGACGCTGTGCACCCCGGCTACGGCTTCCTCTCCGAGAACCCCGGCTTCGCACGCGCGGTCATCGACGCGGGCCTCACCTGGATCGGGCCGCCCCCCGAGGCGATCGAGGCGATGGCGTCCAAGACGCGCGCCAAGGAGCTGATGGGTATCGAGCCCCTGCGCGAGGTCACCGAGGCGGACCTGCCGGTGCTGGTGAAGGCGGCAGCGGGCGGCGGGGGCCGTGGCATGCGGATCGTGCGCCGGCTCGATGACCTGCCCGCCGAACTCGAGGGCGCACGCGCCGAGGCCCACAGCGCCTTCGGCGACGGCGAGGTCTTCGTCGAGCCCTACGTAGAGGACGGCCGGCACGTCGAAGTGCAGATCCTTGCCGATGAACACGGCACGGTGTGGGCGCTCGGCACCCGGGACTGCTCCCTCCAACGACGCCACCAGAAGGTGATCGAGGAGGCCCCGGCACCGGGTTTGAAACCCGAACTGACGGAGTCCTTGTACGAGATGGCCGTACGAGCCGCCCGCGCCGTCGGCTACGTGGGCGCGGGCACCGTCGAGTTCCTCGTCGCCGGCGACACGGCCCACTTCCTGGAGATGAACACCCGGCTCCAGGTCGAACACCCCGTGACGGAAGCCGTGTACGGCATCGACCTCGTCGCCCTCCAACTCCGCGTCGCCGAAGGCCACGCCCTCGACATCGACCCCCCACGCGCGCGTGGCCACGCCGTCGAGGCCCGCCTCTACGCCGAGGACCCGGCCCGCGACTGGGCCCCGCAGACCGGCACCCTGCACCGCCTCGCCGCCCCCGACGGCATCCGGCTGGACACCGGCTACACCGACGGCGACGAGATCGGCGTCCACTACGACCCGATGCTCGCCAAGGCCGTCACCCACGCCCCCACGCGCGCGGAAGCCATCCGCATACTCGCCGGCGCCCTCGAACGCGCCGCCGTCCACGGCCCGCCCACCAACCGCGACCTCCTCGTCCGCTCCCTGCGGCACAAGGAGTTCACCACCGCCCGCATGGACACCGGCTTCTACGACCGCCACCTCACCGCACTCACCGAACCCGCGCCCGACCCCCACGCCCCCCTCGCCGCGGCCCTCGCCGACACCCACGACCGCTCCCGCTTCGGCGGCTGGCGCAACCTCCCCTCACAGCCGCAGACCAAGCGATACGAGATGGCGGGCGAGGAACACGAGGTCCACTACCGGCACACGCGCGCGGGGCTCGCGGCAGAGGGCGTCCGCGTGGTCCACGCCGACGCGCGTCTCGTCGTACTCGAAGTGGACGGCGTACAGCGCAAGTTCGAGGTGGCGCGGTACGGCGACGACCTCTACGTGAACACCACCGCCCTGAAGTCCCTGCCCCGCTTCCCCGACCCGACGACCCAGCACGCCCCGGGCTCGCTCCTGGCCCCCATGCCGGGAACGGTGGTCAGGGTCGCGGAGGGCTTGGCCGTAGGAGCCGCCGTGGAGGCCGGACAGCCCCTCCTGTGGTTGGAGGCGATGAAGATGGAACACAAGGTCACGGCGCCGGCCACAGGAACGCTGAGCGCCTTGGAAGCAGTGCCCGGACAACAGGTGGCGGTCGGTTCTCTACTGGCGGTGGTGGAACCCACCTAAGGGGCGCGGGGAACTGCGCGACCAGCCACACACAACCCGCACCCGGGAGGAGTCCCATGCCCACCACTCTCGAATCCGAAGAACACAAGGCTCTACGAGCCGCAGTAGCCGCCCTCGGCAAGCGACACGGCCGCAGCTTCGTCCGAGAGGACCTTTGGAATGAGGCAGCCAAACTCGGTTACCTCGGCGTCAACCTCCCCGAGGAACACGGAGGAGGAGGCGGCGGCATAGCCGAACTCTCCATCGTCCTGGAAGAACTCGGCGCAGCAGGCTGCCCCCTCCTCATGATGGTCGTCTCTCCGGCAATCTGCGGCACAGTGATCGCCCGCTTCGGCACAGAAGAACAGAAGCGCCAGTGGCTCCCCGCCCTCGCCGAAGGCAAACGCACCATGGCCTTCGGCATCACCGAACCCGACGCCGGCTCCAACAGCCACCGCATCACGACCACGGCTCACCGCGACGGAGTCGACTGGCTGCTCACCGGCCGCAAGGTCTTCATCTCCGGCGTCGACATCGCCGACGCGACCCTCATCGTCGCCCGCACCGAAACTGTGCCCAACAAAGAGGGCCGCACCGGCAACCTCAAGCCCTGCCTGTTCATCGTCCCGAGGGACGCCGAAGGCTTCCAACGCCGCCAGATCGACATGGAACTCCAGGCCGCGGAGAAGCAGTTCGAGCTGACCCTCGACGACGTACGACTCCCCGCCGACGCACTCGTCGGCGACGAGGACGCCGGTCTGCTGCAACTCTTCGCCGGCCTCAACCCCGAGCGCATCATGACCGCCGCCTTCGCGATCGGCATGGGACGGTACGCCCTCGCGCAAGCCGTCACGTACGCGCGCGAACGCACCGTCTGGAAGGCCCCCATCGGCAGCCACCAGGCCATCGCGCACCCCCTCGCGCAGGCGCACATCGACCTGGAACTGGCCCGCCTGATGATGCAGAAGGCGGCCTGCCTCTACGACGCCGGCGACGACGCGGGCGCGGGAGAAGCCGCCAACATGGCCAAGTACGCGGCCGGGGAGGCCTGCGTGAAGGCGGTCGACCAAGCCGTGCACACCCTCGGCGGAAACGGCCTCACGCGCGAGTTCGGGCTCGCCTCATTGATAACAGCCGCCCGCGTGGCTCGTATTGCTCCGGTGAGCCGGGAGATGATTCTCAACTACGTCTCCCACCAGACCCTGGGCCTGCCCAAGTCGTACTGATCCGGCACAGCGTTGTGCCAGTCGCGCGAGGAGGAACCATGTTCCGCAGCGAGTACGCAGACGTCCCGCCCGTCGAACTCCCCATCCACGAGGCGGTCCTCGGCCGGGCCGCCGAGTTCGGCGACGCACCAGCCCTGATCGACGGCACCAACGGCATGACCCTCACGTATGCGCAGGTGGACCAGTTCCACCGGCGCATCGCGGCCGCGCTGGCCGAGGCGGGCCTGCGCAAGGGCGATGTGCTCGCCCTGCACAGTCCGAACACGGTGGCCTTCCCGACCGCCTTCTACGCCGCCACGCGCGCGGGGGCGACCGTCACGACCGTGCACCCGCTGTCCACCGCCGAGGAGTTCGGCAAGCAGCTGCGCGACTCGGCCGCCCGCTGGATCGTCACCGTCTCGCCGCTGCTGGAGACCGCCCGCAGGGCCGCCGAACTCGCGGGCGGCATCCAGGAGATCTTCGTCTGCGATCAAGCGCCCGGGCACCGCTCCCTCATCGACATGCTCGCCTCGACCGCCCCCGAACCACAGATCGACATCGACCCCGCGACGGACGTGGCGGCCCTCCCGTACTCCTCGGGAACCACCGGCATCCCCAAGGGCGTGATGCTCACCCACCGCCAGATCGCCACCAACCTCGCCCAGCTCGAACCCGCCATCCCGACGGGCCCCGGCGACAGCATCCTCGCCGTGCTGCCCTTCTTCCACATCTACGGGCTGACCGCCCTCATGAACCTGCCCCTGAAGCTGGGCGCCGCCGTCGTCGTGCTGCCGCGCTTCGACCTCGAAACATTTCTCGCGGCCATCCAGAACCACCGCATCACCGGCCTGTTCGTGGCCCCGCCGATCATCCTGGCCCTCGCCAAGCACCCCGCGGTCGCGGAGTACGACCTCTCGTCCCTCCGATACATCGTCAGCTCCGCCGCCCCCCTGGACGCCCAGCTCGCCGCGGCCTGCTCCCAGCGCCTGGGCCTGCCCCCGGTCGGCCAGGCGTACGGCATGACGGAACTGTCGCCCGGCACCCACGTCGTCCCCCTGGACGCCATGCACCAGGCGCCGCCCGGCACCGTCGGCAAGCTCATCGCCGGCACCGAGATGCGCATCGTCTCCCTCGACGACCCCGACAAGGACCTCGGCGTCGGCGAAGCCGGCGAGATCCTCATCCGCGGCCCCCAGGTGATGAAGGGCTACCTGGGCCGCCCCGACGCCACCGCCGCGATGATCGACACCGACGGCTGGCTGCACACCGGAGACGTCGGCCATGTCCACGCCGACGGCTGGCTGTTCGTCGTCGACCGCGTCAAGGAACTCATCAAGTACAAGGGCTTCCAGGTGGCGCCCGCCGAACTGGAGGCCCTCCTGCTCACCCACCCCGGCATAGCCGACGCCGCCGTCATCGGCGCCTACAACGACGAGGGCAACGAAGTCCCGCACGCCTACGTGGTCCGCCAGCCCGCAGCCGACCTCTCCGAAGGAGAGGTCATGATGTACGTCGCCGAACGCGTCGCCCCCTACAAGCGCGTACGCCAGGTCACCTTCATAGACGGAGTGCCGCGGGCCGCCTCCGGCAAGATCCTTCGGCGGGAACTCAGGGAGCACACGTGACGTTGATCGGCCGTACACGCGCGCGTGGCGTCGCATCGCTCAGCCTCGACTCGCCGCACAACCGCAACGCCCTCTCGGCGGCCCTCGTCGCCGAGCTCGCGGACGCGCTCACCGACTGCGGCAAGGACGGCGACATCCGCGCGGTCGTCCTCACCCACACCGGCAACACCTTCAGCGCGGGCGCCGACCTGCGTGACCCGCCGCCTCCGGAGGCGCTCGTCGGCCTGCTCCGGCAGATCGTCGAACTGCCCAAACCCGTCGTCGCCCGCGTCACCGGACACGTCCGCGCGGGCGGCCTCGGACTGCTCGGCGCCTGCGACGTCGCCGCCGCGTCGAGCGAGGCGACCTTCGCCTTCACCGAGGTACGGATCGGCGTCGCCCCCGCGGTGATCTCCCTGCCGCTGCTGCCCCGCACCGACCCCCGCGCCCTCGCCCGCCACTACCTCACCGGCGAACGCTTCGACGCCGCGGAGGCGACCCGTATCGGCCTGCTGACCGCGGCGGGCGACGACGTCGACGCCGTACTGGAACCGATCCTGGACGGCCTGCGCAAGGCTTCCCCGCAGGCCCTGGCAGAGACGAAACAGCTGCTCACAGCTAGGGTGCTGGAAGCCTTCGACCGGGACGCGGCCGACCTGACCGCGCTCTCGGCCCGGCTGTTCGCCTCCGCCGACGCCCGCGAGGGCATGACGGCCTTCCTCGAACGACGGGATCCGCCATGGGTGCTGTGAGCACGGTCGACCGTGTGCCCAAACAGGACCGCAGCCGAGCCACCCGGCAACGGCTCCTCGAAGCCGCCGTGGCCTGCCTCGCCGAACACGGCTGGGCAGGCTCCACGGTCTCCGTCGTCGCCGAACGCGCCGGCGTCTCCCGCGGCGCCGCCCAACACCACTTCCCGACCCGCGAGGACCTGTTCACGGCGGCCGTCGAGTACGTCGCCGAGGAGCGTTCCGGCGCACTGCGGGAGCTGTTCCCGCAGGACACGACGGTCGACCGGCATACGGCGGTGTCGGCCCTGGTCGACCTCTACACCGGCCCCCTGTTCCGCGCGGCCCTCCACCTGTGGGTCGCCGCCTCCAACGAGGAGCAGCTCCGCCCGCGGGTCACCGAACTGGAGGCCCGCGTCGGCCGCGAGACCCACCGCATCGCGGTCGAACTGCTCGGCGCGAACGAGTCCCGCGCCGGCGTACGGGAGACGGTTCAGGGTCTGCTGGACATGGCTCGCGGCCTGGGCCTGGCCAACCTGCTCACCGACGACCGCCCGCGCCGGGAACGGGTGGTGGCGCAGTGGGCCGCACTGCTGGACGAGATGCTCACGGACTGAGCCGCTCCACCCGCCAGCTCCCGTCCGCCTCCGCCACATACCGCAACCGGTCGTGCAGCCGGTTCTCGCGGCCCTGCCAGAACTCCACCGACTGCGGAGCCACCCGGAAACCACCCCAGTTCGGAGGCACCGGCACCTGCTCGCCCTCCGGATAGCGGGCCGCCAACTCGGTGTACGAGGCGTCGAGATCGGCGCGCGTGGCGATCACCGAGGACTGGGCACTGGCCCAGGCCCCGAGCTGCGAACCGTGCGGCCGGGTACGGAAGTAGGCGGCCGTCTCGTCACGGCCGGTGCGCCGCGCCACGCCGGAGACGATGACCTGCCGGGCCATCGGATGCCAGGGGAACAGCAGCGACACATACGGGTTCTCTGCCAGGTCACGGCCCTTGCGGGAGTCGTAGTTGGTGTAGAAGACGAAACCCTGCTCGTCGAACTGCTTCAACAGCACCGTACGAGTGCTGGGCCGCCCCTCGGCGTCCGCCGTCGAGACGACCATCGCGTTCGGCTCGAACAGATGAGCCTCCGTCGCGGCCTGCCTGAACCACCGCGCGAACTGCTCCACCGGCGTGGCGGCCAGCTGGGACTCGGCCAGGCCCTCGGCCCGGTACTGCTTGCGCATCGACGCGGGATCAAGGGGTACGGCGGACACGGCGTCTCGGTCGTTCACGCGGTCATCTTGCCGTATCCGCGGGCGCCGTTCGCCACGGTGTCCTTCATCACTGCGTGGCACTGAGTGCCGCGGACCCTCCCCAAAGGTGGCACCCGAAGATATCGTTCAGTTTCCGTTCCGGTTGGGTGACCGCCAGCCGCGCGGGGCATCAGAGGGATGACCGCCCAGGACCGCGAGTCTGCACGGACCGACGACCGCGGATCCATCGGGCGGGAGATTTCCGCAGCAAACGACACACGGTCGTCCCACCCCCCACCGAACAACTTGCGCAACACCGTCCCCACAAGCCACACCCCACCTGTCGCACACATCATGAGGAGCCGCCTGATGTCCGACTTCGTACCCGGACTCGAGGGAGTCGTCGCGTTCGAGACGGAGATCGCCGAACCGGATAAGGAGGGCGGCGCTCTCCGGTACCGAGGCGTCGACATCGAGGATCTGGTCGGCCACGTCTCGTTCGGCAACGTCTGGGGCCTGCTCGTCGACGGCGCCTTCAACCCCGGCCTGCCGCCCGCCGAACCCTTCCCGATCCCCGTGCACTCCGGCGACATCCGCGTGGACGTCCAGTCGGCACTGGCCATGCTGGCGCCCGTCTGGGGCCTCAAACCCCTGCTCGACATCGACGCCCAACAGGCCCGCGCCGACCTGGCCCGCGCAGCCGTCATGGCCCTTTCCTACGTCGCCCAGTCCGCCCGCGGCCAGGGCCGGCCCATGGTCCCGCAACGCGAGATCGACAAGGCGCAGTCCGTCGTCGAGCGCTTCATGATCCGCTGGCGCGGCGAGCCCGACCCCAAGCACGTGGCGGCGGTCGACGCGTACTGGACCAGCGCGGCCGAACACGGCATGAACGCCTCCACCTTCACCGCCCGCGTCATCGCCTCCACCGGCGCCGACGTCGCGGCCGCCCTCTCCGGCGCCGTAGGAGCCATGTCCGGCCCGCTGCACGGCGGCGCCCCCTCCCGCGTCCTCGGCATGATCGAGGAGATCGAGCGCACCGGCGACGCCGAGGCCTACGTCAAACAGGCCCTCGACAAGGGCGAACGCCTCATGGGCTTCGGCCACCGCGTCTACCGCGCCGAAGACCCCCGCGCGCGAGTCCTCCGCCGCACGGCCCGTGAACTGGGCGCCCCCCGTTTCGAGGTCGCCGAAGCCCTGGAAAAGGCGGCCCTGGCGGAACTCCACAGCCGCCGCCCGGACCGCGTCCTGGCCACCAACGTCGAATTCTGGGCGGCCATCGTCCTGGACTTCGCCGAGGTCCCGGCCCACATGTTCACGTCCATGTTCACCTGCGCCCGTACGGCGGGCTGGTCGGCTCACATCCTGGAGCAGAAGAGGACGGGCCGACTGGTCCGGCCCTCCGCCCGCTACGTCGGCCCGGGCACCCGCGATCCGCGGGAGATCGAGGGGTACGGGGACATCGCGCGCTGATCCCCTCCGGGAACGCAGACGACCCGCGAGCTCAGGTCCCTCCGCCTCTCGGCGGGGGAGCCGGCCGGACGTACCGGCGAGCTCGCGGGTCGGGTGACTGCATTGGATTGGGCCGGCTGCGTGTTTCGCGCACACGCTGGTCCGGCACCGCACAGGATGTGGTGGCGGGCCGCTAGCCCGCAGCCACCTCTTCCGTCCGGTATGCATACATCTGCCGAACCACCTCCCTTCTGAAGTAACAGCCACACTAGGAAGCCGTTGGTCACGGATCAACCGGTTTTTCGAGATGTTGACGGACCTGATTCGGACCGGAAGGCGTAACTGCCCCGGCAGCCGCCTAGGATCTGCGGATGATCGCTGACCTGCAGTGCGTGGTGCTGGACTGCTCTGATCCGGCGGAACTCGCAGCGTTCTACCAATCACTGCTGGGTGGGACCGTCAATCAGCAGGACAAGCGGTGGGCACTCGATGACGGGTGGGCGACGCTGCACACGCCGTCCGGACTCGTCCTTGCCTTCCAACGGGCGGCGGACTATCTGCCGCCGGTCTGGCCCGACCCTGCCCGGCCCCAGCAGTTCCATCTGGACTTCGGTGTCGCGGACCTGGACCGAGCCGAGGAGCAGGTGCTGGCTCGCGGGGCGACGGTTCTGGACGGTGGTGCGGATGGGCGGAGCTGGCGTGTCTATGCCGATCCGGCCGGGCATCCGTTCTGCTTGGTCCGGCACTGAGGGTCGCGTCGGCCGTGGTGCGTACCGGCACGGCAGGCGACGTCGGACGGCAACGGCCGTATTGACACCGCACTGGTCCAGACCGCACCGTGATCCGCAACACATCGCCGCGCACGCCATCACGCCCGCCCCCGAAGGGACCCCGCATGAGCGACAGCAAGCCGGCCGGTCAGTTCTTCGATGCCGCGATCGGGCTGTTGCAGCGGGTGCGGGACGAGGAGGGCGAGAGCATCACGGCGGCGGGGTCGCTTCTTGCGGATGCCGTCGTCGACGGTGGTCGTCTGTTTGCCTTCGGTGCCGGGCACTCGTCGCTCGCCGCGCAGGACGTCGTCTACCGGGCCGGCGGCCTCGCGCTGATGAACCTGCTGGCCGTTCCGGGCGTCGTCGGTGTCGATGTCATTCCGGCGACGCTCGGTTCCGCCCTGGAACGGGTCGACGGTCTCGCGAGTGCCGTCCTCGACACGTCCCCGCTCCGTGCGGGTGACGTCCTGGTGATTATCTCGCTGTCCGGGCGCAACGCGCTGCCCGTGGAGATGGCCGTGAACGCCCGCGCCCGGGGTGTGCGGGTGATCGGCGTGACCTCGGTCGCGTACGCGTCGGAGACCACGTCCAGGAATGCCTCGGGGACGTTCCTGAAGGACCACTGCGACATCGTCCTCGACTCGAAGATCGCGGTCGGCGACGCGGAACTCACCCTCGACACCGTCCCGGCGCCCTTCGCCCCGGCCTCCACGGTCGTCACGTCGGCCCTGCTCCAGGCGGTCATGGCCGAAACGGCCGCCACGCTGGCCGCCCGCGGTGTCGAACCTCCGCTGCTGCGCTCCGGCAACGTCGACGGCGGCCACGACTGGAACGGCCGCGTGATGGAGGAGTACGGCGACCGGATCTTCTACCGGCGCTGAAAGAGCCGCGTCCCAGCTCAGCTTCCGCCGAGGCCGTTCAGAAACGGCTCGATCGCCGCGCGCCACGCCTCCGGCTGGTCGTAATGGACGAGGTGCCCGGCATCAGCAACCTCCGCATACTCGCCGAGGGGTAACACGCGGACCATCTCCTGCGCCTCCGCGCGCCCGAGTTCGCCGTCGAGTCCGCGGACGACCAGCGTCGGGCACTGGACCTGGGCCAGTTCCTCCCAGTGCGCGTCGTACACCCACGTCTCCCGGGACTTGAGCATCTGGTCGGGTTCGAAGACGGGCCGCCAGCCGTCGGACGACTCGTGCATCACCTCGGCGTAGAACTCGCCGCGCGACGGAATCGGCCGCTCCACCCAGGGGTCGTCCTCACCGAACCACTTGCGGACGTCGGCGAGCGTGGCGAACGGAACCGGCCAGGACTTGAACCACTGGGCCCACTCCCGCTGTGAGGCCGCGCCGAGTGCGGAGGCCCGCATATCGCAGATGATCACTCCGCGGACCAGATCGGGGCGCTTGGCGGCGAGCTGCCAGGAGGTCAGTGCGCCCATGGCGTGGCCGATGAGGACGGCCGGGCCGAGGCCGAGCTGTTCGAGGGCGGCTTCGGCGTCCTCGACGTAGGCCCCGCGGGTGAAGGAGGCCTGCGGGGGCTTGTCGCTCTGGCCGTGGCCGCGCTGGTCGAGTGCGACAGCGCGATGACGCCCGGAGAGCCAGCGGGCGGTGGAGGCCCAGTGCGAGGCGCGGCCCATCAGGCCGTGCAGTAAGAGCACTCCGGAGAAACGGTCCTGTTCGGCGGGGCCGGGCGGCTGGTCCGGTGCGGAGTGCGCCGTGTGGTCGGTGTGCCCCGTCGCGTCCCTCGCCGGGTCCTGCTTGGGAGGGTCGCCGAACTCCCAGGCGGCAAGACGTACGCCGCCCGCTCCCGTCACGTCGATGCGCCGCGCCATGGATCCTGGCACCCCCCTAGCTCCGCTCGGACCGCTCGAGCCGCCGGTCCAGTGAACCGTGTCCTGCCCTGTCGTGGTACCGCTTTCTGCCGGGGCCGGTCGGGGCCCTCGCTCGGGCAGGTCGCGCGGGTTCCGCACGTCCCGCGTGCTCCTGCCGCTCACCTCCCTGACATGCCGCGCGCACTCCTGAAGCGCAGATTCCGCGTGCCGTGTCACCCTCAGGCTATCGAATGCGCATTCGAAGATGCGGTGTCTGCGGGCAACACCCCTCGTACGAGTGACCTCGGTCAGGGATTGACCGTCGTCGCCGAGGGGAGATCTTCTGCGGGAGGCGGACCGCTCGGGGAAAGGGGTCCGAGGGGAATGACCCTGAGAGCTCGGGGCTCCGGGTCAGCACAGGGGAGGACAGGCCCCGGCGCCACACGGCGCCGGGGCCCTCTCCACTTCTACGGCACATCCGTCCCGCCCCCTCCCCGGCCGGGCGACATCACTGCCACTGTCGCACCACGGCCAAGAGCCCTCAGGTCATATGCCTCACGCGACAGCCTCGCATGTGAACCGTCCGAGCGCTGCGATTCGACGCAGTGAATCCCGGAATCGGCGAAACCGCCGCTGTGCCGCAACTGCCTCTCTTCCCCCGGAAGTTGACAGCAACCGGCGCTCGGTCAGCGCTTGGCGACGAACACGTGGGAGGCGACGTCCGACTCCAGCTCGGCCGCCTCGCCGCCGCTGCCCACCAGCACCCCGCCGGCCGACTCCGTCACGCTCACCACCGAGCCGGGCTGCACGCCCGCGCGACGCAGCGTGTACATCAGCTGCGCATCCGTCTGGATCGGCTCGCCGATACGGCGCACGACGACCGTCTTGCCCTCCAGGCCCGGATCCAGGTCGGCCAGCGACACCATGCCCTCGTCCAGGAACGGGTCGGCGCCGTCCTTCTCGCCCAGCTCCTCCAGGCCCGGGATCGGGTTGCCGTACGGCGACTCGGTGGGGTGGCGCAGCAGCTCGAGGACCCGCCGCTCCACGGCCTCGCTCATCACGTGCTCCCAGCGACAGGCCTCGGCGTGCACCTGTTCCCACTCCAGGCCGATCACGTCGACGAGGAGGCACTCCGCGAGGCGGTGCTTGCGCATCACGCGTGTCGCCAGCCGGCGGCCCTCGTCCGTGAGCTCCAGATGCCGGTCGCTGGCGACGGACACCAGTCCGTCCCGCTCCATCCGCGCCACGGTCTGGCTGACCGTCGGCCCGCTCTGGTCGAGCCGCTCGGCGATCCGGGCGCGCATGGGGACCACACCTTCCTCCTCCAGCTCGAGGATGGTGCGGAGATACATCTCCGTGGTGTCGATCAGTCCGGACATACGTGCCCCTCGTTTAGCTTGCCGATTCTGCCGAAAGCACCCAGGCTTCACGGCGCGTGCGCTGGCCCTGACCTCAATTCTGACGCATACCACTGACAAGCGTGCCGCGCCGGTAAAACCGGGGGGTTACACGGGCGTGCACCGGGGAGGATGACGCGCGTAGCAAGGGCGATGATCTTGACACTCGACGTGGCGGCATCCGATCACCTAGCGTTCCACGCATGACAGAGCGGACGCGCGACGCAGGGGCGGCGACGGTGCCCGGCCTTCGGCTGGAGCCCGTGGCCGGCGACGCCATGCTCGAGCAGTGGCGGCACGTCCACAACGTGATCGTGCCCCCGGCCGCCATGGATCCGGATGAGGTACGGGAGCGCAGTGGCCGCTACCGGCTGGAGAACGCATACCTCGGCGACGAGCTCGTCGGGTGTTCCACCGTCCGGCCGCCGGAGGGCGAGGAAGCCGTGGCGACGGTGATCGCGCGCGTGCTCCCTGCGTACCGGCGGCGGGGCTTCGGGAAGGCGCTGTACGAGAAGGGGCTCGCGCACGCGCGCGTGCTCGGTGCCGGCGTGATCGAGACGTGTGTGCTGGCCGTCAACGAGGGCGGAGTGCGCTTTGCCGAGGCGCGCGGGTTCGTGGAGGTCGAGCGGTATGTGCTGCCAGGTGAGAACGACCTGTGGATCGACCTCCGGCTCGCGGCCTCCGGACAGTAAGCAGAGATTCACGTCGAGTTTCCGGCGTGCAACGATTCTCTCAATCTTGCGGGAACTCGATGTGTGCTGCGTCACGTTCGAGTTGAATGATTGTTAGTGAGCGAGCCGACGTGCCGTACGTGCGGACGCAGCCTGCAGGGGGTCCAGGTGAGTGCTTCCCGGCGTAGTGGGACCACCGACGAACTGGGGCCGGACGAGCCCGAGCGGGACGGTCCGGAGGGCTCGGGCGGTTCCGATCTGCTGGCCGCGCTGCTGGACGGCATGGACGCGGCCCTGTGTGCCTTCGATGGCGACGGGGTCGTCACCCATTGGAACCGCGAGGCCGAGCGGATTCTCGGCTGGACCGCGAGTGAGGCCGTGGGCCGGCACGGGTTCGCCGGATGGGCCGTACGGGCCGCGGACGCCGAAGAGGTCGAGTCCCGGCTGATGGCCGCCATGCAGGCCCCCGGACGCCAGGTCCACGAGTTCGCGCTGCTCACCAAGGACGGCGGCCGGGTCCTCGTACGCACCCAGTCCGCGGCCGTCCGCGGACCCGACGGAAAGCCCGCCGGCCTGTACTGCGCGTTCAGCGAAGTCCACACGCAGATCGACCTGGAACGGTCCATCGCGCTCAGCGAGGCCCTCTTCGACGACGCGAGCTGGGGCGTCGTCCTCGTCGACGCCGACCTCCGGCCCGCCGTCGTGAACGCACACGCGGCCCGCGCGCTGGGCATCGGCCGTACGGCGGTGCTCGGCCGACCACTCGGCGACCTGCTCGCCCAAGGCGTCGAGGAACTCGAGAGCGCCCTCACCCATGTGCTCGCCGAGGGTGCGCCGCCCGCGCCCGCCGAGATCTGGGTCGGCGTACGCACCCCGGAGGGCGAGAAGCGGCGCTGCTGGCGCTGCGGCTTCGTACGGCTCGCCTCCCCCCTCGCCGAGGAGCCGGTACCACTCGGCGTCGGCTGGCTCTTCAACGACGTCACCGAGGCCAAGCAGAGCGAGCAGGAGGCCGCGCTGCTCCGCTTCCGTACCAACCAGCTCCACCGCGCCGCACGGGCCGCCGCCGAGTGCGAGGACCCGGCCGAGGCCGCCACCGTCCACCTCGACTTCGCTCTCGCCGGCTTTGCCGACCACGCCCTGATCGACCGCGTGGCGGGCGGTGCGATCGTCGACGCGGACGCCGCGGAGCCCGTACGGCTGGTGCGGGTCGCCGCCACACCCGCGGGCGCACCCGGACCGAGCCTGAGCACCGGCCAGGCAGGACTGCCTGTGCGCTACAGCGAAGGGCACCCCGCGCTTCAGTGCGTGGAGCGCGCCGGGTCCGTGCGGGCCAGCGTCGGTGCCGTACCCGCCGAACAGGCACGTGTATGGGCACAGGCACGACAGTGGCCGCCGGACGCGGTGCACGCACTGTGCGCGGTGTTGCGCAGCCGGGGGCGGACGCTGGGCGTCGTCACGTTTCTGCGCGGGGGCGGGCGGAGCGCCTTCGAGCGGGCCGACGCGGCGTATGCGGAGGACGTGGCCGTACGGATTGCTGCGGCGCTGGATCTGGCGGGGGCGATGCGGGACGGCTGGCCGCCGGAGGGGGCTGGGTAGGCGCCTATTCGTCTGCCGGGTGGCTGTGGGGTGGCGGCTGCGGCTGTCGTCGTGGCTGGTCGCGCAGTTCCCCGCGCCCCTTAGGGGCGTTACAGGGCCGTAAGCCGCGGAGGCCCCGTCAGCCCTTGCTCACTGCCGCCAGGATCTCCGGTAGCCGTGCCGCCGTGCGCGGCGCCGCCAGCCGTAGGCCCAGCATGGTGATCGCGGTCCCGTAGGCAACGCCCACCGGCAGCAGCAGCCAGGTCCAGTCGTCGCCGTTCGCGCTCACGTTCAGCCAGATCGTCAGCGCGATGACCGGTGCGCACAGCAGGGCGGCCCCGACCATCCCGCCGAAGATCGCGATCCAGGCGAGCCCGGCCTGCCCGGGGGCGACGTTCTTGTAGCCCTCCTGCGGGATGGAGTACGGAAAGCGGGCCGACGCCCATGCCCCGGTCGCCAGCATCGCGCCGAGCAGCGCGAAGGACAGGCCCAGCACCTCGGGCAGCTTGGCCCAGTCGCCGAGCAGTGCCGTCGTCAGGACGGTGACGAGCGCGGCGTACGGCAGGGTGATCACCAGCAGCGCGAAGGCACGCGCGCGCAGTTCGACGTACGCGTCCTTCGTGGACGAGATCGTCATCGCGACCATCCAGAACGCGGAGGTGTCCTGCCCGAACTGGTTGTACATCTGGATGCCGAGCATCCCGGCGGCGAAGCAGGCGAAGTAGATCGAGCCGGTGCCCTGGAGCGCGTTGAACAGCGGCACGATCAGACCGATGGCCAGCGAAGTCACCCAGGCGGCCTTGGTCTTGGGGTCGCGCCACACATAGCGCAGGCTGCGCTCCATGACCGTGCCGGTACGGCCGACAGGCACGAAACGCGACAGTCCGGTGGACGTCCGCTCGCGGGCGACGGCCTCGGAGGTCTGGAGGGTGGACCCGTCCGGCGCGGTCATCAGCCGGTTCAGATGCCCCGACCACTGCCGCAGCAGCAGCCACAACGCCAGGGCGCTCAGGGCGAGTTGAAGTAGGGCGATGCCGTACGATCCCTCGCTCGCGGAGTCCGCCGCCCCGATCGCCGAGGCGGGCGGCACCCACTTCAGCGCGTCGGCCAAGGGGTCGAGCTGCCCGAGCCCGGCCGAACCCAGCCGCTGCGCACCGAAGTTGACGAGCTGTGCCCCGACAGCGATGACGAGACCGCTCAGCACCGCGAGATCACGGCCCCGGCGACTGGTCAGCAACCGGATGTTGGCGGCGGCGACGGCCCGCGCGAGGGTCACGCACACGAGCAGTGCGAGCACGACGCCGATGACGCCGACGACGTACGCCACACCCCCGTGCGCCACCGCGACCACGGAACCGGCGAGCATGCACACCGTGAACAGCGGCCCGATCCCCACCAGCGAGGACACCAGCAGCGCCCGCACTAGCGGACGGGGCCGCAGCGGCAGCATCACCAGGCGGGTGGGGTCGAGGGTCTCGTCGCCACTGGGGAAGAACAGCGGCATCACCGCCCAGCCCAGCGCCAGCACCGCCACCAGGAGCACCACCACCGAAGCCGCATGCTCGTTGCCGCGCAGCACGATCAGCCCGAGCAGTTGCAGCGCGGCGAAGAGCAGGGTGACGACGGCCGACGCGATGTAGGCGGCCTTGCGCCCACCGGACTGCCGTAGACCGTTGCGCAACAGCGACAGCTTCAGCTGCACGACGACAGAGGTGATCGGGGTGCTGTCGGCGGTCATCGCGCCCCGCCGCCCAGCCAGTCGAGATCGGACCCGGTGTGCCGCCCGTTCGCCCCCACGAGCTCCAGAAACGCCTGCTGGAGCGAGGCGGCGTCGCCGCGTACCTCGGCCAGCGGGCCGTGCGCCCGGATGCGTCCCGCGGCCATCACGGCCACCCAGTCGCACAGCGACTCGACGAGCTCCATCACATGGGAGGAGAAGACCACGGTCGCCCCGGAGCCGGTGTACCGCTCCAGCACGCCCCTGATCGTCTGCGCGGACACCGGGTCGACACCCTCGAACGGCTCGTCCAGGAACAGCACTTCGGGATTGTGCAGCAGGGCCGTCGCGAGCCCGATCTTCTTGCGCATGCCGGTCGAGTAGTCGACCACGAGCTTGTGCTGGGCCCCGGCAAGATCGAGTACGTCGAGCAGCTGCGTCGTCCGCTTGTCCACCTCGGCACCGGGCAGCCCCCGCAACCGCCCGGAGTAGGTGAGCAGTTCCCGTCCGGAGAGCCGCTCGAAGAGCCGCAGCCCTTCCGGCAGCACGCCGATCCGCGCCTTCACCTCGACGGGGTCCCGCCATACGTCGTGCCCGACGACCTCGACGGACCCCTGATCGGGCCGCAGCAACCCGGTCACCATGGAGAGAGTGGTGGTCTTCCCGGCACCATTGGGCCCGACCAGCCCGATGAACTTCCCCGCGGGCAACTCCAGATCAACCCCGGCAACGGCAACTTGCTGTCCGAACCGCTTCCAGAGCCCCCGCACCACAACAGCTGACGTCATGGTTGAACCCTACGGTGGGGCAACGCCGGAAAGGGGCGCGGGACGTTGACATATGCGGCTCCGCCGCGCGGGCGCGACCAGCCACAGACGACCCGCAGCCGCCGACCTACCGATCCCGCCCACACGCATACGCGAGCGGCGAGATCAACTCCTCCGCATCCGGCAACCACCGATTCGCCGGCGTGGGCCGACAGGCCCACTGCACGGCCCCCCGAGACCCGAACCGCGTAGGAGGCGCAGCCACCCACCCCCCTTCTCCGAGGGCCACAAGATCAAGCGAGGCGATCGCCCACCCCAGCTTGCGCACCAGCTCAGGAACCTTCACCGAAGCCCCCGGCAGCACGAAGAACTCCATCCGTCGGTCCGGAGTCAGCGTCACGGGCCCGAGCGTCAACTCCATCCGCTCCATCCGGGCCAGCGCCAGAAACCCCGCCGTCTCCGGAACGGAGATCGCGTCGAACGTACGCCCGGTCGGCAGCAGAATCGACGACGTCGGCTGCTTCTGCCACATCCGGCGCGCAACGGTCGCACTGCCCGTCGCCTGGGTCGCCCAGTCCGGCCGCGTCGGATGCGCGCCGGGTGCGGCGCACGCGGCGTCGCCGCACGAGCAGCGCTGCACCCCGTCGACGGCTTCCAGCCAGCTGCCCGGGAACACGTCCCAGTGGCGCTCCTCGGCGTAGCGAACGGCGGTATCCAGCAGCGATTCCCCACGCTGCTTCGGAATCTGGGCGGCTTCGGTGCTCGCGATCGTCTCTTCCACGCTCATCACAACTCCCGCACCCACCCTGAGTTACGGGCGTAGCGCGCGCGGGGGAGGAGCATTGATTCCGCAACTGGGGCGCATGGATGCACGTGTGGGGGCGCGCAGGAGGATCCATGGCCGCAGTTGGGTAGCCACGAGTGGGGTCGGCTTCCGCCTTTACCCCGGCAATCCTCACAAGCCTCGCATTTTCGCCGTCTCGGCGGGGCATTGATCTTCACGGCCGGATCCTTTCGCTCACCGGAACGGGCTCGGTCGCGGAAGGCACATCAACTCGGTGCGTGGGCAGGCACCGCAGCCACAGGGGGTACGCCATGGCCGCAAGGCCTCTCGTCGCGCGGCAGCCGAACGAACGGCTGCAGGCGCTCATTCAAGAAGCGGGCTGCTCGAACGCCGGGCTGGCCCGCCGAGTGAACATGTGCGGCGCCGAACACGGCCTCGATCTACGCTACGACAAGACGTCCGTCGCCCGCTGGCTGCGCGGACAGCAGCCACGAGGACGCGCTCCGGCGATCATCGCCGAGGCGCTGGGGCGCAAACTGGGCCGTACGGTCACGATCGACGAGATCGGCATGGCCAACGGCAAGAACCTCGCCTCGGGCGTCGGCCTCCAGTTCTCGCCGACGGTACTGGGAGCCATCGAGCAGGTCTGCGAACTGTGGCGCAGCGACGTCGGCCGACGGGACTTCCTGTCCGGATCCTCCGTCGCCGCGTCCGCGCTCGTCGAGCCGAGCCGTGACTGGCTGATCTCCTCGCCCGACTCGCAGGTGGCGCGCTCGGCGGGCCCGCGGGTGGGGGAGTCCGACGTGGCGGCCGTGAAGGCCATGACCCAGGCGCTGGTCGACCTGGACCACCAGTACGGCAGCGGGCATGTGCGCCCGGTCGTCGTGCACTACCTGAACAGCGTCGTCTCCGGTCTGCTGGCGGGGTCGTACCGGGAGGCCGTGGGGCGTGAACTCTTCGCCGCGGTGGCCCGTTTGACCGAGCTCGCGGGCTATATGGCCATCGACACCGGTCAACCCGGCCTCGCCCAGCGCTACTACATCCAGGCGCTGCGCCTCGCACAGGCGGCGGGCGACCGGGCGTACGGCGGGTATGTGCTCGCCGCGTCCATGAGCCATCTCGCCGCGCAGCTCGGAAACCCGCGGGAGATCGCGCAGTTGGCGCGGGCGGCGCAGGAGGGGGCGCGTGGTCGGGTGACCCCGCGCGCGGAGGCCATGTTCTACGCGGCCGAGGCCCGTGGTCACGCGTTGATGGGGGACGCTCGGGCCGCCCAGGTCGCGTCCGGGCGTGCGGTGGGCGCGCTGGAGTCGGCCGATCCGTCCTCCGGGGACGATCCGGCGTGGATCGCGCACTTCGACGAGGCCTATCTGGCCGACGAGTTGGCGCACTGCCACCGCGACCTTGGGCAGGCCGAGGCGGCGGCGCGGCGGGCCGAGGAGTGCCTGTCCGTCCTGCCTCAGTCGCGGGCCCGGCGCCGGGCGATCGGCTATGTGCTGCTCGCCACCGCACAGGTCCAGCAGCGCGAGGTCGAACAGGCCGTGCATACAGGCCTGAAGGCCGTGGAACTGCTGGAGACCCTGCGCTCCAACCGGGGCGCCGAGTATCTGGAGGATTTCCAGCAGCGGTTGGAGCCCTTCAGGGACGAGCCGGTGGTAAGGGAGTTCGGGGCGCGGCTGGAGTTGCAGGCGGCTGCGTGAATGACGGGGGCGCGCCGGCGTGAACGGGTGGGAAACGAACGCGCCGGTGGTGAAGAAGGGGCGTATACAGCGGATGAGGGCCCGGTTTTGTTACGGCGGTCACAGGGAAGGAGGTCAGGTCCTGTGCTGCATGGCACCGGGCTCAGGGGACCCGGTAGCGTGAGCCGACGATTCCGAAGGTCCCCCATTCGTAGGAGTCCCGGTGACGCAGAGTGGACAGGGCGAGGAGCCCCCGCCGCGGCAGGCACGTGAAGGCATCGTGCTGCCATCGGACGGTGGCGAGCCCCTGCTGCCGGGCATGACGGGCGGACCGGGCGGCCCGCAGTACGGCCGCCCCGTCCCGCCGACGCCCACCTCGGCGCCGCCCGAGGGCCAGGCGTGGGGCACCCCCTGGGGCCCCGACCAGCACCAGCCCCCGCCCCCACCGCCGGGCCAGGGCTGGGCCTCCGGCCCCGCCGAGCCATGGGGCTCCCAGGGCTCCCAGGACCCTTACCAGCAGCCGGCACCGCCCGACTGGGGCACGCAGGACCCGGCGGGCGCGATCCCGCCCCAGCCGCAGCCGACGCAGGGAGCGGCATACGGCGGTGAGATGCATCCGGGATCGGGTGCGCAGTCGTCGTATGCGCCGCAGGAGCCCGGGGGTCAATCGTCGTACGCGTCGCCGGAGCCCGGCGCCCAGTCGTCGTACCCGTCACAGGCGCCGGGTGTGCAGCAGCCGTACGCGCAGCAGCCGTATGCGCCGCAGGAGTCCGGACCCCAGTCGTCGTACCCGTCACAGGCGCCAGGTGTGCAGCAGCCGTACCCGTCGCAAGTGCCGGGCGCTGAGGCGTCGTTCAGCTCCCCGGCGCCGACCGTCGAGTCGTCGTACGCCCCGAACGGCCAGTCGTCCACCGGCGGTCATGGCGCGCTGCCGCCCGCCGGGCACGGCGGCCCGAGTGCGGCTCTGCCGCCCGCGGGGGCCGACGGGTACGGGGCCTCTCCGTCCGGGACGGCCCAGCCGCCCACCGCCGGCTACGGCTCTCCGGCCGCAGGCGCGCCCCTGCCGCCCGCCGACCACCAGACGTACGGGTCGTCGGCGGCTGCCCAGCCGACGGCCGCGGCCGATGCCTACGGCACCCCTGCCTCCGGTGCGTACGGCTCCGGTGCTCCGCTGCCGGCCGCCGGGCCCGGGGCCTTCGGGGCTCCGTTGCCGCCCGCCGATGAGGGCGCCACCCAGTACATACCGCCGGTTGGAGGTGGGGGTGCGCACGCCTCGCCGGACGGGGCGACGCAGTACATACCGCCCGTTTCGGCAGCGGCGTCCGGGCCCGGCTCCGCCGATGAGGGCGCGACCCAGTACATACCGCCCGTGGGGCCCGGCGCGCTGCCGCCCGAGGTGCCTGCTGAGGCGTCCGGTGACGCGACCCGCTATCTGGGACGGGCGCAGCAGAGCCCCGGCCCCTTGCCGCCCGCCAATCCCGATGCCGAGGCGACGCAGTACATCCCGCCGGTGATGACCGGGCAGGACCGGCAGCCGCCCGCGGAGTTCGACAGCCTCTTCCGCACTGAGCGGGGGGCGGAGGGTCCGGCCGGGGCCACTCAGCAGCTGCCCCGCTTCGAGCCGCCGCAGGCACATCCACACGCCCAGCCCGCCTACGCTCCGCCCGCCGCAGACGACCGCCGTGGCCGCGGTGGCCGTACCGGCTCGCGGGTGCCGCTCATCGCCGCCGTCGGGGTCGGTATCGCGGTCCTCGGCGTCGGCGCGGGCGCGCTGCTCGCGAGCGGGGGTGACGACGAGAGCGACGGCAACAACCAGACCGTGTCCGCCACCGCCCCGGCCACCGAGGGTTCCGCCTCGCCGTCCGTCGATGCGGCCGAACAGCAGGCCATCGCGCTGGACAAGCTGCTGGCCGACAGCGGCGACAGCCGGACCACGGTGATCAACGCGGTCGCCAACGTGAAGTCGTGCGACAAGCTCGGCCAGGCGGCCACGGATCTGCGCGACGCGGCCGGGCAGCGCACCGGTCTGGTCGCGAGCCTGGCGAAGCTGTCCGTCGACAAGCTCCCCGACCATGCCGCGCTGACCACGGCCCTCAACAACGCGTGGAAGGCCTCGGCGTCGGCCGACAACCACTACGCGGCGTGGGCCGATCAGGTCGCGAAGAACAAGAAGGCCTGCCCCAAGGGCCAGGCCCGCACCACCGGCCAGACCGCGGCCGGCAACACCGCGAGCGGCACCGCGACCACGCAGAAGGCCAAGGCGGCCCAGCTGTGGAACGCGATCGCCAAGACGTACGGCCTGACCCAGCGTCAGCCGACCCAGCTGTAACAGGTCCTGACAGACGCCGAGAGGTCCTGACAGCAGCTGTGTCAGGACCTCTTGGAGCGGCTCGGCTCAGCTCACATTCGCCGTCTTCAGCGTTTCCGTCATGTCGGTGAAGCCCTTCTTCGCCGCGACGAGCCGGCCGTTCCGTACGACCTGGAGGGTCACATCGGCGTTCACCATGCGCGGGAAGCCGACGGCGGCGAGCTCGTCCTGGAACTGCCAGCGCAGGGTGGGCGTGAGCCCGCCGGTGGAGACCTTGAGCCCCTTGTCGAGAGCGTGCCGCACGGAGTCGGCACTCACCTCGCCGTCACCGAGCGACTCGACGACCTCCTTGAACACGGTGTAGGCGATCCACGTGGTCTGTACGCCGGCGTCTCCGACGTCGATGCGGTTGTCGCCGAAGGCGTGCTTGTTGATGACCTGCTTCATCTGGTCCCAGCGCTTGTCGGTCGAGACCGGGTACCAGCCCGAGATGTACGACCCCTCGTACGGCGACGAAGCTCCGCCGTTCGCGTTGATCACGGTCTGGTCGACGCTGCCCAGCACGGTGCCGGTGCGCACGTCGGGGTAGTCCGCGCGGGCACGGCGGAAGGAGTCCATGAAGGTGCTGGTGCGGTCGCCGAGGGAGGGCACCACGCACCCGGTCTCCGTCGAGTCGGCGGAGGCGTAGTCGAGGGCCGTCTTGGCCGGCGTCGAGTACTCGGTGGCGTCGTCCTTGGCGAGCTGGTCGCCGGCCTCCGCGTGCCCGCCCGACTTCAGGCCGGAGTTGAGCATCGCGGGCAGCTCGTCGCCGGCGATGGTGTCGGGCCGGATCAGGGAGACGGGCCCGCAGTTCTTGGAGAGCGCCTGGCCGAGGCCGGCCAGCAGGGCGGGCTGGCCGCCGTTGACGGGGTAGGACAGCGGGCTGGTGAACTCGGACTCGGTGAGTCCGTATCCGCCTATGTACGGTATGCCCGCGCCCTCGAGGGGCGGAAAGAAGGAGTCGGAGTACTGGCTGTAGGACCCGACGACCGCGACCACGTTTTCCTTGACCGCGCGCCGGCCGCAGTCGGCGGCGTCCACGGTGTCGTTGTGGTCGTTGCAGATCAGGATCTTCAGTTTGTGCCCGTTGATGCCGCCGTTGGCGTTGACCCAGCGGGCGTACGCGAGGGCGAGCGCGGGCATGCCGGGCTTGTTCGTGGCGCTGGTCTCGCTCGGTGCCCAGGTCATGACGGTGATGGGGTTGTCCCCGGCGCCCCCCGAGACACCGGGGACGACCCCGCAACCGACGGCGAGCGACGCACACGCGACCAGGGCCGCCGCTCTGTGAACGGTGGCTCTGACGGGCCGGGTGAACGTGGGGAGGTAGGTCTTGCGGTGGTGACGCCTGCCGGTCATGGAAACGCACGATTCCGCCACATCGCTAACCCAGGAGTGACCTTCGGTCAACGACAGGTGACGTAAAGGTGAATTGCGGGGGTGCCTGATCGTCGTCTGAGCGAGAACGTACGATCGGTGACCGTGCAAGGTTCGGAGAACTCTTCCCGTCGCGGCCGTCGCTCCCCCACCATGGGCGACATGCCACTGAACGACATGCCGTGGTGGCGCTGGCGCAGCAATGTGCGCTCCGCGCTGCACATGCTTTCCGATCCGGTGTTCCAGCGAGAGGTCTGGCTGGCCGGTGTCGACGGGTACGGGGACGTCACCGACGCCGTGTACCGCCTGGTCGAGGACACCTGGCTGGACAACTGGTCCGCCGAGAAATACGTGGGCACGATCTTCCGGGACTCGCAGGAGGCGGCGCTGGTCGACACCGCCGTGCTGCGCGTGCTGCGGATCATGCACCAGGTCGGGCCGGACGCCCAGGTCGCCGCCTACGTCGACCACGAGGCGTGGCCGGAGGCGGTGCGGGCGGCCCGGGACGCGCACGTACGGATGGCGATGGCCGACACGGACGATCCGGACTCGCCACCGCGCACGCTCGAAGTGCTGCGGATCATGACGCGGTCCGCGTAGCGGACGTCCGTCCGTCCGGCTTGCTCGATATGGGACCCTGTCCTGCATGAACGAGCAGTCCGACCGAGCCGCGGTCCCCTCCGACCAGTACGTCCTCACCCTGTTCTGCCCCGACAAGCAGGGCATCGTGCACGCCGTGTCGAGCTACCTCTTCATGACCGGATGCAACATCGAGGACAGCCAGCAGTTCGGCGACCACGACACGGGACTGTTCTTCATGCGGGTCCACTTCTCGGCGGAGGCGCCGGTGACCGTGGACAAGCTGCGGGCGAGCTTCGCCGCGATCGGTGACTCCTTCCAGATGGACTGGCAGATCAACCGGGCCGACGAGAAGATGCGCGTCATCCTGATGGTCAGCAAGTTCGGCCACTGTCTGAACGACCTGCTGTTCCGGGCCCGGATCGGGGCGCTGCCGGTGGAGATCGCCGCGGTGGTGTCCAACCACACCGACTTCGCCGAGCTGGTGGGCTCGTACGACATTCCCTTCCACCACATCGCGGTGACGAAGGACAACAAGCCGCAGGCCGAGGCGCGGGTGCTGGACCTGGTGCGCGAGGAGAACGTCGAGCTGGTGGTGCTGGCCCGCTATATGCAGGTGCTGTCCGACGACTTCTGCAAGGCGCTCAGCGGCCGCATCATCAACATCCACCACTCCTTCCTGCCGAGCTTCAAGGGCGCGAAGCCGTATCACCAGGCGCATGCGCGGGGTGTGAAGCTGATCGGCGCGACGGCGCACTATGTCACCGCCGACCTTGATGAGGGGCCGATCATCGAGCAGGAGGTCGAGCGGGTGGGGCATGACGTCACGCCGGATCAGCTGGTGGCGGTCGGGCGGGACGTGGAGTGCCAGGCGCTGGCGCGGGCCGTGAAGTGGCACGCTGAGCGCCGGATTCTGCTCAATGGGCGGCGGACGGTTGTGTTCGCCTAGTAGCGAGGGGGGTTCTGTTTCGGGGGCGGCTGCGGGTAGTCGTGGGCTGGTCGCGCAGTTCCCCGCGCCCCTTGACTACGTGCACCGGACGCCCCTTTAGGGGCGCGGGGAACTGCGCGAGCAACCCCCACGCACCCGCAGCCGCCCTCGAAACCGCAACCCACCCCTACATGCGGCTCATGCTCGCCGTCGCGAACAGTACGTCTCTGATGGCCTCACGGTCACCGACCTGACCCGCCGCCGCCTCCGCCGGAGGCACATGGCCCGCCGCCAACCGGCAGAACTCCACGCCGTCCAGCGCGACATGGGCGACCTCGTGCTCGGCCGAGCCCACCGCCACGGGGGAGTCCAGGGGGATCAGCCACTCGCCGCCGCCCAGGCCCTCGATCTCCAGGCGCAGGCTGCGGCCGGGCTCGCCCACCGGGACCAGGTGCCTGGGGCGGCCGGCACGGCGGCGTGCGGCCAGAACCTGCGGGAGCATGCGCGCCGCGAGGTCGATCATGTGGTGCAGATGGCGCGGGGCCGGCGGTTCGTACGGGTAGTCGACCGCCTCGGCGATGTCCTCCGCGTGGACCCAGCACTCGAAGGCCCGGTCCAGCATCGCGTCCCGCAGCGGCAGCTCGAAGGCGCCGTAGGGCACCGGCAGCGAGCCGGAGCTGCTCCCGGTGAAGGACACCGTCCGTACGAGATCATGGCTCTGCTCCCGCCAGGGTCCCCGCACAGAGCGGTTGGGCGGGAAGTGCGACGCCGCCCAGTACGCCTCCGTGCGCCCCGCAGGGGTCGGCGAGGCGGCCGGGGTGTCGCCCAGCGGGTCGTCCAGGCCGAGGGCCAGCGCCACGATCCCGTCGACCGTCAGCAGATGCGCGATGACCCCGGCGACGGTCGTACGCCGGCTCGTCACCTCGTCGGCCTCGAACCACCGCAGCCGCACGGGCGCGTGCCACTCGGCGTCCCCTATGTCCTGGAGCAGGGCGTCCAGGCGCGCGGTCTCGGCGTCGTACGGACCGGCCCACTCGGGCACCGGGATGCGCGGTGGCCGCCGGTCGAAGGAGACCCCCAGGACGCGGGTGCGCAGGCCCGGATCGAGGTCGAGGCTCTCGGCGGGATGCAGCAGCCCGACGGCGCCCCGCAGCCGCAGTGCCTCGTCGGCGCAGGAGCCGCAGTCGCCGAGGTGCTCCTCGACGGCGGCCGTCTCCTCCGGTGAGCAGGCGGCCAGCGCCCATGCCCCGAGCAGAGCTTTGAGGACATGGTGCTCAAGTGCCGGCGGGGCGGGCCGAGGTGCCAGGTCGCCCAGTTCCGCCAGGGAGGGCAGCGGCTGCCCGCCGTCCTCGACGGAGGAGCGTGGCAGGGGTATGCGGGGCGGGTGGCCGGGGTTCTGCCCGCCGCCGTTGTCGGGGCCGTGGGGTCCGTCCGAGCCGCCCGGGCCTCCGGGCTCGCTCACGCCCGGCCGGCCCTCGGCGCCCGGGATGCCGTGCCCCGCGCCGTCGTCGGCCCGGTCCGCCTCGCCGGGGCCGTCCTGGCCGCCGTATCCCTCGTGTTCGTCGAACGACTCGAACCGCTCCGACCCGCTCACACCGCACCTCCGTATCCCGGCGGTGCCCCGGGGGCGCCGGCGTCATGGGCGGTGGAGAGCAGTTGCAGGCCGAGGCGGAGGCGGCGGCGGGCCTCGTCCTCGGTGACGCCGAGGTCGGCGGCGGTCTGGCGGTAGTCGCGGCGCTGGAAATAGGCCAGCTCCAGGGCGGCGCGCAGCGGGACGGGCATGGCCTGGACGATGTAGTCGGCGCGGGCGGCGACCGAGGCGTGGCGGACCTTGCGCTCCAGGTCCTCGGTGGAGCCGCCGCGGTGGGCGAGGGCGGCGGTCTCGGTGGCACGCAGCCGCTGCACGGCCAGGCGGTGGGTCAGAGTGGCGACCCAGGAGCGCAGGGGGCCCTGCCTGGGGTCGTACGCCTCCGGATGCTGCCAGACATGGGCGAAGACCTCCCTGGTGATGCCGTCGGCCGCGCGCTCGTCTCCGACCACGCGGTGGGCAAGACCGTGCACGAGCGAAGCGAACCGGTCGTACAGCTCACCGAGGGCGGCCGCCTCGCCGCGTGCGAGCCGCTGCTGCATCTTGCGGTCCCAGCGGGGCGGTGCGTCCTTCTTCGCCATACGGCCCCCTCACCCTGCTCGTCTCCGGTCCGGCCCGCGTCCGCCGTCATCTCGAATGTAGTCGGCACCTCCGACAGCGCACGCCCCTTTGTGGCAATGGGCGCCCCCTGGAGAGCGGCAGGTGGTAGTGGACCTTCCAGGCACGGATCCGCCCCCGTCGTCACCCTGTCCCACCACGCGCCTACCCACTGTGTGCGCGATCAGACTCGATCGAACAGGATCGAATACGACGGAAACAAGCCTCTTCTGATTGTTTTCCGTTTCCTGTACCTGGTTTCGGGGAACGGCCGCTGGGCAGCCGCGCTGCAAGGAAGCGAAGGTAAGGCTTCCGTTTCCGGCGAGCGAGGGGTTTGGTGGTGGCGTTCTACGTGACCGGCGACGAGCACGGCGAATGGGCCGTGCTCCAAGTGTCGGGCGAGCTGGATCTGGTGACGTCGCCGGTGCTGCGTCAGCGGGTGCACGACGTGGTGGCCGAGGGGCGCCACAGTCTCGTCCTCGACCTCTCCGAGGTCCTGTTCTGCGATTCCAGCGGCGTCGGCGTCCTCATCGCGTCCCGCCGTCTCATCCGCTCCTGCCAGGGCAGTCTGCGCTTGATACTGCCCGCTCAGGGGGCGGTGGACGGCTCCCACGTCAACAGGGTGCTCGGCGCCCTCGGCGTACGGCGCCTGTTCGAGGTGTACCCGGATCTGGACGCGGCGGTCGACGACGGGACCGAACCGCTCTCGGCGTGACCCGCCGCTGCTGAAGCCCTGCGCTCGGTGCACGGCGCGCGTCGCTCTGCCACACCGTTGTCGCAAAATTAGCCCGGTCTTGGCACAAGCGACGTTTTCGGCTCCAGGACCGTCCCGGGCGTCGTACGCTCCGTGCCAGAAGCACCCCACGTGACGTAAGGCGGCACGAAGAGACATGGTCAGCAGCGAGTACGAGCGCAGGATCGCCGCCCGGTTCGCCACCTTCGATCAGGACGGCAACGGCTACATCGACCGCGAGGACTTCAGCGCGGCGGCCAAGAGGCTGCTCGCGGAGTTCGACATGGCGGCCCGCTCCGACAAGGGGCAGGCCCTGTACATCGGCGCCGAGGCGTTCTGGCAGGGCATGGCCGGCATCGCGGACCGGGACGGCGACCAGCGCATCACCCGGGACGAGTTCGTGGGCGGCGCGGTCAAGCGCCTGCGCGACAACCCGGACCGGTTCGCCGAGATCGCCCGCCCCTTCCTGCACGCCGTCCTGGCGATCGCCGACCCGGACGGCGACGGATCGGCCACCGTCGCCGACACCGCGCGCGTGCTCACCGCCCTCGGTGTGAGTCACGAGATCGCCACGACGGCCGCCGCCACGCTCGACACGGACGGCGACGGCAAGATCGGCGAGGCGGAGATCGTCTCCTCCTTCGCCCGCTACTTCACCGTGCCCGAGTAGCTATTTCCCGGAGCCCGAATAGCGCTCGCGAAGCTTGTACTTGAGCACCTTCCGCAGGCTCTCGTTGCGCGGAAGGGCGTCCACCACCTCCAGCCGCTCCGGCAGCTTGTGGACCGACAGCCCTTCCGCGCGCAGGTACGACGTCACCGCCTCCAGGGTCAACCTCTGAGCCCCTGAGGGCTGCTCGATCACCGCGCACACCCGCTCCCCGCGCTCGGCGTCCGGCAGCCCGATCACGGCCACGTCCCCGACGGCCGGGTGCTGGTGCAGCAGGTCCTCGATCTCCTTCGCCGAGATGTTCTCGCCCTTGCGGATGATCACGTCCTTCAGCCGTCCGGTCAGCACCAGATGCCCGCTGTCGGTCAGCCGCCCGAGGTCACCGGTCCGCAGAAACCCCTCCGCATCGAACGCCTCCGCCGTCTGCGCCGGATCCAGGTACCCCCGGCACACCGCCTCCCCGCGCAGCCGCACCTCCCCGTCCACGATCCGTATCTCCATCCCCTCCGGCGGCCGCCCCTCGGTCGTCGCCAGGTTCTCGACCGTGTCGTCCGGCGCCCCCATCGTGATCATCGGCACCTCGGTCATGCCGTACCCGTGGGTGAGCTGCACGTCCATCTCACGGACGACGGCGTGATAGACCTCCGGCGACTTCGGCGCCCCGCCGCCCGCGAGGAGCCGCAGGCTGGGGATGAGCTTCTCCTGGGGCCGCTTGCGCTGCTCGGTGAGGAACATCGAGTAGAAGGCCGTGGACCCGCCCGCCATCGTCACCCCGTGCTTGCGGTACCCCTCCAGCGCGTCCGGCAGCGCGAACTGCTCGAACAGCACCGCCGGGAAGCCGTACAGCAGCAGCATCACCATGTAGTCGGGGCCGCCGATATGGGCGTACGGGAAGGCGATCGAGCCCACGTCGGCGGACGTGGGGCGCAGCGCGTGGGCGAGGCAGGAGCCGCCCGCGAGCAGTGAACGGTCCGTGTGCAGCACGCCCTTGGGGTCGGAGGTGGTGCCGGAGGTCCAGTAGATCCAGCGGACGTCCGTGCCGTCGGCGGGCGGCGCGGGCAGTACGGAGGGATCGCCGTCGGGCAGGATCTCGTACGCCTCGAAGATCCCCTTCGCGCCGAGCCGCCGCGCCATCGCCGCGTGGTCGAAGCCGCGCCACTCGCCGGGCACGGCGAAGTACTCGGCCTTGGACTCCCGCACCGCGAAGCCCACTTCGCGGTCCCGGTAGAACGGGATGACCGGCGACTGTACGGCGCCCAGGCGGGCCAGCGCGAAGGACAGCAGGGCGGATTCGATGCGCGTGGGCAGCTGCCAGGCGACGATCGTGCCGGGACGCACGCCCATGCCGTACAGGCCTGCCGCCACGCGTTCTGCGCGGTCGTGGAGTTCGCCGAAGGTGAGGGTGCGGTCGTCCTGGAGGAGGACGGGGTGGTCGGGGGTCAGTCCGGCGCGGCGTGCGACCAGTTCCCAGAGTGTGCGCGAGGAACCCAGGGCGTGTGCGGTGTCGTTCACGACGGCCCCCTTTGGCTGACGGTGTGTCAGATCGTGCGGAGAGCGTAGGGCTCGGCGCCTTGTCGGTCCAGGGGTGCGGGGCTAGCCTGCTGATGAATCTGACGGACCGTCAGGCAGGTGATGGATGGACCTCACGTACACGCCCGAAGAGGAGGAGTTCCGGGCGCGGTTGAGGCAGTGGCTGGGCAAGGCCCTCCCCACTCTGCCGCCGAAGCCGTCCCCGGACGACTGGCCCGCACGCAGGGCGTACGACCTCGGCTGGCAGCGCACGCTGTACGACGCCGGGTACGCCCACGTGCACTGGGACGCCTCCCCGACACTGCGGCTGATCTTCCTGGAGGAGACCGAGAAGGCGGGCGCGCCCTACGTGGGGGCGAACTTCGTCGGACTGCTGCACGCCGGGCCGACGATCGCCGCCGAGGGTACTGGGGAGCAGCGGGCGCGCTGGCTGCCGCCGATCCTTCGGGGCGAGGAGGTCTGGTGCCAGGGCTTCAGTGAACCGGACGCCGGATCGGACCTGGCGGCGCTGCGCACGCACGCGCGTAGGGACGGCGACGACTACGTGGTGAGCGGGTCCAAAATCTGGACCTCCCATGCCGAAGTGGCCGACTGGTGCGAACTGTTGGTCCGCACCGACTCCTCGGCGCCCAAGCACCGCGGCATCACCTGGCTCGCCATGCCCATGGACGCCCCGGGCATCACCGTACGTCCGCTGCGCACGCTCGCCGGGTCCGCCGAGTTCGCCGAGGTGTTCCTGGACGAGGTCCGGATCCCGGCCGCCAACCGGGTCGGCGACGAGAACGACGGCTGGCGGGTGACGATGGTGACGCTGTCCTTCGAGCGCGGCACGGCCTTCGTCGGCGAGGTCGTCGCCTGCCGCCGCGTCCTCGGCGAACTCGCCGCCGAGGCGCGGAAGAACGGCCGCTGGGACGATCCTGTGCTGCGGCGCGGACTGGGCCGGCTGAACGCGGAGTTCCGGGCGCTGTGGCGGCTGACGCAGTGGAATGTCAGCGAGGCGGAGAGCGGGGTCCCCGGAGTCGGGGGTTCGGTTTTCAAACTGAGGTATTCGCAGGCGAGGCAGGAGCTGTACGACGCCGCTGCCGACGTCCTGGGCGCGGATGCCCTCGACCTGGACCGGCCGTGGACGGTGGACCGGCTGTCGTCCCTCTCCTACACGATCGCCGCCGGCACCTCGCAGATCCAGCAGAACATCGTGGCCGAGCGGATCCTCGGGCTGCCGAAGGGGCGGTGACTACGGGTATGAAATTCCAACTCACCGAGGATCAGCGGGCATTGCGAGTCGGCGTACGACAGCTGCTGACACGGCGCTTCGAAGGTGAGGCGCTGCGGGCGGCCGTGGCGGCGCCGGGCCTTGACCGAGGGCTGTGGCGGGAGCTCGGCGTGGCCGGCTTCTTCGGGCTGCGGCTGCCGGAGGCGGACGGCGGCGTCGGACTCGGGCTGCCCGAAGCGGTGTTGGCCTTCGAGGAGACGGGCCGGGCGCTGCTGCCGGGGCCCCTGGTGGCCACGCATCTGGCCGCGGGGAAGGTGGCGGGCGCCGCGGCCGGGGAGGCGGTGGTCGCGGCCGTGGACGGGGGCGGGCTCGTGGAGTGGCTGGCCGAGGCGGATGTCGTACGAGGGGACGCCGCCGGGGCCGTACCGCTGCGGTCGGTGGATCCGCTGACCCCGCTGCACCGGGTGCGCGACAGCGGGGCCGCCGTGGACCCCGTCGCCGTTCTCCTGACCGCCGCCGAACAGCTCGGGACCGCCGGGCGGGTGTGCGAGCTGGCCGTGCAACACGCCCGGACCCGTGAGCAGTTCGGGCAGCCGATCGGGGCCTTCCAGGCGATCAAGCATCTGTGCGCCGGGATGCTGGTGCGGGCGGAGGTGGCCCGGGCGGCGGTATATGCCGCCGCAGTCACCGCCGACCGGGCGGACATCGCGGCGGCCCGGCTGCTCGCCGACGAGGCCGCGGTGCGCGGCGCCCGCGACTGCCTCCAGGTGCACGGCGGTATGGGCTTCACCTGGGAGTCCGAGGTGCATCTGCATCTGAAGCGGGCGTGGGTGCGGGCTCAACGTGGCGGCGGAGTCACGGAGAGTGAGGAGTTGCTTGCGGCCGATCTGGTGGCCTGAGAGGCGACGAGGGCGTTGGGCTGCGGTATCGCGAACGCGGGCGGCGCGGATGTCGCGGATTGTGGCATACCGGAATTACGGAGCGTTGATATCGGGTTGTGTCCTAAGGGTGACTCGTCACGGCCTGGAGTCGGTGCCCTGCTCCGGTACCTTGTGTCAGATGCGAGTGGTTCCGAGCATGAGCCATGCCGGTGTTGCCCTTGAGGCGGCCCCGGATCCGGCGGTGCGCGCCTGTTCGACTCGCCGCAGTGAGCGTCGCACAGTATGCCGCACGAGTACTCCTTCGCGCTGGAATATGCCCGAAGCGCTTGTTGGGGTGACTGTACGTCAACCATGCTGTCTCGTAAGGGATTCACGTTCTGTGAGCCCGGCTCTGGCCATTGTTCTGGTCATGCAAGAAATGGCTACGATTGTGGCGCTCGTGTGGCGCGAGGTCATGTGTCCGCCGGTTCGGATGGTGTGAGCGGTGCAGGTGCTTCAAGTGCAGTTGGAGATCCGGCCCGACCCCGCAGAGGTGGGGCGCGCCCGGCGGTGGGCCCGTTCGCGGCTCGCCGGGTCCGGGATAGGGGCCGATGAGCCGCTCGCCGAGACGCTGATCCTGCTCGTCTCCGAACTGGTCACCAACGCCGTGGTGCACACCGGCTGTCCGGCCGTGCTCCGGCTGTCGCTGCCCGCGGCGTCGGCGGAGTCGGAGGCTCCGGTCCGCCTGGAGGTGGCCGACACCAGCGACCGCGCTCCCGTCCCCCGGTGTGTGGACGGCGACCAGACGGGCGGCCGCGGCCTCGCCCTCGTCGACGGTCTCGCCGACCGCTGGGGCTGGAGTCCCGAGGGTGCGGGCAAACGCATCTGGTGCGAACTGGACCGCTGCGCACAGCCGCCGGAGGCGGCGACGGCGTTCGGCGGCGGGGCGTCGGCGTACGAAGGGTATGAGGGGCTGGCGTACGAGGCTGTGTAGCCGTGCCTACGAGGCTGTGTAGCCGTGAGCTGTCCGGCCGGGGTATGCGCCCGGAAATGCTTCTGTGCGCGGCCGCCTAAAACAGGACGTAAGTGATTAATCTCCGTTCGGGTGTTGACTCGGCGTGACCGTTTGATCACTCTGGTGGTCAGCGATTCGCCGTGAGGGGACGACGAGGGTTTCGGTGACGGGAGCCCTCGGCGAGTGTGGGTCGTGATTCGGCGTCGGTTCCTTCAGGGCCACAGGGGATGGGCCAGGGCGGGTGCGCCGAAGCCGGATGGTGGCGCGCGACACCGTGCTCGGGGCGGGCGCGGCGCGCCGCCAGCCGGCCTCGCCCGGGGCGGCGGGAGCGTGGCCGACGACTAGAGAACGGCCACCGGGGCCACCGGAGTTCCCGTGGCGCCGACGAACGGCTCGGGCATCGCCGACAGCAGGAAGTCACACCGCCCGACTTCTCCACAGGCTGTGGACAACTTTTCGAGATTCCAGTTCTGGCCCTGCAACATCCCCATCTCCACGAGATCGAGCGCGTGTACGGGCAGCCACAAATCCTCGATCTCAGGCGGAAATATCTCAAACGTCAGGGTGTCGTTCGCGACGGCGGCGACATCGCGCGCGTGGAACCACTCAGGGGTGCGGATCGACAGCCCGGGTGACGGATAGCTGTACGCGTGCTTGTCCCCGGCGAGATACACCTGCACCTGCCCGGTCCGTACGAGCACGATGTCACCGGCACGCACGCGCGTGCCCGCGAGTTCCTCGGCGGCATCCAGATCTTCCGGCGTGACGGCGTACCCCCCGTCGAGACGGTCCACGCCGTGTGCCCTCGCCACATCGAGCAGCACCCCCCGCGAGACGATGTGCCGCGCCTTGTCGATGCCGCTGAACTCGGCGCCGCCGTGCGGGGTGATGGAGCCGGCGGGGCGGCCGTTGTAGAGCCGGCCCGAGTGCGAGACGTGGGTGAGCGCGTCCCAATGGGTGCCGGCCTGCAACCCCATGGTCACCGCGTCGTCGCTGCACGCGACCGTTCCCGGGCCGAAGATCTCCTGGTTGATCTGCACCATGGCGTGCAGCGGATTGACCCGCCCCGGCATCATCCCGGTCTGGACGCCGTCCTGCCTCAGGGGGAGGGCGAGCGGAACCCGCCGCCCGCTCCGGACGCCCGCGGCGGCCTCGCGTACGACCTCGTCGGTGATGAGGTTGAGCGTCCCGATCTCGTCGTCGGCCCCCCAACGGCCCCAGTTGTTGACGCGCTTGGCGATGTCATGAAACTCGGCCGGTAGTGACATACGAGCCTCCCCGGGGCTTGTCTCCAGGCATCCGACAGGCCATAAAATCTAACGGTCCGTCAGAAACCGCGGGAAGGGGCCGGGCGTGGGGAACTTCTTGGCAGGCAAGGTCGTCGCCGTGACCGGCGCCGGACGGGGCATCGGCCGGGCGGTCGCGCTCGCGGCCGCTGCCGAGGGCGCACGGGTCGTCGTCAACGACTACGGCGTCGCGATCGACGGTGCCTCCCCGACCAGTGAGGTCGCCGAGGCCGTGGTCAAGGAGATCGAGACGGCGGGCGGCGAGGCGGTCGCCGTGGCCGACGACGTCGCCACGATGGCGGGCGGGCAGCGCGTGGTCGACGTGGCGCTGGAGTCGTACGGCCGCCTCGACGGTGTGGTGTGCGTGGCCGGGATCCTGCGCGAGCGGATGCTGTTCAACATGACCGAGGAGGAGTGGGACCCGGTCGTGGCCACGCATCTGAAGGGCACGTTCACGGTGTTCCGGGCGGCGTCGGCGGTGATGCGGAAGCAGCGGGCCGGGACGCTGATCGGCTTCACCAGCGGCAATCATCAGGGGTCTGTCTCCCAGGCGAACTACAGCGCCGCGAAGGGCGGGATCATCTCGCTGGTGCGGAGCGCTGCGCTGGGCCTGCACAAGTACGGGGTGAGCGCCAATGCGGTGGCGCCGGTTGCTCGTACGCGGATGTCGGCGAACGTTCCCATGGAGCTGGCGGAGATCGGGGAGCCGGAGGATGTGGCGGCGCTCGTGGTCTACCTGTTGTCGGAGAGCGCTCAGGAGGTCACCGGGCAGGTGTACACGATCGCCGGGCCGAAGATCGCGGTGTGGGCGCAGCCGCGGGAGCTGCGTGCCGCTTATGCCGAGGGGTCTTGGACGCCGGAGCGGATTGCGGAGTTTCTGCCGGGGTCGGTGGGGGTGGATCCGATGCCGATGCTTTCGCAGGTGGCGGGGATGGAGCGGGCCGCGGTGTCGGGGTCGCGGCCCAACGCCCAATAGCTCGGGGGGTTCTGCTGTCGGGCGGCCGCGGGTGCGTCGTGGTTGCTCGCGCAGTTCCCCGCGCCCCTGAAGGGGCGTTGACCTTGGCCGGTGACTATGAGGGAGGCCCCTATGGACTTCGGATTCGCGTCGGAGGATGAGGCGTTTCGTGCGGAAGCGCGGGCGTGGCTCGAGGAACACGCGGGGGGCGGGCAGGATCGGCGTAGTTGGGAACGGGCCCTCGGTGGGGGCGGGTGGATCGGGCTCTCCTGGGGCGAGCAGGGCTACGGCAACCGCTCCGCCACTCTCACCCAACAGGTCGCCTGGGCAGAGGAGTACGCGCGCTCCGCCGCGCCCCCGCGCTCGGGGCACATCGGTGAGAATCTCCTCGCCCCCACACTGATAGCCCACGGGTCGGCCGAGCAGAAGGCTCGGTTCCTGCCGCCGATCGCCGCGGGTGACGAACTCTGGTGCCAGGGCTACAGCGAACCCGGCGCCGGTTCCGACCTGGCCGGTATCCGTACGACGGCGACACGCGAGCCGCAGGGGCCGTACCGCATCACCGGGCAGAAGATCTGGACGTCACTCGCGCATGAGGCGGACTGGTGCTTCGTGCTGGCGCGTACGGATCCGGACTCCCGCCGCCACCGAGGGCTGAGCTTCCTCCTTGTCCCGATGGATCAGCCGGACCACATAGACGTCCGCCCCATACGCCAGATGACCGGCACGAGCGACTTCAACGAGGTGTTCTTCGACGGTGCGCACGCGCGCGTGGAGCACGTTGTCGGTGGTGAGGGGAACGGCTGGCGGGTGGCGATGGGCCTTCTCGGCTTCGAGCGCGGTGTCTCCACGCTTGCCCAGCAGATCGGCTTCGCACGGGAGTTGGAGCGGATCGTGCGGACGGCCGTGGGGACGGGGGCAGTGGCCGATCCGGTCGTACGGGACCGGATCGTGCGGCAGTGGGCCGAGTTGCGCACGATGCGCTGGAACGCTCTGCGCACGCTGGGCAGTTCCGGCGACGCGGGCGCGCCCAGCGTGGCCAAGCTGCTGTGGGCCGGCTGGCACCAGCGGCTCGGCGAGCTGGCGATGCAGGTGCGGGGCGCGTCGGCGAGCGTGGGTCCGGAGGACTGGACGCCCTCGTCGCCGTATGAACTGGACCCGCTCCAGCACCTGTTCCTGTTCTCCCGGGCCGACACCGTCTACGGCGGCTCGGACCAGGTGCAGCGCACGATCATCGCCGAGCGGGTGCTCGGTCTGCCCAGGGAACCCAAGGGGGTTGTGTGATGCGCGGCGTGGTGTTCGACGGGAAGCGGGTCGAGGTCGTCGACGACCTGGAGGTACGGGATCCGGGAGCCGGTGAGGTGCAGGTGGCCATCTCGGCGGCCGGGCTGTGCCACAGCGATCTGTCGGTGGTGGACGGGACCATACCTTTCCCGGTTCCCGTGGTGCTGGGCCATGAGGGTGCGGGCGTCGTGGAGGCGGTGGGTGTGGGCGTCACCCATGTCGCACCCGGTGATCATGTGGCGCTGTCCACGCTGGCGAACTGCGGGACATGCGCGGAGTGCGACCGGGGGCGGCCCACGATGTGCCGACGGGCGATCGGGCGGCCGGGGCAGCCCTTCACCCGGGACGGCCGGCCGCTGTACCAGTTCGCCGCCAACTCGGCCTTCGCGGAACGGACCGTGGTGAAGGCGGTCCAGGCGGTCCGCATCCCCAAGGACATCCCGCTGCCGTCGGCCGCGCTGATCGGCTGCGGCGTACTGACCGGAGTCGGTGCCGTGCTCAACCGGGCGAAGGTGGACCGTGGGGACAGCGTCCTCGTGATCGGCACCGGTGGCATCGGCCTCAACGTCATCCAGGGGGCCCGAATCGCGGGTGCGCTGCGGATCGTCGCCGTCGACGCCAACCCGGCGAAGGAGAAGGTGGCCCGCAGCTTCGGCGCGACCGACTTCCTGACCTCGACGGAAAGGGTACGGGACATCCTCCCCACGGGCGCCGACCACGCCTTCGAATGCGTCGGCCGGGTGGAGCTGATCCGCCAGGCCGTCGATCTGCTCGACCGGCACGGCCAGGCCGTCCTGCTCGGCGTCCCCCCGGCCACCGCCGAGGCGTCCTTCCTCGTCTCCTCCATGTACCTGGACAAGTCCATCCTCGGCTGCCGCTACGGCTCCTCCCGCCCGCAGCGCGACATCGCCCTGTACGCCGGTCTGTACCGCGAAGGACGGCTGCTGCTCGACGAGTTGGTGACGCAGACGTATCCGGTCGAGGAGTTCGAGAGGGCGGCGGCGGATGCGGAGGCGGGGAAGGTGGCCCGTGGGGTGATCACCTTCTGAGGTGCTCGGTCCTTCGAGGTGCCAAGTCCCGTCCGAAGTCCTCCGGCGGAGTTTTCCACAGGCCCGGAAAACGGCTGCCGCGTTGTCAGTGCCGCCGCCTACCTTCGTCACATGAGCTACCGCGATGTCGCCTCCAGGAGCGTGCTGATCTGGGCCTGTACAGCCGTCGGCTCCCGTATGCCGGTCGCCATGGCGCCGTTGGCGCTGGTCTTCCTGGTGCGGGAGCGGCCCGGTGGTTACACGCTGGGTGCGGCGCTCGCGGCGGCCTATGTGATCGGCGAGATCCTCGGCGCCCCGGTCCTCGGGATGCGGCTGGAACCGGCCCGTGGCCGGCGTCATCTGGCCGTCGGGCTCGCGGGCGGGGCGGTGGGATTTGCGGGGCTCGGGGTGCTGGCCGATGCGCACCCTGTCGTACTGGGCGCGTTCGCGTTTCTCGCCGGTGCCGCCCCGGCCGCCGTTGCCGGCGGTCAGCGGGCGCTGCTGACCTCACTGGTCCCGGAGCGCGCCGTGACGCAGGCGCTGTCGGCCGAGTCGATGCTGATGTCCGGCGTGTGGGCCGTCTCCCCGGTCGCGGTGGCCGGCCTCGCCCTCGGGGTGGCGCCTCGGGTGCCGCTGCTCCTCGGTGCCGCCCTGATGGCGTCGTCGATCGCGGGCCACTGGCTGTTGCCCGCCGGCTGGGCCGATGGGGAACCGGACAAGGAGACGGGACGGGCCAGGCTCCGCGTGCTGACACGCGCGTGGCCGGTGTACGTCACGGGCGCGGCCAGTCTCACCCTGCTCGGCCTGGCCGAACTCACCCTGCCCGCCCTCCTGGAGCAGCGCGGCATCGGCGTGGGCTGGTCCGGCCCGATGCTGGCGGGCCTGGCCGTGGGTGCGGGGCTCGGGGCGTTCCTGTACGGCCTGCGGCCGTGGCCGGGGCGGCTCCGCGCGCGGAGTGTGGTGCTGATGGGCGGCATGTCGGCCTTCGTGACCCTCACCGCGCTGATACCGGGCGCGGCCGGGATCGCGCTCACCCTGGCCCTGGCGGGCACGCTCCAGTCGGGCGCGCTGATCACCCGCAACCTGTCCCTGCGGGAGGCCCTGCCGCCGGGCGCCCTGGCCGCGGGCTACTCCGTGATGTACGCGGCCGCGGGCGCGGGCTACGCGGCGTCGGGTTCCCTCGCCGGCGGCCTGCTCCAGCTGGTGGCGCCCTCCACGGCCATGCTGGCCGGCGTGGCGCTGACCCTGCTTCTGACGGCGCTCGGCTGGTGGGGAGAGGCCCGCCGTGACAGCTCAAGTGCCGCTGGGGACCCGGACGTCGGCGCTGCCCCCGGCGCGGAAGGTGCGCCGATAGCTGGTGGGTGTGACGCCGAGCGCAGCCTGTAGGTGCTGCCGCATCGACTGGGCCGTGCCGAAGCCGGAGTCCCCGGCGACCTGGTCGACGGACAGGTCGGTGGACTCCAGCAGGTGCCGGGCGCGTTCCACCCGCTGCTGGGTGAGCCACTGGCCGGGGCTGACGCCGACCTCCTCGCGGAAGCGACGCGTGAAGGTGCGTACGGACATGGCCTCCTGCTCCGCCATGTCGCGCAGTTGGATGGGTTCATGGAGGCGTCCGAGGGCCCAGGCGCGGGCCGTGGTGGTGGACGCCTGCTGCGGCTCGGGCACCGGGCGGTGGATGTACTGCGCCTGGCCGCCGTCCCGGTGGGGTGGTACGACCGTGCGGCGGGCCACCTCGTTGGCGACCGCGGTGCCGTGGTCGCGGCGCACCATGTGCAGGCACAGGTCGATTCCGGCGGCGACGCCCGCCGAGGTCAGTACGTCGCCGTCGTCGATGAACAGGACGTCCGCGTCGACCTTGATCTGCGGGAACAGCCGCTGGAAACGCTCGGAGTCGGCCCAGTGCGTGGTCGCCGGGCGGCCGTCCAGGCGGCCCGCGGCGGCGAGGACGTAGACGCCGGTGCAGATGGACGCGAGCCGGGTGCCGGGGCGGATGTGGGCGAGGGCGGCGGCCAGTTCGTCGGTCAGCACGCCCTTCTCGAAGACCGGGCCGAGTTCGTACGACGCGGGGATGATCACGGTGTCGGCGGTGGCCAGGGTCTGCGGGCCGTGCGGGACGTGGATGGAGAAGTCGGCGTCGGTCGCGACCGCGCCCGGTGGCCGCACCGAGCAGGTGACGACCTCGTACAGATGCCGTCCCTCGGCGTCCTTGGGGCGCCCGAAGATGCGGTGCGGGATGCCCAGCTCGAAGGGGAGCAGTCCGTCGAGGGCGAGGACGACGACGCGGTGCGGGCGAAACGCCGGCTCACTGCTCATGTCCTGATCCTTCATGGCTCGATCCTTCACGTCCCGATCCCTCATGGCTCGATCCCTCATGGCCCGATCCTAACGAATGCTGTCCTTCGGGCCAATGGATCTGTGGATGCGCAGGCACGAAGCTCGTTGTCGTGACGCAGACAACCGAAGCCACCGCCGTCGACCAGACCCCGCCGAGGCCACGTCGCACTCGCATCCATCGCGCCTGGTTCGTCGCCGCCGTCGCCTTCGTGACGATCCTCGGCGCCGCCGCCTTCCGTTCGTTGCCAGGGCTGCTCATTGACCCGCTGCACCAGGAGTTCGGCTGGTCGCGCGGCACGATCGCGGCCGCCGTCTCCATCAACCTCGCCCTGTACGGCCTGACCGCCCCCTTCGCCGCCGCCCTGATGGACCGCTTCGGCATCCGGCGCGTGGTCGCGGTCGCGCTCACCGTGATCGCGCTCGGCTCGGGCCTGACGGTGTGGATGACGGCTCCGTGGCAGCTGCTGCTGTGCTGGGGCCTGTTGGTCGGCCTGGGATCCGGCTCGATGGCGCTGGCCTTCGCGGCGACGGTCACCAACCGCTGGTTCACCGAGCGGCGTGGCCTGGTCACCGGCATCCTCACCGCCGCCTCGGCCTCCGGCCAGCTGATCTTCCTGCCCGTGCTGTCCTTGATGGTCGAGGCGGGTCACTGGCGCCCGGCCGCCGTCACGGTCGCTCTCGCGGCCCTCGCCGTCGTCCCCTTCGTCTGGCTGCTGCTGCGCGACCATCCGGCGGACGTGGGTCTGAAGCCGTACGGCGCAAAGGAGTTCGTACCGAAGCCCGCACCGGTGCAGGGCGCCGCGCGCCGTGCCGTGACCGTCCTCTTCAAGGCGGCCCGCACCGGCCCGTTCTGGCTGCTCGCAGGCACCTTCGCGATCTGCGGCGCCTCCACCAACGGCCTGATCCAGACCCACTTCGTGCCCGCCGCGCACGACCACGGCATGCCCATTACGGCGGCGGCCTCGCTGCTCGCGGTCATCGGCGTGTTCGACGTGGTCGGCACCATCGCCTCCGGCTGGTTCACCGACCGCTACGAACCGCGCCGCCTGCTCGCCGTCTACTACGCGCTGCGCGGCATCTCGCTCCTGTTCCTGCCCATGCTGCTGGCGCCCAGCGTCCACCCGCCGATGCTCTTCTTCATCGTCTTCTACGGCCTCGACTGGGTCGCCACCGTCCCGCCCACCGTGGCCCTGTGCCGGGAGCACTACGGCGACGACAGCGCGATCGTCTTCGGCTGGGTCCTCGCCTCCCACCAGGTCGGCGCCGCGCTGGTCGCCTTCCTCGGCGGCGTCGCACGCGACGTCTTCGGCTCGTACGACATGGTCTGGTACGCGTCGGGCGCGCTGTGCGCGGCGGCGGCGCTGATGGCACTGGTGATCCGGCGCCGGCCGGTCACACCGGCGGCAGAACTCGGGGCCGTGGGCCAATCCTTGCCGACCTAGGGTGGTGTCTCCCTACGGCTGAACCGAGCCAGGTTCTAGGGCAGGAACCCACTCGGCATGGTCCGGCCGTACAACTCGTCCAAGCCGATCAACAGCACTCCACCCCGTGCCGCCTCAGCCCGCAGAGCCTCGCTGAAACCCGCCGCGCTGAAGCAGGCCAACCCGCAGTGAGACGTGTCCATGCCGCGCCCGGCGAGCAATTCCCTTGCCCGTGCCAGACGCTCGAGGTGGGGGACTCCCATGACCGTGCCCCACTTCGCCTCGCCGAGCAGGGCGACCGACGGGCGGTTTCCGCCGGACTCCTGTTCGACCACGGCCACATCGACCTGGATCTGTCGGCGCTCTTTCGGATCGGTCACGATGCCGCCACCCACCTCGCCCAGAGAGGTGCTGAGCAGGGTCCGCCCGGGCCCCAACACATACTCACGGCACATCGCCTCGAAGTGCGGACCGGCCACTTGTGCCGCGAAACGTTGCCCCGCCTGGGCCCAGACCTCCGTGGCCTGGCCCCCTTCCAGCCGGGCCCAGGCCGGGCGCATGACGGCCTCGTAGAAGTTGATCAGAGGCTCGGTGATGCGGTACCGGGACTTCCCGGCTCGGAAGATGTCGGCCTCCCGGGCCAGGAGATGGCTGTCCCCCAGGACATTGAGTGGATGCGAGATGTCGACGGACTTGCGGCCGATGTATCCCGCGATGCCTCCGCGCGTGGTGTTGCCCTGCGCCACGGCGGCCAGCACTGAGTGGTACAACGCCGTGTCCCGGATGTCGGCTTCCTCGGCGAGCAGGTAACGGGCCTCCCGGAAGAGGGGACTGAACGGCGAGAGGACCGTGCGGCAAATCCATTCGTCGAAGCCGTCCAGATCGGCGGGGACATCGTCCGCCAGGAACTGACGGCGGTATGCGGGCGTACCGCCGAGAACCGCATGCAGCCGGGCGGCGAGTGCCGGGTCGGCAGCAACGCCCCAGAAGTCCGCCGCTGCCCGGTATCCGAAGGGACGTACGACGAGTTCGAGTTGGGCCCGGCCACGTAGGGGAGCACTGCTGGCCAGCAGCCCGCCCATGACGGACATGGCCGAACCGCACAGCAGCAGCCGCATGCGGCTCTCCTCGACCTGGCCCCGGTCGATCGCGCGCTGGATCAGCGAGGGCAGCTCCGGAGCCGCCCGCACCAGATACGGGAACTCGTCGATGACCACGAGAACCGCCTCGGCCTGTCGCCTGATGATGTGATGTCGTGGCGTCCTGCCGCTCCGAAGAGAGGCAGACCGCGCAAGGGCGCTTGACCGATTACAGGAAGCGCCCTTTGTGGAACAGCAGGGGCGCCTCATCGGTGTCGGTGGTGGCGAGGTCGTCCACCCGGCCCACCACAATGAGGTGGTCGCCGCCCGTGTGGACGGCGTGGACCGTGCAGTCGATCCAGGCCAGGGCGCCCGCGAGACGGGGGGAGCCGGAGACGGGCGCCGCGTCGTACGCGACCCCCGCGAACTTGTCCCCGCCGCGCACCGCGAAGCCGCGGCACAACTCGCCCTGGTGGGCGGCGAGTACGTTCACGCAGAAGGCGCCCGCGCGGGCGATGCGGGGCCATGTCGTCGACGTACGGCCGACCATGAAGGAGACCAGGGGTGGGTCGAGGGAGAGGGAGGAGAAGGACTGGCAGGCGAACCCGGCGGGACCCGGTTCGCCATCGGTGGCTGGTGAGGTGACAACGGTCACGCCCGTCGCGAAGTTCCCCAGCACGCGCCGGAACTCCGCCTGATCGACCGGCGCCCGCTCGTCCTCACCGACACACCGCAACTCCGGGCGCGGCAGCGCTTCTACGGGCCGGGCGTGCCCGGCCCTGAGGTAACGGACGGCGGCGGCGGCCATCCCTGCATGTCCCATCACATGAACCATTGAAGCTGACGGTGCGTCAGATAGGAAGGGGTGCGGCGGACTCCGGAAGGCCCCGGCGTACGCTCCGCTCCATGGGGTGGGGAAACATCCGCCGGGGGATCCGCCGTGCCCGGTTGAGCTGGACGTACGACGACCGGATGGCCGCCGTGGCGGTGTGCGCGGCGCAGTTGCCGGCGGCCTGGCTGCTGTGGCGGATCAGCGACTCCGGAAGTGACGACTACGGGGTCGGCTTCTGGGGCCTGGGTCTGGCATGCATGCTCCTCTTCACGCCGCTCGTGCTCCCGATCCTCGGCCTGTTGCAGACGCTCGCGCAGATCACCCCGGCCGCCCTGCTGGCCCGTCCGTCGGCCGAACGGTTCCGGGGACCCAGGTGGGCCTGGCACCTCCTGTACGTCGTCCTGCTCGGCGCCTGCTGGGCGGGGCTGCTCGCGCTCCTGCGGGGCTGGCCGTTCATGGCGACGGCCCTGGTGTGGGCGGCCTTGGGCGTACTCCCCGTACTCGGTGTCGCCTACGCCCGCCGACGTGCCCGCGTCACCGGACGGAGGCCGGGAGCGCTGGGCGTCTGGTGGAGTGGCGGAGTCGGCTGCTTCGGGCTGTTCGTGCCGGCCCTCGTGGGCGGGCTGCTGGCCATGGATGCCGGACTGGTCGAGGAGTACGAGCCACCGAAGCTGTCCGCCGGGCAGCTCGCCGGGGTGTGGCGCGGCGAGGACGGAGCGGTGCTGCGGCTCGTGCCGGGCGGCCGGGCCGAACTCACCGACCTGCCTGCCGAGCCCGAGTTCGAAGCGGACACCGCCAAGGACTTCGAGGTGTGCGACGGCTCAGGGACCTGGTCGCTCGACACGGAGGGCCGCGACGACCGGTGGGGCGGTCAGGGCCCGGAGGAACGGGACGGGGTCGTCGTACGACTCGAAGGCGGCTGCGGGGAGCAGACGTACTGGACGATCGGCGGCACGGAACACCAGCCCGAGCTGTTCGTCCTCTTCGGCGACCCGGACGCGGGTGACCTGCGGATCCTGAAGCGGGACTGACGGCCTTCGCCCTCCCCCTCAGCTCCTTACCGCCCCCGATACTCGGCACTCCTGCGCTCCACGAAGCTCGCCACCCCCTCCCTCGCGTCCTCCGTCGTCATGTTGATCTCCTGCGCGGCGGCCTCGGCGGCGAAGGAGGTGGTGCGGTCGGTGTCGAGGGAGGCGTTGACGAGCTGTTTCGTCAAGGCGATCGCCCGGGTCGGGCCGGTGGCCAGGCGGTCCGCCCACTCACGGGCCGTCTTGTCCAACTCGGCGTCCGGGACGACGCGGTTGACGAGCCCGAGGCGTTCGGCGTCCGCGGCGGTGAGCGCGTCGCCGAAGAACATCAGCTCCTTCGCGCGCTGCGGGCCGATGAGGCGGGGGAGGAGATAGGCGCCGCCGCCGTCGGGGACGAGCCCGCGCCGGACGAACACCTCGATGAACTTGGCGGATTCGGCGGCGAGTACGAGATCGCAGGCGAGGGCGAGATGTGCGCCGAGCCCCGCTGCCGTGCCGTTGACGGCGGCGATCACCGGCTTCTCGCAGTCGAGGACGGCGCTGACCAGCCGCTGAGCGCCCAGCCGGAGCGTGCGGGCGACGTCACCGGCGATCCGCTCTCCGGACGGCGGTCCGCCCCGCAGGTCCGCGCCCGCGCAGAAGCCGCGGCCGGTGCCGGTGAGGACGACGGCTCGTACGGCGGGGTCGGCGGAGGCGTCGGAGAGGAGTTGGATGAGGCGTTCTCGCAGGTCAGGTGTTATGGCGTTGAGGGCTTCGGGGCGGTTGAGGGTGATGCGGCAGACGTGATTGTCAGTGGCGTGCCGTATCAATGACTCAACGGAATTTTCGGACGCACGGGGGGAATCGGGCGTGTTCATTTCATTGGCTGGTTTCGTCTCATCATTGGGCGGGTTCATCTCAGCGACACACCGCCAACGCGTCCAGCGCCACCGCTCCCTGCCCCCTCGGCAGCACCATCAGCGGATTGATGTCGAGCTCGGCAAGGTCGTCGCCCAGCTCCAGCGCCATCCGCTCCACGCGCAGGACGACTTCGACGAGGGCGTCGAGGTCGGCCGGGGGACGCCCCCGGACCCCGTCCAGCAGGGCCCGCCCGCGCAGTTCGGTGAGCATGTCCCGGGCCTGTTCCTCGCCGAAGGGCGGGACGCGTACGGCCGCGTCCCGCAGGACCTCGACGAGGACACCGCCGAGCCCGACCGTCACCGTCGGCCCGAAGAGCTGGTCGTGGGTGACGCCGACGACCATCTCCACGCCGCGCTCGACCATCTGGCACACCAGGACGCCGTCCAGCGAGACGTCTTCGTAGCGGGCGATGTCGGTCAACTCCCGGTAGGCGTCGCGGACCTGGCTGGCGGAGGTCAGGCCGATCTTCACCAGGCCCAGCTCGGTCTTGTGGGCGATCTGCGCGCCGGACGCCTTCATGACCACGGGGTAGCCGACCAGGCCCGCCGCGCGTACGGCTGCCGCCGCGCTGGTGACCAACTGCTCGCGCGGCACCCGGATTCCGTAGGCGCGAAGGAGCTGTTTCGCCGCGTGTTCGCTCAGCTGCTGGCCTGGGCGCATCAGGGCCTGGGCCTTGCGGAAGGAGGGCGAAGGGGTGCGCGGTGCCTCGTCGAAGGGGGAGCGGTAGCCGGTGACGAACCGGTGGTGGTCGAGGTGGGCGCGGACGGCGGTCAGGCAGTTCGCGACCGTGCGGAAGGTGGCCACGCGGGAGGAGCCGAGCAGTACGTCGCGGTACGCCGGCTCGGTGCCGACCGGCGACCCCCACACCACGCAGACCAGCTTGTCGGTCCGCTCGGCCGCGTCCACCAGGTCCTGCACGAGCCGGTCGCTGAGCGGTGGGAAGGGGCCGGTGACCGGGCAGATCAGTACTCCGACCTCCGGGTCGTCGAGGATGGCGTCGATGATCTTCCGGCCGCGCCAGTCCCCGACCGGATGCCCGCCGTTGTCGACCGGGTTGGCGACGCTGAGGTACTCCGGTATCCACTGGTGCAGCTCGGCCTGCTTGGCCTCGGACAGCTCGGGCAGCCGCAGGCCCGCCTCGCTCGCCAGGTCGGCGACGTGCGCGCCCGTGCCGCCCGAGATCGAATAGACGACGACTCCGTCGGCAAGGGGCGGGCGTGCCCGGGCCAACAGGGCGGCGGTGTCCTGGAGTTCGTCCAGGCCGTCCACCCGGATCACCCCGAACTGCCGCATCGCGGCGTCGACGACCTCGTCCGCGCCGGTCAGCTTGCCGGTGTGTGAGGCTGCCGTGCGGGCGCCCGTCTCGGTGCGGCCCACCTTGACCGCGACGACCGGCACCCGGCGCCGGGCGGCCCGGTCGGCGGCGAGGAGGAACGAGCGGCCGTCCTTCAGGCCCTCGATGTAGCAGGCGATGGCACCCACCTCGGGTCGCTCGGCGAAGTAGGAGATGAAGTCGGCGGTCTCCAGGTCGGCCTCGTTGCCGGTGGGGGCCCAGTGGGAGAGGCGGACGCCGAGTTCCTGGAGGGCGAAGACGGGGCGGCCCTGGTGCCCGGACTGGGTGATGAGGGCGATGGCGGGTCCGTCGAGGTCGTCCCGGAAACGCTCGAAGGCGTTCAGGTTGGTGTTCGGCCCGAGCAGCCGCACACCGGCCTGCTCCACGGCGGCCGCGAGCCGGCCCTGCGCCACGGCACCTTCGTCCCCCGTCTCCGCGAACCCGGAGGCGAAGACGACGGCGAACTTCACCTTGGCCTCGCCCAGTTCCTCGATCACGGGAAGGGGATCGGCGACCAGCAGCACGGCGAGATCGACCTGCTCGGGCAGGTCGCGGACGGAGGGAATGCACGAGATGCCGAAGACGGAGTCCCGCGAGGGATGCACCGGATACAAGCGCGCCCCGACCCGCTCGGCCCAGGACAACAGCTGCCGGGTGACCCCGGTGTTGGGCCGCCCCTCCCCGTCCGAGGCGCCGATCACGGCGACGGACTCGGGGCGGAAGAAGCGGTCCAGATCGGGGACGCCGGCATACAGCGGACGCCCGCTGACGTCGTAGTCGTCCACGTCGGCCGGGCGGCCGTGGACGGCGGGTGCGGGCTGCTCGCCGCAGGCGATGACCCGTGCCCGGCGGGAGTCGGTGGTAAGGGTGCCGTGGGTTGATCCAAGCATCGGTCCGCCCCGCTCCTGTGTGACAGCAACTAACTGACGCAGTGTCAGATTACTGAACTGACGGGATGTCAGGAACGGGCGTGCACGCATTGAACGAGGGGAGGGGTGCACTCCGCGGCGAACCCTCTGAGGGCACCCGAGAGATATTTGTTCCGTCAAGCATAGCGCTTGACGCGTCAAGTAAGTATGGTGTGATCCGTGTCCACCGCATGTCGAGTATCCGCCTCGATTCTGCAGCGACGATGACCAACTCCGACGCTTCTGTCTGTGTCTTCCAGCGTTACGTCACTCTCGACGCCGTTCCCGGCGACCGGTGCGGTTTTCCTGACGGTACGAGTCGGGGTTTCCGATCTCATGGGCTCCACGATTGAAAGGCTATTGGGATGAGCTTGCCGTTTCACGACGACCAGGATTCGAATTATCTGGAGAGTGGAGCTTTGTACGTCCCCGCGGGAGAGGGGGCGAGTAAATGGTTCTCCGGGGATACATACACGATCAAGGCGTCAAGTGAGACCACGAATGGCTCACTCGGACTTGTGGAAGGCACGGTTCCCCCGGGCAACGGGCCGGTCGCTCACGTCCATACCAAGACTGACGAGGCGTTCTACGTCCTCAACGGCGAAGTGGAGATCCTGGACGGTGAACGAACTTTTATAGCCGGTGCTGGCGACTTCGTTTTCATCCCGCGAGGGACGCGCCATCGGTTCAAGAATACCGGGGTGCACGCTGCCAGGATTTTGTTCATGTTCACTCCGCCCGGCGAGGAACGCGTATTCATGTACGGCGACGATGCGCAGCCTGGTCAGTCGCCGTCGCACTGGACGCTGGAGCGTTTCGCCACTCCGGAGATTCTGAAGTTCAACGAGGAAGCCGGCGTTGTCATTCTTCCTGAGGCCGACTGAACACCTGATTATCCAGTCGCGAGAGGCATGAACGTAATGGGAATAGATACCGAGGGTCTGGCCGAGGGGCTTTTTCAGGTCCTCGTGACGGGCGATCCGGCGCTGGCCGCAGACGTGGTGGGCGACGACTTCCACAACCGCGAAGCGGCCGTGTCGCCCCCGGCCTGCTCGCTTCCCGGGCCTGCGGGGGTTCTCGCCTCGGGTGCCTGGATGCGGTCGGCCTTCAGCGACCTGCGCTTCCCCGTCCTCGGGATCGCCGGCAACGACGACCAGGTCTGGGTGCGGCTGCGTATGCAGGGCCGCCACACCGGCCCGTTCGTCCGCTTCCGCGACGGCGCCCTCGATCAGGCCATACCCCCCACACGGCGCGAAATCGACTACGAGCAGATTCATGTGCTCGACATCCGCGACGGCAGGGTGGTCGGACACGAAGCCGTGCGCGACGACATCACCATGCTGGGCCAGCTCGGCGTCTTTCCTCCGGCGCCGGCCACCGCGCTGAGCATGCTCGCCTGGCGGATCTCCGGACGAGCCGCTCGCGCGGCCGCTCACGTCACGGCACAGGCAGCCGAAGCGGCCGCCCTGCTGCGGGAGCATCGGAACTGACGCGCTGATCTCAATGAACTGGCGACACCCGGCACTTACCGGCGATCCCCGGCGCTGAGCAGAAGGGCTTTTGGCGCTACTGCAAGGCCGCGTGCTGTGGGTAACACAGCACGCGGCCTTGCAGGCGTGGAGCCAGGTCCGCCTCGTCGTGCCAGGGGCCACGGGCCAGCAGTCAGGGGCCCAGTAGTCAGGGACTTCTCAGCCGGCGCGCAGCGGGCTCAACGCCCGGCTCCATGCCACGACCTGGTCCAGGGTGGTGGTGAGTGCGTCGCGCTGGAAGTCGGTGGGCTTGAACACGCTGAAGTTCTCGAAGTCGGTGAACAGGGACAGCGCGACCTGGGCGCGCACGTCGGCCATCTGGAGTTCGCCGGCTATCAGACGCAGGTGCTCCACGGCGCGGGTGCCGCCGGCCGCGCCGTAGCTGACGAACCCGACGGCCTTGTTGTTCCACTCGGCGAAAAGGAAGTCGATGGCATTCTTCAGCGCGCCGGAGGTGGAGTGGTTGTACTCCGGCGTCACCATGACGTAGCCGTCGAACGAGGCGATCTTCTTGGCCCAGTTCAGGGTGTGCGGCTGCGTGTACTGGCCCATCGACGGCGGGTACGCCTCGTCGAGGTGGGGGAGCTTGTAGTCGAGCAGGTCGACAAGCTCGAACTCCGCGTCGGTGCGCTGTGCGGCGACCTCGTGCACCCACTTGGCGACGGCCTCCCCGTTGCGTCCGGGGCGGGTGCTGCCGAGGATGATCCCGATCTTGGTCATAGGGCTACGCCTTTCTATTGATCCATCCGCTGATTCATCCGCTGATCCATCCGCGAATATCCTTGCTCCGTCAAGTAATCACATAGCGATTGATTCGTCAAACAAGTACTATCCAAGCCATGTCGACCTCCGAGCAGCCACTGCAACCCATGAGTACGGACGAGGAAGCCCTCGTGCGCGAGCTCGGCCGGGTGATGATCGCCCTGCCTCGCGTGGTCGACGCCGACATGATGCGAGAGCAGCACATGCCACTCTCCGAGTACACGACGCTGATGCATCTGTCCGAGGCCCCGCACGGGCTGATGCGCATGAGCGAGCTCGCCGCCATCAGCAGCCTCTCGTTGAGCGGGATGACCCGCATCGTGACCCGCCTGGAGAAGCGGGGACTGGTCGAACGGGTCAGGTGCGCCGAGGACGCCCGAGGGTTGAACGCCGTCCTCACGGATGCGGGCCTCGCCCGGCTGAAACAGGCGTGGCCCGCTCACCTGGCCAGCGTCCGGCGCCACATCCTCAACCACGTCGAGGGCACCGACCTGACCCAGCTCATCGGTGCACTGCGCCGCATCGCGACCTGACACACGTGGTGGCGCAAGTAACGGGCGCTATGCGTAAGAGAGTTGAGAATCCCTAGGTCACGCCGGGAGGCGCGACACCACACCCGCCCCGCGCTTCGCGATCGCCTTGGCGATCTTCTCCGCGTCGATCGCCAGCTCGCGGAACATCCCGCTGATCGGGTTGGTGTAGCCCTGGAAGTAGAGGCCCGGGGCGTTCGCCGGGGTGTGGGCTCCGTGGACGAGCGGTCTGCCGCGGGTGTCGAGGACGTCGAGGTGACCGACGAGGCCGTCCAGTGCCCGGCTGTAGCCGGTGGCGGCGATCACCGCGTCCGGGCCGACGCGGTCGCCGTCGGCGAGGACGACCTTGCCGTCCTCGAAGGCGTCCACGGCGGCCACGACCTCGACCTCGCCCTTGCGGACGGCGTCGATGAGGCCGACGTCCTGCACCGGGATCGCCCCCTCGTTGACCCGGCTGTAGAGACCGGTGCCGGGGCGGGGCAGGCCGTGTTCCGCGAGGTCCGGCACGCTGAGCTTGGCCAGGGGACGGGCGAGCCGGTCGACGAGGCCGACCGGGAGCCGGCGTACCAGCACGCCGGTGTACTGGGCGGCCCAGCCCGCGGTCGACCGGCGCACGATGTGCGGGGCGGTGCGGACGGACAGCCGTACGCGGGAGGCCCCGCCCGCCACCAGGTCGACGGCGATCTCGGCGCCGGTATTGCCGACGCCGACGACGAGGATGTCGCGGCCGGCGTAGGGCTCGGCGTTGCGGTAGTCGGAGGCGTGCAGGAGCTCGCCGGTGTACGAGTCGCGGCCGGGCCAGTCGGGGAGGCGGGGGGTGTGGTTGTACCCGGTGGCGACGATGATCGCGGCGCCGGTGAGTTCGCGGCCGCCGGTGGCGTGCAGCAGCCAGCCGGTGCCGTCGGGTGCGCGGTCGATGCGGGAGACCTCGACGCCGGTGACGATCTCCAGCTCGTGGTGCTCGGCGTACTTCTCCAGATACCGGATGACGTTGTCCCGGGACACCCAGCGACCGAACCGGCGCGGCATCGGCAGCCCGGGCAGGCCCGAAAGGCGGCGGGTGGTGTGCAGATGCAGCCGGTCGTAGTGGCGTCGCCAGGACGCGCCCACCCGGTCGGACTTCTCCAGGACGACAGCGCGTATGCCCTGGGCCCGCAGCGCGTGGGCGGCGGCGAGCCCGCCGGGTCCGCCGCCGATGATGTACACCGGGCGGTCTGCGGGGCTGTGCGCCGCTGGGTTCGCGGGAGATGCGGACGCTGTGGAGTCGGCCATGAGCGCGAGCGTAACCACGCGTCTCGTTGATGGGTCTCGGTCAAGACCGGAATTGGTTGCGGATTGATCACGCGTGTAGGAGGAGTGGGTGGGACCGGTGGCGTAGGGCGCCTCATTGTGTGGGTCCTCGTGGGCCCGTGGGGCTGTGGAAAATGCCGCGACGCCGAGCCCGGGTGGTGCGGAGGGGCTCGGCGTCGCGGTTCGGCGGCGCGCTCTTATGACGGGAAACGACGCCGCGTTCGTGGGGAGGAGGCCTTTCGAGGCTGTCGGCCTCCCGGTTGTCACTTCTTGGCCCGGGGCCCGCCCTTGAAGCCGGTGACCTCGGCGATCCAGGTGATGAAGTCGCCCGGGTCGGTGTTCGCGCCGTGTCCCTCGTCCCAGTAGTACAGATGGTTGACGTCGTCGCCGAGGTTGTCCGCGGCGGCGGCGATGTTGGCGGAGACCGTCAGCGAGGTGTCGGAGTCCTCGGTGCCGAGGCGGATCCACCAGTGCTTCGAGCGGGCCGGGTTCTTGTTCCCGAGGTGGTACATCGGGTTCATCAGGTCGAGCGTCTCGGGGATGTCGGCGGGGACGCGCTTGCTGCTGAGCCCGGTGGTGTCGTTCTTGGCGCCGTACGCCGTGAAGTGGCGGGACTCGGTGGTGTCCTTGCCGAACAGGTTGTTCTCGCCGGCGGACAGGTCGAAGGCGTCGAAGGCCGGGACGGTCTTCTTGCGGGCGCCGACGTGGGTGAGGAAGCCGGCCCAGGTGAAGGTGGCCTTCTTGCCGTCCCAGGTGATGAAGGTGTTCTCGGCCAGGTACGTCGTGCGGTCCGACTCCGACAGGGCGGCCAGGTAGGTGGCGGCCGACGGCTGGAGGTAGGTCGTCAGCAGGTAGTCGTCGTAGTTGCGGGCGGTGAGGGCGCCGTAGCGGTTCAGGCCCCGGAGCTTGAGGGACGCCTGGTACTCGGCGAACTGCGACTGGAGTTCCTTGGAGACGGTCTGGTCGACCTGCTTGCCGGTGCTGAGGTTGTTGGCGCCCCAGTTCCACTCGTAGGCACCGTCGGCGTGCTCCAGGTCGGTGATCGGGCACCAGGCGCCGGTCGCGAAGATCGCGTCGGAGGCGTCGGCGGCGCCGATCTCCTTGAGGTACTTGTCGTAGATCTTGCTGTCGCCGGAGGCGCCCAGCAGGGAGGACAGAGCGCCGCCCGCGCTGGTGCCGGCGGAGACGATGCGGTCGGTGTTGCCCGGGATGCGGCCCTTGTTGAAGCGGACGTAGCGGACGGCGGCCTTCAGGTCGACGATCGCGGCCGGGGCGGTGCCGTAATACTCGCCGTCGGCGTTCTTGAGGGTGCGGCCGCGGGCGCCGGGCTCCACGACGACGTAGCCGGCCGCCAGGGCCAGGAGCTGGTTGGAGGCCAGGGCACCGCCCGTGGCGTTGGTGTTGCCGTTGGCTCCGGGGGCCGACGCGCTCGCCGACGCGCTGCCGGAGGGTGCGCCACTGGGGGCGCCGCCGCCCCCGCCGGACATGCCTCCGCCACCCACCCCGGTGGCCTCCGCCACCGAGGACGGCAGGTAGCCGCCGACCGAGTTGGCGAACAGGATCGGGGCGTCGGTGGCGTCCACCGCCGTGCCGTCGATCTTCACCGGGACGCTGACGATCAGGCTCTGGTAGGTCTCGTCGACCGGCTTGGTGACGTAGGTGATGGCCTTCCAGAAGTGGTAGACCACCTCGTGGTCCGTTCCGTCGGTGTCCGTGACGGTCGTCGACAGCTCGGTGTAGGCGTCCTTGTCGAAGACCAGGGCGTCCGAGGACGAGGACGAGGACGAGGAGCCCGAGCCGCTTGTGTCGCTCGACGCCTGTGCGCTGAGCGCGATGCCGCCGACCGCGGCCACACCCGCGGTCGCGCCGATCCCCATGACGACGCTCCTGCGCTTGACTGCCCTGTGCTTCACCTGTTGCTCTCCCGAGTTCGCTGCGGGTGGCGGCTCGCGGCCGTCTGTCCTTGCCGTTTGCGAACGTAGTTTGGAGCCAACAAAATCGTCAACAATCCGCGGATGTTCTACGGGGTTCCTCATCGAATTCAGGGCGGGCGCACAGATTCGCGGCGATTCGACAGGTCGCCGACAGCCCCTTGTGTGCGCGTACCGCAGCTGCTGAACTGACGTACCATCAGATTTGCCGTCACGGGGAGTGCTCATGAACGTCCCGGAGATCGACCCGTTCACGAGGGCGTACTGGGACGCGGCCGCGGCGGGAAGGCTGCTGATCCGCCGATGCGGGGCCTGCGGCCGGGCCCATCACTACCCCCGCGAGTTCTGCCCGCACTGCTGGAGCGAGGACGTCACCTGGGAGCCCGCGACCGGCCGCGCCACCCTCTACACCTGGTCCGTCGTCCACCGCAACGACCTGCCGCCCTTCGGCGAGCGCACACCGTACGTCGCCGCGGTCGTCGACCTCGCGGAGGGACCGCGGATGATGACGGAGGTCGTGGGGGGCGGGGAGCTGCGGGTGGGGATGGAGCTGGAGGTGGCGTTCCGGGAGGGGGCGCCGGTGTTCCGGGCGCCCGGCGGGGCGGCGCTGTAGCAGTTCACGGCCACAGCAGCTCCTTTGCCCAACCTCCTTCCGTACGGCGGTAGTTCAGCCGCACATGGCGTCGCTGAGCGTCTCCCTGGAAGAACTCCACCGTCTCCGGCTGGAGGTGGTACAGGGTCCAGGTGGGGACCGGGGTGTCCGGTTCGTGCTGGGCCCGCTCCCAGGCCGACTCGGACTCTCTCGCCAGCTCCTCCAGTGAGCCCAGGACTTCGCTCTGGCGGCCGGTGAGGGCCGCGGCCAGGGCGCCGGTGGAGCGGGCGTGCAGGTCGGCCTGGGCGTCCTGGGACGGGGCGGGGGTGACCGGGCCGCGTACGCGGATCTGGCGGCCCTGGACCGGCCAGTAGAAGCCCAGGGCCGCGTACGGGCGGGCCGTCAGCTGGCGGCCTTTGCCGCTGTTCACGTGGGTGGCGAAGGACCAGCCGGCCGGGTCGGCGCCGTGCAGCATGACCGTCCGTACGTCCGGCAGGCCCTCCTCGTCCGCCGTCGCCAGCGACATGGTGTGCGGCTCCGGCTGGCCCGCCGCCACCGCCTCCGCGAACCAGGTCGTGAAGAGGGGGAGGGGCGTGGCGGGTGCGGTCGTCGGGTCGAAGGGGCGGAGTTCGGTGACCCCGGCCTCCCAGACGCGCAACGACTTCAGCAGACGTACAAACTCGGAGTCCATGCCCCGATTGTCACCGCCCGGTGGCTACACCGAGCCGAGGTCGGACGACAGCCAGCGCTCGGGGCGCATCCGGACGATCACCTGCTCCCCGTGGTTCTTCCAGGCGAAGTCGACATAGCCGTCCACCTTCTCGGCGGGGAGGTAACGCGCCGAGATCTCGCGGAGCTTCTCGATGGTGCCGGGCGTGGTGTCGGTGACCGGGCCTTCCACCGACACGTACCGGATCGTGGGTTCCAGTCGCTCCACCATCAGGGAGAACCTGCCCGCCTTGCTGATCAGCCGGTGCTTGCGGGAGTCCAGCGCTGTCATGATCCATGCCGTGCCGCCGGGCTCGTACTGGTACCAGATCGGCACGGTGAGCGGCGCGCGTCCTTCTTCGGCGTCCACCGCCAGCGCGGCGATGTGCGGCTCGGCCAGGAACTGCTCGCGTTCCTCGCGGGTCAGGGCCATGTCGGATTCCTCCAGCGGCTCGAGTTCACCTGTGCTCCGTCTGTGTTCACAACGTGCCGCGCGGGGTACCTGTTCCCCACTGGCTGACCGTCGCCTGTCGTTGGGCCGCTCGTCATCAGGTTTCCCTACTGTGCCCGCCATGAGAAGACTCTCGATCATGTGCAGCGCCGTCGCGCTGACCGTCGGCCTCGCGGCGCCCGCCGCCCTGGCCGGCGAGAACACCGACGACTTCGGTCAGGCCACGCTCACCGGGTGGGCGTCGCTGCCGGCCCAGACCTTCGTGCCGGGCAGCGAGCCGTCCGGGGCCGCCATAGGCGCGGGACCGTTCAACGGCATCGCGGCGCCCTTCGCGGGCCAGCCGGTGCAGGGCTTCAGCGGCATCGTGAACCGGCACGACGGCACGTACGACGTGCTGTCGGACAACGGCTACGGCAACAAGGCCAACAGCGCCGACTTCCTCCTCCGCGTGCACCGCATCGAGCCGGACCCGCGCACCGGGAACGTCAAGGTGCTCGGCGGCTTCAACCTGACCGACCCGAACCACAAGGTGCCGTTCGCCCTCACCCGCGCCGACCGCACCCTCACCGGCGCCGACTTCGACGTCGAGTCGATCGTGCGGGCGTACGACGGCACGTACTGGATGGGCGATGAGTTCGGCCCGTTCCTGCTGCACTTCTCGCGCACAGGGAAGCTGCTGGAGGCGCCGATCTCCCTCGACGGAGTGAAGGCGCCCGAGAACCCCTACCTGAACGGCCAGACGCCCAACATCGGCAGCAGCAAGGGCTTCGAGGGCATGGCCCGGGGCGTCGACGGACGGCACCTCTACCCGCTGCTGGAGGGCACCGTCGCCGGTGACATCCCCGGTGACCTGCGCATCAACGAGTTCGACCGCAAGACCGGCGAGTACAGCGGCAAGCGCTGGACCTACCGTCTGGAGTCCAAGGACAACGCGATCGGCGACGCCATCGCCGTCGACAAGAACCGCTTCCTGGTCATCGAGCGGGACGGCGGCCAGGGCGACACCGCCAAGTTCAAGCGGCTCTACCTCGCCGACAAGCGCGACCGCAACGGCGACGGCGTGATGGACAAGACCCTCGTCGCCGACCTGATGAACATCGCCAACCCGAAGAAGCTCGGCGGCTTCGGCGAGACGTTCACCTTCCCGTTCCAGACGATCGAGGACGTCGTCCTGCTCGACGACCGCACCCTCGCCGTCCTGAACGACAACAACTTCCCGTTCTCCACCGGCCGTACGGCGGGCAAGGCGGACAACAACGAGTTCATCACCATCCGGCTCGGCGACCGTCTGCACGCGGACTGGCGCGCGTTCCTCTAGGACTCACTGGCGCCCCAGCACCACCGTCCCGGACGAGCAGAACCACCCGCCCGTCCCGGACGCCACCGCGAGGCGCGGCAACTGCCCGTCGGGCCTACGCACCTGCCGCGCCTCGCCCACCTCCCCGCGCAACTGCCGCACCGCCTCCACCAGCAGGAACAGACCCCGCATTCCCGGGTGCTGAGCCGACAGCCCGCCCCCGTCCGTGTTCACCGGCAGTTCCCCGCCCACGGCGTTCAGCCGGCCCTTCTCGACGAACGCCCCGCCCTCACCCTTACCGCAGAACCCCAGATCCTCCAGCGTCACCAACGTCATGTAGGTGAACGCGTCGTAGATCTCCGCGAAGTCGATCTCCTCCGGGCGTACGCCCGCCCGCTCGAAGGCGAGCCGTCCGCTCACCGCCGCCGGGGACACGGTGAAGTCCGGCCACTCGGACATCGTCGTGTGCGAGACGTGCTCCCCGGCGCCGAGCACCCACACCGGCGCCGTACGGCAGTCCCGTACGTACTCCTCCGCCACCAGCAGCACCGCCGCCCCGCCGTCGGACCGTATGCAGCAGTGCAGTTTGGTGAAGGGGTCGGCGATCATCGGGCCGTCGAGGACGTCGTCGACCGTGATCGGGGTCCGGAACATCGCCTCCGGGTTCAGCGCGGCGTTCGCCCGCGCCTGGACCGCCACCTGTGCCAACTGCTCGATGGTCGTGCCGTATTCGTGCATATGGCGGCGGGCGGCCATGGCGTACTTGGCGATGAGGGTGTGCCCGTACGGGACCTCGAACTGGAGCGGGCCCCGCGCGCCGAAGGACAGGTTGCCGGTCCGGCGGCCCGCCTTGATGTCGGCGCGGGCGGTCGAGCCGTAGACGAGGAGTACGGCATCGGCGTGTCCGGCCGCTATCGCGTCCGTGGCGTGGGCCGCCATCACCTCCCAGGTGGAGCCGCCCACCGAGGTCGAGTCGACCCAGGTGGGGCGCAGGCCCAGGTACTCGGCCACCTCCGCCGGGGCCAGCGTGCCGAGGCCCGCCGACGCGAAGCCGTCGATCACGGCCTTGTCCAGGCCCGCGTCGGCCAGGGCGCGGCGGGCGGCCTGGGCGTGCAGTGCGTACGGGGTGGTGTCGTCCACGCGGCCGCAGTCGGAGAGAGCGACACCGACCACGGCGACTTTCCGGCTGCCGGGAATCATGGGAGGCCTCCTGCCCCTGTGCATATCGTTGTGAGGCTCCTAATATGACGGCCCGTCAGATCGGGAGGGAAGAGCCATGGACGCCAGCTTCACCACCGAGCAGGACGAGATCCGCCGCACCCTGCGCGAACTGCTCCACAAGCGGTGCGGACCGGAGGAGCTGCGCACGGCCCTCGACACCCCCGCCGGCCATGATCCGGCGCTGTGGACAGCCCTGGCCGAGCAACTCGGGCTGCCCGGGCTCGCCGTCCCGGAGGCGTACGGCGGTGTCGGCTGCTCGGCGACCGAACTCGCCCTCGCCGGAGAGGAGACGGGCCGGGTTCTCGCCCCCTCGCCCCTGCTCGCGACCGCCGTCCTGAGTGCGCCCCTGTTGCTCGCTCTCGGTACCGACGTCCAGCGGGCCGAGCTGCTGCCCCGTATCGCCGCGGGGTCGCTCACCGCGGCCCTCGGGGTGCCCGGCGCCGCGCTCGCCACCGTGCTCGGGCTGACCGGCGACAACGGCGGCGACTGGGCCGGAGGAGGACGCGCGGGGGGCGTCCAGGCCCGGCGGACGGACGAGGGCTGGCGGCTGTACGGGCAGGTCGACCAGGTGCTCGACGGGCACAGCGCGGGGCTGCTGATCGTCGCCGCCCACGCCGGAGGCTTCGCCCGCTCGCGCACGCTGCTGTTCCTGGTCCCCGGGGACACGGCGCGGCTCGTCCGCACCCGGCGGACCGCGCTCGACGCGACCCGCCCGCAGGCCCGCCTTCAACTGCGGGACGTGGACGCCGAGTTGCTGGGGGACGAAGAGGCCGATGTGCTGGGCGCCCTCTCCCGCATGGGCGACACCGCCGCCGCCGTGCTCGCCTGCGAGGCCGTCGGGGCCGCCGACCGGGCGCTGGAGCGGACCGTGGAGTACGTGGGCCAGCGGGAGCAGTTCGGGCGGGCGATCGGGTCCTTCCAGGCGGTCAAGCACCGGCTGGCCGATGTGTACGTCCAGGTGCAGGCCGCCCGCTCGGCCGCCTACTACGCCGCGTGGGCCACGGCCGGCGGTGCGAGAGCGGGCGGGCTTGCCCTCGCGCAGGCGCTGGAGGCACTGCGGGGTGCGGCGGCCGAGGGGATTCAGCTGCACGGCGGCATCGGTTTCACCTGGGAGCACGAGGCTCACCTGTACTTCAAGCGGGCCGCCGGTGACGAGTTGCTCTTCGGGCCCGTGCATCGGCTGCGGGCGCATGCCGCCGACGCGGCGCGGCTTTTCGAGGGCGGGGAGGTGACCGTCTGATGGGCGTCGAGGGTGTCAGGGGCGTCAGGGGTGTCAGAGGCGTCGGGGTGCGTCTCGTCCAGAAGGTGTCCTCCACGCCGGGCTTCGCCAAGGTCGCCCCGCATGTCGTCCCCGCGCTGGACCGTGCCGTCCACCGGCTCACCCGCGGCAAGGTGCTGCTCAGTGCGCAGCTGCTGCCGGGGGTGATCCTGACCTCGACGGGGGCGAAGAGCGGGCAGACCCGGCGTACGCCGCTCGCCTGTATGCCGGAGGACGGCGGGGACGGCGGGCGCGGCTGGATCCTCGTCGGCTCCAACTTCGGACGTGCCGGCCACCCCGCCTGGACCCACAACCTCCTCGCCCATCCCGACGCCGAGGTCAGCTGGAAGGGGCGGGACATCCCGGTCCGGGCCCGGCTGCTGGAGGGGGAGGAGCGGGCGGCGGCCTGGAAGGCGGTGCTGGCGTTCTGGCCGCCGTATGCGGCGTATCAGGCGCGGGTGGAGCGGGAGATCCGGGTGTTCAGGATCGTACGGAAGTGAGGGTCAGAGGGTGGCCAGCCTCTGCACCAGCAGAAACGCGCCGATTCCCAGCATCGCCGCGCCCGAGGTGCGGGTGACCGCTCGGGCGGCTGCCGGGCGGGCGCCGAGCACCGCGCGGGCGAGGAGGCCCACCGTCAGGTAGACCGCCGCACAGCACGCCATGTGCAGGACGCCGAGCGTGGCCGTCTGCACCGGCACGGGCAGGTGCCCGGCCCCCGTCACCAGGAACTGCGGCAGTACCGACAGATACAGCAGCAGCCCCTTCGGGTTCAGCCCGCTGATGGTGCCGCCGCGCAGAAAGACGCGGCCGCGACTCGTCTCCACCGCCTGATCCGCCCCCGGCATCCCCGGATTCCGCAGCACCCCCCACCCCAGCCACACCAGATACCCGGCGCCGGCGGCCGTCAGCGCCGTCAGCAGCCCCGGCGACCCCGCGACCAGTACGGCGAGCCCCGCCGCGGCCAGCGTCGTATGCAGCGCATAGCCCGTGACCAGGCCGCCGACCGCCCATCCCACCGAGCCGCCGCGCAGCCCGGCGGAGATCGCGTACGCCCAGTCGGCGCCCGGCACGCACACCAGCAGCAGGTCGACGGCGAGGAAAGAGATCAGCGTTCCGGAGTCCATGGTGGGGACATTAGGCGGGAATGGCCCGAAAGTGTTCCCGAAGTTTGCTCATGATCGCCGGATGTGAGGGAAGATCTGCCTCATGGATGACGTGGACCGGAAGATTCTTGCCGAGCTCCAGCAGGACGGGCGGCTGACCGTGACCGAGCTGGCCGCGCGGGTGCGGCTGAGTGTCTCGCCGTGTCACCGGCGGCTGCGGGAGCTGGAGCGGGCCGGGGCGATCCAGGGGTACCGGGCCGTCGTCGAACCGGCAGCGGTGGGGCTGACCTTCGAGGCGCTGGTCTTCGTGTCGATGCGGCAGGAGGACCGGGACACGGTCGCCGAGTTCGAGCGGGCCATCGGCGAGATCGAGCACGTACTGGACGCGCAGCGGCTGTTCGGCGAGCCCGACTATCTGCTGCGGGTCGCCACGGCCGACCTGGCGGCCTTCCAGCGGCTGTACGACGAGCGGCTGGCGACGCTGCCGGGGGTGCAGCGGCTGACGTCCACGCTGGTGATGAAGCACGTCGTCAAGGACCGGGCCCTGCCGTGACGCTCCGCTGGTGGTGCTGCGATATGCCGTCGGTCGTCTGCGGCGCCGTCGTGGCTGGTCGCGCAGTTCCCCGCGCCCCTTTGGGGCGCTGGCGCGCACAGCGCAGCAGGCGGTGGTCCACCTGAGTGAACCACCGCCTGCGAGACAGGACTTGGGGCCGAGGAAGTAAAAAGGGGCGCTACTTCGTCGGCTTCTTTCCGGTCACGCCCAGGTGCACCAACAGCGCGAGGTTCGGCTTGAGTTCAGCCTGTTTGACGCCCCACGACTGAAAGCCCTTCTGGTGCGAGGCGACGGCCGCGAGCATCGCGACCAGGGAACCCGCGACCGCGGCCGGGTTCACGTCCTTGTCGACCCGGCCCTTGGACTGGAGTTCGGCGACCGCGTCGGAGAGGGAGTTGTTCACCGAGTTCAGGATCTTCATACGGATCTTGTAGAACCGTTTGTCGCCCTCGGCGGCACCGAGGTCGACGACCCTGAGGATCGCGTCGTTCCTGCGCCAGAACTCCAGGAATCCGTCCACGAGTTCCTGTGCGGTCTGCCAGCCGGCCTTGCCGACCCAGGAGCGGCCCGCGAGCAGCTCGGTCAACCCGGCGCCCTCGGTGGCCATTTGCTCGGCGATCTCCAGGACGGCGCCTTCGACGTCCGGGAAGTACTGGTAGAAGGTGGCGGGCGAAGTGCCCGCCTTCCGGGCGACATCGATGACTTTGACGTCCCGGTACGGGGAGGAGCTGAGCATCTCGCTGAGGCAGTCGAGCAGCTTCTGCCGGGTCGCCTGCCCACGCCGGCCGGCCACGCGGCCGTCGACGGTACGCACTTGTCCTGTCATGACGTCAGCTTACCGAGGGGTGATCGGAGCGCGATTCGGCCGACTGCAAATGGGGTGCACGGGGGCGGAGAGGGTGGTGTGCCTGGTCTGCGGGGTGCGTGAGAGGCCGTTACTTTGGCGACATGGCCGAAAACAGGGCATCCGCGGGCGAAGAGGCATACGCCGAGGGCGTCGCGTGCTGGGTCGAGGCCCGGCTGCCCGACGTGGAGGCGGGCAAGCGGTTCTACGGCGAGCTCTTCGGGTGGACTTTCGAGGAGGCGTACGGGGGCTCCGTGTGGGCCCTTCGCGACAAAGCACCCGTCGCCGCGCTCGCGTACAAGGCGGACGGCCGTATGCCCACCGTGTGGACGGTGTATTTCGCGACGCCGGACGCGGAGTCGCTGGCCGTGCGGGTGCAGATGGCCGGCGGTCAGGTCGTCACCGCGCCCCTCCCGGTCGGTGACCTGGGCACGGCCGCGCTGGTCGCGGACCCGGAGGGCGCCGTCTTCGGCCTCTGGCAGGCGGGTGACCACCAGGGCTTCGGCAGGCGGCACGAGCCCGGCACCTTCATCTGGACCGAGCTGTACACACGGGACACCGAGGGCGCCAACAACTTCTACGGCGGCCTGTTCACCGACGCTCTGTTCGGGCCGGACGCCGAGCCCGACTTCGGCCGCGCGCCCGTCTCCGACGTCTTCCCGGCCGAGATGCCGCCCCACCTCCTCGTCCATTTCGGTGTCGACGACTGCGACGCCGTACTCGGGACGGTGCAGTCGCTCGGCGGACGGGTACAGGCACCCCCTTTCGATGCGTCATACGGCAGGGTGGCCGTTGTCACGGACAATCAGGGGGCGTCCTTCGCGCTGCTGCAACGCTGATCTCCTGCCGAGATGCCGCGTCCAGCATGCGAAAGGGGCCTTTGCGCGGGGCGGAACCTGTGTTTTTGTCCCAAGGCACTGTGTTTTTGTCCAAGACACCCCGATCCGCGCCCGGGTTCGCAACCAGTGCCCGAGACAGGAAGAATCAGGGTGCGTGCCGCCAAGGCGGTGCGGTGGTGAGACGCTGCACGGGGTCGCGTACATATGTGGAGTGACGCGGCTCGTACGGGGAGGTGGCAGGCAAGTGGTGGATCAGCTGACGCAGCACGATCCGCGGCGGATCGGGCCGTTCGAGGTGCTGGGACGGCTGGGTGCCGGCGGCATGGGGCTGGTCTATCTCGCGCGCTCGGCTTCGGGCCGGCGCGTGGCGATCAAGACGGTCCGGACGGAGCTGGCCGAGGACCAGCTCTTCCGCGTCCGCTTCACGCGCGAGGTCGAGGCGGCACGGGCGGTCTCCGGGTTCTATACGGCGGCCGTGGTCGACGCCGATCCGCGCGCGGCCGTGCCCTGGCTGGCCACCGCGTATGTGCCCGCGCCCTCGCTCGAGGAAATAGTGAACGAGTGCGGGCCGATGCCGGCGCAGGCGGTGCGCTGGCTCGCGGCGGGGGTCGCGGAGGCCCTCCAGTCCATTCACGGGGCCGGTCTCGTCCACCGTGACCTCAAGCCCTCGAACGTCCTCGTGGTCGAGGACGGTCCCCGGGTCATCGACTTCGGTATCGCATCCGGCGTCTCGAACACACGTCTGACGATGACCAACGTCGCCGTGGGTACGCCCGCCTATATGTCCCCGGAGCAGGCCAAGGACTCGCGGAGCGTGACCGGCGCGAGCGATGTGTTCTCGCTGGGCTCGATGCTCGTCTTCGCCGCCACCGGCCATGCGCCCTTCCACGGGGCCAACCCCGTGGAGACCGTCTTCATGCTGCTCAGGGAGGGCCCGGACCTCGACGGTCTCCCGGCGGAGCTGCGCCCCCTCATCGAGTCCTGTATGCAGATGGAGGCGACCGGCCGCCCCAACCCGGCCGACCTCCAGTCCCAGCTGGCCCCCCATCTCTTCGGCTCCGGCTCCGACGACAGCGGTACGGCGTCGGCGTGGCTGCCCGAGCGGGCGGTGGGCCTGATCGAGGCGCGCCGCAACGGACGCCCGCCGGCCAAGTCCACGCCGGGTTCCGGCCGCAGCGGCGGTCGGGCCGCGGTTCCGCACCCGCCCCCGCCCTCGCACGACCCGGTCATCCCGGCGCCCGTGCCCGCCCCGGTCGGCGCCCCCGACACCGGCCCGGTACGGCTGGCCGGCGCGGCGGTGCCGATCGGGCCCGGGCCGCGCGTCGCCGACGCCCGTGCCGCCGCCGTGAAGGCACCTCCTCCAGAGGCCGGCCTGGTGGCCTCCTGGTCCCGTCCCCGTCCCGGCGTCAACGGCACCGACCCTGCCGTGGGCCCTGCCGTGACCGCGTCGCCGCCCGCACCCCCGGAGACGGCGGCCGGCTGGCGCCCCTGGCGCTTCCGCATGTCGAACGACGTCTGGGGCACCCCTTCCGTCTCCGACGACCTCGTCTACGTCACCTCTTTCGAGGTGCACGTCCTGGACGTGGCGACGGGCCGCCGCCGGTTCAAGACGCGGGACGTGGCCTGGTCGATGGCGGTCGCGGACGGCCGTATCCACGCCTCCGACGGGCCCACGCTGTACGCCCTCGACGCCCGGGAGGGCGCGGACCTCTGGCGGCTGGCCACCGATGCCTGGGTGTACTCGCTCAAGGCCGACCGGGGAACCGTGATCACCGGCACGCGCGGCGGCGGCGTCCAGGCGTGGGAGGCCTCGGGCGGGCAGAAGCTGTGGGAGCTCGCCGGCGCCCAGACCGACTTCGAGTCGCCGGAGGCCGGGCCCGCGCTGTACGACGGCACGGTGTTCGTCTGGCAGGACTCCCGGCTGCGCGCCCTGGACGCCCGCACGGGTGACGAGCGCTGGTCGTACCCGATCGGCGACGCGGCCTCCTGCGGCGGCGTTCCGGTGCGGGTGGCGCAGGCCCACGACGGATACGTCTATGTGTCGGCCGGGACGCGTGTCCTCGCCATCGACGCGGCCGCCGGTCATGTCCGCTGGCACTTCGAGGCTCCGGCGGTCTTCCTGTGCCCGCCGACGTTCGTACCGGGCCCGGCCGTCACCGGCGGTGGGGTCTATCTGGCCGACTACCTCGGCACGGTGTACGCCCTGGACGCCGCCGACGGCCGCGACCGCTGGCGCATCGCGACCGAGTCCCGCGCCTCGATCGAGCCGGTGCTGGTTGCCGCCGGGCACGTCCACGTCGGTAGCGGCAAGGGGCTCTACACCCTGGACGCGGTCACCGGCACGCCCAAGTGGCGGTTCCAGGCGGGTGGCGACATCGTCGGGGCGCCGTCCGTGGCCGAGGGCCGTATTCACTTCGGCTCTACCGACCATCTGCTGTACACGCTCAAGGCCGACGACGGGCGGCTTCGGTGGAAGCTGGCGACGGGCGGTGAGATCACCGGGTCGCCGGTGGTGCGGGACGGTGTGGTGTACGCGTGCAGCAAGGACCGGTGCGTGTATGCGCTGGACGCGGAGAAGGGTACGGGGACGGCTCGGCCGTAGGCGCTCCACCGCGGGCCGGGTTTTGTCCGCGGGTCCGTCGTGGCTGGTCGCGCAGTTCCCCGCGCCCCTAAAGGGGCGCTGGTGCGGGCGTCTATTTTCCCGGGACGGCCGTCGTGCCGGGCGCACGGAAGGGGCGTTCCGGACGGCGGCCGTCGCTTCGGGGAGGGCCTGTTCAGCGCTCTCACGGCGAACGCTACGCCCGGTCGGCGGGACCCGCCATGTGGCGCAGGGTCAGCGGAGGCGGAACGTCTGGCCTCGGGCCTTGAACAACTCCGCCTGCCGTTCGTCGGGCAGGTTGCCGAGGGACACCAGGTGCTGGGCCTGTGCGTAGCCGCGTCCGACCTCCCCTTCCCGGCCGGCCCACAGGGCCCGTACGGTCCCCTGTACCGCCTCCGTCGGGTACCCGGCGATCACCGTCGCGCAGGCGGTCGCGGCCACCAAGGCTCCGCCGGGCTCGGTGAGTTCGGAGACGAGCCCGACGTCGTAGGCGCGCTGGGCCGAGATCCGTTCCGCGGTTCCCATCAGCGCCATCCGCGCGGCCTCGCCGTACGGTATCCGCTGCGTCATCAGCACCGACTCGTACGCGCTGACCATCCCGTACGTGGTGTGCGGGTCGAAGAAGGTGGCGGTCGGGTCGGCGACGAGGAAGTCGGACTCGCCGAGGAGGTAGAAGGCGCCGCCGCAGGCGATGCCCTGTACGGCGGAGATCACCGGTTTCCACAGGTCGTTCGACTTCGGCCCGATGCGGGACAGCGGATCATCCGCCATGTACGGGGAGTTCGGCTGCGGCACGACCGTGTCCCGGTCGATCCCCGTGCAGAACGCCCGCTCACCGGCCCCGGTGAGGACGACGGCCCGTACGGAGTCGTCGAACCGCAACTCCCGCCAGGTGTCGTGCAGTTCACCGGCGGTCGTCAGGTCGATCGCGTTGAGACGGTCCGGCCGGTCGAGGGTGACGACCGCGACGCCGGTGTCCTTGTCGGTGGTGAGGCCGAGGCTCATGGACGCTCCAGGATCCATTGGGGCAGGCCGGTGTCGGTGAACACGACCTGGACCCGGGCGCCGATGCGAAGGCGGTCGGGGGAGAGGGAGTTGAGCGGCGCCCCGGCCTCCGTGACCAGGTTCCCGACGAGCCGTATCCGGGGGGCGTCGGTGAGTTCGACGACGATGACGTTGTACGGCGCCTGCTCCGCGTAGTCGGGGAGCAGGGGCGGGTGGGGGATGACGTACGACCAGATGCGGCCGCGTCCGGTGACCTGCCGCCACTCGGTGGCGAAGGACTGGCAGTGGGGGCAGCAGGGGCGGGGCGGGAAGCGGGGTTCGCCGCAGTCGGCGCAGGCCTGGACACGGAGTTCGCGATGGGCGGCGTACTGCCAGAAGGGGGCGCCGTCGGCGTCGGTGACGGGGGTGAGCATCGGCTCAGCTCCTCAGGAGAAGGGCGGAGGTGGGGACGCCCTCGCCCGCCGTGACGAGACAGGTGGCGGCCCCCGGCACTTGGGCGGTACTCGTCCCGCGCAGCTGCTTCACGCCCTCGTTGATGAGGTTGAAGCCATGGACGTACGCCTCGGAGAGCCCGCCGCCCCCGGTGTTGAGCGGCAGCCGCCCGCCGATCTCCAGGGCGCCGCCCTCCGTGAAGGCCCCGCCCTCGCCGCGCCCGCAGAAGCCGTAGCCCTCCAGGGAGAGCGGGATGAGAGGGGCGAACGCGTCGTAGATCTGGGCGACTTCGACGTCCTGGGGTGTGAAGTCGGCGTGTTTCCACAGGTGCCGGGCGGCGGTCCAGGCGGGGCCGGTGAGCGGGTCGTCGTTCCAGTAGTTGACCATGCCGTGGTGCTGGGCGGGCAGGCCCTGGGCGGCGGAGTGGACGTAGGCGGGGGTGTGACGACAGTCGCGGGCCCGCTCCTTGCTGACCACCACGCACGCCAACGCCCCGTCCGTCTCCAGACAGTTGTCGAAGAGGCAGAGGGGCTCGCTGATCCAGCGGGAGGTCATGTACATCTCGCGGGTGAGGGGGCGGTCGTACATGATCGCGGCGGGGTTCTGGTTGGCCCGGTTGCGGCAGGCGAGGGCGACGTTGAAGAGGTGGTCGCGGGTCGCGCCGTACTCGTGCATGTAGCGGCGGGTGAGCATGGCTATCTCGTCGGCGGGCCTGAGCAGGCCGAAGGGGCGGGTCCACTGGGCGGGGGTCGGCAGCTGTACGTCGGTGTTGGTCCAGGGGCGGGGGCCGGACCCGCGCTTGCGTGACCGCCAGGCCACCCCCACCGTCGCCTGGCCGGTGGCGATGGCGGCGGCGAGATGGGCGACCGTGGCGCAGGAACCGCCGCCGCCGTACCCGGCCTTGCTGAAGAAGGTGAGGTCGCCGAACCCGACGGCCTTCGCCAGCTCCACCTCGTCGGTCTGCTCCATCGTGTACGAGGCGAGCGCGTCGACCTCGCCGGGCGCGATGCCGGCGTCGTCGAGGGCGGCCAGGACGGCGCGGCAGGCGAGGGTGCGTTCGTCGTCGGGGAGGTGTTTGGCGAAGGGGGTCTGTCCGATGCCGACGATGGCGGTGGCGTCCTTGAGCCCGGCCATGTACACACCTCCACGCGGTGACTTGGCGGCTGACAGGGCGTCAGGCTACAGCTAATCTGACGGGCAGTCAGCTACTGGTTTGGGGGCTGTTGTGCGCGGTGACTTGGAGTGGGGAAGCATCCCGGGACTCGTCCGGTCCGCGGCCGAGCGGTACGCGGACGCCGAGGCGGTGGTGGAGGGCCGCACCCGGATCTCGTACGCCGAACTGGGCGGCCGCGTCGAGCGGTCGGCGGCGGCCTGTATGGCGAACGGGATCGAGCCCGGCGACCGGGTCGCGATCTGGGCCCCGAACACCCTGGACTGGATCGTGGCGGCGCTGGGCGCGGTGTCGGCCGGGGCGGTGCTGGTCCCCGTCAACACGCGGTTCAAGGGCGTGGAGGCGGCGGATGTGCTGCGCAGAAGCGGGGCGCGGCTGCTGTTCGTGACGGGGACGTTCCTGGGGACGTCGTATGTGGCGTCGCTGCGGCGGGCGGTCGCGGAGGGGCCGGGGCTGCCGGAGCTGGAGCACGTGGTGGTGCTGTCGGACGACGCGCCTGCCGAGTTCCGTACGTGGAAGGACTTCCTGGCGAGCGGCGAGGGCGTGGGCTCGTCCGAAGTGCGGGTGCGCTCGGCGGCGGTGGACGGATCAGCCCCGTCGGACATCGTCTTCACGTCCGGTACGACGGGGCGCCCGAAGGGTGCGGTGATCACCCATGCGCAGACCCTGCGGGCGTACGAAGCCTGGTGCGATCTCGCGGGGTTGCGGCAGGGCGACCGCTATCTGATCGTGAACCCCTTCTTCCACACCTTCGGTTACAAGGCGGGAGTGCTCGCGTGTCTGATGCGCGGCGCGACGATGGTCCCCCAGCCGGTGTTCAACGTCGGCACGGCACTGGCGAACATCGCGGCGGAACGGGTGTCGGTGCTGCCGGGCCCGCCCACCCTGCACCAGTCCTTGCTGGACCACGCCTCGCGGGACACATACGACCTCTCGGCGCTGCGGCTGGTCGTGACGGGGGCGGCGGTGGTGCCGTTGCGCCTGGTGGAGCGGTTGCGGGGCGAGTTGGGCGTGGAGACGGTCCTGACGGCGTACGGCCTCTCGGAGGCCAGCGGCATCGTCACCATGTGCCGGCGCGAGGACTCTCTGCCGGTGATCGCATCGACGTCGGGCCGGGCGATACCCGGCACGGAAGTGCGGGTCGAGGCACCGGTCGGCGAGCCCGGCGAGGTCCTGGTCCGCGGCTTCAACGTCATGCGCGGCTACTACGAGGACGAGGCGGCGACGGCGGAGGTGCTGGGGGAGGACGGGTGGCTGCGGACGGGCGACGTCGGCGTGCTGGACGAGGCGGGGAACCTGCGCATCACGGACCGCATCAAGGACATGTTCATCGTCGGCGGCTTCAACGCCTACCCGGCGGAGATAGAGCAACTGCTCGGCCTGCATCCCGATGTGGCGGACGTGGCGGTGATCGGAGTCGCCGACGCACGGCTCGGGGAGGTCGGGAAGGCGTACGTGGTGCGGCGGCCGGGGGCCGTGGTCACCGGGGACGACCTGATCGCGTGGGCGCGGCGGGAGATGGCGAACTACAAGGTGCCGCGGCTGGTGGAGTTCGTGGCGGAACTGCCGAGGAACGCGAGCGGGAAGGTGGTGAAGGGGGAGTTGCGGTCAGGGTGAGGGGAGCGGCTGCTGCTGCCGTGGCAGCGCCGACTGCGGCTGCGCACCGTGGCGACGCCGGTTGACGGAGCCGGTGGCCGTGCTGCTGGGCCGTTCCGGGGACTCGCCCATGACGACGGCCAGGACGACCCAGAACAGGATGTCTATCCGGTCCAGGTTGGCCGGGTGGTCCATCATCGTCATCAGGAAGAACCCGGTCAGCGAGGCCAGCCCGACGGTGCCGAGGACCGACTTGGCGCGGGCGATGCGGGCGGCGTGCAGCCAGGCGACGACGGTCACGGCGAGGATCGCCAGGAGACCGAGGGCGCCCGTCTCGACGAGCCAGTTCAGCCACATGTTGTGGGCGTGCACGAAGACGCGGTCGCCGGGGGCGGTGGCGGAGATGGCGGCGCCGGAGCGGCCGAGGCCCACGCCGAGGGGGTTGTCCTTGGCCAGCGAGAGCGCGGCGTCCCAGGCCTGGCCGCGCACGCCGAGCGAGTTGCCGGCCTGCGACACGGCCCAGATGACGGCCGCGGCGGCGGCCAGCCCCAGCGCCCCGAGCGCACCGACGAGCCGGCGCTGCGCACGGTCCGCGAGGCGGGGGGCCAGCCAGTAGGCACCGGCGAGGACGAGGAGGCCGGCGGCGCCGGCGACGTACCCGGCGCGGGAGAAGGTGGTGAGCATCGCCCCGTATCCGAGGACGCCGACCAGCACGATCACGGTACGGGCCGTGCGCTCGTCGACGGAGACGGCGGCGAGCAGCACGAAGGGGAGCAGCAGGACGAGGAAGGCGGCCAGCAGGTTGGGGTTGGCGAAGGTGCCGATGGCGCGGATCAGGACGTCGCCGCCGGTGTCGTCGCAGGAGATGTCCGTGAGCAGCCCGGTACGGCAGAAGCCGGTGGGCGTGTCGTTCGTGAACTGCGAGAACGCCGAGGTCGCGGCGGCACCCACGCCGACCAGCGCGAGCAGGCCGATCGCCCGCCAGGACTCCGGCTGGGTGCGGCGCACTCCGACGACGAGGTAGTAGCAGGCGAGGACCGTGACCAGGCCTCGGAGCGGGGCGGTGGGATGGCCGCCGTGGACGGTGGCCGCGGCCGCCGCCAGCAGCAGGACGCCGATGGGGATGTCCAGCCGTGAGCGGAAGTCCCGTATTCGAGCCCGCGACGGCGAGGGCAGCAGCAGGGCGACGAACCCGACGACGATGAGCAGCCGCAGCGGGGTCACGATCCCGACGAGCGGATCGTCGGGGAAGAAGTCGGTCGCCGCGTCGACCACGATCACAGCCACCACGGCGAGCGGCACGAACTGCACGAACTTCTGAAAAGCCCCCGGCGACGCCTGGCCCGGCGTTGCCGTCGTCCGGTCGTATGCCATGACACCCGAGCGTGGCGGTGGGGGGAGTACAGGGGGTGTCGGTGGGACGAACGGGGTGAAGCGGGTGCGGGGACGGTGGTCGGCCGGGCCTGTCCGGCCCGTGGCATGCATCGGCCGCGGCGGCTCCCCTCCGTGCCGCCGCGGCCGATCCCCGTGTGGAGTGAGGTCTGCTCAGGCCTTCTCGTCCGTCGCGTGGTTGTCGAGCGGCTTCACCGTGCCGCCCGTCGCGTGGTTGTCGAGCGTGGTGATCTCTTCGTCGGTGGCGTGGTTGTCCTGCGTGGTGGCGTCATCGACGTCCGTGGCGTGGTTGTCGAGCGGCTTCACCACGGTGTCCTTCTTGGCATCGCTCATGGACTGGCAACTCCCGTTCATTGATGGGCGATGCCCGTCCGGCGACTCCCCCGCGGGACGCCGGACGGGCATATCAGGGTCGTACACCCTAGCGGTGGTGATCACCGCTGACCCGTCTGCCCCCCGACGCGACGGATCGACAAGAGACACAGTGCCGTGGCGCGATAAACGAACGATGAACGCTTCGCCGCGGCTCAGGCGGCCGCAGCCGGGCTGAGCAGCAGCCGTACCTCGGCGGCCTCCGGGGACTCCAGTGAGTCGAAGATGGAGAGGGCCTCCTGCCAGCAGGCCCGTGCCCGGCCGGTCTGGTTCAGGTCACTCAGTGCCCGGCCGAGAACGGTCAGGATGTTGCCCCGCCGCCATTCACCACCGATGCCCCGCAGCACGGCTTGTGCCTGTTCCGCCAGGGCCGCGGCCTCGGCGGGCCTGCGTGCCGCGAGATGCGCTTCCGCGATCCGGAAGAGCGTCATCCCCTCCCACAGCCGCTGTCTGCTGTCGCGGAACACCTCCAGGGCCTCGTTGAGCCGGTCGACAGCCGCACTCAGCCCGCCCTGGCCGGTGAGAGCCATCCCCAAGGCGTAGCGGCCGTTGGCACCGCGGAGCGTGTGGCCCAGGCGGTCGTAGATGGCGATGCCCTGCTGCGCGAGTTCCACCGCGCTGCCGACCCTGCCCAGGGCGAGGTGGATACGCGAGAGATTGCACAGGGCGCTGGCCTCTCCGGCGAGGTTCTCGTCCTGCCGGAAGCTGTCGATGGCCTGCCGGAGATACGCCTCACCATCCGCGTAACGGTTCTGGTAGAGCGCGATGATGCCGCGGTCGTTGGCAGCCCAGCACCTGGGTGCCAGGTCGTCCACGAGGTGGGCCAGCTCCATGGCACGTCGTGCTTCCTCGTCCGCCTCACTGAAGCGTCCGGCCACGAGATGGACGTTGGTCAGCGTCGTGAGCGCCCGGCTCAGGGCCTGAGGGTCACCGGCCCGGTCGGCAGCACCTCGCAGCGTGCAGGCGACAGCCTCGTACTGCTTGGCGTTGGCGCCCGACTCGGCGAGATCCTTCGCCGCCCACAGCAGATCCACCGCCCGCCGCAGCACGGCGTTCCCGGTGCACTGCTGGGTGAACGCGAGCAACGCATGGGCCTCGGAGTACAACCAGTCCTGCGCCTCGTGCCGGTCCTCGAAGCTCAGCCCCGGGTAGTCGGTGGTCTCAAGGTGATCCACCAGCCGATCCCCCGGCCGCTCGATCGCATAGACCCCGGCCGCCGTAGCCAGGTAGAAGTCCAGCAACCGGGACAGAGCCGCCCCCCGATCACTCGTCGGCCGCTCATCCCGCTCCGCGCACGCACGCGCGTAGAGCCGTACCAAGTCGTGGTACCGGTACCGCCCAGGAGCCGCCGACTCGAGCAACGACGTGTCGACGAGGGACTCCAGCAGGTCCTCCGTCTCCTCGACGGGCAGATCCAGTACCGCCGCGGCCGCCGCCAGCGAGATGTCCGGCCCGTCCGCCAGGCCCAGCAGCCGGAACGCCCGGGCCTGGGCCGGCTCCAGTGCTCCGTATCCCAGCTCGAAGGTCGCCTTCACCGCCAGGTCGCCGGCCTGGAGCTCGTCCAGGCGGCGGCGTTCGTCCGCGAGCTTTGCCGCCAGCACCGAGACGGTCCAGGTGCGGCGGGCCGCCAGGCGGGACGCCGCGATCCTGATCGCCAGCGGCAGGAAGCCGCACGCCGCGACCACGTCCAGCGCGGCCTCCCGTTCGGACGCCACACGCTCCTCGCCCACGATCTTGGTGAAGAGCAACAGTGCCTCGTCCGGGGACATCACGTCCAGGTCGACCAGATGGGCGCCCGCCAGGTCCACCATCCGTACCCGGGACGTCACCAGTGCCGCGCAGCCTTCCATGCCCGGCAGCAGCGGACGTACCTGTGCGGCGTCCCGTGCGTTGTCCAGCAGGACCAGTACCCGTCGCCCGTCCAGCACGGACCGGTACAGCGCCGAGCGTTCCTCCAGGGAGTCCGGGATGGACGAGTCCGCCGTACCCAACGCCCGCAGGAACGAGCCCAGTACGGTCTCCGGCTCCGCCGCCCGGGCGCCCGCGCCCTGTAGGTCCACGTACAACTGGCCGTCCGGGAATGCCGCCCGCGCCTGGTGGGCCACGTGCACGGCGAGGGTCGTCTTGCCGACGCCTCCGATCCCGGCCAGCGCCGAGACCGCCATCACCCGGCCCTCCGCCGAGGCCAGGACGTCGCTCAGCTCGGAAACGAAGGAAACCCGCCCGGTGAAGTCCGGGACCGTCGCCGGGAGTTGCGCGGGGCGGACCGGGACGGCGGCCGGTTCCGCCGCCGGTGCCGACAGTTCCGTCAGGCCGGGGTCCGCCTGGAGAATCCGCTGCTGGAGTTCCCTGAGGCCCGGACGCGGGTCCACGCCCAGTTCGTCCGCCAGCAGTCGCCGTGTGTCCGCGTACACCGCCAGCGCCTCCGCCTGGCGGCCGGAACGGTACAGCGCCAGCATCAGCAGCTCACGCAGCCGTTCCCGCAGCGGATGCTCCGCCGTCAGTGCCGTCAGCTCGGACACGGCCTCCGCGTGGCAGCCCTGTTCCAGGTCCATGTCCAGGCGCGTTTCGAGCAGTTGGAGTCGCCACTCCTCCAGCCGTACGCGCTGCGCCTCCGCGTACGGGCCGGGTACGCCCGCCAGTACCTCCCCGTCCCACAGCGAGAGCGCCCGGCCCAGCACGTCCCGCGCATGGCACAGGTCCCCGGCGTTCCGGGCCTTCTCCGCCTCGGTCGCCAGGTCCTGGGCCATCGTGAGGTCCAGGGAGCCGTCCGGCAGACCCCGGATCGCATAGCCGCCGGACTCGCTCACCAGGACTTCGGGGTTCAGCACCTTGCGCAGCCGGGAGGCGTACGTCCGCAGCGCCGCCAGCGCCTGCGACGGGGACTCCTCGCCCCAGAGGGCGTCGATCAGTTCCGCCGCGGTCGCCGTGCGGCCGTCGCGGAGCAGCAGGGCCGCCAGCAGGGCGCGTTGCTGCGGTGAGCCGGTGGTCAGCGGCTCCCCGCCCCGCCAGGCGCGCACCGGTCCGAGCACGCTGAAGCGCAGCGCGGCCGACTCCCCGGAGGAACCCGGACCCCGCTGCTCAGGCACCCGCGGTACTCCGTCCATGCAGTCCCCCTAGCCATCCCAGAACAACTAAGCGGCCCCGGGGAGGTGCCGCCCGGCCTAGTTTGCCTTGTACACGGCGGGCGCGTCAGCCGTCGGAGACCGCAGTCACAGGTGGGCGCGCGGGATACCACAAAGTCCACACACGCTCTCCGCACACTTCCGCACAGACCCGACCACCGCCAACCCGTGACGCACAGCTGACGGACCGTCAGATCGGCGCTACCGTGAGCTTCATGGAGACCACACCGGCATTTCCGAAGATCATCTCCGTCGACGACCACACCGTGGAGCCCGCGGACGTGTGGCAGAACCGGCTGCCCAAGAAGTACCTGGACACCGGACCTCGCATAGTCCGCGCCCCCCTGAAGGAGATGTCCTTCCTCGGCGGGCGATTCAAGCCCGTCATGGGGCAGCCCGGTGACGAAGGCCCCATCGGTGACTGGTGGATCTACGAAGATCTGCACCGGCCCCTCACCCGCCTCGACACCGCCGTCGGCTACAGCAGGGACGAGATCAAGCTAGAGGTCATCACGTACGAGCAGATGCGCAAGGGCTCGTACGACGTCCCCGCCCGCCTCGCCGACATGGACGTCAACCACGTCCAGTCCGCCCTCTGCTTCCCCACGTTCCCCCGCTTCTGCGGCCAGACGTTCACGGAGGCGAGCGACCACGAACTCGGTCTCCTCTGTATCCAGGCCTACAACGACTGGATGGTGGAGGAGTGGTGCGGCCCCGAGGCACAGGGCCGGCTCATACCCCTCCCCCTCATCCCCCTCTGGGACGCCGAGCTGGCGGCGGCAGAGGTCCGCCGCAACGCCGCCCGCGGCGTCCGTGCCGTCGCCTTCTCCGAGATACCCCCGCACCTGGGCCTCCCCTCCGTGCACACCGACGCATGGGACCCCTTCCTCGCGGCCTGCGCGGAGACCGGCACCGTCGTCGCCATGCACATCGGCTCCAGCAGCCGTATGCCCTCCACCTCCGCCGACGCCCCGCCCGCCGTCGGCTCCACCATCACCTTCGCCAACTGCTGTTTCTCGATGGTGGACTGGCTGATGAGCGGCAAGTTCGAGCGCTTCCCCGGGCTCAAGGTCATGTACGCCGAGGGGCAGATCGGGTGGATCCCCTACATCCTCGAACGCGCCGACATCGTCTGGGAGGAGAACCGGGGGTGGGGCGGGGTCGCCGACAAGGTCCACCGGCCGCCGTCCGAGCTCTTCGCCGAGCACGTCTACGGCTGCTTCTTCGACGACGCCTTCGGGCTGCGCAACCTCGACGCCATCGGGGTCGGCAACGTCCTGTACGAGACCGACTACCCCCACTCCGACTCCACCTGGCCCGAGTCCCGCAAGGTCGGCGAGACGCAGATGGGGCACCTGGAGGCGGACGTCGTGGAGCGGATCGTACGGCGTAACGCGATCGAGCTGCTGGGGCTCACCGACGACGGGCTGTGGGCGGGGCCCTGACCGCTCCCGGGTCTCTGCCTACTCGTTGGGCGGCAGCGGCGGGAGTGGCCGGGTCGGCGCGAACCTGGGCGTACGCAGGATCGAGATGTGGTTGCCCTGGGTGGCCAGCATCTTGCGGACCACGGGCTCCGGCATACGGATCACCACCGGGCGGGCCAGGGTCGTCTCCCGTACCGCCGTGCCCGCCCGGCCGCCGCGGACCCGGTTGGTCACCTGAGCCACCACCCTGACGTCCAGCGTGAACTGGACCAGGACCGACTTCATCTTCGGCTTGTGCACCGGCATCGAGCCGGAGGAGTTCGCCGTGGCGTCGGTCGCGCCGCCGGAGCCGCCCGCGTTGCCCATCAGCTGGTTGAGGCGGAACTGGTCGGCGTTGAGCACCCCCGCGCCGAACAGCCCGCGGGCCGACCTGCTGTGGTCGGTGGAGCTCTGGCCGTCCGACTGGGTGGGGCGGGCGGCATCGAGATCGCTCTGGCCGATCGTCTCGAAGGTCATCTTGTCGCCGATGCCCAGCGCGATGCCGTTGCGCAGCCGCGCATGCAGAGAGGCGTGCAGGTTCTGGCCTTCCGCGCCGGAGGCGTGCACCGGCGGGAGGTCGACGCCTGCGGAGGTGAGCAGCGGCAGCGCGGAGATCATCCACTCCGTGGAGACCGCCTCGTTGAGGGCGTACGCGGCGGCCTGCCCCTTGTCGCGGAACCGGTCACCGCCGCCCGCCTGCCGGACCGCGTCGGTCAGCAACTGCCGGACCTGAGTGATCCCTTGGAAGCCGTTGATCTGCGCCTCCATCGGCAGCCGCGCACCACCCGCACGCCAGGAGTCGAGGCCGACTGCGCCGGCGTCGCGCTGCGAACCCCGGGCGACGAGCGGCACGTCCTCCCGCGGCAGCTTCACCTTGGAGAGCGCGGCCAGGTCCGCGTTCAGGACGCGATGGGTCAACGCCAGACTGTCCAGCAGGGCAAGCGCCACCCGGGAGTTGCCCCGGTACAGCTCAAGGCTCGCCCGGACCGGCACCCGCATCTTCGACGACGGCACCGCGCTCGCGTCCGCGACCGTCTTCATGCCGAGCTGGCCCCGGCTCACGGCGCCGCTGCGCCGCGAGTGGCCGGACGTGAGACCGAGGCCCCCCGCACCGCCCACGCTCTTCAACTGCCCCGCCCCGCCCTCCGGTTTGCCCGAGCCCGCGAGGATGCCCTCGGCGCCGGTCATCACGCCCTCGTCATGGGAGGTGGCCTCCTGGGTGACGGCCGAGGTGATGTACTCCATGTCCCGTTTGTCGTTCGCGTCGGCCATGAACGTGCCGTCACCGACCCGGTCGACCTTGAACACCGCCCAGTACGGGGTCCTGCGTCCGTCGAACAGCTCGACGGTGACTCCGCCGTCCATGGCACTGGACAGCAGTCCGGCGGAGCCGTCGCGGTCCAGGACGCGCAGCAGCCGCTGCACGTTGTCGTTGCGGTCGTCGAGCTGCCGGCGGGGCAGCAGGTCGTCGGCGAGGTCCTGCCGCCGGCTCGCGACGAGGCGGGAACGCAGCTGTCCCAGCAGCGGGGCGAAGTCCGGGAGGTCCTCGATCATGCCGAACCCGAGCGGCAGTTCGCGGCGGAACGTCGGGCCGGCGCCGGTCGCCGGCGCGGACGAGGACGAACCGGCCGCGTCCGTGGCGGTCCGTTCCCGGGCGGCGGACCGCTCGGCGGTCATCCGGGAACTCTCCGCCGGGCTCTCGTCCTGCACGGCGGAGGAGGCCGTGGCCGGCTCTTTCGGAGCGTCCAGCCCCAACTCCTGCCGTATCCCGGCCGGCAGCTGCGCCTCCGTCAGCCACACCCCCGCCGCGGCCGGCAGTGTCTGGGCGCCCTTGGACACGTAGGGGCCGCCGCCGGTGACCTTGACCTCCGCGATCATGTCCACCAGCACGTCGCACTGGACCAGATACAGCGGGGCCTTCTTCGGGGTGTGCGCGTTGCGCTCGACCGTGCCGGACAGGGCGTACGACCGGGCGTCACCCTCGCTCGACGTGCGGGATGCCGTCAGGCCCTGGCCGGCCCGCCACATGGTGCCCTGCTCCGTGCCGGTGGCGCCGAACTGCCAGGTGCTGGTGGTGCCCTCGCCCGTCTGCCCCGCGGACTGGTGGCCGCCGAGCACGAAGGTCTCGGTGCCCGGGCCCGCGCCCTTGTGCATGAACCTCGGGTTGGCCAGGGAGAGCCGGGTGCCGACCGCGCCCTTGAGGGCCGCCAGGCGGCGCGGGTAGCGGAGGTTCTTCACGACCCAGCCGGAGGACGCGGCCTGCCGCAGCGCCGCCTGCACCGACCGTTCGCCGAACCGCTCCTCGATCGCCTGCCGCGGTGCGAGCCCCTCCGTCGCCAGCGCCGGATCCTCGCGCAGACCTCGGTTACGGGCGGCGGCCCTGGACAGCAGCGAGAAGGCGAGCTCACGGACGGGCCCCGCCTCGACGGTCTCCACCAGCTGCCAGTCCCGCAGCACGGACCCGGTGGCCGGCTGCGGGACGAGCGAGGCCAGGTCGCCGATGCCCTCGGCGGCGAAGTCGGTGGCGGGCGCAGGTTCCCCGCGGCCCCCGACCGCCGCGTCCAGCCGGTCCTTCCCCTCCTGGTCCACCGTGAACTCCGTCGGCGTGGTCAGCCGTACGTCCTGGCTGCCCGCGTTCATGAACCTCACCGTCTCGGCCTCCGGCACGTCCCGGCCCGGACGGCCCGGGGTGAGGCCGCGGGCGAGCTTGCGGGGCCGGGACGTCATGGTGGCCTCCACATCGAGCCGCAGAGCCGCCCGGAACGCGCCGGCCGTGTCGGAGCCGTTGGCCACGACGTCCGTACGGCCGGTCGTGCCGGCCTGGTTGCGATGGGCGCCGGTGCTGTGCCGCTCGTAGCGGGCCGAGCCGGTCAGGACGCCGGGGACGATCCGGGCCTGGCCGAGCACCAGACCGCCGATCGACCGCGAACTGCTGCGCCCGCTCTGCGCGTTGCCGGTGATGCCGGAGTGGCCGCGCACCGACCAGTCCTTGATGTCGCCCTCGTAGGCGGTGTCGCTCAGCCTGCCCGTGACGAGGATCTGCACGTCGTGGGAGTGCATGGTCGTCTTGCGGCGCAGCCGTACCCGGATGCCGGTGGACAGCAACTGGTCCTTGTTCACCAGGAGGTTGGTCTCCGACAGGGCGGTCATCAGATCGCGGTAATTGTGCCGCTGGGCCTCGTCCTCTTCGTTGCTGGTGTGGCCGGCGGCCGGGGCGGTGGCGCCGAACGCGGGGAGATAGCCGGCCAGCCGGGGATCGGTGGCGAACATCTGGCGCACCGCCTCCATCATGGGGCCGGTGTCGAGCCGGCTCAGTGCGACGCCGGCGCCCTTGCCGTCGTAAGGGAGGCGGCGCTCGACGTCCCGCTCCTCGCCGTTCTCGTCGGTCTCCTTCGGCTTCTGGACGAAGTCCTCGGCCGTCATTCCGGGCGGCAACGGCAGCCCGAAGGACTGCGCCTCGTCGGCGCGCAGGCTGATCCACACGTTCATCGTGTGCTGGGCGACCCGGGTCTCGGGGTGCAGGACCGCCTGGGCCGACCGGGGGCCCGTACCCTCCGCGGTGAACGTCACCGTCCCGACGTAGAGGGCCTTCTCGCCCCGGATCTCCGCACCCTGCCGGCTGGAGACGCTCTGTTCGGTCGCGGTGAAGCGTGCCTTGCGGGCGGCCGCGACCGGCATGGCCGTGGCCCGTACGACGGCCGCGTTGGCGACGGCGCCGACGCCGATCGCCGGGCCCACACCGCCCGCGACGGACCGCCCCTTGCCCGCGCTCGCGGTGACCGACGTCTGGCTCTGCTGGTGGGTGCGCAGCTGGGTCCTGCCGGTGCCCCAGGCCGGGGAGAGGCCGGTGATCGCGGCCCGCAGGTGGTAACTGCCCGCCGTCCTGTCGTCCCTGGAGTGCAGATCCTCGCCGATCACGCCGTCGCGCAGCAGCCGGGGCATGTCCTCCAGGACGGTCGCCGTGGAGGTCGCCTCGTACAGCCGGCTCCGGCCCGGTGCGCCGGGTGCGGTGAGCGAGGGGTGCAGTACGGAGGCGACGGTGTCGAAGAGACCGCCGCCGCCCTGGTGCGGGGCGGCGTCGTCGGCCACGCCGACCGGCGCCAGGGAGTCGGCGAGCGAGACGAGCCGGGCGGTGTCCGCACGGACGGGCCGTGGCCGGGCGGGTGCCGCCGTGCCGGCCGGGACCAGATGCTCGGTCGGCACCCGCTGGGTGAGCGCGCCGGAGTCCGCGTAGCTCTGCGCGTCATCGGTGCCGTGCCGCTGGACCCGTACCTCGAAACGCACCTTGCGCCGCACCTCGACCGTGCCCTTGTCGCTGCGCAGCACGCGCGGTTCGGCCACGTTCCTCTGGTGGCGGGACTCCCGGGAGGACTGCCAGGGCTGCGCGCCTGCCATGCCGGCCCCGCCGAGCCACAGGCCCGGGACGACCGGCGCGAGCCCGAAGGCGAGGCCTCCCGCGCCGTGGCTGGAGTTCCCGCCGGCCGTGGAGCCGACGGTGGCGGCCGTGTTGTGGTGGACGTCGAGCTTGGTGTCCTTGCCCACCGGGTCCTCGAGCCGGGCCTTCGCCGCACCGTCGGTCTCCGAAGAGGCGTCGGCCAGGTCGTTCTGCTGGAAGACGGGCGGCTTGTCGTCGGAGGCCCGGGAGATGGTGACCGTGACGTCGTACCACTCCTTGCCCGTCCGGCCCTCGACGGCGAAGGCGCGACCCCGCCCGAAGAAGCTCTCCGGCCGTCCGGCCAGCTCGGCCGCGATGTCGGCGACCGTGCCGTCCGCGTGCCCGACGGCCGCGGACACCGCATGCCGCACGAACTCGTGCCCGGTCAGCCCGTACGTCGAGGAGAGACCGCCCGCCTGGAGGTTCATCAGGTACGACGGCAGCTCGAACTCGATCTCGGGGCGCTCGTCCACGTCCGGCAGGGCGGGGCGGACACTCGCGGTCCGCGCACGTTGAACCGCCCGCGAGGTGGCCGCGTTGCCCGCGGACCGCTGGAGTGCGAGCAGGGCGGGGGGAGCGGTGCCGGGGCCGTGTGGTCGGGCGTCGGGGCGCACCTGGGACTCCTGCTGGGAGTCGCCGGTCCTGCCGTTCCCTGTCTGCTGCTGATGCCGCACGGCACTCAACGTAGCCAGCGGAGCGAGGGTTTGAGATCACTCCGCCGGCTACTGGCACATTTGCCGCTCCTGCTGCACCGGGGCGCCAACTCCGGTACATCGGACGGCCATGTGACTTGGCCGTCTCTTTGCAGGCAGCCCCCGCGTCAGCCGAAGAACACCGACGAGATGGTGTTGTCGAAACCGATGGCCGCCAGGTCGGCAATGTTGCCTTCGACGACCTTGGACTCGCCCTTGCAGTCCTTCTCCGACCAGATCTTCAGCGTGCCGGAAGCCTGGAGGGAGGAGGCGGAGTCGTCGCGGGCGGCGTTCTGGCAGCCGGAGCCGGCCAGGCCCTCGGAGGGGTCGCCGAAGTTCGGCTCGTCGGAGAGGGTGACGCTGGTGGCCGTACCGGCGGTCTCCTCGTCGGCGACCCCGGCCTTCTGCCCGTCCGGCGTCACGCCGAACCACGTCCCGCCCACACCCTGTCCGTTGGTGTCGCCGGGCTTGAGGTCCTTGCTGAAGCGGTAGACCGGCCAGCCGCCGACGGTCACCTGGAGGTTGCCGTCGTCGCGCTTGACCACGCCGACATCGGACTTGTCCACGCCATCGATGAAGATCTTGCCGCCCGGGGCGACGACGACGGGCGGCCAGGTGGTGGCGCAGTCGCCGTTGCAGTTCGACTTGGACGGGTCGGCGGTGTCGTTGTCGAAGCGGTAGAGGGTGAAGCCCGCGCCGTTGACGACGACCGGGTTCAGGTCGCCCGCCTGGGCCGCGCTCAGCTGCACCCACTTCTTGGCGGCCGGTGCCGCCGCGGGCTTACCGGGGCTGTTGGCCCAGTCGCCGGTCTTTGGGGCGGCCTCGTTCTGCTTCGCCGTGCCGCTGTTGAAGTTCAGGCTTTGCAGAGCGGAGCCCGCGGAGGCGGCGGCGTCGCTCGCCCCGGTGCCGTTGCAGGCGGTCAGCAGCAGGGACGCGGCGGCTGCGGTGGCGGCGATCGCGGCGATGCGGTTGCGGATCATTTCGGTCTCCCCGTTGTCTGGCGCGACCCGGACTCCCCGAGCCGCCGCCAGCAAGTACGAGCCCTGGTCAGAGCGTCCTCACCCGGTGACGTGCCTGAGACACGAACGCGACGACCTCAGGTCAATCGGTCAGAGAAGTGGACATTCGTCACCGGACGATCACCGCTCCCCACCCTTGCCTGACGGGGCGTCAGGCAAGACGATGGCTCCGACGGTTCCGATATGACGGTGTGTCAGATAAAGGAGGGTGCGTGTGTTCACCCAAGTCCCGCCGGAACGACGGCCGGCCATCGGGATGCAGCTCCCGGTCCAGTCCCAGAGCGCGATCTACGCCGAGGAGTGGGAGGCGGATGCCGGGGCCGGCGACCTCGTCGAGATCGCCCGCGCCGCCGACCGCGCCGGATTCGATTACGTCGCGAGCTGCGACCACGTCGCCATCCCGCGCCGTCTCGCGCCCGCGATGAGCACGGTCTGGTACGACCCCGTCGCCACCCTCGCCTTCCTCGCGGGCGTCACCGAACGCGTCCGGCTGCTCAGTCATGTGGCCGTCGTCGGACTCCGGCACCCGCTCCTCACCGCCAAGCAGTACGCGACCCTCGACCACCTCTCCGGCGGGCGGCTGATCCTCGGGGTCGGTGCGGGGCATGTGGAGGAGGAGTTCGAGGCGGTGGGGACGGACTTCCGGCACCGGGGCGCCGTACTCGACGAGTCGATCGATGCCCTTCGCGCCGCCCTCGGGCCGGATGAATTCCCCGTACACCACGGCAAGTTGTACGACTTCGAGGGGCTCGGGCAGCGTCCCCGTCCGGCGCAGGACAGCGTCCCCGTCTGGGTCGGCGGCTCCTCGCCCGCCGCGGTGCGCCGGGCCGCGCTGAAGGGGGACGGGTGGCTGCCGCAGGGCGACTCGCGGGAGCGGCTGCCCGCGCAGATCGCCCGGATCAGGGAGATGCGCGAGAAGGCCGCCCTCCAGGGGCCGTTCGTCTTCGGCGCCATCACCGAGCCGCTGTACGTCGGTGAGCCCACGTGGGACGTCGGGCGCCGGACGATCAGCGGTCCGCCCGAGGTTCTCGCCGAGTCGCTGCGGGCGTACGGCGCGATGGGCGTGGACCAGATCCAGGTGCGGTTCCGGAACCGGAGCCGCAGTGAACTCACCGACCAGATCGCGGCGTTCGGCGCCGAGGTGGGGCCGCTGCTGCGAGAGGCGTAGAGCGGCCTGTCTGACAGCTCGTCCGATTTTCCTTGAACCTTTGAACTTGTCCACGCCGAGTCGCGTATGTACGGACGTACGGACGTCATGGCTCCGGCGGAAGGACCCCTGAAGTGCGCTCCCTCCAACGACTCTTAGTCGCCCTGGCCTCTGCCGAGGAGGCCTGGCCGCACCAGGACTGGCCGGCCCCGGACGATCCGTTCGTCAGCGGTGTGCTGCGGATCTCCCCGCCCTACCGCGGGCTGCGGGAGACCACGGCGGACGTCGTCGTGCTGCACTGCGAGGATCCGTCGGAGTCCTTTCCGGAGCTGCTGGAGGCTCTCGGCACTCGGAGGGTTCCGATGCTCGTCGTCACCCCGCGCCAGGACATCGAAACGGTGGTCGACGTGTTCCGGAGCGGGGCCGGCTACCTCGTCGAGGCCGACTTCTGTCACCTCATGCTGTCCTCGGCGGTCATAGCGGCTGCCGTCGGGCACACCTACCTCTCCCCGTCCGCGTCCGCCGCCCTGCGGGAGGGCGCCCAGCGGATGGCCGCGACCGACGACGCGATGGAACGGCTGCGGGTACTGCTCTCGCCGCGCGAGCAGCAGATCATGGAGCTGCTGTCGACGGGCCTGGGCGCGGCGCAGATCGGGCAGCGGCTGAGGCTGAGCGAGAAGACCGTCCGCAACAACCTCAGCAACATCTACGCCAAGCTGGACGCCAGAAGCGGCACGGACGCGGTCCTGCGCTGGCTGGGGGCCACGCCCGTGCTTCACACCTGAGAACGTCCGGCGCTCCTTCTTGAAGGACTAGGGTGCCGGAATCTCCGACAGCGATATTTCCACGTCGCTGACGTTGGCACCACCCTCATCGAATCCGGGTTCCGCCCGGAGGCTGTTTCCCGAGTTCTGGATTCCGGAGGCCTCGGGAGTTCCGCATTTCACATTCCGCAGCCACAACCGCCCGTCGGGCGTTCCGTTCTTAAGGATCTGCGGATAGAAGACGTGCACGGTCGCGGCGCCCTCGCTCGGGGAGAAGAACACCGTCTGACCGTCCTGCGCCTCTTTGTACGTGGCCTTCAGGAATCCGCTCACGTCGGTGCGCTTGTGGGACCACATGAAGAAGCCGAGGCTGTCCGCCTGTACGGTGTCCGTCCGGGTGAATTCCAGGCCGGTCGCCGTGGTGTCACGCGAGATGTTGTATTCCGTGGTGCTGAACTTCGCGCCGATCTCGAAGAACGAGTTCCCCAGTTTCGAGTCCGCCGCGGCGCTGAATCCGTCCTCCAGCTCGATGATCCTGGTGACGCTCGTGCTCACGCTGAAGGACTTCGACGCGGTGCCGGTCGAACCGCAGTTGTCGGTCACCGCGGAAACGCGCTCGTTGGGTCCGAGGCTGTCCGCCTTGGCCTGGACGTCGACGAACTCGCAGTTCTCCAGTCTGTCGGAGTCCGCGGCGCAGTCGGCGGTCACCTCCGAGGGGGTGGCGGCGCCCGCCGAGTTCATCAGCGGAACGATCACCGCGAGCGCGGCCACGGGGGCCAGGGCCAGGGTGATGCGCTTTTTCTTGCTCCGGTGGCCTCTCGTACTGCCGGTCCGGCTCATGGGTGTCTCCTGTGGGGTGTACGGATGTTGAGCTGCGGCTTCGGTACGTTCGTGCGGGTCGGTCGGAGGCTCAGCAGTCCTCCAGGACCGCCTTGGAGGTGCCGTCCGCGATACCGGGAGCGCCCGCGGCGCCCGGCAGGATGACGGGTCCCTCGACGACCTCAGGGGCCACGAAGTTCTCCTCGGGGCTGGCAGGCAGGACGGTGGTCTGTTCGACGGCGTCGATGCGTACCCGCCATTCGCCGGTCATGCGCTGCAACTTCGGCGTGAACTCCATGTGGAGCACCTTGCCGACCGGCACCTCCCGCTGTTCCGTGTCGCCGGCTGTCGCCGAGTCCACGGTCATTTCCAGGGTTCCCTTGTGCTTGACCCAGGACCCGCTCAGGAATCCGAAGAGGCCGCCACCGCCGCCCTGTTGGGTGGAGGAGTACTTGCCCTCTCCCTGGCCGACCGTCGCCGACCAGGTGATGGAGACCTGGGCCGGATCGGTGGCGTTCGGCTCGCAGTTCGGGAAATCGATGGATGCCTTCTCGGTGGGGCCGTCGAAGGTCTCGAAATTCGTCTCGACGAAGTCACAGTTGTCGGCGAGGAAACTGTCGCCGAAGCTGCTGTCCAGTGACTGCTGTTCACCGTTTATCTTCTTGGACTGGTCGCACATCTGCATGATCTGGTCGGGCGTCTTCGCGTCAGCCGCGTTCGCCGACGGCAGCAGGGCGACGACCGCCCCGCCGGTGGCGAGTGCCGCTCCGATGGCGACGAACCGGATCTTCTTGTTCCTCATTCTCCTCTTGGCCATGACCAGGATTATGGAAGTCCCGCGGTCGGTAATGACAGAGTCAAATATCCCTACCCGTCGGTCACTTCATGTGTGTTTGCGCGATGCTCCGATGTATGGTCTGACGCTTCGTCAGATCCAGCGCTACGATGCTGACCTCCACCGATGCGAAGGGGTTGTTCCGCATGGGCAAGCTGGACGGACGCGTCGTCATCGTCACCGGCGCGGCACGGGGGCAGGGCGAGCAGGAAGCCCGCCTCTTCAGAGCGGAGGGGGCCGCGGTCGTCGTGGCCGACGTGCTCGACGACCAGGGCGAGGCCCTCGCCAAGGAGATCGGGGCGGCGTACGTCCACCTCGACGTGGGTGAGGAAGCCGACTGGCACTCCGCGGTCGGCGCCGCGAAGAGTGCGTACGGCCATGTCGACGGCCTGGTCAACAACGCCGGCATCCTGCGCTTCAACTCCCTTGTGGACACGCCCCTCGACGAGTTCATGCAGGTCGTCCGGGTGAACCAGGCCGGCTGCTTCCTCGGCATCAAGACCGTCGGGCCCGCCATCGCGTCGGCCGGCGGGGGCACGATCGTCAATACGGCCTCGTACACCGGGGTGACCGGGATGGCCGGAGTGGGGACGTACGCGGCGACCAAGCACGCCATCCTCGGCCTCACCCGCGTCGCCGCCCTGGAGCTGGCCCCGCAGGGCATACGCGTCAACGCCATGTGCCCCGGCGCCATCGACACCGCCATGTCCAACCCCGCCCAGCTCGACCCGGCGGCCGATGCCGAGCGGATGAGCCAGGCCCTCGACGAGCTCTACCGCAAGCTCGTGCCGCTGGGCCGGATCGGGCGGCCGGAGGAGGTCGCGCGGCTCGCGCTGTTCCTGACGTGCGAGGACTCGTCGTACATCACCGGGCAGCCGTTCGTCATCGACGGGGGCTGGCTGGCGGGCGTGAGCGTCATCTGACGTGTAGTCAGCTATTGACGGTGCCCGTGAGCGGTGCCACAGTCGGCGGCAAGTGAATCTGACGGGACGTCAGAAACGAACTGGGGACGGTGAACCTCCTTGGAATTCGGGCTCTTTGTACAGGGATATGTGGGCAAGCGCGCCGAGACGGACCCGCTGGCCGAGCACAAGGCGCTGATGGAGGAGACCGAGTACGTCATCCAGGCCGACAAGTCCGGCTTCAAGTACGCCTGGGCCTCCGAGCACCACTTCCTGGAGGAGTACTCGCACCTCTCCGCCAACGATGTGTTCCTGGGGTACCTGGCCCACGCGACGGACCGCATCCACCTCGGCTCCGGGATCTTCAACCCGCTCGCCCAGGTCAACCACCCCGTGAAGGTCGCCGAGAAGGTCGCCATGCTCGACCATCTCTCCCAGAACCGCTTCGAGTTCGGCAGCGGCCGGGGCGCCGGATCGCACGAGATCCTCGGCTTCCTCCCCGGCATCACCGACATGAACTACACGAAGGAGATCTGGGAGGAGACGATCGCCGAGTTCCCGAAGATGTGGATGCAGGACGAGTACGCCGGCTTCCAGGGCAAGCACTGGCAGCTGCCGCCGCGGAAGATCCTGCCGAAGCCATACGGGAAGTCGCACCCCGCGATGTGGTACGCCGCCGGGTCGCCGCCGTCGTACGCCATGGCGGCGCGCAAGGGGCTCGGTGTGCTCGGGTTCAGCATCCAGAAGGTCTCCGACATGGAGTGGGTGCTGGAGCAGTACAAGACGGCGATCGTGGACGCGGAACCCGTCGGGGATTTCGTGAACGACAACGTGATGGTGACGACGACGGCGATCTGCGCGCCCACGCACGCCGAGGCGATCGACATCGCCGTCCATGGTGGGCTGCACTATCTGCCGTCCCTGGTGTTCCGGTACCACGACACGTTTCCCCGGCCCGAGGGGTTCCCGGTGTGGCCGGAGACGCTTCCCGAGTACACCGCGGAGTTCGTCGAGGTCCTCATCGAGGAGGAGCTGCTGATCTGCGGGGATCCGGACGAGGTGCTCACGCAGTGCAAGCGGTGGGAGCAGGCGGGGGCGGATCAGTTGTCGTTCGGGCTGCCGGTCGGGATGCCGAAGGAGAAGACGTTGCAGACGATTCGGCTGATCGGGGAGCACGTGGTTCCGAAGATCGATACGGATCCTGTTCATCGGACGTCCCGGTTCCGGGCTGCCGCGTAATCGCCGTTGCGGGGTGCGGGTGTGTGGGGGCTGGTCGCGCAGTTCCCCGCGCCCCTTTGGGGCGCGTCACCCTCGCCGGAGTTGAGAAGGAGGCTCCATGCTCGATCACGTCATCAAAGGCGCGACCGTCGTCGATGGGACGGGCGCCCCTGCTTACACCGCCGACGTCGGCATCCGGGACGGCCGTATCGCCGCCGTCGGGACGATCACCGAAGAAGCCCGTAGCCGCGAGGACGCCACCGGGCTCGTTCTCGCCCCCGGGTTCGTCGACCCCCACACCCACTACGACGCCCAGCTGTTCTGGGACCCGTATGCCACCCCGTCCCTGAACCACGGGGTGACCACGGTCGCGGCCGGGAACTGTGGGTTCACGCTGGCGCCGCTCCACCCCGACCGGCCCGAGGACGCCGACTACACGCGGCGGATGATGTCCAAGGTCGAGGGCATGTCCTTGGTCGCGCTGGAGGAGGGGGCGCCTTGGAGTTGGAGTTCCTTCGGGGACTACCTCGATGCTCTCGAAGGACGTACCGCCGTCAACGCCGGTTTCATGGTGGGGCATTGTGCGCTGCGGCGCTACGTGATGGGGCCGGATGCGGTGGGCGGGCAGCCGACGGATGACCAACTCGCCGCCATGCTCAGGCTGTTCCACGACGCGATGGACGCCGGCGCCTGGGGTTTCTCCACGACCCAGTCGTCCACGCACTCCGACGGGGACGGACAGCCCGTCGCCTCCCGGCATGCGCACCCCGCCGAACTGCTGGCCCTCTCCCAGGCGGTCGGTGAGCACGAGGGCACGCAGATCGAGGCGATCGTCGCCGGCTGCCTGGACCAGTTCAGCGACGCGGAGATCGATCTCTTCGTGGAGATGAGCGCGGCGGCGGGACGGCCGTTGAACTGGAACGTCCTGACCATCGACTCCGCCGTCCCCGAGCGGGTGCCGAGGCAGCTCGGCGCGAGTGAACGGGCGCGGAAGGCGGGCGGCCGGGTGGTGGCCCTCACCATGCCGATCCTCACGCCGATGAACATGTCCCTCGGTACTTTCTGCGCGCTGAACCTCATCCCCGGGTGGGGGCCGGTGCTGGGGCTGCCCGTGCCGGAACGGATCGCACGGCTCCGCGACCCCGACGTCCGGGCCGAGCTGCTCCGGCGGGCGACCAGCAAGGAGGCGGGCGTCTTCCGGCGGCTGACGAACTTCGGGCGGTACGTCATCGGCGACACGTACAGCGAGGCGAACCGCGGGCTCGGCGGGCGGGTCGTGGAGGACATCGCGGCGGAACGCGGCCAGGAACCCTTCCAGTGCCTGGTGGAGATCTGCGCGGCCGACGACCTGCGTACGGTCCTGTGGCCCATGCCGAGCGACAACGACCCGGCGTCCTGGGCGCTGCGCGCCGAAGCCTGGCAGCACGAGGACGTGATGCTCGGCGGGTCGGACGCGGGGGCGCATCTGGACCGCATGTGCGGAGCGCCGTACACGACCCGCTTCATCGGGGACTGTCTGCGCGGCCGGAAGCTGGTCGGCCTGGAGCAGGCGGTGAAGATGCTGACCGACGACCCGGCGCGGCTGTTCGGGCTGCGGGAGCGGGGCCGGGTGGCGGAGGGCTTCCATGCGGACCTGGTCCTCTTCGACCCGGAACGGATCGACGCCGGCACGGCCACCCTGGTGCACGACCTGCCTGGTGACAGTCCGCGGCTGGACTCCAAGGCGCTCGGCATCCGGGCCGTCTGGGTCAACGGCGTCGCCGCGATCCGCGACGACGTGGTGACGGGGGCGGTGCCGGGGAAGGTGCTGCGGTCCGGGCGGGACACGAGCACGGTGAGCACCAAGTGACCGATGGGCAGAGGCTGTTCATCGGCGGTCGCTGGGTCGAGCCGGACGGCGGTCACTATGAAGTGATCGACCCGGCGACCGAGGAAACCGTCGGGTGGGCCCCAGAGGCCTCGCGGGATCAGGTGCACGCGGCCGCCGCCGCGGCCCGCGAGGCCTTCGGCCCGTGGTCGCGTACGACGCCGGAGGAGCGGGCAGCGGTGCTCGGCCGCGCCGCGGACGTCATCCGCGGCCGCCTGGAGCCGTACGCCCGCCTCGCCCAGGCGGAGACCGGCGCGACGACCGGGACGGCGTACGGCATGCAGGTCGGCGTGGGCGCGGCCCGTTTCCGGCGGTACGCGAAGGTCGAGCCGGCCGAGTGGGCGATCCCGCCGCAGGTCATCGAGGCGGGCCCGATGGGGCGGGCGGGTGTGATGGGAGCCCTTGCCGTACGCCAGCCCGTCGGCGTCGTCACCTGCATCACCTCCTACAACAATCCCTGGGCCAACCCGGCCGGAAAGATCGCCCCCGCGCTGGCCATGGGCAACACGGTCGTCGTGAAACCGGCCCCGCAGGACCCGCTGTCGGTGTTCCGGATGGCGGAGGCGCTGGAGGCGGCGGGGGCACCGGCGGGCGTGCTGAACGTGGTCTGCGGCCGGTCGGTTGACGTGGGCGAGGCCGCGGTCTCGTCCCCCGACGTCGACATGGTGAGCTTCACCGGCTCCACCGCCGTGGGACAACGCATCGCCGAGGTGTGCGGGCGCGACATGAAGCGCCAGCTGATGGAGCTGGGCGGGAAGGGCGCGGCGGTCGTCTTCGACGACGCGGACGTCGGTTCGGCGGTGGCGGGGATCGGGACCACCTTCTCCTTCTACAGCGGGCAGATCTGCACGGCACCGACGCGGGTGCTGGCGCAGCGCGGGGTGTACGACCGGCTGGTCGAGCAACTCGCGGTGTACGCGGGCCGATTGAAGGTGGGCGACCCGAGGGAGCCGGGAACGGTGGTCGGTCCGGTGATCTCGGCGGAACACCGGGAGCGGGTGGAGTCGTACGTAGAGCTGGGCCGGAAGGAGGGCGCGACGGTACTGACCGGCGGCGAACGCCCGCCCCACGACCAGGGCTTCTACGTCTCCCCGGCCCTCCTGGCCGACTGCACCTCTTCGATGCGCGTGACCCGGGAGGAGATCTTCGGCCCGGTGGTGTGCGTCATCCCCTTCGAGGAGGAGGAAGAGGGCATCGCTCTGGCCAACGACAGCGACTACGGCCTGATCGACTATGTCTGGTCCGGGGACGTGGCCCGCGCCTTCCGGGTGGCGCGACAACTGCGCGCCGGCGGGGTGGGTGTGAACACCGTCGGGCGGAACATGGAGGCCCCGTTCGGGGGGTTCAAGAAGAGCGGTGTCGGCCGGGACGTCGGCTCGTACGCGCTGCACGCGTACAGCGAGGTGCAGGCGATCGTGTGGCCGGGGTGAAGCGGGACGGTTGACCGGTCGGTCGCTGGTGCCGGCCGCCACCGCTGGGTCACAGTCGGCCCATGGAATTAATGGTGCAGGTCAAGGACGGCGAGGTCTGGGCCGAGGACACGGGGGGTGACGGACTGCCGGTCGTGTTGCTGCACCCGGGAATCGGGGACGCACGGATCTGGGATCCGGTGCTGCCGTTCCTGGGGAAGGGCCCTCGCGTCATCCGCTACGACGCCCGCGGCTTCGGCAGATCACCGAAGCCGACCGCCTCCTACACGCAGGCCGAGGATCTGCGGGTGGTGCTGGACCACTTCGACGTACGGCGGGCTGTCCTGGTCGGTTCGAGCATGGGCGGCGCAACGGCGATCAGCGGGGCGCTGAACGAGCCGGCGCGGGTGGCGGGACTGGTGCTGCTGTGTCCGGGCGTGACGGGCTACCCGGACCTGGAGGTGCCCGAAGTGACGGCGAAGATCGCCGAGTTGGCGACGGCCGGGGACATGGACGGCCTGGTCGCCCTGGCCCTCGACATCTGGGGCAGGTCGGGCACCGCCCCCGACACCCGGGCCGAGGCGGCGCTCCGGGCGGCGATCCCGGCCTGGTTCACGACCTACGCCCACCAGGTGGACGACCCGCCGGCCTTCCCACGCCTCGCCGAACTCTCCGTCCCGTGCACACTGGCCGTGGGCGACGACGACCAGCCCGAGGTCATCCGGTGCAACGAGGCCATCTCCGCCGCGATCCCCGACTGCACCCTCGTACGCCTCCCGGACTGCGACCACTTCCCGACGCTGCGGGCGCCGGAGACGGTGGCGAGGTTGGTGGGGGAGGCGCGGGGAGCGGTGGGCACGGTCGTCGGCCATGACTGATGACTGGCGGAGGGACCGGATCGGCAGCGCGCTCCGGGGCGGGAATCGATCGGCGCGGAACCGGACCTCCTGGCACCCTGACGTGCCCGGGTCGCCGACGCGCAGGTCACCGTTCCGGCCCCTCCGCATCCAGATCCACCCGCACCGTGAGCAGCGCCGCCCCCACCACCCGTACCGCCGCACTGTTCATCCGGGGCAGACTCCGCAGCCGGGCCACCGCATCGTCGTCGGGCAGGAGATGAGCGGTCCCGTCGTGCCAGCGGCCGCGGATCCGGACCCGCACCCTGGGGTTCGCCTTGATGTTGCGGACGTACTGCGACCGCTCCCCGAACTCCGAGACCAGCCAGAAGGAGTCGCCGACGCGGCGGCCGCCGACGGGGGTGCGGCGGGGGAGGCCGGAGGTGCGGCCCGTGGTTTCCAGGAGGGTGTGGGTCGGCAGGCTGCGCGTCAGGCGGTTGAGGTGGCGTTGGACGGCCGTGACGGCCCGGTATTTGCGTTCGGAGTGACGGGGCATTGTTTCCGGATCTCCTGGTCGCGTCGGTGACGGGACTCCATCATGTCTGTCAGGAGAAGGGCGGCAGGGTGGAGGGTGGTGATGGGGCCGTGCGCGTCGTGACCTGGAATCTGTGGTGGCGGTTCGGGCCTTGGGAGGAGCGGCAGAAGGCGATTCTCAGCGTGTTGCGTGAACTGCGCCCCGATGTCGTCGGGTTGCAGGAGGTCTGGTCGGCAGGCCCGGAGAACCTTGCCGAGTGGCTGGCCGGGGAGCTCGGTATGCACTGGGCGTGGGGTCCCTCGCCCGCGCCCGAACGCTGGCAGCGCAGGATCGGGGACGCGACGGTCGGGATCGGCAACGCCGTGCTCAGCCGGTGGCCGGTCGCCGACCGCGCGGTACTGCCGCTGCCGGCCCCCACGGACGTGGCCGACGGCCGCCTGGCCCTGTACGCCCGCCTGGCCACACCTTCCTACGACATCCCCTTCTTCACCACCCACCTCACCTCCGTCACCCACGCCTCGGCCGTCCGCTGCCGCCAGGTCAGGGCGCTGGCCGAGTTCGCAGCGGAGCGTCGCGGCGGCACACCCTTCCCGCCCGTCGTCACCGGCGACTTCAATGCCTGGCCCGACTCCGACGAGATCCGCCTCTTCGGCGGCCACCGCACCGCCCCCGCCGTCCCCGGCCAGGTCTTCTACGACGCCTGGGAGTACGCCGACCCGGCTGCCCCCGCCTTCACCTGGGACTCGGCGAACCCTTACGCCGCCGCCGGCCTGGGCCCGAGTGCCCGCATCGACTACGTCCACGTGGGGCCTCCCGGTCCCGGCGGACTCGGCCATGTGCGCGGTGTGCGGCGCGCGGGCGACGGGCCCGTGGACGGTGTCTGGCCCTCCGACCATGCGGCGGTCGTGGCGGACCTCAACGCCGGGTGACGTGCGGGGTGTTCCCTTCCTGACGCTCGTGCCGGCGGAACCGTTTCGCCGGGCGCCGTGTCCTCCTTCGCGGAGGGTGGTTCCACGCCGCGGAACCACCTGTGAAGGGGGCTGGCCATGGGGCAGGTACGCGAGGGGGCACGGTTAGGGGCTTGGGCCGTCGTCGGGGTCATCGGCCTGGCGGTGCTGTACGCGATCGGGGCGTTCGCCTTCGGCGGCGCGGGGTGGATCACCGCCCCGTTCCGTGGTGAGGCGGAGAGGCGCGAGAACACCGTCGGCTCGGGCGAGTTCCGTCAGTCCACCTACGAGGAGTTCTTCGATCTGTGCGAGGCCGTGCAGAACGCCGAAGGGACGATCCAGGTGCTCCAGGAAGAGCGGAAGGCCGCTTCGGAGACTCGCACGACGCAGATCGACCAGTCGATCACCGCGCTGAAGGCCACGCGGATCGAGTCGGTCAACGACTACAACTCGAAGGCCGCCCAGGAGCACCGCGCGCCCTTCCGTGACAAGGATCTGCCGTACCGGCTGGATGCCACCGCCGAGCGCACGACGTGCACCAACTGATCCCCATCTCATCCCGGGAAGAGGGCAGCACCGCATGAAGAAGTTCGTACGCATGGCCCTGGCCACCGTCGTCGCACTCGTCGTGGGCCTTGCCCTGACGTCATGCACCGACTCCAGCCAGGACAAGGAGAACAAGACCAAGCAGGACAACTACGACCACCTCGTGGCCCAGCAGCCGGCCGGCCGCATGGAGTACTCGCCGACCCGCGAAGCGATCAACCAGTGGATCAAGACGTGGGGGAAGCGGGGCAAACTCTCGTACGTCTACATCCAGAACGCCAACGGCAAGTACGGGTACTTCATCATGAAGGGCCTGCCGGTGCCGCGCTGCAAGATGCTCACTCCGACGGAGAAGGTGGAGTCGACCAACAACGGCGTCGCGGTTCTCTCACAGCCCGGCATGGACGGCACGTACACGTCGGGCTCCACCTGCAACGCCTACTACGGTTTCGACGCCACGACGGGCGCGTACATGGAGTTCACGGTCGGCACGAACCAGTCGTTCTTCCTGTTCGACAAGCCCATGACGATGCCGGAGTACGCCAGCGCCAAGCAGTTGGGGCCGACCTCGGTGAAGGACGTCGACTAGGACAGGCCCTAGCAGCCTTGAGCGGGCGGGGGCCGGTGAGTGACAGCGGTGCGTCGTCGCGTCTGCAACCAGGTGTCGACGACGGCCGCCAGCTCATCGCGGTCGGTGAAGACATGTCCGTGCATACCGGTGGCCTCCGCGGCGCGGACGTTCTCCTCGCGGTCGTCGACGAAGAGGAAGTCGGCCGGGGCGGCCCGCATGGCGACGACGCAGTGCTGGAAGGCCGCTGGGGCAGGCTTCGCCGCGTTGATCTTCCCGGAGAAGGCGACGTGGTCCAGATCGTGCAGCCAGGGCTGCGCGGCGAGGAAGGCGTCCGCGTGGTCCGAGGGGATGTTGGACAGCAGGGCGACCTCGGCGACATCGCGGAGGGACCGGGCGTAGGCGACCATCCGGTTGTCGACGCGTGACCAACTGTCGATATCGGTGAGGCGCAGTTCCTCGATCGTGTCGGCGTCGACGGGCAGGGACAGCCATCGCAGTACGGCGGTCCAGTACTCGGGCGCGGACTGCCGGCCGGCGTCGTAGGGCGGGCGGCAGGCCCAGTAGGCCGTGGTGAAGGCGTCGGTGGGTGCGTGGCAGCGGGCGGCCATCCTGCCCAGGGCGCCCGGGCGTTGGTGGCGGGCGATGACCCCGAAGAGGTCGAACAGCACGATGCTGCGGTCGGTGGGCATGGTGAGGGTTCCTCCGGGTTCTGGCGGCCGAGGGGAAGCCTGTGCGGCACGGAGTGAGCCGCGCCGCACAGGCGGTCAGAGGGTGCCGTGTGCCATCTCGCGCGTGCGGTCGGATCCGGTGCGCAGGATCCTGGCGGCCACGGCGGTGATCGCGCACAGCACGGTCAGCAGTACGAAGGTGTGGTTCAAGGGGACGAGGTGGGTCAGCCAGCCGATGACAGCGGGGCCGGCGAGCATGCCGACGTAGCCGAGCCCGGCGACGCGCGAGACGTTGGCCCCCGCCGCGGAGGGGTCGGCGTGCCCGGCCGCGCTGAACAACTGCGGGACGCAGCCGGACAGCCCCAGACCGAACAGCGCCCAGCCCGCGAACGCGGTCCAGACCCATGGGGAGAAGGCCACGATCGTGATGCCGACGGCGGCCGTGGCCGCGCCGTGGCGCAGGACCGCCATCGCCCCGAACCGGGCCACGAGGCGGTCGGCGAGCAGCCGGCCGATGGTCATGGTCGCTGCGAAGGTGCCGTACGCGAAGGCGGCGGTGCTCGCGGACGCACCGAAGATGTCCTTCAGGTGCAGGGCGCTCCAGTCGTTGGCGGCTCCCTCGCACAGCATGACCATGAGGGCCAGGGCGGCGAGGACCCAGATACGTCCGCCGGCGCTGCGTCGCTTGGTGGTCGGCGCTTGCCCGGCCTCCTCTACGGAGTCGGCGTCGGCGTCGGCGGCGGGTTCCTTCGGCAGCAGGGCGCGGGCCGACACCAGGGCGATCACGATGCCCAGGGCTCCCACCGCTGCCATGCCCGCGGCCGGACTCAGATCGGCGTTCGCCGTGGCCGCTGCGACGAGCGCGGCAAGGACGCCGCCGACCGAGAACGTGGCGTGGAAGGCGGACATGACGGGACGGCCGTACGCCTTCTCCACGTGCACGGCGTGGGCGTTCATGCTCACGTCCAGGCAGCCGTTGCAGAAACCGAAGGCCAGCAGGGCGCCTGCCAGCGTCCACGGGTCCCGGGGAAGGCCGGGCAGCACCAGGGCCGCGCTGCACAGCACTCCGGCGGCGGGAACGACAACGCGCGCTCCGAGACGGTCGGTCATCCGCCCGGCCACCTGCATGCCGATGAAAGCCCCCAGCCCCAGCAGCACCAGCAGTCCCCCGAGCGTCGCGTGGCTGATGCCGACGCGCTCCTCGACAGCTGGGATGTGCACCACCCAGGTGCCCATCGTGGTGCCGCAGAGGACGAAGTAGACGTAGGTCGCCACGCGTGCGGCTCGAAGCGAATGATCCATGTCAGCCACGCTAACGAACATGATGAGCGTTTGAAAACTGTCGTTTCGCACACATTGCATGTTCGTTTGGTGGGGTGTTCAATCACGGTATGAGCAACGCAGACCGGCACGGGATGATCGCGCAGGCCGTCAGGGAGTCGGGAAGGAGCACGGTCCAGGAACTCGCCCAACTGACCGGCGCCTCCGAAATGACCATCCGGCGCGACCTCGACGCACTGGCCGCGCAAGGCGTACTCGAACGTGTCCGCGGTGGAGCGCGCACCCTGCTGCTCAGGGGTGAGGAGCCGCCCTTCGCGCTGCGTGCGCACGAGGCCGTCGAGGCCAAGCGCCGCATCGCTGCCGAGGTGTCCTCGCTCGTCGCCGACGGCGAGACCGTTCTCCTCGACAGCGGCACCACCTGCCTGGAGATCGCCCATCTGCTGCGCCGTCGGCCGGTCACGGTGATGCCCCTGTCCCTGCAAGCCATCCAGGTATTCGGCGAGGGCCCGGGCCGCGCCACGCTGATGGTGCCCGGCGGGCAGCCCCGGGCCGCCGAGGGTGCCCTCACCGGCCCGCTCACCCTCGCGTCCCTGGCGGCACTGCGCTTCGACACCGCGATCATGGGCTGCTGCGGTCTGAGCGCTGCCGAGGGCCTGACCGCCTACGACCTCGACGACGCGGCCGTGAAGAAGGCCGGCATCGCCTCCGCCCGCCGCATCGTCGTCGCAGCCGACGGCAGCAAACTCGGCCACACCGCCTACGCCCACGTCGGCCCGTCCACACTCCTGCACACCCTCGTCACCGACACCACGGCATCCCCCGACGAAGTCACCGCCCTCGAAGCCACCGGCACCGTCGTCAAGGCCGCCTGACAAGACCGTGCGTGGTCCGCAGGTGCTGGAATGAGGCGTCCCGTCTTGACAGCCCCTCCGTCCACCACGTCACCCTGATGAAGTGACCGCACCAGCAAGGCGGACCCTCCTCCTGGCCGCCGCAGCGGCTGGACTCGGGCTCGTCGGCTGCACCTCGGACGAGGGCGGCAAGCAGCCCGAGGCCTCGCCCGGCGCGCGTTCAAGGAGTCCCGCCCCGTCGCCGTCTCCCACCCCCACCCGGTCCCCGCTCCCCTCCGCCTCCCCCTGGCCCCTCGTCCGCACCGAGGTCGAGCCCCAGGCCAAGCGGTCCGCCGTGCGGCTGCTCGAAGCCCTCGGTACCTGGCCGGCGGGGCAGGACGGAACCGGGGCCGCCAGGCAGCGGGCGGAAGCCCAAGGGGTGTCCGCCGCGGCCGCGCCCGGCCTTGTCGCCCAGGCCCGCCCCCTCCTCGACGCCGGTACCGAGGCCACCGCCCGGATCATCGCCGCGCAGTACGGCGGGCTGCTGGCCACCCGGGCCAGTGTTCTCGTCGCCGTACGCCAGTGGGGCCGCGGGGCGGACGGAGGTGTCGAGGCGGGCGGGGCCACCGTCGACGTACGGCTGAATCGGTTGCCCGGAGGGTGGGTGGTCGGCGAGTTGTACCCCTCCCGTCCCGCGCCGCCGCTCGCCCGGCCGGGCACGCTCATCGAGCAGGTCGTCAGCCACGACCGCATCCATCTCCCGCCCGCCGCCGAAGCCGACGTACGGGCCGGGCAGCTACGGCCCAAGCCACTGCGGGCGTTGCTCGCGCTCGCGGAGACGTACGAGATCGATGTGAGCGTCGTGCACACCGGGCATCCGCGGAACGTCTTCGGGACGAACCGGCTCAGCGATCACACGCGGATGCGTGCCTTCGACGTGTGGGCGGTCGACGGACGGGCGGTGATCGATCCCGAGACTCCCGACTCGCTCGTCGACGGGTTCATGCGGGCCGCGGCGCGGGCCGGCGCGTACAACATCGGCGGGCCACGGCTGCTCGGGGGCGGGGGGTTCTTCTCCGATCGCGTCCATCGGGATCATCTGCACATCGCCTTCGACAGCGACACCTAGGCCGTTGCTCATCACTGCCGAAATTCCCTAGCGGGAACGCCTGCGCCGCCGCAGCGGTGCCGTTACCCACATCGTCAGTCCGAACAGGGAAAGGAACAACGCCCCTCCGATGACGGTAGGGACGGCCGCGATGAGGCCAAAGCCCAGCAGCAGCTCCGCCCACGTAGGTTCCTCTCCCATCGTGCTCCCACCCTGCGCCATGGACGTCACGACGCCAGGAGGGATCGATCGGTTCCACTACGCGCTCGCCCCCCACACATCCGCCAGGATCTCGCGCGCCTCCCCGCTCCCGGCCCCCAGGAAATACGGCACATGGTCGTCTCCGATCCGCACCGGCAGCAGCCTCGCCGCCATCGCCCGCGCGCCCCAGAACACCAACTCCAGCACCACGCCCTGCCGTACCTGGCGTGAGAAGTCCATGTCGAAGACGAAGTTGCCGAGGGAGTGCGCGACGAGCCGGTCCCGGTAGAGCTCCATGCCCTGGACCCAGTGCGGATGTGAGGCGATCACCGCGTCCGCGCCCGCGTCGACGAGCCGCCGGGCGACGGTGTGCTGTTCCTCCACCGGGCGGTGCGTGTACTGCTGCCCCCAGTGCGGGCAGACGACCACCACGTCCACCTGCCCCCGCACCTCCCGAACCGACGCCTCCAGCGCCGCCATGTCGGACGCGTTCAGCGGGCCCGTCCGCGGTGGCATCCGTACCTGCACCGCACCCGGCGTCGTCCGTCCCGCCGCCGGTGTCTCGCCGATCGCGTTGAAGGCGAGGATCCCGAAGCGCACGCCCCGCGCCCGTACGATCGCCGGTTCCCGCGCCGCCGCCAGGTTCTCGCCCGCTCCGGTCGTCGCGAAACCCGCCTCGCGCACCGCCCGTACGGTCCGGCGCAGCGCCTCCGGACCGAAGTCGCCGAGGTGGTTGTTGGCCAGTGTGAGGACGTCGAAGCCCGCCCCGCGCAGGGCCCCGAGCACGGCAGGGTCGGCGGCGAAGGAGTCGCCGCCCTGGGTGGGCGGCCCGGCGCGGGACAGGGTGCACTCCAGGTTCCCGACGGTCAGATCGGCCGCCGCCAGCCGACCCGCCGTCCGCCGGAACGGCAACCCGGGATCCCCGGCCCGCGCGATCCCCTCACCGACCCGCCTGCCGAGCATGATGTCGCCGGCCCAGAGAGTGGTGACGACCGTGTCCGGTCCCTTGTCCGAGGCGACGGTCACCGGATAGCTGCCGGGCTCCGTCACCGGGTCCCGGCCGTCGACCGGTAGCGCGGCCACGCCCGGGTCCAGCGCGTCCGCCCGTACGAGGGCGATGGCGTCCGGGTCGTCTCGTACGGCCATGACCGCGTCCCGGTCGGACCCCGATGCCCCGCGTACGACCCGTGCGCGCCCGCCTGTCCCGCCCAGCTGCTCCCAGGTCACCCGCCCGCCGTCCTGTACGTCCGTCAGCAGCCCCCGGTCGGCGGCCAGTCCGAGCGCCCGGGTGGGATGCACCGCGAGGACGAGTGGCAGCCGCGTCGGCATACGACTCGTACGGGCGGGGCTGGGACTGGGGCTCGGGCTCGGTGACGAACGGGAAGCGCACCCGGCCAGAACGGTCGCCGCGGCCGTCAGTGCCAGGGCCTCCCGCCGGGACCGGGCCCTGGCCGGGTCTCGGGAGGACATACCGCGATTCTTCGGTACCCGCGACGGCCCGTGAAGGGGGCGGTTCACGTCACATGGGAAGCTTGGAAACGGTGCCTGCTGCGCTTCAGGAAGGTTGCTCACACGGGGCGCTGCTGGTTCTCGATGTAGTGGCGTACGACGGTCAGTGGTGCTCCGCCGCAGCTTCCCGCGAAGTAGGAGCCGGACCAGAAGCGCCCGCCCCACAGAGTCGTCAGGCGCGCTCGCCGCGTCAAGCCCGCCACCGCGAGGTAGGCAGGAATCTCCCACCTTCAGGCGGGAGAGCACTTCAATGCCTGACCTCACGCTCGGTGTTCGTGTGCGGATGCCGACCGTGTTCCGGCGCCGGTCGTTGCGGACGGATCGCTACCGCCGCCCCAGAAAAATGGGATTACTGAACGCCGCCAACGCCCCCGGCAAAAGCCCGATCACCGTCTCGTGCCTCAGCTCCGCACGGACATACGTCGCATACGACGCCGTCGTCCGCCACTCCACACTCCCCACTCCCGACACCGGCAACGGCGCACTCGTGAACAGCACGCCCTGATCGGTGACGAGTCGGACCGTGCAGCGCGGAGCACCGGTGACGTCCACGCGGACGGTCACCGGGCTGTCGCGGTCGACCTCCAACCGCTCGCCGATGCCCGCGTGTTCACCCCGCCCGCCCGACGCGGTGAAGGCCAGCGACACGTGCTGGGACTCGGCGACGTACGACCGCCCCGCCCGGATGCCCGCCTGGATGGACTCCCGGCTCAGGTCGTCGGCCAGCACGACCGTCTGGGGGAGGCCCACGACGTCCGGGTCCCGATGGGCGTCACTGTTGCCCATGGCCGGGATCCAGTCCCGGCCCTCGGAGCGCACCGACGCCACGAGCATGCCGTCCCAGTCCGCCAGCGCGACCTCGTCGTCTGGCGTCCACGGCCCGTTCCACACCTCGACCGCGTCCGCCTCGCCGAACCCGAACTTCCAGTTGCAGCCGATGCAGGTGGCGTGCGGGTGGGCGGGGACGACGAGTCCGCCGGCGCGGCGGATCTGGCGGGCGAACCGGCCGAAACGGTTGTCGCGGGCGCGGTACCGCCAGTCGACGAAAGTGCCGGGGTCCGTGCCGAGCGCGACCAGGTGGCCGTTCCTGGTCGTGACCTCCTCGCCGAGCATGATCAGCAGGTCGTCCCCGGCCTCCTCGGCCCAATGGGCGTGTGCCGAATGCGTGTTGTGCTCGGAGGTGTTGATGAAGTCCAGCCCCGCGGCCCGCGCGAGCGCCGCGATCTCGGCGGGGGTGCGGCGGCCGTCGGAGTACCAGGAGTGGAGGTGGCAGTCGCCCCGGTACCAGGCGCGGCCCCGTCCCTTCGCGCGCGACGGCGGGTACGTCGGCTCGACGACGGCGCCCGGTGCGCCGTAGGTCAGCGTGATCGTGATCTCGTACGGCAGACCCTGCGGCGCCACCGTGTACGGGCCGAGCGCGATGTGCCAGGTGCCGGGGCGGACCGGCCCGGGGATGTATCCGGGCGTGGCGTCGTCCGCGCGGAGGAAGAACTCCGTGCGCGCCCCGCCCGACCAGCCCCGGAAGCCGCGGCCGCCCAGCTCCGTGCCGCGTTCGTCGAAGATGCCGATGTCAAGGGCGTTGCCTTGGGTGCCGGCCGGGACGGAGGGCTTGTCGTAGGTGTACGCGACCTTGATCTCCCGTACACCGGACGGGACTTCGAGCGGCAGATACACGAAGTCGGGCGATCCGGTCGGCAGGGTGCCGCGCACCGTCTTCGTCTCCTGGTTCCGGCCGCCCTCGGCCGAGGCGAAGCTCACGCTTCCCAACCTAGGGCCTGTCCGCCGGATCAGGCCGCAGACGCGGGGTCTGGCACGCACATCTGCCGCGTTGTCGTCACTCGCCATGGCTCCGCCATGACTCCCTCCTCCGCCTTGCAGCTGCACGCACCAGACCCCGCTCACCGGCGTTGAGCCGTCACCGCCACTTTCCTGCGACCTGATCCGCCGGACAGGCCCTGAGCGCGGTGGCCGCTCCCGTCACGAAGAGCGCGCGTCTGCCGATGCCCTGGTCGTCTTCGCACATGGGCGGAACTCTGGCCCTCTGACGTGAACTGCCGTACAAGGAAAGGGGATCCACAGGCATCCGGTGCGGGGACCGGGATAGATGCCGACTGGTCGGTATGGACATCCGAAGCTCGCCACGGTACAGATGGGCCATGCGCCTCTCCGTCACGATCTTTCTCACCGACGAGACGATCACCCCGACCCGGCTCGCCCGAGAGCTGGAGCAGCGGGGCTTCGCCGGGCTGTATCTGCCCGAGCACACGCACATCCCCGTCGAGCGCGTGACGCCGTACCCCGTGGGCGGGGATCTGCCGCCCGAGTACGGCCGTACGCTCGACCCCTTCGTCGCGCTGGGCCAGGCCGCCGCCGTGACGGACCGACTGGGCCTGGGCACCGGCATCACCCTCGTGGCCCAGCACGACCCGATCGACCTGGCGAAGCAGATCGCGACGCTCGACCATCTGTCGGGCGGCCGGTTCACGCTGGGGCTCGGCTTCGGCTGGAACGTGGAGGAGGCCGCCGACCACGGGGTGGAGTGGCGGACGCGTCGCGAGCTGGTCCGGGACCGGATGGCGCTGATGCGGGCGCTGTGGACGGAGGAACCGACCGCGTACGAGGGCGAGTTCGGGAGCGTGCGGCCCAGTTTCGCGTACCCCAAGCCCGCGCAGAAGCCGCGCGGCCCGGTCGTCGGCCCGCGCACGCTGGTCGGCGGGGCGGCCGGTCCGAAGCTGTTCACGCACATCTGCGAGTACGCCGACGGATGGCTGCCGATCGGCGGGCGGGGCCTGTCGGAGTCGATGCCGGTGCTGCGGGCCGCCTGGGCGGAGGCGGGCCGTGACCCGGCGGCGCTCCAGGTCGTGCCGTACGCCGTCTATCCGACCCCGGGCAAGCTGGCGCACTATGCCGACCTTGGCATCGAGGAGGTCGTGGTGCAGTTGCCTCCGGCGGGGGAGGCGGAGGTGTTGAAGGTGCTGGACGAGTACGCGGTGTACATGTGAGTGGGTTGTGTCGTCTCGTCTGCCGTGTCGGGGTTGTGGGCGGCTTCCGGTTCGTCGTGGTTGCTCGCGCCCACGCGGCGGAGCCGCATATCGATACAGCCCCGCGCCCCTTCGGGGCGCTGCCCCTGACGTCTCTGATCAGCCCGATCGTATGCTCGGTGGATGACGACCTCCGCGAGCTCCGGAACCGGCCCCACCGAGAACTCCATGCGTCGCGCCCTCAAACGCGCCCGGGACGGCGTCGCCCTCGACGTCGACGAGGCGGCGGTGCTGCTTCAGGCGCGCGGCGAGGCCCTCGACGACCTCGCCGCGTCCGCCGCCCGGGTGCGGGACGCGGGCCTCGATGCGGCGGGCCGTCCCGGCGTCATCACGTACTCGAAGAGCGTCTTCATCCCCCTCACCCGGCTGTGCCGGGACAAGTGCCACTACTGCACGTTCGTGACCGTGCCGGGCAAGCTGCGCCGGGCCGGACACGGGATGTTCATGTCGCCGGACGAGGTCCTGGACATCGCCCGCAAGGGTGCGGCCCTCGGCTGCAAGGAAGCGCTCATCACCCTCGGCGACAAGCCCGAGGAGCGGTGGCCCGAGGCCCGCGAATGGCTCGACGCCCACGGCTACGACGACACCATCGCGTACGTCCGCGCCATCTCCGTCCGGATCCTGGAGGAGACGGGGCTGCTGCCCCATCTCAACCCGGGGGTCATGTCGTGGACCGACTTCCAGCGGCTGAAGCCGGTGGCGCCGAGCATGGGCATGATGCTGGAGACGACGGCGGTGAGGCTCTGGTCCGAGCCGGGCGGGCCGCACCACGGATCGCCCGACAAGGAGCCCGCCGTACGGCTGCGGGTGCTGGAGGACGCGGGACGGTCGTCGGTCCCCTTCACATCCGGGATCCTGATCGGGATCGGGGAGACCTACGAGGAGCGTGCCGAGTCGCTGTTCGCGCTGCGCCGCGTCGCCCGGTCGTACCACGGCATCCAGGAACTGATCATCCAGAACTTCCGCGCCAAGCCGGACACCGCGATGCGGGGCATGCCGGACGCGGAACTGGACGAGCTGGTCGCGACGGTGGCGGTGGCCCGGCACATCATGGGCCCGTCGGCCTGTCTCCAGGCCCCGCCGAACCTGGTCGACTCCGAGTACGAGCGGCTGATCGGCGCCGGCATCGACGACTGGGGCGGGGTGTCGCCCCTGACCATCGACCACGTCAACCCGGAACGCCCCTGGCCGCAGATCGAGGAGCTCACCGAGCGCTCGCGTGCCGCCGGCTTCGAGCTGCGTGAACGGCTGTGCGTCTACCCGGAGTTCGTGCAGCGCGGCGAGCCCTGGCTGGACCCGCGGCTGCGTCCGCACGTCGGTGCGCTGGCCGACCCGGAGACCGGGCTGGCGCGCGAGGACGCGGTCGTCGAGGGGCATCCCTGGCAGGAGCCGGAGGAGGTGTTCGTCCCCTCCGGCCGTACGGATCTGCACACGTCCATCGACACCGAGGGCCGTACGTCCGACCGCCGCGACGACTTCGACGAGGTGTACGGCGACTGGGGCGCCCTGCGCGAGGCGGCGGCGCCGGGCATGGTGCCGTCCCGGATCGACACGGACGTACGCGCTGCTCTGGCGACGGCGGCCGACGACCCGACGAAGCTGACCGACGAGGAGGCGCTCGCGCTGCTGCACGCGGACGGTCCGGCGCTGGACGCGCTGTGTTCGGTGGCCGACGACGTACGCAAGTCGGTGGTCGGTGACGACGTCACCTACATCGTCACCCGGAACATCAACTTCACCAACGTCTGCTACACGGGCTGCCGTTTCTGCGCCTTCGCCCAGCGTCGCACGGACGCCGACGCCTACACGCTCTCCCTGGACCAGGTGGCCGACCGCGCCCAACAGGCGTGGGACGTGGGGGCGGTGGAGGTGTGCATGCAGGGCGGCATCCACCCGGACCTCCCCGGCACGGCGTACTTCGACATCGCGAAGGCGGTGAAGGCGCGGGTGCCGGGGATGCACGTGCACGCCTTCTCGCCGATGGAGGTCGTCAACGGCGCCACCCGCACCGGCATGTCCATCCGCGAGTGGCTGACGGCGGCGAAGGAGGCGGGCCTCGACTCTGTTCCCGGCACGGCTGCGGAGATCCTCGACGACGAGGTCCGCTGGATCCTGACCAAGGGCAAGCTGCCGACGGCGACCTGGATCGAGGTGATCTCGACGGCGCACGAGGTCGGCATCCGGTCCTCGTCGACGATGATGTACGGCCATGTGGATCAGCCGAGGCACTGGCTGGGCCACCTCCGGACGCTCGCCGGAATCCAGGAACGCACCGGTGGCTTCACGGAGTTCGTCACGCTCCCCTTCATCCACACGAACGCGCCGGTGTACCTGGCGGGTATCGCCAGGCCGGGTCCGTCGATGCGGGACAACAAGGCGGTGACGGCGATGGCCCGTCTGCTGCTGCACCCGCACATCCCCAACATCCAGACGAGCTGGGTGAAGCTGGGGACGGAGGGTGCGGCGGAGATGCTCCGCTCCGGCGCGAACGACCTGGGCGGCACGCTGATGGAGGAGACGATCTCGCGGATGGCGGGCTCGTCGTACGGCTCGTACAAGTCGGTGAAGGACCTGATCGCGGTGGCGGAGGCGGCGGGCCGCCCGGCGAAGCCGCGCACGACGCTGTACGGAGAGGTGCCGGAGGAGCGGCAGCGGGCGGCTGAGGCGTCGGACGGGCATCTGCCCGAGCTGCTGCCGGTGCTGGAGTAAGAGGCAGGAGCCCCGCAGTACGATGATCCGACCCTGTCGGTGAGCTGAGGAGATGCGTGCCGTGCCTGCTCCCAAGGTCTGGGTGGCCGCACTGACGGTGGGAGCGATCGCCGCCGTCACCGTCCTGGCAGTACAGGCCGATAAGGGTCCGCGTCCCACGGCGACGACGGCGCGGCCCAGCGCGTCGGCGAGCGCGTCGCCGAAGCCCTCGGCCTCCGCACCGGCCGCGGTACCGGACGGTTCCGGCACCGGCCGGCGCATCGTCTACTCCCTCGGGCAGCGGCGGGTGTGGCTGGTCGACGAGAGCGACGCGGCGCGCCGCACCTTCGGGGTATGGCCGGGGACGGTCGCCCCCGACCCCGGCACCTACTCCGTCGTCTCCCGCCGCGACGCGACGACCGGCTCGGACGGGGTGGCGATCGAGAACATCGTGTACTTCGCCACCGAGTCCGGCCTCAACATCGCCTTCTCCAACGCCGTGGACGGCTCCTCACCCCCGCCGGCCTCCGGCACCCAGACCGGCGGCATCCGGATGCGCAAGGCCGACGGGTCGGCGGTGTGGACGTTCGGCTCACAGGGGACGACGGTCGTCGTCGTCAGCTAGTCCCTCCAGTCACTCGGGGTCGTCTCTTCCGTCATGCGTCACTCCGACCACTGGGCAGCTGTACGACGAGCAGCACGACCCCGCTGAACAGGAACGCCCGCGTCGCCGCGTCGAGTCCGTTCCAGTCCCCGGACTGCCACATCGCGAACCACTCGCCGCCGATGGCGATGAAGCCGGCGCCGAAGAGCAGCATGACCATGAGCAGACCGTAGGTGGAGAAGCGGCGGGCGCGGGGGTCGTCGCCGCGGAACCAGAGCCAGGTGCCGTAGACGAGCACGAGCGCGGCGACCGTCTCCCAGACGATGATCGCGACGTACGCCGTGTTCTGAAGTCCCTTGCTGGTGACGGCTCTCCACATCAGGTCGTCGTCCTTGAACGTCGTATCCATCGCCAGGACGTGCTGCACGAACTGCTGGTTCGTCCCGAAGTCCGTGATGTTCCCGAAGGCGACGAGCGCTATGTAGAGCGCGACGGTCGCGGTGAGGACGGTGGCGGCGAGGTGGAGAGCGCTTCGTGGGGATGTTTTAGGCATGGTCGTCATCTTCCCGGGGCGGGGCGGATTACTTCCAGCCGACTGGGCCAGAATGGGGGCGGTCGGGCCGGAACGAGGGGACGGGCGGACACATGGCGCAGGCGGAGCCGTCGCTGCAGGAGCTGATCCGGCAGCACACGCAGGCCGGATTCGTGGGGCGGGAGGACGAACGGGCCGCGTTCCTGGGGAACTTCGACATCCCGATCCAGGACGCCCGGCATCGCTTCCGCTTCCATGTGCACGGTCCCGCCGGCGTCGGAAAGACCTTCCTGGTACGGGAGTTGAGGCATCTCGCGCGCGAACGCGGGGCGCTGGCGGCGTACGTCGACGAGGGCGTCGGAAGCGTGCCCGAGGCGCTCGATGTGATGTGCCGTCAGTTCGCGGACCAGGGACGGAGGTTGAAAGGGCTGGAGCGGCGGCTGGCCGCGTATCGCGACCGGCGGCGCGAGGCGGAGGCGGCCGCCCTCGCCGCACTCGCACCGGAACCGGAGACGCCTTCGGTCGGCAGCAGGGCCGCGGTGGAGGTGGGCCTCGGCGTCCTGGAGGCCACCCTGCCGGCCGCCGGTGCCCTTACGCGGGCCATCCCCGCGGAACAGCTCGCTCAGGGCGCGGACCGGCTGCGGGCCGGTCTCAGCGCCCGCTTCCGCAATCAGGACGACGTGGACCTGGTGCTGACACCGGAGAGGGTGCTCACTCCACTCCTGCTGCGCGAACTGCGCGAACTGCGCGACGTTGCCTCCGCCGCCCGGTGGATCGTCCTGTTCTTCGACACATACGAGCGGACGGGGCCGTATCTGGAGCCCTGGCTGCACGAGATGCTCGCGAGTGAGGACGAGGACGGCCGACTGCCCGCCACCCTCGTCGTGGTCACCGCCGGGCAGCGCCCCCTGGACACCGTCCGCCGGAGCATCCCGTACACCGTGTCGGAGCTGCCGCTCGAGCCGTTCACCGAGGCCGAGGCACGGCAACTGCTCGCCGGGCAGGGCGTCGTGGCCGAGCCGGTCGTGGCGGAGGTGCTGCGGCTCACCCACGGGCTGCCGGTGCTCGTGTCGACTCTTGCACGGACCGGTCCCGGCGAGCCGGACGAGGTGCGCGACCGGAGCGCCGACGCGGTGGAACGCTTCCTGAAATCGGAACCGGAGGACCGGGCCCGGGTCGCCCGGAGGTGTGCACTACCCCGCTGGCTCGACGCGGACGTGTTCCGGGTCCTGGTTGATCGCCCGCACGACGAACTGACCGCGTTGTACGAGTGGTTGACGGGCCTGCCGTTCGTCGGTGAGCGCGGGCAGAGGAGGCAGTACCACGATGTCGTCCGGGCGCAGATGCTGCGGCTGGAGCGACGCGATTCCAAGCGCGACTGGGCGGGGCGGCACCGACGGCTGGCCGAGGCATTCGCCGAGTGGCGCACCGACGTCGAAGCCGGTCGGGACACCGAGGAGTTGTGGGCGGACGAGGAGTGGTGGGAGCTGCGCCTGGAGGAGGCGTACCACCTGCTCTGCGCCCGGCCGGCCGTGGCGCTCGCCGAGGCGCTGCGCTTCTTCGTGGTGGCCTGCCGCGAGGACGAGGTCGTCGGCCGCCGCTGGGCGCGGATGATCGAGGAGGCGGGCGAGTCGACGGAGCACCAGGTGCTGCGGGAGCTGGGCCGGGAGCTGGGCGAGGCGCTCACGGACGACGAGACCGGGGTGGCCACGGCGATGGATCTGCTTCTGGCCCGTCCCGGACTGGACCCGGACGGCCGGGCGCTGGCCCACGCCCTGTGCGGCAGGGAGCTGCGGCACACCAAGGAGTACCCGCGAGCCCTGGAGGAGTACGACCGGGCGCTCGAGCTCGATCCGGGACTGGCCCTGGCCCACTACGGCCGTGGCCTCACCCACCAGCTGATGGGCGACTTCCCGGCGGCGCTGACCGCACTAGACCGGGCGGTCGAACTGGCCCCCGACAGCGGGTGGACCTTCGCCGGGCGGGCGGAGACCCTTTGGCTGGTGGGCCGATTCGAGGAAGCCGTCGCCGACTTCGGCCGGGTCGTCGCCCTCGATCCGACGGACTCCGGAGCCCTGGCCTGGCGGGCCGTGTGCCTGGACAGTCTCGGGCAGTACGACGCGGCGCTCGCCGACTTCAACCGGTCGCTGCGCATCGACCCGGACGACCTGTGGACACTGGTGCGCAGGGCTCGCTTGCTCCACTCCAGAGGCGAGGCGGCCGACGCGTTCGCCGAATTCGACCGGTTGGCCGCGCTCGCGCCCGACCGGGCCTGGATCGCGTCGGAACGGGGTGACAACTACCGGCTCGAAGGCCGTTACGAGGACGCCGTCGTCGAGCTGGGCAGGGCGGTCACCCTGGAGCCCGAGTACGCGTCGGCCCTGGCGAGCCGTGGAGCGGCCCTCCACGAGCTGGGCCGGGACGAGGAGGCGCTGGCTGACCTCGACCGTGCGATCGAGCTGCTGCCCGACTACGACTGGGCCTTGCTGATGCGGTCCCGGGCGAAGCAACGACTGGGCGACCGGGCAGGCATGTTCGAGGATCTTGAGCGGGCCGTCGAGGCAGATCCGGACGCCGAGTGGATCGGCATCGAATTGGGCGTGGCGTACCAGCTCGCGGACCGGGACGAGGAGGCACTCGCCCTGTTCTGCGGCCTACTGCAACGCAGCCCGGACGACGGGGAGGCAGTGGCTCGTGTCGGCGGGGCCCACCGCCGACTGGGGGACTACAAGGAGGCTCTCCGGCACCTCGACCGTGCCCTTGCGCTGAGCCCGGACTACGGGTGGGCCCACGCCTCCCGTGCACGGGTCGGCCTGGCGACCGGGCGGATCGACCAGGCGCTGGCCGACATGGACCGGTGCGTGGCCCTGGGGACGGAGGTGGGCTGGGCGCGCCGCACGGCCGTCGAGCTGCTGATGTTGTGCGACCGCTGGGAGGAGGCGTCGACTCGGCTGGCCGACGCGGACCGGCCGGCCACGCCCGACGACCTGGACGATCTGCGCGTCGAGATGCGGCGGAACGCCGGTCAGTGGGCGGAGGCCCGGCGGATCGCCGAGCGGCTGCGCGAGACGGAGCCGATTCCCGGCACCTTCCAACTGGCGTTGACCGTCAGCCGGAGCGAGGGCCTGCAAGCCGCGGAACCACTGTGGCGGGAGTTGACGCGGTTGGTGCAGGAGGACGCCGAACTGGAATCGTGGGAGCGTGTGCAGGGCCGGTGCTTCATCGGCTGCGCCCTCGCCGACTGGTCCGACGCCGACCGCGGCGTGGCGGAGATCCTGGCCACGCACCCCGACTGGAACGACCTGGCGAACCTCGCCGGCATCCTCACCGAAATACTGCACAGCCCCGACTCGGACCAGGCCCGCCTCGCTCCCCGCCTGGCAACGGTCGCCGAGGCCCGCGACGCGATCCAGGCACGCCATGCGCATCGACCCGCCCAAAACTGACCACTCCCGACCACTCCGCTCACATCCCACATACCGATCCGCCCCCTGAACCGACCGTTCCCGGTCGATTACAGTGCTGAGCTGTCGTATGTCCGGGCGGTGCCGTGGGGAGGTCTTGGTGGGTGCGACGACCGGGGCCGTCTGGGGACGTGCCGAGCAGCAGGACTTTCGGAGCCGGGTGCGGGGGACGCTGCTCGGTGCGGCGCTGGGTGATGCGCTGGGTGCGCCCGTCGACGGGCTCTCGACCGAGGAGATCCGGGAGGCGTACGGCGCCGAAGGGCTCGTCGATCTCGCCCATGGGTACGGGAGACGCGGGGCCGTCACTCATCTCACCCAGCTCAGCCTCTTCTCCGTCGACGGGCTGATACGCGCCCAGGTGCGCCGGGACACCGGCGCCTGGCATCCGCCGACCGATCTGCATCGGGCCTATCTGAGATGGGCCGCGACGCAGCGGGACTGGGGACCGGACGAGCGGCGCAAGGACGACGGGTGGCTGGCCCGGGAGGAGTGGCTGTACGCCCGGCGGGATCCGGCGCGCTCCCTGATCGTCGGGTTCGGGGACGACGCCATGGGCACTCTGGACGCTCCCAAGAATCCCGGAGAGACCGGGCCCGAGGCCGCCGCCCGTTCCGGGCCCTTCGGGCTGCTCGTGGGCTGGGAGCCGCAGCTGGTCGTGCAGCTCGCCGTGGAGTGTGCCGCGCAGACGCACGGCCATCCCGCCGCCTATCTGTCCGCCGGCGCGTACGCCGTGATCGTGCACTCCCTGGCCCGCGGCGAGGGCCTCGACGGCGCCGTGCAGCGGGCCCTCGCGCTGCTCTCCGCCCGTCCCGGACACCAGCCCGTCTCCGACTCCCTCCAGCACGCCCTGGGCGCCGTACGACAGGGCATGCCCTCGCCCTCGCGGGTGGAGGAGCTGGCGGGGGACGGGACGGCGGACGGGTTGCTGGCCGCGTCCGTGTACTGCGCGCTGGTCGGGGAGGACGTCCGGCACGGGCTCTGTCTCGCCGTGAACCAGGCCGGGCCCTCGGGGGCGGCCGGCGCGCTCACCGGCGGCCTGCTGGGCGCCCTGCACGGCGAAACGGCCCTCCCCCCGGCCTGGCTGGCCGAGCTGGAGGGCCGTCCCACGATCCTGGAACTGGCCGACGACTTCGCCATGGAGATGACCCAGGGCCCTGCGCTGCATGGCCCGGCCGGCTCGGCCCCGGGCTGGATCACGCGGTACCCGAGGGCCTGACCCCGCGCGCCGAGGTCCCGGCCGGGCTCAGTCCTTCGCCGTCGTACGCACCACGTCGTCCCCCGCCCCCGTCGGAGCCGGTACGGCGGCCGCCGCGTCGTCCCCGTCGGTGTTGATCTTCTCGATGACGGCGAGCCGCTCCGGGGTGTCCTCCGGTTTCACGAAGCCGATGAGGATGTACAGGAACAGTGACACCGCCAGCGGGATCGACACCTGGTACTGGAGCGGGACGCCGCCGTCGACGTTCCAGTGGATCGGGTAGTTGACCAGCCAGAAGGCGAACAGGCCGGCGGCCCAGCTGGTGAGCGCTGCCGTCGGTCCCGAGCGGCGGAACGGGCGCAGCAGGCCCAGCATCATCGGGATCGCGATCGGACCCATGAGACCGGCGACCCACTTGATCACGACGGTGATGATGTCCTTGAAGGCGGGGGAGTTGACCTGTGTCGCCACCGCCATCGACAGACCGAGGAAGACGACGGTGGTGACGCGTGCCGCGACCAGACCGGACCGATCGTTCCAGGCCCGCGCCTGCTTCGACACCACCGGTGCCACGTCCCGGGTGAAGACGGCCGCGATCGCGTTGGCGTCGGAGGAGCACATGGCCATCGTGTGCGAGAAGAAGCCGACGATCACCAGGCCCAACAGGCCGTGCGGGAGGAGCTGTTCGGTCATCAGGCCGTACGAGTCGGACCCGTCCGCCTTCTGCGACTCGACCAGCAGCGGCGACATCCACATGGGGAAGAACAGCACCACCGGCCACACCAGCCACAGCACCGCCGACAGCCGCGCCGACCGCTCGGCCTCGCGCGGGGTGGCCGTGGCCATGTAGCGCTGGGCCTGGTTGAGCATGCCGCCGTTGTACTCGAAGAGCTTGATGAAGAGGAAGGCGAGCAGGAAGACGGTTCCGTACGGTCCGACCAGCGGCTTGTCGTGGCCCTGGAGCGCCGGCTCGTCCCAGGCGCCGAAGAACCCGATGCCCTTGTCGTTGAGTTCCAGGACCACCGCGACGAACATCGCGACACCGGCGAGGAGTTGGATGACGAACTGGCCGAGCTCGGTCAGCGCGTCCGCCCACAGGCCGCCGATGGTGCAGTAGACGGCGGTGATGCAACCGGTGATGAGGATGCCCTGGTTCAGGGACACACCCGTGAACACCGACAGCAGCGTGGCGATCGCGGCCCACTTGGCGCCGACGTCCACGATCTTCAGCAGCATCCCGGACCAGGCCAGCGCCTGCTGGGTCCTGAGGTCGTAGCGGTTCTTCAGGTACTCGAGCGGGGACGCCACATGCAACCGCGACCGCAGCCGGTTGATGCGCGGAGCGAACAGCTTCGACCCGATGGCGATACCGAGGGCGATGGGGAAGGACCACGTCACGAAGGACGTGACGCCGTAGGTGTAGGCGATGCCCGCGTAGCCGGTGAACATCACCGCGCTGTAGCCCGACATGTGGTGCGAGATGCCGGAGAGCCACCAGGGCATCTTCCCGCCGGCCGTGAAGAAGTCGCTGACGTTGTCCACGCGCTTGTGCGACCAGACGCCGATGGCGACCATCACACCGAAGTAGCCGATGAGTACGGCCCAGTCGAGACTGTTCATGAGCCCCCTTCCAGGGTCCGCCATGTGAACGGCCCGCTCATCGTGAGTGCGTTTACGCGGGCACGACAAGCAAGCGTCAGGTCAAGGGACAGTAAAAATGTTCTCCTTGGTGACCTGCGTTCATGGACATGAACCCTGGTAATCGGCTCAGCGCATCAGCTCCCCCGCGTTGACCAGCAAAGACTGCCCTGTGATCGCCCGCGCCCGGTCCGACGCCAGGAAAACCGCCGCGTCCGCCACGTCCCCGTCCGTGGCCAGCTCCGGCAGCGCCATCCGATCCGTCAGCCGTTGCAGTACGTCCGCCTCCGGCACCTTCTCGGTATGCGCGGCGAACTGGACGTACGCCTGCACCGGTGGCCCCCACATCCACCCCGGAAGCACGGTGTTCACCCGGATCCGGGCCGGCCCGAGCTCCCGGGCCAGCGAGTACATCGCGCTCGTCAGCGCCCCCTTGGAGGCCGCGTACGCCGCCTGCCGCACCTGCGAGGGCGCCGCCACCGCCGACTGCGTCCCGATGAACACCACCGAGCCCCCGCGCTCCTTCAGCGCGGGCAGACAGGCGCGCGTCATCCGCAGCGACCCCAGCAGATTCACGTCGATCACCGACTGCCAGGTGGTGAAGTCCGCGTCCTCGACACCGCCGAAGTAGCCGTCCCAGGCGGCCACATGGACCACCGCGTCGATCCCGCCGAACCGCTCCCGCGCGAGCTCCGCCAGCGACTCGCACTGCGCCTCGTCGGTGATGTCGGCCGTCCGGTACGCCGTGTGCGCCCCGTCCGGATCGATCTCCGCGGCGCTCTTGGCGAGGTTCGCCTCCGTCCGCGCCCCCAGCACGGCATTGCCCCCGTCCCGTACGACGGCCGCCGCGACCTGATGCCCGAGCCCGGCCCCGACTCCCGACACCACGACCGTCTTGCCCGCGAGCAGTGCCATCCCGATCCCTCCCGCCTCTTCCGCTCTTTCTGACGGAGCGTCAGAGTATGGGCGACCGCTTGAAAGGGGAACCGCATGAGCGACGACACCCGCAGCGACACGTACGCCGAGCTGGCCGCCGTAGGCCCGTACGGTGTCCATCCGGGCCACGCCCTGATCACCATGGTCGAACCGCACCCGGGCCACGAGTACGCCTACAACCGCTGGTACGAGGACGACCACTACTACGCCGGTGCGATGGCCATGCCCTGGATGTACGCGGGCCGCCGCTGGGTGGCCACCCGGGATCTCCAACTCCTCCGCTACCCCGAGAAGTCGGCGATCGCCCAGCCGGTCACCGCCGGCTGCTACATCTCGACGTACTGGATCACCGACGGCCGCTACGACGACCACATGAAGTGGACCGTCGGCATCAACAAGCGCCTCAACCGCGACGGCCGCGTCTATCAGGACCGTACGCACGTCTTCACGGCGTTCCAGGACCACGAGGCCACGGTGTACCGGGACGGTGCCGCCGGGCCCCGGGACTTCCACGCCCTCGACCACCCCTACGCCGGACTGGTCGTCGAGGTCATCGACGCCGAATCGCCCGAGCAGCGGGCCGAGTTGCTGGAGTGGCTGCGGTCACGGCACCTGCCGAAGCGGGTGGCGGGCTCGCCGTGCGCCATGGTCGTCGTCTTCCGGCCGACTCCGCTGCCCGGCGACCGCATGACGTATGTGAAGCAGGTCGAGGGCGTCGACACCCGGCTGACGTTGCTGTGGTTTCTCGAGGCGGATCCGCGGGACTGCTGGGAGGAGTACTTCGCCGGGCTGGACGCGGCGGTCGGGGAGGCCGGGCTGGGGAGGGTGGAGCTGGTGGCGCCGTTCGTTCCGACCGTGCCGGGGACGGACAAGTACGTGGACCGGCTGAGGTAGCGGGAGGGGCAAAAGCCGAGCCCCCTCGGCAAGGACGGCGGGCTAGTCGAGAGGGCTCTTCCTGTGGTGCTTATGGAGTTGTGAGAGACGGTGCCGCATCAGCCGAGGTCGAAAGTCCCCCGGCCGACCTGAGCCACGAAGACGTTCCACGAGTTCGCCGGGAAGGCGAGCGTGGGGCCCTCGGGGACCTTGGAGTCCCGGACGGCCATGGCCGCGAGAACCGGTGACTTGATTTCGACGCATGCGCCGTTTCCCGTGGAGTACGAGGACTTGGTCCACGTGTCCGTGGCGCCCTGACGAATTGCCATGTTCGCTCCGCATTGCCAGTTGATGAGTTGCTGAGATTGCGCCAATCGGTGTTGCTTGATGGCGTGATCGACGCTACTCGCCAACATCGGCTGATGAAGCGACCATTCACTCGACCGGGTGGCATATTCCAGTGTCGCTTCCATCCTGGCCGGGCGACGGTGTACTGTGCGCCCACTTCTGCCCAGGGCGGGCCCTAGCGGGCGTATTCCTTCGCGATGTCCGCGATGAACTGCCGGGACTGATCCACGTTCAGAGCCTGGGCGCGCAGGTGCTCGTACATCACCGCGTACTTCTGTACGTCGTTCGCCTTCTCCAGGTACAGATCGCTGGTGACGCCCTCGATGTAGACGACGCTGGAGTCCGACGCGTCCGGGAACTCCAGGATCGCGTACTGACCGTTCAGGCCCGGATGCGCCCCCATCTCGAAGGGGATCACCTGCACGGTGACGTGCGGCAGCTGCGACTGCTCGACCAGGTACTCCAACTGCTCGCGCATCAGCGAACGGTTGCCGACCAGCCGGCGCAGCGCGGCCTCGTCCAGGACCGACCACAGGCGCAGCGGGTTGTCCGGGGCGGTGATTCGTTCCTGCCGGCGCAGCCGCACCTGCACACGCTTGTCGACATCGCCGGCCGCCGTCTCGGGCAGCGCACCCGCGATGAGCGCCTCCGCGTACGGCCGGGTCTGAAGCAGTCCGGGGACGACCTGCGGGTCGTACGCCCGAAGGCTCGCCGCGTCCGTCTCCAGGCCGATGTAGACGCTGTACGGGATGTCGCCGAAGGAATGCCACCAGCCCTGCTGGCGGGAGTCCTTGGCCATTTGCATCAGCGAGTCGACGATCCGGTGGTCCTCCACCTCGTAGACCCCGCACAGATCACGGACGTCGCGCTGGCTGATGCTGCGCCGGCCGTTCTCCAGCCGGCTGATCTTCGACTGTGAGACCAGCAGCCGCTCGGCGACCTCTTCGGCTGTCATGCCCTTGAGCTCGCGGAGCCTGCGCAGCTCCTGGCCCAGCCGGCGTCGCCTGACGGTGGGATTGACATTGGACGCCACGGGACGTGCACCTCCGGCTGCGTGCCTTGCTTGCCACTTTGCGTATCTGCTGTTGAGCAGACTGCCACCAAGGTGCTTCGTACCGCTGGGAAACGGTGGATATACGGCGGGTGCGCGCCAGTTCGGACGCGGTGGCGCCGGGTGGCGCGGCACGAAGGCGCCGTTACGCACACGACCGCGCGGGGCGGTGAGACCGCGTCGTCGTCCAGGACGTGCGGCCTCATTGCCCCGCGCGGTCCAGCGGCTCCCGTACCGGTCCGGGGGATGCGGTGCGGCGCTGATGTGCGTGGTGCGGTGGTGCTGCGGTTCGGGTGGTGCTGCTCGTGTCGTGGGACTGCGGCTCAGTGGGCCACGACACGCGTCATGGAACCGCGGTGCGGTTGCATCGGAACGCCGCGGGCGGGTTCCGGTGCGGGCCTGCCACCGGGGGCGGCCTGGCGGCCGGCCGGTGCCGGGCTACGGCGTGGCTGTGCCGCCACACCGTTCTGGACGTCCATCACGGCGTGCGCCACGAGGCCGCCCATCGGGTCGTGCCTGATCAGGTCCCGTAGCCGGGAGCGGGACGAGCGTCCCTCATTGCCCGGATACAGGTGCTTGCCGAGGCCGACCGCGTGCGCCAGTGCGGCGAGCGCCGCGGTCCGCGGGTCCGGCGGTACGCCGGTGCGGATCGCGGAGTCCAGCCGGCTTCTGATCTCCCGGCTGATCTCGGTCTGACTCGCCTGATAGCGAGTCGTCGGAAGCACTCCGCACATCTGGCCCGCCACGGCATGCACCATGCCGCACCGCTCCAGATGCGAGAGGTAGGTCTGGCGCAGCCCAAGACGCGGCCCGCCAATCCAGTGCACTGCCCGTACCGGAGCGCCACGCCTTCGCAGCAACTCCAACGCGCAGTCCAAAGTCGGATCTCCAGTCGGCCGTGGGGACACCACGGCGATACGATCCCCGTCTGGGGCTATCCGTCCGGCCAGCGCCAGCTCTACTAGCTGTGCTCCGGCCAGACCAAGGTCGAGCGACTGCGGCTGTGCAGTGGTACCCGTGGTCGGGTCCAGTGCCAGCAGCAGAAGCTCCTCCGGAAGTGTTCTGCGGCTCCTGCCCATCCATGCCTCCCCGCGTGGATGAATGACAGGGTGACCCCTCTCACATTGGTCTGTCGAGAGTGCGTGACCGGAATGTAGTGGAACCGGCAGGTATGTCGTTCTCGTCTACCGCAGGGGTTAAGCCCCCACACAGGACACTGGTACATGGTTCGGACAGGGGTAGGGATGCGGTGTCCGGGCGACGATTCACGGTTCGGTACGCGTACGGAGGGTTCCGTGCGGCGCATGGAGGAGGCATCGGTGGCGGGCGAGTCCCCCGACAGGTCGAAGCAGCGCGAGTCGTCGGCAGAACCGACGTCGGGGAGCGCGAGTCCGGTTCCCGAAGCCAGGAGCGGGGCCGCGGATCCGCGGCTCGCGGTGGCACGGGAAGCGGGCACCGCGGCTTCGACGTCGTCGTCCGAGGCGCGTGGCGGCGTGGACACGGCGACAAAGATCTTCTCGGTACGGGACCTTCCGAAGGATGTGCGGGAGGTCGAGGGCGAGGTCGAGGCAGGGGCCGGGGCCGGGGGCGGGGGCGACGAGAGCGAGGGCGGCGGCGCCGAGGGTGTCGCCGGTCCGGAGGGCTCTTCGGTCGGTCCGGAGGGCTCTTCCGCCAGTCCGGGGGACTCTTCTGCCGGTTCGGAGGATCCTTCCGCCGGTGACGCGGCGAACGCTGCGGGCGACGCCGGGGACGATGCCGCTGCCGGTGACGGCGGGGGTGCCGTGGGCGACGGCGGGGATGCCGTGGGCTACGGCGCGGACGATGCCGGGGGTGTCGCGGATGCCGCGGATGACGCCGGGGATGCTGCGGGCGATGGCGCGGATGCCGCGAGTGGTGCCGGGGACGCCGCGGACGACGGTGGGAACGACGCGGGTGCCGTGGCGGATGCTGCGGGCGACGCCGAGGACGACGCTGGGAACGCCACGGGTGCCGTGTCGGATGCCGGAGATGCTGCGGGCGACGGCGCGAACGCCGGGGGTGATGACCGGCTGCGGGCGGCTGTGGCGGCTTGGGTGGCCGGGGCGGACGGGGAGCCGTCAGAGACGGATGCGGAGGCCGAGGTCGCTGACGTGGTGGCGTCCGAGGAGGGCGACGCCGGGGACGTGGTGGCGTCCGAGAGCGGCGAGGACGCCGACGGGGGCGTGGTGACGTCCGAGGGCGCAGATGAGGGCGTGGAGGGCGGCGACGAGGCCGCTGGTGAGGCCGAGGCGGCTGCGGGAGGCGACGCCGCTGCGGAGGCCGACGCCGAGCCGGAGACCGAGGGCGACGCCGAGACGGGCGCCGACGCCGAACCGGAGACTGAGGGTGACGCCGAGGTCGACGCCGAGCCGGAGGTCGAGGGTGACGCCGAGGCGGGCGCCGGCAGCGATGGTGAGGCTGCGTCTGAGGGCGTGGCCGATTCCGATGCCGAGCCGCAGGACGAGACCGGTACCGACACCGACGAGGCCGACGCCGAGCCGGAGGCCGGCAGCGATGGTGAGGCTGTGTCTGCGGGTGTGGCCGATTCCGATGCCGAGCCGCAGGACGAGACCGGTACCGACACCGACGAGGTCGACGCCGACGCGGACACGGACGCCGACAAGCACCCCGTGGACCAGCCCACCGGTGTCTTCAGGGCCGTGCGGCCCTCCGCGCCCGCCGTGGATCAGCCGACCACGATGCTGAAGCTGGGCGACGCGGCCAAGCCGACGGCGCCCGAGGCCGAAGTCGAGCGCACCAGCAAGTTCGTCGCGCTCAAGCCGCTCGACGAGCCGCGTCCGGACGCGGCGAAGCCGGCGACGCCGGACGCCACCCGTTCCGTGCCGCAGGTCGGACCGGAACGGACGACGCAGCAGCCGTTGCCGCCGAAGCCGCCGCTGGATCTGCTGGCGGAGCTGACGAACACGCCGCCGCCCCCGCAGACGCCGCTGCGCACGGCTGCGCGGCGGGTCAAGATCTGGACGCCGCTGGTTTTGCTGCTGGCGGTCGTCTTTGCGGTCGTACAGGCTGTGCGTCCGCTGCCGACGCCCGAGCTCGCGCTCACCGCCGAGGACTCGTACACGTTCGACGGCAGCAAGGTCGACCTGCCGTGGCCGGGTGAGGGTCAGGGCTGGATGGACGTCAACGGCATTGGGACGATGGGGAACTTCGGCGAGCAGAAGCCGGTCGCCATCGGGTCGGTCGCGAAGGCCATGACGGCGTACGTCGTCCTCAAGGACCACCCGCTCAAGCCCGGCCAGGAAGGGCCGGGCATCACGGTCGACGCCCTCGCCGAGAAGGAGGGCGGCTATGACAAGGACGACGAGTCGACGCTCAACACCGTCAAGGCGGGCGACAAGCTCAGCCTGAAGCAGGCGCTGTCGGCCATCATGATCCCGTCGGCGAACAACATCGCCCGGCTGCTGGCCCGTTGGGACGCGGGCTCCGAGAAGGCGTTCATCGAGAAGATGAACGACGCCGCCAAGGAACTCGGGATGAAGAACACGACGTACACCGACGCCTCCGGGCTGAAGGAGTCCACCGTCTCCACCGCCGAGGACCAGGTGAAGCTCGGCAACGAACTGGTCGAGATCCAGGCGCTCGTCGACATCACCAAGCTGCCCTACTGGGACGACCCGTCGGGCCAGCGGTGGAACAACTACAACAAGCTCGTTCCTTACGACGGCGCCATCGGCATCAAGACCGGCACCACCACCGCGGCCGGCGGCAACCTGCTCTACGCCGGCACCAAGGAGATCGACGGCGAGACCGTCACCGTCGTCGGCGCCATCCTCGGCCAGCACACGGCGCCGATCATCGACACGGTCAACGCGGTCAGCAAGACCGCGATGCTCGCCGCCCAGGAGGCGATCACGTCGGCCAAGATCCTGAAGAAGGGCGACGTCGTCGGGTACGTGGACGACCAGCTCGGCGGGAAGACGCCGATCGTCGTCACCAAGGACGTCAGCGCGGTCGGCTGGGCCGGGCTGAAGGTGAAGCTGTCCTTCGCCTCCGACGAGGTACCGCACTCCGCGACGGCCGGCACCAAGGTCGGCACGCTCACCGTCGGCGACGGTTCGGGCGGCGCGGTGGAGGTGCCGGTGGCGCTTCAGACGGACCTCGCCGAGCCGGGCTTCACGGACAAGTTGACGCGCCTCATCTGATCCCGGGCGCCACGTTCTCCACCGTGGCCCGCCGTACGGCCCCACCCGGGAGCCGCGCGGCGGGCCACGTGTTAGCGTCGCGAATCGGGGCAGGTCACCGCTCAGGGGACGCGGCCGGGAATGCCGCAGGGACGCGGCAGGCAACGGCCGGGGAACGGGACGCGTCCTGAAGAGAACAGAAGACAGGACACGGGGAGTGCCTTCAGGTGGCCACCGCGGAGCCGAAACACGCAGACGACGCCGATCCGGACCCAGGACTCGGCCCGCGAATACGCGTGCCCGCACCGCAGACCGACAGTGCGGACGGCGGTACGGCAGCAGAGGTCAGGCGTGCTGTCCTGGCCTTCCGTGAACGGCTCCTGCGCCACCCCGTCCTGTCCGTCACCGCCCTCTCGGCCGCCCTCCACGTCGTCTGGTTCTTCACGTTCGCGAACAGTGGCGGCGACCTCGCGGCGCAGGACGCCTGGGCCGAGTTCGTCGGCCGGCACCCGGACTCGGCGTACAACCTCGCCTGGTACGGCGGTATGCACCCGGTGTCGTACAGCGTGGTGTCGCCGTATCTGATGTCCGTCCTCGGTGTCCGTACGACGATGATGATCGCGGGCACGGTCTCGGCCGGGCTGCTGACGATGATCCTTCTCCGCAGCCGCTCGGTACGGAACCCGCTGTGGGCGGCGCTCGCGGGCGTGTTCGCGTTCCTGTGCAATGCCGCGTCGGGGCGGGTGACGTTCGGTCTTGGCACGGTGTTCGCGCTGGGTGCGGTCGCGGTGGTGTTCTGCTGGCCGTACCGCTGGCGCTACAAACGCTGGGCGAAGGCGCTGTGCGCGGCCCCGCTGGCGGCGCTCGCCACGATGGCGTCGCCGGTGGCGGGCCTGTTCGTGGGGCTGGTGGCCGTCGCCCTCTTCCTTCAGAAGCGCCGGCCGGGCGCCTGGGCGCTGGGGCTCGCCCCTGCGGCCGTGGTCGCCGTGTCCGCCTGGATGTTCCCCTTCTCCGGCACCCAGCCGATGTCCTTCGGCTCGGCGTCGCTGCCGCTGCTGTCCTCGGTCCTCGTCCTCGTCGCCGTACCGCGCGATTGGAAGACGGTGCGGATCACGGCCGCCGTGTACGGCCTCTCGGTCCTGCTGGTGTGGCTGATCAGCTCGCAGATCGGCTCCAACATCACGCGGCTGCCGATGCTGTTCGCGGGAGTGGCGCTGGTGGCCGCGCTGCCGTTCACGGTGCCCCGCTCCCGCAAGTGGTACGCGCTCGTCGTGGCCGTCGTCGGCTTCAACGCGTGGATCGGCTTCAAGTCCGTCGACGACGTCGTGAACACGACCCCGACCGCCTCCTGGGCGCGCGAGCTGGCGCCGCTCGTCAACGAACTCCAGGAGGTCGGCGCCGAGAAGGGCCGCGTCGAGGTGGTCCCGGCCAGCTCCCACCGCGAGGCCTCCGCGCTCGCCCCGTACGTCAACCTGGCCCGCGGCTGGAACCGCCAGGCCGACATGGAACGCAACCCGCTCTTCTACGACGACACCCTCAACTCCGCCAACTACTACGAGTGGCTCAGGCGCTGGGCCGTCCACTTCGTCGTCCTGCCCAAGGGCAAGGCGGACGGCGACGGCGGGGAGCGCGAGCGGGATCTCGTCCAGCGCGGGATGCCGTATCTGAACCAGATCTGGGGCGACGCCAACTGGCAGCTGTTCCAGGTCACCGACCCGACGTCGCTCGCCGAGCCGAACGCCGTCGTCGAGCGCACCGAGCAGACCGAGCTGACGATGAAGGTCACCGTGCCCGGCCGCATCCTCGTCCGCATCCCGTACTCGCCGTGGCTGAGCATCATCGATGCCGAGGGCAAGAAGCTGAAGCCCCCGCAGGAGACGGACGCCTCCAAGGACCGCCCCGACGGCACCCCGAAGACGTACAACAACATCAACGGCTGCCTGACGGAGGCCGACGAGGACGCGGACGGCGACAAGTGGACCGTCCTGCTGGCACCGAAAGCGGGGACCTACCGGCTGGGTGCGCCGTACGTACTGCCACGGGGGACACCCTGCCCGGACGAGCTGAAGTAGGCCCGAGCCCTCACTTCACCGGGAACGCCACATCGCACACCGGATCCTCGGCCCCCGCCGCCTCCCAGTCGGCGAAGTACACCTCACGGCAGGGGCCCGCCTGCTCCAGACCCGCCGCCGCGATCCACTGCTCCACCGCCTCGAACGCGGCCAGGATCTGCGGATGGGCCACCTGGGCCTTGGTGATCCGGGTGTAGGCCAGCCGTTGCGCGGGCTCCACCTTGACCCGGGTCTCCCAGGCCCGCCCGTGCGCCTCGGCCCACGCCCGGGCCGCGGCCTCGTCGGCGACGGGGACGCAGGCCTCGGCGGGCCCGTCGCTCTCCATCGACACCTCGGCGTGGTAGGCGACGAACGGCGGCGCGGTGATGCCGCCGCACTCACGTGAGGCCGCCTCCAGGCGTCCCAGTGAGGCCCCGATCCACGCCGGCAGCTCGTCCGCCAGCGTGTGCCGGGTCTCGGTGATCACCACCTGCGCCGGCACGTCGACCGTCTCGACCTCAAATTTTCCGTACATCTCGGAGCTCCTCCCCGACAGTCGTCCACGGAGGTACTCGGCGAGCGTCCGCTGCCCCGCCACCCGCGCCTCGACGTCCGCCCAGTACCCGGCGAGCAGTCGCGCGGCCGCGTCACCGTCGGCCGCCTCGACGACCTCGGCGATCCGGGCGAGCGGCATGTCCAGCTGCCGCAGCAGGGCCACGAGCCGGGCGCGTTCGGCCTGGTCGGCACGGTAGTAGCGGTAGCCGCTGACCTCGTCGACGTGAGCCGGGGCCAGCAGCCCGAGCCGGTCGTACAGCCGCAGGGCCTTGGCCGAGAGCCGGGCCTTCGCGGCGAACGCTCCGATGGTCAGCAGATCCTTGTCCACCACGTCATCCTCCGTCACCGGGCGCCTTCCGCCCGGTGAGAAGGACGCTCATCCCTGCCCCAGGGGCAAGGTCAAGCCAGCTGTGCTTCCACCGCCGCCACGACCTCCGCCGACTCCGGCTCGGTCTGCGGCGAGAAGCGGGCGACGACCTCGCCGTCCCGGCCGATCAGGAACTTCTCGAAGTTCCAGCGGATGTCGCCGGTGTGCCCCTCGGCGTCGGCGAAGCCGGTCAGGCGGTCGTACAGCTGGTGCCGCCCGTCCCCGTTGACCTCGACCTTCTCGGTCATCGGGAAGGTCACGCCGTACGTCGCCGAGCAGAACTCGGCGATCTCCTCGGAGCTGCCGGGCTCCTGGCCCATGAACTGGTTGCACGGCACGCCGAGCACGGTGAAGCCGCGGTCGGCGTACTGCTCCTGGAGCTTCTCCAGGCCCGCGTACTGCGGGGTCAGCCCGCACTTGGAGGCCACGTTCACGACGAGGACGGCCTTGCCGGCGTACTGGGCGAGGTCGGCGGGGCCGCCGGTGAGGGCGTTGATGTCGATGTCGAGGGGGGAGAGGCCGTTGCTGTCTACATTCGTCATGAGGCGGATGCTAGCTCCACTGGACGGGCCGGATGGAAACTGCGGGTTGAGTGTGGCCGTTCGCGCCCACGCGGCGAGGCGCGTTCACCACACGCGAAACAAGAACTCCCGTGTCCGGAGCCGCCGGAGACTCCGCCCATGACCGGCTACAAGTCCCTGTTCCGCACAGCGGAGTTCACCCCGCTCTTTCTCACCTCCGCGGCAAGCGTCGCCGCCCAGACGATGGCCGGGCTGGCGCTCGGCACGCTCGTCTACCGGGCGACCGGGTCACCGCTGCTGTCGGCGGTGAGCATGTTCGGCCCATCGCTGGCGCAGATGCTGGGCGCGACGCTCCTGATGTCGGGCGCGGACCGGCTGCCGCCGAGGGCGACGCTGGTGGGGATCTCGGTCGCCTTCGCGGCGGCTACGGCGGTGCTGGCGGCGCCGGGACTGCCGATCTGGGCGGTCTTCGCCGTCGTTCTCGCGCAGGGGCTGGTCGCGTCGCTGGGCGGGGGAGTGCGGTGGGGGCTGGTGAACGAGGTGGTGGCCAAGGGCGGGTTCATGCTGGGGCGTTCGGTCTTCAACATGATGAGCGGGCTCGTGCAGATCACCGGATACGCCGTGGGCGGCGTGCTGTTGGCGGTGCTGTCCCCGGGCAGGGTCCTGCTGCTCGCGGCGGTGCTGCACGGCACGGCCGCGATCGGCCTGCGGCTCGGCCTGACGGCCCGCCCGCCGCGCGCGTCGGGCCGCCCCTCGGTGGCGGCGACCTGGCGCACGAACGGCCTGCTGTGGTCCTCCCGTCCACGCCGGTACGTCCTGCTCGCCCTCTGGATCCCCCAACGGCCTGGTGGTCGGCTGCGAGTCGCTGTACGTCTCCTACGCCCCCGCCGACGCGGGCACGCTGTTCGCCTGCGCGGCGCTGGGGATGTTCGTCGGGGACGTGACGGTCGGCCGGCTGCTGCCGCCCGGGGTGCGCGGGCGGCTCGGCGTACCGCTGCTGGTCCTGCTGGCGACGCCGTACGCCTTCTTCTTCCTGCACCCGCCACTCCCGCTCGCCGCGAGCCTGGTCCAGCAAGAGCACCTGATGTCCCTGACCCCGGACGAACTGGCGGGCCAGGCCCTGGGGTTGCACGGCTCCGGCATGCTCACGATGCAGGGCGTGAGCGCGGCACTGGCGGGCTCGGTCGCCCAACTGACCTCCCCCGCCACGGCGATGACGGTCATGGCGGCGGCGTCGCTAGGGGTGACGGGGGCGCTGAGCCACTTCGGCGAACTCCGGTGGCGCACAGCGGGCCCCGTAAGGGCCCGCCAGGGCCCGTAAGGGGCGCGGGGAACTGCGCGACCAGCCCCCACCGGCCCGCAGATGAATCACCGCCTTCCCAGCGGAGCGCTACGGCTTGCGTCCCACCCCGCAGTAGGCGTCGACGACGACCGGTTCACCGGACTCCGGACGCCACTCGGTCACCTGGACGACACCCGGGTCCACCAGTTCCAGGTCGTCGAAGAACCCGGCGATCTCCCCAATGCTACGGACGTAATAAGGCACCGCGCCGCTCGCGTTGTACGCCTCCGACGCGGCGATCATGCCCTCGCTGGTGGCGGTGGAGTCGCTGATCACCAGGTAGCTGCCCGACGGCAGGCCCGCCATGAACGCGCGCACCAGTGCGCGCGCCTGCTCATGGTCGGCGACATGACCGAGGGTGTTGAGGATCATCAGGGCGACCGGCCGGGAGAGGTCGAGCGTGCCCGCGGCGGCCTCCAGGACGGCCTTGGGGTCGTACAGGTCGGCGTCCAGATAGGAGGTCGTGCCCTCGGGGGTGCTGGTGAGCAGGGCGTTCGCGTGGGTCAGCACGATGGGGTCGTTGTCGACGTACACGATCCGGGCGTCCGGCGCCACGCGCTGGGCCACCTCGTGCGTGTTGTCGGCGGTCGGCAGTCCCGTACCCACGTCCAGGAACTGCCGTATGCCCTGCTCGACGGCGAGGTGGCGGACGGCACGCCCCAGGAAGAGCCGGCTCGTGACGGCCACGTCGACGAGACCGGGGAAGATCTCCTTGATGTGGTCCCCGATCTCCCGGTCGGCCGGGTAGTTGTCCTTGCCGCCGACGAAGTAGTTCCAGAACCTGGCCGAATGCGGCTTGGTCGTGTCGATCCGGGCGCGTATCTCAGCGGCGGCGGCGACGTCGGGGGTGGAGTCCGGCACGGGGAGCCTCCTGCACCTTGATGTGGATGGCGGGTGTGGGTGATCAGGTACCAACTTAAATCAACTCACTGTGCGAACAGGGCCGTTCGGAGAACCGCGCGCGCGACGCCTTGACGTGTCCCTGCCCTGGTGGGTTCATGGGAGCGCTCCCATGTTTCTGTTGATGCTCAGGTTTCCTGGCGCTCATTCACCTGGAGTCGCAGTGCGAAGAGTGATCACTGTTCTACTGGCGTTACTCATGGGCCTGTCGGCCCTCGGTACGGCCCCCGCCCAAGCCCAGTCGCCCGCCACCCGGGCCACCGGCATCCACATCGACAACGGCCGTCTGCTCGAAGGCAACGGCAACGACTTCGTCATGCGGGGCGTGAACCACGCCCACACCTGGTACCCCGGCGAGACACAGTCACTGGCCGACATCAAATCCTTCGGCGCCAACACCGTCCGGGTCGTCCTCTCCAACGGCCACCGCTGGACGCGGAACAGCGCCGAGGACGTGGCCGCGGTCGTCGCCGACTGCAAGGCCAACCGCCTGATCTGCGTCCTGGAAGTGCACGACACCACCGGCTACGGCGAGGAGGCCGCGGCCGCCACCCTCGACTCGGCGGCCGACTACTGGATCGGCCTGAAGGACGTCCTGGCCGGCCAGGAGAACTACGTCGTCATCAACATCGGCAACGAGCCCTGGGGCAACACGAACCCGGCAGGCTGGACCGAGCCGACCACCGCCGCCGTACAGAAGCTGCGCTCCGCCGGCTTCGAGCACACGATCATGGTGGACGCCCCCAACTGGGGCCAGGACTGGCAGGGCGTCATGCGCGCCAACGCCCGGACCGTGTACGACGCCGACCCCACCGGCAACCTGATCTTCTCGATCCACATGTACAGCGTCTACGACACGGCACCGGAGATCACCGACTACCTGAACGCGTTCGTGACCGCCGGACTGCCCATCCTGATCGGCGAGTTCGGAGGCCCCGCCGACCAGTATGGTGACCCCGACGAGGACACGATGATGGCCGCGGCCGAACAACTCGACCTCGGCTATCTGGCCTGGTCCTGGAGCGGCAACACCGACCCGATCCTCGACCTGGCGATCGGCTTCGACCCGAATCAGCTCAGCTCCTGGGGCCGGCGCGTCCTCAACGGCGCGAACGGCATCGTCCAGACGTCGAAGGAAGCCACCGTCTTCGGCGGCACCGGTGCCGACACCCAGGCCCCGACGGCCCCCGGCACGCCGACGGCGTCCGCGGTCACGTCGACGTCGGCGACCCTGACGTGGGCTGCCGCCACGGACAACGTCGGCGTGACCGCGTACGACGTGGTGCGCATCGAGGGGACCGCTGACCTGCCGGTCGCCGCCTCCACCACCAACACCGTCACCCTGACCGGCCTCACCGCCGACACGGTGTACACCTTCGCCGTCCACGCCCGCGACGCGGCCGGCAACCGCTCTTCACGCTCGGCGACGGTGCGCGTCACGACGGACGAGGGCGGGGGAGTGGGCTGCACGGTCGGCTACCGGGCGGTGAGCGAGTGGCCGGGCGGTTTCCAGGGGGAGATCGTGATCCGGAACACCGGAGCGGTGGCGCTCAGCGGCTGGACGCTCGCCTTCACCTTCCCCGACGGCCAGACCGTCACCCACATGTGGGGCGGGACCCCGGCCCAGGCTGGTGGTGCGGTGACGGTGACTCCCGTGAGCTATACGTCCACCATTCCGGCGGCGGGGGCGGTGACGGTGGGGTTCACCGGGGCGAAGGGGGCCACGAACACTGCTCCAACGTCCTTCAGCATCAACGGGGCGATCTGCGGGGGCGCCTGAACTAAGGGGTCTCGCGGCGGGTGCGGGCGTCGTGTGCGGCGATGACGGCCTGGAACTGCTCGGCTCCGTCGCGGATGCGACCCGTCGCCAGGTAGGCCTGGCCCAGGCGGGTGCGGATGTCCATCTCCAGCCAGTCGTAGCTGGGGTCGGTGAGAGGGTTCAGCAACTGGTGCTGAAGGAGGGCCTGGTGGTGCAGGGCAATGGCTGCGACCGGATCTCCGTCGCCCTGCTCCGCCGTGCCGAGCCGGGTCAGGCTGCGGGCGAGCAGGAAGATGTCGCCGACCTGCTCGACCAGGTGGATCGCCTCGCGGTACAGGCGCTTGGCGTCACCGTACTGGCCGAGACGGAGGTGGACGTCGGCGGCGCAGCTCAGCGGCCTGCCCAGCATGCGGGGTCTGCCGTCCGACCGGGCATGGGCGTGGGCGTCTGCAAAGCAGGCCAGCGCCTCCTCGTTCCGTCTCTCGAGGTAGTGGGACAGGCCGAGGACGACGAGTCCCATCGAGGCGATCCAGTCGTTACGCAGTCGTTTTGCCAGGTCCACCCCCGCGACGAGATGGGTGATCGCCCGGTCGCCTTCGCCCAAACTCAGGTTGAGAGCCCCCAGCCCGACGCGGGCCCGGGCCTCTTCCCACGGTTGGGTGCGGCGTCGGCTGAGGTCGAGACCCTCGGTGAAGTAGGTGCGCGCCTCCGTGTACCGGCGTTGGTATAGGGCGGTGTAGCCCGACGAGTTCCGCAGGGCGGTGGCCATCTGCTGGTCGGTGGCCTTGTCCACCTGCGCGAGTGCGATCTCCAGGGCCGTCTGGGACTCGTGGTAGCGGCCCTGCCGTACGAAATAGTCGACCAGCGCCTCGGCGATCCAGCAGGCGTAGTCGGCCTCGCCATGGGCCCCGGCGTGTCCGACGACATCAGTCAGTTCTCCACCGGCGGCATCCAGCCATGCCTCCGCGTCCTGCCAGTGTGTGAACGGCGCGTCGGTGGGTTGGGGTCCGGTCGGGAAACCGCGTGGGCCCCAGTCGCTGGCCATCCGGGCCGCGTCCAGGTAGAGACGGAGCGCGGCCCTGCGTGCGGCAGCGGCTTCGCCCGGCGCGGCCTCCGCGAGCCGCCGCGCATGCACCCGTACCAGGTCGTGCAGTCGGTAACGGCCCGGCCGCGGCTCCTGCACCAGACTCGCGTCGACCAGGCTCTCCAGAACCCGCTCCGTCTCGTACGACGGACAGTCGAGCATCGTCGCAGGCGTCAGCACGTCGAACTCGACGGTCGGCGCCAGCCCCAGCACGCGATAGCCCCGCTGCTGCTCGGGCGAGAGCTGGTCGTACGACACCTGGAAGGTGGCCTCGACGCTGCGGTCCCCCACACTCAGCTCCCCGAGCCGCCGCCGCTCGTCACCCGCCATACGGCCGACCAGGTGCTCCACCGTCCAGCCGGCGCGGTTCTGCAACCGCGACCCGGCGATGCGCAGTGCGAGCGGCAACCCGTCGCACAGTCCGACCAGTTGCTCCGTCGCCTCCCGCTCCCTGCTCGCGCGTTCCGCCCCGATGAGGTGGGTGAGGAGGGAGACGGCGTCTCCGTTCGCGAGGGGTTCCAGGGTGACTCGTCGGTCGGCGTCCAGGTCGGCCAGCCGTCGGCGGCCGGCCACCAGCACCCGGCTGTCCGCTCCGGCGGGCAGCAGCGGCCGTATCTGGTCGGCGTCCAGGGCATCGTCCAGGACGAGGAGGAGCCGTAGCGGGCTGGTGGCCGCGCGCCAGACGGCGGTGAGTTCGTCGAGGTCGCTCGGCAGCTCGCCCTGGGCGGCGCCGAGTGAGCGCAGCAGCCGTTGCAGGGCCTGCTCCGGCGTCTGCCGTCGCTGTGTACTGTGCGCGCGGAGGTCCACGAACAGGCAGCCGTCGGGGTACTGGGCGCTGAGCTCCCGGGCCGCCCGTACGACGAGCGCGGTCTTGCCGACGCCGGCCGTGCCGTCCACCGTCACGATCGACACGGATCCGGGCGCGGAGGGCGCGATCAGCTGGGCCAGTTCGGTCTCTCGTCCGGTCAAGTGCCCTGCGTCGCCCGGGAGTTCATTGACGGTACGGCGAGGGCGGGCGACCCGGCCGGTCAGGCGTACGTCGTCCCTGCGCAGCACCGCCTCGTGCACACGGCGGAGTTCCGGCCCGGGATCGACGCCGAGTTCCTCGCGCAGGCGCTCGCGCACTCCTTGATAGACGGTCAGCGCCTCCGCCTGGCGTTCGCTGCCGTACAGGGCGCGCATGCGCAGCGCCGTGAGCGACTCGTCGTACGGGCTGGAGAGGGCCAGGGCGGCGAGGTCGTCCAGTGCGTCGGTGAAACGGCCGAGCAGCACCAGGCAGTCGAGGCGCTCGACCTGCACCGTGCGCAGGCGCTGCGACAGCCGCTGTCGTTCGGCGTCCGCGAAGGGTCCGGGCAGTCCGGCCAGCGGCTCGCCGCGGAGCAGGGCGAGTGCCCCGGAAAACCGGTCCAGCGCGGTGGCCGGATCGCCGGCCGCCTTCGCACGCCGGGCGCGGTCGACCTGTTCGGCCAGTTCGGTCACGTCCAGCCGGACGGCGTCGGCCGGGAGCCGGTAGCCGCCCCGTTCCCCGCGGATCACGGAGTCCGCCGGGCCGGTGCCGTGCGCGTCGAGGGTCTGCCGTAACGCGTAGACATAGCTGGGCAGTACGCTGCGGCCGGTCTTCGGCGGATCGGCTCCCCAGACCCCGTCGAGCAGCTGCTCATGGCTCACCAGCAGGCCCGGACGCAGTGCCAGCGCGGCCAGCACCGCCTGGCGCCGGACGGGCCCCAGATCCAGCGGTGTGCCGTCACACCAGGCCCGTACGGGCCCGAGCACCGCGAGCCGAAGCCGTTGAGGAGATCCCCCGCCCACCCGAAGCCTCCGCCCCGCTCCGCGCATCATCAGAATTTCATCGGCATTGCACCGTCTGCCGCCACGGTTTGCAAGTGCCCATCGGGTCCCACGGAAAACCGCGGGGCGTTACCGGAGGGCGCGCCGTACCGGGCGGCGGCCGTTTGCGGGGGGAACGGCCGCCGCCCCTTGGAGAAAGGAACACGGACGTGGCGGTCGACGACGGGTCTCTCACGAGCTTGCTGCAACAGCGGAGGCTGTTCCTCACACCGGAGCGCAGGCGTGCGGGGGTAGTGGTGTACGTCTGTGTCGACGACGGGTTTCCCGGCGGATTCCCGGTCGGTCGCGTCATCCCGTGCGAGGCCGGGACCTGGTCCGCGTACGCCCGGGTCCGTTCCGGCCGCGTCTTCGCCGACGACCTGGTGTCGGCCGGGTTGCCGAGCCTGGAGGAGGCCGTACGGGCCGTGGTGGGTCACGCCCGGTACGGCGATGTGCTGCTCGCCATGGAAGACGTACCGGCCCGATAGCGCCGGCTCTACTCGTCCTCCCCGATGCGCACGACCGCCAGCGTGATGTTGTCGGGGCCGCCTGCCTCGATGGCGGCCTTCCACAGTTCGAAGGCCGCGCGTCCGTCGTCGTACTTGCGCATCACCGCGTCGATGACCTCCGTCGTCAGCGGGTCGGTCAGACCGTCCGTGCAGACGAGGAAGCGGTCGCCGGGCGACAGGGGTACGGACGTCACGTGGGGGCGGATCTCGCGGTAGACGGGGCTGCCGCCCAGGCACTGGGTGACGAGGGACGTGGTGCGCTGCCCCGGTTCGAGCGGCGGGCTGTCGTCGACGCTCACCTGACGCAGCCCGTCCCGGGAGGCCGCGAAGACGCGGCTGTCGCCCACGTTGAACACCAGCAGCGAGTCGGACCGGACGACGACGCCGGCCACCGTCGTGCCCATGGCCGAGAGCTCGCCGCCCTCGTCGCCGCCCGCCGCCTCGTACACGGCGCGATTGCAGGCGTTCAGGGCGGCGCGTACGGCGTCCTCGCTGTTCAGGGCGGGACCGACCGACGCGATCCGGCGGACCGCCAGGGCGCTCGCCACCTCACCGCCGGGATGCCCGCCGAGGCCGTCGGCGACGGCGACGACGAGGGGCATCCCGAGCGGGAAGGCCAGGGTCTGCGGACTCTCGGTCACCGTGGCGCACAGCGTCCACGGGCCGACGACGAGGCTGTCCTCGTTCCGGTCCCGCAACAGCCCGGGATGGCTCACCGCGCTCACGGCGACGTACGGCACAGGCACCACCGATCACCGTTGTCCGACGCTCACCGCTCCACGTACTCACTCTCCGCGTATTCCTTGAATTGCTCCAGATCGCTGCGGACGAGCCGCTCGATCACGTTCGCCTGGGCGAATCCCCTCGGCCCGCCGAAGGTCTCCCTGACGGTGTCGGGGTCGTACTCGAGCCGGGCCTGGACCCGGGTGTGGTTCCGGTCGATGGGCTGTAGCGAGAAGGAGCCCGTCAGCTCGGGGGCGCTCGTGGTGCGCCACTCCATCACGCGTTCGTCGCCGCGGTCGGAGACCTCGGCCGCGAACTGCCGGGTCTGCCCGCCGGCCTCGACGTCCAGCCGCGCCCGGCCTCCCGCCTCCGTATACGCGCCGTGTACGCCCGCCACGAAGTGCGGATAGTTCTCCAGCCGGTGCAGGCCGTCCCAGGCCGTGTCGATCGGGACACCGACATCGATGTGTTCTTCGAGGGTGCTCATGGCCACCTCCGGGTTCGGCTCATGACGCATGACCTTCCGCTTCCAGTGTGCGCCCTGAATCGTCGGCCGGCCGACCTGCGGGAGAGGGCCTGCACGAGATCCCTACCCTCCTGCCCAGGGCTCAGCGTGCGCCGTACGGAGCGCCCGACATGAGGGGACGCAGTGCGGCGTTTCCCCCCGTCGTCACCGGCCTGACCGAGGTGCCCCGCGCGGTGACGTTGGCGACCGCCACGACCCGCGTCCTGCGGCCCGACGCCACCGAACCGCAGCGCCTGGAGGACAGCCGGCTCGACGTCCTGGTCCACCTGTCGGGCAGAGGATCCGTCGCGGACACGGGGCGCTCAGCGCGTATCGCCTGCACCAGAAACAGGCCGGCGATCATTCACATGGAGGCGGGGGAGGTTGTGGCGGACGGGGTGGAGGTGGGCGCAGAGCTTCTCTTGCCGCCTTCTACTTCCGTCTTCTACCACCGCGGCGGCTTCCTGCTGCTCGACCGCACACCGGACGGCACGTTCGCCCAACTCGCCGAGGCCTGGTCCGGGCGGGTGCGCGCCGTGCCTGACGACCACGCGACGCCGACCGGGGTGCTGGTACGTCCGGACGGGGTGGTCGCTCGGGCCTCCGACACCGACACCGACACCGACACCGCCGACGTCGCCGGCCTCGAAGCAGCCCTGCACCGATGGGCCGGCGCGCCGTCGTCCTCACCTCAGCAGCAGCCGGCGGGCTGACCTGCCGTCCGGGTCGACCTGCCGTCCGGGTCGACCTTGGCCGACGTACTGCTGCGCAACGTGAGAGCAAACGGTGCGGGCATTTTCAGCGCGAATCAAGGCTAACCCGCCTGGTAGGCGGCACGGGCCGCGGTCACCGTCTCAAGGTTCGCGTCGGCCCAGTCCGCGATGTTGTAAAGGGCGGCGTTCAGGGTCCGCCCGGCCTCCGTCAGCTCGTACTCGACCTTCGGCGGGACGGACGGATACACCGTCCGGGTGATCAGCCCGTCGCGTTCGAGACCGCGCAGGCTCGCGCTCAGCATTCGCTGCGTGACCGGCTCGGCCGCCCGGCGCAGCTCGTTGAACCGGAGCGGACCATTGCCGAGCACCTGTAGCACGATCACCGGCCACCTCTGACCGACCAATGCCAGCATCGACCGGATCAGGTCACACCGCTCCGGCCTCTCAGGCAGGCCCGCGTTCACCATCGTAGGTTCCTTTCGCGATACCAGGTAACAGATAAGTGCGTTCTTGCCACCCATTGTTACCGGCGGCAGGCTGATCAGGTGGCTCCACTCCTACCCAATCAGTGAAAGAGGACCGCATGAGCTTCCCCTGGTCCGACCTGCCGCACGACGATCCGGCCTGGTTCAAGCCCGGCGCTCACTATGTGCCCTCCGGCCAGGGCCCGACCGTCTGGGCAGCCGGTGACATCTACACCATCAAGGCCACCGGTGCGCAGACGAACGGGGGACTCGGCCTGATCGAGGCGACCGTGCCGGCCGGCAGCGGGCCGCCGCCACACGCGCACCCGAACGAGGAAGAGACCTTCTACGTCCTGTCCGGCGAGCTCGAGTTCCTGGACGGCGACACCACCTTCATGGCGGTCGCCGGCGACTTCGTCCACATTCCCCGCGGCGTCCGGCACCGCTTCCAGAATGTCGGCAACCACGCCGCGAAGATGCTCTTCATCTACACCCCGCCCGGGATGGAGCAGATCATCGCCGACCAGGCCGTGCCCGCCAGGCCCGGTGAACCCGTCCCGGGTCCGAACGACGAGGAATGGCTCCGACGCCTCCCCAACATCGCCGAACTGGGTCAAGGGATCATGCTGCCTGACCCTGAATAGGGTCGGCCGGAGCTTGTATCGCCCACCGGAAACACTGTCGAGCGGACGCTCGGCGTCACGGGCGGGTAAGTGCCTCCGTGAGCCCTTCGAGATCCTGCACGGTGACCGTCAGCGCGGAGTGGCCCTTACGGCCGAGCGGCGACGGCACCTTTTCCCGGAAGTGGATACACACGCCGGCGTTCGCGTTCGTTCCGAACGTGAGCCCGTCGTCCTTCAGAGAGCCTCGGGCACCCGCCGCCGTCCACCAGCGGTAGTTCCGGGTGATGTGGGCGCCGTCGACATTCTCCAGCGTGGTCTCGAGCTTGACGAGGCCGAACGTCGCCCGCAGCAGACCGTCGTCGGTGAGGCTGACTCCGTCCTTCGCTGGACGGACACCGTAGACACCCCAGAAGACGACCAGCCGCTTGTCGAACGAGTATCGGTACCACGTGGTCATGGGTATCTGCATCCATTCACGGCGTAGGACGGCGTAGGACGGCGAAGGCCAAGGATTGGAAGCGTGCCCTATGTACATCATCGTGCCTCACACGCTGCACGCTCGTGCGCTCGATCGGCATCTCCGGAGCCGGCGCGGTGGCCGCCTCGGTCACCGCGCCCACGAGCGCGTTGTGGATCGCGGCCACCTTGTATGTCCTCCTTGTGGTCACCATGACGGCACTGGCGCTACGCGGTCGATTCCTCCAGCGCATGCTGCCGGGCCTTCTCCCCATGCCGACGTCAGCGACAGCACGCGGAAGCGGCGGCTCGACGGGTCCCCGACACTCGAAAGATTGGCTTCCGAAAGATGGGCACTTTCATGACCTGGAAATCGCCCGACCTGACCGGCCGGACCTACGCGGTCACCGGCGGCAACGCCGGAATCGGCTACTTCATCTCCGAACGGCTGACCGCCGCGGGCGCCGATGTCGTGATCCTCGCCAGAAACGCCGACCGTGCACGGGCCGCCGCCGACGCGATCCGTAGCCAAACCGGCAGAGCAGTCGCCGCTACCCTGCCGCTCGATCTCGCCGACCTGGACTCGGTCGCCACGGCCGCGGCTGAATTGTCCAAACGGGACCGTCTGAATGGGCTGATCCACAACGCGGGCATCACCGCGGGGAAGCAACGCCAGACCACGCGCCAGGGCTTCGAACTCGTCGTGGGCACCAACCACCTTGGACACTTCGCGCTCGCCGCACAGACCATGCCGATCCTCGCCGCCACGCCAGGCAGCCGAGTGGTCCTCGTCAGCAGCCTCACGACCAAGCTGGTCAAGTTCGACCCTGAAGACCTCCAGAGCGAGCGGTCCTACACGCAACAGAAAGCGTATGCCCAGTCCAAACACGCCGTCCTGCTGTTCGCCTTCGAGTTCGATCGCAGATTGCGGGCGTCCGGAGTGGACGTTCGCGCCATCGCGGCGCATCCCGGCCTCAGTGTGAACACGTTCAGCCCGGCTCGACCCGGGATCAACCGGGCGTCCGGGATCCGGTTGCCGTTGCCTGTCCAAGGAAAGGATCGTGGCGCGCGGCCGGCATTGCGCGCCGCCACCGACCCGGACGCGCTCAGCGGTCAGTACTACGGACCGAAGCACGGCAGTTTCGGCCGCCCCGTCGTGGTGTCACCACCACAAATCAGCAGGAATCCCGAACTGGCCGCGCGGCTGTGGACCCAGTCCGAGCAGTTGACCGGCGTCACCTTCGAAATCCCTGGAGGTGAAGGGTGAACGTGACAGCAATCGAACAGCTCACGAAGAGCCGCAACGTCAGCTTGACGACCTACCGCAGGGTCGCTGTCGTTGATCGATGACCTGGACCACAGGGTGGTGATCGCACCGGCGCGCTGTTACCGGGGTGGCGGCCGGACTTTCTTCGCCAGCCAACTCCCTGACCCGCGTGCGCACTTCGGAGCGTGCGGCCCGGGTCGCGGTACGCGCACCTCGTCTGACCAGGCAAGACGCTGACCTGCGCGTTCTCGGGACGGTCGTCGAGACTCCCCGTTGTTCCCGGCTCCGTGCCGCTCCATCGGGCACGCAAGGGGCACTGGCGCCCGCCTGCCGCGCTCTCCGGCGGGAGGTGGCCCCCGCGGAGGCGCTGTCGACGTTCAGGCCCCGCGTCAAACCGTGGTGGGGGCAGCCAGTGTCGGGTCCTGGCCGGAGCGGCGTAGCGACTGGGCGATGAATCCGGACGCCACCAGTTCGGTCACGAGTTCACTGAGAAACTGCGTGGTCTTCGGGCTCCGCTCCTTCGTTGTGCCCATGGCCTGTCGGATCGTCATGAACGCCGGCTCCAGCAGGCGCAGTTCGGGCCGCTGCGAAACGTGCGCGGTCAGCGGTTGGCGGATGCCGGCCGCCACGTCCAGGCCCTCGGCGTGGAAGACGTCGACACCCTCGTCGCCGCGCACCACGGTGGCGTGACGCAGGGTGCGGCTCAGGTAGAGGTCGTACGCGGACCCCTTTTTGACGCCGATGCGTACCCCGTCCCGGTCCACGTCGTCGCCAGACACGAACGCCGAGTTCACCGGTGCCGCGTACACCCCCTCGATGTGCACGTACGGCTTGCTGAATGCGACTTCCTTCTCGCGGTCCGGATCCACGGCCAGGAAGCACAGGTCGGCGTGGCCCTCGGCCATCGCGGCGTACGACTTGCGGGCCGCATCGAAGCAGATGAACTGCACCGGCAGAGCCAGACGTGCGGCAACCTCACGGGCAAGCTCGACAGTGACCCCGGACGGCTCGTCGGGGGTGCCCTGAGCGAGGACTGGGTTGCCGAGGTTGATGGACGCGCGCAGCACTCCGGTGGGGGCCAGGTCGTGCGCAAGCTCTACGTCTACTGGCGTCATGGCCCGAGCCTAGGCTGCACGACGCTCGCCACGGCACGGCCACCCTGCTCACGCCGGACCGGAGTCGGGCCCCGAGTCGAGGACCCCCAGCGCGAAGCCATGAGCCACATGGCCCGACTGCTCAGAAGGAGGCGCCCCGGTGGTCAGTAACCACCCGCGTCGATGGCAGAAGTAGATGTCAAAGGCCCCGGACCATGATCGGTCCGGGACCTTTTCGCTGGTGCCCCCGGCAGGATTCGAACCTGCGACACCCGCTTTGGGAGTTTTCTCGTGGCGGGGCTGTGACCTGCGGAGACGTCGAATGGTGAGCCGTTGGCTGCTGAGCCGGGCGTCTGGCTCGGCGCGGGGACCCGAGTGAGCTACTTGCCGAGGACGAGGGTGTTGTTGCACCCCAGGCGTGAGCCGAGGTTGGTGGTTTGCGGGCCAGGTGAGACCTTGCCGTTGGACCAGTTGCCGTACGCGGACTGGCCCTGTACGTCGGTGTTCTCTTCGGTCGTACTGCATGAGGTGCTCTGGGTGATGACGATCGTCTTGCTCACCTCGCCGCGGTGCTTGTGCCCTTTCCCTTTCCCGTGCCCGTGCCCGTGCCCTTTTTCGTGCCCTTTTTCGTGCCCGTTCCCGTGGGCGTAGGCGGTGCCGGCGCCGAGGAAGCCGACGGTGCCGAGGAGGACGGCTACGACAGCCGTCTTGAGAGTCTTGCGCATGTCTTCTCCGAGCGTTGAAGCGGACGCGTATGCGATCCACCACGTCATAAGATGGCGAGAGGTTAATAAGCAAATGTCTGATATTGGCTCGTCGGCACGCCGGATCGTCTGATCAACGAGCGCGGGCGTCGGTTCGGCGGCCGGCTCAAGTTCCCTGTGCCGTCAAGGCATTACGAGGCCGAACGCGGGCGTAGGCGCTCCGCGCCGAACCACCCGTGTGGCCGCGCCGCGAGCGCGAGGCGGCGTGGGCCATTCGGCGCTGAACCAGGGGCACCGACGAAACTCCCGGGTGGTGTCGGCGAGTTCGCCTCACGACGGCGCAGCTCGACGACGTCACGCGCCGTGTACGACGGGGAGCGATCTCCGGCAGCGTGGGGAGCGACGAACTGGGTCTGGCCCGTAGCGGCACGCGGGTGGCACGACCTCTGAAACGCCGAAGGGCCAGCTTGGGGGAAACCCCTCATGAGCAGCTGGCCCTTCTCGCACGGCGAGCCACTTGATCCGGCTCATGCCGCCCTGTATCGGGCTCCGTCCGCTCACGCATCGCTCACGCGCTGTCGGCTGCTGAGCAGCGCGTGGGTCAGATCTGGCCGAGGTCGATCTCCACCGGGAAGGGGGCCGCTGCCTTGAGGACGCCGGTGAACACGTCTCCGTCCCGGTAGGTCTTCGTCGCGGGGTCGAGAACGTAGGTGTACACGAGAGGAACGCCTGTCGCGGCCTGCTCGATCCGCCAGTAGAAGCCGATGCCTGCCTTGGCGTACTGGTCGACCTTCACGATCCGGTCGGTGGTCTCCGAGCCTGGCGACACCACCTCCGCGACCAGCAGCACGTGCTCTGGGCGGGTGGGGGTGATGTCGATGGTGTCTGCGCGGTACACGACGACGTCCGGGCGGCGATTGGTGAGCGGGACGTCCTGAAGCCGGACATCGAAGCCCGTATCGGCGTTCCACTCCGGGCCCGCGGCGGCATCCAGGGCGTTCGCCAGAATCCGGGCCGGCCGGTTGTGCCGCTTGGACGCACTCGGCCTCACGACGACCATCCCGTCCACGATCTCGATACCGGCGCACTGCTCCTGGGACCAGGACGCGTACTCCTCCGCCGTGATCTGCTCATGCATCCACGCCGGGGCCACCATCTCGGCCGTCATGAAGCACCTCCCGGACACTGTGCCGCGGGCCCGATCCCGCTCGATTCAGCGTATTGTCTGCCGTCCGTCCGGCACGCTGATCTCGCTCACGCCCCCTCCCCGTCGGCAGGTATCCGACCAGCGAGCCCACGACCACCCGGCGACGTGAACCATCTTGGAATCCTGGGCCGCAGGACGCACCGAACGCCGAACGACGATTGGATTCGACGGTTCTGGCGTGAACGGTTCTGGCGTGAACGGATCGGGCGTACGGTCCGTATGCATATCCGATCGGGGTGCGTATCCGGACGAATTGCTCGATCTTCATGGGTTAGCCCGATCTTCATGGGTTAGTACGCGCAGGCCGCGAGTGCAGCGGCCACGGGGGATGCGAGGAGAGCATGGCGATGGCGAGTAACACGGTGCGCAGAGGCACCGTGACTCCGGTGGATGCGGCGCGCTGGGCGATGTGGACTTTTGTCATCGTCAACGTGGTGACCGTCGAGGCGCTGTTCCTCAGCGCCGGTTCAGGCAAGAACGGGGTGCTTACGGTCGCCAAGTTCTTCGGACTGCACGCGGCCCTGCTGATGCTGTGCCAACTGCTGCTGGTGGCCCGGCTGCCCTGGCTGGACCGCCGCATCGGGATGGACCGGCTCACGGTGTGGCACCGCTGGGTCGGCTTCTTGCTGCTGTGGACCGTGCTCACCCACGCAACGCTGGTGGTGCTCGGCTACGCGACCCTCGACGACACGTCCATGGGGAAGACGTTCGTCGCACTGAGCGGGGTGGTGGCGTCCCTGCTGGGCATGTGGGCCGCGGCCGTCATCGTCGTGATCGCCGTGATCTCCACCCGGCCCCTGCGGCGGCGGCTGCGGTACGAGGTCTGGCACGGGCTGCACCTGCTGCTCTACGTGGCCCTGGGCCTGGCGTTCGTCCACCAGTTGGAGGAGACCACGACCTTCACGTCCTCCGCGTTCGCCGAGGCCTACTGGTGGATCCTGTGGCTGTTCTCCTTCGGCGCCCTGCTGACCGGACGCGTCGCCATGCCGCTCTGGCGCAACGCCTACCACCAGTTCCGCGTTGCGGCCGTCGTACCCGAGTCGGACAACGTGGTCTCCGTGTACGTCACCGGCCGGCACCTCGACAAACTCCCCGCCCGCGCGGGCCAGTTCTGCATCTGGCGGTTTCCCGGGCACAACCACTGGTGGCTGGCCAACCCCTTCTCCCTGTCGGCGGCGCCGGACGGACAAGGACTGCGCCTCACGGCGAAGGCGGTGGGCAGTGCCAGTGCCGGCCTGCGGAACGTCCCGGTCGGCAGCCGCGCCGTCGTCGAGGGACCGTACGGCGCGTTCACCTCGCTGCACCGGACCCGGCCCGGCACCCTGCTGATCGCCGGGGGTGTGGGGATCACGCCCGTGCGGGCCATGCTGGAAGAGGAGGCGCCCGGCGACGTCATCGTGCTGTACCGGGTGCGCAGCGAGGCCGACGCCGTGCTGCTGAACGAGGTGCGCCACCTGGTCGCGCTACGGGGCGGACGGCTGCACCTGCTCACCGGCAGAACCGGCGAGAGCGGCACCCCGCCCTTCGACCCGGGCAACCTGCACCGGCTGGTCCCCGACATCACCGAACGCGACGTGTACGTCTGCGGGCCGCCCGCCATGACCAGCACCGTACTCGCCGGCCTACGAGACCTGCGGGTCCCTGCGCGACAGGTGCACGCGGAGAAGTTCGGCCTGGCCTGAACCGGAAGGGGGTCCGACGTTCAGGTCTGCGCATACGGGCCTGCTACGGGCCGAGCAGTACTACCGCTCACGATGGCAGCGGATCGTTCTGTTGACGGTGTTCCGTAAGACGAGGATGCGTGAGGCGGCAGAAGTCGAGCGTGTGCATCAGGCCCAGAACGTCTGCGAGGCCGAGCACGGCCGGGCCGAGCACACCTACGATCGGCGCAAGGAGAGTTGATGAATCACAGCATGTGGAGGACGCGCCGGGCCCGGCAGCTTGCGGGTGAGGCGGTGGAGTACGACCAGGAGTACGTCGACGCGCGGCTGGCCGGCGATCTTGGGCAGGCGGTCTACGACCGTCGGATCGAACTCGGCCTGTCCCAGGCCGAACTGGCCGAGCGGGCCGGGATGACGGAGCCTCAGGTGTCCCGGATGGAGGGCGGCGACACCGTGCCTACTCTCCCGCTGCTGCGACGCCTGGCCAAGGCCCTGGACGGCACCCTGAACCTGGCCATCGACGAGGGCGACTCCCGCGTCACCTTCACTCCGCACGCCGCCTGAAACCGATCCCCGCCCGGTCCGTCGAGGACGTCGTCGACCTGATTCGGTACGCGTCGTAGATGCCGTGTGGATGAGATTGATCGGGCGAGCCTGCCGCACGCCGGGGACTCGGCCGAGATCGTGCCGGGCCTGTTGCATGGCTTGGGATCATCCAGTGGCGAGTTGAGCGATGCGGTGCTGGATGCAGCTGCGCATTCACTTCTTCGGTCGCAGGGAGGACCACAGCGAACCGGTGAGCGAGGTTGCGCCGCCAACCCGGCAGTGCACATCATCGGCTTCATCCCTGGTGGGAGCGCTTCCTTCTGAGGGCATGCCAGATCAGGAGAAGGAGCGACGGAATGAACCTCGACCGCCCAGCGCAGCCCTCCCAGGCGGCCACAGTTACGTCGTGTGACATGGGCAACGTGCCGAACGCGCTCGACCCTCCGCCGGTCGCCGACTGGGCGAGCTACGACGACGTGCCGTCGGCGCTCCAAGTACGGGATGCCGAGGAGTGAGGCGGTACTGAGCGGCGCGCCGGCAAGGTAGCCAGACGTGGGTCTGGCCCGCCCTGGCGCTGTGCCGCGCACACGAAGGCCCCTCCCGTCCGCTGGACCGAAGGGGTACCTGACCTGGTGTTTCTCTGTGCCCCCGGTAGGATTCGAACCTGCGACACCTGCTTTAGGAGTTCGATCGGGCGGCTCTCATACGGCCCTCGTAGTGCTACCGGTATGGCGGGTGCGATCGCTCAAGGTCGCCTGAGTCCAACGGCGTTGATGTCAGGTTGGATGGCCCGATGGAGCGCGTTGAGGCAGCGCTGTTCACTGATGGTGGAAACGACGCTGTGGTTCGCCTCCCCGGCCGGAGGTTCCCCGGGGTACTGATCCAGGGCGACTCCCTTCACATCCTCCGCAGCGACCTGGCCGACGCTCGGGATTCCGCTGGCCTTCTCCTAGCGGGCCTTGATGCCTTGCTGGCGCGCTACGCGGATGCGCTGCAAGAGCACGAGATTCCAAGGCCGTACTGAGCAGCGAAACCTACGACCTCTTCGTCCCGAAGCAACTTGGGATGCTCCCTGCCCTTGGCCTGCCGCGCCTGTCACCTGAGCTGATGGTCCGCTGGCGTCCACGGTTGTTCGCGGTTGTGCGTTGCGATTGTCAGGCAGTTAGGGCGTGCAGATCATTAACTCGTCTTTTTGACCTTGGTCTGGGTGGGGTCGGGAGCGAGGAACGTCGTGACGTCGGCTGGTGTGCGGAGGCGGGCAGTTGAGGTGTTGATGGGGTGGCCATGTGCTTCGAGGAGTGGGCGGACTTCCTGTTTCGCACGGCTGATGGTCATGGCAGTGACTCCGAGGAACTGGCCGAGGAGGTCCATGGTGGCAAGTTTGCGCAGGTGGAGCACGGTGGCCAGGATCCGGTCGGCTGGGGTGAGCTTGGCTTTGGCGCCTGTGCCGGGGGCCACGAGGCGCTCGTGGCCGCGGCGTGTGCGGAGCACTTGCTCGTGTTGGATCTCCAGCGCGGGAGTCAGCGCGTCGATGAGCTCGCTGAGCTGCTGACGGGTCATGCCGGTCAGTTCGGGGTCCTGCAGCGAATGCCGTGTGAGGCGAGGCGGTCTGTCCGCCGGGGCCTGGTCTGACGTGCTGTTGATCGTCTCCGCGTCCAGCGGATGCTGGGGGTGGAGGGTGTAGTTCCAGTCGCCGTGAAAGCGGTGCCGGGTGATCGGCAGGGCGGCGATCTCA
>NZ_JAFFSX010000014.1 GCF_017948485.1 Streptomyces sp. GESEQ-35 | reverse complement strand
CAACCAAGAGTACCGCGGTCGGGGAGCCCGGGACCACCCCGGAGGGGCGGCCGCCCGGCGGCCAGGGGAATGGCAGGGGGTCTCGGCGGACGAGGAGGGCCGACCGCCCCTTCCCCACCCACCCCCCCCACACCCGCCGCTTCGGCGGCACAGGAGAAGACGTGCTCCGAATTCCGAGGCCACCCATCAGCGGCCGCCACCGTTTCATCAGGTCCCGCGCCCCGTGGACAGCGGCCCTCGCGGCCGCGGCCGCCGCCGTCCTGGTCTTCACCCTCCAGCCCGCCGGGGCCGCCCCGGAGGGCGCCGCACAGGGTTCCCAGGTCACTAACGCGAACACCAAAGCCGAGGACGTCGACCTCGGCCCGAACGTGGAAGTCTTCGACCCGTCGATGTCGTCCTCGACGATCCAGAGCCGGCTGGACGAGATCTTCCAGCAGCAGGAGACCAACCAGTTCGGCTCCGAGCGACACGCCGTGATGTTCAAGCCCGGCACGTACGACGCGGACGTCAACGTCGGCTTCTACACCCAGGTCCTGGGCCTCGGCGAGTCGCCCGACTCCGTCACCATCAACGGCGCCGTGCACGTGGAGGCCGACTGGTTCCCGCCGCAGAACGCCACCCAGAACTTCTGGCGCGGCGCCGAGAACCTGTCGGTCAACCCCACGGGCGGCACGGACCGTTGGGCGGTGTCGCAGGCCTCCGCCTACCGGCGTATGCATGTCCGCGGCAACCTGGAGCTGAGTGACGGCGGTTGGTCCAGCGGCGGCTTCATGGCCGACACCAAGATCGACGGTCAGGTCAACTCCGGCAGCCAGCAGCAGTGGCTGACCCGCAACTCGCAGCTCGGCAGCTGGACCGGCTCCAACTGGAACATGGTCTTCGTCGGCAGCCAGGGCGTGCCCGGTGACAGCTTCCCCAACCCGCCCTACACCACCGTGAACGAGACCCCCACGGTGCGGGAGAAGCCCTTCCTGTACGTCGACGACGCCGGTACCTACCAGGTGTTCGTGCCGTCCCTGCGCGCCGACTCCTCGGCCACCACGTGGGCGAACGGGAACGCCGCGGGTACCTCGCTCGGCCTCGACCAGTTCTACGTCGTCAAGCCGGGCGCGACCGCCGAACAGATCAACGCGGCTCTGGCCGAGGGCAAGAACCTGCTGGTCACCCCCGGCGTCTATCACCTGGACCAGACCCTGAAGGTGACCCGCCCCGACACGGTCGTCCTGGGCCTCGGCCTCGCCACGTTCATCCCCGACAACGGCATCACCGCCATGACGGTCGCCGACGTCGACGGAGTGAAGCTCGCGGGCGTCCTCTTCGACGCCGGGACCACCAACTCGAAGACGCTCGTGGAGATCGGCGAGTCAGGTGCCTCCACCGACCACGCGGCCAACCCGACCTCCCTGCACGACGTGTACTTCCGCGTCGGCGGCGCCGCCGTCGGCAAGGCGACCACCAGCCTTGTCGTGAACAGCGACGATGTCATCGGCGACCACATGTGGATCTGGCGCGGCGACCACGGCACCGGTATCGGCTGGGACAGCAACACGGCCGACACCGGACTGATCGTCAACGGCGACGACGTGACGATGTACGGCCTGTTCGTCGAGCACTACCAGAAGCACCAGACGATCTGGAACGGCAATGGCGGGCGGACGTACTTCTACCAGAACGAGATGCCGTACGACCCGCCCAACCAGTCGGCCTGGATGAACGGCTCCACGCAGGGCTACGCCGCCTACAAGGTCGCCGACTCGGTCACCAGCCACCAGGCCTACGGGCTCGGCAGCTACTGCTTCTTCAACGTCAACTCGAGTGTCACCGCCGAGCATGCCTTCGAGGTCCCCGACAACCCGAACGTGCGCTTCCAGAACATGGTGACCGTGTCGCTCGGCGGCACCGGGACGATCCGGCACGTCATCAACGACCAGGGCGGCCCGTCCAACTCCTCCACCAACGTGGCCAACCTGGTGAGCTACCCGTGAGGCGGCTCGCGGCACGACTGGTGATTCTGCTGGCGCTGGTGCTGGGGCTCACCGCCCCGGCCCACGCCGGGCACCGGGCTCCCGACTTCAAGGTCGTCGCCTTCTACAACGGGACCTGGGACGCCGCCCACATCGACTTCGTCAAGGAGGCCAACGAGTGGTTCCCGCGGACTGCCGCGGAGAACAACTTCAGCTACACGGCGACCACCGACTGGAACCTGCTCGCGAACGGTGGCGTGAACGACTACCAGGTCGTCCTGTTCCTGGACGACGCCCCGCAGTCCGCGGCCCAACGGACCGGATTCGAGCGGTACATGCGGGCCGGCGGTGCCTGGATGGGCTTCCATGTCTCGGCGTTCACCACGAACGCCGGGGGCTGGCCCTGGTACTACAACCAGTTCCTCGGCAGCGGGAACTTCAAGTCCAACACCTGGGGGCCGACGACCGCGATACTGCGCACCGAGGACCGCACCCACCCCTCCACCACCGGCCTGGGCGAGACCTTCACCTCGGCCGTCAGCGAGTGGTACAGCTGGTCCAACGACCTGCGGACCAACCCGGACATCAAGATCCTGGCATCCGTCGACCCGGCGAGCTTCCCCCTGGGCACGGATCCCAACCAGTCCTGGTACAGCGGCTACTACCCGATCCTCTGGACCAACTCCCAGTACAAGATGCTGTACGCGAACTTCGGCCACAACGCGATGAACTACGAGACCAACACCCGGCTGTCCTCCACGTTCGCGAGTCCCACGCAGAACCGCTTCCTGATCGACGGGCTCAAGTGGCTCGGCGGTGCACAGGAGAAGTAATCACCTCCACGGCAGCCCCCCGACCAGGTCACCGTCGGCAGGGGCTGCCGTTGCGTGTTCAACGCCCCGATTGTTGCCCGCAGATGACAATCCCTCCGTGCGCCCGCTTTATTTTTTCCGGACTGTTGACGAAAAACGTGGGCCGTCTTCATGCTGTGCCACATGCCACAGCACCACGACGGCCCACTGGCGCGGCTGCGCCGGGGGCACGAGGAGCTCGTACTCGACCTCCTGCGCAGGCACGGCCCGCTCACCCGGGCCGAGTTGGGCAGGCACAGCGGGCTGTCCCGGACGACCTTGTACGACATCATCGCCGCGCTTGTGGACAGCGGGGCCGTCGTGGCCTCGGCTCCCGCCCCCGCCGAGCGCAGGCGGGGGAGGCCGGTCGAGACGCTGACGCTCCGTCCGGAGGCGGGGCAGGCGATCGGCATCGACTTCGCCCGGCGTGCGGTGCACGTGGCCGCGGTCAACGTCGCCCACGAGGTGATCGGTTCGGCGGGTGAGCCCCATGCACCGGACCTCCCCTGGGAGGACCGGGTGGACCTCGCCGAGCGGCTGCTGGGCTCGCTGGCCGGCGGCACTCTGCGGCTCGGAGCGCTGAGCGCGATCGGGGTGGGCGTGGTCGGCCCCGTCGAGGACATGGCGGTCCGGGACGCGGCGGTTGCGGACATGGCGGTCCGGGACGCGGCGATCGAGCGCACGGCGGCCGAGCGCACGACGGCCGAGGACGCGGCGGCCGAAGCACCGGACGCGCGGGGTGAGCCCGACGCGACCTCCCTCCAGCCGGACATGGCTCCCGGCCCCCCAAGCCCCCCGACCGACCTCGCCCCCGGCCCCGACGGTCCCCGCTTCGCCCCCGACCCCAGCCCCGAAGGTCCCCGCCTCGACCTCGCCCCCGCGGGCCCCCGCGCCGACCTCGCCCTCCTCCTGCGTAAACGCTTCGGCGTTCCCGTTCTCGTCGACAACAACACCCGTCTCGCCGCTCTCGCCGAGGCGACCTGGGGAGCGGCCGCCGGTGACCAGGACGTGCTGTATCTGCGGCTGTCGCACGGTGTCGGTGGCGGGCTCGTCGTGGGCGGTTCGCTGCACCGCGGCGCGCACGGGCTGTCCGGCGAGTTCGGGCACATCACCGTCGAGCCGGACGGGCGCCGATGTTCGTGCGGCGGGCGGGGGTGTCTGGAGACGGTGGCCTCCGTCGGCGCCGTACTCGACGCGTACCGCCGGGCGGACGACCTGCCCGCGCTGCTCGCGGCCCTCCCCGCCGACCCCGCCGCTCGGCGTGTGCTGGACGCGGCCGGCTCCCGTATCGGCACCGTACTGGCCGCCGTGTGCAATGCGATCGGACCCGGCGTCATCGTGCTCGGCGGTGAACTCGCCGCGGCCGGCGACGTTCTGTTCGAGCCCGTCGCGCGGGCGCTGGCCGAGCACCTGATGCCGATCTCACGGCACCGCGTCGACCTGCGCCCCGCGTCGCTCGGTGAGACGGGCGGCGCGCTGGGCGCCATCGCCCTGGTCCTGCACGAGTCGCCCCTGCTCGCCCGCTATCCCGCACCCCCGGATCCCCTGGAGGAAACATGACACCCCTGCGCCGGGCGAGGCCGCCATGGCCGTGATCACCGCGCCCGACAAGACGCCCATGACGTCCGCGCCCCGACGCGGCCGGCGCACCGTCCCCGCACTTCTGCTCAACCTGATCGCCCTCGTCATCGGCGTCGCCGTGTGGGCCGTGGCCGCCGCGACCGGCCTGGTGGACGTCCCCGGCCCGCTGTCCGTGGGCTCCAGGGCCGTCGACCTGCTGAAGGACGGCACCCTTGTCGAGGACGCGCTGGCCAGTCTCCGCCGGGTGTTCCTCGGATTCGCGCTCGGTACCCTGCTCGCCGTTCCCGTCGGGTTCCTGATGGGCTGGTACCCGGTGGCCCGCGGCCTCCTGGAACCGTACGTCCAGTTCTTCCGCACCGTCCCACCGCTGGCGATCATCCCGCTGGCCATCGTGCTGATGGGCATCGGCGAGACACCGAAGGTCTTCGTCATCTTCCTGGCGGCGTTCCTCTCCAGTGTGGTGGCCGCCTTCCAGGGTGTGATCGGCGTGGACCGCACACTGATCAACGCCGCCCGGGTCCTCGGTGCCCGGGACCGGATCATCTTCCTCAAGGTGGTGATCCCGGCGGCCACCCCGTTCCTGCTCGTCGGCATGCGCATCGGGCTCGGTGCGGCGTGGGCGACCGTGGTGGCCGCCGAACTCATCGCCGCCGACAAGGGATTGGGCTACGAGATGATGCACGCCCAGACCTACTACGACATCCCCACGATCTTCGTCGGGCTGATCACCATCGGTGTGATCGGGCTCCTCATGGACCGGCTGCTGCTGCTCGCCGAACGGCGCCTGACCGGATGGCAGGAGCGGCGATGAGCACGGAACTTCACAAGGGCACCTCACAGGCCAAGATCTCCTTCCAGGACGTCGTGCGCACATTCCCCATGAAGGGCGGCGACTTCACGGCGCTCGACGGGGTGTCGCTGGACATCGGAGACCGCGAGTTCGTCACCGTCGTCGGGCCGTCCGGCTGCGGCAAGTCGACGCTGCTCAATCTGGCCGGGGGACTGGTGGAACCGACGTCGGGTCAGGTCCTCGTGGACGGCGCGTCCGTCACCGGGCCCGGTCCCGAACGGGGCGTGATCTTCCAGCAGTACGCGCTCTTTCCCTGGCTCACCGTGCGGGGCAACGTCGAGTTCGGCCTTAAGCTCACCTCGCTGCCGGCCGCCGACCGCAAGCGGCGCGCAGAGCAGGCGATCGACCTGGTCGGGCTCTCCGACTTCGCCGACGCGCTGCCCAAGACGCTCTCCGGCGGGATGAAGCAGCGATGCGCGATCGCCCGCGCGTACGCCGTCGACCCCGAAGTGCTGCTCATGGACGAGCCGTTCGGAGCGCTGGATGCGCTGACCCGGGTGCAACTCCAGGATCAGCTGCTGGAGACCTGGACCCGGCAGAAACGGACGGTCATGTTCATCACGCACGACGTGGACGAAGCCGTCTACCTGGCGCGCCGCGTCGTCGTCATGGCGGCCCGGCCGGGCCGGATCCACCGCGTCATCGACGTGGACCTGCCGTATCCACGGACCGAGGAGCTGCGGCTGTCGCCGGAGTTCGCCCGGATACGCAACGAGATCTGGCACTCCGTCTACCACCAGGCACCGGCTGCTGTCTGAAACTCCCTTACCTCTCAAGGCCGTTCGAAGGATTCAATGTCATGAGCATGACTCGCCGTGGGTTCATGTCGGCGCTCTCCGTCACATCACTGTCGCTCTCCGTGTCCTCGTGCGGCTCCTCCGGCAGCGGCAGCGGTGCGGACGTCCGGTTCGGGTATATCGCGGACTACAACGGGGCGAGCCTGCTGGCCATCGCCGACGAGCAGGGGCTGTGGAAGAAGCACGGCATCTCGGCCTCGTACAAGACCTTCGTCAACGGGCCGATCCAGATCCAGGCGCTCGGCACCGGCAACCTCGACTACGGCTACATCGGCCCCGGCGCCATGTGGCTGCCCGCGTCCGGAAAGTCGAAGATCGTCGCGATCAACACGCTGACGTACGCGGACCGTGTCATCGCCAAGCCCGGCATCACCTCCATCACCGGCCTGAAGGGCAAGAAGGTCGGCGTGCCCGAGGGCACGTCCGGCGAGATGGTGCTCAACCTCGCGCTACAGCAGGCAGGGATGACGATGGACGACATCGACAAGGTGGTGATGGACGCGCCGACCATCGTCTCCGCGTTCGCGTCCGGGCAGATCGACGGCGCCGGGATCTGGTATCCGCTGATTGCGACCATCAAGGAGAAGGTGCCCGGCCTGGTCGAGGTGGCGAGCACGCGGGAGATCGGCGGCAGCTTCCCCACCGCGTTCGTCGCCGGGGACGAGGTCGAGCCCGCGACCGACGAGAAGGTTGTCAAGGTGCTTCAGGAGGCCAACGACTGGCGGGCCGCCCACCACGAGGAGTCGATCGCCCTCGCCGCGAAACTGCTGAAGGTCCCCGAGGACAAGGTCAAGGCGGACGCCGACAACGTGCAGACGATGACGACCGCCGAACTCGTCGCCAGGACGAAGGACGGGACCGTCGGCAAGTGGCTCGACGGCATGAGCGACTTCTTCGTCCGCACCGGTCAGCTGAAGCAGGCGCCCGCCGCCGACACCTTCTACGCGGCCGACGTCTACACGAAGGCGGCCGCCCGGTGAACGTCCTGTTCCTGATGACCGACCAGCACCGCGTCGACACGCTGGGCTGTTACGGCAACCCGCACATCAACACCCCGCACCTGGACCGCCTCGCGGCCACCGGAACCCGCTTCGACCGCTTCTACACGCCCACCGCGATCTGCGCCCCGGCCCGCGCCAGCCTGCTCACCGGCCAGGCCCCGTTCCGCCACCGGCTGCTCGCCAACCACGAACGCAACGTGGGCTACTTGGAGGATCTGCGCGAGGACGCCTTCACTTTCCCCTCCGCCCTGGCCGACCGGGACCACCAACTGGGCCTGATCGGCAAATGGCACGTCGGCACCCACCGGAACGCCGCCTCGTACGGCTTCGACGGCCCCGACCTGCCCGGCTGGCACAACCCCGTCGACCACCCGGACTACCTCGCCTACCTGGAGGAGCGGAACCTGCCGCCGTACCGCATCACCGATCCGGTGCGCGGCACCACACCCAACGGCAACCCCGGCAACCTGCTGGCGGCCCGCCTCCAACAGCCCGTCGAAGCGACCTTCGAGCACTATCTCGCCACCCGCGCCATCGAACAACTGGAGAAGTACGCGGCGGACGGGCGCCCGTTCTTCCTGGCCACCCACTTCTTCGGCCCGCATCTGCCCTATCTGCTGCCCGACGCCTACTACGACATGTACGACCCCGGACTCGTCGAGCTGCCGCCGTCGATCGCCGAGACCTTCGAGGGCAAGCCGCCGGTGCAGCGCAACTACAGCGCCCACTGGGCCTTCGACACCATGCCGCTCCAGGTCACCCGCAAGCTCATCGCCGTCTACTGGGGCTACGTCACCCTCATCGACGAGCAGATCGGCCGCATCCTCACCCGCCTCGACGAACTCGGCCTCAGCGACGACACGTCCGTCTTCTTCACCGCGGACCACGGCGAGTTCACCGGCGCCCACCGGCTGCACGACAAGGGCCCGGCGATGTACGAGGACATCTACCGCATCCCCGGGATCATCCGAGTCCCCGGCCAACCACCCCAGGTTCGGCCGGAGTTCGTCACCCTCACCGACTGCACCGCGACCATCCTCGACCTCGCGGGCTGCGATGTCTCACCCGCGACCGACAGCCGCAGTCTGCTGCCCCTGGTGCGCGGCGAACACCCGCAGTGGCCCGCGGAGTTGCTCGCCGAGTTCCACGGCCATCACTTCCCCTACCCGCAGCGGATGCTCCGCGACGACCGCTACAAGCTCGTCGTCAATCCGGATTCGGTGAACGAGCTCTACGACCTGCACGCCGACCCGCACGAACTCGTCAACCGCTACTCCCACCCGGAACTGGCACCCGTGCGCCGCCGTCTGATGCGCCGCCTCTACGACCTGCTCCGGGAGCGCGGCGACAACTTCTACCACTGGATGACATCGATGTTCGACATCGGCGCCTTTGACCACGACCCGACCCTGAGCTCCTTCGAGTAGAGAGGTCACTCCCGCATGAGTCGCAGACGCAAGGCCCTCGCCGCGCTGTCCGGCGTGCTCCTCGCCACGCTGCTGTCGCCCACCGGTCGGGCGACGGCCGCTCCCGAGCCGTCACCGGCGTACCAGAACCCTGTGACCACGGACGTCGTCGACACGTTCCCCGACCCGGTGATGATCCGTGGCAAGGACGGCTACTGGTACGCCTACGGCACCCAGAACCCCGTCTTCCAGAGCCAGGGCGAGACCGGCGAACGCATTGTGCCCATCCTGCGGTCGGCGGACATGACGCACTGGAGTTACGCCGGTCAGGTCTTCACGCCCGAGTCCCAGCCCGCCTGGCACGAGGGCTCCCGGCTGTGGGCACCCGACATCCGCTACACCGACGGCCACTACAGCCTCTTCTACTCGGTGCCGGGCCAGGACACCGTCGGCGTGGCCACCGCACCCACGCCCACCGGGCCGTGGACCGACCGGGGCGCCGTCCTCCCAGCCGAGAGCGGCTGCGCCACCGGCGACATCGACCAGGCCCAGTTCACGGACGTCGGCGGACAGCCGTATCTGTACTGGGGCAGCTACGACACGCTCTGCGTGGCGCGGATGAACGGTGACCGTACGCGGATCGAGGGCGCGGTCACGCAGGTCGCCCAAGGGCGCCGTATGGAGGGCGGGTTCGTCGTCCGGCGGGGCGGCTACTACTACCTCTTCTACTCGGATGCCGGATGCTGCGACGGCGCTTTCAGCGGCTATCAGGTCAAGGTCGGTCGCGCCACCAGCCCCACGGGCCCCTTCACCGACGACCGGGGCATCGACCTGATGGCGCCCACCAGCAAGGGCGCAGTGGTGCTGGGCGCGAGCGGGAATCGGTGGATCGGGCCCGGCCACAACGCCCTCCAGACCGACCTGTCCGGCCAGGACTGGCTCGTCTACCACGCAGTCCCCGCCGACGATCCGGATCTGAAGCCGGTGCCCGGCATCGACCGGACGCTCAGCAGGCGGCCGATGCTCATCGACCGGCTCGACTGGATCGACGGCTGGCCGGTGGTGCGGGCCGGCGCGGGCCCGTCGGAGGGCGTCGAGCGGGCGCCGGTCACCGAATGGAGTGTCGGCAGCACCTTCAACGACGGCTCGCTGTCCGGCTGGCACGGCGCGGGTGGCTGGGTGACAAGGACCGAACGGGACGCGGGCGGCTACGTCACCCCCGCCGGCGGTACTCCGGCCCACCTGGTCTCGGACCGTGCCGCTCCCGCAGACCTACGCGCGGAGGCCGATCTGCGGGTGACGTCCCCGTCCGGCGCCGCCGGGCTGCTCGTCGATTACGCGAACCCGGACAACCACGTCGTCGCCCGGCTGGACAAGGACCGGAACGCACTGGTCACCGACGTACGGGTGAAGGGTGTCAGCGTCGGCGAGCAAGTGACCGTCCTCCCCTCCGGATTCCAGTGGAACGCGTGGCACAACGTCGCCGCCGAGATCCGCGGTACCCGGCTCACCGTCGAGGTCGGCGCGGACCGGCTGCACGACGCCGTGGTCACCCAGGCGCGTAGGCTGCCCGCGGCCGCCGTCCGGGCCGGGAAAGTCGGCATCACCGCCCGCGGCGCGGGTGCGGCGGCCGACAACGTGGGCGCCGCTCGCCTCTACCGACCCGTCACAGCGCGCGTGCCCGACCCGCGCACGGGACCGCAACTGCCCGCCTACAGCGACGAGTTCGACAGCGCATCCCTCTCGCCGGAGTGGACCTGGGTCCGCGGCCCGGCCGCCGGAGCCACGACGGGCGACGGTGTGCTGTCCTGGCCGACCCAGAACGCCGAGCTCCACCTCGGCACCAACACCGCATCCGTGCTCACCCGACCCGCGCCGCCGGGCGATTTCACCGTGGAGACCAAGGTCCACCTCGCCTCCGGACCGGCCAACCGGCAGGCGGGTCTCGTGCTGTACGGAAACGACGACCGGTACGTCAAACTCGTGCACGCCGTGCTGCCGTTGAGCCATACCGGCGGCCAGGTCACGCACGTCACCGAGTTCGGCAAGGAGGGCGCCCGTCCCACCACCACACCGCCGACACCGGTGGCGTACGGCCCCATGTTCGGCGGGCCCACGGCGGACACCCTGTGGATGCGCCTGTCGTACCACGCCGACATCGCCGGCGACGAGCACGAGGTGCGGGCCGCCACGAGCACGGACGGCGAGCACTGGACCTGGACCGGCGTCTGGACCCTGCCCGACGAGCAGCCACTCAGGATCGGCCTGGTCTCCCAGAACACGGCCGGCGCCACCGCACGCTTCGACTACGTACGCACTTCGAAGAATTCGAAGAACTTGCCCCGGTGACCGCTCAGTTCTGCGGCGGGGCTCGGTCTAACTCCACGAAAGGCATACCGAGCCCCGAAGCCGAAACAGGAGACCCAACCATGAGCGTGACCGCGTCCCAGACCCGGACCATCGCCCAGTCCCCGTCCACGCCCCGCTCCCTCCGCTTCCTCGACACACGCCCCGTATGGCTGGTCGGTGTGCTGGCGACCCTCGCGGGCGCCGTGGTGACCGAGGTGTTCGCGCTCGTCTTCCGGGCGGCCGGTGTGCCGATGGCCGCGGCGAGTCCGGGGGCGAAGGAGGCCGCGGAGATCCCGGTGGGCGGCTTCGCCGGCGGAGTGATCTTCTGGTCGATCGCCGGAGTCGTCCTCGCCGTGGCCCTCGCCCGCTGGGCCAAGCGGCCCGCCCGCACCTTCACGGCGATCACGGTCGCGCTCACCGCGCTGTCCCTCGCCGGCCCCGCGGTCGCCCCGCACACGGCCACCTCCACCCAGATCGTCCTGGCCGTGTCGCACGTCGTGGCCGCCGCTGTCATCATTCCCCTGATCGCTCGCCGGCTTGGTCACCGGAGCCGGTGACTCGGAGACCAACGCCGTCCGACCAGCCCCGCCTTCGGCAGCTGCCGAGGAGCGGGGCTGTCAGCTGTCCAGCCACCACCGTGGTGCCGCCCAGGCCAGCGCGTAGCCGAAGGCGTTGACCGACCAGTGCAGAGCCGCGGGCGCCAGCAGGCTGCCCGAACGGCGGCGCAGCTCGCACAGGACGACCCCGGCCACGGCCGTGACGGCGATGGCCGCGGCGACGGTTGCCACCACAGCTGCCGAGCCGTCTCCGAAGGCCGCGCCGACGGCGGCGTTGGAGCGGTTGAGGCCACGGGAGGGCATCAGATGCCAGAGCCCGAACAGCAGCGATGACACGGTGGTGGCCCACGCTGTGCCGTACCGGCGCCGGATCATGGCCCACAGCACGCCACGGAACGCGGTCTCCTCCAGCAGCACGGTGCCGAACGGCACCCGTACCAGCGTTCCCCACAGCAGCCGTCCCAGGGACAGATCGGCCGCCCGGGAGTCCCGGAACGCCTCTCGGCCCGCCGGAACGGCAAGGAGGAGGAGCAGGACGAGAAGAACGATTCCGGCCAGGACGGGAGCCCACCGCAGTCCCCGCCGAATCCCCGCCGGGTCCAGTCCCAGCTCCGCAGGGGTGAGCCCGTCCCAGCGGGCGATCATCAGCAGGACGGCCGTGGCGGTCACGCAGGTGATGACGTACATGACGGGGTTCCGCGCGAGCCAGTTGTTGAGCAGGTTCGCGACGGCCAGCAGGACGACGGCACACACGATCGGCATCGGCTACAGAATCCCCGACAGGCAGGATCTGGGCGACGGCTACGGCTTGATGCCCACCCCCGTCCACAGGCTGACCTCGGCGTCCGAGGCGGTGGGCGTGTCGTCCGGGCGCCAGCGGTGGCCGACGGTGATGCCGGGGTCGAGCAGTTCGAGTCCGTCGAAGAAGCGGGCGACGTCTTTCTGGGAGCGGAACTGCACCGGCGTACCGGCGTTCGTGTAGATGTCGGTGACCTTCTGCCAGGTCGCCGGGTCGAAGTCGGGAGTGCAGTGGCTCAGAGCCAGCGCGCTGCCCGAGGGGAGCGCGGCCAGCAGCCGGCCCAGGATGCCGTGCGGGTCCTGGGCGTCCGTGACGAAGTGCATCAGGGCGTTGAGCGACAGGGCCACGGGCCGGTTCAGGTCGAGGACCTCCGCCAGCTCGGGGGCGTCCAGCAGCGCGTCCGGGTTGTTGACGTCGGCCTCGATGTACGTGGTGCGGCCCTGGGGCGTGCTGCGCATCAGGCGCTCGGCGTACTTGAGGACGAGGGGATCGTTGTCGGCGTAGACCACGCGGGCCTCGGGGACCGCTGACTGGGCCACCTGGTGCAGGTTCGGCTCGGTGGGGATGCCGGTGCCGATGTCCAGCCACTGGCGGATGCCGTGCTCCTGTGCGAGGACGCGGGTGGCGCGGTGCATGAACGCACGGTTTTCGCGGGCGCACACGAAGATGCCGGGATAGGCCGCCGCCACGGTCTCGGCCGCCCGCTTGTCGACCTCGAAGTGGTCCTTGCCGCCGAGGTAGTAGTCGTACATCCGGGCAGAGTGGGGCCTGCTGGTGTCGATGTCCCGCGCGGCGTGGGGGTTGGTCATCCTGTCCCTTTCGGTGTGGTGCGTGGGGGTGTCGGGCAGGTCGTGGCCGGGGGGTGGCTCGGGTCCTTCCCGCTGATGAGAGGGTTCAGCCGGTTGCCAGGTGGTCGGCGAGGCCGCGCTTGACCCCGGCGACGAACGCGGCCATCTCGGCCGGGGAGTAGATCAGCGCGGGGCCGGCGGGATCGGTCGACTGCCGCAGGGCGACGCGGCCGTCGGAGAGCTGCTTCGTCTGCACGCACTGGCCTCCGTTGGGGCCGCTCCACGGAGACTCCCAGCCCTGCTCGCCGAGGTCCGACGCGGGCATCCCGTTGTAGGCGTGACCGTCGATGGTGGTCATGAGTACTCCTTGCGCATGCGGTTCAGGAGTGCCCTGCTGTCCGTGTCCGAGGTCAGCAGGGACATGCGGTTGTGCGCCTCGAGATGGGCCGCGACATCGGAGCGCTGGTCCAGATACATGGCACCGGTCAGGATCTCCGTGTAGACGATGTCGGGCAGTTCCGGCTCCTCGAAGCGGAAGTAGGTGTACGGGGCGCACACCCCGACATGGGCGCCGGCGGTGAAGGGCACGACGTCGACGCTGACGTGCTCCAGCTGAGAGACCTCCAGAAGGCGTTCGATCTGCTCCCGCATGATCTCGGAGCTGCCGACCACCCGGTGCAGTACGGCCTCTTCCATCACCACCCACAGCGTGGGGGCGTCGGGTCTCTCCAGCAGGCCCTGGCGACGTAACCGCAGGTCAACACGGCGCTGAAGGTCCTCGTCGCCGTCGTTGGGGAACCCTCCGCCCAGCACTCCGCGTGCGTACCGCTCGGTCTGAAGCAGCCCCGTGACGTAGTGGGGCTCGTAGGTGCGCAGGGTTTTGGCGCCGGTCTCCAGACTCACGTAGGCGCTGAACCAGTTCGGCAGCACATCGCGGTACGCATGCCACCAGCCGGGCTCGTTGGCCCGCTCGGCGAGGGCGACGAACTCGTCGATCTCCTGCTGGTCGGCCCCGTAGGTCTCGAGCAGCTTCTCCACGTAGAGGGGCTTGAGGGCGACCTCCGCCTTCTCCAGGCGGCGGATGGTCAGGGACGTCACTCGCAGGGCCTTCGCCGCGTCCTCCAGCGACGCGCCGGCCTCCCGCCGGCGATCTTGCAGCCGGCGGCCGAGGATCATGCGGAGAACGGTGGGTGCGCCGGCGGTGCCTGCGCCCGAACGACCTTCGCTCACGCCCTACCTCCTGATGGATCGTCATCGGTTCGACGCTGACAGTGACTTCATGATTCAGCCAGAGGGATACCGGCTTACTGAAATTATCAGGGAGTCGGTTGCAGCTTGAACTAGGGTGCGAGCATAGTTACTTGTGTGAACCGTCCCGCCACACGCGAGTCGCTTCCTCGCCGATCTCTCATGCCCCTCATGGGAGTTGGCACGCGCCGATACCCACGGCGCTGGGCCCGTCCGAACAGAACACCCCTCCCTCGCAGGCCTTTCGCTGACCTTCCTCCGCTCCTCGCGGCGACCGCCCCCCACGGAAGGCGAACCCGTGTCCCCCCACACGACCTCCTCCCCGTTGTCCTTAGACGCCTTCAGCCCGGACCGGACCCATTGGCTCGAACTTCCCGCGCAGCGTTCCAGCGTCGGAGTGGCCCGCCGCTCGATGAGCGCGCGACTGATCGCGTGGCAGCTGCCGGGCGAGCTCTGCGCGGACGCCCTCCTGCTGCTGTCCGAGCTGGCCACCAATGCCGTACGGCACACCCTCAGTACGCGCATCCTGTGCGGCATGGGCCTCGACACGGACAGGTGCCTCCGTGTCGAGGTGCACGACCGCAATCACCTGCGTCATGGTCTGCCCCCGTGCGACTCGGGCCCTGACGACGAGGGCGGCCGCGGACTGTTCCTCGTGGATCAGCTGGCCGAGGCCTGGGGAGTCGACCGGTCGAGACTCACCGGCGGCAACGCCGTGTGGGCGACCTTGAGGGGCTGAGCGGACGGCGGGAACACCTGACCGGCTCTCGTTCGTTCCGCGAGTGCCATGGCCCGTTCCCGAGCTCGTCCCGCCTTCCTGGCCGGCGTCGGTATCGCCGTGCTCCTCGGCTGCTCCGGCGGCGGGGGCACAACCGGCGAGCAGACGCGTGCCCGGGAATCGACGTCGCCTACGACAAAGTCGGCCGAACTCCCACTGGAATCCCCGTCGGCCCGGCCGACTCCCTCCAAGACCGGCAGCCCGCCTCGGACTGCCTGGCTGACCATTGAGGACATCGGCGTCGAGAGCCTGCGCGTCGTCCCGTACGAGGGGACGACGGACGACTGGCCGGGCACCCGGATCCAGAACCGCGGCTTCGCGGCAAGCCCGTACGGCGAGCAGGGCGGTGTCGGCCCCGGGGAGGTCGGCAACTACCTCGTCACGGCCCACCGCCTCTCCGTCGGCGGCCCACTGCGCCTGCTCCCGACCCTCCACGAGGGCGACCCGGTTGTCGTCACGTCGGGCGGAACGCGCTACGAGTACGAGATCACCGACACCAGGACCACCTCCTTCCGCTCCGCGCGCTCGCTCGCCGAGCAACGGGCAGCGGTGCCGGGCTTCCCGGGCGAGCGCCCCACCCAGGCCATGATCACCATCTCGACCTGTCTGACTCCCGAGGACAACGCCGCCGGAAACTACTGGCGCGACGACAGGGGCAACCCCGAACACCGCGTCGACAAGATCGGCGTGCTGACGTCCGCACAGTCGGCGGAGTGAGGATCGGTGCCCGTTCGGCGGCGCGGGTCAGTCCTTCGCGGCTGCCTTCTTGATCGCTTCGCGGATCCGGGAGTAGGTGCCGCAGCGGCAGACGTTCTCGATCCGGTCGATGTCGGCGTCGCTCGGGTGGGGCGTCCGCTCCAGCAGAGCGGCCGCGGCCATGATCTGGCCCGGCTGGCAGAAGCCGCACTGCGCCACGTCCACATCGAGCCAGGCCTGTTGGACGGGGTGCAGGGTGTCGCCGTCCGCCAGGCCCTCGATGGTGGTGACCTCGCGTCGCGCACAGTCGGCGACGGGGACGACACAGGGCTGGATCTCCGCGCCGTCGAGGTGGCTGGTGCAGGCACGGCAGACGCCGACACCGCAGCCGTACTTGGGGCCGGTGACGTCCAGCAGGTCGCGCAGCACCCACAGCAGCGGCATGTCGGCCGGTGCCTCGACGGTGACCGGCTCGCCGTTCAGGACGAAGGAGTAGGACGGCATCGGTACCTTCTCAGAAGTTGACCGGGAAGCGGCGGGGGCGGGTCCCGGTCGCGCGGGCGTAGGCGTTGGCGACAGCGCCGGCCGCGGCCGGGACACCGAGTTCGCCGGCTCCGCCGGGCTCCCGGCGGGAGGGCATGATGTGCGCCTCGAAGTGGAGTGGGGCGTGCTGCTGGCGGGCGTAGCGGAAGTCGGCGAAGCTGCCCTCGCGGACGGCGCCCCGGTCGATGTGCAGTCCGGCCTGGAGCACCGTGGAGATACCGTCGATCGCGGTGCCCATGAGCTGGGCCTCGAGACCGCGCGGGTTGACGGCCGTTCCGACGTCGGCCGCCATGACGACCTTGGTCACCCGGGGCTGCTTCGGATCGGTGGCGTCGATCTCGACCAGACAGGCCACGCAGGAGCCGTACTCCTCATGCACGGCCACGCCTTGCGCCCGGCCGGCCGGCAGGGCCCGGCCCCAGCTCCCGGCGGTCGCGACCTTGTCCAGTACGGCTTTGACGGCCTTGTTCCTGAGTGTCGTACGGCGGAAGGCGACCGGATCCTTGCCCAGGCTCCGGGCGACCTCGTCGACGACGATCTCCTCCGCGGTCCGCATCGTCCCCGAGTCCACGGAACGCCAGGCGCCCAGCGGCATCGCCAGCTCCACCGAGCCCGAATCCCCCGACACGCGCCCGAAGTTGTAGAGGCCGCTGTCACTGGGCAGCGGGGCCGCACCGCCCTGAGGGGTCAGCCCTTTCCCGTCGTACGACTCACTCACCGAAGCCGTCGCATGGGCGAACGCCACCACCCTGCCCCGCGCGTGGCTGGCCCGGATCCGGTGGTGGGACGCCGGGCGCATCCTGCCGTGCCGGGTGTCGTCGGTGCGGCTCCACATCAGCTTCACCGGCAGTCGGGCGGCCTTCGAGATCAGGGCAGCCTCGATCGCCACGTCGTCGTTGAGCCGCCGTCCGAACGACCCGCCGCCCCGCAGCACATGGACCTTCACCTTCGACGCCGGCACGCCCACGACCGAGGCGATGGTGTCCCGTGCGCCCATGGGCCCCTGGGACGAGAACCAGATCTCGGCCCGACCGGCACGCACGTCCGCCACCGCCGTCAGCACCTCCATCGGCGCATGACTGACGAAGGCGAACTCGAACTCGGCCGCCACCTGCGCCGATCCGCTCGGCGGTGCCCCGAGCGCGGGGACGGCGGCCCGCAGCCTGCTGCGGATCGCGGCGTCGGACAGCCGTGCCAGCGGGCCCGGAGCCCACTTGATCCGCAAAGCGTCCCTGGCCTTGAAGGCGTGGTGGAACGACTCCGCCACGACGGCGACACCGGTGCCGACCTTGACGACCTTCAGGACACCCGGCATCGCGCGTGCCGCCCGCGCGTCCACCGAGACGACCTTCCCGCCGAGGGTCGGCGGCCGGGCCACCACGGTCGGCTTCGCTCCGGCCACCGACAGGTCTCCGGTGTACTGCGCCCTGCCGGTGACGATGTCCCGTGCGTCGATGCGGGTCGTCGGCCGGCCGATGATCCGGTGCCGGGACGCCGGTTTCGGCTTGCTGGAGACACGCGGCCGGCGGATTCCGGCGGCGCTCGCGGTCAGCGACCCGAACGTGGCCGTACGTCCGTCCGGTGCGACGACCATGGTGTCCCGGGTGCGCAGGGTCCGCGCCGGGAGGCGCCACCGTACGGCGGCCGCGGTCACGAGGCGGGCGCGTGCGGTGGCCGCCAGTTGGCGTGCGGGGCCGTACAGCGAGCTGACCGAGTTCGAACCGCCGGTGAACTGGTTGCCCTTGGTGCGGGCGTCGGCGAGCGGGATGCGTACGTCCACCAGCCGGGCGTCCAGCTCCTCGGCGATCATCATGGCGACCGCGGTCGTGATGCCCTGGCCGACCTCGACGCGCGGCAGCCGTACGACCACCTTGTTCGCCTCGGTGACCTCCAGGACGAGCATCTCCTCGTCGGTGCCCCGCACGACGACGTCGGAAGCCCCGCGGGTGCCCTGAGCCGCCTTCTCGGCACCCTCCGCCGGCGGCGCGTCGCAGCCGAGGGGTGCCGCGACGGTCAGTGTGGACGCGGCGAGCGTGTAGACCATGAACCCGCGGCGGGACACCCCGCGCCGAGGCCGCGCGTCCTGGGACGCGGCACCCACGGTGGCAGACTCGATGCCGTCCAACGAACCACTCCTCTGTGTGCGTCGCCCTCTGCCTTCGTATAGAGGGTCCGGACCGCTTCGGGGTTGCATGCCACGGGAGTTCATGCCGCGGCCTGTGCGGCACCGGCGCTCAACCGGCCGCGAGGACCTCGTGCAGCCGCAGCCACTGCCCCGGTGACGCCTCGCCGACGAGCGTGCGCGGATCGAGGCGCGCGGCCCGGAACGCCGCGTCGACCCGGCGCCCGGGATGGGCGCGGCGCAACGAGGCGTGCAAGGAGCCGCCGACCCCCGAGAAGCCCAGCTCGACCAGGCGCGACCAGGAGCCGTACGCGTCCGGCGCGATCAGTGGGGTGCGGCGGCGCTCGATACGTACGACTCCGGCGTCGACCCCGGGCACCGGCCGGAACCGGGTTCGGGCGATGCGCCCGAGGAACCGCCACTCGTGGCGTGGCCAGCTCCGGATCGTCAGCAGGGTCCAACTCCCGTAGTCGCCGGTGCGTTTGCGCGCGTACTCGAGCTGGGTGAGGAGGGTGGCGTCCGTCAGCGCGGGGGCCCGCAGGCACCAGTCGACGACGTCCGCGGTACGGGAGAAGGGCACGTTCCCGGCGACGGAGAAGGGGGTACGCGGGGGCCGTGCGGCGAGGAAGTCGCCGCCGATGACGCGGACGTGAGGAGCGGTGTCGAACCGGGCACGCAGCCCCGGAACGAGCCGCGGGTCGATCTCGTAGGCGAGCAGCTCCCGGCAGCGGGGGGCGAGCGACGCGGTCAACGCGCCCTGTCCCGCGCCCACTTCGACGAGGAGGGTGTCCCGCCGCGGATGCGGGACGGTGAGCCGGGCGAGCCGGTCGGCGGTGGCGGGGTCGGCGAGAAAGTTCTGCGAAAGCGCGCGGGAAGCGCGGGTGGGGCGGGCCATGGCCTGCGGTCCTTGTCTTCCGTGAAGGGCATACGGGCAGACGAAGGCCCCGACCGGAGACAGGAGGGTGAGGAGAGGAGCGCCCTACGGTTCAACCGTCAGAGTGCGTGGTTCCCCGGGCCGGTCAGGGCACCAGGGGCGCGGCGCGGCCGCATGGCCTGCGCGCAGCCCCGGCCGAGACCGGAGTTGAAGTTCGCATTGATTCCCACGTGCAGCACGCTAGGCGGACCGGACGGGCGGGACAATTGGTTTTTGGCTGGGAGAGTGGTTCGTAGGGTGAAGTAGAGTTCACAGGAGCTCGCAGGAGCAGCCCGGCTGTGCTACCAGCCGGGCGCGACGGTCCGTCGAGGAGTCGGCTATGAGCAGTGGCGAGTTTCCGGAGGCCGTGACCGTGGCCGGTGCGGTCCGTGGCCGCCAGGAGGACGGTCTCGCGGTCTTCCGCTCCATCCCGTACGCGCAGCCGCCGGTGGGCGGGGCGCGGTTCGCCGCGCCGCGGCCGGCGGACCGCTGGGACGGCGTACGAGAGGCGTTCGCCTTCGGGCCGCCTCCTCCGCAGGAGCCGATGGGGCCCGAGCCCGTCCCTGCCGTCGGCCTCGCCGCGGGGGACGAGTGGCTGACGGTGAACGTCTGGACGCCGGACGCGGATCCCGGGGCGCGCCGGCCGGTGATGGTGTGGATCTACGGCGGCGCCTACAAGTTCGGCTCCGCCGACGACCCCGCCTACGACGGCAGCCGTCTCTCCCGCGACGGAGATCTCGTGGTGGTCACCCTCAACTACCGCGTCGGCATCGAGGGATTCCTCGAGATCGAGGGCGCGCCCGCCAACCGCGGTCTGCTGGACCAGGTCGCGGCCCTGGAGTGGGTGCGCGAGAACATCACCGCGTTCGGCGGAGATCCCGACCAGGTCACCGTCTTCGGCGAGTCGGCCGGTGCCGGATCCATCGCCGCACTCCTGAGCATGCCCCGGGCCAGGGGCCTGTTCCGGCGGGCGATCGCGCAGAGCGTGCCCGGCACCTTCTTCTCGGGCGCCCTCGCCCGCGACATCGCCGAGGCCCTGGCCGGTGAGCTCGGGCTGCGTCCGACGGTCGCCGACCTGTCCGGCGTGGACCCGCGCAAGCTGCCCGAGGCCGGAGCCGCGCTGAGTGCCCGGATGCGGGAGTACACGCACCGGTGGGGCGCGGTCGCCCTCACCCCCACGCCCTTCTCGCCCGTCGTCGACGGGGACGTCCTGCCGAGCACACCGTGGGACGCGCTGGCGAGCGGCGCCGCGCGCGACGTCGAGCTGATCGCCGGGCACAACCGGGACGAGTACCGCCTCTTCCTCCTGCTCGGCGGCGTGCTCGGGCGGGTCGACGAGGACCTGGCGTCGACGGCACTCGGCCTGTTCGGGCCGGGGCCGGACGCCGAGCAGGCGTACCGCAGCGCATTCCCGGACGCCTCCGCGGAGTACCTCTTCGAACTCGTCCAGTCCGACTGGCTGTTCCGCATGCCCTCGCTGCACCTCGTCCAGGCGCAGGTCGCGGGCGGTGGCCGGGCGCACCTGTACGAGCTGACCTGGCCGGCCCCGGCGAACGGCGGCGTCCTGGGCGCCTGCCACGGCCTCGACGTGCCGCTGACCTTCGGCTGCTACGGCGGCCTCGGCGACCTGCTCATCGGGCCCACCCCCTCGCCCGAGACCGAGGCCCTCTCCGCCCGCTTCCGCTCCGCGTGGACCACCTTCGCCGCCACGGGCGACCCGGGCTGGCCCGCGTACGACACCGAGCAGCGCCTCGTGCAGCTCATCGACGTCGACACGCAGGTCGCCACCTACCCGGAAGAGGCTTCCCGGCGCCTGTGGGAGCGGCACACGTTCGCCGCGCTGCCGTTGACGACGGCGTAACACCGATCCCCGTTCGGGCGCCGGACGCGGTTCAGCCGGTGGCGCGGGTGCAGCGCCCCGTCGGGCTTGTCGCCGGTGGTCGGCACTGGAGTGCGCAGTCGGCTGGGCTGGTGCTCAGGTAGCGGCCCATGCACCCGTTCGCCGTGGTGCGTCCGCGCTCGGCGCGGAAGGCCAGTGCCGTGTTCGGGCGTCGGACGCGGATCAGCCGGTGCCGCGAGTACAGCGCCCCGTCGGGTTCGTCGCGGGTGGTCGGCACTGGAGTGGGTAGTCGGCTGGGCTGGTGCTCAGGTAGCGGCCCATGCAGCCGTTCGCCGTGGTGCGCCCGCGCTCGGCGCAGAAGGCCAGTGCCGCGCGGCCGTCGGCGAACGGGCCCGGGGCGTAGATCACCCAGTAGCCCGGGCGGAGCGAGGCGTGGTCGTCGCTGCGGACGAAGACGGCCTCGGGTACGGACTCACGGATCTTTGCGAGGCGCTGATCGCGGGCCGCGGTGCCCGTGGAGAGCGGTTCGGAGTGGAGCTGGGCGATCCAACGGCCGTCCAAGGCCGGTGCGGAGGGCGATGCCGAGGGCGATTCGGACGGGGTCGGGGGAGTCGTGGCGGCGCCCGGTGCGGAGGACACGCTCTCGCTGGAGCCGCCCGCACCGCCGACGTGCTTCTTCTCGTCGCCGGTGTCACGCAGGGCGAGGGCGAGAGCGACGGCCGCGCCGACGGCCAGCACGGCGGTCACGGCGACGAGGACCGGCGTACGACGGCGGCCCGAATGCCCGGGGCGCGGGGTGTCCAGCTGTATGGGTGTCGCCACTGGGGTCGGAGTCGGCGTCGGCGTCGGTGAGGCGGTGAGCGTCGGCTGTGCCCAGAGCGGTGCGCCGCCGGACTCGACCTCCGCCAGCATCGCGTCCAGCTGCTCCGCGCGGGGGCGTGCCGCCGGGTCGCGTACCAGAAGGGACTGGAGCACGGGGGCGAGCGGGCCGGAGCGCACGGGCGGGGGGACCGGATCCTCGAGCACGGCGGCCAGCGTGGCGAGCGTGCTCGCGCGGCGCAGCGGACTCACCCCCTCCACGCACACATACAGGACCAGCCCCAGAGACCACAGGTCGGACGCCGGGTCGTTGTCACGCCCGCGGAGGCATTCGGGAGCGATGTACTCGGGTGAGCCGACGAACTCGCCCGTGGCCGTCAGCGCGGTGGCGCCTTGGAGAGCGGCGATGCCGAAGTCGGTGAGCACGGCCGTGCCGTCGGGGCCGAGCAGGATGTTCGCGGGTTTGACGTCCCGGTGCCGGATGCCGGCCGCGTGCGCCGTGCGCAGACCGGAGAGCACCTGACGGCCGATACGCGCCGCCTCCACCGGGCCCAACGGACCGTCGGCCAGTCGCTGTTGGAGCGACATGCCCGGCACCAGCTCCATCACGATCCACGGGTGCGGGTCCGCCTCGATGATCTGATGGACCGTCACCACATGCGGGCTGCTGAGCCGCGCCAGCGCCCTGGCCTCGCGCATGACCCGCTCGCGTACGACGGGAGAGGCCTCCGCGTCCGGGCGTACGGCCTTGAGGGCGACCTCGCGATGCAGCACAGTGTCCCGGGCCCGCCACACCGTGCCCATCCCTCCGCTGCCGAGCCGTCCGAGCAGCTCGAAGCGTCCGTCGACCATGTCCCCTGGTGCGTTCACCCGCACAGGTTAGGGCAGCGGCCGACTCCCGATCGCCTTCGGCCCGCTCGCAAGCTCATGCCACAGATACGTCATTGGTATGGCGCTGTAACACTCCTGTCGGAGGCTCATGGAGTTCCTCCGGTCTCAGCAACAACTCGCCCCCCATGTGACCGGGTTGATCGGACGACGTCGTGTCCGGATCGCGGGCGCGGGTTGGAGAGGACTGCATGGCGGACGAAAGATCCATGGCATCTCGGCGGGACCTGTTGCGTTCTGTGGGGATGGCCGGCGGCGCGGGGGTGCTCTACTCGGCGATGGGTGCGCTGGGCCTCGCGCCGGTGCCGGACGTACGCGCCGCGGAGTACCAAGCGCCTCGGAAGAGCGACTTCGCACTCAGCGGGCGCAGCGCGAAGAAGGTCCTGGTCCTCGGCGGCGGCATAGCCGGGCTGGCCACGGCGTACGAACTCGGCAAGGCGGGGTACGACTGCCGGATCCTGGAGGCGAAGGACCGGCCCGGCGGCCGCAACTGGACAGTGCGCGGCGGGACGACCCTGACCGATCTGGACGGTCGCAAGCAGACCGCGTCGTTCTCCAAGGGGCAGTACATGAACGCGGGGCCCGCTCGGCTGCCCCAGTCGCATGTCACGCTCGAGTACTGCCGTGAACTCGGCGTCCCCGTCGAGGTGTTCACCAACCAGAACGCCAACGCTTACATCCACCACGAGAACAGCGCCGCCCTCGCGGGACAGCCGATCCGCTGGCGCACCGCGAAGGCCGACGTCTACGGCTACGTCTCCGAACTCCTCGCCAAGGCCACCGACCAGGGCGCCCTGGACGCGCAGCTCACCACCTCCGACAAAGAGCAACTGATCGCCTTCCTTCAGAACTTCGGCGCCATCAAGGGCAAGGCGGACGGCTACGCCTACGCCGGCACCGACCGGCGTGGCTACTCCGTCGAGCCGGGGGCCGCGTTCGAGGAGGGCACGGTGCTGGGGCCGGTGCCTTCACTGTCGGACGTCATCGCGAGCGGCGTCGGACAGCGCTTCTCCTTCGAGTTCGGCTACGACCAGGCCATGCTCATGTTCCAGCCCGTGGGCGGCATGGACGCCATCCCGTACGCCCTGGCCGAGGCGATCGGGCGGGACCGGATCACCTACGGCGCCCAGGTGCTGGAGGTGAAGAACCTCGCGGACGGCGCCGACGTCACCTACCGGGACGCCCAGGGCCGCACCCGCACCCGGCACGCCGACTTCGTGGTCGCCGCCCTACCGCCCATGGTCATGGCCCGCATCACACACAACCTCGGTGCGGACGTCACCGCCGCACTGAAGTATCCGGTCGCGACACCCGTCGGCAAGATAGGCCTGGAGTACCGCAGCCGCTGGTGGGAGACCGACGAGCACATATACGGCGGCATCACGCCCACCGACACGGACCTGGCCACCATCTGGTACCCGTCCTACGGCCACTTCGGGCGCCGCGGCACCCTCATCGGCTACTACAACTTCGGCGCCAACGCCCTTGCGTACAGCGCCCTGCCGCACGAAGAACGCGTCGCGCGGGCGGTGAGCCGCGGGGTGAAGATCCACGGTGAGAAATACCGCACCGAACTCGACCGCTCCTTCAGCGTGGCCTGGCACCGCACCCCGTACATCGAGGCCGGCTGGGTGGGCTGGCCCTCGCAGAACGGCCCCGAGTACAAGCTCCTCAACCAGCCGGCGGGACACGTGTACTTCGCCGGCGACTGGCTCAGCCACGTCATCGCCTGGCAGCACGGCGCGTTCACCTCGGCCCGCAAGGTCGTGACCGACATCCACGAGAGGGCGATGGCCGCATGAACCGGCGTACGAAGGTCGTCATCGGTACGGCCCTGACCGCATCCCTCCTCACGGGCGGCACCGCGCTCGCCGACGCCCGGGGCTGGTGGCCCGGCTCGAAGGAGGTGCGCGTCATGCTGCCCGAGGGCCAGTCCAACCCGGCCATCGCGAACGGCGTGGCGATGGGCGGGGAGGTGGCCGTGTATCAGAGCAGCGGTCTCGGGCCCTCCGCGCTCAACCCCTCGGCGCCGCAAGGCACTCCGGAGTACTACACCGACCCGTCCCTCACCGAGGGCGCTGAAGGTGTCACGATCACCGAGGCACAGGCGCTCGTCGTGCTGCGCAACATCAGCACCAATCTGAAGGCCGCGGGGCTCACCCCGGCCGACGTCATCACGATGAAGTGTTACCTGATGAAGCCGCCCGGCACCGAGACCGCCGACTACGCGGGCTGGAACCGCGCCTACCGGCAGTATTTCGCCAACATCGACCTGACGACACATCAGGTCGTGCCGGTGCCCATGGGCACCTCCGCCCCGAAACCGCCGCTGCTCGCCAACAAGGCCCGCCCGGCGCGGGCCACGATGGAGGTCGCCTCCCTGGCGGTCAAGGGCTGGCTGGTGGAGGTCGAGGTCACCGCGGCGTACCGGAAACGCTGAAGGCCAGGATCAGTCGAGAAACGCCGGGGCGGGGTCCGTAACCGGACTCCGCCCCGTACGTTGCCACCAGCGATCCCTCCTGTCCGGCACACCAACTCCGTGCACTGGGAGCTCTTTTGGACACCGAAGGCACCTCGGACGCCCCCCGTTTCGGCCCCCTCTCCCGCCGTAGATTCCTCCAGGTCACCGCCACGGCCACGGCGCTCGCCACGGTCACGACGCCGGTCGCGGCCGCCTCCTCCTCCGGTACGACCACCCTCTCCTTCACGGCAGCCACCGGCGGCTCCGCGACCCTCGCCCCCTCCGGCGACCGGCTGATCGCCGAGGTGCAGAACGTTCTCTGGTCCGTCCCGCGCGACGGCGGCGCCGCCGTCGCGCTCACCCCGCCCGGTCTCGAACCCACGCGCCCGCAGTACTCGCCCGACGGCAGCCGCCTCGTCGTGTGTGCGTACCGGGGCGGCGGCTTCCACCTCTGGACGCTGCGGCCCGACGGCACCGAGCTGCGGCAGCTCACCGACGGGCCGTGGGACGACCGGGGTCCGGCCTGGTCGCCGGACGGCACCCGGATCGCGTTCGCCTCCGAGCGCGGCGGCGACACCGTGACCGGGTCCCCGTACCGCATCTGGATCGTGGACGTCCGCACCGGCGCGCTGACCCGGCTCACCGGGCGCCCCGGCCAGGAGGGTCCCGGACAGGACGCCCGCTGGGAGGACTTCGACCCCACGTGGTCGCCGGACGGTGAGCGGGTGCTGTTCGTACGCGCGGTCGTCACCGCGGCGGGCACCCTCAGTGCGACCACCGTCGCGTCGGTGACCGCCGACGGCTCGGGCCCGGTCACCATCGAGCACACCGACAACTCCGGTGCCCAGCTCATGACCCCCGCCGTCTCGCCCGCCGGACGCCTGGCCTACTTGCGCACCACTGCCGCGCCCGCGGCCTCCTGCACCCTGGTCGTGGACGGTGAGCCGGTCGCCGTCGAGGGCGACGTCCTTCCGGCACCGCCCCGTTGGGCGGAGGGCGAGCGGCTGCTCATCAACGTCGACGGCCACTTCCGACTGATCGACCCCAACACGCCCGGCGCCGGCGAGGAGATCCCCTTCACGGCCACGCTGCCCGTGGACCGGCCGCGCTACCGAGGCAAGGCGTACGACTTCGACGGCGCCGGCACCCGACCCGTCCGCGCGCTGCACCTGCCCGCCCTGTCCCCGGACGGCCGTACCGTCGCCTTCGCCGCGCTCAACGCGCTGTGGACCGCCGAAACCACGGGCGGCCGCGCACCCCGCAAGGTCCTTCAAGTCCCCGCCACCCGCTATGTGTTGGCGCCGACGTGGACGCCCGACGGAACCGCGCTGGTGTACGCCGACGACCGCGACGGCCTGTTCGCCGTACGGCGCCACGACCTCGGCTCCGGCGAGGTGACCGTGCTCGCCGAGGGCGGCCGGGTCTTCCCCGCCCTCTCGCCCGACGGCACCCGGCTGGCCTGCCTGGACATGTCCGGCAACCTCGTGGTGCGCGACCTGTCCGACGGCACCGAACGGGTCCTCGCCGCTGCGCTCGGATCGGGCGGGCTGCCCGGCCGCCCCAGTTGGTCGCCCGACGGCCGGTATCTGGCGCTGTGCGACCGCAACCGCCTCAACCAGCGCTTCCGCGAGGGCTACAACCTCATCCGAGTCGTCGACACGACCACCCGCACCGCCGCCCTGCACGCCCTCGCCCCGCACACGTCGCTCTCCGACCGCTACGACTCCGGGCCCGTCTGGTCCCCGGACGGCCGCTGGATGGCCGTGGTCGTCGAGTCGGCGCTGTGGCTGCTGCCGGTCCGGGGCGACGGCACCCCCGACGGCGAGCCCCGCCCGCTCACCACCGAACCCGCCGACCACCCGTCCTGGTCCGCCGATTCCCGCACCCTGCTGTACCTCTCCGCGGGCACGCTGCGCCTGATCGACATCGGAAGCGGCAAGGCACGTACCGTCCGGGTCCCGCTCGACTACCGCCGACCGCTCCCCGCCGACACGGTCGTGCGCGCGGGCCGCCTCTGGGACGGCACCGGGTCGGAGGTCCGCGAGGACATCGATGTCGTGGTCCGCGACGGCCGTATCGCGGAGGTCTCCGCCCACCGCAGCGGCCGCCCGGCCGCACGCCACATCGACGCGAGCGACCGCACCGTGATCCCGGGACTGTGGGACGCGCACACCCACCCCTGGCAGAGCACCTACGGCGGCCGCCAGACCGCGCTCCAGGTCGCCTACGGCGTCACGACGGCCGTCTCGCTGGGCGGCTTCGCCTACGAGCAGGCCCGCCTCCGGGAGGCGGTCGCCGCCGGTGCCCTCGCCGGACCCCGGCTGCTGACCACCGGCGAACTGCTGGACGGCGCACGCGTCGCCTACAGCATGGGCCGCGCCCACCGCACTCCCGAGGGCCTGCGCCGCTCACTGGAGCGCGGGGCCGCGCTGGACTGGGACTTCGTGAAGACGTACGTACGGGCCCCGGGCTGGGTGATGAAAGAGGCCGCCGACTTCGGGCACGACCGGCTCGGGGTGCGCAGCGGCAGCCATCTGTGCAGCCCGGGAGTGCAGCTGGGCCAGGATCTGACGACCCATCTCCAGGCCACGCAGCGCCTGGAGTTCGGGCACGCGACCTCCGCCTCCGGGCGTGCCTACCAGGATGTCGTGGAGATCTACACCCGTGCCGGCTTCCATCTCGTCGCCACCCCGTTCACGGCGATTGCCCTGCTGGGCGCCGACCCCGCGCTCGCGGACGACCCGCGGGTCACCGCGCTGATGCCGCCCTGGGACACCGCGATGGTCCGGCAGCAGGCCGGGCTGCCGCCCACCGACGCCCAACTGGCAACGCTGTCCAGGGAGATGGACGTCTACCGGCGGATCCTGGCGGGCGGCGGGCTGATCGCGCTCGGCACGGACCAGCCGCTCGTCCCGGTCGGGCTGCACCTGCACCTGGCCCTGCGCGCACTGCACCGCGCCGGCCTCTCACCCGCCGAGGCGCTGCGTACCGCAACCCTGCTGCCCGCGAGGGTCTTCGGCGCCGACGCCGATCTGGGCACGGTGGAGGAGGGCAAGCTCGCCGACCTCACCTTCGTCGACGGCGACCCGTTCACCGACTTCGCCACCATGATCCGCACGGTGGCGGTCCTGCGCGGCGGGGTGCACTTCGCGCAGGCGGACCTGGTCGACGCCTTCGACTCCGCGCAGCCGTACGGCGCGTCTGCTGCGCAGGACTGGCTGGAGGTCAGTCGCCGTATGCGGCGCGAAGGGTGTTGCGATCCGGAGAGCGGGGCCTGAGTCACCCTCGGGCGCGGGTCAGCAGTTCGGTGACGTGCTCGCGGACCGCTTCCCATGCGGTGGCGTGCAGTGTGCCGAGGGCGGTGCGGTGCACGGCGTCGAGCACTTCCGCGGTGTCGGCGGCACATGTGGCGCTGCCGGTGAGGACCTCGTAGCCGTCGCGGACGGCGACGCGCAGACCGTTGCGGCCGTCGCCGTCGGCGTGCACGGCGGAGGCGACGACGAAGGGCGGCGGTCCGCCGGCTTCGCCCTCCATCTTGCGGTAGCTGCTGATGACCGGTTCACGCCAGCGCAGGCCGACCAGCAGGAGGCGCTTGGCCAGCACTTCGGCGAGGTCGGTCTCGTACACCCCGTCCGGTTCCAGCACCACGGCACGGGCGTCCAGTACAGATGCCGCGGGCAGCAGGCAGCGCAGTGTGCTGCCGACCAGGTTGCCGCCGACCGTGGCCGTGCGGCGCACCGCTCCGGTCCCGACACCGGCCGCCGCCCTGCGCAGCACCTCCGGCACCCGGTCGTCGACCTCGTGCAGCACGACGGCCGAGCCCAGCTCCTCGGGCCCGATCGTGTTGGCCTCCGGCAGCCGGCGCAGCGACACGGCCTGTTCGGGGAACCCGTCCCGCTGCCAGGTGGCCCACACGAGAGTCGCCCCGCCTATCGGCACCGCCCCGTCAACCAGGCACTCCTGCGCTTCGGGTATGGACGTGGGCAGATGCAACTGCACGGCAACCGACCTGCTTTCCCGGAAAGTTGGCGGTGGGTGAGGCGCCAGGACACCTCGGCCACATGATCACTTCTATGGCGCATTCGTACCCACACTCGCGGGGCGCATACAGGGCTCAACCCGTCACCTCGTGCGCCCCCCTGGGTTGAGCAACTGAGTTCGTCGGTGACGGCATCGCCCTGGCCGAGGGCGAGCAGCGCGTCGGCGAGGGCGAAGCCGGTGGCCCCGACGAAGCCTCGACGTTCTTCCACCGTCCGACCGCTCGACCCGGCCGCGCAGGCCACCCGGAGTACACGGTGAACGACACCCCTACGTCCCTGCCCGCGCCGCTGCTCGTCGTCGACGCCGTGCGCAAGACCTACCGGCTGCCGGACGGCGACCGGCTGACCGCCGCCGACCAGGTGTCCTTCACCGTTCCCCGCGGCGGGTCGGTCGGCATCGTGGGGGAGTCCGGATCGGGCAAGAGCACCGTCGCGCGGCTGGTCGTCGGTCTGATCCGGCCCGACTCGGGCACGATCACGGTGAACGGAAAGGACCGCACGCCCGGCCGCGGGCGACGCACCCGCCGTGACCGGCCGGCCCGGGCCCGCGAGATCCAGATGATCTTCCAGAATCCCTATGTCTCACTCGACCCGCGGCTGACAGCCCGCCCGTGCCTGCGCCTCGCCATCGCCCGGGCGCTCGCGGTCGAACCGCAGATCCTGATCCTCGACGAGGCGGTTGCCGCACTCGACGTTTCGATCCAGGCCCAGATCCTCCAACTCCTCGGCGACATCAGACACGAAACCGGCGTCGCCCTTGTCTTCGTCGGCCACGACCTGGCCGTGGTGCACCAGACGCCTCCTCGCCTCGGTGCCTCACCAGGGCTGGGACCCGGCCGAAGCCCGGCTGTAGGGCCCGGACGGGCGGGGCAAGGGTGCGGGCGGCATGCCGCCGTACGGGGTGCGGGCTTAACCCGTGTGATCGCCTCGAATGGTGGGACGGTCGGGTTCGGCTGACGGTGGATCACGTCAAGGCCGGGTCACACAGCTGGCGAAGCGTCAGCTGCCCGGGTGTGACGGAAGGATTCACAGATGCGCTCAGCACGCATGCTGGTCGCGACGGCCGCGGCCACGGCCGCGCTCGCGATCGCCGCACCCGCCTACGCCGATTCGACGGGTGAGTGGGACCACGAGGACTCCTCGCACAGCAAGGAGCACGACGAAGACTCTTCCTACGGCAAGAAGCACGACAAGGACAGCAGCCACGACGCGCCCCGCGGTGGAATGCACACGGGTGGCGGAGCGCTGGCCCTGGTGAACAACGACGAATGGGCCGAGGCCAAGGACCCCAAGCACGACCCGGACACCTATCGGGACGACCACGACGGTGAGCACGGCGAGGACTCCTGGGGCGGCGACCACGACGGTGGTCGCGAGGGCGAGCACCAAGGCGGGCACGACGGTGGTCGCGAGGGCGAGCACGAGGGTGGGCACGACGGTGGGCACGACCGGGACTCCGGCGGCGGCGACCACGACCGGGACTCGGGGCGCGGCGACCACCACGAGGAGCCCTGGAAGTCCGACCACGACAAGCCGCACGGTGGTGTGCACACCGGAGGCGGCGCGCTCGCCTCGCCGGAGGTGACGACCGCTGGGCTGGCCGTGCTGGCAGTGGCCGGTACCGGCCTGTACGCGTTGCGGCGGAAGAAGGCCTCCGAAGGCATGGCCTGACCGATGCCCGACGACATAACCGCCGCGGCCGCCGCACGTACCCCTCACGTCGCGGCGGCCCGGCTCGCCCCGCCCGCGTGATGTGTCCGCTGCCGTGCCCGAGTGAGATGGTGTCCGATGTCAGCCAGCCCTCCTTCCCCTACCGATGTCGAACCAGCGCCTTCATGGCAGAGAACCCGCAGAGCCGCCACGATCTTCTGGAGTGCGGTTGCCCTCGTCGTCGTGGCGGTGAGCCTGCTCGGCGGTGAGAACGAGCCGCCCAGCACCGGGCACGCGCACCATGCCGCTCCGGCCGCCACATCGTCCCCGTCCACGACGCCCCGGGCCGGAAAGCACCTGCCGCGGGCCAGACCGACCCGGCTGCGCATCCCCAAGATCTCGGTCGACGCGCCCTTCACCCCGCTCGCCATCGCCCGTTCCGGCCAGCTCGAAGCCCCTCCGGCCGACGAGGTCAATCTCGTGGGCTGGTACGCCAAGGGCGTCTCCCCGGGCGAGCCGGGCACGTCGATCATCGCCGGGCACGTGGACACGGCGACGTCTCCGGCCGTGTTCGCGGACCTCGGCGAGCTGAAGAAGGGCGACCGGTTCTATGTGAAGCGAGCCGACGGGCGCAGAGCGACGTTCGTGGTCGACAGCGTGGAGACCTTCCACAAGGACGACTTCCCCAGCCATCGGGTGTACGCCGACACTCCGCAGGCCCAGGTCCGCCTCATCACCTGCGCCGGGGACTACGACCGCAAGGCCAAGGACTACACGGAGAACCTGGTGGTCTTCGCTCACCTGCGTTGATGTCGGCCGGTGTTTGCTCCGTGTGGTCCTCCGGGAGGGGCCGTTGTCAGTGCCGCGCGCTAGCGTCCTTGACAGCGGCTTTCCCGCCACATTCCAGGAGGATTCATGACCTCGCGCCTCAACCCGTACCTCAGCTTCGACGGCGACGCCAGGCAGGCGTTGGAGTTCTACAAGGAGGTTTTCGGCGGCACACTGACTGTCAACACCTACGGTGAGTTCGGCCAGGGGGACGCGCCGAACGCCGACAAGATCATGCACGGCATGCTGGAGACCCCGAGCGGGTTCACCCTGATGGGCGCCGACAGCCCGCCCGGGATGCCGGTCACCCCCGGCACCAACTTCTCGGTGAGCCTGAGCGGCGACGACGACGCCGAGCTGCGCGGCTACTGGGAGAAGCTTTCCGAAGGCGGCTCGGTGTCCGTGCCCTTCGAGAAGCAGATGTGGGGCGACGTGTTCGGCATGTGTGCGGACCGCTTCGGCATTCCCTGGATGGTCGACATCGTCCAGCGGAGCAGCTGAACGCAGCCGCCGGCCGGGGGTCCCGTACGGACGGGACCGCCGACCGGTGCGCATGCGGGGAGACGTCCGCGGCGCTCACTCGTGCGTTGCAGGTCAGGCAGCCTGGCCGCCCGGCGCGGCGCCATGCCGCGAGACTTCTTCCATACGGTCCTCCTGGACCGCGCTGAGGGCACGGACCATCAGGGCGCCGGCCACGGCGGCACCCACAAGGGCCGCGTCGGCCGCCAGCAGCGGCCCGACGTCGGTGTAGGCGCGCGCGATGACCTCATCCGTGGAATCGGCGTACATCAGCCCCACTCCGCTGACCATCCCGACCAGCCACAGGGCCCACCACCAGTTCACGACACGCGGCAGTGGCCGTTCCGGAGCACCGATGCGGTGAATGTCGGCGATCAGGGCGCGGGGGACCCACAGGTTCGCGATGGGGATGATCCAGCCGAGGTAGGCCCAGGGCCAGGAGTAGCGGGGCTGCTGCGACGAGAGAGCGCGTGCGTTGTCCCGGACGCGCCCCAGCCACATCAGGAACGCGATGGCGCAGAGCACCGTGGCTGCGTCTCCCAGGGAACTGACGATGTGGTAGGCGTCCTCGAGGGCGGTCAGCGGGCGGTGCCTGCCGCCGCCCTGGTCCGGTGGTCCGGACGACGGCTGTCCCGCTGCCGCGAGACGGATCTGCCAGCCGGCTCGGGCCGTCCAGGCGGCGCCGACGAGAACGAAGGCGGCGACGGCACAACGGGCGGTCGTCCGGACCGGGTGCAGGGCCGCCTCGGCTATTTGATCTTTCACGCGATCATCATTGCGTACGAGTGTTTCCGGAGTTCCCCGTGATCAGACCGCCGTCGCCGGGTAGGTCGGGTACTCCACCCCGGAGACATGCTGGACGACTCGGATGACCTGGCAGGAGTAGCCGAACTCGTTGTCGTACCAGAGGTAGAGGATCGCGTTGTCGCCGTCGACCTTCGTCGCGCCGGCGTCGACGATCGAGGCGTGACGCGAGCCGATGAAGTCGCTGGAGACCGCGTCGGGGGCGCTGGTGAAGTCGATCTGGCGCCTCAGGGGCGAGGTCAGCGAGACGTCCCGAAGGTGGTCGAGGACCTCCTCACGCGTGGTCTCGCGGCCGAGCCGCAGGCTGAGGATCGCGATCGAGACGTCCGGGACCGGGACGCGGATCGAGCTGCCGGTGATCGGCGCCTTGAGGTCGGGCAGTGCCTTGGCGACGGCCGAGGCGGCACCGGTCTCGGTGATCACCATGTTGAGCGGCGCGGAGCGGCCACGGCGGTCGGCCTTGTGGTAATTGTCCAGCAGGTTCTGGTCGTTGGTGAACGAGTGGACGGTCTCCACATGGCCGCGCAGCACGCCGTACTCGTCGTCCATCGCCTTCAGCGGCGGCACGATCGCGTTGGTGGTGCAGGACGCGCAGGACAGGATCTGCTCGTCCGGCTTCACCGTGTCGTGGTTGACGCCGTGCACGATGTTGGGGACATCGCCCTTGCCCGGCGCGGTCAGCACCACCTTGTCGATACCGGGGCGCAGATGCTGGGACAGGCCCTCGCGGTCGCGCCACTTGCCGGTGTTGTCGATGAGGATGGCGTCTCTGATGCCGTACGCCGTGTAGTCGATCTCGGACGGGTCGCCCGCGTAGATCACCTTGATCTCGTTGCCGTTGGCGATGATCGTGCTGTTCGCCTCGTCGACGGTGATCGTGCCCTGGAACTGGCCGTGGATGGAGTCGCGGCGCAGCAGCGAGGCGCGCTTGACGATGTCCTGCTCGCCGCCCTGACGGACGACGACCGCACGCAGCCGCAGGCCGTTGCCGGAACCGGCCTTCTCGATCAGCAGCCGGGCGACGAGGCGGCCGATGCGGCCGAAGCCGTAGAGGACGACGTCACGCGGCTCGCGGCGCTCGATCTTGTTGGCTCCCGTGGCGCCGGCGACGGCCTCGGCGGTGAACTCCGCCACCGGCAGGCCGCGGTCGTCTGCCCGGTATGTCTCGGCCAGCATGCCGAGGTCGATCTGGGAGGGGCCGAGATCGAGCGCGGTGATGGCATGCAGGAACGGCAGGGTGTCCGTCACCGAGAGTTCCTCGCCGGCGATCTGCCGGGCGAAGCGGTGTGTCTTGAGGATGCTCACCACCGACTTGTTCACCAGGGAGCGGCTGTGCAGCAGGACGGTCACGTCCCGCTCGCGGTGCAGCTTCCCGATGATCGGGATCATCGACTCCGCGATCTCCTCGCGGTTCTTCCAGTTGGTGAACGAGTCCTCGTTGACAGTCACAGGATCCATCTCTTCCGAGCTAGGTAGCGCTCAGATGCTAACCGCGCGCCATTTTGATCAGCGCAGTCGGGTCGACGGATATCCGGTACGTACCGTTCCTTTGCAGTGGGCACCCTTGACAGTGTGCGTGCTGTTTCGCGACGTTTGATCCCTGCCGAACAGTTCGAGGAGGCAGGGCGCGGAGACCGCGTCAAGGGGGGAACCGGGGGGAGGGGTCGCCCGTGCGATCCGTGGGGAAGCAGCTGGACATCACCATCCACAGACCCGAGGAGCTGAGCGTCCCGCTGCGCAGGGCCTGGCACGAGGCGATGGACGAGTCGCCCGACTACGCCAATCCCTTCCTGGCGCCGGAGTTCGCGGCCGGGATCGGCAGGCACCGCGGTGGGGCGCAGGTGGCCGTCCTGTACGAGGGCAGGGAGCCGGTCGGCTTCTTCCCGTACGAGCGCAACTCCTTCGGCGTCGGCCGGGCCATCGGTCTCGGTCTCTCCGACTGCCAGGCGCTCGTGCACCGCCCCGGGGTCGTCTGGGACATGCAGGAACTGCTGCGGGCCTGCGGGCTGTCCGTCCTGGAGTTCGACCATCTCGTCGACGAGCAGAAGCCGTTCGGCCGGTTCGTCACCGGGACGTTCGCCTCACCCGTGGTCGACCTGAAGGACGGCGCGGGCGCCTACGCGGACTGGCTGCGCTCCACGTACCCCGGGGTGGCCAAGACGACGCTGAAGAAGGAACGCCGGCTGGGGCGTGATGTCGGCGACGTGCGTTTCGTCTTCGACGAGCGCGACCCCCGGATGCTGCACCGGCTGATGGAGTGGAAGTCCGCCCAGTACCGCAGGACGGGCCGGATGGACCGGTTCTCCCGGCCGTGGATCGTGGACCTGGTGGACCACTTCTTCCAGGTCCGCGAGGAGCACTTCACCGGTGTGCTGTCCGTGCTGTACGCCGGCGACCGCCCGGTGGCCGCGCACTTCGGGCCGAGATCGCGGACGGTGTTCGCGGCTTGGTTCACCACGTACGACCCGGAACTCCGCTACTACTCGCCCGGACTGATGATGCACCTGCACATGGCACACGCCGCGGGCGGTCACGGGGTGCGGCTCATGGACTTCGGGCGGGGCGACAAGGAGTACAAGGACTGGCTGAAGACCCGCGAGCTGCGCGTGGGCGAGGGGTTCGCCACCCGCCCGCACCCGGTGGCGGCGGCACACCGGCTGTGGCGCAGACCCGTGCGCGGTCTGCGGAACACGGTCCTGGCCCACCCCGCACTGCGGGAGCCGGCCGACCGGTTACTGAAGTCGGTCGGCACGCTCCGTACGTCGGGCCGGACGGGCCTCGAGAGACCGGCACCCCGCACCCGCTGAGCACACGCAACTCAACTCCCGGACGCGCTCGCGTGCGCGCCCTGAGCCTTTCGTACGTCCTTCTACGGCCGTTCGACGGCCTCTCGACGGAAGCAGGTGACGATGCCGTACGGATCGCGGCTCGCCGCGATGATGACACGGCGACTCGGACGCGAATGCGTCTACACGCCCTCGGCACGGCTGGCTCTGTATCTCGCACTGCGGCGTTGGTGCCGCCCGGGCGGACGGGTGCTGATGTCACCGGTGAACGACGACGTGATCCTCTTCGTCGTCCTTGCGGCCGGGCTGCGCCCGGTGCAGGCCCCCGTCTCCGTGTGGGACGGAAACATCGACCCGGACGCCGTACCGGAATCGACCTGGCGCAACGTGGACGCCGTCCTCACCACCAACCTGTACGGCATGCCGGACCGGGTCGTCGAACTGCGCCGCCGCTGCGACGAGTTGGGGATCCCGCTGATCGAGGACGCGGCGCACGCCATCGGCACACACGTGGACGGGCAGCGGATCGGGACCTTCGGGAACGCGGCCGCGTTCAGCCTGTCCAAGCATGTGGCGGGGATGGCCGGGGGATTCCTCGCCGTCGAGGACGCCCGCACCCGGCGGGAGTTGGAGCTGCTGCGTGACGATCTCCTGGTGCCGGGCCGCCTGCGCGCCGATCTGGCCGTGACACTGCGGCCGCTCGCGCGTTCCTCCGTACGCGCCCTGCATCTGGTGCGTCCGGTGTGGCGGACGATGCAGCGCCTCGGGTTGCTGGAGCGGGACGCGTTCCGTATGGCCCTCCATGCGCCGCGGCTGACCGGCTGCGCGCGCGAGGCGCCGAGCCTGGCGGCGTACGAGCCATGGGTCCGCGTCGACCTGCACGGCTTCCGGGAACGCCACGGGCCCATCGTCCGGGGGCAGTTGACGCTGCGGCTGGCCCGGCTCGACGGGGACCTGACCCGGCGCAGGGTCGGTGTCTCGTTGCTGTCGGGTACCGCCTGGGCCTCCCGGGCGGTACGCGACAGCGCGGCGCACGACGGCCCTCCGCCCCTGTTCCGCGTTCCGTTCCTGGTCGACGAACGCGACGCCCTGGTGGAGCGTCTGGTGCGACACGGCATGGTCTGCGGTTACGTCTACGACCCGCCGCTCGACGACTACGCGGGCGCGGAGTTCGTCGAACCGTCCCCCGACCCGTCGGCCGCCCGCTGGTTCGCCTCCCACGTGCTCCCGGTCGATCCGCTCCTGGCGCGGAGGATCACCGGGGCGCTCACCAGGGAACGGGCGACGGCCGCACTTCCTGATCCCGTCCCGGACCTCAAGCCGCGGACACCGCTCGGCCAGTAGGACACTAAGGCGACGGGACCGGGAGTGCACGCCCCGGTCCCGCCACCGTGACGATCAGCGAGGCCCGTACGCCTTCGGCAGCCGCATACCGCGCTCGGCCATGATCTCCCTCACCTTGTTCGGGTAGTTGGTGATGATGCCGTCGACCCCGGAGTCCATCAGCGCTTCCACGGTCGCCGGGTCGTCGCAGGTCCACGGGACGACCTTGAGGCCCCGGGCGTGCGCCGCGTCGACCATGGCCCGGTCGGCGTAGAAGCGGAATCCGGGGTCGCCGACCTTGCCGCTCTGCGGGAAGCCGTAGTTGGGGGAGAGGGTGGTGACGCCGGCGATGCTGTCGGCGGCCTTCACGAAGTCACCGTCGTAGTCGTCGGCGTCGATGCCGCCGAGCCAGGGGGAGGCGCCGTCCTGTCCGACCTGGAGGAAGTCGTAGTTGGTGAGCGCCACCAGCGGCCACCTGGGCGCGAGTTCGTGCATCGCCTTGAGCGCGCCCCAGTCGAAGGACTGGATGGTGACCTGGCGCTCGATGCCGGAGCGGTGGATCTCCTCGTACACCCGGCGCACGAACAGCTCTCGCGGCGCGGTCTGTTCGGGGGCGCCCGCCTCGACCTTCGTCTCGATGTTCAGGGTGACCTGCCTGGCCTTGTAGCGCTTGACCAGATTCAGGACGTCCCTGAGCTCGACCATCTTCATGCCCTTGATCTGCTCCTGCTCGGGGAAGCCCGGCAGCTGCTGGAACCCGCAGTCCATGGTCCTGATCTGGGCCAGCGTCAGGTCCTTGATGTACTTGCCGACGTACGGATGCATCGGGTCGCCCGGCGTGACGGGCGCCGTGTCCTTGCACTTCTGGGCGCTGACCTGGCGGTCGTGGGTGACGACGACCTTCTCGTCCTTGGTGATCTGGGTGTCCAGCTCCAGAGTGGAGACGCCGAGGCGCAGGGCCTTGCCGAAGCCTTCCAGGGACTCCTCGGTCGTCATCCCGATGCCGCCGCGGTGGGCCTGGAGGTCGAAGGAGGGCCTGTGGTCAGGCCCCCCTGGGCCGTGCGCCGTCGTCGCGTGAGCGGCCGCCGGGAAGGCGAGCGCCGGCACCAGGGCCAGGCCGGCGAGGACATGTCTTGAGGACATCGAAACCTCACTCTTGTTCGGTTCGGGGGGCGACCCGAAGACGCTAGTGCGGTCCCGGGGAGCGTACGACGACCTGGATGCGAGGACGCTGTGAACGCTGGGGAAACGCGCGCGTCCGTCATCCGAGGGGCCTGAAGGTGCGCAGACGCAGGGAGTTGGCGACGACGAAGACCGAGGAGAACGCCATGGCCGCACCGGCGATCATCGGGTTCAGCAGTCCGGCCGCCGCGAGCGGCAGGGCGGCGATGTTGTAGGCGAACGCCCAGAACAGGTTGGACCGGATGGTGCCGAGGGTCCGGCGGGCCAGCCGGATGGCGTCGGCAGCCGCCCGCAGGTCGCCTCGGACGAGGGTCAGGTCGCCCGCCTCGATCGCCGCGTCGCTGCCGGTGCCCATGGCCAGTCCCAGGTCTGCCTGGGCGAGCGCGGCCGCGTCGTTGACGCCGTCGCCGACCATGGCGACCGAACGGCCCTCGCTCTGAAGGCGCTTGACGACGGCGGCCTTGTCCTGTGGCAGCACCTCGGCGAAGACGTCCTCGGCCGCGATGCCGACCTGGGCCGCGACCGACTCGGCCACGGTCCGGTTGTCGCCGGTCAGCAGGATCGGCGTCAGACCGAGGGCGCGCAGCCGCTCGATCGCCTCCGGGCTGCTCTCCTTGACCGCGTCGGCGACTTCGAGGACCGCCCGTGCCTCGCCGTCCCAGGCGACGGCGATCGCGGTGCGCCCGGCCGCCTCGGCCTCGGACTTGGCCTGCTTCAGCTCCTGTGGCAGCTCCAACGCCCAGTCGGCGAGCAGTTGTTCACGGCCGACGAGGACCGCGTGGCCGTCGACGACGCCCTGCACACCCAGGCCGGGCACGTTCGCGAAGTCCTCCGGCGTGGGCAGCGAACCCAGCTTGTCCATGGCGCCGGCGGCCACGGCACGGGCGACCGGGTGCTCGGAGGCGTGCTCCAACGCGCCTGCCAATCGCAGGACTTCGGACTCGTCGGTGACGCTGTGCACGGCGAGCAGCGCCATCCGGCCGGTCGTGACGGTGCCCGTCTTGTCGAGGACGACCGTGTCGACCTTGCGCGTGGACTCCAGCACCTCCGGGCCCTTGATCAGGATCCCGAGCTGGGCGCCCCGCCCGGTACCGACCAGCAGCGCGGTCGGCGTGGCGAGGCCCAGGGCACACGGGCAGGCGATGATCAGGACCGCGACGGCGGCCGTGAACGCGGCCGTCAGACCGGCGCCGTTGCCCAGCCAGAAGCCCAGGGTGCCCAGCGCGAGGGCGATCACCACCGGCACGAACACGGCGGAGATCCGGTCCGCGAGCCGCTGCGCGGCGGCCTTGCCGTTCTGCGCGTCCTCCACCAGCCTGGCCATCCGGGCCAGTTGGGTGTCCGCGCCGACCCGGACGGCCTCGACGACGAGCCGCCCGCCCGCGTTGACCGTGGCGCCCGTGACCGGATCACCCTCGGAAACCTCCACCGGCACGGACTCGCCGGTGAGCATGGAGGCGTCGACGGCGGAGGAACCCTCGACGACCGTCCCGTCGGTGGCGATCTTCTCCCCGGGACGCACCAGGAAACGGTCGCCGACCTTCAACTCGGCGACGGGGACGATCCGTTCACCGCCGTCCGGGCTCAGCACGGTGACGTCCTTCGCGCCCAGCTCCAGCAGAGCCCGCAGAGCGGCTCCCGCCTTGCGCTTGGAGCGGGCCTCGAAGTAGCGCCCCGCCAGGATGAACGCGGTGACTCCGGCGGCGGCCTCCAGGTAGATGTTCCCGGCGCCGTCGCCGCGGGCGATGGTCAGCTCGAAGGGATGCGTCATCCCCGGCGTGCCCGCGGTCCCGAAGAACAGCGCCCACAGCGACCACAGGAACGCGGCCGACGTACCGACCGAGATCAGCGTGTCCATCGTGGCCGCACCGTGGCGTGCGTTGGTCAACGCCGCCTTGTGGAAGGGCCATCCGGCGTACGTCACGACAGGCGCCGCCAGTGTCAGGGACAGCCACTGCCAGTTGTCGAACTGAAGGGCGGGAATCATGGCCATCGCGATCACGGGGACGGCCAGGACGACCGAGGTGAGCAGTCGCTGCCGGAGGGACCGGAGCTCATGGTCGACCTGCTCGGGCTCGGGGTCGGCCCGCGCGGGCTCCTGCGCCGTGTACCCCGTCGCCTCGACCGTGGCTATCAGATCCGGGACGGAGACCTCACCGGTGTAGCTGACCCTGGCCTTCTCGGTGGCGTAGTTGACGGTGGCCGTGACCCCGCCCATGCGGTTCAGCTTCTTCTCGACGCGTGCCGCGCACGAGGCGCAGGTCATGCCGCCGATGACGAGGTCGACCTGGTTACTGGCCATCATCGCTCCTGGACTGCATACGGGTGAGGGGTATCCTGCCTTGCGTTGTCCTGTATACCCCTGAGGGGTATCAATCGCAAGCGCCGGAAGGCCTTGACTTCATACCCCCCAGGGGTATGGTCGGTCGCATAGAGATCTGGAGATCGGAGGACACCATGCACACCGGACTGAAGATCACCGCATTCGCCGCCGCACTGGCAGCCACCTTCGGCACCGCTTATGGCGTGGGCCAGGGCGTCGCACCCGTCGTGGAAGACCGCCCGCCCGCGCGCCATGACACGCAGCACACGGACGAGGCGGCGGAGGGAGGTGGCGGGCACGAAGCGAGCCCCGCCGGCGGGCTTCAGATCTCCGAGGGCGGCTACACCCTCGACCTGCGGACACCGCGTGTCACCGCGGGGAAGCAGACCGAGCTGCGCTTCGCGATCCGCGACGACAGCGGCCGTGCCGTCACCGCGTACCGGCGGGAGCACGAGAAGGAACTGCACCTCATCGTGGCCTCACGCGACCTGGTCACCTACCGCCACCTGCACCCCACCCGCGCCGCCGACGGCACCTGGAGCATCCCCGTCGAACTGCCCCGCGCGGGCGGCTACCGGGTCTTCGCCGACTTCACCCCGGCGAAGAAGGGCGCCGAAAACCTCACCCTCGGCGCGGATCTGGCGGCCTCGGGCCCGTACGAGCCGAAGGGCCTGCCGTCGCCCAGCTCCATCGCCGGCACCCAAGGCTACGAGGTCGAGCTCTCCGGCGGCCTGCGTCCCGGCGCCGAGAGCGAGCTGAAGCTGACGGTCTCCCGGAACGGGCGGCCGGTCACCGACCTCCAGCCCTACCTCGGTGCGTACGGCCATCTCGTCGCCCTGCGCTCGGGCGACCTCGCCTACCTCCACGTGCACCCCAACAGCACCACGAAGCCCGGCCCCGACATCTTCTTCACGGCCACGGCGCCGAGCAGCGGGACCTATCGGCTCTTCCTCGACTTCAAGCACGAGGGCACTGTGCACACCACGGCGTTCACGGTCCGCGCCGGACAGGCGGCCGCGGACGAGCCCGCGCACGATGACGGGCACGGCCACTGAGACGGCGGCCGGTCAGATCTGACCGGCCCGCCGCTGCCGCCGTAGCAGCAGCCCCAGGTACAGCCCGCCGACCACCGCGGTCACCACACCCACCGGCAGCTGGGCCGTCGCGTGGATGTGCTGGGAGGCGAAGTCCGCGGTGACCACGAGGAGGGCCCCCGCGCAGGTCGCGGCGGACAGGTTGGGGCCGGGGACGCGGGTGAGGCGGCGGGCCACCTGGGGCGCGACGAGGGCCACGAACGGGATCGGACCGGCCGCGGCGGTGGCCACCGCGCATGCCGCCGTCGCCAGGACCAGCAACATCAGCCGGGTGCGCTGGACGGGTACCCCGAGCCCGCCCGCCACGTCGTCGCCCATCTCGAGGATCCGCAGCCTGCCCGCGCCGAGCGCGACGAGCGGCAGGACGGCGAGCAGCCCGACCGCGACCGGGCGGACGTCCGTCCAGTCCCGGCCGTTGAGGCTGCCGTTGAGCCACACCATCGCCTGCGCCGCCTCGGTGATCTTGGCCTGGGCGAGCAGGTAGGCGTTGACGCCCTGGAGCAGGGTGCTCACGCCGATGCCGACCAGCACGAGCCGGTAGCCGTGCACCCCGCGCCGCCAGGCGAGCAGATAGACCAGCAGGGCGGTCGCAAGGCCGGCGCCCACGGCCCCGAACGCCACCGCTCCTCCGGTGCCGGAGGCGACCAGGATGACCAGCAGGCCTCCGGTGGCCGAGCCGTAGGTGAAGCCGACGATGTCCGGGCTGCCCAGCGGATTGCGGAACAGGCTCTGGAACAGGGCACCGCTCAGTCCGAGCGCCGCACCGACCAGGATGCCGGTCAGCAGCCGGGGGAGGCGCAACTCGTTGACCACGAAGTCCGTCTGGCGGCTGCCGTTGCCCAGCAGCGTGCGGACCACGTCTGCCGGGGAGATCGCGAACTCCCCGGTGCCGAGCGCCAGTACGCCCACTCCGACGGTCGCGGCCAGCAGGATCAGACAGACCGACACCGCGCGCACGTCCACCCGCAGCGAGAACGCGTGCGACCGGCTCCGTACGACACGCGCGCGCCGCTCGGCCGGACGGGCGGGCGAGGCCGTGCCGGTCACGCGGCGACCACCCGGCGGTAGCGCACCAGGGCGATGAAGACGGGAGCGCCGAGCACGGCGGTGACCACCCCGGCGTCGAGTTCGTTCGGGCGGACGGCGACCCGGCCGAGCACGTCCGCGCACAGCAGCAGGGCCGGGGCCAGCAGCATGGACATCGGCAACGTCCAGCGCTGGTCGGCTCCGACGAGCGAACGGGCGATGTGCGGCACGGCGAGGCCGACGAACACCAGCGGGCCGACGGCCGCGGTCGCCGCCCCGCACAGCACCGTGACGGCCAGCATGCCGAGCAGGCGGGTCCGGTGCAGCCGGGCCCCCAGCGCGCGGGCGGTGTCGTCGCCCAGGGCCACCGCGTTCAGCGGGCGCACCAGGGAGAGCGCGAGCAGCAGGCCCGCCACGACGAACGGAGTGGTGGCCGTCAGCGTCGAGCTGTCGGCCCGCGCCAGCGAGCCCACGCTCCAGAACCGCATCTGGTCCAGGGTCTGCGCGTCCAGCAGCATCATGGTCTGGCTGAGACCGGTGAACACGGCGGCGATCACCGCACCCCCCAGAGCCAGCCGTTCGGGTGTCGCACCGCCGCGCCCGCCCGAGGCCAGCGAATACACCAGCAGCCCCGCCACCACCGCACCCACCATGGCGAACCACACCGACGACCACAGGCTCGTCAGCCCGAAGACCGTGATGGCGAGGACGACTCCGGTGGCGGCGCCCGCGTTGATCCCCAGCAGCCCGGGATCGGCCAGCGGATTACGGGTCAGCGCCTGCATGAGCGCACCCGCGACGCCCAGCGCGGCCCCGGCGGCGATCCCGGCCAGCGTGCGCGGCACCCGTACGTCCCAGATCACCGAACTCGCGGTCGAGCCGTCGTCGTGCAGCAGCGCGTCGACCACGACGGACACCGGCAGCGAACGCGAACCGATCGCCAGGCTGAGCAGGGCCGCCGCGATCAGCAGGAGCAGGGCACCCCCTACCGCCAGGGTGCGGGTCGAGTGCCGGCGGCGGGCGGGTGGCTGTTCCGGACGTACAAGAGCGGTGGTACCACCGCCCGGCTCACCCTTCACCACTGCCCTCCGAGCGCAGCTGCGCGGCGATCAGGCGGCCGAGCGACTTCTTGTCGATCTTTCCGACCGATGTCCGGGGGAAGGAGTCGAGCAGTTCCACGCGATCGGGCAGCTTGTACGCGGCGACGCCCCGGTCCGTGAGGAAGGCGGCGAGTTCGCGCTGGGTCGGGGCCTGTCCGCGTGGGACGAGGTAGGCGCAGGTGCGTTCGCCCATCGTCTCGTCGGGCATGCCGACCACGGCGGCGTCGTGCACGCCGGGGTGGGCGAGGAGGTGGTTCTCCAGCTCCTCGGCGGAGATCTTGTCGCCGCCCCGGTTGATCTGGTCCTTGGCCCGGCCCTCGACGACCAGATGGCCCGAGGGCAGGACCCGGACGAGGTCGCCGGTGCGGTAGAAGCCGTCCGGGGTGAAGGACCGGGAGTTGTGCTCGGCCGCCCGGTAGTAGCCGCGCAGGGTGTACGGGCCGCGGGTGAGCAACTCGCCGGTCCCGCCCGGGGGTACGTCGTGTCCCTCGTCGTCGACCACGCGGACCTCGTCGGCGGGGGACAGCGGGCGGCCCTGGGTGCCGGTCAGCAACTCGGGGGGATCGTCGAGGCGTGTGTAGTTGAGCAGACCCTCGGCCATGCCGAAGACCTGCTGGAGCGTGCAGCCGAGGGCGGGTTCCACGCGGGCCGCGGGCTCGGCGCCGAGCTTGGAGCCGCCGACCTGGAGCAGCCGCAGCGAGGACAGGTCGGCCTCCTCCCACTCCACCGCGTCCAGCCACAGCAGGGCGATCGGCGGGACCACGGCGGTGGCCGTGACCTTCTCCCGTTCGATCAGCGCGAAGGCGTCGTCGGGGCTCGGCGTGGGGGAGAGGACCACCGTGCCGCCCACCAGCAGCGTGCCGAGCAGTCCGGGGCAGGCCAGCGCGAAGTTGTGCGCGGTCGGGAGGACGACCAGGTAGACGGTGTCGCTGTCGAAGCCGCTGACCTCGGCGCTCGCCCGGACGTTGTAGGTGTAGTCGTCGTGGGTCCGCGGGATGAGCTTCGGCTTGCCGGTGGTGCCGCCGGACAGCAGCAGCACCGCCACATCGCCGGGGTCCGGCGCGGGCAGCGGCACCGGGTCGGCGTCGACGTCGGCCAGCGCGGTGAACTCCGCCGGGTCGCCCGCGACCAGGACGTGCTCGACGCCCGGCACCGCCTTGCGTACGGCTCGGGCCAGCCCGCGGTGGTCGAAGCCGTCCAGCGTGTCGGGGACCGCGAGGGCGGTGGCACCGGCCGTCTCGGCGACATGGACGAGTTCGCTCTCCCGGTGCGCGGGCAGCGTGAGCACCGGGATGGCACCGGCTCGCAGCAGACCGAAGAAGAGCACCACGAAGGCGTCGGTGTTGGGCAGTTGGACGACCACGCGGTCGCCGTCGCCGATACCGAGCCGCCGCAGTCCCGCCGCCGTACGGTCGGCTCGCAGATCGAGCTCGGCGTACGTCCACCGGTTGCCGTCGCCGTCCACGAGCGCGACCCGCTCCGGTGAGCGCACGGCCCGATCCCGCAACAGCCGGTCCAGTGGCCGGCCCGCCCAGTACCCCTCGTCCCGATACCGCTCGGCGAACTCCTGAGGCCAGGGCACCCAACCGTCGAGCATCCTCAACTCCCGCCTGCTGTTTAGGAAAGGCTTGCCTAATGCACGATCAGGGTCAAGCCTGGGGGCGTGATCGCGGTCGAGCCTGGAGGTGCGACAGGGGGCAACTGGGGTGTGATCGGGGCGGCGCTCTGGACGCGCCGTCGATGCGGAGGCTACGGTCATTATCGGTTAGGTTAGGTTAACCTAAGTTCACCTGGGAGGTAGGTCCCTTGCTGCGTTATCGGAGCGCGGAGACGGAACTGCCGGGGGACCCCGTTCAGTTGGCCGCGCAACTGGCCGAGTCCGCCTTGTTCGACCAGTACGTGGTGTATGAACGAGAGGGCGACTGCTGGTTCGCCGGAGGGGCGCTCGGCGAGGTCGTGGTCGGCCGCTCCGGGGTGCGCTCGCGATGGCTCACCGAGGAGTCCACGGCGCCGCTCGGACCGCATCCACTCCGTCAAGTCCAGGAGAAACTGGACGAGATGGGCATCGGGGCATGGAACGCCTACGGCTGGACGGCCTTCGAGTTCTCCCACCTGTACACCGACCGGCCGGACCGCGCGGGCGACGAGGACCTCCTGCATCTGGTGATACCGCACACCGAGGTGAGGCTCCGGCAGAACGGCGTCGTCGTCCGCAGCGTCGACGAGGGGATGCTGGACGCCGTCCTGCTGCACCTGGCCGAGCCGGTGGCACCGCGTCCGGTCGACCCCCGGCCGATCGACGTCGAGGACTCCGCCGGAAGGTATCCGGAACTGGTGGCCCGTGCCATCGAGGAGATCCGGACCACCGAACTCCAGAAGGTCATCATCTCGCGGTCCGTGGAGGTGCCCTTCCCGGTCGACTTCGCCGCCACCTTCGTGCACGGCCGCTCCAGGAACACCCCGGCCCGCTCCTTCCTCCTCGACCTCGGCGGCCGCCGGGTCGTCGGCTTCAGCCCCGAGACCGTCGCCGAGGTCGACGCGGCCGGCGAGGTCGTCACCCAGCCCCTTGCAGGCACCCGCGCCCGCGGCCTGGGCGACGTCGAGGACGCACGGCTGCGCGCCGAACTCCTCGCCGACCCCAAGGAGATCTCCGAGCATGTGCTCTCCGTCAAGCTGGCGGAGGAGGAGATGGCGACCGTGTGCCGGCCCGGCACGGTCTCGGTGCGCGACTTGCTGAGCGTCCGTCAGCGCGGCAGCGTGCAGCATCTCGGATCCAGCGTGCACGGCGTGTTGGGCGAGGGGGCCACCGCATGGGACGTCCTGCGGGCGGTCTTCCCGGCCGTCACCGCCTCGGGCATCCCCAAGGCACCGGCGTACGACTGCATCTCACGCCTGGAGACCGAGCCGCGCGGGATCTACAGCGGGGCGGTCCTGATGGCGGGCAGTGACGGAGCGCTCGACGCGGCCCTGGTGCTGCGGAGCCTCTTCGAGGAGAGCGGCCGCACCTGGCTGCGGGCCGGTGCCGGAATACTCGCCGGGTCCACTCCGGAACGCGAACTGGAGGAGACCTGCGAGAAGCTCCGCAGCGTCGCCCCCTATGTCGTGCCCGCACGGGTCGTCGCACCGTCCCTCGGGCGTTAGGGGCCGGCGTGAGACTGGGAGAAGTCGTCGTCGACGTCGCTCCGTTGAAGGCGAGCAGGGACTTCCGGCTGGTCTTCGCCACCCAGGCGATCTCCATGATCGGCACGCATCTCACCTCGGTGGCGGCGAGCCTCCAGGTCTACGCCCTGACCGGATCGACGGTCCAAGTCGGCCTGATGAGCCTGGTGCTGGGCCTCTCGCTGCTGGTCGGACTGGTCGCCGGCGGCGTGCTCGCCGACCGGGTCGACCGGCGCCGGGTGATGCTCGTCACCCGGTCGATCACCGCCGTGGTGGTCGCGGGACTCGCGGTGAACGCCGCCCTGCCCGACCCCAAGGTGTGGTTCGTCTTCGTGGCGGCCGTCCTCGCCGGCGGGACGGCCGGACTCGGCGGGCCCGCCATGATGGCGGCCACACCGTCCCTCGTGCAGCCCGGCCAGCTGGCCGCGGCCGGCGCGCTGACCACGCTCACCGCTCAACTCGGCGGCATGATCGGCCCATCGCTCGCGGGTGTCATCGCGGCGGGCCCGGGGGTCGCGATGTGCTTCGCGATCGACGCGGCGGTGTACGTCGTAGGACTGGCCCTGCTCGCTCCGCTGCCGGCGCTTCCGCCCGAGGGCACGGTGGAGGCGCAGCATCCGCTGAAGGCGATGACCGAGGGACTGCGCTTCCTGCGGGGCAACCAGGTCGTGTCCGGGCTGTTGCTGATCGACGTGTGCGCGGTGGTCTTCGCCATGCCGTACGCGCTCTTCCCCGAACTGGGCACCGAACACTTCGGCGGCGGACCCTCCACCGTCGGACTGCTCTACACCGCCCCCGCCGTCGGCTCGTTCTTCGGCGCGCTGACCAGCGGCTGGACCGGGCGGGTGCACCACACCGGGCGGGCGCTGATCGGTGCGGTCGCGGTGTGGGGCGTGGCGATCGTCTGCTTCGGCCTCAGTCCCAACCTGTGGGCCGCGCTCGCCTTCCTGGCCCTGGCCGGACTCGGCGACACCGCCTCGGAGATCCTGCGCCGGGCGCTCCTCCAGCACTACACGCCCGACCGTCTCCAGGGCCGGGTCGGCAGCCTCTGGCTGGCCCAGGCGACCGCGGGGCCGTCCGTGGGCAACCTGGAAGCGGGCCTGGTGGCCAGGGCGCTGGGGTCGTCCGCGGGTGCGGCCGTCCTCGGAGGTGTCGTCTGCCTGGCGGGCCTGGCGACCCTCGCCGTGGCCATGCCGGGGTTGCGGAAGGCCACCCTGCACGAGCCCTCGGACGCCGAGGAACCCGCTGACTCGACAGAGAAGACATGAGGTGGGCGCCTGTCATGCCGAGTGCGCAGATCAACGGTATCGGGCTCCATTACGAGGACATGGGCGCCGTCGGCACCGGCGAACCCGTGGTCCTGGTGATGGGCCGGGCCGCCGGAGGGCGGTCCTGGCACCTCCATCAGGTGCCCGCGCTCGTCGAGGCCGGACACCGGGTCGTCACCTTCGACAACCGCGGCATCCCGCCGAGCGACGAGTGCCCCGAGGGCTTCACGATCGACGACCTGGTGGCCGACACCGCCGGACTGATCGAGCACCTGGACCTCGCGCCGTGCCGGGTCGTCGGCGTCTCCCTGGGGGCGTACGTCGTCCAGGAGTTGATGCTCGCCCGCCCCGAACTCGTCAGCCAGGGCGTGCTGATGGCCACGCGCGGCCGCACAGACGCGCCGCGCGAGGCCATGGCCGTAGCCGAACGCGCCCTGCACGACAGCGGGGTGGAGCTGCCGCCGGCCTACGCGGCCTGGGTGCGGGCGCTGACCAACCTGTCGCCCGTCACCCTGGACGACGAACAGCGGTTGCAGGACTGGCTGGAGCTCTTCGAGTACTCACCACCGGCCGTCGGCCCCGGCGCGAGAGCCCAGCTGGAGTTGCGCGTTCCGGACGGCAGGCTGGAGGCCTACCGGGCGATCGAGGTGCCGTGCCTGGTCGTCGGCTTCGCGGACGACGTGATCCTGCCCCCGCACCTGGGCCGCGAGGTCGCCGAGGCCATCCCCTCGGCGACGTATCAGGAGATCAAGGGCTGCGGCCACTACGGCTATCTGGAGCGGCCGGACGAGGTGAACCGTGTGCTTCTGGACTTCTTCCGCACCCGAAGAGATTGAATTAGGTTAGCCTCACCTAAGTATCGATTCAGGGGGTAGTGGTGCACCGCACCTTGCTCAATGGAAAGATCCATCGCGCCACCGTCAGCCAGGCCGATCTGCACTACGTGGGGTCCCTGACCATCGATCAGGACCTCATGGACGCCTCCGACATCGTCGAGGGCGAACAGGTCCAGGTGGTGGACATCGACAACGGCGCCCGACTCACCACGTATGCCATCGCGGGCGACCGGGGCACCGGCGTCATCGGTGTCAACGGCGCAGCCGCCCATCTCATCCACCCCGGTCACCTCGTGATCATCATGTCCTTCGCCGCGCTCGACGAGTCCGAGCGTGCCACCCATCGTCCCCGGGTGGTCCATGTCGACAAGGCCAACCGGATCGTCGCCCTCGGCGCGGACCTGGCCGAGCCGGTACCCGGCGCGCCCGACCAGTTCTCCGGATCCTTCCGCGAACACAGCGAACACAGCGAACACAGCGAACACAGCGAACAGAACGAGCAGGACGAACAGGAGAGGAACTGAGCCATGGTCAACCCGTTCGACGACGAGAACGGCGTCTTCCGCGTCCTGGTCAACGACGAGGGCCGGTACTCCCTGTGGCCCGACTTCGCCCTCGTCCCCGCCGGCTGGCGGAGCGTGCACGGTCCCGACGGCCGGGACGCCTGTCTGGAGTACATCGAGCGCGAGTGGACGGACATGCGCCCGCGCAGCCTGGCCGAGGCCATGCGCGAGGCCGGGTCCTGATGGCGGCCCGCCCGGGCGTGGAGGACGTACTCCCTCTGTCACCGATGCAGGAGGGCATGGTCTTCCACGCGCTCTACGACGCACACGCCCGGGACGTCTACACCGGACAGCTCACGCTCCGTCTCGAAGGCCCGCTGGACCCCGAGCGGATGCGCACGGCCGCCGAGGCGCTGGTCGCACGGCACGCCAATCTGCGGGCCGCGTTCCGCACCCAGCGGTCCGGGCGCCCGGTCCAGGTGGTCCGGGGCACGGTCAGGACGCCGTGGTGCGTCACCGACCTGTCGGCCCGGCCGCCGGGGGAGCGCGAGGAGGCCTTCGAGCGGCTGCTGGCAGAGGACCGGGACGAACGGTTCGACCTGGCCCGCCCGCCGCTGCTGAGGTTCCGGCTGGTGGTGTGCGGCGAGCGGGACCACCGGTTGGTGCTCTCCTCGCACCATCTGCTCTGGGACGGCTGGTCCGCCCCCGTCCTCGTGCGCGAGCTCTTCCAGCTGTACACCGCGGGTGGCGACCCCACCGCCCTGCCCCGGGTCCGGCCCTACCGCGACTACCTCGCCTGGCTGTCCCGGCAGGACCCCGAGGCCGCACGGCAGGCATGGCGGGCCGCCCTGACGGAACTTGACGAACCGTCACTCATCGCGCCCGACGCCCGCGAACTCCCCGTCGAGCAGCCCGAGCGGCTCGTCATGGAGCTGTCGGAACAGGACACCGCGGCACTCACGGACACCGCCCGCGCCCACGGACTGACGGTCAGCACCGTGCTCCAGGGTCTGTGGGCCGTCCTGCTCGGCAGACTCACCGGCCGCACGGACGTGGTCCTCGGCGCCACCGTGTCCGGCCGTGACGCCGAAGTCCCCGGCATCGAGTCGATGGTCGGCCTCTTCATCAACACCCTGCCGGTACGCGTACGGCTGCGGCCCGCGGAACCGGTCGCCGCCCTGCTCTCCCGTCTCCAGACCGAGCAGTCCGCGCTGCTCGACCACCGGCACCTCGGCCTCGCCGACATCCAGCGCGCCGCCGGACAGGGCGTCCTCTTCGACACCCTGCTGGTCTTCGAGAGCTACCCCATCGACGACGACGGCATCACACGCGCTCTGGGATCCAACGGACCCGACGGCCTCCGCATGGCTGACGTCTCCGTACGGGACGCCACGCACTATCCGCTGACGCTCACGGCCCTGCCGGGTGCCCGGCTGACGCTGACCCTCGCCCACCAGCCCGCCGCCGTGGACCGGCCGACGGTGACGGGCCTCGCCGACCGGCTCCGTCACCTGATCCAGACGTTCATCGAGGACCCGGCGCGTCCCGTCGCCCGGCTCATCGAGGAAGAGCACCGGACTCCGTCCGGGCGCGTGGAACCCCTCACCCACCCCACGGTCCGGGCCCTGTTCGAGGCCCAGGCCACCCGCACCCCGCACGCCCCCGCCGTCCTGGACGGCGACACCACCGTCACCTTCACCGAACTCGACGCCCGCGCCGACCGGTTGGCCGCCGCCCTGGCCGCGCGCGGCGCCGGACCCGAGTCGATCGTCGCCGTGGCCCTGCCCCGCAGCCCCGACCTGGTGACCGCGTTGCTCGCGGTACTCAAGGCCGGGGCCGCCTGCATGCCGGTCGACCCCGCGTATCCGCCCGACCGCATCGCCCTGATGCTCGGCGACGCGCAGCCCCGCCTGGTGATCTGCGATACGTCGACAGCTCAACAGCTGGGCATCGACCGGGAGTTGGTATGCACCCCCGACGCGGCAGCGGCCGTACCGGAAGAGCGTGTCCCCGTGTCGCCCGAGCACCCGGCGTATGTCATCTTCACCTCCGGCTCCACCGGCCGTCCCAAGGGCGTGGTCGGCACCCAGCAGGCCCTGGCCAACCGGCTCGCCTGGGGCCGGGAGTTGCGGCGGACCACTCCCGGCGTCCGCGTGGCCAAGAGCCCGATCAGCTTCATCGACGGTCTCACCGAACTGCTCGGTGCCCTGACCGCGGGCGAGGCCGTGGCACTCGCCGACGACGAGGCGACCAGCGACCCGACCGCCCTCGCCGCCCTGGCCGACCGGCACCGGGCAAGCCTCCTCACCGCGGTCCCCAGCCTCTACACGACCCTGGTCGAATCCGCCCCGCCGGACTCCTTCACCTCCGTACGCACCTGGATCTCCAGCGGCGAACCCCTCCCCGGCGAGCTGGCCGAGGCGCTGGCCCGCCGTTGGCCACACGCCCGGCTGATCAACCTCTACGGCTGCTCCGAAGCAGCCGGAGACAGCCTCATGCAGGAGTACGGCGGCGGCGAGGGCTCCGTCCCACTGGGCCGGCCGATCGCCAACACGCGCGTCCACGTCCTCGACCCGTTCCTGCAACCTGTCCCCGTCGGCGCGACCGGTGAGCTGTACCTCGCCGGGGTCGGCCTCGCCCGCGGCTACCTCGACCAGCCCGGTCGCACCGCCGAACGCTTCACCGCCGACCCCTTCGGCCCGCCCGGCGGCCGCCTCTACCGGACCGGAGACCTGGCCCGGCTGCGCGCCGACGGCACCGTGGAGTTCCTCGGCCGTGCCGACGACCAGGTGAAGATCAGAGGCTTCCGGGTCGAGCCCGGCGAGATCGAGACGGCCGCACGGCAGCTGCCGGGAGTGGGCCGGGCCGCGGTCGTGGCCCGCGAGGACGGCTCGGCGCCCCGGCGACTGGTGGCCTACGTCGTGCCGGAACCCGGCGCCGGCGTCGACCCGGTGGCCCTGCGCCGGGCGCTGGCCGAACGCCTCCCCGGCCACCTCGTACCGTCCGCCGTCGTGGTCCTGGACGCGCTGCCCCGCACTCCCAGCGGCAAGCTCGACCGCCGCGCCCTGCCCGCCCCCGACTTCACCGAGGCGAGCACGTTCGAACCCCCGCGCACCGAACCGGAGAAGGTGCTCTGCGGGCTCTTCGCCGAGGTGCTCGGGTTGCAACAGGTCGGCGTGCACGACGACTTCTTCGAACTCGGCGGCGACAGCATCGTGTCGGTCCGCCTCGCCGACCGCGCCCGCAGGGCGGGCCTGCCCCTCACTCCCCGGGACGTGTTCACCCACCGCACGGCAGCCGGCCTCGCCGCCCATGCCGATGAGGGACCCGCGCCCGAAGGGTTCACGGCGACCGCAGCACCGCTGGTGTCGCTCAGCCAGTCGCAGCTCGACAACGTCAAGGCGAGGTGGAGGACCCGATGAGCAACGCGCCTGGGGAGGACGGCTCCCTGGTCGAGGACGTGCTGCCGCTGTCCCCGCTGCAACAGGGCCTGCTGTTCCACGCCCTGTTCGACGAGGGCGCCCAGGACGTCTACACCATGCAGTCACTGGTGGAGATCGAGGGACCGCTCCGTCCCGCGCTGCTGCGCACCGCCGCCGAGGAACTCTTCGCCCGGCACGCCAACCTGCGCAGCGCCTTCCTCCACGAGGACCTGGACGAACCGGTGCAGGTCGTACTCAAGCAGATCACCGCCGACTGGACCGACGTCGACCTCTCCGAACACGCCGACCAACAAACCGAGTTGACCCGGCTCTGCACCGCGGACACCGCGGCCCGCTTCGACCTGACCGACCCACCGCTGCTGCGCCTCACCCTGGTGAACCGGGGTGCCGACCGCTGGCTCCTGATCCTCACCAACCACCATCTGCTGCTCGACGGCTGGTCGATCCCGCTGCTGGTACGGGAGCTGCTCCAGCTGTACGCCGCCCAGCTCGCCCCCGGCCGGTCGGCCCCCCTGCCTGCCGTACGCCCCTACCGCGACTTCCTCGCCTGGCTCGCCGCACGCGACCGGGACGCCTCCGCCGGGGCCTGGCGGGAGGGGCTGGCCGGGGTCACGCCGACCCTGCTGGCACCCTCGGCGGCCGGGCTCGTCCCCGTACAGCCCGAGCTGCACACCCTCCGCCTCTCCGAGCAACTGACCGCCGACGTCCAGACGTTGGCCCGAAGCCGCGGCATCACCGTCAACACGGTCGTACAGGGCCTGTGGGCGCTGCTGCTGGCCCGCCTGACCGGCCGGGACGATGTGGTCTTCGGTGCCACGGTGGCGGGGCGGCCCGCCGAACTGGCCGGTGTCGAGTCGATGATCGGGCTGTTCATCAACACCGTGCCGGTACGGGTGTCCGTACCGCCGTACGAGCCCGTGAACGCATTCCTCCGGCGGGTGCAGGACGAGCAGTCCCGGCTGATGGACCACCACTACATGGGTCTCACGGAGATCCAACGCGTGGCCGGGGCAGGGGACTTGTTCGACACGCTGCTCGTCTTCGAGAACTATCCCATCGACGAGACGGCGGTCGCCGAGGCCGAGTCGGCTGCCGGGCTGCGGATCGTCGAGGTGAAGGGTGCCGGTGCCACCCACTATCCCCTCACGCTGGCGGTGCTGGCTGAGCGGCAGTTGGGCGTTGTCTTCGAATTCCGACCCGACTCCTACAACCGGTCGGCGGTGGAGCGGCTGGCCCGGCGGTTCGAGCGACTGGTGCGGGCGGTGGTGGCGGCACCTGACACGCCGCTGGCCGCACTGGATGTGCTCGAAGTAGAGGAGCGCGCGGCACTGCTGGCGGCAGGTGTGGGGGAGCGGCTGCCGATACGGCACGCGACCATGCCGCAGGTACTGGAGGCCCAGGTGGCACGGACGCCGGACGCGGTAGCCGTGGTCGGGAACGGTGAGCGGCTGACCTTCGCGGAGCTGAACTCCGAGGCCAACCGCCTGGCCAGGCTACTGATCGAACTGGGCGCGGGCCCGGAGCGAATCGTCGCGATGGCCTTGCCCCCGACCCCGGCGACGATCACCACGCTCGTTGCGATCCAAAAGGCGGGCGCGGCTTATCTGCCATTGGATCCGGAGTGGCCCGAGGACCGAATCGCCGGGATACTGGCGGATGCAACCCCGGTAGCGCTGATAACGACGACAACTGCATCGCCCCGTCAGGGGCGCGGGGAACTGCGCGACCAGCCACAGACAACCTGCACTGTTGTCCTTCTCGACGCCCCGGCCACTCAACACAGGCTGGCTTCCACGGACGCCACCAACCTCACCGGCGCGACCCTGCTCCCTGAACACCCCGCCTACGTCATCTACACCTCAGGCTCCACCGGCCGCCCCAAGGCGGTGGTCGTCCCCCACCGAGCCATCACCAACCTCTTCACAGCCCACAACGCGGCCCTGTTCACCCCAGCCTCGGCCGGCGGCCAGCCCCTCCGCATAGGCCACGCCTGGCCCACCGCCTTCGACGCCTCGTGGCAGCCGATGCTCTGGATGTTCGCCGGCCACGAACTCCACCTGGTCCCCGAGGACGTACGCCGAGACCCGGACGCCCTCCGCGGTTTCCTCAAGGCGCACCGCATCGAGTTCATCGAACTCTCCCCGTCCCTGCTGGGCGAGCTGGTGGCCCAAGGAGGCGACTGGCAGGGCGAGTTGAAGGTGCTGGGGGTCGGCGGGGAAGCCGTACCACCGGAACTGTGGCGGACCTTGAGGGACACCGACGGACTGGTCGCCCACAACCTCTACGGACCCACGGAGTGCACCGTCGACTCGGCCGACTGCGACTTCTCACTCAGCGACCGCCCCGCGATCGGCCGCCCCGTGGCGGGCGGGCGCCTCTACATCCTGGACGGGCATCTGAACCCGGTGCCGACGGGTGTCGAGGGCGAGCTGTACATCGCGGGGGAGGGGCTCGCCCGCGGCTACCTCGGCCGACCGGGCGCCACCGCGAGCCGGTTCATGGCCGACCCGTTCAGCGACCGGCCCGGTGCCCGCATGTACCGCACCGGCGACATCGCCCGCTGGACCGAGCACGACCTGGTGGAATGTCTGGGCCGGGTCGACGACCAGGTCAAGATCCGGGGCTACCGGGTCGAACCCGGCGAGATCGAGGCCGTGCTGCTCGACCACAAGCTGGTCGAACGGGCCGCGGTGGTCGTACGGGAGGACACTCCCGGAGTACGCCGACTGATCGCGTACGTCGTCACGCCCGCGCCCGACGAAGGGACGGCGGAGCTGCTCCGCCGGGCCGTGGCCGACGTACTGCCCGACTACATGGTGCCGTCGGCCTTCGTCCCGGTCGACGGCTTCCCGCTCACCCACAACGGCAAGCTGGACACCGCCGCACTGCCCGCCCCGTCCCGGTCCGACGGGCCGGTGAGTGAGCCGCCCCGCGATGCGGTCGAGGAGCGTCTCGCCGGGCTCTTCGCCGGTGTGCTCGGACTGGACGCGGTCGGCGTGCACGACAGCTTCTTCGCGCTCGGCGGCGACAGCATCGTGTCCATGCGGCTGGTCAGCCAGGCCCGCGCCGCCGGGCTGGCGATCTCACCGCGTGACGTTTTCGAAGAGCCGACGGTGGCGGGCCTCGCCCGACGCGCGGGCACCGGTCCCAGCCGGGTGGCGGACCCGGACGCGGGCACCGGCGACATCCCGCTCACCCCGATGCTGAGCTGGATCACCGAACAGGGCGGACCCTTCCGGGGGCTGAGCCAGGCGCGCTTCCTCAGGACCCCGGCCGGCATGGACCTCGGCGGCCTGCATCGCACCGTACAAGCCGTGCTGGACCGGCACGATCTGCTCCGTGCCACGTTCGGGGCGGCCGAGGACGGGGCGTGGCGCTTCCATGCCGCGCCCGTGGGCGCGGTCCGCGCAGCCGACTGCGTACGGCGGATCGAGGCCGAGCGGCTCGACCACACCGCCATGGGCACGCTGGTGCCCGACGCGTTCGACGAGCTGGTCGCCGAACTCGACCCGGCGGCCGGGGCGGTGGCCCGGCTCCTGTGGTTCGACGCCGGAGAGGGCCGCGAGGGACGGCTGCTGGTCGTGCTGCACCACCTCGTGACCGACGCGGCGTCCTGGGGCGTGCTGGTCGCCGACCTCGTCGCGGCCTGGGAGGGCACGCGGCTTTCGCCACGCGGCACCAGCGTCAAGGAGTGGGCGCAGGCACTGCGGGCCGAGGCCCGGACGCCCCGCCGAACGGCCGAACTCGCCCTGTGGAAAGGGATCCTGGACCGGCCGGAACCACCTCTGGGTTCCGCACCGCTGGACCCCGCGCGGGACACCAGGGACATGGTCGGCAGGCACTGGACGACGCTCGGCCCCGATGTCACCACGCCACTGGTCTCGGGCTCGGTCCAAGAAACCCTGCTGACCGCGCTGGCACTCGCCGTCCCGGACTGGCGAGGCTCGCCGGACACGTCGGTACTGATCGCACTGGAGGGACACGGCCGGGAGGAACAGCTGCTGCCCGGCGCGGATCTGTCCGCCACCCTCGGCTGGTTCACCACCGCGTTCCCGGTCCGGCTCGATCCGGGCCCGCCGTCAGGAACGGACCAGGTGCGACGCATCCGCGACCAGCTGGCCGCCCTGCCCGACAAGGGGATCGGCCATGGACTGCTGCGCCACCTCAACCCGGAGACGGCCGCGGTGCTGGCTCAACTCCCTGAGCCGCAGATCGAGTTCAACTATCTCGGCAGGATGACGATGGGTGAGCGCGGGGACTCGGCTGTCTTCACCAGCGCGCCCGAGACCGGGGCCATGGGCAGCGGCGCCGACCCCGGGATGGCCGCGCCGTACCCCCTGGTCGTCGACGCGGTGATCACCGACGGGCCGGACCTCAGGGTGTGCTGGCAGTGGCCGGAACGGCTCTTCACCGAGCCCGAGATCCAACGGCTGGCCGAGCTGTGGACCAGCTCCCTCCAACGGCTGCTGAAAGGCGAAGTCCGGTGACGCAGACACCCGCCGCCCTGCCCGGCGACGACCTGGCGGCACGCAAGCGCGCACTGCTGCGCCGCAGGCTGGAGAGCGCCGGCCTGGCCCACTCCGAGAGCATTCCTCCCCGGCCGGCAGACGTCGGGACGCTGCCGCTCTCCTTCGCGCAGTCCCGTATGTGGCTGCTCCAGCAACTCGACCCGGCCAGTCCGGCGTACAACGTGTGCCTCGCCATCCGGCTGCGCGGCCCGCTCGACCCGACCGCGCTGCACACCGCCCTCCAGGGCCTGGTCACCCGGCACGAGGTGCTGCGCACGCGCTATCCGGCCGCCGAGGACGGTACGCCGGAGCAGGTGATCGACGGCGAGACGGAGGTGGACTTCGCCACGGTCGACATCAGTGAACTCGCGCCGGACCAACAGGAGCTGCAGGCAGGGGAGTTGGCGAGGAACGCCTCAGCCATGGCGTTCGACCTGGCCGCCGAGCATCCCTTGCGGACCCTGCTCATCCGTCGCGAAGCACAGGACCACTGCCTCGTGTTGACGGTGCATCACATTGCCTGGGACGGCGGGACGTTCAACGCTCTCTCCCGTGATCTGAGCGCCCTCTACCGGTCGGCCGTCACCGAAGAGCCGTCCGGCCTCGAACCCCTGTCCGTCCAGTACGGCGACTTCGCGCTCTGGCAGCGCACCAACTGGTCCGACGAACGCCTCGCCGAGCACCTCGACCACTGGCGCACCGCCCTGGTCCCGTCGCCGCAGCCGCTCGCCCTGCCCACCGACGCCCCGCGCAGCGCCCAGCCCGCCGCGGACGGCGACCGCCGCCACCGCGCCTTCGCGCCCGAAGTCACCGGCCGCCTCACCGACTTCGCGCGGAACGCGGGCGTCACCCCCTTCATGGTGCTGTTCGCCGGCCTGGCCGCGCTGCTCCACCGCACCACCCGCGCCACCGACGTCCCGATCGGCTCGGCCGTGATGAACCGGGACCTGCCCGGCCTCGAAGGGATGATCGGCAACTTCGGCAACACCCTCGCCCTGCGCGCCGACCTGGACGGCGACCCGGACTTCGCCGAACTCGTCGAGCGCGTACGCCAGGTCTGCACCGACGGCTACGCCCACCAGGACATGCCCTTCGACAAGCTGGTGGAGCAGCTGAGCCCGCGGAGGCAGCCGGGCCGCTCCGTCTACTTCGACGTGATGCTGCTGTTCCTCACGCAGGGACTACAGGGCCCACAGCTCCCCGGAGTCACCACCGAATGGGAGACCGTCCACAACGACACCACCCAGTTCGACCTCTCCCTCGAAGCGTTCCTCACGGACGGACAGCTGCGGATCGAAGCCACCTACCGCACCCCCCTGTTCACCCCGGAGACCGTCGACCGGCTGCTCCGGCACCTGGAGACCCTCCTCTCCGCGGCGCTCGCCGACCCGGAACACCCCGTCTCCGCCCTGCCCTTGATGGCCGAGGACGAGCAGCAGCGCGTCCTGGAGACCTGGAACGCCACCGCCCACCCGGTACCCGCCACCACGCTCACCGAGCTGCTCCACCGGCAGGCGGTACGAACCCCCGACGCACCGGCACTGATTGCCGATAGCCAACTCGAATACGCCGGCCAACTCGAATACGCCGGCCGGCTCGATTACGCCGGCCTGCACGCCCGCGCCAACCGTCTCGCCCGCCTTCTCATCGCCCACGGAGTCGGCCCGGAACGCCTGGTGGGCGTCGCCCTGGACCGCGGCCCCGACCTCGTGGTGGCCCTGCTCGCGGTGCTCAAGGCGGGCGGTGCCTACGTCCCGCTGGACACCGGGTACCCCGCCGAGCGGCTGGCGTTCATGGTCGAGGACGCCGCACCGGCCCTGGTGCTGACCTCCGCCTCCGCCGCCCGCTCGTTGCCCGCGGACGTGGTGCCGCTGCTCCTCGTCGACGATCCCGCCGTACAGGAGCGGCTCGCGGCAACGGACCCCGGTGAACTCACCGACGGAGAACGCCTCCAGCCGCTGCGCCCCGAGCACCCCGCCTACGTCATCTACACCTCCGGCTCCACCGGCCGCCCCAAGGGAGCCGTCGTCCCGCACGCCGGGATCGTCAATCGGCTGCTGTGGATGCAGGACACGTATCGGCTGGGACCGGACGACCGGGTGCTACAGAAGACACCGGCCAGTTTCGACGTCTCCGTCTGGGAGTTCTTCTGGCCGCTGATCAGCGGCGCGGTGCTCGTGCTCGCCCGCCCCGGCGGACACCGTGACCCCGGCCACCTCGCCGAGCTGATCCGCGAACAGCGGGTGACGACCGCCCACTTCGTGCCCTCGATGCTGCGGGCGTTCCTCGACGACCCGGCCGCCGAAGGGGTGCGGGGCGTGCTGCGGAGGGTGGTGTGCAGCGGCGAGGCGCTGCCCTCCGAACTGGCCGAGCGGTGTGCGCGGTTGCTGGACGGCACCGAGATCCACAACCTGTACGGCCCCACCGAGGCCGCGGTCGACGTGACCGCCTGGCCGTGCGCGGAGGGCACCCGGTCCGCCGCCGGTTCGGTACCGATCGGGCGGCCCGTGTGGAACACCCGCACCCTGGTCCTGGACGCGGCGCTGCGCCCGGTGCCGCCGGGCGTAGCCGGAGAGCTCTACCTGGGCGGAACCCAGCTGGCCCGCGGCTACCTCGCCCGCCCCGCCCTGACCGCCGATCGCTTCGTCGCCGACCCCTACGGCCCGCCCGGCGCCCGCCTCTACCGCACCGGTGACCTGGTCCGCTGGACCGCGGAGGGCGCGCTGGAGTTCCTCGGCAGGTCCGACGACCAGGTGAAGATCCGCGGCTTCAGGGTCGAGCCGGGTGAGACGGAGGCCGCGCTCGCCGCACTGCCCGGCGTCTCCCAGGCGGCGGTGACAGCACGGCAGGAAGAGCCGCAGCTGGTGGCGTACGCCGTCCCGCGGCCCGGCGTCCGACTGGAACCCCTCCAGGTCCGGCAGGACCTCAAGGCGTCACTGCCGGACCACCTCGTGCCCGCGGTCGTCGTCGTCCTCGACGAACTGCCCCTCACCCCCAACGGCAAGCTGGACCGCGCCGCGCTGCCCGCCCCGGACCTCGCCGCCCTCACGACCGCCACCGCACCCCGCACCCCGGCCGAGGCGAGGCTCTGCGAGCTGTTCGCGGAGCTGCTCGGACTGCCCGCCGTCGGCATCCACGACGAGTTCTTCGCCCTCGGCGGCCACTCCGTCCTCGCCACCCGGCTGGTCGCCCGTATCCGGGCCGAGCTGGGTGCCGTCGTCCCGCTGCGGGCCGTGTTCGACACACCCACCGTGGCCGCGCTCGCCCCCCTGCTGGACACCCCGGCCGAAGGGCGGCCGGCGCTCGCGGCGCTGCCCCGCCCCGATGCCGTGCCGCTGTCGTCCGCGCAGGCCAGGCTGTGGTTCCTGCACCGGCTGGAGGGCCCGAGCCCGACGTACAACATCCCCACCGCGATCCGTCTCACCGGACCGCTCGACCCCGCGGCACTGCACGCGGCGCTCCAGGACGTCGTGGAGCGCCACGAGAGCCTCCGCACCGTCTTCCCCGACGAGGACGGCACCCCCCGCCAGGCCGTCCTGCCGCCGGAGGACGCCGTCGTGCCCTTCGACGTGATGCCCGCTCGCCCGGACGAACTCGACGCGCTGCTGCGCGAAGCCGCCGCCCACTGCTTCACGCTGGACGCCGAGATCCCCGTACGGGCGACGCTGTACGCGCCAATTGACCCTGGCGAAGTCAGCGACGGTTCGGCAACGCCGCCCCAAAGGGGCGCGAGGAACTGCGCGACCAGCCACGACGAGCCCGCAGACGACCCACGGCCCATCACGGCACTACCCGCGGAGCGCTCCGCACCGGACGATCACGTCCTGCTGCTGCTCGTGCACCACATCGCGACCGACGGCTGGTCGGCGGAACCACTGCTCGGCGACCTGGAAACCGCCTACGCCGCCCGGCGGGACGGCAAGCCCCCCGAGTGGCAGCCGCTTGCCGTGCAGTACGCCGACTACACGCTGTGGCAGGAGGCACTCCTCCACGAGACGACGTCACGGCAACTGGACTACTGGACCGGCCAGTTGTCCTCGCTTCCGGAGGAACTCCAACTCCCCGTGGACCGCCCGCGCCCGGCCATCCACGACTACCGGGCCGGGGCGGTCGACTTCACCGTCGACGCGGAGATCCATGAGGCCCTGCGCGTGTTGGCGGCGGAGGCCGGCGGCACCGCCTTCATGGGGCTTCAGGCCGCACTCGCCGTGCTGCTCAGCCGCCTCGGCGCGGGTGACGACATCCCGCTGGGCACCCCGGTGGCCGGACGTGGCGACCCTGCTCTCGACGACCTCGTCGGCCTGTTCGTCAACACGCTCGTGCTGCGCACCGACGTCTCCGGCGACCCGACGTTCCGTACCCTCCTGGCCCGTGTGCGCGAGGCCGACGTCGACGCCTACGCGCACCAGGAGCTGCCGTTCGAGCGGCTCGTGGACGCGCTGAGCCCGACCCGCTCCATGGGACGGCACCCGTTGTTCCAGGTGATGCTGGCCCACCAGCAAGCCCCCGACGACGACCGGGAGTTCGCCGGTCTCACGCTCCGCGAACTGCGCGTCGACTTCTACACCGCCAAGACCGACCTGGCTTTCCACCTCTTCGAGCGGGCGGACGGCGGCGGAATCAGCGGCTCGCTCGTCTACAGCGGCGACCTGTACGACCGCGCCACCGCACAGGACTTGGTGGAGCGCTACGTACGGCTGATCGGCGAGCTGGCCCGGCAGCCGGACCGCCCCGTGCGCGCCGCCGAGGTCCTCACCCCGCGCGAACGCACGCTGCTCCTGGGGGAGTGGAACGACACCGCGCATCCCATGCCCGCCACCACCCTGACCGCACTGGTCGAGGAGCAGGCGGCGAAGACCCCGCACCTCACCGCCGTGGAGTACGCGGCGGATGCGTTGACGTACGGCGAACTCAACGCCCGCGCCAACCACCTCGCCCGTCGGCTGACGGCACTCGGGGTCGGTCCCGAGCGCTGCGTCGGCATCCATCTCGAACGCTCCGTGGAGATGGTCGTCGGGCTGCTCGCCGTCCTCAAGGCGGGCGGGGCCTTTGTGCCGTTGGAGCCGTCCTGGCCGGCCCGGCGGAAGGACGAGGTGTCACGCAGCGCCGCCCTGACCGCGGTGCTGGGCCGGTTCGGCGACGAGTTCGAGAGCCTCGTCGAGGTTGATCTGAAGGGCCCGGTGCCGGAGGAAGTCAACCTTGACGTCAAGGTCGACCCCGAGGGCCTGGCCTACGTCATCTACACCTCCGGCTCCACCGGCGTCCCCAAGGGCGCGATGATCCGGCACCGGGCCATCGCCCACCGGCTGCTGTGGCAACGGGAGTTGCTGCGCTTCGGCATCGAGGACGCCGCCCTGTTCAAGGCGCCGCTCGGCTTCGACATCTCCATCAACGAGATCTTCCTTCCGCTCGCCAACGGCGGCCGGGTCGTGATCGCCGAACCCGGCGGCGAACGCGACGTCGACTACCTTCTCGACACCATCGAAGGGCACCGGGTCACCTTCACCTACCTGGTCTCCTCGATGCTCGACCTGCTCCTCGAACTGGACGGCTTCGCGCCGCGGGCCGGCTCGCTGAAGCACGTGTGGTGCGGCGGCGAGGTGCTCACCCCCGAGCTCTTCGCCCGCTTCCGGGCCGCGAGCGAGGCGGTCATGTACCACGGGTACGGTCCGGCCGAGGCCACCATCGGCGTCAGCCACGTCGTCTACCGCACCGGCGCGATCCGCAGCGCCGTCTCCATCGGACGGCCCAACGGCAACACCCGGCTGTACGCCCTCGATGAACGCCTCCAGCCCGTCCCGGTCGGCGTGGCGGGGGAGTTGTACGCCGGTGGCGTGTACCTCGGCCGTGGCTATGTGAACGACCCGCGTCGCACCGCCGATCACTTCGTCGCCGATCCCTTCGGCCCGCCCGGCGAACGGCTGTACCGCACCGGGGACCTGGTGAGGTGGCAGCGGGACGGCACGCTGGAGTTCCTCGGCCGTGCGGATCACCAGGTCAAGATCCGCGGGATGAGGGTGGAGCTGGAGGAGATCGAGGCGATCCTCGAACAGCATCCCGGCGTACGGCGAGGAGTCGTCGTCATCCGCGAGGACTCACCCGGCGTGAAGCGACTCGCCGGATACTGCCTCGGCGCCGGCGGGCAGCTCGCCACCGACCTGCGCGGCTGGCTGCGCGAGCGGCTGCCCGAGCACATGGTTCCGGCCACGCTCACCGTCCTGGACGCCTTCCCGCTGCTGCCCTCCGGCAAGGTGGACCGCGGCGGGCTCCCCGCCCCCGAGATCGCCGTCGTGGCACCGACACGGGCTCCGGCCGACGCACGCGAGCGGCAGCTCACCGAGCTGTTCGCGACGGTCCTCGGGCTGCCGCGCGTCGACGTGGACGACAACTTCTTCGAGCTGGGCGGCGACAGCATCGTCTCCATCCGGCTGGTGACCCTGGCTCGCAAGGTGGGTATCGCGATCAGCCCGCGCCAGGTGTTCCAGACGCCCACTCCGGCGGGTCTGGCCGCCGCTGCGGCCCGCGCCTCGGACGCCCCCTCGACCACCCCCGCCGATGAGCCGGTCGGCGACGTGGAACTCACCCCCGTCATGCGCTGGACGGCCGACTCCTACGACGGCCTCGCCCAGGCCGTCCTGCTCGTCACCCCGCCCGAACTGACCGACGCCGCCGCCGTCGCCGTACTTCAGTCCGTCCTGGACCGGCACGACATGCTGCGCGCGAGGCTCGACGGGGACCGGCTCGTCGTACCCGCCGAAGGGACCGTGCGCGCCGGGGAGTTGGTGCGGCGGGTGCCCGGCGAGGACGTCCAAGGGGAGCTGGCCGCCGCCGTGGCACGCCTCGACCCTCGCGCGGGGCGCATGCTGGACGCCGTTCGGTTCGACGGGCTGCCCGGCCGACTCCTGCTCGTCGCCCACCACTTGGTCGTCGACGGGGTGTCCTGGCGGATCATCGGCTCCGAACTCGCTGACGCATGGCGGGCCGTGCAGGCCGGTGAGACGCCGCGGCCGGAACGTACGGGAACCTCCTTCCGGGGATGGAGCAGGCTCCTCGCGGAACAGGCAAGCGCGCGAGTGCCCGAACTGCGGTGGTGGACCGAGGCGTTGCAGGACGCGCGCCCGCTGCTGGACCGGACGGTCTCGGGCACACGGCGGGAACGGACGCTGGTGCTGCCCGGTGACGTCACCGAACCGCTGCTGACCACGGTGCCCGCCGCCTACCACGCCTCCGTCCCGGACGTCCTGCTCACGGCCCTCGCACTCGCGGCCGGAGCCTGGAACGGCGACACGGCACCGCTGCTCATCGGCCTCGAAGGGCACGGGCGCGAGGAGGGAATCGTCGAGGGTGTCGATCTGTCGGCCACCGTCGGATGGTTCACGACGTTCTACCCGGTCGCCGTCGACCCCGGACCACTCGACCTCGACGAGGCGCTGTCCGGGGGACCCGCGGCCGGCACCGCCCTCAAGCGCGTCAAGGAACAGCTGCGGGCGGTGCCGGACAACGGCCTCGGCTACGGCCTGCTGCTCTACCTCAACCCCGACACCGCGCCCGAGGTGGAGAAGCTGCCGGAGCCCCAGGTCGCCCTGAACTACCTCGGCCGTTTCACGGCATCGCACGACGGCCACTGGGACCTCGCCCCGGAAGCCCCGATGCTCAGCGTGCCCGCGCGGACCTCCCGGTTCGGCCTGGAGATCAACGCCGTCGCCGTCGAAGGGACGGACGGCGTACGGCTGCACATCCACGCGGCCTGGCCCGCAGAGTTCCTCACGGACTCCGAGGCGGACGAGCTGCTCACACTGTGGCAGCGCGCCCTCCGCGGACTCGTCCGGCATGCCGAGGAGTCCCCGGCGGGCGGACTCACCCCGTCCGACCTGCCCCTGCTGACGCTGACCCAAGAAGACATCGACGACTTCGAGAACGACGATTTCTGAGCGGAGGAACCGGTGACGCACCCCCCGACCGCGGACGAACTGCTCCGTTCGGTCACCGACACAATCGGATCTGAGACGCCGCCGAGCGAGGACGACAGCCTCATCTCCTGGGGCCTGGACTCGATCACCCTGATGAAGATCGCGAGCGGCTGGCGCCGGCAGGGCGTCCGGGTCAGCTTCGCCCAACTGGCCAAGGAACCCACCCTGCGTGCCTGGCGTGCGCTGCTGGAGGAGGTCCAGGCGCCCGCCGCACCCGAGCCCGCCCCCACGGTTCCCGTCGCTCCCGTCGCCGACCCCGACGAGCCCTTCCCGCTCGCCGTCATGCAGCACGCGTACTGGATCGGCCGCGGCGACGACACCACGCTCGGCTCCGTCGCCGCCCACCTCTACGTCGAGTTCGACGGCACCGGCGTCGACCCCGAGCGACTCGACACGGCCGTACGGGCCCTGGTGGCGCGGCACGGCATGCTGCGAGCCCGCTTCACCGACGACGGCCGCCAGCAGATCCTGCCCGCGCTCACCCGCCCCGCGACGACGGTCGACGACCTGCGGGCGCTCGATGCCGAGGCCGTGGAAGCCGAACTGGAGAAGGCCCGGCACTCCTCCTCGCACGCCCGGCTGGATGTCGCGGCCGGTGAGGTGTTCGCCGTGCGGCTCTCCCTGCTGCCGGACGGCCACAGCCGGCTGCACGTCGACGTCGACATGCTGGCCGCGGACGCGCTCAGCTACCGCGTGCTGCTCTCCGACCTCGCCAAGCTGTACCAGAACCCGGAAGACCCGCTGCCGCCGATCCGCACCAGCTACCCCGAGTATCTGACGGAGCGTGCGACCGTACGGCGGCTGAGCCGGGAGCAGTCCCAGGAGTGGTGGCGGCGCCGGGTCCCCGAGCTGCCCAGCGCTCCCGAACTCCCCCTCGTCCCCGAGGCGGAACGCCCCGACGCGACCCGGGTGACCCGGCGGCACCACTGGCTGCCGCCGGCGGAGAAGCAGCGTCTTACGGCCCGCGCCCACCGGCACGGGCTGACTCCCGCGATGGCCGTGGCGACCGCGTTCTCGGAGGTGCTGGCCGCCTGGAGCGCACAGTCCCGCTTCCTGCTCAACGTGCCGATGTTCGACCGCCGGGGATCCCACCCCGATGTCGACCTGCTGGTCGGCGACTTCACCAGCTCGGTGCTGCTCGACGTCGACCTGGCCGGCGAGGCCACGTTCACCGAGCATGCGCGGCGCCTCCAGGACCGTATGCACACCGATGCCGCGCACGCCGACTACTCGGGCGTGGAAGTGCTGCGGGACCTCTCCCGCCACCGCAGTGAACAGGTCCTGGCGACGGTGGTGTTCACCAGCGCGCTCAACCTGGGGGAGCTGTTCGACGCGGGCGTACGGGACTCCTTCGGCAAGCCCGCCTGGATCATCTCCCAGGGCCCGCAGGTCCTGCTCGACGCCCAGGTCACCGAGGTCGACGGGGGACTGCTGGTCAACTGGGACGCGCGTGAGGACGCCTTCCCCGCCGGGCTCATCGACGCGATGTTCGCCGCCTTCCACGGGCTCGTCACCCGGCTCGGCACCGAGGACGAGATCTGGGAACAGCCGGTGCCCGCCCTGCTGCCCGCCGAGCAGACCGCCGTCAGGGACACCGCGAACGACACCGCCGGGCCACGCAGCCACCGGCCGCTCCACCAGGGCTTCTTCACGCGTGCGGCCGAGCAGCCGGACGCGCCCGCCCTGCTGTGGGGCACCGAAGGAGCGCTGTCCTATGGGGAGTTGGCGGACCGCGCGCTGCGCACCGCCGCCGCCCTGGTGGGGCGCGGGATACGCCCCGGGGACACGGTCGCGGTCAGCCTGCCCAAGGGGCCGGACCAGATCACCGCCGTCCTCGGCGTGCTGGCGGCGGGCGCCGCCTACGTCCCGATCGGCGTGGAGCAGCCTGCCGCGCGCAGGGACCGCATCCGGGCCACGGCGGGATTCCGTGTCGCGCTGACCGACGGGCGTGAGACGACAGGCCTCGACGCCCTGCCGGTCGCCGAGGCCCTACGCCACGGCCCTCTGCCGGAACCGGTCACGGTGGACGAGGAGCAGCCCGCCTATGTGCTGTTCACCTCCGGCTCCACCGGCGAGCCCAAGGGTGTCGAGGTGCCGCACCGGGCGGCCATGAACACCGTCGACGACCTCAACGACCGTTTCGAGGTGGGCCGTTCGGATCGCTGCCTCGCCCTCTCCGCCCTGGACTTCGACCTCTCCGTCTACGACCTGTTCGGGCTGCTGAGCGCCGGCGGCGCGGTCGTCCTGATCGATGAGGCCGACCGTCGAGAGGCGAGGCAGTGGGCCGACCTCGTACGGACCCACCGGGTCACGCTCCTCAACTGCGTCCCGCCCCTGCTCGACATGCTGCTGCTCGCCACCGCCCCCGGCGAACTCACCTGTCTGCGGGCGGTGTTGCTCGGCGGCGACCGGGTGGGCACCGATCTGCCGGGACGGCTCGCCGAGCAGGCGCCCGGCTGCCGGTTCACCGGACTGGGCGGTACGACGGAGACGGCCATCCACTCCACCGTCTGCGAGGTGACGGACGGTCGAGTACCGGCCCATTGGCGGTCCGTGCCGTACGGCACACCCCTGCGCAACGTCCGCTGCCGGGTCGTCGACGGCCGCGGCCGGGACTGCCCCGACCGGGTGCCCGGCGAGCTGTGGATCGGCGGGGACGGAGTGGCGCTCGGCTACCGGGCCGATCCGGCGCGTACGGCAGAGAAGTTCACCGAGCGGGACGGCGTGCGCTGGTATCGCACCGGCGACCTGGCCCGCTACTGGCCCGACGGCTCGCTGGAGTTCCTCGGCCGCCGCGACCACCAGGTGAAGCTGAGCGGCTTCCGGATCGAGCTGGGCGAGGTGGAGGCCGCGCTCAGCGGACACGACGCCGTACGGCGGGCCGTGGCCGGACTGACCCGGGGGCCGGGCGTCCAACTGGCCGCGGCCGTGGCGGCCGAGCCGCAGGTGACGGAGGACGAACTCCGCGACTGGGCGCGGTCGGTGCTGCCACCGCACATGGTCCCGGCCCGGATCGCCGTCACCGGGGAACTGCCGCTCACCGCCAACGGCAAGCTGGACCGGCGCGCGGTCGGCGAGCTGTGGGAGGCGGTGGGGGAGCGTGCGCACCGTACGCCCGGAAGCGCACTGGAGACGGTCGTCGCGCGGGTGTGGGCGGACGTCCTCGGCGTCGAGGCCGTCGGCCTGGACGACGGGTTCTTCGCCCTCGGCGGCGACTCGGTGCTGGCCACGGTGATCGTCGGCAGGCTCCGTGAGGCACTCGACACCTCGGAGGTCTCCGTCCGCTCGCTGTTCGCCACGCTCACGGCCGGCGGTATGGCCAAGCGGCTGACGGCCGAGGAGGAGACACCCGGCCGGCTCGAACAGGTCGCCGCCATCCACCTGGAGATAGAGGGGATGTCGGCCGAAGAGGTCGACTCGGCACTGCGGGAGACATAGCGATCGGCAGGGCGCGCCCCGAAGGGGCGCGGGGAACTGCGCGACCAGCCACGATGGCGCCGCAGCAGACCGACAACACCGACCGGGCACTCCCAGCGGAGCGCCTACGCGCCCCGCCGGTGTGTCACCGGTCGAGCATCGTCACTTGTCGAGCTTCGCGAACCCGGGCTCCAGGTTGTCCAGCGCCCAGGGGATGCCCAGCACCGAGGGGCTGCGCAGCTGGCTGATCGTCGCGACGTCCGTCACCACGTAGTTGCCCGACTTCACCGCGGCCATGTTCTTCACCAGCGCGCTGGACTCGAACGCCTTCTTCAGCTCCGGCGTCGTGAACGCGATGACGACGAGATCCGCGTCGAGCTTGTCCAGCTGCTCGAAGGACAGCTCACCCGTGGGGCTGCCGTTCACCGTCTTGATGTTCTTGACCGACGGGGTCAGGCCCATGCCGAGTTCGCTCATCAGCTTGGCGGCGAAGTCGTCCTCGGACGCGATGGTGAAGATCTTGGCCGGGGTGTTGCCGATGGACAGGCTGTACGTCCTGCCGTCCAGCGCCGGGTGCTTGGTCTTCACCGCGGCGACGCTGTCCTCGGTGTCCTGGATGACCTTCTCGGCCTCGCTCTCCTTGCCGAGGGCCTTGCCGACCACCTGTACGTGCTCCTGCCAGGTCTGCTGCCCCCAGGCCGTCTCGTAGCCGATGGTCGGCGCCACCGCGGCGAGCTTCTTGTAGTCCTTGTCCAGGGTGAAGTCGGAGGTGGCCAGGATCAGATCCGGCGTGAGGGCGGCGATCTCCTCGTAGTCCACGGCGTTGAGCGTGTCGAGGAGCTTGGTCTCCTTGGTGTCGATCTTGTCCTTCAGCCACGGATAGATGCCGTCGGAGCTGAGCGCGTCCTTGGAGATGGCGACCGGCGTGACACCCAGGGCGTAGAGCGCGTCGATGTCGTCGGTGCCGCCGTTGCCGACCACGACGACCCGCTCGGGAGCCTTCTTGATCTCGGTGCTGCCGAACTTGTGCTTGACGGTCACCGGGAACGCGGACGACGAGGCCCCCGCGTTCGCGGAGGAACCGTCGTCCTCGTCGTCGACGGAGCCGCAGGCTGCCAGCCCGGCCGCCAGGACGACGGTGAGAAGGGTCGTGCGGAACGATCTCGACATGGCCATGCATCCCTTTTCGCCGGGCGCGGGCAGGAGTCAGTACGGCCGCCAGTAAAGCAAGGTAAGGCTTGCCTTAGCAATGACTTTCGGACATGTCGGAGTCCGGAGTCGGCGCACTGGCGGCCGGTCACGCCCCCTGCCGGGTACGGGTGTTGGATTCCTAGGGCCGTGCTGTGAGGTACCCGCCCATGGTGCGGAAGTAGTCGCTGGCCGCGTACTCCGTGCCGTCATCCGTGCGCAGCCGCCGTACGAGCAGTCCTCGGCAGCGTCCGGTGTGGGCGTCGCTACCGGCCACGATGACGACGCCGTCGCCCTCGGGGATGAAGATGCGGCCCGGCGTACCGCCGTAGCGGCCCTCCGAGACCGTGGCCGAGACGATCCTGAGGCGCTGTCCGCGGTGGAAGGTGTACGCGTTCGGATACGGGTCCGACTGGGCGCGCACGAGGCGCTCCAGGCGCTCCGCCGGCCAGCTCCAGTCGATGCGGCTGTCCTCCGCGGACCGCTTGTGGAAGAAGCTGGCCCGGCCGCGGTCCTGCGGCTGCCAGTGCGCGGTGGCCCTGCCGGAGGCGATGAGGTCGAGGGACTCGCGGACGATCGGTGCGATGAGGTCGACGGTCCGGTGGAACAGGTCGGTCGCGGTGTCGGCCGGCCCGACCGGTACCGCGCGCTGCACCAGGATGTCTCCGGCGTCGAGCTCGGGGTTCATGCGGTGCGCGGTCACGCCGACCCGCTCCTCGCCGTTGATCAGGGCCCAGATGATGGGCGAGAAGCCCGCGTAGGCGGGCAGCAGCGAGTCGTGGATGTTGAGCGTGCCGTGCGGGGGCAGGTCGAACAACTCGGGCGGCAGCCAGGTGCGCCAGTTGTTGGCGACGATGATGTCGGGCCGGGCTTCGCGCAGCGCCGTGAGGAGTTCGGGGTCGTCGGGGCGGTTGCGCAGGAGTACGGGAACGTCGTTCTTCTCGGCGAGTTCGGCGACGGAGTCGTCCCAGATCTTCTCGTAGGCGTGCTCGCTCTTGGGGTGGGTGACCACGAGAACGACCTCGTGATCGGAGTCCAGCAGTGACTGGAGTGTGCGGTGACCCCAGGTCTGGTAGCCGAACATGGCGACGCGCATGCGGTTCTTCCCTCCGGCGGCTCCATTGCAAGGTTAGGCTTACCTTATCTAACATGTGGCTGCCTGAGGGAGGCGATGCCACGGTGAAGTCACCGCTCACGGGACCGGATACCACCTACGACGTCCTCGGAATCGGCTTCGGACCGTCAAATCTTGCACTGGCCATAGCGATTGAGGAACGCAACGCGGAACTCCCGCCCGGACAGCGGCTCAACGCCCGTTTTCTGGAACGACAGCCCCGCTTCGGCTGGCACCGGGGCATGCTCATCGACGACGCGACCATGCAGGTGTCCTTCCTCAAGGACCTGGTGACGTTGCGGAACCCGACCAGCGACTTCAGCTTTCTGTGCTTCCTGGCCGAACGCGGCCGACTGATCGACTTCCTGAACCAGAAGACCCTCTTCCCGCTGCGCGTGGAGTTCCACGAGTACTTCGAGTGGGCCGCGGCCCGGGTCCGGCACCTCGTGGCCTACGACCACGAGGTGACCGCCATCGATCCGGTGCGCGACGAGGACGGCTCCGTGGTCTGCTTCGACGTGGTCTGCGGTTCCCCGGGGGTGACCTACCGGGCGCGCGACCTCAGCGTGGCGGTCGGTCTGGAGCCACATGTGCCGCCGGGCGCCGAGCTGTCCGAACGGGTCTGGCACAACAGCGAGTTGCTGCCTCGCGTGCGCGAGTTCCGCGCCTCGGGCCGGCCGGTGCGTCGCGCCGTCGTGCTGGGTGCCGGGCAGAGCGCCGCCGAGACGGTCGACTATCTGCACCGCAACTTCCCGGACGCCGAGGTCTGCGCGGTCTTCGCGAAGTACGGCTACACCCCGGCCGACGACAGCCCTTTCGCCAACCGCATCTTCGACCCGGACGCGGTGGACCTGTACTTCACCGCTCCCTCCGAGGTCAAACAGTCCCTCTTCGACTACCACCGCTCCACCAACTACTCGGTCGTCGACATGGAGTTGATCGAGTCCCTCTATGCGACCGCGTACCGGGAGAAGGTCGCCGGGCGCGAGCGGCTGCGCTTCCTCAACGTCTCCCGGATCCGTGATGTCCAGCCCCGCGCGGGCGACTCGCTCGCGATCGCCGTGGAGTTCCTGCCGACCGGCGAGCAGCAGGTGCTGGAGGCCGACCTGCTCGTGCACGCGACTGGGTACCGTCCCCGGGACCTGACGACCCTGCTCGGCCAGGCGGCCAAGCTCTGTCTGCGCGACGACGAGGACCAGATCCGCGTGACCCGGGACCACCGCGTGGAGACCGCCCCGGATGTACGGGCGGGCATCTATCTTCAGGGCGGCACCGAGCACACTCACGGAATCACTTCCACCCTGCTGTCGAACACCGCGATCCGCGCGGGCGAGATCCATCACTCGCTGGAGTCCCGGGCGGACTGAACCCCTTCACCCCGTGAACCCCTTCACCCCGTGAACCCTTCGCGTCGGGCGAACGCGAGAGTGTTCCAACTATTGTGAACAATCCTGTCGCGTATCTTGCTGGCACTGTGCCGCGCGGTTACGTTCTCGCCAGCCCCCTTGCCATCAGCCCGCACGCAGAGAGCAGGGACACCAATGAGAGCGATCACCGCCCTGCGCGGCAGAATCCGCGCGACCCTCGCCATCGTGAGCCTCCTCGCCCTGGGGCTCACCGCACCCGTCGTGGCCCGGGCCCAGTCGCCGGACTCGGCCTCGCGTCCCACCTCGACCACGGTGGCCACCTCCGACGGCAAGGTCCGCGGCGACCGGCGGACCGGCTACGACGAATGGCTCGGCATCCCCTACGCCGCCGACGCCTCCGGCACCAACCGGTGGAAGCCCCCGCAGCCGGTCACCAAGTGGTCCGGGGTGCGCGACGCCACCGCCTTCGGCAATCGATGTGCGCAGAACACCGGCTGGGACCCCGGCTACGAGAAGACCATCACCACCGAGAACTGCCTCTCCCTCAACGTCTACGTCCCCGACAGCGCCCGGGCCGGGACGCCGGTCCTGGTGTGGATCCACGGCGGCGGCTTCACCGGCGGCGCGGGCCAGGACACCGACCCGCGCAAGTTCATCGGGCAGACCGGCGCGGTCGTCGTCACCATCAACTACCGCCTCGGTGTGCTCGGCACGCTCAACCTGCCCCAGCTCCAGGCCGAGAGCAAGGACGGCCCCGGCAACTACGGCCTCCTCGACCAGCAGGCGGCCCTGCGCTGGGTGCAGGCGAACATCTCCCGCTTCGGCGGCGACCCGAAGAACGTGACCATCGCCGGCCAGTCCGCCGGCGCCGGCTCGGTCTGCGACCACCTCGCCTCGCCCACCGCCAAGGGCCTGTTCGCCCGCGCCGGCCTCATGAGCGGCGGCTGCAACCTTCAATCCGCCGCCTCCGGTCAGGCACAGAGCGCGGCCTTCGTGAAGGAGGCCGGCTGCGACACCGCCTCCGACACCGTGGCCTGTCTGCGGACCAAGCCCGCCGCCGACCTGCTCGCCGCACAGAAGAAGGCGGGCGTCTCCGTGTCCCTCGGCGGCAGCGCCTTCCCGGTCAACCCCGGAACGGCCGTCCAGTCGGGGGAGTTCAACCGCGTCCCCGTCATGGTGGGCCAGACCGACAGCGAACGCGGCCTGTTCACCTTCCAGAACTACGACTACCTAGGTACGCCGATGACCGCCGCGACCTACGAGCAAGCGGTTCGCTCTTCGTACGGCGACGACGCGGACGCGGTGCTCGCCGAGTATCCGGTCAGCGCCTACGGCAGCCCGGGCGAGGCCTTCACCGCCGCCCAGAACGGCTCCACCTCCTACACCCGACAGCAGCTCTTCGCGACGCTGTCGAAGTGGGTGCCGACGTACGCCTACGAGTTCGCCGAGAGCGACACCCCGCACTTCACCTCCATCTACCTCATCCAGCGGAAGAGCGAGGCCGCCCGCGACTTCCCGTTCGGCGGCGCGATCCACGTAGACGACCTCGGCTACCTCTGGGACTACCTCGGCCAGACCCTCCCCTACGACGACGACCAGCTGGAGCTGTCCGAGCAGATGATCACGTACTGGGGCAGGTTCGCCGCCACCGGCGACCCCAACGGCTCCCGTACGCCGGACTGGCCCAAGTACAGCCAGAAGACCGAGGAGTTGATGTCGCTGGCCGCCTGCGACACGGCACCGTCCGGTCGCCGGGCCCCGGCGGCCTGCTCCAAGGCGAGCCGGGACTTCGGAAAGGAGCACAACCTCGGCTTCTGGGCCGGACTGGCCTGACCCCGTACCCGCGCCCTCGGTTCTCAGCCGAGGGCGCGGTCGAGGTTGAAGGCGGCGCTGATCAGCGCGAGATGGGTGAACGCCTGCGGGAAGTTGCCCTGTTGCTCGCCGGTATGGCTGATCTCCTCGGCGTACAGGCCGAGATGGTTGGCGTAGGTGAGCATCTTCTCGAAGGCGAGGCTTGCCTCGTCGATCCGGCCGGCGTGGACCATGGCCTCGACGTACCAGAACGAGCAGATCGAGAACGTGCCCTCGTCGCCGCGCAGTCCGTCCGGACTGGCCTGCGGGTCGTAGCGGTAGACGAGGGAGTCCGAGACCAGGTCGTGGGTGAGGGCGTCGAGTGTGGACAGCCACTTGGGGTCGGTGGGCGCGATGAACTTCGTCAGCGGCATCATCAGGACGGACGCGTCCAGCACGTCGCTGTCCTCGTACTGCACGAACGCCTGCCGCGTCTCGGACCAGCCGTGCTTCATGATGCGCCGGTAGATCGTGTCGCGGCACTGCCGCCAGCGGATCAGCTCGGCGGGCAGACCGCGCCGGTTGGCCATCCGGATGGCCCGTTCGATGGCCACCCAGCACATCAGCCGCGAGTACAGGAAGTTCTTACGGCCGCCGCGGGTCTCCCAGATTCCCTCGTCGGGCTGGTCCCAGTTCTCGCAGACCCAGTCCACCAGGGCGCACACATCGTCCCACTGCTCGCTGGAGATGGGCTTCGCCCACTTGTCGTAGAGGTAGATGGAGTCGATGAGCGCGCCGTAGATGTCGAGTTGGAGCTGTTCGGCGGCGGCGTTGCCGATCCGTACCGGCGCGGACCCCAAGTGCCCTTCGAGGTGGGGGAGTTCCTGCTCGGTGAGGTCGGTGCGTCCGTCGATGCCGTACATGATCTGCAGCGGGCCCGAAGGCCTGCCGTCGCCCGGACTGACATGCCGGGTCACGAACTTCATGAACGCCTCGGCCTCGCCGGTGAAGCCCAGCCGCAGCAGCGCGTACACACAGAAGGCGGCGTCGCGCACCCACACGTACCGGTAGTCCCAGTTGCGTTCGCCGCCGATCTGCTCGGGCAGGCTCGTCGTCGGCGCGGCCACGATCGCCCCGGTCGGCGCATACGTGAGCAGCTTCAGGGTGAGCGCGGAGCGGTGCACCATCTCCCGCCAGCGGCCCCGGTACTTGGACTGGGACAGCCAGCGCCGCCAGTACGTCACCGTGGTGTTGAACTCGCGCTCGGCCTCGGTGCGTGCACACCCGCGCGGATCCACCGCGCCGCCGACCTGGTCCAGCGCGAAGACCGCCGACTCGCCCTCGGCGAGCTTGAAGTCGGCGCGCGCGTCCAGGCCGTCGGCCTCCAGCGGCACGGTCGCGGTCAGCCCCAGCGACAGGCCGTCGGAGGCGAAGACGGCCACGTCACCCTCCATGTGCACGGTGTGCGGCCGGGTGCCGTAGTCGAAGCGGGGCGCCACCCGCGCGCGGAACGGGATGGAACCGCGCACACACAGCACCCGCCGGATCAGCCGGTGGCGATCCTCGTCGGCCTCGCCGCCGACCGGCATGAAGTCCTGCACCTCACCGACGCCTTCCTCGGTGAAGAACCTGGTGATCAGGACGTTGGTGTCCGGGAAGTAGAACTGCTTGGTCCGGGCCGGCACGGAGGCCGCGAGTTCGAAGGCGCCGCCCCGCTCCGCGTCCAGGATCGCGGCGAAGACGCTGGGTGCGTCGAAGGACGGGCAGCAGTACCAGTCGATGGTTCCGTCGGTGCCCACCAGGGCCACGCTGCGCAGATCGCCGATCAGCCCGTGCTCGGCGATCGGCAGATAGCGCGAAGCCCCCGGTACGTCCTGATCGCTCGGTGTTCCGCCCATCGCAGCCTCCCTGGCCCGGCCTGCTCCGCGTCACTGCCAGCCTAGGCGCTCCGCTGGTTGCGCGGTGATGCTGTATCGATATGCGGCTCCGCCGCGTGCGCGGGCCGGTGGGGGCTGGTCGCGCCCACGCGGCGGAGCCGCATTTCGATACAGCCCCGCGCCCCTTACGGGGCGGCCACGGTGTCAGGCGGTGATCACTCTGATCCCGGCCTCCTCGAACCGCTGTACCGTCTCCGGGTCGGCCGCCGTGTCCGTGACCAGTGTGTCCACCGCATCGGCCGGGCAGATCCGGGCGAACGCCCGACGCCCCAGCTTGCTGGAGTCGGCGGCGACGATCACGCGCTCCGCCCGCTCGCACAGCAGCCGGTTGATCGCGGCCTCCGCCTCGTCGTGTGCGGCGGCCCCGTGGGCCACGTCGAAGGAGACGACGCCGAGCACGGCCACGTCGATCGTGATCTGCCCGAGCACGCCGTCCGCGAGCGGCCCGATGAGCTCGTACGACTGCGCCCGCGCGACCCCGCCGGTCACCACGATCTTGAACTGCGGCCGTACGGCCAGCTCGTTGGCGATGTTGAGGGCGTTGGTGACGACGGTGAGTGCGGGGGAGCCGGATGAGAGATCACTGCGTACGGCGAGGGCGCGCGCCACCTCGGTGGTGGTCGTGCCGCCGGTCAGCCCCACCGCCTCACCGGGCGCCACGAGATCCGCGACGGCCTTGGCGATGCGCTGCTTCTCGGAGGCGTGCCGGGCGGTCTTGTAGCGCAGCGGGAGTTCGTACGACACCCCGTGCACGACCGCGCCGCCCCGGGTGCGCACCAGCATCTGCTGCTCGGCGAGCTGATCGAAGTCGCGTCTGATCGTCGCCGCCGACACATCGAGGTCGGCCGCGGCCTCCTCGACGTCCAGCCGGCCTCGCTCGACGAGCAGCTCCAGCAGCGCCTTCCAGCGGGCGTCGCGCGACATCCGCGGCCTCCGATCCTCGATCTTCCGGTGACACTAGCGCACACCATTCCAGGCCGAATGCTTGATTGTGCTCGAAAGCTCGCTATATCTTGCAAGAACAAGCAAAGCTGGGAGGGGTGTGGCATGACCCATGTCGAGGACGAGCTGACGAGCCAGCCCGAGTGCTGGACGCGGGCCGCGGCGGAGGCCGGGCAGCACGGCGGGGTGCTTCCGGCGCCGGGGGAGCGGGTCGCGATCGTCGGATGCGGCACCTCGTACTTCATGGCGCAGGCCGCCGCGGGCCTGCGCGAGGGCGCGGGACAGGGCGTGACGGACGCGTTCGCCGCGTCCGAGTTCCCGTACGGCCGCCCGTACGACCGTGTCGTCGCCCTCACCCGCTCCGGCACCACGACCGAAGTCCTCGAACTGCTCGGGCGGTTGAAGGGCCGTACGCGCACGACCGCCGTCACCGCCGACCCCGGCACGCCCGTCATGGCGGCCGCCGATGACGTCGTCGTGCTGAACTTCGCGGACGAACGGTCCGTCGTGCAGACCCGGTTCGCGACCACCGCGCTGACCCTCTTCCGCGCCCACCTCGGCCTGCACGCCGATTCGGTCGTCGCCGACGCCCGCACCGCACTCGCCGCCCCGCTGCCCGAAGGGCTCGTCGACTGCACCCAGTTCACCTTTCTCGGCCGAGGCTGGACCGTGGGGCTGGCCAACGAGGCCGGACTGAAGATGCGCGAGGCCTCGCTGTCGTGGACCGAGGCCTACCCGGCGATGGAGTACCGGCACGGCCCCATCAGCATCACCACCCAGGGCACGGCGACCTGGATGCTCGGGGAGCCGCCCGAGGGCCTGGCCGAACAGGTACGGGCCACCGGCGGGCTGTGGGTGGCCGGCGGTCTCGACCCGCTCGCCGAGCTGGTCCGCGCCCAGCGGCTCGCCGTCGCAGTCGCCGCCGCCCGCGGCCTGGACCCGGACCGGCCCCGTCACCTCACCCGCTCGGTGATCCTCGCCGACTGAAGGGACCGACCGTGCCCCTGACCACCACCGGCGAGCTCGTCGCCCGGGCCGCCGCAGCGCACTCCGCAGTCGCCGCCTTCAACATCATCACGCTGGAACACGTCGAGGCCGTCATCGTCGGCGCGGAATCCGTGGACGCGCCGGTCGTCCTCCAAGTCAGCGAGAACGCGGTCACGTTCCGCTACGGACGCCTGCTGCCCCTCGCCCGTGCCGCCCTCACCGCCGCCGAACGGGCCGCCGTACCGGTCGCGTTGCACCTCGACCATGTACAGAGCGATGACCTGCTGCGTCAGGCGGCGGGTGCCGGATTCAGCTCCGTGATGTACGACGCGTCGCGGCTGCCGTATCAGGAGAACCTCGCGGCGACACGGGCCGCCGTCGACTGGGCGCATGCCCAAGGGCTGTGGATCGAGGCCGAGTTGGGCGAGGTGGGCGGCAAGAACGGGGCCCCGCCGCTCGACGCCCACGCCCCCGGCGCCCGCACCGACCCCGCGCAGGCCCGTGCCTTCGTCGCCGACTCGGGGGTCGACGCCCTCGCGGTGGCCGTCGGCACCTCGCACGCCATGACCACCCGCACGGCCGCCCTCGACCATGACCTCCTCAAGCGGCTGGCGGCCGCCCTGGACGTCCCGCTGGTTCTGCACGGCTCCAGCGGCGTGCCCGACGCCGAACTCACCTCGGCCGTCGCGGGCGGCATCGCCAAGGTGAACGTCGGCACCGCCCTCAACCTCGCCATGACCGGCGCGATACGCGAGTACCTGGCCGCCCACCCCGAGGCCGTCGACTCGCGGAAGTACCTGAGTGTGGGGCGGGAGGCGATGGTGCGGACGGTGGCGGCGATCATCCAGGTGCTGGACGTGCGGTGAGCACCGGCTGGTAGAACCCACTGGACGCGGGAGCGTGCCAGGCGACATCGGTGAAGCCGGCCGCGGTCACGAACTCCGTCAACTGCCCGCGGGTCAGCGCCCAGTAGGTGGTCCGACGGACGCGGACGCTCCAGCCGTCGCCCGTCGGGAGGAGCTGAAAGTGCTCCAGGGCGTAGCGCTCGCCGTCCTCGTGCCAGTGCCACAGTTGAAAGGTGATCACGTCACCGTCCGAGGTGTGCGAGACCTGGGGAGGGGTCGCCGCGGGCCTGGTCCGTCGGGCCTCGTCGTAGTCCCGGACGGTGAGCACCAGCAGCCCGTCCTCGCGCAGAACCCGTCGGATGCTCAACAGTGCAGCCTCGACGTCCCGCGCCGACAACAGGTGCGGGAGCGAGTTGTCGGCGCAGACGACGACGTCGAACACCGACGGCGTGAACGGCAGCAGCCGCATGTCCGCGACGGCCACCGGAAGCCGGAGACCACGGGCAGCGGCTTCGGCGGCGGCGCGCGCGGCGGCGACAGGGCTCAGGTCGCTGCCGACGACATCGTGCGCGCGCACCGCCAGCCCGATCGCCTGGGTCCCGATCCCGCAGGAGCAGTCCAGGATCCTGTGCGGTCCCGCTCCGAGTCGCGGGAGCAGCAGATCTTCCAGTGCCGCCGCCTGGCGCGCCATGCTCGCGTCCCAGTCCGGGAAGATCAGGTGGTAGTCGGGGGCCAGCTCGTCGTAGAAGCCCCGCACCGAATCGTCGGACACGCTCACCCCAACTAACCCCTGACGGCCCGCAGCACCACGAACTTCGAGTCACTCGCGACGAGTTGACTGTTGCCGAACAACCGTCGCAGCTTGATGTGGTAACCGAGGTGCCGATTGCCGATCACCCACAGCTCACCGCCGGGCCGCAGCGCGCGCAGCGCCCCGCTGAACATCCGCCATGCCGTCGCGTCCGTCGTCGCCTGGTGGGAGTGGAACGGCGGATTGTTGAGCACCAGGTCGACACTGCCGGCCGGCACCCCCGCCAGCCCGTCCCCGACCCGGAACTCGGCGTGCCCCGGCACCCCGTTCGCCTTGTACGTCGCCTCCGCCGACGCCACGGCCTGGAACGACTCGTCCGTGAACAGCACCTCGGCCCCGGGATCGGCCAGCGCCATCGCCGTACCGACGACACCGTTGCCGCAGCCCAGGTCGACGACGCGGCCGCCGCCGCTGCTCGGCAGGTGCTTCAGGAAGAAGCGGGTGCCGATGTCGAGCCGGTCGGCGCAGAACACGCCCGCGTGATTGACGACGGTGCCGCCCGAGGCAGCGCCGATGCCGTCGGGGAGCGTGTAGCTGTACGGCCAGGGGCTGGCGGGCGGCTCATGGGCCCCGGGCGTGCAGAAGATGAGCCGGGCCTTCTTCTCGGCGAGCGAGGTGCGGGTCGGGCCGAGGATCCGCTCGAACAGCTTCAGCGTGGAGGTGTGGATCTCCTTCACCATGCCGGTGCCGACGACGACCGTGCCCTTGTGCACGGCGGGCGCCAGCCGCAGCAGCTGGTCCTCCAGGAGCGCCAGGCTCTTCGGCACACGGACGAGGAGGACGTCGACCCGGGCCGGTGGCGGATCCTGGGTGGTGAGCAGGGTGACGGTGCCCGTCTCGATGTCGTTGCGTGCGAGGTTCGCGCGCGTCGCCTCCTGGGCGAGGTACGAGTCGGTGATCTGTACCGGCCGGTGGGCCGCGAGGGCCGTGACCAGGGCACCCCAGCGGTCGCCGAGGACCACGACCGTGCCGGACAGCGGGACCTCCTGCTCCGCGAGGTGCCGCAGGAGGTACTCGTCGGAGGCGTCCCAGGCGCGCAGCTGCTCGCGCGGGTCCTCGGGGAAGCGGGTCGGCGCGATCTCGCCCCAGGGCGTCGTCATACGGTCGTTCATCGTGCGACCAGGCTAGGGCCTGTCCGGCGGATCATGCCGCAGACGCGGGGCCTGGCACGCCCATCTGCGGCGTTGTCGTCAGTCTCCCCCACGCTCGGCTTCGCTCGCGCGGGGGACCCCCCATGGCCCCGCTCACCAGCGCTGATTTGGCACCGCTTCTTTCCTGCAACCTGATCCGCCGGACAGGCCCTGGCCGAGCCGCAGGTGAAGGCCGGTCGGGCAGGATGGGGGCATGGATGCCGAACTGTTCCCCAGGGGCCGCACGGAGGTCGCGCCGGGCGCGGTGCACGTGCCGGGCTGGCTGGATCAGGAGCGGCAGCGCGAGCTGCTGGAGGCCTGCCGCGCGTGGGCGCGCCCGCCCGCCGGGCTCCGCACGGTCCGCACACCCGGCGGCGGCACGATGACCGCCCGGCAGGTCTGTCTCGGCTGGCACTGGTATCCGTACGCCTACGCCCGCACCGTCGTCGACGGTGACGGTGCGCCCGTGAAGCCGTTCCCGGACTGGCTGGGAGAGCTGGGCCGGAGCGCGGTGGGCGACGCCCTCGGCACGGAGCCGCCTCCGTACGACATCGCTCTGATCAACTTCTACGACGCCGACGCCCGCATGGGCATGCACCGCGACAGCGACGAGAAGTCGGACGCCCCGGTGGTGTCGCTGAGCCTCGGGGACACCTGCGTGTTCCGCTTCGGCAACACCGAGACCCGGGCCCGGCCCTACACGGACGTGGAGCTGCGCAGCGGGGATCTGTTCGTGTTCGGCGGACCGTCGCGGCTCGCCTACCACGGGGTGCCGCGGGTGCACCCGGGCACGGCGCCGCCCGAGTTGGGGCTGACCGGGCGGCTGAACGTCACGCTCAGAGTCAGCGGCCTGTAGCCCTCCGTGCCGGCGGATCATGGGAGACTCGCCCTCATGAGCGGGAAGGCGGACCCCCGGCCGGCGGGGGAAGGGACCACCTCGAGGACGCGGCTGGACCGGGGGCGCGGTGCGCTCGGGCCCGCATTGGAGCTCGTGCACACCGGACGGGCGCCGACCCGGGCCGTGCTCACCGCCGAGCTGGGGGTGACACGGGCGACGGCTGGCGCGGTGGCCGCGGAGCTGGAGGCGCTCGGGCTGATCCAGGTGGACGCCCGGCCCTCCGCGGCGGCCGGTTCGCAGGGGCGGCCCTCGCACCGGCTGTCGGTCGCCGAGGACGGGCCGGTCGTCCTCGCCGCACAGGTGCACGCCGACGGGTTCCGAGCCGCACTGGTCGGTCTCGGCGGCCGGATCGTCGCCACCGCGCCGGGCTGCGAGACCGTCGACGCCGACCCCGCGAAGGTCCTCGGATCCGTGGTGGAGGCGGGCGCCGACCTGCTGCGCACCACCGGACGCCGCTGCGTGGGTGCCGGGCTCGCCGTGCCGTCCGCGGTCGCCGAGCCCGACGGTCTGGCCCTCAATCCGCTGCACCTGGCCTGGCCCGTGGGCGCGCCCGTGCGCCGGATCTTCGCGGAGTGCGTGCGCGCGGCCGGGATCACCGGACCGGCGTTCGCGGGCAACGACGTCAATCTCGCCGCGCTCGCCGAACACCGGCACGGCGCGGGACGCGGCGCCCGGGACCTGCTGTGCGTGGCCACCGGACACCGGGGTGTGGGCGGCGCACTGGTCCTCGACGGGCGCCTGCACACCGGCAGTTCGGGCCTGGCCCTGGAGGTCGGCCACCTCACCGTCAACCCGGAGGGCCGCCCCTGCCACTGCGGCAGCCGCGGCTGTCTCGACGTCGAGGCCGACCCGCTGGCCCTCCTCACCGCGGCGGGGCGCGACCCGGGTCCCGAGGTGTCGCTGTTGCAGCAGGCGATCGACCTGATCCGGCTGCACTACGCCGACCCGACCGTCCGTGCGGCCACCGAGCAACTGATCGACCGGCTCGGCCTCGGCCTCGCGGGCCTGGTGAACATCCTCAACCCGGACCGCATCATCCTCGGCGGAATGCACCGCACCCTGCTCGACGCGGACCCGGAGCGGCTGCGTGCCGTCGTCGCCGACCGCAGTCTGTGGGGACAGAGCGGCGGTGTGCCGATCCTGGCGTGCACGCTCGACCACAACAGCCTGGTGGGTGCGGCGGAGCTGGCCTGGCAGCCGGTACTGGACGATCCGCTGGGGGCGCTAGCCCACGAGTGACTGGGTGCCGAGGACGGAGAGCAGCTCCAGCTTGTCGGCGGCCTCGGTGCCCGGTTCGGCCGAGTAGACGAGGATGTGCAGATCGTTGCCCTCGACCCGGAGCAGGTCGCAGTCCAGAGTCAACAGGCCCACCTGCGGATGCTCGATCGTCTTGCGCGAGCTCTCGAGCCGGCCGACGACGCCCGCGTCCCACAGCTCGGCGAACCGTTCGCTGCTCGCACGCAACTCCGCGATCAGGCGCCCCAGTTGCCGGTCGGCGGGATACCGGACGGCCGTCGCCCGCAGTTCGCCGACCATGCCGATCTCGAAGGCGTACCGCTCCTCCGGCGTGTGCCGGACCCGGGTGGGCACGCCGAGGAAGTTGCGCCACACCCCGTTGCGTTCGAAGCCGCGCCGGCCGGAGGGGTCGCCCATCAGCGCCGCATACATGGGGTTGGCCACGAGCAGCGTCATGGCCGCGTCGGAGACGCCGACCGGAGTGTCCACCAGCCGGTCCAGCAGTCGCTGGACGCTCGGCGTGATGTGCCCGGGCACCGTCTCGGGACCCGGCGGCACCAGCCCGGCCAGCCGGAACAGGTGCGTCCGTTCGTCCCCCGTCAGCCGCAGTGCCCGGGCGAGGGCCTCGATGATCTGTCCGGACGGGTTGACCGCCCGCCCTTGTTCGAGGCGGGTCACGTAGTCGACCGAGATTCCCGCCAGCAGGGCCAGTTCCTCGCGACGCAGCCCGGCCGCGCGCCGCTGACCACCGGCGGGCAGCCCGGCGGTCTCCGGGGCGACCCGGTCGCGCCAGCGGCGCAGGGCCCGCCCGAGTTCCGTCGTCATACCCCCAGTCAACCGCGTCGGCCGGGATCGTGCCTGGTACTGGGAGTCCCAGGAAGCGGGGTGCGCTGGCTGCCCACCCTGTCGAGCGGGAGCGTGGAGTCATGACGACAACACTCATCACCGGAGCGAACAAGGGACTGGGCTTCGAGACCGCCCGTCGGCTGGTCGAAGCAGGTCACACCGTCTACGTCGGCGCCCGCGACGCCGAGCGGGGCCGCCGCGCCGCCGAACAGCTCGGCGCCCGGTTCGTCCAGCTCGACGTCAGCGACGACGTCTCCGTCCGGGCCGCGGTGAAGACCGTCGAGGCCGAGGGCGGCCTTGACGTACTGGTCAACAACGCCGGCATCGAAGTGCGGAGCGAGAGCAACAGCATGCCCACCGCCGCGGACACCACCGCCGACGAGATGCGCACGGTGTTCGAGACCAACGTATTCGGCGTCGTCCGTGTCACCCACGCCTTCCTGCCGCTGCTCCAGCGGTCCGCGGCCCCCGTCGTGGTCAACCTGAGCAGCGGCTTGGCGTCGCTTTCCCGGCTGTCCGACCCGGACTCACCGGCCCACTTCTACCCGGCCGTTGCCTACCCGGCCTCGAAGACGGCGGTCAATATGATCACCGTGCAGTTCGCGAAGGCGTTCCCGAACATGCGGATCAACGCCGTCGAGCCGGGTTTCACGTCGACGGACCTGAACGGGCGCACCGGTACCCAGACCGTCGAGCAGGGCGCCGAGGTCATCGTCCGCATGGCACAGGTCGGCCCGGACGGTCCGACCGGGGGCTACTTCGACGTGGAGGGGCCGATTCCCTGGTGAGCCACACCTGAGAGCCGGTCAGTCGGACACATCTTCCAGATGCGCGGCCCGGCGCCGGCGGGCGAAGCCGTAAGCGACCAGTGCGGCCGGGAAGTACATGAGGATGCCGTACACCGCGGGCGGGATGGCCATCGTCTCGTTGTCCAGTACCGAAATCGCCACGGTGATCGCGAGCACCGCGTTGTGGATCCCGATCTCCATGGCGGAGGCTATGGCCTGCTCAAGACCCACCCGGAACAGCCGCGGCACGAAGTAGCCGATGGTCAGGCCGCAGACGCAGAACAGCAGCGTGATGACGGTGAGGGCGCCCGCGTTGTCCAGCAGGACCTCGTACTGCTGCGACACCGCGCCCCCGATGACGGCCACCAGCACCACGATCGATCCCGTCTTGACCGGACCGCGCATGCGTTCGGCCCACGCGGCGTACCGGTGACGCACCCACATGCCGATGACCACCGGGATCACCACGGTCACGACAACCTGGAACAGTTTGTCCGCCTGAAGTCCGATCGACCGGCCCTCGCCCAGGAAGTGGGCCATCGACAGCTCGGCGATGACCGGAAAGGTCACCATCGCGATGACCGAGTTGACAGCGGTCACCGCAATGTTGAGCGCCACGTCACCGCCGGCCAGATGACTGAACAGGCTCGCCGAGGGGCCGCCCGGCGACGCCGCCAACAGCATCATCCCGACCGCCAGTTCCGGCGCGAGCCCGAACGAGATCACGAGGCCGAAGGCGATGGCGGGCAGCACGAGAAGCTGGCAGAACAACGAGATGACAGCCGCCTTGGGCGCTTGGAACACCCGCACCAGATCCGCCGTGGTCAGGGTCAGCCCAAGACCGAACATGGTGATGACGAGCGCCGCCGGGAGAAGAATCGTGATGAGCGCCTGTGACACCAGCGTCTCCTTGAGTCGTCGGGGCTACGGAGATTCGCCGGCCGCCTCTTCCTGAGGTGCCTGCTGTGGTCCGGTGTCCAGGCGCATACGTCGCACGCGGTCGACGAAGCGCTCTGGATGCACCAGGTGCGGGTAGTGACCGCAGCCGGGCCATACCTCGACGGTGACGGCCGGCTGCGTGGTGGCCAGCCAGGTCCGGTACTCCGGACCCGGTTCGGAGCCGTGCAGCGCCAGGTAGGGCACGCGGATCGCGCTGAGCAGCCCTGCGGCCAGATTGACGAGCTCCGTCGGGGGCGCCTGCTGGAGATCTCCGCCCCAGATGCCCAGGACGACATCGCGCTCGTAACGCCGGAGGCTCTTGAGGCGGGCGGATTCGGCGGGGGAGAGGGCGCCGGCTTCCAACTGCGTGAACATGGCGTCGAGTGCGTCGGTGAACTGTGCCGTTCGCAGCCTCGGCAGCAGATCCAGCACCGTTTGCTGCATGTGTGCGAGGTCGAGTGACTGGTCGACATTCACTACTGCGCGTACTGGGTGCATGGCGGCGTACACGGTGGCGACCATCGCTCCGAGGGAGTGTCCGATGATCAGCGGCGGTTGCTGCGGGGCCAGCGCGTCCAGGGTGATCCGGACGTCCTGGGCGAGGGTCAGCATGTCGTAGGGAGGCTGTGCGGGGGAGCGGCCGTGACCGCGCAGGTCGAGGGCGAGCACGCGATGGGTCGTGGCGAGCGGCCCGACTACGGGTTCCCAGGCGGTGCTGTTCTCGGTGACGCCGTGGAGCAGCACGATCAGGGGGCCTTGACCGGCGTCTTCGTGGTGGAGCACGGACGGTCCTTTCCGGGGCGGATGGCGCAGAGACGGAGCCGCGGGGTCCGGGTGACTGGGCACTCCGAGCAATGTACCAATGGTACACGCGATGTGTACCATTGGAACATCGGAAATCCATGCGAACGAAGGAGCGACTCCCGTGGCAGGCACCGTATGGACCGGTCTCGACGAACTGAGTGCCCAACTCGCTGACTTCTACCGGGACTTGCACGAGCACCCGGAGCTGTCGCTCCAGGAGCACCGCACCGCGCGGCGCGTGGCCGAAGCTCTCCGTCCCCTCGGCTTCGGCGTGACCGAGCACGTCGGCGGCACGGGGGTCGTGGGAGTGCTGCGCAATGGAGACGGCCCGGTGGTGCTGGTGCGCGCCGATCTCGACGCGCTCCCCGTCGAGGAGAAGACCGGCCTGCGCTATGCGAGCACAACTCGGGCCACAGGCGCCGACGGAGATGAAGTGCCGGTGATGCACGCCTGCGGCCACGACATGCACACCACCTGCCTGCTCGGTGCCGCGACCCTGCTCGCCCGCGCCACCGCCACCTGGTCCGGGACGCTGCTCGCGGTGTTCCAGCCGGCCGAGGAACTCGGCCGGGGAGCACGGGACATGGTCGACGACGGGCTGTTCCGCCGGTTCCCCACGCCGGACATCGTGCTCGGCCAGCACGTCGGCCCGCTGCCCGCCGGCACGATCGGCCACGCCACGGGGCCGATCATGGCCGCCGGGGACTCCGCGAACGTCGTCCTGCACGGCAGGGGCGGGCACGGATCGCGTCCCGAGGCCACCGTCGACCCGGTTCTGCTGGCCGCGCACGTCGTCACCCGGCTCCAGGGCATCGTCGCGCGCGAGGTCCCGCCCGCCGAGTCCGCCGTGGTCACCGTCGGACGGCTCCAGGCCGGGACCAAGGACAACATCATCCCCGACACGGCTGAACTCGGCATCAACGTACGCACCTACTCCGACCGGACCCGCGCCCTGGTCCGCGAGGCGATCGAACGCGTCATCCACAGCGAGGCGACCGCCAGTGCCGCGCCCCGCCCGCCCGAGCTGGAATGGACCATCGCAGTTCCTCCGCTGGTCAGTGACCCGAGCGCCACCGCGACCACCGTGGCGGCCTTCGCCGAACACTTCGGCGAGCAGCGGCTGTTGACCCTGCCGCCCCTCACCGCGAGCGAGGACATAGGCGTCCTGGGTGAAGCATCCGGCGCCCCCACGGTCTTCTGGTTCTGGGGAGGTCTCGACGCCGACACCGTCGACGCCGCGCTCCGCGACGGTCGGTTCGACCAGCTGCCGACCAACCACTCACCCCACTTCGCCCCGGTCCTCGAACCCAGCCTGAGCACCGGCGTCCAAACACTGGTCGTCGCTGCCCTCACTTGGTTGGGCAAGCCCGCGGACGGCCTCGGCTAACCTTGCTGAGCAGCCGTCCGGCCGGCCAGGAGCACCCGAGAGGAACATGAGCGACGACACGCCCCGCGCGAAACTGCTGCGCAAGGGCCAGGAGCTGCTGGCGGAGCGGGGCCGACTCAGCGACCTGACGTTGCGCAAGCTGGCCGAGCACCTCGGCACCAGCCACCGCATGCTCATCCACCACTTCGGTTCCCGTGACGGCTTCCTCGCCGCCCTCCTCAGCGAACTGCGTCGACAGGAGCAGGCGGCCCTGCGCGCCGTCTCCGCCGAGGGCACCTACGAGGACGCCCTGCACCTGCTGGAACGGCTCTACCTCGACCCCGCCCACGAGCCGCGGATCGCCGCCTTCTTCTACGTCCTCGGCCTCGCCGTCCAGGACCCCGAGCCCTACCGCGAGTTCCTGGACTCCCTTGAGGACTGGACCACCCTGTTCACCACCCTCGGCGAGCGCGACGGCCTCTCTCACGAGGCCGCACGCGCCCGCGCCCAGGCCGTCGTGTGGACCGTACGCGGCCTCTTCGTCCAGGGCATCACCACCGGCGACCGCCGGCAGGCACTCGACGAACTCCGCAGCGTCATCCACCACCTGGGCTTCGAGAAGCCGGGGCGCTGACACGCCGACGTTCGGTTCGGCGGTTTCACCGACTCAAGTCATTGACAACAGCTCTGCCTTCGGCGCATGGTGCCCATCTAACTAAACACCCGTTTCTCTAGTCGGGAGGCCGAATTGAGCGACGCGTCAGAGGCAGTCAACTACGGCGAACGTAGACATTCACCTCGTGGAACCAAGAGATCGGCCAGGATGACTTTCATCAAGTCACTTGCCGCCGTGGCCTCATCGGTCCTGATCGCGGGATACGGTGCCCCGGCCCACGCGGACGATTCCGCCGAGCCCACAACTGCCGCCCCCACGAGCACGATCGACTGGACGACCTGCCCCGGCACCACCGCAGTGCAGTGCGCCACCATCGAGGTACCGCTGGACTGGTCCGACCCCGGCGGCGAGAAGATCCACCTCGGCCTGGCCCGCCATCAGGCCACCGACCCAGACCAGCGCATCGGCTCCCTCGTCCTGGACCCGGGCGGTCCCGGCATGTCCGGGGTAGCGGACATGACGGCACGTAACGGGCAGGTGGCCACCGCCGCGGTGCTGGAGCGCTTCGACGTCGTCACCTACGACCCGCGCGGCGTCTACACCAGCAGCCTGATCACCTGCGATCAGAACATGGTGGACGCGACCGAGGCGCTCAAGGACCCGCACAGTCAGGCCGACTTCGACAAGCTTGTGGCAGCAAAGGTGGCGCTCAGTGAGGACTGCCGCAGGCGCACCGGGCCGCTGTACGACCACACCGACACCATCCACACGGTTCACGACATCGACGCCATCCGAGCCGCGCTGGGCGAGGACAGGATCAGCCAGATCGGCGACTCGTACGGAACTCTCGCGACCCAGCTCTACGCCCAGATGTACCCCGACCGCGTCCGGGCGCTGGTCGGTGACGGCAACATGGATCACCACAACGTGCGGACCGCCTGGGACTGGATGAGCGCCGGGACCGGCGCGTTGGAGGAGAACTTCCTCCAGTTCGCCGCCTGGTGCGACACGACACCCGATTGCGCCCTGTACGGCAGGGACACCAAGAAGACCTACGGCGAACTGCGTGAGCGGGCCCGCAAGGGCGAACTGACCGACCCCACGTCCGGAAGCGTCATCAGCTTCGCCGGCCTGACGGCAACGGTCTTCGGCGCCAACTTCCCGGAAGCGTGGACGGGACTGGCCGGCACCATCAAGGCGCTGTACGACGGTGAAGCGACGCCCCCGCCACCGACGGGGGACCCCTGGCCGCCCGGAGTTCCCCGGCTGCCACAAGAGGTGTGGCTCTGCCAGGACTTCGACCTCCAGGTCAGCAACTACGCCGAGTGGAAACTCCTGTCCTCCCAACTGGCCCGGAAGTACCCCAACGTCCAGTGGAGCCCCTACGCCAACAGCGCGCTGAACTGCGTGGGATACACCGGCGAGACCACCTACCCCCAAGCCCCTCCGGACACCAGCGACGCCCCACCCATGGTCATGCTCGGCAACGTGCATGACTACGCCACCGTGTACTCCTGGTCGCAGGCCGCCGCCAGGGACACCGGAGCCACTCTGGTCACCTACGAGGGGTACGGCCACACCGTGTACCCCGCCACGGCCGCCGCCGGACCGAGTACCTGCATCAACGACGTGATCGACGAGTACCTGATCAATCTCGAAGTCCCCGCAACGGGGACCAGTTGCCCGGATATTCAGATACCGGGCGGTGTATGAGTAAACGGCTGTTAGGGTGGCGTCGTGGATGACAGGCAGACATCGACTCGAAAGCGGAACGTGCGCGGCAAAGGCGCACAACTCCGAGCAGAGATCATTCAGGCGGCATTCACGGTCCTGCACGAAGAAGGGACCGTCGAAGCGGTGAAACTGCGTCCCGTCGCTCGTGCGGCCGGAATTACGGCACCGGCCATCTATCCTCATTTTGCCACGGTCGAGGATCTGCTTTCTGTGATGCGCGACGCCATCTTCGTCGAGGTGCGGGAAATCACCGGACGGGCAGCCAAGGGCGCCGAGAGCGCCGCACTCGCCCTGTATGCCCGGGCCGGCGCGTACGTGAAAATCTGGACGTCTCACCCGGCTTGGCGGCAGCTCATGTTCACGGCGATCCCAGGTCATCCTCCCGTAGAGGGGCAAGCGGCTTTCCAGGACCTGGTCAAGGCCCTTGAAGGATGCGTTCTGGAAGGCACCTCCGACAGCGTCGACCCACAGACGGATTCTGCGCATCTGATCGCTGCACTACATGGTCTGGTGTTGAGCAGGACGGTGATGACCGCGTTTCCATGGCCACCTCTTGAGAAGAGCATCGGCGATATGACGCAGCGCATTGCCCGACTCAATGTCCAGCCCTTTGAGCACGCAACGTGAGGTGACCGACCCGGAAAGCGGCACTTCGACCGCGACGACAAGTACATCGCGCCGACCGTCCTTTCAGAGCCCCAGCGACTTGGCGACGATCGTCTTCAGCACCTCGGTGGTGCCGCCCAGGATGCGGCTGATGCGGGCATCCGTGTACAGCCGGCCGATGGGGTACTCCCGCATGTAGCCGTAGCCGCCGTGCAGTTGAAGACAGCGGTCGATCACCCGGCCCTGTAGTTCGGTGGTGAAGATCTTGACCTTTGCGGCGTCGGCCACCGACAGTTCGCCCGCGTCGTGCGCCACCAGGGCACGGTCCACCAGGAACCGTCCGGCCTCGATCTCGGCCGCACAGGCGGCGAGTTCGAACTTGGTGTTCTGGAAGGAGGACACCGTGGTGCCGAACACCTTCCGGTTCCGCACGTACTCCACGGTCGTGGTGAGCGCCGCTTCGGCCGCGGCCTGCGCGGCGACGGCGATACCGAGACGTTCCTGAGGAAGGTTGCTCATCATGCAGCCGAATGCCCTGCCTTCCTCACCCAGCAGGTTCTCGACCGGCACGCGGACGTCCTCGAAGAAGAGCTCGGCGGTGTCCTGCGTCTTGAGGCCGATCTTGTCCAGATTGCGGCCCCGGGTGAAGCCGGGCATGTCCCGCTCGACCACCAGAAGCGAAAGGCCGTCGCGCCGGTCTGCGCCCGTTCCGGTCCTGGCCACCACCAGGACCAGGTCCGCGTTGATCCCGCCCGTGATGAAGGTCTTGGCACCGTTCAGCACATAGTGGCCGTCCCGCTTCACGGCCGTGGTTGTCATCCCGGCCAGATCCGAGCCGGTCCCCGGTTCGGTCATCGCGATGGACGCCATCAGATCGCCGGAGGCCAGACCGGGGAACCATCGTCTGCGTTGGTCCTCGGTGCAGTACGCGAGAAAGTAGGGCAGCACGATGTGCAGATGTGCACTGAAGCCGCCCAGGTTCACATAGGCGCGTGCCGTCTCCTCGGCCCAGACGGCGGCGTACAGAAAGCTGTTGGACCCGCCGCCCCCGTACTCCTTCGGTATCTGCATTCCCAGGACGCCGAGTTCACCGATACGCCGGAACATGTCGCGCGGCACGATTCCGGCCGCATCCCATTCCGGGTACTGCGGGACGACCTCTTTGGCCATGAACTCCCGTGCGGTCCGGCGGAAGGTCTCGTGAGTGTCCTGGAAGATCGTGCGTTCCATGGCTGATATCCCTGTTCGTCGCGTGATGTCACGGCGGCGCGTCAGCTGTGCGCAGTTCGCGCCGCCGCACCTTTCCCGTCGGGGTTCTCGGGAGCCGGTCGGTGAAGGAGATGATGCGGGGGATCTTGAATCCGGCCAGCAGCGTGCGGCAGTGCGCGGTGAGCCGGGCGGCCAGTTCGTCCCCGGCCGCCACACCGGCTTCCGGCTGTACGACGGCGATCACCCGCCGGCCCCACTCCGCGTCCGGCACACCGACTACGGCCGCGTCTGCCACGTCAGGGTGGGCGAGCAGAACGGCCTCGACCTCCGCCGGATAGACATTGACTCCGCCGGAGATGATCAGATCCGTCCGGCGGTCGCAGAGGAACAGCCACCCGTCCTCGTCGAGGTAGCCGATGTCGCCTGCCGTGAGAAGTCCGTCGTGCATGGAGGCGGCCGTCTTCTCAGGGTCCTTGAAGTACTCGAATGGATACGACGGGCTGTAGTACACGCTGCCGGTCTCGCCGGTGGGCAACGGCTTTCCGGCGGGGTCGACGACACGAATCTCGATGCCCGGCAGCGGGCGGCCGACGGTGCCCGGTCTGGTCAGCCATTCCCGCGCGGTGGCGGCGGTCGCCGGGCCTTCGGTGGCCGCGTAGAACTCGTGGACGACCGGGCCGAGCCAGTCGATCGCGGCCCGTTTCACCTCGGCCGGGCAGGGCGCCGCCCCGTGGACGACACTGCGCAGGCTCGATGTGTCGTACCGCCCCCGCACCTCTTCGGGGAGGCGGAGCAGCCGGTGCAGCACGGTGGGCACAGCGAAGGTGATCGAGACCTGGTGGCGGTCGATGAGCCTCAGCCACTCCTCAGGGGTGGGCCGCTCCGCGATGACCACGGTGTGGCCGAAGTTGAGCCCTGAGTGGGCGAAGACCCCCGGTGCGGCGTGGTAGAGCGGGGCGGCGGCCAGCTGGACCTCGTGGCCCGGGAAGATGTCGAGCCTGGGCATGAGGTTGAGTTCGGTCTCGGTGACCTGCGGAGGCCCTTCGGGCAGCTGCCTCCGTACGCCCTTGGGACGGCCGGTCGTCCCCGAGGTGTACATCATGATGCTGCCCGCCCTCGGGTGGTCCGGCGGTGTGGTCGGCTGTTCTCGGAGGACTTCCTCGTAGCCGGTCCAGCCCTCCGCCGCACCGGCCACGATGCGCCGATCGGCGGGGAAACCGGCCTCGTCCAGGGCCTGTTCGGCCGCGCCGAGCAGCGACTCGTCGACGACCACGACCCGGGCTTCGCAGTCCTCGACGATGTAGGCGATCTCGGCTGCGGTGAGATGGTGGCTGATCGGGGTGAAGTACTGGCCGGTCCGGCCGGTGGCGAGCCGCAGCTCGAAGTAGTGACGGCTGTTCGGCAGGATCGCCGCGACACCGTCGCCGGTCTGTAGGCCCAGAGCGGCCAGCGCGTGCGCCAACTGATTGACGCGGGCGTCCAGTTCACCGTAGCTGAGTGCGTGTCCGTCCGGTTCGATCAGGGCGGTCCGGTCCGGGGTGGCGGCGACTACGTCCGCGAATCCCAGGGGGTGGTGCGATGAGAGTGTGTCGGACACGGCAGCTCCGTCCTCTCGGCGGCTCGGCAGGGGGTGTGCCTCGCTGCGACGCACGGGCTCAGATCGCCGCGGCGAGCCGTGTGCCCTGCTCGATGGCACGCTTGGCGTCCAGTTCGGCGGCGACGTCCGCGCCGCCGATGAGGTGTGTGGTGATGTCCCGTTCGGTCAACCCGTCGACGAGATCACGCACTGGTTCCTGGCCTGCGCAGACCACCACGGTGTCGACGGCGAGCACCTGGGGCCGTTGCCGCTCGGGACCGTACGAGATGTGCAGTCCCGCATCGTCGATCCGCTCGTAGCCGACCCCGACGATCTGCTCCACGCCCTTGGCCCGCAGCACGGCCCGATGAACCCAACCAGTGGTCTTCCCGAGGTCCTTGCCGATACGGGAAGTCCTGCGTTGCAGCAGATACACCTTTCGGGGCGACGGCTCGGGCTTCGGTCCGACCAGGCCACCGCGCAGGTCCTCGGTGTCGATGTCGATACCCCACTCGGTCCGCCACGCCTGGAGATCGAGGGTCGGCGACTTGGAGTGCGTCAGGAACTCGCTCACGTCGACGCCGATTCCGCCCGCACCGATCACGGCCACCCGCTCACCGACCGATGCTCCGTGCCGTACGACATCGACGTACGACAGCACGGAAGGATGGTCGATGCCGGGGATGTCCGGCACCCGTGGGACGACGCCCGTCGCGACGACCACTTCGTCGAAGCCGTCCGCGGCCAGCGCGGCCGCGGTGGCCCGGGTGTTCAGGTGCAGGGTGACGCGGGTGCGTTCGATGCGGCGGCGGTAGTAGCGGATGGTCTCGGCGAACTCCTCCTTGCCCGGGATGCGGCAGGCGATGTCGAACTGCCCGCCGATCGTGTCCGTCGCCTCGAACAGCTCGACCCGGTGGCCGCGTTCGGCGAGGGTCACCGCGCAGGACAGTCCGGCCGGTCCCGCACCGACGACGGCGACCCGCTTGACGCGCCGCACCGGATCGAGACGCAGCGTGGTCTCGCGGCCGGCGCGCGGATTGACCAGGCAGGAGGCGGTCGTCCGGGTGAAGGTGTGGTCCAGGCATGCCTGGTTGCAGGCGATACAGGTGTTGATCTCGTCCGCCCGGCCGGCCGAGGCCTTGGCCACCCACTCGGGGTCGGCGAGCAACGGGCGGGCCATGGAGACCAGATCGGCGTCGCCGCGGGCCAGCACCTCCTCGGCGACCTGCGGCATGTTGATCCGGTTGGAGGCGACCACCGGGATGCCGATGTGCTGTCTGAGCTTGCCGGTGACGGCGGTGAAGGCAGCCCGCGGCACGGAGGTGACGATGGTGGGCACGCGGGCCTCGTGCCAGCCGATACCGGTGTTGATGATCGTGGCACCGGCCGCCTCGACCTCCTTGGCGAGAGCGACGACTTCGTCCCAGGTCTGACCGTCCTCGACCAGCTCCAGCATGGACAGCCGGTAGATGATGACGAAGTCGTGCCCGACGGCCTTCCGACAGGACCGGACGATCTCCACCGCGATCCGCCGCCGCTTCTCGGCCGTGCCGCCCCAGGCGTCCGTGCGGTGGTTGGTGCGCGGCGCCAGGAACTGATTGATGAGGTAGCCCTCGCTGCCCATGACCTCGATGCCGTCGTACTCCGCCTCGCGGGCGAGGGCGGCCGACCGGCCGAAGTCGGCTATGTGGGCACGGATTTCCTGGTCGGTCAGGGAACGGGGCCGGTGCCGCTTGATCGGCGCCTGGAGCGCGGAGGCGGACACCACACCGGGGTGGTCGGCATACCGCCCCGCGTGCAGCAGCTGCAACGCGATTCTGCCGCCTTCCTGGTGCACCGCCTCCGTGACCACGCGGTGCCGCCGCGCCTCGGCGGTGGTGCCGAGTTTGCAGGCGCCCGGGTAGAACATCCCGGCCTCGTTGGGCGAGTAGCCGCCGGTCACCATGAGACCCACACCACCGCGCGCCCGCTCGGCGAAGAACGCGGCGAGCCGGTCGAGTCGGCCGCTGCCGTCCTCGAGACCGCTGTGCATCGAGCCCATGATCACGCGGTTGGGGAGGGTGGTGAACCCGAGGTCGAGGGGGCGCAGCAGATGGGGATATTCGGTCATCGTCACTCGCTCTCTGCGGTCGGGACGCGAGCGTCAGGCCAGGTCGGGGATCCATCGGCCGTGGAAGCCGAACGGCACGCGCGCGGGGAGATGGATCGTGGCGACGGGGGCGCCGGTGAAGTCCTGGCCGGAGAGGATCACCAGGTCGCTGGCGCCCCGGCCCGGATCGAAGAGGTACGCCATGAGGTAACCGTCGTCCTCCGCCCGCGCGTTCTCGGCGGGCACGAAGAACGCCTCACTGGCGTAGCACCCCTTGGCGAAGTAGTGCGCCTCCGTGGACTGCTTGGTGAGGTCGTGCTTGAGCAGCGCGTCGCCGAACGAGTCGTCGGACAGGTCCTCCAGCTCGGCGGTCGGTCCGGCGAAGCGGATCAGGGGGGCGGTGACAGCCGAGTATCCATAGCGGTACGGGCCGCCGACGACGGCCGGGCTGACCACCGGGAACTCCTGGGGGCGGTCGTCGACACAGGTCTCGGTCACCTTACCGGTGACGGTGTCGACCACCCAACGGTCCAGTGTGGGAAGGCTGTTGCCCTGGAACTGGGCATTGACGAACATCTTCGGATACCGGACCAGGTCCAGCACGACCGTGTCACCGTCGTCATAGGCGTTGAGGGTGTGGAAGACCCAGGAGGGCGGGATGTCGATCCAGCGCACCTCGGTGCCGCCCCGGGGCAGCAGGCCGATCCGGCCGCCGCGTCCCTCGTGCCACACCAGCGGAAGCCTCTCGCCTGCCTTGGCCGCCTCCAGGCTGAAGGCGATGGGCAGGTCGTAGAGGACGGCGTACTTCTGGGTGAGCGAGAAGTCGTGCATCATCGGCCCGTGCGGGGCCGGGATCTCCACGGTGCGGGTGACCAGGCCGGCCGGGGAGACGACCAGGTAGCGCACGGCGTCGCCCCCGATGTCATAGGTGACGGCGTGGATCTCACCGGTCTCCGGGTCGACCTTCGGGTGGGCGGTGAAGCCTTCGCGCAGGGTCCCGCCGAAGTCGCAGAGGCCCAACGTGTCGAGGTCGTAGGAGAGTTCGTACGGCCTGGTGCCCCCCTCCATCAAGGCGAAGGTACGGTCGCCGAGACCCATGACGCTGGTGTTCGCGCCGAGGTCGTTCCTGCGGTAGTCACCGGGTCGGGGCTCTTCGCCCAGTGCCTTGGCGATGTGCTGGGAGCGGACCCAGCGGTTGCGGTACCACTCCGCCTTGCCGTCGCGCAGCCGCACGCCGTGGACCATGCCGTCGCCGACGAAGACATGCAGCAGGGGATCGTCGAGGTTCATCTGGTTGGGCCCGTTGCGCAGGTAGCGGCCGTTCAGCTCGGCCGGGATGCGGCCGGTGACGGGCAGATCGAAGGCCGTGACCTCCTCGGTCGCCGGCGCCATGACGCTGTCGTACGGGGACTTCGGTGACGTTTTCATGCCATCTCCCTGACGGAGAGAATAGTCATAATCCTGAATACTAATATTGTTGAGTAAGTCGAAGAGGTCAACCCCCTGCGCGACAGGCGGAGGGGCGGATGGAAGCATCAGCGGCAGAGAGAGCAGGGAGGGCGATCGTGGCTCTGCGGCACGCGGTGCTGGCGGCCTTGCTGGACGGGGAGTCCAGCGGCTACCAGCTGGCCAAGACATTCGACCTGGGCATGGCCAACTTCTGGCATGCGGTGCCCCAGCAGCTCTATCTGGAGCTGGCCAAGATGGAGAAGAGCGGCCTGGTCGAGGGCCGTAACGTGGTTCAGGAGTCCCGCCCGACCAAGCGGTTGTTCACGATCACCGGCGCCGGTCTCGCCGAGCTCGAGCGCTTCGCCGCGGCTCCGGTCAAGCCGTCCTTCGTCCGGGACGACCTCCTGGTCAAGGTGCAGGCCGTGGACAGCGTCTCCGTGAAAGCCGTGATCGAACAGCTGGAGGAGCGGGCCGCCATCGCCGCGGCCAAGATCGACATCTTCACCCGGTTCCTGCATGGCCTGCGCGGTGACTTGGACGAGCAGGCGTTCCTGACGTCCGGCGACAAGATCGGGCCGTACCTGACCTGTCTGCGCGGCCTCCGTTTCGAGCAGGAACACGCCGACTGGTGCAACGAGACCAGCCGGGTCCTGCGCGCACGACAAGCGATCACACAGGAAGATGCAGCCCCGTGACGACGGTGCCGAAAGAAGAGGCCTAGTCGCGTACGACGTACTGCGCCACCCCGTGCCCCAGCGACCAGTCGACCGACTCGTTCTCGGTCAGGGAAACGAGCACGTTCCGCGGCTCGGTGCCCGCGTAGTCATGGGCGAGTTCGGCGATGCGCCGGTACAGCGCCTGCTTCTGCGCGGGTGTCCGGCCGGCGCGCAGCGTGATCGCGACGAAGACGATGCCGTCGTCGTGGTGGACGCCGAGGTAGTCGTCGTAGCGCAGTGTGCTCGTGGTCCCGTCGTGACCGACCAGGACCTGGAAGCGGTCGTCGGGCGGGATGCCGATGGTTTCCATGAGGGCGTCGTGCACGGCGCGGCCCAGTGCGTCGAGCCGGTCCGGGTCTGCGCCGAGGGCGTCGATACGGACGAAGGGCATGTCAGTTGTACTCCTTCGATGACGGCCGGGCGAAGGCGCGGGCCGGGTTCTCCGTCAGGATCCGGCCCACCAGCTCGGCGCCCAGGGCGACTTCGAGCCGCGTACGCACGCGGCGCAGCAGATACGGCATCCCCGGACCGCCGTTGACCGAGCGGGCCGGAGCGGTCGTCGTGTCGCCGCCGAGGAGGATGCGGTCGCCGAAACCGGCGTCGGCCAGAGCCCGTACGGCGTCCGGCATGCGCCAGTCGGTGGCGTGGTGGGCGTGTGACGGGCCGTCAAAGGCCAGATAGCAGCCACTGAATGCGGCCTCGCGGTGCACGACCAGGTCGGGGGAGCGGTTGAGGTGGCCGAGAACGACCCGCTCCGGCGGAACCGCCAACTCGCCGCACAGCAGGTCGAGTACGTCGAGCGCACCCGTGCCCAGCTCCAGATGGACGGCGATGGCCGCACCGGTCGCGCGGTGCGCCTCGGCCGCCGCGCGCATCGTCCAGCGGGCGTGCGCATCCAGTGCATGGAAGCCGCCCGCGACCTTGATGAACCCGGCGCGCACGCCCGACGTCCCGATGCCTTCGGTCAGTTCCGCGAGGAACACGTCGGCGAGCTTGCCGCGCAGCCCGGCGAGCGTCCCGTCGTCGTAGTGCACGGCCTGGTGCAGCCCGGTCGCTGCGACGACATGCACCCCCGTCTCGCGGGACAGCAATGGCAGATCGGCGGCCCGCCGCCCCATGCCGTACGGCGTCCACTGCACGACGGCCGACCCGCCGGCCGCGCGGAACGCCTCCAGTTCGGCCCGTGCCGCCGAGGCGTCGTTCAACTCCTGACCGGGCAGCCGCGGGCTGCGGAGAAACAGGTGGTCGTGCGCGTCGACGACGCCCAGCTCCCCGGGGCGCACGTCCCCCACAACCGTACGGACCGCAGTCACCACTGCCGGCCCCGCGGCGGCTCGTCCCTTCCCGGCGCCGACAGATGCAAGTGGACGTTGAACATCCGCAGACGCGACGGACCGGCGGGCGCGGCGATCTCGTCGATCCACACGGTCCCCGTGAAGTTCTCCGCCGGGCCCTGCCGGGTGTCGGGTCGTGTCCTCGTGATGCGCATATGTCTCAGGGCTCCTGTCGGGGGGCGAGCAGGGAGAGCAGTCCGCGGACACCCGCGTCGAACGCGGCAGGCGATCCGGACGCGCGGGCCAGGACGTAGCCGCCCTGAACGGTCGCCACGACGGTCGCCGCGATCTCCTCGCCGTCCAGCGAGGACGCGAACTGGCCCTGCTCCTGGCCCTCTTCGACGATCCCGGCGATCCGTTCGCGGAGCCAGTCGAGCGTGTCGTCCACGGGTGCGCGCAGCTCGGGGCTGGACACCACGTCCGGATCCATCGTCAGCCGGCCGATCGGGCAGCCGCGCAGCACGTCGCGCTCGCGCCGCAGATACGCCTCGATGCGTTCGTACGGCGTGCCCGGCCCGTCGATTACTCCCTCGGCGGTAGCCCGCATCTCCTCGGCCGTGCGCCGGATCGCGGCGAGGGCGAGGTCCTGTTTCCCCTTGAAGTGGTGGTACATGCTGCCCTGTCCGGCGCCCGCGCGCTCCAGGATGGCCTTCGGGCTGGTGCCCACGTAACCGCGCTCCCACAGCAGCTCGCGGGTGGACTCGATCAGTCGCTCCGGTGTGCCCATGGAATCACTGTACATACTAGTAGTTACAGAGTCTATGGAGCAGTTCGTCAGGGCCCGCCTACTCCCCGGGAGGTACACACACTGCCGCTGGCCGTACGACGACCAGGACCCCTCCCCGGAGCCAGTCTCGAAGCATCACCGGAAGACCCCTCAAGGGAGATGAACCGAGATGCAGACCCTGGCGAACTGGGACGGCGGGCCCGGCCCGTGGATCCTGTTCTTCCCGCTGATCTGGGCGGCCGTCGTCGTCGGCGCCGTCACGCTGCTGCGCCGCACCGTCTGGCGCGGCCGCCGCGGACCGTGGCGCCCGATGGACGACCACCGCCCCTCGGGCGACTCGCCGATCGCCATGCTCGGCCGGCGCTTCGCCTCCGGCGAGATCGACGAGGACGAGTACTGGCGCCGGCTGTCCGTCCTGGACGAGCAGTTCGGACGCACGGGCAAGGGCGGTGCGGCATGACGTCCCGCCCGTCTCCCACCACCACCCCAAACGAGGCGCTTCGCGCCACCCCTGAGATGACCGAAGTGCGCACCGCCGCACGTGTCGTCGACGCAGTGAAGGTGTACGGCGGTGGCGACACCGCCGTACGCGCCCTGGACGGCGTGAGCGTCGACTTTCCGGCCGGCCGCTTCACCGCGATCATGGGGCCCTCGGGCTCCGGCAAGTCCACCCTGATGCACTGCGCGGCCGGCCTCGACACCCTCACCTCGGGAGCCGCCTTCATCGGCGACACCGAGCTGGGCTCCCTCGACGACCGCCGCCTCACGCTCCTGCGCCGCGACCGGGTGGGCTTCGTGTTCCAGGCGTTCAACCTGGTGCCGACGCTGACCGTCGCCGAGAACATCATGCTGCCGCTGGACCTGGCGGGCACCAAGGGCGACCCGGAGTGGACCGACGCGCTGATCGACGTGGTCGGTCTGCGCGACCGGCTCCACCACCGGCCCTCCGAACTCTCCGGCGGCCAGCAGCAACGCGTCGCCGTGGCCCGGGCGTTCGCCGGACAGCCGGACGTGGTCTTCGCCGACGAGCCGACCGGCAACCTCGACTCCCGTTCCGGCGAGGAGGTCCTGGGCCTGCTCGGCCGCGCCGTACGCCGGACGGGCCGCACGGTCGTCATGGTCACCCACGACCCGGCCGCCGCCGCCCATGCCGACGAGGTCGTCTTCCTCGCGGACGGACGCCTGGTGGACCGTATGGAATCCCCGACCGCCGACAAGATCCTTGACCGCTTGAAAGCCTTCGAGGTGCCGTCATGAACGCCTCAGTACGCCTGAGCGTGTCCTCCCTGCGCGCCCACAAACGCCGCTTCGCCGGTACGTTCTTCGCGGTGTTCCTCGGCGTGGCGTTCCTCGCCGGGACGCTCGTCATGGGCGACACGCTGCGCGCCAGCTTCGACACCATGTTCGGCAACGCCACCAGCGGCACCGACGCCGTCGTCCGCAGCGCCGACGCCATCACCACGCCCGGCGAGAGCGAGGGCGTGCGGGAGCCGGTCGCCGCGGACCTGGTCGACTCCGTCGAGCAGGTGGAGGGCGTGGCGGCCGCGGCACCCGACATCCAGGGCGCCGGCCAGCTCGTCGGCAAGGACGGCGACCCCATCGGTGGCCAGGGCCCGCCCACCCTCGCCGGGAACTGGATCACCGACCCGGAGCTGAACTCGTACCAACTCGCCGAAGGCCGCGCCCCGGAGAAGTCCGGAGAGGTCGTCGTCAACCGCGGAGCCGCGGAGCAGGGCGACCTGAAGATCGGTGACACGACGGTCCTGCGTACGCCCGACCCCGTGCAGGTGAAGATCGTCGGGCTCGCGACGTTCGGCGGCGAGGACGGCATGGCGCAGGTGACCTACACCGGCATGACGCGCGCCGACGCCGAGAAGTACCTCACGGCCCGCCCCGGCGAGGCGGCGAGCATTCTCGTGCGGGCCGGTCCCGGCGTCAGTGAGCAGGACCTGGTCGACCGGCTGACTCCCGCACTGCCCAAGGGGGTTGAGGCCATCACCGGACAGGAGTCGGCCGAGGAGAACACGGAGATGATCTCCAGCCAGTTCCTGGCCATCTTCACCACCCTCCTGCTGGTGTTCTCCGGCATCGCCCTGCTGGTCGCGACCTTCTCCATCCACAACACCTTCGCGATCGTCGTGGCCCAACGCACCCGGGAGAACGCCCTGTTGCGTGCCCTCGGCGCGTCCCGCCGTCAGGTGACCGCGTCGACCCTGGTCGAGGCGAGCGTCGTGGCCGTGACCGCGTCGGTGGCCGGTCTGGCGGGTGGGATCGGCATCGCTGCCGGGTTGCAGATGCTGTTCCCGGCGATCGGATTCCCGTTCCCCGAGGGTGACTTGGTCGTCAAGGCGCTGTCGATGGCACTGCCGCTGGCGGTCGGCGTCGTGGTCTGCCTGGGCTCCGCCCTGCTGCCCGCCGTACGCGCCGGAAGTACCGCACCGCTGGCCGCGCTGCGTGAGACCTCCGTCGACCAGTCGGGCGCCTCCGGCCCGCGTGCCGTCCTCGGCTCGGGCCTTGCCGCCCTGGCCGTCGCGGTGACGCTCACCGGTGTGCTGGTGTCCCCGTCCATCTGGCTGGCGGGCACCGGTGCCGTCCTGGCCCTGGTCTCCTTCGTGGTCCTCGGCCCGGTCGCTTCCTCGACGGCCGTACGGATCCTCGGCGTGCCGCTCGACCGGCTGCGCGGCGTCACCGGCGGGCTCGCCCGGCGCAACGCTCTGCGCAGCCCCAAGCGGACGGCCGCCACCGCGAGCGCCCTGATGATCGGCGTGGCCGTGGTTTCGCTGTTCACGGTGTTCGGGGCCTCGCTGAAGGCCACCATGGACCAGACCGTGTCGCGGTCCTTCGCGGGCGACGTCGCCGTGAGCACCCCGTCGTTCGGGGCGGGCGGCAGCGGACTGAGCCCTCGGCTCGCCGGAGCCGTCCAGGACCTCCCCGAGGTCGACACGGCCGTAGGACTCGGCCGCGGCGTGGCCGAAGTCGACGGCAAGGGACGGGCGTTGACCGTCACCGACCCGGTCGCCCTGGAGCGCACCTTCGACCTCGGCAACGTTCAGGGCAACCTGCGCGATCTCGGCTCCGACGGCATCGCCATCACCAAGAGCGAGGCCGACAAGCAGCACCTCGAGACCGGCGACACCGCCCAACTCGTCTTCACTGACGGCGAGAGGGAGACGTTCACCGTCCGCGCGGTCTACGGCCAGTCGGAACTCGCAGGCGACTACGTCATCACGCGGGCCGCCTGGGCCCCGCACCGCACTCAGGACTCCGACAGCCTGGTCGCCGTCTCCTTCAGGGACGGTGTGAGCGCGGACGCGGGCAAGGCCGCGGTGGAGAAGGTGGCCGACCAGTACGGCAACCCGGAGGTGCAGACCCGCGATGACTACGCGCAGTCCGCGGCCGGCGGCATCGACATGATGCTGACCCTCGTCTACGCGCTGCTCGCCCTCGCGGTCCTCATCGCCCTCCTCGGCATCGCCAACACCCTCACCCTGGCGATCCACGAGCGCACCCGCGAACTGGGCCTGCTCCGGGCCGTCGGCCAGACCCGAGCCCAGCTGCGGGCCATGGTCCGCTGGGAGTCGGTCCTGGTCGCCGCGTTCGGCACGGTGGGCGGCCTCGGCCTCGGCGCCTTCCTCGGCTGGGTACTGGTGAAGGCCTCCGACGGTGCGAGCGACAGTGCCTTCGCCTTCGCGGTGCCGCCGCTGCAACTGGCGGTGGTGGCCCTGGTCGGACTGGCGGCCGGAGCCCTGGCAGGCCTGCGTCCGGCACGGCGCGCGGCACGGCTGGACGTCCTGCGGGCGATAGCCACAGAGTGACGGCAAGGGCCCACCGGGTTTCACCGGTCCCGCGCGTCGGCCGAGCAGTCAAACGCATATCACCGCCCGGTCAGCCGGCAACGGCCGACCGGGCGGGAGCATGTCCGGACCGATGGGCGTCGACCGTGCGCTCGACCTCCGCGAACACGGGCACGGGCGTGTTGCTCTCCGCGCGGCGCGGCGGGCACGCGGCGGCCACGGAACGCGCGGCCGTGGGAGTGTGCAGCGTGAACCACACGACCTTGCCCGACTCCCCGTCCGGCCGCACTCCCCAGCTCTCGCTGACGGCGGCCACCATCGCCAGACCCCGCCCACAGGTCGCGAGCGAATCGGCGTCGTTGACCACAGGGAGACGCGGGTCGTGGTCGCGCACCGAGACCTTGAGCCGGTCGAGGAGCAGTTCTATCTCCACGGTGCACATCTTGTCGGGCTGCGCGTGCTGGTGGACGTTGGTCAACAGCTCTGTCACACCGAGCGCGGCCCGGTCGATGAGAGTGTCCAAATGCCAGTACCGCAACTGTGCCGATACGATTCTGCGGACCTGTCCGATCCGCGACGGCAGGGCTTGGAGCTCCACCGTGCAGTGTCTGCTTGGGTGACTGATCACGGCTGCGACTCCCCGACGTGAGGTGGGAAGAACACGAACGTACGGATCCAGCAGGATGCGTGCGTGAAACGGCCGCCTGCTGTCGTGGCCGGCGGGCTGGTTCGCAGCGTTATCGCCGGTAAACCCAGAGTGACGTGAAACCAGCGTGACGCAAGGGGTGCAGTACCGCAACTCGCGGTCGTCCCGCCGACCGCGCTGTGCAACAGGTCAGCGGTTACGTCCCGCGGCCCGGCTTACAGCCTCGATGAACCGGCGCGCCGCGGGCGGGCCCGGCTCGCCCGGTGCCGGGTCGTGGTCGCCGAGGGTCAGCAGGTACCGCTTGCCGTTGAGGTCCGCCAGCGCCCGGTCCTCCGGTGCGAACCAGGGCCGCGACGCGCGCACCGCCTGTACCGGCGCGCTGTCGATCTCGCTGCCGTAACTGGTGAGCAACTCCAGCCTGCCGCCACTGATCCGGACCTGTCCGGCCCGGGTGAGCGAGCGCAGTCGCTTCCCGATCCGCACTCCAGTGGCCTTGAACTCCGGCTCCGCCATCCCGCCCCGCCCCCTCGTGCGTGTCGGTGTGCCGGCCGTGATCCTTCGTGGGCCGGCTCCTGTCGTGATCCAGTGTGCGTCCCTGTGCGGGGTCCGTGTTCCGTTCCGGACCGGCGTCCTGCCCGGGCCTGTGTCCCGTCCGGTGCAGTCTGCCCGCAGCCGACGTCGAGCACCAGTACGCACGCCACGCTCGGCATGGGTGTGCGGAGCACTCGCGCGAATGCGCCCCCAGGCTGCCTCCAGGGTGGCCTTTGGGGTACTCAAAGGTGCGTTTATGCAGGTGAGAAGCGTGCGGAAGGTGTTTATGATCGGTGCTACGGCCGCGCGAACCGTCGTGGACGACAGCCGTGAGGAGCACCGCCGTGAGCACTACCGAGCAGACCCCGACCGGCGTGACCCTCGACGTCGACCACAGTGACGCCGTGTACCGCGGCTGGCTGAAAGAAGCCGTCCGCAAGGTACAGGCCGATGCCAACCGTTCGGCCGACACGCACCTGCTCCGCTTCCCGCTGCCGGAGAAGTGGGGCATCGACCTGTATCTCAAGGACGAGTCCACCCACCCGACCGGCAGCCTCAAACACCGGCTCGCCCGCTCGCTGTTCCTGTACGGCCTGTGCAACGGCTGGATCCGGCCGGGCCGCCCGGTGATCGAGGCGTCCAGTGGCTCCACGGCCGTCTCCGAGGCGTACTTCGCGGGGCTCATCGGCGTGCCCTTCATCGCCGTCATGCCGCGCACGACGAGCGCCGAGAAGTGCCGCCTCATCGAGTTCCACGGCGGGCAGTGCCACTTCGTGGACGACTCGCGCAGGATGTACGAGGAGTCCGCCCGCCTCGCGGTGGAGACCGGCGGCCACTACATGGACCAGTTCACTTACGCCGAACGGGCCACGGACTGGCGCGGCAACAACAACATCGCCGAATCGATCTTCCGTCAGCTTCGGCTGGAGCGGTTCCCGGAGCCCGCGTGGATCGTCGCCACGGCCGGCACCGGCGGCACCTCCGCGACCCTCGCGCGCTATGTGCACTACATGCAGTACGACACCCGTATCTGTGTCGCCGACCCGGAGAACTCGTGCTTCTTCGAGGGCTGGACCACCGGCGATCCGGACGTCACCTGTGACTGCGGCTCGCGTATCGAGGGCATCGGCCGGCCGCGCATGGAGCCGAGCTTCGTGCCCGGGGCCATCGACCGGATGATGAAGGTGCCCGACGCGGCGAGCGTGGCGGCCGTACGCGCCCTGGAGCAGGCCATCGGCCGCAAGGCGGGCGGCTCGACCGGCACCGGTCTGTGGAGCGCGCTGAAGATCGTCGCCGAGATGGTGGCCGAGGGGCGGCGGGGGAGCGTGGTGACATTGCTGTGCGACCCCGGCGACCGCTATCTCGACAAGTACTACTCGGACGCGTGGCTGGCCGAGCAGGGCCTGGACATCGCGCCGTACACGGCGGCGATCGACTCGCTGCTGGAGACGGGGATCTGGCCGTCCTGAGCCGGCGCGCCGCATAGTCGCCGGTCCAGTGTCGTCTTGGGTCGCCGTGCTGCCCGGCCGGTCGGTCCAGTGTCGTCCTGAGTCAGCGCGTCGCCAGCCGCCGGTCCAGGGCCGTGACCGCGTCCCGGAACGCCCGGCCCAGTCCTGTCCGGGCGAGTCTCAGCACCATGCGGAACGGAGGCGTCCCGTCGGCGGCGAACGTCCACTGCACCCGGGTGCCCGTCCCGGCCGGCGTCAGCCGCCACTCCTCGACCAGCGCACGCGCCCCGGGGGCGTTGGCCTCGTCGATGCGGTAGGCGTACACCTCGGGCCCCTTCGCGGCGAGGATCGTCTCCTGGAACCGTGTGCCGCCCTTGAGCCGGATCTCGCGCCCGGCGCCGTCGTCGGTGGGCCGGGCCAGCGTCACCGCCGAGAACCAGTCCACCCAGCCCGGCACATCTTCGGCGAGCGCGGAGAAGACCGCCTCGGGCGGCGCGGAGACCTCCCGCGCGAAGACGAGACGTACGGGCGCTGAGCCGACGAAGTCGAGCCCCACCGGGCGCAGACGGTGAGCCATGGACGACAACCTCCAGCAGAGAGGCGGGCGTTGACCGGGCAGCCTCACCCTAGCTGACGTACCGTCAGCTGTCTGCGTCCTCCTCGGACTCACCCGCCACCACCAGCCGGCGCAGATGCTCCGCGACCTCGTCGCGGGCCTCGGCCGGCAGTCCCGCGTCCGTCACCAGCGTGTCGACCTGCTCCAGCGCCGCGAACGAACTCAGGCCCACCGTCCCCCACTTGGTGTGGTCCGCGACCACCACGACCCGCCGCGCCGACTGCACGAGCCGCCGGTTGGTCTCGGCCTCCGCGAGGTTCGGCGTAGACAGGCCGGCCTCCACCGATATCCCGTGCACGCCGAGGAACAGCACATCGAAGTGGAGCGCGGCGATCGCCTGGTCGGCCACCGGACCCACGAGGGAGTCGGAGGGCGTGCGCACACCTCCGGTCAGGACAACCGTCGCCGCGCCCTGCCGTGGACCCGAGGTGCGCTGCGCGGCGTGGAAGACGTCGGCGACCCGGACCGAGTTGGTGACGACCGTCAGGTCAGGAACGTCGAGCAGATGGTGCGCCAGCGCGAAGGTCGTCGTACCGCCCGACAGGGCGATCGCGGTGCCCGGCGCCACCAGCTGCGCCGCGGTCCGCGCGATGTCCTCCTTGGCCGTCAGCTCCAGGCCCGACTTGGCCTCGAAACCCGGCTCGTGCGTGCTCGCCTCGACCAGCGGGACCGCGCCGCCGTGCACCTTCTCCAGCACGCCCTGCCGCGCGAGCGCGTCCAGGTCGCGGCGCACGGTCATGTCCGACACGCCGAGCTTGCGGGTCAGCTCGTTCACACGGACACCGCCGCGACGCCGCACCTCGTCCAGGATCAGGGCGCGCCGCTGCTCCGCGAGGAGGTTCTGATTCTCACTCACGTACGCTCCGGTTCCTTTCGTCCAAGGGCCGTCCGACACGCCCAGCACACCCGCTCCGACAAGCACATTCTCCCCGATCCGGGGCGCAGACGACCCATCCTTTCACGTGTCGGCGCGGGTCGCGTCACCGCGTGTCCCGTCGCGCGCATGTCACTCGGACACCATCCGATGTCCGTCTGTCACTCGGATCGGGGAGATTCCGTGACGAGAGGTGTGCGGACCATATAAAGCGGAGATCCTTAGGCCCGCACGGGCACATGCCGACGGCGCGTCACGGGGGAAGTGCGAGATCAGTGGAACGTGTCTTGTCCGAGGGGGCGGACGGACCCGCCCAGAAGTCCGAGAATCCCGGCATCGCCCTGGAGCTCCTGGTCCACGGCGTCGGCGGCGCCACACCCGAGAAGATGCTCGACGATCCACGGACGGTCCGGGTCACCGGCGACGACACGGCGGCCGTCTTCCGGCGCGCCGACGACGCCGAAGCCGAGACCAGCCCCGGCGAGCACCGCAGCGGACCGGTGCCCGAGGCCTACGTCTGGTCCAACCTCACCTCCGGCAACAGCGCCCGCGCCCTGTGGCTGCTGTTGCTGCCGTTCATGGTCGTCAACCTCGCCCACTGGATGCGCCCCAGCGCCCGGGGCCGTGACCGCACGGTGCGGTTGTACGGGCTGCTGGTGCGGCTCGCCGGACTGACCTTGACGGTGCTGCTCGTCGCGGCCGCGTGCGAGGTCGCCCTCGACCTGACGGCGTGGCAGTGCGCGGGCACGCGCGCGTGCGCCGAACGGCACTCCTGGCTGGGCTTCCTGTCCCCGACCGAAGGCGGCTGGTGGAGCCTGCCCGGACGCCGGCTCGCGCTCGCCGCCCTGGTGCCCGCCGCGCTCACCGGCCTGCTGTGGTACCTCTCCCGCCGCACCTGGAGCGCCTACGAGTCCCGGCAGCCGATCTCCCGCAGCGCCGAGCCCGACGAGGACACCAGCCGTACCGCCCTGGGCCGGCCCGGCTTCTGGTACGGGCGGCGCCTGGTGGCCCGGCTGCGTGCCGCACACACCGCGGCGGGCCTGCTGACGGTCGCCGCCGCGGTCGGCACCTCGGCGGCCCGGTTCGACCGCAGGCCCGGCGGGCCCGCCCTCCTCGACACGCTGAGCTGGCTGCTGGCCGGGGCGCTCCTCGCGGGTGCCGCCGCCGTCGTGTGGGTGGTCTGCCGCCGGGGCCGCAGCGAGAACCACCTCGACCAGGAACTCGACGAGCACCTCGTACGACGGCTGCCGCTCGCCGCGCTCGTCCTGCTCGCCCTTTCCATGGTGTACGCCGGGTGGGAACGCCCGGGCTGGGTGTCGCAGGGCCGCCTGCCGGGCGACACGACCTTCGGCGGTATCGCCCTCCTCCAGGGTCTGCTCGTCATCGTCCTGGCCGTGGTCGCCCACCTGCTCTACCGCACCCACCCCGAACCCCGCGCCGCGATGCACGGTCTCGGGGGACCCGCCGTGGCGATGCTGGCCTGCGCACTGGGCGGGGTGATGTCCGGCGGCCTGTCGCAGCGGGTCGCCGACTGGCTGGACGGCACGCGGGCGTCCGTTCCCGGTCCGCCGGTTCTGCTCACCTGGCAGTCGTCCGTGATCCCGCCGCTGCTCGTCGTCCTGCTGCTGCTCTGCGGTCTGCTGGGACGGCGCACCTGGCTGCTGCGCCGCGCCGAACTGGCAACGGTACGAACCGACCGGCCGGGCGACCCCGAGGACCCCACACGCACCCGCCGCATCGCGAACACCCTCGCCATGGCCACGCTCACCGACCGGGCGCCGCTTCTCGTCGCCGTCGTCTCCACCACGACCCTGCTCCTGGGCGCCGGCGCACTCGTCGGCGCCATGGCGAGCGACAAGGTGCCCAGCGAGGCCACCGAGGCGACACACCCCTTCCTCCACGGCGCCGCCGAGACGGCACAGGCACTGGGCTCCTGGCTGATCGGGCTCGGCTTCATACTGTTCGTCACCTGGGGCCGGCGCGCCTACAAGGACGCCTCCGCGCGGCGCACGATCGGCATCCTGTGGGACGTCGGCACGTTCTGGCCGCGCGCCGCCCACCCCTTCGCCCCGCCCTGCTACGCCGAGCGGGCCGTGCCCGACCTGACGTGGCGCATGGCGACCTGGACCGACGCCACCGGCGGACGCCTCGTCATCTCCGGCCACTCCCAGGGCAGCGTGCTCGCAGCCGCCGCGGCCTGGCAGCTGACACCGGCCGTGCGCAAGCGGGTCGCCCTGCTGACGTACGGCTCCCCGCTCGAGCGCCTCTACGGCCGCTGGTTCCCGGCCCACTTCGGCCCGGCCGCCCTCAGCTCCCTGCACCACGACGTCGACTGCTGGCGCAACCTCTACCGCCTCACCGACCCCATCGGCGGACCGGTACGGCTGCCCGGCGACTGTGGCCCCGAAGTGGACCACGACGCCCTCAAGGATCCCCTGGCCTACGGCCGCACGGACACGCATCCGCTGCCCGCCCCCATCCTCGGCCATTCCGACTACCAGGCCGACCCGGCGTTCGCCGAGGAACGGGAGCGGCTGCTGGCCCGGTTGCGGCCGGAGCTGCCCGGACCGCGCCGCAAGGGGGAGGCTCAGGGCGAGTCGGGCAAGTCCTCGGCGTAGAGAAGCGTGAGGTCGTCCGTGCTCGGCTCCTCGAACTGCGCGACCCGGCTCGCGTGCCGTTCCACCATCGCCTCGAAGGTCTGGCGGGCGGTGCGGCCGTTACCGAAGGCCGGGCCCTTGGGGATCACCGTGAAGTACTTCAGCAGGGCCTCCGAGGCGCCGGGTGCCAGCCGGTACTCGTGCTCCTCGGCCTGCTGCCGCACGATGCGCAGCAGCTCTTCGGCGGTGTAGTCGCTGAAGGTGATGGTCCGGGAGAAGCGGGAGGCCACGCCGGGGTTGACCGACAGGAATCGCTCCATCTCGGCCGTGTAGCCGGCGACGATCACCACGACCGCGTCCCGGTGGTCCTCCATCAGCTTCACCAGCGTGTCGATGGCCTCACGGCCGAAGTCCCGGCCCGAGTCCTCCGGGGACAGCGCGTAGGCCTCGTCGACGAACAGCACACCGCCGCGCGCCCGGTCGAAGGCCTCCTGGGTGCGGATCGCCGTGGAGCCGATGTGCTCGCCGACCAGGTCGACGCGGGACACCTCGACGAGATGGCCCTTCTCCAGCACGCCGAGCGAGGCCAGGATCTCGCCGTAGAGACGGGCGACCGTCGTCTTGCCGGTGCCGGGGGAGCCGGTGAAGACCAAGTGGCGCTTGACGGATGCCGCCTTGAGGCCCGCCTGCCGGCGGCGCCGGCCCACCTCGATCATGTCGGTCAGCGCCCGCACCTCGCGCTTGACGCTCTCCAGGCCGACCAGCGCGTCGAGTTCACCGAGGACGGCCTTCGAGGTCCGCGTCGGCTTCTCCGGCGTGGTGGCGGCGACGAGCGGCTCCTGCTCGGTGGTGCGCTGCCCCGGGATCGCGCCCAGCAGGCCCGGCGACTGACTGACCGTCTGTATGGCCGGCTCCCGCGCCGCGGGCGGCTTGAGGCCCCCGCTCTCGTCGCTGGTGCAGTCCTCCACGACCGGACCGGCGCCCGCTGCCTCCGGGCCGCTGTCGGCGAACTCGTACCCGCCGCGCGCGCACCGCTCCGTACGGCACTTCTTCAGCGTCGTACGGCAGCCGTCGATCACATGGAAGCCGTAGCCGGCACTGCCCGTCACCCGGCAGTTCAGGAAGGTGCCGCGTCCGCCGGCCGACACATAGAAACCGGCTTCCGCGGGGGAGTCGACCGTGCATCGCTCGATGGTGGGGTCGGCGCCCTTGGTGACGATCACGCCGGTCTGCACGCCGTCCAGCGTGCAGCCGTTGAGGGTGCCGCCGCTGCCGTGGTCGCGGAACCAGGCGCCCGTCGCCGCGTCCCGGATGCGGCAGTCGTCGAGCTGCGCGGTGGCGCCGTCGCTCACCGACACGGCCGTGTTGCGCACCTGCGAGAGGTCGCTGTCGACGACGTCCGCGCGGGAGCCGCGGTCCAGGACGAACAGCGCGTCCGGCACGTCGTGCACCCGGCAGGAGTCGAGGACCGCGGTGGCGCCGTCACTGACCCACACCGCCGGATAGTCGCCGGTGCTGTCGAAGATCTCGCACTGGTTGGCGTCCACCCGGGTGCCCGGATCCCATACCGACAGGCCGTTGCGGCCGAACTGACGCACCGTCGTCCGGGTCAGCGTCAGCACGGAACGCGAGCGCAGGTCGACCGCGTTCTCCGGGATGTCATGGATGCGGCAGTCCGCCAGGGTCAGCACCGCGTCGGTGTCGAGGGTGACCCCGTCGGCGGTGGTGCGGTGCACATCGCAGTCGGTGAGGTGCGCGGTGGCCCGGCCGGTGACCTGCACGCCGCTGCCCCGGACCTCGTACACCTCGCAACCCACGGCCTCAAGCGCCGAGTTCTCGCCGGTCGCCGTCAGGCCGGCGCCCGAGGTGTGGTGGATGCGGCAGCGCTCCAGGCGCGGGTGGGCACCCCCGCGCACCGCGACGCCGGACTGGCCGGCCGCGACGACCTCGCACTCCTCGAACACCCCGCCCCCGCCGTCGAGTACGGCGATGCCGATGCCGGCCGGATTGTCCACGGTGCAGCGCCGCACGGTCGGCCGGGCGCCGCCGCGGACCTCGATGCCGGACGCGGACCGCGTGACGATCCGCACGTCCGACAACTCGGGGGCGCCCTCTTCGACGAGCAGTGCTGGCGCGGCCGTGTCCTGGCCCTCCACATGCACGTCCTGGACCACCGCGGAGGCGCGCACGGTCAACGGCACCCCGTCCAGGGGCGCGATGCGCACCGAACCGGGGGAGCCCTCGGGTCCGCGCAGGGTCACCGCCCGCTGCACCACGAGGTTCTCCCGGTAGGTGCCGGGAGCAACGGTGAGGACGTCGCCGTCGGCCGCGGCCTCCAGGGCGGCGGCGAGCGATGCGTACTCACCCGTGCGGCGACGCCACCGCGATGTGCCGGAGTGCGTCACCTGGACCGTGCCCTGTGCCATGGCGTTGCTGTGCCCCCACCTCGGTCGTGCTGATGGCTCGTTCGCCTTCGGGACGCCGAAGCGGCCCCTGCGGCTCACTCGCGCGGGTTGACGCCGAAGCGAGTCCGGCCGGTCCACCGTAGCGTGCGCGCAGGCAGTGGGTTGACCAGAGCTGGAAGGCCGTCAACTGCCGGTGCCGGTCCGGCCCCAGTCGGGGCCCGCCCGGTCCCATGCCTGGTCCCAACGGGCGTACCGGCGGCGGACCATGCGCCAGACGATCAGCCGCCGGAAGCCGTCGATCAGGCCCGCGGTGAGCAGAGTGGCGCCGAATCCGGCGAGGACCGCGTGCGTCGTCGCCGTGGCGGGATCCAGCGGGCGGGCCACGACGCGGCCGTGGCCGTCCGTCCAGAGCGCGAAGTTGTCGCCCGCTTGCGGGTCTTCGACGTGGGCCATGACCGGCCCGTGCTGCGCGGTGCCGTCCGGTGCTGTCCAGTCGGCGAGGACACGACTTCTCATGTCCCGCCCGGTAGAGGTCTCGGGGTCGGCGTCCAGTGGGGAGCGGTTGAGTTTGCGCACCACGGTGGCCGTCACCACGTGGCGCGACTCCCGTTGGTCCCGGACGGACTGCTGGAGCGCGTCCTGCGTGACACCGCCGACCACGGAGCCCGTCATGGGCGCGGCGAACAGGATGAGCAGCAGAGCAGCCAGGGCGACCCAGGCCTCGGTCAGATCGGTCCTGCGGCGCAGCGGATTGTGTCGCCAGCGCCAGAGTCCGCTGATGGTTCGCACGGTTCGGCACCCCCTTCCCGCTCCGTGATAACCCCCGGCGGAGCCGTTCACGCAAGGCCCCGGTCAAGAGAGAGCGAAATCACCCCCGATCGGGCCTCTCACGAACTTCTCATGAAATCCACCATCACAACGCGCCGACCCCCGAGCCGAGTTCCCGCCCGCCGCGTCGGAGCGGGTGCTTCTCAGTCCAGGACCCTGACCGGGTCGCCGAGCCGGATCGTGCCGTGGGATTCGGGCACCAGGTTCTGTCCGAAGACCAGCTTTCCGCTGAGGCGGCGGTGTCGGCCGAGGGTGTGCAGGGGCTCTCTGCCGCGTCCGGCGGTGCCCTGGTCGGTGGTGGTCACGACACACCGCCCGCACATTTTGGCGACACGGAAGACGACCTCGCCGATGGCCAGGCGTGACCAGTCGTCCTCGGCCCAGGGGGCGGTGCCCGACACGACCACGTTCGGCCGGAAGCGGTTCATGGGCAGGGGGCCCTCGTCCGCGTGATCGCCCTGCGCGATCAGGGAGTTGAGGGCGTCGAGGGAGGCGGCCGAGGCGAGCAGCAGCGGGTAGCCGTCGGCGAAGGTGACGGTCTCGCCGGGCCGTGCGTACTCTGGGTCGACAGGCCGGCGCCTGGCCGGGTCGTCCATGTGCACGAGACGCACCTCGGTGCCGAGATGGTCACTGCACCAGGCGTGCGCCGCCGCGTCCGCGGCCGGGAACGCCTCGACCTTGTCGCGGAAGATCTCCACCATCACGCCGCCGATGGGCTCCGGGACGGTCACGGTCAACGGGGCCATGCCGGGTGCGGACAGGCGAACGCCGCCGCCGGGCACCAGCTCGGCGGCGGCCAGTGCGAGGCGCGGCTGCTGACGTTGCGTGACGACCTTTCCCCCGTCGTCGATCAGCGCCCAGCGCCGATCTCCGGCCAGGCCCCAGGGCTCCACGACGGCCTCCCGGGGCGCCTGGCCCCGGACCGCCTTGACCGGATGAACGTGAATCGACTGCAGCTGCGCGTACCCCATGAGGCCATCGTGCCAGCCGGCACCGACAGTCCCGGTGGAGGAATCAGTAGCCGCGGTACTGCTGCTGCTGGCTGTTGTACGGGTCCTGGTACGGAGCCGGGGTGGGCCGGGGAGCCGCGGGGCGCATCGCCTCGTAGCCCGTGCCGGGCGCCATCTGGCGCGGCTGCTGCTGTTGCGGTCCGGGATAGCCGCGGGGCGCGGACGCCTGCTGCGGGATGTACGCCGCGGGCGCCTGCTGGAGGGGAGCAGGCTGCTGCGCCTGCGGGTAGCCGTACGAAGCCTGGGACGGGCCGGCCGGGAGGGCCGGAAGCGCCGACGGCAGCGCGGGCAGGTGACTGCCCGGCATGTCGTACGCCGCGGGGACCCGGATCGGAGCGATCTGCGGGGTACCCCGCTCGGCGACGAGCCTGTCGTAGATCGGAGTGTCCGGGAAGGAGGCGGAGTAGTAGCCGCCGCCATAAGTGGAGCGGGGGGAGGTCATGGCACATAAGTTAAGCCCACGATGTGCTGGTTGGGGAGACCGATAAGAGGGTTGTTTTCCGTGTCGGCAGTGACGTGGGATCCCCAATGCGAGCGAACTCGGCAAAAAGGGGCGGCGGTCCACGTTCGGATCCTGTAAAGGCCGAGTTCCGCGCAGGTTGCCGGGGTTGGACGGCGATCTTCCGGTGGCTCCTCATGGGAGTTCGCCGTACCGGGGAATAGGTTGGTCATGTGGTGAACCCAATGGGCTGCCGGGGTGCGACGACCCGGCGCGGTGACTGGTGATGGGGGCGGACATGTCAATGCCAAAAGGATCGAATGCTCCGGTGCCGACGACGGCGCTGCGGGTCGAATTGGGCCGGCGCTCCGGACCGGGCGTACCCGACGCGGACGCGTCGGCTCTGCTGCTGGTCGGCGGAAAGGTCCGGTCCGACAGCGACTTCGTGTTCTACAACCAGCCGGAGCACTCCTCCGGCGCGGTTCGCCACGAGGGCAAGCGGGACAACGGCGGCGTGGTGGTCGACAGCATCCTCGTCGACCTCGCGCGCGTGGAGCCCGCGATCGAGACGCTGGTCCTGGCCGCATCGACGGACGGCGGTACGTTCGGCCAGGTGCCGGACCTCTACATCGAGGTCCGCGATGCCGCCCAGAACACCGTGGTCGCCCGCTTCGACAGCACGGGCGCGACCGTGGAAACCGCTTTCGTCCTCGGGGAGTTCTACCGTCGCCAGGGCGCCTGGAAGTTCCGTGCCGTGGGCCAGGGATACAGCAGCGGGCTCGAGGGCCTCGCCACGGACTTCGGCATCTCGGTGGACGAGCCGCAACCGGCCGCCGCCACGCCGTCCGCGCCCGTCGCACCGCCGGTGACCGCGCCGCCCGCTCCCGCGGCGCCCCCCGCGGCGCCGGTCAGCCTCAGCAAGGTGACGCTGACCAAGGCATCGCCCTCGGTCTCGCTGAGCAAGCAGGGCGGCACCTCGGGTGCCATGCGCGTGAACCTCAACTGGGAGATGCGCAAGCAGTTCTCCGGTTGGGGCAGCAAGCTCGGCCGTGCCGTGGCCATGCACTCCGACCTCGACCTCGACCTGTGCGCGCTGTACGAACTCACCGACGGCAGCAAGGGAATCGTCCAGTCGCTCGGCAACGCCTTCGGCGCCCTGCACCAGCCCCCGTTCATCCACCTCGACGGCGACGACCGCACCGGCGCCATGGCGAGCGGCGAGAACCTCACCGTCAACCTCGACCACAAACAGGCCTTCCAGCGCATCCTCGTCTTCGTGACGATCTACGAAGGAGCGCGTTCCTTCGCCGACCTGCACGCCACGGTCACCCTCACACCGCAGCACGGCGCCGCGATCGACTTCTCGCTCGACGAGTGCACCGTCCCCTCCACGGTGTGCGCGCTCGCCCTCATCACGAACACGGGCAGCGACCTGGTCGTCCAGCGCGAGGCCCGCTACCTGGTGCCCGAGCGCGGGGTGAGCCCGCAGCGGACGATCGACTACGCCTACGGCTGGGGCATGAACTGGACCCCCGGGCGGAAGTGAGCCGGTCTCAGCCCTCGTCGGGGACGGCGCCCGGACGTGCGTAGGTGCGGCCCTTCCAGGCCGCGCCGCGCCCCCGATAGTGCTGGACCGCGGAATCGACCGTCATGAGGAGATACAGAAACGCGGTGAACGGCAGCAGAGGAGCGAGCCACAGGGGCTGCCGGTAGTAGCGGAGCATCGGGACGTACGTCCCTGCCATCACCAGCCACGCGAGGACACCGACGACCGCGACAGCCGTGTCCCCTGTGGCCAGGCCCCAGGCCAGGGCAACGGGCGGCACCAGATAGACCAGCGCGAGACCTGCGACCGTACCGGCGAGCAGCAGCGGACTGTGCCGCAACTGCGCATATGCGCTGCGCGAGACCATCCGCCACAGGTCGTGCAGCCGTGGATACGGGCGCACGCTGTCCACCCGGTCCGCCAGCCCCAGCCAGATGTGACCCCCACTGCCCTGCACGGCACGCGCGAGTGCCACGTCGTCGATGACGGCGTGCCGGATGGCGTCCGGGATCCGCGCCCGCTCCGCCGCCTCGGTACGCAGCAGCACACAGCCGCCCGCCGCGGCCGCCGTCCGCGCCGCCTTCTTGCCGATCCGGCGGAAGGGATACAACTGGGCGAAGAAGTAGACGAAGGCGGGTACGACGAGCCGCTCCCACACGCTCGCCACCCGCAACCGGGCCATCTGCGACACCACGTCGAAACCCCCGGTGTGCGCCGCCGCGACCAACTCCCTGAGGCTGTCCGGCGCATGGGCGATGTCGGCATCCGTCAGCAGCAGGTACTCGGGGTCACGCGCGCGTGCCACGCCGATGCCATGGCGCACCGCCCACAGCTTGCCGGTCCAGCCCGCGGGTGGCTCGCCGGGTGACGCGACGGTCAGCGGCAGGCCGCCGTGGCGTCGCGACAGCTCCCGGGCCAGTTCGCCGGTGCCGTCCGAGCTGCCGTCGTCGATCAGGAAGACCTCTGCCCGCCCCGGATAGTCCTGGGCGAGCAACGACGGCAGGCTGTCAGGCAGTACGGCGGCCTCGTCCCGGGCCGGGACGACGACACAGACATGGGGCCATGACGCCGGTTCGCGACGCGATGGCAGGCGTACGTCCGTACGCCAGAAGAAGCCCTGGCCCAGCAGCAGCCACAGCCAGGCGGCCAGCGATGCAGCGGCGGTCCACGCGATGGCACTCACGCGCGCAGTCTGCCCCACCGGCCCGGCCCCACACGGCCCATCGACTATCGTGGCCGGGTGAAGATCGCGCTGATGGACTCCGGAATCGGTCTGCTGGCGGCCACCGCCGCGGTACGGCGTCTGCGACCCGACGCAGATCTCGTCCTCTCCCTGGACCCCGACGGAATGCCCTGGGGACCCAGGACCCCCGAGGACCTCACGGAGCGCGCCGTCGCCGTCGCCGAGGCGGCCGCCGCCCGTCGGCCCGACGCCCTGATCATCGGCTGCAACACCGCGACCGTCCATGCACTGACCACCCTGCGCTCCCGCCTCGAACCCGGTATCCCCGTGATCGGCACCGTCCCGGCGATCAAGCCGGCCGCGGCCGGTGGCGGCCCCTTCGCGATCTGGGCGACCCCGGCCACCACCGGCAGCCCCTACCAGCGCGGTCTGATCCGGGACTTCGCCGGCGGAGTGAGAGCCACCGAGGTGCCCTGCCACGGCCTGGCCGAGGCCGTGGAACACGCAGACGAGGCCGCCATCGCCGCCGCCGTCGCCGCGGCCGCCGCACTCACCCCCGACGATGTAACGACCGTCGTCCTGGGCTGCACCCATTACGAACTGGTCGCCGAGCGCATCCGCGCCGCCGTGCAGCGCCCCGGCCGTCCGCCGCTGGTCCTGCACGGCTCCGCCGGGGCGGTCGCCACCCAGGCGCTGCGCCGGATCGGTGAACAGCCCGCTCCCGGGGCAGCCGCCGACGGCACCCTGACGGTGCTGTTGAGCGGACGCGAGGGGGCGCTGCCCGTGCCCGCCCTGGCCTACGACGAGGGCAGGCTGCTCCAGGCGGTCAGCCCCGCCCGGTGACCGACAGCCACAAAACGGACGTCTGTGCTCCAACGGACGCCCGCCCGGCGCAGTCACCCTGTGCAACGCGGTACCCGCGCGGCGAAACCTGAGTAACCTCTTAGCCATGAGGGACCACTCCCGCGATGCGAAGGCCCCGCCACACCCCGACATCTGGACCGGACGTGCCACGAACCGGGTCCAGTGGCTGCTGGCGCTCGTCGGCGCGGGCTGCATGGCGCTCGGGATCGAGCTCGCCGTCGACTCGGCGTGGACGTCGGGTGCCGCCCCACTCGTCATGGCGGTCGTTGGCTGCATCGCCGCGGGCCTGCTGGTTCTCTTCGGCACCCTGGCCTTCGTCCACGTCGACCTGACGCTCGACAAGGAGTGCGTGGAAGTCCGCTGCGGTCACATGGGTGTGCCCCGCCGCCGTATTCCGCTGGCTCATGTCGCCGGCGCGGACTTCGACCCGCAGATCACCCCGCGGCACTGGGGCGGCTGGGGCTACCGCTGGCGGCCCGAGAAGGGCACCGCAGTTGTCGTACGGCGTGGCGAGGGCGTGGTGCTCCGGCTGTGGGACGGCCATACGTTCACGATCACGGTGGACGACGCTGAGGCCGCCGTACGGGCTATTCGGGCCCGACTGCGACCGAGCGCACCCGGACCGGTGCACTGAAGCCCTACGCGCGCGGGTCTGTTCTTCGACCTCATGGCGCCAGGCGGTCACCGCGCGGGCGGGTGTCCCAGGTCCGCTGGGGTGGCTCGTCGGCGAGCGGGCGTGCCGTGGCCAGTCCCGCCAGCAGCCCCGCGCCCACGGACACCGCGGTGAAGCTGAGCACGTTGCCGACCGCGGCGGTCGCCGCCAACGCGGTGAGTGCGCCGCCCGCGGTGAGTGCGATCGGCGTGGAACGGGGAGTGCGCCACAACGCGTGGAGGACCCAGCAGAAGGCCAGTGCCAGCAGGGCCACGCCGATGACACCCTGTTCGGCCGCCTGTTGCAGGGGCGCCGAGTGCGGCTTGCCGTCGGACAGCAGTGTCTGCGTGGCCGTCGTACTGAGCTCCCCGAAGCGCCCCGGGCCGACGCCCAGGGCGGTATCGCCGTGGACCATGTGCAGGGCGTCGTGCCACAGCTCGATCCGGTGCCGCGTCAGCTGACCCTCCAGCGCCGCGGCGAGCCCGTCCGGCACCGCGTTCCCGGCCACCGCCCAGGGCAGGCCGGCTCCCAGGCCCGCCACAAGGGCCAGCCCGACGATGCCAAGGCCCCGCCGGTGCATTCGGCCCGCGGCGAGCGAACACAGCAGCACCGCCACGCAGAGGACGAAACCGGTGATGGAGCCCAGGGCGGCCGCGGTCACGGCGATCCCGGCGGCCAGTCCGCGCAGAGCGAGCCGCAGCGCGGGCGCGGGCGTCGCCCAGGCGGCGCAGCAGGCGGAGCCGGCGGACAGGGTCAGTACGGCCGCGGTGGCGCCGGCATGACCGAGCGGTGTGATGATCTCCGGCCCCGGCGCCAGATGCGGAACGGCCACCGTCAGGGTCAGTCCGGCCAGAGCCGCGGCGCAGGGCGCGGCAACCGGCAGCAGCGCCCCGGAGATCCGCCCCGCGGCATAGCCTGCCGCCACCGCCAGGATCGCGAGCAGCACGCCCTCGGGGCGGCCGCCGTGCACGGTCGCCGTGATGAGCGACCAGACGGCGCAGGCCCCGAGCACCGCCACGCCTGCCGCGTCCGAAACGTTTCGTCTGTCGCCGACCTCCTCGGGTCCGGCCGCAGACGTCATCCCCGTGGAACCCACCCCGCCCCCCGAACCCGGTCCCCCGACCTGTGACGTGCCTCGGCCATCCGGCCGAAAGCGGCCGTACGACAAAGGCTCCGGCACACCGTAACGGGTGATGAACGGTTTGTGGATGAGTTGCGCCGAGTTGCGCAGGAATGATGTGGCGCCCGAGCTGGGGGAACGCCCGTACCGGCCCGCGGACCGCGCTGTCGGCGGCAAGGTCACCGGCCGTACACTCCGGGAGTGACCGTCACCGCAACCTCCGTGGACGAGTCGGATCAGCTGCCACCGCAGAACGCGCCCGCCTCGCGCCGAGCGCGGCTCGCGCGCCTCGTTCCGGCCGCCGTCGCGGCGCTCTCCGGAGTGCTGCTCTACATCAGCTTTCCGCCACGCACCCTGTGGTGGCTCGCCCTGCCGGCCTTCGCGGTCTTCGGCTGGGTGCTGCGCGGCCGCAGTTGGAAGGCGGGCCTGGGCCTCGGCTATCTGTTCGGCCTCGGGTTCCTGCTGCCGCTGCTGGTGTGGACCGGTGTGGAGGTCGGCTCCGGGCCCTGGCTCGCGCTGACCGCGATCGAGGCGATCTTCGTGGCGCTGGCCGGCGCGGGCATCGCCGCGGTGTCGAGGCTGCCCGGCTGGCCGGTGTGGGCGGCCGCTGTGTGGGTCGCCTCGGAGGCGGCACGCGCGCGTGTCCCGTTCGAGGGTTTCCCGTGGGGCAAGGTCGCGTTCGGGCAGGCGGACGGGATTTTCCTGTCGCTCGCCGCGGTCGGGGGCACCCCGGTGCTCGGTTTCGCGGTCGTCCTGGGCGGCTTCGGCCTGTACGAGGTCGTACGCCTGGCCATCGAAGGTCGGCGCACCCACGCCGTCCGGCGGGGCGCCGCCGCGGCGGCGCTGCTGAGCGTGGCCGTCCCGGTGATCGGGGCCGTGGCCGCCCGGCCGCTGGTGAGCGACAAGGCCGAGGACGGCACCGCGACCGTCGCCGTCGTCCAGGGCAACGTGCCCCAGGCCGGACTGGAGTTCAACGCCCAGCGGCGGGCCGTACTCGACTATCACGCGAAAGAGACGGAACGTCTGGCCGCCGAGGTCAAGGCGGGCAAGGTCGCCCAGCCCGATTTCGTGCTGTGGCCCGAGAACTCCTCGGACATCGACCCGTTCGCCAATGCCGACGCCCGCGCCGTCATCGACCAGGCGGCCAGGGCGATCGGTGTGCCCATCTCGGTCGGCGGCGTCGTGGAACGGGACGGCAAGCTCTTCAACGAGCAGATTCTGTGGGACCCGGTCAAGGGACCGATCGACACGTACGACAAGCGGCAGATCCAGCCGTTCGGCGAGTACCTTCCGCTGCGTTCGCTCATCGGGGCCATCAACAGCGACTGGACGAGCATGGTCCGCCAGGACTTCAGCCGAGGCAGCGATCCGGGTGTGTTCACCATGGACGGCGCCAAGGTCGGCCTGGTCACCTGTTACGAGGCCGCCTTCGACTGGGCCGTACGCTCCGAGGTCACCGACGGCGCGCAGATGATCTCCGTACCGAGCAACAACGCGACCTTCGACCGCAGCGAGATGACCTACCAGCAGCTCGCCATGTCCCGGGTCCGCGCCGTCGAGCACAGCCGGACCGTCACCGTGCCGGTGACCAGCGGGGTGAGCGCGATCATCATGCCCGACGGGAAGATCACCCAGAAGACGGGCATGTTCGTGGCCGACTCGCTGGTCCAGAAGGTGCCGCTGCGCTCCTCCGAGACACCCGCCACGAAGCTGGGCATCCTGCCGGAGATCTCCCTGGTCCTGGTCGCCGCGGGCGGACTCGGCTGGGCGATCGGGGCGGGTGTGCGCGGGCGACGCGCCCGTGACGTGTAGCCGTACGCCTTCGGAACGATCTCGAGGTGAGGGAACCGGCCCGTTAGGGTCGGACTCATGGCTACCCCTGACTTCATCCGTACGCTTCGGGCCTCGGCCGGTCAGCAACTGCTGTGGCTCCCCGGAGTCACCGCCATCGTCTTCGACGACGACGGCAGAGTGCTGCTGGGCCGCCGTTCCGACACCCGCAGGTGGTCGGTGATCGGCGGCATCCCCGATCCGGGGGAGCAGCCGGCGGCCTGCGCGGTACGGGAGGTCGAGGAGGAGACCGCGGTGCACTGTGTCCCCGAACGGGTCGTCCTGGTGCAGGCGCTGGAGCAGGTCACGTACGCCAACGGCGACGTCTGCCAGTACATGGACATCACCTTCCGCTGCCGGGCCGTCGGCGGCGAGGCGCGGGTCAACGACGACGAGTCGCTGGAGGTGGGCTGGTTCGACGTGGACGCCCTGCCCGAGCTCAACGAGTTCGGGCTGCTGCGGATCAAGCAGGCCCTGTCGGACGCACCCACATGGTTCGACCCTATGAGTTTCAGCTGAAGTATGGGTTCTGAGCACATGTGGTGGGGCGTGGACGCTGCCTAGGGTCGTGCCATGACGGCTAGCAGCTCCCTCCCGGGACCCCATGCCCCCTCGCTCGACCTCGGCGGCCGTACCGCCCTCGTCACCGGTGCCGCCGGCGGTATCGGCCGAGCCTGTGCGCTGCGGCTCGCGGCCGCCGGGGCCAAGGTGAGAGCGGTCGACCGGGACGCCGAGGGCCTGGAGTCACTCGCCGAGGGGGCCCGGGACCTGGCGGGTACGGTCGAGCCGCACGTCCTCGACCTCACCGACCTGGACGCCGCGGAGATTGCCGCGGCGGGCACGGACGTCCTCGTCAACAACGCCGGGCTGCAACTGGTCCGCCCCATCGAGGAGTTCCCGCCGGACGTCTTCCACACGGTGCTCACCGTGATGCTGGAGGCACCGTTCCGGCTCATCCGCGGCGCTCTGCCCCACATGTATGGACAGGGCTGGGGCCGGATCGTGAATGTGTCCTCCGTCCATGGGCTGCGCGCCTCGGCTTTCAAGTCGGCCTATGTGGCCGCCAAACATGGACTGGAGGGACTGTCCAAGACCGCGGCCCTCGAAGGCGCTGCCCATGGAGTCACCTCGAACTGTGTGTGCCCCGCCTATGTGCGCACCCCACTGGTCGAGAAGCAGCTCATCGACCAGTCCCGGGCGCACGGCATTCCCGAGGAGCGTGTCCTGTCCGAGGTGCTGCTGCTGGACAGCGCCGTGAAACGGCTGATCGAACCGGAGGAGGTCGCCGAGGCCGTGGCCTATCTGTGCGGTCCGCAGGCCTCCTTCGTGACCGGCACCTCGCTGGTCCTCGACGGCGGCTGGACCGCCCACTGAGCGGGCCGCTGCCGCAGGCCCGTCGAGTTGTCCACAGGGCTGACGGGGCGGCGGTGCGATGGGGAATCCTGTGACCATGTCCCGCGATCACGTGCAGTCCGCCGAACGTTCCGCCACCGGTGCCGGAGCGAGTGCCGGCAGCGCCGAGGCGCCGTTCCTCGACCTGCTGGCCCGCGGCGCCTCCGCCGAGGCCTACGAGCAGCCGGTGTTGCAGGCCCGCGCCGAGGGCCGCGCCGCCGAGTGGGTCGCCGCGCTCGAGCGCGCCAAGCTGAGCGCGTTGCGCGTGCGCGCGGAGCTGGAGGGACGACGCCGACGCGAGGCGGAGCTGTCCGCCCTGTTCGAGACGGCCCACGACCTGGCAGGACTGCGGGATCTGGACGCCGTCCTCCAGGCGATCGTGCAGCGGGCCCGCTCCCTGCTCGGCACGGACGTCGCCTACCTGAGCCTGAACGACCCCGCGAAGGGTGACACCTACATGCGGGTCACCGAGGGCTCGGTCGCGGCACGCTTCCAGCAGCTGCGGCTCGGGATGGGGGAGGGGCTCGGCGGCCTCGTCGCCCAGACGGCCCGGCCGTACGTCACCGAGGACTACTTCAAGGACGGCCGTTTCCAGCACACCCTCACCATCGACGCGGGCGTGCGGGACGAGGGCCTGGTCGCCATCCTCGGTGTGCCGCTCATGCTGGGGCAGCACGTGATCGGCGTGCTCTTCGCCGCCGACCGAAGGGCCCGGGTCTTCGAGCGGGAGCAGATCGCACTGCTCGGCTCCTTCGCCGCCCTGGCCGCGGCCGCCATCGACGCCGCCAACCTGCTCGCCGAGACCCGCTCGGCCCTGGCCGACCTGGAGAAGGCCAACGAGATCATCCAGGACCGCAGCGGCGTCATCGAGCGTGCCTCCGACGTCCACGACCGGCTCGCCGAACTCGTGCTGCGCGGCGGCGGCGTACACGACGTGGCCGCCGCCGTCTCCGAAGTCCTCGACGGCACGGTCCAGTTCACCGAGGCGACCGACGCACCCGCCCAGGCCCTGGAAGCCTCCCGGGCCGAAGGGCATGCCGTGCGGCACGCGGACGACTGGATCGCCGCGGTGGCCGCCGGCGGCGAACTGCTCGGCGCGCTCGTGCTGCGCGGCCATCCCGGCCTCGACCCCGTCGACCAGCGCACCCTGGAACGCGCCGCGATGGTCACCTCGCTTCTGCTGCTCGCCCGACGCTCCGCATCCGAGGCCGAACAGCGCGTCCGCGGTGAACTCCTCGACGATCTGCTGGACGCCCGGGACCGCGATCCCCGCCTGCTGCGCGAGCGCGCGGCGAGACTCCACGCGGACCTCGACGCCGCCCATGTGGTCCTCGCTGCCCGCCTCGACGGCGTTGCCGCCGACGCCGACCAGGAGGCGGCGGCCCGTCGGCGCCTCTGGTCCGCCGCCTCGCACCTCGCCGCCACCCGGCACGGGCTGGCCGCGGCCCGCGACGGCGGCACGGTCCTGTTGCTGCCCCTCGACCAGGGGGACACCGCCACCGAACTGGCCCGCCGCACCGCCGTACACCTCGGCACGGCCGTCCACGAGGCGGTCACCGTCGGCGCCTCCGCCCCCGTGGCGGATCTCGCCGCCCGCCCGGATGCGGTAGCGGCCGCCTACGAGGAGGGCCGCCGGTGCCTCGACGCCCTGCGGCTGCTCGGCCGCCACGGCGACGGCTCCGCCGCCGAGGATTTCGGATTCCTCGGCCTGCTCCTCGCCGGCGGCCGGGACATCGCCGGCTTCGTCGACCACACCATCGGCCAGGTCGTCGGCTACGACGAACGCCGCGGCACCGATCTGCTACGCACCCTCGACGCCTACTTCGCCTGCGGCATGAGCCCGGCCCGCACCAAGGACGACCTGCACGTCCACGTGAACACGGTCGCCCAGCGCCTGGAGCGTGTCGGCCGCCTCCTGGGCGCCGACTGGCAGAGCCCGGCCCGTGCCCTGGAGATCCAACTCGCCCTGCGGCTGCACCGGTTGTCGGCATCGCCACCGAAGTGATGACCACGGCGGCGGCCCCGCACGCACGGGCGTACAGGGCCGTTCGGCTCAGGGAACAGGCAGCCGATCAGGCCGTACGCGCGTCCGCGGCCTGCGCCGCGGCGGGCGCCGCGTCGGTGGGCTGCTCGACATCGGCCAGGTCACGGTGGCGGGTCTCCTTCGCCACCCCGACAGCCACGATCGTCAGCACGGACGCGCCGATGACGTACAGCGCGATCGGCGTGGAGCTGCCGTAGTCGGACAGTAGCGCGGTGGCGATCAGCGGCGCCGGCGCGCCCGCCGCGACCGAGGCGAACTGGGCGCCGATGGAGGCGCCGGAGTAACGCATGCGGGTCGCGAACATCTCGGAGAAGAAGGCGGCCTGGGGCGCGTACATCGCCCCGTGCAGCACCAGACCGACGGTCACGGCGAGGATCAGGTTGCCGAAGCCGCCGGTGTCGATGAGCGAGAAGAACGGGAACATCCACAGCCCGATTCCGACGGCGCCCAGCAGATACACGGGTCGGCGGCCGATCCGGTCCGACAGCGCGCCCCACAGCGGAATCGCGGCGAAGTGCACGGCGGAGGCGATGAGCACCGCGTTCAGCGCGGTCTGCTTGGAGACGCCGGCCGAGGTGGTGGCGTAGACGAGGATGAAGGCGGTGATGACGTAGTAGCTGATGTTCTCCGCCATGCGAGCGCCCATCGCCACCAGCACGTCTCGCCAGTGGTGCCGCAGCACGGAGACGAGCGGGAGCTTCTCGGCCGCCGCGACCCCCGTGGCCTTGCGGGCCTCGGCCTGCGCCAACGCCCGCTTGAAGACGGGCGATTCATCGACAGACAGACGAATCCACAAACCGACGATCACCAGCACACCGGAGAGCAGGAACGGGATCCGCCATCCCCAGCTGCCGAACGCGCTGTCCGACAGCACGGCGGTCAGGAACGACAGCACGCCGGTCGCCAGGAGCTGCCCCGCGGGCGCCCCCGTCTGCGGCCATGAAGCCCAGAAACCGCGTCGCCGAGCGTCCCCGTGCTCGGACACCAGCAGCACGGCCCCGCCCCACTCGCCGCCGAGCGCGAAGCCCTGGACCAGACGCAGCACGGTCAGCAGCACCGGAGCGGCGGAGCCGATGGTCGCGTGGGTGGGCAGCAGCCCGATCGCGAAGGTCGCCCCGCCCATCAGCAGCAGACTCAGCACCAGCAGCTTCTTGCGCCCGAGCCGGTCGCCGTAGTGTCCGAAGACGAGCGCGCCCAGCGGACGCGCGGCGAATCCGACCGCGTACGTCAGGAACGACAGCAGGGTGCCGACGAGCGGGTCGGAGTCCGGGAAGAACAACTTGTTGAAGACGAGAGCGGCTGCGGAGCCGTACAGGAAGAAGTCGTACCACTCGATGGTGGTGCCGATGAGGCTGGCGGCGACGATGCGCTTGAGGTTGCTTGGCGTTGGTGGAGCGGATGCTGCGGAGGCCATGTGCGCCACTTCCTCGTGTGCGGTGGGGACGGGTACGTGTCGGGACACCGTAGGAACATGCAGGTCAGGGGCACATGTGGCGGGACAACATAGTTCAGGGCCGACCTATGAGTCCGGCCCCCATGCTTGCTGGTGATTGGACGGTGGCGTGCTGACTCCTGTGCTGGTTCGGTGCTGGCCAAGAGCCCATGTCGACACCCGCCTTGACTTCCCCTGTGCTGATTTGGTGACGAACCGACCCGACTGACGATCCGTCAGTCACGCGTCCATGCTTGATCCTGCTCGGAACTGCCCTATATCGAGCACGTATTGACATGTACCGTCGGAGCCCGCAGAGTCATGCCCCAACAGTCCCGACAGTGCCCCCGGCAGTGATGCATGCCACACCACAGAGGAGTGTGCCGTCATGTCCGAAACGCCCGCTGTCTCACGCCGGCTGCTCCTGGGCGGAGCCGTCGCCACCGGCGCGCTCGCCGCTGGGATGACCGTTGCGGCCCCCGCCGCCGCGACCGGGCAGGCACCCCGCCGCCGACCCGGACAGAAGCCCATGATCGGCGTGCCGTTCCAGGTCCACAGAACCGTCCGCGTCGGTGTCATCGGCCTGGGCAACCGTGGCGGAGGCATGATCACAGGGTGGGCGGCCGTGCCCGGCTGCACCGTGACGGCCGTCTGCGACATTCGCGCCGACCGCGCGCGGCGCGCCGCCGAGCTGCTGGTGAGCAAGGGCGAGCCCCGCCCCGCCGAATACGGCGGATCAGCCGACTCGTACGCCCAGATGCTCCGGCGCGACGACATCGACCTGGTGTATGTCGCCACCCCCTGGGAATTCCACTACGAGCACGGCAAGGCCGCGCTGCTGAGCGGCAGGCACGCCGTGGTGGAACTCCCCGTCGCGACCGAATTGCGCCAGCTGTGGGACCTGGTCGACACCTCCGAGCGCACCCGCAAGCACCTTCTCCTCTCCGAGAACTGCAGCTACGGCCGCAACGAACTGGCCATGCTGAGGATGGCGCACGCCGGTCTGTTCGGCGACATCACCAACGGCCATGGCGGCTACCTCCACGACCTGCGTGAACTCCTCTTCTCCGACACCTATTACACAGACTCCTGGCGGCGGCTGTGGCACACCCGCAGTACCGCGTCCCTCTACCCCATGCACGGGCTGGCCCCCATCGCGGCGGCCATGGACATCAACCGTGGCGACCGGATGGCCACCCTGAGCGCCACCGCGACCGCTCCCAAAGGACTGGCCGACTACCGCGAGCGTTTCGTCCCCCGGGACCACCCGTCCTGGAAGGAGACGTACATCAATGGTGACCTGGTCACCTGCCTCATCGAGACCGAGAGAGGCAGGATCATCCGGGCCGAGCACGAAGTGAGTTCGCCCAGGCCGTACAGCAGGATCAACTCCCTCGCCGGCAGTCGCGGAATCGTCGAGGACTACGTCGGGCCCGCCCCGACGGGCGCGCGTGTTTACCTCGAACCGGACCATGGTGGCCACACCTGGCGCGACTTCGCCGACTACCGCAAGGAGTTCGACCACTGGCTGTGGCGGAAGGTCGGCGACGACGCCGCGAACAACGGCGGTCACGGCGGCATGGACTACGTCCTGCAATGGCGCACCGTCCAGCTGATGCGGGCCGGCCTGGCGCCCGACATCGACGTGTACGACTCGGCTGCCTGGTGCGCGGCGGTCCCCCTGAGCGCCGAGTCCCTGGCGAGGAACGGCCGCCCGGTCGAGATCCCGGACTTCACCCGCGATGCCTGGGCCGTCAAACGGCCGGGCCTCGACTCCAGCCCCACGGACATGCCGCCCGTCGGCTGACCCAGGAACTCGACGTTGTCCAGCGGGGCGACGGCACGCACGCCACGGCGGGGCGACTGGCACCAGGCCCGAGTGTGACCCGGTGAAGATCTGGCCGCGGCCCGTCTCGCAGCAACCCGGACTGTCCGGCAGGCCGCTGGAGGAGGAGCCCCCCGCTGCGGACCGGTGGGCCGGTGGCCTTGCGGGATGGGCCGGCCTGGGTCGAGCCCGAGGTTGAGGGCGCGGAGAGAGGGCGGGTCATCCCGCCACGGTCGACTTCAGGCTCGCACGGTGGGCCCGGTTCGTGGCCATCAGCCCGTCGAGCGCCTCCCGGGTGCGTATGAGGTCTTCGATGTGCTCGGAGAGCCGGTCCCGCTCCTCGGCCATCCGTTGCAGCGCGGCGTCGGACGTGGCGTCGCTGGGTGAGTCGACACACGGCAGCAGTTCGGCGATGGTCCGGCTGGACAGGCCCGCGGCGTACATCCGCTGGAGGAACGTGACCCGCTCGACGTGGTCCTCCGTGTAGTGCCGCTGCCCGCTCGCGCTGCGTGTGCTCGTGAGCAGGCCCTGTTCCTCGTAGTAGCGCAGGGACCTGACGCTGACTCCTGCCCGTGCCGCGAGCTCACCGATCCGCATGCCGCCCTCCCCGTTGTGATCCGGAGCACAACCCTTGCCTCTGACGTCGATGTCAGGTTCTAGCGTAACCGTCGTGCCCGGGATCAGGGCGCGACGGATCACGAAGGAGACATGACGTGACGACTCTTTTCACCGGCTACCGGCTGGGCGAACTGGCGTTGCCCAACCGCGTGGTGATGGCGCCGATGACGCGGGTACGGGCCGCCGAGGGCGGTCTGGCGACTCCGTCGATGGCGCGCTACTACGCTCAGCGGGCCACGGCCGGCCTGATCGTCACCGAGGGAGTGCAGCCGAGTCTGATCGGTCAGTCCAACCCCGGGACTCCGGGGCTGTACACCGACGAGCAGGTGGCCGCATGGCGCCCGGTGACCGATGCGGTGCACACCAACGGCGGCCGGATCTTCGCCCAGATCATGCACGGCGGACGCGTCTCGCACCCCGACACCACCGGGATGCGCCCCGTCGGGCCCTCGGCCGTCCCTGCCGTCGGCGAGGTGTTCACCCCCAACGGACCGCAGTCCGCACCGACTCCGCGCGCCCTGGACACCGCCGAGGTGCCCGAGCACGCTCAGTCCTACGCGGATGCCGCGCGCCGGGCCGTCGACGCCGGATTCGACGGTGTGGAACTCCACGGCGCCAACGGCTACCTGATTTCGCAGTTCCTCTCCGCCAACGCCAACATGCGCACCGACCGATACGGAGGCTCGGTGAGCAACCGGATCCGGTTCGCCGTCGAAGCGGCGGCCGCGACCGCCGAGGCCATCGGTGCGCAGCGGACCGGGATCCGGCTCTCCCCCGGTGGCCACTTCTGGGGCATCGAGGAGACCGACGTGGCCGAGCTCTACACCGCGCTCCTGACCGAGCTGTCCCGGCTCCGCCTGGCCTACGTCCACTTGGAGGCCACCACGGACGAAGAGACCCTTCTCGGTCTTCGCCGGACCTGGCCCGGTGCGCTCGTCATGAACCCGGTGCTGCCGATGGGCCCCAAGCAGACCGGCCACGCCGACGCGGATCACTGGCTCGGCCTCGGCGCCGACCTCATCAGCTTCGGTCGCGCCTTCATCGCCAACCCCGACCTGGTGGAGCGTCTGCGCACCGGTCTTCCGATCGCTCCCGTCGACGACACCACGTACTTTCAGGGCGGCGACCACGGCTATCTCACCTACTTGGTGTATCAGCACTCGGCGTGACGCCGGGGAGGCGAAGCCGAGGCTGACGATTGGCTGCCGCTCGAGTCGACACGAGTGCATCACCACGTAGTCGGCGTCGACCGGCCATTCTGCAACCCGAGCGCCGACTTGGTCCTGCGGCTCGCGCACCACCTCGATGGGCCGCTGCGCGATCGCAACCGGCCGCTGCCGGCGGCCGGTTGCGTACCCCGGTATGCCGAGCGGCCACTCGACGACGAGGCCCGGGACGCGGTCGCGAGGTGCTTCGCGCGCATGAGCCTCGCGGACATCACGCTGGACGAGGTCGCGATCGAGTTCTCCTGCCCGGCGGACGTGGAGAGCGCCGCCTACTGCGAGGGATCCAGCTGATCGCCGCCTCCTTCACCCCGGGGTTTTCGGGTCGGCTGCCTCTTTGTCCGGGGGCGTGTCCGCGTCGGCCGGTGTCGGGGCGGGCTGCTGGATGGCCTCGGGCAGGGCCTGTTCGGCCCAGATCACCTTGCCCTGCGGGGTGTACCGGGTGCCCCAGCGCTCAGCCATCTGCGACACCAGGAACAGGCCCCGGCCTCCCTCGTCCGTCGTCGCGGCGTACCGCAGATGCGGCGAGGTGCTGCTGCCGTCGGCCACCTCGCAGATCAGCGTACGGTCGCGGATCAGCCGTACATGGATCGGCCCGGCGCCGTAGCGGATGGCGTTGGTAATGAGCTCGCTCAGGATGAGCTCCATGGTGAAGCCGAACTCTGACAGGTCCCACGCTTCGAGCCTTTGGGACACGGCGTCGCGCATACCCGCGACGGCGGCCGGGTCCGGTGGTACGTCCCAGTCGGCGATCCGGTCGGGCGGCAGTTCCCGCGTGCGGGCGACGAGCAGGGCGACGTCGTCCTTGGGGCGCTCGGGGAGCAGACTGTCCAGCACAACCTGGCAGGTCTCCTCCGGCGGCCGACCGGGGTGGCCCGTGAGCGCATCACGCAGCAGTTCCATTCCCACGTCCAGGTCCCGCCTGCGGTCCTCGATGAGGCCGTCGGTGTACAGGACGAGCTGGGTTCCCTCCGCGAGGCACAGCTCCGCGGTCCGGAACGGCATGCCGCCGAGACCCAGGGGCGGACCGGCCGGCACGTCCAGGAAGGTGACGGTTCCGTCGGGCCGGACCAGCGCGGGCGCCGGATGCCCCGCACGCGCCACGACGTAGCGGCGCGTCACGGGGTCGTAGATCCCGTACAGGCAGGTGGCACCCACGACGCCCGCTGCACTCTCCGCCGCTTCGTCCTGGTCGATGCTCCCGACCAGGTCGTCCAGATGGCTCAGCAGCTCGTCGGGTGGCAGATCGAGGGTGGAGAAGTTGTGCACCGCGGTCCGCAGCCGTCCCATCGTGGCGGCGGCGTGCAGGCCGTGGCCGACCACATCGCCGACGGCCAGCGCCACCCGGCTCCCCGGCAGGGGAATCACGTCGAACCAGTCTCCGCCCACGCCCGACTGGGCGGGAAGGTAGCGGTAGGCGATGTCGAGGGCGTTCTGCTCGGGCATGGCCTGCGGCAGCAGGCTGCGCTGGAGGGTGACTGCCATGGCGTGCTCGCGGGTGTAGCGGCGGGCGTTGTCGATGCTCATCGCGGCACGGGCCACCAGCTCCTCCGCCAGCGACAGGTCCTCCTCGTTGAAGCGCTCATGCTGTTGCGCGCGCCAGAAGTTGGCCATGCCCAGCACGACGCCACGGGCCTGGATGGGGGCGGTGATGAGGGAATGGATGCCGTAGTCAATGATCGCTTTGGCGCGCTCCGGGTCCTGCACGCGCCAGCCCGTGGCGGTCGGCAGATCGCTCACCAGCTGGGAGCGGCCGCTGCCGTAGCCGCGTGCCTGGGGCGTGGAGGGAAGGTAGTCGAAAAGCCGGCCCTGTGCGGAGAGCGGATGGTCGTCCCGGATGCCGCACACGGCTGCGCGCCGCATGTCCGTCGCTGTGAGGGACGGCTCCTCGCCGTGCAGGACGGCGTCGGCCAGGTCCACGGTGACGAAGTCCGCGAAGCGGGGAACGGGGACCCGTGCCAATTCGTCGGCGGTGCGCAGCACGTCCAGGGTGGTGCCGATGCGGAGTCCGGCGTCGTACAGCAGCCTGAGCCGCTCGCGTGCCACCTCCGCCCTGCCGGTCACCGCCTGAAGCTCGGTGGAGTCGCGTAGCGTCACCACCGTTCCCTCGGGGCCTCCCTCGGGATCCGTGGGTCGTTGGTTGACCGCGAGCAGTCGCTCTCCCGCGAGGTGCAACTCGTCGGTGGCCTCGCGTCCGGAGGCGAGCAGTGTCTTCGTCTCGGGATCGAGGCCCGGCAGTTCCGAGACGAGCCGTCCCTCGACGTCAGGGGGCAGCTCCAGCAGTCGTCTGGCCTCGTCGTTCGCCAGTATCAGCCGCCCGTCGGCGGCCACGATCAGCACCCCTTCCCGAACGGAGTGGAGCACTGTGTCGTGGTGCTCGTACATCAGGGTCATCTCGTCCGGGGCCAGGCTGTGTGTCTGCCGCCGCAGCCGTCTGCCCACCAGCGCCGTCACACCGGTGGACAACGCGAGCGCTCCGGCCCCGGCGCCCAGGATGATCGGTAGTTGCCGGGACAACTGACTTTCGACGTTCTTGACCTTCATCCCGGCCGAGACGAGGGCCACGACCTTGCTGTTGGCGTTCTCGATCGGGACCGTGGCCTGCACCTCGCGACCGAGCGGGCCGTTGACGCTCTCCACGTAGACCTTCCCCGCCAGGGACGGCCCGATCTCGCCCACGAACCGCTTTCCGATCAGGTCCGGCAAGGGGTGCGTGTAACGGATGCCCTCGGTGTCCATGACCACGATGAAGTCGACGCCGGCGGCCCGGCGTGCCGCCTCGGTGAGCGGTTGGAGAATCCTGCTCGGATCCGGGGTCTGCAAGGCCGCCAGGACGCCTGGTGAGTGCGCGAAGGTCTGTGCCACGGCCGTGGAGCGGCGTCTGGCCTCCGCGTTGTTGTCCCGCTCCGACTGCAGGATGAGAGCGAAGACGCCGCAGGCTACGAGCAGCACTACCAGAGCCACCTGGAAAACCAACACCTGACCGGCCACGCTCCGCGTGATCTTGCTGGTCAGACGCCTCACCGATAGGTGTTGAAAACGGGCGAAACGATTCGCCATGCAACCTTTCTAGCACCGGTGATCTCAAGTGGCGAGGGCCGCCCGATCCTCGTCCGGCCGGCCTCGGGCGTCTGTGCGGCGATGCGTCGCATGGCCTCGGCTCCTCCGGGCATGGCCGTCCGCCGTCAATTGTCGCGTGCGGCGCATGATTTTGACGCGCTCGATGTCTGTTTGGGTAGATATGATGCATTTTGTGATCATGTCTGCGCGGCTGTGGCGCCGTCGCCCCGCCTACAGCGGTCGATGGGAAGCTGCCCGGCTGTCACCCGTGGTCCTGACCGTCCTCATCGCCGGCCTGGCGTTCTCCACACCCAGGGAGATCGCCATAAGCCGACTTCTGCCCGCCGCACCCGCTCTTGCCGCCGCGATGTGGCCCGTGCTCCCCACGATCCTGTTGGGGACGTTCTGCCTGCTGATCATGATCGTCCTCAGCTTCTTCCACACCGATCTGGGGACGCAGTACACGTCGGCCGCGATCATCGCGGTCACCTTGGCGGCCGCCTACGGGAGTCATGTCCGGATTCAGCGAGAGGAGATACTTTTCCAAGTCCGGCTTGTCGCTGACGCGGCACAGAAGGTGTTGCTGCGCCCGCTGCCGCGCCGCATCGCGGATGTCGAGATCGAGTCGCTGTATCTGGCGGCCCAGGAACAGGCCCGGATCGGCGGTGACTTCTATGAGGCGATCGGTACACCGCACGGTGTCCGGCTGCTCATAGGCGACGTGCGGGGCAAGGGCCTGTCCGCGGTGGGGGCGGCCTCCGCGGTGATCAGCTGCTTCAGGGAGGCGGCGTACGACGAGCCCGACCTGCGGGGCCTCATCCACCGCCTGGAGACCACCGTCACGCGCCACAGCGCTGCGTTTCCCGCCCAGGACCAGCCCGAGCACTTTGCCACCGCGATCCTCGCCGAGATTCCGCACGGCGGGGGCCACATACGACTTCTCAACTGCGGGCATCCTCCGCCGCTCATCGCGCACAGCGGGAAGGTCCGGGTCCTGGAGCCCACCGTCCCCTCCCCACCCCTCAACCTCGCCGCGCTCATCGGTGACCGCTACTGGGTCGACGTCGTCCCCTTCGCCCCGGGTGACCAGTTGTTGCTGTACACGGACGGCGTCTCGGAGGCCCGGGACCATACCGGCCAGTTCTTCCCGCTGCCGGACTGGATGCGGCGGCAAGGCGATGGGCAGCCCCGCGAGCTGCTCGACCAACTGCACCGGGATCTGCTCCAGTACAGCGGCGGAAGGCTCGACGACGACATCGCGGCCCTCGCGCTGAGGTGCTCCCATGCGCAGGATCGGGGAGCCGTCGGCGTAGAAGGCTAGGCCATCGGGTCGGCATGCCGCACCGAGGGCGTCAGTGCTTCCGGGAACAACCGCGATCATTTGCAGATCGCCGTGCCGTGCGGGGAACCTGCCCTGCTCCACCCGGCCGATGTGAGGGCGCCACCGGGCGCCCCGGGGGCGCGGGCCCGTTGCGACATCTCCCACCTGCTCTTGCCGGGGCGAGGAACACTTACTTACGTTCTCTCGCATGTCCCCCCACGGCCGCGCCCTTCCTGGCGAACCGACAGAACCCGCTGCAGCGAGCACGCCCGCGGCGGACGGACCTGACGCCCCCCCCCAGATGGTCGGTCTGGCCGACGCCGTCCTCGAGGCGATGCGGGCCCATCCTCTGGGGGCGGACTCCGTGATCATCGGTGAGGCCGTCGAGGCGCATCCCGGCATGGTCGTGGCCCGTACCGGTCTTGGGGGAACGCGGGTGGTCGATCTGCCGATCGGGGAGCAACTGCCGCGGATCTGCTGACGGGGGCGTCGCTCGCCGAGGAGCCCGCCGTCGGGGCGCCGATCGGACCGTCACCCGATCGGCGCCCCGACGGCGGGTCCTGCGGGTCCACGCCGGTCGCGGCAGAAGCGTCCTTGTTTGCCGCACCGCGACTGGCGGCCGTGTCGCTTGGAGCGGACTTCGTCTCCTTCGGCTGCCTTCGTCCGGCCCGGGCTTCCTTCGCCGTCCGGCCCGGTGACGGCTGGACCCATGTCTCCGCCCGCTCCGGCGCCCTCGTCAGTTCACCCCGCGTTCGCGACCCTCCCAATAGGGCGCGCGGAGCTTGTACTTCTGGAGTTTGCCGGTGGCTGTCCGCTCAAGAGTGCCGCGGAACTCCACGGAGGTGGGCGCCTTGTAGCCGGCCAGGCGTTCCTTGCAGTGCTGGATGAGTTCGGCTTCGGTGACTTCGGATTCGGGGGCGCGGACGACCAGAGCCTTGATGGTCTCGCCCCACTTCTTGTCCGGTACGCCGATCACGGCGACCTCGGCGACCGCGGGGTGACTGAAGAGCGCATCCTCGACCTCGATGGAGGACACGTTCTCGCCACCGGTGATGATGACGTCCTTCCTGCGGTCACTGATGGTCAGGTAGCCGTCGTCGCCGAGGGTGCCGCCGTCTCCGGTGTGGAACCAGTCGTCCGCAAGCGCCTCGGCCGTTTCCTCGGGCTGTTGCCAGTAGCTTTCGAGAACCACGTTGGAGCGGGCCAGGATCTCGCCGGAGGCCGAGGTCCGTAGGGTCACGCCGAGGGCGGGGGCGCCGGCCCGTGCCAGATTCTCCGCCCGCTGCTGCGGGTCCAGGTCGTCCCATTCCGCGCGACCGCGGTTGATCGTGAGCAGGGGAGAGGTCTCGGTGAGGCCGTAGATCTGGATGAACTCCCAGCCGAGCTGGCTCTCGACCCGTGCGATGGTCCGGGTCGGCGGCGGCGCGCCCGCGCAGATGATCCGCACCCGGTCCCGCCCGGGGATCTCACCGGGCCAGGTCTCCGCAGCGGTGAGCACGGCGTTGACCACCGCGGGCGCGGCGCACATCACGGTCACGCCGTGCTCGGCGACCCGGCGCAGGATCTCGGTGCCGTCCACCTTCCGCAGGACGATGTGGGGCACGCCCAGGGCGGTCATCGCGAAGGGCATGCCCCAGCCGTTCGCGTGGAACATCGGCAGGGTGTGCAGGTAGACGTCCCGGTCCGAGACACCCGCGTGCAGGGCGAACGTCATCGCGTTGACCCAGATGTTGCGGTGCGTGATCTGTACGCCCTTGGGGCGCGCCGTGGTGCCGCTGGTGTAGTTGATCGTCGCGGTTGCGTTCTCCTCGGCTTCCCACGGCGCGGGCTCGGCGTCGAAGCGGTACAGGTCCGCGTCGGACTCGGCTCCCATGACGAAACGGTGCTTGCAGGCGACCCCGGACAGACGCTCGGCGACTTCCGGGTCGACCAGGAGCACGTCGCACCCGGAGTGGCCGGCGATGTAGTCCACCTCCTCGGCCGACAGACGGAAGTTCACCGGCACCAGCACCCTGCCGTAGCCGGACACACCGAAGAACGAGGTGAGCAACCGCGCGCTGTTCTGCGAGACGATCCCCACCCGGGCCCCGTGTGGCACCCCGAGCGCGTCCAGCCCCGCGGCCTGGGCTCGCGCGAGTTCGCCCACTCGACGGTAGGTCAGTTCCCGCCAGGGGACGGCAGGTTGGTCGGGCTCGTCGACGATGCCGACGCGATCCGGATACACGGTCGTGGCGCGGTCCAGAAAGTCACGAGCCCCGAAGGGAACGAACATAAGGGCCTCCCGGCGCTGCGAGGTGACGCTGCATGGTGAATCAGACTCCCATCCGATCTCGTTCCCGAGGCGACGGGTACCCAAGAGCGTGGGCGTCTCGGAATATGAGCCTTGACGCCGCCCGTCTCGTCGGTGACGGGACCCTGCCGAAGTGTCAGGCACCCGACTCCGCCTGACGCGCCGACAGTGGCTGCTCGGCCCAGATGGTCTTTCTGTTGCGGCCGTAGCGCGTGCCCCACCGCTCGGACAGCTGGGCCACCAGGAAAAGGCCACGTCCGCCCTCGTCGTTGTTGTGGGCCTGGCGCAGGTGGGGGGAGGTGCTGCTGCTGTCGGAGACCTCGCAGATGAGATGGCGGTCCCGGATCAGTCGCAGCAGCACAGGGCCGCCGGCGTAGCGGTAGGCGTTCGTGACCAGTTCGCTCACGATCAGTTCGGTGGTGAAGGCGAATTCCTCCAGCCCCCACTCGGCCAGCTGGTCCGTCACCAGCATCCGGGCCCGACCGGCCGCGGTGGGCTCGGCCGGCAGCTCCCAGGTGGCCACCTTCTCCGCCGCCAGCACCCGGGTCCGGCCCAGCAGCAGCGTGACGTCATCGGCGGGCCGGTCGGGCAGCATCGCGTCCTCCACTGCCTTGCACGTGTGCTTCAGCGAGGGGTACGGACCGGCCAGCACGGAGCGCAGCAGGGCCAGGCCCTGGTCGATGTCGCGGTGGTCGGCGAGGAGGAGCCCGTCGCTGTACAGGGCGATCAGGCTGCCCTCGTCCAGTTCGAGTTCGGTCATCTCGAACGGCAGCCCGCCCAGGCCGAGCGGTGGTCCGGCGGGGACGTCGATCGGTTGCACCCGGCCGTCCGGGCCCAGCACGGTCGGCGGCGGGTGCCCCGCGCGAGCGATGGCGCAGTGCCGGGAGACCGGGTCGTAGATCGCGTACAGACAGGTCGCACCCACGATCTGGGGGGTGTTCCCGTCGGTCTGCCGCTGTTCGGTGGCCAGCTGATCCACCAGGTCGTCGAGCCGGGCCAGGACCTCGTCCGGGGCCAGGTCGAGGAGTGCCAGGGTGCGCACGGCGGCGCGCAGCCGGCCCATGGTCGCCGAGGCGTGCATGCCGTGACCGACGACGTCGCCGACGACCAGCGCGACGCGCACTCCCGACAGGGGGATGACGTCGAACCAGTCGCCGCCGACTCCGGCGGAGGCATGGGCGGGCAGGTAGCGGTGCGCTGTCTCGACCGCCGGGTGCTCGGGCACCTCACTGGGCAGCAGGCTGCGCTGGAGAGCCTCGGCGGCGTTGTGCTGCTGGGTGTAGCGGCGGGCGTTGTCGATGCAGACCGCGGCCCTGGAGGCGAACTCCTCCGCCAGGGTGAGGTCGTCCGCCTCGAACGGCTCCGGCCGCTGCGAGCGCCACAGACAGACCAGGCCGAGGATGACACCACGCGCGGCCAGCGGCACCACCATCAGCGAGTGGACACCCATCGACAGCGCCGTCTCGGCCCGCGCCGCGTCGGCGGTGAACCATCCGCTGTTGCCCTCCTGGATGGTGGGCTGGAGGATCGGACGCCGCTCGGCCAGGCAGCGTGCCGGCCCCGTGTCCTCGGGGAAGGAGAACAGATGGCCCACGGGATACATCACCTGCTGCGCCTCGGGCCGGATGCTGCGCACCGCCATCCTGCGCAGCGGGCCCGTGGCGTCGGGGGCCGGCTCGTCCCCGCGGGTCACGGGTTCCAGCAGATCCACCGAGAGGGCGTCGGCGAGCTCGGGAACCGCGGCCTCCGCCAGCTCGTGCGCCGTCCTGGCCACATCCAGGGTGCTGCCGATCCTGGCGCCGGCCTCGTTGAGCAGCGCGAGTCGCCGACGTGCCCGATGGCGGTCGGTGACGTCCTCGACGATCTCGGTGACGCCCAGGACACGGCCGGAGGGCTCCTGCATCCTGAAGGCGGACACGGAGACGAACATTTCCTTCTGGGGGTCGCGCAGCAACCGGCAGGGCTGCTCGGCGAAGATCATGGGCCGCCCCGTCTCCAGAACCCGCCGGAGCCTTTCCTCGACCAGCTCCGTGTCCAGGCCGAGCAGGAAGTCGGCGGTGCGAAGCCCGCGGTAGGCCTCGGCGGGCAGCCCGCCGAACCGCGCGATCGCCCGGTTCACCCGCAGGATGCGCAGGTCAGGGCCGAGAACCGCGACACCCACCGGGGACCGGCTGAAGAGTCCGTCCAGTACGGCCCGGTCGATCTCCCACTGGACGATGTACTCGGCGAGCGAGCCGACGAGGAGCCACTCGACGGTGGAGTCCAGTCGTTGCACGCTCCGGGCTCGGAATCCCACGTACACCCGGTGGCCCTCGCGATGCCGGACCGGCAGCAGCCCGAACCATCCGTCGTCCCGCACGCATGTGGCGGTCGCCTCGGCGATCACGGCCTCGTCGCCGCGTTCGACCAGGACCTCGCGCACCGTCCGGCCCAGCACCTCGTCGGCCCGGTACCCGAGGAGCGCGGTGGCCTGTTCGCTCCATGCGACGACCCGTCCGCGGCCGTCCAGGACGGCCGACGCGGATCGGATGACCGAGAACGGATCCTCCGGGCTCTCGCTGAGCGACGTCGGGGATGTGTTGTGCATCGCCACCCATCTTGCGTCGTTCGCGGGGCCGGGGCCCGTCGTGCGGCGCCCCGGGGCGCTCCTGCCGTTCCGCTTGCCTGCGTTTGCAGTGGCTCATTTCCAGTATCGGCCGTGCGGGCACGACGTGCCTCGTCGTCGCGGCCTGGACCGTCTGTCGAGTGCTGGTCGTGACGGTGCCGCGTACCGGTTCACCGGGGGAGTGCCCGGGCGAGGAGTACCGCCACGTCGTCGTCCGCCACCTCGGGCATGACGTGGGCCAGCAGGTCGTCGCAGAGCTGTTCCAGAGGACGGCCGGGGTGCCGCAGTGCCTGTGCCAGACGGCGCATGCCCTGGTCGAGGTCAGTGCCCCGGGTCTCGATCAGACCGTCCGTGTAGGTCACCAGGAGGCTGCGCGGCGGAAGGATCACCCGCTGGACCTCGCCGTCCTGCCGGCCCACGCCCAGGGGCGGGCCCGCGGGTCCGTCCAGGAAGGTGACCGTTCCGCGCTCGTCGGCGACCACGGGGGGCGGGTGGCCCGCCCTGGCGATCAGGCAGTGGCCGTCGACCGGATCGTGCACGGCGTACAGGCAGGTGGCCATCTCGTTGTCGCCCAGGTCGGCCACGGCGGCGTCCAGGAAGCGCAGCACCTGGTCGGGCGCGGTGTCCCGGCGTGCCAGGGTCCGTACCGCCGTGCGCAGCTGGCCCATGACCGCCGCGGCGTGGATGCCGTGCCCCATCACGTCGCCGATCACCAGTGCCGTCCGGTGGTCCGGCAGGGCGATCGCGTCGAACCAGTCGCCGCCGACCTCGTGCTCGCCGGCCGGCAGATAGCGCCCGGCGAGTTCCAGTCCGCTGACGGCGGGCAGGGAGGTGTTCATCAGGCTGCGCTGGAGGGTGAGTGCCGCGTCGCGTTCGCGCCCGTACATGCGAGCGTTGTCGATGTTCAGCGCCGCTCGGGCGACCAACTCGTCGATCAGCAGCGTGTCCTGTTCGCCGAACGGCTCTCGATCGCGGGTCCGGGTCACCACGACCGCGCCGAGTACGGTGCCCCGCGCCACCAGCGGGACCAGACGCGCCGAGCCCACGCGCGCGTGGAGGTACGCGCGCAGCCGGTCGGCGCCGCCCGCCGGGATCAGCCGGTCGATGTCGCTCAGATAGAGGTTCATGGGCAGCCCGGCGCTGATGATCTGCTCGTACACCGAGCCGGGCGGGACCTGAAGGGTCATGCCGACCGCGAGGTGTTCGGCCGGCGCGGCCGGATCGGTGAAGGCCACCGCGACGCGGCGGACCACGCCGTGCGCCGATGCGGCGGTCTCGTCCGGAGCCATCGCCTCCTCCAGCAACTGGACGTCGGCGGAGTCGGCCAGCCGGGGCACCAGCACGCGGACCGCGTCCTGCGCCGTCCGCGTCAGATCCAGGGTGGAACCCATCTGCGCACCCGCCTCCGCCAGCAGCGCAAGCCGCTGCCGTGCCCGCTCCGCCTCCAGGTGGGCACGCTGCCCCTCCGTGATGTCGATCAGCGAAGCGATCACCCCCACCCGCCGGCCGCCTGCGCCGAGCAAGGGGGCGTAGGAGCAGGACCACGTCCGCTGCCGTCCCTGGGCGGCAGATCCGGCGGTGTGGCGGAAGTCCACCACCGCCTCACCCCGGTCCAGGACCTGCCGCATCACCGACTCCAGCGCGCCGGCGCCGGGGGCGACCTCGGTCACGCGTCTGCCGACGTGCTCTGCCACCGGCACGCCGTCCATCCGGGCCAGAGCCTCGTTGACCCGGAGGAACCGCAGGTCGGGGCCGAGCATGGCCAGGCCGATCGGGGACTGGGTGAAAAGTCCCTCCAGCGCGGCCAGCGCATCCCGCATCCGCTCCACGGCGGAGGTCTCCGCCGCGATGGCCAGCACACCCGTACGCCCCCGCCCATCCGCGATCGGACAGTGCCACATCTCCATGTCGACCAGGGATCCGTCGCGATGCCGGACCGGCAGCCGCGCGACCACCGCCGCACCCGTCCGCAGCGTCCGGGCCAGACGGTCGGCCAGCTCCAGGTTCTCCTCGGGTACGAGTACGCGCCTGGCGTCCTCGCCCACCATCTGCTCCGGCGTGTGACCGAGCAGGTCCTGAGCGGCGAGCGACCACTGCACCAGGCGCCCGTCGGCATCGACCACCCAGAGCGCGAGCGGGAGCAGGTCCTGGAACACCCCCGCATGACCTACCGCGGACGTGCGCCGATCCGGCGTTTCGCCGATCGTGTCGTGGGCACGTGCACCGCGGTGACTCGCGCTGGTCATGGGGGCACCTCGCTCACATCACCCTTGACCACAGGAGGCTCAAGGACAGCCTAGGCCCGTCCGGGCGATCGAGGGCCTGTGATCGATCATCGATAAGTGGCCCGGCTCACATGGCGTGAGGAGGGCGTCACCGACACCATGGGTGCTCCGTCACCGGCAGGCTGAAGGGATCAAGGATGTTCCGCAAGGTGCTGGTAGCCAACCGCGGCGAGATCGCGATTCGTGCGTTCCGTGCGGGCTACGAGCTGGGTGCGCGCACCGTCGCCGTCTTCCCGCACGAGGACCGCAACTCCCTGCACCGGCTGAAGGCCGACGAGGCCTACGAGATCGGGGAGCCCGGGCACCCGGTGCGGGCCTATCTGTCCGTGGAGGAGATCGTCCGCGCGGCGCGCCGTGCGGGAGCGGACGCCGTCTACCCGGGGTACGGATTCCTGTCCGAGAACCCCGATCTGGCCAGGGCGTGCGAAGAGGCGGGCATCACGTTCGTCGGACCGAGCGCGGACATCCTGGAGCTGACCGGGAACAAGGCGCGCGCGGTGGCCGCCGCACGGGAGGCCGGCGTGCCGGTGCTGGGCTCCTCGGCGCCGTCCACCGACGTGGACGAACTCGTCCGAGCCGCCGAGGACGTCGGTTTCCCCGTGTTCGTCAAGGCCGTCGCGGGCGGCGGCGGACGCGGTATGCGGCGCGTCGAGGAGCCCGCCCAGCTGCGGGAGGCCATCGAGGCGGCATCGCGTGAGGCGGCGTCCGCGTTCGGTGATTCCACGGTCTTCCTGGAGAAGGCCGTCGTCGAGCCCCGCCACATCGAGGTGCAGATCCTCGCCGACGGGCAGGGCGACGTCATCCACCTCTTCGAGCGGGACTGTTCGGTGCAGCGTCGCCACCAGAAGGTGATCGAGCTGGCGCCGGCACCGAACCTCGACCCGGAGCTGCGCGACCGTATCTGCGCCGACGCCGTGCGCTTCGCCCGCCAGATCGGCTACCGCAACGCCGGCACCGTGGAGTTCCTGCTCGACCGCGAAGGCAACCACGTCTTCATCGAGATGAACCCGCGCATCCAGGTGGAGCACACGGTGACCGAAGAGGTCACCGACGTCGACCTGGTGCAGTCGCAGCTGCGCATCGCCGCCGGCGAGACGCTGGCCGACCTCGGCCTCGCCCAGGAGACCGTCACACTGCGTGGCGCCGCGCTACAGTGCCGGATCACCACGGAGGACCCGGCCAACGGCTTCCGCCCGGACACCGGCACGATCAGCGCCTACCGCTCGCCGGGCGGCTCGGGCATCCGCCTCGACGGCGGAACCACCCACGCCGGTACGGAGATCAGCGCCCACTTCGACTCGATGCTGGTGAAACTCACCTGCCGGGGCCGGGACTTCACCACCGCGGTGGGCCGTGCCCGGCGCGCCCTGGCCGAGTTCCGCATCCGCGGCGTGGCCACCAACATCCCCTTCCTCCAAGCGGTGCTGGACGACCCCGACTTCCAGGCCGGCCGGGTCACCACGTCGTTCATCGAGCAGCGCCCGCACCTGCTCACCGCCCGCCACTCCGCCGACCGCGGCACGAAGCTGCTCACCTACCTCGCCGACGTCACGGTCAACAAGCCGCACGGTGAACGGCCCGCCCTGATCGACCCGTTGACCAAGCTGCCCGAGCTGCCGGCCGGCGAGCCGCCCGCCGGGTCCCGGCAGCGGCTCGCCGAACAGGGCCCCGAGGGCTTCGCAAGCTGGCTGCGCGCGTCGCCGACCATCGGCGTCACCGACACCACGTTCCGCGACGCCCACCAGTCGCTGCTCGCCACCCGGGTGCGCACCAAGGACCTGCTCGCCGTCGCCCCGCTGGTGGCCCGCACCCTGCCCCAGCTGCTGTCCCTGGAGTGCTGGGGCGGCGCCACCTACGACGTCGCCCTGCGCTTCCTCGCTGAGGACCCGTGGGAGCGCCTGGCGGCGCTGCGGGAGGCCGCCCCGAACATCTGCCTCCAGATGCTGCTGCGCGGCCGCAACACCGTGGGCTACACGCCGTATCCCACCGAGGTGACCGACGCGTTCGTGCAGGAGGCGGCGGCCACCGGCATCGACATCTTCCGCATCTTCGACGCCCTCAACGACGTCGACCAGATGCGGCCCGCCATCGACGCCGTACGGCAGACCGGAACGGCCGTCGCGGAGGTGGCCCTGTGCTACACCTCCGACCTGTCCGATCCGTCCGAGCGGCTCTACACCCTGGACTACTACCTGCGGCTGGCCGAGCAGATCGTGGACGCGGGCGCCCATGTGCTGGCCGTCAAGGACATGGCCGGCCTGCTGCGGGCACCGGCCGCGGCGAAGCTGGTGTCGGCCCTGCGCCGGGAGTTCGACCTGCCGGTCCACATTCACACCCACGACACCGCTGGTGGCCAGCTCGCCACCTACCTCGCCGCCGTGCAGGCCGGCGCGGACGCGGTGGACGGGGCGGTGGCGTCCATGGCCGGTACGACCTCGCAGCCTTCGCTGACCGCGATCGTGGCCGCGACCGACCACTCCGAGCGGCCCACCGGCCTGGACCTCCAGGCGGTCGGCGACCTCGAGCCGTACTGGGAGAGCGTCCGCAAGGTCTACGCCCCCTTCGAGGCGGGTCTTGCCGCGCCGACCGGCCGTGTCTACCACCACGAGATCCCCGGCGGGCAGCTCTCCAACCTGCGCACCCAGGCGGTCGCGCTGGGTCTGGGCGACCGCTTCGAGGAGATCGAGGCGATGTACGCCGCCGCCGACCGGATGCTCGGCCGTCTGGTGAAGGTCACCCCCTCCTCGAAGGTGGTCGGTGACCTGGCGCTGCATCTGGTGGGCGCCGGCGTGTCCCCGGCCGACTTCGAGGCCGAGCCGGACCGGTTCGACATCCCCGACTCCGTCATCGGCTTCCTGCGCGGCGAGCTGGGCACCCCGCCCGGCGGCTGGCCCGAGCCGTTCCGCACCAAGGCGTTGCGGGGCCGCGCCGAGGCCAAGCCGGTGCCGGACCTGAGCGCCGACGACCGTGAGGGGCTGGCGAAGGACCGGCGGACGACACTCAACCGACTGCTGTTCCCGGGACCGGCGCGCGAGTTCGAGACCCACCGTGACACCTACGGCGACACCAGCGTGCTGGACAGCAAGGACTTCTTCTACGGGCCGCGCCCGGGCAAGGAGTACGCCGTCGACCTCGAACGCGGTGTGCGGCTGCTGATCGAGTTGCAGGCCGTCGGCGACGCGGACGAGCGTGGCATGCGCACCGTGATGTCGTCCCTGAACGGCCAGTTGCGGCCGATCCAGGTCCGCGACAGGGCGGCCGCCTCGGACGTCCCCGTCACCGAGAAGGCCGACCGGGCGAACCCCGGCCATGTCGCGGCGCCGTTCGCCGGCGTGGTGACCCTCACGGTCGCCGAGGGGGACGAGGTGGCGGCCGGTGCCACGGTGGCCACCATCGAGGCGATGAAGATGGAGGCGTCGATCACCGCCGCGAAGTCCGGCAGGGTGACGCGACTGGCCATCAATCGCATTCAACAGGTCGAGGGCGGCGATCTGCTCGTGGAACTCGCCTGAGCCGCCTGCCGCGTACGTCGTCACCGGCCCCCCTCTCGCCCCGCGCAGCAAGACACCTGCGCGGGGCGTCGTAGGGCAGCAGCCCGCTTCATGAAGGCCCGCGCCCCCGGCCTGGACCGGGCGGCGCCGGTGAATCCTGCCGGCGTGTGGTGGCGAAGCGTCTGCGGTACACGGTCGGAGTGGTGCCCAGGTGGCGGGCGAAGGCGCGGCGCAGGGTTTCGTCGCTGCCGAGCCCGCTGCGGTGCGCTGCCGAGGTCACGCTGTGCCCGTCGAGGAGGAGTTGCTGCGCTCGGTCGAGGCGGACGCGCTCCACCCAGCGGGCGGGTGTGGTGTTCAGCTCGGTCTGGAACAGCCGGGTCAGGTGCCGGGTGCTGACGGCGGCGGACGCGGCCATGGCGGGCAGGCTGTGGTCGGCGGCCGGGTCGGCGAGCACGGACGCGGTCACCGAGCCCAGCAGGTCGCTGCGGGCCGGTGGGGTCACCAGCGCCGTGGAGAACTGCGACTGTCCGCCCGGGCGTTGCATGAAGACGACCAGTTCGCGCGCGGCCTCCCGGGCCGCATCCGCTCCGTGGTCGTCCTCGACCAGTGCGAGGGCGAGATCGATGCCCGCGCTGATGCCGGCGGAGGTGACGTACCGGCCGTCCCGGATGTGGAGGGCGTCCGGTTCGACCCGCACGTCGGGGTAGCGGTGGGCGAGCGTCTTGGCATGCCGCCAGTGTGTGGTCGCCCTGCGCCCGTCGAGCAGGCCCAGTTCGGCGAGGACGAAGGCGCCGGTGCAGACCGACGCGACGCGTGGCGCCCGCTCGGCGAGGCCGGCGGCCGCGGCCAGCAGCTCCTCCTCCGGTGACTGCTCGGCCAGCCGGTCGGCTCCGGCGACCACGAGCGTGTCGACCGGCCCGACGTCGGCCGCGGTCACGGTCCGGGCCAGCGCCAAGCCCGAGGAGGTCGTGACGTCACCGCCGCGTGGGGAGACCAGCACCGGTGTGTAGGGGTGGCCGAGCCGTCCCGCCTGGTGCAGCACCTCCAAGGGGCCGCTGACGTCGAGCAGGGTCACATCGTCGAACACCAGGAACGCAACCCGATGCGTCATGTCTGAATCTGTGGGATGGATGGCAGTAGGGACATGGCGCCACGATATGGCACCGGGCGACGCTGAAGGAGATCACTGATCGAGCAAGGGCAGGAAGGCGGTCATCATGGGTGAATCGATTGCGGGCGTGCAGATCCCGGACAGTGCACTGACGCGGGAGGCGACCGAGCTGGTACGGGACGTCGCCTCGCCGCTGCTGTTCGATCACTCCCGGCGGGTGTTCCTCTTCGGGGCGCTGCGCGGTGGGGAGCAGAAGCTGGACTTCGACCCCGAGCTGCTCTACGTGGGCGCGATGTTCCACGACCTCGGGCTGACCGAGCGCTTCCGCCGCACCGACCAGCGTTTCGAGATCGACGGTGCCGACGAGGCCCGCCGCTTCCTGCACGCCCATGGCATCACCGATGAGCCGGCCGACCGGGTCTGGACGGCCATCGCCCTGCACACCACGCCGGAGATCCCCCTGCACATGGCGCCCGAAGTGGCCCTGGTGACCCGCGGCGTGGAACTGGACGTGCTGGGCATCGGCTACCACGCCGTCTCGGACGAACAGCGCGCTGCCGTCGTCGCGGCCCACCCCCGCCCGGACTTCAAGAACCGGATCCTCGCCGCCTTCACCGAGGGCATCGAGGACCGCCCCGAGACGACCTTCGGCAACGTCAAGGCGGACGTGCTGGCCCACTTCTGCCCAGGCTTCGTACGCGGCGACTTCGTGGAGGTCATCAAGGGCTCCGACTGGCCCGAGTAACGGCCTGAGTGTGCTGACAACGCGGTGCCCGGCGATGGCGAGGGGTCCTCAAGGCCCCCTCGCCATCGTCACGTCCAGGCGAAAGAATGAGCGGGCGATGCGAGCGGTGGCTCAGGCACATCCGCGCACCGGTGCTTCGATCACGGTGCACACCAGCGCAGGCTCCCGTACGGGACTCGTCGCGCAGAACGTCCTGCGCAGCGAAGGCGTCGACCTCGGCGCGGTCGTCACCGGCCACAGCGGTGACACCGCCGACCTGGACTACCTGCACGAAATCATCGACAACGGCTCGTACGTCGGAATGGACCGCTTCGGCCTCGACATCCTCCTGCCCGCCGACCAGCGGGTGGCGACCGTCGCGACGCTCGCGCGCGAAGGGTTAGCGCCGAACTGGCACCACACCCACCTGCACGACGAGGTACTCCCGGCGCCGCGCCGGGCCGGCGTCTCCGAACTCGCGCTGACCAGCCGGGTTCGGGCGACATTCAGCCGTTCGCGGCGGATAGCGGCCTCGACCGTGGCCCGTTGACCTGTGGGTGCCGTGTCGTGGGCGCCCTCCGCGGCCAGACAGGCCAGGTCCAGCAGCCGGTCGCACGCGATGTCGAAGCCGGCCTCGGAGAGCTGCTCGCGCTCTTCGTGCAGCGTCGTCGTCAACTCCCGGATGATTCGGCCCAGTCCGCGGACACCGCTGAGCATGTGCGGCCCTCCGGCCTGTCGCCCTGTTCCACCCAGGGCGTCCCGGCCAGCGGTACCAGGAGTTCGTACGTGCCCCGCGGATCGGACCGGATGTGCCGGGTGTCCCTGTCGGGGAGGGCGTGATCGAGGTCACATCTTCCGGATCGAACTCTGGGGCCCGTCATCCGTCTTGTCTGCGCTCGGCGATGCACAGACACAGAAAAAAAGAGTACGTCCTTCTCCGAACGAGTCGAAAGGAAAGGCATGTTTGACCGCGTTGCGGACCTGACGGTCCGGCGGCCCAGAATCGTGCTTGTAGTAGCCGCGGTCCTCGTTGCCGCGATGAGCGTCGTGGGTGTGGGCGCTTTCGGGAAACTGGTGGGCGGTGGTTTCGATGACCCGGATTCGCAGTCGACGCGTGCGAGTGAGGTCATAGATGAGGAATTCGGCGGAGAAGCGAACCTGGTGCTGCTGGTCAGCAGCGGCACCCAGCGTGTCACCGACTCGGCGGTCGAGCAGGACGGCCGCCAGTTGGTGTCCGAGCTGCGCAAGGAACCCGAGCTCAGCAACGTCGTCTCGTACTGGGACACGCGCAGCGACTCCCTGCTGGCCCGTGACGGCCGTTCGGCCATGGTCGTCGCCCATGTGAAGGGCGACGAGTCCACGCAGGAAGAGCACGCGCACGACGTCATCGACGCCTACGCGGGCCGGTACGAGGGACTCACCGTGCAGGCCGGCGGCGGCACCGCGGTGGGCACCGAACTGTCGGAGCAGGTCCTCAAGGACCTTCTCCTCGCGGAGATCATCGCCGTCCCCGTGACGCTGCTGCTCCTTCTCGTGGTGTTCGGGGGCGTGGTCGCGGCCCTGCTGCCGCTCGCCATCGGCACGGTGGCGGTCGCCGGGACCTTCGCGGAACTCTCCCTCCTGGGCAGCGTCACCGATGTGTCGGTCTTCGCGATCAATCTGACCACCGCCCTGGGGCTGGGGCTCGGCATCGACTACGCGCTGTTGATGATCAGCCGCTTCCGGGAGCAGCTCGCCGAGGGCATGAGCGTTGCCGACGCGGTTCGGTCGACCGTGCACACCGCCGGACGGACGGTCGTGTTCTCGGCAGGTACGGTCGCCGTCGCGCTCACCGCACTTCTCGTCTTTCCGCAGTACTTCCTCCGCTCCTTCGCCTATGCCGGCGTGGGCGTGGTGGTCATCGCCGCCCTCGGCACCCTGTTCGTGATGCCTGCTCTGCTCATGCTGCTGGGGCATCGCATCAACAGCGGCAAGCTCCCCTGGCCCAAGGCCGACCGTCATCGCCGGCGGGCACCGTTCTGGGGCCGACTGGCCGGGAACGTGATGCGCCGGCCGGTGCTGACCGCCGTCCCGGTCCTGGCGGTGCTCCTGCTCGCCGCGGCCCCGCTCATGGGCGTCACCTTCGGCACCCCCGACGAAAGGGTCCTGCCCGAGGACGCCCCGAGCCGACAGGTGTCCACGGCACTACAGGCGGACTTCCAGGGCGACGACGAGGCGGCCATCCAGGTCGTCGCCCGCGGATCCATGAGCTACGAGACCGTGGACGCCTACGCGCAGGAACTGTCGCTCCTCAACGGGGTCGCGCGCGTCGAGGCGTCGACGGGGTCCTATCAACAGGGAGGCGCGCAGGCCCCCGGCCCGGCGAACGAAGCCCTGGACGGCCCCGACGCGCAGCGCATCAGCATCATCGGCTCCGCACCGCCCAAGTCGGACAGCGCCCAGTCCCTTGTCCAGGTGGTCCGAGGGGTCAAGGCGCCCGCCGGCTCCGAGGAGGTTCTGGTGGGAGGCGGGGACGCCGAACTGCTCGACGCCAAGGACTCGATCGCGAGCCGCCTCCCTCTCGCCGCCGGCCTCGTCGCCGTCACCACCTTCATCCTGCTCTTCCTGTTCACGGGAAGCATCGTCCAGCCGATCCGCGCGCTGGTGCTGAACATGATCAGCCTCGCGGCGGCGATCGGCGCGATGACCTGGATATTCCAGGACGGCCATCTCAGCTCCGTGCTGGGATTCACCGCCCAGCCCATGGACACATCCATGACGGTCCTGCTCTTCTGCATCGCCTTCGGACTGTCCATGGACTACGAGGTGTTCGTCACCAGCAGGATCAAGGAACTCCACGAAGCCGGTGAGGACACCGAGACCGCTGTCGTTCACGGCCTCGGACACACCGGAAGAATCGTGAGCGCCGCGGCCTGTCTCCTCGCCGTCGGATTCTTCGCCTTCGCCACCGCGAAGGTCAGCTTCATGCAGATGTTCGGCCTGGGCAGCGGGCTGGCCATTCTCATCGACGCCATCGCCGTACGCGGAGTGCTGCTGCCGGCCGCCATGCGCCTCCTCGGCCGCTCGGCCTGGTACGCACCGGAACCTCTGCGCAGGTTCCACCAACGCTTCGGAATCAGCGAGAGCGACCCCACGGCGACCCACGCCTTCGCCGCACCAGAAACGCACGACGGAATGTCCATGAAGGGAGCCGCGAGGAATGCGTGACCTTGCGAAGTTCAGCATTGCCACCGCCGGTGTCTGCACTGTTCTGCTGACCGGCTGCACGAGCGACGACTCCGCCGACGACGCGTCGGCCACCAGGCCGTCGACGCCGGAAACGAGTACGGTCGCGGAGACTCCGAGCGCTGCCGCGGCATCGGGCACCGCCCTTGACGGCGGCTGGCTCGGCGAGTCCGATGTCGACAAGACGGCCATGATCATTCAGGGCAAGAGGGTCATGCTCGCCTTTCAGAGCACGGACGGCAAGAAGCGGCAGGCATGCGAGGGCCTTCTGCAACAGGAGCAGTCGATTCTGCTCAAGTGCGTCGACAAGAGCAAAGACCGCGTGAAGGGCACCATCGAAATAGCGAGCGGCGAGAAGATCGCCATTGCCTGGACCTCCGGCAAGAAGGACGTCCTGACGAAGAGCGGCAACGGTCAGACGGACTTCTCGCAGTGGGGTCTTCCCTCGCCTCCGGCGGCGGGGTGATTCCGTCCATGACTGTGACACGACGCTTCTCCGCCCCGGTGGTTCTGCCGGCCGACCCCGCATGTTCCGTACTCCGGGACGCGGTGGTCGACGTCGGACCCGACGGACGCATCACCTACTGCGGCGCTGCCGCTGCCGCTCCTTCGATCCCGGACGACATCCCGCGCAGCTCCTTGTCCGGCATCCTCGCTCCCGGTCTGGTCAATGCCCATGCGCACTCTCCGATGACTCTTCTACGGGGACTCGGCGGCGACCTTCCGCTGCTGGCGTGGCTCCAGGACGTCATCTGGCCGGCCGAGGCACGTATGCAGCCGCAGGACGCCCACACGGGGATGCTCCTGGGATGCGTCGAGATGCTCCGATACGGCGTGACCACCAGCGCCGAGATGTACGCACACGCCGAACACGTGGTCGACGCGGCGCTGGAGGCCGGTAGCCGTGTCCTCGTCGCACCCGCCTATTTCGACCGGCCCGGAGGCGACTGGCGCGGTGACCTCGCGGCCATAGGGAAGTGGATCGACGCGGACGGCCTGCGCTTCGGGCCGGGCGATCGCATCGAACTCTGCTACGGGCCGCACTCCGCCTACACCCTGCCGCCCGAGGCCCTGCACGCGACGGCGGAGGAGGCCGCGCAACGCGGGGCGCTGGTGCACATCCATGTCGCGGAGACCCTTGCCGAGGACGTCGCACAACGCGAGCAACACGGATCGGTGCCTCAACTGCTGCGGACGAGCGGGCTTCTCGACGGTCGGCTGCTGGCGGCGCATGCCGTGCATCTCTCCGACAGCGACATCCGGCTGCTCGCGGAGTCAGGGGCCGGTGTCGCGCACTGCCCGGGCTCGAACGCCAAACTCGCCTCCGGAACGGCTGCGCTGCACGCGCTCCGCGCCGCGTCCGTCCCCGTCGGTCTCGGTACCGACGGACCTGCGAGCAACGACGATCTCGACCTGTGGGAGGAAGCGCGTCTTGCGATGATGTTCTGCCGCCTTTCCACGGCCGACCCGTTGGCCCTCACAGCCCAGGACGCCTTCCTCATGGCGACTTCGGGCGGAGCGGCGGCATTGGGCAGGACGGATATCGGATCCCTTCGCACAGGAAACTGGGCGGACATGGTTCATATCGCCGTGGACGGCCCTCATTTCGCGGCAGGCCTGGATGTCGCGGACGGCCAACTGCTCGCGAATCTCATGTGGGCGGCCGGCTCTCGCGCGGTCAACGATGTCTGGGTCGCGGGTGAGGCCGTGGTCGTGAACGGCGAGACGGTCCGCGTCGACCGGATCGCCGTGCAACGTGCTGCCGGTGAAGCAGCAGCACGCCTTGGATGAACCGCCTGTGTGATGCAGGACACTCACTTGGGAGGCTTCATGTCGTCCCCGATACCGCCTGACCCGAAGGGCGACCCAAAGGGCACCGACGATTCCCATGGGAAATCGGCCGGTCGTCTCGTCGGTCGAGCAGCGGAACTGGCGGTCATCGACGGCCTCTTCGGCTCAGCCGTCACGCGCGGAACCGCGCTGATGCTGACCGGAGAGGCCGGGGTGGGCAAAAGCGCGCTGCTGGACGCCGCGGCGCTGCGTGCGTCCGAAATCGGCTTCCGGGTTCTGCGTGTCGTCGGCTCGCAATTCGAGAAAGGTGTCAGCTTTTCGGCACTGAACCAGATCTTGCAGCCGCTGGCCGGAGAGATTCCGGCTCTGCCGCCCCGGCAGGCGGAAACACTGCAGGCAGTCCGAGGGCTGGCCGAAGGGCGGCCCACCGAACTGCTGGTCATCGCGAACGCTGTGCAAGCCCTGCTGACCCGGGCGGCCACCGCGAGCAGTCCCCTTGCGCTCGTCATCGATGACGTGACGTGGCTGGACCGCCCCAGCGCCGCGGTCCTGGGTACCGTCGCCCGCTCCGTCCACACCGGCTCCCTCGCCCTGCTCGCCGCGTCCCGGACCGGCGACGTGTCCTTCCTGAGCAGCACCGGGACGCCCACACACGAGGTTCAGCCCCTGGACGACGTAGCGGCGCACGAGTTGGTGAGCGAGCGGTTCCCCGCCATGGCGGCCAGGGTCCGCCGGCGTCTGGTCTCCGAGGCCCGGGGAAACCCCCTGGCGCTGCTGGAGTTGCCCGTCCCGCTCAATGACGCACAGCAGACGGAGCGAGGAACGCTGCCGGCCGTGCTGCCGCTGACCGAGCGCCTCAAGAAGATCTTCTCCTCCCGCGTCGAGGCCCTCCCGGACGCCACACGGAAACTGCTGCTGCTGGCCGTCCTTGACGCCTCGGGTGATCTGCACGTCCTCCAGCGGGCCATGGGCAGCCCGGACGGCCTGCGCGGGCTGTGCTCGGCCGAGCGGGCCGGACTCGTACAGGTCGACAACCTCACGGGCCGTCTGGTCTTCCGGCACCCGCTCACCCGTTCCGCGGTCATGGATCTGTCGACCAGCGCCGAACGCCGGTGGGGACACCTGACGCTCGCCGGGGAACTGCCGGAAGGGTCCGAACGCCGGGCCCGGCACCTCGCCGACGCCGCCGTCGGCCCCGACGACCAAGTGGCCGCCCTGCTGCACGAGGTGGCCTACAGCACCCTGCACCGTGGCGATGCCGTCGGCGCCATCTCCACCCTGCTGCGTGCCTCGGAGCTGAGCAGCACAGGGGAGGCCAAGGGGCGGAGACTGGCCGAAGCGGCCTGTCTGGGCGCCAACATCACCGGTGATCTCGGCAACGTACGCGCTCTGCTGGAGAATGCCGGCCGTGCCGATCCGGCCGGCACCGAATCCCTTGCGGCCGCCACCGCTGCGGCCAGCCAACTCCTCAACGGCGAGGGCGACGTGGACACGGCCCATAGGCTGCTCGTCACCGCCATCGACACCCATGCCCGGCCCGAGGACACGGACGACAACATCCTCCGCGAAGCCCTGAACACCCTCCTCATGGTGTGCTTCTTCAGCGGACGGCCGGAACTGTGGCACTCCTTCGACAGCGTCGTGACGCGCTGCCGGCCGCCCTCTTCGAACCGTCTGCTGCCGGTCATCCTGGGCGCCTTCGGCGATCCGGCGTACGCGGCACTGCCCGTACTCGACCGTCTCGACGGGCTGATCTCGGGCCTCCACCAGGAGTCCGACCCCGTACGCGTCTTCGGGACCGCGCTCTCGGCCGCCTACGTCGACCGCCTGCCGGGCTGCCGCAGTGCGTTGCGGCGCGTCATCGACGACGGCCGGAACGGAGGAGCCATGGCCCTGGCGATCCAGGCGCAGTTCCTCCTGGCGAACGACGCCTACGCCGGTGGCCAGTGGGACGACCTCATGGAGATGACCGACGAGGGCCTCGGGTGGTGCGCGACGTACAACTACCGGCTGCCGGCCTCGTCGGGCCACTTCCTTCAGGGGCTACTGGCCGCCGCCCGAGGCGACAGCTCCACCGCACGCGAGGTCGCGGACCGCCTCGTCTCCTGGGGCAATCCCCGAGGGCTGGGGGCGCTCCGTGTCTACGCCGCTCAGATCCGGGCGCTGTCGGCGCTCGGCAGCGCGGACTTCGACACCGGCTACCGCCTTTTGAGAGCCCTCGGCACACCCGGTGAGGTGCCGCGGTATCAGCCCCACGCCCTCTGGCTCCTGCTGGATTTCGCTGAAGCCGCGACGCGGACCGACCACCACGATGAAGCGGCCGCGCATGTGGAGGCGATCAGAAAGACCGACATCCCGTCGATCTCCCCGCGGCTGGCCATGCTGACCGATGCCGCCGAGGCCATGGCCGTCCCGGACTTCATCGACCATGATCTGTTCGAAGCGGCCATCGCCACGCCCGGCGCCGAGCGCTGGCCGTTCGACTGGGCCCGGATCTGTCTGGCCTACGGCGAGAGACTGCGCCGAGCCAAGGCGGGTGTCGCGGCACGCGTGCACCTGGAGGCCGCGCTCGGCACGTTCGAACGTCTGGGAGCCGTGCCCTGGAGTGCGCGAGCGGCGAGCGAACTGCGGGCGAGCGGGATCCTCATCAGGACCGTCATACCCGGCGCGGGCCCGCCCTCCCAACTGACCCCGCAGGAACGGCAGGTGGCACAGCTGGCCGCCACGGGACTGACCAACAAGCAGATAGCCGCGCACCTCTTCCTGTCTCCCCGCACCGTGGCCGCCCATCTGCGGGGCGTCTTCCGGAAGTTGAACGTCACCTCGCGCGCCGGACTGCGCGACGCGCTGAGCGGCGTCACGCCATGAGGTGCCAACTCCAGTTGCGGCGTTCGTACGCCACCTGGAAGCCGAGGCGGAGCATGTTGTGCAGGGAGGAGTTGTGGGTCCCCGGGGCCTCGGCACCGGTCTCGGCGATGAGCACACGACACCCGAGTTGCTGCGCCAGCCGGGCCCGGGCGGCCAGCAGGGCCGTTTGGCCACCGCGCTTACGCGCGTGCGGCAGCACACCGCCGGCGAACATCTGCGCCGTCCCACCCCGGACGAGCATGGTTCCGGTCCCGACGATCTCCCCGTCCAGCCACGCGGCGAAGGGATGCCACCCCGGCTGGGTCGCGGACGCGGCGCCCATCCCCGAGTAGTGCTCGACCGGCGCACCGAAGGCACGCATCATGACCGAGCCCCACTCACCGGCTCGGCCGACTTCCAAGGGGGCGACGCGGATTCCGTCGGGAGACACGTCCAGTGCGTCGGCGCGGGCGACAGCCTCCTCGGTCGGGCACACGAGCTTCACCCAGGACGACTCCGGGCTGATGCCTTCCCGTTCACAGATCTCCGGCCACTCCTCGGGCAGGAACGCGGGGGCGATCTGGAAAGTGGCCTGCGGAGTCTTCTCGGCCCGGTAGAAGTCGCAGACCTCCCGGATCAGATCGGTGGTCACGGCGGCGGTGACGCCGAAGCCGAGGGCTTTGCTCCAGTAGTGGGTGGGGTCGTTGCGCATCGACAGCACCACTCCGCCACCGATCCGCGTGCCGCTCATTCCCAGTGCGGTGCGGACGGTCTCGGGAGCCTCGGTCTCGAATCGGAAGAGCGCTTCTGCCTCGGACTGTTCGGCGACGGACGGCTGAACGACGGTACTCATGAACCTGTTTCTCTTTGAGGAAGCGAATTCGGGAAGGGAAGCCGACAGCCCACCTGGCTCGAGGCGGGCTGTCGCTCGGGTTCTGCCTAGGCCTGGTGGGCGGCGGCCTGCTTGATCAGCTCGGCCACCGCTTCCGGCCGGGAGACGTAGATGGCGTGGCTTCCGGCGGCCTCGGTCACGGTGGCTCCGGCGCGCTCGGCCATGGAGCGCTGCGCCGGCGGGGGGATCATGCGGTCGTCGGTCGCGACGAGGTACCAGCTCGGCTTGGTGCGCCAGGCGGCCTCCGTGACGGTCCCGCCGAGCGCCCCCACACCCCACGGAACCTGCGAGTCGGCCATGAACCGGGCGTCCTCGGGCGGCACATCGGCCGCGAACGACGCGGCGAACTTCTCCCGGTCCAGGAACAGGAAGCCGTCCTGGGGCGGCAGGATCGGCGGAACGGGCGCGTCGGGAGCCGGGTCGGCGATCAGAGTGCCGACCGACTCGTCCTTGTCCGGCGCGAAGGCCGCGATGTAGACGAGCTTGGCCACCCCTTCGTGCCGGCCGGCCTCCGTGATCACGGCGCCTCCGTAGGAGTGGCCGACGAGCACGGACGGCCCGTCCTGGGCGTCGAGGACCTGGTGCGTGACCGCCACGTCGCCTTCGAGGGAGTGGGTCGGGTTCTGGACGACGCTGACGTTGAAGCCGTCGCGGGTGAGGAGGCGGTACACCGACTGCCAGCCGGAGCCGTCGACGAATCCTCCATGGACGAGCACGACGTTCTTCACGGTACTCATGTGATTGCTCCTCGTGTGCCGGAAACCTTCCGGGCACTTACAAGCTAGAACGCACCGCCCGCTCCGGCTTCGACCAAATGGCCTAGTTGTCGTGGGCGTTCACAAAACGCGCCACTGCCTGCGCGAAGGCCTCCGGCTCCTCCAGGTGACCGAAGTGCCCGCTGTGCTCGAGGATCCGCAGCTCCGATCCGGGGATCAGCCCGTGCAGTTCCTCGGCCCAGCGCACCCCGCAGATGAAGTCGTGGCGGCCGACGACGACGAGGGCCGGCACGGCGAGTGCGCCGAGATCCGCACGGTCGTCGACGACGGACGGGGCGAGGTCCTCGTCCAGCCAGGAGATATGGGTGGCCTTCAGGGAGGCACGCAACGCGGCGAACTCCTCCTCCCGGCCCCAGTAGTCGGCGAAGTACGCGGGGAACAGCCCCTTGGCGACGGCCGTCTGCGCCGCGTCGTCGGAGATGGTGGGAATCGTCTGGAAAGCTGCCAGGATCCCGGGGAGTTCGGGGTGCCCGGCATGCCGCTCCGCGAACAACTCCACCTGGCGCATGGTTTCGGCGCCGTGTTCGGGACCGGTCACCGGCGAGCTCTCGTAGAGGATCACCCCGGCGATGCGCTCGGGGCGGTGCAGGGCGTGGTACTGGGCGACGAAGCCGCCGTGCGAATGACCCAGAAGGTGCACTTCCGGGACCCCGAGGTGCTCGATCAACGCATCAAGGAAGTGGCTGTAGCGGGGCCGGGTGTAGCCGTTGGGGTGGGAGGGCAGGCGGCCGGAGGCGCCGGAGCCGATGGGCTCCGGGTAGACGACCGTCAGGTGCCGCTCCAGCGCCGGCATGCGCAGGTACTCCCAGAAGATGCCCGGCCCACCGGAATGGGCGACGCACACCGGTCCCGTGCCGCGCACGTGATAGCGCTGCACGACTCCGTCGATTTCGATGGTGTGCGTTCCGACGGTAAGCGGATCGGTCGAAGTGGTGGTCATGGGGTCTCCTGTCCCGCAGGTGTCAACGACACCGGCAGGACGCTGGAGACAGAGCGAAGTTCGACGCGAATCGTGTGATGGCCGTCACATGGGAAGCAGTGGGTTGGTGGCCCGGTAGGGCTTCGGGTGGAACAGTCGCAGGCGGTGCACCCGGCTGAGCTTCGTCTACCGGGTCCTCGTCAGGTGGACCCCGAAGAAGTCGGTCAGCCTCGCGACTGCGGGGCCCACGTACTGCTCCCTGTCGTAGAGGTCGACATGGCCGGCACCGTCGATCCAGTGCAGCTCCTTGGCGCCGAGGGCGTTCTGGAACGCCTCGATGCTCATCCACGAGGTCACTGCCTCGCGTCCGACGATCATCAGTAGCGGGCGCGGGGCGATCAGGTCGACGAACCGGAAGGCGTCGAAGGACACGATCCGGTCGACGCTGATCCAGGGCAGGGACTTCGCTGAGCGCGGGTGGAATCCGCGGTCGGTGCAGTAGTACTCGAAGCCCTCCGAGCCGTGCCGGCCGCCCATGGCCCTGGCCTGCTCGGCGGTGTCAGGGAAGAGCGGGAAGCGCCGGGTCTCCTCGCCGTGGGCTGCTGCGGTACGCGCCACGGCGGCCGCGTCCAGCATGCCCTGGATGACTGCGGGGTCCTGGGCTCCGTCGGCGCCCAGGCGGAACTGGCGGGCGATGTCGACAGCGCTGACGGTGGCGACGGCCTTGATGCGGTGATCGGCCGCGGCGGCCGCAAGGGCATACCCGCCGGAGGCGCAGATGCCCAGCGCACCGATGCGGTCGGGATCGACCTCGTCACGGGTGGTGAGGAACGAGACCGCGGCCTTGATGTCCTCGACCCGATGGGCCGGGTCCTCCAGGCCACGCGGTTCACCCTCGCTCTCACCCTGGTAGGCGGCGTCGAACGCGAGCGTGACGTAGCCCTGCTCGGCCAGGCGCCGCGCATACAGGCCGGCGGTCTGCTCCTTCACACCGCTGCCCGGGTGGCCGACGACGATCGCCGGGTGCGGGTCGGCCGACGCCCCGTCCGGGGTGTACAGGTGGCCGGCGAGCTTCAGGCCGGCGCTGGGAAAGGTGATGTCTGTCTTCACGGTGGTGCTCTCCAGGTGCACGAGAAAACGGGGGCTTCGGAGGGCGATGGCTGCCTGAACCCCGAGGCCATGTCCTCACCGTCGCGCCGCCCGGTGACCCGTGCCAGGGACGGCCCTGCCTATGCAGACCAGTACCAGGCACGCGACCGCGCTCTTGCGCACACTGGAACCATGGAACAGCCCGGCACCTCTCCCAGCGGCACTGAACTGGGCGCCTTCCTTCGCTCCCGGCGCGCTGCCCTCCATCCGCGCCAGGCCGGACTGCCTGACGACGGCAGCCTGCGCCGGGTACCAGGTCTACGCCGCGAGGAGCTGGCACAGCTCGCGCACGTCAGCGTCGACTACATCGTCCGGCTGGAGCAGGGACGCACCCGCCGGGTCTCCCGCCCCGTCCTCGACGCGCTCGCCCAGGCGCTGCAACTCGCCTCGGACGAGCGCGCCTACCTCTTCACCCTGGCCGATCTCGCACCCGCCACGCCCGCTCGACAGCCCGGTCGGTCCCAGGTCGCTCCGCGGCTGCGGCAACTGCTGGAGACCATGCACGACGTGCCTGCGCTGGTGCTGAGCCGTGGCATGGACGTGGTCGCCTGGAACAGGGGGGCCACCGCTCTGCTGGCCGACTTCGGCGCCATGCCCCCGGCGGAGCGCAACCTGATCCGGCTGACCTTTCTCGACGACACCTTCCGGTCCCTGTATGCGGACTGGCCGCGCGTCGCCCGCGAGTGCGTCGCCGTCCTGCGGATGGAAGCGGGCCGGCACCCCGAAGACCCGACGCTGACCGCCCTGGTCGACGAACTGAACGCCCGTGACCCGGACTTCCGCACCTGGTGGGCCGGCCACCAGGTGCGCGGGCCACGACAACTCACCAAGACCTACCACCATCCCGTCGCCGGCACCCTCACCCTCGACGTCCAGCAGTTCTCCGTCGACACCCACCCCGACCAGCTCCTGGTCGCCTACACGGCACCGGCCGACTCGCCGTCCCACGAGGCGTTGCGTTTCCTCCTCCAGTGGTCCACCGGCCGGGACACGGCGGCGAAATAACCGGGTGAACGCTCACTGCTGCGGCTGTGGGAAGACCACCCGGAGCCTCTGAACACGTCCGTCGCGGCGGAACATGAGCCAGGCGACGCTCGGCGGGCAGACATGGACGGCACCCGGGTGGCTGATGCCCATCTCCCAGATGCCGATGGAGCGGCTGGCCACCACATGGTGCACGTGCTGGCGCACCCCGTCTTCCAGGAACCGGCGCATGACAGGGACGGGATGGACGCGTTGGCCCGGCCGACCGAGTGCGCCGACCATCTCGGACTCCGCCGGCCACAACTCGGAGATCTCCCGAGGCAGGGAACCGGATTCCCACGCCTGCATGGTCGCCACGGCCTCGTGCCTGCTGTCCTCGGCGAGAGCGGAGGCGTCGTCGTGCGTCTGCGAGGCGGTCGACATGAGGGCCGCGGCCATCTTTCCCCGGGCCTGGTTGAGCCGGCTGCGCACCGTGCCCACCGGCACCTCACAAGCAGCGGCGATCTCCTCGTAGGACGTGATGCCAGTGAAGTGCCGCAGCATCAGCACCAGCCGTAGTTTCGGCGGCAGTTCCTCCACCGCGTACCAGATCCAGTCCCGCATCGCGTGCTGCTCGATGAGCCGCTCGGGGTGCGACGGCTCATGGTCGCGCAGATGCAGATGGTCCAGGCCGTCCAGGCCGTCCAGGCCGGGAATCTCTCGCGTGCCGCGCAGGCGCGTGCGGGCGCCGTTGCGGACGACCGCCTTCAACCACGCACCCACGGCCGCGGGTTCTCGTACGTCTCCGATGCGGCGCAGCGCGGTGAGCGCCGCGTCCTGTACGGCGTCCTCGGCGTCGGGGCCGTAGCCGAGCAGGCTCAGCGCCACCGCGCGCATCGGCGCCTGATGCCGGGCCAGCAGCAGACCGAGGGCACCGGTCTCGCCGGCCTGGGCCCTGCGGGTGAGTTCCTCATCCGTGGGCGGGTTGACGGATGCCATGTCTGAACGCCTCCGTGGCGACGTATCCCGAACCGTACGCAGAGTAGACCCTGCGCATCAGCCATTGGTCCAGGATCGGCTGACGGGCTCCGGCAGCCAGCTTCCGTGGAAGCCCGCCGGGACCGGATACGGCAGTTCCACCACTGCCTGGACGGAGAGTTCCGCGGCGTCGAGGACGAGCAGTTCCCCGGCCTCACCGTCATCGTTCGAGACGAGCGACAGGAGCCAGCCCTCGTCCTCGTCGGTGCCGCCCGCCGCCGGTACGAAGACCGCCTCGCCGGCGTAGCGGCTGCCGGGCGTCTCGTAGGTGTGACTGGTGCGGCGCATGAGGTCGTGTTTGGTGATGCCGTCACCGGAGACGGTGTACAGGTAGCGGTTCGGGTGCCCCGTGAAGGCATCGTTGTGGGTGGGGAACTCGGCTGCGCGGTCGTCCAGTTGGGACTCCGTGACGCGCCCGGAGGCCGGGTTCAGGGTCCAGCGGTGCAGGACGGCGCGGGCGGGGGAGTGGCCCGGTTCCCGCACCCCGGCCTGGCCGCTCGGCCCGCCGATGGCCGACCAGGTGTGCTGGAAGCCCGCATCGTCGTAGCGCACCGCGTCCAGCACGAGGTGCCCGTGCGCATCCTCGTACGCGTTGCCGACGTGGAAGACGTAGCAGGGATCGATCCCGTACCACCGCACGTCGGTGGAGCCGGGCGTTCGGGACATGACTCCGAGCCGCGCGCCGTACTCCTCGTCCCACCGGTAGGGCAGAGCGCCGCGTCTGGCGAGGGCGGGGTCGAAGACGACGGGCAGATCGAGCCAGACGACGTGGTGCTCGGTGATGGCGAAGTCGTGCATCATCGTCGGGCCAGGCACGTCGACCGGCCGGCTGTCGAGCAGCAGTCCCTCCGCGGTGACCCGGTGGTACGTGAGGTAGGGAGGGGTGAACCCGGTCCCGAACAGGTGCAGTTCGCCCGTCACGGGGTCTTCCTTGGGATGAGCGGTCATCGCGGTGGTCAGCCGTCCCGCGAAGTCGTACGGCCCGACGGTCTCCAGCGAGGGCGAGACCCAGTAGGGGAGGCCCACCTCGCACAGGGCCAGCACGATGCCGGCGTGCCGGATCACATGGGTGTTGGCGGGCGTCACGGCCAGGTCGATGGTGAAGTCCTCGCGGATGAACGGATATCCCGCCAGCTGCCGGGTGAGGACCCACCGGTTGCGGTACCACTCGGCGCGTCCGTCGCGCAGCCGGATCCCGTGGAGCATGCCGGGACCCGTGAACCGGTGCCCCCGGTACCGGCCGGGCGGCGGATTCGGACCGTTGCGCAGATAGCGGCCGTCCAGATCGGGTGGCAGGGCGCCCCGCACCGTGAGATCGGCAGCGCTGTGCTCCTCGGGGACCGGGGCGAAGCGGCCCCGGAGATACGGGGGAAGAGCTGTCTGGTCGCTCATTCTGCTTTCCTTCCGATGCCGCTCAGTGGCCGACGTCGACTGGATAGATGGCGACCAGCAAAGTTCGGTCATTGGACCGTGACGCTCATCACGGTCCCGCAGACGACTGTGACCAGGGCCTTGTCATCTCGCCCTGACGAGCCCCGCGCACAGGCATACGGTGGTGGGGCAGAGCCGATGGCGGCACCGGACGGCAGCTGGGCCGGAGGTAGCGATGCGTCCAACCAATCTCACCGGGGAGTCGGCCGAATACGTCAGCGCCCGCGAGGAGCTGCGGCACGCCGAGATCGAGCTGATGCGCCACCGTGAACGCGTCGCCGACCTGCGCCGCCGGTTGCCGCTGGGCCCTGTCGTCGACGACTACGTCTTCGAGGAAGGCCCGGCCGATCTACAGGCCGGCGACGCGCCGACGCGGACCGTGCGCCTGCGTGACCTGTTCACCGGCCCCGGACGTGACCTCGTCGTCTACCACCTCATGTACGGCAAGAAGCAGACCGAGCCGTGCCCCATGTGCACGATGTGGTGCGACGGTTTCAACGGAGTGGCCCGCCACATCGCGCAGAACGCCGACCTCGCGATCGTCGCCGCAGCCGACCTGCCCGCACTCCGCGCGCACGCCCGCAACCGGCAGTGGACGAACCTGCGTCTGCTCGGCGCCGGGGCCGGCACCTTCAAATACGACCTGGGCAGCGAGGACGCCGACGGCAACCAGGACTCGACGGTGTCGGTGTTCACCCGCGACGACGACGGGTCGGTACGCCACTTCTACTCGGTGCACCCCCGGTTGTCCGAAGACATCGACCAGCGGGGCATCGACCTGTTCAGCCCCGTATGGCACCTCCTCGACCTGACCCGCCGAGGCCGGGGCGACTGGATCGCCTCACTGAGCTACTAGAGGCCGGTCGGGCACCGGCCGTCGGGGGCAACGGAGTCTCCGCTGCCCCCGCACCGGCTCCAGGTCAGATCCGGTCGGCCGCGATCAGGAGATAGTGGAAGCTGCCCTCCTTGTACGCCGCCAGGAACGCCTCCTCGATCCCTGTCGCCACCTCGGACTGCGCGCGCAACTCCCAGTACGGGATCGTCGCCGGCGTCAGGTCCACCACATCGATCGGTACGAGGCCGTTGGCGGCCAGTGCCCGGAAGTACTCACTGCGCGGGTGGATGTTGCAGGTGTAGTGCTCGTCGATCCTGCTGACCGCCTTGGACCGCAGCCCCTGGACGTCGTTGGAGCAGCCGGTGATGCACACGTACCGGCCGCCGTACTCCAGCAGCCGCGCGAACTCCCCGTACAGCTCGAAGAGATCGACGTACATCGTCGTCTCGTTGGTCCAGATGCCGCGCCGCGAGCCGGTGTCGAAGCCGGTGTCGAGCATGTTCTTGAAGTGGAAGCGCACTCGGTCGTCGACGCCGCGCCGGGCAGCCTGGTCGCCCGCGAAGCCGACCTGTTGCTCGGAGATGCTGACGCCGTCGACATGGCAGCCGAAGCGGGCGTTGGCCATGATGCTGGTGCCGCCGCGGCCGGAACCGGCGTCCAGGAGACGGTCCCCGGGCTCGATCTCGCCCAGGTGGTCGAGGAGTACGTCGGCCTGCGAGGTCTCCAGCCGGTGCATCTCCTCGATCATGCGCTGCTCGCGGGTGCCGGCCGGGCCTTCGAGGACGGACGGGTCGTATTCGCCGAGGCCGTAGTGGTGGTGGTAGAGGTCGTCGACCTCACCGAGGCGGAGGTTGACGGGGTTCTTCTCGGCGTTCCAGTAGGCGGCGACGGACTTCTGGTAGGCGGTGCGCAGGACGCGGTGTGCGGTGTTCGAGGGCATCTCGGTGATGGACATGCTGGATCGATCTCCTTGCTGGTAAGGGGATGTGAAAGGGCGTCAGGCTGCCGTGGTGTAGCGGGCGCTACGGGCATGCCATTCGCGGCTGCCGCCGAGCCAGGCCCAGGTGCCGGCCAGGAAGCGGCGCAGCTCGGGGGAGCCGGTGAGGGCGAGGGCGGCCGCTTCAGCCTCGAAGGTGTGCATGAGTTCGTTGTGCAGGTCGACGGTGCGGTCGACGGCCTCCTCCAGGGAGCAGTCGTCCTCGGTGGCGATCAGCCGGGGAAGGCTGAAGTCCGTCGGGCTCTCCTTGCCCATGGAGTAGAGGTCGTTGACGATGACGCTCGCCGATCCGGCCATGGTGAACGCCCGGCGCACGCGGGGATCGGCGAACTCGCCCTGCGGCACCTCGTATCCGGCGACCGCGTCGACGAGCACCATGCAGGGCACGAAGCTGTTCTCGTGCCGGTGCATCAGGAACTCCCAGACCGGCGGCCGCTGTTCGCCCGTCTGCCAGACAGCCTCCTGGTTGTACGCCACGAACATGATCGCCAGCTCGTGGCGGAGCCGGCGCACCTGGGTGGTGGTGGCAAAGCGGGCGAGACCGTCGAGGCCGGAGCGCAGCGCCCGCATGACCGGGTCGGCCCGGACGACCTCCTCCAGCCGTGCGGCGTACGACAGCGGCAGGTGGGCCTGGTCGATCACCGAGTGGGCGATCGCGAGGCGCTGCCCGAGCAGTTCCGGCCGGGCCACCTCCACCTCGCCGTCCATGTAGTGGTCGTCGACGGACCACTCGGACAGCGCGCACTTGGCCGCCGCCAGCAGCCGGTCGGGATCGTCCGACTCGGGATGCGCCAGCATGATCAGGCGGCCGAAGTCCGCCCGGTGGACCTTGTCGAGCTGGCCGGGATAGATCCCGACCTCCTCGGCCCACTCGACCAGCCGCTCGTTGACGGTCTCACCCAGGGCGGGATCGTCGCGGACGGCGGGCGGACAGTGCAACCGCGCGCCGGGCTCGACGGGCGGTACTTCCGGAGGCGGACCGGGGGCGAACGCGCGGGCGGCCGACGTGCCGAGACCTGCGGGACCGGTCGGCATGCGGGGCCCTGGCAGTCGTACGACGCCTGCGGGCGGCGGCGTGGGCAGAGCGGTCCCGACCGGCCGCGCCGCCGACGTGCCCGGTCCGGCCGGAGCGGACGGCAGCCGCAGCTGCGCGGTGACCCGGGCCGACAGCAACGCCGCCACCAGCTCGGCCAGTTCACGGCTCGCCGGGGGCGCCAGAGCCCTGGAGATGACAGACACCGGCGTCAGCTCCCGCTCGGGCGGGAGACCTCGACGTTCTCCAGGAGGCCGAGCGCGTCCGGCACCAGCACCGCTGCCGAGAAGTACGTGCTGACCAGGTAGGAGGTGACGGCCTGCTCGTTGAGGCCCATGAACCGCACATTCAGGCCCGGCTCGATCTCGTCCGGGATCCCGGTCTGGAACAGGCCGATCACGCCCTGGTCCTCCTCGCCGGTGCGCATCGCGATGATCGTCGAAGTGCGCGCGCGGCTCACCGGGATCTTGCCGCACGGCAGGATCGGCACCCCGCGCCACGCCGGCAGATGGTGGCCGCCCAGGTCGACGCTGCCGAAGTAGATGCCGCGCTTGTTGCACTCCCGGCCGAACGCGGAGATCGCCCGCGGATGCGCGAACAGGAATCGCGTGCCGCGCCGCATGCTCAGCAGTTCGTCCAGGTCGTCCGGGGTCGGCGGCCCGGAGTGGGTGGAGATCCGCTGGTGGTAGTCGGCGTTGTGCAGCAGCCCGAAGTCCCGGTTGTTGACCAGCTCGTGTTCCTGGCGTTCGCGCAACGCCTCGACGGTCAGCCGGAGTTGCTGCTCGGTCTGGTTCATCGGCTGGTTGTAGAGGTCGGCCACGCGCGTGTGCACCCGCAGTACTGTCTGCGCGACGCTCAACTCGTACTCGCGCGGGGCGAGTTCGTAGTCGACGAAGGTGCCCGGCAGATCCGGTTCGCCGACATGCCCCGAGCTGAGCGCGATGGCGGCCTCGCCCGACCGGTTGGTGGGTTTGTGGTGGTCCGACCCGGCTTGCAAGACGTGCGCGTGCAGGTCCTGATGCCGGCCCGCCACTGCCTCGTACGCCGCGCGCGGCAGCGCCAGCACCGTGGTGGCCGTCGTGGCGCGCGCCGTGAAGTCCCAGGCGCCGTCCGCCCCGGCGAGGACATGGCCGCCGAAGGTGTCCCCGTCCGCCAGCAGACCCACGACCGCCTCACCGCCGTAGGGGCCCGCGCCGATCTGCTCCACCTTGCCGTGCGCCACGAGGTACACATGGTCGGCCGGGCCGCCGGCGGTCACGACGACCTGGCCCGGTGCGTACTCCCGCTGCTCGAACCGCTCGGCCAGTGCGCCGAGCGCGTCACCGTCCGAGAAGCCGCGCAGCAAGGGGAGTTCGCACAGCTCCGCCGGGACGACCCTGACCTCCGATCCCGTCTTGACGAACGTGACGCGCCCGTCGCCGATCGTGTAGGTCAGGCGCCGGTTGACCCGGTACGTGCCGCCCGGCACGTTCACCCACGGCAGCATGCGGGTCAGCCACCGGGAGCTGATCTCCCGCATCTGGGGTACGGACTTGGTCGTGGTCGCGAGGTTCCGCGCGGCGGCGGTCCCGAGGCTCTGCTGCGCCCGTTCCGCTGCGTCCGCCGGGGGCGCCGTATCGGTCTCGACCGACATGGTTCCTTCTCTCCTGTCGCGATGAGTGACAGTCCATTTGCGGACCGTCATATTCCGCGGCTACAGCTACCCGTGAGCGGCCCCGTCGAGTGATGCCGGCGGACGGCGCACGAGGCACGCCCCGCACCCAAGTGCCCCCGCACCACCCCGGATTCCTTCGTCTGCACCTACTTGGCGGTATCCGGTCGGTACCCCGAAGCGCAATGCCGTGTTCAATCGCTCATATCGCGTCACGAACGGACACGGCCCCACACGCCAGGAGGCACCGTGATCGCCGCTCCCGAACCCGGACTGACCGAACACGAGATCATCGAACGGGCCGTGGCGCTGCGGCCCGCGCTGCTCGAACGCCAGCCGGAGACCGAACGGTTGACGCACTACCCCAAGGACACCCACGACGACTTCCTGCGGGCCGGCTTCTACCGGACACTCCAGCCGCGCCGATACGGCGGCTACGAGTTCGCGCTGCCCGTGTTCTACCGCGTGGTCACCGAGATCGCCCGCGGCTGCCCCTCCACCGGCTGGGCCCTGTCGCTCACCGCCGCCCATGTCCTCCAGGTCGCCTCGGTCTTCGAGGAGCGGGCGCAGGACGAGACCTTCGGCGCGGACGGCGACTTCCGGGCGGCGTCCACGGTCATGCCCGTCGGCATCGCGCGGCCCGACGGTGACGGCCGGATCGTCCTCGACGGCACCTGGCCGTACTCCTCCGGCGCGCCCTACTCCACGCACTACGTCGGCCAGACCCTGCGCGCCCCCGAGAAGCCCGGCGACCCACCGGGACCGCCGGTGCTGTTCGTCGCCCCACGCTCGGTGTGGACGGTCCTGGACGACTGGTACGGCGTGCTCGGCCTGCGCGGCAGCGGATCCAACAGCATCCACATGGAACAGGCCCGCATTCCCGCGTACTGCACGATCGAGGCGAGCCTGCTCGACCTGCCGGTGGAGGGCGGCAGCAGCGGATCGCGGCTGCACGGAAACCCGATGTACGCCGGGCGCGCGCCGAGCTTCTTCCACGGTGAGCTGGCCGCCATCATGATCGGCACCGCGTACGCCGCCGCCGACGAGTACGCCCGGATCGTCGCCGCCCGTCCCCTTGCCATGGAACCCGACCGCACCCGCTCCGAACTCCATGACTACCAGCGGCACTTGGGCGAGGCGCTGGGTGTCGTCCACACGGCCGAGGCCGCGCTGCGGCGCACCGCCGAGGACTGGATGGAGGCCTGCCACGGCAACGCCATGGGCGGGGCCCCCTTCACCCTCGCCGAGGACAACCGGCTCGCGCTGATGTTCCTGAACGCCGGACGCATGGCCTGGGACGTACTCCAGGGCATCCTCTTCCGCACCGCCGGCTCCCGGTACGCCCGCGACGGCGAACGGATGCAGCGCTACTTCCGGGACGCGGCCACGTACTGGACACACGTGGGCCCGAGCATGGCCGAACCGCTCCACCGTCGGGTCGGCTGCGACCGCCTCGGCCTGCCCTCGCACCACATCCCGCTGATCCCCTGAGCCCGGATGAATGCGCTGCTCCGGATGGGGTACGCGAGCAGGGCCCGCTTCTGTCCGGAGCGGGCCGTACCGCCGCCGCTACCAGGGAATCTGCCATGGAGACACCCCACACGACCACCCCGGCCGAGCGCGCACTCGACGCGCTGGCCCAGAACACCGAGGACACGACGGCGCTGGCCACGCTCGCGAGCAGTGATGTGCTCGTGCCCGTGCCCGACGATGTCAGCGAGGAGGATGCCGCCGATCCCGGTGCGGTGGCGCTGCCGGTCATCGAGCATCCGGGAGGCGAACCGACGGTGCCCGTGTTCACCTCGGAACCGGAGCTGGCCGGGTTGCTGCCGTTCGTCTCCCGCTACCGCCTGGTACCCCTGGGTGCCCTCGCGGCGCAGTGGCCGACCGGCGATCTGGCGCTCACCATCGACGGTGCCTCCCGGCATCCGCTGACGCTCACGTCTGAGGGAGTGCGGACGCTGCTGGCCCGCCCGGGCGGCTGAGCGGGTCGGGCCCGGCCCGGACGGTGTCAGCCGGCCAGCATCCGGGCCAGCACCTGCCGCTGTAGCGGCAGTACCTCGGTGTGCAGGTCGCGGCCCTTCGGGGTCAGGGCGACCCAGACGCCGCGCCGGTCCTCCACGCACACCGAGCGCTCCACCAGGCCGTCCTTCTCCAGCCGGCCGATGAGCCGGGACAGCGCGCTCTGGCTGAGATGGACCCGGCCGACCAGGTTCTGCACCCGGCAGTGGTCGCCTTCCCTGGGTGACTCGGTGGCGAGGATGTCGAGGACCTCGAAATCGCTCGCCCCCAGCCCGTGCGGGTGCAGCACGCGATCGATCTCGCACATCGTGCGCGCGTGCACCGACAGAATGTCCCGCCAGCGTTCCTCGAGCCGGGCCTCGGCCGTTTCGACTGCCATGTACGCAATGTTAATGCACATGCATCAACGCTTGAACGGTGCTCGAAGGCGGACTCAGGCGTCCTGGAGGAGCCCGACCAGGTTCCCGTCCGCGTCCCTCACGAAGGCGATGAGCCGCCCGCCGCCGACGTCCTGGACGTCCTGGAGCAGCTCCGCGCCGGCGTCCAGCAGGGCCGCGAGGCGGGCCCGGATGTCGGTGACGGTCCAGTACGGCACCGGCCCGGTCATGCCCTTGGCGTGTCCGTTCGGGTCGAGGCCCACGTCCTGGCCGGCTGCCTTGAACCCCACGTAGTAGGGCTCGTCGGCGTAGGGCTCCACCTCCAGCAGCGCGCTGAACAGGGCCTTCGCCTTGGCGATGTCCTTGACGGGATACATGATCGTGTTGAGGCCGGCGGTCATGACGTACTCCTTTGCCAAGCGTGGCCCGACGATGTGCGTCGGGTTTCGGGCCGAGGGTTTTCGGCGCTGGTTTCACGCTAGGACGGGGGAGCGGCGGCCGGCTTCTTCGATCCTGACCGGTTGCTCCGGTACACCCTCTGCGCCCGGGTTACGTCGACTCCCGCTTCACCAGTTCCGTCGGCAGAATCACCGCCGCCGGGTCCTCGCCCCCGATCTGGGCCAGCAGCACGCGGACCATCTCGGCGCTGATGCGGTCGTAGGGCTGCCGGATGGTGGTGAGCTGGGGGCGGGCCGCAAGCGCGGCGGACGAGTCGTCGAAGCCGCCGACCGCGACATCCTGCGGGACCCGCCGCCCCGCCCGCTCCAGTGCCGTGAGCACGCCCTGCGCCATCAGGTCGGAGGCGACGAACACGGCGTCCATGTCCGGCGCCTGCGCGAGCAGCCGCTCGGCGCCCGCCTCACCGCTGGCCCGGCTGTAGTCGCCGGAGACGATGAGGCGCTCGTCGATGCCGGTACCCGCGTCGGAGAGCACCTCCTTGTAGCCCGCCAGGCGCTCGACGCCGCCCGGGGTGTCGAGCGGACCGGTGACCACACCGATGCGCCGGCGCCCCAGCGACAGCAGGTGCCGCACCATGTCGCGGGCGCCGTCCCGGTCGTCGGCGGCCACGTAACTCACCTTGGAACCCAGCCCTATCGGCTTGCCGCACGCGACCAACGGCACCCCGGCCTCGCGCAGTTCCTCGGCGACGGGGTCACCGGAGTGGCTGGAGACGAGCAGCACTCCGTCGACGTGACCGGCCGTGATGTAGCGCGTGATGCGCCGCCGTTCGTCATCGGTGCCCGCCAGCATCAGCAGCAGGGGGATGTCGTGCGCCGCCAGCGCCTGGGTGCAGCCGCGCAGCAGCACATTGAAGTTGGGGTCCTCGAAGAACCTTTCCTGCGGCTCCGTCAGCAGGAAGCCGATGGAGTCCGAACGCCCGGTGATCAGCGAGCGGGCGTGCCGGTTGACGACGTAACCCGTCTTGCGGATCGCGGCGTTGACCGCTTCCTGGGCGGTCGGGCTGACGTAGTGCCCGCCGTTGAGCACACGCGAGACGGTGCCCCGTGAGACCCCTGCCTCGCGCGCCACGTCATGGATCGTGGGCGGTTTGCGCCGGCCCCCCGTATTGCTCATGGTCATGACTTTACGGCTCCGGAGAGCAGATCGAGGCTCCAGAACCGCTGGATGACCAGGAAGAGCGCGACCAGCGGGATGACCGCGAGAAGTGCGCCGGTGATCACCAGGGTGTACAGCGCCGGGGTGTTGGCGCCCTGCTCCAGGAGTGTGTAGAGACCGAGCGTGATCGGGAACTTCTCGTCGTCGCTGAGCATGATGAACGGCAGCAGGAAGTTGTTCCACACGGCCACGAACTGGAACAGGAACACCGTCACCAGACCGGGCACCATCATCGGCAGCGCGACCCGGGTGAAGATCCGCCACTCGCCGGCGCCGTCCATCCGCCCGGCCTCGACCACATCGGTCGGTACGGCGCCGGTGGCGTAGATCCGGGCCAGGTAGACGCCGTACGGCGACAGGATCAGCGGCAGCAGCACGGACAGGTACGAGTCGGTGAGGTCGGCCTTCGCGAGGAGCAGGTACTGGGGGATGGCGAGGATCACCGGCGGCATCAGCACGCCCGCCAGCAGCACGTTGAAGACCGTCTCCCGGCCGCGGAACCGGTAGATCGCCAGCGCGTAGCCGCTGAACGCCGACACGACCGTCGACAGCAGGGCGCCGGCACCGGCGTACAGGGCGGAGTTGCCCATCCACTTCCAGTACACGCCGTCGCGGTAGGCGTTGAGGTCCTTGATGTTGTCGGCGAAGCCGCTGCCCGGCAGGAACGTGAACGTGGAGAACAGCTCGCTGCCGGACTTGGTGGCCGCGATCACCACCCAGGCGACGGGCAGCAGACAGTAGATCGCGCCGATCAGCAGGGTGATCGTCGGTACGAACGCGATACGGCGGCGCAGCGGCGGGCCCTGGGCGGTGCCGGGTGTGGTGCCAGCGGCCGGTGAGGCCTTGCGGACGGCAAGAGAACTCATCGTGCTGCCTCCTGCTTGGTACGACGGTTCGCGGCCCGCAGGAAGCCGAAGGACAGGACGAGCGTGACGAGGGCGATGATCACGGCCTGGGCGGCGGCCGCGTAGATGTCGCCCTTGCCGAAGGCGTCCTGGTACACCTTCATCAGCGGACTCCAGGTCGTGCTCACGGAGTTGGTGAGGGGTTTGAGGGTGGTCGGCTCGCTGAACACCTGGAGCGTCGCGATGATCGAGAAGAAGAAGGTGAGCACCAGTGAGGGCGCCACCATCGGGATCTTGATCCTCAGCGCGGTCTGAAGCGGAGTGGCCCCGTCCAGCTTCGCGGCCTCGTGCACCTCGGCCGGGATGGCCTGGAGCGAGGTGTAGATGACGATCATGTTGAAGCCGGTGCCGCCCCAGACCGCGATGTTCGACAGGGCGAGATACAGCGGACCGCCGTCGAGCAGGTCCGGCTGCGGCATACCGAGCTTGTCGAGCACGAAGTAGAACGGGCTGACGTCCGGCAGATACAGAAAGCCCCACAGCAGCGCCGCCACGACGCCGGGAATGGCGTACGGCAGGAAGATCGCGAGCCGGGTGAAGGGGGCGAGCCGCACCTTGTCGGTGTCCATCATCAGCGCGAAGAGCAGGGCGAGGCCCAGCATCACCGGGACGACGATGCAGCCGTAGCCCAGCACGCGCAGCGCGCCGTCCAGGAGTTCGCTGTCGGTGAGGGCGTCGGTGTAGTTCTCCACACCGGCCCAGACCTCCGAGCGGGCACCGGCACCGAGGCCGAGACCCGAGACCTTCACCTTGCGGAAGCTGAGCCAGAGCGCGTACCCGATGGGCAGCGCGAAGAACAGGACGAAGAGGATCAGGGCGGGGAGAAGGAAGGCGTACGGGGCCCCCTTGACCCCGTACGACGTCCGGCGTGCGCTGGTCACTCGGAGACTCCGAAGCCCTGCTTCTTCATGTCGGCGACCGTGTCGTCCTGCATCGTCGTCAGGGCGGCGGTGAAGTCCGACTTGTTCTTGGCGGCGGCGCCGAACGCGTCCTTGAACGTCGTGTAGGCGACGTTCACGTTCGGGCCCCACGCGGACGGCGCGGTCGTCCCGGCGATCTCGGCGGCCTCGGTGTAGAAGTCGGCCTGGTTGGAGAAGTAGTCCGGCGGGGTCTGGAAGGCGCCGCTGAGCTGGGCGGACGTGGAGGCCGGGTAGATGCCGCCCTCCTTCGCCAGCGCGTTGAGGGCTGCGCCGTCGGTGTTCAGCCAGGCGGCGAACTTAGCGGCGGCCTCCTTGTGCTTGGAGTCCGTGGTGACACCGGTGGAGGAGCCGCCCCAGCTGCCGGTGACGTTCTCGCTCGCGGACCACTGGGGGAGCGGGGCCATGGCCCACTTGCCCTTGGTGTCGGGCGCCGCCGTGGTCAGCGTGCCCGGCGCCCACACCGCGGAGACCCAGGCGATCTGCTTGCCGGTGTTGAGCGCCTTGTTCCAGGCCGGGGTGTACATCGGCTGGTTGTCGATGGCGCCCTCCTTGACGAGGCCACCCCAGAACTCGGCGACCTTCTGCGTCGCCGCGTTGTCGATGCCGACCTTCCACTTCTCGCCCTCGGTGGTCCACCACTTGGCGCCTGCCTGCTGGGCGAGGCCCGCGAACAGACCGGAGTCGTTGGCGGAGAACGTCGTGAGATCCGTGTCGGGATCCGCCTTCTTCAGCTTGCGCGCGGTCTCGGCGAACTCGTCCCAGGTCGTCGGAACCGTCAGGTCGTACTTCTTGAACAGGTCCTCGCGGTAGTAGAACATCATCGGCCCGATGTCCTGCGGGACCGCGTAGACCGCGTCCGTGCCCAGCGTCGTCTGCTGCCAGACACCGTCGGCGAACTTGCTCTTGGCATCGCCGACATCGCCCGCTATGTCGGCGAGCGCGTCATTGCTGACCAGTGTCGGCAGCGCCTGGTACTCGGCCTGGACCAGGTCGGGCGCCTTGCCCGCCTTGTGCGCGGTGAGGATCTTGGTGACCAGTGTGTCGCCGGACGCCTGCTTCTTCACCGTGACGTTGATCTGGTCCTTCTTGCCCTGGCCCTTGTTCCACAGGTCGACGACCTTGTCCATGCCGGGCGTCCAGGTCCAGTACGTCAGCGAGACCGGCCCCGATTCGGTCTCGCTGTCGTCGTCGGACGAGCCGCAAGCGGCGAGGGCGGTGGCGCCAAGTGTGACGGCGACCGTCGTGGCTGCGATTTTCCCGAGCCGCCGGCGCTTTGTGTTCGGCATGGAACTCTCCCCTGACCAGGGTCCCCGCCTACCGCGAGAACCTGCCATGCTTCTGTGAGCGTTCACAGTAGAGAAACATCCCGGACACTTGTCAATGGTTGTTGCTGTGCGGTTATGTTGGGCTCGCACCGCCGCGGTTGTGTGTGCACGTTCCCAAATGATCGACAAAACGGGAGAGATCCATGCCGGAGACCAACCCCAAGGGCCTCACCGGGCTCGCCTTCGGTGGGGACTACAACCCCGAGCAGTGGCCGGAAAGCGTCTGGCGCGAGGACGTCCGGCTGATGCGGGAGGCCGGCGTCACCATGGTGAGCGTCGGAATCTTCTCCTGGGCGCTGCTGGAACCCTCGCCCGGGGAGTACGACTTCGGCTGGCTCGACCGCCTGCTCGACCTGCTGCACGAGAACGGCATCCGCGCCGACCTGGGCACGCCCACGGTGGCGCCGCCCGCCTGGTTCTACCGGGCGCACCCCGACGCGCTGCCCGTGACCGCGGAGGGCGTGCGCTACGAGTTCGGCTCCCGTGCCGCGATCTGTCACAGCAACCCCGAGTACCGCGCGGCCGCCGCGAACATCACCACGCGGCTCGCCGAGCGCTACGGCAACCACCCGGCGCCGGCGATGTGGCACGTGCACAACGAGTACGGTGTCCCGGTCTCGGCCTGCTACTGCGACTCCTGCGCCGCCCACTTCCGCCGCTGGCTGGCGGCGACGTATCAGACGGTCGACGCGGTCAACGAGGCCTGGGGCACGGCCTTCTGGGGCCAGCGCTACGCCGACTTCGAGCAGATCAACCCGCCGCGGCTTGCGCCCACGGTCGGCAACCCGGCCCAGGCGCTGGACTACAAGCGGTTCGCCGACGCCACCATGCGCGAGAACTTCCTGATGGAGCGGGACATCCTGCACCGTCTGTCACCCGGCATCCCGGTCACCACGAACTTCATGACCGCGCTCAGCCAGTGCGACTCCGTCGACTACTGGGCCTGGGGCCGCGAGGTCGACATCGTCACCAACGACCACTATCTGATCACCGACGGCCGCCGCACCCACGTCAACCTCGCGATGGCCGCCGACCTCACCCGCTCCGTCGCCGACGGCGCCCCCTGGCTGCTCCTCGAACACTCCACCTCGGGCGTCAACTGGCAGGCCCGCAACCCCGCCAAGGCCCCCGGCCAGATGGCCCGCAACTCCCTGGCACACGTGGCACGCGGTTCGGACGGCGCCCTGTTCTTCCAGTGGCGCCAGTCCCGGCGCGGCGCCGAGAAGTTCCACTCGGCGATGTTGCCGCACGGCGGCACGGACACCCGCGTCTGGCGCGAGGTCGTCGAACTCGGCGCCTCCATCGACTCGTTGAGTCTGCTGCGCGGCACCCGTACCCGGGCCGACGTCGCCGTCCTGTGGGACTGGCACTCGTGGTGGGCGCAGAACCTCCAGTGGCGCCCCACCGAGGACCACGACGCACGCGAGCGTGCCGACTCCTTCTACGAGGCCCTCTTCGACCGCCATCTCACGGTCGACTTCGCCCATCCGGAAGCCGACTTGTCGAGGTATCCCCTTGTCGTCGTGCCTGCCCTGTACCTGATGACGGAGGCCGCCGGGAACAACGTGCGCGAGTACGTCGAGAACGGCGGCACCCTCGTCGTCTCGTACTTCTCCGGCATCGTCGACGAGCACGACGCCGTGCACGAGGGGGCCTACCCGGGCCCGCTCAGGGACGTCCTCGGTCTGACCGTCGAGGAGTTCTCGCCGCTCCTGAAGGGCGACACCGTCCGTATCACCGGCCCGGACGGCTCCGAACTCACCGGTGATGTCTGGACCGAGGTCGTCGTGCCGGGCGACGCCGAGACCGTGTGGACGTACGCCGACGGCCTCACGGCGGGCCACCCGGCCGTCACCCGGCACCGCCTCGGCGAGGGCACCGCCTGGTACGTGTCGACCCGCCTGGACGCGCACGGTCTGGACGCCCTGCTCGGCTGGGCCACCGAGGACGCCCGTATCGCTCCGCGCGCCGACCTGCCGCACGACGTCGAAGTGGTGCGCCGCACCGGTGAGTCGGGCACCTTCCTGTTCGCCATCAACCACAGCCCGTCCGACGCCAAGGTGCCGCTGGAGGCACATGGCACCGAACTGCTGACGGGCGAACGCGCCGCGGGCCGCCTCGCGGTTCCCGCGGGAGCCGTGCGGGTCGTACGACTCGACGGCTGAGCCGACTCCCCTCCGCCCGCGCGTGCCACGAGAGCCGCGGGCGGAGGGGATCCCTCACCTTCTTGGCGAGGGAACCCACATCCCCGTTTTTCACGTCGAAGGGACGACGGACGACGATGTTCCATCCCAGACGCACCCTGAGAGTCCTGCTGCTGCCGCTCGCCGCCGGACTCGCCCTCACCGCCCTGCCCGCGCAGACCGCGCAGGCGGCGAGCACGCTCACCAACACCGGGTTCGAATCGGACGGTGCGGGAGCCGCCACGCCGGCCGGCTGGTCGGAGTCCGGCAGCACCGGCGCCTCGTACGTCGAGGCCGGTGGCCGCAGCGGGAGTTACCGCCTGAGCCACTACTCGTCCGCCGCCTACAAGGTGGAGACGTACCAGTACCTGTCCGGGCTGACCAACGGCAACTACAAGCTGACCGCCTGGGTCCGTTCGGGCGGTGGGCAGAACTCCGCGTACATAGCCCTGAAGAACTGCGGGAGTTCGGAGCAGCGCACCGATCTTCCGGTGTCCGCCAGCGGGTGGATCCGGATCGTCGTGCCGATCAATGTGACGAACAACCAGTGCACCATCAGCATCAACAGCGATGCGAACGCGGGCAACTGGATCAATGTTGACGACCTGAGCTTCGCATCGGGTACGTCCAGTACGTCGATCCATGGTGCCGACATCTCCTCGCTCGCCAAGAGTGAGGCCAAGGGCGGTGTCTACAAGAACAGTTCCGGCACCACCGGCGATGCCCTCGCCATCCTCAAGTCGAACGGCATGAACTACGCACGCCTGAAGGTCTGGGTGAACCCGGCCGACGGCTACAACAACCAGACGCGCGTGCTGGCGTTGGCCAAGCGCATCAAGGCCCAGGGCATGAAGCTGCTGGTCGACTTCCACTACTCGGACACCTGGGCCGACCCGGGCGCCCAGGCCAAGCCGGCCGCGTGGGCGGGCCACTCGTACAGTCAACTCAAGACGGACGTGTACAACCACACGTACGACGTGTTGAACGCGTTGAAGGCGCAGGGCACCACCGCCGACATGGTCCAGGTGGGCAATGAGATCAACGGTGGCATGCTGTGGTCCGAGGGTTCCACGGACAACTGGACGCAGCTGGCCGGTCTGCTCAACTCCGGCTACGACGCCGTCAAGGCGGTCAACTCGTCCACCACAGTGGCCCTGCACCTCGCCAAGGGCGGGGACCTGGCCGGCACGCGCTGGTGGTTCGACTCGGCCGTCTCCAACGGCGTGAAGTTCGACGTGATCGGCCTGTCGTACTACGGCTATTGGCACGGCTCGCTCTACGACTTCCAGACGACCCTGGACGATGCGGCTTCCCGCTACGGCAAGCCGGTCTACGTCGCCGAGACGGCCTACCCGTTCCGTCTCGACAGCGAGGACTCGCACGAGAACATCATCGACGTGAGCGGTGAACTCGTCTCCGGTTATGCGGCCTCGACGGCCGGCCAGACCCGGTGGATGAAGGACATCGCGAGCATCGTGGAGGCCGTCCCGAACGGCCGTGGCCTCGGCGTCTTCTACTGGGAGGCGACCTGGACCGCGGTGACCGGCAACGGCTGGGACCCCACCGACGCCTCCTCCGGCAACGGCTGGGAGAACCAGGCCCTGTTCGGCTACGACGACAGGCCGCTCCCGGCGATGGCATGGTTCAGCCACCGCTGACCCCGTGACGGAAGGGCCCGGCCGCTGTGTGCGGCCGGGCCCTTCCCCGTCCCTGTGCGGCTACGTGCCGAGCGCACGGACGTTCGATATCGGACAAAGGTGGCGAAGTCCCGGACGTGGCGGTCTGAACTGCGGAAGAGTGGGAACACGCGGTCCGAGGAGGCCCGGACGGAGGGGGCGAGATGTTGAGGACTCCCGTCAGTGAACGGCGGCTGGACATCCTGGAGTGGCTCAAGGACCCGGCCGCGCACTTCCCGCCGCAGCGGCACGGAAACCCCGTCGAGGACGGAGTCAGCGCGGCCGCCGTCGCCGCGAAGCTCGGCGTGTCCCGTCAGGTAGCGGAAACCCACCTCGGCCTGCTCGCCGCCATCGGCCTGCTGCACACCAGGAGGATCCGGCTGCGCACCTACTACCGGCGGGACGAGGTGCGGATCGCCGAGGTGGCGCGGATGTTCGAGAAGGGCTGGTAGCGGCGCACAGCTCCGACGGCGAAGGGCAGGAACGCATGGACCGTCCCACTGCTCTCGTCCCCCGCCACTACGTCGCGATCGGCGGCCGCGGCCCCGAAGACGTGGTGGCCGACGCCCGCGGCCGCGTGCTGACCGGCGTCGAGGATGGCCGTATCCTGCGCCTCGACGGACTCACGGAGCCGTTCGCCGCGCGCGTCGAGGTCCTCGCCGAGACCGGAGGCAGGCCGCTCGGACTCGAACTCCTCCCGGACGACGCCCTGTTGGTGTGCGACGCCGTACACGGGCTGCTCCGCGTCGGACTCACCGACGGTGTCGTCCGTATCCTCGTCGACTCGGTGGCGGGGGAGCGGCTGCGGCTGTGCAGCAATGTGATCGCCCTGTCCGACGGCAGCGTCTTCTTCACTGTCTCCAGCCGCCGTTACCCCTTGGAGCACTGGATCGGCGATCTCGTCGAGCACACCGGAACGGGCCGCCTCCTGCGTCTCGCCCCGGGCTCGGACGCGCCCGAAGTGCTCCTTGAGGGCCTCCAGTTCGCCAACGGACTCGCTGCCGCCGGCGACGAATCGTTCCTGGTCGTCGCCGAGACCGGTGCCCGCCGCCTCACCCGCTACTGGCTCACCGGACCGAAGGCGGGACGCCCCGAACCGTTCGCCGAGGACCTGCCCGGCATGCCCGACAACATCTGGCGCGCCGGACCGGACGGGCCGGTATGGGTGTCCCTGGCCGGACCGCGTGTCCCTCCGCTCGACCTGCTCCACCGCGCCGGCCCCGCGGTCCGCCGCGGCGCCGCACGCCTCGCCGTGCGCGCACCGTACCGCCCGACGGCGTGGGCCGGCGTGCTGGCGTACGACGACGAGGGCACCGTCGTGCACCACCTCACCCGCCGCCACTCGCGCTTCCGTATGGTCACCAGCGTCTGCGAGACCGACGGCCATCTGATCCTCGGCAGCCTGTGGGAGCGGGGCGTGGCCGTGTGTGAGGCGCCGGTCACGAAGTGACCCCGGCGAACCGCCGGAGTTACGCTGATGGCCGGCCGCGATCACTCCTCGCGGCACGGCGGTGGGGCCCGCCGTACTCGAACCGCGGCACCGGCGCCGCCAACGGTCCCTACTGGAGACCGCAGTAGGAGACGCGCGACGTGACAGCCCCCAGGACCACAAGCCTCCGTACGCCACGCCGGACCGCCCTGCGCGGTCAGGCGCCCGTCGTCGCCGTCATCGCGCTCGGCGGAGGCATCGGCGCGGTGGCGCGCTACGCGGTCTCCCTCTGGTTGCCCGCGCACTCGGGCGATTTCCCTTGGGCGACCTTCTGGACCAACGTCGTCGGCTGTGCCGTGATCGGCGTGTTCATGGTGGTGATCACCGACATATGGGCCGCTCACCGCCTGGTGCGCCCCTTCTTCGGCACCGGTGTGCTCGGCGGATTCACCACCTTCTCGACGTACGCCGTCGACATCCAGAAACTGGTGGACACGGGCCACACCCATACGGCACTGGTCTACCTTGCCGCGACCCTGCTCGCCGCGCTCACCGCGGTGTGGCTCGCGGCCACGGCGACGCGCCGGGTGCTGAAGTGGAGGCAGTCATGACGAGGCTGACCGGCGGTGTTCTACGGGTGACCGTCTTCATCGGCGAGAACGACACCTGGCACCACAAGCCGCTCTACACGGAGATCGTGCACCGGGCCCGCGCGGCGGGCCTCGCGGGTGCCAGCGTCTTCCGCGGCATCGAGGGTTTCGGCGCGTCCTCCCTGATCCACACCTCGCGGCTGCTGTCCCTGAGCGAGGACCTGCCCGTCGCGATCGTGATCGTGGACAGCGAGGAGCGCGTCCGCGGATTTCTGCCGCAGCTCGACGAACTAGTCTCCGAAGGACTCGTCATCCTCGACGGCTGCGAGGTCATCCGGTACATCGGCCGCGACACCGGATCGGGCGAATCGGACGCGAAGGGTAAGAAGGCGTTGTGAACTGGCTGCTGGTCGTCGCGGGTGCCGTGGTCGGCGCCCCACTCCGTTACCTCACCGACCGCGCGGTGCAGTCCAGGCACGACTCGGTGTTCCCCTGGGGCACCCTCGCGGTGAACGTCGCCGGCTCCCTGATCCTCGGCCTGCTGACCGGTGCGGCGGCGGTCGGCGTCGCGAACTCCCACGTCCAGCTGCTGCTCGGCACCGGTCTGTGCGGGGCCCTGACGACGTACTCGACCTTCTCGTACGAGACCCTGCGGCTGACGGAGACCGGGGCGGGGCTCTACGCCGCCGCCAACGTCGCCGGGAGCGTGGCGGCCGGGCTCGGCGCCGCGTTCGCCGGGGTGTGGATCGCCCAGACGGTGTGGGCGTAGTCCCGCGGGATCACACCCGGGCGCGGTAAGACTGTTCACCGCACTGTCGGTCACCTCGCCAGAACTGGATCCCATGAGCGTCATCAACGTCGGTCAGGCCGTCGTCCTCGGAGCCGTCGAGGGGGTGACCGAATTCCTGCCCGTCTCCTCGACCGGCCATCTGAAGATCGTCGAGGGCCTCATGGGTATCCCTGTCGACGACGATGCCGTGGTCGGGTTCTCGGCCGTCATCCAGGTCGGTGCGATCGCCGCCGTGCTCGTGTACTTCTTCAAGGACATCGTGCGGATCATGTCCGCCTGGTTCCGTGGCCTCGCCGACCGGGAGGAGCGGTACCACCACGACTACAAGTTCGCCTGGTGGGTGATCGCCGCGACCATCCCGATCGTGGCGGTGGGTCTTGCCGCGAAACCGCTCATCCAGGGGCCGCTTGCCTCCCTCTGGGTGGTCGCGGGCTCGCTGATCGTCGGCAGCGGCGTGATGTGGGCGGCGGACCGGATGGGCCGGCACAAGCGAGGCGAGGACGACACGTCCTTCAAGGACGCGATGCTCGTCGGAAGCTCGCAGATCCTCGCCCTGCTCTTCCCCGGCTTCTCGCGCTCCGGCGCCACCATGTCCACCGCGCTGATGCTCGACCTGGACCGCGTGGCCGCCACCCGCCTGTCGTTCTTTCTCGGCATCCCCGCCCTGACCGGCGCCGGCATCTACGAGCTGAAGGACGCCCTCGGCACGGGTGCGGGTGCGGCCCCGCTGGTCGTCGGCACCCTGGTCTCCTTCGTCGTGGCGTACGCGTCGATCGCCTGGCTGCTGAAGTTCGTCGCCAAGCACTCGTTCAACGCCTTCGTCATCTACCGCATCGCCGTCGGTCTGCTGCTGTTCGGTCTGCTAGGCACAGGCGTCCTGAACAGCTGACGGCAGCGGCCTGAGCGGCCTCGGGCAAATGGGGCGCGGCAACGCACCCCATTTCCCCGAGCCCGCTTAACGACCGGTGGCAGCCGGTCGCGCCGGGGTGTGAGGTGGTATTCGGGCCTCACACCCCGTGATCTTCTGCTTTCACCCGCCTTGACAGCACCCACCCGCCGACCGGAGTATCTCTCCCGTGAACCTGTCAGACAGCCGGACAGCCAGTCAGCCTCCGCGACGCGTCAGCGCCATGGAAGCGGTGCTCGGCCACCTCCGCGACGCCATCGAGCGCGGCGAGTACGCCATCGGCGACAAGCTCCCCTCCGAGGCGGAGCTCTGCCGCACCCTGGAGATCAGCCGCCCCGTCCTGCGCGAGGCCCTGCGGGCTCTCCAGACGATGGGCCTGACCGTCTCCAAGACCGGCAAGGGCACCTTCGTCGTCGCCAACGCCGTCGAGGACCCCACCTTCGGCGACTACGCGGCCAGCGACCTCCTGGAGGTGCGCCGCCACGTGGAGATCCCGGTCGCCGGGTACGCGGCGGCGCGCCGCACCCCGGAGAACCTCGATCATCTGGCCCACGTCCTCGACCGCATGGAGCGGGAGACGGACACCACCGCGTGGGTCGCGATGGACACCCTCTTCCATCTGGCCGTCGCCGAGGCCGCCCAGAACCCGGTGTTCCGCCGGGTGATCGAGGAGATCCGCGACGCCCTGGCCCGCCAGTCGGCGTTCCTCAACGAGTTGGGCGGCCGCCGGGAGCAGTCCAACCGCGAGCACCGGGCGATCGTCGAGGCCCTGATCGACGGCAGTGAGCACGACGCGGTGGAAGCCATGGCCCACCACCTCGACCGGGTCGAGACGACCCTCACCGACATCGTGCGCTCCGCGCGCACGGACACCCCCACGGAAGGCGGACCCGAGGCGTGAGCGAGCAGTCCCTGCACGAGGGCATGCAGAAACGTTCCGTCCATGTCGATGCCGGAGACGAGGGCTACAGCAAGTCCCTGAAGTCCCGGCACGTCAACATGATCGCCATCGGCGGCGCGATCGGCACCGGCCTCTTCCTCGGCGCGGGCGGCCGCCTCGCCGACGCCGGACCGTCCCTGTTCATCGCCTACGCGGTCTGCGGAGTCTTCGCCTTCCTCGTGGTGCGGGCCCTCGGTGAACTCGTCCTGTACCGGCCGTCGTCGGGCGCCTTCGTGTCGTACGCCCGGGAGTTCCTGGGGGAGAAGGGTGCGTACACGGCGGGCTGGATGTACTTCCTCAACTGGGCGACGACCGGCATCGCCGACATCACGGCGGTGGCCACCTACACGCACTACTGGGGCATGTTCTCCGACGTCCCGCAGTGGTTGATCGCATTGATCGCCCTCGCGGTCGTGTTGACCGTCAATCTGATCTCGGTCAAGATCTTCGGCGAGCTGGAGTTCTGGTTCGCGATCGTCAAGGTCAGCGCGTTGGTGATCTTCATGTGCATCGGGATCTTTCTGCTGGTCACCCAGCACCCCGTCGACGGTGCCGCCCCCGGCCCGTCCCTGATCACCGACCACGGCGGCATCTTCCCCAACGGCCTGCTGCCCATGCTGCTGATCATCCAGGGCGTTGTGTTCGCCTACGCCTCCGTCGAACTGGTCGGCGTCGCCGCGGGCGAGACCGAGAACCCCGAGAAGATCATGCCGAAGGCGATCAACTCGATCATGTGGCGCGTGGGCCTGTTCTACGTCGGCTCGGTCGTCCTGCTGTCGATGCTGCTGCCGTGGAACAAGTACTCCGCCGGTGAGAGCCCCTTCGTGACCGTGCTGTCCAACATCGGCATCCCGGCGGCGGGCGGCGTGATGAACCTCGTCGTCCTCACCGCGGCCATGTCCTCGCTCAACTCCGGCCTGTACTCCACCGGCCGCATCCTGCGCTCCATGGCCATGAGCGGCTCCGCGCCCAAGTTCACCTCCGTGATGAGCCGCAGCCAGGTGCCGTACGGCGGGATCCTGCTGACGAGCGGTATCTGTGTCCTCGGCGTCGGACTCAACTTCGTCGTCCCGGCCGACGCGTTCGAAATCGTGCTGAACTTCGCCGCGATCGGGATCCTCGCGACCTGGGGCATGATCATGCTCTGTCACCTGCTCTTCTGGCAGAAGACCCAGAAGGGCGAACTGACCCGGCCGGGCTTCCGTCTGCCCGGCTCTCCCTGGACCGAACTCGTGACGCTGGCCTTCCTGGCCTGCGTCCTGGTCCTCATGTACGCCGACGGCGGCGCCGGACGCACCACCGTGCTGTGCCTGCCGCTGATCGCCGCAGCGCTGGTCACGGGGTGGTACGCCATCCGCGGCCGGGTCGCTCGCGCGTCGAGCGAGACCGAATCCACCAGCGCCGACGCGTGACTCGCGCGGCGCTTTGAGAGAAGCAGGAAGTGATGTTCAGCAGTTCCGTCGCGGCCGCACCCCTGACCCGCGAGCCCCTCCACGCCCCCGTCGCCCACCTGATACGCGGCGGGATCGTGGAGGGCATCCACTACGGCTCCGTCGTCGTCCTCGGCTCCGACGGACAGGTCCGGTTCCAACTCGGCGACGTAGAGGCCGCGTTCTATCCGCGCTCGGCGCTCAAGCCGGTCCAGGCCGTCGCCATGGTCCGGGCCGGGCTCCCGCTGGACGGCGACCTCCTCTCGCTCACCGCGGCCAGCCACTCCGGCGAGGAACGCCACCTGGCCGGGGCCCGGCGGATCCTGAAGCTGGCCGGGCTCACGGAGGACGCGTTGCGCAACGTCCCCGACATGCCGTACGACCCGGATGTGCGGGACGCCTGGATGCGGGAGGGGCGGCTGCCCTCGCGGCTCGCCCAGAACTGCTCGGGCAAGCACGCGGCGATGCTCTACACCTGCGTGCTCAACGACTGGCCTCTTGAGGGGTACCTCGATCCGTCGCATCCGCTTCAGCAGGCGATCGCCGAGATCGTCGAGGACCTCACGGGGCAGCGGATCGCGCGGGTGACCGTCGACGGGTGCGGTGCGCCGCTGTTCTCCGTCTCGTTGCACGGCCTTGCCCGTGCCGCCGCCCGCATCACCACCGCGGCGCCGGGTACGCCCGAGGCGCGGGTCGCCGACGCGATGCGTGAGCATGCGGAGATGGCCTCCGGCTCGGGGCGGGATGTGGCCGCGTTGATGCGGGCCGTGCCGGGGCTGCTTGCCAAGGACGGGTTCGAGGGCGTTCAGGTCGCCGCGCTGCCGGACGGCCGGGCCGTTGCCGTGAAGATCGCCGACGGGGCGAGTCGGGCGCGTGTGCCGGTTGCTGCGGCGGCGCTCGCGTGGGCCGGGGTTTCGCCGGATCTGCTCACGGAGTTCCAAGGAGAGGCGCTTCTTGGGGGCGGACACGAGGTCGGGTGTGTGCGGCCCGTTCGTTCGCTGGAACCGGTTGCTGTTTCGGCCTGCGCCTAGGGATTTGCCGGTCATCTCGTTCGGCGACTGCGGGCCGTCTGTGGCTGGTCGCGCAGTTCCCCGCGCCCCTGAAGGGGCGCTCACCCTCACCCCCTCAGAAAGAGGACCTGCACCTCATGAACGCCGCCACCCGTAGCGAACACGACCTCCTCGGCGACCGGGACGTCCCCGCCGACGTCTACTGGGGCATCCACACGCTGCGCGCCACCGAGAACTTCGCGATCACCGGCACCCCCATCTCCGCCTACCCACACCTCATCGAAGCCCTCGCCGCAGTCAAGGAGGCCGCCGCTCTCGCGAACGAGGAACTCGGGCTGCTGGAGCCGAAGAAGGCCGCTGTCATCGTTGAGGCGTGCCGTGAGATTCGTGAGGGGAAGCTGCATGACCAGTTCGTCGTGGATGTCGTGCAGGGCGGCGCCGGCACCTCGACCAACATGAACGCCAACGAGGTCGTCGCGAACAGGGCGTTGGAGCTGCTGGGGTACGCCAAGGGCGAGTACGGGCATCTGCACCCCAACGAGGACGTCAACCTCGGCCAGTCCACCAACGACGTGTATCCGACCGCGGTCAAGATCGCGACGGTGTTCGCGGTGCACGGGTTGCTCAAGGCGATGTCCGTGCTTCAGGACGCCTTCGCGCGCAAGGCCGTCGAGTTCCGCGATGTGCTCAAGATGGGCCGTACACAGTTGCAGGACGCGGTGCCCATGACGCTCGGCCAGGAGTTCTCCGCATATGCGGTCATGATTGACGAGGACCGCAGCCGCCTTGACGAGGCGGTCGAGTTGATCCATGAGATCAACCTGGGCGCCACGGCCATCGGCACCGGCCTCAACGCACCCGCCGGATACGCCGAGTCGGCGCGCCGCCACCTCGCAGAGATCACGGGACTCCCGCTCGTCACGGCCGCCAACCTGGTCGAAGCCACCCAGGACTGCGGCGCGTTCGTCCAGATGTCCGGCGTGCTCAAGCGGATCGCCGTGAAGCTCTCCAAGAGCTGCAACGACCTCAGGCTGCTGTCCTCGGGCCCGCGCGCGGGCCTGGGCGAGATCAACCTGCCGCCGGTGCAGGCCGGTTCGAGCATCATGCCCGGCAAGGTGAACCCGGTGATCCCCGAGGTCGTCAACCAGGTCGCCTTCGAGGTGATCGGCAACGACGTCACCATCACCATGGCCGCCGAGGCCGGACAGCTCCAGCTCAACGCCTTCGAGCCGATCATCCTGCACTCACTGTCGGAGAGCATCACGCACCTGCGCGCCGCCTGTCTCACCCTCGCCGAGCGCTGCGTGTCGGGCATCACCGCCAACACGGAGGTGCTGCGCGCGAGCGTGGAGAACTCCATCGGCCTCGTCACAGCCCTCAACCCGCACATCGGGTACACGGCCGCGACCGACATCGCCAAGGAAGCCCTCGCCACCGGACGCGGAGTGGCCGAACTCGTCCTGGAGAAGGGCCTGTTGCCCGCCGAGCGGCTCGCCGACCTGCTGCGGCCGGAGGTCGTCGCGGGCAGCGGCACACCTCTCGTCTGACCTGCGAAAGCGCACCAGGACCAGCCCGGAGGCACAATAGTGATCATGACGTCCCCGACCTTCGCACCGGTCCTGGAACGCATCGCCGACGAAATCCGGCGGCTGCCGGGCCGCGGCCGCCCCGCCGACTACATCCCGGCGCTCGCCGCCTGCGACCCGCGCAGCTTCGGCATGGCCGTCGCGGAGCCGGACGGCACCGTGTACGGCGTGGGGGACTGGCGGCAGCCGTTCTCCACGCAGTCCATCACCAAGGTCTTCACCCTCGCCCTGGACCTCGCCCGCGAGGGCGACGAGCTCTGGGAGCACGTGGGCCGCGAGCCCTCCGGCAACCCCTTCAACTCCCTTGTGCAGCTGGAGTACGAGAACGGCATCCCACGCAACCCGTTCATCAACGCGGGCGCGCTGGTCGTCACCGACCGCCTCCACACCCGTACCGGCGACGCGGCCGGCGAGTTGCTCGCCTTCCTGCGCGCCGAGAGCGGCAATCCGGACCTGAACTTCGACAAGGACGTCGCCGCCTCCGAAACCGCACACGGCGACCGCAACGCCGCCCTCGCCCACTTCATGGCGTCGTACGGCAACATCGACAACCCCGTACCGGTCCTCCTCGACCAGTACTTCCGCCAGTGCTCCGTCACCGCCTCCTGCGCCGACCTCGCCCTGGCCACCGCCTTCCTCGCCCGCCCCGGCATCCGCGCCGACGGCACCCGCCTTCTCACCCGCAGCCAGGCCAAACAGGTCAACGCGGTGATGCTGACCTGCGGCACGTACGACGCGGCAGGCGAGTTCGCCTACCGGGTGGGCCTGCCCGGGAAGAGCGGCGTGGGCGGCGGCATCATCGCCGTCGTGCCGGGCCACTGCACGTTGTGTGTGTGGAGCCCGGGTCTGGACGAGCGAGGCAACTCGGTGGCAGGCGTGGCGGCGTTGGAACGCTTCACGACACTGACGGGCCTGTCAGTGTTCTAGGAGGGGTTTGTGCAGCGCCGGTGAAGGGTGCGGTCGGTCCTCACCCACCCGCAGACGACCGACGACCTGCAACAATCACACACCGGTAACACGTCGGCCCCCGCCCCGTGGGCGGCTCGTCGCTTTCCGGCCACCCGACGTTGACACGCTTTCCGAGTGTTGGCCATGGCTTTCCCCGTCGATCTCCGTCGCTGCCAGGCTCTCGGTCTGGCCGGTACCGCCTTTCTCGCGCTGGGAGGTGAGACGGCGGGAGCCCTGCCGGTCCGTGAGCTGATCGCGCCCTCGTCCGCGCACGCGGCCCTGGGCGTGGTCGGCGTGTACTTCGGCATCATTCTGCTGATCGCCGCCTGGGCGCTGCTCGGACGGCTGATCCGCAGCGCGGAACCGCCCACCCCGCGCTCCCTGTTCCTCGTCCTCGCCGTCTGGGCGGCCCCCCTGCTGCTGGCCCCGCCGCTGTTCAGCCGGGACGTCTACAGCTATCTCGCACAAGGCGCGATGGTCGACGCCCATATGGACGTCTACGCGCACGGCCCGGCCCGGCTCGGCGGTCCGCTCGCGGACGAGGTGTCCCCGCTGTGGCAGCAGACCGGTGCGCCGTACGGCCCGGTGTTCCTCGCCGTCGCCTCCGCGCTGTCGGGTATCACCCGGGGCGAGATCCCGGCGGGGCTGTTCGGTATGCGGCTGGTCGCGCTGCTCGGTGTGGCGTTGATGGCGGCCGCGCTGCCCCGCCTCGCCCGGCACAGCGGAGCCGACCCGGCGGCAGCGCTCTGGCTGGGCGCCCTCAACCCGCTGGTGCTGCTGCACCTGGTGGCCGGCGCCCACAACGACGCCATCATGCTCGGACTGCTCGGCGTCGGACTGGTCGCCGCCCTCGGCCGGTGGCCGGTGCTTGGCGCGGTCCTCGTCACGCTCGCCGCGTTGGTCAAGGCGCCCGCCGTGCTCGGCCTCGCAGCGGTCGTGGCCCTACAGATCCGCGCGGGCCGCAATCCCGTACGGGCGGTGCTCTCCACGGGAGCCGCGGCGGCCGTCACCACCGTCGTGGCAACCACCCTGGCCGGAACGGGGTACGGCTGGATCGGAGCCCTGAAGACGCCGGTGTCCCCGCAGAACTGGGCGCTCACCAGCCTCCTCGGCCGTGCTACCGGCGCCGTGCTCACCAAGCTGGGCCTCAGCGATCTGGCTGCCCTCGCCGTGCCCGTCTGGCATGTGCTCGGACTCGTGGCCACCGCTGTGGCCATCGCCGCCATATGGCTGCACCGCCCGCGCTTCACCCCGGTCTACGCACTGGGCCTCAGCTTCGCCGCGGTGGTCCTCCTCGGTCCGGCGATCCGGCCCTGGTACGCCCTGTGGGGGTTGTTCCTCCTCGGCGCGGCGGCGCCCAGCACATCGCTACGGCACCGGCTGGCAGCGGTGACCGGAGTCGTCGCGCTGCTCGCCATGCCGAGCGGTCTCCCGGCGGGTACCGAGGAACTGGTGCTGGCCGTCTCCGGCGGAGTGCTCGCCGTCGTCGTCCTCTGGCAGGCCCATCAAGCGGCCCAGGCACCCTTGCGGGAGAGCACCGTATGAGACTGCCCCGCACGGACCGCGGGCGCGCGCTGCTCGTGGCCGCCCTCGCCGCCGTCGTCATCGTCTTCACCGCGACGGTTCCGCTGCTGCGCGACTGGTTCGACCTGCGGGTCTACTACGGGGCCGTGGACACATGGGTCCACCACGGCGGCCGGCTCTACGACTACCGGGTGCCCGGAACGACGTACGGCTTCACGTATCCGCCGTTCGCGGCCGTCTCCATGCTGCCGATGTCACTGCTCGGCCTGCACGCCGCGATCGCCGTCGCGCTGCTGCTCAATCTGGGGGCGCTCGCGGTCGTCGTGCGTGTCCTGGCCGGACGGTCCTGGCGGAAGTACGGCTGGTACGGCTGCGCGCTCGGCGTCTGTGCCCTGGCGCTGTTCGAGCCGCTGCGCGACACCTTCAGCTTCGGCCAGGTGAACATTCTGCTGCTGGCCCTGGTCCTCTTCGACGCATGGCTGCTGGCCACGGGGCGGGGACGCCTGGCGGGTGTGGGGATCGGCCTCGCGGCGGCGATCAAGCTCACTCCGGCGCTGTTCATCGGTCTGCTGCTGCTCGCCGGCCGCTGGCGTGCGGCCGCCGTCGCGACGGTCGTCACCGTCGCGGCGACGGGGGTCGCCGCCCTGGTGGCGCCGAACGCGTCGCGGTTCTACTGGACCGAGGCGATGTGGGACACGACCCGGATCGGCCGCCTCGACTATGTGTCGAACCAGTCGGTGCAGGGGATCCTGGCCCGGCTCGGCGAGACGGACCGCGCGGTCTGGGCCGCCGTGGTCGTGCTGCTGCTGGGCGTGTGGGTGGCTCGGGCGCGCCGGGCGGTCGCCGCCGGGGACTGGGCGGCGGCGTTCGCCCTCACCGGGCTGACCGCGTGCCTGGTCAGCCCGATCACCTGGGTGCACCATCTCGTCTGGCTGCTGCCGGCCTTCGCCGTGCTGGTCCGCGCCGGGCACGTCCGGGTCGCGGCCGGCTTGTACGCGGTGCTGTGCACCAGCGTGGTGTGGCTGTGGTTCGACGACGCGTCCGGCATCGACGGATTCCTCGGCAGCAACACCTACGCCTGGATCACGCTCGGTCTGCTCCTGTGGCTGCCGGTGGGTCAGTCCCGCACGATCCGGACGCCCATGAGCCGGAGCAACAGCGCCACCGCGGCGGCGCCCAGCACGGCCGCAGCGGTGATCACGCCGGTCGCCGCCCAGCCCAGCCCGGTGTCCGGGGCTGCCGCGGCGGCCACGGGCCCGGCGTCCGGAGCCGGCCTCGGCCTGACGCGCAACGCGTCGAGCGACCCCACCGGATCGACCCGCCCGGCGGCGTCGAACCCCCAGTCGAGCAACGATCGCGCCTCTTCGTAGACCGCGGTACCGCCGCCCGTCTGAGGGTTCATCACCGTGACGACGACGGCCTGCCCGCCGCGGCGGGCGGCGGCGACGAGCGTGTGGCCCGCGTTGCTGGTGTAGCCGTTCTTGATGCCGACCAGACCGGGGTACGGGTCCACGCCGTCGGTGCCGGTCAGCAGCCGGTTGGTGTTGTGGATGTCGTACGACCATCCGCCGCCTCCGGGGAACCGGGCCTCGGCCGTGGCGCAGTACCGCGCGAAGTCCCGGTGGCGCAGCCCCGCCCGGCCGAACACCGCCAGGTCGTATGCCGAGGACACCTGGCCCGGAGTGTCGTAGCCGTCCGGCGACAGGACGTGGGTGTCCCGGGCGCCGAGGGCGCGCGCCTTGGCCTGCATCCGCCGGGCCGTGGCACGCCAGCCGCCGTTGAGCCGGGCCAGGACGTGCACGGCGTCGTTGCCGGAGTTGAGGAAGACGCCGTTCCACAGGTCGCTCACCCGGTAGGTGCGGCCCTCGGCGACGCCGACCAGGCTGCTGCCGGGGCCGAGGTCCGACAGCTCCTCCTCGTCGACCGTGTGGCGGATACCGCCGGGCAGCGCGGGCAGCACGGTGAGGGCGAACAGGGTCTTGAGGGTGCTGGCGGGCGGCAGTTTCCGGTGCGCGTCGTGCGCGGCGAGGATCTCGCCGGTGCGGGCGTCGGCCACCACCCAGGACAGCGCGGAGACCTCCGGCACCTCGGGTACCCGGGGGTGCGGCCTCGCCTGTGTGCCGGAGCGGTAGAGCAGGGACGGCTGCGGTGCGGCCGGTCGCGACCCGGGCGTGTCCGGGTCCGCGCCGGGGTGGGCGGCGGTGCCGACGGGCGCGAGGGCGAGCAGGCCCGCTGTACAGAGCACGCAGGTCGACACGGCGACACGGGACGTAAATCCGAAAGTCATACCGGCAACCTAGGAACGCACCTGCCCTGAGCTGCGCTGCCCGGGCCGAGCGCGGCGTGTGAGCACCCGGATGCCGCACACGCCGGATCAGGCGGCGGGCAGCGTCGGCTGGATCCGGCGCAGGAACGTCGCGTTGTCCGGGGTGTCGCGCATCCGCTCCAGGAGCGTCTCCAGGCCGGCCTGACCGTCCCGTGACTGCAGGACCCGCCGCAGCCCGTGTACCGCCGTCAACTCGGCCTGGGGCAGCAGGAGTTCCTCGCGGCGGGTGCCGGAGGGGTTGATCTCGACGGCCGGGAACACACGGCGCGCGGCGAGCTCGCGGCTGAGCCGGAGCTCCATGTTGCCGGTGCTCTTGAGCTCCTCGAAGAAGAAGTCGTCGGCGCGGGAGCCGGTCTCCACCAGGGCGGTGGCCAGGATGGTGAGGGAGCCGCCCTCCTCGGCGAGGCGGGCGGCGCCGAAGAACCGCTTCGGGCCGATCAGCGCGGTCGCGTCGACACCGCCGCTGAGGGTGCGGCCACCGGCGGCGGCCGCGTTGTTGTGCGCCCGGCACAGCCGGGTCAGGGAGTCGAGGAGGATGACGACGTCCTCGCCGGCCTCGACGAGCCGCTTGGCCCGCTCAATGACGAGTTCGGCCAGAGCGATGTGCTGTTTGGGCGTCTTGTCGAACGTCGAGGCGTACACCTCGCCGTGCACGGAGCGCCGCATGTCGGTGACTTCCTCGGGGCGCTCGTCGAGCAGTACCACCATCAGGCGGGCCTCGGGGTGGTTGCCGGCGACGGCGGCGGCGATCTGCTGGAGGAGGACGGTCTTGCCCGTCTTGGGCGGGGCCACGATGAGCCCGCGCTGGCCCTTGCCGACGGGCGCGATCAGGTCGGCGACGCGTCCGGTGAGGCCGGCCGCCGGGTGTTCGAGGCGGAGCCGCTCGCGCGGGTGCAGCGGCGTGAGGTCACGGAAGTGACGGCGGCCGCGCAGCTCCTCGGCGGGGCGGCCGTTGACGCGTACGACTTCGGTCAGCGCCCGCTGTGTGCCGCGCACGCCGTCCACGAGGTCGCCCTTGCGCAGGCCGTGGCGGCGGATCAGCGCGGCGGGGACCTGGAGGTCGGAGGGGGAAGGCAGGCAGCTCTCGGCGCGCAGGTGGCCCTTTCCGCCCGCGTCGATGTCGAGGACGCCGGTGGCGGCCCGGGCCGGGAGTTCCTGCTGGAGGGGAGGGTGTTCGAGTGTGGTGGTCATGGTGGTCTGTCCTTTCACGGACGGAAGGCATGGGACATGCGGAAGGAAGGGGGGGAGAAGCCGCGAGCTGGAGGGCGTACGACGCGCCTCGGGGCGGCGGAGAACATCACCTCGGGTACGGCAGACGAACGCTGCTGCGAGGTGGTGTCAGGAAGCCGATGCACCGGTCCCGGAACGGGCGGGTGGTTCGGCGAACTGAAGAGAAGAACTGGCACCGGCGCCCATAGAGGGGCGAACACGAGTGCTGACGGCAGCGTACCACCCGGTGCGTCGCCGTGTCTGTGAGCTGAGACTCAGCGGCCGGCCAGCAGGCCGTACAGGAGAGGGATACGCGGCTCGGGCAGCCGCCACCAGCCGGAGGCTGTGCGCACCATCTGCGGCCAGCGCTGCCAGGGCAACTCGTCGCTCTCCCGCAGTCGCCGGACGGTCAGTCCCGCATCGGTCAACGCGTTGAGGACCTCGTCCATTCCGTGCATCCACTCGTAACTGTCGGTGGCGCCTTCGACCGCCGGACCGTCCGTGTAGGTGCGCGTCGCGTCCCGGTGCACGGGGCCGTCGCCGCGCAGGTAGTCGTGGCGCAGCAGCAGCTCGGGACCCTCGCCCGGAGCGGGCTTGGGGCCGAGGGAGTTGAGCAGCGGATGGAACTCGACCACGTACAACCGGCCGCCGGGCCGCAGGAGTCGAGCGACCACATTCGCCCAGCGATCGAGGTCGGGCAGATAGCACAGGGCGCCCTTTCCCGTGTACACGACGTCGAACTGCCGTCCCTCCAGGGCTTCTACGGCGTCGTACACATTCGCCTGTACGTAGGCGACGTCGAGGCCGGCCTTAGCCGCGATGCCGGTCGCCGCGGCCACGGACGCCTCCGAGAAGTCGAGGCCGACGGCCCGTGCGCCGCGCCGGGCGAACGCCAGTGTCTCGGTGCCGAGGTGGCACTGGAGATGGAGCACATCTTGGCCCGCCAGTTGGCCGAGGTCCTCCCACTCGAAGGCGGCGAACCAGCGGTCGGGGTCGAGGTCCTGGTCGAGGCCGTAGAACCGGCTGGCGAGGTGGACGGGGGTACGGGCGTCCCAGTTGGCCTGGTTGGCCCGCATCAGCCGCGTGGACTCGTCGGTGGTCATGGGGACATCCAACCGTGCACGCGCCCCGCATACCAGCCATACGAACCCCCGATGGCCATTCGGCGACGCATTTCTTGTTCTCGCCAAACAGCGCTCCCTACGCTGCCACCACCGCACTCCGGCGGCACGGGACAAGGGACTTCGTCAACATGGGTCGACTGGCCGGGAAAATCGCGTTCATCAGTGGAACCGGGGCCGGAATAGGTCGGGCCGCGGCACTCGTATTCGCCGAGGAAGGCGCCCGCGTATTCGGCTGTGACATCGACGGGGACAGTGCCGCCGAGACCGTGGAACTCGTCGGGAAGGCCGGGGGAGTCATGCGCTCCCTCGCGCCCGTGGACCTGTCCACCGAGGCGGGCGCGCGGGAGTGGATCGAGGCCGGGGTCGCGTCCTTCGGCGGCATCGACATCCTCTACAACAACGCGTCCGCACTGCGGAACGGGCCGTTCGGCACCATGCCCGCCGAGGACTGGTACTTCACCATCAGGAACGAGCTCGACATCCCGTACTTCTGCACGCAGGCGGCCTGGCCGCACCTGATCGCACGCGGTGGCGGGGCCGTTCTCAACGTCGCCTCCGTGGCCGCGGTGCGGGGAGCGGTCTTCATGCCGATGGTGCCGCACGGCGCCGCCAAGGGCGGTGTGCTGGCGATGAGCAAGCACCTGTGCGCGGCGGGCGCCCCGCATCGCATCCGGGTCAACACGATCGCGCCCGGCATGACCCGCACCTCGGCCACCGCCCCCTTCCTCGACGCTCCGGACGGTCCGAAGGCGCAGCTGGAGGCGCGGATCCCGGCCGGCAGGGTCGGCGAGCCGGACGACATCGCGCGCGTCGCTGCCTTCCTGTGCTCCGACGAGGCGGCGTTCGTCAACGGCGCCAATCTCATGGTCGACGGCGGCGACAGCGCGATGGCGGGCTGAGCGGACATGACCACTCGACTCGACCACGTGGGCGTCAACGTACGCGATCTGACCGCCCAAACCGCCTGGTATCAGCGGGCGTTCGGGCTGACGACCGTTTTCGACTTCCACCTCGAAGGCCCCGGCCTGACCGGCGTCGTCCTGGCGCATCCGCACGGCTGGCGTATCGAGCTGCTCGCCCGGCCCGGCTCCACACCGGGCCTGCGCGGGCCGGACCCGCTGACCGCCGCCCTCACCGAGGGATACGGCCACTTCGCGGTCACCACCCCCGAACTCGACCCCGTCTACGAGGCTCTGGCGGCCCAGGGGGCGGGCGAGGTCATGAAACCCGGGCCGTCCCCCGAACCAGGTGTGCGCATGGCCTGGGTCAGTGACCCCGAGGGAAATCTCATCGAACTCATAGAGAAATCGAACTCATAGAGAAGAAGTCACGATGACGCAATCGATCTCCCTGAAAAGACTCGACAAGGGAACACTCATAGCCTGTTGCCTCGCGGTCGCGGCGGCGCAACTCTGCATTACGGTCCCCTCGCCGATCAACGGAGAAATCCAGGCCGCATTCGGTGCCTCGGGTTCCCAAGTTGCCTGGGTCACCTCCGCCTTCATTCTGCCCACCGCGATTCTCGAGCTGAATTTCGGTGTGGTCGGTGACCTCTTCGGACGCAAGCGCCTGCTGGTGCTCGGCGGGCTCGTCCTGGCGCTCGGTGAACTCCTCAACGCCACCTCGCAGAACATCACCATGCTCTGGACGGGCCAGGCCCTGGCCGGTATCGGTGCCGCCGCCCTCTTCCCCAGCTCCCTCGCGGTCATCGCGGCGGCCACGCCCGACCAGAAGGACCGGGCGAAGGCGGTCTCCACCTGGGCGCTGAGCATCTCCCTGGCCTCGGCCGTGGGACCGCTGTCCTCCGGTCTGCTCGCCACCTGGGCCGACTTCCGCTGGGCGTTCGTGCCGCCGGTCGTGCTCGGTCTGGTGGTCGCGGTCACCTGCTGGAAGCTCGTCACCGACTCCAAGGCCCCCGAGGGGCGCGCGCTGGACTGGCCCGGCCAGATCACCATCGCCGTCGGACTCACGGCTCTGCTCTGGGGCATCATCGAGGGCGGCGAGCGGGGCTGGAGCAGCGCGGCGATCGTCGCGTCGCTGACGCTGGCCGCGGTGGCGCTCGTCGCGTTCGCTGTCGCCGAGCGGCGTGCCGCGTCGCCGATGTTCAACCTGGACCTGCTGAGGATCCCGTCGTTCGCGGCGGCGGCCGTGGTCGCGCTGGCCGGGATGTTCGGCTTCATCGGCACCGCGTACTGCGTGTCGATCCGGCTCGGCGCGGTGATGCATCTGAGCGCACTGCGGGCCGGCATGCCATTCGTGATCCTTCAGTTGATCCCGCTGCTCCTCGCACCGGTCCTGAGCAGGATGCTCACCCGCGTCGACGCCCGCTGGCTGCTGATGGGCGGTCTGCTGCCCATGGCCGCCGGACAGTTCTGGATCGCCGCCCTGCCGATCACCACGACGTCCCTGGCCGCCTTCATCGGCCCGGTGCTGCTGCTCGGCGTCGGCTTCATCTGCGTCGTCTCCTCGCTCACCTCCGCTGCCGTGAACGCCGTACCGATCCATATGACCGGCATGGCCAGCGGCGCCACCAGCCTGGTGCGCGAGTTCGGGCAGGGGCTCGGCCCCGCCGTGATCAGCACGGTCGCGATGAGTGCCGCGTCCTCCGCGCTGGTCGGCAAGCTGAGCGGCGCGGACGCGGGCATGGAGGCGGCGGCCGGCCCGCTGGCCGTCGTCAACGCGGGCAGCGACAGCGCCCGCGCCGCGGCCCAGACCGCGCTCGGCCACGGCATGGCCGTCGGCGTGGTCATCTGCGGTTGCGCCTCGCTGCTCGGCGCGGTGGTCACGCTGCTGCTGGTGCGGAAGAACACGGCCAGGTCGGCCGTCCGCGACGCGGCGGTGCAGACGGCGTCCGCGTGATGTGTACGGCGCGGCGAAAAAAATAGAAGGAGGCGATGTCGATTCGGCAGCGGTGCGTTCGTCGGTGGGGTGTAGGAAGCTCATGAGCACCGGGAGGACCCCATGAAGTACATGTTGCTCGTCTGCGGCGACGACACCGCTGACGCCTCCGGCATGGCCCCTGTCGAACCCTGGGTGGAGGACCTCGGCGACCGCGGCATCCGTCTGCACGGCCACCGCCTGGCCCTCCCCGCCGACGCCGTCACCGTGCGGGTGCGCGGCGGCGAGGTGCTGCGCACCGACGGGCCGTTCGCGGAGACGAAGGAGTACGTCGCCGGATACGACATCCTCGAGTGCGACAGCCTGGAGGAGGCGATCGATGCGGCCGCGAGGCACCCCGTGGCCACCATTGGAGCCATGGAGGTGCGCCCCTTCTGGCCGATGTCGGACGAGGAGGACGCCGAGACGTCGGTCCGCCGGCTCGACGCGGAACTGACCGACGCGGTCCGCGAGCGGGACATCGCACGCATGCTCGCCTGCTACGCCCCGGACGTCGACGTGTTCCACCCCATGACCGGGCTGGACCAACGGGGCATCGACGGCTTCCGTAAGGCACAGGAGTGGTGGTTCTCGACCGTGACCGGGCCCGTGGAGCGTGAGGTGCTGGAGTTCCGGGTGCGGGTGGACGAGAGCGTCGCGTTCAGTCACGCGCTCGTCCGCATGCGGGCGACGCTCACCACGGGGGAGCCGCTGGACAGCACCCTGCGGGTGACCACCGGCTACCGGATCCCGGCCGACCGGTGGCTCATCGTCCACCAGCACACGTCGGCCCCGTTCGACGCCGGAATCGAGGAGGCCCGGTCATGAAGTACGTGCTGTTGATCTGCACCCCCGTCGACGGCGAGGAGCTCAGCCCCGAGGAGCTCGCCGTGGACCCCCGTTTCACCGAGTACATCGACCTGGTGCGCAGCCGCGACATCGTGAAGGGCGGCGCACGTCTGCGCCCCTCCTCCGACGCGACGACCGTCCGCGTGCAGGGCGACGAAGTCCTGCTCACCGACGGGCCGTTCGTGGAGTCCAAAGAGTACGTCGCGGGGTTCGACATCATCGAGGTCGCCGATCTCGACGAGGCCATCGCCCTCGCCTCCCGGCACCCCGCCGCACTGGGCGGCGGCTCGGTCGAGGTCCGGCCGGTCTGGGAGTGAAGTCCACGGACGGCGTCGAGGAGGCGGTCGCGGCCGCCTTCCGCGAGGAATGGGGTCAGGTCGTCGCCACCCTCATCCGGGTGACCGGCGACTGGGACCTCGCCGAGGAGTGCGCGCAGGACGCCTTCGCCCAGGCCCTCGACCGGTGGCGGCGCGACGGAGTGCCGCGCCGCCCCGGCGCCTGGCTCACGACCACCGCCCGCAACCGCGCCCTGGACGTGCTGCGCCGGGAGGCCGTGGGGGCGGCGAAACTACGGGAGGCGGCGGTGCTGACACGCGACGGGCACGACGAGTACGACGAGAGCGGCGTCGAGGACGACCGGCTGCGGCTGATCTTCACCTGCTGCCATCCCGCACTCCCCATCGAGGCCCGCGTCGCCCTGACCCTGCGCACCCTCGCCGGACTGACCACCCCCGAGATCGCGCGCGCCTTCCTCGTCCCCGAGGCGACGATGGCGCAGCGCCTGGTGCGCGCCAAACGGAAGATCCGCAACGCCGGCATCCCCTATCGCGTGCCGCCCGCGCACCTCCTCCCCGAACGCACCACGGGCGTGCTCGGCGTGCTCTACCTGCTCTTCAACGAGGGGTACGCCGCCACGTCCGGCGCCGACCTCATGCGCACCAACCTCTGCGCCGAGGCGCTGCGCCTCACCCGTCTGCTGGCCCGGCTCATGCCCGACGAACCCGAGACGCTCGGCCTGCTCGCGCTTCTGCTGCTGCACGACGCCCGCCGGGAGACCCGGGTGGACGCGGCGGGCGAGCTGGTGACGCTGGAGGACCAGGACCGTACGGTGTGGGACCGCGCCGAGATCGACGAGGGCACCACGCTGCTGGAGAGCGCTCTGCGCCGGGGCGGTCCGGGGCCCTACCAGATCCAGGCCGCGATCGCCGCCTGTCACACCACCGCGGCCACGGCCGAGGAGACCGACTGGGCCGACATCGCCGCGCTGTACGGCGAGCTGACCCGTTTCGTGCCCTCCGCCGTGGTCCGGCTCAACCGTGCGGTCGCCGTCGGCATGGCGGAGGGAACGGACGCGGGCCTGACCCTGGTCGCGGAACTGGAGTCCGAGGGCGAGCTGGCCGGATACCACCTGCTGCCGGCCACCCGTGCGGATCTGCTGCGCCGCAGCGGTCGTACGAGCGAGGCGGCAGAGGCGTACGAGCGGGCTCTGGAGCTGGTGGAGAACGACGCCGAGAGGCGGTTCCTCGAAAGGCGGCTGGCGGAGTGTCGATCGGCGTAGGGGCCGTTCGTCGGTGGGGTGACAGCACCTCACCGACACCGGAGGTTCCGATGAACGCCCTTGTACGCAAGCTCCTGACCTGGCTGCGGCAGCCCGTCGCCCCACGTGAAGAGACGCCTCCGGGCACCCCGGACGTCTGGCTCGCCGGGCTGCGCCTTGGCGGCTGACCACGACCGCCGCCGCGCAGTGGGTCATGAGCGCCTGTCGGCCGAGGCCCTCAGGGCGAGTCGAGTGCGTTCGTGATCGCCTTCACGCCGCCGTGCGCCGCATACCCGCCGTCGACAGTGATCTCCGCGCCGTTGACGTACGACGACTCGTCGGAGAGCAGGTACACCACCAGCGGGGCGACCTCGTCGACGCTGCCCGGTCGGCCCTGCGGAGTCATGGAGAGGTGCGCCTGCACGAACACCGGGTTGGCCGTCGCCATCAACGGGGTCTCGATGTAGCCGGGGTGGATCAGGTTCGTCCGGATGCCGCGCGGCGCCAACTCCAGCGCCGCCACCTTCGACAGGCCCCGCAACGCCCACTTGCTCGCCGTGTACGCGACCGCGTGATGGGCCGTCAGACCCGCGACCGAGCCGACGTTCACGATGGAGGAGCCGGCCGGCATCAGCGGGGCGAGGGCCTGGACGCCGAGCATCGCGCCCGTCGTGTTGACGGCGAACGCCCGGTTCCAGTCGGCGAGTTCGACCTCGCCGAGCCGCGCCCGCATGGGGATCCCCGCGTTGTTGACCAGCCCCTGCACGACATCCAAAGACGCCGCGAGGCCCGCCCAGTCGTCCGGCGACGACACGTCGAGATGCCGATAGCGCACATCCAGACGGTCCGCGCGCAGGGAAGCGGCCAGCTTCTCGCCGGGCTCGTCGAGGACGTCGGTCGCCACCACCGTCGCGCCCTCCCGGGCTGCCGCCGCCACCTCGGCGGCTCCCTGGCCCTGCGCTGCTCCGGTGACGACGACGGTACGGCCCGCCAGACGTGTACGGCTCACGGCTTCCTCCACTGGGTGCGGGACTCCTCCCCTCCACGCTAGGAAGCCGGGCTCAGCTCCGGAAACACGCGATCGGCATGGGTGCCATCCGCGGCCGCGATCTCCCGCGGCACGGGCTCGTCGTCCAGTGCCGCACCCACCGCCCGCACGGTCTCCCGAAGCCAGCGGTGTGCCGGGTCGGCGTGCCGGTTGTGATGCCAGTGCATGGCCTCGACCAGCGGTACGTCCGGGAACGGCGTCGGTACGACGGCACAGCGCGCGAAACCCTCGTAGCGCCGGGCGAGCCGCTCTGGCACCAGGGCGACCAGGTCGGTGCCGCCCACCAGGAACGGCAGCACACTGAATCCCGGCGCGCTGACCTGCACCCTGGGCACGATGCCCAGGGTCTCCAGCTGGCGGTCCGCGGGCGTGAGGCTCTTGCCGAACGCGGACGCGGCGTGCGGCATCTCGGCCAGATCGCCCAACGTGAGCCGACCCTCGGCCAGGCGCGGATTGTCGGGGTCGACGATGCACACGAACCGGTCGTGCATCACGGCCTCGCTGATCCCGGGCAGCCGGTAGCCGAGCGGCACCACCATCAGGTCGTGGCAGCGCAGATGCGTCTCGTTCTCCGGCTGGCCGTGCACGAGCGGGTGGAAGTCGATCCGTACGCCCGGCGCCTCGCGTGCCAGGGCCCGCAGCAGCGGTTCGACGAGCACCGTCATGACGTAGTCGGACATCACGATCGAGAAGCGCTGCCTGCTCCGGGCCGGTTCGAAGTGCCGGGTCAGCGACAACGCCTCCTCGGCCTTGTGCAGGGAGGCCTGGACGACGGGCAGCAGTCGTTCCGCGAGCGGGGTGAGCTCGTACTCGCGGCCCACGCGCACCAGCAGCTCGTCGTTGAAGTGCCGGCGCAGCCGGGCCAGCGAACCGCTCATCGCGGACTGACTGGTGGAGAGACGGACACCCGCGTGCGTGACGTTCTTCTCCTCCAGAAGTGCTTCCAACGCCACCAGAAGATTGAGATCGATCGCTCCGAGACCCATACAGGTTCCTTCCGGCTGCGTCCTTGAAGCTCGGTGGAATCGGAGCGTAACGACCGGGTTCCGTCCGAGGAAGACTCCGGGAAGCAACACACAGGGATCCGATGGCAGCCATCGGATCCCCGGATATGAGCAGGTCACGAAGCTATGGGCGGGCTGTGCGCCCGCGCTTTCGGGCCCGCGGCAGATACACGTCGCTCCGCCCCGGGACGACCCGGTTGGAGAGGGTGCCCAGCCGCTCGACGGTCAGCGTCACCTCGTCCCCGGCCCGCAGCGGCGGCGGAGTGCGCTCGCCGAGGCGGCCCCAGAACTCCGCCAGCGCGCCCCATCCGCAGGTCCCCGAACCGAGAATGTCCCCGGGCCGCACCCAGGTGTCCCGGGCGGCGTAGGCGACCATCTCCTCGAACGTCCACGACACGTTGGCGAGCGTGTCCCGCCCGATCAGCTCGCCGTTCAGGGTGACCGTCATCTCCAGGTCGAGGAAGCCGTCCGCGTCCCGCCGGTCGTCCACCTCGTCCGCGGTGACCAGGTACGGGCCGAGCGTGTTGGCGAAGTCCTTGCCCTTGGAGAAGCCGAGCCCCAGGTTCTTCTCCGGCTTCTGCAGGTCCCGTGCCGACCAGTCGTTGAAGACCAGGTAGCCGACGATGTGCTCGCGTGCCTGCTCGGGGGTGAGGTCGCGGCCCTCGCGTCCGATGACGGCGCCGACCTCCAGCTCGAAGTCGAGCACCGAACAGCCCGCCGGGATGGGCACCTCGTCGTGGGCGCCGCATGCCGCATGCGGGTTGGTGAAGTAGAAGTTGGGCGCCCGATACCACTCCTCGGGCACGTGCTCCAGCCCGTCCAGCGCCTTCGACACACCCTCGATGTGTGCCTCGAAGCCGACGAAGTCACGGATGGCCGGGGGCCTGAGCGGCGGCAGCAACCGCACCTGATCCACCGTCAAGTCACTGTGCCGGCGCAGCGCTTCGGTGCCCGCGGCATGCAGCACATCCTGTTCGAGGAGGGTCAGGACGGTGATGCCCTCGGGCAGCGGATGGATCACGCCGTCCCGCACCGTACCCGCGCGCTCCACACCCTCGTACTCATACGTCGCGAAACGCATCGGCTCAACGCTCCCAGTGGTTGGTGTTGGTGACGTTCCCCGTGCTCAGACAGCCCGCGAACAGACCCTTCGGGTCACGCACGGCCCGGATCTCCTGGAGCCGGCGCCACTGCGCGTCCCCCATGAACTTCAGCTGCCGGACCGTGAAGTCCGAGTCCCCGAGGTACTGGCCCGCCGTCACCGGCTCCATCGCCGCCATCGCCCCGTCGAGCCAGGCACGCAACTCGGCGTCGCGCTCCGGCTCGTCGTGCACGACGTAGGTGGCGCAGTAGATCTCCGACTGCAACGAGAAGGCCATGTCGGGCAGTTCGCGCAGCGGGGCCATGGAGAACCAGATCGTGAAGGTCTGCCGGGTGGGGTGCTCGGTGAACGCCTTGCGGATCGCCGGGACGACCTGGTCGGCGGGCCCGGTCAGCCAGGCGTTGTCGACGAGATAGCGGTGGTCCTCCGGATTGGCGGTCCGCTGGCCCTGCAACTGCTCGGCGAGGGTGGTCGGTTGGGCCTCGACGCGGAAGAGGGCACGGTCCGCGTACGGGTTGGCGTGCAGCGGGGCCAGCGCCTCGGCGGCCTGCTCCGGAGTGTCGGTCATCGACACTCCCGTGACCAGCAGCACCGGCCCGTCGAAGCCGGGCAGCGGCGGTGTCTGCGTGAGCGCGACGATCTCCACCAGGTCGGAGACCGTGTGGTGCATTCCGTGCAGCCATGTCATCACCTCGTCGAAGAGGTCGAGCGGATACGCGTGCACGGTGTGCGCCAGATGCCCCGGCAGCGGACGTGTCCGCAGATGGAAGCGGGTGACGACGCCGAAGAATCCGGGCCCCGCGCCGCGCGCCGCCCAGAACAGGTCGCTGTTCCGCGTCCCGTCGGCACGCACCAGCTCGCCCTCGGCGGTGACGACGTCGATCGCGACGACGCTCTCCGCCGCCCAGCCCCAGCCGCGCGCGTTCCAGCCCTGCCCGCCCTGGAGCAGGAAGCCGCCGATGCCGACGGACGGACAGTGGCCGGCGTTGAAGAAGCGCCCGAACTCGCCGAGATACGGGTTGAGTTCGTCGCCTCCCTTGACGCTGGGGGTCGCCGTCGCCAACCCGGTCCGTGGGTCGTACGCCATCTCGCGGAAGTCCCCGAGGTCGATCAGCAGCGCCTCCTCGCGCACCGACCAGGCGGCCCAGCTGTGCCCGCCGGAGCGGACGGCGACCTGCCAGCCGCGCTCCAGGGCGAGCCGTACGCCTTCGACGACGTCCTGCTCGGTCGCGGCTTCGAGGACGGCGGCGGGCGTACGGTCCGACGGGCGGCGCGCGTTGAAGACCCGCCCGAAGCAGGCCTCCTCGAAGCTCTGGTCGCCGGGGAGGTGGAGGGTGCCGGTGAAGTTCATCGTCGTACTCACTTGACCGCGATCGGGTTGACCGGGGCTCCCACCGCTCCGGTCACCGGAAGCGGCGCCGCGACCAGCAGGAACTCATGGACACCGTCGGCCGCACAGTCCTCCGCCAGTGCTTCCAGGTCCCACATCTCGCCCAGCGGGAGGCCCATGTTCGGGATGGCGATCTGGTGCAGTGGCGACATCGCGGGCTCGGCGAACTCGTACGGCCGTACCTCGAGTCCCCAGGTGTCGGTGGCGATCGCCGCGATCTCCGTGCGGTGCAGCCAGCCGAGGGTGGTGAAGGAGAGGCCGGGCGCGTCACCGGCGGCGTAGCCGCCCCAGTCGCCCAACCGCCGTACCCGGCCGAGCTGTCCGGTCCTCACGAGCACGAGGTCGCCGCGGCGGACGGTCGAGGTGGCGCCCTGCGCTTCGATCGTGGCCCGCAGGTGTTTCTCCAGAATAGGGAAGCCGTCCGGGAGTTCGCCGTCGCCGACGGCCCGGCCCACGTCGAGGAGGACTCCGCGGCCGGTGAAGGCGTCCTTCATGTGCTCGATGCCGGTGACCGAGTCGCCGTTGCCGTTGACGATGGTGCACGGACGGCCGTTCCAGGCCTGCTTGTTGTCGTAGATGTGGCCGAGCCCGTCCCACTGGGTGGAGGCCTGTAGCGGCATCACGATGTGGTCGTCCGCGCCGCCGAAGCCGTGCGGGAAGCCCTGTGTGCCGGCGGCCGCGTCCGAACCGGTGTCCTTCATGTAGTGGACGGGGTTGATCCGGCCGCGGAAACCGCGCTGCGGACCGTCCTCGTTGAACTCCTGGGACAGCGAGAAGGCCCGCCCACGCCGGACCAGGCCCGCCGCGTGCGCCCGTATCGCGTCATCGATGAAGTTGAGCGTGCCGAGCACGTCGTCCTCGCCCCAGCGTCCCCAGTTCCGGTACGCGGAACGGGCCTTGGCGAGCTCCTCCTCGATAGGGCCGAGGCTCATCGGATACGTCCTTTCAGCAGCAGTTCGAGGGCATTGCCCCCGGCGACGGCGGCACGGTCGGCCGGGGACAGCCCGGCGGCGTCCAGACGGGCCAGCGGGTCGTCGACGCCCATGTCGAAGGGGAAGTCCGTACCGAGCACGACCCGGTCGGCGCCCACCTCCTCGACCAGGTGGCGCAGGGCGCGCGGGGTGTAGACCAGCGCGTCGAACCACATGCGCCGCAGATACGCACTCGGCGGTTCGGCGCAGCCGTGCGCGTCCTCACGGACCTGCCAGGCGTGGTCGGAGCGCCCGATGTACGTCGGCAGATAGCCGCCGCCGTGCGCGGCCACCAGTTTCAGGTCCGGGAAGCGGTCCAGGACGCCGGTGAAGATCAGATGGGAGAGCGCGACCGTGGTCTCGGCCGGCTGGCCGACGGTGTTGCCGAGGTAGTGGGTCGCCAGTCGCTCGCCGAGTGAGCAGCCCCACGGGTGCACGAACACCACCGCGCCCAGTTCTTCCGCCTTCCGCCACACCATGTCGTGGGCGGGGTCGGCCAGTTCGCGGCCGTCCACGGTCGTGGAGACGCTGATGCCGTACAGGCCGTAGTCGGAGACGGCCTTGTCCAGCAGGTCGACCGCCAGGTGCGGGTGCTGGAGGGGCACCGTGCCGAGCCCGTACAGGCGGTCCGGTTCGGCGAGGCAGTGCACGGCCACCGCCTCGTTGACCGTGCGGGCGAAGCGGTGCGCGAGATCCGGGTCGGCCCAGTAGTGGTGCATCGGCATGGGGCCGACCACCTGGATGTCGATGCCCATCGCGTCGAGGGCGGCGAGCCGGGCGGTCGCGTCCGTCAACATCGGCGCCAGGCGGTGGAGTTGGGCACGGTTGACGTTCAGCGAGGCGGGGGAGTGGGCGCGCTGTTCGGCGGCACGTTCCGCGGCGAGACCCTGAGCGCCCGCGACCAGCTCTTCGGCGGCGGGCACGGCCAGGTGACCGTGGAAGTCGACCGTTGGTGTACTCATGCCGCCGCCGTCAGTGAGTCCAGCGTCTCGGACATGATCCGCGCGGGGTCGGCGCCGGGCGTACCGGGGTTGATCTCCCACTGGGCCAGCTGGAGCGAGTTCTCCAGAACCATGCGGACACGGGGCAGCCGCCGGTCCATGAAGTGGTCGAGGGCCTTCTCCACCGGCTCGCCCCCGCGCACCAGTTCCGCCAGGAGCACCGCGTCCTCCATGCACATGGCGGCACCCTGCGCGATCAGCGGCGGACAGGCGTGCGCCGCGTCGCCGATGACCATCACGCGGCCGCGGTGCCAGGGCTCGGCGACCAGGATCGACTCGATCCACCGGTAGTCGACGGCCGTGTCCTCGGGCAGCGAGGCGAGGATCCGGCCCCAGGTGCCGCCGTATCCGGCACCGCGTTCGCGCAGCAGGGAGAGGGACGCGCGGGGGCCGACGAGGGAGGCGTCGAGGTTCTCGTCGAGGAGGTACGCGTAGCACTGGTCGGCGGAGATGGGGCTGTAGCCGGCCTTGAAGCGGGGGCCGCCGTAGTACACCTCGGCGCAGTCCATCTCGGCGGGCCTTCCGGCCACGACCCGGAAGATCGACATACCGACCGGGCGGGGCCGGACGTCGATGCCGATCAGCGCCCGCATCCGCGAATGGATGCCGTCCGCGCCCACCACCAGGTCGTACGCGCCCGCGGAGCCGTCGGTGAAGGTCACGTCCACGCGGTCGGGCGACGGGTCGAGGCGGTCGACGGTCACGCCGAGGCGGACGGTGACGCCGTGCGCGTGGACCGCGTCGCACAGCGCGTCCTGGAGGTCCGAGCGCAGGGCGCCCGCCGTCGACGGCAGATCGGGACCGCCCGTGTGCGGGGTCGGCAGCTCGGTGATCAGCCCGCCGTCGGCGCGGCGCAACCGCATCCGGTCGAAGGGCACCGCGCGGTCCAGCACCCGGTCCAGCACGCCCACCGAGCGCAGCGCCTTGAGTGCGTTGCCCTGGAGCGTGATGCCATGGCCGACACCGAACCACTGGGATGAGATCTCGACGAGCTCGACCTCGGCGCCCCGCTGGGCGAGCGCGAGACACAGCACGCTTCCGGTGATGCCGCCGCCGACGACGAGCACCTTGTGTACGGGCATGGGGGATCCTTGCGAACGTAGAAGAGGACGTCAGGGTCAGCCGCCGAAGCGCGGGCCGAGCTCGTGGTAGTGCTCGACGGCCGGCGGCTCCGCGAAGAACGGGCCGACCAGGGCCCGCCAGCGCTGGAAGCGCCCGGACTCCCTGAAGCCCACGGTGTGCGCCTCGACCGACTCCCAGCCGACCAGCAGCAGAAAGGTCCGCGGCCGCTCCGCGCAGCGCAGCAGCTCGGCCCAGCGGAAGCCGTCGGCCTCGGCGAGCACCTCGCGGGCCTTGCCGAAAACCTCCTGGAACTCCGCCTCCCGACCGGCTTCGACGGTCAGCTCGGCATGCTCGACAACCACGGTGATCTCCTCGGGACGGCGGTGCTCCGAGCCTGCGTGGCGGCCGACGCGAGGGTCAACGGATCGAGGCATCGGCAAGGGGGACGTCATCCATCCCGTAGGGCGATGGAGCAGCCGTCGAGGGCCCGGGCGGCGGGTGATGGCAGGCATCGCGGATGTCCATTTCCGCCCGCTCCACAGGGTGCCTAGCGTCGGAGCCGAGCAACCCACCCGTACGAGGAGAGCGCCCGTGTCCGATCCCCTGCCCACCCACGCCGGACCGTTCGCGCTCGGCACCTTCAGCAGCAGCGCTGGCGTCTTCCCCGGCCTGGTCGCCGGGACACGCGTGCGTGATCTGTCCCCCGAAGTGGCGTCCGTCCGCGCCCTGGTGGAGGACTGGGACACCTGGCTGCTGCGGCTGCACGACCTCACCCGGTCCGCGGAGGGCACCTGGCACGACCTGGCCTCGCTGCACGTCCACGCACCCCTCGAACCGGGCCAGGTCCTGCAGAGCGGCGCCAACTACCGCAAGCACGTGGTCGATCTGGTCGCCGCCGAGAAGGAGAGCGTGCACGGCGCCACCCCCGAGGAGGCCCGCGCCGACGCCGAGCGGATGATGGACGAGCGGATCCGGAACGGGGTGCCGTACGTCTTCCTGGGCTCGCCGCGCGCGATCTGCGGTCCGTACGACGACATCGTGCTGCCCGCGCTCGGCGAACAGCACGACTGGGAGCTGGAACTCGCCCTGGTCATCGGGAAGTCGGGCAAGGACATCTCCGTCGACCGGGCGATGCAGCACGTCGCCGCGTACACCGTCTGCAACGACCTCACCACCCGCGACCGTCTCTACCGGCCCGACCTCAAGGCCATCGGCACCGACTGGTTCACCGCGAAGAACGCCGACACCTTCCTGCCGACCGGCCCCTTCCTCGTCCCGGCCGCCTTCGTCGGCGACCCGTCCGGCCTGCGGATCACGCTGCGGCACAACGGGGTCGTACGGCAGGACGAGACGACCAGGGACATGATCTTCGACATCCCCAGGCTCATCGCGTACGTCTCCACGACCACCACCCTGCGCCCCGGAGACCTCCTGCTCACCGGATCCCCGGCGGGCAACGGCGCGCACTGGGGCGTCTTCCTGAAGCCGGGGGACGTGGTGGAGGCGGAGATCACGGGACTGGGCCGGCAGCGCAACACCGTCAGGAGCGGACAGTGACCCCCTTCCAGCCCATCACCCATCTGCGCCATGTCGACCTCGCCGTACCGGATTTCGACACCCAGCGCGCCTTCTTCACCACCACCTGGGGTCTGACCGAGGTGGTGAACGACACCGGGCTCGCCTTCTTCGCCGCCGAGGGCAGCCCCGAGCAGTACATCGTGCGGATCCGCAAGGACGAGCGGAAGCGGATGGACCTGGTGGCCTTCGGGGCGGTCTCGCCGGCCGCGGTGGACGAGCTGGCGGTGCGGCTCGGCCGGGCCGGAGTCCAACTCATCGACGATCCCGCGGAGTTGGAGACTCCGGGTGGCGGCTACGGCTTCCGTTTCTTCGACCCCGACGGGCGCGCCGTGGAGGTCTCCGCTGACGTCGCCACCCGCACCCACCGCAGGGTCGAGGAGCGCGAGGCGATTCCCGTACGGCTCTCGCACTGCGTGGTCAACTCCCCGGACCCGGAGGCGCTGCGGGACTTCTACGTCCGGCATCTGGGCTTCCGGCTCACCGACACCCTGTACTCGACGCACATGGGCGACCTCATGTACTTCCTGCGGTGCAGCCCGCTCCACCACTCCTTCGCCATCGCGCGCGGGCCACACGTGGCGCTGCACCACGCGTCGTTCGAGATGCGGGGCGTCGAGGAGTACATGCGGGGCACGGGGCGTGCACTGCGTGCCGGGACCCGGCTCACCTGGGGGCCGGGCCGGCACCTCGCGGGCGACAACACCTTCTCGTACTTTCACGACCCGCACGGCAATACCGTCGAGTACACCACCGAACTCGCCGTCCTCGAAGAGGACCTGTGGCACCCGGGCCGCCATGACGTCGCCGACCCGATGACCCAGGACCAGTGGGGCACCGCCGACCCGATGAGCGAATCGGTAGCCAAGGAGCAGTTCAACGACCCCGACGTGCTCTTCGAAGCGCCCCCCGTCTGAACCCACCTCACCGAGAAGGGCCGTATCCGTGGCAAGGACCCTGAAGCACGCCGTGTCCAAGGCGGAGGTCACCGCCTCCCGCGTCGAGCTGTTCGAGGGACACGCACGCTCCGGCGACGTACGGGCCGCGAAGGCCGCGGGCGACGAGCTGCCGTGGAACCGCGCATGACCCTGCGGGGGCGTACGGCACTGATCACGGGCGGGGGAGGACCGCTGGGCCGGGCGTTCGCCCTGGCCCTGGCGGACGCCGGGGCCAGGGTGCTGCTGGTCGGCCGGAACGAACGGGCTCTCGCGGAGGCGGCGGCCAAGGTGGGCGGAGCGGCCCGTACGGCGGTGTGCGACGTCTCCGACCCCGCCTCCGTGCAGGCGCTGTCCGTCGAACTCGCCGACGAGGACGTGTCGTTGCTCGTCAACAACGCGGGCGTAGCGGGCCCGGTGAAGCCGCTCACCGACATCGAACCGGACGAGTGGGACGACGTGTTCGCGGCCAACGTCCGCGGCGTCTACCTCATGTGCCGGGCCTTCCTGCCGCCGATGATCGCGGCCGGACGAGGAGACATCGTCAACGTCGCCTCGGTCAGTGGCAAGCGGCCCCTGCTCAACCGCACCCCCTACACCGCCTCCAAGATGGCGCTGCTCGGCCTGACACGGACCCTGGCAGGAGAGGTCGGCCCGCAGGGCATCGCGGTCAACTCCCTTTCCCCGGGCCCGGTGCGGGGCCCGCGCATGGACCGCAATTTCCGGCTCACCGCCGAATTGACCGGCTGCACCGTCCAGGAGGCCGAGCACGACTTCGCCTCCCGCGCCGCCCTCGGCCGGCTCGTCGAGGGACACGAAGTGGCCCGCGCCCTGGTCGCGATGCTCGCCATGCCCGGGTTGTGCGGGGCCGACATCGACCTGTCGGCGGGCATGATCGCGCCCGCCTGACCACTCTGTGTGTTCGCCATGAAGCAGGCGCCGTGATCCGAGGCATCGGGAAGCGGTATGTGTGTGCGCACCGCCTATTCCCTGCTGGGAACCGCTGATTCACTCCCTCGTGCGCACCATCGGTGCCTGCGCCGACCCGCTTCTATGACGGTCGGTCGTCACTCTGCGCGACGGCGCACTCAACCCCTGGGAAGGCATGCCATGACGCTGTTCACCCGACGCTCCGTCCTCATCGCCGGCACCGCCACGGCCGGCGCCCTGCTGATCCCCGCGGCCCCCGTGACCGCAGCGCCGGGCAGGACGATCACGGTCGGCTCCGGTGAGGCGTACGAGATTTCCGCGACGACCCGGGTGGCCCGGCTCACCATCGCCGACGGCGGCAGGATCGTCGCCCCCGAGGGCCACAGCCTCACCCTCACCGTCGACGGTGTCGAGACCGGCCAGCTCCTGACCGAGACCGGCGGTACCGCCACACTCATCCAGGCCGGGACCTACCGCGGTGCCGTCGTCCTCACCGTCGCGGAGGCCAACGAGGTGACGTACGAGACGCTCACCTTTCCCTTCCGGCAGGCGGTGTACGTCAGCGGCGACGGCATCGTCCGTGAGAAGTCCGTCCTCGCCGCCGCGCTCGGCGGACGCCTCACCGACTCCCTCGCCCGCAACGTGTCGATCACCTCGACCGGCGAGTGCTTCGACGGCGTGTATGTGCAGGATGCCGCGTACACGCTGGAGCGGCCCACCATCTCCCTCACAGGGAACGGACGTTGCGACTTCGCCGGCTACGGTGCCGCGGTGGTCGGGAACGGCTCGGCGACCAGGCTGACGGTGGACGGGGCACGGATCGGCACCGAGGGTGTCGTCCGCACGGCCGTGATCGCCGACGGCGGCGCCAGCGTCGTCGTCAAGAACTCCGTGCTGCGCACCCGCAACGGAGTGCTGCCCGCCGACTACGAGGCCACCGTCGAGACCCCCTACATGCAGTCCGTTCCGTGGATGCTCGGCCTGGACGGCAACGTCCGCGCCACCAACCTCATCGGCGCGAACAGCAAGGCCACCTACCTCAACTCGACCGTCTTCTCCGAGACGTGGGGTGCCCTGTCGGTGGAGGGCGGCAGCGGCCTCCAGCTGGCTGCGATCAACAGCCACATAGGGAACACGGGGGAGTACGGCTACGGCACCTACGCCATCGGGGACGCGATCGTCCGGGTGCTCGGCTCGCGGTTCGAGGTGGGCAGCTACGCGACGATCATCGCGGGCCCGGCGGCCGTCGTGCACTACGGCGACAGCACCCGCGAGGCGGTCGCCGATCTGAACACGGAACTCGAACTCGGCCTCGGCGTCGCCGAGTTGGCCGCCCTTCCGGTCCGTACCACGACCGTGAACTCCGGCCACTTCGGCTATATGTTCTTCGGCGCCGGCTCGCTCACTGTCGACGGCGGCACCGTCGTCAACTCCGAGCGGGCCACCTTCCTCAACAAGGGCCAGCAGACCACGATCACCGTCGACGGCTCGCGCGGCGCCCGTCTCAACCCGCGCGACGGGGTCATCCTTCAGATGATCGAGCTGGACGACCCGGGCCCGGTCGACGTCGACGGCAAGATGATGAACGTCGGCGTCTACACCGAGCCGGCCGACGACCCGGCCAAGGACGCCTCCTTCGACGTGAGCGCCGTGCACACCGCGGACGGAGCCGCCACCTTCACCTCCATCGAGCTGAAGGGGGACTTCCACAACGGAATGCGCACCGGCAAGAACATGGTCCTCACCTTCGAGGACTCCACCGTCCAGGGCGTCATCTCCGCGACGAAGGCCGTGCACCGGGTGTCGACCATCGACTCCTCGAACTTCTACGAACTGGGCATCGTGACCAACACCGCGCGGGCCGCGATCAACAACGGTGTGATCGTGACGCTGGACAGCGGCTCCACCTGGACGGTCACCGGCACGTCGCACCTGACCGGGCTCGTCCTCGCCGCCGATGCCGTGGTGCAGGCCCCGAACGGCAGGGAGCTGACCATGACCGTCGACGGCACCGAGACCCCTGTCACCGCCGGGCGGACCTACACGGGGGCGATCACGGTCGGCATCGTCTGAAGCCTCGCAGCGCCGGGAGCGCCTTCCGGTAGGACACTGGTGAGTGTGTTGTCGGCGCTGGCAAGGGGGTGTCGACCGATGGCGAGGACAGAGCGTCTGACGGTGCGGATGTGGCGGTGGCGGCGCAATCCGCTCCGGCGGCGAATCGATGTGGTCGAGGCCTGGCTCGTGCTCTGCGCGTGGATCCTGGCCGGCGTCTGTGCGGTGCCGGCGGGTCTGGCGATCCGGGCCGTCATGCAGCACGACCTCGACCAGCAGCGGGCGGAGCGGCAGGAGGTCACCGCCGTCCTCGTCGAGGACGCGGGAGACAAGCCGACCGCGAGCGAGGCCGACGGTGACCTGGTGTGGGCCGAGGCCCGCTGGACAGCGCCGGACGGTCAGCCCCGTACGGGCCTGACCAAGGTACGGCCCGACTCCCCCGCCGGGTCCCGGGTGCCGGTCTGGACCGACCGGTCCGGGATCATGGTGGCCCAGCCCGTGTCCCCAGGTGAGGCCAGGCTCCAGTCGGCCCTGGCGGGCGTCCTGGCCGGGGTGGTCGTCGGCGCGGTCGTGATCGGCGGTGCCTATGGGGCTCGCGTGGTGCTGGACCGGCGGAGGATGGCGCAGTGGGAGGCCGAGTGGGAGCGTGTCGACACCCGGCGGGGCGGCAGGACGGGCTGAGAGGGGCGTCATGGACGAGCGCCGCCGGCTCCTGTGCCGGGCGTTTCCCGCTGTCCCGTTCGCCTAAGCTGACGCGGATGTTCAGCCCCGAAGGCCCCAGTCTCCGCGAACTCGCCGTCCAGGCACTGTCGTCCGTCGAGCGCGGCTACGACCTGCTCGCCCCGAAATTCGATCACACCCCCTTCCGGACCCCGGATTCGGTGCTCGACGCGGTCGTGCGGGCGCTCGCCCGGATCGGCCCGTTCGACGCCGGACTCGACCTGTGCTGCGGCACCGGAGCGGGCGTCGGCGTGCTGATGCGGGTGTGCCGGGAGAGCGTCACCGGGGTCGACTTCAGCGCCGGGATGCTCGCCGTGGCACGGGAGCGGACGCGGTCTGCCGGGCCGCGTGTCGACTGGGTCCGCGGGGACGCCCGTGCGCTGCCGTTCGGCCCCGTCTTCGATCTTGCGGTGAGCTTCGGGGCGTTCGGGCACTTCCTGCCCCGTGAACTGCCCGGACTGTTCGCGCAGGTCCACTCCGTGCTGCGGCCGGGCGGCTGCTTCGCCTTCCCGGTGGTCGCGCCGCCGCCTCCGGCCTCCCGCGCCTACTGGATGCTGCTGGGCTTCGACGCCGTGATGCGCGTGCGCAACGCCGTGTGGCGGCCGCCGTTCGTCATGTACTACCGGGCCTTCCGGCTCGGGGACGTACGGCGGGAACTGGAATGGGCGGGGTTCGAGGTCGACCTCCAGACCCTGCCCGAATTCGGGAGGCGACCGGATGGCAGCCCGCGCGTGCGGATGGTCGTGGCGCGACGCAGGGCGACCTAGTGGGTTTGAATTTCCCATCCATGGGTTTGTTTTTCAAACTCACCTGGTTATGGTGAGGACGTGACCATGACGACCGACACCGACGTCCGTATCGACCCTCTGTGGTGGTCCTGGGAGGGAGCGCACGGCGGCCACGCCGCAGCCGTCGCCCTGGCCGCCGTACGCGACAGATTCGCCGGCGGAGCCCAAGCCGTCCGCACTCTGACCACGCACTTCCTGGCTCCCGTCGACACCCGCCCGCTGCACTTCTCCGGCACCTCGCCCGCCGCGGGCCGACGCACCGCCACCTGTGTCTTCACCGGTCACCAGGGCGGGCAGCCGGTCCTCCTCGGCTCGGCGCTGTTCGGCCCGGGACGCGAGGGACCGTCGTACGACGGACAGCCCGCCCCCGACGTGCCGGGACCGGACGAGTGCGCGCAGGTCGAACTCCCCGGCCATCTCGCGCCGTTCGCCAAGCAGCTGGAGATCCGCCCCGCCACCGCGGACCTCCCTCTCGCCGGAGGCGACCGGGCCGAACTCGTCGCCTGGGTGCGCTTCTCCGACCACCGGCCCCTGGACGCAGCAGCCGTCCTCACCCTCACCGACGTGCTGCCGCCCGCCCTCTACGCGCGCTGGCGCACGCCCCGACCCGTGCCCACGGCGGAACTGACCGTGCACTTCACCGACGCCCTCGACCAGGGCGTCACGGAGGACTGGGCCCTGGTCCGCATCCGCACCGACCACGCCGGCGCCGGCTGGGCGGTCGACGACGGCGCGGTCTGGTCGGCGGACGGCCGGCTGCTCGCCCTCGGCCGCCAGTCCCGCGTCGTCCGCGCGGCGGTCAGCGCCGGATGAGGGCCGGGAGCGGTGACACCGATCGCCTCGGTCGCCGAGCTCTGAGGCGCGAGGGCGCCACACCACCCGAAGATCCGCGCCGGTCGCCGTCTGTGCCTCAGCTTTCTGGCGTGACCGTAGTGGCGCGCTTCTCGAAGGGGACATGTCTGCGCTGGTCGGCGTCCGTGCCTCAGCTTTCTGGCGTGACCGCAGTGGTGCCGCGCCTCTCGATGGAGACACGTCCGCGCTGGTCGGCGTCCGTTCCTCAGCTTTCTGGCGTGACCGCAGTGGTGCCGCGCCTCTCGATGGGGACACGTCCGCGCTGGTCGCCGTCCGTTCCTCAGCCTTCCGGCGTGACCGCAGCGCGCAACGCGCGCCCCTCGACCGAGACGAACCCGCGCTGATCGCCTCCGACTCTCAGCCCCGTCACGATGGCGCCGAAGTGTCCGGCCCCAGAAGTCACAGGTCCAGTCCCTCGGACATGCCGCCCAGCGCCAGCGCCAGTGCCGCGCCAGGGTCCAGTTCCCGGCCCTCGCGCACCGCGGTGGCGAAGCGGGCGTCGCCCAGGGCCGCGCGCAGGCGGCGCTCGTACTCCCGGTGGAAGACGGTCGTGTCGGGGCTGCCCAGCTGCGGCAGGCCCGCGGTGTGCCAGAGGCTTCTGCTGATGCCGAGGAGGCGGGCGGCGAGTTCGTCCTCGCCGCGTGCGGCCTGAGCGGCGACCAGGAGATCGGCCACGGCGGCGGCGCCGAGCCGGTCGTGCACACGCCATTTGGCGGCCAGTGCCTCGCGGGCCGTGCTCACCGCCTCGTCGGCGTTGCCCAGGCCGATTCCGGCCAGCGAGACGAAGAAGTCGCCCCAGGCCCGCATCCACAGCTCGCCCCGCTTGGCGCAGTCCTGGCGCAGCCGCTCACCGACCGTCGCACACCGCTCGAACGCGGCCTGGCCGGCCAGCAGGTATGCCTGCACGGCCAGCGTCAGCAGCTGGAAGAACTCGGCGCCGCCGTCACCCACGGGCGCCCGCCCGGCACTCCCGTACAGCACCGCGGACCGCGCGGACTCGCCCCGCACGGCCAGGCTCGCCCCGGTCAACGGCAGGGCGGGCACGGGCAGTCGGCGTTCCTCGGCGAGCCACACATACGCGGCGCTCACCGACTCGGCCGCCTCCAGGTCTTCCGGGACGACGGTGACCAGCCGGTGCGCCCAGACGGCGAGCGTGTGCTCGGGCCCGCCGTCGCGGGTGGCGCGGCTCAGCGCCCGCTCCAGGTAGGCGCGCCCCTCCTCGGTGAAACCGCAGGCGAACCAGAAGTACCAGAGGCTGCCCGTCAGTTCGAGCGCCGGCTCGGAATCGGGCGCCGCGAGGCACTCCTCGATCGCCAGGCGCAGGTTCGCGTGCTCGGCGCTCAGCCGCTCGGCCCACATCCGCTGACCGGGGCCGAGCCACTCCGCCTCGCCCTGACGGGCGATCCAGCGGTAGTAGTCCCGGTGGCGGTGTCTGAGCGCCTCCTCCTCACCGAGTCCGGTGAGCCACTCGGCTCCGAACGAGCGGACCGTGTCCAGCATGCGGTAGCGCACCGCCGCCCCGTCGTCCTCACGGGTCACGATGGACTTCTCGGTGAGCGAGGCGAGCAGCGCGAGGATCTCCTCGGCGTCCAGCGGACCGCCGTGGCACACGAACTCGGCGGCCTCGACATCCCAGCCGCCCGCGAACACGGACAGCCGCGCCCACAGCAGCCGCTCCAGCGGTGTGCACAGCTCGTGGCTCCAGCCGATGGCCGTGCGCAGCGTCTGGTGCCGGGCGAGCCGCGGCCGCGCGGGCGAGACCAGCAGGTCGAAGCGGGAGTCGAGGGCCTCCAGCAGCCGGTCGAGCGGGAACCCGCGCAGTCGTACGGCGGCGAGTTCCAGGGCCAGCGGGATCCCGTCCAGACGGGCACAGACCGCGGCCACATGGCGCCGGTTGGCCTCGGTGAGCGCGAAGGAGGGCACGGCCGCCGTAGCCCGAGCCGCGAACAGCGCCACCGCGTCGTCGCGTTCGCCCAGGGGCAGCGGCGCCACCGTCAGCAGATGCTCGCCCGGCATGCCCAGCGGCTGCCGGCTGGTTGCCATCACCCGCAGTTCCGGGACGCTCGCCAGGAGTTCCTGCACCACACGCGCGCACTCGTCCAGCACATGCTCGCAGGTGTCCAGGAGGAGCAGCAGCGGTGCCCCCGCGAGATGCTCGCCGACCGCTTCCAACAGCGGTCGCAGCGTCTGCTCGGACAACCGGGTCGCCTGCGCCATGGCGTTGACCAGCAGATCCGGATCCCGCAGCGCCGACAGCTCCACCAGCCACGTCCCGCCCGGGAAGCCGGACTGTGCGGCATACGCGGCACGCAGCGCCAGCCGGGATTTGCCGACCCCTCCGGGTCCCGTCAGCGTCACCAGTCGCTCGGCCCCCAACAGCCCCGCGATCGTGGCGAGTTCGGTCCGGCGGCCGACGAACGCGTTCGCCTCGGCGGGCAGGTTGCCGGTCCTGCCGCCCTGCACAGAGGCAGCCATCGTCCCCCCTCACCGGAACCGATGGCGGTCACCTTAACCCCTCACGGGACGGCTGCTTCCGGCGTAGCGTGGAAGCGGTCCCGGCCCACCCAGGGAGGTGCGGGATGACGGTCGTACCCGCTCTGACAACCGTGGGACAGATGCGCCACGGCGACCATCTGCTCCTCGGCTACGACACGGACGAGGAACGCGAGACCGTACTCGCCGCGTTCCTGCTCGACGGCCTGGCCAGCGGCCACCGCGGGCTCCTGCTGCCGCCCGCCGACATCCCGGCCGGCGTCGCCCTGTCCTTTCTGGAGGTGCACGGCTGCCGGGTCGACGAGGAGGTCGCGATGGGCAGGCTGTGCGTCGACGGACACCTGGCCGGCCCGGAAGGCCTGTGGGACCTCGACGAAGTGATCCGCCGCGAGGCACGCCGCGCGGTCGGCGACGGCTTCCTCGGTCTGCGGGTGGGCACGGAGACGCTGCGCGCCCAGGCCGGCCAGGCGCTCAAGACGCTGCACGACAGCGAGTTGCTGCTGGACTCCGTGTTCGCCTCGCTGCCTGTGCTCGGCATCTGCCAGTACGACCGCCGGGTCTTCGACGAGGCCGAACTCGCCCCGATCGTCGGACTGCACCATGGCCGGGTCGGCGCCGACGACATATGGCGCGACGACCTCCTCTCCATCACCCGTACCTTCGTCCCCCCGGGCCTCGCCCTCACCGGTGAGATCGACGACTCGAACGTCACCGCCGTCGCCCGCGCCCTGCACGCCGAGCGGAACCGTGCCCTGGCCCGCACCGCGCACGGGATCCGCACCCGGCTCGACCTCGGCGGCCTGCGCTTCATCGACGTGGGTGCCCTGCGCCTGCTGGTGTACTGCGCGCTCGACCTGTCCGCGGCCGGCGGCACGCTCGAACTGTCCGGCGTCGCCCCGCACATCCGCCGGGTGATGCGGGTGACCGGCTGGGACCGGGTCCCCGGCCTGCGTATCGAACCCGGAGGAGAGCTGAGATGACCCGTACGGGCTTCGTGCACCAGGCACTGTGCTACGGCTCCGACCGGGAATTCCTCACGGGCACGGCCGACTTCGTCCGCGACGGTCTCGACGCCGGCGACGCCGTCCTCGCGGTGCTGAGCGGCCACCACATCGCCCTGCTGACCGAAGCGCTCGGCAGCCGGGCGGGGGGCGTCGAGTTCGCCGACTCCCGCGACTGGTACGACTACCCGTCCCGCACCCTGGGCCGCTACCACGCCTACTGCCTCCGGCAGGGCGAGGCCCGCAGGGTCCGCGTCGTCGGCGAACCCGTCTGGAGGGGCCGCACCGACTTCGAGACACAGGAGTGGATGCGCTACGAGTCCCTCGTGAACGTCGCCTTCGCCGGCACCGCCCACTGGATCCTGTGCCCGTACGACACCCGGTCACTCGCTGCCACGGTCCTGTCCACGGCGCGACGTACCCACCCCGAACTCGCCCTGGGCGCCCGCGCGTCCGCGCCCAGCGGTGACTACGCGGACCCGGCGGCCTTCTCCGCGGAGGTCACCGCACAGCGCCGCCCGGACCCGCTGCCCGCCGGACCGGACGACATCCGCTTCTGCCGCGGCCGTTCGGCGGCCGTCCGCCACGCCCTCGCTGCGTACGCCCGCCGCCACGGCATGTCGGAGCAGCGGACGTACGACTTGGTGGCGGCGGCGCACGAGGCCGTGGTCGACGCGGTGCGCTACGGCGGTGGACAGGGCGTGGTCCGACTGCGTAGCGATCCCGACCACGTCGTCTGCGAGATCCGGGACGGCGGGGCCCACACCTCGCTGCCCCGCCCCACGTTCCCCGGCCACATCCCACCCGAGCCGCGCGCCGCGAACGGCCACGGCATGTGGCTGGTGCGGCAGTTGAGCGACCTGGTCGCCGAGCACCTGGATCCCACGGGGTCCGTGGTGCGACTGTACTTCCGGCGCTCCTGCGTGGTCAGCCCGCCGCCGGCAGTGTGAACTCGTAGACGAGGGCGTCCTGGTGGGCGTCCACGACGAGGTCGGTGATCTCCAGTGGCCGGGCGTACTGGTCGCGCACCTGTCGCGTGACCCGTACCGACGGCGTGTCCGGGAGGCGGGTGATCGAGTCCCGGTGGTGCAGGGACAGTCCCGCCTTGCGCATCCAGTCGTAGACCCGTCTCAGCTGTGCCCCGGCGGCGCCGTCGGCCCGGTCGCGGTAGCGCCCCAGCTCCTCCACCTCGGTCAGGGCCACGGCCGAGAAGGACGTCACGGCCGTGCGCAGTCCGTGGCCGTCGGCGGTGGCGGACTCGTAGCGGTGGACGAGGGTCGGCCGGTGCGGGGCGAGCCCCAGGGCCGCGGCGTGATCGGGCGGGGGAGCCTCCCAGGTGACGGTGGCCCGGCCGACGGCCGCCGGATCAGCGGTCCGGGCGCCGACCGGGAAGGCGAGCGAGGGCGGGGTCTCGACCGGCAGGCCGGGCAGCGCCGCGTGGCTGCCGCGGCGGTCGGTGGCGACCAGGCCGCCATGGCGGAGCACTTCCAGTGCCTGTCGTACGGTCTCCCTGCTGACGCCGAAGTGTCCGGCCAACTGCCGTTCTCCGGGCAGCCGTTCGCCGGGCGGGATGGTGCCGTCGCGCAGCTCGCCGAGCAACTGCGTCGCGATGCGCCAGTAGAGGGGCTGTCCTTCGCTGAGCGGATGGTCATGGGGGGTGGTGCGGGCCATGCCGCGCCTCCTGTGAGGTGACGTTCCGTAGCCGTGCGGGCTCATTGCGCCACCAGATCTAGCATTGGTCTAAACCACCAGGGAAGACCGGCTCGCCGGTTCGGCCGAAACCGTTCGGCCGCCTCGGGGGTAGAGGCCGCGGTGGCCGTCGGCCCGCCACTCGGGTGTGTCGGTCCGCGTCGCCCCCACCAGGGGTTGGCCGGCGAGGCGAGGGCCTCGGGCGTCAACTGGCCGAAGATCGCGGCCCGGCCTCCTTCTCGGGCACCCTGACGGTGAAGTCGGTGCCGGCGGCTCGTGCTCGGGCATGGGCTCAGCCGACTGGTCGGACCGGAGTGAAAGGCGCCGGGCGGAGTCTCAGGCGTGCGACCGCAACCAGCGCAGCTGGGCCGCCTGCTGGTAGGGGCCGCCGCCCTCATGGTCGTTGAAGTCGTACACCTCGATCGCCTTGTCCTCGTGCGCCCAGGCGTTGAAGGCCGCGAAGACGGTGGACGGCGGGCACGTCTGGTCCTCCAGGGCCGTCGAGAACAGGGCGGGAGCGCTCCCGCGGGGCGCGAAGTGCACGGCGTCGAAGTAGGAGAGCGTGCGCAGGACGTCGGCACTGCGGCCGCGGTGCGTCTTGAGGTAGTTGCCGATCTCGCGGTACGGATTGCGGTCCGTCAAGGCCGTCGCGCGCGGGAAGTCGCACAGGAACGGCACATCCGGCGCCACCGCGGCGAGATCCGGGACCAGCCCGCCCACCGCGAGGGTGATGCCGCCGCCCTGGCTGCTGCCGAGCGCGACGGTGCGCGCCGGGTCGGTCAGCGGGTGCGCGCGGGCCGCGTCAACGGCACGCACGCCGTCCGTGAACACCCGGCGGTAGTAGTAGTTCTCGGGCGCGTCGATGCCGCGGGTCATGAACCCGGGATACGCGGGCGCGCCCGCCACCGGATCCGCGGTGCCCCCGCCGCCGCCCCACGCGCTGCCCTGCCCGCGGGTGTCCATCACGAAGTGCGCCCGGCCGGTGGACGCCCACAGCAGATGCTCGTGCGGCAGACCGCGCCCGCCGCCGTAGCCCACGTACTCCACGACCACCGGAACCGGCGCGTCGACCCGCGAGGGAAGCGTCAGCCAGCCCTTCACCGGGTGACCGCCGAACCCGGCGAACGTCACGTCGTACACCTGCACCGTCGTCAGCCCCGTATCGACCGGATCGAAGCGGACGTCCAGATCGTGCTCGCGCGTCTCCTCCAGGGTCTGGGACCAGAACGCGTCGAAGTCCTCGGGCTCTGCGGAGGCACTGCGGTACGCGCGGAGCTCCTCCAGGGAGAGGTCGAACAAGGCCATGGACAACCACCTTTGTGTCGAGTGCCTGCGAGTGATCACACCGTACGTGCGTGGTCCGACGACTGACCAGGTCTTTGATCCGGCCGGCGCCTACCATGAGGCCATGTCGTTCGCCGATGATCCGCCCGTCCAGGACACCGAACTACTGGTCAGGGACGCCAAACTCCTTGTCGTGGACGGGGACCTGGAGATCCCGGGCGGCTGGGTGGCCGTCACAGGTGGTCGGGTCACCGACGTGGGCGCCCCCGGAAGCGAACCCGAGGCCCGTACGACCGTCTCCGCTGCCGGACGGATCGTCACCCCCGGCCTGATCAACACGCACCACCACATCTACCAGAACCTCACCCGCTCCTACGCCCCCGCGGTGAACGGCTCCCTGTTCGACTGGCTGACCACGCTCTACCCCCTCTGGTCCGGCCTCGACGAGGAGGCCGCGTACGTGTCGGCGTACGTAGGGATGGCCGAGCTCCTGATGGGCGGCTGCACCACTTCCTCCGACCACCTCTACGTCCATCCGCGCCCGCGCCTCGTCGACGCCGAGATCCGCGCCGCCCGCGACATCGGCTTCCGCTTCCACGCGACACGCGGCTCGATGACCCGTTCCGTGGACGACGGAGGACTGCCGCCCAGGAGCGTCACGCAGACCACCGACGAGGTGCTCGCCGACAGTGAGCGGCTGATCAAGGCGCATCACGATCCCGCGCCGGGTGCGCTGGTGCGGGTCGCGCTCGCGCCCTGCTCGCCGTTCTCGGTCACCAAGGAGCTGATGACTGCCACCGCCGAACTGGCCGAGCGGTACGACGTACGGCTGCACACCCATCTCGCCGAGGACCACGACGAGGACATCTACTGCCTCGAGACCTACGGCTGCCGGCCCGTGGAGTACTTCGAGGACACCGGCTGGATGAGCGACCGCACCTGGGTCGCGCACTGCATCTACCCGAACGGCGACGAGCTGCGCCGCCTCGCGGCCGCGGGCGTCGGTGTGGCGCACTGCCCCAGCTCCAACATGCTCATCGGCGGCGGCACCGCGCCGGTGCGCGAGATGCGCGAGCTCGGGCTGCCTGTCGGCATCGGCTGCGACGGCTCCGCCTCCACCGACCACGCCTCCCTCTGGATGGAGACCCGGGGGGCGTTGCTGCTGGGCCGCTACCGCGGCGGGCCCGGGGCGATGACCGCGCGGGATGCCCTCGACATCGCGACCCGCGGCTCGGCGCGCTGTCTGGGCCGCGCCGACGAACTGGGGCATCTTCGCCCCGGGGCCTGCGCCGACCTGGTCGTCTGGGACCTGCACGAGGTGGCGCTGGCCGGCGCGCTCAGCGACCCCGTGGAGGCATGGCTGCGCTGCGGACCCGCCCGGGCCTGGACCACGGTCGTCGGCGGCCGGATCCTCGTCGACCGCGGCGAACCGGTCCTGCCGGGGCTGGCGGACGCGCTGCGGGACCACCGGCGAATCGCACGCCGGATGCAGAAGGGCCAGGTGTAACCGGTCAGGCCGACCGACGCGTCCACTCCGGTTCCGTACGGGCCCACTCCCGTTCCCACTCGGTCAGCCGGTGGTGCGTTGCCACATGGCGTGTGACCACATGTCCGAGGAGCACGACGGCGACCGCACCGCCCGTGGCGCACAGGCCCATGACGAGCGTGTGCTGCCAGGCCGCGAACCCGTCCGGCGGCGGCGCGACGCCGCGGCCCCGGGAGTCGAACCACACGTCGACCGTGTCACCCGGCCGCGTGCCCGGTGACACAGGCGCACTCGCCGTGCGCTCTCCCTCGCCCGGCTCGGTCCAGCGCACGGTCGCCCGGCGCGTGAACGTCCGGCCGCCCTGCACCGGGAGTGAGCCCGAAGTGGCGCCGACCACCTCGGCTCGCACCTGCCGGCGGTCGGCGCGCTGGGCCGCGGTGATCGCCTGTGCCTCGGCATGGGCCCACAACGCCGCGGCCACCCCGGCCAACGGCGCGCCCACGAACAGCAGGACGGCCACGACCACCACCGTCCACGCCTCGACCACGTCAGACCGGCGTCGCAGCGGATTGGGTCGCCAGCGCCAGCCGCGCACCCGGGTTCGCATGTCGACCTCCTCGCCGTCACGCGTACGAGTGCCCACATCGAGTGACCTAAGCGGGGGGTTTGCGTCAGCTGTAGAGACCGATGTGCGTCAGCCGAAGCGTTCGATCCGGATGCGGTCGACCGGCTGGCCGGCCGCGACGAGCAGGCGTGAGGCGTGTTCGGCGAACCCGTTGGAGCCGCACACATAGGCCTCCCACCCACCAGGAGGCTGCTCGGCCAGGAGCGGGGCCACATGTGCGGCTGCCATACGTCCCACCGGTACGCCATGTGGCGCGCTCCGCGTGAACACGGGCGTCGTCTCGGTGCCGTACTCGCGCCCGTAGATGAGCTCCTCGGGGCCGCGTGCGGACACCAGCAGCCGCAGCGGCACGGTCAGGCCGCGCGCCCGGTGGTGCCGCAGCATCGACATCAGCGGTACGACGCCGGACCCGGCGCCGATCAGCAGCGCGGGCCGGTCGCCGGGCCAGGCGAAGAAGCCGCTGAGCGGCCCGCGCACCTCGAGCCGGTCACCGGGCCGGGCCACGGTGTGGAACCAGCCCGAGACCTCGCCGCCCTGGACGTGGTCGAGGGTGAGCTCGATATGCCCGGAGTCGTCGGGCGCGGACGCGATGGAGTAGTGGCGCTGGGCCGCATAACCGTCCCCGGCGGTCAGCCGCAGCATCAGGTGCTGGCCGGGCAGATGCCCCTGCCAGCCGGGCACGGCGAGCCGGAAGGTGGCCGCGTGCGGGGTCTCGCGGCGGATCTCGGTGATCGTGGCGGTCTGCCACACCACGGCGGTCTGGTTGCTCACGGCGATCCGCCCGGGCACGGCGAAGCGCGACGGGGGAGTGAAGGTCTCAGTCACCGGAGTACCGCTGCTCCTCCCAGGGGTTGCCGCGGCCGTGGTAGCCGTTCTGCTCCCAGAAGCCCGGCTCGTCGTGGTCGAGGAGCCGGATGCCCGCGATCCACTTGGCGCTCTTCCAGAAGTACAGGTGCGGCACGAGCAGTCGCGCCGGACCACCGTGCTCGGGCGCCAGCGGCTGCCCGTCGTACTCCCAGGCGATCCAGGCCCGCCCGCCGGTCAGGTCGGCGAGCGGCAGGTTCGTGGTGTATCCCGTGTGCGAGTAGGCGACGGCATGTGTGGCGGCCACATGTGGGCGCACCATATTCAGGAAGGCGTCCAGCGAGACGCCCCCGAACCGGACGCCGAACTTCGACCAGCTCGTCACACAGTGGATGTCACCCTCGTACGCCGATGCCGGCAGCTCGTGTGCCTGCTCCCAGCTCCAGGTGCGGTCCTCCTCGACCAGGCCGTCGATACGGAAGGTCCAGTCGGCGGGTGCCAGGTCGGGGGTGACCTCCGCGGACAGGACGGGCCAGTCGTCGCCCGCGTCGTACTGGCCGGGCGGGAGCCCCGGGTCGTCGACGCGCGGGCGTCCGGTGAAGCCTCGGGTGACATTCATGCGGGTGCTGCCTCCAGGCCGCCGCGCGTGACGGCCCGTGGATCGGACGTGATCGGTGCTTACGCAGTCAACCGTACGTGGCCCGCGGGGCTGCCCGGACCAGGGGCGGCCCCGCGGTCATTGAGGCCGCATGAAGTCCGAGGAGCCCAGGGAATAGCCGCCCGCCGATCTTCCTTCACATCGGTGCCCCCCCGCACATCGGTGTCCCACGACCGCGAAGGAGAGCAGCAGCGATGGCCCAGGCGTACGAGCCGGTGCAGTCCGAGGCCGAGGCCCCGACGCGGCATGTCCTCGACCACCCCGCGCTCGCCGCACTGACCGGCCCGCATGCCCACTTCGCCGAGCGGCGCGGCCGGGTGCTGCGCTATCCCGTCGACGTGACGCCATGGCTGGCCCTGCCCGATGAGCCCGACGCCGCCGACTGGGCGGATGTCGCGGCGCTCGCCGGGCCCGGGACCGAAATACCGCTGCTCGGTTTCCGGGGGCGGGTCCCGGACGGCTGGGAGGTCACGTTCCGGATCGAGGGCGTACAGCTCGTGGCCGACGGGCCGGCCGCCGCCCCCGACCCGGAGGCGGTCCGGCTCGGTCCCGCCGACGTGCCCGAGATGCTCGACCTCGTCGCCCGCACCAGGCCCGGCCCTTTCCTGCCCCGCACCATCGAGCTCGGCACCTACCTCGGCATACGCAGGAACGGCGCCCTCGTCGCCATGGCGGGGGAGCGGCTGCGTCCGCCGGGCTGGACGGAGATCAGCGCGGTCTGCACCGACCCCGCCGTCCGCGGCGAGGGCCTGGCGACCCGGCTGATCCTCGCCGTCGCCCACGGCATACGGGAACGCGGAGAGACCCCGTTCCTCCACACCGGCGCCGGAAACACGGGTGCCATCCGCCTGTACGAGTCCCTGGGCTTCCGCCTGCGCCGCACCACGGCGTTCCTCGCGGCCCGTGCGCCCGAACTGCCGGCGGAAGAGCGGACCGTGACCGGGGCGCACGCGTGAACGCGCAGTGGACTGCCGAGCTCAGCGTCCTGTCCCGGGCCACCCGTTGTACCGCACGAGATACGCCGCGAACCGTTCCAGATCCTCCTCCGGCCACTCAGCGAGCCGCTCCCGGAACGCCGCCCGGCGACTCTCGGTGACCTGGGCGAGGATGTTCCGGCCGGCCTCCGTCAGGTGCAGCACCTGCACGCGGTGGTCCTCCGGGGCGAGGCGTCGCTCGATGAGTCCGGTCCGCTCCAGGGCGGCGACCTGACGGCTCACGGTGGACTTGTCCAGGGCGTAGTGCGTGGCCAGGTCGGTCGCACGGCAGCCGCCGCTCTCCTCCAGGTGCCCCAGCAGCGTGTACGACACCAGCGACAGCTCGGGGTGCATTCGGCCCGCCGAGGCCCGCGCGCGGCGGGCGAAGGCGGTCATCTCGCGCTGGATGGTCTCCACGGCCGTGTCCGCGCCGGCCCCGCCGGCGGTGGCAACCGTCCCATCGGTCACTTCGGCTGTATTCACGGAACCTCCCTCACCACTCCTGGTTGCAGAATACAACTTCAAGCGGGAGAAGCTGAGGTCACCGCCGCTGCGAGGGGCACCCGGCACGTCCGCGGGAGCACCATGTCGCGGAGCGGAAACGAGGAGACAGCCGCCGTCCGATCCGGGTAGTGTGCCGTCCGGCCGCGGAGTGTCCCGGCAGTGAGTGCCAGAGGAGGTGAGACCCATTACCGCTGTGTCAGCTCGGGTGCTCGCCCCTCGAACCGGCGCGGATCGCCGACGCTAGGTGGCCGCGAGAGCGCCCTTCGGCTCCCGAAAGGCTCTCGGCTTTCATGCCCCCTCTTTCTTCTCTGACCTCCTCCCACGACACCGTCGTCGCCGCCCTTCGCGCCGCGGGCTGCGTTTTCGCCGAGGACGAGGCCCAGTTGATCCTCGGCGCCGCCCGTAGCTCCGACGAACTGGCCGCCATGGTGCACCGTCGCGCCGGTGGGCTGCCCCTGGAACTCGTCCTCGGCTGGGCGGAGTTCCATGGACTGCGGATCACGGTCGAACCCGGCGTGTTCGTGCCCCGCCGCCGTACCGAGTTCCTCGTCGAACAGGCGCTTGCCCAGGCCCCGGGCGCCTCCGTGGTCGTCGACCTGTGCTGCGGCTCGGGCGCGGTCGGCGCAGCTCTGGCCGCGGCGCTCGGGCCGATCGAACTGCACGCCGCCGACATCGACTCGGCGGCGGTGCGCTGCGCCCGCCGCAACGTCGCCTCGGTCGGCGGGCATGTGCACGCGGGCGACCTGTTCGAGGCGCTGCCCGGTGAACTGCGCGGCCGCATCGACATCCTCGCGGCCAATGTGCCCTACGTCCCCACCGGCGAGGTCGGGCTCCTGCCCGCGGAAGCGCGCGACCATGAGCCGTTGGTCGCGCTGGACGGCGGCGCGGACGGACTGGACGTCCTGCGCCGCGTCGCCGCGGAGGCGCCACGGTGGCTCGCGCCGGGTGGTTGTCTGCTGGTCGAGACGAGCGAGGCCCAGGCGCCGGCGGCCGTCGAGGCCTTCACCGCCGGCGGTCTGACGACCCGGCTGGCCGTGTCGGAGGAGCTGTACGTGACTGTCGTGACAGGCATCCGCTGACGTGAGGTCAGGTCGTCGTGCCGCTCTTCGAGGGCTCCGGGGCCTTCCAGTCCCGGTGACCGGGGAGCTGGAAGTGCCAGTCGCCCGGACCTCGGTCGTCGTCCTTGTCCTCCCAGGCGCCCGAGAGAACGCGGGTGGCGGTCCGGGTGTCGTCGGAACGGGTGCCGGCCAGGTACGACGTCTCGCCCTTCGCCAGGTCACCGGCCCCAGAGCTCGACGAGCCGTCGCGCCAGACGTTGGTGTCCTCGTTCACCGTCCAGGTCCACTCGGCCCCGTCCTCGCTCTTCACCGTGACCTGGTCGCCGTCCACGTCCTCGATGGTGCCCAACTGCCAGACGCGGACGAGCCAGTCGCCGGTGTCGCCGTCCTTGACGGTTGCCTCGCCGTGCACAGCTCCGCTGCCGAGACCGAACCACGTGCCGGGGCCGCGCCAGGGGCGGCGGTCGTCGGGGGAGGAGGACTCGGAGCCGGTCCCGCCGGCCGCGGGTGTGGCGCTGTCGTTCGAGCCCGACGAGGAGGTGGTGGCGTAGGCGACCGTGCCGCCGAGAGCCAGGACGACGACCGTGGCCGCCGCGGTCAGGGCGCGGGCCCTGGCCGACTGGCGGTGCCACCGCGCGCGCAGGGCCGCTCCCGGCGGTGTCCGCTCCGGCTCGGGTCCGCCCGGCCCCATGAGTACTTCCCAGTCCGGTCCCTGCTGGGCGGGAACAGTCGGCGGCTCGGCGGGCCGGTCCGGCGGTTCGCCGCCGGCGGTGGGTTCCTGGTCCGGATTCTGTGTCACGGCTCGCTCTCCTCGGGAGGGCGCCCGGCATCCGTATGCCATGGCTTGCTGTGATTGTGGTGTGCGGCCGGTAAGACGCAGGTAATCGATTCCTGTGAATGCGGACCACCGGTCCCCGCCGTCCCGTACGGCTACCCCGGTTTCTGCGCACGGGCGATGAGCAGGGCCACGTCATCGGAGTTGTCGGGCTGGTGCAGTGTGCGCAGGAGGAGGTCGCAGAGCTCCTCGAGGGGCCGGTCGGGGCCGTCGAGGAGATCCAGCAGCGCGTCCAGCCGTTCGTCGAGGGGGTGTTGGCGGGTCTCGACCAGACCGTCGGTGTAGAACACCAGCCGGTCGCCGGGTTCCAGGTCGACGGTCGTGGTGGAGAAGGCGACACCGCCGACGCCCAGCGGTGCTCCGGTGGGCAGTTCGAGCAGCTCGGGGGCGCGGCCGGCGCGTACGCGAACCGGCGGCAGATGGCCGGCGTTGGCGATCCGGCACTGCCGCAGATGCGGGTCGTGGATGGCGTACTGGCAGGTCGCGATGGAGTGGTCCAGGTCCTGGGTGATCCGGTCCAGGTGTTCGAGCAGCACCGCCGGGTCGAGATCGAGGGAGGCCAGCGTGTTCGTCGCGGTGCGCAGCCGGCCCATCGTCGCGGCGGCCGTGATGCCGCTGCCCATCACGTCGCCGACGACGAGCGCGGTGTTGCCGCCGTCCAGCGGGATGACGTCGAACCAGTCGCCGCCGACCTCGCTGGTGGCGCCCGCGGGCTGATAGCGGGAGGCGACCTCGAGGCCGCCCGTCACGCGCGGATGACTGGGCAGCAGGCTGCGCTGAAGGGTCAGGGCGGTGTCGCGGGCGTTCTGGTACCAGCGTGCGTTGTCGATCTGCACGGCCGCGCGGGCCGCCAGTTCACGGGCGAGCAGGAGGTCGTCCTCGCTGAACGGCAGTGGATTGCGGGTGCGTTTGAGGTCGAGGGCGCCGAGTACCTCGCCGCGTGCGATCAGCGGAACGGCCAGATAGGAGTGCACGCCCGCCCGCGCCAGCAGGTCCGCGGCCTCCGGTGAGCGGGCGATGCGCGGCAGGTCCTCGTCCTTGACCTGCGCCACCATGACCGGCCGGCCGGTGCGTACGCACTCGGTGACGAGGCGGTCCGGGCCGTATCGCGCGACCTGCCCGGGCGGGTCGGCCGCGCCGAGGGCCTCGGTGTCGTGCTCCGCCCGGACCGCCAGGGCGCGGATCACCGCCGCCTGACGGGGGCCGAGGATGCTGCGTCTGCCTTCCACGACGGCGTCCAGCAGGTCCACGGCGGCGATGTCGGCGAGTTCGGGAACGGCGACATCGGCCAGTTCGCCGGCGGTGCGGTCCAGGTCCAGCGTGGTGCCGATGCGGGCGGAGGCGTCGGCGATGAGCGCCAGCCGGCGCCGCGCGGCCTCGGCCTCGACACCCGCCCGGTACTGCTCGGTGATGTCCACGACCGAAGCGGCCACCCCCAGCACGGTCCCGACGGCGTCCTCCAGCCGGTACATCGAGACGGACCAGGCGTGGTCCTCCTCGGGGTCTGCCGGGGTCCGGCCGAAGGTGGGCTGGTCGACGAGCGGTATCCCGGTTTCCAGGACTCTGCGCGCCGCCCGCTCCATGGCCTCGGCATCCACTCGCGGCAGCATCTCGTGGACCGTGCGGCCGAGGTGCTCCTCGGCCCGGATGCCGTTGATGCGCTCCAGTGCCGGGTTGACCGAGAGGTACTTCAAGTCCGTGTCCAGGACGGCCAGTCCGATGGGTGACTGCGCGACCATCCGCGTCGACAGCGCCACGTCGCGCTCCAACCCGCGCACGGTCTGCTGGTCGGCCGCGAGCCCCAGCGCGTAGACCTCGCCCTGGTCGTCCAGGAGCCGCTGATTGCGGAACTCCACGAGCCGGGTGCCGCCGTCCTTGCGCCGTACCGGAAAGGCCCCGGCCCAGCCCTCACCGGTGTCCATCACGTCGGCGAACAGCTTGACGACCAGCTCGGCGTGCTGCTCGTGCACCATCAGACGGGCGGCGTACTGGCCGAGCGCCTCCTGCGCCGAGAACCCGAACAACTCCTCGGCCTCGGGGCTCCACAGCACGACGCGCCCCTGGGCGTCGAGCAGCACGGAGGCAACGCCCAGCACGTCGAGCAGTCCGCTCGGCCGCACCGGTCCGCCGCCCTCGGCCACCGGAGGCCCGGCTGCACCCATCGCACGCACCGCCTTCGTTCTTTGCCACGGCACGTCGTCCCCCGTGCCGACTCCCCTTGTTCTACCGCGTTCAACCGTTTCTGTAATGCCACGGTCGCGCTCCTCCACCATCCCTCAACACGGCGGTGGCCGTCCGGTGAAGTCATCAGGAAGCGATCGAAGTCGTCAGGAAGCGGTCTGTCGTCGAACGGACAGCTCCTGTTCCGTTCATTGGTCTGTACATGTCGACCGGGCTCAGGCCACACTGTCCGCCGAGCGCCGCCCCCACCCCCCACCGAGGAGCCGTCCCATGCGCCTGCCTGCCCGGCAACGTTGTCACGCAGCCCTGACCGGTGTCGTCGCCCTCGCCACGGCCGTCGTGCTGTCCGCCGCCCCGCCCGCCTCCGCCGCCGACACCTGGACCGAGGTGGGGTCCGACCGCGCCGATCCGCTGACCGAGAGCCAGGGCCTGACCTCGGTCGAGGTTCCCGCGAACAGCCCCAACCGCTACACCGGCATCGGCACCATCCCCGCCGACGTCAGCAGCCGTGGCTGGAACCACGTCGGCGACCCCGACGCCTCGTACAACGGGTACTACATCGAGCCGTACCAGGCGGACTCGGGCAGCTCGAAGATGTTCCGGGTGCAGAAGCCGGACGGGAGCTGGGCGGAGTACGTCCACAGCCTCAGCTCCGGAGAGGCGCTGAACAACTCCTGGGTGGCCATCTCGCCCGACGGCCAGTGGATGCTGGCCGGTGAGTACGGCACGATGAGCCGGCTCCTGGTCTTCCCGACCCCCGGTGTCAACTCGAGCACCTCGCCGTCGGCGAACCTCCCGCAGGCCTCGACCGTCAATCTCGACCACGCGGTGCGGGACGTGCAGGGCTGCGACTTCTCCGGCCCGACGACGCTGCTGTGCTCCTCCGACGACCCGGCGGGCACACTCTTCGGCATCACCAAGCCGCTGCTCCAGGTCGACCTCTCCGCCGCGCCGGGCGGGTCGGGGGATGTCTCCGGCCATGTCACGGCGCTGCGCCAGCTGCCGTTGCGCAGCTCATGCTCGGGCACGTTCGAGACGGAGGGCATCGACTACGACCGCCGGACGGGCACTCTGCGCGTGATCGTCGTCTCCCCGGGCTTCTGTGTGCTGACGGACAGCAAGACGTATCGGTTCACGCGGAGCTGAGGCCTCGCACGTGGTGCGCTTCGGCGGGATGGTGGTTTGCTGAAGGTGGGCGCGGACACTCGGGGCCCGCGCCCCCGCAGCGCGGCCACGAGAGGAGCGGTCATGATGATCGGCGAGCGATCGCACCCGGAACACGTCTCGGTGGAGATCAGCGGGTGCTCCAAGGACGACGCCCGGATCGTGTTCGACACCCTGTGCGCGTATTTCACGTCCGACCGGTGCGCCGACGACGTACCGGAGGAGGCCTCGGACACCCGCCCGACCGTGTGGCTCGGCACGTTCGATGTCGCCGATGCCCACGAGGGCACCCGTCCGGCCCGGCTGGAGTCGTCGGTCGAGGCCGATGTGCAGGGCGGCTACTGGGCGGTCGACCGGTTCCGCGTCACCCTGGACTCCCTGTTCACCGTGCATGAGGCCACCGGTGCGTCCGGCGACCAGGAGACGGAGCTGCACCTGCGGCTGGAGAACCGGTAGCCGGACCCGCTCCGGGCGGTCGTACGGCCGCTTCCGACCTCGCGAGGGCATGGCGGCGGGCCGTCCGCCCGGCACCCGCCGGGCGGACGGCCCGCCGCATCCCGGGTCAGAGCCGGTAGGGCTTCGAGCGGCGGCGCAGGAACCAGACCGTGGCGGCGACCCCGGTGCCCACCAGCGCCCCGCCCGCCACCAGGGTGAGGGTGCCGTAGTCCGTGGCCCCTCCGCCCACCCCGCCCATCACGCCGCGTGACGGCGAGGCCGTGGCGGAGATCGTGGGCCTCGTGGCCGCCGAGACGATGACGGACTGGGTGCCCGCGGTGGCGTTGTTGGAGCACATGACGATGACGGTGTAGGTGCCGGGACTCACACTGGACCAGGCACCCGTCTGAAGGGAACTCGTCCCCGACAGTGCCACCTGCCGTCCCTGGGCGAAGTTCGCCTGGCTGCTGTTGAGGAGTGAGGCGGTGCCCCAGCTGCCGTTGATCTGGCTGCACGCGCTGGTCGTGACGGAGACCGTGGACCCGCTGGTGCTCACGGAGATCCCCGAGGCGGCGGACGATCCCGCGGCCAGAGGAAGCGGAAGTGCGGCGGCGGCTGTCACGGTCAGGCCGGTGCGGAGGAGTAGCGATCTGTTGCGCATGTTGACTGCCCTCCGGCGGCACGGTTGGCGGTACATCCCTTGCGCCGCCGAGGTCGGGAATCGCCCGTGCTGCCTCAGAGGAAGCCAACGCGCCCCCGGGCCGGTCCGCATGCGGACCGCCCCCGGTCAGGTGACGGCTTCCTTCGTACGGCGGTGACGGCTGCCTTCCTGTGGCGGCCGAGTGAAGCGCCGCCGACGCCCTTGGTCCTGCCCGACAAGGCCTATGTGCAGGAGAGCACCAGGACCCCCGTGGCCATCACCACGGCCCAGCCCAGCAGGCAACCGGCCAGCAGTCGCCGGCGCAGGCCGCGGTACGCCTCCTCGTACTCGCCCCGCAGCCGCCCGGCACGCACCGCCGTAAGTTGCCAGGCGTCGCGTGCGAGCAGCAGGTACTCCGCCTCGAACCGGCGCTCAAGCTCCTCCCGCTGCCCTGTCGTGAGCCAGTCGAGCGGGGCGGTGATACGGGCTGCGGCCGCCCGCCCCTGCTCACGAGTGGCCGCGATGAGCAGGTGGCCCTCGATCTCGTTGATCAGCGCGCGGGTGTCCATGGCGGTCACCTTGTCGTCAACTCCCGCTCAGGGGCCGGTGCTTGGGTGCCGTGGAGGGGGTGGTGGAGGTCGAACGCCGGGGATTCGCTGCGGATGCGGGGGAGTGCGACGAAGTTGTGCCGCGGCGGCGGGCAGGACGTGGCCCATTCCAGCGAGCGGCCGTAGCCCCACGGGTCGTCGGCCTCGACCTTCTTGCCGTACTTGGCCGTCTTCCAGACGTTGTAGAAGAACGGCAGCAGAGACAGCCCGAGGACGAACGAGAACACGGTCGACAGCGTGTTGAGCGTCGTCAGCCCCTCCACCGCCAGATAGTCGGGAATCCGGCGCTGCATTCCGTTCACGCCGAGCCAGTGCTGGACGAGGAAGGTGCCGTGGAAGCCGATGAACAGCGTCCAGAAGGTCATCTTTCCGAGGCGCTCGTCGAGCATCCTGCCGGTGAACTTCGGCCACCAGAAGTGGAAGCCGGAGAACATCGCGAACACCACCGTGCCGAAGATGACGTAGTGGAAGTGCGCCACCACGAAATAGGTGTCGGACGTCGGGAAATCCAGCGGCGGCGAGGCGAGCATGACGCCGGTGAGACCGCCGAAGACGAAGGTGACCAGGAATCCCATGGCTCAGAGCATGGGTGTCTCGAAACTCAGTGAACCGTTCCACATGGTG
>NZ_JAFFSX010000013.1 GCF_017948485.1 Streptomyces sp. GESEQ-35 | reverse complement strand
AATCGAGCGGCAACAGGCCGAACGCCTCGCCAAACTCCGCGCCTGGCGGAGCGGGGAGCGCCTGAAGCCGGCTCTGGACCTCATGCGGACTGCGGCCGAGGGGGACGACAACGTCCTCTACCCGATGAAGGACGCGCTCGCCGCCGGCGCCACGATCGGCGAGGTGTGCGACGCGCTGCGCGAGGTCTGGGGCACGTATGTGCCCTCCGATTCGATTTGACCGGCTCGCTCTGATCCATGCACACCAACCCATTCGCTGAGCGATACGCCCTGATCCCCGCACGACATCGAGTCGCAGAGGAATCCCGCCATGACCACCCCCCGCCGAATCGTCATCGCGAAGCTCGGCCTCGACGGCCACGATCGCGGCGCGAAGGTCATCGCGCGCGCTCTCCGCGACGCCGGCATGGAGGTCATCTACACGGGGCTGCACCAGACCCCGGAGAACGTGGTGAAGATCGCCGTCCAGGAGGACGCGGACGCAATCGGCCTGTCCACGCTCTCCGGCGCCCACATGCCGCTCTTCACGCGAGTCCTCGAACTGCTGGAGCAGCATCAGGCGGCCGACATCCCGGTGTTCGGGGGCGGCATCATCCCAACCGCGGACATCGCGCACCTCAAGGAACGCGGCGTCGTGGAGATCTTCACTCCCGGTACCTCGCCCAAAACGATCGTCCTGGCGTTCATGAACCAACTCGACGGCAGTGCACGACTTCCTGCACAAGATGGAGGGTGATTCAACGTGGAGCACCACGCGAACGTGATCCTGCGAGGCGGCGGTCCCCTCGTCCCTGACGGGGAGAGGATCCGCTACGTGGCGAACCCCACCGAGCGCTTCAAGCTCTTCCTCGGAAACCGCTACGAGCACTACGAGCCCACCGCTTCCCGGCAGAAGCACGACGACGGCCGGGAACTGCTCGTCCTGAAGTGGGTGTACCGCACCTACGTGGCCGAGTAGCGCCACGGCCGGAGACGGCATTGCCTCGCCTCAAGTAAGCGTTCAACCCACACGACGACGTGTGCGGACCGAGAACCGTCTCGACCCGCACACGTCGGTTGTGTCCAGCCGGCATACGGTCGTGCTCACATCCGGCCCGCGATCACATTGCGACCACCAGCCCTCCGGGAACGGGAAAAGCCGCCCTCCCGTAATCGAGAGAACGGCCTCGGGCAAGTGAACGTGCCTCGGCCGTGACCGTGTAGGCGTCGAGCCTTGCTACGAGGTCCTCAAGGTCCATTCCTCCCTGGGCATGCGGCCGCCGTCGACCGCTTCGAATCCCAGGGCAATCCACCCGTCTGCCTGCTCCTCGATCCACTGCAGGCGGGGGGCCGGAACCTCGGCGGAGAGCGCCTGGTTGATCAATGCCTCCAGTCAGCGATCACGGTGTTTTCCTGGGCGTTGACCGAGGATGACAAAAACCTCTCAGACACCGGCAGTCCGGTGACGCACAGGGCCCAGAGCCTGGATCGAAACTGTTGTGGGGCGCGGGTGCCACACTCGGCGTCAAGAGCCCTTGATCAGCTTCTTGACCTCGGGAGGAAATTCCTCACCGGTGCCGATGGCGACGAAGAGGACGTCGTCGGGTGCGTCGTCTACCGCGATGGCGATGCCGGTGTCCACCCCTTCGATCGCATGGGCGACCGTCGAGTCCGGCGACGCCCGGCCGCCTCCGTCGTCCGACGAGTCGTCACACGGCAGAAAGACGGCTGTCCCTAGCTTCTTCCCAACCTCGAATTCGGCGTTGGCCACGTCCGAGTACATGCGCTTGTCGTACTCGACCCGGTATTCGCAGGACGCCTCGGACTCGCCGCCGCTCGACGAGGCGCATGTGCTTCGGCCGACCGGAAGTACGGCTTTCACCTGGTTACCTCCTCCTGGAGCATCGGCTCCGGCTCAGTAGATGCTGCGGAGTCCGAGGACATCAGTCCATCGGCGGTAGCGGTCCTCGGCAGGCCAGATCCCCTCGGCCCCCACCGGGCAGGGGCTGTACCTTGCCCCCATGTGCATCTCCACAGGTGAGGCCGCATTCTCCGGCACGATCGTGTACTGCGGGCGGCAGCACCACCCCGTGCACGGCCTCATCCACGTCCTGGGCTATCAGAACACCGCCGCCAACCTGGCGGACGGCCCGAACGCCATGCTGCTGCACCTGCCCACCAGGCAGCTCACCCCACGGCACTTCCTCTCGGCCGGACGCACCGGCGACGTCCTGCACCGCATGGTCGCTGCCGTCGAATCCGCCGCTGCGGCAGCCGACGACATCGCATGGATGAGCACGGAACCCCAGCCCGTCCAAGTCTTCGACCACGACATATACACGGTGCTCCTGGCCGCCGACCCCACCGCGGTTACTGCCGCGCTGCGGCAGGTCCCGCCGCACCGGCGCCCCGACCTCGACCCGGACCTCCTGCGCTTCTACGCCGACCACTTCCCCGACCACACCATCGCCGTGTGCTGCTTCGACAACGCAGACGCGCAACGCGCCAAGCCACTGCTGCTGTGGTACGCGCCATCGAACGGGTCGAACAGTGTCTCATCAACCGAGGGACTGTTTAGGGGCGGTTGGCCGACGTGCGCAGTCGCCTGTCCGCATGCGCGACCTGGGCGGCTGCGGCCGCGCTCGTGCTGGGCGAGGCGCCGCCACACCCAGAGACAGGGCCGGGCCTGGCACGCCCTTGACATCAGGACGCGGTGAACGCGTCACCAGTCACGTCGCGTTCGAGGCTCGCGCCCTGGAATCCGTAAGTACCAATGTCCGCGACCTTGATCAGCAGGCAATAGCGGTCGACCGAGTCGATGGTGTCGGCCACCTGACGGTGGTTCCTTTTGAGGAAGTGGATCGCGGCCTGGTTCGCCAGGGAGCTCTGGCCGCAGACCAGCACGACCGGGCGAGTCGCCTGGGGCGGCATGAACTTGGCCACCAGCGCATACTCCACTTCACTCTTCCGGAAGAGGTAGCGCCTGCCGCCGACGACGAACGCCACCGACTCAGGACCCTGGCCGTACGGCAGGATACTGACGCCCGGCACATGGGCCGCGAGGTGGCCGCCCGTACGGAGGTTGGCCTCACCGAGCGGACCGCCGATGCAGAACTCCGTGCGGTCGTCGTTGCTGCCACGGAAATCGTCGACGGATTCAGTGGCAACGTCACAGCCGAGCTGGCCGGCCAGGGTCGCCAGCTCGATCATGGCTCGGATCTCCTTGTGCGTTGCGACTCCCCGCGCGTCGTGCTTGTTGCCGATGACGATGAAACAGGTCTCCCCCGGAACAAGACCGAAGAAGTCCGCCTTGCGCCGCAGCACGCGGGCACGCTTGCCGCGCTCCCAGAGCCAGACGCACCCACCACCGATGAGGCTGGTCACCAGACCGACCAGCACATTGACGAGTACGGAAAAGATCGTCGCCCCCTCGCGCCCCCACCGCGCACAGCAAGTCCGTGCGCCTCAAACGCCGTTGATCCTCCACGACGGACCCAGCCGGTGACAACCGGACGAGGGCCAGTGAGGGCCACGAGGAAACCGCCACCGAGGCGAGTCTCCCGTGCGCCCCCTGTGTCTCGGGCGGAACAGGCCCTCAACCGGTCGGCCGACGCGGTGCCAGCGGAGAAGAACGACGAGTGGGCCAGACCCACTGCTGGACGGCCGGCTCGAGCTGCTGCTCGGCACCGGCATGCGCCGCGGCGAGGCCCTCGGCCTGCACTGGACCGACGTCCACCTGCCCGAGAGGACCCTGCTGGTGCGGTGGAACCTCACGGCCGTCAACAACAGGCGGCTCTACCTCGGCCACCCCAAGACCAAGGCCAGCCGGAACTGGGTGAGCCTGTCCTCACGCGTCGCCGCCGCGCTGGAGCGTCAAGCCGCCTTCGCCCGAGGCGGCCAGCCCCCGGGCACTCCCCTGGAGGGCCTGGTGATCTGCCAGCCGGACGGCTGCCCGCTGCGCCCGCAGGGCGTCCTGACCGAGCTGTGCCGGCGCTCTGAGGAGCTCGGCCTGCCCCGGATCGGGGTCCACGATCTGCGCCACACTGCGGCCACCATCATGATCAGCTCTCGGGTTCCGCTGGCCGTGGTCTCCAAGACGCAGCGGCACTCGACGCTGTCCACCACGGTCAACCTCTACGGCCACCTGCTGCCCCACGCCGCCATCACGTGTCACCCCAACGCATCCAGCGGGCCCGCCGTTTCCGGCAGACCCGCTGGTGAACACCGTCGGGACGACAGGATTTGAACCTGCGACCCCTTGACCCCCAGTCAAGTGCGCTACCAAGCTGCGCCACGTCCCGGTGCGCTGTTCCGCGGTGACCCGCGTGAGCGCGCGTTAGGGAACTTTACCGCACGTCGGGGGCGATGCCGAAAGGGGCATGGGGCGCGGGAGAATCGACGTATGGGCAGCACATCTTCTGGACAACCGGACGGGGCGCGGGACCGGGACGACGAGGGCCGGGCACGCAACGCCCGGCCGCGCGACGGGCTCGGGCGGCCCCTGCCGTACGACGCGGAGGGGGTGGCACGGCAGCCCGAGGGCGTCGTGCGCGCCCCGGATCGGTCCGTGGTCGAGGCGCAGGAGTTGCTGGACGCCGGGAAGCCGTTCCACGCCCACGAGGTCTTCGAGGACGCCTGGAAATCGGGTCCCGCGGAGGAGCGCGCCCTGTGGCGAGGGCTGGCCCAGCTCGCCGTGGGGCTCACCCACGCAGCCCGCGGGAACCTCACCGGCGGCGTCCGGCTGCTGCGGCGCGGGGCCGCGGCCGTCGAGGAGTGGGCGTCGGGTTCCGGGGAGCCGCGGCCGTACCGGATGGATCTTGCGGGGGTCGTGGCATGGGCGCGGGAGCTGGCGGACGACGTGGAGCGGGACGGCGTCGCCGTCGACGCGGGGGCGCGGGCGCCTCGGCTGCGCGGAGGCTCGTAGGAGGCGCTGCACCCGTTGTCAGTGGCGTGCGGCAGACTCGGGGACGTGCGAAAGATTCATGTCATCGGTATCGGCGCGGGCGACCCCGACCAGCTGACCCTTCAGGCGGTCAGGGCGCTGCGGAGCACGGACGTGTTCTTCGTCCTGGACAAGGGCGAGGTGAAGTCGGACCTGGTCCAGCTCCGCCGGGACATACTCGACGCACACGTGCCCGAGGGGACGTATCGCCTGGTGGAGGCACGCGACCCGGAGCGGGACCGGTCCGCGAGCGGCTCGGCGTACTCCCCGGCCGTCGGCGACTGGCGCAGCGCCCGCGCCGACATCTTTGAGCGGATGATCGCCGAGGAACTGGGCGAGGACGAGAGTGGCGCGTTCCTGGTGTGGGGCGACCCCGCCCTGTACGACAGCACGCTCGGGATCCTCGAGGAGGTGCTGGAGCGGGGTGCGGTGGCCTTCGCGTACGACGTCGTGCCGGGCATCAGCAGTGTCTCGGCGCTGGTCGCCCGGCACCGCACAGGGCTGAACCGAGTGGGCCGGCCCGTGCAGATCACCACGGGGCGACGGCTCGCCGAGGGCTTCCCGGACGGCGTGGACGACGTGGTGGTGATGCTCGACGCCCACCAGACCTTCCGGCAGTACGCCGACCAGGACTTGGACATCTACTGGGGCGCCTACATAGGCACACCCGACGAGATCCTCGCCTCCGGCCCGATCGCCGAGGCCGGGCCCCGCATCGAGCGGCTGCGTACCGAGGCCCGGGAGCGCAAGGGCTGGATCATGGACACGTATCTGCTGCGCCGGAAGCCTGAGGAGTCGTAGGAGACCGGCGACCGACCTGACGCCGGCCACTCGACCAGACTGGCCCCGCATGCGTGCCGGACCCGCCGGTGTGATCGTGGCCTCGTGACAGTCGCCGAGGAGAGTGCGCCGCCCGCCGTACAGCCACCCGTCCTGGACTCGCGGCGCCGGAACATCGTCTTCGTGACGATCATGCTGGGCATGCTGCTCGCCGCCCTCGACCAGACGATCGTGGGCACGGCGCTGCCGACGATCGTGTCGGATCTCGGCGGTGCCGAGCACATGTCGTGGGTGGTCACCGCGTATCTCCTCGCGGAGACCGTCGCGACCGTGCTCGTCGGCAAGTTCGGCGACATGTTCGGCCGCAAGGTGGTCTTCCAGGTCTCGGCGATCGTGTTCATCACGGGCTCGTTCCTGTGCGGCCTCGCGGGCAACATGACGCTGCTGATCTCCTGGCGGGCGATGCAGGGCATCGGCGCGGGCGGTCTGATGGTGACGTCGATGGCGCTGATCGCCGATGTCATCCCGCTGCGGGAGCGGGGCAAGTACCAGGGCGCGATCGGCGCTGTGTTCGGGGTGGCCACGGTCATCGGGCCACTGCTCGGTGGCCTGTTCACGGACCATCTGTCGTGGCGCTGGGCGTTCTACATCAACGTCCCGATCGCGATCGTCGTCGTGATCGCGGCGGCCCGGACCATCCCGGTGGTCAAGTCGGCCGTCCGGCCCGTCATCGACTATCTGGGCATCGCGTTCGTCGCCGTCGGCGCGAGCTCACTGATCCTGGCGACGAGCTGGGGCGGCAACGAGTACGCGTGGGGTTCGGGCGTCATCATCGGCCTGTTCGTGGGCGGTGTAGTGGCGCTCGGCCTGTTCTGCTGGGTGGAGACCCGGGCGGCCCAACCGATGCTGCCCATGCGGCTGTTCGCCAACCCGGTGTTCACGGTCTGCTCGATCCTCAGCTTCATCGTCGGCTTCGCGATGCTCGGCGCGATGACGTATCTGCCGACCTATCTCCAGTACGTCGACGGCGACTCGGCCACGGTCTCGGGCGTCCGCACCCTGCCGATGGTGATCGGCCTGCTGATCGCGTCGGTGTTCAGCGGCAACGTGGTCAGCAAGACCGGGCAGTACCGGTACTTCCCGATCGTGGGCTCGCTTGTCATGGGCGTCGGGCTGTATCTGATGTCCCTGATGGGGCCCGACTCCGGTGCCTGGCTGGAGTCGCTGTACATGTTCGTGCTCGGCACCGGCATCGGTCTGTCCATGCAGGTGCTGACCATCGCCGTGCAGAACACCGTCGAGTACGCCGACCTGGGCACCGCGACCTCGGGCGTCACCTTCTTCCGTACGCTGGGCAGTTCCTTCGGTACGGCCGTCTTCGGCACGATCTACACCAACGCGCTCACGCCGAACCTCAGGGACGGGATCGCGGCCGCCGCGCAGACCGGGGACCTGGACCCGGCCACCGTCAGCAGGGCGGCGACCAGCCCGGAGGGCCTGCACGAGCTGCCGTCGGCCGCGGCCGCGCCCATCATCGACGCTTACGCGGACACCATCCAGACCGTCTTCCTGTGGACAGTCCCGGTCGCGGCCCTCGGCTTCCTGGTCGCGCTGTTCCTCAAGCAGGTCCAGCTCCGGGACAGCGCACGCGCCGGCTCCACCGACATGGGCGAGGGGTTCGGGTCACCGCGCGACGCGGACTCGCAGCGGGTACTGGAAGCCTCCGTCGGGAAGATCATCGGCACGACGAGCCTCGACACCGGGCGCCGGATCGTGGAGGGTTCCGACACCCGGCTCGACGTGGCCGGCGCCTGGGCGGTGATGCAGGTCGAGCTGCTCACCCGGCTCGTCGGACACGCGAGTCTCGGTCTGATCAGCGCCCGCCGCCGGGTACCGCCGGAGGTCCTCCTCCCGGTCTTCGATCGCATGGTCGACGAGGGCTACCTCACCCGCGACGGCTCCCTGCTCTCCCACACCGAGGCCGGTGCCCGCGAGGCCCAGGTCATCGGCCGGGCCTGGGGCACCTGGCTCGAGGAAAGGGTCCGCCAGGACATCGGTCACCCCGCGGGCAGCGACCTGCACACCGCCGTGGACACCATCGCCAAGCGCCTGCTGGTCGAGGACCTGAGCACCGGCCTGCCCCAGCGGCCCGCGGAGCTGGAGTCCAGCACCGCGGGCTGAAGTGCGGGAGATGACCGACCCCGCATCGCCTCTTCTTGTGCGAACACTATGAACAGAAACGACCGGAACGTGTTCCTGCCTCTCTCGTCTTCCTAACATCACGGCGCACGGCGCGATGACGCGCCGAAGAGGACAGGAGCCGTGCCTTGTACAGGTCGAGATCGTGCAGCCGATGGTCCTGGGTGTGGGCGGCGCTCGCTGCCTGTCTGCTGCTGATAGCCGTCGGCACGCTCACCGCCGCGGCGCCCGCCCAGGCGGGCCCGCCACAGCCGGCCTCCGCCGCCTGCCCGCCCGACCTCGCCGACCGGGCCAGTTGCTACACCGGCCAGGACTCCCAAGGCGCCTACTACGCGATCGCCGTCCCGGACGACTGGAACGGCTCGCTCGTCGTTCACGCGCACGGCGGCCCTGACCTCGGCACCGGCTCCGACCCCGCTCGCAGCCTCGACGACCTCGCCCGCTGGTCGGTGATGGTCGACGAGGGGTACGCGTGGGCGGGCTCGTCGTATCGCCGCGGCGGTTACGGCACCCGGATGGCCGCCGAAGACACCGAGAACGTACGATGGCTGTTCGTCCGGGAGTTCGGTGAGCCGCGGCGGACGTATGTGCACGGCCAGTCGTGGGGCGGGAACGTCGCCGCCAAGGTCGTCGAGACGTACGGCACCCGGCGCGGGCCGTACGACGGTGCACTGCTCACCAACGGCGTCCTCGCGGGCGGCTCCCGCGGTTACGACTACCGCGTCGACCTGCGCGTGGTCTACCAGTACTACTGCCAGAACCACCCCCGCCCGAGCGAGCCCCAGTACCCGCTGTGGCAGGGCTTGCGCGCCGACTCGACCATGACGGCGGCAGGGCTGCGGGCGCGGTTGCAGGAGTGCACCGGCTTCGCGTCCGCCCCGCAGGACCGCACCCCGCTTCAGCAGCGCAACCTCGACGACATCCTGGCCGTCACGAAGATCCCGGAGCGCACCCTGGAGTCGCATCTGCGGTTCGCGACCTTCACCTTCCGCGACATCGTGCACAGCCGTCTCGGCGACCGGAATCCGTTCGGCAACCAGGGCGTGCGGTACTCCGGTTCGCACGACGACGCGGCGCTCAACGCCGGTGTCGAGCGGTTCACGGCCGATCCGTCCGCCGTGCGCGACCTGTCGTACGACAGCGACCTCACCGGCAGGGCCACGATCCCCGTACTGACCATGCACGCGATCGACGACCCGACGGCGTTCGTCGAGCACGAGGCGGCGTACCGGGCGAGCCTGGAGGGCGCGCACCGGGACCGGTACCTGGTGCAGACGTTCACGCGGGAGCGGGAGCACAGCGAGCTGAGCGACGCCGAGTACGCCAACTCCGTCGCCGCTCTGGACACCTGGGTGCGTACGGGGCGGAAGCCGAGCCCGCGGTCGGTCTCGGCGGCGTGCGCCGCGTTCGACCGGACGTACGGCACCGGCTGTTTCTACGATCCGGACTTTCGCCCTTCGTCGTACGCCTCGCGTGTGGAACCCCGTCCGGGCGGGCTGCGCTGGCCGGCCATGACGGCCGCGCAGGAGAAGTCCTGGAGCAGAATCGAGGGTGTCGGGATCGCTCCCTGAGGTGCTCGCGGCGCCCGATCGCTATCGTCACGACATGGCATCCGTACGCGCCGTGCTCATCGACATCGACGGAGTCCTGACCGTCTCCTGGCGGCCGCTGCCGGGGACGGTCGAGGCACTGCGGGAGATCCGCGCGGCGGGCCTCGCGGTCGCGCTGGTCACCAATACGACGTCCCGGACCCGGGCGTCGATCGCCGGAAAACTGGCGGATGCCGGATTCCCGGTGACCGCCGACGACATCCTGACCGCACCCGCGGTCACCGCCGCGTATCTCGCCGAGCACTGTCCCGGCGCGCGGTGCGCCCTGCTGAACAGCGGGGACATCGGGGCGGACCTGGGCGGCGTGGACGTACTCGACGAGGCGGACACCGACACCGTCCCGGATGTCGTCATCGTCGGGGGTGCGGGTCCCGAGTTCGACTACGTGGCGCTGAACCGGGCCTTCGGGTACGTCCAGCGCGGGGCGCGGCTGGTTGCCATGCACCGCAATCTGTACTGGCGCACCGAGGGCGGGCTACAGCTGGACGCCGGTGCGTTCCTGGTCGGCCTGGAGAAGGCGGCGCGGGTCGAGGCCGAGGTCACCGGGAAGCCGTCGCCCGCGTTCTTCGCGTCGGCGCTGGCACGGCTGGGGGCGGGTGCGGACGAGGCGCTGATGATCGGCGACGACATCGAGTCCGACGTACTGGCGGCGCAGCGGGCCGGGCTCACCGGGGTGCTCGTGAGGACGGGCAAGTATCTGCCCGAGACGCACCGGGCGGCGAGTGAGGAACCGGACCATGTGATCGACTCGTTCGCGGAGCTTCCGGCGCTGCTGCGCCGGCTGTCGGCCCAGTAGCTCAGCGCAGGAGCAGTTGCAGGCCGCCCAGCACCGTCGCCGCGATCACCAGCTGCTCGAACAGCCGCTGGTTGATTCGGTCCACAGCCCATTTGCCGAGGATCGCCCCGGGCACGACGAACGCGACGAGCGCGGCGTCGAGGAGCAGCGAGTTGCCGTCGATCAGGCCGAGGCCGACGCTGAAGGGCACCTTGGACACGTTGACGATCAGGAAGAAGAAGGCGGAGGTCCCCAGGAAGCCGAGCTTTCGGAAGCCCGCGGAGAGGAGATACATCGACATCACCGGGCCGCCCGCGTTGGCGACCATGGTGGTGAAGCCGCCGAGGACGCCGTACGAGCGGGCCTTGACCCGGCCGGAGCGGGTGGCGATCGAGTCCGGCTCCTCCCCGTCCGCGCCCGTTCTGCGCCGTCGCCACAGCGTCACCCCGGCCATCATCAGCAGGATCGCCCCGATCGACGTCCGTACCATCGAATCGTCCGCCCACATCAGGAACAGCGTGCCGCCGACGACGCCCGCGGCGACCGCCGGGAACAGCCGCCACAGCGTGGGCCAGTGGGCGTGCCGCCGGTAGGTGAGGACGGCGAGCACGTCGCCGGCGATCAGGATCGGCAGGAGTATGCCGGTGGAGGCGCGGGCGGGCAGTACCGCCGCGAAGATCGCGAGGCTTACCGTGTTGGCGCCGCTCACCGCGGTCTTCGAGAAGCCGACGAGCAGGGCCGCGGCGGCGAGCGCGGCGAACTCCCAGCCGGATATGTGCCAGAGCGTCATCGTGTCCATGCGGAGACCGATGCTAGTTGCAGCTAACCGGTGCTCGTAAGGACCGTCTCGCCCTATGGTCCCGGCAGTGAAGAGTGGCACAGAGATCCAGGGTCGCGTTTGCACCGGTTCGCCCTGGGCACCCGCGCCCGCATGGAGTGGTTGATCTATGCCGCCTGCGCAGGAGAGGACCCCGAGCTGTTCTTCCCGGTGGGTACGTCCGGACCGGCGCTGCGGGACGTCGCGGAGGCCAAACGCGTCTGTGCCCGCTGTCCCGTCGCCGACGAGTGCCTCACCTGGGCGCTGGACAACGGCCAGACCTCGGGCGTCTGGGGCGGCACCGGCGAGGAGGAACGCAGACGACTGCTCCGTACCAGCAAACGCGCTGCCGCTAGGAGGAGCACCCTATGACCGTCGTGAAGAGCACGCTGCCCGAACCGGCCCGCACGATCGCCGGGGACGCACTGCAGAACACCCTCGTGGATCTGCTCGGGCTCTCGCTGATCGGGAAGCAGGCGCACTGGAACATCGTGGGACCGCGGTTCCGTTCGATCCACCTCCAGCTCGACGAGGTGGTGGCGTCCGCCCGCGGCTATTCCGACACGGTCGCCGAACGCGCCGCGGCGCTCGGTCTGCCGCCGGACGGCCGGCCCGAGACGATCGCCGCGGCGTTCACGCTGCCCGGCCCGAAGGACGGCTGGCTGCGCGACACGGAGGTCGTCCAACTGCTCGTCGAGACGCTGGAGACGGCCATCGGGCGGCTGCGCGAGCGTATGGACATCACCGAGAAGGCGGATCCGGTCACCCAGGACCTGCTGATCGGCATCACCCGCGAGCTGGAGAAGCAGCGGTGGATGTTCGACGCCGAGAACTGGCCGCGGGACTGACGCGCGAGAACACGCAGGGAAGAGGCGCATGATGACCGACACCCTTGAACTCGACGCGCTGTGGGAGGAGTTCCACCGCGCGGTGAACATGACCTCGCAGGAGCTGGCCGCCTGGCTCAGGGTCAGCGACGCCGACGAGGAGACCGAACCGCTGCCGGAGCACGCCGGTTCGCCGACCGGGCAGCACGTACTGGCGATCCTTCAGAAGCGCCGAACCGACCTCACGGACGACGACGTCCAGGTGATGTACGAGGTGGTGGACACGGTGTCCGAAGAGGCGGAGACCGAGAACGAGCCCGAGGCCGAGGAGACCCGCCGCCGGCACCGGCTGATGACCATCGGCCACGACCCGCTGAAGGCATGAACCTGTACGTCACACTCAGCCCAGCAGCCAGCCCCCGTCCACACTCAACTCCGCGGCATTGACGGATCGGTTGCGCAGCAGGAAGTCCACGGCGTCCGCCACGTCCGCCATCGTGGCCAACTGTCCGGTGGGTGTCTCGGCGCGCAGGGCCGCCAGCACCTTCTCCGGCTTGGCCAGCCAGTACGGGCTGTCGCCCACGACTCCGGGATGGACGGCGTTGACGCGGACGGGGGCGAGCTGGACGGCGAGGGCGTGCATCAGACCCGTCATCCCGGAGTTGACGGCCGCCACCGTCGTGGCCCCCGGATAGGGCCGCTCCTTGGCCTGTCCGCCGAACAGCACGATGGCACTGTCGTCGTGCAGCCGGGCCCGCAGCGTGTGCACGGCCTCCGTGTAGCCGACCAGCTTGAGCGTGACCAGGCTCAGCGCGGCGTCGATGTCGTACTCGTCCACCCGGTTGTCGTCGCGGGAGACCCCGGCGAGCACCAGATGGTCGACGCGTCCGACACCGGCCAGTGCCGCGGCGATCTCGCGCGGCCGGGACAGGTCGAGGGCGAGCCCGCGGGCCGCGCCGATCTCCTTGGCCACCGTGTCGGCGCGGTGGGCGTCGCGGCCGGTGAGCACGACCTCGTCCCCGCGCTCCGCACGCAGCCGGGCGAACGCGCGGCCGATGCCCGACGTGCCGCCGACGACGAGGACACTGCTCATGACCCCTCCTCCAGTGCCGTACGCAGGTACTCCCAGTCCCGGCTGAACCGGTAGGAGTGCCGGGGCGGCGGCTGCGGTGCCTGTGTCTCCAGCCAACGCACCGGCCCCTGGCCCGCGTTGGCGAAGCCGTGCACACAACCGGCCCCCGCCCAGGCCGTGTCGCCCGGCCCCAGCCGGTACCGCTCGCCGTCGAAGGTGGCGTCCACGGTCCCTTCGAGGATCAGATACGTCTCCTCGAAGGGATGGTCGTGGCTGCCCGCGACGCCGTCGGGTGCGTACTGCACCATGAACATCGTCGAGGCGACCGCGCCCAGATCGCTGTCGACCATCATCTTCACGGTGATACCGCTGTAGACGAGCAGCGCGGTGCGCATGCTCGCAGAGACCGCGAGCAGGTCCTGGGACTGTTTCCCCGGGTCCATCTGCGCTGGCTCGAAGTGTCCGAACGAGCGGGTGCGCGGGTCACGGACGTCGATCCGGACAGGGGCACGGGCGGGCAGCGCGGGCACCTGCTGTGTGTCGTGGCCGTAGCGTGCCCGGGGCACCGGCGCGAGCATGTCGGCCCAGCGCGCGACGGTGTCACCGGCGCCGCGCCAGGCGTGCGGGACGCCGGCCGGGAGGAGTCCGTAGTCGCCCTCCTCCAGGAGATACGCCCCGTCCGGCACGTCCAGGATCACGGTCCCGTCGAGGATGTGGAAGCTCTCCTCGTACGAGTGCACGTGGGCGCCGATCGCTCCGTCGGGCCGCAACTCGCAGACGCCGAAGCCGGTGTGCACGCTGCCGTCGTCCTCCCCGACCAGGGTGCGCCGCCGGTAGCCGTGGTCGTCGTACGACGCCGGCGGCACGTCGGCGGCGCGGCGCACCAGATGTGTGGTCATGCTCCCGCCTTCGTCTCCTTCGTCGCCTTCGCGGCGACCAGCCGGTCACGGGACTCCTCGACCAGCCGCCGCGCCCGCCCGGTGTCGGCCAGCAGCCTGCCGTCGCGCTTGTGGATGACGCCGTCGACGAGGACGGTGTCCACGTTGGAGACGTCCGCGCACAGCGTCACCGCGGCGGCCGCGTCATGCACCGGAGCGACGTTCAGCGCGGTGGCGTCGATCGCGACGACGTCGGCGCGCTTGCCGGGGGTCAGGGAGCCGGTGCGGTCCTCGACGCCCGCGACGTGTGCGCCGTTGAGCGTGGCCAGCTCCAGCATCCGGCGGGCCGTCAGCATCGTGTCGGGGACCGGGGTGTCCGCCTGCCAGCACTCGGCGTTGACCCGGGCGCGCTCGGCGCCGAAGGCCGCGCGGATCTGGGTGAACATGTCGCCGGGGGTGGTGGTGACGACGTCGATGCTCAGGCTGGGCCGCAGTCCGTGCTCGATCGCCTTCATCACGGGCGGCCAGCCGTGCCCCATCTGCGTCTCCACCTGCGGCGCGATCGACACCGTACCGCCGCTGTCGGCGACCATCCGCCACTCGTCCTCGCTGAGGTGGCAGCAGTGGATGTACGTGGTGTCCGGGCCGAGCAGGTCGAGGTCCCCCAGCTGCTTGACCATGCCGAACCGGCCCGCGAGGCGGCCCATGGCCACATGCACGGTGATCGGGATGCCCAGCTCGCGGGCGAGTGCCCATTCGGCGGTGACGACGTCGTTGACGCAGAAACCGGGGCCGCGGGTGGCCAGGGCGAGGGTCAGCAGACCGTCGTCGGAGGCGAAGTGGCGGTCGCGGATGCGTCGTACGTCCTCGCCGGGGATCGCGATCTTGCTCTCGAACCAGTAGTCGGCGAGGGAGGTGTTGGCGCTGCCGTAGGCGTACTGGGCGCGGATGCCGGTCTCGGTGAGGGCCTGGATCGCGGCGTCGGGGTGGTCGGGGGTGTTGTTGATGTGCGACCAGTCGACGAGTGTGGTGATGCCCGCGTTCAGGCATTCCAGCGTGCCGGCGAGGTTGGCCGCGTAGACGTCCTCGGGCGTGTAGAGAGGTGCGAAGGTGTCGAGGATGTCGACGAAGTAGTCATCCAGGGTGGCATCGGGCGCGACGCCGCGGATCGACGCCTCCCAGGTGTGGCGGTGGGTGTCGACGAAGCCGGGGATCACGATGCGGCCGGTCATGTCGAGGACCTCGGCGTCCGCGTCGATCTCCGGTTGCACGGCCACGATCTGGCCGTCCTCGATGAGAACGTCACCTCTCGGCAGGTCCCCGACGGCGGGATCCATCGAGATCACATGGCCGGCGCGAAGAAGCATCCGGTTGGTCATCGCCCTTCCTCCCTTGGGGTGTTCAATATGCGGCGAGCGTCCGGACCGCCGTCACGACCTTGTCGACGGTGGGGATCACCCGCTCCTCCAGCGCGTCCGCGAACGGCAGAGGAACGCACTCCCCCGCCACTCGCCGCACGGGAGCGTCCAGCAGACCGAATCCCTCGTCGGCGACGACCGACACGAGGGTGGCGCCCCATCCGCCCTGGTACGGGTTCTCCTCGACGGTCACGAGCCGCGAGGTCCGGGCGAGGGAGGCGAGTACGGTGGCGACGTCCAGCGGGACGAGACAGCGCAGGTCGACGACGTCCGTGTCGATGCCGTCCGCCCCGAGCAGTTCGGCGGCCTTCAGCGCCACCGGCACCATCGAGGCGAGCGCCACGAGCGTCACGTCGGCACCTTCGCGCACGACGGCGGCGCGGCCCAGTTCGACCTGGTGCCCGGGCGGTGCGGGCGCTCCCTTGGTGGCCAGCAGGCCCTTGTGCTCGAAGAAGACCACGGGGTCGTCGCTGCGGATGGCCGCCGCCATCATGCCGATCACGTCGGCGGGCGTCGAAGGTGCCGCGATCTTCAGCCCGGGAATCGTCAGGGCCCAGTTCTCGGTGGCCTGCGAGTGCTGCGCACCGAAGCCGAGCCCGCCGCCGTTGGCGGTGCGCACGACGAGGGGCACGGTGACCTGACCGCCCGTCATATAGCGGACCTTGGGTATCTCGTTGGCGAGGTAGTCCCAGCAGCAGGCCAGGAAGTCCGAGAACATGATCTCCGCGACCGGTCGCATCCCGGTCATCGCGGCGCCCATCGCCGCGCCCACGATGGCCTGTTCGGAGATGGGCGTGTCCCACACCCGCTCGGGCCCGAACTCCTTGAACAGGCCCGCGGTCGTCTTGAAGACCCCGCCGGCCTCGCCGATGTCCTCGCCGAGGCACACCACCGCCGGGTCGCGCCGCATCTCCCGCGCGATGCCCTCGGCGACCGCCTCCCGGTAGGTGATCTCCCGTGTCCCGGCCGCCCGTTCGGCTGTCACGTCCGCCATGCGGCACCTCCGTCGGCCCACACATCGGTGAGCGCCTCACTCGGGTCGGGCCCGGGAGCGGCCTTCGCCGCCTCAACGGCCTTCTCTACGACGGCCCGTGCGCGGTCGTCCGCCGCGGTGACCGTCTCCGGCCGCACTCCCAGCTCGACGAGCCGTCCGCGGGCGAGGTCCAACGGGTCGTGCTTGAGCCAGCGTTCGACCTCCTCGGCCGGCCGGTAGGCCGCCGGATCGGCGCGGCTGTGCCCGAAGTGACGGTAGGTCTGCGCCTCGACGATGGCGGGCCCGTCTCCTGCCCGGGCCCGCCGGGCGAGACGCGCGACCGTCTCCCGGACGGCGACGACGTCGTTGCCGTCGACGACCTCGCCGGGGATGCCGTACGCGGGCGCCCGGTCGGCTGCGGGGTGGGCCACCGCCGTGACGTCGGCGATCGGCGTGTACTCCATGTACAGGTTGTTCTCGCACACGAACAGCACGGGCAGCTTCCATACGGCGGCCAGGTTGAGCGCCTCGTGGAAGGCGCCGATGTTGGTCGCGCCGTCGCCGAAGAAGGCGACCGCGAGCTGTCCGGTGCCGCGCAGCCGGGCCGACCAGGCGGCGCCGACCGCCATCGGCAGATGGGCGCCGACGATGGCGTACGAGCCGAGCATGCCCGTGGCCGCCTTCGTGAGGTGCATCGAGCCGCCCTTGGCCCCGCACAGTCCGGTGGCCCTGCTCATGAGTTCGGCGAGGCACTCCTCGGGCGTGGCGCCCCGGGCCAGGGCGTGGTGATGCCCCCGGTAGGTGGCGAAGACGTAGTCGTCGTCGTGCAGGGCGGCGCTCGCACCGACGGCGATCGCCTCGTGTCCGGCAGCGAGGTGGGTGGTGCCCTTGACCAGGCCTTGCAGGAACAGGTCGTGGGCGGCCTTCTCCGTACGGCGGATGACGGCCATCTGCTCGTACAGCGAGAGGAGTTCGTCCCGGTCGACCATCAGTCGCTCCTGTTGAGGTGGGACTGTGCCTCGCGTCGGGTGTTCAGCTCGCCGCCCACCGTCCAGTACTTGCGTCCCGCCACCAGCAGTTCCTCCGCCGGGAACTTGGTGATGACCTCGCAGCCGTCGGCGGTGACGACCAGTTCCTCCTCGATGCGGGCGGCGGACCAGCCGTCGGCGGCGGGCCAGTAGGTCTCCAGCGCGAACACCATGCCCTCTTCGAGGACTTCGGGGTGGTCGAGGGAGACCAGGCGGCTGAAGATGGGCTTCTCCCAGATGGACAGGCCGACCCCGTGCCCGTACTGGAGGGCGAAGGCGGCCGTCTCGTCGGCGAAGCCGAACTCCTCGGCGCGCGGCCAGACCTGGACGATGTCGGCGGTGGTGGCACCCGGCCGGACCAGGGAGATCGCCTCGTCCATGTACTCCCGGCAACGGACGTAGGCGTCGCGCTGGGCGCGCGAGGCGCTGCCGACGGCGAAGGTGCGGTAGTAGCAGGTGCGGTAGCCGAGGTGGCTGTGCAGGATGTCGAAGAAGGCGGGGTCGCCGGGGCGGATCAGACGGTCGCTGTAGACGTGCGGGTGGGGTGAACAGCGTTCGCCGGAGATGGCGTTGACGCCTTCGACGTACTCGCTGCCGAGGTCGTACAGGACCTTGCTGACCACTCCGACGCATTCGTTCTCGCGCACGCCGGGGCGCAGATAGCCGTACAGCTCCTCGTACGCCGCGTCGACCATCGCGCAGGCCTGGGTGAGGAGGGAGATCTCGTCGCCGGTCTTGAGGCGGCGGGCCTCCAGGAAGACCTGCTGGCCGTCGACGACGTCGATGCCCTCGGCGCGCAGCGCGGCGAGGACGGGCATCTCGGCGACGTCGACGCCGAGGGGTTCCTGGGCCAGGCCGTGCTCGCGCAGCTCTGCGGCGATCTTCCGGGCGACGTCCTCGGCTATCCCCGCGTCCGGGTGGAAGGCGCCGCGGAGGGTGGAGATGCCGGCGCGGGCGCCGGTGGGCGGGCCGCCCTTGCCGTCGCTGTAGTCGAGCCAGGGGTTGTAGAGCTGGTGGTGGCGGGCGGCGGAGCCGAAGTCCCAGACGACCGGCTCACCGCCGCGGGTCAGCAGGGCGAAGCGGATCAGCTTGTCCATCGCCCAGGTGCCGATGTGCGTGGCCGTCATATAGCGGATGTTGGCGAAATCGAACGTCAGCAGCGCACCGAGCTCGGAGCGGCTCAGCTGGTCCTTGAGCCGGGCCAGGCGCTGCTTGCGCAGCCGGGCCAGGTCGACGCGCTCTTCCCAGTCGACGGCATTGGGCCCGAATGTGCGGATCGCCATGGCGACCACCCCCGATTCGGAGTGAACGACTGCCCGCCGGAAGTGTCAAGTGTTACTGAACACACACCATACGCCGACGGCCGGTTCCTCTCCATCGTTGCGGTAGCGGTGCGGGGTCGTCGACTCAAAGCACACCGCGTCGCCGGGGCGCAGCGTGTACTCGTCGAAACCGAGGGTGAGGACGAGTTCGCCCGAGGTCAGACACCCGTACTCGGTACCCGTGTGCCGCATCAGGCCGCCGGAACTGGAGGAGGAGCCGCCCGGCCGGTAGGTCACCATCAAGAAGTCGACGTCCGCGCCGGGCACATGTCCGAGACGCTCCCACACGACCCCGGAGTCCAGCTCCAGCGTCTCCCGCTCGTCCGGCGTGACCAGCGGGCCGATGCGGCGGCCCGGGTCGGCGGCGAAGGCGGCGAGGGCGTGCAGGACGGTGCCGGGGGCGGCGGCCGCCGCGGTCTGCGGTGCGGACTCCCGCGCCTCGAAGAGGGACTCGACGGAGATGCCGAGCGCTGTCGTGATCGCGTACAGCGTACTGACGGACGGCTGGCTCTTGCCCGTCTCGATCTGCGACACCAGGCTCGCCGACACCCCGATCTCCCGGGCCAGGGCCCGCAGGCTCATCCCGCGGCCCTGACGCGCCTGCCGGATACGCGCGCCGACGGGCGGGGCGGCGGCTGGTGACACGGACGGCTCCTCTCACGGCTGTGCATGTGCAGTTTCATTGAACAGCCGCGAGTGGGCGCAGCGCCAGGGCGGTCCAGCCGGTCGACCCCGGGCAGTCGATCCCGGGCGGTCCGTCCCAGCCGGTCCGTCCGGGGCGGTCCGTCCCGGGCGGGTGGTCCTGCCGGTCGGTGTTGTCGGGCGGTCCCGCCGGTCAGGGCGTTCCCGCCGGGAACACCGCCCGCACCTCCCAGCCGTGTCCGTCGCGCGGCCCGGCCCGGAGTTCGCCGCCCAAAGCCGTCACGCGCTCGGCGGGACCGACGAGGCCGAAGCCACCGCCGTGTGCGGCGTCCGGGAGCTGGGTGCCGCCGCGGCCGTCGTCCGTGGCCGTCGCTTCCAGCCGGCCCTCGTCGAGCAGCAGTCGTACGGTGATCTCCGCGGCGTCGGCCGCGTGCCGCCGTACGTTCGTCACCGACCCGGTGGAGATCGCCGCGTGGGCCTGGCAGAACGGGCAGGTGCGGCCCGGATCCTGACTCGCGCTCAGCCGCCCGGGCGGATCAGCCCGGCCAGGTACCGCCACAGCGACGACCGCCGACGGATGGCCTGGTCCGCTACGTCTGCCACGGGTGCCGCGGCTTCCGGGGGCGCCGCCGGCACATAGCGCGCGGTCTGCGCGGCGAGTTCGTAGCGCACGGGCAGCGAGCGGAGTCCCCGCATGAACGGCGAGGAGCGCCATGGCAGTTGGTCGACCGGGAGGGCGAGCTCCAGGTGTGCGAACCGTTCGAAGACGCGGCTCACGCCCGCCGAGGCGATCGTCGACGCCAGTTCACGGGCCGGGCACTGGCGCGGGCCCGCCCCCCACGACAGGTGCGCCCGGCTGCTGATGGTGGACGAGCCCGGGGCCGTCTGCCCGGCGAACACGGGGTCGGCGTGCGCGGCGGCGGAGGAGACCCATACGGGGTCCCCGGCCCGGATGGTGTAGTTCCCGAGCGGCATGTCCGCGGCAGCGAACCTCGGCACGAAGTTGACCAGCGGCGGCTTGCGCATGACCACCCGGTTCATGGTCTCCCGGACCATCCCGGCGGAGAGGACCGTGCGCACGCCTCCCTCACGTTCTCCGGAGATCACTTCGACCACGGTGTTGGAGATGAGGATGCCGACGTGGTCCGAGGTCATGCCGAGCAGCATGAACAGCTCCCGGGCGAGCTCGTCGACCGAGAGGTCGGGGTGGGCGGCCAGCAGCAAGGAGGGGAAGTCGTCGCCCGGTTGCTCCTTCTTCGCGGCGGCCAGCTCCGTGAGCGTCTCCAGCAGCCGCGCCAGGGCGGGTTCGGCATCCGGGCCCGCGTCCAGTACCCGCCACATGTCCATCAGGGCGTCGTCGGCCTGCGAGCCGGGGAAGCCGAGCAGATGGCTCGCCGCCATCAACGGGAGCGGGCGGGAGAACTGCGCCGACAAGTCGGCCAGGCCCGTGCCGCCGCCCTGAGCGAGCAAGGTGATCAGGTCGTCGGCGTAGGTCGTGACGGCCGCCCTCAGCCGCTTGGCCTGCGGTTGGCGCGGGTCCTGGAACGGCCTCAGGGCGGCGTCCCAGGCGGTGCGCAGCGCGCGGTGGCCCGAACCACCCTGGATCAGCACATGGTTGACCTCGAGGGAGGGGGCGAGCGGCCAGTCGGCGGGCACCCGGCCCTCCGACCGGGCCCGCCAGTTCTCCAGGCCCTTGGGCCAGCCGGCGTCGTCGTGCAGCACCTGGAGCGACTCGCGGTAGCCCAGCACGAGCCACGCGGGCACGCCCAGCAGGTCGACCGGGGCGACCGGGCCGTGGCGCTCTCGCAGCCGCTCGTAGACCAGCGCGGGCCGCGTCTCGTAGTCCCGGGTCAGCAGGGGTTCCGTGGCCAGGTCTTCCAACCGCGCACCGCCGCCCTGCGCCGGCTCCTCCTCGACCACATGGAATTCCATGATGCTGCCGCCCCCTTCGACACCGCGTGCAGCGGTCTCCAGCCTGTGAGTGGTTGCGGATCGCGGGGGACCCTACCTCAGGCGCCCCACGCGTCACGCGACGAGGGTACTCGCCGGTAGCAAACCGCATCAGGGCGAACTCGACGAGGTTCGCTCAGGCCCCGTCACGCGCCCTTCTGCTCGGGCCGTTTCCGGGACATGCTGATCATCGGACGGCACAATGGCGGCGACGGCCGCGGGCGCGCGAAGGAGCACAGTCGTGAGCGAGAGCCAGACCACGCCGGGCAGGTCGCCGAGGCTGAACACCTCTGTGGCGCACAACGCCCGCGTGTGGAACTACTGGATCGGCGGCAAGGACAACTACGAGGTCGACCAGCAGGTCGGGGCACAGGTCGCCACGATGTTCCCGGTGATCCGGGACATCGCCCGCGCGGACCGCGCATTCCTCGACCGGGCCGTGCGGTTCCTGGCCGACGAGCGGGAAGTGCGGCAGTTCCTCGACATCGGCACCGGGCTGCCGACAGCCGAGAACACCCACGAGATCGCCCAACGCATCGCGCCCGAGGCCCGGATCGTGTACGTCGACAACGACCCGATCGTGCTCGCCCATGCCCGCACACTGCTGACCGGCACCCCCGAGGGCGGCACCGCCTACATCGACGCGGACGTCCACGACCCGGACGCCATCCTCGAACGCGCCGCGCAGAGCCTCGACTTCACCCGGCCCGTCGCGGTGATGATGCTGGGCATCCTCAACTTCGTGCTGGACACCGAGAAGGCGCGGGACATCGTGCGCCGTGTGATGGACGCGGTCCCCGCCGGCAGCTTCCTGGTCCTGACGCACCCCACCTTCGACGCCGACCTGGGCGGCGAGGGACAGATTCCGGCGATGAAGTTCTGGAACGAGAACGCCACGCCACCGATCACCGCCCGCAGCCGCGCCGAGATATCGGCCTTCCTGGAAGGGCTGGAGCTGCTCGAACCGGGCATGGTGCCGTGCTCCCAGTGGCGCGCCGGCCCCGACGTGCCCGCCGCGGTACCGCAGTTCGGTGCGGTGGCCGTGAAACCCTGACGTGGCCGCAGACCCTGACGTGGGCGCCGAGCCCGTCGAGGAGGACGTATGACCACCCTTGCCGACCCCGTCCCCGGAGGACGTCCGGGCGATGTCGAGCGGGCCAGGGCGCTGAGCGAGGAGCTGTCCGGCCGGGGTGTGCACGGCATCGTCCTGGCCTACGTCGACACGGCGGGCATCGGCCGGGTGAAGGCCGTCCCCACCGCCAAGCTCGCCTCGGCGGCGGCCTGGGGCGTCGGCATGTCGCCGGTCTTCGACACCTTCCTGGCCGACGACTCCATCGTCTCCACCGACGTCCTCGGCTCCCCCGACGGCGACCTGCGCCTCTACCCCGACCTCGACCAACTGGTCGCCCTGGCCGGGCAGCCCGGCTGGGCGTGGGCGCCGGTCGACCGGATCACCCAGGACGGCGAGCGGCATCCCGGATGCAGCCGCACGTTCCTGCGCCGGATCGTGGCGGACGCGGCCGGGCGGCACGGCGTCACCTTCCGGGCGGCGATCGAGATCGAGTGGGCGGTGGGCCGGGGTCCCACGGCCGACGGGGAGTTCGTGCCCGCGGTGTCGGGTCCGGCGTACGGGGCCGTCCGGCAGGTGGAGCTGAGCGACTACACGGCCGACCTGCTGGCGGCGTGCGCGGCGCAGGGCGTGGATGTGGAGCAGGTACATCCCGAGTACGCGGCGGGGCAGTTCGAGATCTCGGTGGGCGCGCTCGACCCGGTCGCGGCGGCCGACCGCAGCGTGCTGGTGCGCCAGACCATCCGGGCGGTGGCGCAGCGCCACGGGCTGGTCGTCTCCTTCGCCCCGGCCGTGTTCGCGCAAGGCGTCGGCAACGGCGGCCACATCCACCTCTCCGCCTGGCGCGACGGCGCGAACCTGCACTCAGGCGGCGCGGGCCGGTACGGCATGACGGCCGAGGCGGAGTCCTTCGCGGCCGGGATCCTGGCCCATCTGCCGGCGCTCACGGCCGTCACCGCCCCGAGCCCGGCGAGCCGTCTGCGGCTCCAACCGTCCCAGTGGGCCGGGGTGTTCACCACCTGGGGCCACGAGACCCGCGAGGCGGCGGTACGCGTCGTCACCGGCACGGCAGGACTGCGCGACCAGTCGGCGAACCTTGAGGTCAAGCCGGTCGACCTGGCCGCCAACCCGTATCTCGCCCTCGGCTGCGTCATCGCCGCCGGACTGGACGGAGCGACGACGTCGGCGCCCCTCCCCGAGGAGATCACCGGCGACCCGGCGCGACTGGGCGAAGCGGTCCACCGGCTGCCCACCTCGCTGGCGGAGTCGGTCGAGGAGTTCCGCAAGGACGAACAGCTGCGCGCCGCCCTGGGCCCGGTGCTCGCCGACGCCGTGACCGCCGTACGGCTCGGGGAGACCGCGGCCGTGGCCGGACTGGACGACGAGCGGATCGCGGCGGCGTACCGCTGGAAGTACTGACATGGGCGCCGTCCACGAGGAACTCGCCGCGCTGCCGCTGTTCGACCATCACTGCCACGGTGTCACCACCGCCGATCTCGACCGGGACGGCTTGGAGTCCCTGCTCACCGAGGGCGAGCCGTGGCCGGGTGTCTCACCCTTCGACACGCCCGTAGGAGTCGCCGTCCGCCGCCACTGCGCTCCTCTCCTCGACCTGCCCCGGCACACACCCGCCGACGAGTACGTGGCCCGCCGCGCCGAGCTGGACCCTCGTGACGTGAACCGCCGCTTCCTCACGGCCGCGCAGACGGATGTGCTCTGCGTCGACACCGGGTACACCCCGGACCGGCTGACCACTCCGGCGGAGCTTGCCGAGGCGGCGCAGGCAGACGCGTACGAGGTGGTTCGGCTGGAATCCGTCGCCGAGGCGGTCGCGGCCGAGGGGGTCGAACCGGACGCGTACGCGCGCACGTTCCGCGCGGCCGCTCAGGAGGCCGTACGGCGTCCGGGCGTGGTGGCCGTGAAGTCGGTGGCCGCCTACCGCACCGGCTTCGACCTCGACCCGGCCCGCCCGACGGACGCAGAGGTCACCACGGCGGCGCATCAGTGGCTGGCTTCGGGTGGCCGACTCGATCACCCTGTTCTCGTACGCCATCTGCTGTGGACGGCCGTGGAGCTGGAGCTGCCGCTCCAACTGCACACGGGCTTCGGCGACAACGACATCCGCCTGCACCGCGCGGACCCGGCCCGGCTGACCGACTGGCTGCACCTGACGAGCGGTACGATCCCCGTTCTTCTGCTGCACTGCTGGCCGTACCAGCGGCAGGCCGCCTATCTGGCGGCGGTGTTCGAGCAGGTGTACCTCGATGTGGGGCTGACCCTGCACCACGTCGGGCCCGTCCGGGCCCGGACGATCCTGGAGGAGGCCCTGGAAATCACCCCGTTCCGCAAGCTGCTGTACAGCTCCGACGCCTATGGTCTGGCCGAGTTCTACCTGCTCGGCGCGGTGGCCTTCCGCCAAGGGCTGGCCGGGCTGCTCCAGGACCGGGTGGACGCCGACGAGCTGAGCCTGCCGGACGCGCTGCGCATCGCCCGCTGGGCCGGGCAGGACAACGCCCGCCGGGTCTACCGGTTTTCCGCCAACTCCTGAAAGTATGATCAAGCAATGTCTGACATGACCGATACCACGCCCGGCTGGCTCTCTCCCGACGAGCTCGAGTCGGCGCGCGCCCGCATGCCGATCCTGTATGTGGAGGCCGTGCCCGTACGCATCGACGACAGCGGCGAAGTCACCAGCATCGGCCTGCTGCTGCGCATCGGCCCCGACGGGACGGTCAGCCGGACTCTGGTCTCCGGCCGTGTCCTGCACCACGAGCGGGTGCGGGACGCTCTGCTGCGCCATCTGGAGAAGGACCTCGGGCCGGTGGCACTGCCCCGCGTCCCGACCTCCCTCCAGCCCTTCACGGTGGCCGAGTACTTCCCGACGCACGGCGTCACGCCGTACCACGACCCGCGTCAGCACGCGGTCTCGCTCGCGTACGTCGTCCCGGTCAGCGGCGACTGCCGGCCGCGCCAGGACGCCCTCGACCTCGTCTGGTTCAGCCCGCAGGAGGCCCTGTCGCCCGCGGTGCAGAGCGATATGCCGGGTGGGCACGGGGTGCTGCTGAAGCAGGCGCTGGCGCATGTGGGCTGCGTGATCTGAGCGGTCATGTCCGTCGTCATCGTCGGGGCGGGTGTGGTGGGCGCGTCGGTGGTGTACCACCTGGCCCGGCAGGGCGCCGATGTGACCCTGGTCGACCGTGGCCCCGGACCGGCGGCGGGCGTGACCGGCGTCTCCTTCGCGTGGATCGGCGGCTTCGGCGGCGACTGGCCGGGGCGCGCCCATGACCTGCGCGGCTCCGTCCTCGCGGACTATCGGCGCCTCGAAGCGGAGCTGCCGGACGTCGCCGTGCGCTGGACCGGTTCGCTGAGGTGGCCGGACTCGTCCGTGGGTGAGGGGCAGTACGAGGTCGGGCGCGACGAGATCCGGTCACTCGAACCCGGTCTGCGCACGCCTCCGGAGCGGGCCGTGTACACCCCGTCCGACGGCGGCGTCGACCCCGTCGCGGTCACCGGGGCGCTGGTGCGCGGGGCGCGAGCGCTCGGCGCGCGGGTCGTCTTCGGCGCAGGCGACACCTCGCTGAAGGTTGTCGGGGGGCGCGTAGCGGGGGTGACCTCCGCCGCGGGCTTCCATCCGGCCTCGACCGTGGTGCTGGCCGCCGGAACCGGAGTCGCCTCGCTGATCGAGCCGCTGGGGATCGACCTGCCGGTCACCGTGTCCCCGGCCCGACTGGTGCGACTGACGGCGCCGCCCGGACTCGTGAGGGGAATCGTCGCGGGGCCGGACTTCGAGGTGCGGGAGCTGCGCGAGGGGCAGCTGTTGATGACCGTTCCGCGAACAGCCGAGCTGGGTGTGAGAGCGCTGCGTTCGGCAGTCCACGGCGCCGAGCGTTGCCGCGTGCTGGACAGCCGTGTCGGACTGCGCCCGATGCCCCCGGACGGACCCCTGATCGGACACGTCACGTCGGACAGGTCTCTCTATGTGGCCGTCATGCACTCGGCCGTCACCTTGGCTCCCACGATCGGGCGCCTGGTCGCCGACGAACTGGCTCCGGGACCTCCACCACCACGGTGAGTCACACGACGTACTCATCCGGGAGCCCCCTCGGGCAGGTTTCCGGTCGTCTCGTGCCGGTCTGTCTCCCCGTGCTTCTCCCTCGCGGGCCCGTCCACCACCGTGCCCCGACACGACACGAAATTAGAACGAGTCGTTTTCTTGAATCGTTCGTGTTCTTGAGGATAGGTTCTGAGACATGACCGCCTCCCACACTCCGACCACGGCCGATGAGCTGCGGGGTGTCGGCCTGCGGGTGACGGCCGCCCGCGTCGCGCTGCTCGAGACCGTTCGGCACGGCGATCACCTCGGCGTCGAGGCGATCGCCGCCGGGGTCCGTGACCGCGTCGGCCATGTCTCCGTTCAAGCCGTGTACGAGGGCCTGCACGCGCTCACCGGGGCGGGACTCATTCGGCGTATCGAACCGGCCGGCAGCCCGGCCCGGTTCGAGGGACGCGTCGGCGACAACCACCACCACGTCATCTGCCGGACGTGCGGAGTCGTCGCCGACGTCGACTGTGCGATGGGCGAGGCGCCTTGCCTGACCGCGTCCGACGACCGCGGCTTCTCGATCGACGAGGCCGAGGTCATCTACTGGGGTCTGTGCCCCGCCTGTTCCACCACCACAAGCAGCAGCTCCTGAGCACCAAGATCCACCCCGTCCGGAAGGATTCCCATGTCTGAGAACAACGCCACAGAAGGCCAGTGCCCGGTGGCGCACGAGCGCGCCGCGCACCCGACCCAGGGTGGAGGCAACCGCCAGTGGTGGCCGGAGAGCCTCAACCTGAAGATCCTCGCCAAGAACCCCGCCGTGGCGAACCCGCTCGGCGAGGAGTTCGACTACGCCAAGGCGTTTGAGAACCTCGACCTCGCGGCCGTGAAACGGGACATCGCGGAGGTGCTCACCACCTCGCAGGACTGGTGGCCCGCCGACTTCGGCAACTACGGCCCGCTCATGATCCGTATGGCCTGGCACAGCGCCGGTACGTACCGCATCAGCGACGGCCGCGGTGGCGCGGGCGCCGGTCAGCAGCGCTTCGCCCCGCTCAACAGCTGGCCGGACAACGGCAACCTGGACAAGGCCCGCCGTCTGCTGTGGCCGGTCAAGAAGAAGTACGGCCAGTCCATCTCCTGGGCCGACCTCATGGTCCTCACCGGCAACGTCGCCCTGGAGACGATGGGCTTCAAGACCTTCGGCTTCGCCGGCGGCCGCGCCGACGTCTGGGAGCCCGACGAGGACGTGTACTGGGGCCCGGAGCAGGTCTGGCTGGACGACCAGCGCTACACGGGTGACCGCGAGCTGGAGGACCCGCTGGGCGCGGTCCAGATGGGCCTGATCTACGTCAATCCGGAGGGCCCGAACGGCAACCCGGACCCGATCGCCGCGGCCCGCGACATCCGTGAGACGTTCCGCCGGATGGCGATGAACGACGAGGAGACCGTCGCCCTCATCGCCGGTGGCCACACCTTCGGCAAGACCCACGGCGCGGGCCCCGCGGAGAGCGTCGGCGTCGAGCCCGAGGGCGCCCCGATGGATCAGATGGGCCTCGGCTGGAAGAGCACCTACGGCACCGGCAAGGGCGGTGACGCCATCACCTCCGGTCTCGAGGTGACCTGGACCGCCACGCCGACCCAGTGGAGCAACGGGTTCTTCAAGAACCTCTTCGAGTACGAGTACGAGCTCACCCAGAGCCCGGCCGGTGCGAACCAGTGGGTGGCGAAGAACGCCGAGGCGATCATCCCCGACGCGCACGACGCGTCGAAGAAGAAGCTCCCGACGATGCTCACCACCGACCTCGCGCTGAAGTTCGACCCGATCTACGAGCCGATCTCGCGGCGCTTCTACGAGAACCCGGATGAGCTCGCGGACGCCTTCGCCCGCGCCTGGTACAAGCTGACGCACCGCGACATGGGCCCGATCCAGCGCTACCTCGGCCCGGAGGTCCCCTCCGAGGTGCTGCTGTGGCAGGACCCGCTGCCGGCGCGGACGGGCGAGGTCATCGACGCGGCCGACGTCGCCTCCCTCAAGGAGCAGATCCTCGGCTCGGACCTGTCCATCTCGCAGCTCGTCTCCGCGGCCTGGGCTTCGGCCTCCTCCTTCCGCGGCAGCGACAAGCGCGGTGGCGCCAACGGTGCCCGTATCCGCCTGGAGCCGCAGCGCGGCTGGGAGGTCAACAACCCGGACGACCTCTCGCAGGTGCTCCGTACGCTCGAAGGCATCCAGGAGTCCTTCAACGCCGCCGGTGGCAAGCAGGTCTCCCTGGCCGACCTGATCGTGCTCGCGGGCTCCGCGGCCGTCGAGGCGGCTGCCAAGGCCGGCGGCGTGCAGGTCGAGGTGCCGTTCACGCCGGGCCGGGTGGACGCCGCGCAGGAGCAGACGGACGTCGAGTCGTTCGCCGCGCTCGAGCCGAAGGCCGACGGCTTCCGGAACTACGTCGGCAAGGGCAACCGCCTGCCGGCCGAGTTCCTGCTGACCGACAAGGCGAACCTGCTGACGCTGAGCGCCCCCGAGATGACCGCCCTCGTCGGTGGTCTGCGCGTTCTCGGCGCCAACGCCGGCCAGTCGAAGCACGGCGTTCTCACCGACCGCCCGGGCACCCTGACCAACGACTTCTTCGCCAACCTGCTCGACCTGGGCACGGAGTGGAAGTCGACGTCCGAGGCGCAGGACGAGTTCGAGGGCCGCGACGTCGTCTCCGGCGCGGTCAAGTGGACCGGCACCCGTGCCGACCTGGTCTTCGGCTCGAACTCCGAGCTGCGTGCGCTCGCCGAGGTCTACGCGAGCGACGACGCCAAGGAGAAGTTCGCCAAGGACTTCGTCGCGGCGTGGGCCAAGGTCATGGACCTGGACCGGTTCGACCTCGTCTGAACCCTCTGATCACGATGCCCAGGCCGGCCCGCGCGGCCGCCCTGGGCATCGTGCTGTTCCGGGCCCCTCATCGTCCGCCGACCAGAGCGGTGTCGGCGCCCACGGGACCGAGGCCACTCGCCCCGCCCGGCTCGCCCAGCGGGGCGTCACGGCCGGGCAGGGTTTCGTCGAAGAAGCGGCGGTTGTCGGCCCGGTGCTCGGGGTCGGCGAGCCGGTCGACGGCGATGGCCTGTTCGGGGCAGGCCGTCTCGCAGGCACCGCAGTCGATGCACTCGGCCGGGTTGATGTACAGCTTGCGCTCGCCCTCGTAGATGCAGTCGACGGGGCATTCCTCGACGCAGGAACGGTCCATGATGTCGACACAGGCCGAGCCGATGACGTAGGCCACGTCAGTTCTCCTTCTCAGTGGAGTGTCCGGGGAAGAGCGCCGCTTCCGGGTCGATGGCGGTGGCCGCGTTGTTGACGGCCGTGGCGACCTCACCGAAGCCCACGGAGATGAGCCGGACCTTGCCCGGGTAGTCGGTGATGTCCCCGGCGGCGTAGACCCGGGGCAGGTTGGTGGCCATCCGGGTGTCCACGGCGATCCGCCGGGCCTGGAGTGTCAGCCCCCAGTCCTTCAGCGGGCCGAGGTCGGCGATGAAGCCGAGGGCGGCCACGACGGTGCGCGCCGGGAGCAGCCGGGTGGCCTTGGTCGTACGGTGCCGGATCTCGACCTGCTCGACGTGCGACTCTCCGTACAGGGCGCTCACCTCGGAGTCGGTGATGATCTCGATGCCGAGGGTGCGGACCTTCTCGACGCTCGCCCGGTGGGCGCGGAACCGGTCGGTGCGGTGCACCAGACGTACGGAGCGGGCGAGCGGGGCGAGGGTCGCGGCCCAGTCGAAGGCGCTGTCGCCGCCGCCGACGACCACGACGTCATGGTCCGTGTGCGCTGCGGGTTCCGGTACGAAGTAGACCTGCCCGCGGTCCAGGTAGTCCTCGCCCGCCGGGAGCGGCCGGGGCGTGAACGTCCCGATGCCGCCGGTGATGACGACCGCTCCGGCCCGGACCGTGGTCCCCCGGTCACCGCGGACGACCGGGAGGCCGTCGGGCCCGTGGGTGAGCTCCGCCGCCCGCTCACCGAGGAAGTAGCGGGGACCGTACGGCTCGGCCTGGGCGACGAGGTTCGCCACCAGGTCGCGGCCGCGCACCGCCGGGAAGCCCGCGATGTCGAAGATCGGTTTCTCCGGGTACATCGCGCTGATCTGGCCGCCGCACTGGGGCAGCACGTCCATGACCGCCACCCGAAGGCCGCGGAATCCCGCATAGTAGGCGCCGTAGAGGCCCGCGGGTCCGGCGCCGACGATCAGGATGTCCGTGTGCAGCGTGCGCGACTCGTCCGTGCTCGTCGGCACGTCGGTGAGAAGGCTCATGGCCGGGAGAGTAGGAGCCGTCCACGGTCCCGCCCCACGGGTTCGTTCCGGTGAGCAGGACATGTCGCTTAGCGGACCGCGCACGGGCTGGGAGCGTCTGCGGCACGAGAATTCCGGCCACGGGAGTGCGGACATGCAGACAGTACGGATCAGCAGAAGAAGCGCCCTCGCCGCCGCCTGCGCGGCGCTGGCTCTCACCACGGCCTGTACGGCCGGGACGACCGACTCGGCGGGGGTGTCGGCGGCGGGCAAACCGACGGTGCGTCTCGCCCTCGGTGTCGACGCCTCGTACGCCCCCCTCTATCTCGCCGTGGAGCGCGGCATGTTCACCAAGGCGGGCGTCAACGTCGAGCTGGTGAAGACCGAGGGCGGTCCGGCGGCGTCGGAGGCCGTGTCGGCGGGCACCGCGCAGATCGGACTCAACTCCGACTCCTCCGCCCTGCCGCTGATGGTCACCAATCCCGACCTACGGGCCCTCGGGGTCTTCCAGTCCTCCGACCGCTACCTCAAGGTCGTCCTGCGGGACGGCATCGACTCACCGAAGCAGATCAAGACCATGGCGGCGATCGGCGGCCTCGGCCTCTACTCGACGCACCAGTACCTGCTGCACAACGGCATCGACCCGGACTCCGTGAAGATCCTGGAGAGTTCGCCGCCGGAGATCCCCGGAATGCTGGAGCAGGGCTCCATCGACGGCTACATCCTCTACGAGCCGTGGGCAGCGCGCGGTGACGCGGCGGGCGGTCACATCGCCGGGCGCATCGGTGACTTCGGGGTGAGGTACGTGCAGTGGCTGCTGGCCGACCAGAGCTGGCTCAAGGACAACGAAGACGTCGCCGGCAAGATCTTCAAGGTGGTGGCCGAGGCCGACAAGATCGTCACCGACGACCCCACCGCGGCGGCGCAGGCCTCCAACAAGCAGGTCAAGCTGCCCGAGGATCAGACGGTGAAGGTACTGCCGGAGATCAACTTCGCCGCGCGCGGCATCAACGACGCGGACATCGCCGCGTCGAAGAAGATCGTCGACTTCTTCCTCGAACGGAAACTGCTCAAGCAGTCGCCGGACCTCCAGACCACCCTGCTCAAGGGCTGGTACGAGCAGCACGCCAAGTGAGTTCGACGTGCCCGGTGACGCAGGGTACGTCGTCGTCCTTGAGGACGGAGACGTCCAGCGTCACCCGGGCTCCGTCGTCGCCGGGCTCGACCGAGCGCACCGTCGCGGTCCAGGTGAGCGGCTCACCTGCCACGGCGGTGGCCCGGTTGCGCCAGCTCACCGACGCCAGCTCGGCTTCGGGCCCGGCCCAGTCGAGGGCGTACCGGGTGACGCTCTCGCCGTGCAGGGTGGACTGGACGACGACGTCCCCGAAGCCCTCGGACGCCGCGAACCCGGCGTCGTAGTGGATGCGGTGGGAGTTCCAGGACACGGCGCTGAACCGGAAGAGCTGGACTCGGCTGTGGGAGTAGCCGCGGGGCGGGCAGATCTGTCCGGCGGTGGGAGCGGTCACGCGGCGGCTCCGCTGCCCTCGTCGCTTTCGGCACCTGTGCCGGGCAGGTCGAGCACGACGATCGTCTCGTCCATGGCCATGAGTTCCTCTCCGTCCTCCGCGGTGAAGCGGGTGGTCACACCGAGCAGCACGAACTCGCCGGACCGGCCGCGCCGTTGGTCGGCGGAGGTGATGGCCCGGGACGCGGTGACCCGGATGCCCGCGACCGGTGGCCTGCCCAGCCGGACCGACTGGCCGCCGTGCACATGGCGTACCGGCAGGCCGTCGGTGCAGGGAGCTTCCCTGGCGGCGAGCCCGTCGCGTTGCAGGGCGTCCTCGGTCGGGCCGTCCTGCCAGCTCAGCGTCCCGGCGACGAAGAGCGGCGGGGCGACGACCCGCTCCCCGGCGGCCTCCTGGGCGCGGGCCCGGCGGATGTAGTCGCCGTCGTTGAGGGCGGCGGCGTACCGGCAGAACTCCTTCACGCTCAGGACGCCGCAGTCCTCGCCGTCCCACTCCCCGATCAGCTTCCGGGCCCTTGCGAGCACCTCGTCCAGTGCCGCGCTCACCGCAGCGACCGGCTGATGCCCAGAGCCGCGGCGCGCAGCGCGACGGCGTGGCCCGAGGGGTCCATCCGGTAGGTGGGCGCGGTGATGGACAGCGCGCCGACGAGCGTGTCCTGGCGGCTGAAGACCGGCACGGCCATGCTGGTGTAGCCGAGGCGGATCTCCTCGGCCTCGATGGCGAAGCCCTCCGCCCTGATCCGCTCCAGTTGGGCCCGCAGCCGGCCCGGCAGGGTCACCGTGTGGCGGGTGAAGGGCTTCAGCCCGTTCCTGACCACCTCGGCGAACAGGGCGGGCGGGGAGAAGGCCAGGATCGCCTTGCCGGTGGCCGTGCAGTACAGCGGCAGCCGGCCGGCGACCCGGGACTCCTCGTTCAGCCCACGGTGCGGGAAGAGTTTCTCCAGGTACACGACGTCGAGGCTGTCGTGGATGGCGAAGTGGATCGTCTCCTGGGTGGCCAGCAGCAGGTCCTCCATATACGGCTGGGCCACCTCGCGCAGGATGCGCTGCCGGTGCACGCGCTGGCCGATCTCGAACAGGCGCAGCCCGAGCCGGTAGTCGCAGCCCGCACGTTCCAGGAGTCCCCACATCACCAGCTCCTGGGCGAGCCGGTGCACGGTGGCCTTGGCGACGCCGGTCCTGCGCACCAGCTCGGCGAGGGAGAGACTGTCGTCCTCGGCGGTGAACGCCTCCAGGATCGGTCTGACCTTGCCGAGGACCGAGTTCATCGGGTCCGGGCCGGGAACCGCTTCCCGGGGAATCGCCGAGCCGGTCACGGCACGTACAGCGGGTACAGTGCCGGCGCGGCCGACGGTGGTGACGGTCATGGGAAGAACCTCCCGGTCGATCCGTTGCCTTCCAGTTGCTTTCCAGGTGCCCTGCGGCTGCCTTTCGCGGAACGCGGCTCTTGGCTGAATCCGATCCCCTCACGGAATCACGGATTCCCTGATCAGGGCCATGGGCGGGGTTGTTAATTCGTGATGACCGCAGCCCGGAGGGTCAGACTTCGGCCAGGAAGGCCAGGCTGAGCGGGTTGTAGCGGTCCGCCTTCTCGTGCTGCGGCCAGTGCCCGCACCCGTTGAACAACTCAAGCCGGGCGCCGGGTATCGCGGCGGCGATGGCCTCGGCCTCCGGGACGTCCCCGAACGGGTTCTTGTTGCCCCAGACGATCAGGGTCGGCGCCTTGATGCGCGCCATCCGGTCCGGCCGGAGCAGGTTGCGCTCGCGCGTCTCCACCTCCTGGAGGGCCAGCAGATTGTGCAGGTTCCGCTGGAAGTCGGGGTGGTGGTAGATCTCGTAGCGGATCTTCGTCAGCTCCTCGCCGAGGTCGTCGTCCCACTCGGCCCACAGCAGCCGCAGCCGCTCCCGGGTGAAGGACACGTCGTCCTCCAGGGCGGCGGCCCGCGTCGAGGTCTTCAGCCGCTCCATCACCTGCGGGTTGATCTTCGTGCCGCCCATGCACAGGAGTTGGAGGGAGGCGACCCGGTCCGGGTACTCGCTCGCCGCCCAGGATCCCACCCAGCCGCCCAGCGATTCACCGACCAGATGCGCTCGCTCAGCGCCCACGGCGTCCAGGTACGACATCAAGTGCTCGACGTACGCCGGGATTTCACCCGGGCGATCCGGCTTCCCCGTATAGCCGTGGCCCAGCATGTCGATGGCGTGGCAGCGGTAGCCGGCCGAGGCGTGCGCCGGGATGTTCCGTACGAACGCTTCGAGGTGTCCGGTCGTGCCGTGCAGGAACACGACGTGCTCGCCGTCCTCGGGACCTGCTTGCAGGGCGCGGGTCTTGAAGCCGCCGGTCTCGACGTAGGCGTGCCGGTAGTCGATGCCCGACAGTTCGGTCCAGATGCTCATGTGTTCCTCTCCTCGGGGTGTACGGGGTCCAGGACGGCGACGGCCATCCCGGTGAGCCACTCGGGCATCGGCTCGTAGACCAGGCGCCGGCCGGGTACGTGGTCGAGCAGCGCGGACATCAGCAGCCAGGTGCGGATCTCCTGCGCTCCGTTGCCGGCCGTCTTCTCCAGTTCCTCGGTGGTGAGGCGGGTGATGCGGTGGGTCTCGCCGCGCTCGACCAGCGACAGGAACTCGTCGTCCCACTCGGGGTTGAGGGCGGCCTCGGCGGCGCGGATGATCTCGCGGCGGCGGGCGTCGTAGTCCTGCCAGTTGTCGCGGCCGTCGAGCCAGGCGCCGACCATGAACTCCTCGTCGTCGCCGTGCGGTTCGCGCCAGTCGGGCCAGGGCAGCCGGTGCGAGAGGCCGCCGGAGCCGATCACGGCCACCCTGCGGTCTTCGGGGAAGGCCAGCACGGCTTCCCGGATCGCACGGCCGAGTTGCTCGCTGCGCTCCAGGGTCGGCAGCGGGTGGGCGAAGACGTTGACCACGAGCGGCACGATCTCGACGTCGAGGCCGTCGAGGAGGTACTGGATGGCGTGCGACTGGCCGTGGTCGATCTGGAGGCGGGCGGAGAAGGCCGCGTCGAAACGCCCGCTCTCCACAAGGGAGTTGGCTATGTGACGGGCGAGCGGCACATCCACCGGCTGGGGCCCCTTCGGGGTGCCGGACTCCCCGCTCGCGACGCACTCACCGACGCCGATGGTGAAGCTGGGGATGAGGTCGAGCCAGAAGCCGCGGAAGTGGTTGGAGCCGACCAGGATCACCGTGTCGGGCCGGGCGGCGGCGAGTTCGTCGCGCGCGGCCTTCAGCGCGTCCCGGAACCGCTCGGCCCGGTCCTTGTGGAGGGTCTGCTCCCAGTGGGTGTTCATCAGCGTGCTGTGCGACGCGCCCACGCCCAGGACGATCTCGGTCATGCGGGTTCCTCCAGCTCGGTGCGCCTGCGGGTGACGGTGTCGACCGCCGTACGCACCAGATGGCGCGTCAGCTTCTCCATGGCCCGTACGGAGACGGTGTTCATCCCCCGCGCGAAGTCGATCTCGAAGGGCGCGTCCGTGACCTTCGGCATGCCGACCCGCACCGTGGGGATACCGCGGCCGCGCAGGATGTTGGCGTCGGTGGCTCCGCTGTTGCCCGGGATCACCTCGTGCTCCCGGCCCTCGACGGCCTCCCAACTCGCCATGGCCGTACGGCAGATCCAGCTGTCCGGGTCGGTCCGGGTGCCGGGGACGGCCAGGACCATCTCGGCGGTGACGTCCCCCGGCAGCTTGTCGAGGGCGGCGAGGAACTCCCGTTTGGCCTGCATCGGCGTGGTGTCGGGGCCGATGCGCAGGTCCACGCGGAGGGTGCAGGCGGCCGGGGTGACCGCGGCCATGCGCGGCCAGCCGCCGCGCACGGAGGAGACGATGCCCTGCGGTGCGACGGTGCCGCCGGTGTGGCGCTCGGCGTACTCGACGAACCACTCCTCCAGATGCCGGGCGACCTCGCCGGCGCGGGCGATGGCGTTGTCGTACGGCAGGCGATGGCGTGAGCCGACGTAGGTGTGCGTGCCGCGGACCGTGACCTCGAACCAGACGAGGCCGACCTCGTCCCAGGAGACCGTCCAGCCGGGCTTGGCGATTATGGCGTAATCGGTCCACACGCCCTGCTCCAGGAGGAACGAACAGCCCACGCCCTGGCCGGTGTTGAGCCTCGTACTGCCCGGCCGGGCGTTCGTGGGCATGCCGCCCGCGCCGAACGCCGCGACCAGGTCGCCGGTGAGCGGCAGGCCGGCGCGGGCGATCGCCTCGGCGGCCATCATCACGCAGGCGGCGTGGCCCTTGGGGTTGGAGGCGCCGAGGCCGGTGACCAGATCGCCGTCCGCCAAGGCCTTCGGGCGCATGTCGTCGCGCAACTCCGGGCCGATCCAGGGGAGATCCTCGCTCTCCTCCCCCACGGTGAGGGTGTCGATGGGCGCGTACAGCATGAGGTCGGGTCCGGTTCCGTCGCCGCGGAGACGGGCGAAGGCGTTGGCCTGCCGGTCGTCGAGGGACTGGACCACGGCGTGACGTCCCAGCGTGTCGGCGATGTGCGCGGCGAGCGGCGCCTCGTCGCCGGTCGGGCTCGGGATGCCGACGAGGCCGGTGATCAGCTCGCGCAGACGGTCGCCGGTGACATGCCGCCAGGCCTCCTCGGTCCAGGCGCGCCGCCGGGCGTCGAGCCCCGCGAGGCCGTCGCCGGTCACTGGTTGATCCTGTGGACCTGGGTCATGGTGGTGCGCGCGAAGCGCTTTTTGGCCAGGGGGAGCCCGACGGCGATCGCGGCCCCGGCCAGCAGGGTGAGCAGGGTGCGGCCCATGGTCATGCCTTCTCTTCAGCAGGGGGGTTGGCGCCGGTCGCGGCCAGCTTCTTGGCGTACTCCTCCTCGCTGAGGTTCCGCCAGGCGGTCAGCGAGATGTCGGGGCGGTAGAGCTTCTCCGGGGGTGCGTCGGTGACGTCGACCATCCAGGCGTCCTGGCCGGAGAACTGGCCGTGGAACAGCCAGCGGATGGCGCCCAGGTACTTGGCGTAGAAGCCGAGTGTCTGCCAGCCCTCGGTGAAGTTGACCATCACGCCGACATAGCGGTGGTGGTCGGCGTCGACGGGGACGTAGAACTCGTAGTGGATGAAGTTCGGGTAGGCGATGCGCAGCACGCCCGGCATGGACAGGGAAGCGAAGCCGGGGAACTCCTGCGCTTCGATGACCGGGTCGACCTTGTCCGGTTTGCCGGTGTTGCCGATGTTGAAGGTCTCCTTCGGCGGCTGCTTCTTCCACCAGCGCTTGTTGGACCAGTGGCCGACGCCGGGGAAGTCGGCCTCCCAGTGGACCTCGTCCTGGACGCGGAAGATCCATCTGCCCTGGGGGACGACCCTGGTGATGTTCCAGGTCGGCATCGGCTTGAACAGCCGCCACAGTGCCGTGCGGTGCAGGTACTTGGCGTGGCCCTCGTCGAAGCCGTTCTCGCAGGCGAAGCGCCAGTTGCCGCCGCGGGGTTCGATCCGGCCGCCCATCACGAAGCCGTTGCCGACGAGTTCCTCGGGCAGCTGCGTGTCGATGGGGTGGGGTTCCTCGTCGGCGACGGCGATGTAGACCCACACCATGCCGAGGCGCTCCTCGACGGGATACGTCCGCACCGAGACCTTGCCGGTCAGCCGGCAGCCCGGCCCGTCGGTGATGACCGCGGCCAGCTTGCCGGTGGGCAGGTCGAAGGTCCAGCCGTGGTACGGGCAGCTGACGGTGCCGGGGAACTGCTGGTCGCCCTCGGAGAGCGGTACGCCGCGGTGCGGGCAGCGGTTGTGCAGCGCGTACGCCGTGCCGCCGTCCCGTATCAGCGTGATCTTCTCGCCGCAGATGGTGAACGGGAGCGGTTTTCCGGTGATGTGGCTGGACCAGGTGACCGGATACCAGTAGCCGCGAAAGCCCGTGCCCGCCGCGTCGTAGTGGGGCCATGACGTCCAGTCCTGCCGACCGGGCTGCCCGGTGGTGCCGCGCCCCGTCCGGCCCGTCCTCTTGGGGGCGGGCGAGCTCTCACCCGTGGTCATCGTGCGCGACCTCCTGCTGCCGTCGTCGGAACATGGCGTAGAGCTTCGGCCGACGCGCCGGGTCCGGCCACGGACCTGTTCCGCTCAGCAGACCGGGCGGTATCCGGCGGCGGGTGAGCGCGGGGCGTCCCGTTCAACGGACCGAATCCGTGCCCGCGTGCGGCACGCCGTTCTACGGTTCGACGATTCCGGGGCCCTACCAAAGCCCGCACCCCGGTGTTCCGACATCCGGCAAACGAAGGGATCGTGATGACCAAGGCCATCCAGGCCGACCCGATGCCCACCCGGACGGACGGCACGCGCGGTGCGGCCGTCCGTGTCGAGGAGGTCGACATCCGGTTCGGCTCCTTCCACGCCGTACAGGGGGTGTCGCTCGACATCGCCGCCGGGGAGTTCCTCTGTCTGCTCGGGCCGAGCGGCTGCGGCAAGTCCACCCTGCTGTCGGCGCTGGCCGGGTTCGTCGAGCCGTACGCGGGCAGCCTCACCGTCGACGGCGCCCCGGTGACCGGGCCGGATCCGGAACTCGGCATGGTCTTCCAGAGCAGCGAAGCCCTCTTCGACTGGCTGACCGTCCGGCAGAACGTGGTGTTCGGCCCCCGGATGCGCGGCAGGTCCCGTGCCGAACAGTCGGCGCTGGCCGACGAGTACCTGGGGCTGGTCGGGCTGCGGCACTGCGCCGACCGGTTCCCCGGCCAGCTGTCCGGCGGTATGCGGCAGCGGGTGCAGATCGCGCGCGTGCTGGCGGGTGAGCCGAGCGTGGTGCTGATGGACGAGCCGTTCGGGGCGCTGGACGCGCAGACCCGGCAGGTGATGCAGGAGGAGATGGACCGTATCCGGCGCGTCTCGGGCTGCACCGTCGTGTTCGTCACGCACGACATCGACGAGGCGATTCTGCTCGCCGACCGGATCGCCGTGATGACCGCGGGTCCGGCCGCGTCGATCAAGTCCGTCTACCCGGTGGACCTGCCCAGGCCCCGGGACGTGACCGACCCGACCGCCGCCGAGCTGCGCCACAGCCTGCGCGGGGACATCGGCGAAGAGGTACGCAAGGCACTGCGCGACCAGGGGCTCGACCCCGAGGAGATCCGATGACGACCGTGACCGTCGACACCGCCCCGAAACCGCGCGCCGAACGCCGCACGGCGCGGACCGCCCGGCTGAGGCTGCGCACGATCGGCATGTACGCCCTCTCGATCGTCCTCGGCATCACCGTCTGGCAGCTGCTGGCGATGCACTACGGCCCCTCGCTCGTCGCCTCTCCGCAACAGACCCTGTCCGCGGCCCGCGATCTGGCGGCCGACGGCTCGCTGACCAACTCGGTCATCGCCTCCAGTCGCCGGATCCTGATCGGCTGGGGACTGGGGCTGCTGGTGGGTGTGCCGGCCGGGCTGCTCGTCGGGCAGATCCGGATCGTGCGGCAACTCCTGGAGCCGTACATCGAGTTCTTCCGGTTCATCCCGCCGATCGCCTTCGTCACCCTGGCCGTGGTGTGGCTGGGCATCGGCGAGTCCTCGAAGGTCGTCCTGATCTTCTACACGTCGGTCTTCATCGTCATCCTCAACACCAGTGCCGGTGTGATGGCGGTGAGCGAGTCGAAGCTGCGGGCCGCCGCGAGTCTCGGTGCGAGCCGCCGGCAGATCCTGGTCAGGGTGGTCCTGCCGTCGACGGTGCCGCACATCGTCACCGGCGCGCGGCTCGCGATGGGCAACAGCTTCCTGACCATCGTGTCGGCGGAGATCGTCGCGGCCCAGGTCGGGCTCGGCGCGCTGATCTGGACCTCCCGCAACTACGGCCGCATCGACTGGGTCTTCGTGGGGATCATCACCCTGGGCATTCTCGGTTTCGTCTTCGACCGCGTACTGCGGATCGTCGCGTCCCGAGCCCTGAGTCGATACGGAGTGAAGCTGTGAGCATGGCCCTGGTTCTGGAACGGTTCGGCTCCCTCCCCCGGCCGGTCGAGCGGCCCGAGCCCGCGCCCCGCCCCGGCCACACGCTCGTACGGATGCTGGCGGCGCAGGTCGGTCACCTCGATCTCAACATCGTGGACGGCAGGTTCGGGATCCTCCCCGACCTCCCCGTGGTGCCGGGCACCAACGGCAGCGGAACCGTCCTGGCCTCGGACACCCACCCCGAGGGCAGCCTGGTCAGGGTCAACGGCAAGGGGGTGGGGCTGCGGCGGGACGGCTGCTGGGCCGAGCACGCCGTGGTACCGGACGCGGCCGTGACGCCGGTGCCGGAGGGCACGGATCCGGCCCTGGCGTGCGGTTTCTTCTCTCCGGCCGGCACGGCGTGGGCGGCCGTGCACTCCGTCGCCGCCGTACGGCCGGGAGAGCGGGTTCTGGTGACCGGGGCGGCGGGCGCGGTGGGCGCCCTGACGGTGCAGGTCGCCGCCCGGGCCGGGGCCGAAGTGGTCGGCGTGGTCGGCCGTCCGGCCAAGCTGGGCCATGTCCCCGCGCCCGCCAAGGCCGTGCTGGCGGGCGAGTTGTCCCCGGAGACGGTGGGCGGGCAGGTCGACGCGCTCATCGACACCGTCGGCGGCCCGGTGCTGCGGGATGCCCTCGACCTGGTGCGCCCGCGCGGCCGTGCCGCTCTCGTCGGCTACACCGCCGGGCGCGAGTTCGGCGTGGACCTCGCGGACTTCCTGCTGGCCGACGTGGCGTTGCTGCCCGTGAACCTGATGACGCGCGGCAGGGAGGTGGCCGAGGACGCCGAACGGCTGCTGGCGGAACTGAGCACGGGCGAGCTGACCCTGCCGATCGAGCGGCACTCCCCCGACCGGCTCGCCGAGGCGGTGACACGGCTGCGCACCGGGGAGGCCCTCGGCAAGGTCGTCCTGGTTCTCGCCTGAACGGGCCCGCTGAGCGGACCGGTTCACTTGGGCGGACACCGCAGCCCCCGGACGATCGGAGACATGGATCTCATGGACATTCAGGCCCCGCCGCAGGGCGCCTACGCGGAGGCGGACGGCGTCAAGTACCACTACATCGAGCTGGGCGACAGCCTGGGCAGCCCCACCGTCTTCCTGCACGGCGGCGGCCCCGGCTGCACCGGCTGGTCGGACTTCGGTCAGGTGGCGCCGCTGTTCGCCGCGGACCGCCGGTGCTTCCTGGTCGACATCCTCCAGTACGGCAAGTCCGCGAAGCCCGTCATCGAGGGCCCCATGTGGGACTACCACGCCGCCAAGACCGTGGCCCTGCTGGACTCCCTCGGCGTGGAGCGCGCCGACTTCGTCTGCAACTCCTGGGGCGGGACCATCGCGCTCAACCTGGCCGCCAAGTACCCGGAGCGCGTACGGTCGTTGGTGATCACCGGCAGCATGCCCGTGTTCTACGGTCCCCTCGCCCCGCTGCCCGAAGGCGGGCGCCGCGGACGCAACGCCCGTGACATCTACTACGGCGGCACCGGCCCGTCCCCGCAGAAGATGCGGGAGCTGATCGCCCGGCTGGAGTGGTACGACGCGGACGCCGTCCCCGAGGGCACCGTGACCCTGCGCCACGAGCAGAGCCTCGACCCCGAGGAGACCGCGCTCGCCGGCGCGTCGGACAACCCCCGCGGCGACTGGCAGGACCTGACCGCCGAACTCGGCCGCATCACCGCGCCGGTGCTCTTCCTGTGGGGCATGTACGACGCTTTCCTCACCCCCGACTATCCGCTGATGCTGGCGCGCATGATCCCGCGGGGGAACCTGCATGTGATGAGCGAGGCGTCCCATCACCCGCAGGAGGAACGGCCGTACGACTACCACGCCACCGTGACGGGCTTTCTGCATCAGCACCACGGCTGACGGAGGACATGTGAGTGCGTCAACGCCCCGAGTCGTCGAACTGACCAGCCCCTTCACCCGCTTCGCGGGCCGCCTGCTGGTCGGTCTCGGCTACGAGGTCGTGCTGGTCGAGCCCCCGCAGGGCGACCCCGGCCGCCACGAGACCGACGGGCACGCCTTCGCGCACTGGCACGCCGGCAAGCGCTCGGTGACCGTACAGGACGCCTCCGGGCTGCGCCGGTTGTTGGCGGGTGCGGACGCCGTGCTCGACGGCACGGCCGAAGGGGTGGAGGCGGAGGGGCTCGACCATCTCGTGCACGTCCGAGTCACCCCGTTCGGGCTCGTCGGCCCGCGCAGCTGCTGGCAGGGCAGCGATCTCGTGGTGGCCGCCACGGGCGGGATGCTCGCGCAGGTCGGCGACCCGGACGGCCCGCCGCTGCACCTGCCCGAGACCCAGGCCGAACACCTCGCCGGCGTGAACGCGGCGATCGCCGTCCTGCTGGGACTGCGGGCGCGGCGCCGGGGCCCGGGACAGCTGATCGACGTCTCCGCGCAGGCGTGCGTCGCGGCCGCGCTGGAGGCGGGCACCCTCGCCTATCTCCACGAGGACCGGGTGCCGCCGCGTCCGGGCCGCGTGCATCCCCTGGTCCCGCACGGGCTGTTCCGGGCCGCCGACGGATTCCTCGGCGGCGGGCTCGGCGGCAGCCCCCGGATGTGGGACGCGCTGCTGGAGTGGCTGCGCGAGGACGGCGCGGAGGCCGATCTCGGCGAGCCGAGGTGGCAGGACCCCGTGGAGCGCAAGACACACCAGGAGTACGTCTTCAAGGTCGTCCAGGATTTCATGGGCACCTGGCCGAAGGCCGAGTTCGCGGAGCGGGCCCAGGCCAGGAAGCTGCCCTGGGCCGCCGTGGACCTGCCGCACGAATTGCCGGACAACCCGCAGCTGGCCGCCCGGGACTTCTTCACGGAGGTGGACGGCCGAACCGACCTCGGCTTCCCCTTCGCCTTCCCGGAGGGCCGCAGGGTCACCTCCCTCACGGTGCCCGCCGCCGGCGCCGACCAAGGGCTGCTCGACGAACCCCGCACGGTGCGACCGGTCCCGCCCGGCTCCCCCGCCGTCCCCGCCCTGGACGGCGTACGGGTCCTGGATCTGACCTGGGTGCTGGCCGGCCCGTACTGCACCAAGGTCCTCGCCGACCACGGAGCCGACGTCATCAAGGTCGAGTCGGTCCGGCGCCCCGACCCCACCCGGTTCGCGCCCTTCATGCACCTCTCGCGCGGCCCGCACACAGACCCGAACACCAACGGCTACTTCAACGAGGTCAACCGCAACAAGCGCAGCATCGCGCTGGACACGCGGACCGAGGAAGGCGTGGCGGTGTTGCGCGAGCTCATCGCGTCCTGCGACGTCCTCGTGGAGAACTTCAGCGCCACGGTCATGAAGAAGCTCGGCCTCGGCTACGAGACGCTGCGCGAGCTCAACCCCGGTCTCGTCTACGTCAGCATGTCGGGCATGGGCCACACCGGCCCGCGGGCCGGCTGGGTGTCGTACGCGGACACGGTCTCGGCCGCCGGCGGACTGACCGGGCTCACGGGCTGGGGACCGGACGACGTGGTCGGCGTCATCTACGGCCACGGCGACATCGTCGCGGGGCTCCAGGGTGCGCTGGCCACGGTCGCCGCACTGGAGCACCGGGCCGGGACCGGCCGCGGACAGCACATCGACCTGTCCCAACTGGAGGCGATCGCCTCCCACATGGGGACGAGTCTGCTCACGCCGCCGCGGTCGCCGATCGGCAACGCTCATCCGGAGTGGAGCCCACAGGGCGTGTACCGGAGCCTGGGCAGGGACCGCTGGCTGGCCGTCAGCGTCCGCTCGGACGAGGAGTGGGCCCGCCTGTGCGAGGTCGTCGGACACCTCGAACTGGCCTCCGATGAACGGCTGTTGACGGCGGACGGGCGCAGGAGCGAGAGCGCCCTGATCGACGGCGTGCTCGGTGCGTGGGCGCGCACCCTGCCCGCCGACGTCGCCGCCGAGCTGTTGCAGGAGCGCGGGATACCCGCCGGAGCGGTCCAGGACGGGCGCGAACTCGTCGAGCACGACCCGCAGTTGAGAGCGCGCGGCTTCTACGTCCGAGTGGAGCATCCGGCCGCCGGGCCCTTCCTCCAGGAGGGCGTGCCCATCCGGCTGACCCGCACACCGGGCGGGATCCGCAGGCCCGCGCCGCTCCTCGGTGCCGACACCGAGGAGGTGCTGCGCGAGGTGGCGAGCATCCCGCCCGAGCGGCTACGACAACTGCGCGAGGCAGGCGTGCTGCAGTGAGCGTGACGGTGCCGGAGCTCGTCGACCGGGCGGCCGAGAAGTACGGCGACCGGGTCTTCCTGCGTCTGGGCGACACCACACGGACGTACGCCCAGACGCGCGAGGCCACGGCCACCATGGCGGGGGCGCTCGCGGCACACGGCTGCCGGCCGGGCGACCGGATCGCGGCCCTGCTCTCCAACCGGACCGAACTCGTCGACCTGATCCTCGGCTGCGCCTGGCTCGGCGCGGTCGTGGTTCCGCTGAACACCGCCCTGCGCGGACAGTCCCTGCGGCATGTGCTGCACGATGCTCGGCCCCAATTCCTGTATGCCGAGGCCGAGTTGGCCCAGCGTGCGGTCGAGGCGGGGCACCGTGGCGTCGTCTGGGTGGCAGACGGGACCGACGCGCCCAAGCCTGGTGTCACGGCTCCGCTTCCGCCCGCCCGGCCGCGCCCCGAGGACACCGCCGCCGTCCTCTTCACCTCGGGCACGACCGGGACGTCACGCGGAGTGCGGTGCCCGCAGGCGCAGTTCGCGTGGTGGGGCCGCAATGTCGCGGACGCCCTGCGCCTCACCGCCGACGACACGCTCCACACCTGTCTGCCCCTGTTCCACACCAACGCCCTCAACACCTTGGCGCACGCCATGACGGTGGGCGCGAGCTGCACCGTCGGCGGGCGGTTCTCCGCCTCGCGGTACTGGTCGCAGGTGGCGGACGCCGAGGCCACGGTCGTCTACCTGCTCGGCGCGATGGTGCCCATGCTGCTGGCACAGCCGCCGGGGCCGTACGACCGCACCCACTCGGTGCGGCGCGGCCTCTCGCCGGCGACGCCGGCCGCCGCGTGGGAGGCCTTCCGGAGCCGTTTCGGTGTCACCCTCGTCGACGGCTTCGGCTCCACGGAGACGAACCTCGTCATCGGGTCGACGCCAGAGGAGTACCGGCCCGGACACATCGGCACGCTGCGCCCGGGATTCTCCACGCAGGTGGTCGACGAGGCCCTGGCCCCGGTCCCGGACGGAACGCCCGGCGAACTCCTCGTCCGTAGCCACCAGTTGTACGCCTTCTCGACCGGCTACCTCGACGAGCCGCCGCAGCCGTCCGACTCCTGGCGCCGGACCGGTGACCGCGTGGTCCGCGAACCCGACGGCTGGTTCCGCTTCGTCGACCGCGTGAAGGACGTCATCCGCCGCAGGGGCGAGAACATCTCCTCCCGCGAGGTGGAGTCGGCCGTCCGCTCCCATCCGGCGGTCGCGGAGGCCGCCGCGTTCCCGGTGGCCTCCGAACTGGCCGAGGACGAGGTGATGGTCGCGGTGGTGGTACGGCCGGGCGGCGTGCTGGATCCGGCCGACCTGACCCGGCACTGCGCGGCTGAGTTGCCCGCGTTCGCGGTGCCCCGGTACATCGAGACGGTCCCGGCCCTGCCGCTCACGGAGACCGGCAAGGTCCGCAAGGCCGCCCTGCGCGAACAGGGTGTGACCGCCCGTACCTGGGACCGCACGACGGCAAGGCCCTGATGTCCCGTTCACCGGACCATTTCCGTGGGCCGGCCATTCAGCCGTGCCTACGCTCCACGCCCATGAACGGTCCCGAACACATCCCCCTGCGGGTCGGGGTACGCGTACCGCCCTGCGACCGAGCCGACCGGGTACTCGAAACCGTACGCCGAGCAGAGGAGTTGGGCTTCGACGACGTCTGGTTCCCCGACTCCCAGTTGCTGTGGCGGGACGTGTTCACCACGCTGACCGTCGCGGCGCTGGGCACCGAGCGGATCGGGCTCGGCACCGCCGTCACCAACCTGGCGACCCGGCACCCGGCCGTCGTCGCGTCGGCGGCGCGCAGCGTGGCGGAGCTGGCACCCGGCAGATTCACCCTCGGCCTCGGCGTGGGCAACAGCTCGGTGGGGCCCGTCGGTCTGCGGCAGACCACCTCGGCGGCGATGCGTGCCGGGCTGAGCATGGTGCGGGCGCTGCTGGACGGCGAGGAGTGGGACTTCGACGGCAGGGCCGTGTCCCGGCTGCGTGATCCCCGCCCCGAGGTGCCGCTGCACCTGGCCGCGAGCGGGCCGAAGAACCTGCGGCTCGCGGGTGAGATCGCCGACGGGGTGATCCTGCTCAGCGGCGTCTCACCCAGGACGCTGGACAGCGCCACCGCGCGCGTACGCGAAGGCGCCGAGGCCGCGGGGCGTACGGCGGAGGACCTCCCGCTGACCGTCTCCGCGTTCTGCGCCGTGACGGACGACATCGAGGCCGAGGCCCGGCTGCTCAAGCCCATCTGCGCCTCGATCGCGCAGAACGGCGGTGCGCCCTTCCTCGCCCTCGCGGGGATCGACGTCGACGTTCCCTCGTCCGTCGAGGGCGTCTACCCGGATCTCGTGCACGCCGAGGACTGGCAGGCCGCCGTGGACATCTGCTCGGCCTGGATCAGCGACGAGGCGACTGTCCGGTTCGCCGAGGAGTTCTGCCTGCTGGGCACCGCCGAGCACATCACGTCGCGGCTTCGTGCCCTCGCCTCCGCCGGAGTCACGGGGGTGTTCCTCCAGCACGTCGGCTCCTACGACCCACCGACCGAACTGATCGAGGCGGTCGGCTCGCACGTACTCCCGGCGCTCCAGGTCCCAGAGAAGGCAGGCAACCGATGACGACCACTCTCCACAAGGGCTACGCGCCCAGCCCCTTCGGGCAGTTGCACTACGTCGAATGCGGCACCGGCGAGCCCGTGCTGATGCTTCATCAGACCCCCCGCTCGTGGACCGAGTACCTCGACGTGCTGCCGCTGGTCGGCGCCGAGCGGCGGGCCATCGCCATGGACACCCTGGGCTTCGGCGCCTCCGCGAAACCCGAGGGCCCGCACGCGATCGAGCAGTTCGCCGACGCCGCCGACGCTCTCATCGAGGCGCTGGGACTGGAGCGCTTCCACCTCGTAGGGCACCACACCGGCGGCGTGATCGCGGTGGAGCTCGCGGCCCGCCATCAGGACCGGGTCGCCAGTCTGCTGCTGTCCGCCACACCGTTCATCGACGAGGAGAAGCGGCGCACCGCCGGCGAGCGCAAGCAGATCGATCACGTCGTCCCCCAGCCCGACGGCTCGCACCTGGCCGAGCTGTGGAACCGTCGCCGCGACTTCTACCGGCACGGCGAGGAAGCGGCCCTGAACCGCTTCATGGTGGACGCCCTGACGGTGCTGGACCGGGTCGAGGAGGGCCACGAGGCGGTGCGGCGTTACACGATGGACCAGCGTCTGCCGTACGTCACCGCCCCCACCCTCGCCGTCTGCGCCCCCGGCGACCACTACTCCCTGCCCGGGCTGGACAAGTTCGCCGCCGCGCTCGGCTGTGAGACCCGGGTGCTGTCCGGCGGTCATGTCCCCGTCCCGGAGCAACTGCCCGAGGAGTTCGCCAAGGTGGTCCTGGAATGGACGACGCGGGGCTGACGCGCGGCAGCCCCGCGTACGACTCACTTGATGCCGATGTCCGCACCGGGTCCGAGCGGCAGGTCGAAGCCGTAGAAGATGCCCAGGATCGCCAGCCAGACCAGCATGAACGGCACCACGAAGACGGCGAGCCGCGAGATGAGCGTCCCCAGGCGGGCCTCCGGCTCGTACTGCCGGAGCATCGCCAGGATCAGGAAGACGTACGGATTCATCGGCGTGATGACTCCGGTCGCGGAGTCCCCGATACGGAAGGCGGCCTGGGTGAGCGCCGGGCTCATGCCCATCAGCATGAACGCGGGGACGAAGACCGGGCCGACCAGGGACCACAGGGCCGAGCCGGAGAGGATGAACAGATTGAGGCAGGAGACCAGCAGGACGAACACGAGGATCGCCCAGAAGCCCGTCACGCCCATCGAGTTGAACAGCGAGGCGCTCTTCACGGCCAGCAGCACCCCGACGTTCGACCAGGTGAACAGCGCGATGACCTGGGCCGCGACGAACATCATCACGATGTAGCCGGACATGCTCTTCACCGAGTCGGACACGGCCGTCGCCACGTCCTCGGCGCCGGTGAGCTTCTTCACGGTGAAGCCGTACGTCAGCCCTGCCAGCAGAAAGGCGAAGAAGAGCACCGGGACGATGCCCGTGAGCACCGGCGAGGGCACGAAGGCGCCGCCCTCGCCGCGCAGGGGAGCCCCGGGCGGCAGCCAGAGGGCCAGCACCCCGCCCAGGTAGAGGAGCACGACGAGCCCCGAGACGAGCAGCCCGCGACGCTGGATGGGCGTGATGGTGAGGTCCTGCTCCTCGGGCTCGTCCGCGCCGCCCTCGTAGGTGCCGAGACGCGGTTCGAGGACGCGGCTGATGAGGAATCCGCCCATCGCCGCGAGCACGACGCTGCTGGCGGCGGTGAAGAAGTAGTTGATGAGCAGATGGATGTGGAGTCCGTCGGCGGCCGGGAGCACGGAGGCCGCCTGCTGGGTGATGCCGACGTACAGCGCGTCGAGCGAGCCGATGGTGAACCCGGCGGCGTAGCCCGCGGTGACACAGGCGAAGCCGCCGATGAGGCCCGCGACCGGATGGCGTCCGGCGCTCTTGAAGACCAGGGCCGCCAGCGGCGGCAGCACGATGGCAGCGACGTCGCTCATCATGTGCGCCTGGCTGGCGATGAGTGCCACCGCGTACGGCAGCGCGGCGCGCGGCACCCTGGCGAGCGTGGCCCGCATCAGGGTCTCCAGCAGCCCGGTCTTCTCCGCGAGCCCGACCACCATGATCAGCACCAGCACGGCGCCGATCGGCGGGAACGTGGCGAAGTTGACGACGAGGTTCTCCACCAGCCAGCGCACCCCGTCGCCGCTGAACAGGCCGGTGATCTGCTTGTTCTCGTCGGTTCCGGGGACGGCCACGGAAACGCCCGCCCACTCCAGGGCCGAGGAGACGACGGCCAGGAGCAGGAAGAGCGCGGCGAACAGGACGATCGGGTTGGGCAGCGCGTTGCCCGCCCGCTCTATGAGTCCGAGTACCCGGTCCAGGCCGCTCGGGCGGCCCTTGTTGTCGGGGGACTTGCTGTCGTTGGCTGGGAGGTCGGTCAGTGAGGACATCAGGGCTGCCTTCCGGTCCGGGCCGCTGGGAGAAGGAGGTCCTTGCGTACGACGCCGTCCTGGACGACGCACACGATGCGGGCGGGATCGCCGAGGACGCCGATGTCGGTGAGCGGATCGCCGTCGCAGAGGATCAGGTCGGCGGTGCGGCCGGCGGTCAGGGTGCCCAGCCGGTCGGCCACGCCGAGGAGTTCGGCGGAGCTGCGGGTGCCGGCGACGATGGCGGCCATCGGGTCCATGCCGAGGTCGACCAGGTAGCTGAGCTCCATCAGGTTGACGCCGTGCGGTCCGACGGCGGCGTCGGTGCCGAGCGCGATCCGGGCACCGTACTCGATGGCGCCGGCGATGTTCTCCTTGGTGAGGCCGGACCAGCGGACCTTCTTCTGGTAGTGGTAGTCCGGCATCGTGTCCTTGTTGATACCGGCGTATACGGTCGACAGCGTCGGGACGACGAAAGTACCGCGCTCCCCCGCCATGTCCAGGGCCCGCTCGTCGAGCCCGTAGCCGTGCTCGATGCTGGTCACACCGCCGCGGATCGCGTTCAGGATGCCGGCGTTGCCCTGGGCGTGGGCGGCGACGGGCTTGCCGCCGTGGCGCTGGGCCTCGTCCACGACGGCCCGGATCTCGTCCTCCAGCAGGCCCTCGTCGTCGGGCTGGTCGTAGGGGCTGCCCATGCCGCCGGTGGCGCAGATCTTCACCAGGTCGGCGCCCTCGCGCAACACTCGGCGCACGGCCAGCCGGGCCTGGTCCGCCGTGTCGGCGATCTCGGACATCCCGGCGCTCAGGTCGGTGCCGTCGGGCAGCCGTACGTCGGCGTGACCGCCGGTGTGGCTGATGATCCGTACGGCCGTGTGCAGCCTGGGGCCCACGATCCGGCCGGTCTCGACGGCCGTGCGGTAGCCCGCCGACAGACCGCCCAGGTCACGGGCGCTGGTGATGCCCGCATCCAGGGTCTGGCGCAGCCGGGCGGCAGTGTCCAGAGTGACCAGCACAGGGTCCAGTTCCGCACGACGGCCGGGCGGCGAGCCCTGGGCGTAGGCGAGGTGGACGTGGCAGTCGAAGAAACCGGGCAGCACACTGCGGCCGCCGGCGTCGATCACGCGGACCGGGGAAGCATCCTTCTCAGTCGCCGGTGCCTGGGTGGCGGCTCCGGCGTAGGTGATGGTTCCCTCGGCGTCGACGATGACGACGGCGTCATCCACCGGGGACGAGCCGGTGCCGTCGATGAGCCGTGCGTGGTGGATGCGCAGGGCGGTCCGGGGGGTGTCGTGCGAGGTGGCAAGCGGCATCGGGCGCTGTCACTCCTCTGAAGTCGGAAAACAGTCGGGAACGGGAGAATGGAGTGTGGGATGCGCCGGAAAACTCCGTGTCACCCTGCAGTTTTCAGACCTGATTCCCCAGGTGCGCGCAGAGAAGTGCCGCCCAGGGGTGTGCAGGATTGTGCCGTCGGCTCCCCGGCTTCCGCGGCCGCGGAAGCCGGGGAGCCGGTGGAACTCGACGAGCTGGATCGCGCCGTCGTGCACGCCCTGCAGATCCACCCGAGGGCCCCGTGGACGCTGGTCGGTGAGGTGCTCGGCGTGAACCCGGTCACCGCCGCACGCCGTTGGCACCGGCTCACCGAGGCGGGTCTGGCCTGGGTGACCGCCTATCCGCGGCTGTCCTCCCGGTCCGTGGTGACCGCCGTGGTCGAGGTGGACACCGAGCCCGGCGTCGCGGAGGACGTGGCCCGGACGCTCGCGGCGGATCCCGCCTTCACGAACATCAAACTCACCGCGGGTGGCCGGGACGTCGTGGCCTCCCTGATCACCCGGAGTCTCGACGAGCTGGCCGGCCTCACCACCACGTTGTTCCAGCGGACGCCCGGCGTGCGGGCGACCCGTACGAATGTGTCGACCGGCCTGCCGACGGAGGGCAGCCGGTGGCGGCTGCGCAGCCTGGACGCCGCCCAGAGCGCCCGCATCGAGGCGGCGCTGCCGCCGACCTGCCGCCCTTCGCTCACGGCGGAGGCCGGCTGGGACGACCTCGACGAACGGCTGCTGGAGCTGTTGAGCACGGACGGCCGGATGTCCCTGCGCGATCTGGCGGCGTCGACCGACACGAGCCTGACGACCGTGCGCCGCAGAGTCCAGTCGCTGCTCGCCTCACGACTGAGCCTGCGCTGCGACCTGGCCCGGCCGCTGTCCGGCTGGCCGCTGTCCGCCGTGTACTTCGCCTCCGTGCCGGGCCTCCATGTGGAAGAGACCAGCCGCGCGCTGTCCCGGGTGCACGAGGTCCGCTCCTGCGCGATCACCGCGGGACCGCACAACCTGGTGATCGACGTATGGCTCCGCACCCTGCACGACGTGCACGCCTTCGAGGCCCACCTGTCACGGCAGCTGCCCCGCCTCACCATCGACGACCGCTCGGTGGTCCTGCGTACGGTCAAGCACATGGGACGGCTGCTGGACCGGGACGGCCGGTGCATCGGGGTCGTACCCATCCGGCATCCCCAGGTGCCGGCCCAGGGTGAAGTCGGGTGCGCAACCGCGCCCCGATAGGGGCGCGGGGCTGTATCAACATGCGGCTCCGCCGCGTGGGCGCGACCAGCCTCCACCGGCCCGCGCAAGACGAACCGCATATCCAGCGGAGCGCTCAGTGCACGTCGGCCCCCGCGGGCGTGTCGTCGAGGAAACCGCCCGACTGGTGCTGCCACAGCTTCGCGTACGCGCCGTCCGCCGAGAGCAGTTCCTGGTGCGTGCCCTGCTCGACGATCTGTCCGCGCTCCAGGACGACGAGCTGGTCCATGGTGGCGACCGTGCTCAGCCGGTGCGCCACGACCAGCGCCGTCCGCCCCTCCATGAGCCGCCACAACGCCTCCTGGACGAGGATCTCGCTCTCGGAGTCCAGGGCACTGGTCGCCTCGTCGAGCAGCAGGATCGGCGCGTCGCGCAGGATCGCCCGGGCGAGGGCGACCCGCTGGCGCTGTCCGCCGGACAGCTTGATCCCGCGCTCGCCCACCATGGTGTCGAAGCCGTGCGGCAGCGCGTCGGCGAACTCCGTGACGTGCGCCGCCTCGGCCGCGCGGCGGATCTCGGCGTCGGTGGCGTCCGGCCGGGCGAACGCGATGTTGTCCCGCAGCGTGCGATGGAACATCGCCGGATCCTGCGGCACGTAGGCCATCAGACCGCGCAGGTCGGCCTGACGCAGCCTGCTGATGTCCTGGCCCCCGATCAGGATCCGGCCGGCGTCGATGTCGGTCATCCGCAGCAGCAGTCGGGTGAGCGTGGTCTTGCCGCCGCCCGACCGGCCGACGAGCCCGATCCTGGTTCCGCTGGGCACGGCCAGGTCGAGGCCCTCGAAGAGCGGCTCCGCGCCCCCGTGGGCGAAGGTCACCCGCTCGAAGCGGACGTCGGCCGTGCTGGGCAGCAGCGGTTCGGGAGCGACCGGGTCGAGTACGGTCGGCGGTACCAGCAGCAGTTCGGTGAACTGCGAGGCCTCCGTCATCGAGCTCTCCAGGCGGCGGTAGATCTGGTTGAACTCGAACATGATCCGCGTCGCGTTCGTGTAGTACGTGAAGGCCACCACGACCGCCTCCACGCCGTGCCCGCCCCCGGCGAGGGTGACCGCGATCAGCAGGCCCAGCGCGTTGGTCAGCACGGACATCGGTGCGACCAGCGTGTCGATGCGCAGATTGCCGTAGTCCCAGGACCGCAGTGTGAGCCGCCGGGACTGGGCGACCCGGGACCGGTGCTCGGCGGCCTCGCGTTCCTCCGCGGCGAACGCCCGGACCGTGTCCATGTTCATCAGGCTGTCGGCGACATGGCCCGACACCCGGGCGATCGCCGCCTCGCGCTGATCGACGAGGGCCTGGCGACGGCGGATGAGAGGCAGCACGCACAACGCGGTCAGCGCGATCATCGCCAACAGCCCCAGGACGAGCAGTGGTTCGTAGCGCCACAGCACGACCGCCCCGAACAGCAGCGGCACGAGGCTGGCCACCACCTGGAACGTCAGCGTGTCGACGAAATCCTCGAACCGCGAGGCGAAGCTCAGGACCCGCTTGGTCAGCGCCCCGGCGAAGTTGTCGTGGAAGAACGCCGCGTCCTTCGCGAACAGCTCGTCCATGCCGATCACGTACAACTGCTCGACGCTGCGGGCGGCAAGGCGGTTCAGGCAGTGCAGGCCGATACGCCACAGCGCCTCCGCGAGCAGCAGGACGCCGGCGAAGCCGAGGACGTAGGGCAGCGTCGTGCCGAGGGAAATACCTGCGTCGGCGGCGATCCGGCCGACGAGTTTCGCGACGATCAGCGGAGCGATGTAGTTGATGCCGATGTTGCCCAGCGCCGGCAGCAGCATCGCGGGCAGCGTCAGCCACCGCAGCCGGGACAACTCCCGTCCGTAGTAGCGAAGAGCGAGAAGCACCGAGCCCTTGGCCCGGGGTAACTCACGCGATTCAGGCGATTCCATCCCAACCCCGTGGTGTCGTACGGCAGCCCGCCATGTGCTCTGTAAGGAGAGGTCGTTGCCTCGATGTCCGTGCAGGCACGGGCAGGGCAGAAGCCGTAGTGTCCCGCGACCGCGCGGGCGGAGTCCAAGCGTTTTCCCGTCGGCGGCGGGCCCCCGGGCAGTTGTGGGGCTCCGGGGGTTTCAGACGTCGATGCCCCACGCGGCCGCATGAGGACCGAACCTGTTCTCCGCCGCGTACGCCACCCAGCGCGCGTTCCGCGCCTCGGCCTCGGGCCCGTCCGGCAGGTGATAGGCCCGGCCCGCCTGGGCGGAACCGGCCTGTACGTTCGTGGCGGTCGCCAGCCGCCGACGCACATACCGGTCGAGCGCCTCGGGCACCTCGGCCGGCGTCGCACCTTCAAGGACGTCACCCAGCACAGCCGCGTCCATGATCGCCTGCGCCGCGCCCTGGGCCAGGAACGGCACCATCGCGTGGGCACTGTCGCCCAGCAGCGTCACCCGCCCGCTGTTCCATCGCTGAAGCGGGGCGCGGGTGAAGATGCCGTAGCGGAGCACCTCCCCCGCGCGTTCGAGGACGCTGAGCAGCCGGGGGTCCCACCCCTCGAACGTGCGCAGTTGCTCTCCCGGCTCCGCCTGCGCTGTCCACGACTCCTGCGCGGGCTCCGTTGTGTCGAACACTCCCACGACGTTGAGCAGTCGGCCGGGACGCACCCAGTAGTGGACGAAGTGCCGGCCCGGCCCGAACCAGCCGGCGTACTCCGGCAGGTCCAGATCGGCCACCTCGTCGGCCGGGAGCAGCGCCCGGTAGGCGGCGGTCCCCGAGAAGACCGCCTCGTCCTTGCCGAAGAGCGACTGGCGGGCCGGGGAACGCACCCCGTCCGCGGCGACGACCAGGTCCGCGCCGAGGCGCTCACCGCTCCCGGTCGTCACATACGCCGAGGCGTCGTCCTGATCGATGCCCACGACCTCGGTGTCCAGGCGCACGGACTCGGCCGGCACCGCGTCTGCCAACGTCTGGCGCAGATCGGCCCGGTGGGCCTGTAGATAGGGCGCGCCGAACTCCTTCTCTGCGTCCTGCCCGATCGGGTAACGGCAGATCTCGGCCCCGTCGGACCAGGTCCGGAAACTCACGTAGGGAGGCCGGACCGCCTGCGCGGCGACCGCGTCGAGCACGCCCAGCCGGCGCAGCACCCGGGTGGCGTTGGGCGCCAGTTGAATCCCGGCACCGATCTCGGTGAACCGCGGTGTCTGCTCGACCAGCGTGACCTCGCAGCCGGCTCTGCGCAGGCTGAGCGTCGCGGCCAGTCCCCCGATGCCCGCCCCCACGACGATCGCTTTCATCCCCGACCCCGCTTCGCCGGAACGCGTCACGTGCATGCCATCAGCAGAGGCAGGATAACGAACCGGACTTCAATGATGTACGACGCGTTTCGGGCACAATGCGGGCTGGTTCATGTCTTCTTGGGGATGTCGTCGGAGCGCGACACGAAGCGGGCGGCTCCCCCGGTCACGACGTACAGGAACTCGCCACCGTCGTCGTTGGCCTGGAAGTACTGGTTGGCGGCGTCGAAACTGACGCGGCGGGTGATGCCCTGCCAGGGGCGGCGCAGGAGGACTGAGCGCAGGGTGGACCGGCCGTCGTCGTCGAGGTGTGCGAGGCCCTGGGCGGCGAACCGGACGGCGTCGTACGCCTCGGCCGCCCATGGGCCCGGCGCACGTTTGTAGCGGGTGCGGAACGCGGCGGCGAACGCCTTGGTTCGGGGGTCGGCACTCGCGTCGATGTAGCCCGTACCGATCCGCCAGCCCTCGCCGACGGCGAGGAAGGGGGTGGCAAGGACGTGCTCGCCGGCGACCCGGGCACCCTGGTGGCCCGCGTTCCGCAACGCGCGGGCGAGGGCGGCGGCGCGGTCGGGGTTCACCCCGCCGAAGACGACGGCGTCGCGGGGGCGGGTGGCAATGCGGCGCGCGGCCCCGGTGAAGTCCTGGTCGGCCGCCACCTCTTCGATCACCGTCTCGCCGTTGAGCTTGCCATGGGGGCTGGTGATGTTGATGGTGGCCCGGCTCTCCGCCTCGGTGGCCAGGTCGTGCACGATCACCGTGCGGCCGGGTTTGACGGCCCTGTTCAGATAGCGCAGTGCCGCGCCCGGGCCGACCGTCCGGGTGGAGCGCAGCACGAGCGCGGAGGTGGTGTTGACCAGGTTGAGGTCGTCGTGGTCGGCGCGGGTGACCAGCACGGTCAGCCGGGCCTCCGTACACGGGGGGAGGGCCGCGAGCACGGTCGCGTTCGTGCCCGCGGCGATCACCACGGACACGTCCGGGTCGTCGGCCAGCCGGGCGGCGGCCGCGGCGGAGCCCCTCGCGGTGCCGCGGTCGTCCGTGGTGCGCAGCACGAGGTCGATCGTGCGCCGGGCGTCCTGGTTGTGCTGCTCGACGGCGAGGCGGGCGCCGCGCTCCTGGGCCGTGTAGAAGGGCCTGTCCGGATTGCCGAGCAGGGCGACCACGTGGCGGGCCCGCCGGCCTGAACCGGTGTTCGCGGATGCGTTGTTGCGGCCCCACTGCCACCACGCTCCCGCCCCGGCCGCCGCGGTGACACCGGCTGCGGCCCCCGCGACGAGCAGGCGCCGCCGGGTGGGCGAGGGCTGTGCGTCATACGGGTCCACGGGTGCGGGCCCCGCGACCATGGTGGGTTCGGGCACGGGCAGGTCGAGGACGCGTGCGGCACGGGCGGCGACCAGGGCGGGCAGGCCCTCGGGCAGCCACGCGTCCGCGGCGAACTCGCCGAGGATGTCGCGGAGTTCACGCGCGCTCGGGCGCCGCTCCGGTTCCTTCGCCAGACACCGCCGTACGGTCCGGTCGAGGCCCTCCGGTACGCCGTCCAGGTCCGGTTCCTGGTGCACCGTCCGATACAGCACGGCCGCGGCGCCGCCGGTGCCGAACGGAGGCCGGCCGGTGACCGTGTGGGCGAGGACGCAGCCGAGGGAGAAGACGTCGCTGGGCGGACCCACAGTGTGCCCGCGGGCCTGCTCGGGCGAGAGGTAGCCGGGGGAACCCACGACGGAGCCGTCCGTGGTGAGCGCGGTCGCGCCGACGGCCCGCGCGATCCCGAAGTCGATCAGGCGCGGCCCGTCCACGGCCAGGAGTACGTTCGCGGGCTTGACGTCCCGGTGGACAAGACCGGCCGCGTGCACCCCGTCCAGCGCCTCCGCCAGCACTGTGCCCAGGCCGCGCAACTGCGCCTCGGGCCAGGGTCCGTGCAGCGCGACGGCCTCGGCGAGGGACGGGCCGGGCACATAGGCCGTGGCCAGCCACGGGGAGCGGGCGTCGGCGTCGGCCGCGACGACCGGCACGGTCCACCGGCTCGTGAGGCGCGACGCCAGCTCGGCCTCACGGCGGAAGCGGGCGCGGAAGCCCTGGTCGTCGGCGTACTCGGCGCGGATCACCTTCAGCGCGCACCAGGCGCCGTGCGGTGAGCGCGCCAGGTAGACGACGCCCATGCCGCCCGCGCCGAGCCGTCCCGCCAGCCGGTGACCACCGATCAGGGACGGATCGGAGGGCAGCAGCCGTTCCACGTCAACCGCCTCCGTTCCCCGCTCGTCCCCGCCCCGGCCCTCGTCAGCTCTGGCCCTGCGCAGCGAGCCACAGATCGCCCAACGATCCCAACTGCCGGAATCGTCCGCCTTGGACCGCGTGGACGAAGGTCTCATCGCGCCAGCCATCCGAGGTGTTTTCGTAATGGTGGTACCTGCCGAAGGTGTATGTCCGGGCAATGCCTTTGTACTTCGCCTTCGCCAGCCGTTCAGCGACGGCGGCCCGCACCGGCCGCCGGCGGGCCCCGGCCGGGACGGTGCGGGCGAACTCGGCGAGCAGCATCCGCACACTGTCGTACGCCTCGGTGGCGTACGGCTCCGGTGTGGCGCCGTAACGCTTCCGCCACGCCGCGGTGAAGTCCTTGGCCTTCTGTGTCTTGAGTACGGAGGGGTCCACGGCCGACGTGACCACGAACCAGCCCTCGCCCGCGGCACCCGCCTGTTTCGGGAAGTCCGAGGCGTACAGCTGGGGCTGCATCCAGCGCGGCCCGGTGAAGCCGGCCGCGGCCAGGGTCTTGGCCGTGCGGACGGTGGCGTCCAGGGGGGCCAGGCACACAAGGGCGCCGACACCGGCGGCGAGCAGTTCGCGGACCACCTTCGGGCCGTCGTCCGTCTGCTCCGCGACGACGCGGGGTATGACCTCCGCGAGGACGGTTTCGCGCCAGCCCTCGACCAGCGGGGTGCCCAGGTCCTGCATGATCGTGCCGCCGGCCCGGTCGATCACGATGCCGGCCGGCACCGCCTGACCCGTGATCAGCGCGTGGAGGGCGATCCAGGTGCCGAGCGCGAGATGGGGGGCGCCGGTCTGGAACGAGGTCCTGGGCGAGGTCACGAAGTAGTCCTGCTGGCCGGTGGTGCTGGACACATGGGTCAGCCCCGCCTCGCCGTAGACGGCCGCGGCCGCGCGCATCGGGATCTCGGCGACCGGCCCCAGCACGGCGACGACGTTCCGGTCGGTGGTGAACGCCTGGGCAACCGCCCGGGCGCCGGCCACGTCGCCCCGGTCGGCGAGGACCTTCACCTTCAGGTCGTAGGCGCGCTTCGGGGAAGCGTTGTGCTCGGCGACGGCCAGGCGGGCGGCACGTTCGGAAGCCCGGCTGACGGCGACGTCGGCCGTGTCGGTGGCCGTGTGCACGCCGAGGACGTACACGGGACGCCCGCCGGTCCCGGACGGTTCCTCGTCGTCACCCTCCGACGCCCACACCGCCGCTCCGGTCCCGCCGGCCGCGAGCAGCAGTGCACCGCCGGCGAGCAGCAGACGGCGCCGGCCGGGGTGCCCGGCGGGGGCGTCCGAAGCGGCCTGCTCATCCGGTCCGTCCACGACCGTGGGCTCGATGCCGGGCAGAGCGAGGCTCTCGGCGGACCTCGTGGCGACCATCCGGGCGACGGGGTCCGGGAGCCAGGTGCCGGAGTCGTCCGGAGCGTCCTCAGCGAGGAGAAGCCGTATCTCCTCGGCCGTGGGCCGCGCGTCGGGGTCCTTGGCGAGACAGCGCTCCACCAGGGTCCGCGACTCGCCCTCCATACCGGGGAGTTCCGGTTCGTCGTGGACCGTGCGGTACAGCAGGGCATCCGGTGTGCCGGTGCCGAAGGGAGGGGTGCCCGTCGAGGCGTACGCCAGCACGCAGCCCAGCGCGAAGACATCGCTCGCGGACGAGGCCGGTCGCCCCTCGGCCTGTTCCGGGGCGAGGAATCCGGGCGTGCCGACCACGACCCCGGACGCGGTCAGCACCGTGTCGTCGGCGGCGCGCGCGATGCCGAAGTCGATCAGGCGTGGGCCGTCCAGAGCGAGCAGTACGTTGCCCGGCTTGACGTCCCGGTGGACGAGGCCGGCCGTGTGCACGGCGTCCAGGGCCTCGGCCAGCGATCCGCCGAGGACCCGCACGGCACTCGTCGGCAGCGGGCCGTGCTCGGCGACCGCCTCGGCCAGGGAAGGCCCGGGGACGAACACGGTGGCCAGCCACGGCTCGCGGGCCTCGGCGTCGGCGTCCAGGACGGACACCACCCAGGGGCTGTCCACCCGCCGTGCCAGTTCCACCTCTCGCGCGAACCGGGCACGGAAGTCGTCGTCACCGGCGCTCTCCCCCCGGATCACCTTGATCGCCGCGAGCGCTCCCGCGTCGGTGCGCCCGAGATAGACGACGCCCATGCCGCCCGCCCCGAGCCGCCGCAGCAGCCGGAACCCGGCGATACTGGATGGATCGGACGGCCGCAAGGTCTCGCTCATCGCTCCGCCCCCTCGGTCTCGGCCGACGTGGCCGCGGGTGTGTCTACTGGTGTGTCGGCCGGTGTTTCTGCCGGTTCGTCCTTGGCACCCGCACCGCCCGCGTCCCCCTGGCTGTCGATCTCGGCGGCGACGTAGCCCACTCCCTGCAACATTTCGCCGGTGACGGCGGAATCCTCCGCCTCGGTCCGGCCCGCGCCGTGTCGCGCCGTCGCGGCCACGGTGACCGGCCCGAGCCGGAACTTGGACCAGTCGAAGGGGTGCGCCTCGCTCACGCCGTCGGCGACCCATTCCCCGGACTCCGCCAGGTCGTCATCGCTGACCGCGTTCCGCTCGTCGGTGAACGCGTCGACCCGGGAGTACAGGCCGCGCACCACGTCCGTGGCGTTGAGCCGCTGCTCGGGGCAGCGCAGCGCCGACTCCAGCGACCCCGCCATGTCGCGCCGCGCCGCCACGGCGTTCTCGTGCACGGTGACGGTCAACGACACATACACCGACCCCTTGCCGTTCTTCTCCTGCAGCTCGAACGCCCGGGTGAGGCTGGCCAGTACGGTCGCCGGCAGTCCCTCGCGCCGCCACTGGCAGTCCTCGTGGAGTACGGCCCAGGTGGTCGGATCGCTCTCGAAGGGCTCGCGCTTGCGATACCCGATACCGAAGAAGTCGGGCCGCACCTCGAGTTCACGAACGAACGCGATCGCTTCGGCCCGCGTCTTCGGCGCGCTTTCCTCCGGAAGCGTGTACGGATCGCTCACCGGCGTCGCCGACGGCGTCGCCGGGGTGGGCGAACCGGAACTCCGTTTCGGCTTCCCCTCCGCCCCGGCCCCGTCGTCCGACCCGCTCGTGCACCCCGCCAGCAGCAGCGCCCCCGCCGCCACGACCAGGACAGGTCTCCACCCGGCCATGCATCACTCCCCTCCCGTACGCCCCCGCGCTTGAAGGCAGTGTGGCGTATGTGAACGCCATGCCAACTACCCTTACAAAAACGCTCAGTTAAGGGTGCTGACGGTAACGGGAGGCACGCCGGTTGCACCCGGAGAGCGACATCGAGGAACGGGGCTGAACCTCATGGAGATCGACTTCACCGGCCGGGTGATCGAATGGCGCGGGCCTGCGCCGTACTACTTCGTTCCCGTGCCGGACGAGGAGTCCGCCGACATCCGCGAGGTGGCCGCGATGGCCACGTACGGCTGGGGCGTGATCCCCGTCCGGGCCCGGATCGGCGAGGCCGATTTCGAGACTTCGCTCTTCCCCAAGGACGGCGGCTACCTGCTGCCGCTCAAGAACGCCGTGCGCAAGCCGCACGGACTCTCGGCAGGCGACGACGTGACCGTGCGGATGACCATCCGGCTCAGCGGACCGTGAAGCGAACGAGCCGCCGTCAGCGGGTGCCGAACGTGTCCAGTCGGATGACCTCCGGGTCGGGTCCGCTGCGCAGGCCGGTGTCGAGGGCGTCGATGGCGGCCACCTCGTCGGGCGTGAGGGTGAAGTCGAAGACGTCGAAGTTCTCCGCGATGCGGTGTGCCTTGACGGACTTCGGGATCGCGCACACGCCGTGTTCGAGGTGCCAGCGCAGGACGACCTGCGCGGCCGTCTTGCCGTACTTGTCGGCGAGCGCGGTGACGACGGGCTCCTCCAGGGCGCTGCGGCCGCCGTTCGGCGCGTCGCTCCAGTAGCGGGTGATCCCACCGATCGGCGACCAGGCCTGGGTGGCGATCCCGAACTGCTCGTGGACCTCGCGCAGTTCGCGCTGGATGAAGTACGGGTGCAGTTCGACCTGGTTGACCGAGGGCACGACCTCGGTCTGCTCCATGAGGGTGCGCAGGAGCCCGGGGGTGTGGTTGGAGACGCCGATCGCCCGGACCCGGCCGTCGGCCAGCAGCTTCTCCGCGGCCTTGTAGGCGGCGAACCAGGGCTCGGGCTCCAGCGGCGCCGGCTGGTGCAGCAGATACAGGTCGAGGCGGTCCAGGCCCAGCTTCTCCAGGCTCGTGTCGAAGGCCCGCAGCGCGGAGTCGTGACCGTAGTCGGTCAGCCACAGCTTGGTCGTCACGAAGACCTCGTCGCGGTTCACGCCGGAACGCTTGATGCCCTCCCCGACCTGCTCCTCGTTGCGGTACGCGGCGGCGGTGTCGATCAGGCGGTAGCCGTCCCGGAGGGCGGTCTCGACCGCGGCGGCGGTCTCCTCCGGGGGGCTCTGGTAGACGCCGAGGCCCAGGGCGGGCATCTCGACGCCGTTGTTCAGCTTGAGGATGGGGGCCTTGCCGGTCATGGCTGTTCCTTGGGTGTGCGGTGGCGGGATCAAGGCTGGACGAGCACCTTCAAGGCCTCACGGTCGGCCATCGCCCGATAGCCGTCGGGGACGTCGTCGAGGCCGACCGTGCGGTCGAAGACGCGGCCCGGCTCGATGCGTCCCTCCAGTACGTCGGGCAGGAGTTCCCCGATGTAGGCGCGGGCCGGGGCGACGCCGCCGGTGAGGGTCAGGTTCTTCATGAACTCCGGGAAGCCCAGCGGGACTTCGCCGTACTGCGGTACGCCGACCCGGCTGACCGTGCCGCCGTCGCGCACCACGCCAAGCCCCGTCTCCAGGGCGGGCAGCGTGCCGACGCACTCCAGCACGGTGTGGGTGCCGTCGCCGCCGGTCAGCTCCCGGACCCGCTCGATGCCTTCCTCGCCCCGCTCGGCGACGATGTCGGTGGCGCCGAAGTCCCGGCCCAGATCGGTGCGGTCCTTGTGCCGGCCCATCAGGACGATCCGCTCGGCACCCAGCCGCCGGGCGGCCAGTACGGCGGACAGGCCGACCGCGCCGTCACCGATCACCGTCACGGTCGTACGAGGGTCGACGCCCGCCGTGACCGCGCAGTGGTGGCCGGTGCAGAACACGTCGGAGAGGGTGAGCAGCGAGGGCAGCAGGGCCGAGTCCTCGGCCACCGGCAGCTTGACCAGCGTGCCCTGCGCCTGCGGAACACGCACCGCCTCGCCCTGGCCGCCGTCGACGCCGTCACGCCCCCAGGAGCCGCCGTGACGGCAGGACGTGTGCAGCCCTTCGGTGCAGAAGTCGCAGGTGTTGTCGGCCCAGAGGAAGGGGGCGACGACCAGGTCCCCGCGCTTCAGCCCGGAGACGTCCGAGCCGAGTTCCTCGACCACGCCGAGGAATTCGTGGCCCATGCGCTGGCCTTGCTCCGTGGCGGGCAGGGAGCCGTAGGGCCACAGGTCGCTGCCGCAGACGCAGGAGCGTACGACACGCACGACGGCGTCGGTGGGCTGCCGGATCGTCGGGTCCGGAACGTTCTCGACCCGGACGTCTCCGGCGCCGTACATCAGTGTTGCTCGCATGAGGGTTCTTTCCTTGTGCTGGACTTGGATATGACAGCCCGTCAGTAACGGCCGCCCTGCGGGCCGGGCAGGTCGTCGAAGGAGGCGAAGTCCATCCCTTCCCGTGTCCACAGCGACAGTTCCGACTGCACGGAGGTCACCGGGTGAACGGACCGGGCCCGCTTGATGTGGTGGCCAGCACCGCCCGCGCGGTAGCCGTACGACATTCCCAGGCAGCCGAGGCCGAGAACGCCGGTCTCCGGGCCGTCGGTGCCGAGTGTCGTCGTGCGCATGCTCTGCCTGCTTCCTGAGCTTGGTGTTTCTCGTCCGTGCCGTGCAGGGTCCTTCCACGATGGGCTTGAACCGGATGACCGCGCCCCTGGCACTCGGCCAGTCGGCGTAGCCGGTCGTGGGGGCCCACCGGCCACGCTCCCGCTCGGGCGCGTCCCCTGCCAGGCCGGGCCGTGCCGGGGAACCGTGTTCCGGGGTGTCAACAGGGCCCCCCACCCACCTACCGGCCGGTCACCGGCGAACGCACACTCGATGACATGACGCGTGAGCAGCCCATGAGCGCGGGCACCGAACCACCTCCGGCGGCGACCGGCCGGACCGTGCGCCCGGGCGTGAGGCTGCTGCTGGAGAGCCTCCGGCCGAACCCCGCGCACGTGGTCGGCCGCACCGACGACCTGCTCGCGGCCAACCCCGGCGGGCTGAGACTGCTCGCCGGGATCGAGGAGTGGCCGGCCACACAGCGCAACCTCGCCCGGTATGCCTTCCTGCACCCCGCCGCCCGCACCCTCTTCCCCGACTGGACCACCCAGGTACGCGGCTGCGTCGCCCGCCTGCGCGCCCTGGCCGGGACCGACCCCGACGCCCCGGACCTGACCCGGCTCGCCGGTGAACTCCTGCTGAAGAGCCCGGAGTTCGCCCCTATGTGGAAGCGCTACGACGTCAAGGCCCGCGCCCACGGCCGCAGGACGTTCCACCATCCCGACGTCGGCGACCTCACCCTCGGCCACCAGACCATGGAGCTGGAGGGCGCTCCCGGCCACCGGCTCATCGCGTACTACGCCCGGCCGGGCACCGCCGAGTACGACTCCCTCGTCCTCCTCGACCTGCTCGGCGCGCAGTCGACGCCGCGCGGGCCGGCTTCGTAGCGGCGTTCCGGTCAGGACTCTGTGCGCGGCTGTTGTCCGACCTTCGCTTCCGGATGCCCGGCGGGCTGGGGCGCGGTCAGGTCGAGCAGGAGCATGGCGTCGTGATCGGGGGTGCCGGGTTCGGCGGTGTACACGCCGAGGCGCTGGCCCGGGGTGTCTTCGAGGTGCATGCTCTGGCCGGTGAGGGTGAGGACGCCGACCTGGGGGTGGTGGAAGGTCTTCTGCGGCTTCTTGCGCCCGACGACGTCGTAGCGCTCCCACAGCTTGGCGAAGTCGGGGCTCTTGAGCAGGAGTTCGCCCACCAGGCTGGTGAGGTCGGGGGCGTCCGGGTCGATGCCGGCCTGGGCGCGGAGCCGGGCGACGCAGCCGCGTACCTGGTACTCCCAGTCGGGGAAGAGGGTGCGCGCGGTGGGGTGGAGGAAGAGGTAGCGGGCGAGGTTGCGCTGCGTGGCAGGCCAGTCGGCAAGGCCCGCGTACAGGGCGAGGCCGCCGGGGTTCCAGGCGAGCAGCTCCATGCTGCGGCTGATGACGTAGGCGGGGTTCGGCCGCATCGTCTCCAGCAACAGCCTCAGGTGCGGGCCCACGGTTCGGCTGGGCGGCGGCGGAGGTTCGGGGGCGTACCGGGCGGCCCGGGCGGCGAGCTCGCGCAGGTGCTGGTGCTCGGCGTCGTCGAGGTGCAGGGCGCGGGCGAGAGCGTCGAGCACGGAGGGGCTGGGGCGGGTCTCCTTGCCGCGCTCCAGGCGGACGTAGTAGTCGATGCTCATGCCGGCGAGCGTGGCCAGTTCCTCGCGGCGCAGGCCGGGTGTGCGGCGCAGGCCGGTGCCCACGGTGAGGCCGACCTGGTCGGGCCTGGTCTGGGTACGGCGTGCGCGCAGGAACTGGCCCAGCTCCAGGCCGCCGCCACCGCTGCTGCTCCGCTCGGATGCCATACCGCCAGTGTCGCACCGCCCTGACCTGCATGGCAGGCGTGTGGGGAGCCCTGTCGCTACCCCCCAACGCCGCTCCCCGGCACACCCCGGCCTGCCACCGCGTCCGGAACAGGGCCGGACCGACATCTCGTCGGGTGCGGTGCCCGAGGACAGCTAGGTACGGATCTGCTGCTGGTACTGATCGGCGCCGCTGCCCTCGGAGCCCGCCTTGGTGCCGCCGCTACAGGCCGCCGGCACGGCGCCGGACGTCAACGCGGCGATCAGGACCGGGAGTCTGCGTGTCTTCATGCGGTGTTCAACCATTCGGTTGAATGCGGATTCGATCCTTCGCGCGTTTGATCGCTACGAACGGGCGACGCGAGGACCCTCCAGGACTGCCGACAATGGGCGGTGCCCAGGCGCCAGGGCCCTGTACACCCCCATCAGAGAGGTCTCCTCCCCATGTCCAGCTTCCCCAGCAGACGACATGTCCTCGCCACCGGTGCCGGCGCCGCCCTCGGTGTCGGGGCGCTCGGCGTGGCCGCGACCCCGGCAAGTGCCTCTCCCGTCAGGTCCCGCGGCGGCGGGCCGGAGGAGACCAGGACGCTCGACGAGCTCTATCGGGCCGCTCTCGCGGAGGGCGGCAAGCTCGTCATCTACGCCGGCGGCGACACCCCGACCCAGCAGGACGGGACGAGGGCGGCCTTCAAGAACCGGTTCCCGGACATCGACCTGACCCTGATCGTCGACTACAGCAAGTACCACGACGTCCGCGTCGACAACCAGTTCGCCACCGGCACCCTCGTCCCCGACGTCGTACAGTTCCAGACCCTCCAGGACTTCACGCGCTGGAACGAGCAGGGCAGGCTGCTGCGCTACAAGCCGGCCGGGTTCTCCAAGGTCTACGACGCCTTCAAGGAGCCGCAGGGCGCATGGGTGGCCATCGCCGCGATCGCGTTCAGCTTCATGTACGGTCCGGCGGCGGTCGGTTCGGACGTTCCCCGCACCCCGCTCGACCTGGTCGACCCCAAGTGGAAGGGGAAGATCGCCTCGTCGTACCCGCACGACGACGACGCGGTCCTCTACCTGTACTCCCTGTACGCGCAGACGTACGGCTGGGAGTGGGTGGCCAAGCTGGCCGCCCAGGACGTGCGGTTCGCCCGGGGCAGCAACTCGCCGGGAGAGGCGGTGACCGCCGGACAGAAGGCGATCGGTGTCGGCGGCTCGGGCTCACTGGCCGCTCCGGCGTCCTCGCCGACGAGGTTCGTCGTCCCCGACGGGCACCCGTTCATGTCCTGGGGGCAGCGCGCGGCGATCCTGAAGCAGGCAGCGAACCGCACCGCCGCCCAGCTCTACCTCAACTGGCAGCTGTCCGCCGGTCAGCAGCAGGCGTCCTTCAACGGCTGGTCCGTACGCACCGACGTCACTCCCCCGGCGGGCGTGAAGCCCATCTGGGAGTACGCGAACGGCAACCTGGACGGCTTCCCGCGTTTCATGGCGGACCGTGCCGCGGTCGAGCGCTGGAAGCAGACCTTCGCCCTGTACTTCGGCGAGGTCAAGGGTGACCCGACGCCCGGTTGGCTCGGGCTGCACCCGGGGGCGTAGCGGGGGGCAGGGCTGCCGGCCTGTACGCCGGGAGCGGCGGCCGTCAGCCCTGGTCTTCACATGACTCCTACAGGCGACGGATAGACTCGGACGCCCTGTCCGAGTGGATCATGCGCCCTGGGGGTTTGTCGTGACCGACCGCGACCCCGCCCACCGTCCGCCGCCGGCTCGCGGAACCCGGTTCGCCCTGGGGCAGATCCCGCACTTCGTGCTCTTTGTCGTCGTCGGTGCCGCGCTGTTCCGGCTCTCGCGACTCCAGGAACCGCTGTGCTGGGAGATCGTGACCGTCAGCGGGCTGCTCGCCGTCGGATACGCGGCGGTCCTGGTGCTGTGGGCCGGACTCGGTCCGCTCGCCCGCCATTCCTGGGTCGCCGCGCTGATCCTCCTCTGGGCGGTCCTCGTGACCCTCGCCCCGCCCCCGCTGACCGGTGCATACGCCTGGTGCGCCCTGCCGATGGCCTGTCTGGCCCTGCGCGCCATGGGCCGTGCGGTCATGGCCGAACTGGCCGCGATCACGGTCGTCCTGATCGGCCGGCTCACCCGCACCGCGGGCGCTTTCGACCCGGAACTGGTCCTGATTCCCGTCGCCGCCGTGTGGGGCACCGTGGCGCTGTACGGGGCGCTCCAACGCGACGCCACGGAACGCCAGCGGCTGCTGATGGAGCTGCAAGGGACACGTCACGTGCTGGCGGAGGAGCAGCGCAGGGCCGGTGTGCTGAAGGAACGCGAGCGCATCGCCAGGGACCTGCACGACACCCTCGCCCAGGAACTCGCCGGCCATCTGATGCTGCTGCACGCGGCGGAGCGGGATCTGACGGAACGGCCCGACGCCGCGCGGGCCCGGGTGCGGGCGGCCGTCGACGGCCTGGACGCGGGGCTGGCCGAGACCCGGCGGATCATCCGCGACCTCACGCCGGCCACGGTCGCCGAGGCGGGTCTGGAGGGGTCGCTGCGGCTGCTGTGCGACCGTGCGCAGGAGGAGGGCACGGCCGTGCGGGTGCAGTTCCGCTCGGTGGGAGCCCATCGCCCGGAGCTGGGCGCCCAGTCCGCCACCGCGCTGTTCCGGGTGGCACAGGGCATGCTGGCGAACGTACGGGAACACGCACAGGCGATGAACCTGCTGGTGACGCTGCACCACCACCCGGACCGGGTGGAACTGGACCTCTACGACGACGGTGTCGGCTTCGTCCCCGTCGGCGCCGGCCACGTCTCCCTGTCGGACCGGGGCGTGGGCCTGCCCGCGGCCCGGGCGAGGCTGTGCGAGTACGGCGGTGACCTCGACGTCGTCAGCACACCCGGCCGGGGAACCCGGGTCCGTGCCACTCTTCCCGCCCACCCACGGCCCGGCACGACCATGCCGACGTCGTCCGTGCTGACCCGATGACCGCCGCCCTGCGCCTCGTGATCGCCGACGACCACGTGGTGGTCCGGGCCGGGCTGCGGGCCCTGCTGGAGGGCGAGCCGGACCTCGAAGTGGTCGCGGAGGCGGGCAGCGGGGAGGAGGCCGTCCGGCTCGCCCTCGAACTTGCGCCCGACGTCGTTCTGATGGATCTGCGGTTCGGGGGCAACGGTCATGGCCTCGACGGCGTCGATGCCGTCCGGCGGCTGGCCGCAGAGTCACCGGGCCTGCCCGTGGTGATGCTGACCAGCTACTCCGGCCGCGTCGATGTCGTACGCGCGCTGGAGGCCGGGGCCCGCGGATACGTCCTCAAGGCGGGTCCACCCGAGGAGCTGTTCCGGGGCGTGCGCAGTGCCGCGGCCGGGGGAATGGGGCTGGCGCCGGAGATCGTCGGCGACCTCGTCGGTCAAGTGGTCGACCTGCGATCCGACTTGACGCAGCGGGAGAAGGACGTCGTCCGGTTGATGGCCGACGGGCACAGCAATCGCTCCATCGCCGGGGCCCTGTTCCTGAGCGAAGCGACGATCAAGACGCACCTGGTGCGCATCTACCGGAAGCTCGGCGTCGACAACAGGGCCGCAGCCGTCTCCGAAGCCGCCCGCAGAGGCTTTCTCGACCTCACCCCATAGCTGGGCCGACCCCCGGCTCAGCTATGGTTCATGAGGGCCAGTGCGGCATCGGCCGCCGAAATGACGATGTCCTTGGCCGCGCCCGCGGTGACGGCGACGTCGGTCACCAGGCGGACGTCCTTGCTGAGCAGGGGCCCGGCGTGGGCGGCGATGCGGTCGAGGGTGCCGCCGGCGGAGGCGATCCGGTTCAGGGCGAAGCTGTCGCCGCTGCCGTGGGTGACGGCGGACGCGAGGGCGGCGAGGTCGATGCCGATGTCCCGGCCGAGCGCCAGGGCACTGGCGGCGGTGGCGAGGTTGGCGGTGAACAGGACGTTGTTGAGGAGTTTCGCGAGCTGTCCGGTCCCGAGCGGGCCCATGTGCACGACCGGGTCGCCGTAGGTGGCGAACACCGGGCGGCAGAACGCGACGGTGCCCTGCTCGCCGCCGGCCATCACCAGCAGCCGGCCTTCGGCGGCGGCCGGTCCGCCACCGCTGACGGGCGCGTCGATGAGGGTGACACCGCCGGCTCGGGCGCGGTCGGCAAGACGGCGGCAGGTGTCGGGGTGGACGGTGCTGTGCACGGCGATCACTCCCCCCTGGCGCAGCCCGGTCAGGACGCCCGACGCTCCGGTGATGACCTCCTCGACATCGGCGTCGTCGACGACGCAGACGCAGACCAGGTCGCTGACCGCGGCGAGATCCGCGGGCGACGCCGCGCGTTTGGCCGGGGTTTCGGCGAAGGGGAGGAGTGTGGCGGGGCGGCGTGCCCACAGCGTCGTCTCGAAGCCCGCGTCGATGATCCGGCGCGCCATGGGGGCGCCCTGGCTGCCCAGTCCGATGAAACCGACTCGCATCAGCGGGCCTCCTGCTCAAGGGGTTCGTTGGTGGATGTCCCGGGTTCCGGCGTCGGTGCCGGCCGCCAGAACGCGGCGAGCAGCCCTGCGGTCGCCGCCACCGCTGCCCCGAGTGCCACACCGCCGCCCGCCCAGCCGGTGATCTCGATGCCGCTCGCCTCGTCCAGCGAGAGCCGCCCCGGTCCCAGTACGGCCAGCGCCAGGGAGACCGTCGCGAGGGTGAGGACGTACTCGTAGCCGTCCTTGAAGACGAAGAATCCGTTGCGGCGGTGCGCGAGGAGGCCCGCGACCAGCATGACCGAGATGACGGCCGCGCAGGCCAGCGGTGTGAGCAGGCCGAGCAGCAGCAGCGCGCCGGCGCCGATCTCGGTGACGACGCTCATCCAGGCCTGGAGCGTGCCGTGCCGCAGGCCGAGGCCGGTGAACCAGCGGGCGGTGCCTTCGATACGGCCGCCGCCGCGCCAGTGGTTGAGGCCGTGCAGGATCATGACGGCGCCCATGACCAGGCGTACCAGCAGCAGCGCGACGGCGTCCGGTTCGCTCATCCGGCTCTCCCTTGTGGTTCGTGTACGCCCTCCGCCGGGTCGGCGTTCTCGCGGCGGACCGCGCACTCCTCGGCGAAGGAGAGGACTCTGAGGTGGTAGGCCCGGGCGGCGTACCCGAGGCTCAGGTTGTGGCCGCTGTCCGGCTGTTCGCCCAGGCGGACCCGGGGTGAGGCGGTGAACAGCGCGGCGATCTCGGCCAGGCCCGGGGGGCCGGGGCGCCACACCGCCTCGTGGTCACCGAGGGTGTACTGGACGGGGATACGCACCCGGGCGGCCAGTTCGGCGAACTCCCGCACCCAGTCGCGCGCCTCGAACTCGTAGGCGGGCGAGGTGGCGGAGATGGCCGTCCCGCCGAAGACGTCCGGCGGATACAGCCGGCTCGGCCCCCACAGCAGATCGCGCATCCGGCGGCGGGCCGGTCGGCGGACGCCGATCTCCCCGTGCTCCGCCCACCGCGCGGTGAAGCGGGGATGGTGCTGCCGTCCGGTGCCGGCGATCTCCAGACCCAGCAGGGCAGTTCCGCGCTGCTCGGCGGCCATACGGATGGCCAGCTCGCTGCCCGCCGAGTGGGCCATGAGGAACACGCCCGCGCCGTAAGGCCCGGAGGTGAGCAGCTGGTCGAGTGCCGCGTAGGTGAGCTCGACCCGGCGGGCGGGGTCGGTCAGCTTCTCCTGGTGGGCGTGCGAGGCACCGTATCCCGGCCGGTCGAGGGCGATCACCGTGAAGCCGAGCGCCGCACCGGTGTGCAGCAGCGAGAGTCGGGGGCGCCCGGGGCAGTCGAAGTACGACGAGTCCGTGCCGCCGCCGTGCAGGGCGAGGACGACGGCGCGGGGTTGGTGGACCCGACTCGCCCGGTACGAGAGGGGGATGCCGTCGATCTCGACGGCATCGACGGTGGGGCTGTGGTTCACGTGTCCGTCCTGAGGAGAAGGACCCCGCTGGGTGTGAGGCCGCCGGAGCTGACCGCGGCGACCCTGGCGCCGGTCACCTGCCGTGCTCCGCCCTCCCCGCGGAGCTGGACGATCGCCTCGTGGACCAGGCCCATGCCGTGGGTGCGCCCGTGGGAGAGCTGACCGCCGTGGGTGTTGAGGGGCAGTAGGCCGTCTCTGGCGATGTTCTTTCCTCCTTGCAGGAAGTCCTTCGCCTCGCCGATGCCGCAGAAGCCCAACGCCTCAATCCAGGAAAGGCAGTTGAAGGTGAAGCCGTCGTAGAGCTCGGCCACGTCGACGTCGGCGGGGCGCAGCGAGGTGCGTGACCAGAGATGGGCGGACTGGCCGAGGACCTGGGGTTCGTGGGTGAGCGTGCTCTGGTCCCATTCGAGGCGCTCGGTGATCTGGGTGCCGACGGCCTCGACGAGTACGGGGGGCTTGGCGAGGTCCCGTGCGGCGTCCACGTGCGACACGATCACCGCGATGGCTCCGTCGCAGGGGACGTCACAGTCGTAGAGCCCGAAAGGGGTGGTGATGGGCCGGGCTTGAAGGTAGTCGTCCATCGTCATCGGGTCGCGGTAGATCGCGGTGGGGTTCAGGGCGGCGTTCGCGCGCTGGTTGAGGGCGATCCGGCCGAGGGTCTCGCGGGTGGTGCCGTAGCGATGGAAGTGGCGTTGGGCGTTCTGGGCGAGGGTGTGTGCGGCGGAGACCGCACCGAAGGGCTTGAGCCAGCCGGCGTCCGGGCCGCTCGGTGGCTGAATCCTGCCGCGTTTGACCAGTTCGCCGTACGACGCCTCCCACAGCGTCCGGAAACAGAGCACATGCCGGGCCAGGCCGCCCGCGACCGCCAGCATCGCCGCGATGAGCGAGCCGCCGGGGCCGAAGGTCTCGCCGCCGCCGTTGTGCCAGGTGGGGCGGATGCCGAGCGCGGACTCCAGTGCCGTGATGCCGCCTTCGGCGAAGCCGCCGTACGACCCGGCGCCGGGATAGGTCGCGAGGCCGTCGATGTCGTCGAAGGTGAGGCCGGCGTCGGCGATCGCCGCCTCGCAGGACTGCACGGTCAGGGAGAGCGGGGGCACCATCAGGCGGCGGCCCAGATCGGAACTGCCGATGCCGGTGATGGCCACCTTGTCCTCGAACTTCTCCATGGAGACCATCGGGCGGATCGCGGGTGCGGTCTCGTCCTCGGGAAGTTCGGCCGGTTCCCCCTGCTCGGCCGTGGGGCGGAACAGCGGCAGCCAAACGTCCTCGGCCTGCTCGAAGACGACCTCCATGCGCATGCCGAGGGCGAGTCCGCCGGGGTCGCACTCGACGGCGTTGGTGGTGAGCCGGACCCGCGGATCCTCTTCGAGGGCGACCTGGGCGACGACGTAGGGCGCCGGGAGGCCGGGCAGGCCGAAGCGGTGGTTGACGGTGAAGCCGATGAGCGTGGCGAAGCCGGAGACTTCGCGGACGCCCATGTCGTGTCCGCGGCAGTAGCGGCACACTGGCTGGGGCGGGTGGATCAGGGCCGTGCACGACGTGCACTCCTGAACCCGCAGCCCGCCGTCCGCCCCCGACGTCCAGAAGAACTCGTTCTGGTCGGTGATCAGGGGCAGGGGGCGTCCCTGAGACTCAGCCACCTGGGTTTCCTCCCTTTCAGCGGGCGATGTTCGCCCGGGCGGTCCGCACGGTGACCGGTTCGGCGAGACGCTGTTCGACGCAGGCCTTCTGGAGGGTCTCCAGGGTCTCGTCGAGGGAGGGGCCGAGGCGCTTGCCGGGCGTGAAGGTCGCCGGGAGGTGGCGCATGCCCTGGATGACGCCGATGGTCTCGTAGTGGACCGTTCCGTCGGGGTCGCAGCGGTAGTCCGGCATCCGGTCGAACACGGCCGTCACCATCCGCTTGAACACCATGCGGGCGACGTTCGAGCCGATGCAGCGGTGGATACCGAGGCCGAAGCTGCTGTGCCGGTTGCCCTTGCGTTCCAGGTCGACCCGGTCGGGGTCGGGGAAGACGGACGGGTCGCGGTTGGCCATGGCCCAGGACAGCCAGAGGCGTTCGCCCTCCTCGAAGCGCTGGCCGGCGATCTCGCAGTCGGCCGAGATGGTGCGTCCGTCGCCCGGTGCGGGGGTGTAGAAGCGCAGGAATTCCTCGGTCGCGGAGTCCAGCAGGGTGTCCCGGTCGCGGCTGAGCCGGTCGCGCTCCCCGGGGTTGTCGCCCAGCCATTCCAGCGCGTGCGCGGTGAGCGCCGTGGTGGTGTCGAATCCGCCGCCGATGAGCAGGGCCAGCACCCCGAGCAACTCCAGGTCGGGCGGCGTCTTTCCGTTGATCTCCACACGTACGAGAGCGTCCACCAGGCCCGGCCGGGGCTGCTCCCGGATCTCCTGGATCGCCGTGTACAGGGCCAGGCCCATGTTCCGGCCCAGCTCGGTGACGCGCTCCATGTCGGGTGAGTTCGGCGGGGTGTAGACCGAGGCGTGCGCCGGCTCGTTGTAGACGGTCCAGTCCTTGAGGGGAATGCCCATCATCGCCAGCGTGAGGACGGCCGGGACGATGTTGGCCAGGTCGTCGACGAAGTCGATCCGCCCCTCCTCGATCTTTTCGTCGAGACAGGCCCGCACCACCTCGTCGACGAGGGGTATCCAGCGGCTGACGGCCGCCGGGGAGAGATAGGGGTTGAGTGTCTGGCGGTAGTGACGCTGCTCCGGCGGGTCCATCTCCAGGAATCCGCCCTGCACTTCGGCGGCGCGGGGCGGCGAGGGGATGGTGATGCCCTTGTAGCCGCGCCTGACGCCCTTGACGTCGCGGTCGTTGGAGAGGAACTCCGCGGACCGGGCCAGTTCGAACACCTCGCGGTTGCCGCTGGCGACCCAGTGGCCGTCGTAGGTGTCCGTCCAGGCGATGGGACACTTGGCGTGCAGCTCGTGGGTGGTGTCCTCGAACTCGTGCCGGTACTCAGGTGTGTGCCGGTCGAAGTGCACTCGGTTCTTCTTGCGGTCGTCGTCGCTGACGGCCTCGCTCATGGGGACTCCCCCTTCAGAAGATCTGGATGGCCCGTTCCGGGCAGGAGTGCACGGCTTCCCGCACGTCCTCCTCCTGGTCGGCCGGTACGTCCTCGCTGACGGCCGAGGAGTGGCCGTCGACATCGTCCAGCTGAAACGCCTTCGGAGCGGTCATCCAGCAGAGCGTGTGGCCCTGGCAGCGCTCCGGATCGACCCGAACCTTCACTGCTTGCCTCCCTGTCGCGGTCGGAGTCCTGTGGATCAGCGGCGCCAGTCGTACCACTTGAGGTAACCGCCGGCGTCCACACGCAGCTGGGTGCCGGTGATGTAGCGGGCCTCGTCCGAGGCGAGGAACAGGACGGCGTTGCTGATGTCCACCGGTTCGACGTACGGGATGGGCATGGCCTGCTGCACCGCGAACCCGGGCTCGGCGTCCTGGCGTGTGGGGTGTTCGAGGTCGGGGCGGAACGACTTGTACATCGGGTCGCTCTGGAGCATCCGGGTGTCGACGTTGGTCGGGTGGATGACGTTGGCGCGCTGCTTCAACGGTGCCAGATTGCGGGCGAGTTCGTGGATGTACTCCGACAGAGCCCGCTTGGCGTAGGCGTAGCCGGAGCCGCCCGGATTGGCGCCCGGGGTGTCCACGATGCCGTGCTCCATGAGGGCGGCCGTGGAGCCGGTGGCGATGACGCAGGCGCCTTCGCGCAGATGCGGCAGGGAGATCTGGATCGCGTTGATGGAGCCGATGAGGTCGACGTCGATCGCGTCGCACCAGGCCTGGAGTTTGGGTTCGCCGTGCAGCGGGGCGATGCCTGCCTGGGCCACCACGATGTCCAGCCCGCCGAGTTCACCGAGACCGGTCTCCAGGGCCTCGCGGAGCGCGCCCACGTCGCGGACGTCGGCCTGGAGCGCCACGATGCGGCGGCCGTGCTCCTCGACCAGCCGGACCGTCTCCTTCAGGTCCTCGGGGGTGGCCATCGGGTAGCCGACCGTCTCGTAGTCGCGGCACAGGTCCACCGCGATGATGTCGGCGCCCTCCTCGGCCAGCCGTACGGCGTGGCTGCGGCCCTGACCGCGTGCCGCGCCCGTGATGAACGCGACCTTGCCCTCAACTCGTCCCATGGATGGTCCCTTTCCTACGTGGTCTGTGGTGCCGTTGCCGTTCGGCTCACGCCGGTGGGCGCTGTCGCGTCGGACAGCGCGTCGAGAGCCGGGGCCAGGACGCCCAGGTCGCCGCCGAGTTCGTCGGCGACCGTTCGTACGACGTCGAGGTCCTTGCCGAGGAATTCCGCCGTCGCCCGGGCGAACTCGGTGACCGAGCCGCGCCGTACGACTCCGGCGAGGGCGCGGCTCGCGGCGCTGCCGTGGGTGAGAGCGGTCAGGAGGGCTGTCTCCTCGACGCCCAACTGCCCGCCGAGCCGGGCCGCGTGGGACAGCAGGCCGATCTGGGCCGCGAACACCGCGTTGTTGACCAGCTTCACCCGCTGTCCGCTGCCCAGCGGACCGACATGCAGCACCGGGTCGCCGTAGCTGCGCAGCACGGGCCGGACGCGGCCCACGGTGTCTTCGGTGCCGCCCACGAAGAGGGTGACGCGGCCCGCCTCGGCGTCGGGCGGGCCGCCGCTGACCGGCGCGTCGATCACGTCGATCCCGTGGGACGCGCCGCGGGCGGCGATGGCCTCGACCGTGTGCGGGCTGCCGGTGGTGTGGACGACCAGGACGGCTCCGCGCGGCATCGCACCCAGCAGTGTGCTGTCGAGGCAGACGTCCCGCACCTGATCGTCGGTGTGGACACAGACCAGCACGGCGTCGGCCTGGTCACCGACATCCGCCGGCTCGGAGACGACGCGTGCGGGTTCCTGCCCGAGTGCGTCGCGGGCCTCGGGCGACCGGCCGAGCACCCGCACCTCGTGACCCGCCGCGGCGAGTCGCCGCACCATCGGCCTGCCCATCCGACCGGCGCCTATGACCCCGATGCGAGTCATGGCGTGGAGGCCTTGGCGATGGTTCGGTCTCGGATCACAAGAATCTCCCTTCCGAATGCGAGAACCATACTTTCAACTCCGCTTCACCCGGAAGGGCCTGTGACGACTTAATGTCACATCGCGCCAGCACACCAGGGTCATACCGAGGCCGTGACGCAACCTCCACGCTCAGGCTATGGTTCTCTGTCAGCGAGGCCTATGATCTCGCACTGCGAGAACGCTATTTCCACTGCTGGGAATCTGCTGGGAAACTCCTGGGAAGGTGACGGGATGCCAGTCCCGAACAGCGCGCGGCGCCTGCTCATCGACGGACGACTCGTCGACGCGCCCCGGACGTTCGCCACGCTCAACCCCGCCACCGGCGATGTCCTCGGCCAGGCTCCCGACGCCTCGGTCGAGCAGGCCGAAGCCGCCGTGGCGGCCGCCCGTCGCGCCTTCGACACCACGAGCTGGCCGACCGACAAGGAGTTCCGCGTCCACTGCCTCGACCAGCTCCACCGTGCGCTCACGGAACATCTGGAGGAGCTGCGCGAGCTGACGATCGCCGAGGTCGGCGCACCCCGCATGCTCACGCACGGCCAGCAGCTCGACGAGCCCGTGGAACTGGTCCGCTACTACGCCGAGTTGCTCGGAAGCCACCCGCTGACGGAGGACCTCGGCGTGGTGGAGTACCTGGGGCAGCGCCATCACCGCTGGGTGGAGAAGGAAGCCGGAGGGGTCCTCGCGGCGATCGTCCCGTACAACTACCCCACCCAGCTCGCCCTCGCCAAGCTGGCCCCGGCGCTCGCGGCGGGCTGCACGGTCGTACTGAAGGGCGCCCCGGACACACCGCTGATCACGCTGGCCCTGGGTGAACTGATCGCAGAGCACACGGACATCCCGCCCGGCGTGGTCAACGTCCTGACCTCGTCCGACGCGGCGGTCGGTGAACTGCTCACCACCCATGCCGATATCGACATGGTCAGCTTCACCGGGTCCACCGCCACCGGCCGTCGCATCATGGCCGACGCGAGCGGCACGGTGAAGAAGGTGTTCCTCGAACTCGGCGGCAAGTCCGCCCTGATCGTGCTCGACGACGCCGACTTCGCCGCCGCCGCACGCTATGCGGCGTACATGATCTGTCTGCACGCCGGCCAGAGCTGCGCGATCACCTCCCGGATGCTCGTGCCCAGGCGGCACCAGGACACGATCGTCGAGCAGGTCGCTGCCTCCCTCGACCGGGTGCGCCACGGCGACCCCGGCCACCCGAAGACGTACATGGGCCCGCTGATCAGCGAGTGGCAGCGCGACAAGGTCGACGGCATGGTCCAGCGGGCGGTGGCAGCGGGCGCGACGCTCGTGACCGGCGGCAAGCGGGTGGACCCCGGCTTCTTCTACACGCCGACCCTGCTCACCGGGGTCGATCCGGCCGGTGAGCTGGCGCAGGAGGAGGTCTTCGGACCGGTCCTCGCGATGATTCCGTACGACGACGAGGACGACGCCGTACGCATCGCCAACGACTCGGTCTACGGGCTGTCCGGCGCGGTCCACAGCCGTGACCGCGAACGCGCGGTCGCTCTGGCGCGCCGCGTCCGCACCGGCACGTTCAGCATCAACGGCGGCAACTACTTCTTCCCCGACGCCCCCTTCGGGGGCTACAAGCAGTCGGGCATCGGCAGGGAAAAGGGCGTGGACGGTCTGGAGGAGTTCATGGAACGCAAGACCTTCGGTGCGGTGGTCGCATGAGCGGCGGCCCCCTCACCGGGATACGGGTCCTGGAAGTGGCGATGTACGGGTTCGTCCCGTCCGCCGGTGCCGTGCTCGCCGACTGGGGCGCGGACGTCATCAAGGTGGAGCACGCCGTCAACGGCGATCCGCAGCGCGGGCTGCGCCAGACCGGCACGTTCAAGGTCGAGGGCGACCCGAACCCCAATGTGGAGCACGCCAATCGCGGCAAACGCAGCATCGGCCTCGACATGGCACGCCCGGAGGGGAAGGAGGTGCTGTACGACCTCGTCCGCCGGTCGGATGTGTTCCTGACCAGCTTTCTGCCCTCGGCCCGCGGCAGATTCGGCATCGACGTGGACGACATCCGCTCGGTGAAGCCGGACATCATCTACGCACGCGGCAGCGCGCTGGGACCGCGCGGCCGGGAGGCGGGCAAGGGCGGTTACGACATGACGGCCTTCTGGGCCCGGGGCGGCACCGCCGCCAGCCTCACCCCGTCCGGTACCGAGGGCATGATCTCTCCCCCGGCGCCCGCCTACGGGGACACGATCTCCGGCACCAATCTCGCCGGGGGCATCGCGGCGGCGCTGCTGAAGCGGGAGCGTACGGGCGAGCCGTCGGTCGTGGACGTGTCCCTGCTCGGCAGCGGCGTGTGGGCGATGGGCCACGGGATCGCCCTCTCCCTCCACCTCGACCGGGCCTGGGTGGCGCCGCCCGCGGGCGCGCACGGCTCCCCCACCAACCCGCTCTCCGGTGTGTACCGCACGGCCGACGACCACTACCTGGCGTTCGTCATGATGCAGCCCGGCAAGTTCTGGGCCGATGTGTGCCGGCACATCGACCGTCCCGAACTGGCCGACGATCCGCGCTTCGCCACCGCCGAGCAGATCGCCGCCCACACCGAGGAGGCGGTCAAGATCCTGCGCGAGGTGCTGGCCACCCGCACGCTCGCGGAATGGACCGAGCGGTTCGCCACACTGGCCGGGCCGTGGGCCCCGGTGCAGGACTCCCTCCAGGTGGGTGTCGATCCGCAGGTCAGGGCGAACGAGTACGTCGTACGGGCCGGAGAGCTCGAACTGGCCGCGAATCCGGTGCAGTTCGACGTGGGCGCCCCGGAGCTCGGCCCGGCGCCCGAGTTCGCCGCGCAGACCGAGGAGATCCTGCTCGAACTGGGCCTGGACTGGGACCGCATTCTGACTCTCAAGGCGGCAGGGGCGGTGACCTGACATGACGGAGCGACGTACGGCTGTCGTCACGGGCGGCGGATCGGGCATCGGGCGCGCGATCGCGCTGCGGCTCGCCGAGGACGGCTTCGCCACCGCCGTACTCGATCTCAACCCGGAGGCGGCCGAGCGGGTGGCCGAGGAGTCGCGGGGGAAGGGGTACGAGTCGGTCGCCTTCGGCGGGGTCGACGTGTCCGACCGGATGCAGGTGAACGCCGCGGTGCGACGCGTCCGGGAGACCCTGAGTCCGGTGCTCGTGCTCGTCAACAACGCCGGCGTCAGCGGGACCAGGAGCTTCCTGAAGATCACCGACGAGTCGTGGAACCGGATCATGGCCGTGAACCTCAACGGCCCCTTCTACTGCTGCCAGGCGGTCGTGCCGGACATGACGGAGGCCGGGTGGGGCCGGATCGTGAACATCTCGTCGTCGAGCGCGCAGTCGGGCCAGCAGTTCATGACGCACTACGTCGCCTCGAAGGCCGGACTCATCGGCTTCACCAAGGCCCTCGCTCTCGAACTGGGCCCGACGGGCATCACGGTGAACACCATCCCGCCCGGCTTCATCGACACCCCGATGCTCCGCGCCACGGAGGAACGCGGGCACCTCGGGGGCTCGGTGGACTACCACGCGGAGCGCACACCGGTACGGCGGCCGGGGCGGCCCGAGGACATCGCGGCGGCGTGTTCCTTCCTGGTGTCCGAGGAGGCCGGTTACATCACCGGTCAGGTGATGGGGGTCAACGGGGGCCGCAATACCTGAGCTGCTCCAGGTCCCGGTGACGTAGGCGGACAGCGGCGAGGCCAGGAACACCACGCAGTGGGAGATGTCGGTGACCTCGCCCACCCGGGCCATGGGGATGGCGGCCACCTCGTGCAGGGGGCCGGCGTCAAGGACATCGCCGTCGGGTCCGTTGGTCTCGGGGTAGTGGAAGACGAAGCGCATGGTCATCTCCGCAGGTCTGGTCGGCCGTCAGCGGGAGGCATATCGAGCATGTCGAGAGGATTCCGCCGGCCCGCCACGGCCTCGATGATGTCGTGGTGACACAAGGGAGTGTCGAGGCTGTTGATCCGGACAGCGCGGGCCGCCGGTCCTGGTCCCCCAGGGTTCCACCGGGGTCGCCGCCTGCCGCTTCCACGACCGCGGGGGCGTGTCAACTCCCCACAACAGGCACGGGATTGCCGCACAGCCACCTCCCGGATCAGCCGCGGCTCCTGCGAGCCGTCGCCCGGTCCGCCGCCTCCCAGTGCGCGTCCGCCGTCCACAGCCGTGCGAAGGCGCGCACCGCCTCGTCGGCCGAAGTGCCGCCTGCGACAACGCGCTTGATCTCCCCGGCCGGAGCGGTGGCGAGCGAGCGGGCCAGCGAGCGCCAGCCCTCCTCGAAGGAGTCTCGCGGCAGGACCCGGTCGACCAGCCCGAGCCGCTCGGCCTCTGCGGCCTCCAGCACGGTGCCCGAACCCGCGAGCATCAGTGCCCGTCCCCTGCCGACCAGGGCGGCCAGCCGCTCGGCACCGCCCCACGCGGGCATGATCGCCAACGTCACCTGGGTGAAGCCGATCCTGATGTCGTCCGCGGCAACCCGGATGTCGGCGGCAACGGCGACCTCGGCCCCGCCGCCCAGGGCATGGCCGTTGAGCGCGGCGATCACGGGGGCGGGGAAGTCCGCGAGCCGGTCGCAGATGCCGCGCATCCGCCACGCCATCGCCGCGGCCTCGTCCTCGCTGCGGATCGCGGCGAGTTCCTTCAGATCGCCTCCGGAGACGAACGCCCGGTCGCCGGCGCCCCTGACCACCAGGGCCCGCGCGCCCACCGCCGCATCGAGCGCCTTCTCCAACTCGCCCATGGCGTCGAGGGAGATGGCATTGCGGGCGTGGGGGCGGTCGATCGTGATGACGGCCAGACCGCCGTCCATGTCGAGGTCGATCACGCGATTCCCCCCTGGGGATATTGGCATTCTCCAGTGGCGAGAATAGCGTATGCGTTCGTCCTCCGCTTCGAAGAGCCGCCCGCAGCACTGGAGGTAGCACGTATGCGAAAGATCCCCGCAGAGCTGGTCAAGCGCTATGAGGCGGAGGGGTGGTGGACCAAGGACACGATCGGGGACCTGCTGACGCGGGGCCTGGCCGCGGCGCCCGACGCCGAGTTCCGGGTGCACTCTGCCGTCCGGCCCTGGTCCGGGACCTTCCGGGACGTGGAGCACACCGCGCGCAGGCTCGCCGCCGGGCTGCGTGAGCGCGGCGTGGGTGCCGATGACACCGTCGCCTTCCAGCTGCCCAACTGGATGGAGGCGGCCGCGGTCTTCTGGGCGTCGGCGTTCCTCGGCGCGGTCGTCGTGCCCATCGTCCACTTCTACGGGCGCAAGGAGGTCGGCTACATCCTCGACTCCGTCAAGCCGCGCGTCTTCATCGCCGCCGAGCGGTTCGGAAGGCTGGAGTTCCAGCCCGACCTGTGCGCGGACGTCCCCGTGGTGGGATTGGTGGGCGGGGCCGCGCGACGACATCCGCGCATCGCAGGCTTCGACGACCTCCTGAGTGACACCCCGCTCCCCCGGCCCCTCCCCGCCGATCCGACGGGCCCGGCCCTGATCGCCTTCACTTCGGGCACGACACGGGATCCGAAGGGCGTCGTCCACAGCCATCAGACCCTCGGCCACGAGACCCGCCAACTGGCGGCGGCCTACCCGCCCGACCGGGGCACACAGCTCACCGCGGCACCCGTCGGCCACTTCATCGGCATGGTGAACGCCTTCCTGATCCCGGTCCTGGACGGAGCGCCCGTCCACCTCGCCGACGTATGGGACCCGGGCCGGGTACTGGAGTTGATGACGCGTCACGGCCTGCACGTCGGAGGCGGCGCCCCGTACTACGTCACCAGCCTCCTCGACCACGCCGACTTCACCCCCGGGCATCTGCGGCACATGAGGTACGCGGGCCTCGGCGGCGCGGCGGTCCCGGCGGCCGTCACCACCCGGCTGGCGGGCCTCGGGATCCGGGTCTTCCGCGCGTACGGCAGCACCGAGCACCCCTCGATCACGTCCTCCCGGCACTCCGCACCCGAACCCAAGCGGCTCTTCACGGACGGCGAGGCGCTGCCCGGCGTGGAGTTCCGGCTCGACGAGGACGGCGAGATCCTCAGCCGGGGCCCGGACCTGTGCCTGGGTTACACCGACCCGGACCTGACGGCGAAGGCCTTCGACGACGACGGCTGGTACCGCACGGGCGACATCGGTGTGCTCGACGAGGACGGATACCTCACGATCACCGACCGCAAGGCGGACGTGATCATCCGTGGCGGCGAGAACATCAGCGCGCTGGAGGTCGAGGAAACGCTGCTCGCCCTGGCCGCCGTCGCGGAGGCGGCCGTGGTGGCCGCTCCCGACGCCCGGCTCGGCGAACACGCCGCGGCCTTCCTGCGCCTGAGGCCCGGCCACGCCCTTCCGAGCCTTGACGAGGTGCGCGCCCACTTCGAGCGGGCCGGCCTGGCCAGGCAGAAGTGGCCGGAGGAGTTGCACGAGGTCCAGGACTTCCCCCGGACGCCGAGCGGCAAGGTGCAGAAGTTCCGGCTGCGGAAGGACATTGCCGTAGGCAGGTGAAGAGAATACCATTCTCTCAAAACGCAAAGGAGGGTCTCATGACGTCCCGTGCGCTGCCGTTTCCGCTCTTCGACGCGGACAACCACCTGTACGAGCCCCCGGAGGCGCTGACCAGGCACCTCCCGGAGAGGTACGCGAGTGCGATCCAGTACGTGCAGGTCAACGGCCGTACAAAGATCGCGATCCGAGGCCAGATCAGCGACTACATCCCCAACCCCACCTTCTCGGTGGTGGCCCGGCCGGGCGCGTGGGAGGAGTACTTCCGCAACGGCAACCCGGAGGGCAAGTCGCACCGGGAGCTGTTCGGCGAGCCGATGAAGTCGATTCCCGCGTTCCGTGAACCCGGGCCCCGACTGGCGCTCATGGATGAGCTGGGGATCCAGCGCACGCTGATGTTCCCGACGCTGGCCAGCCTGATCGAGGAGCGGATGCGGGACGACCCGGAACTGATCCATGTGGTCGTCCACTCCCTCAACCAGTGGCTGCACGAGACCTGGCAGTTCAACTACAAGGACCGGATCTACACCACACCCGTGATCAGTCTGCCGATCCTGGACAAGGCGATCGCCGAACTGGAGTGGTGTCTGGAGCGCGGGGCGCGGGCCATCCTGATCCGACCCGCACCGGTGCCGGGGCTCGGCGGGTCGAGGTCCTTCGCACTCCCGGAGTTCGACCCCTTCTGGAAGCTCGTGGAGGAGGCCGGAGTCCTGGTCGGGATGCACTCCTCCGACAGCGGCTACTCCCGCTACGCGAGCGACTGGGAGGGCAAGCAGCAGGAGATGACGCCGTTCCAGGCCCAGGTCTTCCGGATGCTGGGCGAGTGGCGGCCGGTCACCGACGCCGTGGCCTCCTGGGTCTGCCACGGAGCACTGTTCCGGTTCCCGAACCTCAAGATCTCGGTCATCGAGAACGGCTCCTCCTGGCTGGTACCCCTCCTCGACCAGCTGACCGACGTCTACAAGAAGCAGCCGAAGGGCTTCCTGGGCGACCCGGTCGAGGCGGTCAAGTCACGGATCCACATCAGCCCGTTCTGGGAGGAGGACATGGCCGAGCTGGCCAAGATCATCGGCGTCGATCGGGTGCTGTTCGGCTCCGACTACCCCCACCCCGAGGGCCTGGCCGACCCGGTCTCCTACATCGACGCCATCAAGGGCATGAGCGAGACCGACCAGGCCAAGATCATGGGCGGCAACCTCGCCCGGCTCATCGACGCATGAAGTGGGAGACCATCCCCCAGATGGTGCTGAGCGCGGCCGACCGCTTCGGTGACGCCGAAGCGGTCGTCGACGGACCGCTCCGGCTCACCTTCACGGAACTTGTCGACCGGGTGCTGATCGCCGCGGGCGCGTTCGCGGCGCTGGGGGTGGGCAGGGGCGACCGGGTGGCGATCTGGGCGCCCAACTCCGCCGAGTGGATCGTCGCCGCGTTCGGGCTGCTCACCGCCGGTGGTGTGCTGGTTCCGGTGAACACCCGGTTCAAGGCCGACGAAGCGCACGACATCATCGGGCGGAGCGGCGCCAAGGCCGTCCTGGTCCAACAGGGCTTCCTCGGGCTGGAGTTCACGTCACCGCCGGGAGTTCCGGTGATCGACCTCAAGTCGGGCTTCCTGGCGAGCGGTGAGCCGTACGAGTGCGAGGTGAGTGGTGAGCAGGTCGCCGACATCATCTTCACCTCGGGGACGACCGGCCGGCCCAAGGGCGTGCTGATGACCCACGCCCAGAACCTCCGGCTGTACGCGGAGTGGTGCGACCTGGCCGATCTGCGGGAGGGCGACCGCTATCTGATCGCCAATCCGTTCTTCCACATCTTCGGCTGGAAGGCGGGCTGTATCGCCTCGCTGCTACGGGGAGCCACCATCCTCCCCGTGCCGGTCTTCGAGGTGGACCGCGTGCTCGACCTGGTCGAGCGCGAGAAGGTGACGATGCTGCCGGGCCCGCCCACGCTCTACCACTCCCTGCTGGAGGCACAGGCGTCGGGCGGACGGGACCTGTCCTCGCTGCGGGCGGCGGTGACCGGGGCCGCGGAAATCCCGGTCGACCTCATCCGCCGGATCCGCGGCGAACTGCCCTTCCAGTCGATCATGACCGGGTACGGCCTGACCGAGGCGGGCACCGTGACGGCCTCCCGTCCGGGCGACTCCTTCGAGGACATCGCCACGACTGTCGGCACCCCGTGTGACGGAGTGGAGGTGCGCATCGCGGACGACGGCGAGGTACTGGTGCGCGGCTACAGCGTCATGCTCGGCTACCTGAGCGACCTCGACGCGACCGCCGAGGCGATCGACGAGGACGGCTGGCTGCACACGGGCGACCTCGGGACGCTGGACGACCGGGGATACCTGCGGATCGTCGGCCGGAAGAAGGACATGTTCATCGTGGGCGGCTTCAACGCCTACCCGGCCGAGATCGAGGGCTTCCTGCTGAAGCACCCGGCCGTGGCGCAGGTCGCCGTGGTCGGCGTCCCGGACGCGCGCATGGGTCAGGTGGGCAAGGCCTTCGTCGTCCGGCAGGGACCGGTGACGGAGTCGGAGCTCATCGCCTGGAGCCATGCGCGGATGGCCGGTTTCAAGGTGCCCCGTTCCGTGGCGTTCCGCGAGGCATTGCCGCTGAACGCCACGGGCAAAGTGATGAAGGACCAACTGCGTTGAGAGCGAGCGGGAGAGGGGCCTCCCCGGCTCCCGCAGGAGAACGGAGATCCTCGTGACGACGACGAACAACGTGGCGGGCCTGACGGCGAAGCAGTCGATGACCCAGATAGAGCGTCTCGACGACGAGATCATCGCGCTCCTCGCGCGTCGCCGTGCGATGACTCAGGAACTCCCCGCGCCGGCCCTCCCCCGAGTGGTCGACCCCGACTTCGCGCAGACCGTACAGGAGATGACGACCCGCTACCGCGAGGAACTCGGCGGTGCCGGCGAACTCGTCGCCCGCGCGGTCATGGTGCTGTGCCATCCCGGCCGCCGGTCCTGACCGGGGATCAGGGGCTCCGCGGGCCGGCCCGGCACCTGTCGTGCCGGGCCCGACCGGGCCTCAGCCTCAGTACGACCTCGGCAGCCCCAGCACATGCTGCGAAACGTAGTTGAGCACCATCTCCTGGCTGATCGGGGCCAGTCGCAGCAGCCGGGACTCACGGAAGTACCGCTCCACGTGGTACTCGCGGGCGTAGCCCATACCGCCCAGGGTCTGCACGGCGCGGTCCGCGGCCTGGAAACCCGCGTCGGCGCACAGGAACTTGGCCATGTTCGCCTCGCGCCCGCACTTCAGGCCACGGTCGTAACGCCAGGCTGCGTTCCGGGCCATCAGCCGCGCCGCGTCCAGCCGGGTCAGGCACTCCGCCAGCGGGAAGGCGATGCCCTGGTTCTGCCCGATGGGGCGGCCGAAGACGACCCGGTCATTGGCGTAACGGGTCGCCACGTCCAGCGCGGCCCGGCCGAGGCCCAGTGCTTCGTGAGCGAGCAGGATCCGCTCGGGGTTCAGACCGTCGAGCAGATAGCGGAAGCCCTCGCCCTCCTCGCCGATCCGGGCACGGGCCGGGACACGGAGGTCGTCGATGAAGATCTCGTTCGAGGCGACGGCGTTGCGGCCCATCTTGGGGATCGGACGGATGTCCATGGCCGAGCGGTCGACGTCGACGAGGAAGACGGAGATCCCCTTGGTCGGCTTGTCGACCTCCTCGCGCGGGGTCGTGCGCGCCAGGAGGACCATCTTCTGCGAGTCGCCCGCCTTGGTGATCCAGATCTTCCGGCCGTTGATGACGTAGTGGTCGCCGTCGCGGCGGGCGAAGGTGGAGATGCTGGTGGTGTCGGTGCCGGCGTCGGGTTCGGTGACCCCGAAGCAGACGTGGAGTTCACCGGAGACGGCGTGCGGCAGGACCTCGCGGCGCAGTTCCTCGCTGCCGTGCCGGGCGAGGACGTTCAGACCGAAGATGGTCAGGTGCATGCTGCTACAGCCGTTCATCCCGGCCCCGGAGGCGGCCACCTCTTCGAGCAGCAAGGACGCCTCCAGGACGCCGAGGCCTCCACCGCCGTACTCCTCGGGAACGGCGATGCCCAGCCAGCCGGCCTTGGCGAAGGCGTTGTAGAAGGCCCAGGGGAACTCGGCCCGTTCGTCCTGCTCGGCCCAGTACTCGGGGCCGAAGGAGGCCGCCAGTTCATGGACTCCGGCCCGGATGTCCTCCTGTTGCTCGGTCAGCTCGAAATCCACGGCAACTCCCTGGAGAATGACGTTTCCTGGTAAGTAGAATACCGTTCGCGCCCGTCGAGAAAGGAAGACCCTGTCTTGAACATCGCGACGTTGCTCGACATGGCAGTGGCCGGCTCCCCGGACCGGGTGGCGATCGGTCCGCGCGGCTCCGGTGTCACCTGCGCGCGTCTGCACCGGACCGCCGCCGGAGTGGCGGCCCTCGTCCACCGGTCGGGCGCACGGGAGTTGGTGTTCGCCGGGGTCAACGGCCCGGCATTCCCCGTGCTGCTGTTCGGCGCGGCGCTGGCCGGCGTGCCGCTCGTACCCGTCAACTACCGGCTGTCCGCAGAGGCGTTGACCGATCTGCTGGCCCACACCGAGCAGCCGATGGTGGTCGCCGACGAGGCGTTCGCCGGTGTGTTCGCCTCGGCCGGGCTCACCGTCCGCACGCCCGAGGAGCTGCTCAAAGAGGGACTCGACGCGGAACCCGCCGTCGGTCTGGAGGGTTCCGCGGACGATCCGGCGGTGCTGCTGTTCACCAGCGGGACCACGGCGGCGCCCAAGGCGGCCGTTCTGCGCCACCGGCATCTGACCAGCTACATCCTCCAGACGGTCGAGTTCGCCTCCGCCGGGCCGGACGACGCGGTCCTGACCAGCGTTCCGCCCTATCACGTCGCGGGCGTCGGCTCGGTGCTCAGCAACCTCTACGCCGGCCGCCGCATGGTGCACCTGGGCACGTTCGACCCCGAGGACTGGCTGCGGCTGGTCCGCACCGAGGGCGTGACCTCCGCGATGGTCGTACCGACCATGCTGGCCCGCCTCATCGATCACCTGGCGGGCCGGCCGGCCGGCGTGCCGACGCTGCGTTCGCTGGCGTACGGCGGCGCCCGTATGCCGCACACCGTGCTGGAGGCGGCCCTGCGGGCCTTCCCCGACGCCGGTTTCACCAACGCCTACGGCCTCACCGAGACCAGCTCGACCATCGCCCTGCTGGGACCGGAGGACCACCGCGCGGCGCTCTCCTCCGGCGATCCCGCGGTGCGTGCCCGGCTCCGCTCGGCCGGACGCATGGTCCCGGGTGTGGAGGCCCGCATCCAGGACGCGTCCGGCGCCGAGCTGCCTGAGGGTGTCCCCGGCGAGTTGTGGGTGCGCGGTTCGCAGGTGTCCGGGGAGTACCGGGGGGCGGCCGCCCTGCTCGACGCGGACGGCTGGTTCCACACCCGGGATCTCGCCCACTTCGACGCCGACGGCTATCTGTTCATCGAGGGCCGCGCCGACGACACCATCATCCGCGGCGGGGAGAACATCGCCCCCGCCGAGGTCGAGGACGTCCTGCTGCGGCACGACGCGGTGCGCGAGGCCGCCGTCGTGGGGGTCCCGGACGAGGAGTGGGGCGAGCGCATCGCCGCCTTCGTCGTCACGCACACGGGCCGAAGCGTCGACGCGGAGACACTGCGCGCCTGGGTCCGTACCCGGCTGCGCGGCTCCAAGACGCCCGACCTGGTCGTCTTCCGTGACGAACTGCCGTACACGCCCACGGGGAAGCTCCTGCGGCGCGAGCTGTCGACCGCGCTACCGAAAGGCTGAGGTACGTGACGTCCTTCGCGAAACTCCACGACTTGACGGGCAAGGTGGCGGTGGTCACCGGGGGCTCGCGCGGTATCGGCCGGGCCATCGTGCAGACGCTGGCCGAGGCGGGTGCCGATGTCGTCATCGCCTCGCGCAAGGCCGAGGCGTGCCGGGCAGCGGCCGCGGAGGTGCGGGAGTCGACCGGACGCCGGGCGGTGGGCATCGCCTGTCATGTCGGCCGCTGGGGCGACTGCGAGCGGCTCGTCACCGAGACGCTCGAGGAGCTCGGCGGGCTCGACGTCCTGGTCAACAACGCCGGTATGTCGCCCCCGTACCAGAGCCTCGACGCCGTCAGCGAGGAGCTCTACGACAAGACCCTCGCCGTCAATCTCAAGGGCCCGTTCCGGCTGACGGTCCTCGCCGCGAAGCACATGGCGGACCACGGCGGCGGATCGGTCATCAACATCGGTACGGCCGGGTCCCTGCTGGCCAGCGTCCACGAACTGCCCTACGCCTGTGCGAAGGCGGGCCTCAACGCCCTCACCGTGGGCCTGGCGGAGGCGTACGCGCCGAAGGTACGCGTCAACGCCATCCTGCCCGGCCCCGTCCTCACCGGGGCCCACAAGGAGTGGGCGGCCGAGGACTTCGACCCCTCGTTCGTGCCGCTGGGCCGGCTCGGGCAGCCCGAGGACGTGGCTCCGCTGGCCCTGCACTTCGCGAGCGCGGCGTCGAGCTTCACGACCGGGGCGATCGTCCGCGTGGACGGCGGGATCACACGCAAGGTGTGACACGACCGGGCGGCCCCCGGTCTCGGAAGCCGCCCCGGTCAGGCCGCCGCATCCTCGTCGCGATACACCTGCCCGCCCTTCATCACGAACCGGACGTCCCGCGTCACCCCGACATCCGTCAACGGATCACCGGGGACGGGCGATGACCCCACCGAACAGACCAGCCTCCAAGCCAACCCCTGTCTCGGAAGCCGCCTCCGTCAGACCCCCGCATCCTCGTGGCGATACACCAGCCCGCCCTTCATCACGAACCGGACGTCCCGCGTCACCCCGACATCCGTCAACGGATCACCGGGGACGGGCGATGACATCACCGAACAAACCGGCCTCCAAGCCAACCCCTGTCTCGGAAGCCGCCCCGGTCAGGCCGCCGCGTCCTCATGGCGGTACACCTGACCGCCCTTCATCACGAACCGGACGTCCTGCGTCACCCCGATGTCCGTCAGCGGGTCGCCGGGGACGGCGATGACGTCGGCCAGCAGTCCGGCCTCCAGACGGCCCCGGTCGTCGGCGTCGACGAGTTCGGCGGCGACGGTCGTCGCGGCCCGGATCGCCGCCAGCGGGGTCATGCCGCGGTCGACGAGGGCCAGCAGTTCCTTGGCGTTGCGGCCGTGCGGGATGGCGGGCGCGTCCGTGCCGCAGGCGATGCGGACCCCGCGCTGGATGGCCCTGCTGATCGTGGCCCGGGAGCGGGGGAACACCTCGGCGGCCTTGGCCTGAAGCTCGGGCGCGGCGTTCGTCACGTCCATGCCCTCGGTGAGATACGTGGTCGCCACCAGGAACGTCCCGCGTTCGACCATCAGCTCGATGGCCTCGTCACTGGCGAGGAACCCGTGCTCGATGCAGTCGATGCCCGCGTCGAGCGCGGCCCGCAGCGCCTGTTCCCCCATGCAGTGGGCGGCCACCTTGAGCCCCGCGCGGTGCGCCTCGTCGACGATCGCCCGCAACTCGTCGTCGGAGTACTGCTGGGCGCCGGCCGGGCCGGTGTGCGACATGACGCCGTTCGAGGCACAGACCTTGATGACCCGTGCCCCGTGCTTGATCTGGTAGCGGACCGCCTTGCGTACCTCGTCGACGCCGTTGGCGATGCCCTCCTCGACGGTGAGGGGCATGATGTGCGGCGCGAACGCCTGGAACATCGTGGGATCGAGGTGCCCGCCGGTCGGCGTGATGGCGTGCCCGGCGGGGACGACCCGGGGCCCTTCGATCCAGCCGTGGTCGATCGCCTTCTTCAGCGCCACGTCGAGCAGGAGCCCTCCGGTCTGCACGAACAGACCGAGGTTCCGTACGGTCGTGAAGCCCGCGCGCAGCGTTCGGCGGGCGTTGGCGACGGCGCGCAGGGTGCGGACCGCGGGGTCGTCCTGCACGGGGTTGAGGGGACTGCGGTGGTCGGGCCCGCCGAGGAGCAGGTTGACCTCCATGTCCATCAGGCCGGGCAGGAGGGTGACATCGCCGAGGTCGATCACCGTCGCGTCGGACGGAACGGACGCGGGCGCGACCTCGACTATGTGCTCGTCCTGGATCAACAGCTCGCCGGGCTCGACCAGTTCGCCCTTCGCCACGTCGAGCATGCGGGCGGCGCGGAGGTGGACGGGGGGCTGTGGTGTGCGCGGGCGTGACATCAGACGGCCGGTTCGAGAACGGCGTCGATGCTGGCGGCCCCGGTGTCGGGCACCTTGGGCTGGCGCCACGCCTCCACCGGGAAGGCGACGGTCACCAGCGCGCAGAACAGCCAGAGAAGGTGCTTGTCGGGTTCGGAGATGTCGTCCATGGAGACGTGCTGGAGGTACTCCGTGCCGGACTTCAGGAGGGGGAACGCCGTGTTGTAGAAGGCGTCGAGCTCATCCATCGTGCTCGCGATCCGCTTGGCGTAGCGGGCCTTCTCCGTGGGGACGGCCCAGTCGGCGAACGGCTCCAGGCCGGCGAACTCGGGCGGAAAGACAGCAGCCATGCTCGGGCTCCTCACGCGGTGCGCTGCTCGTGGTCGCGGACGTACTGGCGGGCCGTCTGGTGCAGATGGCGCAGGAGCACTTCCTGGTCGTTCAGCGGGAACCTCTCCACCGTGCGCGTTTCGAGCATCGACTGCGTCGCCTCCAGGGTGTTGGCGTCCTGGAGGCCGTACTCCTTGAACGACACGGCGGCCAGCTCCTGCTGGAGCCGCTGGAAGGCGTTCTCGGGTGGGACGAAGTAGCAGGTCGCCTCGAAGATGTGGGTGTTGTACGAGGTCGGCCAGTAGTGGTAGGTGAGCACCCAGTTCGGCCGCCAGATCAGCACCATGAAGTTGGGGAAGAAGACGAACGAGTCCATGCCCCAGCGCTTGTCCCGGGTCGGGTTGACGGCCGGGGGCAGGTCCTCCGTGGCGAGTCCGATGTCGGGCGCTTCCCAAGGGCCGAACAGGCCGCTGCGCAGCGCCCCTTCGATGGGCTTGACCATCGTGCGGTCGTGCGGCGGGGCGATGCCGCCCCAGGAGGACACCATGCTGTGCGGGCCGTCGATGTCGTAGTGGAGCGCCTCGTACCCGTACTTCTGGATCTTGCGGGCCTCGTCGGACACGTACTGGCCGGCGTGCAGGATCGGCGCGTGGTAGAACTCGGCGAACGCGTCGATGAACAGCTTCCAGTTGGCGCCGACCTCGGCGCGGTACTTGTGGGCCTGGGTCATCTTGTGGAACGGGTAGCCCTCGATGCCCTTGGCGAACTCGCCCAGGTACTCCCTGAGCGGGGTGGTGTTCCCGGGGTCGAGGTTCACGAAGACGAACCCCTCCCACACCTCCGCGTGGACCTGCTTGAGCCCGTACTGCGACTTGTCGAGGTCGAAGAACTCGCCCTCCTGCTGGACGAAGGCCAACTTGCCTTCGAGGTCGTAGCGCCAGGCGTGGTACTTGCAGGTGAACTGGCGGCAGACGCCGCTGGTCTCCTCGCGCGGGAAGTCGTTCCACACCAGCTTGTTGCCGCGGTGCCGGCACACGTTGTGGAAGGCGCGTACCTCGTCGTCCGTGCCCCGCACCACGATGACCGACGTACGCGCCGCGTCCAGCTCCTTGGTGAAGAAGCTTCCCCGCTTGGGGAGTTGCTCGATGCGCCCGACGTTCAGCCAGGTCCGGCGGAAGATGGCGTCCCGCTCGCGTTCGTAGTGCTCGGGCGAGATGGAGTCCTCGTACGAGACCGGTTCCGTGTCGATCTTGAGGTGCTCGGTCCAGCTCCCCGCTTCGGGCTTCTTGAAGTGCGCCATGGACTCTGGTCCTCCAGTCGGCTGCACGCAGAGCGCGATAATCCAGGTCTTCGTGAATGAGAATGCTATTCTCGCACACGATCGTCCGTCAAGTCAGCAAGTTGTCAGGCAGCCGTCAGGGAGTGGTCACGAGAGGTCGCGAGAGGCCCACAACTTGGCCGTCTACAGGGCGAGAATCCGGCTCTCGCAATCGACCAGCATCAATTCCGACAACCCGAGAACTGTGCTAGCGTCCCTCGTCGACCAGGGCGTACCGAGAGGGAGGCGGCCGGGACCGTGACCGACTTCGAGGCGATCGACTTCTTCCGCGACGAGAGTCTCGTGGCGGATCCCTATCCCTACTTCGACGCACTACGAGGACAGTGCCCCGTAGGCCGCGAGAACCACCACGACGTGATGATGGTGACGGGGTACGACGAGGCCCTGGAGGTGTACAACGACACCGACACCTTCTCCTCGTGCATCTCGGTCACGGGCCCCTTCCCCGGATTCCCGGTGCCGCTCGAGGGCGACGACGTGAGCGACATCATCGAGCAGTACCGTGACCAGCTCCCGATGAGCGATCAGCTCCCGACCATGGACCCGCCCCAGCACACGGACCACCGCGCCCTGCTGATGCGGCTGATCACCCCGAAGCGCCTCAAGGAGAACGAGGCGTCCATGTGGCACCTCGCCGACGGTCTGCTGGACACCTATCTCGCCCCCGGCGAGGGCGAGTTCATCAGCGGGTTCGCCGGGCCCTTCACCCTGCTCGTCATCGCCGACCTGCTCGGCGTGCCCGAGGAGGACCGTCCGCGGCTCATGGAGAACCTCCAGCGCCGGCCGCAGGACGAGGCCGGCGTCGGCAGCACCGGCGACGACACGCTGCACCACTCGCCGCTGGAGTACCTCTACAAGCGGTTCACCACCTACGTCGAGGACCGCCGCCGCGAGCCCCGCGAGGACGTGCTCACGGGCCTGGCCACCGCGACCTTCCCCGACGGGTCGGTCCCCGAGGTCGCCGATGTCGTCCGCATCGCCGCCAACCTCTTCGCGGCGGGCCAGGAGACCACGGTCCGGCTGCTCAGCTCCGCCCTCAAGACCATGGCCGAGCAACCCGAAGTGCAACAACTGCTGCGCGCCGAACGCGAGCGCATACCGGCCTTCATCGAGGAGAGCCTGCGCATCGAGAGTCCGATCAAGGGCGACTTCCGGATGGCGAAGGTGCCGACCACGGTCGGCGGGGTCGACATCCCCGCCGGCACCACCCTCATGGTGCTGAACGGCGCCGCCAACCACGACCCGCGCCAGTTCGAGAACCCGACGGCCTTCGACGCCCGCAGGACGAACGTCCGCCGTCATCTCGCGTTCGGCCGCGGGGTCCACGCCTGTCCGGGAGCGCCGCTCGCCCGGGCCGAGGCGCGGGTCACCATCGAGCGGCTGCTGGACCGCACGTCCGACATCAGGATCTCCGAGCGCGTCCACGGCCCCGCGGACGCCCGGCGCTACCAGTACGTCCCGACGTTCATCCTGCGCGGGCTGATCGATCTGCACCTGGAGTTCACGCCGGTCGAGGGTGAGACGCGATGAAGGTCAGCGTCGACGACGACCGCTGCCGCGGACACGGGATCTGCTGCGATCTCTGCCCCGAGGTGTTCGACCTGAGCGACGACGGCTACGCCGTGGTGGAAACCCCGGACGTGCCCGAGGAGTTCGAGGACACCGTCCGCTCCGCGGCCGGCCTGTGCCCGGAGCACGCCATCACCGTCGTCAACTGAGGAGAGCCATGCCGAAGGCGTACGTCATCCTGACCGAGGCGGTCAGGGACCCGGCCGGCATGGCCGCCTACGGCCGGGCCGCCGCGTCCTCGATCGCCGAGGGCGGCGCCTCGGTCCTGGCCGTCGACGCACAGCCGCAGCTCCTCGAAGGCGAGTGGCACGGCGACCGGACCGTGGTCCTCGAATTCGCGTCGGTCGAGGCGGCCCGGGCCTGGTACGAGTCGGCCGCATACGAGAAGGCGAAGCCCCTGCGGCACGCGGCCGCCGACACCAACGCCGTCATCGTGACCGGTTTCGGAACACCGTCACGACCCGAGTGACAGCGCCGCCCGCACCCCGCCGTCCACGAGAACGTCGACCCCGGTGAGGAACGACGCGTCGTCCGACAGCAGGAAGGCGACGACGGCCGCGAGTTCGTCGGCACGACCCTCGCGGCCCAGCGCCGACCCCTCCACGAGCGCCTTCATGGAGGGGTGCTGCGCCGCCTCCTGCCGCCCCTGAGGCGTGGCGACGATGCCGGGCGACACCGAGCACACCCGGGCCCCGAGCCGCCCGACCCGCACCGCCTCCCGCTGTACGAAGCGGTGGACGCCGCGCTTGGCCCAGGTGTACGCCACGCCCGGGTCCTCGATGTCCGGCCCGACGGCGTCCCGAACACGGTCGAGGAACCGCTCGTCGAGGGGATCGGCGAGCGCCGCCTCGGCCGCGGGGTGGGGGCCGGTGTTCCCGAACAGGGCCGCCATCGAGGCGAAGCACACCATCGCCGTCCCCTGGGTGACGAGCGGACGCAGCGCCTCGGCCAGCATCGCCGTACCGACGAGGTCGACCCTGAGGATGCGGCGCCAGTCGGCCATGGTCGGCGAGATACCGGCGGCGTGGGCCACGGCCCTGAGCGTGCCGAGTTCTGCGGTGCGGGCGGCGAGCCGGGCAAGACCGTCGGCGTCGGTGATGTCGACGACGAACGGTTCGACGACCGCTCCGTGGCCGGCGGCCCCCAGGTCGTCGGCCGCGGCGTTCACGGTCTTCTCATCCAGGTCGACAAGGAGCAGCCGGTCGACTACGCCGGTCATCCTGCGTGCGCACTCCAGCCCCATCCCGCGGCCGGCACCGGTCGCGATCCCCACCTTCACGACGCTGTCCCTCCGGTCGTCCAGAACTGCTCCAGCACGGGGTGGAGTTCGCGGCTCACGAGCTCGATGCGGGGGCCGGTCCCGCTGCGGTGGAAGGCCCAGTACGGAGTGGAGTCCGGCCGTTTCCCGAGGGCTTCGAGGGCGGAACCCCGGCGTGCGAGTTCCGCCGAGTCGGCGGCCACGTCGTCCGACCAGTAACCCAGGTGATGCACACCGGAGTCGGCGGGCTGCCAGAGCGATCCGGGAACGCTCCTGACGAGCTCCAACCGGGGCGAGGTCGTCGAGTACACGGACCGGAGGTCCAGCACCGCGTCCCCGGCCGGCAGCGTCACCCGTACGGCAGCGCCCATCTCCGCGGACCACTCGTACCCGAACGACGCGGACAACTCGGCCGCCGCAGCCGAGAGATCGTCGACGACGAGACCCACATGGAACTGGTCGGCGGCCTTCATGGGCCCACCTCCTGATCGACGGTACGCAGCAGGAATCGCGTGATGTGGTCGACGTCGGCCGTTGTGGGCCGCTCCCGTCGCCACAGGTGGTCCGCCAGCCTGCCCACGGTGGCGTGGGCGGCCAGGGACGCGTCCAGGTCCGGGTTCTCGCTGCCGAGTTCGGCGTACGGCGCATGCAGCAGCGTCGCCAGCATGCCCGCGACCGACGGGGGTCCCGCGAGGAACCCCTCCGCCACGCTTCCCGCGTTCCACATCACGGCGAGCGTCGTCGCCGCGGTGTCGTCGTCCATGGCCTGGGAGAGCACGCCCTCGACCCAGCGGCGCACCTTGCCCTCGGGTGTGGGCTCCTTGGCCATCTGGTGCGCGAGGTAGCCGCAGAGCCGCTCGGCGCCGTCCTCCATGATCGCGGCGACCAGGGCGTCCTTGGACCGGAAGTGCCGGTAGAACGCCTCGTTCGACAAGCCGGCCGCCGCCACGATGTCGGCGACTCTCGGCCGTGACGCCGTACCGCAGTCACGCATCACCGCCCGCGCGGCATCGAGGAGCGCCCGCACCTCGCTCGCGTAGTGGGCTCCCTGGCTCTCCAGGGCCCGTTGCGCGATGCGGTCCGCAACGTCGTTCTGTGACAGGGGAATTGTGTTCTCCTTCATGAGAACGCTATTCTGACAGCCGCCGGAAGGAGACACAATGTCGTGGGACTTCGAAACCGAACCGGAATTCCAGGCACAGCTGGACTGGGCCGACCAGTTCGTGCGGGAGGAGGTCGAGCCCCTCGATCTCCTGTGGGACGGCCTACAGTTCACCCCGCCCGACGACAATCTCCGCCGGGTCCTCGACCCGCTCAAGAAGGAGGTGCGCGGCCACGGACTGTGGGCCACGCACCTCGGACCCGAACTCGGCGGTGAGGGGCACGGGCAGGTCAAGCTGTGCCTGCTCAACGAGATCCTCGGCCGCTCCTCATGGGCCCCGATCGTCTTCGGCTGCCAGGCCCCGGACACGGGCAACGCCGAGATCCTCGCCCACTACGGGACCCCGGAGCAGAAGGACCGCTATCTGCGCCCGCTGCTCGACGGGGAGATCTTCTCCTGCTACTCGATGACCGAGCCCCAGGCCGGCTCCGACCCCAAGGAGTTCACGACCCGGGCGGTACGGGACGGCGACTCGTGGGTCATCAACGGCTGGAAGTACTTCTCGTCGAACGCGAAGACCGCGGCCTTCTTCATCGTGATGGCGGTGACCGACCCGGACGGCGACCCGTACAAGAGCATGTCGATGCTCCTGGTCCCGGCCGACACCCCCGGCATCGTCATCGAGCGCAACGTCGCCCTGGCCCACGAACCCGGGAAAGAGGGCTCGCACGCGCTCGTCCACTACAAGGACGTACGGGTCCCGGCCGACGCGCTGCTCGGTGGTGCGGGCCAGGCGTTCGTGATCGCGCAGACCCGGCTGGGCGGCGGGCGGATCCACCACGCCATGCGGACGATCGGGCTGGCGCAGAAGGCCTTCGACATGATGTGCGAGCGCGCCCTGAGCCGCCACACACAGGGCGGTGTGCTCGCCGACAAGCAGTTCGTGCAGGGGCACATAGCCGACTCCTGGGCGCAGCTCACCCAGTTCCGGCTCACCGTGCTGCACACCGCCTGGAAGATCGACAAGCACAACGACTACCGCAAGGTCCGCAAGGACATCGCGATGGTCAAGGTGCTGCTGCCCGGTGTGCTGCACGACATCGCCCACCGCTCGATGCAGGTCCACGGCGCACTCGGGGTGAGCGGTGACATGCCGCTGTTCCGGATGCTGCTGGGCGCCAGTGTCCTCGGCATCGCCGACGGGCCGACCGAGGTGCACAAGGTCACGGTCGCCCGGCAGTTGCTGCGGGACTACAAGCCGAGCGACGACCTGTGGCCGAGCGAGTATCTGCCCAGGCGCCTCGACGCGGCGCGCGTCAAGTACGCCGAGTTCCTGGCGGACGAGGTGGGGCAGCGGTGATCGACGTCGAGCGGCTGGCCGCCTGGCTGGACGAGTCCGGGCTCCCCGGGAAGGGCGAGCCAGTCGAGCACCACTACATCTCGGGCGGCGCGCAGAACGAGATCTACGAGATCCGCCGCGGCGAGCTGCACTGCGCCCTGCGCATCCCGCCGGCCACCGCACCGGCCGCCCGTGACGAGGGCATCCTCCGCGAGTGGCGGATCACCGAGGCGCTGAACGGCACGGACGTCCCGCACACCGAGGCCGTCGCCGTCTGCACCGACACCGCCGTACTGGGCCGCACGTTCTACCTGATGGAGTTCGTCGACGGCTGGTCCCCGATGGGAACGGACGGCTGGCCGGCGCCGTTCGACGAGGACCTCACGGCCCGGCGGGGGCTGTCGTACCAACTGGCCGAGGGCATCGCCCTGCTGTCCCGGGTCGACTGGCGGGCCAAGGGACTGGGCGACCTCGGACGCCCCGACGGCTTCCACGAGCGCCAGGTCGACCGCTGGAGCCGCTATCTGGACCGGATCAAGGGCCGCGAGCTGCCCGGTTTCGACGTCGCCGCCGCCTGGCTGCGCGCCCACCGGCCGCTGGACTACGTCACCGGCCTGATGCACGGCGACTACCAGTTCGCCAACGTGATGTACCGCCACGGCGCCCCGGCCCGGCTGGCCGCCATCGTCGACTGGGAGATGGGCACCGTAGGCGACCCCAAGCTGGACCTGGCCTGGATGCTCCGCGGCTGGCCCGAGGACACCGACGCCCCGGAGGCGGCCACCACCCTGTACGTCGACCTGACGGGCATGCCGTCACGCGATCAGCTCGTCCAGCACTATGCCGAGGTGTCGGGCCGCCAGGTCGACGACATGGACTACTACGACGTCCTCGCCCAGTGGAAACTGGCCGTCGTCCTCGAACAGGGCTTCCAGCGCGCAGGGGACAACGAGAAGTTGCAGGCCTTCGGGCCGCTGGTGCTGCAACTCATGAGGGGCGCGGCGGAGTTGGCGGAGACGACCCGGTACGGGACGTGACCGCCGGGCTCACAGCCCCAGCGACTTGGCGATGATGACCTTCATGACCTCGCTCGTGCCCGCGTAGATGCGGGTGATGCGCGCGTCCGCGTACAGCCGGGATACGGGGTACTCCGCCATATAGCCGTAGCCGCCGAAGAGTTGCAGGCAGCGGTCGACGGCGCGGGCCTGCATCTCGGTGCAGAACAGCTTCACCTTGGCGGCGTCGGCGCCCGCCAGTTCGCCGTCGACGAGGTCGAGGACCGCGCGGTCGAGCATGGCCTGCGCGGCCTCGATCTCGGCGGCGACGGCGGCGAGTTCGAACTTCGTGTTCTGGAAGGACGCCACCGGCTTCCCGAAGACCTCGCGCTCCTTGACGTACTCGATCGTCGTCTCCAGAGCGGCCCGCGCCTGCGCGACCGAGCCGACCGCGACGGTCATCCGCTCCTGCGGCAGGTTGTGGCCGAGGTAACCGAAGGCCGCCCCCTCCTCCCCCAGCCGGTTGGCCACCGGTACGCGTACGTCGTCGAAGGCCAGCTCCACCGTGTCCTGCACCTTGATGCCCATCTTGTCGAGGACGCGCCCCCTGGTGAACCCGGGCATGCCGTCCTCGACGACCAGCAGGGTCAGGCCGGCGCGCCGGTTGCCGGGATCGCTCGACGTACGGGCGACCACGATCACCAGATCGGCGAGCAGGCCACCGGTGATGAACGTCTTGGCACCGCTCAGGACGTACGTCTCCCCGTCGCGCACGGCGGTGGTGCGGATACCGGCGAGGTCGGAGCCCGTGCCGGGTTCGGTCATGGCGACGGCGGTGAGCAGCTTGCCCGCCGCGAGGCCGGGGAACCAGCGCCGGCGCTGCGCCTCGTCGGCGTAGGAGAGGAAGTACGGCAGGACGACGTCGAGTTGGGTACGGACGGTGCCGAGGGTGACGAGGGCGCGGGCTGCCTCTTCCTGGAGGACGACGTTGTAGCGGTAGTCGTCGAGTCCGGCTCCTCCGTACGCCTCGGGGAGGGCCATGCCCAACAGGCCCAGGGAGCCGAGCTGTTCGAAGAGCGGGCGGGGCAGACGGCCGGCCCGTTCCCAGGAGGCGTAGTTCGGGACCACCTCCTTGGCCACGAACTCCCTTACCAGCTTGCGGAATTCCTCGTGATCGGCGGTGAAGACCTCTCTGCGCACGATGCCCCCGGTTCACACAGCGAGTTCGACGAGCGTGGCGTTGGCGGTGCCGCCGCCCTCGCACATGGTCTGGAGGCCGTAGCGGAGGCCGTGGCCACGCATGTGGTGGATCATGCGGGTCATCAGGACGGCACCCGAGGCGCCGAGCGGATGGCCGAGTGCGATGGCGCCGCCGAGGGGGTTGAGACGCGCCGGGTCGGCTCCCGTCTCGGCCAGCCAGGCCAGCGGTACGGGCGCGAAGGCCTCGTTCACCTCGAAGACGCCGATCTCGGCGAGACCGACACCCGTCCGGCGGAGCAACCGCTCGGTCGCGGGGATCGGGCCGGTGAGCATCAGGACCGGGTCGGCGCCGGTGACCACGCCCGCGCGATAGCGGACGATCGGGGTGAGCCCCAACTCCCGTGCCTTTTCAGGTGTGGTGACGAGGAGCGCGGCCGCGCCGTCCGAGATCTGGGAGGCGTTGCCCGCGTGGATCACGCCGTCGTCGAGGAAGGCCGGCTTGAGGGCGGAGAGCTTCTCGGCCGTGGTGCCCCGCCGTACGCCCTCGTCGGCCGTCACCCCGAAGACGGGCACGATCTGCGCGTCGAAGGCGCCGTCGTCCTGGGCCGCGGCGGCCCGCTCATGGGACACGACGGCGAACTCGTCCAACTGCGTCCGCGTGAAACCCCACTTCTGCGCGATCTTCTCGGCGGACACACCCTGGTTGAAGGAGAACCCGTCGTAGCGGGCGAGGACTTGGGGCCCGTACGGCGTTCCGGTCGCCCGCGCCGCGCCCAGCGGCACCCGGCTCATGACCTCCACGCCGCCCGCGACAACGACGTCCTGCTGCCCCGACATGACCGCCTGCGCGGCGAAGTCGAGGGCCTGCTGGCCGGACCCGCACGCCCGGTTGACCGTGGTTCCGGGGATGTGCTCCGGCCAGCCCGCGGCGAGGACGGAGTAGCGGCCGATGTTGCCCGACTGGTCCCCGACCTGGGAGACACAGCCCCACACCACGTCGTCCACGAGCGCCGGATCGATGCCGGTACGGCGGACCAGCTCGGTGAGGACCACGGCGGAGAGGTCGGCCGCGTGCATTCCGGCGAGGCCGCCGTTGCGTTTGCCGACCGGCGTGCGGACGGCCTCGACGATCACTGCTTCACGCATGACGTGTCCTTGGGTGCCTTGGAAGGGGGCTGTCGGTGCCGGTCGCCGGTGAAGTGCGGCTCGCGTTTCTCGACGAACGCGGCGTACGCCTCGGGTACGTCCGTCGTCGCGAAGTTGACCGCCTGTGCGCTGGCCTCGGCGGCGAGGGCCTCGCGCAAGCTGCGGCCGGAACTCTCGTGGAGCAGCGCCTTGGTCTGCGCGAGGGCGACGGGCGGGCCGGCTGCCAGGCGGGCGGCCAGATCGGTGACGTAGGCGTCGATCCGCTCGTCCGGGACCACCCAGGTCACCAGGTGCAGTGACCGCGCCTCCTCGGCGTCGATCGTCTCGGCAAGGAGGGCGAGCCGTTTCGCCTGTTGCAGTCCGACGAGCTTCGGCAGCAGCCAGGTGCCGCCGCAGTCCGGGGACAGTCCGCGGCGGGCGAAGATCTGCGAGAAACGCGCCCCGGGCGTGGCCACGACCAGATCGCAGCCGAGCGCGAGGTTCCAGCCCGCGCCGACGGCCACCCCGGTGACCTTGGCGACGGTGGGGAGCGGGAGTTCGTGCAGCAGCAGGGTGACGTCGTTCAGGTCACGCATCTTTGTCAGCGGGTCCCTGGTGTCGTCGGCCCTGATGTCGGCGCCGGAGCTGAAGGCTCCCCCGGCGCCGGTGAGGACGAGGGCGCGTACGTCGTCGTTCGCTGCCTCGGTGAGGGCGTGCCGCAGTGCTGCCCACAGCTCGGCGTCGATCGCGTTCCTGCGGTGCGGACGGTTCAGGGTCAGAGTCCGTACCCCCTGCGTGTCGCCGGCCAGCAGTACGGGCTCGTCGGTCACCCGCTCCTCCCCCGCAACTCCACGATCTCCCCGTCGGTGAGGCCGAGTTCGGCCAGGACCTTGTCGGTGTGCTCACCGAGTCCGGGCACGGCGCCCATCGGCGGGTCGTACCCGGAGATGACCGGCGGGGGCAGCAGCGCCGGGACCGGTCCGGCCGGGGTGGCGATGGAGCGCCAGCGGTCGCGCGCCTTGAGGTGGGGGTGGTCCAGGACGTCGCCGGGCGTGTTGTAGCGGGCGTTGCCGATGCCCGCCTCGTCCGCGCGCCGCTGCACATACGCCAGGTCGTGCCGGGCGCACCATTCCCCGATCTCCGCGTCCAGCAGATCACGGTGTTCGACACGGCCCGGGTTGGTCCGCAGGCGTTCGTCGTCCGCCAGGTCCGGGCGCCCCAGCAGATCACGGGCCAGGCGCTGCCATTCCCGGTCGTTGGTGGTGCCGAGGACAGCCGTCTGTCCGTCGGCGGTGCGGTAGGCACCGTACGGTGCCACGGCCGGCGAGCCCATGCCGCGCGGCTGCTGGTCCACTCCCGAGTGGCGGGTGTAGGTGAGCGCGTACCCCATCAGCTCGGTCATGGTGTCGAACAGGCTCACCGCGACCGCGCGCCGCTCCCCCGCGAACAGCAGCGCCACGATGGACAGCGCGGCATACAGGCCGGTGCTCGCGTCCGCCATGGGCGGGCCCGGCTTGGCCGGGGCGCCCGGGTGGCCCGTGATCGCACAGGCGCCGGACTCGGCCTGGACGAGCAGGTCGTAGGCCCGCTTGTGGGAGAGCGGGCCGCCCTGTCCGTAGCCGTCGATCTCCACGGCGATCAGGTCGGGATGACTTCTCGCCAGGTCGTCGGGGGCGATGCCGAGCCTGGCGGTGGTGCCGGGGGTGAGGTTGGAGACGAGGACGTCGGCGCGGTCGAGCAGAAGGTGCAGGGCACGCATGCCTGCCTCGGACTTCAGGTCGAGGGCCACCGACTCCTTGCCGCGGTTGACCCACACGAAGTGCGCGGCGAGGCCGTTCACCACGTCGTCGATGTGGCGGGCCGAGTCGCCGCCGTCCGGGTTCTCCACCTTGATCACCCGGGCCCCGAGGTCGCACAGGGCCCGGGTGCACAGGGGCGCGGAGACGGCCTGTTCCAGGGCGACGACGGTGACGCCCGCCAGCGGAGCTCCGGGCATCACATCACCAGGCCGCCGTCGACCGGCAGCACCTGGCCGGTGACGAAGGAGGCGGCGTCCGAGGCGAGGAACACGAAGGCGCCCGCGACCTCGTCGGGCTCGGCCCAGCGGCCCAGCGGGATGCGGGCGAGCATGCCGGCCGCGAACTTCTCGTTCGTACGGATGGTCTCCGTCATGGGGGTCGCGGCCAGCGGCGCCAGGGCGTTGACCTTGATCTGTCTCCGGGCCAGCTCTCTGGCCAGGGACTTCGTCATGCCGATGACCGCTGCCTTGGCGGCCGAGTAGTTCACCTGGCCGAGGGTGCCGGTGAGGCCCGCCGAGGAGGTGACGTTGATGATGCGGCCGGTGCCGTCGGTCGGCAGGAACGGCAGTGCGGCCTGGGAGCAGGTGAAGGTGCCCAGCACATGGACGTCGAGGAGCCGGCGGAAGCTCTCCTCCTGGAGGTCCGCGAACATCGCCGGCGCGGTCACGCCGGCGTTGTTCACCAGCACGTGCAAGGTCCCCTCGGCCAGGGCCGCCGCGCGCGACACGGCGGCGTCGGCGGCGGCCCGGTCCTGTACGTCCAGCGGTGCGCTGTCCGCCGTACCGCCCGCCGCCGTGATCTTCCCGGCGACGGTCGCGGCGGCCGCACCGTCGACGTCCGTGACGAGGACGGCCGCGCCCGCCCGCGCGAGGGCGTGGGCGACGGCGGCACCGATGCCGCCCGCGGCGCCGGTGACCAGCGCCGACCGTCCTGTCAGGTCGAACAGCCCGTTCTCGTACGCCATTACCTGCCCGCCGCGGCGACGGCCGCGCGCGCCCGGGCGCGGAAGGCCTCCAGCTTGTCCACCGGCTCCTTCAGCTGCCGGCTGCGGGAGCGGATGCTGACGTCGTGTCCCTCGGCCGCCTTGCGCAGCGCGCCCACCGTGGCCTGCTCGCGCGGGATGTGGGCGAAGGGGTCGAACGAGTACCAGCGCATCGCGTTCTCGTAGCTCATCTTCGCGATGTCCGAATCCGGCACGGCGCAGTCGGTGAGGACGTCGTGCAGCTGCTCGGGGGCGTCCGGCCACAGGGAGTCGCTGTGCGGGTAGTCGCCCTCCCAGCAGATGTTGTCGATGCCGATCTCGTTGCGCAGCCGCACCCCGAGCCTGTCGGTGATGAAGCAGGTCAGGAAGTGCTCGCGGAACACCTCGCTGGGCAGCTTGCCGCCGAAGTCCTGGAGGGTCCAGGTGGAGTGCATCTCGAAGGTGCGGTCGACCCGCTCCAGGAAGTACGGGATCCAGCCCGTGCCGCCCTCCGACAGGGCGACCTTCAGGTCGGGGTACTCCTTGATGGTCCTCGACCACAGGAGGTCGGCCGCGGCCTGGACCAGGTTGATCGGCTGAAGCGTGATCATCACGTCGGGCGGCGAGTCGACGGCCGGGATGGCGAGCCGGCCGGAGGAGCCGATGTGCACCGACAGGACCGTGTCGGTGTCGCACGCCGCCTGCCACACCGGGTTCCAGTACGGGTCGTGGAAGCTCGGGTAGCCGAGGGCGGCGGGGTTCTCCGGGAACGTCATGGAGTGGCAGCCCTTGGCGGACACGCGCCGTATCTCGGCGGCGCAGAGTTCGGCGTCCCAGATCGCGGGCAGCGCCATCGGGATGAACCGTCCCGGGTACGCCCCGCACCACTCGTCGATGTGCCAGTCGTTGTACGCGCGCACCAGGGCGAGCGAGAAGTCGGCGTCCTCGGTGGCGAACATGCGGGCCGAGAAGCCGGGGAAGGACGGGAAGTTCATCTGGGCCAGGACCCCGCCCGCGTTCATGTCCTTGATGCGTTCGTGGACGTCGTAGCAGCCGGGCCGGATCTCGTCCATGCCCTGCGGGTCCAGGCCGTACTCCTCCTTGGGGCGGCCGGCGACCGCGTTGAGCGCGGCGTTGCCGACGGTGTTGTCCCGGAACTGCCAGACGTCGCTGCCGTCCTCGCGGTGGACGAGTTTGGGTGCGTCGTCCAGGTACTGCTTGGGCAGGTGGTGCACGAAGATGTCCGGCGGCTCGATGATGTGGTCGTCGACGCTGATCAGGATCAAGTCGTTCTTGTTCATGCGAAGTCCCTTCAGTCACACGTCGGTTCAGTCGGAGGCGGGGAGGGGTTTGGCGGCCTTCAGGGTCATGGGGGCGCCGTCGCAGGCGAGTTCCCCGGTACCGGCCGCGGTGCAGAGCAGTTCGAGCGTCCCGTCGGCGTCGACGTAACGCTTGCCGAGGAGGGTGACCGGGTCGGCGTCCGTCGCGGGCGCGGGCGGTGCGGTTGCGGCGGGCACCATCGGCCTGTCTCCGCAGGTGATCGTCGGCTGCCGGTCGGCGGGGGCGCGGACGACGACCACGCGGGTGGTGGACGCCGTGTCGGCGAGCTGGTCACCCGGGCGCAGCGTCCGTGCTGGTGAGGTCATTGCTGGGGGTCCCTTTCACGCAGGCGGTCGGCGAGCACGGCGAGGTCGTAGGACTGGCGGGCCATCCAGAACCGCAGGAAGCCGGTGAGCGAGTAGCGCAGGAACAGTGCGGCGCCCACGACGCTCACGGCGATCCCGCCGAGGCCGAGGGCGAGGCCGTCGCGCTGGTCGAGGGGGTTCTGGGTGTTGTGTGTGACGAAGTACGCCGACAGCCCCAGCACCAGGCCGACGGCCATCAACGTGACGCCGAGGCGCAGCCACAGGCCGGCCCGCGCGGCGGCCGGGTCGGGGATCTTGAGCTCCCCCAGCTCGCGGACGAAACGGTCCGCGCGCGATTCGGCGGCGGACGTCAGGTCCGGTTCCACGTCCGCGCGTGGCTCGGTCGGTGTCATACGGAACTCCCCAGGTAGAGGGCGGACAGTTCGTCGCGGAGTCCGGCGTCGGGACGGCCCTGCCGTTCGATTCGGCCGCGTACGAGGACGGCGGCGTGGTCGGCGATGCCGAGGACGGCGGACGCGAACTGCTCGACGACCAGCACCGCCACGCCCTGCCGGGCGATCTCGGCGACCTGCTCGTAGAGCCGGGCGACGACCAGCGGGGCCAGGCCCATGGACAGTTCGTCGAGGAGCAGGACGGCCGGGTCGGTGGCCAGGCCGCGGGCGAGGGCGAGCATCTGCTGTTCGCCGCCGGAGAGCGTGCCGGCCGCCTGCGCCGCGCGGTGGGCGAGGGCGGGGAAGCGCTTGAAGGCGGTCTCCTCGATCTCCTCGCGGGTGCGGCCCGTGAAGGTCATCATCAGGAGGTTGTCGCGGACCGAAAGGTTGGGGAACACGCCGCGTCCCTCGGGGATGAGGCAGACGCCGGCCCGGGCGAGGTCCCGGGGATCCGCGCCGGTCATGTCCCGCCCGCCGAGCAGGAGTTGACCGGACTGGGCCGGGTGGATCCCCGCGGCGACCCGCAGCGCGGTCGTCTTGCCGGCGCCGTTCGGGCCGAGCAGCGCCACCACCTGCCCCGCCGCGACGCTCAGGTCCACGCCGTGCAGGACGGTGATGCCCTCGTGGGCGGCGCGTACGGCGCGCAGTTCGAGCAGCGGGTTCACGCGATGTCTCCCAGGTAGGCGGCCAGCACGGTCTCGTCGTTGCGGATGACGTCGGGCGGTCCCACGGCGATGACCTTGCCCAGGTCCAGCACGTACACCTGGTCGCACACGCCCATCACCAGGCCCATGTCGTGTTCGACCAGGACGACGGCCGTCCCGTCGTCGGCCAGCGAGCGCAGCAGGGCCGCGAACCGCTCGGTCTCCTCGCCGTCCTGACCGGCGGCGGGCTCGTCGAGCAGCAGCAGCGCGGGCCGTACGGCGAGTGCGCGCCCGACCTCGACCAGGCGGGCGACGCCGGTGGGCAGGGTGTCGGCGGAGCTGTCGGCGATGCCGGTCAGGCCGAGCCGTTCGAGGATGTCGTCCGCGACCTGCCCCGCGCGCCGCCGCTCCGGGCCGAGTTCCGCGGCCACGAGCAGATTGTCGCGAACGCTCAACCGGCCGAAGAGCTCCAGGCGTTGGAAGGTGCGGGCCAGTCCGTGCCGGCAGCGGCGGGCGGGTCCGAGGCGGGTGACATCCCGGCCGTCCAGCACGACCCGCCCCGCCGACGGCCTGCGCAGCCCGGACACGACGTCGAACAGGGTGCTCTTTCCGGCCCCGTTGGGCCCGATCAGCCCGGTGACCCGGCCCCCTTCCGCACTCAGACCCGCACCGTCCAACGCACGATTGCCGCCGAACGCGACCGTCACCCCGCTAACTTCCAGCAGTGCCACGGGCCAGCACCTCCTCGTCCGACGCACGCCAGGGGCGCCGTATGCCCCGCCACTCGACCGGGACGTCCGGTTCGGTCTTCGGGGCCTGCCGTGCGGCCGCGTACCGGCGCAGCGCGAGGCCCACCACCAGCGAACCGACCAGCAGCGTCCAGCCGTTGATCACGTCCGCCAGCCTCAGCACCCAGCCGAGTGCCAGCGCGCCGAGCAGCACGGGCAGGGCGATCCGGTCGCGTCCGAGGGGCTCCCAGTCGCGCCGGAACCGGGAGACGATTCCCTCGGGGCTGTGGCCGAGGCCCATCCCGGCGAGCGCCGGCAGTGCGCTGACGACGTTCTGCGTCCAGGAGGCCAGGCCGATCAGGACGTTCGGCCCGACGAAGGCGGTCCCGGCGAACAGGCCGTTGCCCACCGCGCCGAGGCCGCCGATCACCGCGACCAGGAAGATCGGGAGCCCGGCGACGAGGTTGAACTGCTCGGCGGTGATGGACTGTTGCTGCATCCCGTACAGCGCGCCGCCGAGCCCGGCGATCCCGGCAGACAGCGCGAACACGGCCACCTTGGCGGCCAGGAGGTTGCCGCCGAGCGTGGCGTACGCCGCCTCGCTGTCCCTGAGCGCGATCAGCCGCCGTCCGAAGCCGCTGCGCCTCAGCCAGGCGACCGCGAGCGAGGCGAGAGCGAGGCACACCGCGGCGAGCACCATCAGCTCCGCGGCGGAGTCCAGTCCCAGTCCGAGGATCCGCGGCCCCGCCATCTCCACCGACCCCTGGTCGAACAGCGCGATCCGCACGCCGAGCACCTCGAACGACGGGAGTGTGAAGATCCACCGGTCGAGCACGACGGCGACCGCCGCTGTCCCCAGGGCCAGATACACGCCGGAGAACCGCAGCGCGGGGAGCGCGATGAGCGCCCCGGCCGCACCCGCCACCGCGATGGCGGCGGCGAGTGCCCACCACTCGCCGTGTGCGCCGAGGTGCCCCCAGACGACGGCGCCGATCCCGGCCATGCTCAGCTGGCACAGGGAGATCTGGCCCGCGTACCCGGCCAGGGGGACGTACGACAGTGCGACGATGCCGAGCGAGAAGATCGGCCCGTAGGTGATGAGGTCGGCCTCGCCGAGCACCGTCGCGAGCAGCACGCCGAAGGTGACGGTCGACAGCGCGAAGACCACCGTGCCCCGCATCGTCGGCGCCGGGACCTGGACCAGGCGCCGGTCTCGGCCCCGCAGCCGTGGCTGGCGGAACAGGAGCAGGGCCAGGAACAGCAGCAGGGCGGGTGCGGCGAGGCGCAGGCCCGGCAGGTACGGGTTCTGCGGGAGGTAGCCGGTGAGGTAGCTCTCCAGGCAGCCGACGACGATCGCGCCCGCGAAGGTCAGCGGCAGGCTGCGCAGCCTGCCGAAGACGGCCGCGGTGTAGGCGCTGACGATCAGCAGGGAGAGCTGGGAGGCGTCGAGGGCGACGGTCGGGGCGATCAGGATGCCGCCGATCGCGGCGAGTTGGGTGCCGAGGATCCAGGCGACGCGGCTGGCCCGGACCGGGTCGGCGCCGGTGAGCTGGACGAGGGAACGGTCGTCGACCGTGGCCCGCATCTCCGCACCGGTGCGGGTGCGGTTCAGCAGGAACCACAAACCCGCCGCGACCGCCACGGCGACGGCCATGGTGAGGGCCTGGTGCCAGGTGACCGTGGCCGGTCCGAGGTCGATGGCCGGCCGGTCCGCGAAGAAGGCCCGCAGTGGCCGGGGCACGTTGGGGTCCCAGATCCAGCGTGCGGCGGCGATGGCGCCGCTCAGCAGCGCCACCGTCATCACCAGGCGTTCGGCCTCGCCGAGCCGCTGCACGGGCCGCATCAGGACCCGTTCGACGGCAAGGCCGAACCCCGGGGCGAGCACCAGCAGCACCACGGCCAGGGCCACCGGGACCGGCCAGCCCCAGCCGACGGTGAACTGCCAGTAGCAGAACGCCGCCAGCATGCCCGCCGCACCGTGCGCGAAGTTGAACACGCCGGTGGTGACATAGGTGAGCACCAGTCCGCTGCCGATCACGGCGTAGATGGCGGCGGTGCTCAGGCCGACGATCCCGAAGGTGAGGAACTGCTCCATCAGCTCACATCACTTCACTTGATCACTTGACGTCGCTCATGGTCTTGCCGACGTCGGCGAGGGTGAGGGGCTTGCCGTAATCGCCCTTGAACTTGTAGACCGGCGCGTCGCACCGGTAGGCGCCCTGGTTGGGCTCGAAGTCGGCGGGCTCCCAGCCCTTGGACGTGGCCTTCTCGATGTTGAAGCAGTTCAGCGGCGCGTCTTCCTCGGTCAGGTCGACGGGGGCCAGGAGGCCGCCGCCCGTCCACGCGGACTCCTTGCGGGCCGCCTCGTACGCACAGGTGCGGGTGAGGTTGTCGCCGCAGCTCGCCGCCGACTTGGCGAACAGCAGCCAGGAGGCGAAGCCGCGCACCGCGGGCAGGGTGACCTGTGCCTCGGGGGCGTACTTCTTGAAGAGGTCGACGACCTGCTCGGTCGCGGGGTTGTCGGCGGCCTTCTCCAGCGGGTGGACCCCGCTCAGGTCGGCCAGATTGTTCTGGAAGTCCAGGGATTTACCGGCGAGTTGACTGAAGGCCGGGCCGTAGGCGTTGTTGTTGGCGTCGATCCAGTCGAGCTTGTAGTCGATGCTGGTCAGTACCTGTTCGAGCTTGGACAGGCTCCCGAAGTCGCCGAGGAACACCAGGCCCTTGACGCCCTTGCTCTTGATGGACTGGGCGTACGGGGTCCAGTCCGACACGCCCTGCGCCGGGTAGAGGTCGTTGTAGGTGATCTTCGCTCCGGCGGCCTTGAGGCTCTCCTCGGCCCGGGCGTTGATGACCTTGCTGACCGCGGCGTCGCCCGCGATGGTGCCGACGGCATCCGCCGACTCCGGGTAGGCCTCCTTGATCAGCCACTCGTAGTAGCCCGCGTAGCGGTCGTAGGACGAGCCGCCCGTCGCGTCGACCTGGAGGTCCGAGCCCTGGTTCTGGATCTGGCTCACCTGCGCGGGGAAGTCGGGCAGCAGACAGGTCAGCCGGTCCTTGACACCGAGGGCGTCGAAGGCCGCGCCGCCTCCGACGAGGGCGAAGTCCTCCTTGCACGCCTCCAGCATGCGCTGGCGGACCTCCATCAGCTTCGAGTCGCGGGTGGTGGCCTCCAGCTTGCGGCCGTTGATTCCGCCGGCCGCGTTGCACCAGGAGGTGAACACCTTCGCGGCGTCCACGAACTCGGACTTCTTGGTGAATCCCACGTCGGAGAAGACCCCGAGCTTGATCGAGTCGGCGGTGACACCCTGGGCGGACGCGCTCTTCGCGTCGCCGGGTCCGCAGACGTCCTTCAGATCGCCGAAGTCACCCGACGCCGCCTGCCCGGCGGCCTTGGTCGCGGTGCCCTCGCCGTCGGACTCGGCGGTGTCGTCATGGCTGCCGCACCCGGCGACGACGAGCAGAGCGGCCGCCGCCAGGGCGGCGGGGATTGTCTGGATTCTCACGGGGTTGCCTCCTGTGTGCCGTCCCCGAATGGCTGGTAGGTCCCAGCGGGCGCGCGTTATTTCTCCGCGACGCCGAAGGTCTTGAGCTCAAGGAATTCCTCCAGCCCCGCCACACCCATCTCCCGGCCGATGCCGGACTGCTTGAAGCCTCCGAACGGAGAGTCGGGGCCGAAGAAGAGGCCCCCGTTGATGCTGAAGCTCCCGCTGCGGATCCGCCGGGCGACGGCGATCGCGCGCTCGTCGTCGGCGCTGAGCACCGCGCCGGACAGCCCGTACATCGAGTCGTTGGCGATCCGGACGGCGCCGTCCTCGTCGTCGTACGGGATGACCACCAGGACCGGGCCGAAGATCTCCTCCTGGGCGATCTCGGAGCGCGGGTCGACGTCGGCGAGCAGCGTCGGCGCGTAGAAGTAGCCCTCGCGGTCGACGGGCCGGCCGCCGGTCACCAGCCGGGCTCCGTCGGCGACGGCGCGTTCGACCAGTCCGTGCACCTTGGCCCGCTGCCGTTCGCTGATCAGCGGCCCCATATGGGTGGCCGGATCGGCGGGATCGCCGTAGGCCACCCGGCCGAGCATGGCCGTGACCAGCTGGACCGCCTCGTCGTGGCGCTCGCGCGGGACCAGGAGGCGCGAGGTGATCCCGCAGCCCTGGCCCGCGTGGGTGCAGACGGTGAACGCCGCCATCATCGCGGCCTGGGTGAAGTCGGCGTCGTCCAGCACGAGCATGGCCGACTTGCCGCCGAGTTCCAGGAACACCCGCTTCAGCGTGGCGGACGCGGCCGCCATCACCGCCCGGCCGACCGGGGTCGACCCGGTGAAGGTGATCATGTCGATGCCGGGGTGGGTGGTGAGCAGTTCGCCGGTCCCGGTTCCGGACGAGGTGAGTACGTTGACGACGCCGGCGGGGATGTCGGTCTCCTCGGCGATGATCCTGCCGAGCGCCAGCGTGGTCCACGGGGTGTCGGGCGCTCCCTTGAGGACGACGGTGCAGCCGGCGGCGAGCGCGGGGGCGAGTTTGGCGAGGGCCAGCTGGTTGGGGAAGTTGTACGGGAGGATGGCCGCGACCACTCCCGCCGCCTCCTTCTCCACCCACCTGCGGTGCCGCCGCCCGCGGCTCTCCTGGATCGGCAGTTCCTCACGGAAGTCGTAGCCTTCGAGGAGATCGGCGTACCACTTGACGATTTCGATCGGCTCGTCGAGCTGCGACCCATGGGTCAGCGAGCGGGGCGCACCCACCTCCGCGATGGTCAGTTCCCGCAGCTCCTCGCGATGCCTGAGCAGCGCCTCGTAGAGCTGACGCAGACAGCGCAGCCGCAGGTCGCCGTCGCGCATCCAGTCGGTCGTGTCGAACGCCCGGCGGGCGGCGGCGACCGCAGCCTCCGCATGGGCCGCCTCCGCGTCGGACGCCGTCCCCAGCACCTTCCCGGTGGACGGATCGACGGTCTCGAAGGTGCGGTCGGTGCGCACCAGTTCTCCGTCGATCAACAGCCGGTCCTCATGGAAAAGACTCACGGCTCCCCATCTCTCTGGAAGTCACAGATGCGGCTCTCGGGACCTGCTTGCCACGGCCTTGCCTGCGGTGGAAAGTAGCTTCTCGCTAGATGAGAAGCAACCATTCGCACAGGAGAATTAGGCATTCATACGAGAGCGGGAGGAATCATGCCCGGTCAACGCAGGGGCACCAAGATCGCCATGACCGACGAGGAACGGCACGCCTTCCTGAAGACCCAGCCGGTCTGCCGGGTCGCGACCGTCGGCCCGGACGGACACCCGCACACCAGCGCGCTCTGGTTCGTCTGGGACGGCTCCGCATTGTGGCTCAACTCCCTGACAAAAAGCCGACGATGGGCTGACATCGGCCGAAGTCACAGGATCAGCGTGATCGTCGACGACGGCGGCTTCGACTTCCTGCGGCTGCGCGGCGTCGAGCTGCTGGGCAGCGCCCGCACCGTCGGCGAGGCGCCGCGCACGGGTGAGCCGCACGACGAACTGACCGCCCCCGAACGCCTCTTCGCCGACAAGTACATGCGCGGCGGTGCCTTCCGGTACGACGGCCGGCACGGCTGGCTCAGCCTGACCCCGGAGACGATCGTGAGCTGGGACTTCACCAAGCTGCGCACCTGACGGTTGACGTGACGGCGCACGGGATGGAAATCTGAGGCCCATTCACTGAGAATGTCATTCTCATCTCTGTCATTCTCGCCTCTACGACAGGAGTCACGGCATGACCCCGCGCCTGCCGCCACTGCCGGACGAGCAATGGGACGACCACACGCGCGACGCGCTGGCCGGCCTGCTCCCGAAGGGGCTGCGCAATGCGCGGGGCGCCGGCAACGCGATGGCCACGCTGGTCCGCCACCCCGAGCTGACCAAGGCCTTCCTCCCCCTCAGTACGCACGTACTCTTCCGCTCGACGCTGCCGCCCCGGCTGCGCGAACTGGCGACGCTACGGGTGGCGAGCCGCCGGAACTGCGCGTACGAGTGGGCCCATCACGTGCGGATGGCGCGGGAGGCCGGGCTGACGGAGGCCGAGATCGAGGCCGCGGGCCGGGGCAAGGCGGTCGATCCGCTGGACGGCGCGGTGCTCGACGCCGTCGGCGAACTCGAGGATGACTCGACCCTCTCGGACCGCACCTGGGCCACGCTCGGCGAGCACCTCGACGAACGGCAGCGGATGGACCTGGTGTTCACAATCGGGGCGTACGGCGTGCTGGCGATGGCCTTCAACACGTTCGGCGTGCAGCCCGATCCCGACGAGTAGCACGCATCTGTGGAAGGGAGCGGTCATGACCACCGACGACCTCGTGGAGATCCAGCAGCTCCTCGCCCGCTACGCGGTGACCATCACCCAGGGCGACATCGACGGACTCCTCGCCGTGTTCACACCCGACGGCAGCTACAGCGCCTTCGGCGACACCTATCCTCTCGCGGAGTTCCCGGCGCTGGTCGCGGCGGCGCCCAAAGGGCTGTTCCTCACCGGAACACCTGTCGTGGAGTCCTCCGGCGAGAACACCGCGGCGGGTACCCAGCCCCTGTGCTTCATCGACCAGGCCACGCACGACATGCGGATCGGCTACTACAACGACACCTATGTGCGCACCGCGGACGGCTGGCGGCTGCGCACGCGGGCCATGACGTTCATCCGCCGCAGCGGGGCACACGACTCGGGCCGGCCGCACGCTTTCGAACGCCCGGCCGTATGAACACCTTCGGGACCGCCGGGGAGTTCCGTTCCGCCCTGGAATCCTGGCTCGCGGAGCACGACCTCTCCCCCGGCCCCGACCACTCGCTGGACGCGCAGGTCGCACAACTGGGCCGGGTACGCCGGGCCCTGTACGACGCGGGCTGGATGCGCTACGGCTGGCCCGCCGAGGTGAGGGGGCTCGGCGGGCCGGCCGTCTTCCGCGCGGTGCTCGGCGAGGAGGTCGCCACACGTGGCCTGGCCGAACCGGGCATCTACTCGATGGTCGAGGTGCTCGCACCGACGATGATCTCGTACGCCCGTCCCCAACTGGCCGCGGACATGGTGCCGTTGCTGCTCAGCGGCCGCGAACAGTGGTGCCAGGGCTTCTCCGAGCCCGGTTCGGGCAGCGACCTGGCCTCGCTGACCACCCGGGCGGCGCCCCGCGACGACGGCTCCTGGTCGGTCAGCGGCCAGAAGGTCTGGACGAGCCTCGCCCAGTACGCGGCCCGCTGCGTCCTGCTCACCCGCACCGCACCCGGCCACGACGGGATCACCGCCTTCTTCGTCGACATGGACACCCCCGGCATCACCGTCCGGCCGCTGCGCACGATGCACGGCGTCGACGAGTTCGCCGAGGTGTTCTTCGACGACGTGGCCGTCCCCGCCGACCGGATGCTCGGCCGCCCCGGAGACGGCTGGCGCCTGGCGATGGACCTGCTGCCCCACGAGCGCTCCACCTGCTTCTGGCACCGGGTCGCCCACCTGTACACGCGGCTCGACCGACTGCTGGAGGAGACGGCGGACTCGGACGACGCGGCCCTCGGCGCCGTCTACCTGGCCCTGCACACCGTCCGCTGCCGCTCCCACGCGACCCAGCGACGGCTCGCGGACGGAGCACGGCTCGGGCCGGAGACGTCGGTCGACAAGGTGCTGCTGGCCACGGCGGAGCAGCAACTGTTCGACACCGCAAGGGACTTGCTCCCCGGTGTGCTGGAGCTGACCGACACCCCGTGGCGGTCCGAGTACCTGTACGCGCGGGCGGCGACCATCTACGGCGGCACCGCGGAGATCCAGCGCAACATCATCGCCCGCCGGCTGCTCGATCTCGGGAGGGAGTGACCGTGGACGCCGCGGAACGGGAGTTGCTCACCGGCACGCTCCGCAAGACGATGACGGCGGCCTCGGGCCCGGCCCTGGAGTCGGCACTGACCGGGCTCGGCTGGCCCGAACTGCTGGCGGAGTTCCCGGAGGTGGCGATTCCGACCGTCTTCGGGTTGCTGGGCGAGACCGGGGCGCATGCGGCGCTGCTCAATGACGTGGTGCTGCACGCGGCGGGCCGTCCGCTCGGCGGTGCGCCGGAGTTGCCGTACACGGGCGGCTCGTGGGTGGTGTGGGAGCGGGCCGGGGCAGGGTCAGGCACGGTGCTGGACGGTGAACTGCCGTTGCGGGCCGTCCCCGCGGGCGATCCAGTGCCCTTGTCCGCGGGCCGCCGGGCGCTCGGCTGGTGGCTGGTCGGCACCGGGCGGGCCATGCTGACGCTGGCCCGGACGCACGCCGTGAACCGGGTCCAGTTCGGGCGTCCGCTCGCCGCCTTCCAGGCCGTACGGCACCGCCTCGCGGAGACCCTGGTCGCCCTGGAGGGAGCCGAGGCCACCCTCGTGGCCGCCGAAGACCCCTTCGGCTCGCTGCTGGCCAAAGCGGCGGCCGGCCGGGCGGCACTGACCGCGGCCCGGCACTGCCAGCAGGTACTCGGCGGTATCGGGTTCACCGCCGAACACCCTCTGCACCGGCACGTCCGCCGCGCCCTCGTACTGGACGGTCTGCTGGGCAGTTCACGGGAGCTGACCCGCGAGGCCGGAGCCCTTCTGCGGTCGGAGGGCTCGGCGCCACGACTCGTCCACCTCTGAGTTCGGGTGCACTTCGGCTACTTGAGCTTCTCCTTCATCTCGTCCAGCTTCGCCAGGATCGGGTACCCGCTCACGCTCAGCGCGTTGCCGTGCCCGGTCTGGTGCACGTCGAACACCGACTGGACGGCGGCGTAGAAACCCTGCACGTCCAGCGTCTGGTTGACGGCCCGCTTGGCCTGGCGCAGCCCGAACGCAGGCATCTTCGTGATCTGCTCGGCCAGTTCGCGGGTCTCGGCGTCCAACTGCTCGCGCGGCACCACCCGGTTGACCATCCCGACGCGTTCCGCCTCCTCGGCGGTCAGGGGCCGGCCGGTGAAGAGGATCTCCTTCGCCTTGCGTGGCCCCAACTCCCAGGTGTGACCGTGGTATTCGACGCCTCCGATGCCCATGGTGACAACGGGGTCGGAGAACAGGGCGTCCTCGGCGGCCACGATCAGGTCGCACGGCCAGCACAGCATCAGTCCGCCGGCGATGCAGCGCCCCTGGACGGCGGCGATCGACGGCTTGGGGACGTTCCGCCAGCGCAGGGTGTACTCCAGGTACCGGCGGTTCTCCGCCCGGTAGATCCACTCCAGAGTGATCTCCTTCGGGGCGGGCCACCGGTCCTTCAGGTCGTGCCCGGCGGAGAAGTGCTTGCCCTCCGCGCGCACCACGACGACCTTCACGTCCTCGTCCTCCGCGGCCTTCGTCCAGGCGGCGTCGAGTTCGTCGAGAAGGGCCATGGTCTGGGCGTTGGCGGCTTCGGGCCGGTTCAGGGTGAGGGTCGCGATGTGGTCCTTCACCTCGTAGAGGATGTGCACGGCGGCTCCTAGGGCTTGTTGGGGGGTTTCCTGAACGGGTGCGAATTGGTGTGCGGCCTGACAGCGCCCCCGAAGGGGCGCGGGGAACTGCGCGACCAGCCCCCACCGGCCCGCAGACGACGAACCGCCTACCCGACAGAACGCGGCAGCCCCAGCACGCGCTCGGCGATGATCCCGCGTTGGATCTCCGACGTACCCCCGGCGATGGTCGCGCCGAAACTGCGTGCGTACCGGTTGAACCAGCTGGCGGAGTCGTCGTCGAAACTCATGTGGGAGTACGGCGCGGTCCGGGCCGGGTAATCGAGCCCATCCGCCCCGGCCGCTTCAAGCACCCGCTCCAGCGCCCGCTGCGACCCCTCCGAGCCGAGCACCTTCAGCACAGACAGGGCAGGTACGTCCTGCTCACCACGGGCGGCTCGGCCCAGCGCCGCCGAGCCGAGCAGCCGCAGCGCCTGAAGGTCCATGACGAGCGTGGCGTACCAGTCCTTCTGGAGGGGCGTGGACGGACGGAAGTCCCGTACGACGAGGGCCATCCGTTCGGCCTCGCCCAGCCACATCAGGGTCCGCTCATGTCCGAGGGATCCGTTGGCCACCCGCCAGCCCTGGTTGAGGGGACCGACGAGGTTCTCGGCGGGCACGCGGACGTCCTCGAAGAAGACCTCGTTGAAGTCCTTGTCGCCGGCGGCGGTGTACGAGGCGAACGGCCGCCGGGTGACGCCGGGAGTGTCGGTGGGGATCAGCAGCACGCTGATCCCCTTGTGTTTGGGCGCCTCGGGGTCGGTGCGGACGAAGGTGAGCAGGACGTCCGCGTCGTGGGCGCCGGAGGTCCACACCTTCTGTCCGTTGACGACGAAGTGGTCGCCGATCGGCTCGGCCCGGGTCCGCAGGGAGGCGAGGTCCGATCCGGCACTGGGCTCGCTCATGCCGAGGGCGGCGGTGATCTCGGCGCGCAGGATGGGCACGGCCCAGCGGTGCTTCTGCTCGTCCGTGCCGAAGGAGAGCAGGGAGGCTGCGATGATGCCTACGCCCTGGGGGTTGAAGCTGTGGTTGATACGGCGTCGGGACAACTCCTCCAAGTGCACGAACCGCTGGATGACGCCTGCGTTCCGGCCGCCGAACTCCGGTGGGTTGCCCGGCAGCAGCCAGCCCTCGTCGAACTGGAGCCGCTGCCACCGCCTGGCCCACTCGGGGATGTGCCCGGTGGAGCGGGACCGCTCGCCGGCCTCCGCCTCGGTGGGCAGGTTGGCCTCCAGGAACGCCGCGAACTCGGCGCGGAAGGCCTCGACGTCGGCGTCAAAGGTCAGTCGCATGGCACTCCTCGGCTATCAGCGCCCGGTGCTCGGCGGCGCCGCCCAGCATCAGCTCTCCCGCCTTGGCCCTCTTGATGGCGAACTGAAGGTCGTTCTCCCAGGTGTGGCCCATCGCCCCGAACAGCTGCACCCCGTTGCGGAACACCAGGGCCTGGCACTCGCCCGCCGCGGCCTTGGCCATCGAGGCGGCGAGCCGGCGCCGGGGGTCGTCCTCGGCGATCGTCAGGGCCGCGAAGTAGGCGAGGGCCCGGGCGCGTTCCACGGCCACGTGCATGTCGGCGGCCTTGTGCTGCACGGCCTGGAACGAGCCGATCGGAGCGTCGAACTGATGCCGGGTGCGGACATGGTCGAGAACCATGTCGAGGGCGCGACGGCAGGCGCCGACCATGGTCAGGGCCGTTCCCGTGAGGGCGAGGTGGCGGGCGCGCTCCAGGTCGGCGCCGGAGCGGGCCTCCGCGGTGACCCGTACCTGCGGGAAGGAGACCTCGGCGAGGTGCAGGACGGGGTCGAAGGCGGGCGTGCGTACGGCGGTGACCCGGTCGGCGGGCACGACGAAGACGCCCTCGGCCGTGACGACCGCCAGCCGGTCGGCCCGGTCGCCGTCCAGGACGTGGCGGGCGGTGCCCTCCAGCACCCAGCCGCCGCTCTCCGGGCGGGCGGTGACGCCGTCGTGGACAGCGGTGCCGGAGTGTTCCGGATCGCCGAACCCCGGTGCGAGGGGGGTGAACCGGGTCATCGTCGCCAGGTAGGGCGTCGGGTCGGTGGCCCGGCCCAGTTCCTCCAGGACGATCGCCAGCTCGACCATGTCGGCGGGGTCGGTCAGCTCGGTCCAGCCCAGGCCGGTGTAGACGCGCCACAGCGGAGCCGGGCCGGCGCCGTCGTCCACGATCCTGCGGACCAGCGTCGGCGGGCACTCCTTGAGGACCGCCTTGTGCACGGTGTCCTGCCACAGCCGTTGCTCGGCGTCGAACTCAAACAGCATCGGAGCCTCCGATGACGTCGCGTGCCATGAACGGCCTCCCTGTGCGGACGAGGGGCATGAGAACAACATTCTCACGATGGGGAATTAAGAGTCTCATCCATGACCCGCGAGGTGTCCAGACTGGCGCGGCAAGCTTGTCGCTACACTGCAGTAATGTTCTCCCCATGGCAGCACAGAAGGCGGACCAGCCCGTGAGCACCCCGACCGAGGAACCGGCCTGGAAGCAGCGCGCGGTCGAGCGTTCCACCCAGGCGGCGAAGCGCCGGGCCGAACAGCGCGTGGAGCGGTTCCTGGACGCGGCGCAGGCGATCATGGCGGAGAAGGGCACCACGGACTTCACCGTGCAGGAGGTCGTCGACCGCTCCCGACAGTCGCTGCGCAGCTTCTACCAGCACTTCGACGGGAAGCATGAGCTGCTGCTCGCCCTCTTCGAGGACGCGATGAGCAAGTCGGCCGACCAGTTTCGTACGATCGCGGCCGAGCAGGCCACGCCGCTGGACCGACTCAGGGTCGTCGTCCAGGCGCTCTTCGACAGCTCCCGCCCCACCCAGGACGCCACCCAGCGCCCGCTGTTCACCGACTTCGCCCTGCGACTGCTGGTGTCGCACCCCGCCGAGATGAGGGTCGCGAACGCCCCGCTGCTCACCCTGTTCGCGGATCTGATGGTGGAGCTGGAGACCGCCGGTCTGCTGCGCCCCGGCTTCAAACCGCGCCGGGCGGCCGCGCTCACGATGCAGACCGTCATGTTCAACGCGCAGTCCAGCGGCCAGGAGGGCACCCACCCGATCACCTCGGAAGAGATCTGGGACTTCTGCGCGAAGGGGTTCACCCTCAGCTGACCGCCACCACTGGAGGTAGGAGAATCTCATTCTCATGGGCGGAAATTTAGTTTACCCTCCCAGGCATGCCGCTTGCCACAAGTGAACTCTGGGACGATCTGCTCGCCTGTCTCGACCTGCGCACGCCTCCCGGGAGCACCGGCTACGAGGGGCTCAACCAGCGCCTTGGCTACCACCGCCTCTTCGGAGGACAGCTGCTGGCCCAGTCGCTCCGGGCCGCGGAACTCGCCTGCCCGGACAAGCCCGTCAAGTCCCTGCACGCCCTGTTCCCGCGCGCGGGCCGGCCCGACGAACCCGTGCGGTACGAGGTGGAGCGCCACCACGAGGGCGGCTCCTTCGCCACGCTGGGCGTGGTCGCCCGGCAGGCCAAGGGGGTCGTGGCCACGGTCTCGGTGTCGCTGCACGCCCCCGAGGAGGGCCCGGTCCACCAGACCGCCGCCGCGGCCCCCGTTCTCCCGGGGCCGGAATACGGCGTCGACCTGGTACTGCTGCCCTGGGAGACCCGGACCACGACCGACCTCGACTCCGCCGCCGCCGGTCCCGCCGAGTTCGAGCTGTGGATGCGCACCCCGCCGACCGGCGGGGAACTGGCGCCCGCCCTCACCGCGTACGCCACCGATCTGACGCTCATCGGCACGGCGCTGCGACCGCTCGCCGGGATAAGCCAGCTGGACGCCGGAACGGCGTTCACCTCCGCCGTCACCTCGCACACGGTGTGGTTCCACCGGCCCTTCCGCGCCGACGACTGGCTGCTGCTGCGCCAGCACAGCCCGATCCTCGCCCACGGCCGCTGCTTCGGCCGGGGCGACGTGTTCGCCTGGGACGGCACCCTGGTCGCGTCCTACGCCCAGGAGGCCCTGCTGCGCATGGCACCGGAGGCGGCGGGATGAACACCGGCGCCGGACGTCCGTACCGCGTCGTCCAGTGGGCCACCGGCACCATCGGGTCCCGCTCGCTGCGCGCGGTCGTCGAACACCCGCACCTGGAGCTGGCCGGGGTGTACGTCCGTACGCCGGGCAAGGCCGGGCGGGACGCGGGCGAGCTCTGCGGGCTCGGGGACAGCGGGGGCACCGGGGTGACCACCACCCGGGACGTCGAGCACATCCTCGGGCTGGACGCGGACTGCGTGCTCTACATGCCGCTGGTCTGCGACGTCGACGAGGTGTGCCGACTGCTGGAGTCGGGCGCGAACATCGTGACCACGCGCGGCGAGTTCCATCATCCGGGGAGCATGGATCCCGTCGTACGCGAACGGGTCGGGACCGCCTGCAAGGCCGGCGGCACCTCGATCCACAGCACGGGCAGCAGCCCCGGCTTCATCACCGAAGCCGTGCCGCTCGTCCTGACGTCCGTCGCGCGGCGGATCGACGCGCTCACCATCGACGAGTTCGCCGATCTCTCCCAACGCCCTTCGCCGGACCTGCTGTTCGGCGTGATGGGCTTCGGTGTCACGCCCGGTGAGTTCGACGAAGGCCGTCTCACCCGGGCACGGACCAGCTTCGGCCCCTCGCTGCGGCTGATCGCCGAGTCCCTCGGGCTGCCGCTCGACGCACTGGAGGCGGGCGGAGAGGTCGCCACCGCCCGCCACCGGGCCGGCATCGCCGCCGGCACGCTGGAGCCGGGCACGGTGGCGGCCCAGCGCCTCACGGTGTCCGGGATGCGCGCGGGCCGTCCGCTGCTGCGCTTCCGGGCGACGTGGTACTGCACCCGCGACCTCGAACCGGCCTGGGACCTTCGGGACACCGGCTGGCACCTCACGGTCGACGGCGACGCGCCGCTCGACGTGGGCATGCGGCTGCCGGTGCCGCTCGACCGGATGGCCGAGGTGTCCCCGTCGTACACGGCGAACCGGGCGGTCAACGCGGTGCCGTTCGTCTGCGCGGCGGATCCCGGGATCCGCACCTCCCTCGATCTGCCGCAGATCACGGCGACGCTGGGCTGACCCGGGCGCTCCGCCGGCTGTCCGATATGCGGCTCCGCCGCGGGGCCGCGATGTGCCGTCGGTCGTCTGCTGCGCCGTCGTGGCTGGTCGCGCAGTTCCCCGCGCCCCTTCGGGGCGCTGCCGGGCCGAGCAATACGCCAAGCCCGAGCAAGGCACCTAGCCCGGCGTGCGCGCTCAGGGAGCCGGGACCTCGACGACCATTGCCGAGCCCATCCCGCCGCCCGCGCACATCGACGCGACGCCGATGCCGCCGCCGCGTCGGCGCAGTTCGTGGACGAGTGTGACCAGCATGCGGGCGCCGGTGGCGGCGACGGGGTGGCCGAGCGAGCAGCCGCTGCCGTTGACGTTGACACGGTCCGGGTCGAGGTCGAGGAGGCGGACGGCGGCCACGGCCACCGAAGCGAACGCCTCGTTGATCTCGAACAGATCGACATCGGTGGTCGAAAGTCCCGCCCGTGCCAGTGCCTTGGGGATCGCCTTCACCGGCGCCAGCCCGGTCTCGGCGGGATCGACGCCGACGGACGCCCAGGATCGTACGGTGGCCAGGGCGGGCAGGCCCGTGCCGTCCGCCGCGCTGTCGCTCGCGACCACCAGAGCGGCGGCGCCGTCGTTGGCGCCGCAGGCGTTGCCCGCGGTGATGCTGAACCCGTCGATCTCCGGGTGCAGCACCTTGAGCCCGGCCAGCCTCTCCAACGAGGTGTTGCGGCGCGGGTGTTCGTCGACGGAGAACAGTCCGTGCACGGTCTCGACGGGAACGGTCTCGGCGTCGAACCGGCCCTCGTCGATGGCGCGTACGGCGTTGCGGTGCGAGCGCAGCGCCCAGGCGTCCATGTCCTCGCGGCTGATGCCGGCCCGCTGGGCGACGTTCCAGCCGATGGTGATCGACATGTCTGTGTTGGGAGCGTCCGGGCGGTCGGGGTGGGTGGGCGGCATCCAGGGCTCCACCCACTCCCCTTCGATCCGGAACCGCGACTTGGGCGCCGTGGACGCCGAGTTGACGCCTCCGGCGATCACGAGGTCGTCCATCCCGGCGCGGATGCTCGCGGCCGCGCCCGCCACGGCGGCGAGGCCTGCCGCACAGTGCCGGTTGAGGGCCTGCCCGGGGACGGAGGTGAGTCCGGCGGTCAGCGCCGCGTGCCGGGCCAGGACGCCGCCGCCGTAGAGGCCTTCGCCGAGGATCACGTCGTCGACGCGGTCCGGGTCGAGGCCCTTCGCCGCGGCGCCGACGATGTGGTGGGCCAGGTCGAAGGCCGTGGTGTCCCGCAGGGTCCCCTTGAAGGCGGTTCCCACGGGCGTGCGCAGGGCGGACACGATGACTGCCTGGGTCATGGACGGCTCTCCAACTCGGCCGGTCGGACAGGATCACATCGCGCGATGAGAATGCTACTCTCCCAAAACTAGAATGGCATACGCAAGGGAGGGGACGCAGATGCGGATCGGTGGGAGTTCCGCGATCGTGGTCGGCGGCGCGGGCGGCCTGGGCGAGGCGACCGTACGCCGGCTGCACGCGGCGGGGGCGGCGGTGGTCGTCGCGGACCTCGCCGACGACAAGGGCACGGCTCTGGAGAAGGAGCTGGGCGTCCGTTACGTACGGACCGACGCCACCGACGAGGACAGCGTCCGTGCCGCCGTCGGGGAGGCGGAGGCGCTCGCCCCGCTGCGGATCTCGGTGGACGCGCACGGCGGCCCCGCGACCGGCGGACGGCTCGTCGGCAAGGACGGCGAACCCCTGGACCTCGCCGGGTTCCGGCAGACCGTCGACATCTATCTGACCGGGGTGTTCAACGTGATGCGCCTGGCCGCCGCCGCCATGGCCCGCCAGGAGCCGGTGGACGAGGAGGGCGGCCGGGGCGTCATCGTCAACACCGCGTCGATCGCGGCGTACGAGGGTCAGATCGGCCAGCTTCCCTACGCGGCCGCCAAGGGCGGCGTGGTGGGCATGACCCTGGTGGCCGCGCGTGACCTGTCCCCCCTGGGCATCCGGGTCGTCACCGTCGCGCCCGGTACGTTCCTCACCCCGGCGTACGGAAAGGCGGGGGACCAACTGGAGGCGTACTGGGGCCCGAAGGTCCCGCACCCCCGGCGGATGGGCCGCTCTCCCGAGTACGCCGCCCTCATCGAGCACATCTGTGAGAACGACTACCTCAACGGTGAAGTCATCCGCCTGGACGGGGCGTTGAGGTTCCCGCCGAAGTGAAGGCCGGGTGGACTCAGTCGTCTCGCGCCGTGAGGCGGGCGAGCGTGGCGCGGAAGTCCTCGGTCCGGAAGGACTGTTCCTCTGCGGTGGTCGCGTAGTCGAGGGTGGCCAGGACCGCGCGCTCCAGGTGCATGTTGAGCACGCGCTTGGTGCTCTCGACCGCCTGCCGGGGCAGGCCCGCGATGCGCTTGGCGCAGGCGAGGGCCTCGGCGACCGGGTCTGCTACCGCGTGATTGGCGAGCCCCACCGCCACGGCCCGTTCGGCGGGGATGCGGGCGCCGGTGAGGGCGTACTCCTTGGCCAGCAGCAGGCTGGTGTGCAGGGGCCAGGTGAGCGGGCCTCCGTCGGCGGCGACCAGGCCGACCTGGACGTGGGGGTCGGCGAGATACGCGGACTCCGCCATGTAGACGATGTCGCTCAGCGCGACCAGGCTGCACCCGAGGCCCACGGCGGGGCCGTTGACCGCGGCCACGACGGGCACCCGGCAGCGCGCCATGCCGAGGACGAGGTCCCGGCCGTGCGCGATGCTCCGGGCACGCAGGACGGGGTCGCGCCTGAGCTCGTCGAGGTAGGTGAAGTCGCCGCCCGCGGAGAAGGCCCGGCCGGCGCCCGTGAGGACGGCCGCGCGTGCGTCCCGGTCCTCACTCAGCCGTGGCCACAGCCGGGCGAGACCGGTGTGGAGCGCGTCGTTGACGGCGTTGAGCGCGTCGGGACGGTTGAGGGTGATGATCCTGAGGGGGCCGTCCGCGCGGACGTCGATCTCGTCCGGCATGCCGTACAGGCTCTGCGTGTCGGTCACTTCAGGCTCCCAGTCCGAGGATCCGCGAGGCGATGATGTTCTTCTGGATCTGTGAGGTGCCGCCCATGACGCTCTGCGCCCGGCTGTAGAGGTAGGCGTTCAGCAGCTCGGGGTCGCGGGTGCCGCCGACCGCCAAGGCCGCGTGTCCGACCGCCTGTTCCGTCCAGGTCATGAGGAGCTTGTCGAGGGAGCCCTCGGGGCCGTGCGAGACGCCGTCGAGCTGTTCGGACAGCCGCCGCCGCACGTGCAGCCGCAGCATCTCGGTCTCGACGACGGCCCAGGCGAGTTCCGGCGGCGTTGCGGCTCCCCGTACCCGGGACGCCAGCTGGCGCACGAGCTTGCCGTACCGGGCCGAGTAGCCGAGCGTCGCCGGCTCGCGCTCGTGTCCGACGACGGTCATGGCCAGCGCCCAGCCCTCCCCCGGCGCGCCCACCATCTGGTCCGCGGGGACCTGCGCACCGTCGAAGAGGACCTGCCCGAACTCCCGGGTGACTCCGTTCATCATCTTCAACGGGCGCTGCACGACGCCTGGTTGGTCCATCGAGATCACGAACGCCGAGAGACCGCGATGCCGGGGTGCGTCCGGCTCGGTGCGCGCCAGCAGCAGGCACCAGTCGGCCACGTCGGAGTAGCTCGTCCAGATCTTGTGCCCGTGGACGACGTACGTGTCCCCGTCCCGGGTGGCCGTCGTCGTCAGGGACGCGAGGTCCGAGCCGGCGCCGGGTTCGCTGAAGCCCTGGCACCAGCGTTCGGTGCCGTCGACCATGCCGGGGAGGAAGCGGCGTCGCAGCTCTTCGCCGCCGTGCCGGCCGAGGCCCTGGACCAGGTAGCCGAGGCTGGGGCGGGGCGGTGCGCCCGCGCGGGCCAGCTCCTCGTCGAGGATGACATCGTAGACGGGCGGCAGTTCGTGTCCGCCGTACTCCCGCGGCCAGGACAGGCCGAAGAACCCGGCCGCGTGCAGCGCCCGGTGCCAGTCGCCCTGTCGTGCCCAGTACTCGTCTCCCGAGGCCGGGAACGTCCCGGCCCGCTCGGTGAGCCAGTCCCGCAGCCGCTCGCGGAAGGCGGCCTCCTCGGTCGAGTCACGAAAGTCCACAGTCGATCTCCTCCAGGCGCACGGGGAACAGGTCGGTGGACGTCAGGGCCCGCCGGAGGTGGAGGTGGGCCAGGCATTCCCAGGTGTTGCCGATGCCGCCGTGCACCTGCACCGCCGTCTCGCAGACCGTGCGGGCGGCGCGGGCGCAGTACAGCTTGGCTATGCGGGCGGCGCGGAGGGCTTCGGCGACGGGGAGTTCGTCGACCGCCCAGGCCGCGTGCCGCAGCACGCTCACCGAGCCCTCGATCAGGGCCAGGCCTTCCGCAAGGGGGTGGGCCACGGCCTGGTACGACCCGATCGGACTGCCGTACTGCTCACGGATCTTGGCGTAGTCGCAGGCGAGTTCGTGCGCGCCGCGGGCCGTGCCCAGCAGGTCGGCGGTGGTGGCGACGAGCGCCAGCGCCTGCCTGCGTGCGACGGCTTCGGTGGAGAGGGTTCCGATCGGTCGCAGGGGGCCGGGGAGTTCGGCGCTACGTCGGGTCAGGTCTGCGCAGACGGTCAGCGATCCCACGTCGCCCGCCAGGACCTGGTCGCCTTCGAGGCAGAGGGCTTGGCGCATGCCTCGGGCGTCCACCGCTTCGGACTCCACGGCGACGGTTGCGGACCCCCACTCCCCTGCGACGTGCCGGCTGATGTCATCGGCGAGTACCGGGCCGAGCAGCGGGACATCGACGAGCCCCCGTCCGAACTCCTCCACGACCAGGGCGACTTCGACCCCGGACGCGCCGTCGGAGCGGAGCGTCCGCCAGCCGGTCGTCTCCACCGCTTTCTCCAGTCGGGCGATCCGGTCGGCGTCGTCCAGGTCGAGGACCGAGCCCGGGCCGAGGGCGGACGCCAACCGGGCGGCCGCGTCGCGCAGTTGACGCTGTTCAGCCGTCAGACGTACGTCCATGGCCCTCCTCCCTGACCAAGCGCTCCGCTTGGGAAGCCGCGAAATGCCGTCGATCGTCTGCGGCGTCGTCGTGGCTGGTCGCGCCGTTCCTCGCGCCCCTTTGGGGCGCTTCACCCAGGCCGCTCAGCTCCGCAAGGAGCCGGTCCCTGAGTACGCGGCGCAGCACCTTCCCGGACGGCAGTCGGGGGATCTCGGCCACGAACTCCACGCGGCTCGGCCGCTTGTAGGAGGCGAGGCGGTCACCGACCAGTGCGATCAGCTCGGCCGCCTCGACCGGCCGGCCGGCCCGTACGGCCGCGACGACCGCCTCCCCGTCGGCCGGGTCGGGGACGCCGAACACCGCGCAGTCGGCGACGGCCGGATGGCCGTACAGCACGGCCTCGACCTCGGCGGGCGCGACCTGGAACGCCCGCACCTTGATCATCTCCTTGGCGCGGTCGGTGAGTTGCAGCCAGCCGTCCGCGTCCACGCTGCCGACGTCACCGGTCCGGTACCAGCCGTCGTGGAAGGCGTCCGCGCTCTCCTCGGCCGGCAGATAGCCGGCCATCAGGGAATCCGAACGGACCTCGATCTCCCCGGTCTCACCGTTCCCCACCGGCACCCCGGTCTCCAGCGACACCACGCGCACGCTCACCCCGGGCACGGCACGCCCCGGGGTGTCCAGGCGGGCCCCGTCGAGCGGATTGACGGCGATGACGGGCAGTTCGCTGGCCCCGTAGGCGGGCACCCAGCCGATCCCGGTGCGCCGGGTGACGGTCTCGGCGACGCTCGGCGTGACGGGCGTCGCGCCCCACATGATGAAACGGAGCGAGGACAGGTCGTACGACTCCAGCTTCGGATGGGAGGCGAGGGCGAGCGCGATCGGCGCCACGGCCATCTCGACGGTGACGCGGTCGAGTTCGATGTGGTGCAGCAGCCGGTCCAGGTCGAAACGGCGGTGCAGGCGCAGCCAGGCACCCGCCTCCAGGGCCGTGACGATGTTGAGCAGACCCAGGATGTGCGAGGGCGGCGTCGTGATCTGGATCCGGTCCTGGTCGGTGAGGCGGAGGGCGTCGCGCCAGTGGCGTACGGCGGCGGCGAGCGAGGCGTGGGTGTGCCGGACCGCCTTCGGCATGCCGGTCGTGCCGGAGCTGAACACCAGGACGGCATCGGCCCGCGGGTCCGGCGGCGCGAAGGAGCCGCCCTTGGGCGTGATCGGCTCGTCCAGATGCAGCATGGGCAGCAGCTCCGCCAGCACCGCGTGGTCGCCCACCGCGTGGGCCGGCTCGGTGATCGCCAGGGCGTGTTCGACCTCGGCGCGTTTCCACGCCGGACTGAGCAGCACGACGGCCGCGCCCAGCCGCCACACGGCCCGCACCGCGACGACGAACTCGGGCCGGTTGGACGACATGAGCGCGACCCTGTCTCCCGCCCGCACCCCGCGCCGCGCCAGCGTCCCGGCCAGCCCGTCAGCGAGGGCGTCGAGCTCGGCGAGGCTGTACTCCCTGCCCTCGAAGACCAGGGCTGCCCGTCCGCTCATCTCTCATCTCCACCCATTGGAGAGGGTCCCATCTCCCTGGCGAGAATAGTATTCTCGCTGCAACAGAACCTTGATACCAGAGCAAGAGGAGGGCGTCCATGGCGATCCCCGCCCTGTTCCAGCGCGCGACCGTCATCAAGATCGTCCAGGAGACCGAGGACGCCCGGACCTTCGTGCTCGACCCGCACGAAGGTCCGTTCTCCTACCAGGCGGGGCAGTTCTGCGTCTTCCGGGTCTCGGTCGACGGCCGGGACGTGCTGCGCTCGTACTCGATGTCGAGTGCCCCGGAGACCGACGCCGAACTGATGACGACCGTCAAGCGGGTGCCGGGCGGCAAGGTCTCCAACTGGCTGCACGACCAGGTGTCCGAGGGCGACGAGCTCGAACTGACCCTGCCGAGGGGGAAGTTCTGCCTTCGTCCGGCGCAGACCCCGCTGCTGGGGTTCAGCGGCGGCAGCGGGATCACCCCCGTCCTGTCCCTGGCCAAGAGCACCCTCGCGACCACCGACCGCGACGTCCGGCTGCTGTGCGCCGACCGCGACCGTTCTTCGGCGATCTTCGAGTCGGCTCTGTCGGATCTCGCGGCGCGGTATCCCGGCCGGTTGACGGTGGTGCGTCATCTGGACGCCGAGCGGGGGCTGGTCACCGCCGACGCCGTGCGGGAGTTCGTCGGGGCGGACGGGGCCGGGGACGCGTACGTGTGCGGGCCGGAGCCCTTCATGGAACTCGTGGAGTCCGCGTTGCCGGGGCCGGGGCGGGTGTTCAGCGAGCGGTTCGGCGGTACGGCGACACCGCCCGAGCCCGACCGCGCCAAGCCGGAAGACGCAGGCACGGTCACGATCGTGCTGGGCAACCAGCGGGTGTCGGTCCCCAAACGCGCCGGCGAGACCCTGCTGCAAAGCGCCCGCCGAGCCGGTCTCACCCCGCCGTTCTCCTGCGAGGCGGGCAACTGCGCCACCTGCATGGCCAAGGTGACGGAAGGCAGCGCGACCATGCGCGTGAACGACGCCCTCACCGAGGACGAGGTCGAAGAGGGATACGTCCTCACCTGCCAGGGCGTGCCGGACGCGGGGTCGGTGACCGTCCACTACGAGTGACGGTGAACTACGAGTGACGGTGCACTACGAGTGAGGCACGACCGGGATGCCGCCGTGCTCGCCCAGGCGGGGCGGCGGCCGGTACTCGGGCTCGTACCCGGCGATCCGTACCGGGCTGCCGACCAGCCGGAAGTCACCGGCCTCCACGATCATCCCGGGGGTGGCGTCCAGCGCTTCGGGCAGGGTGCGTACGGCCGCCGCGGCCAGACCGAGCGGACGCAGCCGCGCCTCCCAGCCCGCGGCCGTGTCGGCGGCGAGGGCTCGGGTGACGACGGCGAGGACCTCGTCGCGGCGCGCCGCCCGCTCGGCCATCGTCGGGAAGCCGTCGATCCCGGCCTCGTCGGCGAAGGTCTTCCAGAAGCGGTCGTGCGTGATGAACAGCGCCATATGGCCCTCGGCCGTGGGGAACAACTGGGCGGGCACGTAGTAGGAGTGCGCCCCGTACGGCAGGCGGCGCGGCTCGACACGCTCGTTGAGCCAGGCCGACGCGCGGTAGTTGAGCTGGGCCAGGATCACGTCCCGCAGCGCCACGTCCACCTGGCCGCCGCGCCCGGACACGATCTGGGCGAGCAGGCCCAGCGCGGCCGTCAGTGCCGCCGAGTTGTCGATGGACGAGTATCCGGGCAGGGTCGGCGGCGCGTCGGGGTCGCCGGTGAGGGCGGCGACGCCGGTCGTGGCCTGGATGACGTAGTCGAAGGCCGGATCGTCGCCGCCGTCCAGGCCGTAGCCGGTCAGGGCGACGCAGACGATCCGTTCGTTCCGCCGGCGCAGGCTGTCGTACGTCAGCCCGAGTCGTCGTATCACCGACGGCTTGAGGTTGACGAGCAGTGCGTGGGCCTCCGCGACCAGTTCGCCCAGGTGCTCCTGTCCCTCCTCCGAGGTGAGGTCGAGGCAGATGCTGCGCTTGTTGCGGTTGAGGCTGGCGAAGTAGGTGTCGCCGACCTGCCGTGAGAGGTCGCCGTCGGGCGGTTCGATCTTGGTGACCTCGGCGCCGAGGTCGGCGAGCAGCATCGTGGCGAACGGGCCCGCGAGGATGTGCCCCACTTCGAGGATGCGAATCCCCGCGAGGGGGCCGGGGCTCATCGGAGTTCCGCCGCGAGTCCGGCGATCATTTCCCTGGTACGGCGCTTGGAGGCGACGAGTTCGTCACGGCCGTTGCCGATCGGCAGCAGCCGTACGGACAGATCGGTGACCCCGGCGTCCGCGAACCGCTGGAAGCGGGCCGCGATCGCCGTCTCGTCCCCGGCCGCGCACAGGTCTCCGACGTCCTTGGCGTCGCCGTACTCCAGCAGGCGCTGGTAGTTGGGCGAGATCTCGGCCTCGCCGAGGATCCGGTTGGCGCGTTCGCGTGCCGCGTCGATCTCCGACGGGCGGCAGAGGCAGACCGGGATGCCCGCGACGATCCGCGGCGCCGGACGTCCCGCCGCCTCGGCGGCCTTGCTGATCCGCGGGACGACGTGGTCGGCGACGGCCCGTTCGTCGGCCATCCACAGCACGGTCCCGTCGGCCCGCTCCCCCGCGAGCGCCAGCATGACCGGGCCGAGGGCGGCGAGCAGGACCGGGAGGGGGGCGACCGGGGCGAGGTCGACGGGATTGTGCACGGTGTAGGTGCGGTTCTCGACGTCGATGGGGCCGGGGCCGCTGCGGGCCGCGTCCAGTACGTCGAGATAGTCGCGGGTGAGGCCGGCCGGGCGCTCGTAGGGGAGGCCGAGCATGTCGCGGATGATCCAGTGGTGCGAGGGGCCGATGCCGAGTGCCAGTCTGCCTCCGGTGGCGGCCTGCGTGGACAGTGCCTGCCGGGCCAGTGCGATCGGATGCTGGGCCTGGAGGGGTACGACGGCGGTGCCGAGCTCGATCCGGGTGGTGCGGGTGCCCATCAGGGCTATGGCGGTCAACGCGTCGAAGTCCGTGGGTATTTGGGGCACCCAGGCGGTGTCCATCCCGGCGGACTCGGCCCATTCCACGTCGGCGAGCATGCGCGAGACCTTCCGCGCGGAGTCACCCCGCTCGGGCCCGATCATCACTCCGATCCGCACGTTCACTCCTTCAGATCAGCGTGAGGTGAGGGCGCGAACGTCCGCCACCACGACGTCAAGGGGGGTTCCGGTGGGGAACACGGCTGCCGCCCCCGCGGCCTTGAGGCGCGGCACGTCGGCCGGCGGGATGGTGCCGCCGACGACGACCTTGATGTCGCCCGCATCGGCGGCCCGCAGGCCCTCGACGGTCCGTGCCGTCAGCGCGAGATGCGCGCCGGAGAGCATGCTCAGACCGACCATGGCGACGTCCTCCTGGACGGCGGTCGACACGATGTCGTCGATGCGCTGCCGGATGCCGGTGAAGACGACCTCGAAGCCCGCGTCCCGCAGGGCGCGTGCCACGATCTTTGCGCCCCGGTCGTGGCCGTCGAGACCCGGCTTGGCGATCAGGATCCGGGTTCCCATCAGAACACCACCGGCTGCTGGAACTCGCCCCACACGTCCTTGAGGGCGGTGACCATCTCCCCCACCGTGCAGTAGGCGCCCGCACAGTCGATCAGTGGATGCATGAGGTTGTCGTCGCCCTCCGCCGCGCGGGCCAGGTCGGCGAGGCGGGCGCGGACGGTCGCCGGATCGCGGTCGGCCTTGACGCGGGCGAGCCGCTCCAGCTGCACTTCGCGGCCCTTGGCGTCGAGTTCATAGGTGGCGATGTCGGGGGGCGGCTCGTCCTCGGCGACGTACCGGTTGACGCCGACGACCGGCCGGGTACCCGCCTCGATGTCCTGGTGGAGCCGGTAGGCCTCGTCGGCGATGAGCCCCTGGAGGTAGCCGTCCTCGATCGCCCGGACCATGCCGCCGTGCCGTTCCAGGTCGTCCATGATCTCGGCGATGCGTTCCTCGGTGGCGTCGGTGAGCGCCTCCACGAAGTACGAGCCGCCGAGCGGGTCGGCGACGCGGGCCACGCCGGTCTCGTGGGCGAGGATCTGCTGGGTGCGCAGCGCAAGGGTCGCCGACTCCTCGCTGGGCAGGGCGAAGGGTTCGTCCCAGGCGGCCGTGAACATCGACTGGACGCCGCCGAGTACGGAGGCCAGGGCCTCGTAGGCGATCCGGACGGCGTTGTTGCGTGCCTGCGGGGCGTAGAGCGAGGCGCCGCCGGCGACGCAGCCGAAGCGGAACATGGCGGCCTTGTCGGAGGCCGCGCCGTAGCGTTCCCGGACGATCGTCGCCCAACGCCTGCGGCCCGCCCGGTACTTGGCGATCTCCTCGAAGAAATCGCCGTGCGTGTAGAAGAAGAAGGAGACCTGCGGGGCGAACTGATCGATCGTCATACGGCCCCGGGCGAGCACGGTGTCGACGTAGGTGACTCCGTCGGCGAGCGTGAACGCCATCTCCTGCACGGCGTTGGCCCCGGCGTCACGGAAGTGCGCGCCGGCGACGGAGATCGCGTTGAACCTGGGCACCTCGGCCGCGCAGAACTCGATGGTGTCGGCGATCAGCCGCAGGGACGGTTCAGGAGGCCAGATCCAGGTGCCGCGTGAGGCGTACTCCTTGAGGATGTCGTTCTGGATGGTGCCGGTGAGCTTGGCCCGGGGCACTCCCCTGCGCTCGGCGGCCGCCACGTAGAAGGCGAGCAGGATCGCCGCCGTCCCGTTGATGGTGAAGCTGGTGCTGATCCGGTCCAGGGGGATGTCCTCGAAGAGGATCTCCGCGTCGGCGAGTGTGTCGACGGCGACCCCGACCCGGCCGACCTCCTCGCTCACCTCCGGGTCATCGGAGTCGTAACCGCACTGGGTGGGCAGGTCGAGGGCGACCGAGAGTCCGGTGCCGCCCTGGTCGAGCAGATAGCGGTAGCGGCGGTTCGACTCCTCCGCCGTGCCGAAGCCGGAGTACTGGCGCAACGTCCACAGCCGCCCCCGGTAACCGGTGGCGTAGTTGCCGCGCGTGAAGGGGAACGTGCCCGGTTCAGGCGGCTCGGCGCCCCGGTCCTGCGGTCCGTAGACCGGCTTGAGCGGGATGCCGGACGAGGTCTCGGCGAAGTCATTCATCTTCGATTACGTTACTTGCGGAAAAAGAGAATGCCAATACCACTGGGGAGAATCGGACTTCAACACCCCGATCTCGCGCCACCCCACCGTCTCGGCCAAGTGGCACGAGCCGGGCCACGCCTACGGCAACACGGAGACCGTGCCCGGCGTGACCCTCAAGATCATCGACCCGCTCACGGGCGCCATGGTCCCTCGCGGCGAGCACGGGGAGATCTGCGTCAAGGGCCCCACCCTCATGCTGGGCCACCTCGGCACACCACTCGACGAGACGCTCGACGCCGAAGGCTTCTTCCCCACCGGTGACGGCGGGTATCTCGACGACACCGGCTCTTCTGGAAGGGCAAGCTCACCGGCAGCGCGAAGATCAAGTCAAGCGATCTCCGTGAGCCGGCAGCCGAACGGTTGCGGGGGTAGCGGCGGCACGAGGCGTGGTTACCCTGGGCCGATGAGCCGGGTGGAGAGCGACGAGGGCCTGTTGCTCGGCCCCGACGGGCGGCCGGGAAATCCGGTGCGCCGCCTGGTCCTCGACGACTGGCACCGCGCCGGTCCGGAGAGCGTCGCGGACGCTGTCGCCCGGGTGACGGACTCCTTGTCACTGGTCATCGGCGTGGCGACTCGGCCGATGCCGGACCGGCTGGCCCCCTTGCTGGAGGCGCTCACCCTCACCCTGGCCGGACCGCACGCCTCGCGGCAGCCCCGGCAACTCGTGCGCGTGGACGACCCGCAGAAGGCCTTCGCCGAGCTCGCCGACGTCGTCGAGCGGCGCCCCCGAGCCTGCCTGACTCTCGGCCAGTTGCTGCGTCAGACACCGACGCTCGGCACGCTTCAGGGGCTGGCAGCGGAGGCAGCCGCGTACTCGATGCTGCTCGGCGGGACGGAGTTCGCCGCCTGGCCGGCCACTCGCGGCACGCGCCGCGCCGCCGCCGCAGAGGACCGGCCGCTCGTCCGCGTACGGCGGGACGGTGGCACGCTGTCGATCCTGCTCGACCACCCGGAGCGGCGGAACGCGTTCAGCTTCCGGATGCGGGAGGAACTGTTCGAGGCCCTGGAACTCGCCGCCCTCGACGACACGATCGACCGGGTCGAACTGGCCGGTACCGGACCGGTGTTCTCCAGCGGCGGGGATCTCGCCGAGTTCGGTACGGCACGCGATCTCGTGGCGGCGTACCTGGTACGGCTGGACCGGGCGCCGTGGCGGCTGATCGACCGGATGCGGGAGAGCGTGACGGTCCGGGTGCAGGGCGCGGCGGTGGGCGCGGGCGTCGAGATGGCAGCTTTCGCCGGCCGGGTGGTGGCCTCGCCGGGGACGTTCTTCCACCTGCCCGAGGTGGAGATGGGGCTGGTACCGGGCGCCGGCGGAACGGTGAGCGTACCGCGGCGGATCGGCCGGTGGCGGGCCGCGTGGATGATGCTGAGCGGGGCCCGGGTCGACGCGGCCACCGCCTTGGAGTGGGGGCTGGTGGACGAGGTCGACGACCGGTGACGGGTGATCTGCTTCTGCACGGCGTGGAGTTGGCGGGGCTACGGGGACCGGTCGACTGCCGGATCACGGCCGGTGTCGTCACGGAAGTCGGCCGCCAACTGCGCGCGAAGCCCCAAGAGTTCGTCGTACGCGGGAACGGCGGCGCACTGCTGCCCGGCCTCGCCGATCATCACCTGCACCTGATGGCGATGGCAGCGTTGTACACCTCCCTCGACCTGTCCGCGCTGTCCCGGGACGCTCTCGCGTCCTCCCTCGCACGGGCCACCACCGGCGACGACGGCTGGGTACGAGCGGTCGGCTACGACGACGTGCTCCACGGCGGCCTGGACCGGGACGCCCTCGACCGTTGGAACCGCGCCGTGCCGGTGCGGGTGCAACACCGCTCCGGCGCCCTGTGGCTGGTCAACTCTCCAGGTCTGGAACTCCTCGGGGCCCGGACCGCCGCCCACGACGGCGTCGAGCGCGACGGCACCGGACGGCCGACCGGGCGGTTGTGGCGTGCCGACGCCTGGTTGCGCGACGCCCTCGGCGGACGTCCGCCGTCCCTGCGGCCGGTGGGCGCACGGCTGGCCGCCCTCGGCGTCACCCATGTCGCGGACGCGACCCCCGACGCGGGTGCCGCCGAGGCCGTCGCGGACGCGGTACGGCGGGAGGAACTGCCCCAGCACGTGATGGTGATGGCCGACGGGGCGGGGCCGGGCAGTGGTGGGCGGCTGAGCGTCGGCCCGGTGAAGCTGGTGGTCGCCGACCATGCGCTTCCGGACCTCGACGAGCTGGCCCGGCGGATACGACGGGCGCACACCGGCGGCCGACCCGTGGCCGTGCACTGCGTGACCCGCACGGCACTGGCGCTGACCCTGGCCGCGTTCGACCAGGCAGGCGCACTGGACGGCGACCGGGTGGAGCACTGCGCCGTCGCGGACCTGTCCGCCGCCGAGGAACTGGCCGCGCGGGGCATCCGGGTGGTCACCCAGCCGGCGCTGGCGGCCCGACGCGGCGACGACTACTGGGCGCGCGCCGAGCCCCGGGACCGGCCGGACCTGTGGCGGTACGCCGGCCTGCTGCGGGCGGGCGTAGCGGTGGCTCCGAGCAGCGACGCCCCGTACGGGGACCCCGACCCGTGGGCGTGCCTGCGCGCCGCCTCCGAACGGCTGACTCCGTCCGGTCGCACCCTCGGCCACGACGAACGAACCCCGGCAGAGACGGTCCTACGGGGCTTCCTCTCCCCCCTGCACGACCCCGGCGGCCCACCGCGACACGTCACACCAGGACAACCGGCGGACCTGGTCCTGCTCAACGGGCCACTGGCAGAGGCACTGCGGACACCGGACTCCACCCACGTGCGCGCCACCATCATCCAGGGACAGGTCATACACGGAACGAAAAATCTCACCTGAAGATCCGGTCGGTGTCGGCGCCCATGGCGGCCGCCGTACCGTCCGGTACCGGCGAGGCAACCAGCAGTCCTCGCCCCACCCCACCGGCCACTGACAGCCGCGCTACGGACGCCACACTCCACCCACGTGCACGCCACCATCATCCAGGGACAGGTCATACACGGAACGAAAAATCTCGCCTGAGGATCCGGTCGGTGTCGGCGCCCATGGCGGCCGCCGTACCGTCCGGCTCCGGCGCGTGGGGTGCGAGGACCGCCTGGGTGCGGCCGAGCGACGGGCAGGCAACCATCTGCCCGGCGGCGTCCGTCCGCAGGGGATGTGGTCCGTGGTCGACCGGCGGGCTTCCGGCGAACGCTGCCGCCACGTCGCGCATGGAGATGTCGATCAGTTGCCCGCCGCCGTGGACCAGTGAGCCGACCGCGGCCAGCGCGGCGACGAGCCCGGTCAGGGGGTCCGCGATCGCGTCGGCGCTGAACACCGGCCGGCCGTTCGACCAGCCGACCAGCCCGCCGGCGACCGCCGCGTCGTCACCGAAGGCGACCCGGTCGGGCCGGGCGCGGCCATATCCCGTGACACTGACCCACACCCTGCCCGCACGATGCTCCAACTTCTCCGGCGCAAACCCGAGTTGGGCCAGGGCACGCGGCCGGGACGCCTCGATCACGACATCGGCGGCCCGGACCAACCGGTCGAGCTTCGCGCGGGCTTCGGCCGAGGTGAAGTCGACGGCGACGCTCTCGTGCCCGGCGTGCAGCCAGTCGTAGAACCGCCGGTTCCCGCGCCGTGCGCCGTCGGGGCGCCGGGTGCTCTCCACCTTGATGACCCGAGCGCCGGCCCGGCTCAGCAGGTGCGCGCAGAGGGGGCCTGCCCACAGGGAGGAGAAGTCCACGACGAGGGCTCCCTCCAGCCGCGGGTTCGGGTCGGGAGCGGCGAGCGACGAGACCTGCCACGGCACGTCGACGACGGGCGGCTCCTGCGGCAGAGCGGCGGCGGGGACCCCGAACATCCTTATGTGCGTGGCGAGTTCGCTCGCCCCGGAGTCGTGTGCGGCGGCCGCGAGCGCCTGCCACGGGTCGCTCACGTCCACCCGGCCCAGCATCGCGGGCACGAGGTCGATGTCGTCCGGGCGGCTCAGGGTCACCGCACACCACCCGTCCGCCGACTTCAGCAGCCGCGTCGCGCCCCCTGCGGAGGTACGCCCGCGCCGGGTCAGCCCCAGGGCGCCCGCACGTGCGCCGAGCAGCAGGGCGGAGCCGACGTGCACCGGCCGTCCGGACCCGGCGGTCAACCGGTGCAGCGCGCTGCCGACCTCGCTCACCAGGGACAGCATCGGCCCCGGGGACAGCACGGGCGGGCCGTCCGCCTCGCCGGTCAGCGCCATGGCGCCGGACGCCGCCCAGTCCAGAAGCGGGCACCCCGGGGCGGTGGGTCCGACGGTCGGGTACGCGACGTCGCCGAGGGTGCGCAGCCATCGCCGTACGGTCGTGGCGGGAGCCTCGCTCACCGTACGCGCCCGCGGATCTCGGGAAGGAGACAGCGCGGCGACCGCCCCCGGACCGCACCCGCCCACAGCCCGGCGCCGTATGCGAGGTCGTCGAGACGCCGCGCCAGGACGAAGCGGACGGGGTCCAAGTCCGGGGCGAGGCGCCGGTGTTCGAGGAGCCCGTCGACGACCGCGGCGACCAGGGTCGCTCTGCGCACCCGGCGCGACACCAGGCAGCCCACCGCGCTGAGCGGCCACCAGTGACGCAGCAGCAGGGCCGACGTCTGTCCCGCCGTGGCGGCCAGCCCCAGCCCTGTCAGCGAGACGGCGAGCCGCCGCGGGTCGGCGCTGCCGGCGGTGACATCGCGCGCGTACCCGCGGCACACCGTCGCGAGCACCGCCGCCGCCACCGGCACGGACCAGCGACGCTGGGCGAGCAATGCGGCCGCCACCGCCGCCGCCCAGGGTGTCAGGGCGGCCGGGGCGATCGCGGAGCCGTGCCGCACGGCCAGCGCGTGTGCCCCGGAGCCGTAATAGGCCTTGCGCGCCAGCCAGTCGGTGACGCGGGTGCGATGGTCGTGCCGGACCGTCACGGACGGGTCGTAGCGGACCCGCCGCCCCTCGCCGGCCAGCCGCCACCCCAGGTCGACGTCCTCACCGACCCGCAACCCCTCGTCGAACCCGTGCCCCAGCGCGTCGACACGGGCCACCAGACAGGCGCTCGGGATCCACGACACACGCGAACGGGGGTGTACGAGAGCGGGTTCGGGCCCGACGTCCAGCGAGGAACGCGCTGCCTCGTACCGCGCGGCCCAGCCACCGGAGCCGTCCAGGCCCAGGACCCGCGGGGCCACGAGGGCCAGCCGTGGGTCGTGGAAGTGCCGCAGCAGGTCGAGCAAGGCGTCCGGGCCGAGGACGACGTCCGAGTCCACGAAGGCCACATACGGCGTACGGACCTGCCGCAGACCGGCGTTGCGGGCCGCCGCCGGGCCCCGGTTGACGTCGAGGACCACGATCCGGGCACCGTGCCGGGCGGCGACACGGACCACGGCGTACGGATCGTACGAGCCGTCGTCGACGACGATCACCTGCGTTCCGCCGCCGATGGCGGACAGCAGCCGGTCGAGTTCACGCGCCCGGTCCCGGACCGGCACGACCACGGTCAGCTGTGACGCGTCGAAGGGCGGGAGTTCGGCGGTCACCGGGTGCGCCATCCCGAGGGCGAGGAGCCGCTCCGCGAGCCGTACGGAGGACGGGTCGTCGAGGCGGATCCGGCGGTTCTTCAGCAGCGGCAGGGCCCTCGCCCCGAGCCGTACAAGCCGGGGCGGCGCCCCACCGACCAGGATGCGGCCTGCGTCGTACTCCCTTACCTGTGGCCCGAGTTCGACGAGGGACCCGTGCGGCAGTGTGGCGCTCACCCCCGGAATCCCCCCTCCGCACTCATGACGGAGCCATTGGCGACCGCGCCCTGCGGGGAACAGCAGAAGGCGATGAGCGCGGCGACCTCTTCGGGTTCGCCCAGCCGGCCGGTGAGCTGGGAGTCGGTGAACGACTCGACGTCGTCGAGGCCGTAGAGCGCGGCCGTCGCCTCCAGCATGGCGGTGCGCGTGGAGCCCGGGGAGACCGCCACGGCTGTCACCCCGGTGTTGACGAGGTCGGCCGCGAGCCCACGCACCAGCCCGATGACGGCGTGCTTGGCGGCGCCGTAGCCGCCGAGGTGGAACAGGCCGCGGGTGCCGGCCGCCGAGGCGACGGCGACGAACCGGCAGCCGCTCGGGGCGGGTCCGTCGAGCAGGTGGGGCACACAGGCCGCGGCGGTGTTCCACACGCCCATGACGTCGACGTCCCACAAGGTCCGCAGATGCGCTTCCGGGATCTCCCACAGGGGTTCGCCACCGCAGATGACGGCCGCCGCGGCGACCACGGCGTCCAACCGCCCGAAGCGTGCGACCGCTCTGGCCGCCGCCGCGTCCAGCGCGTCCCGGTCCCGTACGTCGGCCACCTCGACGAGCACCTGGCCGGGATACTCCGCACCGAGTTTCTCCAGCTCCTCACGGTCGGCGAGCGGGTAGTCCACTCCGGCGCCCCGGTCCGGACCGCTGCCCGCGCACCCGTCGAGCGCGAGCACTCCATACCCCTCGGCGCACAGGGCCCGTACGGTCGCGGCACCGATCCCCCGGGCCGCCCCGGTCACGAGGGCGACGCGTCCGCTGGAGTCGATCACGGCCGCACCTCCTGCGGGCACAGTCGTCCGGCCACATCGCCGATCAACTCGTCGAGGAGCCGGGCGCCGTCCTCGGCCGTCGCGGTCGTCGGGTCGCCGAGCACGCCGGACGGCGACACGGCACCGACGCCCCCGGCGAGGAGCGCGGGCATCAACTCGGCGAGAGGCGCGGGGTTTCCTGGTCGTGCCCGGGTCATGTCCACCAGATCCGGGGCGAGATGGAGCATGAGCGAGGTCTCGGTGTGACCGGCGTGTGCGTCGCCTCCCGCGGGGAAACAGGGCGCCCACTCGACGTCGTGTCCCTCCTCGGTCAGTCGGCCGACCGCTTCGGCGAGGCAACGGACGTTGCCGCCATGGCCGTTGACGAACACGATGCGGCCCGACCAGAGGGACAGCGAGCGGACGAGCTCCAGGAGCACGCAGCGCAGCGCCTCGTTGCCGATGGAGACGGTACCGGGGAAGGACTGGTGCTCACCGCTGGCGGTGTACGCGACCGGCGGCGCCACGAGCACCGGTCCTGGCAGCCGCCGGGCCGCACCGCGGGCGACGGCGTCGGCGATCCTCGTGTCCGTGTCCAGGGGCAGATGGGGGCCGTGCTGTTCGACGGACCCGAGCGGTACCAGGACGAGGGGCCGGTCCGGCACGGTGGGCCAGGCCATCCGGGTCAGGTCCGTCATACCGGCTCCCTGATTCCCGGCGTGCGGGTGAAGCCGGGCGGGATCAGGACGTCGTCCGGGGTGAGTTCATGGACCGAGGACCGGCCAAGGGCACGCAGCGCGGAGTCGATGCCCCCGGCCATGATGTCGAGGACGTTCTCCACTCCCGTCTGCCCCGCCGCCGCGAGCCCCCACAGATACGCGCGGCCGATCAGCACGGCCCGCGCACCGAGCGCCAGGGCCTTCACGACGTCCCCGCCCCGCCGGACACCGCCGTCGAGGAGCACCTCGACCTGGTCGCCGACCGCGTCCGCCACCGCGGGCAGCAGTCTGATCGGCGCGGGCGTGGAGTCGAGGTTGTTGCCGCCGTGGTTGGACACCGAGATCGCGGTGACCCCGGCGTCCACCGCGCGCCGGGCGTCGTCGACGCGCGAGATGCCCTTCAGCAGGAACGGGCCCTGCCACTCGTCGCGCATCCAGCGGATGTCGTCCCAGGTGGGCGGCGGGGTGCCCATCCACTCCCCGTACGCGCCGAAGAAGGCCGGTGCTGTGCCCTCGGGGCCCGCCAGGTTGGGAAGGGTGAGGTCCGGGAGGCTGCCGGAGCGTGCGTAGTCGAGCAGCCAGCCCGGCCGGGACAGGCCCTGCGGGGCCAGTTTCACCATCGCCTTCAGGTCGAGCCGCTCCGGAATCCAGGGGCTGCCCCAGTCCCGGGCGTGGGAGAAGGACCAGTCGAGGGTGACGATGAGACCGACCGCGCCCGCGGCGCGGGCCCGCTCCATCACCCGGATCATGGAGTCCTTCGACCCGAGCCAGTACATCTGGAAGAACGTGCGCGGGTTGGCCGCCACGACCTCCTCGACCGGTTTGCTCGCGAAGGAGCTCAGCCCCATCGCGGTCCCCCGCGCGGCGGCGGCCCGCGCGACGGCCAACTCCCCGTCGGGGTGGACGGCCTGGACGCCCGTGGGCGAGATGATCACCGGGAGGGCGATCTCCTGGCCCATGACCGTGGTCGCCGTGGTCCGCTCGGCGGACAGGTCCGCCACGTGCGGGGCGAAGCCCAGTTCCTGGAAGGCGGCGGTGTTGTCCCGGTACGACACACCGGCCTCCGAGCCCGCCAGCAGGGCGCTGTAGACGGACTTCGGAAGTCGCCTCGCGGCCCGCTGCCGGGCGTGTTCGACGGTCTCGAACCAACGGTTGCCCATGACGACGTACCTCTTCGTTGTCTAAGGGAGACGGAACCCGGCGAGCGGGTGGTCCTCGCACGCGGACACCGGCGGTGTCCGGGGGCCGGACCGGCTGCCGATGGTCACGAACACCGGCTCGCGGGCGGCCGGTTCACGGCTGGTGCGGTGCGAGTGGTCCTGGGCGGGAGCCGGGACCGTACGGTGCGGATCCGCCAGGGCCGCCTCGCCATGACCCCGTACGCACTCCGGGTCCGGGCCGTCCAGCGGCAGCCCGGTGAAGAACTTCGCCGCCATGCAGCCGCCCCGGCAGGCGTCGAACGCCGAGCAGTTCGTGCACGCGCCACCCGTCTGCGGACGCCGCAGGTCGGCGAAGAGGTCCGACGCGCGCCACACCCGGGTGAAGCCGCCCTCGTCGCGCACGTTTCCGGCCCGGAAGGCGTCGTGGATGGCGAACGGGCAGGCGTAGACGTCACCCACCGGGTCGATCAGGCAGACCACCCGGCCGGCGCCGCAGAGGTTCAGCCCGGGCAGCGGGTCGCCGTAGGCGGACAGGTGGAAGAAGGAGTCACCGGTGAGCACGTTCTCGCCGCGCGCCACCAGCCAGTCGTACAGCTCCTTCTGCTGCCCGGCGGTCGGATGCAGCTCGTCCCAGACGTCGGCGCCGCGACCGGACGGCCGCAGCCGGGTGAGCCGCAGTTGGGCGCCGTAACGGGCGGCGAGCTCCTGGAACGCGTCGAGTTGGCCGGCATTGTGCCGGGTGACCACCACGGAGATCTTGAACCCGGCGAAGCCCGCCTCCCGCAGATGCCCCATCGCACGCAGGGCGGTGGCGTACGAACCCTCCCCGCGCACGGCGTCGTTCACCTCGGCGGTGGCGCCGTCCAGGGACAACTGCACATCCACGTAGTCGGAGGCGGCGAGGCGGCGTGCCGTGTCCCGGGTGATCCTGACACCGTTGGTGGAGAACTTCACGCCCACACGATGGGCGGTGGCGTAGTCGACCAGTTCCCAGAAGTCGGGGCGGACGGTGGGTTCGCCGCCGCCGATATTGACGTAGAAGACCTGCATGCGCTCGAGCTCGTCGATGACGGCCTTGCACTCCTCGGTGCTCAGTTCACGCGGGTCGCGGCGGCCCGAGCTGGAGAGGCAGTGCACACAGGACAGGTTGCAGGCGTAGGTCAGCTCCCAGGTCAGGCAGATCGGGGCGTCCAGGCCGTACTGGAAGTGATCCACCAGGCGGGCCGCCGGTGCTGTCATGTCGCCTCCTCTTCAGGGGAGTTGCGCTCCACGATCATGTGCGAAGTCGCCAGCGTGGCCAGTGCCGTCCGGTAGCGCGCCAGTTCGTCCTCACGGATACCGGCGTCCGCGCAGGCGGCCGCGGCGCTCGGCCGGTCGGCCAAGTGCCGTACCGCGGCGAGGAGTCTGCGGTCCTTCAGGAACGACAGCCGCCGGGTTCCGAAGTGGTAGAGCAGGGCACCGAAGGATTCCGGGCGCACCGCGACCTGCGGGTGCAGGGTCCAGGCCCGGTCCAGATCGAAAGGCGGCATCGGTCGACCCGGTTCAGTACACGCCGCACATGCCGTCGATGGAGACCTCCTCGACCAGCAGGTCGTCCTCGACCAGGTCCTGGTCCGCGAGGTCCGCCTCGCGTGCCCGCTCGTCCTGGGCAAAGGGATCGGAGGCCGGTGTCGCAGCACCCATGAGAAGCTCCCTCTCATTGCCGGATATGAACGTTCTCCACTGTCCGGGACCATAATGGCACCTGGTGCCGAAAGGAAGAGTGCGTGCAGAAGTCGCCGAGTTCACCCAGCGCCGACCGGGCCTCCCGCACCGGACGCCGGCCGTCGACGTCCCACGCGCAACTCGAACAGCACGCCCTGCGGCTCTTCTCCGCGCGCGGCTTCGACGAGGTCACCGTGGAGGACATCGCGGCCGCCGCCGGCATCGGACGCCGCACGTTCTTCCGCTACTACAGGTCGAAGAACGACGCGGTCTGGGGCAACTTCGAGGAGGAGTTGCAACGCATGCGGGCGGTGCTCGCCGCGTACCCGAGCGACCTGCCGATGATGGACGCGTTGCGGGAAGCGATCGTCGACTTCAACCGTCTCGACGCGTCCCAGCTCCCCTGGCACCGCGTGCGGATGTCGCTGATCATGCAAGTGCCCGCGCTACAGGCCCACTCCACGCTCCGGTACGCCGAATGGCGCGCCGTGGTCGCCGAGTTCGTCGCCCCACGTCTCGGCCGCCCGACCGACGCTCTGCTGCCCCAGGTGATCGCCCACGCCTGCCTGGGCGCCGCCGTGGCCGCCTACGAACAGTGGCTGCGCCACGACGGCTCCGACCTCAGCGACTTCCTCGACCAGGCACTGCGCGCGCTCGCGCCCGGATTTCAGGCGTACGAAACGACAGTTGAGACGTGAGCAACTCCCGCTCCCGGCGTGGCGATCGACCTGATTGGTTGCCGCCTGGACTACCGCTGCCGGGAGGGCGGCTCGGCGGCTTCGCCGCCGTCGAGGGGGCGTAGCAGCCGGAGAACCATCTCGACGGTGCGCTCCAGAGGACGTTGGCGCGTCGTGACGTTGAGGAGGAGGGTGCGGGCCAGCACGGCGCCGAGGAGCATGTCGAAGACGTCGTCCGGGTCGACGGCGGGGTCGACGCTTCCGGGCGGTGCGGCGCGCAGGATGTCCTGGAACTGCGGCCGTGCCGACACCCTCAGGTCCAACTCCGGCGGACGCGGCCGCCTCGACGCCTGGTGGTGCGCGAGGAGACCGGCCGCGGCCGCACGCGCCGCCGGCGCGTTGAAGGCCGCCAGGTAGGCGCGGATGAACCGGCGGACATCGCGACGGAGATCGCCCGTCGGCCGCACGCTCATCGGGCTGAGCCCGGGGAAGGTCGCTTCCTCGATCAGCTCGATCCGTGACGGCCAGCGACGGTAGATGGCGGACGCATGCACGCCGGAGCGCTCCGCGACGGCCTGGATCGTCGTCGCGTCGAAACCACGCCGGACGAGGAGTTCGCGCGTGGCCGCGAGAGCCCGTTCGTCGATGCTCGTGTCACGTGGACGACCCGGGCGACGGCGGGACTCTGGCATGCCGTGCATCGTAGCCGCATTTATAGGAGACGGTCTTCTATAACTCGCACGACGTCGCTACAGTCCCAGGACGGAGGCGAGAACCGTCTTCTCGGATGGGGGAACCTGATGCGTGCTGCCGTGCTGCGGGGTGGGACGGTCGAGGTGCGGACCATCGACGATCCGGTTCCCGGACCGGGCCAGCTCCTCGTCCGATCGCTCGCGTGCGGGATCTGCGCGTCGGACCTCCACTTCATGGATCATCCTGAGGCGGGCGCCGACGACGACAGCGGGATGTCGACGTACGACCAGGACGCCGACATCGTCATGGGCCACGAGTACTGCGCCGAGGTGGTCGACCACGGCCCCGGCACCGAGCGCCGTATCCCCGTCGGCACCCGGGTGAGTTCACTGCCGGTGCTGTCCACCGCCGCCGGCCGCAGGATCATCGGGCAGAACCCGGACTCCCCCGGCGGATTCGGCGAGTACCTGCTGCTGACCGAGGCCATCACCCGGGTCGTGGTCTCCGGCCTCCCCGGCGAGGTCGTGTGCGTCGCCGACGCGATCTCGGTGGGCTGGTCGACCGCGTCGCGTGCCCAGGTCACGACCATGGAGGCACCGCTCGTCATCGGCTGCGGCGCGATCGGCCTGTCGGTGATCGCACAGCTCGGGCGCCTCGGCGTGGGGCCGGTCGTGGCGGTCGACTTCGTGGCCTCGCGACGGGCGACCGCGCTGGCCATGGGAGCCGACGTGGTCATCGACCCCGCCGGGATCTCGCCGTACCGGGCATGGCGTGATGTCGCCCGCGGAACGGCCGAGTCGGCGAAGGAGCTGATGGCCACGGCCGGACTGCCGGGCTGCGTCGTGTTCGAGTGCGTCGGTGTCCCGGGCGTCCTCGACTCGATCGTCAAGGGGTGCGAGCGCGGCACCCGGATCTTCTCCGTGGGTGGTCCGCCGGAGGGCGATCACCTGCACACCCTGACCGCCAAGCGGAAGGGCCTCAACATCCAGTTCGGCGGTGGTCCGTCGATGGCCCACTGGGACGAGGCGTTCGAGGCGGTCTGCTCCGGCAGCCTCGACGTCGGGCCGATGCTCGGCGGAACCGTCGGGCTCGACGAGGTGCCCGACGCGCTCGACGCGGCACGGGACGCGGGCGGACCGGCCCGCATCGTCGTCGTGCCCTGACCGTGAAGGAACACGGAAGATGAGTGAGATCGACGAGTTGCGCGCCACCGTCGAGAGACTGGCGGCGCAGGTTCACACCCTTCAGGACCAGGTCGACATCATGCAGCTCGTCGCGCAGTACGGGCCCGCCGTCGACAGTGGTTCGGGCGAGGCCGCGGCCGGGCTCTGGACCGAGGACGGCGTCTTCGACGCGATCCCCCACCTGCGGATGGAAGGCCGGGACGACATCGCCGGCATGGTCCACGGCGCAGGCCACCAGAGCGTGCTCCACAACGGCTGCGGCCACGTCCTGACCACGCCGCACGTGGTCGTCGACGGCGACCGGGCCACCGGCCGCAGCCACGCGCTGCACCTGCGCTGGGACACCGACGCCGGCCGCTTCTGGGTCTTCCAGGTCTCCGCGAACACCTGGCACTGGGTGCGCACCGCACAGGGCTGGCGCATCGCCGAGCGGATCAACGCCAACCTCGACGGCACCCCCGGACCCCGCGCGATGCTGGCGCCGCCCGCGGCCGACGGCACGTCCGCGTAGCCGGTCAATCGAAAGGTGAAGGCAACTGTGACCAGCGCATACGGCCCCTGGGGCATCGTCGCGGGCGGGTCCGACGGAGTCGGTGTCGCGTTCGCGCATGGCATGGCCTCGCGGGGCATCAACGTCGTACTGGTGGCGCGGCGCATCCCCGTACTGGAGGCGGCCGCGGACGACCTCCGGGCCCGGCACGGCGTCGAGGTGCGGACGGTCGCGCTCGACCTCAGCGCCCCGGGCGCCCTGGCGGAACTCGAGCGCGTCACCTCGGACCTGGAGGTCGGGCTCCTCGTGTACAACGCCGGCGCCGACACCCGCAGCGTCGCGTTCCTCGACCGGGACCTCGGCACCCACCTGGAACTGGTCCACCGCAACTGCACCGCCGTACTCGAAGCGGCCCACCGTTTCGGCGCCCCGATGGTGGCGCGGGGCCGAGGGGGCATGGTGCTGGTGACCTCGGGCGCGGCCTGGGCCGGCGGCGCCGCACTCGCCACCTACGGGGCCACCAAGGCGTTCGATCTCATCCTCGCGGAGAGCCTGTGGGCGGAGTGGCGAGGCAGCGGTGTGGACGTTCTGGGGCTCGTGCTCGGCAGGACCGACACCCCGTCCCACCGCCGGATGCGCGAGGCGGAAGGCGAGTCGTACGGCGGCCCGCTCGCCGACCCCGCGGACGTCGCGGAGGCGGCGCTCACCCATCTCGCCGACGGTCCCACCTGGATCCACGGCAGCGAGAACCCGACCGGTGGTTCGCCGTTCGGCCCGCTGAGCCGCCGTGACGCCGTGCTCGCGATGAGCCGGGGCGCTGCGGCGAGCAAGGAAAGGAGCATCGAGCGCTGAAGTCCTGTCTGACGCCGTATCGGAGGGCGGCGGGTCAGCCGCCGATGCCGGACTGCCTTGCCGCACCGACCAGTTCCGCCGCGTCGGCCGGGCGGAGGAAGCCGGCGCCGACCCCCTGCGCGGTGGCCGCCGTCCACTGCCGGACGAACGCGGCGTGGGTGGGATACAGGGCCGTCAGCTTCTCGGCGGTGAAGGGGGTGGTCGTACCGAACAGGAAGCAGAACGACGCCCCGGACTGCCCGAGACCGGACAACTTGGCCACCGGTGTGTCGACCGATGGTGTGCGGATCCCGCCCTCGACGTTGCCGTGGGCGTCGAGGACGAAGGCGGGTGCGGAGCCGGAGGTGTCCACCTGGAGGCGGGGCGCCCTGGCCGGGGGGACACCGGTCGTCACCCAGCGGTTCAGCGCGAACTCCGCGGTATCCAGGACGTAGTGCGCCTGGCCGGTGTTGATCGGTGAGCCGCAGCCGGGCCGGGTCGGGGGACTGAGCAGGGCGTTCAGCCCCAGGAGTCCCGCGGCGCCGCTGCCGTCGTCACCCGCGCCGAGGCCGATGTAGGCGTCGGCGTGCGCGGTGCCGGCCACCTCCCAGAGCCGGAGGCGGGAGGTGTCGTCCTGCCGGGCGGCCAGGGAACCGAGCGCGATCACATCGGTCTCGGTCTGCACGGCGAGCACCGGTGCGTCCGTGTCCGTGCGGAAGCGGACGACCGCCGGAGCCGGGACGTCCTCCTGGGGTGCCTGCGACAGGGGCGCGCCGGTGTCCCTGCGACTGTGCACGAGGAATCCGTCGTACACGGACACCAGGGGCTGGATCGCGTTGATGTACGTGGTGAGCCGGAAGGCCGACTGCGACTCGCCGTTGGCCAGCACGGTGCGGGGACGGAGCCCGTCGAGGACCGTGGCGGCCGAGTCCCGTACGGCTTGGCCGGCCTGGCTGAAGATGTCGTAGGAGTAGCTGTCACCGGGGTGGGACAAGGCCGCGTAGCGGACCGGGTCCGCCGTCTCGGTGGCGGTCACTCCGGTGGCCTGGGCGGAGACGCCGACCCAGGCGTAGCCCTCGCGGATCAGCTCGTTGTGGGTGTAGATCCACTCCGGGGCCGCGTCCACCCCGCCGGTGACGTTCAGCCATTCCACGACGACGGTGCCGTTGAAGTCGGCCGGATCGGCGGGCCGGTTCACGACGACGCGGGTGGTGTACGGGGCGGTGCCCGCCGGCGTCACCTGCCAGCGTCCGTCGGAGTCGAGGGGCGCGGTCGGTACGTAGGACTCGGCGTTCCCGGAGAGGAAGAACTCGGACTGTGTGTATCCCACACTGCCGAGGTCGAATGCCGTCCCCGCCAGCACGACGGCACCTTTTCCGCCCGTCACCGGGCCGGTGACGGTCGGGCTCGCCGCCGTGTGGGCGATGGGGTCGGCGTCCGAGGCGGGGGCTCCGAGGAGGAGCGGGAAGATCAGCGCGGCTGCCACTAAGAGGTGGGGGCGGACTCGTGCCGCCCCGGTGAGATCGATGTGCATGACATCTCCTGCCTTAGAAAACGCGGCCGACGTCCTGGCGGACGATGGTCTGCATGCTGTGTTCGGCCAGGGCGGCGATGGTCAGGGAGGGGTTGCAGGCACCCGTGGAGCCGGGGATGCGGGCGCCGTCGAGGACGTAGAGGCCCTTGTGGCCCAGGACGCGGCCGGTGAGGTCGACGGCGTCGCCCATCGGGACGCCGCCGAGGGCGTGCCAGGTGGAGGGGGCGGTCGCGTTGGTGTCGATCATCATGCCGCCGCCGGCCGTGGCGATGGCCTGCATACGGATCGCGATCTGTGCCTGGAGTTCCGCCTCCGCCGCGGCGGGCCAGGTGAGGACGGCGTCGTCGGCGGCGGCATCGTAGGCCCAGGTGCCCGCGCCCTCGACGATGCCGAAGCCGACGACGGTCAGGGCGGTGACGCCGGCCTGCTGGATGGGCGAGCCGGCGTGGATGACGGTGAGCGGGATGGAGCTCGTGTTGTCCGTGCCGCCGATGCAGGCGGGGCCGCCCTGAATGGTTCCGGCGTCGCCGGCGGTCGGGTTGATCCAGGCCCAGATCCGGTCACCGTTGTTGCCCCACCCGGTGCCGATGGCGTCGGGCAGGTCGGGGATCAGGTTCTTGGCGCGGGACTTGACCAGGAGGCGGGTGGTGCCCGGGGAGCCGGCGTTGAGGAAGACGGCGTCGGCGGTGATGCGGATCTGCTCCTGCACCGTGCCGGCGGTGTCGATGCGGTCGACGGACAGCACCCAGCGCTTGTTCGCGTCCATGGCGATATCACGCACGACGTGCAGGGGCGCCACCTCGACCAGGCCGGTGGACTCCGCCTGGGCGAGGTAGGTGACGTCGATGGATTTCTTGCCGCCGTTGTTGACGCCGAAGGCGATGTCGCTGGTGGTGTACGTCGGCTGGTACTGGCCGGTCAGCTCGCCCCTCGCGTAGCTCCAGTCGATGGGCAGCGGCACCTTGAACGGGGTCAGGCCCGCCTTCGGAGCGACCTCCTGGAAGAGACGGGAGGACGTGTACGGGTCCGAGGCCAGGATGTCGTAGGGGACGGTGGAGATGCCCAGCATCCGGGCGACGGTCGGGTAGGCCCACAGGTTCAGGTCGTCGTAGAGGCCCGCCGCCACCGGGATCGACTTGGCGAAGTCGGCCTTCGTCGGCTGGAGGCTCATACCGTGGTACATGATCGAGCCGCCGCCGACCGCCGCGCCGACCATAGCGGTCATGCCGTTGCCCACGACGGGTTCGAGTACGCCGGTGTAGGGCTCCCACGTCTGGTTGCCGCCGCCGACGACGGCATGGTCGGTCAGCCAGGCGGAGCGGTTGTCCATGTTCGCGAAGCGGCAGAACGTGGTGGCGTTGGGGCCGGTGCGCCAGCGCAGGCCGCGCTCCAGGACCAGGGTGGACACGCCGGCCCGGGCCAGCCGCAGCGCGGTCACGCCGCCGCCGAAGCCGGTGCCCACGACCACGGCCCGTGCGCGGCGCTCGGTCACGGATGCCGGGGCCGCGGACGTCACGGCCGACGCCTGGCCGGCGCCGGCCAGGGACCCGCCGAGTGCGGTCGCGCCGAGGGCAGCCGCACCGAGCACCTTTCGGCGGCTCACACCGGAGGCGAGGCGAGGGGAAGAGCTGTCGGACATGAGACTCCCGTCGGGAGGGGCCCCTCGTGGCCGCGGGCAGGCAGCGCCGGCCTGTTCCTCGAAGTCGGCCGCGAGCAACCGAAATTGACGTGTCCATGGAGAAGTTGAAACGTCCGTCACCGTAGCACCAGCTGTCTCGGTGTGCCACAAAGTCGCAGTGCGCCATGAACTAAGATCAGCGCAACTGTGTCGAGGAGGGGTGCATGGGCGGTCAGCCCGGTAGCCGCACGGGGCGACCACCGTTGACGGAGCGGCGCCGCGAAGCGACGCGTATGGAGATCGCCGACGAGGCGGTCCGGCTCTTCGTCACCCAGGGCGTGGCGGCGACCACCGCGGAGGACATCGCCTCGGCCGCCGGAGTGTCCACGCGCACCCTGTGGCGGTACTTCCGCTCCAAGGAGGAGTGCGCACGCCCGCTGCTCACCGCGGGCCTGGACCTGGTGACCGAGCGCCTACGGGACTACTGGAGCGGAGGCAGCTCGCTCACCCGGGCCATGCCGAGCGCCGACGATCCCGGCGTGATCGGCGCCAGGCGTCTGGGGGCCCTGCGGGATCTCGTACGTCTGAGCCGTGACGAGCCCGGACTGCGCGCCGTCTGGCTGGAGACGCACTTCGACGCAGAGGCGGTGTTCGCCGCGGCGATCGCCGAAGGCACCGACCGGCCCGAAATCGACCTCGCCGTCCGCCTGGAAGCGGGCATGTTCAATGCCGCGCTGCGCATCGCCGTGGAGAACTGGGCCTTCCAGCCCGACCGGCCGGACGGCCCGCCACTCCGCGAATCCCTCGCTCAGGCTCTGCATGTGATGACGGAGCTCATCGATTCCGAGCGTTCCGCGGCTCCCGGTCGGCGGATGATGCGCTTCCCGGGGGCGGATACACGTCCCGGGTCGTAGCCGGGGCGCGCCACAGACGCCAAGCCGCGAGGCCGACGACCAGACGGTGTTGATGGATTGATGGTGCGTCAGCGGGCCAGATGACGGCTGATGACCAGCCGCTGGATCTGGTTCGTCCCTTCGAAGATCTGCATGATCTTCGCCTCGCGCATATAGCGCTCGACGGGGAAGTCCCGCGTGTAGCCGTAGCCGCCCAGTACCTGAACGGCGTCGGTGGTGACCTTCATCGCGGCGTCCGTGGCGACCAGCTTGGCCACGCTGGCCTGGCGGCTGAAGGGGCGGCCGAGGTCGCGGCGACGGGCGGCGTCCAGATAGGTGGCGCGGGCGGAGTCCACCGCCGCGGCCATGTCGGCGAGCAGGAAACCCAGTCCCTGGTGGTCGACGATCTTCCGGCCGAAGGTGGTGCGTTCGTTGGCATAGGCGACGGCCGTGTCCAGGGCAGCCTGGGCGAGCCCGGTCGCGCAGGCGGCGATGCCCAGCCGGCCGCAGTCCAGGGCGCTGAACGCGATCTCCAGGCCCTGGCCCTCCGCCCCGATCAGCCGGTCGGCGTCGATGACCGCGCCGTCCCACATGGCCGAGGTGGTCGGGACGGCGTGCAGGCCCATCTTGCGCTCGGGCCGGCCGAAGCTGAGGCCTTCCGCCGTGCCGGGGGCCAGGAAGCAGGAGATGCCGCGGCTGCCCGGCGCGGTGCGGGCGAAGAGGGCGTAGAAGTCGGCCTTGCCCCCGTGGGTGATCCATGCCTTGGTCCCGGTGATGCGGTAGCCGTCCGGTAGGCGTTCGGCCTTGCAGGACAGGGCCGCCGCGTCCGAGCCGGCCTGCGCTTCGGACAGGCTGTAGCCGCCGAGGAGCTCACCGGCCAGCATGCGGGGCAGCCAGCGTTCCTGTTGAGCCGGGGTACCGAAGGCGTACAACGGGTGGCAGGCCAGGGTGTGCACGCTGGTGGCGACAGCGACCGCGGCCCACTGGCTCGCCAGCTCCTCCAGAACCTGCAAGTACACCTCGTACGGCTGACCGCCGCCGCCGTGCTCTTCCGGGTAGGGCAGGCCCAGCAGACCGGACCGGCCGAGGACGTCGAAGAGGCCTTCCGGGTAGCTCTCCTCGGCCTCGTGCGCCTCGACCCGCTTGCCGAGTTCCTTTTCGGCGAGTTCCCGGGTCAGAGCCATCAGGTCTTCTGCTTCTTGGGTGGGAAGCATGCGGTCGACGGCCATCACGGCTCCAAACGGTACTCAAAGCGGTACGTCAGTACCTCTTAGAGTAGCGGGTCTGGGTGGGATGTCACAGCGGGATCGGGCGGGACGGCACTGAGATGCCGGCCACGGATACCGAGGGATGCGGGCCTGGGATACTGACCGGATGATCAAGGCCTCCGCTCCCACCGGCCCCAAGCTCACCGGCCGAGGCGCCGCCCGGCGCTCCGAGCTCTTCGAGGCGCTGGTGAAGCTGCTCACCAAGGAGGGCTTCGCCCGCTTCACGCTCGTCGACCTGGCCGCGCGCCTGCGGTGTTCCAAGCGCACCTTGTACGGGCTGGCCGACAGCAAGGAACAGCTCGTCCGGGCCGCGGTCGTGCACTTCTTCCGGGGAGCCACCGAGCGAGTCGATGCCGCTCTGGCGGCCGAGACCGATCCGGCTGCCCGGCTGTCGGCCTACCTCCACGCCGTGGCGGCGGAACTCGGTCCGCTGTCACCGCAGTTCTTCGACGACGTGGCCGGGTTCGGGCCCGCCGCGGACGTCTACGAACGCAACACGCGGGCGGCCGCCCACCGGGTGGAGCAGTTGATCGACGAAGGCGTCGAAGCGGGCGTGTTCCGCGAGGTGCACGTGGCGTTCGCGGCCGACGTCATCACGTCGGTGATGGTCCGCATCCAGAACCGCCAGGTCGCTGCGGCCACAGGCCTCGGAGACGCCGAGGCCTACGCCCAACTCGCCGAACTCCTGCTGCACGGTCTGGTCCGCTAGGGCCTGTGCATCGGGAGGATCTCCTGGAACGCCGGGGAGGTGCGCGGCAAGCCGCATCGAATCCGCAGCCGGCAGACGGCCCTCAGCTCCCGCTGCCGGCACCCGCCTCCTCGCGCTGCGGAACCACCGTGTACTTCGGGTCCTCGGCGGACGCGACCCCCGCGGCGAAGACGCCGAAGCGAGTGCAGGCGGAACCCGCCAGCAGGGCGAGGCCGCTCGCGGCGGCGACCGGGCGGTGGCGGCCCAGGAGGGCGGCGCCCACGGCTCCCGCGCAGGTCAGGACCCTGGCAGCGCGGAGGAGGGTGCCCGCGCGGCCCTCACGGTAGGTCTCCGCGACCATGCCGAGACGCTGTTCGGCGGCCCGGGTGGCGGCGGTCTCGGCGGTCGCGGCCAGGACGGCGGCGCAGCGTGCGGGGGCCGATTCCGCCGAGGGCCCGGTCACCAGGGCCATCCCGGCCGCTGCGGCCGTCGCGGAGGCGGCGAACAGATAGGGCAGTTCGCGATGGGCCCCGTGCCAGGCGGGGACGGCGGTGTCCGCCGCGAGCACCGCCGTGTACGTGGCCACCGCCGGGCCCAGCACGGCGGCGCCCCCGGTAACGGCAGATCCCGCCTTCGGGAGCCGCCCGGTGACGGCGGTGAGGGCCGCCGCGCCGGCCAGCGGGCCGTAGGCACTCAGCAGCCACGAGCCCATGCTCATCGGCGAGGTCGGCTTGAACACCCGCAGCATGTGGGCGAACCGGGCGGGCCTGCCCAGATCGTGGACGAGCGCCGCCGCGGAGCACGACACGGCGGCCAGCGAGGACACCTTCAGCGCGGTCGCCGTCCTGTCATGGCCCGTCAGCTGGGCGGCCGCTGCCAGGACCGACCCCGCTCCCGCGAGCCCGCCCAGGAAGAAGTACCCGGCGATGTCCGTCGCGGACCAGGACGGTGGCTTGATCACCGGCCGCCCGTAGTACGACTCGAACTCGGCGCGCGGCACCATCGGTTGCTGACCCCGCTGCCTGCCCTCGCCCTTCACGATGTCCCCTTCCGCCGGCCGAGCATGGGCAGAACGAAGGACACCGCCACGGTGCCGACGAGGGACAGGGCCGCCGCGCCCGCGTGCTTCCACATGGCGGGCAGGTCGCGGGTGGTGACCCGCGGGTCAGGGGGCAGGCCGTACACCTCCGGCTCGTCCAGCAGCAGGAAGAACGCCCCGTCACCACCGACCCCGTCGTCCGGATCGTGGCCGTAGAGCCGGGCGTCGCCCACGCCCGCCTCGTGCAGTTGGTCGACGCGCAGCGCGGCACGCTCCCGCAGTTCGTCCAGCGGGCCGAACTGGATGGACTCCGTCGGACATGCCTTCGCACAGGCCGGTTCCTGTCCGGCGCCGAGCCGGTCGTAGCACATGGTGCACTTGAACACCCGTCCGTCGGCAGGCCGTTGCTCGATGACGCCGTACGGGCAGGCGGGCACGCAGTAGCCGCAGCCGTTGCAGATGTCCTCCTGGACGACGACCGTGCCGAACTCGGTGCGGAAGAGGGACCCGGTCGGGCAGACGTCGAGACAGGCCGCGTGGGTGCAGTGCTTGCACACGTCGGAGGACATCAGCCAGCGGAACTCGCCATCGGCGAGCGGGAGTTGGGTACGCCCGTCCGACGTGGGCGGACCGTCGGGCGTGGCGGGCTCCGTCGTCGTCGGTCGCGTCGGCTGTTCGATGAACGCCACGTGCCGCCACGTCGACGCCCCGAGCGCCTGTGTGTTGTCGTACGACATGCCGGTCAGGGAGAGGCCGTCCTCCGGGATCGCGTTCCACTCCTTGCAGGCCACCTCGCAGGCCTTGCAGCCGATGCAGACGGAGGTGTCGGTGAAGAAGCCCACCCGTTCCTGGCTGCCTGTCGCCGTCTCGTCCGTCACTTGCGGACCTCCGTTCCGGTGCTGCCGGTGATGCCCGCGCGGCTGCGGTACTCGGCCAGCAGCCGGGGCAGTTCGGGGCCGCGCGGGCGGCGGCCCGGGAGGATGTCGGCGGTGAGAGCCTTGTCCTCCTGGATGTGGGCGTTGGGGTCGAGCGCGATGGAGACGAGTTCGTTGGCGGCGTCGCCCCTGGACAGTCCGTTCGGGCCCCAGTGGAAGGGCAGCGCGATCTGGTGGACCGTACGGCCCTGCACCCTCAGCGGGCGGATCCGTTCGGTGACCAGCACCCGCGCCTCGACCGCTCCCCGCGCCGTGACGACAGTGGCCCAGCCGGCGTGCGTGAGACCGCGCTCGGCGGCCAGCTCCGGCGACACCTCGCAGAAGAACTCCGGTTGCAGCTCGGACAGATAGGACGACCAGCGGCTCATCCCGCCCGCCGTGAAGTGCTCGGTCAGCCGGTGGGTGGTGACGACGTACGGGAAGACGTCGGCGCCCGGCTCGTCACCGCTCGGGTGGTAGCGGTTGCCCTCGCGCGCCAGCAGCTGCCGGGTCGGGTTGCGGGACGTCGACGGGTGGAGGGCGTTGCGGAACGGCGAGTCCTGCGGCTCGTAGTGGGTGGGCAGCGGCCCGTCCTCCAACCCCGCGGGCGCGTACAGCCAGCCCTTTCCGTCGGCCTGCATGATGAACGGGTCGTCACCGCGCAGCGCGTCGGGGCCGGTCGCGTCCTCGTCCGGTACGAAGCCGGGGGCACGGTCGGGCACGAAGTCGGGGACGTCGTGGCCGGTCCACTTCCCCTCGGCCTGGTCCCACCACACGTACGCCTTGCGCTCGCTCCACGGAGTGCCGTCGGGGGCGGCCGAGGCACGGTTGTAGAGGATGCGGCGGTTGGCGGGCCAGGCCCAGGCCCACTCGGCGGCGACCCAGTCCTGCTCGGACTCCGGCTTCTTCCGGGCCGCCTGGTTGACCCCGTCCGCGTACACCCCGCAGTAGATCCAGCAGCCGCACCGCGTAGAGCCGTCGTCCTTGAGCTCGGTGTAGGCGCTGAGCGGACTCCCGTCCGGCGCATGCCCGTTGATCTCGGCGAGGACGGCGTCGGCCACGGGCTCCCTGAGTGGGCCGTCCTCCGGATAGTCCCAGGCGAGGTCCAGGACCGGCCGGTCCATCGGGTCGGAGGAGCCGGCCAGCTTCTCCTTGATGCGGCGGCCGAGGTGGTACATGAACCACAGGTCGCTGCGCGCGTCCCCCTCGGGTTCGACGGCCGCGTGGTGCCACTGCACCCAGCGGTTGGTGTTGGTGAAGGAGCCGGACTTCTCGGTGTGCGCGGCGGCCGGGAAGAAGAACACCTCGGTGCCGATCTCCTCGGTGCGCAGCTCCCCGTTCTCGATCTCGGGTCCGTCCTGCCACCAGGTCGCCGACTCGATGAGCGAGAAGTCCCGTACGACGAGCCAGTCGAGGTTCGCCATGCCGAGGCGCTGAAGCCTGGTGTTGGCGGAGCCCACGGCCGGGTTCTCGCCCATCAGGAAGTAGCCCTTGCAGACACCGTCGAGCTGCGCCATGACCGTGTCGTACGTCGCGTGGGAGCCGGTCAGCCGGGGCAGATGGCCGAAGCAGAAGTCGTTCTCGGGCGTGGCCGAGTCGCCGTAGTACGCCTTGAGGAGGCTGACCAGATAGGCCCGCATGTTCGCCCAGAAACCCTTCTCCGTGCGGGTGGCCGTGACGAAGTCGTCGAGCGTCTGGTTCGCGTGGGCATGCGGCATGGGCAGGTACCCGGGCAGCAGGTTGAACAGCGTCGGGATGTCGCTGGAGCCCTGGATGGAGGCGTGGCCGCGCAAAGCCTGGATGCCGCCGCCGGGGCGGCCGATGTTACCGAGGAGCAGTTGGAGGATGCTCGCGGCGCGGATGTACTGGGAGCCGACCGAGTGCTGGGTCCAGCCGACCGCGTACGCGAAGGCACTGGTGCGGTCGCGGCCGGAGTTGGCCGTCAGGTCGTCGCAGACCCGCAGGAAGGTCTGGCGGGGGATGCCGCAGACCTCCTCGACGAGCTCGGGTGTGTAGCGGGCGAAGTGCCGTTTGAGGACCTGGTAGACACAGCGCGGGTGTTGGAGGGTCTCGTCCCTCGGGGCGAGGTGGCCGGTACGGGCGCCGCCGGAGCCGTGCGCCTCCGGGCCCGCGGCCTCGCGCACCCGGTCCTCGTACTGCTCGTCGGCGTCTCCGGTGGGCTGCTGGACCTCGACGCCCTCGTACTGCCAGCTGCGCGGGTCGTAGTGGTGCTTGTCCTCGTCGAGCCCGGAGAAGACGCCGTCGAGGTCCTCGGTGTCGCGGAAGTCCTCGCCGACCAGCGTGGCCGCGTTGGTGTAGTTGAGGACGTACTCGCGGAAGTCCTTCTCCTCGGTGAGGACGTGGTTGATGATCCCGCCGAGGAAGGCGATGTCGGTGCCGGCCCTGATCGGGACGTACAGGTCGGCGAGAGCGCTGGTGCGGGTGAAGCGCGGGTCGACGCTGATGATGCGGGCGCCGCGCGCCTTGGCCTCCATGACCCACTGGAAGCCCACAGGGTGGCACTCGGCGAAGTTGGAACCCTGGATCACGATGCAGTCGGAGTGCTGGAGATCCTGCATGAAGGTGGTGGCACCGCCGCGGCCGAAGGAGGTGCCGAGGCCGGCGACGGTGGAGCTGTGGCAGACCCGGGCCTGGTTCTCCACCTGGACCACGCCGAGGCCGGTCAGCAACTTCTTGATCAGGTAGTTCTCCTCGTTGTCGAGGGTCGCGCCGCCCAGGCTGGCGATGCCGAGCGTGCGGGCGGTACGCAGTCCCTCGTGCTCCCACTCCCAGGTGCGGCGCCGGGTCTCGACCACCCGGTCGGCGACCATGTCCATGGCCGTCTCCAGGTCGAGCGGCTCCCACTCGGTGCCGTACGGGCGCCGGTACAGCACCTGGTGGCGGCGGGCGTCTCCGGTGGTGAGCTGGAGGGTCGCCGAGCCCTTGGGGCACAGACGGCCGCGGCTGATCGGCGAGTCCGGGTCGCCCTCGATCTGGACGACCTTGTCGTCCTTCACGTACACCTGCTGGCCACAGCCGACGGCGCAGTACGGGCACACGGACCGGGTGATCCGCTCGGCCGTGTCGGTGCGGGGCCGCAGCCCCCGGGTGTGCGGCGAGGTGACGGCGCTGCCGCGGCCCAGCGGATCCGCTCCGGTGAGCTGGCGGTAGACGGGCCAGTCCTGGAGCCTTTTGCGCACGCCCATCGCGCTTCCTCCGTCGGTGGTTCGACGTTCGGTAGGTCGGCAGTCGGCCACTCGGCAGTCGGTCGTTCGGCCGTCGACGTCAGCCGCCGGCGGTCAGCTCCGGCACAGGCAGAACGGGTGGCCGGCCGGGTCCGCGTACACGCGCCAGCCTCGGCTGCCGTCCTTGTCGTCCAGGTCGAGCGGGGTGGCGCCGAGGGCCAGCACCTGGGGCTCGGCCGCGTCGATGTCCGGCACGGTGAAGTCCAGGTGCAGCTGCTGGGAGTTCTCGTCGGCGTGCGGCCAGTCCGGCGGCCGGTGGTCCGGGACCCGCTGGAAGGAGATGCGGTGTCCGCCAGGGGCGTGGAGGTCGTACCAGTCGTCGTTGTGCTGCTTGACCTCACCGCCGAGCACCCCCGCGTAGAACTCCGCGAGCGCGGGTGGGTCCGGGCAGTCCAGGGCTACGAGGCAGTACGTCGCTATGGCCATGATCGTCCCTTCGGTCGTCCGCTCAGAGGTCCTTCAGCGCGGGCAGCAGCTTCTTCTCGGCCCAGTCCAGGAAGGGGAGTTGGTGGTCGTCGCCGACCTGGACGAGGGCGATCTCGGTGAATCCGGCGGTGACGTAGGGGCGTACGGCCTCGACGAAGGTGTCGACGTCGTCGCCGCACGGGATCGTCTCCGCGACGTCCTCGGGCCGGATGTGCCGGGTGGCCGTGTCGAAGCTCGCCGGTCCGGGCAGCTCGGAGTTGACCGGCCAGCCGCCGAGGGCCCAGCGGAACTGTTCGTGGGCCCGCCGGATCGCGGCGTCCTTGTCGGGGTCGTAACAGACGGGCAGTTGGCCCACCTTGGGCTTGCCGCTGCCGCCGTGCCGCTCGAAGGAGTCGACCAGTTCGGCCTTCGCCTCGGTGGCGATCAACAGGTCGGCCAGTCGGCCGGCGAGCGCGCAGGAGCGCTCGCCGGAGACGGCGACGCCGATCCGGGGCGGTTCGTCCGGCAGGTCGAAGAGCCGGGCGTTCTCCACGTCGAAGTGCGGGCCGTGGTGGTTGACGTTCTCGCCGTCGAACAGCGCGCGGATGATCTCCACGGCCTCTTCCAGCATCTCCAGGCGTACGTGCGCGGCGGGCCAGCCGCCGCCCACGACATGTTCGTTGAGGTTCTCGCCGGATCCGAGTCCGAGCCGGAAGCGGCCTTCGGCGAGCAGTTGCGTGGTGGCGGCCTTCTGGGCGACGACCGCCGGGTGGTAGCGGGTCGTCGGACAGGTCACGTACGTCATGAGGGGGATCGTGGAGGTGGCCTGCGCCGCGGCGCCGAGGACGCTCCACGCGTACGGCGCGTGCCGCTGTTCCTCCAGCCAGGGGAAGTAGTGGTCGGACGTGACCGAGAAGTCGAATCCGGCCTGCTCGGCAGCCACCACGTGCTGTACCAGGTCACGGGGGCCGGCCTGCTCGGTCATCATCGTGTATCCGATTTGCACCATATGTTCCTACTAGCCGATCGGCGGTGCCCGAAACGCTCTCCTCACGGGCGGCACCCGAGTGCCCGCCCCGCGACGATCCAGTCCCCGGCGCCGGCGGAAGCAGGGATCTCATGCCGTTCGGACAGGCTCGCCCGCCCCGGCGAGGACACCCCGCAGGATGATGTCGAGCGCGCCGTCGAGGCGGTCGCGCAGGTCGAACGGAGCGGGCTCGACCCGGACCCAGCGCAGGACGGCGGAGAAGTAGCAGGCGGCCAGGATGGCGCCGGTCTGGTCGGGGTCGACGCCGGTCCTGATCTCTCCGTGCCGGCACCCCTCCTGGACGATCTTCGCCAGTTCGATCTCCAGCGACCGGTCCTGGAGGAGGCCACCGAACCGGGCGGAGGCGTCCATCAGGACGGCGGTCTCCGCGCGGGAGGAGACATTGAGGTCGGCCATTTCGCGGAGATAGCGGCGCAGCCGGTCTCCGACCGACAGACCCTCCCCGTTCTGCGCACCGAGGATCTCCGCGGCGCGGGCCCGACGACGGGCGCCCCACTCCTCCAGGAAGCCGACCTTCTGAGAGAAGTGGTTGAAGACGGTGGCCCGGGCGACATCGGCGGTCTCGGCGATCTGTTCCATGGTCGTCGCCTCGTATCCCTGGGAGACGAACAGGTCCAGCGCCGCGGCGTAGAGCTGGTCACGCACCTGCTGCCGCTTGCGCTCACGGCGCCCGCCGGGCGCAGCGACCGGTTCCGATGCGGCTCCTGCCTCCGGGATCTTCATGGCCTCCAGTACAGCACGGCGTGCACGGGTATTGACCCCCCTCGCGCCACCTCTTTAGATTGCGCTCTATTGATGGACTCAAGTCCATCAATAGATTGCAGTCTCGCGACGCATGCGTGCGGGACGCGAACAGGAGGCAGCGTGGCTTCCGTGCTTTCGCCAGCGGGCCGGGTCGACCTCGGCCATGGCTGTTTCGCCTGGATGGCGGACGCGGCGGGATGGGGGATGAGCAACGCCGGGCTGGTCACCGGCCGGGGCGCGTCCTTGCTCGTCGACACCCTCTTCGACCTGCGGCTGACCCGGGCCATGCTCGACGGGCTGGCGCCGGTGACCGAGGACGCACCGATCTCGGCAGTGGTCAACACGCACGGCAACGGCGACCACTGGTTCGGCAACCAGCTCGTGGCCCATGCGGAGATCATCGCGGCCCGCGGAACGCTGACCGACATGCGGCAGGTGGGGCCGGCCGAGATGCGGGCGCTGATCGCCGAAGAGAGCACGGGCGGGCGGTTCGCCCGCCGGATCTTCGGCCGCTTCGAGTACTCCGGCATCCACGGCCGGCTCCCGAACCGGATCTTCGAGGGCGAGGCGGTCCTCGACATCGGCGGAACCGAAGTCCGGCTGATCGACGTGGGCCCCGCGCACAGCACCGGGGACACGATCGTCCATGTCCCGCGGGCGCGGACCGTCTACACCGGTGACATCGTCTTCGCCGGGTCCACACCCGTCGTGTGGCACGGCCCGTTCGCCAACTGGCTGGCCGCCTGCGATCTCCTGCTCCGCCTCGACGTGGACACCGTCGTGCCCGGACACGGCCCGGTCGCCACCAAGGACACCGTGCGCGACGTCCGCGACTACCTGATGTACGTCCACCAGCAGGCGAGCGCCCGCTTCACCGCCGGAATGCCCGCCGAGGACGCCGCCCGCGACATCCGTCTCGGACGCTTCGCCGACCTCGACGAGAGCGAACGCCTCGCGGTCAACGTGCACACCGTCTACCGGGAGCTCGACCCCGAACTGCCCCCGCTCGACGGCCCCCGGCTCTTCCACCGTATGGCCGACCTCGGCTCCCCCTGCCCCGGCCACTGAGCCGCGTCGGCCCCGACCCCTCCGCCTCCTCGGCCGCATCCCCCGGCCCTGTGCCGTACCCATCAAGGAGGAGACATGGTCTCCAGCCCCGCATACGACCCGCCCACCGGCCCGCCCGTCGGCTCGTCCGGCGCCCCGCCCGTCCGGCACACCGGCACGATCATCGCGGCCTGTCTGGCGGTCTGCCTCGCTCAGATCGGCCTCGTCCTGCCCGCCGCGATCAACGGTGTCATCCAGCGCTCCCTTCAGACCTCCGGTGCCGAACTCACCTGGATCAGCGACGCGTTCCTCGTCCCCGCCGCCGTCCTCGCGCTGACCTTCGGTGTCGTGGGCGACCTGTACGGCCGTAAGAAACTGCTGGTGGGTGGCGCACTCCTGGCAGCGGTCGGCTACCTGGTCTCCGCCCTCTCCGACTCGCCGGCGCAGCTGATCACCGGGCAGGCGCTCTCCGGTATCGGCGCCGCGGCCCTCTTCCCCGCCTCCCTCGCCATGATCACCGCAGGCACCCCGACCCCGGCCGCACGCGCCCGCGGCCTGGCCTCCTGGACCACCGCGCTGTCCCTGGGCGCCTTCATCGCCCCGCTGCTGTCCGGCGCAGTCGTCGAACACACCTCCTTCCACTGGGCGTTCGCCGCCGCCGGCGTCCTGGCGCTCATCACCGCGGTCGCGGCCTGGTTCCTCACCGCCGAGTCCAGCGCCCCCGAAGGCCGTTCGCTGGACTGGCCCGGTCAGATCACCATCGCTCTCGCCCTGCTGACGCTGCTGTACGGCATCATCCAGGGCCCCACCGACGGCTGGGGATCGGTGCCCGTGGTCGGTTCCTTCGTCGTCGCCGCGCTGATGCTGGGAGCCTTCGTCGTGGCCGAGACCCGCAGCGCCTCGCCGATGCTGCGCCTGGAGCTGTTCCGCATCCGCGCGTTCGCGGCGTCGGCGGCCATGGCGGTGATCGGCATGTTCGGCTTCCTCGGCGGCGCGTACGACCTGAGCATCCGTCTCGGCGTCATCCAGCACCAGAGCCCGCTGCGGGCCGCCGTGCCGTTCCTGATCATCCAGGGCATCACCCCGTTCATCTGGCCGCTGCTGGCCCGCCTGCTGCACAAGGTCGGCCCCGGTCCGATGCTCGTCACCGGCTTCACCGCCCTGGCCGCCGCCCAACTGTGGCTGCGTGCCGTACCGGTGCACGAGACCGGCGTTCCCGCGCTGCTCGGCCCGCTCGTCCTCAACGGCGTCGGGTTCGGCCTGGTCGTCGCCGCGGTCACCGCCGCCGCCGTCAACGTCGTACCGCCCCACCTCACCGGCATGGCCAGCGCCACCACCAGCCTGGTCCGCGACCTCGGCCAGACCCTCGGCCCGGCCCTCGTCGGCGCCGTCGCGCTCGCCATGGCCGCCGACCAGCTCACCGGCAGCCTGGGCGCAGCGCCGCTCACCCCCGCCGAACACGGCACCGCGACGGCGGTCCTGGACGCGGGCGGCCCCCTGGCCCTGCACACCGCGGACCTCGGCCCGCTCAGCGCCAAGATCGCCCCGCTCACCGAGCGTGCCCTGGCCGACGGATACAACAACGGACTCCTGCTCACCGCCGCCGCCTGCGTGGCCGCCGCCGCGATCGCCGCCGTCTTCCTCGGCGTCAGGCCGCGCAGCGCCGACCTCACCGGAAAGACAGAAGGGGACCAGGCATGAAGTACGCGACGTTCCTGTACGACGGGAAGCAGCAGTCGGGAGTCGTGGTCGACGATCGGGTGCACCCCTTCGACGGGCCAGGGGAACTCCTTGAGCTCATCGAAGAGGGCGAGCACGGCCTGCGCACCGCCGCCACACGCGCCCTGAACCGGTCCGTCCCCCTGCCCCTCACCGACGTAGGGCTGCTGCCCCCGCTTCAGCCGCCCACGGTAAGGGACTTCATGACCTTCGAAAGCCATGTCGCGGGCATCGCCCAGGGATACGGCGACACGGTCCCCGCCGAGTGGTACACCGCCCCCGCCTTCTACTTCACCAACCCGTACGCCGTGATCGGCGCCCACGACGACGTCCCCGTCCCCCCGGGCTGCAAGCGCTTCGACTTCGAACTCGAAGTGGCCGCGGTCATCGGCAGGGCCGGCCGGGACCTCACCCCCGAACAGGCCCGCGAGCACATCGTCGGCTACACCGTCCTCAACGACTGGTCCGCCCGCGATCTCCAAGGCCGCGAGATGAAGGTGAAACTCGGCCCGGCCAAGGGCAAGGACACCGCCACCACCCTCGGCCCCTGGCTGGTCACCGCCGACGAGCTCGAACCCCACCGGGACACCGACGGCTTCCTCGACCTCCTGCTCACCGTCGAGGTCAACGGAGAAGGCGTCGGCCAGGACAGCCTCGCCAACATGGCGTGGACCTTCGAGGAGATGGTGGCCTACGCATCCCGCGGCACATGGATCCGCCCCGGCGACGTCCTGGGCTCCGGCACCTGCGGCAACGGCGGTTGTCTGGCCGAACTGTGGGGCCGCCACGGCGGTCTGCCGGAACCGCCTCCGCTCGCTCCCGGAGACACCGTCACCATGACCGTTCAGGGCATCGGAGCCATCAGCAACACCGTCGTCGAAGGCGTCCCGCCCGTACGACTACCACACGCCCGGCGCAGACACTGATCCTCAGCCGTGGGTATCCAGGCCGTTGCGATCGAGTGCTGCTCGGATCTGGCCGAGCCACTCTGTGCCCAGCCGGCGCCCGTCGGGGAGTTGGTCGTCTCGATCCCAGCGCCAGGTTGTGATCATCGCCAGCACGAGGATCCGGCACTCGCGCAGCAGGTCTTGATCGACACCCGGATAGTGCTCGCCGACTTCTTCGGGCGCATGGGCGAGGTCGAATTCGACGGGCCCACGGCAACACGTCTCAAGGTCTATGAACAGCAGCCCGTTCTTCGTGGTGAGCACGTTGCCCGGGTGCGGCTCGCCGTGCAGCAGCTGCTCGGCGCCGCCGCGCTCGCCGATCACTCGTCTCAGGCGTCGTAGCGTGTCGCCGAGCAGCTCCCGGTCGGCGTCGACGAGCGCCGGAGTGCGGTCGCGGTTCGCCACGAGTTGCTGGGCCTGCTCGACTCGCTCCGTGAAGTGCTGCGCCGGGACATCGACTTCGCGCATGCCGGCATGCAGCCGGGCGAGCCCACCGGCGTAGTCGGCCGGTGGGATCTCTTGAGGTGCCACGGGTTCGTAGTAGGTCCACAGCGTGACCACGAAGCCATCACGGTCATGGACGCGTGGCTCCACTCGGGGCTCCAGAGCAGCGACAGGGCATCCGGCTTCGGCGAGCCGCTGAGCAAGCTCGACTTCGAACTGTGCGACCTGCTGCGCTACCGGTGCCACCCGGGCCAGGACGTCACAAGGCAGGAGGCGCAGAGTGAGCTTGTTCGAGTCATTGAGAATGATCGCGTCGTCGGCTGTCAGGTCGAGTGATGAGGCGATCGACATGGCCGCGGAAACCGCACGCCGGACCTCTGACGCCCGCATCGTCGCCTGGCCCCTCTCCCTTGGGCGCTGCCACACATCTCCAAGCCGTGCAACCTGCGCACCCTACTACCCCTTCGGCTGCTCCCGGCTCGGCAGGCGTCGTTGACAGCCCCGGTCGTCCGCGTGACGGTGCGTTCATGACTCCGTCCTCCGCACCGTCCGGTGCAGACGCCGAACTCGTGGCCCGCGTACGAGCGTTACGTCCCCTCATCCGCGAACACGCCTTCCGCACCGAGCAGGAACGGCGCGTCACGCGTGAAGTCGTCGACGCCCTCACCGAGGCCGGAGTCTTCCGGATGAACGTGCCCCGGCGGTACGGCGGTTGTCAGAGCAGCCTGCGGACACAGGTCGACACGTTGGCCGAGGTCGCCGCCGCGTGCGGTTCGGCCGGGTTCATGGCGTTGATCCAGGCGGGGTGCGCGTACATCGCGGCGCTGTTTCCCGACGAGGCGCAGGACGAGATCTTCACCGGCCCGGACGTACGGGTCAGCGGCACTCTCATCCCGGATGCCACCGCCGTCCCCACCAAGGACGGGTACGTCGTCAACGGCACCTCCCCCTTCGCCACCGGCTGTCAGGACGCCGACTGGCATCTGCTCACCGCACGGGTCGAGTCCGGCGACGAGCCTCCCGAGATCCTGTGGGCCGCCGTTCCCATGGCCGAGCTGGAGGTCCTCGACGACTGGCACGTGACAGGACTGGCGGGCAGCGGCAGCAACAGCGTCGTCGCCCGGGACGTCGTCGTGCCGGCTCATCGCGTGCTGCCGGTCGGGCCGTTGCTGGGCGGGGAGTTCCCGTCCAAGGCCAACGCGGACGACCCGTTCTACCGGATGCCGGTGCTGATGCTGTTCTGCGCCTGGACGACGCCGAACGCGCTCGGCCTGGCGCGCTCGGCGCTGGCGGAGTTCCGGGAGCGGATCCACCGGCGCGGCATCACGTACACCTTCTACGAGCGGCAGAGCGAGGCCGCCGTCACGCACCTGCAAGCGGCCGAGGCCGCGCTGAAGGTCTCCTGTGCCGAGCTGCTGACCGGCGACATCGTCACGCTGATCGAGTCGCGGGCGGCGAGCGGGGAGCCGTACACGACGGAGGAACGGGCGCGGATCCGGGCAGGGAGCGGCTATGTGGCGCGGCTGTGCACGGAGGCCGCCGAGCTGATCGGCTCGGCATCCGGTGCCTCCTCACTGCACCGGGACGTGCCGATCCAGCGGACCGTGCGCGATCTGCGGGCGCTGAGCCTGCACTCGTTCGTCAACCCGGCCACCAACCTGGAGCTGTACGGCCGGGTGCTGTCCGGGCTCGACGCGGGTACGCCGTTCCTGTAGTCATCCCGCGGGCGTCACCCGATCGTTCCGCAGCGCTGTGAAGAGTGCCCGCGCCCGCCGCTCGTCCCATTTCACCGCGCTGCCCTTGGAGGTACGGAAGTCGGGGTCGGAGACGGGCACGTTGAGCTGGTTGCCCTTCCCCGACGCGGTCGCCCGCATCGCCTCGAACAGTGACACGAGGTCGGGCAGATCCGTGCCCTTGTCCACGATCAGGGTGTCGAGGCCCGCGCCGGCCGTCGGGACGGACTTGGTCGGGTCCAGGAGGGTGGACGGCGTGACCGCCTTCTGCGCGAGCGCGGCCAGGAACTTCTGCTGGTTGCGGGTGCGCCCCAGGTCGCCCTGTGCCTCCTGCTTGCGCTGCCGTACGAACGCCAGGGCCTCGGCGCCGTCGAGGGTCTGGCAGCCTCTGGGCAGGTCGGCGCCCGAGTCCTTGTCCTGCACAGCCCTCTCCAGGCACATGTCGACTCCGCCCACCGCGTCGACGACGCCCACGAAGCCGGCGAAGCCGATCTCCGCGTAGTGGTCGATGCGCACCCCCGTGTTGCGTTCCACGGTCTGGACGAGCAGGTCGGGGCCGCCGAGCGAGAACGCCGCGTTGAGCTTGTTCGGTGTGGCGGCGTAGCGCCTGCCGGTGTCCGGGTCGACGTACGGCGGGAGGGTCACCCACGAGTCGCGCGGCAGGCTCAGCATCGTGGTGCCGCCGGCCCCGGTGTGCAGCAGGATCATCGAGTCGGTGCGGCGGCCCTCGGTCGAGCCGGTGTTCAGGTCCTTCTGGTCCTTCAGGGACAGGCCCTCGCGGCTGTCGGAGCCCACGACCAGGTAGTTGGTGCCCTCGCCGAGCGGCGCGCGGCCGGTGAGGGCGCCGAGGTCGACCTCCTGGTTGAGGCGGGTGTCGGCCCAGACGTACGCGCCGACGCCGGAGAGCGGCAGCGCGGCCGACAGGATGGCCGCCGTCCACAGGACGCGGCGGCGTCGGGTGCGGCGGCGCCCCGGGGTCCGGCTGCGGCGGTCGTAGGCGCTCTGGTCGTAGCGGCCGGGGGTGGCGGGCGAGGGCATGCCGGGCAGGGGGGCCGTGCGGGTCGAGGGCGGAGGCACCACCGGGGGCGGTGGCACGGCGCCCGGCACCGCTCTCGCCGTCCGGCGGTCTCCTGGATGGTCGGTCCAGTCGTTCATCCACCCGTCCCGCTGGTTCTGCTCGAAGGGTCAACGCATCCGCAGACTCTTGTACGGAACGGGACCACCGATCTGTTCAGCGGCCGAGCCGGATCGCTTGACGCGGTGCCACTTCAGCCGGCTGCCGAGCAGCAGGGCGACCAGGGACTGGATGACGACCAGGTACATCAGCTGCCGGTAGACGATGATCTGGAACGGCATCGTCCACAGTGTCCGCAGCCGCTCGCCGTCGAGTTTCAGGGCGTAGCCGGACGTGGCGAGCTGGACGCCGAGGAAGGCGAACCACACCAGGGCCGACACCAGCGGATCGCGGAACAGCACGCCGTACAGCGCGTAGACGTCGATGACGGGCGCAAGAAGCGGCAGGGCGACCTGGAAGAGCGCGATGTACGGCAGTCCGCGCCGGCCGAAGCGCCCGGCCGTGCCCCCGCTGAAGAAGGCACCGCGGTGCTTCCACATCGCCTGGACCGTGCCGTAGCACCAACGGTAGCGCTGCTGCCACAACTGGCGTACCGACGTGGGTACTTCGGTCCAGGCGACGGCGGACTCCTCGTACAGCACCCGCCAGCCCGCCCGCCACAGGGCCATCGTGAGGTCGGTGTCCTCGGCGAGGGTGTCCTCGCTGAGCCCTCCGACGCCCAGCACCACGTCCCGACGGAAGGCGCCGATGGCACCGGGCACCGTCGTCATGCACTCCAGGACCTCGAACATGCGCCGGTCGAGATTGAAGCCGAAGACGTATTCCAGATGCTGCCATCTGGCCAGCAGCCCGCGCCGGTTGCCCACCTTGGTGTTGCCGCTGACGGCGCCGACGGCCGCGTGCGCGAGCGGCTGGATGAGCCGCTCGATGGCATCGGGCTCGAAGACGGTGTCGGCGTCGACCATCACCACGATGTCGTACCGCGCCCGCGCCAGCCCGGAGTTGAGCGCGGCGGCCTTGCCCTCGTTGGGCTTGCGGATCACCTCCACGCGCGGATCCCCGATCCCCTCGGCGATCTCGGCCGTACGGTCGGTCGACCCGTCGTCGATCACGATGATCTGGAGCTTCTGGTGGGTGGAGTCGAGCAGCGAAAGGACGGTGGACTCGATGCCGACCTCTTCGTTGTACGCCGGCACCAGCACCGTCACCGGCCCGGTCACCTCCCGCATCCAGGGCGCCCCCGGCCGGAACCGCTCCAGCCGGCGCACATGAGCCCGGGCGAACAGGGCGAGCAGCACCAGCCGCAGCACACCGAGGCCGCCGGCGATGCCGAGGGTCCAGATCATGGCCGTGGAGAAGGCGCGCCCGGCGGCCGTGGCCCAGATCAGTCCCTGCCCCTGCCATCGATCGAGGGTGGAGGCGGAGGAGTAGGGGACGAGGTCGAGTCCCGTGGACACGGTGGTGAACCGGTCCACGTTCCGGTTCCCGAGCAGCTTCTTCGCCTCCTGGTACGCGGTGGCCGTCTGGCTCAACTGCCTGACCGTCCCCAGCGCCGGTTTCCGCGACCCCTTGTCGGCGGCGACGAGCACGTAGCCGTACGCGGTGGCACGCCGGGCCGCCTGCCACTCGCGGCCGCACAGCGTGTCCGGTGTCGTGGTCCGCGGCATCCGCAGCAGATTGGTGTGCAGACCGGTGGCGCCCGCCAACGCGGCCTGGGTCATGTCGAGTTCGGCGTCGAAGCGGGGCGTCGAGGACTCGCCGAGAACCGCGCCGGTGTACGTGTTCGAGCCGATCTCGTGCCCCTCTGCGCGGATCCGCCGGATCAGTTCGGGGTACTGGGCCGCTCGGGCGCCGTTGACGAAGAAGGTGGCGCGTGCCCGGTTCGTGCGCAGCAGGTCGAGCAGGCGCGGAGTCCATACGGGGTCGGGCCCGCCGTCGAAGGTGAGCGCTACCGTGCGGGGCGGCATCGCCGCCGTCTGTATCCCGTTGCGGTTGATCCCGATCACCGGCCCGCCGTTCGCCACGGCATCCGGCACGGGCGAGGTGCACGGCGACCGGGTCTTCGCGGCATCGACCTCGTGCTCGGTCCAGCCCTGGAAGAGCAGCACGGCGAACAGGGCGGGGAGAGTGAGGGCCAGCAGCAGCCAGTGGGCGCGTGGGTCGCGGCTCTGTTTGTGACGGGCTTTCCGGCGTGGCTTCAGCCCGGCCGTCACGAGAGTCCACCTCCGCTGCGGGTTTCACCTCTGCCCACGGCTGAGGAGATCTTCATCCACTGCTTGGCGAGGCTGGGGGTACGCATGGGGCGCGAGTGTAGTTACGGGTTTTCGATCACGTGGGCATAACGGCACTACTCACTCGGCGCTCGGTGGCCGCCTTCAGCTTTCGCGTGGACGGGCAGGCCCTGCCCGTCCACGCCACCGGCCCGTGTGACCCGCCAGGTCACGGGTACCCGTAGCGGCGACATGACCCCTGGGGGTCCTCTCAGGCTCTCTGAGGAGATGACTCGGATGCTGTTCATCGGACTGCTCCTCCTCGCGGCCAGTGGCACGTTCACCGGCCTGGCCATCGCCGGCAACCTGTCCGGCGGACCCGAGTACACCGTGTCGGTGCTCGGCAACGACATCGTCACCCTGAACACCCTGGCCATCTTCTGCTCCGGCCTCGCACTGGCGTTGATCTTCAGCCTGGGTCTGGCCATGGCGATGCGCGGGGCGGTTCACGGGCGTCACAGCCGCCTGCGCGCCCGACGCACGCAGGTCGCCGGGCCGGACACGATGGCCGGACCGCACCTCCAGCACTGATGAGCGCGACGAAGGATGCGCTGGCCGATTACCACCGCAAGCGCGACTTCTCCAGGACCGAAGAGCCGCGGGGCAGGGACGGGAGGGCCGGCGACGAGCCCGGCTTCGTGGTGCAGATTCATGACGCGAGCACGATGCACTTCGACTTCCGGCTGGAGGTGGACGGGGTTCTGAAGTCCTGGGCCGTCCCCAAGGGGCCCTCCGCCGACCCGCACGAAAAGCGGCTGGCCATGCCCACCGAGGACCACCCGCTGGAGTACCGGGAGTTCGAAGGCGTCATCGCCGAGGGCGAGTACGGCGGAGGCACCGTCATCGTGTGGGACGAGGGAAGCTACAGCAATCTCACCGTCGACCGGTCCGGCGACGAGATCCCCTTCGCCGATGCCCTGCGCAAGGGCCACGTCTCGTTCCGGCTGGACGGCGCCAAACTGCACGGCGGCGGTGCTCAGCGGACGCACGTTGAAGCAGGTGGCCCGGGAGGCCGGTGGACAGGAGAACGACGGACGATGACCGGGCTGCCGGACCGTCTCCCCGCCGCCCGACGAGAGCAATCGGCGGTCCTTCGACGACGGCTGGCTCTTCGAACGGAACTGGACGGCGTACGCGCCCTGGCCGTGCCGGACGGCGGCCGGACGCACTTGATGTCGAGCTTGATGTCGAGCGGCGGCCGGTCGCTGGAGGCGACCTACCCCGAGGTCGTCGCCGTGCGCGACGGCCGCACTCTGGCCTTCGGCTCGCGGGTGCGCGTCACCCCGCAACCGCACTAGGCAGCCGGGAAGAGAAGATGCGGCGCTCCCCCCCTCGGCCTCAGGCGGCGCCGCGATCGAGCAGCTGCCTGACGCCCTGAGCCGTCAGCGCGACTTCCTCCGGTGTGCCGCCGTCGATGACCAGCGCCAGCTTCTCGGACGGCCAGATGTGGGCGAGCGCGCCGAGCGTCACCTGCTGATGCTCTGTGATCTGAGGGTGCGCCTGCTCCATGCGTGCCCGGGTGGTGAACACCGGCACCAGTTCCGTGCCGTCCTCCTGCTCGTAGAGGGGCAAGGCCACTGCCCCGGGATCCTGCTCCTGAAGTTCCGTGGCACCGGTGGGGACAAGGACCGCGCTCCCGGCCAGGGTGTTCAGCTCGGCTTGGTCCGCGTCGCCCGCGACCATGGCGCGCAGGGCCAGATGTACGGCGGGGGCGGCGCCGTTGCGAGAGAAGTTGGTCATGGCTGATCCAATCGGCGGGTCGAAGGTGAGGGGGACGGCCCCGATCGAGGGCCAACGCCCGACTACCCGGAGTCCCTCGGCCCATGTGTCCCGTTGGGTGCCTTTCCAGCCGCGCCGAGGGCATTGACGGCACGCACGCGTGCACCCCAGGGCGGAGGGAATCCGCCGGCCGCCGAAGGCTCCCAGAGGGTGACGCGCGGCGACCATCCGGACGCGAGCCCGCGAGGCGGAGGTCCGGGTGGTGGTCCGCTGGGGGTGGCCTCGGAAATCCGGGACGGACCACGCGAAGGAGACAACGGCATGTTCGGACAGTCGAAGGCGTTCAGCGGCTTCTCGGTCGACGACCTCGGCAGGGCCCGCCAGTTCTACGGCGAGACGCTCGGCCTCCAGGTGGAGGAGAGCGGGCAAGGCGACATGAGGATGCTCACGATCAAGCTGGGCAGCGGCGCAAGCGTCTTTGTCTACCCCAAGGACAACCACACACCCGCGAGCTTCACGATCCTGAACTTCCCCGTGGACGACATCGAGGCGGCCGTCGACGGGCTGGCGCAGCGCGGCGTGAGCATGGAGCGCTACCCGGAGTTCGGATCCGACGACAAGGGCATCGTCCGGGGCCCCGAAGGCGGCCCAACGGCGATCGCCTGGTTCAGGGACCCGGCGGGCAACGTCCTGTCCGTGATTCAGGAGAACTGAGCCCTCGCCCGAGTGCGCAGCGGGTTCGCAGCCGTGCCCTCAGTGCTCAGCAGCACGACCACCGAGGTCGGCCCCAGCCCCAGAGCCGTACGGCGTTCCGCGGCTCCCACGCCGGTGAGCACCCCGCGGCCGGAGCGCCCCTGCTCAATCCCGCCGAAGGACGTAGCGCACGGTCTGCGCCTGGATCAGACCGTCGCGGAAGACGAAGGTGTCGACTCCGTCATCGACTCGGCCATGGGGACTGACAGCAGACCACTCCAAGAACAGTACCTCCCCGGCGAACTGCGGCTTCAACTGCCAGTCCGCGTCGGGCAGATCGGACAGCAGAGCGGCTATGCCCCGCTTCACCCCTTCCCTGCCGTGCAGGACCCCGGCGGGGGTGATGAAGACGGCGTCCTCGGCATAGTTGGCACTGATGCTGTCGAGATCTGCCGTGCCCAGACGGGTTCCGTGATCCTCGAAAATCTCCTCGGGAGTGCGCTGGGGCGTACCAGATGTAGCGGTCATGATGAACTCCTCAAATCGTGATCCCTCACGCGGCGAGCGCCGTCGACACCTGCACCGCCTCGACCGTGCGCACCAGAGCCTCCAGCCGTGGATCTTCGGCAGCCTCTTCGAGCGCCTCGCACAGTGCCGCCTCGTTCAGCGGACCGCCCCACCATAGTTGCATACGACGACAAACACATTCCACTGTTTACCGCGCTTGCACGTATACGGCGTCTGCAACTATTGTCATGTGCCGTAAGCGCCTCACACAATCACTCGGAAGGCAGCTCCCCATGCCTCTCGCGCTCCTGGCCCTGGCCATCGGCGCCTTCGGTATCGGCACCACCGAATTCGTGATCATGGGTGTATTGCCCCAGGTCGCGGATGACTTCGGCGTCACCATCCCGACGGCCGGCTGGCTGGTCTCCGGCTACGCCCTCGGCGTCGTCATCGGCGCCCCGCTCCTGACCGCGCTGGGCACCAAGGTGTCCCGCAAGAAGATGCTGATGTTCCTGATGGCGTTGTTCGTCGTCGGCAACGCGCTGTCCGCCGCCTCCCCCAGCTTCGGCGTCATGCTCATCGGCCGCATCACCGCCTCCCTCGCGCACGGCGCGTTCTTCGGCATCGGCTCCGTGGTCGCAGCCGATCTGGTGGCCCCGGAGAAGAAGGCCTCGGCCATCTCCCTGATGTTCATGGGCCTGACCGTGGCCAATATCGTCGGTGTCCCCGGCGGCACCTACATCGGGCAGGCCGCCGGCTGGCGCGTCACCTTCACCGTCGTCGCCGCGCTCGGCATCGTCGGCCTTTTGGGCGTCGCCAGGTTGGTGCCCGAAATGGGCCGACCGCAGACTGAGAACGTACGCACCGAGTTCGCCGCGTTCCGCAACGTGCAGGTATGGCTGGCCATGGCGATGACAGTTCTGGGATACGGCGGAGTGTTCGCCGCGATCACCTACATCACCCCGATGATGACGGAGGTCGCCGGTTACACCGAGGGCGCCGTGACGTGGCTGCTCGTGCTGTTCGGTGTCGGCATGTTCCTGGGCAACCTGCTCGGCGGCAGGTTCGCCGACCGTGCCCTGATGCCGATGCTGTTCGCCACCCTCGCGGCCCTGACCGCGGCCCTGCTGCTGTTCACCGCGACCGCCCACAACAAGGTCCTCGCCGCGATCACCCTCTCCCTGATCGGCGCCCTCGGCTTCGCGACCGTGCCGCCGCTACAGAAGTGGGTGCTCGACCAGGCCTCGGCCGCCCCGACCCTGGCCTCCGCCGCCAACATCGGCGCCTTCAACCTCGGCAACGCCCTCGCGGCCTGGCTCGGCGGCATCGTCATCGCCGCAGGCCTGGGATACACCGCCCCCAACTGGGTCGGCGCCCTTCTCTCCGGCACCGCCCTGCTGCTCGCCTTCCTCGCCGCCCACCTGGACCGCCGCACCCGCGCAGCGGGCCACGTCGTCGCTTCCCCGGGGAGCGAGGACCTACCGGCAGCCGTCCGGCACTGAGCCACCGCGACACGGCGCCACACTCCACCCCACCCCACCCCACTCAATTCATGCACCGCGAAAGGAACCTGCCATGAGCACCACTGCCACCACCACTGCCACCACCGCTGTCGCCCCGCTCACCACCCAGGACGCGGAGGTCCTCCTGACCTCCGCCCGCCGGGCCGCCGAGGCCGCGGGAGTCCCCGTGAGCGTCACCGTCCTGGATGCCGGCGGGCACCTGCTGGCTTTCCGCCGCGACGACCAGGCCGTCCTGATCTCCGGTGAGACCAGCACCCGTAAGGCGTACACCGCTCTCCAGCTCAACGCTCCGACCGCCGACCTCGTCGATCTGGTCAAGCCCCACGGCCCCTTCCACAGCCTGCCCACCGCGCTCGACCGTCCGCTGCTGTTCATCGCGGGCGGCCTGCCTGTCCACCGCGACGGACGCCTGATCGGCGCCATCGGTGTCGGCGGCGGCGCTCCCGAGCAGGACCACGGCTTCGCCGCAACGGCCGTCGGGACCCTGGCCTGACCGTTCAGTTCACTACCGGCCGCGCGCCGGTCGTCATTGCCCCACGCCGGATCCCGAGCGGGAACACCGAATTCCGCTTCGAGATCCGGGCACTCGCCAAGCACCGTCCGATGGAAAGCAAGGAACCACACATGGCCCCCACCGTTCCCACCGTCACGCTCAACAACGGCGCCCAGATCCCGCAGCTCGGCTTCGGTGTCTTCCAGGTCCCGGACGCCGAGACCACCGCGGCCGTGACCGCGGCCCTCGAAGCCGGCTACCGCTCCATCGACACCGCCGCCATCTACGGCAACGAGACCGGTGTCGGCAACGCCCTCGCTGGCTCCGACCTCACCCGTGACGAGCTGTTCGTCACCACCAAGCTGTGGAACGCCGACCAGGGATACGACGCCACGCTCAAGGCGTTCGACGCCAGCCTGGCCAAGCTGGGCCTGGACCACGTCGACCTCTATCTCATCCACTGGCCCACCCCGGCCCGTGATCTGTACCGGGATTCCTGGAAGGCCATCGAGAAGCTGGTGGCCGACGGCCGGGTCCGCACCGCCGGCGTCTCCAACTTCCAGCCCGACCATCTGCGGCGGCTGCTGGACGGCGCCTCGCTCGTGCCGGCCGTCAACCAGATCGAGCTGCACCCCGGTCTCCAGCAGGCCGAGCTGCGCGCCCTGCACGCCGAGCTCGGCATCGCCACCGAGGCCTGGAGCCCGCTCGCGCAGGGCGCGATGCTCAAGGAGCCCGCGCTGACGGACATCGCGGCCCGGCACGACAGGTCCCCCGCCCAGGTGGTTCTGCGCTGGCACCTTCAGCTGGGCAACATCGTCATCCCCAAGTCGGTCACGCCGACCCGGATCCAGCAGAACATCGACGTCTTCGACTTCACCTTGTCGGACGAGGAGATGACCGCGATCGCCGCACTCGACCGCGGCCTGCGCACCGGCCCGGATCCCGACACCCTCAACTGAGCCCACGTCTCGTTCCCGGACCGACGGGCGAGTGTGCCGCACTCTGCTTCAGGCGCTCACGGTCTCCAGCAGCGCGGCGAGCCCGTCGGCGTAGATGCCGTGGAAGAGGTCCTCGGCTTCGGCGTCGCTGACGCCGACCGGGGTGAACGAGCCGGACCATTCGACGCGCGAGGCGTCGGGGCGGCCGGGGACGGCGTGCACGCTCAGCGTGGAGAGGTACGCGGTCACCGGGAAGGGCGCCTGTTCGATGGCGTAGGAGTAGGTGCGTGCGTCGTGGTCGAAGGCCTGGAGGCGTTCGACGATGACGCCGCCGTCCTGGTTGGTCAGGCGACGTGTGCGGCCGCCTTCACCGAGTTCGCTGTGGGGGATGTAGGGCAGCCAGTCGGGCAGGGAGCCGAAGCCGCCGATCAGCTGCCAGACGCGGTCGGGGCTCTGCGGGAGGTCGAGGGAGACGGTGGTGGTGGCCATGGGGGGGGTGCTCTCTGTGGTGTGCCGTGTGTCAGGCAGTGGGGGTGGGGGCGTCGGCGGCGATGAGCTTCTCGTCGCGCAGGGCGGTCCAGAAGGCTGCCGGGACGCTCTCGTTCAGAGCGGCGACGTCCTCGGCGATACGGCTGGGCCGGGTTGCGCCGGGGACGACGGCCGCCGTCGCCGGGTGGGCCAGGGCGAACTGCAGGGCAGCGGCCTTGATGCCGACTCCGTGCTCGGCGGCGAGTGCCTTTATCCGCTCCACCTTGGCGATGATCTCCGCCGGGGCCTTCTGGTACTCGAAGTGCTGCCCGCCGGCGAGGATGCCGGAGCTGTAGGGGCCGCCGACCACCATGCCGACGCCCTGCTCGGTGGCGGCGGGCAGCAGACGCTCCAGGGACCGGTCGTGGTCGAGGAGGGTGTAGCGGCCGGCCAGGAGGAACCCGTCGGGCTTGGGCTCGTCCAGGTCGAGGGTGAGCTCGATCGGCTCGACACGGTTGACACCGAGACCCCAGGCCTTGATGACACCTTCGTCACGAAGCCGCTGTAGGACGCGGAAGGCGCCGGTGCGCGCGGTCTCGTAGACGGCGAGCCAGTCGTCGCCGTGGAAGTCCTGGGCGACGTCGTGCACCCAGACGATGTCGAGGCGGTCCGTCTTCAGGCGGGTGAGGCTGTCCTCGATGGAGCGGAGGGTGGCGTCCGCCGTGTAGACGTCGATCATCTTGTTCGGGCGGCCGTGCTCGAACAGGCCGCCCTTCTCGCCGAGTTCGCGGGCGGCAGGGTCCTCTGTCTCGTCGAGGATGACGCGGCCGACCTTGGTACTGAGCACGAACTCGTCACGCGGGCGGCCCGCAAGGACCTCACCCAGTCGGATCTCGGACAGGCCGGCGCCGTAGAACGGGGCGGTGTCGAAGTAGCGGATGCCCGCGTTCCAGGCGGCCTCGACGGTGGCCGCGGCCTCCTCGTCCGGGATGGCGCGGAACATGTTGCCGAGCGGCGCGGTGCCGAAGCCGAGAGGGCCCGGCAGAAGGGACTTGATGCCCATGAGGAAGATCCTTCTCTCCATTGCGTAGCGCGGAGTTCGGAATGGTTTGTCCTGCTCCGCGGCTCTTGCTCTGTCGAGGTTAGGATCGATAGGTCAGACTGTCCAAGACTCACTTGGACATACTTGAGTCTCGTGAGGTCTTACATGCTTGACCTGCGTCAACTGCGCTATTTCGTGGCCGTCGCCGAGGAGGAACACGTCGGCCGGGCCGCCGAGCGCCTGCACATCTCCCAGTCGCCCCTGAGCCGGCAGATCGCCCAGCTGGAGAAGAACCTGGGGCTGACCCTGTTCGAACGCACCCAGCAGCGCATCCGTCTCACCTCCGACGGCCGCGTCTTCCTCTCCGAGGCCGAGGCCCTGCTACGGCACGCCGCTCGCCTGGAGAACCTCGGCCGACGCCTCGGTCGCGGGGAAGAGGGTGGCCTGTGCGTGGGGTACGTCGGCGACGCGATGCACACCGGCCTCCTGCCCCGAGCCCTGCGCGAACTGCACGACGAACGCCCCGGCATCCACGTCGCCCTCTACGACCTCACCGCGACCCAGCAGTTCGAGGGCTTGCGCCAACGCAGCCTGGACATCGCCCTGGTCCCACAGGCGCCCCCCGAAGCGGACCCGGACCTGCGCGGCGCGCTCCTCCTCAAGGACCCCCTGCTCCTTGCCATGCCCAGCAGCCACCCTCTCGCCGACGCGCCGGAGGTCCTGCCCGCGGACCTGGACACCCAGCCATGGATCGTCGTCGAGGACAGCCAGGACCGCGCCTGGCGGGACGACTTCGTCGCTGCCTGCGCCGCCGCCGGGTTCACTCCCGACATCCGCCTCGAAGCCCCCGACCCCCTCACCGCGCTCGGCCTCGTCGCATCCGGCCTCGGCATGGCATTCGTGCAGAAGAGCATGCTGCACGGCCGCACAGCAGGCGTCACCGTCCGTGAACTCCCCTGGTTCCAGAGGTCCGTACGCCTGTGGGCCGCCTGGCACCAGATCGATCTCCGCCCGATCGTCGCATCATTTCGCGCGACGGTCCTGAACACAGGGAACGAGGAGGAACCATCAAGCCGTTGACGGTCACCATGCCCTCATCGGTGATGGTTGCCAGGCAAGTCGCCCAAGTGGTCAGTCGTCTCCCCTGACGATGGTGACGGCCTTCGGTTCCCGGCCCGACTCGGCGGCAGGTTCGGTGTCTTCGGCCTCGACCGCGGGGATGCAGGTACGCATCTCCTGTCCACGCTGATGGCGGGCCTTCGACCACCCCGTTTCGCGGACAACGAGTTTCTCACTGGGGTGCGCGCTCACAACATTCCTCCTCTTTCTGCGCCTGGCACGTTCGACAGCCAGGTCGCTGAGAGAGACAACACCGCAGGGGTCTGCCCTCTTCGAATATCTCCCGGTCCACGCAGCCCCGCACGTCGTGCCCCGTCGTGATCACGGTGGGTCACGCCTGGGCTGAACATGGCGCCTCGGGGGCGTCATCCGGGAGGTGCCGCTCCGTCGCGGAGCGCGCTCACCGCCGCGGCCACGTTCGTTTGCAGCGTGTCGGGGAGCGCTTCGCCGTTGATGGCCGTCAGGAGTTCCTCGGCGACCTGGTGAAGCTTGGTGTTCGTGTTCTGGGAGACCGCGACCAGCACGGCCCACGCGTCCTCGGAACTCAGGGAGAACGTGGCCATCAGAATGCCTGTGGCCTGGTCTATGGCCGGGCGCGTTCGCATGGCGCGGCGCAGTTGAGCGACCTCGTTCCGCAGGTCTTCCTGGCCCTCGCTCAGGACGTCCTCCGTCTGCTGGGTGCCCGCGAACAGCGGCCACGTGTCCGTGTCGACCAGGAGCTTGCGCACGGCGGGGCTGGCCGCCCGCACGGTGAGGGTCTTCCCTTGTCTGACGGCACGCCACCGCGCGGCCAGCAGGAGGTTCAACCCCGAGCAGTCGCAGAACGTGACTCCGCTCAGGTCCAACTCCACATGACGTACACACCGGCTGACGGAGTCCTCCAGCGCACTCCGCAGCTGTTCCTCGCTGTCCATGTCCAACTCGCCGCAGACCCTGACGGTTATGTTGCCGTCTGCGGCGCCGGAGCGATCCGGGATCCGTAGCTGCTGCATGGCCGCCTCCAACGAGGGCATTTGGCTCCAGTTCAGGTTGCCCCGCCGACCATTACCCGTCAAGAGATACCGGAAATCCATTTCAGGTTTTTGAATGCATGAACAGCATGTCCTAGCCTGGGGGGATGGCCGAAGCCCCTGAACCGCACACCGGCTGGACGTTCCTCACCAATCACGCGCGCGTCCTGGCCGCCATCGCAGGCAACCACGCCACCCGCATCCGCGACATCGCCGCACGCTGCCGACTCACCGAAAGGGCGGTGCAGAAGATCATCGCCGACCTGGAGGGCGGCGGTTATCTCACGCACACCCGTGAGGGCAGAACCAACGCCTACCGCATCCAGCCGGACACCATCCTCCGTCACCCGGCGGAGACCGGACTCACCGTCGCCGACCTGCTCGTCTTCCTCCACCAGCACGACCACAACCGCAGCGATCAGACGGCAACCTGATCCCGCGACCGGCCCGCTGGTTCAGCAGATCCGCCGAGTGCCACGCGAAAAGGGCCCCCACAGGCTCTCGCCTGCGAAGACCCTTCGCACCGTCGGGACGACAGGATTTGAACCTGCGACCCCTTGACCCCCAGTCAAGTGCGCTACCAAGCTGCGCCACGTCCCGGTGCCTGTCTGACCTGGGGTTTCCCCCGGTCGAACGCGCATGGAAACAATACCGCACTCGGGTCGGTGGTCGCGCACTCGTTTACGCAGGGCCGACGCCCCACCGCGCCGCAGTTGACCTCAAGTTCGATTGAGGTTGCACGATCGTCGGCATGACGATCACCGAGGGACAGCCGATCACCGGGGAACACAGGCGCACATACGGCTACGCGGACCTGCCCCGGCTCATGAGTCTGATGACGGGCGACGAGAAGCACGGACCTGCGGCGACGTCCACACTGGATGCGCTGTGGGTGCTGTACGACCGGGTGCTGCGGGTGGGCCCGGAGCGGGTGGACGACCCCGGGCGGGACCGGTTCCTGCTGTCCAAGGGGCACGGGCCGATGGCGTACTACACGGTTCTGGCCGCGAAGGGCTTCGTACCCGTGGACTGGCTGCCGGACTTCGGCTCGTACGACTCCCCGCTCGGCCATCACCCCGACCGGGTGCTCGTGCCGGGGGCGGAGATCGGCAGCGGTTCGCTGGGGCACGGGCTGCCGATCGCCGTCGGGACGGCGCTGGGGCTGCGCGCCCAGGGGCTCCATGAGCCACGGGTCTGGACGCTCGTCGGAGACGCCGAGCTGGACGAGGGCAGCAATCACGAGGCGATCGCCTTCGCCGGTCCCGCCGGGCTGGAGCGGCTGCACACCGTCGTCATCGACAACGCGTCCGCCGCCCACGCCCGGCCCGGCGGTATCGCCGCCCGTTTCGAGGCCGCGGGCTGGACGCCGGGACGCTTCGGGAGCGGATCACGGGATTCGTGGGCCGCTGAGCAGGTCGGGTGAGGCTGGCTGCGGTTCGGCAGCGCCCCGAAGGGGCGCGGGGCTGTGTCGATATGCGGCTCCGCCGCGATGGGGGTCCCCCCGCTCGAGCGAAGCCGAGAGTGGGGGAGCGACCAGCCACGACGGCGCGGCAGACGATCGACGGCCCGTCGCGGCCCTTCCAGCGGGGCGCCTAGTCCGCGGCCGGCAGCCCCAACTCCGGGTAGGCGTCGATCAGTCGGGGCGGAGCCGCCTGACGCCAGGAGTCGGCGAGGATGTCCCGCAACTCGTCCTCGCTGTCCAGAGCCGTGAGCCGGACCCGGACCCAGGCGAACATCGCCTCGTGCTCGGCGATCCAGAACTTCTCCGGCTCGGCCAGCACCAGTTCGTCGCGCTCCTCCTTCGGGCAGCGCACGGCGATGGAGGTCTCCTCCTCGGGCAGCGTGGCGAACATCTTCCCCGCGACCCGGAAGGTGGGCATGCTCCAGGCGATCTTCTCCGTCGTGTCCGGCAGGGACAGGGCGATCCGTCGTACGTCTTCGGCATCCTGCATGAGACGCACCGTAGCGGCTCCCACTGACAGTCAGCAGGTGAGAGTGCTCGCTGCCACCTGCTTGAAGTAGATGGTCGTCGGCCGCAGCACCCCGGCCGGGCTCGCCGCGTAGTCGGGAATCGCTCCGAGCCAGGTCCAGCCGGCCGAGCGGTAGAGGCGTTCGGCGAGGCTGTCGGTCTCGGTGTCCAGGTGCAGGAGCGTGATGCCCGACGCGGCGGCCGCCCCTTCGGCGGTGTCCAGGAGCGTACGACCGAGGCCGTTCCCCCGCGCGTCCCGGTGCACCATCAGCTTGACCAGCTCGGCCCGGTGACGGCTGTTGGGCTTGTCCGCGAAGGCCAGGCTGACGGTGCCGACCACCCTGCCGCCCTCGTCATGTGCCACCCACACCGCAAGCTGTCCGGCGGCCACCGAGGCGGCGCGCTCCGTCCACCACGCCGCGGCCGCCGTACGGTCGAGCGGTGCGAGAAAGCCGACGGAGGCGCCGGCGTGCACGGTGTCGGTCAGCAGGTCGGTCAACTCCTCGATTGCTGACAGCAGTTGACCCGATTCCAAGCGCACCACGTTCATGGCAGCACCACCGCCAGTACATACCGAGCCTCCTCGGTGCCGACGCACCGGAACCGCGTCGGCCCCCACACCCGCAGCCGCAGACAGTCGCCCGTGTCGAGACGGTGATCGACATCCTGCGCGGTCACCTCTAGGGACCCGTCCAGCACCCAGATGTGCTGCTCCAGGCCCGGTACGGGCGGCCGGTCGTAGGCGATGTCGGCGCCCGGGGCGAGCCGCCCCTCGACGAGTTCGCCGCGCAGCCCGGCATGCGGCGGGGACACGGACCGTCGTACGAACCCGGAGGACCGGTCCTCCCACACATGCTGTTCGGCTGCCCGCACCAGCAGCGCGGGCTCCTGCTCGACCTCGCTGAGCAGCTGGGACATGGTCCGTCCGTAGACGGCGCACAGCCGGTTGAGAAGAGATGCCGTGGGGCTGATCTCCGCGCGTTCGGCACGGGACAGCGTCGACCGGCTGACTCCGCTGCGCTCCGCCAACTCCCCCAGGGACCAGCCCCGTTCGGCCCGAAGCTCGGCGAGACGGGCGCCGAGCCGGGCGTCGACGGGATCCGGGCCGGGCGCAGCCTCGACACCATCTTGTTTCATATTCGGGATGCTATCCCATTTGCGAGACGAGTCGAGCCTAGCCTTGAGCGGCTGCTTCCAACGCCTCCAGCACCGGCCGGATCAGCGGATGCCCCTCCGCTCCCCTTCGTACCGCCGCGAAGACCCGGCGGGTGGGCGCGATCCCGTCGACCGGGCGGACCACCACGCCCGTGAGGTCCATGCCGTGCAGCGCGGAACGGGGTACGAGGGCCACGCCCGCATCGGCGGAGGCGAGGGCGACGACCGCGCGGAAGTCGTCCGAGGAGTGCTCGAGGCGGGGCTGGAATCCCGCGCTCTCGCAGGCGAGGACGACGACTTCGTGGCACGGGTTGCCGGGGTACGGCCCGATCCACGGGTCCTTGGCCAGCTCCGCCAGAGGAACCTCCTCGGCATCCGCCAGCCGGTGACTGACCGGAACCACCGCGTCGAACGGCTCGGCGTACAGCGGGACATGGGTCAGTCGCGGGTCGTCGGCGGGCGGGGCCCCGCGGTACTCCACGGCGACCGCGACATCGACCTGCCGGTCCAGCACCATCGGCAGGCTGGCGTCGCCCTCGGCGTCCTGGACGCGGATCCGGATGCCGGGCGCGGTCACGGCGAGCCGGGCCACCGCGGGCGCGACGACCAGGGCGATACCGGTCGCGAACGAGGCGACGGTGACCGTGCCGGCCGCACCCGAGCTGTAGGCGGCCAGTTCCGCCTCGGCCCGCTCCAGCTGGGCGAGGACCTCATTGGTGTGGCTGAGCAGGATCTCGCCGGCCGGAGTCAGCCGTACCCCCTTCGCGCCGCGTTCGACCAGCCGGTGGCCCGTCTCCTGCTCCAGGGCCGTCAGCTGCTGGGAGACGGCGGAGGGGGTGAGATACAGCGCGGCGGCAGCCGCCGTGACCGTACGGTGGTCGGCCACCGCACGGAGGATGTGGAGCCGCCGCGCTTCGATCATGCGACCGATTCTCCCAGGTCCGCACGCGCCGCGACGAAGGCGTCGACCGCACGGTTCACATCCGCCTTCGAGTGCGCGGCGGACAGCTGCACCCGGATGCGGGCCTGGCCCTGCGGTACGACCGGGTAGGAGAAGCCGATCACATACACCCCGCGCTCCAGCAGCAGCTCCGCCATCCGCCCGGCGACGGTGGCATCGCCGATCATCACGGGCGCGATCGCGTGGTCGCCGGCGAGGAGGTCGAAGCCCTCCTCGGTCATCCGGCGGCGGAACAGCGCGGTGTTCTCGGCGAGCCGGACCCGCAGGTCGTCCGCGGACTCCAGCAGATCGAGCACCTTCAGGGACGCGGCGGCGATCACCGGGGCGAGCGTGTTCGAGAAGAGGTACGGCCGTGAACGCTGGCGCAGCAGGGCGACGATCTCGGCGCGGGCGGCGACGTAGCCGCCGGAGGCGCCGCCGAGCGCCTTGCCGAGGGTGCCGGTGATGATGTCCACGCGGTCCATGACGCCGTGCAGTTCAGGGGTGCCGCGGCCGGTCGGGCCGACGAAGCCGACGGCGTGCGAGTCGTCGACCATCACCATCGCGTCGTAGCGGTCGGCGAGGTCGCAGATCTCGCGCAGGGGTGCCACATAACCGTCCATGGAGAAGACGCCGTCGGTGACGATCAGCCTGCGCCTGGCGGACTGCGCCTCCTTCAACTGCCGTTCCAGATCGGCCAGATCACGGTTGGCGTACCGGAAACGGCGGGCCTTGGACAGCCGGATGCCGTCGATGATCGAGGCGTGGTTCAACGCATCCGAGATGACCGCGTCCTCGGCGCCCAGCAACGTCTCGAACACGCCGCCGTTGGCGTCGAAGCAGGAGGAGTACAGGATCGTGTCCTCCTGGCCGAGGAACGCCGACAGCCTCGCCTCCAGTTCCTTGTGCACCTCCTGCGTGCCGCAGATGAAGCGCACCGAGGCCATGCCGTAGCCCCATCGGTCCAGGGCCGCGTGGGCGGCGGCGACGACCTCCGGGTGGTCGGCGAGGCCGAGGTAGTTGTTGGCACAGAAGTTGAGGACCTCACCGGGGCGGCCGCCCGCGGTGACGGCGACGGTCGCGGACTGCGGGGTGCCGATGACCCGCTCGGGCTTGTGCAGACCGGCGGCACGGATCTCGTCGAGGGTGACGCGGAGGTCGTCGCGCACGGAGTCGAACATGGCTGAAGCTCCTGAAGATGTAAGGGAGTTACGCGGTCCAGTCGAGGATGACCTTGCCGCCGCGGCCGCTGGCCGCATCGGCGAACGCCGCCTCGAAGTCGCGGTAGCCGTACCGGCCGGTGATGACGGGCGCGAGGTCGAGACCGCCCTCCAGCAGGACCGACATCGCGTACCAGGTCTCGAACATCTCGCGGCCGTAGATGCCCTTGACGGTGATCATCGAGGTGACGATCCGGGCCCAGTCGACCGGGAACTCCTGGGCCGGCAGACCGAGCATCGCGATCCGGCCGCCGTGCGTCATGTTCGCGATCATGTCGCGCATCGCCTCGGGACGGCCGGACATCTCCAGGCCGATGTCGAAGCCCTCGCGCAGGCCGAGTCGGCGCTGCCCGTCGGCGATCGTGGTGCCGGAGACATTGAGCGCGAGGCTCACACCGATCTTGCGGGCGAGGTCCAGCCGCTCCTCGCTCACATCGGTGATCATGACGTTCCGTGCACCCGCGTGCCGGGCCACCGCCGCCGCCATCAGGCCGATGGGGCCGGCGCCGGTGATCAGGACGTCCTCGCCGACCAGCGGGAAGGACAGGGCGGTGTGCACGGCGTTGCCGAACGGGTCGAAGATCGCGGCGACATCGAGGTCGACGGGGACTCGGTGCACCCACACATTGGCGGCGGGCAGAGCCACGTACTCGGCGAACGCCCCGTCCCGTCCGACGCCGAGCCCGATCGTGGCCCGGCACAGATGCCGCCGCCCGGCCAGGCAGTTGCGGCACTTCCCGCACACCAGATGGCCCTCGCCGCTGACCCGGTCGCCGGCCGTGATGTCGGCGACGTCCCGGCCGGTCTCGACGACCTCACCGACGAACTCGTGCCCGACGACCAGCGGCGTACGGATCGCCTGCTGTGCCCAGCCGTCCCAGGACCGGATGTGCAGATCGGTGCCGCAGATGCCGGTGCGCAGCACCTTGATCAGTACGTCGCCCGGTCCCAGGACGGGTTCGGGGACGTCCGCGAGCCACAGCCCGGGCTCCGCCTTCTCCTTGACCAGCGCCTTCAACGCTACGGCTCCTGACGCTCAGGCCCCGGGCGCGGGCATGCCGAAGGAGCCCTTGCCGGGGAGAGGGGTGGTGTCGACTGGCAATCTGCCGCACGTCCGCACCCCGGGTCCATCGAGGATTTCTTAACCGCGGCCGAAGCTCCGCTTCACACCTGCCCGTACCGCTCCAGTCGTACGGTGAGTTCCGCGGCCGCCGTTTTGATGGTCTCCAGCCCGGCCTTCCCCCAGGGCCGGGGTGCCACGTCGACGACGCAGACAGTGCCGAGCACCATGCCCGTGCTGTCGATGAGCGGTGCGCCCAGATAGGAACGGATGCCGAACTCGTCGACGACCGGGTTGCCCGCGAACCGCGGATAGTCGCAGACGTCCTCCAGGACGAGCGCCTTGCGTCGAACCACGACATGTGGGCAGAACCCATGGTCGCGCGGGAGGGTCCGGCCGACCTCCGGACTGGTGCCGTCGCTCCTCACATACGGGCCGATGGCCGGAAGGTGCAGACCCGCGAAGAACTGCCGGTCCTCGTCGATGAAGTTGACCATGGCGTACGGCGCCCCGGTCACCTCGGCGAGTCCGTCCGCGAAGGCGTCGAGGGCGGGCTCGGTCCGCTCCCCCAGACCCAGCCGACGCAGCCGGTCGGCGCGGGCGGGGGCCTCCTTGTCCTCGGGTGTGAGCAGCAGACGACCGGCCGGGCGTGGCGGGTCGTAGCTCATGGGCGCACTCCGTCGCTGTGGGGATGTGTCATAGGCGGGCTCCGTGGGGTGTGCGGGGATCACATGTGGGCGCCATGGCTCGGCGCGGCGGCCGGGGTATGGGCGATGAGGTGCCGTACGAGGGTCAGCAGGGTCTGGACGCCGGAGCTGGAGATCCGGGCGTCGCACTGCACGACGGGAATCTCGGGGTCGAGATCGATGGCGGCGCGCACCTCCTCGGGGTCGTAGCGGTAGGAGCCGTCGAACTCGTTGATCGCGACGATGAAGCCCATGCCGCGCTGCTCGAAGAAGTCGACGGCGGCGAAGCAGTCCTCCAGGCGGCGGGTGTCGGCGAGGATGACCGCCCCCAGCGCGCCCTCGGAGAGCTCGTCCCACATGAACCAGAACCGCTCCTGTCCCGGTGTGCCGAACAGATACAGCACGTGTTCCGGGTCGAGCGTGATGCGGCCGAAGTCCATGGCCACCGTCGTCTCTACCTTGTTCTCGATTCCGTCGAGGTTGTCGGTCGCGGCGCTGACCGTGGTGAGCAACTCCTCCGTGCTGAGCGGCGCGATCTCGCTGACGGCGCCGACGAAGGTCGTCTTGCCGGCCCCGAACCCGCCCGCCACCAGGATCTTGAGCGCGGTGGGGAAGAGGTCGGCGCCGTCGTCGTAGTCAGAGCTGTCGTCGTAGTCCATCGAGCACTGCCTCCAGAAGGGCCCGGTCGGTGGGGTTGTGGTGGAACTCGGGGGGCTTGGTGGTCAGCGCCCCGCAGTCGACGAGGTCGGAAAGCAGGACTTTGGTGACCACCGCTGGCAGCTTCAGGTGGGCGGCGACCTCGGCGACCGAGACAGGCGCGCGGCACAGGTCCAGTGCCTGCGCGTGCTCCGGACCGAGGTAGCCGAGAGGGGTGGCCCCGGTGGCCATCACCTGCGACAGGAGATCGAGCGCGACGGTGGGCCGGGTGCGGCCGTTGCTGACCGTGAAGGGGCGCACCAGCCGTCCGGCCGCGTCGTCGAGCCAGGGCCCGTCGCCGGCCGCCGCCACGGTCAAGGCCTCAACGCCGTGGATTCGACGGCGTGCTGACGGGGCGCGGTCATCAGGTAGGGGCGGACACTCTTGACCAGCATCGCCATCTCGTAGCCGAGCACCGCCGCGTCGGCCTCGCGGCCGGCGAGCACGGCGAGACAGGTGCCGGATCCGGCCGTCGTCACGAACAGCAGTGTCGAGTCGAGTTCGACGACGACCTGGCGGACGTCTCCGCCGTCGCCGAAGCGGACCCCGGCGCTGCGGCCGAGGGAGTAGAGACCGGAGGCCAGGGCGGCCATGTGGTCGGCGCTGTCGGGGTCGAGGCCGTGGACCGACTTCACGAGCCCGTCGCAGGACAGGAGTACCGCGCTGGTGGTGTGCGGTACGCGCTGCACGAGGCCGCTCATCAGCCAGTCGAGATCGGATACATGGCCGGTCGGCGCTTCGCTCGCCATGGTGGATCGACTCCTTGAGGTACGAAGGTCTGCGGGAGCGCTGGGTGTGGGGGTGGGCAGGGGGGTGTCTACGGAGGTGGTCATCCGGCTGGTGCGCTCCCGTCGTGCCGGGTGGTGGTGTGGTCGGGGCGGGGCGGCATGGGGCGCGCCTCCGTTGTGTGGGCCGGGTCCATGGGCGGTCCGTCTATGGAATGGGCCCTGGTCATGGGTTCGGCATCTGTGTGGGATGCATCCAGCTGTGTCGGTGCGAGGCGCGTCGGCTCCGTGCGCACCGGTTTGATGTGTGCGGGCTCCATATGTGCGGGCTCCATATGACCGGACACCATGTGTGGCCCGGAGTCCCTGTGTCCCGACACCGTGTGGGACGAGTCCATGTGACCCGACTCCATGTGCTGCTGCGCCTCCGCGAGGCCGATGCCACGCTGGAAGGCTGCCATCAGGCCGGGGTCGTGGCCGGCGAGGTGGTCCGAGTCCTGGCGCGGTGCCGGACCGTCGCGCAGCTGGGGCGCGATGTGTTCCTGGGCGCGGCGCCGGGGCAGTTGGGGCTTGCCCATGGTGCCGCGCACGGTGCTGGTGCGCGGCAGGGGCGGTGTGCCCGTGTTCTCGACGACGAGCGGACGGTCTTCGGGCCGGATGCCCGGCAGTGCCTCGGCCGGATTGGGCCGCTCCTCGTGGACGCGCACGGGCAGCGGCACCGGTGGGCGGCTGTCCGGCATCGGTGCGGCCGCCCGAGGGGCCCGCTGCCGGGGCGGCACACCGGTCGGCGCCGCGGGCACGACCCGCTGTCCCGCGTCGGGTGCCGGTGCGGGCCGCGGATGCTGCTGCGTCGGTACGGCCGCCCCCGCGCCGCCACTGGTGTCCTGCGCCCGCGGTACGGCCCCGGGAGCGCCCGGATGTGTACCCAGCAGCCCCTGCGGCACGACGAGTACGGCCTGGACACCGCCGTAGATATTGGTCTGCAGACGGACGTTGATGCCGTGCCGTCGTGCGAGCTGGGAGACGACGAACAGCCCGATGCGGCCGTCGGCGAGCAGGCTCGCGACATTCACCTGGTCGGGGTCGGCCAGCAGGGCGTTCATCTTGCTCTGCTCGCCGACGGGCATGCCGAGTCCGCGGTCCTCGACCTCGACGGCGAGCCCGGAGGTGACCAGTTCGGCGCGCATCAGCACCTGGGTGTGCGGGGCGGAGAACACCGTGGCGTTCTCCACGAGTTCGGCGAGCAGATGGATCACGTCGGCGACGGCGTGTCCGCGCAGGGTGCCGTCGATGGGCGGCACGAGCTTGACGCGCGAGTACTGCTCGACCTCGGCGATGGCCGAGCGCAGCACCTCGGTCATGGAGACCGGGTTGCTCCACTGTCTGCGTGACACGGCGCCGCCGAGCACGGCGAGGTTCTCCGCGTGGCGCCGGATGCGGGTGGCGAGGTGGTCCACGTGGAAGAGGCCCTTGAGCAGGTCGGGGTCCTCGATCTCGTTCTCCAGCTCATCGAGGATGGAGATCTCGCGGTGCACCAGCGACTGAAGGCGCCGCGCGAGATTCAGGAAGACCTCCAGCTTCTGCTCGCTGCCCGCCTGACTGGACAGCTGTGCGGCCTGGACGACGGCGGTGACGGCACCGTCGTGCACGCGGGCCAGGTCGGCGGCGAGGAGTTCGAAGTCGTCGGCGTCCTCGGGGGGCCCGCTGCGCGGCTTGCGCTGGGGCGCGGCGTCGCCGCGGCGCAGCGCCTCGACGAGCGCCCGCAGATCGGCCTCGCCGCGCGCGCTGCTCCGGCGCATCGCACCGAGCCGTTCGCTCACGGACCTGGCGGCGCGATCCGCGGCCACGGCGGCGATCGCGATCCCGACGCAGGTCACCGAGACCGCACCGGCGAGCACGCCCCACAGGGTGAGGCTGGGCTGCGCCCCGGTCGTGCGGACGGTGAACAGCACGGCGGCCGAGGCGCTGAGGGCGACCGCGAGGGGCGGCAGCACGGCGAGACGCAGGAGTTGGGGTCGTATGGGCGCCTCGGGCAGCACGGGTACAGGGCGGGCGACCGGCCGCCCGTGCCGGCCGCCCTCGCGGCGGTCTGCGCGTGCTGCCGGTGCGCGGAGCTGAGACATCGGTGTCCTCGTACTGGTCTGTCGGGCCTGGTTGCCAGGGGGGTCCGCGTGGCCGCCGGTGTCGCCTGCGGTGTGCGCCCCGGAGGGCTCACGGCCCCGGGCGGTCACTCCCCCGGGCTCGCGAGACCCGACGTACGCCCGGCTGGACCGGGGCGACCCGGCGTGCGCCCCGCCGGTCCCCCGGCCGCGCTCGCGTCGGGAGGGCGCTGCGGCGCCGCGGTCGCCGGTCACCGGTTTCCCCCGGCTTCCGGCCGGGGTCGAGCCAGAGGTGATCCCATCGCGTCGACTCCCTCCGCCGCCTCGCAGCTGCACCTGTCCAGACCCCGCTCCCTGATCCGTCCTGATCCACGCGACGCCCCCGGTGCGGTGCGCGAATCGGACATGCGCCATCGCGGTGCCGGTCGAAAGAGCCGAAAAATTCGGCCCTGCGTCGCCCGGCGGACACTCACCGTAGTCGCCTGCGCATCATGTGCGGTGGGCAGTTGACAAAGTCCCCCGGAGAGCTTCCCGCTCTGGTATGAGGCTTCGTACGACAGACCGATTAACCTCTCGCACCCCAGTTCTGGAACGAGAAGAGAGCGATCGCAGCTGGTCCGAAGTGGTCACGAACAGACGGCGAGGGCCGGAGAGCTCTTCGCTCTCCGGCCCTCGCCGTCCACGGATTTCCCGCGTTCGATCACCCCGCCGGTACGGCCTCGGGGTCGCCGGTGCCCTCGGCCGCACGGCCCGGAGTGTCACCCGCCGTATCGGTCGGACCGTCGGCCGCGGTCTTCGTCGATGTGCCGGTGCGGAGGTCGGCGTCCGGCCACCCGTCGGCCGGGGCCGACGCCACCGCACGCCACCAGGGCTCGGTGGGCACGGTCTCGGCCGTGGGTTCGAAGGGCTCGCCGGGACGGGGCAGAGCCACGCGAGCGCCCTCCGCGCGGGCGGCCGCGACGGTGCCCTCGCCGGGCTCCGCCCACGGGTGCATCGCCAGATTGAAGGTGGCCCAGTGGATCGGCAGCATCACACCCTGGGGTGTCCCGCCCTGGAGGTCCAGGTGGGCACGCATGCCCTCCTCAGGGGTCATGTGGATGTCGGGCCAGAACTCGGAGTACGCCCCGATCTGGATCATCGTGGCGTCGAACGGGCCGTAGTCGGCGCCGATGTCCTTGAAGCCCTCGAAGTACCCGGTGTCTCCGCTGTGGTAGATCCGGTGTTCCTCGCCCGCGACTGACCAGGAGGCCCAGAGCGTGTGCTGGGTGTTGCGCAGCCCGCGACCACAGAAGTGGCGGGCCGGGGTGGCGGTCAGGGTGAGGCCGCCGACCTTGGTGTCCTCGTGCCAGTCGAGCTCGCGCAGCCGGTCCGCGGACACACCCCAGTGCTCGAGGTGGGCGCCGACGCCGAGCGGCACGACGAACAGGGTGTCCGTGCCCGCCAGCGTCTTGATCGAGGGCATGTCCAGGTGGTCGTAGTGGTCGTGCGAGATGACGACGACGTCGACCGGGCCGAGCGCGGCCAGCGGCAGGGGCACCGGGTGCAGCCGCTTGGGCCCGGCGAAGGCGAACGGAGAGCAGCGCTCGCCCCAGACGGGGTCGAAGAGCACTCGGTGGCCGTCTATCTCCGCGAGCACGCTGGAGTGGCCCATCCAGGTCAGCCGCAGTCCCGTGGCGGGGGGCCGGGCGATGTCGGCGAGGGTCGTGGCGTGCACCGGAACCGTGCCCTGCGGAGCACGGCGGGGCCGAGTGTCCCGGTCGAGGAAGCCCTTCGCCAGCTCCAGGGACGAACCGGAGGGCCGGGTCCGGGCCTCGCCCCCGGGATTCAGGAAGACCCCGTCCTTGAAGTGGGGCGATCTGCGGATACGCGCAAGACGCTCACCACTGGGGTCCGCGCCGAAGGCAGCGGGCTGCAGCGCGCGAAGCCCGGTGCTCAGGGAACGGAATCCGGTCACGGTACCTCCAAGTGGAATTGCTGAGGACTTCCATTATGGGCGCCGCCTCTGACAACCCCGGGTCGCCCCGGTCACAGCGCGATGTCCCGCCCTCCCCGCCCGGGGCGGAACTACAGCTCGGAGTCGCCCCACACCTGCACGTCCACCGCGTCCCCGACCGTCACCTTGCCGGGCCGCAGGACCGCGAACTTCGCGCCGAACGCGACCCCGCCGCCGCCCGCCCGGCGGTAGCCGGCGAGCGTGCGCAGCGGTTCCGGGCCGTCCTTCGTCCCGGTGTCCTGGTCGACCAGGGTGACGGCGCAGCGGATGGCGAGCTTCGCGTAGCCCAGTTCGGCGTCACCGATGGTGATGCGGTGGGCGCGGTCCTCGGTGTGCGGTTCGTCCCAACCGCCGACGACGACGTTCGGGCGGAAGCGGTCCATCGGCAGCGGGCTGCCGCCGCGCTCGGCCACCTTGCCGTTGAGGAGGTCGAGGGTGGCGCGGGAGAGCAGGTGCAGCGCACAGCTGTCGGCGTAGCCGGACGTGCCCGGTGTACGGCCGTCGGTCACCCGGTCGTGCTCGGGTGGCACGCGTACGAGCCTGCTGGGTGCCCGGAGCACGTCCGACAGCCACGCGGCGGCGGTGTTCCCCTGGTCGATCCCCTGATACGGACTTCCGAAGAGATCGACCGCGCGCCGGGCCCCGGATGCGTCCACGTCGACGCGCACGGCCTCGAACCCCGGCGCCCGCAGCACGAGCAGTTCCCCGCCGGCACCGACCGCCGGCCGGATGACTGCGAGCCGAGGATCGCGTCGCTGCGTCCGGAACACACCCTCCTCACTGACGACCATGAAGCTGCGGTCGTGCGCGAGGCCGGCGGGGGTCACCATCACCTCGCCCGGTGAGGTCCCGGCGCAGCCCTTGATGGGGTAGTGGATCAGTTCGACGACGTGGGCCATGCCCTGTCCGCTCCCTCCGATCCAGGTCAGTGCGCTGTTGGAGAGAACTTACTGATTCCACCCGCCGGCCCTCCAACCGGTTTCACGTTGACACGACACGCCACCCGTCCCGATACTGACTCGCTGTTCAGTAATGCCATTTCGAGGAGCCCGTATGACCAACCCCCTGATGTCGCTCGTCTGGACCGACCACGTCAGCGGGCGACAGGGCTTCCTGGTCGTCGACCGGCTGGTGCGCGGTGTGTCCAGTGGCGGGCTGCGGATGCGGGCGGGCTGCACCCTCGACGAGGTCACCGGGCTCGCGCGCGGCATGACCATGAAGGAGGCGCTGCACTACGACCCCGAGGGACGGTACATCCCCCTCGGCGGCGCCAAGGGGGGCATCGACTGCGATCCGCAGGACCCGGATTCGTACGGGCTTCTGGTGCGCTACCTGCGCGCCATGCGGCCGTACATCGAGAGCTTCTGGACCACGGGCGAGGATCTCGGGCTCACCCAGGACCTGGTGGACCGGGCGGCCGCGGAGGCGGGGCTCGTGTCGTCGATCCAGGCCGTGTACCCGCTGCTGGACGACGAGGCCGCGGCCCGGTGCCGGCTCGCCGAAGCGTTCGCCGTCGAGGTGGACGGCATCGGGCTCGACGAACTCGTCGGCGGCTGCGGGGTCGCCGAGTCGGCGCTCGCCGCCCTGGACCGGGCGAGCGTGCCGTACGCAGGGACGCGTGTCGCCGTGCAGGGCCTGGGCACCATGGGCGGGGCGACGGCACGCTTCCTCACGCGCGCGGGGCTCGCGGTCGTGGCCGTCGCCGACATCAAGGGCACGATCGCCAACCCGGCGGGGCTCGACGTCGAGGCCCTGCTCGCCGGGCGCGACGCTTACGGGACCGTCGACCGTTCCGTGTTGCGTCCCGGTGACCGGGAACTGCCGGGCGACGCCTGGCTCTCCGCCGACGCGGAGGTGCTGGTGCCCGCGGCCGTCTCGTATGCGGTCGACGCCGTGAACCAGGAGCGGATCACCGCCCGCTGGATCGTCGAGGCGGCCAACATGCCCGTACTGCCCGAGGCGGAGGAGCTGCTGGCCGCGCGCGGGGTCACCGTGCTGCCGGACGTGGTCGTCAACTCCGGGACGAACGCCTGGTGGTGGTGGACGCTGTTCGGTGACATCGGCGCGGACGCGGACGAGGCGTTCGCGCACACACGCCGCTCGATGCGCGCCCTGGTGAACCTGATGCTGGCCCGCGCGGAGACGGATGGGACGACACCGCGGGCCGCCGCTCACGCCATCGTCGCGGACCGGCTGCCGGTGATCGCCGCGCGATTCGGGTGGTACCGGTGACGCGGGCCGTTGACATGTTCTGTGTAGGGTGACCGCGTGGCCAGGGTGCGGTTGAGCGTGGCTGAGCGGCGCGAGGAGCTGCTGAAAGCCGCCATCGAGCAGATCGAGGCGCGGGGCGTCACGGCCGTCCGGATCGCCGACGTGGCCGCGGCACTCGGTGTGAGCAACGCACTGGTGCTCTATCACTTCTCCACCAAGGAGAGGCTCGTCGCCGCCGCCTTCACCTACGCCGCCGAGGACGACCTCGCACAGCTGCGCCGGCTGCTCGGCCGCCGTACGACGGCACTGCGCCGGCTTCGGGCCGCTGTGCGCTGGTACGCACCCACGGGCCAGGCCAAGGGCTGGCGGCTGTGGATCGAGGGCTGGGCGGCGGCGCTGCGCGAGCCCGCCCTGCGGGAGGTCACCCGCGACCTCGACAAGGAATGGAAGGCCGCGATCGCCGAGGTCATCGCCGAAGGAGTGGCCGCGGGCGAGTTCCGCTGCCCGGATCCCACCGGCGCGGCCCTGCGCCTCACGGCCCTCCTCGACGGACTCGCCGTACAGATGACCTCCTATGCCGGCGCGGTGTCACGCGCGCGTGCGCAGGAATGGGTGGATGACGCACTCGCCCGCGAACTGGGGCTGGAGCGGAAGGCCTTGACCGCGTCAGGACGGTGACCGAGCCGTCCACCGCCGCCCTCAGGCCACGAACCCGATCCGTTCCTTGATGTCGTGCGGCGAGAGCGTGCCCTTCGCCGTCGCATGGTCGCCCGACGACTCGCCGCGCAACCGCCGCCCGATCCACGGGACCAGGTACTCGCGCGCCCAGTGGACGTCGTCCCGCCGCACATCGAGGGTGCCCCGCGGTGGCAGCGGGGGCCAGGGCTGGTCGGGATCGGCCGGGACCTCCAGGCCGAGTACCTGGCCGGCGCGCAGCGCCACGCGCGTGTGCCCCTCGGCCGAGAGGTGGAGCCGGTCGTCGCCCCAGGCCCGCCGGTCCTGAACGGTCTTGAGGGACCACAGGTCGAGCACCGGGCAGCCGAACCGGTCGGCGATCGCCCGTACATGGCCGTTGTAGGTGGCGATCTTGCCGCGCAGATGCTTGAGCACCGGGACGCCTCGGGTGTCGAAGCCGGTCGTCACCATGACGGTGCCGACGGCCGAGGTGAGCCGGACCATCGCCCGCTCGAAGCGTTCGGCGACCTCGTCGGGGTCGGTTCCGGGCCGGATGATGTCGTTGCCGCCCGCACAGAACGAGACCAGGTCCGGGGCGAGTTCGACGGCCTTCGGGAGCTGGTGTGCCACGATCTGGTCGAGCAGTTTGCCGCGCACGGCGAGGTTGGTGTACTCGAAGTCGCCCTCCGGCCGGCGGTCCGCGAGCAGTACCGCGAACCGGTCGGCCCAGCCGACGAACGCCCCGTCAGGGCCGGGGTCGCCGACGCCCTCGGTGAAGCTGTCCCCCACCGCCACGTACGACCCGATCACTGATCTGTTGTCATTCTTCGAATCGTCTGCCACATCGGCCCATGATTCACCTTCGGATGTGAGCTACGCGACCGTAGGAAGGGGTTGACGGGCGGTGAGATAAGCCACGCCTAAAGTGTTCACCAACTCAGGAATAGCCCTCCGATCAAGGACGTTGTGGCGTCACTCAGCCGTCCGTCTTGATTTTCTTCACCGAAGGCCGGACCCGGGGATCGGGGTCCGGCCTTCGGTGGCGTGGGGGGCGCGTCAGCCGCGGTGTCAGCCGACGGAGACGCCGTGCGAGCGGAGGTAGGCGACGGGGTCGACGTCCGAGCCGTAGTCCGGGGTGGTGCGGATCTCGAAGTGCAGGTGCGGGCCGGTCACATTGCCGGTCGCACCGGAGAGGCCGAGCTCCTGGCCCTCGGTCACGGTCTGCCCGTTGGAGACGGAGAGCGAGGACAGGTGGCCGTACTGCGCGTAGTAGCCGTCGGCCAGCTTGACGACGACCTGGTTGCCGTACGCGCCGCCCCAGCCCGCGGAGACGACCGTGCCCGCACCCACGGACTTCAGCGAGGTGCCGGTCGGGACGACGAAGTCGACGCCGGTGTGGTAACCGCTGGACCACATGCTGCCCGACATGTGGTACGGAGTGCCGACGGTGGCACCGGCCACCGGGAGGGTGAAGCCGCCGGCGGTGCTCGTGGTGTCGGCGGACTGGGTGTTCGCCGTGTTCGAGCTCGAGGACGCCGACGAATCCGATGCGGACGAGTCAGACGAACCGGATGAGTCAGACGAGTCGGACGACTTCGACGAAGGCGATGAAGACGACGGCGACTTGGAGGAGTCGGTCGCGGCCTTCTTGCCGATCGAGAGCTTCAGGCCGGGATGGATCAGCGACGGGTCGTCGCCGACCGCCTGGCGGTTGTCCGAGTAGAGCTTCTGCCAGCCACCGCTGACATTCTGCTCGTCGGCGATCTTCGAGAGGTAGTCACCGGCCCTCACCGAATAGGTCTTCGCGGCGGCCTTCTTCTCGGCAGCCTTCTTATCGGCCTTCGGAACCGACTGAACGGCCTTTTCCGAAACGGATTGAGCGGGAGCGGCGTGCGCTCCGGTGGCCCCCAGGAGCGGGAGGGCGAGCGCTGCGCCACCGGTTCCGGCGACGGCGATCGAGCGGGTGAAGCGCTGACTCTTGGGACGGCGGTGCTTACCCTTCGCGGGCATGGCGAATTCCTCTCCGGCGCCTACGAGGTGAGCTGTCGGGTTCGGACTGGAGATGTCCGGCCGCGCGATCGCGACTTAACCCCTAGCCGTTCCGGAGACCGGAACAGGCGGTTGTACCTGTGGGTCCCCCGCTCCTGCCGTTCACGGGTGAGTTGTGCGGTCTCCGGGCGGCGGCAGGATTGGGCGTCCGTCCGGATTGGTGGCGAACGTAAGCGACTAAGACGCAAAGGGACAAGCAAGAGGTTCCCGGGGCATGCGTTTCTCTTGATCCCTTGTGAGAAATCCCAGTCACACTCCGTGAATTCCACCCCGTCACAGGATTCAAATCCCCAGGAAACACCCGCGAATTACGTGAACATGACGGACGACGCTCGGTCACGAATATGACGCTGCTCACGCAGCATCTCCCCAGGACGCCTTATTCCAGAGCGAGTTGTAATGAAGATCCCAATTCGGACAGAAGAGTCAGATGCGACGCAGCCGGAGAACCGTCGCATCAAGGTCGCCGCGCAGCCCTGTGCGCAATCCGTGGTGCAACAGCACCGCACCCCGGTGAACTTCGCCCGTTTCGCGGCATTCATACGACGCTGTCGGGTCGAGGCCGCGCAGCCGCAGCGCCGGTACGGGCTCGCCGTAACGCTGCGCCTGGAGCCAGGCGAGGACGACGGCCTCGTCGCCGAGCACGTACTGCACCGCACTCGCACCGCCCTGCGGCGGCCGCAGCCGGTAGAGGTCCCCACGCTGCACGAGGGGCCGGATCTCCTTGTACAGGCCCACCCAGTTCCCGGCCTCGGCAAGCTCTTCGTCCGTCCACCTCGTGAGGTCGCCGCCGACCCCGAGCACCCCGGCCATGGCGCTCACGAACCGGAAGCGCAGCGAGCTGACCCGGCCGTTGAGCTGGGTGTTGGGGCTGTCGGTGACCCAGGCCGCCATGACCCTGGCGGGGTGGATCTGACTGAAGCCGTACTGGATGGCGAGCCGGTCGAGCGGGTCCGTGTTGTCCGAGGTCCACACCTGGTCGGTGCGGCTCATGATCCCGAGGTCGATCCGGCCGCCACCGCCGGAGCAGGACTCGAAGGCGACGCCGGGGTGCGCGTCCCGCAGCCGGTCCAACAAACCGTACAGAGCGCGCACATGATCGACCCACAACCGCTGCGGATACGCTTCTCCCGGCCAGCCCGCATCGGTGAAGCAGCGGTTGAAGTCCCACTTCACGTAGTCGATCGGGGCACTGGAGAGAAGCGTGTCGAGCCGCTCCCAGAGGTACTCCTGAACGTCGTCGCGGGCGAGGTTCAGTACGAGTTGATTGCGAAATTCCGTACGTTTGCGCCCGATTTGGTGCTGCGCCCAGTCAGGGTGGGCGCGATACAGATCGCTGTCCGTATTGACCATTTCGGGCTCGACCCAGATGCCGAACTGCATGCCGAGGCCGTGCACGTGGTCCGCGAGCGGCTTGAGGCCGCCGGGGAAGCGGTCGGGGTTGGGTGTCCAGTCGCCGAGCCCGGCCCGGTCGCTGGTCCGTGCCCCGAACCAGCCGTCGTCGACCACGAACAGCTCCACGCCCATGTCCGCGGCCCGGCGCGCGAGCGCCCGCTGCTGCTCCTCGGAGATGTCGAACTCCGTGGCCTCCCAGGAGTTGAAGAGCACCGGCCGGTCCTGGCCCGCGTCCGGGATGACGTACGCACGCTGGTAGGCGTGCCACGCCCGGCTCGCCCCGCCGAAGCCGCCGTCGCTCCACAGGCCGGCGAAGACGGGCGTCGTGAACGACTCGCCCGCCGCCAGTCGCAGCAGGCCCGAGTCGTCGTATCCGGCGCCGCCGGTGATCTGCACGCGCGCGTCCGGGAGTTGGGCCACGGCGATCCGCCAGGAGCCGGACCAGCCGAGGGCGCAGCCGTAGACCTCGCCCCGCTCCTCGGTCGCGTCGGCGTCCAGCGCGACCCAGGGCAGGTGCTGATGCCCGGTGTGGCCGCGGCGGCTGCCGATGACCTTCTCACCGTAGGTGAGGTCGGAGCGCACCAGCCGGGACTCCGCGGCCCAGCGGCCGTGCAGCTGGGAGAGCCGCCAGCCGTCGCGGTCGGGCAGGGTCCAGGTGGCGGAGTCGGCGCGCAGCAGCTCGACCGTCGGCCCGTCGTTGTCGAGGGTCACCCAGCGCTCCACGACGTCGTCGCGCATCCGGTAGTGCAGCGTGACGGTCAGGCCTTCGTCGCGGAACCGCAGCCGCAGTTCGTCGTCCTCGGCCTCGTACGCCTCGAAGCGCCACTCGGTGCCGCGCCTCTCCTCGGTGCGTACGGAGAGGGCGGGCCGGGCGAAGCGGGGACCGCCCTCGACCGGGTACTCCTCGCGTCCGTCGAGCTGGGACTCGAAGGAGCTACAGTCCGGCAGCGCACGCACCGCGAGGGCCTCGGCGTCGGCGAGCGCGATCCGCGGGCCCCAGTGCAGGTGCACCAGCTCGTCGTCGTCGGTGAGATGGATGGCGTAGCCGCTGGTCGGCCCGGTCAGGAGCCACGTACGGGCGTTATCCGAAAACTCCAGCATCACGTCTCCACAGATCCGCACAGGTGCACTCAAGTACCAACATCATCCAGCCCTTGATCCCCTGGCACAACGCCTGTGGATAACTTCATTGCCTCAGGAATCCATGTCGTATCGTCGAGTCCGTGCCCGTCGACGAGCCGCGCCGACGAAGCCGATGGGGAGGAGCCCTCGTGACGCAGCAGATCCCGTCGACCGAGCCGGAGCTGGCCGGAGTGCGCAACTTCCGTGACGTGGGCGGACTGCCGACCGTGGACGGGCGGCGGGTGCGGCAGGGCGTGCTGTTCCGCAGCGGCCACCTCGCGCACGCGACCGAGGAGGACGCCGTCTTCCTCGACTCCCTGGGTCTGCACACGATCTTCGATTTCCGCAACGCCGCCGACCAGAGGCTGGAGGGCCCGGATGTCGAGCTGCCCGGTGTGCGGAATGTGAACCTGCCGCTGACCGACCCGGCGGACGGCGCCGAGTTCTGGAAGATGGTCCGCGACGGCGACATCGACCAGCTGCGGACGATCCTCTCCGACGGCAAGGCCGCGAACCGGATGATCACCTCGTACCGCACGATCATCAAGGAGCGCACCGCCGAGCACTCCCGGGTGCTGCGCGCGCTCGCCGAGGACAGCGTCCCCGCCCTGATGCACTGCGCGGCGGGCAAGGACCGCGCCGGCCTGTCCATAGCCGTGACGCTGCTTGCCCTGGGCGTGGAGCGCGAGGCGATCGTGACGGACTACCTGGAGTCGAACGCCAAGCACCGCCGCTACAAGGTCCACCGCAGCAGCAGCTCGACCTCGGCCTACTCCCCCGAGGTCATGGAGCTGCTCAGCCCCCTCTTCGACGCGCGCGCGGAATACCTGACCGCGGCCTTCGAGACCATCGAGGAGACCTGGGGCACGGTCGAGGTCTACCTGGAACAGGGGCTCGGAGTCACCCCCGAGATCCGTGAGCGGCTGCGCGAGCGCCTGCTGGACTGAGGACGCAGGGCTACTGCCTCGCCCCCAGCTCGAAGAGCAGGTAGATGAAGGCCGCGAAGACGTGTCCCACCGCGATGTAGATGATCAGGCGCACCCACAGAGCACGCGGGAACTTCTCCTCCATGTCTCTCATGGCATGACTCCAGGGGTGGGGCCCAGGCACAGCGTGGCCGTGGGGCTCTGCAACAGGGTGTGGACGAACAGGAGCTCGAGCCCGCCGCGGTCCTCTGCGGCAATGCGATGCGGGGTCAGCGAGTCGAAGTGCGCGCTGTCGCCGGGCGCGAGCAAGTGCGTGGTGTCGCCGAGGCGCAGCCGTAGCCGCCCCTCGATCACGTACAGCCACTCCTCACCGGGGTGCACGCGCACGATGTCGCCCTGGGAGCCGTGCGGCACGTGCAGGCGCAGGGCCTGCATGCCGCGGCCGGGCGCTCCGGCCTGACGGTACGTCCAGCCGCCGGCCGTGGTCGGTTCCATGTCGGCGGCGCGTACGACGGCGTCCCGCTCGGCGATCGTCTCACCGAGCAGCTCCGAGACGGTCGTACCGTAGATGCGGGCAAGGGCGAGCAGCATCGGCAGCGAAGGCTGACGCTGCCCGGTCTCCAGGCGGGAGAGATGGGCGGGCGACAGCCCTGCCTCACGGGCCGCGGCCTCCAGGGTGAGGGAGGCGCGGCGCCGCAGGGCACGGAGCTGCGGCGCCACGACGGGCAGGTCGGGAGAGCTCATACCCTCCATTCAGCCGGAGACTTACCCGTCAGACAAATTTATTGCCTCAGAGACAAGTGCCCTAGCGGTTGGCCACCGCCTGCTTCACCAGCGTCTTCCCGAAGTCCCACATCAGGCCGCCCCCGCTGTGGGCATCGTCCATCACGGCCGTGAAGGCCTCGACGAACCGGTCCACCTCCCGCTCGCCCACGACCAGCGGCGGGATCAGCTTGATCACTTCCAGGTGGTCACCGGAGACCTGGGTGAGGATCCGGTGCCGCTGGAGCAGCGGGACGACCACCATCTGCGCGAAGAGGCCCTTGCGGGCGGCCTGGAGCATGGTCCAGCGGCTGCGCAGCTTCAGCGAGCTGGGCTTGCCGAACTCGATGCCGATCATCAGGCCGCGGCCGCGGACGTCGGCCAGCAGTTCGTATTTGCCGACCAGGGCCGCGAGGCGGGACTTGAGCAGCTCACCGGTGGCGCGGGCGTTCGCGACGATCTGCTCGTTCTCCATGACCGACAGGACGGCCAGGCCCGCCGCCATGGCCTGGGCGTTGGATCCGAAGCTCGCCGAATGGACCAGCACGCGGTCGATCGACGAGTAGACCTTTTTGAAGATCCAGTCCTTGCCGAGCGTGGCACCCACCGGTACATAGCCGCCGGAGAGCGCCTTGGCCACACAGACCAGGTCCGGCTCCACGCCGTCCTCGTGCTGGTAGGCGTAGAAGTCACCGGTCCGGCCGAGCCCGGTCTGCACCTCGTCCACGATCAGCAGCGCCTTGTGCTTGTGCAGCAGCTCCTGGGCGGCGCGCAGATAGCCGGGCGGGGTCTCGAGCACGCCCTTGCCCTGGATCGGCTCGACGATCAGGGCGGCGACGTCACCCTTCTTCAACTCCCTTGCCAGCGCGTCGAGATCACCGAGCGGTACGGCCGTGTCGGGCAGCAGCGGGGCGAAGCCGTCGCGGAAACCGTCCTCGCCGTTGACCGACAGGGAGCCGGTGGTCAGGCCGTGGAAGGCGTGGTCGCAGTACAGGACGCGGGCCTTGCCGGTGGCGCGGCGGGCGAACTTCAGGGCGGTCTCGACCGCCTCGGTGCCGCTGTTGCCGAAGAACACCCGGTCCAGATGCGGGCTGTGGACCAGCAGCCGCTCCGCCAGGAGCCCGGGCAGCGGCTGGCAGTCGAAGCGGGTGAGGTCGGCGAGCTGGGCGTCGAGCACGTCGTGCAGCGCCTTGCGGACGACGGGGTGATGGCGGCCCAGGCCCATCACCCCGAACCCGGCGAGCATGTCCAGGTAATCGTCGCCGTCCGCGTCCCAGAAGTACGCGCCCTCGGCCCGCTCGTAGACCTTGTCGAAGCCGATGGTGTGCAGCATGCGCGGGAGCTGGTGGTTGAGGTACTTGGTATGCAGCTCGTAGCGCTCGGCTCCGCGCTCGGCCAGCAGGGCGCCGAGGTCGAACTCCGTGGTCATTCGGGTTTCTCCTTGACTGACTTCCGCACCGGCACGTCGACCGGCTTCTGCACCGGCACGTCTTCGGCCGGCTCCTTGGCCACCTCTTTGACGGCCAGGCTCGCGCTGATCCGGCCGGCGACCTCGACGGGCGTGAGGCCGATGTCGGCGAGCACTTCGCCGCGCTTGGCGTGCGCGAGGAACTGCTCCGGGATGCCGAAACGCCGTACGGGCACATCGACGTCGGCGTCACCGAGCGCCAGCGCGATCGCGGCGCCGACCCCGGACGCGCGGCTGTTGTCCTCGACGACGGCCACCAGGCGGTGCCCGGCGGCGAGGCCCGGGAGCGCCGGGTCGACGGGCTTGACCCAGCGCGGGTCGACGACGGTGCAGCCGATGCCGCGAGCTTGAAGCAGCTCGGCGGCCTGGAGGCAGACGGGCGCCATGACGCCGACGGCGACCAGCAGGACGTCCGGCACATCGTCGCGGTGCAGTACGTCGACGCCGCCCACCCGGTCGACCGCCGGGACGCACGGCCCCACCGACTCCTTCGGGAACCGCACAAGGGTCGGCGCGTCGTCCACCGCGACCGCCTCGCGCAGCTGGGCCCGCAGCTGGTCGGCGTCGCGCGGCGCGGCGATCCTGAGGCCCGGCACGACCTGGAGGATCGACATGTCCCACATGCCGTTGTGGGAGGCGCCGTCGACACCGGTCACCCCGGCCCGGTCCAGGACGAAGGTCACTCCGCAGCGGTGCAGGGCGACGTCCATCAGGAGCTGGTCGAAGGCACGGTTGAGGAAGGTGGCGTAGACGGCGACGACGGGGTGCAGTCCTCCGGTCGCGAGCCCCGCCGCCGATACGGCCGCGTGCTGCTCGGCGATGCCGACGTCCCACACCCGGTCCGGGAACCGGGCGGCGAACTTGCCGAGCCCGACCGGGTGCAGCATGGCCGCCGTGATCGCCACGACGTCCTCCCGCTCCTCGCCGATCTTCACGATCTCCTCGCCGAACACCGAGGTCCAGGACGGCCCGTTGGACGGCGCGAGCGGTTCGCAGGTGAGCGGGTCCATCACACCCACGGTGTGGAAGTGGTCCTCTTCGTGCGCGAGGGCGGGTTCGTAGCCGCGCCCCTTCTCGGTGAGGCAGTGCACCAGCACCGGCCCGTGGAAGCGTTTCGCACGCCGCAGCGCGGACTCGACGGCACCGATGTCGTGTCCGTCGATCGGGCCGACGTACTTGAGCCCAAGGTCCTCGAACAGACCCTGCGGCGCGAACGCGTCCTTGAAGCCCTTCTTCGCGCCGTGCAGCGCCTCGTAGACGGTGTTGCCGACGACGGGCGTGCGCTGGAGGACGTCCTTGCCCCAGGCCAGGACCTGTTCGTAGCTGTCGGTGGTGCGCAGGGTGGCGAGGTGGTTGGCGAGGCCGCCGATGGTGGGGGCGTACGAGCGCTCGTTGTCGTTGACGACGATGATCAGCGGCCTGTTCTTGGCGGCCGCGATGTTGTTCAGCGCCTCCCAGGCCATGCCGCCGGTCAGCGCGCCGTCGCCGATCACCGCGACGACGTGTCCCTTCTCGCCCTGCACCTGGCGTGCCTTGGCGAGTCCGTCGGCCCAGCCCAGCGCCGTGGAGGCATGGCTGTTCTCGACGATGTCGTGCTCGGACTCCTCCCGCGACGGGTAGCCGGACAGGCCCCCTTTGCCGCGGAGCTTCGAAAAGTCCTGACGTCCTGTCAGCAGTTTGTGTACGTAGCTCTGATGGCCGGTGTCCCAGACGATGCGGTCGACCGGTGACTCGAAGACCCGGTGGAGGGCGACGGAGAGTTCCACCACCCCCAGATTGGGCCCGAGGTGACCACCGGTCCTGGCCACGGCGTGCACCAGGAACTCTCTGATTTCGTCGGACAGTTCGCCAAGTTGCGCCTCGGACAGCGCCTTCAGGTCGCGTGGTCCCCGGATGTTCTCCAGAATCGTCACGTTCGCGGGCCCCCTTCGGTCCGTGCTGTTCAGCTCACGGTGACGGCCGGCTCCCCCGACGCGACGCCGTCCTGCTCCATCTGCTCGGCGATCTTCATCGCCTCTTCGATGAGGGTCTCCACGATCTTCGACTCGGGAACGGTCTTGACGACCTCGCCCTTGACGAAGATCTGCCCCTTGCCGTTGCCGGAGGCGACCCCCAGGTCCGCCTCCCGCGCCTCACCGGGACCGTTGACCACACACCCCATCACGGCCACCCGCAGGGGCACTTCCATGCCCTCCAGACCGGCCGTGACCTCGTCGGCGAGCTTGTAGACATCGACCTGGGCGCGCCCGCAGGACGGGCACGACACGATCTCCAGCCGCCGCTGCCTGAGGTTCAGGGACTCCAGGATCTGGATGCCGACCTTGACCTCTTCGGCGGGCGGGGCACTCAGGGACACCCGGATCGTGTCACCGATCCCCCGTGACAGCAGCGCCCCGAAAGCCACCGCCGACTTGATGGTCCCCTGGAAGGCGGGACCGGCCTCGGTGACGCCCAAGTGCAGCGGGTAGTCGCACTGTTCGGCCAGCAGCTGGTAGGCGTTGACCATCACCACAGGATCGTTGTGCTTCACCGAGATCTTGATGTCCCGGAAGTCGTGCTCCTCGAAGAGCGACGCCTCCCACAACGCGCTCTCCACCAGGGCTTCCGGGGTCGCCTTGCCGTACTTCTGGAGCAGCCGCCGGTCGAGCGAGCCCGCATTGACCCCGATACGGATCGGCGTGCCGTGGTCCCCCGCGGCCCGCGCGATCTCCTTCACCTTGTCGTCGAACTGCTTGATGTTGCCGGGATTGACGCGTACGGCCGCACAGCCGGCCTCGATCGCGGCGAACACGTACTTCGGCTGGAAGTGGATGTCCGCGATCACCGGGATCTGCGACTTGCGCGCGATGGTCGCGAGGGCGTCCGCGTCGTCCTGCGTGGGGCAGGCGACGCGCACGATCTGGCAGCCGGACGCGGTGAGTTCCGCGATCTGCTGCAAGGTGGCGCCGATGTCCGATGTCCGCGTCGTCGTCATCGACTGCACCGACACCGGGGCCCCGCCCCCGACCGCCACCGGCCCGACCTGGATCTGCCGTGAGACACGGCGCTCTGCGATCGGCCGGACCGGCACCTCGGGGACGCCCAAGGAAATGGCGGTCATGTCGTCACTCGCGGTTTCCGGCGACGGTCTCGCGCATCGCCCGCAGGGACTCCTTGAGGGAGCCCATGGTGGCCATGACCGCGGTCGGTTCGTAACCGCAGTGCGCCATGCAGTTGGCGCAGCGCGGGTCCTTGCCGCGGCCGTACTTGTCCCAGTCGGTGTCCTCGATCAGCTCCCGGTACGTGGTCACGTACCCGTCGCTCATCAGGTAGCAGGGGCGCTGCCAGCCGAAGAGCGAGTAGTTCGGGATCGCCCACGCGGTGCACGGGAAGTCGACCTTGCCCTCCAGGAAGTCCAGGAAGAGCGGGGAGTGGTTGAGCCGCCACTTGCGGCGGTTGCCGCCCGCGAAGGACTTCTTGAACAGTTCGCGGGTCTGCTCCACGCCCAGGAAGTGCTCCTGGTCGGGGGCCTTCTCGTAGGCGTAGGCGGGCGAGATCATCATCTCGTCGACCTTGAGGTCGTCGTTGAGGTAGTTGAGCACCTCGATGATGGTCTGCGGGGTGTCCGTGTTGAAGAAGGTCGAGTTGGTGGTGACCCGGAAGCCGCGCTTCTTGGCCTCCTTGATCGCCTCCACGGCCTCGTCGAACACGCCCTCCTTGGCCACGGATTCGTCGTGCCGCTCGCGCAGCCCGTCGATGTGCACCGTGAAGGCGAAGAACGGCGAGGGCTTGAACTTGTCCATCTTCTTGCGCATCAGCAGCGCGTTGGTGCACAGGAAGACGTACTTCTTCTTCGCCACCAACTGCCGCACGATCTCATCGACCTTGGGGTGCATCAGGGGCTCCCCGCCGGCGATCGACACCATCGGAGCACCGGACTCGAGCACCGCTCCCACGGCCTGGGCCACCGGCATGCGCTGCTTGAGCACGCCCGCCGGGTGCTGGATCTTGCCGCAGCCCTCGCACGCGAGATTGCAGGCGTAGAGCGGTTCCAGCTCGACGATGAGCGGAAACTTGTCCCGCCTGCGGAGCTTCTGTTCAACCAAGTACGTAGCAACCTTGATGGACTGACGCAGCGGCATAGCCATCTGGCTCACCTCCTGGGGAGCAGCAAGGAACGGTGCCATTCATAGAAAGCGGGAAGAACGGAACGCAATACGCGGAAGGCAGATATTCCACCGCGCAATGTGCCGATCCGGACGAGTTCATGTTCTGGAGCGTCCACGACCACCCGGACGGCCGCAACCGGGCGTGGGCCCGTGCGTACGGCGCTCAGGAGCGTGGCCGCGGACTCCATGTCGACCGCGATCGCGCCGGTCGCGAGGAGATCGGACCGTTCCTGACCGCGGACGACGTGATCGGAGCCGGCGACAGGGCCGGTGTGGACGGTGCGCCCGGGTGCGGCTCGCACGAGCTCCTTGACGAGTAGGTCGGTCCCGACGCACGGAACGGTTCCGTCCGGGTCCCGGGTCTCCTCGGCGACGACCAGGTCACCGGGGTGCATACCGGGCGCGAGCCCGGCACAGAACCCGGTGGCCAGCACGGCGGCCTCGCCGAGCTCCGGGTCGGCCAGGACCCTGGTGACGGAGCGCCCGGCCGCCTTGGGCCCCATGCCCGTACGCAGGACGGTGACCGGCCCGCCCGCGCCACCGCGCTCGCCCAGGCGCAGGGCGATGTGCTCGATGCCGAGCGCACAGGCGATCAGCAGCGGGACGGCGGCGGGCTGGGCGCTCATCAGCCCTCCTGTGCCTTGGCGAAGGGCTCTCCGTGGACGTACCGGCCGAGCGCGGTGAGCGGGAAGACCTGCCGGTAGAGGTTGTAGTTGATCGAGAAGTCCCACGGGAAACCGGTCCCCGTGAAGTACGGCTCGTCCCAGGAGCCGTCCGCCAGCTGGGTGCTCGCGAGCCACTCGACGGCGCGCTCGACGGCCTTGGAGTCCTTCTCGCCCGCCGCCAGCAGGGCCAGCAGCGCCCAGGCCGTCTGCGAGGCGGTGGAGGCGCCCTTGCCGCTCCACTTCTTCACGTCGTGGTACGAGCGCAGGTCCTCCCCCCAGCCGCCGTCGTCGTTCTGTACGGACTCCAGCCAGCCGACGGCCCGGCGGATCGCCGGGTGCGAGCCGGGCAGTCCGGCGGCGGTGAGGGCGGGCACCACGGATCCAGTGCCGTAGATGTAGTTGACCCCCCAGCGCCCGAACCACGAGCCGTCCGGCTCCTGTTCGGCGAGCAGCCACTCGATGCCGCGCCGGGTGCGCGGATCGTGGCTGTAGCCCTCGACCGCCAGCATCTCCACCACGTGCGCGGTGACGTCCGCGGACGGCGGGTCGATGACCTCGCCGAAGTCGCAGAACGGCAGCTTGTTGGGGAACATGCTGGTGTTGTCGACGTCGAAGGCCCCCCAGGCGCCGTTCTTCGACTGCATCCCGAGGTTCCAGCGCACCCCGCGCCCGATCGCCTTCTCCACCCGCTCCGGGTCGTGGTGCCTGACCCGGCGCAGCGCGAGGACGACCTCGGCGGTGTCGTCGATGTCGGGGTAGTTGTCGTTGTGGAACTCGAACGCCCAACCGCCGGGCGGGAGTTGGGGTTTGCGCACCGACCAGTCGCCGGGCCGCACGATCTGCTCACCGAGCATCCAGTCGGCGGCCTTCACCAGTTGCGGGTGGTCGGCCGGGAGCCCGGCGTCGGCGAGCGCGATGGCCGCGAGGCAGGTGTCCCACACCGGGGACTGACAGGCCTCGATCATCCGGGTCCCGTCCTCGCGCCAGATGGCGAAACGGTCCAGCGACGCCAGCCCCTCGCGCATCACCGGGTGTTCGAGGTCGTAGCCGAGCAGGTACAGCGCGATGACCGAGTACACGGCCGGCGGCTGGATGCCGCCCCAGCAGCCGTCGTTCTCCTGCCGCTCGATGATCCAGCGCGCGGCGGAGTTCATCGCGGCCCTGCGCAGCCCGCGCGGAGCGAACCTGCGGTACTGGTGCAGCGCCTTGTCGAGCCGCTCGAAGACACCGTCCCAACTCGCCGCAGGAGCAAGCGGCTTGACCGGGTTCGGGTTGCGCGCGTCGGTGTGCAGCTCGTCGAGCGGGAAGGGCGCGGGCCGCACCGGACGCTTCGCGGAGACGATCGTCAGCGGGACGATGGTCTGCCGCGCCCAGCACCCGAAGTCGTAGATGTTGAGCGGGAACCACTTCGGGAAGTAGATGAGTTCCGGCGGGAGTTCGGGCAGGTCCTCCCACTTCCACCAGCCGAACAGCGCCAGCCAGATCCGCGTGAACACCCGGGAGGCCGCGATACCGCCCCGGTCACGGATCCAGGCCGAGGCCCTCGCCATGTGCGGCGCGTCCGGGGCGTCGCCGGCCAGGCGCAGGGCGACGTACGCCTCGATGGTGGTGGAGAGTTCGCCGGGTCCGCCGTAGAAGCTGGCCCAGGTGCCGTCCTCGCGCTGCTCGCCGCGGATGAACAGGGCGGCGGCGCGCGTGGTGGCCTCGTCCTGGATGCCCAGGAACTGGCGGAGGAGCAGGTCCTCGGCGTCCATCGTGACGTTCGTCTCGAGGTCGCCCTTCCACCACCCCTCGGCGTCCTGCCGGGAGAGCAGGAAGTCGGTGGCCCGCTCGGTGGCTCGTACGGCGGCCTCGTGCACCCCGGCCGCCACGGGGGTCGTGATGAGTGTTTCCCTGGCCGAGGCAGCGCGGGGCGGCAGGGCCCCGGTGCTTCCGTCGGTCGTCGCTGTCATGGCTTCCCCTTCTTGCAGTCGTACAAGTCGTGCTGCTGTGGGTCCGCCGTCGGCCGGTGCTCGTGCGTCGGTAGCACCGGCCGGCGACTACGCGAGGGCTGTTCGACCGATAGTGATCATCTCTTTCGTACGACGACGAAGTCGGCGAGCGCCGCGAACCGGTCCCGCACCTGGTCAGGCATGTCGATGGCGCCGAGGGCTTCGATGGCGACGGTGTGCTGGCGGCGCGCCTCTTCGGCGGTCCACTCGCGGCCGCCCGCCTTCTCGATGAGGGCGGCGCGGGCCGCGAACTCCTCCTCGGAGAAGTTCGCGAAGTCGCTGCTCTTGGCGTCGGCGGCGAGGATCTCGCCGAGCCGCTCGGAGGCGGCACCGCCCGCCGCGAGCGCGGCCACGACCGGCAGGGACTTCTTGCGCTGGCGCAGATCGCTCCAGGTCTGCTTGCCGGTGGCCTCCGGGTCGCCCCAGACGCCGAGGAGGTCGTCGACGGCCTGGAAGGCCAGGCCCAGGTGGTAGCCGTACTTCTCCAGGGTGTCGGCGGTGCGGTCGTCCGCGCCGCCGAGCACCGCGCCGATGGAGCTGGCGCACGCGAGCAGGGCGCCGGTCTTGTTGCCCTCCATCTCCAGGCACTCCTCGACGCTGACGCGGTCGCGGTGCTCGTAGGAGATGTCCTGCGCCTGTCCGTCGATCAGCGCGCGGGTCGCGGTGGTGAGCCGACGGGTGGCACGGCCCGCCTCGACGGTGCCGAGTTCCAGCAGGATCTCGTTGGCGAGGGCGAACAGGGCGTCGCCGACCAGGATCGCCTGGGCGGGGCCGTGCACCTTCCAGACGGTGTCGCGGTGCCGGCGCTGTTCGTCGCCGTCCATCAGGTCGTCGTGCAGCAGCGAGAAGTTGTGGACCAGCTCGACGGCGACCGCGCCGGGGATGCCGACCTCAGGGGCGGCGCCGGTGACCTCGGCGGAGAGCACCGCGAGGGCGGGGCGTACGGCCTTGCCGCCGTCGCCGTCCGCGGGGTTGCCCGCCGCGTCGATCCAGCCGAAGTGGTAGGCGGAAACGGTGTCCATGGGAGGGGCCAGGCGGGCGATGGCCGCCCGCAGTACGGGTGTGGCCAGGGTCCGGCCGCGCTCCAGTAGCGCGGTCACCTCCACCGCGTCGGCAGCCTTCGGGGCCGGGGGCACAGTGGGCACAGTCTCTCCTCTTGTTGCGGTACCGGGGGTGCGGGGACCTGCCGCGCGCTCATCGAGCATCAGGCCGCCTCCTCGACTTCGAAGAGGTGGCGGGGGCGGGGCCGGCCCAGGGCGCTCAGCGCGGCGTCCGCCGCACTCACGCCACTGCGGACCGCACTCTCCATGGTCGCGGGCCACCCTGTGGCGGTCCACGCTCCGGCCAGCCAGAGGCCGGGGGCCTTGGTACGGGCGCCGGGCCGCAGCCGCCCGACGCCTGGGGCGGGAGCGAACGTGGCCGTGCGCTCCCTGGTCACGAAGAAGTCCTTCACCTCGGCGCCGCGGGTGCCGGGCAACAGCCGTTCCAGTTCGGGCAGATACCGCTCGCGCAGTTCGGCGACCGGTGCGTCGATCTCGTCCTGCGCCGCCGACTGCGACAGCGCCAGGTACTGGCCGTCCTTCAGCCCGGAGGCGTCGGTCCGGTCGAAGACCCACTGCACCGGGGTGCCGAGGGCCGCGAAGAAGGGCTTGCCGAGCACCTTCCGGTCGTACACGACATGCACGTTGAGGATCGGCGCGGTGTCGATCTCCAGCAGTCGTTCCGGGGCGTCGAGGGCTCCGGCGGGCAGTAGATCGTGCGCCTCGCGCTGCGGTACGGCGAGGACGACGGCGTCCGCCGTGAGTGTCTCGCCGGGAACCTGAACGCTCCAACGTCCGTTGTCGTCAGTAGAGATGGAGGTGACTCGTGTACGGACCTCGGTACGCACGCCCGCGGAGTCGAGCGCCTTGCGGGCCAGCCGGTCATGCAGTTCCCCGAGCGGGACGCGCGCCCAGCCGATGTCGGCCGCGCCCGGGTCGGACAGCAGACCGGTCTTGAACACCATCGCGGCGAGCCCGAGTGAGGCGTCGCCCGCGACCGCGTTGAGGGTGGCGACCCCGACCAGGTCCCACAGGGCCTCGATGGCACGCGCCGACTGACCGTGCGCGGTCAGCCAGCTGCCGAAGTCCTGTGTGTCCAGGGTCGGATCGGCGAGGTCGAGCCCCTTGAGCGCGAGCGCGGCACGCCCGACCTTGGCGCGTTCGGCGAGCGAGAGATGCGGGTACGTGGCCAGGCTGCGCCCCAGATGCAGGGGCACGGGCAGCGCGTCGCGCCGCAGCCTGCCGAGCCGCCGCCCTTCGGGCTTGGCGACGTCGAGTACGGGCACGTCGAGACGATCCTGCAACGGCGCCAGCGCCGCCCCCTCGATGCGGTCGAGGAACCAGCGGTAGGCGGTGCAGCAGCGCAGGTACACATGCTGTCCGTTGTCGACCGTCAACTCGCCGCGTTGAAAGGAGAAGGCGAGCCCGCCCAGGCGCGGTCGGCCCTCGATCAGGGTCACGCGCACTCCGGCGTCGGCGAGCGCGAGCGCGGCGGTGATGCCGGCGAGCCCGCCGCCGACCACGACGGCGTCCCGACCGGAGCGTGGCCCCGGCATGTCCGCAAGCGGCTCCTCGGTCCGCGAGCCGTCGGTCATCGTGCACTCCCCCCTGCGCGGCCGCGGTGCTTGAACGGTGCACGGCAGACCATTGCAGTCAGGGACGCCACCCGGCACCGGAGGGTTGCCCGCCACTTTTCTCCAGCAGCATCACCTTGGACCGTTTTGTCCATCAGGCGCGCCTCCTGACGGTCCGGTTCACATGCCGGGCGTCCAGCCCGGACAGACCACGCACGGCGACGTACGCCTTCTCGCGGCCGGGCAGCGAGACCCGGCCGCGCAGCACCGCCTCCGGATCGCGCTCGATGCGGTCGAGCAGGCGCCGGTAGATGCCGGCCATGGCGGCGACACAGGCACCGCTGCGCCGATCGAGCAGGGGGAGCAGCCGGTAGCCCTCGGCGAAAAGGGCGCGGGCCCGGCGCACTTCGAAGTGCACGAGGCCCGCGAAGTCGGCGCCCTCCGGCGGTTTCGGTCCGTTGAACCCGGCCGAGCAGCCGAACTTGGCCAGGTCGTCGGCGGGCAGATAGGTGCGCCCGCCCTCGGCGTCCTCGCGGACGTCCCGCAGGATGTTGGTGAGCTGAAGCGCGAGCCCGAGCGTGTCGGCATACTCCGGCGCGCGCTCGGCGCCGCGCGCCCCTCGCTCCGTACCGAACACACCCAGCGAGAGCCGCCCGATGGCACCCGCCACACAGCGGCAGTAGACCTTCAGGTCGTCCCAGGTCTCATAGGTCTCACCGCGTACGTCCATCAGCACGCCGTCGATGAGCTCGTCGAGGCCGTCCAGCGGGATCGGGAACTGCTCGGCGGCATGGGTCAGGGCGACGGCAACCGGGTCGGTGTCGTCCTCGTCGACCGCGTCGTCACGGATCCGGGTCAGCAGCTCCCGGGTGTCCTCGAGTCTGGCGATCTTGATGTCGGGTTCCAGCACGCCGTCGCCGATGTCGTCGACACGGCGCGAGAAGGCGTACAGCGCCGACATCGCGCGCCGCTTGTGCGTCGGCAACAGTCTGATGCCGTACGCGAAGTTACGTGCTTGCTGTCCGGTGACTGCCTCGCAGTAGCTGTAGGCGGCGAGTACCGGTGCGGACACGTGCGGCGGTGAGTCCACGGTCCGGATCACCCCTCTCCTCGCAGGGTCACGCCCACCTCACGCAGCAACTGGAGCTTGCCGGGCTTGGGCGGGCCGGGAAGTACGTCGTATTCGGCGGCGGCAATCGCATGGATTGCCGCCCTTCCCCCCGCCACGAACCCTGCGAGCAGCAGCTTCAACCTGCCGTGGACGCTACCCACCAAGGGGGCGCCTTCATTCAGGAGATCGCGGGCTCGTTGCGCTTCGTATGCAACCAGTGCGCGCACCGATGCGCCCGCGATTTTCGCGGCGAGATCCGCCTCCTGGACATGAAAGCGCTTCATGTCCGTGGCGGGCAGATAGATACGGTCGCGGCCGAGGTCCTCGGCGACGTCCTGGAGGTGCTCGACGATCTGGAGGGCCGTGCAGATCGCGTCGGAGCGCCGGACACGCTCGGGGGTCTCGGTGCCGGTGACGGCGAGGACGAGGCGGCCGACGGGGTTGGCGGACAGTTCGCAGTACGCGAGGAGGTCGTCGTAGGTCTCGTAGCGCTTGACGAGCTGGTCCTGGCGGTTGGCGGCGATCAGGCCGAGAAAGGGCTCCGGGCTCAGCGAGCGGCGCCGCACGGTCGGCTGGAGGCGGCGCAGGATGGGATGGCGCGGAGTCGAATCGAACACGCGGTGAAGATCGGCCTCAAAAGCGTCCAGCAGCAGAAGACGGTCCTCGGCCTCCTCGGCCGACACGCCGAGCAAACGGGCGTCGGCGCCGCCGGGGGCGAGGTCGCCGTCGCCGATGTCGTCGACAAGGCGGGCGAACCCGTACACCGCCATCAGATCGGCGCGCCAGGCCCTGGGCAGGAAGAACGGGGCCACGGGGAAGTTCTCGTCCGCGGCCTTCTCGAGCGTGCCGCGCTCCGGATCGCCGGTCGGCGCGGTGCCGGTTCCCGTCACCGTTCACTACCCGGCGCGGGGACGGCACACGCTGCGTCGACCTGGGGAGTTTCCGTAGCCATTGCCGTCACATCTCCCGTTCTACACTGCCGACCCAATACACACTATTTCGGACACGCCGCCCGGCCGTCCGTGCGGCTGACCTGGCGTGGGGTGTCGCGCATTATCGCCCCACTTGCCGCTTATCGGGACCGGTATAGCTTACGTTGTACAACGCAACGCGGTCCGTCGGGGTGTCCTGCGCATCACAAGAACACACCGATTGGCTTCAAGATTCCTTGGGCCGACCGAAGTTGACGTTTCCTTTGCAGACGCGGGGCCCCGCCGGAAGGGTTCCGGCGGGGCCCTGGGAAGCCTGATGGGCTTTTCGCCCGGGTCCGGGTGGACTACTTGCCCGTGAACTTCTCGTACTCCTTGAGGACCTCTTCGGTCGGCCCGTCCATGCGCAGCTCGCCGCGTTCCAGCCACAGGACGCGGTTGCAGGTATCACGGATCGACTTGTTGTTGTGGCTGACGAGAAACACGGTGCCGGCTTCCTTGCGCAGTTCACGGATACGTGCCTCGGAGCGCTTGCGGAAGCTGGCGTCGCCGGTGGCGAGGGCCTCGTCGATCATCAGGACGTCGTGGTCCTTGGCCGCGGCGATGGAGAAGCGCAGACGGGCCGCCATGCCGGAGGAGTAGGTGCGCATCGGCAGGGTGATGAAGTCGCCCTTCTCGTTGATGCCCGAGAAGTCGACGATCTGCTGGTAGCGCTCCCTGATCTCCTCGCGGGACATCCCCATGGCGAGCCCGCCCAATATGACGTTCCGCTCGCCGGTGAGGTCGTTCATCAGAGCCGCGTTCACCCCGAGCAGGGAGGGCTGGCCGTCGGTGTAGACCATGCCGCTCTCGGCGGGGAGCAGGCCGGCGATGGCGCGCAGCAGCGTGGACTTGCCGGAGCCGTTGGAGCCGATCAGGCCGATGGCCTCGCCTCGGTGGGCGACGAACGAGACGCCGCGTACGGCGTGCACCTTGCGCACCCCTCGGTCCTCGCCGCGCTTGAGTATGCGGCTGAGTGCCGCGGTGGCGCTGCCCTTGCCGGCCTTGGCGCCGTTGACGCGGTAGACGATGTGGAGTTCGTCGGCGATGACGGTGGGGATCGGTTCGTCCCCCGGGTGTTCAGCCACGGCCGTACCTCTCTTCCGCCTTCCAGAAGTAGACGAAGCCGGCGACGGCGAGCAGCACGGCCCAGCCGAGCGCTGCCATCCACACATGGTTCGGGAGGTTCTCGGAGCCATAGCCGTCGATGAGCGCGAAGCGCATCAGGTCCATGTAGATGGCGGCCGGATTCCACTGGAGGACCGTGGCGATCCACTGCGGCTTGTCGGCCAGCATGATCGGGATGGAGTACATGACACCGGACGCGTACATCCACGTACGCATCACGAACGGCATCAGCTGCGCGAGGTCCGGGGTCTTGGCGCCGGCCCGGGCCATGACCAGCGCGAGGCCGGTGTTGAAGAGGAACTGAAGGGCGAGCGCCGGGACGACCAGGGCCCAGGACAGGTCGGGGAAACTGCCGAAGCCGACCACCACGGCGATCATCACGATCATCGAGGCCAGCAGCTGCTGGAGTTGCTGGAGCGCGAAGGAGATCGGCAGCGAGGCGCGCGGGAAGTGCAGGGCACGGACCAGACCGAGGTTGCCGGAGATCGCACGGACGCCCGCCATCACCGAGCTCTGTGTGAAGGTGAACACGAACACACCGGTGACCAGGAACGGGATGTACACCTCCTGCGACATGCCGCGGTTGGCCTGCAGGATGACGCCGAAGACGAAGAAGTACACGGCCGCGTTCAGCAGCGGAGTGGCCACCTGCCAGAGCTGGCCGAGCTTCGCCTGGCTGTACTGGGCGGTCAGCTTCGCCCGGGAGAAGGCGACGATGAAGTGACGCCGGGCCCAGAGCTGACGGACGTACTCGACGAGCGAGGGGCGGGCACCGCTCACGGACAGGCCGTACTTCTCGGCCAGCTGGGCCGCGGTCAGTCGCTCGTCGGGCGGCAGGGCCGCGCTCACCGCGACCGAACCGTCGTGCGTTGTCTCACTCACCAAAGGAAACTTTCGTCTTCGAGATGCGCGGCCTGTGGGGGCAGGGCATGAGCCGGCGGCCATGCGAAACGGCCGGGTGCTCTCAGGACCGAGCTTGTCAGATGACGGGGGGTCGGCCCAGTCGAGTCAGCCGCCACACCGTACGCCACTTCATGGGCCGGCGGGGCCCGCAGTCGGTCGTCCAGCCTTCCCGGAATCCGCCGAACCATGCCCTGAGCGCGGGCCGCGAGGGGCGGCGCAGGAGGGTGAGCAGCAGCCAGACGCCCAGGTAGACGGGGACCAGGGGCGCGGGGAGGTTGCGGCGGGCGAGCCACACGCGGTTGCGGGCGACCATGCGGTGGTAGACCGCGTGCCGCGAGGGCGCGGTCGTCGGGTGGAACAGCACCATGTCGGACCGGTAGTCGATCATCCAGCCCGCGTCGAGGGCCCGCCATGCCAGGTCGGTTTCCTCGTGCGCGTAGAAGAATTCGTCCGGGAGCGCGCCGACTTCGGCGAGGACCTGGGTGCGGACGGCGTTGGCGCCGCCGAGGAAGGTGGTGACCCGGGAGGAGCGCAGCGGGTCGGAGGCGCGCAGCCGGGGTACGTGACGGCGCTGGGTCTCGCCGGTGTCCGGGTCGGCGATGCGGAAGCTGATGATGCCGAGCCTCGGGTCGGCCGCGAAAGCCTGACGGCAGAGTTCGGCGGTGTCGTGCTGGGCGAGCAGGCCGTCGTCGTCGAGAAATAGCAATATGTCGACGTCGCGACCGCTGGGGCCGAAGGCCTCTATGCCGACGTTGCGGCCGCCGGGGATGCCGAGGTTCTCGGGCAGCTCGATCGTGCGGACGCCCTCGGGGACGGCGGGGACGGGCGAGCCGTTGCCGACGACGACCACCGCGACCGGGTCGCCGTCCTGCTTGGCGACCGAGTCGAGCAGGGCCCTGAGCTCGTCGGGGCGGTTGCCCATGGTGATGATGACCGCGCCGACCTTCATGCCGGGCGTCACCGGAGCCTGCTCGAGGCGAGGATGGACACCAGGTGCAGCAGGGTCTGCAGGAGCGCGATACCGGCCAGCACCGCGACGCCGAGCCGGGAGAAGAACAGGTCGCCGCGCATCGTGTCCAGGACGGCCAGGACCAGGATCAGGATGGACGCCTCGATACCGAGCACCAGTCGGTGGAAGTTCAGCGCCGCGGCGGCCTTGCGGGCCAGCGCCATGCCGGAGGAGCGCGGCTCGGACGCCGACTCCTTGACCGGCGGGAGTCCGCCCTGGTGGCGGGCGACGCCGACGAGGTCGGTCTCGGCCTTGATCAGGATCGCACCCAGGGCGGCCAGGGTGCCGAGGAACGCCCACAGCCAGTCGATGCGCCCGGAGCCCCACAGGTCGGCGGCGCGCAGGCCGAAGCCGACGAGCACCGCGGCATCGGTGAGGTAGGCGCCGACCCGGTCCAGATAGACCCCGCCGAGCGAGAACTGCTGCTTCCAGCGCGCGACTTCGCCGTCGACGCAGTCCAGCAGCAGATACAGCTGGACGCACACCACGCCGAGGACGGCGCCCGTGATCCCCGGCACCAGCAGGGCCGGGGCCGCGAGGACGCCGAAGAGGGTCATCAGGTACGTGAGCTGGTTGGGCGTGACCCTGGTGTTCACCAGGTAGCGGTCGACCCGCAGGGACACCTCACGCATGTAGAGGCGTCCCATCCAGTGCTCACCGCTGCGCCGGTCCTTCACTCCCGCGGGGTGAACGACGGGGCGGAGTTCAGCTACCGATGGCCTTGACATAGTCGGTGTAGGTGTCCTTGATCTGGTCGGTGGTGAGGTCGAGGTGTTCGAGGATCGTGTAGCGGCCGGGCCGGGTCTGCGGGGCGAACTCCACGACCTTGACGAACTCCTCGGTCGTGAAGCCGATCTCCTCCGGCAGCACCGGCAGCCCGTGCCGGCGCAGCACCTCGGCCATGTACGCCGACTCCTCGTGCGCGCCCCGGAGATACATCGCGAAGGCCGCGCCCAGGCCGCACCCCTCGCCGTGGGCGGGCGCGCGCTTGGGGTAGAGCCCGTCGAAGGCGTGGTGGATCTCGTGGCAGGCCCCGGAGCACGGCCTCGAGTCACCGGAGACCGACATGGCGATACCGCTGAGCACCAAGGCCTCGGCGAGCACCTGGAGGAAGCCGTTGTCCCCGATGCCGCCCGGGTGCCGCAGCACCGCCTCGCCGGCCTGGCGGGCCATCGCCGCGGCGAGTCCGTCGACCTTCTCGCCGTTGACCCGGTTGGCGAGCTCCCAGTCGGCGACCGCGGAGATGTTGGAGATGGCGTCGCCGATGCCGGAGCGCACGAAGCGCGCGGGGGCCTCACGGATCACATTGAGGTCGATGACGACCGCGATCGGGTTCGGCACACCGTAGGAACCGCGGCCCGCGTCGTTGTCGAGGGTGGCGACCGGGGAGCACAGGCCGTCATGCGCGAGGTTGGTGGCGACGGCGACCAGCGGGAGGCCGACGCGCGCCGCCGCGAACTTGGCACAGTCGATGATCTTGCCGCCGCCGAGTCCGACGACCGCGTCGTAGTGGCCGGCCCTCATGTCGGCAGCCAGCCTGATCGCGTCGTCGATGGTGCCGCCGCCCACCTCGTACCAGGTGGCGCCGGGCAGCGAGGGGGCGACGCGTTCACGCAGCCTGGCGCCGGAGCCGCCGCTGACCGCGACGGCGAGCTTCCCGGAGTGCGAGATGCGCTCGTCGGCCAGCACACAGCCCAGGTCGTCCAGGGCACCCGGGCGGATGTCCACGACGACCGGTGAGGGGATGAGCCTGGTCAGTACCGGCACGCGATCTCCCGTCCCCGGGCGAGATCGTCGTGGTTGTCGATCTCGACCCAGTCGACCTCGCCGATCGGCGCCACGTCGATGCGGAAGCCGCGGTTCACGAGCTCCTGGTAGCCGTGCTCGTAGAACTGCTGCGGGTCGGTCTCCCAGACGGTCTTCAGCGCGTCGGCCAGCTCGGGGGCGGCGTCGCCCTCGATGAGCGTGACGCCGATGTACTCGCCGGTGGCCGCGGAAGGATCCATCAGCTTGGTGATCTTCGTCATGCCCTTCTCGGGGCCGACGACGACCTTCATCTCCTCGTCCGCGAGGGACTTCACGGTGTCGAGGGCGAGGATGATCTTCCTGCCGTCGCCGCGGGCGGCGAGCAGCGTCCTCTCGACGGAGACCGGGTGGACGGTGTCGCCGTTGGCGAGGATCACGCCGTCCTTGAGGGCGTCACGGCCGCACCACAGGGAGTAGGCGTTGTTCCACTCCTCGGCCTTGTCGTTGTCGATGAGGGTGAGCGTGAGGCCGTACTTCGCCTCGAGGGCCGCCTTGCGCTCGTAGACGGCTTCCTTGCGGTAGCCGACGATGATCGCGACCTCGGTCAGGCCGATCTCGGCGAAGTTGGCGAGGGTGAGGTCCAGCACGGTCGGTTCGCCCTCGATACCCGCGGGCCCCACCGGCACCAGTGCCTTCGGCAGGGTGTCGGTGTAGGGCCGCAGGCGCCGTCCGGCGCCTGCCGCCAGCACGAGGCCGATCATGCGGGTTCTCCTTCGTCGTGTACGGCGGGTGCCCCGGCGGACACCCAGAAGCGGATGCTCTCGACGAGCACCACCAGGGCGACGGCCCCGGCGAGGACCGTGAGCGCGACCTCGAACTGCGCGCCGGTGAGCAGCGCGGCCAGCACGACGACCACCAGCGTCCGGCCCTCGTGCCCCCCGATCGCCCGCACCAGCCACTTCGGCGGAGCGCCCGCGTTGCCGCGGATGCGATAGACCGTGTCGTAGTGATGGTAGGCGACGGCGGCCACCAGGCCGAAAGCCGCGGGAAGCGCTCCGTTCACCTCTGATTCAGCCGCCAGGATCAGGACGGTCCCGTATTCGGCGGCACGGAAGAAGGGGGGAACCAGCCAGTCCAGGGCGCCTTTGAGGGGGCGGGAGACGGCGACGGCCGACAGGAGGACGTAGCCGATCGCGCACAGCACGGTCTGCCATTCCGCGGCCCAAAGTGCGGCGGAGATCACCACCAGCAGGCCACCGGCAAAAGCGGCGTAATACGCGCCACGGTCAAACCTGCCACGCGCGGCCCGAAGGACCAGTTCGGTGAGCGGACCGGAGTCCGCCAGATCCGCGAGCGCCTGCGCCGCCCGGTCGGTCCGCCGGGCCTTGCGCGTCAGGGAACGCAGCACGCGCCCCGCCGTGGTGTACGTCGCCGCGAAGGCGCACCCGATGAGCAGCGCGTAGAAGGTGATCCGCGGTGTCGTGAACGCCGTCAGGACCGCGATCATCGCCCAGCGCTCACCGATCGGCAGGACGATCATCCGGCGCACCCAGACCGTCCAGCCGACGCTGTCGAGCTTGCCGGAGAGGGCAGCCGTGGGACTGGTGTTGGCGGTGGCGTCGTGGTTCGCCTCGTTGAAGGAGAAGTCGACGACGTGCCGGCAGGTCTGGAGGATCATCGCGCCGAGGGCGAGGGCCCACACGTCATCGCCGCCGCGGGCCGCACCGAGGGCGAGGCCGGCGTAGTAGGCGTACTCCTTGGCGCGGTCGAAGGTGGCGTCGAGCCAGGCGCCGAGCGTCGAGTACTGGAGGGAGTAGCGGGCGAGCTGTCCGTCGGTGCAGTCCAGGACGAAGGAGAAGAGGAGCAGCAGTCCGGCGGCTATGAATCCGCCCCGGGTGCCGGTGGCCGCACAGCCCGCCGCGATGAGCGCGGTGAGCAGGGAGGCGGTGGTGACCTGGTTCGGGGTGAAGCCGCGGCGGGCGCACCAGCGGGCCAGGTAGCGCGAGTACGGGCTGATGCAGAAGGTGGTGAAGAAGCCGTCGCGGGCCTTCACCGCCGACTTCAGGCGTACGGCCTCGTCGTCGACGGCGGCGACGGCCTGCCGTGCCTCGTTGCGGGCCTGCGGGTCGGCGGGGACGACGGCGACGAGGCTGCCGAGTTCCGGGCGGTGCACGTCGGCGTCGAGGGCGGTGGTGATGCGGTCGGCGAGGCTGTCCACCAGCAGCGCGCCGCCGGCGGAGTTCTCGCGGGCCAGCGCCCGGGTCAGGGCCTGACGGCCGCCGGCCTGGGCGGTCACGGCGCCCGGGATCGCGGCGAGCGGGAAGCGGGGGTCGGTGAGGCCGAGGCGCAGAGCGTGCAGGTGGCCGACGAAGCGGGTGTCGACCACGGCGACCCGCTGGTCACCCGGAACCGCGGCGAGGAAGGTCTCCGCGTCGGCGGCGTCGGACGCGACCCGCACCTCGAAGCCGAGCGACCGCAGATCGCCCTCGAGCGACGATCCGGGCACCGGCTGACCGGTGAGGATGGCGGTCGACAACCGAACTCACTCCCTGAGGGTGCCGACGCGTCCGCGCCGGTCATGTGCATGGTGGGGGCGCCCCTTGGCTGCACCAGGCGGGCGGCATGTCGGCAGAGGCTATCGGATGATGGGAAGTCCGTGTTCACCGGCCGTTCATGGCCCGGTCGACACGATCTGCCCTTGCCTTTGCCGTGATCATCATCAGGGATCGCCTGCCCGGCACACAAAATCGCGGTCCCGGAACGGACATTCGCGACAGGGCCCCCGCAGGCCGAACATGCGTCAATCCGGGCCACCGCCGATCACCCAACCGCCTGACCTGCACTTCGTTTGCGCAGGTCAGGGCACATGACAACGGTGTTCAGTGCCGCGTTGCCCCATACCCCCCACCCGTAGTTCACTGTGATCCCGGACAGAAATCAGGAGGGCTGCTGCCATGGGGGCTGGGCACGATCACGGGCATGCGCACGGCGCACCCGCCGGCGGTACGGCGACAGCCGCGTACCGCGGCAGACTGCGCGTCGCGCTGTCGATCACGCTCGGCGTCATGGTGGTCGAGATCGTCGGCGGCATCGTCGCCGATTCGCTCGCCCTGGTCGCCGACGCCGCGCATATGGCGACGGACGCGCTGGGCCTCGGTATGGCTCTCCTCGCGATCCACTTCGCCGGCCGCCCCGCGACCGGCAAGCGCACGTTCGGGTACGCCCGTGCCGAGATCCTCGCCGCCCTCGCCAACTGCCTGCTGCTGCTCGGGGTCGGCGGTTACGTGCTGTTCGAGGCGATCCAGCGGTTCTTCACGCCGGCCGACACCGAGGGCGGCCTGATGATCGTGTTCGGTCTGATCGGCCTGGTGGCGAACCTGGTGTCGCTGACGCTGCTGATGCGCGGCCAGAAGGAGAGCCTGAACGTGCGCGGCGCGTTCCTGGAGGTGGCGGCGGACGCGCTGGGCTCGGTCGCGGTGCTGATCTCCGCGGCGGTGATCCTGACCACGGGCTGGCAGGCGGCCGACCCGATCGCCTCGCTGGTCATCGGCCTGATGATCGTGCCCCGGACCTTGAAGCTGCTGCGCGAGACCCTCGACGTCCTGCTGGAGTCGGCCCCCAAGGACGTCGACATGGCGGAGGTACGGGAGCACATACTGGCCCTCGAAGGCGTCGAGGACGTCCACGACCTGCACGCCTGGACGATCACCTCCGGCATGCCGGTCCTGTCCGCGCACGTCGTAGTGCGCTCCGAAGTGCTGAGCGCTATCGGTCACGAGAAGATGCTGCACGAGCTCCAGGGCTGCCTCGGCCACCACTTCGACGTCGAGCACTGCACCTTCCAGCTGGAGCCCGGCGGGCACGCGGAACACGAGGCACGGCTCTGCCACTGACACCGGCGCGTGTGCAGCACATCTGTAACCGGCGCGCGCGGAGCGCATCGCTCCGGCGCGCGGTTGCGTCCTCCCTCTCACAGCCCCGCCCCGGGCGGTTCTCCGCTCCGGACACCGGGCACGATCACCAACCGGGCCCCTCTCCCGGCACCGACCGCCGCCGGCCACGGCCCGCGCCCGGCGCGGACATGCGGGCGTGCCGCGAAGTGCCGGGAGTGCCGGATTCGTACGGCAGACTTGGGGCGCGAAAACCGATGCGAAGGATGGGTATGCCGATCACACCTGCCACCGCGACGCACAGCTCGTCGAACGGCACCTCGGACGCGATTTTGCTGGAACTGGTCGACGAGAACGGCGTGACGATCGGCACCGCGGAGAAGCTCGCCGCCCATCAGCCGCCGGGGCAGCTGCACCGCGCCTTCTCCGTGTTCCTCTTCGACGACCGCGGCCGGCTGCTGCTCCAGCAGCGGGCGCTGGGCAAGTACCACTCCCCCGGTGTGTGGTCCAACACCTGCTGCGGCCACCCCTACCCGGGCGAGGCGCCCTTCGCGGCGGCGGCCCGGCGGACGTACGAGGAGCTGGGGGCCTCGCCCTCGCTGCTCGCCGAGGCCGGCACGGTCCGCTACAACCACCCGGACCCGGCCTCGGGCCTGGTGGAGCAGGAGTACAACCACCTCTTCGTCGGTCTGGTGCAGGCACCGCTGCGGCCCGATCCGGAGGAGGTCGGCACGACGGCCTTCGTGACCCCCGCCGAGCTGGCGGAGCGGCACGCGAAGGATGTCTTCTCCTCCTGGTTCATGACCGTGCTGGACGCGGCCCGGCCCGCGGTCAAAGAGCTGACGGGCCCGTCGGCCGGCTGGTGAGCGGGCTTACAGCACGCGCACGGGGGTGAGCGGCAGGGCGGCCCAGATCACCTTGCCGCCGCTCGCGGTGTGCTCGACGTCGCACACCCCGCCCGCCTCCCGGGTGACCTCGCGCACCAGCAGCAGCCCGCGCCCGCCGGTCTGTCCGTGGTCGGCCTCCAGGGCGGTGGGGCGGTAGGGGTGGTTGTCCTCCACCGACACCCGCACCCACTCGGCGCCCACGGCGACCTCCACGGCGATCATCGGCGACAGCAGCGCCGCATGCCGGACGGCGTTCGTGACCAGCTCCGAGATGATCAGCAGCAGGCCCTGGACCAGATCGTCGGAGACCGGCACGCCCTGACGGAGCAGCAGGTCCCGCACGGCGTGCCGGGCCTGCGGGACCGAGGCGTCGACGGCCGGTGCGGTGAACCGCCAGACCCCCTCGTACGGCAGCGGATCGGGCGCCCTGTTGTCGAGGGGCCCTTCCGTGCCGCCCTCTGGGCGTGGGCCGGGCCCACGCCCGTGGTTCTCCATCGTCCGGTCCCCACCCTTGCGCTCGATTGTCACCACACCTTGAGTGTTGGCACCGAGTCACTGCGGTCCGGAGAACTGAACAGAAGTCAGCTGGTATCGAACGGTTCTGATCGTTGGCGTATGACACGGTCAGTTGTGGGACTGCTCCTGTCCCCCTTGTGCCGACTTCGCGAACTATTCGGGTTGTACGGGTTTGACGCCATCCTCGCCCGATTCGTCCCCTCGGCCTCGCTGATCGCGGGTTCGGCGGGGACGGATAGCATCCGGCGCATGGAGCCGCAGCTGCTGCACAGTGTCGCCGACTCGGTGGCCACCGTCGTCATCCATCATCCGGCCAAGCGCAACGCCATGACCGCCGACATGTGGCGGGCCCTGCCGCCGCTGCTCGACACGCTGGCCGCCGATCCGGACGTACGGGCCCTGGTGCTGACCGGTCAGGGCGGGACGTTCTGCGCGGGCGCCGACATCTCCACGCTCCGGGGGTCGCCGGACGAGGCTCAGGGGCTCGCGGTGCGTGCCGAGGAGGCCCTCGCCGCGTTCCCGAAGCCGACGCTGGCGGCGGTCCGCGGGCACTGTGTGGGCGGCGGTTCGCAGCTTGCGGCCGCCTGTGATCTGCGGTTCGCCGAGGAGGGCGCGCTGTTCGGGGTGACGCCGGCGAAGCTCGGGATCGTGTATCCGGCGTCCTCCACCCGGCGTTTGGTGTCGCTGGTGGGTCCTGCGACAGCCAAGTACCTGCTGTTCTCCGGCGAGTTGATCGACGCGGAGCGGGCGCTGCGCTCCGGCCTGGTCGACGAGGTGCTGCCCGAGGGCGAACTCGACAAGCGGGTCGCGGAGTTCACCCGGGTCCTGGTCTCGCGCTCCCAACTGACGCAGGCCGCGGCGAAGGAGTTCTCGAACGGCCGCACCGACCGGGACGCCCACTGGGCCGAGCAGGCGCGCGGCAGCGGCGACACCGCGGAGGGCGTCGCCGCGTTCCTGGAGCGCAGGCAGCCGCGCTTCACCTGGACTACGTCAGGATGAACCGGCTGCGCGCGCGGAGGGCGTCGACGATGTGCGCGGGCGCCTTCCGCGGCGACCCGGCGTCGTACGGCGGCTGAGGGTCGTACTCCGTGGCCAGTTGTACGGCCTGGGCGTGGTCGTCGCCGGCGATGCGCCCGAGCAGGGTGAGCGCCATGTCGATGCCGGAGGAGACGCCGGCCGCGGTGACGTACTTGCCGTCGAGGACGACCCGCTCCCCCATCGGTTCGGCGCCGAAGCGCTTCAGCTGGTCCAGCGCCAGCCAGTGGGAGGTCGCCCGGCGGCCCCGGAGGAGTCCGGCGGCGGCGAGCAGCAGGGAGCCGGTGCACACGGAGGTGGTCCAGGTGCTGGTGGCGTCGACCGCGCGCAGCCAGTCCAGCAACTGCTCGTCCTCCATCAGCGCGCTCTGGCCGGGACCGCCGGCCACGACCACGATGTCGGGACGCTCCACCTCTGCCAGCGCCCTGTCGGCGGTGAGCGCGAGCACTCCGTTGTCGGAACGGACGGGTCCGGCCTCCTTGGCGACGAAGACGGTCTCCGCGTCCGGGGTGCGGGCGAGGATCTCGTAGGGGCCGACGGCGTCGAGGGCGGTGAACCGGTCGTAGATGACCAGGGCGATCTGCATCGGTGGTCCTTTCAGTGCGCGGGTGCGGGGCGGAAGCGGCGGCGGTACTCGGCCGGGGCCGTCCCCAGGGACCTCACGAAAGCGCGCCGCATGGCCTCGGAGGTGCCGTAGCCGCTGGCGCGGGAGATCTCCTCGATGCCGTCTCCCGTGTCCTCCAGCAGACGGCGGGCGTGTTCGAGGCGGACGCGGTCGACGTACCGGCCGGGTGTCATGCCGGTCTCGGCCTGGAAGGCGCGGGCGAAGTGGCGGGGTGAGAGGCGGGCGCGGGCGGCCAGCGACTCGACGCTCAGATCTGCGGCCGGATGCTCGGTGATCCACTGCTGGACTTCGCGGAGCGGTTCGCGCTGTGCGGTCTGGGCGGCGAGCTGGGCGCTGAACTGGGCCTGGTTTCCGGGACGGCGCAGGAAGACGACCAGGTGACGGGCGATCGTCAGGGCCGTCTCGCGTCCCAGGTCCTCCTCGACCAGGGCGAGCGCGAGGTCGATGCCCGAAGTGACGCCGGCCGACGTGGAGACCTGTCCGTCGCGGATGTAGATGGGGTCGGCGTCGACCTGTACGGCCGGGTGGTCGCGAGCGAGCTTGTCGCTGTACGCCCAGTGGGTCGTGGCGCGGCGGCCGTCCAGCAGGCCCGCCTCGGCGAGCAGGATCGCCCCGGTGCAGACGGAGACCAGGCGTTCGGCGCGCGGGCCGTGGTCACGCAGCCAGTCGGTGAGGCGTGGGTGACGGCCGCGGGTGCCCTGGCCGCCGGGGACGAGGAGGGTGTGCGGGTCGGCCACGGCGTCCAGGGTGCCGTCCGGTACGAGGGTCAGGCCGCTGGACGTGCGCACGGGAGCGCCGTCCAGGGACGCCGTACGGATGCGGTACGTCCCCGGGGTGTGCTTCTCGGCCCCGGCGAAGACCTCCACCGGGCCGGTGACATCGAGGCTCTGCACGCCTTCGAAGAGGACGACGAGAACGGATCGCTGCGCCATGCGACCGATTCTTCGCGAGCCGAACGATGGCCGCAAGGACGAGTTCCCCACCTTTTCTGCCCTGGCCGGGGAGCAGTGGAATACGAACCGACCGGTCAGTAATGTTCGCGGCATGACTGCTTCCGCCATCGATCCGCGCGCCGGCCGACGCTGCCACACCGCGCTGAACGCCCTGCACGCCACGCACTACTTCGCGCCCGAGGTGCGCAAGGAGCTGGGCGCGCTCGGGGTCACCGACCCCAGGGCCGTCAACTTCGCCGTGCGGGCGGCCGCGTTGGGGCCGGTGGGGCCCGGGGCGGTGACGGCGACGTTCTACAACTACAAGTACGAGCTCGTGGCCCGCCATGTGCCCGCGGTGTGGGCGATCGCCGCGCCCGACGCCGTCCTGGCGGCACGCGCGCGTGCCGTCGATTCGGCGCTACGGCGTCTCCTGGGCGAGCAGGTCGTGGCCTCGCCGGAGATGGCGGAGGCCGCGCGTCTCGCGCTGCGGGCGGCCGAGGCCTGTTCGCGCAGCGCCCGGCCGCTGTACGCCGCGCACGCCGACCTCCCCGTGCCCGAGGCACCGCATCTGGCGTACTGGCACGCGGCGACACTGCTGCGTGAGCACCGGGGCGACGGCCATCTCACCGCGCTGATGTCGGCGAACCTCGACGGGCTTCAGGCGCTGGTGACCCACACGGCGACCGGCAAGGGCATGGCCCCGAAGTGGGTGTTCGGCACCCGTGGTTGGAGCCAGGAGGAGTGGGACGCGGCGAAGGCCCGGCTGCGGGAGCGCGGGCTGCTGAGCGGGGCGGGCGAGCTGACCGAGCAGGGCGTCGCGCTCCGGGAGGAGATCGAACGGGACACGGACCGGCTGGACCGGGCACCGTACGAGCACCTGGGCGCGGAGGGCGTCGCGCGGCTGACGGAACTGGGGGCCGGGTTCGCCCGTGCCGCTGTGGCCGCCGGGGCGTTTCCGGAGGACCTGTTCGGAAAGGGCTGAGCCGGGACGCGACGCATGGCGGGACCTGGGCGAGGTACTCGGTCTGTCCCGGCCACCTGGTCCGGAGAGAAAGGGGATGTCCATGCTCCGTGCGATTGCAGATGTGTTGCGACAGATAGGTGGGGCGATCGCCACCGTGGTGACGCTGCCCTTCCGTGCGCTGGCCCGGCTCCTCGGCGGGGCCTCCGGCGGCTCGCGGCGACGCAGGGCCTGAATTCGCCCGCTCCGGAGTCCTTGCGCCCGTCCCGACGGGGCGGAGGTGGCGCCCTGATCCCCGATTGTCGGTGTCACCTGCCACAATTGCCGCGCAACCTCAGTGAGAAGGCGGTACGGGATCGTGACGACACCCGGGTCCATCGAAGTAGGGTCCATCGAAGGCAGGATCGCCGAGGAGCTCGGCGTACGGGAGCGGCAAGTGAAGGCTGCCGTGGAGCTGCTCGACGGCGGTTCGACGGTGCCCTTCATCGCCCGCTACCGCAAGGAAGCGACCGAGATGCTCGACGACGCGCAGCTGCGCACGCTCGAGGAACGGCTGCGCTATCTGCGGGAGCTGGAGGAGCGGCGGACGGCGATCCTCGAATCGGTGCGCGAGCAGGGCAAGCTCACCGACGAGCTGGAGGCGCAGATCCGCGGCGCCGAGACGAAAGCGCGGCTCGAGGACATCTATCTGCCGTACAAGCCGAAGCGGCGGACCAAGGCGCAGATCGCCCGTGAGGCCGGCCTGGAGCCGCTCGCGGAGGGCCTGCTCGGCGATGCGACGGTCGACCCGCTGGCCGCGGCCGCGGCATTCGTCGACGCCGACAAGGGCGTCGCCGATCCACAGGCCGCGCTGGACGGTGCGCGGGCGATCCTCACCGAGCGGTTCTCGGAGGACGCCGACCTGATCGGCGAGGTGCGCGAGCGCATGTGGGTGCGCGGGCGGCTGGCCGCCAAGGTGCGGGAGGGCAAGGAGGAGGCGGGCGCCAAGTTCGCCGACTACTTCGACTTCGCCGAGCCGTTCACCGCGCTGCCCTCGCACCGGATCCTCGCCATGCTGCGCGGTGAGAAGGAGGAGGTGCTCGATCTCGTCCTGGAGCCGGAGGAGGCGACGGAAGGGCCTTCGTCGTACGAGGGGATCGTCGCGTCCAAGTTCGGGATCGCCGACCGCGGCCGTCCCGCCGACAAGTGGCTGACGGACACCGTCCGCTGGGCCTGGCGCACCCGCATCCTCGTGCACCTCGGCCTCGACCTGCGCGTTCGGCTGCGTACGGCCGCCGAGGACGAGGCGGTCAACGTCTTCGCCGCCAACCTGCGCGACCTGCTGCTCGCCGCTCCGGCCGGCACGCGCGCGACGCTGGGGCTGGATCCCGGCTTCCGTACAGGCGTGAAGGTCGCCGTCGTCGACGCGACCGGCAAGGTCGTGGCGACCGATGTCATCCACCCGCACGTCCCGGCGAACAAGTGGGACGAGGCGATCGCCAAGCTGGCGCGGCTGTCGAAGGAGCACGCGGTCGAGCTGATCGCGATCGGCAACGGCACGGCGTCCCGGGAGACCGACAAGCTCGCCGGTGAACTGATCGGCAAACACCCGGAGTTGAATCTCACCAAGGTGATGGTGTCCGAGGCGGGCGCGTCCGTGTACTCGGCGTCGGCGTTCGCCTCGCAGGAGCTGCCGGACATGGACGTGTCGCTGCGCGGTGCGGTGTCGATCGCGCGCCGGCTCCAGGACCCGCTGGCCGAGCTGGTGAAGATCGACCCGAAGTCGATCGGTGTCGGCCAGTACCAGCACGACCTGTCCGAGGTGAAGCTGTCGCGCTCGCTGGACGCGGTGGTCGAGGACTGTGTGAACGGTGTCGGTGTCGACGTGAACACGGCGTCCGCGCCGCTTCTCTCGCGCGTGTCCGGCATCTCCTCCGGGCTCGCCGAGAACATCGTGTCGCACCGTGACGCCAACGGCCCGTTCAAGGCGAGGTCCGAGCTGAAGGGTGTGGCACGGCTCGGCCCGAAGGCGTACGAGCAGTGCGCGGGCTTCCTGCGGATCCGGGGCGGCGACGACCCGCTGGACGCGTCGAGCGTCCACCCCGAGGCCTATCCCGTCGTACGGCGGATGGTGCAGACGTCCGGTCAGCAGGTGGCCTCCCTCGTCGGCAACACGGGTGTGCTGCGCTCGCTGAAGCCGCAGGAGTTCGTCGACGAGACCTTCGGTCTGCCGACCGTCACCGACATCCTCAAGGAGCTGGAGAAGCCCGGGCGCGACCCCCGGCCCGCCTTCAAGACCGCCACCTTCAAGGACGGCATCGAGAAGATCTCCGACGTGTCCTCCGGAATGGTCCTCGAGGGTGTCGTGACGAATGTGGCGGCCTTCGGGGCGTTCGTCGACGTGGGCGTGCACCAGGACGGTCTGGTGCATGTGTCCGCGATGTCGAAGACGTTCGTGAAGGACCCGCGGGATGTGGTCAAGCCCGGCGACATCGTCAAGGTGAAGGTCCTGGACATCGACATTCCGCGGAAGCGGATCTCGCTGACGCTGAGGCTGGACGACGAGGCGGCACCCGCTCAGGGGCAGCAGGGCGGAGGCGGCGAGCGACGGCAGCAGCGCGGCGGCCGCCCGCCGCAGCAGCGTCAGGGCCGGGCAGGCGGCGGTGGCGAGCAGCGGCAGGGCCGTGGAGGCGGCGGTGGCGGCGGTGGCGGCGGCTCGCGCCAGGCACCCCCGCCCGCCAACAGCGCGATGGCTGACGCCCTGCGGCGCGCGGGGCTGCTCGATCCGAAGAAGGGCAAGGGCTGATGCATCCGGGCCCGGCCTCTCCGGTACGACCCGGAGGGCCGGGCCCGGTCTGTCCCTGGAATGGCGGCAGCCCCCGGGGGGACTCAGAAACTCCGATGCGGTACAGCGCCCCGTAAGGGGCGCGGGGAACTGCGCGACCAGCCCCCACCGGCCCGCAGGTGAACAACCCGCGCAACCAGCGGAGCGCTCAGCGTTCGGTCACCTTGCCGTTCGCCACCTCCAGGCGGCGGGTCACGTGGACCGCGTCCAGCATGCGGCGGTCGTGGGTGACGAGGAGGAGCGTGCCCTCGTACGCGTCGAGGGCGGATTCCAGTTGCTCGATGGCCGGGAGGTCGAGATGGTTGGTCGGCTCGTCGAGGACCAGCAGGTTGACGCCTCGGCCCTGGAGCAGGGCCAGGGCGGCGCGGGTGCGCTCGCCCGGGGAGAGCGTCGCAGCCGGGCGTAGGACGTGGTCCGCCTTCAGGCCGAACTTGGCGAGCAGTGTGCGGACTTCCATGGGCTCCGTGTCGGGGACGGCCGCGGAGAAGGCGTCCAGCAGGGACTCCGGGCCGTGGAACAGCTTGCGGGCCTGGTCGACCTCGCCGATCAGGACGCCCGAGCCGAGGGACGCCTGGCCCGCGTCCACGGGCACCCGGCCGAGCAGCGCGCCGAGCAGGGTCGACTTGCCCGCGCCGTTCGCGCCCGTCACGGCCACCCGGTCCGCCCAGTCGATCTGAAGGGACACCGGGCCGAGGACGAAGTCACCGCGCCGGACCTCGGCGTCCCGCAGGGTGGCGACCACGGCGCCGGAGCGCGGGGCCGTGGCGATCTCCATCCGCAGTTCCCACTCCTTGCGCGGCTCGTCGACGACGTCGAGGCGTTCGATCATGCGCTGGGTCTGGCGGGCCTTCGCGGCCTGCTTCTCGCTGGCCTCGCTGCGGAACTTACGGCCGATCTTGTCGTTGTCGTTGGCCGCCTTGCGGCGCGCGTTCTTCACGCCCTTGTCCATCCAGCCCCGCTGCATCTGCGCCCGGTCCTGGAGGGCCGCCTTCTTGTCGGCGTACTCCTCGTAGTCGTCGCGGGCGTGCCGACGGGCCGTCTCGCGCTCCTCCAGGTAGGCCTCGTAGCCGCCGCCGTACAGATTGATCTGCCCCTGTGCGAGGTCGAGTTCGAGGACCTTGGTGGTGGTGCGGGCGAGGAACTCGCGGTCGTGGCTGACGACGACCGTGCCGGCGCGCAGGCCGCTCACAAAGCGTTCGAGGCGTTCCAGGCCGTCCAGGTCGAGGTCGTTGGTCGGCTCGTCGAGCAGGAAGACGTCGTAGCGGGACAACAGCAGGGAGGCCAGGCCCGCGCGGGCGGCCTGGCCGCCGGACAGGGACGTCATCGCCTGGTCGAGATCCACCGCCAGGCCCAGTGAGTCGGCGACCTCCTCCGCCCGTTCGTCCAGGTCGGCGCCGCCGAGGTCGAGCCAGCGCTCCAGGCTCGTCGCGTACGCGTCGTCGGCGCCCGGCGCGCCTTCGACCAGCGCCTCGGTGGCTTCGTCCATCGTCCGCTGGGCCTCGGCCACGCCGGTGCGGCGGGCCAGGAACTCCCGTACGGTCTCGCCCGGCCGGCGCTCCGGCTCCTGCGGGAGGTGACCGACGGACGCCGAGGGCGGGGAGAGGCGCAGCTCGCCCTCCTCCGGCGCGCTGAGCCCGGCGAGCATCCGCAGCAGCGTGGACTTGCCCGCGCCGTTGGCCCCGACGAGTCCGATCACATCGCCGGGCGCGACGACGAGGTCGAGCCCGGTGAACAGCGAGCGGTCGCCGTGGCCGGCGGCGAGGTTCTTGGCGACGAGGGTGGCAGTCATCAGACCGCCGATCCTAACGGCCCTGCGACACCGGTCGCGCCTCCCTTCTCAGTGGGCCATCGCCTCCACCAGCACGCTTCCCGACGTCCGCGCCACCACGAAGGACTCCCCCTTCACCGCCTTCGCGTCCAGGGCGATGCGATGCCGGCCGGGCTCCAGGATCCCGTCGAAGACCTCGTGGGCGTGGGTGCGGTACAGGCGGTCCAGGCGGTACGCCGTGAGCTGGACCCGGCAGGGCGAGGTGACCTCGACGCCCGCCTCGCCGTCGGCGGCGACCAGCCGGGTCAGTCGGCGCCGGTCCGCGGGGCTGCGGTCCAGGGCGTGTTCGATCTGGGCGACGAGGAGCGGGACGATCGGGGCGAGTCCCTCGACGTAGGCGACGTCGACACCGGCGCGTTCGAAGGTGCCGCGTACGGCGGCACGTTCCTCCTCGGTGACCGCACGGCCGAAGGCTACGGCGCCGTAGCCGCGCAGCTCGTCGGCGGGGACGCCGGCCGCGTCGCGGGTGATGTCGGCGCCGATGCCGATGGTGCGCAGTGCGGCGGCGAGCTTGGCCAGCAGGGCGACGCGGGCACCGATGAGCAGAACGCGGCGGCGGGCGGGGGCCGTCTCCTCTCCGTCGAGCAGGGAGGCCAGGGCGGCCCGGTACTCGGCGCCGGCGAAGCGGAACGGCCCTATGCCGTGGTAGCCGTTGAGCTCCAGGTCGGCGTCCTCCTCGGTCTGCCAGGCGAAGTCCCGCCAGATGAAATCCTCCCCTTCCTGCTCGATGACCGCGGTGACCGCACCGCACCCCAGGTCCTCGCATTCGGGACAGCCGTAGATGACGTACCGGCCTCCGGGCAGCGGTGCGTCGGTCTCCAGCAGCAGGCTGCGGACCTGGGCGGTGAAGATCGCGGGTGGGACGTCGGAGGCCAGTGGGGAGACGGCGTCGAGGTCGGAGAGCTGGAACAGCAGCGGACGGTCGTCGACGATGAAGTCCACGAAATCCCGGTGCACTTGGTAGTCACCGTTGGCGAGGACTCCACCGGCACGCATCGCCGGTGCCAGGCCGAAGGTCGCGTACTCGGCAGACATGCTGTGAGTATCCCCAGAGAGACCGCTCTCTGAGCACGGCATGACACATTCCGCTACCGTCCCCGCGTGGACAGTGAACCGGACGACGAGGTCATCGTGGTCGGCGGCGGGGTCATCGGGCTGACCACGGCCGTCGTCCTCGCCGAGCGCGGCCGCCGGGTACGGGTGTGGACACGGGATCCTGTGGAGCGGACCACCTCGGCGGTTGCGGGCGCGCTGTGGTGGCCGTACCGGATCAAGCCGGTCGCGCTGGCGCGCAGCTGGGCGCTGCGCTCGCTCGACGTGTACGAGGAGCTGGCAGCCCGGCCCGAGTCGACCGGCGTACGCATGGTCGAAGGGGTACTGGGTGAGGCGGATCTGGACGATGCCTGGGCGGCCGACCGGCTGCCGGGGCTGCGCCCGGCGACCGACCGGGAGTACCGGGGCACGGGGTTGTGGGCGCGGCTGCCGCTCATCGACATGGCGGTCCATCTGCGGTGGCTGCGTGAGCGGTTCCTCGCTGCGGGTGGAGCGGTCGAGGTCCGTACGGTGTCCGGGTTCGCGGAGGTCGACGCGCCCGTGGTGGTCAACTGCACCGGGCTGGGCGCGCGGGAGCTCGTACCGGATGCGTCCGTACGCCCTGTGCGCGGGCAGCTGGTCGTCGTGGAGAACCCCGGGATCCGGACCTGGCTCGTTTCCACCGACGCCGCCGGGGCGATGGCGTACTTCTTTCCGCAGCCCGGCAGGTTGCTGCTGGGCGGCACGGCGGACGAGGACGACTTCTCGACCGAGCCGGATCCGGCGGTGGCGGCGGCGATCGTACGGCGGTGTGCGGCGCTGCGGCCGGAGATCGCCGGGGCGCGGGTGCTGGACCACCGGGTGGGGCTTCGGCCGACGCGGAACGCGGTCCGGCTGGAGCGTGAACTGCTGCCGGACGGGCGGCTGTTGGTGCACAACTACGGCCACGGCGGCGCGGGAGTCACGGTGTCGTGGGGGTGCGCGAGCGAGGCGGCGCGGCTGGCGACGGGCTGAGTGCCCGTCGCCGGCCGCATACGGTCCGCAGTTCGCAACCGGCCCGCGCCCTCCCACGGCGCGCGCCGGGCGGAGCGTCAGTCCTGACCGATCGGGTCCCCCTCCCGCTCCGTCCCCGCTCCGGGCCCGATCCGGATCTCGAACTCCCCGTCGTACTGCTTGTGCCCCTCGACGACGGCGAGCTCGACCACCTCGGAGGCCATCTCCTCCCGCACGATGATCGGGTCGTGGCGCAGATCGCGCATGAGGGCGACGCACATCCCGATCATCACCAGCAGGAAGGGCGCCGCGGCGAGGATCGTGAGGTTCTGAAGGCCGGTGAGAGCGTCGCCCTCACTGCCCACGAGCAGCATGATCGCGGCGACGGCCCCGGTGACGATGCCCCAGAACACGACCACGAACCGGCCGGGTTCCAGCGCGCCCTTCTGCGAGAGCGTCCCCATCACGATGGACGCGGCGTCGGCGCCCGACACGAAGAAGATGCCGACCAGGATCATCACGAGCAGGCTGGTGACGGTGGCGATGGGGTAGTCGCGCAGGACGGCGAAGAGCTGGCCCTCCGGCGTGGTCTCCTCGCCGAGCCGGTCGCCCTCCTGGAGCTTCATCGCCGTACCGCCGAAGACCGCGAACCAGACCAGGCTGACCGTGCTGGGCACGAGGATCACGCCGCCGATGAACTGACGGATGGTGCGGCCGCGGCTGATACGGGCGATGAACATGCCGACGAAGGGCGTCCAGGAGATCCACCACGCCCAGTAGAAGACGGTCCAGCCGCTCAGCCAGTCGGCGACGCCCGCGCCGCCGGATGCCTCGGTGCGGCCCGCGAGCTGGGGAAGGTCGCCGAGGAAGGCGAAGACCGAGGTGGGCAGCAGGTCCAGGATCAGGATGGTCGGGCCCGCGACGAACACGAACACGGCGAGCAGCAGCGCCAGCACCATGTTGGTGTTGGACAGCCACTGGATGCCCTTCTCGATGCCGGACACGGCCGAGGCCACGAAGGCGAGGGTCAGGACGGCGATGATGGCGACGAGGAGTCCGTCGCTGACCTCGTCCATCCAGTCCAGCTCCTGGAAGCCGGAGCCGATCTGCAGCGCGCCGAGGCCGAGCGAGGCCGCGGAGCCGAAGATGGTCGCGACGATCGCGAGGATGTCGATGACCCGGCCGCCGGCGCCGTTCGCGTGCTTCTCTCCGATGAGCGGGGTGAAGACCGCGCTGACCGTCTGGCGACGGCCCTTGCGGAACGTGCTGTACGCGATGGCGAGGCCGACGACCGCGTAGATCGCCCATGGGTGCAGGGTCCAGTGGAACAGCGTCGTCGCCATCGCCGTCTCCATGCGTTCCCCCGAGTTCTGGGGGTCCGTGCCCGGCGGGGGCGTGGTGTAGTGCGAGAGCGGCTCGCTGACGCCGTAGAACATCAGGCCGATGCCCATGCCCGCGCTGAACATCATCGCGACCCAGGACACCGTGCGGAACTCGGGCTTCTCCCCCTCGGTGCCGAGGTGGATCCGGCCAAAGCGGCTGACGGCGAGCCAGAGGGCGAAGACCACGAAGCAGGAGGCGGCCAGCATGAAGGCCCATCCGCCGTTGTGCATCAGCCCGTCGAGCATCGTGCCGGAGGCGTCTTTGAGCGAGTCGGTGGCGGTGGCGCCCCAGACCACGAAGGCCAGGGTGAGCGCCGCCGTCACGCCGAAGACGATCCGGTCGGTCTGCGGCTGCCCCCTGCCGGCGAGACCCGCTTCCGAGCCCGGAAGCGAGCCTCCACCGTGGTCGGGCGGGGAATGCTTGTCATGCGTCACGGGCGGGACCTTTCAGCCAAGTTGTTTACGCGCACTTACCCGATCCGTAAGGAGCTACCACACGTGACACGGATCTGATCCGATCAGCAGTCGGTGTCGGCCTCCCCGACGGTCAGGTGGTACGGCGCTCGCCCGTCCAGCAGCAGGGGCACGAGGGCGCGCAGCGACTGGCGCAGCGGTACCAGGGTGCCGTCCGCGTCATGGCGTGCGAGGACGCCGTGCAGGGCCAGTTCGTCCTTGACGTCCGCGTACTGATCCGCCGTGAGCCGGTAGCCGCAGGGCGGGTCCTGGATCACCTCGGCCGGTTCGGGCGGGTCGTTGTCGGCGCCCCCGATGTAGACGGGGCCGGCGTCGGCGTACCCCGCGAGACGCGCCGTGGCCGTCGCGGCCTCGACCTGCGCCCGGCGCTCGGACGTGAACCCGAACAGGCCTTTCAGGGCGGCGAGTTGGGAGTTGACCCGGCGCCGGTTGTTGAGTGACTCGTCCGCCTTCTCGGCATCGGTGAGAGCGTCGACCCGGCTTTCGATGAGCAGGCCGACCGCGTGCTTGATGCCGGACATGTTCCGCAGGATGCGTTCCTGTCCGTCGCCGGCGACCTGCTGGATCGGGTCACCGGTGACGGGGTCGGTCCAGATGCCGTACGTGCCCGTCGTGTACCCGGCGCCCTGTGCGGCAGGGCGTACGTACGCCTGGGAGAGGGTCTCGCCCTCGTCGTGGACGGCGGAGGCGGTGTTGAGGTTGCGGGGCCAGAGGTCGAAGAGGTCCTTGTCGTAGTACGGCGGTGTGGCGCCGTACTCGTGCAAGTCGTAGACGACGTCGGGGCGTTGGTCCCGGATGAGGGCGGCCATGGTGCGCCCCTCGGCGGTCCCCAGGGCGATGTGGTCGCGGTTGATGTCGACGCCGTCGCTGTTGCCGCGGGTGTCGGCGGCCCGGCCGTCGGGGTTGGCGGTGGGCACGACGAGCACGGTGGTGCGGTCCAGGAAGCGCCGGGTCTCACGGTCCGTCGTGAAGGCGAGGTCGCGGACGGTGGTCAGACAGGCCTCGCGGCCGGACGGTTCGTCGCCGTGCTGGCTACAGATGAGCAGCACCTTGCTGGGCGCGTTGTGCGCGCCGATGCGGACGAGTTGGAGGGGGCGGCCCTGCTTCGTCGTGCCGATGCGGGCCAGGGAGACCCGGTCGCCCGCCTCGTCCACGGCGGCCAGGAAGTCCTGCTCCTCCGGCTGGGTGGTCCAGCGAGCGCCGTCCGACTGCTCGAAGCCGGTGCGCGGCAGGGTGTCCGCCGCCTGCGCCGGGACGGTGACCAGGGATGCGGCAAGGGCCGCCGCGGTGACGGTCAGTGCGCGGATCACCGGCTGCCTCCCGGGATGCGCTGGACGGTGCGCGGCGCCTCTACGCCGTTCAGGGTGGTGGCCTCAGGGGTGGCGACGCCGGCGCCCGAGGTGGCACGGGCGAAGGCCGCTGCGCCGCCGACCAGCGGGACGCGGGCCGAGGTGCGGGACAGGTCGAGGGTCAGCGTCGGCTTGGTCGACGGCGGGTCGATCAGGTCCTTGTCGGTGCCCGCGACGATCAGCGCCAGCCGGTGTCCGGCCGGGACCACATGGTCGGTCGCGCCCAGGTCCAGGGTGATGGTGTACGGCTTGCCCGGAGTGAGCGGGACGCCCGTCTCGTCGGAGGCGTGATTGCCGAGGTCGGCCCAGCCGCGGCTGACGATCGTGTGGTCGACGTCCGCCGTCTTCGCCTGCGTCCCCTTGAAGCAGGGGCTGTCGCCGGTGGTGCTCGCGCCCCAGCAGGTGCGGTCGGTGAGGGTGGTGATGCCCTCGCCGCTCGTCGCGTAGTCGCGGATGGTGTCGGGGCCGAGGTCCACGAGGACGGCGGAGAGATGGGCCGTCGAGGTGGTCGGGGTCGCGGTGACGGTCACCTCGGACGGGCCGGACAGGCGCAGGTCGCGGGTGAGCGGCCCGGTGGCGAAGCCCGCCTTGTCGGGTGTCGAGGTGTCGATCTGCGCGGCCCAGTCGGTCTCGCTGAGCTGGGGGTTGTCGGTGAAGGTCTCGGTGCCGGCCGCCTTGCTCAGGCCGAGGGTGCCGACACCGGGCCGGTCGCCCGAGTCGGGGCGCAGAGTGGTGGTCCGGGTGCCGCTGGGCGGCCAGGTCTCCGAGGTGACCCACTGGTCGGGGTGGCGTTCGATGTCGGCCATGGGCTCGTCGTCGATGCCGTTGTCGTAGCCGAGGAGTTCATGGTCGAACCAGCGGTGCAGGGTGTCGACCCAGTCGGCGCGGCGGAAGTCGAAGGGGTCGACATGGCCGGTCTGGGAGAGCCAGATCTTGCGCTCGACGCCGTTCTTCGCGAGGGCGTCCCACCAGGGACCGACGTGCTGCATACGGACGTTGAGGTCCTGCATGCCGTGGATCAGGAAGACGCTGGCCTTCACCTTCGAGGCGTCCTTGATGTAGTCACGCTCGGTCCACAGCGGCGTCCAGTCGCCGGTGCGCGGGGCCTGGTCGACGAGCTTCTGCTGGACGGCGGCGCACTTGGCGCGGGCGTCGGGGCTGTTGACGTAGTCGGACAGCCAGTCGGGGCCGGAGTCGTAGAGCGGGGCGCCCTTGGAGAAGTAGTAGTCGTACCAGGTGGAGATGGCGCTGATCGGGACGATGGTCTCCAGGCCCTCGACGCCGGTGGCGGCGACTCCGTTGGCGATCGTGCCGTCCCAGCTCTTGCCGATCATGCCGGTCTTGCCGTTGGTCCAGGTGGCCTTGGCCCGGGCGGTGCCGGTGCGGGAGGTGTAGGCCTTGCCGCGGCCGTTCAGCCAGTCGACGACCGCCTTGGCGGACTGGATGTCGGAGCGGCCGCCGACGTCGACACAGCCGTCGGAGCGGTTGGTGCCGGCGAGGTCGACGCCGACGAAGGCGTATCCGCGCGGCACGAAGTAGTTGTCGTAGTAGAGCGGCATCTGGACGACGTTGCCGCTCGCGTCGTATGTCTTCTTCTGGCTCTCGTTGCCGCGTCCGCAGCAGGAGTAGTAAGGGCTGGCGTCCATGATGACCGGGATCTTCCGGCCCTGCTGGGCGGGTTCGCGCGGGCGGACGATGTCGACGGCGACGCGGTCCGTCTTTCCGTCGCTGTCGCCGTCGAGTCCGGTGTCCACCCATACGGCCTCGCGGACTGCGTTCTCGTACGAATACACCGGCGTGCTCTCGCGCGGGGCGCTGTGGGCCGCGGCCGGGGTGAGGAGGGCAGCCGTCAGGGCGGCGACGGCGGCCGCCGCGAGCGCTGCCTGTCGGGGCGCGAGCGGTCTCCAGGTCGTGAAGCGCATGCGTATCGGCATGCGCGGACGGTACATCGGTCAACTCCTGTGCAGAAGAGGGCGATCCGACACGGACGAGGTGCTTGAGCCATTCGGCCCCATGACGGCCGAATGGCGATCGTGTGACAGCTGCGACCATGGACATGCTGACGTGCACAGGTAATGAATAGGCTCCGAACAGACTTCGGTCCCCTACGACTTGGAGCTTTCGTGCACCGCAGACTCATCGCGCCGGGCTCGCTCGCCGCGGCGTCCCTGCTGCTGGCGATCCCGGCATCGGCCGCGAGCGTCTCCCCCGGCACCCCGGGCATCGGCGACCCCTACTACCCGGCCTACGGCAACGGCGGATACGACGTCTCCCACTACGACCTGCGGCTGACGTACCAGCCGGCCACGGACGGGCTGTCGGGCACGGCGACCCTGCTGGCCCGGACCACGCAGGACCTGTCCCGGTTCAACCTGGACTTCCTGCTGGACGTCAGCGAGGTGCGGGTGAACGGCGCCAAGGCGTCGTTCGCGACGTCCGGCGAGCACGAGCTGGAGATCACGCCGAAGAAGCCCCTCCCCAAGGGCACCCCGGTCACGGTCGTCGTGCGGTACAGCGGAGTGCCGTCGTCGAAGCAGGCGTACGGCTTCACCAGCTGGCACCGCACGCCGGACGGCGGAGTGGGCGCGAACGAGCCCGAGGCGGCCTGGTGGTGGTTCCCGAGCAACGACCACCCGCTCGACAAGGCCACCTACGACGTGTCGGTGGCCGTGCCCGACGGTAGCCAGGCCATTTCGAACGGCACGCTCCAGTCGACGAGTTCACGGGCAGGCTGGACCCGCTACAACTGGCGCTCCGACAAGCCGCAGGCGACCTACCTCGCCACGCTCGCCGTCGGGAAGTTCGACGTCACGACGGGGACGACCGAGAGCGGTATTCCGGTCATCAACGCCTACAGCAAGGATCTGGGCGCCAACGCCGGCGCGGCGCGCGCGAGCGTCGAGCGGACCGGGGAGATCGCCGACTGGCTGACGGAGTACTTCGGACCGTATCCGTACAACGCGCTCGGCGGGTACGTGCCGAACACCGACACCGGGTACGCGCTGGAGACGCAGACCCGGCCCTTCTACAGCCCGCGGCAGTTCGCGAACGGGTCGAACACCTCCGTGGTCGTCCACGAGCTGGCCCACCAGTGGTACGGCGACCTGGTGTCCGTGGCCGGCTGGAAGGACATCTGGATCAACGAGGGCTTCGCCCGGTACGCGCAGTGGCTGTGGTCCGAGCACGAGGACGAGGGCACGGCGCAGGAGATCGCCGACTATGTGTACGCGTCGCATCCGGCCGACGATCCGTTCTGGACCGTGAAGCCGGGCGACCCGGGGCCGGAGAACCAGTTCCACCTCGCGGTGTACGACCGGGGCGCGCTGGCGCTCCAGGCGCTGCGCAACGAGATCGGGGACGAGGCGTTCTTCGCCGTCCTCAAGGGCTGGCCGCAGAAGTACGCGTACGGCAACGCGTCGGTCGCCGACATCCGGGCTTACGCCGAACAGGTGTCGGGCAAGCCACTGGCCGCGCTCTTCGACACCTGGCTGTACCAACCGTCCAAGCCGAGCACACCCGCGGCACGGTCCGCGTCCATTGCGAAGGCCTCGACGGCTGTGGTGCGGCCGAAGTCGTGGAAGAAGATCGCCGCGACGAACGACGTGCATCAGCACCGTGACGCGGCACAGGACGCCCCGCGACACGGGCACTGACGCGCTCGGCGCCCTCCCGCGGTTTACGGTGGGCCCACGCGCCGGACGCGTGGACCGGCCGGCGCCGCCTGACGAGGGAGTCATCAGTGCGGGACGTCGCGATCATCGAGGCACCGTCCGTGCTGGGGCTGCGGCCGACCGGCGTCGAGGAGCTGCCCGGGGCACTGCTCGACGCCGGTCTGGCCGACGGCCTCGGTGCGGTGCGGGCGGGCAGGGTCGAACCGGGCCCCTACGACCCCGAGCGGGATCCGGGGAGCGGGGTCCTCAATCCGGCGGGGATCGCCGACTACTCCGTACGGCTGGCCGACGTGGTGGGCGGTGTCCTCGACGGCGGCCGGTTCCCGGTGGTGCTGGGCGGCGACTGCAGCGTGCTGCTCGGCAATCTGCTGGCGCTGCGCCGCCGGGGACGGCACGGGCTGCTGTTCCTGGACGGTCACACCGACTTCTACCAGCCGGAGGCGGAACCGGTCGGTGAGGTGGCCTCCATGGAGCTGGCCCTGGCCACCGGGCGCGGGCCCGCCGTCCTGGCCGATCTGGAGGGGCGCGGGCCGCTGGTGCGGGACGCGGACGCCGTCGCCCTCGGTTTCCGGGACCAGGCGGAGGCCTCGGTGTTCGGGATGCAGCCACTGCCGGACGAACTGCACGCCATGGATCTCGACGCGGTGCGGGAGCTGGGCGCGGCCGAGGCGGCACGGCGTGCGGTGGATCTCCTCGCAGGCGGTGGGTCCGCCGGGTACTGGGTGCATCTCGACGTCGATGTGCTGGCGGACGCGGTCATGCCCGCCGTGGACTACCGGCTCGCGGGCGGGCTGTCCTGGGAGGAGCTGGAGACGGTGCTCGGCCTTGCCCTCGCCGGCCCGGCGGTGGGCCTCGACGTCGCGATCTTCAACCCACGCCTCGATCCCGACGGGACCATCGCGGCGCGGCTCACCGAGTGTCTGCTGCGGGCGTTCGCGTCCCGGGACTGACCGGCTCGCCCAGCACTCGGCTCGCCAGCTCCGCGGCCAACTCCGGGATGTGCGTGCGGAGTTCGGCCTCCGCGGTGGCTCGGTCCGCCTCGATGCGGGTGGTGGCGCGGGCGAGGAGTGCGTCCCGTTCGCGCATGCCGTCGGCGCGGGCCTCGGCGATGAGCGCCGCGCCGTGCGCCTCCGCTTGCTGGCGGGTGCGTGCGGCGTCGTGGCGGGCCTTGGCGAGCAGGGCCCGCGCCTCGTTGCGCTTCTCCTCCGCGAGGGCGCGGACCTGTTCGGCGTGCTTGGCGACTCCGTCCGTTGCCTGTTCACGTGCCTCGATGGTGCGGCGGGCGCGGCGGAGCAGCGGGACGATGCAGAGGTAGCAGACCGCGAACAGCACCAGTCCGACCGCCAGCTCCTGAACCTGGGGGTTCAATGGGCCGATTTCCACGGGAATGAGGTCCATGACGCTCCCTTACCCACCGAGTGTGTCGCCGTAGGCCCTCCGGCAGTGGGTATCTGCGGGTTGAGTGTGGCTGGTCGCGCAGTTCCCCGCGCCCCTATGGGGCGCGGGCCTGACCGTATGTTATTTACTCGCCGCTCGGCGGCGGATCGCGTACCAGCCTGCGACCAGCATCGCTGCGATCAGCGGGATGAGCAGGAGGGTCTTGCGGCCCACCTCGGGGTCGTTCCACATCAGGGCGAGGACGGCGAGGAGGAAGGCGATCGTGGTGATCTCGGTGACCGGGCTGCCGGGCAGGCGGAAGGAGGGCCGGGCAAGCAGGCCCGCCCTGGCGCGGCGGACGAAGGCCAGGTGGCAGATCATGATGATCACCCAGGTGCTGATGATGCCGAGGGAGGCGACGTTCAGCACGATCTCGAAGGCCTGGCTCGGCATGAGGTAGTTCAGGCCGACGCCGAGGACGCACACGGCGCAGGTCAGGAGGATGCCGCCGTACGGGACCTGGCTGCGGTTCATACGGGCCGTGAACTTCGGGGCCGAGCCCGCCATCGCCATGGAGCGCAGGATGCGGCCCGTCGAGTACAGGCCGGAGTTCAGCGAGGACATCGCCGCCGTCAGGACCACCAGGTTCATCACGTCGCCCGCCGCGGGGACGCCGATCTTCGACAGGACCGTGACGAAGGGGCTCTCGTCGGCGGAGTACACCGAGCCGGGGAGGAGAAGAGCCAGGAGGACGACCGAGCCAACGTAGAACAGGCCCACCCGCCACATGATCGAGTTCACCGCGCGCGGGACGACCTTCTCCGGCTCGGCGGTCTCGCCCGCGGCGACGCCGACCAGCTCCAGGGCGGCGTACGCGAAGATCACGCCCTGCATGACGAGGACGACGGGCATCATGCCGTGCGGGAGGACGCCGCCGTTGTCCGTGATCACGGAGAGGCCGGGCGTCTGGCCGCCCACCTCGTGCCGCGTGGCCAGCAGGAAGATGCCGATGAACATGAAGCCGACGAGCGTGGCGACCTTGATGATCGCGAACCAGAACTCCATCTCGCCGAAGATCTTCACCGAGATCAGGTTCACCGCCAGGACCACCGCCAGGGCGATCAGGGCGAGCACCCACTGCGGGATGTCGGTGAAGAGGCTCCAGTAGTGGGTGTAGAGCGCGATCGCGGTGATGTCGGCGATACCGGTCGTCGACCAGTTCAGGAAGTACATCCAGCCGGCGACGTACGCACCCTTCTCGCCGAGGAACTCGCGCGCGTACGACACGAAGGAACCGGAGGAGGGGCGGTACAGGACCAGCTCGCCGAGGGCGCGGACCACGAAGAAGGCGAAGACGCCGCAGACGAGGTAGGCGATCGCGAGGGCGGGGCCCGCGTTGTGCAGACGGCCGCCGGCGCCCAGGAAGAGTCCGGTGCCGATCGCGCCGCCGATGGCGATCATGTTGACGTGGCGGGCCTTGAGGTCCTTGCTGTAGCCGGCGTCGCCCGCGTCCGCGGGCGTCCGGGTCGCCTCGGGATGGAAGGCGACCTGTGCCGTGTCCACGGCGTCCTTGCTCACAGGTGGTACCACTCTCTGGTGCGCCCGGGCGGGGGTGAGCCCGGGGTCCTGACAAAGGTGTGGCCCGTAACCGCCTTGACGCGGTACGGACCAAGGCAGCACCTTCCCACGGTGATCGCGCCTCATGCGGTGGCTCATGTCACAGAGCGTTGGTTCTCACATGGTCATCAGAGGCACTCCCGGAGGTTTCACAGTGTTGGTGAGACAGCGATACTGCTGCACATGACGACCGAACCCATCGACACGGGGGAGCCGACCCTCACGATCGACGAGCTGGCCGCGCGGGCGGGCGTCACGGTCCGCACGGTCCGGTTCTACGGCACCAAGGGTCTGCTGCCGCCGCCGGTGATCGGTCCGCGCCGGGTCGGTCATTACCAGCAGGAGCATCTCGCGCGCCTGGCGCTGATCGAGGAACTCCAGAGACAGGGCATGACCCTCGCCGCGATCGAACGCTATCTGCGGCAGCTGCCACCGGACCTGAGCGCCCACGACCTCGCCATCCACCGTGCCGTGGTGGCGTCCTGGGCCCCGGAGGCGCTGGAGACGGTCACTCGCGAGGAGCTTCAGGGGCACGCGGGGCGGACGCTGAGCGATCAGGACGTGGAGCGGCTCGTGGCGATGGACATCGTCACGCGTGAGGACGGCTCGTTCCGCGTCGACTCCGGTCTGCTGCGGCTCGGCGTCGAGCTGCTCGACGTACCGCTGTCCCAGGAGACGATCATGGCGGCCCGCACGACGCTGATCGAGCATTCGCGCGCGGCGGCGCACGAGTTGTCGCGGCTGCTGCGCGACGCCGTGGCGGAGCGTGCCGCCGAGGATGTGAAGTCGCTGTCGGCGCACATGCATCCGCTGGTGGTGCAGGCCCTGCTGACGACCTTTCAGCGCTCCCTCAGGGAGGAGCTGCGCGAGTGGCTCGACGGGATCTCAGAGGTAGGTGGATCCGCCTGACACGTTCAGCGTCTGGCCGGTGAGGAAGCCGCTGCCCTCGTCCACCACGTACAGCAGCGTCGACACCAGGTCGGTGGGCTGCTGGGTGTGCGGTACGGCCTGCCCGGCACGGATGTGCTCGAAGCCGCCGTCCGCGCCGACCGTCCGCTCGGCCGTGGCGGTGCGGACCATGCCGGGCGCGATCGCGTTCACCGTGATGTCGTACGGCCCCAGCGCTGATGCCAACGCGCGCGTGAAGCCGATCAGGCCCATCTTCGAGGCGACGTACGGGACCATGGTCGGCGGCGCGGAGAGCACGGCCTCCGAGGCGATGTTGACGATCCGCCCCCAGCCCGCGGCCTTCAGGTACGGCAGCGCGGCCCGCGTCACCAGGAACGGCGCCTCCAGGTTGACGCGCATGATCCGGCGCCACTCCTCGACCGTGGTGTCCTCGAAGGGTTTCTGCGGATAGACGCCGGCGTTGTTGACCACGACGTGCAGCGTGCCGAACCGGTCGATGACGCGCTCCAGCCCCTCCTCGATGGTGCTCTCGTCGGTGACGTCGCCGATCAGCTCCACATAGTCCAGGACCTTTGCGGCGGTCACCGGCTGTGGGACGAGATCCAGGCCCGCGACGCGGTAACCGCGACCCGCGAGCGCGACGGCGAACTCCTGACCGAGGCCCTGTGCCGCTCCGGTCACCAGGGCGGTACGCGTCTCCATGGGGCGAAGTGTGATGACGCGTCAGTGACTCGGCAAGGGCGCATTTCACTCGCTGAAACGTCTTGGTTGCCGCTCGCCTCCGGGAGGCCGACGCTGCGGGGCGACCCTCGGACATGGCTGGGGGTCACCCCCAGCACCAGCCGTACGGGAGCCGTGCCCGATGACCGAGACCGAGCGTGCCGTGGACGACGCCGAGCGCGCCCGCGAACAGGGCGGCGGTGCGCGCAGATGGCGGCCGGTGCCGCGCCGGCTGGTCCGGGACGAGCTCGGTGTGCTGCTCGTGCTGGGGCTGCTCGTCGCCGGGATCGGGATTCCGTATCCGGACTTCCTCGACACCGGCAACCTGCTCTCGACGGCCCACAACTCGGTCTACATCTCGCTGATGGCGTGCGGGATGGTCTTCGCGCTGGCCATGCGCGAGGTGGACCTGTCGGTCGGCGGCACCTACGCCATGTGCCTGGTCATCGGGGCGCTGCTGGTGCGCGAGGGCCTGGATCCCTGGCTGGCGGTGCCCCTGGTGCTGCTCACCGGGATCGCGCTCGGTGTGTTCAACGCGCTGGTCACGACGCTGCTCGGGCTGCCGTCGTTCATCGTGACGCTGGGCACGCTGATGCTCTTCAGGGGCGTCGGGCTCGCGCTCGCCGACGGCAAGCAGATCACCGACCTGCCGCTGGACCACTCGTTCTTCACCTTCGCCGGCGGCGATCCGGGCGGCGTGCCGTTCGCGCTGTGGGTGCTGGTGGCGGTCGTCGTGATCCTCGCCGTGGTGCTCACCCGCACCCGCTTCGGGGCCCGGGTGCGGGCGATCGGCTCCAATCCCGACGCCGCCGCGTTCAGCGGCATCCCGGTCGTCCGCACCCGTATCCAGGCCCTGGCGCTGTCGGGGCTCACGACGGCCTGCGCGGCCGCGCTCGCGCTCGCCTTCTACGGCGCCGGCGATCCGACCCTGGGCCAGGGCTACGAGTTGCAGGCCATCGCCGCCTGCATCATCGGCGGCACCCCGCTGGCCGGCGGGCGCGGCTCGGTCGTGGGTGCCGTGGCCGGGGCGATGATCCTGTCCGTCGTCGCCGCCGGGCTCGTGTTCTTCGAAGTGCCCATCAACTGGACGTCGTTCGCGACCGGCGGGGTCATCCTCGTCGCGGTCGCGGCCGACAGCGCGTTGCGCCGCACGGGACGGCGGCGCACATGAGCACGAGCACGCAGAATTCTTGGAGGCCGTGATGCACCCCCGATTCCGTACGGTGTCCGCCGCACTCGGCGCCCTGGCCCTGCTGGCCTCCTTCGGCTGCGGCGAGAGCGGCTCCGGCAGCAGCAAGAGCGGCGAGCTGAACATGGGCATCGCGGTGGCCAACATCTCGCTCAACTTCGCCCATGAGATGGTGCTCGGCGCGGAGAGCGCCGCGAGCCACGCCGGCGACGTCGACTTCAAGGCGGTCGGCCCGCCGAACACCGACGGGCCCGCCGAGGTCCAGCTCTTCCAGAACCTCACCACCCGCGCCAAGGACGGCATCGTCCTGGAGAACCTCGACCCGCCGATCTTCACCCGCCCCGCCGCCCGCGCCGTCGACCAGGGCATCCCGGTCGTCGCCCTGGACACCGCGCCCACCGACGGCAGCAAGGTCGGCTTCTACGTGGGCAACGACAACTACGCCCTCGGCGAGCTGATGGCGAAGGAGGCGCTCGAGCGGCTGGGCGACGACCCGAGGGGCGAGGTCGCCATCGGGGTGCCCAACCCCGGGACGCCGGTGCTGGACAACCGTGCCCAGGGCATCGCCGACACGTTCAAGAAGGAGGCGCCGAACGTCGAGATCGTCGGCCCCTTCCAGACGTACAGCGATCCGGGGCAGAACTACAGCTCCTGGTCGTCGCAGGTCAACGCACACCCCGACGCGATCGCCTTCCTGGGGGTGGGCGACGCCGACAGCTACAACCTCGCCAAGATCAAGAAGTCGAAGAAGGGCAGCTGGCTGACGGCCGGCTTCGACGTCGACCCCAAGACCCTCGACGCGGTCAAGGACGGCTCGAACTTCGTGACCATCGACCCGCAGCACTTCCTCAAGGGCTACCTCTCCACGGCGATGCTGATCGAGTCGGTGCGCGAGAACGACGGGAAGCTGCCCGAGGGTTGGTTCCTGTCCCCCGGCGGGGTGGTCGACTCGTCCAACATCGACGAGATCATCACCCGGCAGAAGTCGGCCGAGGCGGCCCACGACTGGTACAAGCCGACGATCGACAAGCTCCTCGGCGACCAGGAGGCCAGTCTCAAGCCCCTGAAGGACGCGCGCTGAGATGACGTACGGCGATGTCCTGGTGGCACAGGGACTGGTCAAGTCGTACGGCGGCGTACGGGCGCTGGACGGGGCCGGGATCAGGCTGCGGGGCGGTGAGGTGCACGCGCTGGTCGGGGAGAACGGCGCCGGCAAGTCGACGCTCGTGCGGATCCTGTCGCGGGTGCTGGCCCCGGACGAAGGCGCGGTACGGCTGGCGTCCGGCACGCGGATCGCCGTCGTCTCCCAGGAGTTGAGCCTGTTCCCGGACCTCACCGTGCGGGAGAACCTCTTCCCGCGCCACGCGCCGCGCCGCTTCGGCCTGCTCGACCGGGGCGCCATGGACCGGGCCGCGCTGCCCGTCCTCGCCGAGTTGGGCCTGGACCTGGACCCCGCCACCCTGCTGGGTGAACTCCCCCTTGCGGACCAGCAGTTGACGGAGATCGCACGGGCGTTGCTGCGCCGGCCCGGGCTGCTGATCCTCGACGAGCCGACGTCCGCGCTCCCGGCCGCCGCCGTCGACCGCCTCGAACAGGTACTGCGCACGCTCACCGGACGGGGCATCGCCGTCCTGTACGTCACCCACTTCCTGGAGGAGGTGATGCGCTTCGCGCAGCGCGTGACGGTACTGCGGGACGGGCGGGTCGCACTGGCCGGGGAGGACCGGGACGCGGTGGACGTACCGGAGCTGGTCACGGCGATGCTGGGCGGACGCCCCGAGAAGCCCGTACGCCGGACGCGGACCGTGGTCGATCTGCCGCCGCCGGTGGTGCTGTCCGGCGTGAGCGTCCCCGGGCAGCTGGCGGACGTGACCTTCACGGTGCGGGCCGGCGAGGTGGTCGGGGTCGCCGGGCTGCAAGGGGCGGGTCATCTCAGCGCGTTGGAGGTGGTGTGCGGGCGTACGGCCGTCTCCGCGGGGCGGGTGGACATCGGGGGACGCGGGCTGCCGCACTCGCTGCGGGCCGCCGTGCGGGCGGGGGTGGCCTTCGTGCCGAGCGACCGCAAGCGGTTCGGGCTGATGGTGGACCGGACCGTGTGGGAGAACACCACGGCGGTCAGCTGGCTGGCGCTGGGGCGCGGAGGGGTCGCCCCGGCGCGGGCCGGACTGGTCCGGCGTACGGTCGAGTTGACGGAGCGGTTGCGGCTGCGGGGTGGGCCGTACGACGTGGTGGGCCGGCTCTCCGGAGGCAATCAGCAGAAGGTCGTCTTCGCGAAATGGCTCGCCACCGACCCGTCGATCGTGGTCCTCGACGATCCGACCCGGGGTGTCGACGTCGGCGTGCGGGCCGAAATGCACCGGATCGTCGGCGAGTTGGCGGCGGGCGGCGCGGCCGTGCTGATCGCCTCCACCGACCTCGCCGAGCTGACGGAGGTGTGTGATCGGGTCCTGGTGTTCGTGCGCGGGCGGATCACCGGTGAGGTGGGTGGAGCGCGGCTGACGGAGCGTGCGCTGGCGGTGGCGATGCAGCAGACGAAAGCCTGAGTGCCTCGTCAAGCCGACAGCTTCCGCGTGAGTGCCCTCGCCGCCTCGCACACCCTCGCGCCGACGCGGTCCATGTCGAGGCGGCGGGTGACGCCGGTGACGGAGATCGCGGCGACCGGGCAGGAGTCGCGGCCGCGGGCGTAGACCGGGGCGGCGACGGCCGAGACGCCGATCTCGGCCTCCTCCAGGTTGACGCCGTAACCCCGAGCCCGGGTCAGGGCCAGGTCCCGGGCGAGCTGACCGGGCAGGACCAGGGTGCGCGGGGTGAGGCGGGGCAGGCCGACGCGCGGCGGGCGCGGGTCCAGGGCGAGGAACACCTTGCCGGTGGCCGTGCAGTGGGCGGGCAGCCGGCCTCCGGTACGGGAGACGATCGGGGTCGCGCGGCGGCTGGTGACCTTCTCCAGGAAGAGGGTGTCGGTGCCGTCGGGAACGGCGAGGTGGACGTTCTCGTGGGTCGCCTCGTGCAGGTCGCCGAGGTACGGCAGCGCGGTGTCCCGCAGTTCGCGCACGGACGGCGCGGACTGGCCCAGCTCGAACAGGCCCAGGCCGATGCGGTAGCTGCCGTCGCGCGTGCGTTCCACCAGGCCGAGCCGGACCAGTTCGCCGATCAGACGGTACGCGGTGGGTTTGGGCAGGCCGGTGCGGAGTGCCAGCTCGGCGAGGCTCAGGGCGGCGTCGGAGTCGCCGCAGGCGCGCAGCAGTGCGGCCCCGCGTGCGAGGACCGACTTCGGGAGCGCGCCGTCCGTCATGGGGTGATGGTCGTGGTCAGGGGGGCGGGTGACAAGGTGTCGGAGGCCGTGAGAAAGATTCCTCAACGGCCGGACGGGCTCTGCTCCTGGAGGCGTACGTCCACCAGTCGCGGCCCCCTCAACTCCCCCGCCCCCGCCACCAGTTCCCGCAAATGGTCCGCACTCCGGGCCCGCACCGCCTCCACCCCGAAGAAGTCCGCCGCCCGCACGAAGTCCAGCTGCCCCAGCTCCGTACCGGGGCAGACTCCCTTTCCGCCCATCGCCGTGTATGTCTCCTGAACGGTGCGATAGGCCCCGTTGCTCATCACCACGAACAGGACCGGGGCCTGCTGTCGCGCCGCGCTCCACAGGCCCTGGAGGCCGAACAGGGCGGAGCCGTCGCCGAGGACGGCGACGACGGGCCGGTCGGGTTCGGCGAGGGCGCGGCCGACGGCGGCGCCGATGCCCCAGCCGAGGCCGCCGCCGACGGTGTGGGTGTAGCTGCCGGTGCGGTCCAGTCGTACGAGACGGCGCAGGAGCAGGCCCACGGTGATGGCCTCTTCGACGACCGCGGCATCGGGCGGCAGGCCGCGGGCGACGGCGTGGGCGGCGGCCCAGGGGGCGAGGGGGGACGCGGAGTAGGCGGCGTGGGCGGCGGATTCGGTGCTGTCGCGTTCGGCGGTGTGGCGCTCGCCGGCACGGAGGATGCGGCCCTTGGCGGTGTGCGCGGGGATGAGTTCCCGCAGTAGTTCGGCGAGTTGGTGGAGGGACGGGCCGAGTGCGCCCACCAGGCCGGCGTCCGCAGGGAAGTTGCGGCCTATCTCGTCCGGGTCCGTGTCGAGGTGGACGACGGTGAGGGCGGGCGGCAGGGCGGGGCCGGGACTGTAGGAGTGGGGCGTGAAGGCGTGCGCGCCGGCGATCAGGACGACGTCGTAGGCGTCGAGGGTGGCGCGGATGGCGTCGTGGCGGGGCGGCAGTGCACCGGCGTACAGGGGGTGGGTGGTGGGGAA
>NZ_JAFFSX010000012.1 GCF_017948485.1 Streptomyces sp. GESEQ-35 | reverse complement strand
CCCTTCCAGCGCGCTCATGCCGAACCAACGAGCCACCAACCAGAAAGCCACGAGTTAATGATCTGCACGCCCTAAGTGCTGTTTGGGGTTCGGACCTAGGGGGAGTTAAGGGTTTCCCGTTCGGTTGGTTTGACCACTTGTTAGCGTGCGCGGATGGAAGATCTGGGACCCGTGGCTTGGCCGCCTGAGCCGATCAGGACCGAGAGGCTCGTGCTCCGTGAACCCGAGACCTGGGACCGTGCGGCGTTCATCGAGCTGCTGACGTCGCCAGAGGTGCACACCTACCTCGGCGGCCCCCGCACGCGTGACGAGCTTGAGCGCGAGATGCCCGAGGTGCCCGAGGTGCCCGAGGTGCCCGAGCGGTGGCCCGGGAGCTTCGTCGTTGATCTCGACGGGTCGATGATCGGCCAGATCCTGCTCAGGAGAGACACGGGACACCTTCGTCAGGCTGCCGGGAAGGCCGATCTCGGTTACCTGTTCCTGCCGCGGGCGTGGGGATTCGGGTACGCCGCCGAGGCGTGCGCGGCGGCACTCGGCTGGCTCGCCGGCGCGCTTCCCGGCGAGCCGGTGGTACTCGCCACCCAGACCGCCAACGTCGGCTCGATGCGTCTCGCGGCGAAGCTGGGGTTCACTGAGGTAGAGCGGTTCGAGGCCTGGGGCGCCGAGCAGTGGCTCGGCATGTGGTCCCCGGTCACGCCGTCCAATTGAGTGTGCGACGGAACCACCGAGGAGTACCCGCCTATCCACCCGAGAGCGGCCTGCAACCGCGACTTGCCCACGCATGTCGGGCGTCACGTCTTAGCGTCCGTCTTCAAAACGGATCTTGCCCAGAGCAGGAATGACGCGAGACTGACTGCTATCCCGCTTTTCGGCCGGTGGCGGCGGCATGCTGGTGCACGCGGACGATGGTGGAGTCGAACTGGACCAGGCGGTCGATGTCGCCGGCCGCGTCCGCACGGGCTGGATCTGCTGCAGTGCTTGGGTGAACGCGCCGTTCAGGCGTAGCGCCGGAAGCGGGTGTAGACCGTCTTCCACGGCCCGTAGCGTTCTGGCAGGTCGCGCCAGGAGATTCTGGTCCGGATCTTGTAGACCATCCCGTTGTCCGTCTTCGACGTGCGCGGGTTTCACGCCCGCAGGGAGCGAGCAGGATCAGTCATCGAGCGCAACCGAACCGTGTGAGACGGGGGGAAACTGTGGCGAAAGGTCACGAGTCCGTTCGGTTAGCTGAGTGGATCCAGGCGCTGCGGGAGGAGGTGCAGGCAGCTCAGGAGTCTGCCGCGAATCAGCCGATGTTCGTCATGGGCCCGCTCGAGCTGGAGATCGACCTGTGCACGACGAGAGAGGTAACCGGCCGGGCCGGCCTCCGCTTCTGGGTCGTGGACGGCGGGACCGAGGGTATGCGGGGCGCGTCGGCAACACAGCGGGTACGTGTCACCCTGACGCCCCTGCAGAGCACGCTGGTGAAGTCCGTCGGAGACGAAGAAGCGCTCTGACCGGCAGCAGCCGCTGTGCTGCCGGAGATCGCACAGGCTGAGCGGTGAGCCGGAGCTGCTCCGGCCATATGGCGTGGGGGGCGGTCGGCATCGAGACATACCCAGCACAACACGTCGTGGCCATCGACGCTTTGAGTCCCGACGGCTCGCGCACCGTCGGGACGGGTGCACTCATCGCCGACGGCATCATTCTCACGGCACGCCACGTGGTGAACGCTGCCGTCGCCATCGACGTGCGGTTCGGCCTTGTGGCCGGCAGCCCGCGCGTCGCAGCACAGATCCGCTGGTGCGGTCAAGGCCCGCTCACAGACATCGCCGTGCTCGGCCTGTGCGGAGCCACGCCGGATGCCCTGCTGCCCGTGCCTCTGGTCATGCCGGGCAGAGTCGCACGCGATCCCAGGCAGTCCTACCGCCTGCCCTGCACCGCCCTGGGATACCCCGACCACGCCCGGCAACGGATGGAGGCAACAGGACAGCTCTACCTCAACTCCTTCGAGGTGCAGGCCCAGATACCGCTCGCCACAGCCTGGCGGGATGGCGCCCTGCACTTGGGCGTCGATGCGACCACGGGGAGCTCTGGTCCCTGGAACGGCATGTCCGGCGCCCCCGTCTTTGCACATGGTTTTCTCGTCGCCGTCGTGACACGCACGGCGCAACCCGGCGCCAGCTCCCACCTTCAGGCCGTGCCTCTCTCTGTGGCGACCGGCCACGACGCCCCCACACTGGGCGGCCCGCCTACGTTTGACGAGCCCCAGGAAAACAGCAGCAGGCTGCGCCGCTTGCTCGCGGAAGCGCAGCTGATGCTTCCCGACGCGGACGATCTCGCCGCACCACTGCCCTTCGTCCACCGCGAGTCCCTGTACACGGAGGTGGTCAGGCGGCTGGCCGACAGCACCGGCCCGGTCAGACAGCGGGACGAGGAACTGCGCGAGCTCATGCGCTGGTGCCGCTCAGGTGGCAGGCGCGCGGTGTGGTCCGGCGAGTCCTGGGTCGGGAAGACCACGCTCGCCTCGTCGTTCGCCGCCTCTCCACCGCCCGACTTGGATGTCGTGTCCTTCTTTTGCTCCCGAACCGGATCCCGTCAGCAGGCGGAATTTTGGTGGGCTGTGTCCGATCAACTCGCTGCCTTGCTCGACATGGCCCTCCCGCAGGGCCCTCACGGTCTGACCTTCGCCGCCCTGTGGACGCAGGCTGCGGGGCGCGCGCAGCGGCTGGAGAGAGATCTGGTGCTCCTGGTCGACGGGCTGGACGAACTGGCGGAGCAGCAGGAGTTGTTGGTGCACCTGCCGGACGGTTTCCTTCCGCGCACACACGTGGTGATCTTCAGTCGTTCGGTGCCGGAGCCTTCGGCATGGGGAGCGAACGAAGCCGCATGTGATGTGTACAAGCTGGTCGCAAACGCGGTCTCGGCCGCATCCCGGCAGCGGGCCGAGGCGGAGCTTTCTTACGTGTTGGCCGACCCCGCTTCCGCGATCTATGGATTGCTCTCGCTCATCGCGCTCCTGGGCCCTCTCACAGTGGCGGATCTGGAGTCCCTCACCGAGCAGGCCGGGTCGGAGCGCGTCCTCACCCGGCACCGGATCACGCACCTGTTGACGGACGTCGCCGTCCGTTCGATCGCGCGGCGCGAGGGCGAGCCGACGGACGCCGCCTATGTCTTCACGCATGCCACGCTCAAAGACACTTTCACGGCGGAGATGTTCGAGTCGGTGCGGTCGTACTGGCAGGACGTCATCACGCGCTGTGCCGGCCACTGGGCCGCCGCTGAGTGGCCCGACGAGACTCCTCAGTGGATCACCGACGAGTACACGGCGTACCTGGAGAGCACAGGAGAGACCGCGGCATGGGGCCAACTGCTCGACTCCGATCGCTGGGCCGCTCTGCTGCTGCGTCGCACCGGAGCCGACCTCCGGCTTCGCCTGGACAGTGAACGCCACCTACGGGCTTTGAGCCGGGAGCCCAACCCGCCCCTCAAAGCCATCGTGGACCGCGGCGACCGGTTGGAAAGTCTCAGGCGCCCGGCTCTGGGGCTGCCGGCCTCCATGGCGGTGGCCTGGGCGGACGCCGGATTCCCCGAGCGCGCTGAGCGCATCGCTCGAGAACAGCCGCCAACTTCGCTGCGTTCCTGGCTGTTTCGCCGTCTGGGGCTGGCTGCGCACGAGTACTCCCAGCATCCTGACGCACTGCGGCTGCTGGACCTCGCTGTCGAAGACGCCACACACCATCCCGACGATGACACACGGCTCCTGAACAGTGCTCTGGCCGACCTCGCCCGGACCGTGGGAGGTGAGGGTCTGAGGTGGGCCGTGCTGCAGCAACTCCGGGTGGATGAGGAGGACGTCCGGACAGTGGCTTCCGGCAGCTTGCCCGACGGCACAACGATCCCGAGCTTCTATGCAGATCTCCTCTTCGGCTCCAGAGTACGACCTCGGCAACGGCTGTGGTCTTACGCTCGAGAAGCCGCTGACCGGGGAGAACTTTTTGCTCTGCCGGGCATGATCTACGCCCTGGACATGGAAGAAGCCCTGGGCATCGCCAACATCGAGAGCGAAGCGCAACTCGATGCCTTGTCGGGCATCGCTAAGACTGCTGCCGGAAAGCATCCACAACATCCATCCCTGGTAGCGGTACTGGAGGCGGCCGAGGACCGGTGCGTCGAAGTCCTCAAGGCCCATCGGGCCGGTGCCTGGTGCGAGTCAGAGGAAGCGATCTCCGGGCTGGCCGACGTGGTCACCGTCCTAGTCAGACGAGGGGAGTGGGACAGCAACGGGTTCATGCTGGCCGAGAGTGGTGCTCAGGCCGTCGTCGAACGGGAAGCGGCAGGCGCCCGGCTGTCCGCCTGCGCTCTGGGCGCTGCCAGGGCAGGTCAACCGGACCTGGCGCAGCGGCTGCTGCAACAAGCGGGACAAGGAGTGTCGACGGTCATCGCACGGCAAGCACTTGTGCGCCACTGGGCCAAAGAGCCGGACGTATGGCCCCAGGCCATCGCCGTCATGAACACCATGAACTACGGCCGACATGAGGAGGCCGAGACCGTGGCAGCCTGCCTGCGGACCGGCCTCGACAGCGGCATGGACGACCAAGCCTTGCAACTGCTTGTCGACTACATCGAGAAACGCGGCCCTGACGAAGGCGCCGACACCATGCACGCCGCGCGCGTCACGGGCTTCATCATCATGGCTGTACGCGGTTGTGTCCGCGTCGATCGCGACCGCAGCGCCCGCCTGCTCGCGGACAGCCTGCTGCATGCGGACGCACGTGCCTTCGCCTGGATCGCCTATGCGGAGGAGTGCGCCCGTCAGCGGCTGGTGCCGCTGGCCATGGAAGGTATGGACCGCGCCCAACGCCTGTGCAGCGACCCGGAGATGTCGCGCAAGCAGCATCTGCGGGCGCTGTGCGATCTGTTGAGTACTTCGTTGCGCATCAATGATGAGGCACGCGCTTCATGGCTGTTGCAGTCGATCGAGGATCTGGCCCGCACCGGGCGCCGCGTGCCCGTGCGCCTGCTGACGTTCCTCGTCCGTGTTCATCGCAAGCGGGCAGGCGGTTCGTTGCGGGCCGGCGAACTGTTGCGAGAGCTTGAGACTGCCTCGGCGAACGAACCGGACCAGGAGCGCCAGGCCCTGGGGCAACTCCTCATCGCCACGCTGCACGCGGAGACCGACGATCTGCAGGCCGCCGCGGAATCGGCGAACGGTCCAGACAGCCCCGTATGGGCCTGGGCGACCTCCTACCAGCCGGAGGTGTACAAACTCCTTCGCGTCACCGTCCGCAAGGACAGAGAGCTTGCGGGGGCTTTGTACAGCCGTTTCGCCAAGCAGGTGGCGGATGAGGAACGTAGGGGGAAATTGTGGTGGGCGAGGCAGCACTGGGAGCGGGAGCGACAGGGGCGCGTCCTTGATCTTGCCGGAGAGCTTGGTCTGTGGGGCGAGGGTGTTGAATTCATCGAACGGTTTTCGGACGACAGACGTGCTCAGTGTCTCGGCCAGTTGGCGGCCGCAGCCGTCGACGGTGCGCCGGAGAGAGTCCCGTCGCTCCTGGCGAAGGGCTTCGGCTACGGGGTGGCCCCATCCCTCCTCGCCGCCGCTGGGCGCGCCGACATCTCAGTGACGGGGACGTGCTTCGTGGCTTTCATCGAGCGGATGACGCACGCAACGCGGCACTGAGTGCTGGCGGCCCTGTCTTCAAAGATCATGGTGGGGTGATACGGCGTCATGAACTCACCGACGTGGAGTCGGAGTTACTCACTCCGCTGATACCGCGGGCCGTCGCTTGCCGGCCTCGTGGGTCGGACCGGCAGGTCGTCAACGGGATGGTCTACAAGATCCGGACCAGGATCTCCCGGCGCGACCTGCCGGAACGCTACGGGCCGTGGAAGACGGTCTACACCCGCTTCCGGCGCTACGCCTGAACGGCGTGCTCACCCAAGCACTGCAGCAGATCCAGCCCGTGCGGACGCGGCCGGCGACAGCCTTGCACACACTCCCGGAGAAGAGCGACCAGCAGCGACATCGCCACAACCGGGGCCGTCGCGGTGGCCGGCCTCCAGCGTTCGACCGGCAGATCTACCGCCGGCGCAATCGTCGAGCGCTGCGTCAACCGGCTCAAAGGCTCCCGCGGCATCGCCACCAGGTACGACAAGACCGCCACCTCCTACGAAGCAGCGGTCAGTCTCGCGTCGTTCCTGCTCTGGGCAAGATCCCTTTGAAGACGGACCCTAGGGCGCACGGCCATGTCGACGCACGCGGCCTACTGAGCCTGAACTCGGGTTGTCGTAGCCGCTGACAGGCCTTGATCCTCGCGGTACGCGGTACGCGGTACGCGGTACGCGCAGGGCGGCGGACTGTCGGACGAACGCCGGCAGTTCCGCGAGGGCATTCGCATGATGGCCGCCGAACGGTTCGCTGCTGGTGAGCCGAGTTCGGCGATCGCGAAGGAGTTACGGGTCAGCGTCCGGTCCATTCAGCGGTGGCGTCGGTTGTGGGACAAGGGCGGTCTGCGGGCCCTGCGGTCTGCGGGATCTGCTTCTCTGCCCCGGTTGAGCGAGGCCCAGTTCGCCCAGCTGGAGCGGGAGTTGGCGAAGGGGCCGGTCGCACTCGGCTGGTCGGATCAGCGTGGACGCTCTCCCGGGTCAAGACCGTGATCGGCCGTCGCTTCCACAAGAGCTACACCGTGCAGGGGGTGCGCAAGCTGCTGATCCGGCACGGTTTCTCCTGCCAGGTGCCGGCCAGAAGGGCCGTCGAACGCGACGAGGAGCAGGTCACCGGCTGGGTAAAGGAGACCTGGCCGCAGGTGGAAGGACCGCGGCGGCGCTCGACGCGTGGATCGTCTTCGAGGACGAGTCCGGCTTCTCGATGACGCCGCCGATTGCCCGCACGTGGGCCAGGCGCGGGAAGACGCCCGTGATCCGGGTCCGGGGCCGCTCCCGCCGCCGCATCTCGATCGCCGCACTGACCTGCTACAAGCCGGGCGAACGCTCCCGCCTGATTTACCGGCCCCGCAGAGACGACGGCTGGCGCGACGGACGCAAGAGCTTCGCCGGGACCGACTACCGCGACCTGCTGATCGTCGCCCACGCCCAGCTCGGCAGCCCGATCGTGCTCGTCTGGGACAATCTCAACGTCCATCTCGCTTACGGCATGCGGCAGTTCATCGCTCGACAGGACTGGCTGACCGTCTACCAGCTGCCCTCCTACGCGCCCGATCTCAACCCGGTAGAGGGCATCTGGTCGCTGCTGCGTCGAGGCTGGCTGTCCAACACCGCCTTCACCACCCCCGAGCACCTCATCCAGACCATCCGGCAGGGGATGAGGAAGATCCAGTACCGCCCGCACCTCATCGACGGATGCCTCGCCGGAACCGGACTATCCTTCACCCCAACGACTTCATGAGTTCAAGCTCAGTAATACTTCAGATCAGAATCTCGGGTGTCGGAAGCGGTACCTTCAGTCGGGAGGGTAGACGCTCATTCTGCCTAGTGAGATCCTCGACAGTATGGATCCTCTGGCACCGCTTAAGATCGCTGAAAGGGTTTTCGATCTAGATATCAGGAATCCGGGGCCACGATGGTCCAGTAATGTCAGAACGGTATGCACGGATGATCGGCTCACTGATCTTTCTCAACAGCTAGCGAATCACTATGCCGTCTCCGGTGGGGAATCAGCCTACGAGCCCAGTAGTCTTATCCCTCACCTCTTTCGCTCTCGTTATCAGTGGCCACCACCGGATGATTTTGTTCAGCCGCCCAGTCCCGTGGATCCAGGCACGCTAAGGCATGCGCTCTTGTACGCGCACGGAATCGAGATGGTGGACCCGCTACCTGGATCCGTGCGTTGGGCGCGAGGCAGCGGCGGGGCAGGGAGCTCGGTAGTTCTAAAGGCCCTCGACTTTTGGTCGAAATTCTACCCGCTCGTGGAGTCCCAGGTGATCCACCTCGTGGATAAGTCAAATCATTTCAACGTACCTCACTTTCCCTTCAGGGAGTTCGCGGAGAAGGAGGCCTTCCGTCGCGACATGATGGCCTTTTTTGAAGGTGATCCTTGGGTTGGTGAATATCTTGGGCAGATCCCGAGCGATCCAGTGGGGGAAAAATTCGACTTCGACCAGCTATTGCTCTTTGCTTTCGGAGGTGAGACTGCAGAGGTCGCAGATGATCTGTTAGAAGCGTTGATGATGCGACGCTTTGGCAATGCTTCACTCTGGTTTCCAAGCGTTCGCCATTTCGACCTGCTTGGAATATTTGTAAAGAACGGTCTAGAGATTCGCATGGCGGAGGGTCTTTTGAGGCCGGTGAGTGATCTGGTGGCGCTTGACGTACCGGGGATCGGGGGACTTTCCGTTGCTGACATTGTGGCCATTAGGCTAAACAGTGAGGTATTTGAGTCATGGCGCAAGGAAATCCAAATGACCTTTTCAATTCTCGACTCTCTGCCTGATGGCGTCAATCGAGAAGCGAAGCTAAGGGAGATCAAGGCGCTTCTTGAATCTGCTGCCGAGCGAGTGAAGGCAGAGTTGGAGACAGCGGAAAGCAGAGGAACCGCGGGCCATGTCAAGAAGATCGGGTTGGGGACGTTTGCGGGTGCGGCTGCGGGCGCTACGACTGCTGAACTGATGAGCGGTGGTGACTTGCTGCTACGGATTATCGTCGGGGCGTCTAGTGGGGCAACTACAGCGATTGTTAACGTGTTTGGGGATTTGTTGGGGGACCGGGGCGAGAGGAGAAACAGAAAGCAAGCACTTGACGCCGCAACTGCTCACGCGATGATCTTTTCCTAGTTGCCTCCCCATCGGCTCCGAGCGCGATCAACCTACGAGGCCCGTCTCACCGCAGCATCCGATGCGGACTCACTTTCACTCGCCGCGCCCCATGCCCGGACGCGAGATCTGGTGGCGCGACATTTAGGCCTACCCACCGGTACCGGAGTGGCTGATCGAGTTGGGGCTCAACCGGCACGCCGCGCCGGTGTACGTGCACGTCGAGGAGTGCTGGAACGCGGGCAAGCGCAGCCGGGGCATCAGCCGGGACCAGGCCCGGCGCGCCAAGCTGGTAGCCCAGGTGAACAAGGACCTGTAGACCCTCAATGTCAGGCACTGCCTCGCCGGAGAGTAGACCGGATCTTCGCAGTTGAGGGCGCGGGGGTGCTGGCGGGTAGGCGTCGAGGTCTACCACACCCGAAAGACCTCGACATGCTCCACGCTATCTTCGCCGCGCCCTGTCTGACCACGTTCTGCCGTCTCGATGAACTCGGTCTGGAAGCCGTCAAGCAACGCCTTGAGCCGGATCAGGCGGTGATCGAGTGCTGGCACCCAGCTGCGTTCATCCCAAGGGCAAGCAATTTTTATGGCCCCCTCGCGATGTCCAGTATTTATTAGACGGTTTATTGTCGTAAAGGTGTCTACTGTTGACAGTGTATCGACTGTGACCAGGTCACACCAAATAGTCACAGCTGCCTTCAGGGCCTCCAGCATTAGCTAGGCGATCAGCAGCAATGAAGCGGTAGGTGGGATTTCTTTGCCTCGTTAGCGATTCGGCTACCTCGTCTGCTGCCGATATTCCTAAGGCACGCGGCCTCGACGCGGGCAGGGGAGAGCTCGGGGCCTATGCGGCATCGGCGGTCTTCTCCTGGGGCTGGCGGACGACGGCTCGGCGGCCCCGGCTGACCTCGATCAGGCCGTCCATCTTCAGCTGGGTGAAGGCCCGGTGTGCGGTACCGACCGAGACACTGTGGGCCTGTGCGATGTCGCCGACCGTGGGTACGTCCTCGCCGGGGAGCATCGTGCCGTCCTTGATGGCGTCAGCGAGTTCTTTTGCGATCACTTCCCAGGGAGCGAGTTCGCGGGGCGGGGCGGCTTCGGCCCTGATGGTTTTGCCGATGTGACCCACGGCCGCGTCCGGGCGGGCCTGGACGGCTGCTTCGCACTGGCCGCACAGGGCCTCAGCGCCATCCTCGGTGACCACGAGCAACGCCCACAGCGATTCGTTGCCGCACTCGCAGAGGAGGCGGAGCCCGTTGATGACGGTCGTTACCGGCTGCTCGGCGAGTAGCCCTTCCGGCACCGGCAACTGCTTGGCGAAGGCGGTGACGGCCTGGCGGTCGGAGGTGGCCAGGAAGGCCGCGTAGTACTTGAGCGTGGTCGCTCCGCCGCCGCCGTGCCCGACGCGGCCGGCGACCGTTCGTACGTCGGCACCGGCGCCCAGGAGCTCGGTCACGTTGTACGCACGCAGGTCCTTCAGACGGTGGGTGTGGATCTTCAGTTTCTGTGCGAGGCGCCGGTATCGCTGGCTGACGCTCGACGGCACGAGCGGGGCGGAACTGTCGGCTTCGCCGGAGAACACGAAGGCGTCACGAGAGAGTTCGCCGCCGAGCGCCTTGCAGCGTTTCTCGGCGCGAGCTCGGTGGGCGGCCAGGACGGAACGCGTGATCACATCGATGGCCTGCTTGCGGCGCTGATGGGTCTTGGTGTCCTTGATTCTGCGACCGTTGTTGGAGTGCTTCACGAAGAGTTCGAGGCGGTCGAGGCTGATGTCCGACCAGCGCAGAGCGCACATCTCGCCGCGGCGTGAGCCGGTGACCATCGTCATGAACAGGAAGGTTCCCCAGTCCAAGTCCCGCTGCCAGGCGGTGTTCAGAGCCAGGACCGCTTCGTCGGGAGTGGGCGGGTCGGGGTTCGGCTTCGGCTGGGATGGCGGTTCGGCGAGGGCCGCCACGTTCGTCGTCACATAGCCCCAGCGCAGGCCGCGGTTGAGCGCCGGGCGCAGGATGAAGTGAATCTTGCGGACGGAGTTCGCGGAGAGCGGCTCGCAGACGTGCTTCTGCTTCGTCTTGGGGTCGCTCTTGCCGTTGCGCCGGCCTTCGCACTGCTCCTGGCACTGCCGGAGACTGGCATAGAACAGCTCCAGCATCTCGGCGGTCAGCTTGCCCGCCTTGAGGTCGCCGAACGTGGGCTTGAGGTAGTTGCGGATGATGCCTTCGGCCCGCTCGTACGACGGCTCATCGAGTTCGGCGACGCCCAGCCACCGGTCGAGCAGGAACGACATGGTCACCTGCGTCTTGGGGTGGCGGTTCTCGTCCACCTGGTGGAGGAGCTTCGTGCGGGCCTTCTCGGCCTCGACCTCCGTGTCGGCCTGCTCGTGGAGGTAGATGTCCTTCTTCGTGAGCGGGTCACGCCCGGCGTAGACCCGGACCTGGAAGCCGGCTCCGTTGGGGCGGATGCTGCCGCGTTGACGTCGCGTGTTCTTGGTGTTCGCCATGGTTCTGGAACCTATTCATGGTTAATGCCATGGCTACGACGAACAGCGCGCCTACCCCGGAGAGGTAAACGCGCTGGTCAGACGCTGTGCCCCCGGCAGGATTCGAACCTGCGACACCCGCTTTAGGAGAGCGGTGCTCTATCCCCTGAGCTACGAAGGCCGGGGCTTGTGGCGAACCTTGGAGAAAATCCAGGGAGTGGATCTTCGGCGAGGATCACAAGCCCGCTGGTCAGGCATGGTGCTACGTCCTCCGCAGAGTCACCTGGGCGGACAACGCGGCGTACCGATGACTGACCAGGGACAGCGTAGCGGATGCGTACCGGCGGAGGTCGTCGGTATGGGGAGCGGGCGGGCAGCGTGGTGGGAAGAGCGCCTCTGACCTGTTGCTTCTGGGCGGCGTGTCTCTTCGGTGGGGAGATGGGGGGCGGAGTCGGTGCCCCCGTCGCCGCCTGCGTCAGTTTCCGCCGCCGGGCTGTCGGTCCGCCGCGGCCTTGGCGATCACCGAGCACCAGGAGAGGGCGTCGGAGTCATCGGGCGCCTGGGTCACGGCATCGAGCCAGCGCTGCCAGAAGTCCGCCTTGCTCCACGAGGTGAACCGGCGGTGTGCGGTGGAGTGGGAGATCCCGTACTGCGCCGGGAGCTGGCCCCAGCCGCACCCCGAGGTGAGTACGTAGACGACGGCGGTGAGCGCCGGGCGTTCGCTGCCGGAGCGGGAGGGCAGCAGCGGTTCGGCGGTGGCCCACAAGGTGTCCGGGACGAGCCGCTGTGCCAGTGCCGGGCTCACCGTGGCGGAGAGGCGGTTGCGGGTCGCCTCGTCATCGTCATCCAGAGGATCCACCGCCGTCGCTGCCGCGACCGCCCCGTTCGCCGACCGGTCCGTGACCAGGCCCGCGGCCTCTTCCGTGCTCCGGTCCGTGGTCCGATCCGCGGCCTCTTCCGTGGTCCTCCGGTCTGCGGCCCGGTCCATGGCCCGGTCCGTGACCAGGCCCGCGGCCTCTTCCGCGGTCCGGTCCGTGGTCTGACCCCCGGCCCGGTCCGTGGTCTGACCCCCGGCCCGGTCCGCGGTCTGCGCACGGTACGTCCGCCACTGCGCCAGCAGTTCACCGTGGCTACTACGCACCCAGCGCATGTAGTCGCGCATGTTGCTCAGCCGGCGGCGGGGGGCCTCCTCCTCCGGGCCGAGCAGGGTGATGGCCTGCTCGGCCAGGTACTCCTGCCGGTCGAGGTAGCGGCGCTCGCCGGCCAGGAAGCTGCCCCATACGTCGTCCTCGACGCGGAAGTAGTGGCTGCGTTCTCCCGGTACCGCGTGCCGTCTGATGAAGCCCGCCTCGACCAGCCGGCGGGTCGCCAGTGAGACGGAGCCGGCGCTGACCCGCAGTGCGCGGGCCAGTTCGGCCGAGGAGACGTACGGGACATCCGTGATGAGCAGGTAGGCGATGATGCGGCCGTCCATCCGGCTGCTGCCGGCCGCCTCCCATACCAGCCCGATCTCCTCGACGAACGACTCCCGGCTCCAACCGCCGTCGCCGCCGTCGCCGCTGTCGTGGTGTGCGGTGCCGCTGTGCGTGGTGCTGTCCGCAGCGTCGCCGGGCATTGAGTCCTCCGCGTAAACTTTTATCTCATGCTAAAGGTTTCGTAGCTATGCATTGACATGGCATCTCAGCGACACCAGTATCCAGGTACGCGCCACGGTGAGATCCAGCCACCCGGGCTCTCTTCCCCGGGCCGTGTGATGGCGCGTCCCGCTCTCCCATGGAGTCGTCTTGCGTAGATCACCCATGTTCGCAGCCTCGGCGAGCCTATCGCTGGCCCTCGTTCCCGCCCTCGCCGCTTGTTCCGGCGGCACGGAGGGCGGTGGCTCTTCGGCGCAGACCGGTGGATTCTCGGTCGCCGTAGCCGAACCCGACCATCTCACGCCGGGCCGCAGCACCCTCGGCTCCGATGAACTCCGCGTGCTCTTCGCCCCCCTGGTCAAGGTCGACGCCAAGGGCGGGATCAGTTACGTACAGGCGAAGTCGGTGACCTCCACCGACGCCCGGCACTGGACCATCAAGATCCGCTCCGGCTGGAAGTTCCACAACGGCGAGGCGGTCACCGCCCAGAGTTACGCCGATGCCTGGAACGCCACCGCCTACGCCCCCAACGGCTGGGCCGGCAACGGCCAGCTCGCCGGGATCGAGGGCTACTCGGCACTGAACCCCGCCAAGGGCAAGCCGAAGACCAAGACCCTCTCGGGGGTGAAGGTCGTCGACGCCACGACGCTGGAGGTCACCCTCACCAGCCCGGACAGCCAGTTCCCGCTCCAGCTCACCCCGCTCCAGCTGGGCTTCTACCCGTTGCCGAAGGCGGCGTTCAAGGACCCCAAGGGCTACGACAAGAAGCCGATCGGCAACGGCCCGTTCAGGATGACCTCCGCCTGGAAAGCCGACGAGGGCACCACGGTCAGCGCCTACGCGGCGTACCGGGGGACCAAGCCGAAGTCGTCCGCCATCACGTTCAGGAGCTACAGCGACCTCGGCACCGCTTACACCGACGTACAGGCGGGCAACATCGACGTGGCCTATGTGCCGGTCAGCAAGTACGGCCAGGCCAAGGCCGACTTCGGGGACCGGCTGTACACCTACGAGGCGCCGTCGCTGGAGTTCATGGGACTGCCGCTGAAGGGCGGGAAGTTCGACGACATCCGGCTGCGCAAGGCGCTGTCCATGGCGATCGACCGCTCCGCCGTCAACAAGGCGATCTACGGCGGCCTCTACACCCCGGCCACCTCCCTCACCCCGCCCTCCGAGGTCGGTGCCGAGACCGGCATCTGCGCCGCCTGCGCATACGACCCGGCCGCGGCGAAGGCGCTGCTCAAGGAGGCGGGCGGCTGGTCAGGGGAGCTGACCCTCACCTACCCGGGCGGGCTCGGCCTCGACGAGCTCTACAAGGCGGTCGCCAACCAGATCAGGCAGAACCTGGGCATCAGTGACGTCAGGGCGGTGCCGACCGCCGACTGGGCGGAGTTCAGCGAGAAGGCGTTCGGCAACAAGATCACCGGGCTCAACCACGCGCACTGGGGCGCCCTCTATCCCAGCATGCAGGCGACCCTGCGCGGCATCTTCACCAAGGCCGGCGGCTGCCAGGTGTGCAGCCACTACAGCGACACCGACGTCGACAAGCTGCTGCGGCAGGCCGACAGTGCGGCCGACACCTCCTCGGCCGCGCGGCTCTACAACGACGCACAGAAGCGCGTCCTGAAGGACTTCCCGGTGATCCCGCTCTTCTACGGCAGCTACATCTACGCCAGTACCAGCCGGGTGAGCGGAGTGAGCGTGGGCCCGGCCGACGTCGATCTCCTCAACGTATCCGTCGTCGGCTGACCACCCCACCCGCCCCCGATACCCCGGAGACCCGCACCAGCATGACCGCCGCGACATCCGAGCAGTCCGCCCCCGCCATGCCGTCCCCCGGGAACTGGGTACGGCACGCGGCGACCGTCCCCGAGACCCACGCCTACCCGGCTGTGGACGAACTCCTCGCTTCCTTCCGGGAGTTGGCCGCAGCTCATCGGGGCCTGGTGACCGAGAGCCGGATCGGCACCTCCACCCTCGGCGAGCCCCTGTACTGCTTCACGGTCGGCGAAGGACCCGCGAGCCTCGCGACCGGCGAGGGCGGCGGATACGTCGTCGTCGGCGGGGTGCATCCCAATGAGCCGGTCGGCGCCGTGACCGCCCTACGCCTGGCCACCGCCCTGTGCGAGAGCCCGGAGCTGCGCGATCACTTCGGCGGCGCCTGGCACATCGTGCCCTGCATCGACCCGGACGGGGCCCGGCTCAACGAGGGCTGGTTCGCCACCCCGACCGACAAGCGCAACTACGGACGCCACTTCTACCGGCCCGCCGGCAACGAACAGGTCGAGTGGACCTTCCCGTTCGCCTACAAGAACGCGTGGTTCGACCGCGTACTGCCCGAAACCCTGGCGCTGATGCGGCTGTTGGACGCCACCCGGCCGCGCTTTCTGACCACCCTGCACAACTGCGAGGCGGGCGGCGTCTATTACTACATGAACCGTCCGGCCCCCGAGCTGTACGAGGTCCTGACGGAGATCCCGGCCTCCCTCGGCATGCCGCTGGCGACCGGCGAGCCCGAGGCCGCGCACGCCCCGGTCTACTCCCAGGCGGTCTACGGCTGTATCGACATGAAGGACGCCTACGACTACCTCGAAGGGCTCGGCGTCGACGCCGCCGCGAAGATCGCGGGCTCGTCGAGCGCCGCGTACGCCGAGCGCTACGGCACCTTCTACTTCGTCACCGAGGTCCCGCACTGGAGCCACCCGGACGCCGGCGACAGCACGCCCACCGAGGAGCGTTACGCCGACGTCGTCCGGGGCCGGGCGCGGGCGCTGGGAGAGGCGGGGACGCTCCTCGGCGGCATCCTCGACGCGGCGAACCCGCACCTGACGATCCCGTCCCCCTTCCTGCGCGCGGTCCGCGACTTCGTACCGTCGCTGGCCGAACTCGCCACGATGGAGTCGGCCCGCGCCGACGGACTGCCCGACCGGGCCGCCACCGTGTCCGAACGCTTCGACTGCGAAGCCGGAGTGCACAGCCTCCGCGTGCGCTTCGGGGGCATGCTGCTGCGCGCCCTGAACGCGGAAGTGGTCGCGGGCACGGCCACCCCCGAAGTGCGCCGGTGCCACCGGGAGTTGCTGGAGACGTACGAGACGTGGGAGCGGGAGGCCGGCCCGGTGACAGGCGACCCCATCCCGATCTCGACGCTGGCCGGCATCCAGTACGGGGCGCTGCTGGCCGCCGCGGACCACGCCCGCGCCCGTGACGTCCCGGGGGACCCCGGATGACGTATCTGCTACGCCGCCTGCTGGAGGCGCTGCTCGTCTTCTTCGGCATCAGCCTGGTCATCTACGCGATGACGTACGTACTGCCCGGCGACCCCGTCGCCGCGCTCGCCGGTGACCGGCCCCTGGCGCCCAGCGTGGTGCGGGCGTTGCGCGAACAGCACCACCTCGACGATCCGTTGCTGGTGCAGTACGGCCACTACCTGGCCGGTCTGTTCCAGGGCGACCTCGGCACCGACTTCAACGGGCGTTCCGTCGCCGAGCAGATGACCGACCGCTGGCCGGTCACCCTGAAGCTGGCGCTGACGGCCTGGGGCATCGAAGCGGTCGTCGGCATCGGACTCGGAGTGCTCGCCGCGCTGCGCCGGGGCACCTGGACGGACCGTACGGTGCTCGCGTTCACGATCGGCGCCACCTCCGTGCCGGTGTTCGTGCTCGCGTACACCGCACAGGTCGTCCTCGGCGTGAAGCTGGGGTGGTTCCCGGTCGCCGGGAACACCGACGGCTGGCCGACGAGCTATCTGCTGCCCGCGCTGTGCGTCGCGGCCTTCGGACTGGCGTCGGTGTCCCGGCTGGTCCGGGCCGAGGTGATCGAGAACCTGCGCGCCGACTACGTACGCACCGCCGTCGCCAAGGGCCTCACCCGGCGCCGGGTGGTCGGCGTCCACGTCCTGCGAAACTCCCTCATCCCGGCCGTCACCTACCTCGCCATCGACCTCGGCTATCTGCTCGGCGGCACCGTGATCATCGAGGGTGTCTTCAACCTCCCCGGCATCGGCCAGCTGCTCTTCCAGGCCATCCGCGCCCACGCCGGGCCGACGGTGGTGGGGGTGTCGACCACCCTGATCCTGATCTTCCTGGCCGCGAGCGTCCTGGTCGACCTCCTCAACAGCCTCCTGGACCCGAGGATCCGCCATGACTGACACCGCTCCATCACCGGGGGTCTCACCGGCGGCTTCGTACGGGACCTCGCAGGGCGCCTGGCACGAGCTGCGCCACAGGCCGGTGTTCCTCCTCACCGGCGGCTGCGCCCTGCTGCTCCTCCTGCTCGCCGCCGCGCCGGGACTCTTCGCGGGCTGGTTCGGCCACGGCGACCCGACCGTCTGCGACCTCGGGCACAGCGCCGAGGGCCCGGCCCCCGGGCACCCCTTCGGATACGACGTCCAGGGCTGCGACCTGTACGCCAACGTCATCCACGGCGCGGGTGCCTCGCTCGGCGTCGGCCTGCTCGCCACCGGCCTCGGGCTCGCCGTCGCGCTGGTCCTCGGGTCCCTTGCCGGGATGGCCGGCCGGATCGTCGACAGCGTGATCGCCAGGATCACCGATGTCTTCCTCGGCTTCCCGTTCCTGCTCGGCGCGATCGTCGTCCTGAACAGCGTCACCACCCGTGACGTACCGACGGTGGCCGGCGTGCTGGCGTTGTTCGGCTGGCCGACCATGACCCGGGTGGTGCGGGCGTCGGTGCGGTCGGTGCGTGAGGCCGACTACGTGGTGATGGCCCGCAGCCTCGGCGGGAGCCAGTGGCACATCGTGCGCAGACACGTCCTGCCGAACGCCCTCACGCCGGTCCTCGTCCTCGCCACCATCACCGTCGGCGGGGTGATCGTCGCCGAGGCCGCCCTGACATTCCTCGGCGTCGGGCTCCAACCCCCCTCGATCTCCTGGGGACTTCAGCTTGCCGGAGCCCAGAACTCCTTCCAGACCCACCCGCACCTGCTGATCTTCCCCGGGCTCTTCCTCTCCTTCACCGTCTTCGTACTCATCACCTTCGGCGACACCGTGCGCGACGCCCTGGATCCGAGAGGCCGGTGAACCCCCTCATGAACCACAAGAACATGGACCGCACGGCCGTGAACACGCCGCTGCTGGACGTCCAGGACCTCACCGTCGACGTGCTGTCCCGGACCGGTGCCGCCCAACGAGTCGTCCACGGAGTCTCGTTCACCCTCCACGAGGCCGAGACCCTCGCGCTCATCGGCGAGTCCGGGTCCGGCAAGAGCCTCTCCGCGATGGCCGTCATGGGCCTGCTCCCGGCCACCACCGCCCGGTGGCGGCAGCGCCCGCCACCGGGGCACGGACCTGCTGACCCTGCCCGAGGACCAACTCCGCGCCCGGCGCGGCAAGCACATCGCGATGATCTTCCAGGACGCCCTGTCCGCCCTCAACCCCACGCTCACCGTGGGCTTCCAGATCGCCGAGACCATCCGGGCCCACGAGGGCGTCGGCCGCCGCGAGGCCCGCGCCCGGGCCGTCGAGCTGATGGCGCGGGTCCGTATCCCCGACCCGGCCCGCCGCTACCGCGACCATCCGCACCAGTTCTCCGGCGGCATGCGCCAGCGCATCATGATCGCGATGGCGGTGGCGCTCAGCCCCGACGTCCTCGTCGCCGACGAACCCACCACCGCCCTGGACGTCACCGTGCAGGCCCAGATCATGGAACTGCTCGCCGACCTCCGCGAGGAGACCGGCTCCGCGCTCCTGCTGATCACCCACGACCTGGGGCTCGCGGCCGGCACCGCCGATCGGGTCGCCATCATGTACGCCGGGCGGATCCTGGAACAGGCCCCGGTCCAGGAGCTGTACGACCGGCCCGCCCACCCCTACACCCGAGGGCTGCTGGCCGCCGTGCCCCGCCTCGACGGGGACACCGACGCCCTCACGCCCATCCCCGGCACCCCGCCCGGCCCCGGACCGCAGCCCGCCGGCTGCACCTTCCACCCTCGTTGCCCCGACGTCCGTGAGCCCTGCGCGACGCAAGCGCCGATGCTGCTCCCGGACCCGCCGGCCCGGCTCGTCGCCTGCCACTACCCGCTGGAGGTCTCCGGTGTCTGACGACCCCCCGCTGCTGGAAGCCCGCGGCCTGGTCAAGCACTACAAGGCCGGTGGTCCGGCGGTCGGCGGGCGCCGGACGACGGTCAAGGCGGTCGACGGCGTCGACCTCACCCTGCGGCGGGGCTCCACCCTCGGCCTCGTGGGCGAGTCCGGCTGCGGCAAGTCGACCCTGAGCCGCCTCCTGATGGCCCTGGACCGCCCCACCTCGGGCACGGTCCTGGTCGAGGGCCGGAACCTGCTCCGGCTGCCGTCGGCCGAACTGCGCCGCCGCAGGCGGGACATCCAGCTGGTCATGCAGGATCCGTACACCTCGCTCGACCCCCGGATGACGGCCCTGGAGATCGTCCGGGAGCCGCTGGACATCCACCGCGACCTGGTGCCGAAACAGGACCGCGCGTCCCGGGCCCGCGAGCTGCTGGAGACGGTCGGACTCGACCCGGGGCACGCGAACCGCCACCCCCACCAGTTCTCCGGCGGGCAGCGCCAGCGCCTCGGCATCGCCCGGGCGCTCGCGCTGCGCCCGAAGATCCTGGTCTGCGACGAACCGGTGTCCGCACTCGACGTGTCCGTCCAGGCCCAGGTCATCAACCTCCTCAAGGAACTGCAACGCGAGTTCGGGCTGTCGTACGTCTTCGTCGCGCACGACCTGGCCGTGGTCCGGCATGTCGCCGACGAGATCGCCGTCATGTACCTGGGACGGATCGTCGAACAGGGCGACAGGGACACCGTCTTCGCGCTCCCCGCGCACCCGTACACCCGGGCACTGCTGTCCGCCGTCCCCGATCCGGACCCGCGCCGCCGCGCCGCCGCCGGCCGCATCGTGCTGCGGGGCGACCCTCCCAGCCCGTCCCGTCCGCCCACGGGATGCGCCTTCCACACGCGCTGCTGGAAGAGCGAGGAGCTCTGCGCCGCACACCGGCCGGTGCTGTCCGCGCCGCCGGCCGACGACCGACGGCAGGTCTCCTGCCACTTCCCCGAGAACTGACACAGAGAACTGACACAGAGAACTGACAGAACGGGACAGAACACTTGCTACAGCAGGAGATCTTCCGGGTGAACGACCCCGGGTGGATCCGTGATCTCGTATGCGCCCACCCCTGGGCCACCCTGATCAGCCACACCGCACACCGCGGACTGGTCGTCTCCCACCTGCCGGTGCTGATGGACGATTCCAAGGACGATGCCGTGCCCACCCTGCTCGGCCACCTCGCCCGTACCGACGCCGAGGAGCACGAACTCGGCTCCCACGAGGCCGTCGTCGTCCTCCAGGGACCGCACGGCTACATCTCACCGGCCTGGTACGAGGAGACACCGCACGTCCCGACCTGGAACTTCACCGTCCTGCACGTCCACGGCCGTCCCGAGATCCTCGACCCGGCGGACACCTACGACGTGCTGTCCGCCACCGTCGACCACTTCGAGGACCGCTTCCCCGAGCCCTGGCGGCTGGCCCGGGTGGAGGCCTACGCCCACCGGATCGCCCCCGCCGTCACCGCGTTCCGGCTGCCCGCCACCAGGCTGGTCGCCAAGGCGAAGCTCAGCCAGGACGAGCGCGAGGGCGTGGTCCGCCGGCTCGCCGAGGCCCTCGAATCCGACCAGCCGTACGCCCGTCCCGAACTCGCCCGCGCCATGCGGGACATCCGGAGGATGCCGTGAGCACCGCGAACACCACGACGACGACCACCGCAGGGGCCGTCACCCTGCGTCGGGTCCACCTGGGCGCGGGCGGGCCGCTGAGCGACGTCCGGATCGAGAACGCCGTCGTCACGGCCGTCTTCCCGGCGGGCGAAGCTCCGCCCGCCGACGGACAGCGCGTCGACCTCGACGGCCGTACGCTGCTGCCGGGCCTGTGGGACTCGCACGTCCACATGGTCCAGTGGGCGGTGACGCGCCGCCGCCTCGATGTGTCAGGCGCCGGTTCCGCGCAGGCCGCGGCGGGCTCGGCCGGGGAGCGGGCCGCCGCCCTGCCGCCGGGCGAACCGCTGATCGGCTACGGCTTCCGCGACGGACTGTGGCCGGACCCGCCCCACAAGGACCTGCTGGATGCCGTCGTACGCGACCGTCCCGTGCTGCTGATCAGCATGGATCTCCACTCCGCCTGGCTCAACTCGGCCGGACTCGCCCTGGTGGGCCGCGGCGACCACCCCACCGGACTGCTGCGCGAACAGGACTGCATCAAGGCCGTGGCCGCCATGCCGTCCGCCGCGCCGGAGCTGACGGACCAATGGGTTCGGGACGCCTGCGTCGCCGCCGCCGCGCGCGGGATCACCGGCATCGTCGACTTCGAGTACGCCGACAACATCGCGGACTGGACCCGCCGGATGAACGGCGCCGCGGTGCCGCTCCGGGTGGCTGCCTCCATCTGGCCCCCGCATCTGGAGGCGGCGATCGGCCGAGGGCTCCGCACCGGCCAGACCCTGGACACCCCGGGCGGGCTGCTGGAGGTCGGGCCGTTCAAGCTGTTCACCGACGGCTCGCTCAACACCCGTACCGCGCTGTGCCACGAGGCGTATCCGGGCTCGGTCCCCGGCGAGCCGGGCTCCCACGGGCTGGCGGAGCTGACCCCGCAGCAACTCGTGCCGCTGCTGCGCCGCGCCTCCTCCCACGGGATCGTCCCCGCCGTGCACGCGATCGGGGACCGCGCCAACGAGGTGGCCCTCGACGCCTTCGAGGCGGTGCGGTGCCACGGCCGGATCGAGCACGGTCAGCTGCTCGCGGCGAAGGACATTCCGCGCTTCGCCGAGCTGGGCGTCACCGTCGGCGTCCAGCCCACCCACGCCGTGGACGACCGGGATGTCGCCGACCGGCACTGGGCGGGCCGGACCCACCGCGCCTACGCCTTCGCCGACCTGCTCGCCGCCGGAGCCGTTCTCGAACTGGGTTCCGACGCCCCCGTCGCACCGCTCGACCCGTGGCTGACCATCGCGTCCGCCGTCACCCGGACCGGCGACGAACGCCCGGCATGGCACCCGGAACAGCGGATTCCGGTGGCGGCAGCCCTGGCCGGATCCTCCCGGGGACGGCGGTTGATCCGGGTCGGCGACCGGGCGGACCTGGTGGTGACGGACGCCGACCCGCTCACCGCCGACGCCCCGACCCTGCGCGACATGCCCGTGTACGCCACCATGCTGGCCGGTGCCTGGACGCACGGCCGCCATCAGACGCCGTAGTGGACGAACGAGACCCACGCGCTCGGGTGATCGGGGTGCCGTGCGCGTTCGCTGAGCAGGGCTCGGCGCAGGGCGTGCGCGCTGCGGCGGGACGCGAGGTCGACCGGCCTGGACGGCGGCTCCTGCGACTCCTGCCCGGAACCGGTGAACGCCCTCCGAAGCCGGCGGCCGAGCCTGCGCCACATCGACGGCTTGGCGGCGGGGCGGTCGGCGGCGCTGTCCTCGGGCGGCGCGACGAGCTCGGCATAGATGTCCTGCGCGATGCGTGCGGTAGGTCCGTCGGGCACCGGCCAGAGCGTCCCGATGACGGCCTGGAACTCGGAGTACATGAGGGCGGCGGCGAGGCTGACCCACTCGTCGCGGACCAGGCTGCCGCCCGCCGCCGTCGTACAGGCCGCGAGCAGTGCGAACTCGGCCTCCAGGGGAGGGAGTTCGGCCAGATCCGCGACGGTCAGCGGGCGGTCGTGGAGCGACAGATGACTCTTGAGAGGCTCGTCCAGGCTCTGCACGGCGTGGCAGTCGAAGTGGGTCCAGGCGTGCTGGGGGAGCGCCTTGTGCACTTCGTCCCACGTCGCTGCGGGGCCCACCAGAGAGGTGCGCTGCTTACGGGGCAGCAGCACGGTCAGCTTGGCCAGGGTCCGGGCCGTCGCCGGGAGATGACCGGCCGCGGGCGAGACGAGAAGGTGACGCCGGTTGGCCGGCGCGCCGATGACCGGGGTGTCGCGCGCCTTTCGGGCCCGCATCAGCGCGCTCACAGTCGGTGTGTAGGAAGAGGTCACCCGGTCGAGGACCGAAGGGCCGTCGACGGCGCCGGCGGCGTGCAGGGGCAGGGTGGTCAGAGGCCCCGTGGGAATCCACCACACATGCGTGGGCGTCGTGGGCCCGGCGGTGCGGGGCTGGGCTGCCAGCGCGTCCAGGACCGGCGAGGCCACGGTGTGCCAGAGCCAGCGCAGCACCTCCCGGATGGTGTCCTCACGCCCCTCACCGTCGGTCGTGGTCATGGCGGCGAGATACGTCTGAGCCTGCTGCTCGGCATCGGCAGCGGTGAGGTCCGGGAGGTGGACGAGGTCGGGGCCCTCGGCGTCCCGGTTGACGATCATCGCGTCGCAACGCCAGGGGCTGACGTTGATGTAGACGACGGGACCCTCCGAAGCCGCAGGCCGGATATCGCGGAGGTAGTCCGGTCGTAAGAAGCTGATGTACGGCAGACCGCGCTTCGCCGTCCGGCTCAGTGACTCCCATTCCCGAACGGCGTCGGAGAGCTCGCCCACAACGGCGGCCGGCGGTCGCCACGGGAAGCCCCAGCGGTCGGTGTCCATCCGCGGATCGCCCTTCTCCAAGGCGGATGAAGCGGATGAGGACGGCCCGTACACGCCTGTCGACGGCCCCAGTTGGGTCAGTCCGGCGTACGCACGGTCCATCCTCGTCACGAGATCCGGCGGTAGCCGCGGTAGCTGGGATGTCGTGCGTACGGCAGCCGGTTTCCGCCGCCGCTCGCGCCGGTTCTTCCGCGACTCTTTGCGGGACTCCTTACCCGAGGACTTCCCCGAGGACTTCCCGGAGGACTTCCCGGAGGACTTCTCGGATGACTCCTCGGAGGAGGCTCGTGGAGTGGCTCCCCGCGCGACCAGTCGCCTGAGCAACTCCTCCTGGGGCGTACGGTTCGTGAGGTCCTGCTCCCACACCACGGCACGACCCTGTTCCAGGACGCGTACGGCGAGGGTGGCATCGCCCGCGGCCAAGGCGCTGGACGCGGCTTCGGCGGCCAACCCCCGGTATTCGGCGAGGAGTTCCAGCACCTGGTCACGGGGGCCCCAGACGACCTGGGAGAGGAGATCCACGGCGTAGGTGAGGTCTGGGCAGCCGGCCGCCAGGCCCTCCTTCGTCACCGCCGCGTTCCCACTGGCACGCGCGGCACTCAGCCGCTCCAGTGCGGTGAACCCCGGTGTACGGCTCTTGTCCCGGCGCAGTGACTGAAGGGAAGGGAGACGCTCGCGCCGTTCGTCGGACAGCGGGGTTCCGGTCAGTGACAGCCGCAGTTCAAGGGCGCCCAGCAGGTTGTGCAGCACCCGGGCCCGGGACAGCGTGAGGCGGGCGGTTTTCTCGTAGGCCATGACGAAGTGGTCGAGTGCCTCGTCGAGGTCATCGATGTCCTGGGTGCGCCGATAGCGGTCGATGAGAGCGACACCAAGGCTGTTGCCGTACTTGCCCCGGTCCGGATCATCGCCCGCCGCCGCGACGACGGCGCGACGGAAGCAGGTGACGGACATGTCGAGGCGGGCGAGGTCCCGGCCGCCCAGCGCGTCGGCGTGCGCCGCCAGGCCCTGTTTGAAGGCCTCCGCGGCCCTCGACAGCGCCGCTCTGACGGTCCGCTGCTCCACTCTTCGGGACTGGGCCGGCCGCTCGTTTCCCCGCCCGGAGCCGCCCCACTGACTGCTGTAGGCCATGACGGCATCACTCCCTCTCGCCCGCCGCTCCCGCCATTCACATCATTTCTGTCATTCCCGCCTGTCGCGTGCGGATGCCGCGAGCATGCCCAGAACCGCCACAACCGCTCCGGCTGCCGCACCCGCCCAGGTCCACCCCACGCCGAGGCCTCGGCCCCCCAGAGCCGCCACACCCACCCAGGCCAGCGTCGCGCCGACCGCTCCCGTGCCCAGGCGCACCAGGGCCAGTGGCCAGCGCCGCTCCGGCGCCACGACCCGCAGCACCACGAGCGACGCGAGCAGGGCGAGGGCACCGAGAGCCGTGACGACGGCCGGTTTGACCGGTCCGGGCAACGGCACCGTGTACTGAAGGGACTGGACGGCGGCGAGGCTCATCAGGATGGCGCCGATCGCCCCGGTCAGACCGAGGTTGACGGTCTCCTGGCGGCGCTGCCGGCCGCGCTGCACCAACTGGTCGGCGAGGGCGCCGACCTGTTCGGAGCGGCGCAGCGCGGCCTCCACATAGGTCGCCTCGTCATCAAGACGTTGGACAAGCCAGTCCGCCAGTGCTCTGTCGTCGGCGAACGGTCCCCCCAGTGCCGGATCGCCGGCCAGGGCGGCGAGGTTGGCAGCGGCGATCTCCACGGTGCGGGACATCTCACGGCTGCGGGTCGAGCGGTCGACGAGGCCGCGCTCGCGGGCCTGAAGATCCACCAGGGCATGGGCCGCCTTGATGAGCTCCGACTGACGCCCGGGCCCTGTCGGTGCGGCGGCGGTCTGTTTCAGCAGCTCCGCGATGGCGGCGTCCGTGGCGGCACGCAGCGTGGAGATGTCCTCGGCCGCTCGCCGAACCCGCAGTTGGTAGCGGAGCTTGGCGGCATGGAGGAGATACTTCGCCAGGCGCGGGAGTTCCCGGTTGCGGTCCGTCCAGGTCCACGCGGTCAGTTCGGGATCCTGCTCGTGCCCGGCCACGACGACCAGCCGGCGTTCGGCCCGGATGTCCGGAGCGGGCGAGACCTCCCAGACGGCAAAGCCCTCGGGCGTCACAACTCCCGCTGCCCCATGGGCGGGCGCGCCGGATATGCGTGAGCGCAAGGCCACGGACAGGGGGCCGTGCGGATCGATGGAGGGCCGGGCCGCGGGCTCGGACAGCCGGGCCAGATACAGCCGGGCCTCTCCGAGCAGTCCGTCGACGGGCGGCCCGGGTCCCCGTGTCGCTCCGGCGGGCCGGGCCGCCCGGACGGCCTCGGACCACTGCGCGTCCAACTCCGCCCATCCCAGGTCCTCGGTGGCGCCCGGAGCCAGCATGACCGAGAGGCAGACGGCGTCGTGGTCCCGGCGCAGCGCGGCCTGGCGCAGCCCGGGGCCGGGACCGTTTCTGACCGCCAGCAGCCCCCGCGTGTGCGATGCCCAGGCGGGCGGGGCGGGATCGTCCGGGCCCGACTCCCAGCCGCCCTCGGGGTCCAGGCCCACGCCCACCCGCGGCACCGGCTCCGTCATGCCGAGCCGCTCGCCGCACTGGGCCCACAGCTCCCGGACGAATCCGAGCGCGGCCGCCCGATGCTCGCCGCCCGTGACGACGAACACGTGCACTCCCAGGGCCTCGGCCTCAATCATGCGGGCCCGAGCCGGCGGAGTCCGGGTCCTCCGGCGCCGGCCCTTCGCCGGGTGCGGCGCCCAGACTGTGGATCAGCTCATTGACCCGCTCGCGGTACACCTCGGGGAACGGCAGTGAGGACGCCTCCTCCAGCCCCGAGATGCGATGAGGGCCCGCCATCTCGACATCTGCCACCGCACGCCGGAACCCGGTGACGTCCCCGGCGCCGAGAGTCCGCTCCATACCTGCCAGGCCCCGGCCGACCCGCTCCCAGTTCGAGGACTTCAGCGACCAGAGCGGAACATCCCCGAGAACCTCCACAGCCAGCTGCCGCAATCCCTCGTCCATGAACGAAGAGCGTAGCGACCCACATGCGCCAACTCACCTCACAGGTAACAGGCTTGACCTGTTGCCGGCGCCGCCTCAAATCGCCGAAACCCGCGTGAACCTTCCCGCCACATGCAGGTCTGACTCGATGCGCGTGGCAGCTGTCCGCAGCTCGGGCAGGATGTCCTGGACGCATTCGGCGACGGTGTGGCGGGCCGCGTGCATCGCGACGTTCACCGCGGCCACCACCCGGCCGGTACGGTCGCGGACCGGCACCGCGATCGAGCGCAGCCCCTCCTCCAACTCCTCGTCGACCAGGGCGTATCCCTGGGAACGGACCTCGTCCAGCAGCTCGGAGACGGCCGCTGGATCCGTGACCGTGCGAGGGGTCAACGCCCGCAGCTCGCCGAACACCCGCGCCGCTTCCGGTACGTCCGCCAGCATCACCCGCCCCATCGAGGTCGCGTACGCCGGCAGCCGCGTGCCGACCGTGATGTTCACGCTCATCACCCGGCTCATGGCCACCCTGGCCGTGTACTGGATCTCCTCGCCCGACGGGGTCAGGACCGCCAGCGACGCGGACTCGTGGACCCGGGCCGACAGGTCGGAGAGGTGCGGGGTCGCGATATGGGAGAGGTCCGTGCGGGAGAGGGGCGGGAAGCCCAGGGAGAGGACGCGCGGGGTGAGGGTGAAGGTGCGGTGCGAGGCCGGTGCCACCAGGCCCAGGTGTTCGTAGGTGATCAGCGCCCGGCGGGCCGTCGCCCGTGCCAGGCCCGTCGCCTTCGCGACCTCCGTCAGGGTCAGCTCCGTGCGCCCCTCGCCGAAGGCCGTCAGCACCGTCAGACCGCGGGCCAGCGACTCGACGAACTCCCGCCCCAGCTCCTGCTTCGACGCTCCCGTCCAGGTCGCCAGCCCCGACGGCGGCGGAGCGGGCTCCGCCGGCGGGGTCTCCCGCAGTTCGCGTTCCATGTCCGTCACCGCCGCCCGCAGCCGGGGGAGGAGCGTGTCGCGCAGGTCGGCGGCGGTGTGTCGGCTGGTGTGGCTCACCACGCTTGCCACGCAGGCGACTTGGCCGGTGCGGGGGTCCCGTACGGGAACCGCGACCGCCACCAGGCCCGGTTCGATCAGCTGGTCGTCCAGGGCCCAGCCGTCCGCCGCCGCCTGTGCCGCCCGGTGCTCGAACTCCTCGTCGGGGTGGGTGTGTTCACGCGGTGGTACGGCGGGAAAGTCCCGGTCCTGCGGGTCCGCCGCCCGGCGTGCCCGCCAGCGCGCCCACTCCTCGTCCGTCCACTCGGCGGCGAACAGCGGTCCGGGCGCGGTGCGTTCGGCCGGGAGCAGGTCGCCGATGCGGAAGCTGAGGGACATCGCGCGGCGACGGGTGGCCTGGTGGATGAAGCGGATGCCGTCGCGGTCGCCGACCGCCAGCGACACGGACTCGTCGAGTTCGTCGGCGAGTTCGTCGGCGCGCGCGTCGAGCAGCGTCGGCAGGCGGAGGGCCGACAGATACGCGTTGCCCAGTTCCATCAGGCGGGGCGTGAGGACCGCGTCCCGGCCGTCGAGACGGACGTACCCCATGCGCGCGAGCGTCGACGTGATCCGGTCGACGGTGGAGCGGGCCAGGCCGGTGGCCCGCTCCAGACCGCTCGGGCTCAGCGTGCCGCCCGCCTCGGTCAGGCACCGCAGCACGGCGATCCCGCGCATCAGCGGCGTGACCGCCTCGGCCGGAACGGCGGCGGGTTGGCCGGCCACCCCAAGGGCGGCCGTCGTGGTCTTCGCGGGCATCGGTTCTCCGGTACGGCGGACGCGGCAGGCCTACGGTAATCCGCACCCGTCCGCGCCATTGCCGCGCTATCCGTAGCGGGTGGTTGTGGTGGGTGGTCTTCAGGGCCGTGTCAGCCGCGCCGGCTGGTCGTGGCCGGTCGTCTTCAGGGCCGGGTCAGCCGTGGGGGATCAGCCCTGCCCGTTTCCTCGGTCCCGTGTCACCCGTACCCGGTAGTCGCCGTCGAGGTCGGCTCCTGTCACCGTGATGCGGATGCCGCGGCGGGGGTCCCGGAAGTCCTCGCCGGGTGCGAAGGGCGCGTCGGACAGTTCCGCGTGGACGTTCGGGCTGCGGGTGCAGCCGCCGCTGTCCCGGCGTGAGTCGTACACCCTGACCGGTCCCTGGCCGGTGTCCACTCCTGCGTCGACCTTGTAGATCAGCACGCCGGGGCGGCAGACCGTCTCGTCGTTGCCGGCGCGGGTGCGCAGTTCCACGGCGTATCCGGTGCGCGTGTCGACCGGGACGAAGACCAGCTTGGGGCCGCCGGCGCGGGACAGCGGAGTCAGCGCGTAGTCGGTCGTGCCGCGGGTGGCCGCGCAGTTCACCTGGGTCGCGTCCAGCCAGCCCAGCTTCCACTTGTGCCAGCCGAGGAAGTCGTTGTTGGCGCCCCAGTCCTCGCTCATGATGTCCCAGTGGCCGACCGCGGCCCCGCCCTCCTGGGTGTAGAGGTCGGGCAGGCCGAAGACATGGCCGTTCTCGTGGGGCAGGACGCGGTAGCCGGTCTTGGCGTAGGTGCCGGAGCCGTCGTCCTGGCGGGAGTAGACGAAGGACGCGTTCGCGACCGGGACGCCGTCCGCCACCGGCGCCTCCGTGTTGCCGGCGAAGGTCACCGACAGGACCGTGTCCAGCGCGGAGGGACCGGCGTTCGGGGTCATCAGTACGTTCAGGAAGTCGTACGACCGGAAGTCGACCTTGGGATCGGCCGTGGCGACGAGATCCTGGACCAGGTCGCGGTAGCCGGGGTCGAAGGGGGCGCCGCGCTCTATGCCGTACGCCTTGAAGGGCTTCGGCAGGCGCAGCCACTGCCGTACCGGCATCTCGGGGCGGTAGTCCAGACGGCCGTAGGAACTGGTGCGGAACCATTCCTGGGTCTGTGGGAAGAACTCGGCGTAGCGGTCGAGCGCCGTGCCCTCGCCGGGCGCGTCGGAGAAGTCGATCATCAGGGTCAGGGCGCGGACGGTGCCGGTGGAGCGGGAGTAGCCGCGGGGGGTCGGGACGCCCTCCGACATCTGGACGGCCGAGGTGCCGACGATCATGCAGGGGCCGTGGGTGGCGGAGCGGGCCAGGGCGATCGAGCCGGCGCCGGCTGTCGTGGAGGTCGCCACCAGGTGCCCTGTACCGGCCGAGGTGCTGACCGCGAAGGTCAGGACGGTCACGGAAGCGAGGGCGGCGAGGCGGCGCGGGCGTATCCGACGTCTGGCGGTCGGCTGCGGCATGCACGGCCCCCTTCGCTCCGGGCAGCCGCAGGTCACCGGCTGCATCCTTTCGATCACCCTGGGGCGGAGGAGGGACGGGGCGCGCGCTGGAGGGGCCGAACGTGGGTTTCCCGCGAGTAGTGCTGTGACTCAGGTCACAGGAAATCTCTTCGAGAGCGGGAAATAACCGGGGATCGCTTCCCCGTTTAGACCTGTGTCCGCGCGAAGCGGGGAGACCTTCCCCGGATCGCACCACAGTCAAGTTCGAGGAGTACGCCGTGCAGACCGCGACCCCCGTGCAGAAGAAGGTGAGCCGGCCGCGCGCCGACGCCCTGCGCAACCGGGAGCGGATCGTCACCGCCGCCCGCGAGATGTTCGTCGAGTTCGGCCCTGACGTGCCGCTCGACGAGGTCGCCCGCCGGGCCGGCGTCGGCAACGCCACGGTGTACCGCAACTTCCCCGACCGCGACGCGCTGGTCCGCGAGGTCGTCTGCTCGGTCATGGACCGTACGGCCGAGGCGGCGCACCAGGCGCTCGCGGAGACGGGGGACGCCTTCGAGGCGCTGGAGCGCTTCGTGCACGCCGCCGCCGACGAGCGGATCAGCGCGCTGTGCCCGATGATCGCCAGCACCTTCGACCAGCACCACCCCGACCTGGTGGCGGCGCGGGAACGGGTCGAGCAGCTCATCGAAGAGGTCATGGGGCGCGCCCAGAAGGTGGGCCAGCTCCGCTCCGACGTGGCCGTCGGCGACATCATGCTCGCCGTGGCCCAGCTCAGCCGGCCCCCGGCCGGTGTCGGCTGCATGAGCCTCGACCGTTTCGTCCACCGACACCTCCAGCTCTTCCTGGACGGACTGAGGGCCCCGGCCCGCTCGGTCCTGCCGGGGGTGGCCTCAACCATGGAGGACCTGCGGAGCCAAGTCTGACCGATTAGTTCAGAGCGTCACGCCAGTCAGTCACGTCGTTCGAGACACATAGCTTCCGGCCGTCAGCGAGGACGAGCCGTCCCTTTAACTCACCGTTTTTCCGTCCCGAAGTCCCGAAGTGGGTACCTCCATGTCTGATACAGCCGCAAAGGCTCCCGGCCTCCCGGCCCAGTCCGGCGATCCCAACCGCTGGAAAGCGCTCGTCTTCATAGCGCTCGCCCAGCTGATGGTCGTGCTCGACGCGACCATCGTGAACATCGCACTGCCGTCCGCCCAGCAGGACCTCGGCATCTCCGACGGCAACCGTCAGTGGGTCGTCACGGCCTACGCCCTCGCCTTCGGCGGACTGCTGCTGTTCGGCGGCCGGATCGCCGACCTGTGGGGCCGCAAGCGCGCCTTCGTCGTCGGCCTGATCGGCTTCGCCGCGGCCTCCGCGCTCGGCGGTGCGGCCACCAACGAGGCCATGATGTTCGGCGCCCGCGCCCTCCAGGGCGTGTTCGGCGCACTGCTCGCGCCCGCCGCGCTCTCCCTGCTCGCCGTGATGTTCACGGACGCCAAGGAGCGCGCCAAGGCGTTCGGCATCTACGGCGCGATCGCCGGTGGTGGCGGTGCCGTGGGCTTCATCCTCGGCGGTGTGCTGACCGAGTACATGGACTGGCGCTGGACGTTCTTCGTCAACATCCCGTTCGCGATCGCCGCGGCGCTCGGTGCGTACTTCGTCATCCGTGAGCCGGAGGGCGGCCGCAACCGCAACCCGCTCGACATCCCCGGCGTCCTGCTCTCCACGCTCGGTCTGGTCGCGCTCGTCTACGGCTTCACCCGCGCCGAGTCCAACGGCTGGGGCGACTCGACGACCGTCGGTATGTTCGTGGCGTCCGCGGTGCTCCTGATCGCCTTCGTGATCACCGAGGCCAGGGTCAAGGCCCCGCTGCTGCCGCTGCGCGTCATCACCGACCGCAACCGCGGCGGGGTCTACCTCTCGCTCGGTATCGCGATCATCGCGATGTTCGGCACCTTCCTGTTCCTGACCTACTACCTGCAGATCGTGAAGGGCTACACGCCGATCAAGACCGGCTTCGCCTTCATGCCGATGATCGTCGGCATGATGGTCGGCTCGACCCAGATCGGCACCCGTCTGATGACCCGCGTCCCGGCGCGGCTGCTGATGGGCCCCGGCTTCCTGGTCGCCGCGATCGGCATGCTCCTGATGACCCAGCTGGAGATCGGTTCGTCGTACGCCTCGACCATCCTGCCCGCGATGCTGCTGCTCGGCCTCGGCATGGGTACGGCGTTCATGCCGGCCATGTCCCTGGCCACCCTGGGCGTCGAGCCCCGGGACGCGGGTGTCGCCTCCGCGATGGTCAACACCTCGCAGCAGGTGGGCGGCGCGATCGGTACGGCCCTGCTGAACACGATCGCCGCGTCGGCCACGACCACCTACATCGCGGACCACATCGGCTCCGCGACCTCCCCGTCGCAGCAGCAGCTCGTCCAGCTGCAGGGCCAGGTGCACGGCTACACCAACGCCATCTGGTTCGCCGTCGGCATGCTCGTGCTCGCCGCGGTCATCGTCATGGTCCTCGTCAACGCCGGCAAGCCCGACACCTCCGCGGTGGCCGGTTCCGGCGACGCCGTCGAGGACGAACTGGCGGTACCGGTCGTCGCCCACTGAGGCAACGGCCCCCTTCGGGACCCACTCGTATGCACGGGGGAGGGGACGCCCTCGTACATACGACTCCCAGGACCTGTTCCCGACTCCGAGCACCGGAGCCGGGGGCAGGTCCGCCCCCTTTGGTGGCAGCGCCCCGTAAGGGGCGCGGGGAACTGCGCGACCAGCCCCCACCGGCCCGCAGCCGACGAACAGCCCACCCAGCGCAGCCCTCAGCGGAGCCACGGCAGATCCGCCCCCGCCTCACTCGGCTGCAGCCCCTCCGCGATGATTTCCATGATCTCGCCGAGGGACTTCTGCTGTTCCGGGCTGAGCCGGTCGAACAACGCCTGGCGCACCGCCTCGACATGCCCCGGCGCGGTACGCCGCAGCACCTCCACCCCCTCCTCCGTCAGCACCGCGAACTGCCCCCGCTTGTCGGAGGGGCAGTCCTCACGCCGTACCCACCCGTTCTTCTCCAGACGCGCGACGGCGTGCGAGAGACGGGAGCGGGTGATCTTCGCGGACATGGCCAGCTCGGTCATCCGCAGCCGGCGGCGGGGGGACTCGGCGAGGGCGACCAGAAGGCCGTAGTAGATGTGCGGCATGCCCGCGTCACGCTGGAGCTGGCGGTCGAGGTGGTCCTCGAGAAGGTAGGTGGCGTGCAGATAGAAGCGCCAGGTTCGCTGCTCCTCGGCGGTGAGCCAGCGGGGCTCCTCGGCCGGTTTCTGTTCGGGTGCGGATGCGGGTGCCGTGTTCATGTACTCCACTGTACGAGGCTCTCCTTGAAGGTTAAACAAATAAGACGTAGGATTCGCGAAGGAGTGCTTTAGACTTCAAGTAGTTGGTTTCCGGGAGGGAGTCGCCGTCATGTCCGCCGCCACTCAGGAGCGCATGCCCGCCCTCTATCTCAGCCACGGCGCCCCACCGCTCGCGGACGACCCGGTCTGGCCCGGCGAACTCGCCGCCTGGTCCGCCGACCTGCCGCGCCCGACGGCGATCCTCATGGTCTCCGCCCACTGGGAGGAGGCCCCGCTCGCCCTCGGCGCCACCGAGACCATCCCGCTCGTCTACGACTTCTGGGGCTTCCCCGAGCACTACTACCAGGTCCGCTACGAGGCTCCGGGCGCCCCCGGACTCGCCGAGTCCGTACGGAAGTTGCTGCGCGCGCCCGGCATGCCCGTACAGGACATTCCGGACCGCGGCCTCGACCACGGCGCCTACGTCCCGCTGGTGGAGATGTTCCCCGAGGCCGACATACCGGTCCTCCAGGTCTCCATGCCGACCCTCGACCCGGTCGGGCTGATGGAGATCGGCCGCAAGCTCGCGCCGCTGCGCGACGAGGGCGTGCTGATCGTCGGCTCCGGCTTCTTCACCCACAACCTGGCCGCGCTGCGGCACACCGGCGGGGGAGTGCCGAGCTGGTCGTCCGAGTTCGACGACTGGGGCCGGCGGGCGCTACAGGCGCGCGATGTGGACTCCCTGCTGGACTTCCTGGACAAGGCCCCGGCGGGCCGCTACGCCCACCCGCGCACCGAGCACTTCGCCCCGCTGTTCGTGACGCTGGGCGCGGCGGACGCGGCCGGCGAGCTGGACGCGCAGAAGTCGGTGATCGACGGGTTCTGGATGGGGATGGCGAAGAGGTCCGTCCAGTTCGGGTGACCTACAGAGCCTTTTCGTACCAGGCGACGTCCCAGTAGCGGCCGAACTTTCGGCCCACCTCGCGGTACGTGCCGACGTACCGGAAACCGAAGTGTTCGTGCAGCCGCGTGGACGCTTCGTTGGGTTGAGCGATGCCCGCGTAGGCCCGGTGCAGATCCTCGCCGGCGAGTGCCTCGAAGAGGGCCTTGTAGAGGAGCGTGCCGATGCCGCGGCGGCCCGTGCCGGGGGCGACGTAGACCGTGACCTCGACGGAGGTCCCGTAGGCGGGCTTCGCACGGTAAGGGCTGGATGTGGCGTAGCCCAGAATCTCCTGTGAGTCGCCCGACGTGGCAACCATCAGCCGGTACGGGCCGTCTTCAGGGTGGGAGAGCAGCCAAGGACGTCGCTCCTCCGGAGTGAAGACGGCCGTGTCGAAGGTGATGGGCGTTTCGCGTACGTAGTGGTTGTAGAGGTCGGTGAGGGCTTCGAGGTCGCTCTCGACTCCCGGCCTGACCTGCACCTCTGTACGTTCCGACGACATCACGCCTCCTCGTGTGGCGGCACAGGGTACTGCATGATCAGAAAAATAGAGGGACGCGTTGGGAATTCTGTCCTGATTCCAGTCGTTGTTTCCATCGGATGCAGGGAACCCGAGGGGTGAACTGAAGAGTTACTCAAGGTGTGGACCGGGCATCCGAAGGACCACCCGCTGACCTCACCATCGCAAGGGAGCACGCATGGCAACCGGTGCCGTCGCCCGTCGTCAGTCCGCCAAGGGCGGGACCGACGCGGCACGCAGTGTTCGCGCCCACGGCGGCGAGATCGCCGACCGCGACCTGGTCGGCATGTACCTCGACGAGATCGCGCGCACACCTCTGCTCGACGCCGCCAAGGAGGTCGAGCTGTCCGAAACCATCGAGGCCGGAGTGTTCGCGCGACAGGTCCTCGACGGCGAGGCGGAGTCCAAGGTGGACGCCACCCGCGAGGAACTCGAGGCGCTGGTCGCCGAGGGTGAGCGGGCCAAGGACGTCTTCATCCGCTCCAACCTCCGCCTTGTCGTGGCCGTGGCCCGCCGCTACCCCCGCAGCGGCCTGCCCCTGCTGGACCTCATCCAGGAGGGCAACGCCGGCCTGGTGCGCGCGGTGGAGAAGTTCGACTACCGCAAGGGCTTCAAGTTCTCGACGTACGCGACCTGGTGGATCCGCCAGGCCATCACCCGCTCGATAGCCGACCAGTCCCGCACCATCCGGCTCCCCGTCCACCTGGTGGAGGAGCTGGGCCGGATCCGCCGCATCCAGCGCGAGTTCAACCGGGAGAACGGCCGCGAGCCGGAGCCCGCGGAGATCGCCGCCGAGCTCGGCTCGACGCCGGAGCGCGTGACGGACGTCCTGGACTGGGCCCGCGACCCGGTCTCGCTGAACATGGGGGTGGACGACGACGGTGACACCCAGTTCGGCGACCTGCTCGAGGACACCTCCGCGGTCTCCCCGGAGCAGTCGGTCCTGACCCTGCTGCGCAGCGAGGAGCTCGACGGCCTCATCGGCCGCCTCGACCAGCGCACCGCCTCGATCATCAAGATGCGGTACGGCATCGAGGACGGCCGGGAGCGCACGCTGACGGAGGTCGGCAAGGAGCACGGCCTCACCCGCGAGCGGATCCGCCAGATCGAGAAGCATGCGCTGCTGGAGCTGAAGAAGCTGGCCCGGTCCACCGGGTTCGACGCGGCGGCGTAAAAGACGACGGTGTAAGGCGGTTTTCTCGGGGCAGACGCACTCCGTCCGGAGCGCTCAGGACGCTGGGCGCATCGGGCGGCGTACGACTCCCGGTGACGCGTACGCCGGGTGGCGAAAGACCGCGCAAACATGGCGGGTAAAGCCGCTTCAACCGTCAGACCCGCGGGAACAAAACCGACGACCCCCCTGAACCACGTCCCGACGCCCTCCCCCCGGCGCCGGGACTCTCCCAGAGCCGGGCTTCCGGTGCCCATCCCCCCGGGCGCCGGAGCCCGGCTCTGCCTCGGCAGCCATATCGGGGCATGCTGGAGGGCAGGCCACCCCGTACCTGAACCACGGGGTGGCCCGCCGAATGGCAGATTGTGTCACATGGGCATAGCCTGCCGACTGTGACCAGTCCCACCCCCGCACCGCACCGAGCCGCGTCCAAGACGTCCTCCGGGCCCCCGTCGATGTCGCTGACCGAGCGACGCAAGGCGGAGACCCGGATGGAGATCGCCAGGGCGGCGGCCGGCCTCTTCGTGAAACGCGGCCTGCGCGCCACGCGCGCAGAGGACATCGCCCAGGCCGCGGGTATCGCTCCGCGCACCTTCTATCGCTACTTCGCGACGAAGGAGGAGGCCGTGGCCCCGCTCTACGCGGCGGGCGCGCAGCGCTGGGCGGAGGCCGTGCGGGAGGCTCCCGCCGAACTGCCGATCACCGAAGCCCTGGAACACGCGGTACGGCACACCCTCACGCCCGGTGCCGGGGTGTCGGCGTCCTCCTGGGAGTGGGTCCGCACCCTGGTGCGCCTGGCCGCGGCGAGCCCTGCCCTGCGGAAGGTGTGGGCCGAGGTCTGCCTGGCGTCCGAGGCGACGATGGCGGAGGTGCTGGCGGAACGGGCCGGGGTGACGGTCGCAGTGGGCGACGACAACGTTGCCGAGGACTCCCCGGCCTCTCTTGAACTGCGCTTCGCCGCCGCCGTCGCCAGTGCCGCGGTACGGGTGGCGGTCGAGTCCTGGGCATCGGGCGAGTCCTCCGCGTCGGGACCTGAGGGGCCGGCCGCGTCGGCGTTGCGGAACCTGGGGTCGGTACGGGGGTTTTGGGGATAGGGCGTACTGGTGAACGGGCGCACGGGCACCGCCTGCCGTAGCCCTGCTCACCCACCGCCCGCCCGACTCAACCGCCCACCCAACTCCCGTACGCACTCCACGAGTTCGGTAGGCCCCTGTACGGCAAAGTCGATCCCGAGCATCGCGATCCGTACCGCCAGCCACTCCACCGGATCACTTGTGGACGCCCGCAGCCGGCACCTGTCCGCGCTCAGCGGCTCGGGCGCGCCGAGCCACGCAGGCACCCGCGCCCCCACGACCTCGGCGGACGCGGCGAACGTGACCATGAACTCGTATGTCTCCTGCTGCCGCCGTATGGACTGCCGCAGATACTCCGCCGCGCTGCCCGTCGGCAGCTCCCGCGGAGCGAACCGCGCGCCCGTCGCGAAGGGCTCGGTCACCCGGTCGACCCGGAACGTACGCCAGTCGGCGCGATCGAGGTCGTAGGCGACGAGGTACCAGCGGCGTCCCGTCGACACCAGGCGATAGGGCTCGGTCACCCGTCGCGACTCGGTGCCGTCCTTCGCCCGGTAGGCGAACCGCAGCCGCTCCTGCCCGGCGACGGTCGAGGCCATCACCGTCAGTGTCTCGGGTGCGATGCTCGCCCCGTCTCCGCTGGTCAGCGGCGTGGTCGCGGCCTGGAGGGTGGAGACGCGGTGCCGCAGCCGCGAGGGCAGCACCTGCTCCAGCTTGGCCAGGGCGCGTACGGAGGCCTCGTCGACGCCCTCGACCGCGTGCCCCGCGCCGGCCCGCAGGCCGACCGCGATCGCCACCGCCTCCTCGTCGTCGAGGACGAGCGGCGGCATCGCCTTGCCCGCGACCAGCCGGTATCCGCCGTCGGACCCCTTGGTCGCCTGTACCGGATAGCCCAGTTCGCGCAGCCGGTCGATGTCCCTGCGGACCGTGCGGCGGGAGACGCCGAGCCGTTCGGAGAGCTCGCCGCCGGGCCACTCGCGGGGCGTCTGGAGGAGGGAGAGGAGCTGGAGGAGCCGGGCCGGAGTGTCCGTCGTCATGAGTTCGAGGATGCCGCAGAACTAGGACATGAACTGACCTAATGCGGTCCTAGCTTGAGGACATGACTTCCACCGAGACATCTGAGACATCTCCGGGCACACCGACTGCCCCGGCGGACCGCCGCCGCTGGTTCGCCCTCGCGATCGTGATGACCGCGGCCTTCATGGACCTCGTCGACGTCACGATCGTCAACATCGCGATTCCGTCGATCCAGCAGGAAGCCGGCGCGTCCTGGAGCCAGATCCAGTGGATAACGGCCGGTTACGCGCTCGCCTTCGCCGCAGGACTGATCACCGGCGGACGGCTCGGCGACATTCACGGCCGCAAGCGGGTGTTCCTCGTCGGTATCGGCGGCTTCACGGTCGCATCCGCGCTGTGCGGCTTCGCCGCGAACCCGGAGATGCTGGTCGCCGCCCGCCTTCTTCAGGGCGCGATGGCGGCGCTGATGGTGCCGCAGGTCCTGTCGATCGTGCACGCCACCTTCCCCGCGCACGAGCGGGGCAAGGTGTTCGGGCTGTTCGGCGCGATCGTGGGTCTCGGTGCCGTCTCCGGTCCGCTGCTGGGCGCGCTGCTGACCGAGTGGAACCTGTTCGGCCTGGAGTGGCGGCCCATCTTCCTGATCAACCTGCCGGTCGGCATCGCGGGCCTGGTCCTCGGCCGTCGCTTCATCACCGAGTCCAGGGCGCCGCGGGCGCTGAAGCTCGACCTCGTCGGGGTCGCCCTGGTGACGTTGGGTCTGCTGATGCTGCTCTACCCGCTGACCCGCGGCCGTGAGCTGGGCTGGCCGCTGTGGGGGTACGTGTCGATGGCGGGCGCGCTCGTCGTGTTCGCGGCGCTGGTGGCGTACGAGAAGCGGAAGACCGTGCGTGACGGGTCCCCGCTGGTCGAGCTGTCCCTGTTCAAGGTGAAGAGCTTCGCGGCCGGCATCGCGGTGCAGACCGTGTTCGGGGTCGGGCTCGGCGTCTTCTTCCTGGTCTGGACGCTGTACATGCAGGCCGGGCTGGGGTGGAGTCCGCTGCGGGCGGGGCTGACGGGCGTGCCGTTCTCGATCGCCGTGTCGACGGCGGCCGGGATGTCGGTGCAGAAGCTGGTCCCGCGCTTCGGGCGCAAGGTGCTCCAGGCGGGCGCGCTGACCATGGCGGCGGGCGTGCTGCTCTACCTGTGGGAGTCCGAGCGGTACGGCCTGACCATCGCCTCCTGGCAGATGGCGCTGCCCCTGATCGTGATGGGCGCGGGCATGGGCCTGATCTTCGCCCCGCTGACGGACGCCGTGCTGTCGGAGGTGCCGCGCGAGCACGCCGGTTCGGCGTCGGGGCTGATCAACACCGTGATGCAGATGGGCAACGCGCTGGGGCTCGGGCTGGTGTCGGTCGTCTTCTTCGGCCGGATCAGCGACCATCTGACGCCGGCTCAGGTGGGCCCGGCCTTCGTGGACGCCTTCCAGTACGCGCTGGGGTGGGTGGCCGCGGTGCTGGGCGTGATCTTCCTGCTGATGTTCGCGCTGCCGAAGCGGCCGGCTCAGCATGTGGAGGGTGCCGAGGGCGAACTCCGGGTGGCCGAGAGGGAACCCGAGCTGGTGTCCTGAAGCGAGGAGCCGCCGAGGAGGGCCCGGTACCTGTTTCCGCAGGTGCCGGGTCCTTCGGGCATGACCGGAAGTCCGTTCATGCCCGAATGAGGTCCGAACCTGTTTACTTTCTGGAAATGCGAGCGTAGCCTCCGAAACGAAACCACAAGTTCGGGCAAGGGTCGGAGGCGAACGGGCATGTACGCACCGGAACGGCAGCAGGAGATCCTCCGGCTCGCTCGTGACGGCGGGCGTGTGGACGTGGTGTCGCTGGCCGAGGAGTTCCAGGTCACGGCCGAGACGATCCGCCGGGACCTGAAGGCTCTGGACCGCGCCGGCCTGCTGCGCCGGGTGCACGGCGGTGCCATCCCGGCCGGACGCCTCGACTTCGAGCCGGACCTCGCCGAGCGCGAGACCACCGCGGCCGACGAGAAGGACAACATCGCCAAGGCGGCCATCGCCGAGCTGCCGACCGAGGGCACGATGATCCTCGACGCCGGTACGACGGTGGCGCGGCTGGCGGCGGCCATCCCGCTGGAGGCCTCCCTCACCGTCGTCACGCACAGCCTGCCGATCGCGGCCCGCCTCGCGGACCACCCGGGCATCCAGCTCCATCTCGTCGGAGGGCGCGTGCGGCACCGTACGCGCGCCGCCGTGGACGCCTGGGCGCTCCGCGCATACGGCGAGATCCGGGCGGATGTCCTCTTTGTGGCGGCCAACGGCTTCTCTGCCGACCATGGCCTGACCACCCCCGACCTCGCCGAGGCAGCGGTCAAGCACGCGGCCCTCGCCGCCGCCCGCCGCGTGGTGCTGCTCGCCGACTCCTCCAAGTACGGCGAGGAGCACTTCGCCCGGTTCGGCGCCCTGAGCGATGTGGACCTGCTGATCACCGACAGCGGGCTGAGCCCTGAAGACGCCACCGCGATCGAGCGCGGTGGCACGGAAGTAGTGCGCGCATGATCCTCACCGTCACCCCCAATCCGTCCCTGGACCGCACGTACGAGGTCCCTTCGCTCGACCGTGGTGAGGTCATCCGGGCCACCGGCGAGCGCATGGACCCCGGCGGCAAGGGCGTGAACGTCTCGCGCGCCGTTGCGGCCGCCGGACGGCGCACGGTGGCGGTTCTGCCTCTGGGTGGTGCGCCGGGCGCGCTCGTCGCCGATCTGCTCGACGCGCAGGGCATCGAGGTCGCGCCGGTCCCGGTCGCCGGAGCCACCCGCTCGAACATCGCGCTCGCGGAGGCGGACGGGGTGCTGACGAAGATCAACGCGCCGGGCCCCGAGCTGTCCGCCGAGGAGCAGGAGCTGCTCCTGAACACGGTGCACCGGCAGTCGAACGACGCCGACTGGATCGCGTGCTGCGGAAGCCTGCCGCGCGGGCTCGCGCCGTCCTGGTACGCGGAAGTGGTCGCGCGGGCGCACGCTGGAGGTGCGCGCATCGCGCTGGACACCTCGGGGCGTGCGCTGCTGGAGGCGCTGCGTGAGCGGCCCGACGTGGTGAAGCCGAACGCCGAGGAGCTCGCGGAGGCCGTCGGGCGTCCGCTGGCGACGGTGGGCGACGCGGTGAAGGCGGCCGAGGAGTTGCGCGAGATGGGCGCCCGCGCCGTGCTCGCGAGCCTGGGCGCGGACGGACAGTTGCTCGTGGACGGCACGGGCGCCTGGTTCGGCAGCGCCCGCGTGGACGCCGTGCGCTCCAACGTGGGTGCCGGTGACTCCTCGCTCGCCGGCTTCCTGATCGCCGGCGGCAGCGGCGCCGAAGCGCTCGCGTCCGCCGTCGCCCACGGCGCGGCCGCCGTCCAGCTGCCCGGCAGCGTGATGCCGACGCCGGGCGACCTGGACCCGGCGGCGGTGACGGTCACGAGGGAGGTCCCGGTGGACCGAGTACTGACGGAGCCGGTGTCATGAACGTACGCACGACGGCCGGCATGGCATCTCCTGCGTCCCGGACAGGGTCTCCCGGGACATACAACGAAGCGGCGCCGAAGCGGCGAGGCGCCCCGTTACTCGCCGCGGCCGACGGCCGGCAGGGCACCACCCTGAGCCGCTCTGCCGACCCGCGGAGGCGGGGTATCCCCTACCTCGCCTCCGCGACCCCAAAAGCCCCCCACCGCACCCCTGTCCCCACCCCTCCCGCCCACCCCACTACCAGGGCGATACGCGAGCGAAGGAGCCCGCGATGAGCGACATGATCACCGCGGACCTGGTCGATCTCGACCTGTCCGCCGATACGAAGGAAGCGGCGGCCCGTGCCCTCGCCGAGCGCATGGTCGCCCTGGGCCGGGTGACCGACCTGGAGGGCTTTCTCGCCGACGTGGCCGCCCGCGAGGCGCAGATGCCGACCGGTCTCGACGGCGGCATCGGCATCCCGCACTGCCGCAGCGAGCACGTCACCGAGCCGACGCTCGGCTTCGGGCGCAGTGCCGCCGGCATCGACTTCGGTGCGGCGGACGGTCCCGCCGACCTGATCTTCCTGATCGCCGCGCCCGCCGGCGCCGACGACGCCCACCTGACGATCCTGTCGTCGCTGGCCCGGCAGCTGATGAACACCGAGTTCACGGACGCGTTGCGGGCGGTGGGCGACGCGGCGGCCGCGGCGGCGCTGATCCGTGGGGACGAGGCGCCGGCGGAGAGCGGCGCCGAGGGCGCGGCCGAGGGCGTGCAGAGCGCTGAGCGCGCCTCCGAAGACACCGCTGCGGCGTCGGGGGCGGCCTCCGCCGACGCCGCAGCGGTCAGCACGGCGCAGGCACCGGAGTCGGGCGACCCGTCCGACTCCGGTGAGCGCCCCTTCCGCATCGTCGCCGTCACCTCCTGCCCCACCGGCATCGCCCACACCTACATGGCGGCCGAGTCGCTGGAGAACGCGGGCCGCGAGGCGGGCGTCGAGGTCGTCGTCGAGCCGCAGGGCTCGGCCGGCTTCACCCGGCTCGACCCGGCGGTCATCGCGGCGGCGGACGGCGTGATCTTCGCGCACGACGTGCCCGTACGGGAGAAGGAGCGGTTCGCCGGGAAGCCGACGGTCGACGTCGGAGTGAAGGCGGGCATCAACCGGCCCGGCGAGCTGATCACCGAGGTGCGCGGCAAGGCGGAGCGGGGTGAGGCGACGGGCGGGTCCGCTCCGACGCCCGTCGAGCGGGCCGGCGACTCCTCCGAGGGCTACGGCACCAAGCTGCGCAAGTGGCTGATGTCCGGCGTCAGTTACATGGTCCCGTTCGTCGCCGCGGGCGGTCTGCTGATCGCCCTCGGCTTCGCGATCGGCGGCTGGGAGGTCAACAAGGCGCCGTCGGTCATGGACCACTTCGCGTGGACCCAGGTGGACAGCTGGGGCGCGCTGCTGTTCCAGATCGGCGGCGTGGCCTTCCAGTTCCTCGTCCCGGTGCTGGCCGGCTACATCGCCTACGGCATGGCCGACCGGCCGGGCCTCGTGCCCGGCTTCGTCGGCGGCGCGATCTCCCTCACCATCAACGCGGGCTTCCTCGGCGGTCTGGCCGCCGGTCTGATCGCCGGTGGCGTGGTGATGGCCATCCAGAAGGTCAAGATCCACCCGGCGGTGCGCGGCATCATGCCGGTCGTGGTGATCCCGCTGATCTCCTCGGCGATCGTCGGCTTCCTGATGTTCGTGGTGATCGGCAAGCCCATCGCCGAGGCCCAGAAGGGCATGACCGACTGGCTGAACGGGCTCTCCGGCGCCAACGCCGTCCTGCTCGGCGCCCTCCTCGGCCTGATGATGTGCTTCGACCTCGGCGGCCCCGTCAACAAGGTCGCGTACACCTTCGCCACGGCGGGCATCGCGGTCGCGAGCCCCAGCGACTCCGCGATGAAGATCATGGCGGCCGTGATGGCGGCCGGTATGGTGCCGCCGCTGGCCATGGCCCTGGCGACGACCGTGCGTGCGAAGCTCTTCACCCCGACCGAGCGCGAGAACGGCAAGGCCGCCTGGGTCCTCGGCGCCTCCTTCATCTCCGAGGGCGCGATCCCGTTCGCCGCGGCCGACCCGCTGCGGGTGATCCCCGCCTCCATGGCGGGCGGCGCGGTCACCGGCGCCCTGTCGATGGCCTTCGACGCCACGCTGCGCGCCCCGCACGGCGGCATCTTCGTGGTCCCGCTGATCGGCAACCCGTTCCTCTTCCTGGTCGCCATCGCGGCGGGCGTGTGTGTCACCACGGCCCTGGTGGTCGTCCTCAAGGGCATGCGTAAGTCGGCCCCGGGCACGGTGAGCGCCGGGACGGCGGGCTCGCCCACGGCACCGGCGGAGGCCAAGCAGCCGGTGGCGGCGTAACGGCGCACACGGCACGGCACGGCAACGGTGCGGTCGGCCGCGGTTCTCTCCGGAGGGCCGCGGCCGACCGCACATCCGCTTGTGGGCGGTGAGCCGACCGCACATCCGCTTGTGGCGCGGTGAGCCGTCCGCCTACGGCAGCCCTGGAGCGCCCCTGCCCCGGTGCCCGGCGGTCAGGAGACCTGTGCCGCCCGCCGCTCCATCGCGTCCCGGGCCGCGTCCTCGGTGACGTAGACCTCGCACATGTGACGCCCGTCGGGCGTCACCGTGTGCTCGACCTCCCAGAGGGAGATCTCCTCGCCGTCGTGCAGCAGGAAGGCGTGCTCGTACAGCGCGTAACCCAGTCCCGCGCGCCCGGCGCGGCACGGGCGTCCGAAAGCCTGCGTGATCTGGTGCGCGCACGCCGTGGTCAGCAGCGCGGCCGTGTCCTCCCCCGGCCGGTCCGGGTTCTCCGCGCGGCGCAGGAGCCGGCGCGCGTGGTCCGCCGAGTCGTCCTGCATATACGCGTGCCGGGGCGCCGGGATCGGTGACAGCTGCACCGTCACGGGGAGTTCGAAGTCCGGCGCGTCCGCGGGCAGCGGCAGCCGGGCGGTGGCGGCGCGCAGTTCCTCCTCGTCGACGTACACCTCGTGCTGCGGGGCGCTGCCCGGTGCGGTGTTGTGGACGAGCTCCCAGAGAGTGAGCGCCGAGCCGTCGGCGAGCAGCCAGGTGTGCCGGTATGTCTCGCGGTGCAGTCCCGCGCTGTGGTGCGCGGAGTGCAGCGAGCTGTCGTGCGCCAGCGCGCAGTCGAGCCGTCGTATCGTCTCGTCGGGCAGCTCGAAGGAGTTCAGGGCACGGCCGAGGAGTCGCGCGAGGTGCTCCTCCGGAGACTCGGGCGACTCGGGTGGTTCGTACGCTGCCGTCTCGTACGGAACGCTCAAGGTTTCTCCCGGCGTTGCTGCATGTCACCTTGTGGGTGCATACCGTAGCCCCTCGGTCGGACATCATGTCCGGGAACCGAGAAAACGTGCGCTCGGAAAACGCGCGGGCCGCGTGGGAAGTTCCCACGCGACCCAATGGTCCGTCAAAACGTGCTGGTGAGAAGAGATTTGCCCGCCGCTCGGCGACTAGGCCGCACTTCCTGCGAGCCACGCGCTCCACGACATGTTCCAGTCGCTGAACCCGTTGTCCGGCGACACCTGCTTGTCGGGGGAGTTCTTGACGATCACCACGTCCCCGACCATCGAGCTGTCGTAGAACGACTTGGCGGGCGTGTCCCCCTGGGCGCCCTTGACGTCCTGAAGGCCGACGCAGCCGTGGCTGGTGCCCTGGTTGCCGAAGGGCGGATTGCCCTTGTTGTACCAGTAGTTGCCGTGGATGAAGGTGCCGGAGGTCGTCAGCCGCATCGCGTTCGGCACGTCCTTGATGTCGTACGCGTTGGCGAGATCGACCGTCCGGCTGTCCATGCGTACCTGCTTGAACTTCTCGGAGATCACCATCTGCCCGTTGTACGTGGAGAACTCCGAGCTGCCCGCCGAGATCGGCACCGACTTGACCGTCCTGCCGTCCCGTACGACCGTCATCGTCTGCGTGTTGACGTCGACGGTGGAGACCTGTGAGCGCCCGATGGTGAAGGTGACGGTCTTCTGCTGCACCCCGTAGACGCCGTTCGCGCCCTCCACGCCGTCCAGGTCGATCTTCATCGTGACCTTGGAACCGGCCTTCCAGTACTCCTGGGGCCTGAAGTCGAGCCGCTGCGTCCCGAACCAGTGCCCGGCCACCTTCTGCCCGCTGCTCGACGTCACCGTGATGTGCGACTGCACGGCCTTCTTGTCGCTGATCACCTTGTCGAAGTTGAACGACACCGGCATCCCGACACCGACCGTCGTCCCGTTGTCCGGGGTGTACGTCCCGATGAAGCTGTTGTCCTTGGAGACGGTGGTGAAGAGGGACTTGGCGGCCACCGCCTTGCCGTCCGCGTCCTTGGCGGTCGCCGCTATCTCGTACTTCGTCCCGCGCTCCAGCTGCTCCGCGGGCTTCCAACTGGCGCCGTCCGCGGATATCTCGCCCGGTACGGCCGTCCCCGCGCCCGCGACCGTCATCTTCACGTCGCTCAGCCTGCCGTCGCTCACCTGTACGCCGGTCGTGTTGATCGACGCGCCGGTCGAGCCGTTCTTCGCCGAGATGACGACCTTCGCGGCGGACGACTTCGGATCGTCCTGGCCGCCCTTGTTGTCGTTGCTGGCGTTGGCGCTGCCGCCGCACCCGGTGAGGGCGAGGGCGCCGACCATGAGGACGGCACAAGCCCCCAGTGCGCGCCGTGCTGCTATGTCCGGCGTTGTCACTAGCTGCTCCAGGTTCATGTGATGTGAGTGATCCGCTCCAGTGCGTGGAGAAAGAGCGGTTCGGCACCCGGTCGGGTTCCCTTCGGCCGCCATGAATGCCATCACGTGACAGAACCGGGACAATCCCGCGCAGCGATCAGGCCCGCACACTCCCGAGCCGTGCCAACTCCTCCCGTATCGACGCCGCCCGGCGCCCGCACAGCCGCCCGCCGCCGTCACCGCCTCCCGTACAACTCCCCGTACGACGGCCACGCCCCGCCCGGTCCGTCCACCGACTCGGCGGCGTGTACGGCACGCACGATGGCCCGCGTCACCAGATCCGCGCCCGCCGCGAGGAGCTCGTTCAGGGCGAGGGGGTGCTCGGCGTCGAGGGCGTGCTCTCCCGTCGCCAGCGTGAAGACCGTGTCCCCGTCGTTGAGCAGATGCACCGGCCGCACGGCACGCGCGATGCCGTCGTGCGCCGTGCCGGCCAGCTTCTGCGCCTGCGCCTTCGACAGCACCGCATCCGTGGCCACCACCGCGAGCGTGGTGTTCAGCGGCGGAGGCGCGTTCTTGGCCGCGATCTCGGCCAGACGCCGACGCGCGGCGTCGTGGACGTGTGCCTCCGGCCAGCTCACCCGCCCCTGGAGCAACTCCCCGTACAGCACGCCCGTTTCCGGATCCGCCACCGAACCCGCCGCGTTCGCGACCACCAGCGCGGCGACCGTGATCCCGGAGTCGAGGACGGTGCTCGCGGTGCCGACGCCGCCCTTCATCGGTCCGACGGTGGCGCCCGTCCCGGCGCCCACGCATCCCTCCGCCACGCGTGCGCCGAGCTCACTCGCCGCAGCCGCCTCGACCGCTGCCCGTCCGGTGGCGGCGTCGGGCCTGGCCCGGAAGTCGCCGCCGCGGCCCAGATCGAAGACGCAGGCGGCAGGCACCACCGGCACGACATGCGCCGGATCCACCCCCACCCGCACCCCGCGTCCCCGCTCCTCCAGCCAGGCCATCACTCCGGACGCCGCATCGAGCCCGTACGCGCTGCCGCCCGTCAGCACGATCGCCTCGACCTTCTGCACGAGGTTGCGCGGATCGAGTGCGTCCGTCTCCTTGGTGCCGGGGCCGCCGCCGCGTACGTCCACGGCGGCGACGGCCCCGCCGTCCGGCGCGAGGACGACCGTGGTGCCGGTGAGCCAACCGTTGTCGGTGCGCGTCGCGTGTCCCACCCGCAGCCCCGCGACGTCTGTCAGAGCATCAACTGTCATGCGCCCAGTGTTGTCCAGTGACGGGCCTCTTCCCATGACCTCCTTGGCCGTTCGGCCGCCCCTTAGGTGATCGGCTCGGTCACCTCCCCCTGTCTGTCCTCCCGGCCCGCCGCGCGAGCCGTCAGTGTCGTCCCGGTCGCCACCGCCAGCGCCGATACGAGGCCGGCCGCGAGCACCGCCCACTCGCCCAGGAAGGTGCAGCAGATCACCAGCAGGGCGGTCGTCGGCAGCACCAGCTGCTGGGCGATGCCCACCTTGAAGTGACGGGAGTGCAGTGCCCAGACGGTGAGCAGGTAGAGCGCCGTCGGCAGGGTCACCGAGGCGGACGCGGCCAGCGTCGAAATGTGCGCCTTGCCCACGGCCTGCTCGACCGCCACCTCCAGACCCGCGCCGATCGCGGCCGCCGAGGCGAAGACCAGGTAGTGGCCGTAACCCCACAGGAACGACTGTCTGTTGGAGCGCAGGTGAGCATGGATCGGCACCACGAAGTAGATCCACCACGCGGCGAAGATGATCAGCAGCCCGCCCGCGGCGATCGGCAGCAGGTCGCTCAGCTCGTCGTTCTCGTCGATACCGGCCTTCATGGCGACCGTGGCCGCGGCGACGGTCTCGCCGAGCACGATGATCGTGAACAGCCCGTACCGCTCGGCGATATGGCGCGGATGCCAAGCCGTGGGGTGGCCCCTCTCCGCGTACGGCGGCACGCACATCTCGAGGATCGCCATCACCAGGAAGAGCCAGGGCCTGGCGTCCTCGGGCAGGACCACCAGCCCCGCCCAGCCGACCAGGCACAGCAGTACGCCGGTGGCGTACCGCAGGGCCATCGTTCTCTCCGGGCCCTCGCTCGACCTGGCCGCCCGCAGCCACTGTGACGCGAGGGCGAGCCGCATGATCACATAGCCCAGCCAGACCGCCAGGAACTCGTGGTCCTCGAACGCCCGGGACACCCCGGCCGCCAGGACCAGCACACCGGCGATCTGGATCAGGGTGACGACCCGGTAGAGGACGTCGTCGTTGTCGTACGCCGAGGCGAACCAGGTGAAGTTCATCCAGGCCCACCAGATGGCGAAGAAGACCATCGCGTAGTTGAGGATCCCCTCGCCCGCGTGTCCCTCGGCGACGGCGTGCACCAGCTGGATTCCCGCCTGGGCGATGGCCACGACGAAACACAGGTCGAAGAAGAGTTCCAGCGGAGTGGCGGCCCGGTGCGCCTCACCACGGCCACGGGCCGTGAGCTTGCGCAGCGGCCGATGGCTTTCGGGCGCGCGGGGAGAGTCCGGCGCGGGAGTCGAACTGGACGTCATGAGTCCAAGCACAGCAGATAACCGGCAGGAATTTCTTGTGAACGCCTTCACAAGCACCCGTGGGCTCGGAAGCCGCTCTCCTTCCGTGCGCAACGGTCCGCCCGGTCCGCCGGCCGCTCCGGCGCCGTACCCTGAAGGCATGAGCACCGCCCCCGAGCCCGAGCAGCACGCCCCGAAGCCCGCGTTGATCTTCGACGACCCGCTGGACCAGCAGTCGTCGGACGACACGGACCGTGGCTGGGGCGAGCGGCCCGGCGCCGACGGCAGCAGCGCGGCCGACCTCAAGCGCTTCCTCGACGAGAAGCCGCCGCACCACCTCTGAGCCCGGCGGCACCAGCAGGCACCCGCCCGCCGGACCTCGCGAACCGTCGCCGCTACTGCTCGTTGTGCCCGGAGCCGCGCTGCGCGACCAGAGCGTCGCGGATCTCCTTGAGCACCTCCAGCTCGGTCACCTCGATGACCTCGTGCGTGCCCTCCTTCGCCTTCCTGCGGGCCTCCAGCCGGGCCAGGTACTTCGCCATCGGCAGGACCATCAGGAAGTAGACGACCGCCGCGGTGATCACAAAGCTCAGGGCCGCGCCGAGGACCGAGCCCCACAGGAGCTGGATGCCCTGATCGCCCTGGCAGTTGTCGCTCAGACAGGAGCTGTAGTTGTCGAGGTTCTTCGTCCCGATCGCTCCGACAAGCGGGTTGATCATCCCCTTCACCACCGCATTGACGATGTTGGTGAAGGCGGCACCGATGACCACCGCAACTGCCAGGTCGACGACGTTCCCGCGCATCAGGAAGGCCTTGAAGCCGTCCCAGATGCTCGGTTCCTTCTTCTCGCTCACCGCGGAGCCTCTCCTCGCACACACAGGTTGTGGAACAAAACGCTCCGCAACCTACGTCAGCCCGAGGCGGCCGTGTCCAATTGGGTAGCTCGTACGAGGGGTTTGACACGAACTCACGCGGAAAGCGGGCCGCTTGACTCAGCACAGCGTCACCGCCAGACGCGCCGTCGCGCTCGCACCGGCGAGACGCGCCGCCGTGGAGCGCGGCACCGAGAGGACGACCAGTGCCCCGCTCTCGGCGGCTCCGTCCACAGGCTCGGGCACCTTCGTCACCCGCGCCCCACGGGCGACCACCCGCGCATCACCGCCCGTCGCGGTCTCCTCGGCGGCGATGACGTCGACCCGGTCGCCGGGCCGTAGCAGCCGGACCGTCTCTCCGTCGGCGATCCGCACCGGCGCCGCCACCGACTCGACGGCGCGGTCCTGTCGTACGGGATCGGGCCGGGCCGCCGACTCCGCGTGAGCCGGGGGACTCCCCTCCGGATGTCCGCGCGCGGGGTCGGGCCCACCGGGGCCGGCCGCCACGAGCGCCGCGGCGGTGACGGCCAGGCCGGCCGCCACGGCCCGCCTCCGGTGCCGTACGAGACGGCGCAGCTGATATCGCCCGCCGCGCACCCGCACGGGGGCGAAGTGCGGCACCTCGCATGTGGCGGGGGCGTCGGTGCCGAGCGGACGCGGCGAAATCGGAGAGGGGGAGGGGAAGGGAGCGAAGGACATGCGGGCCACCACCTGTGACGAGGAATCGGCTTTCCACGCCACGATGAGGCTTCGCGCCGCCGCTCGCTGAGCCCGGTGGGCTACTGGCGGGTTGTGGACAACTCCCTCACCCGAACGGGAAGTTCCGCCCTCCTGAGCGCGATGCCTTCCCCGCTACGGCAGCTCAAACCCGGGGTCCATCCCACCCAGCGCCGTCGTGCACAGACAGTCCCGCTCCTCGGTGGCGGGCAGCGCGGCGACGGCGTCGAACAGCACGCCCCGCAGCCGGTCCACATTGGCCGCGAACACCTGGAGAACCTCGTCGTGCGAGACGCCCTCGCCGGTCTCGGCGCCGGCGTCGAGGTCGGTGACCAGGGTCAACGATGTGTAGCAGAGCTCGAGTTCACGGGCCAGCGCCGCCTCGGGGTGCCCGGTCATACCCACCACGGCCCAGCCCTGCGCCCGGTGCCACAACGATTCGGCACGGGTGGAGAAGCGCGGTCCCTCGACCACGACCAGAGTGCCGCTGTCCATCGCCTCCCAGTCGCGCCCCCGCGCCGCCTTCAGCGCCGCCGCCCGCCCGGTCGGGCAGTAGGGGTCGGCCAGGGACACGTGCACCACGTTCGGCAGGGTGCCGTCGGGCAGCGGAAGCCCGTCGAAGTACGTCCCCACCCGGGACTTCGTACGGTCGACCAGCTGATCCGGCACCAGCAGCGTGCCGGGCCCGTACTCGGGGCGCAGGCCGCCCACCGCGCACGGGCCGAGGACCTGACGCACACCGACCGACCGCAGCGCCCACAGATTGGCCCGGTAGTTGATGCGGTGCGGCGGCAGATGGTGGCCGCGCCCGTGCCGGGGCAGGAAGGCGACCCGCCGCCCGGCGATCTCGCCGAGGAACAGTGAGTCGCTGGGCGCCCCATAGGGGGTGTCCACCTGGATCTCGGTCACGTCGTCGAGGAACGAATAGAAGCCGGAGCCCCCGATTACGCCGATCTCTGCGTTCGCCATGACCAGCACACTAGCTGCCCCCGGCCGGGTGCAGAGAGGGGCCCCGGAAACGCCTGAAACCCTGTCGTCGTACGACGACAGGGTTCCGTGAGCGAGTCTTTCGCGTCCTACGCGGCGGAGCTGCTGCTGGACGAGGTGCCGGTGCTCGACGACTTCGTGTCCGAGGACGACGAGGTGGTCGAGGAAGACGAAGAGTCCGAGGAGGACGTCGCCGACTTCGACGCGGCCGGAGCGCTGCTCGACGAGGAGCCGCGGCTGTCGTTGCGGTAGAAGCCGGAGCCCTTGAAGACGATGCCGACGGCGGAGAACACCTTCTTGAGGCGGCCCTGGCAGTTGGGGCACTCGGTCAGGGCATCGTCGGTGAACTTCTGCACCGCCTCGAGGCCCTCGCCGCACTCGGTGCACTGATACTGGTAGGTCGGCACTGTCTTCCTCCTGGCACTCTCACTCAGTGAGTGCTAACGACGGTCCATAGTGACGTATTCCTCGGGATCAGTCCACTGCCACCGGCATGCGGTGACCGACGCCACGTGCGACGGTACGGCTGCGGGGCCGCGTCGCCAGCCGCGAACGCAGCGCCAGCAGCGTCGCCAGGGCGAGCAGCGTGCCGCCCATCGGCACGAGGAATCCCGCACCGTCCCAGTAGCGGTCCTCCAGCTGTCCGGCAGCCGTGACGGCGGCGGCCTGCCCGAGCGCCACCGCGCCGGTCAGCCAGGTGAAGGCCTCGGTGCGGGCGCCGGCCGGGACCAGGCCCTCGACCAGCGTGTAGCCGGTGATCAGCGCGGGCGCGATGGACATGCCCACGAGCAGGCCGAGGCCCGCGAGGACCAGCACGGAGTGCGCGGCCCACAGTCCGGAGGCCGTCAGCGCGAGTGCGCCGTACGCCACCACGAGGCGACGCTGCGGAGCGACCTTCCAGGCGATCGCGCCGCACACGAGTCCGGAGAGCATGTTGCCCGCGGCGAAGACGCCGTACAGGACGCCGTTCAGGCCGGGTTCGCCGATCGACTCGCTGAACGCGGCCAGCGAGACCTGCATGCCGCCGAAGACGGCGCCGATGCCGAGGAACGTCACGATCAGGACGCGTACTCCGGGGACACGCAGCGCGGAACTGTGCTCCACGCGCGCGTGCCCGCCCACTGTGACGTGGGGCTGCGTGCTCTTCTGGGCGGCGAACAGCAGGCCGCCGATCAGCGTCAGTGACGCCTCGGTCACCAGGCCCGCGGCCGGGTCGACGGCGGTGCACAGGGCGGTCGCCAGCAGGGGGCCGAAGACGAAGGTCAGCTCGTCGGTGACGGACTCGAAGGCCGCCGCGGTCGTCATCAGGGGCGTGCCCTGGAGTTTCACGCCCCAGCGGGCGCGCACCATGGGCCCGATCTGCGGCACGGAGGCGCCCGTGGGCACGGCCGCCGCGAACAGCGCCCACAGGGGTGCGTCCGCGAGCGCGAGCGCCGTCAGGGTCAGGCCCGACACCGTGTGCACCAGCACGCCGGGGATCAGCACGGTGCGCTGTCCGTAGCGGTCCGCGAGACGCCCGCTGTAGGGCGCGAACAGCGCCATGGCGACACCGGTGACCGCGGCGACGGCGCCTGCCGTGCCGTACGAGCCGGTGGTGTGCTGCACGAGCAGCACGATGGAGATGGTGAGCATCGCGAACGGCTGGCGCGCCGCGAAGCCGGGGAGCAGGAACGTCCAGGCGCCGCGGGTGCGCAGCAGCTGTCCGTAGCCCGGGCGGGAGGAGGCCGGCGAGTTCTTCGACGGCTCGGTGGTGACCGTGGATGCCACGGCCCGTGCCTTTCTGCCACCTGGTGGCCCGGCCCCGTCAGCCGGGGGCGGCGCCGAGAGCTGTCCTCTTGCGCGGAACTGCGGTAGATACCGGCGCCCACTGCTTCAGGACGTCGCGGCCGCCATACGGTCGCGCCAGCTCTGCGTCAGGCAGAGTTGGTTCGATCAAAGTGCGCCTTCATAGTACAGGGATCACTGCTCGATGCACCTGTGAAAGCGAGCACCATAGCGGTGTTCACCTGTGATTGCCGCGGCCGTTGGTGCCCAGCCATCCGGCCAGCTTGCCGCCGTGTCCCACGGCCCGCAGCCGCCGCTCCGCCGCGTCCCGGACCGGATCCGTGGCGACCACGAGCAGTTCGTCCCCGCGTCGCAGCACGGTGGTGGGCAAGGGCACGAACGATTTTGCGTCGCGTACGACGAGCGTGACGGCGGCCCCGGCCGGCAGCCGCAGCTCGTTGATCTCCACGCCGTGCATCTTCGACCCCTCGGGGATCGAGAGGGACAGCAGATGCCCGCGCAGCCGCTCCAAAGGCGCCGACTCGATGCCGAGGTCGGCGGCCTCGGCCTCCTCGCCCAGATGCAGCTTGCGGGCCAGCCACGGCAGGGTCGGACCCTGGATCAGGGTGTAGACGACCACGAGGACGAAGACGATGTTGAAGATGCGGCGGCTGCCCTCCACGCCGTTCACCATCGGGATGGTCGCCAGGATGATGGGCACGGCGCCGCGCAGCCCCGCCCAGGACATCAGCGCCTGCTCCTGCCACGGCACCCGGAACGGCGTCAGGCACAGCACGACGCTCAGCGGACGGGCCACCATCGTCAGCACCAGCCCGATGACGAGCGCGGGCCAGATGTCGTCGCCCAGCTCGTGCGGGGTGACCAGGAGGCCGAGCAGGACGAACATGCCGATCTGGGCGATCCAGCCGAGCCCGTCGGCGAAGCCGAGCGTGGCGGGCCAGTGCGGGAGCTTCGCGTTGCCCATGATCATCGCGGCGAGGTACACGCCGAGGAAGCCGCTGCCGTGGGCCATGGCGCCCGCCGCGTACGCGGTGACGGCGATGGCCATGACGGCGATCGGGTAGAGGCCGGAGGCGGGCAGCGCCACATGTCTGAGCCCCCAGGAGCCCAGCCAGCCCACCGCGAGACCGATGGCGGCGCCGATGGCCAGCTCCAGGAGAATCTCGCCCACCAGCACGTACCAGTGCTCGATCGGGCCCGCGGTCGAGAAGGCGACCACCAGGATGACCACGGGGGCGTCGTTGAAGCCCGACTCGGCCTCCAGCGTGCCGGTCACGCGCGCGGGGAGGGGGATTTTCCGCAGCACCGAGAAGACCGCCGCCGCGTCCGTCGACGACACGACCGCCCCGACGATGAGCGCCTGCCGCCACTCCAGCCCGATCAGATAGTGCGCGGCCGCCGCTGTGATCCCGACGCTCGCCGCGGTCCCCGCCAGCGCCAGCGCGGTGGCGGCGGGCAGGGCGGGCTTGACCTCTTTCCACTTCGTGCCGAGACCGCCCTCGGCGAGGATCACGACCAGCGCCGCGTACCCGATCACCTGGGTCAGCTCGGCGTCGTTGAAGTGGATGTCGCCGATGCCGTCCTGGCCCATGAGGACGCCGATGCCCAGGTAAACGAGCAGGCCGGGGAGCCCGCTGCGCGAGGAGATCCGGACCGCTGCGACGGCGACGAGCAGGACGAGCGAGCAGACGAGCAGGAGTTCGTTGAGATCGTGGACTGTCAGCGGCCGTTCCCTTCCCTGGCTCACACACGGCACGCGCGCGTGGGCTCACGTACATCGGACACGAAGTCACAGTGCTCCGCACCCAACTACTTCATTACCTTACCTAACTCTTGACGATTTCTTGACGTTCCGGGGTGCATGATCGAACATCCGTACATCCCGGTTGCCCACTCCGCGTCAAGTGGCGTCAGGCCCTGCGCCTATGGTTGCTCCAGCGCTCATTCAAAAGGACAGCCGGCCCTGCCGCTCGCGTAAGGACAGCAAGGACAGCGATGCCCCCCAATACCACCGCCTCTTCGGGTCAGCAGCCCGGCAAGTCCCGGAGGAAAAAGGGGCGCAAAGCCCGTCTTATTGTCCTCGTCCTGGTGCTGGCCGTCGTCGGAGGCGTTGCCTTCGCGGGGTACTGGTCCGTCAGCACCGTCCGTGCCTCCTTCCCACAGACCAAGGGCTCACTCACGCTCGACGGCCTGACGGCACCCGTCGACGTCAAGCGCGACGGCAACGGCATCCCGCAGATCTACGCCTCCTCCGACGAGGACCTGTTCATGGCGCAGGGCTATGTCCAGGCGCAGGACCGGTTCTACGAGATGGACGTGCGCCGCCACATGACGTCCGGGCGCCTGTCGGAGATGTTCGGCAAGGGTCAGGTCGACAACGACGAGTTCCTGCGCACCCTGGGCTGGGACCGCGTGGCGAAGAAGGAGTACGACACCAAGCTGTCGGCCGCCACGAAGACGTACCTCCAGGCCTACGCCAAGGGAGTCAATGCCTACCTGAAGGGCAAGGAAGGCAAGGACATCTCCCTGGAGTACGCGGCTCTCGGGTTCACCAACGACTACAAGCCCGAGGAGTGGACCCCGGTCGACTCGATCGCCTGGCTGAAGGCGATGGCCTGGGACCTGCGCGGCAACATGCAGGACGAGATCGACCGTGCCCTGATGACCAGTCGCCTGGGCCCCAAGCAGGTCGCCGATCTGTACCCGGACTACCCGTACGACCGGAACAAGGCGATCGTCCAGGAGGGCCAGTACGACGACCTCACGCAGACGTTCGAGCAGAGCGACGGTGAGAGCGGCACGTCGGGGACGTCCACGAGCGGCACGACGGGCCAGTCCGCGGGCTCGTCGTCCTCGGCCCTCCAGACCCAGCTGACGGGTCTCTCCGAGGTCCTGGAAGACCTCCCGACGGCCGTCGGCGTGAACGGCAACGGCATCGGCTCCAACGCCTGGGTCGTCTCCGGCAAGCACACCATCACCGGCATGCCGCTGCTGGCCAACGACCCGCACCTGTCGGCCTCGCTGCCGTCCGTCTGGTACCAGATGGGCCTGCACTGCCGCAGCGTCTCCGCCAAGTGCCAGTACGACGTCAGCGGCTACACCTTCGCGGGCATGCCCGGCGTGGTCATCGGCCACAACCAGGACATCTCCTGGGGCATGACCAACTCCGGCGTCGACGTCACCGACCTCTACCTGGAGAAGCTGACCGGCGACGGCTACCTGTACGACGGCAAGGTCAAGCCGTTCACCTCGCGCGAGGAGACCATCAAGGTCGCCGGCGGTAGCCCCAAGAAGATCGTCGTCCGTGAGACCAACAACGGGCCCCTGCTGTCCGACCGTGACGACGAGCTGGTGAAGGTCGGCAAGAAGGCCACCGTCGACGCCGCGGCCCCCGACCGCGGGGACGGCTACGGCATCTCCCTGCGCTGGACCGCCCTGGACGCGGGCACCACCATGGACGCCGTGTTCGCCATGGACAAGGCGGCGGACTGGAACGAGTTCCGCGAGGCGGCCGCACTGTTCGAGGTGCCCTCGCAGAACCTGGTCTACGCCGACACCCAGGGCAACATCGGCTACACCCTGCCCGGCAGGATCCCCAAGCGCACCAAGGCCGACGACGGTTCGCTCCCGGCGCCGGGCTGGGACCCCCAGTACCAGTGGACCGGCTACATCGAGCAGGACGAGCTGCCGTACGAGTACAACCCGCAGCGCGGCTACATCGTCACCGCCAACCAGGCCGTCGTCGACCAGGACAAGTACCCCTACACGCTCACCACGGACTGGGGCTACGGCACCCGCAGCCAGCGGATCACCGACCTGATCCAGTCGAAGATCGACGACGGCGGCAAGATCTCCACCGACGACATGCGCCAGATGCAGCTCGACAACAGCAGCGAGATCGCGAAGCTGCTCGTGCCCCAGCTGCTGAAGATCGACATAGATGACCCGGACGTCCGTGAGGCGCAGAAGCTCCTCGAAGGCTGGGACTACACCCAGGACGCCGACTCGGCGGCGGCCGCCTACTTCAACTCGGTCTGGCGCAACATCCTCAAGCTCGCCTTCGGCAACAAGCTGCCCAAGGAGCTTCGGGTCGAGGGCCAGTGCCTGTGGGTCGACCCGGTCAACACCACTGGACCCGCGGACGAGACCGAGAAGGTGCGCGAGTGCGGTCAGCGCGAGGCCGACCAGGCGCAGCCGGACGGCGGTGACCGCTGGTTCGAGGTCGTGCGCAATCTGATGGACGACGAGAACAGCGACTGGTGGAAGACGCCCCGCTCGGGCACGCGCCCTGCCGCCGACAACCGCGACGAGCTGTTCAAGCGCGCGTTGATCGACGCCCGCTGGGAGCTGACCGCCAAGCTCGGCAAGGACATCGACACCTGGAACTGGGGCCGGCTGCACCGTCTGTTCCTGAAGAACCAGACCCTGGGCACCGACGGCCCCGGCTTCCTTCAGTACGCCCTCAACCGCGGCCCCTGGAGGCTCGGCGGAGGCGAGGCGACGGTCAACGCGACCGGCTGGAACGCCGCCGGAGGCTACGGCGTCGTCTGGGTGCCGTCCATGCGCATGGTGGTCAACCTCGGCGACCTCGACGAGTCGAAGTGGATCAACCTCACCGGTGCCTCGGGGCATGCCTACAGCGCCCACTACACCGACCAGACGGATAAATGGGTCAAGGGCGAACTGCTCGACTGGTCCTTCTCGGACAAGGCGGTCGAGGAGAGCACGAATGACACGCTGGTGCTGAAACCGTGAGGCACTGAAATGCCCCTCCACGCGTGCGTGGAGGGGCATTTCATGTTCATGGGCGACGTTCTCGGCGGCTGAAGCGCCGTACGCCCGACGGTGTCACCACCGCCTGCACCGGCCGGTCGTGGGCCTGAGCCGGGACGCGCTCGACGACCTCCGAGTCGTACAGGAGAACCACCAGCGCGGGGTCCGCGCCCGCGCGCTCCAGGCGGGCGAGTACGCGGTCGTACGATCCTCCGCCGCGCCCCAGACGCACACCGCGCGCGTCGACCGCCAGACCGGGCAGCAGGACGACGTCGGCGGCGGTCACCGCGTCCGGGCCCAGGCGTTCTCCGGCGGGCTCGAAGAGGGCCATCCCGCCGCCGTGTTGGACGCGCGCAAGGGAGCCCTCTCCGGCGTACGCGCCCCAGTCGAGGTCGTTGTCGGGCAGGAGCGCCGGGAGCAGGACGCGTACGCCCCGCGCGCGCAGCGCGTCCAGTAGCGCGATCGTTCCGGGTTCGCTCCCCACGGAGACATACGCCGCCACGGTGCCGGCCCGCGCCAGCTCGGGCAGCTCCAGCGCGCGCTCGCTCAGCGCGTCCCCGGCCTCCCGCACGTCATCCGCAGTCAACCTGTTTCTCACCACGAGGAACTCTCGCCGCAACATTCGCTTGTCAGGCTCGGCCGGACGTCCGATGTGACTCAAAGGTCGTACCCGTACCCTTCCATTGCGCTCATATGAGAGCCAATTAACCGGAGCCACAGATTCTCTACAAAGGCACCGGATAAGGTTGCGAGCATGACTCAGTCGCACCCCAGGATCAGTAAGGCTGTCATCCCCGCAGCGGGCCTCGGCACCCGGTTCCTGCCGGCCACCAAAGCCACTCCGAAGGAGATGCTGCCGGTCGTCGACAAGCCGGCGATCCAGTACGTGGTCGAGGAGGCCGCCTCCGCAGGCCTCGACGACGTCCTCATGATCACAGGACGCAACAAGCGCCCCCTTGAGGACCACTTCGACCGCAACTACGAGCTGGAATCCGCCCTTCAGAAGAAGGGCGACGCGAGCCGGCTCGCCAAGGTGCAGGAGTCCAGCGACCTCGCGACGATGCACTACGTCCGCCAGGGCGACCCCAAGGGCCTCGGCCACGCCGTCCTGTGCGCGGCCCCGCACGTGGGCCACGAGCCCTTCGCCGTCCTCCTCGGCGACGACCTGATCGACCCGCGCGACCCGCTGCTCAAGCGGATGGTCGAGGTCCAGGAGCAGCGCGGCGGCAGCGTCATCGCGCTCATGGAGGTCGCGCCCGAGCAGATCCACCTCTACGGATGCGCGGCCGTCGACGTCACCGAGGACAGCGACGTGGTCAAGGTCCACGACCTGGTCGAGAAGCCGGCCGCGGCCGACGCCCCGTCCAACTACGCGATCATCGGCCGCTACGTCCTCGACCCGCACATCTTCGACATACTGCGTAAGACCGAGCCCGGCCGCGGCGGCGAGATCCAGCTCACCGACGCCCTCCAGCAGCTCGCCGCGGACGAGAAGGTGGGCGGCCCGGTGCACGGCGTCGTCTTCAAGGGCCGCCGCTATGACACCGGCGACCGCGGTGACTACCTGCGTGCCATTGTCAGACTCGCGTGCGAACGTGAAGACCTGGGCCCGGACTTCCGGACCTGGCTTCGCAGTTACGTAGCCGAGGAGATGTAACAACGTTGAGCAGCGCCGCGCCCCGCACCGCCGGTCAGGACCACCTCTGGTCGGTGGACGAGCACCTGGAGGACATCCTCGCGACCGTCCGCCCCCTCGAACCCATCGAGCTGCAACTGCTCGACGCCCAGGGCTGCGTCCTGGTCGACGACGTCACGGTGCCGGTGTCCCTGCCGCCGTTCGACAACAGCTCCATGGACGGGTACGCGGTGCGGGTCGCGGATGTCGCGGGCGCGAGCGAGGAGTTCCCGGCGTCGCTGGAGGTCGTCGGTGACGTCGCGGCGGGCCAGGCCGAGCTGCTCCAGGTGGGGCCCGGCCAGGCCGCCCGCATCATGACCGGCGCCCCGCTGCCGCCCGGCGCCGAGACCGTCGTCCCCGTGGAGTGGACCGACGGCGGTCTCGGCGAGGGCCCGGTGACCGGGATGCGCGCGCGCAGTCTGGCCCCCGAGGGCGCCGACGGGCATGTGCAGGTGTACCGGCCCGCCGAGGCACGCGCGCATGTGCGCGCGAAAGGCAGCGATGTGAAGGCCGGGGACCGCGCCCTGGAGGCCGGCACCGTCCTCGGTCCGCCGCAGATCGCGCTGCTCGCCGCGATCGGGCGCGGCACGGTACGCGTACACCCGCGCCCGCGCGTCGTCGTCATGTCCACCGGCAGCGAACTCGTCCAGCCCGACGAGGACCTCGGCAACGGCCAGATCTACGACTCCAACAGCTTCGCCCTCACCGCGGCGGCCCGCGACGCCGGCGCCATCGCCTACCGGGTGGGTGCCGTCGCCGACGAGGCCGAGACGCTCCGGTCCACCATCGAGGACCAACTCGTCCGCGCCGACCTCATGGTCACCACGGGCGGTGTGAGCGTCGGCGCGTACGACGTCGTCAAGGAGGCGCTGTCGTACGTCGGGGACGAGGACGAGGCGGGCAGCGGCATCGACTTCCGCAAGCTCGCCATGCAGCCCGGAAAGCCCCAGGGCTTCGGCTCCATCGGCCCCGACCACACACCGCTGCTGGCGCTCCCCGGCAACCCGGTGTCGTCGTACGTCTCCTTCGAGCTGTTCGTCCGCCCCGCGATCCGCACCCTCATGGGCCTGGACGACGTCCACCGGCCCAGGACCCGCGCGACCCTCACCGCGGACAAGGCGCTGACCTCGCCGAAGGGGCGCAGGCAGTTCCTGCGCGGCACGTACGACGACGGCAAGGTGACCCCGGTCGGCGGGGCCGGATCCCATCTGGTGGCCGCCCTCGCGCACGCCGACGCGCTGATCGTGGTCCCCGAGGACGTGGAGTCCGTCGAGCCCGGCAGCGAGGTCGAGGTGGTCCTGCTCGGCTGAGTGCCCCAGGTGGGGGTACCGTGTCGCGCACAACAGGCCCGGCGCCGCACCGCGACGGGCCCGGACCGGGAGCGCCACACACGTCATGACTGTGCCTTCCCGGGGGACGACCCCCGGACCCCCTGTGCAGGACCGACTGACCCACATCGACGAGGCGGGCGCGGCCCGCATGGTCGACGTGTCCGGGAAGGACGTGACCGCGCGCACCGCCCGCGCCAGCGGCCGCGTCCTCGTCTCACCCCGGGTGATCGAGCTGCTGCGCGGCGAGGGGGTTCCGAAGGGCGACGCCCTGGCCACCGCGCGGATCGCGGGCATCATGGGCGCCAAACGCACGCCGGACCTGATCCCGCTGTGCCACCCGTTGTCGGTGTCGGGTGTGAAACTGGATCTGTCGGTCGCGGACGACGCCGTGGAGATCCTGGCCACCGTGAAGACGACGGACCGTACGGGTGTCGAGATGGAGGCGCTCACCGCGGTCTCCGTCGCCGCGCTCACCGTGATCGACATGGTCAAGGCGGTCGACAAGGGAGCGGTCATCACGGACGTACGGGTGGAGGAGAAGACGGGCGGCAAGTCGGGCGACTGGAGCCGGACATGACCTACAGCGCGCTGGTGGTCACCGCTTCCAACCGGGCCGCCGCCGGGGTCTACGAGGACAAGGGCGGCCCGCTGATCGCCGACGGCCTCACGGGCTTCGGCTTCACCGTCGAGGGGCCGCAGGTCGTCCCCGACGGCGACCCCGTCGAGGCCGCGCTGCGTGCAGCCGTCGACGCCGGGTACGACGTCGTCGTCACCACCGGCGGCACCGGCATCTCGCCCACCGACCGCACGCCCGAGTCGACCCGCAGGGTGATCGACTACGAGGTGCCGGGCATCGCGGAGGCCATCCGGGCGTTCGGACGTGAAAAGGTGCCGACCGCCGCGCTCTCCCGGGGACTGGCCGGGGTGGCGGGACGGACGCTGATCGTCAATCTGCCGGGATCCACCGGCGGGGTGAAGGACGGACTGGCCGTCCTGGAGCCCCTGTTGGTGCACGCCGTCGACCAGATCCGCGGCGGGGACCACCCCAGACCCGGCGCCGGCAGTGGGGGTGCGAGCTGAACAGCCCATCCTGGCCGGCCGTGCTGGTGGACGGCGATGTCGTCCTCCGGCCGATAAAGCTGCGCGACCAGCGGGCCTGGCGTGAGGTCAACCGGCGCAACCGCGACTGGCTGCGGCCCTGGGAAGCGACGATTCCGCCGCCGACGCCGAGCGGGCCCATCGCGCACCGGCCGACCTACCGCCAGATGGTGCGCCATCTGCGGTCCGAGGCGAACGCGGGCCGGATGCTGCCGTTCGTCATCGAGTACCAGGGGCGCCTGGTCGGGCAGTTGACGGTCGCCGGGATCACCTGGGGTTCGATGTGCTCGGGGCACATCGGCTACTGGGTGGACGAGTCGGTGGCTGGCCGCGGGGTGATGCCGACGGCCGTGGCACTTGTCGTGGACCACTGTTTCCGGACCGTTGGTCTGCACCGGATCGAGGTCTGCATTCGCCCCGAGAACGGGCCCAGCCGTCGGGTCGTGGAGAAACTCGGATTCCGTGCGGAGGGGCTGCGTCCGCGTTATCTGCACATCGACGGAGCCTGGCGCGACCACCTCGTCTTCGCACTCACCGCGGAAGAGGTCCCCGAAGGACTGCTGGGCCGCTGGCGCAGGGCGCGCTCGCAGAAAGCGCCGCGTACGAACCCGCAGAACACCCAGGGGAATCCCGCGTAGCCCGAAAATTGAATAAGTGTTCGAAATTGATCGCCTGGTGACCGGCTCAGGGCATTAAATTCGCGCCGTAGGCGGCCTGCTGATCGCATCCGTCACAAAAAAAGTTCGAAATATCAGCCAGATCGTGCGACACACCGACTCAATTGGCAGATGGCCTCACGCAAACCCCTCTACCGTGTGAGGCGTGAGCAGCAGCGGCCTCATCTACGCAGTCATTGTCGGGGCCTGGGCCGCCTACTTGGTGCCGATGTGGCTCCGTAGGCAGGACGAGCTGAACGAGGCCCGTCCGACGGAACGCTTCAGCACGGCCATCCGGTTGCTGTCCGGACGGGCGGGGATGGAGCGCCGATACGCCAAGGACCTGCGGGCGCGCTCCACCGACGAGGGGGAGCCCAGCGCCGCCGACGACTCGGGCGCGGTCACCGATTCGGTGGACGTCCGGGCCTTCGCCATGCCTCCGGCGCGCCCGCAGGCGCGCGCGGCGGTTCAGCAGCCGGAGCAGAAGCGCTCGGAACCGGCGCGTGAACAGGCACCCGCGCCTGCGGCCAAATCCGCACCCGCACCCGCGTCAAAAGCCCCGCACGCACCTGAATCCGCCGCCGCGTCGGCGCGCAAGCGGGTACCGCCCGCCCGGCGCACCCCCGCCGCGGAGGAGGCCGCAGCGCGTGCCCGGCGCACGAAGGTCCTGGCGCGCCGTCGACGTACAACGGTGGTGCTCTTCATCGCCTTCACGCTCGGCGCGATCGTCGCCGCGGTCGGAGGGCTGGCGTTCCTCTGGGCGCCCGGCGTGCCCGCCATACTGCTCAGCGCGTACATCGTGTACCTGCGCTCCCAGGAGCGCCGTCGCTTCGCCTACCAGATGGACCGGCGCCGGGCCGAGGTCGCGGCACAGCGGCTGCGGGAGCGCACCCGCCAGCCGCGTCGGCGCACGTCCGCCGAAGCCGGTGCGGGGGCGGGGACCGACGAGCGCGACGAAGGCACCAAGGCGGAGCAGGACGCCGGGCTCTCGGCGCTCGCCGCCGACCGGCGCGCCCTCGTCGAGCAGACCGATCACGCCGAGTGGGTCGACCAGCAGCGTGAGCGGCAGCGGCGGCCGGGGCAGGGCGACAGCTGGGAGCCGGTGCCGGTGCCGCTGCCGACGTATGTGACGGCACCGGTCGCTCCGCGGGCCACCTCCGACGTGGATCTCGGGGCGCCGGATGCGTGGAGCTCGGCGCGCTCCAGTTCGGTCGCCCGGGACGGCGAGGCGGGAGCCGGCGCGCAGCAGCGCGGATCGGGCGCAGGCTCCGGTGCCGTACGCGAGGGCGCCGATCAGGGGGACGCGGGCGACCGTGCGGACGAGAAGGGGGAAGAGGGCGGGCGCAGTGACGCCCGCCGGGCTGCCTCCGCCCGGCGGGCGCGGGAGCGGGGGCGCACGCCGTTGTTCGACCAGTACGAGGACGGGGAGCGGCCGCGGGCGGCGAACGAGTAGGCGACGCGTCGCCGGCACGCACCCGCGCGGCCCCTCCTACCCGCCCCACCTGTGGTGTCCTCTCGGTCGGCGAGGGAACGGATTTCCAAGCAGCCGGATCGGGGTGCTAAGGTTTCACTCGTTGCAAGGGCCTGTGGCGCAGTCCGGTAGCGCACCTCGTTCGCATCGAGGGGGTCTGGGGTTCAAATCCCCACAGGTCCACCGCAAGCCGTTCACGAGTCAGCTCGTCAACGGATCACGAGATCCCGTCCAGCTCACAGAGTTGGGCGGGATTTCTTGGTTTTGAGGCTTGGTTCGGCACGGATGCCGCTTCGGGGAGCCCCGGGCGGTGCCGTGGATGCGTCGAGTGGAGCGTGCGATGGGTACGCGGGCATGCCGAAGCGGCCGCGGGACCGGAGTGCTGGTGGTCCCACGGCGCGGTGGTGTGGTGACGTCGCTTTCGTTCGGTCGGGTCGTCGCCCTGTACGGGTCAGGTGTCTCGGGGATGGTGCCGATCGTGTAGCGCTCGGGCTTCCAGAGGTGCCGTGTACGGAGGAAGGACTCGATGGCCTGCGCTCTTCACGCTTGTGCGTCATGCCCACCCCCGCAGCAGGCGGACGGCAGCGTCCTTGGAGATCTCCGGTACCCACGCCAGGTACGGGGCGAGGGCCGCTGCGGATTTCAAGCCTGCTGCCCTGGCGATCAGGTCTGTGGGGACGTGGTCGCGCAGCAGGGACACGATCCAGGTCGCACGCAGGCGCCGTATGTCCAGAGCAGGGATTTGGGGTCGCCTGGTTTGTTCCTGGCGGCCCAGTTGCTGATCGCGTTCTTGGGTCGCTCGACCTGGCGGTCCGGGGCGTAGAGGTAGCGGTTGCCTTGCAGGGGCGGGAAGCGGGGCAGTTCGAAGGCCCGGCCCGGAGGAGCTGATCAGTTGTCACCAGTTATCAGGCAATTCCCTATGGACTCAGTGGGTTTACGGACGTATCGGGTAGCTGTAAACGATGCAGGGGTGGCTACCGGGACAGGACACCTCGCCAAAGGACCTTGCGGTGGCGGGATGATGGCTGGAGCGGCGTGGGGCGCGACCGTGAGGTGGTCGTGGTGTCGCTGTGTCCGCGTCTGCCGGGTGAGGTTCTGATCTTGTTCCGCTTTGGCGGACACCGTCAGTGTGGCGGTCAGGCTGCGAGTGCGTGCGCGTTGACGTTGTGACCGTCTCGCTTCTCCGCCTCGATGAACGGGTGCACCGTCACCGGGTCTCCTTCACGAAGAAAGCCGTCTTAGATTCAACCGGTCAGAGCAACAGTGCTGGTTGAGGACGGTATACGTGGCGAGACTGGGTCGGCCGGGGATGTCGGACGAGATGAAGGCCGACCTGTGGCGGCGGTGGAGGTCCGGGGAGTCGATCAGCGTCATCTCAAGGCAGATCGGCAAGCCGTCCGGCCTCACGGCCGAACGCCCTCGCCCAAGATCGTCATCGGTCTTCTAGGCCTACTTCCCGCGCTCGGTCGGTCCGGTCTCGTCGTCATCTGCCAACTGCTCTCCGCCGAGCATGCCAACTTCGTGGACCTCGCCCCGACCACCACGACAACCGCGGCGGCACCCGACGTGCGGTCCGCGACCATATCCGTAGCCTGCAACACCTCAGCTACCGGGCAATGTTCCAAAACCTGCGGCATAGCCCAGGGCACTCCGACGCCTGGCGACGCCACGCCACTGAGCGAAAACCCGCGTCCACCCATGGTCCATTTCGGACCAGATCACCGGGATCTGGTGACGACGTTTCACCGGGCCGATCGGGACGCTACTCGGGACCGTGCAACGGGACGAACCCAGTGGGCGGACCGGCGGGACACCAGGCTGAGGAGACAGACCAGATGACGACGCGAAGAAGAATGCGGTGGGCAGGCCGTGGCCGGCTCACCGCGGCGATAGCCGCCACGGCGGCGGTGCTCATGCCCGGGGGGAGCACGGCGGGGGCGTCAACCGGACAGGAACTGGTCACGGCGCAGTGGTCGATGGCGGGGCAGAACCTCGACGACACCCATTTCCAGGCCGCCGAGCACAAGATCTCCCCGGCCAATGTGGGTCGGCTGGCGCCGCGCTGGACGGCGACTGTGGGCGGTGCCGTGTCTGCCACCCCGACCGTGTACGACGGCACGGTCTACGTTCCCGACTACGGCGGCAAGCTGTCGGCGATTGATGCCCGGAGCGGCCGTGTGCTCTGGTCGCGCGCTGTCTCGAGCTACACCGGCGTGGCGGACGACCTGTCTCGTACCAGCCCGGCTGTCAACGGCAATGACCTGATCCTGGGCGACGGCTGGATCCTCAACTCGTCCACGGCCGGCGCCCGCGTGTTCGCCGTCGATCGCTTCACCGGCGCGCGGAAGTGGTCGGTGCAGGTGGACACCGATCCGGCGTCGGTGATCACCGGCGCCCCCGTGGTCCACCACGGGGTCGCGTACGTGGGCATCTCCTCCAAGGAGGAGGCGGGCGGGCCCGGCACGTTCCGCGGGGCGGTCAAGGCACTGGACGCGGCCACCGGCAGGGTGCTGTGGAGCTCCTACACCGTGCCGTCGAACAACGGCGGCGGCGACTCCAACCTGCCCGGCTACTACAGCGGCAACGCAGTGTGGTCATCCTCCCCGGTCGTGGACCCGGCGCGAGGGCTGCTGTACGTCGGGACCGGAAACAACTACAGCGTGCCCGACGGGGTCTGCACCGCGCCGGACCAGACCGGGTGCACCCCGTCCGTCGCCGACAACTACGTGGACTCGATCCTGGCGTTGAGGCTGCGGGACGGAACGGTGGCCTGGGCCGACCACACACTGGAGGCCGACTTGTGGACGCTTCCCCAGCCGTCCGGGCCGGACTTCGACTTCGGCGCCGGGCCGAACCTGTTCACCACCACCAACCCGGCCACCGGCCGCAAGGAGCAGTTGCTCGGCATCGGCCAGAAGAGCTCGGTGTACTGGGCGGTCCGCCCCGCCACCGGCGAGGTGGTCTGGCAGACCCGGGTCGGCCCGGACGGTAACGTCGCCAACGGCGGCATCGTGTACGGCACGGCGACCGACGGGCGGCGCATCTACGTTGCTGAGGGCAACACCGCCAAACTCCCCTACACGCTGGGCGGCTCCGGGCCGCACGCCGGGAAGACCGTGACCGGCGGGTCCTGGGCTGCCCTGGATCCGGCCACCGGCAAGATCTTGTGGCAGACCCCGGACCCGGTCGGCGCCGTCGATACCTCCTTCGTCAGCGCCGCCAACGGCGTCGTCTACGCCGGATCGTTGGCCGCCACCGGCACCAACATGTACGCCCTGGACGCCAAGACCGGGACGATCTTGTGGAGCTTCGCCAGCGGCGGCTCGGTGACCGGCGGGGCCGCGATCGTCGACGGCAGCATCTACTGGGGCTCCGGATACTGCGGCACCGGATGCCTGGGAACCGGCCCGCTGACCAACAACAACAAGGTGTACGCGTTCGAGCCCCGATAGCACCGTAGAGCGCTGACCGGTCTGCCGGCGGACCGGCCAGCGCCGCTGTCAGGCGAGGGATCTGGCGATGCCCCCGGGCTGCGGCCCCATGACGAATCTGGGGCGTGAGAGCAAGGGCGACCATGTCTACCGGAAGGACGACAATGAACAAGCTGGGGATCAAGGCGGTCGCGGCGCTGATTGTGTCGGCCGTCGCCGCCATCGCCGCGGCGTCCGCGTCACCCACGTCCGCGGCAAGCACGGAGGCGGGCCGGCCTCGCCCGGTCATCACCGATGTCCGGACCGTCGCCGCATTCGACTCCGCGGCCGGGCAGGAGCCGGAGAGCGTGAGCATCGCCCAGGACGGCTCGCTGATCGTCTCGATGCTCGGCTTCCTGGTGGGCAAGCCGCCGGAACTCGTGCAGGTCAGCCCCTCCGGGCAGCAGACGATACTGGTGACAGGGCCGGTCGGTGATGCGATCGGAGGCAACGTCATCGGCCGAGATGGCACCATCATTTACAACGTGGTCTCACCTGACCCGTCCAGATCCGGCGTGTGGCGCCTGCCCCCGTACGGCGCCGCGCAGCGCATCACCGCAATGCCCGCTGGCCAGTTCCTCAACGGACTGACTCTCGACTCGAGCAACCGGACGCTGTATGTCGCCGACAGCGTGGCCGGCACGATCTGGGCCATTCCGGCCTCGGGCGGCCCGGCGACGGAATGGCTGGTCGGTCCCGCCCTCGCGCCCTCCCCGTCCGGGAACGGCATCGGAGCCAACGGGGTCGAATACCACAACGGTGCGGTGTGGTTCTCCAACACCGACCAGGGCACGCTGCTCCGGGTGCCCGTCACCGCCTCGGGCGCTCCGGGTCCCATCCAGCTCATCGCCGACAACCTGGCGGGCATCGACGATTTCGAACTCCTGTCCGGCCGTTCCGATGTGGCGTTCGTCGCGCTGAACTTCCAGAACAAACTCGCCGTGGTCTATCCGAACGGGCGGACGAGGATCGTGCTGGACGCCTCCAACGGCCTCAACTCACCGACCGACGCCGCGATCAGCAGAACCCAGATCTACATCACGAACTCTGGGATCGCCGCACCGAACAACGCGTCACTGCAGGCCGGGGAGATTGACATCGGGGCACTGTTCGACGGCGACAACCTCGCCAAGCGCATAACGGACGAGACCACACCCACCTGGCGAGGAACCTACTAGGAAATAAACGGCAATTCGCCTACATCAAACGCTCTCTTGGCAGGGCGCCGGCGTCTCCTGGCTGTTCTGGAGGTTCGAGAGCACGTGGCGCACCAGGCGTTCCAGCTGCTGCACCTCGGCGGGAGTGAGCCCGGCGACGGTGACGCGTTCGAGGTCGCCCCAGATGTTCTGGACGCGTTCGTGGATGGCGTGCCCCTCGGCGGTCAGGCTGACGAGGGTCACGCGCCGGTCGGTCTCTGACGGGACCCGCTCGACGATGCCCGCCTTGTCCATGCGCGCGAGCATCTTTGCCGTCGTGGGCGGTTCCACGCCCAGCCATCGCGTGAGTTCGGCCTGGGACTGCGGGGGTGAATCGAACAGGCGCATGACGATCAGCTCCTGGCCGGCGCTGAGCCCTGTATCCCGCAGCAGCTCCTGTGACATGGCCCGATGTGCCCGCGCCAGGGTGGGGATCAGCGGGTTGATCACCCCCTGGACCGCCGAGGTGAAGTCGGCCGGTTTCGCGTTCACGACCCTCCCCGGAAATAATAGTAAGCCGGCTTATGTTTTCGTATGTTGTCCACCTCGACCAAGGAGAACATCATGAACACCAGTGTCACACCTTCCACCGACTCGCGGCTGATCGCCGTCGTCGGCGCGACGGGCAACCAGGGGGGCTCTGTCGTCGACGCGTTGCTGGGGCAGGGCGTGCGGGTGCGTGCCCTCGTGCGTGATCTCGGTGCGCCCGCCGCGCAGCGCCTCGCCGGCCGCGGTGTCGAACTGAGGGTTGGCGACCTGAGCGATGCCGCATCGCTCGACACCCTCTTCGACGGTGTGGATGCCGCGTTCGCGATGACCACACCGATCCCTGGCGGCACCGAGCAGGAGACCGCCGTCGGCATCGCGATCGCGGATGCCGCCGCTCGTGCGCAGGTGCCGCATCTGGTGTTCAGCTCCGTCGGCGGCGCCGAGCGCGAATCCGGCGTCCCGCATTTCGAGAGCAAGCGCCGTGCCGAAGAGCACATCGAATCGCTCGACATCCACCACACCTTCCTGCGCCCCGTCTTCTTCATGGACAACCTCGCAGGCTTCCCGACCAGCGTCGAGGAGGGCCAGGTTGTCGTGCGGATGGCGATGCCCGGCGACATCCCGCTGCAAATGGTCGCCGTCGGCGACATCGGGAAAGCGGCGGCAGCGATCCTGCTTGGCGGAACCGCCGTCGAAGGCACCAGCGTGGAGATCGCCGGCGACAGCCTGACCGGCGAACAGATCGCGCAGGCGATCGGCGCGCACACCGGCCTTCCCGCACGCTACGAGGCACTGCCGCTCGAGGCCATCGCCTCCTTCGGGGACACCGCTGAGATGTTCCGCTGGTTCACCGAGACCCCCGCCTACCAGGCCGACTTCGCCGCGACGCGCGCGCTCGTGCCCGACGTGCTCGACTTCCCCTCCTGGCTCGCCTCGTCGGGCTGGGACCCCACCGCGTAACCCCGGATGTGAAGGAGGACCGCCTGACCACCTCAGTCGCTTCCTCAACCTCCGCGGCCGTCGCGCCTCCCCTCTGGATCCGCGGTCTCATCGCGGTCGCCGTCGCTGCCGTTGTCAATGTCGTCATCCGTCTGATCGCGTCCGCGGCAGGCGCGGACATGCTCGTCGACGCGCAGGGCACCTCGACGGCCGTGACGCCTGCGGCCGTGCTCATCGCAACGACGCTCCCGATCGTCCTCGGCGGAGTCTTCGTCTGGCTGTTGGCTCGGCGGACGCCACGCGCCCAGGTCGCGTTCGCCTGGGTCGGACTGATACTGGGCGTTGCCACCATCCCCGTTCCGCTCCTATCGGCGCACGACATCGCCACAGGCCTCTCTCTCGCGCTCATGCACGTCGTCGCCGGGGCGGCCTGGTTCTCCGCGATGATGGTGGGGGCGAAGAAGACGAGCTAAAGGTCAGACGCGTCTTCCCGACGCCTGGCGTTGCCGCGGCGGCTGGTCGAGCGAACCTGCCGCTTCTGCCCGGTTGTTCGGTCTCCAAGGCCGCAGCTTTTCTCCCGTACCCAAGGCCTGCGTGCCCACCTGGCCAACCGCGGCCTGCGGGTCCGCGCGGCCATGGTCGGCGTTGTCCACACGAACATGACCAGGGCTGGGAGGGGCGGCTCTGGCAACGGGCGGGCAGGGTAGGACCGGCTTCGGCGCGATCCGGTCCGCCGCGGATTGACAGGGCGAGCCCCTGGGGTGTTGCAAGGCGATTTCCAACCGAAAGGGAGATGGAAAGACCATGCCCAAGGCGGTCAGGTACGACGAGTTCGGCGGGATCGGCGTGTTGCGGGTCGACGAGGTGGAACGCCCGGTGCCCGGGGACGGGGGGCGTTCACCTTACCCGGTCCGGCCCACGACGAGCTGGTAGAAGATTGGCTCGCCGGTCGTCGTCACCCGGTGCTGGAACCGGGTTCGTTCCATCACTGCAAGACCTCCGCCGGCCACCAGTCGCTCGACGGCGGCGCCGAACCCGTCCGGATCCGATTCATCCATCCACCGCTCATCGATCGTGAAGGCCACGGGTGCGCCGGGTGACAGAACCGCGAGTGCGTTCTCAAGCGCCTGCGGTGTGGCGTGCGTGCCGCCGAACGCTCCGGCTGACACCAGCCCCCCGAGCGCGTACGGGCGTAGTGCCTCACGGAGTGTGTCGCCACGCAAGAAGTCGCCGACCACGTAGTCGACGTAGACGCCTGGCCGGTCGCGCAGACTCGCCACGCGCGCTGCCGTCAGCGAGTCGACCCCGACAACCTGAGCAACGCCACCGCGACGCACAAGCTCGCCGACCAATCCCGTGCCGGCGCCGACATCGAGGACCGTCATCGAGCCTGGTTCCAACCCAAGGCGCGCCGCGGCGCGCAGAAAGCCCGCAGCCGCGACCTGCGGCGATCTGCACTGCAGCCGTTCCTGGACGACATGCTCATAGAGGCCGGGCACAGCGTAAATCCGCGTGTACTGGTGCAGGTTCACAATCTCGTGCTCACTCAGCGCGATGTACTCGCCGTCGGTTACTGGCGGGCCGAGCAGACGGACGCCCGCAAATACATCTGCCATGTCCGCGACACTATGCGAACGTGGTTGTGCGCCGCCACCAGTAACGAAGGCCAGCCAAGTGTGCTCGATTCCCCGACTGATCAAGCGAACATCACCCACAGCGCCGCAGGCGACGTCCCTGTTGCCCGCCGCCTCTCGCGGTCGCCGGGGCGTGTGCTACCCGAGAGAGCCCCTTCTGTGATGTTCTTGCCGAGGAACCACGTGCGCCGATCCTGGCCCGCACCGGCGAGGAATTCCCGGAGCTGGCGCTGGTATACGCCAACGCCGACCTGCACCAGGGCCGCCCGGAGGAGGCGCAGGCACCCCTCGAGATCGCCAGGTCGTACGCCGCCACGACACCGCCCGACCGCCCGCCGCCATCTGCTGCAGATGGCGATCGCTTCCCTGGACCTGCTACTGGCCCGGCTGCGTGGGCACTTCGACGCCGTGTTCGAGCAGGCCGACGCACTGCCCTCTCCCGCCACCGGCCAGTCCAACACCGAGGTGGCGCTCGCCGGCGACCTGCGGGCCCTCGTACTCCTGAACCTGGGTGTCACCGAGGCCTGGTCGCTGCGGCTCGCCGGCAGCGAGCGGCACCTTCTGGAGGGTGCCGCACTCGCCCGCGACATCGGCCGTCCCTACGGACGTGCTCGGCGCCACGGCGGCGACGCTGTTACCCCGCCTGGCCGCCCTCCGCCCCCGAAAACAGACCCGCGCGTCATGATGCGACCGGAACGACTTCGCGCTGCACGTCCCGGCTGTATCGCGGTATACCCCTGTACATGATGACCGACGTTCCGTCCGCGCCTGGCCCTGGCCGCATGGGGCTGATCCACCGTCGCGACCTGGTCTCGGCGCTGGACCGAGCTGCCCGCAAGCAGGTCACCGTCATCTCAGCGCCGGCCGGCAGCGGGAAGACATCGCTGTTGCGCGCCTGGGCCGGCCGGCCGGATCAGAATCGCCGTATTGCCTTCGTGTCCGTGCGGCCCGGCCAGCGAGACGCGCAGCTGTTCTGGGGCACGGTGCTGGGCGCGGTCCGCGCCGCGGCCGTCGATGACGGTCGCGGGGCGGGACCGCTGCCGGTGACGCCTGCCCGCAGCGACGGCTCCGCGGTGGACACATCGCTGTCCGAGTGCGCGGGAGTCGGCGATCCTCTGATCCTGGTCATCGACGACCTGCACGAACTCGGCTCGGTTGAGGCCGCCGCACAGCTGACAGCACTGCTGACGAACCTGCCCCAGGGGGTCCACGCGATCGTGGCGACGCGTCACGACCCGCCAATGCGCCTGCATCAACTGCGGCTGGCCGGGGAACTGGCCGAGGTCCGGGCCGCGAACTTGCGCTTCTCCGAGGACGAGACCCGTGATCTCCTGACCGTGGCCGGCTTCGTGCTGCCCGAGCACACGGTGGTGACGCTGCATCAGCGGACCGAAGGCTGGGCGGCCGGGCTGCGGCTCGCCGTCCTGTCCCTCACCGGGCACCCCGATCCGGAACGGTTTGTCACCGAATTCTCCGGAAGCGACCGTACGGTCGCGGAATATCTGATGGCCGAGATGCTGGAGCGACAGCCCCCTGAGGTCCAGCGCCTGCTGCTGCGCACCTCCGTACTGGACCGGGTCAACGGCGAGCTGGCCGACCTGCTCACCGGCACGACGGGGTCGGAGGGAATCCTGCTGGGTCTGGAGGACGCGAACGCGTTCACCGTGTCCCTCGACCCGGACCGCACGTGGTTCCGCTACCACCGTATGTTCGGCGACCTGCTCCGGCTCGAACTGCGTCGCACGTCCCCCGAGGACATCCCGGAACTGCACCGGCTCGCGGCCCATTGGCTCGGCGAGCACGGGCAGGCCGCCCACGCCATCGGCCACCTGCAGGCAGCCGGCGACTGGAACGAGGCGGCTCGCCTGCTCACCGACCACGCCGTCAGCCTCACCCTCGACGGCAAGGCCGGAACGGTGGCAGCGCTGCTGCGCGCCTTCCCGGTCCGCAGCGATACGGACTCTCCCGGCCTGGCCTTGGTGCGTGCCATTGCTGCGCTGGACCAGCTCCGCCTCGACGAGGCAGACGCGCACCTGGAGGTCGCGAAGTTCTACGCTGCCTCCGCCCCGCCCGACCGTCGGCAGCGCCTGCGGATGGCCGTCGTCTCGCTGGGGCTGCGCTCGGCGCGGCTGCGCGGGCACTTCGACGGGGTGTTCGACCAGGTGGGTCCGCTTCTCACACCTCCCGACGGTCAGTCCGTCACCGACGTCGCGCTCAGCGCCGATCTACGGGCCGACGCACTCCTGAACCTCGGCGTCACCGAGGCCTGGGCACTGCGACTGACCGACAGCATGCGGCACCTCCAGGAAGGCGCCGCGCTCGCCCACCGCATCGGCCGGCCCTACCTGGAGGTCGCCTGCCTCGGCCACCTGGGCTTCGCCTCCACGAAGCACTCCTTCACCCTGGCCCGGCAGCGCAGCGAGGAAGCGCTGGCGCTCGCCTCCCGGCACCACTGGGACACGGATCCGGTGACCGCCCCAGCACTGGCGACACTCGCCAACGCGCTGGTCTGGACGGGCGAGTTCGACCACGGCGCACACTGGCTGGATCGCGCCCGGCACACCACCGATGCGACGAGCGAACCAGCCATCCGGCTACTGGTCTGCGTGACCGCCGCAATTCTCGCGGCGGTACGCGGGAACCGCCACCAGGCCCTGGAGGAGTTCGCCGCCGCCCGGCAGTTGCAGGCGCGCATGGTGGGTGAGCACGCGCTGACCACCCGTGTCATCGCATGGACGATCGCTACGCAGGCTCGGTTCGGGATGGTCGACCAGGCGCAGGCGGCCCTCGCCGCCCTCGACGACCGGCAGGCCGCCGTCGGCGAAATCCGCAACGCCACCGCAGTGATCCGGCTGGCCCAGCAGGACCCGGCTGCCGCCCGTCTCGAACTCCGCGCCGTCCTCGACGGCACCGCGCCGGTCAACTCCCATCTCACCCAGGTGGAGGCCCTGGTCCTGGAGGCGCTCGCCTGCCGTGACGTGGGCGATGAGCGCGCGGCGTACGAGGCTGTCGACCGGGCGCTTGAACTCGCAGAGCCCGACCGGCTGATCCTGCCGTTCGCGATGACCGGCGCGTGGGAGCTGCTGGAGGCCCTGCCACCGCAAGGAACGTCGCACGGGGCGATGGTCGCCGATGTCCTCGACGCTGTCCACGCGGGGGCCGACCGGTCGGCCCAGGGACCGGTCCAGGCGCTCAGCCAGAGCGAGTTGCGCGTTTTGCGCTACCTGCCGACGAACTTGTCCAGACCCGAGATCGCCATGGAGTTGTCGCTGTCGGTGAACACGGTCAGCACCCATATCCGCCGGATCTACGCCAAGCTCGGCGCCGCCGACCGGTCCTCGGCCGTGCAACGCGGCCGTGAACTGCACCTGCTCTCACTGGGCCGCACCTGAGCGCAGACTCCTGCCCGCCGGATGCCTGGGCAGCCAGCCCCTGTGTCGTCAAACGCAAAATGTCCAACCACCGGCTCAAGCGGACTGAACACCGCTCCCCGATGAGACTGGGTGGTGTCAGTCAACGACCGACAGGCCTGGCGTTCGTAGGGGGGTCTAGCCGCCGGGCTTGAGGACGATCTTGCCGTGGGTGTGGCGGCGTTCGAGCTCGGTGTAGGCCTCGCGTACTTGGGCCAGCGGGTAGACGTTCGCGATCGGCACATCGAGGTGTCCGTCGGCGATCAGGCCGGCAAGCTCGGCGAGCACCCTGGCGCCGGGCCCGGCCGCGCTCCCCCCGTCCGTCTTCACTCCGTGCTTCGCGGCTGCCGCGAAATCGGCGATGGTGTCGATCCGGTCGGTCGCGACGCCGAGGGCGAGGGCCAGCTCGACGTACCCGTCGCCGAAGGTGTCGATGAAGGCGTCCACGCCACTGGGCGCGGCGGCCCTGATGCGGTCCGCGACGCCCTCACCGTAGGCGACCGGGATCACGTCGTGGCTCTTCAGCCACTTGTGGTTGCTCTCGCTCGCCAGGCCGATGACCGTGGCCCCGGTACGGCGCGCGAGCTGGACGGCGAGCGAGCCGACTCCCCCGGCGGCTCCGGAAACGACGACGGTTTCGCCCTTCTTGAGCTGCACGGAGTGCACCGCCCCCCACGCGGTTACGCCGATGACGTACAGGCTGCCGGCCACCTCCCACGGGACCTTCTCCGGCTTGCGCGTGAGGTCACCGGCCTCGACCAGGGCCAGCTCGGCCTGGGAGGCCCGCTTCTGGGTGAACCCGATCACCTCGTCGCCGGACGAGAAACCGCCGACCCCGGCGCCGACCTCCTCGATGACCCCGGCGAGGTCGCTGCCCTGCCCTGACGGGAACGTCGACGGGAACATCTGCGCCAGCGCCCCCGTGCGGATGGCCGCCTCACTGGGGTTGATGCCGGCCGCTTTCACGCGTACGAGGACCTGCCCGTCCCCGGGCTCCGGGCGTTCCACCTCGTCGACCCGCAACACGTCGATCCCGCCGAACTCGTCGTACCTGACCGCCTTGGGCATGATCTCTCTCCTTCGACTCGCTGAGGCTGACAGGGGTGGGGGCTACGCCCGCCGGAGTTCGAGCACGGGAATGATGCGGATTCCGGCGGTCTGTCGTGCGTACTCGGCAAAGCCGGGATAGCGCCGCGCTTGTTCGGCGTAGATGCGGTCGCGTTCGGCGCCGGTCAGTTCGTGGACGGTCACCTGGTAGGTCGCGGTACCGCGTTCGATGGTGCCCTCACCGGCGGCGGTCAGGTTGCGGTACCAGTCCGGGTTGGTGGGTGCTCCGCCCTTGGTCGCGAAGACGTAGACGATGTCCGGCGCGGTGTCGTGCGGGAGGTACATCACCGGGCTGACGTGCTCCTGCCCGCTCTTGCGGCCGCGGTGATGGACGAGGACCAGCGGAGCGCCCTCGAAGACCCCTCCGACCCTGCCCTCGTTCGCGCGGAACTCCGCGATGGTCTTCGCGTTCCAGTCGCGTGCTTCGCTCATGTCGAACTCCTGTCGTTCACGAGCCGGGTTATGCGCTGGGAGGGTGAGCGGTAGGGACAGAGTGGGTTCTGCCTTGCGCCAGGTGGCGACGCGAGCTGCGCCGGAGAGATGGAATCGAGGTTCTGTCGCTGTTCGGTGCTCACAGACGACCTCCCTTCGGTCGGCCACCTCCTGCCGGGAGGCGGACCACTGTGATCCTTTCCACCAGGCAGGTGAGGCGGCATCACCGGATCAGGGTGATTCGCACGGCCGGGGCACCCGCGGGACCCGTTCTGTGCGGACAGGCGTGCCTTCTCTGCCATGGGACGTCTCGGCTAGCAGTAGCGGCAAGGACGGACCGCCTTGGCGCGAGCGGCAAGGTCGTCGTCCCGCTGTACAGTCCCGACCAGCTGCGCTCCGGGCTGCGGTGCCGCCAGCGGCGGTGCGGCCGGCTGAGTTTCGGGCACCGCACCGGTCAGTTCCTGACGGTGGACCCGGATGGTGGCGATCGCGATGAGCAGGGCGAGCAGCGCGACCCCTGCCGCGACCTCGAACCCGCGGGAGAAGCCGACCGCCAGGGCGTGGTTGTAGACGGACGCGGGCGGAGGGGTGCCCGCCTGCGCGGCCGCCGTGCCCGCGGCCTGGGCCTCGACGCTGTTCGCGACGGCAGTCCAGGCGACGGTGCCGAGCACGGCAAGCCCGATTGCGCCACCGACCTGCTGGCCGGTGTTGAGCAGGCTCGAGGCGACGCCGGAGTCCTCCTCGGCCACGTTGTGCAGGGAGACGAGGGCCAGTGGGACGAACACCAGGCCGAGCCCGAGCGAGGTCACGAGCAGCGGGCCGAGCAGCTGGCCGGCGTAGCCGGAGTGTTCGGTCAGCCTGGAGAACCAGAACGTGCCGCCCGCGACCGCGGCGGTGCCGGCCAGGATCAGCGGCCGGGCGCCTACTCGCGCCATCAGCGGCGAGGCCAGCGCGGAGCCGGCCACGACCCCGACGGCGAACGGCAGGTAGGCGATGCCCGACTGCATCGCGCTGTACCCGAGCACGGACTGCATGAAGAGGGTGAGGAAGAAGAACAGGCCGAACAGCGCGGTGGCGACGCACAGCATGATCAGGTAGGTACCCGACCTGTTGCGGTCGGCGAGGATCCGCATCGGGAGCAGCGGGTGGGGGCTGCGCATTTCGATCCAGACGAACGATACGAGCAGCGCCACGGACGCGGTCAGCGATGCCAGTACCTGCGCGTCACCCCAGTGCGACACTCCGTCGGACCCGGTGGCGGCCTTGGACAGACCGTAGACCAGCAGTGCGACTCCGCCGGTGCTGGTGATGGCTCCGGCCAGGTCGATCCGACCCGGCATGCGGGGCGATTCGGCCAGCACGCGCGGTGCCGCGGCCGCCACCAGGAGCCCGATCGGGACGTTGACGAACATCACCCACCGCCACGACACGTAGGTGGTCAGGATGCCGCCCAGCAGCAGGCCCACCGCGCTGCCGGCGCCGGCCATCGCCGCGTAGACTCCGAACGCCCTGTTGCGTTGCCCGCCTTCGGGAAAGTTGGTGGTGATCAGCGCCAGCGCCGTCGGCGCGATCACCGCGCCGCCAACGCCCTGTACCGCCCTCGCGGTGAGCAGCCACCACTGACTGGTGGCGAACCCGCCGAGGAGGGACGCGGCGGAGAACAGCAGCAGCCCGAATACGAACACCCGCCGTCGGCCGAGAATGTCACCGGCACGGCCGCCGAGCAGGAGCAGACCTCCGAAGGTGACCGCGTAGGCGTTCACCACCCACTCCAGGCCGGTGCCGGAGAAGCCGAGCGCACGCTGCACATCCGGCAACGCCACATTCACGATGGTGGAGTCGAGGACCACCATGAGCTGGGCGGTGGCAATGACCAGCAGAGCCAGGTCGAGACGACGGTTGCCGCTGTCGGACGGGTCGGCGGCGCCGTCTGCGCCGGAGGCTGGTGACGTCACGGTATCTCCCTGGGCCTCGGAGTACGTCCCTGGCGGGCCGGGCAGGGTTGGCGATGGACGGAGGCTCACTGCCGGCACGGTGAGAGGGCCTCACTGGATTCCGGTGATTCGCCGGCCTCGACGACGCGGGGCGGGTCGGCGACGTGGACGCCGGCGCCTGGGACCGCCCGGCGGGGACCCATGTCGGTCGGTCCTATCGTTCGGCCGCGGAGACCGTGACTGCGGACGCGAAGTCCGGCAGAACGCCCATCTGCGCGAACATGGAGGTCATACCGATATGACAGTTGAACTCCTGGATCCTGCCGTCACGCACGTACCAGAAGTCAGCGGTCGGGATGTCGAGCTTGGCGCCCGTCGGCTGGATCACCCCGGCGGGCGTCTCGAACGGTCCGAGGAAGGTGCCCTGGATCGACAGCTCGATCGCGACGACGTCCCCGAGCACGTTGACCCGGTGCAGTTCCCGGTGGACGTCCGGAAGCAGCTTGCCCATCCAGGCGACCACGTCGCCCAGTCGCTCACCGCGGTAGCTCTCCCGGGGAGTCACACCGCCGATGCCGTTGAATACGCCGTCCTCGGCGAACAGACTGGCGAACCCCTGGACGTCCAGCACGTCACCCTCCGCCGAGTGGTACGCGCGGCGAACGAGCGCTTCGGTTCCGGTTGTCACAGCCGTCTCCCATCCGGGCATCGATCGGGATGAGTCCCAGGCTCATGTCCGGGAGGGTGAGAGGCCATCACCGGATTCCGGTGATTCTCGAACGACTTCGCCGATCACACCGCCAGGTGGCCGATTCGCGGAAATCGGAGTCGGGGTCGAGAAGTACCTGGGGGACCGGTCCAGGAGCGGGTTAATGATGTAGGCATGACAAGATGGGAAGTGATCTTCGCGTTCGCGGGAAGGAGCACTACGGCAGGTGCCATCGCCCCAGGTAGATCCCACTCGTGAACGTCCCACCGACGGGCGGGATTTCTGTTTGTGCGGCAGGACCGGGCCGTGGGGTAGGGCCAGGTATACCTCCGACTCTCCGTGTAGCCCGATCGCGGGGGAGGGCCACGGACTCCTACGGTCGTCTCCATGCGAAGCATCTGGTGGGCCCTGGGCAGCCGTAGGTACCTGGTGTCCCCGTGGCCCTGGCGGGCGGTTGTCTATTTGGTGAGCGGGGCGGCGTTCGGGGCGGTCGTCCTGGTGGTGATCGTCAGTGGGGTGGTGGTCGGGAGCGCGCTGTCCGTTGTGGTCGTGGGGCTGCCGGTGCTGGTGCTCACCGCGCTGGCGGGGATACCCGTGGCGGGCGTGGAGCGGTGGCGGTTGCGGATCGTCGGGCAGCCAGTGGCCGCCGGGCCGCACCGGGTGCCCGCCGTGCCGGGGTTGTGGGGGTGGCTGTCGACGCGGCTCAAGGAGGCGGCGACCTGGCGGGAGCTGGCGTACGCCGTGCTGTTCGGGCTTGTGCTGTGGCCGCTGGACGCGCTGGCCGTCCTACTCCTGGCGGGCGTTCCGCTGGCCACGGCCTGCGTACCCCTGGTCGTCGCCGTCGAGGGCGAGGCGAAGGTGGCCAAGCTGTGGGCCGTCGACACCTGGCCCGGCGCCTTCGGGGCTGCCGCGCTCGGGCTCGCGCTTCTCGCTCCCGGCGTGTACGCCCTCGGGTGCGCCGCCGGGGCGCGTGCCCAGCTGGCGCGTGTGCTGCTCACGACCAAGGCCGACGAGGACAGCCCTTGGGTCACCGAACTCGTCCGCTCCCGCGTGCGGTTGGTGGACGCCTTCGAGGCGGAGCGCCGCCGGATCGAACGCGATCTGCACGACGGAGCCCAGCAGCGGCTCGTCGCCCTCACCATGACCCTGGGCCTCGCCCGCCTCGACGCGCCGCCGGGCCCGCTCGCCGACCAGCTCGCCAAGGCCCACGCCGACGCCGACGGAGCCCTCGCCGAACTCCGGGAGCTGATCCACGGCATCCACCCGAAGGTCCTCGCCGACTACGGCCTCGAAGCCGCCGTCGCCGACGCGGCAGAGCGCAGCCCGGTGCCGGTGGACCTGGACCTCGACCTTCCCGGCCGGTTGCCCCGACTCGTGGAGACCGCCGCGTACTTCGTGGTCTGCGAGGCCCTCGCCAACGTCGCCAGGCACAGCGGGGCGGAGAGGGCCCGGATACACGGACGGCACGACGGCGGACGCCTGGTCCTCCGTATCGAAGACGACGGATGCGGCGGGGCCGACAGCGCACAGGGCACCGGACTCACCGGTCTCGCCGACCGGGTGTCGGTCCTCGATGGCAGACTCACCCTGTCCAGCCCGCCGGGCGGACCGACCCTGCTGTGCGTGGAGATTCCTTGCCGTCCGAGCCGTCCGAGCCGTCCGACAGAAGTCCCCTGAGTCCCCTCCGCATAGTCCTCGCCGAGGACAGCGTGCTGCTGCGCGAAGGGCTGACCGGGCTGCTCACCCGCTTCGGACACGAGGTGGTCGCCGCCGTCGGCGACGCGGACGCCCTGCGTGTGGCGGTCGCCGAGCACGCACCCGACGTCGTCGTCACGGACGTACGCATGCCGCCCGGTTTCCAGGACGAGGGGCTTCAGGCGGCCGTACAACTGCGCGAGGAGCGGCCCGGGTTGCCGGTGCTGGTGCTCAGCCAGTACGTGCAGCGGGCGTACGCGGCCGAACTGCTCGACTCCGGCGACGGATCCGGCGTCGGATATCTGCTCAAGGACCGGGTGGGCCAGGTCGAGGAGTTCGTGGACGCGCTGGCCGAGGTGGCGTCCGGCGGCACGGTCGTCGACCCGGAAGTCGTACGACAGCTGCTGCGCCGGCGCCGGGATCCGCTCGCGCGGCTCACCCCGCGCGAGCGGGAGGTGCTGGCACTGATCGCCGAGGGGCGCTCGAACGGCGCGATCGCCAGGGCGCTGGTGGTGTCCGAGGCGGCCGTCGGCAAGCACATCGGCTCCATCCTCACCAAGCTGGACCTGCCGCCGGCCGACGACGTCCACCGGCGGGTCCTGGCCGTTCTTACCTATCTGCGGAGTTGAGCGGCTTCTCTGCGGAGTCGAGCGGCTTCGCGAAGCAGCGGCTGGACTCGTACTGGCGGTAGTAGCCGAACTTCTCGCACGGTTCGTAGCCACTGGACGTGTACAGGCCTATCGCCTCCGGCTGTTCGAGCCCGGTCTCCAGGACCATACGGACCCGGCCCGCCGCACGCGCGTCCTCCTCCAGCGCGGCGAGCATGCGCCGCGCCAGCCCCCGCCCACGCATCCCGCCGATGACGAACATCCGCTTGAGCTCGGCGTCGCCGTCCTGGTTGCCCTCGTCGTTCCGGTCCTGGCTGCGCCAGCCGCCGGTGGCCACGGGGCGGTCCTGCTCGTCGTACGCGATCAGGTACACGCCGTTCGGCGGCTCGAAGTCGGACGGGGCGAGGGTGGTGGCGTCGCCGCCGTCGCCGTAGCGCTCGTGGTACTCGGCCTGGACGTCGTCGTTGAGCTTGACGGCGTCGGGGTGGTCGAAGGGGACGCGACGTATATGCATGCCGGCTCTCGTAAATCTGTGTGGCGACTCGAATCTGGACTCGGTCCAGTGTGCCGGTAGGGTGCCCGAGTGCTCACTGTGACCTCTGTGAATGTGAACGGGCTGCGCGCCGCGGCGAAGAAGGGCTTCGTGGAGTGGCTCGCGCAGACCGAAGCGGACGTGCTGTGCCTACAGGAGGTGCGCGCCGAGCCGCAGCAGCTGCCGGAGCATGTGCGCACGCCCGACGGCTGGCACGTCGTACACGCCCCGGCCGCCGCCAAGGGCCGCGCCGGCGTCTCCCTCTACACCCGCCGCGAGCCCGACCGCATCCAGGTCGGCTTCGGCTCGGCCGAGTTCGACGGCAGCGGCCGGTATGTCGAGGCCGACCTGCCCGGCGTCACCGTCGCCTCGCTCTACCTCCCCTCCGGCGAGGTCGGCACCGAGCGGCAGGACGAGAAGGTCCGCTTCATGGACGAGTTCCTCGCCTACCTGAAGGGACTGCGCGAGCGCGCCGCCGCCGACGGGCGCGAGGTCCTGGTCTGCGGCGACTGGAACATCGCCCACCAGCAGGCCGACCTGAAGAACTGGCGCGGCAACACCAAGAACTCGGGCTTTCTGCCGGAGGAACGGGAGTGGTTGTCCCGTGTGCTCGACGAGTACGTCGACGTCGTGCGGGCGCTGCATCCGGATGTCGAGGGGCCGTATTCGTGGTGGTCGTACCGGGGGCGGGCCTTCGACGGCGACGCAGGATGGAGGATCGACTACCATGTCTCGACGCCCGGTCTGGCCGCGAAAGCCCTCAAGGGGTATGTCGAGCGCGCGGCCACGCATGAGGAGCGGTGGTCGGACCACGCGCCGGTGACCGTGGTCTACGACCGTTAAGTGGGCTTGGTGAAGTCGGCAGCGCCCCGAAGGGGCGCGGGGAACTGCGCGACCAGCCACGACGGGCCCGCAGACGAGCGACGGCCCATCGCTACACTTCCCGCGGAGCGCTCAGTTCTCCTTCCGTATCCGCCGGTCCATCGCCAGTGAAAGCTCCGCCTCCACCACGCTCCGGGCGAGCGGGCGCAGGCGTTGCATGTCGGCCTCGGTGGCGTGGCGCAGGATCACGTCCGCGAAGAGTTCGGCGAGGGCGTCGACGTGTTCGCGTACCTGCTTGCCCGCCGCCAGGACCTCCGCCAGGGGGATGCCTTCGCGGACCAGGGCCGCGGACACGTCCAGGAGGCGGCGGCTGACGTGGACGATCTCGTCGCCGTCGGTGCCGAGGTAACCCAGGTCCATCGCCGCCGCGAGGTTCTCCGGATTGACCTCGCCCTCGAAGCGGGCGGCGAGCTCCTCGGGGGTGAGGCGGACCGGCTCCTCCTCGGTGGGCGGACCGACGCCGAGCAGGTCGGCGACGTCCCGGCCGTGTTCGAGGGCCTCCGCAAGTTCCGCGATGCCGCTCAGGGTGTGGCCGCGTTCCAGCAGCGCCGCGATGGTGCGCAGACGGGCCAGATGGTGGTCGTCGTACCAGGCGATTCGGCCTTCGCGGCGGGGCGGCGGGATCAACTTGCGTTCGCGGTAGAAGCGCAGGGTGCGCACGGTGATGCCGGCCAGGCGGGCCAGCTCCGCCATGCGGTACTCGCGTAGTCCTCCGTCTTCTGCCACGTCGGCAGCCTATGTCGTACCGTCGGTAACTTCCTTCTTCCCGACCCCTACCCATCAGTACGGTGCTGCTCTACTCTCCCAATTGCGCCAGTGTTCACTGGCAGAGTCGCGGAGTGGAGTGTGGAGGCAAGATGGCCGAGCACGGGCACAGGCATGTGCGGGTGGCGGTGGTCGGGTCCGGGTTCGGCGGGCTCGGGGCGGCCGTACGGCTGCGGCGCGAGGGTGTCACCGACTTCGTCGTCCTGGAGCGGGCCGACAGCGTCGGCGGCACCTGGCGGGACAACAGCTATCCCGGGTGCGCCTGCGATGTGCCGTCCCATCTCTACTCGTTCTCGTTCGCGCCCAATCCGGACTGGCCCCGCACCTTCTCCGGGCAGCAGCACATCCGCGCCTACCTGGAGCACGTGGTCGACGTCTTCCGGCTGCGGCCCCACATCCGCTTCAACTCCGAGGTCAAGCGCATGACCTGGAACGGCGAGCGGCTGTGCTGGGACATCGAGACGGGCAGCGGGTCGCTCTCCGCGGACGTCGTCGTCTCCGCCACCGGGCCGCTGTCCGACCCCAAGATCCCGGACATCCCGGGGCTCGACTCCTTCCCCGGCAAGGTCTTCCACTCGGCCCGCTGGGACCACGACTACGACCTGCGCGGCAAGCGGGTCGCCATGGTCGGGACGGGCGCGTCGGCCATCCAGATCGTGCCGGCCGTTCAGCCCCTCGCCGAGAGGCTCACCCTCTTCCAGCGCACCCCGCCGTGGGTGATGCCCCGGGTCGACCGGGCGATCAGCGGCGCGGAGCGCCGGCTGCACAAGCAGCTCCCCTTCACCGCCCAGGCCCGCCGCGGACTGCTGTGGGGCCTACGGGAGTTGCAGGTCCAGGCGTTCACCAAGCGCCCCAACCAGCTCGGCATGGTCGAGCAGTTGGCCAAGCGCAACATGGGCCGCTCCATCAAGGACCCGGCCCTGCGCGCCAAGCTCACCCCCGACTACCGCATCGGCTGCAAGCGCATCCTGCTGTCCAGCGAGTACTACCCGGCGCTCGCCCGGCCCAATGTCGACGTGGTCGCGAGCGGGCTGAGCGAAGTCAGGGGGTCCACGCTGGTCGCCGCGGACGGCACCGAGGCCGAGGCCGACGCGATCGTCTTCGGGACCGGTTTCCATGTCACCGACATGCCCATCGCCGAGCGGGTGGTGGGCGCGGACGGGCGGACGCTCGCCGAGGTCTGGAAGACGGGGATGGAGTCGCTGCGGGGGGCCTCGGCGGCCGGGTTCCCCAACTGGATGACCATCATCGGGCCCAATACGGGGCTGGGGAACTCGTCGATGATCCTCATGATCGAGTCCCAGCTGAACTACCTGGCCGACTTCGTACGGCAGTTGGACGTCCTCGGCGGTCGCGTCGCCCTCGACGCCCGGCCCGGTGCCGTGCAGGCCTGGAACGACAGGGTCCAGGAGCGCATGAAGCGCACGGTGTGGAACACGGGCGGCTGCACCAGCTGGTACCTGGACGCGAGCGGCCGCAACACCACCATCTGGCCGGGCACGACGACCGAGTTCCGGCGGGCGACGCGGCGGGTGGATCTGGGGGAGTACGAACTCCTGCGGGCGCCCGCCGAAAAGAAGGCGGAGCCCTCCGAGAAGAAGACCGGGGTGAACGCATGAGCCGCCTGATGCACGTGGCCTCCGGCCCGTACGCCCCGCCCGTCCCCGCCCGCGAGCTCACCGCCGTCTCCGCCGACGGCGCCCGGCTGCACGTCGAGGTGCACGGCCCGAAGGACGCGCCCGCCGTCGTCCTCGCCCACGGCTGGACCTGCTCGACCGCCTTCTGGGCGGCCCAGATACGTGAACTGGCCGTCGACCACCGGGTCATCGCCTACGACCAGCGCGGCCACGGACGCAGTCCGGCGAGCCCCGCATGCAGTACGGACGCGCTCGCCGACGACCTCGAAGCCGTACTCGAAGCAACGCTCGCCCCGGGTGAGAAGTCGGTGATCGTCGGGCACTCCATGGGCGGGATGACGGTGCTGGCCGCGTCCGCTCGGGCCGGGTTCCGGGAGCATGCGGTGGCGGTGCTGCTGTGCAGCACCGGTGCGTCGCGGCTGGTCGCCGAGTCGACGGTCGTACCGATGCGGGCCGGGCGGCTGCGGACCGCGCTGACCCGGCGGATACTCGGCTCCCGGGCGCCCCTCGGACCGGTCACACCGCTCGCCCGGCGGATCCTCAAGTACGGGACGATGGGCCCGGGTTCGGCCCCGCACATGGTCGAGGCGTGCGCGCGGATCGTGCACGCGTGTCCGCGCAAGGTGCGGTACGCCTGGTCGCAGGTGCTCGACCTGCTCGATCTCGGCCACGGGATACGGGAGTTGGCGGTGCCGGCGGCCGTCGTCGTCGGTACGGCGGACCGGCTGACGCCGGTCGTGCAGGCCCGCTCGCTGGTCGCCGCGCTGCCGAACTGCGTCGGGATCACCGAGCTGCCGGGGCTCGGCCATATGACGCCGATCGAGGCGCCCCAGCTGGTCACCGCGAAGATCCGGGAACTCGTCATGACGTACGCACAGGTCAAGGAGGGCGCATGAGCAGGGTGAGCCTGGAGGGGCAGGTCGCGGTCGTCACCGGGGCCGCGCGGGGCGTCGGCGAGCTGCTCGCCCGGAAGTTGTCCGCGCGCGGGGCGCGGATCGCGCTGGTCGGTCTGGAGCCGGACGCGCTCAAGCAGGTCTCCGAGCGGCTGCACGGAGACAGTGACCACTGGTACGCCGACGTCACCGACCACGAGGCGATGGCGCGGGTGGCGGGCGAGGTCAAGGAGCGGTTCGGGAAGGTCGACATCGTGGTCGCCAACGCGGGTGTGGCGACCGGCGGTCCGTTCGCGGACTCCGATCCGGATGCCTGGCGACGGGTGATCGAGGTCAATCTCATCGGGTCCGCGGTGACGGCCCGCGCCTTCCTGCCGGTGCTGCGCGAGAGCCGCGGCTATCTGCTCCAGATCGCCTCCCTCGCCGCGATCACTCCGGCGCCGATGATGACGGCGTACTGCGCGTCCAAGTCGGGCGTCGAGGCGTACGCGCACAGCCTGCGGGCCGAGGTCGGGTACCAGGGCGTGAAGGTCGGGGTCGGGTATCTGTCGTGGACCGACACGGACATGGTGCGCGGGGCCGATCAGGACGACGTGATGCGGGAGTTGCGGCAGCGGCTGCCGTGGCCCGCCAACAAGACGTATCCGCTGGGCCCCGCGGTGGACCGGATCGTCGCCGGGATCGAGCGCCGGTCGAGCCATGTGTACGGGCAGTGGTGGCTGCGGGGGATGCAGGGCGTGCGGGGGTATCTGCCGGGCGTCATCGGGGCCGTGGGGCAGCGGGAGATGAAGAGGTTCGCCCATCGGGTCGAGGGCATGCGGACGGGGCTTGTCGGTGCGGGTGGCTCCGCCGATGAGCAGGAGAGGACTACGCGGCGTAACTGATCGACATGCGTTGCGTCACCACGCGTGTGAGCCTGGTCGAGCCTGATCCCCTCACCCGTTTCGGGAGTGAAACCACATGGGCATGAAGGACAAGTTCCAGGACCAGTCGGAGCAGTGGCAGCAGCAGGCCAAGGAGAAGGCCCAGCAGGGTCGCCAGCGCGAGGAGCAGGGGCGCCGGCGTGAGGAGCAGGGGCGTGAGCAGGGGCCTGAGCGGAGTGGTCGGCCGCGCGACGAGGAGATGGAACGCCTCCAGCGGGAGGAAGAGGACCGTCTCAATCAGGACTACGACGCGTAGCTGCGGCGCTCGGCTTTAGCCGATTGACGTGGGGTGCCCTGTGTTTTGGGGCGCCCCACGTTTCGTATTCGGCTGCGGGCCGGTGGGGGCTTGTCGCGCAGTTCCCCGCGCCCCTTAGGTGGGACGCCTTGCCCTCTCTCAAGATCTTGGCGGGAGTTTTGGTCTTGAGCGGTCCGGTACGTGTGTGTAGTCCGGGGGTGTGGCCGGGGGGTTCGTTTGTAGTAGGTCCAGGGCCAGCTTTACCGCGTCGTCCAGTTGGGCATGCCGGCCCTCTGCCCAGTCCAACGGTGTGCGGAGGATCTCCAAGTCCGGGGTGACGCCGTGGTTTTCGATGGACCAGCCGTAGGCGTCGAACCAGGCGGCGTTCATGGGGACCGTGATGACCGTGCCGTCGCCGAGGCGGTGGCGGCCGGTCATGCCGACCACTCCGCCCCAGGTGCGTTGGCCGACCACCGGGCCCAGCTTCAGGAGCTTGAACGCCGCCGTGATCATGTCGCCGTCGGAGGACGTCGCTTCGTCGGCCAGGGCCACTACCGGGCCTCTCGGGGCGTTCGACGCGTACGACACCGGCTGGGCGTTTCTCGTCAGGTCCCAGCCGAGGATGGTGCGGGTGAGTTTTTCCACCACGAGTTCGCTGATGTGGCCGCCCGCGTTGCCGCGTACGTCGACGATGAGGGCCGGCCTCGACACCTCCATGCGCAGGTCGCGGTTGAACTGGGCCCAGCCGGAGCCGCCCATGTCGGGGATGTGGAGGTAGCCGCAGCGGCCGCCGCTCAACTCCCGTACGACCGCGCGGCGTTTGGCCACCCAGTCCTGGTAGCGCAGGGGACGTTCGTCGATCAGCGGGACCACGGCGACCCTGCGGGAGTGGCCTTCCCCTTCCGCCGGGGTGAACGTCAGCTCCACCGTCGTACCGCCTGCCCCGGCGAGGAGCGGGTACGGGCCCGTGTCGGGGTCCACCGGGCGGCCGTCGACGTGGGTGAGGACCGCGCCCTCCCGGATGCCGGTGCCGGCGAGCGGTGAACGGGCCTTGGAGTCCGACGAGTCGCCGGGCAGGATGCGCTGGACCGTCCAACCGCCGTCACGGTGTACGAAGTTGGCGCCCAGCAGGCCCTGCCAGCGCTGATAGTGCGGGGGGCCTTCGTTGCGGCGGGCCGCCGAGACGTAGGCGTGGGAGGTGCCGAGTTCGCCCAGTACTTCGCGGAGCAGGTCCGCGAACTCGTCGGGGGACGCGACCCGTTCGACGAGTGGGCGGTACTGCTCCAGCACCGTCGTCCAGTCGATGCCGCACATCCCCGGCTCCCAGAAGTACGCACGGATCAGCCGGCCCGCCTCCTCGTACGACTGGCGCCACTCGGCGGCCGGGTCGACCTCGTGCAGGATGCGGCGCAGGTCGATCCAGACGGTCGTGTCGCCGTCGCCGGATTCGGCGGAGGGCACGGCTCGCAGTTCGCCCTCGTCCACCACGACCAGGCGGCTGCCGTCGCCGCTCACCGCGAACCAGTCCAGATGCTCGACCAGTTCGGACTTCTTCGCCTTGGTGATGTTGAAGTACTCGAGGGTGGGGCGGCCGCTGGTGTCGTCGGGGTTCACGAACGTCTCGCCGAGCGCGCCCGAGATCGGCCAGCGCAGCCAGACCAGGCCGCCGCCCGCGACCGGATACAGGGCCGAGTACTTGGAGGCGGTGACCGGGAAGGGGGTCACCCTGCTCTCCAGGCCCTCCACCTCCACCGTCACCGCGCCGTCGCCGCCCTCGTCGTCCTCCACCGGGTCCAGGCCGCCCGCCGCCGGGCGGCCCTCCGGGTTCACGGCGAAGGGGGAGGGGGTGGCCGAGGAGAGGGGGACCAGGTAGGGGCGGCAGCCGAGCGGGAAGGAGAGGTCGCCGGTGTGGACGTCGTACACCGGGTCGAAGCCCCGCCAGGAGAGGAAGGCCAGATAGCGGCCGTCCCTCGTGAACACCGGGTTCTCGTCCTCGAAGCGGCCGTTGGTCACGTCGACGATCAAACGGTCCTTGATCCTCGCCATCTTGATCTGGCGGAGCGAGCGGCCGATCCCCGGGTGGGACCAGGTCAGCCACGCGCCGTCCGGGGAGAAGGCCAGGTCCCGTACCGGGCCGTTGATCGAGCGGATCAGCTCGGTGACCTCTCCGTTGGAGTCCTCAGCCCCCGCGGCGGTAGCCGCATTATTGGACACAGTGATCAGCAACACCCGTCCGTCGTGCGCGGCGATCGCCAGGCGCTCGCCCTGCGGATCCGACACCAGCTCCAGGACCCGGCCAAGTCCGCCGGAGGCCAGCCGGCGCGGCTCGCGGTCGCCCGTCGCCCGCGGCAGGTACGCGATCTCGACGGCGTCCTCGCCCTCCGCGTCCGTGACGTACGCGACCTGGCCGACCTTGCCGAGCATCTCCGGGAGCCGGACCCGTACACCCGGAGTGTCGGTGATCGTGCGGGCCGGGCCGTCCCGGTGGGTCAGCCAGTACAGGCTGCCCCGTACGACCACCGCGCTCGCCCGGCCCGTCTCGTCGACCGAGATGCCGTCCACGTGCTGGGCGGCGGGCACCTGGTACGTACGGCGGCCCGCGCGCGGTCCGCTCAGGCGTACGTCGAGCCTGCGCGGCGCCGAGTCCGCGGTCAGGTCGTCGACGATCCACAGGTCGCCGGCGCACTGGTAGACCACGCGCGTGCCGTCGCTCGCGGCGTGCCGGGCGTAGAAGGCGTCGTGGTCGGTGTGGCGGCGCAGGCCGGAGCCGTCGTACGAGCAGGAGTAGAGGTTGCCCACGCCCTCGTGGTCGGAGAGGAAGGCGATCCGGCCGCCGACGAACATGGGGGAGTCGAGGTGGCCGTCGAGGTCCGCGAGGAGCCGGTCGCCGTGCAGCCAGAGGCGGCCCATGGCGCCGCCGCGGTAGCGCTTCCAGGCGGCCGGTTCGTGCGGCGGGGTGCCGGTGAGCAGCAGCGTCTTGCGCTCGCCGTCGATGTCGGCGACCTGGATGTCGGAGACCGGGCCCCAGGGGAGCTTGCGGCCGGGGGTGCCGTCGGGGGTGACCTTGTAGGCCCAGGTGAAGTAGGAGAAGGGTTCGCCGTGGGAGGCGACGGCGAGGATCGTGCCGTCGGGGGTCCAGCCGCAGACGCGGGTGTCGGCGGAGCCCCAGTAGGTGAGCCGGCTGCCGGGGCCGCCGTCCACCGGCACCGAGTGGATCTCGGGGACGAGGCTGCGCCAGGTCGAGTACGCGATGTGTCGGCCGTCCGGCGAGAAGCGGGGGTGGCCGGCCTTGGTGCGGTCGACGGTGAGGCGCCAGGCACGGCCGGGGCCGTCGAGGGGGGCCAGCCACAGGTCGTCCTCGGTCACGAAGCACAGCAGGTCGCCGCTCAGGTGCGGTAGGCGCAGATAGCTCACCTCCCCATGCTTTTCCGGGGGATGGACCGGAGCAACTTATGAGAAATCGGCGTACGTGAGGCGCACGTGACCCAGCGCACGTACGAAACGGTTTCGTTTCGCGGAAGGGTGCGCTACATTCGTGTCGTACGAAACCGTGTCGTTCCCAGTGGAGAAGAGGTGTGAAGCATGACTGAGGTCGCAACGCCGCGGCGCAGTCGGATCACCCCCGAGCGCGAGGCCGAGCTGTACACGGCAGTGCTCGATCTCCTCCGGGAGGTCGGCTACGACGCCCTGACCATGGACGCCGTGGCCGCCCGTACCCGATCCAGCAAGGCGACGCTCTACCGCCAGTGGGGCGGCAAGGCCGAGCTGGTGGCGAAAGCGGTGCGGCACAACAAGCCGGGCGCCTCCCTCGGCGGGGTCGACACCGGGTCGCTCAAGGGCGACCTGCACGCGCTCACCATGCGCTCGGACGACTGCGAGATGGAGCGGAACTCCGCGCTGATGCGGGGTCTGGCCATGGCGATGCACGGCAACCCGGACCTCCTGGCGGCGTTCCGGGAACATCTCGTCGAACCGGAGATGGCGGAGTTCAAGAACGTGGTGCAGCGGGCGATCGACCGGGGCGAGGTCCGTGCGGACAACCCGGCGATCCACTACATGGTGCACATGATGATCGGCGCCTTCGCCGCCTGCACAATGATCGACGAGCAGCCGCCGACGCAGGCCTTCCTCCTTTCGTACATCGACGCCGTGGTCCTCCCCGCCCTCGGCGTACCCGCCTCCCTGTAAGTCCCCGCAGTTAGCCCCACACCTGACGTAACCGCTCACGTCGTCGGGCCGATCACCCCTGCCACCCACCAGGGCTGATCACCCCTGCCCTGCACATCCCACGACCTGACCGGGAGTACGCCCTCGTGGCTTCGTTCCTCTACAAACTCGGCCGGCTCGCCTTCAGGCGACGCCACTTCGTCGCCCTGATATGGGTGGCGCTGTTGACGCTCGCGGGTGTGGGCGCTGCCAGCGCGCCCGCAGCGGGCTCCTCCTCCTTCTCGATCCCCGGCACCGAGGCCCAGAAGGCCTTCGACCTGCTGGAGGAGCGCTTCCCCGGCACGAGCGCCGACGGCGCGACCGCGCGGGTCGTCTTCCAGGCGCCCGACGGGGAGAAGATGACCGACGCCGCCAACAAGGCGACCGTCGAGAAGACCGTCGAGGAGCTGTCCGACGGCTCCGAGGTCACCTCCGTCGCCGACCCCTTCAAGGCCAACGCGGTCAGCAAGGACGGCACGGTCGCGTATGCGTCGGTGTCGTACGACGTCTCCGGCATGGAGCTGAAGGACGCCTCCAAGGAAGCCCTGGAGGATGCCGCGCAGGACGCGCGGGATGCCGGGCTGACCGTCGACGTCGGCGGTGACGCGCTCCAGGCGACGCCGGAGACCGGCTCCACCGAGATCGTCGGTATCGCCATCGCCGCCGTCGTCCTCGTCATCACCCTGGGGTCCCTGGTCGCGGCCGGACTGCCGCTGCTGACGGCGCTCATCGGCGTGGGAATCGGCGTCTCGGGCATCACAGCCCTCGCCAACACCCTCGATCTCGGCTCCACCACCTCCACACTGGCCATGATGATCGGCCTCGCGGTGGGCATCGACTACGCGCTGTTCATCGTCTCCCGCTACCGGGCCGAACTCGCCGAGGGCCGCGACCGCGAGGAGGCGGTCGGCCGGGCGGTCGGCACGGCGGGCTCCGCGGTGGTCTTCGCGGGTCTGACGGTCGTGATCGCCCTGGCCGGTCTCGCGGTCGTCAACATCCCGATGCTGACGAAGATGGGCTTCGCGGCGGCGGGCACGGTCGTGATCGCCGTACTGATCGCGCTGACGATGATCCCGGCGCTGCTCGGATACGCGGGCCGCAAGGTGCAGCCGGCGGGCGAGAAGAGCAAGCTGTTCGGCCGCCGGAAGTCCGCGGCGGCGCAGGCCAAGCCGAACATGGGCACGCGCTGGGCGAGCTTCGTCGTACGCCGTCCGGTCGCCGTCCTCCTCTTCGGCGTCATCGGCCTCGGAGCCGCCGCGGTGCCGGTCGCCTCGCTGGAGCTGGGCCTTCCCGACGACGGCTCGCAGCCCACGTCCACGACACAGCGACGAGCGTACGACCACCTCTCCGAGGGCTTCGGGCCCGGCTTCAACGGGCCGCTGATGATCGCGGGCGACGCCAAGAACAGCGACGACCCGAAGGCGGTCGCGCAGACGACGATCGACGACATCAAGGGCCTGGACGGTGTCGTGTCGGTGAGCCCGGCGGCGTTCAACAAGGCCGGGGACACCTTCACCATCACCGTGATCCCCGACTCCAAGCCGTCGTCGACGCAGACCGAGGACCTCGTCCACTCCATCCGTGACGAGGGCACGGCCATCAAGGCCGAGACGGACACCGAGGTGCTGGTCACCGGCACCACCGCCATGAACATCGACTTCTCGCAGCGGATGAACGACGCGCTGGTCCCGTACCTGGCGCTGGTGGTGGGCCTTGCCTTCCTGCTCCTCATCGCGGTCTTCCGCTCGATCCTCGTCCCGCTGAAGGCGGCCCTCGGCTTCCTGCTGAGCGTGCTGGCGGCGCTGGGTGCCGTGGTCGCGGTGTTCCAGTGGGGCTGGCTGGCCGGCCTGATGGGCGTCGAGGAGACCGGCCCGATCATGTCGATGATGCCGATCTTCATGGTCGGCGTGGTCTTCGGCCTCGCGATGGACTACGAGGTGTTCCTCGTGACCCGGATGCGGGAGGCGTACGTCCACGGCGAGAAGCCGAGCCAGGCGGTGGTGACGGGCTTCAAGCACGGCGCCCGTGTGGTGACCGCGGCCGCGGTGATCATGATGGCGGTCTTCGGGGGCTTCATCGGCTCGAGCGAGTCCATGATCAAGATGATCGGCTTCGGCCTCGCGATCGCGGTCTTCTTCGACGCGTTCGTCGTCCGGATGGCCATCGTCCCGGCGGTTCTGGCGCTGCTCGGCCGCAAGGCCTGGTGGCTGCCGAAGTGGCTGGACCGTGTGCTGCCCAACGTGGACGTCGAGGGTGAGGGGCTGAAGGACCGGTCGAAGGACGTCGATCCCGACGAGGACCGGGAGCTGGTACGCGTCTGACGCGCCGCTTCTGACCAAGACCAGCCGGTGAGGGTTCCGTGGGGACGGGGCTACCCTCACCGGCTTCCTTTTGCCGCGGCTTCTTCATGTGCGCAACGGCCGCCGCCCCTGGCAACTGATCAGCGCGTACGAGTTCACGACGAACCCCGGGTCCTTCAACAGGGCGTAGAACCGGCCCAGTTCCTCATCGGTCACCCCTTGCTCGCGCAACCCCTCCGCGGCCTGCCGCATATTGACGCGGTGGAAGTCGATGCCCGCGCCGCCGCCCTGCCACGCCTCGGCGTAGGTCTGGGCCGTGAGTTCACCGAGCCCCGCACGGGCCATCGCGGCGAGGGTGCGGCGGCCCCAGACCGGGTCGGCGCCCGCCTTCTCCAGTTCGGCGAGCAGCGCTGACTGGACGCGCTGGAAGAGGGCGACGGCGGACTCGTCGGGCGCGGCAAGCACCGGCATCCAGGAACAGTCGAACTCGTCGAGGACCAGCCGGCCGCCGGGGCGCAGCGCATCGACGAGACGGTCGAGTACGGCGAGTCGCTCGGGGAGGTGCAGCAGCACCAGGCGGGCGTGGACGAGGTCGTAGTCGCCGCCCGGCAGCGGGTCGCGCACGATGTCGTGGCGCAGGAGGCGGAGGTTGGACGCGTGCGGGCGGCTCTCCGCCCAGCGGGGTTCGAGGTCCGTGACCGTCACCTCGCCGGCCGGGCCGACGCGCTCGGCGAGCCAGTCGCCGAGTGAGCCGCCGCCTCCGCCGACTTCGAGACAGCGCCAGCCGGGTGCCAGGCCGGTCGCCTCCAGCCGGCGGCGGGAGAAGGGGTCGTAGGTGGTCTCAAGGATGGAGAAGCGATCGGGCGTGCTGTCGTGCTTGTTGTCGAACAGGTATCGGGACATATCGCCATGATCGGGGAGCGTGGCGGCGTGACGGCAGGGCGCGCGGGGGACACACACCGCTAGCGTGCGGTTCATGACCACTTCTGAGTCCGGGGTCCACCCCCGTTTCGCCGAAGCCCTCGCCGAGCTGGGCCTCGATGACGTCACTCCCCGGGTCCGGCGTTTCCCGGACGCCACCCGTACCGCCGCCGAGGCCGCGGCCGCGGTCGGCTGTGAGCTCAGCCAGATCTGCAAGTCGCTCATCTTCGCGGCGGACGGCGTGCCGGTGCTGGTGCTGATGGACGGGGCGTCGCGGGTCGATCTGGAGCGCGTCCGGGAGGAACTCGGGGCCGAGAAGGTCACGCGGGCCAAGGCGGACGTCGTGCGGGAGGCCACCGGGTACGCCATCGGTGGCGTACCGCCCTTCGGGCACCGTACGAAGACCCGGGTGCTCGCCGACCGTTCCCTCCTCGACCACGACCTCGTGTGGGCCGCCGCCGGAACCCCGTACACCGTCTTCCCCATGGAGCCCAAGACCCTGGTCGCCCACGCGGGCGGCACCCTTGTGGACGTACGAGAACAGCCCGTGTGACGCCTCGTCGGCTACGTTCGGCGCATGGCCACCCTCTGGGAGCTCCTGAAGGACTGCATCCCCGATGACCACGCACGTCAGGTGACGTCCCGGTACTACCTCGACGAGGTGATGAGATCGCCGGGCCGGCCGGACCGGGTGGTCGACCTGGGGTGCGGGCGGGGCACCTCCGCGGCGCTCTTCAGGCGGTACGACCCGCAGCTGCGCTGGGTGGGTGTGGACATCCGTGACTCGCCCGAGGCCCGGCAGCGGACGCCCGGTGGTGATCCGGTGCTGTACTACGACGGCGTCCGCCTGCCCTTCAGCTCGGACCGCGTCCCCCTGATCTACTCCCACCAGGTCTTCGAGCATGTCTCGCACCCGCGGGAACTGCTCGCGGAGATCGGCAGGGTGCTGCGTCCGGGCGGGCTGTTCATCGGCAGCACCTCGCAGTTCGAGCCGTACCACTCCTACAGCCTGTGGAACTACACGCCGTACGGCTTCCGCGTGCTGGTCGAGGAGGCCGGGCTCGCCCTCCAGGAGATCCGGCCCTCGCTCGACGGCATCTCTCTGATCATGCGCTCCTACGACGACCGGGCACCGGAATACAGCCGCTACTGGAGCGAGGAGTCCCCCCTCAACACCGAGATCGACACCTGGGCCAAGAAGTCCCGCCGCCGCCCGGCCCTGGTAAACCTCCGCAAACTGACATATTGCGGCCAGTTCGCATTCCGGGTAACCAAAAGCGCCCCGTAGGGGCGCGGGGAACTGCGCGACAAGCCCCCACCGGCCCGCGGCCAAAGAACTACCCACCGCGCGGAGCGCTCACGCCCCCACCGCCTCGGTGGACACCCGCGGCCCCGGCAGGCCAACCCCGGACAAGTCGTGCGCCCGCACACTGTTGCGGTCGGCAGGCGAACGCCCCAGCGCATGGTGCGGCCACAACCCCCCGGCAACACGCCGACTCCGCTCGCTCCACTCCCGGGCCGAGTCGTCGCCGCACTTGTAGTAGTTGAGGGCGTAGCCGCCGGTATGGATACGGAGGAGGGAGAAGCCGCCCGGATAGTCCTTCGCCGCGCTGACCTCCTGCTGGGTCACATGCGGCGCGCGCATGAGGACCGTGCGCTTGTTGCGGTGGGTGTGACCCGCGTGGTGAAGGAAGACACCGGGCGAGTCGGCGTACGCGTCGACGATCGCGCGCGCCTGGCGCCGGTCGAGGCGCTGCCCGCGCCCCATCGGGAAGACCGAGTCCCGCACGGTCAGCGGGTGATGGCCGAAGACGAGCGTGGGCTGCTCCCGCTGCTCCCGCAGCCGTGCCCGGAACCACGACAGTTGCTCGTCCCCGAGCCCGCCCGCGTCCCCGCCGTTGCCCTGCTTCTCGTAGGTGTCGAGCCCGATCAGCCGCAGTCCGCCCAGGTCATGGGTGAGATAGCCGGTCCCCGTGCCGTTCAGGAACCCGTCGCTGAAGGTGTCCCCGGCGGGCCCGGAGCGGTCGTGGTTTCCGCGTACGACGAAGTAGTCCCGCCCATGGACGCCGAAACCGTCCAGGATCCGTCTCGCCTCGGCGAGGTCCAGCGGCGCCCCGCCCGCCGAGATGTCCCCGGCGGCCAGCAGCACGTCCGCCCCGCGCCGCCGCGCCTCCTCGACCAGGGCCCGGCCCATGATCTCCGGATACGGCGCGAGCCCCGGGTGCTGCGAGATGCCGCGCAGCATCGGCACCCCGGCCACCCGGCCGGCGGTGGTCTCACCGAGGTGCAGGTCGTTGCAGAGGGCGATCGACATCAGGTGGCTGCCGGGCGGGGGCTGCGGGGTGGTGAAGGAGTACGGTCCGCCGCGCGAGCCGATGCCGTGCAGATTGGTGCCGACCGCGTTGCCGCGGACGAGGTGCAGGGGCGTGGGTGTGGCGGCCGTACCGCGCGCACGGGCCTGGTAGTAGTACGTCTGGCCCGGTTCCAGGCCGGTGATCTCCACCTGGTGGTGTGCGGTCAGGCGTCCTTCGGAAGCGGTGCGGTTGAGGCGGCCGGGGTGCGTGCCGTAGACGACCTCGCCCTCGGTGACGGCGGGGAGCATATGGCCCCAGCCGTCGTCGGTGCCGGGGATGCCGGTGAACCAGGTGATGATCGCGCGGTCCTCGGTGAGGGTGACCAGTTCGAGGTGTACGGCGGACAGAGCGTCGGGGTGGGGGAGAACGGGGCGTGCGAAGAGTGCACGCTGGGCGCGCGTGAGGGCACCGCGGAACATCGCGGGCGCCAGAAGTGCGCCGGAGCGCATGACGTCGCAGGGGCTGGGGAGGGCGGCCAGCACCGCCAGGGGAGCGGAAAGGCAGCAGCGCATACTTCAGGTTGTGCCCTGTTGACGTTAACTGTGGCGGTTTTGGCGGGGGCAACCTTCCGTCCGGTGTGCGACATCCGTCACCTTCAGGGTCACATCGTGTCTACATGACGTGCTCATGGATGCGCCCGCACGCCCGAAGGAGCACTCTGGAAGCAGGTCTTCCGGAGGTGATCGTCATGATGCACACCACAGTGGGATGGCATGTCGAGCTGGAGTTCCAGGAGGACGAGACCCACACCCGGACGGTTGCGCTGGTGCGCTTGCCCGACGGCACCGAGGTACGGGCCCACGGGCACGCCAGCCGACACCACACCGACCCCAATCAGCCACGGGTCGGTGAGGAGATCGCCGCGGCACGCGCGCTCAACGAACTCGCCATGCAGCTGCTGACCAAGGCGCACGGCGAGATCGAAACGGCGTCGGGGCGCACCTCGCATCCGATCCACGTCTGACCATTCACGCCTGATCAGGGAGGTTCACCGGTCCGGGCGGGCTCACACGGCTGAGGGAAATCGGCCCGCCCGAGCGGGTCAGGGCGGGCCGGGGCGGCGACGGCGCGCCACGATCGCGGCATGACTGAGCGATCCATCAGCCGGCGCGGCGCGCTCGGCACCGTCGCGGCCCTGGGACTGACCGCCCTGCTCCCGGCCGCGAGCCCGGCACGCGCTGCCGCATCTCTCCGCAACGGGCTCTACACGATCTCCCGCTTCCAGCGCCAGCTCCTCACCCTCGACGAGGCCGAGGGCGCCGTCGTGATCCTGCCGCCCAACGCCGGCGGCGGCCAGGCGTGGGAGGTCGAGACCCTGGCCAACGGCCACACCACCATCCGCAACGTCAAGGAAGGCAGCTACCTCGGCTACGCGGTTTCCCGCGAGATCAACCAGCCGGTCATGGGGAACGCCGTACCGGTCCAGTGGTCCCTGCACGAGGCGGTGTACGGCTATCACGTCGTGGTCCCCGACACCGAGCTGGCCCTGGACACGAGCCCGCTGCTGATCCACCCGCCGCGCACCGACCTCACCGCCCTGCGGTCGCAGGACCCGGCGCAGATCTGGCAGTTCCGGGCGACCTCCCTGTGACGCCAGGGCTGCGCCCCAAAGGGGCGCGGGGCTGTGTTGATTTTGCGGCTACCGCCGCGTGGGCGCGACCAGCCCCCACCGGCCCGCGCCCGCGGCGAAGCCGCAAATCGATACAGCATCACCGCACTTCCAGCGGAGCGCTCCGCACCGCCCGCACCAGTGCCTGCGCCCTCGGATCCGCCGTCACGCTCTTGCGGAAGCCGTTCGTGACGTAGCCGAGGGCGATACCCGTCTCCGGGTCGGCGAGGCCGAGGGCGCCGCCGCGGCCGGGGTGACCGAAGGAGGTGGGGGTGAGCAGCGGTGAGGCGGCGCCGTGCAGCATGTAGCCGAGGCCGAAGCGGGTGCTGACGACGAGGGTGCGGTCGGGGCCCGCGGAACGCTCGGCGCGGGCCAGCTCCACCGTCTCCGGAGTGAACAGCCGTGTCCCGGCGTCCACTTCGCCGATCAGCGAGGCGTAGAAACGGGCCAGACCGTCGGCCGTCGCGATGCCGTTGGAAGCGGGCAGGACGGCGGCACGGTAGGCGGGGTCGTTCTCGTCCGGCTGCGGGGTGATCGCGCCGAAGGCCCGGCGGGTGAGGGAGTCCGGGTCGGCGTAGGCGTCCGACACGGCACGCTTGGGGCGGGTCTTCAGACCACCGGCCCGCTCCGGCGCCTCGACCTTGCCCACCCGTCCCACGCGCGGTATCTCGTCGTCCGGCAGCCCGATCCACAGGTCCGCCCCGACCGGTCCCGCGATCTCGTCCGCGACCCAGTCGCCGATCGACCGCCCGGTGACCCGCCGAACCAGCTCACCGGTCAGCCAGCTGTACGTCTGCGCGTGGTAGCCGTGGTCCGTCCCCGGCTCCCACACCGGCGCCTGCGCCGCGACCGCCTCCGCGCCGAGCACGGGGTCCGCGGCCTGCGCGGGCGTCAGCGGCCGGTCCAGCACCGGCACGCCCGCCCGGTGCGCGAGCAGCTGCCACACCAGCGTCCGCTCCTTGCCCGCCGCCTTGAACTCCGGCCAGTACTCGCCGACCGGCGCGTCCAGGTCCAGCTCCCCGCGCTGATGCAGCAGCAGGAGTACGGCGGCGGCGACGCCCTTCGTCGCCGAGCGCACGATCTGTGCGGTCCCGTGGACCCAGGGCTCGGCTCCGTCGACATCCTTGGTGCCGCCCCACAGGTCGACGACCTTGTGCCCGTCCCGGTAGACGGCGACGGCAGCGCCCCGGTCCCCGAGCACCTCGAAGTTGGCTGCGAAGGCTTCCCTGACCGGCTCGAAGCCCTCGGCCACCGCACCGTGCACGTCCACGCCCGTACTTCCCTCCGGATCACCTGCGACAGTGGGTGGAACACCCCTCTGAAGCCTGCGATTCCTTCGTTGCGTCAGGGCCTGTCCGGCGGATCAGGTCGCAGGAAATCGGCGGCGCCCTATAAGCGCTGGTGAGCGGGGGCGATGGGGGAGCGTCCAGCTGCAAGGCGGAGGAGGGAGTCGACGCGATGGGGGTCCCCCCGCGCGAGCGCATTCGAGCGTGGGGGAGTCGGCGACTGACGACAACGCCGCAGATGGGCGTGCCAGACCCCGCGTCTGCGGCATGATCCGCCGGACAGGCCCTAGCCCAGGAGGATCGTTACGTCGATGTTGCCGCGGGTGGCGTTGGAGTACGGGCACACCTCGTGGGCCGCGTCCACGAGCTTCGCCGCGATGTCCGCGTCGAGGACCGGGAGGGAGACGCTGAGGGCGACCGCGAGACCGTAGCCGCGCTGCTTGTTGGGGCCGAGGCCGACCTTCGCGGCGACCGTCGAGCCGCTCAGGTCGTAGCCCTCGCGTCTGCCGACCAGGACCAGCGCGCTGTGGAAGCAGGAGCTGTAGCCCGCCGCGAACAGCTGCTCGGGGTTGGTGCCGTTGCCGTCGCCGCCCAGCTCGGGGGGCATCGCGACCTTCAGCTCGATCTGGCCGTCCTGGCTGGTGACATAGCCGTCCCGGCCGCCGTGAGCGGTGGCCTCGGCGACGTAGACGATCTTCGTCGGACGGGTGTCGGGACGGGCGTCGGCGGGGCCGTCGGGACGGGTGTCGGCAGCGGTGCCGTCGATCATGGCAGGACCTCCCCCTGGTGGGACGGGGCAGCAGGCAACACGGGAGTGTGCAAGTGCATCGCGCACAAGGTACTCGCCAGTAATGGGCCGCGGTGGCATCAGGGGGTGGAAACCCGCGGTAACCGGAGCTCAGCGGGAGCGCTCGGCCGCGGCCTGCGCCCGTTGTGCGAGCTGCCACAACTCGCCGCGGAGCCGGTCGACGTCGGCGCCGCCGAGTTGGGTGGCCGCGCGCAGCGCGCCGGGCAGGCGCCCCGCGCGTTCCCTGAGTTCCTCGCCGCGCTCCGTGCAGGCGACGACCACCGAGCGCTCGTCATGGGCCGCGCGGTCCCGGCGCACCACCCCCGCGCTCTCCAGCCGCTTGAGCAGGGGCGACACCGTGCCGTAGTCGAGCCGCAGCGCCGCCGCCAGCTCCTTCACCGTGGTCTCGCCGCGCTCCCACAGCACCAGCAGCACCAGGTACTGCGGGTAGGTGAGCCCCAGTTCGTCGAGGAGCGGACGGTACGCGGCCGTCACCGCGCGCTGGGCGGCGTACAGCGCGAAGCACAGCTGCTCGTCCAGCAGCGGCGATCCGGCGTCCTCTTGGTTCGTCACGCGCCCATTGTCACGGACGACCGGGGACGGCCGTCACGGAAACGCGTCATGGACGGTTCGGGGCGGCCACGGAGCGTGGGTCGAAGCCGAACGGCAGCTCCAGGCGGTGCGCCCGCATCAGCTCCTCGTCGGCGAGCAGTTCGCCGGTCCTGCCGTCCGCCGCGATCACGCCCTCGCTGAGGATCAGCGAGCGCGGGCACAGCTCCAGGGCGTACGGCAGGTCGTGCGTGACCATGAGCACGGTCACGTCCAACGAGCGCAGGATGTCGGCCAGTTCACGGCGGGAGGCGGGGTCGAGGTTGGAGGAGGGCTCGTCGAGGACGAGGATCTCCGGCTCCATCGCGAGCACGGTCGCGACGGCCACCCGGCGCCGCTGGCCGAAGGAGAGGTGGTGCGGCGGCCGTTCCTTGAACTCCGCCATGCCGACCAGCTCCAGTGCGTGGTCGACGCGCGCCTCCAGCTCCGGCCCCTTCAGCCCGGCCGCCGCGGGCCCGAAGGCCACGTCCTCCCGCACGGTCGGCATGAAGAGCTGGTCGTCCGGATCCTGGAAGACGATGCCGACCCGCCGCCGGATCTCGGCCATGTGCTGCTTGCCGACGGGCAGCCCGGCGACCTTCACGGTGCCCGTGCCGCCGGTCAGGATGCCGTTGAGGTGCAGCACGAGCGTCGTCTTGCCGGCGCCGTTCGGCCCGAGCAGCGCGACCCGCTCGCCGCGTGCGACGGAGAAGTCCACGCCGAACAGGGCCTGGTGGCCGTCGGGATAGGCGAAGGCGAGGCCGGAGACCTCCAGGGAAGCCGGAGAATCGAGAGTAGCTGTCACAGCGTCCATCCCAGCAGACAGACCACGAGCGCGGCGAACGGGAGGGTGAGTGCGTACGACCACTGCGCCCGGTCCGCGGTCACCTCGTCGATCACCGGCATCGAGCCGGTGTACCCGCGGCTGATCATGGCCAGATGTACGCGCTCACCACGCTCGTAGGAGCGGATGAACAGCGCGCCCGCCGACTTCGCGAGCACGCTCCAGTGCCGGATCCCGCGCGCCTCGAAGCCCCGCGACTCGCGGGCGATCCGCATCCGCCGCATCTCGTCGGCGATGACATCGCCGTACCTGATCATGAAAGACGCGATCTGCACGAGCAGCGGCGGCAGCTTGAGCCGCTGCAACCCGAGCAGCAGCTCCCGCAGGTCGGTGGTGGCGGCGAGCAGCACGGACGCGGCGACGCCGAGGGTTCCCTTGGCGAGCACGTTCCAGGCGCCCCACAGTCCGTTGACGCTCAGCGAGAGGCCGAGCACGTCGACCCGCTCGCCCTCCGCGACGAACGGCATCAGTACCGCGAACGCGACGAACGGCACCTCGATCAGCAGCCGCTTCAGCAGAAACCCTGCGGGCACGCGCGCGAGGGACGCCACCGTCGCGAGCAGCACGGCGTACAGCCCGAACGCCCACATCGCCTCCCGGGGCGTCGACACGACGACGACCACGAAGGCGAGCACCGCGGCGAGCTTGGTGTGCGGCGGGAGGGCGTGCACGGGTGAGTGCGCGTGCCGGTAGAGCTTGTGCGCGTGTCCGGCTCCCATGTCAGACGCTCGTGCTCACGGGAGACGAATCGTCGCTCGTACGACGCCTGCGCACCGCCCAGAAGACGCCGGTGCCGGCGACCACCGTCACGCCCACGCCGATCACGCCCGCCAGCCCCCCGGACAGGCGGGCGTTCTCGACATCCTCGACGCCGTAGTCGGCGAGTGGCGAGTCCGCGACGTCGTGCTCCTCGACCTTCTGGTCGATGCCCTTGTCGGCGGCTACCTTCTCCAGACCGTCCGGGTCGGCGGACGCGTAGAAGCTGACGAATCCGGCCAGCACGAGGGAGGCGACCAGACCGCCGATCCACACCTTGCGGTGCGAGGTGCGCGCGGCCACGGCGACCTCGGGGGCGGGTGCGTCGACGAGTTCGCCGTTCACCCGCAGCCGCAGGGGCTGCCGCAGGTCACGCGCGCCGTAGACGAGATCCGGGCGTACGGCGATCACGGCGCCCACCGTCAGCGCGGTGATCGCGGCCTCGCCGATGCCGATCAGGATGTGCACGCCGACCATGGCGGTGGCCACCTTGCCGATGGAGACGTCGGTGGTGCCGCCGATCCAGTACAGGAACGTGAAGGCGGCGGCCGCGGCCGGAACCGAGACGAGGGCGGCGACGAAGGAGGCGGCGGTCACGGAGCCGCGGCTGCGCGGCAGGACCTTCACCAGGCCGCGGAAGAGGCCGTAGGCGACGACCGTCGTGACGACCGCCATGTCCGTGATGTTCACACCGAGCGCGGTCAGGCCGCCGTCCGCGAAGAGGATGCCCTGCATGAGCAGGACGACGGAGACACACAGGATGCCGGTATAGGGGCCGACGAGGATCGCGGCGAGCGCGCCGCCGAGGAGATGGCCGCTCGTTCCCGCCGCGACGGGGAAGTTCAGCATCTGCACCGCGAAGATGAACGCGGCCACCAGGCCGGCCAGCGGCGCGGTGCGCTCGTCGAGCTCGCGGCGCGCGCCGCGCAGGCTCACCGCGACGGCGGCAGCGGCGACGACTCCGGTCACGGCGGAGGTGGGGGCGTCTATGAATCCGTCAGGTACGTGCACCGTCTGATGATGTGGCTTGTTGCGACCCTCTTGCAAGAGCGAGTGGCTCGTACATCGGCTACGTGAGATTTACGACTGCTATATGAGATGCGCGACGTCAAGGGGCGTAATCCACAAAATATGGGACATTGGAGGGGAAGCGGATGCACAGCTTTCGCACAGGTTACGCAGCGTGAAGGGCCGTCCGATGTCTGCAGTCGAACAGTACGCACGAGCCCACATCGTCACGGACGCCCCCATCGAGGAGGGCGAGACGATTCCGGTCGTCCTGCGCTACGACCCCGAGGCCGACCCGCGTTCGGTGCGGGTGGGCCTGCCCGGCGGGTTGCATGAGTGGACGTTCTCGCGGGCCCTGTTGGAACAGGGGTTGCGGGCGCCGGCCGGCACCGGTGACGTACGGGTGTGGCCGTGCGGCCGGGTGCAGGCCGTTGTCGAGTTGCACTCGGCAACGGGGGTTTCGGTGGTGCAGTTCGAGACGAAGGCGTTGATGCGGTTCTTGAGGCGGACGTATCTGGCGGGGACGCCGGTCGTCCACTGAGCGCTGCGCGGCGGCATGTTGTCAGCTGCGGGTCCGTTGTGGCTGGTCGCGCAGTTCCCCGCGCCCCTTACGGGGCGCTCCCGCTCGGGGCGTTTCTGGTTAGCCGCCCATCTTCAGCAGTGCCGCGACGATTGGCCCAGCCGTTTCGCCGCCGTGGCCGCCTGATTGGACGACTCCTGCGGCGGCGAGGTCGTCGCGGTACGCGGTGAACCAGCCGTTGGGCTTCTTTTGGCCGTCTACCTCCGCGGAGCCGGTCTTTGCGCCGACGTCGCCGGTGACGCCCGACATCGCCTCCGCCGCCGTACCGTAGGCCGCCGTGTACGCCATCAGTTCGCGCAGTTGGGACAGGGTGGACGCGGACATGGTGCGCGACGCGGTGGCGAGGGTGCGGTCGTCGACGTCCGGGGAGACCAGGTACGGCTGGTGGAAGACGCCCGTCTTGACGGTCGCGGACACCGACGCCATGTTCAGCGGGTTCATGCGGACCGCGCCCTGGCCGATCAGCGAGGCCGCCATCTGGGCGTCCGACTGCACGGGCACCGAGCCGTCCATGGAGGGCACGCCGATCGCCCAGTTGTCCATCGACAGGCCGAAGACCTGCTGCGCCTGCTTGGTCAGGTCGTCGTCGGACAGCTTCGGGGCCTGGCTGATGAAGGCCGTGTTGCAGGAGCGGGCGAAGCTCGCCTTGAAGGTGCCGCCCTTGATCTGGAACTTGTCGTCGTTCTGGAACTTCCAGCCGCCGTACGTGAAGAACTTCGGGCACGGATGCGCCTTCTCAGGCGAGGCGAGGCCCTTCTCGATCAGCAGCGACGCGGTGATGACCTTCATCGTGGAGCCGGGAGCGAGGGAGCCCTGGAAGGCCGTGTTGAAGCCGCGCGAGGCATTGGCGGCCGCGAGGATCTCGCCGGTCGACGGGCGCAGGAGGACGACGGACGACTTCGCCTTCTTGGCCACCTGAGCCTCGGCGGCGGCCTGGAGGGTCGGGTCCAGGGTCGTCTTGACCGTGCCCGGTGTGCCCTTGCTGAGTTCGAGGACCGTCTCGTCGGAGACTTCCTTGGCCTGGGAGGCCTTGCCGCGGATCACCCGCAGCTCGATGCCCGCCTTGCCGCCCGCCGTCTTGCCGTACTTCTCGCGCAGCCCGTCCAGCACCGTGCCCACCGACGGGTACTTGTCAGTGGTGATCTCCCCGCCGTCCCGGTCCAGCGCCTTGACCGGCGGGGTGCCGGACTCGCCGGTGACGAGGGTGTCGCCGTCCGCGAGGTCCGGGTGGACGACGGCGGAGTGCCAGTCGACGTACGGCTTGCCGTCCTTGGCGTTGCGGACGACGGTGAGTGAACTGTCGTACGTCAGCGGCTTGCTGGTGCCCTTGTACGACACCGTCGCCTTGACGGAGAAGGGCACCTTGTCGCCCGTGCGGGTGCCCGTGGTGAGGGTGACGCCCTTGATGTGGGCGTTCTTGGTGTAGCCGGTGAGCAGGGTGGTGGCCGCCGTGGTGTCGTTCGTGGCGGCGGCCGCCGTGGTCACCTTGCCCTGCTGCCAGGACGTGAGGAAGGTGCGGGCCGTCGTGGTGACCTCGGTCGCCGACAGCGGGCCCGTCTTGACCGCCTTCTCCTTGGCGCTCGCCGCCGTCGGGGACGTCCGGTCGTCGGCCGCGGCCCCGGCGCCGTACAGCGCGTAGACGCCTACTCCGGCGCCGATGACGACCACGGCGATCGTCCCGCCGATGACGGCGGGGTTCTTCGTGTTCCGTCGCTCGGCGACGCGCCTTCTGTTACCCACAGTTCCTGAATCCTCCGCGAATCCCCAGGGTCCCCGTTGCCCTCATGCACCTCATCAACGACGGCAACCACCCTAGAGTCCCGTCCTGTGGGGGTGAGTTCCTCCGCCCGTTCAGCCGCCGGTCCGTAGCACAGCTGCGACAATCGGCCCGGCCGCGTCACCGCCGTGCCCGCCCTCCTCGGTCATGGCCGCGGCGGCGATGTCGTTGCGGTAACCGGTGAACCAGCTGTTGGACGTGGTCTGCCCGTCCACCTCGGCGGAGCCGGTCTTCGCTCCCACGCTGCCGGCCAGCCCGGACATCGCGGCGGCCGCGGTACCGCTGGTCGCGGTGCGGTTCATCATGGCGCGCAGCTGGCCGACGGTGTCCGCGGACAGGCCACGCGCGCGTGCCGGTTCACGGTCGTCGAGGCTCAGCGGCACGATGACCGGCTGCTTGAAGGCGCCCGTCATCGCGGTCGCCGTGACCGACGCCATGTTCAGCGGGTTCATCTGGACCTGGCCCTGGCCGATCATGTTGGCCGCGGTGTCCGGGCCGCCGGAGGCCGGGACACCGCCGTCGAAGGACGGGATGCCGGTCTGCCAGTTGTCCTTGCCGAGCCCGAACCGGTCCTGGGCCTCCTTGGTGAGGGAGTCCACCTTCACCGCGTCCGCGAACTTCACGAACGCCGTGTTGCAGGAGCGGGCGAAGCTCTCGGAGAGGGTCGCGTTCTCGTTCGGGGCCATGCCCTTGAGGTTGTGGAAGGTCTGGCTCTGCCAGACCGCGTCGGGCGTGCAGGGGGCCGGGCCGTTCATCTCGGTGATCCCGTTGTCGATGAGCGTGGCCGCGGTGAGGATCTTCATCGTGGAGCCGGGTGCCTGCTTGCCGAGGAAGGCCGCGTTGAAGCCGTCCTTGCGGTTGTTGGCCACCGCGAGCACCTCGCCGGTGCTGGGCTGGACGGCGACCACCGACGACTCGTCGTAGCTCTTCACCGCCTTCTCGGCCGCGGCCTGCGCGCTCGTGCTGAGCGTCGTGGGCAGCCTGCCCGGCTTGCCCTCCGCGAGGGTCAGGAGCGAGGTGTCGGCGGACTCGGCGGCCTCGTGCCGGATCGCCAGCTCGACGCCGGGCGTACCGCCTGCCTTCTCGCCGTACGTGCCGCGCAGTTCGTCCAGGATCGGGCCGAGGGAGGGGTACTTGTCCTCCGTCAGCACGGCCCCGTCGCGGTCCACGGCCTCGATCGGCGGGCTCGCGGCCTCACCCGTGACGAGCGTGTCGCCCCGCTGGAGTTCGGGGTGGACGACGGACGGCTGCCAGTCGACCAGCGCCTTCCCGGTGGTCTTCCCGCGCACCACGGTCAGCGTGCTCTTGTACGTCAGGGGCTTGGACCTCCCCTCGTACGACACCGTCGCCTTCACCGTGAACGGCACCGTCGCGCCGGTCCCCGCACCGGGCGTGATCCTGACGCCGGTGATGTGCGCGGCCTGGCCGTAGGCGGTGAACAGCGCCCCGGCCACGCCCTCGTTGTTGGTGTACGACGCCGCCGTCGCCGCCTGCCCCTTCTCCCAGGCCGCGAAGAACTTCGCCGTCGTCTCCTTGACCTCCGCGCTGCTCGGCGGCCCGGTCTTCACGGCCTCCGGCCTGCTCGACCCCGCCGTGCCCCCGTCACCGTTCAGCGCGGACACGACGTTGAACGCGCCGTACCCGGCCCCTCCCACCATCACGGCGAACACCCCGCCGATGACAGTGACCTTGACCCCCTTGCGCATGACGCGCTCCCTCCCCGTTCCAGTGCGAGCACTGTAAGTGGCTGGGGAGGGAGCTGTGAGGGGAGTTTCCGTATGTTGTCCGAACGGAGATCAGCCGACTGAATCAGACCCCGCTATCCAGCCACATACGTGAACGCCACTTATGGTGTTCCGGGTGCTTCAGCCGCACAGGCAGGGGTCGGTCTCGCTCCCGAGGCCGATGATGTCGTCGTCATCCAGAGCGCCCGCGTACGCCTGGATCTCGTCGACGTCGCCCTTCAGGTACTCGCCCCAGCCGTCGGCCGTACCGCCACGCCCCACCTGGAGCGGGCCGGTGCTCGTCCAGCCGTTGCTGAGGTGGGCGGTGGCCCCGGCGTTCGTGTAGCCGTCGGCGTAGAGCTTGACCGTGTCGGTCGCGTCGTCGTAGACGACGGCCAGCCGCGTGCCCTGGCCGCTGCCGCCGGTCGGCGTCGTGACCTGCGAGACGACCGTCTCGGGTGCGCCCGCCTCGTCCCGCTCCGGCATGATCAGCTGCCAGGCGTGCGTCGACGGGTCGTAGCGGAGCCTGAACGCGTCGGTGTGGTCACCGGCCTGCGAGAGGACCGTCATCGGCCGGGTGGCGTCGGCGTCCTGAATGCTGGCGACGACTCCGAGGGTGAAGCTGTCACCGGTGTCCACCACGGGGGCGTCGAGGACCGCGTGACCGCTCTCGCCGTCCAGCGCCAGGTGCCCCTCGCCGACCAGCGGGTACGGCTTCCACGGGCAGTCGGGGTCGATGTCGGGGAGGCAGGAGTTGTCCGGACCCCGGTAGATCGACGCGCCCGTCCCGAGCCGCAGCGGCGAACCGCCGTTGTTCTCGGGCGTGCTGCCGTCGGCGGCCGTGCTGAACGACCAGTGGCCGAGCAGGTCCGGCTTGCGGCCGGCGAGCTCGGTCACCTCCTGTGGGACGACGAGACGGTCGTACGCCCGGACGTCGCCGATATCGCCGTGCCAGCGCTGCCGGTAGCCGTTCGTGCCGCGGATCCGGCCTATCTGGAACGCGCCGTCCGCCGTGACCGGGGCGGCCTCGGCCTCGGTGCCGACCTCGTGGCCGTTGACGAAGAGTTGGGCGTGCCCGGTCTCGGTGTCGTAGACGCCCAGCAGGTAGGCCCACTCACCGGCCTCCGGAGTGCCGCCGGCGACCTTCGCGCCGCCGAGAGCGAAGGTCCAGGCGGCGGTCGCGTGCTCAGGGGCGTCCAGGCCGAGGGCGTAGGCCGTGCCGGACGCGGTGTCCTGGCTCAGTACGGTCATGGCGCGGCCGGTCTCCGCCGGGCGCACCCAGGCGCCGACGGCAAAGGTCCTGCCGCTGTCGACGGCCGGGGCGTCCGTGGTGAGGAAGCCGTGGCCGCTGCCGTCGAGGGTGGCCGTGGAGGTGAGCGGGGTGCCCGGGGGCACAGGGCCGCCGAAGGTCACGCCGCGTCCCGCCCGGGCCGCCTGGCCCGCCTCGGCAGCCGCCGTGGTGGAGCCGGCCGCGTCGGCGAGCTTCCAGCGCGAGACCGGCTCGCTCGCTGCCTTCGGGTAGAACGTGTAGTCGGTGCGCCCGCTCATCCGGCCGGAGCGGTCACGGGCCTGGACGCTGAGCCGCTGCGGGGCGTTGCTCAGCGGGACGAAGCGGATCGTGGCCGGTCCGCCGAGCTCGGAGGGGCGCACGGTGCCGTACGGGCCGCCGATGAAGCCGTACTGGTACTCGTCGACGTCCGGCGAGGGGGAGTCCATGGTGAAGCTGCCGTAGACGCCGACCCCGCCGACCCACCATGTCTCCGCGGGGTACTCCGGCGAGCTCACCACGGGAGCGGCCGGGCTTTGGTCGTCGTAGACGAACCGGCATGCGGCGCCGGGTGCCTCGGAACTCCAGGCGGAGTCGACCGTGCCGTCGTTGGCGCGGACGTGCCAGGAGATGACCGTGTCGGCCGGAATGTCGTCCGGGACGGCGATGCGGTGGATCCGGTCCGGGTAGGCCGGGCCGGTGGTGAAGGAGCGGCGCTGCTCGGCGCCGTTCGCGTCCGACCACCAGATCTCGAACTCGGCGGAGAGCTGCTCCGGGTTACCGACGCGGTCGTCCTCGACCGGATCGGTCAGCCGGGCGGTGAGGACCGGAGGACGTCCGACGTAGGCCGGCGTGTCACCTGTCGCGCAGTCCTTGAACTCGGTCTGGAGGTCCTGGACGACGGGCGGCAGGTTCTCCGTCTCCGCCGCGTACGCGGTGCCCGGTGCGGCCGCCCCCAAGACCGCCGCGAGGCAACTGCCCACCAGCAGGCCTCGCGTCCTGAATCTTCGTGATCTTCCTGACATGGACGAATACCCCTCCCCTGGATGAATGCTCGATCGTCGGACGGCCGAGCGGGAGGAGGCTAACAGCGGCCACCGACATTGCCGGTACGGTTTTCTGACGGGCCGTCGGAGCAGGTGGGCTGCCCGGCTACACCCAGGTGTCCAACCACATCCGCGACCGCCAGTCGTCGATCGGGATCGCCGTGCCGGTGTACAGCGGCCAGAAGTAGATGAAGTTCCAGGTGATCAGCAGCACCAGCACGCCCGCGCCCGTCGCGCCCGCCACGCGGCGGGTGTCGCTGGAGCCCGGTGGGCCGATGATCGCGCCGAGCAGCATCGCGACGGCCAGGCACAGGAACGGCAGGAAGACGACCGCGTAGAAGAAGAAGATCGTGCGCTCCTGGTACATGAACCAGGGGAGATAGCCGGCCGCGATACCGCAGGCGATCGCGCCCGCACGCCAGTCGCGGCGGAAGAACCAGCGCCACAGCACGTACAGGAGCGCGAAGGCGGCCACCCACCACAGCAGCGGCGTGCCGAGCGCCAGCACCTCGCGCGCGCACTTCTCGCCCGCGTCGACCGGGCAGCCGTCCTTGCCGGGCGAGGGGGACTCGTAGAAGTACGACACCGGGCGGCCGTCGACGATCCAGCTCCACGGGTTCGACTGGTACGTGTGCGGCGAGGAGAGGCCCACATGGAACTCGTAGACCTGGTGCTCGTAGTGCCACAGGCTGCGCACCCAGTCCGGGAGCCAGGACCAGTCGCTGTTCTTGCCGTCGGTCGCGGCCCAGTTGCGGTAGTAGCCGCCGGTGCCGTCCGCCGGGGAGAGGATCCAGCCGATCCAGGAGGCGATGTACGTGACCACGGCGACCGGCACCGTCGACAGGAACGTCCAGCCCAGGTCGCGCCGGAGCACCGCCTGGTACGGGTGGCGGGCGCCGGCGACCTTGCGGGAGCCGGCGTCCCACAGCACGGCCAGCACGCAGAAGGCCGCGAGGATGTAGAGGCCGTTCCACTTCGTGCCGATGGCCAGACCCAGCATCAGCCCGGCCAGCAGTCGCCAGGGGCGCAGGCCGAACTTCGTGTTCTCGGCCGTGTACGCGTCCGGGCGGACCCGGCCGTCGGCGTCGGCGGGCAGCGCGGCGGCGAGTTTCTCGCGCGCCTTGTCGCGGTCGACGACCAGGCAGCCGAAGGCCGCGAGCACGAAGAACATCAGCACGCCGTCGAGCAGCGCGGTGCGGCTCATCACGTAGTGCAGTCCGTCCACCGCCATCAGCGCGCCCGCGAGACAGCCGAGGAAGGTCGAACGGAAGATCCGGCGGCCGATCCGGCACAGCATCAGCACGGAGAGCGTGCCGAGCAGCGCCGTCATGAACCGCCAGCCGAACGGATCGAACCCGAACATCAGCTCGCCCAGCCCGATGACGTACTTGCCCACCGGCGGGTGCACGACGTACGACGCGTCCGTCGGAATCGGCACGTTCCCGTTCGAGGACAGGATCAGGTCGTTGACGTTCTTGTCCCAGTTGACCTCGAACCCGCGGTGAACCAGCGCCCACGCGTCCTTGGCGTAGTACGTCTCGTCGAATATCACCGCCTTCGGGTTGCCCAGGTTCCAGAACCGGATCACGCCCGCGAACAGCGTCACCAGCAGCGGACCGCCCCAGCCCGACCAGCGGATCAGCCGCTCGACCAGCGCCTGCGGCAGTCCGATGGCCGCCCACAGACGCGGGCTGGGCCGGGTGTACGGCGGCACCAGGCGGCCCTGCACATCGGTTCTGGGCCCTGCCGAATAGCCGAAACGGCGCAGCCGCTGCTGCCACGACGGCCGCTGGTCGTGGAGGGCCTGGCCCTGCCGGGTGTCCGTGGAGGACGCGGTACTGGTCACCGCGCCATCGTAGGGAACCCTTCTGTGGGAGTCCCGCGCATGGGGGCTGCGAGGATAGAAACGTGACAGTTGAGCCCGGAACCCTGGTCCTTGCCGGTACCCCCATCGGCGACATCGCGGACGCCCCGCCCCGGCTCGCCGAGGAGCTGGCGGGCGCCGATGTCGTCGCCGCCGAGGACACCCGGCGGCTACGGCGGCTCACCCAGGCGCTCGGTGTGACGCCCAAGGGGCGCGTGGTGTCGTACTTCGAGGGCAACGAGACCGCCCGCACGCCCGAGCTGGTCCAGGAACTCCTGGGCGGCGCGCGTGTGCTGCTCGTCACGGACGCGGGGATGCCGTCGGTGTCCGACCCCGGGTACCGGCTGGTGGCCGCGGCCGTCGAGCAGGACATCCGGGTGACCGCGGTGCCGGGGCCGTCGGCCGTGCTGACCGCCCTCGCGCTGTCCGGGCTGCCCGTCGACCGGTTCTGCTTCGAGGGGTTCCTGCCGCGCAAGGCGGGGGAGCGGCTGTCGCGGCTGCGGGAGGTCGTGGAGGAGCAGCGGACGCTGGTGTATTTCGAGTCCACGCACCGGATCGACGAAACGCTCGTCGCGATGGCCTCGGTGTTCGGCGAGGAGCGGCGGGCCGCCGTGTGCCGGGAACTGACGAAGACGTACGAAGAGGTACGGCGGGGTGGGCTCGGGGAGCTGGCCGCGTGGGCGGCGGAGGGGGTGCGCGGCGAGATCACGGTCGTCGTCGAGGGGGCGCCCGCGAAGGGGGCGGGGGAACTCGACGCGGAGGAGTTGGTGCGGCGCGTGCGGGTGCGCGAGGAGGCGGGGGAGCTTCGCAAGGAGGCGATTGCTGCGGTCGCCGTGGAGGCGGGTGTGCCCAAGCGGCAGGTTTTTGATGCGGTTGTTGCTGCGAAGCGCCGTTGATGGCTTGTCGTCGTCGCGGGCTGCGGGCCGGTGGGGGCTTGTCGCGCAGTTCCCCGCGCCCCTGACGGGGCGCTTTGCGCCCCATACGCCGGTAAAGGGCTGTTGGTAAAGGCAAAGCACAGACCCCGTGTTCGGGCCCCTTCCACAAGGGATCGCCAAAATGCCTCCAACACTCGACAGGACTGCAGCGCTCATGCCGGTGGAGGAGTCCACTGGTCGAAGGGACGCAATCCGTCCCCGTCCAGCGGACCAGAGGAGCTGGCATGAGTGAGATCGCAGGGCAGACCGGCCTCCGCAATGGTGCGACAGCCGTCGTGAACGAGTCGTATTCCTTCGCCTGCATGCGCTGCGGGCACGGCTGGGAGCAGTCGTACGAGATAGAGCACCACAAGGACGCCGAGGACCGTGAGTTCGTCCTGTATGTGGCGGACGGGCGGGTGGTGCCGTCCCCGCTGAGCCGGCCCACCTGTCAGAACTGCGACAACCATGTCGTACGGATCATGCGGGCGGGACAGGTGTCGTCGGTGCGGGAGGCCGCGCATCAGCCGCGTCCGCTGCCGAGTCAGGCGGAGCCGGTCGATTTGCCGGAGCCCGCCGCCCGGGAACCCCACCACTGGCACCTCTCCGATCTGCTGCACGTGTTCCACCGCAAGGCGAGCTGACCCGGTCGCCCGCTGGGGAGGCATGCCCCTTTCGTAGGATCGGGGCATGCCTTCGAACGCGTCCGACAAGAACCCCGCACCGCCGCTGCCCGAGCCGCTCCGGGTGCCCGTCGCCGACTCGCACACCCACCTCGACATGCAGTCCGGCACGGTGGAGGAGGCGCTGGCGAAGGCCGCGGCGGTCGGCGTGACGACGGTCGTGCAGGTCGGATGTGACGTACGCGGCTCGCGGTGGGCGGCGGACACGGCGGCGGCGCACGACGCCGTCCACGCGGCCGTCGCCCTGCACCCCAACGAAGCCCCCCGCATCGTCCACGGCGACCCCGACGGATGGTCCCGGCAGGGGGCGCGCGAGCCGGGCGGCGACGCGGGGCTCGACGAGGCGCTCGCCGAGATCGACCGGCTGGCCGCGCTGCCCCATGTGAAGGCAGTCGGCGAGACGGGACTCGACTACTTCCGGACCGGGCCCGAGGGCAAGGCGGCACAGGAGCGGTCCTTCCGCGCGCATGTGGAGATGGCCAAGCGGCACGGCAAGGCGCTGGTCATCCACGACCGCGACGCCCATGCGGACGTGCTGCGCGTGCTGAAGGAGGAGGGGGCGCCCGAGCGGACGGTGTTCCACTGCTACTCGGGCGACGCGGAGATGGCGGAGATCTGCGCTCGCGCCGGCTACTACATGTCCTTCGCCGGGAACGTCACCTTCAAGAACGCCCAGAATCTGCGCGACGCCGTCGCCGTGGCCCCGCTGGAGCTGGTCCTCGTGGAGACCGACGCGCCCTTCCTGACACCGATGCCGTACCGCGGACGGCCCAACGCCCCCTATCTCATTCCGATCACGGTGCGCGCCATGGCCGCCGTGCGGGGGATCGACGAGGACGCGCTGGCGGCGGCCCTCGGCGCGAACACGGCGCGTGCCTTCGGGTACTGACGGATAACCGTCCGATAACGCCCACTTCGGTACATTCTCCACCCTGTCACCACTCTGAGTAATCACGTCGCTTTGTTGAGTGACCATCGCTCCGCTAGGTTCTGGGCCCGATCCGGACCCCTCTGGCCTTCTGGAGCGTGTCGGCGTGAGCAACTCGCAGTACGCGCGGAATTCGCAGTACGCGCAGAACGTGCAGGACTCGCAGTACGCGTGGGAGTCGTCGTACGGAGTGGACGTGCCGTACGAGGCGTACGGGCCGTACGTGTCCGGGGTGGGACCGGCGTACGACGCGTCGAGCGGTGCCTTCGATCCGTACAGCGCCGAGACGTTGGCGTATGGCGTGGGGCTGGCGCCCGACGGGGTGCCGGGGGAGACCGCCTGGGCGTACGGGGACACCTACGCGCCGGCCTACGAGGTGCTGGAGCCGGTGCTGCCGCGGCAGGCGGGGAGTGCGGCCGATGACGACGAGGCGCCCGCTCCCGTCACGCGCGCCGCGGGAAGCCGGCGGGCCACGCGTCGGCGCAAGCCGCGGTACACCGAGCGCGCGGACGGCTCCATGCGCCGGCTGCTGCCGCAGGCGCTGGTCGTCGCGTTCCTCGCGGGCGGCACCTCCGCGTTCGTCGCCAAGGACAAGGCGATCGAGCTGAGCGTCGACGGGCAGCCGCGCACGCTGCACACCTTCGCGGACGACGTGACCGAACTGCTTGCGGAGGAGGGCGTGGAGATGGGGGCGCACGACGTAGTGGCGCCCGCCCCCGGTGCGGCGCTCGCCAGCGGTGACGAGGTCGAGGTGCAGTACGGGCGACCCCTCCGGCTCACCCTCGACGGTCAGCGGCACGAGGTGTGGACGACGGCGCGCACGGTGAAAGCGGCGCTCAAGCAGCTGGGGGTGCGGGCGGAGGGCGCCTACGTGTCCACTTCGCGCCTGCGGACCATCGGGCGTGAGGGGCTCGCGCTGGATGTGCGCACCGAACGCTCCGTGACGGTGATGGCGGACGGGCGGGCGCGGACCGTTCGCACGAACGCGGCGACCGTGGGCGAGGTCGTCGAGGAGGCCGGTGTCAGCCTGCGGGGGCAGGACACCACGTCCGTCGCGCCGGGGAGTTTCCCGCGGGACGGGCAGACCGTCTCCGTCCTGCGGATCACCCGGACCAAGGAGGTGCGGGACGAGGCGATTCCGGTTGAGATCCGGCGGGTGGAGGATCCCTCGCTGTTCGAGGGGACGGAGGTCGTCGACCGGGCCGGACAGGCGGGGCTGCGGCGGATCACATATGTGCTGCGGACCGTCAACGGGGTCAAGCAGAAGCCGCGGCGGGTGAAGGACGAGGTGGTGCGGGAGGCGCGGGACCGGGTGGTGAAGGTGGGGACGAAGCCGATGCCCACCTCCGTGCAGGGGGCGGACGGCCTGAACTGGCAGGGGCTGGCGGCCTGTGAGTCCGGGGGGCGGGCGAGCGCGGTCGATCCTTCGGGGACGTACGGAGGGCTGTATCAGGTCGATACGCAGACGTGGCGGAGCCTTGGGGGCAGTGGGCGGCCGCAGGATGCGTCGGCGGCGGAACAGACGCAGCGGGCGAAGAGGCTGTATGTGCGGCGGGGGGCGAGTCCGTGGCCGCACTGTGGGTCACGGCTGCACAGGTGAGCGGTCGCGGGGCGCAGCACCGCGCCCCTGAAGGGGCGCGGGGAACTGCGCGACCAGCCCCCACCGGCCCGCAGAATGCACACCCTCCGCAGACGCCCCGAATGCCCGCGGCCCGCGACCCGTACCCTTGTCCCGTGAGTAGCCCCACCCCCGATGCCCTACTCGGGCCCACTGACATCCGCGAGCTGGCGGCAGCCCTACGTGTGCGTCCCACCAAGCAGCGCGGTCAGAACTTCGTGATCGACGCGAACACGGTCCGCCGGATCGTCCGTACCGCCGACGTGCGGCCCGATGACGTGGTCGTCGAGGTGGGGCCGGGACTGGGTTCGCTCACCCTCGCCCTGCTGGAGGTCGCCGACCGGGTCATCGCCGTCGAGATCGACGACGTCCTCGCCTCCGCGCTGCCCGCCACCGTCGCCGCCCGGATGCCGGAGCGGGCCGAGCGGTTCGCGCTCGTGCACTCCGACGCGATGCAGGTGACCGAGTTGCCGGGGCCCGCGCCGACCGCGCTGGTGGCGAATCTGCCGTACAACGTGGCCGTGCCGGTGCTGCTGCACATGCTCCAGACCTTCCCCACCATCGAGCGCACGCTGGTGATGGTGCAGTCGGAGGTCGCCGACCGGTTGGCCGCCCCGCCCGGGTCGAAGGTGTACGGCGTGCCGTCCGTGAAGGCCAACTGGTATGCCGAGGTCAAGCGGGCCGGCGCGATCGGGCGGAGCGTCTTCTGGCCGGCACCCAATGTCGACAGCGGACTCGTGTCCCTCACCCGGCGGGCCGAGCCGATCAAGACGACGGCCTCCAGGCGTGAGGTGTTCGCCGTCGTCGACGCGGCCTTCGCCCAGCGGAGGAAGACGCTGCGCGCCGCGCTCGCCGGGTGGGCCGGGTCGGCCGCGGCCGCGGAGACGGCCCTCGTCGCCGCCGGTGTCTCACCGCAGGCCCGTGGCGAGTCGCTGACCGTCGAGGAGTTCGCCCGCATCGCCGAGAACGGCAAGAGCGCCGCCGAGAACAAGGAGCCCGGTCAGCAGTGAGCGTCACCGTTCGCGTTCCCGCCAAGGTCAATGTCCAGCTCGCCGTGGGCGCCGCGCGGCCCGACGGGTTCCACGATCTGGCCAACGTGTTTCTCGCGGTCGGCCTCTACGACGAGATCACCGTCACCGAGGCCGACGCACTCGGCGTGACCTGCGAGGGGCCCGACGCCGACCAGGTCCCCCTGGACCGTACGAACCTGGCTGCGCGCGCGGCGGAAGCGCTGGCCGCGCGCCACGGCCGTACTCCCCAAGTGCACATCCACATCGTCAAGGACATCCCCGTGGCCGGCGGAATGGCGGGCGGGAGTGCGGACGGGGCCGGTGCGCTGCTTGCCTGTGACGCGCTGTGGGGTACGAACGCCTCGCGTGAGGAACTCCTCGACATCTGCGCCGAGTTGGGCAGTGACGTGCCGTTCAGTCTGGTCGGCGGGGCCGCGCTCGGGACCGGACGGGGCGAGAAGCTGACGGTGCTTGAGGTCGGCGGCACCTTCCACTGGGTGTTCGCGATGGCGGAGCGCGGGTTGTCGACACCGGCCGTGTTCCGTGAGTTCGACCGGCTCGCCGAGGGCCTGGACATCCCCGAGCCCGTGGCCTCCCAGGAACTCCTGGACGCAGCCGCGAAGGGCGACCCCGACGCGCTCGCCGCCGCCGTCTCCAACGACCTTCAGCCCGCCGCCCTTTCGCTCTTCCCGGAGCTGGCCGACACCCTCGCCGCGGGCCGCGGCGGCGGCGCGCTGACGGCGCTGGTCTCCGGCTCCGGTCCGACGACGGCGTTCCTCGCCCGGGACCGGGAGTCGGCGTCGAAGGTCGCGGAGGCACTCCTCGCGTCCGGCACCTGCCGGTCCGTACGGCAGGCCTCGGGACCGGCGCCGGGCGCCACCGTGCTCTGAACCCCAGGTTCAGGAACCGGCCCTATTTGTCCGACAGGCACAGTGAATTCACCGTTCCTTGGCCTGGGTTGGTGCGGGTGGGGCGGATGTGGCACGTAGGGTCATTTCAACTTCAAGCACTCGCCGTCGCAGAGTGCGCGCGGCGTGGTATCCCCCCGAGTGAACTGACCCTGGAGGCACCTCCGTGTCTGCATCCCCCGATCCCGCCCACCGCAGGAAGCGCTCTCTGTCCCGACGCGGCGTCATAGCCGCCGGCGGTGCGGTGGCCGCCGGCGCCGCCCTGACCCCGGTCGTCTTCGCGACCACGGACTCGGACTCCGACCTGTCGGATACTCCTGGCACCGAGCCGCAGAAGTTCCCGGCCACGCGCACCGAGGCCGCCACCGGCACCGCCGAGACCACCACCGCCTTCGCCATCTCGTACGTCGGGGTCCGCTGGACCGGCGCGGCGGACGGTGCCGGGATCCGGTTGGCGGACGGCAAGTGGCAGGAGCTGCGCGGCGGTTGCGCGACCGTCGAGAACGGCGGGACGGCGCTCGTGGCGGCGGGGGACGCCACCGCGTACGAGCTGAAGGCACCGGACGGGGCGAGCGCGAGCGGGGTGCACTCGCTGGCGATCGACACGACCGGCGGGACCGGCAAGACCTTCCGGGTGCCGACCGAGCCGACCCGGGTGCGTGGTGTGCGGTACCTGTCGCGGCCGGCGTGGGGCGCCGACGAGTCGAAGCGCTACAAGGACGGGAAGGTCAACTCGCCCGAGACGTACTACCCGTTGCAGACGATCACCGTCCACCACACGGACACCCCGAACGCCGACCCCGACCCGGCGGCGACCGTGCGCGGCATCTACGAGTTCCACGCGATCACCAACGACTGGGGCGACATCGGCTACCACTTCCTCATCGACGAGGCGGGCACCGTCTACGAGGGCCGCTACTCCGGCGACGACCTCATCCCGGCCTTCGACCCGAGCGGCAACCTCGTCACCGCCTTCCACACGGCGGGCTTCAACTCCGGCAACCTCGGCATCGCCCTCCTCGGCAACCTGGTCGCCCAGCCGCCGACGGACGCGGCCAAGGCCTCGCTGATCCGTCTGATCAAGGTGATCACCCGTTTCAAGGGCCTGGACCCGCAGGCGCAGGTCACCTTCGTCAACCCGGTCAACGGCGTGACCAAGGACGTGAACACGATCAGCGGGCACCGTGACTGGCTGGAGACCGACTGCCCCGGCCAGACGATGTACGACCTCCTCGGCGAGGTCCGCGCGGCAGCCGCCGGCGTGCTTTCCTGACCGGGCTCTCCGGTATCCCCCCTGTGTGCGGCCTGCCTGGCCGCGCCATGCCCGAGAGGAACCCCCCTATGGGGCACATGGACCACTTCAGCGCCGGATGGGTCACCCCCGTCCTGTCCTATGTGATGGCCTGCGTCGGTTCGGCCCTCGGGCTGCGCTGCACAGTGCGGGCGTTGGAGGCCGTCGGCTCCTCCAAGCGGAACTGGCTGCTGCTGGCCTCCCTCGCCATCGGCTCCGGGATCTGGACCATGCACTTCGTGGCCATGCTGGGCTTCAGCGTCGACGGCTCCCCCATCCGCTACGACGTCCCGCTCACCGCCCTCAGCCTGCTGATCGCCGTCGCGGTGGTCGCGGCCGGTGTCTTCACCGCCGGCTACGGGCGCTCCCGGGTGACATCCGTCCTGCTCGGCGGCCTCGGCACCGGACTGGGCGTCGCCGCCATGCACTACACCGGCATGGCGGCCCTCAACCTGCACGGCGAGGTCGACTTCGATCCCGTGCTCGTCATCGCCTCGGTCCTGATCGCCGTGGTCGCCGCGACCGCCGCGCTCACGCTGACGCTCATCGTGCGGGGGCCCGTGCTGGCCACCGCCGCCGCGCTCGTCATGGGGCTCGCGGTGAGCAGCATGCACTACACCGCGATGTACGCCGTGAGCATCTCCCTCAAGCCGAGCAGTGCGGCGCTGCCCGGCGCCACCGCCACGGAGTTCATCTTCCCGCTCGCCGTGGTGCTCGGGTCGTTCCTGTTCCTGGCCGCCGCGTATGTCGCTCTGTCTCCGACCGGTAAGCGACATGAGTCTGCTGCGGAGCTGTTGCGCGAGGTCGAACTCAGCACTGCCGCGTGACGCTTCGCTGTGAGTGGCGCGATCGGTCGTCGGTTGGCTGCGGCGCCGTCGTGGCTGGTCGCGCAGTTCCCCGCGCCCCTTTGGGGCGCTATCGTCCCCGGCTTTGCCAGTCCCCCTAACGAGGCTCCCCATGCGCGTTCCCCGACCCACCGACCGGTTGCGTCCCAGATCCGTGCGGGCGAGGATCATTGCCCTGCTTCTGCTGCCCATCGTGTCGTTGATGGCGCTGTGGGGCTTCGCCGCCGTGACCACCGCGTCCAGCATCGGCGCCACCGAGCGCGCCAAGGACGTCAACTCCGAACTGCTCGCCCCCGTCAGCGACTTCGTCACCGTGCTCCAGGCGGAACGGACCGCCGTTCTGCGGCGCACGGCCGCGCCGGACGCGTACGCGACCGCCCGCGCGGCCACCGACAGGACCGCCGCGGCCCTCCTGGACGGCATCAACGTCTCCAGCACCGACGCCGCCCTCCTCGACGCGAGCCTGCCGGGGCGCATCGACCGGCTGGAGAGCGACGCCGGCGGCCTCGCGGCGCTGCGCACCGAGGCGACCGCGAAGAGCGCCAAGTCCTCGGCGACGTACACGAACTACACGACGGTCATCGAGCACGGCTTCGCGGTGATGGGCGCGCTCACCGACGACGACGGCACGGACGCCGCGTCCGAGGCGCGCGTGGTGCTCGAACTCGCCCGCGCGCGCGAGGCGGTCGCGCGCCAGCAGGCACTCCTGGGCGCCGGTGCCGTGAGCGGGGCGCTCACGCAGGAGCAGTACGCGCAGTTCGTGGGCGCCGTCGCCACCCAGCGCGAGCTGCTCCAGCCGGCGGTGGACGATCTGAAGTCCGCGCACCGGGCGGCCTACGAGGACGTCCTGGACGGCGACGCGTACGCGCGCGTGCAGGCCATCGAGAACCGGGTCAGCAGTGCCGGACCCGGCGCGTCGGCCGTGTCGGCGGGGTTCCTCGAAGGCTGGGACACGGCCGTTTCCGACGTGCTCAAAGGCCTGACGGCGGCCGAGACCAGGGCCGGTACGGGCGCCACCGCCCAGGCCGACCCGTTCGGCTGGGACACGCTCGGCGCCTCCGGCGTCGCCGTCGTCCTCGGTCTGGTCGGTGTGCTGCTGTCGCTGCTGGTCTCCGTGCTCGTCGGACGCGGCCTCATCGTCGAACTCCTCGACCTGCGCAACGACGCCCTGGAGGTGGCCGGCCGCCGGCTGCCCCAGGCCATGCGCAGGCTGCACGCCGGACAGGGCGTCGACATCGACGCCGAAGCCCCCATGCGACGCCTGGTCGGCGATGAACTCGCCCAGGTCGGCACGGCCCTGACCGCCGTCCAGCGGGCCGCCCTCAAGGCCGCCGCCGAGCGCGCCGAACTGCTCAGCGGGATCTCCGGGGTGTACGTCAGCCTCGCCCGCCGCAGCCAGGTGCTGCTCCACCGCCAACTCGACCTGCTCGAGGCGATGCAGCGACGCCAGCAGGATCAGGCCGAGCGGGACGACCTCTACCGCGTCGACTACCTCGCCACCCGGATGCGCCGCCACTCCGAGAGCCTGCTGATCCTCTCCGGCATCGCGCCGGGCCGTGGCTGGCGCGACCCGATCCCCCTCTCCGACGTGCTGCGCGCCGCCGTCGCCGAGATCGAGGGCGCCTCACGGGTACAGATCTGGGCGGTTCCCCGGGTCTCCCTGGCCGGCGGCTCCGTCGCCGACGTCATCCATCTGCTCGCCGAACTCGTCGAGAACGCCACCGCCTTCTCGCCGCCCAGCGCCCAGGTGCAGCTGCGCGCGGCGCGTATCCGGGACGGCGTGCTCATCGAGGTCGAGGACAGCGGCTTCGGCATGAACGAGGACGCCCTCGCCGAGGCCAACCGCAAGATCGAGTCCGAGAAGGTCGACCTCCTCGACGCCAAGCAGATCGGCCTGTTCGTGGTCAACCGGCTGCGTGAGCGGCAGGGTCTCGGCGTGGAGCTGCGCACCTCGCCGAACGGCGGTGTGACGGCCGCGGTCCACATACCCGAGTCCCTGATGCGCGACGACATGCCGGTGGGCGAGCATGCGGCGCAGGGGCGCGGACTGGCTCCCGCGTCGGCGCTGATTCCGCAGCAGCGCCCCGGGGGGTGAACCCCGGGGCGCACGCTCCTAGAAGGTCAGCTTCCAGCTGTTGATGTAGCCGGTGTCCGCGCTGTAGACGTCCTGGACCTTCAACTGCCAGGTCCCGTTGACCGTTGTCTCGCTGGAGGCGTCGACCGTGTACGTGGCGTCGACGTTGTCCGTGGAGTCGGAGGAGCTGCTGCTCTTCAGGCGGTAGGTGGAACCGTCCGGCGCGACCAGGTCGATCACCAGGTCGCCGCGGTAGGTGTGGACGATGTTGACGTACACCGAGAGATCGCTGGGCGCGCTGCCGGTCAGGCCGCTCACGGTGACCGGCGAGTAGACGGCGGAGCCCGCGTCGGGAATCGACACGTCGGTGGCCGACTCGAAGGCCGTACCGGTGTCGCCGCCGCCGTCTCCGTCACCGGCCGGCGTGACCTGGAGCAGCAGGTTGGGGCTGCCGGTGCCGACGCTGGTGAGCGTGTTGGACGACGCCGCCGAGGTCAGCGCCGAGACCACCTGGGAGGGCGTGGCGCTCGGGTTCTCGCCCAGGTAGACGGCGGCCGCGCCGGCGACGTGCGGGGACGCCATCGACGTACCGGAGAGGGAGGCGGTGGCGGAGTTGGAGGTGTTGTACGTCGAGGTGATGCTCGATCCCGGCGCGAAGATGTCGAGCACGCTGCCGTAGTTCGAGAACGACGACCGGGCGTCGGCGCTGGTCGAGGCGCCCACGGTGATCGCCGAGGCGACGCGGGCCGGGGAGTTGGAGGAGGCGTTGGTGTTGTCGTTCCCGGCGGCGACCGCGTAGGTCACGCCCGCCGCGATGGAGTTCTCGACGGCCTCGTCCAGCACGGAGTCGGCGCTGCCGCCGAGCGACATGTTGGCGACGGCCGGGAACTGGGCGTTCTCGGTCACCCAGTCGATGCCCGCGACCACACCGTCCGTCGTACCGGAGCCTTCGTCGTCGAGGACGCGCACGGCGACGATGTCCGCGGCCTTGGCGACGCCGTACGTCGCGCTCGCGACCGTGCCGGCGACATGCGTGCCGTGGCCGTTGCCGTCGTCGGCGGTGGTGTCGCCGTCGACGGCGTCGTAGCCGTAGGAGGCACGGCCGCCGAAGTCGGTGTGGGTGATCCGGACGCCGGTGTCGATGATGTACGCCGTCACGCCGCTGCCCGCGCTGTCCGGGTAGGTGTACGCGGAGTCGAGCGGCAGGTCGGCCTGGTCGATGCGGTCCAGACCCCAGGTCGGGTTGGTCTGGGTGTCGTTGATGTGGAGGGTCTTGTTCTGGACGACCTTCTCCACGGCCGGGTCGGCGGCGAGCCGCTTGGCCTCGGTCTCGGACATCTCGGTGGCGTAGCCGTTGAGCGCCGTCTTGTACGTGCGCTCGACCTCGGCCCCGTAGCGGGTGGCGAGCGCCTTGCCCTTGGTGGAGGCGGCGCGGAAGCCGGCGTTGTCCTTCAGGGTGACGATGTAGCTGTCCTTGACGGCGCCCTCGGCGCCGGCGCCGACGATCACGCCCTCGGCGGGGGCGGCCGCGGCCGCGGGGGCGACGGTCGCGGCGCTCACGGCGAGTACGGCGGTGGTGGCGAGAAGCGCGGCGAGGGCACCTGGTCTGCGGCGACCTGGGGAGTGCGGACCGGACATGGGGGTGGTTCCCCTCTCGTGGAACGTGCACGGGATCTGGGGCGTGGGGGGTGGCGGTCCTGCGTGGCTACGGTGACGGTCTTGTCGAGGTCACGTCAATTAGGGGAATCCCTACGTCCGGGTAGGGGTGAGCGACCCTCTGCTTACCCGGGCTGTGCCGACCGCCGGACGGATCAAGAGGCGCGGCGACTACCCTGGAGGGTCGATCGATCCCCGTGTCAGGAGAGAAATGGCCGTCAACCTGGTCAATGTCGAGAACGTCAGCAAGGTGTACGGCACCCGTGCCCTGCTCGACGGGATCTCCCTCGGCGTCTCCGAGGGGGACCGCATCGGCATCGTGGGCCGCAACGGCGACGGCAAGACCACCCTCATCCGGATGCTCGCCAAGCTGGAGGAGGCCGACACCGGACGGGTCACCCACTCCGGCGGCCTGCGCCTGGGCGTGCTCACCCAGCACGACTCCCTCGACCCCACCGCCACCGTCCGCCACGAGGTCATCCGGGACCTGGCCGACCACGAGTGGGCGGGCAACGCCAAGATCAGGGACGTACTCACCGGACTCTTCGGCGGCCTCGACCTGCCCGGCTTCCCGCAGGGGCTCGACACCGTCATCGGCCCCCTCTCCGGCGGCGAGCGCCGACGTATCGCACTCGCCAAGCTGCTCATCGAGGACCAGGACCTGGTCGTGCTCGACGAGCCGACCAACCACCTCGACGTCGAGGGCATCTCCTGGCTCGCGAACCACCTGCGCGAGCGCCGCTCCGCGCTCGTCTGCGTCACCCACGACCGCTGGTTCCTCGACCAGGTCTGCACCCGCATGTGGGACGTGCAGAAGGGCGATGTGTACGAGTACGAGGGCGGCTACTCCGACTACGTCTTCGCACGCGCCGAGCGCGAGCGCATCGCCGCCACCGAGGAGACCAAGCGGCAGAACCTGGTCCGCAAGGAGCTGGCCTGGCTGCGGCGCGGCGCCCCCGCCCGTACGTCGAAGCCCCGCTTCCGCGTCGAGGCCGCCAACGAGCTGATCGCGGACGTACCGCCGCCCCGGGACAGCAGCGAGCTGATGAAGTTCGCGTCCACGCGGCTCGGCAAGACGGTCTTCGACCTTGAGGACGTCACCGTCCAGGCCGGGCCGAAGGTGCTGCTCAAGCATGTGACCTGGCAGCTCGGCCCCGGCGACCGCATCGGCCTCGTCGGCGTGAACGGCGCCGGCAAGACCTCCCTGCTGCGTGCCATGGCCGAGGCCGCCCGCAGCGAGGGCGAGACGCAGCCGGCCGGCGGGCGGGTCGCCGTGGGCAGGACCGTCAAGCTGGCCTATCTCTCGCAGGAGGTCGGCGAACTCGACCCGAACCTGCGGGTGCTGGAGGCCGTGCAGCAGGTGCGCGAGCGCGTCGACCTCGGCAAGGGGCGCGAGATGACCGCCGGGCAGCTGTGCGAGACGTTCGGCTTCAACAAGGACAAGCAGTGGACGCCGGTCGGTGATCTGTCCGGTGGCGAGCGGCGCCGGCTCCAGATCCTCCGGCTCCTCATGGACGAGCCCAACGTCCTCTTCCTCGACGAGCCCACCAACGACCTCGACATCGAGACCCTCACCCAGCTTGAGGACGTCCTCGACAGCTGGCCCGGCTCGATGGTCGTCATCTCCCACGACCGGTTCTTCGTCGAGCGGACGACGGACCGCGTCTTCGCCCTCCTCGGCGACGCCACCCTGCGGATGCTGCCGCGCGGCATCGACGAGTACCTGGAGCGGCGCCGGCGCATGGAGGAGGCGGTGGCCGCCGCGTCGCCCGTCGCGGCGAAGCCCGCCGCCGGGCCGAGCGCCGCCGACCAGCGCGTCGCCAAGAAGGAGCTCCAGAAGATCGAGCGGCAGCTCGACAAGATCTCCGAGAAGGAGACCAAGCTGCACGCCCGGATCGCCGACAACGCCACCGACTTCGCAAAGGTGGCCGAACTGGACGCCGAGCTGCGCCAGTTGGCGGGCGAGCGCGACGAACTGGAGCTGCGCTGGCTGGAACTGGCCGAGGACGCGTAACGACGGCATCACGGACCGGTCCTCCCTTTGGGAACAGGGCGGATCCGGGCCGGTGCGCTGCCGGTGCCGGGTGATAGAAAGGGCCGCTGATGAGCCAGCCGCCCCAGACCCCGCCGCCGCCCGGATCCGGGCCCCGCGACGCCTTCAGGGGCAGGCCCGCGCTTGCCGTCGGTGTCGCGGTGGCCGCCCTGTTCGTCATCGGCGGCACCGTGTTCGCGGCGACGAGCGGAGGCGATGACGCCCCGAAGCAGCCGGCGGGCGTCGCCGCGAAGCCGTCCGCCTCGTACGACCCGGAAAGCCTCGACGAGGGCCGCCGGGCGGGCGAGTCGCAGATGCTCTGGCACGCGGAGGCGCCGGACGTGCCCGGTACCGGCGCCGACGCCCCCGGCATGTGGATCACGGACAGGACGGTGGTGAAGGCGGCGTACAAGCAACTCGTCGCGTACAACGCCGGTGACGGCTACCCGGCCTGGGACCCGATCGCCTTCCCGCAGAAGATCTGCGCGGTCACCCCGCAGAAGACGGCCGACGACAAGATCGTCGTGGCGTACCTGAGCGGCAGCGGCGACGGTGCCGAGTGCACCCGGCTCCAGGAGGTCGACCTCGACACCGGCGAGCAGGGCTGGGACAGCACGCTGTCCGACTCCGCACCCGCCGTCGAGATGTCCCTCACCGGCAGGACGTTGATGGTGGGCCGCTCGCAGTCCGGCACGGCGTACGACGTCATGAGCGGCAGCAAGCTCTACGACAGGAAGAAGTACGGCGACTCCTGCTTCCCGACCGCCTTCGCGGGCGGCGAGAAGCTCGTCCAGCTCGCGTCCTGCGACGCCGGCACCACGGACGAGCACGAGGAGATGCAGGGGCTCGACCCGACGACCGGCGAGGTCCTGTGGACTCTGCCGATCGACAAGGGCTGGACGGTCGAACGCACCTATTCCGTCGACCCGCTGGTCATCTACAGCACCAACGAGGACAAGCAGGCCTGGAACATCTCCACGTTCACCTCGGGCGGCACGTTCCGCTCCCAGGTCGGCTTCGACGAGGACTTCGCCCCCGACTGCACCCCGGCGATCCGCGCCCGTGACCTCCGGGGCTGCGCGGGCGTGGCCGCCGACGCCGACACCCTCTACCTGCCGACCGAGGCCACGAGCGGCGCGAACGAGATCGTCGCGATCAACCTGTCCACCGGCAAGGAGAAGTGGCGCGTCAAGTCCCCGGCGGACGAGCCGATGCTGCCGCTGAAAGCCGAGGGCGGCAGGCTCATCGCGTACGTCCGGCCGTCGCACGACGCGGGCGGCCGGGTCGTGTCGATCCCGACGACCGGCAGCAGCCACAAACCGGCCGAACTGCTGCGGAACCCGCAGGCCGCGGCGGACGTCGAGGACGGCTTCCCCGCCACGGCCATCGACTGGGCCGACGGCCGCCTCTACCTCTCGGCCACGCGGCTGACCGGCAACGACGACCCGGTGGAGAAGCTGATACTCGCCTACGGCAAGTGACCTCCTCCTGGCCGCCTCCGCTCCCCTCGCTCCCCTCGCCCCCCCACGCTTCCGCTCACGAGGTACTCACGTCATGACCCAGCCGCCGCCCCCACTGCCCAACCACCCACCGCAGAGCGCAGGTTTCGGCCCGCCGCCCACCCTGCCGCCGCCCGGCTACGGCGCTCCGCAGCTGCCCCCGGGGTACGGGTACGGCCACCCGCAGTCGGCCATGGCCGGCGGGCGGCGGACCCAGGCGCGGTTGACGGTCGTCGTCGCGGCGCTCCTGACGATCGCGCTGATCGTCGTCGGCGGCGTCTGGTACGCGAACTCCGGTCGCGACGAAGGAGAACACGCCACCGCGAACTCCGTCGGCGCTGGCGGGGACACCGGCGGCCAGGGCGACGAGAAGGTGCCGGCCGACACCGGCGCCGAGGTCCTCTTCCAGGTGCCGATGCCCGAGACCAGGGACGTCGGCGGTGTCGTCGTCCCCGGCTCCTGGCTCACCGACAAGGTGTACGTCAAGAGCGGCATCGCCGAGATCGTCGGCTACGACGCCGACAAGGGCACCAGGCTGTGGACGATCCCGCTGCCCGGCCCGGTGTGCACGGTCAGCCGGAACACCACCGAGGACAACAGGACGGCCGTTGTCTTCCAGCCCAGGATGCCGGCCGGGAACGCCTCGGCGGGCTGTAGTCAGGTCGCGGCGATCGACCTCGACGCCGGCAAGCGGCTGTGGACCAGGACCGCACAGACCGGTGACCGGTTGATCGCCTTCAGCAACGTCACCGTCAGCGGCAACACCGTCGCCGCCGGCAGCACCGGCGGCGGCGCGGCCTGGGACATCGCCTCCGCCCGGCCGCTGTGGGCCCCGAAGCCGGCCGACACCTGTTACGACGCGGGCTACGGCGGTGGCACGAAGCTGGTCGCGGTGCGCAGATGCGGCTCGTCCGACCGGCTTCAGCTGCACATCCAGACCATCGACCCGACGTCCGGGACGGTGATCTCGGAGTACGGGATGGCACAGGGCATCGAGCACGCCGACGTGGTGTCGACCGACCCCCTGGTCGTGGCCGCCGAAGCCGGCGACACCGCGAGTCCCACATCGGACCTCTTCTCCGTCGACAACAGGACCGGCAGACTGCGCTCCCGGATCTCGCTGCCGGACGATCAGTACGCGGCACGGTGCGACGCCATCGGCGAGGTCGAGAACTGCCGTCGGCTGGTGGTCGGCAACGACCGGCTCTATGTGCCGACCCAGGAGCACGCCAACGAGATCGTCGCCTTCGACCTGGCCACCGGCAAACAGACCGGCAAACGCGCCGACGCGGGCGATGGCTACACGATCTCCCCGCTGCGGATGGACGGCGGCAACGTGATCGCGTACAAGCGTCCTGCCTATGGCCAGGGCGGCCGGATCGTCAGCATCGACGGCGTCACCGTCAAGGAGACCGAGCTGCTGGAGAACCCGGCCACCCGGACCCTGCTCCCCGAGTACTCCGAGATCCTCTTCCGCGACGGTCGTCTCTACATGTCCCAGGCGCACGCTTTCAGGCTGTCCGGCTCGCCCGAGAAGCAGTACCTGGCGATCGCGTTCGGCACGAACGGCTGAACCACCGGCCCGTGTTGACGGTCCCGTCCCTGCTCAGAGAAGGGGCCGTGCACGTACCGCCCAACACCCTCGAATGCGAGGAATTTCGGCGATCCGGGGCACTTCTCACCGGTAGGGGCAGCGCAGCGTCGAACAAGCGTGTAGCTTCCGGGGGCATGAAGAGCGGGGGAGCCGGGTGGGGGCTTCTGGCCGCGCGGACCAGTGGGCATGCATAGTGGGGCATCCATTGGGGGGACTGGGGGGTTGCTCGATGGGAGTGCGGCTCATGGTGGTCGACGACCACCGATTGCTGGCCGAGGCACTGGCCTCGGCGCTGAAACTGCGGGGCCATCGTGTCCTCGCCGCGGCGGCACCGGCCGCGGGCGCGGCGGAACTGGTGATCACCCGTGCGCCGGAGGTGTGCCTGCTCGGCACGGCCACACCTGCCGAGCCCGGGATATTCGACCCGGTGGTGAAGATCAAACGAGAGCGTCCGCAGGTCGCGGTCCTGGTCCTCGGGCCCGTGCCCTCACCACGCGGAATCGCCGCCGCCTTCGCCGCGGGCGCCTCGGGCTACGTACGGCACGACGAGCGCATCGAGGGGGTGGAGCGGGCGATCATGAAGGCAAGGGCGGGCGAGGCGGCCGTGGCCCCGCAACTCCTTCAGGGCGCCTTCAGTGAGCTCCTCAACCCGGCCGTCCAGCCCGACGACGAGGGCCAGCGCCTGCTTCACATGCTGACGCCCAGAGAGGTCGAGGTCCTGGTCAGGGTCGCGGACGGCGAGGACACCCGGCTGATCGCGGCCGGCATGGGCATCGCTCCGTCGACGGCCCGCACCCATGTCCAACGGGTGCTGATGAAGCTGGGGGTGGGCTCCCGACTGGAGGCGGCGGCGCTGGCGGCGAGGACAGGTCTGCTGGACCGCGCGGGCCCGGTACCGCACTCGCCTCCGGAGACGGGGACGGACTGACTCGCGGCCGGCATCAGGACGTGCGCCGCACGTCCAGGCACTCGACCTCGGGCGACGCACCGTACGGCTCGATGGCGGTCCCGGTGCCGGTGACGCTGCCGTCCAGGCACAGCTGACCGCCCAGGACCCGGAGGTCGAGCGTGAACTCCACGCGCTCACCGGAGCGTTGCGGGCCGTCGACGCGTTCGTCGATGTAGCCGAGGTCGCGCAGGACATCGCCGACCTGGCCCGGGGTCGGGTCGGCGATGTCCTTGAGGGCCTTCGTGATGCGACGGACGTGACCGCGGGCCGCGCACTTCTCCACGGAGCTCAGCTCCGCCTCCTCCTGGGCTGCCTCGGCCTGCGTATCGGGGCACGGCTCGGCGACGGAGATGAGGAGTTGCATGAACAGGAGGAAGTCGGTGCTCCCGGTCTCGTCGTCCTCGGGGCTCTCGGTCCCGGCATCCTCCGTCTCCGTGCGGGGGAGCGGGGGCGATTCGGCCGCGACCCGGTCGTCGGATCCTGCCGCCGGGCCCTGGCCGTCCGGCCGTTCGGTGCCGCAGGCGGTGAGGACGAGCGCACACAGCGCCGTCGATGCCGCGCCGTACAGGACGCGGGAGGGATGGCCGATACGACCGGTGAGCGGGTTTTGCCCGGAGTGTCGCCTCATGCTCGAAGTGTGGGCGCGAGCGGCGGGGTGGGCATGAGTACCGGTACTCAGAACGGGGCTGGAGCCCCGAGGAACTCCAGCCCCGTCTCACCGGCGAGCGTCACTCGGCGGACTCGTCCGGCAGGACGTCCGGCACCGGCGCAGCCGTGGGCCGCAGCCACAGCCACGCCAGGAAGAACAGCCCCAGCGCGAGCATCCCCAACCCGGTCCACAGGTTGATGTTGACGCCCTCGGCCTTGTCGATGTCGGCGTCGGAGGCCGTGATCCCGGCGATCGTGACGATCACGCCGTAGAGGACGAACAGGCCGCCGATGATCCGGCGGATGTCGAAGAGGCGTGCGGCCGTCGTGGACTTGCCCTCCAGCTCGGTGACTTGCCGCTGGAGGTCCTGCTCGGAAAAGCCGTGGTTCTCAGACATGGTTCCTCAATCTCCCCTTTCTGAAGGCGATCAGAACGAGAACGGGATGTAGCAGGCCGCCGCCAGAATCACCGCGCCCCAGCCCAGCAGGGCCGGCCTGCGGTACCAGGCGTCGTCGCCGGCGGCGGGCGGCTCCTCCATGCCGGGGGAGCGGGTGCCGTAGACGAGGCCCGCCAGTGCTTCGGCCGACTTCGGGGCCGTGAAGAGGGAGACGGCGACCATGACGACCGCACCGGCCACGAACCCGGCGATCGCGGAGACGAAGTTGGCTCCCTGGTCGGAGGGGATGTCGATGATGCCCTGCTTGTAGATCCAGAAGTAGTTCACCATCGCGGTCACGGTGCCGGCGAGCAGACCCCAGAAGCCGGACTTCGCGGACGCGCGCTTCCAGAACATGCCGACGATGAAGACGACGAACATCGGCACGTTGAAGAAGGAGAACAGCGTCTGGAGATAGCTCATGATGTTCGAGAAGGACGACGCCAGGAACGCGGTGCCGATGGAGGCGCACACGCCGATCACCGTGATCAGGCGGCCGAACGTCACGTAGTACCCGTCCTCGCGGTCCTTGACCACATAGCGGGCCCAGATGTCGGTGGTGAACACCGTGTTGAAGGAGGACACGTTGGCCGCCATGCCCGCCATGAAGGCCGCGAGGAGGCCCGTCACCGCGATGCCGAGGACACCGTTGGGCAGCAGCTCCTCCATCAGGTACGGGATCGCGTCGTTGTACTGGTAGTCCGAGCCCTCGGCGCCGAAGCCCGGGATCAGGGCGGCGGCCGCCAGACCCGGGATCATCACCAGGAACACGATGAAGATCTTGGGGAAGGCCGCGATGAGGGGGGTGCGCTGGGCCGCCGAGAGGTTCTTCGCCGACAGCGCTCGCTGGACCTCCGCGAAGTTCGTCGTCCAGTAGCCGAAGGACAGCACGAAGCCGAGGCCGAGGACGATGGTCAGCCAGTTCGCGCCCAGCGGGTTGTCGCTGCCGATGCCGGTGCCGCCCCATGCGGTGGTGAAGTCGGCGCCGTGGGTCTTGGTCAGGGAGTCGGTCAGACCGTCCCAGCCGCCGACCTTCTTCAGGCTCAGCACGACGAGCGGGATGAGGGCCGCGAGGATCACGAAGAACTGGAGTACCTCGTTGTAGATCGCGGACGACAGGCCGCCGAGGGTGATGTACGCCAGCACGAAGGCGCCCGCGACCACGATCGCCACCCACTGCGGCCAGCCCAGCAGTGCCTCCACGACGATCGCGAGGGCGTAGAGGTTCACACCGGCGATCAGGATGGCGGCGAAGGCGAACAGGATCGAACTGAGCAGGTGCGCCCACTTGTCGAAGCGCAGCAGCAGCATCTCGGGAACCGAGCGAACTTTGCTTCCGTAGTAGAAGGGCATCATCACCAGGCCGAGGAAGACCATGGCGGGGATGGCGCCGATCCAGTACCAGTGCACGGTGTATGCGCCGTACTGAGCGCTGTTGGCGGCCATGCCGAGGATCTCGGTGGCGGCCAGGTTCGCCGAGATGAACGCGAGCCCGGTGATCCAGGCAGGCAGCGAGCGGCCCGAGAGGAAGAAGTCGAGGCTGGTTTTCACCGAGCGGCGGGCGGCGAAGCCGATGCCGAGAACGACGACGAAGTAGATGCCGAGGATCGTGTAGTCGAGCCAGTTGGTGGGGAGTCGTAGCTCGGCGGCCAGATATGTGGGGGTTTGCATAAGCACTCGCTTCGTTGCGCGAACTGATCCAGAGCGGAACCTACGCCTCTGTGTTCAGTAATTGAACACTTCGGATGGTGCTCTTTGTTTGATTGTGATGTTGACGCTCCTGGTGAGTTGTGTTTCGATATGTTGAGTTATGTTGGTTGGTTGAGTGGCCCTGACAGGGGAGTCCGCAGTGAAGAAGACCTCGACCCGGCTGGCCGACGGTCGCGAGCTGATCTACTACGACCTGCGCGACGACAAGGTCCGTGACGCCGTGGACCACCGCCCGCTGGAACGGACCGTCACCACGTCCGAGATCCGGCGTGACCCCCTGCTCGGCGACTCCATCGCCGTGGCCTCGCACCGCCAGGGCCGCACCTACCATCCGCCGGCGAACGAGTGCCCCCTGTGCCCGTCCCAGGGCGACCGGCTGAGCGAGATCCCCGACTCCTCGTACGACGTCGTGGTCTTCGAGAACCGCTTCCCCTCCCTCGCCGGCGACTCCGGCCGCTGCGAGGTGGTCTGCTTCACCTCCGACCACAACGCGTCCTTCGCCGACCTGACCGAGGAACAGGCGGGCCTGGTGCTCGACGCCTGGACCGACCGGACCTCGGAACTGTCCCATCTGCCCTCCGTCGACCAGGTGTTCTGCTTCGAGAACCGGGGCGCCGAGATCGGCGTGACCCTGGGCCATCCGCACGGCCAGATCTACGCGTACCCGTTCACCACGCCGCGCACCGCGCTGATGCTGCGTTCACTCGCAACTCATAAGGAAGCGACGGGAGGTGAGAATCTCTTCGACGCCGTCCTGGAGCGTGAACTCGCCGGCGAGCGGGTCGTCCTGGAGGGTGAACACTGGGTCGCCTTCGTGCCGTATGCCGCGCACTGGCCGTACGAGGTCCACCTGTACCCCAAGCGCCGCGTGCCCGATCTGCTCGGTCTCGACGAGGCGGCGCGCACAGAATTTCCCCAGGTCTATCTGGAAGTCTTGAGGCGCTTCGACCGGATCTTCGGCGAAGGGGAACCGCCCACGCCGTACATCGCGGCCTGGCATCAGGCCCCGTTCGGCGCGCTGGACGAGTTCGACGGTGTGAGCAGGGACGATTTCGCCCTGCACCTCGAGCTTTTCACCATCCGCCGTACGTCAGGCAAGCTGAAGTTCCTCGCGGGTTCCGAGTCCGGCATGAACGTGTTCATCAACGACGTGCCGCCCGAGCGCGCGGCCGAGCGACTGCGAGAGGTAGCGAGTTCATGAGCGGTAAGTACCTGGTGACCGGTGGCGCGGGATACGTCGGCAGCGTGGTCGCCCAGCATCTGCTGGAGGCGGGCCACGAGGTCGTCGTCCTCGACAACCTCTCCACCGGCTTCCGCGAGGGCGTGCCCGCGGGCGCCTCCTTCGTCGAGGGTGACATCCGCGACGCCGCCAAGTGGCTGGACTCCTCCTTCGACGCCGTTCTGCACTTCGCCGCGTTCTCGCAGGTCGGCGAGTCGGTCGCGAAGCCCGAGAAGTACTGGGACAACAACGTCGGCGGCACCATGGCGTTGCTCGGCGCGATGCGCGAAGCAGGCGTCCGCAAGCTGGTCTTCTCCTCCACGGCGGCCACGTACGGCGAGCCGGTCAGCTCGCCGATCACCGAGACCGACCCGACGGCGCCCACGTCGCCGTACGGCGCCACGAAGCTCGCCGTCGACCACATGATCACCGGCGAGGCGGCGGCGCACGGCCTGGGCGCGGTCTCGCTGCGCTACTTCAACGTGGCGGGTGCCTACGGCGCGTACGGCGAGCGCCACGACCCCGAGTCGCACCTGATCCCGCTGGTCCTCCAGGTCGCCCAGGGCAGGCGTGAGGCGATCTCCGTCTTCGGCGACGACTACCCGACGCCGGACGGCACCTGCGTGCGCGACTACATCCACGTCGCCGACCTGGCCGAGGCCCACCTGCTGGCCGTTCAGGCCGCCCAGCCCGGCGAGCACCTGATCTGCAACCTCGGCAACGGCAACGGCTTCTCCGTCCGCGAGGTCATCGAGACCGTCCGCCAGGTCACCGGCCACCCGATCCCCGAGGTCATGGCCCCGCGCCGCGGCGGCGACCCGGCGGTCCTGGTCGCGTCCGCCGACACCGCCCGCGAGCGGCTCGGCTGGAACCCGTCCCGCGCGGACCTCGCGGGGATCGTCGCGGACGCGTGGGAATTCGCGCAGCACATCGCAAACACGGCAAGGGAGCAGTAGTGGGGGCAGAGCAGGTGCGGGACGGTTTCGAGGAGCTGTACGGAACCGGCCCCGAAGGTGTCTGGGCAGCGCCGGGCCGCGTCAACCTCATCGGTGAGCACACTGATTACAACGACGGCTTCGTGATGCCCTTCGCGCTGCCGCACACCGCCGTCGCGGCCGTCGCGCGGCGCGAGGACGGTGTGCTGCGCCTGCACTCGGCGGACGTCGAGGGCGGCGTCGTAGAACTGAGACCGGACGACCTGGCCCCCGGTTCGGACCGCAACTGGACCGCGTACCCGGCGGGCGTCGTCTGGGCCCTGCGCGAGGCCGGCCACCCGGTCACCGGCGCCGACATCCACCTCGCCTCGACGGTCCCGGCGGGCGCGGGCCTGTCGTCGTCGGCGGCGCTGGAAGTCGTGGTCGCCCTGGCCCTCAACGACCTGTACGAACTGGGCCTCAAGCGCTGGCAGCTGGCCCGTCTGTGCCAGCGCGCGGAGAACGTGTACGTCGGCGCTCCCGTCGGCATCATGGACCAGACGGCCTCCGCCTGCTGCGAGCAGGGCCACGCCCTCTTCCTCGACACCCGTGACCTGTCCCAGAAGCAGATCCCCTTCGATCTGGCCGTGGAGGGCATGCGCCTGCTGGTGGTGGACACCCGGGTCAAGCACTCGCACAGCGAGGGCGAGTACGGCAAGCGACGGGCGGGCTGCGAGCGGGGTGCCGCCCTGCTGGGCGTCGACGCGCTGCGGGACGTGCCGTACGACGGTCTGGACGCGGCACTCGCCCGCCTCGGTGACGACGAAGAGGCCGTCCGTCTGGTCCGCCACATCGTCACGGAGGACGAGCGGGTGGAGAAGGTCGTCGCCCTGCTGGAGGCCGGCGAGACCCGCGCGATCGGCCCGGTGCTGGTCGAGGGCCACGCTTCTCTGCGGGACGACTTCCGCATCTCCTGCCCCGAGCTGGACCTGGTCGTCGACACAGCGCTCGCCACGGGCGCGCTCGGCGCCCGGATGACCGGCGGCGGCTTCGGCGGTTCGGCGATCGTGCTGGCGGAGACGGCCGACGTGGACACCATCACGAAGGCCGTCGAGGAAGCCTTCGCGACGGCAGGCTTCAAGGCCCCGCGGACGTTCGAGGCGGTGCCCTCGGCGGGGGCGCGCAGGATCAGCTGAGCCGCTTCGTCAGCGTGTACTCCGTGATCCCCGGCGGATAGTCGGGGATCACGCACACCACCTCATACCCCTGCTTCGTGTAGAACGCCGGCGCCTGGAAGTCCCAGGTCTCCAGGCGCACACTGCGGCAGCCCCGCTCGGCGGACGCGATGTGCTCCGCCTCCGCCAGCAGCCGGGAGCCCAGTCCCGCACCCCGAAGCCGCTCGTCCACCCACAGATAGGTCACGTGCAGCCACGTGGTCCACGTGTACCCGACGAGCCCGCCCGCCAGAGCGTCGTGGTGATCCAACGCCCAGACGTGGAGCGGAAGTTCCCGTTCACCAGGCGTTCCGCGCAGCGCTCGCAAGATCGGTGAGGCCGCCGTGTTGGTGGTGCGCAGACGGGAACGGAGCAAGTCGCGCAACTCCTTGTCGACTCCTGTCTCAATGCGAAACATGCGGCTCACCATAAACGCGCTGGACAGTCAGTTCTGCAAATTACCTTCCGCTCCCCGCCCCCGGCCGTACTCTGATGAACAGCACCGGTGGGGGCCGGTGCTGATCAGGGGGCGAGACAAGTCGGGTACGACGCCCGCAGTGGGGGTAGCAGTCTCTGCACGGCGGCGGCCGTGCGATTGCGCCCACCCCTGGGCGTCGTACCCGCACCGGTCGTCGTGTCCCGGACCAGTGGGGGTTTCAGTGGTTCGTATCCGAGTCCTAGTCGTCGACGACCATCGCATCTTCGCCGAGTCGCTCGCCGCCGCACTGGCCGCCGAGCCGGACGTCGACGTGTCCGCGGCCGGCAGCGGTCCGGCCGCGCTGCGCAGCCTGGAGCGCGCGGCCGCCGAGGGGCGCCGGTACGACGTGCTGCTCGTCGACGCCGATCTGGGGGGCAATGTGCCGGGCGTCCGTCCGGCGCCGGTGCAGGAGAACAATGAGGACGGGCTCGTCGACGGGATCTCTCTCGTCGTCGGTGTCCGCACGGGACAGCCGACCGTACGCATCGTCGTCCTCGCCGAGAAGGACGATCCACGGCGGGCCGCGCTCGCCCTTCAGGCCGGGGCGTCCGGCTGGGTCGCCAAGGACTGTTCGCTGTCCCGGCTGCTCACGGTCATCCGGGGTGTTCTGCGCGACGAGACCCATCTCCCGCCCGCCCTGCTCACGGGCGTCCTGCGGGAGTTGACGGCCGCGCGCAAGCACCGCACCGAGAGCGAACGGCTGGTGGAGTCCCTCACCCCGCGCGAGCGGGAAGTGCTGCGCTGCATGGTCGCGGGCCTGGGGCGCAAGGCGGTCGCCGAGCGCCTGTTCCTGTCCCCGCACACCGTCCGCACACACATGCAGAACGTCCTCGGCAAGCTGGGCGTCCACTCGACCCTGGCCGCGGTAGCGCTGGCGCGGCGGGCGGGGGTCGGCCCGGTGGACCTTGCACCTGCCGGCCGGATCGGCGTGGAGGAAAGCAGCAGCGCCTGATCAGGATCGGTTGGGCAGCGCCCCGAAAGGGGCGCGGGGAACTGCGCGACCAGCCACGACGGCGCCGCAGCCGAACGACGACCGAGCCCGCGGAGCGCTCACCCAGGGATGTTGTCAAACGGGGCAGTCAACTGCCGAAGCAACGCGGCCAGTTCAGCGCGCTGCGCGCGAGACAACTCCGCCAGAATCGCCCGCTCCTGATCGAGCAGCCCCGCAAGCGCCTGGTCGGCACGGTCGCGCCCCTCGTCGGTCAGCCGGACCAGCACACCGCGCCGGTCGCTGGGATCGGGCAGCCGCTCCACCAGGCCCTTCTTGGCCAGCCGGTCGATGCGGTTCGTCATCGTGCCCGAGGTGACCAGGGTCTGGGTCAGCAACTGTCCCGGTGAGAGCTGATACGGCGTCCCGGCCCGCCTCAGCGCGGTCAGCACGTCGAACTCCCAGGGCTCCAGGCTGTGTTCGGAGAAGGCCAGCCGGCGTGCGCGGTCCAGGTGCCGGGCCAGTCTGCTCACCCGGCTGAGCACCTCGAGCGGATCCACGTCGAGGTCCGGGCGCTCCCGGCGCCATGCTGCGACCAGCCGATCGACCTCGTCCTCCATGACGATCAGTGTAGTGGTTGTGTCGACATGAAGTCTCTTGACATCAAGTCTCTTGACGTCGAGCTAAAAATGGCGACAGGCTGGGTACTTGTCAGCCACGGTCATCGCCCTCCCGGAGGCCTCCCTATGTCCGCGCCCACCTGGGACCCCGCCCAGTACCTGCGCCACGCCGACCACCGCGCCCGCCCCTTCACCGACCTCCTGGCCCGCGTCCCGGACCTGCCCGGTACCCCGCCCCGCATCGCCGACCTCGGCTGCGGCCCCGGCAACGTCACCACCCTGCTCGCCGAACGCTGGCCCACCGCGCACATCACCGGCTACGACAACTCGCCCGAGATGCTGTCCCGGGCCGAGGCTCACGCGGGCCCCACCCCGGGCGGCGGCCGCCTCGACTTCGCCCCCGCCGACGTCCGCACCTGGGAGCCCGTACGGCCGTACGACCTGATCGTCAGCAACGCCACGCTTCAGTGGGTCCCGGGGCACGTGGACCGTTTCGCCGACTGGATCGCCGGCCTCACTCCCGGCGGCACCTTCGCCTTCCAGGTGCCCGGCAACTTCGACGCCCCCAGCCATCGGCTGATGCGCGAACTCGCCCACTCCGCCCGCTGGCGGGACCGCCTCGCCGACACCCTCCGCCACGACGACGCAGTCCTCGCCCCCGAGACCTACCTGGAGCACCTGACCGCGCTCGGCTGCACCGCCGACGTCTGGGAGACGACGTACATCCACCTGCTCACCGGCGAGGACCCGGTCCTCGACTGGGTGAAGGGAACGGGACTGCGCCCCGTCCTCACGGCGCTCGCCGACGACCCGGGGGAGCGGAAGGCATTCCTCGACGCCTACCGGACCGCCCTGCGCGAGGCCTATCCGGCCGGCCCGTACGGCACCCCGTTCCCGTTCCGCCGCATCTTCGCCGTCGCCCGCAAGACGGCGTGATGATCACCGCCGTGGACCATGTCCAGCTCGCGGCTCCGCTCGGCTCGGAGGAGCGGCTGCGGTCGTATTACGTCGATGTCCTCGGCCTGACCGAGATACCCAAACCGCCCGCGCTCGCCGCGCGAGGGGGCTGCTGGTTCCGGACGGGGCCGGTGCAGCTGCACCTGGGGATCGAGAAAGACTTCAGGCCTGCGAGGAAAGCGCACCCGGGGCTGCGGGTCGTGGATATCGAAACGTATGCCGCCCGGCTGGAAGCTCGTGGGGCGACCGTCGTCCGGGACGAGAATCTGCCGGGCCACCGGCGCTTCTACTCCGAGGACCCCGTCGGCAACCGGCTGGAGTTCCTGGAGCCGTCGGCTTAGGACGTCGGGTCCGGGTCAAGCCCCAGCAGGCGTCTGACCTCCGTGTGCGGGATGCCCTCTCCGAGCGTGCCCTTAGCCTTGCGGCGCTGCTAGTCGATGACGGCCAGGGTGTCTTCGAGATCCTCGATCACGTGCGGTGATACGAGGAGCGCGGCCACGTGCCCATGGTCGGTGAGGGCGATGGTCTCGCGGCGGTATGCGACCCGGCGGACGAGGTCGTCGAGCTGGAGGGCGGCCTCGCTGATGGACATCTCCGTCATGCCCCCACGGTTTCACAAGGCGCACCTCCTGGTCCGTCGGTTCAGCTCTTCCGGCGTCCTATCAGGCGCGGCTTCGCCTCCAGTCCGTCCAGCCCGTGCCACGCGAGATTCACCAGATGGGCCGCCACCTCCGCCTTCTTCGGGCGGCGGACGTCGAGCCACCACTGGCCGGTCAGGGCGACCATCCCGACCAGGGCCTGGGCGTAGAGGGGGGCCAGCTTGGGGTCGAAGCCGCGCCTCTTGAACTCGCGGCCGAGGATGTCCTCCACCTGGGTGGCGATGTCCGAGATGAGCGAGGCGAAGGAACCCGTCGACTGCGGGATGGGGGAGTCGCGGACGAGGATGCGGAAGCCGTCCGTGTACTCCTCGATGTAGTCGAGAAGCGCGAAGGCGGCCTGTTCGCAGAGTTCGCGTGGGTGGCCCGCCGTGAGGGAGCTCGTCACCATGTCGAGGAGGCGGCGCATCTCGCGGTCCACCACCACCGCGTACAGGCCCTCCTTGCCACCGAAGTGTTCGTAGACCACCGGCTTGGACACCCCGGCCTTCGCCGCGATCTCCTCCACCGACGTGGCCTCGAAACCCCTCTCCGCGAAGAGGGTGCGACCGATCTCCAGCAGCTGCTGGCGACGCTCCGCACCGGTCATCCGGGTACGGCGCGCTCGCCGCGGCTTCTCATTGCTGGGTGTACTGCTGGAATCGGTCGCCACGCCGTCAATCATGCCGCCTCGGCGGTCGCCTTCCCGCGCCGGGAGCTGTCCTGGTCGTCGTTACGGCGTGAATCGATACGTGAGCGTGACGGCCAGCGCACGTCGTACGCCCAGCCGAGCTGCTCGCACCAGCGGATGATCCGGGCCGAGGAGTCCAGCTGGCCGCGCTCCACTCCGTGCCGCGCGGAGGTCGGGTCGGCGTGGTGCAGGTTGTGCCAGGACTCACCGCAGGACAGGATCGCCAGCCACCACACGTTGCCCGACTTGTCACGCGACTTGAAGGGGCGCTTGCCGACCGCGTGGCAGATCGAGTTGATCGACCAGGTCACGTGGTGCAACAGGGCCACTCGAACGAGCGATCCCCAGAAGAAGCCCGTGAACGCGCCCCACCAGGACATCGTCACCAGTCCGCCGATCAGCGCGGGCAGGGCGAGGGAGAGCATCGTCCAGTAGATGAACTGACGGGAGATCGTCCGGATCGCGTCGTCCTTGATCAGATCCGGCGCGTACTTCTCCTGCGGCGTCCGCTCCTCGTCGAACATCCAGCCGATGTGCGCCCACCACAGGCCCTTCATCAGCGCCGGGAGGGTCTCCCCGAAACGCCACGGCGAGTGCGGGTCGCCCTCCGCGTCGGAGAACTTGTGGTGCTTGCGGTGATCGGCGACCCAGCGGACCAGCGGGCCCTCCACCGCCATCGAACCGGCGACGGCCAGCGCGATGCGCAGCGGGCGCTTCGCCTTGAAGGAGCCGTGGGTGAAGTAGCGGTGGAAGCCGATCGTCACGCCGTGACAGCCGAGGTAGTAGAAGAAGACCAGCAGAGCGAGGTCCAGCCAGCTCACTCCCCAGCCCCAGGCAAGCGGCACCGCCGCCACGAGCGCGATGAAGGGGACGACGATGAAGAGAAGGAGAGCGAACTGCTCGACCGATCCCTTCTTCTCGCCGCCGAGCGTGGCCGCAGGGAGTGGAGTGTCGTCGGGCGCCTTCGGGGCGTCGTCGATCACGTCGGAGCTTGTGGTCATGGGGCGTCCCCTGTGGGGTCGTGGGTCGAGGCAGGTGCCCGGGCAGGGAACCCAGGGTTGTCGAGGGCTCTGACGGGAGTCCCTACGGTTCCGTAACCTACGGCGACGTAAGTATGGCAGCGCGTCGCCGAGCAGCAAGAGCCCGTGAGCCTGCGCGTCCTACCGGACACCTATCCTGGAGTCGGTCGGACAGCGCGGTCCGCTCTGAATAGTTCCCTCCCGGACGAGCTTCAACACTGCAAGGAGCCGCACCTGTGAGCAGTGCCGACGACCAGACCACGACCAGCAGTGAGCTGCGCGCCGACATCAGGCGGCTGGGCGACCTCCTCGGCGAGACCCTCGTCCGGCAGGAGGGCCCCGAGCTGCTCGAACTCGTCGAGAAGGTCCGCCGCCTCACCCGCGAGGACGGCGAGGCCGCCGCTGAGCTGCTGCGCGGCATCGAACTGGACACCGCGGCCAAGCTGGTCCGCGCCTTCTCCACCTACTTCCATCTCGCCAACGTCACCGAGCAGGTCCACCGCGGCCGCGAGCTGCGCGCCAAGCGCGCCGCCGAAGGCGGTCTCCTCGCCCGTACGGCCGACCGGCTGAAGGACGCCGACCCCGAGCACCTGCGCGAGACGGTCAAGCACCTCAACGTTCGTCCGGTGTTCACGGCTCACCCGACCGAGGCCGCGCGCCGTTCGGTCCTCAACAAGCTCCGGCGCATCGCCGCGCTCCTGGAGACCCCGGTCATCGAGGCCGACCGCCGCCGCTACGACACCCGACTGGCGGAGAACATCGACCTCGTCTGGCAGACGGACGAGCTGCGCGTCGTACGCCCCGAGCCCGCGGACGAGGCCCGTAACGCGATCTACTACCTCGACGAACTGCACGCCGGCGCCGTCGGTGACGTCCTGGAGGACCTGACCGCCGAGCTGGAGCGCGTCGGTGTGCAGCTGCCCGACGACACCCGCCCCCTCACCTTCGGCACCTGGATCGGCGGCGACCGCGACGGCAACCCCAACGTGACCCCCGCGGTCACCTGGGAGGTGCTGATCCTCCAGCACGAGCACGGCATCAACGACGCCCTGGACACGGTCGACGAACTCCGCGGCTTCCTGTCGAACTCCATCCGCTACACGGGTGCGACGGAAGAGCTGCTCACGTCGTTGCAGACCGACCTGGAGCGCCTCCCCGAGATCAGCCCCCGCTACAAGCGGCTCAACGCCGAGGAGCCCTACCGGCTCAAGGCCACCTGCGTCCGGCAGAAGCTCGAGAACACCAAGCACCGTCTCGCCACGGGCACGCCCCACGAGCCGGGCCGCGACTACCTCGGCACCTCCGAGCTGCTCCAGGACCTGACCCTGATCCAGACGTCACTCAGGGAGCACCGCGGGGGACTCTTCGCGGACGGCCGCATGAACCGTACGATCCGTACGCTCTCCGCGTTCGGCCTCCAGCTCGCCACCATGGACGTACGCGAACACGCCGACGCCCATCACCACGCCCTCGGCCAGCTCTTCGACCGTCTCGGCGAGGAGTCCTGGCGGTACGAGGACATGCCCCGCGAGTACCGTGCCAAGCTGCTCGCCAAGGAACTGCGCTCGCGCCGCCCGCTGGCCCCGATGCCGGCCCCCGTGGACGCGGCCGGTGAGAAGACGATCGGCGTGTTCGAGACCGTCAAGCGGGCCCTGAAGGTCTTCGGACCCGAGGTCATCGAGTCGTACATCATCTCGATGTGCCAGGGTGCCGACGACGTCTTCGCCGCCGCGGTCCTCGCCCGCGAGGCCGGCCTCATCGATCTGCACGCCGGCTGGGCGAAGATCGGCATCGTGCCGCTGCTGGAGACCACCGACGAGCTCAAGGCCGCGGACACCATCCTGGAGGACATGCTCTCCGACCCGTCCTACCGGCGCCTGGTCGCGCTGCGGGGCGACGTCCAGGAGGTCATGCTCGGCTACTCCGACTCCTCGAAGTTCGGCGGCATCACCACCTCCCAGTGGGAGATCCACCGGGCGCAGCGCCGCCTGCGCGACGTGGCGCACCGCTACGGCGTGCGCCTCCGGCTGTTCCACGGCCGCGGCGGCACCGTCGGCCGCGGCGGCGGCCCCTCCCACGACGCCATCCTCGCCCAGCCCTGGGGCACCCTGGAGGGCGAGATCAAGGTGACCGAGCAGGGCGAGGTCATCTCCGACAAGTACCTCGTGCCGTCGCTGGCCCGCGAGAACCTCGAACTCACCGTCGCCGCAACCCTCCAGGCCTCCGCCCTGCACACCGCCCCCCGCCAGCCGGAAGAGGCGCTGGCCCGCTGGGACGCTGCGATGGACGTCGTCTCGGACGCGGCGCACTCGGCGTACCGGCGACTGGTCGAAGACCCGGACCTCCCCGCCTACTTCTTCGCCGCCACGCCCGTGGACCAGCTCGCCGACCTGCACCTGGGGTCCAGGCCGTCCAGAAGGCCGGACTCCGGCGCCGGACTCGACGGTCTGCGGGCCATCCCGTGGGTGTTCGGCTGGACCCAGTCACGGCAGATCGTGCCGGGCTGGTTCGGCGTCGGCTCCGGCCTGAAGGCCCTGCGCGAGGCCGGTCTCGACACCGTCCTCGCCGAGATGCACGAACAGTGGCACTTCTTCCGCAACTTCGTCTCCAACGTCGAGATGACCCTCGCCAAGACGGACCTGCGAATCGCCGCCCACTACGTCGACACCCTCGTCCCCGACGACCTCAAGCACGTCTTCGACACCATCAAGGCCGAACACGAGCTGACCGTCGCCGAGGTCCTGAAGGTGACCGGCGAGCGCGAACTGCTGGACGCCACCCCGGTCCTGAGGCAGACCTTCACCATCCGGGACGCCTACCTCGACCCGATCTCCTACCTCCAGGTCACCCTGCTCAAGCGCCAGCGGGACGCGGCGGCGGCCGGCGAGCAGCCCGACCCGCTGCTGTCGCGGGCCCTGCTGCTCACGGTGAACGGCGTGGCGGCGGGGCTGCGCAACACCGGCTGACCTCTCCTGGTACGACCGTGCCCCCGGCCTCTGTTGAGAGGCTCGGGGGCACGGTCGTATATGCGTCAGCCGGTCTTGCGGCGCCGGAACAGCAGGTAACCGCCGGCCGCCAGCAGCGCCGCCGCGGCAGCCGAGAGCAGGCCGACGGGAGCACCGTTGCCGGTCTCCGCGAGGTCGCCCTCGCTGCCGCCCTGCGCGGAGGGCGACGAGGACGGCGCGGCGGCCGGGGCACTCTCCGTGGGAGAGGAGGACGCGGCCGGCTCCTCGGTCGGGGCGGCGGAGACACTCGGCGCGGAGCTGCCGCCTTCGTCGTCCTCGCAGTCCGTCCAGAACACCTTGTGCTTCGCCGAGCCGTTCTCGGTCTCGAAGTTCCAGAACAACTTGTAGTGCCCGTCCGGCAGCGACAGGTCCTCTGTACGGCCGTGGCCCTCGCCGTCCAGAGTGATCGCGCCGGACTTCACCGTCTCGCCCTTGGTCGCGGCGGTCGGGGCCCACGCCTCGATGTGCCAGCCGACCTTCTGAACGGCGTCAAAGCCGAACGCGTCGAGATAGAACGTGCACACGTGCGGCTCGTTGCGGCGGAGTTCCTCGCCGGTCGAGGCGTCGTGGATCTTCACGGTGCCGTTGTCACCAGGGGCGGTGGCATAGGCGACGGGGGCCAGCAGCAGCGTGGCCGAGACGCCGGCGGCCAACGCGCCGGCGCGGGTGAGGGTACGCATGGGCAGTCCATCTTCGGGAGTTGAGCAGGGAAGATGTGGAGGGGGCGGCTCAGCTTCCAGCCCCGACTGACCCAAGGTCAATCACGAACAGACAACGAACAGATTTCCCACAGAGCGCAGCGGACCCAGGCCTCTCAGAGCACCACAAAAGCCACCGTGAGCAGGGCGACTCCGCTCCCCGCCATGACCCACGCCGCCCGCATCCGCCCCAGCCCGCCCGCCACCACGATCGACGCGAGCAGCAGCGCGCCACCCAACGGAGCCCAGGAGTAGAGGACACCGGCGGGACCGGAGCGCACGACGTCACTGCTGCCGGGCTTCACCACGACCGTGTACGTCCGGCCCTTCTTCACGGCGACCGTCTTGTCGATGACCACGCTCTCGCGGGCCTGCGACCCCGGCGTGATCGGCGTATAGGGCCCGGAACAGGAATCCGCACCGCACCGCGTCACCTCGACCGTGCCGCGCTCCCGCCCCTTCGTGAGCATCACGTACTGCGCCGTCCCCCACGACGCCCACACACCGGCGATCAGAATCAGCACGGCGACCGCACCCATCGCCGCGAGCCGGCCGAACCGCAACGCGGTCTCGGCGCCCCGTTGGGAAATGACGGCAGAAGGCATGGCGGGGATCATTGGCCATGCTCGCGCGCTCGGTCAACTCCCGTGGGGAGATGTCAGGAGTTGTACGTACGTTTCTCCGGCCTCAGGAGTTGTACGTCCCCTGCGCCCGCTCCAGCCCTTCGATCACCAGGCACTCCACCGCATCCGTCGCCCGGTCCACGAAGTAGTCCAGCTCCTTGCGCTCCGCCGACGAGAAGTCCTTCAGCACGAAGTCCGCCACCGGCATCCGCCCCGGCGGCCGCCCGATCCCGAACCGCACCCGGTGATAGTCCGGACCCATCGTCTTCGTCATCGACTTCAGCCCGTTGTGCCCGTTGTCCCCGCCACCGAACTTCAGCCGCAACGTGCCGTAGTCGATGTCGAGTTCGTCATGCACGGCCACGATGTTCGCGACCGGCACCTTGTAGAAGTCGCGCAGCGCGTTCACCGGACCGCCGGAGAGATTCATGTACGACATCGGCTTCGTCAGGATCACCCGCCGGCTCGCCGGACCCGGCGGCCCGATCCGCCCCTCGACCACCTGCGCCTGTGCCTTACCGGCCCGCTTGAACTTCCCGCCGACCCGCTCGGCCAGCAGATCGGCCACCATGAAACCCACGTTGTGCCGGTTCCTGGCGTACTCGGGCCCGGGATTGCCGAGGCCTACGATCAGCCAGGGGGCGTTGGCATCGGTCGTCACGTCTGTTTCTCCTTATGCAACAGCCGCCGCTCCCGGAGGAGCAGCGGCTGGAGCTTATATCCCTACGGCCAAGCCGCCGGTCAGGCTTCGGCGGACTCGTCGCCCTCGGCCTCTTCGCCCTCGGACTCCTCGGCCTGCGCGGCCAGGATCTGGAGGACGACGGTGTCGCCCTCGACGGCCAGCTTGGTGCCCTTCGGCAGGGTGATGTCCTTGGCGAGGACGGACGCGCCGGACTCCAGGCCCTGGACGGAGACGGTGACCGACTCGGGGATGTGCGTGGCCTCGGCCTCGACCGGAAGCGCGTTCAGGACGTACTCGAGCAGGTTGCCGCCGGCGGCCAGCTCGCCCTCGGCGTGCACCGGGATCTCGACCGTGACCGTCTCGCCACGCTGGACGAGCTGGAGGTCGACGTGGGCCAGGAAGCCCTTGATCGGGTCACGCTGCACGGACTTCGGGATCGCCAGCTCGTTGCTCTTGCCGTCGATGTCCAGGGCGATCAGGACGTTCGACTGGCGCAGCGCGAGCTGGAGCTCGTGGCCCGGAAGGGTCAGGTGGATCGGGTCGGAACCGTGACCGTACAGAACACCGGGAACCTTGCTGTCACGGCGGATACGGCGGGCGGCGCCCTTGCCGAACTCGGATCGGGTCTCGGCGGAGATCTTTACCTCGGACATGACTTTCACTCCTCGTATGGGTGAGAACGAACAGGTCACCCGGCCACGAACGGCCTGCTACGAAGAGCGCGTCGATAACGGACCGCCGACACCTGCCTGAACAGGTACGGCCTCCCTCGCCGAGCAACTGGAGCAGTCTACTCGGACCAGGAGGCCGTACCCAAAAGGATCTTCAGTGCTCGTCGAACAGGCTCGTCACCGAACCGTCCTCGAACACCTCACGCACCGCGCTCGCGATCGTCGGCGCGATCGACAGCACCGTGATCTTGTCGAGGTCGGCGCTGAGCTCACCCGGGGTCGGCAGCGTGTCGGTGAACACGAACTCACTCACCCGCGAGTTCTTCAGCCGGTCCGCCGCCGGACCCGACAGCACACCGTGCGTCGCCGTCACGATGACGTCCTCGGCACCGTGCGCGAACAGCGCGTCGGCCGCCCCGCAGATCGTGCCACCGGTGTCGATCATGTCGTCGACGAGAACGCACACCCGCCCCTTGACCTCACCCACGACCTCGTGGACGGTCACCTGGTTCGCCACGTCCTTGTCGCGCCGCTTGTGCACGATCGCCAGCGGCGCACCGAGCCGGTCGCACCAGCGGTCGGCCACGCGGACCCGGCCGGCGTCCGGAGAGACCACGGTCAGCTTCGCCTTGTCCACCTTCTTGCCCACGTAGTCCGCGAGAAGAGGCAGGGCGAAGAGATGGTCCACCGGGCCGTCGAAGAAGCCCTGGATCTGGTCCGTGTGCAGATCGACCGTCAGAATGCGGTCGGCACCGGCGGTCTTCATCAGGTCCGCGATCAGACGCGCCGAAATCGGTTCACGTCCGCGGTGCTTCTTGTCCTGCCGTGCGTAACCGTAGAAGGGCACGATGACCGTGATGGAGCGGGCCGACGCACGCTTCAGGGCGTCGATCATGATCAGCTGCTCCATGATCCACTGGTTGATCGGAGCCGTGTGGCTCTGGATCACAAAGCAGTCCGCACCGCGCGCCGACTCCTCGTAACGGACGTAGATCTCGCCGTTCGCGAAGTCGAAGGCCTTCGTCGGGACAACCCCGACACCCAACTGCTGGGCGACCTCCACGGCAAGCTCGGGGTGGGCGCGGCCGGAGAAGAACATCATCTTCTTCTCGCCGGTCGTCTTGATCCCGGTCACAGCACTGTCTCCTCAGAGGTGTCTCAGCTGGGTGTGCGAGTGTGCACTTATCACGGTACGCCGAGTTTGACGCACCAGTTTCCGGTCAGCCCTCGCCCTCGGCCTCCCGGGACGCCGCCTCGGCCGCCTTCGCCGCGGCACTCCCCGGACGCTTTCGAGCCACCCAACCCTCGATATTCCGCTGCTGGCCGCGGGCCACGGCGAGCGAACCGGGCGGCACATCCTTCGTGATCACAGACCCGGCAGCCGTGTAGGAGCCGTCCCCGATCGTGACGGGAGCCACAAACATGTTGTCCGAACCGGTTCGGCAGTGCGAGCCGACCGTCGTGTGGTGTTTGTCCTTTCCGTCGTAGTTCACGAAGACACTGGCGGCACCGATGTTCGTGTACTCACCGATCGTCGCGTCACCGACATAGGAGAGGTGCGGGACCTTCGTCCCCTCTCCGATCAGGGCGTTCTTGGTCTCGACGTACGTACCGACCTTCGACTTCAGCCCGAGCCGAGTGCCGGGCCGGAGATAGGCGTACGGCCCGACGCTCGCCTGCGGACCGATGTCCGCACTGTTCGCCACCGTGTTGTCGACACGGGCCCCGGCTCCGACGCGGGTGTCCTTGAGACGGCTGTTGGGCCCGACCTCGGACCCCTCGCCGAGGTGGGTGGAGCCGTGCAGCTGGGTTCCCGGGTGCACGACCGCGTCCTGCTCGAAGGTCACCGTCACGTCGACCCAGGTGGTCGCCGGGTCGATCACGGTGACGCCGGCCAGCATCGCGCGCGTGAGGAGACGGTCGTTGAGGATGCGACGGGCCTCGGAGAGCTGCACCCGGTTGTTGATCCCGGCGATCTCCCGGTGATCGGCGGCAACGGAGGCACCGACGCGGTGACCGGCCTCGCGCAGGATGCCGAGGACGTCGGTGAGGTACTCCTCGCCCTGGCTGTTGTCCGTACGGACCTTCCCGAGGGCGTCGGCGAGCAACTGCCCGTCGAACGCGAACACCCCGGAGTTGATCTCACGGATCGCCCGCTGCGAGTCGGACGCGTCCTTGTGCTCGACGATCTCGGTGACGGCACCGGAGGCGCCGTCCCGCACGATACGGCCGTAGCCGGTCGCGTCCGGGACCTCGGCGGTGAGGACGGTGACGGCGTTGCCGTCGGAGGAATGGGTCGCGGCGAGCGCCTGGAGAGTGTCCCCGGTGAGCAGCGGAGTGTCGCCGCACACGACGACCACCGTGCCGTCGACGGAACCGCCGAGCTCCTCGAGAGCCATCCGTACGGCGTGCCCCGTGCCGTTCTGCTGTGCCTGCACCGCCGTACGGACATGCGGGTCGGTCTCGGCCAGGTGCGCGCTGACCTGCTCACGGGCGTGACCGACCACGACGACCAGATTCTCGGGCTGCAACTCACGCGCGGCGGCGAGCACATGGCCCACGAGGCTGCGGCCACAGATCTCGTGCAGGACCTTCGGTGTGGCCGACTTCATACGGGTGCCCTCACCCGCTGCAAGTACGACGACGGCTGCCGGGCGAATGGCGCTCACGGGATGCCCTTCGGCTGTGGAGGGGGTGGGGTGACATCCGCAGGATACCGGGGGGAATCAGGGGGGACATGAGAGCGGGCCCTGACTGAGCTGTGCCAGTCAGGGCCCGAACCGAGCAAGGCTCCCCCGCCAGGACTCGAACCCGGACAGATGGCACCAAAAGCCACAGTGCTGCCAATTACACCACGGGGGAACAACCTCGACTGAACCGGACATTGAGTCGGGTCGCCGAGCGGCGCCTCCTACTATGCCGTACCCGGCGCCCTCGATGCGACGGTACAAGTCGGCACTCCCGGCGACGTAGATGACCCGGCAACCTCCGTTGTGTCCGGGTCGGAATGTCGGATTCCGGAGGGGGGTCGTGTGTGATTCAGCAGTTCGAGGGATTTCGGGCGGTTTCGCTTCTGTTCGGTTACGGAGGGTGGTGTAGGCCAGTCGCGAAAACTCGCCGGAAAAGGGGGGCCTTGCGCCCGTAGGCTGGATGCATGACCACGACGGGGGAAGACCACGTACCGGCCCTGACCGGGCCTTGGTGGTGGGCCAGGTGGCGCAGTGCCGTGCTCGACGGGAGCCTGGCGTTCGTGTCCGCGCTGGAGTGTGCGGTGGAGGGGATTCCGTTCGCACGGGATGCGGGGATTCCGGTGGCCGCGGGGGTGGTCTTCGGGGTGCTGGCCGGGTCGGTGCTGCTGATCCGGCGGAAGTGGCCGATAGCCGTCGTACTCGTCTCGATCGCCATCACGCCGGCCCAGATGGGCTTCCTGATGGCGATCGTCGGTCTGTACACGCTGGCCGCGTCGGAACTGCCGCGTCGGATCATCGCGTCACTGGCGGGGATGTCGCTGGTGGGGACGTTGATCGTGACGTTTGTGCGGGTGCGTCAGGACATGGACTCGGGGGATGTGGCGCTGGGCGACTGGTTCGTCCCCTTCGCTTCGATCAGTGCGTCTCTCGGCGTGACCGCGCCGCCCTTGCTGCTGGGCCTGTATGTGGGGGCCCGGCGGCGGTTGATGGAGAGCCTGCGGGAGCGGGCCGACTCGTTGGAGCGGGAACTCCAGCTGCTTGCCGAGCGGGCCGAGGAGCGGGCCGAGTGGGCGCGGAACGAGGAGCGGACCCGGATCGCCCGGGAGATGCATGACGTCGTCGCGCATCGGGTGAGTCTGATGGTCGTGCATGCCGCCGCGCTCCAGGCCGTTGCCCGGAAGGATCCCGAGAAGGCTGTGCGGAATGCCGCCCTGGTGGGGGACATGGGGCGACAGGCGTTGACCGAGCTGCGCGAGATGCTCGGGGTGTTGCGCACCGGGGACGCGGTGGAACGGCGTGAGCGCGGGGTGCCGTTGGCCGCGGTGGGGGCGGCTGCGGCCGCGGCGGCTTCCCGGGCGGCCGACGAGGAGGGCGCGGAGGGGCCGTGCCTGTCCGAGTTGGATGAACTGATCGGGCAGTCGGCGGCTGCGGGGATGGCCGTGGATCTGTCGGTGGAGGGGGATTCACGGCTGTATGCGCCGGAGGTGGAACAGACGGCGTACCGCGTGGTCCAGGAGGCTCTGACGAACGTCCACAAGCATGCGGCGGGGGCGAAGACGCATGTGCGCTTGGCGCACCGGGTCTCGGAGATCGCGATGCAGGTGGAGAACGGACCGCCGCCGGAGGCCGCTTCGTCGGCGCGGCTGCCGTCCGGGGGGAACGGTCTGGTGGGGATGAAGGAGCGCGTGTCCGCTCTGGGCGGGGTGTTCGTGTCCGGACCGACGGACGCGGGGGGTTTCCGGGTGTCGGCGGTGATTCCGGCGGCGTAGCGGGCCGGCGTTCTCCGGGGCGTCAGCCTGCGGTGAGTCGCACGGGGGCTATGCCCGAGACGAGGCCGGCGAGGGCCTGGTCGATGTCCGGACCGAGGTACCAGTCGCCGGTGTGGTCGAGGACGTAGATACGGCCTTCGGTGTCGATGGCGATCAGGGAGTGGGTGTCGGTTTCGGCGCCGAGGGGGCTGACGTCGGTGCCGAGGGCGCGGCCGAGGTCACCGAGGGTGCGGGCCATGTGCAGGCCGTGCAGCGGGTCGAGGTGAAGGGTCGCGGGGGCGATCTGGCGGCCGGGGGCGCCGGGCGTGATGTGGAGGCCGCCGAACTCGGCCCAGGCTTCCACGGCGGCGGGGGAGACGGCGTGGCGGTGGCCCGCCGGTGAGGTGTGCTCGCGGAGGGTGTCGGCCCAGAACTCGGCTTGTTTGATGTCCCAGCGTCCGGGTTGCCAGCCGGCGGCGCGCAGGGCCGCGTCGATGGGGACGGGGAAGCGTGTGCTGGACGAACGGTCGGCGTGCATCTGCCCTCAATCTTGCGGGTGTTGGGGGTGGCGGTCAGCCGCCGGTAGCCGTGGGATCGACGATGTGGACGCCGAAGTGAGCGCTGAGGGCGGTGCAGGCGCGGCAGGGGGCGGCGAAGCTGCCGTGCAGGGGGTCGCCGTCCTCGCGGATGCGGCGGGCGGTGAGTTTGGCCTGTTTGAGGGCCTTGCGGGCTTCGCCGTTGGTCATGGGTTTTCGGCCGGCGCGTTTGCTGCGGGCGTCGTCGGCGGCGGCGATCTGGCGCGAGATGAGGATGGTCTCGGCGCAGCGGCCGGTGAAGCGGTCGCGTTGGGTGCTCGTGAGCGCGTCGAGAAAGTCCTGGACGAGGGGGTGCAGCGCGGGTGCCTGGTCGCCGCGGGCGGCGGTGCCGGTGAGGGTGGCGCCGCGGACGGAGAGGGCGGCGGCGACGGTCGGGAGTATGCCGTCGCGGCGGTGGTGGAGGGTGGGGGCATGGCGGGCTTCGGTGCTGCTCCAGCCGATTCTGGGATCGCCGCTCGTGCCTGTGTAGGGCCCCGGGTGCGGCCCCGTTTGTGTCGCGTTCATGATCGTCATCCCCTCCCGTGCATCCCCCCGGATCACACAGAGTGCCAAACGGCGGGGCTGGTGCGGAAGCTGGGGCGGCGCGACACGCCCGGGTTTGGGCGGGCTGTCACGAGGGGGTGACGGCTGGTCACGGAAGCGGAGGGGTGGTGACCGGTGCCGGTGACCGGGTTCGTCGTACCGCATAGGCTGTTCGCACCGCGATGCGCGCGGTCAACGCGTTGGAGACAGTCGAATACGGGCCGTGGCGGGTCGTTGGTGGCCGCTGCGGGTCGTACAGAGTGCCGCAGGGGGCAACCGCCATGACGACAGGTCGGCTCGGGCAGCAAGCCGCGCCGCCGAACGCGGCCTACGCCGGACAGGTCGTGCACTTCCCGGACCCGGTCCGGGCGGCCCGTCACCCGAGAGGGGTACGGGTCGACGAGCGCGGTTACCCCGACTTCTCGCCGTATGCGCGTGCGGCTGCGGAGATCGCCGATCCGCCGGAGGGTTTCGGCGTCGACGAGTTGCGGTTGACGGACTATGTGTCGGCGAACGCGGCGATGGCGGCCTCCGGGCACGAGTTGTGGGACACGATTTCCTCGGTGGCGACGCCGCATGGCTGGACGTGGCATCACGCGGTGACCTCGCGGCGGCTGGAGTTGGTTCCGGTCGAGGTGAAGGCGTTGCTGCGGCATCACGGCGGTGTGGCGACGGCGGCGGTGGACCAGCACAAGCGGGGTACGCGGCCGTTGCAGGAGACGCGTCCGGCGCATTTCGGGCTGCCGAAGTCGGCGGTGGCGGTGTCGGAGTCGCAGGCGCTGGGGGTCGAGGAGGACCTCGGGTACCGGTTGCCGGGTGCGTATCGGTCGTTCCTGAAGGCGGCCGGTGGCTGTGCGCCGGTGGGGACCGCGCTGGACGCGGAGTTGGGCCTGCTGATCGACCAGCCGTTCTTCACGGTGCGGGACGAGGCGGCGGTCAATGACCTGGTGTACGTCAACAAGTGCCTGCGCGACCATCTGACCAAGGACTATCTGGGCGTCGGCTTCGTCCAGGGCGGTCTGCTCGCCGTGAAGGTGAAGGGCGAGCGGATCGGTTCGGTGTGGTTCTGCGCGTACGACGACGCGCGGGACGTCGATCCTTCGTGGGCGCCCGCCGAGCGGGTGGAGCGGTTGCTGATGCCGTGCGGGGACGACTTCGACGTGTTCCTGTCCCGGCTGGCGGGGTCGCCGCCGGAGTTGGAGACGGTGGCGAATCTGATGGTGGACGGCGGGTTCGCGCGTGCGGTACCGACTGCTGCGGCTGCGGTGGGGGAGTGATCTCAAGCGATGGTGACGTTCGCGCAGGCGCAGGAGCGTGCGGAAGAGTGGGTCAACGGGGATGTGCCGTCGTACCAGCATCGTGAGGTGCAGGTGCGGGAGTTCGACCTCGGGTTCGTGGTCTGGGCGGAGGACCGTGCGGACGGGCCGCGTTCGGATGGCGGCGCCCAGCGGTTGGTGATCGCCCGGGACAGCGGTGAGGCCACGCTGTGGCCGTCTCTGCCGGTGGGCGAGGTGATTCGCCGGTACGAGGAGGAGTACGGCGGCCCCGACGACGCCGCCGTACCCGCGCCGGCCGCTCCGGCGCGGGTGGACCTGAACCAGACGTCGTTCTTGCTGACGCCGCCGGAGTGGTTGCAGGAGGCGGCGGATCAGTTGGGCATTCCGGATCGGCGGGGTGGCGGGAGTTCGGGGGCGTCGGCTGCGGCTTCGGCTGCGGGTGACGGGGCTGCCTCGGCCGGTACCGACGGTGCTGTTGATGGTGTGCCGGGGAGTGGTGGAGGCGCGGGTGCGCCTGCCGGGGCGACTCCGTGGGCCGGGACCGACACCAACGCGGATGCGGGTGACGACCGTTCGGTGCCGCTGCCCGAGACCGTGTTCTCCCCGCCGCTGAGCGGGGCCGACGACGAGACACCGCCGCCACCGAACGCGCACGGCTCTTCGAGTGCGCCGGGCGGACCGGGGGGCGCGCCCGTGCCTGGGGTTCCGGGTGCGCCGCCGCCGGGTGTGCCGCAGGGCAACACGCCGCCGCTTGCGCAGACGTATGGGTATCCGCAGGGTGCGGGTGTGCCGGGTACGCCGCCTCCGGGTGCGCCGCAGGGGAGTACGCCGCCGCCTGCGCAGACGTATGGGTATCCGCAGGGTCCGGGTGGTGCGGGTGCGGGTACGTCGCCTCCGGGTGCGCCCTCGTACGGCTATCCGCAGGGGCCCGGCGGTGCTGCGGGGGCGCCTCAGCCTCCGGGTGGTCCGGGTGCGCCGGGGCGGCCGCTTGCGCCGAGCGCCGAGGACATCGCCGACGCCGCCACGAGCAAGGCGGCGCCTGCGCAGCGTCGTGCGCGGAGCGGGGCGGTGCCGCCGCCTCCGCCGGGTGCGCCTGGGGCGCCGGGTGCGCGGGCCGGGGGTACGCCTCCGCCTCCTCCTCCTCCTCCTCCGTCCGGCTATGTGCCGACCCAGCTCGTGTCGGCGCTGGGACCCGACGGTTCCGAGGGACCGGCCGGTGCGGGCGGTGCCCCGCAGGCTCCGGGTACGCCGCATCCGCCTGGCCCTCCGAACGCACCCGGCGCATCGCCGAATCCGCCGGGTGCGCCCATGCCGCCCGGCCCTCCGGGTGCCCCCGGCGTTCCGCAGGCGCCCGGCGCTTCCGGGACCCCCGGTGCACCCCAGCCCCCAGGCGCGCAAGGTTCCTCGGGGGGCGGCGATGGAGCCGTGCACTACGCGGAGACCGTGCTGTCCGCGCCCCCGGTGGGCGCCCCCGGCGCACCTCCGCCGCCGCAAGCCCCGGGCGCACCGTCCGCCCCTGGCGCCCCCGGCGCTCCTGGCATGCCACCGAGCGCCCCCGGTTTCCCCGCCGCCCCCGGCATGGCATCCGGCGCCCCCCACGCGGCCCCGCCCGGCCAGGTACCGCCCGCGCCCATGCCCCCCGGCGGGCCCGCACCCGGGCAACCCCCGGCCTACGGCTACCCGCAGCAGCCCGTCGGTCAGCCGACCGTCGGCCCCGGCTACCAGGCCGTGTTGCGCTACCGCGCGCAGGACGGTTCCGAGCAGCAATTGATCCGGCGTTCGGCGCCGGGGACACCGCACCCGGAATGGCAGATCTTCCATGAGCTGCGGGCGATGAACATCCCGCCGGACAAGGTGCTGGAGCTGCACACGGAGTTGGAGTCGTGTGAGCTGCCGGGTGCGTACTGTGCGCGGATGATCCGGGAGCAGTGGCCGCAGGCGCGGATCACGAGCATCGCGCCGTACGGGACGGATCACGCGAGCAGGCAGCAGGGCATGCAGCAACTGCTGGTCCACCAGGGCGAGTTGCACCAGGTCGCCGACGGGCCCGCGCGCCCCGCCCCCGTACGGGCGCCGTTGCCGCAGGTGCAGTCCGCGCCGCCGATCCCGCCGGAGGGGGTCGGGCAGGAGCTGGCGGGCGCGTTCGGGCCGGGGATCTTCCGGTTCGAGCAGGCCGCGGTGTCCCGGCAGGGTGTGCCGCCGGTCGTGGCGCACTCGCTGGTGATGGCGGGGCTGCCGATGGACATGGGCCCGTTCTTCTGGGCGCAGGCCCAGCCGGGCCGGCCGGTCCCGACGCTGGCGGAGCTGGCGGCCGAGCGCAGGGTGCAGCCGGCCCCGGACGCGGGCTCGTACCTCGTCATGGGCAGCGACTTCGGCAAGGCGATCTGCGTGCAGTACGGGACGGCGAACATCGTCGCCGTACCCGTGGAGGCGGGGCCGGGCGGTGGGTCCGTACCGCCGCAGTTCGTGAACACGGGGCTGCCCGAGTTCCAGCGGTGCCTGGCCCTGCTCGGCCGGATGTGGCGGCTGCGGTTCGGGCTGAACCAGGAGCAGGCGGGCCGCTGGACCGTCGACTTCCAGGCGCAGTTGGCCTCGCTCGACCCGGCGGCGCTGGGTTCGCCGGAGAGCTGGTGGTCGGTGCTGCTGGAGCAGATGTGGGACGGGCTGCTGTGACGCGCCGCTGAAGACGTACGTACCCGACGAGCCGGGCCCGGTCCTGTGACCGGGCCCGGCTCGTTCGTGTACGCGGGGTCGGGCACGGGATTTTTCGCGGACCGCGTCACAGTCGGCCCCCGCGCTCCGTCAGTGAAGTGAAAGCAGCGCATCGCAGCACTGACTCAAGGAGGCAGCATCATGCAGGCACGGATGAAGAACCCGGCGTACGTCCTGCCGAACGCCCTCAAGGGCATCGGCACCCTCAACCAGGCGATCGCCCAGAGCGGTCTGCCCACGGAGCTACAGGAGATTGTCGGGATGCGCGCGAGCCAGATCAACGGCTGCGGCGCCTGTGTGCACGGGCACATGGTGAACCTGCGCAAGGCCGGCGTGAGCGACGAGCGGATCGCGGCCGTCGCCGCCTGGCGGCACGCGCCCTTCTTCAGCGACGCCGAGCGCGCCGCGCTTCAGCTGACCGAGACGGTGACCCGGCTCGCGGACCTGTCCGAGGAATCGGTGCCGGACTCGCTGTGGAACGAGGTCGCCGACCACTTCGACGAGACGGAGTTGTCGGCGCTGATCCTCACCATTTCGCTGACGAACCTGTTCAACCGCATCAACACCACCATCAGGGAGCCCGCCGGCACCACCTGGGGCTGAGCGGTGAAGGGGGCCGATGCGGGCCGACCGTGACCCTTGCGCGGAGTGTCGCGTTATGAACACTTCCATCCGATCCATCAGGATATGCGCGAAATAGGTATTTTCGTGACTGTCGGATGGAGAGGGGTCCCCAGGATGAGCAGCGCACCGGTGTCGCCACATGGCTTCGTGGCCGTACGGGGGCGCGGCTACCGTCCCGAACACGCTGACGCGTACGTCGCGGCGCTCTCCCAGGACCGGGACGCCGCCTGGGAACGCGCGGCCCGTCTCACCGTGCTCGCCAGGGAGATGGACGCGGAGGCGGCACGGCTGGGCGAGATGGTGTCGCAGCTGTGCCCGCAGACGTACGACGCGCTCGGGGCGGGGGCGCAGCGCCTGTTCCAGCTGGTGGAGGAGGAGGGCACCGCGGTACGGGAGGGCGCGCGCCACGAGGCGCAGCGCTGTGCGGAGGAGGTGCAGGCGTACGTGACCAGCCTGCACGCCGCGGCACAGGCGGACGCGGACGCCGCAATCGACGAAGCCCTGGAACACGCCCGCCAGACCCTCCTCGTCGCGCGCACCGAGGCCGACGAGCTCCGTCTCGCGGCCCGGCGCGAGGTGAGGGACAGCCGTACCGAGTCCCTCGCTCCGCTGCGTGAGGCGCGGCAGCGCACCTCCGGGGTGCTGGCCGAGCAGGCCCAGGAGCACGCCCGGCGGTGGGAGGAGTTCGAGAGCGAGGAGGCCGAACGGGTCGCCGCGCTGGACGCGCGCTCCGCCGAACGGGTTGCGCTCGCCGAGGCCGCGCTCGCCGAGGCCGAGCAGGCTTCGGAAGACGCCAAGGGCTCCCTGGAACGGTGCCAGGAAGAGGCGCGGGTGCGGGCCGACGAGGTGCTCGCCGAGGCGCGGGCGCACCAGGACCGTATCGCCCGCGAGACCGAGCGCGTGCTGCGTGAGCACGGGGAGCGCTGGGACGAGGTACGCGCCCACATCGACCGCGTACGCAACAGCCTGACCGCGTTGAACGCGCTGAAGGGGCGTGCGACGGCGGAGTGAGAAGCGGGGAGCGGGGCCGGGGTGCGCGGAGTCCGTCGTGCGCCCCGGCCCCGCCCCGGGTCACTCACCCCGCCGTACCGCTCCCGCCAGAATCCACCCCTCCACCGCCTCGTACTGCCGCCGGTGCTCCTCCGCCTTGCGCCGCCCGGAGACCACCGTCCCCAGCCATCCGAAGGCGAAGCCCGCCGGGATGGAGACCAGCCCGGTGGTGGTGAACGGGAACCAGTTGAAGTCGGCCTCGGGGAAGGCCGAGAACGGCGATCCGGAGACCAGGTTCGTGCCCGGCATCAGCAGCAGCACGGTCAGCGTGCCGCCGATGAGTGTGCAGAGCATGCCGGTGCGGGTGTAGCGGCGCCAGAAGAGGCCGTAGACGAGGGCGGGGGCGATGGCAGAGGCGGAGAGGCAGAAGGACAGGGTGATCAGGGGTTGCAGGCTGCGGTGCTGGACCAGCGTGGCGAGCAGGATCGCCGTGCCGCCGACCGCCAGCGCGGAGAGACGGGCGAGCAGCATCTCGCGGCGCGGCGACAGTTCGCTGACGCGGCTCGCGAAGACGTCGTGGGCCAGGGAGTTGGCGCAGGCGAGGATCATGCCGGCGACGGAGGCGAGCAGGGTGAGGAAGATCGCCGTGGTGACCGTCGTGAAGAGGAGGGTCTCCGCCGTGGACACGTCCGCGCCGAACACCGCCCGCGAGGCCAGCAGATACGCCGAGTTGCCCTGCGGGTCGGCCTGCACGATCGCCGCCCGCCCGATCAGCGCGGTCGCGCCGAAGCCGACGACCGTGATGACCAGCACGAACAGCACCACGGACGACACCGCCCAGGACATCGAACGCCGCACCTGACGCGCGCTGGACGCGGTGTACATGCGCATCGTGACGTGCGGCAGACACGCCCCGCCCAGCACCACCGCGAACTGCGACGTGATCATGTCCAGTTGAGGATGCGGCCCGCCGGAGAACTGGAGCCCCGACTCCAGGAACGACGACCCCACGCCGCTCTGCGCCGCCGCCGTGTCGAACAGTGCGCCCGCGTCCCAGTCGAACCGGTTCATCACCAGTACGGCGATCACGCCGCCCGAACCGAGCAGCATCACGATCTTCAGGATCTGGATGAGGGCCGTGCCCTTCATCCCGCCGATCGCCGCATAGCTGATCATCAGCGCACCCACCCCGACGATGCAGCCCGTCTTCAGCGAGTCACCCGAGAACCCCAGGATGTACGCCATCAGCTGCCCGGTCCCCGCCAGCTGCACCAGCATCAGCGGCAGCAGCGCCGCGATGGTCACCACGCACGCCGTGACGCGCACACCCCGCCCCGGCATACGACGCGCCAGCGCGTCCCCCATGGTGAACCGGCCCGCGTTGCGCAGCGGCTCGGCCAGCAGGAACATCAGCAGCATCAGCGACAGGGCGGTGCTGAGGGCCAGCACGATGCCGTCGTAGCCGTAGAGCGCGACCACCCCGACGGTGCCCAGTACGGTCGCGGCCGAGACGTAGTCCCCCGCGATGGCCAGCCCGTTGCGCATGGCGGACAGGGAGCCGTAGCCGGTGTAGAACTCGTCGAGGTCGTCCCGGTCGGGCCCGGTCATCACGCACAGCAGCAGGGTGATGGTGACCACGGCGGAGAACGCCACCAGGGACATGGAGCTGTTGCCGAGGTCCGTCGTCATCGCGCCGTCCCCTCCCGCTTCGCGTCCAGCGCTGCCTCCTTGCGGATGCGCTCGGCGAGCGGGTCGACACGGCGGCGGGCCGTGTGCTCGTACAGCCCGATCGCCAGCCAGGTGACCGGCAGTTGGAGCAGCGCGAGCAGCAGTCCCGCGGGCAGTCCGTCGGTGACGGTGCTGGTCATGAACCCCGGTGCGAAGGCCGACAGGATCAGGAACAGCGTGAAGTAGCCCAGCGCGGTGAGCGTGGCCACCCGCCGCTGCCAGCGGTAGGCGGTGCGCAGGACCCGCAGATCGCGGTGGTGCCCGAGCGGCGGCCGGTCCGGCACCCGCCGGGCGGCGGGCGGTTCGGGTGGGGGCGATGGTGCCCACGGGTAGGTGTACGGGTCGTAGGACATCCCGGTGCTCCTTGCGCGGTTCGGGTCCGCTGGGTGACGGACCGCAGGGAGGTGGGGGGCGAGCGGAGTGCGCACGCTACTCGTAGGTAGCCGGGACGGTCGAGGTTTTCAGCAAACTGAGTGGTCGGTATGCGCTTGCTACGCTGACCTGGGGTGTTACCCGCGTTAACTCAGACTTTTTACGATTACTTGAGGTGAACGAGCGCTACGGAGTCGGGTACGTCGGAGTGATCGTCGAGCCGCGCACGGAAGATCACCCGGTGATCGACCCGCCGCCGTACCGAACTCCCCGCCATGGCAGAGAAGTTGACGCCCACCCGGCCACCGGCAGGCACCCGGACCCGCCCCGCGCCGCCCTGCGGCCGCACCGACCACCCACCGCCCGCACGCCCTGTGACCGTCACATGCAAAGCCTCTGTGCCGAAGTTGTAGACGTCGACGGCCATGCGCGTACGACGGCCCAGGCGATATCCGTTCGGCGGCGGCGCGTCCCCGTTGTCCTTGCCGGGGGCCGCGTTGCGGGCGGAGTAGCGCTGGCTGAGGACGATGTGCTCGGCCCGGGAGAGGGGACGGCCGCCCGGAGGCGTCCCGCACGGTTCGGAATCGGCACGTGAGACGACGTAGACCGGATCGGGCGAGGCGGTCACGCTCCCGGAGATCCGGCGCCCCATGACGTCGTACGCCACACCGGGCAGTGTCAGCCGCACACCTCTCGCCTCGGCCCACGCAACGGTCACCAGCTCACCGCGCCCGCTGTCGAAGACGAACGCCTTTACGCCTCCCGTCAGTTGCCCGGCCCGCACGAACCGGGCCGCCCCCAGCAGCGACGCCAGCGCGGCGAAGGCGCTGTACGCGGGCAGCGGTGCGAACTCACGGTCGAGCAGCCCGAAGTACACGCCGTCGTCGTGCACCGGCGGCCCGGCGAACCAGAACTGTCGCGCGTTCCCGGCCGCCAGCCCCTCCACCATGGACTTCACCAGATACCGCGCCTGTACGGCCTCCTGCGCGGGGGTCAGGTCCGCACGCGCGCGTGCCTCCAGGAACGCGCCGCACTCCGTCATCCACAGAGGTACGTCCGCCCCGTGCCGCCGGGCGAGCGCGTGCTGTTCGTCCGCCGCACCCGGGAACCGCGGCTCGCCCGGCACGGTCGGGTCCGGGTAGCCGTGGAAGGCCCAGACATCGGCGTACCGGACGACGTCGTTCGCCAGCATCAGGTCCTGGAAGGGGCCCACCTGCGCGATCCCCGGCAGGACGACGAGCGGCGGTGTCTCCGAGGCGTCCCTGACGCCGAGCGCGGCCGCCTTCACGAACGCGGCGTGGGCGTCGCCGGTGCTGCGGGTGGTGTCGACGTCGGGTTCGTTCGAGAGCTGGAGCGCCTCCGGGCCGGCCTGGGCGAGGCGGCGGGCGTAGCGGTACGCGTGCCGCAAGTCGGCGGGCAGCGGTAGCGAGGCGTCGGTCATCGCCCACTCGGGGGCGGGGGAGAGGACGTCGAGGACGGCGAGGTCGTGGGCGCGCAGGGTGCGGATCGCACGGTCGTGGCGTGCGGTGTCGTACGCGCCGGGGACGGGCTCGACGGTCGGCCAGGACTGTCCGTCGCGCACCCAGCCCGCGCCCATGTCCCTTACGGCGGCGGCGAATTCGGCGAGCCGGGACGGCGGGACGAGGGAGGAGTGCCAGACGTTGACGCCGAAGCGGTTGGCGGTGCCGGTGGGCGCCGGGCGGGCGGGGAGGCGGGCGAAGGCGCCGGTCACGTCGTCGGCGTGGACGCGGTAGTGGCCGGGCGGGAGGCCCTCGGGGAGCGCGACGGTGGTGCTGGTCCGGCCTGCGGGGACGGTGGCGCGTCCGGCGGCGACGCGGTGGCCGTCGTAGTCGGTGACCGAGTAGTGGACGGTGTGCGGGCGGGTGGCGTGGCCGTCGAGGGACAGGTGCAGGTGGGCGGGTTCGCCGTCGCGGTGGCGGGGGACGGAGAGCCGGTGCAGGGCGGGGTGACGGTGCAGGAGGCGGAGGGTCAGGTGGTCGAGGGAGAGGGCGTAGGCGGTGGTCGTGTCGAGGACGGCGGGTTCATCGACACGAAGGGTCAACGTGTTCTCCCCGCGCCGGAGTTCCACCCGACCGAGGTCGAGCACGGACAGGTCGCCCCATGCGGGCTTCGACTCGTACCAGTGCGGTTGGGACCGGGCCAGGTCGGTGAAGGGGCCGTCGTTGACGGCGAGTCGGAGATACGAGCCGACGGCCTCGGTGTGCGGGGTCTCGACGGGGGCGGTGGCGATGGCGGTGAGGGTGTGGATGCCGGGGTGCGGGGCGTGCACCGCGTACGTGGCGTACCAGCCGTGCGCCGACGGCTTCTTGGCTGTCCGCAGCGCCAGCAGACGGCCCCCGGAGGCCCGGCGGTCCCGGACGACCGGGATGTTCGTCCGTAACGGGGCCTCGCCGGGCACGGAGATGACGACGGGCGCCGCGCCTGCCTCCTCCGCGCCCGCCCCGCCGCTCCCGACCGCGACAGCCGCCGCTGCTCCCACGCCCGCCGTCATCGCCGTACGCCTGCTGATTCCCATGCCTCCAGCAGACGACGAACGGGCGTGACGGGCATCGTGCGTGGGGAGGGCCGACCCCGGAAGGGGGGTGGGGAGGGAGCCCTAGGGGGCAGCGGTCGGGACAGGGTGTCCCGGGTGCCGTCGCGGACAGTGACATGCCTCTCAGAAGATGTCGTAGAGCCACGACAGGAGCCAGCCGCACGCGGCGGCGCCGACGGCCGTGGCGGCGCCGGTGATCAGGCCGTTGAGCGCGGTACGGGACAGACATAGGGGGCGACGGCGGTCGCAGCGGGGGTTCTTGCGCATGGCGCACTGCTCCTCGGGGTTCACGGATCGGCCGCATCCGATGCGGACAACTGAGAGCATGAGCCCGCCGAGAATTTGTGCGAAAGCCGCAACTACCGTTGTGGCCAGGAATTTTGAAGGACCGGGAATGACGTCGGGCTTACAGGGGCGCGAGCCCGGGCGGCGCCGGGGACGTCCGCTGAAGGAACTCGATCCCGATCTCGGCCCGGCTGTGCGGGGCTGGGCGACGTACGCGCGTGGCGTGGTGGGGGAGTTGTGGCCGTCCCGGCAGGACGCGGCCCGCGCGCTGGCCACGGAGAAGTCGGAGTTGTCGCGGATCCTGGCCGGCAAGCTGATGCCCGCGAAGGAATGGCTCACCGCACTTCACGAGGCCCGTGAACGCGTGGCCGGGGTGCCGGTGCCGGCCGGGGACAGAGCGCGCGCCTTCGGCCTGTACATGGACGCCCTGAAGGAATCGGAGGACGAGGCCGCGCTGCGGCCCGCGGGCAAGAAGCCCTACCAGCAGCGGTGGGCCCGCTACGACCTGGAGTGGCGGCTGGAAGAGGCGGGGACGCAACTGGCGGACGCCCTCACCGAGCGGGAGGAACTCGACAGCGCTGTTGCCGATCTGAACCGAGCGCTGAGGACGGCCCGGGATACTGCCACCGCCCGTGAAGCCGGTGTTCTGGAGCTGCGGCGGCAGAACGAGTGGCAGCAGCGGCAACTGACCGCGGCCTCCGCGTTCGTACGAGACCTGGAACTCCAGCTCCAGAACAGTGAGGAGCAGCGTGAGTACATGGCCGCGACCATCCTCCGCCTGGAGGCCGAGGTCAGGACGCTCCGCCGTCAGGTGAACTTCCTCACCGAGGAGGAAGAGCGCAGGCAGCGGGTGGCCGAACCCGCGATGGCGATGGCCGGAGCGAACCGGGCGGAAGGCAACGCGAGCGGGGTTCGCGACGTGCCGCGGCGTGACGGCGGGGTCCTTGTGGGGGAGTCGCGCTCTCTCGGCGGCACGGCCACTCACTGGAGGAGACCGGATCCCCCCTACTTCACCGCACTGAGGCTGGTCGGGTTCGTGCTGGCCGCAGGCGCCCTGATGGTGGGGGCGTATCTGTCCTGGGGGCCGTTCCAGGACCTTCGCGCGTACCAGCGGGCGCAGTCCTGCGGGGCGGCCGAGGCTGCGCGAACAGCGGACTGCGTCGGGCAGGAGACCGGGGAAGTCGCGCAGAAGGATTCCTACGAGGAAGGGGACAAGGAGAGCAAGCAGACCATTTACGAGCTGACGGTACGGAGAGCCTCGGGAAGCTTTGAGATGCACCAGGTCCACAGCGAGGTCTACAGCGCGGCACAGGTGGGCATCGAGGCGGACCTCAAGATCTGGCACGGTCGCGTCGTCGAGATCGCGGTTGGCGCGGAGACGTTCGAGTTGACGCCGATGGGTGCGGATCTCGCTTGGCGACTGGGCCTGCTCTGGGCGGGACTCGGTCTGCTGCTCTGGTCGCTGCTGGGCAACGGGGGGCTTGGGTACTTCGCCTGGGATCTCTTTCCCAAGGTCTTTGGATGGGCGTTTGCCGCAGTCGGCCTGTGGAAGCTCGGAACGGAGGTGATGGGCAGAGGACCCGTCGCTCTCGCACCATCGCTGGGATATGGCGTTATTGTCGCTTTCGGTGCTGGGTTCGTCCTGTTCGGCCCGGATGACTGGACAGATGGTCCGGAGCCGGCGTGGCGGGTGTGGCTGGACAGGCTTTCTCTCTGGCGTCGTCGAAGGATGAGTGTCCCTAGGGGGCCGTGGTGAGGGACGTGACGAAGGCGGTCCAGGTGGAGGCCGAGAAGACGATCGCTGGGCCGGTGGGGGTCTTGCTGTCGCGGACGGGGACGTGGGTGGGGCGGGCCACGTCGTTCACTTCGAGGCACGAGTCACTGCTGCCGCCGCTGTAGCTGGACTTGCGCCAGTCGGCAACCTCGACGCAGTCGCCGCTGCTCCCCCCGCTGTAGCTCGACTTGCGCCACGAGGTCAGGACAGAGGCGTCAGGGATGCTGTGCTCGTTGCGCTTCATTCGCGTAATCCTCCGCGACCGACCTGATCAACGCCAGGGACTGGCGGTGCGACAACGCGTCGCCCAGCGCATGATCGTAGGCCACCTGGCATTGGCGGACCACGGACGGGAGTTCCCAGACCCGGCCCGACTTCAAGCCTTCCACATAGGCGATGGGTGGGAGGTCCTCGAACCACAAAAGTGAGACGAAGCCCTCCAGCAGGGCGTGGTAGCCGACCGAGAATGGGAGCACGTGGACTCGAATGCGGTGGCTCTCGCCAAGGGTTGCGATGTGACAGAGCTGTTCGCACATCACAGCCGGGCCGCCAACGGGCCGCCGTAGAACCGCCTCGTCGAGCAGCGTCCACACCTTCGGTGAGTGGAAGTTCTCAAGGATGCGGGCACGTTCCAGGCGTGTGACGAGGAGCTCGTCACGTTCCTCGGTGCTCTTGGGCGAGGCACCCGAGCTGAGTACCTCGCGCGCGTACGCCGGAGTCTGAAGGATGCCCGGCACCAACTTGGGTGCGTACTCCCGGATTTCAGTGGCCTTGCCCTCGAACTCCAGGGCTTCTTCGAAGTGTTCCGCCACCTTGCGACCGTCCAGGATGGGCAGGAAGTTCTCGAAGAACCCATCCGCATCCAGCACCTGATCCAACCGCCGCGCATCCTCCACATCCGGCCTTCGCCGCCCCGCCTCGATATGCGCAATGTGCGTGCGCGACATCACCGCACGCTGGCTCAGCTCCTCCTGCGTCAGCCCCGCCGCCTCCCGCCTCCGCTTCAGCTCGGCCCCGTACTGCTCCCGCGAACGCGGATTGTCCTCGATCGCCACCCGTGCAACCCCCTCCGTGCGGACCCCGTTGTCACGCTCAGCCACCTTCCGAGCGTACCCACGGTGACGTCACTCTGTGCAGGCAACAACACGGATAGTGAAAGGCGTTGGCGTGGAGCAGTGGGACGAGGAGAAGGAAAACGGGCTCATCGGGGCGTCGATGACGTTGCGGGTGTCCCGGGACGGTGGGCGGACCTGGGGGCCGGAAGTGACGTACCAGCCGTCCAGGAAGGACGCGCCCATCGACCTCGCCGGCCGCTTTCCGCCCTGTCAGTGTCCGAGATGCGAGCGGCGGTAGCGGATTCCGGGGCGGGCGTCGACGGTGATGTTCTCCACGGCGGTGAAGGAGTTGCGTTCCAGGACGGTCCGGGACGCGAAGTTGTCCAGGGTGGTGATGGCGACCAGGGACGTCAGCCCGTACGTCGTACAGGCCAGGTGGCACACCTCCGCCACCGCCGCCGTGGCCATTCCCTTGCCCGCCGCCCGCTCTCCGATCCGGTAGCCCAACTCGGCGGACGCGTCGGCCACATCGACCAGGTTGACCCGCCCGACGAGGAGTCCCGCGTCGTCCAGTACGAGGTGGAAGTGGCAGACCCCGGCGTCCTGTTCGGCCAGCAGGGCCGCGTGCCGAGCGGCGAAGTCGGCGAAGTACGCGTCCCCGCGGTCCGGGATCGCGCGGGCGAAGTACTCCCGGTTCTCGCGCTCGAAGGCGAGCAGGGCGTCCGCGTGGTCCGGGCGGAGACGTTCCAGGGTCGGCATGGGGACAGGGTAAGAGGGCGCGTCAGGGGCCTGTCCGACTGGGGGAGGACCTGGGTCCGCCGTCCGGAACTCCTGACCTAGACCCTCGGGGTGACGCCCTTCCCGGGGCCCGCGACCTAGCGTCCTCCGCATGAACAGATCACGCTTATCGGCGCTGACGGCGTCCGCCTTGCTCGTGCTCGGACCGGCCCTGACACTGCCGGTCGTGGGCGCGGGTTCCGCGGCCGCCGCACCCGTGTCGTCCGCCGAGTCCGCCGAGTCCGTCGAGTCCGTCACCCCGTCCGCCCAACTGCCCCGCCCCACCGGACCGCATGCCGTCGGCCGCAGCACGCTGCACCTCGTCGACGCCGACCGCCCGGATCCGTGGGTGCCGTCCGCCGGACCGCGTCAGCTGATGGTGTCCATGTACTACCCCGCGCGGCCCGGGACGGGCGGACCGACGGCTCCCTACATGACCGCCGAAGAGGCCCGTCACCTGCTGGAGTTGAGGGCTCCGGACTCCACCGTCCCGCCCGAGGTGATCAGCGGCGTCCGTACCTGGGCGCACACTGACGCGCGGCCGGTGCACGGCAGGTTCCCGCTCGTCGTGCTCTCGCCCGGATTCACGTTCCCGCGCTCGACCCTCACGGGTCTCGCCGAGGACATCGCCAGTCGCGGATACGTCGTCGCCCTGGTCGATCACCCGTACGAGAACGCAGGTACGACCCTCCCGGACGGGCAGACCCTGCCCTGCGCCATCTGTGATGAGTTCTCCTCGATCGGCGGCGCGACCGTCGCCGGGAGCCGGGCCAAGGACGTCTCCTTCGTGCTCGACCGGCTGACCGGCCGCCACCCGGCGTGGCGGTACGCGCGCGTGATCGACGCGCAGCGCATCGGCATGGCCGGGCACTCCATCGGCGGCAACGCCGCCGCCGCGACGATGGCCGCCGACCCGCGCGTGCGGGCCGGCGCGAACATGGACGGCACCTTCTTCGCTCCGGTCCCCGCCACCGGCCTCGACGGCCGTCCCTTCCTGATGTTCGGGGCCAAGGGCAGGGCCCTCGACGGGACTTGGGACCAGGCCTGGGCCGACCTCGACGGCTGGAAGCGCTGGCTGACCGTCGCCGGAGCCGACCACGGCTCCTTCACCGACGTACCGTTCCTCGCGCGGCTGGCCGGCATCCCGGATGCCGAACCGCTGCCCTACGAGCGCTCGCTGGCCCTCACGCGCGCGTACGTCACGGCCTTCTTCGACCTGCACCTCAAGGGGATCCCGCAGCCCCTGCTCGACGGCCCGTCACCGGCCAACCCCGAGGTCACCGTCCGTCTTCCGTAAGGACCGGGAAGCGCCTCGGCGCCAGCAGCAACAGCACCAGGAAGGCCAGCGCCGCCGCGCAGGACGCCCCCAGGTACACGGCGTGCACCGCGTCGGCGATGGCCCGCCGGGTGGCTTCCGGCGCCGTGGCCGAGTCGAGTGCCCGCGTGACCGAGTCCAGGTCGCTCGCGCCGCCGAGCCGGGAGGCCAGCACGCCGTTCGCGACGGCTCCGAAGAGGGCCGCGCCCATCGTCTGGCCCGTCTGCCGGCAGAACAGCACCGACGCCGTCGTCGTACCCCGCTCCGACCAGCCCACCGTCGACTGCACGCCCACGATCAGCGGGAGTTGGAAGAGACCCAGCGCTGCCCCCAACAACAGCATCAGCAACGCCGGTTGCCACGCCTGACCCGGATACGGCAGGAACGGGAACGCGAACAGGATCAGTGTCGCGGTGCCGATGCCGAGCATCGCCGTATTGCGGAAGCCGATGCGCCGATACACGTGCTGGCTCAGCGCCGCCGAGATCGGCCAGCTCAACGTCCAGACCGACAGCACGAATCCGGCGGCCACCGGGGCCAGGCCCAGCACCGACTGCGCGTACGTCGGCAGGAACACCGTCGGCGCCACCATCAGCAACCCCAGCGCGCCCAGCGCCAGGTTCACCGCCGCGATCGTACGGCGACGCCACACCCACCCCGGGATGATCGGCTCGGCCGCCCTGAGTTCCACCAGGACGACCACCACCACCAGCGCAAGTCCCGTACCGAACAGGGCGATCGACGGTGTCGACAGCCACGGCCACGCCACCCCGCCCTGCACCAGCGCCGTCAGCAGCACGCCGCCGCACGCGAACACCGCGAGCGCGCCCGCCCAGTCGACACGCGCGCGTGCGGCCCGTTCGCGTTTGGGTTCGTGCAGGTGCCGGACGATCAGCCACAGCGCCACCGCGCCGATCGGCAGATTGATCAGGAAGATCCAGCGCCAGTCCGCGTACGCCGCCAGGACCCCGCCCAACCCCGGTCCCGCGACCGCCGACACCGCCCACACCGTCGACAGCCTGGCCTGGATCTTCGGGCGTTCCTTCAGGGGATAGAGATCGGCGGCCAGTGTCTGGACCGTGCCCTGAAGCGCCCCGCCGCCCAGGCCCTGCACGACCCGGAACGCGATCAGCGCCCACATGTTCCAGGCCACCGCACACAGCAACGAGCCCAGCAGGAACACCACCGCGCCCGCGATCAGCACCGGTTTGCGGCCGAAGGTGTCGGAGAGCTTGCCGTACACGGGGAGGGTGACCGTGACGGCCAGCAGATAGCCGGAGAAGAGCCAGGAGAAGACGGAGAAGCCGCCGAGATCACCGACGATCTGCGGTACGGCCGTGGAGACGATGGTGGAGTCGAGGGCCGCCAGCGCCATCGCGAGCATCAGGGCCGCTACGACGGCTCCCCGCCTCTCGGTTCCGGTGCGCTGGTCGGTGTCGCGTATCGCAGGTGTCGTACTGCCGCCCACCGGATTCCTTCCCCCTGCATCTATCTGCCGTCGACCACTCTCCCACTTGACCCTCACGTCGCGGGAGGGTGGAGGCTCAGTGCGCCCGAGGGTGGAGTGAACCCCGAGATGCGCTCCACCGAAGGGTGGACTGCCCCTAGGGGTCTCTCCGCACTAGGGCTCGGGGAGGGTTCGTACCGGCGGAGGACGAGATGGGGAGCCGGTCGTCCTTAACCTGGCTTTACGCCGAGGGGGGCGCTGTACCGAACCCGCGGGGGTGGGGTTTTCCCCAGGAAAAGACGGGGCCGGGCACCAGCGCGCCGGACACCCTCCCGACACCAGACTCATGGGCGTACCGAATCTCACGCACGAGCGCACCACCCGCTGAACCAGCACGCTTCATACGCTGACCGACATAGGAGACATACCGTGACATCGGCTGTGACCATTCCCAGGCACGGGGGCACTGGAGGGCGTACGGCCGTTGCCGCGCGGGCGCGGCAGGTCGTCAAGGCGTACGGGTCCGGTGAGACCCGTGTCGTCGCCCTCGACCAGGTGGACGTGGACATCGCTCGCGGACAGTTCACCGCGATCATGGGCCCCTCCGGGTCCGGCAAGTCCACTCTCATGCACTGCCTCGCCGGGCTCGACACCGTGACGTCCGGGCAGATCTACCTCGACGACACCGAGATCACCGGGCTCAAGGACAAGAAGCTCACGCAGCTGCGCCGGGACCGGATCGGGTTCATCTTCCAGGCGTACAACCTGCTGCCGACGCTCAACGCCATAGAGAACATCACCCTGCCCATGGACATCGCCGGGCGGAAGCCCGACAAGGCGTGGCTGGGGCGGGTCGTCGACACCGTGGGGCTGAGTGACCGGCTCAAGCACCGGCCGACCCAGCTCTCCGGCGGACAGCAGCAACGTGTCGCCGTGGCACGGGCGTTGGCCGCCCGGCCCGAGATCATCTTCGGTGACGAGCCGACCGGAAACCTGGACTCGCGAGCCGGCGCCGAGGTGCTCGGCTTCCTGCGGCGCTCCGTCGACGAGCTCGGGCAGACCATCGTGATCGTCACCCACGACCCGGTCGCGGCCTCGTACTCCGACCGCGTGCTGTACCTCGCCGACGGTCGCATCGTCGACGAGATGTACAAGCCGACCGCCGACGCCGTCCTCGACCGGATGAAGGACTTCGACGCCCGGGGGCGTACGTCATGACCGTCCTGAAGACCTCGATGCGCAACTTCTTTGCGCACAAGGGGCGGATGGCCCTGTCGGCCGTGGCCGTGCTGCTGTCGGTGGCGTTCGTGTGCGGGACGCTCGTGTTCACCGACACCATGAACACGACGTTCGACAAGCTCTTCGCGACCACCTCGTCCGACGTGACGGTCTCCCCGAAGGAGGCCAAGACCGACGAGACCCCGCAGAACGGCGTTCCCGAGTCGCTGCCCGCCTCGCTGCTGGCGCAGGCCCGGCAGGCCGACGGCGTCAACTCGGCCGAGGGCGCGGTCAGTTCGATGAACGTGACCGTCGTCAACAGCGACAACAAGAACATGGGGTCCACGACCGGCGCCCCGACCATCGCGGGCAACTGGACGAAGAACGACCTGCGTTCGATGGAGGTCACCTCCGGACACGCCCCGCGCGGGCCGACCGAGGTGATGGTCGACGCCGACACCGCCGACAAGCACGACCTGAAGCTGGGCGACGAACTGCGCACCATCGCGCAGACCGGTGACTTCACCGCGAAGATCGTCGGCATCGCCACCTTCAAGGTGACCAACCCCGGCGCCTCCGTCGTCTACTTCGACACCGCCACCGCACAGCGCGAACTCCTCGGCTCCACCGGCCGGTTCACGCAGTTCAACGTCACCGCGGCGACGGGTGTCTCCGACGCGCAGCTCAAGCAGAACGTCACACAGGCGCTGGACGGTACGTTCAAGGTCCAGACGCAGCAGGAGGCCGCGGACGAGAACCGCGAGGGCGTCGGCGAGTTCATGGACGTCATCAAGTACGCCATGCTCGGCTTCGCCGGGATCGCCTTCCTCGTCGGCATCTTCCTGATCATCAACACCTTCTCGATGCTGGTCGCCCAGCGCACCCGCGAGATCGGCCTGATGCGGGCCATCGGTTCGTCCCGTAAGCAGGTCAACCGTTCCGTGCTGGTCGAGGCGCTGTTCCTGGGCGTCGTCGGCTCCCTCCTCGGTGTGGCCGCCGGTGTCGGTATCGCCATCGGCCTGATGAAGCTCATGTCGATGGCCGGCATGAACCTCTCCACCGACGACCTCACCGTGAAGATCAGCACCCCGATCGCCGGTGTGATCCTGGGTGTCGTCGTCACCGTCCTCGCCGCCTACCTGCCGGCCCGCCGCGCCGGCAAGGTCTCGCCGATGGCCGCGCTGCGCGACGCCGGTATGCCGGCCGATGTGAAGGCGGGCTGGATCCGGGGCGTGATCGGCGTGGTGCTCACGGGCGCAGGCGGGCTCGCCCTGTACACGGCGGCCTCCGCCGACAAGGCGAGCGAGGGCGCGCTGATGCTGGGCGCCGGGATCGTCCTCTCCCTCATCGGCTTCGTCGTGATCGGTCCGCTGCTGGCGGGAGCGGTCGTCCGGGTGATCAGCGCGGTGCTGCTGCGGGCCTTCGGTCCCGTCGGCCGCATGGCCGAGCGGAACGCGCTGCGCAACCCGCGTCGTACCGGCGCCACGGCCGCGGCCCTGATGATCGGCCTCGCACTGGTCGCCTGTCTGTCGGTCGTCGGCTCCTCGATGGTCGCCTCGGCCACCAGCGAGCTCGACAAGTCGGTCGGCGCGGACTTCATCGTCCAGGGCAACCAGCGGATCGTGCCGCAGGCCCAGAAGGCGATGGAGCAGAGCCCGGGCCTGGCCCACGTCACCTCCTACAAGGACGTCGACGCCACGCTCACCTCCCCGGACGGCAAGACCGACGACTCCGGCCTCACCGCCGCCGACCCGACGTACGCCGAGGACCTGCGCCGCCCCACCACGGCGGGCACCCTGACGGCCGCGTACGGCAAGGACGCCATGTCGGTCGGCACCGACTACGCCAAGAAGCACGGGGTCCGCGTCGGCGACACCATCACCGTCGCCTTCAAGGGCGGCGAGACGGCGAAGCTCAAGGTCGCCGCCATCACCGACGACGACACCGCCATCGACCAGGGCGCGCTCTACACCAGCATCGAGACGATGCGGAAGTACGTGCCCGCCGACAAGATCCCGCCGAACGAGATCATGTTCGCCAAGGCCAAGGACGGTCAGCAGGACCAGGCGTACGCCGCCCTGAAGAAGTCCCTGGAGCCGTACCCGCAGTACCAGGTCCGCGACCAGACCGACTACAAGCAGGAACTGAAGGACCAGGTCGGCCAGCTTCTGAACATGGTCTACGGCCTCCTCGCCCTGGCGATCATCGTGGCCGTCCTGGGCGTGGTGAACACCCTGGCCCTCTCGGTGGTGGAGCGCACGAGGGAGATCGGCCTGATGCGGGCCATCGGCCTCTCGCGCCGCCAGCTGCGCCGGATGATCCGTATGGAGTCGGTGGTGATCGCCCTGTTCGGCGCCCTGCTCGGCCTCGGGCTGGGAATGGGCTGGGGCGCGACAGCGCAGAAGCTGCTCGCCCTGGAGGGCCTGAACGTCCTGGAGATCCCCTGGGTCACCATCGGCGGCGTCTTCATCGGCTCGGCCTTCGTGGGCCTGTTCGCCGCACTGGTCCCGGCGTTCCGGGCGGGTCGCATGAACGTCCTGAACGCCATCGCGACCGAATAGCCACCGCATACGGGGGTTGCGGGGGAAGGGCCCGGTGCCGGGGAGTCTTGGGGGACTCTTCGGCGCCGGGCTCTCGTTCTGTGGCTTTTCGAGCCGACCTTTTCAGCCGACCGAGTCGGGTGGTGGGCCGACACCGACGCCGGGCACCCAAGAAGCGGACGTTATCCACAGCCCCCGACGCCCGCGCCGCCGCCGACGTACGCTGGAGGACCCCCGGCCCGTGCGACGAGTCGGGCCCTTCGCGTTGCCCACCCCCCGGACGGAAGCCCCCTCCACATGAGCCTGCACGGTCTGCTCGACGCCATCGTCAAGGACACCGCCCTCACGGAAGCGACCAAGGCGGCCGCAGACGGCAACCGCATGCACGTCGACCTCGTCGGCCCCCCGGCGGCCCGCCCCTTCGCGGTGGCCGCCCTGGCCCGCGAGTCCGGCCGCCCCGTCCTCGCGGTGACGGCGACGGGCCGCGAGGCCGAGGACCTGGCGGCGGCCCTCCGCTCCCTCCTCCCCCCGGAGGGCATCGCGGAGTACCCGTCCTGGGAAACCCTCCCGCACGAGCGCCTGAGCCCCCGCAGCGACACCGTGGGCCGCCGCCTCGCCATCCTGCGCCGCCTGGCCCACCCCAGGGCCGACGACCCCGAGACGGGCCCGGTCTCCGTCGTCGTAGCGCCCGTACGATCCGTGCTCCAGCCCCAGGTCAAGGGCCTCGGCGACCTCGAACCGGTCGCCCTGCGCACCGGTCAGACCGCCGACCTGAACGCCATCGTGGACGCCCTCGCCGCCGCCGCGTACGCGCGCGTGGAGCTCGTCGAGAAGCGGGGCGAGTTCGCCGTACGAGGCGGCATCCTGGACGTCTTCCCGCCCACCGAGGAACACCCCCTGCGGGTGGAGTTCTGGGGCGACGACGTCGAGGAGATCCGCTACTTCAAGGTCGCCGACCAGCGCTCCCTGGAGGTCGCCGAGCACGGCCTGTGGGCCCCGCCCTGCCGCGAACTGCTGCTCACGGACGACGTCCGCGCACGCGCGCGTGCCCTCGCCGAAGCCCACCCCGAGCTGGGCGAGCTGCTCGGCAAGATCGCCGAGGGGATCGCGGTGGAGGGCATGGAGTCCCTCGCGCCGGTCCTGGTCGACGACATGGAGCTGCTGATCGACGTACTGCCGAAGGGCGCCATGGCCGTCGTATGCGATCCGGAGCGGGTACGCACGCGTGCCTCGGATCTCGTGGCGACGTCGCAGGAGTTCCTCCAGGCCTCCTGGGCGGCGACGGCAGGCGGCGGCGACGCGCCGATCGACGTCGGCGCGGCCTCCCTGTGGTCCATCGCGGACGTCCGGGAGCGGGCACGTGAGCTGGACATGATGTGGTGGTCGGTGTCGCCGTTCGCGGCGGACGAGGAGCTGGACGCGGACACGCTCAAGCTCGGCATGCACGCGCCGGAGTCGTACCGCGGGGACACCGCGCGTGCCCTCGCCGACACCAAGGGCTGGCTCGCCGACGGCTGGCGCACGGTGTACGTCACCGAGGCCCACGGCCCGGCGGCCCGTACGGTCGAGGTGCTGGGCGGCGAGGGCATCGCGGCCCGGCTCGACGCGGAGCTCGGGGAGATCTCCCCGTCGGTCGTCCATGTGGCGTGCGGCTCGATCGACTACGGATTCGTCGATACGGCGCTGAAGCTCGCGGTCCTCACCGAGACCGACCTCTCCGGGCAGAAGGCGGCCGGCAAGGACGGCGCCCGGATGCCCGCCCGCCGCCGCAAGACCATCGACCCGCTGACCCTGGAGGCGGGCGACTACATCGTGCACGAGCAGCACGGTGTGGGCCGGTACATCGAGATGGTGCAGCGCACGGTGCAGGGCGCGACCCGTGAGTACCTGGTCGTGGAGTACGCGCCCGCCAAGCGCGGCCAGCCCGGCGACCGCCTGTACATCCCCACCGACCAGCTGGAGCAGATCACCAAGTACGTCGGCGGCGAGGCCCCGACCCTGCACCGGCTCGGCGGCGCCGACTGGACGAAGACGAAGGCCCGCGCGAAGAAGGCGGTCAAGGAGATCGCCGCCGATCTGATCAAGCTCTACAGCGCGCGGATGGCGGCGCCCGGTCACGCCTTCGGCGCGGACACCCCGTGGCAGCGCGAGCTGGAGGACGCCTTCCCGTACGTGGAGACGCCCGACCAGCTCACCACCATCGCCGAGGTCAAGGACGACATGGAGAAGACGGTCCCCATGGACCGCCTGATCTGCGGCGACGTCGGCTACGGCAAGACGGAGATCGCGGTCCGCGCCGCCTTCAAGGCCGTCCAGGACGGCAAGCAGGTCGCGGTCCTCGTCCCGACGACGCTCCTGGTGCAGCAGCACTTCGGGACCTTCAGCGAGCGGTACTCCCAGTTCCCGGTCAACGTAAGGGCGTTGAGCCGCTTCCAGACGGACACCGAGGCGAAGGCCGCCCTGGAGGGCCTGCGCGAAGGCTCGGTGGACATCGTCATCGGCACGCACCGGCTGTTCTCCGCCGAGACCAAGTTCAAGGACCTCGGCCTGGTCATCGTCGACGAGGAGCAGCGCTTCGGCGTCGAGCACAAGGAGCAGCTGAAGAAGCTGCGCGCGAACGTCGACGTGCTGACGATGTCCGCGACCCCGATCCCGCGCACCCTGGAGATGGCGGTCACCGGCATCAGGGAAATGTCGACGATCACGACACCCCCGGAGGAGCGCCACCCGGTGCTGACCTTCGTCGGGCCGTACGAGGAGAAGCAGATCGGCGCGGCCATCCGCCGTGAACTCCTGCGCGAGGGCCAGGTCTTCTACATCCACAACCGCGTCGAGTCGATCGACCGGGCGGCGGCGCGGCTGCGGGAGATCGTCCCCGAGGCGCGGATCGCGACGGCCCACGGCCAGATGTCGGAGCAGGCACTGGAGCAGGTCGTCGTCGACTTCTGGGAGAAGCGGTACGACGTGCTCGTCTCGACGACGATCGTGGAGTCGGGCATCGACATCTCCAACGCCAACACCCTGATCGTGGAGCGCGGCGACAACTTCGGTCTCTCCCAGCTGCACCAGCTGCGCGGCCGGGTGGGCCGTGGGCGCGAGCGCGGATACGCGTACTTCCTCTACCCGCCGGAGAAGCCGCTGACCGAGACCGCCCACGAGCGGCTCGCGACCATCGCCCAGCACACCGAGATGGGCGCGGGCATGTACGTCGCCATGAAGGACCTGGAGATCCGCGGCGCCGGAAACCTCCTGGGCGGCGAGCAGTCCGGCCATATCGCGGGCGTCGGCTTCGACCTGTACGTACGGATGGTCGGCGAGGCGGTCGCGGACTACCGGGCCTCACTGGAGGGCGGTGTGGAGGAGGAGCCGCCGCTGGAGGTCAAGATCGAGCTGCCGGTCGACGCACACGTCCCGCACGACTACGCGCCGGGCGAGCGCCTGCGCCTGGCGGCCTACCGGTCCATCGCCTCCGCCAACACGGAGGAGGACGTCAAGTCCGTACGCGAGGAACTCGTCGACCGCTACGGCAAGCTGCCCGAGCCGGTCGAGAACCTGCTGCTGGTGGCCGGACTGCGCATGCTCGCGCGCGCGTGCGGCGTCGGCGAGGTCGTCCTCCAGGGCAACAACATCCGCTTCGCACCGGTGGAGTTGCGCGAGTCGCAGGAACTGCGCCTGAAGCGGCTCTATCCGGGGACCGTCATCAAGCCGGCCGCCCACCAGGTGCTGGTGCCGCGCCCGAAGACCGCGAAGGTGGGCGGGAAGCCGTTGGTCGGACGGGAGTTGCTCGGGTGGGTGGGGGAGTTCCTGGCGTCGATCCTGGGATCGTAGGGCCCCAAGGAGCAGGTGAAGCCGTCCGCGGGGGTGAGTCTCCGCGGACGGCCTCCTCCGTGAGTCTGGTGGCCTTACGGCTGTTCGGGCCTGTCCCGGTCCATGCCCATGGCGCCCTCTGCCTTCTGCTGCGCCTGGTCGACCTGGCTCTCGTACTTGTTGCCCGTCTTCTCGTTGACCTTCTTTTCCGCGGCGTCGGACATGCCCTTGGTTTTCTCCTGCGCCGCCTTGTTGCTCTTGAACCTGTCGAAGATGCCCATCCAGATCTCCTTCCGGAGGTGACTCAGCACCGACGATACGCCCGACGTGTTCGAAATGCGCATTAAAGCCCTATATGGTCTGGACCTCTAGGCCGCTACCGTGGGACAACGTGAAACAACTCAGGGGTGGGGCGGCGACCGCCGCCGTAATGCTGGGCATGGCCCTACTGCTCGCGGGCTGCGAGAACGTCGATCTGCCCGAGGCGGACAGCGAGCCATCGAGCTCCAACGAGCACTCCGGCTCCGGTACCAGCCCACTGGACAACCCGGACGGGACGAAACCGGGCCTCGCGCCCCTCACCTCCGACGCCGACCGGGCAAAGGCGCGGACGCTGATCGAGAAGGTGGCGACCAAGGGCCGCGGCCCGAAAACGGGCTACGAACGCGACGAGTTCGGCTACGCCTGGATGGACTCGGCGGACGGTGTGCCGCTGGCCCGCAACGGCTGCGACACCCGCAACGACCTCCTCCAACGGGACGGGGAGGACGTCCGTTTCCGCTCCGGCTCGGACTGCGTCGTCATCTCCATGACGCTGCACGAGCCGTACACCGCGACGACCATCGAGTGGCGCAAGCAGAAGGCCACCGAAGTGCAGATCGACCATATGGTGCCGCTGTCCTACAGCTGGCAGATGGGCGCCGCACGCTGGTCCGAGGACAAACGCGAGCAACTGGCCAACGACCCGCTCAACCTGATCCCGGCCGAAGGCCGTTCCAACAGCTCCAAGGGCGACTCCGGCCCCGCGTCCTGGCTCCCCCCGAGCAAGCAGATCCGCTGCGCGTACGTGGTCCGCTTCGCGCAGGTCTCCCTGAAGTACGAGATGCCGGTGACGGCACCCGACAAGGAGATGATGCTGCGCCAGTGCGGAGGCTGACCGGCCGGGCTCAGTCGGTGTCCGTCGCGGCCAGCACCGCGACACGGCGCCCCGCGTCGACTGCCACCAGCGCGATGTCCCAGGCGACGTTCTCGAACCACGGGGTGTCGGTGCCGAAGCCGTACCACTGAACGTCCTGCGCCCGCCGCTCCACGACGTCGAACGGCGCGTCCTCGGCCACCCCCACCAGCCCGGCCACCGACCGCCACGCGGCCAGCCGGCCGTACGCCCCGAACTCCCCGTGGTTGTAGGCACCGCCGCTCGACGCCGCCGCGAACAGCACCTCCCAGGCCCGGCCCGGACCCCAGGAGGAGACGGCCACGCCCTTGCCCGCGCCGGCTCCCCGCAGACACTCCAGGTCCACTGCCCGCAGCAGACCCGGCACGGCAGCCGCGTCGACCGCTTCGGCCGACTCGAACGTACGGGCCTCGATACGGCCGTTGGACTCCGCCGCCCAGTTGGCCGCCGCCGCGCCGATGGCCGAAGCGGTCGGCTCCGATGTCGTCTCCGTCACCGCGGGGACGGTCGTACGACCGTGGGGGCGCACCGGGGTGCCGCGGTCGCCGTACGGCAGCGAAGCGCTGCTCCCGTTGATGCTGTAGCCGGGCAGCGGGGGACCGTGTTCCAGGACCGACAGCGACAAGGGCAGCCGGCGCAGCGGGTGATGGCTCCCGTGCGGGGAGCGCACCCACCGGGCGACCTCCGGCAGCTCCTCGATCGCCACGCCCCTGAGCACCAACTCCTGGACGAGACAGGCGCGCAGCTCCTCGGGAGCGCCGACCTGCCCGCCGGCGAAGACGCGGACCAGTTCCTCGGGTTCCTTGCAGGACGCGAGGAGAGAGGCGGCGTAGCGGGTATGGCGCTTCGGGACGACGGACGCCGCGGCGGTCACCAGCCGCAGCGCCTGCTCGATGTGTCCGTCGCCGGGCGTCGTGGCCAGCAGCTGCAGTAGATGGTCGAAGACGCCGCGGTACTGCCAGACGCCGGAGTCCGCCGCGTGCTCCTTCATCAGCGCGACGCCCAGGTCGCCGACGAAGGTGGCGTCCCCGGCGGCGAGTCGGGCGTCCGCCTCCTCGTTCACCGGCGTCACGTTCTTCTTACGGGGGAGCTGCGAGAGGATCTGCGCTGTTCGGTCGGTCACGGCGTGAGCTTAAGGTCGCGCGAAAAACCGATCCCGGTATTTTTCGTTCCGCGCCTACGGTGACCGCATGGAGCTGAAGGTATGGAGCCTCGCCGAGCGGCCCGAGGCGCGGGAGCGGGTCGCCGTGATGGCGAACAGCTGGCCGGAGTTCGTGATCAACGACGCTGTGGGCGACGCGCACTATCCGCGCATCGCGGCCGAACTCCCCGAGTATGTGCTGTTCGCCGAGGACGAGACGGGTGAGATCGTCGCGCACGCCCAGAGCGTGCCGTTCGCGCTCGCCGCCGAGGGACGCGGCCGGCTGCCGGCGCGCGGCTGGGACGAGGTGCTCGTGTGGGCCTTCGGCGATCTGCGCCGCGGCGTACGCCCCGACACCGTCAGCGCCATCTCGATCACCGTCGCCCCGCACGTCCAGGGCCGCGGAGTGTCCGGCCGCATGCTGTCCGCGATGCGCGCGGGCGCCCGCGCGCACGGCTTCGCCGAGGTCGTCGCCCCGGTCCGCCCCAGCGCCAAGCACCTCGAACCCCGCACGCCCATCGAGGAGTACGCCCGCCGCGTACGCCCCGACGGACTCCCGCACGACCCCTGGCTGCGTGTCCACGCCCGCGCCGGCGCCGTCATCGACTCCATCGCCCCGGCGTCCATGACCGTCGCCGGATCACTGGAGCAGTGGCGCAGCTGGACGGGCCTGCCCTTCGACACCGCCGGCGACATCGAGGTGCCGGGCGGACTGGTGCCCGTGCGGTGTGAACCGGAGCAGGGGTACGCCGTGTACGTCGAACCCAACGTGTGGATGCGGCACATGGTGTGAGGGGCGGTGCGGGGGGGGGCGTACGTACGAGGGCGTCCGGAGTGGTCAGGACGACAACGGTTCGGTACAACCGGGGACCGCTTGTCCGTGTCGGCCTATACGCTCGAACCGACAATCGCACCACCGACGTCGCGCCCGCGCGGGACGATGCCGGAGGGTCTCGTACGCCCACTTCAGGCACCAGGAGCAGTCATGCATGGCCACGGCTACGCGCAGCCGGTGAAGCAGCCGCCCCCGACGCTGTGGCTGATCTTCCTGCGTGTGGTGTTCGTGGCGCTCTCGATCATCAGCTTCGGCTTCCTCGCCTGGGTGATGCTGTTGCGCCTGGCGATCGTGACGCGCAAGCTGCGCGACTGGCTGCTGCTCGGGGCCCTGATCGTCACCGACATCCTCGTGGTCGTGCTGCTCGGCTCCGAGCCCGGCGACGAGATACACACCGTGGGCGGCTGGCTCGGCCTCCTGTTGCTGCTGGGTTCGCTGACGGGGGCGATCGCCTACTACATCGCGGCGGACGTACGCCACTTCCACCAGCTCCGCCACGGCGCGTACGCCGCAGGGCAGACACCGGTACCGGGGCACGGCTACCCCCGGCCGCCGGCGCCGTACACCGCCACCACCGCACCGCAGACCCCGGCCGCCCCGCACCACCCGCCCCCGATGCCCCAGGCCACCCCCACGGACCGGCCGCCGATACCCACCCCGCCGCAGCGCCCCGCCCCCGCCCGTATCGACCAGGTGCGCGCCGAACTCGACGAGCTCAGTGACTACCTGCGCAAGCACGACGGCAACCACGAGGGCGGAAGGTGACCGTGGCGACAGGACGTGTCGTCGCCGGCCGCTATGAACTGTCCACCCTCATCGGGCAGGGCGGCATGGGCCAGGTCTGGACGGCCTACGACCAACGGCTCGACCGGCGCGTGGCGGTGAAGCTGCTGCGCCCCGACAAGGTGGCCGGCGAGCAGGCCGACGAGCTGCGCCGCCGGTTCGAGCGCGAGTGCCGGGTGACCGCGCAGGTCGACCACCCCGGGCTGGTCACGGTGCACGACGCGGGCAGCGTGGGCGACGAACTGTTCCTCGTCATGCAGTACGTCGACGGAGTCGACGTCGCCGCACATCTCGCCGCGCACGACCCGTACCCGTGGCAGTGGACCGTCGCGGTCGCGGCCCAACTGTGCGCCGTGCTCAGCGCCGTGCACGCCGTGCCGATCGTCCACCGCGACCTCAAGCCGCGCAACGTGATGGTGAAGCAGGACGGCACGGTCACCGTCCTCGACCTCGGCGTCGCATCCGTCATGGAGACCGACACCACCCGCCTCACCCACACCGGTTCACCCATCGGCTCACCCGCCTACATGGCCCCGGAGCAGGCGATGGGCGGCGCGGTCGGCCCGTACACCGACCTGTACGCGATGGGGGTGCTGCTGCACGAACTCCTCAGCGGCGACGTGCCGTTCTCCGGGTCGACGGCGCTCGGCGTGCTGCACCGGCACCTGTACGAGCCGCCGGTGCCCGTGCGCCGGCTGCGCCCCGAGGTGCCGGAGGCGCTCGAAGCACTCGTCCTGCGCCTGCTCGCCAAGGACCCGCAGCACCGGCCCGCCTCCGCGCAGGAGGTGTACGAGCACCTGGCGCTGCTCCTGCCCGCGCGAGGGACGCCCACCGGTGCACCCCTCGACCCCACCCGCCCCTTCCTGCGCCCGCACGCCCCCTGGCCGGACCGCGCCCGCACGCCCGCGCCCCAGCCCGCCCCCGTCACACCCGTCGCCGAAAAACCGGACGTCGCCGGCGCCGTGGACGAGGTCAAGCGCCTCCTCGACGAGGGCCGTATCACCCAGGCCGTCGACATCCTCGGCGCGATCCTGCCCGTCGCCGCCGAACAGCACGGCGGGCACTCCCCGGTCGTACGCACCCTGCGCAAGCAGTACGCGGCCACGCTCATGGACGACGGCCAGTACCGGCGTGCGCTGCCCGAACTGCGCCTCCTCGCCGACGAACGCGCCGCCGAGGCCGGCCAGTCCGACCCGCAGTCCCTGCGCTTCCGCTACGAAGCCGCCCAGTGCCTCGAACAGCTCGGCCAACCGGCGGCGGCGCTCGCGGAGTACCGCGCACTGCTGCCGTACTACGAGAACCAGTACGTCGCCGGCGACCCCCGGCTCTCCCACGACGTGCGCCGCCGCATCGGCCACCTCCTCCTCGCCCTCGGCGACCGCCCCGCCGCCCACGACACACTCGCCCGGCTGGTGCTCGACGTGGAGCGACTGAACGGCCCCGGCCACCCGCTCGCGATGGACATCCGCCGGACACTGCAATGGCTGGGACAGGTACGGGGCTGACATCGGCGTTCGGGCGCACCCGATATGTACGCCGGTGCCCGAAGTCCTGGTGAATCGTTGGTCGAATGGGTTGGCCAGAGCTTGGCCACTGCCTAACATCGATCACCGCAAGACTTTGTGCACCGCCGCACAATCTCCTCGGGAGGCTTCCTTGCACCGCCGCCGTCGCACCGCGCTCCTCCTCTCCGCCGCGATCGTCACCGCGGCCCCTCTCCTCACCGCCTGCGGAAACGATGCGCATCCCGGCGCGGCAGCCGTCGTCGGCGGCCAGCGGATCACCGTCTCCCAGCTGGAGAACAGGGTGAGCGAGGTGCGCGAGGCCCAGCGGGCGGTCGTACCGGACGAGGCCCAGTACGAGCAGGCCATCGCCAAGACCGGCAGCCTCACCCGCGACACCCTGCACGGCATGGTCCTCGACCAGGTGCTGCACCGCGCCGCCCAGGACGCGGGCGTGACCGTCTCCCGCAAGGAGATCCAGCAGATGCGCGGCGCCCTGGAGGAACAGGCCGGCGGCGCCGAGGCGCTGGAGACGACCTGGCTCCAGCAGTACGGCGTCCCCCCGGAGCGTCTCGACGAGAACCTGCGCCTCCAGCTCGAGGCCCAGAAACTCGCCGAGAGACTCGGCACCGACACCAGCCAGCCCGCGTTCTGGACGGCCCTGTCCCAGGCCTCCGACGAACTGAACGTCGACCTCAACCCGCGCTACGGCACCTGGGACGTCGAGAAGAGCAGCCGCGTCGACGCGGAGACCCCGTGGGTACGGGAGGTCACGGCGACGGGGACCCAGGACACGGCGTAACGGTACGGAGGTGCGGCAGCGGGATCACCTGGCGAGTTCGGCCGGTTGATCCAGCCGCGTCAGCTTCCGCGGGTTGCGCACCACGTAGATCCGCGTGATCCGGCCGTCTTCCACCGTGAGGCTCACCGCGGAGGGCTCGCCGTCGAAGTCGAGGCGGCCCGCGGGGGCGCCGTTGAGCCAGACCGGTGTCGTCTCGAAGCCGGCCACCACCCGGCTCTTCGCCCGGGCGAGCAGCTGGGCGATCACCCCGGCACCGTGGATCGGAGCGAGCGCGGCCGCCACGACCCCGCCGCCGTCGGTGATCAGGACGACGTCCGGCGCCATGATCTCCATCAGTTCCCGGAGCTGCCCGGTGCGCAGCGCGGCCAGGAACCGATCCACCACGGCCTGCTGCTCCGACCGGCTCACCCGCACCCGCGGCTGCCGGGCCGCCACATGCTCACGGGCGCGCCGGGCGATCTGCCGCACCGCGGCGGCGGTCTTCCCGACGGCCTCGGCGATCTCGCCGTACGGCACGTCGAAGACCTCGCGGAGCACGAACACCGCCCGCTCGGTCGGTCCGAGCGTTTCCAGCACGGTCAGCATCGCGATCGAGACGCTCTCCGCGAGTTCGACGTCGTCGGCGACATCGGGGCTGGTCAGCAGGGGCTCCGGCAGCCACTCGCCGACGTACTCCTCGCGGCTGCGCGACAGCGTGCGCAGGCGGTTGAGCGCCTGCCGGGTGACGATCCTGACGAGGTACGCGCGCGGGTCACGCACCTGTGCCCGGTCGACGTCGGCCCACCGCAGCCAGGACTCCTGGAGCACGTCCTCCGCGTCGGCCGCCGACCCGAGCATCTCGTAGGCGACGGTGAACAGCAGGCTGCGGTGGGCGACGAAGGGATCCTCGGTCATACGGTCGACGCCATCCCGGACGTCTCGGGCCGCTTCCCGGGACGCTTCTCGGGACGCGCGGCCAGCGGAAGCTCGCACGCGTCGGAGAAGCCCTGCGACGTGATCCCGTGCGCCGAGTTGTTCCTGGTCGACAGGTTGGCGAAACCGATGGACGCGGTGAGCTCGACCATCGCCGCCGGGCCGAGCCGGTCGAGCAGGCCCGCGTACAGCTCGTCGGTGACGGTCGGCGGCGTGTTCGTCATGGCCTCGGCGTACTCCAGGACGTCCCGCTCCAGCGGCGTGAACACCTCCGACTCCCGCCAGCGCGGCACCTGGCTCGCCTTGGTCAGATCCAGGTTCTTGTTCAGCGCCTGGAAGTAGTTGATGTCAAGGCACCAGCCACAGCCGACCTGGGCCGCGACCGCCATGTGCGCGAACGTCTTGAGGCCCTCGTCGGCCCCGTCCCACGCGTTCACCCTGCCCCCGAACTCCGAGGAGTCCTGGGCGACCTTCATGTTGTGCGCCGTCACCTCGAAGGGTTCGGGCACCGCACCGAACTGCTTGATCATGCTCTCCTTCAGCTCCGCGGGAAGCTCTGCCTTGGGAATACGTAGCGCCATGGTGTTCTCCCTGTGTGTCGGCCTGTTCGACATGAAGACACCGCCGTCCCCGCGAATGTGACATCCGGCGCGGGCCGCCTGTGGACAACTCGGAGCACCGTCAGTGGCGTGCGTTACGTTCGGAGAGTGAACGCAACCAGCTCAGATCGGGCCCCGGGCCGCATCGTCCTGCTCACCACCAGCCACCGGGTCGCGCCCGGCCTGCTGTCCTGGCCGGCCTGGCAGACGCTGCACGCCGCCGACCGGGTGCTGTGCGCGGACGGAGCGCACCCGCAGCTGCCCTATCTGCGCGAGGCGGGGATATCGGTCGAGGAGACGTCCCCGACCGCCGAGGAACTGGTCGACGTCTGCGCCGGCGGACGGACCGTGGTCGTCGTCGCCACGGGCGAGGGCGAGCCGGCCCTGACGGACGGCCTCGCGCGCCTCGCCGGTTCCGGCCGCTTCCACATGCCCGACCTGGAGCTGCTCCCCGCCTCGTACGACCTGCCGGGCGCCCGCCTCCTCGACCTCGTGCAGGTCATGGACCGGATCCGCGTCGAGTGCCCCTGGTCGTCCCAGCAGACCCACAAGGGCCTGGCGAAGTACGGGATCGAGGAGGCGTACGAACTCGTCGAGGCGATCGAGGACGGCGACGCCGACGAACTCCGCGAGGAGCTGGGGGACGTCCTGCTCCAGGTCGTCTTCCACGCCCGCATCGCCGAGGAGGACACCGACTCCCCCTACTCCATCGACGACGTCGCGGCCGGCATCGTCACCAAGCTCATCCACCGCCACCCGCACGTCTTCGGCGACGAGACGGCCACGACGCCCGAGGAGGTCAAGGCGCACTGGCTGCGCACCAAGGCGATCGAGAAGCAGCGGCAGTCGGTCACCGACGGCGTCCCCCTGGGCCAGCCCGGCCTCGCTCTCGCGGCGAAGCTGACGTCCCGGGTACGCACGGCGGGACTGGACGTACCGCTGCCCCAGGACGAGGGCATCGGCTACGAACTCCTGGCGCTGGCCGTCCGCGCCGAGGCGGACGGCGTAGACCCGGAGGCGGCGCTGCGGGCTGCGGCGCGGGCCTATCGGGATGCGATCAGGGAGGTGGAGGGGGTGTCGGTGACGGGGGACTGAATCACCACCGGGGAGACGGAACGGGTATCGGCGACGGAGAACTGAAACGCGCCGCTCACCGGGATGCGGCAGCGCCTGCGTCGGCGTGCCGCGAGCCGGATACCGTCAACGGGTGACCGACCAGCCCCACCCCACCCAGCCACCGCCCCCCGAGCTCTTCACCTGGGAGTTCGCAAGCGACCCCTACCCCGCCTACGCCTGGCTCCGCGAACACGCCCCCGTCCACAAGACGCGGCTGCCCAGCGGCGTGGAGGCCTGGCTGGTCACCCGTTACGCCGACGCCAAGCAGACGCTCGCCGATCCGCGGCTGTCCAAGAACCCCGCACATCATGACGAGCCCGCGCACGCCAAGGGCAAGACCGGTATCCCCGGTGAGCGCAAGGCCGAGTTGATGACGCATCTGCTCAACATCGATCCGCCGGACCACACCAGGCTGCGCAGGCTCGTCTCCAAGGCGTTCACGCCCCGCCGCGTCGCCGAGTTCGCGCCCCGGGTCCAGGAACTCACCGACGACCTCATCGACGGGTTCGCCGAGAAGGGATCCGCCGACCTCATCCACGAGTTCGCGTTCCCTCTCCCCATCTACGCGATCTGCGACCTGCTCGGCGTCCCGCGCGAGGACCAGGACGACTTCCGGGACTGGGCGGGCATGATGATCCGCCATCAAGGCGGCCCCAGAGGCGGAGTCGCGCGGTCCGTGAAGAAGATGCGGGGCTATCTCGCCGACCTCATCCACCGCAAGCGCGAGGCCCTCCCCGCCGAACCCACGCCCGGCGAGGACCTCATCTCCGGTCTCATCCGCGCCTCGGACCACGGCGAGTACCTCACCGAGAACGAGGCCGCGGCCATGGCCTTCATCCTCCTCTTCGCCGGCTTCGAGACCACGGTGAATCTCATCGGGAACGGCACATACGCCCTGCTCACCCACCCCGAGCAGCGGGCCCGCCTCCAGAAGTCCCTCGCCGCCCACGACACCGCCCTCCTCGAAACCGGCGTCGAGGAACTCCTGCGCTACGACGGCCCCGTGGAACTCGCCACCTGGCGGTTCGCGACCGAGCCGCTCACCGTCGGCGGGCAGGACATCGCACCCGGCGACCCCGTCCTCGTCGTCCTCGCCGCCGCCGACCGGGACCCGGAGCGGTTCGCCGACCCCGACGTCCTCGACCTCGGCCGCCGAGACAACCAGCACCTCGGATACGGCCACGGCATCCACTACTGCCTCGGCGCCCCGCTCGCCCGTCTGGAGGGCCAGACCGCCCTCGCCACCCTCCTCACCCGCCTCCCGGACCTCCGACTCGCGGTGGATTCCGCCGATTTGAGATGGCGTGGCGGGCTCATCATGCGCGGACTGCGCACCCTGCCGGTCGAGTTCACGCCACCTGGCCAACACGCCTCACCTGCGCAAAGGTGACACGCCTTCAAATCTGTGATCTTCACGTGATCTACGCGGCATTAACTTGTGACAAGTGATGTGCTGCCTATACGTTCACGGATCAGCGCGGCCTCCTAGTTCTCACCCGCCGCGCCGGTCACCGCTGTCTCGTGAAAGGCCCCCGCATGCTCTCCGGGAACGGTCGTCACCGTCGCCCCCGTCAGGCTCCGGCTCTCCTCGTCGCGGCCGGAGTGACCGGCTCCGCCATCGCCATCCCGCTCCTCGGAGCCGGCGCCGCGAGTGCGGCCGACGGCAGCACCTGGGACAAGGTCGCGGAGTGTGAAAGCGGCGGCGCCTGGAGCGCCAACTCCGGCAACGGGTTCTACGGCGGTCTCCAGTTGGCGCAGGAGGACTGGGAGCAGTACGGCGGCCTCGACTACGCCGCGAGCGCCGACCAGGCCAGCCGCTCCCAGCAGATAGCCGTCGCCGAGAAGGTCCTCGCGGATCAGGGTGCCGGCGCGTGGCCCACCTGTGGGCTGGTCTACGGCCTCGGTGAGGACTCCCGTTCGGCGGACGTCGACACGGGTCTGGCGGGCGAGGCGTCGGCCGACGAGTCCACGTCGTCCGATACTTCCTCCGGCTCCTCGGGGCTGTCCGACTCGCCTGAATCGTCCTCGTCTTCCGAGTCGTCCTCCGCCTCGGGTTCCCCGTCGCCGTCCTCCTCGCCCTCGTCGTCCCCGTCTGACGGGTCGTCGGATGCGACGGACAACTCCGCCAAGTCCGACACATCACCCGAATCCGACGCAAGTGCGTCACAGGAATCCGGTAGCCCGTCCACAGGTTCCAGCCAGGACGACGATTCGGACAAGTCGGGCCAGAACGGCGGCTCTTCGTACCTCACGGACACCGGCACCGGCAAGCACCGCGGCGGCAGCGCGGACGAGGGCACGGCCGGCGACCGTACCGACTCCTCCGGCCGCCACGCCTCACGCGGTGACGATGATGCACGCGTCGCCGCGGACGACTCCTACACCGTCCGCGCCGGTGACACGCTCTGCTCCATCGCCGACTCCCTTGAGGTGAACGGCGGATGGCGTGAGCTCTATGCCGAGAACAAGGGAGCCGTCGGCGCCGACCCGAACCTCATCATCCCCGGTCAGACCCTCGAAGTCGGTGCCTAAACGGGCGAAAACCAGCGGTAGTTGACGCCCCGCTTCGCGCTGAATGTCCGGTTTGGTGAAAGTGTGGGATGAGTCTCAGAAGCCCTGATCGTCTTTGAAATTCGACGGATCGCGTGTCTACGGTCATCACCGCTCGCCAACACGAGCCCCGGCTGCCACAACGCCGAATCCTGCCAGTGGCCGCACGGGAACAGTCGTCGCTTAACAGCGCCGTAGGCAGGAGCGGGGGACCCAAGGTAAGCGCCGCGCCGGTCAGTTGACCGTGCGGCTTGGGGTGAAGCCATGCCCGTACGGGACGAAAGCCTCGTACGAGACATGGCCGGGCAACTCAACCGGCCCGAACCCGACAGCTCACCTCGCAGGCGTCGGTGAGGGGATCAACCATGCTGTTTTCCGGCAAGGGCAAGCACCGCCGTCCGTCCAAGGCCACCCGCGCCGCCGCGCTCGCCGGCGTCACCGGTGTCGCCATCGCCGCTCCGCTGATGGCGGCCGGCAACGCCTCCGCCGCCACCGCCTCCGAGTGGGACGCCGTCGCCCAGTGCGAGGCCGGCGGCAACTGGTCCATCAACACCGGCAACGGCTACTACGGCGGTCTCCAGTTCTCCGCCTCCACGTGGGCCGCGTACGGCGGCACGCAGTACGCCGCCACGGCCGACCAGGCCTCCAAGGCGCAGCAGATCGAGATAGCCGAGAAGGTCCTCGCGGGTCAGGGCAAGGGTGCCTGGCCGAACTGCGGCACCGGCCTGTCGAGCGCCTCGACCGGCAGCTCGTCCTCCAGCAGCTCCAGCTCTTCGAGCGACAGCAGCACCAGCACCCGTTCGACCGAGGAGCAGAGCGCCTCCCGTTCGACCGAGCGTCCCGCCGCCAAGAAGACCGTCACCACGCCGACCGGCGAGAAGGTCAAGAAGGGCGACGGCGAGTACAAGGTCGTCAAGGGCGACACCCTCAGCACGATCGCCGAGGAGCACGACGTCAAGGGCGGCTGGGACAAGCTGTTCCAGCTGAACGAGGACATCGTCAAGGACGCCGACCTCATCTACCCGGGTCAGCAGCTGCACCTGAAGTGATCCCGGGTTCGCAGCCGGAACACGGCTGAACCACAGACCCCTCACATCCGTGGCTTTCATAGTGGAGGCCTCGTGAGGGTCACCCCCGTCCCCACGGGCTCCCCGCTCCGGTGCGTCTTCCCCCGTACGCACCGGGGCGGGGCTTTTTTCGTGTCGCCTTGCGCGCGACTTTTTGTTCCGTTCAGAAACAATTTACTCTCGGTTCTGTCCAACGGGTGGGTGACCCGGTGGCCGATCGCCCGGAGCCGGTTAGGCTCATCTCGCAGAGCCGCCACGGCGCTGCACCCGCCGGGCCCCGGCCCGGTGTACCCGCGTCACACCCCAAGAAGGAGATGCTCGTGCCGTCCATCGACGTCGTCGTAGCCCGGGAAATCCTGGACTCCCGAGGCAACCCCACGGTCGAGGTCGAGGTCGGCCTCGACGACGGCAGCACGGGTCGTGCCGCCGTTCCGTCCGGTGCGTCCACCGGCGCCTTCGAGGCCATCGAGCTCCGCGACGGCGACCCGAACCGCTACCAGGGCAAGGGTGTCGAGAAGGCCGTCCTCGCGGTCATCGAGCAGATCGGCCCGGAGCTGGTCGGCTACGACGCCACCGAGCAGCGCCTGATCGACCAGGCGATGTTCGACCTGGACGCCACCGACAACAAGGGCTCGCTCGGCGCCAACGCCATCCTCGGCGTCTCCCTCGCCGTCGCCCACGCCGCCTCCGAGGCCAGCGACCTTCCGCTCTTCCGCTACCTGGGCGGCCCGAACGCGCACCTGCTGCCGGTGCCGATGATGAACATCCTGAACGGCGGCTCGCACGCCGACTCCAACGTGGACATCCAGGAGTTCATGATCGCCCCGATCGGCGCGGAGTCCTTCTCCGAGGCGCTGCGCTGGGGCACCGAGGTCTACCACACCCTCAAGAAGGTCCTGAAGAGCAAGGGCCTGGCCACCGGCCTCGGCGACGAGGGCGGCTTCGCCCCGAACCTCGGCTCCAACCGCGAGGCCCTCGACCTCATCCTCGAGGCCATCAAGGAAGCCGGTTACGCCCCCGGCGAGCAGATCGCCCTCGCGCTCGACGTCGCCGCCTCCGAGTTCTACAAGGACGGCAAGTACCTCTTCGAGGGCAAGGAGCGCTCCGCCGCCGAGATGACGGAGTACTACGAGGAGCTCGTCGCGGCCTACCCGCTCGTCTCCGTCGAGGACCCGCTGTTCGAGGACGACTGGGCCGGCTGGAAGGTCCTCACCGACAAGCTCGGCGACAAGGTGCAGATCGTCGGCGACGACCTGTTCGTCACCAACCCGGAGCGCCTGGCCCGCGGCATCGACGACGGCGCCGCCAACGCCCTGCTCGTCAAGGTGAACCAGATCGGCTCGCTCACCGAGACCCTGGACGCCGTCGAACTGGCCCAGCGCAGCGGCTTCAAGTGCATGATGTCCCACCGCTCCGGCGAGACCGAGGACGTCACCATCGCCGACCTGGCCGTCGCCACCAACTGCGGCCAGATCAAGACCGGCGCCCCGGCCCGCTCCGAGCGTGTCGCCAAGTACAACCAGCTGCTGCGTATCGAGGAGATCCTCGACGACGCGGCGGTGTACGCCGGCCGCAGCGCGTTCCCCCGCTTCAAGGGCTGAGCCCGCGTAGCTGAGCCTTCCCGGCTGAGCCTTCGGAAAAGGCCTAGCCAGTCGTACGTACGTCCTCGTACTCGGTCCCGTACCGTGTGCGGGGACGTACGCACGTATGAAGGGGAGGTGGGTCATGGCCGTGAAGGACCGGGACCGTTTCTCCACCGCGACCAGGATCCGGCTGCTCGGCGAGCAGACGGCCGCCCGTGTCTACCGCTCACAGACCAAGCGCCAGGCCCGCCGCTCCCGGCTGACCGGCCGCGCGGCGCTGCTGGCCCTCGTCCTGTGCTCACTGGTCGTGGCCCTCGCCTATCCGATAAGGCAGTACGTGTCCCAGCGCGCCGAGATCGCCGATCTTCGGCAGCAGAAGCAGCAGGCCCAGCAGCGGGTCGAGCAGCTGCGCGACCTCAAGGCGCGCTGGCAGGACGACGCGTACGCCGAGCAGCAGATCCGGCAGCGGCTGCACTATGTGATGCCGGGGGAGACCGGATTCATCGTGGTCGACCCGGACGCGGCCAAGCAGTCGCGCGCCGATACCGAGGCGGCCGACCGCCCCTGGTACTCGAACGTCTGGGACGGGGTCGACAAGTCCGACGCCTCCGACCGGTGACGGACAGACACCTTCGACCAGTGAACTGACAGAGAGATCTTCGTACGAGCATGGAAACCCCTCCGCCGACCACTCCGCGTACCGAGCCCACCGACGCGGACGTCGAGGCCTTCAAGCAGCAGCTCGGGCGTCCGCCGCGCGGGCTGCGTGCCATCGCGCACCGGTGCCCGTGCGGGCAGCCGGACGTCGTGGAGACGGCGCCGCGACTGCCCGACGGGACGCCCTTCCCGACGCTGTACTACCTGACGTGCCCCAAGGCCGCGTCGGCGATCGGCACGCTTGAGGCCAACGGCGTCATGAAGGAGATGACGGCGCGTCTGGAGAGCGACCCGGAGCTGGCGGCCGCGTACCGCTCCGCGCACGAGGACTATGTGCGGCGCCGGGACGAGATCGAGGAGCTGAAGGGCTTTCCGAGTGCGGGCGGGATGCCGGACCGGGTGAAGTGTCTGCATGTGCTGGTGGCGCACAGCCTTGCCGCCGGACCCGGTGTGAACCCCCTCGGTGACGAGGCGATCGAGATGCTGCCGGAGTGGTGGCTCAAGGGGGCGTGCGTGACCACGCCGAAGGAGGACGAGAAGTGACCCGCGTCGCCGCCGTCGACTGCGGCACCAACTCCATCCGGCTTCTCGTCGCCGACGTGAACCCCGCCACCGGTCAACTCGTCGACCTGGACCGGCGGATGACGATCGTGCGGCTCGGGCAGGGCGTCGACCGGACCGGGCGGCTTGCGCCGGAGGCGTTGGAACGGACCTTCGCGGCCTGCCGTGAGTACGCGGCGATCATCAAGGAACACGGCGCCGAACGGCTGCGGTTCGTGGCCACGTCGGCCTCCCGGGACGCCGAGAACCGGGACGAGTTCGTGCGCGGGGTGCTGGACATTCTCGGGGTGGAGCCCGAGGTGATCTCCGGTGATCAGGAGGCCGAGTTCTCGTTCACGGGGGCGACGAAGGAGCTCGCGGGCAGTGATCACCTCGCCCGGCCCTACCTCGTCGTGGACATCGGCGGCGGCTCGACCGAGTTCGTCGTCGGCGACGACCAGGTGCGCGCCGCGCGTTCCGTGGACGTCGGCTGTGTGCGGATGACGGAGCGGCACCTGGTGAGCGAGGGCGTCGTGGCCGACCCGCCGAGCGACCAGCAGATCGCCGCCATGCGCGCCGACATCGAGGCGGCCCTCGACCTCGCCGAGCAGACGGTCCCGCTGCGCGAGGCGCGCACGCTCGTCGGCCTGGCCGGGTCGGTCACCACGGTCTCCGCCATCGCGCAGAACCTGCCCGAGTACGACTCCGTCGCCATCCACCACTCCCGCGTCTCCCACGACCGCGTCCGGGAGATCACCGAGCAACTCCTGCACTCCACCCACGCCGAGCGCGCCGCCATCCCCTCCATGCATCCGGGGCGCGTGGACGTCATCGGGGCGGGCGCCCTGGTCCTGCTCTCGATCATGGAGCGGATCGGCGCCGAGGAGGTCGTCGTGAGCGAGCACGACATCCTCGACGGCATTGCCTTCAAGGTGGCGGAGGACGCGGCGGCGACTGACCTGTACTGACGCGGAGCGGCCCCGGTGCCTCCTGGTGAGGAACCGGGGCCGTCGCTTCAACCCGCGCGGGGCTGTCCGTCAGTTGCAGAGGAGGACGATGAGTCCGCTGCACCCCCCGTCGTCTCCATGGCCGCCGCCCTTGGCCGGAGCGGCCTTCGTGATGACGTGAGAGGCGGGCGTCGCGGCGACGGCGGTTGCGGCCGTCGCCGTCCCCACCGCAAGGGCCATGCCCAGGACTGCGCTGACTGCGACTATTCGCGAAGTGGCCTTCTTGGCCAGCTGTGAAGTGCTCATGCGGGCACGCTATGCACACTTTCATCCAATATCACGCGGTATGTGGCTGACGGGTGAATGACACGCACCGGTGGCCTAAGGGCGTGGCGCAGGTGTCGTCGATCTCGATTGTTACCGATCGGTAGCCGTCGGCTGAGCAGGCCGGATAACGTATGAGCGCATCCGTGGGGCGTCGACACGCCCCTCGGTGACGCCTCTGCGGAAAAGTTCGTGAAGTTCTTCACAAGGAAAACTGCCCTGTTGGGCGACGAATGCGCCCCCGTTGGCCCTTCCGGCGGTCCGGCGGGCCTGTGAACGTACTCAGGCGTGCGTGACGACTGCGTTTCACGGGGGTGTCACGGAGGGTGTTTCGAGGGGCTCGCGCGGGGGCCGGTGGAGCGGAGAGGCAGCTCACGCGGCATTGACAACGGGTTGCCCTACACCGTGGTTCCCCCTCGCCGCCATGACCTGCGTCACGAGGGCCGCGCAGAATAGCACAGCCCCGGTAGGAGCTTGTGAAGGGGCGCACGAGCCACCCCCCTGGGGCAGGTGGATACTCGATGGCATGAGCACCACGGAGCGTCCCAGGATCCTCGTAGTAGGCGGTGGGTACGTAGGCCTGTACGCAGCTCGGCGCATTCAGAAGAAGATGCGCTACGGCGAGGCGACCGTCACGGTCGTCGACCCCCGGTCGTACATGACCTACCAGCCCTTCCTTCCCGAAACCGCCGCCGGCAGCATCTCCCCGCGCCACGTCGTCGTCCCGCTGCGACGTGTGCTGCCCAAGGCGGAGGTGCTCACCGGCCGGGTCACCACCATCGACCAGGACCGCAAGGTCGCCACGATCGCCCCGCTGGTCGGCGAGGCGTACGAGCTGCCCTTCGACTACCTGGTGATCGCGCTCGGCGCGGTCTCCCGCACCTTCCCGATCCCCGGCCTCGCCGAGCAGGGCATCGGTATGAAGGGCATCGAGGAGGCCATCGGCCTGCGCAACCACGTTCTCGAGCAGCTGGACAAGGCCGACTCCACCAACGACGAGGAGATCCGCCGCAAGGCGCTCACCTTCGTGTTCATCGGCGGTGGCTTCGCGGGTGCGGAGACCATCGGCGAGGTCGAGGACATGGCCCGCGACGCGACGAAGTACTACAAGAACGTGTCCCGTGAGGACATGCGCTTCATCCTCGTCGACGCCGCCGACAAGATCCTCCCCGAGGTCGGCCCCAAGCTCGGCCAGTACGGCAAGGAGCACCTGGAGAGCCGCGGGGTCGAGATCTACCTCTCCACCTCCATGGACTCCTGCGTCGACGGCCATGTGGTGCTGAAGAACGGCCTCGAGGTCGACTCCAGCACCATCGTGTGGACCGCCGGCGTCAAGCCCAACCCGGTCCTCGCCCGGTACGGCCTGCCGCTCGGCCCCCGCGGTCACGTCGACTGCGAGCCGACCCTCCAGGTCAAGGGCACCGACTACATCTGGTCCGCCGGCGACAACGCCCAGGTGCCGGACCTCGTCGGCCGCAAGGCGGGCAACGAGAACGCCTGGTGCCCGCCGAACGCCCAGCACGCGCTGCGCCAGGCCAAGGTGCTCGGCGACAACGTGATCTCCGGTATGCGGGGCTTCCCGCAGCAGGACTACGCGCACGGCAACAAGGGCGCGGTGGCGGGTCTCGGCCTCCACAAGGGCGTCGCGATGATCGTCATGGGCAAGATGAAGATCAAGCTCAAGGGTCGTCTCGCCTGGTACATGCACCGCGGCTACCACGGTCTGGCCATGCCGACCTGGAACCGCAAGGTCCGTGTCTTCGCCGACTGGACCCTCGGCATGTTCCTCAAGCGCGAGGTCGTCTCGCTCGGCGCGATGGAGCACCCGCGCGAGGAGTTCTACGAGGCCGCCAAGCCCGTACCCGCGGCGCCCAAGCCGGAGAAGACCGAGGCCAAGGCCTCCTGACCGGCGCCGGTCGCTGAACGAACCGCAAGGGCCTCCCGCCATCCGTGGTGCGGGAGGCCCTTCGGCGTTCCCGGGAGCGGCGGCCCGGGTATGTGGCCGCTGCATGTATTTTGCCGATCTGTAACGCCCCTGGGGGACTGCGCAGGCGGCCTGTTTTTGTTTACGTGGTGTTGGACATACCGGATCCTCGCCACGGAGGTGTGCCATGGCAGACGCCGCGCAGCGGCTGAAGAGCCTCGTCGAACAGTTGCTGGGAGCCCCCCTTCCGGTGCGCATTCGCGCCTGGGACGGTTCGCAGGCGGGGCCGCCGGGTGCGCCCACTCTCGTGGTACGCAATCGCCGTGCCGTGCGCCGGCTGCTGTGGAAGCCCGGCGAGCTGGGCCTCGCCCGCGCCTGGGTCGCCGGCGACCTGGACATCCACGGAGACCTCTACGCCGCCCTCGACCTGATGGCCGAGTTCATCTGGGAGCGCGGGGAGGACGACCGGACGCTGGTCCAGGCGCTGCGCGACCCCGAGGTGCGGGCCGCCGTACGCGGGCTGGTGAAGCTCGCCGGGCCCCCGCTGCCGCCCGCCCCGCCCCGCGAGGAGGTCCGCCGCGGCCGCGCGCGCCTGCACACCAAGGGCTCCGACCGGCGCGCCATCAGCCACCACTACGACGTCGGCAACGACTTCTACGAGATCGTCCTCGGCCCCTCCATGGTCTACTCGTGCGCCTACTGGGAGGACGCCGGGACACTTGAGGACGCCCAGCGCGACAAGCTCGAACTCATCTGTAGGAAGCTCGCCCTGACCCCCGGTCAGCGGCTCCTCGACGTCGGCTGCGGCTGGGGCTCCATGGCCATCCACGCCGCCCGCGAGTACGGCGTGAGCGTCGTCGGCATCACCCTGTCCCACGAGCAGGCCGCGTACGCCCGTAAGCGCGTCGCCGGCGAGGGTCTGACGGACAAGGTGGAGATCCGGGTGCAGGACTACCGGGACGTCGCCGACGGGCCGTACGACGCGATCTCCTCCATCGGCATGGCCGAGCACGTCGGCTCCACCCGGTACCTGGAGTACGCCCGCGACCTGTACGCCCTGCTCAAGCCCGGCGGACGGCTGCTCAACCACCAGATCGCCCGCCGCCCGCAGCGCGACGAATCGACGTACAGCGTGGACTCGTTCATCGACTCCTATGTCTTCCCCGACGGCGAACTCGCCCCGGTCGGCACCACCGTGACCCAGCTGGAGCGCGCCGGGTTCGAGGTGCGTGACGTCGAGGCGATCCGCGAGCACTACGCCCTCACCCTGCGCCGCTGGGTCACCAATCTCCAGGCTGACTGGGAGCGTGCCATGCGGCTCACCAGCCCGGGCCGCGCCCGTGTCTGGCTCCTGTACATGGCGGCCTGCGCGCTGTCCTTCGAGCACAACCGCATCGGCGTCAACCAGGTGCTGGCCGTCCGCACACCCGAATCCGGTGACTCCGGGATGCCGCTGCGGGCCCGCAAGTGGATTGAGCGCGAGCGCCGTTGACCCGTACGCAAGAGGACGCAAGCGGAAGGGCCGGGCCTCCCCGTCGCGGGGAGGCCCGGCCCTTCGGTGCGCAGGAACCTGGTCACTCGGTCTTGATCGCGTTCAGCATGTTCAGCCTCGCGGCGTTGCGGGCCGGCCACAGCGCGGCCAGGACGCCCACCAGCCCGGCCAGCACCAGGAAGATCCCGATCCGTTCCCAGGGCAGGACCAGCACGTAGCCCGGGATCTCTTCCGCGATGGTCTCGCCGATCGCCCAGCCGAGGAACGCTCCGAGACCGATGCCGACCACCGCGCCGAACACCGAGATGACCACTGCCTCCAGGCGGACCATCCGCTTCACCCGGCGCCGGTCGAGACCGATCGCCCGCAGCATGCCGATCTCCTGCTGCCGTTCGAAGACCGACATCGCGAGGGTGTTGACGACGCCGAGCACCGCGATGATCAGGGCCATCGCCAGCAGGCCGTACATGATGTTCAGCAGGGTGTTGATGGCGCCGCCGAACTCGTCACGGATGTCCTGCTGGTTCATTATCTTGATCGCGGGGTTGTCGCCCAGCGCGTCGACGAGGACCTTCTCGTTCGCCGCGGACTGGCCGCCGTCCACCTTCACGAAGATCTGCGGGATGTACGGCTTCACCTCGTGCGGGTTCACGACCTTGGTGTCGATGAGGACGGGGGAAAGGAACTCGCTGTCCTTGAAGACGGCGCCGACCGTCAGCGTGTCCTTCTTCTCGTCGCCGAAGGTGACGGGGACGGTGTCGCCGGTCTGCCAGCCCCTGCTCTTGGCCGTCTTCTCGGCGACCGCGATCTGGCCCTTGCCGAGCGAACCGAGGTCGCCGCTGACGACGTCGACGTTCAGGACCTGCTCGATGTCGCCCGGCGTCACCGCCGAAGCGGACACGAAGTCATCGTCGCCGGCCTGGAAGTAGACGTCCTGCTGCGGCGAGACCGCGGAGACACCCTTGGCCTTCTCCAGCGCGGTCAGCGCCGACTGGTCGAGGTCCCCGCCGTTCGCCATCGAGACCATGTAGTCGGCCTTGATGTTGTCCGTGGTCATCTTGTCGATGGCCGAGCCGACCGTGGCACCGAGCACCGACAGGCCGGTCACCAGCGTCAGTCCGATCGCCAGCGCCGAGGCGGTGGCGCCGGTACGGCGCGGGTTGCGGACCGCGTTCTGGCCGGCCAGCTTGCCTGCCACCCCGAAGGGGCCGACGAGCAGCGGACGGACGAGCGCGATCACGGGCCGGGACAGCAGCGGGATCAGGATGATCACACCGATCAGCGCGAAGAACGCGCCCGCCCCGATGTACATGCGACCGTCGCCGCCGCCGGTCGAGGCACCCAGCACGATCGCGGCCGCCCCGAGGCCGGTGATGGCCGTACCGATGGAGTTGCGCACCACCAGCGACTTGGTGGTGGCCACCGCGTGGAGGCTGCTCATGGCCGCCACCGGCGGGATCTTCGCGGCCCGGCGGCCGGGCAGCCAGGCGGCGAACATCGTGATCAGCACACCGACGCCGATCGCGGCGATCACCGGCGTGAAGGACAGGATCAGCGGGCCGTCGGGCATCTTCATGCCGAACGCGGCCATCCCGGACCGCAGACCGACCGCAAGCCCGACGCCGAGGACGAAGCCGATCAGCGAGGCGACCAGGCCCACCACCGCCGCCTCGGCGAGCACCGAGCGGGTGACCTGCTTGCGCGACGCACCGACGGCGCGCATCAGGGCGATCTCCTTCGTGCGCTGGGCGACCAGCATCGTGAAGGTGTTGGAGATCAGGAAGATCCCGACGAACAGCGCGATGCCCGCGAACCCGAGCAGGACCTGCTGGAGATTGCCCAGGCCCTGCTCGATCTGCTCGGCCTGCTCGTCCGCGAGCGCCTGGCCGGTCTCGGCCTCGGCGGTGTCCGGCAGCAGCGGCTTGACCGCGTCCAGGATCTTCGTGTCGGTCGCGCCGGGGGCGGCGGTGACGGTGGCGCTCTGGAAGTAGCCGGGCTTGAGGTACTGCTTCTGGGCGACGGCGGTGTCGAACAGGACGAGGCTGCCGCCGGCGTTCACGGCGCCGTCCTCGGTGGTGAACACGCCGCTGAGGGTGAATTCCTGCACCGGCCCGTTCGTGGCGACCCGGACCCGGTCGCCGACCTGGTACTCGCCCTTGGCCGCGGACTCCTCGTCCAGGGCGATCTGACTGTCCTTCACCGGGCCCGAGCCGTCGGTGAACGTATAGGCGGGGTCCTTGCCGTCCTTGCCGGGGGCGAAGTTGGAACCCTTGTTGGACCAGCCGACGCCGATCAGCTTCCCGTCGGGGTCGGCGACCCCGGCGAAGCCGTCGACGCGGCCGTACGCGGCGCCGACGCCGTCCACCGCGGAGACCTGGTCGAGGGTCTTCCGGGAGAGGCCGGGCTCTTCCTTGGGGTTGTCCGGGTTGGCGTGCGAGGTGATGGCGACGGCCACGTCGTCGTAGCTCTTCGCCGACTGGTTGCGGAAGGCGTTGGAGAGGGTGTCGGCGAAGACCAGGGTGCCGGAGACGAACGCGACACCGAGCATCACGGCGAGCACGGTCATCAGGAGCCGGGCCTTGTGCGCGAGTACGTTGCGCAGGGCGGTGCGGAACATCAGCTGGTGCGGCCCTTCGCGTCGAACTGCTTCATGAAGTCGAGCACGTTGTCCGCGGTCGGCCGGTACATCTCGTCGACGATCCGTCCGTCCGCGAGGAACACCACCCGGTCCGCGTACGCCGCGGCCACCGGGTCGTGCGTGACCATCACCACCGTCTGCCCCAACTCCCGTACGGAGTTGCGCAGAAAGCCCAGCACCTCGGCGCCGGAGCGCGAGTCGAGGTTTCCGGTCGGCTCGTCACCGAAGATGATCTCGGGCCGGGAGGCGAGCGCGCGGGCGACCGCGACGCGCTGCTGCTGGCCGCCGGAGAGCTGGGCGGGGCGGTGGCTCAGCCGGTCCCTCAGGCCCACCATCTGGATCACGTTGTTCAGCCACTGCTTGTCCGGCTTGCGGCCCGCGATGTCCATGGGCAGCGTGATGTTCTCCAGCGCCGTCAGCGTCGGCAGCAGGTTGAACGCCTGGAAGATGAAGCCGATCTTGTCGCGGCGGAGCTTGGTGAGCTGCTTGTCCTTCAGGGAGCCCAGCTCGGTGTCGCCGATGCGCACGGAACCGGAGGAGAAGGTGTCGAGGCCGGCCACGCAGTGCATCAGCGTGGACTTGCCGGACCCGGACGGGCCCATGATCGCGGTGAACTCGGCCTGGCGGAAGTCGATGGAGACCCGGTCGAGGGCGACCACCTGGGTCTCGCCCTGTCCGTAGATCTTCGACAGATCCGTGGCGCGCGCGGCCACGGCGGTGGCCCGGCCGGCGATGGATGCGGTGGTCACGAGAAGGCACTCCTGAGGACGACGGTGATGTTCGGGGGACGTGCATCCATCGTCCCCGCCGTCCCGCGCCGTGTAGTCAGCCGCTGTTCTGGTTCCGGGGGGCGACTTCGGTCGGACCACGGGCGGCCGAGTCATACCTGGGGATGACGCTCGACCCTGAGTGGAGGCCAAACGTCGAGAACAGGTGGAGCCCCCTCGTTCGGGCGGTGAAATTCCGTCATTCCGCATGCACCGCCAGGTGTCGCACGAAAGGCTGGTGGCAAGTGCGGATGGCCCGTTCCAAGTGCTGATGCACCCTCAGGCGTCAATAAAATAAGACAACATCGGTCCGCCCGTCCGCTGTTCGGGGGAAGCGCCCCGATAGGCTCGGAACCTCGATGCGGAGCCCATGGCCTGCCCGGATGGTGGAATGCAGACACGGCGAGCTTAAACCTCGCTGCCCCTCGCGGGCGTACCGGTTCAAGTCCGGTTCCGGGCACCTTCCGACCTTCTGCGGCCGCCATCGCGGCCGCTTTCTCCTGCCCCGTTCATTGAAGACTTCACCGCTCCACCGTTGACAGGGGGCGTACGCCGTCGGAGACTCGCGTTCAGGAGATGGTGAAGAAAAGTTCACGACACGAACAGCGACACGAACAGCGCTTCACGGGCCCTGTGAACGGAGAGCGATCGATGCGCACCACCGTCGGCATCATCGGAGCCGGCCCCGCCGGGCTCCTCCTTGCCCGGCTGCTCCACAACGCCGGGATCGACTCGGTCGTCCTGGAGAGCCGCGACCGTGCCTACGTCGAGCAGCGGCAGCGGGCCGGAATCCTGGAGCAGGGCACGGTCGACGTGCTGCGCGCGGCCGGGGCCGGGGAGCGGATGGACCGGGAGGGGCTGCAACACGACGGCATCGAGCTGCGCTTCGACCGCAAGCGTCACCGCGTGGACTTCCCGGGGCTGACCGGCGGCCGGTCCGTGACGGTGTACGCGCAGACCGAGGTCTGCAAGGACCTCATCGCCCTCCAGCTCAAGGAGGGCGGCCCGCTGCTGTTCGACGCGGAGGCGCTGGCCGTCGAGGGCGCGGAGACCGGCAGCCCGCGGGTGCGGTTCCGGCACGAGGGGCGTGAGTCCGTCCTGGAGTGCGACTACGTCGTCGGCTGCGACGGCTTCTGGGGAGTGGCCCGGAAGGCGATCCCCGCCGAACTCACCCGCGTGTTCGAACGAACGTACCCCTTCGGCTGGCTCGGCATCCTCGCCGACGTACCGCCCTCGCACGACGAGCTGGTCTACGCCCGCCACGAGCGCGGCTTCGCCCTCCTCTCCATGCGCTCCCCGTCCGTCTCCCGCCTCTACCTCCAGGTGCCCGACGGCACGGACGCGGAAGCCTGGAGCGACGAGGCGATCTGGGACGAGCTGGGGCGGAGGTTCGAGACCGCCGACGACTGGCGGCTGGAGCGCGGTCCGATCACCCAGAAGTCGGTCACACCCATGCGGTCGTACGTCCATGAGCCGATGCGGCACGGACGGCTCTTCCTCGCCGGGGACGCGGCGCACATCGTGCCGCCGACGGGGGCCAAGGGGCTGAACCTGGCCGTCGGCGACGTCGTCACCTTCGCGCGGGCGCTGTCGTACGAGAAGGAGACCGGTTCGGCGGAACTGCTCGACGCCTATTCGGAGACCTGTCTGCGGCGGGTCTGGCAGGCCGAGCGGTTCTCGTACGACATGACGACGCTCCTGCATCGCGCCCCCGACGCCACTCCCTTCGAGGACCGGCTCCAGCTGGCGCGGCTGGAGCGGATCGCGTCCTCCCGGGCCGCCGAGACGGATCTGGCCGAGGCGTACACGGGGTTTGCGTTCGGCTGACGTAAGGCGGTGATCTCCGGTGGGTTCCGGGCGTGTCGCAGGTTGGTCATGAATGAGGCCCACCAGTGCTGGGAATCAAGGACCCGCGTAGCGTGTTGCGCACCACGACAAGGGAAAGATCCTCCCCAAGCACTAGGGTCAATCCTTTGCCTACCTATTACTCTTGAGCCAAGGCCACGAGGGTGGCCATGGAGGAGTGAAATGAGGAGCAGCAACCCGGTCTTCTCGCGACGGGGGTTCAGCCGCGACAACGGCCACGCGGGCTTCAACACCGCGCCGCAGGCCGGGGGCGCAGCTGTAGGCACGCAGGCCAACCCGTACGCCCAGCCGCAGGCCGGCAACCCGTACGCCCAGAACCCGTACGCCCAGCAGGACCTGCGGCAGGGCGCACCGCCGCAGGCCCCGGTCACCACCGGCCGCCCGATGACGATCGACGACGTCATCATGCGGACCGGTACCACGCTCGGCGTACTGATCGTCACGGCCGCCCTCGCCTGGGCGCTGCTGCCGGTCGACGACGCGAACATCAGCCGGTCGTACGGCATCGGTATCGGTGCCGCGCTGATCGGTATGGTCCTGGCCTTCGTCCAGGCCTTCAAGCGCAAGGCCTCGCCGGCGCTGATCCTGTCGTACGCCGCGTTCGAGGGTGTCTTCCTCGGCGTCCTGTCCAGCATCGTCGACAACCGCATCGCCGACGGTGCTGCCATGCAGGCCGTGCTCGGCACGATGGCGGTCTTCGCCGGTGTGCTGGTCGCCTACAAGGCGGGCTGGATCCGCGTCAACCGCCGGTTCTACGGCTTCGTGATGGCGGCCGCGCTCGGCTTCATCCTGCTGATGGTCATCAACATGCTGTTCGCCGTCTTCGGCGGCGGTGACGGCCTCGGCTTCCGCAGCGGCCCGCTCGGCATCATCTTCGGTGTCGTCGGCATCCTGCTCGGCGCGTGCTTCCTGGCGCTCGACTTCAAGCAGGTCGAGGACGGCATCGCGTACGGCGCGCCGCGCGAGGAGGCGTGGCTGGCGGCCTTCGGCCTGACGCTGACGCTGGTGTGGATCTACATGGAGTTCCTGCGGATCATCGCGATCCTCAACAGCTCCGACTGATCCGAGTCGGTTGTGCGGAAGGGCCCCGGGTTCGCTCGGGGCCCTTCTCCGTTGTGCGCGCCTAGAGGAAGTTGCGCGCGGCCCTCCTCAGGTCGTACTCGTGAATCAGCGCCTTCGCGTGGCCGTACGCGAGGTTGTGTTCGTGCCGGAGCCAGCTGACCTTTTCCTCGAAGCGGAAGAGGGCGGGGCCTTCGTCGACGGTGCGCAGCCAGTCGGCGACTTCACGACCGGTGCAGTGGGGGATGCGGGCGAGCAGGTTGCGATGGGTCTCCTCGGAGAGGACGTGGGACATCGGCGCCTCCGGACGCAAAGGGGATGTAAGCCGGTCCTTCAGGTCACCGTGCCTGAGCGTTCGTCTGTTGGCAACAGTGCGGGGAAGGTGCGTAGGCTCTGCGCGTGGTTGATACGACGCCCTTGACGCGAGCTGTGGATCACTTTGCCGATCGGTTGCGGGCGGCCCCGCAGTCTCGCTTGCAGCGGGGCGGTGCGGGGGAGGCGTTGGCGTTGGCCAGGGAGATGGCCCGGCGGGCCCAGCTGGTGGAGGCGCCTGAGGCTGAGCCTCGGGAGATGCCGGATGCGGGGATGTTTGCCGCGGCCGATCAAATCACCGTTGCTGTGCATGACTTGGCTCTCGTACTTCAGAGCGAGAGTGAAGTTGAGGAGGCCGTGCGGTTGGTGGAAGGTGCGCAGAAGAGGGCGGGGGTCTGAGGTCCGTTGGCGGCTGCGGGTGTGTGGGGGCTTGTCGCGCAGTTCCCCGCGCCCCTGACGGGGCGCGTCCAGTCCTCCGGCGTCTTCAAAGCTAAAGGGACGCTATGACCCTGTCCGCCAGGATGTAGACCGTTTCTTCTCCGCACTCGAAGGTCAGGGTGTACGCGCCCGAGATGCCTGAGCCGCCGAGGAGGATCGGGGACTCGCCCTGGGTCAGGGCTGTTGCCAGGCGTTCTGCTGTTTCTCGGTGGCCCGGGGTCATGCACAAGGTCGTGCCGTCGGCGAAGACGTAGACGTCGAGGGTGCCGAGGGGGCCCGGGCGGACGTCGGTCAGCTCTATGCGGTCGGCGGCTAGTTCCTCAAGGGTGGACACCGTGCGTTCGTGGTCGTTGACGACCGGTGACTGGACCGGGACGAAGTCCGGGTGGGAGGGGTGGCGGCGGCGGGCCGCGGCCAGCTCGGGTGAGTCCCCGGCGTACTCGTCCGCGTCCGCGCCCGGCTCGGCGACCGGCTCGAGCGGCTCCAGGCCCGCGAAGTCGCTCTGGCGGGGCAGGAACAGCTCGCTGTCGGTCAGGCCGAGGAGCGTCGGCGCGTCGGTGTCCCGCGTCTCCTGGGCGGCCCAGAAGGCGCGAGCCTCGGCCAGCTCACGCTCGCGCTCCTCGGCGAGCGCCTCGGCCACGGCGGCGCGTATGTCATCGGCGTCGGCGGAGGGACGGGCGGCGGGCACGCGGGCGCGTGCGGCGGTCCGGCTCTCGGCCAGCTCGGTGTGCAGGGCCGCGACCTGTCGGCGGAGCACCATGAGGGTGCGCAGGACGGCGACGCCCACGGCGCCTGTGGCGACCGTGGTGAGCAGCAAGGCGATCGGCATGGCGCTCACTGACGTACTCCCGGTTCAAAGTCGACCCCCGACTTCCTACATCAGCTTGAAGGGAGGACTATCCCGCTGTCAGTGCGTAACGTCACGAAAGGGACAGGACTTTGGCCCTGATGTTTGGTGGTGAAACGGCTCTGAGCTGCGTAAATCCCTCTCTCGAGGGAGATAGGTCACATCCTGGGGGAGATTGGATCACAAATCGGCCCAGAACCCGGGTGGTTCCCGGGTTCCGGGCCTGAGGGTCACGCTGGGTCGTACGTCAACTACCGTACGGGATCAGGTGTACGGGCTCAGCTCAGGCGCTCGATGACCATCGCCATGCCCTGCCCGCCGCCTACGCACATCGTCTCCAGACCGAACTGCTTGTCGTGGAACTGGAGGGAATTGATGAGCGTGCCGGTGATGCGGGCGCCGGTCATGCCGAAGGGGTGGCCCACGGCGATGGCACCGCCGTTGACGTTCAGCTTGTCGATGTCGATGCCCAGGTCGCGGTAGGAGGGGATCACCTGCGCGGCGAACGCCTCGTTGATCTCGACCAGGTCGATGTCGTCGATGGTCAGGCCGGCGCGGCCCAGGGCCTGCTGCGAGGCCGCGACCGGGCCCAGGCCCATGATCTCGGGGGAGAGGCCGGAGACGCCGGTGGACACGATGCGGGCGAGCGGCGTGAGACCGAGCTCGCGGGCCTTGGTGTCGCTCATGATGACGACCGCGGCGGCGCCGTCGTTCAGGGGGCAGCAGTTGCCGGCCGTGACCAGGCCGTCGGGGCGGAAGACCGGCTTCAGGCCCGCCACGCCCTCCATGGTGACGCCGGCGCGGGGGCCGTCGTCCTTGGCGACGACCGTGCCGTCAGGGGTGGTGACCGGCGTGATCTCGCGCTCCCAGAAGCCGTTCTTGATGGCTTCCTCGGCGAGGTTCTGCGAGCGGACGCCGAACTCGTCCATGTCCTCGCGGGTGATGCCCTTGACGCGGGCGAGGTTCTCGGCGGTCTGGCCCATCGCGATGTAGGCGTCCGGGACGAGGCCGTCCTCGCGCGGGTCGTGCCAGGTCGTGCCCTCCTGCTGGGCGACGGCCGCGGTGCGAGCCTCGGCCTCCGCGAACAGCGGGTTGTGCGTGTCCGGGAGGCTGTCCGAGTTGCCCTTGGTGAAGCGGGAGACCAGCTCGACGCCGGCCGAGATGAAGACGTCGCCCTCGCCGGCCTTGATGGCGTGCAGGGCCATGCGGCTGGTCTGGAGGGACGAGGAGCAGTAGCGGGTGATCGTGCAGCCCGGGAGGTGGTCCATGCCCATCTGTACGGCGACGATGCGGCCGAGGTTGTTGCCCTGCTCGCCGCCGGGGAGGCCGCAGCCGAGCATCAGGTCGTCGATGTCCCTGGGGTCCAGCTCGGGGACCTTGGCGAGGGCGGCCTGGATGATCGTGGCGGTGAGGTCGTCGGGGCGCAGGTCCTTGAGCGAGCCCTTGAAGGCGCGGCCGATGGGGGAGCGGGCGGTCGAGACGATCACGGCTTCGGGCATGACGGCTCCATTGGCGTACAGGCGGATATTGGCAGGGCTGGTTTGGAAGTTACCCGTACGTATGAGCCAGGTCACGGGTGTGGGGGTGTGACTAGGGCCGCAATTTTCTAAGCGCTTGCTTTTTTGGTGTTCCGGCTAGGACGGCTGCGGTGCCGGATCCGTGGCCGTCACCCGGCGCCGCCGCCTCCGCTTCAGCAGCGCCCAGGGGCCGCGCGGCCCCGTCGGCATCGCTGCCGCTACCTCGGTGCCGGCCTCCGAGGCTGCCTCGGCCGCCGCCCTCGCCACCGGCAGGAAGCCCTCGCGGCGGGAGGCGTCCGGGCGCTCCTCCTCCGCAGGCCACAGACCGAGGGACGCGCAGACCGTCGGGAGTACGGCCATGGCCGCCGTTGCGTAGCCCTCCGCCGACGGGTGGTAGTGGTCCGGGCCGAAGAGTTCCCGCGGGTTGGCCGCGAACTCGGGGCCGAGCAGGTCGCCCAGCGACACCGTGCGGCCGCCCTGTTCGACGGTGCCGATCGTCTGGGCCGCCGCCAGCTGACGGGACGCCCGGCGGGCCAGCCAGCGCAGCGGCTGCTGGACCGGCTCGATCGTGCCCAGGTCGGGACAGGTGCCGACCACCACCTCCGCGCCGGCCGTGCGCAGCCGTCGTACCGCTGCCGAGAGATGACGCACCGAGCGCGTCGCCGGCATCCGGTTCGTCACGTCGTTCGCGCCGATCATGATCACGCAGACGTCGGGGGCGAGCGCGGGGTCCGCGAGAGCCAGCGCCACCTGGCGGTCCAGGTCGTCCGAGCGGGCCCCCGGCAGCGCCACGTTCCGCAGCTCCACCGGGCGCTCCGCCACCGCCGCGAGACCGGACGCCAGCAGGGCGCCCGGTGTCTGGCCGGCCCGGTGGACGCCCTGGCCGGAGGCCGTGGAGTCGCCCAGCAGCGCAAGGCGCAGGGGCGGTGCGTCAGGGGTGGTGTAGGCGTCGCCGTACCGGCCGTTCGCGTTCGGCGGGTGCGGCGCCGCGCCGTTGCCCACGTGACGCTTGGCCAACTGCACCTCCGCCAGCACCAGCCCCACGGCCGCGGCGCCGGCCAGTCCGATCCCGCCGCCTCCGTATGCCGCGCCGGCCGCGATTCGCCGGGCCACCCTCGCCCTCGACATGCTCGTCATGCGTCGCCGCCACCTCCCTCGTTGCCGTACATCCACTGCTTGCCCCGTACCGGGCGTCGCCCAATCTCAACGGGGAGTGAACGACCGCCGTGGGCCACGAACAGGTCATAGGCTGGCGGCACCAGTCACGACCACCCCTTTTGCAAGCATCCGGAGACAACGGTGCAATTCCACGACTCGATGATCAGTCTCGTCGGCAACACCCCGCTGCTGAGGCTCAACAACGTCACCAAGGGCATCAGGGCCACCGTCCTGGCCAAGGTGGAGTACTTCAACCCGGGCGGCTCCGTGAAGGACCGCATCGCGCTGCGCATGATCGAGGCCGCGGAGAAGAGCGGAGAACTTCAGCCGGGCGGCACCATTGTCGAGCCGACCAGCGGTAACACCGGTGTGGGGCTGGCGATCGTGGCCCAGCAGAAGGGGTACAAGTGCATCTTCGTGTGCCCCGACAAGGTGTCGACGGACAAGATCAACGTGTTGCGGGCCTACGGGGCGGAGGTCGTCGTATGCCCCACCGCCGTCGACCCTGAGCACCCCGACTCCTACTACAACGTCTCGGACCGGCTGGTGCGCGAGACGCCCGGAGCCTGGAAGCCCGACCAGTACTCCAACCCCAACAACCCCCTTTCGCACTATCACTCCACCGGCCCCGAGCTGTGGGAGCAGACGGAGGGGCGGATCACGCACTTCGTGGCCGGCGTGGGCACCGGCGGGACCATCTCCGGGACCGGGCGCTACCTGAAGGACGTCAGCGACGGCAAGGTGCAGGTCGTCGGCGCCGACCCCGAGGGGTCCGTGTACTCGGGCGGGTCCGGGCGGCCGTATCTCGTCGAGGGCGTCGGTGAGGACTTCTGGCCGACGGCGTACGACCGGACGGTCGCCGACGAGATCGTGCCGGTCTCCGACAAGGACTCCTTCCAGATGACCCGGCGGCTGGCCAAGGAGGAGGGGCTGCTGGTCGGCGGTTCGTGCGGTATGGCCGTCGTCGCGGCGCTGAAGGTCGCCGAGCGGCTCGGGCCGGACGACGTCGTGATCGTCCTGCTCCCCGACAGCGGACGCGGTTACCTCAGCAAGATCTTCAACGACGAGTGGATGGCCGACTACGGCTTCCTGGAGGACGCCGGACCCAGCGCCCGCGTCGCCGACGTGCTCGACGACAAGGAGCACGGCCACATCCCCTCCCTCGTCCACATGCACCCGGACGAGACGGTCGGCGAGGCCATCGAGGTGCTGCGCGAGTACGGCGTCTCGCAGATGCCGATCGTGAAGCCGGGCGCCGGTCATCCGGACGTGATGGCCGCCGAGGTGATCGGCTCCGTGGTCGAACGGGAGCTGCTCGACGCGCTGTTCACCAAGACGGCCTCGCTGGAGGACCCGCTGGAGAAGCACATGTCGCCGCCGCTGCCGCAGGTCGGCTCCGGCGAGCCGGTGGGGGACCTGATGGCCGTGCTGGGCAAGGCGGACGCGGCGATCGTCCTGGTCGAGGGCAAGCCGACCGGTGTCATCGGCAGGCAGGACCTGCTGGCCTTCCTCGCCAAGGGCAGTAAGTGACGGGAAACCTGCGGTGAACGACCCGTGTCGCTGGCGAACTTGCGGCGATCAACGGCCTTCGTGGACTTCGTGGAAGTGGTACGAGCGCGTCACGTCCGCGCAGCACCCGCTTAACACGGGTCCGGCACATTAGTGGGTGTCGGCAGGGCGGGAGCGGCTCCCCGCCCCGGCCGACACCAAAACGGCGTCAAGGACCTCCGGAGCGGCTCCCGGACCTCCATGGACGCCATGGACGCGCAAGCCCGGCCCTGACCCGGCCCGCGTCCCTCGCGGGGACCGCCGTCGTCCCGCCCCCCGGCAACGGGGGTGCGGCGGTCCCCGCGGAAGCTTTTTCGGGCCGGCTCAGGGCAGAAGAATCAACGTGAGTCGGCGCTCGCCCAACTCCCCCGTTGACCCGCCGGCCGGTTCACCCCTCCCAGTCGCTGTCCTGGGAGGACTTGCGGCGTCCGCGGAAGAGGCCGGGGTTGTTGCGGACGGCCTGGACCACGTTGACGCCGACGATGCCGGCCCAGGCGACGAGCAGACCCGGCAGGTCCGCGACGCCGCCGCCGATCCCCGACAGCGGGACCGCGAGGACCAGCGAGACGATGCCGAAGCCCCAGCGTTCGCCGAAGGAGTCGGAGTCGTTGGCCTTCGGCGACCGGGAGTCGCGGGCCACCACCATCTGCTGCTCGGCGAGCTGCCGGCGCACCCGGCGCTCCACCGCGCCGTCGATACGCTGGTCGACCTTCTCCAGGAACGAGTCGACCAGCGCGGACTCGTACTCCTCGCCCAGTTCCCTGCGGGCTTGCAGAGTGGCGTTGAGTTCCTTCTTGATCTCCGCGTCCCGCGCGTCCATTCCCGTCATGCGTTCCACGGTAGGTAGTGCGGGAGGGCGCTGCACTGGGGTTAGCCCCCCTGTTCGGGTTCGGGCTACTCGGTGAGCCCGTGCTGCTTCGCGTAGTCGTTCGCCACGTCCTCCGGGTCCTTCTTGTCCTTGTCCACCTGGCGGTTCAGCTCGGTGAGCTGGGCGGTGGTGAGGACGTTGCCGAGTTCGGCGAGGGCCTTGCGGACGGTGGAGTCGGCCTTGCGGTCGGCGATGAGGGGGACGACGTGCTGGCCGGGGATGAGGTTCTTGGGGTCGGTGAGGACCACCCAGTCGTTGGCCACGATGTCGGTGTCGGTGGTGAAGAGGTTCGCCACGTCCACGTCGCCCTTCTTGAGGGCGCCCTTGACCAGCGGGCCCGACGAGTCCAGTGACTTGAACTCCTTGAACTCCACCCCGTACACGTCCTTCAGGCCCACCGCGCCGACCTCGCGCTTCTTGACCTCGGGAGCGGCGCCGATGACCAGCTTGCCGTTCTCCTTCTTCAGGTCGGCGAGGGAGGTCAGGCCGTACTTCCTCGCGGTCTCCTGGGTGACCACGAAGGCGTCGGAGTCCTCGGCCATGCCGTACGGCAGGATCTGTAGGCCGGCGGGGAGCGCGATGGCGAGGGCGTTCTGCATCTCGCCCTCCTCCGTGGCCGTGGCCTTCGGGGCGAGGTAGTGCAGCAGGGCGCCCTGGTACTCGGGGAGGAGATCGATGTCGCCGCCCTTGAGCGCGGGGATGAGGATCTCGCGGGTGCCGAGGTTGGGGCGGACCTTCACCTCGACTCCGGCCGTGGTGAGCACGGCCGCATACAGGTAGCCCAGCACCTGGTTCTCGGTGAAGTTGGCGGTGCCGATGGTGATGCCGCCCTTGCTGGAGCCGCCGCCACCGCTGGTGGTGGATCCGCTGTCGAGGGAGGTGATGCCGCTGGAGCAGGCGGACAGGGCGGTGACGGAGCCTGCTGCGAACAGGCCGCCGAGGAGCGTACGACGATTCATTTGCGGGTTCCCTAGGCGGTGCGGTGGCGGAAGAGGAAGCGCTGGAGGCCGGAGAGCGCGAGGTCGAGGGCGATGGCGACCACGGCGACGAGGACCGCGCCGCCCATCACCTGCACGAGGTCGCGCTGGGCGAGGCCGTCGAAGACGTAGCGGCCCAGGCCGCCGAAGGAGACGTAGGCGGCGATGGTGGCCGTGGCGACGACCTGGATCAGCGCCAGGCGCAGGCCCGTCATGATCAGGGGGAGGGCGAGCGGGAGTTCCACCTGGAGGAGGACCTGGTGGCCGCGCATGCCCTGGCCGCGCGCCGCGTCCTTCACGTCCGGGTCGACGGCCGTCATGCCGGCGTAGGTGTTGGTGACGATCGCCGGGACCGCGAGGGCGACCAGGGCGACGTACACCGGCGTCATGGACAGGCCGCTGGAGAGGAAGACCAGCACGACCAGGCCGACGGTCGGCAGTGCGCGGCCGAAGGACGCGAGGTTGATCGCGACGAACGCGCCCTTGCCGGTGTGCCCGATCAGCAGGCCGAGCGGGAGGCCGATCGCGGCCGCTACGAGCGTGGCGATCAGCGAGTACTGGAGGTGCTCGGCGAGGCGGTGCCCGATGCCGTCCGGGCCGGCCCACTGCTCGCCGCTGACCAGCCAGCTGCCGAGGTTCTTGAAGAGTTCGTACATCAGGCTCGCCGCCTCTTCCACGGGGTCAGGGCGTACTGGACGGCGACCAGCAGCGCGTCCGCCACCACGGCGAGCAGCAGCGTGAGGACCACTCCTGCGATCACCGGGGTCGGGAAGTTGCGCTGGAAGCCGTCCGTGAACAGCTGGCCGAGGCCGCCGTCGCCGATGTAGGTCGCGACGGAGACCAGGGAGATCGACATGACGGTCGCGATCCGTACGCCCGCCATGATCACGGGGAGGGCGAGGGGGAGTTCGACCGTGAGGAGGGTTCGGAAGGGACGGGTGCCCATCGCCTTGGCCGCTTCCTTCGTCTTCGCCGGGACCGAGTCCAGGCCCTCGACCGTGTTCCGGAGGAGGACGACCAGGGTGTAGACGGTCAGGCCGATGACGGTCGTGGTGCGAGTCAGACCGCTGACCGGGAGCAGCAGGACGAAGATCGCGATCGACGGGATCGTGAACAGGACGTTCGAGAGGCCGAGCAGGAAGCCGCGCAGGGGGCGGATCCGGTGGGCCACGACGGCGAGGGGGAGCGAGATCAGCAGGCCGAAGAAGACCGCGCTCAGGGCCGCCTGGAGGTGGGAGACCGTCAGGGTGGTCAGGTCGTCGGTGTGGTCGGCTATCCACGACCAGTCGACGGTCATGCGGCCACTCGCGCTTCGGTGTGCGCGTTGCCCGCGTGCTCGTGGATGTCGTCGCGGGACGAGACGCCGGTGAGGACGCCCTCGGCGTCGACTCGGGCTATCAGACCGGTGGGTGAGGCGACGGACTCGTTGAGCGCGGACAGCAGGGAGTCGCTGTCCCCCAGCGGTCGTACGGGGATCTGGGCGTCCTCGGAGGTCCAGTGGAGGGGCTTGCGCGCGTCGTCGAGCACGAGCGTCCAGGTGCCGCCCTCCGGCGCCGGGCCCTGCGGGACCTCCGCGAGGGTCTTCAGCGAGAGCAGCTTCAGACCGCGCTCGGCGCCGAGGAAGTCGGACACGAAGTCGTCGGCGGGGCGGGCCAGCAGCTCGGCGGGGTTCGCGCACTGGACCAGGTGGCCGCCGGTGCGGAAGATCGCGATCTGGTCGCCGAGGCGTACGGCCTCGTCCACGTCGTGGGTGACGAAGACGATGGTCTTGCTCAACTCCTTCTGGAGCCGCAGCAGTTCGTCCTGGAGCTGGGTGCGGACCACCGGGTCGACCGCGCCGAACGGCTCGTCCATGAGCAGGACGGGCGGGTCGGCGGCGAGCGCGCGGGCCACGCCGACGCGCTGCTGCTGGCCGCCGGAGAGCTGGTGCGGGTACCGCTTGCCGGTGTCGGCGGCGAGGCCCACGGTCTCGAGGAGCCCGGCCGCGCGGGAGCGCGCCTTCCGGCGGCTCCAGCCGAGCAGGATCGGCACGGTGGCGATGTTGTCGAGCACCGTACGGTGCGGAAAGAGTCCGGACTGCTGGATGACGTACCCGATGGAGCGGCGCAGTTCGGCCGCGTCCTGCCGGGTGACGTCCTGGCCGCCGACCCGGATGGTGCCGGAGGTCGGCTCGACCATTCGGTTGATCATCCTGAGCGTGGTTGTCTTTCCGCAACCGGAGGATCCGACCAGCACGGTCACGCCGCCTTCCGGCATCTCCAGGGAGAGGTCGTTGACTGCTGTCGTGCCGTTCGGGAAGCGCTTGTGGACCGCGTCGAACTGGATCATGATGTGTCCCTTGCCCGGCTGTATAACGTCATGCAGAGTTCTTTGTGTCTGAATAGGTTGTCAATGCTCCGGGGTTAATCCGAGGTAACGGATGACCGGCAGGCAAGATCGAATGTCTGGATTGAGGGGAGTTTGGGCTTTATGTCGTCTCGGATCGTGGACACGCAGGACGCTGTGCATACCGGCCTGGTCGTCCTCGACGGTGTGGGGCTCGGCGTCGCGGACGTCGTGCGCCTCGCCGACGGTGCCGCGCGGCCGGTCCCCGGGACCGACGCCATGAAACGCGCCGAGGAGTCCTGGGACGCCGCCCGCCGGATCGCCGCGACCGGACGCGTCTACGGCCGGTCCACCGGCGTCGGCGCCAACCGGAACGAGGACATCCCCACCGAGGCCGCCGCCGGACACGGCCTCCGCCTGCTGCGCAGCCACGCCGGCGGCATCGGCGACGAGCTCCCGGCCCGGCAGGTCCGCGCCATGCTCGCCGTCCGCGCCAATCAGCTGCTGGCCGGCGGCTCGGGCCTGCGCCCCACCGTCGTCACGGCCCTGTGCGAGGCGTTGGAGAGCGGTGCGTATCCGGTCGTGAACGAGTTCGGCTCGGTCGGCACCGGTGACCTCGCCGCCCTCGCGCAGGCCGGGCTCGCGCTGGCGGGCGAGCACCCCTGGCGCGGCTCGGGGGCGCCCGAACCCCAGCCGCTCGACAACAACGACGCCCTCGCGCTCATCAGCAGCAACGCCCTCACTTTCGGCCAGGCCGCCCTCGCCCTGCACGAACTGCGCGGGCTGATCGGCGCCACCCAGGTCGTCGGCGCGCTGTCGCTGCTCGCCGTCGACGGTTCGTACGAGGCGTACGCCGCCCCCGTGCACGCCGCCCGCCCGCACCGGGGTTCCGCCGAAGTCGCCCGCCGGATGCGGGAGTTGCTCGGTGCGGCGGACCGGCCCACGCCTCCCCTCGGGCGGATCCAGGACCCGTACGGCTTCCGCTGTCTGCCCCAGATCCACGGGCCCGCGCAGGACGCGGCGGACGCCCTGGAGGAGGTGCTGAACGTCGAGATCAACGCCGCCGCCGAGAACCCGCTGATCTCCGCCGAGGACATGACCGCCTACCACCACGGCGGCTTCTACCAGGCCCAACTCGCCCTGTCCCTGGACCACTTCAGGCTCGCGCTCACCCAGGTGGCGAGGTTGTCCACCTCCCGCCTGTCCACCCTCAACGAGCCCGCCTACACCCGCCTCAAGCCCTTCCTCGCCGACAACGAACCCGCCTCCTCCGGCCTGATGATCCTCGAGTACGCCGCCGCGGCCGCCCTCGGTGACCTGCGGGCCTTCTCCGCGCCCGCGTCGCTCGGCCACGCTGTACTCTCCCGGGGCGTCGAGGAGCAGGCCAGTTTCGCTTCGCTCGCCGCCCGGCAGACACTGCGCGCGTGCGGCGCGTACCGTCTCGTCGTCGGCTGCGAACTCGTCGCCGCCGTACGGGCGTTGCGCCTGCGCGGCCTCAGGCCCGACCCTGAGCTGCCGGTCGGCAGGGCGCTGGAGCTGGCCGAGTCGGTGCTCGACGACGACCTGGCCGACCGGCCGCTCACGGACGACGTGACGGCCGCGGCCACACTGTTGGACCGGTTCACGGACATCTGGAGGGGGAGCGAGTCATGAGCTCGGACAGGAGTACGGGTGTGACCGACAGCCCGGCCGCACGGCTTCAGGCGCTCTTCGAGGGGCACCGGCTGACGCCGACCCAGCGGCGCATCGCGCACAGCATGGTGCGGAGCGCCGCCGACGTGCCGTTCCTGTCCAGCGTGGAGCTGGCCGAGCTGGCCGGGGTCAGCCAGCCGTCGGTGACCCGGTTCGCGGTCGCCCTCGGCTTCGACGGCTACCCCGCACTGCGCAAGCACCTGCGCGAGGTCGCGCCCACCGAACAGTCGGCGGCCTCGGCGTCGTACAACGAGTACCAGCAGGCCGTCGCGGCCGAGATCGAGAACCTGCGGCATCTGGCGGAGCTGCTCGCCGATCCGCGGCCGGTCGCGAGGGCGGGCAGGCTGCTGGCCGCGTCCCGGCCGCTTCCGGTGCTCGGGCTGCGGGCCGCGGCCTCCCAGGCGTACGGCTTCGCCTACTTCGCCGCCAAGGTCCATCCGGACGTCCGGCTGCTCAACGAGGGCGGCACGATGATCCACGACCGGATCGACGCGGCGGTCCGGGCCGGGGCCACGGCCCTGCTGTGCTTCGCGCTGCCCCGGCATCCGCGCGAGGTCGTGGACACCCTGGGCTATGCGAAGGAGGCCGGGCTGACGGTGGTCACGGTCGCCGACTCCGCCTTCGCGCCGGTCGCCAAGGCCTCCGACCTGCTGCTGCCCGCCGCCGTCGGCACGGGGCTCGCCTTCGACACGGCCTGCGCGCCGATGCTGCTCGGGCGGGTGCTGCTGGAGGCGATGTGCGACGACCTGCCGGACGCGCAGGCACGCCTGGAGGAGTTCGACGCGAAGGCGGCGGCGAAGGGGCTTTTCGTCGAGTGACGCGCCTCTCAGATTCGTCTCACGTTGTGCCACTAGCCTCCCGCTCCAACAAGGACTGTGTGCCGACACGACGAGGAGGCGGGACGTGTCTCGGGGAGGTCAGGGGCTGGCTCGGGTGGCCGTGGTCGTACGGGCCGGAGCGGCGCCGATGTGGTGGCTGGGTGTGTTCGCTGCGGGCATCGGGATGCTGGTGCCGGGGCTGACGGGACGCCGGATCGGCGTGCTCGCCGGGGCCGCGCTGTTCATCGTGGGGATGGCCGTGGTGGCCTGGGCCCGGCGCAAGCGGTACGTCGCACTCGCCCACTCGGCGGCCCGCGCCGGCAAGCACGACGTACTCCAGGACCGCGATGTGACGGTACGGAACTGGCGCCGCGGACACCGCTGGTGGCTGCTGCTCGCCTTCCTCGCCGCGCTGGGCAGCGCGTTCGCCGTGCCGGTCGCGGGCGGGGCGTTGCCGGCCGGGTGCGCGGTCGGGCTGTGGCTGAAGGCGGCGTGGCTCGGACGGCGTGAGCGGGCCGGGGAAGCGCTGCTGTGGGTGCGGGTCGACTGGCTCGCCGCGAACGGTGGCCGTCCCGCCGGCAAGACCGTGAAGGCCTACCGCAGCACCGGCATCGCGGCGGGCGACGCGGCCCCGGGTGGGGCGCGTCGCGCTGCGCTGGCTTGACCGGGAATTGCCGCGATGCGCCGTGGTCCGGTGCGGCGCCATCGTGGCTGGTCGCGCCCGCGCGGCGGAGCCGCATATTGATACAGCCCCGCGCCCCTAAGGGGCGCGGGGAATCGTACGACTCATACTTCGATGTCCTGCTCGATCTTCTTCAGCTGGTGGCGGGCCATCGCCAGGTTGGAGCGCTTGATGTCCAGGACCAGGTAGAGGAAGAGTCCGTTGCCGCTGCGGCCGCTGAGCAGCCGGATCAGGTGGTACTGGTCGGTCAGCGTGATCAGGATGTCCTCCAGTTGGCCCTTGAGCCCGAGGTGTTCCATCGTGCGCATCTTGGCCCGCACGACATCGGTGTTGCCGGCGGCGGCCACGCCCAGGTCGAAGTTCTTGCTGCCGCCCAGGGTGCCGAGCGCCATGCCGCTGGTGTAGTCGACGAGCGCGACTCCGGTCGCGCCTTCGATGGAGGTCAGGGCCTCTTTGAGCGCGGTCTCGGTGTTGGCCATGTCGGGGTTCCTCTCAACTTTCGGTGGTGGTGGGTGTGCTGCGGTTGGTGCGGGGGGTTCTGGTGCGCGTGGGGGGCTTGGCGGGGGCTCTGGCCGGGGCCTTGGCCTGCGACTGGGTCTTGGTCTGGGGCCGGGCGTCGACGAGCTCTCCGATACGGGTGGCCGAGCGACGGCCCTCCAGGTGGAGGCGGCCGACGCTCACGCCGTCCTCGGCGAGCAGCGTCAGTACGGCGGTGCGGCCCGCCGCATACGTCGCCACATAGCCCTGCACGCCGCGCACCAGCAGCTCGCGCAGCTCGCCCTGGCCGGTGACGTCCGTCATCCGTACGGCCACGCCCAGCGCGGCGGCGGTCAGGGCGGCGACGCTCTCCGGTTCGGAACCGGGGGTGTCCGCGGCGATGACGAGGCCGTCGACACTGGCGGCGAGGGCGCCGGTGAGCTGGGGGACGCGGGCTCTGAGCCGGTGGAGTTCGTCGACTATTGCGGGGTCGGCCGCCATCAGGGTTCTCCTCGGTCGGTCAAAGGGCCTCCAGCGCATCCCTGACCCTCTTCAGCAAGGCGATGTCGGGGTCGTGCGCCGGCAGCGGCTCGGCGGGCACGGAGACCCGGTCGCCGTATGCCCGCGCCAGTGCCGGCGCCGTGGTCACCAGCCCGGCCGCCGCCAACCGGCGTACGTCCACCAGCGTGTGGAACGCCGGGCGGCCCAGCTCCCGTGCGATGTCCGTCGCCGTCCGTGTGCCGTCCACCCGGGTCAGCACCGCTCTCTGCCGGGGTGTGACCCGTGGGGCATCGGCGGGATCGGCTCTGATGAGGGGATCGGCGTCCGTCGTGGGATCGGGCCAGATGGCGTCGAGGAGGTCGCGGCGGCGCAGGGTCTCCTGCTCCACGGCGGCCACCGGGACCGGGTGGCCGGAGCCGGGCGAGGGCTCGGCCTCGTAGCGGAAGCGGCCGGGTGCGCTGCTGGGGGACAGGGCGAAGTACGCGGCGTCGTACAGCGCGACGAGGTGGCAGATCTCCAGCGCGCCCTCGGCCAGGGCGTCGCCGGCCGCGCGGAGCACGTCGAGGCCGGGGGAGGACGGACTCTCGGCGTACACCACGCGGCCCTCGGCGAGGTGGAGCGTGCCGCGTTCGCGGACGAGGACGCCGGTGGCGCGCTCGTCTGCGAGGCGGCCGAGCATCGGCGACACTCCGCCCCACGCACGCCGGCCGGCCCCCGCCCGGTCCCGCACCGGCAGACGGGGCGGCGGCGTGGCAGGGGAGGTTCGGACCGTCGTCATCCCAGCACCAGCCGTCCGGCCATCTCGCCGAGCCGGATGCGGGCCAGCGCGAGGTTGCCCTCCGCGCGGGCCAGCCACAGATGCAGGAACACGCTGCTGTCGAAGGACGTCCACACGAACCGCAGCACGTGATAGCTGTCCCGGTTGCTGATGATCAGGTCCTCGACCGGGAGATCCGCCTCATCGGCGTCGTCGCCCGGCGCGAACGCCCGGTGTTCGGCGGCCAGTCGGGCGAGCTCGGCCGTCTCCGCGGCGGTCGTGTCCGGGTCGCCGCCGGGGGACTCGCCGACCGTGCCCAGGGCCAGGCCGCTGGTCCAGTCGACCAGGGCGGCGCCCCGGGCACCGGGCAGTCGCATGGCTTCCAGTAAGCACTCGTCGATTCCGGGCACCGTGGCTCCCCTCCTGCCTGGCGTTCGGCTGAGTGACGCCGAAACTACGCTCCGTGTGAGCGGCGGGTGAGGGTTCTGGCATTTTCCAGTGGAACATGCGCCGAGTGACTAAGGTGGGTCAACTGACCCGTTTTCCTCACCCGTTGAACTCCGGAACTGCCGGATGCGTCAAGGTCGCCCGGGCGTGCGGAGGGTGGTGAGGGCGGAAGCGTGCGCCCCTCCCGATTCGGCCACGATCTCGTCGAGGCTCTGCGGCTCCCGCACGGTCGCGAAGGCGACGCCCCCGGCCCCGTCCGGGGTGAAGCCGTAAATGCCCGGGCGGGCAAGGGAGTTGTAGGCGTAGTGGTGCGCGAAGTAGTACGCGCCCGTGTCCAGCGCCGCCGCATGGTCGCCCTGCTCCAGCAGGGGCAGCGCACGCCCCTCGGCGAGCAGGTCACCCGCGAAACAGGCCGGACCGGCCACGTCCTGCACCACCTCGGGCCCCTCCTTGGGCCGTCCCTTCCCGTCGTACGCCGCGATCCTGAGCGGCCACGACTGCGGCACGTACACCGTCCGCGTCGCCACCTGCACGCCCGCGTGCGTGACCGCGACCGGCCGCCCGCCCGCGCTCTTGGCGTATTCGACCCGCGCCACCACCGTCCCGTGCTTGGCCAGCAGCGACCGCCCGAACTCGGTGACCAGCCCGTACCGTCCGTCGAACAGCCCCGGCACCGCCTCCCGCAGCACCCGCGCGTACTGGGCGTACGTCGGCGTCGTCGCGTCCGACCCGAAGTTCACCGGCAGCCCGCCGCCGATGTCGATCGTGTCGATCTGCGGTCGCCCGAGCCGCCGGTTGATCTCCTCGGCCAGCGCGAACAGTTCCGCGGTGCCCTGCGCCATCAGCTCCAGGGGGATGCCCTGCGACCCGGTGTGCGCATGCAGCCGGGTCAGCCACGGGCGCACGGCATACGCCCGCACCACCCACTCCCGCGCCCCCTCGTCCCGCAGCGCCACGCCGAACTTCGAGGTCGCGGTGGCCGTGGACGTCGCCTCGATGGAGCCCCCGCCGACCTGCGGATTCACCCGGATCCCGATGGGCGAGCGGCTGATGGCGGACCGCATGAGCCCGTCGATGCGATCCAGCTCCTGCGGATTGTCCGCGTTGACGGCGATGCCCAGCGCCAGCGCCTCGCGTAGCTCGGCCGGGGTCTTCGCGGGCGAGTCGAGCACCGTCCGGGCCGGCGACAGTCCCGCCGCCCGCGCCAGCGCCAGCTCGCCCGGGCTCGCCACCTCCGCGCCGATGCCCTCGTCGCGCAGCAGCCGCAGTACCGGCACCAGCGGGGTCGCCTTCACCGCGAAGGCGTGCAGCACCGGCGTACCCGGCGCGACGACCGCGTCGAACGCCGCCCGCAGCTCGGCCGCCGACTCCCGGATGCCGGTGACGTCGAGAAGTCCCACGATGGGGGTGTCAGGGCCGAGCCACCCCTGCTCCACGGCCGCGCGGACCGCGTCGTCGCGGCGGCCGGTCCGATCGAGGCGGTTCTCGTGGTGGTCGGTGACGTTGTCCATGGCATCCCCCGGTCGTGTCGTTGCCTGCGTCCAGCCTGTGCTGTGCATCCAGCCAAACATCGGTGACCTACCAGTGCCGACGCAAGAATGTATTGACTAGTTCTATTCAGGAAGCCAGGATGTGAATAACGGCAGAAACAATGCGCAGTACATCCGCTAGGAGGCAGCCCATGTCAGGACCCCGCCCCGTACGAGCCCCGCGCGGTACGGAACTGAGCGCCCTGGGATGGCAGCAGGAGGCCGCCCTGCGGATGCTCCAGAACAACCTCGACCCCGAGGTCGCCGAGCACCCCGACAAGCTCGTCGTCTACGGCGGCACCGGCAAGGCCGCCCGTGACTGGCGCTCCTTCGACGCGATGGTCCGCACGCTGCGGACCCTCAAGCAGGACGAGACGATGCTGGTCCAGTCGGGCCGCCCGGTCGGCGTGATGCAGACCCATGAGTGGGCCCCGCGCGTCCTCATCGCCAACTCCAACCTCGTCGGCGACTGGGCCAACTGGGAGGAGTTCCGCCGCCTTGAGCAGCTCGGCCTGACCATGTACGGCCAGATGACCGCCGGCTCCTGGATCTACATCGGCACCCAGGGCATCCTCCAGGGCACCTACGAGACCTTCTCCGCCGTCGCCGCGAAGAAGTTCGGCGGGACGCTGGCGGGGACGATCACGCTGACCGCCGGCCTCGGTGGCATGGGCGGCGCCCAGCCCCTCGCCGTCACCATGAACGACGGCGTCGCCATCTGTATCGACGTTGACCCGCGCGCCATCGAGCGCCGGATCGAGCACCGCTACCTCGACGTACGCGCCGACTCCCTGGAGCACGCCCTCCAGCTGGCCGTCGAGGCCCGCGACGCCCGGCGCCCGCTCTCCATCGGCCTGCTCGGCAACGCGGCGGAGCTGCTGCCGCGCATGCTCGCCGAGAGCGCCCCCATCGACATCGTCACCGACCAGACCTCGGCCCACGACCCGCTGGCGTACCTGCCGCTGGGCGTCGACTTCGACGACATGGCGTCCTACGCGGCGAAGGACCCGGCCGGCTTCACCACCCGTGCGCGCGAGTCCATGGCCAGGCATGTCGAGGCCATGGTCGGCTTCATGGACGCCGGCGCGGAGGTCTTCGACTACGGCAACTCGATCCGTGGCGAGGCCCAACTCGCCGGGTACGAGCGGGCGTTCGCCTTCCCCGGCTTCGTCCCCGCCTACATCCGCCCCCTCTTCAGCGAGGGCAAGGGCCCCTTCCGCTGGGCGGCCCTGTCCGGCGAGGCCTCCGACATCCACAAGACCGACAAGGCGATCCTCGACCTCTTCCCGGAGAACGAGTCCCTGCACCGCTGGATCAAGCTGGCCGGTGAGCGCGTCCACTTCCAGGGTCTGCCGGCGCGTATCTGCTGGCTCGGGTACGGCGAGCGGGACAAGGCCGGTGAGCGGTTCAACGACATGGTGGCCAGCGGTGAGCTGGCGGCTCCGCTGGCGATCGGGCGGGATCACCTCGACTGTGGGTCCGTGGCGTCTCCGTACCGTGAGACCGAGGCCATGCTGGACGGCTCCGACGCGATTGCCGACTGGCCGTTGCTGAACGCGATGGTGAACGTGGCTTCGGGTGCGTCCTGGGTGTCCATTCACCATGGTGGTGGGGTCGGTATGGGGCGGTCGATTCATGCCGGGCAGGTCTCGGTCGCCGACGGCACGAAGCTTGCGGGTGAGAAGATCCGGCGTGTCCTCACCAACGACCCCGGGATGGGCGTCATCCGGCATGTGGATGCTGGGTACGACATTGCGGAGTCGGTCGCTGATGAGCGGGGTGTTCGGGTGCCTATGCGTGAAGGCGGCGACGCGTGACCCAGCGTTCTGGTGAGCCGAGCGGCAACGGTCCGGTGGGGGCTGAGGTCTCGCCGCCGTCTGCCGCTTCGGCTGTGCCCACCCGTTCCGCCCTGCGGAACGACTGCCCACAGCCTGGCGGTGCGTCCGCGCGGCCTGGCGGGTCCGCTGCGCGGCCTGGTGGGGCCTCCGCGCAGCCTGGTGGGGCCTCTGCGCAGCCTGTACGGAGTGACGGCTCGCAGCCTGTGCCGGCTGCCGGTGCGGGTGGCGGTGCCGGACGGCCCGGCGGGTCCGCGGCGCAGCCTGTGCCGACTGCGGGGACGGGTGGTAGCCCCCAGCCTGGCGGCTCCTTTCATGAGATGTGGCGTGAGCTGCTCCCCGTCGGTCGTCACTCCGGCTCCCGCGGCTACCGTCGCTTCGCCTGGACCGGTGCCGATGCGGAGTGTCGGGGGTGGTTCAAGGGGCAGGCAGAGGCTCGGGGTCTGAGGTACGAGCTCGATCGCAACGGCAATCAGTGGGCCTGGCTCGGGGACCCCGCCCGAGGGGATGCTGTCGTCACCGGGTCGCATCTTGACTCCGTGCCTGACGGGGGTGCCTTCGACGGGCCCCTCGGGGTCGTGTCCTCCTTCGCTGCTCTCGATGAACTCCGGGGCCGCGAGGTGCACTTCACCAAGCCGCTCGCCATCGTCAACTTCGGCGATGAGGAGGGTGCGCGGTTCGGGCTGGCCTGTGTCGGGTCGCGGCTGGCCGCGGGGCAGCTCAGCGTCGAGGAGGCGCATCGGCTGACCGATGGGGACGGGATCACGCTGCCGCGGGCCATGGAGGCCGCCGGGTACGACCCCGAGGCCATCGGGCCCGACCCGGAGCGGCTCGCGCGCATCGGGGCCTTCGTCGAGTTGCATGTCGAGCAGGGGCGGGCGCTCGACCTGTCCGGCGATCGTGTCGGTATCGCCAGTGCCATCTGGCCGCACGGGCGGTGGCGGTTCGACTTCCGGGGTGAGGCCAACCACGCGGGGACCACGCGGCTCGGGGACCGGCGTGACCCGATGCTGTCGTACGCCGAGACCGTGCTCGCGGCTCGCCGGGAAGCCCAACTCGCCGGCGCCGTCGCCACCTTCGGCAAGATTGCCGTCGAGCCCAACGGTGTGAATGCCATTCCCTCCTTGGTGCGCGGCTGGCTCGACTCCCGTGCCGCCGACCAACGGACCCTTGACACCGTGGTCAACGGCGTCGAGAAGGCCGCCCGCGAGTACGCGGCAGCCCACGGCATCGACCTCGACGTCGTCCGCGAGTCCTTCACGCCCGTCGTCGAGTTCGACCACGCCCTGCGCGACGAACTCGGCCGCATCCTCGGCAAGGACACCGACCTGAAGGTGCCCGTCCTCGGAACCGGCGCCGGACACGACGCCGGGATCCTCTCCGGGACCATCCCGACCGCCATGCTGTTCGTGCGCAACCCCACGGGCGTCTCGCACTCCCCGGCCGAGTTCGCGGCCGAGGACGACTGCATGGCCGGGGTGCTCGCACTCGCCGACGTACTGGAAGGGCTGGCCTGCACGTGACGCAGACGCAGACGCAGACGTACTGGCTGGAGCACGCCTGGCTCGACACCCACGTCGAGCCGGGCGTGGCGATCGAGGTGAGCGACGGGCGGATCACCGCCGTCCGGCAGGGCGTCGACACCCCGCCCCCCGGCGCCGAGATCCTCCGCGGACTCACCCTCCCCGGGCTCGCCAACGCCCACAGCCACGCCTTCCACCGAGCCCTGCGCGGCACCGTCCAGGTCGGCTCCGGGACCTTCTGGACCTGGCGCGAGGTCATGTACGCGTTCGCCGACCGGCTGACGCCCGACACCTACCACGCGCTGGCCCGTGCCGTGTACGCGGAGATGGCGCTGGCCGGCGTCACGTCCGTCGGTGAGTTCCACTACGTGCACCACGCCCACGACGGCACCCCCTACGCCGACCCCAACGCCATGGGCGAAGCCCTCATCGCGGCCGCCGCCGACGCCGGTATCCGCATCACCCTCCTCGACACCGCCTACCTTTCCTCCGCCATCCTGAACAAGCACAGCGGACAGCCGCCCAACACCCATCAGCTCCGCTTCTCCGACGGCACCGCGGACGCCTGGGCGGAACGCTGTTCAGTTCTCAAGGACCGGGATCACGCGCGGATCGGTGCGGCGATTCACTCCGTACGGGCCGTGCCCGCCGGCCAGTTGGCGACCGTGGCGCGATGGGCGGAGGAACGGCGGGCCCCGCTCCATGTGCACCTGTCCGAGCAGACCGCCGAGAACGACGCCTGCCGCGAGGCCCATGGCTGCACGCCCGCCCGACTCCTCGCCGAGCACGGTGTCCTCGGGCCGCGCACCACCGGCGTGCACAACACCCACCTCACCGACGAGGACATCGCGCTGCTCGGTGGCAGCGGCACCGGCACCTGTATGTGCCCGACCACCGAGCGGGACCTTGCCGACGGCATCGGACCGGCCGTCGCCCTCCAGCGCGCCGGCTCCCCGCTCTCCCTCGGCTCCGACAGTCACGCCGTCATCGACCTGCTCGAAGAGGCGCGTGCCATGGAGCTGAACGAGCGGCTGCGCACCCACACCCGCGGTCACTGGACGGCCGCCGCCCTGCTGCGCGCGGCCTCCGCCGACGGCCATGCCGCGCTCGGCTGGGACGACGCGGGCACCATCGAGACGGGCGCCCACGCCGACCTCACGACGATCGCGCTCGACTCGGTCAGAACCGCGGGGCCGCTGCCCAGGCTCGGCGCCGAGACGGCCGTATTCGCCGCGACGGCAGCGGACGTACGCCACACGATCGTCGGCGGGCGGCATGTCGTACGAGACGGAACGCATGCCCTTGTGCCGGATGTGCCGCAGGCCCTCGCCCAGGCTGTGGACGCCCTGCGCGCCTGACGCCCACCGAACCGAGCCCCCACGAGGACGCAATGAGCAGCAGCACCGTCATCACCAACATCGCCACGCTGGTCACCAACGACCCCTCCCTCGGTGACAGTTCTCCCCTCGGTCTGATCCAGGACGCGGCCGTCGTCATCGACGGCGACCGCGTCGCGTGGACCGGTGAATCAAGCAAAGCACCCGCCACTGACAATCGCGTCGACGCCGGCGGCCGGTCCGTCCTCCCCGGCTTCGTCGACTCCCACTCCCACCTCGTCTTCGCGGGCGACCGGACGCAGGAGTTCAACGCCCGTATGTCCGGCCGCTCCTACAGCGCGGGCGGCATCCGTACGACGGTCGCCGCCACCCGGGCCGCGAGCGACGAGGAACTCGAGGCGAACGTCACCCGTTATCTCGAAGAGGCCCTCCGCCAGGGCACCACCACCTTCGAGACCAAGTCGGGCTATGGCCTGACCGTCGAGGACGAGTCCCGCGCCCTGCGCATCGCCGCCGCGCACACGGACGAGGTCACCTACCTCGGCGCCCACATCGTCTCCCCGGACTACGCCGACGACCCGGCCGCCTATGTCGCCCTGGTCACCGGCGAGATGCTCGACGCCTGCGCCCCGTACGCCCGTTGGATCGACGTCTTCTGCGAGAAGGGCGCCTTCGACGGCGACCAGGCCCGCACGATCCTCACGGCGGGCAAGGCGAAGGGCCTGCACCCGCGCGTCCACGCCAACCAGCTGTCGTACGGCCCCGGAGTCCAGCTCGCCGTGGAACTCGACGCCGCCAGCGCCGACCACTGCACCCACCTCACGGACGCGGACGTCGACGCGCTCGCGGGCAGCGCCACCGTCGCGACCCTCCTCCCCGGTGCCGAGTTCTCGACGCGTGCCGAGTGGCCGAACGCCCGCCGTCTCCTGGACGCGGGCGCCACCGTCGCCCTCTCCACCGACTGCAACCCGGGCTCGTCGTTCACCTCGTCCGTCCCCTTCTGCATCGCGCTCGCGGTACGGGACATGGGGATGACGCCGGACGAGGCGGTCTGGTCGGCCACGGCGGGCGGCGCGGCGGCCCTCCGCCGCGACGACATCGGCCGCATCACTCCGGGCGCGCGGGCCGACCTCACCCTCCTCGACGCGCCGAGCCATGTGCACCTGGCCTACCGGCCCGGCGTGCCCCTGGTCACCGGTGTGTGGCGCAGGGGCGAGCGGCTGGTGTGAGGGCCGGGGCCGGCGTCACTCGGGACGGTCCGCCTTCGTCCGTACCGTCAGCGGGTTGACGAAGTCGCCCTGACCGGCGTTGTACTGCTTCTCGTGGAAACGCTGGCCGGCGCCTGATCCGTACATCCGGAAGAACCACTTGCTCTGCCAGGCCTCCTTGGCCATGCCCAGGGCCATGTACTCCGTCTGTGCCTTCGCGCGTGTCACCTTCGCGAGTTCCTGGATCATCTCCACGATCCGGTCGCTCTCGAACATGCCCTTGGGCGTCTTGCCCTCGCGGTTGAAGATGCCACTGGTCTTCTTCTTGTACGCGTCGAGCAGTTTGCCCTCCAGCTGGTGCAGTGCCTTCTGCGCCTGCTGGTCCCGTGTGTAGTTCTCCAACGTCACCCAGTCGTTGGCGTCGCCGCTGCGGGCGACGACTCCGGCGAAGTGGTAGTTCCAGACGTCCTCGCCCGTACGGTCCGTGGACGTCGCGCCCTCCGCGGCGGTCGCGTAGTCGATCTTCTTGTCGCTGCCGATCGACAGGGTGGCGAACGCCTCGCCCACCTCCGGCTGGGCGTAGTTGTTGACGCCCAACTGCTGTGCGGCGGTGTCGGCTTCACTGGGATGCTCGCGCAGCGCGGTGCCGTACTGCTCGGCCACGGAGGTGTCGGACCCGGGCGCCCCGCCCCCGGTCAGCTGGCGAACCGACTCCGCGATCCGCCCGGCGATCTCGGCGCCCTGGCTTTCGCTCCAGGGCGCGGTCTCGTTGGCGGAGGCACCCTGTAGCGAGATCTCCATCGCGTAGCTGCCGATCACCTTGCGCGCCACGTCGATGCACTGCACCTTGACCAGATCGGCGAACCCCGCGGCCCTGGCCTGCTCTTCCTGCCCGCTGACCACGGGCGTGACGCGCTGAAGCTCTCCGCCCGCGGTCCGGATCGCACCCCCGGACTGCACCAGGGTGTAGGCGCTGCCGCGCGCCTCCAGGTCCGCGACCGACCGATTGAACACCGCCGAGGACGCGTAGAACTCCTTGGGCTCGCGCTCCGTGTCGTGGACGGCGAGCGTGCCGTCGTTCGAGATCAGCAGGGAGACGTCACCGGGATGGTGCGCGCGGACGTCCAGGTGGTCGACCTCGGCGCCGATCAGCTTGTTGGGCGACTTGCCCGGACGCAGCACGGCGTCGGGCCCCTGCGTCACGAAGTGGTCGACTGCCTTCTCCCGGCCCTCGACGTCCGTGCCCTCACCCACCAGACCGTTGAAGCCGCCGGACGCGTACCGCTGCACGGCCGGGAGCGCGGCGGTTGCGCCGCCCGCCGACGGCTCCTCGGAGAGCGCCCGTTGGACGTCCGGTACCGGTCCTGCCAGCGCACGGGACGCGTTCGCCTCGGCCGCCCGCTCGAACCGGTCCGCCGGGTCGCTGACGGCGAGCCCGTTTCCGTGGTCGGTGCCGGCGACGGGACCCTGCCGCTGCTGGATGACGTGCGTGAGTTCGTGGGCGAGGGTGTGCTTGTCCGCGCCGCCGTCGCCGACGACGATGTGGCTGCCGGAGGTGTACGCACGGGCCCCGATCTCCCTCGCGGAGGAACGGGCCGCGTGGTCGGTGTGGAGGCGCACGTCGGAGAAGTCGGCGCCGAGGCGGGCCTCCATCTCGCTGCGGACGGTGTTGTCGAGCGGGCGGCCGGACCCACGCAGGACGTCGTGGACGGCGGACCGCTGCACGGCCGGCTGATGCCCGCAGTCCGGACCGTGCTGATGCTGCTCCGCGCCGTTGCCGAGTCCGTGCCCGGCTCTGTGGAGCATCTGCACGACAGCGGCGTTCCCGGCACTGCGCTGCCGGCCGAGAAGCTCTGCCGAGGGCGCGCCGAGTGCCCGCCCGAAGGACGAGGTGCCGGCCGGCTGAGGGGTACGTCGCGACACCACCGGCTGCTTCTTCGGCATGTCGTCTCGACGGTGGGCGTGCATGAATCTCCTTGGCGTCCGGGGAGCGCTCCAGCCACATCTACGGCGCTGTGGCCGGCCGGGCAAGGGCCCTGAGGGCAGAGAAGCTGCACGGTCCACCGCCCTTTCGTGCCGGTCAGTCGCCCACCGGGGTGGCGGTGGCAGCCGGGCTCGTCACCGCAGCGGACCCCTCCACGACGGCCGTGCTCTTCCGCTCCCCCCGATCGGCCGCCGCCCGCCCCCAGGCCGTGCCCACGAGGACCAGCACCGCGCCCACCAGGCCCAGCCACCCCGGCCGGTCCCCGGCCAGGGCGATACCCACGGCCGCCGCCCACACCGGCTCCGTGCCGAGCAGCAGGCTGACCCGGGACGGCGAGGTACGCCGTACCGCCCACATCTGCACGAAGAACGCGAACAGCGTGCAGAACACGGACAGATACAGCAGCCACAGCCAGTCCCCGGCACCGAAGCCGGCCGCGGCCGCCCACGGCGACGCACCCGTCCCCGGCACCGCGAAGAGCACGCAGAACACCAGCACCGCGCCGCCCAGCTGGACCGTGGTCAGCGACAGGGCGTCGGCGCCGCGCACGGAGTCCATGCGGGCCATGGCGAGCACATGCACGGTACGGACGACGGCGGCCCCCAGCATCAGCAGATCACCCACGGACGGGGCGGTGAACCCGGCGCCCTGCGTGAGCAGGCCCACACCGAGCACCGACACCGCCGCGGCCGCAATGAAGGGACCCGGCAGCCGGACACCGCGCACCCGGCTCTCCGCGAGCGGCGTGAACACCATGGTGAGGCTGATGATCAGCCCCGCGTTCGTCGCCGAGGTGTGCACCACGCCGTACGTCTCCAGCAGGAAGATCCCGGCGAGGATCAGCCCCAGCAGCCCCGCGCCGCGTATCTGGGCGGTGCCGAGCGCGCGCAGCCGCCGCCACCCCGTCACCACGAGCACGGGCAGGACCACGGCGAACCGCAGCACCAGCACGGCCAGCACGGTCTGCGCCGTCGTGACTTCCTTGGCGGCGAGGTAGCTGGAGCCCCACACCACCGCGACCAGCAGGACGGGAAGATCGGCCAGCCGGCCGAGGCGGGCCGCGGTGCTGCTCATGGATGCTCCTCCTGGTGCCCGGCGGATCATGGTGCGAAGCGGAGGGGCAGCGTAGCCATGAGCAGGTCAGCGCCGGTATCGGCGATCACCATTCGGTCGGTTCACCGCGCCCCCGCCCGCCAGCGCTGCTCCGCACCCCCGCTCACCGCCACCAGCGCCAGGCCGTCGCCCCCGTCCGGGGTCACCGCCGTCCCGACCGCGATCGCCGGACGGATCACCCCGTCACCGCCCACCGCGAATTCCAGGTTCTGCCCGTTGCTCCCGTCCACGGAATCGCACTCCCAGATGCCGACGCCCTTGTCGGTGGCACCCCGGCTGTCCAGGCAGTAGTCGGGGTCGGCGGACGACTGGACGACACCCCGTCCCGCGTCCACCCGCCAGCGCTGCGTACCGGACGCACCGCACGGCGCCGTCACGACGTCCGTGCCCTTCTCCAGCACCCCGTCGCGAATGTCGAGGCACAGGCCCGACGCCGCGTTCACGACCTGGGCGTACGTGCCGCCCGGCGGGCGATGGGCCGGTGCGGGGGACGGGGATGTCGGCGGCTTCGAACTCGGGGAGGGAGACGGCGACTTGGAGGTCACCGACGGGGAAGGGGACGCGGACGGGCGCACCGGGACCGTCGCCGTGACCGTCACCGGTGGCGGACTCGGCGGCGTGGTGACCGACGCCGCGGCGCCCTCGGACGCCGGGTCGCCCGGCGCCAGCAGATAGACCAGCAGCGGCACCAGAGCCACACCCAGCGCGGCCGAGGCCAGCACGAGGCGGCGGGACTGCGGCCACGAGCCCGTAGCCGTGCGGACGGTGCTCTTCGGCTCGCTCGCCTCGCCCATGACGTACGCCGTCCCCGCCCACGGCAGCAGCCCCTCCGCCAGCGCGGTCCGCGGGGTGTCACGCAGCGCCGACAGTTCCTCGTACGCCGCCGTGCAGTGCGGGCAGTGGGCCATGTGGGCGTGCAGGTCGGCGCTGTCCCGCGGGTTGTCCGGCCGTACCGCCTTCTCGATGAGACGCCGGAAGTCCCCGCAGCGCGGGTCGTCCGAGGCGGCGAGTCGGGTGCGCAGACAGGCCTGGGCCAGTTGCTGGAGTGCGGTGGCCATGCCGTACGTCACGTCGGCCCGGGTGAGGCCGAGCAGCGCGGCCGTGCGGTCGTCGGGCTCGCGCTCGACCACCGCGTACCAGATCAGGCCCTGCGTGCGGGAGGGGAGCGTCTGGAACGCCGGCAGCATCGAGGGGACCGGGGCCGCCGTGTTCAGCACCAGCAGCAGGCCCGCGTCCAGCCCCGCCGACCGCTCGTCCCGGGCCCAGGAGGCGGCCACCTGCCCTGCCAGCAGCAGGAGTTGATGCCGCCAGGGCACGCTCGGATCGGTGCCGCGGGCCGTCTCCCGGGCGGCCAGGGTGAAGGCCTGGGCGGCCAGCTGGCGGGCCGTCGAGTCGCTCGTCGTGCACAGGCGGGCGTAGGCGAGGACCGACGGTCGGTGGCGTTCGCGGAGTTCGTGCAGCGCCGGGTACGCGGTCGGGGTGTCGGCGCGCAGCAGCTCGGTCAGCCGCGCGTCGGACGCCCCGGAGTGCATGCCGTCTCCCGTCCCGCCCTGTGCCATCCCCGGCCTCCTCGCCCCCGTTCCTGACCTACCGGCCAGTCTGGAGTGACCGCTGGGACGCGCGGGCGCCTTTGGGGAAACAGGGCGACGAAAAGCGGCCCGGCAGGTGCCGAGCCGCTCCTACGTCCGTCGAGGACGGGTCACTCCTCGACCGTCAGACCCTTCCGCAGCCGCACCAGCGTCCGCGACAGCAGCCGTGACACATGCATCTGTGAGATCCCCAGCTCGTCGCCGATCTCCGACTGGGTCATGCCGGCGACGAAGCGCAGGGAGAGGATCTTCCGGTCCCGGGACGGGAGTTCCGCGATCAGCGGCTTCAACGACTCGACGTACTCGATGCCTTCGAGCCCGTGGTCCTCGTAGCCGATGCGGTCCGCGAGGGCGCCCTCGGCGTCGTCCTCCTCCGGCTGGGCGTCGAGTGAGCTGGCCGTGTACGCGTTGGACGCCGCCATGCCCTCGACGACCTCGTCCTTGGAGAGACCGAGCCGCTCCGCCAGCTCTCCGACCGTTGGGGCGCGGTCGAATTTCTGGGCCAGCTCGTCGCCGGCCTTGGCCAGGTCGAGCCGGAGCTCCTGTAGCCGGCGCGGTACGCGCACGGACCAGGAGGTGTCGCGGAAGAAGCGCTTGATCTCGCCGACGATGGTCGGCATCGCGAAGGTGGGGAACTCCACACCGCGGCTCAGCTCGAAGCGGTCGATCGCCTTGATCAGGCCGATGGTGCCGACCTGGATGATGTCCTCCATCGGCTCGCTGCGGGAGCGAAAGCGGGAGGCGGCGAACTTGACCAGCGCGAGGTTGAGTTCGACGAGTGTGTTGCGGACGTACGAGTATTCGTGGGTGCCTTCCTCCAGCGACTCCAGCCGCTCGAAGAGGGTCTTGGACAGGGCCCGCGCGTCCACCGGCCCCACCTCGTCGTAAGGGGGGATGTCCGGGAGACCGGCGAGCAGGTCGTCCTGCTCTGGGGGTACGTCCGCGTCCGCGATGGGATCCAGATGTTCCGGGGGGGATGTCGACGTCGCTGTGTGGGTATGCGATGCGTCGAGCCGGGGTGACATGATGTCCTCCATCGTTCTCGGCATATGGCTGCCGAAGCCTGTACGTGCACTGCGGTGTGCGGCGCCTCCAAAGCCGGCCGTGTTTGGTTACGTGTAACTACTAGCCCTACCCGGTTTACCAAGCTCGCCGCAAGTGCGTTCTGTGGGGAAATGTCCGTTTCTGGGCGGATGTTCGGGTGTCGGAGGGCGTAGGGAAGGCGTAGTGTTCGAGGGCGTCAGTCAGCAGCCAAGACGTCGGGAGAGAGAGACGGCATGGACCGCGGCACGGTCGGCAGCGCACAGTCTGGCCGGCTTTTGGTGGAGGTCAGGGAAGAGGGCCCCAGTGCCGTCGTGACCCCGGCGGGTGAGCTCGATCACCACACCGCCGATTTGTTGCGTGAGCCACTCGAGGAATGTCTGGCCAAAGGATTCAGCAGGCTGGTCGTCGACTGCTCGCGTCTGGAGTTCTGCGATTCGACCGGGCTCAATGTGCTGCTCGGCGCGCGACTCAAGGCGGAGGCCGCCGGAGGCGGCGTACACCTCGCCGGGATGCTGCCCGTGGTGGCGCGTGTGTTCGAAATCACGGGGGCCGAAGCGGTCTTCACCGTGCATGACTCGCTCGAGGCGGCCCTGGCCGACCCGACCGGCTGAATCGGCCGGTATGAGCGCCCCGCCCGCCCCCTCCGGGACCGGCGGTTTCCGGGCGTCACACCCTTCGCACGGCCTCTGTGGCCGAAGACGGGGGTGTTCCCCGGGTTCGGCAGGGCAGGAGAAACGCGTACTGCCCTACAGCCGTACTGACCGTGTAGTGACTTCTTTGAATCGTGAACTGGTGAATCGGTGAGGTGAAGCGCTGATGAGCACCACCCGGCCCCACTCGCCGGGCGACCGCGGCCATGAGCCCAGCGGCGCGGAGGCCGGCGGCGCTTTCGGGGTGCCCGAGGAGGGCGCGTCCGTGCCGTCCGCCGGGCGCCAGGTCCGGCGGCTGAGCTTGGACGGTGAGAGTGGGGTTGTTCCGCTCGCCCGGGACTTCACCCGGCGGGCGTTGTATGCGTGGGGCTGGATGCCCGCCGCGACTGCCGACCAGCGGGCTGCCGCGGAGGACGTTCTGCTGGTCGTCTCCGAGCTGGTCACCAACGCGTGCCTCCATGCCGAAGGGCCGGACGAGTTGTTGATCGCCTGTGACAACAAGGTGATCCGGATCGAGGTGTCCGACCGGGGGGCGGGGCAGCCGGCGCCGCGGACTCCGCATCGTGCGGGGCGGCCCGGTGGGCATGGGATGTTCATCGTGCAGCGGCTCTGTCTGGACTGGGGGGTTGTACGGACTCCCGGGGTGGCCGGGAAAACCGTTTGGGCCGAGTTGGGGGCGCCCGCCTAAGCGCCGTAGGGCTTCGGTCGTCATGTGGCCGCGGGTATTCCGTGGCTGGTCGCGCAGTTCCCCGTGCGCTCTCGCATCGGCACATTTCCAACACTCCCTTTGTCTTCCCTCCTTACACGCCCCGGCGTACCTTGACGGCTCGATCTGATGTGCCGTCAGGAACTTGAGAGGGAGCGGAACCGTGTCGTACCGGAAACGAACCGCCGCGCTCGCGTCCGTCGCGGCCCTGGCCGGCTCGGCGGTGCTGATGGCCGCCCCCGCAGCCCGGGCCGAGGTCGTCGACGTCAACTACCAGTGCAAGACGCCGATCGGCGACAAGTCCGCCGTTTCGCCGATCGACATCAAGGGTGTCGAGAGCGGTGGCGGCTACAAGATCACCATGTCGTGGCAGAAGGGCGTCTCGTCCAGCCCGGTCGAACTGGGCAAGGGCGCGATGAACCCGAGCGCCACCATCAAGCTGGGCGGCGCCGACAGCGGCACGATGTCCGTCACCGGGCCCGCCAACCAGGAAGCGATTCCCGCCAACACCCCCATCAAGATCAATGACTTGACGGGCACCTACACCCCGAAGAAGACCGGCAAGGTCACCTTCACGGCGGCCATCCTCACCATCAAGGCGCTCGGCACGACGACGACCTGCACACCGTCCAACAGCCCCGGCCCCTCCCTGACCCTCGACGTCACGGCCGCCGAGGGCGCCACCGGCTCCACCCAGTCCGGTACCGACTCCGGCGCCGAACTCCCGCAGACCGGCCCCGAGGACTCGGCCATCGCCCTCGGCACCCTCGGCGGCACGGTGCTGCTGGCGGGGGCGGCGGGCGTGCTGTGGCTGACGCGGAGGAATCAGGCGGCGCGCTGACCGTCTGTGTCGTAGTCGTACGACTGTTGGAGCCGCCGATGTCGTCCGCTGCCCTCCGTGTCCTGATCCTGGCCGCGCTGATCCTGTCGGGTGCCGCGCCCGCCGCCTCCGCCGCCGACGGGTGGTCCCTCGCGCCCTCCGGCGGCGGGCGGCCGTCCTTCTACGCCGAGGGCGGGCCCGGGACGGTTCTCCAGGACACGGTGTCCGTGATCAACCGGAGCGGGGAGCCGGTCACCGTGCGGCTGCGGGGGACCGGGGTCGCGGTCGCCTTCGCCGACGGCTCGGTCCGGGTGCCCGCCCGTACGCGCGCCGATGTTCCCTTCACCGTGAGCGTTCCGGCCGGGGCCGCGCCCGGCGATCTCGCGGGAGAGATCGTCGCGCGGGACGGCGACGGGCGTTCCGGGACGGTGGCGCTGCGGCTGCGCGCCGTCGGGCCCACACTGTCCGCGCTGACCGTCGAGCACGTGGCGGTCGGCGCCGCCGGCATCTCGTACGAGCTGGTCAATCGTGGTACGACCGTCCTCGCGCCGACGCTCGCCGTCCGCGCCGACGGCGCCTTCGGCCGCCGCGTCCTCGACCGCGCCCCGCGCACCCTCCCCGTCGAACTGGCCCCCGGGCGCCGCGTCAAGCTCACCGAACCGTGGGCGGACCGGCCCGCCCTTGACTCGGTCGACGTGCGGCTGACGGTGACGGCGGCGGGCGGGGCGCGTGACGAGGCGGGGGCGTCGGTGTGGTGCGTGCCGTGGGGTGCGGCGGCGGGCGGACTGGGTGCTGTGGCGGCAGGCGCCGCCCTGGCGGTCGTACGACGTCGAAGGCGCCGTACGGCCGGAGCCGGCGAGGTACCCGAATCCCCGCGTACGGAAGTCGAGTTGACGGGAGCGGTGACGTGAGCGGCAAGCTGCGGATTCCGATGCTGGTCGCGGTGCTCGCGCTGCTGCTGGCGCCCCTGGTCGCACCGGCGGCCGCGGCGGAGAAGCCCGTCGTCGAGTTGTCCAAGTCGCAGGCGGGGACCGGGGGTTCGATCACCGTCACCGGGAGCGGCTGGCGGGCGCGGGCGCTGCTGATGATTCTGATCTGCGGGCAGTCCGTACCGTCCCGCGGAGTGATCGGCGGGACCAACTCCTGTGCCAACGCGGACGGAAGGGCGGTGACGACGGACGGCGAGGGCCGGTTCGAGCGGAAGCTGCCGGTCGCCGAGCCGCCGGTGCCATGTCCCTGTGTGGTGCATGTCGCCACCGTGACCGGGGCGAAGGCCGAGGCGGACGCCATCTTCCAGGTCGCCGGGCATGCGGTGGAGCCATTGCCGGCGGAGGCGGCCGGCGGGCGGCTGTCGGTGCTGACGGACACCCGGCTCGACGGGTCCAGTGGGCTGCTCACCTGGTTCGGGGCGCCGCCCACGCGCTCGCTGGTCTTCACCGTCGGCAATGTCGGCACCTCGACCATCAAGAACCCGGTCTTCCAAGTCGGCACCTCGCACGGTGTGTTCGCCCCTGAGTGGCAGGACCAGCAGTGGCGCGGCACCGTCGAGCCCGGCCGGAAGGCGCGCATCGAGCTGCCGGTCGAGCTGTCCGGCGGCGCGCACGGCGACTACACCGTCTCGCTCAAGTACGGCGGGAAGGTCCTCGCCGAGCAGCCCTGGGGCGTGGGCCGGCCGTGGGGCGTGACCCTGTTCTGGGTCCTGGTCTGCCTGGTCGTGCCGGCGGCGGTGTTCCGCGTCGGGATGGCGGTGGTGGACCGGGTGCGGCCGCGTCGCGGTACCGGCCGCGGGCGGCTCCGTATGCCCGAACTCGCCCTGCACCTACCGAAGTTGACCCACTCCTCGACGGGAAGCGACGTACCCGCCACTTCGACTTCGACCCTGCCGTGGTTCACCCCGGACGCCGATCCGGGCACGGCCGGTCAGCTCTCCGCACCGCACGACGACAGCCCGACGAGTCCTACGACTCCCACCAGGAAGGGACAGACGTGAGCAAGCCAAGGAGAGTCACACCGGCCCGCGGACGCAGAACGGGCGCGGCGGGCGTCGCCATGATGCTGGGCGGCGCGGGCATCCTGATCGGTGTCACCGCCGCGCCCGCCCAGGCCGCCGAGGTGTCGTACGCCACCGAGTGCATTCCGCCGGCGATCTCCGGACTGCCGCCGGTCCAGGGCACGACCAAGGTGGAGATCACCGCGCCCGCCGAGGCCAAGGTCGGCGACGAGGTCGAGATCACCTGGAAGTTCGTCCAGGCCGCCTCCAAGAACCCCGACATCCTCGATCTGGAGAAGGACACCGTCCAGCCGACCGGGACCCTCAAGGCGGCGGGCGCCCAGACCGGGAACGTCGCGATGGAGGGGCCGCGGACCAACCCGCCGATCCCCAAGAACAGCGACATGAAGCTGTCCGACATGAAGGGCAGGCTGAAGCTCACGGCGGCCGGTGAGGTGACGCTGACGCCGGACGCGTACAACATCAACGTCAACAAGCCGATCTCCACGGACACCAAGTGCTCTCCGAAGGAGACGGTGCAGAAGGCCGCGACCATCAAGGTGACGGACGGGGGCGGGAGTTCGGGCGGTACGACGGGAGGGTTGCCGACGGGGCTGCCGACGCTGCCGACCGGAGTGCCGACGCTGCCGACCGGATCGGCGTCCCCCACTGAGAGCGAGACCGGCGGCGACACCGGCGGCGGTTCCGGCACTGGTGGTTCGGACACCGGAGGTTCCAGCACCGGCGGGGACGACGGCGGCCAGACCGACTTCACCGGCAAGGAGGTCCAGGTCCCGTACGAGTGCAAGACGCCGATCGGTGACAAGGAGGCGACCTCGCCGGTCCAGATCAACGCCAAGAAGAGCGGCGGGAGTTTCGACCTCACCGTGCAGTTCAAGAAGTCGGTGATGGACAGTCCCGCCGACATCCCGGCCGATTCGGTCAAGCCGTCGATGGAGGTGGCCCTGGGCGGCGCCGACACCGGCACGGTCCATGTGGAGGGCCCCACCAACGCCGAGCCCATCAAATCGGGCGACCCGATCGAGATCCCGGACCTGACCGGCACCTACAAGCCGGGCGCGAGCGGCGAGTCCACCCTCTCGCCGGGCGTCCTCACGATCGAGGCCCTCGGCACGACCACGACCTGCACCCCGGCCAAGTCGGAGGTCTCCCTGACCCTGGACACCACCGAGCAGGCAAGCGGCGCTTCGGGCGGCGGCTCCGGTTCGGCCGGTTCGGCCTCCGGCGGCGGCTCCTCGTCGACGGACGGCGGCCTGGCGGCCACGGGCTCCGACGAGCACAGCACCCTGAAGGCCCTGGGCCTGGTGGCGGGGACGGCCGTACTGCTGGGCGGCGCGGTGTTCACGTTCATGCCGGGGAGGCGGCTGCGGTAAGGGTGTTGGTGGTGTGACCGTGCCGGGGCGGCCTCTGGGGTGGAGACCAAGGCCTGACGGCCGACGCGCGTCATACGGCGAGGGCCGCCGCACATCATGTGCGGCGGCCCTCGCCGTATGCGGGGCGGTGCGTCAGCGCACGTCGCCCATCAGTGTCTTGACCTTCCGGCGGTACATCCACACGGCGACTCCGGCGAGGGCAGCGAGGGCCGCCTCTCCGAAGACGGCGCCCTTGCCGCCCAGGTCGACACCGGCTATGGCCGGGTTGGACAGCAGGCTGGTGATCGAGTCGCCCGCGGTGACCGCGAGGAACCACACGCCCATCATCTGGCTGGCGTACTTGGCCGGGGCCATCTTCGTCGTCACCGACAGGCCGACCGGTGACAGGCACAGCTCACCGACGGTCTGGATGAAGTAGATGCCGACCAGCCACATCGGGCTGACCGCGGTGCCGTTCGCCGCCATGCCGAGCGGGATCAGGAAGAAGAAGAACGAGACACCGATCAGGACCAGTCCCATCGCGAACTTCACGATGGTGCTCGGCTCCTTGCCGTTGCGGTTCAGCCACAGCCACACCCAGGCGAACACCGGGGCCAGCGCCATGATGAACAGCGGGTTCAGCGACTGGTACCAGGAGGACGGGAAGTCGAAGCCGAGCAGCGAGCCCGCCGCCTTGCCCTCGCCGAACGCCTGGACCGTGGACGCGCCCTGGTCGTAGATCATCCAGAACACGGCTGCCGCGACGAAGAACCAGATGTAGCCGGACATCTTCGACTGCTCGGTGGCCGTCAGTTCCTTGTCCCGCTTGATGCGCAGCAGCACGCCGGCCGGGACGATCAGGCCGATGACCGTGAGCGGGATCATCGCCCAGTTCAGGGTGAAGTGACCGGTGTAGCCGACGACGCCGTAGAACACGGCAGCGGCGATCAGCCAGAGCAGGCCCTTGCGCAGCCAGACCGCGCGCTCCTCGGCCGCCAGCGGCTTCGGGACGACGCTGCTCTGCGGGCTCAGGTGGCGGGTGCCGAGCAGGAAGGCGGCCAGACCGATCGCCATGCCGACCGCGGCCATGCCGAAGCCGAGGTGCCAGTTGACCTCTTGGCCGACGGTGCCGATGGCCAGCGGGGCGAAGAACGCACCCGCGTTGATGCCCATGTAGAAGATCGTGAAGCCGCCGTCGCGGCGCGGGTCCTCAGGGCCGTCGTACAGGTGGCCGACCATCGTGGAGATGTTGGCCTTGAGCAGACCGGAACCGGCCGCGACCAACGCCAGACCGGCGAAGAACGGTGCCTGGCCGCCGGGCAGTGCCAGCACGAGGTGGCCTGCCATGATCGTGACGGCGGCGATGGCCACCGTCTTGCGGGGGCCCCAGACGCGGTCACCGAGCCAGCCGCCGGGCATGGCGAGCAGGTAGACCATCGCCGAGTAGACAGAGACGATCACCGTCGTGGTGGCCACGTCCATGGCGAGGCCGCCGCCCATGCTGTCCTTGCCGGCGCCGGGGCCGCCGGAGAGCAGGTAGACGGTGAGCAGGGCCTTCATGCCGTAGTAGGAGAACCGCTCCCACATCTCGGTCATGAAGAGAGTGGCCAGTCCGCGGGGGTGGCCGAAGAAGGTCTTCTCGGAGCCGGGGGTGCCCGGTGAGGCCGAGTCCTTCGTCAGGCTGGACGCCATGGTCGATCCTTGCTGGTCGGGACGCGCTCCAAGAGCGATGCGCGCCCGGTGGGGGGAGGCCGGCACCGGCCGGGACGGTCCGTCCACCCCCACGCCCACGGGGAGTCCGCTCCGGGTTACGGAACGGTGGACGGTGCCCACCGGGATCCACGCCCCCACCGACTGGGGGCCCGGCCACAGGTCATTCCTTTCAAGGCTGGCCGGGGCCAGCCCGCACACAAAAGAGACCTTCAGCGTCAAGTACTCGCCAAAGGTCCCCGCGGTGCTACAGGCGTTCGTTCACCATAAGGCAGGACACCGCCGGATATGGAAGGACTTGAGACACGGATCACAGGTGTCGGCGGAACCGCAAGCATACTTTCCAAGGTCCCTGTGCATTCGCATCGTGGAGCCGCAGGTTCGGCCGGAAGTATCCCAAGGTAAGAATCGCTCCATGGGACGGTAAGAATTCGGCTCGCCGATCACACCCCGGCTCTTGTCATCCGCGGACTACCATCACCTCATGACCCGTGTACTGCTCGCCGAGGACGACGCGTCCATCTCGGAGCCGCTGGCCCGCGCCCTGCGCCGGGAAGGGTACGAGGTCGAGGTGCGTGAGGACGGACCCACCGCGCTCGACGCCGGCATCCAGGGCGGCATCGACCTGTGTGTCCTGGACCTCGGCCTGCCCGGCATGGACGGCCTGGAAGTGGCCCGCCGGCTGCGTGCCGAAGGCCACACCGTCCCGATCCTCATCCTCACCGCGCGCGCCGACGAGGTGGACACCGTCGTGGGCCTGGACGCCGGCGCCGACGACTACGTCACCAAGCCCTTCCGGCTCGCCGAACTGCTCGCCCGGGTCCGGGCCCTGCTCCGGCGCGGCGCCGCCGAGCCCCAGCAGCCGCCCGCCACGCACGGCGTGCGCATCGACGTCGAGTCGCACCGCGCGTGGATGGGCGACGAGGAACTCCAGCTCACCGCCAAGGAGTTCGACCTGCTGCGGGTCCTCGTGCGGGACGCCGGAAGGGTCGTCACCCGAGACCAGCTGATGCGCGAGGTCTGGGACACCACCTGGTGGTCGTCGACCAAGACCCTCGACATGCACATCTCCTGGCTGCGCAAGAAGCTCGGCGACGACGCGGCGAACCCCCGGTACATCGCCACCGTGCGCGGAGTGGGCTTCCGCTTCGAGAAGAGCTGAGTAACCAGCTTCCATGCGCCGTCGACTGATCCAGTCCACGCTCGCCGTGGTGCTCGTCGTGATCGCCGTCTTCGGCGTCTCCCTCGTGATCGTCGAGACCCGGACGATCAGCAGCACCGCGCAGGAGCGGGTGGACTCCGAGGCGATCCGGCTCGCCAGCATCGTGGACAGCCGGCTGATCGCCACCGGGGCCGTCACGGCGGACGTGCTGCGGGAGCAGGTGCCTGCGGAGCGCTACGCCGTGATCCGGATCCCGGGTGAGAAGCCCATCGAGATCGGCACCAAGCCCTCCGGCGACACCATCAGCGCCACGCGCACGGGCGAGCAGAAGGAGACGGTCACCGTCCAGGAGCCGCGTTCCGTGGTGACCCGTGAGGTCTGGCGGACGTTGCTGATCATCGCGGCGGTGGCGTTGCTTGCGGTGGTCGCCGCGGTGCTGCTCGCCGTACGGCAGGCCAATCGGCTAGCCTCACCGCTCACCGACCTCGCCGAGACCGCCGAACGGCTCGGGTCGGGTGATCCGCGGCCCCGGCACAAGCGGTACGGCGTCCCGGAGCTGGACCGGGTCGCGGATGTGCTGGACGGATCCGCCGAGCGGATCGCCCGCATGCTGACCGCCGAACGCCGGCTGGCCGCCGACGCCTCCCATCAGCTCCGTACACCGCTCACCGCGCTGTCCATGCGGCTGGAGGAGATCACCCTCACCGACGATCCGCACACGGTGAAGGAGGAGGCCACGATCGCGCTGGCGCAGGTGGAACGTCTCACGGACGTGGTCGAGCGGCTGCTCACGAACTCCCGCGACCCCCGTACCGGCTCCGCCGTCACCTTCGACCTCGACGAGGTCATCCAGCAGCAGCTCGCCGAGTGGCGGCCCGCGTACCGCAGTGTGGGGCGGGCGATCGTCAGCTCGGGCAAACGGCATCTGCACGCCGTGGGGACGCCGGGTGCGGTGGCACAGGTGCTGGCCGCGCTGATCGAGAACTCCCTCATGCACGGCGGCGGCACGGTCGCGCTGCGTACGCGTGTCACCGGTAACCAGGCCGTGGTCGAGGTGACGGACGAGGGGCCGGGGGTGCCTGCCGATCTCGGGGCGCGGATCTTCGAGCGGGCGATCAGCGGGCGGAACTCCACGGGGATCGGTCTTGCGGTGGCGCGGGATCTGGCGGAGGCCGACGGGGGGCGACTGGAGATGCTTCAGGCCGCGCCGCCGGTGTTCGGGTTGTTCCTGTCCCGTACGGCCACGGAGAAGTCGGGGGCGGGGGAATCCGAGCCGACGGTTCGGTAGCCGGGGGCTCGGCGTGATTACGCGGAGCGGCGGCCGGCAGCCGCAGGTGCGGGCCGCTCCTCGGTGGGTGAACCCTTGCGCTGCTCCGTCAGGAACGATTCCGCGTCGGAGATGGCCTCTTTGGCCGGGAGGGTCTTGAAGACCCAGGTGCGGTACGACCAGAAGCGGAAGAGGGTGGCGACGCCGATGCCGAGGAACTTGAAGATGTTGCTCTGGAGGGGGCTGTCCCAGCCGAAGCCGTAGGTCGCCGCGTAGAGCACGCCGTTCTCGATGACGAGGCCGACCACGCTGAACAGCAGGAACAAGGTCAGTTCCTTGGTGCGGCGGCTCTTGTCACGGTCGCGGTACGTGAAGTAACGGAACCCGACGTAGTTGAAGACGATCGCCACCACCGTCGCGATGACGCTCGCCCGCACCACCTGGAGGTCGGTGACATGCCGTACCAGGTTGAACACGAGGAGGTTGACCAGGAGCCCCGCGCCACCCACCGCCCCGAACTTGGCGATCTCACGCACGAGCCGGTCGATGCGCTGTCGCAGCGCTTGGGGGGCCGAATGAAGCCCCGAGGAACCATGTCCCATGGTCGTGCAGGCCCCCATCAGTCGGATTTCGTCAACGCAGCCATGCTAACCACCCCCCATTGCAAACGCCTGTGGGCCGGAGCACACCCAGGGGAAAGGCAGCGGAAAGCCTTGGGAAAGGCGCGGAATCCGGCCGCGGTGGCGTGACCGATACCCTGGGGTCGTGACGTTCCCGGTAGTCGGCATGGTCGGCGGAGGCCAGCTCGCTCGTATGACACACGAGGCAGGCATCCCGCTAGGCATCAGGTTCAAGCTCCTCAGTGACACCCCTCAGGATTCCGCGGCGCAGGTCGTCAGCGATGTCGTCATCGGCGACTATCGCGACCTGGACACGCTGCGCGCCTTCGCACGCGGCTGTGACGTGATCACCTTCGATCACGAGCACGTCCCGACGGAGCATCTGCGGGCCCTCGAAGCGGACGGCATCCCCGTCCGCCCCGGCCCCGACGCGCTCCAGCACGCCCAGGACAAGGGCGTGATGCGCGCGAAGCTCGACGCGATCGGCGTGCCCTGCCCACGGCACCGCATCGTCAGGGACACGGAGGACGTCGCCGCGTTCGCCGGAGAGGGCGACGGCTTCCCGGTCGTCCTCAAGACCGTCCGCGGCGGCTACGACGGCAAGGGCGTGTGGGTCGTACGGACCATCGAGGAAGCCGCCGAGCCCTTCCGCGCCGGCGTGCCCGTCCTCGCCGAGGAGAAGGTCGACTTCGTACGGGAGCTGGCCGCGAACGTCGTACGGTCGCCGCACGGCCAGGCGGTCGCGTACCCCGTCGTGGAGTCCCGTCAGGTCGACGGCGTCTGCGACACCGTCATCGCGCCCGCCCCCGGCCTCGACCGTCATCTCGCCCTGCGCGCCGAGGAGATGGCGCTGCGTATCGCCAAGGACCTGGACGTCGTCGGCCATCTCGCCGTCGAGCTGTTCCAGACCCGCGACGGCCGCATACTCGTCAACGAACTGGCCATGCGCCCCCACAACTCCGGTCACTGGACCCAGGACGGGGCCATCACGTCCCAGTTCGCCAACCATGTGCGGGCCGTGCTCGACCTCCCCCTCGGCGACCCGCGGCCCCGCGCCAAGTGGACCGTCATGGTCAACGTCCTCGGCGGCGACTACCCCGACATGTACTACGCGTACCTGCACACCATGGCCCGCGACCCCCAGCTCAAGATCCACATGTACGGCAAGGACGTGAAGCCCGGCCGCAAGGTGGGTCACGTCAACACTTACGGCGACGACCTGGACGACGTGCTGGAGCGCGCCCGTCACGCTGCCGGCTATCTGAGAGGCACGATCACCGAATGAGCCCAGTTGTTGGCATCGTCATGGGTTCGGACTCCGACTGGCCCGTCATGGAGGCCGCCGCGCAGGCCCTCGACGAGTTCGAGATCGCGTACGAGGTCGACGTCGTCTCCGCGCACCGGATGCCGCGCGAGATGGTCGCGTACGGGGAGCAGGCCGCCGAGCGGGGTCTCAAGGCGATCATCGCGGGGGCGGGCGGCGCCGCCCACCTCCCGGGCATGCTCGCCTCCGTGACCCCCCTCCCGGTCATCGGCGTCCCCGTCCCGCTGAAGTACCTGGACGGCATGGACTCGCTGTTGTCCATCGTGCAGATGCCGGCCGGTGTCCCGGTCGCCACGGTCTCCGTGGCCGGCGCGCGCAACGCCGGTCTCCTCGCCGCCCGCATCCTCGCCGTGCACGACGAGGAACTCCTCGGCCGGATGCGTGAGTTCCAGCAGGAGCTGAACGACCAGGCCGCCGAGAAGGGCCGGCGCCTGCGCGCCAAGGTCGAGGGCGCCAACGGCTTCGGTTTCGGAAAGTGACGGCCGTGAGCTCGCTGGAGGCAGCCCGGGAACTCCTGCGCGACTTCCCGGTCGTCGACGGGCACAACGACCTGCCCTGGGCGCTGCGCGAGCAGGTCCGCTACGACCTCGACGCCCGCGACATCGCCACCCACCAGAACGCCCATCTGCACACCGACATCCCGCGGCTGCGCGAGGGCGGCGTCGGTGCCCAGTACTGGTCGGTGTACGTCCGCGCCGACCAGCCCGAACCGGTCGCGGCGACGCTGGAACAGATCGACTGCGTACGGCAGTTGCTGGCCCGCTATCCGAAGGACCTGAAGCCCGCGACGACGGCCGCCGACATGGAGGCGGCGCGCGCGGAGGGCCGTATCGCCTCGCTGATGGGCGCCGAAGGCGGCCACTCCATCGCCAACTCCCTCGCCACGCTACGGGCGTTGTCCGCGCTCGGCGTGCGCTACATGACCCTCACCCACAACGACAACGTGGACTGGGCGGACTCGGCGACGGACGAGCCCGGCGTCGGCGGCCTGTCGGCCTTCGGCCGTGCGGTGGTGCGGGAGATGAACCGCGAGGGCATGCTCGTCGACCTCTCGCACGTGGCGGCGACGACGATGCGGGACGCGATGGACGCGACCCTGGCGCCGGTGATCTTCTCCCACTCGTCGTCGCGGGCCGTCTGCGACCACCCGCGCAACATCCCCGACGACGTGCTGGAGCGGCTGGCCGGCAACGGCGGCATGGCGATGGTGACGTTCGTGCCGAAGTTCGTGCTCCAGGCGGCCGTGGACTGGACGGCCGCCGCGGACGACAACATGCGCGCGCACGGCTTCCACCACCTCGCCACCACGCCCGAGGCGATGAAGGTCCACCGTGACTTCGAGGAGCGGACCCCGCGCCCTGTCGCCACCGTGTCCACGGTCGCCGACCACCTCGACCACATGCGCGAGGTCGCCGGCATCGACCACCTCGGCATCGGCGGCGACTACGACGGCACGGCCTTCACCCCCGACGGCCTCAGCGATGTCTCCGGCTACCCGAACCTGATCGCGGAGCTCCTGGACCGCGGCTGGTCGAAGGCCGACCTCACCAAGCTGACCTGGCAGAACGCGGTACGGGTGCTCGGCGCCGCCGAGGACGTGGCCCGCGACCTCCGGGCGACGCGGGGGCCGTCCAACGCGACCATCGGCGAGCTGGACGGTTGATCGCCGAGTCCCCCCGAGACCCTGCGGAGGCAGTATGCGGATCGGTGAACTGGCCCGGCGCACCGGTGTGAGCGAGCGGTCGCTGCGCTACTACGAGGCCCAGGGGCTGCTGCGGGCCGAGCGGACGCGCGGTGGGCACCGGGACTACCCGGAGGCGGCCGTCGACCGGGTCATCCGGATCCAGGAGCTGTTCGCGGCCGGGCTGCACAGCAGCAGGATCGCGCAGCTGCTGCCGTGTATGCGGGACGCCGACGGCGGTCCGTCGGCGATCGCCACACCGAGGCTGGTCGCCGACCTCTCCGAGGAGCGCGCCCGCATCGACCGGATGATCGCCGACCTGGTCCGGTCCCGGGAGACGCTGGACGACGTGATCGACGCGGCGCGGGAGCCGTAGCCGTACCCCCGAACGCACCGCTCACCAGGAAGCCCCCTCGGCGTCGTGCGACGGTGACCGTATCCCCCGGGACGATCACGACGTACGGAGCCCGCCATGGCAGACCTCCAGGACGAAGTGCACACGAAGGCCGGCGTCGACGGGCCGGCCGGGCCGTTCGCGGACGAGGCCTTCCCGGCGGACCCGGCGGAGCCCTTCGTGTCGGTGTCCGACCCGGACACCGACCCCCTGGAGCGGGCCCACGCCATCCTCGCCGCGCATCCCGTCGCCGACGGTTACAGCGGACTGCCGTGGGCGCTGCGGCACCTGCCCTGGTACGACCTGGAGACCGGTGAGGCCGCCGTCGACACGGACATGCCGCGGCTGCGCGAAGGGCATGTGGGCGCGCTGTTCTGGTCGCTGCACCTGCCCGAGGGCATGGACGGCGACCGGGCCGTCGGCGCCACGCTGGAGCAGCTGGACCTGGTGCGGGCAGTGGTCCGTACGCACCCCGAGGGCCTGCGCCTGGCCTGCACCGCCGGGCAGACCACGGACGTCCGCCGGTGCGGCCGGGTCTCCGTCCTGCTCGGCCCCGCCAGAGCGTCCGCCATCGGCGACTCGCTCGGCATCCTGCGCTCCCTGTGCGCGCTCGGTCTGCGCGTCCTCACCCTGTCCGGGGTGTCCTGGGCGAGCGAGGCCGGGCTCACCCGGTTCGGCGAGGAGGTCCTGCGGGAGATGAACCGGCTCGGCGTGCTCGCCGACCTCTCCGGCGCCTCCGGGGAGACCCTCCGCCGTGCCTTCGTGGTGTCCAAGTCCCCCGTCATCTGCACCCGTTCCGCCGCCCACGCCCTGCGCCCGCACCCGGCCAACCTCCCCGACGAGCTGCTCGCCGAGCTGGGCGGGGCCAAGGGCCTGTGCATGGTGCCGCTGACGGCCAAGCAGACCGGCCCGGCCGTCCGCGACGTCGCCGACCACCTCGACCATGTGCGGGCGCTCGCGGGCCCCGAGTGCGTCGGCCTGTCCGGCACGTACGACGTCGGCACCGCCCACCCGCTCGAACTCGCCGACGCCTCCTGCTATCCGCGCCTTATCGCCGAACTTCTCGGCCGGGGCTGGCCCGAGGCCGATATCACCCTGCTGACCTGGGGAAACGTCCAGCGCGTGCTCCGCAGCGCCGACTTCACGGCCCGCGCCGCACAGCAGCGGCGCGAGCCGTCGACGGCGAAGATCGCCGACTTGGACGGGTGATCAGGCCTCCGGGATCGTGCACAGACAGAACGGATGCCCTGCCGGGTCGGCGAACACCCGGAAGTCCTTCTTGCCGCCCTGGTCGTCCAGGTCCAACGGCCGCGCTCCCAGCGCCAGCACCTTCTCCTGAGCGGCGTCGACATCCGCCCAGCTGGGGCCCGCGTCGAAGTCCAGGTGGAACTGCTGCCCGTTCCGGTCCGCCCGCGGCCACTCCGGCGGGGTGTAGCCGGCCGAGTACTGGAAGCCCAGCCGGGGACCGCCGGGCACCTGGAGTACGACCCACTCCGGGCCATCCTCGTCCACCTCGGGCGTACCCCCTGCGACCTGCGCGTAGAAGCGGGCCAGCGCGAGCGGATCGGGGCAGTCGAGGACGACGTTGCGCAGACGTGCCACCGGTGCCATGAGGTTTCTCCTCTTCAGCTCTCGATCAGGTCTCGTCCCTCCCGCGCGGAGCGGCCGCCCGGGAGCCCACCAACAGTAGGCACAGTACGGCGACCCCGGCGACGATCCCGGCCAGGAGGAGCAGCGGGTCCAGTGGCCGCGCCGAGGCGACGGGCTGCGTCTGCGGAGCCGCCGCGGCCGTCGAGGGGGAGGCCGCCGGTACGGCCGGGGCGGCGGTGCTCGTGGGCATGACCATGGACGGGGTCGGGGACGAGGAGGGCGATGCCGGTGCCTTGCTGCTCGCCGTCGGCCTGACCGTGGCCGTCTCCTGGTGCTCGTCGTGCTGCCGGCCCGATCCGGTCTCCTGGTGCGTGTGGGCGGGCGTGGGCGCCGCGGAGGTGGCGGGTGCCGCCGCCCGGACCGTGATCCCGGCCGTCATGTCCGGGTGCACGGTGCAGTAGTAGCCGTACGCACCGGCCGTGCCGAACGTGAAGCTCCAGCTCTCGCCCTTGTCCAGCATGGGGGAGTGGATCGAGACCGGGCCCGAGGTGGTCTTCACGTCGTGCGGTGCCGTGTCCTGGTTGGTCCAGGTCACGGTGGACCCGGCGGGGACGGTCAGGTTCGCGGGCGAGAAGGCGTACCCCTGCATCGTCACCCGGTACGTGGCCGCCGACGCCTCGCCGGGCACGGCCATCAGGAGGGTGACGAGGGCGAGTACGGCGGAAAGGGCCGCCCACCGTGCCGCCTTCACGCGAACTCCGCGGCGACCAGCAGCCGTAGCCGGGTGGCCGGGCGCAGCGGGCCGAGGCGGAACCCGGTCGCCCGGCGCAGCAGCCGGTACGGCAGCCGGGCGGTGCCCACGACGAGCAGCCGGTCGTCGGCATGCTCCACCACACGCAGGCGCAGCAGGGCCGGGAAGAGGATCCCGCGCAGCTCCAGGTCACCGGTCAGCTGCAACCGGCGTCCGCCGTCGAGGGGTTCGACGTCCTCGGAGGTGAGCGCGACCGGGGCGCCGGACCGGTCGAGGCCCTCGAACTCGAAGCGCAGGGCGGGGCGTTCACCATCCTCGGGCACGGTCAGTGCGGCCGAGGCGAGGGCGATGCGCCGGCGCCGGGTGGGCAACGGGCCGTACCAGGCGGTGAGTTCGACGAGCGAGCGGCCGGGGGCCACGGTGTACCGGCCGGGCAGGGGCAGCGCGGTGGCCGCGTCATGTGACTCCGGCGGGGGCGGGACGGTGGGCAGGGTGACGGTCGTCATCCCGGATCTCCTTGGAAGCGGTTCCCGAGGTATGGCGGAGGTGTGGAGAATGGGGCGGGCGCCGGTCCGGCCGACTGAGCCTCGGCCGGACCGGCGTCCACTCTCGGGGGCGGGTCAGCAGCTGGTGGTGAGGAAGTCCGTGGTGGGGGTGAGCATGTGCTCGGCCCAGACGGTGTGCATCTTCACGTAGCTGTCGATGTCGAGCAGATCGGTGATCTGCTGCCCGAGCGACTCCTCCAGGTGGGCGGAGTTGATGTGTGCAAGGAGCGTGCTGAGCGTGTTGTCGAGCACCGAACTGCCGCCCTCGATGGCCGGCTTGAGGATGCTCTCGACCCACACCGTGTGCATCTTGATGTACGAGTCGAGCGCCAGCGCGTCCTGCACCTGCTGCCCCGGGGACCGCTCCAGGTGCGCCGAGTAGAGGTGCTGGAGGATCGGCAGCAGCACGTTCTGGACGCTGGCGCACTGCTCGTCGCCGCCGTCACCGGTGCCGCCGGTGGCCGTCGGGGTGGCCGTCGGCCCGGTGGTCGGGGTGGCGGTCGGCGTCGCCGTGGGTGTGGCGGTGGGGGTCGATGTCGGCGTGGCGGTGGGCGTGGGCGTCGATCCGCCACCGTCGGACGGCTCGACGACCTTCACCGACGACACCATGTCCGGGTGCACCGCGCAGTAGTACTCGTAGGTCCCGGCCTTGGTGAAGGTGTACGACCACGAGTCGCCCTGCTGGAGTGACCCCGAGTCGAAGGCCACCGGGGCCTTCGTCGTGGTGACCGTGTGCGGCGCGCTGTCGTGGTTGGTCCACTGGACCGTCTGGCCGACCTCGACGACGAGCTGCTTCCCGTCGCCGTACTTGTAACTCATGATGTCGACCTGGTGGTCCGCGGCGGCGGCAGCGGCGGGCTGGGCCTCGGCAGCGGCGGCCACGGGCGCCTGAGCCGCGCCCGCTTCCTCCTGGGAGGCTGCCGTCGTGGAGCCCGAGGCCGCGCTCAGCAGCCCGAGGCTGAGGACGGCTGCCAGAGCCGCGCCGAGTCCCGCGACGAGCAGGGACCGGTTCCCGACCGGCGGCCTGCGCCGCCGATCGCCGGTCTCGTTACTACTTTTCACTTCAACTCCTATTGTTTCTAGGGGAGTTCAGCGGCCGGGATCGGCCGTGACCAGCAGACTCGTCACGGCGAGTACGACGAGGACGAGCCCCGTCTCCGCCGCGACCGAGAAACCGAAGGGCCGCACGGTGGCGGCGTCGCCGCGCAGCAGCACGGCGAGATCGAGGCGGGTGCGCACCCACTGGCGGCTGCACTGGGCGGCCAGCAGGACGGCACCGAGCACGGCCGTCTTGATCAGCAGCAACTGCCCGTACGAGGTGTGCAGCAGGGCGTCGTACGACCCCACGACCTGCCAGGCCAGCACCAGCCCGGCGGCGGCGATCGCGGCGACGGAGACGGCCGCGAGCCGTGAGTAGCCGGGCACCACCGCCGCCAGTTCGCCGGGCTCGCGGCGCGGCAGTACGGCCAGCGTGAGCATCGCCAGGCCGCCGATCCACAGGGCGGCGCCGAGGAGGTGGACGAGATCGGCGATCGCGCCCCAGGTCGGCTCGCTGCCCTCGGAGTTGTGGCCCCGCATACCGGTCGTACGGAGCAGGCCCAGGGCCACGGCGAAGGCGCCCACGCGCCAGCCCGGTGAGCGGGACGTGCCCGCACCGCCCTGGAGCAGCGCGCCCAGCACCACGGCCGCGAGCACCCACAGCAGGCCGCGGGCGGCGAGTGCGATGCCGGGCTCGGTGGTGAGGACGTCGGCGTAGGTCGCCGGGCGCAGTACGTCCCTCAGGCCGCCGAAGGCGGCGTACGCGCCCTGGAGTCCGATCGCTGCGACCGTCGACAGCAGCCCGCACGCCCAGGCCAGTGTGAGCAGCGCCCGTGCCCGGGGTTCGTCCGCGCCGCGCGGCCAGAGCAGCGCGACGAAGGCGAGCCCACCGATGAACAGGGCCAGCGAGAGATAGCCGGCCCAGCGAGCGGCGACGAGGCTCTTCCGCACCAGGGGTGAGGGGGACGGTGCGGTGGCCTCGTCGCCGCGGTTCTGGGCGGCCGCAGTCCCCGCCGCGGTCTGATCGCCGACGGTGAAGGTGAGCCGGCCGGAGGAGGCGTGGCCGTCCTCCTCGTCGACGACGGACCAGACGACGGCGAGTTCGCCGTCCGGGGGACTGCCGAGGGACACCCGCACGGTGTCGGTGCCGCCCCGCGGCGCACGGGCCACGGGGAGCCGGTCGCCGTCGAGCGTCATGGCGCGGACGTCGGCGTGGTCGACGGGTACGTCGAAGACGAGGGTGAGGTGGTCGGGGGCCTTGGTGAGTTCCGCGCCGTCCTTGGGCGTCGAGCGGACCAGCTCGGTGTGGGCGGCGGCGGGGGCCGCGCCGAACAGGCCGTACAGAAGCGGCGTGAGGAGGAGCAGGAGGAGGGCGCGACGGCGGGTCGTGCGGGTCACGGGGTGGCCTCCGGCAGCGGGGAGGCGCTGGTGATGCCGAGCAGGCCGGTGGGGGCGACGAGTCCGACACAGGGGGAGGCGGCGGGCTCGGGGGTCTCGTCGTCCGTGCTGTCGTCCGTGCCGTTGAGGAGGCCGAACAACGGCTCGGTGAGGCCGGTGAGGAGCGGTTCCACGAGGCGTACCTCGCCGTCCTCGCAGGTGTCGTCCCCCTGCGGTGGCTCCGTGGACGCGGAGCCGGACGGGGACGGGACGGGGGCGGGCGTGGTGCCGGGGTCGGGCGAGGCGGTGTGGTCGTGTCCGGAGCCGTCGCCGGTGTGCCCCGCGCCGCTGTCGTGCCCGGTGTGCGCGCCGCTTCCTCCGGGCGCCGGTATCACCCCGCTGCCCGCTGGTACCTCGGTGCCCGGAACCCCGGGTGCGGAGTCCCCGGGAGCGGATGTCGCGCCGCTCGGCGGGGCCGTGGCCGCGGGCGGCGACGAGGGGGGAGCGGCGGCCTCGACGGCGCCGGGGGCGGAGGACGGCCCGATGCCCGACGCATAGCCGAGCACGATCACCACCGCCCCGACGAGAGCTCCGGCGACGAACTCGTCCCGGTGGTCCCTCGGCCACTGCGCCCTGCGGAACAAGGGCATGATCACTCACTCCTGGCATGGTCCGGTCATTCCGGTCAGCGAATGTGGACCATTGGGGGGTGGCGCGGATTCCGCATGGCTACACGGCAGTTAAGCGCTTGTTGCCTGGCTCTCTTTCGGGTGGGGGTGCCTTGTGAGATGGGGCTACACCGATGTCAATACGCGCAATGCGACCGTGAAGAATTCGGGTTGAGGGCATGGAAATTCCCTCACATTGCTCGAATTGAATTTCGAACCCCGTTTGCGGCACTTAAGCCGTCGGCCGCCCCATCGCCCGGTACGACCATCCGTCCCGCCGCCACAGCTCCGGGTCGAGCGCGTTGCGCCCGTCGAGCAGCACGCGGGCGTTGGCGACCTCGCCCAGCGCGGCCGGGTCCAGCTCGCGGAACTCGCGCCACTCGGTGAGGTGCAGGACGACGTCGGCGCCCCGGACGGCGTCGACGGCGGTGTCCGCGTACCCGAGCGTCGGGAAGAGCCTGCGGGCGTTGTCCATGCCCTTCGGGTCGTACACCGTGACCTGGCCGCCCTGGAGGTGTATCTGCCCGGCGACGTTCAGCGCGGGCGAGTCGCGGACGTCGTCCGAGTCGGGCTTGAAGCTGGCGCCGAGCACGGCGACCCGCTTGCCGAGGAAGGAGCCGCCGCCTAGCGCCTCCCGCGCCATCTCGACCATCTGGCCGCGGCGCCGCATGTTGATGGAGTCGATCTCGCGCAGGAAGGTCAGCGCCTGGTCCGCCCCCAGCTCACCGGCGCGCGCCATGAACGCCCGGATGTCCTTGGGCAGACAGCCGCCGCCGAAGCCGATCCCGGCGCGCAGGAACTTCTTGCCGATCCGGTCGTCGTACCCGATCGCCTCGGCGAGCTTGGCGACATCGCCGCCCGCCGCCTCGCAGACCTCCGCCATGGCGTTGATGAAGGAGATCTTGGTCGCCAGGAAGGAGTTCGCGGAGGTCTTCACCAGCTCGGCGGTCGGGAAGTCGGTGACGACGAAGGGCGTGCCCTCGGCGACCGGTGTGGCGTACACCTCGCGCAGCAGCTTCTCCGCCCGCTCACTGTGTACGCCGACGACGAGCCGGTCCGGATGCAGGGTGTCCTCGACGGCGAAGCCCTCGCGCAGGAACTCCGGGTTCCAGGCCAGCTCCGCGTCCGCGCCGGCCGGCGCGTGCTCGGCGAGGTAGTCGGCGAGGCGCTCGGCGGAGCCGACGGGGACGGTGGACTTGCCGACGACGAGGGCGGGGCCGGTGAGGTGCGGGGCGAGCAGCTCGAAGGCGCTGTCGACGTAACTCATGTCGGCCGCGTAGTCGCCGTGCCGCTGCGGGGTGTTCACGCACACGAAGTGGACGTCGCCGAACGCGGCCACCTCGGCCCAGTCCATGGTGAAGCGCAGCCGGCCGGAGGACCCCTCGATCCCCGCCACATGCTTGCGCAGCAGTTCCTCAAGACCCGGCTCGTACATCGGGACCGCGCCCCGCTGGAGCATCTCGATCTTCTCGGGCACGACGTCCAGGCCCAGTACCTCGAACCCCAGCTCGGCCATGGCCGCGGCGTGTGTGGCGCCGAGATAGCCGGTGCCGATCACGGTGATCTTGAGGGCCATGGGGTGCTCCAGGAGGGTTGGTCGGCAGTGCGGGGCCGAGCATAGTCGGAGGGTCTGACGGGCAGCTTTCCCGCTGTCGCCAAGCTCACGTACCCGTCCCGTGGGCCGCCCTCTAAAATTTGGGTTACTTAACGGTAATTAGCGCCAGCATCACAGCTTTGGAGCGTGAGAGACCTTGGCCGGATCGGCTGATTTCGACCTGTACCGCCCGTCCGAGGAGCACGACATGCTCCGTGACGCCATCCGCTCCCTGGCCGAGGCGAAGATCGCGCCGTACGCCGCCGCGGTGGACGAGGAGGCCCGCTTCCCGCAGGAGGCCCTGGACGCGCTGGTCGCCAGCGACCTGCACGCCGTACACGTACCCGAGTCGTACGGCGGCGCGGGCGCGGACGCGCTGGCCACCGTGATCGTGATCGAGGAGGTGGCGCGCGTCTGCGCGTCCTCCTCCCTCATCCCCGCCGTGAACAAGCTGGGCTCGCTCCCGGTGATCCTCTCCGGCTCCGAGGACCTGAAGAAGAAGTACATGACACCGCTCGCCAAGGGCGACGGGATGTTCTCGTACTGCCTCTCCGAGCCCGACGCGGGCTCCGACGCGGCCGGCATGAAGACGAAGGCGGTCCGCGACGGCGACCACTACGTCCTGAACGGCGTGAAGCGCTGGATCACGAACGCGGGCGAGTCCGAGTACTACACGGTGATGGCCGTGACGGACCCCACGAAGCGCTCGAAGGGCATCTCGGCCTTCGTGGTCGAGAAGTCGGACGCCGGCGTCTCCTTCGGCGCCCCCGAGAAGAAGCTCGGCATCAAGGGCAGCCCCACCCGCGAGGTCTACCTCGACAACGTTCGCATCCCCGCGGACCGCATGATCGGCGAGGAGGGCACCGGCTTCGCGACGGCGATGAAGACCCTCGACCACACCCGCATCACCATCGCCGCCCAGGCCCTCGGCATCGCGCAGGGCGCCCTCGACTACGCCAAGGGCTATGTCCAGGAGCGCAAGCAGTTCGGCAAGCCGATCGCCGAGTTCCAGGGCATTCAGTTCATGCTCGCGGACATGGCCATGAAGATCGAGGCCGCCCGTCAGCTGACGTACGCGGCGGCGGCCAAGTCGGAGCGCGGCGACAGCGACCTCACCTTCCAGGGCGCCGCGGCCAAGTGCTTCGCCTCGGACGTCGCGATGGAGGTCACGACGGACGCGGTCCAACTGCTGGGTGGCTACGGCTACACGCGTGACTATCCGGTCGAGCGCATGATGCGCGACGCCAAGATCACGCAGATCTACGAAGGCACGAACCAGGTCCAGCGCATCGTGATGGCCAGGAATCTCCCCTAGCGGGACCTCGGCGGGACCTCGTCGGAACGGCCACAGCCCCCGGAACGGAGCCGGGGGCTGTGGTCATAACGCACGTCGATCGTCAGGAAAAGTCCGCGAGGGACCCTCATGGGTGCCTTTTCGGCCTTAACTTGGTCCCATGATTGGCTCCTCTCGGTTCCGCACCGATGTGTCGCACTCTGCGCGGATCTGGAACTACTGGCTCGGCGGTATGGGGCACTACCCCGTCGATGCCGAGGTCGGCGACCGGATCCTGTCGCTCGTACCGGCGCTGCCGCGGTCGGCGGTCGCGGACCGGCGGTTTCTGGCGCGTGCGGTGCGGTATCTCGCCGGCGAGGCCGGGATCCGGCAGTTCCTGGACATCGGGACCGGGCTGCCCACCACCGACAACACCCACGAGATCGCCCAGCGGGTGGATCCGTCGTGCCGGATCGTCTGCGTGGACAACGACCCGCTCGTCTTCGCGCACGCCCACGCACTGCTGAACAGCACGCCGGAGGGGGCCGCCGTCTTCGTCGAGGGCGATGTGCACGACCCCGAGGCGATCCTCGGCGAGGCCGCCCGCACGCTGGACTTCAGCCGTCCCGTCGCCATCACGATGCTGGGCATCCTGAACTTCGTCCTGCGCACCGACGAGGCCGCCTCCGTCGTGCGCCGGCTGCTGGACGCCGTACCCTCCGGCAGCTACCTGGTCGTCTCCCACCCCACCACCGAGGTCGACGGCGAGGCGATGACCGCGGCCGTGGACTACTGGAACGGGACGGGAACGGCACCGATGACCCTGCGCAGCCGCACCGACCTCGTCCGGTTCTTCGAGGACGTCGAGGTCCTGGAGCCCGGCATCCTGACCTGTTCCCGCTGGCGACCCGACGCCGCGGACGCGGAGACCGCCGACGTCACCCACTTCGGCGGGGTGGGCAGGAAGCCGTAATCGGCACGACTGGCGGAATACGTACGTCCGTCCCGTGGCGGGGGCGCGCAGAGGGGCGTACGACGGAGGGGCGAGGGTCCGACTCCGGGCCCCGCGACTCCGAGGAGGAATCATGCAGCAGCAGTCCACGACCATGACCGCGATGAGCAAGGAGATGCAGGACTGCGTCGAGGCGTGCATGACGTGCCACAGCATGTGCGAGGAGACCATGAGCTCCTGCATGCAGATGGGCGGTCAGGCCCAGATGCAGATCATGCGCGCGCTCATGGACTGCGCCGAGACGACCCGTATGTGCGCGGACATGATGATGCGCCGCTCGCCCATGTCGGCCGAGATGTGCGCGATGTGCGCCAAGGCCTGCGACATGTGCGCCGAGGCGTGTATGTCCATGCCGGACGACCCCCAGATGATGCGCTGCGCCGAGGCGTGTCGTCGCTGTGCCGAGAGCTGTCGCGCGATGGCCGGCGCCAGGATGTGACACCCGCCTGAACGCGATCAGGGGCACCCCTCGGGGTGCCCCTGATCGCGTGTGCCGTGCCCGTCAGTTGCCGGAGACGGTGACCGTCTCGTCGTTGTTCAGCTGGCTGACCAGCGTCTTGACCTTGGCCTCGTCCCAGACGAGGTTGCCGCCCGAGGAGCCGGAGATCGGCATGTTCATGGACTTGCCGTCGCCGCCGGTGACGCCCTTCATGGCCCAGAACATGTCGGCCAGGTCGAACAGGCCCATGTCCTTGTCGACGATGAGGGTGTCGAGGCCCGCGCCCATCGTCGGGTAGAGCTTGAAGGGGTTGAGGACCGTGCTCGGCGTCGCGGTCTGGTTGGCCAGGGCCGCGAGGAACTTCTGCTGGTTCTTCGTACGGTCCAGGTCGCTGCCCGCGAGGGCGTACCGGGTGCGGACGAAGGCCAGGGCCTGCTCGCCGTTCAGGGTCTGCTTGCCCGCCTCGAAGTCGGCGCCGGACTTGGTGTCCTTCATCCCGCCCTTGGGGATCTCGATCTCGACGCCGCCCACCGAGTCCACGATGTTGGCGAAGCCCGCGAAGCCGATCTCGACGTAGTGGTCGATGTGCAGGCCCATGTTGGCCTCCACCGTCCGGACGAGGAGCTCGGGTCCGTCCTCCGCGTAGGCCGCGTTCAGCTTCACGTGCCGGCCCGTGCCCTCGTACGTCTTGCCGGACTCGGAGCCGACGAAGGTCGGGATCTCCACGTCCGAGTCACGGGGCAGCGAGATGAGCGTCGGGCCGTTGTCGCCGGTGTGCAGGACCATCATCGAGTCCGTGCGCTTGCCCTCGGCGGAGCCGGTGTGGAGTTCCTTCTTCTCCTCCGCGGACATGCCCGCACGGCTGTCGGAGCCGACGATCAGGTAGTTCGTACCCTCGCCCGCCTCCGGCCGGTCGATCACCTTCGACAGGTCGACATCGCGGTTGAGCTTGGAGTCGGCCCAGAAGTACGTGCCGACGGACACCACGACGAACAGCGTCACCAGCGTGATCGCCGTCCACTTGATACGGCGCCGCCAGTTCGGCCGGGGCCGCTGGTCGTACGGGTCGTCCGGGCCGCCCGGCCCTCCGCCGCCGGGGGAGCCGTAGACCTGGCCGGTGTTGTAGCCGCTGTCGTAGCCGTCGTCCGTGTAACCGCCATTGACGTACGACTGCTGCTGCGGGACCCCGCCGCCGTACGCGCCCTGCCCGGGCGGTGCCGCCGGACCGCGGCGCACCTGCCGCATCACGCGCGGGCCCTCAGGCTGTGCGCTCGCGCTGCCGCGTCCGTACCGGCTGCCGCGGTTCTCGTCGGACCTTGCTCCGGGCCAATCGCTCATGCGCCCCAGTGTGCAGGTCTGCACTGTGTGGCTTACAAGGTTCGTCGGAAAATAAGGGCGCGGCTGTTGCGAATCTGACACAAAGTCCGCGCATGTCGAGTCGGCATAAGGTGGGGGTCGTGACAGACCAGGCCAGCGCCACGGAATCCGACACCCCGGCCTTTCCGGGCAAGCTGCACGGTGCACGGCGGTGTGATCATGAAGCTGGCCGCTGACGCCGCGGGTGCGGTGGCCGGTCGGTCCGCGTGGGCGACCTGGTCCATGTGATGAAGGCCCAGGTCAACTGGACCGGCCGGACGTCGATGGAGGTCGGTGTGCGGGTGCCGGCCGAGCGGTGGAACGAATCCACCCCGTCCACCCAGGTCGGCTGGGCCTACCTCGTCTTCGCCGTCGCCGCCGACAACAAGCGGCGTTACCAGGAGGCCCGGATCCGCCGCACCCACCGGCTTGCGCGGCGGGCGGCAGAGGGCATCGAGGACTGATCCCGGCTGTTACGTACACGAGGACCGGCCCCGACCGTCACGTGCACTTCGCCTCGTCCCCCCGCACCACCCCGGACTCCGTCTGATCCGGATCCTCGGCCCGGACCTTCCGCACCTCCCGGAAGTCCGGTCCGACGATCACCTTCAGCTGCGGCCCCTGCCCCTTGACCGCGCGCAGCTCGCTGCCGGGCAGCGCGGCGGCCAGCGACTTCGCGGACCGGTCCCAGCGCGGGTCGTAGGCCACCACCGTCCGCTTCACGGCTTCCCGCGACGTCACCGGCTGCCGCGTCGTCAGGAACCCGGCCGCCGCCAGTTGCCGGTCCGCCCGGGTGCCGAGCCCCGAGGTGGGCGACCCGTTCTCCACCTGGACGCGGATCTGCTTCGGGGCCACGTCCACGCGCACGGCCCTGCTCTTCGGACGCTCCGCGGCCAGCGGTCTGTCGTCGCGCAGGGCCTGGAAGATCCGGCCCGCCCCGGCCGAATCCCACTTCAGCGTGGAACCGACATCCTTCACGGCGTACCCCATCTGCCCGATCGGCACGGTCGTGAACTCGGACGAGGAGGGGGAGAAGTTCCGCATCGCCCGCCCGAGGCCGATCAGCTCGCCCGCGCCGAAGCCCTTGTCGGCGCGCACGGACCCGAGCACCGCCCGGGTCACGTCCCGGAACTTCATCGGGTTCAGCAGCACCCCGGACGACGTCGCCTGGTCGACCATCGCGGCCATGAACCGCTGCTGCCGCTTCATCCGGCCGAGGTCGGAGGCCCCGTCGACATGCCGGGAGCGGACGAACTGAAGCGCCTGGCCGCCCTTCAGCCGGTGGGTGCCCGCGGGCAGGTCGAGTCCGGTGTACGAGTCGTTCATCGGCTCGGCGAGGCAGATCTGCACGCCGCCGAGCACGTCCACGGTCCGCATGAAGCTGGTGAAGTCGACCTCCAGGTAGTGGTCGATCTTCACGTGGGTCATGTGCTCGACGGTCCGCACCGTCAGCTGCGGCCCGCCCTCCGCGTACGCCGCGTTGATCTTGAGGGGGTGGCCGTGGTGCCGCTCGCCGGTGGTCGTGTCGACGTGCGGGGGCGTCTCCGCGTAGGAGTCGCGCGGCAGGCTCACCACGCTCGCCCGCTCCCGGTCCTCCGAGATGTGCACGATCATGATCGTGTCGGTGCAGTTGCAGGGCGCGCCGCCCAGCCGGTATCTGCGCCGCTCGGCCTCGCCGATCTTCTCGCGGCCGTCGGTGCCGACCAGCAGCACGTTCATGCCGTGACCGGCCTGCGGACGGTTCTTCATGTCCTTGAAGGGGTCCACCCGGGCGATGTCGTCGTCGAGGCTCGTGATCACCGAGTGCCCGATGCCGGCGGAGGCGAGGACCACCACGGACAGCGTGGTCACCACCCGCATGGCCCAGCGGGGCTTGCTCCGCCGTACGGGCGGCTGCGGCGCACGGGGTGCCGGCTGGGGGCGGCGCTGCGTCCGGGCTTTGGACCGAGGCGGCGTGGGCAAGGGAGGAACCTCCGCTGGGGCCGTACGGTGGGCTGCGTGTGGGATCCGTGACACCGTAGGCCGATACGATCTGTGGCCCGGGGCACCGCCACCGGCGGGGCGCATCGGTGTCCCCCGTTCGCGGTAACGTGAGCCCCCTATGAACGCCAAGTCCGACGTGCAGCTCCCCGCCGTGTCCGTGATCATGCCCGTCCTCAACGAGGAGCGGCATCTGCGCGGAGCCGTCCAAGCGATCCTCGCGCAGGAGTACGCCGGCGAGATGGAGGTCGTGATCGCCCTCGGTCCGTCCACGGACCGCACGGACGAGATCGCCGCCGAACTCGTGGCCGAAACCGCGTCTTTTCAAAGCAAGCGTGTACACACCGTTCCGAACCCCACCGGCCGCACGCCCGCCGCGCTGAACGCCGCGATCAAGGCCTCCCGCCATCCGATCGTCGTCCGCGTCGACGGGCACGGCATGCTCTCGCCGAACTACATCGCCACCGCCGTCCGGCTCCTGGAGGAGACCGGCGCGCAGAACGTCGGCGGCATCATGCACGCCGAGGGCGAGAACGACTGGGAGCACGCGGTCGCCGCCGCGATGACCTCCAGGATCGGCGTCGGCAACGCGGCCTTCCACACGGGCGGCGAGGCACAGCAGGCCGAGACCGTCTACCTCGGTGTCTTCCGGCGCGAGGCGCTGGAGCAACAGGGCGGCTACAACGAGGAGTTCATCCGCGCCCAGGACTGGGAGCTCAACTTCCGGATCCGGGAGGCGGGCGGGCTGATCTGGTTCTCGCCCGAGCTGAAGGTGTCGTACCGGCCGCGGCCGAACATGCGCGAGCTCGCGAAGCAGTACCGGAACTACGGCCGCTGGCGGCACGTCGTCGCCCGCTACCACGAGGGCTCCATCAACCTGCGCTACCTCGCCCCGCCGACCGCGGTGTGCGCCATCGCGGCGGGTGTGGTCGTGGGCGCGCTGGTGACGCCGTGGGGCTTTGTCGTCCCCGGCGGCTATCTCGCGGCGATCGCCCTCGGCTCCGTCCCCGCGGGCAGGGGGCTGCCGCTGAAGGCACGGCTGGAGATCCCCGTCGCGCTCGCCACCATGCACATGTCGTGGGGCTGGGGCTTCCTGACCAGTCCCCGCTCGCTGGCCCGCAAGGTGATCGCGAGCCGGCGCCCCGCGGTGCGGGTGGACGCCGGCCAGAGCTGACCGGCGGTCGTCACCAGGTGAACGCCGGGTTCACGTGCATACAGGCCTCGTCGTCCGCGCCGTTGAGGGCCTCTGCCGAGTCGGGCGTCGTGTTGTCGACCTCCGCCGCCTTGTACGTCGTACCCTCGCGCCAGTCCGCACCCACGACGAGCGTGACACCGGAGACGGCCGTCGACTGCTCGACCGAACTCAGCGGAATTCCGAGGGACTTGGCGACGGCCTGGGCGTCGCCCTTGAGATCGGCGCTCGGGTAGCGGACGAGTGTCGTGTCCTCGCTCTCCGAAGCGCCCGGGTCGGCGATCGCCTGGTCGAAGCCCTTCCCGACGAGCAGGTTGGTGACGGCGCGCGCTCGGCCGTTCTCCGCGGCGAGGGTGTCGGTGCCGGTGCCGTTCTGGACCAGGACCGCGATGTCGGAGTCGGGGGCCGCCGGGTCGTCGGACGACGCCTTCTCGGTCGCGGCGGCCTTCTCCTCCGGCGTCTTCTTCGCGTCCTTGCCGTCCAGTGCGATGTCCTCGCGCACCAGCCGGAAGAGCTGCTCGGCGTCGTCCGTCGGCTCCACGCGCGCGCCCACGAGGCGGTTGGGCATCGTGGTCATCGTGATGCGCTTCGGCTCCACCTTCCGCAGCTCGTTGCTGAGGTCGTAGAGCGCCTTGACGGTGCCCAGACCCGGGTCGACCGTGATGGCCGCGGTGGCCCGCTCGGCAAGCCGGCGCAGCTTGTTCGGGTTGCTCAGCGTGGCGTTCTCCCGCAGCACCCGGACCATCGAGTTCATGTACATGTGCTGGGCCTTGGCACGGGCGAGGTCGCTGCCGTCCTCGAAGCCGTAGCGCGTGCGCAGCCACTGAAGGGCCTGCTCGCCCTGCACCGGATGCGTGCCCTCCTTCAGCTTCAGACCGGAGCCATGGCCCTGGCTGTCCTTCGAGTAGATGTTGGCGTCCACGCACACCGGGACGCCGCCTATGGCGTCCGCCATCGACACCACGCCCGCGAAGTCGACCATCATGAAGTGGTCGATGTGGATGCCGGTGAGCTCCTGCCAGGTGGCCACCGTGCAGCCGGGACCGCCGTGACCGAGGCTCTGGTTGGTCATCACCCGGCCGTCGCTCGCCTCGTAGGTCTCGCCGTCGTCGGGGTCGGTGCACTTCGGGATCCGGACGAGGGTGTCGCGCGGCATGCTGACGACCGACATGTTGGAGCGGTCGGCCGACAGGTGCACCAGCATCTGCACGTCGGCCAGCGGAGTACCGCCGAATGTCTCCCGGGCGCCGCCGAGTTTCTGGTTCTCCTCGGTGTCCCGTGCGTCGGAGCCGATGATCAGGATGTTCAGCGGGGTCTGGCCCGCGGAGTTCGGCGTCGGCTCGGCGACCTTGTTGTCGCCCAGGTTCAGCTCGTCCTGCTTGATGTTGCCGTTCAGATGACGGTAGTAGAGGTATCCGGCGCCGGACGCGCCCAGTATGAGGACCGCGAGGGTCACCGCCGACCACCGGAGCACACGGCGTCCCCGGCGCGGCGGGCGGGTGCCGTGCCGGCCGTCACCCTCCGCGTCCCGCCCGCCGTCCCCCTCGGCGGCCGGTACGGCTTCCCGAACACTGTTCTGCGTCAACTTCCGAGCCCTCCCCACCCCTTGCGCCCACACCGGCGCCACACACAGGCCCGCCGTATGTCCTGGAGACATACGACGGGCCCGTGAGGTTGCCCCTAAAGCCTCAACTGGCGCACTGGACCTTGTCGGCAGTGGACTTCTCCACGTCCGGCGTCGCCACCGAGGCGGAGTTGAGCTTCACGCCCGCGCCCTTGAAGTCCTTGCCCAGGGTGAGTGTCATCGTCGGCAGGCCCTGGGAGTTCTCCACGCTCTGGCCCGGCTTCATCGCCGAACCGGACAGACCCATGATGTCGGCGAGCCGACGCGCCTGGTCCGCCTGGTCGGGAGCGTACTCCAGAGTGGTTTTCGCCAGCGTTGCCTCGGCGTTGCCTGCGTTTTCCGACTTGGTCACGCCCGCCTCGGTCTGTAGGTAGGCCAGCTGTGCCTGCGCGCTGCCGGCGGCGGCACCGCCGTTGAGGACCTGCACCCGCACCTCGGAGGCGTCGGCCTTGGTGCCCTTCAGCCGGGCGGCGACCGCGGCGGCCTCCTTCTTCTGCTGCGCCTTGACCTCGGTGAAGGAGATGTCGTTCTGGATCATGTCGAAGACCTGGGGCGCCCTCGTGTCGTCGACGACCACCGTCACCTTGACCTTCTCGGCGGGGTTGTCCACCACCGGGATCGTGGTGAAGGTGATGTTCTTCGTCGGCACCTTCTTCAGCTCCAGGGCGATGTCCTTGAGCGTGTTGACGTTGCCGATCGGCTCGTCCACGGTCAGCGCCTTGGTGGCGGCCTCGGCCAGCTTCAGCAGCTTGGCGGGGTTGGTGAGCGTGTTGCCGGAGGCCATCTTGCGCATCAGCGAGCCCAGGAACTGCTGCTGCACCTTGATGCGGTCGAGGTCGCCGCTGTTGCCGAAGGCCTTCCGGGTGCGGAGGAAGGCGAGGGCCTGCTCGCCCTCGACCGTCGACTTGCCCGCGGGCAGCACCAGCTTCGACTTGTCGTCGTCGACCGCGTTCTCCACACAGACCTCGACGCCGTCCACGGCCGTGGTCAGCGTCTTCACCGCGTTGAAGTCGGCCATCATGAAGTGGTCCGGCTGGATGCCCGTGGCCGCCTTCACGGTGCGCATGGTGCAGCCCGCGTTCCGGCCGTTCTCGCCGAGGCTCCGGTTGAAGCGGGCGCCTTCGAGACCCTGTATGACCGTCTCGGTGCCGTCTTCCTTCGTCGTCGGACAGTCCGGGATGTCGACGATCAGGTCACGCGGGATGCTGAGCGCGGTCGCGTTCGAGCGGTCCTTGGAGACGTGCAGCAGGATCGTGGTGTCGGCGTGTCCGACGCTGCCGGTGTCGCCGTAGCTCTCGTTGCCCGCACCGGTCCGCTTGTCGGTGCCGACGATGAGGATGTTGAAGGCCTCGTCCTTGCTGAAGTTGCTGGCGCCCGCGTCGCCGACGTCCGTCGTCGAGACGTTGCCTTCCAGGTGCCTGAGGTAGAGGTATCCGCCACCCGCCGCGGCGAGCAGGACGAACGCCATGGTGCCGCCGGTCCACAGCACGGCCTTCTTCGCCTTCGACTTCTGCTGCTTGGCCGGCCGTCGCCCACGCCGCCCGGGCAGCGGCTCCTCGGGCGGGACCCCGCGGCGCCTGCGCTGCGGCGGGATCTCGGGGGACCTGGTACGGCCACGGGGAGCGCCTGCTCCCGCGTCGGCCGCTGGTTTACGGGGTCGGGGAACCGACGACTGCGGAGCGGAAGGGCTCAGTCGCAGCTCGTATTCACCGGTGTTCGGATTGAGTACCCACTGGTCTGCGGGATCGATGTCGTCCCCCCGCCCACGGCTTTGCGCGTCCACGGTTGTCCGAAACCTCCGTCAGGGCCACGCGGCGCCCTCCCCCCGGAAAGCGCGCGGGTGTTGGTCAACACAGTGCTCGACCCCAGGACAGATTTGTGGCCGGGGATCACTGAATCGCTCACACTATCCGCCCAGTTGGGCATTGAGTGCCGCAGTGACAAACTCCACGACCCTACAAGCGGTCATTCCACCCCATTTCCCTGAAAGCCGGTTCGCTGTCCTGGTGTGCGGGTTCCCCTTGTGACTTGAGTACGTACGTGAGGCGCGCAGCGTTCGAACTACCAGCGGTAGGGCGCGTACACGTCCATGCACTGCTTGGTGTCCGAGCCGTTGATCTCGTCGGAGTTGCCCGGCAGGTCCCCGGCCTCGGGCGTCGACTCCTTCGGATACGCCGTGCCCGTGCGCCAGTCGGCGCCCACGACGACGGTGACGCCGGAGACGTCGGTCGACCTCTTCACCGAACTCAGCGGAATCCCCAGGGACTTGGCGACCGACTGGGCGTCGCCCTCCAACTCGGCGCTCGGATAGCGCACGACGGTCTGCCCCTCGGAGAGCGCGGCGGAGGCGTCCGCCGTGGCCCTGGTGAAGCCCTCGCCCACCAGGGTCCGGGCGACCGCGCCGGCCCGGCCGCCGACCGGGGCGAGGGTGGAGGACCGGGTGGCGTTCTGCACCAGGACGCCGATCTCGTCCTTGTCCGCGGCGGGGTCGGCGGAGGCCTTCTCCTTGGCCGCCGGCTTCTTCTCCTCGGCCTTCGTGCCCTTGTCGTCGAAGGGCACGTCGTCGCGGAGCATCGTCCAGATCTGCTCGGCGTTCGTTCCGTCGGGGAGCAGGTGGTCGCTGTCCTGGTCGTCCTGGACGGTCGGCATGGTCGTCATGGTGATGCGGTCGGTCGGCACCGTCCTGAGCTGCGTGCCCAGGTCGTAGAGCTTCTTGACCGTGCCGATCTCCTCGGAGACCTTCAGGGACCTGGTGGCGGCCTCGGCCAGGTTCATCAGCCGGCCGGTGTCGGTGAAGACGTTCTGCTGCTTGAGCGTGCGGATCATCGAGTTCATGTACATGTGCTGGGCCCGGGCCCGCAGCGGGTCGCTGCCCCAGGCATGCCGGGTGCGCAGCCACTGGAGCGCCTGCTTGCCCTCGACCTTCTTCCGGCCGGCCGTCAGCTTCAGACCGGAGCCGCCGGGCACACCCGGCAGCGGGCGGTCCCACACGTTCTGCCTCACACAGACCTCGACGCCGCCGATGGCGTCCGCCATGCTCACCACGCCCGCGAAGTCGATGGTCATCCAGTGGTCGATGTAGACCCCGGTGAGGTTCTGCCAGGTGGCCAGCGTGCAGCCGGCCCCGCCACGGGCCAGCGACTCGTTGATGATCGTGTTGGTGGGCGGAAACGTCTGGCCGGTGTCGGGGTCCTTGCACTCGGGGATGTCGACCCGGGTGTCCCGCGGAATGCTCACCACCGCGGCGCTTCTGCGGTCCGCGGACAGGTGGATGAGCATCTGCACATCGCCCAGCGGCGGGTTGCCGCGGGTGTCCCTGCTGCCGCCCAGCGCCACGTTCTCGTCGGAGTTACGGCTGTCGGAGCCGATCAGCAGGATGTTCAGGGGTGTCTGCCCGGCGGCGTTCGCACCGGCCTTGTGCACCTTGGAGTCGCCGCTGGCGCGCTCGCCCTTCTCGATGTTGCCGTTCAGATGCCGGTAGTAGAGGTATCCGGCGCCGGCCGTCCCCAGTATCAGCACCGACAGCGTCGTCGCGGACCATCTGAGTACCCGGTGCCTGCGTTTGGGACGCCGTCGGTGTGCGGGTGGCGTCTCCTCCTTCTGCACATCGCTGAGCGTCATCCGCTGTTTCCCCCACCCTTGCGCCAATGGAACGGGCCTGTCCTACGTCCTGTGAGACGTAGGACAGGCCCGTCAGGTCAACTCACTTGGCGCATTCGACCTTGTCGGCGGTGGATTTCTGCACGCCCTCCGGCGTCGACCCCGAGGAGGAGTTGAGCTTCACGCCCGCGCCCTTGAAGTCCTTGCCCAGGGTGAGGGCCATCGTCGGCAGGCCTTGGGAGTTCTCCACGCTCTGGCCCGGCTTCATCGCCGAACCGGACAGGCCCATGATGTCCGCGAGCCTGCGGGCCTGGTCGGCCTGGTCGGGGGCGTACTCGAGCGTCGTCTTCGCCAGGTCGGCGTCGGCGTTGCCGGCGTTCTCCGACTTCAGTACGCCCGCCTCGTTCTGAAGGTACTCCAGCTCCGCCTGCGCGCTGCCTGCCTCGGCACCGCCGTTGAGGACCTGCACCCGCACCTCGGAGGCGTCGGCCTTGGTGCCCTTCAGCCGGGCGGCCACGGCGGCCGCCTCCTTCTTCTGCTGCGCCTTGACCTCGGTGAACGACACATCGTTCTTGATCATGTCGAAGACCTCGGGCGCCGTCGTGTCGTTGACGACGACCGTCGCCTTCACCTTCTCCGCCGGGTTGTCGATCACCGGCACCGTGGTGAAGGTCAGGTTCTTGGTGTTGAGCTTGCCCAGCTCCAGACCGAGGTCCTTCAGCTTGCCGATGCTGTCGAGCTTGGAGTCGACGGTCAGCGCCTTGGTGCCCGCCTCGGCCAGCTTGATCATCTTCGACGGGTTGGTGAGCGTGTCGTTGGACTTCAGCTTGCGCATCAGCGAGCTCAGGAACTGCTGCTGAAGCTCGATCCGGCTCAGGTCGCCGCCGAAGCCCACCGAGTGCCGGGTGCGCAGGAAGGCGAGCGCCTCCTCGCCCTCGATGGTGTGCGTGCCCTTCGACAGCTTGAGCTTGGAGTCCGGGTCGTCGATGTCCTTGGCCAGACACACCTCGACGCCGCCCACCGCGGAGGTCAGCGTCTTGACCGCGTTGAAGTCGGCGACCATGAAGTTGTCGGGCGTGATCCCGGTCAGCTCGGTGACGGTCCGCATGGTGCAGCTGGGCGTACGTTCGTCCTGGCCGAGGCTGGTGTTGAAGCGGACGCCGTCGGTGCCCGGGATGGTCTTCGTGGTGCCGTCCGCCTGTGTGGTCGGGCAGTCCGGGACGTCGGTGATCAGGTCGCGCGGGATGCTGAGCGCGGTCGCGTTCGTCCGGTCCTTGGAGACGTGCAGCAGGATCGTGGTGTCGGCGTGTCCGACGCTGCCGGAGTCGCCGTAGCTCTCGTTGCCCGCACCGGTGCGCTTGTCGGTGCCGATCAGCAGGATGTTGATCGCCTTGTCCTTGCTGAAGCCGCCGGTGCTCGCGCCGTCGTCGGAGACAGCGGTGATGTTGTCGTTGAGGTGCTTGATGTAGAGGTACCCGGCGCCCGCGGCGGCCAGCACCACGAACGCCATGGTGCCGCCGGTCCACATCAGGACCTTCTTCGCCTTCGACTTCTGCTGCTTCGCCGGCCGCCGCCCTCGCCGCCCGGGCAGCGGCTCCTCGGGCGGCGCCCCACGACGCCTGCGCTGCGGCGGGACCGTACGGCCGGGGGCAGCGGGGGATGCCGTGCGGCTGCGCGGAGTACCCGCTGCCGCGCCCGGGGCAGGTCTACGGGGCCGGGGAACCGCCGACTGCGGAGCGGAAGGGGTCAGTCGCAGTTCGTATTCGCCAGTGTTCGGATTGAGCACCCACTGGTCTGCGGGATCGACGTTGTCCGCCCGCCCTCGGCCTTGCGCGTCCACGGTTGTCCGAATCCTCCGTCGGGGCGCGGCGCCCCACCCCCATAGGCGCCCGGGTTTCTTACAAGCAGTGCGCGCGACCCCGGGACTTCACCTCGTGGTCGGGCGCACTGAAGCGCTCACACTAACCGCCCAGCTCAGCGTCGAGCGACGGCGGTGACACATTCCACGCCCTACAACCGGTCATTCCGCCCATTTCCTTGAAAGCTGTTGCTGGGCTTTGCGTTGGCTTTATTCGCAGGTGTCCTCGTCGGCAGTGGTCCCGCTGAAGGTGGGCGCGGGCGAATCGGCGGCGACGGGCCCTTCGGGCCGCCGCGCATCGGACTTTCCGTCGTCCGGCCCATACGCGGAGTAGCCGTCGTCGGCGTCGGTGCGGCCCTTTTCGTCGGAATCCCGCGGAACCTCCCCGGCGATCACCACCGGTGTGTCCGTGCGCAGCCGCTCGAACAGCTTTTCCGCCTCGGGCTCCACCAACTGGTCTCGATTGGCGTTGTAGACATACGACTCCCGCGGAACGGTCAGGAATTGCACACGTTCGGTGGGGATGTCGCGCACTCCGCGAACGAGTTCGTACAAACCGCGCAGGCTGGCCAGTCCCGGGTCCGTGGTGAGCGACGACGTGGCGGCGTCCAGTACGGGATAGAGCTTCACCGGATTCAGCAGCACGTCATTGCTCTGCACCTTGTGGACGAGCGCGCCGAGAAAGCGCTGCTGACGGTTCATCCGGTCGGTGTCGCTGCCATCGCCGAGCGTCTTTCGGGCGCGGACGTACCCGAGTGCCTGCTCACCGTCGAGCGTCACCTTGCCTGCGGGCAGCCGCAGTTTTGCGTCCTTGTCGCGGATGGGTTCCTTGAGGCAGATCTCCACCCCGTCGACGGCGTCGACCATCTCCTTGAACCCGTCGAAGTCGACGACCATGTGATGGTCGATCCGAATGCCGGTCAGTTTCTCCACGGTTCGGATGGAGCAGGCCGAACCACCGGTCTGGAAGGCGTAGTTGAACATCGCGAACATCGGCTCGGTCCGGCTGCCGTCCCGCCGCAGACAGGCGGGCACGTCCACCATCAGATCGCGGGGCAGCGAGACGGCGGTGGCGCTGCGCCGCCCGGCGGACAGGTGCAGCAGGATGGTGGTGTCGGACCGCTCGGTCCCGGAGTCCTTCCCGTACCGCGAGTTCCCGTCCCCGGCCCGTGAGTCGGACCCGATGACCAGCAGGTTCATCGCGCCCTTGACGAGGGCGGTGGGCCGCTCCTTCTCGTACCGCGCGAGCTCGGCCGCGGCCGCCTGGTCCGACGTGATGTTCCCGTCGAGCTTGGCGTAGAGGGCCCACAGGCCCCCGCCGGCGGCCAGCATCACCGCCCCGACTCCGAGAGCGGTGCCACGCACCCAACGCCGCCGGCGCCGCCGTATCAGCCCACTCCCGGTCGCCGACGCCCCCGCCGCCGGCCCGGGGGCCCGGGAGGGCGTACCTACGCTGTCGCTCACGTCTGGTCCACCCCTCATGGCGTACGGGCGCCTGCGAACGTGTCGTGCGGCTGCTGCTACGACCATCGCGTGGATGGGGGGCCGGGGGCGGGTTGGGCTGGGCCGAACGGGGGACAGGGGCGGTGGGGCCGCTGTCCGCCCTACCTCGCCGTCGCCGTGACCCGCTCGCTGTCGATCCGCTTGGCCAGGGCCTCCTCGCCCAGTTCGCCCAGATGGCGGCAGAGCACCACGGAGCCGCCGGTGGCCAGCGGCCCGTACAACCCGGCGTTCAGCCCGTCCCAGGTGTCGTACGGCAGACCGGACAGGATCCGGGACGTCGGCCCCGTCAGCCCCAGCCCCGTCGCCTCGTCCCGGGCCCGCTCGACCACCTCGGCCCCGCTGAACTCCCGCCCGGCCACGATCAACGCCGGCTCCTCCGGATCGACCGGTGCGAACGGCACGAAACGATCGCCCTGCCCCGGGACCTCGACGGCGTAGTCGACGAAACCCTCCGGCGGCTGCGGAAAGCGACCGCCGAGCGGCCGCAACGCCAGCGCGACCCGCGTCCCGGAACACGCCCGCGCCGCGTCCAGCGCGTCCGGCCCGCTGACCACCGCATCGGCCGCCCCGGGGTCGCCCCCCACGTCCGCGATCACGCCCACCGACGCACAGGCCAGCAGCCACGCCGCCGTCTGCCAGTGCGCGGGCAGCAGCAGGGCGACCCGGTCGCCAGGTTCCACGGACAACTCGCCCTGGAGCAGATTCGCGGTCTTGGCCACCCAATTGGCGAAGGTGGCCACGGACAATTCGACTCGTTCCCCCGTGGCGTCGTCGTAGAAGGTCAGCAGGGGGCGTCCGGGATCCGCGGCGAGCGCGGAACGCAGCAGGTCGGCAGGGGTGCGATCGGTGGCGTTCACCCGCGCAAGCGTACGCGCGCACGCGGGCGTGGACCCAACACCCGGCGCACGCCCGCACCACCGATTCGGCCCAACGTCAGCCGACGGTCCGTCAGTTCCCCGTTGGACAGATATGAATACATATGTCCAACATCAGGAGCATGCGTGGATTCCTTGCTTCCTCGATCGGCGTCACCTGCGCGGCCGCCCTCGCCCTCCCGCTGACCCCGCCCGCAGGCGCGGCGGCGGGACCGGCGTCGAGCACGAAGGCGGCCAGGACCGTCGCCCGGGCGGCCGAGCCGGACGTCCCCGGCAGCACCCAGTCCCTGCCCCTCGTCCCCCTCAACGGCAACCGCACTCTCGGCCCCACCGCCGAACAGGGCCTGCCCCGCCAGGACGTACGGCGCTTCTCCCTCGTCGGCGTCGTCTGGGACACCCCGGACACCGAACTCCACGGCCGCGTCCAGGTCCGTACGAGAGAAACCGGTACCGGCACCTGGTCCGGCTGGCAGGACGTCGAGACGCACAACGGCGAGCACGCCCCCGATCCGGACACGGCCGAGGCCGCCGAGAGCCGCGTACACGGCGCCACGGCGCCGCTGTGGGTGGGGGACTCCGACGGAGTGGAGGTACGCGTCAGCGCGGAGACGCACCCCGCCGAACCCGACCGGGCCGGCGACGCCGCCACGGCGCTTCCCCCGGGCCTGCGCCTGGAACTCGTGGACCCGGGCCAGGATGCGGTGCGGGAGGACGGGGGCACCCTCCCGCCGGCCACCCGCAACACCACCGCACGGGACGCGGACACGACGACGGACGACGCCAACGCCGACCTCGCACCCCTCGGCGCCACCGAGATCCCGGAACTCAGCCGCAAGGAGACCGAGCGGGAGCTGCACGCGCTGCACGCCGCCGAACTGACGGACGAGCAGCGGGCGAAGCCGTACATCGGCCCGCGTCCGCGCATCGTCACCCGCCGCGGCTGGGGCGCGAACGAGAGGCTGCGCGACAAGAAGGTCGTCTACACGAAGAAGGTGAAGGCGGCCTTCGTGCACCACACGGGGACCGGTAACAAGTACCGGTGCTCACAAGCCTCCTCCGTCATCCGCGGTATCTACCGCTACCACGTCAAGAGCATGGGCTGGCGCGACCTCGGCTACAACTTCCTCGTCGACAAGTGCGGGAAGATTTACGAGGGCCGCGCCGGGGGCGTGGCGAAGGCGGTCCTCGGCGCTCACACCCTCGGGTTCAACACCAACAGCATGGGGATCGCCGCCCTCGGCACCTTCGGCTCCGCCAAGCCGCCCGCCGCCTCGGTGAAGGCGATCGCCCGGCTCACGGCCTGGAAGCTCGGTCTGTACGGCGCGAATCCGCGCGGCAAGACATACCTGAAGTCGGGCGGTGGCAATCTCTACCGAAAGGGAAAGAACGTTCGGTTGAACGTGATCTCCGGCCACCGGGACGGCTTCGACACGGCGTGCCCGGGACGGCAGCTCTACCGGAAGCTCGGCTCCGCCCGCTCGACGGCGGCCCGCTACCAGGGCCGCTGAACCAAAGCGCATGAATGAAACGTCTGTGAACAGGGGACGGAACGGCGCACGGCCGTCGCAGGCGTGCCGACAGGTCTGCATACACTGGCCGGTCGAAAGACAGTTCGGCCGGTCCCGGCAGGAAGCAGAGACGACAGGTGACAGAAGCGATCCTCCTGGTCGGCGGCAAGGGCACTCGGCTGCGTCCGCTCACCGTGCACACGCCCAAGCCCATGGTCCGCGCGGCCGGGGTGCCCTTTCTCACACACCAGCTGGCGAGAGCGAGAGCGGCGGGTGTCGACCACATCGTGCTGGCGACTTCCTACCTGGCCGAGGTCTTCGAGCCGCACTTCGGTGACGGCTCGTCCCTCGGCCTTCATCTGGAGTACGTCACCGAGGAGGAACCGCTCGGCACGGGCGGCGCGATACGCAACGTGGCGAGCCGTCTCCACTCCGGCCCCGACGACCCGGTCCTGATCTTCAACGGCGACATCCTGACGGGCTTGGACATCAGGGCGCTGGTGGAGACCCACAGGACGACAGGCGCGGACGTCTCGCTCCACCTCACGAAGGTGACGGACCCGCGTGCCTACGGCCTGGTCCCCACGGACGAGACGGGCAGAGTCCTGGCCTTCCTGGAGAAGCCCCAAACCCCCGAGGAGATAGTCACCGACCAGATCAACGCAGGGGCGTACGTCTTCCGCCGCTCGCTCATGGACACGATCCCTGCGGGCCGCCCGGTGTCGGTGGAGAGGGAGACATTCCCCGACCTCCTCTCCGCGGGAGCCCACCTCCAGGGGATGGTCGACTCGACGTACTGGCTGGACCTGGGCACGCCGGCGGCCTTCGTCCGCGGCTCGGCGGACCTGGTCCTCGGCCGAGCCCCGTCCCCCGCCATCCCCGGCCGCTGCGGCGACCGCCTGATCCTGCCGACGGCACGGGTCGCCCCGGACGCGAAGCTCACGGGCGGCACGGTGGTCGGCGAGGGCGCGTACGTCGCCGAAGGCGCCCGGGTCTCCGGCACGACCATCCTCCCCGGCGCCGTCATCGAACCCGGCGCCGTGATCACCGACTCCCTCATCGGCACCCACGCCCGCGTAGGCGAACGCTCCATCCTCACCGGCACCGTCATAGGCGACGGCGCCATCATCGGCGCCGACAACGAACTCTCCGACGGCGCCCGAGTCTGGTGCGACGCCCAAATCCCAGCAGGCGCCCTGCGCTTCTCCTCGGACCAGTGACCCAACACCGGACCGACTGACCAACTCAGCCGGTCCGGCGTCTGAGGACGGGTGCTGCCGTCCCGAGCGCCCTGCCCACCCGCTGGGGGTTGGCTTCTCAATGCCGGTTCGTGCATTTCAGCCCGTCCGGCGTTTGAGGACAAGGCCCTTCGGGCCGATGGCGGGGGTCCGGGGGCGCAGCCCCCTGGGACGGGACGGGTAAGGGCGGCGGGGGCGGAAACCGTGACGGTCAGATCGGCGCCGGGGACGTCACAACCGCCCGATGTCCCCCCTCGGCATCCGCGGAGCGCGCCGCGGCGGCGTCCGCCCGCTCAACAGAATCAACCGAGCCGCCCGATGCCGCTGCCCCGCATACGGCTCCAGCAACTCCAGCATCACGGAGTCATCCGCATCCCGATCCCCGGCCAGCGCCCACCCCACGATCCCCGGCAGATGCAGATCCCCCACAGTCACCGCATCCGCCGCCCCATGACTCCGCTGCACGGTCTCCGCCGACGTCCACGGCCCCACCCCCGGCACGACCTCCAACCGAGCCTGCGCCGCCTCCACCGACATCCCCACCGCCTCCTCCAGCCGCGCAGCAACCCGCACGGCCCGAAGAATCGTCGACGCCCGCTTGTTGTCGACCCCGGCCCGATGCCACTCCCACGACGGAATCAGCGCCCACGTCCGCGCCGCCGGCATCACCCACATCCGCCCGCCGGCCGGCCCAGGCCCAGGCCCCGGCGCCGGCGCCCCGAACTTCCGCACCAGAATCCGCCACGCCCGATACGCCTCATCGGTCGTGACCTTCTGCTCCAGAACCGACGGAATCAACGACTCCAGCACCAGCCCGGTCCGCGTCAGCCGCAACCCCGGCCGCCGATGCCGCGCCAACGCCACCAGCCGATGCCGCGGCTCGAAGACGGACGGATCGTCGGCGCCCCCGAGCAACTCCGGCAACCGCTCCAGCAGCCACTCACCCCCCGGCCCCCAAGCCTCCCCGCACACCTCACCACCGCGCACCGCGACCCGCAGCGTCCCGGGCCCGGCCGGCGTTCGGGTGGCCCGCCACACGGACCCGTCCGGCGCCGCCCGGAACGTCGGATCCCCCGGCCCCCGCCGCAACGGCCCCAGCACCAGCCCGAGGTCGAGTGGCCCGTCCGGCACCCACGTCCGCACCCGCCCGGGCGCCGGCGCCTGCCGCGGCACACTCGCAGCCCCGGGCACGGAAACATGCCCACCGCGCACAGTCGTACGCGTGGGCCGGGGAGCGAAACGTCCTGCCACGGATGAGGTCCTAGGGGTACTGGAGAAGCCTTACGAGACTAGGCGGTACATACGACAACGACGCGGACAACGCCCCAAAGGGGCGCGGGGCTGTGTCGATATGCGGCTCCGCCGCGTGGGCGCGACGAGCCACGACGGCGCCGCAGCCGACCGACGCCCCCTCGCGGCACCACCAGTGGAGCGTCACCGCACCTCGATGAACGCCCCCGCATCCCGCTCCGGCCGAGGCCGCGGTTCCTCGGCCGGATGCCCGACCGCCACCGCCCCCATCGGATCCCAGTGCTCCGGCAGCCCGAGCACCTCCCGCACGACCTCCCGGCAGAACATCGTCGACGACACCCACGCCGACCCCAGCCGCTCCCCGGCCAGCGCGACCAGGAAGTTTTGCACGCCGGCCCCGGCGGCGACCACGAACATCTCCCGCTCGGCCCCGTCCCGCCGCACGTCCCCGTACGTGTGCGACCCGTCCATCACGAGACAGGGCACCACCAGATACGGCGCGTTCCGCAGCACATCCCCCCGCCGCACCCGCTTGGCGATGGACTCCTCGCCCTTCCCGTCCCGCCGCAGGTCGGCGATCCAGGCATCCCGCATGGCGTCCAGCAGCCCGGTCCGGGACTCCGCCGACTCCAGCAGCACAAACCGCCACGGGGTGGTGTGGTGCGGCGCCGGCGCGGTCACCGCCGCGGCGACAGCCCGCCGTACCGCCCCCGCGTCCACCGGCTCGTCCGTGAAGGCCCGTACCGTACGCCGCTGGGTCACCGCCTCCCGTACCGCCTCGGAGGTGCCCAGCCGGAACATGTCGTCGCGCGCACCGCGCACCATGGCCCGCGCCCCCTCCCCGTCGTCCTCGTCGACCACATGCGGCAGTCCGCGCACGACCGCGACAGGCAGCCCCTCGGCCTTGCCCTTGACCAGGTCTCCGGCGGCGGCCAGCTCATCGGCGGTGGCCACGACGGTCGCGCTGAGCGGATTGCCGTACGCGTCCGTGCCCCCGCGCAGATCGTCGAGCACGCGCACGCCGGCCGCGCCGATCGCGACGTCCGTGAGCCCCGTACGCCAGGGGCGCCCGAAGGTGTCGGTGACGACGACGCCGATGGTGACGCCGAGCGCGTCCCGCAGCCCGTCGCGGATCGCCCGCGCGGACGCGTCCGGGTCGTCGGGCAGCAACAGCACTGTTCCGGAAGGGGTGTTGGAGGCGTCGACCCCGGCGGCGGCCATGACGAGGCCCTGCCGGTTCTCGACGATGCGCAGGGGGCCGCGCCGGGCCACGATCCGTACGGTCTCGGCGTCGATGGCGGCTTCCCGGTCGGCCGCCTCGACCACCCGGCCCTCCGCCTTGGACACGATCTTCGAGGTGACGAGCAGCACGTCCCCGTCGGCCAGCCCGGGTTCGGCGGCGGCGATCAGCTTGGCGAGGTCGTCGCCAGCAGCCACCTCGGGAAGGCCGGGAACGGCCCAGACTCTGTAGCCGTCGTCAGGTGCCGCGCTCATGACGCCTGTACCTCCGACGCGAGGGTCAGCGCCTCCCGGGCCATCTGGGTGGCCGAGTCGAGGTCGGTCATCATCAGCGGCACGGCCCGGCAGCGGATGCCCGCCGCCTCGACGCGCTCCACGGAGTCCACGTCGACGGTGTCGACCAGCCAGCCGTCCAGCAGCCCCGAGCCGTAGTGCTCGGCGACCGCCGCGGCCGTCGACTCGACGCCGACCGCCGCGAGCACCTTGTCGGCCATGCCGCGCACGGGCGCGTCCCCGACGATGGGGGAGAGGCCGACGACCGGCACCCCGGCGTCGGCGATCGCCTCACGGATGCCGGGCACGGCGAGGATCGTGCCGACGGACACGACCGGGTTGGACGGCGGGAAGAGGATGATGTCCGCCTCCGCGATCGCCTCCAGGACACCCGGCGCGGGCTTCGACTGCTCCGCGCCCACCGGCACGACCGCCTCGGCCGGCACCGACGCCCGCAGCCGCACCCAGTACTCCTGGAAGTGGATGGCCCTGCGCTCGCCGTCGACCTCGACGGCGACATGCGTCTCCACGCGGTCGTCGGTCATCGGGATCAGCCGTACGCCCGGCTTCCAGCGGTCGCACAGCGCCTCGGTCACCGCGCTCAGCGGATACCCGGCGCCGAGCATCTGCGTCCGCACGATGTGCGTGCCGAAATCCCGGTCGCCGAGCCCGAACCACTCGGGTCCGACGCCGTACGCCGCGAGCTCCTCCTTGAGATGGAAGGTCTCGTCGGCCCGGCCCCAGCCCTGCTCCTCGTTGATGCCGCCGCCGAGCGTGTACATCACCGTGTCGAGGTCCGGGCAGACCTTCAGGCCGAAGAGGTGGATGTCGTCCCCGGTGTTGCCGATGACGGTGATGTCCGCGTCCGGCACGGCCTGCATCAGACCGCGCAGGAACCGGGCACCGCCGATGCCGCCTGCCAGAACCACAATGCGCATGGGAGCAAGTCTTGCAGGCGGGTACGACAATGCGGCAGCGGGTGACGCGGAATGCGTCAGGTGACCGGGGCGGCCGCTATGCACTGGGCGCTGTGCATCGGCATCTCGGTGAGGCCCGGGAAGTAGACGTGCAGGCTGACCGCGGGCTCGAGCGCGTCGTTGACCACTTCGTGGACGTACCCCGGCGCGAACACCCTCTGCGCACCCGCCCCCAACGCGCGCGTGCCGCGCTCCGTGTGTTCGGTCAGCGTGCCGTCGAGGACGGTGAGCACACCGGAGGAGGGGCCGTGGTCGTGCCGTCCGCTGCCCTGGCCGGGCACCCAGGACAGCAGCCACACCTCGTACCCGGGACCGGTGCGCAGCCGGTGGTACCAGCGGGACGTGGCGTCGTACTGGACGAGGTGTTCCCACTGGGTGCGGTCGGCGGCGACGGAGCGGGCCAGGCCGACGAAGTCGGCGACGGTGGCCGGGTGCTCGCGCGGTGCCCGCAGCAGGTGCGGGACTTCGAGGATGTCGCCGGCGATCTGGAGGTCGCTGTCGCTGTTCATGGGTGCGGTGGTTCCTCGTCGGAAGAGAAGAGTGGCGGAGGCGAGGGGAACAACAGCCGAGTCCGACGGGCGCGGAAGCGAATCCGATGGACTCAGAGGCAGCCGGAGCGCGTGAGGCTCAACAGCAGGAACGGCAACAACAGCTACAGCGGACGTGGGCAGCACCGGGGGACCCGGCGGTGCGGGTCGAGGTGAGTGCCGAGTGCGCGAGCATGCCCACAAGGACAGCGGTTCACACCTCCACTGTCAACTCGGCGCCCGGTACGTGGGACGGGGTTCACCTCATCCGGTTCATGTCTTTGGTGAAAGGTTTGTGCATGGGGTGGCCGGGACACATGGCGCACAACCGGGCGCGCAAACCTCGACGCGATCCCGTGATCGGACTGTGATCCGGATCGATTCGAGCACATGTCGGAACGGGATCGATGTTCCGGGCGTCCTTCCCCGTGCAGGCTCTGCGCGGGGACGGAGGCCCTCCGGGGCCTTATCTGCCTGTCAAGGTTTAGGACGATTTGAACACTTTCCGCTAGGCCTTGGTTCCGCAGAGTGAATAAGGGGCTCAATAGCAGATCTCGGCTTGACTCGCCCGGAGCAGCACACTTGTAATTTCACTCGTGTCGTTCAGCCGAAATCGGTTACGGCTACATCACGGGGACGCGAAAGACTGACGAGGGGCGCACATGACCGAGCTGGTGCAGCAACTGCTGGTCGACGACGCGGACGAGGAACTCGGCTGGCAGGAGCGCGCGCTGTGCGCCCAGACCGACCCCGAGTCCTTCTTCCCCGAGAAGGGCGGCTCCACCCGCGAGGCCAAGAAAGTCTGTCTGGCCTGCGAAGTCCGCTCCGAGTGCCTCGAGTACGCCCTCGCCAACGACGAGCGATTCGGCATCTGGGGCGGTCTGTCCGAGCGTGAACGCCGTCGGCTGAAGAAGGCCGCCGTCTGACCGGACGGCACGCATCCATTTCGTACATACGTGACGAACGGCCCGTTGCAGGTGGGTTATCCACAGGCGGCGGGCCGACGTCATGCCCAGCCGATAGTGTGGTCGCTCGTCCGAGACACACCGCTGCCCCCTGTGGGCACAGGTGTCCACCGCAGTCCATCGAACCGGGGCCCGTACCTCGATGTCCGTGCACAGCCATACGGCAGCCGACCAAGACGTCGCTGCCACGCCTGAGTTTCCGCGTCATGTGGTGACCGCGGTGCTCGTCTCTCACGACGGCGCCCGCTGGTTGCCCGACGCGCTCGCCGGGCTGCTCGGCCAGGAGCGCCCCGTTCAGTACGCCATGGCCGCCGACACCGGCAGCGCGGACACCTCCGCCCAGCTGCTCACCGACACCCTCGGCGCCGACCGCGTACTGCACCTCGCCCGCCGCACCGGCTTCGGGCAGGCCGTCGAGGAGGCGGACCGCACCGCTCCCGTCCTCACGCCGGACGAGCTGCCCTACCTCAAGCGCCCGAGCGGCTGGGACCCCGTCACGCGCACGTGGCGCGACGACGCGTACGACCTGCCCGAACTCCCCCACGGGGAGCCGGTGCAGTGGCTGTGGCTGCTGCACGACGACTGCGCCCCGGAGCCGGACGCCCTGGCCCACCTGCTGCGCGTCGTGGAGAACGAACACGAGCTCGGCCGCGACGACATCGCCGTCGTAGGCCCCAAGCTCCGCGGCTGGTACGACCGCCGGCAGCTGCTCGAGGTCGGCGTCAGCATCGCCAACTCCGGCCGCCGCTGGACCGGCCTGGACCGTCGTGAACAGGACCAGGGCCAGCACGACCACGTCCGGTCCGTGCTGTCCGTGTCCACCGCCGGCATGCTCGTCCGGCGCGATGTCTTCGAGCAGCTCGGCGGCTTCGACCGACGGCTGCCCCTGATGCGTGACGACGTCGACATGTGCTGGCGCGCCCAGGCCGCAGGCCACCGCGTCCTCATCGCCCCCGAGGCGGTCGTACGACATGCCGAGGCGGCCTCCCGAGAGCGCCGCACCGTCGACTGCGTGGGCCGTACGTCGGCCTCCCCGCACAAGGTCGACAAGGCCGGCGCCGTCTACACCCTGCTGGTCAACACGCGGACCGCCGCGCTGCCCTGGGTCCTGGTGCGGCTGGTGCTCGGCACCCTGCTGCGGACCCTCGCCTACCTCGTGGGCAAGGTCCCCGGGCAGGCCGTCGACGAGATCCGGGGTCTGCTGGGGGTGCTGCTGCGGCCCGAGCGGATCATCGCCGGGCGGCGCAGGCGCGGCCGCCCCCAGGTCGAGAAGGACGAGCTGCGGCCGTTGTTCCCGCCGCCCGGCGCGACCGTGCGGGCCACCGTCGAACAGGCCGCGGGCAGTTTCTTCCGCGACTCCGACCCCGAGACCGTCGCCGGTGCCGGGCGGCACGGCGGCGCGGTCGAGTCCGGGCCGGGCGGGGACGACGCGGAGTTCCTGGAGATAGAACAGTTCGTCCGCCTCAAGCGCATCGCCCGCAACCCCGGCCCGATGCTCTTCCTGGTGCTGCTGTTCGTCTCGCTCATCGCCTGCCGCCAACTGCTCGGCGGCGGAGCGCTCGCGGGCGGCGCGCTGCTGCCCGCCCCGGCGGACGCGAGCGAGCTGTGGTCGCGCTACCTGGACTCCTGGCATGCCGTGGGCGCCGGCGGCACTCAGTCAGCGCCGCCGTATCTCGCAGCCGTCGCCCTGCTGGCCTCCGCGCTGTTCGGCTCCACCGGACTCGCGGTAACGGTCCTGCTGGTCTGCTCGGTACCGCTGGCCGGTTTCACCGCCTACTTCGCCTCCCGCCCGCTCGTCGAGTCGCGGCTCCTGCGTGCCTGGGCGGCCGTCGTCTACGCCTTCCTGCCCGCCGCGACCGGCGCGCTCGCCGGCGGCCGCATCGGCACCGCCGTCCTCGCGATCCTGCTGCCGCTCCTCGCACGCGCGGGCGTTGCGGCCAGTGGCCTGGCGAACGCCTCGGGCGCACGCGGCAGTTGGCGCGCCACCTGGGCGTATGCGCTGCTGCTGACCGTCACCACCGCGTTCACGCCGATCATGTGGCCCATCGCGCTGGTCCTCGGCATCGGCGTACTGGCCGTGCGCCGCGCCGACATCACCGCCCACGGCCTGCGCTTCCTGGCCCAGCTCGGCACCCCTCTGCTGGTGCTCGCGCCCTGGTCGCTGTCCCTGCTCCCGTTCGGCTTCTTCCGGGAAGCCGGTCTGGAGTACGGCGCCTCGGCCGCGTCCGCCACCGATCTGCTCGGCGCCGGCCCGGGTGGGCCCGGCACGGTCAACGGGCTGATGCTCATCGGCATCGTGCTGGCCGCGCTGGGCGCCCTGATGCGGTCCCACCGTCAGTTCGGAATCTGGACGGCCTGGGCCGTGGCTCTGGTGGGCCTCGTCTTCGCTGTCCTGTCCAACAGCTCGACCTGGGCCGGACCCGCGACGCTGGTGTACGGCATCGCCCTCCTCGCCGCCGCCGCGCTCGGCGCCGACGGGGCACGCGCGCGTGTGGCCGAGCAGAGCTTCGGTTGGCGTCAGCCGGTGGCCGCGCTGATCGCCTTCGCCTCGGCCGCCGGCCCGCTGCTCGTCGCCGCCGGCTGGATGATCAGCGGCGCCGACGGGCCGCTGGAGCGGCGCGACCCGGTGCAGGTGCCCGCGTTCGTCGCCGAGGAGAGCAACACCCGCGACCAGGCCCGCACCCTCGTCCTCGACAGCGACTCCGCGGCCCACGTCGGCTACATGCTCGTCCGCGGTTCCGGGGCGCGGATGGGCGACGGCGAACTGGCCGCGGCGGACGGCGAGAACGCCACGCTCGACAAGGTCGTCGCCAACCTCGTCGCCGGGTCCGGCGCCGATCAGGCCGACCAGCTGGGCAAGTTCGCGGTGCGTTACGTCCTCGTCCACAAGGGCGCGCCGCGCGAGGTGACCCGCGTTCTGGATGCCACGCCCGGGCTGTCCCGGCTGAGCCAGCAGGACGGCGGGGCGCTGTGGCGGGTCGACCAGCAGGTCTCACGGGCGGCGATAGTCGCCGGGTCCGGCTCGGGCTCCGGGGGTGCGCAGTCCGTCGCCGCCGGGCCCGTCGAGATCCACACCACGATCGCGGCGGGCGCGCAGGGGCGAATCCTGCGTCTCGCCGACACCGCCGACGAGGGCTGGACGGCCACCCTGGACGGCAAGCCCCTGACGCGTACGACGGTCGACGGGTGGGCCCAGGGCTTCGAACTCCCCGCCTCCGGCGGGAAGCTGGACGTCACCTTCGACGAGCCGATCACCCACACCGCCTGGCTGTGGGCCCAGGGCTTCCTCGCCGTCGTCCTCGTCGTCATGGCGCTTCCCGGCCGCCGCCGCGACATCGACGACGACCTCCCGGAGGAGCCGGCCGTCCCGGCCCAGCCCGTGTCCGGCGAGGGCCGCCGCGCCCGGCGCCTGCGCGCCCAGGCGGAGGCCGAAGAGGCGGGCCAGGCCGAGGGGTTCCCGGCTCCTCCGCAGGAGGCGCCCGCCGCGGCGATTCCGCAGCAGCAGACCTACGGCGAGTGGGACTACGCGGGTACCCAGTACGACGGCTACGGCGGCGACCAGTACCAGGGCGGCGCCCAGCAGCAGTATCCGCCCGGGTCGTACGACCAGCAGTACCCGGCGGACCCGTACCAGGGCGGGCAGTACGACCCTTACGCGTACGGTGGTTCGTCCCAGTCGGCGTCGTACGACCAGCAGGCGTACGGGCAGGCTCCGTACGAGCAGGGCCAGGACGGGACGTACCACCAGGGTTACGACGAGCAGGGTTACGACCCGACGTACGACCCGGCGCAGCCGTACCCGAACGGCAGTGAGCGCCCCGACGGGAGTCAGCAGTGAAGCGCACCACCCTGTCCCTGATCGCCGGCGCGACCGCGCTCGCCGCCGTCACCGGCCTGGCTGCGCTGACCTCGCCGGACGCGGCCGGCACGGACACCGCGAAGGCGGCGGCCGAACTGCCCGTGGAGCGCACGAGCTTGCTGTGTCCGGCACCGAGCACTTCGGATCTCGCCGAGACGTCGTACACGTCCTTCACGCCGGTCACGAAGGGCACGGACAGCGATGGCGCGGCCGAACTTCAGTCCACGGGGGAGGAGTCCGGGAGCGAGGCGAAGGACAAGAAGGCCGACAAGCCCGTCCTGGAGCCGAAGGACCCCGGCACGCCGGTCACCGGGGATGCCTCCGGTGCCGACTCGCCCGCGCTGGTGGGTACGGCCGAGGGGAAGTTCGCGCCCGGGTGGACCGTGCAGGAGAACACGGAGGTCGCCGCGGGTACGGGGCGGGGGCTGCAAGGCGTCAACTGCTCCGCTCCGGACACGGAGTTCTGGTTTCCCGGCGCCAGTACCGCGGCCGACCGCACCGACTATGTGCATCTGACGAACCCCGACGACTCCGCCGCGGTCGTCGACATCGAGTTGTACGGCAAGGACGGCGCCCTGGAGTCGACGGTCGGCGAGGGCATCACGGTTCAGCCGCACTCCAGTGAGCCGGTGCTGCTGTCGACGCTCACCGACGACGAGCAGACCAACATGACCGTGCATGTGAATGTGCGCAGCGGTCGGGTGGCGGCCGCGGTGCAGGCGCTGGACGACAAGCTCGGCGGTGACTGGCTGGCCGCCACCACGGATCCGGCCGGCAGCCTGGTGCTGCCCGGCATCCCGAAGGACGCCACGGCCGTGCGGCTGATCGCCTTCACGCCCGGCGACGCGGACGCCGACCTCAAGGTGCGGCTGGCCTCTCCGTCCGGACTGATCACGCCCGCCGGGAACGAGACGCTGCACGTGAAGGCGGGCATGACGACAGCGGTCGACCTGGGGGACGTCACGCGCGGGGAGGCGGGGTCGCTGGTGCTGACGCCGACCGATCGGGCCACACCCGTGGTGGCCGCCCTCCGGGTCGTACGGGGCAAGGGCGACAAGCAGGAGACGGCGTTCATCCCGGCCACGAAGCCGGTCGGCACGCGCGCGACGGCGGTGGACAACTCGGCGAAGGGCTCCACGCTGTCCCTGACCGCGCCCACCGGCACCGCGAAGGTCAAGGTCACCGCGTCCGCGGGCAGCGGCGGGGGGACGGCGGTGTCGAAGACGTACACGATCAAGTCCGGCACGACACAGGACGTTGAGGCACCGGTACCGACCGGCCTGAAGGGCACGTACGCCCTGACGGTGGAACCGGTCTCAGGAGCCCCGGTGTACGCATCCAGGACTCTGACGAAGACGGCGAACGGCGTCCCGGCCTTCACGGTCCAGACCCTGCCGGACGACCGGGGGATGGTGTCGGTACCGGAGGCGGACGAGGACCTGGCGGTGCTCCAGAAGTAGGGCGGCAGCGCTGCTCCGGTTCACTCCTCGCCGTAGCGCGGATCCACCGTCTCCGGGGTCAGCCCGAGCAGCTCGGCGACCTGTTCCACGACGACCTCGTGCACCAGCGCGGCCCGCTCGTCACGCGCCTTCGTGCGGATCTCGACCGGACGCCGATAGACGACCACCCGTGCGCGACGCCCCTCACGCGCGGGAATCGTGCCGCCGAGGGGGACCGATTCGTCGTTCCAGGCCTGCCCGGAGCCGTCGAGGCGCGGTACCTCGAGGACCAGGAAATCGATGTCGGCGAGCTGCGGCCACCGTCGTTCCAGGCGCTCCACGGAGTCCTGCACCAGGTCCGCGAACGCCTCGGCTCGGCTTGCCGCCAGCGGCACCTGCGGTGGCGCGATCGGGCCGCGCATGCCCCGGCCGTGGCGATCACGACGGCGGGGTCCGGAGCCGGCGGCAGGGGGCGGTACAGGGCTGTCCATCACTGGTGAAGCGTAGTCCCCGCCGGAGCCGGGTGCTCTGTCCCCACGCGGCGCCCGCCCGTCCCGTACGGCATGTCGGCAGATGACCATTCCAGCCAAGGTTGGGCTCGATTCCGTATCCCTCCCAGACCGCCGATCTCAAGGCAATTGACATGGTATGTGCCGACTGGTGACCGGGACGGGGTTCGTCCGGCAATCCGGCAAGCGGTGTCCATGCAGGTCAGAAGGGTGTGGCCGGAGGGGCGTGTGGGGCGTTTCACAGCACGACACGGTCGAGTGACCTGGTGGAGAGTCGTCGCGGCCCGCTCAAGAGTGCGGTACCGTCCAACGTCGTGAGCCCTGTACGTCGTTGTTCGCGAACCGCTTGCGGCCGACCCGCCGTTGCGACGCTGACGTACGTCTACGCCGACTCGACCGCGGTCCTCGGCCCGCTCGCCACCTACGCCGAACCGCACTGCTACGACCTGTGTGCGGAGCACTCCGAGCGCCTCACCGCGCCCCGCGGCTGGGAGGTCGTACGGCTCTTGGACAGCTCGGCTCCGGCACGTCCCAGCGGCGATGATCTGGAAGCGCTTGCTAACGCCGTGCGCGAGGCGGCCCGGCCCCAGGAGCGTGCCGCGCAGGCCAGTGGCGGTGGCCGTGGGGCCGACCCGATGGAGGTCGCCCGGCGGGGGCATCTGCGGGTGCTGCGTTCGCCCGACAACTGACGTCGGCCGACTTCCCTGTGCGTTTTCCGTGTGTTTTTGCTGTGTGTTTCGCTGAGTGACGCACACCCATTGACGGGCCGTTGTCGCGGACACGACCATTCCGGGAGCCGCGAGAAATCGCTTTCGCATTGCGGAATCCGGGGAGGCGCCTGTGTATGTCCAGGAGTTGGAGCCCGTCGCCGACTCGCTCGGCCTGTCGGCGCTGGTGGCGGCCCTGCCCCTCGTGATCGTCCTCGTCCTGCTCGGCGGCGTCCGCATGAAGGCGCACCTGGCGGGCCTCACGGGCCTTCTGGCGGCCGCCCTGGTCGCCTGGCTCGCGTACGGCATGCCGCTGGACCAGACGGTCTCCAGCGCCGTGCAGGGCGCCGCCTTCGGCCTCTTCCCCATCCTGTGGATCGTCGTCAACGCCCTGTGGGTGTACCGGATGACGGTCCGCACCCGCCACTTCGACATCCTGCGCCGGTCGTTCGGGCGGCTGTCCGACGATCCGCGGATCCAGGCGCTGGTCGTGGCCTTCTGCTTCGGTGCCTTGCTGGAGGCGCTCGCCGGGTTCGGCGCACCCGTCGCCATCTGCTCGGTCATGCTCGTCGCCCTCGGCTTCGAGCCGGTGCGCGCAGCCGTCGTCGCACTGGTCGCCAACACCGCGCCGGTGGCCTTCGGTGCGATGGGTACGCCGGTGGTGACGCTCGCTCAAGTCACCGGCCTGCCCCTGGATTCCGTGGCTTCCGTGGTGGGGCGTCAGACGCCGCTGCTGGCTCTCGTCGTGCCGCTCGTGCTGGTCTTCCTGGTGGACGGACGGCGCGGGCTTCGTGAGACCTGGGTGCCCGCCCTGGTGTGCGGAATCGCCTTCGCCGTCGGCCAGTTCGTCGCCTCCAACTACGTCTCCGCGCAACTCGCCGACATCGGCGCCGCGTTGCTCGGCGCGGCCGCCCTGGTCGCCGTACCGCACGCGCGCGTGCCCGCCGCCGAGTCGGTCCGCGCGTCCGTGCTGACCGGGGTGCGCAGCGAGGACCTGGACGTGGAGGACCCACGGCCCGAAGTCGTGCGCGCCTACGCCCCCTACGCGCTGATCATCGCCATCTTCTCCGTCGCCCAGATACCCGCCGTCAAGGACTGGCTCGCCGAGACGACCCAGACGTACGACTGGCCCTTCCTGAACGTCGTCAACGCGGACGGCGAGCCGGTCGGCGCCAACATCTTCACCTGGCCGATCGTCTCCACCGGCGGCACGCTCGTGCTGCTCGCCGGTATCTGCACCGCGGTCGTCCTCGGGGTGCACGCGCGCGTGGCGGTCAAGGAGTGGGCGGCCACCGTGCACGAACTGCGGTTCGCGATCCTGACCGTGACGTCCGTACTGGCGCTCGCCTACGTCATGAACCTCTCCGGACAGGCGGCCACGATCGGCTACTTCGTGGCGGCGGCCGGTGCGGGACTCGCCTTCCTGTCGCCGGTGCTCGGCTGGTTCGGTGTCGCCGTCTCCGGCTCGGACACCTCGGCCAACGCGCTGTTCGGCGCCCTCCAGGTGACCGCGGCCCGGGAGTCTGGGCTGTCTCCCGAACTGCTCGCTGCCGCCAACAGTTCGGGCGGTGTCCTCGGCAAGATGATCTCGCCGCAGAACCTCACCATCGCCTGTGCCGCCGTCGGGCTCGCGGGCCGCGAGGGGGACATTCTGCGCAAGGTGCTGCCCTGGAGCGTGGGGCTGCTGATGATCATGTGTCTGATCGTGGTCGGACAGAGCTCGCCGGTGCTGGGGTGGATGCTGCCCTGACCCGAGGCCTGACCTGAGGTTACGGCTGGGAGTCCTCCGGGACCGCGCACAGCGCACTGTCAGCGGGTGCGGGTAGCTTGTGGTGACCGATAGGACTTTTCAGGAAGGTTGGCCGTGTCTGCTGATCTGTCGCAGCTCGTGAAGGCGTACGACGTGCGCGGGGTGGTCCCCGACCAGTGGGACGAGTCGCTGGCCGAGCTCTTCGGGGCTGCCTTCGTCCAGGTGACCGGGGCGAGCGCGATCGTGATCGGGTACGACATGCGGCCCTCGTCCCCGGGGCTGTCGGGTGCCTTCGCGCGCGGTGCGGCGGCGTGCGGTGCCGACGTGACCGAGATCGGCCTGTGCTCGACCGACCAGCTGTACTACGCGTCCGGCGCGTTCGACCTGCCGGGCGCCATGTTCACGGCCTCGCACAACCCGGCCCAGTACAACGGCATCAAGATGTGCCGGGCGGGCGCGGCCCCCGTCGGCCAGGACACCGGGCTCACCGAGATCCGTGAACTGGTCGAGGGCTGGATGGAGTCGGGTGCCCCTGAACCGGCGGCGACGACGGGAACGATCACGCAGCGCGACACGTTGGAGGACTACGCGGCGCACCTCCGCTCCCTCGTCGACCTGACCCCCATCCGCCCGCTCAAGGTCGTCGTCGACGCGGGTAACGGCATGGGCGGCCACACCGTGCCCACAGTCTTCGACGGCCTGCCCCTGACCCTGGTCCCGATGTACTTCGAGCTGGACGGCACCTTCCCCAACCACGAGGCCAACCCCCTCGACCCGGCGAACATCGTCGACCTCCAGAAGCGCGTCCGCGAGGAGGACGCCGACCTCGGCATCGCCTTCGACGGCGACGCCGACCGCTGCTTCGTGGTCGACGAGCACGGCGACCCGGTCTCCCCGTCCGCCATCACCGCCCTGGTCGCCTCACGCGAGCTGGCCAAGCACGGCGGCAAGGGCACGGTCATCCACAACCTGATCACGTCCTGGTCGGTCCCGGAGGTCGTCAAGGAGAACGGCGGTACGCCCGTCCGCACGCGTGTGGGCCACTCCTTCATCAAGGCCGAGATGGCCAAGTCCGGCGCGATCTTCGGCGGCGAGCACTCCGCCCACTACTACTTCGCCGACTTCTGGAACGCGGACACGGGCATGCTCGCCGCCCTCCACGTCCTCGCGGCCCTCGGCGGCCAGGACGGCCCCCTCTCCGGCCTCGTCGCCCAGTACGACCGCTACGCCGGCTCCGGCGAGATCAACTCCACGGTCGACGACCAGACCGCCCGCCTCGCCGCGATACGCTCCGCCTACGAGGGCCGCGAGGGCGTCCAGCTCGACGACCTCGACGGTCTCACGGTCACGTCCGCCGACTGGTGGTTCAACGTCCGCCCGTCCAACACGGAGCCGCTGCTGCGGCTGAACGCCGAGGCCCGCGACGAGGCGACGATGGAGCGGGTGCGGGACGAGGCGCTGGGGATCATCAGGGGCTGACGAACGCCGGAGGGCGGCCTTTGGCTGACTTTTCGACGCCGGTCCGGGCATTTCAGCCTGTCCGGCGTTTGAGGACGAGGCCGTTCAGGCCGAAGCGGGGGTCTGGGGGCGCAGCCCCCAGGGACGGGACGGGAAGGGGCGGCGGGGGCGAAAACCGGCCACGGTCACACCAACGCCGCTCACCCCTGAACCCCGCCCCATCCAACCCCCGCACCCCACCCCCTCCGGCGGTACCCTGACCAGGCACATCCGCACACAAAGACGTAGAACACCCCGCCCCCGAAGGGACCACCCATGCCGCTCGAAGCCGGCCTCCTGGAGATCCTCGCCTGCCCGGCCTGCCACGCCCCCCTCAAGGAGCAGGACGCGGAGCTGATCTGCACCGGCCAGGACTGCGGCCTGGCATACCCCGTCCGCGACGGCATCCCCGTCCTCCTCGTCGACGAAGCCCGCCGCCCCGCGTAACGACGACCGGCGATCGGAGGCTGCCGCCCATGCTCGACGAATCGCTGCTCGACGCCCCCGAGGCACTCTCGGAGGCCGACCAACGCGGCCTGCTCCGCGGCGCAGCCGAAGCCGGCGCCCGGGTCCGCACCGCGGCCCGGCACGCCGCCGAGGCCGGCGTCCACGACCTCAAGCCGGACGGCCGCCCCCGCGCCGTCCTCATCGCGGGCCCCGGCGCCGCCGCCAGCTGCGTAGCCGACCTCCTCGGCACGCTCGCCGGCGCAGGCAGCCCCGTCACGCGCCTGGCCCCCTCCGGCGTCGCCCCCGCCGCCGGCGCCCTGCGCTGGGAGCTGCCCGGCTGGGCCGGCTCGGTGGACCTGCTGCTCATCGCCACCCCGGACGGCACCGAACCCGGCCTCTCCCTGCTCGCCGACCAGGCCTACCGCCGCGGCTGCACGGTCGTCGCCGTCGCCCCGCCCGGCACCCCGCTCGACGAGGCGGTGGAAGGCGCCCACGGCCTCTTCGTACCGCTCGCGACCGCCCCGTACGAGCAGGACGAACCCCACGCCGCGTCCGCGCCCGGCGTCCTCTGGGCGCTGCTGACCCCGCTGCTCGGCCTCCTCGACCGCACCGGCCTGCTCACCGCTCCGCCGGACGCCATCCAGAAGGTCGCCGATCGCCTGGATCACATCGCCGAGCGCTGCGGGCCGGCCATCGCGACGTACAGCAACCCCGCGAAGACCCTCGCCGCCGAACTCGCCGACGCACTCCCGGTGATCTGGACGGAGGGCACCTCGGCGGGACCGGCCGGCCGCCGGTTCGCCGCGGCCCTCGCCGAGCTCTCCGGCACGCCCGCCGTGGTCGCCGAACTGCCCGAGGCGCTCGCCGCGCACGGCGCCCTGCTCGCCGGATCGCTCGCCGCCAGCGCCGACCCCGACGACTTCTTCCGTGACCGCGTCGACGAGCCGCCCGCGATGCACGCGCGCGTAGTGCTGCTCCGCGACCGCCCGCTCGGGGGTCTCACCGCCGCCCCAGCCGCCCGTGACCTGGCCCTCAGTCACGACACGCCGATCAGTGAGCTGGAGCCGGAGCCCGGCGGCGAACTGGAGACCCTCGCCGAACTGATCGCCATCACGGATTTCGCCGCCGTTTACCTGGCGCTCGCTTCGAGGGCCTGATCTGACCCAGGACGCCCTGACCGCCGTACGCGGGACGGGACGACAGCCATACACCCGGCGAACCCGCGTCGAACGCAGAGAGAGCAGACAGAGAGCCGAATGGACCGCCTCGACAACACCATCCGCCCCTACGCCTGGGGTTCCACCACCGCGATCCCGCAACTGCTCGGCGTCGAGCCGACCGGCGAACCGCAGGCGGAGATGTGGATGGGAGCCCACCCGGGCGCGCCCTCGCGCACCGACCGCGGCACACTCGTCGAGATCATCGCCGCCGACCCGGAGCGCGAACTCGGCGCCGCGGCCGTCGCCAAGTTCGGCCCGGGCCTGCCCTTCCTGCTCAAGATCCTCGCCGCCGGCGCCCCGCTCTCCCTCCAGGTGCACCCCAACCTGGAGCAGGCGAAGGAGGGTTACGAGGACGAGGAGCGCCGCGGGATCCCCGTGGACGCCCCGCACCGCAACTACAAGGACGCCAACCACAAGCCCGAACTCATCTGCGCACTCACCGAGTTCGACGGCCTGTGCGGCTTCCGCGACCCGGCCCAGGCCGCCGGCCTGCTCGCCGGCCTCGGTGTCGACTCCCTCAAGCCGTACGTCGACCTGCTGCACGCCCACCCCGAGGAGGCGGCGCTGCGCGAGGTGCTGACGGCCGTGCTCAGCGCCGACCGCGAGGAGATGGCCCACACCGTCACCGCGGCCGCCGCGGCCTGCGCGCGACTCGGCGGCGAGTACGCCCCCTACGCGGACATCGCCCACCACTACCCGGGCGACCCCGGCGTCATCGCCGCGATGCTCCTCAACCACGTACGCCTACAGCCCGGCGAGGCCCTCTTCCTCGGCGCCGGCGTCCCGCACGCCTACCTCAACGGCCTGGGCGTCGAGATCATGGCCAACTCCGACAACGTCCTGCGCTGCGGCCTGACCCCCAAGCACGTCGACGTCCCCGAACTCCTGCGCATCGTCCGCTTCGAGCCGAGCGACCCCGGCGTCCTGCGCCCGGAAGCCTCTCCGGACGGCGAGGAGGTCTACGAGACCCCGATCGACGAGTTCCGGCTGTCCAGGTACGTCCTCCCCGCGGGCGGCGCGGCCCACGACCTCACCCGAGAGACCCCGCAGATTCTGCTCTGCACGGCGGGCTCGGTACGGGCCGGGGAGCACGAGCTGAGCCCCGGTCAGTCGGTCTTCGTCCCGGCAGGCGAAAAGGCCGAAGTATCCGGTTCCGGAACGGTCTTCCGGGCCACTGTCGTCACCTGACGGTCAAGGAGTTGCGGCCTGGCGCGCCGTTGTCGGAGCGGGCTGCAACAATGGCCCACTGGCAAAGACCGGGCAAAGGTCTGGACGGCGTACGTACGAAGGGAAATCGCGAATACATGAGCGCGTCAGGCGGCACCAAGGCGATCGTGGCGGCACTCGCCGCCAACCTCGCGATCGCGGTAGCGAAATTCGTGGCGTTCCTCTTCAGCGGCTCGTCGTCGATGCTCGCCGAGTCGGTGCACTCCCTCGCCGACTCCGGAAACCAGGCCCTGCTCCTCGTCGGCGGCAAGAAGGCCCAGCGCGAGGCGACCCCCCAACACCCCTTCGGGTACGGGCGCGAGCGCTACATCTACGCATTCCTCGTCTCCATCGTCCTCTTCTCGGTCGGCGGCATGTTCGCCATCTACGAGGGCTACGAGAAGATCAAGCACCCGCACGAGATCGACCACTGGTACTGGCCGGTCGGCGTCCTCATCTTCGCGATCATCGCCGAGACCTTCTCGTTCCGGACGGCCATCAAGGAGTCCAACACCCTGCGCGGGAAGAAGTCCTGGACGGAGTTCGTCCGCCACGCCAAGGCGCCCGAACTGCCTGTTGTTCTCCTGGAGGACCTCGGCGCGCTGGTCGGTCTGATCCTCGCCCTCGGTGGCGTCGGCCTGGCCCTCGCCACCGGCGACGGCGTCTGGGACGGCATCGGCACGCTCTGCATCGGCGTGCTCCTCATCCTGATCGCCCTCGTGCTGGCCGCCGAGACCAAGTCGCTGCTGCTCGGCGAGGCCGCGGGCGTCGAAGACGTCCAGAAGATCGAGGCCGCGATCGTCGCCGGCGACACCGTCACCGGCATCATCCACATGCGCACGCTCCACCTCGGCCCCGAGGAACTGCTCGTCGCCGCCAAGATCGGCGTCCAGCACGACGACACGGCCACCGAGGTGGCCTCCGCCATCAACGCAGCCGAGTCCCGCATCCGCGAGGCCGTCCCGATCGCCCGCGTGATCTACCTGGAGCCGGACATCTACAGCGAGTCCGAGGCCGCGCGTGGCGCCGACCGCGAGGCGACGCCGGGAGGACCGACGCCGCACACCTCCGAGCACTGATACGTCGTCGTACGACCGCGTTCTCACGACCATGGGGCCCGCCGAGCGTTCGGCGGGCCCCAGCGGTTTCCCGGCACGTGGCACGTCCAAGGAGCAGCCGCGCCTCGGGCTCCTCTGTTCCGGCTACTGGATCTCGCTCAGCACGCCGAGCACCGCCGCCTCGTCCGGCGCCGCCATGAGCCGCTCCCGGAACCCGGCGTCCATCAACTTCCGCGACAACAGCGCCAGAATCCGCAGATGCTCGTCACCCGCTGCCGCCTCCGGTACGGCGATCATGAACACCAGCCTCGCCTTCGTACCGTCCAGCGAGCCCCACTCGATGCCCTCGTCCGACCGCGCGAACCCGACGACCGGCGCGGTCACCGCGTCCGTCTTGGCATGCGGTATCGCGATCTCCTCACCGAGCCCCGTCGTGCCCTGCGCCTCACGCCGCAACGCCGTCGCCACCAACTCGTCGACGTCCGCAACCCTGCCGGTCCGCGCCAGCAGAGCCGCCATTTCACGGATCGCCGCCTCCTTGTCGACGGCGTCGAGCCGGACCTTCACGGTCTGCGCGGTGAGGTGGCCGGAGAGGGCTTCGGAGGCAGTGGTGGCCGGTGCTTCGGCTTCGGACGCGGCTGTTTCCACGGCGGGGGCGGCCTGTGGGGCCGGGGCGACGTCGGCGTCCACCGCAGGGGCAGACGTCGCGGCTTCGTCCGTCGTGCCCGGGGTACGCGCAGCCGTGGCCTCGGCGGATGCGCCAGTGCTCGAACCGCCCTTCACCAGCACTGCGGATGCACGGGCGGCGGCATGCGGCGGTACGACGCCGGTTGCGCCCCCCGCTCCCACGCCGGCACCGACCAGCAAGGGCTCGGGCCCGCTCAAGCCCGGACCGCCGACCGGCGTACCCCGCCTCCGCTCGACGATGTCGACGAGGGCGACCGTCGTCAGCGCGGTGACGGCCGTGCCGATCGCGACGGCCACGAAGAACATCGGCACGCCGCTCACCGCGCCCAGCACGGCCACGATCGGCCCACCGTGCGGCACCGCGTCCTCGACCCCGGCGAGCCCGGCGATCGCACCGGCGACTGCACCGCCGAGCATGTTGGCCGGGATGACCTGCGCGGGCCGCGCCGCCGCGAACGGAATCGCGCCCTCGGAGATGCCGAAGCAGCCCATGAACAGCGAGGCCAGACCGGTTTCCCGTTCCTGCTCGGTGTAGAGCCGCTTGCGGATCAGCGTGGCGAGACCCTGCCCCAGCGGCATGACCGGAATCGCGGCGGCACACATGCCCATGACGGTCTGATTGCCGGTCGCGATGAGCCCGGCGCCGAACAGGAACGCCGTCTTGTTCACAGGGCCGCCCATGTCAAAGGCGATCATGAGCCCGAGAATCGCCCCGAGCAGAATCGCGCTCGTGCCCGCCATTCCGCTGAGCCAGCTGGTCAGATGCTCGAACACCCAGGAGATCGGCTTGCCGATGACGTAGATGAAGAACAGCCCGAGCGCCGAGGTCGCCACGATCGGGATCACAATGATCGGCATGATCGGCCGGACGAACTTCGGGACCCTGACCTTCTTGATCCACAGAACCAGATAGCCGGCCAGGAACCCGGTCACGATCGCCCCGATGAACCCCGCGCCCGCCTTGGAGTCGTACAGCTCACCGGTGTTGGCGATCCAGCCACCGATCATGCCCGGCACCAACGCGGGCCGGTCGCCTATCGCGTACGCGATATAGCCGGACAGGATCGGCACCATCAGCGTGAAGCCGATGACACCGATGTTGTTCACGTCCATCCAGAAGGAATCCTCCGGAATGACCAGGCCGTCCGGCGTGGTGTGCCCGCCGATCGCCAGCGACACCGCGATCAGCAACCCGCCGACCACCACGAACGGAATCATGTAACTGACCCCGTTCATCAGCGCCTTGTACCCGACGCTGCGTTCCTTGCCACCGGAGGCAGGGGCGGCCGTGGGGGAACCGCCCTCCTTGTGCACGGGTGCCGACTGCACCCGCTCGATCAGCTGCTCGGGGTGGCGAATGCCCTCGGCGACCCCGACGGTCAGGACCCGCTTGCCCGCGAATCGGCTCAGGTCAACATCCTTGTCCGCGGCGACGATGATGCCGTCGGCAGAGCTGACATCGTTGTCATCTAGTACGTTTTCGGCCCCGATGGATCCCTGGGTCTCCACCTTCATGTCGATGCCACGGCTCGCGGCGGCCTGCGCGAGCTTCTCCGCAGCCATGTACGTATGGGCGATGCCGGTCGGGCACGCGGTCACCGCGAGCAGCTTCAACCTCTTGCGCTCGCCACCGCCACTGCCCGTGGGGGGAGGGCCGGCCGGACTGGTCACGTCGATCTCCTAACGCCTTTGTCACGCGAGAACGCCGTCCCGGACGTCCCCGCAGGATCGATCAGATGTCCCGATCTCCTCGCATCCTGCAACACCTCCCGCCCGGCTCAAAGGCGCGAAAGTCCTGGAAACTCCTGGTCTGTCGACTCCTGTCCTCCCGTTTGTGCGTGTCCTGTTATCGCTGTCACAACCGTCGTCTGCCCGCAGGGTGAGGCGGTAGCCACGCCCGTGATCGGTCCGATGGGTTCGGAGGCGGACTGGGGACGGCCCGGCCTACCGGTGTAGCTTGGGACGGAGCCAGACGTCGCTGCTGATGGCGGTCGGGCGGTCCCACCGCGGACCGACCGAGGGAGAGAGGGCCTCCGACGGACTGCGCTGCGTGTACGCGGGCATGCCTGTGTCCTCTTTTCGGGCACTCCTGTGTCCGTCGCCGCGCAGACCAGCCGTACCCACCTCGCCCCAACCTCCAAGGAGCAGTTCGCAATGACGACTGTCGACAACCGGCAGGACTTCAAGGTCGCCGACCTCTCCCTGGCCGAGTTCGGCCGCAAGGAGATCACCCTCGCCGAGCACGAGATGCCCGGCCTGATGTCGATCCGCCGGGAGTTCGCCGCCGCCCAGCCGCTGGCCGGCGCCCGCATCATGGGCTCGCTGCACATGACCGTGCAGACCGCCGTCCTGATCGAGACCCTGGTCGCCCTGGGCGCCGAGGTCCGCTGGGTGTCCTGCAACATCTTCTCCACCCAGGACCACGCGGCCGCCGCCATCGCCGTCGGCCCGAACGGCACGCCCGACAACCCGCAGGGCATCCCGGTCTTCGCCTGGAAGGGCGAGACCCTGGAGGAGTACTGGTGGTGCACGGAGCAGGCGCTGACCTGGCCGAACACCCCCACCGGCGGCCCGAACATGATCCTGGACGACGGCGGCGACGCCACCATGCTCGTCCACAAGGGCGTCGAGTACGAGAAGGCCGGCAAGGTCCCCTCCCTCGACACCGCCGAGTCCGACGAGCACCGCGTCGTCCTTGAGGTCCTGACCCGCACCATCACCGACGGCTCGCAGAAGTGGACCCAGCTCGCCTCGGAGATCCGCGGCGTGACCGAGGAGACCACGACCGGCGTCCACCGCCTGTACGAGATGCACCGCGACGGCACCCTCCTGTTCCCGGCGATCAACGTCAACGACGCCGTCACCAAGTCGAAGTTCGACAACAAGTACGGCTGCCGCCACTCCCTGATCGACGGCATCAACCGCGCCACCGATGTCCTCATCGGCGGCAAGACCGCGGTCGTCTTCGGCTACGGCGACGTGGGCAAGGGCTGCGCGGAGTCCCTGCGCGGACAGGGCGCCCGCGTGATCATCACCGAGATCGACCCGATCTGCGCGCTCCAGGCGGCGATGGACGGCTACCAGGTCACGACCCTCGACGAGGTCATCGACAAGGCCGACATCTTCGTCACCACGACCGGCAACAAGGACATCATCATGGCGAGCGACATGGCCAAGATGAAGCACCAGGCGATCGTGGGCAACATCGGCCACTTCGACAACGAGATCGACATGGCGGGCCTGGCGAAGATCCCGGGCATCGTCAAGGACGAGGTCAAGCCGCAGGTTCACACCTGGACGTTCCCCGACGGCAAGGTGCTCATCGTCCTCTCCGAGGGCCGCCTGCTGAACCTGGGCAACGCCACCGGCCACCCGTCCTTCGTGATGTCCAACTCCTTCGCGGACCAGACCCTGGCCCAGATCGAGCTGTTCACCAAGCCGGAGGAGTACCCGACCGACGTCTATGTGCTGCCCAAGCACCTGGACGAGAAGGTCGCCCGGCTCCACCTGGACGCACTCGGCGTGAAGCTGACCACGCTGCGCCCCGAGCAGGCGTCCTACATCGGCGTCGAGGTCGAGGGGCCGTACAAGTCGGACCACTACCGCTACTGAGCCGTCGGCTCAGCAGTTGAGTACTGACCGCAGTACGTGACGAGCGCGTCGGTGCGCTGACGCGCTCTCACCAGCAGGCCCTCTGAGGCAGGCCCCCGCACCCCCGTGCCGGGGGCCTGCCCCTTTGGCCATTGCGGCCGGCCGGATCAGCCCGTCAAGACCCAGGACCCCCATGCCCCGCGGCCGCTATTCGCTCCACGATCCGCACGATCACACCCCCCTTGCACACGAACACTTCCACTGCGCCCCCGGCCCTTCCGGCTGGCGTTATGTCGCACAACTGACCACCCCCGCGGGTGATCACAGCGGCTCCGTCGACCTCGCCCTCGACGAACTCGGCCGCCCCATCCGCCTCGAACTCCACGCCGCGGGCTGGCAAGTCCGCGGTGCTGCGCTCGACGGCGTCACCTGGGTCCGCACCGACCCCACCGGGGCTCATGCCACAGAAGGCAATGTCCGCGCCCACGCCTTCACCGGCACATCCCCCGCATTCCTCATCGCCACCACTCGTCTCCTGCGCCTCACCCCTTCCGGCTCAGCAACCCGCGTACGCCTCGTCGCCTTCACAGACCCGGTCCTCGCCCCGCGCACCGTGGACCAGTCCTGGGCCTTGATGAAAAGAGAAGCACACGCCACTGACAACGGCCCTCTGACCGTGGACGAATACCAGGTCACAGCCCTGGACACGGGCGAGCAGCACGCCGTGCACATCGCCGGCGACGTCGTACTCGCGGCGCCGGGCATCGAGTTGGAGGACCTTGACTCGCCACCGTCCGCGTTCAGCTGAGCGCTGCGAGCGTGCGGGCTGGTCGGTCGGCAGGCAGGGCTAGGCAGGCGGTACGAACCCAGTGGCGGGACGGTCGGCGGGCGACGTTTCGTGGGCCTCGATCCGGCGGCTGACCGGAGCCTCCGGCTGACCACCGACCTGATTCGCGCCCGAACCGTCCGCCGGCGCCGCCTGGGCGACGTACGCGGGATAGGAGGGAGGAGCCGCGGGCGGAGCTGCCGAAGGCACATACCCCGTCGGTACGCCGCTCGCGGAGGCGCCACCGGCTGCCGGAGCGCCGACGGCCGAGCCGTTCGCGAAGGCGCGCCGGGCATCCCTGGCCTGCCGTTCCTGCACCACCGCCGCCAAATACGCGGCCGGTGGTACGCCCTGCGGCGCCGGGCTCCCCGTTCGACCCGCGAGGTCGCCGGCGAGCCGCTCCGCCATCGCCGAGCCGACCTGCGGATCCAGTTGCTGCATCCGCGTCAGGTATTGGCGGATGGCAAGCCACAGACCGTCCGGAACCGCCGACAGGTCCAGCCCGGAGAACCGCCCGGCCAGCCAGGGCGGCGGCGGAGGAACGAAACCCGTACGAGCCACGGGCACCCGTTCCCTCACGACCAGGGTCCCTGCGAACACATCCCCGAGCCGCCGCCCGCGCGCCGATACGAGAGAAGCGACGCAGGCGATCACGCCGAATGTCATCAGAATCTCGATCACGCCGATCCCGCCCCGCACCAGCGCATGCCGGAACCGGATCGGCCCGCCGTCGTCCCGCACCACGCGCAGCCCGCACGCCATCTTGCCGAGCGACCGCCCATGGCTCAGCGTCTCGACCGCAATCGGCGCACCCACCAGAAGCAATACGAACGTCGCAATCGACAGGGCGGTCTGTGCCGCCTCGTCCAGTGCGGCCGTGGAGGCCACCAGACCGATGGTTACGACGATGTAGGCGATCATGGCCACGACCAGATCGAGCAGGACGGCCAGCGCCCTGCTGGGCAGCCGCGCGGGGCGCAACTCCAGCGCCACCGCCTCGCCCGTCACAAGCTCACTCACGACGCTGTCCTTCCCCTGACCTGCCCTGAGAACGGCCAGTCTGCCAAGCTGAGGGCGCATCGCGCCCCAGTACGACAAGCTGACACCACGACGAGCCGCCGACGAACAGCCCAGGAGCAGGCAAACCGATGGACCTCGACGTCTTCGTCACCGCCCACCGAGCCGAATGGGACCGCCTCGACGCCCTGCTCCGGCGCCAGCGCAGCCTCACCGGCGCCGAGGCCGACGAACTCGTCGTCCTCTACCAGCGCACCGCCACCCACCTTTCCCTGATCCAGTCCAGCGCCCCCGACCCGCAACTGACCGGTCGGCTCAGCCAACTCGTGGCACGCGCGCGTAGTGCCGTAACAGGCACCCGCCGTGCCTCCTGGCGCGACGTCACCCGCTTCCTCGCCCACGGGTTCCCCGCCGCGGTCTACAAGTCGCGCCACTGGTGGGTACCCACCGCACTCTTGTCGACCCTTGTCGCAGCACTTCTGGGCTGGTGGATAGGCACCCACCCGGAAGTGCAGTCCTCCATAGCGGCCCCCACCGAGCTGCGTGAGCTCACCCGCCCCGGTGGTCAGTACGAGACGTACTACTCGAGCCATCCCGCGGCCTCCTTCGCCGCCCAGGTGTGGACGAACAATGCCTGGGCCGCCGCTCTGTGCCTGATCCTCGGGGTCTTCCTGGGCCTCCCGGTCCTGTGGATCCTGTTCCAGAACATGCTCAACCTGGGCGTCGGCTTCGGTCTGATGTCGTCAGCCGGCCGGCTCGACACCTTCCTCGGTCTCGTCCTGCCCCATGGCCTGCTCGAACTGACCGCGGTCTTCGTCGCCGCCGGCACCGGCCTGCGCCTCGGCTGGACCGTCATCGACCCCGGCCCGCGCAGCCGACGCACGGCGCTTGCCGAGGAGGGCCGAGCCGCCGTGGGCATGGCCATCGGCCTCGCGCTGGTCCTCTTCGTCTCAGGCGCCGTCGAAGGCTTCGTGACCCCGTCGGGCCTGCCCACGTGGGCGCGAATAGGTATCGGCGTCATCGCCGAACTCGTCTTCCTTGCCTACGTCTACGTCATGGGCGGTCGTGCGGCCCGTACCGGGGAGACGGGCGATGTCGAGGCTGCGGAGCGCAGCGCCGTGGTTCCAACGGCTGCCTGATGTGCGGACATGTCTGCTGAGCTGTTAGTCTCTCCTTCGCCCCACAAAAGCCGTTGACACGGAGAGAGTGGGGAGGTAGATTTGAACAGTTGCCTAGAGGGCAGGACTTGCCCCGCGGCGACTGTTAGCATCTATCGGCTTCTTGTGGATTCACTTCCCGAGAAGTCCCCGATTATTCAGAAATGAGTGGCCGGTCAGACTGGCCGAAAACTTCTGATAAAGTCGGGCTCGCCGAAAGGGAGCCGCAGGGCAACCGAATAGGCAAGGCCACTCCAACGGCCACCGGAAACGAATTCCGACCGGAAACGGAACGGAAAAAGGATCTGGTAGGGTTGGAAACACCGAAGGGAAGCGCCCGGAGGAAAGCCTTGAGAGAGTCTCTCGGGTGAGTACGAAGGAAGTGTCCGTT
>NZ_JAFFSX010000117.1 GCF_017948485.1 Streptomyces sp. GESEQ-35 | reverse complement strand
GGGCGGGGGCGCATGAGCGGGTGCTGATGGTGGCTCCGTACGCCTTCGATCCCTCGACCTACGAACTGTGGGTGCCGCTGCTGCACGGTGGGCGGACGGTGGTGACGCCTGAAGGTGATCTGAGTGTGGCGGCGCTGGCCCGGCTGATCGCTGAGGAGGCGGTCACCGGGCTTCAGGTGACGGCGGGTCTGTTCCGGGTGATGGCGGAGGAGGATCCGGG
>NZ_JAFFSX010000116.1 GCF_017948485.1 Streptomyces sp. GESEQ-35 | reverse complement strand
CTGCTTCGCGGGTGTGCGGGAGGTGATCACCGGTGGTGATGTGATCTCCCCGACCGCGGTGCGACGGGTACTGGAACACTGCCCGGACACCGTCGTGCGGTCGACGTACGGCCCCACCGAGACCACCCTGTTCGCGACCCAGGCCCCCTGGACCGCGGCCGATGTGGTGCCCGCGCCGATACCGGTCGGGCGTCCGCTGGACGGCATGCGCGCCTATGTTCTGGACGAC
>NZ_JAFFSX010000115.1 GCF_017948485.1 Streptomyces sp. GESEQ-35 | reverse complement strand
CTGCTGACCGACCGGGCGATGCGTGAGCGTGGTCTGCCTGCTGCCGGCGTGGTTGTGGTGGTGGATGAGGATGTGGAGCTGGCCGGGTTGCCGGTCGGTGACCCGGGGGTGGAGGGCCGGCCGGAGCAGCTGGCGTATGTGATGTACACGTCGGGTTCGACGGGGCGTCCCAAGGGGGTGGCGGTCACCCACCGCGACATCCTCGACCTGGTCGTGGACGGCATGTTCG
>NZ_JAFFSX010000114.1 GCF_017948485.1 Streptomyces sp. GESEQ-35 | reverse complement strand
CAGCCGCGGGGCATGTGCGGTGACCTGGGCGGCGACCTGCGCGAACTCCTCCAACACCGAGTCCATGTGCGCCGAGTGGAAGGCATGGCTGACATGCAGCGCCTTCGTCCGCCGGCCGAGAGAGGCGAAGTGCCCGGCGACTTCCGCCACGCCGTCGGGGTCGCCGGAGACGACCACCGACTCGGCGGCATTCACGGCCGCCAGCGAGACGTCCTCCCGGCCGTCCAGCACGGCGAGG
>NZ_JAFFSX010000113.1 GCF_017948485.1 Streptomyces sp. GESEQ-35 | reverse complement strand
GGAGGTCGGCAAGGTGGGCGTGGCCATCGACTCGGTCGACGACATGCGGGTGCTGTTCGGCGGGATCCCGCTGGACCAGGTCTCCACCTCGATGACGATCAACGCCCCCGCGGCTCTGCTGCTGCTCCTCTACCAGCTGGTGGCGGAGGAACAGGGCGTCAGCGCGGACAAGCTGACCGGGACGATCCAGAACGACGTACTGAAGGAGTACATCGCGCGCGGGACGTACATCTTCCCGCCGAAGCCGTCCCTGCGG
>NZ_JAFFSX010000112.1 GCF_017948485.1 Streptomyces sp. GESEQ-35 | reverse complement strand
AGAGGTCGGCAAGGTGGGCGTCGCGATCGACTCGGTCGACGACATGCGGGTGCTGTTCGGCGGGATCCCGCTGGACCAGGTCTCCACCTCGATGACGATCAACGCCCCCGCGGCTCTGCTGCTGCTCCTCTACCAGCTGGTGGCGGAGGAGCAGGGCGTCAGCGCGGACAAGCTGACCGGGACGATCCAGAACGACGTACTGAAGGAGTACATCGCCCGCGGGACGTACATCTTCCCGCCGAAGCCGTCCCTGCGC
>NZ_JAFFSX010000111.1 GCF_017948485.1 Streptomyces sp. GESEQ-35 | reverse complement strand
ACCGAATCCGCTGCGGTTGATGCGGTCGAGGTCGGCCTGTCCCAGCGCCGCACCCATCCCGCCACCCTGCCCGGACTGATCCCACAACCCCCACGCCAACGACGTCCCCGGCAACCCCTGCGCACACCGCACCCGCGCCAGCACATCCAAAAACGCATTCGCCGCCGCATAGTTGGCCTGCCCCGGACTACCCACCACACCAGCAACCGACGAGAACAACACAAACGCCGACAGATCCAACCCACGCGTCAACTCATGCAAATTCCA
>NZ_JAFFSX010000110.1 GCF_017948485.1 Streptomyces sp. GESEQ-35 | reverse complement strand
TCGGGGGTGAGGGTGGTGGTGTCGGTGACGGGGGCTCCGCGCAGGGTGGAGTAGAAGGCGGTGCGGCCGTCGGTGGGCTGGGGATTGATCGGGGCGAGGGCGTCGAGGAGTTCTTGGTGGAGGGTGTCGACGTGGGGGCAGTGGGAGGCGTAGTCGACGTCGATGGTGCGGGCGCGGATGTCCCTGTTCCGGCAGGTTTCGACGAGGGTGTGGATCTGGTCCTGGTGGCCGGAGACGACGGTGGCGGTGGGGGAGTTGTGGGCGGCCAGGTGGACGTCGTCCAGGCCGAGTTCGGCGATCAGGGTGGTGGTGGTGTC
>NZ_JAFFSX010000109.1 GCF_017948485.1 Streptomyces sp. GESEQ-35 | reverse complement strand
CCGGGGGTGAGGGTGGTGGTGTCGGTGACGGGGGCTGCGCGCAGGGTGGAGTAGAAGGCGGTGCGGCCGTCGGTGGGCTGGGGATTGATCGGAGCCAGCTCGTGAAGGAGTTCCTGGTGGAGGGTGTCGACGTGGGGGCAGTGGGAGGCGTAGTCGACGTCGATGGTGCGGGCCCGGATGTCCCTGTTCCGGCAGGTTTCGACGAGGGTGTGGATCTGGTCCTGGCGGCCGGAGACGACGGTGGCCGCGGGGGAGTTGTGGGCGGCCAGGTGGACGTCGTCCAGGCCGAGTTCGGCGATCAGGGTGGTGGTGGTGTG
>NZ_JAFFSX010000011.1 GCF_017948485.1 Streptomyces sp. GESEQ-35 | reverse complement strand
CCACCCCCCCCCCCCCCCCCCCCCCCCCCCCCCCCCCCCCCCCCCGCCCGCGCGCCCCGCCCCCGCCCCGGCCCCGCCCCTGCCGCCCCCCCCGCGCGCCCCCCCCCCCCCGCCATGACGCGTCGGCGGAAGTGGCGGCCCGCACTGCCACCGGGCCCCGGCGCCCGCACCGTCTAAGCTCCGGGCCATGCGCGTATTGGTCTTGGAGGACGACCCCGAGCTGGGGCCCGTCGTCGCTGCTCAGCTGCGGGATGCGGGGTTCGCGGTGGACCTCGCGCGGACTCTGGCCGAAGCGGATCTCAAGCTCTCCGTCAACGGCTACGACTGTGTCGTGGCCGACCGCTCGGTCCCGGACGGTGACTCGCTCACGCTGCTCGCCGCACACCGGCGGACGGGATCCGTACTCCCCTTTCTCCTCCTGACGGCACTGGACGCGGTGAGCGACCGGGTGGCCGGCTTCGAGCACGGGGCCGACGACTATCTGGTCAAGCCCTTCGCCTTCGCCGAACTGGTCGTACGCGTACGTGCGTTGTGCCGCAGGGAGCAGCCCGCGCGGCCGCCGGTCCTGCGGGCGGGTGACCTGGAGGTCGATCTCCCACGGCGCCGCGTGTCCAGGGCCGGGGTACTGCTCAGCCTGTCGGCCAAGGAGTTCGCGGTCCTTGAGCTGCTGATGCTGCGCGCGGGTGAGGTCGTCACACGCACCGAGCTGATCGAGAGCTGCTGGGACGAGGCGAGCGAGCCGATGTCCAACGTGGTGGACGTCCTCATCGGCCAACTGCGGCGACGGCTCGGGCCACCCGATCCGATCGGGACGGTGCGCGGCGTCGGTTATCGGCTGGGCGACGGGGCGTCGGCGTGATCCGCCGGGCCACAGCGTCGTCCCTGTCGCCCGCGGTGGCCCGGCTGCGGCGTACCCGTCGGTTGATGACGCTCCTGTTCGCCTCGACGACGGCGGTCTGTCTCGTCGTACTCGCCGTCGTCGCCATCCGCATCGATGCCGCGTCCCGCCGGTCCGGCCTCGACCACGAGGTCGGCAGCCGCGCCGCGGGGCTTTCGCGGGCGGTCTGGTTCGACGCGGGGGTGCTGCATCTGGAGCCGTTGCGGGAGGACGAACTCGCCCAGGGCGCCGAGGTGTTGGCTGTTCTCCAGGTGGCGCCGGGAGAGACGCCGGAGGTGCGGAACGTCGCGCCCGGGCGCTCGTCGCTGCCCGAGCGGGACCGGTTGGACGAGGTGTGGCGGAGTGTCCTGGACGAGCAGGGGACGGTCCTCGTCAGCGCCCCTGCCGCCGGTGGCGGGCGGCTGAGGTGGGCGGCGGCTCCGGTCTGGGACGGCGACCGGATCGGTGCGGCCGTGCTGGTCGGCACGGAACTGGCGCGCAGTGAACGCGATCACGACCTCCTGGTGCGCTGGCTGGCACTCGGCTGCACGGCTCTGGTGTGCTGCGCGGCGGCCGTGGGCCATCTGCTGTCCGGCCGGGCCATGCGTCCCGCCCTGCGCGGGCTGGGGCAGCAGGAACAGTTCCTCGCCGAGGCCGCGCACGAGCTGCGTACGCCGCTGGCGACGTTGCGGCTCGTGGTGGAGCGGGGTGGTTCGTCCGACGAGGCGCTACGGCTGGTGGACCGGCTGAGCCGGCTGGTCACCGGGCTGCTCGCGAGGGCCCGGCTGGAGTCCGGTGCGCAGCGGGTCGAGCTGGTGCCGCTGCGCCTCGACCAGCTGGTGGAAACCACGGTCGAGGAGCTGCCGGACCACGACAGCGTCACGGTCAGCACCGTGCCGGTGGTGGTGCACGGGGACCCGGACCTGCTGGCCCAGGCGGTGCGGAACCTGGTGGAGAACGCCCAGCGGCACGGCGGCCCGGCCGGGTCACCGGTGGAGGTCACCGTCACCCCGGGGCTGGTCACGGTCCGCGACCACGGGGCGGGCGTACCGCTCGCGGACCGGGAGCGGGTCTTCGCTCGGGGTGTCACCGGGACTTCGACAGGAGCGACAGGCGCGGGAGCCGCCTCATGTACGGGGGCTACCGCAGGTACAGGAGCTGCCTCCGGCACGGGGGCTACCGCAGGTACGGGAGCCGCCTCCGGTACGGGGGCTACCGCAGGTACGGGAGCCGCCTCCGGTACGGGAGCCGCCGTAGACACAGGGGCCGCCGCGGGCACGGGAGCCACCTCGGGCACGGGAGCTACCGCAGGCACAGGGGCCGCCGCGGGCACGGGAGCCGCCTCGGGCACGGGAGCTACCGCAGGCACGGGAGCTACCGCAGGCACAGGGGCCGCCGCGGGCACGGGAGCCGCCTCGGGCACGAGAGCTACCGCAGGCACGGGAACCGCCGTAGACACAGAGGCCGCCGCGGCCACACGAGCCGCAGGCACAGAAGCCGCCTCGGGAACAGGGGCAGGCCTCGCCATCGTCCGCTGGGTCGCCGGGCTGCATCACGGCACCGCCCGGCTCGTGGACGCTCCCGGCGGCGGCCTCCTCGCCGAGCTGCGACTGCCCACGGACGTGCCCCGGACGTCCTCATCCTCATCTCATGAAGGCCCCGGCACCGTGAGCGCATGAATCCATCGCTCACCCCCCGGCTGCTGGTCGGCACCGCCGCGGGACTCAGCACCCTGCTCCTCGCCGTGAGCCTGCACGGCCTGCCCTTCGGCGGCGACACCCCACCTGCCTCGACCAGGGTGGCCATCCGGGTCGACCAGGTCGGCTATGTGCGTGGCGAGAAGAAGCAGGCCTACGTCATGGGGCCCTCGGCGGCCCTCGCCGGAGCACGCTTCAAGGTCGTCGACGCCGAGGACAAGGTGGTCGCGGCGGGCAGGCTCGGAGCCACCACCGGCCGCTGGAACGCCAAGTACCCCTCGGTACGCACCGCCGACCTCTCCGCACTGAACACCCCCGGCACCTACCGCATCGTCCTGACCGGCACCGCGGCCGGCCGCTCCCCCGCCTTCCGGATCGCCGGCGCTCGCGAGCTGATGACCCCGCTCGTCCGGGACAACGTCCGCTTCCTCCAGGCACAGCGCGACGGAGCCGACGTGCTTCCCGGCGCCCTGGAGCACGGTCCGTCCCACCTGGCCGACCAGGACGCGACCGTCTACGCCGAGCCGTCCTACGACGAGGAGGGCAACGAACTGCTCGACGAGCGGCTGACCCCGACCGGCGACCGGGTCGACGTCTCGGGTGGCTGGTTCGACGCGGGAGACTTCCTCAAGTTCACCGGCACCACCTCATATTCCGTCGCCGAACTCCTGCTCGCGCAGCGTGACTTGCCGGACATGACGGAGCTGTCCCACGAGGCCACACACGGGCTGGCCTGGCTGGACAAGATGTGGGACGGGGACAGCGAGACGCTCTACGCCCAGGTCGGCATCGGCGCGGGCAACGAGAACGTACGGACGGATCACGACGTATGGCGGCTGCCGGAGGCCGACGACCGGCTCGATGTGTCGCCCGGTGACCCGGACTACACGATCAAGCACCGGCCGGTCTTCCGGGCAGCCGCCCCGGGCGAGCCGATCAGCCCCAACCTGGCGGGCCGCATGGCCGCGGTCTTCGCCCTCGCGGCCCAGCGCACGGCCGACACCGACCCGGAGGAGGCCCAGGCCTGGCTGGAGAAGGCCGCCACGGTCTACGACCTGGCCGACCCGGACCCCTCGGAACCGCTCGTCACCGCGTTCCCGGACACCTTCTATCCCGAGGACTCGTGGCAGGACGACATGGAGTTCGGCGGCACCGAACTCGCCCTGGCCGCAAGGGAACTCGGGGACGACCGGGAGGGCGACTGGGCCGACGCCGCGGCCGGATGGGCCAGGGCCTACCTGGACTCCGACGTCAAGGGCACCCTCAACGTCGCGGACGTCAGCGCCCTGGCCCACGTCGACCTGGCCACCGCCTTGGACGGCACCCGGACGAACGGCATCGGGGCCGAGGAACTGTACGAGGACCTGCGCCGCCAGCTGGACGACGGTGTCGACCGCGCCGGGCACGACCCCTTCCGTGCGGGCGCCGTCTACGACGACTTCGACGCCGTACCGCACACCTTCGGTCTGGTGGCCACCGCCCGCCTCTACGCCAAGGCCACCGGAGACACCGCCTACGACGCCTTCGCCGGCCGGCAGCGGGGCTGGGCCCTCGGCGCCAACGCCTGGGGCACCAGCTTCGTGATCGGTGCGGGTGAGGTCTACCCGCACTGCCCCGAACACCAGTTGGCCAACCTCAGGGGCAGCCTCGACGGAAAGGGCGCGATCCTGCGCGGAGCTGTAGTCAACGGCCCCAACGAGGCTTCCAAACTTGAGGAGTTGAACGGCTTCCCCACCATGAAGAAGTGCTCGGCCGCCCCGCCGACGGGCTCCTGGACCGATTTCGACGGCAAGGGCGCGCGGTACGTCGACGACGTGGGCGCCTGGCAGACCGTGGAACCCGCGCTGGACTTCACGACGACCGCACTGCTGGCCTTCGCCCTGACCGCACAGGACGAAGACCAGCAGGAGACCTGACGCCCCGCATGGGGGTCAGGACGTCAGGTAGCAGCCCTTCGCCACGCCCGGCAGTGGATCGGTGCCGAAGGCCGCCGTCGTGCAACTGCCGCTACTGGTGAACGACTTGTACACGTAGGCGCCCCGCGCCCCGTAGGCGACGGTCTGCTGTCCGCTGAAGGCGCACGTCCCGCCTTCGGCGGAGCAGGTCGTGGCGTAGCCGGCCGGGCCGCCGGTGGCGGTGTAGCAGCTCTTCGACTCGCCGGGGATCGGGTCGCCGAACCGGGCGTCCGTGCACGGGGTGTCGCCAGTGGCCGTGACCGTCGTAAAGGCTCCGAAGGCGCCGTACATCACGGGCTGGCCGGCGGCTGCCGGGCAAGTGCCGTTCTGCGAAGCGCACTTGGTCCAGCCACCGGCCGGGGCTCCGTCTGGCGGCAGCCAGCAGGACTTGGCCACGCCGTCGATGGGATCGCCGAAGTGGGCGTTGGTACAGGCCACGGAGCCGTTGGTGACCTGGTGGGCGAAGTTGCCGTTGGCGCCGTAGGCGACGTCACGGTTGTAGCCGGGCACGGCGCAGTTCTGGCCCTCGGCCGCGCAGACCGTGTATCCGGGCGGACCGCCCGCGTCGGCGACGTAGCAGGACTTGACGAGGTTCGCCGCCGGGTCGCCACCGAAGGAGGCGTTGGTGCAGGCGGTGCTGCCGGTCACCGTCTTGTAGGTGTACGTCCCGGCCCCGTAGGCCACCGAGCGGGTGCCGCTGAAGGAGCACGTACCGCCCTCGCCCGCGCACCGGGTGTAGCCCGCGCGCAGGGCGCCGGTACCCGGCTCGGGCGGCACCGGAGGATTGCCCAGGCCACTGGCGTTCACGGTGTAGCTGCCCGGAGCGACGCCGGTGAGGTAGACGTAGGTGTCGTCCTGGGTCGCGCCGGTGATTCCCGAGGTGGGCGTGAAGGTTCCGTTGCTCCAGACGACGTTGCCGTTCACGGACACCGAGATGTTGCCGCCGCCGAACTTCGGGACTCCGATACGGCCGTTGGTGCCGGACGGGCTGGAGAGCTGCGCCGCGTACGTGCCGGCGGCGGGGTCGCGGGACCAGGACGCGTTGACGGCGCCCTGGGGCATGGTGATGCGGCCCTCGGCGCTGGTCAGGTCGCCGGGGTGCGGGACGAAGCGGTACGCCCCGGTCGCCGACTCCGGCGCGGTGCCGAGCACGTCGAAGGTGAGCGTGGAGGTGGGCGCGCTGGACCAGCCGTGCGCCAGGCTCATGAACGAACCTCCGTAGGCATGGCCGCCGTCGGCCCTGATGCCCTCCCAGAAGGTGCTCTTGGTGCCGATGTCGCTGTTCAGCATGTGGCCCCAGGTGCGGCGGATCTGCTCCAGGGCGGTGTGGTCGTCGTTGGCGGCGAAGTGGGCGTTCAGCTCCATTCCGCCGGCGAAGGGCGAGACGTTACTGCCCCATTCGGGGGTGACGGGACCGTAGTTGCCCCACCGGGTCGCGAGTTGACTGACGATGCTGCGCGACTTGGCGGTGGAGTCGGTGAGCCCGTACCAGACCGCGAGCGAGTTGCCGTCCTGCGGGTACAGACCGCTGGTCGGGTTGTCCTTGTACATGCCCCTGGAGGCGTCCCACAGCCGGGAGTTGGCCGCTGCCTTGACGGTGGCCGCCCTGTCGTTCCAGCTCGCGGCGAGCGCGCTGTCGCCCTTGGCCGAGGCCAGGGTGGCGCCGTTCTTGAGCGTGGCGTACAGCAGCGCGTTGGCGGAGATGTTCTCGCCGCCCTGTCCGGAGCGGGCCCAGTCCTGGGTGGCGGTGACGTTGAGGAGGCCGTTGCCGCCGATCTTGCCGATGATGAAGGACATCCCCCGCGTGTAGTCGGCCCATGCGGAGTCCAGCCACGCCCGGTCGGCCGTGTACGTGTAGTACGTCGCCGTACCCAGGAGCGTCCAGAGGTGGTAGGTGTCCGAGCCCTTGAGGTTGAACGGCGGTCCCGACCAGGGGATCTCACCCGCGGCGGACTGCACGTCGTACATCGTGCTGAGCGCGTTGCGCGTCGAGGTGAGGTCGCCCGAGTAGGCGTACTGCGTGGGTACGGCGATACCCAGGTCGCCCGGCCACACCGTACGGTCGCGCTTGGCCCCGTCGACCAGGACGGAGTCGCCCACACCGACGGTGGCGCTGTTGTCCCACTCGGTGGAGGGCGGCGGCCAGGCACGGCCCTCGTCGGAGGCGATCGTGTTGAGCTGGACGGTGTACGCCCCGGCGTACCAGATGCGGTTGAGCAGCTCGTCGCTGGAGGAGAAGTAGTTGGCGTAGTCGGCCGGGTTGGACTTCCCCGGGGCCGCGGTGAAGTTGAGGCTGACGCCGTTGAGGTCCACCCAGCCGGAGGTGTCGAGGAAGACCGTGAGGTAGCGGAAGCCGCCCCGCTGCTGCGCGGTGGGCACCGTGTAGGTGCCGTTGGCCGAGGCCGTGGCGTGGAGGGCGCCGTCCTCGCCGTCGCGGCCGCTGCTGCGGTCGCTGTTGTTGCCCACGTACAGGGACGACTCGCTGTAGGCCAGGCCGACGCGCTGGCCGCTGTCGCTGACGGCACCGAAGGACAACGTTGTCACGCCGCCGACTTCCTTGCCGAAGTCGAGCGTGATGGCCGACTGGGCGCCGGAGATCCGCGTCGGCTGTCCGCTGAGGACGTTCTGCGGGTTCGCGACGCTGCCGGACGTGCGGTAGACGGCGGTCGGCCTGAGGGTGCGGGACGTCGGCGAGTAGTTCTCGGCGGCAAGCGCCGCCTTGCTGACTCCCGTTGGGGGCGTGGGCGCCGCTGCGGATGCGGACGACGTGGGGCCTACGGCCAACGCGGCGACCACGGTCATCGCGAGGCCGAGGATGCGGCGCCGGCCTGGCGGTCTGCTGAGCGGGGTACGACGACGCATGGAAGCCTCCCGGGGCGGGTGCGGAATCAGTGGACATGCGAAAAACGCGAGCGGTGAAGCGAAACGACTGGACTGGTGAAACGATTCAAATCTGCGGCGCATGGAGTTCGACGCCCGATCTGACAGGTGGGTACACGAGGAGCCTCGCCGAAGTGCCACCGATGATGGGCGCCCGAAAACGGGGTGTCAACCCGTCGCGGCTACCTCGAAATCGCCTTGAAACGACTCACGTTCACGTCATTGACAGGACCCCGCCAAGCCGCTTCACTGCCTCGGAGACAGGTATGGACCAGTGCTCGATCACGCCACGCCGCCCGGCATCCCCCATCGTGAAATCGAGGCGAGTTCCGGTGTCCTTGCGCAGCTCAGACAACGTTGTCAGAACCTGGTTTCTCAGCTTCCCGCTGACGGCCGCTCTCACGGGTGCGGCACTGATCCCGACCGCGACCCCCGCGGCCGCCGCCACCCCGGTGTGCGTCCTGGCCTGTGACACGCTGGACCCCTCGCAAGCCCGGGGGGAGACCTTTCCGGTGCCGGCCAAGAACCTCAACGGACGTCGCCTCGAACTGCACGTCTCCGACGCGGACGACATGGCGTGGGCCAGCATCGACGGCGGCGTGGCCGGCGACTCGGTCTGGCTGGACCGCTCGTGGGACGGCGGCGCCACCTGGGAGGGGCTGCTCGGCAAGGCCACCGTCCCGGGAACCTGGACCGGCACCAGAACGCTGATGTACAACATCACCGACCCCCGCAACCACCGACGCGGGCTGGTCCGCGCCTGCGGCGACGCCGCCACCGTCGGCTGTACGGACTGGGTCTACCCCACCGTCTGCGACACGCTCTGCGACGGCACCGACGCCGGCCAGGCGGCCGGCGACGACCAGCCGGTGCCGTCCACGACCATCTACGGCCGCACCGTCCGGCTGCACGTCGACCAGAAGAACTCCATGGCCTGGGCGAGCATCGAATCCGGCGCCGGCGGCGACGAGATCTGGCTCGACCGCTCCTGGGACGGCGGCTCGACCTGGCCGGACGGTTCCTCCCTCGGCCGCACCGCCACACCGTCCGGAGCCACCGCCACCCGTACCGCCATGTACGCCACCCGTGACCCACGCGGTCTCCTCTACGGCGGTGCGGTCCGCGCCTGCGGCCGGGAGGCGAGCCACAACGAGGGCAGCTGCACCGCGTGGGTCAGGCCCGCGCCGACCAGGCCGAGCGCCGCGGCCGACGCGCTCATGACGTCGTACGACCCCTACAACGGCTGGTGGCCCAGCAGTTGGTGGAACTCCGCCGCCACCCTGACATCCCTCATCGACTTCGCCCGGACCACCGGCAATCGCGACTACGACTGGATCGTGGCCCGCACCTTCGACCAGAACAAGGGCGTCTTCCCCGCCGGGGTGCGCAGCTCGGACGCGATCGAGGGCCACTTCATCAGCCGGGCCATCGACGACGCGGGCTGGTGGGCCATCGCCTGGCTCGACGCGTACGACTACACCGGCGACGCCCGATACCTCAGCGAGGCCGTCACCATCGCCAACTACGTTCAGCAGTACTGGGATCCCAGCTCCTGCGGAGGGGGCGTGTGGTGGGACCGGGAACGCACCTACAAGAACGCCGTGACGAACGGGCAGTACCTCTGGCTGACCGCCGCACTGCACCAGCGCATCCCGGGTGACACGGCATGGCTCCAGCGGGCGAAGACGGCCGCGACCTGGTACAAGGCCAGCGGGATGATCAACTCCTCGGGACTGGTGAACGACGGGTTGACCTCGGCCTGCGCCAACAACGGCAGCACCGTGTGGAGTTACAACCAGGGACTGGCCATCGGCGGTTTCACCGAACTGTGGAAGGCGACCGGGGACGCCTCGCTGCTGACCACGGCACGCACCCTGGCCGACGCCGCCATCAGCAGCACGGCACTCACCCGCGACGGAGTGCTCACCGAGTCCTGCGACCTCGGCTCGGCGTCCTGCGACGACAACCAGAAGCAGTTCAAGGGCATCTTCATGCGGCACTTCGCCGACCTCGCGAAGGCCACCGGTTCCAGCACCTACCGGGCCTACATCCAGAAGCAGGCGGACACCCTGTGGGCGCGGGACCGCAGCTCCCTCAACGCCCTCGGCCAACGCTGGGCGGGCACCGCCCCCAACCAGACCGACTGGCGTACGCAGGCCAGCGCGCTGGGAGCGCTCACCGCCGCGGCGGGCTGAGCGTTTCCTCAGGTGACCGGCGCGCCGGCCTCCTCCCGGTACAGGACGAGGTGCTCGTGGAAGAGCACGCCGTCCCGGACGTCACCGGTGGCGGTGAAGCCGGTGTCGTCGACGTAGTCGATGTGGTTGCCGGTGACGGTGTAGCTGCCGGTGTAGGCGCTCCGCCGGTTGCCACGGGCCTCGTCGTAACGGCCGTCGGGGAGAAGTTCCTGACGGATGTGGCCGTCTGCCGTCACCCACATGCCGACGAAGGGGTGAGGCGCTGCGTTGGTGTTCATGGCTCCACGGTCACTCCCCGACGCACGGGTGACCAGGCCGCGACGTTCTCAGGAGCCGCGTTCCTGGGAGACCGGCACCCACCCTGTGACCAGGACTGCTGGGTCGGCGCCGGCCAACGCCGTTACTTCTTCCAGGCCCAGTGCAGGCGGTCGAGCCCGCTCTGGTTGTTCAGCTTCAGGCTGAGGCGGGTGCCCGTGCCCTGGAGGGTGGTGAGGGAGTAGGTGTCGCCGTTGCGCAGACCGGGCCAGTAGACCGAGCCGAGGCCCAGCTCCCGGATGGTGTCGGTCGCGGCCTGGATGTAGGCGACCTCGCTGGAGCCGTTGACCGGGCCGTTGTAGTCCAGGCCGGAGGTCATGGTCGCGCCGAACTCGTCCAGGACGGTGCGCGAGGCGCAGTCGCCGATGCGCTCCTTGAAGTCCTGCTTCCACTGGTCGACGGTGGTCCAGTCGGTGTGCCAGAAGCCGTAGTTGTGCAGGGCGATCCGGGTGCCGTCGAGCCGGCTGTCGGCGCAGACGGGCTTGACGTCCTCGCTGTACTTGATGCCGCCGACGAGGACCCGGTCGCGGGGTATGGAGCGGTGCGTGGTGAGCCAGCTCGCGGCCACGTCGCGCCACTCCTGGGAGGTGTAGCCGAACGGCTCGTTCATCGGCTCGAAGTACACCTTGGAGTTGCGCGCGTAGGCGTCGGTGATCCGCGTCCACATCCGGTTCCAGGAGGCCTGGTCGTCGATCTTTCCGTCCTTGGCGTCGTCGGCCTCCCAGTAGCCCAGGATGACCTTGGAACCCTTGGCGGTGGCGGCGTCGATCGCGCCCCGGTACGACTTCCAGAAGGGGCCGTTCACGGAGGTGGGGTTGACCGGGAGGCGGACCGTGTTGGCGCCGAGCCCGGCGAATCCGCCGATGATCGCCCTGGACTTGGCGTAGGTCGTGGCGTAGCTGTCGGAGGTGGACAGGCCCGAGGGCACGACCGCGTCGTCGGCGTAGTTGTCGCGCGGGTCGGCCCAGTTGACCCCGCGGAAGTCGCTGACGGGCGGCGGCGAGGCGTGGGTGGCGGCAGCTGCGGGAGCGGCGGACGCGGGGGCGGCGAGGCCCACGCCGAACGCCGTGACTCCGGCCAGCAACGCCCCCAGGCAAGCTGTCCCGCGATGGTTCTGTCGTGGCACGACATCCCTTTCTGGGCAGTGGCGTCCGCGGAACCTCACATACAGGCCGGCGGCACTGTGGCTCCCGCAAAGTAGAAGAGACCTCGAACAAGGGTCAACAGATCTGCACACCAAATTTCATCAAGAACGCAGGAAGACGAGCGGGGCCCACCGCGAGGTGGCTCCTGCTCGTGTCTACGTACTGGCGAACGAACCTGACTGTGCGCCAGTACGGACGCCTCGTCGCCACCGTTCGTACGCGGCTTGTCAGGAGGACAGTCCGTGGCCTGACTCGGCGCGCTCCTCCAGCGCGGATCTGGCGTCGCGGAAGAGCGTCTTTCCGTAGTCGCGGTACGGGAGCGAGTGCGCGTACCGGAAGTGTTCACGCACCGCGGTTCGCGCGGCCTCGGGGTCCCTGGCCTCCAGTGCCTCGACGATCTGGTCGTGCGATCCGATGCCCCACTGCTCTCCGCTCTCCGGGTCCGGGGGGATGGAGCTGACGATGATCAGCTCCTGGAGCGGTTCTATCAGCAGCTCCAGCGCGGGCAGTCGCAGCACTTTGATGATCGACAGGTGGAACTGCACGTGCTCGTCATGCGCTGTCGGCCAGTCCTCGGCTCGGACCCCGTCCTCAAAACGCCGCAGGTGTCCGCGCATCATGCGCAAGGCCTCATCGTCACAGACGCGCGCGGCCTCGGCGGCGAGGGTGGACTCAAGGGTGATGCGGGCGGCCAGGACCTCCCCGATGGTGACGTCCGATCGCTGCATACGGAGCGTCAGGGCGGTGGTGACGATGTCGTCCCGGGGGACCGAGACGAAGATCCCGTGCCCCTGCCGGACCTCGACGAGTCCCATGGAGGACAGGGTTCGCAAGGCGTCGCGTACGACGCTGCGGGAGACCCCGAGCGAATCCGACAGGGCTTCCGCAGTGGGCATCCGGCTGCCCGGCGCGTATTCCTCGTGCACGATCGCCCGCCGCAGCCGTGCCACGACTTGGTCGCTGAGCCTGCCCACTTGATCTCCTCGGAGTGATCGTGACGACGAGGTCTTGTCAGGGAAATGCATCATACCTATGCTCCACATGCATCATAAGTATGATCCTTCCGCAGCTCCTTGGTGGGTGCGTGAGTACGACCGCCTGTCGGGGATCGACACAGGAGTAGGCAGATGAAAGTTCTGCACGGGATCGCCGCGACAGGTGTCACGCTGGCGGTGCTCGGGATGAGTGCATGCAGTAACGACGACAGCACCGGTGCCGGCGCGCAGCCCACCAAGGCCGGACTGCCCTCGGCGCCGCTCAAGGTGAAGAGCGCGGTCGACTCGGCGCTGCTGGCGAAGTTCCCGGAGGACGTACGCGAGAGCGGGGTACTGCGGCTCGCGGCCGACCCCAACTATCCGCCGAACGCCTTCAAAAGCTCCTCGGGGGAGATCATCGGCGTCGGTGCCGACTTCGCCGCGGCCCTCACGGCTCGGACCGGACTGCGGGTCAAGTGGGTGGAGGTGCCCTTCGACGGCATGCTCGCGGGTCTCAAGGCACACCGTTTCGAGGCGAGTTGGTCCGCGTGGACCGTTACCCAGGAGCGCACTGAGGTCCTGAACCTGGTCAGCTACGTCAACGCCGGTACATCCGCGATGGTGAAGGCCGGCAACCCCGAGGGGATCAAGAAGTCGCTCGATCTGTGCGGGCGTACGGTGGCCGCACAGACCGGCACGGTACAGGCTCAGGGGAACATGGACAGCCTCCAGGAGCAGTGCGCGAAGGCGGGCAAGTCCAAGATCGAACCGATGGTCGTGCCGCAGCAGAGCAACGTCAACCAAGCCGTCGCCACCGGGCGTGCCGACGCGATGCTCGCCGACAACACGGCAGTCGCCTACCAGGCGAAGCTCCAGCCGGATCTGTTCCAGTCCGTGGACACCATCCTGCTCAGTCCCGCGGCGGCCGGGGTGGCCGTACCCAAGGACGAGGAGGAACTCGCGGCGGCGCTGACGGCGTTCTACAACGGCCTGATCGCCGACGGGACGTACACGAAGATCCTCGAGCGCTGGGACATAGCGAATGCGGCGGTGGCGAAGTCGCAGGTCAATGTGGTGGCGTCGTGAGCGGGAACGCCTCGACGAGCGCCGGCGAGAAGGGGCGTACCCGCACCGACACACCTTCGGGTGACGACGGCATGGACGTGACAGCCCTGGTCGCGGCAGCTGAGCACGAACTGGTCCGACGCCGCTCCGTCGGGCAGGTGGTCGCCGGTGGAACGATTCTGGTGCTCGCCGGGTTCACCATCGCGATCCTGTTCACCAACCCCGGGTTCGACTGGCCGACGGTCGGGCGCTATCTCTTCGACGTCGGTGTACTCGAAGGCATTGCCGTGACACTGGAGTTGACCGTCGCCGCGATGCTCGTCGGCATCGTCGGCGGGGTCGTGCTCGCCGTGCTGCGGCGTTCGGAGAGCGCCCTGTCCCGCAACGCCGCCGGCCTGTACATCTGGTTCTTCCGCGGCACACCGGTGCTCGTCCAGGTGCTGTTCTGGGGGTTCGCGGCTTCGTTGTTCCCCCGGATCGGAATCGGCATCCCGGGCGGTGGGTTCCTCGTCAGCTGGGACACGAACACGGTGATCCCGATCTTCGCGGCGGCGATCCTCGCGCTCGGGCTCAACGAGGCCGCGTACGTCGCGGAGATCGTCCGCGGCGGACTGCTCAGCGTGCCGCACGGTCAGTCGGAGGCCGCGGACGCACTGGGCCTGGGACGCCTCGCGACGCTGCGGTTCGTCGTGCTGCCGCAGGCGATGCGGGCGATCATCCCGCCGATCGGGAACCAGTTCATCTCGATGCTGAAGATGACCTCGGTCGTGCTGGTCATCGGCGTCGGAGACCTGCTCGAGTCGGTCACACAGATCTACTCGCGCAACTACCTGCAGATCCCCATGCTGATCGTCGCGAGTATCTGGTACCTGGTCCTGACCACGCTGCTCACCCTTCTCCAGGGGCGCCTGGAGAAGCGGTTCGGACGCAGCCTGACCCGAGTGGGGGAAGCGTGATGAGCGCAGGCACCGAGACCCTGCCGGTCGTCCAGGCCCACGACGTGCACAAGAGCTTCGGAGCGCTGGAGGTGCTGAAGGGGATCGACCTGACGGTCGAGCGCGGTGAGGTGGTCTGCCTGCTGGGGGCCTCCGGCTCGGGCAAGTCCACGTTCCTGCGCTGTATCAATCACCTGGAGACCGTGGACCGCGGGTACATCCTCGTCGGCGGCCGGCTGGTCGGTTCCGATCTCGTGCGGGGACGTCTGCACGAGGCCCGCCCGTCGGCGGTCGCCGAGCGCAAGTCCCGGATCGGCATGGTGTTCCAGCAGTTCAACCTGTTCCCGCACATGACGGTCCTGGAGAACGTGACCCTGGCGCCGATGCGGGTGAAGAGGGAGAGCCGGGATGTCGCGGTCGAGCGCGCCGGCGGGCTGCTCCAACGGGTCGGTCTGGGAGACAAGCAGGACGCCTACCCGAGCCACCTCTCCGGCGGTCAGCAGCAGCGCGTCGCCATCGCCCGGGCGCTGGCCATGGAGCCGGAGTTGATGCTCTTCGACGAGCCCACGTCCGCGCTCGATCCCGAACTCGTCGGCGAGGTGCTCGACGTGATGCGAGATCTGGCCGCTTCGGGGATGACGATGATCGTGGTGACGCACGAGATGGGGTTCGCCCGTCAAGTGGCCGACACCGCTGTCTTCTTGAGCGAGGGACGCATCATCGAACAGGGGCCGCCGGACCAGGTCATCGGCGCGCCGGCCCACGAACGCACCCGCTCCTTTCTGGGAAAGGTGTTGTGATGGCGCAGGACAAGCCGGCGCGGCAGGTCACCGACCGCATCGAGGCGCTCGCTCCGCAGCTGGTGGCGCTGAGCAGGAAGATCCACAGCCTGTCCGAGATCGGGTTCGCGGAGCACCGATCGGTCGCCGCCCTGGCCGAGTTGGTGAGGGCACACGGCATTGAAGCGAGCGTCGGCGTCCACGGTATGGAGACGTCGCTCCAGGCGTCGGCCGGGAATCCACTAGGGCCGCGCATCGCGCTGCTGGCCGAGTACGACGCGCTTCCCGGCATTGGCCACGGCTGCGGGCACAACGTCATCGGTGCGGCGGCGGCCGGGGCGTTTCTCGGGTTGGCCGACGCGATCGGTGACACGGGTGGCTCGGTCGTTGTCCTCGGCACTCCCGCCGAGGAGAACGGTTCCGGCAAGGAGATCATGGCCCGTGCCGGTGCCTTCGACGGGATCGACGCCGCGATCATGCTCCACCCCGCCCATCACGACGGCCTCGACTTCGCCGCCCTCGGGCTGCGTTCGGTCGAGGTGACCTATCACGGGATTCCGGCTCATGCCTCGGCCCGGCCCGAGGCAGGGCGCAACGCGCTCGACGCCGTCGTCGCCGCATACCAGGGGATCGCGGCCCTGCGTCAGCACATCCCGGGGACCGACCGCGTCCACGGAGTCATCACCGACGGCGGCGGGGTCGCGAACGTCGTGCCCGCGAGAGCCTCGCTGCGGCTGCTGATCCGGTCACCTCGGCTCGACTCACTGCTTGCGCTGGGCGAGCGGGTGCAGCGCATTTTCGAGGGTGCCGCGCTGATCACGGAGACCGAACTCGAAACGGTGTGGGACCGGATCCAGCCGTGTCTGCCGGTACGTGGCAACGACGCGCTCGCAGCCCGCTTCGGAGCGCATCTTGTCGGCCGTGGGCGCACCCTCGGGCCGACGGGCGGGCCTCAGGGCTCGACCGACCTCGGCAACATCAGCCTGCGCGTCCCGGCGATCCACCCCACCCTTGGCATCGCCCCGCCGGAGGTCGCCATGCACACCGCCGGCTTCGCCGAGTACGCCGGCTCGGAGCCGGGCGACCGGGCGGTCGTCGACGGGGCGGTGGCCCTGGCCCTGACCGCGTTCGACTACCTCACCGATCCCGGGCTCCGGGAGCGCAGCCGCGCCGAGTTCGAGGCCGCCGGCGGCGTCGTGGACGTACCGGCATTGCTCACGCCCCCTGGTGGGCAGTCCGTAGCAGCGGAAAGGGCCTGAATGACTCACGACGAGCGTGGGCTCGCGACCAGGCTGGTGCACGGCCGGGGAGCGAACCCGCTGGGAGCGGTCGCGACCCCGGTCTTCGACACCGCGTCCTTCGCCATGGCGGACATGGCCACCCACGAGCGGACCGTGCGGGACCCGATGGCGTACGGCTACTACTCCCGGGTGCAGAACCCGACCGTCGCCGCTCTAGAAGAGACGCTGGCGTCGATCGACTCGGCGCCGCGCGCCCTGGCCTTCTCCTCGGGGATGGCGGCGATCACCACGGCGATGCTGGCGCTGGGGCGCCGGGGAGGCCACTTCATCGCGTCCGACCAGCTGTTCGTCAACAGCCGGGAGTGGCTGGCCTACGACCTGCCGGACTTCGGATGCGAGGTGACGTTCGTCGACCTGACCGATCTGACGGCGCTCAAGGCGGCATTCCGGCCCGCCACCCGCGCGGTGTTCTTCGAGGAGTTCACCAACCCGCGGCTCGACGTCCTCGACATGGAGTCGATCGTCGCGATCACGCACGATCACGATGCCCTGGTGGTGGTGGACAACACCTTCGCCACCCCGGTGCTGCTGCGGCCGTTGGAGCTCGGCGCCGACCTCGTCATCCACAGCGCGACCAAGTACCTGGCCGGGCACGGCCGGGTGCTGGCCGGTGCGCTGGCGGGCAGTGGGCCGGCCATGGACGCGATCGCCACCCTGCGCCGCAGACTCGGAACGATCATCACCCCGCACAACGCCGCTGCCGTCATCGAGGGGATCAGCACCCTCGAACTGCGAGTGGCCCGGGCGAGTGACACCGCACTGCGACTCGCCGAACTGGCCGAATCCCATGAAGCGACGAGCGTGGTCCATTACCCGGGGCTCCCGAGCGCACCGGCGCACGGGCTGGCCCGCCGGCTCACGGGCGGGCGCCACTTCGGCGGGATGCTCTCCTTCGCGCTGCACGCGCCGGAGCGGAAGGCCGCGGTGTACGACGCGTTCACGCAGTTCGTCAGGGCCACCAGTCTCGGTGATGTCGTAAGCCTCGTGGACTCGGTCGACGACCCCGACGTCGTACGCCTCTCCGCCGGTATCGAGAGCCCCGACGACCTGCTCTCCGACCTGTCGAAGGCGCTCGACGCCGCATCGTGAGACGGGCTCCGAATTACGTAAATCCGAACTGCGTAAATGAGGATGGTGCACCAAGTGAGCAGTCCGACGGTCAGTCCGCCCGGAGTCATGGACGAAAACCACCTGCTGTACGAGGTGCGGAACAGGGTGCTCTGGCTGTCGACGACCATGATCCACCATGCGAACCGGGTCCGCCCGAACGAGTCCGGCGTGAAGGTGGGCGGGCACCAGGCGTCATCGGCCTCGATGGTGTCGATCATGACGACGCTGTGGTTCCGGCATCTGCGTCCGGAGGACCGGGTGTCGGTCAAGCCGCATGCCTCGCCGGTGTTGCACGCGATCAACCACCTGTTGGGTGAGCTCGACTCGGCCTACCTGACCAGGCTGCGCGACTTCGGGGGACTCCAGAGCTACCCGAGCAGAACGAAGGACCCGGATCCCGTCGACTACTCGACCGGCTCGGTCGGCATCGGGGCCACGGCCCCGATCTGGGGCGCTCTCTCCCGCCGGTACGTGGACGGCCTGACCGGAGGGGCAGGTACCGGGCGCCAGTACTCGCTGCTCGGTGACGCGGAACTGGACGAGGGCGCGGTATGGGAGGCCGTGCTCGATCCGGCGGTCGCCCAACTCGGCGAACTCGTATGGGTAGTCGACCTGAACCGCCAGTCGCTGGACCGGGTCGTGCCGGACATCGCGGCCGACAAGCTGCGGGGCATGTTCACCGCCGCCGGCTGGCAGGTGATCACCCTCAAGTACGGTCGGCTGCTCCAGGAACTCTTCAGCCGTCCGGGGGGCGACGAGCTGCGGCACCGCATCGACACGATGCCGAACCCCGAGTACCAGCGACTTCTGCGCTGCGAAGCATCCGAGCTGCGTCAGCGGCTGCCCGGCACCGGGCCGGGCGCCGGGCGGATCGCCGACCTGGCAGCCCAGTTGGCCGACGAGGAGCTGCTCGCCGCGATCGCCGATCTGGCCGGTCACGACCTGGACGCGCTGGACGAGGCGTTCTCCACGATCGACGACTCCCGCCCGACGGTGATCTTCGCCTACACCATCAAGGGACATGGCCTGGCGACCAAGGGGCATCCGCAGAACCACTCGGCCCTGCTCACCGACGAGCAGATGCGCGACATGGCCGTACGGGTCGGTGCCGATCCGGCCGATCCCTGGCGGCCCTTCTCCGACGGCAGCCCCGCACAAACGCTGTGCCTGCGCACCGCGCGGCGCCTGCACCGGCAGAACAGCCCTCGGCTTGCCCCGCCGGACCTGCCGGTGGACATGGGCCGGACCCCGTCCGGGGTGGCGACGACGCAGGCCGCGATCGGGCGGGCCCTGCTCGACCTGGCCCGGGAAGCACCCGAAGCGGCCAGGCGAGTCGTGACGGTCAGCCCGGACGTCTCGTCCTCCACGAACCTGGGCGGCTGGGTGAACAAGGTCGGCGTGTGGTCGGCGACCGAACGCCCCAACTGGTTCGCCGACGACCGCGAGACCATCCTCCACTGGCGTGAAAAGCCCACAGGGCAACACATCGAGCTGGGCATCGCCGAGGTCAACCTGGTCGGGCTGCTCGGCGAACTGGGCGCCACCTGGAGCCGGTGGGGTCAGCCCCTCCTGCCGATCGGGGTGCTCTACGACCCTTTCGTGGAACGCGCCCTGGAGCCCTGGTCGTACGGCATCTACGCGGGCGGGCAGTCGATCCTGATCGGCACCCCGTCCGGGATCTCGCTCGCCCCCGAAGGAGGAGCGCACCAATCGATCAAGACGCCGTCCATCGGCCTCGAACAACCCGGCTGTGTCAGCTACGAGCCGGCCTTCGTCCTCGACACGGAGTGGACCCTGCTGGCCGCCCTGGCGAAACTCGGCAGGCCCGACGGCTGCTCGGCCTATCTACGGACCTCCACCCGGCCGGTCGACCAGTCACTCGCCGCCATGCCCGCGGATCCCGCGGCCCGCGAGCGACGGCGTCGCCAGGTGGTGGCCGGCGCCTACCTGCTGCGTCGGACCGAGGCGCCGGCCCTGAGCATCGCGGCCATGGGCGCCCTCGTGCCGGAAGCCCTGGCCGCCGCCGAGCGCTTGGAGCAGGCCGGCATCGCCGCGGACGTGATCTGTGTGACCAGCCCCGATCTGCTGTATCGGGCCGTTCGGGCACGGCAGGGGCATGAGGCGGCGGAGTCATGGATCCTCGACCAGGTCTTCCCTGCGGATCGCGCCACACCGCTGGTCACCGTCCTGGACGGGCACCCACACACCCTCACGTTCCTGGCCACCGTCAACCGGGTGCCGACCACAGCGCTCGGCGTGACCCGGTTCGGGCAGTCCGGCTCCCTTGAGGACGTCTACCGCCACCATGGCATCGACGCCGACAGCATCGTCCGTGCGGCGCTCGACCTCACTGGCTGAGCCGGGTGACTGCGGGTTGGGCCTGGACCCGCGAGTCGCGCTCGGCGACGCTGCTTGCGGTCATGGGTGCCTGAGGAACGACTTTGGGTCTGGCCGCGGCAGGCCGTCCATCGCCACGGCCCGCGCCGAAGCCGGCGCACAGATGAGTCTCGCCTAGCAGCAGCCGCCGACTATCCCTCCTTTGTGCCAACCAAAAATCCTCGTCGCACTCGTCACAACAAGGAGGTCTCCCCGCCTACAACCCCGCGATCGCGTTCCACCGCTTCGCGAACTCGGTCCGCTCGTCTGCCCTGATGTCCCGCGCGATGGCGAGCCGCCCCCGCATCGCGGTGTCGGGGAAGATCAGCGGGTCCTCGGCAAGGGCGGCCGTCTCCTCGTCCTTCGAGGAGGCGAGGATGTCCTGGGCGGCCGGGACGGGGCAGACGTAGTTGACCCAGGCGGCCAGCTCGGCGGCGACCTCGGGCTCGTAGTAGTAGTCGATCAGCCGCTCGGCGTTGGTCTTGTGGGCGGCCAGGTTCGGGATCATCAGCGACTCCGCCCACAGTTCGGCGCCCTCCTCGGGGACGACGAAGCGGATGTCCGGGTTGTCGGCCTGGAGCTGGATCACGTCGCCGGAGTACGCCTGGCAGGCCAGTACGTCACCGCTGACCAGGTCCTTGGTGTAGTCGTTGCCGGTGAAGCGGCGGATCCGGCCGCTGTGGACGTACTTCTCGACCTGGTCGCACACCTGATGGAAGTCGTCCGCCGTCCACTTCGTGATGTCGACGCCATTGCCCTGCATCAGCAGCGCGAACGCCTCGTCGAGCCCGGACAGCAGGGTGACCCGCCCCTTGAGATCGCTCGCCCACAGATCGGAGACGTGCCGGATCTCCCGGCCCAGCCGGCGGCGGTCGTACGCGATTCCCGTGATCCCCGACTGCCACGGCACGGTGAACTTGCGGCCGGGGTCGAAGGCGGGCGACCTCAGCTGCGGGTCCAGGTACTTCGTCACGTTCGGCTGTACGGCGCGGTCCATCTCCTGCACCCAGCCGAGCGTCACGAACCGCGCGCACATCCAGTCGCTGATGACGATCAGATCGCGGCCGGTCCGCTGATGGTTCATCAGCGCGGGGCTGATCTTGCCGAAGAACTCGTCGTTGTCGTTGATCTCCTCGACATAGTCGACGGCGATCCCCGTGCCCTTCTCGAACGCCTCCAGCGTGGGCCGCTTCGTCTCGTCCTCGTCGTCGTCGGTGTCGATGTACAGCGGCCAGTTCGCCCAGGTCAGCCGCTTGTCGCTGGCGGACAGATCGGCAGCGGCCCGCTCACCGGGCTTGACGTACGCGGCGGGCACACCGCACCCGGCGAGCCCCCCGAGCGCGGCGGTGCCGCCCAGCGTGCGCAGCAGGGAGCGACGGGAGAGCGAGGACCTCTTCGGTGTCGGGGGCATTGGCGCAGCATGCTCCTCCCGACTGTGCCGGGACAATGGACGCTGCGTCGAGCCTGATCAGCCGGACCCGACACCTTGTCGCTCCCTTTGTACGTTCGTGACGTACGGCGCCGGTATCGGAGCGGGCAGCGTCACCTCCACGGTCAGCCCGCCCTGGGGACGCGTCCGGGCCAGCACCCGGCCGCCGTGCGCGGCGACCACCGCCGCCACGATCGACATACCGAGGCCCAGTCCGTCCCGTCTGCGCACCCGCTCCGGCCCCAACCGCCGGAACGGCTGGAAAAGCCCCGCCGCCTGGTCGGCCGGGATCACCGGACCGCTGTTCTCGATCCGCAGCCCCGGCCTCCCCGATCCATCCACGCCCGTCGACACACTCACCCAGCCGCCCTCACCCGGCGGGAGGTTGTGCCGTACGGCGTTGTCGGTGAGGTTGACCACCAGCCGCTCGATCAGCTGCGGATCGCCGAACACCGGCGCCGGGTCGAGCCGCGCCTCGACCCGGGGCCCGGTATCCGGCAGCCGCTCCCGCACGATCGCCGTCAGATCCACGAACTCCCGCCGTTCCAGGCCCTGTTGACTTCGAGCCAGGGTCAGCAGCGCATCGATCAGCCGCTCCTGTTCCTGACCCGCCGCCCGGGACCTGAGCAGCGCGGCCCGCAGGGTGTCCACCGACGCGTCGGGATCGGCGAGGGCGACGTCCACGATGGCCTGCTGGAGCGTGAGCGGGGTGCGCAGCTCGTGCGAGGCGTTGGCGACGAACTGCCGCTGCGCCTCGAACGCGCCCTCCAGCCGGGCGAGTACGTCGTCGATGGTGTCCGCCATCGCCTTCAGCTCGTCGTCGGGTCCGGGCACCGCGAGCCGCTCATGCAGATTGTCGGCGGAGATACGGCGGGCGGCCGCGGTCATGGTGCGCAGCGGCGCCAGCACCCGCCCCGCCATCAGCCACCCGAGCGCCACCGACACCACGGTCATCACCGCCAGCGCCACGACCGACTCGATGAGCAGCTGGTGCAGTTGCTCGGAGCGCAGCACCGAGAGCCGTTGTTCGACGAACGACGCGATGGCCGGTGCACCGTCGCTGCCCTTGACCACCCGCGAGTCGCCGCCGGTGAGGGACGGCTCGCTGTTCGCGACGAGGAGGTAGGTGAAGGCCAACAGCACGGCCCCGGCGATCGCGAACAGGGCGCTGTAGAGGAGGGTGAGCCGCCAGCGGACGCTGTGCGGTCCCCGGACACGCAGGACCCGGGGCCTCACAGCCGGTACCCCGCCCGCTCGACCGTCTCGATCAGCGCCGGCTCCCCCAGCTTGCGCCGCAGTCGGCTCATCGTCACCTTCACGGTCTGGCTGAAGGGGTCGGCGGCCTCGTCCCAGGCCCGTTCGAGGAGTTCCTCGGCGGAGACGACGCCACCCCCGGCGGCCATGAGAAGTTCGAGTACGGCGAACTCCTTGGGGCTGAGGGGCAGTCCCGCCCCGTCCCGGGTGGCGACCCTGCGGGCCGGGTCGAGCCGCAGCTCCCCGTGGACCAGCACCGGCGGCAGCGCGGGCTGCGCACGGCGCCCCAACGCCCGTATCCGAGCGACGAGTTCGGTGAACGCGAAGGGCTTCGGCAGATAGTCGTCGGCGCCGAGACCCAGCCCCGCGACCCGGTCGGCCACCGTCCCCGACGCCGTCAGCATCAGCACCCGCGCCCGGCTGCCGCCCTCGGCGAGCGTCCGGCACACCTGGTCCCCGTGGACGCCGGGCAGATCGCGGTCCAGTACGACGACGTCGTAGCCGTTGACCTCGACCCGCTCCAGCGCCGTCGGTCCGTCGAAGGCCAGGTCGACGGCCATCCCCTCCCGGCGCAGGCCCGCGGCGACCGTCTCGGCGAGTTCTTCGTGGTCCTCGACCACCAGCACACGCATGCGGTCAGTGTGGCCGCGCGGGGGTTACACCGCGATAAGGGCGGCCGTTCCCGTGCCGTAACCGGGTGGGCGGTTGCCTGGACGCCGTAAGCACTCACGGCACCGACTGGAGGACCACATGCCCGTACTGGCGCCCCGGCCACGGCGACTCGCCCTGGCCCTGGCCGCGATCACGGCCGTCACCCTCGGCACGGTCAGCGCGTCGACGGCCGCCGCATCCGACTCGACGGACGTCCCGCCCCGCGCGCGACCGGGCATCGCGATGGGATACGAGCCGACCGAGAACGCCCCGGACGACGTCAACGAGGCCAACGACGACTTCGCCGCCTGTATGCGCGCCCAAGGCCAGACCGTCTTCCCCGACTTCCACGCGGAGAAGAACGAGGACGGCGGGATCGGCCTCCGCGTACAGATGAAGGTCGACAAGGGCGACGAGGCGGACCTGCGGAGCAAGGCGTACCGCAAAGCCATCAAGAAGTGCGCCCCGATCCTGAAGGAGGTGGGCATCACGATCCCGTCGGCCCCGGACGGGGTACGCCCGCCGGACCTGCCTGAACTCCCAGGCCGCCCGGACAAGGACGAACTGCCCTCACTGACCACCAGCAGGGCCTGAGACCACCGCGGAGGGGGGAAGGAAGCGGCCCCGGACGGCACTTGCAACGTCCGGGGCCGCAACGCCCTCAGGGGCGCGGGGAACTGCGCGACCAGCCACAGCGGACCCGCAGCCGAAATCCGCCCCCTCAGCGAAGCGTCACCCGTCCAGGGACGTCATCACGTGCTTGATCCGCGTGTAGTCATCGAACCCGTACGCCGAAAGGTCCTTGCCGTACCCGGACTTCTTGAACCCACCGTGCGGCATCTCGGCGACCAGCGGAATATGCGTGTTGATCCACACACACCCGAAGTCGAGCGCCTTCGACAGCCGCATCGCACGCGCGTGATCCTTCGTCCACACGGACGACGCGAGCGCGTACTCGACACCGTTCGCCCACTCGACGGCCTGCGCCTCGTCGGCGAAGGACTGAACGGTGATGACCGGCCCGAAGACCTCCTTCTGGATGATCTCGTCGTCCTGCTTGACCCCGGAGACGACGGTCGGCGCGAAGAAGTACCCCTTGTCGCCGACCCGCTTGCCACCGGCCTCCACGCGCGCGTGCGCCGGCAGCCGCTCGATGAACCCGCTCACCTGCTCCAGCTGGTTGGGGTTGTTGAGCGGCCCGTACAGCACATCCTCGTCATCCGGCTGGCCCGTCTTCGTGTCGGCGGCGGCCTTCGCGAGCGCGGTGACGAACTCGTCGTGGATCGCCTCGTGGACGAGGACGCGGCAGGCCGCCGTACAGTCCTGCCCGGCGTTGAAGAAGCCCGCGACCGAGATGTCCTCGACGGCCTTGGCGATGTCGGTGTCGTCGAAGACGACGACCGGCGCCTTGCCGCCCAGCTCCAGGTGGACCCGCTTGAGGTCCTTGGACGCGGACTCGGCGACCGACATGCCCGCCCGCACCGAGCCGGTGATGGACGCCATGGCCGGGGTCGGGTGCTCGACCATCAGGCGGCCGGTGTCACGGTCGCCGGCGATGACGTTGAAGACGCCCTTGGGCAGGATCCCGCCCATGATCTCGGCCATCAGGACGGTGGAGGCCGGGGTGGTGTCCGACGGCTTCAGCACGACCGTGTTGCCGGCCGCGATCGCCGGGGCGAACTTCCACACGGCCATCATCATCGGGTAGTTCCACGGCGCGACCTGCGCGCAGACGCCGACCGGCTCACGGCGGACGATCGAGGTCAGCCCCTCCATGTACTCACCGGCGGAGCGGCCCTCCAGCATCCGCGCCGCACCGGCGAAGAACCGGATCTGGTCGACCATCGGCGGGATCTCCTCGGACCGCGTGAGCCCGATCGGCTTGCCGGTGTTCTCCACCTCGGCCGCGATGAGGTCCTCGGCGCGCTCCTCGAACGCGTCCGCGATCTTCAGGAGGGCCTTCTGCCGCTCGGACGGGGTGGTGTCGCGCCAGGCCGGGAAGGCCGCGGCGGCGGCCGCCATCGCGCTATCGACATCCGCCTGCCCGGACAGCGGCGCGGTCGCGTACGCCTCGCCCGTCGCGGGGTTGACCACCTCGGTGGTCCGTCCGTCGGCGGCGTCCCGGAACTCACCGGCGATGTAATTCCGTAGTGTGCGCAGCCCACGCAGCTCGGTGCTCACTGCCGGCCTCCTGTGTCGGGTCGAACTGTCCATTGACTGAGACACCCACCCTAATCCGCGCGCCGACGTTTTCAACACCCCCGATCGCGCCATTCCTGCGAAATCCGCAAGTCTCGGCCACGTAAACAACGAATTTCATCGCTCCGGCCTTGCGGAACTGTCGAGACGTCGTGCACAGTGAGGCCGTGGCCAGTCGAAGCGCAGATCAGCGGAACGGCAATCCCCAGCTGGATGCCGTCTCCCTCGCCATCATCGAACAGCTCCAGGAGGACGGCCGCCGGCCGTACGCCGCCATCGGCAAGGCCGTCGGCCTCTCCGAGGCGGCCGTGCGGCAGCGCGTCCAGAAGCTGCTCGACCAGGGCGTGATGCAGATCGTCGCCGTCACGGACCCGCTCACCGTGGGCTTCCGGCGGCAGGCGATGGTCGGCATCCATGTCGAGGGCGACGTGGAGTCCGTGGCCGACGCACTGACCGCCATGTCCGAATGCGAGTACGTGGTGATGACAGCAGGCTCCTTCGACCTGATGGTGGAAGTCGTCTGCGAGGACGACGACCACTTGCTGGACGTCATCAACAAACGCATCCGGGCCATCCCCGGAGTGCGCTCCACCGAGAGCTTCGTCTATCTGAAGCTCAAGAAGCAGACCTACATGTGGGGAACCCGATAACCGTGAGGACCCGATAACCGTGAGCACCAAGGACCTCAGCCAGACCGCGTACGACCACCTGTGGATGCACTTCACCCGCATGTCCTCGTACGAGAACTCCCCCGTCCCGACCATCGTCCGGGGCGAGGGCACCTACATCTACGACGACAAGGGCAAGCGTTACCTCGACGGTCTCGCGGGTCTGTTCGTGGTCCAGGCCGGTCACGGCCGCACGGAACTCGCCGAGGCCGCCTTCAAGCAGGCGCAGGATCTGGCGTTCTTCCCGGTGTGGTCCTACGCCCACCCGAAGGCCGTCGAGCTCGCGGAGCGCCTGGCGCAGCACGCGCCCGGCGACCTGAACAAGGTCTTCTTCACCACCGGTGGCGGCGAGGCGGTCGAGACCGCCTGGAAGCTCGCCAAGCAGTACTTCAAGCTCACCGGCAAGCCCACCAAGTACAAGGTGATCTCCCGCGCGGTCGCCTACCACGGCACCCCGCAGGGCGCCCTGTCCATCACGGGCCTCCCGGCCCTGAAGGCCCCGTTCGAGCCCCTCGTCCCGGGCGCGCACAAGGTCCCGAACACCAACATCTACCGCGCCCCGCTCTTCGGTGACGACCCCGAGGCCTTCGGCCGCTGGGCCGCCGACCAGATCGAGCAGCAGATCCTCTTCGAGGGCCCGGAGACGGTCGCGGCCGTCTTCCTGGAGCCGGTGCAGAACGCGGGCGGCTGCTTCCCGCCCCCGCCCGGCTACTTCCAGCGCGTCCGCGAGATCTGCGACCAGTACGACGTACTGCTGGTCTCGGACGAGGTCATCTGCGCCTTCGGCCGGCTGGGCACGACGTTCGCCTGCGACAAGTTCGACTACGTCCCGGACATGATCACCTGTGCCAAGGGCATGACCTCGGGCTACTCCCCGATCGGCGCCTGCATCATCTCCGACCGGCTGGCCGAGCCGTTCTACAAGGGCGACAACACCTTCCTGCACGGCTACACCTTCGGCGGCCACCCGGTGTCGGCCGCGGTGGGCCTCGCCAACCTCGACCTCTTCGAGCGCGAAGGCCTCAACCAGCACGTCCTCGACAACGAGGGCGCCTTCCGCGCGACCCTGGAGAAGCTGTACGACCTGCCGATCGTCGGCGACGTACGCGGCAACGGCTTCTTCTACGGCATCGAACTCGTCAAGGACAAGGCCACCAGGGAGTCCTTCAACGACGAGGAGACCGAGCGCGTCCTGTACGGCTTCCTCTCCAAGGCGCTCTACGACAACGGCCTGTACTGCCGTGCCGACGACCGCGGCGACCCGGTCGTCCAGCTCGCCCCGCCGCTGATCTCCAACCAGGAGACCTTCGACGAGATCGAGCAGATCCTGCGCGCGACGCTCACGGAGGCGTGGACCAAGCTGTAGCTTCCAACGGCCCGGTGGCCCGGGTGCACCCGAACGAGTGGCATGGGTGCACCCGGGCCGCGTGCTGTCCGGCGTTCCTGCCCCGGATCCCTAGCGTGCCTTGTAGCCGATCGGCCCTGCCGTCGTTCCCCCGCAAGGGGGAACGGCACCGGGAACTACGGATCTGAACGAGGTGTACGCCCATGGTGGCCCCGCCGGACAACGACGTGCTCTGGGCACGCTCCCTGCACTTTCGGCACGAGGACGGCTCGCCCGCGCTCGGCGGCGTCTCGCTCCACGTCCAGGAGGGCGAGATCGTCGCGGTCAACGGCCCCCGCGGGAGCGGCAAGACCACGCTGCTGAGATGTCTGTCCGGCCTGGTACGACCGCTGCGCGGCGAGGTCTGGTTCAACAGCGTGCCGGTGCACACCATGGGCCCCGTCCCCCGCGAACGGCTGCGCCGCGACCGCTTCGCCTGGATCGACCCGGCCCCGCTCCTCGTCCCCGAACTCAACGCCTGGGAGAACGCCGCCCTGCCCCTGATGCTCCGCGGCACCAGCCGCCGTCGCGCCAAGGTGGCGGCGATGGAGTGGCTGGAGCGCCTGGACATCGGGGACCGCGCCCGCAAGCGCCCGCACGAACTGGTCCAGGCGGAACGCCAGCGCGTCTCGATCGCCAGGGCACTGGCCCCGACCCCCACGGTCCTGTTCGCGGACGAGCCGACGGCCCCTCTTCACCGCGCCGACCGCGGCCACATCCTGCGCACGCTCACCACGGCGGCACGCTCGCACGGCATCACGGTGATCCTGGCGACACACGACGCGGAAACGGCGGCGGTCGCGGACCGCACGCTCTCCCTCCTGGACGGCCGGCGCGTGACCACCGTGCATCTGCCCCCGGTCACCGAGTCGGAAGGCCGGGCCGCGTGCTCGCTCTCCGTCTGACCCGCGTCGGCCGGCCCGCCGTACTGCTGCGCCGTCTCTCGGTGGCCGCGGCCTCGGCAGCGACGGGCTTCCTGCTTCTCTCCGCCCTGGGCCACGCGCTGTCCCACCAGGAGCCTGCCGCGTCGACCCTTCGCCTGGCCTGGTGCGCGGCCCCCCTGGCCACCACCGTCTACTTCGCCGTGGCGGTGGCCCGCACCGACCCGGCGACCAAACCCCGCCCGGGCCTGTCCGCCATCGGCCTCGGCCCCGGCCGCCTGATGGTCGTCTCCGCCGTCACGACCGCTTTCGCCACCACACTCGGCTCCCTGCTCGCCCTCCTGGTCTTCCTCCACCTGCGGGGAGACCTCACCGGCATGCCGTTCGACGGCGCGGCCACGGAGTTCCTGGCGGCGGAACAGCAACTCCCCCTCCCGGCGACCCTGACGCTGCTCGCCCTGGTACCGGCAGCGGCGTCCCTCGCCACGGCCCTGGTACTACGCCCGAAAGACCCGCGCAGGCCCGCGCAGCACGGGGCCCGCAGGAGTTACGGCCGCTTCGGCGCGTACGGATTGGCGGCGGCACGGGAGACGTTCGGAGCGTACGGACGATTCGGCACGCACATGGGACGAAAGTCCGCGGACAATCGTGAGGCCGCGGGCAGCACGACCGACCTCTCTGCGGCAACCCCGGACACCCCACCGGCCGACGTCCACGAACCCGACCCCCACCTCGAACTCCCGGCCCCTCGCGAAGCGCCCCGCGGTCTCCCCTGGGGCATCACCGTCCTCACCGCAGGCCTCACCGTGGAGGCCTACGCGAGCCGCACCGCGGACACCACATCCCCCGGCACGCTCGCCGGCTGGGCCCTCACCGCCCTGGGGCTCACCCTCGCCTCCCCCGGCCTGACCCACCTCTGCGGCCGCCTCCTCCAGTCCCTCCACCCCGGCGCTCTCCGCCTCCTCGCGGGCCGCATCCTCATGGAGGAGTCCGCCCGCATCGGCCGCCCCCTGGGCGTCGCCTGCGCGGTCGCCTCGGCGGCGTACACGTCGGCTCTCGTCCACGACACCGACGTCCAACCCCTCGGCTCCCTCACCACCCTCGGCACACTGGTGGTCGTCGGCTGCGCGGCGGCCACCCTCCTCACCGCCGCCGTAGAGGCGAAGCAGGCCCGTGCCGACACCACCGCCGCCCTCGTGCGCCTCGGTGCCCCCGCCGCCATGCTCCGCAGCGCCGCCGCCCTCCGCGCCGGCGCCCTGCTGGCCCTGTTCGGCCCGCTCACCCTGATCGTCGCCGAGCTGGCGGCCCTGCCGATGGCCCACTGAACCTCGTACGAGAAGACGTACGAAAAAGGTCTCCGCACGGCGATGAGTTCCGCGCCATCCTCGGGTCTACCAAACGCAACGACACGAACCCGATGGGAGAGACCTCGATGTACCAGCAGATGATCTTCGTGAACCTGCCCGTGAACGACCTCGACGCGTCGAAGAAGTTCTTCACGGAGCTGGGTTACTCGATCAACGCACAGTTCACCGACGAGAACGCGGCATCGGTCGTGATCAGCGACACCATCGTCGCGATGATGCTCACCAAGCCGTTCTACTCGACCTTCACGAACAAGGAGATCGCGGACGCCACGAAGACCAACGAGGTGGCGATCTGCCTGAGCGCCGAGAGCCGCGAGAAGGTCGACGAACTGGTCGAGAAGGCGGTCGCCGCGGGCGGCACGGCATCGGAGCAGGTCCAGGACCACGGCTTCATGTACGGCCGCGGCTTCGACGACCTCGACGGCCACCACTGGGAGGTCGTGTGGATGGACCCGTCGGCGATAGAAGGCTGACCTAGGGGCAACGCCCTAAAGGGGCGCGGGGCTGTATCTATATGCGGCTCCGCCGCGTGGGCGCGACCAGCCACAACGGACCCGCAGCCGAAAGACCACCCTTCCCGCCCAGCCCCTAGCATAGACTCGTGCACTCGACCCCCGCCCAGCCGTTCGACGGCTCCCACGACCGTGAGATCGAGTCCCTCGCCGAGTTCGACGAGGTGATCGCAGCGGTCGGCTCACTCGCCCATCACCGTGTCCAGGCCGTCGACCTGACGGACCGTACGGACGTCCTGCTGACCGTGGACGCCACGGGCTCCGTCTTCCTCGGCTGCCCGATGGACCCCGGGGCCGCCGCCCATGTGCGCGTCTCCGGGGCCCTGGTCTTCCCGCCGGTCCCGGGTCTCCCCTTCGACCCGTACCGCGGCTTCGTCTACTCGCCCGACGAGCTGTTCGCCGCCCTCGACGAGGGCTATGAGGCGACCCCGGACGCCCGCGCGTACACCTGGTTCCAGCAGACCAAGTCGGACGGCGACATCTTCTCCTCCATGCTGCGCTCGATCCACGACGACGCCGTCTCGGACGCCCTCGACGAACTCCTCGTCGGCGCCCGGGTGGTCGGCGTCATGGGCGGGCACGCCATGGCGCGCGGCACGGAGGAGTACGGCGATGCCGCCCGCCTCGGCCGTGAGCTGGCCCGGGCCGGTTTCACGGTCGCCACCGGCGGCGGGCCGGGTGCCATGGAGGCGGCGAACCTGGGTGCGTACGCGGCGCCGTACGGCGACGGCATGCTCACCGAGGCGCTCCAACTCCTCGCCAAATCCCCGAAGTTCGTCCCGTCGATCACCGACTGGGCGCGCGCCGCGTTCGAGGTCCGTGAGCGCTGGCCTCAGGGCGGCCCTTCGGTCGGCATCCCGACCTGGTTCTACGGCCACGAGCCGCCGAACGCGTTCGCCGCGCACATAGCCAAGTACTTCGCCAACGCCACCCGCGAGGACGGCCTGCTGGCCCGCTCCACCGCGGGCGTCGTCTTCCTGCCGGGGGCCGCCGGCACCGTACAGGAGATATTCGACAACGCGACGCCGAACTACTACGAGTCGCGGGGCGAGCCCACACCCATGGTCCTGGTGAACCGGGCGCACTGGACGGAAAAGTTGCCGACCTGGCCGCTGCTCCAGGCGCTCGCCCGGGACCGTTCGATGGAGGCCCGAATTGCCCTGGTCGACCGAATCGAGGAGGCTCCGGCTGCGTTGAAACGCGTCGGCGGTTAATAAGAGGGCAAAGCCAAGGCCTTCGCTGTGCATATGCGTTGACAGTGCTTACGCGGCACTTATAGACCTGTGAGACTCCTGGGAATGTTGGTGTCCCATCAACACCCCCTCAGCCCCCCGCATTTGCGCTTTTTGTGAAGGACAAACGTGGCAGTCCTGCCCCTTTCCCGCCGTACCGTCGCACGCTCCGTGCGCATCCTCGGTGTCGCCTCCGCCTCGGCCGCGCTTGCGCTCGGTGCCGCCGGCAACGCCCTCGCCTGCAACATCAATGAGTTCTCGGCCGCCGCCAAGTGCGACGGCGACAAGGGTGTCATCAGCGTCACCGACGTGGACCCCGCCGGTGTGCCGGCGACCGTCACCGTGTACCTGCAGAACAACGGCGCCGACCTCAAGAAGGTCGGCGAGCAGGTGGTCAAGGGCTCACGCGAGGGCGTGACCATCACCTTCGAGGAGAACTGGAAGCCGAGCGCCGAGTACCGCATCCACGTCAACGCCGCGCCCTACGTGGACGAGGACATCAAGCCCAACCTGGTGACCCCGGCCACGGCCTGCAAGAAGGAGGAGAACCCGACCCCGCCGGCCACCCCGACGCCGTCGGAGACCCCCTCCACCCCGGCCGAGTCCGACACGCCCACCCCGACCCCGTCGGCCTCGGAGAGCGACAGCACCCCGCCCGCGGACACCGCGAGCAGCGCCCCGTCCCCCGCGGCCGGTGACTCCAACCTCGCCGAGACCGGCGCCAACTCCAACACCGGCATCATCGCCGGTATCGCGGCAGCGCTGGTCGCCCTGGGTGGCGGCGCCGTCTACTTCGGCTTCCGCCGTCGTGGGGCCAACAGCACCCGCTGACGCCTCAGGCACCACCGTTGTGGCCCGTCCCGCTCTCGGGGCGGGCCACACACATGTCAGTCGAACGTCGCCCGCTCCAGCCAGAACTCCAGCAGCTCCCGCTCGCCGAGGACCTCCAACCGCGGGCTGTCCAGCGGCAGTCGGCGGTAGAAGGCGAGCAGTACGTCGGTCAGCCGGCCGCGCAGGGCGACGGTCGCCTTCTCATGGCCCCGGCGCCAGGTGACGCCCTCCTCGCCGAGCTCAATAACCCACTCGGCGTTCACCTCGGGCGTGGTGTCGGTGGCGTGCAGATGGATGCTGCGTCCGGGGCCGCGCAGCTCCGTCGCCGCGTCGTGCGGCATCGTCCGCTGCACGAACTCGATGATCTCCAGCCACTCGTCGATCGCGTCGGCCGCCACCTCCGGCGCGACGTCGTAGGGCAGTCCGGCGGCGAGGGTGGCGTCGGCGCGGTGGACGGTGAGTTCGTGCGTCATCCGGCGCGCCCAGAATCCGGAGGTGTGGATCCCGGCCCACGCCCACACCTTCGTGTCAGGACCGGCCTCGCGCAGCGCGGCGAGGACCATCTCGCCGGTCTCGGCGAGCCAGGCGTCCAGCGCGGCGGGGTCGCCCTTGGCCTCGGGGCCGTGGGCCAGCTCCACCTTGTCCTCGGGGATCTCCTCCTGCGCCCGCGTCCGCACCAGCAGCTCGACCCAGCGCAAGGCACCGCCCATGTGCCGTACGAGATACTCCAGCGACCAGTCCGGACAGGTCGGCACCATGGCGGACAGGTCGGCACCGGATGCCACCACCGCCCTCAACCGGCCCACCTGGTCGGCGATTTCGTCGCAGTAGCGGTCATGTGCGAGTCGCGTCATGCCCCTGACCCTAGAGGGGCCCGGTCAGTCGAGCACGACGATTTCGGCCGCGTCGAACTCCACCCCGACCGCGTCCCCGGCGTCCGGCGCGTCCCGCAGCGCACACGCAGCTTCGAGGCGCGGTGCGTCCTCCGGCTGAAGGTGTACGGCGACATGGGTGCCCTTGAAGGTGCGTGCGGTCACCGTGCAGCGCAGGCCCGTGTCGGTGGACACCAGCCGCACACCGGCGGGCCGTACGAGCAGCGTCCGCGTCCCCTGTGCGGCGCCCTCACCCACCGGCAGCTTCCCCCACGGCGTGTCCGCGGCCTCCCCGACGACCGTCCCCTCGACCACGTTGTCGAAGCCGAGGAAGCGGGCGACGAACTCGTCCGCCGGCCGCTGCCACACCTCAAGGGGCGTACCGGTCTGTGCGATCCGCCCGTCCCGCATCACCACGACCCGGTCGGCGAGCGCGAAGGCCTCGCCCTGGTCGTGCGTGACCGCGAGCACGGTGGTGCCCAACCGGCCGAAGAGTTCCCGGAGTTCGACGACAAGCCGCTCCCGCAGCGACCGGTCGAGCTGGCCGAGCGGCTCGTCCAGCATCAGCAGCCGCGGCCGGGGCGCGAGCGCACGGGCCAGCGCCACCCGCTGCTGCTCCCCGCCGGAGAGGGACGCGACGGCACGGCCGGCGGCACCCGGCAGCCCGACCAGATCGAGCAACTCCCGTACCCGCTCCGCCTGTTCGCCCTTCGAGGCGCCGTGCATCCGCAACCCGAAGGCCACATTGCCGCCCGCGTCGCGCTGCGGGAACAGCTGATGGTCCTGGAACATCAGCCCGACCCCACGCTGGTGCGCGGGCACCCCCGACTGATCGCGCCCGTCGAGCAACACCCGCCCCGAGTCGAGGGGTTGCAGTCCCGCCACCGCACGCAGCAGCGTCGACTTGCCGCTGCCGCTGGGCCCGAGCACGCACACGATCTCGTGCTCGGCGACCCCCAGGCCGACGGCGTCGAGCACGGCCCGACCGCCGAACCGTACGGTCGCCTCGTCGATGCTCAGCAGCATCAGAACTCCCCCGTCCGATCGGTCCGCAGCCGCTCCAGCACCAGCAACGCCACCGCGCACACCACCATCAGAATCGTCGAAAGGGCCATCGCCTGGCCGTAGTTGAGCTCGCCGGCCCGCCCGAGCAGCTTGGCCACCGCGACGGGCAGCGTCGGGTTGTCGGGCCGCGCGATGAACACCGTCGCCCCGAACTCCCCCAGCGACACCGCGAACGCGAACCCGGCCGCGATCAGCAGTGCCCGTCGCACCATCGGCAGATCGACCTCACGCCACACCCGCCAGGGCGACGCACCGAGCACGGCCGCCGCCTCCCTGAGCCGCCCGTCCACGGCTCGCAGCACGGGCAGCATGGTCCGTACGACGAACGGCACACCGACCAGCGCCTGCGCGAGCGGCACCAGGATCCAGGAGGCCCGTAGATCGAGCGGCGGCTCGTCCAGCGCGATCAGAAACCCGAACCCGACCGTCACCGCCGACACCCCGAGCGGCAGCATCAGCAGCGCGTCGAACCCGCGCACGAACCGGCCCGCGTCCCGCCGGGTGAGCGCGGCGGCGGCGAGACCGCCGATCACCACGGCGATGACGGTGGCGACGACGGCGTACTGGAGCGAATTGCCGATCGCCTCGATCGGCGCCACCAGGAACACGCCCCCGTCGGACGATGTAAGCGCCCGGTAGTAGCCGAAGTCGGGCGCGTCGAAGGACCGTTGCACCAGCACGGCCAGCGGCAGCAGCAGAAGTACGACGATGGAGGCGAGGACGCCCGCCAGCAGCGCCCACTGGCCCGTCCCGCGCGGTCGCCGGGCCGTCACCGACGCGTCCACCAGGCGCAGCGCGGTCTCCCGCCGCCGTACGGTCCAGGCGTGCAGGGCGAGGATCGCGCCGACTGCGAGGAACTGGATGATCGTCAGCACCGCGGCCGTGGACAGATCGAAGATCTCCGAGGTCTGCCGGTAGATCTCGACCTCCAGCGTCGAGAACGTCGGTCCGCCGAGGATCTGCACCACGCCGAAGGAGGTGAAGGTGAAGAGGAACACCATCAGCGTCGCTGCTGCCACGGCCGGTGCCAGGGCCGGGAGGGTGACCTGACGCCAGGCGTTCAGCCGTGACGCCCCGAGCATCCGCGCCGCCTCTTCCTGTCGCGGGTCGAGCTGTCCCCAGAGCCCGCCGACCGTCCGTACGACGACCGCGTAGTTGAAGAAGACGTGCGCCAGCAGGATCGCCCAGACGGTCGTGTCAAGCCGTACGCCCCACAGCTCGTCCAGCAGCCCGCCGCGGCCCACGAGCGCCAGGAACGCCGTGCCGACGACGACTGTCGGCAGCACGAAGGGGACGGTGACGATCGCCCGCAGGACCTGCTTGCCCGGGAAGTCGAAGCGGGCGAAGACATAGGCGCCGGGCAGTGCGATGAGCAGGGTGAGCGCGGTGGAGGCGAGTGCCTGCCAGGTGGTGAACCACAGGACGTGCCGGATGTCGGACTGTGCGACCACGTCCCAGATCCGCCCGAAGTGCCAGACGCCGTCGACATGGAGCCCACGCGCGAGGATCGCGGCGACCGGATAGGCGAAGAAGACCGCGAAGAACGCGACGGGCACGGCCATGAGCGCGAGCCGCGCCGCGTACTTCCGGCGGACGGAGGCTGCTTCGGGGGCTACTTCAGTACGAGTGAGGTCCACGACTTGACCCACTGGTCGCGGTTGGCGGCGATCTTCGCCGGGTCCATGGTCTCGGGGTCCGCGGCCTGCGGACCGTACTTCGTGAACTCCTCGGGCACCTGGGCGCCTTCACGTACCGGGTAGACGAACATGTTCATCGGCATGTCGTCCTGGAACGTCTTGGTGAGCATGAAGTCGAGGAGCGCCTTGCCGCCCTCGGTGTTCTGCGCGTTGCTCAGCAGCCCCGCGTACTCGACCTGCCGGAAGCAGGTGCCGGTCGCGACGCCGGTCGGTGCGGTCGTCGGCTTCGGGTCCGCGTAGATGACCTCGGCGGGCGGCGAGGAGGCGTACGAGACGACGAGCGGCCGGTCGGCCTTTGCCTTCTTGCCGCCGGCGGAACCGGAGAACTCCTCGTTGTAGGCCTGCTCCCAGCCGTCGACGACCTTGACGCCGTTGGCCTTCAGCTTCTTCCAGTAGTCCTCCCAGCCGTCGTCGCCGTACTCGGCTGCGCTGCCGAGCAGGAAGCCGAGGCCGGGCGAGGAGGTGGAGGCGTTCTCGGTGACGAGCAGATTCTTGTACGCGGGCTTGATCAGGTCGGCGAAGGAGGTGGGCGGGGTCAGCTTGTGCTTGCTGAAGTACGCCTTGTCGTAGTTGACGCAGATGTCGCCGGTGTCGACGGGCGTGACGCGGTGCTTGTCCTCGTCGACCCGGTACTCGGGCTTGATCAGGTCGGCGTCCTTCGCCTCGTACGACTGGAAGAGGCCGTTGTCGAGGGCCCGCGAGAGCAGGGTGTTGTCGACGCCGAAGAAGACGTCGCCCTGCGGGTTGTCCTTCGTCAGGATCGCCTTGTTGACTGCCTGCCCGGCGTCACCGTCCTCCAGGACCTTGACCTGGTAGCCGGACTCCTTCTCGAAATCGGCGATGACGCTCTTCGAGACGGCCCATGAGTCGTGGCTGACGAGCGTGACGGTCTTGGAGTCGCCGCCGGAGTCGGACGGCCCGGACGACGATCCGCACGCGGACAGCGTGACGAGGCCCAGCCCGATGGCCATGACTATGTACTTGTTCGTGGTTCTCATGAGTGAAGACCGAACTTCCTACCCAGAATGACCTGGGCGAGGTTCAGAGGGTCTGCGGCCCACCGGAATTACGGCGGCCGCACTCTCAGCGCTGTGGCGCTCCCCTGTCGGAAAATGAGTCGGATATGAAGTTGTACTGACGTCGATCAGACTACCTCTCGGTGGCCGCCAGCTGACCACACGCCCCGTCGATCTCCTGACCTCGGGTGTCCCGGACGGTCACCGGCACGCCGTGGGCGGCGATGGCCTCGACGAACGCCTTCTCGTCCTCGGGCCGGGACGCGGTCCACTTCGAGCCCGGCGTCGGGTTCAGCGGGATCAGATTCACATGCACCGGCTTGCCCCTGAGCAGCCGCCCGAGCCGGTCACCGCGCCACGCCTGGTCGTTGATGTCCCGGATCAGCGCGTACTCGATGGACAGCCGGCGCCCGGACCTGGCCGCGTACTCCCACCCGGCGTCGAGGACCTCGCGCACCTTCCACCGGGTGTTGACCGGTACGAGGGTGTCGCGCAGCTCGTCGTCCGGCGCGTGCAGCGAGATCGCGAGCCGGCACTTGAAGCCCTCGTCGGAGAACCGGTGAATCGCCGGCACCAGCCCGACGGTCGAGACGGTGATCCCACGCTGCGACAGCCCCAGCCCGTCCGGCTCGGGATCGGTGAGCGCACGAATGGCACCCACGACCCGCTTGTAGTTGGCGAGCGGCTCGCCCATACCCATGAAGACGATGTTGGAGAGCCGCGACGGCCCCCCGGGAATCTCGCCGTCCCGCAGCGCCCGCATCCCGTCCACGATCTGGTGCACGATCTCGGCGGTGGACAGATTCCGGTCGAGACCCGCCTGCCCCGTGGCGCAGAACGGGCAGTTCATACCGCAGCCCGCCTGCGAGCTGATGCACATCGTCACCCGGTCCGGGTACCGCATCAGCACCGACTCCACGAGCGTCCCGTCGAACAGCCGCCACAGCGTCTTGCGCGTGGTCTCCTGGTCCGTCGACAGATGCCGCACGACCGTCATCAGCTCCGGAAGCAGCGCCTCCTGGAGCTTGCCGCGCGCGGCGGCCGGGATGTCGGTCCACTGAGCCGGGTCGTGCGCATACCGCGCGAAGTAGTGCTGCGAAAGCTGCTTGGCGCGAAACGGCTTCTCCCCGATCTCGGCAACAGCCTCTTTGCGCTCGGCAGGCGAGAGATCGGCAAGGTGCCGCGGCGGCTTCTTGGCTCCGCGGGGGGCGACGAAAGTGAGTTCTCCGGGCTTAGGCATAGCTCAACCAGTGTCGCAGATCGTTCGCGTGCCCCCGGACGGGCTACGGGGTGGGGTGTTCCAGTTGTTCCTTGAGGTGCAGTTCGTTGCGCGGGAGTTCCTTGCGGACCTGGGGGCGGACGACGAGGGGCAGGAGGACCTTGCCGATGCCGTGCCCTTCGAAGTCGAGCGCCATGGTCACGCGGGAGCGGCGCCCCTCGTCGAGCGGGGCGATCTCACCGTGGACATGTCCCCTGATGGGTCCGTCGATGCCCTGCATGCCCCAGGTGCGGGGTGGGTCGAACTCGGTGACCTCCATGGTCATCGGCATGTCCCTGCTGCCCACGTGCCGGGTGACCCGGACGTGGGAGCCGACGCCCATAGGGCCCTCTTCGAGCTGCTCCGCTGCGACCGCGCTCTCCTGCCATTCCGGCAGATGGGAGGGGTCGATGACATACGCCCAGACCTCTTCGGGACTGCGATCCACGACGATCGTTTCTCGGAAGCCTGACATGGTGCCCCCTTTCAGGGCGGCCCCTTGGAGAGTTCCGGAGTGACCCTCTTTGAGGGCTTATACGGGAATCCTCCCACCGGGCGGACCGGCACGCCAAGGACAAGAGCCCTCGCCCCGTGACCAGGGCGAGGGCTCCAGCGACTCCGGGTACCGTCAAGCCGAACCGACGAACAGCACCATCAGCAGCCACACCACCGGGGCGGTCGGCAGCAGTGAGTCCAGCCGGTCCATGATGCCGCCGTGTCCGGGAAGCAGCGTGCCCATGTCCTTGATGCCCAGGTCCCGCTTGATCATGGACTCGCCGAGGTCGCCGAGCGTGGCGCTGGCCGCGACCGCGAGGCCCAGCAGTAGGCCCTGCCACCAGGACCCGTCGTCGATCAGGAACTGCATGCACAGCGCGCCCGCCGCCATCGCGAAGGTGACCGCGCCGAGCAGGCCCTCGCGGGTCTTGCCGGGGCTGATGCGCGGGGCGAGCTTGTGTTTGCCGAAGCGCCAGCCGACGGCGTACGCGCCCGTGTCGCTGACGACGGCCAGCAGCAGGAAGGTGAGAACCCGCCGTGCCCCGTCGTCCGCGGTGAGCATCATGGCGACGAAGGTGGCGAGGAACGGGATGTAGAAGGCCGCGAAGACGCCGGCCGTGACGTCCTTGAGGTAGCCCTCGGGCGGTTCCGTCATCCGCCAGACCAGCACCGCCAGCGCGGTGAGCGCCATCGCCACCCAGGCGCCCTCGGCACCGCGGACGTAACCGGCGACGACCATCCCCGCACCGCCGACCGCCAGCGGCACGAGCGGCGCCTTGATGCTCTTGCGCTCCTGAAGCCGGGACGTCAGCTCCCAGAGGCCCACCACGACGGCGACCGCGATCACGCCGACGAACACGGCCTTGACGACGAACAACGACGCGATGATCACCGCACCGAGCCCGACCCCGACCCCTATGGCCGCACCCAGGTCCCTGCCCGCGCTCTTCTTCTGCGGTGCGGGCGCCGGCTGCGGGGCGTCGGGCATGGGCTCCGGATTCTGCTGCGCCGTCCCGTAGGGCGTCCCGTTGGGCATCCCGTAGGGCGACGTCTGCGGCGTATCGTCGCGGAACAAGGGGCCGCCCAGCCGAGCGGCCCCCCGCTCGTCATCCTGGTCTCCGCCATACGCGGGCATGTCGGGCACGATGGGCATGGGGCGAGTCTGCTGCGCGTTGTGCGCATCGTACGCGGGACCCGCCGGGGCAGCCCCTTGGACAGGCCCGCTGTCGGACGGCCCCCAGTACCCGGCTTGTGGCGGCGCCCCCCAGGAAGAGTCGTTCATCAGACCTCGAGCAGCTCCGCTTCCTTGTGCTTGAGGAGTTCGTCCACCTGGGCCACGTACTTGTGGGTGGAGTCGTCGAGCTCCTTCTCCGCACGGCGGCCCTCGTCCTCGCCGACCTCGCCGTCCTTGATCATCTTGTCGATGGCGTCCTTGGCCTTGCGGCGGACGGAGCGGATGGACACCCGCGAGTCCTCGGCCTTGCTCTTGGCGACCTTGATGTAGTCGCGACGGCGCTCCTCGGTGAGCTCCGGGAACACCACTCGGATGATGTTGCCGTCGTTGCTCGGGTTGACGCCCAGATCGGAGTCGCGGATCGCCTGCTCGATGTTGCGCAGCGCGGTCTTGTCGAACGGCGTCACGACCGCCATACGCGGCTCCGGCACGGAGAACGAGGCCAGCTGGTTGATCGGCGTCGGCGCGCCGTAGTAGTCGGCCACGATCTTGTTGAACATCGCCGGGTGCGCACGGCCGGTGCGGATCGCGGCGAAGTCCTCCTTGGCGACCACGACGGCCTTCTCCATCTTCTCCTCGGCCTCGAGGAGGGTCTCTTCGATCACCACTTGCTCCTGCGTGTCTTGAGTAGGCCCGGCTGCGGTTCCTTGCGGGGGGCGGCGGCCGGCTGCGTCGCGTCTTCCTTCTGCACGTTTCCCGACCGGCAGAACATTGTCCATCCCCCGGTCAGGGTCATCAGCCCTGGCTGCCTTGGTCACCCACAAGCGTGCCGATCTTCTCACCCTTGACGGCGCGCGCGATATTGCCCTCCGCCAGAAGCTCGAAGACCAGGATCGGGAGCTTGTTGTCGCGGCACAGCGTGATGGCGGTCATGTCGGCGACCTTGAGGTCGCGGGTGATGACCTCGCCGTAGCCGAGGGAGTCGAAGCGCACGGCGTCCGGGTTGGTCTTCGGGTCGGAGTCGTAGACCCCGTCGACGCCGTTCTTGCCCATCAGCAGGGCCTCGGCGTCGATCTCCAGGGCGCGCTGGGCGGCGGTGGTGTCGGTGGAGAAGTACGGCATGCCCATACCGGCGCCGAAGATCACCACACGGCCCTTCTCCAGGTGCCGCACGGCGCGCAGCGGGATGTACGGCTCGGCGACCTGCCCCATGGTGATGGCGGTCTGCACCCGGCTGTCGATGCCCTCCTTCTCCAGGAAGTCCTGGAGGGCGAGGCAGTTCATCACGGTGCCGAGCATGCCCATGTAGTCGGAGCGGGCCCGGTCCATGCCGCGCTGCTGGAGTTCGGCGCCACGGAAGAAGTTGCCGCCGCCGATGACGACCGCGATCTGCGCCCCGTCGCGCACGACGGCCGCGACCTCGCGGGCGATCTTGTGCACCACGTCAGGGTCGACGCCCAGGCCCCCGCCGCCGGAGAACGCCTCTCCGGACAGCTTCAGCATGAACCGGCCGCGTACTTTGCCGTCGTCGCTCTTCTGGGGCTTGGTGGTCATGGAAATTTCGCCTCTTAACGTGTCGCACATACGAAGAAGGCCATTGCCGATGGGGTGGGTGCTCCCATGTGCGGCAATGGCCTCCTCGTCAGATCTGCTGTCGTCCGCCACGCACGCGTGCGCGACGTCGTACGCGGACGACTGCTGTCGACCCTATCGGGGTCGCGCGTCGATCGCGGTACGGACTCAGATGCCGACCTTGATGCGCGTGAAGCGCTTCAGGGTGACACCGGCCTCGTCCAGAACCTTCTGGACGGACTTCTTGTTGTCGAGCGCGTACGGCTGGCCCAGCAGCGTGGCGTCCTTGAAGAAGCCGTTGAGGCGACCCTCGACGATCTTCGGCAGGGCGGCCTCGGGCTTGCCCTCGGCGCGGGTGGTCTCCTCGGCGACGCGGCGCTCGGACTCGACGACCTCGGCCGGAACGTCCTCCTTGGAGAGGTACTTCGGCGCGAAGGCGGCGATGTGCTGGGCGACGCCCTTGGCGATCTCGGCGTTCGGCTTGTCCAGCTCGACGAGGACACCGATCTGCGGCGGCAGGTCGGGCATCGTGCGGTGCATGTACGCCGACACGAAGCCGTCGGCGTACCGCGCGAAGCGGTCCAGGACGATCTTCTCGCCCAGGTTGGCGTTGGCCTCGTCGACGTACGCCTGAACGGTCTTGCCGGGCTCGATCTCGGAGGCGAGCAGCGCCTCGAGGTCGGCCGGGGAGGTCTTGGCGACGTGCTCGGCGATCGCGTTCGCGACAGCCTGGAACTTGTCACCCTTGGCGACGAAGTCCGTCTCGCACTTCAGCTCGACGAGGACACCGGAGGAGTTGTCGTCCGCGATGATCGAGACCACAGCGCCGTTCTCGGCGGAGCGGCCCTCGCGCTTGGCGACGCCCTTCTGGCCCTTGATGCGGAGCGCCTCGACGGCCTTCTCGACGTTGCCCTCGGCCTCGTCCAGCGCCTTCTTGCAGTCCATCATGCCGGCGCCGGTGAGCTCACGGAGCTTCTTGACGTCAGCGGCGGTGTAGTTCGCCATGATCTGTGAATCTCTTCTCGGAGTTCGAAGTCTCGAAGTCGGCGGCGGCCGCGGCTTGAGCGGCGTCCGCCGAAGATCTACGGGCTACGAAGATCTGCGGACTCTGCAGATCTAGAGGCTGCGGGTGAACGGCGGGTGGCGTGGTCGACGCCACCCGCCGTCACTTTCAGCCATACGGCCCTACGACCCAGAGGGTCAGGCCTGCTCGCCCTCGGCGGCCGGAGCCTCGGCCTCGGCGGCGGGAGCCTCAGCCTCGGCGGCGGGGGCCTCGGCGGCAGGAGCCTCGGCAGCGGGGGCCTCAGCAGCAGGAGCCTCAGCAGCAGGAGCCTCAGCAGCAGGAGCCTCAGCGGCAGCGGCCTCAGCCGGAGCCTCAGCAGCAGCCTCGGCGGCCGGAGCGGCCTCGTCGGCCTTCTTCTCGCCCTCGAGCAGGTCGCGCTCCCACTCGGCGAGCGGCTCGCCCGCGGCCTTCTCGCCCTTGCCCTCGGTGGCGACACCGGAGCGGGAGATGAGGCCCTCGGCGACCGCGTCGGCGATCACACGGGTGAGCAGGGTGACGGAGCGGATCGCGTCGTCGTTGCCCGGGATCTTGTAGTCGACCTCGTCGGGGTCGCAGTTGGTGTCGAGGATCGCGACGACCGGAATGTTGAGCTTCCGGGCCTCACCAACGGCGATGTGCTCCTTCTTGGTGTCCACGATCCAGACGGCGCTGGGAACCTTGGACATCTCGCGGATACCGCCGAGGGTCTTCTCCAGCTTGGCCTTCTCGCGCGAGAGCACGAGAAGCTCCTTCTTGGTCAGACCGGACGCGGCGACGTCCTCGAAGTCGATCTGCTCAAGCTCCTTGAGGCGCTGCAGACGCTTGTAGACGGTGGAGAAGTTGGTGAGCATGCCGCCCAGCCAGCGCTGGTTGACGAAGGGCATGCCGACGCGGGTCGCCTGCTCGGCGATCGCCTCCTGCGCCTGCTTCTTCGTACCGACGAACATGACCGTGCCGCCGTGGGCGACGGTCTCCTTGACGAACTCGTAGGCGCGGTCGATGTACGACAGCGACTGGAGCAGGTCGATGATGTAGATGCCGTTGCGCTCCGTGAAGATGAATCGCTTCATCTTCGGGTTCCAACGACGGGTCTGGTGACCGAAGTGGACGCCGCTTTCCAGCAGCTCCCGCATCGTGACGACGGCCATGGCCGTTCTCCTTGAGTTTCTCGGTTGTGCCGCGGGTGCCGGATCGGCACTCGCGCCTGACGCCCACATGCGCCGTGCCACGAAGGACCGAGGGGCGCTGATACGGACCGTTGCCGGTCGTGTATCGGGGCGTGCGAAGTCGACCCGGTGACCCGGATCGCCAGAAGAAGTGTACGGGACCCGCGAGGGACCGGGTGACGCCGCTGTCCACAACCCGGGAGTAGTCCACAGGTCCCGGCCATGATCGGCCGGTGTGCGGAACGGTTCTCACATGTCACATGCGCGAGCGAAACGATGTGCGGTCACCTGGGCGGGCCTCCTGCCTGCCCTGACCCTGGCGTTCCTGGCACCGGGCGCGTGGGCCGACTCTCCGGCCCACGTGCGCGCGGCACCCCCGGCACCTGACCGCACGGTTCCGGCCATCGCCCGCACCTGGCCGGTGGGGGTACGGCCCTCGGTGGTACGGGGCTGGGAACCCCCGGCGACGAGATACGGCCGAGGCCATCGAGGCGTGGACCTGACCGCTACCCCCGGCACACCTGTACGGGCGGTGGCGGCGGGCCGGGTGTCCTTCGCGGGCCGCGTGGCAGGGAAGGGGGTCGTCTCGGTCGAACTGTCGGCAACGGGCACACCACCCCTACGGACGACATACGAGCCGGTGAGCCCTTCGGTGAAGAAGGGTGACGAGGTGGAGCCGGGCGAGGTGGTGGGGACGGTGGAAGTCGGGGGCTCACACTGCACGACACCGTGCATGCACTGGGGCCTGCTCAGAGCCAAGACCTACCTGGACCCACTGTCGCTACTCCCCCCGTGGCTACTGCACAGGGGCCCATCAAGACTGCTACCGGTACTGGGCGTACCGCTGCCCGCCTAGCCGTCAGCCTGCGGGCAGCCGAACCGCCCGGCTGCGGGCATTCGTGCCGCCTAGGGCGGCACGGGTGGGCGCAGGCGGCACCCCGTCAGCGCCGGGCTGCGCGACCCACCCCACCGCAACCCACCACTAGCCGCGCACACCCCGCAGCGCCATAGACACAGCCGCATCCGTAATAGCCGAAGGCTCCTCAGCGGCCCCCAGCTCAATCCGCCGCACAGCCGCATCCACCACACCCTGTAGCAACATCGCAGCAAGCCGAGGCTCCGCGTGGCCCATCTCCCCCAACGCCTCGACGATCATCGCGACCAGCCCGCCGTGCGCCGCCCGGATCTTCTCCCGAGCCCCCGCGTCCAGCTCACTCGCGGAGATGGCGACCACGGCCCGATGCCGCCGATCCCCGACCAGCGCCAGTTGCTGCCGCACGTACGCCTCGACCTTGCCCTCGGGCGTACCAGCCCGCTCCATGGCCGCCGACACTTCCGCCGCCCACACAGGGAAGTCGACCTCGCACAGCTCCTCGACCACGGCGGCCCGCGACCGGAAGTACTCGTACACGGACGACCGCGCAAGCCCCGTCCGCTCGGCGAGGGCCGGAAACGTCAGCGCCTCCGTCCCACCCTCGGACAGCAAAGACCGAGCCGCGTCCAGCAGGGCGGCTCGCTGCATCGACCGGTGCTCGGCCACAGAGGCCGCTCGAATCCTTGGCACGTCAAACACTTTACGGACGCGCCGCCCGCGAGGGGAGTCACTCCCCCGCGCTCCCTTCGCTCATCGGCCGAAACTCGCCAGCTTCGCCCGCAGCTGAAGCACGGACTTGGTGTGGATCTGGCTGACCCGGCTCTCGGTCACCCCGAGCACGTTCCCGATCTCGGCGAGCGTGAGCCCCTCGTAGTAGTACAGCGTGACCACGGTCTTCTCCCGCTCGGGCAACGTGTTGATCGCCCGCGCCAGGAACCGCCTCAGCTCCCGGTCCTCGGCCACCTCCACCGGGTTGTCCGCGGCGGTGTCCTCCAGCGTGTCCATGAGGCTCAGCCGGTCGCCACCCTCACCCCCCACATGCAGCAGCTCCTCCAGCGCCACCACGTTGGCCAGCGACAACTGGCTGAAGACCGCGTGGAGATCGTCCACCGCGATCCCCATCTCGGCGGCCACCTCCCCCTCCGACGGCGTACGTCTGAGCCGCGCCTCCAACGTCGCGTACGCCCGCTCCACGTTCCGCGCCTTCTGCCGCACCGACCGCGGAATCCAGTCCAGCGCCCGCAGCTCGTCGATCATGGCGCCCCGGATGCGGGTGATCGCATACGTCTCGAACTTGATCTCCCGGTCGATGTCGAACTTCTCGATCGCGTCGATCAGCCCGAACACCCCGGAGGACACGAAGTCCGCCTGCTCGACATTGGGCGGCAGCCCGACGCTCACCCGGCCGGCGACGTACTTCACGAGCGGCGAGTAGTGCAGGATCAGCTGCTCGCGCAGCCGCTCGTCCCCCGTCGCCTTGTACGACCGCCACAACTCGTCGAGCGTCGAGGGAGCGGGCGGCCGCACGCTGCCACCGTCACGGGCGGCTGGGGGGATCGCCGCCCGGTCGGACCCGGAGGTGTGCTGGGGCATTCGTCGCCTTGTGCCGTTCTGCCGTGAAGTGAGGTTGCCTGGGTGAGCTGTCGGTCTGGTGGGGAGTTGCCGGTCTGCGTCCGGATCCACGTGAGCGTAGCGTGACTGAAGTGTCGCAGTGCGCGAAGGGCGGGGCCAAAGGTGTGCGCAGATACGTTCCGCTGGACGCCCCGCCGGGTCACGACGATCGCTGTGCGTGATCACCGGCGGGCGCCAACTGCGGGAAATCCCAAGGGCGTCGGGGTTCCCCCGGACGGCCGAACACGCTCGGTCAGCACCGGCGTCGACCACTGTGGACGGAGATCATTGCCTGGCGTGTCAACTTCCAGCCGTCGCCGTGTCGTTCGACGTAACCAAGTGCTCGGAGTTCGTACAGCCTCGCGATCGTGTCGTCCTCCGTCGTCTGCGCGCCCCGCGCGATCTCGTCCACCGCGGCGGCCCGGCGGGCGGGCAGCGCGGCCAGGACCCGGCGGGCGCCCGGTTCCAGCAGGTCCCGAGGCAGCACGGGGCCCCGCCGGTCCGGGGCCAGCTCGCCCATGGCGCCGACGAGCTCGACGACGTCCGCGGCATCGGTGACCAGCACCGCGTCCCCGCGCAGGAGTTCGTGCACCCCCGCCGAGAGCCCGCTGGTGGCCGGCCCCGGCACCCCCATGGTGTGGCGCCCGAGTCGCTGTGCCGCCCGGGCCGTGACCAGCGATCCACTTCGATGGGCGGCCTCGACGACCACGGTGCCCCGGGTGAGCGCGGCGATCACCCTGTTCCGCAGGACGAATCTGTTCGGGGTCGGATGATCACCGGGCGGCAACTCGCCGATCACCAGCCCCTGTTCGGCGATCCTGGTGATCAACTCGGTGTGTCCCCGCGGGTAGGGCCGGTCGACACCGCAGGCGAGGACGGCGACGGTGGCACCGCCGGCGCCGAGGGCACCGCGGTGTGCAGCGCCGTCGACCCCGTAGGCCCCGCCGGACACGACCACCCACCCCCGTTCGGCGAGCCCGGCGGCGAGGGTGACGGCCATGTGCGCGCCGTACTCCGTGCAGGCCCGCGCGCCCACCACGGCGACCGACCTGAGCGCCCATATCCGCAGACTGGGCCGTCCACGCACCCACAGTCCCAGGGGCCGGGCGTCCCCCAGGTCGTCGAGCTGCCCCGGCCACTCGGCATCCCCCGGAGACACGAACCGCACCCCGGCGTCCCGGGCGACGGCGAGATCCTGCCGGGGCTCGGCCGCCCCGGCCCTGGCCCGCAGCCCGGCCCACCGCTTGTCCGTCACCCCGACAAGCTGCGCCGTACCCTCCCGCAACACCCGCGCCACCTCCACGGCCCCCAACTCCCGCACCCACCGCCCACCGACCTCGTCGCCGGGCTCGATGACACGGGTGAGAAAGGCACGGGCGAGGAGTTCGTCGTCCGGGTCGCTGTCGCCGTTCACGTCAGCGCCCCGATGGCCATGGGCACGCCGCGTGGCACCCCCGTGCGCAGTTGCAGCGCCAGGGCGACGTCCGTCGCGTCGGGCCGGTCGTGGCCCACGAGGTCCGCGACGGTCCAGGCGACGCGCAGCACACGGTCGAGTCCGCGAGCGGTCAGCACGCCCCGCTCCAGGTTCCGTTCCGCTTCGTCCATGGCACCGCGAGCGGCGTACCACCGGCTGCGGAGTTCCCGCCCGGGGACTTCGCTGTTGGTGCACCATGGCGTGCCGGCGAGGCGTGCAGCCGCCCGCTCCCTGGCGCCTCGCACCCGGCCGGCGACCGTCGCGGTGGATTCGCCCCGTGCACCGCGCTCGGTCAGCTCTGCCCTCGTGACGCGGTCCACCTCGACCCGGAGGTCGACCCGGTCCAGCAGCGGGCCGGACAGCCTGGCCTGGTAGCGGCGGATCGACGACGGTGGGCACTCGCAGAAGTCGTCCTGCACGGAGAAGCGGCCGCACGGACAGGGGTTGGCCGCGAGCAGCATCTGGAACTTCGCCGGGAAGCGCACCACGCCGGCACTCCGCGCGATCACGACGTGCCCCGCCTCCAGCGGCTGCCGCAGAGCGTCCAGGGCCTGGCTCCTGAATTCCGGTGCCTCGTCCAGAAAGAGAACGCCCCGGTGAGAGAGCGACACCGCTCCGGGCCGGGCGATGGAGGCGCCGCCGCCGACGAGGGCCTGCATCGTCGCCGAGTGGTGCGGGGCGCAGTAGGGGGCGACGTCGATCAGGGGTTTGCCCGGCGGCAGCAGACCCGCCACCGAATGCACCGCCGTGACCTCCAGCGACTCCTGTCGGCCGAGCCGGGGCAGGATGGCGGGCAGCCGCTCCGCGAGCATGGTCTTCCCAGCACCGGGCGGTCCTTCCAGGAACAGGTGGTGGCCGCCTGCCGCGGCGACCTCCACCGCCGTGCGCGCGGAGATCTGACCGACGACGTCGGCGAGGTCATGGCCGTGATCGGGCTGCGCGGTGCCCATGCTGTGCATGCCTGTCGCCGCACCTGTGCCGGGTACGCGCAGGCCGGCCAGGAGCGGGTCGGGGCGGCCTTGGTCGTCAGGCTCCTCCTCCGGCACGGGCTCGTCGGCGAGAACCGCGATCAGCTGGCGCAAGCTGCGCACACCCAGTACGGACACACCAGGCACCAGGGAGGCCTCGGCGGCGGCGCACTCGGGCACGACCACCTGCTCATAGCCCGCGTCAGCCGCGGCGAGCACGGCGGGCAGGATGCCCCGAACCGGCCGCACCCTGCCGTCCAGACCCAGCTCTCCGATCATCACGATGTCGGCGAGGACCCGTGGGTCGATCCGCTCCGCGGCGCCGAGAACGGCGCATGCGACCGCCAGATCGAAGCCGCTGCCCGCCTTCGGCACCGACGCCGGGCTGAGCCCCACCGTCAGCTTCTTGGCGGGCCACTCCGCCCCCGAATTCACCACCGCGGCCCGAACCCGATCCCGGCTCTCCGTCAGGCTCTTGTCCGGCAGCCCGACCAGCGTGAACGCGGCGACACCCGGTTCGAGGTCGGCCTGGACCTCGACGACCACGCCCTCGACGCCGACCAGCGCCACCGAGCACGTACGAGCGAATCCCATTCAGGCCACCCCCCGCGCATGCTCGACCACGGCGGCCCCGCGGCGGGGCAGGACGACGCCGATGAGGTCGATGCGGACGCCGCCCGGCGGAGCCCCTCCGTGGGTGTGGATCCAGCGCTCGGCGAGGCCGCGCAGGCGCTCCGCCTTCTCCGGGGTCACCGCGGCCATCGGATGCTCGAAGACACCCGCCCTGCGGGTCTTGACCTCGCAGACGACCAGGACATCCCCGTCCCGGGCCACGATGTCGATCTCCCCGGACCGTCCGGCGCGCCAGTTGCGCTCCAGGACGGTCATCCCGGCCTCGGCCAGCCGCCGCGCGGCCAGCTCCTCGCCGTACTTGCCGAGTGCATTACGTGCCAGATGTGTGTTCATGTCGGCACCACCTCCGGCGCCAACCGTCACGCATCCGATCCCACGAAGTGGATCTTGGTGGACCACTCAGCGGTTGTGGAAAACTCCGTCACCCTCGCGGGGGACGCTCACCCGCCCGGCAGCTCCAGGTCGCTCTTGTTCAGCTCCTCGATGTTCACGTCCTTGAACGTGAGCACGCGGACCTGCTTCACGAACCGGGCCGGCCGGTACATGTCCCACACCCAGGCGTCCGCCATGGACACCTCGAAGAACACCTCACCCTGGACCGAGTGCACCTGCATCTCGTAGTCGTTGGTCAGGTAGAAACGTCGCTCGGTCTCGATCACATATTTGAACAGACCGACGACATCGCGGTACTCCCGGTAGAGCTTGAGCTCCATCTCGGTCTCGTACTTTTCGAGGTCCTCGGCGCTCATGGCATGTTCCCCTTCAGCCGTGCGATCCCACCATTGTGCGCCAGTCCCGTGAGCCTCTAGACGATTTCCGTGTCAAGGATCTCGGGCCTGGCCGGGGGACCTTCGTCGAGCAGCCTGCGGAGCAGCTCGGCGAGTCTGGTCGGATACACCGTCTCATGCGTCCGGGTCAGTTCCTGACAGGTCCACCAACGCGCTCCGGCGACACTGCGGCGCTCCAGCTCGGTGAGGCCCGCGGCCCGTGTGGCCGTCTGCGTCGTACGGGCCAGGTAGTACCACTCGTCCTGGTCCCAGCGGCGGCCGGCGAACGGAAAGGAGCACTTCCGCCGCCACAGCACCGGACCGAGCTCGACCTCGGTGATGCCGGTCTCCTCCGCGAGTTCCCTCAGAGCGGCCTGCTCACGGGTCTCGTCGCCCTCCAGGCCGCCACCGGGAGTGAACCACCAGTCGTCGGCCGGATCGTCCGGCTCGTGGCCGTGCAGCAGCAGGATGCGGTCCTCCGGGTCGAGGAGGACGACCCGGGCCACCTTGCGCAGCCCGCCTTCGTACGGTTCCGCGCCGGCGTCCGTCGCCTCAGCGGGCACCGGCCGGCTCCGGGCTCGTCGGGTTGCGGGAACCGAACCGCTTGGCGATCGGGCCGTACGCGCCACCGCCGAGGACGAGGACGCCGCCGACGATCACCAGGGCGACGATCGTACGCAGCGGTCCGGGCGAGGACAGGGCGCCCAGCGTCTGGAAGCCGGTGGGGCGCTGGAGCATGCCGTCCATGGGCCAGACGACCGCGTCGACCCGGGCGCTGACGGCGCTGCGCGCCACGGTGCCGCTGGCGGCGTCCGTCAGATGCGCGGTGGAGTCCAGCGAGCCCTCCCGCTCGTCACCGAGCAGGAACAGCCGGCCCTCGGGGACCGTCACGGTCGGGAAGTCCGTGGCCTCGGCCGCGCTGCCCTCGGGCAGATACGGTTCGTCGACCTGCTTGCCGTTGACGGTCAGCTTGCCGTCCGTGCAGCAGGCAACCGTGTCGCCGCCGACAGCGACGACCCGCTTGACCACGGGCGCGTTGGTCACCCAGGTCTTGTCCGTGAAGACGACGACGTCACCCCGGCGTACCTCACCGCCGTCGACCCGCTGCGCGAGCACCCGGTCGCCCATGCCGATCGTCGGCGACATCGAGCTGGTGGGCACGGTGTACGGCCGGTAGACGACCGCTCCCCACGCAAATCCTCCGAGGAACAGCACAAGGCCCAGCGCCACGGCCAGTCCGGACAACCGCTGTCCGATCCGGCCGCCCGCCGGGCTCCTGTCCACCCCACCGCTGCGCGGGGCCGTACGTGTCGTGCTCTCGCCACCCATGGGTCCGCACCCTACCCGGGGGTACGGCACCGGGTCAGCCCAAGATTTGGTTCATAATCCGAGCCCGGAGTTACTCGGAGACCTTCCGGAACTCGGACGACTTCCGGCGGCGCCGGACCAGCACCAGCGGCACCGCTCCGACGAGCGCCACGGCACCCGGCGACGTGGCCGCGGCCGCTGCCTGGTCGTTCAGGCCGGACTGGTCGAAGGTGTCCGGGACCGGGAGCGTGCCCCAGCGGTTGATCGGCCAGGCCTTGACGATGGCGCGGCCGACGACCTTGTCCACCGGGACCATGCCGTTGTTGGCGTCCGACTGGTTGTAGCGGGAGTCGCGGGAGTTCTGCCGGTGGTCGCCCATGACCCAGATGAAGCCCTCGGGGACCTTCACCGTGAACTGGCCACCCTGGTCGTCCACGCTGCACGGCGTGTTGCCGGGGTAGACGTACGACGACTCGTTCAGCGCCTTGCCGTTGACCGTCAGCGGGCCCGTGCCCTTGCACTCGACGGTGTCGCCGCCGACGCCGACCACACGCTTGATGAGGTCCTTCTCCTCCGCGGACGGCATCAGGCCGATCCAGCTGAGGAAGGTCTGAAGGGCGTTCGGATCCGTCGTGGGCTCGCCCGCCAGCCAGTTGTCGGGGTCGTGGAATACGACGACCTCGCCGCGCTCGGGCTCGGAGCCGAACCACGGGGTGAGCTTGTCGACCAGGACGCGGTCACCCTGCTGGAGGGTGTTCTGCATCGAGTCGGAGGGGATCGAGAACGCCTGCACCAAGAACGTCTTGATCAGCAGCGCCAGTACCAGCGCGATACCGATCAGGATGGGCAACTCCTTCCAGAAGGAGCGCGGCTTCTTCGCCGCGGGGGTCGGGTCGCCCGGACCCAGGCCCCCGGACCCGTTCCGCCCGTCCGCCGTCATGCCGTCGTCGGGCACCCCGGAGTCATTCCCGGGGGTCACGGCGCTGTCCGCGGCCGGGACAGCCGCTTCCACGGGGCGCCCGCGGTCCTCGCCGTCTTGCCCGGACCGTGCGCCAACCGCCACATCCCCCACGCCAACTCCTTACTCTGTGCCGCCGCCTGCCCCATACGCGGCGCAGGCCCACCACTCCCATAACGAGCGGGAGTTCCGCAGGGGTCGGGAGTTGGATCGTTCCGTTCGGATCGTCGGGTGCAACCCTATGCGACAGCTGGGGAGCCGCGGTCGACCCGGCCGTCGAGTCGGACACGGAAGCGTATGTATTTGGTTCGTTCAGGGAGTCCCAGTGGTTGAAGGGCCAGGCGATGACCCTGGCCCGGCCCACCACCTCGTCCTCGGAGACCGTGCCGCCGTAGTCCTCGTCCTGATGCGAGCGGGAGTCCGCGGAGTTGCTCCGGTGGTCGCCCATCACCCACAGCCGTCCCTGCGGGACGGTGATGTCGAACTCGGCCTGGGACGGGACGTTCCCGGGATAGAGGTAGTCACCCTCCTCCAGGGGAACGCCGTTGACGGTCACCCGTCCTTGCGTGTCACAGCACTTGACGCGATCGCCGCCGACTCCGACGACCCGCTTGATGAGGTCCTTCTCGTTGTCGGACGGCAGCAGGCCGATGAAGGTGAGCCCTTCCTTGACCTGCTTGATGACAATGGGGTCTTCCTTCTTCGTGGTGGTCTGCTCGTCCTGGAGCCAGCCACCGGGGTCCTTGAAGACGACGACGTCACCGCGCTGCGGCTTCGAGCCGAACCACGGGGTGAACTTGTCGACCAGGACGCGGTCGCCGATCTGGATCGTCTGTTCCATGGAGCCGGACGGGATCACGAAGGCCTGGACGAGGAACGTCTTCAGCACGAGGGCTATGAGGACCGCGACACCGACGAGGAGGGGTATCTCCTTGGCCGCGGAGCGCCTGCGCCGCCGCTTGACCTTGCGCTGGAGCTTGCGCCGCTCGGCGCGGGTCCGGCCGCTGCCCACGCTGATGGCGCGCCGGGAGCCGGTGGGCAGCAGGTTGTCGGCCGCGTGACCGGAGACACCACGCGGCCTGCCGCGGTTACCCATGGGCGCTCTCCGCGGCAGACACGCGCGCGTAAGCGTCCGGACGGTGCAGGCGGGTGGCGTGTCCGGACGGCCAGACGATCCAGTCGGCCCGGCCCACGACGTCGTCCACGGGGATCATGCCGCCGCCCGGCGAGCCGAGGTGGTCGCGGGAGTCGCTGGAGTCGCTGCGGTGGTCGCCGAGGACGAACAGGGTGCCCTCCGGAACGGCGACGTCGAAGGACACCGTGGACGGGCTGTCGCCGGGGTACAGGAACGACGACTCATCGACCGACCGGCCGTTCACCACGATCCTCCCCTTCTTGTCACAGCAGACCACGTGGTCTCCCCCCACACCCACAACGCGCTTGATGTAGTCCGCGTCCCCGAAATACCCGGTTCCGTCGAACACGATCACATCACCACGGCGCGGCTGAGCACCAAAACGGTACGCCAACTTATTTACGAGAACGCGGTCCCCGATCCTCAATCCGCTCTCCATGGATCCGCTGGGAATCTGGAAGGGCCGCGCCACGAACGCGTTAAGCAGGAGAAGAAACAGCAGGCAGACGAGCAAGGTCAGGCTGATCCGCCCACCCGGGAGCCAGTCGGCGATCCACGACACCAACGCGAAACGCGACCGTCCCTCCTGCCCTCTTGTGTCCGAGATCTCCTCGGAACCGTCCGAGTTGTCCTCGGAAGCGTCCGAGTTCTCGGATTCGAAAGGGCGGGAGGAGCGGTCGCGCTCCGTCTGCTGTGCTTCGGTGTCCATCGGGGCCAGATGCTATCCGGCCCCGCTGTGACCTCCGAGAAGCGCTCAGTTCTCGCGCTTCTCCTTGATCTTCGCGGCCTTGCCGCGCAGGTCGCGCAGGTAGTACAGCTTCGCGCGGCGCACGTCGCCCTTGGTGACGAGCTCGATCTTCTCGACGATCGGGGTGTGCACCGGGAAGGTGCGCTCGACGCCGACGGAGAAGGAGACCTTGCGGACCGTGAAGGTCTCGCGGACACCGGAGCCCTGGCGGCGGATGACTACGCCCTTGAACTGCTGCACACGGGAGCGGTTGCCCTCGATGACGCGGACGTGGACGTTCACGGTGTCACCCGGGCGGAAGGCCGGGACGTCGCTGCGCAGCGACTCGGAGTCGACGGTATCGAGCAGGTGAGACATTTCGTCTGCTTTCCTCGCTGATGCCACAGGTCATCAACGGAAACTAGGTGTTCCTGAATGAGAGCCGTGCTTGTCGGGGCGGGCGTCGTGTCCCCCTGTGGCAGGGGCGCACGCCGGACGGCGCACAGCAGCGGCCTATTCTTCCACGCCCTCCGGCCTGCGCCAAAATCGGCCGTACGGCTCCCCCTCCGGATCGGGCATCCAGCCCAGGATGGAGAGCATCTCGCGGTCCTTCTTGTCGAAGGCCTTGGGGTCGCAGCGCTCGATGAGGTCGGGCCGGTGGGCCGTCGTACGCTTCAGCGCCTCGTCCCGGCGCCAGCGGGCGATCTTGCCGTGGTGCCCGCTGAGCAGCACCTCCGGGATCTCCCGGCCGCGCCACTGGGGCGGCTTGGTGTAGACGGGCCCCTCCAGGAGGTTGGCCATGGCGCCGGGCGCGAAGGAGTCGTCCCGGTGGGACTCGGCGTTCCCCAGGACGCCGGGCAGCAGGCGTGCCACGGCTTCCGTGATGACGAGTACGGCTGCCTCGCCGCCCGCGAGGACATAGTCGCCGATGGACACCTCGTAGACGGGCATCCGGGTCCTGTACTCGTCGATGACGCGGCGGTCGATGCCTTCGTAGCGGGCCGGCGTGAAGATCAGCCAGGGGCGCTCGGAGAGCTCGACGGCGAGTTCCTGGGTGAAGGGGCGGCCACTGGGCGTCGGAACGAGGAGCGCAGGGCTGTGGGAGCCCGTCTCGTAGCCGTCGGCCAGGGCGGAGTCCAGGGCGTCGCCCCAGGGCTCGGTCTTCATCACCATGCCGGGGCCGCCGCCGTACGGGGTGTCGTCGACCGTGTTGTGGCGGTCGTACGTCCAGGTCCGCAGATCATGCACGTGCACATTCAGCTGTCCACGCGCGCGTGCCTTGCCGACGAGGGAGACGTTCAGGGGCTCCAGATACTCGGGGAAGATCGTGACGACGTCGAGCCTCATGCTTCTGTGTCCCTGGACGAGACACTGTGTCCATCAGCGACTTCGTCGCGGGCGGCCTGGTCTTCGATCAGACCCGGCGGCGGGTCGATGACCGCGCGCTGCTCCTCCAGGTCGATCTCGGTGACGATCTCCTCGACGAAGGGGATCAGCACCTCGCTGCCGTCCGGGCGCTCCACGATGAACAGGTCCTGCGAGGGCAGGTGGGAGATCTCGGTGATCCGGCCGACCTCGGTGCCGTCCTTGGTGACCACGTCCAGGTCCATCAGCTGGTGGTCGTAGTACTCGTCCTCCTCCTCGGGGAGCACCTCCGGGTCCACCTCGGCGATCAGGAGGGTGTTGCGCAGCGCCTCGGCGGCGTTGCGGTCCTTCACACCCTCGAAGCGCAGGAGGAGGCGGCCGCTGTGGACGCGGCCGGTCTCGATGGTGAGCGGGCCCGTCGAGGCTGGGTCCGTCTCCAGTACGGCGCCGGGCGCGAGCCTCAGCTCCGGCTCGTCGGTGCGGACCTCGACGGTGACCTCGCCCTTGATGCCGTGGGCACGGCCGATACGAGCGACTACCAGCTGCACTGTGCTTGATCTCCTGTAGTACGACTACGGGCCGGGGACGGCCCACTGGCCCTCCCCGGCCCGAGCCGGTGCTGCGTTTTGACGTCAGCGGACGTGGTCCACGTCGACCAGGTCGACGCGGACACCGCGGCCGCCGATGGCGCCCACGACGGTGCGCAGAGCGCGTGCGGTACGGCCGTTACGGCCGATGACCTTGCCGAGGTCGTCCGGGTGGACCCGGACCTCGAGCACGCGTCCGCGGCGCAGGTTGCGCGAGGCGACCTGCACATCGTCCGGGTTGTCGACGATGCCCTTTACGAGGTGCTCGAGAGCCTCCTCGAGCATGCTCAGGCCTCGGTCGACTCGGACGCGGCGGGAGCCTCGTCCTTCTTCTCAGCCTTCTTCTTCTGGGTGATCGCCTCACCCTTGCCCTCGCTGTCGCCACCGAGAGCCTCGAAGGACGGACGCGCCGCCTTCTCGGCCGGCTGGAGCAGCGGCGGCGGGGCGGGCTCGCCCTTGTACTTCTGCCAGTCGCCGGTCTTCTTCAGGATGGCGAGGACGGGCTCGGTCGGCTGAGCGCCGACACCGAGCCAGTAGGCCACGCGCTCGGCGTCGACCTCCATGCGCGACGGGTTCTGCACCGGGTGGTACAGACCGATCTCCTCGATCGCACGGCCGTCACGACGGGTGCGGGAGTCGGCGACGACGATGCGGTAGTGAGGCGAACGGATCTTGCCCAGACGCTTCAGCTTGATCTTGACTGCCACGGGAGTGGGTTCTCCTGGATTTGACGTGGTTGGGCACGGCGAGATGGCCGCGTGGGGTTGCGGTACCCGAGTGCCCGATGGACGCGTCAGCCGGAGGCGAGAGGGTTCCTGTGCGGCTGTCGAGTACAGCTAGCCATTGTGCCATACCCTGCGGGCCGCGTCGGACCGATGGTGCATGTGACCGGGCAGGCCGGACCGGCACCCGGCGTCGGTCACGTACGTCGGGTGCACGGCACGACGGAGCGGCGAACTGGGTACGGCTGCCACGAGCAGCCGTCGTCTCAGCTCGCTACCGCGCCCACCACCTCCGGAATCCGGAACGGCTTTCCGCAGCCGCCGCACACGATCGGTGCCTGGGCCAGTACCGACGGGACGACCCGCACGTTGCGGCCGCAGTCGCATACCGCCTTGACTCTGACGCCGCCGCCCGAGGAGCCGTGGCGGGCCGCCGGGCCGCGGAAGGTGCGGGACGTGTCCGCGGACGTCGCTGCCGTATGGGCCTTCAGGGCGCGCTGGAGGCGCTCGATCGTCGGGCGGTAGCGCCGCTTGGCCTCGGGGTTGAGCGCGACCAGGGAGAAGCCGCTGCTCGGATGCGGTTCCTCCGGGTGGTCCAGGCCCATCTCCTCGGCGATCGCGAGGAATCTGCGGTTGTGGTAGCGGCCGGCCCGCGAGGTGTCGCGAATTCCGCGGGCGGCGGCGATGCCGTGGACTGCCTCATGGAGCAGTCGCTCGAAGGAGAGCTCGTGCCCGCAGGCGGACGACGACTCCCCGATCAGTGACTCGGGCGCGGCAAGATCCGGCAGCTCGGGGTGGTACCGCTGAATATCGGCCCACGCCTCTGCCAGCTCTGCGGCGAGAACAGGTGGTGTCTGTGTCGTGCTCACGTAATGACAACGAGCCAGAGTGCCGCTGTGTTCCTATTCCGGGGCATCCCAAATAATTTGCACGTACCCGTCAGTTGCCGCTGATGCGTCCGGACGAGGGCGGGTGCGCTGATCTGCGGAGAAGCCTCACAGCTCACCACAAGCTGGTACGTAGGCTGACGTACGCCCCGGCGCGTATACGACGTCCGCACGCCGGGGTACGTGTGTTCGCGCGATGCGCAAGAGGCGTTTCGGCCGCTTGGACCCATGCCTCAGTAAGCGCGCGCGACGATCGCGACGTTACCGGGTGCGTCATCGGTGTCCGGCACCGACCCGTCCTCGGCGACCAGACACCGTACGGTCACGGCGTGCTCACCCAGCTTGGCCTCGCCTTCTTCGCCGAGCGCCGCCCAGGGGATGCGCGCCCAGCCGCCGGCGGTCGTCGCGTCGACGGCCTCCTCGACGGTCGACACGTCGGACGTACGGGACTCACGGCGCTCGCGGGACTGGGTCAGCAGCAGCGCCTGATCCTCTTCGAGGATCGTGGGGAGGACCCGTACGAGCGACTCGATCGGCACCGGCTCCTTGCCGCCGGGGATACGGCGGGCCAGCATCGCGGTGCCGTTCTCCAGGTCACGGGGGCCGACCTCGATCCGTACGGGCACGCCCTTGAGCTCCCAGTCGACGGCGCGGCGCCCGAAGGGGGTGTCCGTACGGTCGTCGACGTGGACGCGGATGCCCGCCGCCGTCAGCTGATCGCCGATTTCGCGGACCTTGGCCAGAACCGCGTCATCGCCCTTGATCGCGAGGACGACGGCCTGGACCCGGGCGAGGCGCGGCGGGACCCGCAGCCCGTTGTCATCTCCGTGAGTCATCACCAGGGCGCCGATCATGCGGGTCGTGGACCCCCAGGACGTCTGCCAGACGAGCTCCTGCTTGCCGTCCCTGGACAGGTACCGGGTGTGGAACGCCTTGGCGAAGTTCTGGCCCAGCTCATGGCTGGTGGCCATCTGGAGTGCCTTGCCGTCGCCCATCATCGCTTCGAGGGTGAGGGTGTTGATGGCGCCCGCGAAGCGCTCCTTGAGGGTCTTGCGGCCGGGGACGCTGTCGATGGCGAGGACGTTCACCATGAAGTCCTCGTAGACCTTCCGGTGGATGTGCGCGGCGAAGTCGCGCGCCTCCTCGTGCGTGGCGTGCGCGGTGTGGCCCTCCTGCCACAGGAACTCGGTCGTACGGAGGAAGAGTCGGGGCCGCAGCTCCCAACGGACCACGTTCGCCCACTGGTTGATCAGCAGGGGCAGGTCGCGGTAGCTCTGCACCCACTTCGAGAAGTAGTCGTTGATGATCATCTCGGAGGTGGGGCGGACCACGGCCGGCTCTTCGAGGTCCTTGCCGCCGGCGTGGGTGACCACGGCGAGCTCGGGCGCGAAGCCCTCGACGTGCTCGGCCTCCTTGGCGAAGTACGACTGCGGAATCAGCAGGGGGAAGTACGCGTTCTCGGTGCCCGTCTCCTTGATGCGGGCGTCCATCTCGGCCTGCATCCGCTCCCACAGTCCGTACCCGTACGGTCGGATCACCATGGTGCCGCGCACCGGGCCGTTGTCGGCCAGCTCGGCCTTGGTGATCAGATCCTGGTACCAGCGGGGGAAGTCGTCCGCCCGCGGCGTGAGAACGGGTGCCTTTGCCATGGCGCGATGGTACGGGCCCACGTTGCAGGGACGTGAAATCTTTTCGCCCGCTCGGCCAACCCGCAAGACGGGCCCGGTAACCCACTGGACGAGCGGTCGAGTGCGGAGTTTCCTGGCATACGGGGGGAGAGCGAGCGCACGTCACGGGGGCTATGGAATCGGGCACAGTGGCAACTCTCGGCGGATTGGGGCGCTTTCGATGACACCTACGCTCGTGCGGCAGCACCTGTCTCCAGCGGGACTCGGGTCCCGCGTGGATCTGTGTGCACGCGCGCGTGACTGGTCCGAGATCCAGGAGCGGATGCTGGTGCCGCTCTACGAGGCCGCCTACGAGCGACTGGAAGTGGGCGCCGGCACCCGGCTTCTCGGCCTCGGCTGCGGAGCCGGTCTTGCCCTGCTGTTGGCGGCCTCCAGAGGCGCCGCCGTCACCGGTGTCGAACCCTCCTCCCCGCAGCGGCTCGCGCTCGCGCGGGAGCGGCTGCTGCCCGAGGCGTGGGGCACACGCGGGCGTGCGGACACCCGGCTCATCGACGGCTCGCCGAAGGACGCGGCCGACGCGGAGGCGCCCACGTACACCCTGGTGACCGCTTTCGAGCCCATCGGGTGCCTCGCGGGCGACTCGGAGGGACTCGGCGAGCTGCTCGAGGCAGCGACACCGCTCGCCGGGCGGGGGGCGCCCGTGGTGCTGGCCGGCTGGGGTCCGCCGGAACGCTGCGCCACGTCGTCCGTGCTGCGGGTGGCCGCCAAGCTGGCGGATCCGCTGCGCAGCGCGGGCAGTTGGCGCCCCGCCCTTCGCGACGACCTGGAGGAGGTCGCCCAGCGTGCGGGCCTCAAGCCGGACGGTTCGGGCCGGGTGGCGTGCCCCTTCGGGTACGCCGACATGGACAGCGCGCTGCGCGGGCTGCTGTCCACGGGGCTCTTCGACGCGGCGATCACCGCGACCGACCAGGCACAGGTGGACAAGGAGCTGACGGAGGCCCTGCATCCGTATCTGCGGCCGGACGGGACGGTGTGGATGCCGAACGTGTTCCGGTATCTGATCGCGCGGGTTCCCTAGGGCCTGTCCGGCGGATCAGGTCGCAGGAAATCGGCGGCGCCCTATAAGCGCTGGTGAGCGGGGCCTGGCCCGTCCAGCTGCAAGGCGGACGAGGGCGTCGACGCGGAGCCTGGGCAACCGACGACAACGCCGCAGATGGGCGCGCCAGACCCCGCGTCTGCGGCATGATCCGCCGGACAGGCCCTAAGCGTCCGTGTCCTTGCTCAGCCTGGAGATCCCGGCGATCCGGTAGGCGTCGACCTCCTCCAGCGTCTCGTTCTCCAGCAGCGCCTGGGCCAGCGCGTCCAGCTGTCCGCGGTGGTCCCGGAGTTTACGGAGGGCCTCCTCGTAACACTCGTCGACGATGCGGCGCATCTCGTGGTCGATCACGTCGAGGGTGTGCGGGGCGGCCGCGAGCCCGTACGCCTGCTGGGCGTCGCTCGGCAGGGCGGAGAGCCGGCCGACGCGCTCGCTCATGCCCCAGCGGGCCACCATCGCGCGCGAGATGTTGGTGACCTGTTCGAGGTCGTTCTCCGCGCCCGTGGTGACGACGCCGTAGACCACCTCTTCCGCCACCATGCCGCCCAGTGCGCCGATGATGCGGCCGCGCAGGTACTCCTCGGAGTGCGCGTACCGCTCCACCTCGGGCGTCGACATCGTCACCCCGAGCGCCCGGCCACGCGGCACGATGGTGATCTTGCGTACGGGGTCGGCGCCGGGCTGAAGCATGCCGAGGAGTGCGTGCCCGCTCTCGTGATAGGCGGTGCGTCGGCGGTCCTCCTCGGGCATCACAAGGGTGCGCTCGGCGCCCAGTTGCACCTTCTCCAGGGCCTCGGACAGGTCCGAGGCGGTCACCTGCTCCTGCTTGCGCTTGACCGCGAGCAGAGCCGCCTCGTTGGCGAGATTGGCCAGATCCGCACCCGTCATGCCCGGGGTCGTACGGGCGAGCCGGGTCAGATCCACGTCCTCGGCGAGCGGGATCCCGCGGGTGTGGATCCGCAGGATCGCCTCGCGTCCGCCGCGGTCCGGCGGGGAGACGTTGACCACCCGGTCGAAGCGGCCGGGCCGGGTGAGCGCCGGGTCCAGGATGTCGGCGCGGTTCGTCGCCGCTATGACGACCACGCCCTCCGAGCCGGAGAAGCCGTCCATCTCCGTGAGGATCTGGTTCAGCGTCTGCTCGCGCTCGTCGTGACCGCTCACCGACGCGCCGCCGCCGCGTACCCGTCCGATGGTGTCGATCTCGTCGATGAAGATGATCGAGGGCGCCACCTTACGGGCCTCGGCGAACAGTTCCCGGACTCGGGACGCGCCGACGCCGACGATCATCTCGATGAACTCGGACGCGGATGCGGAGAAGAAGGGCACCCCCGCCTCGCCCGCCACCGCCCGCGCCAGCAGGGTCTTGCCGGTGCCGGGGGACCCCGCGAGCAGCACGCCGCGCGGCATCTTCGCGCCCATCCTGCGGTAGGCGTCGGGGTGCTCGAGGAAGTCGACGACATCGTCCAGCTCGCCCTTGACCTCGTCGATGCCGGCCACGTCGGCGAACGTCGTGCGCTGGGTCCCCGGTCGGAGCTCGACCGGCTTGGGCGGCGCCCTGCGGCCGAGCATGCGCCCCGCACCGCCCCCGGCCATCCTCCGGGCGACGAGAATCCACGCCACGACGAGGATCACGATCGGCACCAGGGAGATCAGCACGTTGGACAGGAGGCTGCGCTCCTGCACGACCGGCCGCGCGGTCACGGTGACGTCGTGACTGCTCAGGTTCTGCCAGAGGTCATCGTCCGCGAAGGCCGGGCGCTGTGTCCTGAACTTCGTGTAGTCGCCGCTGCCCTCGGGATTGTCCCGGGCGTTCTTGAGCTGGCCCTGGATCGCGTCGCCCTTGGAGTAGATCTTGGAGACGTTGTCGTCGTCGACCTGCTTGCTGAACTCGGTGTACGAGATCGTCGGCTCGTCGCCCGTGCCGAGGTACGTCAGCCCCACGTAGGCCAGCAGGAACACGATCGCCGCGGTAAGGAGCAGACCCCACCAGCGCGGGCGTACGCGTCGGCCACCGGACCGTCCGGTCGGCTCGTCCGGCGTGCCCTCGGTGCGCCACGGCTGGTCAGGAGCCTTGCGTGGTGGCGCGGCATTGCTCATATCTGGACGTTAAGGCACATGTCGAGCCAGGGCACGCGCTGAGGGCACCTCCACGGAGAGAGGCGCCCCCGGCGTCGTACGAACCAAGTCGTCAGCCCATGAACTTCTTGAACTCGTCCGGCAGCTCGAAGTCCTGCGGCGCCTGCTGGCCCGGCACACCGAACGCGTTGCCGCCCTGAGCGGCGGCGGCGCGGCGCTCGGCCTCCTCCTGCTCCTGCTGCTTGCGCTTCATCGGGTTCCCGGAGCGCTGCTTGCCCTTGGCCTTCTTGGGCTGCTTCTTCGACCGGCCGGGGCCGCCGCCCATGCCCGGGGCGCCCGGCATACCGGGCATGCCGCCGCCCTGGGCCATGCGGGACATCATCTTGCGGGCCTCGAAGAAGCGCTCGACGAGGTTCTTCACCGCGCCGACCTCGACACCGGAACCCTTGGCGATACGCGCCCGCCGCGAGCCGTTGATGATCGTCGGCTCCTGGCGCTCGCCCGGCGTCATCGACTTGATGATCGCGGCCGTGCGGTCGACGTCACGCTCGTCGAGGTTGTTGATCTGGTCCTTCATCTGACCCATGCCGGGCAGCATGCCGAGCAGCTTGGAGATGCTGCCCATCTTCCTGACCTGCTCCATCTGGGCCAGGAAGTCGTCCAGGGTGAAGTCCTGGCCCTTCTTGGACGCCAGCTTGGAGGCCATCTTCTCGGCCTCTTCCTGACTGAACGTCTTCTCCGCCTGCTCGATCAGGGTGAGCAGGTCACCCATGTCGAGGATGCGGGAGGCCATCCGGTCAGGGTGGAAGGCGTCGAAGTCGTCGAGCTTCTCGCCGTTCGACGCGAACATGATCGGCTTGCCGGTGACCTGGCGGATCGACAGCGCCGCACCACCGCGGGCGTCACCGTCGAGCTTGGAGAGCACCACGCCGTCGAAGCCGACGCCGTCGCGGAAGGCCTCGGCGGTGTTGACCGCGTCCTGGCCGATCATCGCGTCGACGACGAAGAGGATCTCGTCCGGCGAGACCGCGTCCCGGATGTCGGCGGCCTGCTGCATCATCTCCTGGTCGATGCCCAGGCGGCCGGCGGTGTCGACGACCACGATGTCGTGGACCCGGGACTTCGCGAAGTCGATGGAGTCCTTGGCGACCTTGACCGGGTCACCGACGCCGTTGCCGGGTTCCGGCGCGAAGACCGCGACACCGGCGCGCTCGGCGACGACGCTGAGCTGGTTCACGGCGTTCGGACGCTGGAGGTCGGCGGCGACGAGCAGCGGCGAGTGGCCCTGCTCCTTCAGCCAGTGGCCGAGCTTGCCCGCGAGGGTCGTCTTACCGGCACCCTGGAGACCCGCCAGCATGATCACGGTGGGCGGCTGCTTGGCGAAGCGGAGACGACGGGTCTCGCCGCCGAGGATCGTGACGAGTTCCTCGTTCACGACCTTCAGGACCTGCTGGGCCGGGTTCAGCGCCTTGGAGACCTCGGCGCCGAGGGCGCGCTCCTTGACGTTCTTGATGAACGTCCGGACGACAGGCAGCGCCACATCCGCCTCGAGAAGGGCGATCCGGATCTCGCGCGCGGTGGCGTCGATATCCGCCTCGGAGAGCCGTCCCTTGCCGCGCAGGTTCTTGAAAGTCGCTGAGAGGCGATCGGAGAGAGTATCGAACACGGCGCTCGCGGTCCTCAGGGTCGGTGGCTGGCTGATGAATCGCCCTCCAGGGTATCTGGCCGGGCGCGGTGGGGTCTCCACCCGTGCTGGAGACCCTGGTCATTGCAGACCTCAGCCCCTCAGCGTCTCCTCCAGCTTCCGCGCCACGGACCCCGCGTCCTCGCTGGGCAGCGGCGCCCCCTCCGGCCCGGTCACGTAGAACGCGTCCACCGCGTTCGCCCCCAGCGTCGACACATGCGCACTGCGTACCCGGACGTTCGCGTCCTCCAGCGCCCGCCCGATCCGGTGCAGCAGACCCGGGGCGTCATGGGCCCGGACCTCGATCACCGTCGCGAGCCGGGACGCGGCCGGGGCGACCGTCACCCGGGCCGCGGGCGCCACGACACCCCGGCGGCGCGGATACGCGGCGTCGCGCTCGGCCAGGCGGCCCGCGATGTCCAGGGATCCGTCCAGCGCCCGTACGAGATCGGCCCGCAGCCGGGCGGCCTGCGGCAGCGAGCCGTACTCGGCGGCGACCCGCCAGTCCAGCAGGAGCACGGACCCCTCGACGCCGTCGGGCAGGTCCAGGGCACGCAGTTCCGCGGTCCGTACGGCCAGCCGGTGCATCGCCAGCACACCGGCCACGGCGGGCAGCACGCCCTTCTGGTCCGGTACGGCGATGAGCAGCTCCACACCGAGCGGCTCCGGATCGCCGGACGGCTGGTCCTCGGTCGGCGGCTCGGTCTGCGCGCGCAGCGACAGCACCGGGCTGCCGGTCGCGATCGCCTCGATCGCCAGCCGTTCCTGCTCGGCGGTGGGCGCGCCCGCCTCCGGCTCCTCGGGAACGTCCCCGGCGAGCACGGCCGAGACCCGCTTCACCAGGTCGGCGACCAGGGATGCGCGCCAGGAGGACCAGGCGGCCGGGCCGGTGGCCAGCGCGTCCGCCTCGGTCAGCGCGTGCAGCAACTCCAGCGTGCCCTGCGTCCCGACCGCCTCGGCGACCGCGCGCACGGTGGCCGGGTCCTCCAGGTCGCGCCGGGTGGCCGTCTCGACCAGCAGCAGGTGATGCCGTACGAGCGCGGCGAGCACGGCGACGTCCTCGCGGTCGAAGCCGATCCGGCCCGCCACGTCACGCGCGATGATCTCGCCCGCCACCGAGTGGTCGCCGGGCCAGCCCTTGCCGATGTCGTGCAGCAGCGCGGAGACCAGAAGCAGGTCGGGCCGGCTGACCCGGCGGGTGAACTCGGAGGCGCGGACGGCCGTTTCGATGAGGTGCCGGTCGACGGTCCAGATGTGCACGGCGTTGCGCTGCGGGCGGCAGCGGACCCGCTCCCAGTCGGGCAGGAGACGGGTGATCAGGCCCTCGGCCTCCAGCGCCTCCCACACCTCGACGGTCGGGTGACCGGAACCCAGCAGGGTCACGAGCTGTTCGCGTGCCTCGGCGGGCCAGGGGGTGGGCAGGGGGCGGGTGGCGGCCGCCATGCGCCGTACGGCGTGCAGGGAGAGCGGGAGGCCGGCCTCTGCGGCGGCGGCCGCGGCGCGCAAGGGGAGCACGGGGTCGCGTTCGGGGCGCGCGGCGCGGGCGAGCACCACCTCGCCGTCCTGCTCCACCACGCCCTCGGCCAGCGGGGAGCGATCGGCGACCGGCTTCCCGCCGCCCAGCATGGCGCGCAGCCTCGGCCGCACGGCGCGCGACCGCAGCACGCGCCCCACTTCACGCCAGGTGACATCGCTTGCATACGACACGACGCGCGCCGCCTCGTACACCTGCCGCAGCAGGGTGTCGGCGTCGAGGAGCCCGAGCTCGGCGGCGACCTGGTCCTGCTCCTGGAGGGACAGCCGGTCGGTCGCCCGTCCCGTTGCCAGGTGCAGGGCGTCGCGTACGTCGAGGAGGCGCCGCCGGGCGTCGTCGAGGCCCTCGCGCGGGGCGTCGGCCAGCCAGGACGCGGCGACGGCGCGCAGGGCGGTGGCGTCACGGAGGCCGCCGCGGGCCTCTTTCAGATCCGGCTCCAGCAGGTACTGCAACTCGCCCTGGCGCTCGGCGCGTTCGGCGCACAGTTCCTGGAGTTCGGGGAGACGTTTCGGCGCCTGGTTGCGCCAGTCGGCCAGCACGGCCGTGCGCAGTCCTGCGGTCAGGCCGAGGTCGCCCGCGATGTGCCGGGCGTCCAGGAGACCGAGTTGGACCTTCAAATCTTCCCCGGCCGTCTTCCGGGCCTCGGCCGACGTACGGACCGAGTGGTCGAGGGCGAGGCCGAGGTCCCAAACGGGGTACCAGATGCGGTCGGCCAGCGCGGCGATCGCGTCGGAGTCGGTGCCGTCGTGCAGCAGGAGCAGGTCGAGGTCGCTGCGGGGGGACAGCTCGCCGCGGCCGTAGCCGCCGACGGCGATGAGGGAGACACCCTTGAGGCCGTCGGCGCCCGCGCCGAACAGTCCCGACAGCCAGTCGTCGGTCAGTTCGGCGAGGGCCGCACGGCGCGGCGGCCCGGACCGCGCTCCCTCCTGGAGGAGGCGCAGCCGGGCCGCCGCGTAGCCGCTGGGTCCCGAGTCCTCTGTTTCTTCCCGTGCACCCGTACTCGTCACCCAGCGACTCCTGTTCCTCTTCTTTTAGAGCGCGTCCGGGCCGCGCTCGCCGGTCCGAACCCGTACGGCCGTCTCGACCGGGAGGGACCAGACCTTGCCGTCACCGATCTTGCCGGTACGGGCCGCCTTGACGATGACGTCGATCAGCTGCTCGGCGTCGTCGTCCTCGGCGAGAACCTCGATACGGATCTTGGGGACCAGGTCGACGGTGTACTCGGCACCCCGGTAGACCTCGGTGTGTCCCCGCTGACGACCGTAGCCGCTCGCCTCGGTGACGGTCAGACCGTGCACGCCGAAGGCCTGGAGGGCTTCCTTGATCTCGTCGAGCCGGTGCGGCTTCACGACGGCGGTGATGAGCTTCATGCGTCCACCTTCTTCGCGTCCGCGGCCGGGGTCGGGGACGCGCTGCGGGCAGCGCCGCCGCCGGCGCCGCTGAAGTCGTATGCGGTCTCGGCGTGCTCGGCCTGGTCGATGCCGGTCACCTCTTCGTCCTCGGAGACCCGCATACCGATGGTCTTGTCGATGAGGAAGGCGAGGATCGCGGAGACGATCAGGGAGTAGGCGAGGACCGCGCCGACACCGGCGAGCTGCTTCCACATCTGCGTCATGCCGCCGCCGTAGAAGAGGCCCTCGACCTCGGACTGGCCCTTGCCGCTGGCCAGCAGGCCGATGAGCAGGGAGCCGACGACACCGCCGACGAGGTGGACGCCGACGACGTCGAGCGAGTCGTCGTAGCCGAGCTTGTACTTCAGGCCGACGGCCATGGCGCACAGCAGACCGGCGACGACACCGACGACGATCGCGCCGATCGGGGAGACCGCACCACCCGAGGGGGTGATGGCGACCAGACCGGCGACCGCACCGGAGGCGGCGCCCAGCGTGGTGAACGCGCCGTGGCGGATCTTCTCGTAGATCAGCCAGGACAGCATGGCGGCAGCGGTGGCGACCTGCGTGTTGACGAACATCAGCGAGCCGACGCCGTCGTCGTTGCCGAGCCACGAGCCGGCGTTGAATCCGAACCAGCCGAACCACAGCAGACCGGCGCCGAGCATGACCAGCGGGAGGCTGTGCGGGCGCATCGGGTCCTTCTTGAAGCCGACCCGCTTGCCGATGACCAGGATCACGCCGAGCGCCGCGGCACCCGCGTTGATGTGGACCGCCGTACCACCGGCGAAGTCGATGACGCCCAGGTCGAACGCCCAGCCGCCGGTGCCCCAGACCCAGTGGGCGACCGGGAAGTACACGATCGTGGCCCACAGGGCGACGAACAGCGCCCAGGCGGTGAACTTCACGCGGTCCGCGAGAGCACCGCTTATCAGGGCGGGCGTGATGATCGCGAACATCAGCTGGAAGACCATGAAGGCGAGGACCGGGATGGTGTAGCCGGACCACAGGTCACCGGTCTCGACGCCGCTGAGTCCGACGTAGTCCGACGTCCAGCCGATGATGCTGCCCTTGTCCGTGCCGAAGGCGAGGGAGAAGCCGTACAGCACCCACAGGATGGTCACGATGCCGATGCTGATGAAGCTCATCATCAGCATGTTCAGAGTGCTCTTGACCCGGACCATGCCGCCGTAGAAGAAGGCGAGACCGGGGGTCATGAGCAACACCAGGGCCGAACAGATCAGCATGAATCCGGTGTTTGCGGCAGACAGCGTGGGAGCGTCTGCGGCTAGCGTGATGGCGGCTGGTGCCATCGGCGTCTCCTCGTCGTTGGTACGGCCCCGTGCGGGCGAAGCCTTGAGCGGATTTGAGGCGTGGGCCGGTTTATGCGCCATGAGATTGGCGCAGCGCGGTTTCCGTCGAAGCCCCTCGATGTTTCGCCGCCGTGACGAAGGCGCCCTGCGTGTTACGCGTTGATGAACTGCGAGATGTCCGGCCAAGCGATCGTTATCGTGGCGCAACCTTCAGGGTCCGACCACGGCCGGTCCTCCGATGACCTGGCATGGGGGAGCCGAGTCGGGCTGTTCGGGAGGGCCGGCCGCGGCCGGGGTTCTGGGGTGTCAGACCGCTTCTGCGGTCTCGGGCAGCTCGATGGCGAGCCGGTCGGTGAGGTCCACGACCTCGGCGAGATCCCCGAAGTCGCGTACGGCCGTGTCGACCGTCTTTCGAATACGAGTGTTCACGCGCTCGGAGCGGACCTTCTTGGCGATCCGCATGGCGTCGGCGGCGAGCACCGAGGCCTGCTCCGGTTCCCGTTGGAGCAGATGCACGGTGGCCATCCCGATCGCGTTCAGCGCATACGACCGCTGGTGCTCGGTGTCCTTGGCGAAGAGGTCGACGGCCCGCTGCATCACGGGCTCGGCGAGGGACGCGTAGGTGGGGCTGCGGCCCGCGACATAGGCGAGATCGCGGAAGGAGTGGGAGTTCTCGCCGTACAGCTCGGCCTCGGAGAAGAACCGGATCCAGTCGGGGTCGGGATCGTCCCACTCGTCGGCTTCGCCGAAGGTGTCCTCGGCCATCCGCACCGCCCGCTTGCACTTGCCGGGCTGGCCCATGTTGGCGTACGCGCGGGCCTCCATCGCATACAGCATCGACTGGGTGCGGGGGCTCGCGCAGTCCCGGCTGCCGTACTGCGCGAGGTGGATCAGCTCCAGGGCGTCCTCGGGCCGCCCGAGGTGGATCATCTGGCGGCTCATGCTGGACAGGATGTACGAGCCGAGCGGCTTGTCGCCCGCTTCCTTGGCGGCGTGCAGGGCGAGGACGAAGTACTTCTGCGCGGTGGGCTGGAGTCCGACGTCGTACGACATCCAGCCGGCCAGCTCGGCCAGCTCGCCGGCGACCTTGAACAGTGTGCGGGTGGTGGCCTCGGGCTGGGGCTCCTGGAGGAGGTCGGTCACCTCGTGCAGCTGGCCGACGACGGCTTTGCGGCGCAGGCCGCCGCCGCACTGGGCGTCCCACTGGCGGAACATCACGGTGGTGGACTCGAGGAGCTCCAGCTCGGGCCTGGACAGCCGCCCCCGCGCGCGGGAGGTCGGCTCCGGCTCCGTCCCCTGCTGCGCGGACTGCTGCGCCGGCACCAGCCAGCGCTGCATCGGCTCGATGAGGGACGGGCCCGCGGAGAGGGCCAGCGAGGTCCCGAGGAAGCCGCGCCGCGCCAGCATCAGGTCGCTGCGCGAGAACTCGCTGAGCAGGGCCACGGTCTGCGGGCCCGTCCAGGGCAGGTCGACTCCGGTCGAGGAGGGGGCCTGGCGGGCGGCGCGCAGACCGAGGTCCTCGACGGAGACGACACATCCGAACCGCTCGGAGAACAGCTCGGACAGGATCCTGGGGATCGGCTCGCGCGGATTCTCGCCGTCCAGCCAGCGGCGCACCCGCGAGGTGTCCGTGGAGATGTGGTTGGCCCCCAATTGGCGTGCCCTGCGGTTCACTTGCCGCGCGAGCTCGCCCTTGGACCAGCCGCTGCGCACGAACCACGAGCCGAGCAGCTCATTGGGGCGCTTGTCCGTGCTGGTCGCGGTCGCGCCGCTGCCGCCGTTGCCGCCCACTGGAACGCCCCCATCCCTGAGACCACTTGTCGCCGAGTGCGCCAAGCCCTATCAGAATGCCGGTAAATACGGCTGTCCGTCCGGTACTTGTCACCCTTCGAACGGAAAGCCGAGTTGCCTCCGGCATACCCACGAGTGCATGTGCCCCCAGGACTCGTGCACTCAAAGTAATCCTACGATCACGCCTCCAGCCATGGCGATCCCGGAAACGCCACCATTCGCCACCCCTTCGAATGAACTCACGGTCGCTCGTAAGCGATTCACTTGACATAGGACGGCCAGGAGTGGGCGGAGCGGTGCACTCAGGGGCGCATGAAGCCGAGCGCACCACCCGAGGCGCTCGAAGGCGCCGGTTGCACCGAAGCAAGGACACGGTCAGTCACATTCCGGGTGGTCTCGTAACCACCGGTGCGTCGGACCCGTTGGAGGGGGCATGGGCTTCACGATCGGCAGCAGTCGGGGCATCCGCGACATCCGGTCCGGCTCGCGCCGCCGCGGCCGCACCTCGGACTGCACAGCCGTGGCCGAGTTCACCGGACTCTGGGGCTGGGGCGTGGTGCCGGGCGCACGGGCCGCGGCGGGCGCCTGCTCCTGCGGCCACTCCGACTGCCGGGCGCCGGGCGCGCATCCGCTGGACTTCGCGCCGGAAGTGCCCGCCGGTGCGACCCTTGACCAAGTGACCGAGTCCTGGGGCGAGTTCCCCGGCGCCTCGGCGATGCTGCCGGTCGGCCGGACGTTCGACGTCATCGAGGTCGCCGAGCCCGCCGGGCGCCACGCCCTGGCCCGGCTGGAGCGCATGGGCCTCCCCGTCGGCCCGGTGACCGCGACCCCTGAGGGCCGCGCCCACTTCTTCGTCGCCCCCGGCGCCGCCGCCGAGCTCCCCGAGCTTCTCTACCGCATGGGCTGGGACGACCCGACCTCCCTCGACCTGCACGGTCTGGGCCAGGGCGCCTACATCACGGCCCCGCCGTCCGACCGGGGCGGCCTGGGCCCGGTGCGCTGGCTGCGGTCCCCCGAGCTGGACTCGGCCACTCGGCCGCCGGAGGCCCGGCTGCTGCTGGGGACGTTGGCTTACGTCGCGCATCGGTCGCGCGCGTAGTCCTCCTCCGGACAGCGGAAAAGCAGAGCGCCCGTCCCCAACCGGACCTTGGGGGCGGGCGCTTGTTCGTAGTCGGCGTGTGAGTCACTCTCCGATAAGCGCATCCACGAATGCCTCCGGCTCGAACGGCGCCAGATCGTCCGCACCCTCGCCGAGGCCGACCAGCTTGACGGGCACGCCCAGCTCGCGCTGGACCGCGACGACGATGCCGCCCTTCGCCGTGCCGTCCAGCTTGGTCAGGACGATGCCGGTGATGTCGACGACCTCGGCGAAGACCCGGGCCTGCACGAGCCCGTTCTGCCCGGTGGTCGCGTCCAGCACGAGCAGCACCTCGTCCAGCGGAGCGTGCTTCTCGACGACGCGCTTGACCTTGCCGAGCTCGTCCATGAGGCCGGTCTTGGTGTGCAGGCGCCCGGCGGTGTCGATGAGGACGACGTCGGAGCCCATCTCCTTGCCCTCCTTGACCGCGTCGAAGGCGACGGAGGCGGGGTCGCCGCCCTCGGGCCCGCGCACGGTGTACGCACCGACCCGCTCACCCCAGGTCTGTAGCTGGTCGGCGGCGGCGGCGCGGAAGGTGTCGGCGGCACCGAGGACCACGCTGTTGCCGTCGGCGACGAGGACACGGGCGAGCTTGCCCGTGGTGGTGGTCTTGCCGGTGCCGTTGACGCCGACGACCATCACGATGCCGGGCTTGCGGTCCTCCGGCTCGGTCTTCACGGTGCGGTCCATGTCGGTGCCGACCAGCTTGAGCAGCTCCTCGCGCAGCAGGCTGCGCAGCTCATCGGGCGTGCGGGTGCCGAGCACCTTCACGCGCTCACGCAGCCCCTCGACCAGCTCCTGGGTGGGCTGCACACCGACGTCGGCGGTGAGCAGGGTGTCCTCGATCTCCTCCCAGGTGTCGTCGTCGAGGTGCTCGCGCGACAGCAGCGTGAGCAGCCCCTGGCCGAGGGCGCTCTGGGAGCGGGAGAGACGGGCGCGGAGACGCACGAGGCGCCCCGCGGTCGGCTCCGGGACCTCGATCTCGGCCGGCGGGAGCTCTTCGACGGTGGCCGGGGCCGAGCCGTCCGGGAGGTCCACCTCCTCTATGGTCCGGCGCGGTTCGTCGCGCGGTGTTTCGGCCTCGTCGCCGACGTGCGGCTCGGCCGGAGGGGCGGTGATGTCGGGGGCGGCGGGCGGCGGCGGGGGCAGCGGCTTCTTGCGCCGGCTGCCGACGACCAGCCCGCCGAGCGCGCCGAGCACCACCACGGCGATGACTACAACAAGGATGACGATTTCCATAACCCGTCCAGTATCAGCCATGAGCCTCGGCCGGACCCAGCTTGTGCTTTCCTCCAAGGGGCATAAGCCGCTTCGAGAGTGGTCGACGTATCCGTTCGGCGCCCACGTCGGCGATCGTACGCAACACGGTGGACGGCGCCGGGATCGTCGTACTCCCGATGGCGCCGAAGCCCGTGGTGGTGGAAACAGGGCCCGCCGGGGAGCCCGTACCTCTGGCTGTCTGACGCCCCGTCAGCTACCGTCCGCCTTCGCAGCCACCGGCGAAGGGGGACTTCCCATGCCCGTCACGGTCGTACGTTTCAACCTCGTCGAGCCCGGCGCGACCCCCGCCTCGCTCAGCGCCCGCTACCGGGCGGCGCTGGAGATGGCGGCGTACGCCGACGACCGCGGGATCACCACCGTGCAGACCGAGGAGCACCACGGCGCCGCGAACAACTGGCTGCCGTCGCCGTTCGTCTTCGCGGGCGCGGTCTTCGGCGCGACCAAGCGCATCGCGGTGACGGTCTCGGCGATCATCGGCCCGCTGCACGACCCGCTGCGGCTCGCCGAGGACATCGCCGTACTGGATCTGCTGAGCGGCGGGCGGCTGGTGACGGTCGCCGGAATCGGTTACCGGCCCGAGGAGTACGCCCTGTTCGACGTGGAGTGGAAGCGGCGGGGGCGGCTCCAGGACGAACTCCTGGAGACGGTCCTCAAGGCCTGGACCGGCGAGGAGTTCGCGTACCGCGGCCGTACCGTACGGGTCACCCCGCGCCCGTACACGGACCCGCACCCCCTCCTCCTGGTCGGCGGCTCCTCACAGGCCGCCGCCCGCCGGGCCGCCCGGCTCGGCCTGCCCTTCTTCCCCAGCGCGCATCTGCCGGAGCTGGAGGCGTACTACAAGGAACGGCTCGTCGAGTACGGCACCGAGGGCTGGACCATGATGCCCGCGGCCGAGCAGCCGCTGCTGCACATCGCCGAGGACCCGGAGCGGACGTGGGCGGAGCACGGCCGTCACTTCCTGCACGAGGCCCGGACGTACGCCTCCTGGCAGTCCGGCTCCATCCGGTCCGCGGTGAAGTCGGCGGCCACGACCGTGGACGAGCTGCGCGCCGAGGGCGTCTACCGGATTCTCACGCCGGACGAGTGCGTGGCGCAGGGGCTCGACAACTACGTCCTGCATCCGCTGTCGGGCGGGATGCCGGTCGACGAGGGGTGGCGCAGTCTGCGGCTGTTCTGCGAAAACGTACTGCCCCGGCTGGGTGACCTCGAAGGCTGAGCCGGGGCAGTACGTCTCTTACGAGTACGGGGAGAGGAGCAGCGGGGACTTGGCTCTTCTCCCCGAGTTCATCGGGGGCCTCTTACGAGGCTCAGCCCATCTCCTCCAGCGCCTTGCCCTTCGTCTCCTTCACGTACTTGAGGACGAACGGGATGGAGAGCGCCGCGAAGACGGTGTAGATCACGTAGGTCACGGAGAGGTTCCAGTCGGCCAGCGACGGGAAGCTCGCGGTGATGGCCCAGTTGGCGATCCACTGTGCGGAGGCGGCCACGCCCAGGGCGGCGGCGCGGATCTTGTTCGGGAACATCTCGCCGAGGAAGACCCAGACGACGACACCCCAGGACAGCGCGAAGAAGAGGACGAAGATGTGGGCGGCGATCAGGGCGATCCAGCCCTGCGTGGCCGGCAGCTTGCCGTCGACGAGGTTGAAGGAGAACGCCCAGGCCTCCAGCGCGAGACCGATCACCATGCCGATGGAGCCGATGAGGGCCAGCGGCTTACGGCCGACACGGTCCACGAGGAGCATCGCGATCACGGTGCCGATGATGTTGATGATCGACGTCGTGAAGGAGTAGAAGAACGAGTCCGTCGGGTCGACGCCGACCGACTGCCACAGGGTCGAGGAGTAGTAGAACGCGACGTTGATGCCGACGAACTGCTGGAAGACCGACAGGCCGATGCCGACCCAGACGATCGGCTTGAAGAAGAAGCCGCCACCGCCGAGCAGGTCCTTGAACGTCGACTTGTGCTCGCTGTTCATGCCGTGCTCGATCTCGGCGATCCGGGCACCGAAGTCGATGTCCTTGCCCTCGACCTCGGCGAGGACCTCGCGGGCCCGCTCGTGCTTGCCGACGGAGACCAGGAAGCGCGGCGACTCGGGGATCACGAAGGACAGCAGGCCGTAGATGACGGCCGGGATCACCATGACGCCGAGCATGACCTGCCAGGCTTCCAGGCCCAGGATCTGGCCGCGCTGGTCGCCGTCGGCGGCGTTGAGGAGACCCCAGTTGACCAGCTGCGAGACGGCGATGCCGATGACGATCGCGGCCTGCTGGAAGGAGCCGAGCCGCCCGCGGTACGCGGCCGGAGCGACCTCGGCGATGTAGGCCGGGCCGATCACGGAGGCCATGCCGATGGCGAAGCCGCCGACGACGCGCCAGAAGGCGAGGTCGTACAGCGCGAAGGGCAGCGCCGAGCCGACGGCGCTGATCGTGAACAGCACGGCGGAGATCTGCATGCACCGGATGCGGCCGATACGGTCGGCGATCCGGCCTGCGGTGGCGGCACCGATGGCACAGCCGATCAGGGCGATGGCGATGACCTGCGCCAGCGCCGCGGAGCCGATGTCGTAGCGGTCGCGGATGGCCTCGACGGCGCCGTTGATCACGGAGCTGTCGTAACCGAAGAGGAATCCGCCCATCGCGGCCGCCGCCGCGATGAAGATGACGCGCCCGAGATGTTCGGGATGAGCCGTACCGGCTCCTGACTGGGGTGCCTGCGCTGTGCTGGTCACGTGTACTCCTCGGGCCACCGGCAACGCTGCCGGTTGGGGTCAGCCCTTCGAGGTCCACCAGAAGGTACCTGAAGGTAAAAACAACGTTGCTCAGGCTATGCCTTCAAGTTTCGAAGTCAATATGACGTTGTTAAGAAAATGCACCCTCTACGTGAGAGGTATGCGTTCAAGACTTGAAGGGATGATCCCAAAGCACTGGTCAGAACCGGTGCAGGTGGCACGCATTTGGCGCAGCCCGCGGGGAGCCTTCAGCGGAGTCGCTGGGAGATGACCTTCGACACACCGTCGCCCTGCATGGAGACGCCGTACAGCGCGTCGGCGACCTCCATCGTCCGCTTCTGGTGAGTGATCACGATCAGCTGCGAAGCCTCCTGAAGCTCCTGCATGATGCGGATCAGCCGCTGAAGGTTGGTGTCGTCGAGGGCCGCCTCGACCTCGTCCATCACATAGAACGGGCTGGGCCGCGCCTTGAAGATCGACACCAGCATCGCGACGGCGGTCAGCGAGCGTTCGCCACCGGAGAGCAGGCTGAGCCGCTTGACCTTCTTGCCCGGGGGACGCGCCTCGACATCGACGCCCGTGGTGAGCATGTTGTCGGGGTCGGTCAGGATCAGCCGTCCCTCGCCGCCCGGGAAGAGCCGGCTGAAGACCCCTTCGAACTGAACGGCCGTGTCCCTGAAGGCCTCGGTGAAGACCTGCTCCACCCGCTCGTCGACCTCCTTGACGACCTGGAGCAGATCGGCGCGGGTCTTCTTCAGGTCCTCCAACTGCTCGCTGAGGAACTTGTGCCGCTCCTCCAGAGCCGCGAACTCCTCGAGCGCGAGCGGGTTCACCTTTCCGAGCTGCTGATAGGCCCGTTCGGCCGCCTTCAGCCGCTTCTCCTGCTCGGCCCGGAGGAATGGCTTGGGCTGGTTGCGGGGATGCTCGGGATCCTCCGGCAGCACCTCTCCCTCCGCCGGGAGCGAGGGCGGGACCAGCTGATGCGGGCCGAACTCGTCGACGAGCCCGGCCGGCTCGACGCCCAGTTCCTCCAGCGCCTTGGTCTCCAGCTGCTCGATCCGCATCCGCTTCTCGGCGCCGAGCACCTCACCGCGGTGCACGGAGTCCGTCAGCTTGTCGAGCTCGGCCTTGAGATCGCGCCCCGCGCCCCGGGCGACGGTCAGCTCCTGCTCGCGCCGCGCCTTGGCGGCCTCGGCGGCGGTGCGTTCCTGGTCGGCGCGGGTGAGGGAGACCTCGACGTGGGCGAGCAGCTGCCGCGCACCGGAGGCGACGGCTTCCGCGACGGAGGCCTCGTGCCTGAGGCGCGCCTGCCGCTGCTCGGCACGCGCGCGTGCCTCGCGCTCCGCTCGGGCGGCGCGGTCGAGGGAGTCGGCACGTCCGACCAGTCCTTTGACCCGCTCTTCGTGCGTACGGACCTGAAGGCGGGCCTCCATCTCCGTCTGCCGTGCGTTGGCGCCGTCGGCGGCGAGCCGATCCCGTACGGAGGTGTCGGGTTCCTCCTCGACCGGCATCTCCTCGGCGACGACGAGCCGCTCGGCCAGCACCTCGGCTTCCTCCACGGCCTTGTCGAGCGCTTCCTGCGCCCGCGCCGTCGCCGCGGTGGACCGCTCGGCCTCTCCGGCAGCGCCGCGCGCCTGCCCGGCCAGCCGCCCGAGCTGCTGCGCTACGGCCGACTTCTCCCGGTCTGCGGACCTGCGCCGCTCCCCCACCTCTTCGACGAGCGCGGCGCACTCCTTGCGCCGCGCGGTCGCCGCGTGCTGTGCCTCGGTGAGTTCCTCGCACCGTACGGCCAGCTCTTCCAGCTCGGCGGCGGCCTCGTCCACGGAGGCCTGTACTTCGAGCAGGCTGGGGGCCCCGGCGGAGCCGCCGTGCGCGAAGTGCGCGCCCAGGAGGTCGCCTTCGGCGGTTACGGCGGTCAACTCGGGCCGCGCGTACACGAGGTCCTCGGCCTGCTCGAGGGTCTCCACGACGACGACCCCCCGGAGCAGCCGACGCACGGCGGACATCAGCTCGGCGGGGCCACGGACCAGGTCGGCAGCGAAGTGCTCCGCAGGGGGTGCCGGGACAGGCCGTCGCTCGTCTGCAGGTACGTCGTGGCTGGTCGCGCAGTTCCCCGCGCCCCTTTGGGGCGCTGCCCCACCGGGCGCGTCCGGGTCACCCGCGAGCAGCAGGGCCGCCCGTCCGCCGTCCTGTTTGCGCAGCAGGCGGATCGCGTCCGCTGCCGCCGACGGGGACGTCACCGCGATCGCGTCGGCTGCCGCCCCGAACGCAGCCGCCAGCGCGACCTCGTGGCCCGGCGTCACCGTAAGCAGCTCCGCCGCCGGACCCAGCAGGCCCGTGAGCCGGTCCTTCGCGCTCAGCAGTGCGCCGGTTCCGTCCTTGCGCCGCAGACCCATCGCCAGGGCCTCATGGCGGGCCTGGGTGGCGGCGCGTTTGCGTTCCACCGCCGTGGCCGCCTCGCGGGCTGCCGTCAGGGCGGCTTCCGCCTCGGCGAGCGCTGTCTTGGCCGCGTCGTGCTGTCCGGCGAGTTCGGCGTCGTCCGCGTCGAGGCCGTCGACCTCGGCCTTGAGGGTCTCGTACTCCTCCTGGGCGGTGACGGCCCGCTCCTGGGCCTCGTCCCGGGCCGAGGCCAGCCGGTCGATCTCGGCCTGGGCGGAGGCGGCGCGTGAGCGGGCGGCGTTGACCTGGCCGTTCAGCCGGGCGAGTCCTTCACGGCGGTCGGCGATGGAGCGGGCGACGTCCTTCAGGCGCCGTTCCTCCATCGCCAGTTCGCGCTCCAGTTCGCTGCGGTGCGCGACCGTGTCGTCCAGCGCTCGCTCGGCCGCCTCCAGGGCCGCTTCGAGCTCGGCCTCCTGTTCCCGGATACGGGCGGCCTCCCGCTCCATGTCCTCGGGGTCGCGGCCGCGCCGCTCCTCCGGGGGCGTCGAGGTGGCGCTCTTCACGCGCGCGTCGGCCAGCGAGATCGTGCCGCGGACGCGCTCGGCGAGCTGGGAGAGCTCGTACCAGGTCTGCTGGGCGCGCTGGAGGCGCGGCGTGAGCTGCCGTACCTCATCCTCCAGGAGGGCCTCCCGCTGGAGCGCCTTCTTCAGCTCCAGCTCGGCGGTTTCCTTACGTTCCTTCAGCGCGGCCTCGTCGGCGACCTCGGCATTGAGCGCCTCGCGGAGTCGTACGAGATCGTCGGCGAGGAGACGGAGGCGGGCGTCCCGCAGGTCGGCCTGGATGACGGCGGCCCTGCGCGCGACGGCGGCCTGCCGGCCCAGGGGCTTGAGCTGCCTTCTGAGTTCGTCCGTCAGGTCCTGCACGCGCGCGAGGTTGGCCTGCATCGCGTCCAGCTTCCGGAGCGCCTTCTCCTTGCGCTTGCGGTGCTTGAGGACGCCGGCCGCCTCTTCGATGAAGGCGCGGCGGCCCATGGGGTCGGCGTGCAGGACGGAGTCCAACTGGCCCTGGCCGACGATGACGTGCATCTCGCGGCCGATGCCGGAGTCGGAGAGGAGCTCCTGGATGTCGAGGAGGCGGCAGGTGTCGCCGTTGAGCTGGTACTCGCTGCCGCCGTTGCGGAACATGATCCGCGTGATGGTGACCTCGGCGTACTCGATGGGCAGCGCCCCGTCCGAGTTGTCGATGGTCAGGGACACCTCGGCCCGGCCCAGCGGCGGACGGCCGGTGGTGCCGGCGAAGATGACGTCCTCCATCTTGCCGCCGCGCAGCGACTTTGCGCCCTGCTCACCCATGACCCAGCTGAGCGCGTCCACGACATTGGACTTGCCCGAGCCGTTCGGTCCGACGACACACGTGATCCCCGGCTCGAACCGGAGCGTGGTCGCCGAGGCGAACGACTTGAACCCACGGAGGGTCAGGGCCTTGAGGTGCACGCCGCTGGACTCTACCTCCCGCCGGTATCTCACACGTTGAACCCTGGGGTACCCCGCGGTTTCACCCATGAACGTGCAGGGCACACCAGACGTTAAAGAGAGTGAAAGGATGCGCGGGGGCAAGAAAGAAGGGACGCCGAAGCGTCCCTTGCAAACTCTGACAACTTAGCGGCTGATCCGGGCAGCCCAACCACTGCTGTCGTTGTGTGATGCAGTGATCAGGTGAGCGCAGGCTCCGCCTGGTGTGCGTCGATGCTCTCCATGATCCTGTCGTGAGAAGCGGCAGCCGTCAGCTCGTCGTTCTCCGCCTGGATCCGTCCGAGCTCGGATTCCAGGTCCTGGACGCGCTGCTGGAGCCGTCGCATCTCGGCGAGGAGTCGAGGGTCGGAGCCGCCGACGTAACCGAGAAGCGCCTTTGCCATGATGGATGGTCCTCCACACTGAGTGACCGACCGAAGCGGTGTGGGTCGTGAGGGAATCGCACCCGCGGTGCTTGGCACTGTTGAGTTTGTGTTGCCGTTCATCCATGCCAAACAGCTAAGGTGCGCGGGGCTTTCAGCGTCTCACCAAAAAGTTTGACGGTCAACACGATCACGCCCTGTATTGGTGGGCATCCCGGGGGCGCGCGGCCGGGAAACGGCGGCGCTGCTGCTCCTGCGGGCCTCTCAGGGCGCGACGATCATCCTTAGGTGCGGAGCCTGCCACGACGCACGGTTCTTGGCAACCACCAGGCCCTTTCTGCTCGCGGCAGCTGCCGGTGGCATGTCCCTCCGCTTCCGCCTGGGGCGCTTTACAGAAATCGCTCAGCGGATGGCGAAGCCGTCGTAGCCGCCGCGAGGTGTGTCCCAGATCTCGGTGACACCGTCCACGCTCCCGGGCGTGTCGGCGCCCTGAAGCCAGTCGAGCAGCCCCTGGCACGCCCCGCGCGGGCCCTCCGCGACCACCTGGACCCGTCCGTCCTCCAAATTGAGAGCAAAACCACTCAGGCCGCCGAGTTCGAGGGCCTTGGCCCGCGTGAACCAGCGAAAACCCACACCTTGGACGCGTCCACGCACCCAGGCGACCAGCCGCACATCCTCGCTCATGGGTGCAACCTAACCGGCCAATGTCTCTCGAGACACTTCCTCACCGAGCGCCATGCGGTACCGTCCAGCCCCAATGAATCTCATATGAAACTCACTCGATCGAGTGAGTTGCGTTGACCGCTCGGGCGAGTCGACCGCATAGGACGAGGAAGGCAAGGACATGGGACGCCACCGACGCTCAGCCGCCGGCCGCGCCGCCACGGGCCGCGCCACGGGGGTCACAGAAACGTACGGTTCCCACACGGGGAGCCACGGCCCGCAGGACTCGTACGACGGATACGACACGTATGCCGGAGACCGTCGGACGATAGGCACGGCGCCCTACCTGAACACGCAGGACTACGCCGAGACCACCGCGCGCAGCGAGCGCTACCTCTTCGCCTCGGACGAGGACTACCGCGTCGTCTTCCCGGACGCGGCATCCGACGAGGGCGCACGGCGGGCAAGTGGGCACCGCAAGAAGAAGGCAGTGCATCCGGTGCGCACCGGACTGCTCGGTGTCTCCGCCGCGGTCGCCATCGGCACGGTCGCGGTCGCCGCGGGTGTGGTGCCCGGCGTCGACAACTACAAGCTCGGCGGCGGCAGTGACGGCGGCGACAGCGTGCAGGCCGTGGACACACCGACCAACTCCGCCACGGAGCAGGGCGGCACGTCCGGCGCCGCCGAGAGCCGCGACACCGACGAGTCGACGAGCCGTGACTCCGAGCGTTCGGCCTCGCCGACGCCGTCCGTCTCGGCGTCCTCCGCTGCACCGACCAAGACTCCGTCGAAGAAGCCGGAGACGACGCCTTCGAAGAAGCCGAAGGCCACGCCGACGCCGACGCGTAAGGCCACGAAGGCGCCGCCGAAGGAGACCAGCGCCCCGGTGACGGTCTCCGCGGAGGCCAAGGCCGAGGCCGAGGTGCTCACGCTCGTCAACCAGGAGCGGGCGAAGATCGGCTGTAGCCCGGTGGCCGCCAACAGCGCGCTGGCCGAGCTGGCCCGGGAGTTCAGCGACGCCATGGCCGAGCAGGGCTTCTTCGACCACACCGACCCCAGCGGGGCCACTCCGTGGGACCGGGCCGAGGCAGCCGGGATAACCGACCTCGGCGGCGAGAACATAGCCCGCGGCCAGGCCGACGCGGCGGCGGTCATGGAGGCCTGGATGAACAGCCCCGGCCACAAGGCCAACATCCTGAACTGCGACTTCAAGACGCTGGGCGTGGGCGTCCACATCGGGTCCGGTGGACCTTGGTGGACGCAGGACTTCGGTTACTAGCAGCACATACGACGAGGGGCTCCCGTCCGGTCACAGTGACCGGTGTCGGGAGCCTTTCGTGCGTCAGCGCCTAAGCGGCGACCGCGGCGCGCCCCCGCGCGAAAACCTTCGCGGTCTCGGCCACCCGGCGCCCCAGGTGCTCGGCCGTCTCCACGTCGGCCTTGTGGACGGCCTCCGGACCCTGGTCGGTATTGGTCTGGGCGGCGGCGCCGGTGAAGAAGCCGAGGCGGTTGATGTCGTTCTCGGAGCCGCCGCTGGTGCTCCAGCCGGGAAGCAGGCCGAGGTTGATCCAGTGCATGCCGAGCTGGGCGGCCAGGACCTGGAAGAACTGCAGGGTGTGCACCTTGTCACCGCTCTTGGAGCCGGAGTTGGTGAAGCCGGCGGCCAGCTTGTCCGTCCAGGCCTGCTCGGCCCAGCGCTGCGAGGTGGCCTCGGCGAATGCGTGGAAGGCGCCGGACGCGGTGCCCATGTAGGTCGGCGAACCGAACACGATGGCGTCCGAGCCGTCGAGAGTCGCCCACTGCTCCTCGATGATCTCGTCCACCTTGATCAGGTGGACCTCGGCGCCGGCCGTGGCGGCACCTGAGCGGACGGCCTCGGCGAGGACGGCGGTGTGGCCGTAGCCGGAGTGGTAGGCGATGGAGACAACAGGGCTGGTCATGTACGTACTCCAGGGGTAGGCAGCTCGCTGGCGATAACCAAAGGAAAGCACTAACTTTCAGTTAGTGCAATCTACGGGTTAGCGCTGCGCTCAAGTACGCTTGAGGGATGGACACCATTCAAGGGCGCACGGAGGCGCAGGACCTCCCGTACAACGTGTTCGACAGAGCCTGCCCCTCGCGCGACACCCTGGAGCACGCCACCGGCCGCTGGGGCACACTCACGCTGGGCGCCCTGCACGAGAGTTCCCTGCGCTTCAACGAGCTGCGTCGCCGCGTCGACGGCGTGAGCGAGAAGATGCTGTCCCAGACTCTGCACGCACTGGAACGCGACGGCCTGGTGCACCGCGAGGCCCAGCCGACGAACCCGCCCCGCGTGGACTACGAACTGACCCCGCTGGGCCGCGAGGTCGCCGAACGCCTGCTGGCCCTCATCCACTTCGTCGAGGGCCGCATGGACGACGTGCTCACCGCACGGGCTCGTTACGACGAGACGCGCGGCGCCCGCTGACACTGCGGGCAGAAGTAGCTGGACCTGTTCATCCAGGCGCGGCGGCGCATCGGCGTACCGCACCTCTTGCACGGCAGTCCCTCGCGGCCGTACGCGTCGAGCGAGCGGTCGAAGTAGCCCGACTCCCCGTTGACGTTGACGTAGAGGCTGTCGAAGCTGGTGCCGCCGACGGCGAGCGCCTCGTTCATCACATCCCTTACGTGGCCGAGGAGTTCGGCGGTGCGGGGGCGGGTGAAGCCGGCCGTCGGACGTTCGTAGTGGACGCGGGCGCGCCAAAGGGCCTCGTCCGCATAGATGTTGCCGACGCCGCTGATCAACGACTGGTCGAGCAGGGCCCGTTTGATGGTCGTGCGCTTTCGGCGCAGCGCCTGGTGGAAGGCCTCGTCGTCGAAGAGCGGGTCGAGCGGGTCGCGGGCGATGTGCGCGATGACGTCGGGCAGGCCGTCGGGGGTGTTGTCGTGCAACGACAGGCCGCCGAAGGTGCGTTGGTCGACGAAGCGCAGTTCCGTGGAGAGGTCGTCGGCGAATCTCACCCGGATTCTGAGGTGCTTCTCGTCAGGTGCGATGTGCGGCTGGACGAGGAGCTGGCCACTCATGCCGAGGTGGGCGAGGACCGACTGGTCGGTGTCCTCCAGGGGCAGCCAGAGGTACTTGCCGCGGCGGCTGGGGGTGCCGATGCGATGACCCTTGAGGCGGTGCGCGAAGTCGTCAGCGCCGGCGAGGTGGCGGCGTACCGCGCGCGGGTGGAGGACCTCGGCGTCGGCGACGGTCCGGTGGGCGACCCACCGTTCCAGGCCCCGCCGTACGACCTCGACCTCGGGCAACTCGGGCATGGGATCCCCCGTAACGAGCCGGTGTACGAGCCGAGCGCCCGCCCCACAAGCCGGGGCGGGCGCTCGGGTTGCGCTGTTCGTCAGGCGGAGGCCTGGGCCTCGTCGGCGCCCCCGGTGGCTTCTGCCACCTCGGGCTCGGCCGCCTCGGCCCTGACCGCGTCGGCTTGCGCCGCGTCGGTCCCGACCGCTTCGGCCTTGGCCGCATCGGCCCTGGCAGCGTTGGCACGCTCTTCCGCCGCGGCCTTGATGGACCGCCACGCGGATTCAGCTGCCTGCTGCTCCGCCTCCTTCTTGCTGCGGCCGGTGCCGGTGCCGTACGAGACGCCTCCGACGCGGGCGGCAGCAGTGAAGGTCTTCTCGTGATCGGGGCCGGTCTCCGTGACCAGGTACTCGGGCACGCCGAGCCCCTCGGTCGCGGTGAGCTCCTGGAGACTGGTCTTCCAGTCCAGGCCGGCTCCGAGATTCGAGGACTTCTCGATCAGCGGGTCGAACAGGCGGTGCACCAGTTCGGAGGCCGCATCGAGGCCCTGATCGAGATAGACCGCACCGATCACCGCTTCAAGGGTGTCGGCGAGGATGGACGCCTTGTCCCGGCCGCCCGTGCCCTCTTCACCACGGCCGAGCCGGATGAAGGAACCCAGGTCGAGCTCACGGCCGACCTCCGCCAGCGCACGCGAATTGACCACCGCGGCCCGCAACTTGGCCAGTTGGCCCTCGGGCAGGTCGGGGTGGGTCGTGTACAGCGTGTCCGTGACCACGAGACCGAGCACGGAGTCCCCGAGGAACTCCAGCCGCTCGTTGGTCGGCAGACCGCCGTTCTCGTACGCGTAGGAACGGTGGGTCAGCGCACGCACCAGAAGGGCGGACTCGAGTTTGTACCCGAGCCGCCCTTCCAACAGCGTGTGGGACGAGGCCGTGTTGTCCGCCGGGTCACTCCCGCTCGCACGGGAGGAATTCTTCTTGGGCGTGGACACTGTGCCTCTCACCAGCCGCTCAGACCTCGAGGACCTGGCGCTTGTTATAGGTGCCGCAAGACGGGCACGCAATGTGCTGCTGCTTGGGCTCGTGGCAGCGCTCGCACGCAACCAGGGGGGTGACCGCAGCCTTCCACTGCGACCGGCGGTGGCGCGTGTTGCTGCGCGACATCTTCCGCTTCGGAACAGCCACGGCTACTTCTCCTGCTTCTCGTTGGCGCGCGCCGACGAAGGCGCTTCGCCACTGATCTCGTCCTTCTCGCCGTCTTCGAGTGAACCGGCGAGTCCCTGCAGTGCCGCCCAACGGATGTCGACGGCGTCATGGTGGTGGTCCGGGTCGTCCGTGAGCCGCGCTCCGCACTCGGAGCACAGGCCCAGGCAGTCGTCCTGGCACACCGGCTGCATCGGCAGTGCGAGCACCACCGCATCACGCAGCACGGGTTCGAGGTCGAACAGTCCGTCCTCGATGAAGAGCCTGTCCTCGTCTTCCTCGGCGTCGTCGGCCGGCTCCGCCTTCGGGCGGCCCCGGTCGTCGGCGTCAGGGTACGAGAACATCTCCTGGAAGTCCGCTTCGAGCGCCAGCTCCAGCGGCTCCAGACACCTTACGCACTCCCCCTCGGCCTGTGCACGGGCGGTGCCTGTGACAAGCACCCCTTCCATGACCGACTCAAGGCGGAGGTCGAGCTTCACCGGGGCGCCTTCCGGCACTCCGATGACTCCCTGGATCCCGAGATCCTTGGGGGCGTCGATCTCGCGGGTCAGGCGCTGTAGCGCACCAGGCCGCCGCCCCAGCTCGTGCGTGTCGAACACGAGAGGGTTGCGGTGGTCCGGGCGGGCTGTCACGCCAATTCCTGCTTTCGATCTTCTGAGCTCAGAGGGCCACTGCCGGATGCAAAGATGTCACCCATCTCTTGTACCCAGGGCAGCGTTGATCGCGGACGTACACGCGACCGAAGAGCCAGGATACTGGACCTTTCGCTCTCGGCCCAATCCGGTGTCGGCCTACTGTCCGCGCCCCTGCTCATAGGCCCGCAGCTGCTCGGCGCTGATCATGCCGGTGTCGAACAGGCTGGTCTCGTCGAGGGCGTAGCCCTGCTGGGCCTGCTGGGCCTGCTGCGGCATCTGGTTCGGGTCGTACGCCGGCTGCTGCTGGGCGTCGTAGCCCTGATAGGCGGCGTAGGGGTCGGCCTGCTGGTAGCCGTAGGGGTCCTGCTGGGCGTAGGCCTGCTGCTGGTAGCCGCCGCCGTACGGGTCCGGCTGCGCGGTCTGCTGGTAGCCGTACGCCGGCTGGGGCTGGCCGTAGTCCGGCTGCTGGGGCTGTTCGGGCTGCTGCGGGGCCTGGGCGTCCTGCTCGGCGAGGGCCGTGAGGTCGGCGAGGTAATCGGCGTCGCTGGAGTGCCGGACGGTGCTGAGGTCGTCGGCGAGGGCGCCGAGGTCGTCCGAGGCGATACGGCCGTGCAGCTTCTGCCGACCGCGGCCGACGGCGTCCAGGGTCTTGGCGAGGACCGCCTCGAAGGCACCCAGCTTGACGTCCACGTACTCGTCGGCGGAGCGGCGCAGGGTCTCGGGGTCGTGGCTGCGCTCGGGGGCGTCCTCGTCCTCGTAGCCCTGCTCGTCGAGGCCGGGTCCGGTGCCGAGGAGCTTCTCGCGGCCGCGGCCGACCGAGCCCAGGGTCTTGGTGAGGACGACCTCGAAGTTGGCGAGCTTGGAGTCGACGTAGTCGTCGGCCTCGCCGCGGACCTCCTCGGCCTCCTGGCGAGCCTCGGCGACAATGCGGTCCGCCTCGTTCTGCGAGCGGCGGGCGACCTCGGTGTCGGAGATCAGCGAGCCGCGCTCGGCGTGCGCGGTCTGGATGATCCGCTCGGCCTCCTGGCGTGCCTGCTCGACCATCTGCTCACGGCCGCCGATCAGCTCCTGGGCCTGCGCGAGGGAGCCGGGCAGGGCCTGGCGCACCTCTTCGAGCAACGTGAGCAGGTCGGCGCGGTTGACCACGCACGAGGCCGACATGGGCATCGACCGGGCACTGGAGACCGCGGCGACGATCTCGTCGAGCTTCTTCTGCACGTCCACCGTGTGCTCGCCACTCTCTACAGCTGTGATGGAGACGGACGGGTCGACTGTACGGCCATGGGGTCCCCGCCGGACACCGGGTGACGGATTGTCAGCTTGCGAGGGGTTTCCGGAGCGTTTGCCGGGGGCCCGCGATCCGGCCGCTCAGTCCTTCTTCAGCCGCTCGGCGAGGGCGTCGAAGACCAGCGGAGGGACCAGGTGGGAGACGTCTCCGCCCCAGGTCGCGACCTCCTTGACCAGGGAGGACGACAGGAAGCTGTAGGTGGGGTTGGTCGGCACGAAGAGCGTCTCGACACCCGACAGGCCGATGTTCATCTGGGCCATCTGTAGCTCGTAGTCGAAATCGCTGACCGCGCGCAGGCCCTTGACGATGGCCGGGATGTCGCGCTCCTTGCAGAAGTCGACGAGCAGGCCGTGGAAGGCCTCGACCCGGACGTTCTCGAATTCGGCGGTGACCTGGCGGATCAGGTCGATCCGCTCCTCGATCTCGAACAGGCCCTTCTTGGCCTTGTTGATCATCACCGCGACGTAGACCTCGTCATACAGCCTGGAGGCACGGCCAATGATGTCGAGGTGTCCGTTGGTGATCGGGTCGAACGACCCGGGACAGACGGCGCGGCGCACTTGAGATCCCTCGCTCTCCGGTCCGGTCATCGTGCGTCTTCGCACGTAGAGGCGGCGCGACCGTACCAAAACGTCCCCTCGCCGTAACGACGGGCCCGGATCGCGTCGAAGCCGGGCGGCCAGCCGAACTCGCCGCCTCTGGTACTGCGCTCCACGGTGACGAGAGCCTCCGGCGCGAGCCAGCCCCCGGTGCGGAGTGTGAGGAGAATCTCGCGAAGATCGTCGTCCGAAACGGCGTACGGGGGGTCGAGGAAGACGATGTCGTACGGCTGTTCAGGCGGCGTTGTGCGGATGATCTGCTCCGCTTTACCTGCCTTGACTTCGGCGCCGGGCAGGCCGAGGTTCTTCACGTTCTCCCTGACCGTGCGGGCCGCTCTCGCGTCGGCCTCGACCAGGAGGACATGGCCCGCGCCCCGGGACAGCGCCTCCAGGCCCACGGCGCCGGAACCCGCGTACAGGTCGAGGACGCGTTCGCCGGCCAGGGGGGTGCCGAGGAGGGACTGCCAGGTGGAGAAGAGACCTTCGCGTGCGCGGTCGGAGGTGGGGCGGGTGCGGGTCCCTGGCGGGACTGCGAGGCGACGTCCGCCGGCTGCGCCGGCGATCACGCGGGTCATCTTTGGTCCTTGGTTGTGGACGGCTTTACGTTCAGTGTGGCTGGTCGCGCAGTTCCCCGCGCCCCTTGGGTGTCTCTCCTTCACCCCTTTTCGAGGTACTGCTCTCTCTCCTCGTCCAAAAGGGCGTCCAGGGCTGTCCGTAGGCCGGGAAGTGCCGTCAGCTCCGGGTCCGCCGCGACCACCTCCGCCGCTTCCTCCCTCGCCTCCGCGATGATCTCCTCGTCCTCGATGACGGCCAGCATGCGCAGGCTGGTGCGGGCGCCGGACTGGGCCTGGCCGAGGACGTCGCCCTCGCGGCGCTGTTCGAGGTCGATGCGGGAGAGCTCGAAGCCGTCCAGAGTGGCCGCCACGGCGTTCAGCCGCTGGCGGGCCGGGCTCGCCTCGGGCATCTCGGTGACCAGGAGGCACAGGCCCGCCGCCGAGCCGCGGCCCACCCGGCCGCGCAGCTGGTGGAGCTGGGAGACGCCGAAGCGGTCGGCGTCCATGATCACCATGGCGGTGGCGTTGGGGACGTTGACGCCGACCTCGATGACCGTCGTGGCGACCAGGACATGGGTCTCGCCGGCGGCGAAGCGGCGCATGACCGCGTCCTTGTCGTCCGGGTGCATACGGCCGTGCAGGACCTCGACCTTGAGGCCTTGCAGGGGGCCTTTGGCGAGCTGGTCGGCCACGTCCAGGACGGCGAGGGGCGGGCGCTTCTCGGCCTCGTCCTCGGCGGACTTCTTCTTGGGGTCCACCTCTTCGTCGCCGATGCGCGGGCACACGACGTACGCCTGATGCCCCTTGCCGACCTCCTCGCGCACCCGCTCCCAGGCCCTGGCGAGGAAGTGCGGCTTGTCGGCGGCCGGGACGACATGGCTGGCGATCGGTGAGCGCCCGGCCGGGAGCTGGTCGAGGACGGAGGTCTCCAGGTCGCCGAAGACGGTCATCGCGACCGTCCGCGGGATGGGCGTGGCGGTCATGACGAGTAGGTGGGGCGGTTGTTTGCCCTTGCCGCGCAGGGCGTCTCGCTGCTCGACACCGAAGCGGTGCTGTTCGTCGACCACGACCAGGCCGAGGTCGTGGAACTGCACCTTGTCCTCGATCAGCGCATGCGTGCCGATCACGATCCCGGCCTCTCCGGTGACCAGGTCGAGCAGCGCCTGGCGGCGGGCTGCGGCTCCCATGGAGCCGGTGAGCACGACCACCTTGGTCGCCTGCTCGGCGCCGCCCAGCATTCCGCCCTCGGCCAGCTCGCCCATCATCTCGACGACGGAACGGTGGTGCTGCTGGGCGAGCACTTCGGTGGGCGCGAGCATGGCGGCCTGACCGCCCGCGTCCACGACGGCGAGCATGGCGCGGAGCGCGACCATCGTGTTGTGGGTGACGGTGAAGTTGTCGGTGACGTAGGCATGACTCGGGTGAGCGACGCTAATGCACTGGACGGGTTTCCGCCCCACGTGCTCCACCGCACGGATTCCTCGCCTGAAAGTGTTGTACTTGGGGCGTGGGCCCACCCGCTCGGCTTTGCGAGTCAGTCGGAACGGTGCATATTCGTCAGGCAGGGCCACCGAGACGTTGAAGGCGGCTTTCTTCGGGAGCACCCGTGCCCGGCCGCCGAGCGAGCGGACAAGCCAGGCAACGTCATCGGCGAGCGTGCGCGAGGCTGAGCAGAACGAAACACTGAGGCCGTCTTTGCCCACGGTGCCATCGGTATCCAGCAGGCCTTGCAGCAGAGCGAGACGATTTTTGATCGAAGTGTTCTTGAACTGCTCGGGAACAAATTTCCCATGTGACGTCGCTCCCCACAGATTCAGATCGCGCATGGCCTGAATCACGGGGTTGCGCATGCCACCCACACGACGTGCCAACTGAATCGTGTAGTCACAGCGGGACCCCTTCACCGGGACGAGACGACATTCGGGCGCCACGACTGCCACCACAGCGTCACGGATCTCGTCGTCGACGGTCGCCAGACGCAGGTTGTGTCGGAATGACCCATCTCCCAGGAGGAGACCGAAGAGATACGGATCGAGAGGCAGCCCTGAGTCGCCGCCGAGATCAACCGGGGTGGCTGCTGGGAGGTACCACTTCGAAGATCCGTTGGCTTTGAAAGTGTCCAGCCTGATCTCCCGAGTCGTCATGACCTTCGGGGACTGGCCTCGATGCCACCCACAACTCGTGCCAACGATCCAGAAGTGCTCGTCGTCGCACTCGACGGAGCTTCCATCGGACAGAACCAAGCGCCAGACTTCACGCTCCCCTTGCGGGAAAACGCCGTCGATCAACGCGATCTCTCCGTTCGGAACGACGACCTCGTCCCCCACCCTCAGGTCCCCCATGCAACGGAAGCCGAAGGGGGTGAGCACGAGTGAGTCAAGCGGCTGGGCCTTGCCTGATCCCACCTCCCCCTGGAGCAGCCGGTGCATCGGATGCTCGGTCGCCAGGTCGTCGAAGATCTCCCTGGTGACCTTCTGCTGGCCGTCGGTGAGGGTGAAGGGGAGGCGGTCGTCGAAGGATGTGAGGAGGCCGTCCGGCTTGGGTTTGCGGGCTACCGCCGGGAGTTGGGCGTCGGCGTGGCGGCGGCGGGCGAGGGCTACCTGGAGGACGAAGGCCTCGTCCCACTTGAGGCGGGAGCGGGCGTCGTCGATGTCCGCCTTGGTGTGGGGTCGGTGGATCTTGAGCAGGGCCTCGGGGAGGGGGACCATGCCGCGGCCTTCGCGGAGGGCGTCCGGGAGGGGATCCAGGGCCTCCTGGGCGCTCGGCAGCACCGTCTGGATCGCCTTGCCGATCTTCCAGGACTCCAGCTTGGCGGTGGCGGGGTAGATGGGGATGAGAGCGCCGGCCCAGGTCTCGACGGTTTCCTCCGCGTCACCACGGAGCAACTCATACGCCGGGTGTGCCAGTTGGAGGCGGCGGTTGAAGACGGAGACCTTGCCCGCGAACATCGCGCGTGTGCCCGGCAGCAGTTCCTTGTGGGGCTTGTGAACGCCGTGGCCGAAGAAGACCAGTTGGAGCCGGCCGCTGCCGTCCGTGATGGTGACTTCGAGGCGCTGGCCCTTGCCCCGCGGGGCCTTGGACGAGGCGAAGCTGTGCAGCCGGGCGTCGGCGACCATGGCGACCACGGTCACGTGCTCGTCCAAGGGGAGGTCGGCGAGGTGGGTGAGCTGGCCCCGCTCCTCATATCTGCGCGGGTAGTGGTGCAGGAGGTCGCCGACGGTGTGCAGGCCGAGGTGCTCGGCCATCACCTTCGCGGTGGCGGGGCCGAGCACTGACTTCAAGGGTTGATTCAGTGGTTCTTCCAGTGCGGGCACGAGATCCATTGCACACCACAGCACTGACAATGCCGTATACGTCTCGGGAAACTCCTGGTCAGACGCGTCGTTCGGGTCATAGGATGACGCGCTCCGGCCATCCTTCCGCGGTCACCGCCTCACCGGGACCGCCCGACCCCGCGCCGTCGACAGTCCCCCCACCGGCGCTGCGACGATGGACTCCCAGACCTCTCAGTCATCCCAGGCATCCCAGTCACCTCATACGTTCCAGGTCGACCTGCGCGGTCTCGTGGACCTGCTCTCGCATCATCTGTACTCCAGCCCCAAGGTCTACCTGCGCGAGCTGCTTCAGAACGCCGTCGACGCCATCACGGCGAGACGTGCCGAACAGCCCGACTGCCCCGCCCGGGTACGGCTGTACGCGGAGGGCGGGACCCTGCGCGTGGAGGACTCCGGGATCGGGCTCACCGAAGCGGACGTGCACAACCTCCTTGCCACGATCGGCCGCAGCTCCAAGCGGGCCGAGGGGTTGCAGGAGGTCCGGTCCGACTTCCTCGGTCAGTTCGGGATAGGCCTGCTGGCCTGTTTCGTGGTCGCCGAGCGGATCCGGGTCGTCAGCCTGAGTTCCCGTACGCCCGGTGCGGCGCCCGTGGAGTGGACCGCGACGGACGACGGCTCGTACACCGTACGGACGCTGCCGCCGGACGCCCGCACCGAACCGGGCACCACCGTGCACCTGGTGGCGCGGCCCGGCGTCGGGGAGTGGCTCGCCGAGGAGCGGGTGCTCGCGCTGGCGCGGGACTTCGGGTCCCTGCTGCCGTACGACGTCCGGGTCGGCGACGAGGCGGTCACGGACCTGCCGGCGCCCTGGGACCGCGCGTACCCCTCCCCCGCCACGCGGAGGGTGGCCCTCGCGCGGCACTGCCATGAGCTGTTCGGCTTCACCCCACTGGACGCGATCGAGCTGAACGTGCCGCTCGCCGGTGTCCGCGGCGTGGCGTACGTGCTGCCGTCCGCGGTCAGCCCGGCCCAGCGGGCGAGTCATCGCGTCCATCTCAAGGGCATGCTGCTGACCGAGCGCGCCGAACAGCTGCTGCCCGACTGGGCGTTCTTCGTGCGCTGTGTGCTCGACACCGACAGTCTGCGGCCCACGGCATCGCGCGAGTCGCTGTACGAGGACGAGACGCTGGCCGCCGTACGGGAGGCGCTGGGCGAAAGGATTCGGTCGTGGCTGACGAGCCTGGCGGCAGGTGATCCGGAGCGGCTTGCCGCCTTCCTGTCCGTGCACTTCCTGGGCGTGAAGTCCCTGGCGCGGCACGACAAGGAGATGTTGCGCACGATGCTGCCGTGGCTGCCCTTCGAGACGACCGACGGGCGGCTGTCCCTGGAGGAGTTCGCGCAGCGGCACCCGGTGGTGCACTTCACGCGGACCGTCGAGGAGTACCGGCAGGTCGCGCCGATCGCGTCCGCGCAGGGCGTCGGGGTGATCAACGGCGGTTACACGTACGACAGCGAACTGGTCGAGGCGCTGCCGTCGGTGCGGCCCGGAACCGTGGTCTCCGAGCTGGACGCCGACACCGTGACCGCCCATCTGGACGCGGTCGACCCGGCGGAGGAGCTGGCGCTGTCCGGCTTCCTGGCGGCCGCGCGGGCCACGCTGGACCCGCTGGGCTGTGACGTCGTACTCCGCGCCTTCCATCCGCTGTCCGTGCCCGCGCTGCACCTGGACGACCGGGCGACCCGGCACGAGCAGGCCAGGGCCGAGGCGGAGGAGCAGGCCGACGACCTGTGGGCGGGCATTCTCGGCTCGCTGCGTGGCAGTGCCCCGCGCGCGCGACTGGTGCTCAACCATCTCAGCCCGCTGATCCGAAGGATCAGCTCCCTCAAGGATCCCGAGCTGATCGGCACCGCCACGGAGTCGCTGTACGGGCAGGCCCTGCTGATGGCTCAGCGGCCGCTCAGGCCTACCGACTCGGTGTTGCTGAACCGGGCGTTCATCGGCCTCCTGGAGTGGGCTACGCACAGCGAGGACGGTCAGCGATGACTGAGATCACGGACTTCGACTCCCTGCGCCATGCCATGGCGGAGAACGGCGGGCAGCCGGAGGGGCCCGCCCGCAACGCGCGCGCGGAGGAGCTGCTCGCCGAGGCCGAGAAGCTGAGCATCCCCCTCGCCGTGATCGAGGCGCTCGGGCATCAGCTGAAGGTCTACAACTACAGCTCCGAGAAGGACAAGATGTTCGTCCCCTTCGCGCGTCTGCTGCGCATGTGGGACGAACACCCCGAGGACTTCGACGAGTACGAGACGCACTCACTGCACTGGGTCTTCAAGTGGATGTCGTCCGGCATGCTCGACCAGCCGCACGTCCCGCTCGCGTCCGTCGAGAAGTGGCTCGGCGAGATGGAACACCGCTACCGGCTCGCCGGCCACTCCGAACGGGCCGTGCGCAGCGCCGAGTTCAGTGTTGCCGCGCACGTCGGGGACGTCGACCGGGCCGAGCGGGCGTATGCCGCGTGGCTGGCCGCCGACCGGGACAACATGGCCGACTGCCACGCGTGCGAGCTGCACGGGCAGGGATGGTGGCAGGCGGAGTGCGGCCGGGACGCGTCGGCGCTGGAGCTGTGGTCGCCGGTTCTGGAGGGCGAGTTCACCTGCGCCCACGAGCCGCACACGGTCCTGGCGTCGTCCCTGGTGCCCCTGCTGCGGCTGGGCCGGCCGGACGACGCCCGGGCCAACCATCTGCGGGGTTTCCGGCTCGTACGGGCCATGGAGAGCATGCGCGGCGCTTACGCGGACCACGTGGAGTTCTGTGCGCTGACCGGAAACGAGGCGCGCGGCCTGGAGTTGCTCGCGGAGCGGCCGGCGTACTTCACCGACACCGGGCATCCGCGCAGCAGGCTGGACTTCATGAGTGTCGTGGCCCTGCTCATGGACCGGCTGACCGCGCTCGGGCTGGGCGGCCGGCGCGTGCCGGGGCCTGCCGGGCGGGAGTGGACGGCGGGCGAACTCGCCGCCCACGCGCGCGTGGAGGCCCTCGCGCTGGCGCAGCGGTTCGACCAGCGCAACGGCACGGCGCACGTGAGCGAGCGGGCACGCGCGCGTATGGATCAGCTGCCGCTGGTGGAGCGGCTGCCGCTCGGGGTGCGCTCGGTACGTCCCGCGGCGGTTTCCGTCCCGCCCGTTCCGGCGCACGATGAGGCCGTGGAGCCCGATCTGCCCGCGCTGCTGGCCGAGGCCCGGCGGCTGTCTGACACCTTGCAGCCGAACGCCGTGGAGGCGTGGGCGGCGGTCGCCCGGGCCGCCGAGGGGGTCGAGTTGGCCGCCCGGGACCGCGCCGAGATAGCCGACCACCGTGCGATGGACCTGGGCCCCGAGGGCATCGACGTGTTCGAGCACGCCGCCGAGCTGTACGCGGAGGCGGGCGACCCCGGTGAGGCCCTGGCGGCACGCACGCGTGCGGCGTACATGCGCGCACTGTCGGGCGACGTGGCCGGCGCGCTCACGGCGGTCGCCGGCCCCTACGACGAGGTCCTCGCGCTGTACGCCGAGGACGCCACGGGCCTGCACCAGACAGCGTCCGTGCTGATGGGACGCGCACGAATCCTGATGCGGAGGGTGCACGAGGCGGACGATCCGGCGGGGGGCGCAGTAGTGCAGGACGCCGCCTCACGGGAAGGCAACGGCTTCTCTGACGGCGAGGTTCGGGCCCCGGGCTCATCACCGGAGGGGGCTACGGGCGCCCCCGACCCGGCACCGGACGCCGCGTTGGATCCCGTGCGGGAAGCGGCCGGGGGCGGTGGGTTCTCGGTGGGCGGGTTTCCGGCGTCCGGCGCCTCGGGGAACCCCGCCCTCGTTGAGGCCGAAGCCGCCGCGCGGGAGGTGCTCGCGTTGGTCGGGGGGCGGGACGGGGACGACGTGCGGCTTGCCTCGCGGGCCGCGGAGGCGCGGGCGATGCTCGCGGAACTGGCCGCGCACGCCGGGGACGTGGAGGGGGCGGCGGAGTTGTTCGCGCACGCCGCGGCGGCGTACGTCGGGGCGGGGCTGCCGTGGTTCGCGGTGGAGTACGAGGCCCGGCTGGCCGGGCTCGCGCATCACCTGGGCGACACTGCGGAGGCCGAGCGGGCGCTGCGGGCGGCCCTGGAGCACGGCGGACCGCACCTGGAGCCGATCGGCCGCGCCCAGCTGCACCTTCAGCTCGCCGAGGTCCTCGGCGGCCGCGGCGGGTCCGCGGAGGCCGCCGAGCATGCTCTGGACGCGGCGCACTGGGCCGACGAGGCGGGCGAGGGCCCGACGCTCGGCGCCTGGGCACGGCACCAGCTCGGCGGGTTCCTGCTGCGACAGGGACGGTGGGCCGAGGCCGCGGAGGTGCTGGAATCGGCGCTGCCCGACCTGACCGCCGAAACGCACGGCGACGGCGCGGTCGTACAGACGCAGTGGTGGCTCGGCGACTGTCTGAGCGAGCTGGGCGAGCACCGCGCGGCAGCCGAACGGCGGTTGCAGGCCGCCGAGATCGCCCGGCACTGGCCCGAGCAGCACGACCACGCCACACTCGCCCATCTCGCCGCGGAGTCCCTCGGGCACGCGGGCCTGCACGACGAGGCCGACCAGGCCTACGCGCGCGCGGGCGACCTGTGGCGCGAACTCGGCAACGTGCACGGCCTGGTGCGTTCCCTGCGCGCCCGCGCGTGGCTCGCGCTGCGCACTCAGGACGGGCCGGACGGGGCACGGGAGTTGATGGCGGGCGCGGTCCACGAGTGCGCGACGGCCCGGGACGCCGCGGCCGACGAGGAGGCGCAGCAACGGCTGATCGCCGAACTCGGCCACACCCACCGGCAGTTCGGCGACCTGCTCGCCCGGTCCGCCACCGAGGACGCCGAGGACGACTCGATCCGGGCCACCCTTGAGGAAGCCCTGACCCAGATGCTGGAGGCCGTCGCGGTGTTCGCCGCCGCCGGAGACGACGCCCTGCACGCCCGGACCGGCGCCGAACTGGCCGCCGGCTGGCTGGAGGCAGACCTGAGCCGCCCCGCCCCGGCCGCCGCACGCGCGCGTACGGTGCTGGCCGCATACGCCGGTACCGAGGACGGCGACAGCGACAGCGACGAGACGGCACAAGCACGGCGGGCGGAGGCGGAGCAACTGCTCGAGCTGATGGAGGAACAGCCGGAGGAACAGGGCCCGGAGAAATAGGGACCAGAGAAATGGGGCCTGAGGAAAAGGGCCCTATTCCACGCCGATGAGCAGCAGCGATCCTTGCCGCCCGCCCCGGTACACCACCGTGTCGACGGCAAGGTACGCCTCACGCACGCGTTCTTCGACGTGCTCGGCGATGGCGTCAGGGGCTTCGTCGCCGAGGACGAGGGTGACCATCTCGCCGCCCGCCTGGAGCATGCGGTCGATGACGGTCTCGGCGGTGGTGGTGACGTCCGAGCCGATCACGGCGACGTCGCCGTCGATGAGGCCGAGGACGTCGCCGGCCTGGCAGATGCCGGCCATGGTCCAGGACTGGCGTTCGGCGACGGTCACCTCGGCGTAGCGGGTCGCGCCGGCCGCCGAGGTCATCTGGACGACGTCCTCGTCGAACCGGCGGTCCGGCTCGTGCACGGCCAGTGCCGCGATCCCCTGGACCGCTGAACGCGTCGGGATGAGCGCCACGCGGATGCCCTCCGTGCGGGCCTGCTCGGCCGCCGCGGCGGCGGTGTGGCGCAGCTCGGCATCATTGGGCAGCAGCACGACCTCGCGCGCGTGGGCCCGCCGTACGGCCTCGACGAGCTCCCCGCTGGCGGGCGGCTCCCCGGGGCGCGCGAGCACCGTGGTCGCGCCCGCCTCGGTGTACAGCCCGGCCAGCCCCTCGCCGGGCACGACGGCCACGACGGCGCGCTGGGCGCGCTCCCGGGGCGGGCGTTCGGCGCCGCTGGTGTGCACGTCGCCGACGGCGAAGTGCGTGATCCTGATCCGGTACGGCCGTCCGGCCTCGACGCCCGCCTCCACGGCGGCTCCGGCGTCGTCCACGTGGACATGGACGTTCCACAGCCCGTCGCCGCCGACCACCACCAGCGAGTCCCCGAGCGCGTCGAGCCGCTCCCGCAGCCGGGTCACGGCCGCGTCCTCGGCCTCCAGCAGGTAGATCACCTCGAAGGCGGGCCCGCCCTCCTCCGGGGCGGCGGCTCCGTCCACGCACTCACCGAGGCTGTCGACGGCCACGCGCGCGTGCTCGTCCCGCGTGCCGGCGTCGTCCACGCGCGCGTGGACGACAGCCACCGGTGACACCACGGCCACCGCCGCCGGCCGCTCCCCCGTGAACGTCTCCACCAGCGCACCCAGCACCGCCACCAGCCCCCGCCCGCCCGCGTCCACGACGCCCGCGCGCTCCAGGACGGCCAGCTGGCCCGGCGTGGCGGCGAGGGCGGCTCGGGCGCCTTCGTAGGCCGCCCGCGCGACCGTCCCGCAGTCCCCCTCGGCTCCCGTGGCCGCGTCCGCGGCGGCCGAGGCGACCGTGAGGACCGTCCCCTCGACGGGGTGGGCCACGGCCTGCCGGGCGGAGTCGGCCGCGTGCCGGAGCGCGAGCCGCAGCCCCCAGGCATCGCTGTGAGCGGTCTCACCCCAGGACGCACCCGCGGGCAGATTCCGTGACCCGGCCCCGGTCTGCCCGTCGGCGGCGAGTACCTGCGCCATGCCCCGCAGCAGCTGTGCCAGGATCGTCCCGGAGTTCCCGCGCGCCCCGATGAGCGCGCCGTGCGCCATGGCCTGCACGGTGTCGGCCAGCGGCGGCGCCCCGGCACCGCCCCCGACTTCGTGACCTGCGAAGACCGCCTCGACCGCGGTGAGGGCCGACTCCACCGTCAGATACAGGTTCGTGCCGGTGTCCCCGTCGGCCACCGGGTAGACGTTGATCGCGTCGATCTCCTCACGCGACCGCCCCAGCGCCTCCAGCGCGAGACCGCACCAGGTGCGCACCGCGAGAGCATCGAAGAATGTCTGCGGAACCTGCGCCACCTGCGCCTCCTTGAGCTCCTGGACGTGGGACGCAGCGTAGACCCCGGGCCGTTGTCCACCGGAAGTGGGCCGGAGCGGGGCCCTGAGCAGCCATGGTAGTTTCGTTGTACTGGCGCAGTCGTTGTATGCTGCTCCGGTTGCCCGATCCCGATCGGGCCATTCCCCCTGGCAACGCCACTCAGATCGTAGATCTTGATTCCGGCCTGCCGGGATCATCCGTAAGAGCATCTGAAGTCTTTGGAGTGACCCGTGGCTGCCAACTGCGACGTCTGCGGCAAGGGGCCGGGCTTCGGCAACAACATCTCGCACTCGCACCGCCGTACGCCCCGTCGCTGGAACCCGAACATCCAGCGCGTCCGTACCGTGGTCGGCGGGACGCCGAAGCGCGTGAACGCTTGCACCTCGTGCATCAAGGCCGGCAAGGTCTCGCGCTGACGCTACGCGGTAGCGCGCGGCCACTGCTGGTTCGCTGCAGGAGCCGGTCCACCTCTGGTGGACCGGCTTTTTGCTGTACCCAAGCAGCCACCCAAGCAGCCGCGTAAACGCTCGCGCAAGCGTTTACGCGCCACCCTCCACCCTGAACCGCCACCCATGATCCACCGGCCCGATCCCCTCGCCGAGCGCGAACCCGGCGGCGATCGCACCGGTGACGTACTCCTTGGCCGCCACGACGGCCTCCGGCACGGACTGCCCCTTCGCCAGCTGCGACGCGATCGCCGACGCGAGGGTGCAGCCCGTGCCGTGCGTGTGCCGGTTGTCGTGCCGGGGAGCGCGCAGCCAGTGCTCCTCGGACCCGTCCGTCAGCAAGTCCACGGCGTCACCGGACAGGTGACCACCCTTGATCACAACCCACCGCGGCCCGTACGCCAGCACTGCCTCCGCGGCCCGGCGCAGATCCCCCTCCGACTCGACCCGCACGTCCGTGAGCTGGCCCACCTCGTCCAGGTTCGGCGTCGCCACGGTGGCGACCGGCAGCAGCTTGGTGCGTACGGAGTCCAGCGCGGACGAAGCCAGCAGCGAGTCCCCGTGCTTGGAGACACCCACCGGATCGACGACGAGCGGAGCGTCCGTGCCACCGATCAACTCGGCCACCGCCTGGACGAGTTCGGCGGACGCCAGCATCCCGGTCTTCACGGCCTGTACGCCGATGTCGTCGACGACGCTCCGGTACTGGGCCCGCACCGCCTCCACGGGCAGCGGCCAAGCCCCCTGCACGCCCTGGGAGTTCTGCGCGGTCACAGCCGTGATGACGCTCATGCCGTGCACGCCGAGCGCGAGCATCGTCTTCAGATCGGCCTGGATTCCCGCTCCTCCGCCGGAGTCGGAGCCCGCGACCGTCAACACCCTGGGCGGCGTCATGACTCGATGTCCCCGAAGTGGTCCCAGCCGCCCTTGCTGGTCCACGGCGCCCCGTCGACCGTCACCTGGGGCAGCGCCGAGGGGTTGAGCACCTCGCCGATGACCTTCCAGCGGGCGGGCAGTTTCACGTCCGGCGGGAAGGTCGCCACGATGGCGTGGTCCTCTCCTCCGGTGAGCACCCACTGCATGGGGTCGACGCCGACGGCCTGTCCGATGTCGTTCATCTGGGACGGGATGTCGATCGCACCCGAGCGGATGTCGATGCGGACCTTGCTGGCCTCCGCGATATGCCCGAGGTCGGCGATCAGCCCGTCGCTCACGTCGCACATCGAGGTCGCGCCGAGACCGGCCGCGGCCGGCCCCGCGTGATACGGCGGTTCCGGGCGCCGGTGCGCCTCCACGAAGGCCCGGGGCGACCGGAAGCCGCGCGACAGCACCGCGTACCCGGCCGCCGACCAGCCCAGCCAGCCCGTCACCGCGACGAGGTCCCCGGGCCGCGCGCCGGCCCGCGTCACGGGCTCCTGGCCGCGCAGATCGCCGAGTGCGGTGATGGACACCATGATCGTGTCACCGCGTACGACATCGCCGCCGACCACCGATGCCCCCGCGACCTGACACTCGTCGCGCAGGCCGTCCATCATCTCGGTCGGCCAGGCCACCGGGAGTTCGGCCGGGACGACCAGGCCGAGCAGCAGCGCGGTCGGTACGGCGCCCATGGCGGCGATGTCCGCGAGGTTCTGCGCGGCGGCCTTGCGGCCCACGTCGTAGGCCGTGGACCAGTCACGGCGGAAGTGCCGTCCCTCGACGAGGATGTCGGTGCTCGCCACGACCCTGCGGTCGGGCGCGGCGACCACCGCGGCGTCGTCGCCGGGTCCGACCCGGACCGCCGGGGTGGTGGTGAGACGGGAGGTGAGCTCCCTGATGAGCCCGAACTCCCCCAGCTCACCAACAGTGCCCTTCATTGCCCTTTCGCCCCTTCTCTGCCTGTGCATACCCGGTCGCGCGTCATCAGTGTCCCCGATACGGTCGAAGTGACCGTCAACTACTGTCGTGCCTGCACCCCGGCGCGCAAGCCCCGGTCCCCGCAGGTCTCCCCGCGGCGAGCGGCGACGCGATACCGTGGCGTTCCTTTTCCCCACATGATCCTCGTGGCCGCCCTGGAGGTTCCGTGGTACAGGCGTACATCCTGATCCAGACGGAGGTCGGCAAAGCGTCGACCGTCGCCGAGACGATCAGCAAGATTCCTGGGGTGATCCAGGCCGAGGACGTGACAGGACCTTATGACGTGATCGTGCGTGCCCAAGCAGACACCGTCGACGACCTCGGCCGCATGGTGGTCGCCAAGGTCCAGCAAGTGGACGGCATCACGCGAACCCTGACCTGCCCGGTCGTCCATCTCTAGTCCCCGTCTACCCTTGGCCGGTGAAGTTCTTCCGTCACCGGCACCCCACCTTCATCGGGCCGCCCGCGGTCGCTCTGCTGATCGCCGTCGCGGGCTGTTCCTCAGCAGACGACAGTGCCCGGGCCGCGGTTCCCGGTCCGGGCACCGAGGTCACGAAGCTGTGCCGAAACCTGGACGCGGTGTTGCCGTCCAGGGTCGACGGTCAGGATCGCCGGGATCCCGAACCCGCGTCAGCGCTGACGGCGGGCTGGGGAGGCCCGGCGATCATACTGCGCTGCGGTGTCGAACAGCCGCCGAAGATGATCGACCCGAACGTGGCCAACGGCAATGACGCGGACGCGCTGGCCGGCGGCGTGAACGGCGTCGACTGGCTGATGGAGAAGCAGGACAACGGGTCGTACCGCTTCACCACCGCCAACCGCCGCGCATACGTAGAGCTCACGGTGCCGGAAGGGCAGGACAGTACGGGGGTACTGATCGATCTGGCCCCGGCCGTGAAGAAGGCGATCCCCGAGGGGATCGCCGATTAGTCAGCGCAGTCCGGTCGACCTGCGCAGCGCCGCCTGCACCAGCAGATCCACCAGCTCGGGATAGCTGATCCCGGCCGCCTGCCACATCTGCGGATACATCGAGATCGGCGTCATGCCGGGCATCGTGTTGATCTCGTTGATGACGAAGCCGTCGTCGGTGAGGAAGAAGTCCGCGCGGACCAGGCCCTCGCAGGAGGCCGCCTCGAAGGCGTCGACGGCCAGCTTCTGGACGTCCGCCGTCTCCTCGGGCGTCAGCGGCGCGGGGACGATACCCGGCGTCGAGTCGATGTACTTGGCCTCGAAGTCGTAATAGGCGTGGGTCTCGGGCGACGGGATCTCGGAGGGCACCGAAGCCCGGGGCCCGTCCTCGAACTCCAGCACCCCGCACTCGATCTCACGGCCGCGCAGCGCGGCCTCGACGAGGATCTTGGGATCGTGGCGCTGGGCCTCGGCGATCGCCTCGTCGAGCCCCGACAGGTCGTCGACCTTGGTGATGCCGATCGACGAACCCGCGCGCGCGGGCTTCACGAAGAGCGGCCAGCCGTGCTCGCCGGCGAAGTCGACGATCTTCTTGCGGGCGGCGGACTCGTCCTGCTGCCACTCCCGCGGCCGGATCACCACGTACGGGCCGACCTTGAGCCCGAACGACGTGAACACCCGCTTCATGTAGTCCTTGTCCTGGCCGACGGCCGAGGCGAGCACCCCCGAGCCCACGTACGGCACGCCGGACAGCTCCAGGAGACCCTGGAGGGTGCCGTCCTCGCCGTACGGGCCGTGCAGCACGGGGAAGACGACGTCGACCTCACCGAGCGCCTTGGGCACCGATCCGGGCTCGCTGTAGACGACTTCACGGTTCCCCGGGTCCACGGGAAGCACCACGCCGCCCTCGCGCGACTCGGCGAGCTCCGCGACGTTGGGCGTACGGCGCTCGGTGATCGCCATGCGTTCCGGTTCGTCGGCGGTGAGCGCCCAGCGGCCGTCCTGGGTGATGCCGATCGGCAGAACGTCGTACTTGGTCCGGTCGATGGCCTTGAGGACGGCGCCCGCCGTGACCACGGAGATCCCGTGTTCGGAGCTGCGCCCGCCGAACACGACGGCCACGCGCGGCTTGCGAGGCGGCTGCTCAGGGCTCTGGGAGAGGTTCTCGGTGCTCATATCGCGTTGAGGGTACCCGTTGGTAGTGCACGGACACAGCGTCCGCACCCGGCATCGCTCAGCGTCGTTCGGGCTTCGCGCTGCGCGACATGAGCTCCTTCAGGGCGACCACCGGCGGCTTGCCCTCGTGCACGATGCCGACGACCGTCTCGGTGATCGGCATGTCGACGCCGTGCCTGCGGGCCAGATCCAGCACGGACTCGCAGGACTTGACGCCCTCGGCGGTCTGCCGGGTGACCGCGATGGTCTCCTCCAGGGTCATGCCCTTGCCGAGGTTGGTGCCGAAGGTGTGGTTGCGGGACAGCGGCGAGGAGCAGGTCGCCACCAGGTCGCCCAGGCCCGCGAGTCCGGAGAACGTCAGCGGGTCGGCGCCCATCGTCAGGCCCAGCCGGGTGGTCTCGGCGAGACCGCGCGTGATCAGGGAGCCCTTGGCGTTGTCGCCGAGCCCCATGCCGTCCGCGATGCCGACGGCGAGGCCGATGACGTTCTTCACGGCACCGCCCAACTCGCAGCCCACCACGTCCGTGTTCGTGTACGGGCGGAAGTACGGCGTGTGGCAGGCGGCCTGGAGCCGCTGGGCGACGGCCTCGTCCGTGCAGGCGACCACCGCGGCGGCCGGCATACGGGCGGCGATCTCACGGGCGAGGTTGGGCCCGGTGACGACGGCGATGCGATCCTGGCCGACCTTGGCGACGTCCTCGATGACCTCGCTCATCCGCATGGCGGTGCCCAGTTCGACACCCTTCATGAGCGAGACGAGGATCGTGTCGGGCGCCAGCAGCGGCACCCACTCGGCGAGGTTGCCGCGCATGGTCTGCGAGGGGACCGAGAGGACGGTGAAGTCGGCACCGGCCGCGGCCTCGGCGGGATCGGTGGTGGCCCGCAGGTTCTCCGGGAGCTCGATGCCCGGGAAGTACTCCGGGTTCATCCGGCTGGAGTTGATGGCGTCGGCGACCTCCGGGCGACGCGCCCAGAGGATGACCTCGCAGCCCGCGTCGGCAAGCACCATGCCGAAGGCGGTACCCCACGAACCGGCGCTGAAGACAGCCGCCTTGACCGGCTTGCTCACGTGCCCTGCCCCTCTTCCTGTACGGCCTTGCTCTCCGACTGCGCCCTGCTCTTGCGTCGCTGCTCGACCCGCTCACGGCGCGGGTCGTACGGCGTCTCGGGCGCCCGCTCGCCGCGGATGTCCTCCAGCAGACGAGTGACGGCGGCCATGATGACCTCGGTCGCCTGCTTCAGGATCTCCGGGGTCATCTCCTCGTCGTAGAAGCGCGTCAGGTCGACGGGCGGGCCCGCCAGCACGTGGTGGGTCTTGCGCGGAAGGAGGTTGAGTTTCTTGGCGTACGGCGGCAGCAGTTCGTTGGCGCCCCACTGGGCGACGGGAATCACCGGGCACTTGGTCTGAAGGGCGACGCGCGCGGCACCGGTCTTGGCCGTCATGGGCCACTGATCCGGGTCGCGAGTGATCGTTCCCTCGGGATAGAACGCCACGCACTCGCCGCGCTCCACGGCGGCGATCGCGGCCCGGAAGGCGCTGAGGGCGTCCGTGGTTTCCCGGTAGACGGGGATCTGCCCGGTGCCGCGCATCGCGGCACCGACGAATCCCTTCTTGAAAAGGCCGCTCTTCGCGAGGAATCGCGGAACACGGCCGGTGTTGTACTGAAAGTGTGCGTACGCGAAGGGATCGATGTGCGAATTGTGGTTCACCGCGGTGATAAATCCGCCGTCGGCCGGAATGTGCTCCATTCCGCGCCAGTCCCGCTTGATCAGAACCACCAGCGGTGGTTTGCAGAGGACCGCTGCGAAGCGGTACCAGAAGCCGATTCTGCGGCGGGGCACGCGGACACCTTCCTCTAGGGCCTGAGGGGCCGCACAAGTGTCGCCCCAGGCCGCCGGTCTGTCGAGAACACCGTACGCCCCGAGGGCACGCCCGCCAGATGCCAGGTGACAATGGCCGCGACAAGAGAGGGACGAACGCTCGTGCAGTGGACCTTGGTGATACCCCTGAAGCCTTTGGCGCACGCCAAGAGCCGACTCTCGGACACCGCCGCCGACGGGCTGCGCCCGGGCCTCGCCCTCGCCTTCGCCCAGGACACCGTGGCGGCCGCGCTGGCCTGCCCGGCGGTCGGTGATGTGGCAGTCGTCACGAACGACGCCCTGGCCGACCGGGAACTGACCGCACTGGGCGCCCGCATCATCGCGGACGAGCCCGCGGGCGGCCTGAACACGGCCCTGGCGCACGCCGAGAGCGTCGTACGGAGATCTCGTCCCCGAAGTGCCGTGGCAGCCCTGAACGCCGATCTTCCGTCCCTGCGCCCACTGGAATTGGCCCGGGTCCTGGACGCGGCCGCCGAATTCCCCCGCGCTTTTCTCCCGGATGCGGCCGCAATCGGAACAACTCTGCTGACCGCCACGCCGGGCAGAGAATTGCGCCCAGAATTCGGCACCGATTCCCGCGCCCGCCACCGCTCCTCCGGCGCGGTAGAACTGACCCTGGACGCGGTGGATTCCGTACGCCAGGACGTCGACACCGGCGTGGATCTGCGGGCGGCGCTGGCGCTGGGGGTGGGCCCACGAACGGCAGCGGCGACCGCGCGCCTCCTGATCACCGGGCTGTGACAGCGCCCCAAAGGGGCGCGGGGAACTGCGCGACCAGCCACAACGGCGCCGCAGCCGACAGACGACCACTCCCGGCACTACCAATGGCGGCCCAACCAGCGGAGCGCATACGCTGCGGGCATGCAGGCCACCGCATACACCTACGACGCCGAGACGCGCAGCGGCAGTGTGCTGCTCGACGACGGCACACCCGTCCCCTTCGACACCGCCGCCTTCGACGCGGGCGGCCTGCGGCTCCTGCGCCCCGGGCAGCGCGTGCGGATCGAGGTGGAGGGCCCGAAGGACGGCCCGCACATCACGCTGGTGACGCTACAGACGCTGTAGAAACGCCGCGGGCCGGACTCCACGGGGAGTCCGGCCCGGCGCGTGAGTGCCCCTGTGCCCTGCCTACTTGCGGGCGGTGGCCTTCTTGGCGGTGGTCTTGCGCGCGCTCGACTTCTTGGCGGGGGCCTTCTTGGCCGTCGCCTTCTTCGCCGGGGCCTTCTTGGCCGTCGCCTTCTTGGCGGTGGTCTTCTTGGCCGTGGTCTTCTTGGCGGCCGCGGTGGTCTTCTTCGCGGTCGTCTTCTTGGCGGCCGCGGTGGTCTTCTTCGCCGCCGCCTTCCTCGCCGTGGTCTTCTTCGCGGCGGCCGCCTTGGTGGTCTTCTTGGCCGCGGCCTTCTTGACCGTTGCCGCGGCACCGCCGGTCAGGCTGCCCTTGGGCGCCTTCTTGACGGCGACCTCGCCACCGCGCGGGAGCTTCTTCGAGCCGCTCACCAGGTCCTTGAAGCCCTGGCCCGCGCGGAAGCGCGGAACGGAGGTCTTCTTGACCCGAACCCGCTCGCCGGTCTGCGGGTTGCGGGCGTAACGGGCCGGACGGTCGACCTTCTCGAACGAACCGAAGCCGGTGACCGACACCCGCTCACCCGAGACGACCGCGCGGACGATCGCGTCCAGTACGTGGTCGACAGCATCGGCGGCCTGCTGGCGGCCGCCCATCTTGTCGGCAATCGCTTCTACGAGCTGCGCCTTGTTCACGTCTTCCCCTTCGGAGACATCGCCAGAACGAATGTGTTCAAGCTTTTTCGCACGTTAGGCAGATATATACCGCAAATCAAACACGAAACGGGCTTATCACCCTTGTGCCGCAACGGACTCGGCGGTCTTAAGGCTGTTCAACGTTCCTCTTCGGGGAATCGACCCTCGTCGAGGTCGGTCGTGAACCGCTCCAGACGCCTTGTCGCATCGGCGAGATCGTGCTTGGCCGCGGCCGTAATGACCAGCAGCTTCCGGGTCAGCGCCATCCGTACGCCCTCCGGGACTTGCAGTGCGCGCACCCTTGTGTGCGCTTCCTTCAGTTGGCCCGCGACTGCCGCATAGAGCTCGAGTTGGCCGTCGTGTTCCATGCACAGATTGTGCCATCTGGGGCGAGTTGTCGCCTGCCCAGGGTGCAACTGCCGCCTCAAACGGCCTTCCGGGCATGCGCGGAAGCCGCGGCTACAAGGTTCGCGTACCCCGGCAACAACCGCTCTAACGAGGGAAGTTGACGACACTCGCCGAGCCGCACAGGGCCGTTCGGGTGCAGACATGGCAGTACCCCCGATCGGGCTGATCGGGGGTACTGCGGGGGTGTTGCGGTGGCCGAAACTCGACTTGCCGACGGCCTTCGGCTCAGATCTTCAGCGTCTGCGGCTTGTACGACGGCCGCTTGGCTTCGTACGTCGCGATGTCGGGCTCGTTCTGGAGGGTGATGGAGATGTCGTCCAGCCCGTTCAGCAGCCGCCAGCGGGCGTTCTCGTCGAGTTCGAAGGAGGCGGTGATGCCCTCGGCGCGCACCTCGCGGGCCTCCAGGTCGACCGTGACCTCGGCCTGCGGGTCCTGCTCGGTGAGTTCCTGAAGCGCCTCCACGACTTTCTGCTCCAGAACCACCGTGAGCAGGCCGTTCTTGAGCGAGTTGCCGCGGAAGATGTCGGCGAAGCGGGACGAGATGACGGCCTTGAAGCCGAAGTTCTGAAGCGCCCACACGGCGTGCTCACGGGAGGAGCCGGTGCCGAAGTCGGGGCCGGCCACCAGGACGGTGGCGCCCTTGCGCTCGGGCCGGTTGAGGATGAAGTTCTCGTCCTTGCGCCAGGCCTCGAACAGCCCGTCCTCGAAACCGTCCCGGGTGACCTTCTTGAGCCAGTGAGCAGGGATGATCTGGTCGGTGTCGACATTGCTGCGGCGCAGCGGGACGGCCCGGCCGGTGTGCGTGGTGAATGCTTCCATGACTTCTCAGACTCCAGCGGGCGTACGGGTCTCGACGTCGGACAGGTCGGCGGGCGAGGCCAGGTGGCCCAGCACGGCGGTCGCGGCGGCGACCTGCGGCGAGACCAGGTGCGTACGGCCGCCCTTGCCCTGCCTGCCCTCGAAGTTGCGGTTGGAGGTGGACGCGGAGCGCTCACCGGGCGCCAGCTGGTCGGGGTTCATGCCCAGACACATCGAGCAGCCCGCGTGCCGCCATTCGGCGCCTGCGTCCTTGAAGACGAGGTCCAGGCCCTCGGAGACGGCCTGGAGACCGACCCGCGCGGAGCCGGGGACGACCAGCATCCGTACGCCGTCGGCAACTTTGCGGTCTTTCAGGAGCTCGGCGGCGGCGCGCAGGTCCTCGATACGGCCGTTGGTGCACGAGCCTACGAAGACGGTGTCCACCTTGATGGAGCGCAGCGGCTGCCCGGCCTCCAACCCCATGTATTCCAGGGCCTTTTCGGCGGCGTGGCGCTCCGAAGCGTCTTCGTACGAAGCAGGGTCGGGGACCGCGCTCGAAAGCGGCGCGCCCTGGCCGGGGTTGGTGCCCCAGGTGACGAACGGGGACAGCTCGTCGGCGCCGATGAGGACCTCGGCGTCGAAGACCGCGTCCTCGTCGGTGCGCAGCGTCTTCCAGTACGCGACGGCCGCGTCCCAGTCCGCGCCCTCGGGTGCGTGCGGGCGGCCCTTGAGGTACTCGAAGGTGGTCTCGTCGGGGGCGATCATGCCCGCGCGGGCACCGGCCTCGATGGACATGTTGCAGATGGTCATCCGGGCCTCCATCGAGAGCTTCTCGATGGCGGGGCCGCGGTACTCCAGGATGTAGCCCTGGCCGCCACCCGTACCGATCCTGGCGATGATCGCCAGGATCAGGTCCTTGGCGGTGACGCCGTCGGGCAGTTCGCCCTCGACGGTGATGGCCATGGTCTTCGGGCGGGCCAGCGGCAGTGTCTGGGTGGCCAGCACGTGCTCGACCTGGGAGGTGCCGATGCCGAACGCCAGCGCACCGAAGGCGCCGTGCGTGGAGGTGTGGGAGTCGCCGCACACGACGGTCGTACCGGGCTGGGTCAGGCCCAGCTGGGGGCCGACGACGTGGACGACGCCCTGCTCGACGTCGCCGAGCGGGTGCAGGCGTACCCCGAACTCGGCGCAGTTCTTGCGCAGCGTCTCCAGCTGGGCCCGGGAGACCGGGTCCGCGATGGGCTTGTCGATGTCGAGGGTCGGGGTGTTGTGATCCTCGGTGGCGATGGTGAGATCGAGACGGCGCACGGGACGCCCCGCCTGACGGAGGCCGTCGAAGGCCTGCGGGCTGGTCACTTCGTGCAGCAGGTGCAGATCGATGAAGAGGAGGTCGGGCTCGCCCTCGGCGCGCCGGACGACATGGTCGTCCCAGACCTTCTCCGCGAGTGTCCTACCCATCGCTTTCCCTCCGGCCGGCAAGTGTCGCGCCGACCCAACTAGAGATCTTGAGCAAGCGGCTGCCCGGGCGTCCGCCGCCGGGCCCCGTCTGGTCCGCGGGCCGCTGTGCCTGTGTCTTCCAGAGTGGCGTGTTCCACGCAAAATTGAACTTGCGTTTCACAGAGTGAGACGCGAGTATCGTTTCATGGACAACAGTAGCGGCGTTGGTGTTCTGGACAAGGCAGCCCTTGTCCTGAGCGCCCTGGAGTCCGGTCCGGCCACCCTCGCGGGTCTGGTCGCGGCGACCGGGCTGGCACGACCCACGGCTCACCGCCTGGCCGTGGCTTTGGAACACCACCGTATGGTGGCGCGCGACATGCAGGGCCGGTTCATCCTCGGCCCGCGCCTGGCGGAGCTGGCCGCGGCCGCGGGCGAGGACCGTCTCCTCGCCACCGCCGGCCCGGTGCTCACCCACCTCCGTGACCTCACGGGCGAGAGCGCACAGCTCTACCGGCGCCAGGGCGACATGCGTATCTGCGTCGCCGCGGCGGAACGCCTGTCCGGCCTTCGGGACACGGTCCCGGTCGGTTCGACGCTCACGATGAAGGCGGGCTCCTCCGCCCAGATCCTCATGGCCTGGGAGGAGCCGGAGCGCCTGCACCGCGGGCTCCAGGGCGCCCGCTTCACGGCCACCGCGCTCTCGGGCGTACGACGCCGGGGCTGGGCCCAGTCCATCGGCGAGCGCGAGCCGGGCGTCGCCTCGGTCTCCGCGCCCGTACGCGGCCCCTCCAACCGCGTCGTGGCCGCCGTCTCGGTCTCCGGCCCCATCGAGCGCCTCACGCGCCACCCGGGCCGTATGCACGCCCAGGCGGTCATCGACGCCGCGGCCCGCCTCTCCGAGGCCCTGCGCCGCACGGGCTGACGGTCAACCGGAACCCGCCGGGAGGGAGCCGCCCCAACGCCGCGGCGGCCAGCCCGAACGCCGGCATGTCGAAGTAGATCGACTCATGCGCCCCCTCGGGCACGACATAGGCCTCGTGCCACACCCCAGCGTGCGACCCGGAACCGGTTTCGCGAACATGACGCCCCCGACCCTCGGCGGGATAGCCGCACTATCCTTCTGAGCAGTGATTGGATAGTGGCACTTCCCTAGGAGAGGCGCAAGGGGATGCGGCTGGCGGAGCTGAGCGAGCGCAGCGGGGTGTCCACCGCGACCATCAAGTACTACCTGCGCGAAGGACTGTTGGCGCCGGGTCGGCAGATCAACGCACGGACCGCGGAGTACGACGAGGACCATCTGCGCCGGCTGCGTCTGGTGCGCGCGATGATCCAGATCGGACGTCTGCCGGTGGCGACGGTCCGGGAAGTGCTGGGGCACGTCGACGACGACTCCCTCCCCCGCACGATCCGCATGGGCGCGGCGATGTGGGCGCTGCCACAGGTCGCCGAGCCGGACGAGGAGGACGAGCACGTCCGCTCCGCGCATGAGGCGGCGGATCAACTGCTGGAGTCCCTGGGCTGGTCGAACGCCCAGGCGCTGGTCTCCATCTCGCCCGCCTACCGTTCACTGGTGGTGGCGATGGCCGCGCTCAGACGGATCGGCATCGACTGGGACGCCCAACTGCTGGTCGCGTACGCCCGGTTGATGCATCAGGCGGCCGTACTGGACCTGGACTTCCTGGAGCGTCATCCCTCGGAGGCCGAGAAGGTCGAGACGGCGGTGCTGGGGGCGATCCTGGTCGATCCGATGCTCCAGTCCCTGCACCGGCTGGCGCAGGAGGAGGAGTCGGCGCGACGGTACGGCTTCGGTGACCAGCAATGACGAAGGCCCCCCACCGAGGTGGAAGGCCTTCGTCGCGCGTACCCCCGACCGGATTCGAACCGGCGCTACCGCCTTGAGAGGGCGGCGTGCTAGGCCGCTACACAACGGGGGCGAGGATCTTGCAAGCGTTTAAGTTACACCGCCGCAGATCCGAGCTGGTCTACCTGGACTCGAACCAAGACTAACTGAACCAGAATCAGCCGTGCTGCCAATTACACCATAGACCAATGTGGTTTAGACCAGTTTGTACCCCCGACCGGATTCGAACCGGCGCTACCGCCTTGAGAGGGCGGCGTGCTAGGCCGCTACACAACGGGGGCCCTAGCGATCCTGCATCGAGAACAACGGGTGCGACCCTGACTGTTCCCGCGGGAAGGATCTGTACCCCCGACCGGATTCGAACCGGCGCTACCGCCTTGAGAGGGCGGCGTGCTAGGCCGCTACACAACGGGGGCTTTGCAGATGAGCTCTGCGAGCTGGCCTACCTGGACTCGAACCAAGACTAACTGAACCAGAATCAGTCGTGCTGCCAATTACACCATAGGCCACTGGAACGCAAGCCCCTGAGGGGTTTTGTTCTAGTTTGCGCCTCCGGTTCCCGGCCTTTCGGCCCGCTCTCCGGCGGCGCAGGAAGAACATTACCTGAAGGTGGACGGGGCTCCAAAACGGGTATCCGTGCCGAGCAGCGCGGGGAGTTCGGCGAGCGAGGCGATCCGGTGCGGGCCGGCGAGCATGTCGTCGCTGGTGTGCGCGGTGGCGCGGTCGATCCACACCGACAGCAGTCCGGCGTCGGCGGCACCCCGCCCGTCGATCTCCGGGTGGTCGCCCACGTACGCCACTTGCTGCGGGGCGAGACCCAGGGCTTCGCAGGCCGCGTGGAAGGCGCCGGCCTCCGGCTTGGAGACACCGAGTTCCGCCGCGCACAGGATGGCCTCGAAGCGGTCGTGCACACCGAGCCTGCGCAACTTGCGGTCCTGGACGGTGAGGCTGGAGTTCGACAGCACGGCGTGCCGGTGGCTGGCGGCGAGGGCGTCCAGGACAGGCAGGACGTCCGGAAAAAGCGCCCAGCCGGCCTCGTAGTGCGCGATGTAGCGCAGGAACCAGGCGTCGGCCTCCGCGTCGGTCAACTCCTCCTCCAGGAACGCCCGCACCCGGTCCCTCCGCTGCCCCTCGAAGGACACCTCCCCCGCCGCGAACCGCGCCCACTGCCGGTCGGTCACCTCGCGCCACCGCACGAGGGCCTGCTCCACGGACCCGTATCCGCCGAGCAGCCCCTCGACCGCAAGGTGTGCGCGCATTCCCGCACGGTCCGCCGTGGTGTAGTCGAAGAGGGTGTCGTCGACGTCCCAGACCACGGCCCGAATGCTCATGATCCGACGGTAACCCGTTGCCGGGCGGCGGGTCTGCCGTTCGGTGGCGCGGTTATGACGCCAGCTTCGCGAGTGCCGCGTCGATGCGGGTCAGGGTCTTGTCCTTGCCCAGGATCTCCAGGGACTCGAAGAGCGGGAGGCCGACCGTGCGGCCGGTGACGGCGACGCGGACCGGGGCCTGGGCCTTGCCGAGTTTGAGGCCGTGGGTCTCGCCGGCGGCCAGGACGGCCTCCTTGAGGGCCTCGGCCGAGGTCCAGTCGGCGGACTCCAGCTTCTCGCGGGCCGTACGCAGGAGCGCGTCGCTGCCCTCCTTCATCGCCTTGGCCCACGAAGCCTCGTCCTCGACCGGCTCCGGCAGGAACAAGAAGTCGACGTTGTCCGTGATCTCGGAGAGGACCCTGAGACGGGTCTGTGCGTGCGGGGCGACGGCCTGCCACTTCGCCTCGTCGAAGTCCTCCGGCGCCCAGGGCGCGAACGGGGCCTTCAGCCACGGCGCGCAGCGCTCGGTGAAGTCCTTCACATCCAGCAGGCGGATGTGGTCGCCGTTGATCGCCTCGCACTTCTTCAGGTCGAAGCGGGCCGGGTTGGGGTTCACGTCCGCGATGTCGAAGGCCGCGACCATCTCGTCCATCGTGAAGATGTCCTGGTCGGCCGAGAGCGACCAGCCCAGCAGGGAAAGGTAGTTGAGCAGTCCCTCGGGCAGGAAGCCGCGCTCGCGGTAGAGATTGAGGGACGACTCCGGGTCGCGCTTGGAGAGCTTCTTGTTGCCCTCGCCCATCACGTACGGCAGGTGGCCGAAGGACGGGATCCCCTTGGCGACGCCCAGCTCGATCAGCGCCTTGTACAGGGCGATCTGCCGCGGGGTGGAGGAGAGCAGGTCCTCGCCGCGCAGGACGTGGGTGATCTCCATCAGGGCGTCGTCGACCGGGTTCACGAGCGTGTAGAGCGGGGCTCCGTTGGCTCGTACGATCCCGAAGTCCGGGACGTTCTCCGGCGTGAACGTCAGCTCGCCGCGGACCAGATCCGTGAAGGTGATCGTCTCGTCGGGCATCCGGAAGCGGACGATGGGCGTGCGGCCCTGGGCCTTGTACTCCTCGACCTGCGCGGCGCTCAGGTCACGGCAGTGGCCGTCGTAGCCGGACGGCTTGCCGGCGGCGCGGGCGGCCTCGCGGCGGCTGTCCAGCTCCTCCTGGGAGCAGTAGCAGTGATAGGCGTGGCCGGCGTCCTGGAGCTTCTGCGCGACGTCCTTGTAGAGGTCCATACGCTGCGACTGGCGGTACGGCGCGTGCGGACCGCCGACCTCGGGGCCCTCGTCCCAGTCGAAGCCCAGCCAGCGCATCGCGTCGAGCAGCTGGGTGTACGACTCCTCGGAGTCGCGAGCCGCGTCGGTGTCCTCGATGCGGAAGACCAGGGTGCCCTGGTTGTGGCGCGCGAAGGCCCAGTTGAACAGGGCGGTGCGGACCAGGCCCACGTGCGGGTTACCGGTGGGCGAGGGGCAGAAACGGACGCGTACGGGTGCGCTAGCCACGCTTGACAACCTTGTTGGTGAGAGTGCCGATGCCTTCGATGGTGACGGCGACCTCGTCGCCGACGTTGAGCGGGCCGACCCCTGCCGGGGTGCCCGTGAGGATCACGTCGCCGGGGAGCAGCGTCATGGCCTCGGTGATGTTCGCGATCAGGTCCGCGATGGGCGTGATCATGTCCGACGTACGTCCGAGCTGGCGCTGCTGGCCGTTGACCGTGCACTGGATCGTGAGGTCGGAGGCCGTGGCGAGGTCGAGGTCCGTCTCGATCCAGGGGCCCAGCGGGCAGGACGTGTCGAAGCCCTTGGCGCGGGCCCACTGCTTCTCACGCTTCTGTACGTCGCGGGCGGTGACGTCGTTCGCCGCCGTGTAGCCGAGGATCACATCGTTCGCGCGCTCGCGCGGGACCTCGCGGCACATCCGGCCGATGACGACGGCCAGCTCGGCCTCGTGGTGCAGGGACTCGGAGAACGACGGGTACTGGATCTCGTCGCCCGGGCCGATCACGGAGGTCGACGGCTTGAAGAAGGCGAAGGGGGCGTCCGGGACCTCGTTGCCGAGCTCCTTGGCGTGCTCCGCGTAGTTGCGGCCGAAGGCGATCACCTTGTTCGGGAGCATGGGCGGCAGCAGCCGGACCTTGCTGACCGGGACCTTCGTGCCGCTCAGCTCGAAGTCCGCGAACGGGATGCCCTTGATGATGTCCAGGACGAGCTCGTCCGGCTTGTCACCCTCGACCGCGCCGAAGGCGACGTTCCCGTCGATGGAGAATCTGGCGATGCGCACGGGATTCTTGCGCCCCTCACTGAGAATTTATGGACGCCCAGGCTATCCGGTCCGGACGCATGGTCACACGGTACGGTGAGCCCGCCGATCGCCTCCATGTCACTCCGGCGATGGCATGTGCCACACATGAATGTGAGGCGACTCTCAGCTGACGGCTTTGTGTGACCTCTACAAGCGCAATCCCCTCTGAGCAGTCGGAACGGCTGCATGCCGTCGAGGTTCTGTTCAGGGGTACCAGGAAAACGGGCCGGAGACTGTACGGAGTCAACGGCCCGCTTTCCTTGCTGTCCTTCGTAAGGTCGCTACATGACCGTTTTGGATGAGGCGCCGGGTGAGTCCACGAGCGAGCCGACCGACGCCCGCGGGCGAGTGGCCGAGCTGCACGAGATCCGTGCGCAGGCGGTGGCGGGGCCGAGCGAGAAGGCGACGACGGCGCAGCACGCCAAGGGCAAGCTGACCGCGCGCGAGCGGATCGAGCTGCTGCTGGACCCCGAGTCCTTCCGGGAAGTCGAGCAGTTGCGCCGGCACCGGGCCACCGGGTTCGGTCTGGAGACCAAGAAGCCCTACACGGACGGTGTGATCACCGGCTGGGGCACGGTCGAAGGCCGGACGGTCTTCGTGTACGCGCACGACTTCCGGATCTTCGGCGGTGCGCTGGGCGAGGCCCACGCCACGAAGATCCACAAGATCATGGACATGGCCATCGCGGCCGGTGCGCCGCTGGTGTCCCTCAACGACGGTGCGGGCGCCCGGATCCAGGAGGGCGTGAGCGCGCTCGCCGGGTACGGCGGGATCTTCCAGCGCAACACCAAGGCCTCCGGCGTGATCCCGCAGATCTCGGTGATGCTGGGCCCGTGCGCGGGCGGCGCGGCCTACAGCCCCGCCCTCACGGACTTCGTGTTCATGGTCCGTGAGACCTCGCAGATGTTCATCACCGGCCCGGACGTGGTCAAGGCGGTCACCGGCGAGGAGATCACCCAGAACGGCCTCGGCGGCGCGGACGTGCACGCCGAGACCTCCGGGGTGTGCCACTTCGCCTACGACGACGAGGAGACCTGCCTCTCCGAGGTGCGCTACCTCCTGTCGATGCTCCCGCAGAACAACCGCGAGAACCCGCCGCGGGTCGAGTCCTCCGACACCCCGGACCGCCGCGGCGACGTCCTGCTGGACCTCGTCCCCGCGGACGGCAACCGGCCGTACGACATGACGAAGGTGATCGAGGAGATCGTCGACGACGGCGACTACCTCGAGGTGCACGAGCGCTGGGCCCGCAACATCATCTGCGCGCTGGCCCGGCTCGACGGCCAGGTGGTCGGCATCATCGCCAACCAGCCGCAGACCCTCGCCGGCGTCCTGGACATCGAGGCATCGGAAAAAGCTGCGCGCTTTGTCCAGATGTGTGACGCTTTTAACATTCCGATCGTCACTTTCCTGGACGTACCGGGGTTCCTTCCCGGTGTCGACCAGGAGCACGGCGGGATCATCCGCCACGGAGCGAAGCTGCTGTACGCGTACTGCAACGCGACGGTGCCGCGGATCTCGCTGATCCTGCGCAAGGCCTACGGAGGTGCGTACATCGTCATGGACAGCCAGTCCATCGGTGCGGACCTGACGTACGCCTGGCCCACCAACGAGATCGCCGTGATGGGCGCGGAAGGCGCGGCCAACGTCATCTTCCGCCGCCAGATCGCCGAGGCCGAGGACCCCGAGGCCATGCGCCAGAAGATGGTCAAGGAGTACAAGTCCGAGCTCATGCACCCGTATTACGCGGCCGAGCGCGGTCTGGTGGACGACGTGATCGACCCGGCGGAAACCCGCGAGGTCCTGATCAAATCCCTGGCGATGCTCCACACCAAGCACGCCGACCTGCCGTCCCGCAAGCACGGCAACCCTCCGCAGTAACCCCGCGGACCCTTCGCGCTACCCGCGCGGAAACCTCTCTCACGGAGACTGAGACCTATGAGCACCCCTGACATCCGCGTCGAGAAGGGCCACGCCGAGCCCGAGGAGGTCGCCGCCATTACGGCGATCCTGCTCGCCCGCGCCGCCGCCCAGCCGTCCACGGACCAGCCCCACCGCGGTCACCCCAAGGCAGGCTGGCGCCGCCTGGAGCGCGAGCCGGGTTTCCGTGCGCCGCACAGCTGGCACGGCTAGGCTGCGCCGCTCAACCGGTTCCACACAAGAGAAGGGCCCCTCCTGACGGAGGGGCCCTTCTCGGTGTCTGCGAGGTGTTACTACCGGAGTCGCGCCATCAAGGCGTGCTCCACGAGCGTGATCAGCGCCGACTTGGCGTCAGCGCGGTGCCGGGCGTCCGTCGTGATGATCGGGGTGTCTGGGCCGATCTGGAGCGCTTCGCGGACCTCGTCGGGGTTGTACGGCTGCTGGCCGTCGAAGCCGTTGAGGGCGATCACGAAGGGCAGGCCGCTGTTCTCGAAGTAGTCGACCGCGGGGAAGCAGTCGGCGAGACGGCGGGTGTCGACCAGGACGATCGCGCCGATGGCGCCGCGCACCAGGTCGTCCCACATGAACCAGAAGCGGTCCTGGCCGGGGGTGCCGAACAGGTACAGGATCAGGTCCTGGTCCAGTGTGATACGGCCGAAGTCCATGGCCACCGTGGTGGTGGTCTTGTCTCCGGTGTGGGTGAGGTCGTCGATGCCCGCGGATGCGGACGTCATGACGGCCTCGGTGCGCAGCGGGTTGATCTCCGAGACGGCGCCGACGAACGTGGTCTTGCCCACGCCGAAGCCGCCGGCCACCACGATCTTCGCGGACGTGGTGGAGCGGGAAGGCCCTCCGCTAGAGCTTGCGAAGTCCACTGAGCACCCTTTCGAGCAGTGTCACGTCTGGCTGGCCGCCGGCGTTCTCGTCGCCGCCGGGCTGATGGATGGCGACCAGGCCCGCCTCCGCCAAGTCGGCGACGAGGATCCTGGCCACGCCGAGGGGGATCGTGAGGAGAGCCGAGACCTCGGCCACCGACTTGATCTCTCGGCAGAGGTTGCAGATCCGCTGATGCTCGGGCAGCTGGCCCTGCATCTGGTGCGGCTGCGCGGTGGTGTGCACCAGTGCCTCGATGGCGAGCTGGTACCGCGGCCTGGTGCGGCCGCCCGTCATGGCGTACGGGCGCACCAGGGGGTTGTTCGACGCCCCTGCGGGCGCCGGCTCAGGGTTGCGTCGCTGCGGCTGCACCGGCTGGATGCGCGGCGCCTGCGGCTGGTCGTACGGCGACGGTCCGGGACCCTGCGGCCCCTGAGGCGCGTACGGCTGCCGCCGCGGGCTCGGTGCGGAGGGGAAGTTGTACCGGTTCGCCGACCCGTCGTCCTGGCCGTGGCCCTGGCCCTGGCCAGGGCCGTACGACCAGTTGCCCGAAGACGAACCGCCTGGGGGTGTTGCCACTTTCTCCTCCTCCGACTGTGCCGGGCACCCATCACTGTGGTAGCCGCGTCCCGAAACCTTACGGCCACGGGACGCCAAAACGCACCGTCTGTCTGTTAGTTGAGAAGGCTCCCTTGGAGCTCCGCACGCAGATCAGGGGTCAGGACCGTACCGGCACGGTCCACCAGAAGCGCCATCTCGTACCCAACGAGGCCGATGTCCGCCTCCGGGTGTGCAAGAACTGCGAGCGACGAACCGTCGGAGATGGACATGATGAAGAGGAATCCCCTCTCCATCTCCACAACCGTCTGGTTCACACTGCCGCCCTCGAAGATGCGCGAGGCACCGGCGGTCAGTGAGGTCAGACCGGAGGCGACCGCCGCGAGCTGGTCGGCGCGGTCGCGCGGAAAGCCTTCGGACATCGCCAGAAGGAGTCCGTCGGCGGAGACCACCACCGTGTGGGACACCCCGGGGGTGTTGTCCACGAAGTTGGTGATCAACCAGTTCAGGTTCTGTGCCGCCTGGCTCATCGGGCTCACACTAACGCTCCTGGTTGTAGGTGCTGTCAGGACCGAAGCCCTGGCCGTTCGTTTCACTTCCCGCGCTGCGGCCCCGCTGGACACCGCGGCGCAGGTTGCTCAGCCTGCCCCGGACGTCCTCGGGAGCGCGGGAGACCTGTGGGCCACCCTGAGGGGTCGACTCGGCGGTGCCCTCGACCAGGTTGGCCTTGGGGACCCGCCGCGGCAGACCGGAGGAGGTCACTCCGCCCGCCTTGGGCTTGCGGAGCGCCGCGGCCTGCTGCCAGCGCGCGTCGTTGGACGAGCGCCAGTCGCCGTTGCCGCTGCCGTTGTTCTCCGGTGCGGGTGCGGGTGCGGATGCGGGAGCCGGCGGCTCCTGGTTCGTGGGCCGCGAGCCGTTGCCGTTCGCGGGGGTGGATCCGCGGCGGGGCAGTCCGGCGTCGGTCAGCGCGTGAGACGCGGAGGGAGCCGGTCCCGGACGCTCGAAGCCTACGCGGTCCCGCTCGCTCACGTCAGCGGCCTGCGCCGACTCCGGCTGCGGGGCCTCCGGAGCGTACGGGGCCTGGTAGCCGTTCTGCTGCGGCCAGTCGTCCTGGTACGGCTGCTGCTCCTCGAAGGGCGAGAAGGTCTCCCGTGCGGAGCCGCGGCCCGCCGAGCGGTCGTCCTGGACCGGCTCCGCGTACGGGGGTTCCGGGTAGCCGCCGTTCGACGAGAACGTGTCGTTCTGCGGCAGGCCGCCGTTCGGCGCGTAGTACTGCTCGTCGTACGACGACCGCTGCGGCTCGCCGTAGGCCGTCTGCTGCCGCTCGTCGTACGCCGTCTGCTGGTCGTACGCTCCGGACTGCTCCGGGTAGCCGGCCTGGTTGTTGTCGTAGCCCTGCTGCCCGTCGTCGAACGCGTCGGCGTACTGGGCCTCCTGGCCGGGCTGCTGGCCCGGGTTCTGGGGGCTGTGGGACTCCAGGGCCGCCCTGCGCTCCTCGCGCATCAGGGAGCGGCCTACGGGGTCCAGCTCACGTATGTCGTCCGGGACCTCGGAGTAGCGGCTGTCGTCGAAGCCGAGCTCGGCGGCGGTGCGCAGCGGCTGACGGTTGAAGTCCTCACCCTGGAAGCCCCGCTCCGGGATGATCTGCGAGACCGTGAACTCGTCCTGGAGCGGCTGCTGTTCGCCACCACCACCGTGGGTGATCGCGTCGGGCAGCATGACCAGGGACGTCGTACCGGCCTGCTCACCGGAGGGGCGCAGCTGGACGCGGATGCCGTGCCGGTCGGACAGCCGGCCGACCACGAACAGGCCCATGCGCTGGGAGATCGCGGCGTCCACGGTCGGCGGGTTGGCCAGCTTGTGGTTGATGTCCGCGAAGTCCTCGGCGGTGAGGCCGATGCCCTTGTCGTGGATCTCGATCATCACGCGGCCGTCGGGGAGACGGGTCGCGGTGACGCGGACCTTGGTCTGCGGGGAGGAGAACGTGGTCGCGTTCTCCAGCAGCTCGGCGAGCAGGTGCACGAGGTCGGTGACGGCGCGGCCGTGGATCTCGGCCTCCGGGACGCCGGAGAGCTCGATGCGCTCGTACTGCTCCACCTCGGAGGAGGCGGCGCGCAGCACGTCGACCATCGGGACCGGCTGGTCCCAGCGGCGGCCCGGCTCCTCGCCGGCGAGGACCAGGAGGTTCTCGCCGTTGCGGCGCATACGGGTCGCGAGGTGGTCCAGCCTGAAGAGGTTCTCCAGCTGGTCCGGGTCGGCCTCGTTGTTCTCCAGCTCGGTGATCAGGGTCAGCTGGCCCTCGATCAGCGACTGGTTGCGGCGCGACAGGTTGGTGAAGATCGCGTTGATGTTGCCCCGCAGCAGGGCCTGCTCGGCGGCCAGTCGGACCGCCTCGCGGTGGACCTGGTCGAAGGCGCGGGCGACCTCGCCGATCTCGTCCGTGGAGGTGATCGGGATGGGCGCGACCCGGGTGTCGACGCGGCCGGGGTCGGTGCGCGAGAGCTGGTCGACCAGCATCGGCAGCCGCTGCTCGGCGATGCCGAAGGCGGCGTTGCGCAGCTGGCGCATCGAGCGGCTCATCTGGCGGGCCACCATGCCGGCCAGGATGAACGCGGCGAGCAGGGCGACCACGACGGCGGCACCCACGATGAAGGCGTCCCGCTTGGCGTTGTCGGCGATCGTCGCGGCCTCGTTCACCGCGGTGTCGGCCAGGTCCGTCTCGATCTGCTGGTACGCGTTGTACTTGAGGGTGTTCACCGCCCAGAAGTTGGTCGCGGTGATGCCCTTCTCGGCGAGGCCCTCACGGACGCTGGGGTCCGGGCTCTCCATCGTCGCGATCGCCGAGATCATGTCGGTCGGGTTGGACGGCGGAGGCACGTACTCCCCGCCGTTCGCGGCAGCGGCCGCGGCGGCCTGCTTGGCCATCGCCGCGCCGTCGGCCTTGATCTGCGTCTCGGCGTCCTTGAGCTTCTGCTCGTCCGCCGCGGTACCACCGCCGATGTACTCCTCGACGGCGATGCCTTCGAGATAGGCGTACGAGGAGAGGGCGACGCGCTGCTTGCCGAAGCCCGTGGCGTCCGTGTCGGGCTTGATCAGCATGTGCATGCCGATGGCACGCTGAAGCGACAGAGCTCCCTTGGTGAGCTCGATGGCGTAGACGGTCCGGCCGTAGCTGGTGATGTTTCCGGTGCCCAGACCGAGCTCGTTGGCGAACTCGGTGAGGGGGTGCGCCACCCCGACGTAGCCCTCTTCGGTCTGCACGCCGGTGAGCTTGCTCGTGTACGCGGCCGCACGCAGCGTGGCGAGCTTGGGCTCCTCGTCGCGGAACAGCCTCAGGCGGCGCTCCAGGCCGGCCTTCTGCGGCATGTTCTGGGCCGCTTCGTCGAAGGTGTCCGCGGCCTTGTCGGTGGCGCTGCGGGCCGCGGTGACGGTGGCCTTGTCCTTGGTGGTCTGTGCGCTGCCCTTCAGCAGGGGCGCGGCCGAGATGTCCCGCTCGTTGTAGAGCGCGGCGGCATAGTTCAGGGAGGCACGGACCAGGCGCGCGGTGTTCTCCGCGTCCTCGGCCTCCTGCCAGGTATCGATCGAGCTCTTCACCTGGAAGCCGCCCATGACCAGGCCGACCACCACGGGTATGAGCAGAATCGCGTTCAGCCGGGTCGGCACGCGCCAGTTGCGCGGGGAGAAACGGCCGCCGCTTGGAGCCGGGGCGGCCGTTGGTTCCGATCCGGGCACAGGGGCGGGCGCCGCTCCGCGCGGCGGCGGGGTGAAGTTGCCCCGCGCCGACGACGGCTCGGGACCGTTCTTGCTTCGCCTCACTCGACCAACAACCTTCCGGCGGGGTCGGCACCTATCGTTGTGCCGCAGTCTCTCAGAGCCCAGTACGCCATCGACTAGTGAGTACGTCATTGACTATTGGGCAGTTCAGGCATTCCAGCACGACGACCTGCGCTCTTCCAAACAGTGGAAACCGATCATTCCCAGCGCCGTATGCCCCAGATAAAACGGTCATAAAGAGCGAGCCCCGTCAAATGACGGGGCCTTTGTGTGCGCAGCGACACGAGTTGACCGCGACGCGTGGCGGTACCACCCGATTCCTCTGCCGAAACGTTATGAACACCGACGCCGACCGTGTCAAAGGACACAGCCGGCTCCGGGACATCTACGACAACTGCCGTATGGCACTTCCGACTTGAGTGTGGCTGGAGCACTACCTCAGACGAGCCATGAGAGCGTGCTCGACCAGTGTGATCAGGGCACTCTTCGCATCCGACCGGTGTCGGGCATCCGTCGTGATGATCGGAGCGTCCGGACCGATCTGAAGCGCCTCGCGCACTTCCTCGGGAGCGTACGGCTGGTGTCCGTCGAAGCCGTTGAGCGCGACGACGAACGGCAGACCGCTGTTCTCGAAGTAGTCGACCGCCGGGAAGCAGTCGGCCAGGCGCCGGGTGTCCACCAGGACCACGGCCCCGATGGCACCGCGCACCAGGTCGTCCCACATGAACCAGAAACGGTCCTGACCCGGCGTACCGAACAGGTACAGGATCAGGTCCCGGTCCAGCGTGATACGGCCGAAGTCCATGGCCACCGTGGTGGTGGTCTTGTCCCCGGTGTGGGTCAGGTCGTCGATGCCCGCGCTCGCGGACGTCATCACGGCCTCGGTGCGCAGCGGGTTGATCTCGGAGACGGCGCCGACGAAGGTCGTCTTGCCCACGCCGAAGCCGCCGGCCACCACGATCTTCGCGGAGGTGGTGGCGCGGCCTCCTTCAGAGCTTGCGAAGTCCACTGAGCACCCTTTCGAGCAGTGTCACGTCGGGCGCGCCGGTGGTCTCGTCGCCACCAGGCTGGTGGATGGCGACGAGGCCGGCCTCGGCGAGGTCGGCGACGAGGATCCTCGCCACGCCGAGGGGCATGGCGAGGAGAGCCGATACCTCGGCCACCGACTTCACTTCACGGCACAGATGGCAGATGCGCTGGTGCTCCGGGAGGAGTCCCATGAGTGCCGCCGGGTCGGCCGTGGTGCTGATCAGGGCCTCGATGGCGAGCTGGTAGCGCGGCCGGGTACGGCCGCCGGTCATCGCGTAAGGACGTACCAGCGGCTCGTCGCCTTCATCGCCGTACGGCTCCGCGTACGGATCATGAGAGGCGGTGGGCGGGGTCATGGATCCTCCGGGCGGGACAGCAAGTTGGTCAGTCGTGCCGTCTGACGGTGGCCGGTGGGGGGATTGTGTCGGCCGGACGGTGATTTGGTGAGACGGGTGGATCTGGGCGAGTCAGTGGAGCAGACTTCCTTGGAGTTCGGCGCGCAGGTCGGGCGTGAGCACAGCGCCCGCGCGGTCGACCAGCAGCGCCATCTCGTAGCCGACCAGACCGATGTCGCAGTCGGGGTGGGCGAGGACGGCCAGGGACGAGCCGTCCGAGACGGACATCAGGAACAAGAAGCCACGTTCCATCTCGACGACCGTCTGTGCCACGTCGCCCCCCTCGAAGATCCGGGAGGCCCCGGCGGTCAGCGAGGTGAGCCCCGACGCGACGGCCGCGAGCTGGTCGGCGCGGTCGCGAGGGAAGCCTTCGGACATCGCCAGAAGGAGACCGTCGGCGGACACGACGACGGTGTGGGACACCCCAGGGGTGTTGTCCACGAAGTTGGTGATCAACCAGTTCAGGTTCTGTGCCGCCTGGCTCATCTGCCTCAACTAACGCTCCTGCTGGTGAGTGGGGTTCGGGAAGCTGCCGGTCTGGCCGCTACCGGCTTGACGACCCTGTGAGATACCCCGACGGAGGTTGGTCAGCCGGCCACGTACGTCATCAGGCGCACGCGAGACCGCCGGACCGCTTTGGTGCTGTTGCTGCTGAGCCGTACCCGGGACGAGGTTCGCCCTGGGTACCCGGCGCGGCAGGCCGGAGGTGGTGACTCCGCCCGCGGCCGGCTGCCGTACGCGCTCTGCCTGCCGAATGAGTTCGTCATTCGGCGAGCTGCGCCAGGCCCCGGCTGCGGGACGTTGGGGGGCGGGAGCGTGCTGCGGCTGCGGCGGGGCGGCCGGCGCGGGGGCCGAGCCGTTCTCCTGCTGCGCGCCGCCCTGGCTGCCCTGACCGTGGAACCAGTTGGTCTCAAGAGTGTCGTACAGCGGCGTACGTCCGTCACCCGGGCCGGTCGCCGGCGGCAGCGCCTCGGGCTCCTGGCGGACCGGCCGCTGCGGACGCGGCGGTACGGGCGGACGCCCGGCGCCGTATCCGGAGCCGTTGGTGCCGTTGCCGTTCGCCGGGTTCGGCCGGCCGGGCGGCGGCGTGTGCCCGCCCGTGGAGCCGTTGTCGTAACCCTGCGGGGCCGGGAACTGGCCCGTGTTGTGCTGCTGGGACGGCGTGGCGGCCGGACCGAAGACGTCCGAGCGGACGAACTGGCCCGTGTCCTGGCCGGTGTTGGGGTTCGGCGGAGCGCCCGCGCCGGGGCGGGGGAACTCGCCGGAGTTCTGGTCCGGACGGGCGAACTCGCCGCTGTTGTGCTGGGCGCCCGCGCCCGGGCGGGCGAACTGGCCCGTGTTCTGCGGCCCGTTCGCGCCCGGCTGCTGCGGTGCGCGGAAGTCCTGGCGGCCGGGACCCTGATGGCCGTCGACCCGCGGAAGCGGCGGGATCCCGGCGGGCGAGCCCGGACCCTGCCGCTCGTCGATCCGCGGCATCGGGGCGGTCTGTGACGGGTCGCGCTGCTCGTCGTGCCCGCGCGGGGTGTCGAGCGAGGCGCGCCCCACCGACGGCTGCGCGTTCTCGTCGCTCCAGCTCGGCGTGCGCGGCTGCTGCGAGTTGCCGCCCGGCAGCTCGGCCCGTGCCCCGCCGCGCGGCGGCAGCTGCGGCCGGCGGCCACGACGGCCACGCCCGGACTCCTTGTTCGATACGGCGTCCCGCACGTCCTGTTGCTGCGGCGGCACGCCCGTGCCCGCGGCCTGGAGGCCCTGCGGGGCACCCGGCGCCTGACCACCGAAGCCGGCACCCGCACCGGCCGGAGCCGGTCGGCCGCCCTGCTGCGGAGCAGCCGGACCCTGCGGCCCACGCGCGCCACCCGGCGCACCCGGACCCGGACGGCCACCCGCACCACCGCCACTGCCCGGCAGCGCGGCCCGCGGTCCCTGAGCGGCACCGAGCCGCCCACCGGGAGCACCGGCACCGGCGCCGAGAGCACCCGCACCCGCACCGCCCCCGAGAGCGCCGCCCTGGCCGCCCCGACGAGCGGCCGCGACACCGGCGGCTGCCTGCGCGGCGGCCGGACCGCCGGCACCGCCGGAGCCACTCTGGCCGGGCTTGCCCTGCGGCTTCTTGCCGCCCTGGGCGACATCGACGGGAAGCATGACCAGCGCGGTCGTACCACCGGAGTCGGACGGACGCAGCTGAATACGGATGCCGTGGCGCTGCGACAGCCGGCCGACCACGAACAGACCCATGCGGCGGGAGACCGACACGTCCACGGTGGGCGGCGAGGCGAGCCGCTCGTTGATCGCGGCGAGGTCCTCCGGCGACAGACCGATACCGGTGTCGTGGATCTCGATCAGCACCCGGCCGTCGGGCAGGGCGTGACCGGTGACCTTGACCTTGGTCTGCGGCGAGGAGAACGAGGTCGCGTTCTCGAGCAGCTCGGCGAGCAGGTGCACGAGGTCGTTGACGACGCGTCCGGCGACCTCGGTCGAGGGGACCGAGGCCAGCTCGATGCGCTCGTACTGCTCCACCTCGGAGGCGGCGGCGCGGAGCACGTCGACCAGCGGGACCGGGCGGGTCCAGCGGCGGCCGGGCTCTTCACCGGCGAGAACGAGGAGGTTCTCACCGTTACGGCGCATGCGGGTCGCGAGGTGGTCGAGCTTGAACAGCGAGGACAGCTGGTCGGGGTCGGCCTCGCGGGACTCCAGCTCGGAGATCAGCGACAGCTGGCGCTGGATCAGACCCTGGGAGCGGCGCGAGAGGTTGGTGAACATCGCGTTGACGTTGCCCCGGAGGAGGGCCTGCTCGGCGGCGAGACGGACCGCCTCGCGGTGCACGTCGTCGAAGGCCGCGGCCACCTTGCCGATCTCGTCCCGGGAGTGCACACCGACCGACTCCACGGAGGTGTCGACGTCCTGCGGGTCGGACTCGGAGAGCTGCTTGACCAGCTCGGGCAGGCGGTCCTGGGCGACCTTGGTCGCGGTCTCCTGGAGCCGGCGCAGCGAGCGGATCATGGACCGGGCCACGACGAACGCGCCGACCAGGGAGACGCCGAGCACGAGCAGGATCAGCGCACCGGAGATGATCGCCTCGCGCTCGGACTCGCTGCGCAGCTGGCGTGCCTTCTGCTCCATGTCCCCGAGCAGCGTGGTCTCGATCAGCCCCATCTGGTCGATCTTGACCGAGCTGTCGTCGACCCAGTCCTTGTACGACCGCTTCTCCAGGTCGGTGATGCCGCCCTGCCGGCTCAGCGCACGGTCGGCGTACTTGTCCGTGGCCTCGATGGTCGGGTTGCCCTCTTCGATGGGCTGGAGGAGCGCGGCGGCGCTGTCCGCGCCGTAGATGCTCCTGAAGCTCAGCAGCTCCGACTTCTCGCTCTCCAGCCCCGACTCGGCGTACAGCCGGTCGTTCTCGGAGACGTTGCCCGTTGAGTTGTTGGTGGCGGGCAGCGCTGCCGCGATGACCGCGCGCTGGATGGAGGCGTACTCCTTGGCGGAGGAGAACGAGGCCAGCGCACGGGTGCGCTGGATCATCTCGGGGTTGCTGGTCGCCTCGGCCATGTCCTGCGAGAGGTCGAGCAGGTGGGTGATCAGACGGTGGTAGGCCTCGACCGTCTGGGTGGAGTTGCGCTCGGCCTCATAGGCCTGGTCGCGGATCTTCGCCAGGTTGCTCAGGTCGCTGACCAGGCCGACCAGGCTGTCCCGGACGCCCTGGAGGTCGCCGTCCTTGCTGGAGGTGTCGATCTCCTCCGAGGCGTCGAGGAAGTTCTCCAGGGAGCGGTCGGTCTTGTCCCGGTAGCCCTTGACCGTGAGGTCGGCGCTCGCGGTGGCGCCGTGCGCCAGCGGGCCGGCGGACTGGTCGCGCTCCTCCTGGAGCGCGGCGGCCAGCTCGGTGGCCTGCTTGGTCATGTCGGTCAGCAGCTTCATGTTGTCGAGCTGCTGGATGTCGCTCATGTTGTCGCTGATGCGCAGCGCGCCCAGGGAAGTGGCCGCGACCACGGGCAGCGCGAGCAGCGACACCAGGCGCGTGGAGATGCGCCAGTTGCGCAGGGCTATTCGCGATCCGGGGCCGGAGGCGCCCTTCGGCGGCTTCACGGTCGGTGCCGCGGAGCCGGGAGATCCCGGGGCGCCCGCGGCTCCGGTGGACGCCGTGGCCCCCGAAGTTGCGGACGCACCTGCGCGCCCGCCGTCGCCGGACGCCGGGCCCGGGTTCTGGGCGTGCTGGGGCGAGGAGCTGCCTTTTATGGGGCCAGCCCCACCGTGCGGCTCCGGCTCTGCCGGAGCACTGCCATCCCTCTTGAAACGTCCCTGCACTAGCGTCGCAACCTCTGGACCAGGCGCCCCTCCGCGCGAACGGAAGGACGGTGTCGGCGTCGTAGGGGGCGCCCTGAATTTGCGCCCCCCGATGGTCGTGAGTAACCGGCGCTGGCTCCCCCTGTCTCGCCGCCACTGGCGCTCGTTGCGCCCCCTGTGCGCCGGCTCGATCCTGCGGCGGTCCGTGGAATTCCAGCACAGTGCAGGATCTCCAACAAGGCCCATGGGCCAGGCTGTGACCTCCGTGACACCACGTGAGTACTGCGTCACGAGACGTAGAAAGTGATCCCGCACAAAACAGACTTTCCGCTACGAGTCACCGGTCAGGGAGGGGTGTCCCAGTCGCCATGATCAGGAGCGGAATGGTGGCTTCAGGCCGACAATGTCCGTTTCATTGCGATCAGTTGTGAGCCTGAATTGACCGGTTTGCCCATGGATTCGTGAGCAAACTCACACGCACTTCATGGGGTCCGCCGACCTTCGGAGGGGAACTGCATGTTTAGCCTGGCGCTTTACAACAGCAGCCCAACTGTGAAGGCCTCTGACACCCGTGAAGACGACGATGATGTTCCGCACGATAGCCAACCCGCAGCGCACGACGTTGGCCCACCTCGAGGACGCCGACGAGATGCAGCTGCCGGACACCCCGGAACGCACCGCCGAGCTCCCGGAACAGACCGCCAACCCCCGGCGCACGGTCCTGATGGACGTTCCCGTCGCGGCGCAGGCCGCCGCCGAGTAGCGACCGTCGAGCAGTAGCCGCCAAGCCTCCCCGACCGGCTCGGGGAGGCTTCTTTGCGTTCCGGCGCTTCCTGATCACGCCCTGGACCTCCGATGTGACGCGGAACCGCGGACACGTGCGGATGACGTTGAAGCCTGCCCGGAATAGGTCTACGGTCGGTCGTGTTCACCTCGTTGAAGATTCAACATACTCGGCCGTGGTCTCCGCCCGGAGCCGCGACCCGTCCCCCAAGGAGCAGATCATGGGCATTTTCGGCCGCAAGGACGACACCACCGAGACCGCTGCCGCGCCCACCGCGGTGAGCCCCGACCTGGCCGCCCTGACCGGCGACTACACCATCGACCCGGCGCACACCACGATCGGTTTCGTCGCCCGGCACGCCATGGTCACGAACGTCAAGGGCAAATTCCTCGACGTCAGTGGCTCGCTGCACCTGGACGGCAGCGACCCGGCCAAGTCCACGGCCTCCATCGACGTCAAGATGGAGAGCGTCGAGACGGGCTCCGCGGACCGTGACGGTCACCTGAAGAGCGCGGACTTCTTCAAGATCGACGAGTTCCCGACGATGACCTTCCGTGCCACCAAGGCGGAGGCCCTCGGTGGCGACGACTACCGCATCACCGGCGACCTGAGCATCCTCGGCGTCACCAAGGAGCTCACGATCGACCTGGAGTTCAACGGCGCCGCGAAGGACCCGTTCGGCAACGAGCGCGTCGGCTTCGAGGGCAAGTCGGAGATCATCCGCTCCGAGTGGGGCCTGACCTGGAACGCGGCGCTCGAGACGGGCGGCGTTCTGGTCTCCGACAAGATCAAGCTGAACTTCGACATCTCGGCGATCAAGAACGCCTGAGCCTGCTGCAACGGCGCCGGTGAGCCCTCGGCTCACCGGCGTACGCCTTTCAGGGCGCGGCGAGTAGGCTGCCCCTGTGTCCAGCCCCGAAGCGCCCAGACTCCGGCCACCGGCTCTCCGGTGGCTGTCTGTGATGTCGGGCTGACGGGACGCGCTCTGCGTCTGCCGTAATCCGTCGAGTCGCCATGTCGACACGTCACGCTGCCGGACTGCCGTCCGACGTGTCGTGTTCGACTTCGACTTCGGGTTGCGGAGTTTCTTCATGCCGTTCGCTCTTCTTCTGCTGGGCGTTGCCGTCTTCGCCCAGGGGACTTCCGAGTTCATGCTGTCCGGTCTGGTGCCGGACATCGCCCGGGATATGCACGTCTCCGTCCCCACCGCGGGGACACTGACCTCGGCCTTCGCCGTGGGGACGGTCATCGGCGCGCGCCGCTGATGGCCGGGCTCGGCCGGCGGTGGTCGCGACGGGGTGCGCTGCTGGGATTCCTCGGCGCGTTCCTCGTCGTCCATGTCGTCGGTGCCGTCACCGACAGCTTCGGCGTGCTCCTCGCCACGCGGGTCGTGGGGGCGCTCGCGAACGCCGGGGTCCTGGCCGTGGCCCTGGTGGCCGCCGCGGACATGGTCGAGCCCGGTGCCAAGGGGCGGGCCACGTCCAGGCTGCTGGGCGGGGTCACCCTCGCCTGTGTGATCGGCGTGCCCGCGGGGGCGCTGCTCGGTCAACTGTGGGGCTGGCGTTCGGCGTTCTGGGCAGTGGCCCTGCTGTCGCTGCCCGCTCTGGCGGCGGTCGCGAGGTCGGTGCCGGCCGGCGCCGCCGACGGTGCGCATCCCACGCTGCGGGTCGAACTGCGCCCGCTGCGCAACCGGCGGCTCCAGCTCACGCTGCTGCTGGGCGCCCTGGTGAACGGGGCGACCTTCTGTACGTTCACTTATCTCGCGCCCCTGGTCACCACCCACGTCACCGGGCTGCCGGACGGCTGGGTGCCCGTCGTGCTCGCGCTGTTCGGCCTGGGCTCGTTCGTCGGGGTGAGCCTCGGCGGGCGGATCGCCGACCGGCGGCCCGCGCTGCTGCTGGGGGCGGGCGGTGTCGCCCTGACCGTCGGGTGGGATGCGCCAAGCGCTCCGCTGGATATGCAGTTCGTTCGCCGCGGGCCGGTGGGGGCTGGTCGCGCAGTTCCCCGCGCCCCTTGCGGGGCGCGGTTCCGCACCCGACTTCACCGAGACCGCTTGGCGCGCAGGGCCCGGAACCGGGCGTCGCGCTGGGCCCTTGGCTCGGTGGTACGGCGATCGGTGCCGGGCTCGGCTACCGGTCGCCCCTGTGGGTCAGCGCGGGCCTGGTGGCGGTCGCGCTGGTGGTGGCAGCCATGGCCGCGGCTCGAAAGTCCTAGGCGGTTGGCCGATTTTCGGTCCTTGTGTGAGGGGTCACAGCGTTCTCATAATCCAGCAACCGAAATTGACCGGTCCATGCCACACCCAGGTGGGGGCCGGTCGATTGCCAACCCCCCACGGAAGGCCTCACGTTGAAGACTCTCCTCAAAACCCTCAAGAGATGCGCGGTCGCCGGTGCGGCCGTGCTCGCGGTCGTCAGCCTTCAGCCCGTGTCCGCGGCGCAGGCCGCTCCCGCGCCCGTCGTCGGCGGCACCCGCGCCGCGCAGGGCGAGTTCCCGTTCATGGTCCGGCTCTCCATGGGCTGCGGCGGCGCGCTCTACACCCAGCAGATCGTGCTCACCGCCGCGCACTGTGTGAGTGGCACCGGCGCCAACACCAGCATCACCGCCACCGCCGGCGTCGTGGACCTCCAGTCCACCACCGGCCGCGTCCAGGTCCGCTCCACCTACGTCTACCGGGCGCCCGGCTACAACGGCAACGGCAAGGACTGGGCCCTCATCAAGCTCGCCCAGCCGATCAACCTGCCGACCCTGAAGATCGCCACGACCACGCAGTACAACACCGGCACCTTCACCGTCGCCGGCTGGGGCTCGGCCACCGAGGGCGGCGCCCAGCAGCGGTACATGCTCAAGGCGAACGTGCCGTTCATCAGCGACGCCACCTGCCGTGGCTACAGCGGCTACAGCGGCCTCGTCGCGAGCGACGAGATCTGCGCCGGCTACGCCGCGGGCGGCGTCGACACCTGCCAGGGCGACTCCGGCGGCCCCATGTTCCGCCGTGACGCGGCCAACGCCTGGATCCAGGTCGGCATAGTCAGCTGGGGCATCGGCTGCGCCCGCCCCAACGCCCCCGGCGTCTACAGCGAGGTCTCGACCTTCGCCTCCGCGATCGCCTCGGCAGCGTCCTCCCTCTGATCTCCCGCCGATCCTCCTCTGATCTTCCGCAAGCATGATGCGGGCCCGGCGCTTCACAAAGCGCCGGGCCCGTTCCCGTTGTCGTACGCAGACCTCAGAACCCTCCGCCGAAGTCCCCGCCGCCTCCGAAGTCCCCGCCGCCGAAGCCGCCCGAGAAGTCGTCCGTGCTGAAGTCGGCGCCCGAGACATCACCGCCCTCGTAGCCGGCGGCGCCGAAGTCGCCGTAGCCGGAGCCGTAGTCGGCCGCGTAGGCGGGGCCGGCCATCATGCTGCCGAGCATCGTGCCGATCAGCAGGCCGGGCAGGATGCCGCCGCCGAAGTAGCCGCCCGCCCAGGGGCCGTACGCCGGGCCGGCGTCCCAGTACGGGCGGCGGCCGGAGTCGGTGTCCACCTCGCGGACCAGGGGATCGCGGCCGTCGGCCAGCCGGGACCGGTCGGCCGCGCAGACGGGCACCTCGCGGGGTGCGCCGCCCTGGGGCGTCCAGGTCTCGTCGGCGACCGACGGACCGTGCCGCGGGTCGAAGAAGCAGGGCGAGCGGCGTTCGGGCAGAGGCACTTTCTCCCGCCTCGCCGCCAGCCGGGCGAGTGAGAAGCGGCCGTCCTCCAGGGACTGGGTGACGACCCGGACGTCCTCGGGTTTCTCCGCCTCCGCCATGTGCGTCTTCGCCTTGTCGTAGGCGTCGAGCGCGTGCTCGTAGTCCTCCCGCATGGCGTCGTCCGCGCCCGGCTCCCCCGGATGGAAGTCGAGACGGTCCAGTTCCTCGCCGAAGGCGGTGATGTCCTCGTCGACCACGACCCGCAGCTTCTCCAGCGCGGCCCGCTGCTCCTCCTCGTGCCGGCGCCGGTTGCGGCGGACCAGCGTGTACGCGCCCGCGCCGCCGGCCGCCAGCACCGCGCCGACCGTGATCAGCCCGGCGACCGGCACGCCGTCGTCGGTGCCGGTGGAGCCCCAGGAGGACGGTGCGGAGCCGCCCATGTTGGCCAGCGCCCGGTCGGTGAAGGCGGTGAGCCGGCTGTCGGTGTTCGGCTCGTCCTGCACGCTGGTGACGAGGTTCTCCACGGCGTCGTTCGACAGGACGGACGAGTCGGCGCGCGCGTTGAACTGGTCGCCCAGCTGGATCGCGTAGGCGCCCGTGATGCCCGTCGCGGTGCGCAGGTTCTCGAAGAGGTTGTCGGTCGGGTAGTCCGCAGGCAGAACGGCCACAAAGAGCGGCTTGTCCGCGTCCTTGATCTGCTCGGCGAGCGCGTCCGCGTCCGACGTCGACAGCTGCGCGGAGGCGGCCGGGTCGACGTAGACGGGGCTGTCCTTGAGTGCTTCGGCTACGGCCGAGACGCTTGTGGCCGCGGAGGCGCGCGGGGCGTTCACCGACACGACGGTCAGTACGGCGAACGCCAGGGCGATCAGCAGTCCGATCAGGCCTCGGCCCAGAATCGCGACCTTCATATGTCGAAAGTACCTGAAAGGACCGTGGATCGGGCGTTCCTGCCGGTGGGAGATGCGGGCCGCGCACCGCATCTCCCAGCCGACCGGTACTCAGGCGGCCCGGTAGGCCGCCGTCAGTTTCTGCACGGCCGCAGCGTACCGCCCGGTAACCAGGAGATGGTCCGCGTCGGCGAAGGGCTTGGCAACCCCCGCGTTGATGTCGTAACCGATCTTCTGCTGGACGATCAGCCGCGCCTTGCCGACGATCGCGCGGCCGGCTTCGGCCGACCCGGCCTTCTCCGCCACCGCGGCCGCGAGCCCGAGCGCCTTCAGCGTGGTCGCCCCGCCCGGCGGGACCTTGGTCAGCGTGGTCAGGCCCCAGCCGTACGGGAACTGCGGGTCGTACGCCGGGTCGCCGACGTTGATCGGCAGCTGCGCCTGGGACTTCGGCCAGGTCACGGGCAGCTGCCCGGTGAAGGGCCGCCTGCCGTACAGCACGTCCGCCACACCGTCGCCCTCCGTGCCCGGCAGCCAGGACGCCACCAGGGCGTCGATGTCGCCGAGCCGGTCGCCGATCAGCTGGGGGCGCCCGGAGACCATGAGCACCGCGCACTTCATCGCCGCGCACACCTTGTCCACGGCTGCCTTGTCGGCGTCGGTCAGCTCCAGGTCGTTGCCGTTGCCGACGTCGCCGACGCCCTCGGCGTACGGGGTCTCGCCGACCACCACGACACCCACGTCGTAGCCGGTCGTCGGCGCCGAGGCATCCTTCGAGTACGTGACGTCGCCGCCCGCCTTCCGCATGCCCTCCAGGACGGTCGTGCCCTCGGTGATGTCGCCGGAGGACCCCTGCCAGGTGATCGTCCAGCCGCCGGTCTGGTTGCCGATGTCATCGGCATTGGACCCGGCGACGTACACCTTCTGCGACTTCTTCAGCGGCAGGGCCGCGTCCGCGTTCTTCAGCAGCACCTGCGACTCGGCCGCCGCCTCCCGCGCCACGGCCCGGTGCTCGGCGGAACCGATCTCCGAGGCGCCGCTCGTGTCGGCGTACGGCTTCTCGAAGAGCCCCAGCTTGAACTTCTGGGTGAGGATGCGCGATACGGCGTCGTCCACGCGCTGCTCAGTGACGCGCCCTGCCCCGACCTCGGCGACGAGGGCGGAGTGGAAGTCCTTGTAGGCGTAGGGGGCCATGATCATGTCGACGCCGGCGTTGACCGATGTACGGACGTCGGAGGCGTAGTCGCCGGGGATCTGGTCGATGCCGTTCCAGTCGCTGATGACGAAGCCGTCGAAGTCCATACGGCCCTTCAGCACACCGTTGATCATGTCGGCGCGGGCATGCATCTTCACCGGGCCCTGGCCGTCGCCGACGATGTCGAGCGAGGAGTACGACGGCATGAACGTGCCGACGCCCCGGTCCACGGCGTCCTGGTAGGGCGCGAGATGGACGGCCTCCAGCTGCTGCCGGGTGACCGTGGTGACGCCCTGGTCGATGGTGTAGGTGCCGTTGGTGGAGGAGCCGTACGCGGTGCCGCCGTCGCCGACGAAGTGCTTGGCCGTGGCGAGAACCTTGTCGTCGTCCTTCAAGTCCCTTCCGTCACGGGCTCCTTGGAGGCCCTGGATGACCGTCTCCATGGACTCCACGAGGGCCGGGTCCTCGCCGAACGACTCGTAGGAGCGGCCCCAGCGCTCGTCGCGGGTGACGCAGAGGCAGGGGGCGAAGTCCCAGGGGATGCCGGTGGCGCGCACCTCGGCGGCGGTCACGGACCCGGTGCGCTGGGCGAGTCGGGGATCCCGCGTCGCCCCGATGCCGATGTTGTGCGGCATGACGGTGGCGCCGACCAGGTTGTTGTGGCCGTGTACCGCGTCGACGCCGTAGATCAGCGGTATCTGGAACCGGGTTGCCTGCGCCCGGAGTTGGAACCCGTCGATCATCTTCGCCCAGGCCTCGGGGGTGTTGGGCGTCGGGGTGGAGCCGCCGCCGGAGAGAAGCGAGCCGAGGTCGTAGGCGGCGACGTCGCCCCCGGTCCCCACGGCACCGCGCTCGGCCTGGGTCATCTGGCCGGCCTTCTCCGCGAGGGACATACGGGACAGGAGATCGGCGACGCGCTTCTTCACCGGCAACCTGCTGTCCAGATACGGCAGTCCGTGCGCGTCGATGACGATCTGCGGGATCTCTGCGGGGGCCTTGACGCCGGTGACGGTCAGCTTGAGCGGGATCGTCTCGGCGTTCTCGGCGGCCTTGTCCTTGAGGGTGGGCACCTTGAGGGTGCGGGTGGTGCCGGAGGCGGTGCCCGCGGGGAAGGTGAGCTCGCCCTTGACGGGGGTGTAGTCGCGGTCCGAGGCGGTGCCGGTCGTGGCGGTCTCGTAGGCCACGGTCACGGGCTCGTCGATCGGGGCGGAGCCGGTGGTGGCCACGGTGACCTCGACGGTGGCCGTGCGGCCCTCCTTGACCGGGTACACGGCGGCGTCGGTCGTGACGCTCGCCCGCAGCGACTGGTCGGCCTTGCCGTACAACTCGACGTCGTCCATGGCGAATCGGCCGGGCGCGCCGGCCGGGAGCGTGACGGAGTACCCCCACATCTCGGTCAGTCCGAGGACCTGGTCGATACCGCCGACGGGCTGGTAGTCCGTGCGATAGGTGAAGTCGGTGAAGGGGATCTCGATCTGCTTCCAGCCACCGAAGTCGTCGGTGAAGGAGGTCGTCCACAGCTCGGAGGCCTCGCCGTGGGCGCCGCCGTCCTTGAGCTCGAAGGTGATCTTCTTGCCGTTGTCCTGCCCCTCCCACCACAAGCGGATGCCCTGGTGGGCGGACCAGTCGTGGGCGGGTTCGGTCGCGGCGAAGTCGTGTGTGAAGCCGCCGTAGCCGCTGATGTCGTACGTCCCGGAGAGCACCTTCTCGCCCTCGGGGGCGTCCGTCCGTGCGGTCAGGGCGAGTTGGGGCGGATCGTCGTTGTCACTGCCCCAGGTGAAGATGCCCTCCGCGGGCTGGCTCGCGAAGGGCACCTCACCCTCGAAGCGGTCGACGGGGACCGGGGCGGGGTCATCGGCTCCGGTGGCGGCCCCCGCGGCGGCCAGCGGCAGCAATCCGGTCAGCAGGGCGGTGGAGACGAGCAGGGCGGTTCTTCGCATGGACCTTCCCCCTTGACTCTCAGCGTGCTCTTAAGACTTAGATCACGGCGTGAGTTAACAAGCGCCCCTCACTGCCGTCAAGACTTCACGTCAGAACCGGTACAGAGGCAACAGACGGCCGGAACTGGGACGTTGTCCGTTCGACCAATGAATGTGAGAGTCCTTGACGGCCGCACGAAGCCGTCATTAACTCACGCCTTGCACGCCCCGCTTCCCCCACCACACCCCCCTCAGGAGGGCGGCGCACCATGAGAAGACCTCAACGCGGGGTCCGGCTGCTTCTCGCCGGACTGCTCACCACCGCCGGGCTCACCGGCCTGGCCACCTCGTCCGCCCACGCGGCCGGCGAGCAGATCACGGCCTACCTGACCACGACCGACGACAGCGGCGGACGCCATGTCGTCCGCGGGCTCCAGGCGCAGGCGCCCTTCAACTTCCAGGCCGGCAGCGGCGGTTCCGGCGACAACATCACCATCGACGAGAACACCCGCTACCAGACCTTCACCGGCGGCGGCGCGTCCTTCACGGACACCGCGGCCTGGGTGATGGACGGCAGCGGCGCCCTGTCCCAGGCCACGCGGGACGACACCATGCGCAAGCTGTTCTCGCCGACGGACGGCATCGGGCTGTCCTTCCTGCGCAATCCGATGGGCGGCTCGGACCTGGCGCGGTTCGGCTACACGTACGACGACATGCCGGCCGGGCAGACCGACCCGGACCTGTCCGAGTTCTCCATCGCCCATGATCTCCAGGACGTCCTGCCGCTGACGAAACAGGCCAAGCAGCTCAACCCGGGGCTCACCGTGATGGCCTCGCCGTGGACCGCCCCGGCCTGGATGAAGGACAACGGGCGGCTCAACGGCGGCTGGCTGAAGGCGGAGAACTACGGGGCGTACGCCTCGTACTTCGTGAAGTACATCCAGGCCTACCAGGCGCAGGGCATCCCGATCTCGTACGTCACGGCGCAGAACGAGCCGACGTGCTGCGCGGGCTATCCCTCCATGAGCTGGAACGCCTCCGGGCTCGCCTACTTCACCAAGAGCGAGCTGCTGCCCAAGCTCCAGGCGGCGGGCCTGTCGACGAAGGTGCTGGCGCACGACTGGAACTGGGACACCTACGACGCGTACGCCGCCCAGACGGTGGACGACGCGGCGGTCCGCTCACACCCCAACTTCGGCGGGATCGCCTGGCACGGCTACGGCGGTGACGTCGCGAAGCAGACGACCGTGCACAACCAGTACCCGCAGCTGGACGCCTTCGGCACCGAGCACTCCGGCGGCACGTGGATCGCCAACCAGCAGCGCGAGGACATGATGAACATCATCGACTACACCCGTAACTGGGCGAAGTCGGTGACGAAGTGGTCGCTGGCCCTGGACCAGAACCGCGGCCCGCACAACGGCGGCTGCGGCACCTGCGACGGACTGATCACCGTGCACAACGGCGACTCCCGGCACGGTCAGGTCGACTACACCGTCGAGTACTACATGATGGGCCACCTGACGAAGTTCGTACGGCCGGGCGCGCAGCGGATCGCGTCCACGGCGTCGTCCGCCGTACCGAACGTGGCGTGGCGGAACCCGGACGGCTCGAAGGCACTGATCGCCTACAACGACTCGTCGTCGGCGCGGACGGTGACCATCAACTGGGGTTCGCAGCACGCCACTTACTCCCTGCCGGGCAAGACGTCGGCGACCTTCACCTGGGCGGGCGCGCAGACCGAGGGACCTTCGCAGTCGGGGACGCTCGTGGGCCTCGGGGGCAAGTGCCTCGACGTGGCCGGGGGTTCGACTGCCAACGGCACGGCCGTGCAGCTGTACGACTGCAACGGGTCGACGGCACAGCAGTGGACCGTCGGCTCCGACGGCTCGGTCCGGGCGCTGGGCAAGTGCCTGGACGTGACGGGCGCGGCGACCGCGGACGGGGCTCAGGTGCAGCTCTACGACTGCAACGGCTCCGGTGCACAACAGTGGTCGTACAACGCCTCGACCGGTGACGTGGTCAACCTGGCCGCGAACAAGTGCCTGGACGTCACGGGCAATTCGTCGGCGAACGGGGCGCGGGCACAGATCTGGTCGTGCACCGGAGCCGGCAATCAGAAGTGGAGGCTGACGTAGGGCCGTTACGATGCCCTGGCCGCCGTGGACGGCGCACCAGTCGCAGCAGAAGGGCAGGGGGATGCTCCGCAGACGCAGGGCCGCCGACATGACGGTGTCCGAACTGAGCGAGCTGGACCGGTCGCGTACCCGGGCCGAGTTGCTGTGGGAGCTGTACCGGCACGCCGAGCGTGAGGTGACGGACGCCATCGGCTGGTATCTGGCCAAGCGCCGGGGTCCGTCCCTCTGGTCGCGGGCGCTGCGTGCGCTGGCCGCGCTGCTCGGCATCGTCGGCACCCTCACTCCGCTGGTGCACGCGGCGGCCCCGCAGAGCATCCAGCCCGAATGGGGCTTCGTGTTCCTGGCCGGCGGGGCGGGCTGTGTCCTGTTCGACCGGATCTTCGGCTTCTCGGCGTCCTGGACCCGCTACATCCGCACCGAGGTCGCGTTGCAGCAGGTCCTCAAGAAGGCCCAGTCCGACTGGGCGCAGGCCTACTTGAGGACCACCGACGCCCCCAGCGACAAGGACCAGGCCGCGCTGCTGGGGATCATCGAGCGGCTGCGGATGGACACCCAGCGGATCATGGAGGAGGAGAGCACGGCCTGGATCGGCTACCTGGCGGACGGCGTCGAGGAGCTGACCCGCTCCACGACGCACTCCCCCGGTCAGCGGCCGGGCGGCGCCGGACTCTTCCGCCTCGACCGGCAGCACGGCCGCGACCGGGGCGCCGACCAGATGCCGAGGCAGCGCGACACGGCCCTGTAGCGGGCGGGCCTACTCCGCGGGCTCCACGCCCGCCCGCAGCAGTCCGTACGTGCACGCGTCCTCCAGCGCCTGCCAGGACGCGGCGATGACGTTCTCGGCGACACCCACCGTCGACCACTCGCCCTCGCCGTCGGAGGTCGAGATGAGGACGCGGGTCGTGGACTGGGTGCCGTGCTTGCCCTCGAGGATGCGGACCTTGTAGTCGACGAGGTCGAGCTTGGCGAGCTGCGGGTAGATCTTCTCCAGCGCGACCCGGAGCGCGCGGTCCAGGGCGTTGACCGGGCCATTGCCCTCCGCCGTGGCGACGATGCGCTCGCCCTTCGCGAAGAGCTTGACCGTGGCCTCGTTGGCGTGGGTGCCGTCGGGGCGGTCCTCGACGATGGCCCGCCAGGACTCGACCTCGAAGTACTTCAGCGGCCTGCCCTCGACCTCGGCGCGCAGCAGCAGCTCGAAGGACGCGTCGGCCGCCTCGTACGTGTAGCCCTTGAGCTCGCGTTCCTTCACCCGCTCGACGACCCGGCCGACCAGCTCACGGTCGTCGCCGAGGTCGACGCCGAGCTCCTTGCCCTTGAGCTCGATGGAGGCGCGGCCGGCCATGTCGGAGACCAGCATGCGCATGGTGTTGCCGACCTGCTCGGGGTCGATGTGCTGGTACAGGTCGGGGTCGACCTTGATCGCGGAGGCGTGCAGTCCGGCCTTGTGCGCGAAGGCGGAGACACCGACGTACGGCTGGTGCGTGGACGGCGTCAGGTTCACGACCTCGGCGATGGCGTGCGAGATACGGGTCATCTCGCGCAGGTGCCCGTCGGGGAGGACCTTCTTGCCGTACTTGAGCTCCAGGGCCGCGACGACCGGGAAGAGGTTGGCGTTGCCGACGCGCTCGCCGTAGCCGTTCGCCGTGCACTGGACGTGGGTCGCGCCCGCGTCCACGGCGGCGAGGGTGTTGGCGACCGCGCAGCCGGTGTCGTCCTGGGTGTGGATGCCGAGCCGGGCGCCGGTGTCGTCGAGGACGGTGTGCACGACCGCCTGGACCTGCGCCGGGAGCATGCCGCCGTTGGTGTCGCAGAGGATCACAACGTCCGCGCCGGCCTCCGACGCCGTACGGACGACGGCCTTGGCGTACTCCGGGTTGGCGCGGTAGCCGTCGAAGAAGTGCTCGCAGTCGACGAAGACACGGCGGCCCTCGCCCTTGAGGAAGGACACCGTGTCGCGGACCATCTCGAGGTTCTCGTCGAGCGTGGTGCGCAGCGCGAGCTCGACATGCCGGTCGTGGGACTTGGCGACCAGGGTGATCACCGGGGCGCCGGACTCCAGCAGCGCCCTGACCTGGGGGTCCTCGCTCGCCTTGGCACCGGCGCGGCGGGTGGCGCCGAAGGCGACCAACTGGGCGTGCCGGAAGGCGATCTCCGCCTGCGCCCGCGCGAAGAACTCCGTGTCCCGCGGGTTGGCGCCGGGCCAGCCGCCCTCGATGAAGCCCACGCCGAAGTCGTCCAGGTGCCGTGCGATGGCCAGCTTGTCCGCGACGGTGAGGTTGATGCCCTCCCGCTGCGCGCCGTCGCGCAGGGTGGTGTCGAAGACGTGGAACGAGTCGTCGAGCTCGCTGGTTTCCGTCATGGTGTGAAGGCTCCTGATGAAATGGATCTCGGTCTGTACCGGAATGACCGGCTCCACCGTCCCCCAATGATCCCTCGCGCTGCGCTCCCGGCTAGAGGTGGGCCAGAAATGCGAAAAACCTCTCGCGGGTGCGAGAGGTCTGCGCGCGGGTCGAGGACGACGGTGTCCGCCCGTACCTGGTCGTACGTGGCGGTCACTGCGGACCGGCGCGCCTGCTGCCAATAATCATGGCGAACGAGAGCACGAGGGCAGTCTGGCACAGCTTGCCCCCGTGCTCACCGTCCGTCTCAGGATGCGAGCACTGTGCTGATCACCGCAGGTGGTACAGGAAGCCGTCACCGGTGCCGTTGGTGTCGCCGGGGACGAGCTGGGACGACCTGCCGCTGAAACCGATGCGCTTCGCCCCCTCGCTCACCGAGGTCAGCCAGAGGGAGGCGTCGGTCACGGGCCCGCCGGTGGCCGACGTGCTGACCAGGCGGGTGGTGCCGGCGCGCAGGTCGCGGAGGTAGATGTTGGTCGGGCCGCGCGTGCCGTCGGGCAGTTGCGGGGTGGCCTCGTAGCCCAGGTACCGGCCGTCCGCGCTGAGTACGGGCCGGCCGGGCAGTGTCTCGCCGTCGGGGCCGGCGTCGACCCGCCGGGTGACGTCCGTGCGCAGGTCGCGGACATAGACGTCGGACGCGCCCTCGGGGGTGCCGCCGGGGACCAGGTCCTCGTCCCGGTTCTCGAAGGCGACGGTGCGGCCGTCCGCGGACAGCGTGGCGGGCAGCGCGTACCGCTGGGCCGGGGAGCCGTCCGACTTGACGTTGACCCGTTCCTCGGTGCCGGTGCGGCGGTCGTGCACCCAGGTGACCCCGTACGAGCTGCGCGGCACCAGCTGCGTGTACAGCACATAGCGGCCGTCGGCGCTCATGTCCTGGAAGAGCGCCGGGTTGTCCGGGCGGTTCGGGTTGCTGACCCGCTCCGTACTGCCGGTGCGGCGGTCGAAGACGTACACGGCACCGAAGAGGTCGCGGGCCCCCTCCTCCATCCGGTCGGCCTTGGCGTTGAAGGCGATGTAGCGGGCGTTCGCCGACATGTGGGCGCCGGCCGCGTAGGCGGATCCCCCGTCGAAGCCGGCGCTGATCCGCTGCGTGGTGCCGGTGCGCCGGTCGTGCAGGTAGGTGTCGTCGGCTCCCGCGTCCGCGGGCGGGGTGTCCCAGTGGACCAGGTTTCTGGCGTTGGAGCGGAACAGTACGTACCGCCCGTCGGCGCTGATGGCCTGCACGGACGACTGCTGGTCGCCCTGCGCGCCGCCCGAGCTGACGCTCACCCGCTCGACGGTCCCCTTGCGCAGGTCACGCACGAAGACGTCCGTCACCCCGTTGGTGTCGCCGGTCACCAGGTTGGACGCGTCCGCCGAGAACGCCGCGAAGCGGCCGTCGGCGCTGAACTGCGGCCCGTACGAGTCGCCGTTGCCCTGCTCTCCCGTCGCCGACAGGGTGACCCGCTCGATCGACGGGACGCCGGGCACGGCGCCCGCCGACGTGCCGGTCAGTGCCACCGTGGCGACGACGGCGACGGCAGTCAGTGCGGCAAGCCGATTGTTCCTGTGCATCGTTGTTGTTCCCCCGTGGTTCGTCGTTGTCATTGCACTGTCCGCAGGAAGACGTCCGAGACCGCGTTGGTGTCCCCCTCCACCAGATCGGGTGAGGCCGATTCGAACGCGACAACGGTGCCGTCGTCGTTGACGGAGGGGTGCCGGGCCGGGAGGTCGTTGCGGCCGCCCCAGCGGTCGACGCTGACCAACTGCCGCTTTCCGGTGGCGAGTTCGAGCAGGTACACGGAACGGCCCGAGGTGTACGCGACATGCGTGCCGGCCCCGGCCAGCGAGGGCTCCGTGCCCTTGGCCCGGGTCGTGGTCCCGGTGTCGAGGTCACGGACGTGGATGTTCCGGCCCTGCTGGAAGGCGACCTTGCGGCCGTCCGCGCTGAGGGAAGGCGCCGAGGCGTCCTCCCTGATCTTCTCCAGAGCACCGGTGTCCAGGTCGCGGACGTGGATGTCTCCGCCCTGTTCGAAGGCGATGTACCGGCCGTCGTAGCTGATCGACGGGTTGCCCGCCGCCTCGTCCGTGGGCGCGCTGACCACGTCGACGGCGCCGTTGAGGAGCCGGTGCCGGTAGACGCGGGGCTGCGGGTGCGGGTCGGCGTCGGTGGCGGGCAACGTGGCGGCGTAGGTGATCCACTGGCAGGTGGGGTCCACGCCGGGCTGTCCCATCCAGGTGAAGCGGACACCCTGGTAGGAACCCAGGCTGGTCAGCTTGCCGACCGCGCGGTTGCGGATGTGGACGCCCGGACCGCCGTCGGATTCGAGCGGGGCCACATAGCCGACCATGCGTCCGCTGTAGCAGGGCGTCCCCTCGTTCGAGGGGCCCTGGGCGCTGGAGTTCACCGGGGAGACGCCGCCGGCCGCGTTGACGAACACGTTCGTGTCCTTCGGGTCGACGATCCCCTGCGAGGTGAAGGAGACGACCTTGCCCTCCCCCATCACCGGGTCGTAGGACGCCCCGGGCATCTGCTGCCCGTCCCACGTCATGCTGATCCGTTCGGTGACGGACGGCACCGGGGCCGGGTTCGTCCCGAGCGCGCCCGAGAAGACGAACACGTCCGACTCCCGGTTGGTGTCGCCGGGCACCAGGTGGGACGCCGTCGAACTGAACGCCACCGCACGCCCGTCGGCGGTCAGCATGTCATCGCCCCGCGAGGCGCTCGGCGGGAGGGCGGCCCCGCGCAGCCCCGTCCGCAGGTCGCGCACCCGCATGCCGTCCTCACCCGAGACGACGGCGTACCGGCCGTCCGCCGTGGCCGAGCCGGGATTCCCCTCGGCCACGCGCCGTGACTGGCCCGTGCGGAGGTCGTGGACGTACAGACCGCCCTGTGTGTCGAGGAGGACGCGGCGGCCGTCCGCGGTGATGCGGACCAGGTAGGCGACGCCGAGGCCCTTGTCGACCTGGGTCCGCTCGCCCGTGGCCCGGTCCTTGACGAAGACGTCGACCGGGTCCGTCTCGGAGTCGACGCGGACGCCGTACGCGACCCGCTCGCCGTCGCCGCTCACCGAGGCCCCGGCCTTGTCGCCCTCCTCGGCCGGTGAGATCAGCTCATCGGTGCCGGTGGCCGTGGAGCGGACGTACAACAGCCGGAAGTTCGCGTTGCCGTTGCGATTGCCGATGGTGTACGCGGCGTGGGTGCCGTCCGGGCTGATCGACTGCATGTGCCCCAGCTCGTTGAAGCCGGGCGGGTTCTCGGGCCACACACGCTCCGAGTTGCCGGTGGCGCGGTCGTACAGGTACGGGGCCAGGAACCGGGTGCCCGCGGAGTAGCCGATACGGCTTCCGTCGGCGCTCGGCCTGGGCGAACCGTAGATGTAGCCGCTACCGAGGTCGATCTTGGTGACCCCGCCGTCAGCCAGGTCCTTCACGAGCAGGCACATGTTGGAATGCGCGCAGCCGAAGCTCGACGCGTAGGACGTGAACGCGACCTGGCGGCCGTCGGCGGTGATCGCGGCGGCGGTGGAGGCGCCGTCGGCCTGGGTGCCGTCGGCGGCTGTGCTCACCCTCTCCACCCCGGGTGCGTGCGGTGCGGCGGACGTGGTCGTCGTGGTGAGCGCCAGTAACAGCGTCGCCCCTAAGCAGACGCACGACACACCTGCGGCTCTGAACATGTTCCCCCCTGAGATCCCCGTGGACGCATCTCCCCCGGCCCCGCGCAGGCCCTGCCGTCAAGGCTCCCGTCGTCCGCCCGAAGGGCGGGCCTCGCGGTGCCGGGTGCGTGCGATCGCAAGGCGCCGGAGCGCCCTCGTGGCGGAGCCACGTGGGCGGTTCGGCAACGCGGCGAGCGTGCGTGCCCGGCACCGCGAGGCAGGCGGGAGCCTTGACGGCAGGGCCTAGGGCTCCCTTCGAGGCAAACGCACCACGCGCTACAGGGTCAATCGGTCGTAATACGTACAACCAGGGCGTCCGCTCAGACGTCCGCGAGGAGGCTCTCGTCGAGGAACTCCCGTACGTGGCCGAGAATCTGCGCTCGGTCCGTGCCGCGCAGCCCGATCGCCACATGGATGGAGAAGCCGTCGAGCAGGGCGCGCAGTCGGGCCGCGAAACGGTCCGGGTCGACCCGGCGGAACTCTCCCCTCGACACCCCCTCCGCCAGCAGTGCCACCAGGTCGCGGTGCCAGGCGCCCTCGATCGCGGCCTGGCGTTCCCTGGCGTCGTCATCGGCGTTCTGCGAGCGGTTCCAGACCTCAAGCCAGAGTGTCCAGTGCGGGTCGCGGTGACCGTCGGGGACATACAGGTCGACGTATGCGTCGAGGCGTTCACGGGCCGGCGCGGATCGGGTCAGCAGCCGGCCGCGTTCGGCGCCCAGCCTGCCCTCGCTCCACTCCAGGGTCCGCAGCAGCAGCTCGTCCTTGGAGTGGAAGTAGTAGAGGAGATGGCCGCTGCTCATACCGACCTCGCGGCCGAGCGCCGCCATGGTGAGCTTCTCCAGACCGCGCTCGGCGATCATCTGCATGGCGGCGACCAGGACGTCTTCGCGCGGGGGCGCGTTCTTCCGGACGCCGGCCATCCACGACTCCTAGATTCTGGGCTGCTGCTGGGTGATGCAGTGGATGCCACCGCCACCGGCAAAGATCGTACGGGCGTCCACGAGCGTCACCGTCCGCTCCGGGAACAACCGGCGGAAGATCCCGGCCGCGATCTCGTCGCGCGGGTCGTCGAAGGAGCACAGGACGACGCCGCCGTTGCAGAGGTAGTGGTTGAGGTAGGAGTAGTCGGCCCAGTGGCCGTCGGCCTCCAGGACGGTCGGCGCGGGGATCTCGACGACCTCCAGGCGCCGGCCGCGCGCGTCCGTCTGCGCCTTCAGGAGGCCGATGACCTCATTCGTCACCTCGTGGTCGGGGTGCGCCGGGTCCGGCTGGGAGTGGGCGACCACAACGCCCGGGCGGGCGAACGCGGCGACGATGTCGACATGGCCGAGGGTGCCGAAGCCGTACGGGGGATAGTCGCCGGTGAGTCCCCGGGGCAGCCAGATCGCCTTGCGGGTGCCGAGCCGGTCGTGGATCTCGGCTTCGGCCTGTCCCTTCGTCCAGCCCGGATTGCGCTCGGGGCCGAGCTGGACCGTCTCCGTCAGCAGGACCGTGCCCTCGCCGTCGACGTGGATCGCACCGCCCTCGTTGACCAGCTTCGAGGTGTACGTCGTCACCGCACCCGCCAGGTCCGCCACATACGCGGCGATCTTCGCGTCGTGCTCCCAGCGGGCCCAGCTCTGGGCGCCCCAGCCGTTGAACGTCCAGTCGACGGCGGCGAGTTCACGCCCGTTGGTCAGGAAGGTCGGGCCGATGTCCCGCATCCAGGCGTCGTCGAGGTCGCGTTCGACCGTCTCGATGCCGTCGCCCAGCAGCGTCCGTGCGTGCGCCGACTGTCCCGGTCCGCACACCACCGTCACCGGCTCGAACCGGCGGATCGCGCGCGCGACCGCCGCCCAGGCGAGGCGTGCGTCGGCGAGGTCGTCCAGGTCCTCGAAGGTCGGGTTGGGGCCCGGCCACGCCATCCAGGTGCGCTCGTGCGGGGTCCATTCGGCGGGCATTCGGAAGCCGTCGGCGGCGGCCTTGTTCATCGGGGTGGTCCTCACAGGAAGTACAGACGGTTGAGGGAGACGGACTCGGCCGGCTCGGAGCGGAGCGGGTCGCCGTCGAGGGTGACCAGGCCGGTGCGCTGGTCGACGTCGACGGTTCCGGTACGGGAGTTGAGGCGCAGGTCGGCCGGTCCGATTCCGCGTGTGCCGCGCACGGCGACCCTGCGGCGGCGCGTCGGCATCGAGTCGTTGCCCTGATCGAGGGCGGCCCGCGCGACGAAGGCCACCGAGAGGTCGGCGGGCGTCGCGCCGTACGCCCCGAACTGCGGTCCGAGGACGAGGGGTTCGCAGGTGTCGGTGGCCGCGTTGGGGTCGCCGACCACGCCGTACGCCGGGAAGCCGGCCTTCAGTACGAGCTGCGGCTTGGCCCCGAAGTACTCCGGCCGCCACAGCACGATGTCGGCGAGCTTGCCGGCCTCGATCGACCCGACCTCGTGCGACAGACCGTGCGCGATGGCCGGGTTGATGGTCAGCTTGGCCAGGTAGCGCAGGACGCGTTCGTTGTCGTGGCCGTCGTCCGGGGCGCCGAACTCGGCCTTCATCTTCCCGGCCATCGCGAAGGTACGGCGAACGGTCTCGCCCGCGCGGCCCATGCCCTGCGCGTCCGACGACGTGATGCCGATCGCGCCCAGGTCGTGCAGCACGTCCTCGGCACCCATCGTCCCGGCGCGGATGCGGTCACGGGCCATCGCCGCGTCGCCCGGCAGGTCGGTCTTCAGGTCGTGGACGGAGACGATCATGCCGTAGTGCTCGGCGACCGCGTCCCGGCCGAAGGGGAGGGTGGGGTTGGTGGAGGAGCCGATGACGTTCGGAACTCCCGCCATTTTCAGCACGTTCGGCACATGTCCGCCGCCGCAGCCCTCGATGTGGAAGGCGTGGATGGTGCGGCCTTCCAGGACGCGCAGGGTGTCCTCGACCGACAGGCACTCGTTCAACCCGTCGCTGTGCAGGGCGACTTGGACGTCATGCTCCTCGGCGACCCTGAGCGCGGTGTCCAGCGCCCGCGTATGGGCGCCCATGTCCTCGTGCACCTTGAAACCGGAGGCGCCCCCTTCGGCCAGGGCCTCCACCAGGGGCGCCTCGTGCGACGACGAACCCCGGCCCAGGAACCCGATGTTGACCGGCCAGGCGTCGAACGCGTTGAAGGCGTGCTTCAGCGCCCAGGGCGAGTTGACCCCGACCCCCCACACCGGCCCGAACTCCTGCCCGATGATCGTCGTCACGCCGGACGCCAGCGACGCCTCCATGATCCGCGGCGACAGCAGATGGACGTGTGTGTCGACGGCACCGGCGGTGGCGATGAGCCCCTCGCCGGACACGATCGACGTACCGGTGCCGACGACGACGTCGACTCCGTCGAGGGTGTCGGGGTTCCCGGCCCGCCCGACGGAGCAGATGCGCCCCTCGCGGATGCCGATGGAGACCTTCCGGATCCCCTGCACGGCGTCGATCACGACCACGTTGCTGATGACGACGTCACAGGTCTCGCGCACGGCGGCGGCCTTGAGGTGCAGCCCGTCGCGCGCGGTCTTGCCGAACCCGGCGAGGAACTCGTCGCCGTACTTCTGCGCGTCGGACTCGACGAGGACGGTCAGCCCGGAGTCGCCGAGCCGGACGCGGTCGCCGGCCCGCGGGCCGTGCGTGGCGGCGTACTCGTACGGATTCACAGCTCAGCTCCCAGATATCCGCAGGCGGCGGCCCTGCGCAGGGCCTCTTCCTTCACCCCCGGCGCGTCCAGCGCCCCGTCGACCAGACCGGCGAACCCGATCGCGATCCGGTCACCCCCGATCGGCACGAGCCCGACCTCGACGCTCTCCCCCGGCCCGAACCGCACCGACGACCCGGCGGGCACGGCGAGCCGCATCCCGTAGGCCCGCTCGCGTACGAAGTCGAGCCGCGGGTTGGCCTCGAAGAAGTGGAAGTGGGACGTCACGGAGACCGGCACCGTCGCGGTGTTGGTGACCTTCAGCCGTACGGCCGCCTCGACCTCGGCGTGCTCGGGCCCTGGCAGCAGTGCACCAGGGGCACCCGCCCCCAGCCCGCCCCCGAGGGGATCCGAGACCACCGCGAGCCGCGAACCGTCGTCGAAGACGGCCTCGACATGCACCTCGGTGACCACGTCGGCGACGCCCGGCAGCACGTCGTCCGGCCCCAGGACCGACCGGGCGCGCTCGATGGCCTCGGCGAGCCGGACACCGTCCCGGGCGGCCTCGCAGACGGTGTCCGCGATGAGTGCGGTGGCCTCCGGCACATTGAGCCGGAGGCCTCGGGCGCGCCGCGCCCGGGCCAGCTCGGCGGCCCCGAAGAGCAGCAGCCGGTCGCGTTCGGTGGGGGTCAGCCGCATGTCGTCGTTCCCTTCATTTAGAGCATCACTCTAAATGCGCGCGTCCATGAACGGAAGTCTTGACGTTCTCCATCGAGTGAACCACATTGAGTGCCGTTCTAAATGCTGGGCAACATGAAGGAGACGAGCCATGCCGATGGAACTGCGCGGAGTCGACACCGTCCCGGACGAGGAACGCACCAGCTCCCCCCGTGACCTCGTCTCGATCCTGCTCGGCTCGAATCTCTGCCTCGGCGTGATCGTCTTCGGCTGGCTGCCGCCGTCCTTCGGCCTCGGCTGGTGGGCGTCGGTGAGCTCGATCGTCGCAGGCACGGTTCTCGGCACGCTGTTCACGGCCCCGCTGGCGCTGGTCTCCCTGCGCACCGCCACCAACCTCTCCACCTCCTCCGGTGCCCAGTTCGGCGTGCGCGGCCGCCTGGTCGGCTCGGTCGTCGGCCTCCTGCTCGCCCTCGGCTACACCGCGCTGACCGTCTGGATCGGCGGCGATGTGACGGTGGGCGTCCTGGGCCGGCTGTTCGGGCTGCCGGCGAGCGGACTGTCGTACGGCATCGTGTACGGGCTGCTTGCCGCGGCGACCGTGGCCGGCGCGGTCTACGGCTACCGCGTCCTCCTCGCCATGTCCCGCGTCCTCGCGATCGGCATGACGGGCCTGCTGGCGCTCGGTGTGTTCGCGTACGCCCCGGACTTCACGACGGGCGCCCTGCCGGAGACGGGCGGCTATCTGCTGGGCGAATTCTGGCCGACGTGGCTGCTGGCGACGGTGGCGGCGGGCCTGTCCGGGCCGGTCGCCTTCATCACCCTCCTCGGCGACTACACCCGCTACATCTCCCCGGCCCGCCACACCTCGCGCCGGGTCCTGCACGCGACCTGGCTGGGCCTCATGGCGGGCCTGCTGATCCCCCAGCTCTTCGGCACCTTCACGGCATACGCCGCCCGCGCCGCCCTCGACTACGCGGGCCCGCTCGTCGACGCGTCCCCCGCCTGGTACCTGGTCCCCCTGCTGCTGGCCGCCGCCGCGGGATCGGTCGGCAACGCGGGCCTGATGCTCTACTCGATGGGCCTCGACCTGGACGCGATCCTGCCGCGCGCCTCCCGCGCACGGGCGACCTGCGCGGTGGCGGTCGTCGCCACGGTCTGCGTGTTCGTCGGGCACTACGCCTCGACGGCACAGGACGCGATGACGTCCTTCGTCCTGCTGCTGACGGCGATCGGCACGCCATGGGCGGTGATCACGCTCATCGGGTACGTCCGCTGCGGAGGGGTGTACGACGCGGAGGCCCTCCAGGTCTTCAACCGCCGTGCGCGGGGCGGCATTTACTGGTACCGGAGTGGCTGGAACATCCCGGCGACGCTTTCCTGGGCGCTCGGTGCCGTGGTCGGCCTGCTTGCGGTCTCGCTGCCGTCGTACGAGGGCCCGCTGCTGTCGCTGACCGGCGGGGTGGACTGCAGCTTCCTGCTGTCGGGGGTGGTCGGCGGGCTGACGTACCTGCTCACCGCACGCGAAGGGGCCGCCGCGGACGTGGAGTCCGCGGCGGCCCGAACGGCGGAGGTCCAAGCGAGTCGGTGAAGTCGGCTGCGGTTCGGTCAGCGCCCCTTTAGGGGCGCGGGGAACTGCGCGACCAGCCCCCACCGGCACGCGGACGAACGAACCGCCTAGCCGAGCCGGTGCATCCAGCCGTGCTTGTCCTCGGTGACACCCCGCTGAATGTCGAGGAGGGCCTGCCGGAGCTTCAGCGTGACCTCGCCCGGCTCGCCCCCCGACTGCCGCCACTCGACGCCCTCGCGCTTGACCGTGCCGACCGGCGTGATCACCGCCGCCGTACCGCAGGCGAAGACCTCGGTGAGGGTGCCGTTCTCGGCGTCGCGCTGCCACTGGTCGATGGAGACGCGGCCCTCCTCGGAGGTGTAGCCGAGGTCACGGGCGACGGTGAGCAGGGAGTCGCGGGTGACGCCCTCCAGGATGGAGCCGGTGAGAGCGGGGGTGACGATCTTGTCGCCGTACACGAAGTACAGGTTCATGCCGCCGAGTTCCTCGATCCACTTGTGCTCGACCGCGTCGAGGTAGCAGACCTGGTCGCAGCCCTTGGCGGCGGCCTCGGCCTGAGCGAGGAGGGAGGCCGCGTAGTTGCCGCCCGTCTTGGCGTCGCCCATGCCGCCGGGGACGGCGCGGACGCGGTCCTCGGAGAGCCAGATGGAGACCGGCTTGACGCCGCCCGGGAAGTAGGCGCCCGCGGGCGAGGCGATGACCAGGAAGAGGTACTCGCCGGCCGGCTTCACACCCAGGCCGACCTCGGTGGCGATCATGAACGGACGTAGATAGAGGGACTCCTCGCCGCCGTGCGCCGGCACCCACGCCTGATCCTGCTTCACCAGCGCGTCGCACGCCTCGATGAAAGTCTCGACCGGCAGCTCCGGCATGCCGAGGCGGCGGGCGGACGCCTGGAAGCGCTTGGCGTTCTTGTCCGGGCGGAAGGTGGCGACGGAGCCGTCGGACTGGCGGTAGGCCTTCAGGCCCTCGAAGATCTCCTGCGCGTAGTGCAGGACCATGGTGGCCGGGTCCAAAGAGAGCGGCGCGTACGGGACGAGCTGGCCGTCGTGCCAGCCGCGGCCCTCCGTCCACTTGATGACCACCATGTGGTCGGTGAAGTGGCGGCCGAACCCTGGGTTGGCCAGGATCGCCTCGCGCTCCGCTGCGGAGAGTGGCGAGGCCGAGGGCTTGAGCTCGATCGTGGGCGTCGTCATGAGTAGATGTCCTTCACCGGTTTGGTTGTGGCGGGCCGCGGTCACGTCAGTACTGCCAGTGGCCAGTGCTAGGACGTCCGAGCATTCCCTCAATCTGCGGCTCCGCGTTCGATTATCGCTCGCGGGACGCCGGGGAAGAAAACGGCGTGAATACGACCCAGAGGATGATGGTGGCACCCGACGGGGACATAGAAAAGCCGCCGGGCACTTGATACCCGGCGGCTTCGTGCAGCGCGGCGGGTCAGCCGGCTACTCGTACGGCCAGCGCGTCGCCGATCTCGGCGGTGCTGCGGGCGGGGTTGCCGGTGCGCTCGGCGAGGTCGACGGAGACCGCCTCGTCGATACGGGCGGCCTCGGCTTCGTGGCCGAGGTGACGCAGGAGCAGGGCGATGGACAGGACCGTGGCGGTGGGGTCGGCCTTGCCCTGGCCGGCGATGTCCGGGGCCGAGCCGTGCACGGGCTCGAACATGGACGGGAAGTCACCGCTCGGGTTGATGTTCCCGCTCGCGGCGACGCCGATGCCGCCGGAGACGGCCGCGGCGAGGTCGGTGATGATGTCGCCGAAGAGGTTGTCGGTGACGATCACGTCGAACCGCTCAGGCTGCGTGACCAGGTAGATGGTCGCCGCGTCCACGTGCATGTACTCGGTGGTGACCTCGGGGAACTCCTCGGCCACCTTGTTGAAGACGTTCGTCCACAGGTGACCCGCGAAGGTCAGCACGTTGTTCTTGTGGATCAGCGCGAGCTTCTTGCGCGGACGGGCCTGGGCGCGGGCGAACGCGTCACGCACCACGCGCTCCACACCGAAGGCCGTGTTCACGGAGACCTCGGTGGCGACCTCGTGCTCGGTGCCCTTGCGGATGGTGCCGCCGTTGCCGGTGTACGGGCCTTCGGTGCCCTCGCGGACCACGACGAAGTCGATCTGCGGCTCACCGGCGAGCGGCGTGGCGACACCCGGAAGGAGCTTCGACGGACGCAGGTTGACGTGGTGGTCGAAGGCGAAGCGGAGCTTGAGCAGGAAGCCACGCTCCAGGACACCGGACGGGACCGACGGGTCGCCGATGGCGCCGAGCAGGATGGCGTCGTGCTTCTTGAGGGCGTCGAGGTCGGCGTCGGTCAGGGTCTCACCCGTGGCGTGGTAGCGCTGGGCGCCGAAGTCGTACTCCTTCGTCTCCAGCTTCACATCCTGCGGAAGGACGGCGGAGAGGACCTTCAGGCCTTCGGCCACGACCTCCTGGCCGATGCCGTCACCGGGAATCACTGCGAGATTGATGCTGCGAGACATATCGGCACCCTACCGCTCGTCCCATGGGATGACACAAGGCGTCCGGGATGCGGACACCCTGCCGACGGCAACACCATGGCGTCGGTTTCCGTTCACCCGGACGTATGGCGGCTGTTGGGCTTCGCTGGGAAGTTCACATCCATGGACCTTCCCGACTTCGGTATTCCGCAGCAGCTCGCGCGCCGGATGAGCATGGCCGAGCAGCACGAGTACCTGCGCACCAGGCTGTCCCGTCGCCGCACGCTGGTGACGGCGGGCGCGGTGGCGGGCGGACTCCTCACCGGATGTTCGGGATCGGGGAGCACTACGGCGAAGCCTTCCGCATCAGCCACCACGAAGGTCCCCGGCTCCGTCGTCACCCCCTTCGGCCGCCATCTCGCCTTCGGCGCCGACCCGAAGACCCAGATGCGGATCTCCTGGCAGGTGCCGGCCGCGGTGAAGAAGCCGTACGTCCGGATCGGCAGCCGGCCCGAGGAGCTGAGCCGGAAGATCGACGCCGAGGTGCGCGATCTGCACACCCCCGAACTCCAGGGCGTGCGCCCGGCGTTCGAGCAGTACTACGTGCACGCCGCCCTGGACGGTCTGCGCCCCGGCACGACGTACTACTACGGCGTCGGCCACGACGGCTTCGACCCGGCCTCCCCGGACCGCCGCTCGACCATCGGCTCCTTCCGTACGGCGCCGGCCACCCCCGAGACGTTCGTGTTCACCGCCTTCGGCGACCAGGGCGTGGGCAAGGACGCGGCCGCCAACGACCATGTGCTGCTCCGCCAGAAGCCGGCCTTCCATCTCCACGCCGGCGACATCTGCTACGCCGACACCAACGGCCGGGGCCAGGAGTCGGACTCCTTCGACCCCGGGCAGTGGGACCTGTTCCTCAAGCAGACGGAGACGGTGGCCAAGTCGGTGCCGTGGATGGTGACCACCGGCAACCACGACATGGAGGCCTGGTACTCGCCGGACGGCTACGGCGGCCAGTCGGCCCGTTTCTCCCTCCCGGACAACGGCTTCGACCCGCGCTCGGCACCGGGCGTGTACGCGTTCACCTACGGCAACGTCGGTGTGGTGGCACTGGACGCGAACGACGTGTCGTACGAGATCCCGGCCAACCTCGGCTACACGGACGGCAAGCAGACGAAGTGGCTGGAGAAGAAGCTGCGTGAGCTGCGGTCGGACAAAACGGTCGACTTCGTCGTCGTCTTCTTCCACCACTGCACGTACTCCACCTCGTCCCACGCCTCCGACGGCGGAGTGCGCGCCGAGTGGCAGCCGCTGTTCGCCGAGCACCAGGTGGACCTGGTGATCAACGGGCACAACCATGTGTACGAGCGGACGGACGCCATCAAGAACGGCGAGGTCGGCAAGCGGGTGCCGATCGGTGAGTCGACGGACCCGACGCGGGACGGGATCGTGTACGTCACCGCGGGCGGCGGCGGCAAGGATCTGTACGGCTTCCCGGTGGGCGCAGAGGAGAGCTACGAGGGGCACGTCCGCGACAGCGAGTCGGTCGCGACCTTCCAGTGGACCAGGTCACGGCTCGCCAAGGCGGAGACGGTCCAGTGGTCGCGGGTGCGCTACCGGGGCTTCTCCTTCCTCTCGGTGGAGGCGGAGAGCGGTGACACGCCCCGGCTGAGGGTGTCGGCGCTGGCGCAGAGCGGGGAGCGCATCGACCACTTCGAGGTGCGGCGCGGAGCGTAGGCCCCGCACCGCACCCCGTGCGGGCGCGGCTCCCGGTAACGGGGGTGAAGCTTCGGCTCAGTGGCCGGTCTCGCCGCCGTTGTCGCGGCGGTCGAGGGCGCGCTGGAGGGCTGCGGCGGCGTTCTTGCGGTCGGACTCGCTCGTGCGGGACACGTGGCGGACTCGGCGGCGGACGGTCGTCTCGGCCATGAGAAATCGACTCCTTCATACATCCGGGAGTGCGGAAAGGGGTACGAGACGCCGGGTGGGGCGGGGAGCCATGGCCACAGGGGTTGCCTGCACGGGGCCCGGCTCACGTCCGCCATTCGCTTGATCGAGCGAGACGTTCGGCTCCTACAAAGTTAAGGGAGGACAGCGCGTCTGTCTCCACAATTACTCGGACTTCCTACTATCTGAGACGGCGGATTGGGTCACCCGGCGCTGACCTGGGGTTATGGGTCAGTACCGCACCGCCGTCGCCACCGCCTCCCCGAAACCCTTCGGATCCTCCACCCACGGCAGGTGGCCGGCGTCCGGCAGGATCACTCGGCGGACGTCCGGCAGGGCACGCTCCAGGGAGTCGACGGCCGAGCGCGGGCGGATGTCGCGCTCGCCGTCCACGATGAGGACGGGCAGGTCCAGGGCCTGGCAGGCGGCGTACAGCTCGGGGGTGCCCCAGATCCGCTTGCGCTCGCCGTTGAGGGCCTTGTTGCACTCGGCGTTGACCCCGAACCAGGGGTCGGCCATCCGCCCGGCGTGCTCCAGCGCCAGCGCGCGGTCCTCGAACTCGACGGACCACTGGAGCACCGCACGTTCCCGGTCCCCCTCGGGCAACTCCCGCCAGCGGGCGAGCCGTTCGGGCTGTTCGGCCAGCCGGGCCAGGAAGTTCTCCTCGAAGGCGCCGTGCCAGTCCGAGTCGGGGCCGATGCCCGTACCGGCGACGTACACGAGCGCGCTGACCCGATCCGGGTGGGCCAGCGCATAGCTCAACGCCAGCTGCGCGCCCCAGGAATGGCCGAGCAGCGCCGTCCGGTCGAGCCCGAAGTGCCGTCGTACGGCGTCCAGATCGGCCACGAAACGGTCGGTCGTCCAAGGCCCCGCGCACCGCTCCGAGCGCCCGCAGCCGCGCTGGTCCCAGCGCACGACGGAGGCCGTGTCGGCGAGCGTCGCGGCCACGTCCTCGAACATGTCCCACAGCCCGGGCCCGCCGTGGCACAGCACCAGCGGCTCGCCCCGGCCCGACCGGCTCGCCCACAGCCGTACGCCGTCGTCCGTCGTGACGGTCTCCATGGCGGTCAAGTGTGCCCCGTCCGCCTGTGGAAACCGCCCCCGCTCCGGAGGGGGGATCCGGAACGGGGGCGGAGTTCGGCAAGGCGGTCAGCCCATGTGCGGGTACGGGTAGTCGGTCGGCGGAACCAGCGTCTCCTTGATGGCGCGGGTCAGGGTCCAGCGCATCAGGTTCTGCGGGGCGCCCGCCTTGTCGTTGGTGCCGGAGGCGCGGCCGCCGCCGAAGGGCTGCTGGCCGACGACGGCGCCGGTCGACTTGTCGTTGATGTAGAAGTTGCCGGCCGCGTAGCGGAGCTTGTCCATCGTGTACGCCGCCGCCGCGCGGTCGCCCGAGACGACCGAGCCGGTGAGCGCGTAGTCGGACACCGACTCCATCTGGGTCAGCATCTCCTCGTACCGGTCGTCCTCGTAGACGTGCACGGCGAGGAACGGGCCGAAGTACTCGGTGGTGAAGACCTCGTTGGCCGGGTCCGTGCACTCGACGACCGTCGGGCGCACGAAGTAGCCGACCGAGTCGTCGTAGGAGCCGCCCGCGACGATCGTGCAGGCCGGGTCCTGCTTCGCCCGGTCGATCGCGGCCTTGTTCTTGGCGAAGGCCCGCTCGTCGATCACCGCGCCGATGAAGTTGGAGAGGTCGGTGACATCGCCCATGGTGATGTGGTCGACCTCGGCCGCGAACTCCTCCTTGAAGCCGGAGTTCCAGATCGACGCCGGGATGTACGCCCGGGAGGTCGCGGAGCACTTCTGGCCCTGGTACTCGAAGGCACCGCGGGTGAGGGCGGTCTTGAGGATCGCGGGGTCGGCGCTCGGGTGGGCGACGACGAAGTCCTTGCCGCCGGTCTCGCCGACGAGGCGCGGGTAGGAGCGGTACTTCTCGATGTTGGCGCCGACCGTCTTCCACAGGTACTGGAAGGTCTTGGTCGAGCCGGTGAAGTGGATGCCCGCGAGGTCGCGGTGCTCAAGGGCGACCTTGGAGACCTCGATGCCGTCACCGGTGACGAGGTTGATGACACCCTTGGGCAGACCGGCCTCCTCCAGCAGCTGCATCAGCAGCACGGCGGCGTGGGTCTGCGTCGGGGACGGCTTCCAGACGACGACGTTGCCCATGAGCGCGGGCGCGGTGGGCAGGTTGCCCGCGATCGCGCTGAAGTTGAACGGCGTGATCGCGTAGACGAAGCCCTCCAGCGGGCGGTGGTCCAGACGGTTCCAGACGCCCGTGGAGTTGGCGACCGGCTGCTCGGCCAGGATCTGGCGCGCGTAGGCGACATTGAAGCGCCAGAAGTCGATCAGCTCGCAGGGACAGTCGATCTCGGCCTGCTGGGCGGTCTTGGACTGGCCGAGCATGGTGGAGGCGGCCAGCGTCTCGCGCCACGGGCCGGACAGCAGCTCGGCCGCGCGCAGGATGATCGCGGCACGGTCGTCGAAGGACATCGCACGCCAGGCCGGCGCGGCGGCGAGGGCCGCGTCGATCGCGTCCTGGGCGTCCGCCTGCGTCGCGTTGCGGTAGGTACCGAGCACGGCCTTGTGGTTGTGCGGCTGCACGACCTGGAAGGCCTCGCCGCCGCCCAGCCGCTTCTCGCCGCCGATGGTCATCGGCAGGTCGACCGGGTTCTCGGCCAGCTCCTTGAGCCTGGCCTCCAGCCGGACGCGCTCGGGCGAGCCGGGGGCGTAGCCGTGCACCGGCTCATTGACGGGGGTGGGGACCTGGGTCACAGCGTCCATGAGTTCCGTAACTCCTTACTGAGCGGGTGGGTCAGCCCTTGGTGAGGATCGAGCGGCCGAAACTGTGCTTTCCCGGGGGACAACCCCCGGACCCCCGGCAGAAAAGACTCAGTGCGTGCGTCATTGATCAACCTCGGGTGAGCATGCTGCGGGCGAAAAAGCGCAGGTTGGCCGGCTTCTCGGCGAGCCTGCGCATGAAGTAGCCGTACCAGTCGGTGCCGTAGGCGGTGTAGACGCGCATGCGGTGGCCCTCGGCGGCGAGCCGGAGGTGTTCGTCGCTGCGGATGCCGTACAGCATCTGGAACTCGTACTCGTCGGGCTTGCGTCCGGCGCGCCGGGCCAGTTCCTGGGCGACGGAGATCAGGCGCGGGTCGTGGGACCCGATCATCGGGTACCCGGTGCCCTCCATCAGAGTCCTCAGAATCCTGACGTACGCCTTGTCGATCTCGTGTTTCTGCTGGTAGGCGACTTCCGCGGGCTCCTTGTACGCGCCCTTCACCAGCCGTACGCGGCTGCCGCCCGCAGCGAGGCGGCGGGCGTCGGCCTCGGTGCGGAAGAGGTAGGCCTGGATGACGCAGCCGGTCTGCGGGAAGTCCTTCCGCAGCTCGTCGTGGATGGCGAACATCGAGTCGAGGGTGGTGTGGTCCTCGGCGTCCAGGGTGACGGTCGTGCCGATGGCGGCGGCGGCCTCGACGACCGGGCGGACGTTCTTCAGGGCCAGGTCATGACCGTCGTCCAGCGCCTGGCCGAACATGGAGAGCTTGACGGACATCTCGGCCCGCGTGCCCAGTTCCAGTTCCTCGAGCCGGTCGATCAGCGCCAGATAGGCGTCGCGGGCGGCCTCGGCCTGCTGGGGGGTGGTGATGTCCTCGCCGACGACGTCCATGGTCAGTTCCAGGCCCTTGGAGGTGAGGTCCTGGATGATCGGGACGATCTCGTCCACCGTCTCGCCGGGGATGAAGCGGTCGACGACCTGCCTGGTCACCGGGGCCGCCGAGATCAGGCGTCGCATCCGGTCGCTGCGCGACGCGGCAAGAATCACGGGACCCAGCACGGGGCACCTCCACAAACCAGCAGATAGAACCACCGTGAAACCTAAGGATCCCTCCGATCGTCGGCCATCGACAGCTGTCACGCATCCGTGCCGCAGATCTCAGACAGATGTATGAAGGGACGCGGAAATGAGGGAGAATGCCCGGGTGACGGCCGATGCTGCATCTTCCCACCGAGCGGGTGACTACCAGGAACTGGTCGACGAGATCTCCGAGCTCCTCGGCGCCCCCGCGACCCTGGAGAACCGGGACTTCGAGCTGATCGCCTTCGGTGCGTACGACAGTGAGGGCGACCTCGACCCGTCGGCGCTGGACCCCGTCCGCACCCGCTCGATCCTGACGCGCCGCTCCACGACAGCGGTCCGCACCTGGTTCGAGGGCTTCGGCATCACACGGGCGACAGGCCCCGTGCGGATTCCGCCCACCCCGGAGGCGGGGGTGTATCGCGGACGGATCTGTCTCCCCGTACGCCATCGGGGTGTCGTCCTTGGATACGTCTGGCTCCTGGACTACGCCCCGGGCCCCACCGACCCGCAACTGGCCGCGGCCATGGAGGTCACCGTCCGCATCGGCGCACTGCTCGCCGACGAGGCACAGCACGGGGCGGACCTCAGCCGGGAGCTGCGGGCCGTGCTGACCGCCGAGCGCGGCTGGCAGGGAGACATGGCGGTGGCGGCGCTGCACACGGCCCTCGGCCCGCGCGGCGACGGCCCGCACTCCGTGGTGTGCGTCGCGCCGTGGCCGTCCACCGACCCTGACGACACACCTTCGGCCCGTACGGTGCCGCATGCGACGGCCCTGTGCTCCGTGCCGTGGAGAACAGCCGGCCAGAGCCTCGCGATCCTCGTCCGGCTGCGGTCGCCGGAGGTGCGGACACCGGCAGTCACGGCCGCGCAGCGCCTGCTCGGGGAGGGCGCCCGGGCCGCCGGTGTGGGCACGCCGCGCACCGGCCTCACCGATCTTGCCGCGGCGTGGCAGGAAGCCTCGTCCGCCGCCCGCGCCGCCCTCGCGGAGCCCCGGCTCGGCCCGGTCGCCGAGTGGGCGCACATCGGCCCGTACCGTCTGCTGACCTCGCTGCCCCCGGAGGTCGCCCACGACCCGGCGGTCGCCCCGCTCCTCTCCCCCGCCCACCGTGAACTCGCCCGCACCGCCGAGACGTACCTCGACTGCGCGGGCCAGGCCGCCCGCACGGCCGCCGAGTTGGGCATCCACCGGCAGACGCTCTACTACCGCCTGTCCCGCGTCGAGAAGCTGACGGGCCTGGACCTGGACGACGGCGAGGACCGGCTGCTGCTGCACATGGCGCTCAAGGGCGCGCGGCTCTGACCGGTCGCGCAGGGCGCTCGGTGTGATCGAAGCCCTGCTTATGAAAACGATTATCATCATGCTACGGTCGTCGAACGCTCAACCTTTGACCTTGTCTTTACGGAGTGTTCCGTGCGCCTGCCCGCTCATTTCCTGCCCCTCACCGCGGTCGCCGCGGCCTCCGCCCTGCTGACGGGCTGCTTTGCGTCGGCCGATTCGTCCGGCACCTCCGGCGAGGGCAAGCGCATCCGCGTCGCGCATATGCAGCCGCCCCGCTCGGGCCTCTCCCCGCTCTCCGACGACGCGTTCAAACTGTCCCGCTGGTCCACCGCCGAGACCCTGGTGAAGCTGGACGCGGAGGGCAACGCCGAGCCCGCGCTGGCCACCAAGTGGAAGCAGTCCGGGAGGACTTGGACGTTCACGCTCCGCGACGACGTCACCTTCCACGACGGTACGGAGCTCACCGCCGAAGCTGTCGTCAACTCCCTCACGGAAGCGGCCACGGCCTCTCCCAAGCCCCGCATCCTCGACGGCGTCGAACTGACCGCGAAGGCGCACGGGGAGACCGTCACCGTCACCACCGCCGACGTGGACCCCCTCGTCCCGCAGCGGCTCAGCTCGCCGCAGCTGTCGATCCTCGCCGCGAAGGCGTACCAGGGGAAGACGGTCGACCCGGTCGGCGCGGGCACCGGCCCCTTCGAGTTGGCGAAGGTCAACGGCACCTCCTCCGCCGCCCTCGACCGCTACGACGACTACTGGGGCGGGAAGGCCAAGGCCCCCGGAATCGACGTGAAGTTCGTGCCGGACGGCACTGCCCGTGCCGCCGCCCTGCGCAGCGGTGAGGCCGACATCGTCGAGGCCGTGCCGGTGTCGCAGGCCGCGCTGCTCGACGAGGAGCTGATCACCGAGGTGCCGATGCCGCGCACGAACACGCTGTACCTCAACACCTCCGACGGCCCCTTCAAGGACGCGGCGCTCAGGGCCGCCGCCCGCGAGGCCATCGACGCCGAGTCGATCGTGAAGGGCGTGTACGAGGGTCGCGCCGACGTCGCCGAGGGACTGCTCGGGCCCGCGCTGCCGTGGGCCGCCGACCTGCGCACCGACGTGCAGCGGACGGCCGCGAAGAAGGCGAACGGCCAGACCATCACCATCGGCACGTTCACCGACCGCGCCGAACTGCCCGAGGTCGCCGCCACCCTGCAACAGCAGCTCCAGAAGGCCGGCTTCAAGGTGAAGCTGGACGTCCGCGAGTACGCCAACATCGAATCCGACGCACTGGCGGGCGAGTTCGACGCCTTCATCCTGTCCCGGGCCACCATCCTCGACTCGGGCGACCCGACCGCCTACCTCTACAGCGACTTCGCCTCCGACGGCTCCTTCAACATCTCCCAGCTCGCCAACGACTCGGTCGACACATCACTGAAGACGGCAGGCGAGACCGCGGTCGGCGACGCGCGCCGCAAGGCCGTCATCGAGGCCGAGGCCGCCGTCCTGGGCACCGACGCGGCGGTCCCGATGCTGCACGAGCGGGTCATCCAGGGCGACGCCGCCGGTGTCGTCGGCGCCGCGCACGACCCGCGCGAGCGTGAGCTGGTCACGGCGGACACGTACATCAAGTGAGGCCGACCGCCGCCGGGTCGACCCGGGCCCTGTGTCTCGTCGCGGTCCTGGCCGCCGTGGGCCTGCTGCCCTGGCTCTCCGGCAAGGACCCCGCACTGACGGTCCTGCGGGCCCGGTCCGCCGAGCAGGAGCCGACGAAGGAAGCCCTGGACGCCGTACGACGGGATCTCGGGCTGGACGCGGGGCCGTTGACCCTGTTGGGGAAGTGGGCGTCCGGCCTGCTGCGCGGGGACCTCGGGACGTCGTGGGTGTCGGGGACCGACGTGCTGCCGTCGGTCGCCGCCGGGCTCCAGGTGTCGCTGGGGCTGATGGGCGCGGCCTTCGGCTTCGCGGTGGTGCTGGCCTGCGTGCTGGTCGCGCCCGTGCTGGTACGGGGGCGCAGGTCGGCCGGGGCGGGGGCCGCGATGCTGGCCGCCGTGCCCGAATTCCTGCTGGCCACGGTCGCGTTGCTGGTGTGCGGGGTGTGGCTGGGGTGGCTGCCGACGTCGGGCTGGCAGGGGCCCGAGTACATGGTCCTGCCCGCGCTCGCGCTCGGCGTCCCGGCGGGTGGCATCCTGGGCCGGCTGGTCGCGGACGCGCTGCCCGCCGTGCTGGACGAGCGGTGGGTGGAGATGTGGCGGGGCGCCGGGGTGGGCAGGGCGCGTATCGCGGCGGCCGCTCTGCGGCGCGTACTGCCACCGCTGGTACCGCAGTTCGGGATGGCGGCCGTCGGTCTGACCGGGGGTGCGGTGGCGGTGGAGACGGTGTTCGCGGTGCCGGGCATCGGGCGTACGGCGCTGGGGGCGGCCAAGTCGCAGGACCTGCCGCTGCTCCAGGGGGCGGTGCTCGCCCTGTTGGCGCTGGGTCTGGTGACGGGAGCCGTGGCCGCGCTGCTGAGGCGCCGGCTGCTGGGGCCCGCTCTGCGTGACGCCGGACTCTCGCTGCCGCCGGTCCGGCCGGTCCGTACCCACCCGGCGATCCCGTTGACGCTGTTCACCGTCCTTGCCGTGGCCATCGGCTGGGGCCTGTTGCGAGATCCGTACGCCGTGAACACGGCCGCCCGACTGGCCGCGCCCTCGTGGACGTACCCGCTCGGTACCGACGGACTCGGCCGTGACGTGCTCGCCCGGCTCGGGCACGGCGCCGCTCCGACGGTCGGCACCGCGGCCGCCGTATGCCTGGTCAGCCTGGTGCTCGCGCTGGCCCTCGGCTTCCTCCCCGGCGTCGCGGCGGGTGCGTCGGACATCGCGAACGCGCTGCCGCCGGTGATCGTCGGCATCCTGGTCGCGGCCACCGCCGGGCCCGGCACCGGCGGTGCGGCCTTCGCGGTCGCGCTGATCTCCTGGCCGCCGTTGGCCGCCCATGCGGCGGCGCTGATGCAGGAGGTACGCGCGTCGGCGTTCCTCACCGCCCAACGGGCCATCGGCGCACCGCCGTCGTGGATCCTGACCCGGCATGTGCTGCCGTCCGTGGCCGCGCCGGTCGCCCGGCACGCCCTGCTGCGGCTGCCCGGCATGGCCCTCGCCCTGGCCTCGCTGGGCTTCCTGGGCCTGGGGGCGCAGCCGCCGGCACCCGAGTGGGGTCTGCTGCTCGACGAGTCGCGCGCCTATGTGGAACGCGCGCCGTGGGCCGCCCTCGCGCCCGCCGTGGCGCTGGCCCTGCTGGCGGGGCTTGCGGTGTCGGGAGCGTCGTACGCGCAGGGAAAGCGCGTGACCCGTGTGACCCGTGCCAGGAAGGAGGCGCCCGGTGAAGTCGGACGTGCTGTTGTCGGTGCGTGATCTGCGGATCGCCTTCGACGGGGTGGAGGCCGTGCGCGGCGTGTCCTTCGACGTGCGCCCGCGCGAGGTGTTCGCCGTGGTGGGCGAGTCGGGAGCGGGCAAGTCGCTCACTGCTCGCGCGCTGCTGGGGATGCTGCCTTCGGGAGCGACGGCGAGCGGCACGATCCGGCCGGACCTGTCGGCCCAGCGCGGCCGCCGTATCGCGCTCGTCCCGCAGGACGCCCTCTCCGCCCTCTCCCCCGTGCACCCGGTGGGCGACCAACTCGCCGCCGCGGTACGGTCGGTGGCCGGCGTCTCCCGCAAGGAGGCCAGGGCGCGGGCGGTGGCCGCGCTCGACCGGGTGGGGATTCCGGATGCGGCACGCAAGGCGCGGGCGTTTCCGCACGAGTACTCCGGCGGCATGCGTCAGCGCGCGGTGATCGCGATGGCCACGGTCAACGAACCGGACGTCGTCGTCGCCGACGAGCCGACCACCGCCCTCGACGAGGAGCACCGTGACCTGGTGCTGCGGCTGCTCGGCGAGCGGCGCGAGGCCGTCGGGGCCGCGCTGGTGCTGGTCACGCACGACATGGACGTCGTACGGGATCACGCGGACCGTGTGCTGGTGATGTATGCCGGACGCGTCACCGAACTCGGCCCGGCGGACGAGGTGTTGGCACGCCCTCGGGCCCCGTACACGGCAGGCCTGCTGGCATCGCTCCCCGGCAATGTGCCCGCCGGTCGCCACCTCCCCACCCTCCCGGGCACCCCGCCCGCGCCGGGCGCACTCCCGCCCGGCTGCGCCTTCGCCCCGCGCTGCCCGCTCGCGGCGGACGCGTGTCACGAGACGGAACCGGAACCCCAGCAGGTGGAGGGGCGGCTGATCGCCTGCCACCGCTGGGCCGACGTCCCTCACCCGTTCCAGGAGACGCAGCGTGCCACTTCTTGATGTCCGTGACCTGGTCGTCCGCTACGGCACGGTCGTGGCAGTGGACCATGTCTCCTTCTCACTGGGAGGCGGCGAGACCCTCGCCCTGAACGGCCCTTCCGGCTGCGGCAAGTCGTCCACCGCCCTGGCCGTGCTCCAGCTGCGTCGTCCGAACAGCGGTGAAGTGCACTTCGAGGGACGGGAGTTGACGAGCATGACGGACCGCGAACTCCGCCCCCTCCGCCCCCGGATGCAGCCGGTCTTCCAGGACCCCTACGGCTCCCTGAGCCCCCGCCACCGCATCCGCGACGCGATCGCCGAGCCCCTGAAGATCCACGGCCGCTGGACCGCCGCCACCGGCCCCGCCCGGGTGGCCGAACTCCTCGACCGGGTCGGCCTCGACGCGTCGTACGGCGACCGCCACCCGCACGAACTCTCCGGCGGCCAGTGCCAACGCGCCGGAATCGCCCGCGCGTTGGCCTCGGACCCGCGTCTGCTGATCCTGGACGAGCCGGTGTCGGCCCTGGACCCGTCCGTCCGAGCCGGTGTGCTGAACCTGCTTGCCGACCTCCAGGACGACCTGGGACTCGGCTACCTGTTCATCTGTCACGATCGAGCAGTCGTACGGCACTTCGCGGACCGGGTCGTGGAGATGCGGGACGGGAGCATCACTTCCGAGTGGCGGCCTCCATCACCTGACGCAGTCCCTCGGTGAGCGCGTCGGCGTCGGCCGCGCCCTCGGGGTCGAAGGTCCACTGCGCGATGAGGCCCGTCATCAGCGTCGTGTAGAACCTTCCGAGAGTGTCCAGGGTCTTGTCGGGGATCTCGTCCTCCGGCACCCCCATGAAGAGCGCCACGAGAGCGCGCTCGGCGTCCCGCTGCTGCGACGCCAGATGGTCGCGCACCGCGGGCAGTTGATCCCCCATGGCCACGATCTCCACGCTGAGCCGCCACATCGAACCGGGCCCCCGCATGGTGCCGATGATGTTCGACCAAACCTCCTGGAAGCGCTCGACGGAGCCGGGCACGGTCGCGCTCTCGGCGGCCCCGTCGCCGTCGAAGGCGTCGGAGAGCTCGCCGACCAGAGCGAGGTAGGCCTCCGCCAGCAACGCGTCCTTCGAGCCGTAGTGGTAGCCGATCGAGGCCAGGTTGGCCCCGGACTCCTTGACGATGTCGCGCGCCGTCGTGCGCACGAACCCCTTCGCCAGCAGGCAGCGCTTGGCGCCCTCGAGCAGATCCTCACGGTGTCCCATGACGCTCAGACTACTCCGCATCCATACGCTCGTCCTATACAAGCGTCATAGACAAGCGTTTAAGACGCGTGTACATTCACCGGCATGACAACGGACCCGATGACCAACTCCCGCGCAGGCCGCCGCGAATGGACCGCTCTCGGCGTGCTGATGCTTCCGCTGCTGCTGGTCTCCATGGACGTCTCAGTCCTCTACTTCGCGATCCCGGCGATCAGCGCGGACCTGGAGCCGAGCGGCACTCAACAGCTGTGGATCTTCGACATCTACGCGTTCGCGCTGGCCGGCCTGCTGATGACGATGGGCTCGATCGGCGACCGCATCGGCCACCGCCGGCTGCTGCTGCTCGGCGCCGCCGCCTTCGGCACCGCCTCACTGGTCGCGGCGTACGCGAACAGCGCCGAGATGCTGATCGCGGCACGCGCGGTCCTCGGCATCGGCGGCGCGACCCTGATGCCGTCGACGATGGCCATGCTCCGCACGATGTTCACCGACCCCGCCCAGCGCGCGAAGGCGATCGGCATGTGGTCCGGCGTGATGACGGCCGGGATCGCACTCGGCTCGGTGATGAGCGGAGTACTGGTCGACTTCTTCTGGTGGGGCTCGGTCTTCCTGGTCAACCTGCCCGCGATGGCACTGCTGCTGGTCCTCGGCCCGAAGCTGCTTCCCGAGTCGAGGAACCCGTCCCCGGGCCGCTTCGACTGGCTGAGCGTCCCGCTGTCCATGGCGGCCGTGCTCCCCGTGGTCTACGGCCTGAAGGAGATCCCGTCCGAGGGCTGGAACGTCCGCTACGTCGTCTCGATCACCGTCGGCCTGCTCTTCGCGGCCCTCTTCGTGCACCGCCAGCGCACCACGGTCTCGCCGATGATCTCCCCGGCACTGTTCCGCGGCCGCGGCTTCGCCCCCTCGGTCGCCCTGAACCTCGTCTCCGCGTTCGGGGTGATGGGTTCGGCCTACTTCACCACGCAGTACATCCAGTCGGTGCTCGACAAGAGCGCGCTGGAGGCGGCCCTTTGGGCGCTCCTGCCGTCGGTGCCGATCGGGGCGGCGGCACCGATCGCGACCCAGCTGGTGCAGAAGGGCGTTGACCGCGCCCACGTGGTCACCGCGGGGTTTGTGATCGCAGCGTCGGGCTTCGGGCTGATGGCCCTCGCCGGTACGGACTCGCTGGTGCTGGTGCTGGTCGCGTGCGCGGTCCTCGCCGTCGGCTGCGTCGTGGTGATGTCCCAGATCATGGACCTCGCGATGGGCACCGCCCCGGTGGAGCGGGCGGGTTCCGCGTCCTCTCTGATGGAGACGGGGGCGGAGTTCGGCGGCGCACTGGGGATGGCGGTCCTCGGCTCCATCGGTACGGCGGTCTACCGCCATGAGATCCCGGACTCGGCGCCGGCCGTGGCTCAGGAGACGCTGGGCGGGGCGCTGGCGGTCGCCGACCAGGTCCCGGGGCTGGCCACGGTCGCACGGGAAGCGTTCACCAGCGGGATGCAGGGCGCTGCCATCGCCGGGGCGGTACTGCTGGCGGGGGCGGCGGTGCTGGCCGCGGTGACGCTGCGGCGGGTCGAGGTGCACGAGCGCGCATGCGAAACGCCGGACGAACCGAGCAAGCTCAGCCCGTCCGGCGTCTGAGGACGAGTCCCGTTCAGGGCCGAAGCGAGGGTCCGGGGGCGGCAGCCCCCGGACCCGGCAGCCTCAGACCAGGTTCACCGAACGCGCCGACGTCGCGCCGATCTCCTCGGCCACCTCGGTCAGCACGGTCTGCGACACCGTGTCATCGACCGTCAGGACGGCCAGCGCCTCGCCACCGGCGATGGCACGGGACACCTGCATACCGGCGATGTTGATGCCCGCCTCGCCGAAGATACGGCCGACGGTGCCGACGACACCCGGACGGTCCTCGTAGCGCAGCACCACCATGTGGTCGGCGAGCGCGAGATCGACGTCGTACTCGCCGACCGCGACGATCTTCTGGAGGTGCTTCGGACCGGCCAGCGTGCCGGAGACGGAGACCTCCTCACCGCTGCTGAGCGTGCCGCGCACGGTGACGACGTTGCGGTGGTCGGGAGACTCACTCGATGTCGTCAGGCGGACCTCGACGCCACGCTCCTGGGCGAACAGGGGGGCGTTGACGTAGGAGACGGTCTCGTCGACGACGTCTTCGAAGACACCTTTGAGGGCGCTGAGCTCCAGCACCTTCACATCGTGCTGGGTGATCTCGCCGTACACCTCGACGTCGAGACGGACGGCGACCTCACCGGCGAGCGCGGTGAAGATACGGCCGAGGCGCTCGGCGAGCGGCAGACCCGGCTTGACGTCCTCGGCGATGACGCCGCCCTGGACGTTCACCGCGTCCGGGACCAGCTCACCGGCGAGCGCGAGACGCACCGAGCGGGCGACGGCGATACCGGCCTTCTCCTGCGCCTCGTCGGTGGAGGCGCCGAGGTGCGGGGTGGAGACGACCTGGTCGAACTCGAACAGCGGGGAGTCCGTGCAGGGCTCCTTCGCGTATACGTCGAGACCGGCGCCGGCGACCCGGCCCTCCTTGAGAGCGGAGTACAGCGCCTCCTCGTCGACGATCCCGCCCCGCGCGGCGTTGACGACACGGACGCTCGGCTTGACCTTGCGCAGCGCCTCGTCGCCGATCAGACCGACGGTCTCGGGGGTCTTCGGCAGGTGCACGGTGATGAAGTCGGAGACCTCGAGCAGCTCGTCCAGCGACAGCACCTTGACGCCCATCTGCGCGGCCCGAGCAGGCTGGACGTAGGGGTCGTAGGCGACGACCTTCATACCGAAGGCGGACATGCGCTGGGCGACCAGCGCACCGATACGGCCGAGCCCGACGACACCGAGGGTCTTCTCGGCCAGCTCGACGCCGGTGTACTTGCTGCGCTTCCACTCGCCGTTCTTCAGCGCGGCGTTCGCCTGCGGAATGTTACGGGCGGTGGCGAGGATCAGACCGCAGGCCAGCTCGGCGGCGGTCACGATGTTCGAGGTGGGGGCGTTGACGACCATCACGCCGGCCTTGGTGGCGGCGGAGACGTCGACGTTGTCCAGGCCGACGCCGGCTCGTGCGACGACCTTCAGTCTGCTCGCGGCGGCGATCGCTTCGGCGTCCACCTTGGTGGCGGAGCGGACCAGGATCGCATCGACGTCGGCGATGGCCGGAAGCAGTTCGGCTCGATCTGCTCCGTTGCAGTGCCGGATCTCGAAGTCCGGCCCCAACGCGTCGACGGTGGCGGGCGACAGCTCTTCAGCAATGAGTACGACGGGGTTCGAGCTCACGTGAGTCCTCACATGTCCAATGCGGACGGCCGTCCCGACGGCCGCATGCGGTGGAGGGGGCTACCGCGTGGAAGACGCACGACGCTGTGGGCCTGACGCGTATGTAGTACGGCAGTGTAGTGCGGCGGCGGAGACAGTCTTGCGCCTCTGCGGAAGGATCACCCGGACGAATTCAGCCCCTCCGGCGATTGAGGAGCGGGGTCCGGGGCAGAGCCCCGCGACGGCGCCCCCACTGGCGGCACCGTCGCGGAGGAACGCGAGACTTACGCCTCGTCGTCGACCCAGGACATCAGCTTGCGCAGGTCCTTGCCGGTGGTCTCCAGCAGGGACTCCGCGTCGGCCTGCTTGTACTCGTTGTACTTCTTCAGACCGCCGTGGTACTCGGCCATCCACTCACGGGCGAAGGTGCCGTCCTGGATCTCGGCGAGGACCTTCTTCATCTCGGCCTTGGTGGCGTCCGTGATGATCCGCGGACCGGTGACGTAGTCGCCCCACTCGGCGGTCTCGGAGACGGACCAGCGCATCTTCTCCAGGCCACCCTCGTACATGAGGTCGACGATCAGCTTCAGCTCGTGCAGGCACTCGAAGTACGCGATCTCCGGCTGGTAGCCGGCCTCGGTCAGCGTCTCGAAACCGGCCTTGACCAGCGCGGCCGTACCACCGCAGAGGACGGCCTGCTCACCGAACAGGTCGGTCTCGGTCTCCTCGGTGAAGGTCGTCTTGATGACGCCGGCGCGGGTGCCACCGATGCCCTTCGCGTACGAGAGGGCCAGCTTGAGGCCGTTGCCCGTCGGGTCCTGCTCGACGGCCACGATGCACGGAACACCGCGGCCCTCCTCGTACTGACGACGCACCAGGTGGCCCGGGCCCTTGGGCGCGACCATGCAGACGTCGACGTTGGCCGGCGGCTTGATGAAGTCGAAGCGGATGTTCAGGCCGTGGCCGAAGAACAGGGCGTCGCCGTCCTTGAGGTTGTCCTTGATGGACTCCTCGTAGACCTGGGCCTGGATCGGGTCCGGGACGAGGATCATGATGACGTCGGCCTCGGCGGCGGCCTCGGCCGGGGTGACCACGCGCAGGCCCTGCTCCTCGGCCTTCGCCTTGGACTTGGAGCCCTCGTGCAGTCCGACCCGGACGTCGACTCCCGAGTCACGGAGCGACAGCGCGTGGGCGTGGCCCTGGCTGCCGTAACCGATGACCGCGACCTTGCGGCCCTGGATGATGGACAGGTCGGCGTCGGCGTCGTAGAACAGCTCGGCCACTTTGGGTTCTCTCCTTGTGTGCAGGTGTTGCGTCCCACCGTATGACGGCGGGCTGAGGGGAAGTTCGCGGGTCTCGACATACGGGCGGCCGGTGGTCCCCGGCCGCCCTGTCACGTCGTCATGCCGACCGGTCGAGGGCTCGCAGCGACCGGTCCGTGATCGACCGCGCACCGCGTCCGATGGCGATCGTGCCGGACTGGACCAGCTCCTTGATGCCGTACGGCTCCAGCATCTTGAGCATGGCGGACAGCTTCTCGCTGCTGCCGGTGGCCTCGATGGTGACGGCCTCCGGGGAGACGTCGACGGTCTTGGCGCGGAACAGCTGGACGATCTCGACGATCTGGGAGCGGGTCTCGTTGTCGGCGCGCACCTTCACCAGAACGAGTTCGCGCTGAACGGCCGAGCCGGGTTCCAGCTCGACGATCTTCAGCACGTTGACGAGCTTGTTGAGCTGCTTGGTCACCTGCTCGAGCGGCAGGTCCTCGACGCCCACCACGATGGTGATGCGGGAGATGTCGGGGTGCTCGGTGACGCCCACCGCGAGCGAGTCGATGTTGAAGCCGCGGCGGGAGAACAGGGCGGTGATCCGGGCGAGGACGCCCGGCTTGTTCTCGACCAGGACGGAGAGCGTGTGCTTGGACATGATCTGTTTACGTCTCTCTCGCTCAGTCGTCTTCGTTGTCGCCGAAGTCGGGGCGGACGTCCCGGGCGAACATGACCTCGTCGTTGGAGGTGCCGGCCGCGACCATGGGCCACACCATGGCGTCCTCGTGGACGATGAAGTCGATCACGACGGGGCGGTCGTTGATCGAGTTCGCCTCTTCGATGACCTTGTCGAGGTCGTCCGGGGACTCGCAGCGGATGGCGTAGCAGCCCATGGCCTCCGACAGCTTCACGAAGTCGGGGACGCGGGTGCCGGCGCTGGGCTGCTTGCCGTCGGCCTCGGGGCCGCTGTGCAGCACGGTGTTGGAGTACCGCTGGTTGTAGAAGAGGGTCTGCCACTGGCGGACCATCCCGAGGGCGCCGTTGTTGATGATGGCGACCTTGATCGGGATGTTGTTCAGGGCGCAGGTGGTGAGTTCCTGATTGGTCATCTGGAAGCAGCCGTCGCCGTCGATCGCCCAGACCGTCTGGTCCGGCGCGCCGGCCTTGGCGCCCATCGCGGCCGGGACCGCGTAGCCCATCGTTCCGGCACCGCCGGAGTTCAGCCAGGTCGCGGGCTTCTCGTACTGGACGTAGTGCGCGGCCCACATCTGGTGCTGCCCGACGCCCGCCGCGAAGATCGTGCCCTCCGGGGCGAGTTGGCCGATCCGCTCGATGACCTGCTGCGGGGACAGCGAGCCGTCCTCCGGCTGCTCGTAGCCCAGCGGGTACGTCTCGCGCCAGCGGCTGAGGTCCTTCCACCAGGCGGTGTAGTCGCCGGTGTTGCCCTCGCTGTGCTCCTTCTGCACGGCCTGGACCAGGTCGGCGATGACCTCGCGGGCGTCACCGACGATCGGCACGTCGGCGGCGCGGTTCTTGCCGATCTCGGCCGGGTCGATATCGGCGTGGACGATCTTGGCGTACGGGGCGAAGCTGTCCAGCTTGCCCGTGACGCGGTCGTCGAAGCGGGCTCCGAGGGCGACGATCAGGTCGGCCTTCTGTAGCGCGGTGACGGCGGTGACCGCACCGTGCATGCCCGGCATTCCCACGTGCAGCTCGTGACTGTCGGGGAATGCGCCGAGCGCCATCAGGGTGGTGGTGACGGGCGCTCCGGTGAGTTCTGCGAGGACCTTCAGCTCGGCGGTGGCCTTGGCCTTGATGACGCCGCCGCCGACGTACAGGACCGGCCGCCTGGCGGCGGTGATCAGCTTGGCGGCCTCACGGATCTGCTTGGCGTGCGGCTTGGTGACGGGCCGGTAGCCGGGCAGGTCCATGACCGGCGGCCAGGAGAAGGTGGTCTGCGCCTGGAGGGCGTCCTTGGCGATGTCGACCAGGACCGGTCCTGGTCGGCCGGTGGAGGCGATGTGGAACGCCTGCGCGATCACGCGCGGGATGTCCTCGGCCTTGGTGACCAGGAAGTTGTGCTTGGTGATCGGCATCGTGATGCCGACGATGTCCGCCTCCTGGAAGGCGTCCGTGCCGATCGCCTTGGAGGCGACCTGGCCGGTGATCGCGACCATGGGCACGGAGTCCATGTGGGCGTCGGCGATCGGCGTGACCAGGTTGGTGGCGCCGGGCCCGGAGGTCGCCATGCAGACGCCGACCCTGCCGGTGGCCTGCGCGTAACCGGTGGCGGCGTGTCCGGCGCCCTGCTCGTGCCGGACCAGGACGTGGCGGACCCTGGTGGAGTCCATCAGCGGGTCGTACGCCGGGAGGATCGCACCGCCGGGAATGCCGAATACCGTGTCGGCCCCGACCTCCTCGAGAGAGCGGATGAGGGACTGCGCACCCGTGACGTGCTCGGGGGCGGACTGGTGTCCTCCGGATCGGGGCCGCGGCTGCGGGTGATGGGCCCCGGTGGCCTGCTCGGTCATCGGCATTCTCTTCTCGATGCTGAGGGTTTTTGCGAAGTTCGTGCGGTGTGCGGCTGTTGTACGACAGGTGCCTGTGCAACAAAAAACCCCTCGTGCCATAAGGCAAGCGAGGGGAGCGCGCCGGGAGGGGTCGCTGAGCGATCAAGGGCTCAGCTTCAGCCGACGCGCTTTCCAAGTACGAGAATTCGGGTGCGCATGGCACTGACCCTCCCCCCGGCACGCACCAGGTGTCAAGGTGGTGGGACGGGAGTCTCATTATGTGAGCGAAGGGCACTGCCGCCTCCGAAGACAGCGGGGACACCACTGGTGTACACCCCCGACCCGCCCCCCGCGAACGCGGGCTCGGCCGGACCGTGCGGCACCGGATAGTGGCCGGAACCCAGCGCTCTGCGCAGCCGGTACTCATCGAGCGGACCGGAGAACGCCATGCCCTGGCCATGCGTGCAGCCCATCGCGCGCAACGCCACGACCTGCTCCGGAAGGTCCACGCCGTCCGCCACGGACTGAAGCCCCAGATCACCGGCGATCCGCAACAGCCCACTGGTGATCTTGTGCAGCCGAGCCGACTCGACGACACCCTCGACCAGGGAGCGGTCGAGTTTCAGTACGTCGACCGGGAGCCGTCTGAGCGCCGTGATCGCCGCGTATCCGCTGCCGAATCCGTCGAGCGAGATCCGGACCCCGAGCCTGCGCAGGGCCCCCAGACGTCGCTCCAGCTCGTCCAGACAGACCCGTGGATCGGTGTCCGCCAGCTCGAGCACCAGCGACCCGGACGGCAGCCCGTGCCGGGTCAGCAGGGCCTCGATCGAGCCGAGCGGCATCGACCGGTCCAGCAGGCGCCGGGCACTCACCCGTACCGTCGCCGGGACGGCCAGCCCCGTCGTGGCCCGCTCGGCGGCCTGCTCGACAGCCTCCTCGAGCATCCAGCGGCCCAGTTCCTGCGTCTTGTCGCTGTCCTCGGCCACCCGCAGGAACTCGGCCGGGGTGAACAGCACCCCCTGCGAGGAGCGCCAGCGCGCCTGGGCGGCGACCGATGTGATCCGGCCGTTCTCCAGGCAGACGACGGGTTGGTGCAGCAGCGCAAACTCGCCGTCGTTCAGTGCGGCCCGCAGGCGCGTGGCCAGCTCCGCCTTTCGTACGACGTCCTGCTGCATCTGCGGTGCGTACAGCTCCACGCGGCCCTTGCCGGCCGCCTTGGCGCGGTACATGGCGAGGTCGGCGTTGCGCTGGATCTCGCCCGCGCCCAGGCCCGGTTCGGCGAAGGCCACGCCGATGGACGCGGCGACCCGGACATCGTTGCCGTCGATGAGATACGGCTGCGAGAGCGTGACCCTGAGGCGGTCGGCGAGCTCCAGTATGTGGCGCTCACGGGAGGTGCGGTCCCGGCTGCCGTCGCCGACGATCAGGGCCGCGAACTCGTCGCCGCCCAGGCGGGCCGCGGTGTCGCCCTGCCGGACCCCGTCCTGGAGTCTGCGGGCGGCCTGGACGAGCAGTTCGTCCCCGGCCTGGTGCCCGATCGTGTCGTTGACCGCCTTGAAGCCGTCCAGGTCGATGAAGAGAACCGCCGTACCGGCGAGCGCGGCGCCCCGGTCGGAGGCGCGGCGGCCGGACAGTGCCTGCTGGACGCGCCGGGTGAACAGGGCGCGGTTGGGCAGGTCGGTGAGCGGGTCGTGCTCGGCGTTGTGCTGGAGCTGCGCCTGTAGGCGCACTCTTTCGGTGACGTCCCGGCTGTTGAAGATGAGGCCGCCGTGGTGGCGGTTGACGGTGGACTCGACATTGAGCCAGCGTCCCCCGCTCTCGGCTTCTCCCCCAGCCTCCGGCCGGGAGGTGCCCCCAGAGCGGGAGGTGCCCCCACCGCCGGCCCTGAAGCGGCACTCGATGCGCGTAGTGGCTTCGTCGAGTGGGCTGGCGGCGAGGAAGCGGCGCACCTCGTGCACCACGCAGCCCAGGTCCTCCGGGTGGATGAGATCGGCCAGTTCCGTGCCCACGAGGTCCTCGGCGGGGCTGCCGTAGACCCCGGCGGCGGCCGGGGAGACATACCGGAGGATGCCGTTGGGTGCGGCGATCATGATGACGTCGCTGGAGCCCTGCACCAGGGAGCGGAAGTGGTTCTCCTTCTGCGCCAGTTCCTGGGTGAGGGTGATGTTGTCGAGCAGCATGATGCCCTGGCGCACCACGAGGGCGAGCACGACCGTGCCGCCGGTGAGGAGCACCACGCGGTCCACGCTGCGGCCGTTGAGGACGTTGTAGAGGATCCCCAGGGTGCAGACCGCCGCGGCGAGATACGGCGTGAGGGCGGCCAGCGAACCGGCTATGGGCCGGGCGGCCGGGTACCGGCTGTGATCACCTCCCTGCGCGGGGGCGTGATGGTGGCCGCCGCCGCGCTGTCCGGGCACATGCTCATGCACCACGCGCGTGTGCCCCTCGTCCTCCGGTTGCTCCTGCCGCGGCCCGGCCCAGGGGGCGTACGCCAGGAGAAGCGAGCCGGCGAACCATCCGGCGTCCAGCAGCTGGCCGGAGCGGTAGCTGTGGTGCAGCAGCGGTGAGGTGAACAGGGCGTCGCACATGACAGTCAGGGCGAGCGCGCCGATCGCGGTGTTCACGGCGGTGCGGTTCACCGAGGAGCGCCGGAAGTGCAGCGCGAGCACCATGCTGACCAGGGCGATGTCCAGCAGCGGGTACGCCAGCGACAGCGCGGTGTGCGCCACGCTCGAACCCTCGGACTTCGCCGCCTGGGCGAGGGCGAGGCTCCACGACAGCGTCAGCAGGGAGCCGCCGATCAGCCAGGCGTCGAGGCCCAGGCAGACCCAACCCGCCTTCGTCACCGGCCGTTTGGCGAGGACCAGGAGTCCGACGATCGCCGGTGGCGCGAAGCACAGGAAGAACAGGTCGGCGTAGCTGGGACTGGGTACGGGCTGTCCGAGGACCACCTCGTACCACCCCCAGACCAGATTGCCGAGGGCTGCCATCGCCGAGGAGAGCGCGAACAGCAGCCAGGCGGGCCGAAACCGGATGCGCCGGCTTCGGGCGTAGAGGAAACAGGACACGGCCGCGGCAGCCGCCGCGGCGCTCAGGCCGAAGTCACCCATGATCAGCGCGACTTGGTGCGAGCCCCAGCCGAGCGCGGAACCGACGGCGTATCCCGCGCACACCAGGGCCAGAGTCAGATGGTGGACCAGGCTCGACCCGCCGCTGATGGAGGGCGGTCGGGGCAGCAGTCCCCCGGTCGAGCGCTGCGCCCGCAGCGCCCCGTCGAGGGTGGTCGTGGAGGGCAGCGGCGAGCTCACCGGGCCCTCCCGGTCCGCGCCGCTCCCCGGTCCCGAGGGTCCCGGCGCGCTGGGTGCGCATGCCTCCGGCGGCTGCTGTGCCTGCGGTGGTGATGGCTGTGGTGACCGGCGTGATTGACGTGGTGGCCGCGTCTGCGCGCGGCGGTGCGCCAGGGTCGCCGTCGGCGGCCCCGCCGCGTCGGATCGCTCGTCCATAGGCCGTGCATCGCCCGTCGCCCCCCTCACAGTCTGAAATGTCCATCCCCGGCGCCGAACGGTAGACGGCGCATCCCCTGTCGGGACGATACACCAGTCTCGTCACTCAGGGACATAGCTTCTCTACGCTCCGTGACGACCAGCGGCGATGCAAGCACGTACCGCGTTCAGGGGACTGCGGAGGGTACCCGAAGCGGATTACACGCCCGTTTCGTCCGACTCCTGTGCGCTCGTGGCATCCGTCGCACGTTTGCCCGTCGCGCCTGTCGTAAGGATCACGTTCCGCAGCGGCTCCCGGTTCACGAAACGGCTCAACTGGTCCACCAGAAGCCGCTTGGCACGGGGCAGGAAGGCGGACGTCGGCCCGCCGACATGCGGGCTGATGAGCACGCCGGGCGCACGCCACAGCGGGTGTTCGCGGGGCAGCGGTTCGGGGTCGGTGACGTCGAGGGCGGCCGTGATGCGGCCGCTTTCCAGTTCGGCCAGGAGTGCCTTAGTGTCCACGACCCCGCCGCGGGCGACGTTGACGAGGAGCGCGCCGTCCTTCATCCGGGCCAGGAAGTCGGAGTTGACCAGGTGGCGGGTGTTTTTGGTCAGAGGCGTGGACAGGATGACGACGTCCGCGTCGGGCAGCAGGGCGGACAGTTCGGTGAGCGGGTGCACCAGGCCGCGCTCCGTGGTGCGCTCAGAGCGCGCGACGCGCGCCACCCGCGCGAGCTCAAAGGGTGTGAGCCGGTCCTCGATGGCGGCGCCGATCGAGCCGTATCCCACGATGAGGACGTTCTTGTCCGCCAGCGCGGGCCGGAACCCGCTGAGCCACTCGCCCCGGTCCTGGGCCCGCACGAAGTCGGGAACGCCGCGCAGCGAGGCGAGGATCAGGGTGAGCGTGAGCTCGGCGGTGCTCGCCTCGTGCACCCCGCGGGCGTTGCACAGCCGTACGCCCGGACGCAGATACCCGAGTCCCGGCTCCACGTGATCGATTCCTGCCGACAGGGTCTGCACCACCTGTACAGAACTCATCCCGGGCAGCGGGCGCTGACCGATGTCGGGCCCCTTCATATAGGGCACCACGTAGTAGACGCAGTCGGCAGGGTCCGCGGGGAGGTCCTCGCCACCGTCCCAGAAACGGTAGTTCGGCCCTTCCGGGAGCCCCTCGATGTCTTCCGGCGGGATGGGCAGCCACACGTCAGCAGTCATGCCAGGAGGCTATGTCAGGGGTGGGAAGGCGCAGAGGTTAGGTTGGGGGGCGCGGAATAGGGAGGGTTACGGGCAGGTGGAGCGCAGGACGATCGGCGCGGCGGCGCTCTCGGTGGGGGCCGTCGGACTCGGGTGCATGCCGATGAGCTGGGCATACAGCGGCTCGCGGCAGCGGGGCGACGAGTCGCTCAGGGCCGTGCACCGGGCGCTCGATCTGGGCTCGACCCTGCTCGACACGGCCGACATGTACGGCCCCTTCACCAATGAGCTGCTGGTGGGGCGGGTGCTCAAGGAGCGCCGCGAGGACGCCTTCGTGTCGACGAAGGTGGGCCTGCTGGTCGGCGAGCAGCACGTCGTGGCCAACGGGCGGCCGGGCTATGTGAAGCGGGCCTGCGACGCGTCGCTGCGGCGACTTCAGACCGACTACATCGACCTCTATCAGCTGCACCGCGCGGACCCGGAGGTCCCGGTCGAGGAGACGTGGGGCGCGATGGCGGAGCTCGTCCAGACCGGAAAGGTGCGGGCACTGGGGCTGTGCGCGGTGGGCGCGCGCGCCGGGCGGCGGCCGGGGGCCCGGCTGCACGACGCGACGATCCGGCAGTTGCAACGGGTGCAGCAGGTCTTCCCGGTGAGCGCGGTGCAGGCGGAGCTGTCGGTGTGGTCGGTGGAGGCGCTGGAGGCGCTGCTGCCGTGGTGCGAGGCGCGCGGCGTCGGCTTCCTGACGGCGATGCCGCTCGGCAACGGCTTCCTGACCGGCACACTCACTCCCGGCGAGGGCTTCGAACCGGACGACGTCCGCGCCCGCCACCCCCGCTTCACGGCCGAGATGATGGCCGCCAACCAGCCGATCGTCGCCGGTCTGCGCCGGGTGGCACAGCGCCACGGCGAGGACGTCACCCCCGCCCAGGTGGCCCTGGCCTGGGTGCTGGCCCAGGGACGGCACGTGGTCGCGGTGCCCGGCGCGAAGCAGGAGCGCTGGGCCTCGGAGAACGCCGCGGCGACCGGGGTGCGGCTCACGGTGCAGGACTTGGCGGAGGTGGCACAGCTGCCGGGGGCACAGGGGTCCTGGGACTGAAACCGGCGCGTTGCCGACGTTGCCGACGTTTCTCCGTGCCCTCGGGCCGATACGCGGAGCTCGGCCGGGCCGGAGGTGATTCGGGAATCGTTGATCGGGAACCTGTGGGGCGCGAGCGGTGTATGACAAGTAGAACCTGCCGCGTCGAAGGGACCATGATCGTGCAACGTCGAGCTGTGACGGCCGTATTGGCCGCGGCCACGCTCCTGCTGACGGCCGGCTGCTCCTCCGACGACGGAGGATCGGGATCGTCGGACGGCGAGGCGACCTCGTCACCGAGTCGTACGGGCGAGGAGTCCTCGCCCTCGGGACAGGCCGCCGAGTCCACCCCGCCGGCGAAGGGCTCGGTGAAGGTCGTGCGCACGGTCACCGAGGACCTGAACACCCCCTGGGGCCTGGCCCCGCTCCCCGACGGCGACCTGCTGGTCTCCTCGCGCGACGAGGCCACGATCACCCGGGTCGACACCGAGACGGGCAAGAAGACCGAGCTGGGCGAGGTGCCCGGGGTGTCCCCCGCCGGAGAGGGCGGCCTCATGGGCCTCGCGCTCTCCCCTGACTACGCCTCGGACCACATGATCTACGCGTACTTCACCTCGGCCTCGGACAACCGCATCGTCCGCATGCTGTACGCGGAGGACAAGCCGTCCGGCGAGCAACTGGGCGCACCCGACACGATCTTCCGGGGCATCCCCAAGGGCTTCATCCACAACGGCGGCCGGATCGCCTTCGGCCCGGACAAGATGCTGTACGCGGGCACGGGCGAGAGCGGCGAGGAAGGCCTGTCCCAGGACAAGGAATCCCTGGGCGGCAAGATCCTGCGCCTGACTCCGGACGGCGAGCCGGCGTCGGGCAACCCGTTCCCGAACTCGCCCGTGTATTCGTACGGCCACCGCAATGTGCAGGGCCTCGCCTGGGACCCCGAACAGCGCCTGTTCGCCTCGGAGTTCGGCCAGGACACCTGGGACGAACTGAACGCGATCAAGCCGGGCGGCAACTACGGCTGGCCGGAGGTCGAGGGCAAGTCCGACGACGACGCCTACCAGAACCCGATAGCCCAGTGGGCCACGGACGACGCCTCCCCCAGCGGCATCGCCTACGCCGAGGGCTCCATCTGGATGGCCGGGCTGAAGGGCCAGCGCTTGTGGCGCATCCCGCTGAACGGCACGGAGGCCTCAGCAGACCCCCAGGCCTTCCTCGAAGGCGAGTACGGCCGGCTGCGCACAGTGGTCTCGGCGGGCGGCGACAAGCTGTGGCTGGTGACGAGCGAGACGGACGGGCGCGGTTCCCCGTCGGGCGGCGACGACCGGATCCTGGAGGTACAGGTGAAGTAGGACCGGCGCTCACTCCTCCGCGGAGTCGGTCTGGTCCTGATCGACCTCGTCAGGCTTCGGCGGCCGTACGACGACCTTCCCGGACGCAAGATCTATCGGACCGCGTCCGGGGTCAGCGTCTCCGACGTCCTCCCGGGTCAGTTCCAGCCGCTTCTGCTCGTCGCGGGTGTGCTTGCGGCCCGGAGCGAAGAGCTCCTCGAACATATTGAACACGGCGCCTCCTGCCGGTCTCGTTCAGCGTACGCCGCACCGGTCGCCGGAGGGCTGGGCGTGAGAGCCGCTTCCTGCCGCCGTGAACCGGGCTCGATCGCCCCCGGCGAGGGCGAGGAGCAGGAGGGGTGCCTCTGCCGTCCGGTCGTGCGCTCGTCGCGTGGGCAGCCGGGCTTGGCGCCTCACCGCACCGCCTCACCCCACCGCCGGAGCACCGGTCGAGTCGGGGGCGAACAGCTCCAGCCGATGTGCCACCGCCGCCGCCTCTCCCCGGCCCGAGACGCCGAGTTTGGAGAGGATGTTGGAGACGTGGACGCTGGCCGTCTTCGGGGAGATGAAGAGTTCCTCGGCGATCTGGCGGTTGGTGCGGCCGGCGGAGACCAGGCGCAGGACGTCGCGTTCCCGCCCGGTGAGGCCGAGGGCCTCGGCGGGGTCGGTGGGGGCCGGCGGCCCCTTCGGGGAGTGGGTCAGGGCGAGGCGGGCGCGCTGGGCGAGCAGGGCGGTCGCGTCGGCCAGCGGGCGGGCGCCGAGGTGGTCGGCGACGGCATGGGCCAGGCGGAGCAGCTCGGCGGCCCGGTCACGTTCGTCGTCTCCGCCGGACGGCAGCAGGGCCTCGGCGAGGCGGTGGCGGACGCGAGCGAGATCGTAGGGCCGGTCGAGGCATTCGAAGGCGGTGACGACCTCGGACCAGTCGTCCGGGGTGCTGCGTGCCTCGGCCCGCAGTAGTTCGGCTCGGACCCAGCGGTCGTGCGCCTGCCAGACGGGGACGTTCGTGGCCAGGCGTTTGGCGGCGGCGCGGATGCGGTCGATGATCTCCGCCCGGCCCGGGTCGGCGGTGGACAGGCCGCGTGCGTCGGCCTCCGCGGAGGCGGCGGTGAGCAGAATGGGCCAGGCGTAGCGCTGGGTGCCGGGTGGGAAGCCGGTGTCCAGGACGCGCCCGAGTTCGGCGCGGGCGTCGAGGAGGCGGCCCTCGCCGACGGCGATGCCGATGGTGAGGCGGGCCAGCGGCAGCTCGTGCTGGGGCACGTGGTCGTGGGTGCCGAAGTGCCCGCGGGCAGCGGCCAGTTGGCGGGCGGCCTCGGCCAGGTCACCGCGGGCGAGCGCGAGCAGAGCATGGATTTTGGCGCGGAAGCCGCGGGGCTTGGCGCTCTGGCCGACGCGCTCCGAGGTGTCGGCGGCCTCTGCGGCCTCGTCCCAGTGGCCCAGGGAGTGGAGGGAGTCGGCGAGGTTGCCCCAGACCCAGGCCTCGGTGTCCGGCAGGCGCAGTCGCCGGGCGAATTCGACGCCTTCCCTGAGCACACCGACGGCTTCCCGCGAGCGGCCTATGCCTTCCAGGTGGGAGGGCAGGTTCACATGGGCGCGGCCCATCACGGAGACGTCGCCGAGCGTGGCCACCTGCTCCTTGACCCGGTACACCTCGGTGAGGCCGCCCTCGATGTCGCCGGAGTCGACCATGAGCCCGCCGAGGGTCAGCCGCGCGTTCATCTCGATGTCGCGGGCGCCGACCATGCGCGCGTACTCCACGGCGCGTTCGGCGGCGATGAGCGCGTCGGGGCCCGGATTGTGCAGCATCGACCAGTTGGCGACCGAGGAAAGGACCTCGGCATGCACCTCGGAGGGCGGCAGGCCGCGCACCAGTTCCTGGGCGGTGGCCAGTTCCTGCCAGCCGTCGCCGCGGGACAGCGCCTGGATCAGCCGGGCCCGCTGGTTCCAGAACCAGGCGGCGCGCAGCGGATCCCTCTCGTCCTCCAGCAGACCGAGGGCCCGCTTGGTGATCTTCAGGGCGCGTTCGCGCTCCCCGCACAGCCGTCCGGCGACGGCCGCCTCGGCCATCAGGTCGAGGGAGCGTAGGGGGGTGGTGGCGGGGTCGCAGCCGCAGGGGGGATAGACCTCGGTGTAGTCGACGGGGCGCAGGGTCGCCCGGATGTCCTTGGGGGCGGTGTCCCACAGCTCCATCGCCCGTTCCAGGAGCCGCAGTTGCTCGGAGTGGGCGTGCCGGCGGCGGGCCGTGACGGAGGCGGCGAGGACGGCGGGCAGGGCCTTGGCGGGGTCATGGGCGTGGTACCAGTAGCTGGCCAGGCGCAGGACGCGCTCGTCGGCGGGGACGAGCGTGGGGTCGGCCTCCAGGGCTTCGGCGTAGCGGCGGTTGAGGCGGGAGCGCTCGCCGGGCAGCAGGTCGTCGCCGACGGCCTCGCGGACCAGGGAGTGGCGGAAGCGGTAGCCGTCCTTGTCGGGGGCGGCGCTGAGGATATTGGCGTTCACGGCGGCTCGCAGCGCCTCGATCAGGTCGTCCTCGGCGAGTGAGGCGATGGCGGCGAGCAGCCGGTACTCGACGGCGGAGCCGCCCTCGGCGACGATCCGGGCGACCCGCTGGGCGCTCTCCGGCAGCCCTTCGACCCGGACCAGGAGCACGTCGCGCAGCGAGTCGGTGAGGCCCGTACGGCAGCCCTCGGCGGCGGAGACGGCGAGTTCCTCGACGAAGAAGGCGTTGCCGTCGGAGCGCTGGAAGATCTCGTCGACCTGGGCGGGGTCGGGCTCGGCCGCGAGGATGCCGGCGATCTGGCGGCACACCTCATCGCGGCTGAAGCGGCCGAGTTCGACACGGCGGACCGTACGCAGCCGGTCGAGTTCGGCGAGCAGGGGGCGCAGCGGGTGGCGGCGGTGGATGTCGTCGGAGCGGTAGGTGGCCAGGACGACGAGGCGGCCGGTGCGCAGCGTGCGGAAGAGGTAGGAGAGGAGATGGCGGGTGGAGGCGTCGGCCCAGTGCAGGTCCTCCAGCGCGACGACCACCGTGTGGTCGGCGGCGACGCGCTCAAGGAGGCGGGCGGTGAGTTCGAAGAGGCGGGCCATGCCCTCCTCGTCGTCCCGGCCGGTGGTCCGGGCGGTGGGCGTCTCGCCCATCTCGGGCAGCAGCCGGGCCAGTTCCTCCTCCTGTCCGGCGGTCGCGGCGGCCAGTTCGCCGGGCAGGGCGCGGCGCAGGGCGCGCAGGGCGGCGGAGAAGGGGGCGAAGGGCAGTCCGTCGGCGCCGATCTCGACGCAGCCGCCGAGTGCGACGACCGCGCCCTGTCGGCAGGCGGCGGTGGCGAACTCCTCGACGAGCCGCGTCTTGCCGACCCCGGCCTCACCGCCGATCAGCAATGCCTGGGGCTCTCCGGCGGCGGCGCCGGCGAGCGCGTCGTTGAGTACCTCCAACTCGTCGCCACGGCCGACGAACACGGGACTGACGGACCTGGTCTCCACAGCCCCGAGCATCGCACGGGGGTCCGACAACGGGGCACCGGTTTTCTTCTGGGCGATCGTCGGGGCGGCGGCATGCGCCGGAGTGCGGGCAAGGGCCGTACCGCTGGTCGGTACGGCCCTTGCACCACCGCCCTCCCCCGGCGTCATGCGACGCGGGCGAACCGGTGCCGGCGTGGACGGTCGGTATGGCTGTCCGGCTCGGCGGAGCGCCTGGCGGCTTCGCTGCGGGCGGCGCGGCGAGCGCGGACCACGTCGCGGGCGAGCCGCTCCTGCTCGGCCTGGCGGATGAGTTCGGCGGAGCGGAGCTGGTGCATCTCGTACTCGAACATGGTGTCCCCAATTCCCTGGTGAGAGGTCGGTCTCTCCATCGCTTGCTGCGATGTCTCAACCTTCGTCTCCGAGGGGGGTCCGCCACATCGGGAGAGTTCCGCATCTTCGGCCGCCGGCGGGGCCTTAGACGCGCATGAGGGGCCTCAGGCGCTCCGTAAGGTGCTTACGGATGCCCTAAGACCCCTCAGGACCTGCGGTGATTCAGCTGGTGGAGGGCAGTCCGACCAGGATGTCGGTGTACTTGAGGACGGCGAGCAGCAGCCCGATGACGCCGAGCGCGACACCCGCCCAGGAGACCGACTTGATCCAGGCCGCCTGCGGCTTGCCGGGGGCCCCGAAGGCGGGGCGGGCGAGCACCACGACGCCGATGAGCAGGGCGACGAGCGCGAACACGCCGCCGTACACCGCGGTGACGTTCCAGCCGTCGCCGTAGCCCTCCTTGACCAGCGTGGCGAGGTCCTGGCTCTGAGAGTTCTGCATCTGGCCGATGAGGTTCTCGCGCGCGGATGCGACGGTGCCGAGCCAGCTGCCGGTGAGCGAGACGAGGCCCAGCGCGGCGGACACGATGGCGCCGGCGCCCTGGCCGACGTCGGACGAGCCCGCCGCCTGGTCCTTGACGTCCTCGGCGTCCCCGATGACCTCGGCCTCGGTGTCGGTGTCGGTGTCGGCCGTGTCCTCCACCTCGGTCTCCGTCACTTCGTCGGTCTTGGTGACGTCCACCTTCTCCTCGTCGTTCGTGGCCTCGGCGCCCGTCCCGGCACCGGTTTCTTCAGCAGTCTTGGTTCCCATGTCGCGCACCGTACGGATCCCGTCTGAGAAGTCTCTTAATGATCGTTGTGAGCGGCACGCGCGCGTGCTTCACGCCATTCGGGGGCGAGGATCGACCACACCTCCAGGTCGTGCCGTACGCCACCATAGGGGTGGGCCTCCCGGCGTATTCCGTCCCGGGTCATGCCCAGGCGCCGGGCGACGTTCAGGCTGGCCGTGTTGGCCGAGGCCGCCACCCATTCGATCCGGTGGATGCCGCGCTGCTCGACGGCGAAGTCGATGAGCACCCGCATCGCGCGCGTGACGAGCCCCTGCCCCGTACCGGCGGGCTCAAGCCAGCATCCGACCTCGCAGTTGCCGGCGTCGGCGTCGAAGTTCAGGAAGAGCACTCCGCCGACGAGCTTGCCGTCCAGCCAGAGGCCGTGCAGGGACCCGGTGTCGACGGCGCGCATGTCGGCGTACCGCTGGAGCGCCTCCCGGGCGCCCGCCGTGTCGGTGGCCTTGGAGCCGAAGGGGATGTACTGGTTGATGAACTCCCGTCCGCGCTCCAGGTGAGCCAGGAACTCCTCGGCGTGCCACGGCTCCAGCGGCCGCAGTTCTGCACCGTCGTCACCCAGGGATATCGCGTACATCCTGTTCCCGCTCCTTCTCCAGCTGCTCCACGACGTCGACGTCGGCGAGCCTCTCATGGGCGGCCCGGCACTCGGGCGGCTCGATGCTGATGCGCGGCAGATACCTCTCCAGCGGGCGCGGCAGCCACCAGTTGGCGCCGCCGAGGAGGTGCATGAGCGCCGGTACCAGCAACGTACGCAGCACGAAGGCGTCGAGGGCGACCGCGGCGGCCAGTGCGATGCCGAACATGGCGATCACGCGGTCGCCGCTGAGCACGAAGGCGAGGAAGACCGAGATCATGATGACGGCGGCCGAGTTGATCACCCGGCTGGTCTCGGCGAGACCGATGCGGACGGCCCGTCGGTTGTCGCCGGTCTCCAGCCACTCCTCGTACATCCGGCTGACCAGGAAGACCTGGTAGTCCATGGAGAGGCCGAACAGCACCGACACCATGATGACCGGCAGGAACGGCTCGATCGGGCCGGCGCGACCCAGCCCCAGCAGCTCGCTTCCCCACCCCCACTGGAAGATCGCGACGACGACTCCGAACGCGGCGGCGACGGCGGCGATGTTCATCGCGGCGGCCTTCAGCGGGATGCCGACGGACCGGAAGGCGAGCAGGAGCAGCAGACAGCCGAGGCCCACGACAACGCCCACGAACAGCGGCAGCTTGCCGACGATGACCTCGGCGAAGTCGTCGTAGCTCGCCGTCACACCGCCGACGTGCACGTCCAGCGAGGTGCCCGTCTCGGCACGCGGCAGCACCTCGGTGCGCAGCCGGTCGACGAGGTCGCTGGTCTTCTGCGACTGCGGCGAGGACTGCGGGACGAGGGTCAGATACGCGGTGTCGCCGCCGGAGTTGAAGGTCACCGGTGTCACGGAGGCGACGCCTTCGGTGGCACGGAGTGTGGCGTCGAGGTTGTCGAGGGCGAGCGTGTCCTCGGCTCCGTCGACGCCGGTGACGAGGGTCAGCGGCCCGTTGACGCCGGGCCCGAAGCCTCCCCCACGCTCCGCGCGGGAGGTGCCCCCAGCCAGAAGGTCGTACGCCTGCCTGGTGGTCGTCGTCTCGGGGTTGTTGCCCTGGTCGGAGGTACCGAGGCGAAGCCCGAGCGTGGGCAGGGCGAGCAGCGTGATCACGGCGAGGGCGACGGCGCCGAGCTTCTTGGGGTGCCGTTCCACGAAGGCCGACCAGCGGGCCGCGAACCCGGTCGGCAGTTCGGGCTCGGGGCCGTGCTCGACCAACCTGCGGCGCTCACGGCGGCTGAGCGCCCGCATGCCGATGGAGGACAGCAGGGCCGGCAGCAGCGTCACCGAGGCGGCGACGGTGAGGACGACGGTCAGCGAGGCGGCGATGGCGACACCATTGAGGAAGCTCAGCCGCAGGATCAGCATCCCCAGCAGGGCTATGCACACCGTGGCCCCCGCGAAGACCACCGCACGTCCGGTGGTCGCGACGGCGCCCGTGACCGACTCGGTGACGGACAATCCGCGTTTCAGACCGCGCCGATGCCGGGTGACGATGAACAGCGCGTAGTCGATGCCGACGCCCAGCCCGATCAACATGCCGAGCATGGGCGCGAAGTCGGCCACGGTCATGACATGCCCGAGCAGCACGATCCCGGCGTACGCCGTGCCGACGCTCACCAGCGCGGTGGCGATGGGCAGTAGCGAGGCAGCGAGCGACCCGAAGGCGAGGAAAAGCACGACCGCGGCGACCGCCACACCGACGATCTCCGCGAGGTGCCCGCCGGACGACTCGGTCAGCCCGATGGCACGGCCGCCCAGCTCCACTCGAAGCCCCTCGGACCGGGCGGAGTCGGCGGTGTCGACGACGGCCTGCGCCTCGGACCTGTCGATGTTCTCGACCGGGTCGTCGAAGGTGACGATCGCGTAGGCCGTACGTCCGTTGCCGCTGATCTGCGCCGCGCCCTGGCCGTCGTACGGGCTGACGACGGCGGCCACCGAGGGCAGCTCCGCGATCTCGTTCAGGGTGCGGGTCATGGTCTGTTCGACGTCGGCGGCGCGGACGGTGCCGGACGTGGTGTGCCAGACAACGGTGTCACTGTCGCCGCCGAGGCCGGGGAAGCCGTCGCGCAGCAGTTGGGCGGCGCGCCCGGACTCGGTGCCGGGGGCCTCGTAGTCGTTCGAGTAGGCGGCTCCGGCGACGGCGGCGGCCGCGGTCACCCCGCCGAAGGCCAGGAGCCACAGCAGAACGGCCACGAGGCGGCGTTGAACACACCAGCGCGCAAGAGCTGCCACGAACGTGCTCCCAGGGGTGACGATTTGTGGATCTTTGACCGGGAACAGTCGTTCATGACGTGAACGGCCCGCAAAGAACGTATGAGCAATACGCGGCCCACTCTTGCAGGGGCAAGTGATCGTTTATCGCGTTCGTGGGCTTATTCACAGGAGTGGGAGGCAGATCACAGGACAGTAACGGTCACTCTGTCACATCAGTCGAACTGGTCGCCCAGAGCCATCACCATCACCCCGATGATCAGCAGCCACAACGCCCTTCGGGTTCGCCCCCGGGACCCCAGGACCGACGCCAGCGCGCACACGACCGCGCCGAAGGCGTACGCGGCCGGAACAACCGTCGGCGCCGAGCCGGTGAAGCGGAGGGCCGACGCGGCCAGCCCCGCGAGGGCCAGCAGTCCCCCGACCCCGCCCGCTGTCCAACGGGCCCGCCGCACCTCCTGCACGGGGTCCTCGGGTATCTCGGATTCACCGCGTCCGTTCATGGCGGGGGAGCGTAGCGCCTCCGGCTGAGAATCCGGGTGCGGGGCGCCGGCCCCGGCTGTTAGCTTCCGAACGTCCGCCGCCCTCGCGGCATCTCGCCGCCGGCCGAAGCAGGTGCATTGTTTGAGCGTCCGACCGAGCTCCTCCGTATCCCTCTCCGCTTCCCAGGACTCAAGGAGCCCGTTCACCGATGCCAGACATCACCCGGAGGACCTCGAATGAGGACCTCACCAAGCGGCTGACCCACGCCCGCTACCCGCGCAGCAACAGCTACGACGTCAGCTGGGTCATCGAGAACCAGATGGGCCCGAACGCGCTGTGGCTGCTGGAGTGGCTGGCCCCCGCACTCGGCCTGGACACCCTCCGCCCCGGCGCACCCGTGCTCGACATGGGCTGCGGCCGGGCGATGACCTCGGTCTTCCTGGCCCGTGAGTACGACGCCCAGGTCACCGCGGCCGACCTGTGGATCAAGCCCGATGACAACGCCCGGCGTATCGCCGAGGCTGGGTTCACCGACCGTGTGCAGGCCGTGCACACCGAGGCGCACGACCTGCCGTTCGCCGAGGCGAGCTTCGACGCGATCGTGAGCATCGACGCGTACCAGTACTTCGGCACCGACGACCTCTATCTGCCCACGCTGACCCGGCTGTTGAAGCCGGGCGGGCGGATCGGTGTCGTCGTGCCCGCGCTGCGGGAGGAGCCGGCGGGCACCGAGCCCCCGGAGCATCTCAAGCCCTACTGGGAGCCCGACTTCTGGTGCTTCCACTCCGCCGACTGGTGGCGGCGCCACTGGACGCGCAGCGGGGCCGTCGAGGTCGAGACGGCCGACTGGCTGGACGAGGGCTGGCGGGACTGGCTGCTGTGGTGCGACGTGGTCGCCGCGGAGAGCCCCGAGGAGTTCCATCGGTCGATGGCCCGCCAGGTCAGCGAGATGGTGCGGGTGGACGAGGGGCGCGCGCTGGGCTTCGTACGGCTGGTGGGACGCCGTCTGTAGAAGGCGGTTGCGGTCTCTCGCGAACGCACCTGGTGGGATGCATCGGTTGCGATGCATCCCCCCAGGGCTGTGTGAAACCCGGAATCAGCCCTCGCTGACGCCCAGCCTCTCCAGGATCAGCTCCTTGACGCGGGCCGCGTCCGCCTGTCCGCGCGTGGCCTTCATGACCGCACCGACCAGGGCGCCGGCCGCGGCCACCTTGCCGCCGCGGATCTTGTCCGCGATGCCGGGGTTGCCGGCGATGGCCTCGTCGACGGCCTGACCGAGCGCGCCCTCGTCGGAGACGACCTTCAGACCGCGCTTGTCGACGACCTCGTCCGGGGTGCCTTCGCCCGCGAGGACGCCCTCGATGACCTGGCGGGCCAGCTTGTCGTTCAGGTCACCCTTCGAGACGAGCTCGGCGACCCGGGCGACCTGCGCCGGAGTGATCGCCAGCCGGTCGAGCGAGGTGCCCGAATCGTTGGCACTGCGCGCCAGTTCGCCCATCCACCACTTGCGGGCGGAGGCCGCGTCGGCACCGGCGTCGATCGTGGCGACGATCAGGTCCAGCGCACCGGCGTTGAGGATCGCCTGCATGTCGATCGCCGCGATGCCCCACTCCGCGCGGAGCCTGTTCCGGCGGGCCAGCGGCATCTCCGGCAGCACGCCGCGGATCTCCTCGACCCACTCACGCGTGGGGGCCACCGGAACCAGGTCCGGCTCGGGGAAGTACCGGTAGTCCTCGGCCTCTTCCTTCACTCGGCCCGAGGTCGTCGACCCGGTGTCCTCGTGGAAGTGCCGGGTCTCCTGGATGATCGTGCCGCCGCTGTTGAGTACGGCGGCATGCCGCTGGATCTCGAAGCGGGCCGCACGCTCCACGGAACGCAGCGAGTTGACGTTCTTCGTCTCGGAGCGCGTACCGAACTTTTCGCGGCCGTGCGGGCGCAGCGACAGGTTCACGTCGCAGCGCATCTGCCCCTGCTCCATGCGGGCTTCCGACACACCGAGCGCCTTGATGAGCTCGCGCAGCTCGGCGACGTACGCCTTCGCGACCTCGGGAGCACGCTCGCCCGCGCCCTCGATCGGCTTGGTGACGATCTCGATGAGGGGGATGCCGGCCCGGTTGTAGTCGAGCAGCGAGTGGGACGCGCCGTGGATCCGGCCGGTGGCGCCGCCGACGTGCAGCGACTTTCCGGTGTCCTCCTCCATGTGGGCGCGCTCGATCTCCACGCGGAAGGTCTCGCCGTCCTCCAGCTGTACGTCGAGGTAGCCGTTGAAGGCGATCGGCTCGTCGTACTGGGAGGTCTGGAAGTTCTTCGGCATGTCCGGATAGAAGTAGTTCTTCCGGGCGAAGCGGCACCACTCGGCGATCTCGCAGTTCAGCGCGAGACCGATCTTGATCGCGGACTCGACGCCGGTCGCGTTGACGACGGGAAGCGCGCCCGGCATGCCGAGGCAGGTCGGGCAGGTCTGCGAGTTGGGCTCGGCACCGAGCTCGGTCGAACAGCCGCAGAACATCTTGGTCCTGGTGCCGAGTTCGACATGGACCTCAAGGCCCATGACGGGGTCGTACGACGCCAGCGCGTCCTCGTACGACACCAGGTCGGTCGTGGTGGTCACGGTGAAACTTCCCTCTCAGCCCAGCAGAACGTCGTCGTCGCCCAGCCGCTTGAGCTCGCGGTAGAGGATGGCGAGGCCGGTGACGATGGCGGCGGCGGACACGGCCGCGTCGATCAGGCGCAGCGTGTCGTTCTCGGAGCGGGCCCTCTTGACCTGCTTCGCGACACTGACCGCGCCGAACGCGGTGGTGGCCATGGACAGGTACGTACCGGACTTGGACTTCTTGAAGCCCTTGGCCTTGGACAGTGCCTTACTCACAGCGACGGAGCCTCCTCGAGCAACGGGTGCCCCCACCTTTCCACGAAGGCGGCCTCTACGGCGGCCCCGACCTTGTACAGACGGTCGTCCTTCAGCGCCGGCGCGATGATCTGAAGCCCGACTGGGAGGTTGTCCTCCGGCGCGAGACCGCAGGGCAGCGACATGGCCGCGTTGCCGGCCAGGTTGGTCGGGATGGTGCACAGGTCCGCGAGATACATCGCCATCGGGTCGTCGGCGCGCTCGCCGATCGGGAAGGCGGTGGTCGGCGTCGTCGGGGAGACGATGACGTCGACCTGCTCGAAGGCCTTCTCGAAGTCGCGGGTGATGAGCGTACGGACCTTCTGGGCGCTGCCGTAGTACGCGTCGTAGTAGCCACTCGAGAGGGCATACGTACCGAGCATGATGCGGCGCTTCACCTCGGGGCCGAAGCCCGCCTCACGGGTGAGGGAGGTGACCTCCTCGGCGGAGTGCGTGCCGTCGTCGCCGGTCCGCAGGCCGTAGCGCAGGCCGTCGAAGCGGGCGAGGTTGGAGGAGCACTCGGAGGGCGCGATCAGGTAGTACGCCGACAGGGCCAGGTCGAAGGACGGGCAGTCCAGCTCGACGATCTCGGCGCCCAGCTCCTTCAGCAGCGCGACGGACTCGTCGAAGCGCTGGATGACACCGGCCTGGTAGCCCTCGCCGCGGAACTGCTTGACGACGCCGACGCGCATGCCCTGGACGCTGCCGTTGCGGGCGGCCTCGACGACCGGCGGGACCGGGGCGTCGATGGAGGTGGAGTCCATCGGGTCGTGCCCGGCGATGACCTCGTGCAGAAGCGCCGCGTCCAGGACCGTACGGGCGCAGGGGCCGCCCTGGTCGAGGGAGCTGGAGAAGGCGACCATGCCGTAGCGGGAGACCGCTCCGTACGTCGGCTTCACGCCCACCGTGCCGGTGACCGAGGCCGGCTGGCGGATGGAACCGCCGGTGTCGGTGCCGATGGCGAGGGGGGCCATGTGCGCGGCCAGCGCGGCGGAGGAACCGCCGCCGGAGCCGCCGGGGATCCTCGTGAGGTCCCAGGGGTTGCCGGTGGGCCCGTAGGCGCTGTTCTCGGTGCTGGACCCCATGGCGAACTCGTCCATGTTGGTCTTGCCGAGGATGACGACGTCGGCGGCCTTCAGCCGCTTGGTGAGCGTCGCGTCGTACGGCGGGATCCAGCCCTCGAGGATCTTGGAACCGACGGTGGTCGGGATGCCCTCGGTGGTGAAGATGTCCTTCAGCGCGAGGGGAACGCCGGCGAGCGGGCCGAGCTTCTCGCCCTTGGCGCGCTTCTCGTCGACGGCGCGGGCCTGGGCCAACGCCCCCTCGCGGTTGATGTGCAGGAAGGCGTGGACCTTCTCGTCGACGGCCTCGATACGGGCCAGGTGGGCCTCGGTGACCTGTACCGCGGTGAGTTCACCGGAAGCGATCTTCGCGGCGGTCTCGGCGGCGGTGAGCTTGATGATGTTGCTGTCCGTCATGGCGGTTTTAGTCCTCCCCCAGGATCTGCGGCACCTTGAAACGCTGCTGCTCCTGGGCCGGGGCGCCGGAGAGCGCCTGCTCGGGGGTGAGCGACGGACGGACCTCGTCCGCCCGCATGACGTTCGTCAGCGGGAGCGGGTGCGAGGTCGGCGGTACGTCTTGGTCGGCGACCTCACTGACGCGTGCGACCGCGCCGATGATGTCGTCCAGCTGTCCCGCGAAGTGTTCGAGCTCTTCGGGCTTCAGCTCCAGACGCGCCAGCCGTGCGAGGTGGGCGACCTCCTCGCGCGTGATGCCAGGCATGCAGCGATCCTCTGGGGTGAGAGTGTGTGGTTTGGGGCCAATCCTATGGGGCGGGGACCCGTGACCGTGAAACGGTTTCCGCGCCCCCGCGGGGCAGCGCCCCAAAGGGGCGCGGGGAACTGCGCGACAAGCCACGACGGCGCCGCACCCGCCACGGCGAAAACCCCCACGGCGGCCCGGCGCCAAAGAACCTAGTCAGCCGCAGGCAGTGCAGCCCGCGGCCGCTGCCACCCCCGCGACCCCCGCGCCCGCAACCACGCCGTCGCCTCCTCGGCCGGCATCGCCGCGGCGACCAGCCAGCCCTGTACGGCGTCACACCGCAGATCCCGCAACCGCTCCCACGTCTCGTCGTCCTCGACGCCTTCCGCCACCACGAGCAGACCCAGCGAGTGGGCGAGATCCACCGTGCACCGCACGATCTCCGCGTCCTCGTTGTCGATTGCCAGCCGGGCGACGAAGGAACGGTCGATCTTCAGCTCGCTCACCGGCAGCCGCCGCAGATGCACGAGCGACGAGTACCCGGTACCGAAGTCGTCCAGCGACATCTTCACGCCGTGCCCGGTCAGTCCGGCGAGGGTGTCGGCGGCTCGCTGCGGGTCCTCCAGCAGCACATGTTCCGTTATCTCCAGCTGGAGCGACCCCGCCGGGACGCCGTGCCGGGCGAGCCGCGCGGCCACGGAGCCCGCGAACCCGGGGGTGTGGACGTCGCGCGGGGACACGTTCACCGCGACCGGGACGTGCAGCCCCTGTGCGCGCCACTTGGCGACCTGGGCGAGCGCGGTGTCCAGCACGTACTCCGTCAGATGCGGCATCAGTCCGGACGACTCGGCGATCGCTATGAACTCGTCCGGCGGCACCTTCCCGCGCTCGGGATGCACCCAGCGGACCAACGCCTCGAGACCGGCGACCTGTCCGTCGAAGCGGACCTTGGGCTGGTAGTGCAGCTCCACCTCGTGCGCGTCGAGCGCGCGCCGCAGATCGCCCAGCAGTCCGAGCCGGTCGGGGGTGTTGGAGTCCCGCTTGGACTCGTAGACCTCGACGCCCGTGCGGTCCCGCTTCGCCTGGTACATCGCCACGTCCGCCCGGCGCAGCAGGCCCTCCGCGTCGAGGGCGTGGTCCGGGAACACGGCGACTCCGGCGCTGGCCTCCAGGACCAGGGTGAGTCCGTCGAGGTCGAGCGGGGAGCTGAGCGCGGCGACCAGGCCGCGCGCGATACGGGTCGCGGACGTCGTGGAGTCGGCGACCGGCAGTAAGACGGCGAACTCGTCCCCGCCGAGCCGCGCGGCCTCCGCCCCGCGCGGCAGCGCCACCCGCAGCCGGTCGGCTATCTGAAGCAGCAGCCGGTCACCGGCGAGATGACCGAGCGTGTCATTGACCGATCGGAAGCGGTCGAGGTCGATCAGCATCAGGGCGGACCGTGCGCCGATGCGCTCGGCGTCGTCCAGCGCGGTCCATATGCGTTCGAGCAGCCACTGCCGGTTGGGCAGTCCGGTGAGCGGGTCGCGCAGTTGCTCCTCGGCCCGGGCCCGGGCTATCCACAGGGTGAAGTCGAGGGCGATCAGGGGGATCGAGAACATCGGCAGCAGCACCGGCTTGGCCACGGCCACGACACACACCAGCGGTGCGATGCCGAGCAGCGCGACCGTGACCAGGCCCTGTCTGACCAGGGCGGTGCGGGCGACCGTGGGCAGACCACCGGTGCGCGGGGCGTGCAGATACCAGAGCAGAGTGCGGGTCACCAGGAGATAGGCGACCGCGACGAGGACCACTTCGGGGGCGGTGTAGAACGTCCAGGTGTCGGGGTTCCACGGGGTCTCGACGGACGGCACCCGGCCGAACGCGGCCAGCACCAGGGCACCCGCGCCGATGCCGAGGATGTCGACCGCGCCGTGCAGCACGCCCTGCCGCCAGCGGTTGCGGCGGGCTATGCCGACCAGGACGACGACGGTGAGGCTGACCATTCCGGCGGGCACCCAGCCGTACAGCATCAGAACGGCGAGGGTGAGGGCGGCGCCGGAGCCGGTGCCGCCCCACCAGCGGGCGCGGCCGAGCGCGACCAGGTGGCCGACGATGATGCCGGTCAGCACCGCGAGCGACCAGCCCACGGCGCCGGACGGGAAGAGGGCGTGGTCACCGGTGAACCCACGGAAGAAGCCGCCGCCCAGGACGAATCCGGCCCCCGCGACGACCGCGGCGGGCAGTGCGGGCCACGATGCGTGCCGGTCCGCGTCGAGGTCCGGCAGTGTGCTGTGCGCTTGTTCGGCGGTGAGTTGTGCGGTACCCCGGCCGTCGGCCGCGGGGCGCTGTCCGGCGGTACGCTCCTCCGTGCCCGGACGCGCCGCGGACCGCCCGCCCCACCGGCTCCCCCGCCATGCGTCGGCGACCCGGCGCAGGCGCAGCCGCGAGTACGGGGCGGCGCTCTCGGTCGGTTCCATTCCCGTCCCTCTCACAGCCGGCGGTGCCCACGCCACGCGGCCCGCTGCCAGACATCCCTCGACGGCGCCGCGCTGGAAGACCCTTCCCCCTGCCCTTCAAGGCCCTCTCTGAGCAAGGGGATGCCCCAACCGCAGCTGGGCACGGCAGGCGCACCCCTCAACAGTAGGCCGCAGAAGGCTTCTACGGGCAGCGGTCGTCGACGGTTGCCCGATTGCGCCCCGGCCACCCGTATGCATCTGGTATGCGCCGAACGGGTGGCCTTCAACCGCTACTCCTCTGTCGGAAGGGCGACTTCGGCGGCTGCCTCCGGCCCCTGTTCCAGCAGGACGTTGAAACCGTCCTCGTTCAGTACCGGCACCTTCAACTGCATCGCCTTGTCGTACTTCGAACCTGGATTGTCACCCACAACGACGAAAGACGTCTTCTTCGAAACAGAACCGGTCACTTTCGCTCCCCGGTCCTGTAGCGCTTCCTTGGCCCCGTCCCGCGTGAAGTGTTCGAGCGTGCCGGTGACGACGACGGTGTGTCCTTCGAGCGGACGCGGGCCCTCGTCCTCTCCGGCGCCCTCCTCCTCCATGCGGACGCCGGCCGCCTTCCACTTTCGGATGATCTCCTGGTGCCACTCCTCGGCGAACCATTCCTTGAGCGAGGCGGCGATGATCGCGCCGACGCCGTCGGTGTTCGCCAGCTCCTCCTCGGTGGCCTGCTCGATCCGGTCGATGGAGCGGAACTCCCGGGCCAGCGCCACGGCGGCGACCGGTCCGACGTGACGGATCGACAGGCCGGTGATGATCCGGGCGAGTGGGCGCTCCTTGGCCGCCGCGATGTTCTCCAGCATGGCGACCGCGTTCTTCTTGGGCTCGCCCTGCTGATTGGCGAAGACCGTGGCGATCTTCTCCTCGCCGGTCTTCGGGTCGCGCTTGGGCAGGCCGCTGTCCTGGTCGAGGACGTACGCCCTGATGGGCAGCAGCTGCTCGATGGTGAGGTCGAACAGGTCGCCCTCGTCGACGAGCGGCGGCTCGGCCGGCTCCAGCGGCTTGGTGAGCGCGGCGGCGGCGACATAGCCGAAGTGCTCGATGTCCAGCGCCTTGCGGCCGGCGAGGTAGAACAGGCGCTCACGCAACTGGGCCGGGCAGGTGCGGGCGTTCGGGCAGCGCAGGTCGACGTCGCCCTCCTTCATCGGCCGCAGCGCCGTGCCGCACTCGGGGCACTCGGCCGGCATCACGAACTCGCGCTCGCTGCCGTCCCGCAGATCGGCGACCGGACCGAGGATCTCCGGGATGACGTCGCCGGCCTTCCGCAGCACCACCGTGTCCCCGATCAGGACGCCCTTGGCCTTGACCACGTCCTGGTTGTGCAGGGTGGCGAACTCGACCTCGGAGCCCGCGACCGTCACCGGCTCGACCTGGGCGTACGGCGTGACCCGGCCCGTACGGCCCACGCCCACGCGGATGTTGATCAGCTTGGTGTTGACCTCTTCGGGCGCGTACTTGTACGCGATCGCCCAGCGCGGCGCGCGCGAGGTGGAGCCGAGCCGTCCCTGGAGCGGGATCTCGTCGAGCTTGACGACGACCCCGTCGATCTCGTGCTCCACGGAGTGGCGGTTCTCGCCGTAGTACGCGATGAACTCCCGCACGCCGTCGAGGTCGTCGACCACCCTGTTGTGCCGTGACGTGGGCAGACCCCAGGTCTTGAGCAGGTCGTACGCCTGGGAGAGGCGGGTGAGGCCGTCGAAGCCCTCCAGGGCGCCGATGCCGTGGACGACCATGTGGAGCGGGCGGGTGGCGGTGATCCTCGGGTCCTTCTGGCGCAGCGAACCGGCCGCCGCGTTGCGCGGGTTGGCGAAGGGGTTGTGGCCCCCCTCCACCAGGCGGGCGTTGAGCTCCTCGAACTTCTCCATCGGGAAGTAGACCTCGCCGCGGATCTCCACCAGATCCGGGACTCGGTCGCCCTTGAGACGGTCCGGGATCTCGGCGATCGTCCGGACGTTGGGCGTGATGTCCTCGCCCGTGCGGCCGTCGCCGCGGGTCGCCGCGCGGGTGAGGCGGCCGTGTTCGTAGGTGAGGTTGACGGCGAGGCCGTCGACCTTGAGCTCGCAGAGCAGGTGGTAGCCGGAGGTGCCGACGTCCTTGGCGACCCGCTCGGCCCAGGCGGCGAGCTCCTCGTCGCTGAAGGCGTTGTCCAGGGAGAGCATGCGCTGGCGGTGCTCGACGGACGTGAACTCCGTCTCGTACGCCCCCGCGACCTTCTGGGTCGGCGAGTCCGGTGTGCGCAGCTCCGGATACTCCTCCTCCAGCGCCTCCAACGAGCGCAGGAGCTTGTCGAACTCCGCGTCGCTGACGACGGGAGCGTCCTTCACGTAGTACCGGAAGCGGTGCTCCTCGATCTGCTCAGCGAGCTGCGCGTGCTTCTCCCGCGCCTCGGCGGGCACCGTCGTCTCCGCTTGCTTGTCGCCGGCCACCGTGTTGTCCTCCCGTTACTCAGGGTTGTCCGCGAGGGATCTCGCCGCCTGGACGCAGTGGGCGAGAGCCCGGCGCGCGTACTCGGGGGAAGCGCCCGCGAGTCCGCACGACGGGGTGACCGTGACCGCCTCCGCGAGAAGCCCCGGAGACAGCCCCAGCCTGCGCCACAGCGTCCTGACACCCATGACGCTACCGGCAGGGTCTGACAATGGGCCGTCCGTGCCGGGGACGACACCGGCGAAGAGCCGGGTCCCCGCTTCCACCGCCTCGCCGATCGTGTCGTCGTCACGCTCGGTGAGGAGCGAGAAGTCGAAGGAGATCGCCGTCGCGCCCGCCCGGCGCAGCAGGGCGAACGGGACGTCCGGTGCGCACGAGTGCACCACGACGGGGCCGCTCTCGTGAACCCCGGCGACATCCCGGAGCGTGGCCTCGACGACCTGGCGGTCGACGGCCCGGTGGGTGCGGTATCCGCTGGCGGACTTCACGTGGCCGCGCAGTACGGCGGTGAGGGAGGGTTCGTCGAGCTGGAGGACGAGTTGGGCACCGGGCACGCGGCGCTGGACCTCCGCGAGGTGCTCCCGCAGCCCCTCGGCGAGCGATCCGGCGAGGTCGCGGCAGGCTCCGGTGTCGGAGAGGGCGGCCTCGCCGTTCTTCAGCTCCAGCGCGGCCGCCAGGGTCCAGGGTCCGACGGCCTGCACCTTGAGCGGGCCCTCGTATCCCTGGGTGAACTCCTCCAACGCGTCGAGGTCTTCGCCCAGCCATGACCGGGCCCGCTTGGTGTCCCGGCCCGGGCGGTCGCCGATCCGCCAGGCGCTGGGCTCCACGCGCGCGTACAGCTCGACGAGCAGTCCGGCGGTCCGGCCGATCATGTCCGCGCCGGGTCCGCGGGCGGGCAACTCGGGGAGGAACGGAAAGTCACCGAAGCTCCCGGTGACGGTTTTGGCGGCCTCACGGCTGTCGCCGCCGGGCATGGAGCCCACGCCGGTGGCGGGACCGAAGGTGAACTGGCTGTTTTCACTCACGCCGGAAGCCTACGGAACCGCCCGGCTGAGGTCAGCGCCCAGGCCGTACCGTCAGGTCGCTGACCTCCGCGTCCGCGGGGAGATCGATCGCCATGAGGATCGTCGTCGCCACCGACTCGGGGTCGATCCACTGCGAGGAGTCGTACTCCTTGCCCTCCTGCTGATGGACCTTGGCCTGCATGGGGCTCGCCGTGCGGCCGGGGTAGACCGAGGTGACCCGGACGCCGTTGCCGTGCTCCTCGTTGCGCAGAGCATCCGCCAGGGCCTTCAGGCCGTGCTTGGAGGCTGCGTACGCGGACCAGTCGGCGCTTGCCCGGAGTCCCGCGCCCGAGTTGACGAACACCACGTGGCCGCGGGTGGTGCGGAGTTGGGGCAGGAAGTGGCGGGTCAGTTCGGCGGGGGCGACGAGGTTGACGTTGAGCTGGTGACGCCAGGACCTGGGGGTCAGGTCGCCGACCGGGCCGAGGTCGACGACGCCCGCGATGTGCAGCAGGGAGTCCACCCGGTCGGGCAGCGTCTGGTGCGAGAAGGCCCAGCTCAGCTTGTCCGGGTCCGCGAGGTCGCCCACCAGCGTCTGCACGCCCGGGAACTCCGACGCCAGTTCTTTCGCGCGGCCCGCGTCGCGCGCGTGCAGGACGAGTTCGTCCCCGCGCGCGTGGAGGCGGCGGGCGACGGCCGCTCCGATGCCGCTGCCCGCACCGGTGATCACATGTGTAGCCATGAGCGCCATGCTCGCATCAGGCCACGCCCTGGCTCTCCTCCAGGTAGGCCATCGCGCCCACCGGCTCCTCGGCGAAGAACACCAGGTCGGTCAGCGGACGGGGCAGGAAGCCCTCGTCCTCCATGCGCCGGAACTGCTCCTTGAGGCCGTCGTAGAAGCCCGCGGTGTTGAGCAGCACGACCGGCTTGTCGGTGTGCCCGTGCTTCTTCAGCTCAAGGATCTCGGTCGCCTCGTCCAGCGTTCCGGTGCCGCCCACCATGATCACCACGGCGTCGGCCTTCTCCAGCAGCAGCCTCTTGCGCTCGGCGAGGTCCCGCGCGATGACCATCTCGTCGGCGCCTGTGCGCGCCTTGGCGGCGAGGAAGTCCACCGAGACCCCGAGCAGCCGCCCGCCGGTCTCCTGCACGCCGTCGGCGACCACCTTCATCAGGCCTACGTCGGAGCCGCCCCACACCAGCGTGTGGCCGCCCTTGCCGATGAGCTTCGCGAACTCCCGCGCGGGGCGCGTGTAGCGGTCGGAGAGGTCGGCGGCGGAGAGAAAGACGCAGATTCGCATGAAGTCACCGTACGCGGGAAGAACCGGCGCTCCGCGAGTGCTTTTCCGGTATGGCTGATGGACACACGATCACGATCGAGCAGGGCACCCAGCGCGTGCGGGTGGTCCGCGGCGACCAGGTAGTGGCGGAGAGCGAGCGCCCCTTGGTCCTGCGCGAGACCGGCTGTCCCGTGCGCTACTACCTCCCCGCCGAGGACGTACGCCTCGACCTCCTGGCTCCCTCCGAGACGCACACGTACTGCCCCTTCAAGGGAACGGCCTCCTACTGGTCGCTGCCGGACGCGGCCGATTTCGTCTGGTCGTACCCCGACCCCAAGACGGACGTCTCCCAGATCAAGGACCATCTCTGCTTCTACGAAGTAGAAGTGGTGTGAGTGGAAGTGTCGTGAGCGATTAGTTCCCTGCCGGGTGGGAGTCTCCACGGCATGGACAAGAAGACCCTTTCGCGCGACGGCACCCCGCTCGCCTACGCACGCACCGGACAGGGCCCGGCGGTCGTCCTGGTCAGCGGCGCGATGTCCACCGGCGCCACGGTGGCGCCGCTGGCCGGGCCGCTCTCCGACGGCTTCAGTGTCGTCGTGTACGACCGCCGAGGGCGCGGCGAGAGCGGTGACACGCCGCCGTACACGGTGGAGCGGGAGGTCGAGGACCTCGCGGCGCTCATCGAAGCGGTGGGCGGGGAGGCTGCGTTGTACGGCATCTCGTCGGGCGGCGCACTGGTCCTCGAGGCGGCGGCGAGCGGGCTGCCGGTCAGCAAGGTCGCCGTCTACGAGACGCCGTTCGCCGTGTACGAGGGCGGAGCGAAGGAGCGCGCCGAGTACACCGAGCGGCTGACGGCGGCACTGGCGGAGGGCCGGCGTGGGGACGCTGTCGAGCTGTTCCTGAGGCTGACGGGGCTGGCCGAGGAGATGATCCAGGGCGCCCGCCAAGCCCCCATGTGGTCCGCCATGGAGTCCATCGCGCCGAGCCTGGCCTACGACGACGCCGTCATGGGCGACGGACTCCTCCCCCGGCACCGGCTCGCCTCGATCACCGTCCCGGTCCTGGCCGTCGCGGGCGACGCCAGCCCCGCATGGCTGCGTGAGGCGACGCAGGCGGTCGCGGAGACGGCACCCAACGGCACGTACCGGAGCCTGGAGGGGCAGACGCACATGGTGGATCCGCAGGTTCTGGGGCCGGTGCTCGCCGAGTTCTTCACGCAGTAGGCGGCCTGACAGCTACGCGGGAACGGCACTCGCCCGCGTCGTCGAAGCGATCGTCGCCGACCCCACCACGCGCGTGCCGTCGTACAGGACGATCGCCTGGCCGGGGGCCACTCCGCGGACCGGCTCGGTGAACGACACCTCCAGGGAGCCGTCGATCAGTTCGGCGGTCACCTCGGTCTCGCCGCCGTGGGCGCGGAGCTGGGCCGTGTAGGTGCCGGGGCCGGAGGGGGCCGCGCCGCACCAGCGGGGCTTGATCGCGGTCAGCCCGGTGACGTCGAGGGCGGCGGCCGGGCCGACCGTCACCGTGTTGTCGACCGGGGAGATGTCGAGGACGTAGCGCGGCTTGCCGTCGGACGCCGGGTGGCCGATCCTCAGCCCCTTGCGCTGGCCGATGGTGAAGCCGTACGCGCCCTCGTGCGTGCCGAGCTTCGCGCCCGACTCGTCGACGATGTCGCCCTCCGCCTTGCCCAGCCGGTTCGCCAGAAAGCCCTGTGTGTCGCCGTCGGCGATGAAGCAGACGTCGTGCGAGTCGGGCTTCTTGGCGACGGCGAGGGCGCGGCGCTCGGCCTCCGCGCGGATCTCGTCCTTCGTGGTCACGGTGTCGCCGAGCGGGAACATCGCGTGGGCGAGCTGCCGGTCGTCCAGGACGCCGAGGACGTACGACTGGTCCTTCGCCATGTCGGAGGCGCGGTGCAGCTCGCGGGTGCCGTGCTCGTCCACGATCACCTTGGCGTAGTGGCCGGTGCACACCGCGTCGAAGCCGAGCGCGAGCGCCTTGTCCAGCAGGGCGGCGAACTTGATCTTCTCGTTGCAGCGCAGACAGGGGTTCGGGGTGCGGCCGGCCTCGTACTCGGCGACGAAGTCCTCGACGACGTCCTCGCGGAAGCGGTCGGCGAGATCCCACACGTAGAAGGGGATGCCGATGACGTCGGCGGCGCGGCGGGCGTCGCGGGAGTCCTCGATGGTGCAACAGCCCCGCGCGCCCGTGCGGAAGGATTGAGGGTTCGCGGAGAGGGCGAGGTGGACGCCGGTCACGTCGTGGCCCGCTTCGGCCGCGCGGGCGGCGGCGACGGCGGAGTCCACGCCGCCCGACATGGCGGCGAGTACGCGGAGGGGGCGGGGGCGCTGCGGAGTCTCAGTCATAGCCCTTCCAGGGTAAGGGCCCGCGGGAACCAAGGCTCACGAGTATCCGTTCACGATCACATGGGGGCGAGAAGAGCAGCCAAGGACTCCGGGGGCGCGGCCAAGGACCCGGGGGGCAAGGACACCGACCGGCGCATCGGGCGGCGGGCCCTGCTGGCCGGCACAGCCGTCGCCGCGGTGGGCACGGCCGTGCTGGCGCGCGACGAGCTGGGGCGCCTGTGGTGGCGGGTGCCGGGCGTGGAGAAGCCGCGCAAGGCGGGCGCGGTCGACTACACGGGTGCGAAGTGGGTGGCGGCGTCCTCGGCGAACTGGCGGCGCGCGGACCGGCCCGACGACTTCGGCATAGACATGGTGATCATCCATGTCACCCAGGGCAGCTTCGACAGCGCGGTGAAGGTCTTTCAGGACCCGGGGCACGGGGCGGCGGCGCACTACATCGTCCGCAAGGACGGCCACATCACGCAGATGATCCGCGAGCTGGACGTCGCGTACCACGCGGGCAACCGCGACTACAACGAGCGGAGCGTCGGCATCGAGCACGAGGGCTTCGTCGACCGGCCCGAGGACTTCACGGACGAGATGTACGCCGCATCCGCTCGCCTGACGGCCCGTATCTGCGCGCGCTACGACATCCCCGTCGACCGGGAGCACATCCTCGGGCATGTGGAGGTGCCGGGCACGGACCACACCGACCCGGGTGAGGGCTGGGACTGGGAGCGGTACATGCGGCTGGTCCGGGAGGCGGGCGCCGGCGCGACAGGCCGGACGCAACCGGCGGGCCAGGCGTGACCGGCGTCAGCTGAGTCCGGCCACCCTGGCCCGTTCCACCGCCGGGCCGATCGCCTTGGCCAGCGCCTCCACGTCCGCTTCGGTCGAGGTGTGGCCGAGGGAGAAGCGGAGGGTGCCGCGGGCGAGGTCCGGGTCGGTTCCGGTGGCGAGGAGGACGTGGCTGGGCTGGGCGACGCCGGCGGTGCAGGCCGATCCGGTGGAGCATTCGATGCCCTGGGCGTCCAGGAGGAGGAGCAGCGAGTCTCCTTCGCAGCCCGGGAACGTGAAGTGGGCGTTCGCCGGAAGGCGGCCCTCGGTCGAAGGGTCGCCCCCGAGGATCGCGTCCGGAACGGTCGAACGGACCGCCGCGACCAGGTCGTCACGCAGACTGCCGATCTCCCGGGCGAACCACTCGCGCTGTTCGGCGGCGAGGCGTCCGGCGACCGCGAAGGAGGCGATGGCCGGGACGTCGAGGGTGCCGGAGCGGACGTGGCGCTCCTGACCGCCGCCGTGCAGGACGGGTACGGGCGTGTACTCGCGGCCGAGGATCAGCGCGCCGATGCCGTACGGGCCGCCGATCTTGTGGCCCGAGACCGTCATCGCGGCGAGGCCGGAAGCGGCGAAGTCGACGGGGACCTGGCCGAAGGCCTGGACGGCGTCGGCGTGCAGGGGGACGTCGAACTCGGCGGCGGTTTCGGCGAGTTCGCGGATCGGCAGGACCGTGCCGATCTCGTTGTTCGCCCACATCACGGTGGCGAGGGCCACATCGTCGGGGTTGCGGGCGATGGCCTCGCGGAGGGCGTCGGGGTGGACCCGGCCGTAGGTGTCGACCGGGAGGTACTCGACCGTGGCGCCCTCGTGTTCGCCGAGCCAGTGGACGGCGTCGAGGACCGCGTGGTGCTCCACGGGGCTTGCGAGGACCCGGGTGCGGGCCGGGTCGGCGTCTCGGCGGGACCAGTACAGGCCCTTGACGGCGAGGTTGTCGGCCTCGGTGCCGCCGGAGGTGAAGACGACCTCGCTGGGGCGGGCGGCGAGGGCTTCGGCCAGCGTTTCGCGGGCCTCCTCCACGGTTCGCCTTGCCTGGCGGCCCGATGCGTGCAGGGAGGACGCGTTGCCGGTGACGCCGAGGTGCGCGGTGAGTGCCTCGACTGCCTCGGGGAGCATCGGGGTGGTCGCGGCGTGGTCGAGGTATGCCATGGTGACGCCGATTCTACGGGTCCGCTGCGCTGGGCTTGGGCCGCCCGGTCGCACCTGGATCCCCGTTGCGACGGACCCTGCGCTGCAGGCTGTGCCCGCCCTCCCTCATCGCCCTGCGGAACGACTGCCCACAGCGGTGCGGCAGTACAGCGGGGGGCGACTGCGACGGCACGTGTGCGGGTGTCAGTACGCCTAGCCGTACCTCAGAAACTCCACGACACCGTGCTGTCCGCCTGCATGAACGCCAGCAGGACCAGCAGGTCGGCGATGCCGAGACCCAGGCCCAGGTAGGCGCGGCCCTTGCGAGTCGTTCCGCGCCAGAGGGCCGTGGTTGCCAGGGCGATGGCGATCGGGCCGAGGAAGAGGTTGAGGACGAGGATGCCTACGAGGCCGAGGATGAAGGCGGCGACGGCCATGCCGTCGGCGTCGCGGGCGGTGGTGCGGCGGGTGGCAGGGGCGGTGAGTTGCATGGTGATTCAGCTCCCGAAAGGCGTTGGCCGAGCGGTCAGTTGGTGGATGTGTGGCGCCGGCGGCCGTGGCGCTCACGGAGCGCGAAGATGCCGAGCCAGACGGCGATCACGACGGCGGCGACGACGGTGAGTTCGAGCGGCGCGTGGGCCACGGCGCCCATGACGACGCCCAGCAGCAGGAGCGCGGCAACGAGGAACAGCATGGGATCGGATCCCCCTCCGAGGTGCGTCCGGGAGGCAGTGGATGTGCCTCGCGTTACGGTTCAGTGAACGCTTGTGGTTACAACTGTTCACTGACTGACGAGTCTAGCGCGTCCCACGGCTTTTCAATTACGGAGAACAGTTGTTAACTGCATGGCATGAGTCACACCCTCGGCCTCCGGCAGGCCCAGAAACAGAAAACCCGGCAGGCGCTCCTGGACGCCGCCCTGGGACTGCTGGAGGAGCAGAGCCTGAGCAGCCTGGGCCTGCGTGAGGTGACCCGCGAGGTCGGCGTCGCCCCGACCGCCTTCTACCGGCACTTCCGCTCAACGGCAGACCTGGGCGTCGCACTGGTCGAGGAGGCGCTCGGCAGTCTGCACGAGATGATCCGGCTGGTGGTGTCCGCGACGAACGACCCCGACGAACGCATAGCCCGCGCCATCAAGTTGATCGACGGACATGTCGAGGCGCATCCCGCCCACATCCGATTCATCGCGCGTGAGCGCAGCGGCGGGGTCCGGACGGTACGGGAGGCCATCCGCGACCAACTGGCCCGGTTCGCCGAGGAGGTGAAGGCCGAGCTGGTCAAGGACCCCCAGGCCAAGGGGTGGACCGACGACGACCTGTCGATGCTCGCCAGCCTCTATGTCGACCAGATGCTGTTCACGGCCTCGCTCTTCCTGGAGGCGCTGGACGCCCCGCAGGAGGAGCGCGAGCGCGTCGCCCATGTCGCGGCCCGGCAGCTGCGGCTCATCAGCATCGGCCGGCAGCACTGGCTCGACTGAGGTCGCCGGCAGGCACACAGGGACAAAGAGGCGGCGCGCCCGTTCACCGGGCGCGCCGCCTCCGTCGTACGAGATCCGTGGTCAGCTCTTCGTCGCCTGGGCGGTCGGCTGGCCGCTCGGCGCACCGCTGGGCATGCCGCCGCCCTGGCTACCGCCGCAGCCGCCGCCCTGGCCACCGCCGGGGCCACCCTGGCCGCCCTGGCCGCCGCCGGGGGCACCGGACGGCATGCCGGAGGGATTGCCGCTGGGTGCGCCGGAGGCGGCCGCGCCGGTCGGCGCCCCCGACGGCGCACCGCTGGGCATGGCGGAGGGGTTGCCGCTCGGCCTGCCCGACGGGTTGCCGGACGGACAGGCCTGCTGCTGGCCGGAGTTGCCGCTGTTCGTGGTGGACGACGAGTCGTCCGAACCACCGCAGGCCGTGAGCAGCAGGGGCGAGAGAGCCAACAGGGCCACGGCGGGGACGAGGCGCGCACGCTTCATGAGAAACAACTCCAAGAACGATGAGGGAGTCCTGAGGCGGGCACTCAATCAACGGCGCTTAGGGAGTCCTTGGGGCTGCCCTGTACGCGACCTGTCAACCAGGCAAAGCAGGTGTCAACACACCGCGCTGACCTGCGACTTCGCATCGATCCTCGACTTACTCGCTGGTACAGCCCCGTGACAGAAGCGTCATCAAAGCCGCACTCGCGCCAACTGGCGCGACTGCGCGACCAGTCGGTCCGCGCTGTCCCAGACCTCGGCGTCCTCCTCCAGGAAGCCGCCGGCGAGGTTGCGTGTGGTGATGGACACCCGCAGCGGGCCCGGGGCGGGGCGGCAGCGGACGTGGACGGTCAGTTCGACCGTCGGGACCCAGCCGCTGAGGCCGATCTCGAAGGCGGTCGGGGGCAGCGCGTCCACCGCGAGGAGCAGTGAGAAGGGGTCGGGCTCCCGGCCGTCGGCGAGCCCGAACCAGGCCCGCATCTCGCCCCTGCCGGACGGGGATCCGAGCGCCCAGCCCAGCGTCGACGGGTCGAGCTTCAGCATCAGCCGGTCGGCGATCGCGGAGCTGCCGGAGACCGGGGCCGGTCCGTCCTCGGGACCGAAGCACTGGTCCATCGGCGGGATCGCGGGCGGCTGTGCCGTCGTACGGACGTCGTCCGGCAGGGAGCCGAGGTCGCCATAGGAGGCGAGGACGCGGATGCGTTCGACTTCGCGGCCTTCGTCGTCGTACTGGAAGAGCGAGGCCTGACCGGTGGAGAGCGTGCGGCCGGTGCGGACGACGTCCGTGCGGACGATCGCCGGGCCGGGCCGGGAGGCGGTGAGGTAGTGCGCGGAGATCGTGAAGGGGTCGCCGTGCGGCAGGGCGTCCGCGAGGGCGCGGCCCAGGACGGCCAGCAGATAGCCGCCGTTGACGGCGTTGATGATCGTCCAGCCGGCGGAGAGGTCGATGTCGTAGACGCCGGGTTCGCGCGGGGTGAGCGCGGTGTCCCGGTCGAACTCGCTGTCGCCGATCGTGGCCCGCGTGGCCGGGGCGGAGGCTGCTTCTGGCATGGGTGAACGGTACAACAGGTAACTACTAAGCGGTAGCTTTTCCCAAAGCGCCCACAGTCTCCCGAGGGTGAGGCGCGCACAATTTCTCGGTAAGTGTCCGCACTCGTCCGTAAACCCGAGGCCGTCTCCACCCCTCTGTAGGGACATGAGCCTTACCGGGACCCCGTTCCTCTGCACCCTGATCGTGCTGTCCCTCGTCGCCCTCGCGCTGCCGCTCGTCCTGTGGTCGCGGATCCGCGGCCCCCGGCCCCTGCGCGCCCTCGCCCGCATGCTGATGCTGATGTTCGCCCAGGGCACGGCCGTCGCGCTCGTCTTCGTGCTGGTCAACAACCAGAACCTGCTGTACGACGACTGGGGCGACCTGCTCGGCACGGGCAACCATGTGCAGCAGGCGGCCGACCTCGGCCCGGACGGCACCGGCGGCATCGCGCTGGGCGAGCTGCCCCCTGTCCGGCAGACGTTCTCACCCGCTCTCGGGCCGGGCATGAGCGCCGCAGGCGGCGTGCGGGTCACCCGTCTGACGGGCCAGGTCTCGGGCGTGCGCGCCGAGGTCTACGTCTGGCTGCCGCCGCAGTACGACGAGCCCGCCTACCGGAATCACAAGTTCCCGGTGGTGGAGCTGCTGCCGGGCTATCCCGGCTCGGCGAGGGCGTGGTTCAAGGCGATGCGCGCGCATGAGCAGCTGCTGCCGCTGATGCGCAGTGGCCGGGTCGCGCCGTTCATCCTGGTGGCGCCGCGCACCACCCTGCTGCCCGGGGTGGACACCGGCTGCGCGAACATCCCGGGCAAGGTGAACGCCGACAGCTGGCTGAGCGTCGATGTGCCGCGGATGGTCATGGCCAACTTCCGGGCCCAGCCCGCGCCCAGGGGCTGGGCGGTGGCCGGGTACTCGGCGGGCGGGCACTGTGCCACGAAGCTCGCCGTCGCCCACCCCGACCGCTACCGGGCCGCCGTCAGCCTGTCCGGCTACAACGACCCGAAGGCCGAGCACGCTTCGCTGACCTCGAAGTCCCCGGAACTGCGCGCGGAGAACGACCCGTATCTCCTGCTGCGCAAGGCCCGCACCCCGCCCCCGGTCGCGCTCTACCTCTCCGGCCAGCCGCGCGACGGGTACGAGGCGGCCCTGGCCCTCCAGCGGGCCGCGCAGGCGCCCACCTCCGTGCAGGTGGTGTTCCTGCCGCGCAGTGCGGGCGGCCACACGATGGCGCTGTGGGAGCCGCAGGTGGTCCCGGCGTTCGAATGGCTCAGCCGGCTGCCGGGGACTACTCCTCCCGTACCGTCGACCGTCGGTTCCAGGCGCGCGGCGCTCGCCAGTGGAACCGCATCGCCAGTAGCCGCAGCACGAAGGCGGTGAGGGCCGCGAACCCGCTGGCGAGCGGGGTCAGAGCGTCGTAGCGGATGCACAGGACGACCATCGTGGCACCGACTATCGCGGGGACGGCGTACAGATCGCGGTCCCAGCGCAGCAGTGACGGCACCTCGTTGGCGAGGACGTCCCGCAGCACACCGCCGCCGACGGCGGTCGCCAGGCCCAGCGTCGCCGAGGCGGTCAGGTTGAGCCCGTACTCGTACGCTTTCGTCGTCCCCGAGACGCAGAACAGGCCGAGGCCCGCCGCGTCGAAGACGTTCACGCCGGCCTGGATACGCTCCACCTGCGGGTGCAGGAAGAAGACCAGCAGGGCGGCGACCAACGGGGTGAGGAAGTACCCCAGGTCCGTGAAGGCCGCGGGCGGTACGGCACCGATGACCAGGTCGCGGAAGAGCCCGCCGCCGAGCGCGGTGACCTCGGCGAGGACGGCGATGCCGAAGACGTCGAAGTTCTTGCGGACGGCCAGCAGCGCGCCGGAGATGGCGAAGACGAAGATGCCGATCAGGTCGAGCGTGTGCTGGACGGACGGGCTGAAGAGTTGCTGGAGCACCCGAACATTCTGACGCGTCGAGGGGCGTGGACCTTACAAACAAAGGTCCACGCCCCTCCAGGTGCTGCTCGGGGTGCTACTTGTCCGACTGCTCCGGCGAGTCCGAGGCCTCAGGCGAGTCCGTCGACTCCGGCGCCTCCGGTGACTTCGTGGGCTCGGCCGACTCGGCCGACACCGCCTTCGCCACCGCCGCGCTCGTCTCCGCCGACTCCGCGAGCACCTCGTCCGACACCAGCTCCGCCGCCTCCTTGGCCGCGGTGAGCAGAACGGTGTCCTGCGGTGCCTGGTCCTCGAAGTTCTCCGGGTGGTGGCAGGCGACCTGCTGGCCGGGCTTCAACTCCACCAGCTGCGGCTCGGCGGTCGTGCAGATCTGCGTCGCCTTCCAGCACCGGGTGTGGAAGCGGCAGCCGCTCGGCGGGGCGATCGGCGAGGGCACATCGCCCTTGAGCAGGATGCGGTCGCTCTTGGCGTTCTTGCGCCGCGGGTCCGGGATCGGCACCGCCGACATCAGCGCCTTGGTGTACGGGTGCATCGGCGCCTTGTACAGCGACTCGCGGTCGGCGAGTTCGACGATCTTGCCGAGGTACATCACCGCGATCCGGTCCGAGACGTGCCGGACGACCGAGAGGTCGTGCGCGATGATCACGTACGTCAGGCCCAGCTCCTGCTGGAGGTCGTCGAGCAGGTTCACCACCTGCGCCTGGATCGACACGTCGAGCGCCGAGACCGGCTCGTCCGCGACGACCAGCTTCGGGTTCAGAGCGAGGGCCCGCGCGATACCGATGCGCTGGCGCTGGCCGCCGGAGAATTCGTGCGGATAGCGGTTGTAGTGCTCGGGGTTGAGGCCGACCACCGACAGCAGCCGCTGCACCTCCTTCTTGATGCCGCCCTCGGGCGTGACGCCCTGGAGCTTGAAGGGGGCGCCGATGATGGTGCCGATGGTGTGGCGCGGGTTCAGCGACGAGTACGGGTCCTGGAAGATCATCTGCACATCGCGGCGCAGCGGGCGCATCCCGCTGACGCCGAGGTGTGTGATGTCCGTGCCCTCGAACTCGACCCTGCCGGCGGTCGGTTCGAGCAGCCGGGTGATCAGGCGGCCCATCGTCGACTTGCCGCAGCCCGACTCGCCGACCACACCGAGGGTTTCGCCGGACCTGACCTCGAAGTCGATGCCGTCGACCGCGCGTACCGCACCGACCTGCCGCTGGAGCAGGCCTTTGCGGATCGGGAAGTGTTTCTGGAGCCCGGTCACCTTCAGCAGGGTCTCGCCGTGGGCGGCGTCGCGCTTGGTGATCACCGTGCCTTGGCTCTGCGCAGGGATGCTCACTTTGTCCTCGCTCACAGCTTCGGCGCAATCTCTTCGGTCCAGATCCGCTCCCGCTGCTCCCTGGTCATATGGCAGGCGGCCCAGTGCTGGCTGCCGACCTCGGCCAGTTCGGGGCGGACCGTGCGGGTGAGGTCGTCCTTGGGGATGTCGGCGTACGGGCAGCGCGGGTTGAAGGCACAGCCGGACGGGATGTTGATCAGGGACGGCGGGGAGCCCTTGACCGGGATGAGCCGCTCCTGCTGGTCACGGTCCAGACGCGGCATCGATCCGAGCAGGCCCCAGGTGTAGGGGTGGCGGGGCTCGTAGAACACCTTCTCGGCCGGGCCACGCTCCACACAGCGGCCGCCGTACATCACCAGGATGTCGTCGGAGAGCTCGGCGACGACGCCCAGGTCATGGGTGATGATGACGACCGCGGAGCCGAACTCCGTCTGAAGATCGCGGATCAGGTCGAGGATCTGCGCCTGGACGGTCACGTCGAGGGCGGTCGTCGGCTCGTCCGCGATGAGCAGGTCCGGGTTGTTGACCAGCGACATCGCGATCATCGCCCGCTGGCGCATACCGCCGGAGAACTCGTGCGCGTAGCTGTCGACCCGCTTGTCCGGCTGCGGGATGCCCACCCGGTCGAGCATCTCGACCGCGCGCCGCTTGGCGGTCTTCTTGTCGACGTTGTTGTGGATGCGGTACGCCTCCACGATCTGCTGGCCGATCGTGTAGTACGGGTGCAGCGCGGACAGCGGATCCTGGAAGATCATCGCCATCTCGCGGCCGCGCAGCTTGCGCACGTAGTCGAGGTCGGCCGACAGCAGCTCGGTGCCGTCCAGCCAGATCTCCCCGGAGATCTGCGCCTTGCGCTTGCCGTACTGGCCGGCGGTGTGCAGGCCCATGATGCCGAGCGAGGTCACCGACTTGCCGGAGCCCGACTCGCCCACGATGCCGAGGGTCTTGCCCTTCTCCAGCTGGAAGCTGAGCCCGTCGACGGACTTGACCAGGCCGTCGTCGGTCGGGAAGTGCACCTTCAGGTCGCGCACTTCGAGGAAGGCGGTCGGGGCGGGCGAGGTACCGGTGGGCTCACCCACGGCCGCGCCCGTTTTGCTGAGTTCGGTCATGCGAGCCTCACTCGGGGGTCGATCACGGCGTACAGGATGTCCACCACGAGGTTGGCGACGAGCACCGCGAGAGATGTGATCAAGGTGACGCCCAGGATGACGGGCAGGTCCTGGTTTCTGATCGCCTGGAGCACGGCCTGGCCGAGGCCGGGCAGATTGAACGTCGTCTCGGTCAGGATCGCACCGCCGATGAGGGCGCCGAGGTCCATGCCGAGCATGGTCAGGATGGGCGTCATCGTCGAGCGCATGGCGTGCTTGCCGATGACGGTCTGCTCCTTGAGGCCCTTGGCGCGCGCGGTGCGGATGTAGTCCTCGCCGAGGATCTCCAGCATGGTGGCGCGGGTGATCCGGGCGTACATCGCCGCGTACAGGAACGCGAGGGTGATCCAGGGCAGGATCATGCCGCCGAGCCAGCCACCGAAGCTGTCTTCGAGGGGCACGTACGACGCGTCGATCCAGTTCAGACCGAAGGCGAAGATCGCCAGGCTGAGCAGGCCGGTGAAGTAGATCGGCAGGGAGACACCGGCGAGGGCGATGACCATGGCGCCGCGGTCCCACAGGGTGCCCCGCTTGAGCGCGGAGAGCACACCGGCCGCAACACCGAAGATCAGCCACAGTACGGCGGCACCGAGCGCGAGACCCAGGGTCACCGGGAAGCGGTCGGTGAGCACCGGCCAGATGGCCTGCTCACTGCGGAAGGAGTAGCCGAAGCACGGCGCGGCGCACTCGGTGACGTCACCGCCGCCCGAGTAAGTGCGGCCGACGAAGATGCCCTTGAAGAACTCCCAGACCTGGGCATAGATCGGGTCACTGAGACCCAGCTTCTGCCGCACCGCCTCCACCGAGGCGGGGTCGGCCTGCTTGCCCACGAAGCTCGCGGCGATGTCGACGCCCGCCCACTTGGGGACGAGGAAGAAGATGCCGAAGACCACCATGATGATGACCACGAGCATCACTGCGGCGGCGAACAACCGCCTGATGAGGTAAGCGAGCACAGCTCTCGGCCCGCCGCGGACCGCGGGCCACCGGAGGTCTTCCGGTGGCCCGCGATCACGCTGCGCCGGCCTTCACCTGCCTTTCGTGCCGTATGGCGGGTGTGCCGGGTGTCAGCTTGCGGACTTCAGACCGAGGTTGACGAAGTCGTACATACCGCTGAAGCCGTCGGTGGTGTAGACGTTCGCCAGTCGGTCGGAGCGCCAGTTGATGAACTTCTCGTAGACGAAGGGCAGGTAGTAACCGCCCTCCATCACCTTGTGGTTGATCTCCGTGGAGATCTCGGTCTTCTTCGCGTCGTCCAGCTCGCTGACGTAGTCGTCGAACAGCCCGTCGATCGTCTTGTCCTTGATCAGCGCGAAGTTGTTGTTACCGCTCTCCAGGATGTACTTGCTGTCCCACAGCGGCATGCCGTAGCCCTGGACGGTCGGGAAGTCCGGGCCCCAGCCCATGATGATGATGCCGTAGCCCTTCTTCACCACGTTGGAGGGGCTGCCGATGATGCCGGAGGTCTGCGAGCCGTCGAACTGGTCGATCTCGGCGGTGATGCCGATCTTCTTCAGCGACGCCTGGAGGGACTGGGCGGTGGCCACCTCGACCGGCTTGTTGTTGCGGACGGCGATGGTGGTCTTGAAGCCGTTCGGCTGACCGCAGGCCTTCAGCGCTTCCTTGGCCTTGGCCTCGTTGCCCTTCTTGTTGGCGCCCGCCATCTCGTACGGGTCGTACTTCTGACCCTCGGAGCCCGGGACGGACGGCGGCAGCATGTTGGTGCCGATGTCACCACCGGCGATGGGGCCACCGCGCGCGGTCTGCAGCGACACGTGGTCGGCACCGTAGATCACGGCCTTGCGGCACTCGATGTTGTCGAACGGCTTCACGCTCTGCGGGAAGGTCGCGTAGCGGATGTAGCCGGAGACCGGGTTGTCCAGGTTGGCCTTGTGCTCCTTCAGGGCGGTGGTGCGGCCCTGCGGCGACATGCCGGTCTGGTTGATGTCGAGGTCCAGGTCACCGTTGAGCAGGCGCTCGTCCAGCTGGTTGGCGTCCGAGAAGAACTGGACAGTGATCTTGTCCGGGTACGCCTTGCGGATCGGGTCCGAGGCCTGCTTCCAGTTGGTGTTGCGGACCAGCGTGATGTCCTTGCCCGGGCTGTACGACTCGAACTTGTACGGGCCGGAGGAGAACGGCTTCAGGCCGTACTTCGACTTGGTGTCCTTGTCCTGACGGACCGGCGACGCCGAGATCAGGGCCAGCACCTCCGCGAAGTCCGAGTTGGCCTGCGGCAGCTTGAAGACGATGGTCTTGTCGTCCGGCGTCTCGATCGCCTTCAGACCCAGCTTGTCCTTGGAGGTGTCCTTGTACGGGCCCTTGTACTCGCCCTTGGGGTCGAGCATGTCCTTCAGGTAGACCGGACCGCCGGACAGCACGTCCTGTGCCCAGACCCGCTCGATGCCGTACTTGACGTCCTTCGAGGTGATCGGCTTGCCGTCCTCCCAGGTGATGCCGTCACGCAGGGTGAACGTGTAGGTCTTGCCGTCGTCCGAGACCTTGCCGGTGTCGGTGGCGAGGTCCGGAGTGAGCTCGGCGCCGGCCTTGCCGGGCTCCGTCTTGCCCGTGACGAGCTGGCGGCTGTAGTAGCGCGCGAAGTTCCACATGAAGCCGTAGTAGCCACGCGTGGTGTCCCACGAGTCGGCGTCCTGGGCGCCACCGAACTTCAGCGTGCCGCCCTTCTTCGCCAGGTCGGCCTGGGCGACCTTGTTGTTGGCGGCGTCGAAGCCGGCCGCGCCGTTCTTCGAACCCCCGTCATCGCTGTCGCCACCGCCGCACGCCGCCGTGGTCAGCAGCGCGGCGACCGCGGCGACAGCGGCAAATGCCTGCTTACGCCGCCCTGAGGTGCGTTTGGTAGTCACGATCTCGGATCCTCCGGTTTTGATGAGAGACCCCGTGTCAGTGCCACGGGACGCTTTAGGTACGGCAGTTCAGCGGGAGCCCTTCGGGTCCAGCGCGTCACGCACGCCGTCGCCGAAGAGGTTGAAGGCGAGGACAGTGATGAAGATCGCCACGCCGGGGACCACCATGTACATGGGGTCCGATTCGTAGTAGTCGATCGCGCTCGAAAGCATCTGCCCCCAGGAGGCCGTGGGCGGCTTGACGCCCACGCCCAGGAAGCTGAGTGCCGCCTCGGTGAGGATGTTGGTGGGGATCATCATCGTCGTGTACACGACGATCGGCGCGACGAGGTTGGGCAGCAGCTCCTTGAACAGGATGTACAGCCGCCCGGCGCCCAGGGAGCGGGCGGCCTCGACGTACTCGCGCTCGCGCAACGAGAGCGTCTGGCCGCGCACCACACGTCCGATGTACGGCCACCCGAAGAAGCCGATGACCAGGATCATCACGAAGACACGCACGCTGGACCCGGTCAGGCCCAGCATCTCGTTCGGCATGACGGAGACCAGCGCGATGATGAAGAGCAGCTGCGGGAAGGCCAGCAGACCGTCCATCACCCGGCTGATGACGGAGTCGACCCAGCCGCCGAAGAAACCGGCGAGGATGCCGAGAACGGTGCCCAGGACCACGGCGACGACGGCCGACAGGAAGCCGACCAGCAGCGAGATCCGGGCGCCGTAGAGGATCCGGGCGAGGATGTCGCGGCCGTTGACCGGCTCGACGCCCAGCAGGTGGTCGCCGCTGATGCCGCCCAGCGAACCCGTGGGGGTGCCGAACAGCGGGTCGATCAGCTCCTCGTGATACGCGTCCGGATCCTGCCCGAGCAGGCTGGTGATGACCGGCGCGAGCAGGGCGACCACCACGAGGAGGAGCACCACGACGCCGCCGGTCAGAGCGAGCTTGTCCCGCTTCAGGCGCTCCCAGGCGATCCGGCCCAGGGAACGACCCTGTACGGCCTTCGCGTCGGTGCCTGCAACCGCCGCCTCCTCGGCCGCGCTGGGGGCCGCCTCGGCGGTCGGCTCGTGCAATGGTGCCGTCATCTGGCAGGGACCCCTCTCAACCGGCGGTGACCGGCCCGCACTTGCCGCTGTGGCGGCGTGATCAGTCCGTAGTACTGGGGGTTCGAACACCCCTGGTGGGGGAGTCTTCAACGCTTTGGCGACGCGTTACCAGACTTGACGGTGAAAGGATGCGTAACCGTGATGCTGCGTCGAGGGTTCCGTTATCCGGACAGTGGGTAACGGCGGCCGGACGAGGACAAGTCGGTGCATCCGGAGCAGGTCAGGGCTTTCCGCCGCGGTCTACGCGCGCAGAAGGGGCTCCACCGCTGCGACGGAGGGTGCGGGCCGCGTCTCAGTATCCGCCGTGCGCCGGCGGGTATCCGTATCCGAGCGCGGGGGCCTGGGCCGGGGCCGCGTGGGCCTCGCGGTCGTAGAAGGGGCGGGCCTGGGCCCGCATCCACATCGCGACCGGGTCGTACTCGTCGGACATGGCGACCGTCGACACCGGCAGACCGTCCGGCACCGCGCCGATGGACTGCTGCATCATCGCCCGTACCGAGTCCACGGCGACCGGGCTGGTGTCGTACACATCGAGACCGACGGCGAGGTACGGCGCTCCGAGCGCCGGCTGCACCCAGGCGCGGCGCAAGGTGCGGACGGCCGGGGTGCGGTGGGCGTTCTGCGCGAGCAGGGCGTAGAACTGCGGGATCTCGATCCCCGGCTCCGACAGCCGCAGGGGCCCTGCGGGCTGGCGCTCCAGGCCGGTGGCGATACGGCGCAGGTCGAGCCAGGGGATGCCGACACCGCCGCCGGGGGCGTGCGGGTTCAGCCAGAGGCCGAACTGGTCGGGGTAGAGCGTGCGGGCGACGTCGACTCCGTCGACGACCTCGTAGGAGCGGTTCCAGCCGCTGGCCGAGAGCTCCTGCGCGGAGGTGACACAGGGGGCGTAGCCGTGGCCGTCGACCTCCATGTTTCCGTACTGCGCGTCCGGCGAGCCGGCCTGGCCGTGCCACAGGAGCATCCAGACCTGGCCGGCGGACGGGGTTGCGAGGGCGCGCAGCAGTGCCTCGTAGGCGTCGTAGCGCCCGGGCGTCACCTGGCGCAGCATGTGCTCGACCTGGCCGGCCGCGATGCCGCTGGCGCTCACCTTGTACCGCCCCTTCACTTGAGGTTGCCCGGATATGAAACCACCTTAAGCGCCCAAGAGCTCGGGACCTGGTGCCCGTCGGCGGGTGCGGGTTCTATGTGGCTTGTCGCGCAGTTCCCCGCGCCCCTGGGTGGGTGCCGTCACCGTTGGTAGAAAGGGCGGGCCCTGTTGCGCATCCACTCGGCCACCGGGTCTTGTGTTACGTCCAGGAGAACCAGGTTTACCGGCCACTTCACGGGGACCTTGGCCAGGGCCCGGCCCAGTGCGTCCAGTGGGAGGGCCCTGATGTCGCCCTCCCACTGGGAGAGTTCGACGCCGATGAACATCACGGGATCCGCCGTCTCGATCGCCGCCAGGCAGCGGCGGGCCGTCGTCACCACGCCGATGTGCTCGAACTCGGCCGAGGCCGCGGTGAGGAAGTCGACCGGGTCTTCCTGCCAGTCGGGTTCGTAGAGCTTGACCCGGCCGCCGGTCGTGGTGCCGTCCAGGGGGGTGCGGCCCACCCGGCAGAGTTCGGCGACCGCGGGCGGCGGGAGCGGTACGCCGACCACGCCGTCCGGGTTCACGGCGATGCCGACCTGCGGGGGCAGGCCGCGGGCGAACTCCACGGCCGGGGCGATCGTGTACGACATGTGGGAGCCGGCGACCTGGCGGAACTGTTCCTCGGAGCTGAACACCGGGACGTAGGCCTGGCCGTCGAGCTCCAGCGTGGGCAGGTCGAGCGGGACGCTGCCCGGGCCGCCGCCGCTCGGGAGCGGGACCCAGACGAAGCTGCGGCCGAGGACCTCGATGAGTCGGCCGCCGGCCGACGGGATGTTGAGGGAGGCGGAGAGCACCTCCTCCAGCTCGTTGCCGGGCCAGCCGCCGTGCGGGTGGGGGTGTGCCTGTGCCGGGAAGTCCGGGAAGTTCCCTGGGAAGTCCATCTGCCTAACCGCCTGCCGAGATCACTGCCGTGGCTCAAAGGCTAGCGGGTGCGGCACCGAGGTCAGCCCGTGAAGCCGATCCGGCGCAGCACGTCCGCCGCGTCACGGTCGAGCAGCACCGCCGAGCCGCAGCCGTCGGGCAGATCGCCGCGCTCGACGGAGCGCACCAGCCGGGCGGCCGCCGAGCGGTGGCGCAGGAAGGCGTAGCGCGAGACGCCGCGGCCGCGCTCGCGCTGACCCTCCAGGGCGGTGCCGGGCGCGACGTCGAGCAGCAGCAGATGCAGTGTGCCGCCCCGGCGACGGGCCTCGCGGGACAGCCAGCGGCGCACCCAGGACTGCGTACCGCAGTCGTGCACGACGACTCCCTTGCCGGTGCGCAGGGCGCGGCGCAGTCCGGTGTAGTGCGCGAGCCGGACCAGGGGGCGGTAGAACCCGTACGGCAGGAAGCGGGACACGCGCGCGTCCCAGCGGTCGCGGGTGTCCTGGGAGTCGATCCGGACGGCCTTCACCGCGCGCTGCATCAGCGTGGACTTTCCGCTTCCGGGCAGGCCGGTGATCACGACGAGGTCCCTGGGACCGAAGAGCAGTGCGTGCGGGCTGCGGCCGGCGCGGTCGCGCAGGTCCCGGACGACGGGCGCCGAGTGCGGGCCGCAGGCCTCCCTGGCCGGGGCCGAGTGCTGCTCGGGCAGCGCGAGGGCCGAGCTGGTGGCGTACGCCGTGATCCTGTTCACCGTGATCGTCCTCCCCATGGGGTCGGGAGTTCCCATCCCCGTCGAGTGTAAAGAGAAGGTAATACGCGGCGTCTCCCATTTCCGTCCGCTTCCCGCAACAAGCCTGCTACAGGCCGCTGTGCCGGTCTGTGAACCCTGTGCGGTCGCTGTGGGTGGTCGGCCCTGAAAGGTACCCCTGCCGGAGCGGACCGATGCGTGCAATGATGTGCGCGCCAACTGCATACCGGCCGCTTGAATCCGCGCGGGAGAGTCCCTGGCAGCACTGCTGTCGGGGCGCCGAAGGAGCAAGTCCCTCCCTTGAATCTCTCAGGCCCCGTTACCGCGCGGGCGAGGCACATCTGAAAAGCGGGCCGCTGTCGCAGTGGCTCCACCCAAGGTGCAAGTCGTGACCATCACTACGTGTGGTCGTGACGAACCTCTCAGGTTCCGATGACAGATGGGGAGGAACGACCTCGCCTGTCATGCCCTGGGAGCAGAACCGATGAGCAGTAGCCCCCTCCGTCTTACCGCGCTCGATGCCCTGCATCGTCTCCTCGGCGCGACGATGACCGACTTCGCCGGCTGGGACATGCCGTTGCGGTACGGCTCCGAGCGCGAGGAACACCTCGCCGTGCGCACCCGGGCCGGGCTCTTCGACCTCTCGCACATGGGCGAGATCGCGGTGACCGGCCCCCAGGCCGCCGCCCTGCTGGACCACGCGCTCGTCGGCAACATCGGCGGGGTCAAGGCCGGCCGCGCCCGCTACACCATGATCTGCCGCGAGGACGGCGGCATCCTCGACGACCTGATCGTCTACCGGCTGGCCGAGACCGAGGCCGCTTCTTCTGAATACCTGGTCGTGGCGAATGCCGGTAACGCACAGATCGTTCTGGACGCCCTGATCGAGCGTTCCGAGGGGTACGACGCCGAGGTGCGCGACGACCGCGACGCCTACGCCCTCATCGCCGTCCAGGGCCCCGAGTCCCCCGGCATCCTCGCCTCACTCACCGACGCCGACCTCGACGGCCTGAAGTACTACGCCGGTCTGCCCGGCACCGTCGCCGGCGTCCCGGCCCTCATCGCCCGCACCGGCTACACCGGCGAGGACGGCTTCGAGCTGTTCGTGCGGCCGGAGCACGCGGTCGAGCTGTGGCAGGCGCTGACCAAGGCGGGCGAGGGCGCGGGGCTGGTCCCGTGCGGCCTGTCCTGCCGGGACACCCTGCGTCTGGAGGCGGGCATGCCGCTGTACGGGCATGAGCTGTCGACCTCGCTGACGCCCTTCGACGCCGGGCTCGGCCGGGTGGTGAAGTTCGAGAAGGACGGTGACTTCGTGGGGCGCGCGGCGCTTCAGGAGGCCGCTTCCCGCGCTGAGGAGAACCCGCCGCGCGTCCTTGTCGGGCTCGTCGCCGAGGGCCGCCGCGTCCCGCGCGCCGGGTACGCCGTCGTCGCCGGCGGCGAGGTGATCGGCGAGGTCACCTCCGGCGCCCCCTCGCCCACACTGGGCAAGCCGATCGCGATGGCGTACGTCGACGCGGCGCATGCGGCGCCGGGTACCGCCGGGGTCGCGGTGGACATCCGAGGCAGCCACGAGCCGTACGAGGTCGTGGCGCTGCCGTTCTACAAGCGCCAGAAGTAGACACTGAGTTGTGACGCCGGGCACATTCGCCCTGCTCACACCCCTCTTCCGTAGTCCCCCATTCACCAGCACTCCCCCGCGTACAGGAGAATTCAGGTCATGAGCAACCCCCAGCAGCTGCGCTACAGCAAGGAGCACGAGTGGCTGTCGGCCGCCGAGGACGGCGTCGCGACGGTCGGCATCACGGAGCATGCGGCCAACGCGCTCGGCGATGTCGTCTTCGTCGACCTTCCGGCGGTCGGTGACACCGTGACCGCGGGCGAGACCTGCGGCGAGCTGGAGTCGACCAAGTCCGTCAGCGACCTGTACTCCCCGGTCAGCGGCGAGGTCACCGAGGCGAACGAGGACGTGGTGAACGACCCGTCACTGGTGAACTCCGCGCCCTTCGAAGGCGGTTGGCTGTTCAAGGTTCGTGTCGCGGAAGAGCCGTCCGACCTGCTCTCCGCCGACGAGTACACCGCCTTTTCCGCCGGCTGAGGAGTCGCAGAGCATGTCTGTCCTGAACACCCCCCTGCACGAGCTCGACCCGGACGTCGCCGCCGCCGTCGACGCCGAGCTGCACCGCCAGCAGTCCACGCTGGAGATGATCGCCTCGGAGAACTTCGCGCCGGTCGCGGTCATGGAGGCGCAGGGCTCGGTCCTGACCAACAAGTACGCCGAGGGCTACCCGGGACGCCGCTACTACGGCGGCTGCGAGCACGTCGACGTGGTCGAGCAGATCGCCATCGACCGCGTCAAGGAGCTGTTCGGCGCCGAGCACGCCAACGTGCAGCCGCACTCGGGCGCGCAGGCCAACGCGGCCGCGATGTTCGCGCTGCTCAAGCCCGGTGACACGATCATGGGCCTGAACCTCGCGCACGGCGGGCACCTGACCCACGGCATGAAGATCAACTTCTCCGGCAAGCTGTACAACGTCGTCGCCTACCACGTGGACGACACCGGAGTCGTCGACATGGCCGAGGTCGAGCGGCTGGCCAAGGAGTCCAAGCCGAAGCTGATCGTGGCCGGCTGGTCGGCCTACCCCCGGCAGCTGGACTTCGCCGCGTTCCGCCGGATCGCGGACGAGGTCGGCGCGTACCTCATGGTCGACATGGCGCACTTCGCCGGTCTCGTCGCGGCGGGCCTCCACCCGAACCCGGTCCCGCACGCGCACGTGGTCACCACGACCACCCACAAGACGCTGGGCGGCCCCCGCGGCGGCGTGATCCTCTCCACCGCCGAGCTGGCGAAGAAGATCAACTCCGCGGTCTTCCCCGGTCAGCAGGGCGGCCCGCTGGAGCACGTGATCGCGGCGAAGGCGGTCTCCTTCAAGGTCGCCGCCTCGGAGGACTTCAAGGAGCGGCAGCGCCGTACCCTGGACGGTGCCCGCATCCTCGCCGAGCGTCTGGTGCAGGACGACGTGAAGGCGGTGGGCGTGGACGTGCTCTCCGGCGGCACGGACGTGCACCTGGTCCTGGTCGACCTGCGCAACTCCGAACTCGACGGTCAGCAGGCCGAGGACCGCCTGCACGAGGTCGGCATCACGGTCAACCGCAACGCCATCCCGAACGACCCGCGTCCGCCGATGGTGACCTCTGGTCTCCGTATCGGCACCCCCGCCCTCGCCACCCGCGGCTTCACCGCCGAGGACTTCGCCGAGGTCGCGGACGTCATCGCCGAGGTGCTCAAGCAGTCGTACGACGCCCAGGCGCTCAAGGCCAGGGTCGCCGCACTCGCGGACAAGCACCCGCTGTACCCCGGCCTGAAAAAGTAAGCCCCTTGGTGGGGCACCCGCGCCCGGCCCCGACTGCCGGTACCGGGAGCCGGGTGCCCCACCACCCCCGCTTTGAGGAGTCACCGTGGCCATCTCGGTCTTCGACCTGTTCTCGATCGGCATAGGCCCGTCCAGCTCCCACACCGTGGGCCCGATGCGCGCGGCCCGCATGTTCGCCCGCCGGCTGCGGGGCGAAGGTCTCCTGGACTCCGCCGCGTCCGTACGGGCCGAGCTGTACGGCTCCCTGGGCGCGACCGGACACGGCCACGGCACCCCCAAGGCGGTCCTGCTCGGGCTGGAGGGCGCGTCGCCGCGGACGGTGGACGTGGAGGGTGCCGACCAGCGGGTGGAGGACATCAGGTCGGCGGGCCGGCTCCGGCTGCTCGACGAGCGGGAGATCGCCTTCGACTTCGACAAGGACCTGGTCCTGCACCGCCGTAAGGCACTGCCGTACCACGCGAACGGCATGACCCTCTGGGCGCACGACGCCTCCGGCACCGAACTCCTCTCGAAGACCTACTACTCCGTGGGCGGCGGCTTCGTCGTCGACGAGGACGCGGTGGGCGCCGACCGCATCAAACTCGACGACGCGGTCCTCAAGTACCCCTTCCGCACGGGCGACGAGCTGCTGCGCCTGACGAAGGAGACCGGCCTGTCGATCTCGTCCCTGATGCTGGAGAACGAGCGGGCCTGGCGGACCGAGGAGGAGATCCGCGAGGGCCTGCTGGAGATCTGGCGGGTGATGCAGGCATGCGTGTCCCGGGGGATGTCACGGGAGGGCATCCTGCCCGGTGGCCTGAAGGTACGCCGCCGGGCCGCCGTCACCGCACGCCAACTCCGCGCGGAGGGCGACCCGTTGGCGCACGCGATGGAGTGGATCACGCTCTACGCGATGGCGGTGAACGAGGAGAACGCGGCCGGCGGCCGAGTGGTCACCGCCCCGACGAACGGCGCGGCGGGCATCATCCCCGCGGTCCTGCACTACTACATCAACTTCGTGCCCGGCGCCGACGAGGACGGGGTGGTCCGCTTCCTGCTGGCCGCCGGCGCGATCGGCATGCTCTTCAAGGAGAACGCCTCCATCTCCGGCGCCGAGGTCGGCTGCCAGGGCGAGGTCGGCTCGGCCTGCTCGATGGCCGCGGGCGCACTCGCGGAGGTGCTCGGCTGCTCCCCGGAGCAGGTCGAGAACGCCGCCGAGATCGGCATGGAACACAACCTCGGCCTCACCTGCGACCCGGTCGGCGGCCTGGTCCAGATCCCGTGCATCGAGCGCAACGGCATGGCCGCCGTGAAGGCCGTCACCGCGGCCCGCATGGCCATGCGCGGCGACGGCTCGCACAAGGTGTCCCTCGACAAGGTCATCAAGACCATGAAGGACACGGGCGCGGACATGAGCGTGAAGTACAAGGAGACGGCGCGGGGCGGGCTGGCGGTGAACATCATCGAGTGCTGAGGGGATGGGCCCTGAGCAGAGCGTTCGTGTCTTTCGACGCTGTCGGGGCCTTCCCTGCCTACGCGGCGGAAAGTCCCCATCATCTGGAAGACGAACTGTCCCGTGGGGTCTACCGGCGAGCAGACGCCCCGGAGACCGCGCACGTAGATCTGCTGGCCGTGCCGCGCGGGGGTCGCAACGGGGTCAGCGAACTCCGACAACGATCTGCGCAACCTGGCTTGCCACAACAGCCGGTCCACAGACGAGATCATGGCCGCGCGACGATCAACTGCGCGGTCGCGTACTCCAGCACAGTCAGGAACACCTCGGTCAGCGAGTGCGCGTCGCCTCGATAGCCATCCGCAGCCGTCACCACGCGGCCGTCGTGAAGCCGGCGGCTGCGCTCACCGGCCGTGGCCTCCCGCCTGCCGCCTGCCGCCTGCCGCCTGCCGCCTTCAAGTGCGACGCCAATGGCGACATCGCCTCCGGCCGTTGTCAGCGGTTGATCACCTTCACCATTTCGATCCAGGAGTCAGGTCCGATAGCCCCGTCGGGTGTCAGTCCTCGGCCTCGCTGCCATCGCGCCACGGCATGGGCGAAGGTGACGTCGGCCGGGGTCGATCCAGGTGATGCGATCAGCCGGGTGATCGCGTCGAGGTGCTCGCCCCAGCGCATAGCCGTGGCGTAGGAGGTGTTCAGGCGGACCGCCCGGGCTGTGGCGTCGGGGTCGAGCACGGTAACCGATGCAGCCGGTCCCGACTCCTGTTGGGGCGGGGAGGGTGTGCCGTCGCGGACCTTGAGGATGGCGAAGTACCGGCAGGTCTGCCCTGATTGCTGGGGAACCACGAAGCCCTGCGCATCGATCGCGATCGTCTTGGCCTTCACCGATTGGCTGACATTGCCGCCGACGGCGGTGAGCCTGCGTCCGGTCCGGTCCACGGCAGTGACGACGTCGCAGTGCGTCGACCACGCCGTGCCGTTGTCGATCGTCGCGTAGGTGGCACCGCCGCACCCGCCGCCACCGTCCCGATCGGCGCAGACCAGGTCGCCCACCTCGGGGACGATCTTCTCGGTCGGGTAGGCCCAGAAGGGGTTGGCGGTGTTGCCGGTCTCGGCGTTGCGTTTGGCGGCGCTGACGTACTCGCGATGTGCCGTGCTGTAGGCGAAGGCGCTGCCCGCGCCGGCTTGGCGCATCACCCAGCTGATGAAGACCGCGCTCCATGGATGGCCGCCCTGCCACGAACTGCTCTGCAGGTCCGACGCGGTCACCGTGATCCCGACGCCGGTGCGGTAGTAGTCCTGGAGCGTCGCCGTCATCGCCGACTCGGTTTCGACGCGGGCCCCGTCACTCCACCGCTTCCGCTCCTGTTCGGCGAACTGCGCGATCCGGGCCCGCAACGAGTCGGCCCTCGGGACGGCGCTCGTGAGTCCGCCACCAGGAACGCCGCCGGGGACGTAGGCCGAGCCGCCCGTTGAGGGCGGGGTGGTGCCCAGCCCGCTACGGTGAGCGTCGATCGCGGCGAGGTCGCCTTTCGCCGCGTCGCCTGAGGCGTAGGACCAGCGGGCCCAGCTGCCGCGGACGTCGATGTGGGCGTAGGTGGCGCCGATCCCGACCGCGATGTCCCGGCCACACGCGTCCAGCGCGGCCTTGGCGAGGTCGAGTCCGGACATGCCCGCGACGCTGATGTCGGCGGCCTGTCCGCTGCAGTGGCGGCTGAGGGTCGGGGTGGCGCCCCGGGCACGGTACACGGCCACGTTGCGCGCCCAGGACCGGTACCCGGAGCTGATGGTGACGGGTTTGCCCAGCCGGTCGCGCAGCGCCTGTAGGCAGCGCACCAGCGCCGGGGAGATCCTGGCGATGTCGACGGCCGTTCCACCGCTGCTGATGAGTTCGCCGACGGTGAAGTTGGGGGAGAGCTTCTGCGACCGTACGGTGGGTCCGGTGACGTAGAGCGGAAGTCCGGTTGCGTACGGATCCCAGTGTTCTGCTTCCTTGGCGGTGGCGCCCGTGGTCGGAATCAGGGTCAGCCCGGACGGGAATGCCTCGTCCTGGACCGGGTTTCCGGCCAGTTCCCATTCGGCCAGTTCCACTTCCCCGGACTCGGCCTCGTCGTAGACCTCCGAGGTGAAGGTGGAGTCGCGCGCTTCGGCGGCGAACTCGGCCAGGGTCATCTCGGGACCCGACTCCCCATCTCCGGTCCCCTGTTCGGCCGGCCGGAACACGTCCTGGGCGACCCAGTTCGGGGTCTGCTGCGCGGAGGGCGGTGGGTCGGCGCTGAGGGACTCGGTCCAGTCCCAGGTCTGCGGGCGGGTCATCGTCGCCTCCCGGTCTCAGGGGGTGTCGGTCGGCTCAAAGCCGCACGGGTGCGGAGCCGTTCGTGCTGCTTTTGGCGGGGTCGGGTGCCGCAGGCAGATGGGCGCTCGGCAGCCGTACGGGCTGTGCGGACGACGGGGGCGGGCCGTTGACCAACCGGACCCCCGGTTCCTTGATCGACTCCCCGGTGGCGGACTGCCAGAGGTCGATGATGCGGTTCATCGTGTCGCGCACCACCGGTTGCGGGGAGCCGCTGCGGAACAGCAACTCGGCATCGTTGGGCTCGTTGAACCGGCCGGCTTCGATGAACATCAGCACCGGCGAGACCAGTTCGGCGAGCTCGAACAGCTCACGGGCTCGGCGTGGGGGTGTGATGCCCACGCGCTGCGCGATCCGGGCGAGGCGGTCCGCGGCGTTTCCGCCGGCACCCGCACCCGCCTGAAGGTCCCGCACAACGTCGTTCTCGCTCTCCAACAGCAGGTGGAACCAACTCATGGTGACAACATGGCCGAACTCCTCACGGGCGAGCATCCCGGCCCGGCGACGCATCCCCATCATCTCCGAGAGCGTCTGGCACAGGTATGCGATGTACGAGGCGTCGGTGGGGTTGGCGCCGACCGAGTTGCTGTCGTTCACGTACGCGACCCAGACCTGGCGCAGCAGTTCGATCCACACCTCGCCGAACCGGCGGTTGGCGGACGCTCCGACGTCGGACTTCCACGGCTGGCCCGGGATCCCGTACGGCTTGTGCGGCAGGTCCATCCCGAACATCCGCCAGTAGGCGTTACGGCGGTTGACCAGCGGGTCCGGCCGTAAGGCGCTGGTGGTACCGGTGATGGAGAACAGCGGGGGATCGCGGAAGAACAGCTCCTCGGTGGCCCGGACCCAGCTGTAGGTCGTGTCGTTGGCGGCTTCGAGCGTCTCGCCGACCACATAGCGGCGGACGACCTCCCGCAGGATCTCCGCGACACCGGTGCTCTCGACCAGGAAGGCGTAGATCAGGTGGTCCCAGGGCAGTGCGGCGCCGGTGTCGATGCCCGTGGCGGGCGGCGGGGAGAACTGACCGGGAATCGCGATTCCGGAACGCAGGGCGTCGAGCAGCCCGCCGCTCACCTCGCCGGGCAGTTGGAGGCGGGCCACGACTTCTGGGGTGACGCCCGTCGGGGAGGTCTCGAACCCGGGCCAGTCGGCCTGGCCGCCCTCGGCCCACGCCTCCTCCAGCCAGCGGCTGAGCTGTAGCGGATGGATCCTGAAGAATTCGTTGGTGTCGAATCCGGAGTCGGCCAGCAGGCGCGCGAGCGTGCGGAACATGGTCGTCTCCTCAGAGGGTGGGCCGGGACGGGGTGTTGACGATCTTCGGGACACCCGTCAGGATCCGCCGCCCGTTTTCGTCGAACACGCGCAGCCGTACGACGCGGTCGACCACGATGTCTTTGTGGCGGAGGTGGGTCGGATCACCGGGGTACTTGGCGGCCAGGGCCACCGTCACGCGCCAGACCTGGCGGAACTCGGTGCCGATGCGGTTGAAGCCGCCGATGCTGACCGCCTCGTCGGGGAGCGGCGCACCGAGTTCCAGGAGTCCGTCCGACAGCACTGGGCGCGCGATCCGGCCGGGTGCATCCGAACTGCCGCGCCCGAGCCCGGCCAACAGGTCTCGGAAGTCTCGCTCGATATTCAGTTGCCCGGGGCTGAACGCCTGCGGGTCACGTGTCTGGGAGCCGTTGCGCAGGAACGTCGTCAGTGCCGTGATCGCGTCGACGATGTCGGGCGACAAGGCCCCCTGAGGCGGCGGTGCACCAGGCAGGGACGCCGGGTCCGATTTCGGGTCTGGGCCTTGGGCCGGGCCTGGACCTGGGGCCGGGTCCGGGTCCGGGTCCGGTGCATTGGGAGCCGAGGCCTTGCGCTGCGGGGCCTTGCCAGGCCGGGATGCCGGGTCCGACTTCGGGTCTGGGCCTTGGGCCGCTGTCGAGGCCGGGTCCGATGCTTCGGGGACCGAGGCCTTGCGTGCACGGGCCTTGCGCGGCGGGGCCTTGCCAGGCGGGGACGCCGGGTCCGACTTCGGGTCTGGGCCTTGGGCCGCCGTCGGGGCCGGGGCCGATGCTTCGGGGACCGAAGCCTTGCGTGCACGGGCCTTGCGCGGCGGGGCCTTGCCAGGCCGGGATGCCGGGTCCGACTTCGGGTCTGGGCCTTGGGCCGCTGTCAGGGCCGGGTCCGATGCTTCGGGGACCGAAGCCTTGCGTGCACGGGCCTTGCGCGGCGGGGCCTTGCCAGGCCGGGATGCCGGGTCCGACTTCGGGTCTGGGCCTTGGGCCGGTGTCGGGGCCGGGTCCGGTGCTTCGGGGACCGAGGCCTTGCGTGCACGGGCCTTGCGCGGCGGGGCCTTGCCAGGCCGGGATGCCGGGTCCGATTTCGGGTCTGGGCCTTGGACCGCTGTCGAGGCCGGGTCCGATGCTTCGGGGACCGAGGCCTTGCGTGCACGGGCCTTGCGCGGCGGGGCCTTGCCAGGCGGGGACGCCGGGTCCGATTTCGGGTCTGGGCCTTGGGCCGCTGTCGGGGCCGGGTCCGGTCGGTCCGGGGCCGTTGGCGGGGTCGGGGATTCCGGCATGGCTGTCTCCCTGGTCAGGCTGCGGCGGTCGCATGGTCCGCGCCGAGGCGGCGCAGCCATGTCTCCAGGTCGCGGTCGGCGTTGTCATCGGCGCGCTGCGACCGGAGTACGGTCCACGCCAGGATCCGCATCGGTTCGAGCCGTTGCAGATAGCTCGAGGTGTACAGCGCCGCCCCAGCCCCGTCGGCGAGCCTGCGCAACTCGTTGGGCGCCACCCGGCGCGGGTCGACCAGCGCCGAGAGCGGCCGACCACCGAAGGCCCGCATCGGCCGCTCCGTGCACACCCGGACGATCTTCGGGAGGAGAGGCAACGTCGCCCGCGCGACGAGCGCGGACTCCGGCGGCGCGGCATGCACGGGATGGCGGTACAGCCAGATGCGCACGAGGTCGTCCCACGCCCCGGCGCCGTACCAGTACCGGCAGAGCGCGGCGTTGAAGGCGACCCGCAGCAGGCCCATCGGGTGCGGATCGCCCGGCGGCATCCGGTACACGGCGGCGGTGGTGCCGTCCACGACGTCGGCCAGCGCCGGCACGGGCGCGTAGCCGGTCAGGACGAACGCGACGACGTCGGCAGCGACTTCGCTCGCCCACCCGCGCCAGGCCTCCGCGGCGATCGGCGACGCGGGCGCGAGCACGTCGTGCAGGGCGGTGGCGAGTTCGTCGGTCCAGTTGGTCAGGTGCGCGACCTGATGGCCGTCTTCATGGATCAGGGATGTGGGCCGCAGCAGGTTGTGCCGAGTGATCTTGATCGCGGCGGCTGGTGAGAGCGACGCGTCCCACAGCCGTATCCCGGCGCGCAGGATCGATGCTCCAAGACCCTTGTCGAGGTAGACCAGCACCGGAGGAACCGGGATGCCGAGTGGCCCGAGGATGCGGTCCATGGCATCGACGGCCAGCAGATCCAGGCCACGCAAGAGCTCCGCCAGGCGTGGATTGGTACGCATGCCGACAGCGTCACCGAAGAAGTCGATCACCGTCTCGGCGCGGACATAGGACTGGCGCAGCGACAGCACCCGGTCCCGGAACCGGGCCAGATCGTCCCGCGCCGTCGTGCCGGGCAACTGCGCCGCGAGCTGGTCCGCGCGAGTGGCCACCCCCCTGGCCGACCTGATCAGCCCGGCGCGGACGCCGGTGCCGAGGTAGGACTCGAGTCCGGCCCAGGCCTGTGGTGCGGCGACCATGTCGAGGTCGGTCAGTTCGTGGGCGGCTCGTCGCCAGTGCCGTAACTCCGCCGCGAGCTGTGTGGCGAGGACGTCGCCCCCTGGCTCAGCCACCGGAGCGCCAGCCGGGAGTCACCGTGACGGTCGGCTCGGGCGGCGTGCCCTGGAGGCTCTCCCGCGTGACGCCTTCGAACACCAGCTTGATCGTGAGGCCCTGGGCCGGATCGCGGACCGCTTCGGTGAGCTGTGCCGTCTGGCCTTGCAGCATCGCGGAGAGCCCGGTGTCGACGGCCGTCGACAGCTGCTCCGCGGCTGCCCGCGCGGCCGTGGCGTCCGTCAGCACGGACCGTTTCACCAGTTGGTCGGTCAGCCGGGATACGAGAGAACGCTGGTGCACCTGCTGGACCTTGCGCAGTGCCCCGGGCAGGTCCGGGCCCTCGGCCCTGGTCAGCAGGTCCAGCATCTCCTGGGCCTGCCGTTCGCTCAGCCGCAGGGCGACCCTGAGCCGCGGCGGAGTGGCGGCGGAGTCCAGGTGCACGCCGACCCGTGCGCGTGGCCCGGCAGCACGGCCTGCCCTACGGCCTGCCGCGTGCCCCTTGGGCCGCAGCCGGACGAACCGGCGGCCGGGAGCAGCGCCCGGGCGGGCCGCTCCGCCACGCCCTGGAGCAGACCGGCCCAGGCCCGGCTCGCCAAGCAGCAGCCCGGCGATCTCCGGCGTCAGGGGTGCCACTTCGTCGGCGATGCCTTCCTCTTCTCCGGCGACTCCACGGAGGGTGTCGTCGTAGCGGAGGTGCCCGAGATGGCCACCGGGGAGCATCTCGTAGAGGTGGGCTTCGGCGATCGTGGGCCACTGCCGTACGCCGCGGTCGAGCAGGTGCGACTCCAGCGTCCCGCCGTCGGACCACGGCACCGCGCGCGCCACGGGCCTGCTGACCTGGATCTCGAAGGGCCGCGTGTATTTGAGGAAGCGGTAGCGGGGGGCGGCCGTCCGCGGCATCAGCACCCACACCCCGCTCTCGTGTTCCGATTCCCGCTCGGGCAGGTCGGCGCGCAGCAGCCGGCCGGGGAGGTGGGCGGCGGCGCCTTCGGCGAAGAACTGCTGCACGGCGGCGTCGAGCAGCAGCCGGTCGTCCTGCACCGCGGCGGGCAGCGCGAGCGCTCGGCGTGCCGTCGTTTCCACGGTGGCGGCCAGCGCTTCCCCGGCGACGTCGGTCTCGGTCTCCGGCGGGACTTCGAGGCCGATGAGTTTCATTCCGACGTCGACGATCGGGCGGGCGATCTGCTTGGCCGGGCCGGGTCCGACCATGGTGCGCAGCAGGTCGGCGATGCGCTCGGCGATGAAGTCGACCACCCGCTGCCTACCAATGATCTTGACGCCGAGCTTGATCAACGGCAGTGCCGCCGCCACGACGGGGAGGAACTGCTGGATCTCCGGCTTCGGGTAGGAGCCCGCGGGGAGTTCGGTGAGCCGTCGGCCCAGTTCGCGGCGGGCCGCGTCGAGTTCACCGATCGGGTCGGGCGTGTCGGCCTCGGCGTCGGCTGCCGCTTCCGCGAGCACGCCGTCCGCCGCGATCTCGTCGGGGGCCAGCAGCAGACCGACCACATTGCGGTCGAACTCGCCGGCGAGTTGGGAGGCAGCCGACGGCTCCGCATCACTGGTACCGGTCGCACCGGCGGGGGCGTTGGCCGTAGCCGCAGCACCGGCGACGCCCAGCTTCTTGGCGATCTGTTCCGCGATGGGCCGCACGGCTGCGGGCAGACGGTTCATCGCCGACTTGATCACACGCGCGAGCAGCGGCCGGACAAGACCACCGAGCTTCTTGAGCAATATCCCGATCGGAAGGATCTTCGAGACTGCGCTGATCCCTTTCTTCGCAATCTTGACGACGCCCTTCACCAGGCTGCCCGCCTTCTTCAGCAGACCTCCCAGGAACTGCTCGAACACGACCTCGCGCGCCCCGACCGGTTCCAGAGCCGGGGCCAGCGACTCCAGCAGGGCGTCGAGGTCGCGCGCCGGCATGGCGGTGAGGTCCTCGTGCTCCAGGCGGGCGGTGATGCCGTCGAGCAGCCGATCGGACTGCTCGGCCAGCGACTCGGCCCAGCTCTGCAATCCGGCCTGGGAGCCCTCCTTGGCCGACCACGCGGTCTCACCCTGCAAGTGCGCTGCGGCGGCGTCATCCACGAGCTGAGCCACGGCGTCTTCGAACTCGTCGTCGGCAAGCTCGCCGAGGAGTTCGGTGAGCGCGTCTTCGCCCGCTTCAGGCTCCTCGGCGTGCAGTCCCGAGCCGAACGGCGAGTCGAGCACCACCCCGGTCGTCGGCTGTGGACGTTCGCCCGCATCGACAGGGTCCGCCGACAAACCGGCGAAGCCCGCGAACGGGGACTGCAGCTCGGGTGCGGTCGGGCTCGTGGCCAACACGTCCATCGCCCTGCCTCCTTGCCCTCCGATGCGGGGGTGGGCAACAGGGTGCGGGATGTCCGTAGCGCGTCGCGTCAATCGGTCGTCTCCGGATCCGTAGGACCCTCCGTCAATTCCCCGAGAACGGTGGCGAGGACGCCACAGGCCTCCTCCGCCGAGCCTGCCGCGATGCGCCGCACGGGCACAGGCGAACCCGGCTCGGCCCCCACCAGCAGTACGGCGACCACCTGGCCGTCATGCAGCCAAGCCCGTACGACGACGACACGCCACGGCTGGGATTCCATGGCCGCGAGTATCCGGACGGCCCGTCTCTCTTCCATCAACGTGTAGGACGTGACGATGGATTGACGCCCCCGCACACGGTGCGAAGATAGAGTCCGCGAACTTACGCGGAGGAGGTGCACATGGCGCACCCTCCTTGGCCCGATTCCGCGATGTGCTCCGCTCCCATGCTGGTGCACCTCCTCAACGGCTTCCGTCTCGACATCGGGCAGCACGAAGTCGTGTTACCGGCCCATGCCCAGCGGGTGGTGGCGTTCCTGGCACTGTCACGCCCGTCCGGCATGACGCAGCACCGCACGGCGATGGCCGAGCAGCTCTGGTGCGACGGTCCGCGTCCACGCGCCCACGCGAGCCTGCGCACGGCGATCTGGCGGATCCGACAGGCCGACGACCGGCTCGTGCACGCCGACCGCACGCACGTGTCCCTCAGCGCACTCGTCGAAGTCGACGTCGAGCACAGTCTGAGCCAGGCCGGACGGCTGCTCAACGAGGACGGCGATCTCGACCCGGGCGACACCACGACCACAGGCCTGATCGCAGACCTTCTGCCGAGCTGGGAGGAGGAGTGGCTGATCGTGGAACGGGAGCGCATCCGTCAAGTGCGGATCCACGCCCTCGTCGCTCTGTCCCACCGGCTGCGTCGGCTCGATCGGTTCGTACCAGCCCTCGATGCCGCCTACACGGCAATCGCTGCGGAGCCACTGCTGGAATCCGCCCGCGCCGCCTTGGTCGAAGTCCATCTGACCGAAGGCAACGTCGTGGAGGCCCGCAGACAAGTCGACCAGTACACACAGCTCCTCTGGGACGAGATGCAGCTCACCCCCTCCAACACACTGATGGGCCGGGTGCCATGGCCGACGAGCGGGCACGTAGTCGCGAAGCAACTGGATGGCGTGCCGTCTAACCAGGGCTGACGCCGCCCCAAGGAAGGCCCGACAAAAGCCGAGTTGACTACTGAACGCACTCAACTCCCCACACTCCGCTACTCTCTGTGCGGTGACTGGCGGCGCCGCCGATGGCGCTGGCCGTGGAGCAACCGCGCCGACCGCCCTGTGGTGCTCGTCGCCATCTCGCTGCGACTGTTCGCCGGGTTCGCCCTCACTGCGGCGCTGGGCGCCTCGGGCCAACTGGACAACGAAACGATGGCACTTGGCACCGGAGTGGCGACGCCGTTCATCGTGGCCAGATTCTTCCAGTCGATCCCGGTCGGCGAACCCGGGCCCCGGCAGCACTCGGAGACATCCCTGCCCGCCGCTCGGGGCCCGGCCGAGGGCCTGGAGGCAAGCATGTCGGAGACCGGCGGTGGCGGGGGTGCCGATGCTGCGCGCTGAAAGTCGCCTCGGTCGTCTCGTCACCGCACTCGCCGCACTGCCACCGCACGCGCCCGCCCAGCCGCACGAGCGCTTCGGAGCGCGGCTCGTGACCGCGCTGGCCGCCCGGCCACTCCCCCGGAAAGACCTCGCACCTCATCCAGCAGCACGCCGTACACCGCACCTCAACGGCAACTCCGGGCGCCCGCGGCCGAGAAGAGCCGGCTGGCTTCCTGGACTTGGTGCGGCCTGCGTCGTCATGGTGACCTCCCTGGCGGCGCTCACGGTGCAAGGCGCCCTGCCCCCGCCGTGGCAGCACGTCACGCCACAGCACCGGGACTCGCCGCAGCCTGAGGAATGGCGCCTCGTCAGCAATGGGCGACTGGCCGACCAAGGGCGGGCGGACGTGGTGTTGTTCTCGCCGTCCGACGGTCGGACGCTGGTGACCGTCTCGGGTCATACGGTGGATGAATGGGACCTCACCGACCCCGAGCACCCCGAGAGGGTCGGTCTCCCCTTCCCGGAAGGCCTGGACGGCGTCTCGGCGGTCGGCATCACCCCCGACGGCGAGACCCTGGTGACGGCCGGTCCGAGCGGACTGCGCCGACAGAGCCTGACTACCGGAAAGTCCCGTTGGACCGTGAGGGACCTCGGCGGCGACGTCAAGGCCGTGCTGGCACTTGAGCGCAGTGTCAGGCTGACGGTCGCCACAGACGGCAGCACGCAGGTGAGGGACGTCCGCCTGACTGACGGTCTGACCACCGTCCAGGGCGGGATCAGCCGCGCCGTCGGCGCCCGTTCCGCGCAGTTCACCCCGGACGGACGCACTCTGGCCGTTGCCGACACCGAGGGACGCGCGCATCTGTGGGACCTGTCCGACCCCGAACACCCCCGGAGCAAGGGGGAGCCGTTCAAGATGCCCAGCGGCGGGGCCACGGCGCTCGCCTTCAGCCCGGACGGCCGACTGCTCGCCGCGGTGGGGGACGACCGTACCGTCCGGTTGTGGGACGTGACCGATGCCTGGAAACCCCGCTACCTCGGGACGCCACTCACCGACAGCGGCGAGCGCGTCATCACGCTGGCCTTCAGCTCCGACACCCAGCTCCTCGCCACCGTAGGCGCCGACGGGACGACCAGTGCGTGGTGGCGCCGACAGCTTCTGCACGACAGCCAAGGGTGAAATTCCGCCGAGGGCCAGCACCCATGGATCACCCATGCCATCGTGGGGCATACCCACAACAACTCCGGTCCCCCCACCAGCACTTCCGGGAGTCCCCATGCTGCGCGGCATCGACGTGAGCGCCTACCAGTCCTCCGCCTACGACACGGACGGCCTCTCCTTCGTCTTCATCAAGGCGACGGAAGGCCGCTCATACGTCAACCCGAAGCTCGCCGCCCAGACCAAGACCGGCCGCGACGCCGGCCTGGTCCTCGGCTTCTACCACTTCCTCTGGCCCGGCAACCTCACCGCCCAGGCGGAGTACTTCGTGAGCCACGCCCCGGAGAAGGGCAGCGACATCCTCGCCGTCGACTGGGAGACCACCGGCGACGGCGCGCACGCGAGCAACGCGGAGAAGGACCGCTTCATCCGCAAGGTGAAGGAGCTTCGGCCGAGCCACCGGGTCATCCTCTACTGCAACCGGAACTTCTGGCTCAACATCGACACGACGTCGTACGCGGGCGACGGCCTCTGGATCGCCGACTACGTCACCGCCGGCAAGCCCCGCATCCAGGCGAAGTGGCGCTTCCACCAGTACACCTCCGACCCGATCGACAAGAACGTCGGCGACTTCGCAAGCAAAGCGGCAATGCGCGAATGGGCGCTGGACGCCTGAACGTCGAGGTGTCAGGCGCGGAAGGCTGCCGGGCGGTCAGGTGACGCCTCCGCCAGTGCCTTCGTCACCCCGTCCACGCCCGCGCGCAGGCCGTACACCGGGGAGTCGGGCTGCTGTCGCCAGGAGTCGTCGATGCCGCCGGCGTCGACCGTGTCGAAGCCGAGGTCGTCGATCAGGGCGCGTACCTTCCGCTTGGCCGCCTCGTCGTCGCCCGCGACGGGGAGGGCCAGGCGGTCGGGGTCGCCGGCGGGGCGTGGGCGCTGAAGGATGTCCTGGGCGTAGGTGCCGTTGAAGGCCTTGATCACGGGGTGGCCGATGTTCCGTTCCGTCCAGCGGCTCTCGGTGAGGCCCTCGTCCTCGATCGCCGCGATCCTGCCGTCCCGCTGGGGGTAGTAGTTGTTGGTGTCGAGGACGACCAACCCGTCCGCCGCCCCGTCCAGCAGCCCCGCCGGCAGGTCGGCGACCGCTCGCGTGGGGACCGTGATCACGACGAGCTCCGCGCCCCGGGCCGCCTCCTGCACCGTGACGGGCGTGGCTCCCGTCTCCTCCGCCAGTTCGGTGAGCGTGTGCGGTCCGCGGGAGTTGGCGACGGAGACGTCGTGACCGAGGGCGGTGAGCCGCCGGGTGAGATTGCCGCCGATGTTGCCCGCGCCGATGATCCCGATCTTCATGACAGGCCCCTCTGGGGTTGGTGGTCCTGACAGTGCGTGTGGCAGGGATCAACAACCCCGGGGGCGGGTGGGCTATTCCGCAGCTACGGCACGCGGGGTGCCCGGGGGCGTACGAGGTCCGCGCTACTGGGCCTGCGGCCCGAACGGGTCCTCCAGCTCCCGCCGCACCACCTCCACGATCGCTTCCTCGTCCCCTTCCGCGACCGCTCGGGCGATCTCCTCATGGGCGGCGTCGGCGGTGTTCGGATCGTGGGTACGCAGGCCGGTCAGGGTCAGCAGCTCGACGAGGCCGGTGCGCAGGACGGGGGTGAACTCGGTGAACAGGTCGGTGAGTACGGGGTTGTGGGCGGCCGCGACCACGGCCGCATGGAAGGCGATGTCGGCGTCGACGAAGGCGACGTCGTCAGCCTCGGCGGCCGCGCGGCGGTGTTCCAGCGCGGCCTCGATCACGGTGAGGTCCTCGGGGGTGCGGCGACGCGCGGCGAGGCGGGCGGCCTGGACCTCGACCGCCATGCGGACCTCGTACACGTCGGTCACCGCGGCCCGGCGCAACCGGGTGGGCCAGTCCTCGACGGGCTCGGTGGCGATGACGAAGACTCCGGCACCCTGTCGGGGCTGGACCAGCCCGGACCCGGCGAGCGCGCGGAGCGCTTCCCGCACGGTCGAGCGGCCCACACCCAGCTCCTTCGCGAGCGTGGTCTCGCCGGGCAGCTTGGTGCCGACCGGCCAGTGGCCCCCGGCGATCTGCTCACGCAGCCGCTCCGCGGCCTGTTCGACCAGCGGGCTGGGCCGTACGGCACCGAGCGGCATGAGGCGACCTACTTGTCTGAGGAGTTAGAGAATTCGACTTGTCCGAGGACCTGAGCAGTGACTAGCCTACCGGCATGACGCTCTGCGGTCTCCTTCTCCTCGGCTGCCGCGGCGGGGCCTGACGCGACCGGCACCCCGCCGCGGGATGCCGTGCTGCCGGTCACTTCCCGACCGAAGCCGACCGAACCGAGCCGAGCCGAAGGCAGCAGCAGACGATGACCATCACCTCGTACGAGCTGTGGAATCCGCAACAGCCGAGCCCTATGCCGCACCACCGCTACCGCCCCTTCGATGACCGCGTGAATGTCCCCGTCGCCGACCGGAGTTGGCCCTCCGCCCGCATCGAGCGCGCTCCACTCTGGGTGCCCGTCGACCTGCGCGACGGCAACCAGGCGCTCGCCGAGCCGATGGACACCCCGCGCAAGCGCCGCTTCTTCGACCTGCTGGTGTCGATGGGCTACAAGGAGATCGAGGTGGGCTATCCGTCCGCGAGCCGGACGGACTTCGACTTCGTGCGGCACCTGGCGGACACCGGTGCCGTGCCGGACGACGTCACGCCGGTCGTGTTCACCCCGGCGAGGCGGGAGTTGATCGACCGGACCTTCGAGGCGATCGAGGGGCTGCCGCGGGCGGTGGTGCACCTGTACATCGCGACGTCGCCGGTGTGGCGCGAGGTGGTGCTGGGGCGGGACCGGGGGGAGGTGTGGCGGACGGTGCGGGAGGCGGCCGAGCACATGGCGCGGCGGGCCGACGGGGCATCGTACGTCCGCTTCCAGTTCTCCCCCGAGACCTTCAACCTGACCGAGCCGGACTTCGTCCTCGAACTCTGCGACGGGCTGACGGAGTTGTGGGACGCGAGCCCCGACCGCCCGGTCACGCACAATCTCCCGGCCACGGTCGAGATCGCCACGCCGAACGTCTACGCCGACCAGATCGAGTACTTCCACCGGCACCTCGCACGCCGGGACTCCGTGATCCTCTCCGTCCACCCGCACAACGACCGCGGCACGGGCGTCGCCTGCGCCGAACTCGCCGTACTGGCCGGCGCCCAGCGGGTAGAGGGCTGTCTGTTCGGCAATGGAGAGCGCACCGGCAATGTCGACCTGGTGACCCTCGCGCTCAACCTGCATGCCCAAGGGGTCGATCCGATGGTCGACTTCAGCGACATCGACGCGGTGAAGGAGACGGTCGAGCACTGCAACCGGCTGCCCGTGCACCCCCGTCATCCGTATGCCGGCGAGCTGGTCCACACGGCCTTCTCCGGCACGCATCAGGACGCGATCAGCAAGGGCTTGGCCCACCATGCGCGCCGGGCCGCCGAGTTGGGGGTGCCCGAGGGGCAGGCGCCGTGGTCGGTGCCGTATCTGCCGATCGATCCGGCCGACCTGGGGCGCTCCTACGAGGCGGTGATCCGGGTCAACTCGCAGTCCGGGAAGGGCGGGGTGGCGTACGTTCTGCGCACGCACGCGGGACTTGACCTGCCGGAGCGCATGCGGCCGGACTTCTCCCGGGTGGTCCAGAGGGCGGCGGACGACAGCGGGCGGGAGGCCACACCGAAGGAGCTGCACGATCTGTTCCGGGCGACCTACCTGGCGGACGGCGAGGTGCGGCTCCACGCCTGGTCCACGCACCAACAAGTCCCCGGCGTGCACCGTTTCGTCTGCACCCTGGAGTCCGGCGACCGCACCGGCGACCATGAGGGCACCGGCACCGGCCCTGTCTCCGCCTTCGTCGACGCCCTGGCCGGAGTGGGCCTCACCGTCGAGGTCCTCGACTTCGCCGACCACACCACCGACGGCGAGACGACGGCGTACGCCGAGTGCCGCGTCGACGGCAGGACGCACTGGGGCGCGGGCCAGGCCCCGTCGCCCGTCGCGGCGTCGGTCCAGGCGGTGCTGTCGGCGGTGAATCGAGGGGTGTGGGTCCGTACCGCACACACCGCATGACGAAGGGGCGCCCCTCCGCTGCCGGAAGGGCGCCCGCTCATGCCTGGTTCACTTGCTCAGGTAGGACCAGAACTCGTCGAACGACAGGACCTTGTCGCCGTTGAGGTCGCGGCTGCCGATGATCGCCTCGGCGACCGCCTCGGTGACGTTCCAGTCGCCCTGCTGGGCCAGGGCGGTCTTGAACTCGGCAGCGGTGATGAAGCCGTCACCGTCCGTATCGATCCGCTCAAAATGCTTGCGTGCTTCGTCGATGTCCGCCACCGATCCGCCCCTTCGTCATGCATGCTCCGTATGTGCGGGGGTCAGATTATCGGGCGACCGAATGACGCAGCGCGGCGACCACCCAGGCGAACTCCTCGGCATGCCGCGGCTTGGGGTCGCGGCCGTTCACCAGCGCGATCAGCTCGCGGTAGCGGTTGGCCTGGGCGTGGAACGCGGCCTCCAGTCGCTCCAGGACGGCGGCCTTGTCGGTGTCGGGACCGATCAGTTCGTCCAGAACCGGCTCGGCCTCCGGCGCGTCCGGCGCGATGCCCTGCTCGCGGGCCCGCTCCGCCAGCTCCACCAGCCGCTTGAAGAACCACATCGAGGCGCCGTCAGGGGTGTCGGGGCTGCGGCCCACGGCGTTGAATTCCACCATCTCGCGCATCCGGGCCCGGAAGCCCGGGTCCTGGACCATTTCCGCCAGCTCCACCCAGGCGTCGACCTGCTGCGGGGTCGGCTCGTCCGGCAGGTCGACGGTGATGTGCCTCATCCGGCGTTTGATGTCCGGGTCGACCGTGTCGAGTCCGTGGAACACCTCCTCCACGAACTCCTCCATGATCCGCCTCCGCTCGGCTGCCGACAGCCTTGCCAGTTCGTTCATCAGGGTCATCTCCTCCGCGGTCGAGCCGCGTCGCGCCACGGTCGACAGCACCGCACGGGTCACCTTCAGCGCCCGGATCTGTGCGTCCAGAGCAGCCACATGTGTGGCCGCGACGGACGCGACATCCTGCTCTCCGCTGACGACCTTGCGTACGTCGCCCAGACCGAGGCCCAGTTCTCGCAACGTGCGGATCAGCTCCAGGCGGGCGACGGACTCGGCGTCGTACAGGCGGTAGCCGCCCGTCGACCGGGTCACCGGAGGCAGGGCGCCCTCGTCCGACCAGTAGCGGATGGTGCGCACCGTCAGCCCGGTGACCCTGGCCAGCTCGCCGATGGTGAACAGTGCGGTGCCGTCTTCGCTCATGTCCGCGAGTCTGGGCCTTCCAGTGGGTGGAGACTCAAGTGGCGCCCCTGCTCAGTGCCAGGCCTCGTAGTGCGGATTGCTCTCGCAGCCGCTCATGATCTCGACCTTGGTCGTCTTGTTCACCGGGCAGACGCCGATGATGTACTTCCGGGCGATACCGCCGGGGAAGGCGACCTCGACCTGGTCGGCCCACTTGTGGGTGTCGCCGATGGTCTTGTTGACGTCGATGCCGCCGGGGGCGTCGATGTAGTAGTTGTAGCCCGACTTCCACCACGTCTTGTAGAGGTCGTGGTCGTACGAGGTGGAGACGAACGGCGAGGGCTGGTTGACGAGGACGTACTGCTCGATGTCGTACTGGCCGCCCACGACGTCCTTCGGCAGGAAGCCCTCCTCGAAGACGATCGACGGGCCGCGTCCGTCGGCGCGGTACAGCGTGCCGCAGGTCTTGCGCCAGACCGGGTCGGGTGTGATGCGGGAGATGTCGACGCGGCGGTCGGCGGCGGCCCGGATCGGGTCGTAGACCTGGGGACAGGCGGGGGCGGCGGCCTTCGCGGCGGGCGTCGTGGACGGGACCGTGGCGGCCGCCGTGGAGAGGACGGCCGCGAGGGACAGGACGGCGGCAACGGCACGCCGCCGCAGACGAGTTGTGATCATGCGGGGCACGATTCCGTGTCTGCGGCGGCGGGCTGTGGATCTTCACTCGTACGGCGGCGTGTCCGTTCACGTGCCTTTACGTACGGGCCTCTGCATCACCGGAAGATGCCCGTGTGCCCCAGCGAGTAGCGCCCCGGCTGCGGATAGACCGCGAGGCCGTGCGGGCCGGCGCCGACCGGGATGCGGGCGAGCTGGGTGCCGGTGCGGGTGTCGATGGCGTACACCTCGGCGTCGTACCGCCCGGACAGCCACAGGACCTTGCCGTCGGCCGAGACGCCGCCCATGTCGGGGCTGCCGCCGTCGGGCAGGTGCCACTTCTTGGTGAGCCTGTTCTGCGTGAAGTCGAAGACGGAGACGGAGCCCTCGCCGCGGTTGGAGACGTACATCTCGCGGGAGTCCCGGCTGACGTACAGACCGTGGCAGCCCTTGCCGGTGGGCAGGAGGGTGGGCTCGGTGAAGCTGTCGCCGTCCAGCACCCACATGCCGTCGGCCATCATGTCGGCGATGTAGAACTTCTTGCCGTCCGGGGAGATCTTCACGTCCTGCGGCATGGCGCCCTCGAAGGGGAGCTTCTGCTGTGCGACGACCTCCATCTTCTCCGTGTCGACCTTCAGCAGCTCACCGCTGAACTCGCAGGAGACGATGAAGTACTTGCCGTCGGCGGAGAAGTCGGCGTGGTTGACGCCGTAGCAGGTGACCGGTTCGGTCTTGACCGTCTCCATGGTGTGCGGGTCGCGGAAGACGAGTTCGCGGTCGAGGGAGGCCATGACGACGGCGTACTTGCCGTTGGGCGTGAAGTAGAGGTTGTACGGGTCGTGAACCTCGACCTCCTTGCCCGCCTTGCCGGTCCTCGGGTCGATGGGGGTGAGGGTGTGGCCGCGGTTGTTGTTGACCCAGAGGGTCTTCATGTCCCAGGACGGGACGACGTGCTGGGGCTGGCGGCCGACGGGGATCGTCTCGATGATCTCGAACGTCTTCGGGTCGATGACCGAGACGGTGTCGGACTCGGTGTTGGGGACGTAGACCCGGGACGGGAAGTCCTTGACCACGGGCGAGAGTTGATTGGGTCTGTCCGCCGCGTAGACGTCCTTCGGGTCGAGGACCGGCGGCATGCCGGGCAGGCCCTGGACGGTCTTCTTCGGCGGCGCGGGCACGGCCGCATTGGTGTTCAGGGCCTGGGGCGCCGGGTCCTTGGACTGGGTGCCGCAGGCGGCGAGCGCGGCGAGGGCGACGCCCGCGATGAGGGTGCGTTTGACGAGGTTCCGGTGCATCAGCTCAGCAGCTCCGTGGTGGTGACCGCGCGCAGTCCGCGGCGGTCGAGTGCTTCCAGTACGGCGGGGAGCGCGGCGACCGTGTCCGTGTAGCCGAAGTGCAGGCTCACGACCGATCCGCCCCGGATTCCGCCCATGACGTTGCCGGTGACGGCGTCGGGGCCGGGCGAGGTGAAGTCGAGGGAGTCCACGTCGTAGGAGAGGACGTGGGGGTAGCCCGCGGTGCGGGCCAGCCGTTCGACGAGCGGGGAGGCGCGCGCGGCGCGGGAGGGGCGGAACCAGGTGCCGATCGATCCGGTGAGCCGCTTCAGCCGCTCGGCACAGGCGGTGATCTCGGCGTAGGCCTCGGCCTCGGACATCGCGTTGACGTCCAGGTGCCGTTGGGTGTGGTTGCCGAGGTCGTGGCCGCCGTCGAGGACGCGGCGGGCGAGTTCCGGGTGTTCGTCGAGCCAGCTGCCGACGGCGAGCACGGTGACATGGGCGCCGTGCCGTTCGGCCGTGTCCAGCAGGGAGCGGGCGGTCGCGGGGTCGCCGGCGCCGTGGAAGGTGAGGGCGACGCGGGGGTGGCCGCGGGGGCCGTGGGTGATCTGGGCGGGGTGCCGGGGGAAGCGGCGGGGGCCGGGGGCGGGGGGTTGGGCAGACGGGCGGGGAGGGCGGGTGTGGTGGGTTACTGCGCCGGTTGCGGTGCACCCTGCGGCGAGCGCGCCCGCGGCAACGAGGCCGGCTCCGGCACGTAGCGCCGCCCGTCGGTCGGTGGTGGTCACCGCACCATTTAAGGGGTGTTATGTCCGAAAACTCGCGATTGCCCCGATTGGCGGTGTAGTCACGGCGCCTTTACCTGTCGCTGACCCGCATCTCGAACCACGTCGTCTTCCCTCGCGGCAGCAGATCCACGCCCCACCGGTCGGACAGCTTGTCGACGAGGAACAGCCCCCGCCCGCTCACATCCATCTCCTGGACCGGCATGAGACAGGGCAGCCCCCGCGAGGGGTCGCGGACCTCGACCCGGATCCAGCCCCGGCGACGGCGCAGCCGCAGTCCGAAGACGCGGGCGCCGGTGTGCCGTACGGCGTTGCCGACGAGTTCCGACACGAGTAAGACCGCGTCCTCCGTCATCTTCGGGGTGAGCCCCCACTGACGCAGTACGACGACCTGGGTGAGCCGGCGTGCCGTGGCCGCGGACTCCGGGCGGGACGGCAGCGGAACCTCCGCCTCCGTCGGGTTGCCGAACAACTCCAGCGCCTTGAGAGCGTGTTCGTCCTCTACCGCAGGCGACCACCGCGCCGCGGTCGCACGGCCGTGTCCCCGCGGCTGTTCGATACCCTCCAGCCCCGCCATGCCCCCATCATGGCCGCCCTCAGCGCCCTCCGGGGCCGTCTCCGCGGAATACGCCCCCCGGAATCCTTCATTCCATACAGACTGATCGGCATATGCCATAGGCAGTTCGGGGCCGACTACAGCCCCGCCGACCTGCGGCGAAGGCTCGATTGGAGGCAATCGACAGACTCCCTCGACAAGACAGGCTTAAGGTTGCCTTAAGGCTCCCATAAACCGCCCCATCGAGGGACCCGGATCAGACATCGCGTCAATTGCAAGGCTCTCAGCGGAGTTTGAGAGGGAGATCTCAGAGGAACTTCGCCTTCCCCGGCCCCTCCTCGACGAAGCTGCGCATGCCGCGCTCGCGGTCCTCCGTGGCGAACAGGCCCGCGAACCAGTTCCGTTCCACGGCGAGGCCGGTCTCGATGTCCGTCTCCAGTCCCGTGTCGATGGACTCCTTCGCCGCGCGCAGGGCGATCGCGGGACCCTGCGCCAGCTTCGCCGCCCACGTGTGCGCCGCCTCGTACACCTCGGCGGCCGGGACCACCCGGTCCACCAGGCCCAGCGCCAGCGCCTCGTCGGCCTTGACCTGGCGGCCCGTGAAGATCAGGTCCTTCGCCTTGGACGGGCCGACCAGACGGGCCAGCCGCTGGGTGCCGCCCGCGCCCGGGATCAGACCGAGCAGGATCTCCGGCTGGCCGAGCTTGGCGTTCTCACCGGCGATGCGGTAGTCCGCGCAGAGCGCCAACTCGCAGCCGCCGCCCAGTGCGTAGCCGGTGACGGCGGCGACGACCGGCTTGGGGATACGGGCCACGGCGGTGAAGGAGTCCTGCAGGGCGCGGGCGCGCAGGATCATCGCGGTGTGGTCCATGGCCTGCATTTCCTTGATGTCCGCGCCGGCCGCGAAGACCTTCTCGCCGCCATAGATCACCACGGCGCGAACGTCCTCGCGGCGCGTGGCCTCCTCGGCGAGTTCCTTGAGGCGGTCCTGGGTGGCGACGTCCAGCGCGTTCATCGGAGGACGGTCGAGGCGGAGGGTGCCAATGCCTTCGGCGACTTCGAGATTCACGGTCATGCTCCGCAGGTTAACGGTGGTTAATGCCGTCGTCATAGTGCGGGTTCGTCGTGGCTGGTCGCGCAGTTCCCCGCGCCCCTTTCGGGGCGCTTCACCTCACGTCCCTCAAGAGATCCACTTCTCCCACGACATGTTCCAGCCGTTCAACCCGTTGTCCGGGTCCACCACCCTGTCGTTGGAGTTCTTCACCACCACCACGTCGCCGACCATCGAGTTGTTGAAGAACCAGGCGGCCGGGACGCCGCTGTCGTAGCCGCCGCGGACGTCTTGCAGGCCGATGCAGCCGTGGCTGGCGTTGTAGTTGCCGAAGGCGCCGCCGCCCCAGTAGTTGCCGTGGATGAAGGTGCCGGAGGTGGTGAGGCGCTGGGCGTGCGGGACGTCCTTGATGTCGTACTCGCCGCCGTAGCCGACCGTCTCGCCGTTCATACGGGTCACCGTGAGCTGCTCGGTGATGACCATCTGGCCGTTCCAGGTGTCGTAGCCGGGCTTGCCGGTGGTGACGGGGATCGTCTTGACGACCTTGCCGTCCCGCTTCACCTGCATGGTGTGCTTCTTGGCGTCGACGACCGAGATCTGGCTGCGGCCGATGGTGAAGGAGACGGTCTTGGCCTGCTTGCCGTAGACGCCGTCGCGGCCCTCGACACCGTCGAGGTCGAGTTCAACGGTGACCTTGGTGCCGGTCTTCCAGTACTTCTCGGGGCGGAAGTCGATCCGGTCGTTGCCGAACCAGTGGCCCTCGACGTCGACGGAGGGCTCGGTCTTGATCTTGATGGCCTTCTCGACGTCCGCCGGGGCGGTGATGCCCCGGGTGAAGCGGATCGAGAACGGCATTCCCACGCCGACCTTGGAGCCGTCCTCGGGGGTGAACTCACCGATGAACGTGTTCTGCGGCGTCAGGGTGGTGAAGCTGGAGTCCTCGGCGGCCTTGCGTCCCTCGGAGTCCTCGGCGACCGCGTGGACCGTGTACTTGGTGGACGCGGCGAGGTGGGTGGACGGCGTCCAGCCGGTCCCACTGCCGGTGATCTCCCCGGCTATCTCGTCGCCCTTGGCGTCCTTGACCTGGACCTCGGTCAGCTTGCCCTTCGCGGCGCTGACCTTGAGGGCGCCGTTGGTGTCGACGGACTTGGCGCCGTCCTTCGGGGCTATCGTCACGACCGCCTGCGACTGTTTGCTCTCGGCCTGGGTGGAGTCCTCGCCCTTGCCGGGTCCGGACCCCGAGTCCGAACCGCCTCCGCCGCACGCGGTGACCGCCAGCAGCAGCCCGCACATCACCGCGGCCACTTTCCTGCGTCGCCCCCGCGCGTCAACCGACGCCCCCGATATCGGCCGCACGTTCAAGTCTGCTCCCCTCGCCGGGCCCGTCCTGCGGACCCTTGCCGGGCCTGGTCGGGCCCGTTCCCCGGCGCGTCCCGCGCGCTCGGCGCATATTAACCACAAGGCCAGGGGCGTCGACGCTTCATGATTGTCACTGTTCCGTACCGAACATCAACAGAATGTCGGTCAACCCGCCCCCCACTCCTGTTACTTCACCGCACTGCCCGCCTTCCACTCCTTCCAACCCATATTCCATCCTCCGAGGCCGTTGTCGGGAGAGACCTTTTTGTCATTGCTGCGGACGACCTCGACGACATCCCCGATCAGGCTGCGGTCGAAGAACCAGCCCGCCGGGGTGTCCGAGCTGCCGCCCTTCGAGTCGCGCAGGCCCACACAGCCGTGGCTGACATTGGTCCGGCCGAAGACGGTGTCCGGCGCCCAGTAGTTGCCGTGCAGGAAGGTGCCGGAGTCGGTGAGGCGCATGGCGTGCGGGACGTCCTTGATGTCGTACTCGCTCTTGCCGTTGGCCTTCTTGAAGCCGACCGTGGCGCCGTTCATCCGGGTCAGTTCGAGCATCTCGGTGACGACCATCTTGCCGTTGTACGTCGTGTTCTTGGGGTCGCCGGCCGTGATCGGCACGGTGGTGAGCAGTTCGCCGTCGCGGCGTACCTCCATGGTGTGCGCGCGGGCGTCGACCAGGGAGACCTGGCTGCGGCCGACGGTGAAGGACAGCGTCTTGTACTGGAGTCCGTAGACGCCGGGCGCTGCTTCGACGTCGCGCCAGCGCAGGGACACGGTGACCTGGGTGCCGGGTTTCCAGTACTGCTCGGGGCGGAAGTCGAGGCGGCCCCTGCCGAACCAGTGCGGGCGGACCTCGACGGCCGGCTTCGAGGTGATGTGGACGGCGCGTTCGACGGCGGCGCGGTTGACGATCTCCCGGTTGAACTCCAGGGAGACGATCATTCCGGTGCCGACGACGGAGCGGTTCTCCGGGGCGACGTACCCGATGAACCGCTCCTCGGGGACGTACGTGGTGAAGGTCGTGTGCCGCGCCGAACGTCGTCCCCGGGCGTCCAGGGCCACCGCGTCGATGGTGTACTTGGCGGCCAGCGCGAGCCTCTCGTCGTCGGGCTCCCAGCGCAGGCCGTCCTCGGAGATGTGCCCGGAGACCGGGGTCTCCTGGGCGTCCTGGGACTTGACGACCCTGACCGATTCCAGGCGCCCGCTGGGCAGCCGTACCCGGAGCCTCGTGTCGGGTGCCACGCCCTTGCTGCCGTCGTCGGGCCAGACGCGGATGGTGTCCTCGGGTGCCCGGGCCTTGCCGAACACCTCGTCGACACCGGATCCGTCCGAGCCGCCCGAAGTGCATCCGGCGGCTCCGGCCAGCAGTCCTGCCCATGTCAGTACGGCGGCCAGTGCGGCCCTCGCGCGCCGTGCGCGCCCATGTACGTGCCTCACAACGACCCCAACGACCGGGCCTGCTCCTGGGAAACGTGAGTGCGACCCAAGCTCTGGGCAGAAGAGTGGGGAGGACGACGAGACGGGGAGCCGCGGCCGGGACGCTGCTTGCTCTTCTTGCGGGTCGTTCCGCGAGCCGTGGGAGGCTGTCACGTGTCCAGCGCAGCCGAGCAGGAGGCGGTGGCCGAGGGGCGCGCTGCCGAACAGGAAGCCGTGACCGAGGAGCGCGCCGTCGTGAACGGTGCGCGGCGTGCGGTGCCGCCGGGTGCACCGGTGTGGCCGGGGGCGCCGATGCCGCTGGGGGCCCGCTTCCGGGTCGGCCCTGACGGGGTGGCGGGCACCAACTTCGCGCTGTGGGCGGGCGGGGCCGAGGCGGTCGAGCTGTGCCTGTTCGGACCGGAGGGCAAGGAGACGCGGGTCCGGCTGGCCGAGCTGACGCACGAGATCTGGCACGGCTTCGTGCCCGGCGTGATGCCCGGCCAGCGGTACGGCTATCGCGTGCAGGGCCGCTGGGACCCATGGACCGGCGGCCGCTGGAACCCCGCCAAGCTGCTCCTCGACCCGTACGCCCGCGCGGTGGACGGCGACTTCAGCCTGCCGCCCGAGGTGTACGGCCATGTCCGCGACTGGCCCCAGCAGCAGGTCGCGGACACCGTGCGCGACGACCGGGACTCGGCGCCGTTCGTCCCGAAGGGCGTGGTCGTCCAGGACGACGACGACTGGGCGGACGACCGGCGGCCGAAGACGCCCTGGGCGGACTCGGTCATCTACGAACTGCACGTACGGGGATTCACCAAGCTGCACCCGGGGATCCCCGAGGAGCTGCGGGGCACCTACGCCGGTCTGGCGCACCCGGCGGCCATCGAGCACCTGGTGCGGCTCGGCGTCACGGCGGTCGAGCTGCTGCCCGTGCACCAGTACGCGCACGAGGACCATCTGCTGCGCCGCGGTCTGAAGAACTACTGGGGCTACAACTCCATCGGCTACTTCGCCCCGCACGCGGCCTACGCGGCGACGGGCACGGCGGGCCAGCAGGTCGGCGAGTTCAAGCGCATGGTGCGGGCGCTGCACTCGGCCGGGATCGAGGTCATCCTCGACGTGGTCTACAACCACACGGCGGAGGCGGGCGAGCTGGGCCCGATGCTGTCGTTGAAAGGCATCGACAACCGCGGCTACTACCGCCTTCAGAGCGACGCACGCCGGTACGCGGACTACACCGGCTGCGGCAACACCCTGCACGTCGTCCAGCCGCACGTACTGCGCCTGATCACGGACTCCCTGCGCTACTGGGTGACCGAGATGGGCGTGGACGGCTTCCGCTTCGACCTGGCGGCCGCGCTGGCCCGCTCCATGCACGACGTCGACATGCTCTCCCCGTTCCTGGCCGTCATCGCCCAGGACCCGGTATTGCGCCGGGTGAAGCTGATCGCCGAGCCGTGGGACGTCGGTTCGGGCGGCTATCAGGTGGGGTCCTTTCCGCCGCTGTGGACGGAGTGGAACGACCGGTACCGCAACGCCGTACGGGACTTCTGGCGGGGCGCGCTGCCGGACGTACGGGATCTGGGGTACCGGCTGTCGGGGTCGAGCGACCTGTACGCGTGGGGCGGGCGGCGCCCGTACGCCTCGGTCAACTTCATCACCGCGCACGACGGTTTCACGCTGCGCGACCTGGTGTCGTACGAGCGCAAGCACAACGAGGCGAACGGCGAGGGCAACAGGGACGGCACGAACGACAACCGCGCGTGGAACTGCGGGGCCGAGGGAGAGACGGACGAGGAACGGGTACGGGCGCTCAGACGGCGTCAGTTGCGGAACCTGCTGACGACGCTGCTGCTGTCCACGGGGGTGCCGATGCTGGTCGCGGGCGACGAGCTGGGGCGGACGCAGCGGGGCAACAACAACGCGTACTGCCAGGACAACGAGATCAGCTGGCTGGACTGGGGGCTGCTTCAGGAGCCGGGGTGGCGGGCGCTGTTCGACCTCACCGCCCGTCTGATCGAGCTGCGGCACCGGCATCCGGTGCTCCGCCGCCGGGCGTTCTTCTCCGGGCGGGCGCACTCGGCGGACGGGCTGCGGGACCTTGCCTGGTTCACCGCGCGGGGCACGGAGATGACGGAACGCGACTGGTACGCGCCCGCCGCCACGCTGGGCATGTACCTCTCCGGGCGGGACATCCCGGGCCGGGACGAGCGGGGGGCGCCGATCCTCGACGACAGTTTCCTGGCCGTGCTCCACGCCGGGGACCGGCCGGTGAGCTTCGTCCTGCCGGGCCCGCCGTGGGCGGAGCGGTACGAGGTGGTCGTCGACACCTCGCGTGAGGACCAGGACGAGGCGCCGGGCGTGGAGCACCGGGCGGGGGCGGCGATCACGGTGCCGGCGCGGGCTGTGCTGTTGCTGAGGGTGGTCGGCTGAGGAGTCTTGCGCCCCCGCCGCCCCTACCCGTCCCGTCCTTCAGGGGGCTCCGCCCCCTGGACCCCCGCTCCTCAAACGCCGGAGGGGCTGATTTTCCAGCCCGTCCGGCGTTTGAGGACGAGGCCGTTCAGGCCGATAGCGGGGGGCTGGGGGCGCAGCCCCCAGGGATGGGAAGGGTAAGGGCGGCGGGGGCGAGAAAACCAACTCGCCCACCAGGAACCTCCGCAACCGGCTCGCCAACCCGGTTCAGCCGCTGCACCGGGCGCTCAGGCGCGGGGACTGGAAGTACTACCAGGACGACACCAAGGCCGACCACTTCTACAACCTGGCCGCCGACGCCCGCGAACAGGCCGATCTCGCCCCGGACGAACCGGAGTTGCTGGCCGAGCTGAAGGCTGCCTGGGAGAAGATCGCGGACGGTCTGCTGCCGTACCCGCCCGCCTCCTGATCAGCCGAGGATCCCCCGTTCGTACGCCACCGCCACCGCCGCCGCCCGGTCCTTGACGCTCAACTTGGCGTACAGGTGGGTGAGGTGGGTCTTGACCGTGGCCTCGCTGATGAAGAGGACGCGGGCGATCTCGCGGTTGGACGTGCCCTTGGCGACCAGCGTCAGGACCTCGCGCTCGCGGGCGGAGAGGGGCTCGTTGCCGGGGGCCCGGACGGCGGAGACCAGGCGGGAGGCGACGGCCGGGGAGAGGACCGTGCGGCCCTCGGCCGCCGCGCGGACCGCGGTGAAGAGTTCGTCGCGTGGGGCGTCCTTCAGCAGGTAGCCGGTCGCGCCCGCCTCGATCGCGGGGAGGGTGTCGGAGTCGGTGTCGTACGTGGTGAGGACGAGCACCTTGGCGCGGGCGGACCGGCGCGTCAGCTCGCGGATGGCGTCGACTCCCGCGCCGCCCGGCATCCGCAGGTCCATCAGGATCACGTCGGGGTCGAGGGCGGCGGCCTTCTCGACCGCCTCGACACCGCCCGACGCCTCGCCGAGGACGGTGAATCCGGGTGCGGACTCGAACATGCCGCGCAGACCGTCCCGTACGACGGGATGGTCGTCGACGATCAGGACGGAGACGGTCGCGTCATCGCTCATGGCGTACCAAAGGTACGCGAGCCGACAGAGCGGTGCCGTGGCCCGGTTCGGACTCGACCGTGAACGCGCCGGCGATGCGTTCCGCCCGCGCGCGCATGCCGTCGAGGCCGAAGCCGCCGGTGTGGGTGCGTGTCCGGAGCGCGAGCGGGTCGAAGCCCCGGCCGTCGTCGCGGATGTCGAGGACCACCTCGTCGCCCATGAAGCTCAGGGTGACGCCGAGGCGGGTGGCGTGTGCGTGGCGGGACGCGTTGGACAGGGCCTCCTGGGCGATCCTCAGCAGCGTCGCCGAGACCTCGTCGTGGAGTTGTTCCACGGTGCCGGTGACGGTGAACTCGGCGCGGATTCCGGTCCGCTCACCCCATTCGGCGACCGTGCTCTTCAGGGCTTGCGGCAGGCCGTCGTGCTCCAGCGCCATGGGGGCGAGGTTGTGCACGGAGCGGCGGGCCTCGCCGAGGCTGTGGCGGGCCAGGTCCGAGGCGCGTTCGAGGTGGGTGCGGGCGGTCCCCAGGTCCTGGGCGTTCGCGACGACCTGGAGCTGGGCGATGATGCCTGTCAGGCCCTGGGCGAGGGTGTCGTGGATCTCGGCGGCGAGCCGGCGCCGCTCGTCGGCGACCCCGGCCTCCCGTGCCTGGACGAGGAGTTGGGCGTGAAGGGCGGCGTTCTCGTCGAGGGCCTGCTGCAACGCGGTGTTGGTGCGTTCGAGTTCGGCGATGGTCTCGGCCCGGGCACGGGAGCGTTCCTCCTGCTGCGACGTGAGGTGGCCGACCACCGTCAGGATCACGTTGTTGACCACCAGGAGCCCGGCGAACACGACCCACTGCACGGGCTCCTCGAACGGCAGCCCCCCGGCCTGCGCGCCCGACACACCGATCGAGCAGGCGAACGGGCCGAGCCACCGAAGCCGCCGCCCCGGGATCAGCTCGTCGGAGTCGAAGTAGCCGGTGACCGCGTAGAACGCGAAGAACGGATTCAGCCAGGTGAGCGCGAAGCCGATCGCCCAGCGCACGGTGTAGTAGACCGTGCCGGCGGTGGACGGGCCCGGACGGCTGCGGCTCGCCCGGCCCCACCACAGCTGGAGCCCGAAACCCGCGGCGACCAGCACCGCGACCGCGTTGCGTTCCGCGGTGCTCGGCATCAGCTCGGCGGTGGCGAACGACAGCAGCGTGGCGACCGCGAGCAGCCCGTACGGACCCTTGCTGCGGATCAGCTCCCAGCGTCGCTCGATGTCCGTGTCCACCGCGGTCATCCCTCCAGTCTGCACGGCGGGCCGCCTACTCCCACCGGAACCAGCGCGCCGCCGACACCGACAGAACCACCGTCCAGGCCGCCATCACACCCAGGTGGGACCAGCTGGGCCAGTCGCCCACCATGGCCTCGCCCAGGGCCTGCGCGGCGGCGCCGAACGGCGTGAACCCGACGATGTCGGCCATGACGTCGGGCATGGCCTGCACCGGCAGCCACACGCCCGCGCAGAACAGCATCGGGAAGAACACCACCGTCCCGACGGCGCCCGCGATCTTCACCGTCCGGGACACCGCCGAGATCACCGACCCCAGGGCGAGCGAGACGAGGACGGCGAGGACCAGCGCGAGCAGGTAGCCGGACGGCTGCTCGGGCAGTCGTACGTCATAGGCGAACCGGCCGACAGCGAGCGCGAGCAGCGCCGAGAGCACGGCGGCCAGGGCGTGCACCAGCATCTGCGCCGACAGCAGCGCCGACGGTTTGACCGGCGTGGTGGACATCCGGCGCAGGATGCCGTGCTCCCGGTAACCGGTGAGGCCGTTCGGCATCGACTGGACCCCGGCGACGATCATGCCGGCCAGCACGGCCACGGGAACGTACATGTCGACGACGCGCAGGCCGCCGAGCTCGTCCTGGGTCTCGCGGAACGCCGGGACGGCGCCCAGGATGGCCACCAGCATGGGCGGGAAGAACACGATCCAGAAGAGGCTGCCGGGCTCGCGGGCGAGCAGACGGGCCTCGGTGCGCAGTACGGCGGTGTTCATGGCGTGGTCTCCGTCGTGGTCTTCGTGAGGTCCAGGAACGCGTCGTCCAGCGTGGCGTCGCTGACGCGCAGTTGGTGGGCGGTGATGTGGTGGCGGGCGAGCAGCGTGATCACGGCGTTGACCGTCTCGTCGCTGCCGGCGAGGGTGATCCGGTCGTCCTTGTGCTCGACGGAGGCCAGTGCGGGCAGGGCGCCCAGCTCCCGTTCGTCCAGTGGCGCGGACGGCGTGAAGGTGATCACCGTGGCGCCGGCGGAGCGGCGGATCAGCCCGGCCGGGGTGTCCAGGGCGGCGACCTGCCCCTGGTCGATCACGGCGATCCGGTCGCAGAGCCGCTGCGCCTCCTCCATGAAGTGGGTGACGAGCAGGACGGTGACCCCGCTGTCCCGCACCTCCTCGATGAGCTGCCAGGTGTCCCGGCGGGCGCGCGGGTCGAGGCCGGTGGTCAGCTCGTCGAGGACGACGATGCGGGGGTTGCCGATCAGCGCGAGCGCGATGAACAGGCGCTGTTTCTGGCCGCCGGAGAGCTTGCCGAACCGTGAGGTGAGCTTGGCGGTAAGCCCGAGACGCTCGGCGAGGGGCCGCCAGTCGGCGGGCTCGTCGTAGAACGCGGCGTACAGCTCCAGCGCCTCGCGCACGGTGAGCTTGGCCTGGAGTTCGCTCTCCTGGAGCTGGGCGCCGAGGACGCGGGTGACCCGGTCGTGGTCGGCGACCGGATCCAGCCCGGCGACCCGGACCCGGCCGGCGTCGGGGACGCGCAGGCCCTCGACGCACTCGACGGTGGTGGTCTTGCCGGCGCCGTTCGGGCCGAGGATCCCGAAGATCTCGCCCTCCTCGACGGTGAAGGAGACACCGTCGACGACGGCCCGGCCGCCGTAGGACTTGCGCAGTCCGCTGACTTCGATGACGGGTGTGGATGGCATGCTCCGAGGGTCCCGGCGGGGCGGGGTCCGCCACATCGGCCGTCGCGCTCGAAGGCGCATCAACCGATCGGTTGATGGCGGCGTACGACCCCACCGATGACGTCCGTACGACTCCTCGAACACGCAGGTCGTAGGACCAGCGGCCGATTGGGGTCCGGCCAAAACTCGGTGGGCGTTGTCAGTGCCGATCCGTAGGCTCGCTGATGATGTCCACGCCACGTGCAACCACCGAGGAACGCTCCGCCGTCAGAACCCTCCTGCGTCTGTGGCCGTACGTGCGGCCGGTGCGGGTGCGGCTGTTCACCGCCGCGTTCGTCGCGGTGCTCGCCTCGTGTGCGGGGCTGGTGATTCCGCTCGTCCTGAAGTGGATGGTGGACGGGCCGGTCGCCGAGCGGGATCCGGCGGGGGTGTGGCTCGGGGCGCTGTATCTGCTGCTGCTCGGGGTCGCGGAGGCGTTGCTGTTCGGGCTGCGCCGGTGGCTGGTGGCGCGGCCGCTGTCGCATGTCGAGGCGGAGATGCGGGCGGATCTGTACCGGCATCTCCAGCGGTTGCCGGTGGCGTTCCACGACCGGTGGGCGTCGGGGCAGTTGCTGTCCCGGGGCACGACCGACCTGATGCTGCTGCGTATGTTCCTGGCCTTTCCGCTGACGTTCCTGCTGGTCAACGGAGTGACGATCCTCATCGGCGTGGTCATCATGCTGGTCCAGGACTGGACGCTGGGACTGGTCATCCTCGGTCCTGCCATACCCGTGCTGATCACCTGCGTCATCTTCGAGCGGCGCTATGCCGAGGTCGCGCGGCGGGCGCAGGACCAGGTCGGGGATCTGACGACCGTCGTCGAGGAGAGCGTGCTCGGCATCCGGATCATCAAGGGCTTCGGACGCCATCGCAGTCAGGCACATGCCTTCCGCGAGCTGTCCAGGACCCTGCGGGGGACGGAGCTGCGGAAGGCTCGTCTGCTGGCCACGATCTGGGGCGTCATCGTGACGCTGCCGGAGGTGGCGATCGGGGCGGCGCTGGTGCTGGGGACGGTGCAGGTGGCTGACGGGGCTTTGTCGGCGGGGACGTTGGTGGCGTTTTTGTCGACGGCGCTGGCTCTTCGGTGGCCGGTGGATTCGATCGGCTTTCTGCTGGCGATGAGCCAGGAGGCGGCAACAGCGACGGAACGATACTTCGAGGTAATGGATGAAATCCCGGAGGCAGCAGCGCCCCATAGGGGCGCGGGGCTGTCACATATGCGGCTCCGCCGCGTGGGCGCGACAAGCCCCCACGCACCCGCACCCGACAACGAAGGCATCCGCTTCCACAACGTCCGATTCCGCTATCCCGACGCCACCGAAGACTCCCCTCCCACCCTCGACCGCATAGACCTCCACATACGCCCCGGCGAGTCCATGGCCCTCGTCGGCGCAACCGGAAGCGGCAAGACGACCCTCACCGCGCTCATCCCCCGGCTCCATGAGGTGACTTCGGGCCGGATCACCCTCGACGGACAGGACATAGCCGACCTCCCCAGAGAAACGCTGCGCGAGCTCGTCGCGGTCGCCTTCGAGGAGCCCACCCTGTTCTCCGCCGGCGTCGGGGACAACGTCCTGATGGGCGCCGACGACGAGGCCGGCGCCGAGGAGCTGCGCCGTGCACTCGCCGTCGCCCAGGCCGACTTCGCGTACGCGCTCCCCCAGGGCACGGACACCCAGGTCGGCGAGCAGGGCCTCAGTCTCTCCGGCGGCCAGCGGCAGCGCCTCGCGCTCGCGCGGGCGGTCGTGGGCCGGCCGCGGTTCCTGGTGCTGGACGATCCGCTGTCCGCCCTCGACGTGCATACGGAGGCCGCGGTGGAGGCCGCCCTGCGGCGGGTGCTCGCGGACACCACCGCCCTGATCGTCGCCCACCGCCCGTCCACCGTGCTGCTCGCCGACCGGGTCGCCCTGCTCTCCGGCGGCCGTATCACCGCCGTGGGCACCCACCCCGAACTGCTGCGCACGAACGCCGAGTACGCCCATCTGATGTCCGGGGACGAGGAGGACGACCGATGACCGCGCCCACGACCTCCGCCCCCGCCGCAGGCGACGAACAGGACGCCCCGCGCCCGCCCGGCGCGAACGACCCCTTCGACCGCGACGTCCTGCCCACTCCCCCGGGCGCGACGGCTGCTCTTCTGCGCTCGCTGCTCGCCCCGATGAAGTCCCGGGTCGCCCTCACGACCTTCCTGCTGCTGCTCCAGCAGGCGGCCGTGCAGGCGGGCCCGCTGCTGGTGGCGTACGCCATCGACAGCGCCGTACCGGCGTTCCGTGCGCACGACAACGGGCCGCTGATCGCGGTGGCCGTCGGCTATCTGCTGTGCGCGCTGACGTCCGGCGGGCTCCAGTACTGGTTCGTCATCGCCGCGGCCCGCGTCAATCAGGACGTGCTGCTCGACCTGCGCGGCCGTATCTTCCGGCACGCGCAGGCGCTGAGCATCGACTTCCACGAGCGGTACACCTCGGGCCGGCTCATCTCCCGCTCCACGACGGACGTCGAGTCGCTGCGCGAGCTCCTCAACGAGGGGCTTCAGGAGCTGGTGACCGTGGTCCTGTCCTTCGCCTACATCTCGGCGATGCTGCTCTGGCTTGATCTGGAGCTGGGGGCCGTGGCGGTGGCGTCGTTCGTGCCGCTCTATCTCCTGGTACGGGTCTACCAGCGGCGCGCGGTACGCGTGTACCGGATCCGGTCCACCGCCATCGCCGCCGTCATCGTGAAGTTCGTCGAGACGATGAACGGCATCCGCCCGGTGCGCGCCTTCCGCCGTGAGACCGCCAACGACGCCGACTTCCGCGTCCTCAACACGCGGCACGAGCGCATCAACGGGGACGCGCTGCTGGAGATGGCCCGCTATGTCATCGGATCGCGGCTGGTCGCCAACACCGCCGTCGCGGGCATCGTGCTGTGGGGTGCCTACCGGGTGGCGGGCGGCTCCCTGGCGCTCGGTGTTCTCGCCGCCGCCGTGCTCTATCTGCGGCGGCTGTACGACCCCATCGACCGGCTCGGCATGTTCCTCAACTCGTACCAGTCGGCGGCCGCCTCGCTGGAGAAGATCGCCGGGCTGCTCGCCCAGACGCCGTCCGTGCCCGAGCCGTCGACTCCCAAGCAGCTTCCCGCACTTGAGACGGAGCACCCCGGCCGCCAGGTCGTCTTCGACGCCGTCAGCTTCGGTTACCGCACCGGCGGTGAGGTCCTCCCCCGCTTCGACCTCACCGTCCCCGCCGGGCAGACGATCGCCGTGGTCGGCTCGACCGGCGCGGGCAAGTCGACACTGGCCAAGCTGCTCGCCCGGTTCTACGACCCCTCCGCCGGGCGGGTCCTGCTGGACGGCGTCGATCTGCGCGACCTCGACGTGCCCGAACTGCGGCGCGGGGTGGTGATGGTGACGCAGGAGTCGTTCCTGTTCTCCGGCACGGTCGCCGAGAACATCGCGATCGGCCGCCCGGACGCCACCCGGGAGGACATCGAGGGTGCCGCGAAGGCGATCGGCGCGCACGAGTTCATCGCCGCGCTGCCCGACGGCTACGACACCGACGTACGGAAACGGGGCGGCCGTATCTCCGCCGGACAGCGCCAACTGGTCGCCTTCGCCCGCGCGTTGCTCGCCGACCCGGCCGTGCTGATCCTCGACGAGGCGACCAGCTCACTGGACGTGCCGGGCGAACGGGCCGTGCAGCGGGCCATGTCGACGGTGCTGCGCGGCCGTACGGCCGTGGTGATCGCGCACCGGCTGTCCACGGTCGAGATCGCCGACCGGGTGCTGGTGATGGAGCACGGGCGGATCGTCGAGGACGGGACGCCGGACGAACTCATCGCGGGCACCGGCCGGTTCGCGGATCTGCACCGGGCCTGGCGGGACAGCCTGGCGTGAGCCGCGCTCGCGCTCGCGCTGGACGGTGAGGTGCTGGGTCGAGCGGGTCAACGCCACGTAGCGGACCCTGCTGCCCGAACCCCAGCGGACCGCGGTCGCGGACGCCTTCTTCGGCTGGATCGCCAGGAAGTTCGTCCAAGCATCGGCCTGGGCCTCCCATATCCCGGCCTCGGCGGCGCTCCGGCCGGCCTCGTCGGGGCCGCCCCACAGCCCACCCCGCCCTCCTGACCGTCGGCGCCCCGGAGCTGCCACAGCCGCTACGCCCCTTCCGCCGGCCGCAGCCACCGGCGCGCCTGAACACCCCAGACCAGCACGGCCGCCAGGGCGATCGAGACCACGGCCGTGGACATCCCGGCCTGGATGCCGACCCGCACCGTGAGCGCGCTGGCCACCAGAGCGCCGAGCGGGACACCCAGGCCCGAGGAGAGCATCCGACGCGTCGTGTTGACCCGCCCCTGTAGCTCGGACGGCGTCACCTCCTGGGAGTACGTCATCGTGTTCACCAGGACGACGAGGTAGGCCGATCCCCACACGGTCAGCGCGACCAGCGTGATCCGCCAGTCGGAGGTGAGGACGACCACCAGGCCCAGCAGCGCTCCGAGCGGGAGCACCCCCAGAAGCAGGGGGACGGCCTCGAAGCGGCGCCGCAGCCGGGGCAGCAGCAACGACCCGCCGATGCCTCCGGCGCTCCACGCCATGTACAGCAGACCTATCCGTCCGTCGGATCCATGGATGCCCAGCACCCGGTCGGCGAAGACGACGAGCTGCCCGATGATGGCGCCGCCGGAGAACGACTGGAGGGTGCCGACCACGGTCATGAGGCGCAGCGTCGGGTGGTGGCAGAGGAAGTGCAGACCCTCCCGGATGGACTCCTTGAACCCCGGCCGCTTCGCCGCCTTCGGCCTCTCGGGCCAGGTGACGGTGCGTGCGACGGCCCTGAGGAGCAGGGCGGACACGGCGAAGGACAGGGCGTCGAGCGCCAGTGTGCCGGCGGGGCGGAAGACGACGATCAGGCCGCCCGCCACGGCGTTCCCGGCGATGCGTACGACCGTCTGCGCGCCGTAGATGGAGCTGTTGGCCTCGGTCAGCTTGTCCTTGCCGACGATGTCGGGGACGAAGCCGTACACGCCCGCCTCGAAGAAGAGGGTGAGGCTGGCCGAGGCGAGGGCCACGAAGAGGACCTGCCCGCCGGTCAGGACGCCCAGCGCGGAGGCGAGGGGGACGGTGGCGATGCAGACGGCGTTGAGCCAGTCGGTGACGATCATCAGGCGGCGCCGGTCCATCCGGTCCGCGACGGTGCCGGCGATCAGCCCGAAGACCACATAGGGCAGGGTCGCGGCGGCCGCCACCAGGGAGACCATCAGCGGTGAGCCGGTCTCCTGGAAGGTCAGCACCGGCAGGGCCACCGCGGTGATCGCGGATCCCAGCCCGGAGATCGCGCGCGACAGCCAGAACCGGCGAAAACCGGGGACACGGCGCAGCGGGATCTGCGGCGCCTCGGGTGTCGGGTCGTCGACGCCCTTCTGGGGGAGGGAGGTCATGGGGTTGGGCGCGTCCTTTCACATGGGGGCATGCCAAATGTGCGTACCGCACGACACACGAAGGGTGTTGAGCGATACGCGAAGGTGTGGAGTGAAGCGGGAAGCCGGTTTCTCGAGACGGAACCTGCCGGTCCGATGACCGCTGACCCTGTCCCTGGAAGCGGCCGACGAGGAGCCGACCGTGGGAGAGGGGGATTCCGGAAACCGAGGGAATCATAGCCGGCGGCGACCGGGCCGGTACAGACGGTCCTGTGCGGGGTCTCGGCGAGCAGCGGGTTGGCGGCCAGGAAGTCCGGCACCGCGGGTGTGTCCCGCCGTACGTGGCACCAGAGCCGTTTGGCACCGAAGTGGTTGGGCGGCTGGATCACCCGGGTGCCGAACCGTCGCTTCCACTGGTACGTCCCCTTGCTGAGGAAGGGTTCGGTGCCTGGAAGTCGAGCCGGCGCACGCCGTTCTGGGCCGACCAGTCGATCAGGAAGTGGCAGATGGCCTTGAACGCGCCGCTGTCGTAGTGCTGTTGGGCGCCGTCGGCAACGCCCAGCAGGCGCAGTGTCAGCGGCCCTGGCGTTTGAGCAGCGCGTCCAGGCGGGGGTACACGGCGCGGGCGTTGTGCTCCTGGATCGCGGGGAGGTCGTCCGTGGAGAGGCCGACGGCCGCTTCGACGTAGCGGCGTGTGTCGTCGAAGTGGTGGCCGGTGCACGGGTCGACGGAGCGGACGGCGCCGATCATCTCCGAGGCGAAGAGGATGTTCCGGACCGGGATGACGTCACAGAGCAGGTCCAGTCCTGGCTGGTGGTACACGCAGGTGTCGAAGTAGACGTTGCCCAGGACGTGTTCCTCCAGCTCAGGCTTGCCCAGTGCCATCGCGAGGCCCCGGAACCGGCCCCAGTGGTAGGGGACGGCGCCGCCGCCGTGCGGGATGATCAGGCGCAGGGTGGGGAAGTCCCGGAACAGATCGCCCTGAACGAGCTGCATGAAGGCCGTGGTGTCGGCGTTGAGGTAGTGCGCCCCGGTGGTGTGGAAAGCGGGGTTGACGCTCGTGCTGACATGCACCATGGCCGGGATGTCGTACTCGGTCATCTTCTCGTAGACCGGGTACCAGGACCGGTCGGTGAGCGGTGGTGCGGTCCAGTGGCCGCCCGAGGGGTCGGGGTTGAGGTTGAGGGCGACGGCTCCGTACTCCTCGACGCAACGGGTGAGTTCGGGGATGCAGGTGGCGGGGTCGGTGCCGGGCGACTGCGGGAGCATCGCGGCGGGCACGAAGCGCTCCGGGTACAGGGTGCTGACGCGGAAACAGAGCTCGTTGCAGAGGGCGGCCCATTCGGCGGACGTCCTGAAGTCCCCCACGTGGTGGGCCATGAAGGACGCGCGCGGCGAGAATACCGTCACGTCGATGCCTCGCTCGTCCATCAGCCGCAGCTGGTTCGGCTCGATGCTGTGGCGCAGCTCGTCGTCACTGATGCGCAGGTCGGCGCGGGCGGGGGCGACCGAGGGGTCTGTGAGCGAGGCGATCTGCCGGTTGCGCCACGCTTCCAGCGCGGGCGGGGCAGTGGTGTAGTGACCATGACAGTCGATGATCATGGCGATCCTGTTCGGAGCGACGGAAACGGGAGCAGCGGAGACGGGAGCAGCGAATACGAGACCAGCGGGAAGACCTCGGCCAAGGTAATGGCCAACCAAATTGTTGACAATGTCTTGGACGAGATCTTTCTTCGAGGGACGCATGATCGACGCGTATGAGGATCCCGGGAAGCCCGACTGTCGCGGCGGCGGCCGGTACCTGTGGTGGCTGGTGACCAGGCAGCCGGGACGGTCGCTCGCCGGGGCGCTGCTCGGCAGTACGTGGATGGTGCTGCTGGCGGCGGCGCCGCATCTGCTGTCCCGGGCGATCGACGAGGGGCTCGAACCGGGCGACTTCGCCGCACTGGCCGGCTGGACGGGCGCCCTGTTCGCCGTGGGGGCCTTCAACGCCTGGCTGAGCATCATGCGGCACCGCACGATGACCCGGGTGCGGATGGACGCCAACTTCCGCACGGTCAAGGTCGTCGTCGGACAGGCGATCCGGCTGGGGGCGGCGCTGCCGCGGCGGGCCGGCGCCGGGGAGGTCGTGACGATCGGCGTCGGCGACGTGCTGACGATCAGCCAGGCCCTGACGATCATCGGGCCCGGCCTCGGGTCCGTCGTCGCGTATCTCGTGGTCGCCGCGCTGCTGCTGTCGGTGTCGGTGCCCATCGCGGTGGTGGTGCTGCTCGGGATGCCGCTGGTCGCCGCCCTCGTCGTACCGCTGCTGGCCCGGCTCCAGGGCACGGAGACCGAGTACCGCGAGCGGCAGGGGGTACTGACCGCGCGGATCGGCGACCTCGCCGGCGGACTGCGCGTCCTCAACGGCCTCGGCGGGAAAGGGCTGTTCGCCGACGCCTTCCACCGGGGCTCGCGGCGGCTGCTGGCGCAGGGGTACCGGGTCGGGGCGGTGAGCAGCTGGATCCAGGCGTTCGGCACCGGGCTGCCGACGCTGTTCCTCGGCGTGGTGACCTGGCTCGCGGCCCGGCTCGCCGCCCAAGGGGACATCACCGTCGGCGAGTTGGTGTCGGTGTACGGCTATGTCGCGGTCCTGGTGGCGCCGGTCGGGTTCCTCGTCGAGTGCGGCTATCAGATCAGCCGGGGCGTGGTGGCGGCGCGGCGAGTCGTACGGTTCCTGCGGCTGGAGCCGGTGCCGGACAACGGGACGCGTCCGGCGCCCTCGGAGCCCGCCGTACTGCACGATCCCGAGTCGGGGGTACGGGTACGGCCGGGCCGGCTGACCGCGCTGGCCGCCGCCCGCCCCGCCGACGCCACGGACGTGATCGACCGGCTCGGCCGCTATGTGCCGTCGACGGCGACCTGGGGCGGGATCCCGCTGACCGATATCCCGCTGCCGCAGATCCGGGAGCGCATCCTGGTCGCCGAGCACGAGGCAGACCTGTTCGCCGGAACCCTGCGCGAGTCGGTCAGCGGCCGCGGCACCCCCGACGACGAGGACATCGCCCGTGCAGTGCACGCCGCCGTGGCCGACGACATCGTGCAGGCCCTGCCCGACGCCCTCGACTCCGCCATCGACGCCCAGGCCCGCAACCTCTCCGGCGGCCAGCGCCAGCGCATACGGCTCCTCCGCGCCCTTCTCGCCGCCCCCGAGATCCTCCTGGCCATCGAACCGACCTCCGCACTGGACGCCCACACCGAGGCCAGGGTGGCGGAACGGCTGCACGCGGCGCGGGACGGCCGTACGACCGTCGTCACCACCACCTCCCCGCTGGTCCTCGACCGCGCGGACACCGTGCACTACCTGGTCGACGGCAAGGTGGCAGCCACCGGCACCCACCACGAACTACTGCACGGGGAGCCGGGATACCGGGCGCTCGTGGCACGGGACGAAGACGCCGAGGAGCTCCTGAATTGACAGCCCAACAACCCCCCAAGGGGCGCGGGGAACTGCGCGACAAGCCCCCACGCACCCGCACCCGGCACACCACCCCAGGCCCCGACCCAGTAGCCGCACACCTCCCCATCGCCGCACCCGCAGCCGTACGCAGCGCGATGATCCGCCTGATCCGGGCCGACCGACGGGCCTTCACCGTCGTACTGACCCTGAACTCACTCGCCGCCGGCGCCGGCCTCGCAGGCCCTTGGCTGCTCGGACGGATCATCGACAACGTGCGGGCCGGGCGCGGCGTAGAGGCAGTGGACCGCCTGGCGCTGGCGATCCTCCTCTGCGCACTGGCACAGTTGACCCTCACCCGCTGGGCACGCCTCGTGGCATACCGCTTCGGCGAACGCACCCTGGCCCGCGTACGCGAGCAGTTCGTCGACAGAACACTCGCACTGCCCGCGTCCACCGTGGAACGCGCCGGCACCGGCGACCTCACCTCCCGCGGCACGGCCGACGTGGCGACCGTCGGCACCACCCTGCGGGACATCGGCCCGATTCTCCTGGTCAGCGGCGTGCAGGCGCTCTTCCTGATCGGCGCGGTCTTCGTCATCGACCCACGGCTCGGGGCCTGCGGACTGCTCGGCCTGATCGGCATCCGGTACGCACTGCGGTGGTATCTGCGCCGGGCCCGCGACGGCTACCTCGCCGAGGGCGCGGCCACCTCCCAGGTCGCCGAGATCCTCTCGGCGACCGCGTCCGGCGCCCGCACGGTGGAGGCGCTGCGGCTGACGGACCGGCGGACCGAGGCGAGCCGGGACGCCCTGGAGACGGCCAAGCGGACCCGCCTGTACACGCTGTTCCTGCGCACCGGGTTCTTCCCGGTGGTGGAGGTCTCGTACGTCGTGCCGGTGGCGCTCGTGCTGCTGCTCGGCGGCGTGCTGCTGGAACGGGGCGCGCTGAGCCTCGGCGCGGTGGTGACGGCCGCCCTGTATCTGCAACGGCTCGGTCAGCCGCTCGACGAGGTCCTGATGCGGATCGAGCAACTACAGGCGAGCAGCGCCTCGTTCGCCCGGGTGGAGGGGCTGGCGACGGCTCCGCAGGTGACCGACCGGGACTCCCCGGCCCCGGCGGACGACCGGATCGACGTGACCGGCGTGCGGTACGCCTACGACCGCGGCGGCGAGGTGCTGCGCGGCGTCGATCTGACGGTGCGGCCCGGGGAACGGCTGGCGGTGGTCGGGCCGTCCGGCGCCGGGAAGACGACCCTGAGCAGGCTGCTGGCCGGCGTCGACGCGCCGACCGAGGGCACCGTGACGGTGGGCGGCGTGCCCGTCGTCGCCCTCGGCCCCGAGCAGTTGCGCCGCCAGGTCGTGCTGGTCACCCAGGAGCACCATGTGTTCATCGGCACGGTCCGCGACAACCTCCTCATCGCCGAACCGGCCGCCACGGACGAGGAGTTGTGGGCCGCGCTCACCGCGGTGGGCGCCGACGCCTGGGTCCGGGAGCTGCCGGGCGGCCTCGACACCGCGCTCGGCGAGGGGGGCCGCCGTACGGACGGGCCGCAGGCCCAGCAACTCGCCCTCGCCCGGGTCGTGCTGGCCGACCCGCACACCCTGATCCTCGACGAGGCCACGGCCCTGCTGGATCCGACGACCGCCCGCCACACCGAGCGCGCCCTGGCCGCCGTACTCGAGGGCCGCACGGTCATCGCCATCGCCCACCGCCTGCACACGGCCCACGACGCCGACCGCGTGGCCGTGATGGAGGACGGCCGCCTCACCGAACTCGGCACGCATGAGGAGCTGGTGACGGCAGGCGGGGCGTATGCGCGGCTGTGGCGGACGTGGCACGGGGACCGTATGGCCTAGGACGCCCACATCCGGACGAGTCCGCATACCGAACGTCAACTCCCGGACAACGGACGATTTCCGGCCAACTTTCTGACGCGCCCCTGACAGGAACCGCGTTCTGCTGCCACTCTTCCCACGGCCACACCACAGCAACCCCACAGTTCGACCACACCGCTGTGTCCGGCCGACGCTCCCGCACGTGGTTCCGCGTAACGCCCCGTTCTGCCCGGACGGCCCCCCAGCCGGCCGGTCTCCCCTGGCCGCGCGATCCGCGGCCGCGCAGAAGGAGTCAGTGTTGAGACGCAGTTCCTCAGACAGACGCACCTCCCACAGACCCACCCCTCGCCGCGTCACCGCCGTGGCACTCGTGGGCGCCGCCGCCCTGATCGCCGCGGCCGTCCAGTCGGGCGCCGCCACCGCAGCCCCGGAGAAGGCACCGTCGGCCGCGGGCAAGGTCATACCGGGCGCCGAGTCCGTCAAGCTCACCCCCGCCCAGCGCGCCGAGCTGATACGCGAGGCCAATGCCGCCAAGGCGGACACCGCGAAGGACCTGGGCCTGGGCGCCAAGGAGAAGCTGGTCGTCCGTGACGTCCTCAAGGACGGCAACGGCACGGTCCACACCCGCTATGAGCGGACGTACGACGGTCTCCCCGTCCTCGGCGGTGACCTCGTCGTCGAGACCGCCAAGTCCGGCGCGACCGAGGCCGTCGTGAAGGCCACCCGCGCCGCCGTCAAACCGGCGACCACGACGGCCGCCCTGTCCGCCGCCAAGGCCGAGAAGCAGGCGCTGGCCGCCGCGAAGGCCGAGGACGCCAAGAGCCCCGACGTCAACCGCGCACCCCGCAAGGTGATCTGGGCCGCGAGCGGCACCCCGACCGTGGCGTTCGAGACGGTCGTCGGCGGCTTCCAGCACGACGGCACCCCGCAGGAACTGCACGTCATCACGGACGCCACCACCGGCGAGAAGCTGTACGAGTGGGAGGCGATCGAGACCGGCACCGGCAACACGGTGTACTCCGGCACGGTCACGCTCGGCACCACGCAGTCGGGATCGACGTACAACCTCACCGACGGCGCCCGCGGCGGCCACAAGACGTACAACCTCAACCGCGGCACCTCCGGCACCGGCACGCTCTTCTCCGGCGCCGACGACATCTGGGGCAACGGCACCCCGTCCAACCTGGAGTCGGCGGGCGCGGACGCGCACTACGGCGCGGCGCTCACCTGGGACTACTACAAGAACGTGCACGGCCGCAGCGGCATCAAGGGCGACGGCGTCGGCGCCTACTCCCGGGTCCACTACGGCAACAACTACGTCAACGCGTTCTGGTCCGACAGCTGCTTCTGCATGACGTACGGCGACGGCTCGGGCAACGCCAACCCGCTGACGTCCATCGACGTGGCCGCGCACGAGATGACCCACGGGCTCACCTCCAACACCGCGGGCCTGCAGTACAGCGGTGAGTCGGGCGGCCTCAACGAGGCGACCTCCGACATCTTCGGCTCGACCGTCGAGTTCTACGCCAACAACTCCTCCGACGTCGGTGACTACCTCATCGGCGAGGAGATCAACATCAACGGCGACGGCACGCCGCTGCGGTACATGGACGAGCCCGACCAGGACGGCTCCTCCTACGACAACTGGTTCTCCGGGATCGGGTCGTCCGACGTGCACTACTCGTCGGGCCCCGCGAACCACTTCTTCTATCTGCTGAGCGAGGGCAGCGGCACCAAGACCATCAACGGTGTCACCTACAACTCGCCCACCGCGGACGGCCTTCCGGTCACCGGCATCGGCCGGGACAAGGCGGAGAAGATCTGGTTCCGCGCGCTGACCACCAAGTTCACCTCGACCACCAACTACGCGGCCGCCCGCACCGGCACGCTCGCGGCCACCGGTGAGCTGTACGGCACGACGAGCCCCGAGTACACGGCGGTGCAGAACGCCTGGGCCGGCATCGCGGTCGGCGCGCGTCCCGGCGGTGGCGGAGGCGGCGGTACGTCCTTCGAGAACGCGGCGGACGTATCGATTCCGGACAACGGGGCGGCGGTGACCTCGCCGATCACCGTGTCCGGGCGGACCGGCAACGCGCCGTCGAACCTCGCGGTCGCGGTGGACATCGTGCACACCTACGTCGGTGACCTCCAGGTACAGCTGGTCGCCCCCGACGGCACGGCGTACACACTGAAGGCGTACGGCACCGGCGGGAGCGCGGACAACCTCAACACCACGTACACGGTGAACGCCTCCTCCGAAGTCGCCAACGGCACCTGGCAGTTGCGGGTCCAGGACAACGCGGCCGTGGACACGGGCTACATCAGCAGCTGGAGTCTGACGTTCCCGTAGAGCCGTAAGGCCGTACGGCCGTCAGACGCAGGCCTCGCATTCAGGGTGCCGTCCCGGTGGTTCAACTCCCCGGGGCGGCACCCGCGTTCACATTCCCGAAACGTTAACCGGACAGTCGAGTTTCAGCCAACATCACTTCGGGGTCCTGACATGTACGCGCCTCCGGTGTCACTCTTCCCCCACCGCCGCACAACTGCTCAAGCAACCCCCCACATAAGGAGCATGTGTGACCCCGCAGACCCCCCACTACGCGCGTCACAAGCGCACCACTCTGGCCATCGCCACCGCGATCGCGGCCGGAGCCCTCCTCACCACCGGTCTGACCACCGGTGCCTCGGCCCAGCCCGAGCAGTCCGGCACCGACAAGGTCGCCGCCGTCCCGATGCCCCTCACCCCGGCCGCCCGCACCACCCTGATCAAGCAGGCGGACGCTGCCACGACGGAGACGGCCGACGAGATAGGTCTCGGCGCCGAGGAGAAGCTGGTCGTCAGGGACGTCATCAAGGACGCCGACGGCACCGTCCACACCCGCTACGAGCGCACCTACGCCGGCCTGCCGGTCCTCGGCGGCGACCTGGTCGTCCACGAGGCCGCGTCGGGCGCGACCAAGGGTGTCACCAAGGCGACGAAGGCGGCCATCAAGGTCGCCGACCTGTCCCCCGAGATCACCAAGGCGACCGCCGAGCAGCAGGCCGTGAAGCTCGCCAAGGCCGCGGGCTCCACCAAGTCGGAGGCCTCGGACGCGCCCCGCAAGGTCATCTGGGCGGCCGACGGCAAGCCGACCCTCGCCTTCGAGACGGTCGTCGGCGGCCTCCAGGAGGACGGCACCCCGAACGAGCTGCACGTCATCACGGACGCGGCCACGGGCAAGAAGCTGTACGAGTACCAGGGCATCGAGACCGGCACGGGCAAGAGCGTGTACTCGGGCACGGTGACCATCGGCACCACGCAGTCCGGCTCGACGTACAACCTCACCGACGGCACGCGCGGCGGCCACAAGACGTACAACCTCGCCCGCGGCACCTCCGGCACCGGCACGCTGTTCACGGACGCCGACGACACCTGGGGCACCGGCGCGGCCTCCAGCTCCTCCAGCGACCAGAGCGCGGCCGTCGACGCCGCGTACGGCGCGCAGGAGACCTGGGACTTCTACAAGAACACGTTCGGCCGCAGCGGCATCAAGAACGACGGCGTCGCCGCCTACTCCCGCGTCCACTACGGCAACGCGTACGTCAACGCCTTCTGGTCCGACGACTGCTTCTGCATGACGTACGGCGACGGCACGGGCAACGTCAAGCCGCTCACCTCCCTGGACGTGGCGGGCCACGAGATGAGCCACGGCGTCACCTCCAACACGGCGGGCCTCAACTACACCGGCGAGTCCGGCGGCCTCAACGAGGCGACGTCCGACATCTTCGGCACGGCGGTGGAGTTCTACGCCGACAACTCCTCCGACGTCGGTGACTACCTCATCGGCGAGAAGATCGACATCAACGGCGACGGCAGCCCGCTGCGCTACATGGACAAGCCGAGCAAGGACGGCAACTCGGCCGACAACTGGTCGTCCTCGCTGGGCGGCCTCGACGTCCACTACTCCTCGGGCCCGGCGAACCACTTCTTCTTCCTCCTCTCGGAGGGCAGCGGCGCGAAGACGATCAACGGGGTGAGCTACGACTCCCCGACGTCCAACGGCTCCACGGTCACCGGCATCGGCCGGGACAAGGCCGCCCAGATCTGGTACAAGGCCCTGACCGAGTACATGACCTCGACGACCAAGTACGCGGCCGCCCGCACGGCGACCCTGAGCGCGGCCTCCGACCTGTACGGATCGGACAGCACCGAGTACAAGGCCGTCGCGGCGGCCTGGAGCGCGGTCAACGTCAGCTGAGCGCTCCGCTGGAAGCGTGGCGATGAACCCGCGGGCGGGCGCGACACCGCAGCGGGCCTCATCAAGACCGCTTGGCTGACACAAAGTTGACAGGGGCGGCACCCGGAGCGAAGGCATTCCCGGGTGCCGCCCTACCCTTGGCTCCCATGGCCTTCACGTACGACCACGTCGGCGCGACCCGCGACAGCGGCTTCTGCCCGCCCGGCTTCCACCCCATGCATGTGCGCACCCGAATCGGCGAAGGCGAGCCGGTCTTCCGCCACGCGACGGAAGCGGTCCTGACCTGGGAGATGCACCGCGCGATGGGCGTGGGCATCGACGCCACCGCCGACCGCGCGGAACCCGGCGTGGACGTCACCGTCACCCTCGCCGGCCTCATCAAGGCCCCCTGCCGCGTGGTCTGGACGGTGGAGGAACACCGCAGGGCCGGCTGGGCGTACGGCACCCTCACCGGCCACCCGGAGTGCGGCGAGGAGGCGTTCCTCGTCGAACGCACCGGCGACGGCACCGTCTGGCTGACGGTGTCCGCCTTCAGCCGGGGCGCGAAGTGGTACGCGCGCGCAGGCGGGCCGGCGACCCGGGGCCTACAGCACGCGTACGCCCGCCGGCTCGGCGCGACACTGCGCCGGCTGTGCGCTCCGCACGAGGAGTTCTGAGGCTCACCGCACCCCGGCTCACCGCATCAGCACGCCCGCCGCCTCCGCCAGCTCCTCCGAAGGCACCGCCACCAGCCCCAGCTCAGCGCCGGACGCCAGCAGACGATGCGCGGGCAGAATCCGGACCGTGTAGCCGTACGGCCCGGTGCGGTCGAGGGAGAGCGGACCCTCGTACACCCACTGCCCCTCCAGGTCCGGCCCACCCACCGGCTTCAGCGGCACCGTCGCCGCGTCCGTGATCCGGTCCTCGGGGTCGACGCGCCCCGACACCGCCTGCACCTCCACGTCGTCCGGCGCGAGGTCGCCGAGACCGACGCGGACCCGCAGATTGAGTGTCGTACCGAGTTCCGCGGTGGCCGAAGCGACCGATGTCTCCACGTGGTCGACGGTCACCGCATGCCACGCGGAGCGCACCCGCCGCTTCCAGACGGCGAGTTCCCGGGCGGAGTCCGGCGTCATCGCGCGGTGCGCGTGCGCGGCCGGTGTGTAGAGCCGCTCGACGTATTCCCGCACCATGCGCCCGGCCAGCACCTTCGGCCCGAGCAGGGTGATGGTCTGGCGGACCATCTCGATCCACCGGTCGGGCAGCCCGCCCTGACCGCGCTCGTAGAAGCGCGGCGTCACCCGCTGTTCCAGCAGGTCGTACAGCGCCGCGGCCTCTATGTCGTCCCGCCGGTCCGGGTCCGTCCCCGTGCCGTCGGCGGTCGGGACGGCCCAGCCGAAGTCCGGCTGGAACCACTCGTCCCACCAGCCGTCCAGCACGGACAGGTTGAGACAGCCGTTGAGCGCCGCCTTCATCCCGCTCGTGCCGCACGCCTCCAGCGGCCGGAGCGGGTTGTTCAGCCAGATGTCGCAGCCGGGGTAGAGCTTCTGCGCCATCGCCATGCCGTAGTCGGGCAGGAAGACGATGCGGTGGCGGACCCGCGGGTCGTCCGCAAACCGGACCAGCTCCTGCACCAGGCGCTTTCCGCCGTCGTCCGCCGGATGCGCCTTGCCCGCCACGACGATCTGGATCGGCCGGTCGGGGTGCAGCAGCAGATCCATCAGCCGGTCACGGTCGCGCAGCATCAGCGTCAGCCGCTTGTACGACGGGACCCGCCGCGCGAACCCGATCGTCAGCACGTCCGGATCCAGCACGCCGTCGATCCACCCCAACTCGGCGCTCCCCGCCCCGCGCTGCCGCCAGGAGGCCCGCAGCCGCCGCCGTACCTCCACGACCAGCTGTTCGCGCAGGACCCGCCGCAGCTCGAAGATGTCCTGGTCCGGGATCTCCCCGACCGCGTCCCAGCGGTCCGAGCCGCCCACCGTCATCGCGTCCTCGGTGCGCTGGACCCCGATCTGCCGGGCACCCAGCCGGAAGACCTCGGGGGCGACCCAGGTCGGGGCGTGCACTCCGTTCGTCACCGAGGTGATCGGCACCTCGTCGGGGTCGAATCCCGGCCACAGCCCGGAGAACATCTCGCGGCTGACGTGGCCGTGGAGCAGGGACACGCCGTTGGCGCGCTGGCCCAGACGCAGGCCCATCACGGCCATGTTGAAGAGGTTCGGTTCACCGCCCGGGTAGGTCTCCATGCCCAGGTGGAGGATGCGTTCGACGTCGATGCGCGGGAGTTCGGCGTCGGGGCCGAAGTGGCGGGCGACCAGCTCGCGGTCGAAGCGGTCGATGCCGGCCGGGACGGGGGTGTGTGTCGTGAAGACGGTGCCCGCCCGGACCGCTTCCAGACCGGCGTCGAAGTCCAGCCCGGCATCGACGAGTTCCGCGATGCGCTCCAGACCGAGGAAGCCCGCGTGTCCCTCGTTGGTGTGGAAGACCTCGGGCGCGGGGTGGCCGGTCAGCCGGCAGTACGTCCGTACGGCCCGGACACCCCCTATACCCAGCAGCATCTCCTGGAGCAGCCGGTGCTCGCTGCCGCCGCCGTAGAGCCGGTCGGTCACGCCGCGTTCGCCGAGGTCGTTCTCCTCGACGTCCGAGTCGAGCATCAGGAGGGGGACCCTGCCCACCTGGGCCAGCCAGATGCGGGCGTGCAGCGAGCGGCCGCCGGGGAGGGCGATGGAGACCTGGGCGGGGGTGCCGTCGGGCTCCTTGATGAGGGCGACCGGCAGCTCGTTCGGGTCGAGGACCGGGTAGTGCTCCTGCTGCCAGCCGTCCCGGGAGAGGGACTGGCGGAAGTAGCCGTGGCGGTAGAGGAGCCCGACGCCGATCAGCGGGACGCCCAGGTCGCTGGCCGCCTTCAGATGGTCGCCGGCCAGGATGCCGAGGCCGCCGGAGTACTGGGGCAGCGCGGCCGTGATGCCGAACTCCGGGGAGAAGTAGGCGACGGCGGTGGGGAGTTCGGCGGACTGGGTCTGGTACCAGCGGTCGCCGGTCACATAGGTGTTCAGGTCGTCGGCGGCCGCGGTGAGGCGGCGCAGAAAGGTGTCGTCCCCGGCGAGTTCGGAGAGCCGGCCGGGCGGCAGGCTGCCGAGGAGGCGCACCGGGTCGCCGTCCGAGGCGGCCCAGCGCTCCGGATCGACGGACTGGAAGAGGTCGCGGGTCTCCGCATGCCAGGACCAGCGGAGATTGCGCGCGAGATCGCTGAGCGGCCGGAGGGGTTCGGGGAGAACGGGTCGGACGGTGAATCGACGGATCGCCTTCACATTCCACCTCAACGCTTTGCCGGATGACGCACGGCGGTGTGCGTCAGCGTCCCCGAAGACGGTACCGGTCCTGGTGCCGCCCTCGCTGGAGGCAATTACGGGTCTGGACGATCATCTCACCCCAAAGTTCACACATGCCCCATGACCGATCTGGCCGATTCCGCCCCTGTGGGCCACCTTGTGGCGCTTCACACCGCACGAGAGGCTGCCAAGTGGAGTGGAGGAGGGGAACATGAAAAGGGGGGACATGACACGGACGCGAACTCGGCGTCTGCGCTGGGTGGGAGGCCTGGCCGCGGTGACCTGTGCCGCGGCGATTTCGGCCACGCCCCTGCCCGCGCACGCCGCACCAGAGGGGAAGATACTCGGCGCCGGTGCACCCGGCTCCGTGGGAGGAAGTTATCTGGTCACACTCAAGGGGGGCACAACGGCTCCGTCGGCGGCCGGAAAGAGTCTCGCCGAGAAGTACGGGGCGAAAATCAGCCACACTTACGGCACGGTCCTCAACGGCTATGCCGTGCAGGCGAACGAGAGACAGGCGAGGCTCCTCGCGGCGGACTCCCGCGTCGCCTCGGTCGTCCAGGACACCCGCGTGACCCTGGACCACACGCAGAAGAACCCGCCGTCCTGGGGGCTCGACCGCATCGACCAGAAGAACCTGCCGCTGAACAAGTCGTACACCTGGCCGGACTCCGCGGGCAGCGGTGTGACCGTGTACGTCATCGACACCGGCATCCGGATCGGCCACAAGGACTTCGGCGGACGGGCGAGCTACGGCTGGGACTTCGTCGGCAACGACAGATCCGCCGGTGACGGCAACGGACACGGCACGCATGTCGCCGGCACCGTCGCGGGCAAGAGCTATGGCGTCGCCAAGAAGGCCAAGGTCGTCGCCGTACGCGTCCTCGACAACGCGGGCGCGGGCACCACGGCCAAGGTCATCGCGGGCATCGACTGGGTGACGAAGCACGCGAAGAAGCCGGCGGTCGCCAACCTCAGCCTGGGCGGCTACTCCAACGCCCAGCTGGACGCGGCCGTACGCAACTCCGTCAGGTCCGGCGTGACGTACACGGTCGCGGCGGGCAACGACGGACTGCCGGCCTCCCTCTACTCCCCCGCGGGGGTACGGGAGGCGATCACGGTCGGCGCGACCGACAAGAAGGACGCACGGGCGGGCTTCTCGAACTTCGGCTCGGCCCTCGACCTGTTCGCCCCGGGCGTGTCGATCACCTCGGCGTCCATCGCGAGCAACACCGGCAGGGCGACCTACTCCGGTACGTCGATGGCGTCGCCGCACGCCGCGGGCGCGGCCGCGCTGTATCTGGCGGGCCACCGGAAGGCGACGCCCGCACAGGTCGCCAAGGCACTCGTCGCGGGGGCGGCGGCCGGGAAAGTCTCCGGGCGAGGCCTGGGCTCACCGAACAAACTCCTGCAAGTACCGCGCTGATTGCGTCAGATTCCCAGGACCGGCTCCGTTCCTCTCGAACGGAGCCGGACTTGTGTGTAGACATACGCGTGAGTAGTTAACAAAGTGCCGGATTGCCCACCCGAATAGGGTGGGAAGGCTCCTGCGGTACACGCCACAGTCACACCACCGTCACGCCACAGCAGCACCCTGGAAGACGCCCGCAGGACCCACCTCCCCACCCCCATCCGCCCGCACCCACGTTGACGCGGACAGGAGCGGTCATGCCCGCCACGCACCACTCGTCACCACCCACGACATCCAGCACCGACGCACTTCCCGTGCGCCCCTACGCCGCTGCTCCGGCCCCGGAGCCACCCTCCGCGGGCGGCACGGCGGGCGTCGGGCGCATACCCGTCCTCGACGTCCGCCCGGTCGTCCTGCGCGGACACAGGCCCGCGAAGGCCGTCACCGGCGAGCCGTTCGAGGTCTCGGCGACCGTGTTCCGCGAGGGCCATGACGCGGTCGCCGCCAATGTCGTACTGAAGGATCCGGACGGCCGTCCCGGACCATGGACCCCCATGCGGGAGCTCGCGCCGGGCACCGACCGCTGGGGAGCCGAGGTCGTCGCCGACCGGACCGGCCTGTGGACGTTCACCGTGGAGGGCTGGGGCGATCCGGTCTCCACCTGGCGGCACCACGCCCACATCAAGATCCCGGCCGGGATCGACACCGACCTGGTCCTGGCCGAGGGCGCCCGGCTCTACGAACGGGCAGTGGCCGGCGTGCCCCGAAACGGCGGCAAGCGGGAGGCCGTCCTCGCCGCCGTCGCCGCCCTCAGGGACGAGACCCGTCCGGCCTCCTCCCGGCTGGCCGCCGCCCTGACACCCGAGGTCGACGCGGTGCTGGCGCGGTATCCGTTGCGGGAGTTGGTGACCGTGTCGGAGGCGTTGCCGTTGCTGGTGGAGCGGGAGCGGGCGCTGTTCGGGTCCTGGTATGAGTTCTTCCCGCGTTCGGAGGGCACGGTCGAGGAGCCGCACGGGACGTTCCGTACGGCGGCCCGCAGGTTGCCGGCGATCGCCGCCATGGGCTTCGACGTGGTGTATCTGCCGCCCGTCCATCCGATCGGCAGCACGTTCCGCAAGGGCCGCAACAACACCCTCAACCCCGGCCCGCAGGACGTGGGTGTGCCGTGGGCGATCGGCTCACCGGAGGGCGGGCACGACGCGATCCACCCGCAGCTGGGCAGCTTCGAGGACTTCGACTGGTTCGTCGCGCGGGCGCGGGCGCTGGGGATGGAGGTGGCGCTGGATTTCGCGTTGCAGTGTTCGCCGGATCATCCGTGGGTGCAGAAGCACCCGGAGTGGTTCCATCACCGTCCGGACGGGTCGATCGCGTATGCGGAGAATCCGCCGAAGAAGTACCAGGACATCTATCCGATCGCCTTCGACGCGGACCTGGACGGGCTCGTCGCGGAGACGCTGCGGGTGCTGCGGTTGTGGATGGGCCACGGGGTGCGGATCTTCCGGGTGGACAATCCGCACACCAAGCCGGTCGTCTTCTGGCAGCGGGTGCTGGCGGACATCGGCCGCACCGACCCGGATGTGATCTTCCTGGCGGAGGCGTTCACCCGGCCGGCGATGATGCACACCCTGGCGCAGATCGGTTTCCAGCAGTCGTACACCTATTTCACCTGGCGCAACGAAAAGCAGGAGCTGACGGAGTATCTGACGGAGCTCTCAGGTGAGGCGGCCGGCTATATGCGGCCGAACTTCTTCGTCAACACCCCCGACATTCTGCACGCGTATCTCCAGCAAGGCGGGCGGCCGGCCTTCGAGGTTCGGGCCGTACTGGCGGCCACCCTGTCACCGACCTGGGGCGTCTACAGCGGCTACGAACTCTGCGAGAACGTGCCCCTGCGCGAAGGCAGCGAGGAATACCTCGACTCGGAGAAATACCAGCTCAAGCCCCGCGACTGGGCAGCGGCCGAAGCAGCGGGACACACCATCACCCCGCTCATCACCCGACTCAACACGATCCGCCGGGCGAATCCGGCACTGCGGCAGTTGCGCGATCTCCATTTCCACCACGCGGACCAGGATTCGGTGATCGCGTACTCGAAGCGGAGCGGATCGAACACGGTTCTGGTGGTCGCCAACCTCGATCCCCACCACACCCAGGAGGCCACGGTCTCGTTGGACATGCCGCAACTCGGCCTGGACTGGCACGAGTCGGTGCCGGTGCGCGACGAGCTCACCGGCGAGACATATCACTGGGGCAGGGCCAACTATGTGCGCCTCGAGCCGGGCAGGAGGCCCGCGCACATCCTGACCGTCCTGCGACCGTCCACCCCGCAGATCGGAGGGTCACCCACATAATGATCGTCAACGAGCCCGTCCCGGACACCTTCGAGGACACTCCGGCCAGGGACCGCGACCCGGACTGGTTCAAACGAGCCGTCTTCTACGAGGTCCTCGTCCGCTCCTTCCAGGACAGCAACGGCGACGGCGTCGGCGACCTCAAGGGCATCACGGCCAAACTGGACTATCTACAGTGGCTGGGCGTGGACTGCCTGTGGCTGCCGCCGTTCTTCAAGTCACCGCTCAGGGACGGCGGTTACGACGTCTCCGACTACACGGCCGTCCTGCCCGAGTTCGGCGACCTCGCCGACTTCGTGGAGTTCGTCGACTCCGCCCATCAGCGGGGCATGCGCGTCATCATCGACTTCGTCATGAACCACACCAGCGATCAGCACCCGTGGTTCCAGGAGTCCCGCGCCAACCCCGACGGCCCCTACGGCGACTACTACGTCTGGGCCGACGACGACAAGCAGTTCCAGGACGCCAGGATCATCTTCGTCGACACCGAGGCCTCCAACTGGACCTTCGACCCGGTCCGCAAGCAGTACTACTGGCACCGCTTCTTCTCCCACCAGCCGGACCTCAACTACGAGAACCCGGCCGTCCAGGAGGAGATCATCTCCGCCCTGCGGTTCTGGCTGGACCTCGGTATCGACGGCTTCCGCCTGGACGCGGTGCCGTATCTGTACCAGAAGGAGGGCACCAACTGCGAGAACCTCCCGGCGACCCATGAATTCCTCAAACGGGTACGGAAGGAAATCGACGCCCACTACCCGGACACGGTGGTGCTGGCGGAGGCGAACCAGTGGCCGGAGGACGTCGTCGACTACTTCGGCGACTACTCGTCGGGCGGCGACGAATGCCATATGGCGTTCCACTTCCCGGTGATGCCGCGCATCTTCATGGCCGTACGCCGGGAATCCCGCTACCCGGTCTCGGAAATCCTCGCGAAGACCCCCGCGATTCCCTCCAACTGCCAGTGGGGCATCTTCCTGCGCAACCACGACGAGCTGACCCTGGAAATGGTCACCGACGAGGAACGCGACTACATGTGGGCGGAATACGCGAAGGACCCGCGTATGCGCGCCAACATCGGCATCCGCCGCCGGCTCGCGCCGCTCCTCGACAACGACCGCAACCAGATCGAGCTGTTCACGGCCCTGCTGCTGTCCCTGCCGGGCTCGCCGATCCTCTACTACGGCGACGAGATCGGCATGGGCGACAACATCTGGCTGGGCGACCGCGACGCGGTGCGTACGCCGATGCAGTGGACCCCGGACCGCAACGCGGGCTTCTCGTCCTGCGACCCGGGCCGCCTGTTCCTGCCGACGATCATGGATCCGGTCTACGGCTACCAGGTCACGAACGTCGAGGCGTCGATGTCGTCGCCGTCGTCGCTGCTGCACTGGACCCGCCGCATGATCGAGATCCGCAAGCAGAACCCGGCCTTCGGACTCGGCTCCTACACCGAACTACAGTCCTCCAACCCGGCGGTCATCGCGTTCCTGCGCGAATACGAGGACGATCTCGTACTGTGCGTGAACAACTTCTCCCGGTTCGCGCAGCCCACCGAGCTGGACCTGCGGCGCTTCAAGGGGCGCCACCCGGTCGAGCTGTTCGGCGGGGTGCGGTTCCCGGCCGTGGGCGAGCTGCCGTATCTGCTGACTCTCGGAGGCCACGGCTTCTACTGGTTCAGGCTCCGCAAGGACCCCCAGTAGGCAACGCCGAACAACCCGGGCGGGGCGGTTTCCCCCGTCCCGCCCGGGGCACGCATCAGTAACACCCCGCCCACCCGGGGAAAGGACGCGCCATGTCGGAAGCCGTCACCCGTTCCGTCACGACCGAGCCAGGTCTCCTTGCGTCACTGGACCCCCTGCTCAGGGAGTGGGTGCCGCGGCAGCGCTGGTTCGCGGGCAAGGGGCGTCCGGTCACCGGGTTCTCACCGGTGGCGGCCACCGAGCTGCTGCCGGCCGGCGGAAAGCTGGGCCTGCACCATCTGCTGGTCCGCGCCCACCAGCCGCTCACGCTGGGCGCCCCGCCCCACCCCGGGGACTGCTACCAGCTGCTGATAGGCGTGCGCGAGGCGCTTCCGCCGCGGCTCGCGCCCGCGCTGATCGGGCACGTGACCGAGGGCCCGCTCGCCGGACGGACGGTGTACGACGCCCTGTACGACCCCCGGCCCTCCGAAGTGCTCCTGGAGGCGCTGCGCACCCGGGCCCGCTTCGGTGGGCTGCGCTTCGAACGGGACCTGGACCAGGAGATCCGCTCCGGTCTGGTGCCCCGGCTGGTGACCGCCGAGCAGTCCAACTCGTCGGTCGTCTACGGAGATACGTTCATCCTGAAGCTGTTGCGCCGGATCGTGCCCGGCGTCAATCCCGACCTGGAACTGCCGCTGGCGCTGGCCCGCGAGGGCAGCCCCCGGGTACCCGCGCCGACGGCGTGGATGCTGGCGGACCTCGCCGACCAGACGTATGTGCTGGGCGTGCTCCAGCCGTTCATACAGGGCGCGACGGACGGCTGGGAGCTGGCGCTGCGCGAGCTGGCCAAGGGCGAGGACTTCGCCGCCGAGGCACGGGCGCTGGGGCGCGCCACGGCCGAGGTGCACACCGCGCTGGCCCGTGCGCTGCCCACGGTGACCATGGGCCATACGCAGATGCAGCTGCTGGTCGACGGCATGGTCGAGCGTCTCGACGCGGCCGCGCAGGCGGTGCCCGGCCTGCGCCCGTACGCGCCCGGGCTGCACTCCGCCTTCGAGGCGCTGGCCGACCTGGCCGCCGAGGGCCGCACCTGGACCGCCCAGCGCATCCACGGCGACCTTCACCTCGGCCAGTGCCTGCGTTCGCCCGCCGGTCAGTGGTCGCTGATCGACTTCGAGGGCGAACCGTCCAAGCCGCTCGCCGAACGGCGGATGCCGCAGCCGCTCGTGCGGGACATCGCGGGAATGCTCCGCTCCTTCGACTACGCGGCCCACTCGGCCGACCCGCCGGCACCGGACTGGGCGCAGACGTGCCGGGCCGCGTACTGCTCCGGGTACGCCGAGGCCTGCGGCCGCGATCCGCGGACCGACCCGGTGCTGCTGCGCGCCTACGAGACGGACAAGGCGATCTACGAAGTCGTCTACGAGGCCCGGCACCGCCCCGACTGGCTCCCGGTTCCGCTGTCCGCGGTGCGCCGCCTCGCCGCGTCCGACTGACCCGACACCCCAGTGACACCAGTGACACCAGACCCACCAGACCCACCTCACCTGACCTTCGCCGAGGAGGCGCCGCCCGTGACCCCCCGCACCCCGTCCGACGGTTCGAAGAAGACGGCAGAGGAGAACAGCGCCGCGAAGGAGACGAAGGCGGCGAAGGCGGCTTCGCCTGTGAAGAAGGCGGCGAAGAAGGCGGTGAAGGAGGCCGCGGCCGCGAAGGCGACGGCGAAGAAGGCGGCCGCGAAGAAGGCCACGGGGAAGAAGACCACGGCGAAGAAGACCACGGCGAAGAAGTCGGCTGCGAAGAAGTCGGACGCCAAGAAGACCACCGCGAAGAAGACCACCGCGAAGAAGACAGTGGCAAAGAAGACTGCGGCGAAGCAGACGGAGCCCGCCGCCGCCGTCTCCCCCGCGGTCGACGCCGCTGATCGCGAGCGGCTGCTGAGCGGTGCGCACCACTCCCCGCACTCCGTGCTCGGCGCTCATCCGGTCCCCGGCGGGGTGGCCTTCCGCGCCTTTCGGCCGTACGCGCTGTCCGTCACGATCGTCGCCGGAGATCTGCGGGCCGACCTGCACGACGACGGGGACGGGTTCTTCTCGGGGCTGCTGCCGCTGCGGGAGGTGCCGGAGTACCGGCTGCTCGTGACGTACGAGGGGTCGGCCCAGGACACCGAGGACGCGTACCGCTTCCTGCCCGCGCTGGGCGATCTCGATCTGTATCTGATCGGCGAGGGCCGGCACGAGCAGCTGTGGACGGCGCTCGGCGCACAGCCGATGACACACCAGGGCGTGCCCGGAACCCGCTTCACGGTCTGGGCGCCGAACGCGCAGGGCGTCAGTCTGGCCGGCACCTTCAACTTCTGGGACGGCACCGGGTACCCGCTGCGCTCACTGGGCTCGTCCGGCGTCTGGGAGCTGTTCGTGCCCGGCATAGGAGAGGGTGAGCTGTACAAGTTCGAGATCACCCGCCCCGACGGTTCCCGAACTCTGCGCGCCGACCCGCTGGCCCGCCGTACCGAGGCCCCGCCGAACACCTCCTCGATCGTGGACGCCTCGCACCACGAGTGGGGGGACGGGGAGTGGCTGGCCCGGCGCGGGCAGGTCCCCGCGCACGAGGCCCCCTTCTCCGCGTACGAAATCCATCTCGCGTCCTGGCGGCCGGGACTGACGTACCGTCAACTGGCCGAGCAGCTACCGGCGTACGTCAAGGACCTCGGCTTCACCCATGTCGAGCTGATGCCGGTCGCCGAGCACCCCTTCGGCGGCTCGTGGGGCTACCAGGTCACCGGCTTCTACGCGCCCACCGCCCGGCTGGGCACGCCCGACGACTTCAAGTACCTGGTGGATGCCCTGCACCAGGCCGGTATCGGTGTCCTGATGGACTGGGTGCCGGCGCACTTCCCGCGCGACGACTGGGCGCTGGCCGAGTTCGACGGCCGCCCGCTGTACGAGCACGAGGATCCGCTGCGCGCCGCCCACCCCGACTGGGGCACCCTCGAGTTCGACTACGGCCGTCGCGAGGTGCGCAACTTCCTCGTCGCCAACGCCGTGTACTGGTGCGAGGAGTTCCACATCGACGGGCTGCGGGTGGACGCCGTCGCCTCCATGCTCTACCTCGACTACTCGCGCGAGCCGGGCCAGTGGCTGCCGAACGAGCACGGCGGCCGGGAGAACCTGGACGCGGTCGGCTTCCTCCAGGAGATGAACGCGACGGTCTACCGGCGGGTGCCGGGCGTGGTGACGATCGCGGAGGAGTCGACGGCCTGGGACGGCGTCACACGCGCGACGCACCACATGGGGCCGGGCGGCTTCGGGGGCCTGGGCTTCGGGCTGAAGTGGAACATGGGCTGGATGCACGACTCGCTGGGCTACGTCCAGCACGAGCCGGTCCACCGCAAGCACCACCACCATGAAATGACGTTCTCGATGGTCTACGCGTACAGCGAGAACTACGTCCTGCCGATCTCCCACGACGAGGTCGTGCACGGCAAGCAGGCCCTCGTCTCGAAGATGCCCGGCGACTGGTGGCAGCAGCGCGCCAACCACCGCGCCTACCTCGGCTTCATGTGGGCCCACCCCGGCAAACAACTCCTCTTCATGGGCCAGGAGTTCGCCCAGGGCGCCGAATGGTCCGAGGCACACGGACCCGACTGGTGGCTGCTGGACCCCGCGTACGGCGCCGAGGCAGACCACCGCGGAGTACGGGACCTGGTCCGCGACCTCAACATCGTCTACCGGCACACCCCGGCCCTGTGGCAACGGGACACCGAACCGGCCGGCTTCCAGTGGGTCGTCGGAGACGCCACCGAGGACAACGTCTTCGCCTTCCTCAGGTACGACGCGGAGGGCGCCCCCCTGCTCTCGGTCTCCAACTTCTCCCCCGTCGTACGGCACGGCTATCGGCTCGGTGTGCCCGACGACATCCCGGCCTGGCACGAGTCCCTCAACACCGACCTCGCCAAGTACGGCGGCGGCGACGTGACGAACCCCGACCCGATCAAGCCGGAGCCACAGGGGTGGCACGGCCGCGCGGCGAGCATCCGCGTGACGTTGCCACCCCTGGCGACGGTGTGGCTGCGGCCGGCATAGAGGGCCCTTCGCCCACCTTCCGGCCGACCGAGTCGGGTGGTGGGTGGGCATAGGCCGGGGGTCTGGGGGCGGAGCCCCCAGGGACGGTCACCCGGACTCGGTCAAGCCCTTCGGCAGCGGGCCCGTGTGCAGCACGCCCAGCCTCTGGGTCGCCCGGGTCAGCGCCACGTACAGGTCACTCGTCCCGTACCGCCCCGGTTCCACCACCAGTACCGAGTCGAACTCCAGCCCCTTCGACTGACGCGGGTCCAGCAGCACGACCGACTGTGTGAGGTCCGGCTCCGCGCCCGCGGAAACCCCGTCCAGCCGCGCGGCCAGCGCCCGGTGGAGCTCCGTGGGCGCGATCACCGCCAGTCGGCCCTCGGCGGGGGTGAGTTCCGCGACGGCCTTGGCCACCGCGCCGGGGAGGTCGTCCGTCGCGCGTACCCAGGGTCGTACGCCCGTGGACCGCACGGAGCTCGGCGGTTCGAAGTCCGGCTGCTCGGCCCGGACGACGGCCGCCGCGAGGTCCATGATCTCGGACGGTGTGCGGTAGTTGACGCCGAGGCGGGTGTGCTCCCAGCGGTCCTCGACATACGGCTGAAGGATCTTCGACCAGGAACCCACGCCGGCCGCCTCCGCCGTCTGCGCCGGATCGCCGACCAGTGTCATGGAGCGGGTGGGGGTGCGCCGCATCAGCAGCCGCCACGCCATCGGCGACAGCTCCTGCGCCTCGTCGACGATGATGTGCCCGAAGGCCCAGGTCCGGTCGGCCGCCGCACGCTCGGCGGCGCTGCGGTGGTCGTCCTCCTCCTGGCGCTCGGCGAACCGCTCGGCGTCGATGATGTCGTGCGCGGAGAGGACCTCGGAGTCGTCGTCGCCCTTGTCCTCGAACTCGTAGGTGCGGGACGCGTACGACACGTCCAGCACCCCTTGCGCGTACGACACCTGCCGCTCGCGTTCCTGTTCCGCCCGCGCTCGCGCCAGACGGTCGTCCTGGCCCAGCAGTTCGGCCGCCTCGTCGAGGAGCGGTACGTCCGCCACCGTCCACGCGCGCGTGACCGGGCGCCGGATGGCCGCCGCGTCGGCGTCGGACACGTACCCCTCGGGCTCGGCCAGGAAGTCCGCGAGCAGGCGTCGCGGGGTGATCCTGGGCCACAGCTGGTCGATGGCGGACCAGACGTCGGGGTTCTCGGCGAGCTCGTCACGGATCTGGGTGATGTCGCTGGGGTCGAGGAGGCTCGTACCGTCGTACGGGTCGGTGCCGACGCGTTCGGCGTACAGCTCGGTGAGCGTGTTGAGGATGTGGCCCTCGAAGTTCTCGCGGGCCGCGTTGTGCGGAAGCTTGGCGGCGCGGGTGCGCTCGCGGGCGACGCCGACCAGACCGTCGTCGAGCATCAGGATCTCTCGGTCGTGCTCGATCGTGACCACGGGGTCGGGCAGCGCCTGACGGTCCCGTACGACCCGGGCCAGGACCTCGGCCATCTCCGCGCGGCCCTTCACCGCCGCCGCCTCGGGCGTGTCCCTCGCCGTCGCCTTCACACCGGGGAACAGCTCGCCGACCGTCGCGAGGAGCACGCCGGTCTCGCCCAGCGAGGGCAGCACCTCGCCGATATAGCCGAGGAAGGCGGGGTTGGGGCCGACGATCAGGACGGCACGCTTGGCGAGCAGTTCGCGGTGTTCGTAGAGCAGATACGCGGCTCGGTGCAGGGCCACCGCCGTCTTGCCGGTACCCGGGCCGCCTTCCACCACCAGCACCCCGCGGTGCGGTGCGCGGATGATCTCGTCCTGCTCGGCCTGGATGGTCTGCACGATGTCGGTCATCCGGCCGGTGCGCGCGGAGTTCAGCGCGGCGAGCAGCACGGCGTCGCCGGCCGGGTCCTCGTGGCCGGTGCGGGTGGCGTCGCCGACATCGACGAACTCGTCGTGCAGGGCGGCGACCCGGCGGCCGTCGGTGGTGATGTGCCGGCGGCGGCGCAGGCCCATCGGGGTGTGGCCGGTGGCCAGGTAGAAGGGGCGGGCGACGTCGGCACGCCAGTCGATCAGGACCGGGGTGCGTTCGACGTCGTCGGTGCGCAGGCCGATCCGGCCGATGTGGTGGCTGACGCCGGAGGTGAGGTCGATCCGGCCGAAGCAGAGCGAGCCGTCCACCGCGTTCAGGGCGGCGAGCAGACCTGAGCGTTCGGCGACCAGGATGTCCCGCTCCAGGCGGGCCTGCATGGGCGTGTTGCCCTGGGCGAGCGCGTCGGTGACGGAGTCCTCGGTGTCGCCGCGCAGCGCGTCCACGCGCGTGTACAGGTCGTCGATGAATTCCTGCTCACGGCGCATTTCATCGTCTGGAAATTCGCTGTTTGACAATTCCGCTCCCGCCCGGATATACTGTGCTCATTGAACTTCCTCGCGACTCAATTGTCTTGAAGTCGCGAACCATTGAATATACGCAAAGAAATCCCCCGAGCGCAATTGCTCGGGGGATTTCTTTGTATTGCGTCAGGTCAGAGCACGTCGGACAGTTCCTCGATCAGCCGCCGCTTGGGCCGGGCCCCCACCATCGCCTTCACGGGCTCGCCACCTTGGAAGACCATGAAGGTCGGCATCGACAGCACCTTGTACGCGTTCGTGGTCTCCGGGTTGGTGTCCACGTCCAGCTGAACCACCTTGAGCCGGTCGCCCTCCTCCGCGGCGAGCGCGCTGAGCACCGGCCCCATCTGCCGGCAGGGCGGACACCAGTCGGCGGTGAACTCGACCAGTACCGGCAGGTCCGCCCCGATCACCTCCGCCTCGAAGTCCGCGTCCGTCACTTCGGCCACACCCGCTGCCTTGATCACAGCTCCTGCCCTCCCAGTTCGCACAACGGTGAAACACCCTCGGTCATGGCCAACCGCATGCCGATCTTCGCCCGCACGGCCTGCAACTCACCGATCAGTGCGTCCAGCTCGTCCAGCTTCCGCCGGTAGACCGCGATGGAGGCAGGGCACTCGTCCCCCTCTGGGTGCCCTGCCCGCAGGCACTCCACGAAGGGCCGCGTCTCCTCCAGGTCGAACCCGAAGTCCTGGAGCGTTCTGATCTGCCGGAGCAGCTTCAGGTCGTCCTCGTCGTACGTCCGGTATCCGTTGCCACCCCGCCGCGCGGACAGCAGACCCCGCGACTCGTAGTACCGCAGCGTCCGCGTCGTGGTCCCGGCCCGTGCGGCCAGCTCGCCGATTCGCATGTCCTCGAACGTAGTCCTTGACGCCGACGTCAAGGCAACAGCGATTCCGCTAGGAATCCTCCGTGTCCTCGGTGTCCTCCATGTCCGCCCAGTCCTCCTCGCCGACGCCTCCTACGCCGAGCAGGCGGCGGGTCAACTGGTCGCGGTCGGAGAGGAGTTCGTCCAGGGCGGACCGGACGTCCTCGGGGTCGGTGGACGCCGATTCCCGCTCGGCCGCGATCAGCACGGAACGTCGTACCAGCTCCTTGGTGAAGGAGGCGGTCGTGCCCTCGGTGCGGGCCACCGCCTCGTCGGCGATCTCCTTGCCGAGGTCAAGTCCGGAGCCGTACAGATCGAGGAGTCGGGCGCGGCCCGCGGCGTCCGGGAGGGGGATCTCGACGGCCAGGTCGACACGGCCGGGGCGCTGGACGAGGGCCGGTTCGAGGAGGTCGGCGCGGTTGGTGGTGAGGAGGAAGGCGACATCGGCGTCGTCGCCGAGGCCGTCCATCTCGTTCAGCACCTGGAAGAGCAGGGGCTGGTCACCGTTTGCGTAGTCGCGGGCCTCGGCGATCAGGTCGCAGTCCTCCAGGACGACGAGGGCCGGCTGGAGCATCCGGGCCAGCGAGCAGGCCGGGCCGATCGCCTCGATGCTGGTGCCGGAGAGGATCACGACCGTGAACTCCGGGAGGTGGGAGAGGAGATAGCGGATCGTGTGGGTCTTGCCGGTGCCGGGCGGGCCGTACAGGAGGAGTCCGCGGCGCAGGTGCTGGCCGGCCGCGCGGAGCTGGTCGCGGCGCCGGGCGACGCCCACGACCTGGCGTTCGACGCGGTCCAGGAGGCCGTCGGGCAGCACGATGTCGTCCCGGGTGAGGCCGGGGCGGCGGTGGAAGCGGAACGGGCCGAGGCCGTGCCCGAACTCGGAGCCCTCGAAGGAGAGGACCTGGCCGCGGAAGACGTTCCGGGCGCGGATCAGCGCGTCGATCTCTTCGAGCAGCCGGTTGGCGAACTCCGTCCGCTGGGCGAGGACCTCGATCTCGACCTTGTTGCGCCCGTACTCGTCACGCGGTCCGCGCAGCAGTACCGCGAACCGTTCGTCGCCCTCCTTGCCGAGGTAGAACCCGCAGGAGACGCAGGCGAGTTCCTGGTCGGGCGACACGGGCAGGTGGGCGTAGTCGACGGCGCCGAGCACGAACCGGTCGTAGCGGTCGGCCGAGTCGAGGATGTCGCCGAGGGTGAGGTCGCCGTGGTGCTGGCCGCCCCGCATGCCGACCAGTTCGTAGGAGCGGTCGTCGGCGGCGAACCAGCGCTCCAGGGCGAGATGGACGTTGGGCAGGTCGTAGGGCGCGTAGGCCGCCTTGACCACCGGGCGGTCGGTGGGCGGGGAGCCGAGATGGTCGCGCAGGCGCTTGCTGAGGTCGCGGTCGCCGTCCGCGCCCTTGCCGCGCGGCCGGGCCACGGCCATCAGGAACTCGGTGAACAGTTCGTTGACCTGGTCCAGGGAGAGGGGCGACGCCTCCCGCCCCGCTCCGTACCGGGCCCTGTGCTCGTCCGAGCTGACGATCTCCACCTCGTGCGACTCCCCCATACCCGCCTCCATGCGTCCCACCGTCGAGGCCTCCCAGCGTGGGCCCGGACACACAGGCAGGTCAAAGGAATTGGGGTGAGTGTCGAACGAACAGGCCGAGCGGCCAGGCTACGGGGGGTGCCTGGCCGCTCGGGGTATGCGGGGTCTGCCTTTCCGGCGGAGCGCCTACGCCTTCGCCAGCTCCTTCTCGCCGCCCTGTTCGGGAACGTCCGCGACGTCACCGTCACCGTCGTCCAGCAGGGTCTTCTCGTCGAACGGGGCGTGCCCGGCGAGGACCTGATCCACCCGCTCGCGGTCGATCTCCTTGGTCCAGGTGCCGATCAGCACCGTGGCGACCGCGTTGCCCGCGAAGTTCGTCAGGGCGCGGGCCTCGCTCATGAAGCGGTCGATGCCGACGATGAGTCCGATGCCGTCGACGAGCGCGGGCTTGTGGGACTGGAGTCCGCCCGCGAGGGTGGCGAGACCGGCGCCGGTGACACCCGCCGCACCCTTCGAGGCGACCAGCAGGAACAGCAGCAGCGGGATCTGCTCGCCGATCGACATCGGCGTACCCATCGCGTCGGCGATGAACAGGGACGCCATGGTCATGTAGATCATGGTGCCGTCGAGGTTGAAGGAGTAGCCGGTCGGGACGGTGATGCCGACCACCGGCTTGCTGACGCCCAGGTGCTCCATCTTCGCGATGAGCCGCGGCAGCGCGGACTCGGAGGAGGAGGTGGACAGGATCAGCAGGAACTCACGGCCCAGGTACTTGAAGAGCGACAGGATGTTCATGCCCGCGACGATCCGCAGAAGCGCGGCGAGCACGATGAAGACGAAGAGGAAGCACGTGATGTAGAAGCCGAGCATCAGCACGGCGAGACTCTTGAGCGCGTCAAGACCCGCGGAGCCGGTGACCGCGGCGATGGCACCGAAGGCACCGATCGGGGCGGCCCACATCACCATGGCGAGGACGCGGAAGACGAGGCGCTGGATGTGCTCGACACCGCGCAGGATCGGCTGGCCGGTGCCACCCATGGCCTGCAGCGCGAAGCCGACGAGGAGGGCGACGAGGAGGGTCTGCAGGACCTCGCCGCCGGTGAACGCGGAGACGATCGTGGTCGGGATGATGCCGAGCAGGAACTCCTCGGTGGTCTTGGCCTCCGTGACCTGCGCCTGTCCGGTCTCCTTGACCGCCTCGGTCACCGCGAGGCCCGTGCCCGGCTCGACGATGTTGCCGACGATCAGGCCGATACCGAGGGCGACCAGCGACATGACCGTGAAGTAGCCGAGGGCGATACCGCCGACGGCGCCGACCTTCGCGGCCTTCCGCACCGAGCCGATGCCCAGCACGATCGTGCAGAAGATGATCGGCGAGATCATCATCTTGATCAGGTTCACGAAGCCCGTGCCGATCGGCTTGAGCTCCACCGCGAAGTCGGGGGCGATCAGACCCACGGCGATTCCGATGGCAACCGCGGCGATCACTGCGATGTACAGGTAATGGGTGCGGTCCCGTTTGGCTCGGGGTGCGGCAGGTGCCGTATCGGCTGCGCTGGTCACGGCGGCCTCCTTGACGTCGTCGTCGGCATCACCGGCGTGCGGCTCACGTCCGGGAGATTGCGGAGATTTAAGGGGATTTTTGGTAGATCACCCCGGGAGCGTCGCTTCCGGGTTGCCGTGACTATCTCCCGCCCTGTGAGGGCGGTCACCCTTCCGTTCATTTAGTTCATGCTTAACGCGGGAGGCACACTGACGACATGCACATGCGCCTCCCGAGACCCCGCAGCCTGGCCGGCCAGCTCTTCGCCGTGCAGGCCGTGCTGCTCACGGTCGTGGTCCTCGGATATGCGCTGTTCACCTACGTCAGCGACCGCGACCAGGCCGAGGACGCGGCGGGGCGCCAGGCCATGGGGGTGGCACGCTCGGTCGCCGACTCCCCCTCCGTGCGGGAGGCGATCCGCACGTCCGACCCGAGCGCCCGGCTCCAGCCGTACGCGCTGCGGGTCATAGAGGACGCCGACGTCGACTTCGTCACGATCATGAACCCGCGGGGCATCCGCTGGACCCACCCCGACCCGGACCAGATCGGCCAGCCGTTCCTCGGTCACATCACCCGTGCGCTGAGGGGCGAGTCCTTCACCGAGACCTACACGGGCACGCTCGGCCCGTCGGTCCGGGCGGTCACCCCGGTCGAGGACGGCGGGAAGGTCGTCGGCCTGGTCAGCGCGGGCATCAAGGTCGAGGCGATCAGCAAACGGGTCCAGGGCCAGCTGACCGCGCTCATCGGCGTCGCGGCCGGCGCTCTCGCCCTCGGCGCGATCGGCAGCTACGTCGTCAATGCCCGGCTGCGCCGCCACACCCACGGCATGAACGCGGCCGAGCTGAGCAACATGCACGACTACCACCAGGCCGCCCTGCACGCCGTACGCGAGGGTCTGCTGATGCTCGACGGGCAGTACCGCGTGGCGCTGATCAACGACGGGGCGCGGGAGCTGCTCGGGGTGAGCGAGGACGTCGTGGGCCGCTCGGTCGCCGACCTGGGACTGCCCGCCCCGCTCACCGGCGCGCTGCTCGCGTCGGAGCCGCGGGTGGACGAGGTGCATCTGACGGCGGACCGGGTACTCGTGATCAACACCTCGCCGGTGCTGGGCGGCCAGCGGAAGGGTACGGTCGTCACCCTGCGCGATGTTACCGAACTCCAGTCCCTCATGGGCGAGTTGGACTCCGAACGCGGCTTCACCCAGGCGCTGCGCTCGCAGGCGCACGAGGCGGCGAACCGGCTCCACACGGTGGTCTCGCTGATCGAGCTGGGCCGCGCCCAGGAGGCCGTGGACTTCGCGACCGCCGAGCTGGAGCTGGCGCAGGCGCTGACCGACCAGGTGGTGGCCGCGGTGAGCGAGCCGGTCCTCGCGGCGCTGCTGCTCGGCAAGACGGCTCAGGCGAACGAGCGGGGCGTGGAGCTGGTGGTCTCGGACGAGAGCAGCCTGGACGACGGTCTGCTGCCGTCGTCGCTGCCCGCCCGGGACCTGGTGACCATCCTGGGCAACCTCATCGACAACGCGGTGGACGCGGCGCAGGGCAGCGTACGGGGGCGGGTGACGGTGACGGCGTACACGAGAGGTGGTGAGCTGGTGCTGCGGGTGTCCGACACGGGTGCGGGCGTCGATCCGGCGCACGCGGAGGCGGTCTTCCAGCGCGGCTTCTCGACCAAGCCGGCGGGACCGGGCGGGCGGGGTCTCGGCCTGGCCCTCGCACGGCAGGCGGTCACCCGGCACGAGGGTTCGCTGACGGTGGCGGAGGCGGCCGGGGGCGGAGCGGAGTTCGAGGTGCGGCTGCCGCTCGGCAGCCCGGTGTCCGAGCGTGCGGTGTCCGGAGGTGGCGTATGACAGCGGCCGAGCAGCCCATCCGGGTCCTGGTCGTGGAGGACGACCCGGTCGCCGCCGACGCACACGTCCTGTACGTCGACCGGATCCCCGGCTTCGTCGCGGTCGGCAAGGCGCACACGGGCGCGGAGGCGCGTCGCGCGCTGGACCGTACGCCGGTGGATCTGCTGCTGCTGGATCTGCATCTGCCGGATGTGCACGGGCTACAACTGGCCCGCTCACTGCGGGCGGCCGGGCATCACGCGGACGTGATAGCGGTGACGTCGGCGCGGGACCTGGCCGTGGTGCGCGAGGGCGTCTCACTGGGCGTCGTGCAGTACGTCCTCAAGCCCTTCACCTTCGCGACCCTGCGGGACCGGCTCGTCCGGTACGCCGAGTTCCATGCGGCGGCGGGCGAGGCGAGCGGCCAGGACGAGGTCGACCGCGCGCTGGCGACCCTGCGGGCACCGAGCCCGGCCGCCCTGCCGAAGGGGCTCAGCGCACCGACGCTGGAGACGGTGTCGGTGGCGCTGCGGGACTGCGCGGACGGTCTGACGGCGACGGGCGTCGCGGAGGCGGTGGGGATTTCGCGGATCACCGCCCGCCGGTATCTGGAGCATCTGGTGCACGCGGGAAGGGCGGCGCGGAGCCCGCAGTACGGGACCGTGGGGCGGCCCGAGTTGCAGTATCGCTGGGTGAAGGGCCAATAGAGCTTGTGCAGGGTCATTGACCTGACTAGACCACTCCTCTTACGTTCACGGGCAGCCACCCCGGCCACAACGAAGTGAGCCTGTAGGAGGTCGTGCCCGTGCGCCCCACCGCCGTTCTTCCCACCCTCGTCGCAGCCGTTCTCACCGCCACCGCCCTCACCGCCTGCGGCGGCGGATCCGGCAGCGACCCCGACACCGTGAAGGTCTCCTTCAAACAGTCCACGGACAACAACATCAAGGTGATGGACACGTTCCTCGCCGACATCAAGAAGCAGTTCGAGAAGGCGAACCCCGGCAAGAAGGTCGAGCTCGTCCCGATCAAGGCCGCGGACTCGGAGTACTACACCAAGGTCCAGCAGATGCTCCGCTCCCCGAAGACGGCCCCGGACCTGGTCTACGAGGACACCTTCCTCATCAACTCCGACATCACCAGCGGGTATTTGAAGCCCCTGGACGACTACCTCGCGAAGTGGCCGGACTGGAACCAGTTCATCGACACGGCCAAGGCCGCGGCCAAGGGCGAGGACGGGAAGACGTACGGCGTCCCGGACGGTACCGACACCCGCGGACTCTGGTTCGACAAGGCGATCTTCGCGAAGGCCGGTCTGCCCGCCGACTGGCAGCCGAAGACCTGGGACGACGTCCTCGAAGCCGCCCGCACGATCAAGGAGAAGGTCCCCGGCGTCACGCCGCTCAACGTCTACACCGGCAAACCCGTCGGCGAGGGCGCCACCATGCAGGGCTTCCAGATGCTGCTGTACGGCACGAACGACGGCAAGACCGACCCGTTGTACGACCATGCGTCGAAGAAGTGGATCGCGGGCGGTCAGGACTTCAAGGACTCGCTCCAGTTCGTCGAGACGGTCTACAAGGAGAAGCTCGGCCCGGACGTCTCCGACGCCCTCGACCCCAACTTCGGCACCCGGGTCCGCGGCGAACTGCTGCCCGAGGGCAAGCTCGGCATCAACCTCGACGGCTCCTGGCTGCCGCAGGACTGGCTGGAGGGCAGCGGTCACGAGTGGCCGGAGTGGTCCCAGAAGCTCGGACTCGCCGCGATGCCCACGCAGAACGGCCAGGCCCCCGGCAAGGTGAGCATGTCCGGCGGCTGGACCTGGGCCATCCCGGACAAGGCGAGCAACCCCGACCTCGCCTTCAAGTTCATCGAGGCGATGCAGACGAAGGCGAACGCCCAGAAGTGGTACATCGCCAACTCCGGTATCGCCGTCCGCAAGGACGTCGCCGCCGACCCCGCCTACGTCCAGGCACAGCCCGGCATCAAGTTCTTCACCGACCTGGTCGCCAGCACGCACTACCGGCCCGCCTACCCGGCGTACCCGAAGGTGTCCACCGCCATCCAGGAGGCGATGGAGGGCGTGACGACGGGCGACATGTCGGTTGAGGAGGCGGCGAGCGGCTACGACGAGGCGCTCAAGGCGGCGACCGACGACCAGGTCGTCGAGAAGTGAACGGCGGCGACCGTACATGACCGCAGCCGCACCGCACGCGGGCCCGGAGACCGCCGAGATTCCTCCGGGCCCGCCGGGTCCGCCCCCCGTGCCACCGAAGAACCAGCTCCGTCGAACCCTGACCCGCGTCCTTCCCGTCTCCCCCGCCTTCATCCTCCTGCTCCTCTTCCTCGCGGGCCCGATCGCCTACTGCGCCTATATCGCCTTCACCGACCTCCAGCTCACCGGGCAGGCCGAGTCGTCGTTCGTCGGGTTCGAGAACTTCCGTACGGCGTTCCAGGACGAGGCGTTCCTGAACGCCGTATGGCTGACGCTGGTGTTCACGGTGCTGTCGGCGCTGGTCGGCCAGAACACGCTGGGGCTGGCGCTGGCGGCGCTGATGCAGCGGGCGTCGAAGCCGGTGCGTACGCTGACCGGCGGCATCGTGGTCACGGCGTGGGTGCTGCCGGAGGTGGTCGCCGGCTTCCTCCTGTACGCGTTCTTCCGCCGCGAGGGCACCCTGAACGCCATCCTGGACTGGCTCCATCTCCCGTCCCAGAACTGGCTGTTCACCCTGCCGATCCTCGCGGTGTCCTTCGCGAACGTCTGGCGCGGCACGGCCTTCTCGATGCTGGTCTACTCGGCCGCGCTGAACGAGATCCCCAAGGAGATCACCGAGGCCGCCGAGGTGGACGGCGCGAGTGGCTGGCGCCGTATGTGGCACATCACGCTGCCGATGATCCGCCGTTCGATCGGCACGAACCTGATGCTCAACACCCTCCAGACGCTGTCCGTCTTCGGGCTGATCTGGGTGATGACACGGGGCGGGCCCGGCGGCAAGAGCCAGACGCTCCCGCTGTTCATGTACGAACAGGCCTTCCAGAACAGCATGATCGGCTACGGCACGGCGGTCGCCCTGCTGCTGTTGCTGGTCGGCTCCGTCTTCTCCCTCGTGTACATGCGCCTGCTGCGGACGGAGGTCTGACGCCATGGCACTCACGCTCACATCGCGCCGCACGCGCCACCGACTGGCCGCGGATGCAGGGCTGTTGGTGGTCGCCGCGGCCTTCTGCCTGCCGCTCGCCTGGGTGGTGCTGTCCGCCCTCGACCCGCATGCGGACCTTCGGGTGAAGGCCCCCGACGGGCTCACCTTCGACAACTTCGACGCGATCATGACCCAGGACATCATCTTCACACCGCTGCTGAACAGCCTGATCCTGTGCGGCGGCGCGACCCTGCTGACCGTGGTCTGCGCGGCGCTCGCGGCCTACCCGCTGTCCCGCTTCCGCTCCCGTCTGAACCGCCCGTTCCTGCTGTCGATCCTCTTCGCGACGAGCCTGCCGATCACGGCGATCATGGTGCCGGTGTACGCGCTGTTCGTGCAGGTCGATCTCATCGACACCATGCAGGGCACGATCTTCTTCTTCGCCGCCTCTCAACTCCCCTTCGCCATCTGGCTGATGAAGAACTTCATGGACGGCGTGCCGAAGGAGCTGGAGGAGGCGGCGTGGACGGACGGGGCGTCGTCCCTCCAGTCGCTGGTCCGGATCGTGCTGCCGCTGATGGGGCCGGGCGTGGCGGTGGTGACGGTGTTCTCGTTCGTGATGATGTGGGGGAACTTCTTCGTCCCCTTCATGCTGCTGCTGACGCCGGACCAGATGCCGGCGGCGGTGAGCATCAACGAGTTCTTCGGGAACCGGGGGACTGTGGTGTACGGACAGCTGGCGGCGTTCTCGATCATCTACTCGACGCCGGTGATCCTGCTGTACGTTCTGGTCGCCCGGCGGCTGGGCGGGGGGTTCGCGTTGGGCGGGGCGGTCAAGGGGTGAGGGGTTCGGATTGCGCCGCGGGTTTTTCACCTTCGCGGGTCCGGCAGACGTACGGATGATGACGTCCCTGTGTGACATGGCACGGGCCCCACCGTGCTGAGGCACAGGACGTCAGGCGTCACCAGACGCTGACGCATATGCCTCTCCGCCTTGCCATTCGCAGGTTGCCGCCCGCCTCCAGGGCGGCCCCGGCAGTCGCACCGGCACCTCACCGGGCAGCCTTGGGCCATCCCGACAGTCTCGGACACACGGCCGAAACCGTACGTTCCTACAATCTGTGATCCTGGCCGAACTGACCGTAGTCATCCCACTCCCACGCCCCTAGCTTGTGGCCCGTGCGCCGACCCCAAGCTCTGCCGAACCAGCCAGGTCCCCCCTTCAACGCCCCCGCCGCCCGCAGACTCCGTGCCGCTCTCGGCATGGGGCCCGAACATGTCGCCCACGACATGCGCGCCTCGTACGGGCTGCCGTATGTCAGCCCGGATCTCGTCGTCGCCTGGGAACGCGGCGCCCTCACCCCCACCAGCCCGGAACTCACCGCGCTGGCAGGCGTGTTGTGGTGCTCACCGGGTGAACTGATCGGGCAGCCGCGGACCTTGCGCGAGCATCGCATCGCCCGTGGGCTGGCGCCCGAGGACGTCGCCCGTACCGTCGGGCTCGAACTCCTCGCGTACATGCGGATGGAGGAGACCGACGACTGGCGCGGCACCGACCGTCAGTCCTCCGCCCTGGCCGGACTGCTCGATCTGTCGCTCCCCGACTTCGTCACCGTCACCGGCCGCAATCCGAAGCTGGCCGGGCTGCTGCGCGGCGCCGTGACGACGCGCTGGCAGGCGTACGTCCGGCCGGTCGGGAAGATGGTGCACCTGGACCGGCGCCTCCTGGAGGACACCCTCCAGGAGCTGCACCAGGACTACCAGGGGCGGATGGTCGCCACGCTCAGCTGGGGTGGCGGCGGGGAAGGATCGGGCGCGTCCGGCCTCGACTTCCTCGACCGGATCCTGGACCATTTCTGGATCCGGGTCAGTGATCGTTCTCCAGATGGAGTTTGAGCAGGTCCACGCCGTAGTCGCCGCCGTTCGGCGTGCGAATGACGGTGTGGATGTGCTGCTGGGTCGGCGTTCCGTTCGGGCCGCCCATGCCGCCGCCGCTGTCCTTGTTGCCGTAGGCCAGTGGGGACTGGGCGTCGTACTCGATGAGGACGACCGGGCTGTGCACGCGGTAGTAGAAGGCCGAGCTGTCCTTGGTCTCGCCGATCCAGTAGAAGTACGTCTCGTCGAGGTGGTCCTCGACCTCCGCCAGCCTGACCTGGGCGTGCCCCGAGTTCATGTAGCCGACGTAGACGCCGACCAGGTCGAGCAGCTTCTGCCGCTGCGCGGAGGTGAGTTCGGCGCACTTCAGGCCCTCGTAGGCGAGCTCCAGGTTGTCCGCGCCCGCGCCCGCCTTCATGTCCGCGCCGCTCTTCTCCGCCGTGCTGGAGATCGCCTCGGCCTGCTGGGCCTCGGTCAGGGTGCGCAGCATCGCCAGGCCCGCCGTGGTCTCCTTCTTGAAGGTGACGATCTTCTCGCCCTGGTAGGTCGCCGAGGTCGGCTCGGAGCCCATGAAGGTCGGCGTCATGACGACCTGGTCGCCCAGGACGAAGTAGTTGATGGCGACGTGATGGCCCTCGTACTGGAAGCCCCACGGCTTCGTGGTCGACGGGGTGCCCATGACGGTGAAGTAGTAGTGGCCCTCGGTGAGGGTCTCCTTGCCGCCGCCGTTGTAGTCGCCCAGGAACGCGTTGAGCTTCATGATGTTGCGGGTCTGGGTGAGCCCGTCGGCGGACAGGGCCTTGCCGAGCAGCGCGTACCCGAGGCCCTGCTGCTTCTCGGTGAGGTCGCCCATGCGGACGCCCTCGCGCTCGTAGCCGTCGACGTTGCTCCAGGCCAGCCATTCGTCGGCCTGGATGTCGAACAGGGTGGCCTTCTGCTGCGTCTTGGAGAGCCCGTCCAGAAAGGCCTGCGCGGCCTTGACGATCCCGTCGGTGGAGACGTCGGTGGAGTGGATCGAGTACAGGTCGTCGACGATGGTGCCGTCGGTGGTGAGGCCCTTGAAGTCGGCGTACTTGACCTCGGAGGCGCCGGGGCCCATGCCCCCGGGTGCGCCGGAGGGCATGCCGCTCGGGGCGGCGGAGGACGACGAGGACGTGCTCGCCGAGTCGGGGGAGACGTTGGAGCAGCCGGTCATGGTCGCCACCGCGGCGACGCCGCCGGCGAGCAGCGCCTTGTTCATGAACCAGCGGCGGCTGCGATCGGCTTCAGGGGTGCGTGGTCGGTGTCCGTGCATGCGGACCAAGGTCTTGGGTGAACCTGAAGCGTCCCTGAATCCGACCTGTGAGAATCCGGTGGACCCGTGGGGTTGAGATCGGCGGCTAGAACACCGACTCCGCCTCGTCCATACGGTCCTTCGGCACCGTCTTCAGCTCGGTGACCGCTTCCGCAAGCGACACCATCACGATGTCCGTGCCGCGCAGGGCAGTCATCATGCCGAACTCGCCCCGGTGCGCGGCCTCCACCGCGTGCCAGCCGAAGCGGGTGGCGAGGACACGGTCGTACGCGGTCGGTGTGCCGCCGCGCTGGACATGGCCGAGGATGACCGGCTTGGCCTCCTTGCCGAGCCGCCGCTCCAGCTCGAACGCCAGGGCCGTACCGATGCCCTGGAAGCGCTCGTGGCCGAACTGGTCGATCTCGCCCTTGCCGTAGTCCATGGAGCCCTCGGCGGGGTGCGCGCCTTCGGCGACGCAGACGACGGCGAACTTCTTGCCGCGGGCGAAGCGCTCCTCGACCATCTTGACCAGGTCGGCCGGGTCGAAGGGGCGCTCGGGCAGGCAGATGCCGTGGGCGCCGGCCGCCATGCCGGACTCGAGCGCGATCCAGCCCGCGTGCCGGCCCATGACCTCGACGACCATCACGCGCTGGTGGGACTCGGCGGTGGTCTTCAGGCGGTCCATGGCCTCGGAGGCCACCCCGACCGCCGTGTCGAAGCCGAAGGTCCGGTCCGTCGAGGAGATGTCGTTGTCGATCGTCTTCGGGACGCCCACGACGGGCAGGCCCGCGTCGCTCAGCATGCGCGCCGCCGTGAGCGTGCCCTCGCCGCCGATCGGGATCAGCGCGTCGATGCCGAAGTCACGGGCGATGTCGGGCGCGTTGTCGCAGGCCTCGCGGAGCCGGTCGCGTTCCAGCCGGGAGGAGCCGAGGATGGTGCCGCCGCGGGCGAGGATGCCGCTGACGCCGTCCAGGTCGAGGGTGCGGTAATGGCCGTCGAGCAGACCCGCGTACCCGTCCTCGAAGCCGATCACCTCGTCGCCGTACTGCGCGACCGCTCGGTGCACGACCGACCGGATCACGGCGTTCAGGCCGGGGCAGTCGCCGCCTGCGGTGAGAACTCCGATACGCATCGTGCTGTGTCTCCTGCTCGCTGTTGATACCGGTGAGCCAGTCCGATTGTTTCACGTCGCTCAGGGTGACGTCGGTTCCTCGGAGCTGACGGGCGCCTTATCCACCGGCAAGGGTATTGTCAAGAGGGTTCTGCTCACCCTGGTGGGCGATTTTTGTGAGCCGGAAATCCAGCGAGAACACACCCAGCAGACGAAACGGAGAGCACGCGTGACGCGCAGCGTGTACGTGACCGGTATCGACCGCGGCGACGGCCGCCAGGTCGTCGAGCTGGGGGTCATGGAACTCCTGACCCGGCAGGTCGACCGGGTGGGCGTCTTCCGCCCCCTCGTCCACGACGGACCCGACCGGCTGTTCGAGCTGCTGCGCGCCCGGTACCGGCTCTCCCAGGACCCGGCGACGGTCTACGGCATGGACTACCACGAGGCCTCCGCGCTCCAGGCCGAGCGGGGAGCGGACGAGCTGGTCTCCACCCTCGTCGACCGGTTCCATCTGGTGACCCGTGACTACGACGTCGTCCTCGTCCTCGGCACCGACTACGCCGACACCCAGTTCCCCGACGAGCTCTCCCTCAACGCACGGCTGGCGAACGAGTTCGGCGCGTCCGTGATCCCGGTGGTCGGCGGCCGGGGGCAGACCGCCGAGTCGGTCCTCGCCGAGACCCGCAACGCCTACCGCGCCTACGACGGCCTCGGCTGCGACGTCCTCGCCATGGTCACCAACCGGGTCGCCCGCGAGGACCGCGACCGGATCGCCGAGCGGCTCACCGACCGGCTGCCCGTGCCCTGCTACGTCGTGCCCGACGACCCCGCCCTCGCCGCGCCCACCGTCGCCCAGATCCGCCACGCCCTCGGTGCCAAGGTGCTGCTCGGCGACGACTCCGGGCTCGCCCGTGACGCGCTCGACTTCGTCTTCGGCGGCGCGATGCTGCCGAGCTTCCTCCCCGCGCTGACCCCGGGCTGCCTGGTCGTCACCCCGGGCGACCGCGCCGACCTGGTCGTCGGCTCACTCGCCGCGCACAGCGCCGGCACCCCGCCGATAGCGGGCGTACTGCTGACCCTCGACGAAGTACCCAGCGACGACGTCCTGACCCTCGCCGCCCGTCTCGCCCCGGGCACCCCGGTCCTCTCGGTGCCCGGCAACAGCTTCCCCACCGCCGCCGAACTCTTCGGCCTGGAAGGGAAGTTGAACGCGGCCACCCCGCGCAAGGCGGAGACCGCGCTCGGCCTGTTCGAGCGGTACGCCGACACCGGCGATCTGCTGAAGCGGGTCAGCGCCCCGAGCAGTGACCGCGTCACCCCGATGATGTTCGAGCACAAGCTCCTGGAACAGGCCCGCTCGGACATGCGCCGGGTCGTCCTCCCGGAGGGCACCGAGCCCCGCGTCCTGCACGCCGCCGAGGTCCTGCTGCGCCGCGGCGTCTGCGACCTCACCCTCCTCGGCCCGGTCGACCAGATCCGCAAGAAGGCCGCCGACCTCGGCATCGACCTCGGCGACTCCCAGCTGATCGACCCGGCCACCAGCGAGCTGCGCGACGCCTTCGCCGAGAAGTACGCGGCCCTGCGCGCCCACAAGGGCGTGACCGTGGAGCTGGCGTACGACGTCGTCTCCGACGTGAACTACTTCGGCACGCTGATGGTGCAGGAGGGCCTGGCCGACGGAATGGTGTCGGGGTCCGTGCACTCCACCGCGGCCACGATCCGTCCCGGCTTCGAGATCATCAAGACCAAGCCGGACGCCTCGATCGTCTCCTCCGTCTTCTTCATGTGCCTCGCCGACAAGGTGCTCGTCTACGGCGACTGCGCGGTCAACCCCGACCCGAACGCCGAGCAGCTCTGCGACATCGCCATCCAGTCCGCCGCCACCGCCGGGCAGTTCGGCGTGGAGCCCCGGATCGCGATGCTGTCGTACTCGACCGGTACGTCCGGCTCGGGCGCCGACGTCGACAAGGTGCGCGAGGCGACCGAGCTGGTACGGCTGCGGCGGCCCGACCTGAAGATCGAGGGGCCGATCCAGTACGACGCCGCCGTCGAGCCGACCGTCGCCCGCACCAAGCTGCCGGAGTCCGAAGTCGCCGGCCAGGCAAGCGTGTTGATCTTCCCCGACCTCAACACCGGCAACAACACCTACAAGGCCGTGCAGCGTTCGGCCGGCGCGATCGCCGTCGGCCCCGTCCTCCAGGGTCTGCGCAAGCCGGTCAACGACCTGTCCCGCGGTGCCCTCGTCCAGGACATCGTCAACACCGTGGCCATCACGGCGATCCAGGCCCAGACCCCGACCGAGAAGGCAACCGCCCAGTGAGCGCGACCCGCGTCCTCGTCCTCAACTCCGGCTCCTCGTCGGTGAAGTACCAGCTGCTCGGCATGAGCGACGGCAGCCGGCTCGCGGTGGGCCTCGTCGAGCGGATCGGCGAGGAGACCTCCCGGCTCAAGCACACGCCGATGGGCGGCGAGGCCCGCGAGTGGACCGGCGCGATCGCCGACCACGAGGCCGCGCTGAAGGCCGTATCGACGGAGCTGGCCAAGGACGGACTGGGCCTCGACTCCCCCGAGCTGGCCGCGATCGGCCACCGGGTCGTACATGGCGGCAAGTTCTTCACCGAGCCGACCGTCGTCGACGACGCCGTCCTCGCCGAGATCGAGCGGCTCATCCCGGTCGCCCCGCTGCACAACCCGGCGGGTCTCGCCGGCATCCGCACCGCCCGGGCGCTGCGCCCCGACCTGCCCCAGGTCGCCGTCTTCGACACCGCGTTCCACACGACGATGCCGGAGTCGGCCGCGCGCTACGCGATCGACGTGAAGACCGCCGACGAGCACCGGATCCGCCGGTACGGCTTCCACGGGACGTCCCACGCGTATGTGTCCCGGGCGACCGCCGAGCTGCTGGGCAGGTCGCCGGAAGAGGTGAACGTGATCGTGCTGCACCTCGGGAACGGTGCGTCCGCTTCGGCGGTCAGGGGCGGTCGATGTGTCGACACCTCCATGGGGCTGACGCCTTTGGAGGGGCTGGTGATGGGTACGCGGTCCGGGGACATGGACCCTGCCGTCATCTTCCATTTGATGCGTGTTGGCGGAATGTCCACGGACGAGATCGACACTCTTCTCAACAAGAAGAGTGGCCTGATCGGTCTGTGCGGTGACAACGACATGCGGGAGATCCGCCGCCGGATCGACGAGGGTGACGAACAGGCGCGGCTGGCCTTCGACATCTACATTCACCGCCTGAAGAAGTACATCGGCGCCTATTACGCGGTACTCGGAAGAGTGGATGCGGTCGCGTTCACGGCGGGAGTCGGGGAGAACGCGAGCGCGGTGCGGGAAGCTGCCGTGGCGGGCCTGGAGGAGCTGGGCCTGACGGTCGACGGCGAGCTGAACGCCGTACGGAGTGACGAGCCGCGGCTGATCTCGCCGGAGTCCGCGCGGGTTGCCGTCGCCGTGGTGCCGACCGATGAGGAACTGGAGATTGCGACACAGACGTACGCGCTCGTGAATGGATCTCGGAATCTCACCTGAGCGGTATCCCGCCCCTTTGTATTTTCCGCCAGACGGAATATTCCGCAGCGAAACAAACCGATAGGATCGCCCTCATGCGCCGTTCGAAAATCGTCTGTACTCTCGGCCCCGCGGTCGACTCCCACGAACAGCTCGTGTCGCTGATCGACGCCGGCATGAACGTGGCCCGCTTCAACTTCAGCCACGGCACGCACGCCGAGCACCAGGGGCGGTACGACCGTGTCCGCGCCGCCTCCAAGGAGACCGGCCGCGCCATCGGCGTCCTCGCCGACCTTCAGGGCCCCAAGATCCGCCTGGAGACCTTCGCCGAAGGCCCCGTCGAGCTGGAGCGCGGTGACGAGTTCGTCATCACCACCGAGGACGTCCCGGGCGACAAGCACATCTGCGGTACGACCTACAAGGGCCTGCCCGGTGACGTCTCCCGCGGCGACCAGGTCCTGATCAACGACGGCAACGTCGAGCTGAAGGTGCTGGACGTCGAGGGCCCGCGGGTCAGGACGATCGTCATCGAGGGCGGTGTCGTCTCCGACCACAAGGGCATCAACCTGCCCGGCACGGCCGTCAACGTCCCGGCACTGTCCGAGAAGGACGTCGAGGACCTCCGCTTCGCCCTCCGCATGGGCTGCGACATGGTCGCCCTGTCCTTCGTGCGGGACGCCAAGGACATCGACGACGTCCACCAGGTGATGGACGAGGAGCGCCGCCGGGTCCCCGTCATCGCCAAGGTGGAGAAGCCGCAGGCGGTGGAGAACATGGAGGGCGTCGTGATGGCGTTCGACGCCGTCATGGTGGCCCGCGGTGACCTGGCCGTCGAGTACCCGCTCGAGAAGGTCCCCATGGTGCAGAAGCGCCTCATCGAGCTGTGCCGGCGCAACGCCAAGCCGGTGATCGTGGCGACCCAGATGATGGAGTCGATGATCACCAACTCCCGCCCGACACGCGCCGAGGCGTCCGACGTGGCCAACGCGATCCTGGACGGCGCGGACGCGGTGATGCTGTCGGCGGAGTCCTCGGTGGGCGCCTACCCGATCGAGACCGTGAAGACGATGTCGAAGATCGTCGTCGCGGCAGAGCAGGAGCTGATGTCGAAGGGCCTCCAGCCCCTCGTCCCCGGCAAGAAGCCGCGCACACAGGGCGGTTCGGTCGCCCGCGCCGCCTGCGAGATCGCCGACTTCCTCGGCGGCAAGGGCCTGATCGCCTTCACCCAGTCCGGCGACACGGCCCGCCGCCTCTGCCGCTACCGGGCTTCCCAGCCGATCATCGCCTTCACGACGGACGAGTCCACCCGCAACCAGCTCACGCTGAGCTGGGGCGTGGAATCCCACGTCGTCCCCTTCGTCAACAGCACCGACGAAATGGTCGACCTGGTCGACGGCGAGGTCCTCAAACTGGGCCGCTTCAACGCGGGCGACACCCTCATCATCACGGCGGGGTCGCCTCCTGGGGTGCCGGGGACGACGAACATGGTGCGAGTGCATCATCTGGGGGGCGAGGCGAAGTAACTCCCGGGCCCTACAAGGCCCTTGCGCGGTGCTGAGGGCGCCCCCCTGTGGGCAGGGGGGCGCCTCGGGCGTCTCATGAGCCGGACGGGTCTGTGCCCCGCCGGGCGTTGACCCTGCGGGGCACAGACCTGCGCAGTTCGCTGCGGTTCGGCAGCGTCCCCAAGAGGCGCTGCGTTTGTCGATATGCGGCTCCGCCGCATGGGCGCGACCAGCCACAACGGGCCCGCAGACAATCGACGTCCGATCGCGGCGCTTCCAGCGGAGCACTCAGGGGTGCCGGAGGGCATCCACGGCGGCCTGCCTGATCCTCTTGGTCCGGCCCTTTTGAGCGACAACACGCAGGACATCCTGGTCGGCAGTCACACGGACCGCTCTCCATTGAAGCCAGTCGGACCAGCCATCGATGAGATCGTCGGTTGCCTCTGCCGACATGGCGCCCTGCTTGAGCGAATCCAGGGTCCCCAGGTCCCGCGCCCGGCGTTCAGAGAAGCCGCGCACCGCCGGCGGGAGGATCCGTACCCATCGCTCGCGCTCGTCCCCCGGAACGCGTTCCAGTACGTCACCGACGACTCCGGATGCCAGAGGACCGTCCGGCTCCAGAGACACCGCCTCGAACAGCAGCGGCAGTGCGGTGGGGGTGTCCATCGCCACACGGTAGAGGGACCAGCGGTCGTGCCCGTCGGCGAACGAGGCATCGCCCTCGTGCCGGCCGACGGCCCGGGCGAGCTGCCGCAGCACCTCGCCCAGGGCCGGGGAGGGATCAGCAACCACGCTCTTTGAACCTCTCCATGGCGACTCGGATGTTCTCCCTGATCGTGCGGATGTTCTCGGTGACCACGGCCAGCTGGTGTCTGGACAGTTCCTTCTCACCGGCCAGCGGCTTGCCGTTCTGGCCGATGCGGACCTCGTCGCCCTTGCCCTTCACATGTGCGTGAGCCGGCGCGTGATCGTTCGAATAAATCTGGATCCTCACACCGTCCTGGCTGACGATGGTACCGACGCCCGGATAGTCGGCGCCTGCCGCAGCCGGTGCGGAGGCGGACCACGCGGTCAGGCCCTTGACGGATGGTGCCGCCAGAGCCTTGGGTTTCGCCGGACACGTCTTCACCCTCCCCTCACGGATGTCCTTGATAAGGGTGCGCATCTTGTCCAGCGTCCGCTTGGCAGTCACCGACTTCTCCAGGAAGCCGGTGATGCCCGTGGCGACGCGTACGACGGCCTTGGCCACAGCAGGGAACTTGAGGACGGGAATCGCTGCGCCGACGGCATTCACCAAAGTCCACAGGCAGCTTTCGACATCGCCTTCGGTGAAGCACCGCTTGATGTCGGGCACACCGATGTACTCGAGCAGGATCTCGCCGCCGTTGGCCTTGATCCACCCCACGACGTCCTGTCCGGCAAGCGCCCTGGCTTCCCGGAACTCCTCGACGCACTCCGGTCCGCAGCCGTCCAGGAGCAGCGACTCGTCATCGGCCGTGAGGTCGGAACCGGCGCCGGAGCCGTTTTCCTCCAGCAGGGCCTGGGCGGCCTTCCGTTCCCGCTCCCTCTCCTCCGCCTCGGCGCGGGTGGCGGCGGCGTCCGCCTCCTTGGCCGCGCCGTCCGCGTTGGACGCCGCCTTCTCGGCCTTGACCGCGTCCGACTCGGATTGTGTGGCGACCTGATCCGCGATGGCGGCGTCGGACTCGGCGGCGGAAGCGGCGGAACGGGCGCCGGCCGCGTCCTTCTCGGCCTCCGTGGCGTCGCGGTCGGCCTGGGCGGCCGCCGACTCGGCCTCGTTGGCGGCGAAATTGGCGTAGAAAGCGTCGGTGCCCGCCTGCTGGTCGTATTTCTGGGCGTTCGCGTCGGCCTTCTTCGCAGCGGCGGCATCGGTCGCCGCAGCGGTGGCGGAAGCATTGGCCGCGGCGGCGGAGTTGACCGCCTGCACCGCGTAGTCCGCGGCGTCGGCCGCCGCCTGGAGGGCGATCTTCGCGTCTCCGGCGGCCTTGTCCGCCAGCGCCTTGGCCTGCGCCGCTGCCTTCTTCGCCTCGTCCGACTTGGCCTTGGCTGCGCTGGCCTGCTGCTCGGCGAGCGTCTTGGAGGTCTGCCCGATCAGCACCGCGTACGCGGCCGAGGCGTCGGTCTCGATGTACGGGGAGCCGATGCTGATCGCCTCGTCGGCCGCCTTGGTCGCCGCGGTCGCGGAGTCCCGGGCGGCCTGCGCGTACTGGGCCGTGGCGGCCGCGTACCCGGCGGTCTTCGCCGCCCACATGGCCGTCTTGGCGGCCTCGGCCACCGCCGCGCTGGCCTCCTTGCGCGCGGTGATCGCGGCGGCCTGGGCCTTCTTGGCCTCGGCGTCCGCCTTCCTGGCGTTCTCCTTCGCGGCCGCGGCCGCGTCGATCGCCTCGGCCGCTGCAGCGTGCGCTGTGGCAGCAGCCGCGTGCGTCTTCGCGTACGCCGACTGGGACGCCTCGGCGGCGGACCGGGAACGCTTGGCCGCACCTTCCGCACGGGTCGCCGCCGCTCGGGAGTTCACCGCCGCCGTGGTTGCCTCGTCGGCCGCCGCACGGGCCCGGGAAGCCGCTCCCGCCGCCTCGTTGGCTGCTCCACGTGCCTCTGCGGCCGCCTGCCGAGTCTCGGCCGCGGCCGCAGTGCCCTCGGCAGCGGCTGCGGCCGACTCCAGAGCCGCCGCCCGGGAGGCGGTGGCGTTCTTCTCGTGCTCGGCCTTGACCGCCTGGTTTCGCGCCGTGTATGCCCGCAGCTCGGCATCCTCGGCCGCCGCGAGCCTCTCCGCCGCCGTCGAGCCGGCCGTCTCGGCGGACGTACGGGCCTGACGGGCCTTGTCCTGCTCACCCCGCGCTCGCTCCTCGGCGGCGCCGGCCTTCAGGCGCTCGCTCGCCGCGATGTCGCGCTCCCGCTCGGCGGTGGCCTTTTCGGCCTCTGCGATCCCGCGCTGCCGCTTGGCCTCGGCGGCCTGCTCCCCGGCCGTCCGCTCAGCCTTCTCGGCGGTCGCGCGGGCGTTCTTGGCGGTCGTGGCGTTGGCCGCGGCCTCGGCAGCCAGCTTGGCCGCCGACTCGGCGGCTGCCTTGGCCTGGACCTTGGCCTCCAGGGCCGCCGTCTTGCGGAACTCGGTGTTCAGCGCATGCGTCTGAGTCTTCGCCAGCGCCAGCAGCGTCTGGGAGTCGGCCACGGTGGCCTTCGCCGCGTTCGACGCGGTGAGCGTGGCCTTCGCTGCCGCTTGGGTGGCAGCGGCCGAGGCCTTGGTGACCTGAACCGACTGCTGCGCGTAGAGCAGACCGCGGCCACGGGGGAGTTTCGCGGCGTCGGCGATCTCCCATGCCTTCTGCTGCTGGGCGGTCACCGTACTGGCGGCCGTCTTGGCCCGGGCGGCCGCCGCGTCCGCCACGGCCACCTGTGCGGCGGCCTTGGCCTTCGCCGTGTTCAGGTCCGTCGTGGCCTTGGTGAACTCGGCCTTCGTCGGGTAGCTGATCGAGTCCTTGTGCGCGGCCCAGTACTTCTGCCAGTACAGGATCTGGTCCGCCTGCCAGGCCTGCCGGACCGCCTCGATCATCGCGCCGGTCGCGGCCCGCGTCTCCTTCGCCGCGGCGGCCTCGGCGGTGACGATCGCCTTGCGCTGCTCGGCCTGGCCGGAATATTCCGACTCCCACTCCGAGTAGGCCTGTACGACCGCTCCAGTCAGCACCCGGTAGTGGTCGATCGGGTTGGCGCTGTCGCAGGCCGCCCAGGCCTGCTTCAGTGCTTCGACCTCGGTGCGGAACTCCAGCGAGTCCGGCTCGGGAGCCTTGGTCGGGAAGCCGCCGAAGCGCAGGAAGGTCGCGACGTCATTCGCCGAGGAGTAGCCCAGGTTGCTGGTGTCGAGCAACTCCCTCCCGGCGACGTCCTTGTACGCGGAGGCCCACGCGTCGTTGCCGGTGCCGAACGCGTCGAGCACCTTCTTGGCCTGGTCCAGCGAGGCCTGGCCGGGCCTCGGCGTCGGGTTCTCCCACGTCCTGTCGTACAGATCCTTCTGGGTCCCGAGGGTGAAGGCGACGATGTCCTTGCCGAAGTCGGGTGCCCAGTAGTCCCGGCCGCCCTGCGAATTCACCGAGGCGTAGGGCTTGTTGGTGGTGTTCAGCTTGTCCTGGCGCTCCCGGTAGGCGTGCAGGTCGGCCAGACCCGCGTCGCTGTCCCGTCGGTGGGCATCGCCCAGTTCACCAAAGGTCCAGTTCGCCACGACCGTGCGCAGATCAGTGTCCGGGCCCGCGAGTTTGGTCGCCGCGTACGTCTTCATCTCCGGCCCGCCGAAGTGCACGGCCCGCCCCACCTGGCAGCGGTCCTGGCGTGCCAGGGCGCCCAGGCTGACGCGGAGGCTGCGCGCGTACGGATCGGTCGGGTTGTCCCCCGGTTCGTCGGCGGACGCAGGGACGGCGGACACCAGTCCGCAGAGCACAGCGGCGGCTGTTGCGAGCCCGACGGCCGCGAAACCCCGTCGCGCCTGCCTTCGTTGAGGTCTTCTTCGAGTTGTTCGCACGTCGATGCCTGTCTGACTGGTCGGGTCGGGATGGTCGGTCCCGTCCCAGCAGGAAGAAGGCATGGCGAATCGCCGATCGAGGCCGACCGGTGGTGACACCGGCAGCCTGCCGCGCAGGAAAAGTCAGGAAGTTGAGTGATCCCCGTCCATGCCGCGTGCGGTCAACACGCGCCCCCCGCGCCCCCTCCCCACGGGGACTCGATCATCATGGCAGCGAGAAAGTCCTTTCGGAACCCCTAATTCGCCCACGCGTTCTACTGCCGCCCCTCCCGCACATGGCTGTGCCCCCGCCGGGTCGAAACCCGGCGGGGGCACAGTCCTCTGCGGCTCCCGGAGAGGCTCAGGAGGGTGGCGCTCAGTCCTGCCAGCTGCTCAGCCCCGGCACGGTCAGCGTGCCGCCGAACTGGCCGGCCTGAACGACCTTCACCTTGGTGAAGTAGATCAGCGGGATGTTCAACGGCGGCGGGTTCTCCGGGTCGAACGTGATCGGGACCAGACCGAACAGGTTCCCGGAGATGGACTCCGTGTACATGGTCGTTTTGCCGTCGCTGATGGTGGACTTCGTGCCCTCGTCCGCGGCCACGTGGTAGGTCTTGCCGGACTGCTTGTCCTTGACCGTCTGGTGCAGATCCCCGATTTCGGTGCCGTCGGAGATGACGTACTTCAGCACCTTCTTCTTGGTGCCGTTGGCGGTCTTCACCTCGACCACGCCCTGGTAGTCGGCACCCTTCAGCAGCAGCGAACTGGCGTCCAGGTACCAGGGGTCGTCCGGCAGCAGCACCTTGTTGTCGACGCCGCCCTCTTCGTCGGTGGCGGCCGGACAGTCGTCGGCGTTCGTGGTGGAACTCGCGGAGGGGCTCGGGGTCGCGGACTCGGTGGCCCCTTCGGCAGCCTCGGCCGCCTTCTCGACTGCCTTCTGCGCGTCCTCGACTGTCTTCTGAGTGTCCTCAGCTGCCTTCGACGCCGTGTCGGTCGTGTCCTTCACGGTGTTCTCGACCGTGTCGGTGACCTTGTCGGTGGTCTCCTTGACGGCGTCGTCCGACGAGGCCTTCGCGCTCTCGGAGGCGGAGGCCGACGGGGTCGCCGACGGCGACGGGCTCGCGGAGGCGCTTTCACCGCCGGTGAAGATCCCGGATATCGCCTCGCCGATGCCCTCCAGCAGGCCGCCGCCGCTCTCGGACGGCGAGGGCGTAGCCGTAGCGGTGTCGCCGCCCGACTCCGAGCCGCCGGACCCGCTCGCGGTGGCGGACGGCGTCGGCTCTGCCCCGTCGTCGGAACCTGAATCCGACGAAGAGTCCTTGCCGCCCGAGGAGTTGCCCTCCGTGGCGTCCGAGTCGTCCCCGGTCGAGGACGCCGAGGGCGACGGCTCCGCCTCCTCGGCGGACTCGCTCGCCGAGGCCGACGTCGACGGACTCGCGCCGGCCGACGCTTCGTCCTCCAGGGCCGCGACACAGTCCTTGTACTCGTCGGCCTTCTGGCTGTTCGACAACGGCTGGTCGTCGGCGAGCGCAAGCTTCGGCGTGAACCCCATCCCCATGAGGACCGCCGTCGGCATCGCCGCGAGGGCTATCGCCTTGCCGGCAGGCACGTGGAACCTGGTGAACAGCGGCTTCTTGGGTGCCGCGTGGCGCGGCCCGGTTCTCACACGGGGCTCGTCCACATCAGCCCCGTGGGTCACCTCGTCAGCCGGCACTGTGCCTCCCGTTCGCCCCGTTCGCCGGGCTCGTTCCTGACAGGTCGTTCGGCCCACCCATCCCGTCCACCACAGGCTTGAGGATCGTGGTGTCCGGGTCCATGGCCATGGGCGCGTCGCCGGCTCCCGTGGTGCCCTCCGTGGGCGCCGCCTCGGGCGGCACGCCCGGCGCCCACGACACGGCCATCGCGCCGCCCAAGAGGGCGAACAGGAAGCCGATGACGAAGCCGCCGAAGTTGGACACAGGGAGGGACACCAGCGCCAGCAGGATCGCCGCGACACCCGCGAAGGTGCGGATGTGCTTCTGGAACCAGAGGCTGACGCCCAGTACGACGAGCAGCACACCGATGATCAACGAACCGGCGCCCGCCGTCGTGGACATGGCCAGCGTCAGATGACCGAGCTGGAGGTGCGCGTACGGGAAGTACATGATCGGAAAGCCGCCGAGCAGGACGAACAGGCCGGCCCAGAACGGGCGATTGCCCCGCCAGGCGCGGAACTGCAACCTCCGGCGAGTGAACTGACCGGACGCGGCAGGAGTCTCGGCGCTCATGGAAAACAGCTCCCTGGTGCGGCGTTTCTGTGGTGATGACTTGTGGTGCTCGTGAAGGCCTGGCCTTCAGAGAGGACGGGCGGGGGCGCCTCGCAGCTCCCCCGCCCGTCACCGAGTGCCTAGTAGCACGGGTTGGATCCCACGGACAGCTTCATGCTGAGTCCGGGAAGCGTGAACGTGCCGGCAGTGGTCGCCCACGCCGTCTGCTCCACGCCGTACAGCTCCACCGAATCCGCCTGCTGGGCGAAGCCGTTGGGGTTGGCCTGCTCCTTGCCACCCTTCATGCCGGGGCCCTTGGAGGCACTACCGGCAGCCACACCGATGTCGATGCCGTGGAACACGGCCTTCGTGGAATCGAGGTTCTCGACGTCGATGAACAGGTTCGAGGCCGAGACCTGCTTGTCCTCGTCCCCGCTGTTACCCGCCGTCAGCCTCAGGGTGACGTTCTTCCCGATCAGCGGGATCGGCGTGATCACGGACTGGCACATGTTCTTGATACGGGCATCCGAGAACGCCGACACCGCAACCGGGTGGTGTTCCGTCGACTTGCCGTCGAGGCTCTTACCCGTGTCAATCGCGCCGTACTGCGTGAACCCCTTGCCTTCGAGGTAGTCCGCGCTGACCTTGAACGACTGACCCGACACACTGAACGACGCGGCGAGAGCACCCTGAGCGAGGGCAACACCTATCGCTGCCGTGGCGGCAACGCTGGGCACCATCACCACAGCGAACCGCTTCCATCTCGTCCCGCCACGCACCTGGGACTCCATATTTCCTCCTTCTCGGACGTACATCTCCGGCCCTGACTGCCCCAGTCGACTCGACTGCTCAGCCGGGCAGGGATGGGAGAAGTGCTACGTCCTCGGGAAGGGGAGCGCCCGCGCCCGGAAGCGCGAAACGCGCCTCGATCACCGGCGATCACCCCCGAGCGACAACCACTGGTCGCGCCTGACACACATCACGCACAACCTTGCTGGACAGGCTTCGCCGGTAGGCGAAGACCCCCCTGCCCAAGAGCCGGCGCCACTGCCGCCGGCTCTACTCGGTGGGGACCCTGGACTCCCGTCGACCCAACCGGCTGTCGGGGTACGGGAATGGACCGAGCGTCGCCGATCGTGGTGCATTCTCGCCGCCCGCACAAGGGGGTTCGTTACTGGCTAGTAACGGCCGGATAACCGAACAACGACCCTCGGGTCTCGGGTGGCAACGCTGGGTGGCACCTGGGGGGTGGACAAAGCTGTTGATCGATGGACAGATTCCGACAGATCAACGCCGCCGACTTACTCGCAGTAACAGCGGCCGCGATTACCAAGTTTTGGTAAAACGCGGCCGCAGTGGCACTCCATCGGCAAATCTTTCACTCGGGCATCACATGCCCCAGCGTTTAGCGACTGGTCAGAACCGGGCCCTCGCCCCGGTCAGAACAGGGCGCGCGCCAGCGCCCTGCGCGCCGCGACGACGCGTGGATCGTCGGCGCCGACCACCTCGAAGAGTTCGAGCAGCCGGACCCGTACGGACTCCCGGTTGTCGCCCGCCGTGCGCTGCACGGTGTCGATGAGCCGTCCGAACGCGTCCTCGACATGCCCGCCCACCAGATCCAGGTCGGCGGCGGCGATCTGCGCCTCGACATCACCCGGCTTCTCGGCGGCGTCCTTGCGTACCTGCGCCGGGTCGAGCCCCTGCACCCGCTGGAGCAACTCGGCCTGAGCGAGGCCGAGTTTGGCCTCCATGTTGCCCGGGTCGTCGCTCAGCACGTTCTTGTACGCCTGGACGGCACCGCCGAAGTCACCCGCGTCCAGAGCCTGTACGGCGGCTTCGAGCAGTGCGTCGTACGGTCCCACCGGCACCGTGGGAGCCTCCTGGACGGCGCCGGGATCGGCCTCCGGGTCGACGGCCAGGCCGGTGAGCCCGAAGCGCTGCTCGGCGACCTGGACGAGCTGATCGAGCGTCTGCCGGATCTGCGCCTCGCCGGCGGCCCCCTGGAAGAGCGGCAGCGCCTGCCCGGCGACGACCGCGAACACAGCGGGAATCCCCTGGATCCCGAACTGCTGCATCAGCATCTGATTGGCGTCGACGTCGATCTTGGCAAGGACGAAGCGTCCGTTGTACTCGACGGCCAGCCGCTCCAGGACGGGGCTCAGCTGCTTACAGGGCTCGCACCACTCGGCCCAGAAGTCGATGACGACCGGCACCTCGGTGGACCGCTGGAGTACATCCGTCTCGAACCCGGCTTCGTCGACGTCGATGACGAGGTCGGCCGGCGAGACGGCTCCTCCCCCGCCGCCCTCCCGGGCCGCTTCGGCGCGCGCCTGCTCCGCCTTCGCCTTGGCCTCCTGGGCCGCCTTCACCGCGGCGAGGTCGACGACTCCGCTCATGGACATGTTCCGTGGCTGCATGCGTACATCCTCCCCCGTTCTCGCGCGTGTGTGAAAAGCGTTGTGAAAGCCGGTCGTGCGGTGTTGGTCTCGGCGCCGGGTCCCCACCCCACACCAGTGGTTTCGCTACGGGTCGTAGCGTAATGGCATCGGGTGCCTCCAGGACACCTCTATCCGGTGATCTCCCTCACGGCCCCACAGGAACCGCCGGTTATGGTCATGGGATGCAGAGCCGCACCTCCGCCCCACGCGCCACAGGACGCCCGCGCAGCGCCGCCGCTGACGCCGCGATCCTCGCGGCCACGCGGGAGGCCCTGGTGGAGCTGGGCTGGTCCAAGCTCACGCTGGGAGACGTGGCTACGCGCGCCGGGGTTGCGAAGACGACGCTCTATCGCCGCTGGGCCGGCAAGAACGAACTCGTGGTCGACGCGGTCGCCGAACTCTTCGACGAACTGGAACTCCCCGACCGCGGCTGCCTCGCGGCCGACATCGAGGGAGTCGTGCTGCAATTTGCGGCAATCCTGGCCCGTCCGGAGGCGAAGAGCGGACTGATGGCGGTCCTCGCCGAATCAACCCGCGACGACGCACTCCGCGAACGCATCCGTGCGTCGATCGTCAACCGCCAGAAGCGGTTGGTGCTGGAAGGCCGGGCCCGGGCCCAGACCCGCGGCGAGCTGCCTCCCGAGACAGATCCCGGGGAGGCTGCGCGCACGGTCGACCTCATCTTCGACATGGTCGCGGGCGCGGTCGTCCACCGCTGCCTGGTCAGCGCCGAACCGGCCGACGAGGAGTGGGTCCGGAGCTTTACCCGCGTCCTCCTACTGGGGCTGACCTCGGCCGACGAGGTCCAGAAGGAAGCCTAGAACCCGGCGGGCTCCGTATACGTCCCCCACTCCTCCCGCAACACCCCGCAGATCTCGCCCAGCGTGGCCTCCGCGCGTGCGGCGTCCAGCATCGGCCCGATCATGTTGCCACCGTCGCGCGCGGCCTGGAGCATCGCATCGAGCGCGGTCCGAACGGCGTCGTCATCCCGCGCGGACTTACGGGCACCCAGCGCCCGAACCTGCTCCCGCTCCACCTCATGACTGACCCGCAGAATCTCCAGATCCCCGGTCACCGACCCGTGATGGACGTTCACGCCCACAACCCTCTTGTCGCCCTTCTCCAGCGACCGCTGGTACTGGAAGGCCGACTCCGCGATCTCCCCGGTGAACCAGCCGTCCTCGATTCCGCGCAGGATCCCTGAGGTGATCGGGCCGATCGGGTGCTGTCCGTCGGGGTGCGCCCTGAGGCCCCGCTCCTTGATCTGGTCGAAGATCGCCTCCGCGTCGGCCTCGATGCGGTCCGTGAGCTGCTCGACGAACCACGAACCGCCCAGCGGATCGGCCACGTTGGCGACCCCGGTCTCCTCCATGAGGACCTGCTGCGTCCGCAGCGCGATCTCCGCGGCCTGCTCGGAGGGCAGCGCGAGGGTCTCGTCCAGGGCGTTGGTGTGCAGCGAGTTCGTGCCGCCCAGCACCGCCGCCAGCGCCTCCACGGCCGTACGCACCACGTTGTTGTACGGCTGCTGGGCCGTCAGGGAGACGCCGGCGGTCTGCGTGTGGAAGCGGAGCCACTGCGCCTTCTCGGACTGGGCGCCGTACACGTCCCGCATCCAGCGGGCCCAGATCCGGCGCGCGGCGCGGAACTTGGCGATCTCCTCGAAGAAATCGAGATGGGCGTCGAAGAAGAAGGAGAGGCCGGGGGCGAAGACGTCCACGTCCAGGCCGCGCGACAGCCCCAGTTCGACGTACCCGAACCCGTCCGCCAGCGTGTAGGCCAGCTCCTGCGCCGCCGTCGATCCGGCCTCGCGGATGTGGTAGCCGGAGACGGACAGCGGCTTGTAGGCGGGGATGCCGGACGCGCAGTACTCCATGAGGTCGCCGATCAGGCGGAGGTGCGGCTCGGGCTGGAAGAGCCACTCCTTCTGGGCGATGTACTCCTTGAAGATGTCGGTCTGGAGTGTGCCGTTCAGGACGGCGGGGTCGACGCCCTGTCGTTCGGCCGCCACCAGGTACATGCAGAAGACCGGGACGGCCGGACCACTGATCGTCATCGACGTCGTGACGTCACCCAGCGGGATGTCCTGGAACAGGACCTCCATGTCCGCCGCCGAGTCGATGGCCACCCCGCAGTGCCCGACCTCGCCGAGGGAGCGCGGGTCGTCGGAGTCGCGGCCCATGAGGGTCGGCATGTCGAAGGCCACGGACAGGCCGCCACCGCCGTTGGCCAGGATCATCTTGTAGCGCTCGTTCGTCTGCTCGGCGTTCCCGAAGCCGGCGAACTGCCTGATGGTCCAGGTCCGGCCGCGGTAGCCGGTCGGGTAGAGGCCGCGGGTGAAGGGGTACTCTCCGGGCCAGCCGATCCGCTCGAAGCCCTCGTACGTGTCCCCGGGCCGGGGCCCGTACGCAGGCTCCACGGGATCGCCGGAGAGCGTGGTGAAGTCCGCGTCGCGCTTGCGCGAAGCGTCGTAGCGAGCCTGCCAGCGACGGCGGCCTTCCTCGATGGCGTCAGCGTCCATACCATCGAATTTACTTGGACGTCCTAGTAAATGTCGACCGTTTACTAGGACGTCCTATCAACGTCCTGGTGCGCCGCAGGTCAGGCCTTCGCGACCGCCGGCGAATCCTCGGCCACCTCGGCCTCCAGCTCGTGGCTGATCCTCCGCTCGACGAAGAAGGCGGCGGTCGGAACGGTCCCGGCGAGCAGAACCCAGAGCTGCTTGCCGACCGGCCACTTCGCCTTGGAGCCCAGGTCGAAGGCGAAGACCAGGTAGAGGACGTACAGCCAGCCGTGCGCGATGGCGACAACCCGGGTGAAGTCGGCGGCACCGTCGACGTCGAGGGCGTACTTGGCGATCATGCTGAGGCACAGCAGGACGAGCAGCACACCGGTGACGTAGGCCAGGACGCGATAGCGGGTCAGCACGCTTTTTTTCATGCCGTCGAGCGTAACGGCCGGTTCCGGGAGATCTTGCCCCGGGCTACCCCTCCTCGAAGTCGCCGGAGGCCACCCGCAGCGGCCGCAGCATCGCGAAGATCTCGGCACACTCCTCGGCGTCGTACGCCCCGAGTCCGAAGTCCATCGCCATCAGGTCACGGGTGGCGGCCTCGACGACCTCGCGGCCCTTGTCGGTGATGGTGGCGAGGGTGCCGCGCCCGTCGTTCGGATTGGGCCGCTTCTCCACCAGGCCCGACCGCACGAGGCGGTCCACGGTGTTCGTCACCGACGTCGGGTGCACCATGAGCCGCTCGCCGATCTTGGACATCGGCAGCTCGCCGGCCTTGGAGAAGGTGAGCAGCACCAGCGCCTCGTAGCGCGCGAACGTCAGCTCGTACGGCTTGACCACGGCGTCGACCTCGGCGAGCAGGATCTGCTGTGCGCGCATGATCGAGGTGATCGCGGCCATCGACGGTACGTTTCCCCAGCGCTGCTTCCAGTGTTCGTCGGCGCGGGCGATGGGATCGAAGGGAAGGCTGAGCGGCTTCGGCACGCCCCAGACCTTACCGGCCGGTCATATGGCGGTCAGCCCCGTCTCGCCCTTCGGTCCGCCGCACTTCCCGGCATTGCGATGCCGGTCGAGCACTGTCCACTATGCAACGATTGCTTATGAGTTGTCACTAAACGTCACCTTCGCCCTAGGGGGCAGCATGTCCCGGCTGATCCACGCCCTCGCGGCTCTCGCGGTGCTCGGGCTCGCGGCGGGCTGTACGTCCGCGCCCGACATCGACGAGGCCTCTGTCGCCGGCGCCGCCTCCGGGAAGGCGGACCTCGCGCCCGCCTCGCCGTTCTGGGTCGACCCGGAGAGCCCCGCCGCCCAGCAGATCGAGACATGGCAGGAGGAGGGCCGTACCAGGGACGCCGAACTGCTCAGGCGCATCGCCGACCGGCCCGCCGCGCTGTGGCCGGCCGGTGAGAACGACCCGACCGTGCCGGTCACCGAGGCCGCCACGGCCGCGCGCCGGGAAGGGCGGACGGCGCTGTTCGCGGCGTACAACATCCCGCACCGGGACTGCGGGCAGCACTCGGCGGGCGGGGCCGCGGACGCGGACGCCTACCGGACGTGGATCGAGAAGTTCGCGGCCGCGCTGGGCAAGGCCAAGGCTCTGGTGGTCCTGGAGCCCGACGCGGTCGCGCACATCGTGGACGGCTGCACGCCCGGCATCCACCACGGCGAGCGCGAGGCACTGCTGGGCGAGGCGATCGACCGGCTGAAGCGGCAGCCCGGCACGAAGGTGTACCTGGACGCCGGCAACCCGGCCTGGATCAGGGATCCCCAGAAGCTGGGCCAGCTGGTCCAGCGCTTGTACCGGGCGGGGATCGCCCGCGCCGACGGCTTCGCCCTCAACGTCTCCAACTTCCAGACCGACGAGGTCACCAAGGAGTACGGCCTCCGGCTCTCCGCGGACCTCGGCGGCAAGCACTTCGTCATCGACACCAGCCGCAACGGCAACGGACCGCTGCCCGGCGAGTGGTGCAACCCGCCGGACAGGGCCCTGGGCACCCCGCCCACCTTCGACACCGGCGAGCCCGCCCTGGACGCCTACGTGTGGGTCAAGCGGCCCGGTGAGTCGGACGGGACGTGCGAGGGGGGACCGAACGCCGGGCAGTGGTGGCCGGAGTACGCGCTGGAGCTGGCGCGCAACGCCAAGGAGTAGCGCCAAGGAGTAGGCGGCCCCTGCACGGCTACTCGACCTGGATCCACTTCGCCTCCGACGGCGTGCCCTGTGCGTCCGTCACGAACAGCATGTACCAGCCGGGCGGGACCAGGGTCGGGTCGTTCGGTACGTCGACGGTGACCGAGTTGCCCGTCCTGGTGAGGCCGAGTGCGATCGAGCGCTGTTCCACGTCCGTGGTGTGCGTCACCGCGCTCGGGCGCATCAGACGGGCTGTGGTGATGCGTTCGGGGTGGGCGGTGGTGAACGTCGCGCGGCGGTCGCCGTCGAGTTGCCGCGGGCCGCCGCCGAGGGCCGGACGGTTCTTGCCGTTCTTGTGCAGGGTGGGCGGCGTGAAGATCTCCATGCGCTGCTCGAAGTGGCCCAGCTTGGTGTTCTGCTGGTCGTCGAAGAGCGGGTCGGAGCCGAAGGTGGCGACCCGGCCGTCGGGCAGCAGCAGCGCCTCGGAGTGGTAGTTGCGGCCGACCATCGGCGCCGCGGCCTCGCGGAAGACGTTGCCCTTCGGGTCGTAGAACTGCGCCTTGAGGATGTTGCTGGCGCTGCGGCCCCGGTAGTCCTCGGAGCCGTTCGAGGTGAAGACGGTGTCGTCGGGCATGATCACGCTGTTCAGATAGCGGGTGCCCTGGGGGAGGTCGGGGCCGTCCTCGAAGACGGGGTTGTCCTTCTTGAGGTCGACCACGGCCGTGCGCTGCGTCGACTTCTTGGACTCGCCGACGCCTCCGCCGCCGAGGAGCATCACCTTCTGGTCCTGGGCCGGCGGGAGGAGGAGCGAGGCCGACGTCTCGGTCTCGTCGGCGTCGCGCAGGCCCGGGACGTACTGGAAGGTGTTGGTCTTCAGGTCCCACAGGCCCGGCTCGCGGCCCCTGTCGGCGGGGCCGTAACCGGCGTTCGAGGCCGGGTAGAAGAGCTTGCCGCCCTTGGTGAGGAACAGGGCGGGGTACGTCGGGAAGTACCGCTTCGGGCCCGGTGACCACTTCTTGGTCCTCGGGTCGTAGATCTCGTTGTCACCGGGGTCGATCTTGCCCAGGTCGTCCAGGCCGGAGACGGCGAGGACCCGGCCGTCCTCCAGGCCGACGAGGGTCGGGTACCAGCGGGCCTTGTCCATCGGGTCGACCGTGACGTACCGCTCGGCCTTCGGGTCGAACTCGTAGGCGGCGCGGATGCCCTGGAAGTCCTGCTTGTCGAAGCTGATCCGCTCGGAGAGGCCGTACGTGTTGTTCGCGTCCTTGCCGGTCAGGCCGACGATCTCGTACTGCGCCTGCCTCTCGGTGACGGACAGCGGGCCCTTCTCGACCGCCTCCACGAAGACGCGGACCTCGCTCGCGGTGACCCTGGTCGTCCGTCCGGTGCGGCCGTCGGTGAGCGCACGGGCCTTCGGGACCGTGACGTCGAACCGGGAGACGTACTCGACTCCGGCGGGCGAGCGGAAGACGGTGCCCTTCTTCAGGAACATCGCCTTGTTCGGGCTCTCGTTCTTCACCCGCATACCGCCGGCGGCTCGATCGACCTCGCCGTCGAGGAGTTCGTAGCGGGCGGTGCCGCCCGCCACCAGCAGGCGGCCGTCGGGGAGTTGGGCATGGCCCGCGCAGAAGAAGTCGTCGGGGGTGTCGATCTTCTTGAACGTATTCGCCTTGGGGTCCCAGAGGACTGTGTCGAACGAGCCCTTGTTGAACTTCCGTTGTTCGTTGCCCGAGCCCGCGACGATCAGGACCTTGCCGGTGTGCAGGAGCGCCGCGTGGATGGCGTTGGTGCGGTACTCCTCGGGGATGTCCACCTGGGTCCAACTGCCGTACCGGGCTTGGTACGAGGGTTGGGCGATCTTGTACGCGTGGTACTGCGCGCCGGCGAAGTCCAGCGCGGCCGGGGCGTTGAGGCCCAGCAGGACGACTATGCCGCCGATGCCGAACACTGTCTTCTTGGTCTTCTGAGAGGGGCTGTAGGCCATGGCCTAGTTACCTCCTGTCGTGGAGCTGGAGACCGTGGTGCCCGCGCTGTTGCCGGCGAGAGCGGGTTCGGCGCTGTCGCCTCTGCGCGGCGGTGCGTGCAGTACGTGGAGTGGCGGCCGCTCCCTGCGCTCCTTGAGGAGGGTCGAGCACCATACGGCCACCGGGGCGAGGGAGATCGCCATGGCCAGGAACGCCCAAGTGCGCATCGCCGCATGGGTGTGGTCGAGGAACACCGACGCGGCGAGGGAGGTCGCCAGGAGGGCCGCCCAGAAGAGGTGGATGCGGAAGGTGAGCAGGCGGTCGGGGCTGGCGTCGTCGCCCTTCGGGGTCACTACGAAGCGGCTGGGGCGGCGGAGCAGGGCTTCGCCGAACGACTTGAGGTAGATCGGGGCCGAAAGGGCCGACATCGCCATGCCGGCCAGGCCGCCGGAGCCCTGTGGTTCGTGCGGGGACACGTTGTGGCGCCTGTTCCAGAGGTAGAGGCCTATCTGGAGCGCGGCCGCGTCGCTGTAGAGCATCAGCCAGACGGAGGCGGCTACTTGAGTGCCGGATGCGCCGAACCAGAGGAAGAGAATGCAGCTGAGGATGCCGAGGAACCAGTTGACCGCCGTCATCGGGTAGTAGACCAGCATCAGCGTGTACGAGAGGAAGCGGCCGGGGGGCATCTTGCCGGGGGCCTTCCAGTACTGCTTGATCAGCGTCTCGTAGGTGCCGCGCGACCAGCGCATCTGCTGGGTGAAGAAGTCCGTCCACGAGGCCGGGCCCTCACCTACCGCCAGTACGTCCGGGGTGTAGACGCTGCGCCAGTGGTTGGTGGTTTTGGGGTTGCGGGTGTGGTGGAGTTCGAAGCCTGTGGCCATGTCCTCGGTGATCGAGTCGTAGAGGCCGCCTATTTGTTTGACCGCTGATATTCGTACGACGTTGTTCGTGCCTACGAACATGGGGGCCCGGTAGCGGTTGCCTGCGCGCTGGATCAGCGCGTGGAAGAGGAACTGCTGGGACTCTGCCGCCTTTGTGACGGGGTTGTGGTAGTTGCCGTACACCTGGGGGCCTACGACGAAGGCGACGTCCGGGTCGCGGAAGTAACCCATCATCCGCTCCAGGAAGTTGGGGAGCGGGACGTGGTCGGTGTCGACGGAGGCGAAGAAGTCGTACTCGTCGCCGTGCATCGCGATCCAGGCGTTGTAGTTGCCGTGCTTGGTGCGGGCCTTGTGGACGCCGTCCGGTCTGTTCCACTCGGGGACGCCTCGGCGGGTGAAGTGCCGTACGCCGAGTTCGGCGCAGAGGGCCTTCGCCTGGTCGTCGTCGCCCTCGTCGAGGAGCCAGATGTCCCGGGGGCCCGTGTGGTGGATGCGGGTCGCGCCTTCGAGGGTGGCGCGGACCATGTCGAGGGGTTCCTTGCCCGGGACGTACGTGGTGAGGAAGGCGACTCGGGTGCCGGGTTCGGGGACCACCGGGACCGGGTCGCGGGCGACCATCGTGGCGTGGGCTACGGAGGCGACGTTGACGACCATGAAGAGCTCGATGAGCCCGATGCAGATCAGCATGGCGACGTCGAGAACGGTCAACCATTCTTCGCCGCCCTCGCGTTCCACCCAGTGGCTGGGCCAGATGAGGTAGACGAGGAGGACGCCGGTGAATATCGGCGCGAGGGTCATGAGCAGGATCGCGCGTATTCGGTGCGGCTCGCATGCGAGGAGCGATGTGTACTGCACCCGGTACGCCTTGTCCGACGGCTCCTTGAGCGGTCCCGCCAGTCGGCTGTGGGTGTCGTAGTCGTAGCCCTCCGGCTGCCGCACAGCGTCCTCCAGTTGTGTGGGGTGATCGAACTAGTCGATACCCATACAAAAGTGGAGTTTTGAGGGTGTGTCGAACTGGGCGCGTCCAGGTGGGTGCCGGGTGCCGTCCGGCGGGGAGCGGGGGGGGGGGGGGGGTGCGTGTGGGGGGGGGGGGGGGGGGTGCGGGTGGCGCGGGTGGGTCGTGGTGCGTGTGGCGCGGTTCGGTTCGGTTCGTGGTGGGTCGGGGACGGGGCGGGGGGGGGGGGGGCGGGGGGGGGGGGGGGGGGGGGGCGGGGGGGGGGGGGGGGGGGGGGGGGGGGGGGGGGGGGGGGGGGGGGGGGGGGGCGGCCCGCCCCCCGCCCGCC
>NZ_JAFFSX010000108.1 GCF_017948485.1 Streptomyces sp. GESEQ-35 | reverse complement strand
GGCGGTGGTGGGGAGGGAGGCCATGGTGCCGGTGCCGGCGAGGCGGCGTAGGAGTTTCGCGCGGCGGGCGACGATGAGGGCGGCGTCGTCCAGGGTGAGGGCGCCGGCGATGTGGGCGGCGGCGATCTCGCCCTGGGAGTGGCCGATGACCGCGTCCGGGTGGATGCCGTGGTGCTGCCACAGCCGGGCCAGGGACACCATCATCGCCCACAGCACCGGCTGGACCACGTCCACCCGCTCCAGACCGGGTGCCCCGTCCCGCTGCAGGATGACGTCGGTCAGGTCGAAGTCGGTGTGCGCCGCCAACGCCTGACCGCATGCC
>NZ_JAFFSX010000107.1 GCF_017948485.1 Streptomyces sp. GESEQ-35 | reverse complement strand
TTGCTTCGCGGGTGTGCGGGAGGTGATCACCGGTGGTGATGTGATCTCCCCGACCGCGGTGCGGCGGGTGCTGGAGCACTGCCCGGACACTGTGGTGCGCGGCGCCTACGGTCCGACCGAGACCACCTTGTTCGCGACCCAGGCCCCCTGGACCGCGGCCGATGTGGTGCCCGCGCCGATACCGGTCGGGCGTCCGCTGGACGGCATGCGCGCCTACATCCTGGACGACACGCTGTCACAGGCACCGGCGGGAGCCACCGCCGAACTGTATCTGGCGGGTGCGGGGTTGGCCCGGGGGTATTTCGGGCGTGCGGATCTGACGGCGGAGCGGTTCGTGGCCGATCCCTTCGGT
>NZ_JAFFSX010000106.1 GCF_017948485.1 Streptomyces sp. GESEQ-35 | reverse complement strand
GACGCGCGGGGCATGTGCGGTGACCTGGGCGGCGACCTGCGCGAACTCCTCCAACGCCGAGTCCATGTGCGCCGAGTGGAAGGCATGGCTGACATGCAGCGCCTTGGTGCGTCGGCCCAGGGAGGCGAAATGGGCCGCGACCTCCGCCACCGCCTCCGGGTCGCCAGAGATCACGACGGACTCGGCGGCGTTGACCGCCGCCAGCGAGACACCCGCGTACTGTCCGAGTACCTCCAGCACCTCGTCCTCGGTGGCGGTGATCACCGTCATCGCGCCACCGGAGCGGGCTGCCTGCATCAGCCGGCCCCGTGCGGCAACGAGGGTGCAGGCGTCGTCCAGCGACCACACCCCG
>NZ_JAFFSX010000105.1 GCF_017948485.1 Streptomyces sp. GESEQ-35 | reverse complement strand
TACCGAGGACGAGGTCCTCGCCGTGCTGGACGGCCGGGAGGACGTCTCGCTGGCGGCGGTGAATGCCGCCGAGTCCGTCGTGATCTCTGGTGACCCGGAGGTGGTGGCGGAGGTGGCCGGGCATTTCGCCTCCCTGGGTCGGCGGACGAAGGCGCTGCATGTCAGCCATGCCTTCCACTCGGCGCACATGGACTCGATGTTGGAGGAGTTCGCGCAGGTGGCCGCCCGGGTGACCGCGCATGCCCCGCGGCTGCCGGTGGTGTCGAATGTGACCGGGCGGGTCGCTACGGCCGAGGAGCTGGCCGATCCGGCGTACTGGGTGGCACAGCTGCGCGGCACGGTCCGCTTCGCGGCCGG
>NZ_JAFFSX010000104.1 GCF_017948485.1 Streptomyces sp. GESEQ-35 | reverse complement strand
GATCGAGCAGGCCCGGGAGCTGGGCGGGCGGGTGTTCGTCGAGCTGGGCCCGGACGCGGTCCTCGCCACCCTCGTCCCCGACGACACCACCGCCATCCCGCTCCAGCGCGCCGGCCAGACGCACGCCTTCCCCCTGGCGCTGGCCACCGCGCACTGCCACGGTCTGTCCGTCGCCTGGCCGACTCCCGCCGCCGCCCTCGCCGACCTGCCCACCTACCCCTTCCAACACGAGAGTTACTGGCTCACCGCCACCCCCCACACCGGCGACGCCACCGCCCACGGCCTCGACACCACCGACCACCCCCTCCTCACCGCATCCCTCCACCACCCCGAAGACAACACCACCCTCTTCACCGGCCGCCTCTCCCT
>NZ_JAFFSX010000103.1 GCF_017948485.1 Streptomyces sp. GESEQ-35 | reverse complement strand
GGGTGCTGGTGTGGGTGTGGTGTCGGATCCGGTGGTGATCGTGGGGATGGGCTGCCGGTTGCCGGGTGGGGTGTCCTCGCCGGAGGAGTTGTGGCGGCTGGTGGAGGAGGGTGGGGACGCGGTGTCGGAGTTCCCGGTGAATCGGGGCTGGGATCTGGGGGCGTTGTTCGATCCGGATCCGGATCACCCGGGGACGTCGTATGTGTCGCGGGGCGGGTTCCTGCATGGGGCGGACGGCTTCGATGCGGGGTTCTTCGGGATCAGTCCGCGTGAGGCGCTGGCGACGGATCCGCAGCAGCGGCTGCTGCTGGAGACGGTGTGGCAGGCGTTCGAACACGCCGGCATCGACCCCACCTCCGTGCGCGGCAGCGACACGGGTGTCTTCG
>NZ_JAFFSX010000102.1 GCF_017948485.1 Streptomyces sp. GESEQ-35 | reverse complement strand
ACGTCCAGACCGTCACCCGCCTCACCGACATACGCGGCCAGCCGTGCCGCCTGCACCCTGAGCGCGACCGGCGTCTTCGCCGACACCGGCCACACCACCGGCAACCCAGAATCCTGTGATGGCCACTCGGCCTCCTGCACCGGCTCCTCGACGGGAGCCTGCTCCAGAATCACGTGCGCGTTGGTACCGCTGATCCCGAACGACGACACACCCGCCCGCCGCGGGCGCCCGACCTCCGGCCACTCCCGCGCCTCGGCCAGCAGCCGCACCCGCCCGGCCTCCCACTCCACATGCGGCGTCGGCTCACCCACATGCAACGTCCGCGGCAACACCCCATGCCGCATCGACTCCACCATCTTGATCACACCCGCCACACCCGCAGCAGCCTGCGCATGCCCGATGTTCGACTTCACCGACCCCAGCCACAG
>NZ_JAFFSX010000101.1 GCF_017948485.1 Streptomyces sp. GESEQ-35 | reverse complement strand
GTCGTCCAGAACATAGGCGCGCATGCCGTCCAGCGGACGCCCGACCGGTATCGGCGCGGGCACCGCATCGGCCGCGGTCCAGGGGGCCTGGGTCGCGAACAGGGTGGTCTCGGTCGGACCGTAGGCGCCGCGCACCACGGTGTCCGGGCAGTGCTCCAGCACCCGCCGCACCGCGGTCGGGGAGATCAGGTCACCACCGGTGATCACCTCCCGCACACCCGCGAAGCAACCCGGATCCTCCTCGGCCATCACCCGGAACAGACCCGCCGTGATGTCCAGGCCGGTGATCTCCTCCTCCACGATCAGACGGGCCAACTCGGCGACCCCCAGCTCGCCTTCGGGTGTGATGACGGTGCGCCCGCCGTGCAGCAGCGGCACCCAGAAGGCATACGTCGAGGGATCGAAGGCGTACGAGGCCAGCAACAGCACCCGCTCATGCGCGCCCGGCT
>NZ_JAFFSX010000100.1 GCF_017948485.1 Streptomyces sp. GESEQ-35 | reverse complement strand
CAGCCTCGACGCCTTCGCGAGCGGTGACATCGCCACGGACGTACGAGCTGTCTTCTCCTCGTCGTACGAGGCCCTGTCCGTCCCGGCCGGCCGGCTGTTCCACCTGCTGGGCCTGCACTGCGGCCCCGACATCTCCACGCCCGCCGCAGCCGCCCTGGCCGGGCTCCCCCTCCGTGAGACCCGCGGCCTGCTCACCGAACTCACCCGCGCCCACCTGCTCACCGAGCACACACCGGGCCGCTACACCCTGCACGACCTGCTGCGCGTCTACGCCGCCGAACGCGTCGCCACGGACGAGACACCGCAGGAGCGGGACCAGGCCGTGGAACGGCTGCTGTGCTGGTACCTGCACACCGCCGACGCCGCCTACACCCATCTCACCCCGCGTCGCCGCCGGGTCCCCCTCAAACCGCTGCCCCCCGGCTGCCACCCCCTGACGTTCACCACGCACGACCAGGCCC
>NZ_JAFFSX010000099.1 GCF_017948485.1 Streptomyces sp. GESEQ-35 | reverse complement strand
GGTCAGACCGTTGCTCGCACCGTCCTGATTGACAGCCGAACCCCGCACCACCGCCAGCACCCGGTGCCCGTTGCGCCGGGCATCGGAGAGCCGCTCCAGGACCAGGACACCCACGCCCTCGCCCCACACAGTGCCGTCGGCACCATCGGCGAACGCTTTCACCCGGCCATCGGGAGCAAGTCCCCGCTGCCGACTGAACTCCACGAAAGTCGTCGGCGCAGCCATGACGGTGGTGCCACCGGCGAGGGCGAGTCGGCACTCGCCGTTGCGCAGCGCCTGGGCTGCCAGGTGCAGGGCGACAAGGGATGACGAGCACGCCGTGTCCACCGTCACCGCCGGACCCTCAAGCCCGAACACGTATGACACACGACCGGACAGGACGCTGCCTGCGCTGCCGGTGCCCAGGTAGCCCTCCAGGTCCTCGGGAGCCTTGCCGACGCGGATGCCGTAGTCGTCGTACATGACACCGG
>NZ_JAFFSX010000010.1 GCF_017948485.1 Streptomyces sp. GESEQ-35 | reverse complement strand
GGGGGGGGGGGGGGGGGGGGGGGGGCGGGGGAGGGGGCGGGGGGGGGGGGGGGGGGGGGGGGGGGGGGGGGGGGGGGGGGGGGGGGACGGGGCAGGGGGGGAGGGGGGGTGGGGGGGGGGGAAGTCGAGGAAGTCGGCCATCGGCTGGTGGTGGACGGTGGCGCCGACGGCTTCCGCCACGCGGACGAGTGCGTCGAGGGCGTTCTCCCGGCCGACGCCGTCGCCGGCGACGATCGCGGGGCGGGTGGCGCCGCCGAGCAGGAGGGCGGCCCGGTCCAGGCCGACGGCCGGTCCCTGTGGGGGGACCGGGGTGCGGGCGGGGACCTCGACCTCGGTGTCCTCGGCCAGCAGGTCCATCGGGATGGACAGGAACACCGGTCCGGCGGGGGGTCGTACCGCCTGGGCGAAGGCGCGGCGCAGGGCGAGGGGCAGATCGCGGGCGTGCTGGACGTCGTATGCCGCCTTCACCGCTGGGGTGGCGAGGCCGATGAGGTCGGCGGAGAGCATGGGGTCCTGCTGGAGGTGGCGGCGGTCCTGCTGGCCGGCCGTGACGACCAGCGGGGTGCGGGAGCGACGGGCGTTGAGCAGGCCGATGAGCCCGTTGGCGAGGCCGGCGGCGATGTGCAGGCTGACGAAGGCCGGGCGGCCGGTGGCGCGGGCGTAGCCGTCGGCCATGGAGACGACGGCGCACTCGTGCACGCCGAGGACGTACTCGGGTGCGCCCTCGGCCTCCGACAGCGCGGCCAGGAACGGGAGTTCGGTGGTGCCGGGGTTGCCGAAGATGCGGTCCACGCCCTCGCCGCGGAGGATGTCCAGCAGGGCGAGGGCGGGACGGTATCCCATGGGAGGCTCCTCGTGGGGACGGGGACCGTGACCGGTTCGCCGGTCAGCCTCGGTCTCCCGTCCCCCGAGGGCAAGGTGAGCGTGTCGCTCAGCGACACGTCAGGGCGCGTCGGTGAACGTCTCGCCCTTCTCCGCCTTCTCCACCAGCAGCGCCGGCGGTGTGAAGCGCTCCCCGTAGCGCTCGGCGAGTTCACGCGCGCGTGCCACGAAGCCGGGCAGGCCACCCTCGTAGCCGTTGATGTACTGGAGGATGCCGCCGGTCCAGCCCGGGAAGCCGATGCCGAAGATGGAGCCGATGTTGGCGTCGGCGACGGAGGTCAGCACGCCCTCTTCGACGAGCTTGACCGTGTCGAGCGCCTCCGAGAACAGCATGCGTTCCTGCATGTCTTCGAAGGGGATCTCCGCGCCCTCCCGCGTGAAGTGCTCCCGCAGGCCCGGCCACAGGCTCGCGCGCTTGCCGTCCACGTAGTCGTAGAAGCCCGCGCCGCCGCTGCGACCCGTACGCCCGAACTCGTCGACCATGCGGTCGATGACGGCCTCCGCGGGGTGGGTCTGCCAGGTGCCGCCGGCCTCCTCGATGGCCCGCTTCGACTCGCCCCGGATCTTGCGCGGCAGCGTGAGCGTCAGCTCGTCCGTCAGGGACAGCACCTTGGCCGGGTAACCCGCCTGCGCGGCCGCCTGCTCGACCGACGCGGGCTCGATGCCCTCACCGACCATGGCCACGCCCTCGTTGATGAAGTGGCCGATGACCCGGGAGGTGAAGAAGCCGCGCGAGTCGTTGACGACGATCGGGGTCTTCTTGATCTGCCGGACCAGGTCGAAGGCGCGGGCGAGGGTCTCCTCCCCCGTCCGCTCGCCCTTGATGATCTCGACGAGCGGCATCTTGTCGACGGGCGAGAAGAAGTGCAGCCCGATGAAGTCGCCCTGGCGCTCGACGCCTTCGGCGAGGGCGGTGATCGGGAGCGTGGAGGTGTTGGAGCAGAGCAGCGCGTCGGGCTCGACGATGTGCTCGATCTCCTGGAACACCTTGTGCTTGAGGGCCGGGTCCTCGAAGACCGCCTCGATGACAGCGTCACAGCCGGCCACGTCCTGCGGGTCCGCGGTCGGCGTGATGCGGGCAAGTAGCGCGTCCGCCTTCTCCTGGGTGCTGCGGCCCCTGGAGACGGCCTTCGCGCACAGCTTCTCGGAGTAGCCCTTGCCCTTCTGGGCCGCCTCTTCCGACACGTCCTTCAGGATGACGTCGATGCCCGCGCGGGCGCACGAGTACGCGATGCCCGCGCCCATCATCCCGGCGCCCAGGACGGCGACCTTGCGGACCTGGCGCGGCTCGATGCCCTTGGGGCGGTTGGCTCCGGAGTTGACGGCCTGGAGGTCGAAGAAGAACGCCTGGATCATGTTCTTCGACGTCTGCCCGGCGGCCAGTTCCACGAAGTAGCGGCCCTCGATGACCTGCGCGGTCTCGAAGTCGACCTGGGAGCCCTCGACGGCGGCCGCGAGGATGGAGCGCGGGGCCGGGTAGGGGGCGCCGTTGGTCTGCTTGCGCAGGCTGGCCGGGAAGGCGGGCAGGTTCGCCGCGAACTTGGGGTTGGCGGGTGTGCCGCCCGGGATGCGGTAGCCCGGCTTGTCCCAGGGCTGCTGCGACTCGGGGTTGGCCTCGATGAAGGCGCGGGCCTTCGCCATCAACTCGTCCTGGGTGGCGGCCACTTCGTGGACCAGGCCGTTCTCCAGGGCGCGCTGCGGGCTGTACTGGGTGCCCTGGAGCAGCACCTTCAGCAGGGCGTCGGCGATGCCGAGGAGACGTACGGTGCGGACGACGCCGCCGCCTCCGGGGAGCAGGCCGAGGGTGACCTCGGGGCAGCCGATCTTCGAGCCGGGGGCGTCGAGGGCGATGCGGTGGTGGCAGGCGAGCGCGATCTCGTAGCCGCCGCCGAGGGCCGCGCCGTTCATCGCCGCGACGACCGGCTTGCCGAGGGTCTCGATGCGGCGCAGTTGGCGCTTGATGGCCATGCCGCCGTCGAAGAGCTCCTGCGCGGTCTCCGGTGTGACCCGGATCAGGTCGCGCAGGTCGCCGCCGGCGAAGAACGTCTTCTTGGCGGAGGTGAAGATGATGCCGCGGATGGAGTCCTTCTCGGCCTCCAGGCGGTCGGTGATCACTGCGAGGGATTTGCGGAACGCCTGGTTCATGGTGTTCGCGGACTGGTCGGGGTCGTCGAGGACGAGGGTGACGACGCCGGCGCGGTCCTGTTCCCAGCGGATGGTGGTGCTCTGTGTCATGTCGGAGGTCTCCGTTGAAGTCTCTTGGTTCCGCCGGGGATTCAGATGCGCTCGACGATCGTGGCGATGCCCATGCCGCCGCCCACGCACAGCGTGGCCAGGCCGTACCGCTTGTCCTGGCGCTCCAGTTCGTCGACGAGCGTGCCGAGGATCATCGCGCCGGTCGCGCCGAGCGGGTGGCCCAGCGCGATGGCGCCGCCGTTGACGTTGACCTTGTCGAGGGACAGACCCATGTCGCGGACGAAACGGAGGACGACCGCCGCGAAGGCTTCGTTGATCTCGACGAGGTCGATGTCGTCGATGGTCAGCCCGGCCTTCGCCAGGGCCTTGCGGGTGGCGGGCGCGGGGCCGGTGAGCATGATCGTGGGCTCCGAGCCGGAGACGGAGGCGGACACGATGCGGGCGCGCGGGCGCAGGCCGTACCGGTCACCGACTTCCCTGGAGCCGATCGCGACCAGCGAGGCGCCGTCGACGATGCCGGAGGAGTTGCCCGCGTGGTGCACGTGGTCGATCTTCTCGACCCAGTGGTACTTCTGAAGGGCCACGGCGTCGAAGCCGCCCAGGTCTCCGATGTCCGCGAAGGACGGCTTCAGCTTGGCGAGGGAGTCGGCGGTCGTGCCGGGGCGGATGTGCTCGTCGTGGTCGAGGACGACGAGGCCGCCGCGGTCCTTCACGGGGACGACGGACCGCTCGAAGCGGCCTTCCTTCCAGGCCGTGGCGGCCCGCTCCTGGGAGAGGGCCGCGTACTCGTCGACGTCGCGCCGCGAGAAGCCCTCGATCGTGGCGATCAGGTCGGCGCCGATGCCCTGCGGCACGAAGTTGACGGCCAGGTTAGTCATCGGGTCGTTGAACCAGGCACCACCGTCCGAGGCCATCGGCACCCGGGACATCGACTCGACGCCACCGGCGAGGACGAGGTCCTCCCAGCCGGATCGCACCTTCATGGCGGCCATGTTGACGGCTTCCAGGCCGGACGCACAGAAGCGGTTCTCCTGTACGCCCGCCACCGTGTCCGGGAGCCCGGCGGCGACGGCGGCGATACGGGCGATGTCGGAACCCTGGTCGCCGACGGGGCCGACGACGCCGAGCACGATGTCGTCGATGGCCGCCGGGTCCAGGCCCGGGAAGCGGCCCTGGATCTCATGGATGAGTCCGACGACCAGGTCGATGGGCTTGGTGCCGTGCAGGGCACCGTTCGCCTTGCCGCGGCCGCGCGGGGTGCGGATCGCGTCGTACACGTACGCTTCGGTGCTCACGGGTATGCCTTTCGGTGAGGGTCAGCCGAGGACGGCACGACCGATGATCTCTTTCATGATCTCGGTGGTCCCGCCGTAGATGGTCTGGATACGGCCGTCGGTGAAAGCCCGGGCGACGGGGTATTCGGCCATGTAGCCGTACCCGCCGTGCAGCTGGAGGCAGCGGTCGGCGACGCGCTTCTGTAGCTCGGTCGCCCACCACTTGGCCATGGAGGCGTGCACGGCGTCGAGTTCGCCGCGCGCGTGGTCCTCGATGCAGCGGTCGAGGAAGGCGCGGGTGACGGCGCACTCGGTGGCCATCTCAGCGATCTCGAAGCGGATGTGCTGGAGCTTCGACAGCGGCCGGCCGAAGGCCTCGCGCTCCTTGACGTACTCCGTGGTGATCTCCAGTACGTGCTCGGCGGCGGCGATCCCGGAGACGGCGATGCTCAGACGCTCCTGCGCGAGGTTCGTCATCAGGTGGCCGAAGGCGCCGTTGAGGTCGCCGAGCAGGTTCTCCTTGGGCACGCGGACGTCGTGGAAGAACAACTCGGCCGTGTCCTGCGCCTTCTGGCCGATCTTGTCGAGGTTGCGGCCGCGCTCGAACCCGTCCATGCCGCGCTCGACGACGAGCAGCGACAGTCCGTGCGCGCCGCCCTCCGGGGTCGTCTTCGCCACGACGATCACCAGGTCGGCGAGGATCCCGCTGGAGATGAACGTCTTGGAGCCGCCCAGCAGCCAGTGGTCGCCCCGGTCCTCGGCGTGCGTCCGGATGCCCTGAAGGTCGGATCCGGCGCCGGGCTCGGTCATGGCGATGGCGGTGATCAGCGAGCCGTCGCAGAAGCCGGGCAGCCAGCGCCGCTTCTGCTCCTCGGTGGCCAGGCCGGTCAGATACGGGCCGATGATGTCGTTGTGCAGCCCGAGGGCGAGCCCCGGAGCGCCCGCGCGCGTGAACTCCTCGGCCAGGACGGCGCTGTAGCGGAAGTCGGGGGTGCCGCCGCCTCCGTACTCCTCGGGCACGGCGAAGCCGAGCAGGCCCTGCTTGCCGGCCGCGCGCCAGGCGTCGCGGGAGACGACGCCGTCCTTCTCCCACTGCTCGTAGTACGGCAGCACCTCCCTGGCCAGGAAGGCGCGGACGGTCGCGCGGAACGCCTCGTGCTCGGCGGCGAAGATCTTCCGCTTCATTCCTGGCCCTTCATGAGGTCGGGTACGTCCCAGTCGCGGGCCACGTCGGCGGTGTCGGCGCCCGGCCGGGCGGGGCCGGTGCGGACGGCGGTCGGTGTCGCCGAGAAGCGGGGCGCGGGGGCGGGCTGGGTGATGCCGCCGTGGTCGGTGAAGGTGGCGCGGGCGGCGAGGTGCGGGTGGTGCGGGGCCTCGCGGAGCGACAGCACGGGCGCCACACACGCGTCGGAGCCCTCGAAGACGGCCGTCCACTCGTCCCGTGTACGGGCCTTGAAGCGGGCCGCGACCGCCTCCCGCAGCTCGTCCCAGCGCGCGAGGTCCTTGCGGGACCCGGCGTGTCCCTCAATGCCGAGGAGCTCCAGGAACTCGGCGTAGAACTGGGGCTCCAGGGCGCCGACCGCCATGTACCTGCCGTCGGCCGTCTCGTACGTCCCGTAGTAGGGGCAGCCGCCGTCCAGGAGGTTGGCGCCGCGCCGGTCCTGCCAGCCTCCCGCGGCGAGCATGCCGTGGATCATCGCGGAGAGATGGGCGGTGCCATCGACGATGGCGGCGTCGACGACCTGGCCGGTTCCGGTCACGCGCGCGTGGTGCAGCGCGGCGAGGACACCGACAACGAGGTAGAGCGAGCCGCCCGCGTAGTCGCCGATCAGGTTGGCCGGGACGGCGGGGGGCCGGTCCGCGTCGCCGATCATGCCGAGGGTGCCGGTGAGCGCGATGTACGCGATGTCGTGACCGGCGCGGTCGGCGAGCGGCCCGTCCTGGCCCCAGCCGGTCATCCGGCCGTAGACGAGCTTGGGGTTGCGGGTCCGGCAGGCCTCGGGGCCGACGCCGAGGCGCTCGGCGACTCCCGGGCGGTAGCCCTCGATGAGGACGTCCGCGCGGGCGGCGAGGTCGAGGACGCGGGCGGGGCCGTCCGGGGACTTCAGGTCGACGACGACCGAGCGCTTGTTGCGGTTGGTGACGTCGTACGCCGGATCGATGGCGAGCCCCGAGCCGCCGGGCCGGTCCACGCGCACGACGTCGGCGCCCAGGTCCGCCAGCAGCATGGCAGCGAACGGGCCCGGTCCGATACCGGCCAGCTCGACCACGCGGACGCCGCTGAGCGGGCCCTGCGCGGGTGTGTGTGACGCCGTCGTCATCCAGCCCCCTGGGGTATGACACAACCGATGTAACACCAATGATGCTAAGAACGTGGGACGGACACAAGACCTGGGCGAGCAAGCGCTTAGCCACGGTAACCGGTCAGCGCTCGTCCAGCTCCGCTATGAGTCTCTTGGGCGCAATCGTCCGGTAGCTCTCCTCCACCCAGTCGCACAGCAGCTCCGCCGCCGGGGCACCCTGCTGCTCCAGGGGGATGCTCACCCAGCCGGACTTGCCCAGGCCGTACCCGGCGGGCTCGGCACCGGGGCAGGTCAGGGCATGGGCGTGAGCCTCGTCGTTCTTGAGCTTCACCGTGATGCCCATCGGATAGCTGCCGTCGTCGACGCCCATGAAGACGAACACCTTCTTGTTGACCTTCGCCACGGTCTCGCCCCAGGGGAACTCCTCGGTGGCGCCGGGCAGGCCGAGGGCGAACTCGCGTATTTTCTCCCACTTCTTCAGGGCATTTTTGGGCACGGCCACCGCGCACACCTCCGGGCTCGTCGTCGGGCTCCGCACTCCTCACGCTAGCCTCGGCCACCGACAACGGCGCAGCGGCGGGATCCAGGAGTGTCATGACCAGGCCGAACAGGACGGACCGTCCCTACGACATCGTGCTCTACGGAGCCACGGGCTTCGTCGGGGTGCTCACAGCCGAGTACCTCGACGCACACGCACCGGAGGGACTGCGCTGGGCGATCGCCGGGCGCAACCGCGAGAAACTCCAGCGGCTCCGCGAGCGGCTGGCCGGCGACGTCGGCGTTCTCCAGGCGGACGGGTCCGATCCGGCCGCCCTGCGTGAACTCGCCGAGCACGCGCGCGTGGTGGCCACGACGGTCGGCCCCTACGTGACGTACGGCGAGGATCTGGTCGCCGCCTGCGCGGAGACCGGCACCGACTACATCGACCTGAGCGGTGAGCCGGAGTTCGTGGACCTGACGTACGTCCGGCATGACGCACGCGCGCGTGAGACGGGCGCGCGGCTGGTGCACGCCTGCGGTTTCGACTCGATCCCGCACGACCTCGGGGCGTACTTCACGGTCCGGCAACTGCCGGAGGGGGTGCCGCTGACCGTCGACGGGTTCGTGACCGCGAACGCCATGTTCTCCGGCGGCACGTTCGCCTCGGCGCTCAACCAGTTGTCCCGCCAGCGCCAGGTGCTGGCCGCCGCGCGGGACCGGAACCGGCACGAGCCGCGGCTGGTGGGCCGCCGGGCGACTGCACCGACGGGTGCGCCCCGGTTCGCCGGGGAGGTCGGCGCCTGGGCGGTGCCGCTGCCCACCATCGACGCGCAGATCGTACGGCGGTCGGCGCGCGCGCTGGAGCGGTACGGGCCCGACTTCCGCTACCGCGAGTACGCGGCCGTCCGGCATCTGCCGGTCGCGCTGGGCGGGGTCGCCTTCGCCGGCGCGGTCGCGGCGGCCGCCCAACTCCCGGCCGCGCGGCGCTGGTTGTCGTCCCGGCTGGAGCCCGGGGACGGGCCCGGTCCCGAGAAGCGGGCGAAGAGCTGGTTCTCCGTGCGTTTCGTGGGCGAGGGCGGCGGTCGGCGGGTGTTCACCGAGGTCGCGGGCGGGGACCCCGGGTACGGCGAGACGGCGAAGATGTTCGCCGAGTCGGCCCTGTGCCTGGCGTTCGACGAACTTCCGCCGACGTCCGGACAGGTCACGACAGCGGTGGCGATGGGCGACGCGCTGACCGAACGGCTGTGCACGGCGGGGATCACCTTCCGGGTGGCAGCGAGCCGGTGAACGGGTCCTACAGCGACCATCCCAACAGGGTGTAGATCATGCCGCCGATCCAGCCGAGCCCGGCCAGCACGGCGAGGACCAGCGCGGCGTTCACGGCACGCTCGACCGGTCGGTTCGGGTCGGCGAGGGGCTTGTGGGCACGGTGGGCGGCACGGTGTGTCGTCATGCGCCCCAGCCTGCCGACCGGCACCGGGTGGCCACATCCGTACGGGTACTCAGTCGCGTACTCAGATCGCACCCGGTGCCCCACCCGCTGCCCGCACTCCGGTACGACTCGGACTACCGCGAGGTGGGCCGCTGGCGCATAGAAGGCGCGGCCGAGTAGGCGAGCGCGAGGGTGTGCGCGCAGGCGTTGTCGGCAGGCCGGTGAGGACGCCGAGGTGGCTGGCGAGGCCGAAGCGGCGCGGGTGGGCGAGGCCGTGGCCTCGGCGACGACCTCCAGAGTGGCCGCGACGACATCCCGCTCGTCGTCGTACGCCACGTCGACACCGGTCACGTGCCCCGATCCGGGCGGCGGTCCCGGCTCGTCGAGCACCACCCGCTCACGCAACGCGTCCTGGACGGCACGGGCCTGTTCCTCGGTCGCGGGTCGGCTCGTGGGGATGCGTACGGTCGTCATGGTGAGGACGAGGGTACGGCCGCCCGCCGACCCCGGTTCACTTGCCGCCCAGCGCCCGCTCCAGCTCGCTCTTGTTCATGTCCGAACGGCCGTGGATGTTGCGGCGCTTGGCCTCTTCGTAGAGCTGGTCGTAGGTGGGGCCCTGGGAGCCCTTGCCCGACCGCAGGCCGCCCCTCTTGCCGGACGACATGTCCTGGGTCGAGACACGACTGGCGGTCTTCGACTCGCCTGACCGGGCGCGTTCCTTGTTGACCGTCCTGGCGGCGATCTCCTGGGCGCGCTCAGGGCTCTCGCCGCGTTCCTGGGCGCTCTCCCTGATGTGCTCGTACTGGCGTTCCCGCTTCTGGCTCGAACCGCGTGGCATATGGGATCACTCCTCTCGCAATCGGCGACCGGGTACCCAACTTTTCGGCTCAGCTCTCCAGGCGGGCCACCCGCCCCTTCTCCCCGGCGGCCCAGCAGCCCAGGTCCGGGGTGCAGTCCACGGTGTCGTAAGAGCCGGTGTCGACCGTCCGCCAGGTGCGGCCGCCGTCCGTCGTCAGGTCCGTGCCGGTGGGGCCGACCGCGAGGGCGGCGGTGCGGCTGTAAGGCAGCCAGGCGGCGCCGGAGCGGTAGGCGGGCGGCGGCTGGGCGGCGGGCTGCCAGTTGCGGCCGCCGTCGACGGTGCGTGCGGCGGCCTGCGGGGAGACCTGGTCCGGGCGGTAGTCGCCGCCGACGGCGAGGCCGTGGGTGCGGTCGCGGAAGGCGAGCGCGAAGACGCCGCGGGCCGGGTCGCCGGCCGGGATCGGTGTGTCGGTGGCCGTCCAGGTCCGTCCACGGTCGGCCGAGTGCAGCACGCGCGCGTGGGCACCGCCGCCGGTGGCCAGCCAGACGTCCTTCGGTCCGGAGGCGACCAGGCACTGGCCGCTGGCCGCGAATCCGGCCTCGCCGGCCAGTGCCGCCGGCATTCCGGCGTCGGACAGCACCTTCCAGGAGCGTCCGCCGTCGCTCGTCGACAGGATGCGGAACCTTCCGTCCACCGGGTCGCTCATCGCGAGGCCGTGACGGCGGTCGAAGAAGGTCATGCAGTCGTAGAAGGCCCGCGGATCGGTGTTGCGGAAGGACTCGGTCCAGGTCACCCCGCCGTCCTCGGTGCGGTAGACGCGGGACGCCTCGCCCTCGCCGATGGCCAGCACCACGGCGCGCCGCGCGTCGAACGCCTCGACATCCCGGAACTCCAGGTCGGCGGCGCCCGGCGGCGAGACGTTCCGCCAGGTCGCGCCGCCGTCCGTGGTACGCAGGACGGTGCCCGCGCTCCCGGCCAGCCAGGCGGTGCCCCGGCTGACGGCCGCCAGCCCCCGGAACCGTACGTCGGTCGTGCCGCTGTCCTTGAGCTCCCAGTGCGGCGACCGGCCCTCACTCGCCTGCGCGGGCCCGGAGCACGTCAGCACCGCCAGCGCCGCCCCGCACACCACCCCCACGGACACCGTTCGTCTCGTACGTCCCCTTGCCCCGGACCGTCGCGTGCTCCCCAAGCGCCTCATGGCGGGCGAAGCTAGCCCACCACCAACGAGCCGTCCAGATGGCATCGGATCCGCCTCATGTGCTCCTGGGAGCGCATGAGTCGCGCCGGGTCACTCCCGTGCGGGCATGGCGGTGACCGATGTCACTCCACATTCGTGTGCACGGATTGGCCGATTCCGTCGTCTCTTCCAGTGCCCGGCCTCATCCCCGGAAGTCCGTCCAGTCGTCACAAGGGAGCAAGGCGTTGTCCATCGTCATCGAGCAGCCTGTCGAGGCACGTCTCGTCGCCGCAGCACCGCGGATGCCGAGCATTCCCGCCACCCTGCAGTACGACCGCCGCGATCCGTTCGCCGTCCGCATGACCTTCCCGGCCCCGGCCACGCTGGAGGGCGTGGACGTGTGCTGGACCTTCTCGCGCGAGTTGCTCGCCGCCGGCATGCAGGAAGCCGAGGGCCACGGCGACGTACGAGTACGGCCGTACGGATACGACCGCACCGTCCTGGAGTTCCACGCCCCCGAGGGCACCGCCGTCGTGCACGTCCGCTCGGGGGAGCTGCGCTCCTTCCTGGCGGCCACGAGCGCGCTCGTCCCCGTCGGCCTGGAGCATCTACAGCTCGACCTGGACCACGACCTCGCCGAGCTGATGCGGGACGCCTGACGGCGCTCGAGCCAAGGGCTGCATCTTTATGCGGCTCCGCCGCGCGGGCGCGACCGGCCACGCGGATCGACGGCACCTCGCGGCACTTCCGGCGGAGCGCTTGGCGCGTCCGCCCCGGCAGCGCGTCGGGCTCTGTGAGGTCGCCGTAGGGCGCCTCCGGCACGCGCGCGTGCCGTCTCCTCAACCCCCCGTGGCCACCGACGGTGCCGACACCGCCGCGACCACCCCCGCACGCACCTCGCGGACCACGGTCCGCAGTCCCGGTGCTGCCGCACCGCTCCGCTCCGTGAGCGCCTCCACCCGTTCCTCGTGGCGGCTCCGCTCCTTCCGGGGCACCAGCATGCGCAGGCCCCCCGCGACGGCGAGGGTGACGACGGCCGCGTCCCGGTCGGAGACCTCCGCGACCGGCACCGGACCTTCCAGGACCTGCCGCGCCTCCTCGCGCAGCGCCTCCACGACGGCGGCGCGTTCCACCCCGTACTCCACGCTCGGGAACACCCCGAGGACCCGCTTCTTCATCACCGCCAGGTACCCGTCGGCGGCGAGTTTCTCGCGCACCGCGTCGAGCGTCACGCGCGCGTGCAGCTTCACCCAGCTCCGCCACCGGTGCGGCCGCGACTCCCGGACGAGCTCCAGCAGCCCGTCGAGCACGGCGTCCCCGGTGCGGGAGTCCATGTCGACCGGCGTCGCGATGCCGTCGACGTCCGTGAGCAGGCCGCGCTGGGCCAGCTCGGTGAGGGCGCCCGCCCGCACCACGTAGGGGAGGTGGGCGGCGCCGGTGACCTCGTTCCTCGTGGTGTCCCAGGCCAGCAGGTAGAGCCGGGCCGGCAGCGAGAGCGAGCCGTTGGGCACGGGGCCTCCTTCGCGCGGTGAGGTCGGGGTTCACGTTAATGCGTTGACGGCCGCCGAACGCTCTCGTACGGTCTACAGCGGTTCTGTTGTCGTCGATCGGAGTAGGACGTTGCTCGTCTGAGGTCCTGAGACACCGCGTCACACCCTTCGGTGTGCGCTGCGTGCGACCTCGGCACTTGAGCCGTCCTCGACGAGCAGGGCTTTTCTCATGCTCCCCGGGCTCCCCTCTCGCTGAATCTGTCGCCGCCCCCCGTGTCTCGATACGCGTTTGCCCCCTGATCGTTTCAAGCAACCGCGGAGACCCGCATGTCCATGTCCGTCACCTGTACGTCCCTGTCCTACGCCTGGCCCGACGGCACCCCCGTCTTCGAAGGCCTCGACGCCGCCTTCGGCCCGGGCAGGACCGGGCTCGTCGGCATCAACGGATCGGGAAAATCAACCCTGTTGAAGCTGATCGCCGGCGACCTCACACCGGCCGACGGCGCCGTCCGCGTCGCCGGCGAGGTCGGATACCTCCCGCAGAACGTCACACTCGACACCGCTCTCCGGGTCGACGAAACACTCGGCATCGCCGCACAGCGGGCCGCCTTGCACGCCATCGAGGCGGGAGATGTGGCCGAGGAACACTTCGAGACCGTCGGCGACGACTGGGACGTGGAAGAACGCGCGCTCGTCACCCTCGGCGAACTCGGGCTCGGACACGTCGAGCTGGACCGCACGATCGGCGAGGTGTCGGGCGGCGAGTCGGTACTGCTGCGCCTGGCCGCGCTGCTGCTGCGCCGGCCGGACGTCCTGCTGCTCGACGAGCCCACCAACAACCTGGATATCTACGCCCGCAAACGGCTGTACGCGGCCGTCTCCTCCTGGCCCGGCGTGATGATCATGGTCAGCCATGACCGTGAACTCCTGGACCTGGTCGACCAGATCGCCGATCTGCGCTCCGGGGAGATCACCTGGTACGGCGGCAACTTCTCGGCGTACGAGGAGGTCCTCACGACCGAGCAGGAGGCGGCCGAGCGCATGGTGCGCGTCGCCGAGGCCGACCTGAAGAAACAGAAGCGCGATCTGACCGACGCCCAGGTCAAGTTGGCCCGCCGCAAGCGGTACGGCCAGAAGATGTCGGATCAGAAGCGCGAGCCGAAGATCGTCATGGGTGCCCGCAAGCGCGCGGCGCAGGAGTCCGCGGGCAAGCACCGCATCATGCACGAGGAGAAGCTCGCCGAGGCCAAGGACCGGCTCGACGAGGCGGTGGAGGCCGTACGGGACGACGACGAGATCCGCGTGGACCTGCCGCACACGGCCGTGCCACCGGGCCGTACGGTCCTCACCCTCCAGGACCTGGAGCTGGCGTACGGCGCGCGCGTGGCCGGCGGCTTCGAGCTGCGGGGTCCGGAGCGGGTGGCACTGGTCGGGCGCAACGGCGCGGGCAAGACGACGCTGCTGCGGACGATCACCGGAGAGCTGGCGCCGGTGTCGGGCGAGGTGGCGGCCCATGTGCCGCTGCGCTTCCTGCCGCAGCGGCTCGACGTCCTCGACGGTGATCGCACCGTCGCCGAGAACGTGGCCCGGTTCGCGCCCGGCGCCACCAACAACCGGATCCGGGCACGGCTGGCCCGCTTCCTGTTCCGCGGCGCCCGGGCCGACCAGAAGGCGGCGACGCTCTCCGGCGGCGAACGCTTCCGGGCGGCGCTGGCCGCGCTGATGCTGGCGGAACCGGCACCGCAGCTGCTGATGCTGGACGAGCCGACGAACAACCTCGACATGGCGAGCGTGCGACAGCTCACCACGGCCCTGGAGTCGTACGAAGGTGCGCTGATCGTGGCCAGTCACGACGTGCCGTTCCTGGAGTCGATCGGCATCACCCGGTGGCTGCTCCTGGACGGCGAACTGCGGGAGATCACGGGAGACGATCATCTCGGGGAGGCCACAGCCTGACGTCGGGGGTTTCGTGCGCCCGGACCTGCCCTGCATGATGGCGGACCGGCGCTGCGTTACGGGCGCCGACCCCTCACCCGATTCGGAGATCTGGACGTGCCCAGCAAGAAGGCCCTCATCCGCCGCCCCAGCCCACGCCTCGCCGAAGGACTGGTGACCCACATCGAGCGGGAGAAGGTCGACGTCGATCTCGCGGTCGAGCAATGGGAGGCGTATGCGGAGGCCCTGCGGAAGCACGGGTGGGAGACCATCGAGGTGGAACCGGTGGACGACTGCGCCGACTCGGTGTTCGTCGAGGACACGGTCGTCATGTACCGGAACGTCGCGCTGATCGCCCGCTCCGGCGCCGAGTCCCGGCGCGAGGAGACCCTCGGCGTCGAGGAGGCCGTGGCCCGGCTCGGCTGCTCGGTGAACTGGATCTGGGAGCCCGGCACGCTGGACGGCGGCGATGTCCTCAAGATCGGCGACACCCTCTACGTCGGCCGGGGCGGCCGTACCAACGCGGCCGGCGTCCAGCAGCTGCGGGCCGCCTTCGAGCCGCTGGGGGCGCGGATCGTCGCCGTACCGGTGAGCAGGGTGCTGCACCTGAAGTCGGCGGTGACGGCCCTGCCCGACGGGACGGTCGTCGGGCACATCCCCAAGGTGGACAGGCCGTCGCTGTTCCCGCGCTTCCTGTCGGTGCCCGAGGAGACCGGCTCGCACGTGGTCCTGCTCGGCGGCAGCAAGCTGCTCATGGCCGCAAGCGCGCCCAAGACGGCGGAGCTGCTCACCGACCTCGGCCACGATCCGGTCCTCGTGGACATCAGCGAGTTCGAAAAGCTCGAGGGTTGTGTGACATGCCTCTCGGTCAGGCTGCGCGAGCTGTACGCCTGACCGGGTGCCGAATCACCCTAAAAGCCCCGCGACCTGCGGGTCCCGGTTACTGCGCACCCGACGCGAAGGCTGGCTGATCAGCAGTCTTTACGGCGTTCTTAACCTACGGATACGTAACCTACGGATACGTAGCCTACGATCCCGTAAGTTACCCGGCACCGCTCGCCGGTTTCTCCCACGTCCCCTGGAGTTCCCGTGACGATTACTTCCCCTCACCTCGGCAGCCCGTCCGCCTGGACCGACGCGAAGCTGCTGTACGCGTTGGAGGAAGTCGTCGAGCAGGAACTCAACCGGCATCTGAAGGTCACCAAGGACTGGATGCCGCACGAGTACGTGCCGTGGAGCGACGGCCGCAACTTCCCCGGGTTCTTCGAGGACGGCGAGGCCTGGGAGAAGGGGCAGTCCAAGGTCACCGAGATCGGCCGGATCGCCCTGGTCGTGAACCTGCTCACCGAGGACAACCTGCCCAGCTACCACCACGAGATCGCCTCGCTGTTCGGCCGGGACGGCGCCTGGGGCACCTGGGTGCACCGCTGGACGGCCGAGGAGGGCCGCCACGGCATCGTGATGCGTGACTACCTGCTTGCCTCGCGCGCGGTGGACCCGGACAAGCTGGAGCAGTTCCGGATGGCCCACATGAGCGAGGGCTTCGAGTCGGACAACCGCCACTCGATGCTGCACTCGGTGGCCTACGTCTCCTTCCAGGAGCTCGCGACCCGCGTCTCGCACCGCAACACCGGCCACCAGTCCGGCGACCCGGTCTGCGACCGCATGCTGGCGCGCATCGCGACCGACGAGAACCTGCACATGGTCTTCTACCGCAACCTGTTGAAGGCGGCCTTCGAGCTCGCGCCCGACCTGACGATGATGGCGGTGCGCGACGTGATCGTGAACTTCCGCATGCCCGGTCACGGCATGCCCGGCTTCGAGCGGGCGGCCGCGCAGATGGCGATCGGCGAGATCTACAACATGCGCATCCACCACGACGACGTCATCCAGCCCGTCCTGCGCTTCCTGAAGGTCATGGAGATCGACGGCCTCGGCCCCGAGGGGCAGGCGGCGCAGGATGAGCTCGGTCTGTACCTGGGCGGGCTGGACGCGGAGGCGTCGAAGTTCGACGAGAAGCTGGCGGCGCGCAAGGCGCGGATGGCGGCCCGGGCCGCGGGCTGAAACGCCCGGGTGCGGCGGTTCTGCCGCCGCCGACCCTCCTTGGCCTCCGGATGCGGCGGTTCAGCGCGACGGACGCCTGAGCTCCAGCCGTTCCTTCTCCGACAGGCCGCCCCAGACCCCGAAGCGCTCGTCGTTGTCCAGCGCGAACTCGAGGCAGGCGGAGCGGATCGGGCACAGTCCGCAGATCCGCTTCGCCTCCCGTACGGAGCTGCCTGGCTCGGGAAAGAAGAATTCCGCCCCGGTCTGCGCGCACAACGCCTCCTCCTGCCAGGAGAGGTCGGGCGGGGCGATCGTTTCGATGTGCATGGCCAGAAGCGTGCCGGGCCGCGAAAAACGTTCGATCAACGCCGGATCAACGCCGCGCCCAGGGCCTCCGGCCACCTCGATGATGACCTCGCGGGGCGGGCCGCCGCACGGCGGCGCGCGGCACGACCGGCGTGATTTCCCGGCGGCCGTGCCGGATGCCGCGGAGTCCGGCTGCGATCAGCTCTCCTGCGGAACGCTCTTGATCACCCCGAAGCGCGCGCCGTACGGGTCCTCGATCTTGGCCAGACGGCCGACGCCTGCCACGTCCGTGGCGGGCAGTCGGATCGTGCCGCCCAGTTCCTGCGCCTTGGCGACCACGGCGTCCGGGTCCCCGGCCTCGAACCACGGCAGCCAGCACGGACCGGACTCCGCCTCGATCGGGCTGTCCGCCAGGGGTACGAGCCCGCCGAACCCGGCGCTCTCGTCCGCCCCCGCGGGGTTGATGCTGGTGTAGGTGCCGTCGGGGAAGGGCGCGGCCGAGGTCTCCCAGCCGAACACCGCGTCGTAGAACGCGGCGGCCCGGGCGATGTCCGGTGTGAAGAGCTCGACCCAGCACAGCGACCCCGCGTCGCCGACCACGTCGAGGCCCTTGCGGGCAGCGGGCTGCCAGATCCCGAAGGGCACGCCCGTGTCATCGGCGAGGATCGCCATCCGTCCCTGCCCCATGACGTCCATGGGTGCCACGGGCACGCTGCCGCCGGCCGTCTCCACCGTCTTGGCCGTGGCGTCCGCGTCCCCGCTCTGGAAATACACCGTCCATGCGGGCGGGCCCTGCTCCGGCGTGGTCTGCATGCCGCCCGCGACGATCCTGCCGCCGGCCTGGAAGAAGCCGTAACCGCCGGCCTCGGGCCCCGCCGACTGGAATTCCCAGCCGAACAGGGCGCCGTAGAAGGATGTTGCGCCCCCGATGTCGGCCGTACCGACATCGACCCAGTTGGGAGCGCCGTTCACAAAACGGGTGGTGAGCATGGTGCCCTCCTTGAGGGGTCCGGTCCCGTTGTCCCGTTGCCTGCCCTGCCGAGTCTTCCACCGCCCACTGACAATCGCCGTCGGAACGCGTCCGCGGCCGTCCTGGGCTGTCGCGGTGATCTACAGGGGACGCACGGCCCGGGGTCCCGGAGGCGCCGACGCCCGCGCATCCGCGTCGGGCGGTTACGCCGAGGCCCGCCGCACCAGCGTCGTCGGCAGGACCACACCGCCCGGCGCGGGTCCGCGCAGCAGCAGCCGGGCCATCAAGCGCCCCAACTCCTCGATGTCCTGACGAACCGTCGTCAGCGGCGGGTCGGTCTGTTCGGCGACGGGCAGCATGTCGTCGAAGCCGATCACGGCGACGTCGTCGGGCACGCGCCGCCCGCGCTCGCGCAGCACCCGCAGGGCGCCGGCGGCGGTCAGGTCGTTCGCGGCGAAGACGGCGTCCAGGTCGGGGCAACGGTCGAGGAGTTCCCGCATGGCCCGCTCCCCGCCGGCCGGCGTGAAGTCGCCCTCGACGACGAGCCGCGGATCGACGTCGGCCATGACGTCCCGGAACCCGTCGAGCCGGTCCACCGCGGAGGTCTGGTCGAGGGCGCCGGCGATGTGCGCGATGCGGGTACGGCCGAGGCCGACGAGATGGCGTACGGCCTCGCGGGCGCCGCCGCGGTTGTCGCTGTCGACGTAGACCACTCCGCTCGTGCCGTCGCTCCAGCCGGGCCGGCCGCCGAACACGGTCGGCACTCCGGCGCGTTGGATCAACTCGGGCAGTGGATCGTCGAGGTGCAGGGAGAACACGAGGGCGCCGTCGACATGGCCCCCGGCGAGATAGCGGCCCACGCGCGCGTGGTCGTCACGGCCCTCCGTGAGCAGCAGTACGAGCTGGTTGTCGTGGGCGGTCAGCTCTTTGCTGATCCCGCGGAGTTGGAGGGCGAAGAAGGGGTCGGCGAAGACCCGGGTCTCCGGTTCGGCGACGACCACGGCCACGGCGTCGTGCCGCCGGGTCACCAGGCTGCGCGCCGCCTGATTGGGCACGTAGCCGAGCTCCTCCACCGCGCGGCGCACCCGCTCGACGAGGGGTTCCCGCACGCCCTCCCCGCCGTTCACCACCCGGGACACGGTGGCCCGCGAGACTCCGGCCCGGGCAGCCACGGCTTCCAGCGTGGGACGGTGTGCGGTATCGGACACTTGGGCGCTCCTCCTCGGCCGGTGCCGATCAGGATAGCGGCGCCCCGAGCCGAGGTGAGAGCGCTCTCCGCACCGCCATCGGCGCCGGCTCCCGCTCAGGCCAGCAGGTCGATCCGCTGGCCGAGCCCCTCCCGCCGGGCCCGCTCGTAGGCGAGCCACGCCACCGCCAGGTCCTGCCAGGGAAGGCCGACGGGTGCGTAGACGGTACGGTCCGTCACGCTGCCACGCCCCGCATGCTCGCCCCGCAGAACCTCCCCGAGCGTGGTGTCGGCGGTGACTCCGGGTCCCGCCGACGCGCCCATCGCCGCGGCGAGTTCCCGGTCGTCGACGACCAGGAGCGCGGCGGAGAGCAGATCGGCGGCCAGTTCCCGCTTGCCGGGCTCGTCCGCGCCCAGGCTGGTGAAGTGCCGGCCCTCCCCGGCGTCCGCCAGCCGCAGCAGCGGCTCCCGGGACCAGGTGGCCAGCAGGACGGTGTCGGCGGCCGCGGCGACCTCCGGCGCGGAGGCGACCACCCGCCCGTCGTGCCGGGCGGCGAACGCGGCGGCCCTGTCCGCGTCCGTGTCGTGGACCACGACCGGTCGATGCCCCCGCAGGGCGGCAAGGCCGCGCACCATCAGCTCGGCCTGCGCCCCCGCGCCGATCACCCCGACGGCCTCCGCGGCACCCGCCAGGACATCCGTGCCCAACGCTGCCGCCAGCCCCGTACGCCAGGCCGTGACCGTCGCCGAGTCCAGCAGGGCGAGCAGTTCGCCGTCCCGGCCGCTGTGCAGGCAGATCACCCCGCGCAGGGCGGGCCGGGCGCCCGGGAACTTGGCGTTGACCTTGACCGTGTAGGCGTCGATGCCCGGCAGCAGGCCGGGCAGCAGCGCCGTCGCCGTCCCGGGAAACGGCAGGTCGGTCCGTACCCGCCGGCCCGCGAGGGGCGCGTCCACCGCCGCACGGAACCCTTCGCGCAGGACGGCCAGACAGGCCTCCGGCTCCAGTACGGCCTCAAGGTCACTCCGGGTCAGTAGCAGCGTCACCCGTCCATGATCCGTCAGTGCTCGTGCGCGGACCCCGAGGTCGCCTCTTGACCATGCTCGTGCGGGTCGTAACCGGGGATCGTCCCGTCCGCCTTCTTCACCAGGAACAGCCCCACCATCCCCATGTCGGAGTGGCTCTGGACATGGCAGTGGTACATCCACGCGCCCGCTCCCACCCCCTCCCCCGCGATCACCTGGAAGCCGAAGGAGTCCGCCGGGCCCACGATCTTGTTGTCGATGACCTGGCTCGGGTCGTCGGGTCCGGTGAGCATGCCGGTGCGGTTGTCCGCCCAGCGGTGACCGTGCATATGGAAGGTGTGGTAGTACTCGCCGTGCGTGATCATCACGATCTCGACGCGATCGCCCACCGTGGCCTCGAAGTCGGGCCCCGAGTGCGCCGGCTTGTTGTTGATCAGCATGTCGTTGAAGACGATGGTGTACGTCATGTCGGGCAGGATGTCGCCCTGACGGCGGACGATCACCGGACCGTACAGGCCCTTGCGGATGCCGCCCGTGCCGTGCTCGGTGCCGACGACATGGTCGTGGTAGTGCCAGTAGCCGGCGCTGCCCGCCCGCCAGGTGCCGTCCTTGCGTCGGCCGGGGACGTGGGTGCGCCAGGTGTAGGTGCGGGTGCCGCCGGGTTCGACGTCGCTCTTGTTCAACTTGGTGCCGTCGCTGGAGATTTCGTAGTCCAGGCCGTGGACGTGCAGGCTCGCCCGCACGTCGGTGGTGTTCTCGAACTCGATGTGCAGGGTGTCGCCCTCGTTGAGTTCGATCAGCGGCCCGGGGATCGTCGCCTTCCCCTTCTCGAAGCCGTAGCCCAGCTGCCCGTCGGCGAACTTCTCGGCGTACAGCTTGATGTGCTTGACCGCGCCGCCGGCCGGAGCCGTCTTCGCCGAGGCGTCGACGCTGACGGCGTCGGGGGCCATGGACAACGATGTCGCCACGGCCGCGCCGCCCAGCAGCACCCGTCTGTTGAACCCGCGTCTGTCCATGCGGAACTCCCCACCCTGATACGGAACTTGCGGAGACGCACCTGTGATGAACCTGTGCGACCGTACCGGCCGTACTCCCGTTTATCCACACCCGGGACAAAGTTCGTGCCATTGCGGTCATAGGTATTGGCGGGTCATTCAAAGAGGTCTAGCTTCCTTGGCGTTGTGGCTGTGACCGAGGAGGTGCCCATGCGCTTACGAGGGTTGAGCACAAGAAGAAGACGGGTCTGGGCGGCCACTGTGACCGCCGGTGTCGTCGCCGCCGGACTCATGTCCGGACCCGCCGCGAACGCGCGTCCGGACCCCGGACCGCCCATGACAACGATGTCCATCAAGTCGCCCCCGGGCAGCGCGAACGTACGGGTGCTGATCTTCTACGGTTCCGCGGCGTCCGGGGAGGAGTCGCCGGTCGTGAACGCCGGGATCGAGGCCATCGAGAAGATCGGCCTGTCGGGACCGGAGAACCAGCGCTACCAGGTCGTGGCCTCGGACGACGCCTCGGTCTTCACCGACGAGACCCGGCTGGGCCGTTTCAACGCGATCGCGTTCCTCACCGGTGGCGGCGACGTCCTCGACCCGGAGCAGGAAGCGGGCCTGGAGGCCTACATGGAGGCGGGCGGCGGTTTCGTCGGCGTCCATGACGCGGCACGCGCGGAGCCGTACTCGGACTGGTTCACCGGTCTGGTCGGCGCCCGTCCGGCGGCCTCCAGCCCAACGGCCGTACAGCGGGCGACGGTTGAGGTCGGCGACCGGCAGCACCCTGCCACCAAGGATCTGCCGGTCCAGTGGAAGCACCCGGACCAGTGGTTCAACTGGGTGAAGAACCCCTCCGGCGAGGTGCACACCGTCGCTCGCGTCCGCGAGTCGACGTACCAGCCGGGCACCACCGCCAACGGCTGGGACCACCCGGTGAGTTGGTGCCGTGACTACGACGGCGGACGCTCCTTCTACACCGGCATGGGCGGCACGGTGTCGTCGTACGACGAGACCGAGTTCCGCGCCCATCTGCGGGGCGCGCTGCTGTGGACGACCCGTCTGGCGCAGGCCGACTGCAAGGCGACGATCAACGCCAACTACAAGGCGGAGCGCCTCACCCAGGCCAACCAGCCGGGGCAGAACGACCAGATCGGCGAGCCGCACGGCCTGGTCACCGCACCGGACGGTCGCGTGCTGTACATCGGCCGCGGCGGCGCCGACTCCTCCCAGCCGGTGATCACCGACTGGAACAACCCGGACATCGGCAAGGGCAAGGGCGAGATCCACGTCTACGACCCCGCGACCAAGAAGGTCACGCCGGCGGGCGCGTTGACGGTGTTCGGCAACAAGGGCGGTGGCGACGAGCTCATCAAGGTCGAGGAGGGGCTGCTCGGCATCGAGCTGGACCCGGGCTTCGAGCAGAACGGCTGGGTGTATCTGCACTACACGCCGCACTCGCAGCTCAACCGCGACACGCAGATGGCCGAGCGGCGCGTCTCCCGCTTCACGCTCGACCTCGCCACCAACAAGCTGGACCTGAGCAGCGAGAAAGTACTGCTCAAGTGGCCGGTGCAGGTCCACAGTTGCTGCCACGCGGGCGGCGGGATGTCCTGGGACTCCCAGGGCAACCTGTACATCGCGACCGGCGACAACAACTCCAGTGGCTTCAGCGACGGTTACTCGGGCAACAACCCGCAGCCCAACTACAAGGGTGTCTCCTTCGCCGACGCGCGCCGCACCGCCGGCAACACCAACAACCTCAACGGCAAGATCCTGCGCATCCACCCGGAACCCGACGGGACGTACACACTGCCCGCGGGCAACCTCTTCACCGGCAAGGAGACCGACGAGGGCGGCGGCAAGACGCGCGGCGAGATCTATGTGATGGGCGTCCGCAATCCGGCGCGCATCTTCGTCGACCAGCAGACCGACATCCTGTACGCGGGCTGGGTCGGCCCGGACGCGGGCGCACCGTCGACGACCTGGGGCCCGGCCAAGTACGACACGTTCGCCGTCATCACCAAGGCGAGCAACCGGGGCTGGCCGTACTGCATGGGCAACAACCAGCCCTACCGCGACCGCAATCTGCCGGACCCGACGCAACCGCTGGGCTGGTACGACTGCGACGCCCCCAAGAACGAGTCGCCGAACAACAACGGCCTCGTCAACCTGCCGCCGGTCACCGGCAACAACATCTGGTACTCGCCGCAGGGCGGCGCCCCGGACTATCCGCGCGACGCGAACGGCATCCCCTCCTACAAGCAGGAGGAGGCCAAGTACCTGCTGCCATGGCTCAAGGGCGGCGGCCAGGCCACGATGAACGGCCCGGTCTACCGGTACGACGCACAGAGCACGAGCGCGACGAAGTGGCCTTCCTACTGGGACGGCAAGTGGTTCGTCGGCGACTTCTACGACGGCGAGCAGCCGCGCAACGCGGTCATCACCGATCCGAAGACGCACGGCGAAGGCGGTCTGCCGATCCACTCGGAGTCGCTGAAGAAGATCGTGCCGGTCGGCAACGACGGCATCAAGAACCTCATGGACTGGAAGTTCGGTCCGGACGGGTCGCTGTACGTCCTCGACTACGGCCGCGGCTTCTTCACCTCGGACGCCAAGTCGGCGCTGTGGCGGGTCACTTACACGGGCGGCGGGCCGACGCCAGCCGCCGGTCAGCTGGCGAGGGGGGCTGCTCAGTGATACGCGAACGAAGAATCCTGACGGCCTTGCTGGCCGCGCTCCTGGTGGTGCTGGGGCTCCAGGCCCTGCCCGCCGCCGGACAACCGGAGCCCCAGGCTGCCGCGGCCCAGACACTCACCTGGACCGCCGGCGACGACATCACCAAGTACATGTCCGCGCCGGCGACGGCGGTGGAGGGGACGACGACGATCGTCTTCGAGAACAGTGTGGCGACCGGCAACACGACGGGCATGCCGCACACTCTGACGTTCGACGTCTCCGACCCGGAGTACAACAACGACGTCCCGCTCAACATCCTCGCCAACCCGAACGACGACCAGGGCGGCAAGCACACCGCCGAGGTCACGCTCACCCCCGGCCGCTACCGCTACTTCTGCACCATCCCGGGACACGGCCAGATGCAGGGCATCCTCGTGGTGACCGAGGGCACCGGCGAGGACACCACCCCGCCCGAGACCTCGGCCCAGGTGAGCGGGACACAGAACTCGCAGGGCCAGTACGTCGGTTCGGCGAGCGTGACGGTCAACGCCACCGACGAGGAGGGCGGCTCCGGGCTCGACCGCACCGAGTACGCGGTCGGCGACGCGGGCGCCTGGCAGCCGTACACCGCCCCGGTCGTCGTCGACCAGGTCGGTGACCACAAGATCCGCTATCGCGCCTTCGACAAGGCGGGGAACGTCGCCGCCGAGAAGAGCGTGCAGTTCACGGTCGTCCCGCCGCCGACCGACGACACGACGGCGCCGGAGACCTCTGCGACCGTCAGCGGCGAGCAGAACCCCGACGGCACGTACATCGACATGGCGACCGTCACCGTCTCCGCCTCCGACACCGGTTCCGGCGTCAACACCATCGAGTACGCGGTCGGCGACGGCGCCTGGCAGTCGTACACCGCGCCGGTGATGGTGCACGAGGTCGGCGCTCATACGGTGCGCTACCGGGCCACCGACAAGGCGGGGAACGTCGCCGCCGGGAAGAGCGTGCAGTTCACGGTCGTGGCGGCGCCCCAGCCGGACACGACTCCGCCGGTGACGGGCGTGACCGTCGAGGGCACGAAGAACTCCGCCGGGGCGTACATCGGCAACGCCAAGGTGACCGTCACGGCGGCCGACGAGCACCATGGCTCGGGTGTCGACCGGATCGAGTACTCGATCGACGGCGGGCCGTACCTCGCGTACGGCGCCCCGGTGGTCGTCGACCGCGCGGGCACGCACACCCTCGCCTACCGGGCGACGGACAAGGCGGGGAACACGGCCGCCGCCCGCACGGTGACCTTCACGGTGGTTTCCAGCCAGGTCCCGTCCCCCAACTGCCCGGAGTTCGACGAGCGGTTGACGGTGATCGTTGGCACAGTCGACTCGGGTGTCCCGAACCGGATCACCAACAGCCGGTGCCGGATCAACGAGTTGATCGAGGACGAGAGGGAGTGGACGTCCCACGCGCTGTTCCTCAAGCACGTGACGACGGTCCTGGACAAGCTCCTCACGGAAGGGGTCGTCGACCAGCGCGAGTACGACGCCGTCCGCAAGGCGGCCCGTCAGTCCGGGATCGGCACGCCCGGCCAGACCGAGGGCTACCGCACGATCCTCGACGGCAGCGCGGAATCCTTCGCCAAGTGGCAGCAGGTGGGCGGCGGTTCGTTCGCGCAGAACGCCGACGGCTCGATCACGAGCGGCACCAGCAAGCCGGGCCTCGGCATGCTGTGGTTCCCCGAGCGGAAGTACGGTGACTTCTCGCTCAAGCTCCAGTGGCGCGACGACGCCCCGGGCACCGGCAACGCCAACTCCGGCGTGTTCGTCCGCTTCCCGTGGGTCCACGACCACTCCGAGGAGTCGCGGCCGGAGTGGGTCGCCATCAAGTACGGGCACGAGGTGCAGGTGTTCGACCGGCCCGACGGCGACATGTACAAGACCGGGTCGATCTACGGCTTCGACCGGGTGGGGCTCGCCGGTGCGGGCGTCACCCAGAAGGGCACGTGGAACGACTACGAGATCCGGGTGGTGGACCAGCACTACTCGGTCTACCGCAACGGCGTGCTGATCAACGAGTTCGACAACACCGGCGGCCAGGACTTCGTCCCGCCCCGCTCGGACGATCCGGGCACGGACGGGCGGCGGTTCGCCTCCGGCTACCTCGGGCTCCAGGTGCACGGCACGACGGATGTGGTCTCGTACCGGGACGTCCGGATCAAGGAGTTGTAGACATCAAGGAGTTGTAGGTCCCTCTGTGCGGGCTTTGCTCGGCTGTACCCGCTTGGGTTCTCCCGGCATCTTCGGATACTCGGGCGGGTACGGCAGATCCCCGAGCCCGTGCTCGTGCTCGTCCTTGTTGGCCAGCTCCAGCAGCGCGTCCAGCGAGTAACGGTGGTCATCCATGTCCGCGTGCACATCGCCGAGTTCGGCGAAGCGCGCGGGCATGGTCGCGAGGTCGAAGTCCCGGGGGTGCGCGACGCCGACCTCGTCCCAGCGCAGGGGCGCCGAGACGGGGGCGTGCGGGCGGGGTCGTACGGAATAGGCCGAGGCGATCGTCCGGTCCCGGGCCGTCTGGTTGTAGTCGACGAAGATGCGCTCGCCGCGCTCCTCCTTCCACCACTTGATCGTCACCTGCTCCGGCATCCGGCGCTCCAGCTCCCGGCCCACGGCGATGGCCGCACGGCGGACCTGGGTGAAGGTCCAGCGCGGTTCGATGGGCACGAAGACATGCAGGCCGCGTCCGCCGGAGGTCTTGGGGAAGCCCTGGAGGCCGCCGAACTCGTCGAGGACGGCGCGCAGTTCATGGGCGGCGCGGACGGCGTCGTCGAAGTCGGTGCCGGGCTGCGGGTCGAGGTCGATGCGGAGTTCGTCGGGGCTGTCGACGTCGTCGCGGCGCACCGGCCACGGGTGGAAGGTGAGCGTGCCGTACTGCGCCGCCCACAGGACCGCGGCCTCCTCCGTGGGGCACATCTCGTCGGCGCTGCGGCCGCTGGGGAAGGTGATGTGGGCGGTCGGGATCCAGTCGGGCATGTTCTTCGGGGCCCGTTTCTGGAAGAAGTTCTCGCCGGTCACGCCGTCCGGGTAGCGCTCCAGGGTGGTGGGCCGGTTGCGCAGGGCGCGCAGGATGCCGGGGCCGACGGCGATGTAGTACCGGGCGAGGTCCAGCTTGGTGAACCCGCGCTCCGGGAAGAACATCTTGTCCGGGCTGGACAGCCGTACGGTCCGGCCACCCGCCTCCAGTTGCACCGCTGCACCCATGCGAGCCACGGTAGGCGCACCGCGCACAGCTCGCACACTGGGCGATCAGCTGAACATGGGAGCAGAATCGAAGCATGGATCTGCCGGTGATGCCTCCCGTGAAGCCGATGCTCGCCAAGTCGGTGGCGAAAATCCCGCCCGATATGCAGTACGAGGCGAAATGGGACGGTTTCCGGGCGATCGTGTTCCGCGACGGGGACGAGGTCGAGCTGGGCAGCCGTACGGGCAAGCCGCTGACCAGGTACTTCCCCGAGGTGGTGGCGGCACTGAAGGAGCGCTTGCCGGAACGCTCGGTGCTGGACGGCGAGATCGTGATCGCACGCGAGGGACGGCTGGACTTCGACGCGCTGACCGAGCGGATCCACCCGGCGGACTCCCGGGTGCGGATGCTCGCCGAGAAGACCCCGGCCTCCTTCGTCGCCTTCGACCTGCTGGCACTGGCGGACGAGTCCCTGACGGACGTGGAGCTGAGTGACCGCCGGAGGCTCCTGACCCGGGCGCTGGAGGGCGTGACGGCCCCTGTGCACCTGGCCCCGGCGACGACCGACATCGACGTCGCGCGGCAGTGGTTCGAGCAGTACGAGGGGGCGGGCCTCGACGGCGTCATCGCCAAGCCGCTCGGCGTGCGCTACCTCCAGGACGAGCGTGCGATGTTCAAGATCAAGCACGAGCGCACGGCGGACGTCGTGGTCGCGGGCTACCGCTTCCACAAGAGCGGCCCCATCGTGGGCTCCCTGCTGCTCGGCCTCTACGACGACCGGGGCGCCCTCCAGCACGTGGGCGTGTCCGCCGCCTTCGCGATGAAGCGCCGGGCCGAACTCGTCGAGGAGCTGGAGCCGTTGCGGATGGACGATACCGCCGGGCACCCCTGGGCGGCCTGGGCCGAGGAGTCCGCGCACGAGTCGGCGCGACTGCCCGGCGCGCCCAGCCGCTGGTCGGGCAAGAAGGACCTCTCCTGGGTTCCCCTGCGGCCGGAGCGGGTCGTCGAGGTGGCGTACGACCACATGGAGAACGGGGCACGCTTCCGGCACACGGCCCGGTTCCGCCGCTGGCGCCCGGACCGGGATCCGCACAGCTGCACCTACGCCCAGCTGGAGGAGCCGGTCGGCTACGACCTGGCGGAGATCTTCGGCCCCGTGCACTGAAACGCCCGCGAACCGAACGGACGCATGCCGATCGACGTATGCCCCGCGGCGATTCAGAATCGATCGCATATGGCCATGAATCGGCCCATAGGCGCATAATCGAGACACAAGACTGGTGGCAACGGTGGGCATAGGACGAAGGGCGCGCACACGACGCGCCGCGATACCGGCGGCGCTTCTGGCCGCCACGATGACCCTCTCCCTGGCGGCCGGCTGCACCTCGCCGGGCGACTCGGCCGACGACGGACGCGGATCGGACCGGGGACAGCCTTCGCAGAGCCGTGGGGCGGGCGATGACCCGGTGCTCGCGGTGAAGATCGACAACGCCCGCGCGGCCCGCCCCCACACGGGGCTCGACTCCGCGAACGTCGTCTACGCCGAGCAGGTCGAGGGCGGTCTGAGCCGGCTGATGGCGGTGTACGCGACCAAGCTGCCGAAGGTGGTCGGCCCGGTGCGCAGCGCCCGTGAGTCGGATCTGGAGCTGCTCAGGCAGTTCGACGGGCCCACGCTCGCGTTCTCGGGGGCCCAGCACAAACTGCTCCCACTGATCGACAAGGCGCCGTTGAACGCCCAGTCGCCCGAGGAGGCGCCCGGCGCCTTCTACCGCGGCGAGTCCAGGCCCTCCCCGCACAACCTCTACCTGCGGCCCTTCCAGCTGATGTCCTCCGTGCCCGGCGCGGACGCGCTGACCACCGGCTTCCGCTACGGCGGCGCACCCTCGGGCGGGCGGTCCGAGCACTCGCGGACCGTGCGCTACCCGGGGGCCCGGTTCACGTTCACCTGGTCCGAGGACCAGTCCGGCTGGCTGGTGTCGATGGACGGTGCGCCGGCCATGACCGACGGGGAGCGGATGGCCCCGCCGACGGTCGTCGTCCAGTACGTGAACGTGCGCCCGTCCAACTTCTCCGACTTCCTCGGCAACAACACGCCGTACACCGAGACGGTGGGCGAGGGGCGGGCGGAGGTGCTGCGCGACGGGAAGGTCTTCGAAGCCCGCTGGAAGCGTCTACAGGCCACCGACAGCACGGAGTTCACCACGGGGAGCGGCGCGCCGCTGAACTTCGCCAGGGGCCAGGTCTGGGTGGTCTTCGCGAAGGGCTGAGCCGGACGCGCTAGCCCGTCTTCGACGCCGCAAGGGGTTCCGTCGGGTTGCGGAGCCCCTCTGCCGCGTCCGAGACACGGCGGATGAGATCGAAGAACACGGTCTGCTCCTCGGCGGTGAGCGGGGCCAGGAAGACCTGGTTCATCCGGGCCGTACGGACCGTGAGCTTGCGGTGGGTGCGTGTGCCGTCGTCCGTCAGGCACAGCAGGAAACGGCGGCCGTCCTGCGGGTCGCGCACCTTGTCGAGCAGACCCCGGCGGCCGAGCCGGCTGATCACCTCGGCGATGGTGGACCGGTCGAGCCCCACGCGCTCCCCCACCGTGCGCTGGTCCAGCCCCGGCTCGTCGACGAGCGCGTTGAGGACCGCGAACTGCGGTGAGGTGATCTCCTCGGAGACCATGGTGTTCCACAGCAGGTAATGGGCCTGCTGGAACCGCCGGGCCAGGTGCCCGGGGTGGGTGGTGAGGTCCACCGCGGCCATGTGCGCTCCTCAGCGTGAGTGCAGGATTTCGTCGGTGCACTGAACGATATCGCATCGCCTTGACCCACACCTCGTCCGTCACCAGGGGTCTTGACGGCACAAACCAAGGGTGGCAGCGTGAGTCAAACTTCGCATAGATAGTCAGTGCTCTGACTAATTTGCGTCTGATGAGATGGGGCTTCACGGATGGACAAGGTGGTCGCCACTGCCCTGGAGGCGGTGGCCGATGTGCCGGACGGCACGACCCTCGCGGTCGGCGGATTCGGCCTGAGCGGTGTGCCGAACGTACTGATCCAGGCGCTGTACGAGCGGGGCGTGAGCGGCCTGGGCGTCGTGTCCAACAACTGCGGGGCGATGGAGTCCGGTCTCGCCGTGCTGCTGGCCGCGGGCCGCATCGCCCGGGTGACCGGCTCCTACATCGGCGCGAACAAGGAGTTCGCGCGGCAGTATCTGGCCGGCGAGCTCGAGGTGGAGATGATCCCGCAGGGCACGCTCGCCGAGCGGCTGCGGGCCGGCGGCGCCGGCATCCCCGCCTTCTACACCCCCGCGGGCGTCGGGACCCAGGTCGCCGAGGGCGGACTGCCCTGGCGCTACGACGGTTCCGGCGGCGTCGCGCTGGCCTCCCCGGCGAAGGAGGTACGGGAGTTCGACGGCGTGGAATACGTGCTGGAGCAGGGCATCCGCACCGACTTCGCGCTCGTCAGGGCGGCGAAGGGCGACCGGCACGGGAACCTGGTCTTCAACAAGTCCACGCGGAACTTCAACCCCCTCGCGGCGATGGCCGGCCGGGTGACGATCGCCGAGGTCGAGGAACTCGTCGAGCCCGGCGAGATCGACCCGGACGCGGTGCATCTGCCCGGCATCTTCGTGCAGCGGGTCGTCGCGCTCACCCCCGAGCAGGCGGCGGACAAGCAGATCGAGCAGCGGACGGTGAGCAGCTGATGGCCTGGACCCGGGAACAGATGGCCGCCCGCGCCGCACGCGAACTTCAGGACGGCCAGTACGTCAATCTCGGCATCGGTCTGCCGACCCTCATCCCCAACTACCTCCCGCCGGGCGTCGAGGTGATCCTGGAGTCGGAGAACGGCATCCTCGGCACCGGTCCCTACCCGACCGAGGACCAGGTCGACCCCGACCTGATCAACGCGGGCAAGGAGACCGTCACGGTCCTGCCCGGCGCCTCCTACTTCGACTCGGCGCTGTCCTTCTCGATGATCCGCGGCGGGCACATCGACGTCGCCGTGCTGGGCGCCATGCAGGTCTCCGCCCGCGGGGACCTGGCGAACTGGGCCATCCCCGGCAAGATGATCACCGGGATCGGCGGCGCGATGGACCTCGTGCACGGCGCCCGTACGGTGATCGTGGTGATGACGCACACCGCGAAGGACGGCTCCCCGAAGATCCTCGACGAGTGCGCGCTGCCCCTCACCGGGAAGGCGTGTGTGAACCGGATCATCACCGACCTCGGCGTGCTGGACGTGACGGACGACGGACTGCTGCTCGTCGAGACGGCGCCCGGTGTGAGCGTCGAGGTGATCACCGCCAAGACCGACGCCAAGCTGACCGTAGCGGAGGGCCTGAAGTGAAGTCCGCAGTGAAGAACGTCTACATCGTCGACGCGGTACGCACGCCGATCGGCCGCTACACCGGCGGTCTGGCGAGCGTGCGCCCGGACGACCTGGGTGCCCACGCCATCCGCGAACTCCTCGCCCGCACACCGCAGTTGGACCCGTCCCGGATCGAGGACGTCTACTTCGGCAACGCCAACGGCGCCGGCGAGGAGAACCGCAACGTCGGCCGCATGGCCGGGCTCCTCGCGGGGCTGCCGACATCCGTGCCGGGTGTCACGGTGAACCGGCTGTGCGCGTCGGGTCTGGAGGCCGTGATCCAGGCGGCCCGGACCATCGCGGTCGGGGACGCCTCCATCGCCGTGGCGGGTGGTGTCGAGTCGATGACCCGCGCGCCGTATGTACTGCCGAAGTCCGACAAGCCGTTCCCGGCCGGGCACGCCGAGCTGTACTCCACCACCCTGGGCTGGCGCATGGTCAACGCGAGGATGGAGCCGCAGTGGACGGTTCCGCTGGGCGAGAGCGCGGAGCTGATCGCCGATAAGCACAAGATCAGCCGTGAGCAGCAGGACGAGTTCGCGCTGGCGTCCCACCAGAAGGCCGCGGCTGCTCAGCAACAGGGCCTGTTCGACGCCGAGTTGGCGCCGGTGTCGATCCCTCAGCGCAAGGGCGAGCCGGTGGTGTTCGGGGCGGACGAGTGTGTACGGCCGGACGCGTCCCTGTCGGCGATGGCCAAGTTGAAGCCGTCGTTCCGCAAGGAGAACGGCACGGTGACGGCCGGCAATGCCTCGCCCCTCAACGACGGGGCCGCCGCGCTGCTCCTCGTCGACGAGGAGGGTCTGAAGGCGACCGGGCGCGAGCCGCTGGCCCGGGTCTCCGCGACCGGGGTGTCCGCGCTTGACCCGCACTACTTCGGGCTCGCGCCCGTCGAGGCGGTTACGCGTGCGCTGGCCAAGGCGGGCAAGGGGTTTGACGATCTGTCGGTGCTGGAGTTGAACGAGGCCTTTGCCGCGCAGGTGCTGGGGTGTGTGGCCGAGTGGCCCGAGTTCGATCCTTCGATCCTCAATCCGCAGGGTGGGGCGATCGCCATCGGGCACCCGCTCGGTGCGTCCGGGGCGCGGCTTGCCGGGACGGTGGCGCATCAGCTTGCCCGTGCGGGCGGTGGGGTTGGTGTCGCCACGCTTTGTATCGGCGTGGGCCAGGGTCTTGCTCTCGTCCTCGAACGGTAGAGGGTCCTCTGGTTGTTCGGAGGCTGCCGGCCAGATGTGGCTGGTCGCGCAGTTCCCCGCGCCCCTAAAGAAGGGCGTTGCTGTCCCCCCTTGAATTCATGTGACCGTCAGGAACCCCCAGGAATTGCCATGACTCTCACCCAGCACGACATCGACCAGGAAATCGCCGCCGAGCACGCCGCCTACGAGAAGCGCGTCGCCGATGGTGCACCCGTCGAGCATCAGCCGCGTCGCGACTACGCCCCGTACCGCTCGTCGATCCTCCGGCACCCGAAACAGCCGCCGGTCGCCATCGACGTGTCCCAAGACCCGGAGCTGGTGGAGCTGGCCTCCCCCGCGTTCGGCGAGCGGGACATCACGGAGATCGACAATGACCTGACCCGGCAGCACAACGGTGAGCCGATCGGGGAGCGGATCACCGTGTCCGGGCGGCTCCTCGACAGTGGCGGCCGGCCGATCCGTGGCCAGTTGGTCGAGATCTGGCAGGCCAACTCGGCGGGCCGGTACGCGCACCAGCGTGAGCAGCACGACGCGCCGCTGGACCCGAACTTCACGGGCGTCGGCCGGACGCTGAGCGACGACAGCGGCTTCTACAGCTTCACCACCGTCCAGCCGGGCCCGTATCCGTGGCGCCAGCACGTCAACGCCTGGCGGCCGGCCCACATCCACTTCTCGCTCTTCGGCACGGCGTTCACCCAGCGGCTGGTGACGCAGATGTACTTCCCGAGCGACCCGCTGTTCCCGTACGACCCGATCATCCAGTCGGTGACCGACGACGCGGCCCGGCAGCGGCTGGTCGCGACGTACGACCACAGCCTGTCGGTGCCGGAGTTCTCGATGGGCTACCACTGGGACATCGTGCTCGACGGGCCGCACGCCACCTGGATCGAAGAAGGACGCTGACCCACGATGACGAAGATCGACACGAGCAATCCCGAGGCGGTGCTCCCGACGCCGTCCCACACCGTCGGCCCCTTCTACGGTCATGCCCTGCCCTTCCCCGGCGGCGGCGACATCGCCCCCGTCGGTCACCCGGACACGATCGCCCTGCGCGGCCAGGTGTACGACGGCGAGGGCAACCCGCTGCCGGACGCGTTCGTGGAGCTGTGGGGCGCCGACCCGGACGGACATGTGCCGCAGGTCGACGGTTCGATGCGGCGTGACACGGCGAGCGGCGGGTTCCTCGGTCGCAATGGAGTGGAGTTCACCGGCTGGGGGCGGATCCAGACGGACGCGGGCGGTCACTGGTCCGCGCGGACTCTGCGGCCCGGGGCGCGTGGGCAGAGCGCGCCCTACATCAGCGTGTGTGTCTTCGCGCGCGGACTGCTGGTGCACCTGTTCACCCGGATCTATCTGCCGGGTGACGACGCCGCGCTGGCCGCCGACCCGCTGCTGGCGCGGCTGAACCAGGACCGACGCGCCACGCTGATCGCCACGGACGGGGGCAATGGCACATACCGTTTCGACATCCGCCTTCAGGGCGAAGGCGAGACGGTCTTCCTGGAGTTCCAGTGACAGCTGCCGATCCCGACACCGGCCTGCTCGCCCCCGGGTGGGCGGGCTCCCCCGCCGCCACGGCCACCGGCGACGGCGCCTATCTGTCGGCGCTGCTCGACGCGGAAGCCGCGCTGACCCGCGCCCAGGCCGCGCTGGGGCTCGCCCCGGCCGAGGCCGCGACCGCGGTGACCGAGGCGGCCGATGCCCGGCACTTCGACGTGTCGTCGATCGCCGAGCGCGCGCGGGGCGGCGGGAACCCGGTCATCCCCCTGGTCGCGGATCTGACGAAGGCGGTCGGCGAGGAGTACGGCTCCTACGTCCACCGGGGTGCGACCAGCCAGGACATCATGGACACGGCGACGATGCTGGTCGCCGCCCGCACCCTGGACCTCGTCCTCACCGACCTCGGCCGCACGGAGCGGGCGCTGGCCCGACTGGCCGCCGAGCACCGCGACACCGCGATGCCGGGACGCACGCTCACCCAGCACGCCGTACCGACCACGTTCGGGCTGAAGGCGGCCGGGTGGCGGTCTCTGGTGCTCGACGCACGGGACCGGGTGACGGTCGTACGGGACGGGCTGCCCGCACAACTCGGGGGCGCGGCAGGAACGTTGGCGGCCTTCGGGGCGTACGGCGCGAGCGATCCGACCGCGCTGCCGGCGGCGTACGCCCGCGAACTGGGCCTGAAGGCACCCGAGTTGCCCTGGCACACGCTGCGCACTCCGGTCGCCGATCTCGCCGGGTGTCTCGCCTTCGCGGCGGGCGCGCTGGGCAAGATCGCCGTGGACGTTCTCACCCTCTCCCGCACCGAGATCGGCGAGGTCGCGGAGGGAAGCGGCGGAGGTTCGTCCGCCATGCCGCACAAGTCCAATCCGGTACGGTCCACCCTCATCGCCTCGGCCGCACGGCGGGCACCTCAGCTCGCCGCCACGCTGTACGGGTCGCTGGCGGCCGAGGACGAACGGCCGGCCGGGGCCTGGCACGCGGAGTGGGAGCCGCTCAGGGAGCTGCTGCGACTGGTGGGCGGGGCCGCCCGGGATGCCGTAGAGGTGGCCGAGGGACTGCGGGTCAGACCCGATGTGATGCGTGAACACCTCGATCTCACCAACGGGTTGATCGTCTCCGAACGGCTGTCCGCCGAGCTGGCCCCGGTGCTGGGCCGAGCCCACGCCAAGGAACTGCTCACCCGGCTGGCGTCCGAGGGACGCCCGCTCGCCCAGGCACCGGAGTTGACGGACGTCGACCTCGACCCCACCCACTACACCGGCTCCGCCGGAGCCCTCACCGATCGCGCGCTGGAGCGACCTTGAAACTCCTCAACCACCGTGCCGAAGGGCCCACCACCGCGCCCCCGCTGCTCCTCGGACCCTCTCTCGGCACCTCGTACGCCTTGTGGGACAAGGTGGCGCCGGAGCTGTCGATCACGCATCGGGTCATCCGCTGGGACCTGCCGGGACACGGCGGTTCGGATGCCGATCTGATCGGGGCGGGGGCGACGGTCGGTGACCTTGCCCGCCTGGTGCTCGCGCTCGCGGACTCGCTCGCCATCGAGCGGTTCGCGTACGCGGGGGTGTCGCTGGGCGGTGCGGTGGGGCTGCATCTCGCCGTGCACCACCCCGAGCGGGTCTCCTCGCTTGCCGTGATCTGTTCGTCGGCGCACTTCAACGGCTCGAAACCGTGGGAGGAGCGAGCCGCGCTGGTGCGTGGCGAAGGGCTCGCCGGGCTGGCCGAGAGTGCGAACGCGCGGTGGTTCACGCCCGGGTTCACCGTGCCCGAGCTGGTCCAGGACCACCGGGACGCCGATCCTGCCGCGTACGCCGCCTGCTGTGACGCGCTCGCCGCCTTCGACATCCGGGACCGGCTCCCGGAGATCTCCGCGCGCACCCTGCTGATCGCCGGCCGCGAGGACCCGGCGACACCGCCCCCGCATCTGCGGGAGATCGCGGACGCGGTGCCGGGCGCGACCCTGGTCGAACTCCCCGGTGCCTCCCATCTGGCGCCCGCGCAGTGCCCGGCGGCGGTGCTCACAGCGCTGCGGGCCCACCTCACCGGCGGTGCCAAGCGCGGTATGGAGGTACGGCGCGAGGTGCTCGGCGACGCCCATGTCGACCTGGCGCAGGCCCGCCAGACCCCCTTCACCGCCCGCTTCCAGGACTTCATCTCGCGCTACGCCTGGGGCGAGATCTGGACCGACCCGACGCTCTCGCGCCGCGAACGCAGCATGATCACGCTGACGGCGCTGGTCGCCCACGGGCACTACGACGAGCTGGCCATGCATGTGCGGGCGGCGCGGCGCAACGGGCTGACCCCGGAGGAGATCGGCGCGGTGCTGCTCCAGACGGCCGTGTACTGCGGGGTGCCGGCGGCGAACTCGGCGTTCGCGGCGGCCCGGCGGGTGCTGGCGGAGGAGGACTCCGCCTGAGGGTGACCCTGCCGGTCGTAGCTTCAACAGCACCACGCAGACATCTCCCCCGTGTGCCTACGGTGGAGGTATGTCCACCATCCTGATCACCGGCGCCACCTCGGGTCTCGGCCGGTACGTCGCCTTCGAACTGGTCCGCTCCGGACATCTGGTCCTCGCCCACGGCCGCGATCGGGGCCGTACGGAACGGCTGGTCGCCGAGTTGCGCACGGAGGGCGCGGCCGAGGGGTTCGTGGCCGATCTGGCCTCCCTGTCCCAGGTGCGCGACCTGGGCGCCCGGGTCGCCGCCGCGCACCCCGATCTGGACGTGCTGATCAACAACGCGGGCGTGGGCGCGGGTCACCGCGGCTCGGGACGTGAGCTGAGCACCGACGGACACGAACTGCGGCTGGCGGTCGACTACTTGGCGCCGGTCGAGCTCACGCGCGCCCTGCTGCCGGTACTCCGCGCGAACCCTCCCGCGCGGATCGTCAACGTCGGCTCGGCCGGCCAGGAGCCCGTCAACTTCGACGACCCCGAGTTCACGCGCGGCTACGACGGTTTCGCGGCGTACTGCCGCGCCAAGTTCGCGCTCGCGGCGCATACGTTCTCGCTGGCCGAGGAGCTGGCCGGCACGGGTGTCTCCGTGAACGTGCTGCACCCCGCCACCTTCATGGACACGGCGATGGTCCGCGAGGGCGGCATCGCGCCGATGACCTCGGTCGCCGACGGGGCACCGGGGGTGCTGGCGCTCGCCACGAAGGACCTGGGCACGGGCGGCTACTTCGACGGGACACGTCCGGCACGGGCCAACGCGGCGGCGTACGAGAACGAGGTGCGCAAGCGCCTGTCGGCAGTCACCGACCAACTCCTGCGCACCTGACCCACTACGGTTCGGCAGCGCCCCGTAGGGGCGCGGGGAACTGCGCGACCAGCCACAACGAAGCCGCAGCCAACAAACGACCCATCGCGGCACTTCCAGCGGAGCGCTACCGCAGCCCGCGTCCCGTCTCCAGGACCTCCCGCACCTGGGCCACCAGTCCGTCTGCGCCGCAGGAACGCGCCAGCGCCAGGCCCCGGTTGAGCTCGCCGACGGAGCGGGCGGCGATGCCGTACTCGACGCGGGCGGCCGCGTGTTCGTACTGGCAGGGCGAGGCCTCCAGATAGGCGACCGCCTGGGCGGCGAGCCGGACCGCGCGCTGGCCGGTCTCCAGGGCGGCGGCGCAGCGCAGGGCCTCGCCGATGGCGGTGTCCGTGCCGAACCGCTCGGCCTGGCGGCGGGCGTCGGTGGCGAGCCGGGCGGCGCGGGCCGGGTCCTCGGTGGCGAGGGCCCGGGCCAGGTCGACGGCCCAGGGCACCATGATCGGGTTGTGGTGGCCGCGGGCCGCCGCCGCCTTCTCGGCGGCCTCCAGTTCGTTGATGCCGTCCTTCGTGCGACCGGTCGCGAGCAGCAGGCGGCCGCGTACGGAGCGCGGGTCGGGGATGACGATGGTGGACGGGTACGGCGGTGCGAAACCGTACTGCTCGGCGATGTCCCAGGCCTCCTCGACATGGCCGCGCGCGAGCAGCGTGTCGACGAGGTTGCAGGTCGTGGTCCAGTACAGGGGCAGTCCGCGGCCGACGCGCTCGGCGATGCGCAGTGACTCACGCAGGGATGTCTCGGCCTCCCTGAGACGGCCCTTTCTGCGGTGGCCGAGGCCGACGTACGCATGGGCCAGGGCGAGGTGGCCGCCGCTCCAGCCGGCCGACTCGTACGAGCGCAGAGCCTCCGTGTAGAGGGCGTCGGCGCGGTCGAGCCGGTCCGTGAAGGCGTACGCGTTGGCGAGCATCAGCAGCAGTTCGATGCCCCACTCGGTGTCGGTCCAGCCGAGTCCGGGGGCGAGACGGCCGTTGACGAGGGAGCGGTCGCACACTTCGACGACCTCCTCGGCGTTCTCGCCGTGGGTCATGGCGTCGAAGCCGCGCAGCATCAGCAGCGCGCGTTCCGAGTTGTCCTTGCCGGTGCAGGTCGCGGCGAGTACGGCGAGCCGTTCCGAGCGGCCCGGCGAGGTCGACTCGCCCGCGTGGATGCCCTCCCACATGTACTGCACGGCTTGGAGCCGCAGCTTGGCCGGGCCCGCTTCGTGCCGGGCGGCCTCCGCCTCGACCGTGCGGACGGCCTCCTCCAGCTGGTCGTTGTGGAGCAGCGCCTGGGAGAGGCGGAAGACGGCGTCCACGCGTTCGCCGCCGTCGAGGCCGGGCATGGCGAGCGCGGACTGGAGGTGGTCGATGGTGGTGGCGGGCGCGGTCAGCAGGGTGGCGCAGCCCAGTTCGTAGAGCACGCGCGCGTGGACCTCGGGCAGCGGCGGTTCCAGCAGGGCGCGTTCCAGACAGCGGCGGGCCGCGTCGGGGGCGCCGACGGCGACATGTTCGCGGGCGGCCTCGCGCAGCTGCTCGACGACTTCCTCGTCGTCGTCCGGGTGGACCTGGAGGAGATGCCGGGAGGCGGCCGCGGCGCCGCGCCCGGTGTCCGTGACGACCTGGGCGGCGATGCCGTGCATCGCGGTGCACAGGGCAGGCGGGATGGAGTTGTAGACGGCGGTCGCGATCAGCGGATGGACGAAACTCCAGGCCGCCGTCGCCGACGCGGGCGTTCGCGGGGTCGGGTGCGGTGAGGATGCGGGCGCTGCACAGCAGTTCGGCGCAGCGCACGGCCTGCTCGTGGCCCATGGTGGCCAGCTGGGCGACCAGGTCCACGGAGATCTCCGCGCCGAGGATCGCGGCGGCCCAGGCGAACCGGGTCGCGTCGACGCCGAGTCCCTCCAGGCGGGCGACGAGACCGCCGCCGCGGGCCGAGCGGTTCAGGGCGCGCAGCTCGGCGGCCTGCGCCTCGACGGGTTCGAGCTCACTGTCCTGGACCTTGGCGAGGAGTTCCACGGTCTCGTACGGGTTGCCGCCGGTGACGGCCCAGACCTCGCGGCAGAACGGGGCGTCGGCGTGCGGGCCGAGGGTGGCGCGGGTGAGGCCCGCGGTCGCGTCCGGCGTCAGCGCGCTCAGGTTGGCGACCGGTCCGCCCGCCGCCGCGGCGACCGCGTCGAGATACCGGGCGCTGTCGCCGCCGACCTCGCCGGGGCGGCGGGCCACCACGACCAGCACGGAGAGGTCGTCGAGGCGTTCGGCGAAGGCGGCGAGCCAGCGCAGGGTCTCCTGATCGGCCCAGTGGGCGTCGTCGATCAGCAGCACGAGCGGCCAGTCCCGCCGGGCCAGCCGGCGCACCGCGGCGACCAGACCGTCACACACGCCCTGCGGGTCGGCCTGCCGGTCGCCGGGGTCCGTGATGCCGAGGGCGGGGCCGGCGATGTCGTACCAGTCGCCGAGGTACTCGCGCGCCTCCTCCGGCATCAGCGACACCAGTGCGGGCTGGAGCAGCTGTCGTACGACATTGAAGGGGACGGATTTCAGCGTCTCGCCACCGCGGGCGGACCACACCGTGCAGCCGCGCCGTTCGGCGACGCGGCGGGTCTCGGCCAGCAGCGCGGTCTTGCCGAGCCCGGCCTCGCCCCGGAACACCAACAGGCTGCCCGAGGACGAGCGGTCCGCGTACAGGGTGCTGATCGCCTGCTCGACGGCGGCGACCTCCTGGTCGCGCTCCCACAGGGAAGGCGAGGCGGCCGCCGTGGGCCGTACCTCCGTCATCCTGCTACCTCCCCAAGTCGCCCGAACGACGTACCGAACCCGAGCGTAGCCCTCCGGTCGTCGCGGTGCGGGCCGGTCCGGGGAGCTGTTGCCGTGACGGGTGACAGCGAGGGCCCGCGGGCGACGCGAACGGCGTGCGACCTGCTGTTGTGAAGGTGACGGACAGTCAATACTCGTGGGAATGAAGGTGACTTTCGAGGAGCGGGACACCGTCCGGTCCCGCCGGGCCCTGGTGGCGGGCTCGGTGGGCAACTTCATCGAGTGGTACGAGTTCGGCGTCTACGGCTACTTCGCGACGATCATCGCGGCGCGCTTCTTCACCCCGGAGGGCGGCAGCGAGGCCGAGGCGCTGGTGAAGACGTACGCCTCCTTCGCGCTGGCGTTCTTCTTCCGGCCGGTCGGCGCGGCCCTGTTCGGCCGGCTCGGCGACCGGATCGGGCGGCGACCGGTGCTGATCCTGGTGATCGTCCTGATGACGTGTGCCACCACGCTGATCGGCGTGCTGCCGACGTATGCCACGGTCGGGGCTCTGGCGCCCTGGCTGCTCACCTTTCTGAGGGTGCTTCAGGGACTGTCTGCGGGCGGGGAGTTCGGGGGTGCGGTGTCGGTGATGACGGAGTTCGCGCCGCCGGGGAAGCGCGGGCTGTACGGGTCGTGGCAGTCGTTCACGGTGGCGCTGGGGCTGCTCGGCGGGGCGGGGGCGGCGGCGCTGCTGGCGACCGTGCTGACGGAGGACCAGCTGGGCGACTGGGGGTGGCGGCTGCCGTTCCTGCTGACGCTGCCACTCGGTCTCGGCGCCCTGTGGCTGAGGCTGCGGCTGGACGAGACGCCGGCGTTCCGGGAGGTGGTGGAGCGTACGAGTCCGCCGCCGCGCGAGGTGGCGAGGGCCGTCGCGCTGGGCGCCGCGCGGATCATGGGCTGGGCGGCGGCCGGTTACACCTTCCTGGTCGTGCTGCCCTCGTATCTCCAGAGCACACTCAACGCGAGCTTCCAGCAGGCGCTGATCGCCACGGTGCTGGCCAATCTGGGCTTCGCGGTCACGATCGTCCCGGCGGGACTGCTCAGCGACCGGATCGGGCGGCGGGCGGTGATGCTGACGGGGGCGGTGCTCGTGGTGGTCCTGGCGGTGCCGCTGCTCAACCTGCTTCAGCATGCGGGGACTTCGCATGCGGGCAAGGGAGCGGCGGTGTTCGGTGCCGGTGCCGTGGTCGGACTGATGGCCGGGCCGGGACCTGCGATGCTGGCGGAGATGTTCCCGACGACCGTGCGCTACACGGGGCTGGGACTCGCCTACGCCCTGTCGAATGCGGTGTTCTCGGGCTGTGCGGGGCTCATCATCACCGAGACCGTCGAACGGACCGGGAACGTGGACGTCCCGGCGTACTACGCGGCGGCGACGTGCGCGGTGAGCGTCCTCGCCCTGCTCACGCTGCCTGCCAGGAAGGCGAGTTGAGACGATGCGGGTGATCGGCCTGATGTCGGGCACGTCGTACGACGCCATCGACGCGGCGGCGGCCGATCTGGACCTCGTCGGGGACACGCTCGTACTGAAACGGCTCGGGATGGTGAGCGAGCCGTACGACGACGGGCTGCGGGACGCGCTCGTCACGGCGCTGCCGCCCGGAGCCGTCCGGATGGCCGAGGTGTGCCGGCTGGACACCCGGATCGGACAGGCCTTCGCGGCGGCAGCCGTGCGGGCCGGCCGTGAACTGTGCGAGGGGCGGGCCGAGTTGGTCGCCTCGCACGGGCAGACCGTCTACCACTGGGTGACGGACGGGCGGGTGCACGGCACCCTTCAGCTCGGGCAGCCCGCCTGGATCGCCGAGGCGACCGGGCTGCCCGTGGTCGCCGACTTCCGGCCGCGCGACATCGCCGCCGGCGGCCAGGGCGCACCGCTGGTCGGACTGGTCGACCGGCTGTGGCTGCGCGGCCGACCCGGGACGCCGGTCGCACTGAACATCGGAGGCATCGCCAATCTGACCGCGCCCGACGGGACCGCGTTCGACACCGGTCCGGGGTGCGCGCTGATCGACGCGGCGGCCCGGGGGTTCAGCGGCGGGCGCCTGGAGTGCGACGCGGACGGGGCGCTGGCGGCCCGCGGCCGGGTGCACGCACTTCTGCTTCAGCGGCTGCTGGCCGAGCCCTACTACGCGCTGCCCGCGCCGAAGACGACCGGCAAGGAGCTGTTTCACCTCGGCCATCTGCATGCGGCGCTCGCCGGGTTGGGGACGCTGCCCGCCGAGGACGTGCTCGCCACGCTGACCATGCTGACGGCCCGGACGGTCACCGACGCCGTGCGCCGGGTGGGCGCCACGGAGGTGATCGCCTCGGGCGGCGGGACCCGCAATCCGGTGCTGATGGCGAACCTCGCCGCGCTGCTGCCGGGGGTGGCGCTGGGCACCTCCGACGAGCTGGGGCTGCCGTCGGACGCGAAGGAGGCGTACGCGTTCGCGGTCCTCGGGTTCCTCACCGCGCACGGGCTGCCCGGTACGGATCCTGCGGGCACGGGCGCACGGCACGCGCGCGTGCTCGGTTCGGTGACCCCCGGCCGGGACGGACTGCGCCTTCCGGCACCGGCGTCCGAATCCCCCGTACGACTCATCCTGGAATGAGCACACCCGCGCCGATTGTGATCCCGGCCCTCTCATCCGCCTTTCACCGACACCTCGTACGGTGGGCCCATGACGCAGGCGACTCCTCCGGGGTGGCACCCCGACCCCGGGCAGACAAGTGACGGTCCCCCCACCGAGCGTTGGTGGGACGGCCAGGCATGGACGGACCAGACTCGCCCCGCGGGGTCGGGCGCCGCATGGAGTGGCCCGGCCCAGCCGCAGGCGGGCGGTGCGTATCCCATATACCCCGCCTATCCCGCCCAGCCGCCCTCCGGTACGCGGCGCGGGCTGCGTACGGGCATAGCCGTCGCGGTGGCGGCCGCGGTCCTCGCGAGCATCGGCGTGGGCGTGTTCGCGCTGTCCGGCGACGACGGCGGGAGCGGCAACGCCGCGGACTCGCAGCAGGCGCCGGGCGGGCAGGGCGGCCAGGGCGGTTCCGGTGGACAAGGCGGTCCGTTCGGCGACGGCGGTGACGGCGGCTCCGGCGGTGACGGCGGCTCCGGCGGTGCCTCGCCCTCACCCGAGGAGTCAGAGGCTCCGAAGATCGAGAGCGGATCGGTCGCCGACGCGATCAGCGGGATCAGCATCCCCATCCCCGACGACTGGTACGGCCAGGAGCTGACGGTCGGCGCGTCGGTCACGTCGAACGACTCCTACAAGTGCCCCGGCGACACCTCCGCGTCCTGCACGAAGGGTGGCGCGTACTCGGCGCCCGCCCTCGCGCTCGGCACCGACGGCAGCACGGCCGAGGAGGTCGCCAAGGCGGACATCACGGTCAACGCCGAGCAGTCGTACGGCGGTAAGACCTACGGCGAGATCACCTCGCACGAGGTGCTGGCCTCCAAGGCGGTCACCGTGGCCGGCCAGAAGGGCTACCAGGTCCGCTGGAAGGCGGTCACCAGCAAGGGCTCCGACGGGTACGTCGAGTCGCTCGCCTTCCCCTCCCCCGCGAACCCCGAGCAGATCGTCGTCGTCCGGTTCGGCGTCGACGTCGCTGAGAAGCAGACGGTGATCGACGAGATAACCAAGGGCATCAAGGTGTCCACCGGAGGCGGCAGCGGCCAGGACGTCTGAGCCGTTTTCCGCACCCCGGACACCAGTCGGCCGGGTGGGGCGCCCCTCCGCTCAAGAGGAACCCCACCCGGCCGGGGGGTGCGCGCCGCCCCCGTCCCCACGGTGCGGCGCGAGCAGGTCACCGTCCAGTCATCCCGTGGACGGCGGCCTGGGTCTCAGGTCAGGCCGAGTGCCGGCAGCACGGCGGCCTCCACAAACCTCAAGAGGTAGTCGGGGTCGGCATATTCCCCCTCGAGTACCGGTCGCACCCGCTGGACACCGAACATCTGCGCCGGGACATACGGCAGCGCCGGATGGTCGGCCGCGATCTCGCCCCGCTCGACCCCGCGCCGGAGGATCGCCTCCAGCGCGGCGATCTCCGGCTCGACGAGCGCCTCGCGCAGCGCCTGCTGGAGCTCCTTGTCCTGCATGACGGCGTGGCCGAGCGCCTGGAGGAGCGAGGTGTCCTTCGTCCCCCACACGGCCGCGGCGCGCGCGACCTCGCGCAGGTCCTCGGCGAGTGATCCGGTGTCGATGCCCGCGAAGCGGACCTCGCGGTTCGAGCGCAGCGCGGCCGCCACGAACTGGGGCTTGGTCTTCCACTGCCGGTAGAGCGTGGACTTGCTGCACCGGGTGCTGGCGGCGACGCCGTCCATGGTCACGGCGTCATATCCGCAGCTGCGGATCTGTTCGATCACGGCGTCGAAGAACTCCTGCTCACGCTCGGGCGTGAGCTTGGAGCGGCGCGAGGCGACGACCGTGTCCGGTCCGTCCGCGTCCTGCGACGTCATGGTCTCTTCTCCTCGCTCAGAAACAGCGCCCCGAGGGGTCTGTACTCCTGTGTGTCGTACGTCTATCGATACGCCACTGTACCGGTACTCGATTGTATCGGTACAGTGGCGTATCGAAACGGTCTAGTATCGGCACCGAGTCGTATCGGTACAGGTCCGTATCGACACGCACCACCGTCAGCGAGAAAGGGCCGGGGGATGAATGCCCGCACCGAGCCTGTCGAAGCCGAAGCCGATGCCGACGCGATAGCGCGGCCGCCGCTCGTCCGTGAGCTCCTGCTCGTCGCAGGGCTCTTCCTCGTCTACAAGTTCGGCCGCATGCTGGCGACGGGCCACACCGGCGAAGCCTTCCGCAACGCGCACCAGGTGTGGGACCTGGAACGAGCGGTACATCTCCCCGGCGAAGGTGCGGTGCAGTCGCTGCTCCTGCACAACGACGCGCTGGTGCACCTCGCGAACACCTACTACGCCACCGTCCATTTCCCGGCCACCGCGGCCTTCCTGATCTGGCTGTATCTGCGGCGCCCGGCGCACTACGTCTGGACCCGCCGCGTCCTCGCCGCGGTCACCGGGGCCGCGCTGGTGGTGCACCTGGTGTTCCCGCTCGCCCCGCCGCGGATGCTGGCCGCGACCGGCCTGGTGGACACCGCGCACGTCTACGGACCATCCGTGTACGGCTCACCGCAGACGGACACCCTGTCGAACCAGTTCGCGGCGATGCCGTCGCTGCACTTCGGCTGGGCCTTGATGGTGGCGATCGGGCTGATCGTGGCGACGCGGTCGCGCTGGCGCTGGCTGTGGCTGCTGCATCCGATGCTGACACTGCTGGTGATCGTGGGAACGGCGAACCACTACTGGCTCGACGCGATCGTGGCCGCGGCCATGCTCGGCCTCGCCCTCGCCGTGATCCATCTGCCGCACCGGACGACGACCACAGCCGGACGCGGTCAGCAGGCACTCGCACCCGCCGACGAGCACGTGCTGGTGGGGGCCGGACGATGAGCGGCACGCTGGTCGCCGTCATCCTGTCCCTGTTCTCCGCCGTCGCCTACGCGGCCGCGGCCGTCGCCCAGGAACGGCTGGCCTCCCGGACGCAGGGGACGAGTCTGCTGCGGCTGCTCGGCACCGGCGCCTGGTGGTCCTCGGTCGCGCTGAACGCTTCCGGCGCGGTCATGCACGTCGTGGCCCTCCGCTACGGTCCGCTGACCGTCGTACAGCCGCTGGGTGCGCTCACGCTGGTCGCCGCGGTGCCGATGGGTGCGCGGCTGGCCGGGCGGCGGGTCAGCGCGGTGGAGTGGCGGGGGACGGCGTTCACGCTCGTCGGGCTGGCCGCGATCCTCGTCGTGGCGTCCGGGTCCGAGCCCGGCCAGGTGCTGAGCGTGTCGGAGGCGCTGGCGGTCGCGGGCGTGAGCGCGGCGCTGATCGGCGTGCTGGGGCGGCCGGGCGACCGGTCGGGGCTGCGGCACGCCACCGCGTCCGGCTTCGCCTCGGGGGTCGGGTCCGCACTCACGCAGACCGTGACGGTCGCCGCGACGGACGGTTCGGGCCCGCTCCTGAGCTGGCAGGTGATCGGAGTGGCGCTGCTCGTCGCGGTCTTCGCCGTCGGCGGGTTGCTGCTGTCGCAGTTCGCCTACCGGGGCGGCCTCGGCGCCCCGCTGGCGGTGGTGACGCTGGCGAACCCGATGGCCGCCGCGGTGATCGGGCTGTCGCTGCTGGGCGAGGGGCTGCACGGCGGGGTGCTCGGCGTGCTCCTCGCGCTCGCGGGAGCGGCGCTGGCGTCGTGGGGTGTGGTGCTGCTGACCCGGGTGACCCCCGAGAACCACCCGGTGGCCGCCGTACTCGCCCTGGAGGCCGAATCTGCGTCACCGGAACCGGCGTTGGCGCCCGCGACCCCGTCGCCGGACCCGGCGCTGGTGCTCCGGCAACCAGGACCGGGGCACCTCACACCGCTGTGAGCCGGGTCAGCCCATGCCACGCTTGTCCTGCTTGAGTGCCGTGTCGACGGTCAGCGCCGTCGCGACCACAAGGCTCAGCAGGGGCTCGGGCAGCTGGTAGTGGACCTGGAGGACGTAGTTGTCCGCGGTCGTGAACATCGTCTTGGCGAGGCCTTCCCAGGTCTTGGTGATCCGGGCCACCTCGTTGTCGGCGTGGTCCACGATCGCGAAGTTCCAGGCCCGCCAGTTCTCCGCCCTGATCGCACCGACCTGCTGCCCGTTCACCTTCATCGCGAAGTTGATCTTCCCGAAGACGTTCTGCTGGGCGATCTCACCGACCGGCTGCCCGTCCGGACGCGCCACGATCACCCGGGACTTGAGGAACTTGCGCGGCCGGGTCAGCAACAGCACCGGCCGGCCGTAGGCGTCGCGGATCTCCAGCCGGTGCGTCATGAACTGGTCGAGGCTGGCGAAGAAGCGCAGCACCTTCTTCAACGCGCCCTGCCCGACCTGGACGACCGAGCCGACCTGGTTGCCGTGCTGGTCCATGACCTTGTACTCGTTGGTCAACTCGATCAGCTTGGCCTTCTGGTTCACCACCAGGACCGGCTCGGTGAACAGGGTGCCGCCGCCGGAGCCGCCCCCGGCGACTCCGGCCTGCTGCTGCACCTGACGCTGCACCCGCGGATCCGGACCGGCAGGCTGCTGCGGCACCTGCCCCGCATGCTGCGCCTGTTGGTCCGGCGCGGTGTGCTCGGTCCACTGCGCGCCGTCCCAGTAACGGAGGGTCCGGGGCGCGCCGTGCGGATCGACGTACCAGCCTGAAGGTGTGTTCGAATGCGTGGTCACCGGGGCACACTATCCCGAGCACACCTGCACCTGGCCAGCCCCCGCGATCCGGTACGCATCAGGCTTTACCGCCCCGTCGCGGTGACGGTCACTCCGTGATGACGGCCGGGTCGCTCACCCCGGGACGCCCGTTCTCGACCCGTCCGGCGAAGCGGCGCAGGAACGCGGAGTCGGCGTCGGACGTGACCGTCAGGTCGTACCACTGCTTGCTCACCGCGAGGTCGAAGGTGTGCCGCACGGTGGCACCGCGCCGCACCACGAAACGCCGCGTCCGGCCGCCGTAGCCGTCGGCGACCTTCAGCTCCACGGTTGCGGAGCCCTTGTTGGTGAGGGTCAGCTCCAGGTCGTCGCCCCGGTGCCGGGCGGTGACCTCGGGTCCGGCGGTCTTGTCGGCGCCCTTGAATGCGCGCACGAAGCCGTTCGGGCCGTGGACCGTCAGGTCGTACGAGCCGTTCGAGTACGCCGAGTTCCAGGTGTCGGCGATGCTCTTGCCCGCCTCGGTGGTGTACATCCACGGGCCGTCGGTGCGGTTGCCGGAGGTGACGTGGAAGGCGCCGCCCGCCTTGGCGCCCGTGGCGAAGGTGAGCGTGAACTTCCCGGCGGCGGTATCGGCCGAACCGTCCACGTACGGGGCGTACCTGAGCGGCCGGGACCGGCGCAGACCGCGCTCCTGCTTGGGCAGGCGCGGGTCGGCGGGCGGGGTGGGCTTGTAGTCGGGGTGCCGCACGCGGTCCGGCGGCTCGTAGCCGTCGGTGTCCGGCAGCTCGACGGGGCGCGGGTCCTTGCGGGAGAAGTCGAAGGCGGAGGTGAGGTCACCGCAGACGGCCCGGCGCCACGGCGAGATGTTCGTCTCGCGCACCCCGAAGCGGCGCTCCATGAACTGGAGTATCGAGGTGTGGTCGAGGGTCTCGGAGCAGACGTAGCCGCCCTTGCTCCAGGGCGAGACGACCAGCATCGGGACGCGCGGGCCGAGGCCGTAGGGACCGGCGACGCGGTTGGCGTCACCCTTGTAGAGGTCCGGCTCGACGTCCACCGTGGACTTGCCCTGGGCGGCCGAGCGGGGCGGCAGCGGCGGCACGACGTGGTCGAAGAAGCCGTCGTTCTCGTCGTACGTGATGAACAGCGCCGTCTTCGCCCAGACCGCGGGGTTGGAGGTGAGCGCGTCCAGGACCTGCGAGATGTACCAGGCACCGTAGTTCGTGGGCCAGTTGGAGTGCTCGGAGAACGCCTCGGGGGCGGCGATCCAGGAGATCTGCGGGAGCTTGCCCCCCTTGACGTCGGCCTTCAGCCGGTCGAAGTAGCCGTCGCCGTTCTTCACGTCGGTGCCGGTGCGGGCCTTGTCGTACCAGGGGTCGCCGGCCTTGGCGCCCCGGTACTTGTTGAAGTAGAGCAGCGAGTTGTCGCCGTAGTTGCCCCGGTACGCGTCCTCGATCCAGCCCCAGGAGCCGGCCACGTCCAGGCCGTCGCCGATGTCCTGGTAGATCTTCCAGGAGATCCCGGCCTCTTCGAGGCGCTCGGGGTACGTGGTCCAGCCGTAGCCGAGCTCGTCGTTGCCGAGGACCGGGCCGCCGCCCGTGCCGTCGTTGCCGGTGTAACCCGTCCACATGTAGTAGCGGTTCGGGTCGGTCGAGCCGATGAACGAGCAGTGGTAGGCGTCGCAGATGGTGAACTTGTCGGCGAGCGCGTAGTGGAACGGAATGTCCTCGCGGGTCAGATACGCCATGGTGGTGGAGCCCTTGGCGGGGACCCAGTTGTCGTACTTGCCCTGGTTGTACGCGGAGTGCCCGTCGGGCCAGGAGTGCGGCAGGCCCTCCAGGAACTGCATGCCGAGGTCGTCGGCGTCCGGGTGGAAGGGCAGCAGGTCCTTGGCGCCGTTCGGCTGGTACCAGATGGACTTGCCGTTCTGCTGGCTCACGGGCCGCGGGTCGCCGAAGCCGCGGACTCCTCGGAGTGCGCCGAAGTAGTGGTCGAAAGAACGGTTCTCCTGCATCAGGACGACGATGTGCTCGACGTCCTCGATCGACCCCGTGCGGTGGTTGGCGGGGAGCGCGGCGGCGCGCTCGATACTGCTCGACAGTGCGGCGAACGCCGTGGTGGCGCCCGCCACTTGGAGGAATCGGCGCCGGTTGACTTCAGGCATGGGTGAGGGACCTCTCGTCCTGACGGAGTCGAACTGCGCGTCCTGTCGGTCGGTTCGTGACGGAATGCGCGCGAAAGGAGTGTTCCAGGAGCACCAAACGTCAGGGAAGGGCCTGGTGGCGCCCATGTGAAAGTCGTCGGTACGTGAGGTGCGCGGCCGACGCCCGGGGCGCACGATCTTCGCCAATCCCCCTCGGTCACTCCGGGGAGTCGACCGGTGCCATACCCCCGCCGCCACGACACCCCCACGTGCGCGGTGTCGTGCGGGGATTCACCGAGCCATGTCGCGTGACGACGCCGTCACGACTCCTTCACAGCGTGCACACTTTCGGCCGCCTCCTGTTTCCCGTGTTCCTGGCGGGGCAGACGGTTTCCTCGCCCGCTGCCTAGCCTCCCGGGCCATGAGATCCACACTGCTGAGGCGCCTCGGCCTCACCGCCGTACTCGCCCTCGCCCTCGCCTTGTTCGGCCTGGCCCCCAGCGCCCAGGCGGCCGCGCCGGCCGACCTCACCTTCACGACCGACAGCGCGACCACCACCCCCGGCGGCACGGTGAACCTGTCGATGACGATCACCAACAACCAGACCTACGACATCTGGTTCATCCACCAGACGATCGAGCCGACGTGGCTGACCACCCAGCGGCCCGACCTCAAGTACGGCTTCACCGGCTGCACTCTGGCCACGGCCGAGGGCGCCACCCCGTGCTCCGGCACCGGCCCCGCCGACCTCGGCACCAACTACGGCGCCACCATCCCGCCCGGCCAGAGCCGGACCGTCACACTGACCCTCCAGGTCGCCGCCGACTCCGGCTGCAACGGGAACATCGGCTTCTACTCGTACTACTACGCCGAGTTCAGTGACAGCACGAGCACCAGCGGCGGCCCGGTGTACACGCCCGAGACCCGAGTGCTCTGCGCCTGAGTGCGGGTGATCCGGCGACGGCGGCCGGCCCGTACAGGTCGGCCGCCGTCCACATGGCGAGATCCGGACGGTTCAATTCCGGACGATCACGGTGCGGCCCTCCGAACCCCGGATCTGCCAACTCTCCTACCGTCAGCGGGCGTTACGGTCACCGCAACGCCCAAATGGACGCCTGCACTTTTCCGTCACGTTTCGCAGCGTGACCACAAAAGCTACACACACGAACCACCATGTGACGCGGCGAATGCATCGACGACTGGGCTCTGAGGGGGGCATGGCGTCGCGCATGGGGGGTGCGCCCGCTCCGACGGGAGCCGTGCTCACCCCTCCGCCCGTGGAGGGGACATCACCGCATGAAGCGGACCATACGCACGAGCGCGCTCACTGTGGGCGCGCTCATCGCCTCGCTCGTTCTACCGGCCACGGTGGCCCATGCCGACACGGTCACGCCCCGCGTCGACCTGCGGGTCCTGGTCGTGAGCGACGGAGGCCCGTCGACCGACGCCATCGCGGCGGAACTGGACACGGCCGGCACGCCGTACACCGAGGTCGACCTCCAGGACGCGGCGAGACCCGAGATCGACGCGGACTTCCTGGCGGACACCGTGGACGGCGCGCCGCGCGCCAGGTTCCAGGCCGTCGTGCTGCCCAACGACAACCCGTTCCCGACGGGTTCCGCCGAGATGGCGGCGCTGGCGGCCTATGAGCAGACGTACGCGATCCCGCAGGTCGACGCCTACACCTACGCGCGTCCCGAGGCCGGGCTCGACCACCCGGCCAACGGCGGCTACTCGGGCAGCGTCGACGGTGTGACGGCCCAGGTCACCGCGGCCGGCGCGGCGGGACCGTTCGCCTATCTGGACGGGACCGTGCCGTTCGAGGACAACTCCCCCGACGTGGGCGAGAGTTACGCCTATCTCTCGACGCCCGCCGCGGGCGCGGACTTCACGCCGTACGTCGACGCCGCGATCCCGGGGCAGACCGCCCGGGGTTCACTGGTCGGCGAGTACCGGCACGACGGGCGGCGTGAGCTCGTCGTCACGTTCGTCTACAACCAGTACCAGCAGCAGTTCCGGCTGCTGGCGCGCGGCATCGTGGAGTGGATGACCGGCGGGGTGCATCTCGGCGCCTCCCGCAACTACTTCGCGGTGCACGTCGACGACGTCTTCGCCGCCGACGACCGCTGGGACACCGAACTCAACTGCACGCCGGGCGACATCGACTGCCAGCCGGGCCAGGGCGTGTCGAATCCGATCCGGATGACACCGGCCGACGTCGACCACGCCATCGAGTGGCAGGGCCGGCAGGGCGTCACCTTCGACATGGTGTACAACGGCGCGGGCAGCGTGAACCAGCGCGAGGAGAACGACGGCGAGGACGAACTCGGCGACCAGCTGATCGCCGACCGGGACAGCTTCCGCTGGGTCAACCACACCTACTCGCACCCGTTCCTCGGCTGTGTGCAGGACGTCGGTGTGGTGCCGTGGAAGTGCGCCACGAACTCCGACGGCAGCACCCAGTGGGTCAGCCAGAACGAGATCTCCGACGAGATCGCCACCAACCGCGTCTGGGGCCAGACCAACGGACTCCCGCTGGACACCGAGGAGTTGGTCACCGGCGAGCACTCCGGTCTGCGGATCCTGCCGCAGCAGCCGGTGGACAACCCCAACCTGGCGCCCGCGCTGACCGGCAACGGGGTCGAGTGGCTCGCCTCGGACCACTCCCGTGATCCCGTGCAGCGTCAGGTCGGTCCCGCGACGACCGTCTCCCGCTACCCGATGAACATCTTCTACAACGCCGGACGGGCCGCCGAGCAGGTCGACGAGTACAACTGGATCTACACCAGCCGTGCCCAGGGCGGCAGCGGCATCTGCGAGGACAACCCCGCCACCTCCACCTGCCTGACGGCGCCGCTGGACACCGCCACCGGCTACGCCGACCACATCGTGCCGCTGGAGACTCGAACCGCGCTCGGGCACGTGCTGTCCAACGACCCCAAGCCGCACTTCATCCACCAGTCGAACCTGACCGAGGACCGCATCGCCTACCCGGTGCTCGACGGCGTCCTCACCACGTACGACACGCTGTTCGCGGACAACACCCCCGTGGTGAACCTGCGGATGAAGGACCTCGGCGTCGAGATGCAGCGGCGCGCGGCCTGGGACGCGGCCCTCGACGCCGGTCAGGTCACCGCCTACCGCGTCGGCAGCGCCGTGACCGTCGAGGCGCCGGACGGTGTGGCCGTGACCGCGACGCTGCCCACCGGCACCACGCAGGGCGGCGCCGCCTTCGGTGACGCCTACGCGGGAGCGGTGTCCGGCTGGACCGCCTCGGCCGGGCAGCCGCTCACGCTCACCCTGCCGGCGTCCGCGGCGGCCCAGTCCGCGACCGCGGGCACCACGGACACGACGACCTCCACCACTCCCCCGACGAAGGTGCCCGCCGGCGTGACCGAGCAGGTGCCGTACGTCCCGGAGAACTGAGCGCGGCCCGCACGACGGTCCCGGCCGCATCCCGTGCGGCCGGGGCCGGTACGACCGCCACCGACCTCGGCCGTGGAGCCCCCCATGCACGTTCACCACGGCGCGCGCCGCTCCGGCTCAACGCGCGTCACCCTGCTCACCGAAGGCACCTACCCGCACAGTCACGGCGGGGTGAGCGTCTGGTGCGACCAGCTCGTCACCGGCATGCCCGATCTCGACTTCGAGGTCATCGCCGTGACCGGCACCGGACGTGAACCCCTCGTCTGGGACATCCCCGAGCACGTCGCGCGCGTCGTCTCCGTCCCCATGTGGGGGCCCGCGCCCGACGGCCGCGCACCCCGCGGGAGAAGCCGGAACCAACTCGCCTCCGTCTACGAGCAGTTCCTGACGGCGCTGCTCGACCCCGCCGCCGAGCACGGGTTCGCCGACGCCCTCTACGCGATGGCGCGGGCCGCGGCGGACGGCACGCTGAGCCCCTTCCTGCGCGGCGACAAGGCGATCGGTGTTCTCACCGCCGTGTGGAACCGGCCCGGTCTGGCCGTGCGGGAGGCCCGCCCGACGCTGCACGACGCGATCACCGCGACCGCGCTGCTGGAGCATGCCCTGCGGCCCCTGGCCACGCCGCCGCCCGAGGACGGGGTGGCGCACGCGGTCAGCGGCGGGGTCGCCGTACTGCCGGGTCTTGCCGCACTCGAACGGCACGGCGTCCCACTGCTGTTGACCGAGCACGGCGTGTATCTGCGCGAGCGCTACCTCGGCTATCGCACCGCCCCCTACCGCTGGCCCGTGAAGGCCGTCGTCCTCGGCTTCTTCCGGCTGCTGGCGGAGGAGACGTACCGCAGGGCGGCCCTGATCACCCCCGGCAACCGCTACAACCGGCTGTGGGAGGAACAGGGCGGTGCCGACCCCGGGTCGATCCGCACCGTCTACAACGGAGTGGACCCCGGCGCCTTCCCGCCCGCCGGTCCCGAACCGGACCGGCCGACCCTCAGCTGGGCGGGGCGCGTCGACCCGATCAAGGACCTGGAGACCCTCATCCGGGCCTTCGCCCTGGTCCGGGGTCAACTCCCCGACGCACAGCTGCGGTTGTTCGGCGGCACCCCACGAGGAGGCGAGGCCTACCGGGAGCGGTGCGAGGCCCTGGCCGCCGAGCTCGGTCACGGGGACGCGGTCACCTTCGAGGGCCGGGTCGAGGACATCAAGGACGCCTACGCCGCCGGGAACGTCGTGATGCTGTCCAGCATCAGCGAGGGCTTCCCGTTCACTCTGATCGAGGCCATGTCGTGCGGACGGGCGACCGTCTCCACGGACGTCGGCGGCGTGCGGGAGGCCGTCGCGGACACCGGTCTGGTCGTCCCGCCACGTGACCCGGCGAGGATGGCCGACGCCGCGCTGGAGCTGCTCGGCGATCCGGAGCGCCGCCGGTCGATGGGCGAGGCGGCCCGGCTGCGGGTGATCGAGCAGTTCACCCTGCGGCAGACCGTCGACACCTTCCGCGCCATCTACCAGGAGCTGTCGGCCCTGGGCCGGATGTGGACGCCGGAGACCGCCGAGCCGGCCGCTCTGGCCGTCGCGAGCACGGGAAGCAGGGCCGGATGAGCGGGCCGATGGCGCTCGAACCGGGCGGCACGGAACGGGACGCGCTGTCCCTCCGGCTGGCCGCGGCCCCCTCACCCCGCGCGCGGGTCGCCGAGACCCGCACCCCGGCGCCGCGCCAGCCCCGCTGGGGCGCCGACCATGCCGCGGTCGACTCGCTCGCCGCCGAACTGGCCGACCGCATCGGCCCCGCCGTACACCCCTACGAGGTCGCCGCGCTGCTGGAGTCGGAGGGACTGACCGCCGAGGTCATCCAGGAGCGGTACGGCCACCCGAACCTCTTCTCCCTCGCCACCGCCCTGTACCGGCGGGTGCCGCGCACCTACCCGGAACCCGCGCCGCCGGCCGATCCCTGGCGCCCGGACCACATCCGGTGCGCCCTGCGCGGCGCCCTGTTCGCGCTGCCGGGACTCGCCTACCTGCTCACCGCACCGCTGTGGCACGCCGACCGAGCCGTCTCCGTCCTGGTCGTGGCCGGGCTCGTCTCCTGGGCGTGGGGGCAGGCGCTCGGCCACCGGGCCTTCGTGCGCATGGCGACGGGACGGCGCGAGGCCGGTCGTACGCTCCTGAAGGGCGCCCCGCTCGGTGCCGCCGTGGCAACGGCTGCCGGAACGGCGGTCGCCGGGTCCGGCCCGGCAGCCCTGGCCGCGGGGGCGCAGTCGGTGTATCTCGCGGCGGCCGGTGTGCTGTTGGTGCTGGGCGGGGAGCGGCTGTTGCTGGCCGCGCTCACACCGATGATCGCCGGTGCCGCGGTGCTGGCGTGGTGGGAGCCCGGCGCGGTGCTGCGGGCGGGGCTGCCGCTGCTGTCCCTGCTCGGCGCGGTCGCCGCGGCGGGCTGGATCCTGCGCTCCGCCCTGTCCCGTTCCGCCACGCCGGGGGCCGGCCGGCCCCCGCTGCTGCGGTCGCTGCCGTACGGCCTGTTCGGTCTGGCCGCGGGGGCGCTGGTGCTGCTCGTAGGGCGGGAGCAGCCGTATGCGGTGATCGTGCTGACCGTGAGCATGGGGCCCGCGGAATGGCTGCTGTACCGGTACCGCGGGCTGTCGGTGAAAGCGCTGCGGGCGACGGCCACACCGACCGCCTTCCAGCTGCGGTCGGCGGCCATTCTCGCCCTCTGTCTGATCGCCTATCTGCTGCCCCTGCTCCCGGCGGCACTGCTCACCGACTCCGAACCCACCCCGCTCCTGCTGCTCGCGGCGGCCCTGTGGACGGCGCTGCTGCTCCAGGCCTTCGGGGTGGCCTGGCCGCCGGCCGGGATATGTCTCGCGGCTGCCGCCGGGGCCGGCGCCCTCACCGTTCTCCCCTCGCCGCCGGGCATCGACGTGCTGTCGCCGGCCTGTGGCCTGGCCGCGCTGTGTCTCAGCGGGTGCGTGCTGCGGCTGCTGGGACGGCCGGCGCCGCATGCGTGACCGTCCGGACGACGGACGACAAGCAAGCAGTCAACCCACGCCACCAGATGCGCAACCGACCGGAAGGACCCCCGAGTTGACCACCGCACCACTTGCCGCAGTCACCGGAGCCGAGGGATTCATCGGCTCGCACCTCACCGAGGCGCTGGTCGCCTCCGGGCACCGGGTGAGAGCCATGGCGCAGTACAACTCCTTCTCCTCCTACGGCTGGCTGGAGACCCTGTCGCCGGACGTCCTCGACCAGGTCGAGATCGTCCTCGGCGACGTACGCGACCCGGGCTCGGTCCGCGGGCTGCTCGAAGGCGCCGACTGCGCCTACCACCTGGCCGCCCTCATCGCGATCCCGTACTCCTACCAGGCACCGCACAGCTACGTGGACACCAACGTCACCGGCACCCTCAACGTGCTGGAGGCGGTCCGCGCCCTGGGCACGCCCCGGCTGGTGCACACCTCCACCAGCGAGACGTACGGCACCGCGCAGACCGTCCCGATCACCGAGGACCACCCCATCAACACCCAGTCCCCGTACGCCGCTTCGAAGGCGGGCGGCGACCGGCTGGCCGACAGCTACCACGCGAGCTTCGACACACCGGTGGTGACGCTGCGGCCGTTCAACACCTTCGGGCCGCGCCAGTCGATGCGGGCGGTCATCCCCACCGTCATCGGACAGGTGGCCGCCGGGGAACGGACCATCACCCTCGGCGATCTGCGCCCCACCCGTGACTTCACCTACGTCAAGGACACCGCGCAGGCGTTCCTCACCGTGGGCACCGCGTCCGCCGAGCAGGTCGTGGGCCGCACCTTCAACGCCGGGACCGGCGGGGAGATCTCGGTCGGTGACCTCGTCGCGCTGATCGGCAAGGTGATGGACACCGCGCTCGACGTCCGCGAGGACACCGCGCGCATCCGGCCGGCGGGCTCGGAGGTGATGCGGCTGGTCGCCGACGCGAGCCGGCTCACCGCCGCCACCGGCTGGCAGCCCGCACACACCTTGGAGGAAGGCCTCGCGCACACCGTGGAGTTCTTCCGCGACCCGGCCAACCTCGCCCGCTACAAGACCGGCATCTACAACATCTGAGCCCGTCAGGCACCTCGACAAGCGTCCACGAAGCGTTCACGAAGGAGGAGTCCCCATGCACGCAGTGATCCTGGCGGGAGGCAAGGGCGTCCGGCTGCGGCCCTACACCACCGCGCTGCCCAAGCCGCTCGTGCCCATCGGCGACCAGCACGCCATCCTGGAGATCGTGCTGCGCCAGCTCGCCACGGCGGGCTTCACCCACTGCACCATCGCCATAGGACACCTGGGCGAGATCATCCGCGCTTATGTCGGCGACGGCAGCCAGTGGGGCATGGCCGTCGACTACGCCACCGAGGAGAGCCCCCTGGGCACCATGGGCCCGCTGCTCACCATGCGCGAGAAGCTGCCCGAGACGTTCCTGGTCATGAACGGCGACATCCTCACCGACCTCGACTACGCGGACGTCCTGCGCCGGCACAGCGGCTCGGACGCGCCGCTGACCATCGCGACGTACGCCCGGAAGGTGCACATCGACTTCGGTGTACTGACCACCGCCGACAGCCGTGTCGTCGCCTTCACCGAGAAGCCGAGCATGGACTACCGCGTCTCCATGGGCGTGTACGGGCTGACCCGCTCCACCCTCGACGGCTACACCCCCGGGCTGCCGCTGGGCTTCGACGAGCTGGTCCTCGACCTGCTGAAGACGCAGAACCCGCCGCATGCCTACGACTTCGAGGGGTACTGGCTCGACATCGGCCGGCCGGACGACTACGACCGGGCCAACGCCGAGTTCACCACCCGCAAGTCGCTGCTGCTCAAGGGAGCCTGACCACCCCATGCGCATTCTCGTCCTGGGCTTCACCGGCTATCTGGGCGGCCATGTCGCCGAGCATCTGCGTGCCCTGCCGGGCGTGCGGGTGCTCGGCGGCGGCCGCACGCCCGCCGCGGAGTTCGGCATCGACCTCGCCACCGCCCGCGCGGACGAGCTGGCCCGGACCGTGGCCGAGGCGGAGCCCGACGCCGTGATCAACTGCGCGGGCGCCACCGGGGGCGACTCCGTGACTCTCGCCGAGGCCAACTCCCGTGGTCCGGCGGCACTCTGTGCGGCGCTGCGGAAGGCGGCACCGTCGGCCCGTCTTGTCCACCTCGGCTCGGTCGCCGAATACGGCCTCGGCGCCCCGCACACCAAGGTCACGGAGTCGGCGGCCACCCACCCGCTCTCCGCGTACGGCGCGACCAAGCTCGCCGGCACGGTCGCGGTCACCACCTCGGGGCTCGACGCGGTGGTGCTGCGGGTCGGGAACCCGGTGGGGGCCGGTGCTCCGGCGACCGGGCTGCCCGGCCGCATCGCCGGCCTGCTGCGCGAGGCGGGTCAGGACCCGGCCGCGGTGATCCGGCTGGGCGATCTGTCGGCGTACCGCGACTTCGTCGACGCACGCGACGTGGCACGGGCGGCGGCGCTCGCGGTGTCGGCCCCGCGGCCCCTGCCGGGCGTCCTCAACATCGGTGGCGGACAGGCCGTTCCCGTACGGGAGTTGGTGCGGGCGCTGGCCCGCATCGCCGGGTTCCGGGGGCGGATCGGGGAGAACGGCGTCGGCGTATCCGCCCGATCCGGGGAGGTCTCGTGGCAGTGTTCCGACATCACGGCCGCCGAAGACGTCCTCGGCTGGCGGCCGTCGTACACCCTCGACGACTCGCTGACAGCGCTGTGGGAGGCGACGGCGCGGCGGGAGGACGTCAACGCGCCGTGAGCCTGCTGATCCCGCTGTACGTCCATCCGGCCGAGGACCCGGGCGCCTGGCACCGTCTGATCGGGGCGACAGCCGGTACGTACGCGGTGGTGCTCAACCCGGCGAACGGCCCCGGTCCGGGCCCCGATCCGGCGTTCGCCGCGGCGGCGGGGGCGCTGCGCTCGGCCGGTGCCCGCCTCCTCGGGTACGTCGACACCGACTACGGCGCCCGCGGCCCGGCCGAGGTGACGGAGGACGTCGCCCGGTACCGCGACTGGTACGGGACCGACGGCTGCTTCCTCGACCGGGTGACCGCCTCACCCGACGAACTGCCCGCCTGTAGACGCCTGGTGCGGGCGGTACGACGGCTGGGCGCGGCGCCGGTCGTGCTGAACCCCGGCGTCCACCCGGCGCCGGGGTACGCCCGCGTCGCCGACCTGGTCGTCACCTTCGAGGGCCACTGGTCGACGTACGTCTCGGCGTTCAGCAGACCGGCGTGGACGTCGAAGCACCCGGCCGAGCGCTTCTGCCACCTCGTCTACGGCGTGCCCGCGGCGCTGGTCCCCCTGGCCGTCCGTACGGCCCGTGAGCGGGGCGCGGCGGTGGCGGGGCCGGTGACGGGCGAACTTCCCAATCCCTGGGCGCAGTTGACGCCCGCGCTGCGGGAGACGGAGTGATGGGACGACGTACGGCACTGATGTGCGGGGCACTGATGGCGCTGACACTGAGCGCGTGTTCGGGCACGGAGGGGAACACCTCGTCGGCCCCGACCACCAAGTCCCCTGCACGGCAGAAGCGCTGGCAGCCCCGTCCCGGCCTCGCCTGGCAGTGGCAGCTCGACGGAAGGCTCGACCTCTCCGTCGACGTTCCGGTCTACGACGTCGACGGCTTCGAGACCTCCACCGCGGACGTGACCCGCCTCCACCGCGCCGGCCGCAAGGTCATCTGCTACATCAACGTCGGCGCCTGGGAGAACTTCCGCCCCGACAAGAACGACTTCCCGAAGTCCGTGCTCGGCGCCCCCAACGGCTGGGACGGCGAGCGCTGGCTGGACGTCCGCCGCAGGAAGGCACTGCGGCCGATCATGGAACGCCGGATGGACATGTGCCGCGCCAAGGGATTCGACGCCGTGGAGCCCGACCTGATGGAGGGGTACGCCGGCGAGACGGGATTCCCGCTGACCGCGAGCGACCAGCTGGCGTACAACCGCATGATCGCGGACCTCGCGCACGCCCGTGGACTGGCCGTGGGCCTCAAGAACGACCTCCCGCAGATCCCCCGGCTCGTCCGTCACTTCGACTTCGCGGTCAACGAGGAGTGCGCGCAGTTCGACGAGTGCGGGGCACTGCGTCCGTTCATCGCGGCGGGCAAGGCGGTCTTCCACGTCGAGTACGCCGTACCGAACAGCGACTTCTGCGCCGACTCGCGCAGGCTGAAGCTGTCGTCCATGCGCAAGAAGCTGGAGCTGGGGGTGTGGCGCCGGCCCTGCTGATCACCCCGCCGGTCGCGTCAGTAGCCGAAGCTCGTCGTGTAGGCGCACTCGGTGTAGATATAGCCCGGCGACAGCCTGGCGGTGTCCGAGGCCGGCGACTTTCCGTCCGCGTCCTGGGACTTGTGCACGAAGTAGGTGGTGCCGGCGGGCAGTTGGATGGTCCGCTGCGGGTAGTTCTTGCCGCTGTCGCTGCACGGTTCGAAACCGGTCAGGGTGCTGCTGAGGAGGGAGTACGAGGTACAGCTGCCGCAGGCCCCGAGGGTGAAGCTGCCGGTCACCGGCCCGGTGTACAGGACCGTGATGTCGTCGGGGCTGTCGTTCTTGACGGTGACGGAGATGCTGCCGCCCGATGCCGTGGTGGGCAGGCGCTTGCCGGCCGCGGGCACCGTCTGGGCGACCTCCGCGGCGATGGCTATCTTCTGGGCGCGTGCCCGGTTCCTGTCGTTCGGGTTGCTCTCGGCGAAGTCGTTCATCGTGGTGACGGCCTCGCTGAAGCTCCCGTCCCGGTACTGGTCCACACCGCAGGCGTACGTGCCCGAACTCGCCTTCCCCTCCGCCCGGTCGGCGTCCCTGTCGAGGGCGTCGGTCAGGCCGGCCGGCTCTCCCGACAGCCCGCGGACCTGGGTGCCGAGAGTCTCGAGCCGCTCGACGGCCGCACAGGGCTCGTCGCCGCTCAGGGACCTCACCTCCTTGTCGACCGCGGCCTGCACGGCGGGTTCCACCTTCGCCGCCTGCGCGGACTTCGGGAACGTCGTCAGCAGTTCGTCGAAGTGCGGGGTCCAGTCCCCGGCCCCGCCGCCGAGTGACGTGGCCGCGCACTCGTAGAGCGAGGTGGCCAGCCGGTCGTCGGGCCAGGCGGACAGGGATCCGAGCGTCTCGTCGCTCATCGTGCGCGGGACCGTACGGAGGTACTTCAAGGGCGGTACGGCGGCGCAGTAGTTCTCCTGCGCGTACGGCGAGGCGACGGTGGCGTAGTAGGTCCTGAGCCGGTCGGGAACACGTTCGGCCGCCCGTGAACCCGCGTGGTCGTCGCTGAGCCCGCGGTAGGCGGCCAGCGCGCTGCGGTAGTCGGCCTCCGCCGACTCGAACGGCAGCTGCGCGGACGCCTTGACCAGCTTGTCCGCCCGCTCCAGCCGGTCCAGCAGCATCAGTTCGGTGGCTTCGTCGCGGGCCCCGTCGTACAGGACGACGCCACCGACGGGGACGGCCAGGAGCACGACGCCGAGCGCGGCTGCGACCGGGGCGCTCGGCGGCCACGCCATCCGGGTCCGCAGGCCCACGGACGCACCGTGCGCGGCTGCGAGCACCAGGAAGACCAGGTAGAGGACGACCACCGCGCCGGGGACCCCGTTCGGGTCCGCGGGCAGGGCCACCACGAGCAGGATCGCCGTCGCGACCCAGCATGCGGCCATCAGCCCCCAGCGGCGCAGCAGGGCGTAACCGAGCCCGAGTCCGCAGAGGTTCAGCAGGGCCACCGCGACGGCTCGCCACGGATCGGCCGGAGCGGGCGGTGGTGCGGTCGGCATCGGTGGAACGACGAAATCGTCACGTGCACCGTGCTGCTCCCAGGACATGACGGCTCCCCCGGTCAATCACGCCTGAAGTTCTATGACTTGTCAGGGTACGGTCAGCCGGTCCACGGCGACAGAGGGTCCGCCGAAGCCTCTGCCACGGCGTCAGAAGACCCGTCGGGACAACGGGCTCCGCGACCGGAGCCCGTGTCGCTCCTGGTGCCCCGCGGCCCAGGGATGCAACCGGACAGTCGTGTGAGAGCCGTTGACAATCCCCATGCCTGCATGAAATCTGCGACGTACGGAACGCAAAACTGCGACTGAATCACTTAAATCTCGTAGGCACACGCGCAAGTTCACCGAGTGTGGACAAATCTTCCGGATGTGTCCCGCTCTGCACGGACCCCCGCATCCCCGTGGAACAGAGGACACCATGAGATGGACGCACGCCGTCCGGCGGTTGGTCGTCGGCTCGCTCACAGCGGGTCTCATCACCGCAGGGCTCCTGCCTGTCAGCGCCTCCGCAGCCGAAGCAGCGGGCCCCAACCTCGCCCTGGGCAAGACCGCCACGGCGAGCGGGTCCCACAGCGGCTATCCCGCCGGAAACGTCACTGACGGAAGCCAGCAGACGTACTGGGAAAGCCCGTCCAACGCCTTCCCGCAGTGGATCCAGGTCGACCTCGGCGCCGGCGTCGCGGTCGACCAGGTCGTGCTCAAGCTCCCCACCTCGTGGGAGCCCCGTACCCAGACCCTGAGCGTCCAGGGCAGCACCAATGGCAGCAGCTTCAGCACCCTTTCCGGCGCCACCGGGCGGCAGTTCGACCCGGCCCGGTCGAGCAGCGTGACGGTCGGCTTCGACTCCACGGACGTCCGGTACGTACGCGTGCAGGTGACCGCGAACACCGGCTGGCCCGCGGCGCAGCTGTCCGAGCTGGAGATCTACGGCGAGGAGGGCGAGCCGCAGCCTCCGGTGAACGGGGCGAACCTGGCGGTCAACAAGCCGATCGAGGCGTCCTCCGCGACGCAGAACTACTTTGCCACCAACGCCAACGACAACAGCCTGGGCACCTACTGGGAGTCCGCCGTCAGTCCGTCGACGCTCACGGTGAAGCTGGGCGCCGACGCGGACCTCGAAGGGGTCGTGGTCAAGCTCAACCCCGACCCCGCATGGTCGACCCGTACCCAGAACATCGAGGTGCTCGGGCGCGCGCAGAACGCCTCCGAGTACACCTCGCTGAAGGCGCGCGCCGACTACACCTTCAATCCGTCGTCGAACCAGAACGCGGTGACGATCCCGGTCACCGGGCGCTACGCCGACGTCCAGCTGAAGATCTACAGCAACAACTCCGGATTCGGCGGCCAGGTCGCCGAGTTCCAGGTCATCGGAGTCGCGGCCCCCAACCCGGACCTCACCGTCACCGATCTCACCTGGACCCCCTCCGCTCCGAGCGAGAGCGACGAGGTCACGGTGAACGCCACCGTGCGCAACGGCGGTTCCGCGGCCGGGGCCGCGACCACGGTGAACGTCAGTCTGGGCGGCACGGTCGCCGGCAGCGGCTCGGTGCGCGGCCTCGGCGTGGGAGAGACGGCGACCGTCCCGGTGTCGATCGGCAAGCGGGCGATGGGCAGTTACACCGTCTCCGCGGTGGTCGACCCCAACGACACCGTGGCCGAGCAGGACAACAGCAACAACAGCCGGACGGCGGACGCGAAGCTGGTCGTCGGCCAGGCCCCCGGCCCCGACCTGGAGGTCACGGACATCGTCTCGACCCCCGCCAACCCGGCCGTGGGCTCGAACGTCACCTTCAGCGTGAAGGTGCACAACCGCGGCACCACTGCCGTCGGCGCCGGCTCGGTCACCCGGCTGACCGTCGGCGGAACCACCCTCAACGGCACGGCTCCCGCGATCCCGGCCGGTGACACCGTCACCGTGACCGTCGGCGGCAGCTGGACCGCGACCAACGGCGGCGCCACCCTCACCGCCACCGCCGACGCCACCGGCGTGGTCACCGAGACCAACGAGAACAACAACGTGTTCGCGCGCTCGATCGTGGTCGGCCGGGGCGCGGCGGTGCCGTACGTGGAGTACGAGGCGGAGGACGCCCAGTACACGGGCACCCTCCTGGAGACCGACGGCGAACGCACCTTCGGGCACACCAACTTCGCCACGGAGTCGTCGGGCCGCGAGTCCGTACGCCTCAACTCCAGCGGCCAGTACGTGGAGTTCACGTCGACCAGTGCGTCGAACTCCATCGTCGTGCGCAACTCGATCCCGGACGCGGCGGGCGGCGGCGGTCAGGAGGCCACGCTCAGCCTCTATGCGAACGGCACGTTCGTGCAGAAGCTGACCCTCACCTCCAAGTACAGCTGGCTGTACGGCAACTCCGACGATCCCGAGGGCCTGACCAACAACCCGCAGACCGATGCGCGACGGCTCTTCGACGAGTCGCACGCGCTGCTGTCGCAGACGTATCCGGCGGGCACCAAGTTCAAGCTCCAGCGCGACGCCGGTGACAACGCCGCGTACTACGTCGTCGACATGATCGACCTGGAGCAGGTGGCGCCGGCCGCGAGCAAGCCCGCCGAGTGCACCTCGATCACCGAGTACGGCGCGATCCCGAACGACGGCATCGACGACACGGACGCCCTCCAGCGGGCGGTGACGGCCGACCAGAACGGCACCATCGGCTGTGTGTGGATCCCGGCCGGGCAGTGGCGCCAGGAACAGAAGATCCTCACCGACGACCCCCTGAACCGGGGCGACTACAACCAGGTGGGCATCCGGGACGTCACGATCCGCGGCGCGGGCATGTGGCACTCCCAGTTCTACACACTGACCCCGCCGCACCAGGCCGGTGGCATCAACCATCCGCACGAGGGCAACTTCGGCTTCGACATCGACGACAACACCAAGATCTCCGACATCGCCATCTTCGGCTCCGGCACCATTCGCGGCGGCGACGGCGGCGCGGAGGGCGGGGTCGGCCTGAACGGCCGGTTCGGCGAGGACACCAAGATCACGAACGTGTGGATCGAGCACGCCAACGTGGGTACCTGGGTGGGCCGCGACTACTCCAACATCCCCGACCTGTGGGGCCCCGGCGACCGCCTGGAGTTCAGCGGCATGCGCATCCGGAACACCTATGCCGACGGTGTGAACTTCACCAACGGCACGCGGAACTCCACGGTGTTCAACTCCTCGTTCCGCAACAACGGTGACGACGCGCTCGCGGTGTGGGCCAGCAAGTACGTGAAGGACCAGTCGGTGGACATCGGCCACGACAACCACTTCCGCAACAACACCGTCCAGCTGCCGTGGCGCGCCAACGGCATCGCCGTGTACGGCGGTTACGGCAACACCATCGAGAACAACCTCGTCTACGACACCATGAACTACCCGGGCATCATGCTCGCCACCGACCACGATCCGATCCCCTTCACGGGGCAGACGCTGATCGCCAACAACGGGCTGTACCGCACGGGCGGTGCGTTCTGGGGCGAGGCTCAGGAGTTCGGCGCCATCACCCTGTTCGCCGCGGGCCCCGACATCCCGGGTGTCACGATCCGCGACACGGAGATCCACGACTCGACGTACGACGGCATCCAGTTCAAGACGGGCGGCGGTGCCGTGCCGAACGCCAAGATCGACAACGTGACGATCACCAAGTCCAACAACGGCGCGGGCATCCTCGCGATGGGAGGCGCACGCGGCAGCGCGACGCTGACCAATGTGACGATCAGTGACTCGGCCGACGGGAACATCCTGATCCAACCCGGCTCACAGTTCGTGATCAACGGCACGGCGGAGGGGGCGGCCCGGTAGCACTGTCGATCGTCATGACGCCGGGGCGCCGAGCGCCCCGGCGTCGTCCGAACAGGTGCCGGCCGTACGGGGCGCATGACCTCCCGGCCTCTCACCAGGAGCTTTCCAATCGTCCTTCCGTGAGACGGGAGCCGCAACGATGCCGCCGGGTTGGTGGTCCTGGCGGTTGGATGTGCGGTGACGTCCGTTCCGACTGCTGGAGGCGCGGTGGCTGAGCCTGTCCGTGTGCGCAGACTGACCGACCAGGAAGGGCAGCGGCTGCAGCAGATCGTGCGCCGGGGCAGCACCAGTTCGGTGCGCTACCGGCGGGCAATGATGCTGCTGGCCTCGGCCGGCGGGAACCGCGTGCCGGTGATCGCCCAGCTGGTTCAGGCCGATGAAGACACCGTGCGCGATGTGATCCACCGATTCAACGAGATCGGCCTGGCCTGTCTGGAACCCTCGATGGGCGGGAGGCCGTCCCCGCCTGCTCAGCACTGACGACGAGGATTTCGTCGTGGCGACGGCCACCACCCGACCGGTCAAGCTCGGCCGGCCCTTCACCCGCTGGTCACTGCGCAAGCTCGTCGCCTACCTGCGGAAGGTCCACGGCCGGGTGATCCGCATCGGCCGCGAGGCGTTACGCGGCCTGCTCACCCGCCGCAGTGTCACCTTCCAGCGCACCAAGACGTGGAAGGAATCCCCGACCCGGACCGCGAGGCGAAGCTGGACCGGATCGAGGAGGTCCTGGACCGCTTCCCGGACCGGGCCTTCGCCTTCGCCTTCGACGAGTTCGGCCCGCTGGGAATCCGGCCCACCGGCGGCAACTGCTGGGCCGAGCAGGCCAAGCCCGACCGAGTACCGGCCACCTACCACCGCACCCACGGGGTGCGGTATTTCCACGGCTGCTACTCGGTCGGCGACGACACCCTGTGGGGCATCAACCGTCGCAAGAAAGGCGCCGCGAACACGCTGGCCGCGCTGAAGTCGATCCGCCCCGCCCGGCCCGACGGCGCCCCGATCTACGTGATCCTGGACAACCTGTCCGCCCACAAGGGCGCCGACATCCGCCGCTGGGCGAAGAAGCACGAGGTCGAACTGTGCTTCACCCCGACCTACGCCTCGTGGGCCAACCCGATCGAGGCCCACTTCGGACCGCTGCGGCAGTTCACCATCGCCAACTCCCACCACCCCAACCACCCCGTGCAGACCCGGGCCCTGCACGCCTACCTGCGGTGGCGCAACGCCAATGCCCGTCACCGCGACGTCTCGGCCGCCGAACGCAAGGAACGCGCCCGGATCCGCAGCGAGGGAGGCATCCGCTGGGGCGGACGTCCCGTCGCCGCCGCGGCCTGAAGGACTTGGCGAACCTATGCAGCCAGCCACGGCACCGGCGCTCCGAGCGCGATGAGCTGGGCTTCTGCATACTCGTGGCCCTGCTCGTGGAGGCTGACCTTCTTGCCCTCCGGTCGAAGACGGTTCCGTCGGGCATGAGTTTGATGGTCCGCTCGGTCTGACCCCGGGCCCAGACCGAGCGTCCAAGGTCGGTCACGCGAAACTTGGCCGCGCGGAGACCATCACCCGGAGGAGCGGGGGTGGTTCTGGTCGCGCCAGGCCCGAGGCGAGATTCCGTATGCCCGTTTGAACACCTTGCTGAAGTGGGTCGCGTCCACGAAGCCCCAGCTCCGTCCTATCGCCGCGATGGTCCGCAGCCGCCCGTTCGGGCCGGTCAGTTCTCGCCTGCATGCGGCCAGGCGGCGGGTACGGATCCAGTCTCCGAGGCTGATGCCCGACCGGGACAGCACCGCATAGAGGTGACGTACGGAGATGCCGTGTGCGGCGGCGATCCGTGCCGCCGACAGATCGGGATCAGCCAGGTGCTCCCGGAGGTATTGAGTGATCCGCAGGCTGAGGGTCGCCTCCAACGGCCCTCTGGCCAGGTCGGCGTTGCCGTGCTGGGACGTCAGGACGGCACGGAGGAGTTCGATGCTGGGTTCCACCACGGCGTCGGCGTGCACCCCCTGGTGCAACGCGTCGCTGACGGCCAGTTGGGAGAAGTAGGTGAAGGCCAGGCGCGCAACGGGGTTGTCGGATCCCAGCGGGACCGCGGTGATGTCCCGGAGCAACCGGTCGGGGAGCGCGAGTGCCGCGCGGGGGAAACGGATGAAGCGGTAGTCGACTGCCTCGTCGAAGAGATGTGTGTAGGGAGCGATCGATTCGTAGACGGCGAATTCCCCGGGCCTCAACAGGCACTCGCGACCGTTCTGAACCACCACGCTGCTGCCCGTCATCTGAATACCGAGAGTGACGGCCGGCTCCTCGTCCTTTCGGGCGAGCCGCTCCGTCCGACGGAGAGTGACCGCGGTCGCCCGCGCCGAACAGATCCTGATGGGCCCCACGGCGCCGAGCCCGATGCGAACGGAGATGTCCTCAGCCGGAGGACGGTGGTCGATATCGACCGCCACCATGGATTCCCACACCGCATTCCGGATCACTTCCTCCCGGTCCCGCGGCGGTATGAACGCGGTGTCCAGGACCGGGCTCATGAGGCAGCCCTTCGTCTGCGTCGGTCATAGAGCCGGCCTGACAGTACCTCGGCCCGTTCCCCCACAAGTCCCCCTAGACACGGACGGTTCCCGACATCAGTCTGGCCGGATTCTCTCTCGCTGCGCAACGGCTTCGACGGGCACACACAGGGCCCGCCTCGCCTGATATGGCGTCAACTTGAGGCTGTGCACTACTGACAAAGTTCCCTGCACGGATGACAAAGTCCGAAGCCCACGACGACCCTAAGGTCCATGGGCGAGGCCGTCATTGAGACGACATCACCGACCAGAAGGGTTGCATCGTGCAACGTGTATCCACGACGCTCCGCATGCGGAGCGGAGTGTTGGGGGCTTTGGCTCTCCTCTTCGCCGCCGGCCTGACGGCCAGCCCGATGATGACTGCGCCCGCCCACGCCGCCTACGGTCCGTGCAACACGACGGTGAAGCGCACCGATGGGTTGGGCGATGGCGGCAACCCTGGCAATCACTACAAAATCCCCGCGCGCACCGGTAACGGGCTGAGCTGTTACATGGAATATCAGACGGGCAGTGAAATCGCCGTGATGAGGCTGCAGATGGCCATCGTTTACTGCTACCCCGGTACCTATGCCGCCAATCGGATCAACGCCACCGGAGGAACGGACGGGAGCTACGGCACCGGCACGGTGGATGCCGTTCGGTGGCTCCAAGCCAACCGCCTCGGTGTGAGCGCCGACGGCGACTACGGGCCGGCAACCCGTGAACAGATGCAGTGGCCGCTGTATACCGAGGGCGGTAGCTTTATCGCCTGCCTCAACCCCCCTTTCTAGTCAACACAACGTCTGTCGACGCCGACCTCTGTGCCTGAGGTCGACGTCGACGTCTGCCTTGGCCAATACCGTAGGCACTGGCACACGTAGCGGATCCGCCAGTTGGTGTCGGACGTGGAAGGCGGTTTCGGCGCTCGCCGCCATGCCCGCGCCCCGGACCGCCTGGGCTCAGCCCAGCGTGTCCATCAGGGCGGTGACATAGGCATCAGGCCGGTAGCGGAGCTGACCGCACCCCCGTACCGGAGCACCCGAGTGCGGACCGGCTCCAGCCGACCGTTCGGGCGGGGCAGCTGACCGGTCCGGCACACCAACACCGCCGCTCGCTCACACAGTTTCGCGCCTCGTGGCTTGCTGACTTGTGACTTGTGGCTGATGCACAGGACCCCCGGTATCCGCGGCTCGAACCGTGCGTGGCTCATCCTCTCAAGGAAGGCCTCGGCGTGCGCCCCGCCATCAGGCCCGCGAGAGCTGCCCGCGATGAGACTCCCGTCTTGCGGTAGACCCGGGAGATGTGGGTCTCGACCGTGCGGCGGCTCAGGCAGAGTCGTTCGGCGATCGCCGGGCTGGTGAGGCCGTCGGCGACGAGGTCGGCGATCTCCCGTTCGCGGGCGGTCAGTTCGGCGAGGCGGTGCTCGGGCCCGTCAGCGGCGGCGGCCACCGCCGGGCCAACCGCCTCGGCAAGACCGGTCAGCATCCCGCAGCCCCCGGCCACGGCGAGCCGCCGCCCCCGGTGCCAGGCCGCCTGCCCGCGCCGCGAGTCGCCCGGGTCCGCCGCCGACAGGGAGGCGCCGAAGAGCAGGGAGAACGCCTCCCAGAACACCCCTCCGCTGCGGGCGCTCTCGTCGGCCGCCGCCATGAACAGGTCCGCCGCCGCCTTGTCGTCACCGAGACCGAGGCGTATCTGCGCGGCGCTGCGCATGGCAGAGCCGCGCTGCACGGGCAGATCTAGCCGCTCGGCCTCCTCGCGGGCCCGCTCGGCCCAGTCCTTCGCCGCGTCCAGGTCACCCATGCTGACGGCGGCGGTCACCAGGACCTCCAGGAACAGCGGACGCATGGAGGGCTGCATCCGCCGCAGGCCGGGGCCGCCGGCACGCAGGACCGCCTCCCGGGCACGAGCCGGGTCGCCGGCAATGAGCGCCGCGTAGCCGAGTACACACCAAGCGATGGACGCCCACCAGTTGACGCCCAGACCCGCCGCGGCCACCGCCTCCTCGGCGGTGGCCAGTGGCCGCGGATCGCCGGGTGGGCAGGCGTCGACCAGGGCGTGGGCCCTCGTGGCGAGGACGAAGGCGAGCAGTTCGTCACTGCCGATGCCGCGGGCGATGTCCTCGGCCTCCTCGGACAGTTCCACCGCCGACGCGAGCCGGCAGGTCTGGGTGCGCACGTGTGTCTTGCACAGGAGAAGGTGGGGCAGGAGGTAGATCTGGCCGGTGCGGCGGGCAATGGCCAGGCCGCGATCGGCGTGCCGCTCGGCGTCGGCGAAGCGCTCCAGGAACGCCTCCGCCCAGGCCAGCCGTACCAGCGGCTCGCACAGGCCGGTCAGATCGCCGTCCGGCAGCGAGTCCACGAGGGCCGCCGCCCGGCGGGTGAAGTCGTCCGCCGCGGCCGTCTCCCCCTCGTACGCCTCCCCCAGCGCCGCGACGCTCAGCGCACCCGCCACCCCCGTCTCGTCCCCGAGGGAGCGGGCCACCTCCAGGGTGTGTGCCACCTCGGAGCGCACTGCCGGGTACGAGGTGTCGTGCGGGGCCGAGGAGCCCAGCTCCAGGCCCAGCGCCACCTGGTCGGCGAGCGACGGCGCAGGATCAGTGCGGTGCAACTCGCGGCGGAGCAGGGCGACCGCCTCCGAGTAACGCCCCAGATGGCGCTCCATGACGGCGCACAGCACGACAGCAGACGCCCGCGACCCCGTCCCGTCGCCCGGGTCGGGCAGGGCGATCACCTGGTGCAACAGGTCCCGGCTCTCCCGGAGCCGGCCGCCGACGCCCAGCGCCCGGGCCCGCCGCAGCATCAACTCGCGCCGTCTGGCAGCGTGTTCCGGCGTGTGCGGAAGATGCCGCAGCACCACCTCAAGCCAGTGTGCGCTGCTCGCGGGCGCCGTCTGCGCGGCCTGCTCGGCGGCCTCGTCCAGCACCGCCGCCGCCCGCGGGTCCCAGTCGGACAGCGACTGCTCGGCGTGGTGCGCCCGCTCGGCCAACGGGGCTCCGGTACGGGCGAGTTCGGCGCCGACGTGCCGGTGGATCTCCGTGCGCTGCCAGGGGTCAGTGCCGTCGCGGACGAGGCTGCGCAGCACGGGGTGGCGCAGCGCGATCCGCCCGTGCGTGCCGGTGCGCAGCAGGTCGCGCCGGGTCAGTACGGCGAGATCGTCGGCCAGTTGCCCCGGCTCGTGGCCGGTCACCGGGCCGAGCAGTGCGGGCGTGGCGTGGTCGCCCAGAGCTGCCACCACTTGGACGAGCCGGCCCTGCGACGGCGTCAGCGGGGTCAGCTCGTCGAGCAGCAGCGCCCCGAGGCCCGTCGTGGACAGTCGGCTCACCGACGCGCCCTCGCGGTGCGCCTGGAGCAGGGTGAGCAGGTACAGCGGGTTGCCCTCGCTCGCTGTGAAGAGCCGTACGGCCTGGTCGCGGGCCAGGTCAGGGGTGAGCAGTTCGACGCAGTCCCGCTCGCCGAGCGGGCCGAGGACCGTCCGCCGTACCGTGCCGGTCTCCGTGCCGCGGGTGAGGGTCGCGGCAAGCGGCGCGGGGCTCTGCCGGTCGCGGCGGGCGAGGACCAGCAGGACGCGGGCGCGCACGGGGTGCCGTACGAGATGGTCGAGGAGTTCCAGCGACGCGGCGTCCGCCCAGTGCATGTCGTCCAGGACCACGACCAGCCCAGACGCCGCGGCGTGGGTCAACAGAGCGGCGGTGGCCCGGTGCAGGTGGAAGCGGTCCGTGCTGCGGGGAGCGCCGCTCAGCACCGCGACTTCGGCAGCCTCCGGGAAGGATTCGACGACCTCCGGGGCGAGGTCGGAGAAGGCGTCGGTGAACGGCTGGAACGGGATGTGACGTTCGTACTCCGTCGCCCGGCCGCGCAGCACCGCCGCCCCGCGCCGCGTCGCCGCCAGGCACAGCTCGTGGACCAGCCGGCTCTTGCCGATGCCCGCCTCACCGCCGACGTCCAGCACCGCCGGGCGGCCGGGCACGTCCCCCACCAGTTCCGCCAGCAGCCGGTCGAGCCGCGCGAGTTCCGCCTCTCTGCCGACCAGCCGTGTCCGTTCCGTCGTCATACCCTCACGCCCCCCGCGACAGTTGGTGCCCCCGCACATCCTGTCGTACGCCACTGACAACCTGCGGCTTCGTGTCCTCGATCTCACACCGCGTCGACGGCTACGCGTCGACGGCGAGCCACCGGCCCGAGCGGGTGGGCGTCGATCAGCGCGGGACGGGCAACCCTCGTGCGGGTGGGACGGGTGGGCTGAACGGATGCGGAAACTACGTAACCGACCTACGTGGGTGGTCCGGCGGTCGGACGGCCGGTACCGGTACCGGCCGTCGTTCGAGGCGGCCTGCGAGGTCACGGTCGGCGGCCGGAGACTCGTGGCGTACTCCGGGCACCGCAAGGTAATCCGCCTCGCGGACCCGGCCACGCACGAGGACACGGCTCTCCTCAGGGACTCGCGCACCTGGATCCGTACGCTGTGCGAGGTCGACGTCGACGGCAGGCCCCTGCTGGCGTCCAGCGGCCGGCACGGGGTCGTCCGGCTCTGGGATCTGGAGAACCGAGGCGCGCTGGTGGCCTCCCTCACCGGTCACCGCGGCTGGGTGTACGGGCTGTGCGCAGTGCGGGTCTCGGGGCGCGACCTGCCGGCCTCGGCGGGCCGGGACGGCGCGATACGCATCTGGGACCCGCGCGACGGCCGGCTGGTGCGCACGATCGACACCGCCCCCGGAGGGGGTGGACCTTCGCCCTGTGTCAGGTGCGGACGGGCGGGCGAACGCTGCTCGCGGCCGGGCACGGCAACGGCACAGTGACCGTGTGGCACGCCGAGTGGGCTCAGGAGGAATGAGGGCGGGCCACCCCGCGTGCGTGATGAAGTGAAGCCACTGATGAATGGGCTGTCGACCAAGATCAACATGATTGCGGGGAGCTTCGCGTGGTTGCGTACCCACCGAAACCGATCTGGACAGTCAGGTCCTCCCGTTCCTGTCCGGCCTGCTGTGGACTCGACGCCGCGGGCCAGCACCCGGTGGCGCCGCCTCCCGGAGGGTCGGCAGGCCTAGCCCGAGTTCCTGGATAATTCGCAGATCAGGCATCTCGCCAGGGCGTCGCGCTAGCTGCGCGGCCACCGGAGAGCGTGCACACCGAGTGACAGCAGTGGCGAGCCGGGCCCGCGCACCCCGTCCTCGTACCACCAGTAGCTCAGGCCGACGATCCCGGAAAGGAACCCGGCGAGGAAGCCCAGCGCCAGCGGGCCCACCGGGTTGGGGGCCCCCTCCTCGTGGACTTGCCCGCCGACCTGGAAGATCGCCACCCCGAACCCGAGCGCCGCCGCTACCCCGACCAGGCCCAGCACCAGCCATACCCACCGGCGGGTCCTGGCCGCCGCGACACTGAGCACCTTGAACTTCAGCGGCTTCTGGCAGCTCCCGCATTCCAGCGTCTCCACCCGCCGGCCCTCCTCCGGCCGCTCGATGTCGATCGGGTAGACAGCAAACCGGCGGACGACATGGCTGCTGTGGACGTCCTTGGACACCATGTGCGCATAGGTCAGACCTGGATACGGACCCAATTCCCGCTTGCTCAAAGCAGACTCCCTGTATCGGATACCTGTCGGACCGTCAAGATGATCGATCAGTCCTCCCCCACCAGCTGTTCCGTGAACTCACGGCCCCGTCGGCCGGCGGGGCCCCACCTGCTCAATCTCCGTCACTCGGGACGCGCAGGACGTCGTCCAAGTCGAAGCTGAACGTCGGCGTCGGGTACAGCGGGTCGGGGACACCCGTGGTGTCGGGCACGTCGTACGGGTCGGCGGTGGGCTTGCCCTCGGGGCTGCAGACGTGCGGCGCCGCTGGAGGCGACAGCTCGTACTCGGCCACCCGCTCGGTCCTGAATTCCACGTCCCCGCCGCCGATGTTGACGCCCTCGGACCCGGTGCTGATCTGCTCGGGCAGTTCCTTGCCCTTGAGGGGCTTGCCGACGTACACCGCGACCAGGGCCCCCACGCAGACGCTGCGGTCGCCGGCGTAGAGCTTCTCCGGCGGTTTCACGAGCTGCTCCTTGCGTCCGTCGACGCGCAACTCGGTCCGCTTCACGGAGCCCATGTCGAAGTAGTAGTCCGGCGGGGCCTCCGTGGCGCCGGTCGTGTTCTCTCCGGCGCCCCCCGAGCCGTAGGTGAGCTTCCAGAACTCCACCTGAACGGTGACCGTTTCGCACAGCGGGCCGGTGTAGCCCGCCACGCTCTCGTTGATCTCGACCGGGTCCTTGGAGGTGTCGACGCCTGCGGCGGGGGCATCGGCTGCCATTCGCACCCAGCGCATAATCTGTTCCGTCGTCCATTCCCCGTTGGGGTGGCAGCCCTTGGCGTTGGTCGGGTAGGGCGGGGAGGGCGTGGCCGACGGGGTGATCGGGGCAGCGGTGGCAGTGCCGGTCGCGGAGGGCGTGGCGGCCGATGCGTCGGTGCCGTCTCCGTCGCCCGAGCAGCCGGCCGTCAGCAGCGCAACGGCCGCCAGCGAGGCGGTGACCGGAGCGGCGGAGTACCGAGCCGGCCGGTTACGTCCCGTTGGGGTGACGGCGCGGACCAGTCGCCGTACCCGGTCTCCTGCAGACTCCAGCAACGTCATCATCCTGACCTGTGCTCAGTGGCTCTCCCGTCGCGCACGGTTCACCCTCGATCAAGACCCTTCCCTAAGCGGACGCTGAAGGGATCAGTAGAACTACGCAATCGGCTACGTATGTTCGCCGGCCGCGGAGTTGCCGCAGTGGCATCCACTCCACGGATCAAGCTTTGTGCCCCGGGGGCTCGTTCGACGTGCCGGCGTCGGCTCGCCTGGATCGGCGCCTTCTCATCCTTGTGGCCGATCCGGCCGTGCATACCGCGCGTTCGAGCACGGTCCGTGTCTTGTCCGAGTCGTAGTCGGCGTCCAGGGGCACGGTGATGTCGTTGGGCAGCGGGCCAAGGCCAAGTGCGCGGGACGGAGAGGTCCAGGTCGAGGATGGCGGCGAGGCGGGCTGGGTCGTAGTGAGGTCGGTAAGCATCCGTCGGGCCATGGGCGGCCCCCGGTGGAGGGGTGGATCAGGACGGTTTCCTGGATGCCGGCGAGGTGTCCGAGGAGTTCGCGTGCCGACATGGGCTCACCCGCGCCGGCTGCCTGGCGTCGCATCAAGTGGGCGACGGTCAGGGCGAGTACGCGGGTGACCCAGGGGTCCTTGTGATCGCGGAGACCTCGGCCCGGACCTTCTCCGGGGCTCGGCGGGTCCGGCCTCGGGCCAAGGTGGCGGCGAGGTCGCCGAGCCGGGCCTCGGCCTTGGCGAGGGTCTGGTCGAAGCCGCGGTGCTGGGCGGTGTGCAGGGCGGGCGAGTGGGTGAGGTGGACGCGGCGGTCCCGGCCGTAGACGGTGCGCCGGGTCTCCAGCGCCGTGAGACCCCCGAAGCGCGGCTCGTCCACCAAACGTCGGGCGCCGGCGGGTCGCTTGAGCAGGTCGGTGCAGTCCGAAAGTGGGATCGAGCCCGACGAAGTGCAGGTGGGACTAATCGAGGTGGGCGAAGTTGGCGACGGAGTTCTGCCCGGCGTCGAACACCACGGTGATCTCCCAGGCGCGGGCAGGCGGGTGAGGCACCGAGTCCGACGGCCGGGGTCGACCCGGGCGACCTGGCGTGGCTCGCGGAGCCGGACCCGGGCAACAACCGCACGTCCTACCGGTTCGTCCTGGTGGAAGGTGTGGAGCCGGAGGAGTTGCCCGGACGTCTCGCGGACGGGGACGGCACCGTGCTGAACGAACCCATGACCTTCTGGGAGGCGCGCCACAGATCGCTGCACACGCAGAGGGAGTTCTCGTCCTACGACGACAGGGCTCTCATGGCGGTCGGCCGGGCCGGCACCGGTTGGAGCTTCGCCTTCGACGGCGATCGCGCCCCGTTCGACCGGCGGCGGTTCGTCTCCCCCGCCGCGGCCGCCAGCGCGGGCACCTGCGCGGTGGTGGTGTGGAGCGGCCTGAGGACCTGGCACGGGGAACCGTTCTTCCACCTTTCGGTGGCGCGAGACGGTGCCGAGCAGTACGCATTCACGTACGCGGACGGAGAGATCCGGCAGAGCGGGGAGATACCGCGGGCGCTGGATCCGCGACGGCTCTTCGGCGCCCTGGAGGACGGGGCCGAGGTGGTGGAGCGGTCGCTGCTGGAATCGGTGGCCGGGGAGTTCGGTGCGTCTCTGCCGCGTCACGCAATCGTAAAAGGGCGGCTGCACACGTTCGCCACCCGTTCCTGGACACGTCCGCCGAAGGACGGCGAGACGTACGCGGTGATCCGGATGGGTTGGGGAGACACGCGCCAGGCGGACGGCCGGCGGGCGGGAGAGGACGGGTCGGGGAGCAGGTAGAGACCGGCCAGGCCGCGCACATTCTCAATGCGGTGAGAGTCGAGAGCAGGAAGCTCTCTCGCAAAGCGGGAGTGTCAAGCTTGGCAAAAGCCATCGACGGAAACATTCAGCGAGGTCGCCGGCCAAGCGGACTCCTGATTTCACTCCCGCAGACGACCAACCCCCCTGAACAGGCAGTTTCCCCAAATCCTTCCGTGAGGCGGAAGAGGTATTGCGGCGCCGTGACGCCCTTCCGGACGATGTCACCATCGCCCAACGACGGGAGCCGCAACGATGCCGCACACGACCACTTTTGCCAGGAACCAGTGGTACGTCGCCGCCTACAGCCACGAGGTAGGGCGTGAGCTGCTTGGCCGGACGATTCTCGATGAGCCGCTCGTCTTCTATCGCACCGAGGGCGAGGGGACGCCGGTCGTGCTGCACGACCGCTGTGTGCACCGCCGTTACCCGCTGTCGGAGAGCGGCCTCGACGGCGACCGGATCGTGTGCGGGTACCACGGCTTCACGTACGACACGACCGGCGCGTGTGTGTACGTGCCGGGGCAGAAACGCATCCCCCGCACGGCCCGCGTCGCCGCCTACCCGGTGGTCGAGCAGGACTCCCTGATCTGGGTGTGGATCGGCGACCCGGCGCTCGCGGACCCGGGGACCATCCCGCGGGCGAGGCACCTCGACGCCCCCGGCTGGACGACCGTCCGCGGTATGGAGCCCATCGACGCCGACTTCGGACTGCTCGTCGACAACCTCCTCGACCTCTCCCACGAGACGTATCTGCACGGCGGCTACATCGGCACCCCCGAGGTCGCCGAGACGCCGATCACCACGGAGGTCGACGAGGGCGCGGGGATCGTGCGGGTCAGCCGGCACATGGACGACGCCGAGTGCCCGCCCTTCTACGCCCGCTCGACCGGCATCGAGGGCCGGATCACCCGCTGGCAGGACATCGAGTACCACGCCCCCTGCCTCTATCTGCTGCACAGCCGGATCGCCCCGGTCGGCGTGGCGCCGGAGGCCGACGGCAGCGACCCGAACGGCTTCCACACCGAGATCACGTACGCCATCACGCCGTCCTCGGACGGCAAGGTGTACGACTTCTGGATGGTCTCCCGGGACTGGGCGACCGGCGACGACGAGGTCACCGAGTTCCTGCGGTCCAACAACCACACCGTCGTCATGCAGGACGTCGACGCGCTCAACCTGCTCCAGAAGACGCTCGGGACCGAGCGGACCGGCTACCAGGAGCTCAGCATCAACATCGACACCGGCGGCCTCGCCGCCCGCCGTATCCTCGCCCGGCTGGTGGAAGAGGGCGACAAGCCCATGGAGAAGGTCCTGTGAGCAGGCTCTTCTCCGAAACGCCGCGCGAGGTCTACCGCATCGACTGGCTGCCGGGCACCGACATCCTGCACGGCACGTGCCACTGCGGCGCCGAGCACACCGCCCAGGACCCGATCGAGATGTGGGAGTGGATGCTGGGCCACCCCGAAGGACACCACCCCGAAGGACACCGCCCCGAGGGACATCCGCCGCGAGGAAGCGACTCATGACCGTGTACGAAGCCGAACTCGTCGTCGACCGCACGGAGTCCGCGGCCGACGGCGTGCTCGCCCTCACGCTGCGCCATCCCCTGGGCGAGGAGCTCCCGGCCTGGGCGCCGGGCGCGCACATCGACGTCGTGCTCGGTCCGGAGCTGGAGCGGCAGTACTCACTGTGCGGAGATCCGGCGGATCGCTCGGCCTGGCGGATCGCGGTGCTGCGGGAGCCGGACGGGCGGGGCGGATCGGCGTACGTGCACGGGCAGTTGGGGCCGGGCGGCAAGGTCCGGGTGCGCGGGCCGCGCAATCACTTCGCCCTCGCCCCCGCGCCCCGCTACCGCTTCGTCGCGGGCGGCATCGGGATCACTCCCGTCCTGCCGATGCTGGCGGCGGCTGAGGCGGCGGGCGCCGAGTGGACGCTGCTGTACGGCGGGCGGAGCCGCCGATCCATGGCGTTCACGGAGGAGTTGGAGCGCTACGGCGACCGCGTCACCGTCGCACCCCAGGACGAGGCCGGTCTGCTGGACCTCGCCTCGGTCTGCGACGACCTGCCCGAGGGCACCCTCGTCTACTGCTGCGGTCCCGGGCCGTTGCTGGACGCGGTGGAGGAACGCTGCCCGGCCGGTGTGCTGCACGTCGAGCGGTTCAGCCCGAAGGAGCAGCAACAGACCGGAGAGGACGCGGAGTTCGAGGTCGTTCTCCAGCAGAGCGGGCGCACGCTCACCGTTCCGCCGGACGCCTCCGTGCTCGACACCGTGCGCGCCGCCGGCATCGAGGTGCTCTACTCCTGCCACGAGGGCACCTGCGGCACCTGCGAGACCGACGTCCTGGAAGGCACCCCGGACCACCGGGACTCGGTGCTCACGGACGAGGAGCGCGAGGCCGGGGAGACCATGCTCATCTGTGTGTCCCGGTGCCGGGGGAAGCGGCTCGTGCTGGACCTGTGATCCGCACGTCCGCCTCGATCCGGGCGACCGTCGCGAGCAGGTGGGGCAACAGGTCACGGCGTACGGACTCGACGGAGTTGCGGCCTGCGTGCACGGCGATGTTCACGCCGGCCACCACCTCGCCGTCCCGGTCCCGCACCGGGGCAGCGACGGATCTCAGCCCCTCCTCCAGCTCCTGGTCGACGAGGGAGTGCCCCTGTCGCCGTACCCGGCGCAGTTCCGCGCGCAGGGCCTCTGCCGTGACGACGGTGCGGGCGGTGAGAGGGCGCAGGTCGGCGCGGGCGAGGCGGACCTCGATCTCCTCGTCCGGCAGATGGGCGAGGATGACCCGGCCCACCGAGGTGACGTGCGCCGGGAAGCGGGTGCCGACCGTGATGGACGCGGTCATGATGCGGCTGGTCGGCACGCGGGCGACGTAGACGATGTCGTCGCCGTCGAGGACGCACAGCGAGGACGACTCCCGTACCTGCGCGACGAGTTGCTCCAGATGCGGTTCGGCGATCTGCGGCAGCGTGAAGCTGGAGAGGTAGGAGTAGCCGAGCTCCAGGACGCGCGGGGTGAGGCGGAAGCGCCGGCCGTCGGTCTGGACGTAGCCCAGATCGGCGAGGGTGAGCAGGAAGCGGCGGGCGGCGGCGCGGGTCAGTCCGCAGGCGCGGGCGACGTCGCTGAGCGTGAGGGCCGGGTGCTCGGCGTCGAAGGCGCGGATGACGGCGAGACCCCGCTCGAAGGACCGGACGAAGTGCGGTGCGCGGGTTGCAGCGGTCATCGTGGCCTCCGGACGGACGCATGAACGTGCGCTGTGCGCACGCTAGGAGTGCTCATCTCACCCTGTCAACGACCTGTGATGACAAGGGCATTGACCCTGCCCCCGGCCGGGCTCTACGTTCCCGCACAGCACACTCGTACAGTCTGCGCACAACCTCTCGGAGCACCAGCACCGGTCCCACAGGGGGAGTCATGCGTCGTCGTCTTTTCATCGGCCTCACGGCCCTATCCGTCCTGGCCGCCGCGACGGCGTGCGGCTCGTCCGACGACAGTGGCGCCTCGGACGGCAACGCCTCGTCCGGGGGCACCACCACGGTCAAGGTCGGCATCATCCCGATCGTCGATGTCGCGCCCCTCTATCTGGGCCAGAAGAAGGGCTTCTTCAGCGAACGCGGCCTGAAGCTGGAGTTGACGCCCGCGCAGGGCGGCGCGGCGATCGTGCCGGGTGTCGCCAGCGGTCAGTTCCAGTTCGGCTTCTCGAACGTGACCTCGCTGATGGTCGCCCAGTCCAACAGCGTGCCCGTCAAGGCCGTCGTCAACGGCATCGCCTCGACCGGCGTGAAGGGCAAGGACTTCAATGGCCTGATTGTGAAGAAGGGGAGCGACATCACCTCGCCGAAGCAGTTGGAGGGCAAGAAGGTCGCCATCAACACCCTGAAGAACATCAACGAGACCGCGGTGCGGCAGTCGGTGCGCAAGGCGGGCGGCGACCCCGACAAGGTGCAGCTCGTCGAGCTCGCCTTCGACCAGATGCCCGCGGCCCTCGACAAGGGGCAGATCGACGCCGCGTGCGTGGTCGAGCCGGCGACCGCCACGATCAGGAGCCAGGGTGGCGTGGAGATCGCCTCTCCCCTGATCGACATCGCCCCGGACGTCACCGTCGCCATGTACTTCACCTCGGAGCAGTACGAGCAGCAGAACCCGGACGTGGTGAAGAAGTTCCGGGAGGCCACCGCCCAGTCCCTGGCTTATGCCGACTCCCACCCCGACGAGGCCCGCGCGATCATCACGACGTACACCAAGATCCCGGCAGACGTACTGGAGCAGGTGACCCTGCCCAAGTGGCCGGCCGAGGCCAACCGCGCCTCCATCGAAGCCCTGATGAAACTGGGCGAGGAGGACGGCCTCTTCAAGGAGACGCCGGACCTGGACGCGCTGCTGCCGTGAGGGGCGCCAACGCCGTACTCGGTGCGGCCGGGCTCGCGGCCTTCCTCGCCCTGGGTGAGGTGGTGCCGCGGCTCGGCCTGGTCAAGGACGACTACTTCCCGCCGACCAGCCGTATCGCGGACGCGCTCGGCGGCGAACTCACCGACAGCGCCTTCTGGTCGGCGCTCGGCGACACCCTCACGGGGTGGGCGCTGGGTCTGGCGATCGCGGCCTGCGCGGGGATCGTGATCGGCGTGATCCTCTCCGTGGTCCCCTATCTGCGGGAGGCGACGGCCTCCACGATCGAGTTCCTGCGCCCCATCCCGTCCGTCGCCCTGATCCCCCTGGCGGTCCTCCTCTACGGCACCGAACTGCGCTCGGTGCTGCTGCTGGTCGTCTACGCCTCCTTCTGGCAGGTGCTGATCCAGACCCTGTACGGCGTCCAGGACGTGGACCCGGTCGCCGACGAGACGGCACGGTCGTACGGTCTGGGCACCTGGGCGCGGATCCGGCATGTGCTGTGGCCGACCGCCCTGCCGTACGTCATGACGGGCGTGCGCCTTGCCGCGGCGGTCGCGCTGATCCTCGCGGTGACCGCCGAACTCGTCATCGGCGCCCCGGGGTTGGGTGCGCGGATCGCCGTCGCCCAGACCTCGCAGGCGGTGCCCGACATGTATGCGCTGGTCGTGGTGACCGGGCTGCTGGGGCTGCTGATCAACGTGGGTGCGCGGTCGGTGGAGCGGCGGGCGCTGGCCTGGCACCAGTCGGTGCGCGGGGAGGTGGCGGTGTGAGCCGGCTGCTGCTGCGGATGTTCTTCGTGTTCGCGCTGCCCGCACTGCTGGTGGCGGGCTGGTGGGTGGCCTCCGACAGCAGTACGGACGTGTACTGGCCGCCCTTGCGGACCATCGTCGAGACCTTCCCGGACGTGTGGACCGCCGACCGGCTGAAGGACGACGTGCTGCCCAGCGTGCTGCGGCTGACCGGCGGCTATGCGCTGGCGGCGGTCGTGGGCGTGGCGCTCGGCACGGTCATCGGCTCCTACCGGCGGGTGCGCGCGGTGTGCGAGCCGGTCCTGGAGTTCCTGCGGGCGGTACCACCACCGGTACTGGTGCCGGTCATCATGCTGTTCGCGGGCATCGGCGACACCATGAAGGTCACCGTGATCGCGAGCGGCTGTGTGTGGCCGATCCTGCTCAACACCGTGGAGGGCGTGCGCGCGGTCGATCCGGTGATGGCGGAGACGGCCCGCAGTTACGGCATCACGGGCACCGCGTGGCTGCGGAACGTGGTGCTGCGCTCGGCGAGTCCGCAGATCTTCGCGGGGCTGCGCCAGGCGCTGTCCATCGGCATCATCCTCATGGTCATCAGCGAGATGTTCGCCGCCAGCAACGGCCTCGGCTTCACCATCGTCCAGTTCCAGCGGTCCTTCGCCATCCCCGACATGTGGACCGGCATCCTGCTGCTCGGTCTGCTCGGCTTTCTGCTCTCCGTCGTCTTCCAGCTGGTCGAGCGCCGCGTGCTCGGCTGGTACCACGGCCTGCGCGCCTCGACCAGGCGGTCGCCGTGAACCTCGCGAAAGGGCGGTCCATGCTGGACGTACGAGGCCTCAAGAAGGTCTACGAGGGGTCGGGGCGGCGGGTGGAGGCCGTCCGCGACCTCACCTTCACCGTCGACGCGGGCGAACTCGTCTGTCTCGTCGGCCCGTCGGGCTGCGGCAAGACCACTCTGCTGAAGTGCATGGGCGGACTGCTCGCGCCGACGGCCGGTGAAGTGCTCCTGGAGGACCGAAAGGTGACCGGGCCGCCGCCCGGGATGGCGTTCGTGTTCCAGGAGTACGGGCGGAGTCTGTTTCCGTGGATGAGGGTCGGCGAAAACGTCGAACTCCCCCTGAAACAGAAGGACTTGAGCAAGACACGGCGCCGCGAACTGGTCACTGACGCGCTGGAGTCGGTGGGGCTCGCCGACGCCGCGGGCGCCTATCCCTGGCAGCTGTCGGGCGGTATGCAGCAGCGGGTCGCCATCGCCCGCGCGCTCGCGTACGAGCCGCGGGTGCTGCTGATGGACGAGCCGTTCGCGGCGGTGGACGCACAGACGCGCGCCGATCTGGAAGATCTCGTACGAAGGTTGTGGCGGGAGCGCGGGATCACGATCCTGTTCGTCACCCACGACATCGACGAGGCCGTCTACCTGGGCGAGCGGGTGATCGTCCTGTCCGCCTCCCCCACTGTCATACAGGAGCAGCTGAAGGTCGATCTGCCCGACGAGCGGGACCAGTTGCACACCCGGGTGGCCCCGCGCTTCGCCGAGCTGCGGACCCATGTGTACGAGCAGATCCAGGCGGCGAAGCGCGGGGTCCCGCAGGACGCGGTCACGAAGTCAGATACGCCTCCACCTCACTGAACTGGGCGGCGGGCCAGCCGGTGTTGGCGGTGACGGTCAGCCGCAGGTGGCGCAGGCCGGTACCGCCGGGCAGCGTCACGGTGGCTGTGTTGCCGGTGGCCGGGTCGAAGCGGTAGCCGGTGGAGCCGACGAGTGTCGAGTAGGTGGAGCCGTCGGTGGAGCCGAGGACGGTGACGGTCTCGGTGCGCGCACTCCACGCCGAGGACGGCGGGAGCTTCAGCACGAGACGGCGTACGGACTCGGTGGCGCCGAGGTCGACGTTGAGGCTCTGCGGGAAGGCGCTGTTGGTGGACTCCCAGTAGCTGTTGGCGTCGCCGTCGACCGCTTTGCCGGGCGGGTAGCCGTCCTGTGAGCCGGTCGCCGTCGCCGTACGGCCCTTGGCGAGGTTGCGGTTCGGGTCGGGGTCCGGGTTGCCCTGGCCGGGCTGGGGCCAGGTCGAGCAGTCCGACCAGGTGCTGCTCCAGCCGGAGTTGCCGCCGCCGTCGGTGAGCGTGAACGTGCCCGACGGGTAGGGGCAGTTGTAGATGCCCGCCGCGCCCACGGCGGTGGCGGTCACGTTGCGCAGGGTGGCGGCGCCGGGGGCCTCGGCCTGGACGACGACCGTGCCTGCCTTGTTCACGGTCGCGCCGTCGACGGTGATGTTCTTGGCGTCGTAGCCCCTGCCGCCGCCCGAGACGAACTCGAAGGCGCTGTACGGGCTGTCGGTGATCGTCGTGTTGGTGATCCGCACCTGTGCCTCGATGGCGCTGTCGTACGAGTCGACGCGCAGCGCGCCCATCGGGTGGTTCCAGTTGGGGTTCATCGCGCCGGTGCGCACGAGGGTGTTGCCGTCGACGGTGATCGTGCCGGCCAGCGGGTGGAACGGATCGAGGAACTTCTGGTTGGAGATCGCGATGCCGCTGCCGAGGGCGTTGGTGTCCGAGATCAGGTTGTTCTTCACGTTGATGTCGGTGCCGCCGTAGATCGCGATGCCGTTGGCGAGGTTCGGCTGGGTGATCGTGTTGTTCTCGAAGCTGCTGTTCGCATCGGGCGCGTACAGCGACCACATGGCGAGCGCGTCGTCGCCCTGGTTGCGCAGGAAGTTGTTGCGGACCTTCACACCGCGGGCGTTGCCGTTGAGGTTGAGGCCGTCGGCGGTCATGTCGAGGAAGCGGCTGTTCTCGACGACCAGGTTGTCGTTGTTGCCCGTCAGCCAGAGGCCGACCTTGAGGTGCTGGAGCCACATGCCGGAGACGGAACTCGCGGGGCCGAGGGACCCGTTGACGAAGTTGTCCGGGTTGGAGTCGACGCGCTCGGTGACCTCGCCGATGACCGCGAAGTCCTTGATGTGGACGTTGCCGGAGGAGCCGGACTGGTCGATGAAGCGGGAGGTGCGCACGACGGAGTGCCAGCTGCCCGCGCCCTGAAGGGTGACGTTCTGGACGCCGCTGAGGGAGGACGTCAGCTTGTACTCGCCCGGCGGGATCCACACGACGCCGCCCTGCGCCGAGGCGATCGCGTCCCGGAAGGCCTGGGTGGAGTCGCCCTGACCGCTGGGGTCGGCGCCCTTCGACGTCACCGAAACCGACCCGGCGGGCTGGGTCGCGGCCGCGGCGACCTGCTCGAAGTCGGCGACGTCGACGGTGGCCTGGACACCGGCCGCTTCCAGCGCCACCTTGTCGCCGGGCTGGACGTTCTGCCCGAGCAACAGCCGGGCGTTGTCGTAGAAGTGGTGGGTCTTGGCGCCCGGGATCCAACTGGTGTCCACGTACGAGTACTTGGAGGTGACGGCGATGGTCTTCGCCAGCTTGGTGCCGTTGACGTACACGTTCAGCGAGCCGGACTGACCGTCGGGGACGCTGTAGGCGACGTTCACGGCGTTGGCCGCGCCCGGCACGGTGAACTCGACGCGCTGGCCGGCGTCGAGGCGTACCGCCTGGCGTCCGGAGGCCTCGGAGGCGAGCGTGCCCTGGGTGTAGTCCGGGCCGATCTTGGTGCCGGTGGTGGTGGCGGACTCCGCCTCGACGGAGGAGAAGGGGAGGGTCGCGCCGGCCGCGGCGTGGGCCGTGGGGGCCGTGGCGCCGAGCAGGCCCGAGGTGAGGGCAGCGACCATGATGGCTGGCATGGACCTGACAGTTCTGGATCTGTTGGTGCGCATGTGCTGATCCCTTCGGGGTGGGGGGCGCGGTCTCAGGCGCGCAGCCAGACCGCGGTGTCCTTCGGCAGCCTCCCTTCGGTGTCCAACGGACCACTGCTGAGGAGGAGTTCGGTGTGGCCGGGCAGGTCGTACGGCGAGTCGGCCAGGTTCACCACACACAGCACGCCCTCGGCCCGAGTGAAGGCGAGGACACCTTCGGGAGCGGGCAGCCAGCTGAGGGGGCCGTCGCCGAAGACGGGCCTGCCGCGGATCGCCCGGCGATAGAGGTGGAGCATCGAGTCCGGGTCCGCGGCCTGGCGGTCGGCCGCGTACGACGGCCAGTCGGCGGGCTGCGGCAGCCACGGCTCGCCACCGAAGCCGGCGTACGGCGCATCCGGGGTCCACGGCAACGGCACCCGGCAGCCGTCGCGGCCGGGGTCGAGGCCGCCGGAGCGGAAGTGCATCGGGTCCTCGATACGGTCCAGGGGGATGTCGGCCTCGGGCAGGCCGAGTTCCTCGCCCTGGTAGACGTAGACGGCGCCGGGCAGGGCGAGCGAGAGCAGGGCGGCGGCTCGGGCCCTGCGGGTGCCCAGGGCCAGGTCGGTCGGGGTGCCGAAGGCCTTGGCGGCGAAGTCGAAGCCTGTGTCGTCGCGGCCGTACCGCGTGACCGTGCGGGTGACGTCGTGGTTGCAGAGCACCCAGGTGGCGGGGGCGCCGATCGGAGCGTGCTCGGTGAGCGTGTCGTCGATCGACGTACGCAGCCTGCGCGCGTCCCAAGGGCAGGACAGGAAGGAGAAGTTGAAGGCGGTGTGCAGCTCGTCGGGGCGGAGGTAGCGGGCGAAGCGTTCGGTGTCGGGGAGCCAGACCTCGCCGACGAAGATGCCGCCGTACTCGTCGGCCACGGCCCGCCAGGAGCGGTAGATGTCGTGGAGTTCGTCGCGGTCGACGAAGGGGTTCGGGTCACGGCCCGCGACGAAGTCGGGCAGCTCCGGGTCCTTGGCGAGCAGGGCGGCCGAGTCGATGCGGACGCCCGCGACACCACGCTCGAACCAGAAGCGCAGGATGTCCTCGTGCTCCCGGCGGACCGCGGGGTGGGCCCAGTTGAGGTCGGGCTGTTCGGGGGTGAACAGGTGCAGGTACCAGTCGCCGTCGGGCAGGCGGGTCCAGACGGGCTCGGCGGAGCCGACGAACTGGGACGGCCAGTCGTTGGGCGGGAGTTCGCCGTGCGAGCCGCGTCCCGGACGGAAGTGGAACAGCTCGCGCTCGGGGCTGCCGGGGCCGGCCGCGAGTGCCGCCCGGAACCACGGGTGCTGGTCCGAGACATGGTTCGGCACGATGTCGACGATGGTGCGGATGCCGAGCTCCCGCGCCTCGGCGATCAGCTTCTCCGCCTCGGCGAGGGTGCCGAACGCCGGGTCGATCGCGCGGTAGTCGGCGACGTCGTAGCCGCCGTCCTTCATCGGTGACAGATACCAGGGGTTGAACCAGAGGGCGTCCACGCCGAGTTCGGCGAGATACGGCAGCCGGGCCCGGACGCCGGCGAGATCGCCGGTGCCGTCGCCGTCGCCGTCCGCGAAGCTGCGGACGTACACCTGGTAGATGACGGCGGAGCGCCACCAGTCGGTCTGCATGAGGGCATGCGTGGGCTGTACCACTGTGCCTGCCTTTCTGTGTCGGAGAGGGCGGCGTCAGCCCTTCGTGCTGCCCGCGCTGATCCCGGCGATGATGTGCCGCTGGAAGATCAGGAACATCGCGACCATGGGGATGCTGGCGATCACCATCGCGGCGATGAGCACGGTCAGCTGGATGTTCTGCGACAGCTGGACGAGTGCCACGCTGATCGGCTGTTTGTCGGTGTCGGAGAAGACCATCAGCGGCCACAGGAAGTCCTGCCAGACCGCGACCAGCGCGAAGATCGACACGACTCCGAGCACAGGTCGGGACATGGGCAGCACGATCGACCACAGGATGCGCAGCTTTCCGGCGCCGTCGATCTCGGCGGCCTCCAGTACGTCGCGCGGGATCTGGTCGAAGAACCGCTTGAGGAGGTAGAGGTTGAAGGCGTTGGCGGCCGCCGGGAGCCAGATGGCCAGGGGGTCGTTGAGCAGGCCCAGGTCGGCCACGGTCAGGTACTTCGGCACGACCAGCGCCTGCGCCGGGACCATGAGCGTGGCGAGGATGCCGCCGAGGATCACCTTGCCGAAGACCGGCCTCAGCCTGGACAGCGCGTAGGCGGCGGCCGTGCACAGGACCAGCTGGAACAGCCAGGCGCCGGCCGCCTGGACCACCGTGTTCCACAGGTGGGTCGGCAGCTGCATCAGATCCCAGGCGTCGGTGTAGCCGCTGAGGTGCCACTCCTCCGGGACGATCGTGGGCGGGGTCCGGGTCACCTCGTCCGGCGACTTCATCGCGCCGGTCGCCATCCAGTAGACCGGGAAGAGGAAGGCCAGCGCGAAGAGCAGCACGATCGCGGTGAAGACGGTCCAGTACGTCGCCCTGCCGCGCGGCCGGGCCAGCGCGGCCGGGGAGACGAGGGTCCGGGTGCTCATGCGGTGTCCTCCCCTTCGCTACGGGTGAGCCGCAGATAGACGGCGGAGAAGATGCCGAGGAACACCAGCAGCATCACGCTGAGCGCGCAGGCGCCGCCGAAGTCGTTGTAGAGGAAGGCGTACTTGTAGATCAGGTAGAGCACGGTGACCGTGGCGTTCTCCGGGCCGCCCCCCGTGATGACGAACGGTTCGGTGAACACCTGCATCGTGGCGATGATCTGAAGGAGCATCAGCATGAGGATGACGAACCGGGTCTGGGGGATCGTCACATGGCGGATGCGCTGGAGCAGGTTCGCACCGTCCAGTTCGGCCGCCTCGTACAGCTCGCCGGGGATGGACTGGAGGGCGGCCAGGTAGATCAGGACGGTGCCGCCCATGTTGGCCCAGGTCGCCACGATCACCAGGGAGATCAGTGCGGTGTCGGCGCCGTTGGACCAGTTCGAGGTGGGCAGGTGCAGAAAGCGCAGCGCCTCGTTGGCGAGGCCGGCTCCGGGATCGTAGAACCACTTCCACAGCAGGGCGGTGACCACCGGCGGGATCATCACCGGCAGATAGACCACGACTCTGAAGAAGGCCTTCGCGTGCCGGAGTTCGTTGAGGACGAGGGCTAGGACGAAGGGGATCGCGAAGCCGATGAGCAGGGCGAGCACGGTGAAGGTGAGGGTGTTGCGCCAGGCCGCCGTGAACTCGGGGTCGTCGAAGACCCGGGTGAAGTTGTCGGTGCCGACCCACTCGGGATCCGAGCCCGGCGTGTACTTCTGGAAGGCGATGATGACCGCGCGGATCGCCGGATACCAGGAGAACAGGGCGAAGCAGATGAGGCCGCCGAGGAGGAAGGCGTAGGCGCGAGCCTGGTCGGTGAGGCGGCGTCGCCTCCGGTCCCCTGCCGGAGGCGTCGCCTGCACCGGGCGCACCGTGATCGCCTCGACGGGTCGCGCGGTGGTCTTCGTCATCGGTCAGCCCCGGGCCAGGATGCTGTCGATCTTGCCGGAGGCGTCCTGGAGGAGCTGGTCGATGTCGGCGTCCTTCTTGGTGAGGACGGCGGAGACGGCTCCGTCGAGGACGGAGTAGATCTGCTGGGCGTTCGGCGGCTCGATCTTCATGTCGAGACTCTGGTTGCCGTCCAGGAAGGCCTGGTAGTTCTCGACCGGGACGTTGGCGTTGGCCTTCTTGACCTCCTGGTCCTTGGCGTCGGCGGCGCCGGTGAACAGCCGGGGCTCGGGCAGCCCCACCGGCGCCTCGGCCTTCTTCGCGCGGGCGTAGTCGCCGAGGAAGCCGTCTCCGGGCGTGAGGAACATGCTGTCGAGCCACTTCAGACCCGCCCTGATCTCATCGGGGCTCGCCTTCTTGTTGAACATGTAGCCGTCGCCGCCGATGAGCGTGCCTTCGCCGCCGGGCATGGGCGCGAGGGCGAGGTCCTTGTAGTTGCCGCCCTTCTCCTTGACCAGGATCGGGATGTTGTCGGGCGCGGAGAGATACATGCCGAGCTTCCCGGAACCCATCATCTGCTGGGCGTCGTTGATGACCAGGAGCTGCTTGCTGCCCATCGAGTTGTCGGTCCAGCGCATGTCGTGCAGGTTCTTCAGGACGGCCCGGCCCTGTGGTGTGTCGATCGTCGCCTTCTTGCCGTCGGCGCTGACGACGTCGCCGCCCTGGGAGTACATCTCGGCCGTGAAGTGCCAGCCGCCCTGGTTCTGGGCGCTGTAGTCGGCGTAGCCGACGGTGCCGTTGCCGAGCCCGGCGATCTTCTTGGCGGCGGCGCGGAGTTCCTCCCAGGTGGCGGGCGGCCGGTTCGGGTCGAGCCCTGCCTCCTCGAAGAGCTTCTTGTTGTAGATCAGGCCCATCGAGTAGCCGGTGCGCGGGATGCCGTAGATCTTGCCGTCGACGGTGTAGATGTCACGCAGCTGCTGCTGGATGGTGTCGTAGCTCTTCAACTCCTTGACGTACGGCGTGAGATCGGCCGCCTGGTTGATGTCCACGACGTGCTTGGCATCGGTGAAGTACGTGTAGAAGACGTCCTCCATCTGCCCGCCGGCGAGCTTGGCGTCGAACGTCTTGGGGTCCTGGCAGGGGAACGCGTCGTGCGCGGTGACGTCGATGTCCGGGTTGGCCTTCTCGAAGGAGGCGACGTCCTGCTCGAAGAACTGCCGGTCGACCTTGGCGCTCTTGGGCGGCATGCAGTTGACCGTGATGCTTGTCTTGCCGCCCTCTGAATCGTCTGCGGAGTCGTCGTTCGACCCACAGGCGGTGAGAGCGAGGGAACAGACGCTGAGCGCGACGAACGTACGGCGGAACCCGGTGCTTCTCATCGGTGGACCCCTCTGGACAGGAGCAAGGAAGGCCCACGGCAGCGGCTCACGAGCGCACGCCACCGTGCCTGGCGTCGCACACTCAAGCACCGGCGACATCCGTCCGCAAGATGCCGCGCAGAATCTGTAATTATTCGACAGCAGGATGAAGATCAGCTGCGAGGCGCCTGCGCCGTCGACCCCCGTACCACCAGCTCGGGCTCGAACAGCAGCTCTTCCGCCGGTACGGCCGCCCCGCCGACCTGCGCGTTCAGCAGCTCCACCGCCGCCCTGCCCATCGCCTCGATGGGCTGGCGGACGGTGGTCAGCGGCGGCTCGGTGCAGTTCATGAACGCGGAGTCGTCGTAACCGACGACGGAGATCTGTGCCGGGACGCCGAGTCCCTTGCGGCGAGCCGCCCTTACCGCACCCAGCGCGAGCGGGTCGCTGGCGCAGATGATGCCCGTGACGCCCCGGTCGATCAGCCGGGAGGCGGCCGCATGGCCGCCCTCGATCGAGAAGATGGCGCGGGCGACGAACTCGTCCGGCACGTCACCGGCGAACGCCCGCGCCGCGGCCAGCTTGCGGGCCGACGGCATGTGGTCGGCGGGGCCGAGCACCAGCCCGATGCGTTCGTGGCCGAGCGAGGCGAGATGCCGCCAGGCCTGCTCCACGGCGACGGCGTCGTCGCAGGAGACGCCCGGGAAACCGAGGTGCTCGATCGCCGCGTTGAGCAGGACGACCGGGATGTTGCGCTCGGCGAGCAGCCGGTAGTGCTCGTGCGGCGCATCGGCCTGGGCGTACAGCCCGCCGGCGAAGACGACGCCGGAGACCTGCTGTTGCAGCAGCAGCGCCACATAGTCGGCCTCGGAGACACCGCCCTTGGTCTGCGTGCACAGCACCGGGGTCAGACCGAGCTGGGCGAGCGCTCCGCCGATCACCTCGGCGAACGCCGGGAAGATCGGGTTCTGGAGCTCGGGCAGCACCAGGCCCACCAGCCGCGCGCGTTCACCGCGCAGCTGTGTGGGCCGCTCGTAGCCGAGCACGTCCAGGGCGGACAGCACCGCCTGCCGGGTCCCCTCGGAGACTCCGGGCTTGCCGTTGAGCACCCGGCTGACCGTGGCCTCGCTGACCCCGACCTTCTTCGCCACCTCGGCAAGTCGTCGCGTCATGCGCGCAAGAATAGCGCAAGAAATGCAAACGGCTTGCGTCGAAATGGTTTCGACGGTTACTCGTGTGCTGCCCACAGGCCGCGGACATGGCCCAGGTGACGGGTCATGACTTCGGCCACGGCATCCTCGTCGCGGGCCAGCAGGGCATCGAGGAGTTCGAGGTGCTCCTGCGCGGACGACAGCAGACGGCCCGCCTCGAGCAGGGCGGTCAGCCCGTAGAGCCGGGAGCGCTTGCGCAGGTCGCCGACGACATCGACGAGATGGGCGTTGCCCGCGAGGGCCAGCAGGCCCAGGTGGAAGCGGGTGTCCGCCTCGACATAGGCGATGAGGTCCCCGGCGGCCGCGGCGCTGACGATCTCCCGGGCGGCCGGGCGCAGCGCCTCCAGCGAGACCGGGTCGGCGGTCCTGGCCAGATCCACGACGGTGGGGATCTCGATGAGCGCGCGAATGTGGGTGTACTCGTCGAGCTGTTTCTCGGAGACCGCGGTGACCCGGAATCCCTTGTTGGGGACGGTGTCGACCAGGCCCTCCTTGGCGAGGTCCAGCATCGCCTCACGCACAGGGGTCGCCGAAACGCCGAAGCGGGCGGCGAGCATGGGCGCGGAGTACACCTCGCCGGGGCGCAGTTCACCGGCGATCAGCGCGGCCCGCAACGCGTCGGCGACCCGCTCGCGGTAGCTGCTCTTCTTGCCGCCCAGCGTGGGCAGGGCGGGAGCGGGAGCGGCGGCGGTCGGGGCGCTGGTGCGCTGGGCGGCCATGGGGTGTCTCCTAGCTGTGGAGCGGTGCAGCTGTGCGGGTGTGGCGGCTGTGCGCGGGTGTGGGGGCTGTGCAATGTCACATGCGCTCGCGCTTGGTGCAATGTCACGTGCCACGTGTCACGCGACTCTATCCTCGACCGCTCACAGCACGAATCCGGCCGGGAACGGGTCGGTGGGGTCGAGCAGATACTGCGCGGTACCGGTGATCCAGGCGCGGCCGGTGAAGCTGGGCAGGACGGCGGGGCGGCCGGCGACCTCGGTGGTGTCGAGCAGCCGTCCGGTGAACCTGGTTCCGATGAAGGACTCGTTCACGAACTCCGTGTTCAGGGGGAGTTCGCCGCGCGCGTGCAGCTGTGCCATGCGCGCGCTGGTGCCCGTACCGCAGGGTGAGCGGTCGAACCAGCCGGGGTGGATGGCCATCGCGTGCCGGGAGTGGCGGGCGGAGGAGCCGGGGGCGTACAGGTGGACGTGGTGGCAGCCGCGGATGGACGGGTCCTCGGGGTGGACGGGCTCCTCTTCGGCGTTGATCGCCTCCATCAGCGACAGCGCCGCCTTGAGGATGTCGTCCTTGCGGGCGCGGTCGAAGGGCAGGCCGAACTCGTCCAGCGGCAGGATGGCGTAGAAGTTGCCGCCATATGCAAGGTCATATGTCACCGTTCGCCCATCGGGGAGCGCGATCTTGCGGTCCAGGCCGACGACGAAGGACGGCACGTTCTTGAGCGTGACCGCCTTGGCGGCGCCGTCCTCCACCGCCACCTCGGCGACGACCGGGCCCGCCGGGGTGTCGAGCCGGATCGTGGTGACCGGCTCGACCACCTCGACCATGCCGGTCTCGACCAGCACGGTCGCCACACCGATCGTGCCGTGCCCGCACATCGGGAGGTACCCGGAGACCTCGATATAGACAACGCCCCAGTCGCAGTCGGGGCGGGTGGGCGGCTGGAGGATCGCGCCGCTCATCGCCGAGTGGCCGCGCGGCTCGTTCATCAGCAACTGCTTGATGTCGTCCCGGTGTTCACGGAAGTACAGTCGCCGCTCGTTCATCGTGTCACCGGGGATCGTGCCGATCCCGCCGGTGATCACACGGGTGGGCATGCCCTCGGTGTGCGAGTCGACGGCGTGCAGGACGAGTTTGCTGCGCATGACCGGCCTCCTCCTCGATGGTGTACGACAGTCCTACGCCAACCCCGCCGCGACGGCCCGCTCGGTGGCGGCGCGTACGGCGGCCTCCTGCTCGGGCAGCAGCGGGACGCGCGGCGGGCGCACGGGGCCGCCGTGCCGGCCGACGATGTCCATGGACAGCTTGATTGCCTGCACGAACTCGACCCTGGAGTCCCACCTCAGCAGCGGGTGCAGCTGCTCGTAGAGCTTCTTGGCGGTGGCGAGGTCGCCGCCCACGGACGCGCGGTACAGCTCGACGGTCGCGGCGGGCAGCGCGTTCGGGTAGCCGGCCACCCAGCCCTTGGCGCCGGCGATGGCGAGTTCCAGCAGGACGTCGTCGGCGCCGATCAACAGGTCCAGTTCCGGGGCGAGTTCGGCGAGCCGATAGGCCCGGCGGACGTCGCCGGAGAACTCCTTGACGGCGTGGATGAGTCCCTCGCCGTGCAGCTTGGCGAGGAGTTCCGGCACGAGGTCGACCTTGGTGTCGATGGGGTTGTTGTAGGCGACGACCGGGAGGCCCGCCTCGGCGACCTCGGCGTAGTGGGCGAGGACGGACCGCTCGTCGGCGCGGTAGGCGTTGGGCGGCAGCAGCATCACGGACGCGCAGCCGGCGTCGCGCGCCTGCTCGGCCCAGCGGCGGGCCTCCGCCGAGCCGTAGGCGGCGACGCCGGGCATGACCCGCTCGCCCCCGATGGCGGCAACGGCGGTCTCGACGACCTTGGCCCGCTCCTCGGGGGTGAGTACCTGGTATTCGCCGAGCGAGCCGTTCGGTACGACGCCGTCGCAGCCGTTCTCGACCAGCCAGGCACAGTGTTCGGCGTACTTCTCGTAGTCGACGGAGAGGTTCTCGCGGAGCGGGAGCGCGGTGGCCACGAGGACGCCGCGCCACGGCCGGTTCTCGGTGGTGGTCATATGAACTTCCCTCTCAATGGCGTGTGACATTTTACTGGCGGGGCAAAGACACGGTCGGCCCAGCGGGTCACTCGGCTTCGGTTTCTCCGGCCCGGGCCAGTACCCCGAGCGGCACCGGCCGGGCGAACGGTCTACGGCCCGGCGTGTCCGCGCACCCCACGAGCCCCGCGACCGCGGGCCCGCAGACCCGCCCCTGGCACCAGCCCATCCCGGCCCGCGTCAGCAGCTTCACGGTCCGCAGGTCACCGGCGCCGAGGTCGCCGACGGCCGCACGGATCGCGCCGCCGGTGACCTCCTCGCAGCGGCAGACGACGGTGTCGTCGGTGATCTGCTCGGCCCAGTGCGCGGGCGGGGCGTACACGGTGTCCAGCGCGGCGAAGAACTCCCGCAGCCCGGTACGGGACTTCGCCGCCGCGGCCCACCCGGCCGGGTCGGGTTCGACACCGTTCAGCCGCGCGGCTGCCGAGCATCCCGCGATGTGCCCCTCGGCGAGCGCGAGGGCCGAGCCGCCGATGCCGGTGGTCTCGCCCGCGGCCCAGAGGCCGGGGATGCCGGTGCGCTGTTCGTCGTCGACGTGGACGTTCGGTCCGTCGAGGTGGCAGCCGAGGGTCTCGGCGAGGTCGGTGTGCGGCAGCATGCCGTGCCCGACGGCGAGGGTGTCGCAGGGGATGCGCCGCTCGGTGCCGGTCCTGACGCGTCCGGCGCCGTCGAGCGCGGCGACGGTCACCGCCGTCAGGCGTTCGGTGCCGTGCGCCTCGATCACGGTGTGGTGAACGAGGGTGCGCACCCGGTGCCGGAGCAACCGGGCGGCGTACCGGGCGCCTTCGCCGGCCTTGCCCGGCTGAGCCACGAGCGCACGGGTCCGTCGTACGAGATCCGTGGGATCGGCGGACTCGACGAGTGCCGCCACCTTCACTCCGGCCGCGGCGAGTCCCGTCGCCACGGGAAGCAGCAGCGGCCCGGTGCCGGCGACCACGGCGGTGCGCCCGGAGACCGCGAGGGCGCCTTTGAGCATGGCCTGGGCCCCGCCCGCGGTGACGACACCGGGAAGCGTCCAGCCGGGGAAGGGCAGCACCCTCTCGTATCCGCCGGTGGCGAGGACCACGGCGTCGGCGTGCACGACGGCGGGGTCCTCCTGTTCGGGGCCGAGCAGCGCGTGCACGGTGAAGTGGTCCGACTGCCGTTCCACGAGCCAGACATGATGGTCCGTCAGGTGTCGGACGCTGCCCGCCTCCATCTGTCCGGCGAGGGTGTCCCGCAGCCGCTCCCAGGTCCGCCACTGGTGGTGCAGAGCTTGCGGGCGGCGGGCGCGGAGTCCGGCGGCGGGCTGCCGGTAGAACTGCCCGCCCGCCTCCGATGCCGAGTCGATCAGGGTGACCCGGACGCCGCGGGCCGCGGCGGCCACGGTGGCGGCGAGGCCCGCCGGGCCCGCGCCGATCACCACGAGGTGCGGTCGTTCAGTCATCGTGCCCTGTCCCCTCCTGCGTGCGGATCGCGTCGCCCGGTCGCAGCGGCACCAGACAAGCCCGTTGATTCGGCCGGTCGTTGACCGTCACCAGGCAGTCGAAGCAGACGCCGATCCCACAGAAGATCCCGCGCGGCCGGCCCTCGCCCCGGGTGGTGCGCCAGGAGGTGACGCCGGCCGCCCAGAGCGCGGCGGCGACGGTCTGGCCGGGGAGTGCCTCGATCTCACGGCCGTCCAGGGTGACCGTGAAGGCGGGACCCGGTCGGGCCGCGGCCAGGTCCATGGGGGTTCTCATCCAGCCACCCCACCGAAGCGGTCGGGCCGGAACGGCGCCAGATCCAGGTCCGGGGTCTTCTCTGTCAGCACCTGCGCGATCAACTGCCCCGTGCCGGTCGCGAGTCCGATGCCCGCCCCTTCGTGACCGCAGGCGTGCTGGAGCCCCGGCACCCGTGGATCGGGGCCGATGGCGGGGAGGTGGTCGGGCATGTACGGCCGGAAGCCAACGTATGAGCGCATCGCGCGGACCTCTTCCAGGAACGGGAACAGCCGTGTCGCGCCCGCAGCCAGTGCCCGTACGACCGGCAGGGAGAAGGTCCGGTCGAAGCCGACGCGTTCGCGGCTCGCGCCGATCAGGACCGGCCCGGCGGCCGTGCCCTCCACGACCGGCGAGGTCTGTAGCGCCGCCGAGTCGCTGGCGACGTCGGCCACGTAGTCGGCGGCGTACACCTTGTGGTGGACCATGCGCGGGAGCGGTTCGGTGACAAGGACGAAGCCGCGGCGCGGGAGGACGGGAAGCTCCGTGCCGGCGAGCCCGGCCAGTTCAGCGCCCCAGGTGCCGGCCGCGTTGACGACCGCCGGGGCATGGAGGTCACCCCGGTCGGTGCGGACGCCGCGGACGGCCCCGTCCGGTGTGCGCAGGACGTCCGTCACGGTGTGACCGGTGAGCAGGCGGGCGCCCGAGGCCTTGAGGAGGTGGGCGGCGGCCAGGGCGGGCATCACCTGGCAGTCCTGGGGATAGTGGACGGCGCCGGGCAGGCCGGGGGCGAGGTGGGGTTCGAGGTCGTGGAGGGCGTCGGGTGCGACGGGTTCGGCGGTGACTCCGGCGGCGCGCTGAGCGTCGGCGAAGCCTTCCAGTGCGGTGAGTCCGCCGGGGGACGTGGCGACCACGACGCCGCCCTTGGCCTCGTACTCCACGGCCTCTCCCAGCTCCGCCGCGAGGTCGCCCCACAGGCGGCCGGACAGAAGCGCGAGGTCCAGTTCGGGGCCCGGCTCCTTGTCGGAGACGAGGATGTTGCCCTCGCCGGCTCCGGTCGTGCCGCCGGCCACCGGGCCGCGGTCGACCACCGTGACGTCCAGGCCCGCCCGGGCGGCGTACAGGGCGCACGCGGCGCCCACCATGCCGGCCCCGACGACCACGACATCGCAGGTCAGTCGCTTGCTCACAGCAGTACTATGTCACATGTCCCACTCGCTGGAAACGCCACCACTCACGGAAGAGGTGCCCGACATGGCCAAGGGCCGCAAGAACGGTCTGTACCGAGGAATCTCCGACGAGTTGTCCGCCCTGATGCGTACGGGCTGGGCCGACACCGAGCGCAGGGACCTGAAGCCGACCGAGCAGGCCCCCTATGCCGCCCGCCGCCGCGCCGCGCTGTCCGCCCGATTTCCCGGTGAGCGGCTCGTCGTCCCGTCCGGGGGCCTCAAGATCCGCGCGAACGACACCCATTACCCGTACCGCCCGTACACCGGCTATGTGCACCTGACCGGCGACCAGGCCCGCGACGGCGCCCTGGTCCTCGAACCGCTGCCGGGCGGCGGGCACGACGCGCACTGCTACCAGCTCCCCCGTGACGGCCGGGACAGCGACGAGTTCTGGACGGGCTACACCGCCGAGCTGTGGATGGGCCGCCGCCGTACGCTCGCCGAGTCGGAGCTGGTGCTCGGTGTGGAGTGCCGGGACATCCGTGCGATCGCGGAGGACCTGGCGGAGTCCACGGGCACCCCCACCCGTGTCATCCGCGGCGTCGACCCGGCGCTGGAGGCGGTACTCGCCACCGACGCCGAGCGGGACGACGAGTTCGAGGAGGCCGTCTCCGGACTGCGTCTGATCAAGGACGAGTGGGAGACCGCCGAGCTGCGCCGGGCCGTCGACGCGACGGTCCGTGGATTCACCGACGTCGTACGGGAGTTGTCACAGGCGGTCGCCACCTCGGAGCGGTGGATCGAGGGCACCTTCTTCCGCCGGGCCCGCGTCGAGGGCAACACCGTCGGCTACGGCTCCATCTGCGCGGCCGGCGAGCACGCCACGGTCATGCACTGGCAAGACAACGACGGCCCTGTCCGCCCCGGCGAACTCCTGCTGCTGGACGCGGGCGTGGAGACCCGCACGCTCTACACCGCCGACGTCACGCGCACGCTCCCGATCAGCGGCACCTTCACCTCGTTGCAGCGCGAGATCTACGACGCGGTGTACGAGGCCCAGGAGGCGGGCATGGCCGCGGTCAAGCCCGGTGCGCACTACCGCGACTTCCATGAGGCCGCCCAGCGGTCGATGGCCGCCCGCCTCGTGGAGTGGGGCTTCCTGGAGGGGCCGGCCGACCGCGTCTACGAGCTGGGCCTCCAGCGCCGCTTCACCATGGCGGGCACCGGTCACATGCTCGGCCTCGATGTCCACGACTGCGCCACGGCCCGCAACGAGGAGTACGTCGACGGCGTCCTGGAGGCCGGTATGTGCCTGACGGTCGAGCCGGGCCTCTACTTCCAGCCCGACGACCTGACCGTCCCCGAGGAGTGGCGCGGCATCGGCGTCCGGATCGAGGACGACGTGCTGGTGACGGCGGACGGGAACGAGAACCTCTCGGGGGCGCTCCCCCGCTCCGCGGACGAAGTCGAGGCGTGGATGAGGGAGTTCGCGGGCTGAGCCCGGAAAGGGGTCACCCCGCCACCGGGGTGACCCCAGGTCGGACCCGGCTCCGGCAGATGCACACCTAGCGGGTCGGCTGATGCGGCCGGCGCAGTCAGCCGTTCGTCCGTCCTGACCAGAGCGCCGTCGGCGACCTGAACGCCGGCGGTGCCCGGTCAGGCGTCGGGGACGGGAACCACCGTGAGGTGGGTCGCCGTGCGGCGGGCGCGCGGGGATCTGCGGCCGGTGGGGGTCGCGCGGCGGGCGGGGCGGAGGACCAGCGTCATCCGCGTGTAGCCCATCTCGTGCAGCATCCGGGGTGTTTCGTCGACGACCCGGCAGTCCGTGTTGCCCCAGCGCGGGTCCGGGTGCAGCACCGGGCGGACCGCACCGTCGTGCGCGAGGGCCTGCTCGCCGACCGCGCGGATCCAGTGCGGCAGGCCCTGCCGGTAGGCGGCTTCCATGAGGGGGTCCTGGGCGATGTCCCGGCGGATCGACTGCAACCCGTGGTCGTGGCCGTTGCGCTCCACGGCGGCCGCGAAGAGGGCCAGCATCGGCAGGCACCAGCTCGACTCGTGTTCCCCGAGGACCGTGCTCGCGTCCGGGTGGAACAGGACGAAGCGCAGGAAGTTGTCGTACGGCATGGCCGTCGGGTGCGGGCCGACGCCGCGGAAAAGTGTCTCGAAAGCGGGGTTGGCCAGGACCACGTCCCAGCGGTGGTCGAGCACGACGGACGGGAAGGGGACGGCCTCCAGGAGGGTGGCGTAGTCCTGGAGATACGCCTGGGCCTCAAGACTCTCGGGGACGGGCCGCGGCGCCGGACGCTGCCCACCTGCCTGATACGCCATCGGGAGGTCACCCCTCTTGCCTATGCGGCCTTCACGCGGCGCCTTGATCCTGCTGCCCCGACGCGAGGCGTGTCAACTATCGTGGCATTTCGTGCCGGTTGACGGCTGAAATTGGCCACAGTTGTGGCGAGACCTGGATGTGAGTTCGAACCACCAGCTACTCTCCGGGAAGTTCACGGCGACCGTGTGTTGTGAGAATGCCGGTGAGAAGGTCTGTGAGAGACGTGGGAGATCTGTCGGTGACGGATGGCTTCGAGGGTCCGGGCGCCGCGATGGCGGCGCTGTCGGCCGTTGTCGCCCGGGTCACCGCACTCGCCGACCGGCTCGGCGTGCCACACCCGGACGTCTTCGACACCGGCCGTCTCTCCGTGGCCTCCGGTGTCCCCGAGCCCGTGGTCAAGGCCCTGCTGAGCGGCCGTCCGGCGGGCGAGCCCGATGTGCAGGCAAGGTTTCTGCAACGCCTGGACCTGCTGCGTCGCACCCGGCTCAAGCCGAACGGACGCAAGTACACCCAGCAGGAGATCGCGGACGGCGCGGGCATGTCGCGGCAGCAGGCGGGCGCCCTCATCAACGGCGACCGGCGCCCCACCATGGAACACTGCGACGCCATCCAGCGCTTTTTCCGGGTCCATGCCGGATTCCTCACGGCCGAGGACCCCGAAGCGTTCGCGGGCGCCCTCCAGCGCACCGAGCAGGAGCTGCTGCAGAAGCTCGCCGACCGCGAGCGGGAGGCGGCCGCTGCCGCCCACGACCCGCTGGAACGGCTGCTCCAGGACCACGGCGTCCGCGGAATCGCCTGGCGGGCCGCACAGCTGCCCACCGACCAGCACCGCGACAAGGTCGCCGAATGGCTGGACATGCTCTTGGAGAGCGTCAAGCGGCCCGAGTCGTAATCCGGGGGAGAGCAGTGGGAGTGGGCATCGACAAGGAAATGCGCCGCCTGTGCGGCGAGTTGGTCGCGGAGCTGACGCTCCCCGCACCGGCACGGCCCGAGGACCTGTACGGCGCGCTGTGCGATGCCATGAGCAGACGCCGCGGCCGCCCCGTCCACTTCCGTACGGCCGCCTTCCCGCCCGGCACCGCCAGCGGACTGTGGCTCGACATGACCGACCAGGACGTCGTGGTCGTCGAGGAACGCACCGCCCCCGACCACCAGTTGGTCATCCTGGGCCATGAGCTGTGGCACATGAAGGCCGGGCACTGTAGCCATCACGTCGAGGGCGCCGCGGTCGCCGCCCGGCTTCTCAGCGACGAGGCCGACCTCCAGGACACCGTCCGCAGAATCGGCGCCCGCAGCCGCTTCGACCTCGCCGACGAGAAGGACGCCGAGAGCTTCGGCCTGCTGCTGGCCAGCAAGTGCCGTGCATGGCTTGCCGGTTCGTCGCTGCGGGGGCCGGTGCAGCGGGATCATCTGGCGGGGCGGATCGAGGCGTCGCTGGGCTATCTGGGGCCGCAGGGCTGAACGACGGCCGACCTCAGGTGGCACTGCGTTCACTCGCCTGCCTCAAGTCGCGTTCCACGGCCCTGCTGTGGGCGGTGTCCGGCTGGCCCGCCGTGGTGCCGGGGCGGCCCGCTCTCAGCAGGTCGCGCCAGTGGTCGCGGCTCCAGTGGGCCGGTGAGGTGGAGTTGGTGAACTCCTCGACCAGTGCCACGAAGCGGGCGGGGTCGGTGTGAAAGGGGAAGTGGCCGGCGCCCTCGAAGATCTCGAGCCGGCTGCCGGGCATCGCCTCGTGCGCACCGTAGGCGTGCCGCACCGGCACGACGCTGTCCCGGTCGCCCCACAGCAGCATGGTGGGCATGCCCTCGGTCAGATAGCAGCGGTCGAGCATGGTCACGACCTGGCCGCGCCAGTCGACCACCGCGCGCAGGGTGCGGATGAAGGCGTTGCGTGAGGTCTCGTCGGGCAGCGCGTCGACGAGGGTGAGCAGTTCCGGCGCGTCCCGGCCGAGGTCGGTGTCCAGGAGCCTCATCAGGTGGACGGCGAGACCTACTTGGAGGCGCATGCCGGGCAGCCGCAGCGCGGAGAGGGCGAGGTACGAGCCGGGCAGGGTGACCGCCCGCAGCACCGGGTTGACCTCGCGGCCCACGCCGCCCGCGCTGACCAGGATGAGCCGCTCGGTGCGCTCGGGGAACTGGTAGGCGAACTGCATCGCCACTCCCCCGCCGAGCGAGTGTCCGACCAGGGTCGCCGACTCGATGCCGAGCGTGGTGAGCAGATCCCGTACGCCGTTGGCGTACGCGGCCACCGAGTAGTCGGCGCGGGGCTTGTCCGAGGCGCCGTGGCCCAGCAGGTCGGGGGCGATCACCGTGTGGGTGCGGGCGAGGTCCGGGATCAGCTCGGTCCAGGTCGCCGAGGAGTCGCCGATGCCGTGGATGAGCACCAGTGCCGGGCCTTCGCCCGCCATGCGGAAGGCCCGTCGGTAACCGTGCACCACGCGGTACTGCAACTCCAGTTCTCCGTCACCCACCGGGCGCAGCCGTACGGCACGCACAGGGCGCCGGTGTGGGCCGTCGACCACGCGCACCTCCCGTTCCGGCGGCCGCCCGGAAGCGGCCGAAAGCCCTCCACTCCAGCGTAGGGCCGCTGTCCTTCAGGGGATTTCGGCGAGGTTTCACCTCCGCTAAGCGGGCGAACCGACGAGTAGCCGGGCCGGATTGTCAGTGGTGGGCGGCAAGCTTGGAGGTGCGCGATACCTGAGAGCGGGTGCGCGCATGACCGACGACGCCGACGTGGGGAGAGCCGACCGATGCCGACCGTTGTGATGACCGACCGTGAGCGCACCGCCGTACAGGCCTATCTGCGGCTGCTGCACACCGTGCGTGCCGCCTTCGACACCGCCGCCGGCCCGCCGGGCGGTGGTCGGCCACCGGCGGTGCCACCGTCCGTGCTGGCCGAGGCGGAGCAGGCGCTGGCGGACGCGGGGCTCGCGGGCAACGAGGAGGAGTTCTTCCGTCTGCTGAAGAGCTGGTGCCCGGAGCCGTGAGAAGGGCGCGCGCTCAGGGCTGGTGGGGGACGGCGACAGCCGTCGCCACCAGGCCGCGCCGGACGGTCCAGCGGCCCTCGAAGTGACCGATCCGCCGACTGCCGACGCGCGGCCCGGGGACGAGGAGTTCCGCGCGGAAGCCGCCGCCCGGCAACTCGCCGGGGTCCGCGGAGACCTCGATGTCGGCCTCGGTGAAGTCCAGCCACTGCCGGGTGAGGGGGTACCACGCCTTGTAGACGGACTCCTTGGCGCTGAACAGGAGCCGGTCCCAGTGGACGTCCGGGCGGGCCGCGGCCAGCTCGCGCAGCCGCTGTCGCTCCGCGGGCAGGGACGTGGCGGCCAGGACTCCGTCCGGAAGCGGGTGATGGGGTTCGGCGTCGATGCCGATGGAGGCCAGGTCGGTGGCGCGGACCAGGGCGGCGGCGTGGTAGCCGTCGCAGTGCGTCATGCTGCCGACCAGGCCGGCCGGCCAGCCCGGGGCGCCGCGCTCGCCGGGCAGGACGGGCTGCGGCGGCACGCCGAGCTTCTCCATGGCGCGGCGGGCACAGGCCCGTACGGTGGCGAACTCACGGCGGCGCTTGTCGATCGCCCGCGCCACGACCGCCTCTTCCTCGGGGTACAGAGGCGCCGGTTCGTCGTTACCGTACGTCTCCACGACCACCACCGAGGCCGGCAGCAGCTCCTCGATCACCGGGCCCGACCTCCCTGGGCAGTATGCGGCGCAGTGTCCCCGGGTCCTGGGTGCGCTTGCTCCATTCCCGTGGGTATCCCACGGAGACCTCTTCGAAGCGGACACCGTCGTGCCAGGTCGTCCTTGGGATATGCAGATGACCATAGACCATGGTCTCGACCCGGAATCGGCGGTGCCAGTCGGCGGTCAGCCGGGTGCCGCACCACATGGCGAACTCGGGGTACCACAGCACCTCCGTCGGATGCCGGTCCAGCGGGTAGTGGTTGACCAGCACCGTCGGCAGGTCGTCGGGCAGCTCGGCGAGCCGGCGCTCGGTCGCCTCGACCCGGGCCCGGCACCAGGCCTCGCGGCTCGGGTAGGGGTCGGGGTGCAGCAGATACTCGTCGTTGCAGACGATCCCGGTGCCGTGCGCGTACGCCAGCCCCTCGTCCTTGGTCGCGCTGCCGGCGGGGAGGAAGGAGTAGTCGTAGAGCAGGAACAGCGGTGCCACGGCCACCGGGCCGCCGGGGCCGTCCCAGACGGGATAGGGGTCCTCGGGCGTGAGTACGCCGAGTTCCCGGCACAGTTCGACCAGGTGCTCGTAGCGGGCGACGCCGCGCAGGGTGACGGGGTCCTTCGGGTGGGTCCACAACTCGTGGTTGCCGGGGGCCCAGACCACCTTGCGGAAGCGGTCGACGAGGGTCTGAAGGGCCCAGCGCACGTCGGAGACGGTCTCGGAGACGTCGCCGGCCACCAGGAGCCAGTCGTCGTCCGTCTCGGGGTGCATCTTCTCGACGAGGGCGCGGTTCTCCGGGTAGCCGATGTGCAGATCGCTGATGGCCAGCAGTTGCCCGGCGCCACCGGCCGTCGACGTCACCTGTTGCCCCTTCCGCGCACGAATGGCTCCACGACAGCACATCCGCGGCCCCCGGACAAGCGGATCTCGGCGGCGGGCTATCAGGAGAACATCGCCCCGACAGGCACTATCCGAAAATCCGTAACACGTACGTTGCACGCCACACCCCTGCAACGTCGTATGATCGCCCCAACACCACCACCACGAACTTCCCTCAGCGGGGGCAGTTTGGTGTTCCCTCCATTCGACCTGGCCGGGCACGGCCTGCTCCGCCGTGCCCGCGAACCGTGAAAGGCGGCCTGCATGGTCTCTCGCGTACGCGTCTGGCTCAACCGCACGTACGCGGAGAACGTGTTCTTCATGGATCAGCTACGGCGAAATCCCAGCGATCGGGCCGTCGAGATCCATGCCACGCACGGAGACGCCGACTCGCCCGTGCTGGCCGCCGCCGACACCGCCGACCTCGAGCCGGAGGGCCTGTCCCCGGCCGGGTATGTCGAGTACGCCCTGGACCAGTGCGCGCGCCGCGGCATCGACGTGTTCGTGCCCCGTATGCACCAGTCGGCGATCGTGGCGCACCGCTCCGAGTTCGAGGCGGTGGGTACGGCGCTGCTGGCGCCGCCGCCCGAGGCCACGGCCGTCTTCCAGGACAAGGTGATCGCGTACGAGGCGGTCGAGGCGGTCGGCGTGCCGGTGCCGCCGTGGTGGCGGGTGCGGTCGGCGGACGAACTCATCGCCGCGGTCGAGGAGTTGGAGGCGGGCGGCCACAAGGCGTGCTTCAAGCCGGCGTCCGGCGCGGGCGGAGTGGGCTTCCGCATCATCACCCGCACGCCCTTCTCGATGATGCACCTCACCGGCTTCCCGAGTTCGTACGTCCCTCTCGATCTGGTCGAGCAGGCGCTGCGGCAGGCCGATGAGCCGGTGGACTGGCTGGTCATGCCGCGCCTCGAACAGCCGGAGGTGTCGGTGGACTGCCTCACCGGGCCCGACAACCGGATCCGGCTGGCGGTGGGCCGCACGAAGAACGGCCGGCGGCGTGGGTTCACGCTGCACGAGCAGTGGCTGGAGCCGGCGCGGGCGATCGCGGAGGGCTTCGGGCTGCACTATCTGTCCAACATCCAGTTCCGGATGTACGGGGAGACGCCGGTGCTGATGGATGTGAACACGCGTCCGGCGGGTGGGCTGCATCAGCTGTCGCTGTGCGGGATCAACGCGCCTTGGGCGGCTGTTCAGTTGGCGATGGGCGAGGACCCGGGTGAGGTGGTTCCGCCGTTCCTCGGGCAGGACTACACGGTTGTTTCGGGGCCGCGGCCGTTGCGGGCGACGTCGCTGCCGCACCAGCGGGTGGAGGCGCCTGTGCCTGCGCAGGCAGCGCCTTCAGCTGTCAACTCCGTTGAGGTTGCCACGGCTCAGGTTTTGCCGCTTTAGGTTGTCTGCCGGGTGCGGGTCGTCTGTGGCTTGTCGCGCAGTTCCCCGCGCCCCTAAAAAGCACGTCTCGTCGCCGGTATGGACCAATTGGCGCCTGGATTCTTGACAGGGTCGTTGGTCCATACCAATTTGGATTGCGCACCCTCTTGCACCACCTCCCGAACAACCCCATTCCTTCAGGGAGATCGCGTGCGCAACTCACTGTTCAGGCGTTCCAGACGTCGGCTGCTGGCGCTGCTCGGTACCGCAGCCCTCGCTCTCACCGGGGCCGTCGCCCTTCCCGGTACGGCCCAAGCGGCCAACATCCTGCCCAACCCCGGCCTCGAGTCGGGGGCCCTCTCCCCCTGGTCCTGCACCGGCAACCTCGGGTCGGTCGTCTCCTCTCCCGTGCACGGGGGCACCAAAGCCCTTGCAGGGGCGGTGAGTTCGAGCGACATCGCCAAGTGCAGTCAGACTGTCTCCGTCCAGCCCAACACGGCGTACACGCTGAGCGGTTGGGTGCGCGGTTCCTATGTGTACCTGGGCGTGGACGGCGGGGCCTCCACATGGGCGTCGTCGCCGTCGGCGTACAGCCGGCTCAGCGTGGGCTTCACGACCGGTGCCTCGCAGACCAGCGCGACCATTTACGTCCACGGCTGGTACGCCCAAGGCACCTACTACGCCGATGACATCAGCCTCGACGGACCCGGCGGTGGCGGTTCCGACACGCAGGCGCCCTCGGTGCCGGGCAGTCTGCGGTCCACCGCGAAGACGTCGTCGAGTGTGTCGCTGGCGTGGAACGCGGCCACGGACAACGTCGGGGTCACCGCGTACGACATCTACAGCGGGTCCAGTCAGGTGCTCAGCGTCTCCGGTACGAGCGCCACGGTGAGCGGGCTCTCGGCGAGCACCGCCTACACCTTCACCGTGCGGGCCCGGGACGCGGCCGGGAACACGTCGGCGGTCTCCAACTCCGTGTCCGTGACGACCGACGCGGGCGGTGGCGGCGGCACCGGGTTCAAGCAGGCGGCGCCCTATCTGTACCTGGGCTGGGGTGATCCGCCCAGCGCCACCTCGGTGATGAGCGCGACCGGCATCAAGTGGTTCACGATGGCGTTCATCCTCTCCTCGGGCGGCTGCAACCCGGCCTGGGACGGGTCGCGTCCGCTGACCGGCGGCAATGACCAGAGCGTCATCAACTCGATTCGTTCCGCGGGCGGTGACATCGTTCCGTCGATCGGCGGCTGGAGCGGCAACAAGCTCGGGCCCAACTGTGCGACACCGGAGGCGCTGGCCGGTGCGTATCAGCGGGTGATCGACGCATACGGGCTGAAGGCGATCGACGTCGACATCGAGAACACGGACGAGTTCGAGAACGCCGTGGTGCAGGACCGGATCCTCAACGCCCTGAAGATCGTCAAGGTGAACAACCCGGGCCTGCGCACCATCATCACCTTCGGTACGACGACGACCGGTCCCACCTACTGGGGCAACCGGCTCATCGACCAGGCCAAGGCGCTGGGCGCCGATATCGACGTGTTCACGATCATGCCGTTCGACTTCGGCGGCGGCGCCGACATGTACGGCAACACCGTGAACGCGACGGAGGGGCTGAAGAACAAGCTGAAGTCCGCCTTCGGGTGGGACGACGCGACGGCCTACGCCCACATCGGTATCTCCGGCATGAACGGGCTCAGCGACCAGCAGGAGCTGACGTCTCCGGCGACCTGGACGCAGATCCGTGACTGGGCGAACTCGCACCACATCGCCCGGCTCGCGTTCTGGTCGGTCAACCGCGACCGGCCCTGCCCCGGCGGGGGCGTGGTGAGCAACTGCTCCGGCATCAGCCAGAGCAACTGGCAGTTCACGTCCATCACGGCCGGGTTCACCGGCTGAGGCGGGCGTCGGCGTGGGGGTATCTGCGGCGCCTAGGCCTCGTACCCCCACGCCTTCGCGATCTCCTTAAGGCGCGGCGGCAGTTCGGCGGTCGGGTCGGCGGTGCGGGCGGCCTGGATACGGCCCGACTTGATGGTGCTGCTCCAGTCGCCGAGCTGGGGGCGGAAGGTGCCGTGATCCTTGCGGCCGTAGTCGAGCATGCCGCTCTCCCACTCGACGCCGAGGTAGTCGCACAGGGCGCGGGTGGCCTTCTCCGGTTCGGCGGTGAGTTCCTCGTACGTCACGATGTGGGCGTTCTCGAGGTTCTGCCGCGCCTCCTCCAGCTTCTCGGAGTAGCTGAGCACCTCGGCGAGGATCGCCTCGTGGTCGGGATCCCTGCGGCGTTCGGTCAGGGACGCGACGATCGCGCCCGGGTGACGCAGCAGCAGGATGTAGCGGGCGCCCGGCCAACATCGGTCCAGCCGCCGCCAGATGAGGGTGTTCGGCGGCGTCTTGTCGACGATGACGTCCATGCCGCTGCGGGTGAGCTCAAGGTGCAGCACCCGGTCCCACAGCAGATGCTCCAGCTCGGCCTTGTCGAGTTCCAGCGCCTTCATGGCGTCCGCGCTGAAGCTGCGGGTCAGCTGGACATGGACCGTGCGCAGATGCATCTCGTGCGGGGCGCGGATCCGGCTGTGGCTGTTCAGCAGCACCCGCAGCAGGGTCGAGCCGGAACGCACCGAGGACAGCACGAAGACCGGCGACTCCACCAGCCGCGGGGCGAGCGGAGCGACGTACGTCGACTGCTTCGGCTTCGCGGCGGGCCGAGGGGAAGGAATGGCGTCCAGGGTGCGACGCGGCGGGCTCACCGCCTGCATCATCAGTCTCCCCCGGCGCCTCAGCCCCTTGCCGATCGCTGACTTACGCGAGTCTCCCACCGCGACACCTCTCTCTTGCGCCTTACCTTCGCATCTCACGGGCAGTAGGCGAACTCCAAGTGTCCAAGAAGCAAAGCGCCATGGTCACGGGCTCCGGAATTTCGGCCGTGACCAGGCGCTTTACCGCTACCTTAAATCTTCATGGGAGTTCCTGGGACAACGTGTTCGTGTTCAGAACCGTCCGGCCCCCCGGTACAGCTCCAGCTCTCCGTCCAGCTCGACCGCGAGGACCGTGGCGTACGGGTCCAGGTCGGCCTCGGCGGGCGGTTCGATCCACAGCACGCCCGGCGTCTCGTGCAGACCTCCGGTGATCCGGTGGGCCAGTTCGGTGCCGCTGCCGAGCACCGTGACCCGGCGCACGGGGCCGAGCAGACCGCGTACGTTGATCTCGGCGCGCGGGGCGTCGAAGAGGATCAGATACAGGGTGCGGCGGTCCGCCGAGAGGGTGCTCGGGCCGTAGTGGTGGCCGGCCGGGAGGCCGCGCACGGCGCCGTACACCGCCTCCGCGTGCCTGGCGATCCAGTCGCCGAGTCCCTCCAGGCGCTCGACCTGCTCGGCCGGGATCGTGCCGTCCTCGCGCGGTCCGACGCTGAGCAGCAGATTGCCACCGCCGCCGATCGTCTCGGCGAAGTAGCGGATCAGCTGGTCGACCGACTTGTGGTTGCGATCGTGGTGCTGGTGGCCCCAGGAGTCGTTGATCGTCAGGCACAGCTCCCAGGGGCCCTCGGGCGGTATGACGGGTGCGCCCTGCTCCGGGGTGGCGTAGTCGCCCTCGCTGAGCATGCGGGCGTTGAAGACGACGTCCGGGACCTCGGAGCGGATCAGCGCGGCCAGTTCCGGGATCCGCCACTGCTCCTCGCTGCGGTCCCACTCGCCGTCGAACCACATCAGGTCCGGCTTGTACCGGGAGCTGAGTTCGCGGATCTGGCCGTCCCGGTAGGCGATGAAGCGTTCCCAGGCGTCCAGGTCCTCGAACTCGGCCGCGACCTCGGAGTACCGGTTGTCCTCCAGCTCCGGCGGCCGGCCCGGCTTGCGGGTGGAGGCGTAGTCGGGGTGGCTCCAGTCGGAGTGCGAGTAGTAGAGGCCGACCTTGAGACCCTGCTCACGCAGCGCGTCGGCGTACCCGGAGATCAGGTCCCGGCCGACGTTCAGATCACCGTACGCGGTGTCCCAGAGGGCGACTCCGTCGTGGTGGCGACTGGTCAGCACGGCGTACTTGGCGCCGGCACGGGCAAACAGCTTCGCCCACTCCTCCGGCTCGTACCGGGAGGCGGTGAAGCGATCAAACTGGGACATGTAGGCGTCGTACGGGACGATGTCGTCGTAGAACGACCAGGACTCCTGGACGCCGTCGACGGCGTAGATCCCCCAGTGGATGAAGATGCCTAGCTTGGCGTCGGCGAACCACGGCTGCAAGGGCACGATTGAACTCCTCAGCGGCAATAGGTCACTTCGAAGGCGAAGGGGCGGGCCCGGCAGCGGCCGAGCCCGCCCCTCCCCAGGTGGGGCGGCCATTTAATGGGCGGTACCGGTCCCACCTAAGGGGCGCGGGGAACTGCGCGACCAGCCCCCACCGGACCCGCAGTGAAAACCGGCCCTCTTAGCGGAGCGCTACGCGCGAGCGAGACGCAACGTCAGCACCTGGAACGGCCGCAACTCCACCACCACCCCGCCATCGGCGACCTCGACCCGCTCCTCCGCAAGCGGCCGCTCCAGCAGGTCGGTCACCTTCACGCCGCCCAGCGGGAAGCCCGTGCGCAGCACACCCCGCCCCCGTCCACCCAGGGACTCGTAGAGCCGTACGACAACGTCGCCGGACCGGTCGTCGGCCAGCTTGACCGCCTCGATCGTCACGCCCTCGCCGTCCACGGAGACGACCGGCTCGGGCGCGCCCGCCGCATCCGCCACCCGCAACGGGAGGTTGAGGGCGTAGCCCTCGGCGACCGCGTCCGCGATGGTCGCGCCGGGGAGCAGCGCGTAGGTGAAGGTGTGGCGGCCCTGGTCGGCCCCCGGGTCCGGGACGCGCGGGGCGCGGACCAGGCTGAGGCGGACCGTGGTCGTCGTACCCCCGTCCTCACGGACCGTGCGGGAGACATCGTGGCCGTACGTCGAGTCGTTGATGACCGCGACGCCGTAGCCGGGCTCGCCGAGGTGCACCCAGCGGTGGCCGGACACCTCGAAGCGGGCCGCCTCCCAGCTGGTGTTGGTGTGCGTGGGCCGCTGGATGTGGCCGTACGCGATCTCGGCGGACGAATGCGGCGCCCGGATGTCCAGCGGGAAGCCCGCCTTGAGGAACTTCTCGGCCTCGTGCCAGTCGATGTCCGTCTCGAAGTCGATACGGGGGCTGCCGGCGCGGAGCGTGATGGTCTGGGTGATGGTCGAGCCCTTGCCGAAGGACCGCACGACCCGGACCGCGCCGATCAGCGGGTCCTGTTCGACGACCGTGATCTCCGAGGCGTCCAGCAGGTCCGTGTAGCGGTTCTTGTAGTGCTTGTCGACGTCCCAGGCGTCCCAGTAGTTCGGGAGGTCGGTGTGCAGGCGCAGCAGATTGCCCTGGTCGGCGAGGACTTCGCGGTTCGCCTTCAGGTCGCGGACGGAGGCGAGGGTGCCGTCCTCGGCGACCTCGACGCGGACCAGGCCGTTGTCGAGGACCCGGCCGGTGACGGTGACGGGCTGCGCGGGCGCGGCGGCGACGAGGGGCGCGCTGCCGCTCGCGGGGACCTCCACGTACGCGGGAGCACCCTCCGCCGTACGCACGACCTCGGCCCGGTCGTACGGGCTCGTGTTGAAGACCCGGCTTCCGCCGCCGCCCAGCGCGGCGACCGCCTCGGCCGTGAGGGCTTCCAACTCCTCGGCCACACGGGCGTATTCGGCCTCCGCCTCCCGGTGCACCCACGCGATCGACGAGCCCGGCAGGATGTCGTGGAACTGGTGCAGCAGCACCGTCTTCCACAGGCGGTCCAGCTTCTCGTACGGGTACGCGTAGCCCGGCGCGTGCAGTGCGGCCGTCGTCGCCCACAACTCCGCCTCGCGGAGCTTGTGTTCGGACCGGCGGTTGCCCTGCTTGGTGCGGGCCTGCGAGGTGTACGTGGCGCGGTGCAGTTCGAGGTAGAGCTCGCCGACCCAGACCGGGGCGTCCGGGTACTCCTCACGGGCCTTCGCGAAGAACGCGTCGGGGTGTTCGACGACGACCTTCGGCGAGCCCTCCAGGTCCGCCAGCCGGCGCGCCCGTTCCATGATCTCGCGGGTGGGGCCGCCACCGCCGTCGCCCCAGCCGAACGGGGCCAGGGAGCGGGTGGCGCCGCCCTTCTCCTGGTAGTTGCGGACCGCGCGGGACATCTCCTCGCCGCTGAAGCGGGCGTTGTAGGTGTCGACCGGCGGGAAGTGGGTGAAGATGCGGGTGCCGTCGATGCCCTCCCACCAGAAGGTGTGGTGGGGGAACTTGTTGGTCTGGTTCCAGGAGATCTTCTGGGTGAGGAACCACTCGTTGCCGGCGAGCTTGGCGAGCTGCGGGTAGGCCGCGCTGTAGCCGAAGGAGTCCGGCAGCCACACGCCCTTGGTCTCGACGCCGAAGTGCTCGATGAAGAACCGCTTGCCATGGATGAACTGGCGGGCGACCGCCTCGCCGCCGGGCAGGTTGCCGTCGGCCTCCACCCACATACCGCCGACCGGCGCCCACTGGCCCTTCTTCACCGACTCCTGGATGCGGGCCCACACCAGCGGGTAGTTGTCGCGCACCCACTCGTACTGCTGGGCCTGCGAGCAGGCGAAGATGAAGTCCTCGTACTCGTCGGCGAGTGCGGTGACGTTCGAGAAGGTGCGGGACGTCTTGCGCTTGGTCTCGCGGATCGGCCACAGCCAGGCGGAGTCGATGTGCGCGTGGCCGACACCGGAGACCACGTGCGCGCTCGCGTTCGCGGGCCGCGACAGCACCGGGCGCAGCGCGGCACGTACCTCCGCCGCCGAGCCCGGGACGTCGTCCAGGTCGAGCAGGTCCATCGCCCGGTCCAGCGCGTGCATGATCTCGTGCCGGCGCGGGTCGTGCTCACCCAGCTCCAGCATCAGCTCACGCAGCACCTGCACATCGAGGTCGAGGTGGAAGACCTCCTCGTCGAGGACGGCGAGGTCGGCGCGCTGGAAGGTGTAGAGGGGCTTGTCGCCGGCGGTCAGGACATCGCCGAGCGGGGTCGGGGCCGCGAAGTCATTGGCGAGGATGTCCGGGTTGGAGGCCGCCTCGACCAGATAGTCGATCTGCTCACCGCCCGTCGCCGGGTTGGCGATCGGCACGTACTGGTTGAGCGGGTTGACCGCCTTCAGCGGCGTGCCGTCCGTGCGGTGGACCAGCGCCTCGGCCTGGTTGCCGGGCCAGTCCCCGATGAAGCCGAGGTCGATGACCGCCTCGACGCGCTTCCCCGCCCACTCGGCGGGCACCTGCCCGCGCATCCGGAACCAGGTCGTGCCCCAGGGCGGGCCCCACGGGGTGTCCATCGTGAAGGGGGCGTACGGAGCGGCCGCCGCCTCCTCGAAGGAGACCGGCTCGCCCGGCGCCTGCCAGGCCTCGACGTCGAAGGGCACGGTGGCCGCGTAGACCGCCGTCTTGATCCGCTGGTCGTGAAGGCGCTGGACGCGCTCCTCGATCCGTCGGCGTTCGTCGTGCATCAGAGTCTCCAGAGAGCGAGCGGGGACATGAAGAGCCTGCCGGGAAAGCGCTTACCCAAGGTACGCGAGACCAGGGTGGACCTGCGTGTATCCGTCGACCAGTCTGCGGGCCACGTTCACGGAGTCGACCAGCGGGTGCAGGGCGAAGGCCTTCACCGCGGTCGTACGGGAGCCGGACTCGGCGGCGGCGAGAACCTCGCGCTCGACCGCCTTGACCGAGCAGACGAGTCCGGTCGCGTGGTCGGGCAGCGGATCGACGGCGACGGGGTGGGCGCCGCCCGCGTCGACGAGGCACGGGACCTCGATGACGGCATCGTTGTCAAGGACGGAGAGGGCGTGCTGGTTGCGCACGTTGAGGATCAGGGTGGTGCGCTCGTCGCGTGCGATGGCCCGCATCAGGGCGAGGGCGACCTTCTCGTAACCGCCGGAGAGGTCGTCGGCATCGCGCTCGCCGGCGCCCGCCGTCTCCCGGTTCTCCGACATGTACGTCGCCTCGCGCTCGGCGCGGGTGCGGTCCCAGGCCAGGAACGCCGCCGCGCTCGGGTCGCGCATCTCGTCGTAGAAGCGGGCCTGCTGGTCGCGCAGGAAGGCGCCGCGGGTCTGGTGGGCCTCCTGGTAGGCGCGTACGGCTTCCCGGTTGAAGTAGTAGTAGTGCAGGTACTCGTTCGGGATCACGCCCAGCGACTGGAGCCAGTCGGGGCCGAAGAGCTTGCCCTCCTCGAAGGAGCCGAGCAGTCCGGGGTCGGCGAGCAGCCGCGGCAGCTCGTCGCGGCCGGCGACGCGCAGGCCACGCACCCAGCCGAGGTGGTTGAGGCCGACGTAGTCGATCCAGGCCTCGCGCGGGTTGGCGCCGAGCACGCGGGCGATACGGCGGCCGAGGCCGACCGGCGAGTCGCAGATGCCGATGACGCGGTTGCCGAGGTGGCGGGACATGGCCTCGGTGACCAGGCCCGCGGGGTTGGTGAAGTTGATGACCCAGGCGTCGGGCGCCAGGCGGGCCACGCGCTGGGCGATGTCGACGGCGACGGGCACCGTGCGCAGGCCGTAGGCGATGCCGCCCGCGCCGACCGTCTCCTGGCCGAGGACGCCCTGCGCCAGCGCCACGCGCTCGTCGTTCGCGCGTCCCTCCAGGCCGCCGACACGGATCGCGGAGAACACGAAGTCGGCGCCGCGCAGCGCCTCGTCGAGGTCGGTGGTGGCGGTCACCTCGGGCGCGTCGGGGACGTCCGCCGCCTGCTCGGCCAGGACGCGCGTCACGGCATCGAGCCGGCCGGCGTCCAGGTCGTGCAGCACGACCTCGGTCACCCGGCCCTCGGCGCGGTCCCCGAGGAGCGCCCCGTACACGAGCGGCACCCGGAATCCGCCGCCACCCAGAATCGTCAGCTTCACGCTTGCACCTTTCCTGCCACGATCACGTCGACGCCGGCCTCCTCCAGGGAGGATCGTGTCGCCGCGTCCACGGGCCCGTTCGTCACCACCACGTCCAGGTCCTCGGGACCGCAGACCTTCGCCATGCCCGTACCCGGGAACTTCGCCGAGTCGGCGAGGAGGACGACCTTCTCACCGGCCTTGATCATGGCGCGCTTGACCGGCACCTCGACCACGGTCGTGTCCATCACCTGCCCTCCCGGGCGCACTCCGCTGGTGCCGAGGAAGAGCCAGTCGGCGTGCAGCTGGCGCAGGTTGTCCTCGGTGAGGAAGCCGACCAGGGAGCGGTACTCGCGGCGGACCATGCCGCCGAGGAGGACCAGCTCGATGTCCTCGTCGTCGGCGAGCTCCTCGTAGACCACCAGGTTGCTGGTGATCACGGTGATCCGGCGGCCGTGCAGCCGGCGGGCCAGCCGGTAGGCGGTGGTGCCGATGTCGAGCAGCACCGACTGACCATCTTTGATCAACTCCGCGGCCCGGGCCGCTATGCAGTCCTTCTCGGACACGCGCATCTCGGCGACCTCGGCGAAGGGCTGGTCGCCCTCCTCCGCCACGGCGCCGCCGTGCACCCGGGTGAGCAGGCCGTCCTCCTCGAGTTTGACCAGGTCACGCCGGACGGTGGCGGGGCTCACACCCAGTTGCTCCGAGAGATCGGTCACGGCCGCGGGGCCGCCGGAGCGCAGGGCCCGCAGGATGAGTTGATGTCGTCGTTCTGCCAGCACGCGATGAACAGTACTCGTCATCTTCAATCATTTCCATGCTCAGTTCTGCTGAGGTATTGACCAATGTCGCCGAGCAGCGCACGATTCCGGTCATCGAAAATGACGAGTTTTGACGAGCTCCCCACGAAGGGATGTGCGCGTGGACGATGACAGGACCGATGTGCTGCTGACCGGTCTGCTCTTCTACGACCTCGTCCTCACGGGGCTCGGGAAGCCTCCGACGCCGGGTGAGGAGATCTGGACGTCCGGTATGGGCTCCGGTCCGGGCGGCATCGCGAACCTCGCGGTGGCCGCGTCCCGCTTCGGCCTGAAGACCTCCCTGGCCACGGTTTTCGGCGACGACTTCTACGGCGAGCACTGCCGTGACGTCCTCGCCGACCAGGAGGGCGTCGACCTCTCGCTCTCCCGCACGGCAGACGGCTGGCACACTCCGGTCACCGTCTCCATCGCCCACGGTCACGACCGTGCCCTGGTCACCCACGGCCAGGAACCGCCGTACTCGCAGGACACGCTGATGGGCGACCCGCCCGAGGCGCGTACCGCGCTCGTGCACATCGAGGCCGAGCCGCGCGAATGGCTCGGCAAGGCGGCCGCGAACGGCACGCAGATCTACGCGGACGTCGGCTGGGACCCCACCCAGCAGTGGTCCACCGACCTCCTCGACCAACTCTCCCTGTGCCACGCCTTCCTCCCCAACGAGACCGAGGCGATGGCCTACACCCGCAGCGACAGCGCGGTCGCTGCGCTCGGCACGCTCACCGAGCTGGTGCCGGTCGCCGTGGTCACCCGCGGCGGCGACGGCGCGATCGCCGCCGACCAGACCACGGGCGAGTACGCGGAGGTACCCGCCCTCGACATCGATGTCCTGGACGCGACGGGCGCCGGGGACGTGTTCGGCGCGAGCTTCGTCGCCGCCTCGCTCGGCGGCTGGCCGCTGGCTGAGCGGCTGAAGTTCGCGGTGCTGGCGTCCGGTCTGTCCGTACGGCACCACACCGGAGCGCTGGCCGCCCCCGGCTGGTACGGCATCCACCAGTGGTGGCAAACCCTCGACGACCCCGGACTGCGGCGCTCCTACGGCTTCCTGGCCGACCGGATGCCGCGGGACCCGGGGCCGCCCGTCCGGTACGCACCGCTGACTCCTCCGAACACCCCCCAGTGATCTCCACACGAAGAACGTCTCGCACACGAAGATCCGAAAGGCGGTGGGAGCTGTGCGGCTCTCACGAAGAGGCCTGCTGCGCGCGGGCCTGGCCGGTACGGCCGCCACGGCACTCGGCGGCCTGGCGACCGGCTGTGCCGTTCCGACCGGGTCGACCGGCCGGAACATGGTCCTGTGGTACTGGGACGGCGGCCTCGGCGACACGGTCCTGGAAAAGGCCAGGGCCCGCTACGGCAGCTCGGTCGACCTCCAGGCCATCAAGATCGGCGGCTACTACCGGTCCAAGCTGATCACCACGATGACCGGCCGCGCCCACATCCCCGACATCGCGGGCCTCAAGGGCGAGGACATGGCGTCCTACCTGCCCAACGCGGACCAGTTCGTGGACCTGAGGACGCTGGGCGCGGAGAAGTACAAGAGCCAGTACCTGGCGTGGAAGTGGGACCAGGGCATCGCCGACGACGGCACGATGGTCGGCTTCCCGATCGACTGCGGGCCGGTCGCGCACTTCTACCAGTACGAGGTGTTCCGCAAGGCGGGTCTGCCGTACGAACCGGCGGACGTCTCCGAGGAGTTGAACACCTGGGAGAAGTACTTCGCGGCGGGCGAGCGGCTCAGGCAGCGGATCCCGGGGACCTCGCTGCTCACCGACGTCAACAGCGTCTTCGAGAACGTGGTGCAGCAGGGCAGCAAGCGCTACGTCGACAAGGACCGCCACTTCATCGGCGACCAGGAACATGTGCGGGCCGCCTGGGCCCTCGCCGTGGAGGCCAAGAAGCGCAGGCTCGTCTCCGACCTCGTCACCGGCACCCCGGACCAGATCTCCGCGGTGGACACCGGCAAGCTCCCCAGCCAGCTCGGCGCCTCCTGGGCGACGTACGACATCAAGAACGGCAACCCGAAGACCAAGGGCAAGTGGCGGATCGCCGACATGCCCGTGCGGCCCGCCAACAACGGCGGTTCGTTCCTGTCGATCACCAAGGCGTGCCGGGAGCCCGAGCGGGCCTTCGAGATCATCGCCTGGATGCTCAACGCGGCCAACCAGGCCTCGGGTTACGTCGACGCGGGCCTGTTCCCCTCCACACCCGCCTCGTACGGCCTGGGGCAGCTTCAGGAGCCGGACGACTTCTTCGGCGGCCAGGTGACCACGGACGTCTTCGGGCCCGCCGCGCAGAAGATCGTGGTGGCCTACAACAGCCCGTTCGACGTGGCGCTCGGGCAGCCCATCAAGGACGAGATCAAGAACGTCGGCGTCCTCGGCAAGGACCCGGACAACGCCTGGAGTGACGCCATGAGCAAGTGCCGGCGTATCGCGAAGCATCTGGGGGTGAGCTACTGATGGCCGTCATCGAGCAGACCCCGCCCGCTGTGGCTCAGCCCTCCCCGGCCCGGCCGAAGAGCGGCTTCCGCAAGTACTGGCACCTCTACGCCGCGATCTCCCCCTTCTATCTGCTCTTCCTCGCCTTCGGCCTGATCCCGGTCGGCTTCTCGCTCTATCTGTCCTTCCACCGCTGGGACGGCCTCGGCTCGATGGAGTGGGCGGGCCTGTCCCAGTACCAGTACCTGCTGAGCGACAGCGACTTCTGGGACTCGATCGGGAACACGATCATCATCTGGGCGCTGGCCACCTTCCCCATGATCTTCCTGGCGATGGTGACGGCCGTGATGCTCAACTCGGCGGTCCGCTTCAAGAACGTCTACCGCTTCGCGTACTTCCTGCCGAACGTCACCTCGGTCGTGGCCATCGCGATCGTCTTCGGCTCGGTGTTCTCCACCAACTTCGGCCTCGTGAACGCACTGTTGCAGGCGGTGGGTCTCGACCAGGTGGCCTGGCTGAACACACCGTGGGGGATCAAGGTCGCCATCGCGACGCTGATGACCTGGCAGTGGACCGGCTACAACGCGATCATCTTCCTCGCGGGACTTCAGACCATCCCGAGCGAGCTGTACGAGGCGTCTCGGGTGGACGGCGCCGGTCCGGTGCAGACGTTCTTCCGGGTCACGCTGCCCTTGCTGCGGCCGACCCTGCTGTTCGTCCTCGTGATCTCGACGGTGACCGGTCTTCAGAGCTTCACCGAGGCACAGGTCCTGCTCCAGAACACCTCGAACGACTCGACGTTCTCCGGCGGCCCGGACCACGCGGGCCGGACGATGGTCCTCTACTTCTTCCAGCAGACCTTCGACAACAACGACTTCGGCTACGGCGCCGCCGTGGCGTGGGGCATCTTCCTCGTCGTCGTCATCTTCTCGATCATCAACTGGCGGCTGGTCCAGCGCCGGGGCGAAGACTAAGGAGGCCTGGACACCATGGCATCCATCAAGGGTTCCCGGCGCCGGGGCATCGCACTGCACGTGGTCCTGGTCCTCGGACTGCTCCTGTCGGCCTTCCCGTTCTACTGGGCCGTCATCATGTCGACGCACACGTCGAGCGAGATCTTCTCCTACCCGCCGAAGCTGCTGCCCGGCTCGCACTTCCTGGAGAACGTCCGAGGCCTCTTCGACAACATCGACTTCTTCGGCTCGATGCTCAACTCGCTGCTGGTGGCCTCGGCGGTGACCTTCCTGGTCCTGCTCTTCGACTCACTGGCCGCGTTCGTCTTCGCCAAGTTCGACTTCCCGGGCCGCAACCTGCTGTTCGGGCTGCTGATGCTGATCTTCATGGTGCCGACACAGCTGGCGATCATCCCGCAGTTCGTGATGATGTCGAAGATCGGCTGGATAGGCTCCATGACCGCCCTGATCGTCCCGGCGGCCGCCAACGCGTTCGGCATCTTCTGGATGCGCCAGTACATGAAGAGCGCCATCCACGACGAACTGCTGGACGCCTCCAAGCTGGACGGCGCGAACTTCCTGCGCCAGTACTGGCACGTGGCGCTCCCGGTCGTCCGCCCGGGTCTCGCCTTCCTCGGCATCTTCACCTTCATGGGCCAGTGGAACGACTACGCCTGGCCGCTGATCGCCCTCACCAACCCGGACAACGTGACCCTCCAGGTCGCCCTGTCCCAGCTCAACGGCACCCACGGCACCACCGACTACGGAATGGTCATGACCGGCGCGCTCCTCGCCCTCATCCCGCTGCTGATCGTCTTCGCCATCGGTGCCCGGCAGATCATCGGCGACCTCGCGAAGGGAGCCGTCCGCGGATGAACCCGCTGTGGGCGCTCCGCCCCTGGGAGGCACCCGAGGTGACCTCCTGGGGGCGGATTCCGATGAACGCCGTGGACCGGCGCACCGGGGCGCTGAAGCTCGACGGCGACTGGCGGTTCCAGCTGCTGCCGACGCCCGACGCGGCCGTGACCGACGTCTGGTCCACCTCGTACGTCCCCGGCGCCTGGACCCTCCAGGACACCGACGACCTCCCCCAGTACACCAACACCCGTATGCCGTTCCCCGAGTTCCCGCCGTCCTCCCCCACGGCCAACCCGACGGGCGTGTACGAGCGCGAGGTGGACGTGCCCGCCGAGTGGGCGGGTCGGAGGATCGTGCTCCAGGTGGGTGCGGCCGAGAGCGTGCTGCTGGTGCAGGTGGACGGGCGGCCGGTCGGGATCTCCAAGGACTCGCACTTGGCGGCCGAGTTCGATCTGACGGACGTCGTACGCCCGGGCTCGTCCGCGACCCTACGGCTCACGGTCGTCAAATGGTCCGACGCCTCCCACATCGAGGACCAGGACCAGTGGTGGCACGGCGGCATCACCCGGTCGGTGCTGCTGTACGCGACGGATCCGCTGTATCTCGCCGACGTGACCGTGCGGGCGCGTGCCGGCGGCGCGCTGCGGGTCGACTGTCAGGTGCGGGACGCGCACGGTGCGCTGCCGGACGGCTGGTACGTCACCGGCGACCTGGACGGCGAATGCCTCGCGCAGGACGCCGAGTTCGACCGGGTCAACGCCGAGGACGAGCGCGTCTCCGACTTCCTCGGCGAGGCACGGATGCGCGCCGTGGTCCCCGACGTCCGCACCTGGACCGCCGAGACGCCCGGGCTGTACGGCCTGACCGTCCGGCTGCACCGCGCCGACGGAACGGTCGCCGACACCTCGCGGCACCGCATCGGTTTCCGCGATGTCGAGATCGTCGGCCGGGACCTGCTGGTCAACGGCGAGCGGATCTACGTCCGGGGCGTGAACCGGCATGACTTCCATCCGCTGACGGGCAGGACGGTGTCGTACGACGACATGCGCGCCGACCTCGTCCTGCTGAAGCGCTTCGGCTTCAACGCGATCCGCACCGCGCACTATCCGAACGACCCGGCGCTCTACGACCTCGCGGACGAGCTCGGTTTCTACGTCGTGGACGAGGCGGACATCGAGTCGCACGACCACGCCCATGAGATCGCGGACGACCCGCGCTATCTGAACGCCTTCGTGGACCGCGTCTCGCGGATGGTGCTGCGGGACAAGAACCACCCGTCGGTGATCATCTGGTCGCTGGGCAACGAGTCCGACTACGGGGCCAACCACGACGCGGCGGCGGGCTGGGTGCGCCGGCACGATCCGACGCGGCCGATCCAGTACGAGGGGGCGGCCAAGACCGGCTGGGCGGATCCGGATGTGGCCTCGGACATCGCGTGCCCCATGTACGCGCCGATCGAGGACTGTGTGGCCCATGCCCTGTCCGGTGAGCAGACCAAGCCGCTGATCCAGTGCGAGTACTCGCACGCCATGGGCAACAGCAACGGCACACTCGCCGACCACTGGGCCGCCATCGAGTCAACGCCAGGTCTTCAGGGCGGCTTCATCTGGGAGTTCTGGGACCACGGCATTCTCCAGCGAGTGACTGACGGCAGACCCGCCGGGCGCTCGGGCGCCGGGCTGTACGACAAGGGTGTCGCCGCGCCCGGCCATCGCTGGGCGTACGGCGGCGACTTCGGGGAGAAGATCCACGACGGCGCGTTCGTCGCCGACGGGATCGTCTTCCCCGACCGCACGCCCAAGCCCGTGATGTACGAGCACCGCGAGATCGCGGCGCCGGTGCGGCTGACGTGCTTCCGGCACGAGGGGCTGGTGGTCGAGAACCACCAGTGCTTCCGGGGGCTGGACTGGCTGTCCGCCCGGTGGGAGCTGGCCCTCTCCGACGGGCGGACGCTGACCGCTCCGGCCGCGCTGCCCGACCTGATTCCCGGCGAGACGGCGGCGGTGCCGCTCCCCTTCGAGCTGCCGGACGACGGCGGCGAGGCCTGGGTGACGCTCCGGGTGACCACGAAGGACGACGAGCCGTGGGGGCCGCGCGGCACCGAGGTGTGCGCGCCCCAGCTGCGGCTGCGGGCCGCGGCGGCTCCGCGGAACGCGGTCGTCCCCGGCCCGCCCGTCGTGGTCGACACGGAGGGGCTCCTGGTCCATCCGCTGCTGACGGCCGCCCCCACGTTGTCGCTGTGGCGGGCGCCCACCGACAACGACGAGCTGGGCGGCATCGCGCTGCGCTGGCGGTCCTGGGGGCTCGACGCGCTCGTGCGCAAGGTCGTGTCGGTGCGGCAGGACCACGGACGGGTGGCTGTGCACGCCGAGTACGCCGGCACGATCGGCGTCGTCCGCCATGTGCAGGTGTTCACCCCCGTCGAGGGCGGCGTGCGGGTCGAGGAATCGGCCGAGCTGCCCGAGGACTTCGAGGACGTGGCCCGGGTGGGCACCGTGTTCGAGACGGTGCCGGGGCTCGACCTCCTGGAGTGGTTCGGACAGGGGCCCTGGGAGTCGTACCCGGACCGGAGTTCCGGCGCGCCCGTCGGCCATCACTCCGTGTCCGTGGACGACCTGTTCACCCCCTATCTGCGCCCCCAGGAGAGCGGCGGGCGGCACGGCGTACGGCACTTCACGCTGTCGGCGCCGGACGCCACCGGTCTCGCGGTACGGCTGGACGAACCCCGGCAGGTCTCGGTGACCCGGTACCGCGCCGAGGACCTGACCGCCGCAGCGCACCACGACGAGCTGGTCCCGCGACCGGGGTGCGTGGTGCACATCGACGCGGCGCACCGGGGGTTGGGGACCGCGTCGTGCGGCCCGGACACCTCGGCGTCGTACCTGATCCCGCCGGGTGTCCATCGCTGGAACTGGACCCTGCGCGCTCTCTGAACACACTCTCTTCAGCTCTGCCAACCCCCCTCACCTCCTTCAGCTCGCTCACGCCCCTTCACTGGAGACGATGTGTGCACCTCGCACGAGCCCGGGCAGGAATCCGCCTGCGCCGACGCCGGCAGACGCAACTTCCTCAGAGCCACCGCGCTGATCGGCGCCGCGGCCACCGCCGCCACCCTCCCGGCCGTCGCTGAAGCAGCGGCGGTCGAGCAGCACCTGCGGCCCGACACCGAGAGCCGCCGCTTCACGCTCGCCGTGATGCCCGACACGCAGTACCTCTTCGACGGGCCGAGCATCAACCCGGCGCCGATCAAGGCCTCCCTGCGCTATCTGCTGGAGCACGGCCGGGAGGACAACATCGTCTTCCTGTCCCACCTGGGCGACCTGACGGAGAACGGCGCGAAGGCCGAATGCGACGCGATCGGCGAGGCCTTCGAGCTGCTCGACGGGCGCGGCGTCGGCTACAGCGTGCTGGCGGGCAACCACGACGTCCGCTCGTCCACGAACGACCAGCGCGGCCCGACTCCGTACCTGGACACCTTCGGCCCGGAGCGCTTCAAGGGCAAGCCGACCTTCGGCGGAGCCTCGCCCGACGGCTACAACACCTTCCACGTCTTCAAGGCGGCCGGGCGCGAGTGGCTCGTCCTCGCCCTGGACTGGCGGCTGTCGGACAAGGGCTACGCCTGGGCGAGGAACGTCATCGCCCAGCACCCGGACACGCCCGTCGTCCTCACCACGCACGAGCTGGTCGTCGGCGACGACGCGCTCTCCTCGTATGGGCAGCAGCTGTGGGACCAGCTGGTCAAGGACCACGACCAGATCTTCCTCACCCTCAACGGCCACTACTGGCCCGCCGCCCGCGCCGTCCGCGAGAACGCCGCCGGGAACGACGTACACCTGCACCTGACGAACTACCAGAACCGGTACTACGGCGGCGCGGCGATGATCCGCCTCTACCACTTCGACCTCGACCGGAACACGATCGACGTCGAGACGCTGTCCCCGTGGATCCTGGGCCGGGCCGCGAAGGGGCTGAACGAGCTGGAGCGGCAGGAGATGGAGCTGTCCGGCGACGCGGACCGGTTCTCCGTCGACATCGACTTCGAGGAGCGGTTCGCCGGGTTCGCTCCGATACCCGTACGGCCGTCCCGGCCCGCCGACCGCATGCTGGTGCGTGGCACGGTCGCGTACTGGCGGTTCGACGGGCACGAGGAGGGAGCCGCCGCCGAGGGCACGGTGCGTGACCTGTCGGGGCGCGGCAACGATCTCACCGTGGTCAAGGCCGGGGACGGCTCGCTGAGCTGGTCGACGGCCCATCACCCCGACCAGCCGGGACACGGCAGCCTGTACTTCCGGGGCGGCAAGCCGCCGTTGCAGGGCGCCTATCTTCGTACGGTCGACGGTGCTCCGCTCAACTCGGCCACTTTCAAGGCCGGTTACACCATCGAGGCGTTCTACTGGCTGCCCGCCGACTGGACCTCCTCCCGCAACGCCTGGGCCGGGCTGGTCAGCCGCACCGGCACCGGCGGGGCGGCGGGCAAGACCGACGGCGACCCGGACGAGCCGCTCGCCACGCTGTCCCTCTCCGACGGACCCGGCCCGCAGTGGGCCGTACGCCCGCTCAACCAGCAGGGCATCGCCACCAACTGGGGCGACGAGACCGCGCGGGAGACGTGGTGGCACGTCGCCGTCGTCAACGACGGCAGGCACACCACGCTGTACGTCCAGGGCTGCCCGGTCGCCCGCAACCCGCACGCATCCGCGATCGGCCTCACCTCGGTGGGCCTGCCATGGCTGCTCGGCGGCTACGAGTACGCGGGGAAGATCGACCAGATCCTGTACGGGCGCCTCGGCGACGTACGGATCGTCGAACGCGCGCTGCCCGTCACGTCGTTCATGAACCACTGACTCCTTCGCTTGCTCCGAGAGGCATCCCCATGAACGACCAGCAGTTGCCCGCCTGGGCCGACCCGTCCGTGTCCACTGAAGACCTCGACCCGCAGGGCCTGTCCCGGCGCGGACTCCTGGGCCGCGCGGGCCTGTTCGGCGCCGCCTTCGCCCTCGGCTCGGCCGCCGTGCCCGCGGCGGCCTCCGAATCCCAGGACGACCCCCGCCTCGCCTACCTCGTCGGCGACCACCACATCCACACCGTCTACAGCCACGACGCCAAGTACACGTTCTCCCAACTGGCCGCCGCGGGCGCGAAGTACGGCCTCGACTGGATGGCGTTCACCGAGCACTCCAACTTCGGGCACGCGAAGTACGGCGCCCCACTGGAGCACGACGAGATCCTCAAGGCCCGGGCCGAGAACCCGCGTCAGCTGATCTTCCAGGGCCTGGAGTGGTACATCCCGGCCGCCGAGCACTGCACGGTCATCGCCGCACCCGGCCCGAACGAGGTCGACCTGCTCACGAAGTTCGAGAGCGCCTACGACGGCAAGCTGCTCGGCTACACCGAGGGTGCACCGGGCGCCGCGGACACCGCCCGCAACGAGGCGCACGCCGTCAAGGCCATCCAGTGGCTGGCCGAGCAGCGCCGCACCGGCTACGTCGACGACGTGCTCGTGCTCGCCAACCACCCGCTGCGCCTGGGCATCGACTCCCCGCACGAGATGCGCAACTGGCGTGACGCGGCCCCCGAGATCATGATCGGCATGGAGGGCGCGCCGGGCGCCCAGGGTGCCGCCATCCCCGGCTGGCGGGGCGCGACATCGATCCGCGGCGAGTACGAGAACAAGCCGTCGGCCCAGTCGTGGGCCGGCTATCCGGCGGAGGCGTATCTGACGTACGGCGGCTTCGACTGGGCGACCGCGACCGTCGGCGGGCTGTGGGACGCGATGCTCTCCGAGGGCAAGCTGTTCTCGATCACCACCAACTCCGACGCCCACCGGATCGTCTTCGACACCTGGAAGAACGGCGACTGGCTGCCGGGGCAGAACTTCGACAACACCGGCCGGCTGCCCGACCCGGTGAACACCGACACCCCGCAGCCGGGCTCCGACTTCTGGCCCGGCCAGTTCAGCCGCACCCACGTCGGCGTGACGCGCTACGGCTACCGCTCGGTGATGGCGGGCCTGCGCGCGGGCCGGGTCTGGCTGGACCACGGGCATCTGCTGGACGGGCTCGAGGTGCGGCTGAAGCGCGACTGCGACCACGGCCGGGGCGTCACGCTGGGCGGCAGGCTGCGCGTCCGCAAGGGCGAGCGGCTCACCCTCACCGTCACGGTGACCAGCGCCTCCCGCCCCAACCCGCAGGGAATCCTGCCCGAGTTGGCGCACGTCGACGTCATCCGGGGCACGGTGCGCGGCCCGGCGGCCGACCGTGACAGCTGGCGGGCACCGGACGCCAAGGTCGTGAGCACCAAGGAGGTCAGCGGTCGCAAGGGGACGTACACCCTGCGCATCCCGCTCACCGCCGGCGACGAGTCCTTCTACGTCCGGCTGCGCGGCAGCGACGGCAACCGCCACGGCGCCGGATATCTCGGCGCCTCGGTCGACCCGCACGGGCCGGTCCCCCACGAGCCCGGGAACGGTGACCCGTGGGCCGATACATGGTTCTATTCCAACCCGATGTTCGTCGACGTGAAGGGTGCCTGATGAAGCGTCAACTCGTCTGCCTGGCCGCCTTATTCGGAGCGTTCGCAGTCGGCGCGGGCACCGCCTTCGCCGCCGGTGACCCGCACTGGGAGGAGACCGGCACGGCGTACACCGACACCCTCGGCGGCGGGCAGGGCCTCGCGAGCCGCGCCGACGGCTCGCTGCTGTACCGGGGGCTCGCGGACATCCCGCTGGACCTGCGTATCAAGGGTTGGAACCACATCGGCGACCCGGACATCGCGAACGGCCACACCTTCGACGCCTACCAGGGTCCGGACACCGCGACCTCCAAGATGTTCGCGGTGACCACACCGGCCGGGAAGCGCTATGAGTACGTGCACCAGCTCAACCCGGGCGAGAAGCTGAACAACTCCTTCGCGGCCGTCTCGCCCGACGGGCAGTGGCTGGTGTCGGGCGAGTGGGGCGACCAGAACCGGCTCCAGGTCTTCCCCGCTCCCCTGCTCAACCCGTCCACCCCGCAGACCGGCGGAGCCCTGCCGGAGGCCTGGCAGATCACCCTCGACAAGCCGGTGCGTGACATCCAGGGCTGCGACTTCGTCACGGACACCCGTCTGGTGTGCGCCTCGAACGACGCCACCGGAACCCTCTTCCCCGAGATCCGCCCCCTCCTCCAGGTCGACCTGGAACGCAAGCTGGACGGTCAGCCGGTCACCGGCGCGGTCAAGAGCCTGTTCGCGCTGCCGCAGCGCAGCATCTGCACCGGCACCTTCGAGACGGAGGGCGTCGACCACGACGTGAACAGCGGCACCCTGCGCGCCCAGGTGATCCAGCCCGGCATCTGCGCACTGTCGACGACCGTGTACTCGTACCAGCAGGTCACGGACTGATCCAGTACGCGTTACCGTGGGCCGCGTGACCACCGAAGAGTCGCTGCGGCCCCAGTCCCTGATGCTGACGTTCCTGGGCGATCAGGTGCTCGGGCGTGATGTCTGCGTGTACTCGGGCAGCGTCATCGACGTCTTCGGCCGGGTCGGTGTCGGCGAGCAGGCGACCCGCTCGACGCTGACCCGGATGGTGAACCGCGGTCTGCTGCGCCGCCAGCGCGAAGGCCGCCGGATGTACTTCGGCCTGACCGAGCACTCGGCGGCCGTCCTGCGCGACGGCGAGCGGCGCATCTGGCAGACCGGCGCGGTCAACCGGCACTGGGACGGCACCTGGACCCTGCTCGGCTTCTCCCTCCCCGAGTCCTGGCAGCGCCAGCGGCACGACCTGCGCTCGAAACTCACCTGGAACGGCTTCGGCCCGCTGTTCAACGGCCTGTGGATCGCGCCCGGCCAGGTCGACGTGTCGGAACTGGTCGCCGAGCTGGGCCTGTCCGCCCATGTGAAGGTCTTCCGCGCGCACGCCGACGCCGGCATGGACATCGGCGCGATGATCGAGGAGACCTGGGAACTGTCCGAACTGGCGGAACGGTACGAGGCGTTCGTACGGCGCTGGCAGCCGTGGGAGACGGACCTGCCGGACGCCGACGGCGCCCTCGGGCTGCGGCTGCTGTTGCAGGCCGAGTGGCTGCGGATCATCCGCCGCGATCCGCGGCTGCCGGTCAAGCACCTGCCCGACGACTGGCCGGCCGAGCAGGCCGAGAAGACGTTCCGGAGGGTGCACGAGCGGCTCACCCCGCCGGCGCTGGACGCCTCGGAACGCCTTCTCGACCTCGTGCCGGTCCGCGCCGATCAGGCGTAGAACCTCGACAGGCTCTGCAACACCGCGGCGGGCTTGGCGCCGCCCTCGATCTCGATGGTGCCGTCGACGGTGATCTGCACCCCGCCCTTCACCTCCTCGACGTCCGCCAGCTTCCCGACCAGCCGGATCTTCGACCCGACCTTCACCGGCGAGGGGAAACGCACCTTGTTCAGACCGTAGTTGACCTTCGTCGTGACGCCCTGGACGTCGAGCAGCTCGGTGAAGAGGGGGATGAAGAGGGAGAGGGTGAGATACCCGTGGGCGATGGGGGCGCCGAAGGGGCCCTCGGCGGCCTTCTCGGGGTCGACGTGGATCCACTGGTGGTCGCCCGTGGCGTCGGCGAACGTGTTGATGCGCTCCTGTGTGATCTCGATCCACTCACTGGTGCCGAGGTCGCTGCCCGCGAGCTTCTTCAGTTCGTCGAGGCCGTTGACGGTGACGCTCATGAATGCCTGTTCCTTAAGGGAGTCGGTCAAGGGAGTCAGTTGCCGAAGCGCTTGCGCACCCGGGACTTGAGGAGCTTTCCGGAGGCGGTGCGCGGGAGTTCGTCCGCGAGGACCACCGACTTCGGGATCTTGTACTTGGCGAGGCGTCCGGAGAGCGAGGCGAGCACCTCGTCCGGATCGAGGTCGGTCCCCGCGCGCGGCACCACGACCGCACGCGGCACCTCGCCCCACTTGTCGTCCGGAACGCCGATGACCGCGCACTCGACGATGTCGGGGTGGGCGAGGAGCAGGTCCTCGATCTCGGCGGGGTAGATGTTCTCGCCACCGGAGATGATCATGTCCTTGATGCGGTCGACGATGAAGACATAGCCGTCCTCGTCGACCCGGGCGGCGTCCCCGGTGCGGAACCATCCGTCGGCGAAGGCCCCGGCCGTCTCCTCCGGCAGTCCCCAGTAGCCGGACATCACGCTCGGCCCGCGGACCACGACCTCGCCGGTCTCGCCGGTGTCGACCGGTGTCAGGTCCGGCCGCAGCACCCGTACGTCGGCGAAGAAGTGCGGGACCCCGGCCGAGCCCGCCTTGCTCACGGAGTGCTCGCCGTCGAGGAAGAGCACGCCGAGCGCCTCGGTCATGCCGTAGCCCTGGAGGAAGGTCAGCCCGCGGGCCTGGTAGGTCTCGATGAGCGGGGTGGGTACGGGGGCGCCGCCGCAGCTGAGCATGCGCAGGGAGGACAGGTCGGCGTCCGGCCAGCGCGGATGGCGGGCGATCTGCTCGAACATCGCCGGTACCCCGAACATGTAGGTGATCCGCTGCCGTTCGACGAGGTCGAGGGTGTCGGCGGGGTCGAACGCCTCGACGAGGACGAGGGTGCCGCCCTTGAGGAGCACCGGCAGGGAGAGCACGGTCAGTCCGGCGATGTGGAACAACGGGGCGGCGACCAGGGCCCGTTCGTCGGCGTGCAGGTCCTTGTCGATGAGGAAGTTGACGGCGTTCCAGGTGGCGTTGGCGTGCGTGAGCATCGCGCCCTTGGGGCGGCCCGTCGTCCCGGAGGTGTAGAGGATGAGGCAGGTGTCGTCGCCGGTGACGGGTTCGTCGATCGGCTCGTCGGACGCGCCGGCGAGCAACCGGTCGTATTCGGGGCCGACTTCGACGTACGTGCGCACGTCGGAGTTGCCCGGCAGGCCCGCCACGAGGCCCGCGAACCGGGGTGCGTACACCAGGACCCGGGCCCCGGAGTCGGTGAGCTGGTAGGCGATCTCGGGGCCGGCGAGGCGGATGTTGAGCGGGACGAAGACCGCGCCCAGGGTGCCGGCGGCGAACAGGGTCTCCAGGAAGGAGGGGTGGTTGGGGCCCAGATAGGCGATGCGGTCGCCGCGGCGCACGCCCGCCGTGCGCAGGGCCCGGGCGAGGCGGGTGGTGCGCTCGTACAGGTCGCCGTAGGTGAGTGTGCCGCCGTCGTGGACCACGGCGGTGCGGTGCGGGGTCTTGCGGGCCCGGCGTGCGGGCCACGACCCCAGTCCCTCGTTGCGCATGTACGGCCCCTTACGGCTTCGTCAGCCCGAGCAGCCGGGCGGCGTTCTCCTTGAGGATCTTCGGCTTGACCTCGTCCTTGATCGACAGCTTCTCGAAGTCGGCGAGCCAGCGGTCGGGGGTGAGGACGGGGTAGTCGGAGCCGAAGAGGACCTTGTCCTTCAGCAGGGTGTTGGCGTACTGCACCAGTTGCGGCGGGAAGTACTTCGGCGACCAGCCGGACAGGTCGATGTGCACGCCCGGCTTGTGCGTGGCGACGGCGAGGGCCTCGTCCTGCCAGGGGAAGGACGGATGCGCCAGGATGATCTTCAGGTGCGGGAAGTCGGCGGCCACGTCGTCGACGTGCAGGGGGTTGGAGTACTTGAGGCGGATGCCGCCCCCGCCGGGGACTCCGGCGCCGATGCCCGTCTGGCCCGTGTGGAACAGGGCGATGGCGCCGCTCTCCTCGATCACCTCGTACAGGGCGTACGCCACCGAGCGGTCGTTGGGGAAGAAGCCCTGGACACTGGGGTGGAACTTGAAGCCCTTCACCCCGTACTCCTCGACCAGGCGGCGGGCCTGCTTGACCCCGGCCTTGCCGCGGAAGGGGTCGATGGAGGCGAAGGGGATCAGCACGTCCGGGTTGGCGGCGGCGGCCTCGGCGACCTCCTCGTTCGGGACGGGCTCGGTGCCGGTCGCGGACTCGGCGTCGACCGTGAAGATCACGGCGGCCATCTTCCGCTCACGGTAGTAGGCGGCCGTCTCCTGAAGGGTCGGCTTCCGCTTGGCCTCCACCTTGAAGTAGGCGGCGGACGCGTCGTGCAGGTCGTCGTCCAGGGAGGAGTGGCCTCTGGAGGAGACCTCCGCGTGGGTGTGGACATCGATCGCGACAAGTTCCTCGACGTTGAGGTTCGTCATGGGTCACGCCTCCGGCAGCTTGGGCGCGGGCACGCCCACCGACTGGAGCTCGGCGCCGACCGAGGTCGGGAAGGCGTCGGCCAGGGTCTCCGGGGTCCAGCCGCCGTCGGCGTACGCCGCGCTGATCTCCTGCGGATGCGACCAGAGTGCCACCTTGTCGCCGCCGATACCGATGGCCTGGCCGGTGATGCCGCGTGCGGCCTCGGAGGCGAGGAAGGGGACGAGGGACGCGCAGTCCTCGGGGGTGCCGAACCCCTCGCCCTTGCGGAGGAAGTCCGGGAGCGGCTCGCCGTTCTTCATGGCCTCGATGTAGGGGGCGAAGGCGGGGATCGTTTCGGTCATCGCGGTCGCGGCGACCGGCACGATCGCGTTGACGGTGATGTTCGCGCGGCCCAGCTCCATCGACCAGGTGCGGGCCATGGCGGCGATGCCGGCCTTGGCGGCGGAGTAGTTCGTCTGCCCGAAGTTGCCGCGCTGCCCGGCCGGGGAGCCGACCAGGATCAGGGAGCCGCCCTCGCCCTGCTCGCGCATCCGGACGGCGGCGGCACGGGCGCAGGTGAAGGTGCCCTTGAGGTGGGTGGTGATCACCGTGTCGAAGTCGTCGTCGGTCATCTTCCACAGCACCTTGTCGCGCAGGATGCCCGCGTTGGTGACCAGGATGTCGAGCCGCCCGAACTCCTCGACCGCACGGTTCACGAGCCGCTCGGCGGCCTCGGTCGTGCCGACCGGGACCACCTCGGCGACGGCGGTGCCGCCGGCCTCGGTGATCGACTTCACGGCCTGCTCGGCCACCGTCTCGTCGATGTCGTTGACGACCACAGAGGCGCCATGGGCGGCGAGGGCGTGCGCATAGGCGAGGCCGAGGCCACGGCCGCTGCCGGTGACGACGGCGGCTTTGCCGGTGAGATCGATGCTGGGCACGGATGGGTCCCTTCAAGCGGTGGCACAGGGGTGCGGCTTCCAAGCGGTGGCACAGAGGTGCGGCTTCGAGATCGAAGCTAAGAGCAATAATTGTTGACGTCAATAGTTGTTGCCATCAGTCGGGTGCGCCATGCTGGAATCAGCAGACCGTGACGCCTCGACCAGGGAGCCCGCCATCGCCCGCCAGCAGCACGCCATGAACCCCGCCCCGATCGACGCGGACGAGCCCTGGATGCGCGGGCTGCACGCGGACACGGGCTATCTGCTGTACCGGCTGGGCCTGCGCTCGGGTCAGCTCTTCAACTCCTTCCTCCAGGAGTCGGGGGTGCGCCTGCGCCACTACGCGGTGCTGCGTTTCCTCGCCACCACCGAGGGGTCACTTCAGCGCGAGCTCAGCGCTCGGCTCGGCTACGACCCGAGCGCGATCGTCGGCCTGGTCGACGACCTGGAGAAGCTGGGCTTCGCCGAGCGCCGACCCGCCCCGGACGACCGCCGCAGCCGGATCGTGGTCCTCACCGGGGAAGGCCACGCCTTCCTGCGCGGCACCGACGAAGCCGGCCTGCGGGTGACCAACGATCTGCTGGGCCCGCTGGACGCGGCCGAGCGGGAGACGCTCCAGGCACTTCTGCTGCGGATCGTGGAGGACGGACCCAACTGATGTTGCGCAAATGATTGACGGCAGTACGAGAGATGCCTAACTTCACGGAGCAACCCGAGACCCGTCCCCAGGGAGCTCACCGTGCAGTCATCCCCCGCCACCGCTCAACCCTCCCCCGACACCCGGCAGTTGCGCCGCGTCGCGCTGTCCGGGCTGCTCGGCACCGCAGTCGAGTTCTACGACTTCCTCGTGTACGGCACGGTCGCCGCGCTCGTCTTCGGCGACCTGTTCTTCCCCAAGGCCGACCCCGCCGTCGGCACGATCGCGGCCTTCGGCACCTTCGCCGCCGGCTATGTCGCCCGGCCGCTGGGCGGCATCGTCTTCGGCCACTTCGGCGACCGGATCGGCCGTAAGTCGATGATGCTGCTGACCATGGCCCTGATGGGCTGCGGCAGTTTCCTCATCGGGGTCCTGCCGACCTACGACGCGATCGGCGTGTGGGCGCCCGTCCTGCTGGTCGCCCTGCGCCTCGTGCAGGGCATCGCCATCGGCGGCGAGTGGGGCGGCGCGACCCTGATGGTCGTCGAGCACGCCGAGCGCACCCAGAGCGGCCGACGCGGCATGTGGTCCAGCTTCACCATGCTCGGCGCCCCGCTCGGCTCCGTGCTGTCGGCCGGCATGGTCACCCTCGTCTCGACGCTGCCCGACGACCAGTTCCGCGCCTGGGGCTGGCGGGTGCCGTTCCTGCTGAGCATCGTGCTGCTGGCCGTCGGCCTGTTCGTGCGCCTCAAGGTCGCGGAGAGCCCGCTGTTCGCGCAGGTCAAGCGGGAGCCGCAGGAGAAACCGCCGGTGGTGGAGGTGCTGCGCCGGCCGAAGCCCGTCCTGATGGCCTGCGGTGTCGGCATCGGCGCGTTCACCGCGCAGTCGCTGCTGACCGGCTTCATGATCTCCTATGCCGTCGACCACGGGTACAGCCGCTCGCAGGTGCTCACCGCCGTGACCATCGCGTCCTGTGTGGCCCTGCTGGTGCTGCCCGCCGCGTCCGCGCTGTCCGACCGGGTCGGCCGCCGCCCGGTCGTCCTCGCCGGCGCCGTCGCCTCGGCCGCGCTCGCCTTCCCGGTGCTCGCCCTGGTCGACTCCGGCTCCCCCGGCCTGCTGATCCTCGCCCTCGCTCTCGGCCACGGCGTCGCCCAGTCCACGATGTACGGCCCGCTCGGCGCCCTGCTCACCGAGATGTTCGGCACCCGCGTCCGCTACACGGGCGCTTCGCTCGGCTACCAGGCGGCGACCCTGGTCGGCGCCGGGTTCTCGCCGCTGATCGCGAGCAGCCTGCTCGCCTCGTACGGCGGCGGCAGCACGCCCGTCTCCCTGCTGCTGTGCGGCGGCGCGGCCGTCACCGCGCTCACCGTCTGGCGCCTGCGCGAGACACGCACGAACGCCCTGGAACACCCCGAGCTCCGTTCCGTGACCCCCACCCCGGAAGGAACCCCCCGTTGAAGACCCCTGTCGCGGTCCTGGCCCTGTGCCTGTGTGCGGTCACCCCGCTGCCCGCACAGGCCGCCACGGACACGCACCTGGAGGGCCGGCTCCCCTCGGGCGCCGCTTACGTGATGGACGCCCCCGCCGACTGGAACGGCACCGTGCTGCTCTATAGCCACGGCTACATGCCCGTCGGCGCGCCCAACACCGCCCAGAACACGCCCGATACGGCGACCCTGGACAAGCTCCTCGGCCAGGGCTACGCCCTCATCGGCTCCTCGTACGCCACGAACGGCTGGGCCGTCACGGACGCGGTGCCGGACCAGCTCGCCACCCTCGACCTGTTCACCGAGAAGTTCGGCGCGGCCCGGCGGACGCTCGCCTGGGGTACCTCGTACGGCGGGCTCGTCACGACGACCCTCGCGGAGCGGCACTCCGACCGGTTCGACGGCTCGCTGTCGATGTGCGGTCTTGTGCAGGGCGGCGTCGCCAACTGGAACAGCACGCTGGACCCGGTGTTCGCGCTGAAGACCCTGTTGGCGCCCGGCGCTGACATCCCGCTCACCGGATTCACCGACCAGGCGCAGGCGCAGGGCGCCGCGAAGACGCTGACGACGGAGGTCACCGCGGCCCAGCAGACCGCCGAGGGCCGCGCCCGGATCGCCCTCGCCGCCGCCCTGCACAACATCCCCGGGTACAACAGCACCACGCAGACCGAACCGGCGCCCACCGACTGGGACGCCCAGCAGGTCAACCAGTACGCCGCCCTCCAGGGGCTCCTCCAACTGCCCGCCTTCTCCTGGCGGCAGGAGGCGGAGAGCCGCGCCGGAGGCAACCCTTCCTGGAACACGAGCGTCGACTACACCGCGATGCTGCATCACTCCCCGTTGTTCAAGGAGGTGTCGGAGTTGTACAAGCAGGCAGGCCTCTCCCTGCGCACCGACATCACGGCACTCAACGGCGCGCCCCGGATCTCCGCCGATCCCTCGGCCGTCGACTGGATGCGCAACACCAGTGTCTTCAAGGGCCGGCTCACCGACCCGCAGCTCAACATCCACACGACCGGCGACGCGCTGATCCCGGTGCAGGCCGAGAGCGCCTACCGCCGGGCCGTCGGCGCCGGGGGTTCGGGCGCCCTGCTGAGCCAGGCCTATGTCGACGGCCCCGGCCACTGTACGTTCACCCCGGGCGAGATGATCGGCGCCCTGGACACCCTGGAGCACCGCTTGGACGCCGGCCGCTGGGACACCTCGCCGAGCACCCTCAACGCCCGCGCCCAGCAGGCGGATCCGACGAACTCGGCCCGCTATCTGAGGTACCGGCCCACCGCCTACCCCCGCCCCTACGACCTCGCGCACCCCGCCGACGTACGGCCATGATCCCCCGCTCCGCGCCCGACCGACTGCTGTCCGTGCTCTCGGCGTTCGACCACGAGCACCCAGCACTGTGTCTGACGGACATCAGCCGCCGGGCCGGACTCACCCTGACCACCGCACACCGGCTCGTGGGCGCCCTCACCGAGTGGGGCGCCCTGGAGCGGGACGAGTCGGGGGTCTACCAGGTCGGGCTGCGGCTGTGGGAGGTCGCCGCGCTCGCCCCGCGCGGGCTGGCGCTGCGGCAGGTCGCCCTGCCGTATCTGGAGGACCTGTACGAAGCCACGCACGAGAACGTGCAGTTGGCGGTGCGGGACGGGTCCGAGGTCGTCTACACCGAGTGGCTGTCCGGGCGTTCCGCGGTCGGCGTGCACATCCGCGTCGGCGCGCGCTGGCCGCTGCACGCCACCGGGGTCGGGCTGGTGCTGCTGGCGCACGGGGATCCCGGGACACAGGAGGAGTACTGCTCGGGGCCGCTCGCGTCCTTCACGCCGTACACCGTCTCCGATCCGGTACGGCTGCGTCGGGTGCTCGCCGAAGTGCGGCGCACCGGGGTTGCGGTGAGCAGCCGTCAGATCACCGAGGACGCGCTGTCGGTGGCCGCGCCTGTGCGGGGTCCGGGCGGAGCGGTGGTCGCCGCCGTGTCCATCGTGGTGCCCCACGTCGACGCCCAGGTACCGGTGTTGATTCCTGCGGTGCGGGTCGCTGCGCGCGGCATATCGCGGGCACTGGGCTGGCGGCCGTGAGCTCCGCTGGTTGTGCGGTTCGCTTGCTGCGGGCCGGTGGGGGCTGGTCGCGCAGTTCCCCGCGCCCCTTACGGGGCGCTGCCGAGCCCGGCGTCAGGTGAGTGTCGTGCTCGCCGTGTACGTCACCTCGTCGTCGGCGTGGTGTGCCGTGGCCTGGCAGACGAGTGTCGTGGCTGCCGAGACCTGGGTGCGGGTGACCTTCCAGCGGGCCGTGAGGTGTTCGCCCGAGTCCAGGCGGGGTGTGGAGACCGCGTCCAGTGCGCGTATCCGCCAGCCGCTCGGTGTCTGGAGGGCGAGCCGGGGTGCGGTCCAGGGTCGGGCGGAGCCGTTGGCGAAGGTGGCGGTGACCGTGAACTCCGGTCCCTGGCCGGTGACTTCGAGTGTGACGCCGAAGGGCTTGCGGGGATATGTGGGCGCCCAGGACTCACGCATCAGCTTCACCAGGGCGTCGGCCTGGGCGGGCCGCGCGGCGGCGAGGTCATGCAGTTCGCCGGGGTCCCGGGTCAGGTCGTACAGCTCGACGTCCCACCGGTTGTCGGGGGCCCGCCTGTTCTGCCCCGGCGCGAACCGCACCGCCTTCAGGTCACCGCGGCGCAGCGCCTCGGCGAGCCGACGGCCCCGGCCGAGGTCGTAGGCGTCGGAACGCGGGGTGATGTTGGCGTGATTGCGGTAGAAGTACAGGCTGTCGTGGCGGGCGGCGTCCGTGGAGCCGCGCAGGAGCGGGGCGAGCGAGAGGCCGTCGACGTCGGTCGGGGCGGGCGCGCCAGCGAGGTCGGCGAGGGTGGGCAGCAGGTCGGTGAGCGGGGTGGGCCGGTCCGTGGTGCCGGACTGTACGTGCTGCGGGGACCAGGCGATGAGGGGGACGCGGATGCCGCCCTCGTACAGATTCCGCTTGATGCCGCGCAACGGGCCGTTGCCGTTGAAGAGTTCGGGGTCGGTGCCGCCCTCCTCGTGCGGGCCGTTGTCGCTGGTGACCAGGACGATGGTGCGGCCGGCGATGCCGAGTTCGGTGAGCCGGTCGGTGACGTTGCCGACCAGGGTGTCGAAGGAGGTGACCTGGGCGGCGTGCCGCTTGTTGGGGCCGGTCCAGGGCCGGTCGGCGTACTCGTCGGCGTCCGGGTCCTGGCTGGGCGCGTGCGGCACGGTCGGGGCGAGGTAGAGCAGGAACGGCTCGTGCCGGTGGGCGTTGATGAAGGTGAGCGCGCGGTCCTCGATCAGGTCGGGAGCGTAGACCTTGCGGGCGCCGCCCTTGTTCTCGGGGATCTCCTGCCGGGTGCCGTTGTGCCAGAGGTACTCGGGGAAGTAGTCGTGGGCCTCGCCGTGGCCGATATAGCCGTAGAACTCCTCGAAACCACGGGAGTTGGGGTGGCTCGGCTGGTCCGGGAGCTCGGGTCCGAAGCCCCACTTGCCGATGATGCCGGTGCGGTAGCCGAGCGCCCGCAGCGCCTCGGCGAAGGTGAAGTCCCGGTCGGTCAGGGCGCCTTGACCGCCCGGACCCCACGGGTTCTCCCGCACGGTCGAGTGTCCGCTGTGCAGACCGGTGAGCAGCGAGCAGCGTGAGGGCGCGCACACCGGGGCGGCCGCGTAGGCCTCGGTGAAGCGCAGGCCCTCGGCAGCGAGGGCGTCCAGGCGCGGAGTGTGGATCAGTTTCTGGCCGTAGGAGCCGAGTTCGCCGTAGCCGAGGTCGTCGGCGAGGATCACCACGAAGTTGAGCCGGTCCGACGGGGACTGCACGGCGGGTACGGCCGCGGCGGGCTTGTTGTTGTGCTGCGCGGGCTGCGCCTCGTCACCGGCCTCGCACGCCGTGACCGCCGCGAGCGCGACGGGCGCGGCGGCGGCCCCGGTGAGAAATCGGCGGCGGCTCGGCATACGTGTCTCCTGTGGTGACGGCAGGTGCGGGCTGCTCCACCGATGGTGATCGCTGCCATCGGTCCAAAACCATGCACACACTGTGAACGCTCTGTTTCGATCATTGAGAGGCGAACTTCCGGGCGGAGGTTCCCCCTCCACCGCATCAGAATGATCACAAACGGAAGCGACGATATCCCTCTCACCGGTGAGGACTCGTCCGCTTCGCCGTCGCAATACTGGAATGGCCCTTGCCCCGAGGAGCCGCCCATGTCCCCACCGTCCTGGATCACGCCTGCCGTAGCCCGGCTGCGCACGGCGAATCCGTATGTCGTCGACGGCGCGCTGGCCGCGCTGGTGCTGTTCGCCGCCTCGCTCCAGTGGATCTTCCCCGGCGACAGCGACGACAAGCTGACCTGGCAGGGCTGGCTGCTCGCGGCGGCCACGGCCGTCCCGCTGGTGTGGCGGCGCCGGGCCCCGTTCACGACCGCGTGCCTGGTGTCGACGGCGACGCCCGTCATGGCCGTGTATCACGCCCCGCCGCCGGAGGTGGTGTACGGCGGTCTGATCGTCCTCTACACCATGGCCGCGCAGGGCCGCGTCTGGCAGCGGCGCTTCATGCTGGTGGGCTGGATCCTCGGGGTCTCCCTGGTCATGCAGCACAAGGACGCACCCCTCCCCTTCGAGTACGCCTTCCAGCTGCTGAGCATCGTCTGCGCGTACGGGTTCGGCATACTCGCCCGGGTCCAGCGCGCCTACACCGCGGCCCTGGTGGACCGGGCCCGCCGTCTGGAGCGGGAGCGCACCGCGGACACCGCGCGGGCGACCGCGCAGGAGCGCGCCCGGATCGCCCGGGACATGCACGACATCCTCGCCCACGCGGTGAGCCTGATGGTGGTGCAGGCCGAGGCGGGACCGGTCGTGGTGCGCAGCGATCCGGCGCGCGCGGAAGCCGCGTTCGACGCGATCGCCGGGGCCGGCCGGGACGCGATGGCCCAGCTGCGCCGGATCCTCGGGGTCCTCAAGGACGAGCAGCGCGACGGTGCCGGGCAGCGCCTGCCGCAGCCGGGCGTGGCCGCCCTGCCAGGCCTGGTCCGGCAGGTCACCGAGTCCACCGGCCTGCATGTCGAGCTGCGCATGACGGGCAAGCCCCGCCCACTGCCCCCGGACACCGAGGTCGCCGCCTACCGGGTCGTGCAGGAGGCGCTCACCAACACCGTGAAGCATGCGTACGCTTCCTCCGCGACCGTCGCGCTCGACTGGCTGGAGGACGAATTGAGAGTGGTGGTGACGGACGACGGAAGGGGCCCGTCGGGACCGGGCGGCGGACACGGTCTCATCGGTATCCGGGAACGGGCGGCCGCCTGCGGGGGCAGCGTACGCACCGGGCGCGGTCCGGACGGCGGCTTCCAGGTCGTCGTACGTCTCCCGGCCGCGGACCGGCAGGCGGCGCTGGGGTGAGCATCCGCGTGGTCGTCGCCGACGACCAGGAGCTGGTCCGCAGCGGCTTCACCATGATCCTGGAGGCGCAGCCGGACATCGAGGTGGTCGCCGAGGCCGGGGACGGCGCCGAGGCGGTCGCCGCCGTCCAGCGGCACACTCCGGACGTGCTGCTGCTCGACATCCGCATGCCCGGCACGGACGGTCTGGAGGCGGCCCGTCAGGTGTGCGCCCAGTCCAGCTGCAAGGTCGTCATGCTGACCACCTTCGACCTCGACGAGTACGTGTACGAGGCGCTGTACGCGGGCGCCAGTGGCTTCCTGCTCAAGGACGTGCGCCGGGACGACCTGGTGCACGCCGTACGGGTGGTCGCGGGCGGCGACTCGCTGCTCGCCCCGACCGTGACCCGCCGGCTGGTCGCGGACATCGTGCGGCGCCGCCGTGAGGAGGCCACCGCCGAGGTCACGCCCGACCGGCTGGAGGTGCTGACCGCGCGCGAGGTGGAGACCCTGCGGATGCTCGCCCGCGGGCTCTCCAACGCCGAGATCGCCACGACCCTCTTCGTCAGCGAGCACACCGTCAAGACCCATGTCAGCAACGTGCTGAGCAAGCTCGGTCTCAGGGACCGGGTTCAGGCCGTGATCTGCGCTTACGAGAACGGCCTGGTGACCCCCGGATCCCCCTAGCGAGGGAGACACGGGCGCGCATCCCCCGTACGGCCCAGTCCCGTAAACCGCTCCCTCCGGCGATCCGTCGACACCCCGGCGGGCACGAGCCTGAAGGCGAAGTCAACCGACGACTCGCCGGGAGGGACCGTGCTCGCCACGCTCGCCCGGGCGGCTACCCGCCGCCCGCTCACCGTCATCCTCTTGTGGGTGCTCTTCCTGCTGCTCGGCTTCGGGCTCGGAACGGGCGTCTTCAGCCGGCTCTCCGACAACGTGCCCGAAGTACCGGGTACGGAGTCGGAGCGGGCCGCGCAGTACCTCGACGGCGCCGACCCGACCGGTGAATCGATCACCGGCGTCGTCGAGGGCGTCGCCGTCTCCGACCCCGCCCTGCGCCCCCAGGTCGAGCGGGCCGTGGCGGACGTCCGGGACATCGCCGGGGTCGCGGCGGTGCCGGACCCGTACGCGACCCGCGGTCTGATCGCCGAGGACGGGCGGGCACTGATCGTGTCCGTCACCCTCCAGGGCGGTCTGGACGACGAGGACGAGGAGACGGCGGTGGACGCGGCGGCCGCCCGCATCCATCAGATCGACGCACCCGAAGTCCATGTCAGCGGCGGCCCGTTGCTGGGCACCCAGCTCGGTGAGCGCGCCCAGGAGGACGTACGCAACGCGGAGCTGATCTCCCTGCCGGTCGTGATGGCGCTGCTGCTGGTCATCTTCGGCGGACTGCGCGCGGCCGGGCTGCCGCTGATGGTCGCGGTCAGCGGAATCGCGGGCGCTTTCCTGGCGCTGTTCGGCTTCAGCCAGTTCACCGACATCTCCGTGTACGCGATCCAGGTGACCACGATGCTGGGGCTCGGACTCGCCGTGGACTACGCCCTGTTGATGGTGGTCCGCTTCCGCGAGGAGCGCCGGAACACCGAGGACGTCGTAGAGGCCGTGGAGCGCACGGTCGCGCACGCCGGACGGACCGTGCTGTTCTCGGGGCTGACGGTGGCGGTCAGCCTGACCGGGCTGCTGGTGTTCCCGAGCGTGTTCCTGCGCAGCATGGGCCTGGCCGTCGCCGCCGTGGTGGTCATCGACATGCTGGCCGCGCTCACGCTGCTGCCCGCGCTGCTCACCAAGTTCGGCGGGAAGATCACCCCGGCGAAGGAGCGGCCCGAGGGCGAGGAGGGCAGGCTCTTCGCCCGCCTGGCCCGCTTCGCGGCCCGCCGGCGTATCGCCGTGGTCGCCGTGGTCGTCCCGGTGCTCCTCGTCCTGGCCCTGCCCGTGACCGGCATGCGCATCAACATCGGCGGCGCCGACCAGCTGCCGTCGAGCACCGAGGCACGGCAGTTGTACGACACCGTCGACGCGCACTTCCCGCCGGGTACGGGCGTCTCGCCGATCACGGTCGTCCTCAAGCCGGGCACCGACCCCGCGACCGCCGACGAGATCCGGGCGCTGTCTCCGACCGCCGAGTCCCGTCAACTGCCGGGCGGCACCACGGTCATGGAGCTCCAGCCACCCGGCAGCGCCGACGGCGACGCGGCCACCGACCTCGTGACGCAGATACGGGACCTGAGCGGGGACGAGCTGGTCGAGGTCACCGGGATGGCGGCCCGGCTGGTCGACTTCCGCGACATGCTCGCCGACCGGGCGCCCTGGGCGGCCGTGACCGTCCTGGCCGGCATCTTCGCCCTGCTGTTCGCGTTCACCGGCTCGGTGCTGATCCCGCTGCGCACCATCCTCACCACGCTGCTCAGCCTGGGCGCCGCGCTCGGTGTGGTGGTCTGGGTCTTCCAGGACGGCCATCTGGCAGGCCTGTTGGGCTCCCAGGAACTGGGCGCGCTCAGCCTGACCGCACCACCACTGATCGTCGCGATCGCGTTCGGACTCGCCATGGACTACGAGTTGTTCATCCTGGCCCGGATGCGGGAGGCCCGGAAGCAGACCGGGGACGACCAGGAAGCCGTGGTGACCGGTCTGCGCCGCTCAGGCCGCGTGGTCACCTGCGCCGCCCTGCTCCTCGCCGTCGTCTTCGGCGCCTTCATGACCGGCGGCTTCTCCCCCATCCTTCAGATCGGCCTCGGTCTCACCCTCGCGGTCCTCATCGACGCCACGGTGGTCCGGATGCTGCTCGTCCCGGCGACGATGGCGCTGCTGGGCCGGTACGCCTGGTGGGCACCGAAGCCGCTGCGCCGGGCACACGACCGGTTCGGGCTGAGCGAGGAGGTTGCACCGGCGCAGCAGACGTACGCGGGCGAACGGGTGTGACTGCGTTCCGGACGGCGGGACCACTGAGCCAGTGCGGCTTCGTGGTCCCGCCGTCCAGTTCGTCGGTCGTCTGCGGCGCCATCGTGGCTGGTCGCGCAGTTCCCCGCGCCCCTTCGGGGCGCTGCCCAACAGCACGCCTCAGACCGGCAACCCCGCCAGCATCCTCCGATCCCGCGGGGAATGCCCCCGGTCGAGGCGGGCGTCCAGCAGGCGGCGGGCCGCGTCGCAGCGGCCGGCCGCCACCAGGGCGTACAGCAGGGTCTCCTCGACGACCTCACGCTGGGCCGCGCTGCCGCCGACCCGGCGCAGCACCGGGAGCAGCGCGTCCAACCCCCGGGCCGCGTCCTGGAAGCGCTCCTCGACTACCGCGGCGAACGCCTCGCACAGCGGGGCGATGACGTCGCGCTGCACCTCGTCGGCGCCCGAGGCGTGGTCGCGCAGCCGGCGCAGGGCCGCCAGGTCGCCGGCCGCGGTGAGGGCGACGGCCGCGTGCAGGGCGGTGAAGGCGGTCGCGGGGCGCTCCAGTACGTCGGTCGCCACCGACTCCAGGACGTCCGCGGTGGGCAGTTCACCCTGCCAGGTGCCGCTGAGCCGGGCCCGCCACAGCAGCGAACCGGAGTCGACCAGGGCCCGGACGCCGGTCACCCGGCCCGGCGCGAGCTGCCTGAACCACCTCCTGCGCACGGCGACCGGGTCGTCCAGGGCCAGTTCGTGCAGGGCGATGTGCCAGGAGAAGTGCGCCCGGTGGACGGCGCCCCGCCCCTGCCCGGACACCCAGCCGTCCAGCCAGTCCCGGCCGGCCTCGTGGGCGCCGGACTCGTAGTGGACGTGGGCCAGGGCGTGCACGGCGTGCCCGGAGGCGGGCTCGGCGGCCAGCGCGCGGTGCGCGAGTTCACCGGCCTCGTGCAGGCGGCCCTGTTCCTGCCGGAGGAAGGCGCGCAGGGAGGTGTGGAACCAGTGGCCGTCGTACGCGGGAGACGTCCGCTCGACCAGCCCCAGCGCCCGGTCACCGTCCAGATCGGTCACGCCGGAGAAGGCGATGGTGGGCACGGCCACGGCGAGGGCGAGCGCGTCGGCCGGATGTGCTTCGAGGTGTCGTACGAGCGCGCCGTCGCCGTCCTCGCCGTGCACCCGGCGCGTGACGACGTCCACGAAGGACCGCTCACGCTCGTCGGCCCGTTCGCGGGCGCACCGCTGGGCTTCGGCGAGGGCCCGGGGTACGTCTACGGCGGCCCCGCACTCGTGGCCGAGCAGGGCGAGTGCCGCGTGCCCGAGTGCGAAGCCGGGGTCGAGGGCGACCGCGCGGACGAAGGCGTCCTCGGCGCCGGAACGGACCTTGAGGATCCGCTCCGTTCCGCTGCGGTGGGCCGCGGCGGCCTCGGCGTGGGTGGAGAGGGGAAGTCCGAGTCCGTCGACGGGACGGCGGCCTGCGCGGCGCTTGCGGGTCAACGGGGCGAGCAGGTGCTGGGCCAGCTCGGCGGCCTGGACTCGGATCTCGGGGATCGCGGTGGTCTCCCAGAGTTCGCCGCGGCGCGGGGCGCCCAGCGTGAACAGCGGGCGTTCCGCGCCCCCTTGGTGATCGTGGAGTCGTCCGTCGCGGGTGGCGACGCCCATACCGAGTGGGCCGGGGACCGCCGCGCCGCCCTCGAACAGCGAGCGCCACAAGGGGTCTTCGAGGCTGCGGCCCGGCCCGGTGCAGTCGATCACCCAACCCACCTGTAGTTCCCGGCCGTTGGACAAGGTGACCAGCAGCGTGCCGTCGCGCTCCTCGGCTGCGGTGATCGTGCCCGTATGCACCTGGAGGCGTCGCGTCGTGCGGGCGCGGGAGACGGACTCGGCGGTGGCGGGTGCCATGCGATGGCGGTGCGTGTTCCAGAGCGCACCCTCGCGCGCCAGAAAGTCGGCCCGTTCCTCGGGGGTGAGGCTCCGCCACAGGCGGGCGGTGTGCGGACGCAGGCTGTCGAGCGCGGGACGCCAGTCACCGTGGTCACGCACGGAACGGCTGATGTGCCGGTAGACCGCGCGGCGCAGCCTGCCGAGCGAGGTGTCGTGCAACCCCTCCGGTGCGGGCATCGGGCCCGCCGGGGTGAGGGCGTGCGGTTGCGGGAGCAGGCCGCTGCGGGAGAGGGCGTGCACGGTGCGCCCGGGGCGGTCCAGGGTCAGGGCGAGGTCCACGGCGGTCAGTCCGGTGCCGACCAGGAGGACGTCGGCGGTGCCCTCACGCGGGCCGTCGAGGGCGCCGGTCGCCCAGGGCGAGGCGAGGAAGCGGGCCGAGGCACGCAGGGCGGGCGGGGCCCAGGCGGCGGACGGCGCGGCGGGGCCGGTGGCGATGACCACGCTGTCCGCGATCACGTCACCCCCGTCGACGAGGCCGAGTTCCAGCCTGCCTTCGGGGGTGTCGGTACAGCGCTCCGCCCGTGTCCGCAGCCGCCGTACCGTGACCGTGCCATGGGCGCGGACAACGGCCTGGGCGAGGGTGTCGGCGAGGTAGGCGCCGTAGCGGTACCGGGTGGCGAAGTCGGCCGGGTTGACGGCGGGTTCGCCGTGCCGGCACAGCCAGCGGACGAAGTGGCCCGGGTCGTCGGGGTAACAACTCATACCGCCCGCGGGCACGTTGAGCCGGTGCCGTGGGTCACGGGTGGCGTAGGCGGTGCCACGGCCCGCCTCCGGGGCCGGATCGATCAGGACGAGATCGAGAGGGGTCCGGCGGCGCGTCGCCGTCTCGCAGAGCTGGACGGCGGTCAGCGCCCCGGCCGCGCCCGCTCCGACGATGGCCACGGTGTGCCGCTGGCGGACTTCGCTCACGTATACCTCCGGCAGTGGTCGGCCGCGGAGCCGATGAAGACGAGACTCCGCGCTCGGTTCCTTGCGGCACCTTCATACTCTGTTCGCAATGCCGGGGGCACGGACAACCGTGGTTTCAGGACTTCTCTCAGGGTCTCCTCACAGGAATCTCAGGCGGCGACCGTGCGATTCAAAGGATCGCCCCATGTACGAGGCGCACGATGCACACGCAAAGTCGGATATCCGAGGAAGGCGTGCCGTGGGCGACTCGCACATATCGAACCGGGCCGGGCAGCGGACGGAGAGGTGGTCCCGGCGTGGTGTGCTCGCGGTCCTCGGGGCGATCCCGGCGGTCGCGCTGACCGGGTGCGGCGCCGCGACGGCCGACGCGTCGGAGCCCGAGGACGCTTCGGAGTCCAAGGAGGCCACGAAGAAGCCGGTCGTCGCGGTCACCCCCGCCGACGGCACCAAGAAGGCCGATTTCACCAGCCCCGTCGAGGTCACCGTGGCCCACGGCACACTCGCGTCCGTGAAGGTCACGGGCAACGACGGCTCGACGCTCGCCGGGTCGTACAACGACACCCGCACGAAGTGGACGTCGGCAAAGAATCCGTACTCGGGCACCAAGTACACCGTCATGGCCGGGCCGGAGGGCGCCGCCGAGCAGTCGGCGGCCTTCACCACCAAGTCGCCGGGCGCGACCTTCGTGGGCTACTTCACTCCCGAGGCGGACTCGACCTCGGGCGTCGGCATGCCCGTGTCGATCAACTTCACGCAGGCCGTGTCGGACCGGGCCGCCGTCGAGAAGGCGATCACGGTGACCGCCGATCCGGCGGTCGAGGTGGTCGGCCACTGGTTCAGCGACACCCGGCTCGACTTCCGGCCGGAGACGTACTGGGCCGCCGGCACGACGATCACGCTCGGCCTGCGGCTGAAGGACGTCGAGGGCGCGGACGGCGTCTACGGCGTCCAGTCCAAGGACGTCACCTTCCACATCGGCCGGGAGCAGATCACCACCGTCGACCTCGCGACCAAGCGGATGACGGTGGCGCGGGACGGCGCGACCCTCGCCACCTACCCGGTCACCGGCGGCGACGCCGACCACACGACCTGGTCCGGGATCATGGTGATCAGCGAGCGGTTCAAGGAGACGCGGATGGAGTCCTCGACGGTCGGGCTCGGCGACGAGTACGACATCGCGGACGTCCCGCACGCCCAGCGGCTGACCACGTCCGGCACCTTCATCCACGGCAACTACTGGGCGTCCACCTCGGTGTTCGGCAGCGAGAACACCAGCCATGGCTGCATCGGCCTGCACGACGCGAAGGGCGCGGACGACACAACCGTGGACGGCTACAAGTTCTACAAGAGCTCGATGCTCGGAGACGTGGTCGTCGTACAGAACTCGGGCGAGGACACCGTCGATCCGGCCAACGGCCTCAACGGCTGGAACCTGTCGTGGGCCCAGTGGCGGACGGGCAGCGCGCTTTAGACCGGTACGCGTCCATTCATGGCGTGAACTCCATGGGGACACAAGGACGTTCACGGTTTTACCTCTTGACGACCGGAGTGACCGGGAGCACATTGGCCGCACTCTGAGAGCGCTCTCAGATACGGCTCTCAGATGGCACCCCCGCGCACATCGACTCCGTACCCGAGAGGCACCTCCCCATGAGCGAAACCTCCGGCACACCGCACAGACGGCGCCCCCTGCGGCGCGCACTCATCGCGGTCCTGAGCACCCTGGGCCTGGCGGCGGTCGCCGCCACGGCCGCCACCCCGTCCGCGATCGCCGACGCTCCCACGCCGCCGTCGGGCTGGACGCAGGTCTTCGTGGACGACTTCAACGGCGCCGCGGGCACCGGCGTCAACACCGCCAACTGGCAGTACGCGACCGGCCACGGCTACCCCGGCGGCCCCGGCAACTGGGGCACCGGCGAGATCGAGAACATGACGTCCAGCACCAACAACGTGGCCCTGGACGGCAGCGGCAATCTCCGCATCACCCCGCGCCGCGACGCTTCCGGCAACTGGACGTCCGGCCGCATCGAGACCAACCGCACCGACTTCCAGCCGCCCGCGGGCGGCAAGTTGCGGGTGCAGTCCCGCATCCAGATGCCGAACGTCACCGGCGCGGCCGCCCGCGGCTACTGGCCGGCGTTCTGGATGCTGGGTACGCCGTTCCGCGGCAACTACTGGAACTGGCCCAGCGTCGGCGAGCTGGACATCATGGAGAACGTCCAGGGCCTCAACACCGTGTGGTCGACGATGCACTGCGGTACGAGTCCCGGCGGACCGTGCAACGAGACGACGGGCATCGGCGGTTCCAGGGCCTGCCCCGGCGCGACCTGCCAGGCCGGGTTCCACACGTACGCGATGGAGTGGGACCGCTCCACGAGCCCGGAGCAGATCCGCTTCTACGTCGACGACGTCAACTACCACACCGTGCGGGCCGACCAGGTCGACGCGACGACCTGGACCAACGCCACCAACCACGGCTTCTTCATCATCCTGAACGTGGCGATGGGCGGCGGTTTCGTGGACGCGTTCGGCGGCGGCCCGGACGGCGCGACCGTTCCGGGTCACCCGATGGTCGTCGACTACGTCCAGGCACTGACCAGTGGGAGCGGTACCACACCCCCTCCGACCGGCAACCGTGACGCCTACAGCGCCATCCAGGCCGAGTCGCACGACAGCCAGTCCGGCACCACGCCCGAGACCACCTCCGACACGGGCGGCGGGCAGAACCTCGGCGCGGTGGGCAACGGCGACTGGGCGCTCTACCGGGGCGTCAACTTCGGCTCCACGGCGGCCACGCAGTTCAACGCCCGGGTCGCCAGCGGCGCCGGATCCGGCGTGAGCGGCCTGGTCGAAGTACGCCTGGACAGCCGCAGCAACGCACCGATCGGCAGCTTCGCCGTCGGCAACACCGGCGGCTGGCAGTCATGGCGGACCGTCCCGGCGAACATCAGCGGGGTGACCGGCACACACGACGTCTATCTCACCTTCACCAGCGGGCAGGCGTCGGACTTCGTGAACGTGAACTGGTTCAACTTCGGCCGCTGACGGGTTACTTCCCGAGGGGGGCTCCACGCGCGCGTGGAGCCCCCCTTCCTGAGCACGGTTCCGCCCTGAACTTCACCGCAACTCCGCCCGGAACGCCGCCGGCGTCACGTCCGTGTGCTGGTGGAAGAACTTGGAGAAGTTGGCGGCGTCTGGGAAGCCGACGGCGGCGCCCACTCGGCCTATGGGCAGGTCCGTGTGGGCCAGCAGGCGCTTGGCCTCCAGGACCACGCGTTTGTCGATGAAGCCCTTGGGGGTCTGGCCGGTGGCGGCGCGGACCGCGCGGACGAGGGTGCGGCGGGAGTAGCCGAGCGCGTCGGCGTAGGCGGAGACACTGTGATTGGTGACGAAGCCCTTTTCGACCGCGTCCCGGAAGAGGGTGAAGGTGGTGTCGGCCTGCTGCCGCGCCGCCTCCGCGGAGCTCGCCGCGAGATGGGCCAGACGCAGCAGGAACGCGGTCAGCGAGTGGCGCAGCACCGCGGTGTGCAGGCTCAGCGGGAGGGTGCTGGTGTCCTCGTACTCGCGTTGGAGTTGGTTCAGGGCCGTGCGGAGACCGGCCAGCTGCGGTCCGTCGGGGTGGAGCAGCGGCGGCAGGTCGTAGCGGTAGAGGCCGGTGGCCTCCACGGTGGCGCGGGGCAGGAAGCCGGGCTGCATGGTCAGGACGGTGCCGCGGTACTCGCTCGTCCGGGAGAAGCGGTGGACCTGGCCGGGGCGGATCCAGAGGATGTCGCCGGCCGCCGCCTCGTACTCGGCGAAGTCGATCATGTGATGCACGGGGCCTTCGTCGAACAGCATCACCACGTGGAAGTCGATGCGGTGCACGCGGTCCAGCGGGGCGTCGGCATGCCAGATGCGGTCGGCGTCCATCGCGCCGACCTGCATCCCGACGCCGCACACGCTCAGCTCGATCGGGAAAGGGAACGTTCGGATTCCGTCCCCGCTCCCGTCACCGTCTCCGGCTTGGATGGTTGTGTCCGCCATGTCCTACTCGTGCCGCCCCTGTCGCGCCGTCCGTGTCCCACTTTCACCACAGGCTGGCACACGATGACCTTCCCTCTAAAAAGTCAGACTTTTAGATTCGAAGGCGTCCGGATGGTCAGACCCCTTCCCGTGAGGACTTCTTGAAGATGAGCACGCAGACATCAGACCGTCTCGAGTGGACCGAACTCGACCGGCGTGCCGTCGACACCGCCCGCCTTCTGGCGGCCGATGCCGTACAGCAGGTCGGCAACGGCCACCCCGGCACCGCGATGAGCCTGGCCCCGGCCGCGTACACGATCTTTCAGAAGGTGATGCGTCACGATCCCGCCGATCCCGAGTGGACCGGCCGTGACCGCTTCGTCCTCTCCCCCGGCCACACCTCGCTCACCCTCTACACCCAGCTCTTCCTCGCCGGGTACGAGCTGGAGCTCGACGACCTGAAGGCGTTCAGGACCCATGGTTCGAAGACGCCGGGTCATCCCGAGTACGGGCACACCGCGGGGGTCGAGACGACCACCGGGCCGCTCGGGCAGGGTGTCGCCAACGCGGTCGGCATGGCGATGGCCGCCCGCTACGAGCGCGGCCTCTTCGACCCGGAGGCCTCCGAGGGCGAGTCCCCCTTCGACCACACCATCTGGGCGATCGTCTCCGACGGTGACCTGGAGGAGGGCATCTCCGCCGAGGCCTCCTCCCTCGCGGGCCACCAGCAGCTCGGCAACCTGGTCTTCCTCTACGACGACAACCACATCTCCATCGAGGGCGACACCGCGACGGCCTTCTCGGAGGACGTCCTGAAGCGGTACGAGGCCTATGGCTGGCATGTGCGGCGCATCGAGCCCGCCGAGAGCGGCGACATCGATGTCCACGCGCTCTACGCGGCGCTCAGGGCGGCGCAGGCCGAGACCGGGCGCCCCTCGATCATCGCGATGCGCACGATCATCGCCTGGCCGGCCCCGAACGCCCGGAACACCGAGGCCGCGCACGGCTCGGCGCTCGGCGAGGACGAGGTCGCGGCCACCAAGCGCGCCCTCGGTTTCGACCCGGAGAAGTCCTTCGAGGTCTCCGACGACGTCCTCGCCCACACCCGCACCGCCCTCGACCGGGGTGCCGAGACGCACGCCGCCTGGGACAAGCGGATCGCCGAATGGCGCACCGCCTCGCCCGAGCGCGCACAGCTCTTCGACCGGGTCGTCGCCGGTCAGCTGCCCGAGGGCTGGGAGTCCGCACTCCCCGCCTTCGAGGAGGGCAAGTCCCTCGCCACCCGCGCCGCCTCCGGCAAGATCCTCCAGGCGCTCGGCCCCGTGCTCCCCGAGCTGTGGGGCGGCTCCGCCGACCTGGCCGGTTCGAACAACACCACCATCGACAAGACCTCGTCCTTCCTGCCGAAGGGCAACCCGCTGCCGGAGGCCGACCCCTACGGCCGTACGGTCCACTTCGGCATCCGCGAGCACTCCATGGCCGCGGAGATGAACGGCATCGCCCTGCATGGCAACACCCGTATCTACGGCGGCACCTTCCTGGTGTTCTCCGACTACATGCGCAACGCCGTCCGGCTCGCCGCGCTGATGCAGCTGCCGGTGACGTACATCTGGACGCACGACTCCATCGGCCTCGGCGAGGACGGCCCCACCCACCAGCCCGTCGAGCACCTGGCCTCGCTGCGCGCCATCCCCGGCCTGAACATCGTCCGGCCCGCCGACGCCAACGAAACCGCCGTCGCCTGGGCCGAGATCCTCCGGCGGCACGCCACCGACCCGGCCCCGCACGGCCTCGCCCTGACCCGTCAGGGTGTGCCGACGTACGCGCGCAACGAGGACGCGGCCAAGGGCGGTTACGTCCTCCGGGACGCCACCACCGACACCCCGGACGTGGTCCTCATCGCCACCGGCTCCGAGGTCCAGCTCGCCGTGGCCGCGCGCGAGCGGCTGGAGGCCGAGGGAGTGGGCACCCGGGTGGTGTCGATGCCGTCCGTGGAGTGGTTCGAGGAGCAGCCGCGCGAGTACCGCGAGAGCGTCCTTCCGCCGTCCGTGCGGGCCCGCGTCGCGATCGAGGCCGGAATCGGTCTGACCTGGTACCGGTTCGTGGGTGACGCGGGACGCATCGTCTCCCTCGAGCACTTCGGGGCCTCCGCCGACGCCAAGACCCTGTTCGCCGAGTACGGCTTCACCGCCGAGAACGTCGCCGCCGCGGCCCGGGCCTCCCTCGCCGCCGCGCGCGCCTGATCCGATCGCCAGAAGATCGTCATAAAGACCGCCAGAAAGAAGATGACACTGTGACCATCGAAGCGACCGCCACCGCGGAAGCCCTCCAGCGCCTGTCCGACGAGGGCGTCTCCATCTGGCTGGACGACCTGTCGCGGGGGCGGATCACCTCCGGCAACCTCGCCGAGCTCATCGCGACCAAGCACGTCGTCGGCGTCACCACCAACCCGTCGATCTTCCAGGCCGCCATCGGCTCCGGCGCGGGTTACGAGGAGCAGCTCGCCGACCTCGCCGTGCGCGGCGTCACGGTCGACGAAGCCGTGCGGATGATGACCACCGCGGACGTCCGCGCCGCCGCCGACGTCCTCAGGCCGGTGTACGACGCGACCGGCGGCCGGGACGGCCGGGTCTCCATCGAGGTCGACCCGCGTCTGGCGCACCACACCAAGGCGACGATCGCCGAGGCCAAGCAGCTGGCCTGGCTCGTCGACCGTCCCAACGTGATGATCAAGATTCCGGCGACGAAGGCCGGGCTCCCGGCGATCACCGAGGTCATCGGTCTCGGCATCAGCGTCAACGTCACGCTGATCTTCTCGCTGGAGCGCTATCGCGAGGTCATGGACGCCTACCTGGCGGGCCTGGAGAAGGCTGCCGAAAGCGGCCTCGACCTCTCCGCCATCCACTCCGTGGCCTCCTTCTTCGTCTCCCGCGTCGACAGCGAGATCGACAAGCGGCTGACGGTGCTGGGCACGGACGAGGCCCTCGCCCTCAAGGGCAGGGCGGCGCTGGCCAACGCGCGGCTCGCCTACGAGGCGTACGAGGACATCTTCGGCGGCGCCCGCTGGACCGCGCTCGCCGGCGCCCGCGCCAACAAGCAGCGCCCGCTGTGGGCCTCGACCGGTGTGAAGGACCCGGCCTACAAGGACACGCTGTACGTCGACGAGCTGGTCGCCCCCGGCACCGTCAACACCATGCCGGAGGCCACCCTCGACGCCACCGGCGACCACGGCCAGATCACCGGCGACACGGTGAGCGGCGGCTACGCGCAGGCCCGCGCCGATCTGGCCGCCGTGGAGTCCCTCGGGATCTCCTACGACGAGGTCGTCAAGCAGCTGGAGGACGAGGGCGTCGCCAAGTTCGAGGTGTCCTGGCAGGACCTGCTGGACGCCGTGGCGAAGTCCCTGGGCAGCAAGGGCGGCGACGCGGAATGACCGAGTGGACCAACCCGCTCCAGGACGCCCGCGACCGCCGGCTCCCCCGCATCGCGGGCCCGTCCGGACTCGTCATCTTCGGCGTCACAGGCGACCTCTCCCGCAAGAAGCTGATGCCGGCGGTCTACGACCTCGCCAACCGTGGCATGCTCCCGCCGGGCTTCTCCCTCGTCGGATTCGCCCGGCGCGACTGGGAGGACCAGGACTTCGCGCAGGTGGTGCACGACTCGGTGCGCGAACACGCTCGCACGCCGTTCCGCGAGGAGGTCTGGCAGCAGCTCGCCGAGGGAATGCGGTTCATCCCCGGCGCCTTCGACGACGACCAGGCGTTCAAGCAACTGCGCACGGCCGTCGACGAGCTGGACGCCTCCCGGGGCACCAGCGGCAACTACGCGTTCTACCTCTCCGTACCGCCGAAGTTCTTCCCGAAGGTCGTCCAGCAGCTGAAGAAGCACGGCCTGGCGGACGCACCGGAGGGCTCCTGGCGGCGCGCGGTGATCGAGAAGCCGTTCGGCCACGACCTCACCAGCGCCCGTGAGCTGAACGCGCTCGTGCACGACGTGTTCGAGCCGGACCAGGTCTTCCGCATCGACCACTACCTCGGCAAGGAGACCGTCCAGAACATCCTGGCGCTCCGCTTCGCCAACCAGATGTACGAGCCGATCTGGAACCGGTCGTACGTCGACCACATCCAGATCACCATGGCCGAGGACATCGGCATCGGCGGCCGCGCCGGCTACTACGACGGCATCGGCGCCGCCCGTGACGTCATCCAGAACCACCTCCTTCAGCTGATGGCGCTCACCGCGATGGAGGAACCCATCGCCTTCGACGCGGAGTCGCTGCTCACCGAGAAGCTGAAGGTCCTCAAATCCGTGCGGCTCCCGGAGAACCTCGGCGAGCACACCGTCCGCGCCCAGTACGCGGAAGGCTGGCAGGGCGGCGCGAAGGTGCCCGGGTACCTCCAGGAGGACGGCATCGACCGGCGGTCGACGACCGACACCTACGCGGCCGTCAAGCTGGAGGTCGACAACCGGCGCTGGGCCGGCATCCCCTTCTATCTGCGCACCGGCAAGCGTCTTGGCCGCCGCGTCACCGAGATCGCGGTCGTCTTCAAGCGGGCACCCCACTCCCCGTTCGACTCGACCGCCACCGAGGAACTCGGCCAGAACGCGATCGTCATCCGCGTCCAGCCGGACGAGGGCATGACGGTCCGGTTCGGTTCGAAGGTGCCGGGCACCTCGATGGAGATCCGGGACGTCTCGATGGACTTCGCGTACGGCGAGTCCTTCACGGAGTCCAGCCCGGAGGCGTACGAGCGGCTCATCCTGGACGTCCTGCTGGGTGACGCCAACCTGTTCCCCCGTCACCAGGAAGTGGAAGAGTCCTGGAAGATCCTCGACCCGATCGAGGAGTACTGGGCGAGCCACGGCAAGCCCGCGCAGTACCCCTCGGGCAGCTGGGGACCCGAGGAAGCCGACGAGATGCTCGCACGAGACGGACGGAGCTGGCGCAGGCCATGAAGATCGACCTGACCGACACCACGGCAAGCAAGATCAACAAGGCGCTGGTGCAGGGCCGCCGCGCCATCGGCACCCCCGCAGTGGGCATGGTCCTGACGATGGTCATCGTCACGGACGAGGAGAACGCCTACGACTCGATCAAGGCGGCCGAGGAGGCCTCGCACGAGCACCCCTCGCGCACCCTGGTCGTCATCAAGCGGCACGCCCGCACCCCGCGCGACCGCACCAACTCCCACCTCGACGCCGAGGTCCGGGTGGGCGCCGACGCGGGCACCGGCGAGACGGTCATCCTGCGGACCTACGGCGAGGTGTCCGACCACGCCGACTCCGTGGTGCTGCCGCTGCTGCTCCCGGACGCACCGGTCGTGGTGTGGTGGCCGGCGGAGGCGCCCGCGAACCCGGCGAAGGACCCGCTCGGCGCGCTGGCCCAGCGCCGGATCACCGACCTGTACGCCGTGGAGAACCCGATCCAGGTCCTCGAGACCCGGATCCGCTCCTACGCGCCCGGCGACACCGACCTCGCCTGGACCCGGCTGACCCCGTGGCGCTCGATGCTCGCGGCGGCCCTGGACCAGGCCCGGGTACAGATCATCTCGGCGGCCGTGGAGGCCGAGGAGGAGAACCCGGCGGCCGAACTGCTGGCCCGCTGGCTGGAGGCCCGCCTCGGTGTCACGGTCGACCGGGTCGTCACCGCCGGTCCGGTCGTCACGGCGGTCCGCCTCGGCACCGCGAACGGCGAGATCGTCATCGACCGCCCCGAGGGCCCGCTGGCCACGCTGTCCCTGCCGGGCCAGCCGTCGCGCACCCTCGCACTGAAGGTCCGCACCACCTCCGAACTCATCGCCGAGGAGCTGCGCCGCCTCGACGCGGACGAGATGTACGCCGTCGCCCTGCGGGGCGAGGGCACCAAGGAGACCGTCTCCCATGTCTGACTTCCCCAAGCCGACCAGGCGGCCCGAGTGGGCCGCTCTGGAGGACCACCGCGCGGAGGCGCTGCAACGCCCGCGGCTGCGTGAGCTGTTCGCGGCGGACGCCGGGCGCGCCGACCGGTACGTCGTACGCGTCGGCGATCTGCGCATCGACTACTCCAAGCATCTGATCACCGACGAGACGCTCGCCCGCCTCCAGGAACTCGCCACTGCCACCGACGTGTTCGGGCTGCGCGACGCCATGTTCCGCGGCGACCGGATCAACATCACCGAGGACCGGGCCGTACTGCACACCGCGCTGCGCGCCCCGCGGGACGCGGTGATCGAGGTCGACGGGGAGAACGTGGTCCCGGGCGTGCACGCCGTCCTCGACAAGATGAGCGCCTTTGCCGAGCGCGTCCGCTCGGGCGAGTGGACCGGCCACACCGGCCGCCAGATCCGCAATGTCGTCAACATCGGCATCGGCGGCTCCGACCTGGGCCCGGCGATGGCGTACGAGGCGCTGCGGCCGTACACCGCACGGGAGTTGACCTTCCGGTTCGTGTCGAACGTCGACGGCGCCGACCTGCACGAGGCCGTGCGGGACCTGGATCCGGCGGAGACGCTGTTCATCGTCGCGTCCAAGACGTTCACCACGATCGAGACGATCACCAACGCCACATCGGCGCGGTCCTGGCTGCTCGCCGGGCTCGGCGGTGAGGAGAAGGCGGTCGCGAAGCACTTCGTCGCGCTGTCGACGAACTCCGAGAAGGTGTCGGACTTCGGCATCGACACGGCCAACATGTTCGAGTTCTGGGACTGGGTCGGCGGCCGCTACTCGTTCGACTCGGCGATCGGGCTCTCCCTGATGATCGCCATCGGCCCGGACCGCTTCCGGGAGATGCTCGACGGCTTCCGCATCGTCGACGAGCACTTCAGGAGCGCGCCCGCCGAGGCCAACGCCCCGCTGATCATGGGCCTGTTGGGTGTCTGGTACGGCAACTTCTTCGCGGCCGAGTCGCACGCGGTGCTGCCGTACAGCCACTACCTCTCCAAGTTCACGGCCTACTTGCAGCAGCTCGACATGGAGTCCAACGGCAAGTCGGTCGACCGGGACGGGCACACCGTGGGCTGGACCACCGGTCCGGTGGTGTGGGGCACGCCCGGCACCAACGGGCAGCACGCCTACTACCAGCTGATCCACCAGGGCACCCGGCTCATCCCGGCCGACCTGATCGGCTTCGCCCGGCCGGTCGCCGAGCTGAGCGACGAACTGGGGGCCCAGCACGACCTGTTGATGGCCAACCTGTTCGCACAAGGGCAGGCGCTCGCCTTCGGCAAGACGCCGGACGAGGTGCGTGCCGAGGGGGTGCCCGAGGAGCTGGTGGCGCACAAGACGTTTCTGGGCAACCACCCCACCACCACGATCCTCGCCCCCGAGCTGACCCCCTCGGTCCTCGGCCAGCTGGTGGCGCTGTACGAGCACAAGGTGTTCGTCCAGGGCGCGATCTGGCACATCGACTCCTTCGACCAGTGGGGCGTCGAGCTGGGCAAGGTCCTCGCCAAGCGGGTCGAACCCGCGCTGACCGAAGGTACGGACGTGCCCGGTCTCGATCCGTCCACCGCCGCCCTCGTGGCTGCTTACCGCGAACTCAGGAAGTGAAGAACATGCAGCTCGGACTCATCGGCCTCGGCAAGATGGGCGGCAACATGCGCGAGCGCATCCGCCGCGCCGGCCACACCGTCGTCGGATACGACCGCAACCCCGAAGTCACCGACGTCAGCAGCCTGACCGAACTGGTCGAGCGGCTCGAAGCGCCGCGCACCATCTGGGTGATGGTCCCGGCCGGCGCCGCCACCCAGTCCGTCGTCGACGAGCTCGGCGGCCTGCTGTCCCCCGGTGACACCGTCGTCGACGGCGGCAACTCCCGCTGGACCGACGACGAGAAGCACGCGGAGGAACTCGGCGCCAAGGGCATCGGCTTCGTCGACGCCGGTGTCTCCGGGGGTGTGTGGGGTCTCGAGAACGGCTACGCCCTGATGGTCGGCGGCGACAAGGAGCATGTGGACCGCCTCCAGCCCATCTTCGAGGCGCTCAAGCCGGAAGGCCCGTACGGCTATGTCCACGCCGGCAAGGTCGGCGCGGGCCACTTCTCGAAGATGGTCCACAACGGCATCGAGTACGCCATGATGCAGGCCTACGCCGAGGGCTGGGAGCTGCTGGAGAAGGTCGACTCGGTGGACAGCGTCCGCGAGGTCTTCCGCTCCTGGCAGGACGGCACCGTCATCCGCTCCTGGCTGCTCGACCTGGCGGTCAACGCCCTCGACCAGGACGAGCACCTGGAGAAGTTGCGCGGCTTCGCGGAGGACTCCGGCGAGGGCCGCTGGACCGTCGAGGCGGCCATCGACAACTCGGTGCCGCTGCCCGCCATCACCGCCTCCCTCTTCACCCGGTTCGCGTCCCGTCAGGACGACTCGCCGCAGATGAAGATGATCGCGGCGCTGCGCAACCAGTTCGGCGGTCACGCCGTCGAGTCCAAGGAGTAGCCGGCCGTGGGAGATCTCCTGCTGGTCCGCCACGGTGAGACGGAGTGGAGCGTGTCGGGCCAGCACACCAGCTGGACCGACCTGCCCCTCACCCAGCACGGCGAGGAACAGGCCAAGTCCCTCGCTCCGCTCCTGACGGGCCGGACCTTCGCCCTCGCGCTGTCCAGCCCGCTGGGCCGCGCGATGCGCACCGCCGAACTGGCGGGCCTGTCCGGGGTCGTGACCGACCCCGACCTGCACGAGTGGGACTACGGCGCCTACGAGGGCGTGACCACCGTGGAGATACACCGCACCCGTCCCGACTGGTACCTGTGGACGGACGGCGTACCACCGGGGGCCGAGGGGCATCCCGGCGAGTCACCGGCCGAGGTGGGGCGACGCGCCGACCACGTGCTGTCCCGCGTGGACGGCGCCCTCGCGGACGGTGACGTGATCCTCGTCGCCCACTCCCACTTCCTGCGCGTGCTGACGGCACGGCGGCTGGGGCTGTCGCCCGCGGAGGGACGGCTGTTCCAGCTCGCGACGGGCACGGTGAGCCGACTGTCCCTGGAACACGGGCGCCCCGTGATCGCGGAGTGGAACACCCGGCCGTAGGCGGCGTGTTGACACCTGTGGTTCGGCCCCGTCAGAGTCTCCGACGATGGAGATCAACAATCTGACGGCGGCCGAACTGCGCGTGTGGCAGGCGTTTCCACGCGGCGAACTCGTGGACTTCCGCACCGATGAGGACGAGGACGCCGCCGCTGGAACCGACTGGGGCCCCGAACGGACGCTGCGTGCCTCGGTGTTGAAGGCGCTGCTGATCAGTGGGCCCCAGGAGGACGGCGAGATCGCCGCTCTCCGGGTGACGGGCGCCCGGATCACCGGAGCCCTGGACCTCACGCACGCCGTCGTCGACCATCCGATCCGGCTGAGCCGCTGTCACTTCTCCGACCCGCCCGACCTCTACGGCTCCCAGCTGCGCCGGCTCAGTCTGCGCGGCTCCGTACTCCCCGCCCTGGACCTCGGCAGCGCACGGGTCGACGGCGTCGTGCAACTGTCGGAGTGCCGGTTGTCCGGGCGGCTCCAGCTGACGGGGGCGCAGATATCCGGGGCTCTGTCCCTGGCACGCGCCGAACTCATCGCGCCGGACGACGCGGGGCCCGTGCTCAAGCTCAACCGGGCAGTGGTGGGCGACGGCGTGTTCGCCCCGCAGCTGCGCGCCGAGGGCGCGTTGCAGCTCAACGGTGCCACCGTCAACGGATCCTTCGATCTCACCGGCGCCCGCCTCAGCTACCCCGGCGAGGCGGCGGCCCTCGACGCACAGATGCTCAGCGTGACGGGCGACGTCGGGTTGCGGAACGCGCACGTGGACGGCTGGATCGGCCTGCGCGGCGCCCGGATCACCGGCCGCCTGGACCTGTCGTACGCACGTCTGTCGAATCCGGGCGATGCCACGCTGCGGGCGAGCAGCTGCACCATAGGGGAGCTGTGGCTGCGCAAGGGCCCGCCCCCGGAAGGCACCCTGAATCTGCGTCGCGCCCAGATCGACGTCCTGTTCCTGGAACCGGAGGTGGTCCCGGACCGGCTCCGTCTCGACAACCTCGCCTATACGGCCCTCACTCCGCACGAGCCCGCCGAGCGCCGTCTGCCGATGCTGGAGCGGGACGTCGAGGGCTATGTCCCCTACGCCTACGAGCAGTTGACCGCCGCCTACCGCCGCATCGGCGACGACCCCGCGGCCCGGCTCGTCCAGCTCGCCAAGCAGCGCCGCCACCGCGCCACGCTCGCCTGGTACGGCCGCCTGTGGGGCCATGTCCAGGACGCCACGGTCGGTTACGGCTTCCGCCCCTTGCGCGCCTTGGGTTGGCTGCTGTCCCTGCTGGCCATCGGCTCGATCGCGTACGCCCTGCACCACCCGCCCCCGCTCAAGCCGTCCGAGGCCCCGCCCTTCAACCCGGTGTTCTACACGCTCGACCTGCTCCTGCCGGTGATCTCCTTCGGGCAGGAGAGCGCCTTCGCCCCGAAGGGCGGATACCAGTGGCTGTCCTACGTCCTCATCATCACCGGCTGGATCCTCGCCACGACGGTCGTCACCGGCGTGACCAGGACCGTCAGCCGCCAATGAGTCACGTCACCGCGTGCTGCGCGGCCAGCCGCACCGGCGCGTTCTGGGCACCGTAGCCCCGGTAGCCGCCGTCCCGCTGGACCAGTTCGAAGAAGACGCGCCCCACCGTCAGCGTGTAGCAGTGGCGGAACTCGCCGCCCGAGTCCCGGTCGTAGAGGATGCCGAGCTCGCGGTACGTCTCCAGTTCCCCGTCCGCGAACTCGTAGCGGGCCGCCAGGTCGTCGTAGTAGTTGGCCGGGATCGGCAGCAGACGGCCGCCGGCCCGGCGGAAGCGGCGGGCCGCGGCCACCACGTCGTCGGTGGCGAGCGCGATGTGCTGGGCCCGGGCGGTGTCGTCGTTCGGCGCCGCGCCGACGGTGAGCGCGATCCGCACGCTGCCGTCCGCGTTGGTCACCGCGCGGCTGCGCAGCAGGCCGTACGGGTCGGCCACGTCGACGCTCTCCTGGGCGTGCAGACCGAGCACGCTGCGGTGGAAGAGGGCCGCCTCGTCGAAGTGGTGCCAGGGCTGAGTGAGGGCGAGATGGTCGATGCGGTGGACACCGGCGGCGCCCGGCGCATCTGCGAGGTCCTCGAAGTCGCCCCGCCAGTCGGGGAGTTCGGGCCCGATGCCGGACGCGCAGAAGAAGAGTTCCGTGCCGTCGGGGGCGGCGACGGCGTCGAGCGGGGCGTCCTCCAGGGCCCGGCGGCGCGGCAGCACGGGCGCCAGCAGGGCCTCGGCACGACGGGCGGCGCCCACCGGGTCCGGTGACTCCAGGCCGATCGCGGCGAGTCCGGTGCCGTCGCGGCGTGCGGCCGGGCCGGTGTTGACCAGGACACGTGCCTCGCCCTGCTGCCAGAGGTCGACGGGTTTGCTGCGGTGCCGTGCGGTGCGGGTGAAACCCAGCGCGCCGAGCGCCGCCGAGACGGGTTCGGCGTCGGGCGTGACCAGTTCGGCGAAGGCGACGCCCGTGGGGACGACGGGAGCGGGAGGGGTCGCCAGACCCGCGGTCTCCTGAAGGACCAGGAGGGAGCGGTGGGCGTCCACGGCGGTGGGTCCCGCCTCGGCCTGGCGGAAGACGTCGTTGAAGACTTCGAGGGAGAGCGGGCCGTCGTAGCCGGCGCGGATCACGTGCTGGAGGAGGCCGGCGACGTCGAAGCCGCCCTGGCCCGGGAAGCAGCGGTAGTGGCGGCTCCACTGGAGGACGTCCATCGCGAGCAGCGGGGCGTCGGCCAGCTGAAGGAAGAAGATCTTCTCGCCGGGGATGTCCTCGATGCCTTTGGGGTCGGAGCCCCGGGAGAGAATGTGGAAGCTGTCCAGGCAGGTGCCCAGCGCGGGGTGGTCGGCGGCCTGGACAATGCGCCAGGCGTGGTCGTACGTACTGACGTGCCGTCCCCACGCCAGCGCCTCGTACGCCACCCGAATGCCGAACTCCTGAGCCAGCTCGGCCAGTTGACGCAGCTGGAAGGCGGCAAGCGCGTCGTCGTCCTCGGCGAGCGGGGAGACGCTGGAGCAGACGAGAACGGTGCCGGCACCAAGCCTGCGCATCACCTCGAACTTGCGCCGGGCCCGCCGCAGATTACGGCCGAACTCATCCTGCGGCACGGCCTCGATGTCCCGCATCGGCTGGTAAAGGTCAACGGTGAGACCGAGGTCGACACAGCGGCTGCGGATCTCCTCGGGAGTGCGGGGACTCGCGAGCAAGTCGTTCTCGAAGATCTCGACCCCGTCGAACCCGGCCCGCGAGGCAGCCGTGAGCTTCTCGGTCAGGGAGCCACTGAGGGAGACGGTGGCGATGGACGTACGCATGATCGGTACTCCTTCAAGACGCGGTACAACAGCGCCCCGTCAGGGGCGCGGGGAACTGCGCGACAAGCCACAGACGACCGTCAGCCGTCACACCGCCTTGCCCGCAGGGCTCTGCGCACCACCGGCCAACTCCGCAATGTCCGCCAGCATTCGCGCACTGTCGGGCTCCTTCCCGGTGAACAACCGGAACGCGTCCACGGCCTGGAAGACAGCCATTCCACCTCCGTCCAAGACGGCGCAGCCGACCTCGCGGGCGGCGCGCACCAGCTCGGTCTCCAGCGGCCGATAGACGACCTCGGCAATCCACAGCTCGGCCCGCAGCAGCTCCGCAGGAAACGGCAATCCGGGGTGCGCCGCCATACCCATCGGCGTGGCGTGCACGACGCCGTCGGCGTGGGCAAGCCGCTCCGCCAGCCGGTCCGGGGTCGCGAAGGCCGCCCGCCCCTCCCCGAAGTGCCGGTTCAGGTCACCGGCGAGACCAGCGGCGCGGCCCGGCAACGCATCCACGACGGTGACCCGCCCCGCTCCGAGCGTGAGCGTGGCATGGGCGACGGCCGCCCCCGCCCCGCCCGCGCCCACCTGCACCACCCGCTCCAGCGGCACATCCGGCAGCCCGCGCGCGAAGGACGCGGCGAAGCCGGTGACGTCGGTGTTGTGGCCGGTCGCGCGGCCGTCCTCGAAGACGACGGTGTTGACCGCGCCGAGCGCCTCGGCCTGCGGGGCGAGCGCGTCGAGGTGCTCGATGACCAGCTGCTTGCACGGGTGCGTGATGTTCAGCCCGTCGAAACCCAGGTCACGGGCGGCCCGTACCAGGTCGCCCACGGCCTGGGGTCCGACGCCGAGCGCGTCGATGTCGATGAGCCGGTACAGATAGCGCAGACCCTGGCGGTCGGCCTCCCGCTCGTGCAGGGCCGGGCTGAGCGACGGGCCGATGCCCGAGCCGATCAGTCCGACGAGATACGAGTCCTTGGCCACGGCGGACCTCCTGAGCGGCTCACTAATGTACGAACTAGTACGTTAGCAATATCAGCAGCCGGTGGCCAGGGGAAGACCCGACCGGGAACCCGGAACCAGGCACGGATGCCTGCTTCTAGAATCACCGGCACTGGACCGCCTGCCCTAAGGAACCCGGATGACCAGCGTCGACGAACCGGCACGCAACAACGGGCGCATCCGTGACGCCGCCCGGACCCGGGCCGAGATCCTCGACGTGGCGACGCAGGAGTTCGCCCGGGCCGGCTACGACGGCGCCCGGGTCGACGAGATCGCCGCCCGGACCCGCACCACGAAGCGGATGATCTACTACTACTTCGGCGGCAAGGAGCAGCTGTTCACGGCCGTGCTGGAGCGGGCGTACGGCGTGATCCGCGAGGCCGAGCAGGAGTTGGACGTCGAGCATCTCGACCCGGTCGCGGCCATCCGGCAGCTGGCGGAGGTGACGTTCGACCACCACGAGGCGCACCCCGACTTCATCCGCCTGGTCAGTATCGAGAACATCCACGGCGCGGAGCACATCGCCGGCTCCGAGAAGCTCGGCAGGATCGGCTCACCGGCGCTGGACGTGATCCGCCGGATCCTGGAGTCGGGCCAGAAGTCGGGCCTGTTCACCGCCGACGTCGACGCCGTCGACCTGCACGCGATGATCAGCTCCTTCTGCTTCTTCCGGGTGTCCAACCGGGCCACCTTCGGCGCCCTGTTCGGCCGGGACCTGGTGGACCCCGCGCAGCGCGAGCACTACCGGACCATGCTCGGCGACATGGTGATCGCCTACCTGACGGCGGACCGGGCGAGCGACTGACGCCGCTCGGCACAACCTCTTGACAGCGGGGAAACGCGCGCGCAACATCCCTACCCACCGAGACTAACTATCCAGTGGGTTAATTAGCCGCTGATCCGGCCCTTCTCCCCTCCGCTCACTCCCCCTAACGTGGAGTTCCCTCAAAGGAGCCGCCGTGTCCGTCCCCGTCCCATCCGCCCCGCCAGGGCAGCCGAAGAAAGCCGCGACCGCGGCCTGGATAGGCAGCGCCCTGGAGTACTACGACTTCTTCATCTACGGATCCGCCGCCGCGCTGATCTTCCCCAAGGTCTTCTTCGACGAGTCGGACCCGGCCACCGCGACCCTGCTGTCGCTGGCCACCTTCGGTGTGGCGTACGCGGCCCGGCCGGTCGGCGCGCTGTTCCTCGGGCACTTCGGCGACCGGGTCGGCCGTAAGAAGATCATGGTCTTCACGCTGATCCTGATGGGTGTGTCGACGTTCCTGATCGGCTGTCTCCCCACCTACGCCCAGGTCGGCACACTCGCTCCGGTGCTGCTGGTGCTGTGCCGGGTGCTCCAGGGCATCTCGGCGGCGGGCGAGCAGGCCAGCGCCAACTCCATGACGCTGGAACACGCGCCTCCGAACCGGCGCGGCTTCTTCACCAGCTTCACCCTCGGCGGCACCCAGGGCGGGCAGCTGCTGGCCACGCTGGTCTTCATCCCGATCGCCGCGCTCCCCGAGGAGCAGCTGCTGGCCTGGGGCTGGCGGGTCCCGTTCTGGATGAGCATCGCGGTCGCGGTCGTCGGCTACGTCATCCGCCGCAAGCTGGAGGAGACGCCGGCCTTCGCCCAGCAGGCGGCCACCGAGGGCGTCGTGAAGCTGCCCCTGGTGGTGCTGTTGCGCGAGCACTGGGCGGATGTGCTGCGGGTGATCGCGGGTGCGCTGATCGCCTCGGTCAGCACGATCTTCACGGTCTGGGCGCTGGCGTACGCGACCAGCGACGCGGTCGGCATGTCCCGGTCGTCCATGCTGTGGGTGGGCGCGCTCGCGAACCTCGTCGCACTCGCCGCGATCCCGCTGTGGGCCACACTGTCCGACCGCATCGGTCGCCGCCCGGTGTATCTGATCGGTGCCGCCGGCAGCGCGGTGATGATGTTCCTGTACCTGTGGTCGATCTCGACGGGCTCCTACCCGCTGACCCTGCTGCTGGGCATCGTCACCTTCGGTGTCGTCTACAGCGCAGCGAACGGTGTGTGGCCGTCCTTCTACGGCGAGATGTTCACGACCCGGGTCCGGCTGTCCGGGATGGCGATCGGCACGCAGATCGGCTTCGCCGTGGCCGGTTTCGCGGTCACCTTCGCCGCGCAGATCGCAGGACCGGACGGCAGCGACTGGTCCTCGGTGGCGCTGTTCACGGCGGCCCTGTGCGTACCGCCGGTCATCGCCGTCCTCTCGGCCCGCGAGACCCACAAGGTGCCGACGGAACAGCTCGGCGAGCGGTCGCCCGCCGGGGCGGACCGGCGGGAGACGGTGACGGCCTGAGCTGCCCGCCGCATCAGGTCCCCGGAGCGCGACGACGGCTCCGGGGGCCCGTGCGTCAGCCGGACACCAGCAGTTCCGTCCACGTCCGTGCCACCCGGTCCAGCGAGAAGGCCTCGCGCACCTGCCCCCGGGCCACCTCCCCGGCGGACAGCCAGTCCTCCTGCTCCCCGAGCCCGGCGATCGCGTCCGCCATAGCCTCCGGGCTGTCGTGGATCCACCGTCCGTCGTAGATCTGGTCCGCTCCCGGCCACGGCAGCAGCGCGGGTACGGCGCCGGAGGCCATGCCCTCGGCCGGGGAGAGGTGGAAGCTCTCGTCGTCGCTGGTGGACAGGACATGTCCGATCCGGCGCAGCCAGTTCGCCACGTCCGGCCCGAACCCGTCGAAGACGACGGCCCCTTCGAGCAGCGGCGAGGTCTGCATACGGCGCAGGATCGCGTCGTAGTGCGTACGCTCCTCGGGCTTGTTCCAGATCCACCAGTACTCCCACGGCGGCTTGGACTTGACCGAGAGGTGCCAGCGCCGGTCGCGGGCGCGCAGTGCTTCGAGGACGTCGAGGCCGAGGTCGAGCCGTTTGCGGCTGGGCGCGATGCCGATCATGCCGAGGCGGTGGCGGGCGCCGGGCGCCTTGGGCCGGTCGAGCTGATCGACGTCGACCCAGTTCGGGATGGTGGTGATCTTCGACTCGGGCCAGCCGGTGCGCTCCCGGGTGCTGCGGGCGTAGTACGGGCTGACGCAGATCACCCGGTCGACCGCGTCGATGTCGACCTGCCGTGGATACCCGGCGTCGAGTTCGAAGCGGTGCAGCCGTACGACGAGCCTGCTGCCGGGCCGCTTGTGGCGGCTGTACCAGACGGCCGCGGGACCGCACCACTCGACGACCACCACATCGGCCCAGTCGGCGAGTTCACGGCTGGCGGCCGCGTCGTGGCGGGCGAGCGCTGGCCAGGCGTCAACCCGTACGTCGAGGCCGGGCAGCGCGCGCAAGTGGTCGAGCAGCCGGGTGAGGAACTTCAGGTCGTGGCCGGCGACGCCGACCCGCAGCGGACGGGGGCGGGTGGCGACGGCGGAGGGCGCGGGCGGGAAGGCACGGTCGAGGTGGGTACGCCAGCGGGCTGCCGCCGCGTCCAGGGTGTAGCGCCGGGCGGCGTCCCCGCACCGGGCGGCCGCCAGATGCCGGGCCTCGGGTTCGCGCACCGCGAGGGCGACGGTGTCCGCCGCGTCCGTGAGTGCCGCGCTGCCGGGCACGAACAGCGGATAGTCGTTACCGAGCAACGCCTCGTGCGCAGGCGTGCGGTTGAGGACGACGGGCAGGCCGAGCGAGCCGAACTCCAGGACTTTGGTGGACAGTTCGAGGCTGGCGTCGAGGACGGGGTCGCGCCAGCCGAGGCCGAGGTCGCAGTCGGCGGCGATGCGCATGGCCTCCTCGCGCGGCCGGCCGCCGTGGTGGTGGACGTCGGGGGTGGTGCGCAGCGCTTCGGCCATGGCGGACTGGAAGTCAGGATGGGCGGGGTCCTGGTGGATCTTGTCGCCGACGGTGTGGAGTTCGGCGCGGATGCCGCGTTCGGTGAGCAGCACCGGCAGCCGGGTCATCGGCAGGGTGTTCCACCGGGGCGCGAACTTGCCGGTGTAGACGAGGCGTACGGGATCGTGCATCCCGTCCCGTTCCGGGATGTCGAACCCCGGATCGGGCACCGCGGGCGGGCTCAGCACGGACCGTCCGCAGGCCTCGGGCACCCAGGCCTCCAGGAAGCAGCGCAACTCCTCGGTCTGGCACAGGAGTTGCCGCGAGGCGGCGGCGATACGCGCGAGGCCGGCGCGGGCCTCCTCGGTCATCTCGGCGGGCGACTGCGGAATGTCGGTGAGGTAGGCCCAGATCCGGCCGTCGAAGGCGCCGTCGGCGACGACCCGCGTGACCAGCCTGCGGCCGCGCAGCACCAGCAGGTCGCAGGGCTCCTCCTCGTCCAGCCGGGCTAGCAGCTGCGAGGCCTGGAAGGGCGACAGGGGGTGCGCGCCCTGTCCGGGCACGAGCTGATCCTCGTACGGACGCACCACCGTCACCCCGGGCAGTCCGGCCAGCGGGTCGGTCAACCGGCCGGTCCGCACGGGTGCCTTGAGGACGAGGCGGGTCCGGCAGCCCGCTCGGGACAGCGCCTGCACCGTCGACTGGGCCCATACGGCGGAGCCGTCGATGAGGTTGAGGTCCACGTCGCCGTAGACGAGCGCCCTCAGGGTGCGGGTCATGACGGCTCCTTCCCACGCACGGCGAACAGGCGGCAACCCGCACGCGACCACGAGTCCGGTGGGATGCCGGCATTCAGCAGCGACCGGCGTACGAGCAGCGGCCGCAGGGTCGGTACGAAGACGTAGTCGTCGGCGGCGGGTGTGTGGCCCACCGCGTCGGCGCCCGAGTACTCCTGGGCGCAGAGCAGGTCGAGCAGCAGGGTGTCCGGGCGGTCCTCGGAGAGATCCGTCCAGTCGGCGACCCAGGGCGCGGTGGGCGGTCCGGTGTGGACGGTGACCGAGGCGGCGGCGAGTTCGTCGAGGGCGAGCCCCGCCGGGTCGGCGACGACCACCTCGGCCGGCCGGTGCAGCTGGCCGAGCGTCTGGGCGACGAGCCGGGCGACATCGGTCCTGTCCCGGGGCGCGGCCAGTACGGCGACCCGGCGTGCGTCCAGTGGGTCGGGGGCGCCGGCCAGCCTGGCGAGCCGGGCCAGCCGTACCCGGGTGCTGTCCTGCTGGAAGGCGTCCCGGAGCCGCTCCCGGCCGTCGGCGACCGGGTCGAGGCGGGAGAGCCGTACGCCGGTGTCCGCGTCGAGGACGGCGTCCCAGGCGAGCCGGGCCAGACCGGGGGCGCCTGCCGCCGGGCCGTCCCGCCACAGCACCGCCGTCCGCCCGAACGCCCTTGCCTGGCCGATCAGTTCGGACAGCCGGCGGTCCAGGTCGGGGGCGAGTCCGGTGCCCGTGAGCGACCAGGGTCCGTCCTGAGCTGTGCACGCGCTCAGCTGGACGACGAAGACGTCCGGGTCGGTGCGTTCGACCAGTAGGCGCCCGTCGTGCGGCAGCACCCGGCTCACCACGGCGTCCGCCGCGAAGTCCTCGGCGGTGCGGTCGGTCAGCACGCCCGTGATCACCAGCCGGTCGCGCGGGGCCACGGAGAGGGCGCGGTAGGTGAGGTAGTGGCGGTCGTCCGCCTGCGCATCCGGCGCCGGTTCGACCGTCGCAGCCTGCGACGTCCGTCCCTTGGCCTTCCGGTGCCGCCAGAGCCCGTACAGCTCCCCCGGCAGCCGCGCCGCCCCCCGCTTCGGCGACCGGGCCGCCGACACGAGCGCCTTCCCCACCCGCAGCGAGGTGGAGCCCTCCAGCATGGCCACGCGTGCCTCCAGCAGGCCGACCCGCTCCTGGGCACTGCGCAGGGTGCCCGCCAGTTGGTCCTTCTCCCGTACGGCGGCGGCGAGTCGCTCGGCGAGTCCGTCCTCGCGGGCCGTCTCCAGGACGCGTGCGGTCTCCTCGGACGTGCGCTCCAGGTCGAGCAGGCGGGCGCGCCGGGAGCGGGAGACGAAGTCGGCGAGCACGTACTCGTCGGCGATGCGCAGGGCCGTGGCGAAACCGTCGGCGGGTACGGGCCGGCCGAACCAGTCGTGGGGCGGCAGGAGTTCCTCGGTGCACGCGAAGACCGCGCCCGCGTGCAGGTGCGCGTACTCGAGCGGGGCGGCGCGCAGCACCTGGCAGCGATGGGCCACCAGACCGTCGAGGAGGTGATAGTAGGGGAGTTCGGGCCCGGGGTGGCCGAAGACGATCAGGCCGCGGCCGCCGGGCCGCATCCGTTCCAGTACGGCGAGACAGTTCGCCTCGTCGCCGTGCAGCGCGGGATCCGGACCGTAGGAGAGAAGCACCAACTCCCCTTCGCCGACGGGCTGTTCGTGGCGGGGACGGAGTTCGACGCCCGGCGGCAGGTGGAGATACGGTTCGAGGCGCAGGCCGCCGGCCGTCGCGTCGACGACGGAGGTGATGCCGTCCAGATGCGGGTGGAGCAGATCGGTCAGGCGCATCAGCGGATCCTCGTGAAGACATGGAAGCCGACCCGGTTCTCGCGAAAGCCGTAGGGCCGGAAGAGGGTGTGGCTCAGGCCGAGCGGCTCGAGTTCCCTGCGGTAGGCGTCGGTGGGCCGGTGCAGGATGTAGTCGCCGCGCGGGGTGGGCTCGTGCGTGTCCTCGTCGGTGACGATCAGCCGGCCGGTGATCCGGACGAGCGAGGCGAGGTTGCGCAGGCCGGCCGACCACTCCGCGTCGTCCAGGACGTGGAAGAGGACGTCCACGCAGAGCACCACGTCGTAGAGCCAGGGGCTGCGCCACTCGTCGAGCGACGCGAGGGCGTAGCGCGGGCCGCCGCCCTCGGCCCGGGCGTGGGAGATGGCCTCGGTGCTGGTGTCGAAGGCGTCCACGCGATGGCCGCAGCGCACCAGGGCGCGGGCGAAGTGCCCTTTGCCGCAGCCCGCGTCCAGCACGAACAGCGGGGCCACCGGGCTGGACAGGTCGCCGATCAAGGTGAGCAGCTCGCCGAGCCGCTGCGCGTAGAAGATCTCGTTGCCGGGCCGGTCGAGGCCGATGTGGCCGCCGGAGGCGAGGTCGTCGCGTTCGCGGTGCCGGGTGTCCCAGTAGGTCCGGGTGCCGTCAGTCATGGCGCTCCAGCCACTCGGTGAGCACCCCGGCGATGCGCGGGCCCGCCTTTCCGTCCCACAGCGGCGGCCCTTCGGCGGATGCCGGCGCCTGTCCGTCCAGGACCTTGCGCAGGGCGGGCACCAGTTCGCCGTGCCGGACCAGGCGGTTGGTGCCGTGGGTGACGGTGACGGGGCGTTCGGTGGTGGTCCGCAGGGTCAGGCACGGGACGCCCAGCACGGTGGTCTCCTCCTGGACCCCGCCCGAGTCGGTGATCACGGCGGCGGCTCCCCGGACCAGGCCCATGAACTCGACGTAGCCGAGGGGTTCGAGGAGGTGGATGCCCGGCGCGTCCGCGAGGCCGGCCGCCCGCAGCGCGGCCCGTCCGCGCGGATGCAGGGGCACGGCGAGGTCCAGATGGGTCGCCGCCTCGGTGAGCGCGCGGGCGGCGGCCGCGGCCGCCTCGGGATCGTCGACGTTGGCCGGCCGGTGCAGCGTGACCACGCCGTAGCGCTCGGGCAGCCCGTGGGCGGTGCGGGCGGCGACCGGGTCGAAGTGGTCCAGATGGGTGAGCAGGGTGTCGATCATCGGGTTGCCGACGAGGTGCACGCGCCCGGGGTCTACGCCCTCACGGGCGAGATGGCCGACGGCCTCGGGGCTGGTGGCGAACAGCAGCTCGGCCAGCTGGTCGACCAGGCGCCGGTTGACCTCCTCCGGCATCGACATGTCGAAGCTGCGCAGGCCCGCCTCGACATGGGCCACCGGAATGCCCAGCTTGGCGGCGACGAGGGCGGCGGCCAGTGTGGAGTTCACGTCCCCGTACACGGTGACGAGGGCCGGTTCGCGGGCGATCAGCTCGCCCTCCAGCGCTACCAGCAGGTCGGCGGTCTGCCGGGCGTGGCTGCCGGAGCCGACGCCGAGGTCGGTGTCCGGGGCGGGCAGGCCCAGCTCCCGGAAGAAGATGTGCGACATCCGTTCGTCGTAGTGCTGACCCGTGTGCACCAGGACCTGGTCGTGTCCGGCCGCACGCAGTGCGGAGACGACCGGCGCGGCCTTCACGAAGTTCGGCCTGGTCCCTACGACATGGAGTACGCGGCCGTTCATGTCGTACGTTCTCCGCTCTGCCGTCCTACCTTGGCGACATGTACCGATATGCCCCCCGTGCACTCAGCTTGGCCGCATCCGTGGCGTGGGGCGAGTTGCGGCATGATCCCGTCCGGGCCGCGCTGCTCGGCGTGCGCCTGCTGCCGGGGCGGGTGCGGCGCGGGCTCGGGCCGGTCGAGGGACGGCTTGCCGCGCGCGCCCGTACGGCCGGGCCGACCGCGGTCCCGTCCGCCGCACGGGTTCCGGCACCGGCCGGGCGGGTGATCCGGCCCGTTCCCGGCCGGGTGCTGCACCTGGTCACCAACGGGGTGCCGTTCAAGCACGCCGGCTACACGGTGCGCACCCAGGCACTGACCGAGGCCCAGCGGGCGGCCGGGCTCGATGCGCACGTGGTGACGCGCATCGGATTTCCGGTGGCGCAGGGCGTACTGGACGCCCGCCCGCTCCAGATCGTGGGCGGGGTGCCGCAGCACCGGCTGCTGCCGCTGCGGCTGCCGTACGGCCAGGGCGCGGTACTGGCGCGCAACGCCGAGCTGGCCGGGCGGCTGGTGGAACGGCTGCGGCCGGCCGTGCTGCACGCGGCGAGCGACCACGGCAACGGGCGGGTGGCACTGGCCCTGCGCGAGACCTACGGGCTGCCGGTGGTGTACGAGGTGCGGGGCTTCCTGGAGGAGACCTGGCTGGCCCGGGCGCCGGGCCGGAGTCCGGACGACGAGACGTATCGCGCGCGGCGCGCCCTGGAGACGCACTGCATGCGCGAGGCCGATCTGGTGCTGACGCTGGGCATGGCGATGAAGGCCGAGATCGTGGCCCGCGGGGTGCCCGAGGAGCGGGTCCTGATCGTGCCCAACGCGGTGGACGAGGCGTTCCTGGCCCCACCGCCGGACGGGACGGAGCTGCGGGCCCGACTCGGCATCGGCGCGGACGAGTTTGTCGTCGGCACCGTCAGCAGCATTACTCCATACGAGGGAATCGGCACCCTGCTCCTTGCGGGGGCCGAGCTGAGGCGGCGCGGTGTCCCGCTGCGGCTGCTGATCGTGGGCGAGGGACCCGAGCGGGCGACGCTCGAGGCGATGGCCGGCCGGCTGGGTCTGGGGGACGGCGTCGCCCTGTTCACCGGCCGGGTGCCGCACGACCAAGTGCGCGCCTATCACGCCGTGTTGGACGTCTTCGCGGTACCGCGCACCGACGACCGGGTCTGCCGGCTGGTCACGCCGCTCAAGCCGGTCGAGGCGATGGCGAGCGGCGTCCCGGTGGCCGCCAGTGATCTCACCGCGCTGCGGGAGCTGGTGAAACCCGAGGTTAACGGACAGTTGATCCCAGCTGAATCGCCGCATTCCTGGGCGGAAGCTCTCGAACTATTGCTTTACAGTCGAAAACGGCGGCATGAATGGGGAGCATCCGCTCGCGCGCTGGTAGCGCGTGACCGCACTTGGAAGAGGGTCGCTGCCACGACCCGCGAGGCGTATCGCGCTCTTGGATGCGTCTGAGACAAGGTGTGCATCGAGGGCGGAGAATCCCTATGCAGGTCGAACAGGCCGAACCGCTCGGGGAATTGAGCGAATCACCCGGGGAAGAACAGGCCGACGGCCTCGAACTGGCCGTCATCGGACTCGGCTACGTCGGACTTCCGCTCGCGCGGGAGGCGTCGGCGGTCGGCCTGAGAGTCGCGGGACTCGACCTCGACCCACGGGTCGTCGAGGCCCTCAACGCCGGACACTCCCATATCGACGACGTGTCCGACGACGACGTCCGCGGGATGCGGGCGGCCGGATTCACGGCGTACACCGACGACGCCTGTCTGGCCCGTGCGCAGACGATCGTCATCTGCGTGCCGACTCCGCTCAGCGCGGACGGCGGCCCCGATCTGAGCGCGGTGACCTCCGCGGTGCGGGCGGTGGCGGGCAGGCTGCGCCGCGGACACCTGGTCGTCCTGGAGTCGACCACCTATCCGGGCACCACCGAGGAGGTCGTACGGCCGCTGCTGGAGGAGTCGGGGCTCCGGGTGGGCCAGGACTTCGCGCTGGCGTTCTCACCGGAGCGCATCGACCCCGGCAACACCACGCACGGGCTGCGCGAGACACCGAAGGTGGTCGGCGGCTGCACCCCGGCGTGCGCGGCACGCGCGGCCGCCTTCTACGGCAAGATCGTCGACACGGTCGTCCAGGCGAAGGGCACCCGCGAGGCCGAGATGGCCAAGCTGCTGGAGAACACCTACCGGCACGTCAACATCGCCCTCGTCAACGAACTCACCATCCTCTGCCGCGAGTTGCACGTCGACGTCTGGGACGCGATCCGCTGCGCGGGCACCAAGCCGTTCGGCTTCCAGGCGTTCCGGCCGAGCGCCGGGGTGGGCGGGCACTGCATTCCGATCGACCCCAACTACCTGTCGTACAAGGTGCGTTCGATCGGCTACGAGTTCCGGTTCGTGGAACTCGCCCGGGAGATCAACGCACATATGCCGGAGTACGTCGTCCGGCGCGCCCAGGATCTGCTCAACCACAAGGGCCGCGCACTGCACGGCACCCGCGTCCTGCTGCTGGGTGTCACCTACAAGCCGGACGTGGCCGACCAGCGTGAGGCGCCGGCGGTGCCGGTGGCCCGGCTGCTGCGGGAGCGGGAGGCCGAGATCGCCTTCCACGACCCGTTCGTCCCCGCGTGGTCCGTGGACGGGGTGGCCGTGCCGCGCGTCGTCGACCTGATGGCGGGGGTGCGCGCGCACGACCTGACGATCCTGCTCCAGGACCACTCCGCGTACGACCTCCCGGCCCTCGCCGACGAGGCCCGGCTGCTGTTCGACACCCGAGGGCGGATCTTCCGGCCCGGTGTCGAGGCGCTGTAGGCAACTCCCCTTCTCCCGCCCGGAGTCGAAGGGCTCTTGGGCGCGGAGTCGAAAGGTGCTCAGATGCGGATACTCGTCGTCACCGTCGTCCACCACCCCGAGGACGCGCGCATCCTGCACCGGCAGATCGCGGCGCTGCGGGAACGGGGTCACCGGATCGTGTACGCGGCGCCGTTCACCGCACGCAAGGTGCTGCCGCGCCCGGGTCTCGAAGGCGTGGACCTGCCCCGGGCCGCGGGGCTCGACCGCCGCGCGGCGGTGTCGGCGGCCCGCGCCCTGCTGGCCGAGCGGGGACACGAGGCGGACGTGATACTGCTGCACGACCCGGAACTGCTGCTGACCCTGCCCGGTACCCTGCGCCGCTGGCGGCGATCCGGGACGGCGCCGGTGGTGGTGTGGGACGTACACGAGGACACCGCGGCGGCGCTGGCCATGAAGCGCTGGCTGCCGCGGGCGCTGCGACCGCCGCTGCGGCTGGGTGTGCGGGCGGCCGAACGGCTGGCGGAACGTCATCTGCGCCTCCTGCTCGCCGAGGACGCCTACCAGGAACGCTTTCGCCGCACGCACCCGGTGGTGCCGAACCACACGACCGCACCGCCGCAGCCGCCCGAGCCACCCGGCACCGAACGCGTCGTCTACGTCGGCCATCTGTCCCAGGCCCGCGGCGCGCTGGACCTCATAGAGACGGCGCGGCTCCTGCCGGCCGACCTGCACCTCGACGTGGCCGGGTCGGCGGACCCCGATGTACGGGACGCGCTCGCCGCGGCCCACCGGGTCGGCATCCTGCGCTGGCACGGCTTCCTGCCCAACGACCGCGCACTCGCCCTGCTCCCCGGCGCCCTGGCCGGCCTCTCCCTCCTCCACGACCAGCCCAACTACCGCCATTCGCGCCCCACCAAGGTCGTCGAGTACATGGCGCACGGCGTCCCCGTCGTCACCACGCCCACACCTCTGGCCGCCGAACTGGTCGAGCGGCACGGCTGCGGCCTCGTCGTCCCGTACGGGCATCCGCTCGCGGCCGCGCAGGCCATACGGCGGCTGAGCTCCGACGCGGAACTGCGCCTGGGCACGGCGCGGCGCGGACGCGCGGCGGCCCTCGCCGACTTCAACTGGCCCGACAAGGCGGCCGAGTTCACCGGCTGGCTGGAGACCTGGGCGCAGGAGGAGGCCGACCCTGGGCGCGCGGGTGACGTGGCTCGTAGAGGGCGATCTCGCCCCCGCCCGGCAGCCGGAAGCCCGTCACCCGGCCCCAGGGCGCGTCCTGGACGGGTCGGCTGAACTCCACACCCTTCGCGGTGAGGTCGGCGGTGGTGGCCTCGATGTCGTCGCACATCAGCATGAGCCAGTCACGCACGGACTTGAATCTGACACCGGTGTCAGGGTCGACCCTGCCCGGCATGAGCATCCACACCGACAAGCCCGCGCCGCCGACCCGAACCCCTCGACTCCCCCTCTCCGCGCTCCTCGCCCTCACCACCGCCGTCTTCGTCACCAGCCTCACCGAGACGCTGCCCGCCGGTCTGCTGCCCGCGATGAGCGGCGGCCTCGGGGTGAGCGAGTCGGCGGCGGGACAGGCGGTGACCGTGTACGCGGTGGGTACGGCCCTTACGGCGATCCCGCTGTCGGCGGCCACGGCCGGCTGGCGGCGCAAGCGGCTGCTGATGGCGGCGATGGCCGGGTTCGCCGTGGCCAACACGGTCACGGCCGTGTCGGCGAGCTACCCGTTGACCATGGTGGCGCGGTTCGTGGCGGGAGTGGCCGCCGGGCTCGCCTGGGCGCTGCTGGCGGGGTACGCCCGGCGTCTGGTGCCGGCTCCCCTCCAGGGCAGGGCGGTCGCGGTCGTCATGGCGGGCGTGCCGGTGGCGCTGTCCGTGGGGGTGCCCGCGGGCACGTTCCTGGGCGGGGCGCTGGGCTGGCGGACGGCGTTCGCGCTGATGACCGCGGTGGCCGTGGTGCTGCTCGGCTGGATCGCGTTGCTGGTGCCGGACCGGCCGGGACAGGAAGGCGGCGGCCGGGCTCCCGTACTGCGGGCACTGAACGTGCCCGGCGTCGTACCCGTCCTGTTCGTCACCCTCGTGTTCGTCCTGGCGCACACCGTGCTGTACGCCTACATCGCCACGTTCCTCGACCGGCAGGGGCTGGGCGGCTCGACCGATCTGGTGCTGCTGGTGTTCGGCGGCGCGTCCCTGGTGAGCATCTGGATCGTGGGCGCCCGTATCGACCGGCGGCTGCGGGCACTCACCGTGGCAAGCACGCTGCTCGTCGGCGTGGCCGCCGCCCTGCTGGCCGGGTTCGCGGACAGCGCGGCCCTGGTCCACCTCGCGGCGGCGCTGTGGGGGCTGGGCTGGGGCGGGGTGCCGACCCTGTTGCAGACCGCGGTCGCCGATGCCGGAGGCGAGCAGGCAGACGCGGCGCAGGCCATGCTCGTCACGCTGTGGAACGCGGCCATGGCCGGCGGCGGAGTACTCGGCGGGATCCTGCTCGACCTGTTCGGGGTGACGGCGTTTCCGTGGAGTGTGCTGGCGCTGCTCCTGCCCGTACTTGCGGTCGTCATGGGCGCCCGCGCGCACGGATTCCCGCGCACCAGGTCCCCCCGGACACCGGCGATCCTCACGCGGCCCTGACACGCCGACTGCTCTGCCGGGTGCCGAACAGAGTGAAGGTGGTGTTCACCAGGGCGACATGACTCAGCGCCTGGGGTGTGTTTCCCAGGTGCCGGCGCCGTACGGGATCCCATTCCTCGGACAGCATCCCGACATCGTTGCGGACGTCCAGCACCCGCTCGTACACCGTGCGGGCCTCGGCCTGACGGCCGGTCATGGCGAGCGCGTCGGCGTACCAGAGCGTGCAGGCCAGGAAGGCGCCTTCGCCGCCTCTCATGCCGTCCACGTCGTGCACACCGCTCTGCACGTCGGAGTAGCGCTTCAGGAAGCCCTGGTGATCGAGCTTGCGCATCGCACGTACGGTGCCCAGCACTCTGCCGTCGTCGGCCGGAAGGAACCCGAGCCGGGGGATCAACAGGGCGGTGGCGTCGAGGCAGTGGCCTCCGTAGCACTGGACGAACGACTGTTGGTCGTCGTCCCACCCCTCGCGGCAGACCTCCGCACGCAGTTCGTTCCGCAGCGTCCGCCAGCGTTGTGCCGAGCTCCGCAGACCGGCCACCCGGGCCATGCGCACGGCACGGTCGGCCGCGACCCAGGACATGACCTTGGAGTGCACGAAATGACGTCGGGGCCCCCTTACCTCCCAGATCCCCTCGTCGGGCTCGTGCCGGCGCTTGTCGAGGTGCTCCATGAGCGAGGCGATCAGATTCCATACGGGTTCGTCGATGACAACCCCGGCTCGCAGCACCGAGTACACGCTGTTCAGCACTTCGCCGTAGACGTCGAGTTGGAACTGGTCGACCGCCCCGTTGCCGAAGCGCACCGGCGCGGAGCCCTCGTAGCCGGGCAGCCAGAGCGCCTGTTCCTCCGGCAGCCGCCGCTGCCCGGCCACGCCGTACAGAGTCTGCAGTTCCGCGGGCTCGCCGGCGACCGCGCGGACGAGCCAGTCCTTCCACGCCATCGCCTCGTTGTGGAATCCACTGCGCAGCAGGCAGGAGAGCGTGAAGGTGGAATCCCGCAGCCAGCAGAACCGGTAGTCCCAATTCCGTTCGCCGCCGATGCATTCGGGCAGCGATGCGGTGACGGCGGCGACGATGCCACCGGTCGGCTCGTAGGTCAGAGCTTTCAGGATGACCAGAGATCTGACGACAGCGTCCTGGTAGGGCCCTCGGTAACCGCACTGCGCTGTCCACCCGTTCCAGAAGGTGAGCGTCCTGGACAGGGCCGAGGCGCTGTCGGTGAGCGAGCGCTCTGCACGGTGCGACGGGCTCCAGTTGAGGACGAAGGCGATCCGCTCGCCGGCGCTGACCGAGAAGTCGAGGTAGGTGCACTTCTTGGTGACGGACACGTCAACCCGGCGGTCGCCGAAGAGGACGGCTGCGTCGGGACCGGCGACCGCCGCAACGGTACGGTCGCCGATCAGGCGCGTCCAGGGCACGATGCTTCCGTGGTGGAAACGCACCCGCAATTCACCGCGCATGGCGACCCGTCCCGAGATTCCTTCGACTATGCGCACGATGTGAGGGCTTCCGCTGCGCGGCGGCATGAAGTCCGTCAGCCTCACGGCTCCGGAGACGTCTTCCCACACGGATTCGAGGACGAGCGAGGTTCCTCGGTACGACCGGCGATTGCAGGCACCACGGCCGGCAGGCGCGATGCGCCACTGGCCGTTTTCCTCGGTGCCCAGGAGGGCAGCGAAGCAGGCGGGAGAATCGAAGCGCGGCATGCACAGCCAGTCGATGGCCCCGTCCCTACCGACCAGGGCGGCGGTCTCCAAATCCCCTATGAGGGCGTAGTCCTCAATTCGCCCTACCATGGCCGGATTTTAACGCCGCCCCCCACCCTTGCCGCAAGGCAGGCCATTCATGCATTTCCGCTGCCGGGAATACCTTTCCACGAGTAGGAGGGTTTCACCCTTGACGCTTCGCTGGATTCCGCAACAAGCTGAGAGGCACTCCCGGCCTCGCAGGAGGCGATCTCCGCCCACCCGATGCCGTGGTCTTCCCGAGGATTTCCCATGAGCACGATTCCATCGGTGAATTCGCGACCGTATCCCGCGGTCAGTCTGGTCGCACCAGTGCGCAGCGGTGACTGCGACACGAACTGGCTTCTGGCCCGGCTCCCGGAGTGCGTGGCGGAAGTCATTCTGGTCTGCCCCTCGTCGGCCGAGGCATCCGATCGGAGCACGGCTCCCGACGGGCCCCGCGTCCGCTGGATGCGGCAACGCGACTCCGGCGAGGGGGACATCCCCCACGCCGGTCTGCTCTCCGCCTCCGAGGACTTCATCGCGCTGATGGGGGCGGACGGGAGCATGTCCCCGCAGGAGATCCCCCACTACCTGCACTACCTGCTCAACGGCTACGACTTCGTCAAGGGCTCCCGGTTCATCGCCGGCGGCAGCTGCGCCGACTACCCCTTGCTCCGCAGACTGGGCCATCACACCCTGCTCCACCTGGCGCGACGGCTGTACGGGCAGCAGTTGACCGACCTGTGGTACGGCTTCTGCGCCTTCCGCCGCGACTTCCTCCGCCTGCTGGATCTGCGCGACGACACCGTCGAGCTCGGTGCCGAACTCGTCACGCACGCCATGCACTACGGACTCCGCATCGCGGAGGTCCCCAGTCGCGAGCTGCCCCGACGTCACGCCAGGTCGCATCCGCGCACGTTCCATGACGGCGCCCGCATCCTGGGCACGCTGCTCGACGAGCGCCCGCACAATCTGCTGCCCCGCCTGGCGCCGATCCCTCAGCGTTGATCGTCGACCCGACTGTCGGCGCCGGTGAACACGGCGCCACGGTTGACAAATGTGACATTAGCCGCTAAGGGTGGATTTAAGAGCAAGTCGGACCTTCGGCAGGGTCAGTTGTCGAAAGAGGCCACCGTGTCCTCCCTCCACATCGGCCGAGCATCGGCGCCCAGCACGCCGCACCCGCTGCGGCGGGCCACCGACTGGCCCAACGCCGCCTCGCGCCACCCTTCCCCGCACAAGCCGCGCAGCGGTGCCGCTCATCCTGCGCGACGGGCGTCCGACCACCTCGTGAACGCGGTTTCCCCGTGCCTCGCCGACGGCCGCAGGACGCGCACCGCCGCCCGGCGGAGGCGGACCTCCGCGGGCTCCGCCCGCACCGTGGCGGACCGTCCCGCGGACGACTCGGACGATCACCCAAGACCTTGTGACGACGCGCCGCGTCGGGCCCTGATCTTCCTTGGCCCAGCCGGGCGTCGTTTCCGTGTGCCTGCCTCGGAGGCCGCATACGGTCCTGAAAGAGGCGAACCCTGATGGTCTCCGTGCTGCCCGAGCGCTCCGGCGCTCGCCACCTCATGCATCGTCCGCGCCACACGGATGAACCGGTCCCCCGGTGCCTCCGGCGGCCACCCGTGGACCTCGAACTGATCATTCCGGCGTACAACGAGCAGCAACGGCTGCCGGCGACCGTCCGGTCGACGATCGACTACCTGGCGGACCGGCCCTGGTCCTCGGCGGTCGTCGTCGTGGACAACAACAGCGTGGACCGCACACGGGAGACGCTCCAGCGATTCCACGACTCCCCGGTCCACCTGTACGCGATCGGCTGCAGCGACCAGGGAAAGGGCGCCGCGGTACGGCGCGGGATCGCCACGTCCGCCGCCCGGTTCATCGGCTTCGCCGACGCTGACAACGCGACACCCATCGACACCCTGGAGAGCGTCATGGAGCTGCTCACACAGGGGTACGACGCCGTCATCGCCTCCCGGCACGTCGCCGGGGCGCGGTTCGAGGCCGAGCAGTCGGCGCTGCGGCGCGGCGGAGGCTGGGTCTTCCGCCGGTTGGCCCACCTGGCCCTGCCGGACATCGCCGACACCCAGTGCGGCTTCAAGTTCTTCTCCGGACCACTCGTCCGTGACGTCGTCGCCGACTGCCACGTCGACGGCTTCGCCTTCGACGTGGAAATCCTCGCCCAGCTCGTACGGGCGGGTCATGACGTCGTCGAGGTGCCCGTGGCCTGGTCGGACGTCCCGGGGTCGACGTTCTCGGCCCGCCACGACGGGCTGCGCTCCATGGCCGATCTCGTCCGGATCTCCCTCGCGCGGTGATCTCCATGACTGCACTCGAGCAGCTGACCAGGACCGACATCCTGTTCCTCAACTGGCGTGATCCCTCGCATCCGCAGGCAGGCGGGGCGGAGGCGTACTGCTACGAGATCGCCGGGCGTTTCTCGGACGCGGGCGCCCACGTCACGCTCGTCGCCGCACGACACCCCGGCTCCCCCTCCCGTGCCAGTTCCGACGGAATCTCCATCGTGCGGGCCGGCGGCACCTTCGGCGTCTATCCGGTCGCCGCGGCCCATCTGCTGCGCCACCGCCACGCGTACGACGCGGTGGTGGACTTCCAGAACGGCATCCCGTTCTTCGCACCGCTGTTCACCCCGCGCTGGACCGCCGTCGTCTGCGTCATCCACCACGTCCATCAGCACCAGTTCGACCTGCGCTTCCACTGGCCCATGAACGCACTGGGCCGGCTACTGGAGAAACAGATCAGCCGCCTGGTGTACCGCAGGCGTCCGGTGGTCGTCGTCTCGCCGTCGACCCGCGAGGGGATGCGCCGTGACCTCGGCTTCGACAATCCGATCCACATCGTGCCGAACGGAAGTCCCCAGGCACGGCCCGGCAGTGTGCGCCGCAGCGACACTCCCGCCATCACGGTGGTCAGCCGGCTGATGCCCCAGAAGCGCGTCGACCTGTTGATCCGCGCCGTTCCGGAACTGCGGCGACGCAGGCCGGACATCCATGTCGACATCTGCGGCGACGGAGACGAGCTGCCGCGGTTGCGAGCGCTCGCCGCCGATCTCGGGGTCGAGGACATCGTCGACTTCCACGGCCGGGTGTCCGAGGAACGCAAGCGGGAGTTGCTGGGGCATGCCTGGCTCACCGTCGCGCCGTCCATCGCCGAGGGCTGGGGTCTCACCGTGATCGAGGCAAACGTCATGGGAACGCCCGCGCTGGCCTACGACGTACCCGGGCTGCGCGACGCGGTCCAGCCGGACCGCAGCGGCTGGTTGCTACGGCCCGGAACGGACCTGGCCTGCGGTCTCGCCCATGCCCTCGACGAACTCGACAGGCCGGCCGCGCGGGAACGCATGGCTCGCCGGTGCCGCGCGTGGGCGGCCGAGTTCTCCTGGGACGACAGCGCCGAGCGACTGGCGCGTGTGGTCCTGGAGGAGGTACGGCGGATCCACCGGCACCGGCGCTCGCGCCGCAGGCCCAGCGACCTCACGGCCGTCACCCGGTTCCGGGCGCGGGACGCGGAGGCGATGGAGCGAACGGTGCGGAACTCCCTGCGGCAGACGGACGCCTGGCGGCGGCGGGAGGACTCCTTCTGGCTGCTGCTGTACGGCTGTGACGAGGTCCGCGCCCTGGAGGCGCTGGGACGGCTGGGCGTCGAGGACGCCGACGTCGGCCTGGCGAACAGGCGCGACGTCCTGGTCGGTGCGGAAGGGACGTTCCCATGACCTTCCGGGCCGCGGACACCGTGCCGGGCACACCGCGTCGGGACGAGGTCCGGGCGGTGCACGGGGCGCGGTGGATCGCGACCGCCGCGGTGATCGTCGGCGCACTCAACTACCTGTACGCACTGGCCCTCACCCGGCTCATGGACGTCGGCTCCTACGCCGTCTTCGCGGCGGGCCAGGGACTCATCCTGTGCACCGCGGCCGTTGCGGTCGTCACCGTTCCGTGGATGCTCGCCCAAGGGCTCGCCCGCGCCCGCTCCGCCGCCGAACGGGGCGACGCGATCCGGTTCGCCGTCGTCACGGGCGCGGCGGGCGGGATCCTCGCGTCCTGCGCCGTCGCCGCCGTCGCGACGCAGTTCGCGGACGTATGGACGACCCTGATCCTGGCGGTCAGCACCCTGCTGATCTACGTCACCCGCGTCACCGTCGGCTGGTTGCAGGGCACCGAACGGCTGCGGACGCTCGCCACGGTCACCACGAGCGAGGCCGTACTGAAGCTCGCCGTCGGTCTCCTGCTGGTGGCGGCGCTGGGCATGAGCGAGCAGGGCGCGCTCGCGGCCTTCGGCATCGCGGTGTTGCCGTTCGTGGTGTGCCGTCCCAAGCGGCCCCGGGGCGGCAGGCGTCGCTGGCTCTCGGTGACGGCGGACCGTGCCCTGTGGCGACGGGCGGGCAGTATCGCCTCCGTGCAGGGGCTGGTGGCCCTCATGGTCTCGGTCGACGTCGTGATGGTCGCGATCCTGCCCACGGACCGGGCGGGCGCCGCGAGCTACCAGGCGAGTGTGATGGTGGGCCGCATCCCGCTGTTCATCGCGGGCGCGGTGGCCATGGCGTTCTTCCCGGCGCTGTCCCGGCGCAGCGCCGGGACGCCGCTGGCCTCCAGCGCCGTACGCATGTACCTCCTGCTCGCTGTTCCGCTGACCACTGTGGTCGCCACGATGCCAGGAGCCGTGCTCACCACGGTGTTCTCGTCCGAGTACGCCGCCATGGGCGGCCTGTTGGCCTTCACCGCGGTGTCCGGCTTCGCGCTCGGCGGACTCGGTCTCGTCACCACCTTCTCGCAGGCAGTGAACGACTACAGGTGCCTGCCCTGGCAGGCTGTGGGGCTTCTCGGCTACGTGGCGGCCCTGGTGGCCGGCTGGCATGCCGAGGGCGTGCGGGGCATGGCGATCGGCGCCATGTGCGGTTCCGTGGCGGTGACGGTCCTGCTGGCCTGGCGGCTGGTGCGCCGCGGCGCCGTCCACCCGCCGGCCTGGACGGTCTTGCGGGAGCCCTTGGCCCTGGCCGGAGTTCTGCTCGTCCTGCGGCCCCACGTGCTGCTGTGGCTGGTCGCGGCCCTCGCCACCGGAGCGCGAGCGGCCTGGCTGTTCTTCGGCAGCCGGGGCGCGCAGGCGCCCGAGCCGGGCACCCCGCACGGCCGGACGTCGCGCGGGCGCGGCTCGCACCGGCCGCCGGTCGGCGAACGGGCCGCGGAGCTCGTCGTCGACGCCGTGTGGCACGGGCAGGCCCCGCCCGCCTCGGACGACGAGCTGCACCACGCTCTGGCGATTGCCCGCCGCAATCAGGTCGAAGGGCGGCTCGCCCGGGCGTACCCGCGACAACTGGCGGCGGAGCTCTCGGCGGTGGACGACGCCGACCGGGACTTCCGGCGCAATCTGCTCCAGGCGACCGACCGCCTGCGGGCGGCGGGCATCCCGACGGTCCTGATCAAGGCGGACCTGTCCGGCGACCACGAGTACAGCAACTTCGACCTGGTGGTGCCCGACGGGACGTGGCGGGCGGCGGACGAGGCGCTGTCGGACTGGTACGTACACCGCTCCTCGTACTGGCTGGAGCGGTCGACCAAGGTGCTGCTGCGGCCCGCCCGCGGGCCCGCGGCGCATCTGCACACCGCCGTCTCCTGGTTCGGCGTACCGGTGATGTCCACCGAGCGGCTGTTCGCCCGGGCCGTCCCCTGCGACGGACACGGCTGGCTGGTCCCCAACCCGGCCGATCAACTGCGCATCTGGCTGGCGCACGGGCTGTTCCAGAACCTCGCACTCGACCTGTCGGAGCTGCTCGCGCTACGGGACCTGCTCCGGCAGGAGGTGGTGGCGGAGGCCCGGCGCGAGGCCCGGCGCGAGGGCTGGCCGGCCGGCAGCCGTCTCGCGCTCGGCACGGCCGTCGAAGCCGTCGAACGCCTCGATCGCGGACTCGTCGTACAGCTGCCGATGCCACTCCCGGTCAGCACGTCGCTGCGGGTGGCGATCGAGCACGCAGGCCATCTGACACGGCGTGGACGGGCAAGCACGGCCGCCCGGGAGGCGGCCCTCAGGGTGCCGCTCGTCCTCGCCAAGAGGCTGAAGGCGGCCGGCGCATGAGCACCATGAGAGGTCCGCTCCTCGTCGCGGTGTCCGGCCCGGACGGTTCGGGGAAAACCCAGCTGGTCGGCCGGATCGCCACGGCGCTGCGCGAGCGCGGCTTCTCCGTCGCCACCGCCCACTGCTACGGCTGCGTGCTGTGCCGCAGGTTCTCGGATCCACCGCAGGTGAGGGAAGGGGAGTGGGCGCGACGCCGACACGATGACCCCCGTGTCGGATCATGGTTCCGTCGCGCCCACGCTCTCCTCGACCTCACCGAACTGGCGGTGCGGGTCCTGGCACTTCGGCTCCTGGTGCGGGTGATGGCCCGTGGGCGGCCGATGGCGGTGGTGACCGACCGCGGGCCGTTGGACGGTCTCACCAAGTTCGGCCCCGTCCCGGGTTCGCTGATCGCGCGCTACTTCACCCGTCTCGCCCGCCGATACCACACGACGCTGCTGATGGAGGTCTCGCCGAGCACGCTGCTGGCGCGCGGTTGGGATCCTGCGGCCGGACCCCCGGCCGTATGGTGGGCACGCTTCCTGAAGTGGGCGCGGCGTCTGCCGTCCGTCACCCCCGTGAACGGCGACATGGCGCCGTCCACGCTCGTGGCCACCGCGATCGGACTCGTCCTCGACGCCAGCCGGTCTGCGGGCCTCGCGGTCGATGCGACGGACACCCGAAAGCGCGTGGTCCTGTCCATCTTCGACGACTTCTGCAGCCCGCACTATCGCGGCGGCGGAGCCGTGGTGGTCGAGAAGGTGGCGCGCCGCCTCGCCGAGGAGTACCGGGTGTCGGTCGTCACGGCGGCTCGTCGGGGCAGTGTCCGGGCCCAGGACGGGATTCGCTACATCCGGCTCCCCGTCTGCTGGGCCGGCCCGCGTGCGGGCCAGCTCCTTTTCCAGGCCATGCTGCCGTTCACCGCGTGGAGGGTGCCGCACGACCTGTGGCTGGAGAGCTTCACGCCTCCCTTCTCCACGTCCCTCCTCCCGCTGTTCACCCGCTCCCCTGTCGTCGGAATCGACCAGGGCCGCAGCGGCGAGGCGTTGTGGCGGAAGTACCACATCCCCTTCTTCCTGATCGAGCGGATCGGTTTCCGGTGCTACCGCGACATCGTGGTCATGAACGAGGCGGACGCCGATGCGGTGCAGCGGCTCAGCCCGAGGGCGGCCGTGCACGTGATCGCCAACGGCGTGGAGCGGCAGCATGTCGAGGAGGGCCGGATCGGGAAAGGCGACTACATCCTGTTCCTGGGCCGGATCGACATCTGGCAGAAGGGCCTGGACCTGTTGCTGAAGGCGTACGCGCACGGCAGGCCGCCGATGCCCCTGGTCCTGGCCGGCGCCGGTACGGAGAGCGAGGAACGGAAACTCGACGAGCTGCTGGCCTCAGAGACACGCGACATCAGTCGCGTCGGCCGTGCGGAGGAGCAACGCAAGCGGGAACTGTTGCAGCACAGCGCCGTCGTCGTGCTGCCCTCGCGCCACGAGACGTTCGGCCTGGTGGCGTTGGAGGGCATGTCCTACGGCAAGCCCGTCCTGCACTTCGACCTGCCCGCGCTGCGGTGGATGCGGGGCGGAGGCGACGTCGCCGTCACACCGTTCGACGTGGACCTGATGGGCGACCGTATGCGGGAACTGGCGTCCGACGCCTCGCTGCGCCGGAGCCTGGGCAGGAAGGCGCTGCTCGCGTCGCAGCGCTACACGTGGGACGAGATGTCGAGCCGCTACCTGTCCTTGGTGCGCCGCCTCCTCAACTCCCCCGCCGCCACCGGCCGCCGCGCCCGACGAGGAGGTATGCCATGACCAGCGACGAGCTGACCGCCGAATTCGAGACGGGTGCCCCGGTCGTCGTGCTGTCCCCTCATCTGGACGACGCCGTGCTGTCGTGCGGCGCCCTGCTGACGCATGCCCACGACCACGCCCCGGTGACCGTGGCGACGTTGTTCACCCGGTCCGGCCCCCCGCCGTACACCCTGTCCGCCCGGCGCTACCTCCGTATGACCGGAGCGGGTGACGCGGAACAGCTGTACGCGGCCCGGCGCGCGGAGGACCGGGAGGTGCTCGAGCGGATGGGCGTCGAGTGGCGGCACTTCTCGCTGCCGGACGGACTGTTCCGGAACAAGCCGGGTTGCCGGGCCGCCACGCACCCATGGGCCCGGCGGATACCCGAACTCGCCCGTGTCTACCCCACCTACCGTCTCCACCTGGTGTCCGGCAAGATGTCCCCGCACGACGCGAGTACGCTGCAACAGGTCGTCGGCGTCCTCGCGCTGCTGGCGTCGGGGACGCCCGGTCCGGTGCTGGCTCCGCTCGCCGTCGGCGGTCATGTCGACCACCTCCTGGTCCGTATCGCGGCGGAGTGCAGCGGGAGACGGGTCGTGTACTACAGCGAGTTCCCGTACAACCGACGGCATGCGCCCGACTCCGCCTTCGTCCGGCGCAACTCGCTCACCGAGGCCGTCTGGTCACTGGGCATCGCCGAGAAGGCCGACCTGATCCGTGCGTACCGGACCCAGTGCGCCGCGCTGTTCCCCGGGGGCCGGGTGCCGCCCGCGCCCGAGGTCTACCTGCTGCCCCGTGGCCCACGGGCCGACAGGGCGGCTCCGGCCGGAGGCCCCTGATGGCCGCAACCACTGCCCGACAGCAGACCGGGGTGCTGCGCGCCGTCCACGGTTCCGTATCGCCGATGGTGCCGGCCGCGGCGGCGTGCGTGCTCACGGTCGTGCTCCGGCTGGTGGAAGTGGGCCGGTCCTCCGACCTGTTCGTGGATGAACTCATCTACCTGGACCTCGGCCGTAGCGCAGGCGAGGGAGGGCTGCCGCGGACGGACGACGGGTTGTTCTTCCTGCATCCGCCCGGCTTCTTCTACCTTCAGGCCGCCTGGGCGAAGACGATCGGCCTCGATACGGATGTGGTCTCCGCCGTGTACGGGATCAGGGTGCTGAACGCGCTCCTGGCCGGCGCCACGGCCGCGGTTCTCGTGCTGCTGGTGGCCCGGGTCAGGTCGCAGCCCGCCGGGCTGCTGGCCGGCCTGGTCTTCGCGCTGGACCCGTACTGCATCCGGCAGAACAACCGGGCGATGCTGGAGACCGAGACGATGCTCTGGGTGCTGGCCGGGTACTTGGTGCTGATCCCCCTTGCGCGGACCCCGCTGCCTCCCCGGCCGCGCGCCCGGGCGATGTGCGCCGGGCTGCTGTTCGGCATGGCGATCACGACGAAGGACCACTCCGCGCTCATCACAATGCTGCCGCTGCTGCTCGCGATCGGGCTGCGGTGGGGCCCGCCCCGAAGGCTGCTGCTGCTGACAGCCACCGCCTCGGTCGTGCCCTACTCCCTCTACCTGACCGTCGTCGCGGCGACGGGACACTTCGACGCCTTCCGGACGGCGAAGATGCACGGCACCGAACGGCTCCTCGGGTTCGTCCAGGAAACGGGTTTCAACGCCCCCGGCACACCGTCGCTCGCCGAGCGTCTCACCGCCGAACTGCCCGGCTACGCGTCGACCTACGTCCTGCTCCTCCTCACGCCCGTGGCACTGGCGTTGCTGCTGCGCCGCAAGGACCCGGAACACCGCCTGCTCGCCCTCTTCCACGGCTGCGCGATTCTCACCCTCGCCTACGCCCTCGCCCTGGGCACCCTTGAGGAACAGGCCCTGTATCTGCTCTTCGTACCCAACCTGATCGCCCTGGCGGTGGTCCTGCCGCTCCCTCTGGGACATGGCGCCCGCGGGCCCCGTTTCGCGCGACGCGTCACGGCTGTCAGCGTCCTCGCCGTCGCTCTCGTCCTGCCAGGGACGGGGTACGCGACAGAGAGGCTGCGGCCCGACGACGGTTTTGCCAAGCTCCGCGCCTACATGCTCCAGCACGTTCCGGCGGGCAGCGCCGTCACCACGACCGACGGCGGACACACCCACGGCGTCACCCGATGGGCGCTGAAGGACCGTTACCGCCTCGGCAGTTGGGCGAGCCCGGGAGCCAGGGCCGCGGCGGGTTCCGAGTATGTCGTCGTCCCCTGGAAGATCATCGAGGAGGGATACGGCCGTCTCACCACGCTCGAAGTGAAACACCTCACCCGGCAGGGCGACCTGGTCTTCTCTTTCCACGGGCGCAGCTACGGCGTGCTCGCGCTCTACCGGCTGCCGTTGCCCGACGGGGCGACGGACGTTGACCTCCAAGCCGGGCCGGGTCATGAACCCTAGCGCGCGCCTCCCCCGTGTCCTGCTCCTCACCAGCAGCCCGCTCGACGGCCAGGACGGAGCCGACATCCGGCTGGCCAATGACATCGTCCATGCCCTGCCCGGCGTGGAGTTCGTCTGGTTCACCCGGTGGCCCGCCCGCGGCGAGCGTGCAGTGCCGGCCGTCGGTCGGCCGGTCCCGATCCTGTCCCGGAGGGGCGCTCCCCGTACCGCCGAACGCGTTCAGGCGGCCATCGCCGGCGCCTTCCTGACGCGCCGTACCGACCTCGTGCACGCCGTGCTGACGATCGGCGGTTCCTTCCCCGTCTTCTCCCGCGTGCGCCCCCTGCTGCTCGGTTCCGCGCCCGTGCTGCACACCGTGCCGGGAGTCATGAACCCCGCGCTTCTCGGACGAGCCCGTCCGTTGGGCAGGACGGTGGCGCTCTCCGAGACCACGGCCCAGTTGCTCAAGGCTGCGGGCTTCGGTGAAGTGCCGGCCATCGCGCCGATGGTCCCGCTGGAGCAGTGGCCCCGTCGGCCACGCCCCCAGGGGATTCCGGTGGTGCTGTTCTCCGGTCACCACGATCCGTCCGGCGGCGCGGAACAGGCCCTCGCCGCGGCAGGAGTCGCCACGAGGGCAGGGGCTCGGTTCCGACTCCTCATGGCCATGCGCGGCCGACCGGGCCAGGACACCCACGCCCTCGAAACGGCGCTGCGCGCGCGTGCCGCGGCCGAGGGTCTTCGCTCGGTCGAGGTCAAGGGATATGTGGAGGACATGCGCGGACTGCTCGCCGCTGCCACGGTGCTGCTCTTCCCGCCCCTGACACTCGGCGGCAAGGCGGACGTCCCGCTCACGGTCCTTCAGGCCCTCGCCACCGGGCGCCCTGTGATCCTCAGCGACCTTCCCCCCTTTGGAGCTTTCGGCGACGCGGTCCTGCGGGCCCCGGCGGGCGACTGTCTGCGGACGGGCCGCCTGCTCGCATGGCTCCTCGACCGGCCCCGGTGCTGGGAGATGCTGGCGGAGCGCGGCAGGACGACGGCGGAGAGTCGGTTCGGCCGGGAGCGCTTCTCCGCTCAGTACGAGCGGTTGTACCGGGAGCTGCTGCCATGAGACTCACACGACGGCAATACCTGCTCGGCGTCCTCGCCGTCCTCGCCGTCCTCGCCGTCCTGCTCCTCGTCCTGGGGGCGGTCAGGCTCTTCCAGCACGAGGAAGCGGAGGAGGACTACTTCGGCACCCTTCAGACGGACCCGGCGAAGGCGCGTGTGGAATACGAGAGCGGCATACGCATCGCCCATCTCCCGCTCGACTGGGCGCGATTCGAGCCCGCCGACGATTCCTACGACTCCGCGTACGCCGACAGCGTCAAGGAGACGATCCGCACGTTCCACGCCACGGGAGCGCACATCGAGGTCGGCCTGGGACTGAATCACCCCCCTGAGTGGCTCCGCATGCTTCATCCTGAAACCCAGTACGTCAACCAGTTCGGTGAGCGGTACGCCGAGACACCGAACATCGTCTTCAGCCAGGTCGCCCGCGACGAGGTGGCCGAGTACATCCGGTACGTGGCCGACGAGATCGGTCTCGACAACTTCTGGTCCATCCGCGTCGGAGTGAGCGAGGCCGGGGAGTTCAGCTACCCGCCACCCGTGTCGCAACGCCAGGACAGAAACGAGTACTGGGCCTTCGACCCCGCCGCCCAGGCGGCCAGTCCGTTCCCGGGCTGGCGCCCCGGTCAGCGCACGTACGAAGGCAAGCCCTTCACCGAACGACAGGTGGAGCAGTGGTACGACTGGTACCTGGCAGTGCTGAGCAACACGATCAACTGGCAACTGGACCAGTACACCTCGCTCGGCTACGACGGCCGGCTGCACGTCCTCGTACCGGGGGCCGGGTACTACCCCAGTGACCTCCGACGGGCGATCCAGGCCTATCTGGACGGGCCTGCGGCGGCGCGGCTCATGGGACGCGGGGTCGGCTTCTTCAGGACCATCGACCAGATCGACCACCGGGACAACGTCCACATCGTGTCCACGGCGCTCGTGGACGGCTCCGGCAACGTACCCAACAACGGCTGCGAGCCCACGGATTCTGCGGTGAATATTTATGCGGAGAAGAATTCCACGGTGCGTGACTGGTCGTCGGTCCGCTGGGTGACCGCTCTGGCGAAGCGCGCCGGATTCACCGGACTCGGCGGAGAAAGTGCGGGAGAGCATGTGGCTCCCTACCGCCCGGGCGTCATGGAGGACGCCATGCACCAGATGATTTCCTGCGACCTGGACGGCATTATGTGGGCCTTCGACAGCAACCTCTACGACGGCACCCCCGGCTCGTCGCTGCGGGAGTACGCCGACGTGATCGACCGCCATTCCCGAAGGTGACCGTCATGGAGTTCTCCGTCGTCAGGCCTCGCGAGCTCACCGACGCCGACCTCGATGCATGGCGCACGTTCCACGGCGCCGACCCCGCGCTGAACCATCCCTTTCTCGCTCCGGAGTTCACGCTCCTGGTCGGGGACGTACGGCCCGCCGCCCGCGTGGCCGTGGTGTACGACGACGCACGACGTCCGGTGGGTTTCTTCCCGTTCGAACGCCGTGCACTCGGCCTCGGCAAGCCGATCGGATCCGGCGTGAGCGACTTCCAGGGCCTCGTCCACGCCCCCGGCGTGGCCTGGGACCCGGTCGAGCTGCTGCGCGCGTGCGGGCTTCACCTCTGGCAGTTCGACCATCTCGCGGCGGGGCAGGATCCCTTCGTGACGGGGTCCGCGGGGGCCGTACGTCGGGCCGCGTCTCCCGTCATCGGACTGGAGGACGGGTACGACGCGTATCTCGCCCGGCTGAGGCGAAGGTCGCCACGCTTCCTGCGTTCACTCGGCACCAAGGAGCGCCGGCTCTCCCGGGACGCCGGGGATGTGCGCTTCGTGTTCGACGAGTCCGCCCCGCAGGTGCTGGAGACGCTGATGCGGTGGAAGTCCGCCCAGTACCGCGCCAGGGGCCGGGTCGATCAGTTCGCCCGCCCGTGGGTCGTGGCGCTGCTGAGGGAACTGCGGCGCACCCGGTCCGCCGGCTGCACAGGGACGCTGTCGGTGCTGTACGCCGGCGGGCGCCCGGTCGCCTGCCATTTCGGGCCACGCTCGGGCCGTGTACTGTCCTGCTGGTTCCCCGCCTACGACACCGACTTCGCGGCCTGCTCGCCGGGCATCCTGCTCCACCTGAAGATCGTCGAGGCTGCCGCCGCGCAGGGCCTGAGCCTCTACGACCTGGGCAAGGGTGCCGAGCGGTACAAGGACTCCCTCAAGACCGGCGAACTCCCGCTCTTCGAGGGCTGGGTGAGCTGCGGCTCCGCGCCGGCGGCGCTGCGCCGCCTTCAGGCGGACGCTGCGCACGGGGCGCGCCGTGCCGTAGCGGGAAGTCCGGTACTACGCGGTGCCGCCCTGCGGATGCTGCGCGTTGCCGGTCAGTTGACCGAGATGTCCCGCCGTATGGCCCACAGCAGCACCACGCCGGTGTCACCGTAGTCGGGCAGCGTACGGTCCTTGCCGACGCGAATGATGCGCAGGGCGGTCGTGTGCGGGGCGAACACCGAGCGGACCAAGGACGCGTCGATGGGACAGGCCGGCCATTCGGGCGAGCTGCCGATGCGATAGCTCGGCATGTTCTCCATGAAGGCGGCGAGCAGGTGTCCACCCGGCCGGACCGAACGGATGAATGCCCCGCAGAGGCCGGCGAACTCGGCGAAGTCCTCGGTGACACTCTCGGCCACGAAGTGCATCGAAGCGAGGTCGTAGAAGTCCGGTCGGACGGTGCGGGCACTGCCCGGAACGACGACCACGCGGTCCAGCGCCTCGCGCAGCGTCACCGGGAGCGCCGGGTCGAGACGGCGGCACAGGGCGTAGAAGTCCTGCCAGCTGGGGTCGGGCCCCTCGGCCAACTGCCGGGACAGATAAGCGAGGTTGGCGGCACTGGGCTCGACGGCTTCGATGCGGCGGCTCGCCGCGGACGCCACCATGAGCGGGTAGAGATTGGGCCCGGCGCCGAGTTCCAGGGACCGCCCGATGCGCCCGGGACGGAACTGCCGGTAGAAGGCGGAGTGGTGTCGGATGACGGCCACGTCGACCGGGTGGAGCTGCCGGTAGTTCTCGGCCAGGTAGTCCCGGACGGGCCAACGGTCCCAGTCGGCCTCCCTGTTGCGCCGGGAGGAACGCCGCGCGGACGGTGGCCCGGTCATGGATTTGTGCGCGGTATGTCGTCGGCGACCGCGCCGGGCTGGGCCGCGCCGTCGCGCCGTTGCAGGTCGAACCGCTGGGCCAGGCCCGTCAGCGTGTCGGTGAGCTGCTCGATCTCCTGGTCCGTGTTGGACGCCGTGATCTGGATCCGGAAGCCGACGCGCCCGCGCGGGACCAGCGGGTAGGCGGCCAGGGTGACGTAAATGCCCCGGTCCCACAGGAACGCGGCAACCGATTCGAGATCCTTGGCTTGGGCGAGCGGGATCTCGACGATGGGCAGCCCGTCCGCGTTGGGAGTGGCGATGCCCAGGCCACGTACATGCTCGAGCACCCGGGCCGTCTTGCGGTACAGATCGCCGCGGATCGCGTCTCCGCGCCGCGCGTTGACGTCGAATCCGGCCAGCACCGTCGCGAGCGAGGCCGTCGGGGAAGGCCCCGAATACAGGTACGGGGCCGCCGCGACCTTGAGGTGGTCCTTCAGCCCCTTCGGCACTGCGAGGAACGCGAGCAGGGAGGAGTACGCCTTGGAGAAGCCCCCGACCAGCACAATGCCGTCGTAGCTCTCGCCCAGGTGCCGGACGATGCTGTTGCCGCGGGATCCGTACGGCGATGTCTCGGCAGGGCTGCGCTCACCGATCACCCCGAAGCCGTGGGCATCGTCGACGTACAGCAGCGCACCCCTGTCACGGCAGGAGGAGGCCAGTTCCCGGAGGTCGGGGAAGTTCCCCGTCATGCTGTTGACGCCGTCCATGCAGACCAACCGGGGGGCGTCCCCGGGCACGGCCCGTAGCAGCGTGTCGAGCTCGTCCGGGCGGTCGGCATGGAAGCGCTGCACAGTGGTGCCCTGTCCGCGTGCCGCGACGCAGCCCTCGTAGATCGTCCGATGGGCCGTCGCCTCCACGAAGACGTGTCCCCCTTCGGCGAGCAGCGGAATGACGGACTGGTGGATCAAGGTGATGGTGGGGAGCACCAGCGTCTCGGGCGCCCCGAGCAGGTCTGTGAGCCGCTCCTCGATCTGCGGGTACAAGTGGGGGCTGCCGATGAGGCGAGACCAGCTGGGGTGCGTCCCCCACCGGCGGACCTGGGGGCCGATGGCGTCCATGATCTCCGGTTCGAGGTCGAATCCCAGGTAGTTGCAGGAGGCGAAGTCGACGAGCCAATGGTCACCGCAGCGGATCTTTCTGCCGCGGACCTCGTCGATCACCGCGTCGCACATTCGGGTGTCGTGCTTGAGCCGCTCCAGCTCGCGCCACCGGGGATGGCGCCGCATGTCGCCGCTCCCGGACGACCGCCGCCCGACATGCCGGTGCTGTCGTGGCCGACCGACGCTCCGGCTCGCGAGCGGGGCCCTCCCCTCCTGGTCCCTGTACAGGTATGTCGTTGCCTGTTCGGCCGTCATGGGTCGGGCGAAGAGGTAACCCTGTCCGTAGCGGCAGCCCATGGCCGCAAGCAGTTCCCGCTGGCGATGTGTCTCGATGCCCTCGGCGACGACCTGGAGTCCGAGGACGTCGGCGATGCGGACGATCCCTTCGACGAGGGCCACCTGCTGTGGGTCCGTGGTGATGTTGTCGATGAAGGACTTGTCGACCTTGAGCATGTCGATGGGGAAGTCCCGTAGGTAGCTGAGCGACGAGAAGCCAGTGCCGAAGTCGTCGATCGCGATGGACACCCCGAGGTCCTTCAGGGCACTCATCGTGGCTCGGATCTGATCGTCCTGGCGCATCAGGACCGTCTCGGTGAGCTCCATCACGAGGGAACCCGGGGCCAGGCCGGACGTGCCCAGGGCACTTCGCACCTCATCCAGGATTCCGGGGTCGCGGAACTGACGGGCGGAGACGTTGACGTTCACGCGCAACGGGGGTCGGTGCGGCATTTCCCGCTGCCAGCGGGACACATCGGCGGCCGCGCGCTCGAGGACCCATGCGCCCAGCGGGATGATGTGTCCGGTTTCCTCCGCCAGGGTGATGAACTGCCCGGGCAGTACCATGCCGCGCTGCCCGTGGGGCCAGCGGATCAGCGCCTCGAATCCGGCGATTGCGCCACTGCCGACGTCCACGATCGGCTGGTACCGCAGGGCGAAGGAGTGGTCGTTGAGGGCAGCGTCCAGACCTGCCTGGAGTTCGTGCTCCGCGACCAGGCCGGACTGCAGATCGGGATGGTAGCGGCGCCAGCGCCGCTTGCCGTCGGTCTTCGCCGCGTAAAGGGCGAGGTCGGCGTGGGCAAGGAACTCCTCGGCGTCGGCGCTGTCGAGTGCCGTCGCCACCCCCACGCTGGTGGAGACCCTGACCGAGCCGTCGGTCAGGTGGAAGGGTTGGTTGAGCCGCCGCACGATCTGCGCCGCCAGGGCCTCCGCGTCACTGGGCTCCCGCGCTCCCTCGATGAGGATGGCGAACTCGTCGCCGCCGAGGCGGGCCGCGGTGTCGCTGAGCCGGAGCGCCGCACCGAGCCGCTTCGCCACCTCGACGAGGAGTTCGTCACCCACCGAGTGCCCCATGGTGTCGTTGACCACCTTGAAGTCGTCGAGGTCGGCGAAGAGAACGCAGGGGAGGGTGGACTCGCGGCGGCCGCGCAGCAGGGCGCGTTCGATCCGCTCCAGCAGCAGCACCCGGTTCGGCAGTCCCGTGAGCGAGTCGTGGAATGCCCGGTGGGTGAGTTCACGTTCGAGCTGCCGCTGCTCGGTCACGTCCCGCAGGGTGAGGACGAGCCCGTGCACCGTCGGTTCGTCACGGAGGTCACTGCAGCGGGCCTCTATGTCAAGGTGCCCCATGTCGCCACGCAGGACTCTCCAGTCGTTGAGAGTGGGCGCGTCGTTTCCGGCCCGCATCCGTGCGAGAGCGCGGCGGACCCGGTCGGCATCGCTCGGGGCGAGCAGCGTGAGCAGCGGCGTACCAGGGACCAGCGCGTAGCCGAACATGGTGTCGGCCGACGGACTCGCGTAGCGGACGGTGTCGTCGTCGTCGAGGATCAGGATGACGTCCGAGGTGTTGTGGACGAGCGTGCGGAAGTACGCCTCGCTGGTGCGGCGGTTGACCTCCTCGCTGAGGCCGAAGCGCTCCAGGGCCAGGGCGGCTTGCGAGGCAAGGGACTGGGCCGGGCCGGAGATCTCCCGCAGCTTCTTCTCCGGGCCGCCCAGCAGGAGCACGCCGAGCAGTGGCTCGCCGGCGGCGGGCGCCTGAAGGGCCAGGGGGCACAGCAGCGCGTGGGTCGCCGGCCCGAGGGCCGCTGCGACGGCGGGATCGAGCGCGTCGGCCGTGACCAGCCGGCGTCCGTGGGCGAGGAGTTCGGGCAGTTGCGTATCCGGGGTGCGAGAGGCCTCGGCAACGTCGTAGAGCCAGGGGTGACAGCTGGTCGGGATGGCCTGTAGGCGCTTCCGGTGGTCGCGGACCAGCAGCAGCGTCTGCTGCTGCATGCCGGCGCCGAACATGGCGGCGGCCTCCTCCACCGCGCTCGCGACCTCTCGGGGGCCGAGGGCGGCCACGAGGGATGCCGCGGCCACGCGCAGGGAGCGCTCGCGGGCCTCGGCCTTGCGGTGCTCGGTCATCATGACCCACAGCCGGGCGAGCACGAGCAGGAACATGATCCCGGAGAAGATCGAGATGACGGCGACGCCCTGAGGCCAGCCGCGCAGCGTCCGGTACACCAGCAGGGCCGGAGCGATCAGCGAGGCGGCGGCGAGCAGGACGAGCCGGCGCTCCGCGATACCGGGGGCAGGTTCAGGCACGCGCTCGGTCAGGCCGACCATGGAGGGATGCAGCGCCGCCAGGCCCCAGGCGGTGAAGAAGAGCCCCCAGCCGAGGTCGATCGGAGTGCCGACCTGCCAGGTGCCCCGCAGTTGGAGCATCCCGTACACGACGTCGGAGGTGAGCATCGCGACGGTGCCCACCGTGAGCAGTTGCACCGACCGGGAGCGGAGGCCGCCGGGCGTCAGCAGCCGGGCGAGCATGGCCAGCATCAGCACGTCGCCGAGCGGATAGGCGATCGAGATCGCCCGCTCCACCCATGTCAGGCCGGTCAGGGCGGTGAGTGGGGTGATCAGGTGGGCCCAGGAGAGCAGCGCCAGCCCGGAGGTGAGGATCAGCGCGTCCAGCGCGACCGCGAAGTCCCGCCCGTGCCCCCGGGCTCGGATGAAGCCGAAGATTCCGGCGGCGAACAGCGGATAGGTGGCGAGATAGCAGGCGTCCGCCGCCGAGGGGAACGGTTTCGGCTGGTGAAGGTAGCCCTCGATGACGTTGTAGACGGTGTCGCCGGCGACGAAGGTGAAGTTCGCCGAGGCGAGCAGGAACCACGGCCAGCGTTTTGCGGGCCGGTGGAGGTGGACGCCGAGGAGGATCGCCGTCACGCCGACGACGCCGAGGGCCGCCCAGATGACGACGTGCCACGACGGCCAGGTGTAGTAGGCGACGGCGAGCAGGAACATGACACAGAGGTAGGCCGTTGTCCAGCAGCGCAACGGCCCGGCCCGGGAGGCCGCCCGAAGCCGGTGCCGGACGGACGTCCGCACGCGCACGCTCACCATGTGGGGCACGCCCTGTCTGTCGTTGCTGTGCACGGTGACCTGCCGAGGACGCCGGGTGGGTACGGTCGAGTACCCATCCCATCAGTAATGATTTGGTATATTTACGTCGTATACGTACACCTTCCTCCCCCCGGGAGAGAGGGTCAAGGGGTCGTGTTCCCGGCGCAGCGGTCTGTGGAGGCGCGGCATGGCGAACGACTCAGAAGCGCGGCGGAGCCGGCGCGAGCGCCTGACCCGGGAACGCATCCTGACTGCCGCCCTGGGGCTCGTGGACCGGGAAGGACTGTCGGCGCTGAGCATGCGCCGCCTGGCCGCCGAACTCGGCGTGGAAGCGATGGCCCTGTACCGCTACGCCCCCGGCAAGGACGCCCTCCTGGACGGGCTGGTCGAGGCCCTCTTCCTGGAACTGCGCGACACGCTCGACGGCGAGGTCACGGACGGAGCCACATGGCGCGAGCAGGTGCACCGAATGGCCCGCGAGACCTACCGGGTCTCGCTCCGGCACCCCCACGTCGTACCCCTGATCGCGACGCGCATGCTGGCCGTGCCGCTGGCCCGCCGGCCGCTGGCCGTCCTGTGGGAGTACGAGAGGACCCTCGAATGGCTCGAGCAGGCCGGGCTGGACGAGGCCGACGCGGTGACGGCACACCGGGCGATCTCCTCATGGGTGCTCGGCTATGTGTTCGTGGAGCTGAGAGCCATGGTGGACAATCCGGACGAGCCGGATCCGGCGTTCCGGCTGGGTCTGCACCGCATGTCCGCGCAGGAGCTGCCGCGACTCAGGAAGGCGGCGCCCCTGCTCGCCGTACACGCCGGGGAGGCAGCATTGACCGAGGGGCTGGACGCGCTGCTCGGCCGCTTCGTGCCCCAGAGGGCCGGTGCACCACGAACGTCACCTTCGGCCTCGCCGCCCCGGCCACCGAGCCGTTGATCACATCGAGATCTTCCCGGCTGCGGTCGTCCGGCAAGTGCCAGGGTCGGTCTGTACGCTCGCACGATGCCTTACGTACTGCTGGCATGCGCCATCGGCACCGACGTTGCCGCAACCTGTGCGCTGAAGTACAGCGTGGGACTGACCCGGCTGTGGCCGTCGGTGATCACCGTCGCCGGCTACGTGCTCTCCTTCTACCTGTTCGCTCTGGCACTCAAATCGATGTCGGTCGGCACGGCCTACGCCATCTGGTCGGGCGTGGGAACCGCCACGATCGCCGCGATCGGGGTCCTGTTCATGGGTGAATCCATGACCGCCGCCAAGGCCGTCGGCATCGCACTGGTCATCGGCGGCGTGGTGCTGCTCAACCTCGGCGGGGTCGCTCACTGACTGGGCCGCCGGGGAATGCCGTACGCCCGCTCCACCCTCAGGCGCAGCACCACCCGCCCGTCGCGGACCATCGCGGCCCGGTAGTCGTCCCAGTCGGGATGCTCGCCCCTGACGTCGCGGTAGAGGCGGATCAGTTCCTCGACCGTGTCGTCGTACGGGTCCTTCGCGACGGGCGTGAGGTCGGCCGTGCCCTCGGCGACCGTGTAGGCCCAGGCGTCGGGGGTGGTCACGTGGTACGACGCGCGTGGGTCCCGGCGCAGATTGCGGGTCTTGGCGCGGTCGTCCGTGATCGAGACCCGGATGATCCGCTCGTCCGGGTAGTAGGCGTGGTTGACGTTCGACAGCTGGGGCCGTCCGTCGCCCTTGATGGTGACCAGCACGCCGGCCTTGGTCTCGGAGAGCAGCGCCAGCAGTGCGTCCTGTGACGAGTCGTGAGTCATGTCGGGTTCAACTGGCGCGGCGCCCCGACACATTCCCGCAGTAGACAGTGTCTACTGCCACCTGGTAGACACTGTCTATGGATGATTCCGAGACGGGACTGCGCGCCCGGCTGATCGATGTCGGTGTGGAGCTGGTGGCCACGGAGGGCGCGCAGGCGCTGACCCTGCGGGAGATCGCACGCCGTGCCGGTGTGTCGCACGGGGCGCCGCGCCGCTACTTCCCCACGCACCTGGAGCTGCTGTCGGCCATCGCGCGCGTGGGTTTCGCCGAACTCGGGGAGCGGGCGGCGGCCGTCGCGAAGGGTGCTCCGACGGCGAGGGTGGAGACGTTGGGGCGGGTCTATCTGGAGTTCGCGCTCGGCAACCGCGGCATGTACGAGTTGATGTTCCGTCACGATCTGCTGGAGAGCGGCCACTTGGGTCTTCGGGACACCAGCCTGCCGTTGTTCGGGCGCCTGGTGGATCTCGTCGGCCGGGCCCGCCCCGACGCGGACGCCCGGCTCGTCGCGGGCGCGCTCTGGGCGAACCTGCACGGCATCGCCCAGCTGTGGGGCTGGGGCAGCCTCCAACTCGCCACGAACACCGAGGACTTCGAGCCGTTGCTGCGGGCAGCCCTGGACGCGCATCTCGGCAACGACCGGTGAACCGCCGACTCACACTCACGGCGAGCGTCTCCGGGGCGGTGATCGTCGCCCAGCCCACCCAACCCGAGCACATCTACACGCGCAGCAGCTGTACACCCTCAGACGGGTTCGTTAAAGGATGCGGCACCTGTCCCACCTAAAGGGGCGCGGGGAACTGCGCGACCAGCCACAACGGACCCGCACCCGCGTACCTCCTTGCCCCCCCACGGCGCCCAGGCGCATCTGCCAAGCCGCCGCAGGCCCGCTCGTGGGCGGTGTTCTTCGTCAATGTCGTGCCGGCCCTGGTGTTCGGTGTGCTCGCGCTCGCCGTACGGCAGCCGCGGCGGCCCGCGTCCCGCACCGCACTCGATCTCCCCGGCGCCCTCCTGCTCGCGGTGGCCCTCGCCTGTCTGGTCCACACCCTGGTCTCCGGCTGGACCGCCGCGAGCGCGCTCGGCCTGGTCGCGGCTGCCCTCTTCGTCTGGCACGAGCGTCGCGCGGTGAGCCCTCTGCTGCCGCCGGACCTCATCCGCTCACCCGCGGTCGGCTCGGCGCTCGGCATCCTGGTCACCGCCTCGGCGGCGCTGTCCGGCACGCTGTTCGTAGGGACGTACGTCTTGCAGGACGGCCTCGGTCTGGACCCGTTCCAGAGCGCCCTGCGCAGTCTGCCGCTGGCGGTGCTGATGGTGGCGGCGGCTCCAATGTGCGCGGTGCTGCTGCGCCGGGCGGGGGCGCGTCGTACGACCGTGGGCGCCATGGCCGTACTCGCCCTCGGGATCCTGGTCCTCGCCGGGGCGTCGGACACCCTCGCCCTCTGCACCGGGTTCGCGCTGCTCGGGGCCGGGTTCGGCACGGTGATGGTGGCGGCCACCCATGTCGTCGTACGGCAGGCCGCGGTCGCGTCGGCCGGGGTGGCGGGCGGCTTGCAGCAGACCGCGATGAACATCGGCCCGACGGTGGGCGTGGCCGTCGCCACCCCGCTGATGGGGTTCGGCCCCGGGTTGCCGCTGGCCGTGCTCGCCGTCGTGGCGTCGGCCGGTGCGGTGGTGGGGCTTGCGTTGCCTGTGCGTTCCGACACGTCGGGGGTCAATCGTGCCCGACGGGGCGGCCGTATACGCATTCCTACGCGACCATGAGGTCTGAGGGCGTTCCGGCGGGGTATGTCGGACCGCACCTCGACGAACGCGACGGAGGACACGGAATGGCACTGCTGCGACAAGAGGTCGACCCGGACGAAGTGGGGCTGGACGGGAAGGCGCTGGACCGCCTCGACCAGTACTTCGCCCACTACGTCGACGAGGGACGGCTGCCCGGCTACCTGGTGGCCGTCGCGCGCGGCGGACGTGTCGCCCATCTGACGACGCACGGCCGGCGCGATGTCGCGGCCGGACTGCCCGTCGAGGCGGACACTCTGTGGCGGATGTACTCCATGACCAAGCCGGTCACCGCGGTCGCCGCGCTGCTGCTGATGGAGGAGGGCAGGCTGTCGCTCGACGACCCGGTCGCCGAGCACCTGCCGGTCTTCGCCGACGCCCGGGTGTACGACAGCGGCTCCGGCGCCGATCTCAGGACCCGCCCCGCCGCCGAGCCGATGCGGATCCGGCATCTGCTCACCCACACCTCGGGCCTGACCTTCGCCTTCTACCACTCCCACCCCGTCGACGCCCTCTACCGCGAGGCCAACCTGGAGTCGTCGGTGCCGCCGGGCGCCAACCTGGCCCAGACGATCGACGTGTACGCGAGTCTGCCGCTCCAGTTCGAACCGGGCACGCAGTGGAACTACTCGGTGGCGTCGAATGTCCTGGGCCGGGTCATCGAGGTCGCGTCCGGGCAGCCGCTCGACGCGTTCTACAAGGAGCGCGTCTTCGGACCGCTCGGGATGACCGACGCCGGGTTCCAGGTCTCCGCCGAACAGGCGGGCAGGCTGTCCGAGTTGTACGGCGAGACCGAGGGCGGCTCCATCGAGCCGATCCCCGGGCTGCCGCTGCACGGCAGACCCAGGTTCCTGTCCGGCAGCGGCGGCATGGTGGCCGGCGCGTACGACGTGCACCGCTTCATGGAGTTGCTGCGGCGCCGCGGCGAACTCGACGGCGTCCGCCTGCTCGCCCCCGAGACCGTGGACCTGATGACCGCCAACCACCTCCCCGGCGGCGCCGATCTGCGCTCGTTCGGCAGCCGCCCGCACGACGAGCCGGGCAACGCGGGCGTCGGCTTCGGCTTCAGTGTCTCCGTGGTGATCGACCCGGACCGGACGTCTGCCCCCTCCGGGCTGGGCACATACGGCTGGACCGGGGTCGCGACGACGACGTTCTGGGTCGACCCGAGCCGCGATCTGACCGTGCAGTTCATGACCCAGGTACGGCCCCGGACCTCGCACACGATGTTCCCGGACCTCAAGAGGCTCGTGCACGAGGCCGTCACGGACTGATCAGCGCAGCGTGAACTCGACGCCCTCCCGGGCGAGTTCGGCCAGCCACTCCTGCGACCGGGCCGCGGTCTCGGCGGCGCGGTTCAGGCCGGGCGGCAACGAGCCGTCCAGGATGTGCCGGACGCCGAGCGCGAGAGTGCGGGAGACGCAGCGGGCCATCGCGCTCTCCTCCGCGTCACCGGTCAGGTCGAGGAGGTAGCTCCCCGACCACTCGTTCACCTCCAGCGACACCGCCAGAACCACCCGGTCCCGGTCGGCCTCCGTGGTCGGGTAAGCGGCAGCCAACTCCTGTGCCAGCGCAGCGATCCGGGCATCGTCGCCGGCCTTCAGCTCCTCGAAGACGGCGTCCCAGGCCCGCAGCCAGCCCGCCAGTCGCAACGTGCCGCGGACGAAGGTCCGCGGTTTCCAGGCGGGCGGCAGTCCGTACTGCTCGACGAAGGGCAGGCTGTCGCGGTTGGGGTAGACCTCGAAGGTCTCGCCGTCGACGACATGCTCCCGGGTCGCCTCCCAGGGGCGGTCCGCGACCGTCTCCGCGCCGTCCGCGATGTAACGGGCGGGCGAGCGCAGGGCGCCCAGCACCCCGGCCGGCGCCCAGCTGAAGCGGTACCTGAAGTCGTTCGGGACGGCGGGGACGCCACCGCAGTACGAGGTGAGGCGGTACGAGGCCGACGTCTCGTCGCCGATCGCCTCCCGGGCGCGGGCGACCAGACTGTGCGCGAAAAGGTGGTCGATACCGGGGTCGAGACCGGCCTCGGTGAGGACGACGGTCCCGGCCGACTCGGCAGCGGGCACCTGGTCGAGGACCGCGTCCGACACATAGCTGGAGCAGGCGAAATGCGCTCTCCCCCGCACACAGGCCGCCAGGATTCCGGCGTGTTCGGGCGCGGGCAGCATCGATACGACGACGTCACCGGGCGCCAGCTCGGCGATGAGCGCGTCAAGCGTGTAGGCGCGGGGCTCGGCGCGACCGGTGAGACCCCGCTCGTCCAGGGCCTGGGCGGCGCGCTTCTCGGTGCGGTGCCACAGCCGTACCCGCTCGGCCGTGTCGCACAGCGCCGCGAGACCGCTGCCCGTGGACAGACCGGCGCCGATCCAGTGAACGGTGCCGCTCGCCCGAACGACGTCACGCATGACGGAACTCCCCTTCTACGATGCTTCTACGACGCCGAGTTCACGGCAGGCCTGGTGGAACCGGTCCAGACAGCGCCCCCACGGCCCGCCGGTCTCGAAGTCCAGCAGCTGAGGCAGCAGCGACGCCGAGAAGTCGGTGCTGGACTCCCGGGGCAGCAGGGACGGCAGGTTGTCGATGGCGATGAGGTCCAGCGGGGGTTCCTTGCGCAGACGGCGGACCGGGTCCGTCCAGTCGGTGACGCGGTCGTAGACCGGCAGCACGTTCAGGGGCGAGCCGACGTCGCAGGTGACGTCGCACAGGGTGCGCAGACGGCGGGCCGGGTCGTCGAGGTCCTCCTCCCTGACGAAGGGCGGGATGGGGGTGGTGGCGAGTACGGCGTTGACCATCACTTCGTGGTCGAGGAGGGCCCGGCGGTCCAGGTCGCGGGTCTCGGCGAGGTCCCAGCAGGTCGGGTCCAGCCCGGCGACATGCAGGGCCACACGCGCGCCGCGCCCGCTGCGGCCGAGAGCTCCGATCACCAGCGCGGTGAACTCCTCCCCGGGCGCCTGGAGCGCGTCGTCCAGTTCCTCCTTGGACGTGGGCCGCAGGGGCGCCCGGAGGCTGCCGCGGTGCTGGAGCACCGCAAGGGCCGCGCCCAGGTAGCCCGCCCAGAAACCGAAGGCGGCGAGCCGGCGGCCGTCGTCGTCCACCAGGTACTCCAGGTCGAGGAGTACTCCGCCTCCCGCTGCGAACCGGCGCAGCAGGTCCGCCGCGCCGGGCTGCCGCTTGTAGGCGTGGCCGAAGAAGATGTGCCGGTGTTTCAACATGGCCGGCTCGTCCGGGAGTTCCTTCAGTCCGAGGACGACGGCGTCCTCGGGCGCCGACACCCACGAGCCCGCCGCCGCGACCCGGCAGCCGACCGCCTCGTACTCCTCGATCGGGAAGATCCGCTGCGGTGACTCCTCGACGGTCAGCACCGCTCCTCTGTCGACGAGGCGCCGTGCGTCGGACGGCACGATCGGTGTGCGGCGCTCGGTGGAACGGGCCTCGTGGCGCAGCCACAGGTGGAGCTCGGTCATACGAGATTGGCCTCCGGGCGCGGGGCATCGGCCGCGAACCGGCCGGCGCTGAGCGGGCTGACGTCCACGAAGGGTACGCGGCCGAGGTACAGGTCGCGGACGACCTCGCCGACGGCGGGTCCCTGGAGGAAGCCATGGCCGGAGAAGCCCGTCGCGTAGAGGAAACGGGAGGGTGAAGTCGCCTCGCCGATCAGGGCGTTGTGGTCGGGGGTGTTCTCGTACAGGCCCGCCCAGCCGCCGGTGCGGCGCAGGTCGGTCAGGGCGGGGGCGCGGCGCTGCATGGCCTCGTACAGGCGGGGGATCCAGCGGTCGTGGGGGTCGGCGGCGAAGCCGGGGCGCTCGTCGGGGTCGGACATGCCGAGGAGGAGGCCGGGGCCCTCGGTGTGGAAGTAGAGGCTGGTGGTGAAGTCGATGGTCATCGGCAGGTCGGGCGGGAGTCCCTGGACCGGCTCGGTGACGGCGATCTGGCGGCGTAACGGCTCGACCGGCAGCTCCACGCCCGCCATGGCGCCGACGGCCCTCGACCAGGCGCCGGCCGCGCAGATGACGGTGTCGGTGGTGATCCGGCCCAGGGTCGTCAGCACGGCGGTGACGGTGTCGCCGTCCCGTTCGATGCCGGTGACGTCGGTGTGCCGCAGGATGCGCGCGCCGTACTCGCGGGCGGCGGCCGCGTAGCCGTGGACCACGGCCTCCGGGGTGCAGTGGCCGTCGTCCGGCGAGAACGCTGCCGCCAGTACCCCGTCCGTGGTGATGAGCGGGGACAGCCGGTGCGCCTCCGCCGGGTCGATCATGCGGCTGGGCACGCCGAGGGCGTTCTGCAACCGGACGCCCGCCTCGAAACTCGCGACCTCCTCGGGCGTGGACAGCAGGAAGAGGTAGCCGACCCGGTGCAGCCCGATGTCGTGGCCGACCTCGTCCTGGAAGCGGCCGAACGCCTCCAGGCTGCGCGCGCCGAGCTGGATGTTGAGCTCGTCGGAGAACTGCGCCCGGACTCCGCCCGCGGCCTTCGAGGTGGATCCGGCGGCGAGTTCGTCCCGTTCGACCAGGACGACGTCCCGCACGCCGGCGCGGGCGAGGTGGTAGGCGATGCTCGTGCCCATCACCCCGCCGCCGATGACGACGACCCGAGCTTTCAGCTTCACGCTGGTTCCTCCTTGGCGGCGTGGATCACGGCCCAGGCCGCCGCGGCGTCCTGGATGCCGAGTCCGACGCTGTTGTAGTGGACGATGTCGCCGGGTGCGGTGCGTGCGGTACGGCGGCCGGTGACGACGGCACCGAGCGGGACCAGGTCGTCGACGGTGAGCAGGCCTTCCCGCAGGGCGTCCACGACCGGTCCCGCATGCTCCGCCGCGGTCGCCACGTCGTCCACGACGACGGCCGCCGACCGCCGCAGGACGTCGGCGTCGACCTCTCGCCGGGTCGGCTCGAACGACCCGACGCTGACGACCGTGCACCCGGGCGCGAGCCACTCCCCGCGCACGACCGGTGTGGTGCTGAGCGTGCAGGCGGCGACCAGTGACGCGTCCGCCACGGCTTCCTCGGCGGTGCCGAACTGCTCGGTGGCGACACCCAGTTCGGCGCTGAGCGCCTCGGCGGCGCGGGCGCGGCGCTCCGGAGTCGGACTCCACACGCGTACGGACTTCAGGTCCCGCACCCGGGAGAACGCCCGCGCATGGGCGAGGGCCTGGGTGCCCGAGCCGAGCAGGGCGAGGTCCGCGGCGGCGGGCACGGCCAGGGCGTCGACGGCGACGGCGCTGCCCGCGGCCGTGCGCAGGGTCGTCACCGCGGTGCCGTCCATGACGGCGGCGAGGCGGCCCGTGTCCGGGTCGAGCGCGGTGATCACGGCATGCACGGTGGGCAGTCCCGCCGCCGCGTTGCCCGGGTTGACGCTGCCGAACTTCCCGACGGCCCCGGTGTCCGCGGACAGCCGGGAGACGTACGAGAAGACGACGCTGTCGTCGAAGCGGCTCGGATGCATGATCTTCCCGGGCAGGTCGGCGGTCTGCGCGCCGAGGGCGGCGAAGGCCGCGCGCTGCGACGCGATCGCCGTGTCGACGCCGAGCAGGCGCCGCACCTGGTCCCCGGAGAGGAAGAGGACGTCGTCGGTCATTCCCTCTTCCTGTCCGGACCGGAGCCACGGGAATCAGGACCAGTGCGCCACAGCGTCCAGATGGGGCAGGTGATGGTCGAGACGCTCCCGTTTTGTCCGCAGATAGGTGATGTTGTTCTCACACGGCGGTATGAGCAGCGGGACCTGCTCGGCGACCTTGATGCCGTGCTCCAGCAACGCCTCCCGCTTGCGCGGGTTGTTCGACATCAGACGGACCGAGCGCACACCCAGGTCGTCGAGGATCCGGGCGGCGACGCCGTAGTCGCGGGCGTCCACCGGCAGGCCGAGCGCGAGGTTCGCCTCGACGGTGTCCAGGCCCTCCGCCTGCAACGCCATCGCGCGCAGCTTGCCGAGCAGGCCGATGCCTCGGCCCTCGTGCCCGCGCAGATAGACGACGACACCGCGCCCCGCGGCGACGACGGCGCGCAGTGCGGAGGCGAGCTGGTCGCCGCACTCGCAGTGCTGGGAGCCGAAGGCGTCGCCGGTGAGGCATTCGGAATGCAGCCGGGTGAGGACGTCGTCCGTGCCGATGTCACCGTGGACCAGGGCCACTTGCTCATCACCGCGATCGTGGTCGAGATAGCCGACCGCGCGGAATTCCCCGTACACCGTGGGCAAGGGCGCATTCACGACGCGCTCGACGCCGGTCCGCTGTGGAGACTTCGTGCCGAGTACGCCAAGGTTTTCTGTCATGATCTGGTTCCTAAGCAGAGACGAAAGGCCGTGAGGAAATGAGTGGTTCGGGAACGCGTTCGGCGGCATACGGGCTGTTGCCGGCGGACACCACGGAAGACGTACGCACACGCGGGGCAGGCGTCTCACGGCAGATCGCCGTCCTTCCCGTCGGGAGCTTCGAACAGCACGGCCCCTTCCTTCCGCTCGCCACTGACACGCTCGTCGCCTGTGCCGTCGCACGCGAGATCGCCGCTGCTCACCCGGTGCACCTCCTTCCTCCGGTGACGATCTCCTGCTCGCACGAGCATGCGGCCTGGCCGGGGACCGTCAGCATCTCCTCCGTCACCCTTCACGCGGTGATACGGGACATAGCGGCTTCGCTCCGCCGGTCGGGCGTCGACGCGCTGGTGCTGGTCAACGGGCACGGCGGAAACTATGTACTGGGAAACGTCGTTCAGGAATCCTCCGCGCACGGTGAATCGATGGCGCTGTTCCCGGCCGCGGAGGACTGGGAGACGGCGCGGGAGCGGGCGGGGGTGCGGACCTCGCTGCTCACGGACATGCACGCGGGGGAAATAGAAACCTCCATCCTTCTGCACGCTCATCCCGAATTGGTCAGGACCGGTTATGAGACCGGGGATTTCGTCGCGGACGACCGGCGTCATCTGCTGACCCTCGGAATGTCCGCCTATACCGATTCGGGTGTCATCGGGCGTCCTTCGCTGGGTTCGCCGGAAAAAGGGAAGGCGTTGCTGGAGAGCCTCGCGGATTCCTTCGGCGCGTATGTGTCCTTGTTCACCGGTGACGCACGCGGGTAGCGCGCCCGGGCCGGTGCGCGCAGTCCCGTGTACCAGCGGGCGACCAGGACGAGGAGGCCGGGCAGGCTCGCCGCGAAGCTGAGCACGCCGTACACGACGGCGACGGCGAGTCCGCTGCTCGCACCGAGCCCGGCGGCACCGAACGCCCAGGCGGTGACGCCCTCCCGGGGTCCCCAGCCGCCGACGTTCAGCGGCAGGCCCATGGCGAGCAGGGCGAGCACCGCGATCGGCAGCAGTACGGCGACGGAGGCGGCGGAGCCCGCGACGCGGGCCGCGAGCACGAACATCGCGAGGTGACCGGCCAGCACGAGGACGGACGACACGACGATGCCGGGCCAGTTGCGGCGGGACAGCAGTCCCCTGCGTGCCTCGCCGAGCGTCGAGCGCAAGGCGCGCCCGCGGCGGGAGGACGCCCGGTTCATGCGCAGCGCGAGGACGACCGCGCTCGCGCCCAGCGCCGCGAACAGGAGCAGCGGCGCGAACTGCCGGGCCTGGGCCAGCACCGGTGACGGCATGGTCAGCAGCACCGCGACACCGACGACGGCCAGCACGGCCTGTCCGGCGGCCCGTTCGATCACGACCGCCCGCACTCCGCGCCCGACGTCACCCTCGCTCTTCCCGTGCCGCACCGCCCGGTGCACATCCCCGAGAACGCCGCCGGGCAGGGCCGCGTTCAGGAACAGCGCCCGGTAGTAGTCGGCCACGGCCGGCCCGAACGGCAGCCGGATCCGCAGCCCACGCGCCACCAGCGCCCAGCGCCAGGCGCTCAGCACGGTGGTGACGAGGCCGATCCCGACGGCCACGACCAGCGTCATCGCGTCGATGCGCCGCAGCCCGTCCAGGAAGACGCCGGTGCCCATGCGCCACAGCAGCACGGTGAGGATGGTGACGCCCGCGATGGTGCCGAGGTGGGGGCGCAGGCGACGCAGGAGGGTGGGGCGGCGATCCATGGCGGGCGGGGCGTCTTCGGCGGTCCCGCGCACACCGGCGACCGGGCCGGGCACCGTGGCCGACGGCGCTTCCACGACGGTCTCGCGTGCGTCGGCGTGGGTCGGAACGGTTCGCATCGCGGTGGCGGGCGGCGTGACGCGGCCGCCCGTACCGACCCGCACCAGCGCGCGGACCCCCGCTGCCGCACGCACCCTGACCACCCGCGCCGTCACCTCGGCGCTCACCGTCGGCGCGCTCATGACGCCCCGCCCGTCGGCCGGACCAGCGCCAGCAGGTCGGTGTGGTGGACCACCACGCTCAACTCGCCCGCAGCGCAGGCCGCCAGGCGGTCGCGCAGGTAGGCGTCGGCGCGTTCGCGCAGTTCGGGGCGTTCCTCGACGGCCGCGCCGACCCAGCCGCGCAGCCACTGGGCGGTGAGATCGGCCTCGTCGGGGCCCAGGCGCCAGGGGCTGGGGTGCAAATGGACCGTCGCGCCGCGTTCGGAGAAGGCCTCGCAGGCGGCCGTGACCGCGTCCGGGCCGAGCAGGCCCGAGCGTCGCTGATGGGTGTTGAACGCCTCGGCGATCTCCGTGTCCAGCGGGTGGGACGGGCTGAGTTCGACGCGTCCGGCCACGGAGAGCGTGAGCAGCGCCGGGCAGCCCGCGCCGGTGCAGGCGGCGGCGAGGGTGTCGATCTCCTCGCGGGTGAGGACGTCGAGAAGTGCGGACGCGGTGACCAGCGAGGCGCCGGCGAGGGCGTCCGGGGTGAGCCGGGCGACGTCGCCGCGGCGCGACTCCACGGTCACACGGCTGCCGTCTGCGGCGGAGCGCGGGGAGGCCACAGCCGCGAAATGCAGGAGGTAGGGGTCTCGGTCGTGCAGGACCCAGTGCTGGGCACCGTCCAGACGGGGGGCCAGCCAGCGCCCCATCGAACCGGTGCCGCAGCCCAGGTCGTGCACGGCCAACCCGCCGGCCTTCCCCGGCAGGTTGGCCAGCCTGATCCGCAACGGGTCGAGCAACTCCCCCGCCCGCGCGACCGCGTCCGCCCCTTCCCGCAGTTGAAGCCACTCGGGCGCGTAACGCGGCGGCTCCTCGGGCCCGTCCTCCCGCAGCCGTACGGTGGGCCGCTCGCCGGGCCGGGAGGCGGGACCGGCACCGGGGATGACGGAGTCCGCCGACGGAACGGCGCCCGTCAACGCCGGTTCAGCGGACCGGGCGGCATTCTTCGCCCCGGGCTCCTTCGCGTGTGCCCCGTACGTCGACCCGGGTTCCGCCGGTGCGGAGGCATCCCTCGGCCCCGGTTCCGTCGACCGCACGCCCTGCCTCGCGCCGGGCGTCGCCGATGCCGGGATGACCCCCGGCCCGGGCGCCGCCGAAGTCGAGACAGCCCCAGCCCCAGGCTGCCCCTGCCCAGCGGCAAGCGTCCCGATCTCCTGGCCCGGCACCGCATCCCGCAGGTGCAGTGGCCCCGGCTGTGGCGGAATCCCGCTGCGCTGGGTCGTCGCTGTCTTCCTCATGCCGCCCTCCTGGGTTCGTTCGGCAGTCGGCCCAGCACAGCGGCCAGGCTGCGGGCCGTGGTGGCCCAGCCGTCGAGGGCGGCGCGCCGTCCTCGGGCGGCCGCCTTCAGGCGGCGTCGTACATCGGCCTCCCCGAACCAGCCGCGCAGCTCGGCGGCGAGGGCCAGGGGGTCTTCCGGTGGGACGAGGATGCCGGGCACACCGCCGTCGGGTGCGCGGCCGACCGCCTCCGGGAGGCCGCCGACGTCCGTCGCCAGTACCGGGATGCCGCGCGCCAGTGCCTCAGTCACCGCCATGCCGTAGGTCTCGGCATAGGAGGTGAGGACCATCAGGTCGGCGGTGGCATAGCTCGCGTCGAGCTCGGCGCCGGCCCGCGGTCCCGCCAGTATCAGCCGGTCCTCCAGGCCGTACCGGGCGATCAGGGACCGGAGTCCGGCCACGTACTCCGGATCGTGGCCGAGACCGCCCACGCACACGCAGCTCCACGGCAGGTCGGCCACCGCGGCCAGCGCCTCCACCAGCCGGTGCTGTCCCTTGCGCGGCGTCACCGCGGCGACGCACAGCAGCCGGGAGACGCCGTCCGTGCCGGAGGCGAGGGGGGCGATGTCGGCGCCGGGGGCGGCGACATGGACCCGCTCGGGGGCGAGCCCGTGGTGGGAGACCAGGCGGCGGACGGCCCAGTCGGACGTGGCGATCACCGCCGGGACCGCCCGCAGCACCGTACGTTCCCTGGCGTCCAGCTCCGCGGCCACGGCGGGCGCGAGACCCCGCTCGTCGCCGAGCGGGAGGTGGACGAGGACGGCGAGGTGCAGGCGTTCGGCCTCCGGGACGATGATCTCGGGGACGCCGCAGGCGACCAGGCCGTCGAGGAGTACGACGGTGTCGTCGGGCAACTGCCGCAGTGTGTGCGCGAGTTCCTCACGCGCGCCCGCCCCCGGCCGGGGCCAGCTGCCGTCCACGGTGTGCTTCTCGACCTGCCAGCCGAAGGCCGACAGATCCAGACTCACCCGCCGGTCATAGGCGTTGCCGCCGCTCGGCTGGGCCGGGTCGTCGACGCCGCCCGGCATGACGAAGTGCACGGAGCGCAGGGACATGGGGATGATCTCCGCGGTCTGGAGGGCGGAGTTCTGCACGGGTACGTAGTCGAGCCGCGTGGGCTCCAGAGCCCTACCGGTGGTGGGCTCGATGGTCGTGTCGGTCACAGGGCACGCTCGTAACTCGCCCAGGCGACATGCGACTCGTGCAGCGCCACGGTCAGGCCCGCGAGACCCTTGGCGCCCTCGCCGAGCGCTCCCTTGTGGATCCGCTCGGCGAGCCGGTCGGCGATGACCTTGGCCAGAAACTCCGTGGAGGTGTTGATCCCGGCGAAGTCGGGCTCGTTGTCGAGGTTTCTGTAGTTCAGCTCGCTGACGACTGCACCGAGCTCCTGGGTCGCCAGTCCGATGTCGACGACGATGTTGTCATCGTCCAGCTGCTCGCGCCGGAACGTGGCGTCCACCAGGAACGTCGCTCCGTGCAGGCGCTGCGCGGGTCCGAAGACCTCGCCGCGGAAGCTGTGGGCGATCATGATGTGATCGCGGACGGTGATGCTGAACAACGGACGACCCTCCAGGTGCGGCGCGTCTGGTCCTCGACAGATCGCTGTCGAGGATGTCGTGTAGTACGGCTCCCTGCCATTCCTTGTTCAGCCACCTGTTCCCCTTTTTGGGAGGTCAGGCGCTCCCGCCGAACCGGATTGAACGATTCGTCAGGCCGAGTCGCCGTAGCGGACCAGGTGGCATAGCGCCGGGATCTCCCCGGAGGCGAGCCGCGGCAGCACATCCGGGAGTTCCTCGAAGGCGCACTCTCCGGTGAGGAGGGCGTCGAGGGCGGGGTCGGCGAGCAGGTCCAGGGCGAGGGCGAGCCGGTCGGCGTACGTACGGCTGGCACGGCGGGCCGGGGAGACGGTGCCGACCTGGCTGCTGCGGATGACCAGGCGCCGGGAGTGGAAGGCCTCGCCGAGCGGGAGACTGATCTGCCGGTCGCCGTACCAGCTCAGTTCGAGGACCGTGCCCTCGGCGGTGAGGAGTTCGAGGGAGCGGGCGAGGCCCTGTTCGGTGGCGCTGGCGTGGACGACCAGGTCGCAGTCGCCGAGGGCGTCCGCGGGGGCCGCGAAGTCCACACCGAGTGCTTCGGCGACCTTGGCGCGCCCCGGGTCGGCGTCGACCAGTTGGACGCGTACGCCGGGAAAGCGGGCCAGCAGCGCGGCCACCGAGGAGCCGACCATGCCACCGCCGACCACGGCGATCCGGTCGCCGATCAGAGGCGCCGCGTCCCACAGGGCGTTCACGGCGGTCTCCACGGTGCCGGCCAGCACGGCACGGGAGGCGGGCACCGACTCCGGAACCACGGTGACGGCGGCGGCCGGAACGACGTACCGCGTCTGATGCGGATAGAGGCAGAAGACCGTACGGCCGACCAGTGCCGCCGGTCCCTCCTCCACGACGCCGACGTTGAGGTAGCCGTACTTCACCGGGCCGGGGAAGTCGCCCTCCTGGAAGGGGGCCCGCATGGCCGCGTGCTGGCTCTCGGGCACGCCGCCGCGGAAGACGAGCGTCTCGGTGCCGCGGCTCACCCCGGAGAAGAGCGTGCGTACCAGTACTTCGTCCGCGGCGCATCCGGGCAGGTCCACCTCGCGTATCCCACCGCGCCCAGGCGAGTCGATCCAGAAGGCGCGTGCGGTGCGGTTCATCGGAATCCTCCTGAACGATCGGGAAGCTGCTCACGTACGGAGAGGTGCACAGGCCGCGCACAACGTAGCGGCGTTGATCGACTCTGTCACACGGCCGGAGGAATGTTCGGTGGCCCTGAACCACACTTATGACGCGAGGCTCGTCCAGCAGGAGACCGCTGTGGGAGCGGGTGTGCAGATCCTTTTGCTCACCCTGCTCGGCACGGCGATCGGGATGGGGCCTGCGGGCTGGCTGACCGGACTCGCGTTCGCCATCGCCACCTGGGCGGTACTCTCCCGGGCCCTCCACAGGTCCCGATTGCAGTCCTTCGGACCCGCCAACCGCGTCACCCTGGGCCGCTCCATCCTCGTCGGCGGGATCACGGCCCTGGTCGCGGACTCCTTCGAGAGCTCCCCGCCGGTCACGCTCTTCGTCGGTCTGACGGCGGTGGCGCTGATCCTGGACGGCGTCGACGGCAAGGTCGCCCGCCGCACCGGCACCTCGACACCGCTCGGCGCCCGCTTCGACATGGAGGTCGACGCGTTTCTGATCCTGGTGCTCAGCGTGTACCTGTCGATGTCGCTGGGTCCGTGGGTGCTGCTGATCGGCGGAATGCGCTACGCCTTCGTCGCCGCGGCCCGCGTCTGGCCGTGGCTCAACGCCGAGCTGCCGCCGAGCACCGCCCGCAAGACGGTGGCCGCGCTCCAGGGCGTGTTCCTGCTGACGGGCGCCTCGGGTCTGCTGCCGTACGCGGCGGCCTTCGGGGTCGTCGCGCTGGCGCTGGGGCTGCTGGTGTGGTCGTTCGGGCGGGACGTGCTGTGGCTGTGGCGGACGTCGCGGATCGAGGACGTACCGGAGCAGAAGGACGTATCCGTATCGGAGCAGTCGGAGCAGGAAGTGCTCTCGCAGCCCGAACTCGTCGCGAGCTGACCGGTCAGGTGCGGCGCGGCAGCAGTCCGATCGCCGTGACCGGTACGGCGGCCAGCACCAGCCAGGGCACGGCCGGGTGCAGCCCGGTGTCGAGCAGGGCGCCCGTCGCCGAGCTGCCGGCCAGCACGATCAGACCGGAGACCGACGAGAGCGCCCCGGTGTACAGGCCGAGCCGCCCTTCCTCCGCGAGGTCGGGGACCCAGGCCCGGGCGACAGGGGCGACGAGCATCTGCCCGAGGGTGAGCAGCACGACGAAGCCCGCCGCGGGCAGCAGCCCCGCGGTGCCGGTCCAGCCGGCCGGCCGGGCGGCGGCGACGACCGCGAACCCGGCGGCGATCAGCAGCAGTCCGGTCACCATCGACCGGCGCATTGCTACACGCTCTGGTGGAAGTGCCGCGATGTGCCGTCTTTCGTCTGCGGCATCGTCGTGGCCGGTCGCGCAGTTCCCCGCGCCCCTTCGGGGCGCTGCCGCACCGCAGCCGACTGCGCCCGGCCCGCTCAGCCGCTCCCCCACCCAGCGGGTGACCGGCAGCTGGGCGGTCACCACCAGCAGCGACGACAGTGCGAACAGCCAGGCCAGCGGCGCCTGCGAACCGGCCGCGCGCTCCACCTCGGCGGGCAGGGCCAGGTAGAGCTGGTTGTAGGCGAGCAGATAGGCGCCGTATCCGCAGCACAGTGCCAGGAAGGGGCGGTTGCGGAGCAGCAGCTTCATGCCGCCGCGGAGTGCGACGCGGGAGCGTCCCGGGATGTGCTGCGGCAGCAGCCACGCGTGCCCGGCGAGGACGAGGACGAAGATGCCCGCTCCGGCCAGGCAGACCGTACGGAAGTCCACCGACAGCAGCAGCCCGCCGAGCAGCGGCCCCACGAACGCCCCGGCCTGCCCGGCCACGGTGAACAGCGCCAGCACGCGGGTTCGGGAGCCGCCGCCCGACTCCTCCCACACCACGGCCTGCCGGGCGACCTCGGACTCCACGGCGGGCGAGAACAGGGCGGCGGCGAACCCGATGAGCAGCACGGCGCAGACGACGGCCCAGGTCTTGTGCGCGTACCCGAGCCAGGCGAACCCGGCGATACGCAGCGCACAGCCCGCGAGCACCACGGGCCGGATGCCGTACCGGTCGGCCAGCGCCCCGCCCACCACGAACAGCCCCTGCTGGCTGAAGGTTCTGAGGCCCAGCACGAAGCCGACCAGCCAGCCCGCCAGGCCGATCGACTGCCCCAGGTGCTCGGCCAGGAAGGGCAGGACGGCGAAGAAGCCGATGTTGAAGGCGAGTTGGGTGAGGATCAGCAGGTGGAGCAGAGGTGAGAGACGGGCGGTTGTCCCTGCGGTCACCGGGCCTCCGTCACGGACTCGGCCAACTCCCTTTTCCGCGTGATGGACACCCCTCGGGCCGCGGTCACCGCGAGCGCGCCGAGCAGGGCGAGCACGGCGGCGGGGGCGAGGACCGCCCACGGAGCGCGTTCGGCGTAGGGCTGGTTCTCGGCGAGCAGCAGGCCCCACTCCGGGTCGGGCGGCTGCGCGCCGAGGCCGAGGAAGGCGAGCGAGGCGAGGGCCAGCGCGGTGCCGGGCAGCCGCAGCAGGGCGTGCCGGGTGACGGGCGGGAGGACGGCGGGGAGAAGGTCGTGGCGGAGCAGGTACCAGCGGTCGGCGCCGAGGCCGCGGGTGGCGGTGATGTGGAGGGCGGCGCGTTCCTGCCGCAGCAGCGCGGAGGTGTGGGCGGCCAGCGGCGCCCAGGCGACGGCGCCCACGGCGAGCGCGGGCGTGAGGGTGCCGCTGCCCGCGACGGCGGTGACGAGGAGCGCGAGGAGGACCGGCGGTACGGCGTTGACGGTGTCGACGAGCGGCCCGCAGACGCGGGGCACCAGTCCGAGCAGTACGCCGGTCAGCAGCGCGGCGGCGCCGATCGCGAGGGCGAGCAGCAGGGTGTCGAGGGCGCCGTGGCCGACGCGGGCGAGCATGTCCCGGCCGAGCGCGTCGGTGCCGAACGGGTGGGCCGGGGAGGGCGCCTGGAGTCGTTCGCCGGTGTCGAGGGCGAGCGGGTCGCGGGGCAGGCCGAGCGCCACGACACCGAGGAGCAGGCCGCCGTGGACGAGGGGCAGGATGCCGCGGGCGGGCGGGGTCGGCCGGTGCAGGGAGGTCAGGGCGCGGTCGCGCAGGGCGGGGCCGATGAGCAGGCGGGTGAGGAGGCTCGCGGCGCCCGCGGCCACGGCGGCGAGCAGGACGAGGACGAGCGTGCCGGCCTGGAGGACGGGCAGGTCCTGGGCGAGGGCGGCCTGGAGGGTAGTGCGGCCGAGGCCGGGGATGTCGAAGATCTGCTCCACCGCGACGGAGCCGCCGGTCATGCCGACCACGAACAGGCCGGCGTTGGGCAGCAGTCCGGGCAGACAGCGGCGCAGCGCGTGCCGGGCGATCCTCCCGTGGGGTATTCCGCGCGCGTCGGCGGCGAGCGCCCAGGGCTCGGTGAAGGCGCCGGGCAGCAGGTCGTCGAGGAGCCGCCCGAGCACGGCCCCGGCGGGCAGGCCGAGGGCGAGTGCGGGCAGCAGCGTGTACTGGGGCCCGTACCAGCCGAGTGCGGGCAGCCAGCCCAGCTGGACACCGACGACGGTGGCGAGCACGGACGCGGTGAGGAACTCGGGCAGCGCGGCCAGGACGGCGGAGCCGCTCCCGGCCGTGCGCCGCGCACGCCGGCCGCGCGACAGGGTGCGGGCGCAGATCACCCCGGCCGTGAGGACGGCGACCGCGAGTGCCACCGCCATCAGCAGCAGGGACACGCCCAGGGCCTGGAGTACATCGGGCGTGACCTCGTTGCCGGACAGCCACGACCGTCCCGCGTCCCCGCGCCACAGCCCGCTCAGCCACCGGCCGAGCAGGTGGAACGGACCGGCGTCCAGGCCGAGTTGGGCGCGGATGTCCGCCAGCACCTCGGGCGTGGGGTCACGGTCGGCTGACCGGGCCTTGAGCACGGTGAGCGCCGGATCGGTCCGCGCCAGCCAGGGCAGCAGACCGATCGCGCACACCAGGGCGGCCGCGAGTCCGGCCCGCCACAGGAGCGTGGCCGTGTGCTGCCGCATGCGTCAGCGCCGGGTGCCGGTGCCGACGAGGGTGCGCTCGTACGGGTCGAGGAGCGCACCGCTGACCGAGGTGCCCACGCCGGTGATGATCTGCTGGTGGACCAGCGGAACGACGGCGTCGGTGCCGAGGACCGCCGCCTCGGCCGCCATCGCCGCGTCCTGCCGCTCGTCGGTGTCCGCGAGGCCCTCGGCCTTCGCCACCGCCGCGTCGACGCCCTTGTCGCACAGCTGTGCCAGGTTGTAGCCGCCGTCGCAGGTGTAGTCACTGGCGAGGACGGCGAGAGGGTCGCCGGTGTCGACGAGGGTGTTGCGGGCGAGCACGACGGCGTCGAACTTCCCGTCCAGCGCGTCGCTCTCCAGCCGCGAGTACTCGCGCACCTCCAGCTCCACCTTGAACCCGGCCTTCTCCAGCTGCTGCTTCAGCACCTGGGCGACTTCCGGGAGTTCGGGCCGGTTGTCGTACGTGGCGATGGTGACCGTCGCCCCGTCGGGCGCCGCGGCCTTCACCCGCCCGACGGACTGTGTCCGCTTGCCCTCGGCCCAGGTCACGGCGGGTCCGTAGATGCCGGCGCCGGCGTCGGCGTACCCCTCGTACACGCCGTCGGCGAGCGTGGAGGTGTCGATGGCCTCGCGGGCGGCGGCGCGCAGCTCGGCGTCCTTGAAGGTGCCGGACGCGGTGTTGAGCAGCAGGCTCGTGGTCCGGGTCGTCGCCGTCGCCTTGCGGGTGTCCTCGTCGAGGGTGGCGGCCTGGGCGACCGGGATCGCCTCGGCGAGGTCGGTCTCGCCGGTGCGCAGGGCGCTCGCGCGGGCGGTGCCGTCGGCGATGAACTTCACGTCGACGCCGGAGGCCTGGGCGCGGCCGCCCCAGTAGTCGTCGAAACGGTCCAGGGTGGCGGCGGTGCTGCCGGTCACCTTCGTGAGTTCGAAGGGGCCGGTGGCGGTGCCCACGGGGTCGACGCGGTCCTTGCCGTCGTAGGCCTTCGCGGAGAGCACGGCCAGGCCGGGGCTGGACAGACGCAGGGGGAGGACGGGGTCGGGGTTCTTGGTGGTGATGCGGACGCCGGTGCTGCCCTCGGCCTTGGCGGTGAGCGTGACGCCGGAGAGTGCGGCGGGCTCGGGCCTGGCCTCGGTGGCCCGGGTCAGGGCTTCGGCGACGGCGGACGGGGTGACGTCGGTGCCGTCCTGGAAGGTGGCCTCGCGCAGGGTGAACAGCCAGGTGCGGGCGTCCTCCTGCTTCCAGGACGCGGCGAGCGCGGGGGCCGCGGAGCCGTTGGCGTCCAGGGCGGTCAGACTCTCAGTGACGCCGAGTCGGCCGAGGATCGTCGCGTCCGCGCCGTACGGCGAGAGGTTCTCGGCGGGCGGGAAGGCGAGGGCGACACGGAGGCGGGAACCGGAGGCCGCGTCGCCGTCGGTGGAGCCACCGCCGGAGGCGAAGCAGCCGGTGAGGACCGGGACGAGCAGCAGGGCGGCGAGGATGCGGCGCACTGTGGTCACCGCCCCATCGGTATCTCGAAGTGCACGATGCCCTGACCGCCGCCGGCGTCCTCGCGCTCGTCGTGCACGACCTTCCCGAGCGACCGCCAGAAGCCCTCAGCGCCCGGCACCGTGGGATCCGTGTGCAGGTAGACGGCCCGGTAGCCGCCGTCCGCCCGCGCGAACGCCATCAGTTCGTCCACGAGCCGCCGGGCGAGCCCGCGCCTGCGGTGCTCGGGGCGGACGTACACCCGGCGCACCTGTGCGGTCCCACCGGACGGAAAGCGCTCGGCGACGTGCACCGGGTTCGGCGGGTGGGCCGGGCCCCGGGAGTCGAGCGCGGCGGTGGCGACGACCGAGCCTCCGGCGTCGACCGCCACCAACAGGGTGTGGCGGGCCGGGGCCAGATAGGCGGCGGCCGGGTCGATGATGTCGGCGTGCCACCGCGGCACATATCCGGTACCGAAGTCCCGGTACACGGTGTCGAGCATCACGGCTCGCGCTCCGTCGAGGTCGTCGGGGCCTGCCGGCCTGATGCTGTAGTCGTTGTGCACTTGCACATCATATGCAGTAAGCGGTCGAGGTGATCACCGGGCCGGTGTGAGAAACCCCGCCACGGCCGCCTTGAGACGACGAGGCCCTTGCGGGTGGCGTCCGAGGCTGCCTGGTGAGCGCGGGGGACGTCGTCCCAACGGCCGTAGGAAAGTCACGCTACGCACCGGGCGTCACCGCAAGGGCATGACCAGCAATCCCCACGCAGCCCGTAGATCCAGTCGCGCCGACGAAGTCCGCCACCAGTCGCCGCAGCGGCTCAGCCGCCTGATCGGGCGGAAGTCGGGTATCCACGCCCAGCACTCTGATCTCTCCGAGGTGGCCGAGAGGTCCGTCGATGCGCAGCGTGCGGCTGGACGCGGCGTCCGGGTTGGGATGGAGGATGACCGCGAGTGGTGCGTCGGGGCCGGTGTATCCGGCGATGTAGGTGAGGAGTTGGTGCCGGTCGTGGGCGCTCACCGTTCGGTCGCCGTACGCGATGTACTTGGCGTCGACCGGCAGGAACCGTGACACCGGGGAGTCGAACCTCAGTAGCACGTCGGGGCTGAACGGCTTGTGGGTGATGGCCATGTCGCCAGTCGTCCTGATGGCGTTCTCGCCGCCGCTGCCGACCGCACGACCCCCGAACTCGGCCGCCACGCTGCCTGCCATCTGCCGCACCACGAGTTCCCACAGGCGGTCCATCTTCAGCAGCATGCTGTCCGCCCGAAGGCCACGGTCCGTCAGCAGATCGGTGACGCCGCCGCCTCCCAGGACCAGCCGCGCCCAGGCGTGGGCCGGGCGGTAGCGGGTGTTGAGGCGGTTGTAGCGGGCTCGTGCGAGCATGCGTGGGGCGGTGACCGGGAGCCGTGGCCGCGGGAATTCGGCGGCGGTGTCCTTGAGCGCGCGGGCCAGCGTGGCGTGGGATGCCAGTGGTACCGCGGCGGACAGTGCGGCACCGCACACCAGGTTCTCCCAGACCTCCACGTCGCGCTCGAAGGTCCGCACGTGCAGTTGATCTACGGCGCCGTAGCGACGGGTTGCCTGCGCCATGGCGTCGAGGCGTCCGCGCAACATCGGCTCCACCCGGTCGGTCCGCACGTAGTCCCGCCGCAGCCCTTGGCTGAGCAGTGACCGGCACTCGGTCAACAGCGCGGGAAGCACGGCGTCGACGTAGCCGGAACTGCCGGTCGGCCACTGCCGGAGCGTGGGCTCGTGCGGGACCGGGACTCCGTTCGCGTAGCAAAGCCACGAGATCAGCTGCCGGCCGGGAATCGTGAACTTCGGTCTGAGGATCAGCCGCACCCGTTGCAGCACGAACACACCGACCGTCGAACGTGCGGTGACGCTCCAGCCTGTACGTGTCGGCCGCAGCCCGATGTGGTTCCTTTCCGCGAGGGACCGCAGACTGCGCTGGTCGGTCTCGGTGACCTGGTCGAGGGTCAGTTCGGCGGACTTGTACTCCTTGACGACGAGGTCGGGCAGCCGGGGCATGCGGTCAGTTCTGGACTGCATCGTCGGACTCGGCGAACTCTGCGGCGAGCTTGCTCGCGAGATCCTGTGGTCCCATCCGGGCGATGCGACCTGACACCGGGTCGATCAGGTCTCCCAGAATGGCCTGCATGGGTTCCCCCCGGCCCAGACTGTGGTCCTCGATCTGCGGAACGATGTCGTGGTAGAAGACCGCGGCAAGTTCCTCCTCCGTCCTCAGGGGGCGATCGTCACGCAGGAGGCAGGCGTGGCCGATCTGATGGTCCGGTCCGAACTCGCGGACGAGCCTGCTGTTGAGCACCGCGAGGAACGCCGCAAGGTCGAGCCCGCCTACTGAGGTGTCCACCGCGTCGAGGTCGGGAGCGACCTCGACGAACCTGAAGCGGCGTCGGATCGCAACATCCAGATGGCCGATGCTGCGGTCGGCCGTATTCATCGTTCCGATCACCCGCACGTTGCGGGGAATCCTGATCTGCCGACCACTGATCGGCAGCTTGACCGGTATGGTCCGCTTGTCGATCTCCAACAGGGTGACGAGCTCGCCCAGGACACGCGGGAGATCACCGCGGTTGATCTCATCGATGATCAAGAGGTAGGTCCGGTCGGGCGATTGCTCGGCGGCCTCGCAGATCCGGAGGAATACGCCCGTCCGCAGTTGGAGGTTGAGCCCTGGCTGGTCGGCGACAGGCTCCGGCTTGTACCCCTCGACGAAGTCCTCGTAGCCATACGAGGGATGGAACGTCACCAAGGTCACCTGTGCTATGTCGTCGCTTTCCGGCGCGGGCAGCAGACCGGCCAGGGCCGATGCCCGCTCGGCGGCCGGGGCATGAATGGCATCCGCCCTGCCCGCCAGTGCCAGGGCCGCGCTCAGCGCCAGCCGGGTCTTCCCCGTGCCCGGCGGCCCATAGAGGATGACTTGGCCCTTGTGCTCCAGCGCTTCCAGCACCTGCTGTACCGCCACCGGAAAGTCGTCCGTGGCGGCCTCGAACCCGAGACGCGGGGCCGCCACGACCGCACGCCCTTGCCCAATGCGTCGGAGCAAGTGCTCCGAGACCGTGGCGAAAGTCTGCTGCCAGGCGTTCTCCGGGGCGTCGAAGGTCTGTGCGTAGGACTCGTCCCAGTCAACCGGGACCTTGTGCCGGTATATGTCGTACGACTCGTCGTAGACATATCCACCGCTGACCGTTCCCAGCGCGAGCACCTCGGACTTGCCACGGTTCGCGACGATCAAGTCCCCTGGCTCCAGGTCGCGGAGGGCCAACAGTTGACGGGCGTGCCTGAGGTTGGCCCCGGCCGACTCGGGGTGCTCGCTGTCCAGCATCTGCTTGAGTTCGGTGTCGCTCTCGTACCGGCCGAGGTCGCCGGTCTCGTCCCACGCGACACGGATGTGCCCGCCTTCACGGCACTCCTCCCACAACCGCGCGCGTTCTCCGGGAGCGATCTTCCACACCTGACGACGGCGTGCCCGCGGGTCGTACTCCGCGTACAGGAAGCGCATGACCTCCACGGAATGCCATCCGTCGAACTCGGGCCGGCCCCTCACCAGTCCGAGCAGTTCGCGATTGGCCTGCCAGGTGCGGACGTTGCCGTATGCCTGGTGTGCTCTCCCGCCGAGCCCCTGAGTGAAGTGCCGTACGTGGGAGGCGGAGTAGATGGGCAGGAACTCGTCCGGAAAGTAGACGGCCAGCGCCTTGGTGACGAGCGCCTGGCCGAAGGACAGGGTGTTGAGATCGTCGATCCTGCTGAAGTCCTTGCGCTCGGCAGCCTCGAACGCCACCTCGAACTCTGCACGGACCAGTTGCCAGGCCTCATCAGGGTCCAGCTTGCGCAGCGGGGCGGGCAGTCGCCATTCGCCGCTGTGATGGCGGTACATGATGTGCTTGGCGGCACTGCCGCCCCTCATGCTGCCGTAGTCGTCGGTCCCGTACTCGAGCATCCAGCAGAAGGGCCGCTGCTCCCCCGCGCCGAGGGCGTACCGCTCCACTGGAAGATCGGCCCATCCGGCGAGCGGGAACTCCTCGATCACCCGTAAGCGGTCGCGCTCCGCCGACGCCACCACCCCTGCCAGACCAGCCCTGTCGAAGACCTTCGCCGCCCCCGCAACGTCTTCCCCGGTGTCCATCCGACCATGATTCCCCATGGCGGACGGCCCTGTTGGCCCGCTAGCCAGAAAGTCCGTTGCAGAACTTCGCCACCGTCGTCACGAACCACTCCGCATCATCCAGCCACGGAAAGTGCCCCGCGCCCGGCTGTACGACCATTTCCGCGTCCGGGAACAGAGCAGCGCACTCCGCCATCACGCGAGGCGGGGCGGCCATGTCGACCTCACCCGCGAGTACGAGGACCGGTGCCGCGAAGTCGGCGAGGGCCTTGCGGGTGGCGTCCGGGGTGAAGGCGCCCTCGGCGGCGTAGGCGGCCATGACCTCCCCGTTGTCCTCCGCGTCGGATGCGGCCTGGTGGGCGCGGGCCACGTCGTCCCAACGGCCGTAGGAGAAGGGGGCAATCGCCTGCCAGCTGTCGGCGGTGGGCTTACCCGCGACGATCTCCTCCAGCGCCGCGTACGCCTCCGGGAACCATGGTTCCTCCCTGCGCAGCAGCGCGATCTCCCGGCGGTCGTCACCGGTGATGGGGAGGCCGACCGCCCGGGTACTCGGGGTGATCAGTGTGAGGCTGCTGATCCGCTCGGGGTGGCGGGCCGCGTACTGCGTCGCCAGGTTGGCGCCTCCGCAGTGGGCCAGCAGATCGACGCGATCGAGGCCGAGGTGTGCGCGGAGAGCCTCGGCGTCGTCGACCATGCGGTCACAGCGGCAGGTGTCCATGGCCCGCGGGGTCGCCGAGTCGCCGGTGCCGCGGAGGTCCAGCTTGATCAGCTGTCGGTGTGCGGAGAGACCGCCCAGATCGCCGAGGTAGGCGGAGGCGGCGGGGCCGCCGGGCAGGCAGAGCACGGGAGGACCGGTCTCTCCGGACACGTGGAAAGCGAGGGTCGTTCCGTCAGGCGCGGAGAACGTCGGCATGTGCGCGAGCCTGTCAGGGGGTTGGGGGCGCGGCAAACGAATTGTCCCTGGCCGTATCCGGCCAGGGACAGACACGTACGAATGGTGGTGACCCGAGCCCCGCCCCTTGAATCCGTCTACTCGACGCCCGTCGCGTCGAGTAGACGCAGCAGGTCCTCGCGCCCGTAGCCAATGAGCCGGGCCCGATAGACCGCTGCGAGCAGCAAGTGGGCCACAACCTCCCCCTTGTAACCGTTCATTCCTTCACCGAACCACTCGTCGGGCTTCTCGATGCCGAGACTGTTCATGACGAGCCCGTGCTCTCGACGGATCTCGGCCACGGTGTCCGCGACGGCGTCAAGAAGCGTGGCCCCTGGCCGCTCGCACTGCAGAGCAAAGGAGCCCCAGTCGACGGGGATGCAGCCGTCCGGCGGGTTCTCACGCAGGCTCGCGTACCGCTCGTCATCGAAGCCTCCGTCACCGAACCAGTCGTCCACCAACGCGAATCGGTGGTAGCCGGGCGGCGCGGGAGGCGGCGGAGGCGTGTAGTCCCAACCGGCGTCTTCGTACAAGCGCCGCTTGACCTCTTCCTCGTCGGCGTCCGTCACGGTGAAGCCGGTATCGACGTTGCGGCCAGTGGTCGTGCCGTCGGGGTTGCGGCGGAAGGACAAGCTCATGTGCAGACCATAGGGGCCGGGAAACCACGAACGGCGGCGGTGATGGGCACTTCATCCCAACGCGTGACGATCCGCCGGACGATCTGTGAAACAAGCGGCTCTGGGCCGAGTTCCGCACCGGCCCAGAGCGCGCGCGTCGCTAACGCTCTCCCCGACTCCCCCTCCCCGCCCGCCCGCCCGCCGTCAGCGCTTCTGCTCCACCCGCACCCAGTCCACCTCCGCCTGCACTCCCCCGGCCGCGACCTTGTCGACGCTGGACTGCGGCAGGCCCCAGTACGGGGTGGTGACCTGGTTCCAGCCGGCCGGGTAGGCGCCGCCGAGGGCGAGGTTGAGGATGACGTACTGGTTGTGGTCGAAGACCCACTGGCCGCGGGTGGACTCCAGCTTGTTGCGGGTCGTCTCCTGGACGAGGAGGTCGTCGACGTAGAAGCGCATGCCCGTCGGTGTCCACTCCACCGCGTAGGTGTGCCACGCGTCGGCACGGCCGCCGCCGGGGTAGATCTGGCGGGCGCCGACGTTGCCCTCCGCCGAGTAGCCGGGGCCGTGCAGCGCGGTGCTCGTCCAGTCCGCGTAGCCGACGTTCTCCATGATGTCGGTCTCGCCGGAGGCGGGCCAGGACACCGACGGGTCGTCGACGTTGCTGCCGAGCAGCCAGAAGGCCGGCCAGAAGCCGTCGCCGACCGGCAGTTTCAGCCGGGCGCTGACCTTCCCGTACGTGAAGTCGAACTTGGTGTTGGTGTCGATGCGCCCGGAGGTGAAGTCGAAGGTCCCGGCCGGTGTCTGGGTGCAGTCGTTGCAGTACTTGGACTTCAGCAGCAGGCTGCCGTTCTGGGTGGCGATGGTGTCGGTGGAGTCGACGTATGCCTGGGACTCCCCGTTGACCGGGCCCATCTCGTGACCGGTTCTGACGACCCGCCACTTGGAGCGGTCGAGACTCGTCCCCGTGAAGTCGTCGAAGAACGTCGTCTGGTACGTCCCCGACTGCTCCCCGGGCAGGGCCGGGTAGGCGGCCGTGGCGCTGCCGCCGGTACCCCATACCTCGAACTCGTAGAGGGAGTAACCGAATTGGGCCGTGGCGGGCGCCGGGTTGTAGAAGGAACGGCGCTCCTTGCCGAGCATCCGGACGTACCGGCCGGTCGCGGGGGTGGGCAGCCGCACGCTGTCGTGGCGGCCGACCGCCTCGGCGGGGGACTTGACGTCCGCGCGGCGGGCGGCGACCTCGGCCGCGGAGGGCTGGTACACCGTGCGCCAGGTGCGGTTGTCGTCGGAGACCTGGAGCTGGTAGTCGACGGCGTAGGCCGCCTCCCAGTACAGGTCGACGGTGTCGATCGTCGAGGTCGCGCCGAGGTCGACCGAGATCCAGCGGTCGGCGTTCCAGTCGCTCGACCAACGGGTCTGGTCGTCCTTGAGGTTCGCGGGCCGGCCCCCGTCCGTGACGAAGGCGGGCGAATTCCCGGCGTGCTGATAGAGGTTGGAGTACGCCGGGTGGTTGAGGGCGAGGTTGGTGCGGGTCGTCGACGCCGGGGCCGGTTCACCGCCGTAGACGCGGAAGGACCACAGCGAGTAGCCGTACGGCGTGGCGCGTACGATGCCGCGCAGCCGGAGGTAACGGCCCGTCACTTCCTGGGGGTAGGTGTGCGCGGTGACCGTTCCGCCGGTTCCGTTGGTCTCCGTGTAGAACGGCGTCCAGTCCGTGCCGTTCTTGGACACCTCCAGCACGTATCTCTTGCCGTAGGCGGCCTCCCAGTCCAGGACGACCCGGTCGACGTGGATCGTCGAGCCGAGGTCGACACGGAGCCAGGCGTCGTCGGCGAAGTTGCTGGCCCAGCGGGTGGAGCCGTTGCCGTCGAAGGCGAGGCCGGGGGCGGTACCGGCGTTCTCGCTGCCGGAGGCGGTGACGGCGGCCGGGTCGGCGGTGTAGGCGGCGGCCGCGCGGTCGCTGTCCCACGCGGCCGCCACTGCGGCGGGCGCGGCGGCGGCCGGTGCGGTGATGGCCGGTGCCGCGGCCAGCAGGGCTAGCGCGGCCAGGGCGGTGAGCAGGGTGCGAGAGGTGCGAACGCTCATGCGGGTCTCCTTGAGAAGATGGATAGTGCGCAGACCTGACACGTTCATGACATGCGAAGAGGTCGGTGTGACCGCCATGGTGGGCCCGCTCCCACAGCCCACCATGGCGGCCTGTCTCAGGCGGCCCGTGCCGCCCGGTCCCGGTGTCCGCGGATGATCTCCGCGTAGTGATGACCGGTGCCCTTGATCGTGCGGACCTGGGTCCGGTAGTCGACGTGCACCAGGCCGAAGCGCTTGTCGTAGCCGTACGCCCACTCGAAGTTGTCCAGCAGCGACCAGGCGAAGTAGCCGGCCAGCGGGGCACCCTGGCGGGCGGCGGAGGCGCAGGCGGCCAGGTGCTTGGTCAGGTAGTCCTGCCGCTCCGGGTCGTCGACGGTGCCGTCGGGGCGTACGACGTCCGGGTAGGCGGAGCCGTTCTCGGTGACGTACAGCTTGCGGGGGCCGTACTCCTGGGTGAGGCGGAGCAGCAGCGCCTCGATGCCGCTCGCGTCGATCTCCCAGTCCATGCCGGTGCGCGGCACGCCGATACGGCGGACGGAGCGGGCGTGCGGGGCCGGGCCCGCGGGGTCGTCGGCGACGGTCGCCGGGAAGTAGTAGTTCAGGCCCAGCCAGTCCAGCGGCGCGGCCATCGTCTCCAGGTCCCCCTTCTGTTCCGGGAGTTCGACGCCGTAGACCTCGCGCATGTCCGCCGGGAAGCCGCGGCCGTGGACCGGGTCCAGCCACCAGCGGTTGGTGTGGCCGTCCATCCGCATGGCGGCGGCGACGTCCTCGGGGCGGTCGGTGGCGGCGTGCACGGTGGAGAGGTTGTTGACGATGCCGACCTGGGCGTCCGGCGCGGCCGCGCGGATGGCCTGTACGGCGAGGCCGTGGGCCAGCAGCAGGTGGTACGAGGCGCGGACCGCGGCGGTCAGGTCGGTGAGGCCGGGGGCCATCTTGCCTTCGAGGTGGCCGATCCAGGCCGAGCACAGCGGCTCGTTGAGCGTGGCCCAGTGGCCGACGCGGTCACCGAGGCGTTCGGCGACGGCCGAGGCGTACACGGCGAAGTGCTCGGCGGTCGCGCGCTCCGGCCAGCCGCCGCGGTCCTGGAGAGCCTGCGGAAGGTCCCAGTGATAAAGGGTGACGGACGGGGTGATGCCCGCCTCCAGCAGACCGTCGACCAACTTGTCGTAGAAGGCGAGGCCCTTGGCGTTCACCGGTCCGTCGCCGCCCGGCACGACGCGCGGCCAGGCGATCGACAACCGGTAGGCGTTCGTGCCCAGTTGGCGCATCAGCTCGATGTCCTCGCGCCAGCGATGGTAATGGTCGCAGGCGACATCGCCGTGGTCATTGCCCGCGATCTTGCCGGGGGTGTGCGAGAAGGTGTCCCAGATCGACGGAGAACGGCCGTCCTCCGCCACGGCTCCCTCGATCTGGTACGCCGAGGTGGCCGTGCCCCACAAGAAGTCGTGCGGGAGTGCGGCGAGGTCGATGGTCACGGAAGTCCCTTCGGAATCGGGAGAGTTGGTCACTTGACGGCTCCGGCCGTCAGCCCGGCGACGAGATAGCGCTGGAGGAGGAGGAAACCGGCGACCACGGGGACGCTCACCACGAGTGAGGCGGCCATGATCTGGTTCCAGTACACGTTGTAGAGCGTGGAGTAGCCCTGGAGCCCGACGGCGAGTGTGCGGGTGGTCTCGTTGGTCATCACCGACGCGAACAGCACTTCGCCCCAGGCGGTCATGAAGGCGTAGACGGCGACCGCGACGATCCCGGGGATCGCCGCCGGCACCACGACCCGGAACAGCGCACCGAGCGGTCCGCAGCCGTCCACCAGAGCCGCCTCGTCCAGCTCGCGCGGCACCGAGTCGAAGTACCCGATCAGCATCCAGATCGAGAACGGCAGCGAGAAGGTGAGGTACGTGAGGATCAGCCCGCCACGGGATCCGAACAGGGCGATACCGGTGGCGTTGCCGATGTTGACGTAGATGAGGAACAGCGGCAGCAGGAAGAGGATGCCGGGGAACATCTGCGTGGACAGCACGGTGACCGTGAAGACGCGCTTGCCGCGGAAGTCGTAGCGGCTGACGGCGTACGCGGAGAACACCGCGATGACCACGGAGCAGACCGTCGCCGCACCCGCCACGATCACCGAGTTCAGGAAGTACCGCGCGAGCGGGATCGTCGACCAGATGTCGATGTACGGGCGGAAGGTCAGCTCGGTCGGCAGCCAGCGGAACTTGCCCTGGACGTCCTGCAACGGCTTCAGCGAGCTGGACAGCATGACGTACACCGGCACCAGCACGAACCCGGTGAGCACGGTGAGGAAGATCCGCCGGGACCAGATGAAGGAGCGGGGCGGGGCCATCGGGGAGCTAGACATCGGCCGTCTTCCTTCCTCGGGAGGTCAGCGCCAGGTACACGCCCGTCACCACGAGCAGGAAGAGCAGCAGCAGCACCGACATCGCGGATCCGGCGCCGAAGTTCCAGGTGACGAAGCTGGCTTGGTAGATGTGCACCGAGATGAGGTCCGCGGCCTCAGGGGCGCTCTTGCCGAACAGCACGTAGGGCGTGTTGAAGTCGTTGAACGTCCACAGGAACAGCACCAGGATCAGGACCTGGTTGACCGGGCGCAGCGACGGCAGGGTGATGCGGCGGATCTGCTGCCACATGCCCGCGCCGTCCAGCGCGGCGGCCTCGTACAGATCCTTCGGGATGTTCTGGAGACCCGCCATGACGATGAGGAAGGCGAACGGCCAGCCCTTCCACACCGACACCGTCAGCAGCGCGATGAAGGCGTTGTTGCCGATGAGCCAGAAGGAGGGCTTGTCGGTGAGGCCGAGCTGGTCGTGCAGAACATGGTTCACCAGGCCGTTGTCGTGCTGGAACATGAAGACCCAGGTGATGACGGCCGCGTAGACCGGCAGCGCGTACGGGACGAGGAACAGCGCCCGCAGCAGGCCGCGGCCGCGGAAGGTGTCCTGCATGTAGACCGCGGCCGCCGTGCCGATCAGCCAGCACAGGCCGACCGACAGCAGGGTGAAGGCGATGGTGACGAGGAAGGAGTGGAGCAGCGCCTCGCCCACGGGCGCGTTGAAGTCCACCGACATCTTGTAGTTGTCGATGCCGGACCAGGGCGCGGTGCCCCAGTCGCGGATGTAGAACTGGGTGAGCTCCTTGAAGCTCACCCAGATGCCGATCACCATCGGCACCAGGTGGACCAGGAGTTCGAGGAGCAGGGCGGGCAGCAGGAGCAGGTACGGCAGTCCGATGCGCTTGATCCGCCCGGGGCGGCGCGGGCCGCGCGCCGCCCCGGGGGATTTCTTGCGTACCGTCCGATCGCCGGCCTCGGGCGAGGCGGTCGTGGTGGTCATCTTTGTGCTCGCGCTCACTTCGTCGGCATCTGCTGCTGGGCCTTCTCGAGCGCGGCCTTCACCGACTCGGTGGTCACCGCGCGTCCGGCGGCCGAGTCGGCGAACAGCTCCTTGATCGCCGTACCGACGGCCGTCTCGAACTGGGACTCGTCGGCGACCTGCGGAGCCGCGACGGCGCTCTTGGCGAGGGTTTCCTTCAGGACGGCGTTCGCCGTGGTGTTGAAGGCGGTGTCCGTCTGAGCGGTCTTGACCGGCGGGATGGAGCTGTACGCCGTGTTGAGGATCTTCTGCTCGGCGTCGCTGGTCATGAACTTCACGAACTCGGTCGCGCCGTCGACGTTGTCGGTGTTCTTGAAGACGGCCATGTTGATGCCCATGACCATCGAGTTGACGCTCTCGCCGGTCCCCGGCGTGCCGGACTGCACGGGCACGGGGGCCACGCCGAAGTCGTCCTCGCTCATGCCCTGCGTCGTGAGGTTGGAGGACGCGGACTGCCACAGCAGCATCGCCGTCTTGCCCTTGGCGAAGTCGCTCACGGACTGGTTCTGCGCGTACTCGGCGTTGCCGGGCGCGACGATCTTGTCCTTCGCCATCAGGTCGACGAACTGCTTGACCCCCTCGACCGCGCCGTCGGAGGTGAAGTCCGGCTTGCCGTCGGCGGTGAAGAAGTCGGCCCCGTGCTGCTTGGCGAAGACGACGGCGTGGTGGATGTTCTCCGACGGGTTCGAGCCCTCGATGCTCAGGCCCCACTTGCCGTCCTTGGAGAGCTTCTCACCGTCGGCGATCAGCTCCGACCAGGTGGCCGGCGGCTCGGATATGCCCGCGTCGGCGAACATCTTCTTGTTGTAGTAGAGCGCGTACGACATCGAGTACAGCGGCACCGCTGCCGGGTCCTGCCCCTCGGCCCCCGTCGAGCCGATGGCGGAGTCGACGAAACGGTCCTTGCCGCCGATCTTGTCGAAGTTCTTCGCGTCCCACGGCAGCAGCGCGCCGGTCGCCTGTAGCGAGGCCGACCAGGTGTTGCCGATGTTGAGGACGTCGGGGCCCTGTCCGGAGGTGGTGGCCGTGAGGATCCGGTTCAGCAGATCCGACCAGGGCACGACCTCCAACTCGACCTTGATGCCCGTCTGCTTCTCGAACTTGTCGAGTTCGGGCTGGAGGACTTTCTTGTCGACCTCGACACTCGCGCCCTGGTTCGAGGCCCAGTACGTGAGCGTCTTGGGCGAATCGTTGGACCCGCCGTCCGTGGACGAACCGCCTCCGCAGGCCGAGACGGCCAGGGCGAGAGACATGGTGACGGCGCCTACGGCCGCGGCTCGGTTGCTGCGCATGGCTCCTGGTATCCCTTCAGGGAATGCCATCATGGCTTAATTTAGGACGTGAGTTAAACCTCGGAAGGGACTCACGTCAAGGGTTTGCACATCACTTGCCGAAGTACGGTCGCACCCCTTGACGCAACCGTTCAGGTAGTTGAAGCATTCATCGGCGAGAGAGCGCTCCCAGAACTCCCCACATTCACTTCCTGAAGCCGCATACTTCCTGAAGCTGGAGCCGCCCCATGCCCACCCTTGGCCGTAGATCCCTGCTCGGCGCGGCAGCCGCCGCGCCCGTCCTCGCGGCACTGCCCGCATCCGCGTCAGCCGCCCCGTCCCGCCCGCGCCCGCGCGCCCTCCCCGGCGGCGGTGACCTCGGTCCGAACGTGATCGTCTTCGACCCGTCCACGTCCGGCATCCAGGCCAGGCTGGACCAGGTGTTCGCCCAGCAGGAGTCGGCGCAGTTCGGCACCGGCCGCTACGCGCTCCTGTTCAAGCCCGGCACCTACAACGGCCTCAACGCCCAACTCGGCTTCTACACCTCGATCATGGGCCTCGGCCTCTCCCCCGACGACACGACCATCAACGGGGATGTCACGGTCGACGCGGGCTGGTTCAACGGCAACGCCACGCAGAACTTCTGGCGTTCGGCGGAGAACCTCGCGCTCGTCCCGGTCAACGGCACCAACCGCTGGGCCGTCGCCCAGGCGGCGCCCTTCCGCCGGATGCACATCCGGGGCAGCCTCAACCTCTCCCCCAACGGCTACGGCTGGGCGAGCGGCGGCTACATAGCCGACAGCCGGATCGACGGCCAGGTCCAGCCGTACTCGCAGCAGCAGTGGTACACCCGCGACAGCGCGATCGGCAGCTGGCTCAACGGCGTCTGGAACAAGGTGTTCTCCGGCGTCGAGGGAGCGCCCGCGCAGAGCTTCCCGAACCCGCCGTACACCACGCTCGACACCACGCCGGTCTCCCGCGAGAAGCCGTTCCTGTATCTGAACGGGAGCGAGTACCGGATCTTCCTGCCGGAGAAGCGGGTCAACGCCCGTGGCGTCACCTGGGGCAACGGCACGCCGCGCGGCACCTCGCTGCCGCTCACCGACTTCTACGTCGCCAAGCCCGGCGACTCGGCGGCCACCCTCAACCAGGCGCTCACACAAGGGCTTCACCTGCTGCTGACGCCGGGGATCTACCACGTCGACCAGCCGATCCAGGTGAACCGGGCGGGTACGGTCGTCCTGGGCCTCGGGTACGCAACTCTGGTGCCCGACAACGGAGTCACGGCGCTGAAGGTCGCCGACGTCGACGGCGTGCGGCTGGCCGGGTTCCTCGTCGACGCCGGGACGGTCAACTCCGCGACCCTGCTGGAGGTCGGCCCGACCGGCGCCGCCGCGGACCACTCCGCCAACCCGACCACCGTCCAGGACGTGTTCATCCGCATCGGCGGCGCGGGCGCCGGCAAGGCGACCACCAGCATGGTGATCAACAGCCGCCACACCATCGTCGACCACACCTGGGTCTGGCGCGCCGACCACGGCGCAGGCGTCGGCTGGGAGACCAACCGTGCCGACTACGGCGTTGTCGTGAACGGCGCCGACGTCCTCGCCACCGGCCTGTTCGTGGAGCACTTCAACAAGTACGACGTGCAGTGGTTCGGCGAGCGCGGCCGCACGATCTTCTTCCAGAACGAGAAGGCGTACGACGCCCCGAACCAGGCCGCCATCCAGAACGGCTCGATGAAGGGCTACGCGGCCTACAAGGTCGGCGACAACGTCACCGTGCACGAGGGCTGGGGACTCGGCAGTTACTGCTACTACAACGTCGACCCGACGATCGTGCAGCACCACGGCTTCGCCGCGCCGGTCCGGCCGGACGTGAAGTTCCACAACCTGCTGGTCGTCTCGCTGGGCGGCCAGGGCCAGTACGAGTGCGTCATCAACGACACCGGATCGCCCACGTCGGGGACGTCGACGGTGCCGTCCACGGTGGTGTCGTACCCCTGAGAGACAGGGCATTCTCAGCAGCGGCGGCCCGGCACCCCGATCCGGCGGGTGGCGGGCACCGCGCAACCAGGGCCTGCCGGTGTCACCAGCGGGGCAGTCCTGCTCGACGATGCCGGCCGGGTCGAGGGCGGATGTCCGGCCCACTTGTAGGAGAGGTACGCGGCGAACGGCACGGAGTCACGGACGCTGCCGCCGAGGTGGTCCCAGCCGCGTTCGTGGGAGTTGGGCACGCTCGCCAGCAGGGCGGCGTCGATCGCCACGCCCAAGCGACGAACCCTCTCATCCGGATGTCAAGACATGACTCGAAGACCGGCCGCGCGCCCTCCCTCCGCAAGCCAGTCCGCCGTGTAAGGGCGGTGGTGGGCGGGCTGGTTCGCGCAGCCGTGATTGCCCTCGTCGAGGGCGAGGAGTTCGGCGGGGCCGGACGCCTCCTCGACGAGACGGCGGGCGTCCTGCCAGGGGAAGAGACGGTCGCGTTTGCCGGTGACGACGAGGAGGGGGCAGTGGATGGACTTGGTCCGGCCTTCCAGGGTGAGGGTACGGGCGGCCGCCGCCGCGGCCGACTCGTCCGGCGCCTGGGAGCGGTGCCGGAAGGCCGCGCGGGTCAGCGGCGGCAGCAGGTCCCAGGCCGCGCCGAAGTCGTACGGTCCGGCGAGGGCGACACAGGCACGCACCCGTTCGTCGCCGGCGGCCACGCGTGGTGCGTAGTAGCCGCCGAGGCTGACGCCCCAGACGGCGATCCGCTCGCCGTCGATGCCCGGCTGGGCGGCGAGCGCGTCGATGAGGGCCCGGCCCGGTTCCTCCCAGGCGGCGGTGATCGGCAGGTCGTACTCGGCCTCGCCCTGTCCCGGGCCGTCCACGGAGAACGTGGCCAACCCCCGGTCCAGGAAGGTGCGTTCGGTGGTGCGGAACTCCTCCTTGGCGGAGTCGAGGCCGGGAATCATCAGCACGGCCGGGTGCGGGCCCGGACCGGCCGGCAGTCGCAGGACGCCCACCAGGGTCGCCCCCTGGTACGGGATCTCGATCCGCCGTCCGGGAGGGTCGAGGTGCGGCAGGGCGTCGCCCAGACAGCGGACCGCCGCGCTGTGCGCCTCCCTGGCCTCGGCGACGTCCTCGAAGTACAGGAACTTGCCGAAGTGGTAGTAGAGGGCGGCCCTGGCGAGATGCTCTCCGGCCGAGCGGGTACGGCCGCCGGTCAGGGCGTCGCGGCCGAGCTTTTCGTGTACGGCGGCCGCCCGCGACCAGGCGGCGCACCACTGGCCCCAGTGCTCCAGGCCGCCGGTGACCGCCTCGAAGTCGGAGACGATGACGCCGTTGGTGGTGAAGCGGGGCGCCCAGTTGGCGAGGGCGGAGGCGATGCGTGCGTCCACGTCAAAGTCCTTTGGTAGGTGGGGTGTTCACCGTGGAACCGGCTGCGGTCGGGGCACCCAGATAGAGCTGTCCGATGTCGGGGTGCCCGGCGATCTCGGCGGCCCTGCCGGTGAGTCGGACCCGGCCGCCCTCCATGACCACCCCGTGGGTGGCGAGCCCGAGCCCGATCCGTACGTTCTGCTCGACCAGCAGGACGGTGGCGCCGGAGAGATGAATGCGCTCGATGAGTGCGGCGACCGCGGCGAGGCTGCGTGGATCAAGGCCGAGGGACGGTTCGTCCATCATCACGACCTTCGGCTCCAGCATCAGACAGCGCCCGATCTCGACCATGCGGCGCTGTCCGCCGGAGAGGTTGCCGGCCGGTTCCGAGGCGCGTTCGCGGACCAGCGGGACGAGTTCCTCCACGGCCGCGAGCCTGGCGTGCAGCAGCGCGCGGTTCTTGCGGAGGAGGTAGCCGCCCATCAGCACGTTCTCGGCGATGGTCATTTTGGGGAACAGCGCCTGGGACTGCGGGACTTGGACCACACCGTGCCGGAGGATCTCCTGCGTGGAGCACCCGGACAGCACTTCGCCGCCCAGCCGCACCTCCCCGGCGCGCGGGGCGAGCAGCCCCGAGATCACTCTCAACACGGTCGACTTGCCAGCCCCGTTGGGCCCGATGACGCAGGTCACGGTGGACGGCGCGCACTCCAGTGACACCCCGTGCAGCACGTCCCCGCCCCCGTACCCCGCCACCACCCTGTCGAGGGTCAGCACGTCCGATCGGCCTCCTTCTCGCCCACGCTCTCGCCCAGGTACGCCTCCAGCACCGCCGGATCGTCGCGGATCACCCCCGGCGGCCCTTCCGCGATCACCCTCCCCTGCGAGAACACGACGACCGGATCGCACAGGTCCAGCACGAGCGGGATGTTGTGCTCGACGAGCAGGAACGTGACGCCCTGCTCGGCGAGTTGGCGGATGATGCCCTTCAGGTGCTCGACCAGCGCCGGGTTGATGCCCCCGGCGGGCTCGTCGAGGAGGATCAGCCGGGTGTCGAGCATCAGGATCTGGGCGAGTTCGACGAGCTTCTGCTGCCCGTACGACAGCGATCCGGCCGGCTCGGCGGCGAACCGTCCCAGGCCCATGAAGTCGAGGAGTTCGCGGGCCCGTCCGGCCTCGGCGCCGGTGACCCCGCCCCGTACCGCCGTACGCCACCGGCCGTCGGGCAGCGGTGCGACGACGTTCTCCAGCACGCTCATCGCGGGGAAGAGCCTGGTCGTCTGGAAGGTGCGGCCGAGGCCGAGATGGCAGCGTCGCCAGGGTGGCATCCGGTCGATGCGGCGCCCGTCGAAGGCGATCGCGCCGGCGTCGGCGCGCAGGGTGCCGGTCACCAGGTTGAACAGGGTGGTCTTTCCCGACCCGTTGGGTCCGATCAGACCGGTGATCGTGCCGCGTCGTACGACGAGATCGGCGCCGTCGACCGCGACCAGTCCCCCGAAGCTTTTCGACACCCCGCTGATCCGCAGGATTTCGGGCGGCCCGGCGTCCGCACGCACGGCCACGGCCGGTGGCAGCCGGCCGAGCGCGCCCTCCTGGTCGGTGTACTCGACCGGACGGGGATGCCGTGCCCGCCACCACGCGGCCGCCCCCGGCAGCACCCCCTGCGGCAGGAACAGCACGACGGCCGTGAGCAACCCCCCGAAGAGCAGCAGCCTGCTGCTCGACCCTCCCCCGTACACGGTCGCCGCCTCGCTCCCGATGGCCACGACGAACGCGCCCACCACCGGCCCGTACAGGCTGCCGCGCCCGCCGAGCAGGGCGGCCAGCACCACCATCACGCTCGCGAGCACCGCGAACATGGTGGTGGGGCTGATGTACGACAGGAAGTAGCCGTAGACGCCGCCCGCGACGCCGGTGAAGAAGGCGCCCGACGCGAAGGCCGTCACCTTGTAGCGGGTCGTGGGGATGCCGATGGCGGCGGCCTTGCCCTCGTCCTCCCGGATGGCGACGAGACCGGAGCCGAGCTTGCGGGTGCGCACCCAGGCGCTGAAGGCGACGGTCAGGATCAGCAGGGCGAGGAAGACGTAGTAGAAGGGCCGGTTGCCGGTCTCGCGGGACCAGGGCGGCAGCGGGAACGCCAACCCCTGGTTGCCATGGGTGAGTTGGGTCAGGTTCGTCGCAAGGACCTGCAAGGTCAGCAGCAGCGCGATGGTGACGATGACGAACGCCGCACCGCGCGAGCGCAGGACGACCGCGCCGATCGCCACCGCCACGAGCGCGGCGAGGATCCCGCCGAGCGGCGCGCCCAACAGGGGGTCGATGTCGAGGCGTTCGGCGGCGACGCCGCCCGCGTAGGCTCCGGCGCCGAGGAAGGCGCTGTGGCCGAGCGAGACGTAACCGGCGTATCCGGAGAGGATGTTCCAGCTCACGGCCTGGACGGCGAGCAGCAGGCAGAGCGTGGCGACCGTCAGGTGATACGCGCTGCCGATGCCGAGCACCGGATACAGGCCCAGCGCGACCAGTGCCGCGAAGGGAACACCGGCATGCGTGAATACGGCCTTCATGCGGTCACGTCCTCCCGTACCCGGGCCCCGAAGAGCCCCTGCGGCCGGACGATCAGCACCGCCATGATCACGCCGTAGAAGACCAGGACCGACCACTGCGGGGAGATGTACACCGAGGTCAGCGACTCGGCGAGGCCGAGGATCAGCGCGCCGGTCAGGGCGCCCGGCAGGCTGCCGAGACCGCCGAGGACGATGATGCCGAGGATGCGGGCGATCCACTCGTAGTGCGAGGCGGGGAAGAACGGCACCAGGACCGACAGCACCGAGCCGCCCATGCCGGCGCTTGCCGTGCCGAGCGCGAAGGCCAGCGTGGCGGTGGGGACGGCGCTCACTCCGACGAGGGCCGCGCCTGACGGGTTCTGCGCCCAGGCGCGGATCGCGCGGCCGGTCCAGGTGCGGTTCAGCACGGCGTAGAAGGCGGCGAGGACTGCGAGCGCGGCGAGGAAGCCGTACAGCGCGGCCTTGGGGACGGAGATCGGGCCGAGCGGGTACGACTCGTCGAAGTAGCCGGGGGTGGCGGAGCGGTAGCGGTTGCCGGCCGTCACGTTGAGGAGGCCCTCGACGAGCAGCGCCACGCCGAACATGAGCAGCACCGACATGGACGGCGGAGCGGAGCGCAGCCGGGCGCCCACCAGCCGGTAGAAGGCCCAGCCGAAGCCGAACATCAGCGGAGTCGTGAGGACGGCCAGCGCGATCGGGTCGATGCCGGTCTCCCGCCACACCCACCAGGTCACGAAGGCCGACAGGACGATGAAGGCGCCCTGGGCGACGTTGATGACGCGCATGACACCGAAGACCAGGGTCAGGCCCGAGGCCATCAGTGCGTACACGCCGCCGATCAGCAGCCCCAGGACCAGCGTCTGGACGAACTCCGCCATCGTCGTCTCACTGCCAGTCCGGCTTGGGGTACACGGCCTGTTCGGCGGTGGCGGCGTCCGCCGGCGAGACGATCTCGACCTTGCCGCCCTGCCACTGGGCGAGCAGGAAACTGCCGACCGGGGCGCCGCGCTCGTCCCACTTCAGCGGGCCGAGGACGGTCTCGACCTCGTTGCCGTGCAGCCACTCGGCGACCTTGTCCTGGTCGGTGCCGTTCGCGCCCTCGACACCGGCCTGGAGCACCTGCGCGGCGGCGAAGGCGTCGGCGGCGTCCTCGGCCGGGACGGCGCCCTTGTACTTCTTCGCGTACGCGGCCACGAACTCCTTGTTCAGCGGCGTGGGCGCGCTCTCGTGCCAGCTGACCGAGTAGAAGACGCCTTGTGTGTTGGCCTCGCCGATGCCGCTGCTGTACTGCCCGGCGTGGCTCGGCGCGGACATCTGGAACAGGGCCTTCGGCGAGAACTGCTGCTGTTTCAGGGCCCGTACGAGCCCGACGCCGTCCTGGAACACCGCGCCGTGCGCAACGAGTTCGGGCTTCTTGCCCGCGATGGCGGCGGCCACGGGCTGCATGTTGGTGGTCTCGGCCGGATAGACGCTGGTGTAGACGGTCTTGATGCCCAGGTCCTCCAGCAGCCCTTGCAGCCGTTCGATGACCGGCCGGGTGAACGGGTCGTCCTGCGTGGTGTAGGCCGCCGACGCCGGGCGTTCCGCCTCCGGCAGGGACTTCACCCAGTCCACGAAGGTGTTCGCCTGGTCGGCGGAGAGCGCGGGCTGCGCGAAGAAGATCTTCTTGAAGCCGCGGGTGAAGATGTTCTCGGCGCCGCCCGCCGGTTCGACGAAGACCATGCCCTGCCGCTCGGCGACCGCGGACGCCGGGTAGTTGAGCAGCGAGGAGAACGTGCCGAGCAGGAAGTCCACCCGGTCCTGAGTGATCAGCCGGTTGTAGTCGGCGACCACCGTGTCCTGGCTGCTGGCATCGTCGGTGATCTTCAACTCGACCTGGCGGCCCAGGATTCCGCCGTCGGCGTTGACCATCTCCCGCCAGATCCGGTACCCGCGCTCGGCCTCCTGGCCCGGCTGCGAGAACTGCCCGGTCAACGGCAGCGAGGCCCCGATGAGCAGATCGCCGCCGGAACCGCCCGAAGAACCGTTCTCCGAGCAGCCGGCCAACGCAAGCCCCAACCCCAGCCCGGCGGCCGCGAACTCCCTCCGGGTGAGCCCGTTCCTTCCAGCCATGACGACTCCAGCTAGTCCATGCTCTTGGCGATCGTGTCGACGATCCGGTCCGTGCTGGGCAGCGCCGCGTCCTCCAGGGCGTCGGCGGCGGGCAGCGGGACATGGGGTGTGGTGATCCGTACGAGCGGTCCGTCCAGACTGGTGAAGCCCTCCTCGGCGCAGAGCGACACCACCTCCGCGCCCCAGCCGCACAGCCGCGGGTTCTCCTCCACCGTGAACAGCCGCCCGGTCCGCTCCAGCGCCTCCAGCACGGCCCGTACGTCCAGCGGGACGAGACTGCGCAGATCGAGTACGGCGGCATCGACCCCGTGTTCACGGGCCAGTCGTCCGGCGGCGTCCAGGGCACGCGGCACCATCAGCCCCAGCGCGACGATCACGCAGTCCCCGCCCGCACGCCGTACGACGGCGGAGCCCAGCGTGTCGGTGATCTCGCCGTCCGGGACCTCGCCCCGAACGGGGTAAAGCCCTTTGGCCTCAAGGAAGATGACGGGATCCGGGTCGCGTACGGCGGCGGCGAGCAGGCCCACCACATCGCGCGGCGTGGACGGTACGACGACCTTGAGGCCCGGCACCGCCATCACCCAGTTCGCGACGTCCTGCGAGTGCTGGGCTCCGAAGCGCAGCCCGCCCCCGTTGGCGGCGCGCACGACGAGCGGCAGGGAGAGCTGACCGCCCGCCATGTAGCGGGTCTTGGCGATCTGGTTGGCGAGCAGGTCCCAGCCGACGCCGAAGAAGTCGCTGAACATGATCTCGGCGACCGGCCGCAGCCCGGTCATCGCGGCGCCCATCGCCGCGCCCAGGATGGCCTGTTCGGAGATCGGCGTGTCCCGTACCCGCCGGGGGCCGAACTCGTCGAGCAGTCCGGCGGTCGTCTTGAACACCCCGCCCGCCGCCGCCACGTCCTCCCCGAGCAGCACGACCCGCTCGTCCCGCCGCATCTCCTGCGCGATACCGCGTGCGACGGCGTCCCGGTAGGTCAGTTGCGCCATGCCGCACCTCCGTCGGCCCACAAGTCCCGTTCCACCAGGGCGAGTTCGGGTGGCGGTGCGTCCTCGGCGGCCTTGGCCGCCTCGTCGACCTCGCGGGCGGCCGCGTCCTCGATCCCGGCGAGGGTGTCCTCGTCGATACCATCGCCGAGCAGCTTCATCCGGTACGCGGGGATCGGGTCCCGGGCAAGCCAGGCCTCGACCTCCTCCTTCGGCCGGTACGTCCCCGGATCGGCCCGCGAGTGGCCGCCCTGCCGGTAGGTGTCGGCCTCGATCAGGCTCGGCCCGCCGCCCTCGCGCGCTCTGTTCACTGCCGCGAGCGCCGTCTCGTACACGGCGTCGACGTCGTTGCCGTCGACGACGACCGGCTCCAGTCCGTACGCGGCGGCCCGGTCGGCGGCCGGACGCCGCACGGCGGTCACCGCTCCGATCGGCGTGTACTCCATGTACTGGTTGTTCTCGCAGACGTACACGACCGGGAGCTGCCATACGGCGGCGAGGTTCAGCGCCTCGTGGAACGCGCCGATGTTGGTCGTCCCGTCGCTGAAGAAGCAGACCGTGACCTGTCCGGAGCCGCGCAGCTGGGCCGACCAGGCGGCGCCGCCGGCGATCGGGAGATGGGCGCCGACGATGGCGTAACTGCCCATCATTCCGTGCTCGGTGCTGGTCAGGTGCATGCTGCCGCCCTTGCCGGACATGAGCCCGCTGCCGCGGCCCATCAGCTCGGCGAGGATCGCCTCCATCGGGGCGCCGCGGGCGAGGGTGTGGGCGTGGCCGCGGTAGGTGGCGAAGGTGTAGTCGTCGGGGCGCTGGGCGGCGGCGAACCCGGCGGCCACGGCCTCCTGGCCGGTGGAGAGGTGGCTGGTGCCCTTGACGAGGCCGCGCAGGAACAGGTCGTATGCACGCTTCTCCAGGGCGCGCATGCGCACCATACGGCGGTAGAGGTCGAGCCGTACGTCCACGGGTGCCTCCCCTCAGTAGCGGTTGGCGACGAAGAGCTCCTGGGCCGGGAAGAGGGTGAGCACCCGGGCGCCGTCGGCGGTGACCAGGACCTCCTCCTCGATCCGGGCCGCCGAGAAGCCGTCGGTGGCCGGGCAGTAGGTCTCCAGCGCGAAGACCATGCCCTCGTGGATCTCCTCCGGGTGCTCCAGGGAGTTCAGCCGGCTGATGATCGGGCGCTCGTGCAGCCCGAGCCCGAGGCCGTGGCCGAACTGGAGGCCGAAGCAGTCCATTTCGGTGGCGAAGCCGAAGTCCTGGGCGCGCGGCCAGGCGCGGGCGATGACGTCGGTGGTCACGCCGGGCTTGACGAGGGTGATCGCGGCGTCGATCCATTCGCGGGCGCGGCGGTGGGCGGCGCGCTGCGGGGGCGTGGACGAACCGACGTTCAGGGTGCGGTAGTAGCAGGTCCGATATCCGTTGTACGACTGGATGATGTCGAAGAAGCAGGTGTCGCCGGGGCGGATCAGCCGGTCGGTGAAGTTGTGCGGATGCGGGTTGCAGCGTTCCCCGGAGACCGCGTTGATCGCCTCGACGTCGTCGGAGCCGTGTTCGTAGAGGTACTTGTTGGCGAGCGCGACGATGTCGTTCTCGCGCACGCCGGGTTTGAGGGCCTCGGCGATGGCCTGGTAGCAGCCGTCGACCATGGCGGCGGACTGGGTGAGCAGCAGGATCTCGTCCTGGTTCTTCAACTGCCGTGCGTCCAGCATGACTTGCTGGCAGTCGACGACGCGCAGCCCGGCCTGCTGGAGCGCGAAGAGGAACGGCGGCTCGACGATGTCCACGCCGACGGGCGCGTCCGCGGCACCGGCCGCGCGGAGCAGGTCGTGTATCTCGGCGACCGCCCGGTCGAAGAGCCCGGCCTCCGGGCGTACGGCGCCGCGCAGGCCGAGCATGCCGGCCCGGCAGTTCTCCGGCTTCAGCCAGGGCGCGTACAGCTGGTGGTGGCGGGCGGCCGAGCCGAAGTCCCAGAGAGACGGCTCGCCGTCGCGGGTGAGCAGGGCGTAGCGGGTCATCTTGTCGCGGGACCACTCGCCGATGACGGTGCCGGTGAGATAGCGGATGTTGTTGACGTCGAAGAGCAGCAGCGCACCGAGGTCGCTGTCGGCAAGCGCCTCGCGCACACGCGCGAGCCGGTAGGTGCGCAGCCGGTCGAAGTCGACGCGGGACTCGAAGTCGACGGCGTTGTGGCCGGGAGCGGCGGCGGTCGTCATCGTTCCGCCTCCAGCGACAGGCCGGCGGAGCGGGCGACTTCCGCGAGCAGCACGGCGAAGTCCACCGGCCCGTCCTGCCCCTGCGCCTGTTCGGCCCCCTGCACCAGCTGGTGCACCAGCGCCGCGACCGGCATGCTCACTCCGCTCTCGCGAGCGGCGGCCAGGCCCAACTCGAAGTCTTTCCTGAGAAGTTGGGGTGTGAAGGTCGGGGTGAAGTCCAGTGTGGTGAGCGCGGGCGTCTTGTAGCGGGTGAAGACCGAGCCGAGTACGGACGTGTTGATGAAGGCCAGGAAGTCGGAGCGCCGCACCCCGCCCTTCTCGGCGAGCACGGTGATCTCCGCGAGGGACTGGATGACCGCCCCGAGGAACAGATTGTGGGCGATCTTCACCAGCCGCGCTTCCTCGCCCTCCCCGACATGGGTCGCCGCTCCGCAGATCGCGCTCAGCAGCGGCCGTACGACGTCGTACGCCTCCACCGGCCCCGACACGACGAACGCCGCCGTGCCCGACTCGACCGCCGAGGGATTGCCGCTGACCGGCGCCGCCAGCATCCGTACGCCTGCCTTGACCGCCTCCGCGCGCACCTGGAAGGAGGTCTCCGACGAGACCGTGGAGCATTCGACGAGGACGCCCGGGACGGTTGTCTGCCGGAGGAGGCCGTGCTCGCCGAGGGTCACCTCGGTCAGTGCGGCATCGGCGGCGACCATCGTGAACACCACCTCCTGGTCGGCGAGTCGGGCGAGCGAGGTAGCGACGGCGGCGCCGTCCTGGCGCAGCGGCTCGGCCTTCGCGGCGGTGCGGTTGTGGACCGTGACCTCATATCCGGCGGCGAGGAGGCGCCGGACCATGGCGCTGCCCATACGGCCGGTTCCGATCCAGCCGACCCGGGGTTTCGGGTGATCCGTCTGCGTCGTCATCGTGCGGTCCCTCCGCCGTCGTACGCAGGGCAAACGATGGGTCTGACACGGGTATTGAGCGCTCCATGACCCGGATCTAAGCTCGGAGTTCATGGACGACAATCGATTGCCTTCAGGCTCTGGACACTATGAACGCTCTGACTGCGCGTCAAGGGGCGGCGCACGGTGAGCGCCACGCTGGCCGATGTGGCGCGCGCGGCCCGCGTCCACCCGGGCACGGTGTCCAAGGCGCTCAACCCGGCGACCCGCCACCGGGTGGCCCCGGACACCGTCCGCCGGATCGTCCGGGCCGCGGAGACCCTCGGTTACGAGCCCAACTCGCTCGCCCGCGGTCTGCGCACCCGCCGCTCGCGCACGATCGGCGTGCTGATCCCGGACCTGGCCAACCCGCTCTTCCCGCCGATCGTGCGCGGTATCGAGCAAGTGCTGCGCGCCGCGGACCACTTGGCGCTGCTCACCGACACCGACAACGACCCGGAGCTGGAGGAGCGGATGGTCGCCATGCTCCAGGGCCGCCGCAGCGACGGTTTCATCGTGGCCACCGCGCGCCGTGAGCATCCCCTGCTCGACCGTCTCGCCGACACGGACACCCCGCTCGTCCTGCTCAACCGCATCACCGACAACCCTCGCCACTCCAGCGTCACCGGCGACGACGCGGCCGGAGTACGGGACGCCGTACGCCATCTCGTCGACCTGGGCCACCGGCGGATCGCCCATCTCGCGGGCCCGCAGGACCTGTCCACCGGCCATCTGCGGCACCGCGCCTTCCTGGACGCCGTGGACCAGTCGGGCCTGGACCGCCGCGCCTGCCCGGTCGTCGCGGGCACCGTGTACTCCACCGAAGCGGGCCGGTCCGCCGCCCGCGACCTGCTGGCCCTGCGTCCCCGCCCCACCGCCGTCCTCGCCGGGAACGACCTGATGGCCCTCGGTGTGCTCGACGCCCTCACCGAAGCGGGCCTGAACTGCCCCCATGACCTGTCCGTCATCGGCTTCAACGACATGCCGATGCTCGACCGCATGGCCACGCCCCTCACCACGATCCGCACCCCGCAACACGAGATCGGCGCCGAGGCCGCCCGCCTCATGCTCCGCATCCTCGACGGCCTGCCCGAGCCGCTGCACATCCGGCTGACGTGCAGGCTGATCGTCCGGGGGTCGACCGCGGTGGCGGGGGGCGGGACGCTGGGTGGGAAGGGGGCCTGACGCACCCGTCCCCGGGGCGATCAGCGCGTCGCGGAGTCGGCCAGTTCCTGCACGCGGGCGGCGGGAAGCGGCACGCCCGGCGTCTTGAAGAACCAGCGCTGTGTCTCTTCCCGGCTCAGTCCCTCGGGCCGCTGCGCCATGTACGGCTGGACGTAGACCGGCGTTCCCGGCTGACTGCGCCAGCTGTCGGCGAGCGTGCCGATGTCGACCGCGTCGTAGCCGAGGGTATCCAGCAGCCGGGCCGTCTCCGCCTTGGCGGCCGGGTCGTCACCCGCGAGGGGCAGTGCGCTGCGGTCGGGGGCGCCTGCGGGGCGGGCGCCGGTGAACAGGCGGCGGAAGTCGATGTTGTTGAACGCCTTGACGACACGGGAGCCGGGCAGGTGGCGCTGCACGAGTTCGCTGGAGGTCGCCTCGCCGGTGTCCAGGGCCGCGATGCTGCCGTCGCGGTCCGGGTAGTAGTTCATCGTGTCGATGACCGTCCGGCCGGCCAGGGCCGCGGCGGGAAGCTGCCCGTAGGCCTCCAGCGGGATGGTCGCCACCACGAGGTCACTGACGCGCGCGGCCTCCTCCGGTGTGGCCGCACGGGCGCGGTCGCCGAGTTCCCCGACCAGGCCGGCGAGGGTCTCGGGGCCGCGCGAGTTGCTCAGGACGACGTCCAGGCCGGCGGTGACGGCCAGCCGGGCCAGAGCACTGCCGATCATGCCGCTGCCGATGAGTCCGAGGGTCTTGGTGGTCATTGCGTCAGGTCTCCGTTCTCCGTCTACTGATGACTGATCGCGTCGTGCCGGGCCGGAAGAGCGCGGCTGAACAGGTCGAGCAGCGCTGTCCAGTGACGTTCCGCGGCCTCGGGGTGGTGCATCGCGGTGTCGGCCTGGGTGAAGCCGTGGTGGGCGCCGGTGTAGACCTCGGCGCGGTGGCGGACGCCCGCGTCGGTGAGCGCCGCGCCGAGGCGGTCGATCTGTTCGGGCGGGTTGGTGGAGTCCTGGTCCGCATGGCCGAAGTACAACTCCGCCGTGATGCGATCGGCGAGCAGATGCGGGCTGTCCGGCGCGTCGGTGGCGAGGAACGCGCCGTGGAAACCGGCCGCGGCGGCGACCCGGTCCGGGTGACTGCCCGCGGTGCGCAGGGCCAGGGCGGCGCCCATGCAGTAGCCGGTGACACCCGCCGGTCCTTCGGAGGCCGACGAGGTCCAGCGGCGCGGGCCTCCGCGCCGGCGCCACGGGCAGCCTGTACCTGGCCCAGGTGCCGCACCTCAGCTCCTGACGGCCTCGGCGATCTGTAGGGCGGCCTGGGCGGGCGTGAGGTGCGTGGTGTCGATGACCTCGGCCTCGCGGTGCAGCCATGTGCGGGCCGCCTCCGCGTAGGGCTCAAGGTATGTGAGACGGAATGGGGAGTTGGGGCCAAGAATGTCCCCCGCGATGCGCCCGCGGAGGGTGTCCTGGTCGGCGTGGAGGACGAAGTGCCGTACCGGAACGGCATGGTGGGCGAGGCCCGTGCTGATCTCGCGCCAGTACTGCTCGACCAGGACGGTCATGGGCATCACCAGAGTTCCGCCGGCGTAGTCGAGCCCCCGGGCCCGGGCAGCCCCGGGGTGATGTCCATGAGTGTCGCGCCGACCTTCTCGGCGTCGAACACCCGTGAATCCGGGATCAGTTGCTGCACGAGTGCACTGGTCGTCGTCTTGCCTGCGCCGTGGGTGCCGTTGAGCCATACGATCACAGGGCCTGAGGCTAGCTCAGTGGTTCCTCATCTGTCGGTGTGCGGGGATGTCGCGGGCAGTTCCACCGTGATGCGGATTCCGCCGGCCGGGCGCGGGGTGAGGGTGAGTGTTCCGTCGTGTGCCTGGGTGATGGTTTTGACGATGGCCAGGCCGAGACCGACGCCCGCGTGGTCGGCGTGAATGCGCTCGGTGCCGCGCTGGAAGGGTTCGGTGAGTTTCGCGGCCAGCTCCGGGGTGAGCATCTCGCCGGTGTTTTCGACAGTGAGCACCGCAGCCCTGGGGCGGACGGCGGCATTCACCCACACAGTGCCCTGTTCGGGCAGGTTGTGGATGATCGCGTTGTGTACGAGGTTCGTGGTCAGCTGAAGCAGGAGCGCCGGCGACCCGGTCATGGGGGTGATGTCGCCGCAGGTCTCGATGGTGACGCCATGCTTTTCCGCGAGGGGGAGGAGTGTTTCGGTGGCTTCCTCCGCCAGGAGGGACAGGTCGACGCGTTCCCGGGTGAAGGACCGCTGCTCGGCACGGCTGACCAGGAGCAGTGCTTCAGTGAGGTCGATCGCCCGGGTGTTGACGGCGTGGAGGCGTTCGATGAGTTCGTCGGCGTCACGGGTCGGATCGGTGCGGGCCACGTCGAGAAGGGCCTTCGAGACAGCCAGCGGCGTGCGCAACTCGTGGGAGGCGTTGGCTGCGAATCTCTGCTGTTCGGCGACGTGCGCTTCGAGCCGTACGAGCATCGTGTCGAAGGCGTCGGCGAGTTGGCGGAACTCGTCTTCGCGGCCCGGCAGCCGGATTCGGTGGGAGAGCGATCCGTTCGTGGCCCTGCGTGTGGCGTCGGTGATGCGGGTCAGGGGGGCGAGCATGCGGCCGGCGAGAACCCACCCTCCCACGAGGCCGAACACCAGCAGGAACGCCAGCACTGCGGCTGCCCTCGGAGCGAAAACGTCCAAGAGGACGGACCGGATGGGGAACACACCGTTCGTCGGCCTGTCATCGGGGTTGATGAGCATCGCACGATCGGGGACGTAACGCAGGAGGAACACCCAGACGGCGCCGAGCAGCAGGGCGCCCGCGACCATGAGGAACCCGGCGTAGCTGAGGGTGAGTTTGAGGCGAACGCTCACACCAGGTGCCCTATCCACGCTCCCCTCCCTCGTGTCCGGCCACTGGTTGTGTGTCGATGCGGTAGCCGACGCCGGCGACCGTGGTGATGATCCAGGGTTCGCCGAGGCGCTTGCGCAGGGCGGAGACCGTGATGCGCACGGCGTTGGTGAACGGGTCGGCGTTCTCGTCCCACGCCCGTTCCAGTAGTTCTTCGGCGCTGACGACCCCGCCTTCAGCAGCGACGAGTTCTTCGAGCACGGCGAACTGTTTCCGGGTGAGCGCGACATAGCGGCCGTCGCGGTAGACCTCGCGGCGGAACGGATCCAGCCGCAGACCTGCGATCTCACGCACGGGTGGCCTGTTGTGGGCGCGCCTGCGGTCGAGTGCTCTGAGACGGAGCACGAGTTCCTGGAGTTCGAACGGCTTCGTGAGGTAGTCGTCGGCGCCGAGTTCGAACCCGGTGGCCTTGTCGTCGAGCCGGTCGGCAGCGGTGAGCATGAGGATCGGCGTGCCGCTGCCGCGGGCGACGATGCGTTTGGCGACCTCGTCGCCGGAGGGGCCGGGGATGTCCCGGTCGAGGACGGCGATGTCGTAGGCGTTGATGCTCAGCAGTTCCAGAGCGGTGTGGCCGTCACCGGCGATGTCGGCGGCGATCGCCTCCAGGCGCAGGCCGTCGTGGATGGCTTCTGCCAGAAAGGGTTCGTCCTCGACGATCAGCACACGCATGCTGCCGATGCTACGAGCCGGAACATATCGTCGGCGTATCGAAAACCACATACGTGCCGGCAACACCGCGCTGCCTTGACTTGCGGCATGTCCTACCGCGAACCAGCAGGAACAGGAGCACGCCGTACCCGATCGGCCGTCCTCGCCGCCCTTGTGGCCGTCAGCGCGACGCTTGTCGGCGTCCTCGTTCACCAGTCGTTGACGTCCGCGTCCTCCCCGGCCGCTTCACCTTCCTCGGCTGCGTCGCCCTCCTCGCCCGCGTCGCCACCCATCGACACTCCTCAGGGCGACCGCAGGCGTGCGGACCACAAGGGTGCGTTCGGCGAGGCCGACGGCGCCGTTCCTGACGGCGTGACGGTGTTCGACGACGGGTATCCCGCCGTAGCCGAACTCGACCCCGATCTGCTCCGGGCCCTGCGCGTAGCCGCGAAGGATGCCGCTGATCTCGGCGTCAGGTTCTACGTCAACAGCGGCTGGCGTTCCCCGGAGCGCCAGGATCAGCTTCTTCGTGAGGCGGTCTCGAAGTACGGCTCGGAAGAGGAGGCCGCCCGCTGGGTGGCCACAGCGGACACGTCTCCTCACGTGTCGGGGGACGCGATCGACATCGGGCACTCCAACGCCACGGCATGGCTGTCCGAGCACGGCGCCGAGTACGGACTGTGCCAGATCTACAGCAACGAGCCCTGGCACTACGAACTGCGCCCCGAAGCCGTCGATGACGGTTGCCCGCGTATGTATGCCGACCCCACACACGACCCAAGGATGCAGCAGTGACCAGCGCGACCACCCCCCAACAAGCCACTCAGGAAACCGTGACCGCCGGCGCGCGGGACACTGCGGAGGCCGGACCGGGTGGCGCCGGCCACCGGGATCCCGGCTCCGGTACCTGGCGCGCGGGCATCCGCCGGGCGATCCGCGTCGGCGCCCGGCCGGGGCCCTGGAAGCGCGGTCCGGTGCTCGCGGCGCTGGCGCTGCTGCTCGGCCTTCTGATGCTGCTGCACGCGCGGATCACGGACCGCGGGGGCCTCGGCAGCCTGGTGGAGACCTTCCTGCCGTGGTTCGGCCTGTTCGTCCCGGTTCTGCTGACCGGGGCGCTGTGGCGCCGCTCCGCCTCCGCGGTGGTCGCGCTGCTGCTGCCCGTCACGGTGTGGCTGAACCTCTACGGCGGGGTGTTCAGCGACAAGTCCCACCCCGGCAGCGACCTCACCGTGGTCAGCCACAACGTCAACGCCGACAACTCCGACCCGGCCGGCACCGCCCGCGACCTGGTCGCCTCCAAGGCGGACGTGCTGGCCCTGGAGGAGATCACCGCGCAGGCGAAGCCGCTGTACGAGAAGGCGCTGGCGAAGGCGTACCCGTACCACACGGTGCAGGGCACGGTCGGCCTGTGGAGCAAGCTGCCGCTGTCGGACACCCGGCCGGTCGACACCCAGATCGACTACGGGCCCCTCGGGGACGCCAAGCCGGCCGAGGTCACGATGGCCTACAACCGGGCGCTGCGCACCACCGTGGCCACGGATCACGGACCCCTCGCCGTGTACGTGGCCCACCTGGGATCCGTACGGGTGAATCCCAGGACGGGCTTCTGGACGGACAGCCGGGACAGAAACGCGCAGTCGCTCGCCAAGGCCGTCGCCGCCGAGCCGAACGAGCGGGTGGTGCTGCTCGGCGACCTGAACGGCACCGTGGCCGACCGCGCCTTCGCCGACCTCACCTCGCAGATGCGGTCGGCCCAGGACGAGGCCGGGGACGGCTTCGGCTTCAGCTGGCCGGCGAGGTTCCCGGTGGCACGGATCGACCAGATCCTGGTCCGCGGCGTGGAGCCGGAGAGCTCGTGGGTGCTGCCGTCCACCGGCAGCGACCACCTACCGGTGGGGGCCGGAATCAGCTGGTGAACATCGCGGGCTTGCCCGCTCTCTCATAAACGGCTACGGTGTAACCACAATATATTGGTTACATCGTATCCAATATCAGCGGCGCGCGATGAAAGCAGACAGGTCGCCGTCCTGTTCGAGAGAACCCATTGAGGTCGATCACCATGACAGAACCCCACGACACAGACGTCCTCGTCGCCGGAGCAGGCCCCACCGGCTCCACCCTGGCTGCCGACCTGCTGCGGCGCGGGCTTCGCGTCCGTGTCGTCAACAAGGCGCCGCACGCCTTCGAAGGCTCGCGTGCCAAGGGGATCCAGCCCCGCACTCAGGAAGTCTTCGAGGACTTCGGCGTACTGCACGAGGCGCAGGCGGAGGGCGGCCCCTACCCGCTCGCGGGACTCCACCTCGGGCCCGTCACCGCGCCCTGGAAGATGCAGCAGCGGAGCAAGCCGACCCCGGACGTCCCCCACCCGAACGTCCTGCTGCTGCCTCAGCACCGCACCGACGCCATCCTGCACCGCCTGCTCGAACGCCTCGGACTGAGCATCGAGTACGGGGTCGCGCTGGAAGGCTTCGAGCAGGACGCCGACGGCGTCACGGCGACGCTCTCCACCGGCGAGCGGGTGCGCGGCAGGTACCTCGTCGGCGCCGACGGGGGCGCGAGCGCCGTCCGCATCGCCACCGGTCTCGGCTTCGTCGGGGAGACCGACGACGCCGACAAGACCCTCATCATCGACTGCACGATCGACGGACTGTCCCGCGACCGGTGGCACATGTGGCCCCGTGCCTCCGCAGGAGCGTGTCCGCTGCCGCACTCCGACCAGTTCCAGGTGATGATCCGGCTGAAGCCGGGCGACACACCGAACCTCGAACACGCCGCCCTGGCCGACCGGTTCCACACGCTCACCGGCCACAAGCTCCGCGACATCACCTGGACCTCGGCGTTCCGGCCCAACGTCCGCCTCGTCGAGCACTACCGCCAGGGCCGGGTCTTCCTGGCGGGCGACGCCGCCCACGTGCACACGCCGGCCGGCGCGCAGGGCCTCAACACCGGTGTGCAGGACGCCTACAACCTGGGCTGGAAGCTCGGCCAGGTCATCGCCGGGGCACCGGACAGCCTGCTCGACAGCTATGAGGCCGAACGGCTCCCGATCGCCGCAGGCGTTCTCGGCAAGTCCAGCGAGCTCTACCAGAGCCTCAGCAAGCACCGTGTCGCCGGCCTGAAGCGCGGCGACGAAGAGCGGCAGCTCGGGCTCACCTATCACGGCGGTCCGCTCGCCCCCACCGACGCTCCGGCAACCAAAACCCTGCACGTGGGCGACCGGGCGCCGGACGCGCCGTGCACCGCACCCGGCACGAGCCGCCTGTTCGACGTCTTCCAGGGGCCGCACTTCACCCTGCTGGCCTTCGGCCCCCACGCCACCGAGGCCCTGCCCCACCTGACGTGGCCGGCCGAGGGCGCCGAACTGCGCCGCCACACAGTCCGCGGTGGGCGCGGAATCGACAGTGGCTGCCTGACCGATGTCACCGGCCAACTGACCAGCATCTACGGCGTCGACGGCGACGCACTGATCCTGATCCGCCCCGACGGATACATCGGCAGCATCATCACGGCCGACTGGACGGACTCCTTCGCCCCCACGGCCAAGGCACTTGCTCCGAGGTGACCGACGTAGGCGCGGCCGGCACGACTGAGTGAGGTCGTCACGCAGCCGCCTGGCGAACCTCTTCGCGCCAGGCCGATCATGAGGAGTTTCAGGAATGTCAGCACAACAGGCGGTCGCCGAGGGCAGCTCGGCCCCGGTCGTGACGCTGGACTTCGTCGGCAGGCGCGCGGAGACGGAGGAGGTCACGTCGAGGCTCTCGGCCGAATCGCAGGCCGCACTGCGCCAGTTCCCGCTGGAGCGCATGACCGGCTACGGCGTCGACTACGCGGATGCCGTCGAGCTGCGTGCCCACGTGATCGAGGGGCAGGACTGGCGGTCGGCCGCCACGGAGCTCGCGGACGTGTGCCTGCGCCGCGTCGAGGGCGCCCCGGGCGACACCGGGAGGCCCACCCGGATCGGCCACCTGCGCCGTGCGTCCGCTCTCCTGCGCATGAGTCAGATGATGATGCTGTCCGACACCCCGGAGCGCCGGGCGATCTTCGTACGCGCCGCGGAACTCTACGCACAGGCCGCCGAACCGAGTGGTGACCGCGAGCGCGTCACGGTCGAAACCGACCACGGCCCCCTGGTGGCGTGGCTCGTCCCCGCGGACGGCACCGCGGTCGGCTCGGCCGTCGTCATCGGCGGCGTCGAAGGCTGGGCCATGGATTTCGACAGCCTCGGCGAGGCGCTCGCGGCACGGGGCATCGACACGCTGCTGCTCGACGGTCCGGGACAGGGCGAAACGAGGCTCACGCACGAGCATTACCTCACCGCGCAGTGGCGCGACGCGTACGGGCGAGCCGTCGACTTCCTCGACGAGCGCTCGCCGGGCCGCCCGATCGGCTTCATCGGCAACAGCATGGGCGGCAGCGTCGCCATGGCCGTCGCGGCACAGGACCCCCGGATCCGCGCCTGCGTCGACAACGGCGGTATCCACGCCCCATGGCTCGTGCCACCGACCATGGGGACCTTCTTCTCGAAGATGGTCGCCGCCTGCGGAACCGACGACGAGGACCGGGCAGTAGACGTCTGGAAGACCGTCACCCCGCTCGCCGACGGACCCAACACCGGCTACCCGCTGCTGGTCGTGCAGGGCGGCGAAGACCCCATGGTCTCGATGGACCTCGCGCAGATCCTTCTCCAGGGAGCACCCACGGACGACAAGCACATGGTCGTCTTCTCCGACGGCAACCACTGCGTCTACAACCACAAGCACGACCGTGACGCGCTCATCGCCGACTGGATGACGGCGCGCCTGTCCGGCCTGCCGAGCCCCGACTTCGTGAACTGAGAGGAAAACCCGGTGCACATCATCGACGCACAGGTCCACCTCTGGGCCGGCGAGAGCGCGCCGCCGCACCACTGGCGCGCGCCGTACACCGTCGACACCGCCCTGCGTGATATGGACGAGGCCGGAGTCGACCGCGCCGTCAACTGCCCCGCGATCTGGGACGCCGGCGCGAACGACTACGCCGTCGAGGCGGCGAAACAGCATCCCGACCGGTTCGCGACCCTCGGCTGGTTCCCCCTCGACGAGGCCGCCGACGAATCCCTCGTCGATACCTGGCTGGACAAACCCGGCATGCTGGGCCTGCGCTTCATGCTGGCGGCGTCGGAGATGGCCGACCGCCTCGCGTCGGGCGGGCTCGACTGGCTGTGGGCGGCCGCCGACCGGCGCGGGATCCCAGTGGGTCTCATGGTGTTGCCCCCGTACCTGCCCGCCGTCGACGACATCGCGGCCCGATTCCCGAACATGCGCTTGTTGATCGACCACCTCGCGGTCAACCCCTTCGAGAAGCTGCCCGACGCGGCCGCACACCTCGACACCCTGCTCGCCTTGGCGCGCCACCCCAACATCGCGATGAAAGCGACCGCCGTACCGAGCATGGCAACGGATCCGTACCCGTTCACCAGCACACACGGCGTGCTGCGCCAGGTCTTCGACGCCTATGGCGCCGAGCGGATGTTCTGGGGCACCGACATCACGCGCCTCCGTTGCTCGTGGCGCGAGGCGGTGACGATGTTCACCGAGGAACTGCCCTGGCTGCGCGGCCGTGACCTGGAGCTGGTCATGGGCCGGGCCGTGGCCGACTGGATCGGCCGGCACTGAATCGGCTGGCACTGAATCGGCGAAACCGTCGACGACGCCGTCAGCTCAAGGTTCCTGCGATGAGTCGAATCCGGTCCGTTCCAGCCCGTCGAGGAGCAGGTCCAGCCCGAACCGGAACTCCTCGTCGAGCGGCACGGAGGTCAACTCGTCGGCCGTGGCGATCGTGGCCGGAAAGTCGGCCGGATCAAGGGACTTGAAGTAGTCCCGAAGCTGCCACTGGTCCTCGGGGCGTGGTGTCCCGGGGCCGTGCTGCTGGATGGCGAAGCCGATGACGTAGTGGCCGATGGCCGTGAAGGCACGTGCGGCCAGGCCGACTGGGAACCCGTGATGCAGGAACAGGGTGATGAGCCGTTCCCTGCCCCGGAGCGCGTTGGGGCCGACGGGGACCTGGGCGGCCAGCAACGACAGGGCGTTGGGGTGCCGGCACAGTGTGGCGTAGAGCGCCTCCGCCGCGACCGTCACGGACTCCCGCCAGGACAGGCCGTCCAACTCCTCGGGCGGGACGCTGACTTCGCCCAGGATCCGGTCGGCGACAAGTGCGAGGAGTTCGTCCTTGCCGTCGAAGTGCCGGTAGAGCGTCGCCGTGCCCGAGTTCAGGGCATCGGCGAGCATACGCAGGGTCAGCGCCTGAATCCCGACCTCGTCGATGAGCTTCAAGGCCGTTTCGACGATCCGCCCGGCGTCCATCGGAGGACGCCCTCGCCGGTACGCGGGAGCGGGTGTCCGGCTCGCCCACCATGCGGGGCTTCCGGGAACGGCCTGGACCTCCGAAGCCATGAACGCGGTCACCCCTTCGGCCGGTCTTCACTGAGGACACACCCCCTCAAGCGGGAGTTTCGGCCTTATCGTATCCGTTTTCGCCGGCGGTACGGCGGGAGGCCCACGCACGACGCCGACCCTGAACGCCGAGCGCGCGCCCCAGCACCGCCGTCCCTCAGCGTCGCAGCGCCGCCCTCGCCGGCAGGGTCACGGCCAGCAGGCCCAGTCCCACCGCGCTCCCTGCGAAAGCCGCGTACACCAGCGGAGGTACGTACGGGGCCTCGCCGGTGAGGCCCCGCATCATCGGGATCAGCGTCGCGGCGGCGATGGCCGTGCCGAGGACGATGCCGGCCACGGCCACCAGCAGGCCCTCCCAGCGCAGCATCCGCATCACCTGGCGGCGGGTGGAGCCGACGAGGCGGAGCATGCCGAGCTCGCGGCGGCGGTCGAGGACGGTCATCACGAGCGTGTTGACGGCGGCGACGGCGGCGAAGCCGCCGAGGACGCCGGCCATCGTGTAGTTGGCCCAGGCGTTGAGCTCACGGTCGGTGTTCTGCTCGACGGCGTAGCCGGAGGCGTCGGTGACCTTGCCGAGCGCGGCGAGGGCCGTCGCGTCTCCGCCCCGTACCAGCAGCGTGCTGTCGAAGCCCGAGGTGACGTGCGCGGCCAGGGACGCGCGGTCCATGGTCACCGCCGCGAGGCCGAGCCCGCGGCCGTACACGGCGACGACCTCGGGGCTGGTCTTCGTGCCGTCCGGGAGGTACACGGTCAGCCTGTCGCCGACCTTGGCCTTCGCCGACGTGGCGAGCGTCCTGTCGATGGCGATCCCGCCCTTGCCGACCCGGTCCAGGCTGCCGCTGCGCACGTCGAGATCCTGCACCTTCGCGAGCTGCGCGCCGGAGCCGGAGATGCCCTGGGTCGCCGAGCCCTGAAGCCACTGGCCGCCGCCCGACCCGACGGCCACGAGCACCTGTGTGCTGAGCAGGCCCACAGCCGTGTCGACGCCGGGCGCGCGGGCGGCCCGGTCGACGGCGTCGGCGGGCAGTCCGGCCGGGTCCGTGACCACGTGGTCCGCGGTGACGCCGGCGCGCAGCTGCTTCGCGGCGACGTGGCTCTCGCTCGTGTGCATGAAGACGAGCGTCGAGGCGAAGGCCATGGCCAGCACGATCGGGGTGATCGCGGAAGCCAGCCGACGGGCGTTCGTACGGGAGTTGGCGGCCGCGAGCGAGGCCGCGGCGCCACCGCCGCTCATCGGGAGCCCGAACAGCGCCGCGCACAGCCACGCCACCAGCGGGCCGAGCAGCGCGACGGCGAGCATGAAGAGCATGACGACGCCGAGGGCGACGTTGGCCGCGTCCTCCCCGGCCGAACGGGCCGCAAGGACGGTGAGGAACCCGCCGCCGACGAGGGCGCCCAAGCCCAGCACGGTACGGATCACGCCCGGCCGCAGCCGCTCCACCGACGCCTCGGTGAGCGCCTGCCCCGGCTTGATCTTCGCGGGCCGGCGCCCGGCCGCCCAGCCGGCGGCGAGCGCGGTCAGCAGCCCCATGCCGACGGCGACGACGAGCGGAATCCAGGAGACGTGCAGGTCCACGGCCTCCGGTATGGCCCCGCGGTCCGTCAACTGCCCGAACCACCAGTGCGCGAGCCCGATCCCGGGCAGACAGCCGACCAGCCCCGCGGCGGGCGCGACGAGCAGTGCCTCGCCAGCGACCGCGCGGCGGATCTGCCGCGGAGTGGCGCCGACGGCACGCAGCAGCGCGAACTCCCGGGCACGCTGGGCGACGGACAGCGCGACCGTGCCGGACGCCGTGAAGACGGCGACCATGGCGGCGACCCCGCCGAAGGAGCCGCCGAGCCCGGTGAGCATCTCCTTTGCGTACCCGAGCCCGCGGTCCTCGACGGCGCCGCGGCCGTCGCCGGTGTGCACCTGGGCGCCGGAGCCGGCGAGCGCCTTCTTCACGCCGGCGGCGAGGGTGTCGGCGTCCACCCTGTCCTTCGCGAGTACGGCGATCGCGTCGGCCTTCCCGGGATGCCCGGCGAGCGCGGAGGACTGGGCGTCGGCGAACCAGCCCGTCGCGCTCTGGGCCGCGTCGCCGGATCCGGCCCTCGCCAGCCCGGAGACGCGGAAGTCGGCGCGTCCGGTGGCGGTTTCGAGCGCGACGGTGTCGCCGACGCCCGCCTTCGCGGACCGCGCAGCGGCGGCGTCGAGCACGACCTCGCCGGTACGGGGCGCGGCCCCGGAGGTGAGCGCGGCACCGGTGAAGGCGTGCGATCCCCAGCCGTGGCCCGTCAGCGCGCCGTCGCCCTGGCGCACCGGGAACGTGAAGTCCAGTACTGCCGCCTCCGCGCCGGGCGCACGGGCCGCCTTGTCCGCCAGCGCGGCGTCCACGCGCGCCGTGTCCGGCAGCAGGTCCGCCGACTCGGACCGGCCGTCCCCGCTGCCCGTGACAAAGCGGGCGTACTGGTCCGCCGCCGCGACGACCGGCGCCTTCGCATACCGCTCGGGCGGAACCGAGGCGCGGACGCCCGTCTCCAGGAGGATGCCGCAGGCGGAGACGATGAGCGCCGCCATCATCAGCGCGACGAACGTGCCCGCGAACGACGCGGGTTTGAAGCGTACGGCGGCGCGGGCGAGGCCGTTGGGGGCGAAGCTCCTCACGCCGCCACCCCCACCATCGCGCCGGTACGGGAGGTGAGGGCGGTCATGTGCGCCGCGATCTGGTCCGCCGAGCCGCGGTCGAGGCCGCCGGCGAAGACGCCGTCCGCGAGGAACAGCACGCGGTCGGCCCAGGCGGCCGCGGCCGGGTCGTGGGTGACCATGACGACGGTGGCCCCGAGGGCGTCCACCGCGTGCCGGAGCAGGCCGAGGACCTCGGCGGCGGTGCCGGTGTCGAGGGCGCCGGTCGGCTCGTCGGCGAACACCACGTCCGGGCTGGTGACCAGGGCGCGGGCGATGGCGACGCGCTGCTGCTGGCCGCCGGAGAGCTCGCCCGGCCGGCGCTTCGCCTTGTCGGCGAGGCCGACCTGCGCGAGCACCGCCTGGGCCCGTCGGCGGTCCTGGCGCCGCCCTGCGAGGCGCATGGGGAGCAGCACGTTCTGCTCGACGGTCAGGGACGGCAGGAGGTTGAAGGCCTGGAAGACGAAGCCGAGGCGGCTGCGGCGCAACTCGGTGAGCTGGTTCTCACGCATGCGGGTGATCTCCGTACCGCCGAGGCGCACGGAGCCGGCCGACGGCCGGTCGAGGCCGGCGGCGCACTGCAGGAAGGTCGACTTGCCGGAGCCGGAAGGGCCCATGACGGCGGTGAACGTGCCGCGCGGCAGGGCGAGATCGATGCCCGCGAGCGCGTGCACGGCACCGGCGCCGCGGCCGTACTGCCGCCGGACGCCGCGCAGTTCGACGGCGAGACCGGGGGTGCCCTGCGCCTCCGGCCGGTCGTCCGTCTTCTGCCGCTTACCGCTGCGCAGCCTCATGGTCCGTCCTCTCGCGATCTTTTCGAGCCGATGACTCGAAGCTACGGATCACGGTCATCGCGGACCATGGCGGCTGCTGGCGGATCCGGGGTGGGGATAACCCGAGGGCACCGCGCAGGGCTCGAGAAGGAGCCCAGAAAGCCGCTGAAACGACAGAGCACCCGCGCTCGGCCGGGAGCCGGAGGCGGGTGCCGGTTTCCCTGCCCGCGAAACGGGACTGGTGGGGTGATTCCGCATGTCCGGGGACCGACGCGACCACTACGCCCACACCCTGTCGCAGCACACGCGGCTGGTGGTGGGGTAGATGGCCAGGCAGCCAACGCCCACGAGCACGCGTCCGGGCGCCTCCTTCGAACGGGAGATCACTCTTCGCCTTGTCACCATGATCATGGCGTCAGTGGTGGGGCTGACCTTCTTGTTCGGCTTCGGGAACGTGTGGACCCTGGCATTGAGGTTGGGCGTGCCGCCGTGGGTGGCGCCCCTGGTGGCTCCGGCGGTGGATCTGTCGGTGCTGGGGCTCCTGCTGGGCATCCGCTACCTCGCCCTGCACGGCGCAGGTCCCGAGCAACTCCGCCCTGCGCGTCGGCTGCTGGTTTTCTCCAGCGTGATGACCTTGGCACTGAACGTGACCGATCCGCTGCTCGCCGGCCAGACCGGCAAGGCGGCCTTTGACGCGGTCGGACCACTGCTGCTGATCGGCTGGGCCGAGGTCGGACCAGGTCTCCTGCAAGCCATCAGCAGTGTCGAAGGCGGACGGACAGCATCCGCGATACCGGAAGCCCCGCAACATCCCGTGGAGGACGCGGGGCGGATGGCCAAAGACAGCAACGAACGCGTCGCTGACTCGCCCGACGTGGCTTCCGGTTCCGGTGACCAGCAGGTAGGACTGCGGTCGGACGAGGACGACCTCCTGCAGCGTGCCCGTGAGGAAGATGCACGGCACTGGGAGACGTATCAGCGGCCGATCTCAGCGGAGACCTTGCGCAGGCGACTGCGGGTGGGTGCGGCCAGGTCCCGGATGCTCGTCGCCATGGTGCGCTCGACCACCACCGATCATGCGGCGATCGAGGCGGAGGCGCGGCGCGGCTGATCGGGCGTCTGCCCAGGGCTCGTTCCTGCGCACGAGGGTGGTGTTGCTGGGCGAGCTGTGGTGACACGACGAGGCCCCTTTGGGGGTGTCGCCGACGTCATCGGTTTCACCCCACGCCGGCTGTGGGTGGGCAGCGCAAACGACACGTGCACACCCTCAAGCGGTCGCGCCCGGCTCTCCTCAATTCGCCCTGCATACGCTGGGGTGGCGGGCGCTTCGGGACCTGTGCGCGGCGGTGTGGGGACAGTCGGTGCAGGCGTTCGCGGACTCCGACGATGCCGGCAGAGACCGCGCGTTCCACGGCACCTGGCAGCACGGTGAAGCAGACGGCCGGGTGCACGATGTTCCGTCGGGTCCCTCCGTCTTGCTGACGAACTGAGCCTCGAACCGACTCGGATCGGTTCCCATCCCCGACCCATACCGACCATCGGCTTGACCAGCATCGACAGACTGTTCAGCACCCAAGGCCCATAACTTGGGTGGCACGCCCGCGGTTCGCGTTGTGCCGTGGCGTCAGCGAAACCTATCCTCGCCATTGTGGCGACTTCCGACAGTCGGCGGCATCCCGCGCAGCCCGCTGATTGCGGCCCCGGAGACCTCGTGGGGCGCGCGGGCGAGCTGGAGCTGATCGACTCGCTGCTCGCCGGGCAGGACCGCACGCAGTACGGCCCGCTCGGCCGCGGTCTGCTGCTGCGCGGTGACCCGGGCGTGGGGAAGACAGCGCTGCTGGACGTCGCCGCAGACCGGGCCAGGGCCGTCGGCATGCGCGTGCTGCGCGCCTGCGGCATGGAGTTCGAGGCCGGGATCAGTTTCGCGATGGTCCACCAGCTGCTCTACCCGCTGCGCACGGACGCCGATCAGCTTCCCGGCCCGCAGCGCGACATCCTCCGCCAGCTCTTCGATCTGACGCCGGGAGCTCTGCCGGACCCCCTGACGGCGGGGACGGCCGTACTCGCCCTGCTCGGCGCGGCCGCCGCCGAATCCCCGCTGCTGCTGGTGGCCGACGACGCGCCGAGGATCGATCCGGCCAGCGCCACGGTGCTGGGGTTCGCCACGCGTCGGCTGTCCCACGCCCCCGTGGTGCTACTCGCCGCCGCCCGCACCGGGCTGGAGGGACTCCTCCACGAAGTGCGGCTGCCGGAACGGACGGTGCAGCCCCTGGACGACCAGTCGGCGGCAGAGCTCCTGCAGGACCGGTGGCCCGCGCTGGCTCCGACGGTCCGGCGGCGGCTGTTGGCCCAGGCCGCGGGCAACCCTCTGGCCCTCCAGGAACTGCCCGAGGCACTCAACGACCGGCAGCGCTCCGGTGGGCAGCCGCTGCCGAGTGTGCTGCCCCTCTCTGGGAGGCTGCTGGAAACTTTCGCCCCCATGATCGAACAGCTGCCCACCACGACACGGAAGGCGCTCCTCCTGGCTGCACTGGCGGCTGACGACAACCTGGACACCATAAGGACCGCCACCCAGGGCGCCATAGACCTGGACGACCTGGCCCCGGCGCAGCGGGCACGGATGGTCCATGCCGACGCCGCCTCCGGCCAGGTGGCGTTCGCCCATCCGCTGACCCGCTCGGCGGTCGTGTACCTGGCCCTCCCCGGCGAGCGCCGGGCCGTGCACCGGGCCCTCGCCGAGGCTTTGGCTTTCGACCCCGAGCGGCAGGCGTGGCATCTGGCCGAGGCGAGCACGGGACCAGACGAGGCGGTGGCCCGGGCACTCGACAAGGCGGCCCTGCTGGCGCGTCAGCGTGGCCGTGCGTCGATCGCGGTGGCCACCCTGGTGCGCGCGGGTGAGCTCAGCCCGCATCCGGGAGACCGGTCCCGGCGCCTGGTCGAGGCCGCCCACCTCGCCACCATGGCCGGTCGACTCGACCAGGTCACCTCATTGCTGGCGGATGCCGGGCAGACCCCGGATGCCCCGACCGCGCTGGTCTTCACCGCCACCGCCCACCTGCTCACGAACAACGAGGGTGACGTAGCCGCCGCGTACGGGCTGCTGACCCGGGCGCTCGATTCCAGTGAGACCGCAGGGCCGGACTCCTGGGACCAGTACGGCATCCTCTACGCGCTGCTGCTTGTCAGCCTCTACACCCTGCGGCCGGAACCGTGGGAACTGCTCAGGAAGGCCATGGCCCGGTTCGAGCCCGAGCAGGTTGCCTCCTTCCAGCTGTGCTACGACGCGTATGTCGACCCCACCCGGGCCTCGGACTCCATCCGAGAAGGCTTGGTCCGCGCATTCGCGGCTCTCCCGGCGGCCGCCGAGCCCTGGGAGGTGATTCCGCTGGCCTTCGCGGCGGTCGCGATGGACACCCTGTCCGACTACCGGTACGCGGTCCGGAGCATGATCGAGCGGGAGCGGGACGGCGGCGCGATCGCCATGGTGGTCCCCGGGCTGATGCTGCTCTGCCAGGACTCGTATGTGCACGGGCAGTGGGACGAGGCCGAGAACCTCGCGCTCCAGGGGCTGGAGCTGGCGACCGGCTACGGCTACTCGTTCTGGGAGCGTCAGATCCGGGCCGTGCTGGCATCGGGTGCCGCGCTGCGCGGTGACGTGGAACTGGCCCGGGAGCGCAGCAAGGAGACCACCACCTGGGCGGCGCCGCGCGGCATGAGCGCCACCATGGCGTACGCCCGCTCTGCCCGGCATCTCGCGGCCATGGGCCAGGGCGACTTCGAGGAAGCCCACGCCCAGGTGGCGCAGATCGATCCGCCCAGTGCCCCGAGCGCCGGCATCCCGAACCGGTGGGTGGTGCTGGACCTGGTCGAGGCGGCGATGCGCACCGGCCGCCGCGAAGAGGCCCGCGCACACGTCGCCGCCGCCCAGAAGGCCGGCCTCCCCCGCATCGGCTCGCGCATCGCGCTGATCACGGCCGCAGCCGCAGCTGTGGCCGCGGACGACGACGAGGCCGGCGCCCTGTTCGAGGCAGCTCTGGCCCTTCCCGAAGCCGCCCGGTATCCCTGGGAACAGGCACGCATCCAGTTCTCCTACGGACAGTGGCTGCGCCGTACCCGTGACACCTCCGGCGCCCGCATCCAACTCCGCGCCGCTATGGAGACCTTCGACCGGATCGGCGCGCGAGCGATGGTGCAGCGGGCCGGCAACGAACTGCGCGCCACCGGCCTGACCATCGCTGCACGGTCGGACACGGCGCCGCCGGTGCTGACGACCCAGGAACGGCAGATCGCCGAGCTGGCCGCCACCGGACTCACCAACAAGGAGATCGGCGCGCGCCTGTTCCTGTCCCACCGCACGGTCGGTTCCCACCTGCACCGGCTCTTCCCCAAACTCGGTATCACCTCCCGCGCCGCACTCCGCGCTGCGCTGGAAGCCCAGTACCCCGAAGCCGACCCAGGCGGGGACCTTCAGCAGTAGCCGCACGCCCACGCTTACGCGTTCGGTGCGACGGCTTCGTCGGCCAGGACCCTGGCCCGCAGATCGGCGGGGAACACGCCGTCGAAGCTGGCCTGCGGAACGCGTCCGCTGCCCACCGCCGGGAGCAGAGCGTCATGCACGACGACGGCTCCCCAGCCGCGGTGCAGTTCCTCCTCCAGGAAGCACGGATACCAGGGCATGATCGGCCCGTACCACTGCTCCTGGCGGAGGTAGGGATGTACCCGGGTGCCCAGAGCCCACAGCAGGTCCGAGTCGTTCGACGGGTCCACGTCGTCGTCCAGCACGTAGACGACCGGGGAGAGGCGCCCGACCCGATTGCCGTTGAGCACCTCGCCGATGCGGTGCACGAACCGTGCGGTGTCCATCCCTGGCAACGCCTCGCGCCAGTTCTGCGGCACGGTGATCACGGTCCAGAAGCAGGCGGCGCCGAGCGGCAGCCAGGCCGTGGTGACCGGCAGTCCCGCCTCGCGCAGGATGGTGACGACTTCCGCGGAGATTCCCGCGGCCGGTGCGACATGTGAGTCGTCGACAGGGCGTCCGGCGGCGGCCAGCGGCCAGATCGGGTCGTCCCGGTAGGTGATCGCGTCGATGCTGAACAGCGGCTGCGGCGAGGTCTCGGGCAGCGCCCAGCCGTGGAACTCCGCGAACGGGCCCTCCACCGCGTCCCGGCTGGCGGACAGATGCCCCTCGATGATCACCTCGGCACTGGCGGGCACCACAAGGTCGTTGGTCTCGCACGGCACCACGTCGACCGGCTTGCCCAGCAGCGCTCCGAGGTAGGCGACCTCGTCCACGCCGGCCGGAAGAGTCATACCGCCGACGACCGCGATGCCCGGGTCGCCGCCCTGGACCATGGCGTAAGGCATCGGCTCGCCGATGGCCTCCCACTCCTGCCAGACCATGCCGATGTGCTGACTCGGCAGCACCAGCCCGGTCATGTGCCGACCGTCGATCATCATGACCCGGGAGATCGACCAGTTCGTCCACCGGCCGTCCGGGGTGCGCGCGGCGATGACGCCCCAGGTGTTGACGTACGGCCCCCCATCGTCCTGATGAACGAACGGAATAGGGAAGCGGTCCAGACTCGCGTCTTCACCCAGCAGGATGTTCTGCTTGCAGGGCGCGGAGGCGGCGTCCACGCGCCGCGGCGGGAGCGGAGGCTTGGTACCCGCCTGGGCGAGATGCGCGACCAACTCGGCGGCGGTCGTGGTGTGTGGCAGGCCGAGGGAAAGCGAGATGCGCGCCAGCGGATGCCCCGGACTGCTGGACAGGGCACCCGGGGCGCCGATCATGCGGAATCCCTCGGCGACTCCGCCGATGTTCTCGAAGAACGGGGCGGGCCGGCGCCTCTCGGTGGACAGCCGGGTGACCGCGGCCGCTTCCAGCTTCGGGTCCACCTCGCGGGAAATGCGTTCGATGTCCCCAAGCGCTTCGAGTTCAGAGAGGTAGGCCCGGAGGTCGGTGATCTCGGACATCGGTTCTGGTTCCTTTCAGTGCGGGAGAGTGGGGCATGCCGTTCCATCGCTGCGCCGACGGCACATGGATGTCCAACTGGTCCAGGACCCGGACGACGAGATGGCTGACCAGGTCGCCGATCGTCTCGGGACGGTTGTAGAAGGCCGGCATCGGCGGGACGATCCTCGCCCCCATGCGCGAGAGCGCCAGCATGTTCTCCAGGTGGATCTCGCTGAGCGGGGTCTCCCGCGGTACGAGCACCAGCCGGCGCCCCTCTTTCAGCGTCACATCGGCCGCACGGGGAATGAGCCCCTCGGCATAGCCGGTGCGAATCCCCGCGAGCGTCTTCATGCTGCAGGGCACGACGACCATTCCGTCCACCCGGAACGACCCCGACGAGATGGGCGCGCCCTGGTCGTTCCAGGCGTGCGTCGCATCCGCGAGCTCGGTGACCTCGTGCGCCGACAATCCGGTTTCGAGGCGCACGGTCGTCCTGGCCCACGGGGACAGCACCAGATGGGTCTCCACATCCGACTGCTCCCGCAGCCTTCGAAGCAACTCGATACCGAACACGGCGCCGGTCGCCCCCGTCATCCCCACGATTACTCTGCGTGGCATGGGCGTCCGCCGCCTTCCGTATCCGATCGCCTCGGCTGGAAATGGTCTACGGCTGATTCCACGCCCGGGTGGGGTCGCTCCGCATGCGTCAGATGACTCAAAAGAACAGGAGCGGCCCCGGCAGGAAAGCGATCGACCCAAGCCGATGCAGTCAATCGACCGAAGCCGAACCCCTCGTCGCAGGCGTAATTTCACGCTCAGTTGATGCTCTCGCACGGCTGAAGGGCGCCACCATGACCGAGAACTCCACCGTCCGCAGCGTCACTTACGACCTGCTGCGCTCCCTGCAACTCACCACGATGTTCGGGAATCCCGGATCGACCGAGCAGACCTTCCTGCAGGAATTCCCCGACGACTTCCACTACGTCCTGGGGCTCCAGGAGGCGTCGGTCATCGCGATGGCCGACGCCTTCGCCCAGGTCACCCGCCGCCCCGCACTGGTCAACCTGCACTCCTCCGCCGGGGTGGGAAACTCCCTGGGGAACCTGGTCGCCGCCTACCGGGGGAACACCCCGCTCATCATCACCTCAGGGCAGCAGCACCGGGAACTGCTGATCGGCGAGCCCTACCTGGGCAACCGCGAGGCCGCGACGCTGCCCAAGCCCTGGGTGAAGTGGTCCTACGAGCCCTACCGGGCCGAGGACGTCCCCGAAGCCTTCCTGCGCGCCTACGCGGTGGCCCTGCAGCCCCCGGCCGGACCGGTCTACCTGTCCATCCCGATGGACGACTGGAACCAGCCGCTGGACGGCTTCACCCGGACACGCACCATCAGCGACCGGGTCGCCCCCGACATCGAGCGGCTACGGCTCTTCGCCGACCGCATCTCGGCCAGCCGCAGCCCCGCCCTGGTCTTCGGACCCGAGGTGGACCGCGCCGGCGGCTGGGACGCAGCGGTCGCCCTGGCGGAGAAGCTCCGCGCGACCGTCTACGGCTCCCCGCTGCTGGACCGTGCCTCCTTCCCCGAGGACCACCCGCTCTTCCGCGGCCCGCTCGGGATGTCCGTGAAGACCATCGGCGACCACCTGGCCGAACACGACCTGGTGATCGTGATCGGCGCCGAAGTCTTCCGCTACTACCCCTACGTCCCCGGCGAATACCTCCCGGCGGGTACCAAACTGCTGCACATCACCGCCGACCCCGCCGTCGCCGCGTACGCGCGCATGGGCGACAGCCTCCTCAGCGACACCCGAACGGCCATCGAGCTGCTGGTGGACCTGGTCGCGGAGGGCACAGGCCGCACCTCACCCGAACCTATGGCGCGGCCCCGCCAGCTCCCGCAAACGCCCAACAACCCGCTGACCCCGCCCGAGGTCTACTCAACGCTGAGCAGGGTCAAGCCTGCTGACGCGGTCATCGTGAACGAGTCGACCTCCACCATGGCCCAGCAGATCGAGTGGCTGCCCACCGTGCGGTCCGGATCGTTCTTCGCCACGGCCAGCGGTGGCATCGGCTGGGGCACTCCGGCGGCCGTCGGCGTCGCTCTGGGCGACCGCGCCAACGGAGTCAGCCGCCCGGTGGTCGGGCTGATCGGCGACGGCTCCTTCCAGTACTCCGTGCAGGGCATCTGGACGGCCGCCCAGCACCAGTTGCCGATCGTCTACGTGGTCATGCACAACCACGAGTACTCCATCCTCAAGTCCTTCGCGGTGCTGGAGGAGACGCCTGGGGTGCCAGGACTCGATCTGCCCGGCATCGACATCGCCTCCCTGGCCCGCGGCTACGGCTGCCGGGCCGTCGAGGTGGAGACCACCGAAGCCCTCGAAAAGGAGTTCACCGCCGCCCTGGACGCCGGAACCACCACCGTCATCGTGGTCTCCACCCAGCCCCAGACAGCCATGCTGTAGCGCTGGTCGAGCGTGAAGGTGGCGTGCATCTTCCACGCCTGGGTCTCGGTGGGCTCGACAGCAGTGCCCCGATGCCTGTCGGCGGGCATCGGAGCACTGCCTGGGCAACCTGGGCGGTGGCTGACGGAGCACAGCCGATCACGACGAAGGCCATGCCCATGTGCTCGAACAGACGCGGGCACGGAGCGAACCCGGCGGGCGTGAAGGAGGTCCGGATCATGGCTTACGGCACCTATCAGGACGAGATCTACAAGGACGGGCTGCGCGGGGTGGTACCGCGCTTCCCGATGACCTACGACGAGTTGGAGCCGCTGGCTCAGGCATCGATGCCCGCCTCGGTCCGCTCCTACGTCGCGGGCGGCGCCGGCGACGAGCGGACCCAGCGGGCCAACGTCACCGCGTTCGAACGCTGGGGCCTCATCCCGCGCATGATGGTGGGCGCCACAGCCCGGGACCTGTCCGTCGACGTGTTCGGGATACACCTGCCCTCACCGCTGTTCATGGCTCCGGTCGGCGTCATCGGACTGTGCGCGCAGGACGGCCACGGCGATCTCGCCACTGCACGCGCCGCCGCCCGCACCGGTGTGCCGATGATCGCCTCCACGCTGACCAACGATCCACTGGAACAGGTCGCCGCCGAGCTCGCCGACACCCCGGGCTTCTTCCAGCTCTACACCCCTACCGAGCGGGAGCTGGCCGAGAGCCTGATCCACCGTGCCGAGAAGGCCGGGTTCAAGGGCATTGTGGTCACCCTGGACACCTGGATCACCGGCTGGCGCCCCCGCGACCTGACCACCAGCAACTTCCCCCAGCTACGCGGGAACTGCCTGGCCAACTACACCAGCGACCCCGTCTTCCGCTCCCGCCTCACCAAGAGCCCGGAGGATGACCCGAAGGCCGCGGTCGCCGAGTGGGTGCGGATCTTCGGCAACCCGCTCACCTGGGACGACCTGCCCTGGTTGCGCTCGATCACCGACCTGCCGCTGATCCTCAAGGGCATCTGCCACCCCGAGGACGTCCGCCGCGCCAAGGACGGCGGCGTGGACGGCGTCTACTGCTCCAACCACGGCGGACGCCAGGCAAACGGCGGCCTGCCCGCCCTCGACGCTCTGCCCGCCATGGTCGAGGCCGCCGACGGCATGCCGGTCCTGTTCGACTCCGGTGTCCGCACGGGAGCGGACATCGTCAAGGCCGTCGCCCTGGGCGCCACAGCCGTCGGTGTAGGCCGCCCCTACGCGTACGGCCTCGCCTACGGCGGCGAAGCCGGCATCGTCCACGTCCTACGGGCCCTGCTCGCCGAAGCCGACTTGATCATGGCCGTCGACGGCTACCCCACCCTCGCCGACCTCACCCCCGACGCCCTCCGCCGCCTCACCTGACACCCGCGGTCTGACGGGTGCCGAAGCTCTAACGGATGACCGGTTCGAACTCACGAAGCAAGGACAGTAGTCATGGACTTGGGACTGAAGGACCGGGTGTACATCGTCACCGGTGGCACCCGCGGGTTGGGCAGGGCCGCCGCACGCGAGCTGGTGGCGGAGGGCGCAAGGGTGGTGGTCAGTGGCCGCAGCGAGAAGTCGGTGGCCGCGGCCGAGGAGGAACTCGGCGGCACGGGGCAGGTAGTCGGCGTCGTGGCCGACAACGCCGACGCCGGGGCTCCGGAACGGCTGATCGCTGCGGCCCGTGATGCCTTCAAGCGACTGGACGGGGTGCTCGTCAGCGTCGGCGGGCCGCCGACAGGTACGTCGGACACCATCGACGACGACCAGTGGCGCGCCGCCTTCGAGACGGTCTTCCTCGGTGCGGTGCGGCTGTCCCGTGCCGTCGCGGTGGAGTTGGGCGAGGGAGGTGTCATCGGTTTCGTCCTTTCCACCTCCGTGTACGAGCCGATTCCCAGCCTGGCGATCTCCAATGCCTTCAGGCCGGGCCTGGCCGGCTACGCCAAGAATCTCGCGAACGAGCTGGGCCCGCAGGGCATCCGTGCCGTCGGCCTCGTGCCCGCCCACATCGAAACCGACTGGGTGCGCGAACTCTACGACCGGGCTGAAGACGCAGACGCCACCCGCGAGCGTGCGACTGCCGACGTCCCCCTGCGCCGGTACGGAACCCCGGACGAGTTCGGCCGGAGCGCCGCCTTCCTGCTCTCGCCCGCCGCGTCGTATCTGACAGGCGTGATGCTGTCGATCGACGGGGGCGTACGCCGAGGCTTCTAGCAGGGGTTCAGGGTCAACGCCGCGTACCGCGGGCTTCGCGCGGACTGCGGCGACGCCGTCGCCACCTGTGGGGATCACATCGAGGACGGCCAGCTCCAGTGGCAGCAGCGGCCGGAAACCTTACAGCCGCGCCGCCCCGGACAGTTGAGGAGTCAAAATGCCCATCTACACCTGCACGGCGGCCCAGGGATCTCTGACCAGCGAGTTGAAGGCTCTGCTGGCAGCCGAGATCACCCGGATTCACGCGGACATCAACCATGTGCCACCGGCCTACGTCAACGTGGTCTTCTCCGAGTTGCCTCCGGACAGTGTCTTCGCAGGCGGACAACCGGCGACACCGTTGATCCTCACCGGCTGGGTACGGCGAGGCCACCCTCAAGAGGAGGCGACAAGACTGGCCCAGGAACTGTCTTCTGCGACCGCACGGATCTCCGGCGTGGACGAAAGCCAGATCATGGTGGTGCTCCAGGACGGTCCCGCCCGGTCCGCTGTCGAAGGCGGTCGGGTGCTGCCCGAACCGGGCAAGGAAAGCGAGTGGTTGCGCCAGACCGAGGCTTGAACGGTCGGCCTATTGGCACGCCGGTAGCTACCGGCGACGGGGGCTTTCGCCCCTTCGCCGCGCGGCTGTGAGGGGCATCCACGCAGGCCCGCGACCAGTCCAACTCGTCGGCCGCGTGCAGCTCCGCCAGCAGCAGCGGTGCAACTGGTGAAAGACACCGGAGACTCTGGCCTCAGCCTGAACCTTTCTTCCGAACTCCTGCACGCAGCCCGTTTCACGGGTCCGTAACTGCACGCGCCCCCGCTCCACGATGAGGGAGCAGCGGCGGACGGTTGGTGACGAGTTGGACGAGGTGTTCGGCGAGGTCGGCGTCGAGGGGGGAGCCGATCATGAGTCGTCGGTAGAGGATGGTGCCGGCCCATATGTCCTGGACGAGGTCGGTGTCGAGATCGTCGGGCAGGTCTCCGCGTTGGATTCCGCGGTGCAGCGCGGCGGCGATGTTCTCGCGCTTGCGGTGCAAGAAAGCCTCCCGGAACCGAGCCAAGAGTTCGGGGTGAGGGAGGAGGCCGGCGGCGAGTGCGGGCAGCGAGGCGGCCATGTCCTCGTTGGCGTAGTTGTCGATGGTCATGTCGACGGCGCAGCGCAGTTCGGCGTGTGTGTCGCCCAGATCGGGGATCTCCTCGGCGCGGAAGATCTGGGCGAGCGCGTCGGCGACAAGCGCCTCCTTGCTGGGCCACCAGCGATAGATGGTCGATTTGCCGACGCCCGCGGCCGCCGCAACGGCTTCGATGGTCAGCGCCGCGTATCCCTGTCCCGACAGGACATCCCGTGCCGCGTCAAGGATCTTTGAAGCAGAACGCGGCCCACCGGTCACCGAACCTGACGAGAAGACTAGTGCCATGACTAGAACGATACGGATCGTTTCGTTCTTGGGTCAAGGCGTGCTACTGTCGCGTTCAAGCGAGTGAAACGCTACGTATCGTTTCACTCTGACCTTCTCGAAGGAGTTCGTGTCATGAAGGGCTACACCGTCCCTCTGTCTCCGCGCGGTATCGCAAATCTGGCGCCCGCTCCGCCGTGGCACTACGCCGGCACCGTGGTGGGCGTGGAATTCTTCACCGACCCGGCCGCCGCCGCCGCGACCCTGCCTGAGGGCCTGACGCCCGACCCGGACTCCGCCGGCCGCGGCGTCGCGATGTTCATCGACTGGCAGTACTCCTCCACCGGCCTGGAGTACCTGGACCCCGCACGCTCGCAGTACCGGGAGTTCCTGATCACCCTGGACGCGCACTACAACGACACGCCCGTGGCCTGGTGCCCCTACATCTACGTCGACAACGACTCCGCCATGGCCCGCGGCTGGGTCCAGGGCTTCCCCAAGAAGCTCGGCGCCGTCCACCAGACCCGCGCCTACTCCGTTGGCGGCCCCGGCACCCCGGCCCTCGGCGAGGGCGGGCAGTTCGCCGCCACCGCCTCCGCCACCGGACAGCGCATCGCCGAAGCCAAGATCACCTTGGAGCAGCCGGTCCCCGACCCCGCGGCTCTGATGAACCGCCCCGTGGTCAACCTCCGCCACTTCCCCCGCCTGGCCGCCGGACAACACGACAAGCCCGCCGTCCACGAACTGGTCATGTCCGTCCTGGACAACACCGCCATCAGCGACGCCTGGGTCGGCACCGCCGACCTCGCCTTCCTCCCCGCCCACGGCGAGGAACTCGCCGACCTGCCCATCCAGCGCACCGGCAAGGGATTCCACTTCGATCTCGCCTACACCGTCACCGACCTCAAGACCCTCGCCGACGGCAGCAACTAACCCACCCCGCACACCGCGAGGGCGCTGCAGCCAGCCCTCACGCCGCGGGATCCCTCCTCCACCACGAACCATCGCCAACGCAGCCGTGCCCCCCGATGCCTTGGGGGCACGCCCACAGGTCTCACAGCTCAGGAGTCGACGTGCCCATCTACACCTGCACCACCGCTCAGGGAACTCTGAGGGCCGGTGCCAAGGGCGCCCTGGCCGCCGAGATCGCCCGGATCCATGCGGAGATCAACCACGTCCCGCCCGCCTACGTCAACGTGCTCTTCTCCGAACTGCCTCAGGAAAGCGTCTACGTCGGTGGAGAACCCGGGGCGCCACTCCTGATCGGCGGCTGGGCACGCCGAGGCCACCCGCAGGAGGAGACGACCCGCTTGGCCCTCGAGCTGTCCGCCGCCGCTTCCCGCATCACTGGGATAGCAGAGCACCGCATCCTGGTGGTGATCCAGGACAGTCCCGCTCGTTCCGCTGTAATAGCCGGCCAGGTCCTGCCCGACCCGGGTCAAGAGAAGGAATGGCTGTTGCAGCACGAGGCGTAAAGCCGAGGCCAGGGCGACAGCCAGTGGGCCCTTGTCCGACGTAGAGCTTCGTTGCTCGGCCACGGAGGGAACTCGGGCGGCGGCCCAGTCGTAGTACCGCTTGCCCTTCGCCCTGGTCCTACGGACAGGCGCCGCTGTGCCTCGGGTGGGGTCGCGCGCCGCCTTCGAGTCGGTCTTTCCAGGTGCTCAGGGTGCGCAGGGGCGGGTTTCGGTCCAGTCGACAAGCAGCCGACGCTCGGCGAAGAACCAGTCGCCGCTCCGCTTGACGAACTGATCGAGATAGCGGATAGACGCGATCATGATCGTGCGCTCGGCGTCCGTGCCGAACGAGATGTGGTGCGCCAGGCAGTAGGTCTCACCGCCGGCCCGATCCCCGTCGAGGGACAGGGTGCTCTGGCCGTTGAAGTGAGTGGTGGCCTTGTACGTGTTCAGGTTGTCGAACACCGGCGCGAGGGCCTCGCGTCCGTGCAACTCCTGGGTCGGCTCGGCGCCATCTGCCCCTTGGCGTCCCTACGGTCCGCGCAGTGCGCGTAGGCGTCGATCAGCTCGCGGATGGCCAGCCGGTCGGCGACTTCCTGGGGTGAGATCGCAGAATGGGAAGACATATCGGCTCCCGCCATCCAAACTATTTGACACATGCATAAGAGCACTGGTCGCGAGCCGACCGCAACCCGTCGGCAGGGACTGGAGGGCAGCTCTGTGAGTTCTGCGAGCGAGAGGACCGATCCCCGCATGGCGCGGACGATCACCGCCCTGCAGCGGGCCGCCGTGGAACTCGCCTCGCAGCGACCCGTTTCCCTACAGCACCACCCTCGATCCACTCGTCCAGGCGCTCTACGCAGACCTGGAGACCGGCCACCGGCTGGAGGACCAGCGCCGCGCCGAGGGAACCCGGGGCCGGAACTGCTGCGACTGGCCGTCGCGGAGGTGGCCGACCACGTCGAGCGGTTCGCAGGCGTCTACCGGCACGCCCTCGACGATCCGGCGGACCGCGGCGTCTACGACGCGCTGGTCCGCCACTTCAACGGCTACGCCCTCACCTTCCTCGCCCGCGCCACCGGCGCCGGCCTCCCGGGCGCCGACCACCAGGTGATCGCCCAGTTCCTCGCCCATGGCTTCCCCGGAGCGATCAGGGCATGGCTCAGCGATCCGTCCATCACCAAGGACAACCTGGTCGACGCCGCCGTGGCATGCGCCCCCGCTTGGTGGGCAGTTGGAGCCAGTGCCCCGCCCAAGACGATTGACCAAGGCCACCCTTGACCGAGGCCGAGCCTTCGGTGCGTCCGCGACTCATCCACGTTGACTTTGTTCGTGAGAAGCAGGAACGCATCGACAGGATTTCCGGAGCGCCGGGATTCGCCAGGGCGATGCGCAGTGCTGATTGACCGTGCGGCCGCGCCGCTGGCTTCGCGACGTTTGGCGGCGGGCGATACCGCCAGGCTTTCGACGCAGGCGACGATCACCATCCGCGCTGAAGTCAAGCGGCTGCTTGACTTCAGTCTGTGCGGGCAGAGAAGACGGATCGACGTCGAGAGGCAGGTCAGCGTACGCGGGACAGCCTGCTGGCGGCTGCCCTGGAACTGCTCGCACAGCGGGGCCAGGAGAGCGTGACGCTCCGCGAAATCCCGGAGAGCGCCGGAGCCAACGTCGCTGCCGTGAGCTACCACTTCGGATCGCTGAAGGCACTGTGCGACTCGGCGATCGAGCATGCATTGGCACGGTATTTGGACGCGCAGATCCAGGCACTCGACTCCCTTGACCCCACCTCGACGCTTCAGGAGCCGGCCGCGGCGTTCGCCCGGCCGATGGTGCGCGCGCTCGCGGCCGGCGGGGAGGACCTGGCGGTCATGCGGACCGTGGCGCGCGTCGGCATCGAATCGCCGCAGGGGTGTGAGCAGCTGGCCGGCAAGTTCGAGCAGACCCGCCGGGATGCCCTACGGGTGCCGACGGCAAGCCTTCCCGGAGTCGACGAGCAGGAACTGGTCTTCCGTACACGGTGCGCGGCCGGCCTGCTGAACTGGCTCGCGCTGGCGCCCATCGGCGCCGATTTGGCCGCCAAGTCCGCCGAGGAGATCGAGCGGCTGCTGGTCCCCGTGGTGGCGGGGGCGCTCCAGGGGCACCGCACACCGGCTGACCTGGCCAAAGGTCGCCGGACCCAAACAAGTCAAATGCATGCTTGACAAATTCTGAGGTCTGGTTGCATCATTAATCAAGCATTTGATTTCTTCGTTGAAGGGGTGAGAGGCCATGACTCCCGACGCAGAATCCGTGGTCCGGGCGGCGTACAACGCGGCCGAGGGCAGCGTCCTGGACGTCCAGGGGTTCATGGACCTGTTCGCCGAGGACGGCGTGTTCAACAACGTCGTCGCCGGGGAGAGCTACCGGGGCGAGCACCTGGGCGACCTGGTCGTCTTCATGAGCCGGCTGGCGCCCGACGTCCACCGCGAGTTCCACCGGTTCCACGTCATGGGCGACATCGCCGCCGTCGAGCTGACGATCCACGGCACGTTCACTGGGCCGTTCGAGACGCCCGCGGGTGTCATACAGCCGACCGGCGCCAAGCTCGACATCCCGACCGCCGACTTCTGGTACATCAAGGACGGCAAGATCAAGGAGTTCAACTGCTACGTCGGCGTCAGCGTCATGCTCGCCCAACTGGGCGTTCAGCCGGACTTCGCCGCCGCCGTCACGGCGTCGACCGCCACAGCGGGCTGACCGGCCTCACGGCAGCCTCACGCCCACTTCCGGCGAACCCACCTCGATTCGGCAGGACGAACCCATGGGCACCACCCCATCCGCACCGCTCATCGATGTCCGCCGGTCCGACGACCGGTCGGAGACCAACCTGTCGTGGCTTCGCGGCAGGCACTCGTTCTGGGTCGGCGGTCAGCCCCGCGACCCGGGCAACACCCACCATGGCCTGCTGCTGGTCCACAACGAGGACACCATCCGGCCGGGCACCGGCTTCGACACCCACCCGCACCGGGACATGGAGATCGTCACCTGGGTCCTGGAGGGAGCACTGGTGCATCAGGACTCGGCCGGCAACTCCGGCGTCATCTACCCGGGGCTCGCCCAACGGATGAGCGCCGGCACCGGCATCCTGCACTCGGAGAAGAACGACTCCTGGCGCCTCGGCGGCGAGCCCCACACCAACCCGGTGCACCTGATCCAGATGTGGATCCCGCCCGGCGAGTCAGGTGGGACGCCCGGCTACGAGCAGCAGGAAATCGACCACGACTTGTTGTCGGGCGGCCTGGTCACGGTCGCGTCCGGCATGGCTGAGCACCACGATGCCGCCACTATCCGCATCAGGAACCCCCACGCGGCATTCCACGCGGCCCGACTGCTCCCCGGCCGGCCGGTGCAACTGCCCGAGGCCCCCTATCTGCACCTGTTCGTCACCCGCGGCTCCGTCGAACTCGAAGGCACCGGCACGCTGGCAGAGGGCGACGCGGTCCGCCTCACCGCAAGCGGCGGCCAGCGGATCAGCACCTCCACGCCCGCGGAAATTCTCGTCTGGGAGATGCACGCGGACCTCGCGATCTGACCCTGCGGAGGCGAGCGGCGCTGGGCACCGGCCCGCGCGGGCCAGCGCAACACGGCTGCCGGTCGGCGCATGCCGAGAAAGCACGATCTGCCTGCCGCGATCACGCAGTCACCCGGCTGGGGATTCGACAGTGGTTTGAACCGTTCCGGGATCGGTGGAGGCTCCATCAGACCCGGGGCAAGCGGCTCACGAGTCACTCCAGCCGGGGACGGAGACTACGCGATTCCGTGATTCGAGCGGCCCAAGACACCCGACAGCATTGACAAACCCGGGCACCCAGCCGGGTGCCACCGACGCTGTGGGAGGGCCGATGCGACCTGGTCAGCACACCGGAAGTGCAGCTGTGCTTCCGGCATTGCAGCTCATCGCGCTGGGGCTGGACCGGTTCCGGCAGGCCGAGTTGATGATCCGGGTGGCCGTGGAGTGCGGTGCCGAGGCGGGCGTCGCCGATGCCCTGACGACGGAGCTGGCACTTACCCGCTCACTGGCCATCCGAGGCGACCACACCGAGGTCTGGGAACGGACCGGGCGGGTGCTGGCCTTCGCGGAGCCGGGCGGGCACCGGTTGTTCGGGGCCCGGGCCGGGTGGCTGTGCGGCCTGGTGGCGCTCGGCGCCAGGCATCCGGAGAGCGCACTACACGAATTGCGGGAGGGCGTGGCCGAACGGTCCGGCCATCCGGCCATCGCCGCATGGGCAGTCGCGGACGTCGACGAGGCGGCAACCGCCGTCGGACGCCAGGACGTCGCTACTGCCGTGCCAGCGCACGCCCGACGAGGCCCGTACGGCGGCGCGCGGCGCGTGGGACTCCGAGGGACGGCGCTCACGGCCGACGAGTCGGCCGCCGATGAGCTGTTCCGCGCGGCGTTCCCGGGCACCGACACCGCGCCCATGCCATACACCGGCGCGCGGACCTGGCTCGCTTGCGGCAGTTGGCTGATCCGGCGCCGTCAGACGACCGCGGCGTGTCGGCTCCTCAATCAGGCCCAGCAGGGGTTCGCGGGTCTACGCGCCGAAGGGTGGACGCGGCGCGCCACGGCGGTGTTGCAGTGCACGGGCACCGGGCCCAAGCATGCGGACCACGACGGCCTCACCGCGAGAGAGCATCAGATCGCGATGCTCGCCGCCCAGGGATTGTCCAACCGGAAGATCGGGTGGTGGCTCGCTCTCTCCCCCCGGACGATCGCCTCCCCTCTGTACCGCCTCTGTCCCATCCTCGGCGTCGCCACACGCGTCCAGCTCAGCGACGTCGTCCTGGGCGGCGAGAGGAGGCCGTCGGGATGACCATGGACTACGACGCTCTCGTCGCCACCGGGCAGTGGCGGCAGTTTCGCGCCAGGTTGACCGCCGACGAGGAGGACCTACGAAAGGCTCAGCGCTGGTCGGAGGTCATCAGGCTGCACGCGCTCGACCTGACCATCGCTGCCCACCGCGGCGCGTTTGACCAAAGGCGATGCGATCGACTCAGGCGGCTGGCCACATCCCACAACGACCAGGAGACCACAGGCCTGCTCGACCACGCCGCTGGACTCAGCCACCTCGCGGTCGGGGACACGACGGCGGCCTGGCAGGTTCTCCGGAACCTCACGGCGCCGTTGGATCTGGCGGCCGCGCGGCGCGCCTACGTGGACGTAATACGGGTGGCACTGGCCGAAGGGCAGCTGAGCGCAGCGCTCCGGATGCTGTCAAACGGACCGCACCTCATCTCCGACGCCGAGCCGATGACGACGGCCCGGGTCTCGCACGCTCACGCACTCTGGGCTACCGAGAGCGGTACGGCCGACCCCGAGCCCTTCTTCGAACGCGCCCTTCACTCACCGCTCATGCCGCGCAGACCCATGGAGCACGCACGCCTCCTGCTCGACTACGGTCGGCTGCTCAAATCACGGCGCCGCGACGAGTCGCGCGCGGCGTTCCGCGAGGCCCTCAACCGCTTCGAGTGGCTGACGGCCGCGCCGTGGGCTGCACAGGCCCGGGCGGAGCTGCGGGCCGCCGGGGTCCGGGTGCCCGGCGAGCACACACCGTCCGCCACCGAGACGCTCACCGCTCACAGCCTACGGATCCTACGGTTGGCCGCCGAGGGGCTCTCCAACCGCGACATCGGCGAGCGACTGTCGATCTCACCACGCACGGTAGCCTCCCACCTCTACCGCGCCTTCCCACTCGTCGGCGTCCGGTCCCGCCGCGAACTCCCCAGGTTGTTTGCCGGGTCGCCGCCCGACGGGGCAAGTCCCAGCGCCCTTCGGCTATCAGACCGATGATCAGAAAATCGATGGCCGGGTGTAGGTTCGGCTGACCGTCAGGCGGCGCTCGGCGGACAGCCACCCCCGTCCTGCTCGACGACGGTGTCGAGGCAGCGGAAGGAGGCGACCGGCAGCGTCCGTGTCCCGTCCGGTTCCACGTCGAAGACCAGGCGCCAGGGCCGCGCTGCCGTGTAGGTCCTGCGTTGGCCAGGGGTCGCGGGCGTCCATGTGAACGACGACGTGGGCGTCCTCGGTGAACAAGGCCATCTGGCCCTTGGCGTCGCGCTGGTCGGCGCAGTGCGCGTAGGAGTCGACAAGTTCCCTGACGGTGAGCCGGTCGTCGGCGGCTTCGGCACCGGTGATCGGTGGATGGACGGTTGTGGTGATCCCTTCTGTTCGGATTCGGCGACCAGTCCGACGTCCAGCAGCGCGAGCGCGAGACCGCTGCGCCGGTTGATGCCGAGTTTTCGGTGGAGGCTGCGCAGGTGGTAGTCAACGGTGGCGGCGCTGAGGAATATTTGGCGGGGTGAGCTGGACGCCGGTCGCGGGCGCGCGCCCGCGGGTGTGCTGGCCGGTGGCAGCCAGTTCCGTGCGGGCCCGGGCCGGCGACTGCTCGATCCACGGCCGCAGCCCGTAGCCGGCAGGGTGCGGCGGCAGGTTCACCCGCACGCGCTGCCGTCCCATGCTCGGTGCCTGGCGCGTCCCCTTCATTCGTGGTCCACGAGTGACAGCACGGTGCGCGATCCGTCCAGCAGCGCAGTTCCGGCCGTGGTGAACCGCACTCCTTCCCGTCGGCGCGGCAGCAATTGCATGCCGCCGATCTCTTCCGGGCTTCGGCGAGCGGTACGAAATAGCGTGGACGCCGCCGCTCGATCGCCGGCGGTGCCGCGTAGTCGCCTGCTCCGGCTGTGCTCGGTTCATACCAGTCCCCCATGCAGCGATGGGTGCCTGTGCTTCCTGCACCTGAATCGTGGCTCGCGCGGTACCGCGGTCGGATCCCGGTAATTCGTGGTCTTCTCTCCTGCCGACAGGATTGAGGCGCTCGGCCTGGACATCGAGGCCCTCGGTCGGCGTCGTCAGCACTAGCGAGATCGCCAAGGCTCAATTGGTTCCAGGTACTACGCGATCGCGTGATTCGAGCGGTATGGGTGCTCGACAGCATTGACGAACATGAACACCGATGCTGTGGGAGGGGCGATGCAACCAGAACGCCACGCCGGAAGCGCCGCAGTGCTGCCGGCGTTGCAGGCCATCGCACTGATGCTGGACCGGTTCGAGCAGGCTGAACAGCTTATCCGGATGGCCGTGGCGCGCAGCGCCGAGGTCGGGGTCGCCGACGCCCTGGCGACCGAGCTCGCGCTCAGCCATCTGCTCGCCATCCGGGGCGACCAGGCCGAGGTATGGCAGCGGACCAGCCGGGTCCTCGCCTTCGCCGTTCCCCACGGGGACCGCATGCTGGCCGCCCGGGCCCGATGGCTGCGCGGCCTGGCGGCGCTGGGCGCAGGAGACCCGGAGAGCGCCCTGCACGAACTGCGAGAGGGTGTGTCCGGCCATCCAGCCGTCGCGGCATGGGCGGTCGCCGACATCGCCGAGGCGGCGATCGCCGTCGGACGCCAGGACGTTGCCAACGCCGTGCTGGCGCGTGCCCGCCGAGAGCGGTACGGCATCCCGCGGCGCCTGGAGTTCAGGGCGGCGGCGCTGACGGCCGAAGAGTCCGACGCGGAGCGGCTGTTCCTCGCGGCGCTCCAGGACGCCGACACCGCAGCCATGCCGTTCACCGACGCGCGAGCGCGGTTCGCCTACGGCAGCTGGCTGGCCCGCCGCCACCGAACGACCACGGCGCGGTCGCAACTCACCTGCGCCCACCGGGGGTTCGCGGCACTGGGTGCCGACGGGTGGACCCGGCGCGTCGCGGCAGAGCTGCAGGCAGCGCGAGCGGGGGACGCGGGCGTGGACCCCTACGGCTTCACCCCGAGGGAGCGCCAGATCGCATGGCTCGCCGCCCAGGGCCTGTCCAACCAGGAGATCGGCTGGCGGCTCGGGCTCTCTCCCCGTACGGTCGGCAGCCATCTCTCCCACGTGTTTCCCAAGGTCGGCATTGCCTCGCGCGCCCAGCTCAGCGGTCTCGACCTGACCGGCATAGAGATGCTGCCGGGATGACCGTTGACCACGGCGCGCAGACGATCCTCGCGCTCACTGAGGCCGCCAACATGCAAGGGCTGATCACGGTGTCGATGACGGCGGTGAGGATGTAGAAGAACTTCGTCGACATCTGCAAGTGCGGCACGAAGGCGGCGCGCAGGACCGTGCCCCACGTTTCTTGGACGATGAGCGCGGTGAGCGGGTAGGCGACGTCAACGCCGACGGCCACCGTGAGATCCTCGGTACCCGCACGTGCCTCCACGGCCGTGCGGCTCGTCGTCGGTGAACACGCGGACGGCCGCTGATCGCCTTCCGGAGATCCTCGGGCCGCCCGCCTCCGGCTGTCCACTGATCCTGCTTTCCGCCGAAGCGCCCCCACGCGAAGTCATGTCGGTCAGGGCGCTCGCCGGTCGCGGGGTCCTGGACATCGCCCAGCTCAGACGCCCACTGGCTCTGCGCCGCCGACATCCTTCAGGACGCGGCGTTCCTGGACGGACGCCGTGATGCCCCCGATGCCGTACACGATGCTGAACAGCCCGAAGACGGAGGCCAGCGAGACCGCACCGATGTCCGGCCGGACGAACAGCACGAAGGCCAGTGTGATCGACACCAGGCCGGTCAGGATGAACAGGGCCCGCTCACCCGGCTTCTCCCCGCGCCGGAAGGCCAGGCCGACCTCCAGGGCACCCGTGGCCAGGGCGTACGCGCCGATCCAGATCGTGAGGGCCAGCGCGGTGATGCCGGGCCAGGCCAACGCGACCACACCCGCGACAAGCGACAGCAGGGCAAGGAGCAGCCAGCCGAAGACCGGGCCCACCCGATCGCTGCTGAAGGCGCGCATGGCGTCCGTTGCCGCGCCCATGAATGCGTAGACGGCGAACAGGATGACGAAGGCGCCGATGGTGATGTCGGGCCACGCCACGGCTACCACTCCGACGGCAACCGCCAGCAGACTGCGCCAGAGCAGTGCGTTGGGTGAACTGAGCATGATGATCTCCCACTCGGTGAGGGTGTGGCCTCGTTCCTGGCACGAAGCGAGGGATGCACGGTGGTACACCCGGCCTTGCTCGGGGTCGTGTTGTCCCCCTGAACGCTAGGGCGGCCGACCTTGTTGGTGATCCGTCATCCGACTGCGTCGGTGCTTCATCCCACGGGGCGGATCGAGCCGTGGACCCGTCCTGCTGAGGACACGCAGGGGTGGTGCAGTCATGCGACGGATGCCTCGGCCTGCGCCCTGGCGAGACCATCAGTGCTTCCGGCGTTGGGGGACGTGGCCTCAACGGGATCGGCGCCGAACCCTGGCCTTCAGCCCCGACGAGGAGCCCCACATGGTCCTGCGGATCTCGCCTCCGAGGCCGAGACGGCCGGCGGTGCATCGTCGGTTCCGCCGGCGCAGCTCGCGCGCTTCACCTGGAAGAGGGTTCTGGGCCCGGGTGGGCGCGTTCCTGGTCCTCCACCTGGTACCGCCCCAGTTGGCCACCGCTTCGGTGGCGGCCTCATCACAGAAAGGGAAGCGCATGGCCAACCCGCAGAACAATCCCGATGGGGACATACGCCCCGCGGAGCACGGCTGCCCGGATCTCACCTTGACGATCTGGCTGCACGTGTCCCTGAACGAGAGCCTGCCGCTCCAGGCCCGCTTCAGCTACGACGAGTCCCTGCCCCTCGAGGTGCGAGTCGAATTCTCCAACGCCACCGGAGGTGTTGTCGCCTGGGCGCTCTCGCGGGACCTGCTGATAGCGGGCCTGCACCAACCGAGTGGCCACGGCGACGTCCGGATCTGGCCGCCGTGCCGGCGCCATGACGGACACAGTCTCTGGGTGCTGCTGCAGGGACGGATCGGCGCGGCGCTCCTCGAAATCCGCGTCGCTCCACTACACGCCTGGCTTGTCCGCACGCTCAGGTCTGTCCCCTTCGGCACGGAAGGGCTGTCAATGGACTGGGACGAGTCCTTCGAACGCGTCCTGGCACAGTGGGACCGCTGACCCCTCGCCGCCTACCCGAACTCCGCATCCAGGTCCCAGTACGCCTCCGCGACGAAGAGGAGATCGGGGTGGCGCTCCCGGACACGCGGGATGACGTTCGGCCAGAAGTCCTCCGCGGGGGCCGCTCCCGCCCGGTCTCCCCGCGTCTTCGCGAACACGTCGTTCATCAGCGGCATCGCCATGTCGCAGCGCACGCCGTCCGCCTGGTCGCCGATCGCCACCAGTGTCTCCACCGCCGCCGTACTCATGTCGTCGCTGAAGGCGTTCAGCTGGACAACGTCCGGCCACGGCGGGAAGTACGGGTCAGCCCGGGCGCTCGGTGAGCCAGGAGTGGTCGGAGGCCACGTGGTTGGGGACCTGGTTGAGGATGAGGCGCACTCCCCGAGCGGCGAGTCGGGCCCGTGCCTCGGCGAGTCCCTCCGGCCCGCCGATGCTCCGGTCGACCACGTAGTTCCGTATGCAGTACGGGGATCCGGCGATATCACCGGTGGTCAGGTCGGGCACGGCTTGGCGGAAGGAGGTGAGCAACTCCTCGTTGCGCAGGGCGATCCGAAGCCCGGCCGGGCTGCGTTCCCACACGCCCATCAGCCAGACCGCGTCGATTCCCGGCCGCGCGACCTCGTCCCAGACCTCACCGGGCACCTCGCCAAGGGCGACAGTACGTCCGTACCGGGCGCTCAACTCACCAAGCCACACCACGGTGTTGATCTCGTAGATCTAGATCACGGTCATGACAGAGGCTCCTCCCTCAGGGCGCCCCAGTCCCCGGCGCCGAGGCCGCCGCCGTTGTCGCCGTGGAAGTACTCGTAGAACAGGATCAGGTCCTTCCAGTGCGGGTCCTTGGCGAACTTCGGCTGGGCGCCGTGCACCGGGCGGTGGCCCTCCCCGTCGCGCAGGAAGGTGGAGGATGAGCAGGATGTTGACCGGGAACCGCACCGGGCCACGCCAGTTGGAGTTGCCGCCGAACATCCCGGAATCGGACTCGGCGGGCTGATAGCCGACGTCGTAGGTCTCACCGCGCACCTCGAAGGTGTACGGGTGCGCGGCGTGGTACCGCGACAGCGAGCGGATGCCGTGCGGGCCGAGGAACTCCTCCTCGTCGAGCATCCGGGCCAGGATCCGGCGCAGCCAGTCCAGCGCGAACAGGTGCCTTCCCTCCGCGCCGGACCCGACGGTGTTGGCGGAGGAGACGAGGGCCTCGACGGCCGGATGTCGCCGCACGAAGTCCCGTGCACCCTCCACCAGTTCGCGGAAGCGGCGATCGGTCCAGGCGCCGACCACGCTGGTCGCGGCGAGCGCAACGAGACCGACCAGGGAGCGGACGTTCGGCCGGGCCGCGCTGCCGTCGTTCAGCCTCAGGACATCGTAGAAGAAGCCGTCCTCCTCGCCCCACAGAGACGCGTTGTCCTCGCCGATACGGTTCATGGCGACCGCGATCCACGCGAAGTGCTCGAACGGCGTCTGCGCCTGCTCCAGGTAGACAGGGTTCTCCGCGGCCCGTTCGATGGCGATCTTGTCGAGGCCCAGGAAGCCGCGTTCTCCAGGAAGAGGCGATCGCCGTGGCCCGTGCGGTGCTTCTCCAGCTCGTAGACGAAGAGAGTCGCCCACGCATGCACCGGCGGGTTGACGTCGCCGAAGTTCCACTCGTACGCCGGGATCTGGCCAGTGGGGTGCAGTTACAGGCGGCGCAGAAGCAATCCCTGTTACACCTTGGCGAAGCCGATGTCCACCAGGGACAGCGTGATGGTGTGGAAGGCGAGGTCCCAGGCCGCGAACCAGGGGTACTCCCAGGTGTCCGGCATCGAGATGACCGCGTCGTTGGCCATGTGGTACCAGGCGCTGTTGCGGATCCGCGGATCGGCGGCCAGCGGATCCACGCCGCGCTCGGCCAGCCAGCGCTCCACGTCGAGGTAGTAGTACTGCTTGCTCCACAGCATCCCGGCCGGCGCCTGCCGCACGACCCGCCGCTCGTCCTCGCCGAGGCTGTCCGGAACGACGCTCTCGAAGAACACGTCGGCCTCGGCCCGCCGCGCCTGGAGCACCTGCTCGAATCCGTCGAAGGGATCGTCGAGTTGGCCGCCTGCCAGGCGCAGCCGGACCGTGGTGCTGTCGCCCGCGGGCACGGTGAGCACATGGTGGACGGAGGCCCTGGTACCGGTGTGCCCGGGGTTGACGGCGCCGGTCTCGCCATGGGCGACGTATCGGTCGATGCCGTCCTTGACGTACGGGGTGGCGTTCGGACTGCCGAAGACGCGCTCGTTGTTGGTGTCGTTCTCGGTGAAGAGGGTCTCCTGGTCACCAGGTCCTCGGGGCCGGCCTCGGCGTACTCGACGAACACGTCGAAGAAGTAGTACTCCTTGACGTCCTCGCCGTGGTTGCCCTTCGCGTTGGCGAGGCCGAACATCCGCTCCTTGAGGATCAGGTCGCGCCCGTTCCACAGGGCGAGCGCGAAGCACAGCCGCTGTTTGTCGTCGCTGACGCCGGCGATACGTCCTCGCCCCAGCGGTAGGCCCGGGAGCGGGCCTGGTCATGGGTGAAGTACGACCATGCGTCACCTCCCTGGCTGTAGTCCTCCCGCACCGTGCCCCACTGCCGCTCGCTCAGGTAGGGACCCCAGCGCCGCCATGCCGCCCGCCCCGCGTCGGCATCCGCGAGCCGCAGCCGCTCGGCGTCCCCACTGCTACTGTTCGCCGTCATCGCACGCCCTTCCGTTGCAGCGCCTTTACTCGGATTCGGCTTTTTCGGACTCGGCGGCCACGGCCCTGCGCGGCCGCCGTGGCCGAAGCGGTATGCGTTCCCCCTCGGACATGCCTCCCCAGACGCCGTACGTTTCAGGACCGCTCATGGCGGTCCAGGCACAGGCCTCGATCACAGGGCAGCGCCTGCAGATGGCCCTGGCCTTCTCCTCCCGCGCCCGCTTCTCGGGACCGCGTTCACCGTGCGGGGCGAAGAAGACGGAGCTGTCCATACCGCGGCAGAGTGCGTGCTGCTGCCAGTCCCAGTAGGCGAGGAGAGGGCGGTGGCGATGGATCATGACGTTTCCTTCCCGGAGACAGTTCGGTCCGGTGAAGGGCATCGTCACCGCCTGGTCGGCGTCGGCGCTTCAGTCGTCTGACTGACGTGCGCACCGTAGGCACTTCCCATGTGAACCGACCACACTTCCGAGCGGATGTTGGTCTCGAAGTCCAAGTCGGCGCGGACCTTCTCGCGGGCGGCCTGGCGGTTCTGGCTCACCATCACGAGCGTGGACAGAAAGATCGCCTCAAGGCTGACGATCATCGTGAGCAGCCCGAAGGGGTACGGGTCCCAGACCGCCGAGTGGCCGAACAGCCCTTCGTTGAAGGCGATCCAGACCGTGAACCACACCGCGTGGATGTAGACGAACTGCATGGTCCCGGCGAAGGTGGTGATCGCGTCCGCGATCCGGTCCTGGGTTCCGCGCATCCGCGCCAGGACGGCCTGCTCGTTCCGGAGCCAGATGCGCGACTCATCCATCCCAGAGCCCATGACCACTCCTCGGTTCGCTTTCCACGAGATGCCGCTGGCAGCGTATGCGCCGGGCGGTTGCCGCCCTTCCGCCGATCGACTGCGTACGACGCCGCATGCGCAGGGGTAAGCCGCGCATTGAGTCGTTCGACGGAAGCCGGCGGAGTCACGCTCCGGCAGGGTGAGCGCTGTGCCGCCTCCGTGCCCCCGCCGCGCCGGCGGGCAGTTTCCGAACGAGAAGGGCATGCACATGGCCAAGTCGACCGCCACCCCGCTGTTCTGGCGAGGGCTCCTGGCCGCGGTCATGGGAGTCGTCTCGTTGGCGTGGCCCGGCATCACCCTGGCGGTGTTCGTCGTCGCGTTCTCCGTCTACGCCCTTCTCACCGCCGGCATCGATCTCATACGTGCCTTCAGCAGTGACCGCGCCGGCCCGGTCCTCGGGTATCTGGTGCTGGCCGCGCTGTCCTTTGCCACGGCGTTCGGCGCGCTGACGTGGCCGGGCGCCACAGCACTGGTGCTGACGCTATGGGTCGCGGCGTGGGCACTGGTCACCGGCATCATGGAGGTGGCGCTGTCGTTCCGGCACGGCGAGAGTGCGGGCGAGCGGGCGATGTGGCTGCTCGGCGGCCTCGTCTCCATCTTCCTCGGGTTCGCACTCGCCGCGCGGCCCGACAGCGGAGCGGTGACGCTCACCTCCGTGTTCGGCGTCTTCAGCATTCTGCACGGCGCCTTCGTGCTCGCGCTGTCCGCGAGGACCCGTCGCGCCGTTCAGACCAGAGGTCGGCTTGTTGGCTCCCACTGACTCGGTCCCCGCACCGCAATCAGCACGTCCTTCATCGAACAGCACGTCAACCAAGGGATGAACTCATCTCGAACCAGGCACCTCCGCCCAGCCCGGCCGCCCCGGCGAGCAAGCTCGCCGAACTCTCGGAGAAGGCCCGCGACGCGCAGCGCACGGTGGAGGCCAGTCTCTCGGCGGACCGGCAGAACCTGTCGGCCGCGGTGGCCGATGCGAAGCACCGGGCCGAGCAGGGCGCTCAGCGGCTGACGGCGAGCGGGCAGGCGGCGACGGCGCTCGTCACCGGCGCCTGGAGCCAGGTGCAGACATCCTGGCAGGGGCATGTGGCCGCGGCCCGCAAGAAGATCGAAGAACGCCAGGAGGAACGCGATCTGAAGCAGCTGCAGAAAGCCGCCGCCGACGCCGAGGAGTACGCCGCCGACGCCACCGAGGCAGCGAAGTGAGTGACTGACTGACGTGCGTGCGGCCGTCACTCCTTCCCGACCGCCCCAGGACCGGCCCCGTCGGCGGCTCAGTCGCGGCGGGAGGTTTCCCTGCCACCGCACGTGACGCTCGGTCAGGTGAAGGGTGTCGGCCTCTATACCGGGACGATGATTCTCTCCAGGCAGAGAGACGAACTGATCGAACTCGCCCGCGACAACGTCATGCGCCACGGGTAGACGGTTGTCGACCAGCCGTCAAAGGATCGGGACAAAGCCGTCGCCGAGACCGTGGCTCTCGGCATCAGACCACATCGGCACCCTCGGCTTCTTCAACCCCCGCGCCACGAACCAGCTCCGCCTGATCAGGCACCTCGTTCTCGGCGCCGTACGGTCGCGCAGAGCAGCTCAGCGCCGTGCGGCTCTCCCGCGCCGTCGCGACGGAGCTGGGCGAGGGAGGTGCCGTCGGCTTCCTTGTCAAATATCGTTTGAGTTGTTTGGATTCCGGTGACCTTTGGCCTGGTCAGCGGCCGACGGCTGCGTCCCCGCGGAACGCCCCAGTCACCACAGGTACCAGCAGCCGCTCGACCTGCTCGGCGGACTTGGCGGCCAGCTCGGCGCCGATGGGCGCCAGCGCGAGCCAGTTCAGCAGGCCGGCCGCGCATCGCGTACGGAAGATCAGTTCCTGCTCGTCGACTCCGGGAAGGTTCGCTGTCAGCACCCGCAGGGCCTCCCGGCGACTCTGGTCGAACTTGCCGGCCAGCCGCTCCCACCCCTGGGGCGGATCGATGCCGACGCGCGCCACGGTCCGCATCACAGCCAGGTCTTGTCCACCGGCCGCCAGTGCGCGCACCATCGGCCGGGCGAAGGCTGCCGCCACCTCATAGAGTGTCGAAGTGGAGCCAAGGGAATCGAGTGCCAGGATCTGCGCGTCCAGATAGCGTTCCAACGCGTGCTCTATCGCCGTGTCGCACAGCGCCTTCAGCGACCCGAAGTGGTAACTCACCGCGGCGACGTTGGCTCCGGCGCGATCTGTGATCTCGCGGAGTGTCACACCGTCCTGGCCCCGTTGTGCAAGCAGTTCCAGGGCGGCCATCTGCAGGCCGTCCCGCGTGCGCTGACCAGCCTCTCGGCGCAGGTCCGTCGTTTTCGCCCGTATCACAGCATGAAGTCAAGCAGTTGCTTGACTTCATTGTCAAACAGCCGCCTTGCGGATCGAGGCTGAACTTGAGCGGATCCGGTCCCAACGTGAGCGCGACGCCAAGCGCGGCACCGGCGCCAAGGCCCGCGAGAAGGCGGAAGCCGCCCACGTACGCGCCGAGTGTGCGCTGATCGAACACCCCACCTTGAAGCGGTGGTCGAGGACCTCGGATAGCGGACGACTGGCTATCGAGCGCGCCAAGATCGAGACGGAGGAACGGTTGGACAGCAAGTACCTGCCACCACCTCCGACCCGCACCTGACCACCGAGGAGACCGCGGTCGGCTGCAACACCCCTGGAGGCCGAGCGTGGATTTCGTGATCTCAAAACGGTGCTGGCACTGCGGCCGGCCTTCCACCACTCGAACACCACAAGCGCGCACACGTGCTGCCGCGCCGGCTCGCCCTGCCGCTAGTCGCGCCGCCGAACGCCGCATCGGCCAGACCTGGAACCGAATCAGCACCAAGCTCGGCTACGTCCACGAGGTCACCCTCACGGCGACGCGGACAGATCACCCGAACCGCCCCGCTGAGCAGCGAGCAAGCCGCCCCCCGCCGCGACTGCGGCATCAAGCAGCCGCCCCGGATCGCTACCGCAGACCCGACCTGACCAGCCGCAACGCGGCCGCGCCGATCGAAGGGCGAAGCCTGCGCGACCACACAATTCAAACATTGGCTTGACAATCTGAGCCATCGGCATAAAGTAAAGCAATCACTTGATTAACAAAGGACGAGAGGCCGTTGCAACGGAACTCAGATCCTGAGAACCAACCTGGAGGAACACGACATGAAGTTGCTTGGACGAAAGACGATCATCGCCACGGTCGCGATCGCGAGCATGGGTGGTCTTGCCATCGCCGCCGCGCCGACACAGGCCGCAAGCCCTGCCGCCAGCAGCGCGCAGGTCCGCGCGGACCTGAGTCCTCGCGAGCTGTCGAAGCTGCCGCTCACGGACCGCGACCTCACCAAGCACGAGAGGGAGAACCTCGCCGTCGTCCTGCGCGCGTACCACGTGGCGGAGGGCGACAGTCTGGACGTCAACGCGTTCGTCAACAGCTTCACCAAGGACGGCGTCTTCAACGACGTGGTCGCCGGCCAGGCCTACCAGGGCGAGGCGCTCGGTGGCGTTCCGACGTACATGGCCAACCTCTTCCCCGATGTTCACCGTGAGCTCAAGAGCATCACCGTGAACGGCGACGTGGTCAGCATCGAGCTGGCGATCCAGGGCACGTTCAAGGGACCGCTGCAGTCCCCGGCGGGCACCGTCAAGCCGACCGGCGCGAAGGTCGACGTACCGACTGCCGACTTCTGGTACCTGGACAACGGCAAGGTCGAGAAGTTCAACTGCTTCGTCGGGTACTCGACCATGTACGCCCAGATGGGCGTGGACTTCGACTGGGCCTCGGCAGTCAACAAGGGCTGAGCCGTTCCCCGGTGGGTGATGCCCGGCGCTACCGGCCGCGCATCACCCGCCGTGGCTTTGCTGCCGGCACGCCGGCGCAAACCGGACTGTGCGGCCTTCCACTGTGCGGGTACTTACTGTGCGTGCCCGCTGCTGCGTGATCAGTCCGGCGTCCGACAGCAGCGCGGACGTGACCAGGCGATCCTGGTCGCGACGCGCTTCCGCGAGCGGTCATTCGCACGTCGCAGTACTCGTCGCGCCAGGTCAGCGGGGCCACAACGCGCCCTCTGGCGCGACGACCGCGCCGAACGTCAGGCGTGGTGATCGACTACGACAGGCCCCTGCTGGCACTCGCCACGGGCCGGTCACAACGAGGCGGCGAACGACTCCGGTACGGCTTCTGAGGCAAGCGTCGCCGCTGACCCCGGGAGTTTCCCTGTGCTATGTACTATCAAAGGCCGAGTCGAGGCGCAGGGGCCGACGTGTTGCTGTCCTTGTCGCCACGAGTACGCCTGAAGGGTCGCGAACGTGGGGCTGGTCGGCCGGACCGCCGAGATTGAGGTCGTCCAGAAGCTCCTGGACGAGGTGCAGGCCGGGTCGAGCGGAGTACTGGTGCTGCGGGGCCAGGCGGGGATAGGGAAGACGGCGCTCTTGGGAGAGACGGCCGAACGGGCCGTGAAAGCGGGAACGCGCCTCGCGCAGGCCATGGGCACTCAGGCCGAGATGGGGTTCGACTTCGCCGGGCTGCATCAGATGCTTGTCCCCTTCCTCGAAGGCCTGCCGGACCTGCCGGTCCCGCAGCGCACCGCGCTCGAGACGGTGTTCGGGCTGGCGGCAGGCAAGGCGTCGAGCCCATTCCTGATCGGCCTGGCGACTTTGACGCTGCTGACCGACGCGGCCGAAAAGCAACCGGTCCTGTGTGTTGTCGACGACGCTCAGTGGCTGGACCGGGTGTCACAGGAGGTGCTGGCCTTCGTGGCACGCCGCCTGCTGGCCGACCGGGTGGGCTTGGTCTTCTCGCTGCGTGACGGCGAGGAGCGTGCCGCGGCACTGAACGGCTTTCCCGAGCTCCGGGTGAGGGCGCTGGAGCCGGACGCCGGGCGGGAACTGCTTGAGCAGGCGGCAGGGGGCAGAGTGGCCGAGCCCCTGTCGCGCCGCGTCCTGGCCGTGGCCGCCGGTCATCCGCTGACGCTGATCGAGCTGGGCAGGGAGCTAGGAGAGGGACGCGGTATACCGGACGCGGTACCGGGCCTGCCGATGCGGGTGGGAGAGCGTCTTGAGCGGCTGTACCTGGACCGGGTGAGGAAGCTGACACCGGCGGCACAAACCCTGCTGCTCGTGGCGGCGGCCGAGCACCTGGGCGACCCGGAGAAGGTACGGCGGGCAGCGGAAGTGCTCGGGCTGGACCCCGAGGTGGCAATGCTGCCGGAGGTCGGGCAGATGCTGTCATTGTCGCCGCGGGTGGCGTTCAACCACCCGCTGATGCGGACGGCGGCTTACTGGGGTGCGTCGCCGGGTGAGCAGCGGCGGGTGCACGCCGCCTTGGCGCAGGTGACCGATCCGTACAGGGATCCGGATCGGCGGGCGTGGCACCTCGCAGAGGCGACGGATGGCCCGGACGAGGTGGTGGCGCGGGAACTTGAGTCGTCGGCCGGCCGTGCCCGCCGCCGCGGCGGGTGGGAGAGCGAGCAGACGTTCCTCCGTCGCGCCGCGGATCTGACCGCCGACCCGGTGCGCGACGCCGAGCGTCGGCTGGCTGCCGCAGAGGCAGGCCTCGTGGCGGGCGATGTCGCCGGGGCGGCCGCGCTCGCCGGACAGGCCGTCCCGCACCTGACTCACCCGCTGGCGCTGGCCCGAGCCCGGCGTGTACAGGGCCTGTTCCTGCAGGCTGAGGGCCGGGTCGCCGAGGCCGCCCAGCTGCTGGTCGGTGCGGCCCAGGAGATGGGGCCGGAGGATCTCCGCCTGGCACGCGACACCCTGTTCGAAGGGTTCAGCGTCGCCCAGCTCGAAGGCTGGCAGAAGGCCGCTGAGGTCGTTCTGGCCGTCCGCGAGCTTCCCCGGCCCGCGACTGGGGCGGCCGGTGACGGGCTGCTCGACGGCTTCGCCGCCATCCGTGACGGCCGTACGACTGAGGGCTATGCGCTGCTGCGCGAAGGGATCCGGACGCTCGCCGCCGTGCGCGACTCTCCGGATACCAGCATGCCCCGCCTGGTGGCGTGGCTGTACGCGTCCGGCCTCGTCTTCGACCATTCCACCTGGACGGATCTGGAGCGGTATTGGATACCCGCCTTCCGAGACCGCGGAGCGGTTGCCGCGCTCGTCCCGGCGCTCTTCTCGCTCGGGTACGACCATCTGCGGGCCGGTCGCCTCACCACCGCGGAAGCGGCCCTGGCCGAGGGCCGCGCCTTTGCCGAAGCGGTCGGCGACCAGGGCTGGGGCCCCAGCTTCGCCCAGGCCGACGTCTGGCTGCTGGGCCTGCGGGGCGAACTGGCCGAGGGCAGGGCCCTGGCTGACCGCCTGCTCAGCGAGCCGATCCCAGATGTGTGGCGCGATACGATCCGCCTGGCGGTCGCGGTGCTCGAACTGGGAGCCGGCCGCTATGAGGAGGCGCTCGACGCCGCCCTCGACGCTCGCGCGCTGTGGTCGCTGCTGTCACCGGAAGATGTGATCGAAGCTGCCATGCGCTGCGGCCGACCCGAGATCGCCCGGGCCGCCCTCGATGACTTCTCCCCGCTCGCCGCGGCGGCCGGCACACCATGGGTCCTTGGAGTGACGGCGCGCTGCCAGGCGCTACTCAGGGGTGACCACCCCGACGCCGACGACGACTATCAGCAGTCCATCGACTACCTCCAGCGCACCCCCGTCGCTCTCGCGGTGGCCCGCTCTCGTCTGGTCTACGGAGAATGGCTGCGCCGTCAACGGCGCCGACGCGACGCCCGCCATCAGCTCAGCACCGCACTTGAAAGCTTCGAGCGGATGCCCGCGTACGGCTTCGCCGACCGGGCCCGCGCCGAACTGGCCGCCACCGGCGAGCATCGGCACAAGCAAGCGGATCCGGCCGGTGTCCGGCTCACCCCGCAAGAACTCCAGATCGCCCAGCTGGCCGCGGGCGGCGCCACCAACCGGGATATCGCCACCAGGCTGTTCCTCAGCGCTGCCACCGTCGATTACCACCTGCGCAGCGTCTACCGCAAGCTCGGCGTCAGCCGGCGCGTCCTCCTCGCCCAGGCCCTCGTCGGTGCCGGCATCACAGGCTGAGCGGCTTGTTCTCGGCGTATCGGCGGCGCCTGTAGCCGTGGGGAATCAGCGGCTACTTTCCGGTGGACGTCGGGGCGTCGAGCGCTGTCGGGCTATGGGCGCCACGTATGTGTGCGTCCGGGGACGCTGCGAGCAGGCCGAGGGCGCGGGCCACTGCCACAGCCTCGGTGCGACGGTGTGCGCCGAGCTTGATGAACAGGTGGCGAAGGTGCGTACGGACTGTGGTCACCGACACAAACAATTCGCGGGCGATCTCTGGAGCCGACAAGTTGGTCGGTAGGTAGCGCAGTACCCGGATCTCGCTCTGGGTGAGCGGATCCACCAGCCACGGTGGGTCTGCCGACCGGGGAGGCTCTGTCGCCCCAAACCCCTTTGGTCCTGGCTCCGCTGGGAGCAGGCTACGGATCTCGCCCACCAGGGTTGCCTGCTCGCTGCCATCCGGGGCGTAGCGATCGAACAGCTGCTGAGTGGGCGGATGGAAAAGGAACGCCGTCAGCGCGCCATCGGATGCGGCTGTTTCAAGCGCGCGCCGCATGGCGTGCCCGGCGGCGGTCGGGTCACCGAGTGCGTCCCGGGCAGTCGACTCCAGCAGGTAGGCGTGCGCCAGCCAGGTCGTCGGAGGAACTCGTGCGGCGCCGGAGAGGACCGGTGCGAGCGCGACGGTCGCCGCGTGCGGGTCGTCCCGGGCGATCCGCAGCGCCGCTACAGCCATGCGTATCTCGCCGCTGTCACGGTCCTGCTCGCTGATTTCCGCGATGTCCTGCTCGGCGCGTCCGGTTTCGCCCAGCCGCACCAGAGCGTGCAGCCGCAGCGCGCGGGTCCGCATGAGCGGCCAGTCCGGCGCGTCAAGGAGCCGGGACAGCCGCTCGGCGGCCTGGAATGTCGCCAGCACTTCCTGGTCACGGCCACGCGCCAACTCCAGCAGCGCTCGGACGTAGCGGATCGCCATGGCGGTCATGGGCTCGGCCTCCGCCCGGAGGGTGCGCTCGGCGCGCCGCACCCACTCCCCCGCCTCCTCATGCTGTCGTCGCCAGATCAGCCCGGCCGCGAGCGATATGTAGGCGATGCCGACGGCAGGCTCGTCGGTCCAGCCGTGCCGCCTGGCCAATTCGATGGTCTGCCTGGCACGCTCTTCCGCCAGTGCGTACGGTGACGACCGCACGCTGGCGATCGACGTGCAGTGCGCCAGGCCGAGGAATTCCAGGTATGGCCGGCCGATCCGGCGCGCCAGCGCGATGCCGTGTTCCAGGTGCGGTTCGGCCTCCGCGAGGCGGGCACCCCAGTACTCGGCGATACCGCGAGTTATCAGCGTCAGTGCGCGTAGGTCCCCGCTCAGTCCGAGCGGCGCCGTATCCGGAGCGTCGGCCACGACCCTCAGCGCCTTCGCCTCGGCGGCCACCGCCGGAAGATCCATCCGCTGCCGGGCGAGCATCAGCCGGACCATGCTGACCAGCACGCCCAGCCGGCTGCGCCGGGTCACCGGCACCGACGCCGTTCTCCCTGTCGCGAGCCCCAGCAACCGCTCTGCTTCCTCGAGCGATCCCGCCGCCAGCTCATCCGCTGCGGCCAGCACCGCCAGCTCGGAATCCGCCGCGCGCGCCTCGGCGGGAAACCCCGCCAGGAGCGCGTGCACGGTGGCCGCTTGCCCGTCCAGGTGCAGGCCAGGCCAGTGGTCGGCCAGCAGGCGGGCGGCCGACGCCCAGTCGCGCGCCGCCTGGGCGTGCCGGACCGCCTCCACCGGATGCCCGTGGTCCGCGAACCACCGTGCGGCAGCCCGGTGCAGCGCGTCGACCTCTTCAGGTGCAGTGCGACGCAGTTCCAGTTGCAGCAGGCCGGCGAACAGATGGTGGTAGCGGAACCAGGACCGCGCCGCGTCCAGCGACACTACGAACGCGTTCGCGGCCTCCAATTCCTGCAAGACCCGCTCCCCGCCCGCGCCCCCGGTGAGGGCATCGGCAAGTGGGCCGCTGACGCGCTCAAGCACGCTGGTCCGCAGCAGCAGGCGGCGTACCTCCGGGCTCTGCCGTTCCAGCACCTCGGCCAGCAGGTACTCCGCCACCGTCCGCTCGCTGCCCGAGAACTCCGCGGCAAACCGCGCCGGATCAGGGTGCCCGGTCAGAGAGAGCGCGGCCAGCCGCAGCCCGGCCGCCCAGCCCTCGGTCCGCTCGTGCAGCATCACCAGCGCCGGCTCGGCCAGTTCTATCCCTGCCACGGCGAACAGCTCCCGCGCCTCGGCCAGGCTGAACCGCAGATCGGCCGGGCGGATCTCGGTCAGTTCACCCTCCAGCCGCAGTCGGTGCAGGCCCAGCCGCACGTCGTGCCGGGTGGCAAGGACGAACCGCAACTCCGGCGGTGCCCGCATCGCCAGCAGCTCCAGCTGCCGCTGGATATCTACCGAGCCCAGCTCGTGCACGTCGTCGATCACCAACCAGACCGGGTTGTCCAGCGGTGCCAGGTCCTTCAGCAGCCGCTCCACGACCGCCCATCCGTCGAGGTCCGGTGCCGCCGTCAGTTCCCGCACCAGCGCCGCCCCCGGGACTGTCTGGCGGAGCGCACCGAGCACCGCCGGCCAGAACTGCTGCGGATCACGCTCATCCGGGCTCACCGACACCCACGCGACGCGTCCCTCCAGGCCTGCCTCGCTGATCCACGACCGCAGCAGAACCGTCTTGCCGGCGCCCGCCGGTGCTGACACCACAGCCACCCGTGCCGACGTCTGGAGCACCTCGAACAGTCCCGGCCGGGGGACGACTCCGCCCACGCCAGGACGGGCTGTGCGACCGACGGTGAAGTCTGATTCCATGGCGTCATCCGGTGAGGTGGGTTGCTGGCAGGCAGAAATCATCAGAACTGGATGATGCCGTGCCGCCGAGGCTGATGACAGCTTGATCCGAGAGTGGAGAAGACCCGGCGGAGGAATCGGTGGCTGTCGATGAGCGTGCTGGACCGCAGCGGGCAGACCGGCCGGGTAAGGAGTTCGCGCTGCTTGACCGCCAGACGGAGCGGGCGGCGATCGACCGGGTTCTCGGCACGGTGCGCGATGGCCTCAGCGGCACGCTGGTGCTGCGCGGAGCGCCCGGCATCGGAAAGACGACCCTGCTGCGATACGCGGTCGACGTGTCGCCGGACATGCAGGCTTGCACCATCGCCGGTGTCGAGTCGGAGATCAGCATGGAGTTCAGCGGCCTGCACCACCTGCTGCTCCCGTTCCTGCCGCTGGTGGGGGAACTGCCGCCGCCGCAACGGTACGCGCTGCGGGTCGCTTTCGGCGAGGAGACCGGACCGCCTCCTGAGCGGTTCCTGGTGGGATTGGCGTCGCTGACGTTGCTTTCTCGGGCGGCTGAGGAACAGCCGCTGCTGTGCGTCGTCGACGATGCTCATTGGCTTGATCCCGAATCGGCGCAGGTGCTCGGCTTCGTCGGCCGCCGTCTCCACGCCGACCGCGTCGGTCTCATCGTCGCCGTTGGCGAGCCTGCCGCACGGCAGGTGTTCGAGCACCTTCCGACGATCACGGTGGACGGACTGCCCGACACCGATGCCCGCGGTCTGCTCAGCTCGGTCGCGGGCGGAGCCCTCAACGCTCAAGCCGTTGACCGCATCCTGGCGGATACGCGCAATAACCCGCTCGCGCTGGTGGAACTGGGAAGCAAGTACACGGCCGACCAGCTTTCCGGCCACGCCGCGCTACCCGAACCGCTTCCGCTGGGCCGGCGTCTCCAGGAACATTTCCTGCGCCAGGTGCGCGGTCTGCAAGCGGACGCCCAGGCGTTCACGCTGCTGGCCGCCGCGGACCCCGAGCGTGAGCGCGCCCCGTTGTGGCGTGCTGCGGTGAAGGCGGGCATCGACCCGGACGCTGCCTCAGCCGAGGCGGCGTGGAGTGGTGTGCTTGAGTTTTCCGGTAGCTCTGTCCGGTTCCGCTACCCGCTGGTGCGGTCCGCGGTCTATTACGGCGCCGACGCCGCTGAGCGCCGACGAGCTCACCAGGTTCTGGGCGAAGCGGGCAACCCAGAGCTGCGGGCGTGGCACCTGGCGGCGGCTGCGACCGCCCCGGACGAGAAGCTCGCCGCCGAGCTCCAGTGGACCGCCGAACGCGCGGCCGCCCGCGGCGGCTACGCGGCCAGGGCCGCGCTGCTGCGGCGCTCGGCCGACCTGACGCCTGACGACGGGCACCGCGCAGTGCGCGAAGTCGCGCTGGCCGAGGCCACGCTCATGGCCGGTGACCCTCCCGGGGCCCAGACGGCGCTTGACAGCGCCAAGCCACGGCTTACGAATGCGGTGGCCCGTGGCCACGCGCAATCGCTGGAGGGCGCTATCCGCTTCGCGCAGGGTGACGCCGCGGAGGCCGCGCGCATCCTGGCCGGAGCGTCCCAGGTGTTCAAGCATGACGACAGGCTGGCCCGCGACACGATGCTCGGGGCGCTGGAGGCGGCCATCTGGTCCGGGCCGGTGCTGACCAGGGAGATCGCCCGCCTGGCGCACGCGTTGCCGCCTGTTGCCGACGCGTCACCGTCCATCAGCGACCTGCTGCTCGAGGGGTATAGCGCCCGGTTCACGCTCGGCTACCAGGCTTCCGTGCAGCCGTTCCGCGCCGCGGTGACCGCGCTGCTGGCCGACGACCTCGATCCCGCAGTGGGCTTGCGGTGGTTCGCGCTCGGGGCTGCGGCAGCCGGCAGCCTGTGGGATGACAAGGCCACCTTTGAAATATCGGACCGCTGGGTGAACCTGGCGCGTGCCGCGGGGGCGTTCACCACCCTGCCGGTCGCGTTGGCTTTCCATGCGGTTTCGGACGCCATGGCCGGACACTTCCGCGAAGCCGACGCGAGGTGGGCCATGATGCTGGAAGTGCTGACCGTGAGTCACGGTCCCGCCGTGCTCGGCACCAACAGCCGCAGCAACGGTGTGCTGCTCGCCTACCGCGGCCACGTGACCGAGGCCCGTGCGACCGGGCTGGCCCAGGTCCGCGAGTCTGCCGCTCGAAGCCAGGGCGGCCCGGCGGACATCGGTAGGTACAACGCCGCCATGGCGGACCTGTTCGCCGGAAACTACGAGGCGGCGATGTCCAGCGCGCTGACCGTGATCGATGACGATCCCGCCTATACGGCCGAGGGGACCATGCCCGAGCTGATCGAGGCAGCAGTCAGGGCCGGTCGTCGCGAGGTTGCGGCCACAGCCTATAGAACCCTGTCCGAACGGGCACTCGCCGCCGGCACCCCCTGGGGGCTCGGGCTGCGTTCCCGCTGCGAGGCGCTGCTGGCCGAGGGCGCGGACGCCGAGGGCGCCTACCTGGAATCCATCAGCCAGCTCAAGCGATGCCGCATGGTGGTCGATCTCGCGCGCACGCACCTGCTCTACGGCCAGTGGCTCCGCCGGGCCAAGAGGCGACGCGACGCCCGGCACGAGCTGTACACCGCGTACGACATGTTCGCCGCCATGGGGGCGGAGCGGTTCGCCGAGCAGGCAGCAGTTGAGCTGCGAGCGATCGGCGAACGCACCCGGACCCGTGCCCCGGAGACCGCCCTCGACCTCACTCCGCAGGAATCGCGGATAGCGGACCTCGCGGCGGCCGGTGCGTCCAACAGCGAGATCGCGGCGAACCTGTTCGTCAGCCCCAGCACCGTCGACTACCACCTTCGCAAGGTATTCCGCAAACTCAACGTGACGTCGCGGACCCAGCTCGCCGCCCAGCTGACATCGCGTTTGCCAGCGGGTCGGCGCACCTAGTGCCGCATCAGAGAAGCTTTGACTTGGCGGCGGGCACAGATGATGGTGCTGCTGTCCGCGCAGGGCATGCCCGTCAACGGCCTGGCGGTGGGGAGTGCAGCGAGGGTTGGGCACTCTTGCACAGCTCGCCGACGCCGTGATCGAGGTCCCGACGGCCAGTACCCGCCAGTTCGGCGGCACGCTGTTCGAGCAGAGCGCGCTGCTGCTCCTCGATGCCCTGATCCTGGACCTCAACGCGGGCGACTCGCATGCCTACGCTGTGATGGAATCAGTCAGAAGTTGCTCGCACCATATTGTTTTTCCTGAACGGTTGTGCCGGGTACCCCAGCGCTGGGTCAGCTGGGCCACCAGGAGCAGGCCGCGCCCTCCCTCGTCGAAGATACGTGCTCGGCGGAGATGGGGAGCCGTGCTGCTGGTGTCCGAGACCTCGCAGACCAGTGATGTGTCCTTGATCAGGCGCAGATGGACGGGGGGAGCTCCATAGCGGATCGCGTTGGTGACGAGCTCGCTGACGACGAGTTCGGTGACGAAGGTCATTTCCTCCAGACCCCAGGTTTCGAGCCGGTCGGTGGCCCAAGAACGGATGCCGGAGACGGCGGCCGGGTCCGTCGGCACATCCGTAACGGCGACCTTGTCCTCGTGCAGAGCACGAGTGCGGGCGATCAAGAGGGCTACGTCGTCGTCGGGAGGTCCGGGGAGCAGACCGTCGAGAACAGCGTCACACCGTGACTCCAGCGAGGCCGCGGGCTTGGCAATGGCTTCTCGCAGTCGTTCCAGCGCATCATCGACGTCCGTGGCACGCAGATCGATCAGTCCATCGGTGTACAGGACGATTTCGCTGCCCTCCGGCACACGCAGCTCGGTGGTCTCGAAAGGCAGCCCGCCCAGGCCGATCGGAGGGCCCACCGGGACGTCGACGAAGGCAGCGGTGCCGTCCGGGGTGAGGAGAACGGGGGGCGGATGGCCGGCGCAGGCAAGGGAACAGGTCGTCGAGACGGGGTCGTACACCATGTACGTGCACGTCGCCCAGGTGTCCGAGACGGGGACTTCGGCCGAGTCCCCGTCTTCCGTGTCTGAGAGGTGCGTGACCAGGTCGTCCAATTGCGTGAGCAGCTCGTCCGGGGGCAGGTCGACGTCGGCGAGGGTGCGGACCGCGGTGCGCATGCGGGCCATCGCGGCCGAGGCATGGAGGCCATGCCCCGCCACGTCGCCGACCACCAGGGCGACCCGCGCTCCAGACAGCGGGATCACGTCGAACCAGTCGCCTCCGACACCGAACTGGGAACTCGCCGGCAGGTACCGGAACGCGGCTTCCAGCGCGGACTGATGGGGAAGCTGCCGGGGAAGCAGGCTGCGCTGCAGGGCGAGCGAGACGTTGCGTTCCCGGGTGAAGCGCCGGGCGTTGTCCAGGCTGACCGCCGCTCTCGTCACGATCTCCTCTGCGAGGCGGAGATCCTCCTCCTCGAACGGTTCATCCCGGGATCGGCAGAACACCGTCACCCCGAGGGTCACGCTCCGCGCCCGTACGGGTACCAGCAGCCAGGAGCGGAACGCGTACTGTTCAGCCCTTGCCGCGCGCAACGGGTCGTCGGCGAACCACGCGGCGATGTCGGAGTCCATGGCCCGCAACAGCACGGGCCGTCCGGCGGCCAGGCAGCGGGCCGGAGGCGAGTGCCCGGGATAGATGTCGATGTCGCCCAGTTTGACCACGGCTTCGGGAGCGCCGTCGCGGACGGATTGGTGAGCCATCCGGCGCAGCACGGCACGATCGGTGACCGGGCCCGGCTCGTCGCCCTGGAGCAGGGGCTCCAGGAGATCGACGCTGACGAAGTCGGCGAGCCGTGGGACGGCGACATCGGCCAGTTCCTGTGCCGTTTTCCGTACGTCCAGCGTGCTGCCGATGTGGGTACTGGCTTCATTCAGAATGGCGAGTCGCTGGCGATACAGGTGCTGCTCGGTGACGTCGCGGACCGTGACACATACCCCCAGCGTCCGTCCGGCCCGACTGCGCAGGACTGAAGCGTCCGCCGAGAACACGTGATCGTGGTCCGGGTCGGCCGGGGTGCGTCCCCGGATCGTGAAGCCCTCTACGGGGGTGCCCGTCCTCAGTACCTGCCGCATCCGCTGTTCCCACCGCTCGGTGTCCGGGCCTGTCAGGACATCTCTGAGTTGCCTTCCGCGGCGCTGCTGTTGCGATATGCCGACCATGCTGCTCATCGCGGCATTCTGGCCAACGAAGCGGAGTTCGGTGTCGTAGACGGTGAGAGCCACCGGCGAATCCCTGAACAGCCAGTCCAGCACGGCCGAATCGTCGAGGCCGACCGGCGCTCCCTCCGGTTCGGCCGGGACCAGTAGCCACTCCGTGCCACGTCCGCGCCCGAGAGCGTGCGTGCGCACCAACAGCGTCAGCGGATGGTGCTTCCGGTATCGGAAGGTCAGTTCGCCCGTCCAACCGTCCCGGGCCTGCGGGAGTGGCCCGTCACCGTCGGCGAGGAGGTCTCCCACCGGCCGTCCTACGACCTCTTCGGGGGCGTACCCCAGCAGCTGCGCGGCACCTGGGCTCCACCGGGTCACCGTACCGGCGCCGTCCACGGTGACCACGGCGGCATTCCGAGCGGGCGATGACCACGGCTGGTTACGGCCGTCTCCGGCGGCGGCTGAGTTGTTCATCGCAGCGTGCCTCGCTTCCTCGCTGATCCCGGCACCTGGTGTCGACCGTTTGTCGGGGACGGACCGCAACGTCTGTGGACAGTCCGCCGCAGAGAGAAGAAACGCATGGATGTACTTTTCCATCAGATTACCGTCCGAAAGTCACGGATGTCCCGAATAGCGCGTGCGGCGATCTCCTGTGGCCGACACATCGGCTGCGGACGCGAGGTTCCACACTGCGATGCCCGGCCCTGAGCCCTTCGCCTCCCCCGGCCGCATGACGGGCGTGCTGTGCTGCGCAGTAGGGGAAACCTTTACACCGGGAAAGGTTCTTCCCACGCGAATTCCCCGATACCAGGGTTGTTCCGGACCCCTCGGATTCTTAGTCTCATTGGAAAGACACCTTCGGGATTCGAGGAATCGCCCATGGCTTTCCCGCGCGACCGGGTGATGAGCACTCTTACCCGTTACCTGCAGTTGTGTGATGTTCCAGGCCCGGACGGTGCGGAGGGGGGCGAACTCGGCGATCTGTTCACGGACGACGCGGTCTGGGAAGGCGGGGGCCGGAAGTACGGTGAGAAGTTCGGCCGCACTCAGGGCCGGCAGCCGATCATCGACATGATTTCGGCGTACCTGCCGCCGCACAGTCACTTCCAGGAGAATGTGCACCTGCTCTTCCCTGGAACCATCGAGCTCAGCGACTCGACAGCCCGGGGAAGCTGGTTGATGCAACAGCTCTCACGTTATGAATCGGGCGCTGCCGAGATGATGGTGGCCAGGCTGGACGTGACCTTCCAGCTGGACGAGCGGCGGGCGCTGATCCAGCAGTTCCGGACCGAGCAGCTCTTCAGCGCTCCGCTGGCGAGGTGAGCGCAGTTGTTGTCTGCGCAGGGAGAACAGAGAGCGATGACCGACTTGGACGGCGGGCACACCACCTTCCTGACCTGCTATGACGACCTGCACGGCTACGGCTGGCATCATGTCGACCTCTTCGTCCACGACGCCGCGGGCCGGGAGATCAACTGGGTCCACTGGCAGGTCGCCGAGGACGGGCCGGACGCCGCCGACCGCGAGACCGCCCATGTCGAGCCGGCGCTGCGCCGGACCAGCGAGTGGGAGCATGGGATCAGGGCGGACGGCAGCAGCTACTGGACGGCCCGAGCGGCGTGGGACGAATGAGCCGGAGATGATGACCATGAGTGCCCCTTACACATCCCCGGTACCGCAGGCCCACCAGACGTCGCCGGGTCCGACGGACCGGCACCCCCCGGGCGGCGTCGTCTACATCATCGACGACGATCAGGAGTTGTGCAGGTCACTGGCCTGGCTGTTGGAGTCGGTGAGGATGCGGTCGCATTGCTTCACGGACGTGCAGACCTTCCTTGAGTCCTACGACCGGGACCAGCCCGCCTGCATGGTGCTGGACGTACGCATGCCGGAAGTGAGCGGCTTCGAACTGCAGGAGATCCTGAACCGGGCCGGATCAGTCATCCCGGTCATCTTCGTGTCCGCCCACGGCGACATCAGGATGTCGGTGCGGGCCCTGCAGAACGGGGCCGTGGACTTCCTGGAGAAGCCCTACGATCCTCAGCACATGCTGGAGGTCGTCCAGCAGGCGTTGCGAACCGCGCAGGAACGGTTCGCCTTGGCGGCCGGACACCAGCGGCTCCAGGCACGCCTGGCCGGCCTCAGCCTGCGTGAACGCGAGATCCTTCGTCTGGTGATCGACGGCGTGCCCAGCAAGAACATCGCGACCCGATTGGGGATCAGCGCCAAGACCGTCGATGTGCACCGCACCCGCATTCGGGAGAAGGCCGGCGCCGAGAGTATGGCGACCCTCGTCCGAGACGTGCTTCAGGCAGGTCTCGACCTGCCGTCCCAGTGACACGGATACGGAGCAACGGTGTGGCCGACCTCGAACCCGACGACTACCGGGAACTCGTCCAGGCGCTGAAGTACTGCGTGCTGCTGCACGACGCCAGGACGTACGACATCCTCTGGGCGAACAAGGCCGCCTGCGAACTGCTGGAGTGGACGGTCGACGAGCTCAAGCCGCTCAAGGCGCCGGACATGAGCAAGAACGCACAGCAGTACAGCCGCGAACTCGGACACCGCTGGCTACGCCGGGCGGTCGACCACGGGGTGAGCGCCACCGAATGGTGTTACCGCTCCAAGAGCGGCGAGGAGATCCTGACCGAGGCCATCGCGATCCGGGTGGAGCTGCCGTCCCGGCCGATTCTGATGGTGCAGTTCCGCGACATCGCCGAGGAGAAGGCCACCCAGCGGGACCTGTTCCGGACCGAGGGCCGGATGCGGGCGTTCCTGGGCAGTCTCGCGGAGGGCATCGTCGTCCTCGACGGCGACGGTGTGGTGGCGTTCGCCAGCGAGTCCGCCGCCAAACTGCTGGACGCGGACGTCGCCGCGCTGACCGGATCGGACTTCGCCCGCTTCTGCCATCCCGAGTCCCGGACTGTCCTGGCGCAGAGCATAGAGAAGACATCCAAGGGCGCACCTCCCCAGGATTCGCGGTACCGGCTGGCCGCGCCCGGCGGCGAACCCCGGTGGTACGCGGGCACCTGTCAGTACATCGACATCGAGAGCGACCTGCGCGGACATCTTCTGCTCTTCCATGACATCTCCGACCGGGTGCGCGCCGAGGAGGAACACCGCCGGGACACTCAGTACCTCAACCACCTGGCCAGGTACAACGCGATGGGGGACATGGCGATGGCCATCGCCCACGAGGTCAGCCAGCCGCTCGCCGCCGCGTACAACTTCATCGAGGGCGCCCGCAGCAGGCTGGGCGAGTCCGACCTCGCCGATCACGAGCAGGTCGCCTGGGGGCTGGAGAACGCCAAACGCCAGATCGAGCGATCGAGCCAGATCCTCAAGAGCCTGAGGCAGTACGTCGTACGGCTCGAACAGTCCGAGCAACTGATCGACCTCAACGCGATCGTCAGGGACTGCCTGTACTTCATCGACCTGCAAGCCCAGCAGCATTCCGTCGGCCTGGTCCTCGATCTGACGGCCGAGCCGCTGCCGGTGCGCTGCGAGAAGGTCCTCATTGGACAGGTCGTGATGAATCTCGCCTTCAACGCCATCGACGAGATGGCGCGGTGGCCGGTGGAACAGCGCAGAGTCGAACTGGCCACCCGGAGCACACACGGGTATGCCGAACTGACCGTACGCGACTACGGACAGGGCCTCTCCATGGTGCCGGGGGGCAAGGTCTTCGACGGCGTTTTCACGTCGAAGGAGAACGGAAACGGCATCGGCCTGGCCTTGAGCCACCGCATCGTCACCCGGCACCGAGGCCGCATCGAGGCCACGGAGAACACTCCTCACGGAGCGACCTTCTCCTTCGCCCTCCCCTCGGCCTGAGCATCAGGTTCCCGTAAAGGATTCTTTATCCCCTTAGGGAAAACCCGCAGCTGCGTGGGTGGAACCCTGATTGCGTGCCATTCCGGAACGGAAATAGCATCCCCGGCATCATCGGAAAGTGGAAACTCTCGGTGTTTCCACTCACTGCAATCCAGGCAATCCGCTGCCCACGCCATTGCGTAGTCCAGCGCTGCTGCCGCAATACCGGCGTTGAACAGCCTCACTGGAGTCGGGAGCCACACGTGACCCAAGAACCCGTCACCGAGGAATCGGTGATCGAAGAATCACAGGACCGGCAAGCCGGTATGCAAACTCTCGATGGAGCCGTACGAGAGGCGCTGGAGAACATAGCGGCGAAGCGGATCAGGCTGGTGCTCACCTTTTCCGCCGCGGTGTGTCTCGTCTTCTTCCCGTTGCCCGTCCTCGGCCAGTTCACCTCGGCCCTGGACGGTCTCGCCTTCGGCGGGCTGACCTGGGCATGGGTATTCGCGTTCCTGCAGTTCGTCGTCGCTGTCCTGGTGGCGGCCCGCTATGCCTCGCGCGCCGCCGGCCTCGACAGAGCCACGGCCGAAGCCCTCCAGAAGAAAGGCTGAACGGCCATGGACCTCGTCTCCGCCGGCATGTTCCTCACCCTGGTGCTGATCACCCTGGGCATCACCTACGCCGCCAATCGCCGCAGCAGTTCGGCTGCGGACCATTTCGTCGCAGGCGGTCAGCTCACCGGGCGGCAGAACGGCATCGCCATCGCGGGTGATTACATTTCCGCGGCATCGTTCCTCGGCGTGACCGGTGCGATCGCGCTCGCCGGATTCAACGGCTTCTACCTCGCCGTGTTCGTCCCCGTGGCCTATGTGCTCGCCTTGCTGCTGGTCGCCGAGCCGCTGCGGAACCTCGGCCGGTACACGCTCGCCGATGTGCTCGCGGCACGGTTCCCCGGGCGTGACATCCGCACGGTCATGGCCGTCAGCACGGTCGTGGTGAGCACCCTCTACCTCGTCGCGCAGTTCGTGGGCGCCGCCCTGCTGGTCACGCTGCTTTTCGACATCGACTACACCGTCGCCGTTCTCGTCATCGGCGGTCTCACCACCGTCTACACCCTGCTGGGCGGCATGCTGGCGACGAGCTGGATCCAGATCGTCAAGACCACGCTGATGATGGCGTGCACGGCGGCGCTGTTCGTGCTGGTTCTGTACAAGTACGACTTCAACCCGCTGGGCGCGTTCAGTGAAGCCCTGCACACTTTCGGGCAGCAGGCGGTCGCCCCCGTCCGGAGCACGCCGCTGGCCGGCTTCGACCAACTGTCCATGGTGGTCGGCCTGGTACTCGGTGTCCTGGGGCTGCCCCACGTGATGATCCGCTTCCTCACCGTCCCCGACGCCAAGGCGGCGCGGTCGTCGGCGGTCACCGCGATCTGGGTGTTCACCGCCTTCTATCTGATGATTCCGGTGATCGGCTACGGCGCTGCCATGCTCGTCGGCAAGGACGCGATCGCGAAGAAGCACCCGGCCGGGAACCTGGCAGTCGCGCAGCTCGCGGAGTCGCTGGGCGGCGGGGTGCTGCTGGCCCTCGTGGCGGCGGTCGCCTTCGTCACCATCCTCGCGGTTCTGGCCGGACTGGTGATGGCGACCACCGGCGCCATCGCACACGACCTCTACGGCCAGGTCTTCAAGCGCGGCACCGCCACCCCGCGCGGCCAGATGTACGCGGCTCGCATCGCGACCCTGGCGACCTGCGGGATCGGGATCATGGTGGCGCTCGCGGCCCAGAACCAGAACATCGCCTTCCTGGCCTCACTGGCCTTCGCCGTGGCGGCCAGCGCCAATATGCCCGCGCTGCTGCTGACGATCTACTGGCGGCGTATGACCGCAAGGGCTGTGATCAGCGGAATGGTGGTCGGGCTGGCGGTCTCCCTGGGCATCATCCTGCTCAGCCCGGCGCTGAACGGACCCGACGCGGTGCTCGGTTTCTCCAACCCCGCCCTGGTGTCGGTGCCGCTCAGCCTGCTGGTCTCGGTGGCGGTCGCCCTGCTGTTCCCCGCCCGCGGTGAGGCGGCCGACCGCGGCCGGGCGACCTTCCTCGCCATGCGTCTCAAGGCGCTGACCGGGTACGACTCCGGTTCCCGTCCTGTCGAGCAGCCTGCGGTCGCTGCGGGTAGCACGGCCGCCGGCTGACCGAAGGGACGGAGTGGTGAGCCGACGCCCTGCCGGGCCGGACCCGGCAGGGCGTCGGCTCGACAGGCGGCTGCGCCACCAGCGTCGAGCACGGCCGCGGCCCGAACGACGACCGTGCGATCCGGCCGGCAAAGAGCGTACGGGAAATCCCCTACACGAAGCATCCAAGTCCCAATGGTGGGAGCGGATCCGCCGCACATAACGTGATGACAAGGCGGAGGAAAGAACTGCCCAGAAATGCGAGGAGAGCCTCTCATGACGCAGACGCTCGATCAGGTGTTGGCCCTGGTGGCCGAGCGGCGCTCTGAATTCGAGGAAAAGCGGCACGTCCCGCGGGATGTGATCTCTGAATTCAAGAGTGTGGGTATCTACCGGGCCAGCACCCCGAAGCTGTTCGGCGGCGACGCCTTGCCTCCCGCCGAATTCCTTCGCCTCATCGAGCGGATATCGATGGTCGACGGCTCGGCAGGCTGGGTCGCGAGCTTCGGCTCGTCCTCCGTATACCTGGCCGCACTTCCCCTGGAGACACAGGCGCGGCTGTACGCCGACGGGCCCGACGTGGCCTTCGCGGGCGGTCTTTTCCCGGTACAGGAGGCAGAACTCGTCGAGGGCGGCCACCGGGTCTCGGGCCGGTGGAAGTTCGCCAGCGGCTGCATGGGCGCGGACCTGCTCGGCGTGGGCATCAAGGCAGGTGCGGACAGGGCCGGCCGGCCGCTCACCGCCGTGCTGCGGCCCGACCAGGTGGAGATCGCCGAGAACTGGGACGTCATCGGCATGCGGGGCACGGGTAGCCACGACCTGGTGGTCGACGGTGTCGTCGTACCGGAGGACTGGACGTTCGTCCGCGGCGGAGAGCCCACCGTCGACGAACCGCTGTACCGCTACCCGACCATCCCGTACGCCGCGCAGGTCCTTGCTGTCGTCGGCCTCGGCGTGGCCCGCGCCGCGCTCGACCTGTCCATCGCCGACGGCGGCCGGGCCGGCTACACCGGCGCGCCCAAGCCCGCCGAGCGCGCCACCTACCGCATCGCGGTCGGCCAGGCCGAGGCGCAACTCCGTTCGGCGCGCGCCTTCTTCTACGAGACGACGGAGGAGACCTGGGCCACGGTGGCAGCGGGAGATTCCGCGACCACGGAGCAGGCCAGTCTGCTGCGGCTCGCCTCCGCACACCTCGCCAAGACCTCCTTCGAGGTCGTACGCGTCGCGTACCAACTGGGCGGCATCGCCGCCATCGCCGACGGCAGCCCCATGCAGCGCTACCTGCGCGACGCCTCGGTCGTACCGCAGCACGCCTTCCTCCAGGAGGGCATGTACGACGGCGCCGGCGCGGTCCTGATGGGCGTCCAGCCCTTCCCCGGCTACCTCTGAAAGGCAGGAAACCCATGTCCGACGCACCACTGCGGGTGCTGTTCTGCATCGGCGTCAACCAGAACTTCTTCGACCTTCCGACCGGTCAGGGCAAGTCAGTCTGGGACGGCTTCACGACCATGCTCACCCAGCTGTACGAGCTGCCCGGCGTCACGGTCCTCGGCACCGTCGACGATGACCTGCACATGGTCGGCCCCTCCGACTCCTGGCCCTGGACGTGCTACGTCCTCGCCGACGTCGTCGACCAGCCGACCGTCGCCGCGGCCTGCAACCTCTTCCGCACCGTCCAGGTCGGCGACCACGGCCTGTGGCGCTACATGAAGATCGAGGCGCGCGTCGGCCGGCCGCTTCCTGAGCCGGAAGTGGCCCGATGAACCCCGACGTCTCCTCCCTGGTCGAGTCCGACCGCGTGGCCGGGACTCTCTACACCGACCCGGCCCTCTTCGAAGGCGAGATGGACCGGATCTTCCACCGCACGTGGGTGTGGGTGGCACACGAGAGCGAGGTCGCCAAGGCCGGCGACTTCAAGACGGCGTGGGTCGGCCGCCGACCCGTCATCGTCAGCCGGGACCGCAAGGGCGGGATCAACGTCCTGCTCAACCGATGCCGCCACCGCGGCGCCAGCGTCTGCGAGACACCCAAGGGCAACGGCAACGGCTTCACCTGCCCGTACCACGCCTGGTCGTACGCCCTGGACGGCACCCTGCGCGGCATCCCGTACCCCGAGGGCTACGAGGACGTCGTCGAGAAGAAGGACATGCCGCTGCAACGGGTCAAGGTCGGCACGTACGCGGGCATGGTCTTCGCGAGCTTCGACCACGACATCGAGCCGCTGGAGGACTTCCTCGGCGGGGCCCGCCTGTGGATCGACCGCTTCATGAAGCAGGGCGCCGGCTATCCGATCAAGGTGCAGGGCGAGCACAGGTTCCGCTTCCGGGGCAACTGGAAGATCCAGCTGGAGAACACGACCGACTGGTACCACTTCCCGATCGTGCACCGCTCCTGGATGTCCTCGGTCGACGCCGAGACCGCGAGCATGCTGTCGATCATGACCGACGAGACCGCGGTCACCCATGCCCTCGGCAACGGCCACAGCGTGTCCGTCTCCGTCGCCGAACACGTCGACCTGGACGTCGACGACGGTACCGAGAAGCTCCAGGACCGCTTCAGCCATGTCGTCGAGGAGCTGTCCAAGGACCTGCCTCCGGAGCGGGTGCGGCGGATCGTGCGCTCGATGCACGGCGCGGGCTTCAACCTCAACCTGTTCCCGAACGTGGCCATGTCGATGTCGTTCTTCCGCGTCCTGCGTCCGGTCTCGGTCGCGGAGACGGAGATCCGGCACATCGCCCTCGGCCTCGACGGCGGCCCGGAGATCGTCAACCGCGAACGACTACGCATCCACGAGCACTTCCAGGGCCCCTTCGGCTTCGGCAGCCCCGACGACGCCGAGGCGTGGAACCGCGTCCAGCGCGGCGTGGCCGGCGGCACGGACATGCCGATCCTGGTCAACCGCGGCCTGGGCCGCGAGAAGCCGAACGACTTCGGGCAGCCCACCTCCCACGCGACCGACGAGACCGGGATGCGGGAGGCGTACGCGATGTGGAAGAGGATGATGACCCATGCCAAGTAACGCCCCAGGCACGGCGATTGACGAGGTCGCGGAACTCCCGCTCGACGACCCCCGTGCCCTCGCCGCCGTGTCGCTGATCTGGCGCGAGGCTCATCTGCTGGACGCCCGACGTTACGAGGAATGGGACGGACTGTGGTCCGAGGGCGGCGAGTACGTCGTCCCCATCGACCGCGAGGCGACCGACTTCGCCTCCCGCCTCAACCTCGTCTACGACGACGACCGTATGCGCCGTATGCGTATTGAGCGCCTCACCGGCGGGTTCTCCATCTCGGCGGCGGCCGCGGCCCGTACCGTCCGCTCGGTCTCCCGGTTCGTGGTGACGGGACGCGAGGAGGACGCGATCGAGGTCTGCTCCGCGCAGATCCTGGTCGGCTACAAGCGGGAGGAGACCTTCGTCCTGGCCGCCGACGTCACCCATCGGATCGTGTTCGGTGCGGACGGGCCGCGCATCTCCCGGAAGATCGTGCGGCTGGTCAACTCCGAGGACGCCGTCACGGCGTCGGGGTTCCTGCTGTGAGCCCGCACGAGGAGGAGATGCCGCACGTCGCGCTGGTGACCGGGGCGGCCGGTGGTCTGGGTGCCTGCATCGCGGGCCGGCTCTACGACCGGGGTTACCGCGTCGCGCTGACCGATCTGGACGAGGAGGCCGCGGTCAAAGCGGCGGCGGGCCTCGATCCGGAGGGCGGCCAGGCGGTCGGGCTGGCGCTGGACGTTCGCCACAAGGACGCCTTCACCCGGGTCCGCGACCACCTGGTGGAACGCTGGGGCGCGGTTCATGTGCTGGTCAACAACGCCGGGCAGTCCAAGGTCGAAAGGCTGATGGAGATCAGCCCCGAAAGCTTCGAGGCGGTCGTGTCGACCAACCTCAACGGCACCTTCTACGGCTGCCAGGTGTTCGGTGCCTACTTCGCCGAGCGCGGCTACGGACGCATCGTCAACATCGCCTCGCTCGCCGGCCAGAACGGCGGCACGGCGACCGGCGCCCACTACGCCGCGGCGAAGGGCGGAGTGGCGACCCTGACGAAGGTGTTCGCCCGCGAACTCGGCCCGAACGGGGTGACGGTGAACGCCATCTCGCCGGGACCGCAGGACCTGCCGGTGGTCCGCGCGATGGTTCCGCCCGCCCAGCTCGCCGCGATCGAACAGGCCATCCCCGTACAGCGGTTGGGGCGCCCCCGGTTCATCGCCGACATGGCCGTCCTGCTCGCCTCCGAACACGCGGACGCGGTCACCGGAGCCTGCTGGGACGCCAACGGCGGCCTGTACATGCGCTGACAGCGCCGTCGGCGCGTCAGCTCCACACCCGAACCCGAAGGCAGACGGATGTTCCCTGTCACCGTCACCGACACCGTCGATGAAACCGACACCATCAAGGTCCTCCGGCTCGTCCGCTCCGACGGTGCCGCCCTCGCCCTCTACGAGGCCGGCGCGCACATCGACGTGACCGGGCCCACCGGAATCACCCGTCCCTATTCGCTGTGCGGCCCGCCGGAAGACACCGGCGCCTACACGATCGCCGTGAAACGCGAAGCCCCCTCACGCGGCGGCTCCCAGGCCCTGTACGACAAGACAGGACCGGGCACGGAGCTGACCATCGGCACGCCCCGGCAGTTGTTCGGCCTCGCCCGGGACGCTGTCGAGCACCACCTGGTGGCGGCGGGCATCGGTATCACACCGCTGCTGGCAATGGCGTACGAACTGCACAGCAGCAGCGAGGAGTTCAGGCTGCACTATGTGACGCGCAGCCGCGCCGAGGCGGCCTTCGACGGACTGCTCAGGCAATCCGGGTTCGCCGGCCGAGTCGTCTTCCACTGCGGGCTCGGCCGGGAGGCAGCCGCTGAGGCGCTCGCCGCGGAACTGGCCTGCCTGCCGGCGGCGGCACACGTCTACACCTGCGGTCCGCGGAGCTTCATGGACCGTGTCACCGCGCTCGCGGCCCGCAGCGTACCCGAGGAGCAGATCCACTCCGAGCTGTTCCAGGCCGGTGAGCCGTCCGACGCGGGAGAAGCCTTCGAGGTCGAACTCGACACGGGTGAGGTATACGCCGTGCCGTCCGGGAAGAGCATTGCCCAGGTGCTGGAGGAGAACGGCGTCCCGGTGGAGACCTCCTGTCGCGAGGGCATCTGCGGGACCTGCGTGCTGCGGGTGGTCGAGGGCGAACCCGACCACCGGGACCACTGCCTGTCCGCGAAGGAGAAGGCGGCCGGGGATCAGATCGCCGCCTGTGTGTCACGTGCGAAGTCGCCGCGGCTGGTAGTCGAGCTGTGGTGAGCGCTCCGAGGTACGACAACGAGACGTACGACAACGAGAGGAGGGGGGAAACCGTGCCCCCCAGCCGGACCGACTTCCGGGAGGCGATGGCTCACCTTCCGGCAGCCGTCAACATCCTGACCACCAACGGGCCGAACGGCCGCTGCGGCATCACCCTCAGCGCCGTCTGCTCGGTGACCGACGATCCCCCGACGATCCTCGCGTGCGTGAACCGCGGGAGCGCGATGCACGACGTCTTCAAGGCGAACGGACGCGTGGGGCTCAACGTCCTCGGCGGAGACCAGCAGGAACTCGCCCTGCACTTCGCCGGAGCCACCAAGGTCGCCATGGCCGAACGCTTCACCTGGGACGTCTGGGACCGAACCCACGACGTGCCGGTCCTCAAGGACGCCCTGGTCACCGCGGTCGGCACGATCAAGCACACGGTCCCCATGGGCTCCCACAGCGTGCTGTTCATCGACATCGAGCAGATCCGCACCCGCGCCGGCGGCCAGAGCCTCGTCTACTACAACCGGGCGTTCCACCGGCTCGACGCCGCGCCCCTCCTCCCCGAAGGCGCGGGGACATGACCACGGTCGAGGACGCGCTGGTGCGCCTGGAGCAGACCGAGCCGGAGATCCGCGCCTGGGTTCGCGTGGACGCGGACGGCGCCAGCGCGGCGGCGCGGCAGGTCGCGGACGGTCCGCTGCACGGCCTGCCGTTCGGCGTGAAGGACATCATCGACGTCGCCGGGCTGCCCACCGAGTGCGGTTCCGTGCTGCGTCGGGGCCGGGTCGCCGAGGGCGACGCCTGGCTGGTGGACCGGCTGCGCCAGGCGGGCGCCGTACCGCTGGGCAAGACGGTCACCACCGAGTTCGCGTACTTCCAGCCCGGCCCCACCCGTAACCCGCACAACCCCGCCCACACCCCGGGCGGCTCCTCCAGCGGCTCGGCCGCCGCCGTCGCCGCGGGCGTGGTGCCCCTCGCCCTGGGCTCGCAGACCGCCGGTTCACTGACCAGACCCGCTTCCTACTGCGGTGTCGCCGGGTACGTCGCTCCCGTGGGCGCCTGGTCCACACAGGGCTTCACCGGCCTCAGCCCGAGCCTGGACGCGCCAGGGCTGCTCGCGGCCCGGGTCGCCGATCTGGCCGCGGCGATCGAGGCCGTCGACGGCACCACGGCCGAAGACCCGCGTTCCATGAGGGTGTTGGTGTGGCGCGGAACCGAACTGGCCGACATCGACCCGGCGATGCTCGACGTACTGGAGCGCACCGCCCGTGCGCTAGGGGCGGACGCACTGGATCCCGTCCTCAGCACACCCGAACTGGCCGACGCCCACGCCGTCGTCATGGCCTACGAGGCCGCCCGCACCCTCGCCGCCGAGGCCCGGCACCCCGAGTCGCTGAGCAGCCACCTGAACAACCTCCTGGAACGCGGCCGCAAGACCCCCGAGGACGAGTACCGGGCGGCGCTCATCACCGCCCGCACGGCACGCGCCGCGGTCCTGAAACTCCTCACCCGTGTCGACGCGATCCTCGGCCCGGCCGCCCCAGGCCCCGCCCCGCACGGTCTGGACGCCACCGGCAACCCGGTTCTCAGCCGCCCCTGGCAACTGCTGGGCCTGCCCGTGGTGACCGTCCCCGGCCACCGCGACCCGCACGGCATGCCGCTCGGCCTCCAACTGGTCGGCCACCCCGACCGAGTGGGCCGCCTGCTCGGTGTCGCCCGCAGAGCCGAGGAGGCCATCCAGTGAAGATCACCGCGATCGAGGCCGTCCCGTACGCGATCCCGTACACCAAACCCCTGCGCTTCGCGAGCGGCGAGGTGCGAACCGCCGAACACGTCCTCGTCCGCGTCCACACCGACGCAGGGCTGACCGGCGTGGCCGACGCGCCGCCCCGCCCGTTCACCTACGGCGAGACGCAGGCGTCCGTGATCGGAGAAGGAATACGCGCAGCAGCTCCAGCAGTCCGGTGAGTGGCTGCACCTGTGGCGCTGCGCCGGTCGGTACGCGAACCTCAGCATCTTCGACGTGCCCGACAACGACCGGCTCAACGACATCCTGTGGGGCCTGCCGCTCTTCCCCCACATGAACATCACCGTGACCCCGCTGGCCCGGCACCCCTCCGCCATCCGCTGACGGGCGGTCCCCTGAGCCAGCGGATGAGGGCTTCGACCTCATCCGCGCGGGACCAGTGCCGACCGCCCAGACATCCACTCCGAAACCGCCCGGACCCGTGCCAAGGACGGCATCGTCCGTACCGTACGCGGCATCGCCGCGGCCCACGCGCTGGAGACCGACATCGTCTACGAACCCGGCTACCCGGTGACCGTCAACGACGCCGCCGAGGCCGAGTTCGCCGCCCATACCGTCGCGGAGCTGCACGGCGAGGAACGCTTCGCCTGGGCCGACACCCCGCTCCCCGCCTCCGAGGACTTCTCCCGCGTCTTGCACGAGGTCCCCGGCGCCCTGGTCACCTTCGGCGCCTGCTCACCCGGCGCCGACCCCGCCCATGCCGCCTACAACCACTCCCCGCACGCCGTCTTCGACGACACTGTGCTCGCCGACGGCGCGGCCCTCTACGCCGAACTCGCGCTGCGCAGACTGGCTCAGCCGTGACCGATTCCGGCTCCCCTTCCTCCGGCCCATGTTCACTTGCTCCGGCCCATGTTCACCGTCCGCGACCCCACCGGCCGCAGAGCCACCCGTAGTCCCTCCAAGGAGTCCTCATGACCCACGAATTGGTACGCGTGTCAGACCTGGACATCGCCTATCGGCAAAGCCACGGCGAGGAACGCCCGGTCGTCCTGATCCACGGCAACTCCTCCTCGTCCAGGACCTGGAACCATCTCCTGGACGGCCCCATCGGCCGCCGCCACCGCTGCCTGGCACTCGATCTTCCCGGGCACGGAGCGTCCCCGGCACCGGCGGCAGGCTCGGGTGTGTACTCCCTGCCCGGCTACGCCGCCGTCCTGACCGGTTTCGTCGAGGCGCTCGACGCACAGGATGCGGTGATCGTCGGCTGGAGCCTGGGCGGCCACATCGCGCTGGAGGCGGCCGCCGCACTGCCGGACGCGGCCGGCTTTGTCATCTTCGGCACCCCGCCCGTCAGCGGGCCGGCGGACATTCCCGAGGCGTTCCTGCCCAACCCCTCGCTCCAGACCGGCTTCACCGCCGACGTGGACCGGGACAGCGCTCTCGCCTACGCCGCCTCCTGCCTGGCCCCGGGTTCACCACTGCCGACCGCTGAACTGGTCGCCGACATCCTGGCCACGGACCCGGCGGCCCGCAGCGAGCTGGGAGCCGGCCTGGCCGGCACGTCGTATGCCGATGAGGTGGAAGCCGTGGGCACCCTGGGCAGACCGCTGGCCATCCTGCACGGCGCCGACGAGCAGTTCGTCAGCCTGGACTACCTCCACAAGCTCCACGCCCCCACCCTGTGGCGCGGCTCCGTCCAGGTCATAACCGGCGCCGGACACGCGCCGCAGGAGGAGACTCCGGAGGAACTGGCCGCCCTGCTGGAGCAGTTCATCTCGGACCTGCCGCCACACCTCTGACACCCAGGCCAACGTCATCTCCGACAAGGCCCGCTTCGAGGCGACCGTACGCAGACGGCATCGGGAGGTGCGCATCCACATCGGCTTCATCAGACGTGCCGGCCAAGGCGTAGGCGCAATTGGCGGTCTCGCCTTGGCGGCGACCGAGGGACCTCTCGTACGGACGCACGTTCGACTGGGTGACCGAGCAGCCTGAACTCGTCGAACTGCAGAACGCGGGGATGTCGGCGGGCGGAGATGGCATGGGCGCCGCCATGCTCGACACCTACCGGCTACCCGATGGCAAGATCGTTACCGATCCCGGCGGTGCCGACGGCAACGTACTGATGCAACTGCCGGCCAACGAACCTGACCGGCAGGACATCGTGTTCGACCTCCCGAGCGTCGTCGACAGCGTGCCCGATGCGCAGCCGGCCTGCTGAACTGGCTCGCGCTGGCTCCCATCGGCGCCGAGCCGGCCACCACGGGGACCAGGCCAAAGGCCACCGGAATCCAGACAACCAAACGACTGCCTGCCAAGGAGGCAGACGGCGCCTCCCTCGCCCGGCTCCGCCGCGACGGCGCGGAAAAGCCGGACCGCGGTGAGCTGCTCTGAAATGGGTGGAGCCCGCCTTCCAGCGCACCAAGGTGTGCAAGGAGTGGCCGGACCCCGACCGCGAGGCGAAGCCGGACCGGATTGAGGAAATGGTGGACCGCTTCTCCGACCGGGTTTTCGCGTTCGATGAGTTCCACCGTCGGCTTCGGCCGGGACCGCCCGAAACAACCTGACCGGGTGGCCGCCGCCTACCGCCGCACCCACCGCTTACACACCCGTACCCGACAATCCTGAGGCCGGACTGAAGAGTTGAGGCCTATTCGACGAAGATGTCGACAGACGGGCGCATCTCGGAGCAGACACGGAGGATTCCGTGAATGACATGCTGCTCGAAGGCCGCGAACGGGGCTGAGTCGACGGCCTTCTCATCCACGGCCGGATAGGACTTCTGGGTGAGCAGGTAGTCGAAGCGGGGTGCCCACTTGCGGGCGCCCAGGCGCGCGGTGGTGGAGCAGTTGTCCACCATGTAGGCGACACCGCGGGCGCGCATGTATGGGTTGAGCGAGTCCACGGCCTCGATGACCGACTCATTGGCGATCTCCGAGTAGGGGTGGCCCTGCTGGAGCAGGAAGTCGACCTGGGCCATCATGACCCCGCAGAAGACCCCAGCGGTGAACGGGTTGAGGGGGATGTCGGCGGTGCGGTGGGCACGGACGGTTTGGCCGACCCGCCACATGTCGGCCTGGTCGATCTTGCCCATGGGGAATCGGTCGAAGCGCTTTCCGGCCATGATGACGCTGCGGATCTCGTTGCCCGAGCTGACTTCGTCGTAGATCTCGGCGGTCAGCTCCAGGCCGACGGGGTAGGCGGCCGAGTAGGCGTCTGCGAAGACTTTGGCGCCATCGGCGTCGAGCCGCCGGTAGACGCCGATCAGGCCATCGGTGGAGATCGTCTTCGAGATGGGGCCTGTGACCGACTCCACGGAGTGGCGGAAGGCATCTTCGTCGCTCATGCCGTGATCGCGGAAGCGGCGGTAGAGACTTTCGACGATGCCGTGGACACCCGCGAGCAGAATGGCGCGTTCGCCCGACAGGTCCGACAGGTACTCCGACTTCAGCGTGGTCTGGAAGGTATAAGGGGTACCCAGGGCGACGGACCAACCGAGGGCGCGGTCGACGGCGTGGCCGGTCACGTCCTGTTCGACGGCGAAACTGGCATTGATACCGGCTCCGTTGACCGTGGCGCCCTGCACGTACAGGGCGCGCACCGACGGCCCCATGCCCTTGGGACAGACTGCGATCACGTCGACATCCGACGGGAACGTCTCGCCGATGTCGGTGAGGTGACCCAGGAGGAATCCGTGGGAGAGGCCCAGGGTCGTACCCGGGCGCAAAGCGGCGAAGATCTCCCGGAAGTGTTCGGCCTGAGCCGCGTCGGAGATCAGCAGGAGCACCATGTCCGATGCTGCGATAACGTCGAACATGTCTCCGAGCGTGCCGTCCTGCTCGCTGAACCCGGCCGCACGAGCGGCTTCAACGGATCGCGATCCGCTCCTCAGCCCGACAGTCACCTTGACGGCATCACCGAGGGAGTCCCGCAGGTTCTGCGCCTGGGCAGGTCCCTGGGACCCCCAGCCGATGACCCCAATCTGTCGCACACCCTCGAAAGCCGCGGGCAGCCGGTCAAACAGATGACGCCCGCCCCGCACGATCGCTTCGCGGCGCCCACCAAGAGTGATGTACTCCCTGTCGAATACGGCGGTCTCGAAGTCCAGTTCAGATGTCACGCGCTCCCCTTCGTCTGTTTGATGTTGTCTGTTTGAGGTTGGCTCTTTTGTGTGTCCGGTGGCCGACAGGTCCCGGGTGTGAAGTGCAGGTGGAAGCGGGGGTGGGCCAGCAGCCAGGTCTTCTTGAACTCCTCGGCCCGATGCCGACGGTGCAAGGAACCGATCACCTTGCCGCTCGCTGCATCCAGTGCCGCGCTCAGCCGAGTTCATCACCGAAGTCGACGCGTCCGGCCGAATGGGCTGTCCACTCACCCCTCTCGGCCGTCCGTCCACGACCGGAACACCGCGGCCTGGCCGTGGTAAGAGCCGTCGGCGTCCACGAGGTTCCACATCGTGACGTCCTCTATCCAGAATCTGCGGCCGGACTTGGCGAGTCTCATGCCTCGGTAACCGGAGACAAATCCATGCTCTGCCACCGATCGCACGAATGCCTCTCTGTCGCCCTGCGCCTCCGAGTCTGCGGACAGCCGGGACGGAAGCTGGACGAATTCCTCCCAGCTGTATTCGAAGCATTTCTGTGCCACTGCGTTCGCGTATACGAAGATTGGATCCGCGCCCGTGCCATGCGCGAGCAGCCCGAAGGGCGCCGCCTCGTAGAGCCAGCGGACCGTCTCACCAGTGTGCAAGAACCCCGGAGGACACAAGGAACTGCCCGTCAGCCGCTGATAACTGGACAGGAGAAGGTGGGCGAAGGCCATGTCGCGGCTCTGCGACGGCAGGTGTGCGCCATCGATGGTTTCGGCTCGGCCGTGCTCAGACATAGGCCTCATTCCGGCACATCGGCTTGCGCGGCGCGCGACGGCTGACTCGCGCCGGTTCTTGTCGGCCGTCATCGGCGGCGTCGTAGAACAGCATGGCCATTGAGATCCGCCTCTCGTCATTCATCGAAGGGGATGGAGGGATCACAACGGAACATGGGTCGTCGCTCAGTGCCGGACGAGGCATGCACGCCGCATGCGCCGCTAGTCGCTGGCGGATGTGCTGCGGTGGCGGTTGGATGCCTTGGCGAGTGACTACTGGACACCCGCCCATCACGTGGTGGAGCACAAGGACGCGGAGACTCTGGCCCGGTTGCCGGCCGGCGGCGCCGATCCCAATGGTGATGATTCACCCCCGGCGTGGGCCGCTTTCCTGTCGGTTGCACCTCTGGCGGCGAAGTCCCATGTTCGACACCCACTCATCTTGCCCTATTGGCTGCGTGATGCGGTCCCAGCGACACATCCTCTTCGCCATCGGACAGTTCGCGGCTGTCGCAGCCGATCGACCGTTGAAGAGGCGGTATTGGGTACACCATCAGGAAGCTTCCGGAAACGACCGCTTCGCCCACGCGCGCCACGACTCCCCGATGGGGCATGAGCGCCCACGTGTCGCCTGTTCGCGGGCCGACCAGGGCCTGGAGGGTCGGACCTGGAGGTGCGCGGGTTACCGCCGACTCAGGACACGCCGAGCTGCGAGGCGATGACGGTGTACTCGGGGTAGTGGTCGAACCGCTTGATCTTGCCGTTCTTGAGTTCGAACACATCGGCGCAGGGGGCGTCTATGCGCTTGCCGGTCGGGGGGATGGTGCGGCTGGGCGTCACCAGCGGGCCGGTGTGGGTGCCCTGCAGGCGCAACTGCACGAAGATCATGTTGCCAGCCACGAAAACCCGCTCAAGCTCACGGTGGATGTCGGGGAACGCCTTCGCGTAGTCCGCGATCGGCTTGTCGAGCGTGTTGCCGACGTAGGTGAAGGGGACCGACACGTCGGTGAAGGTCCCGTCCTCGGTGAACAACGCCGTCCAGCCGGGGATGTCCACGTCGTCGGCAATCTGATAAGCACGGCGAATGATGCTCTCGTTGTTGCTAACCGTGGACTTTCCCTGGGAGTCGGCGGCGGCCGGCTCGGCGAGGACACCGCCGGCCACGGCAGCGAGCGCCGGGATGGCCGCAATCTTCGCTGACCCGGCCAGGAACGAACGACGGTTCACGGAGGAATCGAACTCAGGCATGATCGGTACTGCCTTTCACGATGGGCTTCAGGCGGACACAGGTGACTCTGATCGGGGCCGGGGCTGCGGGTGCAGCCGCCGTCGGTGGCGTACGAACTCGACGTCGTCGCCGGTGCGGAACGGCACCGTGCCGACGATGTCTTCGGGCACGGCGGTGCGCTTGCTCGCCTCTTCGTCGGCGAGGAGTCAGTCGATGCCGGGCGGCGCGGCCGCCCCGCCGACGACCGTTTTGCCAATCAAGGCGTGACGGTGAACGCCGAGGAAACGACGTTGACCGTGATGCCCTAGGCGGCCGTGTCAGGCCGGCACGCCGAGCTGGCGGAGCCTGACGGTGCCCATCGGGTAGCAGTCGAACTGTTTGATCTTGTCGCCGACGATTTCGATCATGTCCAGGGTGGGGACGTCGACGCGCCTGCCGGTCGGTTGGAGGATGCCGTTGGCCGTCCGGAACGGGCCGAGGTGGGTGCCTTGCAGGCGCAGCTCCACCATGACCATGTTTTTGCCGACCACGTAGACCCGCCGAAGCTCGCGGTGCATGTCGGGGAACGCAGCGGCGAGGCTCTCGACCATCGTGCCGAGCTCGGCGCCCCGGTAGGTGATGGGGACCGTCATCATGTTGAAGGTCCCGTCCTCGGTGAACGCGTCTATGAAGCCGGCGGCGTCCACCACCTCGGCAAGCTCATAGGAACGGCGAGCGATCTTCTCGTTGGGGTGCATTTCCGGTCCTCCTGGTTCACACGGCCGGTACCACCCCGCAGGTGGAGCCGGCATACGAGGGGTAATGAAGTGGCACCACCGGTGCAGGTGCTCTGGGCGGCGCCGGGTCGTTCCTGAAGTGAAGTACGGCGCGTCGCATGGGAGCGCCCTACGGCGGCCCCGCAAAGGCCGGTGCGACAGAACCCCGTTTGTGGCGAGCCCCGCCTTCACACCAATGACTTTAACACTCAAGTGATTGGTCCACGCAAGACTGACGTTGTGGCAATTGGGTGACCCGGCGCCGAACGCGAGTCAAACACTCGAGCTGCATGGCGGGGGTGCGGTGGTGGCTGCGCCGCCGCCAGAGTGTGGGTAACCGCCGCCGAGTCGGAGTGAGGCGCCTGTTGGGGCGCGCGACCGGCGCGTTCAGCGCACGGGTGAGTCGATGCGCTGCAGGATGCGCTCGGCGTCCTGGCCGAGTCGGCGCAGGCGCTCACCGGAGAGGTTGTCCACCACGAGGTGCCGGACGTAGGCGGCATGGCCGGGCGCAGCCGATTCGAGCTTCCTCATGCCGTCGGGCAGGAGGATGGCGTTGGTGAAGCGTCCATCACCCGGGTCCGGTTCGCGCCGGACGTAGCCACGACTTTCCAATCGTTTCACCAGGTGCGACAGCCGGGACAGTGACGAACTGGTGTGCTCGGCAAGCACACTCATGCGCAAGGTCCACTCGGGCGACTTGGCCAGCGTCGCCATGGCCATGTATTCGACCATGCTCAGCTCCGCGTCGCGCTGCAACTGGCCATCGAGGGCCCACGGAAGCCGGGTGATCAGACGCACCACCGACATCCATGACGCCAACTCGGGCGGCGTCAGCCACTGGTCGGCATGCTCGTCGGCCTGCCGAGGCGAGTCAGGGGTGGACATTCGGCGAGCGTATCAGCCTCGCCACGGCGGACGAAGGCCTGGATCATCCAGCTCCAGCAGGGGCGAGCGGGTCTGCGAAGTCGACCCGGCGGGCCACGAGAAGCCCTGGTTCCGTGGGCAGGAGAGGTTGCCACGTCGGACCTCCTCTTACGGGATCCGAACGCATCACTTGAACGCTCACGCGATCGAGGCGTAGGGCGAACGTTGAATGTTAAAAATAGTCCGGGCCCACTAGGCGGCAGAGCAGGCGCTCGGAGGTCTTGGGTCTCTGGTATCGCATGCCTGCCGTGGACGTGCGACGTGCCGGGCAGCGACAAGGCGAGCCGGCTGTCCTGGCTCGACTCCAACCAGTCGTTCTCCCTTGGCGCTCACCAGCCGGATCCGGCCAACACGCACCACGGTCTGTTGCTGGTCAACAATGAGGACCTGGTGCAGCCGGGTACGGGTTTCGAAACGCACCCGCACCGGGATATGGAGATCGTCACCTGGGTTCTTCGGGGCTCGTTGGTCCACCAGGACTCCAGCGGCCACTCCGGCGTGATCTACCCCGGGCTGGCTCCGTCCGGTCAGTAATTCGTCGGGGGTCTCGGCGCAGACGGTGCGACGCACGGTGCTACCGCTCGTGTGTAGTTCCCGGGCGATCTCGTGGATGCCATGTCCTCGATGGGCAACGATTCCTTCCCGGCGTCCGCATGGCCGGCAGCAGCGTCGTTCGTCAGGCCCTCAGCACTTGACGGCGGCCGCCTTCAAACAGTTGTTGTGGCGGCGCACGTTGCGCTCGGCGGCAGTGCCGAGGTTCTGCCAGGGGTGGAACGGCCGGCGGCCTGGATCGCGCTCGGAGCCCCGGTGCGGGCGCCCTCGACCCAAGGACCGGCCCGGTCACGGCAGGTGATCTCGGAGCCGGGATGTTCCCGCAGCCAGCCGGCCAGGGTCGTAGCGTCACGGCCGGGCTACAGATCGAGTGGCCGGCTGGTCTCGCAGTCGGTGAGCAGGGTGCCGAAATGCTGTCCGCGTTGGATGGCGAAGTCATCGACGCCCAGCACCCTGGGAAGGGTCCAGGCCTGATCGGGCATGGCCATGACCGCCCGAAGCAGTGTCGTCCGACTCACCGGTGCGTGCAGGACAGCGACGAGACAGCTCCCGGTTCGGCCAGCCGGCGCGACGGCGACAGCCTCCAGAACTCGCCGGGCTGCAGGCGTGCGGCGGCCGGAATACGTGCTGTGCACTCGGTTGGACGTCACCGCACATCCAGGGCAGGCCCCCCCGTCCCCTGAGTGCTCGTCATCAGACGAATCACTCAGCAGCCGAAGAACGGCCTCACGGAATGTGTGCCTGATCCTGCGAGTCATGAATAGGGCCACACCACTTCGGCGGGCGAGGACCTACCGGGGCCAAACCGGGCTCCAGCGACGACCTGCGACGAGACCGCCCCGGTCGAGCTTCCCTGAGGACTGGCCGAACCCATCAGAAGCCGGCTGCCCGGGCTGTCGAGTAGACCTCTGCGGCCACGGCCTTCAACTCCTGTGCGTCCCGCGTGAACCACTGGAGGTCGATCAGGTACTCGTCAAGGCCGATCTCGGCGTACTCCATCAGGTCGGTGACGATCTGCTCGACGTTGCCCTGAAAGGGCTGTCGGTCCTGGCCGCCGTGCGGCTTGGCCGAGTAGATGGGGTTGACGCGCACCACCGTCCGAAGCGGTTCGGTGCGGTTACGCTCGGCGGCCAGGTCCTGCAACTGCCTCCACTGCGCGGCCAGTTGACCGGCCCCATCGGCGCCGGGAACCCAGCCGTCGGCGTGATCGACGAGTCGGCGCATCGCACGCGGAGTGTTCCCGGGCAACAGGATGGGTATGGGGCGAGCCGGCTTGGGGCCGACGACAGCCGAGGCAATCTTCGTGATCCGGCCGTCCTCGTACATCACCGGGTCCGGGCCCCACACCGCCCGGCACACCTCGATCACCTCGTCCATGACCTTGCCCCGTTCCTCGAAGGGGCGGATCGCGGAGGCCGCGTACTCGTCGAGGGACCAGCCGGTGCCGAGGCCTGCGATCACCCGGCCGCCGCTCGCCGTGTCCAGGGTGGCCAGGGACTTCGCCAGCCGGAAGGGGATGTGCAATGGGGCGACCAGCACGGCGGTGCCCAGCTCGGCCCGCTCGGTAGCCGCCGCAGCGAGGGTCAGCGTGACCAGCGGCTCGGCGACGCCCCGGTACGCGTCGGGCCAGGGCAGGCCCGGTATGCCGTACAGGGGCTGGGTCTGGGGCTCCGGGAACAGCGCCCGTTCATACACCCAGAGGCTGTCGTATCCGATCGCTTCGGCGGCGCGTGCCACGTCGGGCACGTCCTTGCCGAGGTCGTACTGCCGATTCTGCGGGAGGCCGAGTCCAAGCCGGGTCGTCATGACTGTGCGCTCCTATGCGATGGGTTTCAGCTTCAACACAAGGTGATCGTGGGGCTCGGGTAAGGCGGACCGGAGGTCTGAGTCGCTTGGTGCACTTTTCGGCGGAATCAAGCTGGTGCGGCCCCCTGCGTCGCCGACCAGGTCGCGTCCGGAGCCCGCACGAGGCTCCGCGAGCCGATCAGACGCGTCAGCAGGTGTCACCGGGTGTGCGCGGGCGGCGGCCCAGGCGGTGTCGTCGACGGGTATGGCTCCCTGGCCGTTGACGTGGCTGGTGCTGTAGGGGTTGCCGTCGGCGAACTTCACCGTGCGCGGTGGCTGTGGCCGTGGCCGTGAAGCCGCTGTAGACCTTGTCGGCCGGCTTGCCCTGCGCCCACAGCCCGCCGAGCGTGTCGATGAACTGCTTCAACTGGCTGGCTGTGTTGCCGAACCGGGTGGGGGTGCCGAAGATGACGGCGTCGGCCCACTCGATGTCGGCCACGGTCGCCACCGGGATGTCGTTGGTGACCGTGGCGTGCGCCGACCACCAGGTTGGGCCGCGCGCCCGATCGGGTGCGGATCACTGAATCCAGGGCGCCTTGTAGGTACCGGTGTCGTTGAGGATCGCGGTGAAGTCCTCGGCGGCCCACTCCTCACTGATCTTGCCGTCCCGCAGTTGGTAGACGTCGACCGCGTCCCATCGGACCGACTGCCCGCTGGCGGGTATGCCCAGCAGGGGGGCCTGCAGTGTGCCGGTGACGACCAGGCGCACGACAACCTTGTCACCCTGGCCGAAGATGTCCTGTTCGGCGGCGTGCAGGTCAGGGATCGAGTTCACCACACTCGACAACAGCCCGGCGACGTTGTCTCGGCCGGCCACGTTGCCGACCGTGCCGCCGTGCCACTCCATATCCGGGGTCAGATAGCGGGCGGCGCGATCCCCATGGTGCTCGTTGAGGACGTCCTGTATGAACGCCTTCACCACTCGCTTGTTGGCCGCAACCCTCGCGGACTCACCGCCATGGACCATTCCCGCAGACGCCGGAGCGGCAGCCCGGTGGACAGAAGTTTGCGCGTTCGCCCCGGAGCCAACGGCGGTCACGCCGCCCACGGCGGCGGTCAGGGCTGCACCCACGGCGATGCGCTGCCAGTACTTCATGCCGATCTCCTTAGCAATACGCCCCTGAATCGGGACAGGTACTCGTGTGGTCTGGTGCCGTGCGTTCGATCCTGTACGGAAGGGGGACGGTGATCGAGCTGCGTCGCGCACCGCCATCACGAATGACTTTAGCGTTCAAGTTACTTGGCGAGCAAGGCGAGGAGTATCACTGGCAGATACGGGAATTCAGCAATGAGGTCACTTGTTCTACTCAAGTTACCCAGGGAATCCTGGCGATCGGACCCGCGCGGCGGGGGAGGTCGTTCCGGCCGCACGGGGCCCTGTCCGGCAGGCGCGGAACCCGGCAGGAGGCGCCCTCCCGCGGCCGACCTTGCGGCTGTCAGTGCTTGCCGCACGCCTCACCGCGGCGGCACCTGGATGGGACGGCAACACCCGTGAGGCGAGAGGGCAACCGCCGGCCGGTCCGGCCTGCACGGCCAGGAGCGCGTAACTGGCCCTAACTGGGCATTTAGGTATGTCTTGCGGTGTTACGTCGCTCTTGCTGCTTGGCCTTTTTGAAGTGATTTGTGTTCAACATGCAGCTTCACGGCCTTCCAGGCTCCGGCCTGGGCGCCCATTTGCTCCGTGTCTCGCACCCAGATTCCGTCTGGTCTATGGACGTCACAGAAACGCCCTACTGGCCAAGTAGCGCCGCCAGTGGGGGTGATCGTGGCGGAGTTCTTCGACGTCGGGCAGTCGCGGTCGATCCCGTGGAGCGCCGCCCGCAGGCCTCCGCTCTGCTGGACGCGCTCAAACGCCCCGACCGCGGCTTCGACGCGGTGGTGATCGGGGAGCCCCAACGAGCCTTCTACGGCAACCAGTTCAGCCTGACCTTCCCCGTCTTCGTCCACTACGGCGTTCCCCTGTGGGTGCCGGAAGCCGGCGGCCCCATCGACCCCGAATCCGAAGCGCACGACCTGGTGATGCCGGTCTTCGGCGGGGTCGGCAAGGGCGAACGGACCCGCATCAAAATCCGGGTACGGACCGCGATGACCGCCCAGGCCAAGCTCGAAGGCCGCTATCTGGGCGGACGCCCGCCCTACGGCTACCGGCTGACCGATGCCGGGCCGCACCCCAACCCGGGCAAGGCCGCCGACGGCAAGCGGCTGCACCGTCTGGAACCCGACCCGGTCACTACCCCGGTCGTGCGGCGAATCTTCGCCGAGTACCTGGCCGGGATCGGGATCTTCGCCATCGCCCAGCGCCTGACCGACGACAACGTCCCCTGCCCCGCCGCGTACGACCCGGGGCGCAACCGGCACCGGTGCGGCATCGCCTGGTCCAAGAGCGCGGTCCGCGTGATCCTGACCAACCCCCGCTACACCGGCCACCAGGTGTGGAACAAGCAGCGCAAGGACGAATCCCTCATCGACGTCGAGGACGTCCAGCGGCTGATAGCCTCCCGCGGTCCCACGTCCGCCGGGCGACACGTCGTGCGCACCCGGCACGGGTACGCGTTCAAGGGCCTGCTGGTCCATGGCGCCTGCGGACGCCGTATGCAGGGCAACTGGGCTCACGACCAGACGTACTACCGGTGCCGGTTCCCGCGCGAGTACGCCGTGGCCAACAAGATCGACCACCCCCTCAACGTCTACCTGCGCGAGGCCGACCTGTGCGATCCCCTGGACGCCTGGCCCGCGCTGGCGTTCGCTCCGACGCGCATCGAGCACTCGCTCACCGCACTGGAGCAGGCCCAGCCACCGCGGACGCGGAGACGGAGCCCCTGCGGCGTGCTCTGGCCGAGTGTGACCGCAAGCTCGCCCGGCATCGCGCCGCCCTCGAAGCCGGAGCCGACCCCACCCTCGTGGCCACATGGAGCCGGGAGGTGCAAGCCGAGCGGGCTGCGAGCGCCGCCAAACTGGCGCAGGCCGAGAGCCGGCGGGGAACCCGCCGACGGATGAGCCGCGAGGAGATCCGTGGCCTGGTTGACGCCCTCGGCGGCCTGCTGTCCGTGCTGCACCGGACCGATCCGGCTGACAAGGCCGAGGGCTACCGGCAGCTCGGGCTGCGGCTGACGTATGACCATGAAACGCAGACGGTGTTGGCCGAGAGTCGGCCAACACCGGTGGGCGTACTGTGCGTGTCCGAGGGGGGACTTGAACCCCCACGCCCGTTAAAGGGCACTAGCACCTCAAGCTAGCGCGTCTGCCATTCCGCCACCCGGACCAGGTGTCTGCCGCCTGGACGGAGGTGTTCCGCGCGGCGACGTGGACAACAATACCAAGATTTCAGAGCGCCCTTCACTTGCATATCCGTCGTCCGGGAGGACCACTGGGGTACATGACAACAGTATTCTGTATACTGTTGCCACCAAATGGCCCCGGCTCGGAGGCGACATGGAAGATCTGGATCCCGCAGTGGTGCTGGGAATGGCCACCCAGGCACCCGACGGCATAGTGATCATCGACGGCGAGGGACTGATCCGTTACTGGAACCGGGGCGCGGAGCGCATCTTCGGCTTCTCCGCGGACGACGTGGCCGGTCGCAGTCTGGACGTGATCATTCCCGAGAAGCACCGGAAGCGTCACTGGGACGGCTTCCAGGAGGCCATGGACCGCGGGTCCAGCAAGTACGGGGAGGCGGACCTGCTGAACGTTCCCGCACTGGGCGCGGACGGCCGGAAGCTGTCGATCGAGTTCAGCGTGGTGCTGCTGCCGGCCCCCGACGGCAGCTCGTACTGCGGAGCGGTCATCCGGGACGTCACCGCGCGACGCGAGCGGGAGCGGGAGCTGATGCGGCGGCGCGCCGAGGCGACGGTCTGAGCCTCACCCGACAACACCGGAACGCACCGGACAGCACAGGAGCGGCCGTGGCCCGAAGGCCACGGCCGCTCCTGTCATCGTCAGGAGACCTGTCGCTAGGCGACGACCTGGCCGTCGTGCAGCTTGCGGATGTCGTCCGCGTCATAGCCGAGGTCCGCGAGCACCTCGTCGGTGTGCTCGCCGAGCAGCGGCGCGCCCTTGATGTCGGGCTTCCAGCCGGAGAACTTGATCGGGCTGCCCACGGTCAGGTAGGTGCCGCGCTCCTTCTGCTCGACCTCGACGATCGTGCCGCTCTTGCGCATGTCCTGGTCCTCTGCGAGCTCCTTCATGCTGAGCACGGGGGCGCAGGGCACCTCCCACTCGCGCAGGATGTCGACCGCCTCGTACTTGGTCTTGTCGGCGAGCCACTTCTCGATCTCGCCGAAGATCTCCATGATGTGCGGCTGCCGGGCCCGGGCGGTGGTGTACTCCGGGTCGTCGACCCACTCGGGGTGGCCGATGGCCTCGGCGGTGCGCTTCCAGTTCTGCTCCTGGACCGTGAAGTAGATGTAGGCGTTGGGGTCGGTCTCCCAGCCCTTGCACTTCAGGATCCAGCCCGGCTGACCACCGCCGCCCGCGTTGCCGCCGCGGGGCACCGCGTCGCCGAACTCGCCGTGCGGGTACTGCGGGTACTCCTCCAGGTAGCCGATCTTCGCCAGGCGCTGCTGGTCACGGAGCTTGACCCGGGTCAGGTTGAGGCAGGCGTCCTGCATGGACACCGAGACCTTCTGGCCCACTCCGGTCTGGTTGCGCTGGATGATCGCGGTGAGGAGACCGATCATCAGGTGCATACCGGTGTTGCTGTCGCCGAGGGCCGAGCCGCTGATGGTGGGCGGACCGTCCCAGAAACCGGTGGTGGACGCGGCGCCGCCGGCAGCCTGGGCGACGTTCTCGTAGACCTTGAGGTCGTTCCACTTCGACTCGTCGTTGAAGCCCTTGACCGAGCCGAAGATCAGCCGCGGGTTCAGCTCGTGGATGTACTCCCAGCTGAGACCCATGCGGTCCATGGCGCCCGGCGCGAAGTTCTCGACGAGCAGGTCGGACTCGCGGATCAGCTTCTCCATGACCTCCTTGCCCTCGGGGGTCTTGGTGTTGATCGCCAGCGAACGCTTGTTGCTGTTCAGCATGGTGAAGTACAGGGCGTCGAGGTCGGGAATGTCCCGCAGCTGCTTGCGGGTCACGTCGCCACCGTTGATGCGCTCGACCTTGATGACATCGGCGCCGAACCAGGCGAGCATCTGGGTGCATGCGGGACCGGCCTGCACCCCGGTGAAGTCGATCACCTTGATTCCGGCGAGCGGCTTTTCACTCATGTTGGCTTCCTTCTCGTGAATGAACGCGTGCGGGGAGGGAGTTGGGGGTGAAGGCGCTTACTTCTTCGCCGCCGTGATGTTGCCGACGGTGATGCCCTTCGGGTTGAGGTGCGAGATGTGGCCGCTCTCGGTGCCGGCCGAGGGGTCGATCACGCAGTCGATGAGCGCCGGGCCGCCGGAGGCCAGTGCCTCGGTCAGGGCGGCGGTGACTTCGGCGGGCGTGGTCGCGCGGTAGCCCTTGCCGCCGAACGCCTCGATCATCAGGTCGTGGCGGGCGGCGAGCATCAGGGTCGTCGGGGACGGCGCGTCGTCGAGCGGGTTGACGTCGTCGCCGCGGTAGACACCGCCGTTGTTCATGATGATCGTGACGACAGGCAGCTTGTAGCGGCAGATCGTCTCCAGCTCCATGCCGCTGAACCCGAAGGCGCTGTCGCCCTCCACGGCCACGACCGGTGCACCGCTCTCGACGGCGGCGGCGATCGCATATCCCATACCGATGCCCATGACACCCCAGGTGCCGCTGTCGAGGCGATGGCGCGGTACGTGCATGTCGATCACGTTGCGCGCGATGTCCAGGGCGTTGGCGCCCTCGTTGACGAGGTATGCCTCGGGGCGTGTATGCAGTACATCGCGTACGGCCTTCAGGGCGCCCATGAACTGCATGGGGTGCGGGTCGGCCTTGAGGCGCTCGGCCATCTTGGCGACGTTCTGCGCCGAACGTGCCCCCAGCTCCTCGCGCCAGGCGGCGGGAGCCGCGATCTGGCCGGGCTTGGTGCGTTCGGCGAGTGCGTCGAGGACCGACGCGATGTCGCCGACGAGCGGGGCGGCGATGGGCTGGTTGCTGTCCATCTCCTTGGGCTCGATGTCCACCTGGATGAACTTCGCGTCGGGGTTCCACGACGGCCCCTCGCCGTGGTTGAGCAGCCAGTTGAGGCGGGCGCCGACGAGCATCACGACGTCGGCCTTCTTCAGCGCCATCGAACGGGCCGTGGCCGCGGACTGCGGGTGGTCGTCGGGCAGCAGGCCCTTCGCCATCGACATCGGTACGTAGGGGATGCCGGTCGACTCGATGAACCCGCGGATCTTGGCGTCCGCCTGGGCGTACGCGGCGCCCTTGCCCAGGACCACCAGCGGCCGCTCGGCGTTCGCCAGGAGCTCGATCGCGCGGTCCACCGCCTCGGGCGCGGGCAGTTGGCGCGGCGCCGGGTCGACGAGCCGGCTCAGCGTCCTGGCGCCGTCCGCGGCGGGCATGATGGAGCCGAGCACCGCGGCGGGGATGTCGAGGTAGACCCCGCCGGGGCGCCCGGAGATCGCGGTGCGCAGCGCGCGGGCGATACCGCGCCCGATGTCCTCGACCCGGCTCACCCGGTAGGCGGCCTTGACGAACGGCTGAGCGGCGGCGAGCTGGTCCATCTCCTCGTAGTCGCCCTGCTTGAGGTCGACGAGGTGGCGCTCGCTGGAGCCGGAGATCTGGACCATCGGGAAGCAGTTCGTGGTCGCGTTCGCCAGCGCGACAAGACCGTTGAGGAAGCCCGGTGCCGACACGGTCAGCGCCACGCCCGGCTTCTTCGTGAGGTAGCCGGCGGCGGCCGCCGCGTGTCCGGCGTTGCTCTCGTGACGGAAGCCGATGTAGCGGATTCCCTGCGCCTGCGCGAGGCGGGCCAGGTCCGTGATCGGGATGCCGACCACCCCGTAGATGGTGTCGACGTCGTTCATCTTGAGCGCGTCGACGACCAGGTGGTACCCGTCGGTGAGCTCGGTCGGAACGTCGGCTGCTGCCGCGGTCTCCAGTGTCGAGGGGGCGGTCATGGTCCGAGGTCCTCCTTGGGCAGGTCCTGCCGTGCGGCTACTCCTCACACCATCCGCAGCGCGCCCGCCCGCGTCCAAGACCCATCGGCGACCAGCCGATAAACAGCATCTATCGATGGCTGGTGGGGGCCGCGCAACTCCCTTGATAGATGGTTGCTATCGGCCGTTCGCCAGTACGTATTGGACGCCCACCGTGCGCCACCGCAGGCTCGCAGAGGACGGTTTCGTCCGACTGGGCGCGAGGAGGTGGGGTCATGGCCGCTCCGGCCGCGGCAACCGTGCGCGACGCGAACCGCTACCGGCCTCCGGCGGTCACGGGCCTCGTCGATCTCCTCGACCGGCAGGTGCGCGAACGGCCGTACGCCCGTGCCCTCGTCGTCGGCGGAGAGCGGGTGCACCTGTCCTACCGGGCTCTTGCGACGCTCGCGGACGACGTGGCGTCCCGTCTCATCCGCACGGGGCTGCGCCGCGGCGACGCGGTCGGCCTGATCTGCGCCAACACCGCGGAGTTCGTCGTCGCGCTGCTCGGCGCGGCGCGCGCCGGTCTGGTGGTCGCGCCGCTGGATCCCGCGCTGCCCGGGTCCCAACTCTCGGCGCGGCTGGAGGCGTTGGGTGCACGGGCGGTGCTCCTCGGTCCGGCCGCGACCGGCGTCCCGCTGCCCGTGCCGGCGTGGCCCTTGCGGGTGGACGCCTCCCGCGCGGGCACGGCGGCGGTCGTGCTGGAGCCGGACATCCTCGCCACGCCCCAAGTCCGTGGTGCCGCAGGCGAGTTGTCGGGCGGCGACGCCCTCGTCCTGTTCACCGCCGGCACCACCGACCGGGCGAAGATGGTCCCGCTGACCCACGCCAACGTGGCCGCGTCCATCCAGACCATCTGCGCCACCTATGAGTTGGGCCCAGGTGACGCGACGGTCGCCGTGATGCCGTTCTTTCACGGCCACGGGTTGTTCGCGGCACTGCTCGCCTCCCTGGCCAGTGGGGGCTGCGTCCTGCTGCCGGAACGGGGACGGTTCTCGGCGGGCACGTTCTGGGACGACATGCGGGCCGCCGCGGCCACCTGGTTCACCGCGGTCCCGACCATCCACGAGATCCTCCTGGACCGGTCGGAGAGGGAGTACCCGGGGCCGCAGGCTCCGCCACTGAAGTTCGTGCGCAGTTGCAGCGCACCCCTCAACAGCGCGACACAGCGGGCGCTGGAGCGCACATTCGGCGCGCCGCTGCTGTCCGCCTACGGAATGACCGAGTCCACGCACCAGGCGACCAGCGAACCGCTGCCCCAGCGGGGAGCGCTGAAGCAGGGGTCGGTCGGCCGGGCGACCGGGGTCGAGGTCCGGGTCGTCGACCGGAGCGGGCGTCCGTGTCCGGCGGGAGTGGAGGGCGAGGTGTGGGTGCACGGTCCCACCGTCGCCCGCGGCTATCTCGCCGACCGGGACGGGACGTCGTACACCTTCGTCGACGGGTGGCTGCACACCGGTGACCTGGGCACGCTCGACGAGGACGGGTATCTGTCGCTGACCGGGCGGATCAAGAACCTCATCAACCGCGGCGGCGAGAAGATCTCCCCCGAGTATGTCGAGGACATCCTGGCCGGCTGCCCGGGGGTGGCCGAGGCGGCCGTTTTCGCCGTGCCCGACGCGATGTACGGGCATCGGGTCGGTGCTGCCGTGGTGGTGCGCGAGGGCGAGAGCATCGGGACGGAGGAGATCCTTCAGTATTGCCGCGACCACCTGGCCGCGTTCGAGGTGCCGGACCGGCTCGAACTGGTCGCCGCGCTGCCGCACACCGCGAAGGGGGGCTTGGACAGGAAGGGGGTGCAGGCTAGGTATGGCAGCGCCCCATACGCCCCATAGGGGCGCGGGGAACTGCGCGACCAGCCCCCACCGGCCCGCGCCAGAACGAACCGCCCAACCACCGGAGCGCTACCGCACGGTAGGAAGCGGCCCGTCGAAGAAGTCGTCCAGCGACAACCCCGTGGCCGCGTTGACGAACGCCCGGGCGGCAACCGAACCGGGGGTTCCCGCATGGATCGCCACCGAGACCTGGGCCCCGGCCTCCGGGTCGACCAGCGGCAGCGCTCTCGTCCGGCCGATCACCGGCATCGCGCGCAGCCAGGTGTTCGGCACGATGCTCGCCCACCCACCGCCACCCACGTGCGCGTAGAGGGACGCGATGGAGTCCGTCTCCACCTGCGGCGTCACCACGTATCCCTTCTCCGCGAACACGGTGTCTACAATCTGCCGGATCCGCATATCGGGGGTGAGTAGCGCGAGCGGCAGCTGGGCCGCGTCCGCCCAGGTCATGGTGGAGGCCTGTGACGTCAGCTGGTCGTCGGACACCAGCAGCATGTACCGCTCCTGGTACAGGGGAACGACCTGGAGGCCTTCCTGGTCGCCCGGGTCGAAGTGGGCGATCGCCACGTCCAGTTCGAAGTCGCGCAGCTGGCGGTGGAGTTCCTTCGTCGACAGCCGGGAGCGGACCTGCACCTTGGCCAGCGGGTGCGCCGCGCAGAAGGCGGCCACGGGCAGCGCCAGGGTCGTCGAGGCCGTGGGGTCCGTGCCGAGCCGCAGCGTTCCGGTGATGCCCGACTGCACGGCGGCCACCTCGGCCTTGAACGCGTCCTGCTCGGCGAGGATCCGCTTGGCCCACACCACAAGGCGTTCGCCCTCCGGGGTGAGGCCCTGGTAGTTGTGCCCGCGGTTGATCAGCGTGACGTTCAGCTCGCGCTCCAGCTTGGCGATCGCCGCCGAGAGCGCGGGCTGGGACACGTAGCAGGATTCCGCCGCCCGGGCGAAGTGCCGCTCCCTCGCCACCGCCACGAAGTATTCGAGCTGCCTGAACAGCATGAACGACTCCCTTCGAGCGAGGCTCCCGCGATCTTCGTCCGAGCATACGGAACTGAGGCGCGCGGGTCAGCGCAGCAGGCTCACGGCTGCCACCACCAGGGGGTCGAGACCGTCGGCTCCGGCGTCGACGAACTCGTACAGCCTGGTCCGCATGCGCGGGTCCCAGAACCTGCCGATGTGTCCCGCGATCTCCTCGGCGGCCCGCTCCCCCGGCAGGTGGCCGAGGTTCGCGGCGATGTCGTTCGCCATCCTGAGCTCGGACGGCACGGTCGCTGTCATCTCAGTCCACCACCGTGACGAGGTCGTTCTCGGTGACTTCGGTGTCGGTGTGCCGGTCCGGGCGCGCGAGGGCGACCTGTACGGCGGTCACCTTGTACTCCGGGCAGTTGGTGGCCCAGTCGGAGTTCTCGGTGGTCACGACGTTGGCGCCGGTGACCGGGTGGTGGAAGGTGGTGTACACGACCCCGGTCGGCATCCGGTCGGAGATCTCGGCGCGCAGGGTCGTCTGCCCGACGCGGCTGGCCAGGGTGACCATGTCGCCGTCGGTGATGCCGCGGTCCTCGGCGTCGTGGGGGTGCAGTTCCAGGATGTCCTCGGGGTGCCAGGCGACGTTGCCGGTACGGCGGGTCTGCGCGCCGACGTTGTACTGGCTGAGGATGCGTCCCGTGGTGAGGACCAGCGGGAAGCGGCGGGTGCTGCGTTCGTTCGTCGGGACGTACGAGGTGACCACGAACCTGCCCTTGCCTCGGACGAATTCGTCCACGTGCATGATGGGCGTCCCCTCCGGAGCCCGCTCGTTGCACGGCCACTGGACGCTGCCGAGCTTGTCCAGCACCTCGAAGGACACCCCGGTGAACGTCGGTGTGACGGAGGCGATTTCATCCATGATCTGGCTCGGATGGTCGTACGCCATCGCATAACCCATCGCGGTGGCGATCTCGCTGACGATCTGCCACTCGTGCTTGCCCGTCTTCGGTTTCATCACCGCGCGCACGCGGTTGATGCGGCGTTCGGCGTTGGTGAAGGTGCCGTCCTTCTCCAGGAAGGACGCGCCGGGCAGGAAGACGTGCGCGAACTTGGCCGTCTCGTTGAGGAACAGGTCCTGTACGACGACCAGTTCCATCGCTTCGAGTGCGGCGGTGACGTGCTTGAGGTTCGGGTCGGACTGGGCGATGTCCTCGCCGTGGACGAACAGGCCGCGGAAGGTGCCGTCGATCGCCGCGTCGAACATATTCGGTATACGAAGTCCCGGCTCGGAGAGGATCGTTCCACCCCAGAGGTTCTCGAACACGGTACGTACGGCGTCGTCGGAGACGTGCCGGTAGCCGGGCAGCTCGTGCGGGAACGAGCCCATGTCGCAGGAGCCCTGTACGTTGTTCTGGCCGCGCAGGGGGTTGACGCCGACGCCGTCGCGACCGATGTTGCCGCAGGCCATCGCGAGGTTGGCCATTCCCATGACCATGGTCGAGCCCTGGCTGTGCTCGGTGACGCCGAGGCCGTAGTAGATGGCTCCGTTGGGTGCCTCGGCGTACAGCCTTGCCGCGGCCCGGAGTTCCTCGGCCGGGACGCCGGTGATCTCTTCCACCGCCTCGGGGCTGTTCTCCGGGCGGGCGATGAACTCCGCCCAGTCGTCGAAGCCTTCACACCTGGCGTCCACGAAGGACCTGTCGACCAGGCCTTCGGTGACGACCACGTGCGCCATGGCATTGACGACGGCGACGTTGGTGCTCGGCCTGAGCTGGAGGTGGTGCTGGGCCTCGATGTGCGGCGAGCGCACCAGGTCGATACGGCGCGGGTCCACGACGATCAACTTCGCGCCCTCGCGCAGCCGGCGCTTCATCCGGGAGGCGAACACCGGGTGTCCGTCGGTGGGGTTGGCACCGATCACCACGATCACGTCGGCCTCGGCCACCGAACGGAAGTCCTGGGTGCCGGCCGACTCGCCGAAAGTCTGCTTGAGGCCGTATCCCGTCGGGGAGTGGCAGACCCGGGCGCAGGTGTCGACGTTGTTGTTGCCGAAAGCCGCGCGCACCATCTTCTGTACGACGTAGACCTCTTCGTTGGTGCAGCGCGAGGAGGTGATGGCGCCGACCGCACTCGATCCGTGCCGGTCCTGGATCTCGCGCATGCGGCGGGCGACCGTGCCGATCGCCTCGTCCCATTCGACCTCGCGCCACGGGTCGGTGATCCGCTCGCGGACCATGGGCTTGAGAACCCGGTCGGGGTGGGTGGCGTAGCCGAAGGCGAAGCGGCCCTTCACACAGGAGTGACCCTCGTTCGCGCCGCCGTCCTTGTACGGCACCATGCGCACGAGTTCGTCGCCGCGCAACTCGGCCTTGAAGGAGCAGCCGACTCCGCAGTACGCACAGGTGGTCACAACTGACCTGGTGGGCATGCCGAGTTCGACGACCGACTTCTCCTGGAGGGTCGACGTCGGGCAGGCCTGCACGCAGGCCCCGCAGGAGACGCACTCGGAGTCCATGAAGGTCTCGCCGGCGCCCGGCGAGACCTTGGATTCGAAGCCGCGCCCCTCGATGGTCAGCGCGAACGTACCCTGCACCTCGCCACAGGCCCGCACGCAGCGGGAGCAGGCGATGCACTTGGACGGGTCGAAGTCGAAGTAGGGGTTCGAGGTGTCCTTCTCGGCGTCGAGGTGGTTCTCGCCCTCGTAGCCGTACCGGACCTGGCGGAGCCCCACCACGCCTGCCATGTCCTGGAGTTCGCAGTCGCCGTTGGCGGGGCAGGTGAGGCAGTCCAGCGGGTGGTCGGAGATGTAGAGCTCCATGACGCCCTGGCGGAGCTTCTCCACCTTCGGGGTCTGGGTGCTCACCTTCATTCCGTCGGCGCACGGTGTGGTGCAGGACGCGGGGGTGCCGCGCCGGCCGTCGATCTCCACCACGCACAGCCGGCAGGAGCCGAACGCCTCCAGGCTGTCGGTGGCGCACAGTTTGGGTATCTCGACGCCGGCCTGCGCGGCCGCGCGCATCACCGACGTGCCCTCCGGGACGGTCACCGGAAGGCCGTCCACCTCCACTGACACCGTTGCCGGTCCGGGCCGTTCCGGGGTTCCGAAGTCGGGTTCCTTGAGAAGTGTCATGCCGTTCCCTCCGTCCTCACGCCGTTCGCTCGTACGGGTTGGATCCCCTGTACGGGTTGGATCTCCAGGAGTTGACGGCCGCCGTGGAAGTCGTCGGGGAAGTGGGCGAGGGCGCTGCGGACGGGCATCGGTGTCAGCCCGCCCATCGCGCACAGCGAACCCTCGGTCATCAGGTCGCACAGGTCTTCGAGGAGGGCCAGGTTCTCGTCCCGGTGTGTGCCGGTCACGATCTTGTCGATGACCTCGACGCCGCGTACCGAACCGACCCTGCACGGTGTGCACTTGCCGCAGGACTCCTCGGCGCAGAACTCCATCGCGAAGCGCGCCTGGGCGGCCATGTCGACGGTGTCGTCGAAGACGACGATGCCGCCGTGCCCGACCATCGCACCGGCCGCCGCGAACGCCTCGTAGTCCATCGGCAGGTCGAACATCGACTCCGGCAGATACGCCCCCAGCGGCCCGCCGACCTGCACGGTGCGTACCGGGCGCCCGGAGTGGGTCCCGCCGCCGTACTCCTCGATGAGTTCGCGCAGGGTGATTCCGAAGGCGGTCTCCACGATGCCTCCGCGCGCGATGTTGCCGCCGAGCTGGAACACCTGGGTGCCTCGGGAGCGTTCGACGCCGAGTTCCTGGTACGCCTTCGCGCCCTCGGCTAGGACGACGGGCACGGTGGCCAGGGTGAGGACGTTGTTCACCACGGTGGGTTTGCCGAACAGGCCCTCGATCGCGGGGATCGGCGGCTTCGCGCGGACCATACCCCGCTTGCCCTCCAGGCTCTCCAGCATGGAGGTCTCCTCGCCGCAGATGTACGCGCCGGCGCCGACGCGGACATGCAGGTCGAAGTCGAGCGCGGAGCCGAGGATGCCCTTGCCGAGCCAGCCGTGCTCACGTGCGATGACGATCGCCGCGCGCATCGTGGCGATCGCGTCCGGGTATTCGGAGCGAATGTAGAAGTAGCCCTCGCTCGCGCCGACCGCGTGCGCGGCGATCGTCATGCCCTCGATGAGCATGAACGGGTCGCCCTCCATGACCATCCGGTCGGCGAAGGTCCCGCTGTCGCCCTCGTCGGCATTGCAGCAGACGAACTTCAGCTCGTCTGCGCACTCCAGCACGGTCTTCCACTTGATGCCGGCGGGGAATCCTGCGCCGCCCCGGCCGCGCAGTCCGGAGGCGGTGACCTCCGTGACCACGTCGGCGGGGGCGAGTCGGAGGGCGGCGCGCAGGCCTGCGAGGCCGCCGTGCGCCTCGTAGTCCTCCGTGGACAGGGGGTCGGTGACGCCGACTCTGGCGAAGGTGACGCGGTTCTGGCGGGCCAGCCAGGGCAGTTCGTCGACCATGCCGAGCCGCAGTGGGTGGTCTGCCCCGTCCAGCATCCCTGCGGCCAGGAGTCCGTCCACGTCCTCGGGTGCCACCGGCCCGTAGCCGACGCGGCCCTGCGGGGTCACGACCTCGACCATCGGCTCCAGCCACAGCATGCCGCGCGATCCGTTGCGTACGACGTCGATGGCGAAGTCCCCGCGGCGGGAGGCATCTTGGAGTGCCTGCGCGACCTCGTCCGCGCCGACGGACTTCGCGGCCGAGTCGCGGGGGACGTAGACCGTTGCCGTGGAGTGCGATGTGTTGTTCACGAGGTGGTTCATGAGGAGACCGTCCCGTTGAGGATCGAGCCCAGTCGGGCGGGGCCGACGCGTCCGTACAGCCTGCCGTTCGCCTCCACCGACGGGCCGAGTGCGCAGTTGCCGAGGCAGAAGACCTGCTCGACGGTGACCGAACCGTCCGCCGTCGTCTCCCCCAGGGTCAGTCCGGCCTCGCGGGCGTAGCCCACCAGGCGCTCGGCGCCCAGGGCCTGGCACGCCTCGGCTCGGCAGATACGCACGGTGGACCGTCCCGCGGGCTCGCGACGGAAGTCGTGGTAGAAGGTCACCACTCCGTGGACGTCCGCGCGGGAGATGTTGAGCTCGTCGGCCAGCACCGGGATCGCCTCCTGCGGCACATGACCCAACTCCGCCTGAAGGGCGTGCAGTACGGGCAGCAGCGCACCGCGTTGGCCCCGGTGCCGGGCCACCACACTCCGGACCACGCTCTCGACCGTCACGTCACTCCCGCTGGTCGTCATGATCGCTTCGCCTTCCGTCACACGGGTCCCCGGCGAGGGTTGCAGGAGACTGAAACAATACCCCATACAGGCTTCTGTATACAGAACTCAATCGAGAAAGGTACACCCAGAAGGACGCCCATCAGGACCTCGAGGCCGACTGCACACGCCATCCTGCATACCAAAACCTGTATGCTGACGCCGCCGTCGGCAACCCCTCGGCGGCCACCACTTGGCAAAGCCGCCGCCTTCCGAGGCCCGGCGGCAGAACGGACAACCATGCGCGAGGCACTCACGGCCGCAGCGTCCCGGCGCGTCACCCGCCCGGCACCTCTGCGTCAGGCCGTGTACGACGCCCTCACCGAGCTGATCATCAACGGTTCGCTCAAGCCCGGCCAGCACCTGGTCGAGGCCGAACTCGCCGAGCACCTCGGTGTCAGCCGGCAACCGGTCCGTGAGGCCCTCCAGCGCCTGCAGACCTCCGGCTGGGTCGATCTGCGGCCCGCCCAGGGAGCCTTCGTGCACTCCCCCACCGAGGAGGAGGCCGCCCAACTCCTCGGCGTCCGCTCGGTACTGGAAACCTACTCGGCCCAGCTCGCCGCCCAGAACGCGAAGCCCGAGGACGTCACACGTCTTGACGAACTTCAGCTCGAAGGTGTTGCCGCTCTCGCCGACGGCAACATCGAACGCCTGGTCGCGGCCAACACCGCCCTGCACGACTACATCATCGCCATGGCCGACAACGCCGTACTGGCGGAGCTGATCGCCCAGGTCGGCCAGAAGGTGCGCTGGTACTACACCCCCATCGCCAAGCCCCGCGGCAAGGAAGCCTGGAACGAGCACACCCAGCTCATCAAAGCCATCGCCAAGGGCGACGCGGACCGCGCGGGCGAGATCATGCGCAAGCACACCGAGCGCACCACAGACTTCTACCGCAGGCAGATCGCCGCCAGGGCGAGCCAGGACTGACACCTCCGGGGCGCGATTCAGGACGACGCGAGGGAGCCGGCGTGGCGGCGGGCCGCTCCGACGGAGACGTCGACGGCCGGAGGCCTCAGTGCGCCGGCACCGGCGGCCCGCAGTTCGAGCAGCCACGGCAGGACCGTGCGCAGCACGGTGTCGAGCCCGGTGCCGTCCCCGCCGAGCATCGCGTCGGCGGGCACGAGCACCGGGTCGGCGAGCACCGTGGACGTCGCACTGCCGCCCGGCCCCACGCCGCCGGGCCTGGCCGGGACGAACAGGTCCGGAGCGTGCGCCGGAACCACCCACAGAGTCAGACCGTCCGGTGCGGCGAGCGGCCGGGAGGACCAGACATAACTGTCGGCCTCTCCCGCCGCGACCACCTGGTTCTTACGACCACGCAGTGCGGCCACGTCACCGGATCGGGCGGCGGTGGAACGTGGCACGAGGAGTTGGTCCTGCGTCGGCTGCCGATCGGCGCCGCCCTGCGCCGCCACCCCGCCCACATCCATCTCCTTCTCCTTCTCCGTCTCCGTCCCCGTCTCGGCGAGAGCGAGGCTGCTGAGGTGACGTCCGGCGGCGATCTCGCCGCGTACCCAGGGGCTGCCGTACGACTCGATGACGGCGACCGCCGTGTAGTGGGACTGGAGCACGGCCGCCGTCGCCGGGCAGACGCGCGCTGTTCGGGCCACGACCTCGACGGCTTCCGGCAACCCCCGTCCGCCGCCGCCGAATTCGGTGCAGACGGTGAGCCCCAACAGTCCGGCACGGCCGAGGGCCGTCACCGCGCCACGGGGGAACCTGCCCTCGATGCCGGTCGCTTCGGCGGCGGGTTCGATGACACTGGTCAGGACTTCTGAGAGAGCGGTGCGGTACGACACGGGGTGACCCCCTCGGGAACGGCTTCTGGTCCACTGCCAGGGCGATGACTGCATACAGTATTCTGCATCCAGCTTCAGACGCCAGAGGGGGAACCAGGCGAATTCCACGACTTCGCAACGAGGGCCGCGCGGCAGTGGCTATTGCATACTAAACTCAGTATTCCGTAGCCGATCATTGGCAACGACGGCTTGGCGTCAGCGCTCGAACGACGGAGAGAGGGCCCATGCCCGACACACCCACCGTGGCAGCCCGCGGCCCGATCAGTCGGCCCGCCCCACTGCGCCAGGCCGTCTACGACGCCCTGACCGAACTGATCATCAATGGCTCGCTCAAACCGGGCCAGCACCTCGTAGAGGCCGAACTCGCCGAGCAGCTCGGCGTCAGCCGCCAGCCGATACGCGAGGCGCTGCAACGGCTCCACACTGCCGGCTGGGTCGACCTGCGCCCCTCTCAGGGCGCCTTCGTCCACTCCCCCACCACGGAGGAGTGCGCCCAGCTCCTCAGCGTCCGGGGGCTCCTCGAAACCCATTCCGCGCGCGGCGCCGCCCTGCACGCCACTCCCCACGACGTGGCCCGGCTGTGGGAACTCCAGCAGACCGGCCTCACCGCTCTCGCGGCCTGCGACGCACGGGCCATCGTGGAGGCCAACGCCGCCCTCCACACCCACATCACCCGCCTCTCCCGCAACGCGGTCCTCGCCGAACTCATCCCCCAGGTCGACCGACGCGTGCGCTGGTACTACATGCCGATCGCCAAACCACGCGGTCAGGACGCCTGGAGCGAGCATGCCCGCATCATCGAGGCCATCGCCGACGGCGACCCCGAACGCGCGGAGGAGCTCATGCGCCGGCACACGCGGAACACCACCGACTTCTACTGCCGGCAGATCGCCGCGGTGACCGGCCGGAGCGTCTGACGCGCGGGCGGGGCCGGGGCGTCGGCTCAGGACTGCGGGTCGATCTCCCGCAGCAGCCCGGTGGTCACGTCGAACACGAAGCCCCGCACGTCATCGGGGTGCGGCAGGAACGGCGAGGTGCGCACCCGCTGCATCGACTGCCGTACGTCCTGGTCGACGTCCCGGAAGGCCTCCACCGCCCAGGCGGGGCGCTGGCCGACCTCCATCTCCAGTTCGTGCCGGAAGTCCTCGGTCAGGGTTTGCAGACCGCAGCCGGTGTGGTGGATGAGTATGACGCTGCGGGTGCCGAGCGCACGCTGGCTGATCGTCAGGGAGCGGATCGTGTCGTCGGTGACGACTCCGCCCGCGTTGCGGACGGTGTGGCAGTCGCCCAGTTCCAGGCCGAGCGCCGCGTGCAGGTCGATACGGGCGTCCATGCAGGCCACGACGGCCACACGCAGGACGGGGCGAGCGCCCATACCCGGGTCGACGAATCCGGCGGCGTAGGCGCGGTTGGCTTCCACGAGCCGGTCGGTGACCGTCCCGGCGACGGGTGCGGATCGGGTGGGCTGGACGAAACGGGATGCTGGAGTCGACATGCTGGGCTACCTCACTCCGGTCGGGTTCGAGACGCGTACCAGGCCTTACGTGTGCGTTGCTTGCAGTCGGACCACGACGCCTTTCGACGTGGGGGTGTCGCTGATGTCGGCCACGCTGCCCAAGGGCACGAGGACGTTGGTCTCGGGGTAATAGGCCGCGGCCGAACCGGGAGTTGTCGGGCAGGCGGCCACCCGGAACCTCTCCGCCCGTCGTTCCACCCCGTCGCTCCACACGCTCACCAGGTCCACCACGCTGCGGTCAGCGAGCCCGAACGCCTCCAGGTCGACGGGGTTGACGGGGTTGACGGGGTTGACGAGGACGATCCGGCGGGCGTTGCTGGTTGAGCCAGTAGTCGGGCTTCTCGCCGAGTTCCGCGACGGAGTGCTCCCGGAAGAAGTCCGCGGTGACGCGGCGCGAGGTCGCCTCGTCGTTGAGGTGCTTGGCGCCGTTCTCGCAGTACTCGTTCTTCGCCCGCTCGCCCGGCGCGGGGCCGGTGGCCCAGGTCTGGGGTGGGGTGACCTCCAGGCCGTCTTCCGCCGGGTCTTCGATGGTGCTCATGGTCTGGCCCCTGCGCCTTTCTGCCGCTCTCGCGCGTGCGGCGGATCCGACGCCGTGACCGCTTCGAGATCAGCTTCGGCCGGGCCGCGAGCGGTGGTCAAAGACAGAACAACTTCCAGTTGATAGACGGCGCCTATCAAGCGGTCAGATCACGCCCTGCGCCTTGAGCTGGGCCAACTCGTCGTGGGGGATACCGAGTTCACCGAGAAGGAT
>NZ_JAFFSX010000001.1 GCF_017948485.1 Streptomyces sp. GESEQ-35 | reverse complement strand
AGGGGGGGGGGGGGGGGGGGGGGGGGGGGGGGGGCGGGGGGGGGGGGCGGGGGGGGGGGGGGGGGGGGGGGGGGGGGGGGGGGGGGGGGGGGGGGGGGGGGGGGGGGGGGGGGGGCGGGGCGCGGCGGGTGCACGAGGTGGCGCGGTGGCGGGGCGGTGTGGCGCGGCGGTTGGACGCTGCGTCGCCGTGGCGGGGCGGTGTGGCGCGGTGGGCGGACGATGTGGCGACGCGGCCGGGCGGTGTGGCGCGCGGGAGGATGCGGGCGCTGCTCCGTACGGCGTGGGCGGCGCCTGGGCCGTCGGGCTGTCGTCGAGGACCTCCACCCCGAAGTCGCGGGCGAGGCCCGCCAGTCCGTCCGCGTACCCCTGACCGAGCGCGCGCACCTTCCAGCCGGTGCCGCGCCGGTAGATCTCCGCGAGCAGCAGCACCGTCTCCTGTCGTAGCCGCGGTGGGGTGAACCGGGCGAGCAGACGGCCGCCCGGACCGGTGACCAGGAGGGTGGGGGCGGGCAGCCGGCCCAGGGGAGTGCCGGGATCGGCGGCGCTGACCACCACCGTGACCTTGGTGGCGCCGGCAGGCAGCCCCGGTGGGTCGACCGTCAGCGTGTCGTCGTGCAGCCGGGCCCCCGGCGCGGACGGCTGGTTGTAGAACACGAAATCGGCGTCGCCCCGGACCTTCCCGCTGTCGTCCGTGATGAGTGCGGACACGTCGAACGGGCCGGGCACCCGGACGGTCACGGCGCTGCCCGGGAGGGGCAGATTGCCCCCTGGGACCAACTCGCTCATGGTGCCGCCTTGGTGGTCGTGGATCCGGCCCCGGTCGGGGTTGTCCGGAAAACGTCCACCGGGGCGTACGGGTTCCCCACCACCGCGTTACCGGCGCGACGAGCAGGCGATGCGACGTCGGTCACATCGACGCCGGGCAACCTTCCCGCGTCCCGTCACCTCTCCACAGTCGACGGACGGTTGATCGCCCTCCGATCGCTGAGCAGTACGGATGCATGCCTTATCGCCATGTAAAGCATTTAACGGACGATTCATGCTTTACATGGGCATGACTCATCCGTAAGGGTTGCGCACCGGGGGCCCGACCAGCCCCCATGGCGCACCAACTGCGCCATGCCTCAAGGCGGTTGGTGACCCCGGCCGCCTTCGCACGAAGGAACCCCTCAAGTGCGCAGACCTCACATACGCAGCCTGGCGGTCGCCGTAGCTGTGACGACCGCCGCAACAGGGCTCACCGGCACGGCCTTCGCCGGCCCGGCCACGGGGACCGACCACGCCGCCGTCTCCGCCACCTCTGCCGCCTCCGTGGTCGACGCGGCCCGCGCCGCCGCCTTCGCCCACGCAACGGCCGCCGGAGTCGCAGCGGGTGACGAACTGCACGCCCAGGACGTGCTGATCGACCCGGAGGGCGCGCGCCACGTCCGTTTCGTCCGGGCCCACCACGGGATGCCGGTCCTCGGCGGCGACCTCGTCGTCCACCTCACCGAGCAGTTGTCGTACGCCGGTGTCACCCGGGCCGCCGACCACCGCGTCACGCTCGCCTCCGAGGCGAAGCTGACGACCGGCCAGGCAGAGGAGAAGGCGGCCGACATCGCGAAGGGGACGGTGAAGAGCGTCGAGCTCGTTGTCGACGCCCGGCGTGGCGCGTCGGCCCTCGCCTACGAGGTGCGTGTCAGCGACAGCGACACCGCGGAGGGCGGCGGCTCCCGGACCGTCGTCATCGACGCCCTCACCGGCAAGGTCCGCAGCAACACGCCCGACAGCGAAGAGTTCCTGTCACCGGATCTGGTGGACGCCCTGCGCGAACGCGGCGAGACGCTCGACCCGGCCACCGGCACCGCCCCACAACCCACCGGCCTCGCCGCGACTCCCGCGGCGGGGGCCGCCCGCTACCCGGCACCGGCGACCGGCACCGGCACGTCCCTCTTCGCCGGCAAGGTCACGCTGACCACCACCCGGACCGCCCGCACCAGTTACGTACTCAAGGACCCCAGCCGCTGGGGCACCGAGACGCGGGACGCCAAGGGCGGGGAGCCGACGAGTTTCGCCCGCGGCAAGAAGATCACCAGCACCACCAACAAGTGGGGCACCGGCACCGTCTCGAACCGTGCGAGCGCCGCCGTCGACGCCCAGTACGGCATCACCAAGACCCTGGACTTCTACAAGAAGACCTTCGGCCGCAAGGGCATCAAGAACGATGGCAAGGGCGCCCGTGCCCTGGTCCACTTCGGCAACAAGGTCGGCAACGCGTTCTGGGATCCCACCTGCGGCTGCATGCTGTACGGCGACGGCGACGGCGACATGTTCAAGAAGCCGCTCGTCGTCCTCGACGTCACCGGCCACGAACTCACCCACGGCGTGGTCGACGCCACCGCCCGTCTGGAGCCCACCCGCGTGGACGCCGAGGGCAACCAGTACGGCGAGGCGGGCTCCCTCAACGAGTCCCTCGCCGACATCTTCGGCTCCGCCGTCGAGTTCAGCGCCGACAACCCCAAGAACCCGCCCAACTACCTCGTCGGCGAGAAGCTCGGCCTCGACCAGAAGTTCCTGCGCCGCCTCGACCGCCCCTCCCTCGACGTGCTCGAGCGCGCGATCGACTACTGGTCACCGGCGGTCTACGACGCCGAGGTGCACGCGGGCTCCGGCGTCTCCTCGCACGCCTACTACCTCCTCGCCGAGGGCAGCGGCCGCAAGAAGATCGGCAGCGTCACCTACGACTCGCCGACCTACGACGGCCTGCCGGTGAAGGGGATCGGCCGCACCAAGGCCACGGCGATCTTCTACCGCGCACTGACCCGCTACATGGTCTCCACGACCGACTTCCACGACGCGCGCAGCGCGACGCTGAGGGCGGCCAAGGACCTCCACGGGCTCAACAGCACGGAGTACAAGGCGGTGAACCGGGCGTGGGCCGCCGTCAACGTAACCCTCGCCAACACGCCGGCCGCCGGCCACTGACATCCCACCCGGCAGCCGAGGAGTCGCCGCGAGTCGGCACATGCGGCTGCCGGGTCTCACAGGTAAATCCTGCTTCTTTTATTGACGACGGAAAAAAACAGTTCTAGGTTCCGGCCATGCACCCGCCCGTCCGTGCCGAGACCTTCCCCGTCAATACGCCGGCCTCGTCCCAGATCTTCACCGCCGTCCTCTCCCAAGGGCCCCTCACCCGGCTGGAGTTGGCGCGGCGGTCCGGCCTCTCCGCGGCTGCCGTCACCAAGGCGGTCCGGCCCCTGATCGAGGCCGGTTACCTCGTGGAGGACGTGGACGCCGCCGCGCGTCCGGCGCTCGGGCGGCCCGCGAACCTGGTCCGGGTCGACGGCGGACGGGCGCTGTTCATCGGGATCAAGCTGACGGGCGACGAGATCATCGGCGTGCTCACCGACCTGTGCTGCCGTATCCGCGTCGCCCGCCGCGCGTCGCCGCCGGCCCGCGCTCCCAAGGCGGTGCTGTCCTCGGTCGCGGATCTGGTGCAGGAACTGCTCGCCGAGGCAGACGAGTCGGGCGCATCGGTCCTCGGCATCGGCATCGCCGTCTCCGGCGACGTCGACCGCGGCGAAGGAGTCGTCCGCTACTCGCCGTTCCTCGAGTGGCGCGACGTCCCGCTCGCCGAACTCGCCGCCATGACCACGGGGTTGCCGGTCACCGTCGACAACGACGTGCGGGCCCTGACCGTCGCCGAACAGTGGTTCGGCGCCGGTGCCGGACTCTCCGACTTCGCCGTGGTCACGGTCGGTGCGGGCATCGGCTGCGGCCTCGTCGTGCACGGCCGGGTGGTCGCCGGCGCGCACGGAGTGGCCGGTGAGATCGGCCATGTGACCGTCGACCCGGCGGGCCCGCTGTGCCACTGCGGCAACCGCGGCTGTGTGGAGGCGATCGCCGGGGACGCCGCGATCGTCCGGCAGGTCCGCGAAGCCACGGGCATCGAGGTCGCCGACACCGCCGAGGCCGTGGCCCTGGCCCACCAAGGAGTCGCCGGAGCACGGGAGGTGTTCGCACGCGCCGGTGCGGCGATCGGCCGGGGCATCGCCACCGTCGCCAACCTGCTCGGCCCCGAGCGCGTGATCATCTCCGGCGAGGGCCTGACCGCCTACGACCTGTTCGCCGAGCAGATTCGTGACACCTTCACCGCCGCCGCCTTCGGCTCCGCCGCCCAGTGCGACGTACAGACCCGCCCGCTGGCCTTCGAGGAATGGGCACGCGGGGCCGCCGCCACCGCGATCCAGTCCTTCATCAGGTCCGACCTGAACTAGCACCCACCCGCACCCGCACCCACCACCAGGAGGCACGACCCATGCGGTCATCCTCGTACCCCGTCATGCCCGCACGCGCGCTGAGATCCGTGCTCGTGCTGGCCCTCACCGCCGGCTTCGCGACGACCGCCTCGGCGGCCGGCGCCGAGACCACCGCCGAGACAGCGGCTCCCGCAGTCGCCGCCAAGCCCTATATGGGCTGGACGAGTTGGAGCATGCAGTCGTCGAAGTACCCGGGCCTCAACCCGAAGGGCGACTACAGCTACCTGTCCGAGGCGAACGTCCTCAAGCAGACCGACGCCATGGCCGCCAAGCTGAAGAACTACGGCTACGAGTACATCAACATCGACGCCGGCTGGTGGATGGACTGGTCGTGGAAGCAGAACTACGACGAGTACGGCCGCCAGAAGGCCGACCCGGAGCGCTTCCCGAGCGGCATGAAGGCCGTCGCCGACCGCATCCACGCCAAAGGTCTCAAGGCCGGCATCTACCTCCCGGTCGGCCTGGAGAAGGGGGCGTACAACGACGGCAAGACGCCGATCTGGAACGCCGAGGGCTGCACCACCGCCGACCTCGTCTACGACGACCTGCGCACCACCAACGGCTGGGACAGCGCCTACAAGATCGACTTCTCCAACCCCTGCGGGCAGAAGTACATCGACTCCCAGGCACAGCTGTTCGCCGACTGGGGCTATGACTTCCTGAAGCTCGACGGCGTAGGCCCCGGCTCGTTCAAGAGCGGCGACAACTACAACAACGTGGCCGACGTGGCCGCCTGGCAGAAGGCCATCGCCACCGCCGGCCGCCCGATCCACCTGGAGCTGTCCTGGTCCCTCGACTACGGACACGTCGAGGACTGGAAGAAGTACTCCAACGGCTGGCGCATCGACACGGATGTCGAGTGCTACTGCAACACCCTGGTCAGCTGGGAGAACTCGGTCGACGACCGCTGGGACGACGCCCCGGCCTGGACCGACCACTCCGGCCCCGGCGGCTGGAACGACCTCGACTCCGTCAACGTCGGCAACGGTGAGATGGACGGCCTCACCAAGGCCGAGCGGCAGAGCTACGCCACCCTGTGGGCGATAGCCAAGTCCCCCTTCTACACCGGCGACGACCTCACGAAGCTCGACTCCTACGGCTTGTCCCTGCTGACCAACCGCGATGTCATCGCGATCAACCAGAGCAGCGCGCCGCCCGCCGAGCCCGTCACCGCCTCCGACCCGCAGCAGGTGTGGGCCGCGAAGAACCCCGACGGCACCTACACCGTCGCCCTGTTCAACCTGTCCGACGCCCCGGCCTCGGTCACCGCGAACTGGTCGACCCTCGGCTTCAAGGGCAAGGCCTCGGTACGGGACGTCTGGAACAAGGAGACCCTCGGCTCCTACACCGACAAGATCACCCAGGCGCTTCCCGCACACGGCTCCCGGCTGTTCACCGTCACGCCGCGCGGCACCGGCCTGGCGTGGACCGGCTACGAGGCCGAGGCCGGCACGCTGAGCGGCAGCGCCTCCGTCGCCGACTGCTCCGCCTGCTCCGACGGCCGCAAGGTCGGCAACCTCTACGTCGGCGGCAAGGTCACTGTCAACGACGTCCAGGTGGCCAAGGCCGGCACCTACCAGATCAAGGTCGCCTACGTCAGCGGCGACTCCCGTTCGATCGCCGTCTCGGCCAACGGCGGTGGTGGCACATCGCACAAGTTCGCGTCCACGGGCGACTGGGCAACGGTGAACAGCGTCTATGTGCCGGTGAAGTTGAAGGCCGGGGCCAACACGATCACGTTCGACAGCGGGTCCGGCTACGCGCCGGACATCGACCGGATCGACGTGCAGAAGACCTCCTGATCTCCTTCCGTCCTCCCCTCGGGGGCCCGGTCCCTGTGCCGGGCCCCCGCCCCAGCCGCACCCGGAGCCGCACATGAACACCAACCCGAACGAGCCCAGCAGAAGAACCCTTCTCTCCCTCGCCACCACGGCCGGCCTCACCGCCGCCCTCGGCACGCTGCCCACCTTCACCGCCTCCGCCGCGCCCGCCCGCCCCGCCGAAGTCCCGCTGCCCGCCGACGCCTCCAAGCAGCAGCTGTGGTGGCAGGCCCCCGGCGACGAGGGCTCACTGATCGAACAGGGCCTCCCCGTCGGCAACGGCCGCCTCGGAGCGCTCGCGAGCAACGACCCGGGCCGCGAGCTGCTGATGATCACCGACGTCTCGATGTGGACCGGCGGCCTCAACGGCACGCTCGACAACGACGGCCAGTTCCCCTACGGGCGCGCCGACTTCGGCTCCTTCACGCTGCTCGCCAAGCTCACCGTCGACATCCCGGACCACGACCTGGGCGCCGTCTCCGGCTACCGCCGCACCCTCGACCTCGCCCAGTCCCTGGTCACCAGCTCCTACGTCCGCTCCGGTGTCACCTACCGGCGTGAGATGTACGCCAGCCACCCCGACGACGTGATCGTCCTGCACTTCACCCAGAGCGGCGGCGGCCGCTACACCGGCTCGATCAGCCTGACCGGCACCCACGGCGAGACCATCACCGCCGCCGAGTCGTTCGGCGCCACCCTCGCCAACGGCCTGCGCTACGGCGCCGCCGTCAAGGCCCGCAGCAACGGCGGCAAGGTCACCGTCAACGGCACCCGGATCGACTTCTCCGGCTGCAAGGAACTCACCGTCGTGGTGAGCGCCGGCACCAACTACGCGCCCGACGTCGAGAAGAACTACCGCAACCCCTCCCTGGACCCCGAGAAGCTGGCCCGGACGAAGGTCCGCGACGCCGCCGCGGAATCGGCGGACGCCCTGCGGCGCACCCACATCGCCGACTACCGCAAGCTCTACGGGACGATGGACCTCTCGCTCGGCACGTCCTCGGCCGAACAGCGCGAACTCGACACGTGGGAGCGCCTGCACGCGCGCGACCGCGACGACGTACCCGACCCCGAACTGGAAGCGGCCTACCTCCAGTTCGGCCGGTACCTCACGATCTCCGGCTCGCGCGACAGCCTGCCGCTGAACCTCCAGGGCGTGTGGCTCGACGGCAACGACCCGGACTGGATGGGCGACTACCACACGGACGTCAACATCCAGATGAACTACTGGATGACCGACCGGGCCGGCCTGTCCCAGTGCTTCGACGCCTTCACCGACTACTGTCTCGACCAGCTCCCGTCCTGGACCGAGCTCACCAAGAAGCACTTCAACGACCCGCGCAACCGCTTCCGCAACTCAAGCGGAAAGATCGCCGGATGGACGGTCGCCTTCTCCACCAACATCTACGGCGGCCTCGGCTGGTGGTGGCACCCCGCGGGCAACGCCTGGCTGTGCCAGAGCCTGTGGGAGCACTACGAGTTCACCCAGTCCCGGACCCACCTCGCGAAGATCTATCCGCTGCTCAAGGGCGCCGTCGAGTTCTGGGAGTCGCGGCTGCTCACCACCACTCTGCCGGGTACCTCGCAGGAGGTCCTCATCGCGGACAGCGACTGGTCGCCGGAGCACGGTCCGCAGGACGCCAAGGGCATGACGTACGCCCAGGAACTGGTGTGGATGCTGTTCGGCTACTACTGCGTCGCGTCCGCGGAGCTGAAGCGTGACACCGGTTACGCGGACACGATCGCGGGCATGCGCAAGCGCCTGTACCTGCCGAAGGTGAGCCCGACCTCGGGCTGGCTGGAGGAGTGGATGTCGCCGGACAACCTCGGCGAGACCACCCACCGGCACCTGTCACCGCTCATCAACCTGTTCCCCGGCGACCGCATCCGCCCCGACGGCTCCACCCCGAAGGAGATCGTCGACGGCGCCACCGCCCTGCTCACCGCGCGCGGCATGGAGAGCTTCGGCTGGGCCAACGCCTGGCGCAGCCTATGCTGGGCCCGGCTCAAGGACGCCGACAAGGCCTACCAGCTGATCGTCAACAACCTCCGCCCGTCCGTCGACGGCAGCAACGGCACTGCCTTCAACCTCTTCGACATCTACGAGGTGGAGAAGGGCCGGGGCATCTTCCAGGCCGAGGCGAACTGGGGCACCCCCGCGGCCATGCTGGAGATGCTGCTGTACTCCCGCCCCGGGCACCTGGAGCTCCTCCCGGCCCTCCCCGACGCCTGGGCCGAGTCCGGCTCCGTCACCGGCGTCGGGGCCCGCGGCGGCTTCGTCGTCGACCTGCGCTGGAAGGACGGCAAGCCGACCGAAGCCCGCATCCGCAGCGTCGGCGGGCGGACGACGACGGTGGCATACGGCGGCACATCCCGGACGGTGAACCTGAAGCCCGGGCAGTCCGTGACGCTGAAGGACCTGGCCCGGTGATCGCCAGACTGGTCGCCGCGTTGCTGGTGGCCGGAGGGGCCCTCCAGGCCGCTCCGGCGCAGGCCGCCGACGCCCGGCCGTCCGAGGTCATCACCTGGGGCGCGAGCGCCGATCGGATGGGCGACGCGGTCGCAGGCCAGGGCTACCGGCTCGTCGTGCACACCAGCGCGGCAGGCACCGACCTGCGGATCCGGCTCTCCAACGCCTTCGGCGACCGGCCGATCACCTTCGACAGCGCCTACGCCGGCATCCGGAAGGCGGGCGCCGAACTGGTCCGCGGCAGCAACCGGCGGCTGACCTTCGACGGCGCGCCGTCCGTCACCGTCCCCGCGGGCGAAACCGTGCTCAGCGACCCCCTGCCCGGAAAGGTGCCCGCCGCGACCGACCTGGTGGTCAGCATCCATTCGCCGGACGCGGCGGGCCCGGCGACGGGACACGGCATGGCGATGGCGACGTCGTACACGACTCAGGGCGATCACACGGCGGAGGAGGGTGCCGCCAACTGGACGGGTACGACCGGCTCGTGGTTCTACCTCGACGCGGTCTCCGTCCGTACCACCTCGGCGGCGGTCGTCGCCCTCGGCGACTCCATCACCGACGGCTGGCAGTCCACCACCGATCTCAACCGCCGCTGGCCCGACTATCTCGCCCGCCGGCTCCAGCAGGCCGACACGGACGTCAAGGGTGTGGCGAACGAGGGGATCTCCGGCAACAAGGTGCTGGCCGACGGCGCCGGCCAGAGCGCCCTCAACCGGCTGCAACGCGACGTCCTGTCCCAGCCGGGCGTGCGCACCGTGTTCCTCTTCGAGGGCGTCAACGACATCAAGGCCCATACGGGCGTCACCGCCCAGGCCATGATCGACGGCTACCGGGAGATCATCGCGCGGGCGCACGCCGCCGGTAAGTGCGTCGTCGGTGCCACCGTCGGACCCTTCAAGGGCTGGTCCGAATGGGACCCGGCGGCCGAGGCCGTACGCCAGGAAGTGAACCAATTCGTCAGAGCCGGCGGGGAGTTCGACGCCGTCACCGACTTCGACCGCATCCTGCGCAGCCCCTACGACCCCGAGCGGATCCTGCCCTTCTTCGACAACGGCGACCATCTGCACCCCAACGACAAGGGAATGCAGGCCATGGCGGACGCCGTGGACCTGGACAGCCTCGACTGTGCATGACCCATATCCGACCCGGCTGACGGGGCTCGTCAGCCGGACGCCGTCGGCTCCGGGGTGATCAGGCCCCGCCGGTAGGCGATCGCCACGGCCTCGGTGCGGCTGGCGGCGCTCAGCTTGCCGAGGATGTTGGAGACGTGGACGCTCGCCGTCTTGCCGGTGATGAACAGCTCCTCGCCTATCTGCCGGTTGCTGCGGCCGAGGGCGAGGAGCCGCAGGACGTCCTGCTCGCGTGCGGTGAGCAGTGACGGGCTGTGGCTGCCGGTGTCCGACAGCCTGCCCCGGCGGATCAGGGCGTCGGCCCGCTCCAGCAGTGGCGTGGCGCGGAGTTCGACGGCCATCTCCCGGGCCGCGCCGGCCTCGACGGCCGCCTCCTCGCGACGGTCGGCCGCCAACAGGGCCTCGGCGTACCGCAGTCGGCAGCGCGCCCGTTCGTACGGGTCGCCGAAGTCGAACGCGGCGACCGCCTTCCCCCACGCCTCCGCGTCCGAACCGGATACGGCTCGCATCCACTCCGCCTCGGCCCGGGCCAGCCACGCCTGGCCCTCCGGGCCCTGCGGGATGCCGTCGTCACCGTGCCCGGCCACATTCCGCGCCAGCTCCACCAGCTCGACCGCCGTCTCCGCCAGGCGGTGCGCCCCGGCCTCGTCGCCGGTGCGGCGGAGTGCGACGGCCGAGTCGGCGACGGCGGACAGGGCGAGTGCGGCGAGGCGGACCGTCGCGTCGGGAGGCGTGCCGGCGTCGTCGGTGAGCGCCGCGACCGTCGACCGCATCTGCTCCACCGCCTCGTCCTGATCGCCGAGCAGCGCGGCGGCGTCCGTCAGCACGATGCCCGCGACGAGCGTGGCCATCCAGTCGAACGGCCCCTCCAACAGGGCGCGCGCACGGTCGGCGGCCTTGACGTCGCCGCGCGCCAGGGCGACGTACAGCGCGGGACCCGCCGTGTATCCGCCGGCCGCCGGCAGCACCTCGGCGTCGCTGGCCGCCGCGCTCAGGCACTCGTCCCAGCGTCCCAGGGTGTACAGCACCAGCAGCTGGAGATAGCGCATCTCCAGCGGATACGGCGAGGACAGCAGCCCGGCGCGGCGGGCGCGCTCCAGGCCCTCGGCCAGCCAGGGCAGGCACTCCTCCAGATCACCGGACTCGAAGCAGCCCATGGCGAGGTTGAACAGGGCGCGCATCTCCACCGGGGCGTTGCCCGAACTGCGGGCCAGCTCCCGGGCCTCCTTCAGCCGCTCGCGGCCCTGAGGTGTGCGGCGGCCGCCGCCTTCGAGAGTGGCCAGCGAGATCAGCAGGTCTGCCTGGGCGTCCGTCACCTGCAACTGCTCGGCGGTGCGCAGGGCTTGGCGGGCGACACGGATCGCGACCTCGGTCTCCCCGACCTGGCGGGCCGCCATCACATGCGTGGCCGCCGCCCACACCCAGGTCCGCGACGCGGGTTCGGCGGGGATCAGGGCGAGCGCCTCGCTGCTGTACGCGAACGCCGCCGTCAGGCTGTCGACGCTGATCAGGTTCCCGGCGAGCGTGTAGCGGACCCGGGCGGCGAGTTCCGAATCCGCGTCCTGGCCGATGCCGGCCAGCGCGGAGCGGGTCAGGGAGACCGCGCGGTGCGACTCCCCGGCGTGCGCGGCCGCGGCGGAGGCGCGCAGCGTCAGCGTCACCCTGTCGATGCCCTCGCCCGAGGGCCGGGCGGTCGGGTCCACCGAAGACCACACGTCGAGCGCGGCTTCCAGGTGCCTGAGTTCCTCGGCGGGAGCACCGAGCCGGTGGGCATGGTCGGCGGCCTCCAGCGTGGCGGCCAGGGCCTCGGTCAGGTCATGGCTCGCGCGGTAGTGGTGGGCACGCTCGGCCGCGGTCTCCGCGCGGTGCCCCCGGCCGGAGAGCAGCCGGGCGAACGATCCGTGCAGCCGGGCCCGTTCACCCGGGAGCAGATCGGCGTACACCGCCTCACGGGCGAGGGCATGCCGGAAGGAGTACGTGTCGCCGCCCCCGGAGACGAGGAGTTGCCGCTCCACGGCCTCCCGCAGTGCCGACTCCAGCTCGTCCTCGGGGAGTCCGACCGCGTCCCGCAGCAGGTCGTGCTCGACCCGCCGCCCCGCGACGGCCGCCGTACGCAGCACCTGCTGGGCCGTGTCGGACAGCTGCTCGACGCGGATGAGGAGGACGTCCGCGAGACCGCTGGGTACCCCGCCGGCCTCCGCGTCCGTGGCGGCCAGCAGTTCCTCCGCGTAGAAGGCGTTGCCCTCGGCGCGCTCGACGATCCGGCGGACCGTGGTGTCCGGCACCGGACGGGCCCGCAGACCGCGCACCAGACGGGCCACGTCCGGGTCGGCCATCGGCCGCAGTTCGAGCCGCTCGACGGCGGGCAGCCGCACCAGTTCGGCGAGCAGCGGACGCAGAGGGTGACGCCGATGGAGGTCGTCCGCGCGGTACGACGCGAACATCGCCAGCCGATGCGTGGGCGCACCGCCCGCGGGCCGCTGGAGGATGCCGCGGCTGAGCAGGAACCGCAGCAGATCCCGTGAGGACTGGTCCGCCCAGTGCAGGTCCTCCAGCACGAACAGCAGCGGAGCGATGTCCGCCAGGTCGGCCAGCAGCCCCGCCACACCTTCGAAGAGCCGCACCCGCCCGCCGTCGTGCGACCCGGCACCGAGCAGCCGGTCCACGGCCGGATGCGCTGCGAGGACCGGCGCGAACCGCTCGTCGGCGGCAAGCACCCCCAGCACCTCGGTGAACGGCAGATACGGCAGCCCGACGTCCCCCAGATCCACACAGTGCCCGGTCAACACGGTCATCCCGGCAGCGGCGGCCCGCCCGGACACCTCATCCAGCACCCGCGTCTTCCCCACCCCGGCATCCCCGGCGATGAGAACGGCGCGAGCCTCGCCGGCACGGGCGCGCTCCAGTACGCCGGAGAGGCGAGCAAGCTCGTCCTCCCGGCCGACGATGGGCGAGGTGAAGGCGGTCTGCGGCACAAACTCATCCTGTCACGCACCACTGACAGTGCCTGGTCCGACGCCAGGGGCGCGGGGAACTGCGCGACCAGCCCAAGACGGCCTACAGTCGCCGACGGACAGAACCCCCCGAGCTCTTAGGCGCTCACGCCCGCAACACCCGCGCCCAATCCTCCGGCACCCGCCCCGCAGGGCCCGGCACCGCTTGATCAGCCGGATGACTCACCGGCCCCGCCAGATCCGGCCCCGCCTCGTACATCTCGGACGTCGCGTAGTTCCAGAACCATCCCTCACCCGGCTCGAAACTACGGACCACAGGATGCCCGGTGGCCTGGAAGTGCGAGGTCGCATGCTTGGCCGGCGAGGAGTCGCAACAGCCGATGTGCCCACACTGCGCGCACCGCCGCAGATGGAACCACCAGCCGCCGGCCTCGTCGCACTCCACGCATCCCGTGCCACTGGGCGGAACAGTCGGGTCGATCATGTTGTCGCTGGTCATGCCGGCTCCTCGGGTGTGTCGGATTCCCCCGCGGTGAGCGGCAGCAGCACCTGGAAGCGCGTGTCGCCCGGCTCGGACTCGACCTGAAGCGTGCCGTGGTGCTTGTTGACGACGATCCGCCAGGAGATGTCCAGTCCCAGCCCGGTGCCCTCACCCACGGGCTTCGTGGTGAAGAAGGGGTCGAAGATGCGGCTGCGGATCTCCGGCGGCACGCCGGGCCCGGTGTCACGGAACTCCACCAGCAACTGGTCGCGGTCGAGCCCCGTCCGTACGGTCAACGTCCCTTCGCCCCCGACGTCGTTGATCGCGGCGACCGCGTTGTCGATGAGGTTGGTCCACACCTGGTTGAGCTCCGCCGGGTACGCCGGGATCTTCGGGAGCGTACGGTCGTACTCCTTGACGACCTTGATCCGCTCCCCGGTCTTGCCCGAGAGCATCAGCAGCGTGGAGTCGAGGAGTTCGTGCACATCGGCGACCTGGTAGGGCGCCCGGTCGAGCTGCGAGTACTGCTTGGCGGCGTCGACGAGGTGTGAGATGCGGTTGGTGGAGTCGTTGATCTCGTCCATCAACAGCTCGGTCTCGACGGTGTAGCTGAGCCAGCCGATCGCGTTCGGGAGGATCTCCTCGTCCACGGCAGCCGCGATCTGGTCGAGCCAGTCGGCGTCGATACCGGCCTGCACGAAGGTGGGCGCGATCCGCCAGCCCTCCTGGATGCCGTGGTCGTCGAGCCAGTCGGTGAGGGCGTCCTCCCGGTCGGCGGCCTCCAGTGGGCTCAACACGGGGGCCTTGGCGACGCGTTCGGCGGTGCGTTCCTGGATGTCGATGAGGTTCGCCATGACCTCGGGGGAGTAGGAGCCCTGGGCGATGACGGCGAGCTTGTGCCGCATCTTGCCCACCCGCTCCCGCAGTGTCGCGGTGGCTCGTACGGCCGCCGCGGCCGGGTTGTTGAGCTCGTGTGTCAGACCGGCCGACAACGAACCGAGCGCCAGCAGCCGTTCGCGCTGTCCGATGGCCCGCTGAGTGCTCTTCGAGCCGAAGAAGAGCCCCTCCAGGAGGTGGACGGCCATCGGGAACCACTGCTGCATGAAGTCCGAGAACGCCTCGCCGGGCAGCACGAAGAACCGGGACGGTTCCGTGACCCGCATGGAGTTGTTGTAGACCTGCCGCACCCGGTCCCCGAGGTACGCCTGCATGGACCCCGCGTACACCCCACGCTGGGACGTCCGAGTGACCTCCACGTCGTCGCCGCCGACCCGGCGGGAGAGGACGACCGTGCCCTCGATCATCACGTAGAAGCAGGTGGCCGGATCACCCTCGGTGTACACGGGCCCGGGCTCGAACTTCTCCACCCGCCCCTCGCGGCACAGTTGCCCGAGCTGCTCGGGGGACAGCTTCTCGAACAGGAACAGCGACCCGATCTCCGTGGGGTTGCACGGCAACGGCTGCCCGCTCATGACTGCTCCAGATACCGGTGGACGAGCATCACGGCCATGGCTCCCTCTCCGACGGCGGACGCGACGCGCTTGGCGGACTCGGCGCGCGCGTCGCCCGCCACGAACACGCCGGGAATGTTGGTCTCCAGGTGGTACGGCGGCCGGTCCAGCGCCCAGTCCGCAGGCGGCCGTCCGTCCGGGGTGAGGTCGGGCCCGGCCAGGATGAAGCCGTGCTCGTCCCGCAGTACCGTGCCGTCCAGCCAGCCGGTGAGCGGAGCCGCGCCGATGAACACGAACAGCCACTGAGCGTCGACCAGTTCGGTCCGCCCGCTCTCCATGTCACGCAGGGTCAGCTGCTCCAGGTGGTCGGAGCCGTGCGCGGACTCGACGACGGTGCGGGCGCGGACCGAGATGTTGGGTGCCTCGTCGATCTGCTGGGCCAGGTAGTACGACATCGACACCGCCAGGTCCACACCGCGCACCAGCAGGGTCACCGACTTGGCGCCCCGGGCCAGGTACATCGCCGCCTGTCCGGCGGAGTTGGCGCCGCCCACGATGTACACGTCGTGTCCCTGGCAGGAGGCCGCCTCGGTCAGCGCCGACCCGTAGAACACGCCGCATCCGGTCAGATCGGTCGTGCCCGGCGCCTGAAGCTGCCGGTACGACACGCCGGTCGCCAGGATCACACTGTGCGCGGCGACCGCCGATCCGTCCGAGAACCGTACGACCCGTGCCGCGCCGTTGATCTCCAGTCCCGTCACCTCGCGCGCGGTGAGGATCTCGGCGCCGAACTTCGCGGCCTGCCGCCGGGCCCGGTCGGTGAGCTGTGCCCCCGAGACGCCGTCGGGGAAGCCGAGGTAGTTCTCGATGCGTGAACTCTGCCCGGCCTGCCCGCCGGTCGCCGACCGCTCCACGAGCACCGTGCGGAGGCCCTCCGAGGCCCCGTACACGGCGGCGCCCAGCCCGGCCGGGCCGCCCCCGATCACCACGAGGTCATAGAAGTCGGCGGTCGGTGTGGTCGCCAGCCCGACGTGGGCGGCGAGCTCCGGCGCGTCCGGCTCGACGAGGGGCGTGCCGTCCGCGGTGATCACGACCGGCAGCCGCTGCCCGTCCTGGCCGGCGGCCGCCAGCAGCCGTCCGCCCTCGGGTTCGTCGGCCGAGTACCAGCGGTACGGCACCTGGTTGCGGGCCAGGAACTCCCGTACGTCCGAGGAACGCGCCGACCAGCGGTGCCCGATCACCTTGGTGCTGGGCACCGGCCGGAAGTCGCTACAGCGCCATGCCTCCAGCAGATCGTCGAGGACGGGATAGAGCTTCTCCTCGGGCGGATCCCACGGCTTGAGCAGATAGTGGTCGAGGTCGACGACGTTGATCGCGTCGATCGCCGCGTTCGTGTCCGCGTACGCGGTCAGCAGCACCCGGCGTGCCCCGGGATACACGTCCAGGGCCTGTTCGAGGAACTCGATGCCGTTCATCTGAGGCATGCGGTAGTCGGCCAGGATCACAGCCACCAGATCGCCGCGCAGCTTCAGCTCGCGCAGTGCCTCCAGCGCCGACTCGCCGGACTCCGCGCGCACGATCCGATACGACGCGCCGTAGCGGCGCCGCAGGTCGCGGGCGACGGCACGGGAGACTCCCGGGTCGTCGTCCACGGTCATGATGACGGTCCGCGCTGCGTCGGCGGCCTGTGCCATACGTCTCCCACCCCGAGAGCGGTCGGAATTCACGGTACGGCGACCCCGTCCCCGCCGCGCCGGCTCCCGCCCATCGTATGTTCGATCGTCCCGCTTCGCTCAGGTATGCGGACGCCGGGCGGCCTCAGCGGCGCCGTGAACTCAGCACGCAGAACTCGTTGCCCTCCGGGTCGGCAAGCGTGACCCAGCTCTCCTCGCCCGTCTGACCGATGTCCGCATGGCGGGCGCCGAGCGCGAGGAACCGGGCGACCTCGGCCTCCTGGTCGTCGGGGCGGAAGTCGAGGTGCAGTCGGTTCTTGACCGTCTTGCCCTCGGGCACCGGCCCGAAGATCAGCCCCGGCAGGCGGTCCTCCCGCGGCCGGATCTCGTACTCCTCCGGCGAATCGTTCAGCACCACCCACCCCAGCGCGTCCGCCCACCAGCGGCCCAGGGCGGCCGGGTCGGCCGAGTCCACGACAACTTGCTCCCACTCCAGACTCATCCCGGCAGCGTAGTGAAGACTGGTCGAGGGACGCGACCGCACTACTGGGAGGCAGCCGCATGACACGCCCGATCACGGCAGGGGTCGACGGTACGGAGGAGAGCCTCGCCGCGCTGGCATGGGCCGCCCGGGAGGCGGTCCGCCGCGAGCTGCCGTTGCGTGTGGTGCATGCCTGGCGGTTCCAGCCGCACGAGGCCATTGACACCGGGGACGCCGACCAGCAGGCCGGATGGGTGCGGGACGCGGTGGGAGAGGCCGCCAGGAGCGTCGCCGAGCGGCACCCGGACCTCGGCGTGACCACCGACGTGCTGGAGGGCAGCCCGGTGGACACGTTGGCCGCCGCGGCGGCCGACGCCGAGCTGCTGGTGCTCGGTTCGCGCGGCCACGGCCGTGTCGTCGGCTTCCTGCTCGGATCGGTCGGACAGCAGGTCATCGCCGGTGCCACGCGACCCGTCGTCCTTGTGCGGGCGGGGGACGAACCCGCCGCCGAGGCCGCGGGCCGCGAGGTCGTCGTGGGCCAGCAGGGCGACCCGGACGACAGCGCCGCCGTGCTGCGCTTCGCGTTCGAGACGGCGGCCGCGCGCGGGGCGACCGTACGCGCCGTACGGGCCTGGACGCTGCCACCGGTGTTCTCCTACAGCCCGGCCTCGCTGAAGCTGCTCGACGAGGCCGGGGGCCTGGAGCCGTACGAGAAGAAGGCGCTGGCCGCGGCGCTCCTGCCGTGGCGGGACCGGTTCCCCGACGTCGCGGTGGTGGAGCACGTGGAGATGGGCAGCGCGGGGCAGGTGCTGCTGGAGGTGGCGGGGCGGGCCCAGCTGGTGGTCGTCGGCCGCCGGGCCCGCCGTACCGCCGTCGGCGCACGGATCGGCTCGGTCGCCCACGGGGTCCTGCATCACGCGAGCTGCCCGGTGGCCGTGGTCCCGCCCGTCTGAGTCACTCCGACGTCGGCTGGAGCGTGTCGCGCGCCGTGGGCAGGATGTTCTTGACGTAGTCCGCCACCACCGTGTCCAGCCCGATGTCGTGCTGGGCGCGCTCGGACAGGTACCAGCGGTGTTCCAGCAGCTCGTGGTAGATCTCGGCCGGGTCCATCGAGCCGCGCGCCTCCAGCGGCACCGCGCGCACGGTCGGGCGGAACACGTCCCGCACCCAGCGGTGGGCGAGCACCTCCGGGCGGGCGCCGAGGGGGTCGCCGGGGGCGTAGTCGTCCTGGGTGGCCATCCAGCTCTCCAGGTCGTTCAGGAGTCGCCGGGCCTGGTTCTCCTCGGTGTCGAGGCCGGTCAGCCGGAGCAGCTGGCGCTGGTGGTGGCCCGCGTCGACGACCTTGGGTACGAAGGTGACCGTGTCGCCGTTGGAGTTGTGCTCGATCTGCATCTCGGCCACGTCGAAACCGAGTTCGTTCAGGCGGCGTATCCGGCGTTCTATGTAGTGGTACTTGCCCGCCGGGTAGACGGAGGTGCGGGTCAGCTCGTCCCACAGGTCCCGGTAGCGTCCGCAGATCTCGGTGCCGAACTCGATCGGGTCGACGGACGGGTGCAGCGCCCCGGACGCCTCCAGGTCCAGCAGCTCGCCGCTGATGTTGACCCGGGCGAGGTCGAGGTCGTAGTCGCGCTGTCCGGTGCTGAGCTGCGGATACAGGTCACCGGTCTCGGCGTCCACGAGATACGCGGCGTAGGCGCCCGCGTCCCGCCGGAAGAGCGTGTTGGACAGCGAGCAGTCGCCCCAGGCGAACCCGGCGAGGTGCAGCCGGACGAGCAGCACGGCCAGGGCGTCCATGAGGCGGTGCATGGTGGCCGGGCGCATCGTCGTCTCGAACATCGAGCGGTACGGCATCGAGCCGCCCAGATGCCGGGTGATCAGCACCGGTTCCAGCGGGGCGCCGTCCTTGTCGGCACGTCCGGTGACCACGGCCAGCGGGTCGACCGCGGGGATGCCGATGCGGTCCAGGTCGCGCAGCAGCTCGTACTCGCGCAGCGCGGGCCGTTCGGCCAGCTCCTTGACGGCGATGACCTCGGAGCCGGCCCGGGCGTAGCGCACCACGTGGCGGGAGATGCCGCGCGGCAGCGGGACGAGGTACTCCTCGGGCCACTCCTCCAGGGGCACATCCCACGGCAGTTCGAGGAGGAGTGCGGGGTGCTCCGGGTTGGTGGCGCTGATCTGCAATGCCATGGCCCGAACTCTAGAGCGCGCGCTCCCGGGCGTGCCGTGCCGCCTCACGTACTGGACCGCGGTGCACCGGCCCGTGGCCGGGGACCAGGACGTCGGCGTCGAGGCTCTCCAGGGTCTCCAGCGAGGTCACGGCGCGGGCGCGCTCGTGATGGAACATGTCCGGCAGCAGCTGCGGCCCCTTGACGCGCGAGGTGGGATGGCCGCTCACCAGGGCGTCGCCGGAGATCAGCACCCCGGCGTCCGGGAGGTGGAACGCGGCGTGCCCGAGCGTGTGGCCCGGCGTGTGCACGGGGACAGGGCGTCCGGGCAGGTCCAGCGGACCCGGTGCCGGGAACGGCTGCGGTTCGGCGACCGGGATATGGGCGGTGCCGCCGACCCGCAGGGCGTGCACGGCCCACGGCAGCACGCCCGGACGCCAGCCGTTCTTCAGGACCTGGCCGATCGACACCTGGTGCAGGAAGTCGCGGCGGGCGTGCGGCACTTCGGCCTCGTGGAGGAAGACCGGCGTGCCGTACGTGCCGCGCAGATGCTCGGCGGAACCCAGGTGGTCGTTGTGGGCGTGCGTGATCAGCACCGCCGTGACGGTTTCCGGTGAACTCCCCACCTCCGCAAGCGAAGCGAGAAGCAGCTCGCGGTCCCCGGGGTAACCGGTGTCGACCAGCGTGACGGCGTCCCCCTCGGTGAGGATCACCCAGTTGGTGTTGCTGCCGTGCACCAGATAGGTGCCGTCGGCGACTTGCTGCACTGCTGCCCGCATGATCGTCCCGCCTGGTGAGGTCCCAGCCCGACGGCACCAGCAAAGCAGACCACGGACGATGCGATGCCTCCGGGGCAGGGGTGAGGCTGCCTCCGGCACCGTCCGCCGGAGGCAGCCCCCGCGCGCATCCGAAGCGGCCGCCTCTCCGCCTCAGTGCACGCCGTCCGGGCGGAACTGCACGCTGATGCGCGGTCCCGCGGCCCGTGCGGTCTTCGGTACGGCGTGCTCCCAGGTCCGCTGGCAGGAGCCGCCCATCACGATGAGGTCACCGTGGCCCAGCGGCCGCCGGACCGTGTCTCCGCCGCGCATCGGGCGCAGCAGCAGATCACGGGGCGAGCCCACGGAGAGGATCGCGACCATCGTGTCCTCCCGTGCGCCCCGCCCGATCCGGTCGCCGTGCCAGGCGACGCTGTCCCGGCCGTCGCGGTAGTAGCACAGCCCGGCGGTGGTGAAGGGCTCGCCCAGTTCGTCGGCGTAGTGCGCGCAGAGCGCGTCCCGCGCCTCGTCCAGCACGGGGTGCGGGAGCGGGTCGTCGGCGCCGTAGAACGCCAGCAGTCGAGGTACGTCGACCACGTGGTCGTACATCGTGCGCCGTTCCGCACGCCAGGGCACCTCGGTGGCCAGCTGTTCGAACAGGACGTCGGAGCCCTCGAGCCACCCGGGCAGGACGTCGATCCACGCGCCGAGGCCCAGCTCGGTCCGGCGCATCCCGTCGAGGGAGCCGAGCCGGAGCCGGTCCGCCTGGTCGAAGAGCGAGCCCTGGAGGTGCGTGGTCATGGATCCAGCGTAACCCTAATTCGAAAATATGTTCCAATGGGGGTGTGTGAACTCTTGGTGTCCCACCCTTTGGATACATTCGTGTATCGGATACATTCACGTATCGAACGAGGGGCAGGACATGGTGGCGGAGGCGACGACCGGGCGCGTGACCAGGCGCCGTGTCCGCACACGCGCCAACCTGCTCGACGCCGCGTTCGCGGTGTTCGCGGCCAAGGGCTTCGGCCGGGTCTCGATCGAGGAGGTCTGCGAGGCGGCCGGGTACAGCCGGGGCGCCTTCTACTCGAACTTCGCCAGCCTCAACGAGCTGTTCTTCGCCCTGTACCGGCAGCGTGCCGATCTGATCGCCGAGCAGGTGGCCGGGGCGCTCGCCCTGGACGGCCCCGACCTCGACGTGCCCGCCGCCGTCGACCGCGTCACCGAGGTGCTGCTGCTCGACCGGGACTGGCTGCTGGTGAAGACGGACTTCCTGGTGCACGCCGCCCGTGACCCGGAGGTGGCGCGGACCCTGCTGGAGCACCGGGCGCGGCTGCGGGGCGCGATCGCGGAGCGGCTCTCCCGCGCCCGGTGGCACACCGAACTGCCCGCCGTACTGGGCGACATCGACGCCGCCGCCCACGCGGTGGTCGCCGCGTACGACGGAGTCACCACCCAACTGCTGCTGGACAGGGACGCCGAGCACGCTCGCGCCTGGCTCAAGCAGCTGCTGACCGCGCTGCTCACCGACGGCAGCGACACAACCGTATGAGGAAAGGGACGGTCGCCATGGATGCCGACGTCATCGTGGTCGGAGCGGGCCTCGCCGGCCTGGTCGCGGCGCACGAACTCACCAGCCGGGGCCGCAGGGTCGCCCTGGTCGACCAGGAGAACGCCGCCAACCTCGGCGGCCAGGCGTTCTGGTCCTTCGGCGGGCTGTTCCTGGTCGACTCGCCGGAGCAGCGGCGCCTGGGCATCAAGGACTCCGTCGACCTCGCGTGGAACGACTGGCAGGGCAGCGCGCAGTTCGACCGCGTCGAGGACGAGGACTCCTGGGCGGTGCGCTGGGCGCGGGCCTATGTCGAGTTCGCGGCGGGGGAGAAGCGCTCGTGGCTCGCCGGGCACGGCATCTCGTTCCTGCCGACCGTCGGCTGGGCGGAGCGCGGCGACCTGCGGGCCGACGGCCACGGCAACTCCGTCCCCCGCTTCCACATCGCCTGGGGCACCGGCACGGGTGTCGTGGAGCCGTTCGTCGGCCACGCCGAGCAGGCGGCGCGCGACGGGCTGCTCACCTTCCACCACCGGCACCAGGTGGACGAACTGGTCGTCGAGGAAGGCTCGGTGCGCGGAGTGCGCGGCACGGTTCTCGCCGAGGACCGCTCGGCCCGCGGTGTCACCTCCAACCGCGACCGGATCGGCGACTTCGAACTCACCGCCCAGGCCGTGATCGTCACCACCGGCGGCATCGGCGCCAACCACGACATCGTCCGCCGCTACTGGCCCGAGCGCCTGGGCACCGCGCCCGCCGAGATGGTCACGGGCGTTCCGGCGTACGTCGACGGCCGCATGCTCGACATCAGCGACCGGGCCGGTGTTCGGCTGGTCAACCGCGACCGCATGTGGCACTACACCGAGGGCCTGCAGAACTGGGACCCGATCTGGCCCGGCCACGGCATCCGCATCCTGCCCGGACCGTCCTCGATGTGGTTCGACGCGCTCGGCCGCCGGCTGCCCGACCCGTGCCTGCCCGGATACGACACGCTCGGCACCCTGAAGCATCTGCGCACCACCGACGACATCGCCGGGTACGACCACTCCTGGTTCATCCTCACCCAGAAGATCATCGAGAAGGAGTTCGCGCTGTCGGGCTCCGAGCAGAACCCCGACATCACCTCCAAGGACCGCAAGGCGTTCCTGCGCGAGCGGGTGCTGGGCAAGGGCGCGCCGGGACCGGTCGACGCGTTCCTGCGCAAGGGGGCGGACTTCGTCACGGCCGCCACGCTCGACCAACTCGTCGAGAAGATGAACCAGTTGACCGAGAAGCCGCTCCTCGATGCCGCAGAGGTACGGCGCCAGATCGAGGCCCGCGACCTTCAGATCGCCAACCCCTACGCGAAGGACTCCCAGGTCCAGGGCATCCGCAACGCCCGCCGCTACATCGGTGACCGCCTCGGCCGGGTCGCGACCCCGCACCGCATCCTCGATCCGGCCGCCGGACCTCTGATCGGCGTCAAGCTGCACGTCCTGACCCGCAAGACCCTCGGTGGCATCCAGACCGACCTCGACTCCCGTGCCCTGGGCGCCGACGGGGAGCCGATCGGCGGTCTGTACGCGGCGGGCGAGGTCGCCGGCTTCGGTGGCGGCGGCGTCCACGGCTACAACGCCCTGGAGGGCACCTTCCTCGGCGGCTGTCTCTTCTCGGGGCGCGCGGCGGGGCGGGCGGCGGCGAAGCAGACGAGCTGATCCCGTGGAAACGAGCCCGCCTTCTCAGTCCTGGAGAAGGCGGGCCAGCACGGCGGCGTGACTCTGCTCCGGATCCTTGGACGCGGTCAGCAGCGTCACGGGGCCCTTGCGGGCCGACTCCCTGATGGTCGCGAGCAGTTCGGCGACCTCGGGTACGGCGAGCTCCGCCTCGTAGCGACCGCCGAACTCCTCGTACGACCCCTCGCCCGAGTGGTACCAGCGGCGCAGCTCGGTCGACGGGGTGAGCGCCTTCGGCCACTCGTCCACCCGCGCCGCGTCCTTCGACAGACCGCGCGGCCACAGCCGGTCGACCAGGATGCGCACGCCGTCCTCGGGCTCGGGCGGGTCGTAGACGCGACGGACGCGAACGCTCACGGCGGTGCCTTTCGACAGGGAGATTCGGCGTCGGGGAGAACCAGGACAACCTGTTCCATTCCTGACTCTATGCGCCGGGCCGGCCGAACACCGCCTGGAAACTGACCAGTTCCTTACAAGTGTCGGTCAAGGTCGAAGCATGATCACACGCAAGCCCGGTGTGGCCCTGCTCGCCGCATCCCTGCTCCTGACCGGATGCGGCGGCGGTGCCACGGCTGCATCCGACCACGAGGCCTCGACCGCCACGGCCCCCGCGCCGAACACCCCCGCCCCCGAGATCTCCATCGAGGCGGCTCCGCAGCAGCTGCCCGGACTCGGGCCGAAGACCCGGGCGCAGGTGCCGTCCGACGCCCGGCAGGCCGTCGTGGTGACCGGTCAGGGCAAGAACTCCTCGCGCTCCACCGTCGTCCTGTACGAACGCACCTCCGCAGGCTGGCAGGCGGGCGCGAGCTGGCCCGCGCACAACGCCTTCAAGGGCTGGACCGACCACCATGAGCTCGGCGACCTGCGTTCACCGATCGGTGTCTACGCCCTCACGGACGCCGGCGGTCTGCTCGACGACCCCGGAACCAAGCTGACGTACGACCGCTCCAACGGCTTCACCTCAACCGGCACCGGCTTCGAGGGCGAGCCGCTGGCCGGCTCCTTCGACTACGTCGTCGCCATCAACTACAACCGGCAGCCCGGCATGTCGCCCCTGGACTGGACCCGCCCCCTCGGCGGGAACCGCGGCGGCGGGATATGGTTCCACGTCGACCACGGCGGCCCCACACACGGGTGTGTGAGTATCGCGAAGGGGCACATGAAGGAGCTGCTCCGCACGCTGGACCCGGCGCTCCATCCCGTCGTCGTCATGGGCGACGCCACGTCCCTGGCCCGCTGAACCGCTTAGGATCCGCCGCGTGTGCGCACATGTACTGGTCGCCGAGGACGACGCGATGCAGGCCGAACTCATACGCCGCTCCCTGATCGCGGAGGGTCACACCGTCACCGTCGTCCACGACGGACGGGCCGCCCTCGACGCGGCCCGGCGGCTCGCCCCCGACCTCGTCGTCCTGGACCTGATGCTCCCCGTGATCGACGGCTTCGGGGTGTGCCGGGTGCTGCGCGCGGACGACGAGATCCCGGTCCTGATGCTCACCGCGCGCTCGGCCGAGGACGACGTCCTGCTCGGCCTGGAGCTGGGCGCGGACGACTACATGGTCAAGCCGTACAGCCCGCGCGAGCTGATGGCCCGAATCCGGACCGTCCTGCGGCGCAGCGGACGGGCCGACGCCGACCGGCGCGAGGATCCCGTCGTACGCGCCGCCGGCCTCGCGGTCGATCCCGTACGGCACGAAGTGCGCTGTGACGGGTCGCCGGTGGAGTGCACGCCCGCCGAGTTCGAGATCCTGCTGGCCATGACCGGGGAGCCGGAACGGGTCTTCTCCCGGCGGCAGTTGCTGGAAGTCACCCGGGGCACCGACCGGGCGTCCACGGAACGGGCCGTCGACGTCCACATCATGAACCTGCGCCGGAAGATCGAGGCCGATCCGCGCCGCCCCGTCCGGCTGCTGACCGTGTTCGGCGTCGGCTACAAGCTCAGCGGCGGTCACGGATGAGCGGACGCATCCCGCTGCACAAGCGCCTCCTGGTGAGACTGCTGATCGCCTCCGGCCTCATCGCCGTGTGCTCGGTCGCGGCGACCGCGTGGCTGGCCGTGGCGACCACCACCCGCGCCCTCAGGGAGGAACAGGGCCAGGCCCTTGCCACGGACATGGAGGTACTCGCCGAACTCAGCGGCTACGCGGCCACCCACCCCGACTGGAAGGGAGTCACGGCGACCGTGCGGGAGCTGTCCGCGAAGACGGGACGCCGGATCGCCCTGACCACGCCCGGCCGTGCGACCATCGCCGACTCCGCGCCGACCGGCACCTCCCTGCCGCCGAGCGCCGCCGCCACCGTCGACCCGCTGCGCGTCGACACCTCCAGCGAGCGCGGCGCCCAGCTGAGCGGCATCGACCCGCGGGCGGTGGGCCCGTACCGGCTCACGAAGGAGGAACGCACCAAGCTCGACCTCCTGGCCCGGAAACGACGAAGCTGCTTCGACCTCAACGGCGTGGAGACCACCCTCGCGCGCACGCCGAGCGGCCGCCCGGTGGTGGCCGACGCGGAGGGCACCGATCAGCCCTCGTACGTGCCGGAGCAGTGCGCCGACGGACTGCTCAACACGCCGACCCCCACGGAGGAGAAGGCGCTGAGCGCGCTTCAGAGGCTCTCACGCGGCTGTCTGACCCGGGCGGGCCTGGACCCCGGAATGCCCGTGTCCCTCGGGACCGGCCTTCGTGGCCCGGCCTACCTGAGCCCGTCCATGGATCCCCACTTCGCCAAGGACGGCGCCGTGGAGACGCAGGAGGCGGAGTCCTGCCTCGACGACGCCCACCGCACCCAGCTCGACCCCTATGTCGCACCGGTCGCCGAACTGTTCCTGGGCGGCGGAGACACCCCTGCCGTGCGGTTCGACATGTCACCGGCCAACAAGGCGAAGATCGTGGGCACCGCGGGGCTCGTGCTCGCCGTCACCGTGGCCGTCACCGCCGTGATCGCCACCCGGCTCGTACGGCCGCTGCGCGCACTGACCGCTGCGGCCCAGCAGCCGCCGGAGCGCCATGTCCGCGTCCCCGTCACCACCCGGGACGAGACCGGCATCCTGGCCGCGGCCTTCAACGACCTGACCGAACGCCGCGAACGCCTGGAGGCCCAGCGCAAGGCGATGGTCAGCGACATCGCCCATGAACTGCGCAGTCCGCTCACCAACATCCGCGGCTGGCTGGAGGTCACCCGGGACGGCGTCGTCGATCCCGACCCCGCCCTGCTCGCCGCGCTGCACGAGGAGGCCCTCGTCCTCCAGCGCGTCATCGACGACCTCCAGGACCTCGCGGCCGCCGACGCGGGCACCCTGCGCCTGCACCGCGAGCCCGTGCGCTGCGACGAACTCCTCCAGCAGGTCTCCGCCGCCCACCGCGTCGCGGCCGACGCGGCCGGCGTCGACCTGCGCACCGTCGTGGAGGGCACCCCATGGCTGAACGCCGACCCGGTCCGCATGCGGCAGGCACTCGGCAACCTGGTGTCCAACGCGGTGCGCCACACCCCCGCGGACGGCACCGTCACGCTCGCCGCACGCGACGACGGCGACGATGTCGTCCTGGAGGTCTCGGACACCGGCACGGGCATCGCGCCCGAGGACCTGCCGCATGTCTTCGACAGGTTCTGGCGCGCGGAGAAGTCCCGGAGCCGTCGCACGGGCGGCAGTGGGCTGGGTCTGCCCATAGTCCGTCATCTGGTCGCGGCCCACGGCGGAAGGGCTGAGGCGGTGAGCGAGCCCGGCAAGGGCAGCGTCTTCAGCCTGCGGCTGCCGGGCGGTCCGACGTAGGCCGGGACGTCCTCACTGCTCGCGCATCCTCCAGGGGGAGCCGTACGCCGTCAGCAGGTCGAGGAACGGCCGGGCCGGGAAGGCCTCCGGGCCGAGGACGCCCGAGCCCGACCAGCCGCCGGTGGCGAGGAGTTCGAGGGCGACGACCGGGTTGACGGCCGTCTGCCACACGACGGCCTGACAGCCGTACTCCGCCATGGACCACTGGTTGTCGACCACGTGGTACAGGTACACCTCGCGTGGCGCGCCGTCCTTGGTGCCCCGCACCAAGGTGCCCGCGCACGTCTTGCCGTGCATCCGCTCGCCCAGCGTGGCCGGGTCGGGCAGACACGCGGCGACCACGTCCCGGGGCGACACCGCGACCGGTCCTGCGGTGCTCGGCACGGTCACCGGGTCGGTGCGGTCCAGGCCCAGCAGGTGCAGTGTCCTGAGGGTCTGGATGAACTCCTCGCCCAGGCCGTACTTGAAGGTCACCCGGCGTGCGTCGATCCAGCGCGGCACGAGCAGCACCTCCTCGTGCTCCACGTTCACGCACTCGACCGGGCCGATGCCCTCGGGGAAGTCGAACACCTCGGGCTCGCTGAACGGCGCCGTGGTGAACCAGCCGCGGTCGGCCTCGTACACCACCGGAGGGTTCAGGCACTCCTCGATCGTGGTCCAGATACTGAAGGACGGGGCGAAGTCGTAGCCGTCGACGGTCAGGTTCGCGCCGTCACGGATGCCGATCTCCTCGATCTCGTCGAAGAGTTCATCGGCGGCGTGCCGGGCGAACACATCGGACAGTCCCGGCTCCACCCCCATGCCGACGAGCGCCAGCACACCCGCCTTCTCCCAGTCGGCGGCCTGCGCGAACTGGGCGTCGCCGAGCTTGACCCCGCACTCGTCGTGCGGGCGGTCGGGGTGGGGATGCGACAACGACATCGCCATGTCGACATATGTGGCTCCGGCCGCGTGTGCCGCCCGGAACAGCGGCATCACGAAGCGCGGGTCGGTGGCGTTCAGGAGCACGTCGCACGCGTGCCGCTCCAGCAGTGCCGCCACCGCCGCCTCGTCGCCCGCGTCCACGCGCTCGGCACGGAACCTCCGGTCGCCGACCGCCGTGACGGCCGCGTCCGCTCTTGCCGGGTCGAAGTCGGCGACCACCATCGCCTCGAAGAAGGACCGCCGGGCCGCGATCCGGGTGACGGCGGTGCCCACACCGCCGGCGCCCACGAGCAGTACACGCATGACAGAACTCCCTGTCGGTCGAACGGTGCGGACGAGGCCCCACAGGGATACAACGCCGCCCGCTCGCTTAAGGTCAATGGCGTTGGCATAAGGAGGCTGCCGTGCCCAAACCCGTGGTGCCCGAGGAGAAGCGGCGCCGGCGTCGCCCCACCAAGAGCGGCACGGTGCTGTCCGAGCAGCTGATCGTCGAGACCGCCCTGCGCATGCTGCGCGAGCACGGCAGCGCCGGACTCACCGCCCGTCGCCTCGGCCTCGCCCTCGATGCCGACCCGAGCACGCTGTACCGCTACTTCCGTGGCATGGACGACCTGACCCTCGCCATCGGCGACGCGCTCATCGGCCAGGCACTGCGGGGCTGGCGGCCCACGGGGGAGTGGCGGGCGGACCTGCGCGCCTTCGGGCTGCGCGTCCACGCCGCGTACGTCGCCCATCCGCAGGCGGCACTGCTCACGGCGAGCCGGGTCACCGGGCGGTCCAACGAACTGGCCGCCGACGAGGCCGTCCTGGACGTGCTGCGCACGGCCGGGTTCCCGGTGCCGGACACGGTACGGATCTACCAGGCCTTCATCGACCAGAGCCTGGCTTTCGCCGCACTCGACGCCGCCTCACTGACCCTGCCGAGCGCCTCGCTCCACGACGACGAGGACATGTGGCGCTCGACCTACGCCCGTCTGCCCCGCACCACCCACCCCCGCATCGCCGAGGCGGCACCCCTCCTGGCGACCCGCATGGTCACCAGCGCCTACCCGACGGCCCTGGAGATGCTCCTGGACAGCGCCACCGCAAGACTCGAGGAGCTGCGGGACCAGGCGCCACGATGATCGCCCTCGGCGCGACGCTCATCGCCGGAACCTGAGATCGCGGACCCCGAAGGCTCAGGTGGTGCTGCCATAGTGAACCCTCGATCCGATAGATGTAGCGAGCACCCAGGAACCCCGTGGACACGAGCGAGAGCAACACCCACCCCGATTCAGAGGCCGCCGACCAGGCCGGGCCACCCCGCCGCGGCTGGCGCCGCTGGGCGATGGACACCCGTCCGCTGCGCCGCCCGGCCTACCGCCGCCTGTGGAGCTCGACCATCGTCACCGCGGTCGGCAGCCAGCTCACCGCCGTCGCCGTGCCCAAGCAGATCTACGACATCACCGGCTCCTCCGCCTGGGTCGGCTACGCCAGCCTGGCGGGTCTGCTGCCCATGGTCGTGTTCGCCCTGTGGGGCGGCGCCGTCGCCGACACCGTGGACCGCCGCAAGCTGCTGCTGATCACCAACATCGGCATAGCCGTGACCTCGCTGCTGTTCTGGATCCAGGCCGCCGCCGGCCTCGACTCCGTGGCCGTGCTGATGATCCTGCTCGCCGTCCAACAGGCCTTCTTCGGCCTCAACGCCCCGGCCCGCAACGCCTCCATAGCCCGCCTGGTCCCCGAGCACGAACTGCCCGCCGCGAACGCCCTCGGCTCCACCGTCATGCAGACCGGCCTGGTCGCGGGCCCCCTCCTCGCCGGCGCCCTCATCCCCGTCATCGGCCTGCCCGAGCTGTATCTGATCGACGCCCTCGCCCTGTGCGTCGTGGTCTGGGCCGTCGTACGACTCCCCTCTCTGCCGCCACTGGACGGCCGGTCGGCCCGTCGTGCCGGGCTGCGCGAGATCGGGGCCGGGTTCCGCTACATCTCCCTGCACAAGGTGCTGCTGCTGTCCTTCCTCGCCGACGTCGTCGCCATGGTCCTCGGCATGCCCCGCGCCCTGTTCCCACAGCTCGCCGCCGAGACCTACGCCTCGTACGGCGAAGGGCTCGCCCTCGGCCTGCTGTTCGCGGCGATCCCCATCGGGGCGGTGGCGGGCGGGCTGTTCTCCGGTACGTTCTCCCGGATCCGCCGGCACGGCTGGATGGTCATCGGCGCGGTCGTCGCCTGGGGCGTGGCCATCACCGGCTTCGGGCTGAGCGACAGCCTGTGGCTCGCGGTGGCGTTCCTGGCCGTGGCCGGGATCGCCGACATGGTCTCGATGGTCTTCCGCGGGGCGATCCTGCTGTCCGCCGCCACGGACGAGATGCGCGGCCGTATGCAGGGCGTGTTCACGGTCGTCGTCGCGGGCGGCCCGCGCCTCGCCGACCTCCTGCACGGCACCGCCGGCTCCGCCTTCGGTCCGCGTACGGCGGTGGCGGGCGGCGGCATCCTGGTCGTCACCGTCATGCTGGGCCTGGCCGCCGCGATGCCCGCACTGCGCCGCTACAGCGTCTGACGCCCTACAGCGAACCCCGCCGGTGCATCGAGTACTGCTCCATCAGCTTGCCCCGGGTCATCTCCAGCCGGTGCGCGAGGATCTCCGCCACGACTCGCACCAGGGACAGTCCGAGGGGCGGATCCTCCTCGCACAGCCGGAGCACGGCGGCCGCGTCGAACTCGTAGGCGCGTACGGGGCTGAAGGCCTCCGCCCCGAAGTCCCACTCGTGCGGCGGGAACAGCCAGGACCAGCCGAGCAGATCGCCCGCGCCGAGGCTCGCCACGGTGACCCGTTGCAGGGAGTTCACCCGCTGGGTGAGCGAGACCGCGCCCGAGCGGATGACCCAGAAGCGGTCGGCCCGGTCGCCCGCCTCGAAGATCCGGGAGTCCTCCGGGAAGGAGACCTCCCGCGCCAGTTCCATCAGGTGCTGCCGCTGGGGCGGAGGAAGGGCGGTCAGCAGTTTTATCGCTTTGGTCATGACGCGGGGCTCCTCGCCGGCGATCGGATCCGGTGCTTTCCCTACGCCCATTTCAGCCGCTGCGGACGCGCGGAGCACCTCGGCGGACGGCAGTTGCGGACGGCAACCCCGGGTTCGCCCGGCGGGCATGAAAAAGCCCTGGCTGGACGGGGGAGACCAGCCAGGGCCGTTAGCGGTGGCGGACGGAGGACGGATACGGTCGACCCCGTCACCACGTATGAATGAACGGTAAACCATTCAGGGGCCTCTTGTGTACACGAAAGCCGGTCACGTGTCCTGTTTCACTCCGTGCCCGGTTTCAGGGCCTCACCGCTCCTCACTGTGCCGGCCCGGGGTGACGATCTCGTCCAGCACCCCGAGCACGGCCTCGTACGCCAGCGTCCGCACGGCCGCGTCCCTGGCCTTGTCCGGATCGGTGGGTGTGAGCGCATCGCTGCGCGACCGCCACATCCGCTTCTCCTGTTCCGCGTAGGCCCTGGCCCGCTGGATGCGCCGCAGCAGTTCGTCCGAGTCCACGACATCCGTCATGGTTTCCGGGTACCCCGATGTCGCGCGGGGATGGCCCGCACTCCTGTTTGCGGCAAGAGGTTTGGCGCGATGCGCAGGGGTGAGCCGCATAGGAGAGACCTTTTGTACAGCCGGGCCCGGCTTCTTTCCGCACGAACAGGAGCCACAGGGATGTACGAGGACCGCAGGACCGACCCCGGCCTCGGCGCGTCGGCGGTGAGCCGTCCCGGGCGGCCCTGCGCACCCGCAGAGGCGCGCAGGGCCGTGGAGCGTGCAGTGACCGAACGCTGTCGCGCCACCGGAACCCCGTGCGGCGCCAACGCCCTGGGTGACGCGCTGCTGGTCGCCACGGAGCTGACCACCAACGCGATCCTGCACGGCGGCGGCATCACGGACTTCCGCGTCGACATCGAAGGGCCCGCGGTACGGGTCTCGGTCTGCGACCGCAGCGATGCCCTCCCGGTGTCCGCCCCGCCGGTCGACGGACAGGGCCGGCAGCGGGTCGGCGGGCGCGGCTGGCCGATCGTCTGCCTGCTGGCCCGCGACATACGGGTCGCGGACCTGCCGTCGGGCGGCAAGTGCATCACCGCCGTGGTGCCGCTGTCCTGAACCCCGGGGTCACCGTTTCGGCGCCGCGACCGGCACGTTCAACGGCCGCGCCAGACCGACCACGCCCTCGTCCAGGCGCTGTAGATGCCGCAGCACCCGGTCGGTGACCCGGCCGAACCGGGGGGTGCCGGGGATGTCGGGCTCCAGCAGGGCGGCGATGCTCGCCCCCGCCTCGACCTCGGCGGTGCTGTGCTCGTCCGCGACATGCGCGGCGATGGCTTCGATATTGTGCGCGATCCGCCGTCCGGCCCGGCGCAGCCGGGGGTCCGCCGCGATCGACGGGTGGGTGGGCAGGAGTTCGGCGGTCGCGGCCAGCGCACGCGCGTGGTACGCGCAGGTCTCCAGGAGCGCGACCACATAGCGGGCGGTGTCGCGCCGCGTCCGCATGGGCGTGATCGGGTGGGTGAGCGGCTGCGTGGCCGCGCTCAGCTCGGCCAGCGCCTCGTCCAGGTCGCGCGCCTTGTCCAGCAGGTCGACCTCGGGCCCGCCGCTGAGTTGGTCGATGGCGGCCTCGGCGACGTCGCCGAGCCGTTCCAGCACCGTTCCCAGGAGGTCGTTCGTACGGCGGTCCGTGTGGACCGGCAGCACCAGAGCCGCCGCGGCGATCCCGCAGGCCGCGCCTAGCGCCGTCTCCTCGATGCGCACCAGCAGTACCGAGAGGCTGTAGGTGTGCAGCAGGGTGTAGAGCAGGCCCAGTGCCGCGGTGACGAAGAAGGACATCAGCGTGTAGGACAGCGGTGCCGAGTAGAACATCGCGAACACGAACACCAGCACCAGCCCGAACGCCGGCCAGGTGTGCCCGCCGACCAGGCCCGCGAGCACGATCCCGGCCACCACACCGAGCACGGTCCCGACGAGCCGGCGATAGCCCTTGACCAGGATCTCGCCTGTCGATGCCGTGTTTATGAAGACGAGCCAGCACGTCAGGACCGCCCAGTACCAGCGCTGGCTGGAGAGCAGCTCACCACCGGCGATGGCGAGCGCGGAACCCACGGCCACCTGCACGGCGGCCCGCGTGGTGGCGCGGCGCAGACCGGTTTCCGCCTGCTCGCTCTCCGCGGCGCCGGTGATTGCCGCGTCCTCGGCGTCGAGTTCCTCGCGTGAACGGGCCGCTTCCGGGCTGTCGTCCGAGTCGTCCTGCGGACCGTCGAGGGCGATCCGCAGCCCGAGGACCGCGCGGGCCGTCTCGCCGATGCCCCGGAAGACGTCCTGGACGGCGGGCGGCGCCGGCGGCAGGTTCTCCTCGTCGCGGTAGCCGAGCAGCCGGTTGCGCACCTGGGACAGCCCGGCACCGGTGCTCTGGGAGACGGGCCGCAGGACGAGCAGCCGGAGCGCCTCCAGATCGCGGCGCAGGGTGGCAGTCGCCTCGTCCCGCACCGGAAGCGGGCTGCCCGATGGTGCGGGCGCGCCCGGCAGATGCAGGGTGAGCGTGTCCGCCCGCTCTGCGCTGCGCGCGGTCAGCAGCAACAGGCCGAGCCGTTCGGCGGCGATCTCGGCATCCGCGACCCGGCGTTGCACCAGCCGCGCCACGGCCTCGTCGGACGTTCCGTCATCCAGCCGGTCCTGGATCAGCATGGCCGTCTCGTGCAGACGCGCGGTGCCGTCGCGTACGTCCTCCAGCGCTTTGTCCACGTCGTCGGGACCTGCGTCCAGCAGGTCGAGCTGTGCGGACACGAGTTGTGCCATCCGGGCGCGGAACGCCTCCCGCAGCCGCTCCAGCGTTCCCGTCGCCGTCTGAGGCACGAGCACGAACCGCACCACTGCACTGCACAGGAAGGCGACGACGATCGCTCCGCACAGCTCGGGCAGGGCCGAGACGGTGGCACCGACAAACAGGGACAGGAAGTACACCTGGAAGCCGATCAGCCCGAGCGCCGTGCCCCGGTCGCCGAACCGGCGCACATACACACCGGCGAAGACGAGCACGACGAAGAAGACGTCACCGGCCACGACGCGGGAGTGCAGCAATGCCCCGAGGCTCACGGCGGCCAGCGCCACCGGCAGCCCCAGCGCGAGCGTGACGGCCTGCTGGGCGCGCTGTTTCTCCCGGATGGCGAAGGTGGCGACCATCGCCGCCATGGCCCCCGCCACCAGATGGGTCACGTCGGATCCCAGCAGGGCCAGCACGGCCAGCGCGAGGGCGATGGCGCCCACCGTCCGCAGCCCGGCGGTCAGCCGGAGCAGTCCGGGGTCGGACGCCGCCGCGAGGTCCCGCAGCCGCGCCCGGTCCCCTCGTCCCGCTGCTCTCACGCCGCCGTACTCACTCCCCGCCGCCCGCCAAGATCCGGACCTCAGCATCGCACGCCGGGCGCCTCCTCAGGAGTGCCGGTCGGTCGAGCGCGGCAGGGTCACTGTTCCTGCCTCTCCGTGCCCTCGACATGCGCCTGTACCTGTTCGTGCGTCAGATACGCGTTGGTGTACTCGAAGTCATGCAGCTTGGCGGGCTTGCGGGACTGGAAGCCGGTGCGTACGAAATCGTCGCCGGCGAGCGCGTTGAGCACCCAGTTCGTCATCACCCGCGTCTTGGCGACGTTGGTGCGCAGCGCCGACCAGTGGTAGCCGCGGGCCACCGCCTGGGCGGGCACGCCCCGCAGTTCGATGCCGAGCGGCTTGGACACGGCGTCCTTGCCGCCGAGGTCGACGACCAGGCCGAGGTCCTTGTGGACATACGGCGACATCGGCTGGTTGCGCAGAGTCGAAATGACGTTGTCGGCGACGTGCTTGCCCTGGCGCATGGCGTGCTGCGCGGTCGGCGGGCAGACCGCACCCTCCTCGTCCTTGGCCTTGTCGGGCACCGCGGCCGCGTCGCCGAGCGCGAAGACGCCGTCGTGGCCGGGCAGGTTCATCTCGGCGGTGACCGCGAGCCGCCCCCGGACCGTCTCCGCGCCGAGTGTGGCGATGAGCGGGCTGGCGACCACACCGGCGGTCCAGATCAGGGTGCGGGTGGGCACCACGCGCCCGTCGGTGAACGTGACCTCCTCGGGCCCCGCCTTGTCGATGGACACGCCCAGGGAGATCTCGATACCGCGCCGGCCCAGGATCTCCTGGGCGCTGCGGCCGAGTTTGTCGCCGAGCTCGGGCATCAGCTTCGGGGCGATGTCGATCAGATGCCACTTGATCAGGGCGGGGTCGATGCGCGGGTAGCGCTTGACGGCGGCGTGCGTGAGGCGCTGGAGGCACGCCGCGGTCTCGGTACCCGCGTATCCGCCGCCGACGACCACGAACTGGAGCCGCGAGGCGCGTTCGGCCGGGTCCTGGCTGGCGTCGGCGACATCGAGCTGGGAGATGACGTGGTCCCGGATGTAGGCGGCCTCGGCAAGGGTCTTCATGCCGAACGCGTGGTCCGTGAGCCCGGGGATGTCGAAGGTACGGGTGACGCTGCCGGGCGCCAGCACGATGTAGTCGTACGGCTCGTCGACGATCTGGCCGTTGATGGTGCGGATGACGCAGACCTTCGCCTTGAGGTCCACGCCTATCGCGCCGCCCGGGATGATCCGGGTGCGGTACTTCTTGCTGCGGCGCAGCGAGACGGCGATCGACTGCGGCGTCAGCACGCCGGAGGCGACCTGGGGCAGCAGCGGCAGATAGAGCTGGTAGGCGAACGGCGTCACCAGGGTGACGTCGGCCTCGTCCGGGGCGAGTTTGCGTTCAAGGCGGCGTAGGCACCCCACTCCGGCGAAGCCTGCGCCAACCACCAGGATCCTGGGTCGTGTCACGGTGTTCATCCCTTCTGCGGCTCCAGGCGGTCGCACTGGACGCTGTTCGCATGCCCCTGGATCGCTGCTTCGCACCTCTGATCCCACCGTGCCTCCAGCCGTTCCGCCAGCTGGGCGCGGCAGGCAGACGAACGCGTCGATGACCACCATGCCCCGCCCGGAGCTCCGGCGCACCGGACCGGTGTGAATGAGGTGTGTGCGCGATGCCTTGACGGGTGATTGGTCTGGGCCTACCGTCCGAAACGTTCGTTCAGGACAGGGATCGAAATTCATGGATGTGAACCTCTCGATCACCCCCCACCCCCAGGAGGCAGGATGTTCCCACGCCTGCGGACGGTCACCGTGGCCGGCGCGGTCTGCGCCGCGTCACTGCTGGCCGTCCCACACGCCGCCGCCGAAGTGGAGCCCGGCGGCTGGACGTCCGTATCACCCACCTACACCGTGCAGGAACGCGGCTGCGGACAGGTCGACGGTCTGACCTTCCGGCTCACCTGCTCGACGGCGAGCGGCGACCAACGGGCTGAACGGCGTTACGCCACCTACACCGGCGGCACCCGGCAGTTCGAGGGCTACTTCCGCATCACCGGCCTCAGCGGCACCCGGATCAGCCTCAAACAGACCTTCAACGAGTCGGCTGCGGGTCCGTACTTCATGCTCGCCGTCGAGCGCGGCGGCCGGCTGTACGCGGTGCACGGCGGCGCCACGCTGTCGAACGCCGGGACCGTCGGCGCGACCGTACGCGTCAACACCGTCCATGTGGTCGGCGACGAGCACCGCACCTACATCAACGGCTCGCTCCAGCACACCTACGACAGCCCCGGCGGCAGCTTCTACGACAAGTTCGGCGCCTACCGCACCAACAGCGGCAACGGGACCGCCACCGTGGAGTGGAGCGGCATCCGTTTCTGGCGCAAGTAGAGCAAGTAGCCGTATGCCCAGGAAGTCACGTATCGCGGTGCCGGCAGTGCTGTTCCTGGCGCTGTCGGCCTGCACGACCCACGCGGCGGAACCCGACCGGCCGCTGAAGGCCGCCCTCACCACACCCACCGACATCGACCTCGTCTGGCACGACGACCGGCCCGGAGTCGCGGGCCACGTCCTGGAGTTCGCCACCGAGGCGGACGGCCCGTTCACGGTGCTGAAGTACCTGCCCCGGCAGGTGACGACCTACAGGCACCCCGACCTCATCCCGCACACGACGTTCCACTACCGGCTGCGGTCCTATCGCGGTCCCACATCCGAACCGGCCCGCGTCGACCGCACGGATACCATCCGCTTCACCTGGAACGACGAGTCGGCCGACGAGGACGGCTTCCTCCTGGAGATCCGCAGGAAGGGCAGCGCCCGCTACGAACCGCTCGCGGTCCTCGATCCGGACGTCACCTCCACCGAACTGGCCACGCTGCCCGGCGAGAAGGACGCCTCGTACCGGGTGCGGGCCTTCGTCCTGGGGGCGCAGTCGAACGTGGTCCGGCTGACGACCGGGGAGTAGGCGGTCACCGGAAAACGTTGTCGGACTCCTCCCAACCCGTCAGCTCATCCGGCGCTCCCTGCCGCCAACTGCGCGAGCGTGCCTGGTACATGGCGTCGATCTCGAACGCGTAGTGCTCGACGATCGCGTCCCGGCGCAGCTTCATCGACGGCGTCAGCAGCCCGTTGGACAGGGCGAACGGCTCCGGCAGCACACGGAACACGCGGATGGACTCCGAACGCGACACGCTGCTGTTGGCCGCCGCCACGGCACGAGCGATCTCCTCGCGCAGCGCGTTCTCCTCCCGGGCGTCCCGGCTCGGCGTGTCGCTCGGGAGGGCGAGGACCCCGCGCCAGTGCGCCAGGAACTCCGGGTCCAGGGTGATCAGGGCGCCGACGCAGGGCCGGTTGTCACCGACGACGACGGCCTGATGGACCAGGGGATGCATGCGCAGCCGCTGCTCCAGGGGCGCGGGGGCGACGCTCTTGCCGCCGCTGGTGATGATGATTTCCTTCTTGCGGCCGGTGATCGTCAGATAGCCGTCGGGATCGAGCCGTCCGATGTCGCCGGTGGCCAGCCAGCCGCCGTACAGAGCAGCCCGCGTGGCGGCCTCGTCGTTGACGTAGCCGTGGAAGACAGAGGGACCGTGCACCAGGATCTCCCCGTCGTCGGCCACCCGGATGTCCGTGCCCGGCAGAGCCTTCCCCACGGTTCCGGACCTCTCCCGGCCCAGCGGCTGCGCCGTGATGCCGCCGCTGGTCTCGGTGAGGCCGTACGCGTCGTGCACGTAGATGCCGATGCCCTCGTAGAAGAGGGAGAGTTCGCGGTTGAGGGGTGAGCCGCCGGATGCCGCCACGAGCATCCTGCCGCCGAGCGCGGCGCGCAGCTTGCGGTACACCGTCCGCTCGTACAGGGCGTGCTGAAGCCGCAGATCGAATCCGGGCCCAGGACCCTCGCCGAGCCGGTTCCGCTCCGCGGCCATGGCGAAGTCCCGCGCCGTGTCGGCGGCCCGCTCGAACAGCGCGCCGCGGCCGGCCTGTTGGGCCGTGCGCAGGAAGTTCTTGTACATCTTCTCGAAGATGGACGGGACGGCGCAGAAGTACGTGGGCCGGAAGGAGCGCAGGGCCGCCGACAGTGCCGCCTCGCTGAGGTCCGGTTCGTGGCCCATCATCATGCCGCCGCGGATGCACACCCCCTGAACCACCAGGCCGTACACATGGGAGAAGGGGAGGAAGGCGAGCACCGATGCCTGCCCTCCCGGGGGTACCACCGTGTGGCCCCAGCCCGCGAGCAGGGTGTCGCAGGGACTCGCCAGTCCGCGATGGCTCAGCGCGCAGCCGAGGGGCCGGCCCGTCGTGCCGGAGGTGTAGGTGATGGCCGCGGTGGAGTCCGGCATCACGATGCGGCGCAGCGAGTCGACCGTGGTGAGCGGGATGAGCGCACCCCGCTCGGTGAGCTGTTCCAGCGCCCCCGCGTCCAACTGCCAGACATGGCGCAGCAGCGGCAGCCCCGAGCACACGGAGCCGACCGTCATGATGGCCTGCTCGTCCTCCACGACCATGGCCACGCAGGCGGCGTCCCGCAGGATCCACTCGATCTGGTCGCGGGACGCCGTCGGATAGATCGGCACGACTTCGGCGCCCACCGCCCACAGGGCGTAACTGAGCACCGTCCACTCGTACCGGGTGCGCGCCATGATCGCCACGCGGTTGCCCGGCAGGATCCCGGACGCGATGAGCCCCTTGGCCAAGTCGACCACTTCGTCGCGGAGTTCCACGGCGGTCACCTCCTCCCAGTCCGGGGAGGAGGGGTCGGGGCGGCGCGCGACCATCGGCAAGGTGGGTTGGTGGGCCGCCGTTTCGAAGATGCTGTCGGCGAGTCCGCCGTTCATGGACGAGGTGGTCGGGGGAGCGAGGGCGAAGTCGCGCATGCGCTGCTCCTGCTGCTGTTTACCGGGTGTGACTTCGCCGACGAGCACGGTTATCGGCGGGCTCGAATCTAGCCCAGGTGACAGCTCGTGGTGCAAGGAACGGAGAAGTCACCTCCCCAGGAGCTTCACACGATGTACGGCGTCCACCACACCGTGGCGAGCGGCGGCAGCGTGATCCGGATGCTCTGGCCCTCCGTTTTGACCGGGTCCGGGTTGGTGACGTCGCTGCCCCCGTAGTCCGAGGAGTCCGTGTTGAGCGTCTCCTGCCAGGCGGGGACGGAGTCCGGGACGCCGAGGCGGTAGTCGTGGCGGACGACGGGGGAGAAGTTGGAGACCGAGAGCAGGGGGGCGCCCTCCGCGTCGTACCTGAGGAAGGCGAAGACGTTGTCCTCGGTGGCGTCTCCGACGACCCACTGGAAGCCGGCCGGTTCGGTGTCCCGCTGCCACAGGGCCGGAGTCGCCCGGTAGATCGTGTTGAGGTCGCGGACGAGATCCCGTACTCCGCGGTGGTCTGCCTCGGCGCCGTACGCGGGGTCCAGCAGCCACCAGTCGGGCCCGTGTGCCTCGGACCATTCGGCGCCCTGGGCGAACTCCTGGCCCATGAAGAGGAGTTGTTTGCCGGGGTGGGCCCACATGAAGCCGAGGTAGGCGCGGTGGTTGGCGCGCTGCTGCCACCAGTCGCCGGGCATCTTCGAGACGAGGGCCTGCTTGCCGTGCACGACCTCGTCGTGGGAGATCGGCAGGACGTAGTTCTCGCTGTACGCGTAGACCATCGAGAAGGTCATCTCGTTGTGGTGGTGCTTGCGGTGGACGGGCTCGTGCTGGATGTAGCCCAGCGAGTCGTGCATCCAGCCCATGTTCCACTTCAGCCCGAAGCCCAGACCACCGCTGTCGGTGGGCCGCGTCACCCCGTCCCAAGCCGTGGACTCCTCGGCGATCATCACGACTCCCGGCGCCCGCCGGTACACGGTCGCGTTCATCTCCCGCAGGAACGCAACCGCGTTGAGGTCCTCGCGCCCTCCGTACACATTCGGAGTCCACTGACCGGAGTCGCGCGAGTAGTCGAGGTAGAGCATCGAGGCGACGGCGTCCACCCGCAGCCCGTCGATGTGGAACTCCTCGCACCAGTACACGGCGTTGGCGACGAGGAAGTTGCGTACCTCGGTGCGCCCGTAGTCGAACTCGTACGTCCCCCAGTCCGGATGCTCGGCCCGCCGCTCGTCTCCCGGCTCGTACAGCGGATCCCCGTCGAAGCGGGCCAACGCCCAGTCGTCCTTGGGGAAATGGGCGGGCACCCAGTCCATGATCACGCCGATCCCGGCCCGGTGCAGGGCGTCCACCAGATACTTGAAGTCGTCGGGCGTGCCGAGACGGGCGGTCGGTGCGTAGTACGAGGTCACCTGGTAGCCCCAGGAGCCCCCGAAGGGGTGTTCCGCGACCGGCATCAGCTCGACGTGGGTGAAGCCGAGATCCGCGACGTAGGCCGGTAGCTGCTCGGCCAGTTGACGGTACGTCAGTCCCGGTCGCCAGGACGGCAGATGGACCTCGTACACGGAGAACGGCGCCACATGCACGGGCACGTCACCGCGCCGCCTCAGCCACTCCGCATCGCCCCACTCGTAGGCGGACGCCGTCACCACGGACGCCGTGTCCGGCGGCACCTCGGTTCGGCGGGCCATCGGGTCGGCCTTGAGGAAGCGGCCGCCGTACCGGGAGGTGATCTCGAACTTGTAGCGTGCGCCCTCGCCGATGCCGGGGAGGAACAGCTCCCATACGCCGGACGACCCGAGGGACCGCATCGGGAACGCCGTCCCGTCCCAGCAGGTGAAGTCCCCGGCGACGCGGACACCTTGGGCGTTCGGCGCCCAGACGGTGAAGCGGGTGCCGGTGACGCTCTGGTGTGTCATGGGCTCGGCGCCGAGCGCCTGCCAGAGCTGCTCGTGCCGGCCCTCGCGGATCAGGTGCAGATCGAGATCATCGAGGGCGGGCAGGAAGCGGTACGGGTCGTGTACTTCGTTCTCCCCGTCCTCGTACGTGACCAGCAGCGTGTACGACGGGATCTCGTCCAGCGGCAGTACGGCGGAGAAGAGGCCGTCCCCGTCCGAGGTGAGCCTGTTGCGCTGTCCGTCGGCCACGACGCTCACCGCGCGGGCGAACGGACGCAGCGCCCGGAAGGCGATCCCGCCCGGCACCGGATGGGCGCCGAGGAGGGCGTGCGGGTCGTGGTGTGCGCCGGACAGAAGGCGCTCACGGTCGGCGGGGTCCAGAGGCGCGGCCGTGGGCGGCAGCGGGCCGGACGGCTCGGGGAGGGAGGTGTCACGCAGGGCCACGGTTTCAGCTTCCTCTCACGGCGAGACGCTCGATCGCCGCCATCGGCACCGAGAGCCAGTCCGGGCGGTTTCTGGCTTCGTACAGCACTTCGTACACGGCACGGTCGGTCTCATAGGCACGCAGCAGCCCGTGCTTCTTGCGTGGATCCCAGCCCGCACGGGTGGCGTAGCCCGCACAGTAGGCCTCCCGGCAGCGGCGCGCCCACTCGGGGCGCCACGGTCGGCGCTGCCGGGCCGCGTAGTCGAAGGAGCGCAGCATGCCCGCGATGTCCCGCACCGGCGACTGGGCACTGCACCGCTCGACGAGCGGGCGGGACGGCTCGCCCTCGAAGTCGATGACGAACCACTCGCGGCCCGCGCGCAGCACCTGTCCGAGGTGCAGGTCGCCGTGGATCCGCTGGGCGGGCGGCCCGGGATCACAGGTCGTGAGTGCGGAGAAGGCGGTCCGCAGTCCGGGGACGAACGGCGTCAGCGCCGGTACGCAGCGCGCGGCGGCGTCCAGCCGCGCGATCATCGCAGCCGCCGCGCGGCTGCTCTCCTCGTGCGCACCGGCCGGAAACGCCGAGGCCAGCGCGAGGTGCACCTCGGCCATGGCCTGCCCCAACTGGTGCGCCTGCGTGGTGAAGTCGGCACCGGAGGACAGCGCCTGAAGCGCCAGGGCCCAGCCGTCGGACGCATCGCGCAGATACGGCTGGAGCACGCCGAGCGTCGCCTCCTGCGGGTGCGTGGTCCGGAACCAGGCCACCGGGGCGGGCACCCGGCGGCAGCCCAGCCCGGCCAGCGCGCCGGGCACCTCGAGATCGGGGTTGACGCCCGGCTGGATGCGCCGGAAGACCTTCAGGATGAAGGCGTCGCCGTACACCAGCGAGGAGTTGGACTGCTCGGCGTCCAGCAGCCGGGGCGGCAGCCCGGCGGGGATCTCCGTGGACGGGGCGGCCTCGAAGCGGAGAGGGCCCACCGTGCCGGGATGCCGCAGCCGCTCCAGGAGCAGCTGTGCCGAGCGCGGGTCGTGCAGCGCGTCGTACACCGTCAGACCGGCCAGCGGCCCTTCCTCGGCCCGCCCGATCAGGGCCCGGCCGAGGCGGGGCGAGAGGTGCCGGCGTACACCGAGCAACAGCTGATAGCAGTCGCCGGCCGGGGAAGCACCCGTGCCGCCGGGGGCGGGTACGCCCGCGGGACCGGCGTGCACCAGCAGGTGCAGACAGCCCGGATACAGCTCCGTCATGGACAGCAGGGCGAGGTCGGTCACGGGCCGGTCCTTGCCCGCGAACCACCGCTGCCGCGGCAGCCATTCGCGCAGCAGCCCGGCGAGCGAGGCCATGGGCCCCGCGACAGCCGTACGACCGGGTTGCAGCGATGCGGTCTTCGGCATGGTGACGCGTCCTTTCCTCGGCGCACACTCAGTGGCGTCGGCCGATGCGGGATGCGACTCGGACGAGCCGGAACCAGTAGAAGCCGTGGCCCCCCAGGGTCAGCAGATAGGGCAGTTCACCGATGGCGGGGAAGCGGACTCCGCCGAACAGCTCAACGGGATGCCGGCCGCTGAACTCGCGCAGGTCCAGCTCGGTGGGCTGCGCGAAACGCGCGAAGTTGCTCACGCAGAGCACCAGGTCGTCCTCGTACTCGCGCAGGAACGCGATGACCGCCGGGTTGGAGGACTGTAGTTCGGTGTACGAGCCGAGTCCGAAGGCCGGGTTCTGCTTGCGGATCTCGATCATGCGGTGGGTCCAGTGCAGCAGGGAGGACGGCGAGGACATGGACGCCTCGACGTTGGTGACCTGGTGGCCGTAGACCGGATCCATGATCGTCGGCAGATAGAGGCGGCCCGGGTCGCAGGTGGAGAAGCCCGCGTTGCGGTCCGGGGTCCACTGCATCGGCGTGCGGACGGCGTCGCGGTCGCCGAGCCAGATGTTGTCGCCCATGCCGATCTCGTCGCCGTAGTAGAGGATCGGCGAGCCCGGGAGGGACAGCAGCAGGGCCGTGAACAGCTCGATCGTGTGGCGGTCGTTGTCCAGCAGGGGCGCGAGTCGGCGGCGGATGCCGATGTTGGCGCGCATACGCGGGTCCTTCGCGTACTCCGCCCACATGTAGTCGCGTTCCTCGTCGGTGACCATTTCCAGGGTCAGCTCGTCGTGGTTGCGCAGGAAGATGCCCCACTGGCAGTTGGAGGGAATCGCGGGGGTCTTCGCCAGGATTTCCGAGACCGGGTAGCGGGATTCCCGCCGTACGGCCATGAAGATGCGCGGCATCACCGGGAAGTGGAACGCCATATGGCATTCGTCGCCGCCCGACGAGTAGTCGCCGAAGTAGTCGACGACGTCCTCCGGCCACTGGTTCGCCTCCGCGAGCAGCACGGTGTCCGGATACAGCGCGTCGATCTCACGGCGGACGCGTTTCAGGAACTGGTGGGAGGCGGGGAGGTTCTCGCAGTTCGTGCCCTCGGCCGCGTACAGATACGGCACCGCGTCGAGCCGGTAGCCGTCGATGCCGAGGTCGAGCCAGAAGCGGAGGGCGGCCAGGATTTCCTCCTGGACGGCCGGGTTCTCATAGTTCAGGTCCGGCTGGTGGGAGAAGAAGCGATGGAAGAAGTACTGACCCCGCACCGGGTCGAAGGTCCAGTTGGAGGCCTCGGTGTCGACGAAGATGATCCGGGCGTCCTGGAACTGCTTGTCGTCGTCGGCCCACATGTAGTAGTCGCCGTAGGGGCCGTCGGGATTGATGCGGGATTCCTGGAACCACGGGTGCTGGTCGCTGGTGTGGTTCATGACGAAGTCGATGATGACGCGCATGCCGCGTTGATGGGCGGAGTCGACGAACTCCACGAAATCGGCCAGGTCGCCGAATTCCGGCAGGACGGCCGTGTAGTCGGAGACGTCGTAACCGCCGTCCCTCAGGGGCGATTGAAAGAAGGGCGGCAGCCAGAGACAGTCGACGCCCAGCCACTGGAGATAGTCGAGCTTGGACGTCAGGCCCTTGAGGTCGCCGACGCCGTCGCCGTTGCTGTCCTGGAAGGAGCGGACGAGGACCTCGTAGAAGACGGCTCGTTTGAACCAGTCCGGGTCGCGGTCCCTGGCCGGAGTGTCCTCGAAGGTGTCGTGGACGGGCTCGTTGACAGTCATGACGCTGCTGACCCTCCGTTCTGCGGCGAGGCGGACGGTCGCTCCACGTGGAGCACGTGCGCGGGGGCCCGGCCGGGCTCCAGGCGGACGTAGTTGGTCCTGCTCCACCGGTAGGTCTCATCCGTCAGTTCGTCGTGCACGGACACCGACTCGTGCCAGTCCAGGCCGAGACGCGGCATGTCCAACGAGACCGTGGCCTCCTGGGTGTGGTGGGGGTCGAGGTTGGCGACCACGAGGATCGTGTCGTCGCCCGTACGTTTGCTGTACGCGACGAGGGCGTCGTTGTCGGTCCCGTGGAAGGTGAGGTTTCTGAGGTGCCGCAGTGCGGGGTGGCGGCGCCGGATCGTGTTGAGTCGGGTGATGAGCGGGGTGATGGTGTTTCCGGCGGCTTCGGCCGCTGCCCAGTCGCGGGGCTTGAGCTGGTATTTCTCCGAGTCGAGGTATTCCTCGCTGCCCTCGCGCAGGGGCACGTTCTCGCAGAGTTCGTAGCCGCTGTAGACGCCCCAGGTCGGTGACAGGGTGGCCGCCAGTACGGCCCGTACCTCGAAGGCCGGCCGCCCGCCTTGCTGGAGATACGCGTGCAGAATGTCGGGGGTGTTGACGAAGAAGTTCGGCCGCATATAGCCGGCCGCCTCACCTGAGAGCTCCGTCAGATACTCCGTCAGCTCCTGCTTTTCGTTGCGCCAGGTGAAATAGGTGTACGACTGCTGGAAACCGATCTGCGCCAGGGTGTGCATCATCGCCGGCCGGGTGAACGCCTCCGCCAGGAAGATCACATCCGGGTCGGTGCGGCCGATGTCCGCCAGCACCCGCTGCCAGAAGACGACCGGCTTGGTGTGCGGATTGTCCACCCGGAAGATCCGCACCCCGTGGCCCATCCACAACCGCAGCACCCGCAGCGTCTCCGCGACGAGCCCGTCCAGGTCCGCGTCGAAGGCGATCGGATAGATGTCCTGGTACTTCTTCGGCGGATTCTCCGCATACGCGATCGACCCGTCCGGACGGTGATGGAACCACTCCGGGTGCTTCTGCACCCACGGATGATCCGGCGAACACTGCAACGCGAAGTCCAGCGCCACCTCCATGCCCAGCGCCCGCGCCTGCGCGACGAACCAGTCGAAGTCCTCGAAGCTGCCCAGCGCAGGGTGGATCGCGTCGTGCCCGCCCTCCGGCGAGCCGATCGCCCACGGCACCCCGACATCCTCCGCAGTGGGGTTGAGGGTGTTGTTGCGGCCCTTGCGGAACGTGCTGCCGATCGGATGGACCGGCGGCAGATACACCACGTCGAAGCCCATGGCGGCGATCGCCGGCAACCTGCGGGCCGCCGTACGGAACGTCCCGTGCGGCTCCTCGGCTGTGCCCTCCGAACGCGGGAAGAACTCATACCAGGACCCGAACAGCGCCCGCTCCCGCTCCACCAGCAACGGCAACGCCTCCGACACGGTCACCAACTCCCGCAACGGATACCGCGCCAGCACCGCGTCCATCTCCGGTCCGAAGGCCGCAGCCAGGCGCACGGCGGACGGCAGCGAGTCGTCGAGCATCGTCTCCGCGGCCGCCAGCACCGCCGTACGGCCCGCGGCCGCCGGAACGCCCGCTGCCGCCCGGCGGTAGAGCTCCGCGCCCTCCTCCAGGACCAGGCCGGTGTCGATTCCGGCCGGCACCTTGATACGGGCGGCGTGGCGCCAGGTGGCCACCGGATCGCTCCAGGCCTCCACGTGATACGTCCAGTTGCCGACGGCGTCCGGTGTGACGTCGGCGCCCCAGCGGTCGGAGCCCGGCTCCAGCTCGCGCATGGGCGTCCAGGGGCCGGGGCGGCCCTGAGGATCCGTCAGCACGACATTCGCGGCGACCGCGTCGTGGCCCTCGCGGAACACCGTCGCGGTGACCTGGAAGGTCTCGCCCGCGACCGCCTTGGCGGGGTGCCTGCCGCGCTCCACGGCCGGACGGACGCTGCGGACGGGAATGCGGCCGATGGCCGGAGTCGGACTCATGGGATGACACCTCCGTCATGCTGGAGGCCGGGCTGGCGCCCGGCCGGGTGGTTTCGAAGTTGCGCCGGAAGGGGGTCCACTACCTCAGAGTTGCGCTGGAATTGGGCTGGCTATCTCCCTGCCGGGGAGCGCTTCCGCCGCCACAGCGGACCTCGCCGCCGGACGGCGCTCAGCCTGGGCCGTGCGTTCTGTTCCCGCAGGTAGGTGACCAGGTTGGTCCGCAGATAGCGCTCCGCGGCGTCCGCGGCCTCCCGTGCGCACCGCTTCCCCATCAGGACACAGAGGGTGTAGCCCGAGTCCTCGAAGGTGGCCCGCACCGTGCGGTCGGCGGGAGCCGCGAGCATCGCTCGTTCCCAGGCCCGGTACCGCTGCAGTTGCCGGGCCACCTCGGCTTTGGCGGGAAGCAGCATGGCGCAGTTTCACCTTCCGGATCGTGCCCCGACGCAGGGCAGGGGCCTTCACACATGGTGCATGCGCGACGACTCAGCGTCTTGTTAGAGCTTCAACCATCTCGGATGTGCCTCCCATGCCTCGGATGTGCGCTCGTGTTGCACGAATGGCGTAGCGCTCCCACTCTTGAGGTGACTCAGAAGCGATCATCGCTCACGCTTCGTACTCGGGGCTCGTCCCGCCAGGGGCGAGCAGGAGCAGGAGCTTCGCCGGTGAGGAGCCAACGACGATGAAGACCGCAAGTGCCTGCTACTACCACCTCGATGTGGAAGTCAGCCCGGAACGCGTCGGACAAGTCAGGCGCATCCTGGCCGCTCACCTCAGGTTCTGGGATCTCGAGACGCTCGTCGAGCCCGTCTGCGGCGGCGCCGAGATGTTGCTGAAGGCCATCGACGAGCATGCGACGGACAAGCACACCTCGATCGAGATGTGGTGGAACGGCCAGCACCTCATCACAGCCGTCGGGGACAACGACCGCGACCTGCGCCCCGACCAGGACCTGCGTGCCTGTCTGGAACGGCTCGCCGCCACCAGCGACGGCTGGGGCTGCTGCGCCACGGACACCGGCAGCAAGGTCATCTGGTTCTCGCAGCGGGCCCGCGCCGGCGAACGCATCCCGCTCGTCGCGACGGCCCCCGCGCCGAGCCTGCGGGAGGTCCTCCGGGTGCCCCGCGAGGTACCGGTCGCCGCCCTCGCCGGTTCGGTGCGCATGGCGGACGGCGCCCTGGAGGCCGCCCGGTGACCGCGAAGCGGAAACGGAAGGCAGGGGTGTCCACGTGGAGCGGGCACCCCTACCCGTTGGGTGCCGCCTTCGACGGGAAGGGCACCAACTTCGCGCTCTTCAGCGAGGTCGCCGAACGCGTCGAGCTGGCCCTCGTCGACGACGACGGCACCCACCGGAAGGTCCCGCTGACCGAGGTCGACGGCTTCGTCTGGCACGGGTATCTGCCCGGAGTCGGCCCCGGCCAGCGCTACGGCTACCGGGTGCACGGCCCCTGGGCCCCGGCCGCGGGCCACCGGTGCAATCCGAAGAAGCTGCTCCTCGACCCGTACACCAGGGCGGTGGACGGACAGGTCGACAACCACGCCTCCCTCTTCGAGCGTGCGCCGAACGGACCCGCCCCGGCCGACAGCGCGGGCCACACCATGCTCGGCGTGGTGACCGACCCGGCCTTCGACTGGGGGGACGACAGCCCGCCCCGGCGGCCGTACGCCGAGACCGTGATCTACGAGGCCCATGTGAAGGGCCTCACCCGTACCCACCCCGACGTGCCGCCCGATCTGCGCGGCACCTACGCCGGGCTCGCCCACCCCGCGGCCATCGAGCACCTCACCTCCCTGGGCGTGACCGCCGTGGAGCTGATGCCGGTGCACCAGTTCGTGCAGGACGGCGTGCTCAGCGACCGGGGCCTGTCGAACTACTGGGGCTACAACACCATCGGCTTCTTCGCCCCCCACAACGCCTACGCCGCGCACGGCACCCGCGGCCAGCAGGTCACCGAGTTCAAGGCGATGGTGAAGGCGCTGCACGCGGCCGGGCTCGAAGTGATCCTGGACGTCGTCTACAACCACACCGCCGAGGGCAACGAGAAGGGTCCCACCCTCTCCTTCCGCGGTATCGACAACGCCTCGTACTACCGCCTGGTGGACGGCGACTGGACCCACTACTACGACACCACAGGCACCGGCAACAGCCTGCTGATGCGGCACCCCTACGTCCTTCAGCTGATCATGGACTCGTTGCGGTACTGGGTGACGGAGATGCATGTCGACGGCTTCCGCTTCGACCTCGCGGCCACGCTGGCCCGGCAGTTCCACGAGGTGGACCGGCTGTCGGCGTTCTTCGACCTGATCCAGCAGGACCCGGTGATCAGCCGCGTCAAGCTGATCGCCGAGCCCTGGGACGTGGGGGAGGGCGGCTACCAGGTCGGCAACTTCCCGCCGCTGTGGTCGGAGTGGAACGGCAAGTACCGCGATGCCGTACGGGACTTCTGGCGGGCCGGGGAGCACACGCTGGGCGAGTTCGCATCCCGCCTGACCGGCTCGTCCGACCTGTACCAGCACAGCAGACGGCGGCCGCGCGCCAGCGTCAACTTCGTGACCGCACATGACGGGTTCACGCTGCGCGACCTCGTCTCGTACAACGACAAGCACAACGAGGCCAACGGCGAGGGCGACCGGGACGGCGAGAGCGTCAACCGGTCCTGGAACTGCGGGGCCGAGGGCGAGACCGGCCCCCCGGCCGTGCGGGAGCTGCGCGCCCGCCAGCAGCGCAACTTCCTGGCCACGCTGCTGCTGTCGCAGGGCATCCCGATGCTCTGCCACGGCGACGAACTGGGCCGCACCCAGCGCGGCAACAACAACGCCTACTGCCAGGACAACGAAGTCTCCTGGATCGACTGGCGGTTGACCGGCGAGCAGCGCGAGCTGATGGACTTCGCGCGGTACGTCATCGGACTGCGCGCAGACCACCCCGTACTGCGCCGCCGCCGGTTCTTCCGCGGCGAGACCGTCACCCACGCCGGCCAGCCGGTGCCCGACCTGGTGTGGCTGCTGCCGGACGCGCGCGAGATGACGGACGAGGACTGGCGGCGCTCCGACGCGCACTCCGTCGGCGTGTTCCTCAACGGCGACGCGATCGCCGAACCCGACCCGTGCGGCCGGCCCGTCGTGGACGACTCCTTTCTGCTGTTGCTGAACAGCTACTGGGAGCCGGTCGACTTCCACCTGCCGGGCGTCGCCTACGGCGAACGCTGGACGACACTGATCGACACCGCCGAGCCGGGTGCCCCCGACGAGTCGGAGCACAAGGCGGGCACCGCGATGACGGTCGAGGCGCGCAGCCTGGTACTGCTCTCACGGCCCTCCCGCTCGGCCGGCTGAGGCTCAGCCCGCGCGGCGCGAGGTCACCGTGAACTGTGCGCCGTCGGCGTCGCGCAGCACGGCGTCCTCGGCGCTCTCCGACAGAACGCTGCCGCCGTTCTTCTCCGCCGCGCGGGTGCAGGCCGCGACGTCCGGGACCGCGAAGTGGACCTGCCAGTGCGGCCGGATCGTGGGGTCGGGAGCCGACCCCAGCGCCCCCGACTCGATGCGCGCCACGACCTCACCGCGGCTGCGCAGCACGACCTCACCGCCCTCGTAGTGGACCTCGACGGAGCCGGGGCGGTCCGTGGCCCAGTCGAGGATCTCGCCGTAGAAGATGGCGGCGTCGAAGGCGTCGCGGGTGTGCAGCCGGATGAAGGTCGGGGCCGAGCGTCGCCAGTTCTCCCAGTTGCCGACGAGCTCGCCCTCCCAGATCCCGAAGGTCGCGCCGTCCCGGTCGGCCAGCAGGGCAGCTCGTCCCGGCGGCAAGGAGATCGGTCCCACCGCCGCCGTACCGCCCCGCTCCTGCGCGCGTGCCACGACCTCGTCCGCGCTGCGGACGGCGAAGTAGGGCGTCCAGGCCACGGCCATCTGCCACATCGTGGCGACCGCGGCGATCCCCGCGACCGGTGTGCCGCCCGCCAGAGCCACTCGAAAGCGGTCGCCGAGCTTGGCCGGCCGCCAGCGCCACCCCAGCACCGCCGTGTAGAACGATTCGGTGGCCTCCAGATCGCGGCTGGTCAGGCTCACCCAGCAGGGCGCGCCGAACACGCAGCTGCTGGAGACGACCTCGGCCGCACCACGGGGGAGTGTTGTGTCTTTGTTCATTGCAGTCGCGTCCTGGTCTCGTCGACCGGCGGCCCACCGGTGTCGTACCAGTGTCCAACCGGAACCGCTCCGGGCGCCTGCCGAGTACCCAGGCGTACAGTCAGAAACGGCAGATCGGCGCAATCGACCGGAGGAGCCCATGCCCACCGACGGGGGCTCGGAGCGGATCTCCGAGCTGCAGGAAGAGGTCGATCAACTCAAGGAAGCGGTCGCCTCGCATGCTGTCGTGGACCAGGCGATCGGCATGATCGTCGCGCTCGGCCGGGTGACGCCGGACGAGGGGTGGAAGGTACTCAAGGACGTTTCCCAGCACACGAACATCAAACTGCGCAATGTCGCGGAACTGATTCTGATCTGGGGCCGCAAGGGCATCATGCCGCCGGAGATCAGAGTGGAACTCGAAGACGCCCTGGACCGCTACGGCCCCACGGAGATTCCCGGCGCACCACCACAGCGGTGAGCCGGGAACGGTGTGCGCGGGGCCGCGCGCGTGATCAGCGGGCCTCGGTGACGAGTTCCTCACGCAGACGTGCGCAGCAGCCGCTGAGCAGCCTGGAGACGTGCATCTGCGAGATTCCGAGCTGCTGGGCGATGTGGCTCTGCGTCATGCCGCCGAAGAACCGCAGGTAGAGGATGGTCCGCTCGCGCTCCGGAAGCGACTTGAGGACGGGCCCGGCGGCGACCCGGTCGACCACGACGTCAATGGACGGGTCCGGCCCGCCGAGCGCGTCCGCCAGCGCGTACCCGTCCGTGCCGGGCATCTCGGCGTCCAGCGACAGTGCGGTGAAACACTCCAGGGCCTCCAGGCCGGTCCGCACCTCGCCCTCGCTGAGCTGCGCGTGCTCGGCGATCTCGGCGACGGTCGGAGCGCGCCCCGGAGTCGTCTGGGCCAGCTCCTTCATCGAGCGCCGTACCCGATTGCGCAGGTCCTGGACGCGCCGCGGCACGTGCAGCGTCCACATGTGGTCGCGGAAGTGCCGCTTGATCTCACCGGTGACGGTCGGCACGGCATAGGCCTCGAAGGCGCGGCCGCGCGCCGGGTCGTAGTGGTCGACAGCCTTCACCAGGCCCAGGGCCGCCACCTGGTAGAGGTCCTCCAGGGACTCGCCGCGCCCCTTGAACCGGACGGCGATCCGCTCCGCCATGGGCAGCCAGGCCTCCACCAGCTCGTCCCGGAGCGCTTTGCGTCGCGGCCCCTCGGGCAGTCGTGAAAGCCGTGCGAACGCGTCGTCGGTGTCGGGGGCGTCGTCGTGCGGATGTGGCTTCGTTCTGCCGGCGATACGCATCGTGCGCACCTCCCTCAGCAGGTGCTGGGTGGAGAGTCACCATGGGAGGCGCGGGCTCGGACCGGAACAGAAGACACCCGGGGCCGATTCCGGCTCCCACGGACGTGCCTCCTGTCCGAAGCACTGGGATTGCGATTCCTTGGTCAGCAAGAATACAAACAAATCGGCATATTTCGCGAGTCAGCTTTGACCACTTATTGAGACAGTTACCTCTGCTACAGAGGTAATCTCGACAGCGTGGACGACGAGACCTTCCCGGAAGAACTGGCCGACGCGCTCGTCGGGGTGCAACGGCTGATCCGGCGCCGACTGCGCCGGGAGATGGCCGCACCCCAACTGCGCGGGGCCGAGGTGGAGTTGCTGCGGCTGGTCGTGGCACGTCCCGGCATCGGCATATCGGACGCGGCCAAAGACCTGTATCTCGCGAGCAATTCGGTGTCGACGCTGGTCAACCGGCTGGCAACAGAGGGCTATCTCATCCGCGAGACGGATCCGGCGGACCGCCGGGCCGCGCGTCTGCTGCCCACCCCCGCGGCGCGGTCCCGGCTGCGCGAGTGGCGCGCGCGGCGCGCGGAGCTCGTACGACAGCAGGTGGCCCGGCTCGACGAGGGGGAGCGGGAGGCGCTCCGGACGGCGATCCCGGCCCTGCGCACGCTCGCCGTCCATCTGCACGAGGAGGCCGCGGAGTCATGACCAGGGACGTATCGGCCGAGCCGCATGCGGCCGTCGCCTGCACCGGACTCGCCTATGCCTTCGGTGACACAAACGCCGTGGACGGGCTCGACCTGTCGGTCATGGAGGGCGAGTGCTTCGGGCTGCTCGGCCCCAACGGCGCCGGCAAGACCACGGCGATCCGCTGTATGACCACCCTCCTGCCGGTCCCCGCCGGCATGGTCCGCGTCTTCGGGCACGACGCCGCGAAGGACCGGATGGCCGTACGACGCCTGCTGGGCTACGTGCCGCAGCAGCTGTCCGCCGACGCCGGACTCACCGGCAGGGAGAACATCGCCCTGTTCGCCCGCGTCTTCGACGTGCCGCGCCGCGAACGCGCCGAGCGTGTCGGACAGGCCCTGACCGCGGTCGGCCTCACCGACGCCGCCGACCGGCTGGCGAGCACGTACTCGGGCGGCATGGTCCGGCGGCTCGAGCTGGCGCAGGCCCTGGTCAGCGCACCCCGGCTGCTCATCCTCGACGAGCCGACCATCGGCCTCGACCCGATCGCGCGGACCGACGTGTGGGAACACATCAACGCCGTCCGCACGGCCACCGGCATGACCGTGCTGGTGACCACCCACTACATGGACGAGGCCGACCAGTACTGCGACCGGGTCGGCCTGATGCACCACGGCCGTATCCGGGCCCTCGGCACCCCCGCCGAGCTGCGCCGGGGGCTCGCCGCCCGCCGGGGCACGGACTCGCTGCCCTCCCTTGAGGACGTCTTCCGGGATGTCGCCGGCAGCGGTCTCGATGACCAGTCAGGAGGTTTCCGCGATGTCCGAAGCACCCGCCGCACCGCGCGCCGTGTCGGCTGACCCCGCGCTCGGGCTCCTGCTGAAGGCGCCCGAGCCCCGCGCAGGTTGGCGCCTGCTGCCCGCCCGGGTCGTGGCGATGTGCGTCGTCGAACTACAGAAGCTGCGCCACGACCGTACCGAGCTCTACACCCGCGCGATCCAGCCCGCCCTGTGGCTGCTGATCTTCGGCCAGACCTTCACCCGGATCAAGGCGATCCCCACCGAGGGCATCCCCTACATCGACTACCTGGCACCCGGCATCATCGCCCAGTCGGCGATGTTCATCGCCATTTTCTACGGCATCCAGATCATCTGGGAACGCGACGCCGGGATCCTCAACAAGCTCCTGGTCACGCCCACCCCGCGGACGGCGCTGACCACGGGGAAGGCGTTCGCGGCCGGAGTGAAGTCGCTGATCCAGGCCGTCGTCGTGATCGTCATCGCCGCGCTGCTCGGCGTGTCGATGACCTGGAACCCGCTGCGTCTGCTCGGAGTCGCGGCGGTCGTCGTCCTCGGATCGGCCTTCTTCTCCTGCCTGTCCATGACCATCGCGGGGATCGTGCTCAGCCGCGACCGGCTGATGGGCATCGGGCAGGCGATCACGATGCCGCTGTTCTTCGGCTCCAACGCCCTGTACCCCCTGTCCGTCATGCCGGGCTGGCTCCAGACGGTCAGCAAGTTCAACCCGCTGAGCTATGAGGTCGACGCCCTGCGCGGCCTTCTCCTCGGCACCGACGCACATCTGGCGACCGACTTCGCGGTGCTAGTCGTGGCCGCCGCGCTCGGCATCACCGCGGCCTCCGCGCTCCTCGGCAGGCTGGCCCGCTGATCATGCCGCCGGACGTGATGTGCGGCACGCCCGCGGGGGCGGCCGTACGGTCCGGGGACGGATTCTTCCTGCGCACGGCTTGATCAGTGATCAAGAGGACGAAATCGCTGGCCACAGCCCATTCTGCTCATTTGACAGTGCGCTGAGCCCACAGATAAGAAGCAGCTCTCTGAGGTCGAGAGGTGCACCGTGTACGAGCCGAACGTGGTCGGGGACTGGCAGGAGTACGACGAGCATGCCGGTCTGCGTGTCCGCGTCCACTGCCTTCGGGCGGCCGAGCCACCGCGTGGACGTGACGACGCAGCCGAGGGGATGACGTACTTCAATCTCCGGGTGACCGTCGAGAACCGCGGCGAGCGGCACTTCGGGATCCACCTCGAGGACGGGCAGATCGATGTGCGGGTCGGCCCCGACGGCGAGAGCGCGTTCATCGACTGGCGCAACTCGCAGTTCATCGAGGGCTTCGACGTCTACCCGCTGCGCCGGGCCACCGCCGTGCTCTACGCCGCGGGACCCGAGGCGTCCCTGAGCCAGGTGGACGTCCAGATCCAGCTGCGGGTCGACGAGGAGTGGACCGACCGCAGGCTGTGGGCGGGCGGCGTCGGCCTCGACGAGGGGCAGGCCCACCCGTCCGTGGGCCGGGAGAGCCTGGCGCACCAGGTCAGCAACTTCCTGCGGGAGCAGGCGGATGAAGGCACCGCCTGAGCGTCAGTGCGGGATGCCGTCGATGATCTCGCGGGCACCCTGACGCAGCAGGGCCACGGCGACCGACGTGCCGAGGGTGGCGGGGTCGAGCCGTCCCGCCCATTCGTGGGCGTTGAGGCGGACCTTGCCGTCGGGTGTGAACACACAGGCGCGCAGGGACAGTTCGCCGCTGCGGTCGACGTGCGCGTACCCGGCGATCGGGCTGTTGCAGTGCCCCTGCAGAACGTGCAGGAACATACGCTCCGCGGTGGCCTCCCGATGCGTGTCCGGGTCGCCGAGGGCACTGACCGCGTCGATGAGCTCGGTGTCGCCCTCCCGGCACTGCAGGGCGAGAACGCCCGCGCCGATCGGCGGCATCATGACCTCGGGGGAGAGGATCTCGCTGATCACGTCACGGCGGTCGATGCGTTCCAGCCCGGCGACCGCGAGCAGCAGCGCGTCCGCGTCACCGGCCGCGAGCTTCGCCAGGCGCCGGTTGGCGTTGCCGCGGAACGGCACGCACTCCAGCTGCGGGTGGGTGGCGGCCAGCTGGGCGACGCGGCGCACGGAGGAGGTGCCGATGCGGGTGCCGGCCGGGAGTTCGTCCAGGGTGAGGCCGCCGGGATGGATCAGGGCGTCGCGGATGTCGTCCCGCTTCAGGAACGCCGCGAACACCGTGCCCGCCGGGAGCGGCCGGTCGGCGGGCACGTCCTTCACGCAGTGCACGGCGAGATCGGCCTCGCCGGCCAGCAGCGCGGCGTCGACCTCCTTGGTGAACGCCCCCTTGCCCTCGACCTGCGACAGATCGCCGAGCCACTTGTCGCCGGTCGTCTTCACCGGCACGACCTCGGTGCGTACACCGGGATGTGCTGCGGTCAACTCGGCGCGGACACGCTCCACTTGGGCGAGCGCCATCGGCGAGTCGCGGGAGACGATGCGAATCAGATCGTGCACGGGCATGCGAACACGATAGACCGTCCGCGGGGCCCGCCGGTCGCGTACAGCTCGACCAGCGGTCAGCCGACGACCCGGAGGCTGTACCGGAGTTTCTCCTTCGCACGGGCGCCGAGCCGGTCGTAGAAGCGGGCCGCGCCCTCGTTCCAGGCGGGTGTCTGCCACTGGACCTCGGCGATGCCGAGCCGCCGCGCCTCGTCGACCACGGCGTCCATGAGCAGCGGACCGATGCCCAGGCCGCGGTGGCCGGGGGTCAGGAAGAGGCAGTCCATGTGGAGGTACTCGCTTCCCTCCCAGGTGGAGACCTCGGGTGCGCAGCTGGCATAGCCGGCCAGCTCACCGTCGGGCAGTTCGGCCACCAGACAGCGCAGGCGTGGTGCCGGGGTGTCGAAGAGGAGTACCGCGAGCCGTTCGGCCAGGTCGGGGGCGGGTGGTGCGGCGCGTTCGTAGACCGCGTGCAGGGCGGCCAGTTCGGCGACGCGCGGCAGGTCGGCGCGCTCGGCGTGTCTGACGCGCGGAGTCACCGGAGGTCCGCAGCCACGGTGTCCGCGCTCCAGGCGGCGACACGGTCCGCGACCGGACCGGTGCCGTCGAGCACATGGCGCGCGAACGCGTCCCGTTCGTGCGACAGGACGGCCGCCTCCCATACGCACGGCGCGAGTCCGGCGCGGCCGGGCCGCAGCTGCTCGGGCTGCCCTGCCGGGCCGACGAACACGGCCAGGTCGGACATGTATCCCTCGATCCACGTGTGGACCAGGACGTAGTCCCCGTCGCAGCCGGCGTGCACGAGGAGCACGGCGAGTCCGAGTGATCCCCGCAGCGGGCCCTGTTCCAGCTGGGCCGCGGCGATCCCCAGCGCGCTCTCCGCGTCCCGGTCGGTCACCGTGCGGCCGGGAGCCTCGATCGTGTACGCCTTCACCAGATGACCGGCGATCTCCCGCGTGCCCAGCGGCCGGGTGGCGCGTGCGTGGTGGCCCTCCGCCAGCGAGAGCAGGGCCTTCGTGTCGACCGCCGACGGTAGCTGTTCGTGAAGATCCATCCGTCCATCATCGGGCGCGGGCGGCTTGATCGTCCACCGTCACGACAGTGGCTCGCTGAGCTCGATTGCCCGCATCGCCGCGGCGAGCGCCTGATCGTCGCCGACGTCCAGCGCCGTGTCCGTGAGCTTGATGACGTGCTCGTCGCCGTGGGCGAGCGCATGGTCGAGGACCTCGTCCGCGGTGAGGCGGGCAGGAGACGTGTAGTCGATCGGCTCGGCCGGGGCGTACATGGCGGTGACGGCCGCGGACGCCGTCCAGGCCGCGTGCAGGCTCGGTGCCCACAGGTCACGGGGCAGCGAACCCAGCGTCCGCAGCACGGCGTTGGGGGCCGTCGCCGCGTGCACGAGCATGGTCTCCTCACCGTGCCCATGGGTGGCGTAGCGGTGCGTCGCGGCCCGCACCAGCTCGGCCAGGCGTTCCCGGGCCGTGTCCGGATCGGTCACCCCTTGCGCCCAGAGCGGCAGTTGACGTACGGCGGCCAGTCGGGCCGTGAAACTGCCCTGCGGGTCGTGTACGGCGGGGACGGCGTCGAGGGACTCCGCGGCGGTCGGCGCGCCGGGCAGTGCGGCGATACCGGACACGGGGTGATGGCGGGCCGCCCAGTAGCCCAGCCCATGGGCGAGTTCCGTACGTCGGGGCTCGTTCTCCCCGTGTTCCAGGGCTCGGACGGCGTGGCCCACCCGGATGACCGGGTGGGTCGAGCCGCCGTACAGGCCGGGGAGGAGGTGCGGCCACCAGGTGGCGAGGACGCCGCGCCACGGTTGTTCCGTCAGGGCACGGGAGAAGTGATCGATCCAGTCCGCTGCCCGGCGTGGATCGCCCAGCGCCTCGGCCCAGTTGTCGTCCGTCACGGGCGCGACCCGGTCCGGGAAGTCCTCGAGCTTCCTTCGGTAGAGGTCAAGCCAGCGGTGCACGGCGCCCGCGTGTCCGTGCGCGGAGAGTGCCTCGACGACCATGGGGGCGTGGTTGGTGAGTCGTCCGAGGCGCTCCGGTCCCGTCGCGTGGAGTCTTTCCAGTGCCTCGTCGAGGTGCCCGCTCGTGTCCATGCCGAGGACGCTATTGCGTGTCGCGGGGCCGGGGATCGGGCGCCGGACGGAACCGGGTCCTACGACCTGAGCCCGAGAACGTCGTCGTCGAGGGCGACGTGGACCGTGTGATGCCCGGTTCCGTCGGCGGGCACCACGGGTTCGCCGGGGCGTCCGTCGACCGTGCAGGACCGCACCCGGCTGCCGGACCCGGACAGGCCGATGTCGAGCGTCATGTCCCGGTAGCGCAGCCCGCGCAGACTCACCGGGCCCCATCCCTCGGGCAGACACGGGCGCAGCCGGAGGGCGTTCTCGGTGAACGTCAGCCCGAACAGGCCCTCGTGCAGCAGCCGCAGATACGCCGTCCCCGACCAGGTCTGGTCGGGCTGCGAGACGAAGTGCTCGGCGCGTCCGCTCCCGCCGGTCTGCCAGCCGCCGTCGACGGCCCCGCTCACGGAGTCGTACAGCTCGTAGAAGCCGGTGCCGGAGAACAGGCCGGCGAGCAGGTCGACGGCGCGCGCGAACAGGTCGGTGCGGCCCGCGTCGGCGGCGGCCTGACCGTACAGGCCGTGCACCAGTGGCCAGACCATGACGTTGTGGCGCCCGGGTCTGGTGTCGCCGAAGCGGGGGAAGTGCGGCCAGACGTTGACGATGCCGTGCGGCTGCCAGTGGGTGGTGTCCAGGACCTGGCGGGCTTGGTGGCGGTCCGCGACACCGAGGAGCAGGGCCAGGGCGAGCCCGGCACCCTCCTGCGAGGTGTCCGCCTGCCCGGTGGCGTGGAGGAGGTAGGCGTACGTACCGGCTTCGGGTCGCCACAGATGCCGGTCGACGGCACGGCGCAGCTCTGCGGCATCCGCCCGGAAGGACGCTGCCAGCCCGGTCTCACCGAGCGTCTCGGCCATGTCGGCCAGGACCGACCGGGCGCCGTAGTAGAGGCAGTTGGTCGACAGGCACATCACACGGTCGGTGCCCGGGTGGTCGAGGACGAACGACGAGCGGACGCGGTCCGACGCGGGCGGGTCCGGGTAGCCGGAGATCCCGTCGTTCATGAAGCCGGGCCCCCGGAACAGGCCGTAGGTGGCGTCGAAGTCACGCGCCCGGCGCGCGGCGAGTGTGTGGACGGACGTCTCGTACGCCTGGGCCAGAAAGGCGCGGTCGCCCGTGACCTGGTAGTGGTGCCAGGCGGCCGGGACCCACACGATCTGGTCCCACCACTGGTTGTCCTGCTGGACGATCAGCCCGTCCGGACCCCGTTCGACGACCGACCACAGCGTGTTGCGGCCGACGGCCGGCGCCAGCAGGCTCACCGCATGCCATGCGTTGACGGCCGCGTCCCGGGTCCACCGCTGCGGCGCGGGATACCCGCCACCGGCCCGTACGACGGTGCCGGGCGGGTCGGTGAGCAGTCCGGCCCTGTCGTACACCGACGGGTCGGCACGGACGCTGTGGGCGCCGGCCAGATCCGTCAGCGCGGTCGCGTACAGGCCGCCGAGCCGCCGCTGGGTGGCCGGGTCTTCGAAGACGAGGGAAGGCATGGTGTACCCGTTCCCGCCGGCCGCCTCCTCCGCACGCAGGGGGACGATGCCGGAACCGGCCGCTCCCAGTGCGGTCAGGAAGCGCCGCCGTGAGATCCGCTGCTGCTCGTCGACCGCCATGTGCCGTCCTCCCGGACTCCCGGAGCCGGGGTGGCTCCGGGAGCCTGGAGAACGAGCGGGCCGGTGATCGGTGGCGGGATCAGGCGTTGGGGTCGAACGCGATCCCGGACGGCTTGGCCGAGGACAGGTGGGAGTTGAAGCTGCCGTCCTTCAGGCCGAAGTTGGCGCTGCCCCAGTCGGCCGCGACCAGCTTGTCGCGGACGCCCGAGGGGTAGCCGTTCCAGCCGACCAGCGGCGGGTACTGCCAGGTGCCCTCGTGATTCTCCGGCGGCTCGTCGTTCGAGTTCGCCAGACGGAAGCAGTGCGTGCTGACGCCGTCCTTGTGGTAGACGACCTTCGCGTGCGTGCCGTCGAAGCGGACCGACGAGGCGGCACTCACGGTGAACGAGCCGTGGTTGGAGGTCGACACGTACTGGACCGAGTTGTTCTGCACCCACACCACGACGTGCTCCCAGTCGTGCCGGTGCCCGCCGAGGCTGCTGCCCGCGACGGCCTGGTCCTTCTCGAAGTACAGGCCGTACAGGTAGGCGCACCAGCCGTTGTTGCACTTGTAGCGCGAGTACGAGTTGGTGTTGTCCAGGTCCGAGGCGTCCCGGCATTCGCCGTTGAGCGCCCCGGTCGGGTTCAGACCGCCGTTCAGGGTTCCGTCCGAGCTGATCGCGGGCGTGGAGTAGCAACCGTCCGTGTCGTAGTCGAACGCGGGCTGGTACGTCTGCTCGGCCGACTCCGCGTTGGCGGGAAGCGCCGTGGGGGGAGCTGCGAAGGCGGTGGTGGGGATGGCGACGACGAGGGCGATGGCACCGCCCAGGCCGGTGAGCCACCTCCGGCGGTGTATGGCGGACTTCTTCGACGACACTGCGTCCTCCTCTTGGTACGGGCGCAGCCCAACGGCTGTGGGGGGAAAGGGGAGTTCAGCATCCCGGACTCTTCCCTTCCGGCCAAGAGGTCACAGGCGTCCCAGTGGTGAAGCGCAGCCCAATAATCGGAAGCGCCCATGTCGTGTCACACCGGTTTGTCCGGTAGATACGCCGCCGACTCCCCCGGGGTCAGATCCGGCCGGAGCCTGAGCCAGGACGGCTGGCGCAGCATCCCCGCCCTCGTGCGGGTGCTGTAGCGGACCTCGCCGACGAGCCGGGGCACGGTCCAGTACGCTCCCGCCACCGCCGGGGCGGGAGCGAAGGGGCACCGGTCCGTCTCGGCGGCCCGCAGCAGTTCGGCGAGCTGTTCCCGTTCGGCCTCGCTCCAGCCGGTGCCCACGTTGCCGACATAGCGGAGCCCTCCCGTGCTCCGCTGGCCGACCAGGACGGCACCGGGCAGATCCGCCGCCTTGAGCCGGCCCTTGCCGGGCACCCAGCCGCCGACCAGGACGTCCGCGGTGCGCATGTTCCGGATCTTGATCCAGGCCCGGGACCGCACCCCGGGCTCGTAGACCGAGTCGAGCCGCTTGCAGACCAGTCCCTCCAGTCCGTGGTCGCGCGTGGCCCGCAGGGCCTGTTCGCCGTGGCCGACGAGTGCGGCGGGGGTCGACCAGAACGGCCCCTCAAGGCCCAGCGCCTCCAACTGCCCGCGCCGACGGGCATAGGAGAGGGGGAGGAGGGAGCGCTGTCCCAGGTGCATGACGTCGAACAGCACCAGATGGACGGGGCTTTGAGCCGCAAGGCGTGCGGCTCGGGCGGGTGCGTGGGCCAGGCCCATCCGGGACTGGAGCAGCTGGAAGTCGGCCCGGCCGTGGCCGTCCAGCGCCAGGATCTCCCCGTCCAGCACCGCGGGCGTGGCGCCCAGTGCCTCACCCAGCGGCAGCAGTTCGGGGTAGGCGCCGGTGGTCTCCTCCCCGGACCGGGCGCGCAGCACCACGCCGCCGTCCCCGGCGAGATAGACCACGACCCGTTGGCCGTCCTGCTTGGTCTCGTAGGCCCAGCGCGCGTCCTGCGCGGCGGGCGGCAGGGCGCCTGGTGTGGCGAGCATCGGCGGGATCAGCGGCAGGGTGGTCACGGCTCAGTTGTCGACGGCCCCGCCCGCTGTCACTCGCCCCGCCCGCCTGTTTCCCCTGAACGGCGCTGCCTACAGACTGCTCGCGGGTGTGAGCAGGTCGTCGAGGCCCACCCGGCGGAAGAACTCCGCCCGGATCCGGTCGGCCACCGCGGAGACCACCTCGCTGCCGTCGCGGCTGGGATCGACATGGACCCGGAACGGCCGTTGCCCGGAGGGCAGTTCGACGGTGCGCACGACGGCGTCGGCGACCTCGGAGACGTCCGCGTCCGGTGGGATCAGCCCGGCGAGCCGTACGTTGACGTCGTCCATCAGCGCCTTGTAACGGGCGTCGTAGGCGGTGGCCCGGTCGGAGTCGGCGGGGGAGCCGGCGTGCGCGAAGTGGTTCGTGCCGGAGGTGAAGGCGCCGGGAACCACGATCGTCGTGTCGATCCCGAACCGTATGAGCTCGGCGGCATAACTGACGGCCAGGGCGTCCATCGCCGCCTTGGCCGCGAAGTAGGGGGCGAGGAAGGGCGGGCAGCCGCCGCGTGTGCTGGAGGAACCGATCCACACGAGGTGACCCTGGCCCTCGCGACGCAGCTGGGGCAGCGCAGCCCGGTTGACCCGCTGGGCGCCGAGCACGTTGGTGTCGTAGACGTCGGCGAACTGCTCGGGTGTGAAGGCCTCGGCGGGGCCCAGCACCATGTGGCCCGCGTTGTGCACCAGGGTGTCGAGACGGCCCTGTTCCTCGATGACGTGGGCGACGGCTGTGTCCGCGCTGTCCTGGCTGCTCACGTCGAGTTCCACGGCCCTGAGGTCGGCGCCGTGCTCGGTGGCGTATGCGGCGAGGTCGGTGGCGGCCTGCGCGTTGCGGGTGCCGAGGGCGCGCATGCCCGCGTAGACGGTGTGGCCGCCGCGGGCGAGCGCGCGGACGGTGAGGGCGCCGAAGCCGCTGGAGGCGCCGGTGACGAGGACGACCTTGCTGTCGTTCATGACTGGTCCTTGGGGAGTGAGAGGCGATGGGGGGTCAGACGATGCCGCCGTTGGCGCGCAGCACCTGCCCGTTGACCCAGTGGCCGGCCGGGCTGACCAGGAAGGACACGACGGAGGCGATGTCCTGCGGCGTGCCCAGGCGCTCCAGTGGAGGCTGCGCGGCGAGACGGGCGATGGTCTCCTCGTCCTTGCCGTCGAGGAAGAGGTCGGTGGCGGTGGGGCCGGGCGCGACGGCGTTCACGGTCACATCACGGCCGCGCAGCTCTCTGGCCAGGATCCGGGTGAGTGTCTCGACCGCTGCCTTGCCGGAGGCGTAGGCGCCGTAGCCGGGGAAGAGCAGTCCGACGACCGAGGTCGAGAAGTTGACCAGGGCGCCGCCCGGACGCAGTCGGCGCGCGGCCTGCTGGTCGACGACGAAGGCGCCGCGGACGTTGGTGCGGTACTGCGCGTCCAGCTCGTCGAGGTCGAGCTCCGTGACGGGGGAGAGGGCCATCCGGCCGGCCGCGTGCACCACCGCGTCGATCCCGCCGTACGTGGCTTCCGCCAGGTCGAACACGGCGGCGACCTCTGTCTCGTCGGCGACGTCCGCGCGGGCGGCGACGGCCGTGCCTCCGGCGGCTTCGATGGTGTGCACGGTCTGCTCGGCCGCGTCCTTGTTACCCGCGTACCCGACGACGACGGCGAACCCGTCGGCGGCGAGTTGCTGGGCGACCTGCCGTCCGATGCCGCGCGAAGCTCCGGTGACGATCGCGACACGCTGCTCTGTCCGGTGCGGAGTGGTCATGACGAATCCCTTCGTAGCGCTGCTACGTTCATTTCGTATCGACGATAACATGGATTCGTAGCGACGGTAACCTGCAACTCGTATCAGTGCTACGAATGGCGTACTGTGAACGCATGGATGCGAGGGAAAAGATCCTGGAAGCGGCCACGGACCTGCTGGCCGAGGCGTCGGTCGCCGATGTCTCGACGCGCGCGGTGTGCGAGGCCGCAGGAGTGGGCGCGCCGATGCTCTACCGGCTCTTCGGCGACAAGGCGGGGCTGCTGTCCGCCGTGGTCGACCGGGGATTCGAGCAGTACCTCGCCTCCAAGCGTGCGGCCCGGCCCAGCGGCGACCCGGTCGCCGACATCAAGAGCGGCTGGGACAACCACCTGCGGTTCGCGTTGGACCACCCCAACCACTACCGCCTGATGTACTCGCCCGAGCTCACCGCACCGCCCGCCGCGGCGAAGGAGGCCCACGACCTGCTGCACGGCATCCTGGAGCGCTGCGCGGCCGCCGGACGGCTGACCGTCCCGCCCGCCCTGGCGACCCAGGTGATCATGTCGGCGAACGTCGGGGCCGCGCTGTCGATGCTCACCCGGCCCGAGCAGTACCCCGATCCGCAGTTCTCGGCCCGGCTGCGCGACTCCGTGATCGACTCGCTGACCCGCCCGGCCGACTCGGCCGTACGCCGAGAGGACGGAGCCGTCCCGGTGGCGGCCGCCACGCTCGCCGCCCGGCTGCGGGCCGAACAGCCGCAGGAACTGACCGCGGCGGAGGCGGCCCTGCTCCAGCAGTGGCTGGAGAAGCTCTCCGCGACGTGACGCGTCAGCGGTCCCCTGGAGGTGGCTGGACGAGCCCCGACCGGAGAGCCCACCCGGCAGGGCACGTCTCGGCCAATGTTAAGTCAACTGCTTGACTGAGTTGGCGGGGCTCGATTGTCTGGTGGTGCACCGATCCCCCCCACGGCTGAGGAGCCACTCATGCAGTCGAGTGCCGACCAGCAGCTCACCTATCCGATGTACGGACCTACGGCGCTGGGGGCACCCGAGGAGTGGGATCGGCTGCGCCGGGAGTGCCCTGTGGCGCGCGTGACCCTGCCCAGCGGAGACGAGGCGTCCCTGCTGACCCGATACGCGGACGTCCGTGAGGTGCTCTCCGACGGGCGGTTCAGCAGGAGGCTGGACGCGGACGACGCCGCCAGGATCGCCGACAGCGAGTCGGGCGGAGTGTTCAACAGGGGCGCCGACCGCGACCGCTTCTCCCGCTGGTCCGACGCCCTTCTCAACCTGATCCGGTACACCCAGGCGGAGACCGACGCGGCGCAGGACGAGTTCGCCGGCTACCTGACCGGGTACGTCGTTGCCAAGCGCAAGGAACCCGCGGACGACCTGCCGAGCGAGCTCATCACGGCGGTGGAGCCCGACGACTACCGGCTCTCCGAGCGGGAGTCGGTGTTCACCGGCCAGGCGTTGCTGGTGGCCGGGCACGAGACGACCGCGAACATGATCGGCAAGATGGTGGCCATGCTGCTCGCCGACCGGCGACCCTGGGAAAGGCTGCCCGCCGACCGCAAGCTGATCCGGCCGACGGTCGAGGAGGCGCTCCGGCTCGACGCCAACGCCGGGGTCGGCATGCCCCGCTGCATCAGTGAGACCGTCGAGGTCGGCGGCGCGACGTTAGCGGTCGGCGCGACCGTGATGTGCAGCATGGCCGCCGCCAACCGGGATGATGAAACGGCCTTCGAGGCCGCCGAGGAGATGACCCTCGACCGCTCGCCCAACGCTCATCTCGCCCTCGGCGCAGGACCCCACCCCTGCCTCGGACAGGCGCTGGCCCGCACGGAGCTGCAAACCGTCCTCGACGTGCTCTTGCGTAGGCTTCCGTCTTTGGAACTCGCCGTCGACGCGGCGGACCTGCGGCGGCTCGAGGGACTGGCCGTCGGAGGGCTGAGGGAAGTCCCGGTGAAGTGGTGATCATGGCAGGCAGGGCGGTACGTGCGGAGCAGGTCAACGCGACCCGGGAGCTGATCCTGACCGCGGCGGAGCGGCTGTTCGCCGAGCGCGGGGTGTACGCGGTGTCCAACCGTCAGGTCAGCGAGGCCGCCGGTCAGGGCAACAACGCCGCGGTCGGCTACCACTTCGGCACCAAGGCCGACCTGGTCCGCGCGATCGTCCGCAAGCACGACGGACGCATCGAGGAGATCCGCTCCCGGCTGCTCGCCGGGATCGGTGCCTCCACCGACGTACGCGACTGGGTGGACTGCCTGGTTCGGCCCGTGCCCGAACATCTCGCGGCACTCGGCAGTCCCACCTGGTATGCCCGCTTCTGCGCCCAGGTGATGACCGACCCCACGCTGTACGAGATCATGATGGAGGAGTCCCTCAGCTCGCCCTCGCTGCGGCAGATCATCGATGGTCTGCGGCGCTGTCTGCCCGACCTGCCGCCCGACGTGCGCGCCGAACGCGGCGACATGGCACGCCATTTGATCCTGCACATCTCCGCCGAACGGGAGCGCGCACTCGCCGAGCAGGCTCCCACCCCGAGGGCCAACTGGAACGACGCCGCGACCGGGCTGACCGACGCGGTCGTCGGTATCTGGCGGGCACCTGTGACGCCGAGCCCGTGACGTGCTACTTGAGTCAGGCAAGCACATATGCGTTACTTGAGTCAAGCAATCCGAGCCGAATTACTTGAGTAAGGCAAGCAGTGGGGTTAGGGTGATCGGCATGTTTCCCTTACCGCCGACGGCCGCTCCGTCACTGGAAGCGATCGAGATCGAGCGGGCCCTCACCCGTGCCGCCTACCTGAATGCCAGCGCTCGGCGGCATGCCGTGCTGGCGGCCCTGGCCGGCGTGCCGCTCGACCGGGCCGCGGTGGCGCTGCTGCGCAGGCTCGCCGACTCGGAGCCGCTGCGGCTGGGGGAGCTGGCCCAGCAACTCGCCGTGGAGGCATCCCATGTCACCCGGCAGGTTCAGCAGTTGGAGAGATCCGGTCATGTCGTACGTGTCCCCGACCCCGACGACGGGCGCGCCCTGCGTGTACGGCTGACACCGCTCGGCGCGGACGCCGTCGCCCGCGTCCGCGACATCGGCGCACGCGGCATGCAACTGGCCCTGGCCGACTGGTCGCCGGAGGAGCTGCGGCAACTGGCCCTGCTCTTCGGGCGGATGGTGGACGCTCTCCTCGCGTACGCCGTCGACGAGGGCCAGGCGCCCGACACCCCCACGGACTGACGGACGGGGCCCGGACGTGTCCATGTACGGAAGCACCAGCGAGAAACCGGCGCTTGCCCGCGGGTCCGGTCAGCACGTCCTGATCGTCGCCGGCGAACCGGACATTGCCGAACTCCTGTCGACCACGCTGGAACTGGCGGGCTACCGCATCAGCACGGCCGACAGCGGGGCCGCGGCGCTCGCCCGGGTCCTGGAGAGCCAGTTCGACCTGGTGGTCTTCGATGCGACCCTGCCGGACGTTCCGGGCCTCGGCCGGGCACGCAGGCCGCCCGCCGAGCACCGCCCGCCGGTCCTGTTCCTGACGGCCTACGACACCCTCGACAGCCTCCTGCCGGAACTCGGCCTGGGGGAGCGGGACTACGTCACCAAGCCCTTCCGGGTGGCCGAAGTCCTGGCCCGCGCCCAGGTCCTGCTGCGCGGCGCCGGCCCCGTACGGGTCCGTGACGGCGCCCTGCGCCACCAGGACCTGGCCCTGGACGACACCCTGTGCCAGGCGCGGCGCGGGACGCGCGTACTCGACCTCACGCCCGCGGAGTACCGGCTCCTGCGCTACCTCCTGGTCAACGCGCACCGGGTGCTGTCCAAGGAGCAGATCGGCCGTTACGTCTGGGGCGACTTCCGCGGCGACAACGCCATCGAGCAACTCGTCTCCCGGCTCAGGCGCAAGGTGGACCAGGACGCGCCCACGCTGATTCACACCCGGCGGGGCTTCGGCTACTGGCTCGGCCGTGAGGAGGCGGGATCCTGACGGGCCTCCGAGAGGTCTGAGCTCGGTCAAGTCCCGGGTGCTGTACGCAAGTTGGGCACCGGTGGGGTGTGATCCGGGTCACGTCAGCCTTCTGTCAGGTAACTGACCGGAAGGAGTCAGCCCGGCCTGTTTGCATGTGCTCATCGAGGCCTCGACGACTTGATCCCGGCGCTCCGCCCCGACGGAGCCCCCACCACCGAGGAGAGCCATGGCCGACACCCTGACCGGCACCCCGTCCGACGCGGCCGCGGAGGTACCCGCCTATCCCATGCAGCGCGACGCGCGGTGCCCCCTCGCGCCGCCGCCGGCGGTGCACCCCATCCGTGAGACGGAACCGATCAGCCGCGTGCGGATCTGGAACGGTGCCACCCCGTGGCTGATCACCCGCCACGCGGACCAGCGCGCCCTGCTCACCGACCCGAGGGTCAGCGACGACGACCTCGACCCCGGTTTCCCCTACGTCAACGCGCACCGGGCCGAGATCGCACCCCACACGCCCCGCCTCATTACCAACACCGACGCGCCCGAGCACACCCGGCTGCGCCGCTCGGTCAACGCCCCGTTCATCGTCAAGCGGATCGAGGCCATGCGGCCCTACATCCAGAAGCTCGTCGACGATCTCATCGACGCCATGCTGGACGGTCCGAACCCCGCCGATCTGCTGACCGCGGTCGCGCTGCCGCTGCCCTCGCTGGTGATCGCCGAGCTGCTCGGAGTGCCGTACCAGGACCACGACTTCTTCCAGCGCAGCAGCAGCCTCGTCCTCGACGGCTCGGCGGACCCGGCCGAGGTGCGGCAGGTGAGCGGGGCGCTGATGAAGTACCTGGCCGACCTGCTCACGGAGAAGATGGAACACCCCGGCGACGACGTGGTGTCCGAGATGGGCGGCAAGGTCAAGGCGGGCGAGATGACCCACGCCGAGGCCGCGAGCATGGGCGTCGCCATGCTGATCGCCGGCCACGAGACCACGGCCACGATGATCAGCCTCGGCACGCTCGCCCTGCTGGAGAACCCCGACCAGCTCGCCCTGCTCCGCGACACCGACGACCCGAAGGTCATCGCGAGCGCGGTGGACGAGCTGCTGCGCTACCTGTCCATCGTCCAGACCGGAGTGCGCCGGGTCGCCAAGGACGACATCGAGATCGGCGACCAGGTCATCCGCAAGGGCGAGGGCATGATCTTCGACCTGCACTCCGCGAACTGGGATGCCGAGGCGTTCCCCGAGGCCGAGCGGCTCGACATCACCCGCGCCGCCCGCCAGCACCAGGCCTTCGGCTACGGCCCGCACCAGTGCCTGGGCCAGAACCTCGCCCGCCTCGAACTCCAGGTCGTCTACGGCACCCTGTACCGCCGAGTCCCCACGCTGCGCCTGGCCGCGCCGATCGAGCAGCTCGCCTTCGACCACACCGGGACTACGTACGGCGTCAAGTGCCTGCCTGTTGCCTGGTGACCGACCCTCTGCACAGCCAAGCGCCCCCACGAACGAAGGAACCAACCATGCGAGTGGAACTCGACGAACCGAAGTGCGTGGCCTCGGGACAGTGCGTCATGGCCGCTCCCGACGTCTTCGACCAGCGGGACGACGACGGCGTGGCGATCCTCCTCGACGAGGAACCCGCCGCCGACCTCCACGACGAAGTGCGCGAAGCCGCCGCGATCTGCCCGGCCGCCGCCATCCGGCTGGTGGAGCAGTGAACCGGATCCTGGTCGTCGGAGCCTCGGCCGCCGGCCTCGCGGCGGCCGAGACGCTCCGCCGCGAGGGCTACGACGGCACGATCACCCTCGTCGGCGAAGAGCCGCACCTGCCGTACGACCGTCCGCCGCTGTCCAAGCAGCTGCTGAGTTCGGAGTGGGACGCCGGACGGCTCGACCTGCGCGCCCCCGACGACCTGGCTGCCCTCGGCCTCGACCTGCGTCTCGGCGCGGAGGCCATCCGCCTCGAACTCCCCGAACGCACCGTGCACTTGGCCGACGGTTCCGAGGTGAGGTACGACGGTCTGATCCTGGCCACCGGGGTCCGACCGCGCCGCCTGCCCGGTGAGGGCGCGCATGTGCTGCGCACGCTGGACGACGCCCTGACGCTGCGGGACCGGCTGGGTCCGGGCCGGCGGCTGGTCGTCGTCGGCGCGGGCTTCCTCGGCGCGGAGGCCGCCGCCGTCGCCTGGCGTCTCGGCGCCCGGGTGACGCTTCTGGAACCCGCGCCGGTGCCGTTGGCGCACGCCGTCGGCACCGCTGTCGGCCACGTCCTGTCGCAGGCCCACCGGGAACGGGGGGTGGACCTGCGCTGCGGGGTCACGGTCACCGAGGTGACCGAGGACGGCGTGCGGCTCGCCGACGGTGAAGTGGTCGAGGCCGACGAGGTGTTGGTCGCGATCGGCTCGCTGCCCAACACCGAGTGGCTCGACGGCAGCGGGCTGACCGTGGGCGACGGCGTGATCTGCGACGAGTACTGCGAGGCCGCGAAGAACGTATACGCGGCCGGTGACGTCGCCCGCTGGTACAACCCGCTGTTCGGCACCGCGATGCGCATCGAGCACCGCACCAATGCCGCCGAACAGGGCATGGCCGCCGCCCGCAACCTGCTCAACCTCCAGGGCCGCAAGGCGTTCGCGCCGGTGCCGTACTTCTGGTCCGACCAGTACGACATGAAGATCCAGGCGTACGGGTTCCTGCGTGGCCACGACGAAGTCGCCGTGGTGGACGGCGACTTGGCGGAACGCCGCTTCCTGGCCGTGTACCGCACCGGTGACCGGGTGTCCGGCGTTCTCGCGGTCGGTATGCCGCCCCGGGCCATCCGGCAGTGGCGGCAGGCGATCGCGTCCGGTGCCGACTGGCGCGAAACCGTACCCGCCGAGGCATCGGCCGCGGCTGAACCGAAGGAGGCAGTCCATGGCGGGATCCCCAGTCACAGAGCGTCGTGACGTCGTCGTTGTCACGGGGGCGGGAGGGATGGGGACGGCGGTCGCACGCCGGCTCGGCAGCGGCCGCACGCTGTTCCTCGCCGAGGCCTCACGCGGCCAACTCGACCGTGCCGTCGACGCGTTGCGTGCCGAGGGGTACGAGGTCGAGGGCATGGTCGTCGACGTGTGCGACCGGGCGTCGGTCGAGCGGCTCGCCGAAGCCGCCTCCGACGCCGGGCGGTTGACGGCGGTCGTGCACACCGCGGGCGTCTCCGCGGCGATGGCCTCGGCCCGCACGATCCTCGAAGTGAACATCGTCGGCACGGTCCATGTGCTGGACGCCTTCGAACCCGTGGCCGTCCGGGGCACCGCGATGGTGTGCGTGTCCAGCATGGCCGGTCACTACTCCTCCCTCACCCGGGAGCAGGAGGCCGTACTGGCCACGGCGCCCGCGGAGGAACTCCTCGGGATGGACGCCGTCGCCGCCGTCGGAGACGACGGGATCATGGCGTACATCCTCTCCAAACGCGCCAACCACGTGCGGGTGGAGGCCGCCGCGCAGGCCTGGAGCCGGCGCGGTGCGCGGGTCAACTCGGTGAGTCCCGGGGTGGTTTCCACGGCGATGGCGAAGGCCGAGGCCGACTCGGAATCCGGCGAGCACATGCTCAAGATGCTGGAGGCCTGCGGCGCGGGCCGGGCCGGGACACCGGAGGAGATCGCCTCCGCGGTGGCCTACCTCACCGGCCCGGAGTCGCTGTACGTCAACGGCACGGACCTGCTTGTCGACGGCGGCCAGGCAGCCTGGATCCGCAGGCACCGCGTGGCGTGACCGGCACGGCAGAATCCGGCGTACGGTTCGGCTCGTCTGCCGCACCTGCGCCTCTTCCTTGGAAAGGGCCTCTGATCCGTGGCGGAGGCCTTTTCCCGGCACCCGGAGGACGAGTTGCCCGGACGGCGTCGGGAGCAGTGCGACCGGCAGGAACCGGGCACGTTGGAGGCAACCGGGGTGCGGGTCGGCGTTCGTCGACTCGGTGATGGCGCGGGCCGGTCGGCAAACCGCTCGTCGAGACCACGATGAAAGAGTTCAACAGGGTCTTCTCACTCGACGTGGCCAGCGGGTTCCTGGCGGTCCGCGAGGGTGGCGGCAGCATCGTCATCATTTCACCAGGGCGTCCGGGCCGACACCGTCCACCCTGGGGCCATCTCGAAGGGCGGGTCCAGGTCGGCGACCAGGACGAGCCGCAGGTTCCTGCCGTTCATGTCCGCGTCGGGCTGCCTCGTACACTCTCCTCCTGCCGCCGGCAGGCCTCGGAGATGTCGCGCCTCGCCGCTTACCCCCGGACTGCCACCACAGGGAGCCATCCGCCCGTCCACCCGTTCGGCAGCACGACGCGCCTGCGGGCCGGGGCACCCCTAGCATGCTGACTGTGCGACCCATTCTCCCGAAGATCGAGGGCGGCCGGGTACAGGGCCTCCTGCAGCTCATCGAGGACGGCATCCACCTCGTCGTCGCGGCGCTCCTCGTACTGCTCGCCGGGATCCTGACCGTCGAGGTCGTCCACGACGTCATCAGGTCGATCCAGGGGCCGTACCGCGAGGAGACGGTCGTTCTCTCTGCCCTGGACAACGGCCTTGTGCTGTTCATCGTGGCCGAGCTGCTCCACACCGTCCGCCTCACCATCCGGAACCAGACCCTCGACGCGGAGCCGTTCCTCGTCGTCGGCCTGATTGCCGGCATCCGCAAGGTGCTCATCGTGACGGCCGAGGCGGAGAAGTCCTTCCGGTGGAACGTCGAGGGGATCGAACTGCTCATCCTGGCCGGGCTGATCCTCGTGATGGCGACAGCGGTGTACGTGTGGCGACGCTCGACGCGGCCGGGAGACTACTTCCCGCTTCAGGAGGCGCGGCGCTCCCCGTCGCCGGAGCCGTCACCCACCCCGGTGCGCAGGTCCTGATCCGTCACCTTGCGCAGCCACGGCCGCCATCACACCCGTTGCTCCTCGCGAGCGGAGCCGAGGGATGGTCCGCGTCAACCGGCCCTGGCTGCTCTTCACCGGCCTCTCCCGAGCGCTCCCTGGCGTGTTCGCCACCACGGCGTTCGGCCTCATGAGCAGCGACACCTGGGGGTCACCCCTCACGTGGGACCGCTCCGCGACGCGGTGTTCACCCTGCTGTCGATCCGCACGCCCGTCCGACCACCCGGGCAGTCGGACGCCTGGGCCTGGCAGGGCAATACGGGGAGGCCAATTGGGCCCGACATGCGCATGCGTTCGCGCGCCCCCGTCGGCCAGGCTGACGGGGAAGCCCAGGGGCCGGGAGCCGCCCCGGCGCCCGCAGCCGGAGGTTGCCGCCATGACCGTGATGTCCATCGCCAGGTTCGAAAGGTTCTTCCGCGCGGCCGCGGGGCTGGACGTCGACAAGAACGATCTCAAGCGCTACAGCGACTTCGTCGACGCCAAGCTCTACGACCTGCTGACCGTCGCCCAGGCCACTGCCAAGGCCAACGGGCGCGACATCATCCGGACCTGTGACCTACCGGTCACGAAAGGCCTGCAAGAGAGCATTCACCACTTCCGGAAGATCGACCAGGATGTAGAACTCAAGCCGATCCTGGAACAGCTCGCCACCCACCCCGCTCTGGACCGCACGCCCGACGAGGAGACCGAGGCGGCCTATCCGGACATCATCGGCGGACTCAGCCTGGCCCTTGCCCAGAGCTTCAAGATCCTCCACCCCGACCTGAAGAACCCCCAGACCCAGCACTGGGGCGAGGCCCGAGCCGTCTTCGACCTCCTGCTGTGAGTGGCGACCGGACCAGGCGGTGCAGGTCACGGCCCAACAGCGTCAGCGCGCTCTGCTACCTCGGCTGACGCACCTGGTCGGTGAGCCGGCCGAGACCGCGGCGGGCATCCGCCGGCTGCTGGAGCAGACCGCTGTGCGGCTTGCGGGGATCCGCACGATCCCCGACCGGCTCGTGTCGTCAGCCGATCCCGATGCCCGACCAATCCGCAAGGGCAAGCCCCAGCACCCCAGGTCGATCGGCTCACATCCCGCGCGTCGGAGAGCTCGGATTGTGGCGGCTCGACCTCGCAGGGATCATCGAAGGCATGGACAGGAAGTCCGAGTGGAAGAAGGCCCCTCCGGCGGGCTGAACGTATGCCTGCCCCTGGCCGACGGAGCGGAGCGGCTGGGCGTCGTGGAGCTGAACATGAGCACCCTGGACGGGCTCAAGCTACGCCGCTGTCGCCATGGCAGGCTGCCGCAACGCCCGGCGCAGCGGGGCAGACCTGAACGACCTCGCCGGCACCGTGGACGAGGCGCTGGCCAAGTGGCTTCCGGAGCAGTTCTGCCCGGGCATCTTCACCCAGTTGCACATGCCCACCGGTGTGCTGCGCTGGTGCAACTGCGGCCACCCGCCTCCGTTGCTCATCCGTCGCCACCGCCTGCTCCACAAGGCCTTGGAGCGGCCAGCTGAGCCTCCTTTGGGTCTGCCCGCCAGTCTCGCCGGGACCGCCCGTCAGGTGCACGACGTCAGCCTCGAACCCGGTGACCGAATACTGCTCTACTCAGACTGCGTCGTGGAGTCACGCGATGATGCAGGCGAAGAGTTCGGCCTGGAGACGTTGACGTCGGTGGATCCAGCAGGAGAGTCCGGGTCCGGGCGAGCAGGCCGATGGCGGTCAGGGACAGTTCCAGCCAGATACTGCACGGATCCCTCACCATCACGGGTGTCGGTGAGGAAGGCCTGGTGGCGCATGCCCTCGTCGAGGTCGAACAGCGCCAACTGGGCTCCGGGGTGCGGGCGTTCGCGCCGCACGATGATTCTTGTGCCGTCGGGACAGCCGTCAGATCGACCATGCCGGTCAACTCGGCGACCTCGGAGCCGGCCCGCAGGTGGGTGAGGAACGCTGCCCGGGCCTTGTCGGCGTTGTCCAAAGTCTCAGTCTTGACGAGACTCGCGAGTTCTTGCACATTCCTCTCGCTGTCGACGGTCGCCGAGGGTTGTGTGCTGCAATCGGAACATGTCTCTGGGCGAGCTTCGCGACCTGCTGGAACGGCATGTGCGTCCCGATTTGACCACTGCCATCGACGGTGTCCGGATCTGCAAGGCCGACCATGCCGTGCCGCCGGAGTCCGCCATGTCCGGCACGGTCCTGGCGGTCATCGCCCAGGGCCGCAAGCGTCTGGCACTCGGAGACCGCGTCTACGAGTACGGCGCTGGTCAGTACCTCATCGCCTCGGTAGACCTCCCGGTGACGGGGCATTTCATCGACGCCGCCCCGGGACGCCCCACGCTCGGTTTCGGGATGACTCTGGAACCTGCTGTGATCGCGGAGCTGCTGTTGCAGGCCGGGCCGGGGGACCTACCGAGGTCCCCCGGCACCGCACCCCCGGGCATCGCGGTCAGCGATGCCCCGGACGAGTTGCTCGACGCTGTCGTACGGCTGGTGCGCCTGCTCGACCGGCCACAGGACCGGAATGCACTGGTTCCGCTGGTCAAGCGCGAAATTCTCTGGCGATTGATGACCGGGGAACAAAGCGGCGCCGTGCGCCAGCTCGGCCTGGCCGACAGCAGCCTGACGCACATCAGACGTGCCGTGCAGTGGATCCGGGAGAACTACACCCAGCCGTTCCGAGTCGAGGAGGTAGCGAAGCTTTCCGGCATGAGCGTCTCTGCTTTCCACCGGAATTTTCAGTCGATAACGGCGATGACCCCGATCCAGTTCCAGAAACACATCCGGCTACAGGCGGCGAGACTGCTGCTGGTGAACAGCCCGAATGACATCACCGGCGTCGGACACCGCGTCGGATACGACAATCCCTCTCAGTTCAGCCGCGAGTACCGGCGTCAATTCGGTGCCCCGCCCAGCATTGACGCGGAGCGCATGCGTGGCGGAGCCGGTCCCGCTGCCGCTGCACTGCCGTAAAAACCGCCTGAGCGAAGAGGATCGTGCAACCACGCGAGAGGATCTTGCTGGCACAGAGCTCGTGGCGCTGTTTGCATGGGGGTACCGGGATTTTCCACGGATTCCGGGACGCGAAGCAGGAGGCGGGTAATGAATTTCGCCGATCGCTCACTGATCGCCTCCGAGGGAGAGAAATATGAATTTCCGCACCGTGGACGACGCCGTCGCCCGCGCCCTCGCGATCGGGCCGGACTCGTCGACGACCGCGCACACGATCGACATCACGACGCTGGGCGCACGCAGCGGCATCGCGCGGCGCATCGAGATCTGGTTCCACCGCGTCGACGGTCGCTGGTACCTGACCGGCATGCCGGGACCTCGTAACTGGTACGCGAACCTGCGGGCCAATCCGCGGTTCATCGTGCATCTCAAACACGGGGTAACGGCTGACCTACCCGCGACCGCGGCACTGGTCGACGAGCCGACACGGCGGCGAGTGATCACCGAAGTCCTCGAATTGCAGAACCGGCCCGAGATCGCGACGCGGGTCAGCCGGCGCCAGAACTTCGACGAATGGTTCGCGGGCAGCCCGCTGGTCGAGATCGTCTTCGACGACGAGCAGTTGCGGACAGCCTCCTCGGCGCCGACCCGGTAGTTCGAAACCTCAGCAATCAGCGATGCCGTATGCGGCCACTGATCAGACAACCGCCGCCCCACTCCGTGGGTTTCGGCGGCGAACGAGTCCAGGAGTCCTCCATGCAAGAGAACGTGATCAACAAGATCTACATAGACGGTGAGTTCGTCACCCCGCACGGCACTGAACTCGCCGACCTGTTCAACCCCGCCACCGGGAAAGTGATCGGGCAGGTCCAGCTCGCCGACGAGGTGGACACGGATGCGGCTGTCACGGCGGCGAAGCGCGCACTGCCGGCCTGGTCCGCGACATCGAAGGAGGAGCGGCTCGACGCGCTCCGCCGGCTCCAGGCCGCCGTCGCCGCGCGGACGAGCGAGATCCAGGAGGCCGTCCTCCTGGAGTACGGCGGGCCGGTGCGCAACGCGTGGATGGTCGGTTCGGCCGTCGGTGCGTTCGCCGACATGATCACGACCTTGGAGGGATTCGACTTCACACGGCACATCGGCACCGCGACCGTGGAGTTGGAGCCGGTCGGCGTCGCGGGCGTGATCACGCCGTGGAATTCCGATCCGTTCTTCATCTCCAACAACGTCGCGACCGCTCTGGCGGCCGGTTGCACCGTCGTCATCAAGCCGAGCGAGATGAGCGCGATGCAGACCTATGCGCTGACCCGGGCACTCCACGAGGCCGGGCTGCCGCGGGGCGTCTTCAACATCGTGACGGGGCTCGGCAATGTCGTCGGGAGCGCGATCACTCGTCACCCCGACATCGCGAAGATCACCTTCACCGGTTCGACCCCGGTCGGCAAGGTCATCCTTCGCGACGCGGCCGAGACCTTGAAGCGCGTGACGCTCGAACTCGGGGGTAAGTCGCCGTCGATCATTCTCGACGACGCCGATCTCGATCAGGCCGTCACCGGCGCGCTCATGGCCGGGTTCGCCAACAGCAGCCAGGCGTGTGTCGCCGGCACCCGCATCCTCGTCCCGGAGAGCCGACTGGACGAGATCATCGCTGTCGCCACGGAGAAGATGGCCGACTTCCCGGTCGGCGATCCCAGCGACCAGGCAACGGCCATCGGTCCGATGGTCAGCGAACGTCAGTGGGAGCGTGTCCAGGGCTACATCCGTCGCGGTGTCGAGGAAGGCGCCCGGATCGTCGCCGGCGGACCCGGCCGTCCCGAGGGACTGGCGGACGGATACTTCGTGCGACCGACTCTGTTCGCGGACGTCACCAACGACATGACGATCGCGCGTGAGGAGATCTTCGGGCCGGTGCTGTCGATCCTCACCTACCGTGACGAGGACCACGCGGTGGAGATCGCCAACGACACCGACTACGGCCTGCACGCCTATGTGTTCTCGTCGGATCCCGCGCGTGCGCATCGCATCGCGTCGAGGCTCCAGGCGGGCCGGGTGGCGATCAACGGCGGTTTCGAGTCGCTGTCCCCGTTCGGGGGGTTCAAGCAGTCGGGCATTGGGCGGGAGTACGGCACCTTCGGTCTTGAGGAGTTCCTCGAGACGCGGTCGGTGATGGCCTGACCGGCGTGCCAGGGCCTCGTGACTGATACGCGAACCTGCGCGCCCATCCGCGGTTCATGCCGACGTCAGTACGCCGAGCCCTCCCGCCGCGCAGCGTGCACCAGTTGCCGACCGCAGGCCTGCTCGGCGTGCTGGGCCGCGTTCATGATCTCCTCCGCCCGGATCACGGCAGGAGCGCGGCAAACGAGTTCGGCACCCGGGATTTGAGGTGCTGCCATTCGCCGGCGCTCACATGGCGCTCCAGAGATTTCAGTACGGTGCGCACCAGCTTCTCGCTGCCGCCCTCGACCGCATAGGGGAATTCGCTCCGGACCCGTGCGAAGAACTCCTCGTTGCTCATCTTCACGGGCGTCTCGGCCGGCTTCCAGCCGTCGTAGTAGATGCCCCGGACGATGGTCGGCAGCTGGGCGCCGAACTGTACGGCCGTCTCGACCGGGAGACGATCCCGGAGCGGGTGCAGCACGGCCAGGAGAAACCTGTCTCAACCATTTTTCGTGGGCCTTTCGTTCTGGGCGCCTCACGGGCTCAGTCCGCGAGGTCGGCCTTGCCGAACAGGACCGCGTAACTGGAGGGGAGTTGGCTGATGATCTGATTCAGCTCTCCGCCGGTGACAGCGTCGGCAACGGTGGTGAGGACCGCGCTGGCGTCCCACTGCGCCGTACGCGGCCGGGCGTGGGTGCGCTCGGCGACCCGGCGGTAGAACTCCTCGATCCCGAAGCTCTTCGCCTGCTGCGGCGTGGCATGGTTCAGGACCTGTCCCAGTGGGCCGGGCAGCTGGGATGCGAGGTCCTTGACCTCTCCCGGGCTGATCCGTTGGGCCAGCACTTCCAGCACGGCGTTGGTGACGTCCGCGGCTTCGTCCTGGTCGTTGTATTCGCCCAGCTCGCGTACACGGGCGAGGAATCCGTCGTATTTCATCGCTGCCTTCCTTCTGCCCGCTCCGGTCACCGCTGGTCATCGGGGTCGCCCGGTGCGCTGTCGTGCCGTCCGGGTCCGTCCGCCGGCGCGTAGCTGCCGTTCGCAAGGCTCTTGGCCCGGGACTCCCGCTCGGACTCACGCAGGGCACGGCGGAAGCGCCCGGGGCCCCAGGAACGGCCGCCCACGGCCTGTTCGAGTCGGTCGCGGCTGGTCGGGCCGGCTTCTTGGAGCGTGTGGGTGATCTGTTCGATCTCTTCGTCGAGGCGTTGTTCGGCCATGGCGGACGTACGGCTTGCCGTGCCCGCGGTGCCGGCCATCCCCGGCGAGTACAGGGTGCTGCCCGGTCCGGTGCCCGGGCGGTAGCGGCGGGCTCCGGCTCGCTCCCGCTCCTGGCGGCGTGCGGTGCGGTCGGCGATCCGCCGTTCCCGCTCGTGCGCGGCCTGCCGGACGTGCGCGGGCCGCAGGCGGTCTCGTCCGTCCTGTGGGGCGGGCTCGTTGCGCCAGGCTGCTTCGGCTTCCTCAGCGGTGAGCGGCCGGGCGATGTTCTCCAGGGACTGCTGTTCGGCCCGGACACCGAAGAAGACCTCGGCCACCCCGCCCAACGCCATTGCTGCCGCTCCGACGAGGAAGCCGATGGCCACCAGGTCGGCCTCGCCACTGTGAATCAGGTGGCCGAACAGAAGCGGGCCGGTGATTCCGCCCACGGCCGTGCCGATCGCGAAGAACAGCGAGATGGACAGGGCTCGGGTCTCCATGGGGAAGACCTCGCTCACCGTCAGGTAGGCCGAGCTCGCTCCCGCGGACGCGACGAAAAAGGTCAGCGAGACCAGAAGGAAGAACGACCATGTCGTCAGGGAGCCGTTGATCAGCAGGACGGCGAGGACGGCTGCCACGACTGCCGAGCCGAAGTAGGTGCCCGCGATCATCGGCTTTCTGCCAACGGTGTCGAAGAGCCGGCCGAGAAGGAGTGGTCCGAGGAAGTTGGCGATCGCGAAGAGGACAAGGAAGTAGGGGATCGAGCCGGAGCCGATGTCGAAGAAGCCGTTCAGGATCGTGCCCAGGTCGAAGACGATCGCGTTGTACAGGAACGCCTGCCCGACGAAGAGCGCCAGACCGAGAACGGCGCGACGCGGGTACCGCCGCAGGGCCACGCCGGCGATCTCCGTGAACGGGATGACGTCGCGCTGCCGTACGGTGACCGCCTCGCCCGGTTCCGGCAGCTCACGGCCGGTCTCCTGGCGCACCTCGGCCTCGATCCGGTCGACGATGCGTTCGGCCTCGGCTTGATGCCCGTGGATGAACAGCCAGCGCGGGCTCTCCGGCACATGGCGGCGTACCAGCATGATGCCCAGGCCCAGAATGCCGCCCAGGCCGAAGGCCAGCCGCCAGCCGAGGTCGGCTGCCAGCAGCCCCTCGTTGAGAAGCAGCACGGCGACCAGGCTGCCGAGCGCCGCACCGATCCAATAGCTGCCGTTGATGGCCAGATCCACCTGCCCGCGGTTGCGGGCAGGAATCAGCTCGTCGATGGCCGAGTTGATCGCGGCATACTCCCCGCCGATGCCCATACCGGTGATGAATCGGGCAAGGTACAGGTACCAGGGGTCATGGGCGAACGCGGTCGCGACGGTGGCGAGGATGTAGATGCCGAGCGTGAGCATGAACAGCTTCTTGCGCCCGTAGCGGTCGGTGAGCCTCCCGAACAGGAGAGCGCCCGCACATGCGCCTGCGACGTAGATGGCGGCGGCAGTGCCTATGTCGGCGCTGGTCAGGTTGATGCCGCTGCCCGGCTCGGTCATACGGGCGGCAACCGCCCCGACGATCGTCACTTCGAGTCCGTCCAGAATCCAGACGGTTCCCAGACCGATCACGATCCGCCAATGGAATGGGGACCACGGCAGCCGGTCAAGCCGGGCGGGGACCTTGGTGGTGACGACACCGAGCTCGGCGGTGGTGGTCATGCCATGCCTCCTCGATCAGGGCCATGGGCTGTTGCCTGGAGAGGGGCAGAACGGGCCGGAATGGGCCGGTCCGCATAGGGTGGTCTGCTGTGCTGCGCTGCCACCTTCTGGGACACCGTTTTCGCTTTCTTCATGAGGGCGACACGATGCTCTGGCACTGCGCGCGTGGGTGCGGAGCGGAGGGCAGCAAGCGATATCCGACGGCCCAGGACGCCGAGCGTTACGCACGGGCATTCGACCGCGAGGACCAGGCGGACATGGGCCGGAGAGCACCGCTGGGCCTGCTCCCCCTTCGGCTGCTGCGCGCCTGGCGGCTGCGGCGCCGAAAGGAAGCCGGTGGGGAGCCGCGTGCCGAGTCTCCGCCGCCGTGAGGGGTTGTGACACGGGACGTCGTTCATGAGTCACCCCGGGTGTCGAGCCTCGCCGGGCCGGCCGCGGTGCCGGACGGGTGCCCGGAACCGCGGCGTTCGCGTCTCAGCCGCCGGTCTCGGTGCTTTCACTCGTCTCGCTGATCTCGACGTGCCGGGGCTTTGTGACCTCGGCCTTGGGGACGGTGATGGTGAGCACCCCGTCCGACATCTGCGCATTGATCTTTTCGGTGTCGATCTCCCCGGGGAGCCGCAGCCGGTACTCGAAGGCTCCGGTGCGGCGGGTGCTCCGGCGCAGGACGCCTTTGCGTTCCTTCTCCTTGATCTCTCCGGTGACCACCAGCTCCTGGCCGTTCGCTTCGGCGTTGATGTCCTTGCTCTTGACGCCGGGGAGTTCGATCTCGACGTGGAAGGCGTCGTCGGACTCCGTGACATCCGCCAGGGGTGTCCAGGCGACTGCGGGAGCAGCGCCTCCCACCGTGGATTCGATCAGTCCGCTCATCTCGCTGAGCAGTTGGTCGAACTCCGTCAGCGGATTGCGTGCCCAGCCAAGAGGCCTGTCCTGCATTGCGCCACCGCGGTGGCGCCGGACGGGCGTGGTCATTCCCATCGCCTCCTTCTCCTTCTCGTGATCTCGTCGCCCGCTGGGTGTCATGCGAGCCAAGCGGACTCCTTCGGACGGGTGTGAGGGGAGCTGTCGGTGCCGCCGGGCGCGGCCGCGTGGCCCAGGTAGCGGTGCACGAAGTGGATGCTCATCGCGCCTTCGCCGACCGCGGAGGCCACGCGCTTCACCGAGCCGCTGCGTACGTCGCCGGCGGCGAAGACGCCGGGCAGGCTGGTCTCCAACGTCAGGCAGTCGCGGCCCTGGCTCTGCCACAGCTCGGGAACGGAGCATGCCTGCGCCTCCGCGCCGGTGAGCACGTAGCCGCGCGCGTCGAGGGCGAGCGCGCCGGACAGCCAATCGGTGTGAGGGTCTGCGCCGGTGAAGACGAACAGGGCCCGCGCCGCGAGTTGGTGGTGCTCGCCCGTACGGTGGTCGACCACGGTGACTGCTTCCAGCGCCTTGTCGCCGAGTGCCTCGGTCACCTCGGTGTGCAGCCACACGCGCACCCACGGGTGGCGCTCGATCTGATCGATCAGGTAGCGGGACATGTGCGCGTTGAGGCTCGGCCCACGGACGAGCAGATACACCTGCGGTGAGTACCCGGCCAGGAAGAGCGCGGCCTGCCCTGCGGAGTTGCCGCCGCCGACCACCGCCACCGGGTCGGTACGGCACTGCTGGGCCTCGTAGACGGTCGCCGAGTAGTGGACGCTCGCGCCCTCCAACGGCTCGATGCCGGGCACATGGAGGCGGCGGTAGCGGGCGCCGGTGGCCAGGACGACGGTACGGGCGGTGATCTCGCTGCCGTCGGCGAACCCGACGGCGTAGTGGCCGTCCCGCCGTTCGAGCCGGGCCGCCTCCGCAGGGACGCTGATCCGGGCGCCGAACTTGCCCGCCTGGAGCACCGCGCGCTCGGTGAGTTCGGCGCCGGAGATGCCGGAGGGGAAGCCGAAGCAGTTGTCGATGCGGGACGACGTCCCGGCCTGGCCGCCGGTGGCCATCGCCTCGACCACGGTCGTGCCGAGGCCCTCCGAGGCGGCGTTCACCGCGGCGGCGAGACCGGCCGGACCGGAGCCGACGATGAGGAGATCGCCGCGGCCGTTGCCCGACGGCAGGGGCGGCAGGCCGATCAACCGGGCCAGTTCGGCGTTGCTCGGATTGCGCAGCAGGCTCGTGTTCCGCCAGATCACCAGCGGCGTCTGCTCCGGACCGACCGCGAAGCGGCGCAGCAGCGCCTCGGCCTCCTCGTCCGTCTCCAGGTCGATCCAGCGGTGCGGCAGCCGGTTGCGGGCGGCGAACTCGCGCAGCCGCCGGGTGTCGGGCGAGTAGCGCGAGCCGATGATGCGGAAACCGGCGCCCTGCCCGACGAGCAGGGCACGGCGGCCCAGGCAGGCGCGAAGCACCACATCACCAAGGACGGAGTCCCGGGTCACCAGGTCACGCAGCTGATCCATCGACAGGGCGAGGACCTCGCCGGGCTCCCTGACCACGGCGGCGTAGAAGGCCACCTGTCCGTTCAGGAGGCCGAGTTCGCCGATGAAGCGGCCAGGACCGTGCACCCGCAGCAGGTGTTCATCGGGCGTGCCGTAGCCCTCGACGATGGCGATCGAGCCACTGAGGACGACGTAGAACGTCTCGCACCGCTCCCCCTCCCGGATCAGGACGTCACCGGCGTCGACCGTGCGCCGCCGGCCGTGCTGCGCCAGACGGGCCATCTGGTCGTCCGACAGGCGGGGATAGGCGCCGTAGATGTCGGGGGTCTCGAAGGGGACGCTCTCCTCCGCCTCGTCCGGCACCGGCGCTGCGCCCGGCCGCGTCTCGTCGCCGGGCATCACACGAGCGCCTCGTGGACGAAGCACCACCGCCAGTCCTCGCCGGGCTCCAGCGACGCCACGATCGGATGGCCGTCGGCGGCGGCGTGACGGCGGGCGTGCCGGTTCGGCGAGGAATCGCAGCAGCCGACGTGGCCGCAGGTCAGGCAGAGCCTGAGGTGGACCCAGGGGGAACGTGTGGCCAGGCATTCCTCGCACCCCGGGGCGCGCGGCGTGACGGGGCGTACGAGGGCGAGATGGGGGTCGGTTCGTACGGTCATGGCCGATCACCCTTTCCCGGCCGGTTCGCGGCCCGCGATCGACTGCTCCACCCACCGCCGCAGGGCAGGGGCAGGTGCGGCACCCGACTGCCGGGCGATGGTCTGTCCTTTGTCGAGGACCAGCAGCGTCGGTACGGCCTGGACCTCGAACCGCCGCGCCAGGCGCGGGTTCTTGTCGATGTCGACCTTGACCAGCTTGATCTTTCCCGCGAGATCGGCGGCGACCTTCTCCAGCGCGGGGCTCACCATGCGGCAGGGGCCGCACCAGGTGGCCCACAGGTCGACGACGACGGGCACGGTGGCCTGCTCGACGACCTCGGTGAAGTCGTCGTCGCCCGCGTCGGCCATCCACGGAAGAGGCTGCTTGCAGTTGCCGCACCTGGGGCGGCCCTCGGCGGCCACGGGTACCCGGTTGGTGCGCCCGCAGTGCGGGCAGGTGACGTTGGTGGCTTGCACGGTACTCATGCCGCCCGCGCTCCCTTCACGTCCTCGGGCTGGTCGTAGGTGACCACCAACTCTGCGTGCTCGGCGTCGACACGGACCTTCGCGCCGTCCTGGACGTCGCCGCGCAGCAGGGCGCGCCCGACCAGCGTCTCGACCTCGTGGGAGATGTAGCGGCGCAGCGGCCGGGCTCCGTACACCGGGTCGTAGCCCTGGTGGGCGATCAACTCCCGGGCCGCTTCGGTGAGTTCGATGGTGATGCGGCGTTCGGCGACCCGCTGCCGCAGCTCGTCGAACTGAAGCTCCACGATCCGCTCGATCTGAAGCTCACCGAGCGGCTTGAACAGCACGATGTCGTCGACGCGGTTGAGGAACTCCGGGCGGAAGTGCCCGCGCAGCTCGCCCATGACCAGGGCGCGGGCGTCCGGCTTGATCTCACCCTCGGCGGTGGCGCCGTCGAGGAGGTGCTCGGAGCCGATGTTGGACGTCATGATGATCACGGTGTTGCGGAAGTCGACGGTGCGGCCCTGAGCATCGGTGATGCGGCCGTCATCGAGGATCTGGAGCAGGGTGTTGAAGACATCGGTGTGCGCCTTCTCGATCTCGTCGAACAGCACAACGGAGTACGGCTTGCGGCGTACGGCCTCGGTGAGCTGGCCGCCCTCCTCGTAGCCGACGTATCCGGGCGGGGCCCCCATGAGCCGGCTGACGGTGTGCCGCTCCTGGTACTCGCTCATGTCGAGGCGGACCATGTTCTCCTCGGAGTCGAACAGGGCCCGGGCGAGGGTCTTGGCCAGCTCGGTCTTCCCGACGCCGGTGGGGCCGAGGAAGATGAACGAGCCGATCGGGCGGCGCGGGTCGCGGATGCCGGACCGGGCGCGGATGATGGCGTCGGCGACGAGCTTGACGGCCTCGTCCTGGCCGATGACGCGCTCGCGCAGGATCTCGTCGAGGCGTAGCAGTTTCTCGCGTTCGCCCTCCTGGAGGCGGGCGACGGGGATGCCGGTCCAGGCGGCGACGATCTCGGCGATCTCCTCCTCGGTGACGACCTCGCGCAGCAGTCGGTTCTGCCCTTGTTTGGCGGCCAGTTGCTCCTCTTCCGCGGCGAGTCGGCGCTCCAGGTCCTGGAGGCGGCCGTAGCGGAGTTCGGCGGCGCGGTTGAGGTCGTAGGCGCGTTCGGCCTCCTCCGCCTCGTGGCGGACCTGCTCCAGTTCCTGGCGCAGTTCCTGCACGCGGCGGATCGCCTGCCGTTCGGCCTCCCACTGGGCGTGTTTGGCGTCGGCCTCGCCGCGCAGGTCGGCCAGTTCCTTGCGCAGTTCCTCCAGGCGGGACTTGCTGGCGGGGTCGGTCTCCTTGGACAGAGCCGCCTCCTCGATCTCCAGCCGGGTCACCCGGCGGGTGATCTCGTCGAGTTCGGCGGGCATGGAGTCGATTTCCGTACGCAGCCGGGCACACGCCTCGTCGACGAGGTCGATGGCCTTGTCGGGCAGGAACCGGTCGGTGATGTACCGGTGGGAGAGCGTCGCCGCCGCGACCAGCGAGGTGTCCTGGATCTTGACACCGTGGAAGACCTCCAGGCGTTCACGCAGGCCGCGCAGGATGGAGATGGTGTCCTCCACGCTGGGTTCGTCGACCAATACCTGCTGGAAGCGGCGTTCCAGGGCGGCGTCCTTCTCGATGTGCTGCCGGTACTCGTCCAGGGTGGTCGCGCCGATCATGTGCAGTTCGCCGCGCGCCAGCATGGGCTTGAGCATGTTGCCCGCGTCCATCGCGCCCTCGGCGGCGCCCGCGCCGACCACGGTGTGCAACTCGTCGACGAAGAGCAGGATCCGCCCGTCCGCGGCCTTGACCTCGCTCAGTACGGCCTTGAGGCGTTCCTCGAACTCGCCGCGGTACTTGGCGCCTGCCACGAGCGAGCCCATGTCGAGGGCGAACACCGTCTTGTCGCGCAGTCCTTCGGGCACGTCACCGCGCACGATGCGCTGGGCCAGCCCTTCCACGATGGCGGTCTTGCCGACGCCGGGGTCGCCGATCAGGACGGGGTTGTTCTTGCTCTTGCGGCTGAGGATCTGGGTGACGCGGCGGATCTCGGCGTCCCGGCCGATGACGGGATCGAGCCTGCCGTCCCTGGCCTCGGCGACCAGGTCACGGCCGTACTTCTCCAGGGCCTCGTAGGCCACCTCGGGGTTGGCGGAGGTCACGCGCTGGTTGCCGCGGACCTGGGTGAGCGCGCCCAGGAAGGAGTCCCGGGTCACGCCGTGCTCCTTCAGCAGGCGCCCGGCGGCGGTCGCCGAGCCCTCCTCGGCCAGGGCCAGCAGCAGGTGTTCCACGGACACGTACTCGTCCTTGAGGCGTTTGGCCTCCCGCTCGGCCGCGTCCAGCAGCCGGGCCAGGCGCTGGGTGACGAAGACCTGGCCCGGCGCCGCGCCGGGGCCGGTCACCTTGGCCCGGCGGGAGAGCTCCTCGCGTACGGCCGCGCGCAACTCCTTGGGCTCGGTGCCCGTCTGCTTCAGCAGCCGCGGGATCAGGCCCTCCTCCTGGTCGAGGAGGGCGAGCAGCAGATGCTCGCCGTCGACCTCGGTGTGGCCCAGGCCGCCGGCGGCGCTCTGGGCCTCCTGGAGGGCTTCCTGGGACTTCTGGGTCAGGCGGTTCATGTCCATGGTGGAAGATCACTCCTCATGCCTGCACGCCGCAGCGCGGCTTCGAGCAGGCTGATGCGGTCGAGCAGGTCGAGCACCAGACCGATGGATGCGTAGTTCAGGCACAGCCCGGTGCGCAACCGCTGGACGCGGGCCAGGGCGGCCGGGGCCGTGGGGGCGAACACCAGCCGTCCGGAGGCGTCATGGCCGGCGTCCACCAGTCCGAGGGCGACGAACCGACGGATCAGGTCGGGATGGACGCCTGAGCGGCGGGCCACGGTCTCCAGGGAGAGCCTGGACACGGGCACGATCGCGTACTGCACGCCCACCTCGGTCGTGCGTGCGTGGGACGGGCGGGCCTCGGCCGGTCGGTCGGTCATCAGGTCCTCCTGGGGTCGAACGAGGAGACAGCGGCAAGTTCCTCCAGCAGCTCGCGCTCCCGGTCGCTCAGCCGGGGCGGCACCATGATCCGCAGCTCCGCGTACAGGTCTCCGTTCGCGCCGCGCGGGCCCGGCATGCCCTCGCCGCGCAGCCGCAGGCGCCGTCCGCTGGAGGACCCGGCGGGCACGGTCACCTTCGCCGTGGCACCGCTCGGGGTGGGCACCGGCACGGTCGCGCCCAGCGCCGCCTCCCACGGAGTGACCGGAAGCCGCACGTGGACGTCCCGGCCGTCGAGGCGGAACTCGGGGTGCGGCTGGATCCGCACCCTCAGGTACAGGTCCCCGGCGGGAGCGTCGTCGCCGCTCCCGCGCCCGCCCTCCCCGGCCAGCCGGATGCGCTGCCCGTCGGTGGTGCCGGGCGGTACGTCGACCTGGTAGCGCCGCTGCCCGGACGGTCCGGCGAGGGTGACTGTACGGCGGCCGCCCCGATAGGCCTCCTCGACGGTGAGCGGCAGTTCGGCCTCCTGGTCGGCGCCGGGCACGCGCATCCGCCCGGCGCCGCCGAACAGCGAGCCGAACAGATCCTCGACGTCGACCCCCTCGCCCCCGAAGCCCGCCGTGGAGTACCGCACCCGGGGGCCGCCGCCGGTGGTCCCCCAGAAGCCGCTGCCGGCTCCGACTCCGGCTCCGGCGCCGACCCGCTCCTCCCAGTCCTCCGGGACCTTCCGGAAGTCCTCGCCGAAGCGGTCGTAGCGGGCTCGCTGCTCCGGATCGGACAGGACGCTGAAGGCCTCATTGACCTCCTTGAACCGCTCCTCCGCCTCGGGGTCCTTGTTGACGTCGGGGTGGTACTTGCGGGCCAGGGTGCGGTAGGCCCGCTGGATCTCGTCCCGGTCGGCGGTGCGCGGAACGCCGAGCACCTCGTAGAAGTCGCGTGCCATGGACGGTCACTCCCGCTTGGCGACGGTCACGGCGGCAGGCCGCAGCTGCCGCTCGGCCTCCCCGTAACCGGGTCGCAGCACCTGGACCACGGTGTTCGGATCGGCGTCGGGATCCTGGACCACGCCGACCACCTCGTGCCGGGCCGGGTCGAACGACACGCCGATCTCTGCGTGGCGGGGGTAGCCCAGCCGCTCCAGGACGTTCACGGCCTGGTCGCGCACGGCCCGGACACCTTCGACAATCGCACCGGGGTCGGCGGCCGCGTGGCTCAGGGCAAGCTCCAGGTTGTCGATGACGGGCAGGAAGGCCGCAGCCGTACGGGCGCGCTCGGCCGCAGCCTCCCGCTCCAGCTCCTTGGCGTGGCGTTTGCGCAGGTTGTCGAGGTCGGCCAGGGCGCGGCGCCAGCGGTCCTCGACCTCTCGCAGCGCGGCCGCGTACTCGTCCTCGGGTGCGGCGGTGCCGGTTGCGGCGTCGGGCCCCGGCTCGGGCTCCTCGGCCGGCGGTCCAGGCTGCTCAAGGTCCCCACGCGGTGGCTGTACGGCGCCTTCCGGCGGCGGGTCGGGCTCTTGGCCCCGGGGTGGGATGGACATCGCGGGCACCTCAGCCCTTGTCGAACTCGGCGTCGATCACGTCGTCGTCGCCCCCGGCGCCGTCCGGCGCGGCCCCGCCTTGGCCGGATCCGTCCGGTGAGCCGGTGCTCGCCGGACCGCCCGCGGCGGCTCCCGCCTGGTGGGCCGCGAGCCCCGCGAAGACCTGCTGGAGTTCGGATGTCAGCGGCCGGACCTTGTCCACCCCGGCCTCGTTCTTGACCGCCTCGCGGGCCTCGGACACCAGCATCTCGGCGCGCGCCTTCTCGTGGGCGGGCGCGGCGTCGCCGAGCTCGCCGAGACGCTTTTCGACCTGGTAGGCGATGGCGTCCAGTTCGTTGCGGGCGTCGACCGCCTCGCGCAGGGCCTGGTCCTGGCCGCGGTTGCGTTCGGCCTCCTGGACCATTCGCTCGACCTCGCCGCGGTCGAGGTTGGAGCTCTCGCTGATGGTGATGCCCTGCTCCTTGCCGGTGTCCTTGTCCCGCGCGGTGACGTTGAGGATGCCGTTGGCGTCGACGTCGAAGGTGACCTCGACCTGCGGCTCGCCGCGCGGCGCGGGGCGGATGTCGGTGAGCTGGAAGCGACCCAGGACCCGGTTGTCGGCGGCCAGCTCCCGCTCGCCCTGGAGGACGACGACGTCGACGGCGGGCTGGTTGTCCTCGGCGGTGGAGAAGGTCTCGGTGCGGCGCACCGGGATGGTGGTGTTCCGCTCGATGATCTTCGTCATCACGCCGCCGCGTGTCTCCACGCCCAGCGACAACGGCGTGACATCGAGCAGCAGGACATCCTTGACCTCGCCCTTGAGGACCCCGGCCTGGATCGCGGCGCCCATCGCCACGACCTCGTCGGGGTTGACACTCATGTTGGGGTCCTTGCCGGCGGTCAGCCTCCGCACCAGCGCCTGGACGGCGGGGATGCGGGTGGAGCCGCCGACGAGGATGACCTCGTCGATGTCGTTGTCACTGACCTTGGCGTCGTCCATGGCCTGCCGCACCGGGCCGAGGCAGCGCTCCACCAGGTCGCCGGTGATCTGCTCGAACGTGGACCGCATGATCGTCGTGGTCAGATGCTTGGGCCCGGAGGCGTCGGCCGTGATGAACGGCAGGCTGACCTGCGTCTGGGTCACCGAACTGAGCTCGGTCTTGGCCTTCTCGGCGGCCTCGAACAGTCGTTGCAGCGCCTGCGGGTCCTGGCGCAGGTCGAGGCTGTTCTCCTTCTGGAAGCCGTCGGCGAGGTGGTCGACCAGCCGGCGGTCGAAGTCGTCGCCGCCCAGATGGCTGTCGCCCGCCGTGGACCGTACCTCCACCACGCCGTCGCCGACGTCGAGGATGCTGACGTCGAAGGTGCCGCCGCCCAGGTCGAAGACGAGCACCGTCTCGTGCTGCTTCTTGTCCATGCCGTAGGCGAGGGCGGCCGCGGTCGGCTCGTTGATGATCCGCAGCACCTCCAGGCCGGCGATCCGTCCGGCGTCCTTGGTGGCGGTGCGCTGAGCGTCGTTGAAGTAGGCGGGCACCGTGATGACCGCCTCCGTGACCCGCTCTCCCAGCTGCTTGGAGGCGTCGTCGGCGAGCTTGCGCAGCACCTGCGCGCTGATCTCCTCGGGCGCGTAGAGCTTGTCGCGCACCTCGAAGCGAGCGGCACCGCCGTCTCCCTCGACCACGTCGTACGCGACGGCCTTGGCCTCTTCGGAGATCTCGTCGAAGTGCCGGCCGATGAACCGCTTGGCCGAGTAGATGGTGCCCTTGGGGTTGAGGATCGCCTGGCGGCGGGCCAGCTGGCCCACCAGGCGCTCGCCCGTGTCGGTGAAGGCCACCACGGACGGCGTCGTGCGGTTGCCCTCGCTGTTGGGTACGACCGTCGACTCGCCGCCCTCCCAGACGGCGATCACCGAGTTCGTGGTGCCCAGGTCGATGCCTACTGCCTTGGCCATGAGGAACTCCTTCCGCGACGGGCGGCCCCGTTCGCCCGCGGAGTCGCGCCCGGTCTTCCGCACTCGCTCAGGTGACGGCGGGACCGCTCCGCGGGCGGCTGCTCTGCCAAGCCCCGCTGTTTGTGCCGGTGCCGGTCCCGCTGGGCAGCTCGGCCAGCAGCTGCACCGCTTCCTCGGCGACCGCGTCGTCGGCGACGACGTCGTACCGGCTGGGCTGCATGAAGCTCACCGAGGCGAAGTCCCGGCGGCCACCCTGGGCCGCGTGCGCCAGCAGGCCGAACAGAGCGCCGACGAGTGCTCCGAAAACCAGCCCGTACAGGGCGAGGAGCAGTCCCGACACGACCGGGTCCAGCCAGTTCAGCAGCCCGAAGATCCACCCGATCAGTGCGCCTGGGAGGGCACCGCTCGCCGCGCCGTGCAGCGCGGCCCCGGCATGTCCCATGCGGCCGGTCACCTGCTCGACCAGGCGCACGTCCTGCCCGATGATGGCCACCCTCTCGACGGGAAAGCCCTGATCGGAAAGGTGATCGACAGCGCGTTCCGCCTCCTGGTAGGTCGTGTACGAGGCGATGGTCCTGCGGGCCTGCGCGTTCATCAGCCAGTCCTTCCCGCCACGGCCACCGGTGCGCCCGGCGATCCCTGACAAACCCAGACTGGCAAGAGAGCAGCGCGCTCCGCCTGCACCCGGCAGGTCAGAACTCGACGCAGCCGGTCGGTCCACGAGAACAAGGCTCAAATCCAGACAAGTCGGATGGTCTTGCCTAGGCTGGGCGCTCAGGGCTCGCCAGGCGTGGATCCCACGACTCGCTCGATCGCCTCCGATGACCGGAGGAGAACGGAGTGATCGATGGCCTGCCATCCGTCACGGAGACCGTCCCCTCATGTCTCCGACCAGGAAGTGACCCGTCACCCGAGCAACACGGCGGACACCGAAGGGCACGACCCCCGTCCGTTCGCGGCGCTGGACCCACAGGGGCTGCTGGTGCTGTCCCACACCCTGTTCACCTGCGCGGAGCAGAGTGAGATCGTGCGGTTGGCCATGCGGCACGTCAGTGCCCTTGGGCCCTACCACGCCGAGGCCGGATACCTCGCGACGGACGACGGTCTGTCCCGCGTCCCCGGCCATGACGCGGGAGCGCCGACGGTCGACGACGCACGGATGAAGGAGCTGGGCGAGGCCGACGGCTCCGTATCCCTTCCAGAGCGGTCCTGGACCTGGGCGTTCGGCCTGCGCGGGGCCGGCGGTCTGCTCGGCTACATCGTGGTCTCCTCCCACTCCGGGCCCGATGAGCGGGGGCACTTCCTCCTCTCGACCCTCGTGGGGCTCACATCGGCGGCCATGTCACTGGCGGCCACGCTCCCCGCGCACCACGACAACGCCGGCGAACTGAGCCGACTCCGCACCGAACGGGACACCGCACTGCGGCAGCTGGACACGGTGCGCTCCGAGCTGCACCTTCAGAAGGCCGTGCACGAGGCCCTCGCCCGTGTCGCAGCCCGGGGCGGCGGCGAGGACGCCATCACCCAAGCGCTGTACGAGCTCACCGGGCTGTCGGCGCTCATCGAGGACCGATTCGGCAACCTGAGGTCCTGGGCCGGTCCCGACCGGCCCGACCCCTATCCGGTGCGGTCCTCGACCTACCAGGAAGAGATGCTGCGGCAGGTCGCGCGCGAGGCGGGCCCGGTCAGAGTCAAGGACCGGCTGATCGTCCTGGCCCGCCCGCGCGGCGACGTCCTCGGCGTACTCGCCATCGAGGACCCCGGGGCGACGGCCAACGAGCACACCATGTTCGCCCTGGATCACGCCCAGCGGTCGCTCGCCCAGGAGCTCATGCATATGCGCGAACTCACCGAGGTCGAGCTGCGGCTGCGACGCCAGCTGATCGACGACCTGTTGGAGGGCACCGACGAGACGAGCGCCTACGCCCGGGCCGAAGCCGTCGGCCAGGACCTGCAACGTACCCATTACGTGGTCGTGGTGCACTGGCCGGGCAACGCCGCGGACGACTCCTTCACCCGTGCCGTCGAGCAAGCGACGGCCACCACGGCGACCCGTCCGCTGATCACCCGTCGCGGCGACCGGGTGGTCCTGCTGACCGAAGCAAGGCCCGACGACGATGCTGTGCACGTGGCGCTGGCCCATGAGCTGGGGACGTCCGACGGAGCGATCGGGGTGAGCACCCGCTGCGACTCCCCGGACGGCGTTCCCCGCTGCTATCAGGAGGCACTGCGGGCCCTGGAGGTGCGGCAGAACTCCCGTCAGCGCAGCGGGACGACGTTCTTCGACGACCTCGGGCTGTACCGGATCCTGGGGCCGGGCAACGATCTCCGGGAGCTCGAAGGCTTCGTGCGAGAGTGGCTCGGCCGGCTGATCGACTACGACGCAGGGCACGGCACGGAGTTGGTGGAGACGCTCTCGCGCTACTTCGACTGCGGGGGCAACTACGACGATGCGGCCGCCGCGCTGACGGTCCACCGCAGCACCCTGCGCTACCGGCTTCAGCGCATCCGTGAGATCAGCGATCGCGACCTGGCGGATGTGGACACCCGGCTCAATCTGCAGGTGGCAACGCGCGTCTGGAAGATCATCCTGGGTGGGAGGCGCTGACCGCGGCCACCGGTCCCCCCAGCGGCCCCGGCCAGCCGCCCCTGAACTGGGCTTTCAGGCAAGTATGAGCCCCCACTTGTCAAGTTTTCTTCTCTGCGTTATATGAATGGTGTACGGGCATCGCAGACCGGATCCGTCGTTCGAAAGGAGATGACCAGTGATGCTCATGCGCACCGACCCGTTCCGTGAAATCGATCGACTCACCCAGCAGGCGCTCGGTACGCGGTCCTGGCCCACGGCCATGCCGATGGAGGCATACCGCGCGGATGACCAATTCGTGGTCCACTTCGACATCCCGGGTGTCGACCCCGAGGCCATCGACCTCGACGTCGACCGGAACGTCCTCACCGTCCGTGCGGACCGCCGCTCGTCGGCGCCGGATGGTGTGCAGTTGATCGCGGCCGAGCGCCCGACCGGGACGTTCAGCCGCCAGCTGTTCCTCGGCGACAGTCTCGACACCGAGCGGATCGACGCCTCGTACGACGCCGGGGTCCTTACGCTCCGCATCCCGGTGGCCGAGCAGGCCAAGCCTCGGAAGATCCAGATCTCGGGCGGCGAGCCTCCGAAGCAGATCGACGCCTGAATCGGGCTGCACCCGGCTCCCGGCAGGAGCCCTCGCTTTGCACTGCCGGGGGCCGGCAGCGGCGAAACAGAGTGAAAGGGAAGGGGTCCCGGAGATGCGATGGAGCGAACTGGTGGAGGAAGTGCGCGAGCGCGGGGAGTACCCCACCACCAAGGAGGCCGAGCGGATCACAAAGATCGTGCTCTCCACACTGGGCGGGCACCTGACCGGTCCGGCGAAGGCCGATCTGGTCAAGCGGCTGCCTGTCGAGGCCGCCACGCTCATTGCCGAGCAGGTGCCCGTCATCAAGCCGCTGACCGGTGCGCAGTTCGTCGACAGTGTGGCGGCCCGGATCGATGGAGCCACTGCCACGACTGCCCGCTGGGACGTCAGCTCGGTCCTGAGTGTGGTGGCGGACGCTGCGGGTGACGAGCTCACGGAGCGCATCATCCGTCTGCTCCCGCCCGGATACGCCCTGCTGTTCGGCCGGATCCAGCTTGCGGCCTGATCGCCCGCCGCCCAGCCCCTCCGAATCCCACCGTCTCACGGGGCGCATCAGCCCACGGGCCTTGCGGTCGAGAGATCCGGGAAGATCCGGACCACATTGGATGACCTGATCACGGACGTGATCCTGCACCCCTGCCTCCAAGGTGAGGACGAGCCCTGCACGCTGAGCATCTATTTTCTCTGAACCGGCCAGTCGCTCGCTGTCTCGTCCGGGTGGAGGGCGTCGAGGATGAGGGTGAGACCGAAGGCGAACTCGTCGGCGTAGTTGTAGCCGGGCTTGAGGACGTGCTCGGTGACCAGTTCGGTGAGGTGGGGGTAGGGGTCGGGGGCGGGCATGTCGCGCAGGATGGCGCCAGCGACCTCGTCCAGCTCCGCCCCGCCTCGAAACGGCAGGCTCAGTTCCTGGAGTACGAAGCCGTAGAGGTAGCCGTCGATCAGTGAGACGGCGTGCGCGGTCATCGGTACGGAGAACCCCGCGGCGCGCAGCGTGCCGAGCACGGCGTCGTGGTGGCGCAGGGTCGCCGGGCCGGGCTGGGAGCGGGAGTCCATCAGGCCGATCGCCCATGGATGGCGGCGGAGGGCGGCTCGGGCCGAGTCCGCGCGGTGGCGCATGGCGGTCTTCCACTCGATGTCGCGCGGCGGCAGATCGATCTCGCCGAACACCGCGTCCACCATGCCGTCGAGGATGTCCTCCCGGCCCGCCACGTGGTGATAGAGCGACATCGCCTCGACCCTCAGCGGTTCGGCGATGGCCCGCATGGTGAGCGCTGCCGACCCCTTCTCGTCCGCCACCGCCACCGCCGTACGAATCACGCGCTCGCGACTGAGCGGGGTGCGCGCCGATGCCCTGCGCCGACCGCCCTTGCCTGCCTCGCGCATCCGCCCTCCTTTTCGTCCCCCTTGACCGCCTTACAGCATAAGGTTAACTTACCTTACAACATAAGGTCAGTATGCTGGCGAGGGGGCTGCGCCATGGGCACGGATCGGATGAAGAAGGTCTGCATCGTCGGGGCTTCGGGGAAGCTCGGGCAGTACATGGTCCGGCACGCACTGGAGCGCGGCTATGAAGTGGTCGGAGTGTGCCGGGAGCGCAGCGTGCCGAAGCTGGCGGCGTTCGAAGGCCGGATGACCGTCGTCCCCGGACCCGCGAACGACTCGGAGGTGATCCGGCGGGCGGTCGCGGGGTGCGACGGGGTGTTGACGGTGCTGGTGCCCTGGCGGGTGCAGCAGTACGCGTCGGGCACGGCACAGGCGGTGCTCGACCACGCACGGCCGGGCGCGCGCCTGATCTTCTCGTGCGGCTGGCACATCACGCGCGACGGCAAGGACAAGTACTCGCGGCTGTTCATCCTGGGCGTCCGGATCGCCGCGGTGCTGGGCAAGCTCGTCCGCTTCGCCGAGATCGACGACCAAGTGGAGGCGTGCCGACGGGTGTTCGGCAGCGACACCCGGTGGACCGTGGTGCGGGGCAGCTCCCTGGAGGAGGGCGAGAGCCAGGGCCTGCCCGTGTGGAGCCGGCACGTGGGCGACCCGGTACTCGGCAGCGATCTGACGCGTCGGGTGGACTTCGCGCTGTTCATGGTGGAAGCGCTCACCGACGACACACTCGTCCAGGAGGCCCCGGCGATCGTCGGCTGCAAAACCCCCAGCGCCCTCGCCCACGCCGGGGGCTCGCACGAACACGCCTAGCCGGGTAGGACAGCTCCCCTACCGACTCGCCGTTCCGTCACTGCACGCCCAACTGCCGCCGGTAGGACGGGAGAGGACCGGCGTTCGCCAGGACGGCCGCGCAGGCCTGGCCGGGGTTGGAGGGAGACAGCAGGGTGTTGTCGGTGAAGGTGAGGTCGTGGGGGTCGCGGTGTCCCAGACGGCGGAGGAGGCGTGGTACTCCGTGCCGGTGCGATGGATCCAGTTGTTCGTGATCCGGGTGCCGCGGTTGGTGCCCTTCTGGTCGGGCGGGGCCACTCCCATCAGGATCCCGCCGTCGGAGACGTCGCTGATGACGTTGCCGTCGACCACGTTGTACGAGCTGTTCTCGGACAACTCCAGCGCCTGGGCGCCCAGGTGAGTGAATCGGTTGCCCTCGAAGGCGATGCGCTCGGCGGTGCGGAAGGCGACCGCACCCGGCACCGTCAGCAACTTCGGCTCCTTGCCCGTCCCCGGCCCGCAGGTACATGCTCCACGCGGCGGGGAACCCCGCGACCGTCGTACGGCGACGGCCGCGGTGCGCGATGGGTGAGGTTAGGGTGGCCTAAGAAAGTGGAACGTCATGGTTCGTCACCGGAGTCCTTCGCATGCTCGTGTCCGTACCGCCCGAGGGCGCACCGCCCCGTCCGCCCCGCCTGGCGCGGCCGCACCCGCTGCCCCGGCTCGCGGAACCGGCCTGCGTGCTGCCCGCACCGGATGGCGTCGAGGAGTTCTGGGAGGACGTCCACCGCCGCGGCACTCCGCTCCTCGGCCCTGATCCGCTCGGCAGCGACGACCACGCGGCCGTGACGTTCCTGTGGCGCGGCGGCCCCGCCACCCGCGCCGTCCAGGTCCTGCCCAACAAGCTCGGCGACCCGCGCGACCCCGAGGGCAACCTGATGCGGCGGGCCCCCGGCACGGACGTCTGGCACTGGACACTCCGCCTGCGCCACGACTGGCGCGGCACCTACGACCTGTACGTCGATGAAGGCGACGGCCCCGACCCGGGCACCCCCGAGTACTGGACCTGGCTGCGCACCCGCAGCCGCACCGATCCGTTCAACTCCCGTACGTTGCCCCGCCGTTGGACGGCAGAGCCGGTCCCGTACGCCGAACTCCCGGCCGCCCCGAGCGCGGGGGACTGGGTGCCCCGGCCCGGTGTTGCCCGCGGCTCGGTCGCCGAGCACAAGGTGTCCGGCCGGCGTGTGTGGCTGTACGAACCGCCGCGCACCGAAGCGGAGGTGGCCGATCTGCTGGTCCTGCTCGACGGCGAACACTGGCAGCCGCTGCTCGGGCTGAACCACCTCCTCGACAACCTCATCGCCGACGGCCGTATCCCGCCTGTCGCAGCCGTCCTGCCGGAGGCCGTCGACGAAGCCACGCGCTGGACCGAGTTGGCCTGCCGACCCGAGTACGTCGCCTTTCTCGCCGACGAGGTGCTGCCCTGGGCTGCGACACGGCTGCCCGTCACGGACGATCCGGCGCGGACCGTGATCGCCGGGCAGAGCCTCGGCGGACTCACCGCCGCCTACGCCGCCTCGGTGGCCCCGCACCGTTTCGGCAACGCCCTTGTGCAGTCGGGCTCGTTCTGGTGGCCCGTCGGCCCGGAGGCGGAGTGGTTCACCCGGGCCCTCGCCGACACGCCACGGCTGCCCGTGCGCTTCCGGCTCTCCTTCGGCGAGCAGGAATGGGTTGCCCTGCCCGCGGCCCGCCGGCTGCGCGACACGCTCGCGCAGGCCGGCTATGACGACGCCTCCTACCGGGAGTTCAACGGCGGCCACGACTACCTCTGCTGGCGTACGGAACTGGCGGACGGTCTGGTGGAGTTGCTGGGGCGCTGAGCACCACGCAGGCGGCCTCCCAGCCCATCGGGACGTCGACGTCGGCGGACGTCCGGCCCGGCAGTTCGGCGGGGCGCTCACCCGTCCCGACGTACAGGCCACGCAGAGCGGCACCGGACACGCCCTCGCCGGTCGCCTTGAGGTAGGCCTCTTTGCGGGTCCAGCAGCGGGTGAACGCACCGGGAAAGGCGCTCGGGGGCAGGCGTTCCAGCTCCCGCTGCTCGGCCGGATGCAGTGACCGGCTCGTGTCCACGGCGACCCGCAGGCCCGGGACCGCCTGGACGTCGACGCCGATCGGCGTCGTGGCCAGACCGATCAGCGCCAGGCCGTCGGAGTGCGAGAGCGAGAAGTGCACGCTCGCCCCGAACGGCCCGGCCACGGCGGGACGGCCGTGCGGCCCGCCGCAGTGCGGACAGCGCAGCCGGACCAGCGGCACCGACGCGGCACGCAGCCCCGTATAGGCGCCGAGCACCCGGCGCAGCGCACTGTGCGCGGTCACGTAGAGCGCCCGTTCGGCCGGGCGCCGCAGCGCAGCCGCCCGGCGCCGTTCGCCCGTGTCCAGCACGGACGCGTCGAGCGGCTGGCCCGGTTCGGGGGCCCGCAGGACCCACAGCAGTGGACCGTGCGCCAGCCGGCGGGGCCGCAGCCCCGGACCCCGTACCAGCATCTGGGGCCGCAGCGAGGGTTCCGCCATCGTGGTCATCCCCGGCCCGCCTCCACCCGCCGTACGCACGCCTCGTACGAAGCCGCGCCCGAGACGGCGGCCCAGCCGGAGGGCACGGCACGCCAGGCCGGCCACAGGGACAACATGCCGTTGGCGTTCTCCAGCACCAGATGGGTGTCCTGGCCCTCGTTCCCCGGATCGAAGGGACCGGTCATGCGTCGAGCTCCTTCAGGCGGGCGGCGAGATGCGTCGCGATGTCGTCCAGGTAGCGGTCCCGCATCAGCTGCGGGTGCGTGCAGTCGAGGTCGTGGTTGACGATCACGCCGGTGACGTGGGGCCGCCATGCCTCGCGGGTCAGCCAGTCCTCGGGACGCGGGGCGGCGGCCGTGAAGAACAGCACATCGCCGTCGTACGAGCCGTGTTCGTGCTCGCGCATCATGCGGGCGTGGTTGGGCACGATGTCGACGATCTTCGACAGGGTGTGCTCGGAGAGTCCGGCGAGGGGGCTGCCCGCGCGGCGCAGGGTGGCCAGTACGTCGTCGCGGTCGCGCTCGTCGGTGCGGTCGAAGCCCGCCATGCGGAGTACGGCGGTGAGCGCGTCGCCCTCCTCGGGTGCGGGCCGCTCCCGCCACTGCTCGGCGGGGAACGCGTCGAGCAGCGCGAGGAGTTCGACCTGTTCACCGGCTTCCTGGAGCAGCACGGCGACGGTGTGTGCGAGGACTCCGCCGACCGACCAGCCGAGCAGGCGGTACGGGCCCTGCGGCTGGACCTCGCGGATCCGCTCGGCGTAGTCGACCGCCTCCTCCTGGAGGGTGCGCGGCAGGGGCTCGTCGCCCACCAGACCGCGGGCCTGGATGCCGTGGACGGGCTGCGCAGGGCCGAGACGCGCGGACAGACCGGCGTAGCACCAGGCGATGCCGCCCGCCGGATGGATGGCGAACAACGGCCGCCCGTCTCCGTCGGCACGCAGCGGCAGTACGACGCCCAGCGCGTCCTCGGACGCCGGTCCCGTGTCCTCCAGTCGGGCGGCGAGCAAGGCCGGTGTCGGCGCCTCGAACAGCGAGCCGATGGTCAGCTCGGTGCCGAACTCCTCCCGCACCCGTGCCACCAGCCGTACCGCGAGCAGCGAGGTGCCGCCCAGGTCGAAGAACGCGTCGTCGGGGCCGACCTGTTCGACGCCGAGCACCTGCGCGAACAGCAGCGTCAGTGCCTGCTCGCGGGCGGTCGCCGGACGTCGGGAGCTGTCGCCGCCGGCGAACACCGGGGCCGGCAGTTCACGGCGGTCGAGCTTTCCGTTGGGGCTGAGCGGGAACGCGTCGAGGGCGACGACTGAGGCCGGGACCATGTGTTCCGGCAACTCGCGGGCCAGCGCCGCCCGTACGACCACCGGATCGGCGCCGCCCGTCACATAGCCGACGAGCCGGTCCTCACGCACCAGCGCACACGCACCGTCCACCCCCGGCTGAGCCGCCAACGCGGCCTCGATCTCGCCGAGTTCGATGCGTTGCCCGCGCAGCTTGACCTGATGGTCGGTCCGCCCGAGGTACTCGATCTCGCCCTCGCCGGTCCATCGGGCCAGGTCACCCGTCCGGTACATGCGGGTGCCGGCCGGGCCGAACGGATCGGCAACGAAACGGGTCGCCGTCAGCTCGGCCCGGTTGAGGTAGCCGTCGGCCAACTGCCGCCCTGCCAAGTGCAGTTCACCCGGCACTCCGGGCGGGCAGGGCTGAAGCGCCGCATCCAGCACGTACAGCCGCGTGTTCCACACCGGCCGCCCGATCGGCACCGGGCCCTCGGAGCCGGGCGCACAGGGGTGGTACGTGACGTCGACGGCCGCCTCGGTCGGGCCGTACAGGTTGTGCAGCCCGACCCCGGGCAGCACCCGCCCGAAGGCGTTCGCGGTCTCCCGGGGCAGAGCCTCGCCGCTACAGAACACCCGGCGCAGTCCACCGCACCCGGCCGCGTCCGGCCCGGAGAGGAACACCTGAAGCATCGACGGCACGAAGTGGCAGGTGGTGACGGCCTGTTCGCGGATCAGCCGGGCCAGGTAGACCGGGTCCTTTTGGCCGCCCGGCTCGGCGACGACCAGGGCCGCGCCCTCACGCAGCGGCCAGAAGAACTCCCACACCGACACGTCGAACGACGACGGCGTCTTCTGCAGCACGCGGTCCTCGGCGGTCAGCCTGTACTCGTGCTGCATCCAGCGCAGCCGGTTGTCGATCGCCCCGTGCGACACGACCACACCCTTCGGGCGGCCGGTGGAACCGGACGTGTAGATGACGTAGGCGGGATGGGCGGGGGTGAGCGCCCGCCCCGGATTCACCCACGGGTACGCCGACACATCCGTGCCGTCCAGGACGACCAGCGGGGTCTCCTCCGGCAGACGGCCCGCCCGGTCCGTGATCGCGCACACCGGCGCCGCGTCCTGGAGCATGTACGACAGCCGCTGCGCGGGATAGTCCGGGTCGAGCGGCAGATACGCGGCCCCGGCCTTCAACACCGCGAGCAGGGCGACGACCAGCTCGGTCGAGCGCGGCATCGAGACCGCCACCACCGCCCCCGGCCCGGCTCCCAGCGTGCGCAGATGGTGGGCCAACCGGTTGGCGCGGGTGTTGAGTTCGGCGTACGTGAGGGAGGTGTCGCCGTACACCAGCGCCGTCGCGTCGGGGGTCTGCGCGGCCTGTGACTCGATCGGCCCGATGAGGGTGGTCGGGGGCAGCGCGATGTCCGTGCGGTTGAACTCGTCGAGGACCAGGGCCTGTTCGTCCGGCGTCGCGATGGTGTGGGCGGCCAGCGGCAGTTGCGGGTCGCTGTCGGCGAGGCGCTCCAGCAGGTGCAGGAACCGTCCCTGGTGCGTGGCCAGTCCGGCGTCGTCGTACAGCGCGGGATTGCCGTCGTGGTCGACGCGCAGGCCCCGGCCGTCGGCGCGGTCGTAGATGTTGACCGTCAGATCGTCGACAGGACCGGCGGACAGGTTCCGGGCCCGTGCGGGCGCGCCCGCGAAGTCCACGCCGTAGTCGAAGGGCATGACGTTGACGAGCGGGCCGACCAGGCCCCGTGACTCGCCGAGCAGACCCAGGTCGCGGCGGATGTCCTCGTAGCGGTACCGCTGATGGCGGCGCACCTCGCGGATGCCCAGCACGACCTGCCGAACCAGCTCGGCGAAGGACGCCTCGGGGGTGACGGTCAGCCGCAGCGGCAGGACGTTCATCACCATCCCCGGTACGCGCAGCGTGACCGAGCCCATGCGGCCCATCATCGGCAGGCCCAGCACCACGTCCGCCCGGGCCGTGGCGCGGGAGGTGTAGAGGGCCTGCGCGGCGATCAGCACGTCGGGCCAGGTCGCCCGCAGCCGGACGGCCAGTTCGCGGACGCGCTCGGTGGCCTCCGGCGCCAGGTACGCCGTACGACGGAGGAAGGTGCGGGACGGCAGCGCGCCGCGGCCGGCGAGCCGGGGTGCCTCCGGGCGGTCGGCGAACGCCTGCGACCAGTGGGCACGGTCGGCCGCGAAGGCGGCGGAGCCGCGGTAAGCGGTGTCGTCCGCGACCAGGTCGGCGAGGCTGCCGAAGGAGCGCGCGGCGGGCTCCTGGCCGCGGGCAAGGGCGGAGTACACCTCGGCGGTGCGCCGCACCAGCAGCGAGTAGCCATAGCCGTCCATCACCAGGTGGTGGATGCGCTGGTACCAGAGCCAGCGCTCCTCGCCGTCCGGGAGACCGACCCGGAACAGGGCGTGTCGGCACAGCGGACCGGTCGCCAGGTCGAGGGGCTCGGCCAGGTCGGCGCGCATCCACGCCTCGGCCTGCTCGTCCGTACTGCGATCGTGCACCGTGAGCGGCAACTCGACGTCGGTACGGATGTGTTGGCGCGGTCCGTCGGGGGTTTCCGCCACGACGACGCGCAGCGCCTCCGCCTCCTGGGCGACCTGCCGCAGGGCGGCGGCGAAGAGGTCCGGGTCGATCGGGCCGTCGATCTCCAGGCACTCCGCGGTGTTCTGCGCGGGGCTCAGCGGATCGAGGGCCTGCGCGAACCACATGCCCGACTGGGCCGACGTCAGCGGGAGTACGGCTTCGGTCGTGACGGCGGTGGTCATGCGACCCCCAGCTTCGATGCCCAGGCCTCGATGGCGGGCTGCTCGGCGAGGTCGGCGAAGTCCGCCGTGATGTCGTGGTCGCGGCGCCAGCGTACGAGCAGCGCCATGATGCGGACCGAGTCCAGGCCGTAGTCGACGAGGTTCTCGTCGAAGGGGATGTCGGCGGCGTCCTCGCCGAGCGCGACGGCGACGTCGGTGCGGATCTGCTCCAGGGTGAGGGCCATGGCTCAGACCTCCTTGAAGAGCGTGTCGGTGGTGGTCACGACCGCGCAGCGGCCGGCGGCCCAGCGCAGGGCCATCTCGTGGTCCTCGCGGGAGAAGTCGGCGACCGCGTCGGCGACGACGAACGCCTGGATGTCCCGGCTCCACGCGTCGGCGGCGGTCATCAGGACGCCGATGTGCGCGTACACGCCGACGATCACCAGCTGATCGCGGCCCGACTCCCGCAGTAGCGCGCCGAGTTCGGTGCGCGCGAAGGCGCTGTACTTCCACTTCGTGAGCGTGGTGTCCCCGGGTTCGGGGGCCACCGGGCCGGGCATGGCGAGCGCCTCCGGGTCGTCAGCGACGCCGGGGCCCCAGAAGTCGAGCTGGAGCCCGCGCTGCTGCGGCGTCTGCCCGCCGCGCTGCGCCGAGTAGACGACCGGCACACCGAGCCTGCGGGCGTCCTTGAGCAGACGGGCCGTGTTGTCGAGCAGGCCGGTCAGCGGCTGGGCGCCGGCGGGGAACGCGGAGAGGAAGTGGTGCTGGAGGTCGTGCACGAGCAGGACGGCGCGCGCCGGGTCCACGGTCCATGACACTCGGTTGGCGGGGAGCTGGTGTGCGGTGGGAAGCGGATAGGGGGAGATGGCGGGGAGTGCCATGAGAACAAGGGCCTTTCAGGACTGCTCGGCGGTGGACCGCAGTTGCTTCTTGCTGACCTTGCCGACACCGGTCTGCGGGAAGGCGTCGACGAACTCGACGAGATCGGGGATCTTGTAGGCGGCCACCCCGCGCTCGCGCACGAACCGTTTGACGGAGAGGGGCTTCAGCGGCTCGGCGCCGTCGCGCAGGATGACGTAGGCGAGGGAGCGTTCGCCGAGGTACTGGTCGGGCACCGCGACCACGGACACGTCGTGCACGGCGGGATGGGCGAGGATGATGTTCTCGATCTCCTCCGGCGCGACCTTCTCACCGCCCCGGTTGATCTGGTCCTTCGCCCGCCCCACCACGACGAGATGGCCGGTCGGGGTGCGCCGGACGATGTCGCCGGTGCGGTAGAAGCCGTCCTCGGTGAAGGCTCTTGTGTTGTGCTCGGGTGCGCGCCAGTAGCCGCGGATGGTGTACGGGCCACGGGTCAGCAGATGTCCGGGCTCGCCGTCCGGGACGTCACGGTCGGCGTCGTCGACGACGCGGATCTCGTCGGCCACGGAGATCGGCCGTCCCTGCGTGCCGACGATCGTCGCCTCGTCGTCGTCCAGCCGGGTGTAGTTGACCAGCCCTTCGGCCATGCCGAAGACCTGCATCAGCCGGCAGCCCAAGGCGGGCTCCAGCCGACGGGCCGCCTCCTCGCTGTATTTGGCGCCGCCGACGAGCATCAACTCCAGGCTGGACAGGTCGTGTTGGGCCTGGGCAGCGGCGTCGGTCCACACCAGGGCGAGTGGCGGCACGAGCCCCGTCATGGTGATCCGCTCGCGCTCGATGAGCGGGAACGCCGTCGCCGGGTCCGGCTTCGGGCAGAGCACCACCGTGCCTCCGGCGTACAGCACGCCCAGCCAACCCGGCGAGCTCATCGGGAAGTTGTGTGCGGCGGGGAGTGCGACGAGGAACCGCGTATCGGCGTCGACACCGCAGATCTCGTTCGAGCCCCACAGCGAGTACATGTAGTCGTCGTGGGTGCGCGGGATCAGCTTGGATACCCCCGTCGTCCCGCCCGACAGCTGGAGGAACGCCAGTTGGTGCGGCTCCGGCCCGGCAGGCAGGCCGACCGGATCGGCGTACACCTCGGACAGCGGCGTGTGCTCGCCCGGGTCGCCGGCCACGAAGACGTGCTCCAGGCTCGGCGTCTCCTTCTTCACCCGCGACGCGAGGTCACGGTGGTCGAAACCGGCGTGCCGGTCCGGGATGACGTACGCGACGGCCTCGGCGAAGGCGCAGAAGTGGCCGATCTCGGACTCCCGGTGCGCGGGCAGCGCGTACACGGGCAGCGCGCCGATCCGGAACAGCCCGAAGACCACCTCGATGAACTCGCCGACGTTCGGCAGCTGTACGACGACTCGGTCGCCCCGGGATATCCCGCGGGCGGCGAACCCGGCGGCCAACCGGTCCGCGCGCTCGTCGAGTTCTCTGTAGGTCCAGGTACGGCGCTCGGGTGCCGGGTCGATCAGGGCGATCCGATCGGGCTGGGCGGCGGCGCGCTCGCGCAGTACGCCGCCGAACGTCTCCCCGCGCCAGTAACCCTCCGCGCGGTAGCGCTCGGCGAACTCCTCGGGCCAGGTGGGCGCGTCCGCGCCGGGTGTGAGGCTCACAGCGAGGCCCCCACCGCGTCCAGGAACGTACGGAACTTCGCCGCCGTCTCCGCGGTCTCGGCCTCGGGCGACGACTCGGCGACCACGCCCGCGCCCGCGAACAGCCGGAGCGTTCGCCCCTCGGCCTCCGCGCAGCGGATGGTCACGACCCACTCGCCGTCGCCGTCCGCGTCCTGCCAGCCGACCATGCCGGTGTAGGGACCGCGGTCGAAGGGCTCCGACTCCGCGATGACGGCCCGCGCCACGTCCGTCGGTGTGCCGCACACCGCCGGGGTGGGATGCAGTGCGAGCGCCAGGTCGAGAGCCGTGGTGTCCACGTCGGTCAACTCGCCGGTGACGGTGGTCGACAGATGCCACATGGCCGCGGTCCGCACCAGCGTGGGCCGCTCCGGCACCTCCAGACTCGTGCAGTACGGCGCGAGCGCCTCGCGTACGGCCGCCACGACGACGGCGTGCTCGTGCAGGTCCTTGGGGGATTCGAGGAGGGCGACCGCACGTCGTACGTCTTCAGCCAGGTCGGTGCTGCGGGGCGCCGACCCGGCGAGGGGGTTGGCGACCAGGCGGCCGTCCTGCCGGGACACCAGCAGCTCGGGGCTGGCGCCGACCAGTGTGCGGCCCGGCCCGCTCGGCACGGCGAAGGTGTATCCGGCCGGGTCCCGGCGGGCGAGGCGGCGCAGCATGGCGGGCAGGTCCGGCTCGCGCGGGGATGTCAGCTCCAGCGTGCGGGCGAGGACGACCTTGTCGAACTCCCCGGCCCGCATCCGCGCGACCGCGGCGGCCACCGCCTCGCCGTACCGCTCCGGCGCGGGTACCTCCGTCACCCGCCAGCGGGGCCGGTCCTCCTGGTGCGGTACCGGCAGGGCGACGAGCGGGTCCTCGCGCAGCGGAGGCGCCCAGTGCACCTCCTCGGGGACGGTGAGCGCGGGCGGGGCGTCCGGGGCGAAGGGCAGCGAGCCGAGGACCACCGGAGCCGGGGCACCCGGGCGGCGCCGGGCTTCGAGCGCCTCCCGTATCCGGAGGGTCAACGGGCGGTCGTCGTGGGGTATTTCGGCGGCTGTGCCCCGGCCCAGCAGGGTGTGGCGGGGTGAGGCGAGGAACCGGTCCGTGGCGGGGCTGTAGGCCTCCAGGAGGGCCGTCGCGGCGCCGGGGGAGATGAGCGGGACGGTGAGTTCGTGCAGTGACGTGGACATGAGTGTCTCCAGTGGGGGGAGGGCACGAGGGGCGGGTTAGGGCGGGTTGCGAAAGTCCCGTCGTCCGCCCGGAGGGCGGGCCGGGCGTCGCCAGGCAGGCGGGACTTTCGCAACCTGCCCTAGGCCCGGAGCGTGGCTCCGCCGTCGACGTACAGGTCGTGCAGGGTGATGTGCCGGGCCCGGTCCGAGACCAGGAAGGCGACCGCGTCGGCGATGTCGGCGGGATCGGCGATCCGGCCGAGCGGAATGCCCGTCCGGTACGTCGCCGGGTCGCCCTCGATGACACGGCGGGCGGCGGCCGACTCGTCGGTGCCTGACGCCGTCCACATCGCCCGCTGCATGTCGGTCAGGGTCGAGCCGGGGGAGACCGTGTTGCAGCGGACGCCGCTCGCGGCCACCTCCAGTCCCAGGCATTTGGTGAACATGACGGAGGCTGCCTTCGAGGCGGCGTAGGCGGCCATGCCCGTGCGGGGGATCCCGGCCGCGTTGGAGGCGACGGTGACGATCGAGCCGTGGCCGCGCTCGGCCATCCGGCCGGCGACGCAGCGCGAGACGTGGAACACACCGGTGGTGTTGACGGCGAAGGTGGTCGCCCAGTCGTCGTCGGTGAGGTCGACGACGTGCGACTCGCGCAGGATTCCGGCGACGTTGACGGCGATGTCCAGCGGGCCGAGCGTGCGCTCCGCCTCGTCGACGAGGGCGTCCACGGCGGCGGCGTCCGTCACGTCCAGCGTGCGCGCGGTGACCTGGTCGCCGTGCTTTGCGGCGAGCGCGTCGATGCCCCCGCCGTCGACGTCGGTGGCGAGCACCCGGGCGCCCTGTTCGACGAGCGCGGTGACCACCGCGGCGCCGATGCCCCGGCCCGCCCCGGTCACGAGGGCGAGGCGGCCGGTGAGTTCGGCGCTCACGAGGCGAGCGCCTTCGTCACGTCGTCCAGGACGATCTGCGCCGCGAGCGGGCCGCCCGCGCTGTTCCACGCGGAGCCCTGGACGACGACGACATGACCCGCCTTCTCGGCCTTCAGCTTGCTGAAGTTGGGGACCTTCGCCGCCTCGGCGTACGCCTTCTCGCCGTCCGCCTGGTCGCCGAGCGTGCCGAAGAACAGCCAGTCGCCGTCGATGGTGGACAGCTTCTCCAGGCTCACCGGCTCGCTGTGGCCGGTACTCGCGCCCTGCTGGTCCGTGGGCCGTTCCAGGCCCAGCGTGGAGAGGGTGGAGCCGACGTGGCCGACGCCCTTGCCGACCACGGACGGCGCGCCGTTCTGCCACCGGATCACGCTGACGACCGAGCCCGCGTTGTCACCCAGCTTCTTCTTCGTGGCGGCGACGCCGGCGTCGAAGTCCGTGAGGACCTTCTCGGCCTGAGACGTCTTGTTCAGCGCCTCGGCCGTCGAGGTGAACGCCTTCTTCCAGTCCTCGTTGAGCTTGGCGGTGACCACGGTCGGGGCGATCGCCTGGAGCTTGGAAACCTCGCTCTTCACGGCGGTCGTCTCGTCCAGCAGGATCAGATCGGGCTGGAGCGCGGCGAGCTTCTCCATGTCGGCCTCGGCGACGGTCGCGACGACCTCGGCCTTCTTCGCCTTGCCGGCGAGATAGGTCGATACGCCCTTCTGACCGCGGCCGGCGGTGGCGCCGACGGGCTCGATACCGAGGGCGAGGGCGGCATCCAGCGTGGGTTCGCTCAGGGTGACGACCTTCTGCGGGGCGGACGGCACCTCCACCTTGCGGCCGGTGGCGTCGGTGACCTGGCGCGTGCTCGACTCCTTGCCGGCGGCGCTGTCTGCGCTGTCGTTGCCGTCGTCACCGCAGCCGGTCAGGAGCAGCGCTCCGGTCACCACGGTGGCAGCGGACGTCAGGACCGCCCTGCGAGAGGCTCGTGCAGAGGACATGAGGGTAAAGCTCCTTGCTGACAAAGAGAGTTGTCGATTAATCGTCAGATGTGGTCTGGGGAACCCGGGAAACCCGGGATCCGTAAATCAGGGAGTCGCGGTGCCCAGCAGGCGCACCAGGCCGTCGGCCAGGGCGCCGTGCCAACAGACGTAGTCGTGGCCGCCGTTGAACTCGCCGTAGGTGACCCGATAACGGGCGGTGCGCAGCGCGTCGTACAGGGCGCGGCTGTGGTCGACCATGGATCCCTCGTGCAGGCCGACGTCCAGGTGGATCGTCACCGGCCGGGGCTCCGTGGCGGCATAGCGGCTCACCAGCCAAGGCGCGCCGAAGACCGGCGGTTTGGGGCCGCTGACGGCCGGTAGTCCGGGCCGCCACCACAGGGAGGCGGACTGGGCGAGGACGTTCCCGAACCGGTCGGGTCGCACATGGCCGGCGTACAGCGCGGTCATGGCGCCCAGGCTCTGCCCGGCGACGACGGTCCGGCCCGCCTCCGTGGTGAGCGGCCAGCGGCCCGCCGCCCACGGCAGCAACTCGTCCGCGAGGAAGCCCACGAACGAGTCGCGCGCGCCCAGTTCACGCCAGCGGGTGTGCCGGTCCACGGCGTCCGGCGCCAGCACGGCGAGCGGGGGCAGCGCTCCGTCGGCGATCAGCGCGTCCAGCGTGTGCCCGAACCCGAGCCGCCCGAACCACATGTCACCGTCGGTCAGGACAAGCACGGGTAGTGGCTCCGCACCACCTCCCGGCGGCCGATACACCCAGGTGTCCCGGTCGCCGCCGAGTGCCGTCGCGGGCACCCGGTGCCGCTCGATCCGACCGGCCGGAACGCCGTCCTTCCGCCCTGCCCACGGCTGCGCCGGGGCGTGCGGGAGGGCGAACACCGAGCTGGACACGGGATGCCAACGGGTGGCGACGGATCGCTGGTTGAGTGGATCCGGTGCGGCGTGCACGGCCAGCGACCGCAGCCGCTGCTGAAGCAGCGCCGGATCCGTGGGCGGCTCCTTGGCCGAGATGTCGGCGGCCATCCGGTACGAACCGCGGTGGTCGGCGCGCAGCCGCAGACCGAGGTGCCATACGTCGGTGCCGGGCACGCGATCGAGGAGTGAACCGGCGAGGTGCTCGCGGTCGACGATGCGGTTCGCGGACAGCAGCACCTGCCGCGTCGCGCGGTGACCGCGCCACAGGAACGTGACGGCCCGGTGGCCCGGCTCGCCGTCCAGTTCCTCGACGAGCGGGGTGCCCACCTGGTCCACCTCGCTCCAGAACTCGGCCGTCAGGTCCGCGCGTTGCGGGTCGTCGGCCCCGGCCAGCTGGGCCACGAGGCGCGCGACGCGCGGCCCGGTGACTCGGACCGGCCGTACCTCGTGGCGGGCGTCCGCCAGGGCGGCGAGGCGCTGAGCGGGCATCTCTTCTCTTCTCGTAGCCGGGAGCGGGAGCAAAGGGCTCGCGCACCGTGAGCGGGTATGCGAAATTGAGCTGTCAACGAAATCGTCAACATGCGAAGTAAGGTTAGCCTAAGCTAAGCACATGTTCCTGTGGATGTGTCCCCGCCCGGAAGGGGCTTTGCTCGACGCCGAGCGGCGCCCCGCCCGCTCTCAAGTGCCGCCCACCGTCCGGACGTACGCGGAGGTCGGGCCATGACCGCCACGGCCACCCCTACACCGGTGAGTGCGGAGAAACTCCGATCCCGGACGTCCCTGCGATCGGCGGGCCTGCTGCTGGGCCTGGCGCTGCTGGTCGCGGCGGCCGCGCTGTCTCTGGCAGTGGGCACCCAACGGATTCCGCTCGACCAGGTCTGGTCGGCACTGCTGTCCCCCTCGGGGACCGAGAACGACGCGATCGTGCGGGATCTGAGACTGCCGCGCACCCTCATCGGCATCGCTGTCGGCACCGCGCTCGGCCTCGGCGGCGGTGTCATGCAGACCCTGACCCGTAATCCGCTCGCGGACCCCGGACTGCTCGGCGTGAACGCGGGCGCGTCGGCCGCCGTCGTCACCGCCATCAGCGTGCTCGGCATCACCTCGTTCGGCGGATACCTGTGGTTCGCCCTCGCCGGAGCGGCTGTCGCTGCCACAGCCGTCAACGCCCTCGGCGGCGGCCGGTACGCCACGCCGGTCCGCCTCGCCCTCGCCGGCACCGCCGTCAACGCGGCCCTCTTCGGCTACGTCAACGGCCTCCAGCTGTGGGACCTGAACACCCTGGACGAGATGCGGTACTGGTCCGTCGGCACCCTCGCCAAACGCGACGCCGACCTGCTGGTCGCCGTACTCCCGCTGCTCGTTGCCGGCGCGGTCCTCGCCCTCGCCCTGGCCAAGCCGCTCGGCGCCCTCGCGCTCGGCGAGGACCACGCCCGGGCCCTCGGCACCAGCGTGCGGCGCACCCGGGTCCTGTCCGTCGTCGCCGTCACCCTGCTGTGCGGGGGCGCCACCGCCGTCTGCGGCCCCATCGGGTTCATCGGGCTGATGATCCCGCACGCCGCCCGCACGTTCTGCGGCCCCGACCCGCGCTGGCTCCTGCCGTACTGCGCCGTGTACGCACCGGTGCTGCTGCTCGTCTCCGACGTGCTCGGACGGGTGGTGGTGCCCCCGTCCGAGATCGAGGTGGGCACCGTCACGGCCTTCCTCGGCGGACTTCTCTTCATTCATCTCGTACGGCAGCGAAAGGCGGCCCAGCTGTGAGCGCGGTCCAGGACCAACGGCACCGGACGGCGGTGGTTCGGATCGACCTGCGGCGTGGGCTGCTGCGTACGGACCGGTGGTCGCTGCGGTTCGACACACGCGCCCTGGTCGTCTGCGTCGCCCTCGTCGTACTGGCCGCGTGCGCGACGGTGCTCGCCATCGGAACCGGCGGCTACGAACTGTCGCCGCCGGAGGTCGTCCGGACCCTCGCCGGGAACGGGCCGCCGGGAGCCGAGTTCATCGTCGTCGACCTGCGGCTGCCGCGCGCCCTCGTGGCCGTCCTGGTGGGTTTCGGGATGGGCATGGCGGGCGCGGTGTTCCAGTCCCTGACCCGCAATCCGCTGGGCAGCCCGGACATCATCGGCTTCGGCAACGGCGCCTCCGCGGGCGCCCTGGTCGCCATCATCATCTTCGACGCCGGGGCGTCGCAGACCGCGATCGGCGCGGTGTGGGGCGGCTTCGCCACCGCGGCCGCCGTGTATCTGCTGGCGTGGAAGCGGGGCGTGCACGGCTACCGGCTCGTTCTCGTCGGCATCGGCGCCTCCGCCGTTCTCGGCTCGGTCACCAGCTTCCTGTACGTCCGCGCCGACATCGGCAAGGCGGCGCAGGCGGCGAGCTGGATGATCGGCTCGCTGAACGCCCGGGACTGGGGCGACGTCCGCATCGCCGCCCTCGGACTGGTGCTGTTCGGTCCCGTCCTCCTGGTGTACGCGCGGCGGCTGACCATGCTCGAGATGGGCGACGACACCGCAGCCGCGCTCGGAGTGCCACCCGAGCGCAGTCGCCTGGTGCTGCTGTGTGCGGGCACGGGACTGACCGCACTGGCGGTCGCGGCCGCCGGGCCGGTCCCGTTCGTCGCGATGGCCGCGCCCCAGCTGGCGCGCCGCGTCACCCGGGCCGCCGGACCGAACGTCCTGCCCGCCGCCTGGACGGGCGCGCTCCTGGTGTCCGCCGCCGACCTGGCCACCCAGCGCGTCACCGGCTCCGCCCTGCTGCCGGTCGGTGTGGTGACGGGTGTGGCGGGCGGCGCCTATCTGGCCTGGCTGCTGCGAGGGGAGCGCAAGGCGGACCGGATATGAGACGAGCGCGGGCCGTAGATTAATTGAGTTACGCAACAAGATGGTAAAGTGGCTCGTATGTCCACACCAGAGCTGCCCGATGCCCCCGCGTCCCCGGAAGTGATCGAGATCGAGCGGGCGCTCACCCGCATCACCTACCTGAGCACGCGTGCCCGGCAGCACGACCGGCTGATGTCCCTGGCCGGTGTGCCGCTGGACCGGGCCGCGGTGGCGCTGCTGCGCCAGGTCGCCGACTCGGAGCCGCTGCGCCCCGGGGAGCTGGCCACCCGGCTCGGTGTGGAGGCCTCGCACGTCACGCGCACCGTGCAGCAGCTACAGAAGGCCGGATACGTCACCCGTGTCCCGGACCCCGACGACCGCCGCGCCCAGCGCATCCAGCTCACCGACGCGGGCCGCCAGGCCATCGACCGCATCCGCGACGCGGGCGCGCGCGGCATGCAGCTGGCCCTGGGCGACTGGTCCCCGGAGGAGCTCCGTCAGCTCGCCGGCCTCTTCCACCGTATGGTCGACGACTTCCTGTCGTACGCCATCGACGACGACGTCGAGGCGGAGTCGGTGGCGCCCGCGGGCACCGCCTGAGCTACGCCCTCGCAGCAGCAGGTGGCCCAGCGCGGGCAGGGCAGTGAGCGGGGGCAGCGCACCGGGGCGACGCCGGGGACGTCGAGGACGCTCAGGGTGTACGACAGCTTCACCACCGTGATCCGGCGGTCGCGCACCGCTGCGGCTGGTTCTCCACCAGCGCGTTCATCGACGTCTTCCGCCGCTCGTTCGGCTACACGCCCGGAGCGCGCAACCGCCGCACCCAGGGCCTCTCTTCGAGGCATGCCCCCCTTCCGGGAAGGGCTGTCGACCGCGCTACCCTCCGGTAATCGCGTGCAGGAATCACATGAGGGGCACACAGTGAGCGGACGCATAGGGGTCGGGGACAAGGCCGAGGACTTCGAGCTGGCGGACGAGACCGGCACCCGCCGCAGTCTGACCGAGCTGCTCGCCGAGGGCCCGGTGGTGCTGTTCTTCTACCCCGCCGCCCTCTCCACCGGCTGCACCGCCGAGGCGTGCCACTTCCGGGACCTGGCCGCCGAGTTCGCCGCGGCCGGCGCCCGCCCCGTCGGTATCAGCGGCGACTCCGTGGAGCGCCAGCAGGAGTTCGCCGACCGCCACACGCTGGGCATGCCGCTGCTGTCCGACGTCGACGGGACGGTCCGGGAACAGTTCGGGGTGAAGCGCGGCTTCTCCATCGCACCCACCAAGCGCGTCACCTACGTCATCGCGGAGGACCGCACAGTCCTCGAGGTCGTCCACAGCGAGCTGCGGATGAACACCCACGCCGACCGGGCCCTCGCCGCGCTGCGTGCCCACCGGAAGTGACCCCGGACCCGCACAGGGCGCGGGCGGCGGTTGATACGGCCCCATAAGAGGGCCATTCTGGACGATATGGAGCACGTCTCCGCCACGGTGATCATCGATGCCTCGGGTGTCGTAACGGGGTGGAGCGAGGGTGCCCGGCGGCTGACCGGATACCCGGCAGAGGAGGCCGTCGGACGGGCGGTGCGGGATCTGCTCGCCGAGGACCCGTCGCCGGAGGCCGTGACCGCGCTGGCCGGCTCCGTCGTGCTGCGTCACCGTGACGGCTCCACTGTCGCGCTGCCCGTGCAGGCGACCGCCGTGCTGGGCCCGGGCGGCGCACCCGGCGGACATGTGATCACGGCCCGGCCCGGCAGCCCCGAACCCACCCTGGCGGGACAGGCCTTCCAGCAGGCGTCCATGTCGATGTCGGTCTTCGACACCCGGCAGCACTATCTGCGCCTCAATGACACGGCCTGCCGGGTGATGGGCGTACCGGAGGATGTCCTGCTCGGCAGGCCCTTCCCGGAGACCGTGGAGGACGCCGAGCACAGCCGGGGCTTCCACAGCAATCTGCGCCGCGTCGCCGAGACGGGTCGGCCGGTCCACTACGAGAGCTTCGCCGGCGCGCCCGCGCACAACCGGGAACACGCCTGGAGCATCGAGATGTGGCCCCTGCGGGACGCCTCCGGTGAAGTGACCGGTGTCGCCCTGGCGGCGCTCGACAGCACCGAGCAGTACTGGGCCCGACAGCGGCTCGCCCTGCTCAATCACGCGGCGGCCGCCATCGGCACCACCCTGGACGTGGTGCGGACCGCCGAGGAACTGGTGGAACTCCTGGCCCCGCGGTACGCCGACTTCGCCAGCGTGGACCTGCTCGACTGGGTCCTCGGCGCGGACGAGTCCCCGACGGCACTGGACGGGGAGGTCGTCCTGCGCCGCGTCGCCCACGGCTCCGGCACCGAGGGCACCCCGGAGGCGGCCGTGCGCGTGGGCGGGACGGACGTCTACCCCGCGTACTCGCCGCCCGCCCGGGCGCTACGGGAAGGGCGGGCCGTCCTCAGCCAGGCGGGCGAGCCGGACTTCATGCGCTGGGTCGCCGAACGCAACGCGCGGGCCCCGGCGGGGAGCTCCTACCGCAGGGGCGTCCACTCGATGCTCGCGGTGCCGCTGCGGGCCCGCGGCACCACCCTGGGCGTCGCGGTCGCCGTCCGTATCGCCCACCCCGACGACTACGGCGAGGACGACGCCGTCCTCGCCGAGGAACTCGCCAGCCGGGCCGCCGTCTGCGTCGACAACGCCCGCCGCTTCGCCCGCGAACGCACGACCGCGCTGGCCCTCCAGCACAGCCTGCTGCCGCGGGGACTGCCCGGACAGGCGGCGGTCGAGGTCGCTCACCGCTATCTGCCCTCCGGGTCCCTCGCGGGCATCGGCGGCGACTGGTTCGACGTGATCCCGCTGTCCGGCAGCCGGGTCGCCCTGGTCGTCGGCGACGTCGTCGGGCACGGCATCCCGTCGTCGGCGACCATGGGCCGCCTGTGCACGGCCGTCCGCACCCTCGCCGACGTGGACCTGCCTCCGGACGAACTCCTCACCCACCTGGACGACCTGGTCACCCATCTGGCGGCGGACGACCGCGACGACGAGGCAGCCGAACTGGGCGCCACCTGCCTGTACGCCGTCTACGACCCGGTCACCCGGTGCCTCACCATGGCCGCCGCCGGACACCCCCCGCCGGCCGTGGTCCTCCCCGACGGCACCGCGCGGCTCCTCGAACTCAACGCCGGGCCCCCGCTCGGCGTCGGCGGGCTGCCCTTCGAGTCGGTGGAGGTGGAACTCCCCGAGGGAGCCGTCGTCGCCCTGTACACGGACGGCCTCATCGAGGACCGGGACCGCGATGTCGACCACGCCACCTCCGAACTGTGCCGTGCCCTGACCGCCCGCACGGACACCCTGGACGCCCTGTGCGACACGGTGCTGAAGGCCGTACTGCCGGAAGACCCCAGCGACGACGTGGCCCTGCTGCTCGCCCGCACCCGGGCGCTGGGCACCGACCGGGTCGCCACCTGGGACGTGATCCCGGACCCCGCGCACGTGGCCGTCACCCGGCAGCAGGCCACCGAGCAACTGGCCGCGTGGGGACTGGACGAGGAGGCCTTCGTCACCGAACTGGTCGTCAGCGAACTCGTCACCAACGCCATCCGCTACGGCGAACCGCCCATCCGGCTGCGGCTGATCCGCGACCGCACCCTCATCTGCGAGGTCTCCGACGGCAGTTCCACCTCACCGCATCTGCGCCGCGCACACGCCTACGACGAGGGCGGCCGCGGCCTCCTCCTGGTCGCCCAGCTCACCCAGCGCTGGGGCAGCCGCCAGACCGTCCGGGGCAAGACGATCTGGGCCGAACAGCAGCTGTCACCGGTGTGATCACTCGAACGGGCAGCCCGGATTCGCCGCGTCCTCGGAGAACGGCGCCCCGTGCGGCAGGACGTACAGCACGTCGAGTACGACCGCCGTGTCGCCCAGATTCCGGCCGATGTGGACATTGGCCTGCCCGGCAGGCTCCTGAATGGTGCTGCCCTTCGGATACAGGCCGTCGGACGCGCAGCTGGAGTCGAAGTGGCTGAGCGTTCCCTCCTGCACGACGCCGTACAGGGGACCGTCGTGGTAGTGCCAGCCGGTCGCCTGTCCCGGCGGGATGGTGATCTCCCGCAGGATGTAGTCGGTGTCCCCGACGGTGGTCTGGGTGATCACCCGGCCGGTGACTCCCGGACCGGCCGGTGTCGCCTGAGCGGTGCCACAGGTCAGAAACGTGGCGGCGGCGACCGCCCCGGTTATGGCGGTACGGAGGACGATGCGCATGGGTACGGGTCTCCCGGTGTGAGCGGACGATCTATGACGTGCCGCTGCGAACATAGAGGCGCGGGAGGCCGGTTGGGGCGAATTCCGGTCATGAACTCCGGGCCGGCTCAGAACTCCTCGTGCACTTCGGGGTCCCCGCCCAGGCGCCGATGGGTGCGGTCGGCAAGAGCCTCCATCTGGGCGGGATCGAGTTCGAAGCCGAAGACGTCGAGGTTCTCGCGCTGCCGCCCGGGGCTGGCCGACTTCGGGATGGGCACCGCGCCCAGCTGTGTGTGCCAGCGCAGCACGACCTGGCCGGGCTGCACCCCGTGTGCCTCGGCGACACCGACGACCACGGGGTCCTCCAGCAGTTGGGAGCCACGGCCCAGCGGGCTCCAGCTCTCCGTGACGATGCCCTTGCCGGCGTGGAAGGCGCGCAGGTCCTCCTGAGGGAACAACGGGTGCAGCTCGATCTGGTTCACGGACGGCAGGACCCCCGTCTCCTTCTCCAGCCGTTCGATGTGCTCGGCCGTGAAGTTGGAGACGCCGATCGACCGCACCAGGCCGTCCTCACGCAGCTTGATCATGGCCTTCCACGAGTCGACGTACTTGTCGACCCGGGGGAGCGGCCAGTGGATGAGATACAGGTCGACGTAGTCCAGGCCGAGACGGTCCCGGGACTCCTCGAAGGAGGCGAGGGTCTCCTCGTAGCCGTGGTGCCGTCCCGGAAGTTTCGTCGTCACCACGACCTCCTCGCGGGGGACGGCGCTGCTCGCGATGCCACGGCCGACGCCGGTCTCGTTGCGGTAGTTCGTCGCCGTGTCGACCAGCCGGTAGCCCGTCTCCAACGCGCCGCGCACCGCCTGCTCGGCCTGCGCGTCGTTCATCGGCCAGGTACCCAGGCCGATGGCGGGGATCGTCGTGCCGTCATTGAGGGTGTGTGCCGGGATGCTGAGCACGGTCGGACCTTCCCGTTGACTGTCTCGTACAGCCAGTATGGGAGCTCCCGCCGGGGCGGGCAGGTCCGATGCGGCCAGGGGCCGGATAGGCTGAGACTTGATCAACCGGACGGGTGGGGGATGAGGGCGGCGGACGGCATGGACAGCGCCGGGGACAGGCATACGACGGGCACCGCGCGTCCCACCTCGCGGGACGTCGCCCGGCTGGCCGGGGTGTCGCACACCGCGGTGTCGTTCGTGTTCAACGGCCGGGCCCAGGGCAACCTCTCGCCCGCCACCCAGGAACGCATCCGGCAGGCCGCAGCCCAGCTCGGCTACCGGCCCGACCCCCTCGCCCGTGGCCTGCGCCGCAGCCGTACGGCCGTGATCGGGCTGGTCACCGACGAGATCGCCTCGTCGCCGTTCGCGGGCAGGCTGCTGCGTGGCGCGATGGAGACGGCCTGGGGCAGCGAGCACCTGATCCTGACCGTCGACTCCGGCGGCGACCCGGCCAAGGAGGACGCGGCCGTCGCCGAACTCCTCGACCGGAGGGTGGACGGCATCATCTACGCGGCCATGTCCCTGCGCCGCGTCCGCGTCCCCGAGGGCCTGCACCGCACCCACTCGGTGCTCGCCAACTGCCTGCCCGAAGACGACTCGCTGCCCGCCGTCATCCCCGCCGAGCGCGCCGGCGGCCGTACGGCCGCGAGGCTGCTCCTCGACCAGGGCCACCGCAGGGTCGCGCTGGTCGGCGGGCAGGACGACATCGCGTCGGTGGAACGTCTGCGTGGCTTCCGCGACGCGCTGCGGGCCGAGGGGATCACCGTGCCCAAGGAGTGGGTCGTACGGACCGGAGGTGAGATCTCCGGCGGCTACCGAGGCGCCGAGCAGCTGCTCGCCGACGCCCCCGCCGCGCGGCGCCCCACCGGGATCTTCTGCTACAACGACCGGGTCGCGGCGGGTGTCCTGCACGCCGCGACCCGGTTCGGGATCGCCGTCCCCGACAGCCTGTCGGTCGTGGGCTACGACGACCAGGAGCACATGGCCGCCTTCCTGACCCCGCCCCTCACCTCGGTCGCGCTGCCGCACCGGGCGATGGGCGAGGGCGCCGCCCAGCTGCTGCTCGACGCCATCGACACCGGCCGCACACCGCCGGCCACCGTTCGGCGGCTCGCCTGCCCGGTGATCAGCCGAGCGTCGGTGGGACCAGTTCCCACCCGGTGACGGCGGCCGTGGGGCCCGCCACGACGAGCTCGGGCACATCGTCCGAGCGCCGGTAGACCCGCTCGGTCACCATGGCCCGGTCCCCGACGAACAGTTCCAGCAGCGAACCGTCGACGAGGACACGCACCTCCAGACGCTCCCCGCCCGGCACGCGCACCACGATCGGCGCGGAACCGTCCACCCCGAGTTCGAACACCACGGTTCGCTCGCCCGGGTCCAGATGAACCGCCGAGCCCGGCAGATTCACCGTCGTCGGGGCGTCGGCGCTCACTGTCACGTCGTACGACTGCGGAAGCGGCACCCGGCCCGCTGCGGTCACGAACGGCTCGGTCGCACGCAGCAGTTCGAGCTCAGGGGCCGGGACGACCCGCAGCGATCCGTCGGGGTGTACGTCGACGACACGGGGCGCGGTGAGGACACCGGCCCAACCGGCGCTGTCCACCTCGCTCTGCTCACGGGCCTCCCAGGACCAGCCCCACATCAACGCCCGGTCCGATTCCTGGAGTACGGCGGGCGCGTAGAAGGCGCGACCGTGGTCGAGCGGGCCTCCGGTGTACGGCCGGAAACGCAATCCGCCGTCGCCGTACGGTTCCAGACGTCCCGTCAGATAGCCCGTCGTGCACGGTTTCCCGTCCCACAGCGACACCACCAGCACCCATTCCCCGGCCGCGGTCACGAAGAGCTGTGGGCACTCCCAGCCGACCGCCCCGTCGCCGAACACGTCGGCGGCCACAGGGTCGTTGCCGTCCAGGAGCACTCCGGCGAACCGCCAGTCGGTCAGGTTCTCGCAGTCGTACAGCAGCACCGACGGGGTGCCGTCCCCGTGACCCGCGCCGACCAGCGCCCAGCGGCGGCCTCCGTGCCGGAAGACGAACGGGTCACGGAACATCACCACGTCCAGACCGGCGGGCGGGCCGGTCACGACGGGTGTGGGCAGCGGCTTCCAGTCGGTGAGCGTCTCGTCCTCCGGGACCAGCGCCCGCGCCAGGCAGATGGTGCCGAGGCCGGTGTGGTGGCGGTCGACACCCGTGTACACCGCGGTCGGCACGTCGTCGTCCTCGACCACACACCCGGACCAGCAACCCGCCTCGTCCGGGCCGCCGGGAGTCGGCGTGAGCGCCACTGGGTGGTGCTCCCACCGCGCCAGGTCGGGGCTGGAGACATGGCCCCAGTGGACGTTCGTGTGGACCGGAGCCTCGGGGTTGTGCTGGTAGAAGAGGTGGTAGCGGCCGCGCCAACGGAAGGGCCCGTTGGGGTCGTTGATCCAGTTGGCGGGTGGACGGACCCGGAAGCGGGGGGCGTCGGGGTCCTGGGGCGGAGCGGCGAGGCTCAACGGTTGACTCCTGCGGAGGTGATGCCCTCGCGGAGAGGGCGCTGGCCGACGACGAAGACGGCGACGGCGGGGATCATGGAGAGGACGACGCCGGCGAGCACGACCGAGATGGAGCCGGTGCCGAGATTGCCCTGGAGGGAGACCAGGCCCAGTGGCAGCGTGTAGTTCTGGCCCGACGTCTCGAGGATCAGCGGCCGGAAGAACTCGTTCCAGTGGTAGTTGAAGGCCAGCACGCCGACGATCGCGAGCCCGGGCGCGGCCAGCGGGGCGTAGACGGACCGGAAGATCCGCCAGGGCCCGGCGCCGTCCAGCATCGCCGCCTCGCCCAGGTCCTTGGGCATGCCGAGGAAGTACTGGCGCATCAGGAACGTGCCGAAGGCGGTGGGGAAGGCGGGGATGATCAGGCCGAGCAGGGTGTCGGTGAGGCTCAGCTGCTTCAGCACGAGGAACACCGGGACGATGGTGACCTGCAACGGCACCATCATGGTCGCCAGGACCAGGCCGAACAGCGGCTTCTTGAACCGGAATTCGAGGCGCGCGAAGGCGTATCCGGCCAGTCCCGCCGTGATCATCTGGCCTACGGCGATCAGCGCGGTCACCAGCGTCGAGTTGAGGGCGAGCAGCCATACGTCGATCTGGTCGAAGACTCCGCTGTAGGCCTCGGTGGTGGGGCTGGTCGGGATGATCTTCGGTGGCAGGTCGAAGGATTCGGCCGGGGTGCGCAGGGAGGTGGAGACGGTCCAGATGACCGGGCCGAGGGTCAGCAGGGCGCACACGGCCAGACCGGTGATCCGCGCCCACGGCGCGAGCGAGTACCGCGCACGGCTCAGGGACAGGGTTGCTTGGCTCAAGGGACTCACCCGGCTCACTCGTAGTGGACGAAACGCCGGCTGAGCCGGAACTGGACGGCGGTCACCGCCATGATCAGCACGAACAGCAGCACGCCCACCGCGGACGCCTCGCCGAAGCGGAGCTGCTCGAAGGCGCTCTCGTAGATCACCATCACGACGGTGCGGGTGGAGTCGCCGGGCCCGCCGTTGGTGAGCACATACGGCTGCTCGAACACCTGGAGCGCGTTGATGATGCCGACCACCGACGCGACCAGCAGCGTGGGCGACAGCAGCGGCAGAGTGACGTGCAGGTGCTTGCGCAGCCCGGTCGCGCCGTCCAGGGCGGCGGCCTCGTGGATCTCCTTGGGGATGTTGTTGAGACCCCCGACGAACAGCAGGAAGGAGAAGCCGAACTGCTGCCAGACGTAGACGAGGACGACGGCCGCCATCGCCGAGTTCTCCGACGTCAGCCAGGGCACCGGCGCGATCCCGACCAGCCCGAGCAGCCAGTTCACGACCCCGAAGTCCTGGTTGAACAGGTACTTCATCACCACCGAGATCGACGCGGCGGACAGCACCAGCGGGAAGAAGAACGCCGAGCGGAACACCGACCGCAGCCAGACCGGCATCCGTCCGTTCACCGCAAGCGCCAGCACCAGGGCGATCAGCAACTGGAGCGCGACCGCCAGCACCATGAACACGAGCGTGTTGCGGAAGGACACCAGCACGGTCGAATCGCCGAATATCTCACGGTAGTTGGCCGCTCCCGCGAAGCTGGGTGAGTCGATCACGTTCCAGTGGAAGAGGCTCAGCACGATCGAGCCGACGATCGGGACGACCGTGAAGACCACGATGCCGACGATCGTGGGAGCCAGGAAGAGCGTCGCGAGCAGCCGGGTGCCGCGCTCGCGGGCGGAGGGACGCGGTGGGGCGGGCGGCGGGGCCGCGGGACGCTCTCGTACGGGTGGAACCTGAGTGTTCGTCATACGTCACGCTCCATGGCCTTCTCCAGGTCGCCCTGCATCCGGCGCAGCGCGCCACGCACCGAGCGTGGCGAGGCCAGGGCGGTTCCGGTGTGCTTGAGCAGCACCTGCTCGACCTCGGCGACCTGTGGTGGTGCGGGGATCGGCCCGGTGTCGGGGAACTTGTCGAGGGTGTCGTAGAAGACCTGCCAGCGGTTCGGGCCGGTCTCCCGGTAGCGGTCGGCGGTCAGCATCGAACGGCGGGCCGGGGTCGTCTGGTTCGTCTCGAACAGCCGCATCAGGGTGTCCCTGCGGGCGGCGAACTTGATGAACTCCCATGCCTCGTCCTGCTTCTTGGAGGTGCGCAGGAGCGCGTAGCCGGCGGCGCCGTACTGCATGCGCTGGGTGCGCCAGCGCGGGAAGTACTGCACGTCGAAGCCGTCGGTCTGCATGCCCGCGAGATGCAGGCCGCCCGCCCAGAAGCCGCCCGCGGGGGTGACGCCGACCCGGCCGGTGGAGAACACGCCGATGAGGTTCTGGCCGTTGCCGCCCTCGGGGCGGGTGCACAGGTCTTCCTGGATGAGGGAGGCGAGATAGTCGTACGCCTCCTCCACCCGGTCGTCCGTGGCCTGCGGCGTCGTCCAGCGGAATCCGCCCCCGCGCCCCTGCCGGTCGGCGGCCGGATAGAAGGAGTCCCAAAGCCAGGCGCCGCCCGGTGCCTTGGACTCGGCGAGCAGGTTCGTGTCGTTCGCGAACAGCCAGGGCACGACACCGCCCCACAGCCGGTTGGTCCAGAAGTACGGCGTGAACTGGGAGCCGCTCGACTTCTTCATGTCCCGCAGCAGCGTGGTGAAGTCGTCGCGGGTCCAGTCGGCGGGCGGCAGCTCAGCGCCGGCTCGTTTCAGGACCTGCGTGTTGAAGTACATGTCGGCCGCGTTGAACTCGACCGGCAGCTGGTAGAGGCTCCCCTCGTACATCATCGACTCCACCAGCGAGGGGTGGACGTCGGCGAAGTACTCGCGCAGCTCGGCCGCGTCCCGCTTCACCCAGCGGTCCAGTGCGACCCCGAGGCGCTGGGCGAACAACTGGACGCCCTCGGTGGCGACGTAGACGAGGTCCGGGGCGGTGCCCGCGGCGATCTGGGTGAGGATCTTCGCGAAGAAGTCCGACCAGTCGACGGCCTGCACCGCGTTGATCCGCAGCTTGATGTCGGGGTGGACCTTCTTGAAGCCCTCGGTGAGCGTGCGTATGGCCTCCGGTCCGTAGGCGGGGCCGAGGGTGGCGACGACGAGGGAGCCGTCGTCCCGGCCGGGGATGTCGGCTCCGGTGAGCCGGTCCCAGCTCGCGGCGGTACCGCCCAGCGCGGCGGCTCCCGCGCCGTAGGCGCCGTACCGCAGCAGTGTGCGGCGAGTGACGTGCGAGTCGGTCATCGGGCAGGCCTAACTCGTGTTAGATCAGGGTTGATGCCCCAGATGATGCGAAGCGGGCCACGAGCATGTCAATACTCGTGAACCACTTGACCTTTAACGAGTTAGGTCGCACAGTCCTGCATCACATGAGCCGCCGTCCCGACGAAGGGAACGATGTGTGATGCGCACGATGACCAGGAGAGCGCTGCTCGCGGGTTCGGCCGCGGGGGCGGCCTCGGCCGCGCTGCTGCCCGCCGCACCCACGGCCGCCGCGAAGCCCAAAGCCGCCGCCACCTGCGCCAGTTACCGGGCCGAGTACCACTTCACGGTCCCCGACCAGTGGAAGAACGATCCGCAGCGGCCGATCTGGATCGACGGCGAGTACCACTACTACTACCTGTACAACCCCGACTACCTCACCGGCGGCACCACCGCTGGCACCGCTTGGCGCCTCGCCACCAGTACCGACCTGGTCTCCTTCACCGACCGCGGGATCGCGGTGCCGAAGGACCTCACCCCCAACGGCGACGTCTGGTCCGGCTCGGCAGTGGTCGACACCGACAACACGGCGGGCTTCGGCGCGGGCGCGGTGATCGTCATCGCCACCATGGCGCCCGACGACGTCACGCAGGCGCAGTACCTGTACTACTCGACCGACGGCGGCCGTACCTTCACGAACCACGGCACCGACCCCGTCCTGCCCAACCCCGGGGTGCGGGACTTCCGCGACCCCAAGGTGATCCGTGACGAGGAACGCGGCCGGTGGGTGATGACGCTCGCCGAGAACAACAAGGTGGGGTTCTACCATTCCGCCGACCTGAAGTCGTGGATCTACGTGAGCGGCTTCATCAAGGACGGCATCGGGGTCCTGGAGTGCCCGGACCTGTTCCGCATCCGGGCGGAGGACGGCGCCTGGAAGTGGGTGCTGGGAGTGAGCGCCAACGGCAAGGGCTCCGGGCTGCCGAGCACCTACGCCTACTGGACGGGCGCCTTCGATGGGACCGCCTTCACCCCCGACGCCTCGGACCCGCAGTGGCTCGACCACGGCTGGGACTGGTACGCGGCCGTCACCTTCGAGAAGCGGGACGCGGGCGGCACCCTCGACCCGGCCGCCCGATACGCGATCGGCTGGCTGAACCACTGGGACTACGCCAACACCACGCCCACGATCGACTGCGACGGCTTCAACGGCACCGACTCGATCGTCCGCGAGGTCACACTGAAGCGTGCCACCTCCGGCACGTACTACCTGGCCTCCCGCCCGGTCGCCGCCCTGGACGACCACGTCTCGCGCACGGTGAACCTCGGTGACCTGGAGGTCGACGGCACCCGACTGCTCGACTACAGCGGCACGTCCTACGAGCTGACCACCGAGATCACCTGGGACCAACTCACGGGCGCCGGGCTCCAGTTGCGCCGATCCTCGGACGGCGGACGCCACATCGACGCCGGGATCTACCGCGACTACGCCTTCGCCAACCGCCGGAACACGGTGAACCCCGACGCCTCCGGCAACTGGCAGGAGAGCAGGAGCCCCTTCGACCCGTCCGCACGCATGGTCCGGCTGCGTGTCCTCGTGGATCGCACGTCCGTGGAGATGTTCGTCGACGACGGCCGGTATGTGCACTCGATGGAGGCCTTCCCGTATCTCGTCGACACCGGGCTGGCTCTGTTCACCATCGACGGCGCCGCGGTGTTCCGGAATACGGTGATACGGGAGTTCACGGTCTGAGCCCCGAGGCCCTGTCGCCGGCCACGGCGAAGGCTGTCAAGATCCTTGACGGACACGACCGACCGACCATCGGAGCACACATGACGACGGACAGGGCCACGGCGGGCATCGAGGTGAACCCCGTTGCGGGGCACATCGGAGCCGAGATCACGGGTGTCGACCTGGCCGGAGATCTGGATGACGCCCAAGTGGCCGCGATCCGGGCCGCGGTGCTGCGCTGGAAGGTGGTGTTCTTCCGTGGGCAGAAGCTGGACCACGCGGGACATGTGGCGTTCGCGCGGTGGTTCGGCGAGCTCGTTGTGCTCGGGCGGCGCGGGAAGGCCTCGCCGCCCGACGTGCCCGAGATCGAGACGACCGCCGACCGTCTGGAACTGGGCGGGCGGTTCGGCATGGAGCACGAGGAGTGGTTGCAGCGCCGGCGGCACACCCTGCTGCGCGGCTGGCACTGCGACCACGGCGCCCGTATCGACCCGCCCGCCGCCACGATCCTGCGCGCCGAGTCCGTTCCGCCGTACGGGGGCGACACGACGTGGTCCAACCTGGCGGCTGCGTACGCCGGACTGTCCGCCCCGGTCCGGGAGTTCGTCGACGGGCTCCGGGCCGAGCACCGGCTGGGCGTCGGGTATCAGCCCCGGCCGGGCGACGACGCGTACGTCCGGCATCTGCTGGACCATCAGGTCGCCTCGGTGCACCCGCTGGTGCGCGTCCACCCGGAGACGGGGGAGCGGGTGCTGTTCGTGAACGGCTACTACCTGGAGCAGATCGCCGGCATCTCCCGCGTCGAGAGCAGGGCGATCCTGGACATGCTGCTGGAGCAGGCGGTGCGGTCCGAGTACACGGTCCGCTTCCGCTGGGAGCCGGGCAGCGTCGCCTTCTGGGACAACCGGGCCACCATCCACCTGGCACCCAGCGACAACGCCCACCTCGGCTTCCCGCGGATCATGCACCGGGTGATGCTGGCCGGTGACGTGCCGGTCGGCGTCGACGGCAAGACGTCCGAGCCGATCGTCGGGACCGAGCCCGGGCGTTGGTGAGGTCAGGCGGTCGGCTGCCGGCCCAGCGCCGGGCCGAGCCTTGTCGCCATGTCGGTGAGGATCTGCACGTAGTCCTCGTGCTCGAAGGTGAACGGCAGCGCGAACGCGACCTCGTCGACCTCGCGGAACGCGGCGTGCGCATGCAGCCGTTCGGCGATCTCCGCGCTGCTGCCGACGAGGTCGGGTGCGAACATCAGGCGGGCCGGGCCCTGGGGTGATGTCGTACGAGGGGTGCGCCGGGCGGCGTACTCCTCGTACCGGGCGCGCTGTTCGGGCGTGGCCGAGTCGGTGGGGATGACGACGAGGCCCTGGGAGACCCGGGCGTCGTCGCCGTCGGGGTGGTGGGCGCGGAACGTGCGGATGTGGGAGAGCTGGATCTCGGCGAAGTCCGCCGATTCATCAGGTCCTTCCGCCTTGACGACGCTGCTGGTGAGGAAGTTCATGCCGTGTTCGCCCGCCCACTGCGCCGAGCCGAGGCTGCCTCCGCCGTACCACAGGCGGCGGCCGAGGCCGGGGGAGTGCGGCTGTACGCGGTCCGAGAACACCTCGAACCCCTCGACGCCGCGGAAGCCGGTGGCCGGTTCGCCGCGTACGAAGTCCAGCAGCCGACGCACCCGTTCGTAGCTGAAGTCCTCCGTGTCGGCCGTGTCCGGGTACAGGGCCTCCTTGACCTGGTCGTAGTGCATCGGCGGGCCCACGCTGACCCCCGGATTGAGGCGGCCGCCGGACAGCAGGTCGACCGTCGCCAGGTCCTCCGCCAGCCGCAGTGGGTTCTCCCAGCCGAGCGGGATGACCGCGGTGCCGAGCTCGATGCGGCGGGTGCGCTGCGAGGCGGCCGCAAGGACGGCGACGGGGGACGAGATGCCGTACTGGAGATGGCGGTGGCGGACCCACGCACTGTCGAAACCGAGTCTCTCGCCCAACTCGATGATCTCCAGGGTCGATTCATGGCCCCGGCGTGGGTCGGTCTCGTCGAACAGTCCGATGGTCAGGAAGCCCAGCTTGCGCAAGGGGCGTGAGATGGATGGCACGGGTTCCTCCGGCGTCGTACGCCAGTTGTGTCCAAGGATCAGTGCAGCGGAATGGTGACGTCGTCCTCGACCGGCGGGTCGATCTCCTGGGCCCGGTTGCCGGTCGCGGCGTAGCAGCGCAGCCGCACCGACTCCGGGGTCACGTCCAGGCGCAGGAAACACTTGAAGAACGGCGGGCTGTAGGTCGCCGAGCTCGGCGAGAACAGTTGCGTGTAGATCTTCCGCACGGGCAGCCGGAACCGCTTGGCCCGGTCGGGTCGGCGTCCCGTGCCCAGCAGCCCGGCGACCAGGCGGGTGCGCAAGGTGATGCGGGTGTCCGGGATCGGTGCACGACCCGGCTTGATCTCCAGCCGCTCGGCGACGACGGCCGTGGCTTCGGCCTCGGTGAGGGTGAAGAAGCGGCGCAGGCGCAGTCGGCGCCCGTACAGCTTGCTGTAGAAGGACAGGGAGTCGCCGCGCAGCGGGTAGCAGCGGAACTCGCTCTCGGTGACGTTCGCGATGTCGACGCGCGGGATGGTGTGCGTGGCGTGCATGAAGGCACCGCCGCCGCCCGCGACGATGTACTGGATGGTGCGGCCGCCCACTCGCACCGGGTAGCGCTGGTAGTTGTGGATGTCGCCGCCTATCGCTGCGACGTAGTGGTGGGCGGGATCGCGGACGATGTCGTCGACCGTGCCGCCGCCGTCGATCACGCAGGGGTCGTGCTTGCCGTCCACGTACAGGGGCGAGCCCGTGATGAGGATCTTCGGCCGAGGTCCCTGGGACACCTCCCGCAGCCAGGCGCCCTGTTCGGCGTCGACGGTTCCGAGCAGGCCCGTGTCGATGCCTATGATCCGCACCGGTCCGGCGTCGATCGCCCAGTACGGGCCGGGCTGGACGGCCTGTTGGGCGGGGGAGGAGCGCAACGTCCGGGCCTCGGCGAGGCGTTGCCCGTCGTTCGCACGCGGCCGGTGCCACAACCGGGACCGCAGCCAGGCCCGGCTCATCGGACGGGGCCGCGGCTCGGGCGCGAGGGCCGGGGCGTCGTCGCAGAACACGCGCATGAAGGCGGCGAGGTCCTCGTACCAGTCGTGGTTGCCGGGTATCGCGTAGATGGGCGCCCGGTAGTCCTGGTACGGGCGGAAGAACTTGGTGCCGTAGTCGTCGGCGCTGCCCACCGGGTAGATCACGTCGCTGGCGAGGACGGCGAACCGGGTGTCCTGGCCGACCTCCAACAGGCCGGGCACGACAGCGTATTGGGGGTCGTCGCCCTCTCCCGTGTCGCCGATCACCAGGAACGAGAACCGGTCCGGATCGTCGCGCCGGATCACCTTGTCGGGGGGCGCGCCGGCGGCAGCGCGCTGTGCCGCCCACCGGCTGCGGGTACCGGCGGTCGGGTCGCCGAACCAGGAGGCCAGCACACCGTTGCGGGCGGCCCACAGCATCCTCGGGTCGAGCCACGAGATCTTCTCGACCTTGGACGGCATCAGCCGCCGGTACTTGCCGGGTTCGGTGGTGCCCCAGCCGGCGCCTTCGGCGGTATCGCGTGAAGAGTCAGACACCGGTGAACCGTAACAACGATCTAGGCGAGCCTCGAAGGCGGCCGCGGTTGCGTCAACGCCGCCTCGCCCCGGGGCTCGAATACATTCGTGTCGCCGGGAGTGTCGAATGCGTCGGTTCCCGGTCGACGTGAGAGTGAAGGCAGCACATTCCAGGACTTCAGGAGCACCGCATCATGACCGTAACCGCGGATTTGGCCATCTCCCTCGACGGCTACATCGCCGGCACCGACGTCTCCCTCGACAACCCTGGAGGCGACGGCGCCGAGCCGCTCTTCGAGTGGATCCACAACCTGGCGAGCTGGCGGGAGCGCCAGGGCATGACGGGCGGGGAGGAGAATCGCGACTCCGAGCTGATGCGCGAGTGGTTCGACGCCACCGGGGCGGTGGTCATGGGTCGGATGATGTACGACACGGGCGAGGAGTTCTGGGGCGAGAACCCGCCGTTCCGGGCCCCGGTCTTCGTGCTCACCCATCGCCCCCGGCCGGCCCTGGCCAAGGAGGGCGGCACCACCTTCACCTTCGTCACCGACGGCATCCACAGCGCCCTCGACCAGGCGAAGGCCGCCGCCGGGGACAGGAACGTCAACATCGCGGGCGGGGCGAGCACGGTGCAGCAGTACCTCTGGGAGGGGCTCATCGACGAGCTCCAGCTGCATGTGGTGCCCGCGCTCCTGGGAGACGGGCTGCGGCTCTTCGAGGGCGTGGGCGCCGGTCGGCGGGATCTCGAGCCGGTCAGGGTGGTCGACACGCCCCTCGCCACCCACGTGAAGTACCGCTTCGTGAAGTGACCCGGCACGGACGGAGCTTGGCCCCGGCAGCCTGTTACCGCTGCCGGGACCGAGGCTCGTCGGATCCGCCCGAATCCGCCGGTGAGCAGAGGCCGTTCACCACCGGTGGCGGGTGTGCGGTGTCGCCTCCGGTTCCGGCTGCCGCCATACGGGGCCGTCCTGATCCTCGTGGAAGGCGTTCGGGCTCGCGGCGGGCCGCGTGAAAGCGGCGGCTTTCCCGTGCGGTACGTCGTTCCACTCGCCGTCGCCCAGGACCAGCAGCGGGTCGAACATCACCACCACTCCGGCCAGCACGAGGAAGATGAACGGCCCCACGAGCATGGGAAGCAGCAGAGAGGTGGGCGAGTCGCCGGCCCAGGAGGCACCGGAGTTGCCGTGCACATGGACGCCCACGGCGGCCATGGCCGTGTAGTGCATCCCGGACACGGCCACGCCCATCACGAGACTCGCCCCGAGGCTTGCGAGGAAGCCCCGGATGCTGACCGCCGCCCACAGTGCCGCGGTCGCGGCGACGATCGCGATCACCACGGAGAGAACGACGGTGAAGGCGTCGTAGTGGACGGTGCCGCTGAGCCGCAGTGCCGCCATGCCCAGGTAGTGCATGGCGGCGACCCCGAGACCGGTGATGACGCCCGCGACGGACAGCGTGACCTTGCTGGCGCCGAGGTAGCCCACGATGAATACGCCGATGCCGACCACGACAATGGCCACGGCGAGGCTGAGGACGGTCAGCCCCACGTCGTAGCCGATCCGGGTTTCCTCGACCTGAAAACCGATCATGGCGATGAAGTGCATCGTCCAGATGCCGCAGCCGATCGACGTGGCGCCGAGCGCCAGCCAACCGGGCTTCCACGACTGTTTGTTGAGCAGGGACCGGACGATGCAGCGCAGTCCCAGTGCACCTCCCAGGCAAGCCATGACATAGGCCGCCACAGGGGTCACCAGCCCATAGCGGAAACCATCTACCGTGCCTTCCATCTTCGCGAACTCCCCCCAGAGCCACGGTTGTTGTGAACGCAAGGTCTACGTGTGATGGGCAAGTATTAGCAAGCCCTTACCGGTGGTTCGGGGGTCAACTCTGAAAATGCGGCTAGTCATCCCAGGTGACGCGGGTCGAAAACAGGCCACGGGGCCGCTTTTCGCGGCTCCGGTGAGTCGTTTCAGTCGTTGTGGATGCGACGCCTGTCAGCTCACCTGTCCCGTAAGGACTTTGGCCGTGAAGGCGGCCAACTCCACCCGCAGCGCCTCACGCGTCATGTTCTGGCGGTCGGCCAGGTGGGCGACGAGGTCGGCGCGGACCGCCGCGAGCAGTGCGTGTGCGGCAAAGTCGCTGCCGGTGAAGCCGGGGACCCGGTCAAGGACGTCCCGGATCGTGCCGTGCCACCACTCGTAGTGCGCCGCCTGGTACGGACTGTCCGAACCCGTTCCCTCCAGGGCCAGCGAGAGGTGCCGGTGGTCGAGCTTGAAGCAGAGGAGGGCGTCCAGCAGGGCGTGGACCCGTTCGGCGGGCGGGGCGTCGGGGCCCAGGGGAGGGGGGCCGTCGGTCACGGCTTGCCGGACCGGTTCGAGGCGGGCCGCGTACAGCGCTTGGATCAGGCCGGTGCGATCGCCGTACCCGCGGAAGAGGGTCGCCTTGCCGACCCCGGCCGCGGCCGCGATGTCGGCCATGGTCACGGCGTCCGGGCTGTCGCACTCGGCGAACAGTGCGTCCGCCGCCGCCAGTACGGCCTCGCGGTTGCGGGCGGCGTCCGCTCGGGGTTTGCGCTCGGGCACGGGAATCCTCTCTTGCGAAAACGGACCCGGAGTCCGTATCGTTTGAGAAGCGGACCCAGGGTCCGTATTCTACTGGACGGAGTCCTCATGACCACCCCTGCGCACCCGGCGGACCTCTTCCGCCACGGCCTCGCCCTGCTCCTCGACAAGAACATCCCCGCCTGGGTCGGTCTCTGGGCCGACGACGGCGTCATGGAGTTCCCCTTCGCTCCAGAAGGCTGGCCGCGGCAGCTGGAAGGCAGGTCCGCCATCGCCGACTACATGCGCGACTACCCCGAGCACATCGACCTCCATGGGTTCCCCTCGGTGGGGATCCACCAGACCGTCAATCCCGAGATCGTCGTCGTCGAGATGCGCGGCACCGGGCGGCTGGTGCAGAGCGGAGACCCCTTCGACATGACCTACATCGCCGTGGTGACCGTAGAAGACGGCCTCATCACCCACTACCGCGACTACTGGAACCCGCTCGCCCTCCCGCGGGACGGCGCAGCCGACTTCACCCAGGGTGCTGCCTGATGACCGCCCCCGCGCACACGCTGGTCATCGGAGCCACCGGCACCACGGGCAGCCGCCTGGTCTCTCAACTCGCCGCACGCGGCCACCGAGTCAGCGCCGCAAGCCGGCGCGCCACCGCTGTCGACGGAGCCCGGGCCGTCCACTTCGACTGGTACGACCCCACCACCTACGCCGGTGCCCTCAGCGGAGCCGATCGCGTCTATCTCGTCCCGCCGTTGGGCTCGGCGGTGCCCGCCGCCACGGTGCTGCCCTTCCTGGAACGGGCCCGCGCCGCCGGAGTGCGCCGTGCCGTGCTGCTCAGCTCCTCGGCCATTCCCGCGGGCGGCCCCGCCACCGGGGAGATCCATCTGGCTCTGCCCGACCTGTTCGACGAGTGGGCGGTTCTGCGGCCCTCGTGGTTCATGCAGAACTTCACCGGCGACCACCTGCACGCGCACGGCATCCGCGAGGACGGCACGTTCTGGACGGCGACCGGCGAGGGGCGCGTCGCCTTCGTCGACGCCGACGACATCGCCGCGGTCGCCGCCCATGCACTGACCGACGACCCCGCGCCCGACACCGACCTCCTCATCACCGGCCCCGAGGTGCTGAGCCACGGCGAGATCGCCGCCACCCTGACGGCGGTGACCGGACGCCCGGTCACCCACCGGCACCTCGGGTACGAGCAGTTGCGCGACCGACTGGCCAAGAGCATGCCCGCCGAGTTCGCGGTGTTCCTGGCGGGGCTCGACAGCGCCATCGCCGACGGAGCCGAGGACCGCACCACCGACACCGTTCAGCGCATCACCGGGCGTCCGCCCCGCACCTTTCGTGCGCACGCGGAACTGGTGACGGGCCCGCCCCCGCCCGGCCGGCTCAACTCAACGGATCCAGCGTGAGGTAGGCCTGCTGCGGATTTCCGTCGTGGACGAGTGACTCGTGCTGGCCGACATCGTCGAAGGCGAACGCGTACGCCTTGCCGTCGGCCATCTGCGCGTGGATGAGGCGGGCGTAGTGGTTGGTCACCCCGTCCTGGTAGAAGTTCGCCGACGAGGTGTCCGGCTGGTTCGGGTTGGCGAGCAGCGTGGACCGGTTGAAGCCCGCGCACAGCGTGCGCGAAATCGGCCCGCGCACCAGGTCGTTGGGCGCGTCGAGCAGCTTGTGGCAGCCGAAGATGCTGTCCGCGTCCGGCTTCTGGAAGGTGGTCACCACGGCTCCGGAACCGTTGGTGAAGTTCATGACCCCGCCCGACACCCGGCCGAAGTACTTGGTGTTCGGCTGGTCGGCGAACGGCGTCACCGTCAGCGTGGAGCCGGCGTACTTCTGCCAGACGCGATTGATGTAGTCGTCCATCACACTGGCCGGAATGGCGCCTGCCCCCACTCCGTGACCGGGGGAGAGGGCCCGCAGTACGGTGCCGTCGGACCGCGTCTGCACGAGACCGGACCAGCCGCCCGCCTGTCCGCGCAGGCCGTTGAGGACCGCGTTGTAGCCGCCCGACTTGAGATGCCCGGTGGTGGCGGTGCTGCCGTCGGCGCGCTGGACGCCCACCGCGTACGGCGCCGAGAACATGTCGACCTGGGTGCTGTTGAGCCATAGCCCGGAGTCGTTGAGCGTGTACTCGGACCAGTTGAAGAGGATGTTGCGGTTCGGGTCGCTCGGGTTCTGTACGGCCGGCTGCACCAACCCGCCGGTCGTCAGCCTGAAGTCGAGCTTCTGGCCGTACGAGAAGTAGATCCGCCCCGAGAACTTCGGGATCCGGATCGTCTTCGACTGTCCGGCCGTCGGTCCCGCGATGGACGCGTCCGGTGCGGGCGTCGGCGGGTTGCCGCCGGCGGGCCACGCGTGGAACGTGCCGTTCGCGTCCGCCCAGCCCTGCTGACCCGTCGTCAGCAAGGTGCCGAGGTTGTAGACGTAGACCGGCTCGCCGCGGCCGGAGTTGTTGGTGATGTTCAGGGGAATCGTGTCGGGCACCGCCTGTGCGGGCGACGGTGCCCCGAACATGAACAGCGCGCCGAGCAGGGCGGCTGTCGCTGCCATGGCCGAGAACCGGTGGGACGGGCGTCCTAGCACTCTCCACCTCCGTGGGGGGTCTTTACTCGAGGAGATTGGTCCGTACCTGTTTTGAGAGCGCTCTCAGCGTTGCGCTGCGACGCGGTCATGTCAACAAGTGGTGCGGAAATGGGGCGGCACGCGCGCGTGCCGCCCGCTCCTCGGAAGATCTCCTCAGAAAGTGCGCTTGAGCAGGTCGAGCAGTGCCGCCCAGTGCCGCTCGTCCCCTTCGCGGTGGTACGCGGACGTGTCGGACTGTGTGTACCCGTGGTGGGCGCCGGGATAGACCTCGCAGTGGTGCCGGACGCCGGCCGTGGTCAGTGCGTCCTCAAGTCGCTTGATCTGCTCGGCGGGCAGCGACGGGTCCTCGTCGGCGTGGCCGAAGTACAGCTCGGCGGTGATGTGTTCGGCCACCAGGTGCGGACTGTCCTGGGCCTCGGTCGCCAGCCGCGCGCCGTGGAAACCGGCCGCCGCGGCGACCCGCTCCGGATACGTACCGGCGGTGCGCAGAGCCAGCCCGGCGCCCATGCAGTACCCGGTGATCGCCACCGGTCCGTCGGCCACCACCGGGCTGTCGGCCAGCCAGCGCAGACAGGCATCGGCGTCCCGCATCGCCCGCTCAGGTGTCAGGGCCCGCATGACCGGCATGATCTGCTCGAAGAGCGCCGGACGCGACGCGTCGTCGATGAACTCCGGCAGCTCGAAGAGCGGCGCACGCCCGTGACGGTAGAACACGTTCGGCACGAGCACCGTGTAGCCGGCCTCGGCGAGCCGGTCGGCCATGGCGTTGAGCCGCGGGCGCACTCCGAAGGCATCCATGTACAGCAGGACCGCCGGATGAGGACTCCCGTCGCCGGGGTGGCTCAGATAGGCGTCGGCGGTGCCGTCCTCGGTGGGGATGTCGACGGTGGTTCCCTGTACGGCGGTCATGGCGTGCGCTGCCTCTCATCGTGGGGAAGTCGGCGAGGGCCGGTCCGTGCGAGAGGCCCGGCCCGGGCCATCGTTGCACGCACGATCAAGGGCGATCCCTGGGGGATCCTCACCCCCTTCTTACTCGAACCGCGCCAGGTCACCGGCCCCACGCCGTACGATCTCGGCCTCGCCGCCCGAGAAGTCGATGACCGTCGTCGGTTCGGTCCCGCAGTCCCCGGAGTCCACGACCGCGTCCACCATGTGATCGAGCCGGTCCTTGATCTCCCAGCCCTGGGTCATCGGTTCGTCCTCGTCGGGCAGCAGCAGCGTGCTGGACAGCAGCGGCTCACCCAGCTCGGCGAGCAGGGCCTGGGTGACGACATGATCGGGGATGCGCACGCCGACGGTCTTCTTCTTCGGGTGCTGGAGCATGCGCGGCACCTCCTTCGTCGCGGGCAGGATGAAGGTGTAGCTGCCGGGCGTCGACGCCTTGATCGCGCGGAACACGTCGTTGTCGACGCGTACGAACTGGCCGAGCTGCGCGAAGTCCTGGCACACAAGGGTGAAGTGGTGCCGGTCGTCCAGGCGCCGGATCGTACGGATCCGCTCGATACCGTCCCGGCTGCCCAGTCGGCAGCCGAGCGCATAACAGGAATCCGTCGGGTAAGCGATGAGCGCACCCGAGCGGACGCTGTCGGCGACCTGAGCGATGGTGCGCGGCTGGGGGTTGTCGGGGTGCACGTCGAAGTACTTCGCCATCCGCTGAGCTTATGCGGTCGCCGCACGGTGTCCGCGCATTCACTCGGGTACCGGCAGCGCACCTTCCGTCAACGTCTGCTGTGCCGCGCGGCGAGGGGGGCGGCCCCTTCGGCCCGTTCACGCTGCGCGGGCATGTCGGGTCGCGAAGGCGAGTTGGCCCACTCTGTGCCAGCTCAGGTGCGGCTTCGCCAAGAACGCGGCTTGACGGTGCCTCGGTACCCGTACGCGCAGTGCCCCCGGCCGGATCCGGCAGCGGACGGGCGTGGGCAGGGTGAGCGCCTCGCCGTCGACGCCGACCGGGATCTCCGCGGTGTCGGCTTCGATGACGGCCTCGTGCGAAGTCATAGCCGTCAGTCCGGAGGCCCCCGCGCCGCGGAGCATGCCCGCGGCCTGGGTCGCGTTGTCGACGGTGACACAGAGGACGCCCAGGACTCCGGAGTCCAGCCGGGGGCGGCGACCGAGACCGGCGGAGTCGCCCATGCGATACGGGTTGTTGCTCACCAGGACGGCCTGCGGGGCGTCGATGGTCACGTTCGCGGCGTGGACGGTCAGCCGCGGACCGGCGTGGTGGGTCAGGAGGTCGGGGAGCGTACGCAGGATGGTGGGGACCTTGTCGTCGCGGTAGGCGGGGCTCTGCACGACGGCGGCGTACGTACCGAACGAGGCGTTGTTGACGAAGACGCGGTCCCCGATGACACCGAGGTCGACCCGGATTTCGACGCCGTCCGTAAGGGCGTCCAGGCACGTCGACGGGTCGTCGCGGTCCAGCCCGAGATCCAGTGCGAAGTGGTTGCGGGTCCCGGCCGAGACGACCATGAACGGCACGTTGTGCTGTGCGGCCACACCGGCCACCAGAGCCTGCGTGCCGTCGCCGCCGGCGACTCCCAGGAGATCGGCGCCGTCGGCCACGGCCTCGCGAGCCAGTACGGAGACATCCTGGTGATGAGCCGGATCGAGCACCACGACATCGGCCCCGAGCCGCCGGGCCTTGTCGACGAGGTCGAATCTGCCGACCTTCCCGCCGCCCGAGAGCGGGTTCATGATCAGGAAGGGCCGCTTCGGAGGCAGTGTGGAGTGCTCCACCGCACGGATCGGCCGGGCGTCCATGCCCAGCGTGGCTCTCGCGGCGACCGCCGCGCCCGCCCACAGCACCACGGACAGCGTCACGGGCCAGAGCAGACCGATCAGGGCGTAGTGCACCAGCAGGGCGACCGGAACCGCCGAGGCCAGCACGACGGCGAGCGCCCGCAGCAGGCCCCGGTGGGCCAGGGCCCACCACACCGCCGCCGCCGTGACGGCGAGCCCGGCCATCCCGAGAGCCAGCACGGCGATGCCCCTGAGCCCGGCGGCCACCAGCAGATTCAGCACCGCCGCGGCCGCGGTCACCAGGGCCAGACGAGCCGTCCAGTGCACGGAGCGGTCGGGATCCCGGGACGCCGACGTCGTGTTCTTCGCGCCTCGCATGGGTTCATCCCATCGCCGGGGCCCCGGCTCCGCATCACCTGTTCCAGGTGATGCCGCCCGGGTGGCGTCCGAGCCGTCCCTGCGCTCGTGGTGGAGCGTTCGCCGGGGCGGTGCGTCAGTCCTTCGGTCCCGCCGACGCCTTGGCGCAGAGGTAGGGACGCGCCAGCAGCAGCCCGGTGCCGGTCATGGCGATGCCGAAGTAGACCGGCGCGAGGTGGATGAAGTCCGTGTAGTGGATCACGCCGTGCACCACGACAGCCGGCAGAAACCCGGCGGCCGCCGCCGTGGCCAGGGTCCAGAACACCCAGGCCTCACCCCGCCGCCAGCCCCACGCGCTGAGCAGAGTGATCGCCACCGCGGCGGCCATCAGGGCACCGCCGAACCCCGCGCGATCGTGGGCGACGAACGGCACGAGCCGGGGGTTCGCGGCTTCCAGGGTCTGCGCGCCGGCGTCCAGGAAGGCCAGGTCGGCCGGCACGAACACACCGGTCAGGCCGACCACGGAGATCACGGCTCCACCGACGAACAGCCCCGCTCCCGTGACGATCAGCAGCAGCTGGCCGGTCAGAGCCCGTCGGCGCTCCCGCTCGGGTCCCTCGGGCGCCGGCTGCCACCTCGGCGTGTGCGGAGCCCGGCGGACCGCGGCCACGAACATCGGGAACAGCACGATGGCGGTGGCCGTGTGCAGGGGTTCCACAAAGCCGGTGACCAGGAAGTAGAACAAGGTGGGGAAGCCGATCGCCCCGGAGAGCAGATACACCTCGCGGGCCCAGGGCCGGCCGCGTCTGATCCCGCCCACGGCGAGGCCGGTGTAGAGGGCGCCGATCGCCACCATCGTGCCGGCCATGGTGATCCGGTCGTGCTGGAGGAAGTGCACGAGGTGGTGGTTGACAGCATGCAGCTTGTGCAGCGTCATGCCGAGGTAGTCGCGGTCGTACCAGAGCAGCACCGGCCCGAGCGTGATCGCCGCGGCGCCGAGTCCGGCGCCCGTCATACCGAGCCCGACGAGCAGGCCCCACCACCAGGCGGGCCAGCGGCGGGGGTCGCGGCCGACGTCCCGCAGCCCCGGAGCGGGCGCGGTGGGCGTGGCTGCCTCGGTGACCCGTGCGAACCAGCCGGGCCCGGCCTCGACGAGCACCCCGGGCCGGGCGAGCACGACGGTGCCCGGCTCCTCCAGCGCGTCGGCCGCTGCGATGACCGACGGCTCGGACAGATGGAGCACGTGCGGGTCGTCGGTGCTGGTGAACCCGTCGACGTACGGCTTGAGGGCGGACTCGGCCTCCGGGTCGCAGGCGCGGACAACCAGCGGGAGCGAGCGGCCGACAGCGGCCTCGCGCACGGTCTCCACGTCATCCGCCGACACCGGCGCCACCTCGACGACACCGGCCCCGAGCGGGGGCATGGCGCGTACCGCCTCGCGGGCGAGTGACGGCGGGACGGTTATGCCGAGGCGGACGGTCAAGGGCACGCCGGTGATCTCGCCGCCGAGCCGCTCGGGCGGATGGCGGTGGCCGAATCCCCGGGCGATCAGCCGGGCACCGGCGGGACGGGAGCCGATCGTGGCCAGCAGCCGCAGTGCGGTCAGCTGCGAACGGCGCCGGCCGAGGACGGCAGCGGCAGCCCCGCGCAGCGGGTGATATGTCCAGTCCGGCATCAGCGGCCCTCGCTCTCCGTCGCTGTCACCGGGACACCGGGCGCTGTCCAGCCGAGCACCGGCGTCATGGAACGCAGCGTCGCCCGCGTCGGCGTCAGCCGGGCGGTGATGTCGCGCATCAGCACCGCGGGCGGCCACGACAGCTGGCCGACTGCGCCGAGCCGGGCAGAGCGGCGCGTGATGGCCTGGGTCCTCGGGCGGCGCAGCAGGTCGTACGAGCGGAGCGCGGCGGCCACGTCCGGGGTGCCGTCGAGGCAGTGGGCGAGGGTGACCGCGTCCTCCAGCGCCTGGCACGCGCCCTGGCCCAGATTCGGGGTCATGGCATGGGCCGCGTCGCCGAGCAGCGCGACCCGGCCGCGGACGAACGAGGGCAGCGGCGGCAGGTCGTACAAGTCGTGTCTGAGCACCGCGTCCGCGGGGACGGCGGCCAGCAGGGCGGGGATGGGATCCGGCCAGGACCCGAACCGGCGCAGCAGTTGGGCGTACTCGGACGCGTCGGAGGCAGCTCCCGCCGGCAGCGACGCGGTCGCGAAACAGTACGTACGCCCGCCCGGCAGCGCCGTGTAGCCGAACCGCGATCCGCGGCCCCAGGTCGCCGCGCCCGCCGCGGGCGGCTCGGCGAGGGGCTCGGTGACCATGCGCCAGGCGGTGTAACCGGCGTACCGGGGGCCGGCCGCGCCGGGCCACAGGGCGCGGCGGACCGTACTGCGCAGCCCGTCGGCGCCGACGACGAGGTCGGGCCGGGACTCGCCCCCGCGGTGACCGACGACCAGACGGTCTCCGCCGTCGCGGACCGCGGACACCTCGCTGCCCGACCGCAGGCTCTCCGCGGGCAGCGCCTCGGTGAGCGCCCGCAACAGGTCCGCGCGGTGCAGGACCACCAGGGGGTGGCCGAAGCGGCGCGCCAACTCCGCATTGTCCGTACGGGACAGCCAGCGGCCCCGGCGGTCGCGTACGCCGCCTGTGGCCTCGACGGCGCCGAGTGCCCGGACGGCGCCGGCCAGGCCGAGCACCTCGAGCGCGTGCAGTGCGTTCGGCCACAGGGAGATGCCCGTGCCGATCTCGGTGAACTCGGGGGCCCGTTCCAGCACCTCGACGCGCCAGCCCCGGCGGTGCAGCGCGACGGCAGCCGCAAGGCCGCCGATCCCGCCGCCGACGACGGTCGCGGCGCGCTGCGGCATGGGACCTCGCTCTGGGTTTCGGGGGGCGCGGCGCAGGTCCGGCTGAACGGCGCCTCATACCAACATCTCGACAGATCCCTGTCAACGTGCCGAGGGGGCCTGATCAATCTCCGTGGACAGTCGCTCCATGGCTGGAATGTTCCACGAGCCAGGCCAGGGCGGCCGCGCCCCCGCTGAGGACGGAGATGTGCCCATCGGCCGGACTCAGTCGCAGTTCTGCCGACGCGGTGACCTGCCGTCGGGTTCATGCGCGCCGGTGTCGTAGACGTGCAGCCACCCGCGAGATCGTTTCGACCCGTGAGTACGGCAGCGCTCACCTGCCCAGCCGCACCGGAATCTCCTGCCAGCCGAAGGCGATGAACGACGGCACCTGTTGCAGCTTGTCCTCGTCAACGGCCAGTTCCAGCTCGGGGAAGCGGGCGAAGACCGCGGGCAGCGCGGTGAGGGACTCCATACGGGCGAGCGGGGCACCGATGCACCGGTGCACCCCGATCCCGAACGCCAGATGGTCGTCGGCTCCGCGCCCGGCATCGAAGGCGTCGGCGTCAGGACCGTAGTGCGCGGGATCGAGACCGGCGGCGGCGTACGTCGTGATGATGGCGTCCCCGGCCGGGATGGTGACGTCGCCGACGGTGAGGTCCGTGACGGCGAACCGCAGGGGCAGTGAGGCGATCGACGGATGGACCCGCAGTGTCTCCTCGACGACCGCCTCCCAGCCGAGCTTCCCGGACCGTACGTCGGCCAGCTGCTCGGGATGCGTCAGCAGGGCGACGACCGCGTTGCCGATGAGGTTGACGGTCGTCTCGAAGCCGGCGCCGATGACCAGCAGCAGCGTGTAGAGCAGTTCCTCGTCGCTGAGCCGGTCGCCGTCCTCGTCCCGGACCCGGATCAGTTCCGTGGTGAGGTCGTCCCCGGGGTGCCCGGTGCGGTGGGCGATCAGCGCGGGGAGCACCGTGCCGATCTGCCGCTGAACGAAGGCGGCATGTTCAGGGCTCGGGTCGGAGGTGTCCATGATGGCCGCGATCATCGTTGCGGTGTCGTCCCGCAACTCGTCCGGGACACCGAACAGTTCGCAGATCATCCGCATCGGCAGCGGATGCGCCAGCCCCGCCTTCAGATCGACCACGGAACCGTCCGCACCCGCCGCCGCAAGGCCGTCGAGCAGCTCCGCGGTGATCGCCTCCACCCGTGAGCGCATCGCCTCGGTGCGCCGGTGCGTGAAGCTCGGCGCCACCAGCTTGCGCAGCCGCGCGTGGTCGGGGCCGTACGTGGAGAGCATGTTGACCACGCCGACCCAGCCCAGGACCCAGCCCCAGGAGGGGTGTTCGCCGATCTCCGGCCACAACTTCCAGTGCAGCCGGGGATCCTTGCTGACCCGAGGGTCGAGGATCAACTCCTTGAGCGTGTCGTAACCGGTGGGCGCCCAGGCGGGAATGGCGCCCGGCAGCTCCACGGGCACGATCGGGCCGAGCGCGCGCAGCCGGGCGCTCTCGGCGGCGATGTCGGCGCCAAAGGGGTCGAGTGCGATGCGGTCGGTCACGGTCACGACGGGTCTCCTGGCTGGTCGGGGGAGCGGGGGCTGAAGCGGACGGGCAACGACGTCAGCGAGCGGTGGAAGGGACCGGGCCGCCAGCTCAGGCGTTCGCGCGGCAGTGCCGGCTCCAGATCGGGCAGCCACTGGGTGAGCCGCTCGATCGCCTCGGTGGCGATGAGCAGCGTGTGCTGCTTGACCGGGCAGGCGTGCGGGCCCGCCGACCAGGACAGGTGCGAGGCGTCCTTGGGGTGGCGGCCGCTGGGGACCTCCTCCTCGGCGAAGTACGCGAGCGCCCCGTACGAGATCACCACCGGCACCGCGGCCCTGATCCACACTCCGTGGAAGGTGACGGGCCTGCGGGCGTAGTGGATGCCGTAATTGGCCAGGGGCGTCTCGTGGTGCAGCACTTCCACCACCGCGTCCGTCACGGGGCGGGCGCCGCTGGTGAGGGTCGAGTAGTAGAGCGGGTTGCCGAGGATCCGGGACAGTGCGTTGGACACCAGGTTCGCCGTCGGTTCGTGTCCGGCGCCGAGGGTGAGGAACACCTGCCAGGTGACCTCCTCCGGGGTCAGCCCGGCGGGATGGTCGAGGAGCCTGCTCGGCAGGTCGTCGCCGCGCTGCTCGGCCTTGGTGGCGATCAGTTCGAGGACGTACCCGCCGAACTCCGCCTCGCCCTCGGCCGCCTCGGCGCCGCCCTCCATCATCTTGCCCAGCGCCGCGTTCAGCCGGTCGCTCTGGCTGTCCGGCAGTCCGAAGAGGCTGTTGAACACCAGCGCCATCAGCGGCCGCGCGAACTCGCCGACGAGATCGGCCTCGCCCTTCGGCCCGATCCGGCTCACCAGCACATGCACCGCGCGGTGCACCCGCGCCCGCAGGTCGTGCGGTTCGACACTGTCGAAGGTGTCGATCAGCGTGGTGCGGTAGCGGACATGCGCGGCACCGTCCGCGAACAGGGAGTTGGGCCGCCAGCGCATCATGCCGAGCACCGGCGAGTCGTCGGCGACGGTGGACTCCCACGGCCGCGGGTCGTGCGAGAAGGTGTCGGTGTCATGCAGCAGCGCCAGCGCGGCCCGCCGGTCCGTGACGACGTACGCCGGTACACCCGGGGCGAGTTCGGCCCAGCCGACCGGACCCTGGGCGCGCAGCGCGTCGTAGTAGCCGTACGGATCCAGCGCGAAGCCGTCCTCCCACAGCCGTACCGGCGCGGAGAGGGAGAAGGCCTGCCGGCCAAGGGGATAGGTGGTCACCTGTGCTCCGGGGGGTGGTCGATCAGGTGCTGGACCAGCGCGAGCAGCGCGTCGATCGAGGAGTTCGCGTCCCGTGCGTCGCACGTGATCATCGGAGTCGTCGGCTCCAGGTCGAGGGCGGCGCGCAGCTGTTCGTCGGTGTAGTGGCGGGGCCTGTCGGGGAAGGCGTTGAAGGCGACCGCGTACGGCAGTCCGCTCTCCTCGACCAGACCCAGCACGGCGAACGACGCGTCGATCCGGCGGCTGTCCACCAGGACGAGCGCGCCGAGCGCCCCGTACGCGATGTCGTCCCACAGCGAACGGAACCGCTCCTGCCCGGGCGTGCCGAACAGGTACAGCACGATGCCGTCCGGCAGGCTGATCCGCCCGAAGTCGACGGCGACGGTCGTGGTCGACTTCTCCCGCACCCCGGCGAGATCGTCCACCTGCGCGGACGCCTCGCTGAGCTGCTCCTCGGTGTGCAGCGACCGGATCTCGGAGACGGAGTCGATCAGGGTCGTCTTGCCCACCCCGAAGGGCCCGGCGACGAGGACCTTCACCAAGTCGCGGGCGGTGTCGGGCAGGTGGATGCGGCTAGTCGTGCTTGAGGGCGCGGAGGCCATCGGCCACTCTCCTCAGCAGGTCGGGGGCGAACCCTTCGGCGGGCGGGATCGGCGCGCGGGCCAGCACCAGGCCCCGGTCGACGAGATCGGCGGCCAGCACCCGCAGCGCGGACACCGGCAGTTCCAGCAGGGCCGCGGCCTCCACCACCGTCAGCGACCCGCCGTCCAGGGCGTCCAGCAGGGCCAGTTGAGCGGCAGGCAGTCCCACGGGCAGTGGCGCTCCGCTGCCGCTGAGCACCGACAGCCGCTCCAGTTGGGGGCGGCTCGGGCGGGCCACACCGCCGGTCGACAGGTACGCGGGTACGAGCGGACGGCCGGCGCGGCGGCCTCTCATGCCGGTGCGTTGCCGTTGGTTTCCCGGGGCGCGGTCGCCATCGCCTTCTCGCCCAGCCGCGCCACCTGCGAGTGGACGCGGTGCGCGAGCAGGTCCAGACGCACCTCGCCGTCCCCGTACGCGGCCACGCATGTGCCGTGGTCCGTCGGGACGATCAGGACGTAGCCGTGGTCGGACTCGATGACGACCTGCCGTACGTCCGCCTGCTCCCGGTCGGCGAACGCGGCCGCCGCCGTCCGGGACGCCCCCTGCACGGCGCTGGTGATGGCGGCCACCCGCTCGGCCGACGGCTGGGCCAGCGCGTCCGTGTACCCCTTCACCAGCCCGTCGCGCGTGAGCAGGACGGCGGCCACGACATGCGGTACCTGGAGGATCGGTTCCAGCACCCATGCCGTCTCGCCTGCGTCGCGGCTCGTCATCGCGCCGCTCCCCCCTCGTAGTCGGTCTGTTCGCTGTCGTGCGCCGCAGCGGGTACGGCGTCTTCGTCCCGCGCGCGTGCGGCGGCCGTGCCGGATTGCAGTGCGCCGAGCGCGGCGGCGGCCTCCTCCGGGCGGCGCGCGGGAGGCCGCGTCGCGGTTTCGGCCGGTGCGGTGGCCGGGGTGCGGCGTCTGCGCTGCGGCAGGCCCTTGGCGTCCCGCGGCCGGTGATGCCCGGATCCGGCAGGGGCGGCGCCCTCGACCTGTTCGCTCCCGTAGCTGTGGACCGCTGCGGGCACGCTCTTGCGCGTCGAGCGCGGGGCGCTGGCCGCCGGCGGCTGTTCGGCGGGGTCGATTCGGGTGAGCAGATGGCCGTCGACGAGCAGCACCGCCCGTACGCCGCCGTACGGGGAGGGCGAGGAGAGGTCCACGCTCAGATCGAACTGCCGGGTGAGCCTGCCGATCGCGGCGAGCCCCATGCGCGGCGGGTCACCGAGGTCGGTGAGCAGGATCGGCTCGGTACCGGCCACCATCCGCTGGGCGTGGGCCCGTTCGTCCTGGGTCATACCGAGGCCCGCGTCGTCGATGGTGACGCAGACGCCGTGGTGGACCTGCTCCAGGTTGACTGTGACGTCGGTGTCGGGCGAGGAGTGCCGCAGGGCGTTGTCGAGGAGTTCGGCGACGATGATGGCGACCGGCTCGACCGCGTGGGACACCAGGGCGGTGCCCGTTTCGAGGTGGTTGTGGACTCGGGCCCGGTGGTAGCCCGCCAGCCGGGCCTGGCCGCCGGTCACCGCATCCACCAGATGCGATTCCTTGCGGGCCAGCCCGACCCAGGCGCCGCACACGACCGCGGCGACCTGCGCGCGCCGCAGCGACTGCTCGTTCTCGTGGTCGAGTTGGAACAGTGTCTGCGCCAACTCCGGGTCGTCGTACTGTTCCTGAAGCCTCCGCAACGCGTCCTGGAGTCGGTACAGGGCGGCCTGGATCTCCCGCGTGGCGCCACGCATCCCGGCCTGCGCGGCCGCGTCGATCCGGGTGCGCTGCGCGGCCAGCTCCGTGCGCATCCCCTTCAGTACGTGGTCCAGCGCGACACCGAGGGGCGTACCGGCGTTCCGCGGATTCAGCGGACCCGGCACCATGACGTGGGGATGCGCCAGTTGCCGCGCGGCGGCGGGCACGCGGCGTGCCGCGAGATGCTCGACCTCGGTGGTGAACGCCAGGGGAGCGCCGTCGAGTTGGGCGCGCAATCGGGCGATCTCCTCACGCTGCACAGCCTGTTGGCGCCGGGACCGCAGTAGCCCGCCGCCGAGCGCGGCGAGCGCGGACAGTGCGCCGGCGGCGAGACCGCCGGCAACCAGGTCCGGAAATTCGATCATCGAATCGGTTCCCATGCGAAGTCGGGCAGGGCAGGGTCCGAGGCCCACGCGCGAGGGGCTCGCTGCACAGTACACACCGTCATCGACCGATCTCGCACGGTCGATAGAAACATCGATCCGAAACGGTCCGGTTTCTGTTCGTATCTGGGTCGACGTTCTGAATTGCCGTGTGCGGGACGTGAGTTGAGCCGACTTTCCGCGGCTGTGGTGCTGGTCGGATGAGCGGATGGCTCTACGCCGGCCTCGTCGCGGAGTGGCGGGCCGCGGGGCGTACGGTGCCCTCGCGTCCGGATGTGCAGTGGGCGTCGTTCGCCGACCTCACGGACCGGGGTCCGCGCTCCTGACGCGCTATTCGCCGCGCAGGGGCGCGAGCACGGCGAGCGTTCCGTTGGCCTGACGCAGCGCCATTTCGAGCGTCAAAGGCCCGTGCAGTGCGCCGGTGCCGTCGGGCGGGACGAGCCATTCCAGGAAGCGGGCGGCCCGGTACGGCGGGGGCGCGGCGACCCAGGAGCCCTTGCCCGCGTACCGCAGCCCGTCGCCGATCCACCTGCTTCCCGGGTCGGGCGGCAGGAGGAAACCGATCCGGTGAGCCGCGGTGTCCACGAGCGTCGGACCCGGGGCGGGCAGCGACGGCTGCCACAGCAGATCCAGGGTGAGCAGGCCGAGCCGGTCGGGAACGCTGAGAAGGTCCCAGAAACGGCCCGCCTCCAGGAGCGCGATGCCCTCGTCCCGGTCCCACGCCCGCTTGCAGGCCCGGGGGTCGGGAGAGGCGGCGGCGAGCCACTCCACACCGTGCGTCCACATCGTGTCGTTCATGTCGCGCTCCGGGAGCTGTCCGCTCGGCCCTGCGCTGCGCGGGGGCCGCGCCGGTCGGCAGCCGTCGGCGGCACACCAACCGGGCATATGCATGCTCGTAGATATTTCTATGCGGCGGAAGGGGTGGCGCGGTATGGCATTTCCCGAACTTTTCTGCGAACCGATCCAATCGTCCGGTCCTAAAGGCGTGGTGCTCCGGTCACCGACATCATCAGTGAGTACAGCGAGGTGGTGGCCGTGATGAACAGGCGGTTGTTCTTCGGGCCGCCGAAGGCGATGTTGGAGACGGGTTCGGGTACGCGCAGCCGGCCGATGAGGGTGCCGTCGGGGTCGTAGCAGTGGATCCCGTCGTCCAGGGCCGCGGCCCACAGGCGGCCCTCGTCGTCGAAGCGGATGTTGTCGAAGTGGACGTCGCCCCGGGCCTCGGTGAAGACCTTCCCGTCGGAGAGCGTGCCGTCCTCGCGGACGTCGAACCTGTGGATCCTGGCGGCCCGCGAGTCGGAGACGTACAGCCGCTTCTCGTCGGGGGACAGGATGACGCCGTTGGGTCCCTCGAACCCGTCGGCGGCGAGTTGTACGTCACCTGTCGTGGGGTCGATCCGGTACACGTTGCACGCGCCGATCTCGGACTCGGCGCGGTGGCCCTCGTAGTCGCTGGTGATGCCGAAGTCCGGGTCGGAGAACCAGATCGTGCCGTCGGAGCGTACGACGGAGTCGTTCGGGCTGTTGAGCCGCTGGCCGGCGTACTGGTCGGCGAGGACGGTCACCGTCCCGTCGGGCTCGGTGCGCGTGACACGGCGGTTGCCCTGCTCGCAGGTGACCAGACGGCCCTGCCGGTCGAGGGTGTTGCCGTTGCTGTGGCCGGCCGGGGTGCGGAAGACGCCGACCGCACCGGTGGCCTCGTCCCAGCGCAGGATGCGGTCGTTGGGGATGTCGCTCCAGATCAACTGGCGCCAGGCGGGAACGTACAGCGGGCCCTCGGCCCAGCGGCAGCCGTCGTGCAGGACCTCCAGCCTGCTGTCGCCGTTCGCGCAACGTCCGGTGCGGAAGCGGTCGTCCAGGATCTCGTACAGGCCGTCGACGGACATGGGAGCGTCCTCTCGCATGCGTTGATCAGAATGTGATTCACCGTAGCACCAGCATTGCCGAACTAGGTATGGTCATCATATGAAGCCAGTGGATGACATCGACCGGCGTCTGATCGCGCTGCTCCAGCAGGACGCCGGCCGCTCCTACGCCGAACTGGGCAAGGGCGTCGGCCTGTCGGCGGGTGCCGCGCACGAACGCGTGCGCAAGCTGCGCGAACAGGGGGTCATCCGGGCCACGACGGTCGACGTCGACCCCGCGGCGCTCGACCGCGGGGTCCTCGCCTTCGTGCTGGTCGACTCGACGGAGTGGATGGGCGACCGCGCGGAGGACTTCGCCGCCGTGCCGGAGATCCAGGAGGCGCACGTCATCGCGGGCAGCGCGGCCGTCCTGGTGAAGGTGCGCACCGCGACGACCGAGCGGCTCCAGGACGTGTTGCGCCGTCTGTACGAGATCGACGGGGTCAGCGGGACGCAGGCGACGGTGGTTCTGGAGACCTTCTTCGAACGGCCGTTGGACGCCGGATAGGTCCGGACCGGCCCAACTCCTCGCGAAATCGGGTGGCTTACGAGGAGAATCGGCTGGATGAGGACGAATCGAATCGGGCGCAGCGCGGTCGAGGTCACGGAGTTGGGTTTCGGCGGTGGGCCGCTCGGCGGGCTCTTCGCGCCGCTCGACGACGACACCGCGGCGCGGACACTGGCGGCGGCCTGGGACAGCGGCATCCGCTACTTCGACACCTCCCCGCACTACGGCATCGGCCACTCCGAGCGCCGCACCGGTGAGTTCCTCCGCCGGTTGCCGCGACGAGCGTTCACCCTCTCGACCAAGGTCGGCCGGCTCCTCGACGCGCAGGACCAGGCCGGGCGCAGGGACGAGAGTTTCGATGTGCCCGCGACACACCGCCGGGTGTGGGACTTCTCCCGCGACGGCGTACTGCGCAGTGTCGAGGACTCCCTCACCCGCATGGGCGTCGACCGCATCGACATGCTGTACCTCCACGACGCGGAGAACCATTTCGACGCCGCCCTGCGCGACGGCTACCCCGCGCTGGCCGAGTTGCGTTCCCAAGGGATGGTGGGCGCCATCGGGGCGGGCATGTACCACACCGGCATGCTCACCCAGCTGGTGCAGGACACCGATGTCGACGTGGTGATGCTCTCCGGCCGTTACACGCTGCTCGACCACAGCGCTCTGGACGACCTGCTGCCCGCCTGCGCCGCACGCGGCGTCTCCGTACTCGCCGCTTCGATCTTCAACTCCGGGCTGCTGGCCACGCCACGGCCCGCCGACGGAGCACACTTCGACTACGCACCCGCCTCACCGGACGTCCTGCGGCGGGCGCATGAGATCGCCGACATCTGCGAGGCGCACGGTGTGACCCTGCCGCAGGCGGCCATGGCCTTCCCGCTGCGGCATCCCTCGGTCGCGGGCATCGTGGTCGGCATGCGCTCCCCCGAAGAGGTGCGGCACAACATCGCGTCGTTCCAGGCGGAGATTCCCGACCAGGTCTGGGCCGATCTGCTCGGGGCCGGGCTCCTCGACGAGCGCGCGCCGGTATCTCAGATGGCGTCGCGAACGGCCCGTTCGAAGCGCTCGACATGACCGCGGGCGAGGTGTGCCGCCTTGTCGGGGTCACCGGCGACGATCGCCTCGATCAGCGGTCCGTGCTCTTCGACGTGGCCGGCCACGTCGGACAGTCGGTCGATGAACAGGCACCAGATGCGGGTGGCCAGGTTGTCGTGGCGGACGAGGGTGTCCTCCAGGTACGGGTTGTGCGTGGCGGCGTAGATGGCGCGGTGGACCTGTAGGTCCAGGCGCATGAGCTCGGCGGCGTCGCGCCGACGGGAGTCCACGCTCTCCAGCTCCCGCAGTACGGCCGTGAGGGTCGCGCGGTCCGCGGCCGTGGCGCGCCGCGCGGCCTGGGCGGCGGCCAGGGGCTCCAACTCCTGGCGCACCTCGGAGATATGGGCCAGGTCGGTGATGTTGACCTCGGTGGCGAAGGTGCCGCGCCGGGGGTAGGTCGTGATGAGGCGCTCGTACTGGAGCCGCTTGAGCGCCTCGCGCACCGGCGTCCGTCCGACGCCGAGAGACTGTCCCAACTGGTCCTCGTTGATCGGCGAGCCGGGACGGATCTCGAGCATGACGAGCCGGTCGCGGATGGCGCGGTACGCGCGTTCGGCGAGGGACAGCTCCTCGCCGCTGGGCTCGGTCGCCACGTGCTGCATGGGGCCCCCTTGACCTGTCCGGCGAACTCCCATACCTTACCGCAGAGGCTGATATATCAGTTGGTCATTAGTTGGCTCTCAGGATGGTGCACAGATGGCAAGGAATCCGTCGATCACCACGCTCACCTCCCACCTCTCCGTCCCGCTCGGCGACCTCGACCCGGATGTCGCCGTCGCGGTGGACGCGGAGCTGCACCGTCAGCAGTCGACCCTCGAAATGATCGCCTCGGAGAACTTCGCCCCGGCCGCGGTCATGGAAGCCCAGGGCTCGGTCCTCACCAACAAGTACGCCGAGGGCTACCCGGGCCGCCGCTACTACGGCGGCTGCGAACACGTCGACGTCATCGAGCAGTTGGCCATCACCCGGGTCAAGGAACTGTTCGGCGCCGAGGCCGCGAACGTGCAACCGCACTCGGGCGCCCAGGCCAACGCGGCCGCGATGTTCGCGCTGCTGAAGCCCGGCGACACGATCCTCGGCCTCGACCTGGCGCACGGCGGGCACCTGACCCACGGCATGCGCATCAACTTCTCCGGCAAGCTGTACAACGTCGTGCCGTACCACGTGCGCGAGTCCGACCTGCGCGTCGACATGGACGAGGTCGAGCAGCTCGCTCTGGCGCACCGGCCGAAGCTGATCGTCGCCGGCTGGTCGGCCTACCCCCGCCGGCTGGACTTCGCCGCGTTCCGGCGGATCGCCGACGCGGTGGGCGCGTATCTGATGGTGGACATGGCCCACTTCGCCGGGCTGGTGGCCGCGGGCCTCCACCCGAGCCCCGTGCCCTACGCCGATGTCGTCACGACCACCACGCACAAGACCCTCGGCGGTCCGCGCGGTGGTGTGATCCTCAGCCGCGCCGACCTGGCCAAGAAGATCAACTCGGCGGTCTTCCCGGGCCAGCAGGGCGGCCCGTTGGAGCACGTCATCGCGGCGAAAGCGGTGGCCTTCAAGCTGGCGGCGAGCGAGGAGTTCAAGGAGCGCCAGCAGCGCACCCTGAACGGCGCCCGCATCCTCGCCGGCCGGCTGCTGGCCGACGACGTCGCCGAGGCCGGGATCACGGTGCTGACCGGCGGCACCGAAGTCCACCTGGTCCTCGTCGACCTGCGCAACTCCGCGCTCGACGGGCAGCAGGCCGAGGACCGGCTGCACCGCATCGGCATCACCGTGAACCGCAACGCGGTGCCGTTCGACCCCCGGCCGCCGATGGTCTCCTCGGGCCTGCGGATCGGAACCCCGGCCCTGGCCACGCGAGGCTTCGGCGACACGGAGTTCCGGGAGGTGGCCGACATCATCGCCGAGACCCTGAAGGGCGAGCAGCCCGATGACGAACTGCGTGCCCGGGTCGCGAAACTCGCCGACGCCTTCCCTCTCTACCCCCACCTGAACGGAGAAGCGGCATGACCACCGAGCCGCTGCCGGAGCATCCGGACTTCCTCTGGCGCAACCCTGAGCCGCGCTCCTCGTACGACGTCGTCATCGTCGGCGCGGGCGGCCACGGTCTGGCCACCGCCTACTACCTCGCCAAGAACCACGGCATCACCAACGTCGCCGTCCTGGAGAAGGGCTGGCTGGCCGGTGGCAACATGGCCCGCAACACCACGATCATCCGCTCGAACTACCTGTGGGACGAGAGCGCGGCGATCTACGAGCACGCCCTCAAGCTGTGGGAGCGGCTCCCTGAGGAGCTGGACTACGACTTCCTGTTCAGCCAGCGCGGCGTCCTCAACCTCGCACACACCCTCCAGGACGTCCGCGAGGGCGTCCGCCGTGCCAACGCCAACCGCCTCAACGGAGTCGACGCCGAGTGGCTCGAACCGGACGAGGTCGCCAAGGTGTGCCCCATCCTCAACGTCTCGCCCCGCACCCGCTATCCGGTCCTCGGCGGCACCTTCCAGCCCCGGGCCGGCATCGCCAAGCACGACCACGTCGCCTGGGCACTTGCCCGCCGGGCCGACGAGATGGGCGTGGACCTGATCCAGGGCTGCGAGGTCACCGGCTTCCTCAAGGACGGCGACCGGGTCGTGGGCGTCGAGACCAACCGCGGCCGCATCCTCGCCGGCCGGGTCGGCCTCGCGGCGGCCGGGCACAGCAGCGTGCTGGCCGAGCGGGCGGGCGTACGACTGCCGGTGCAGTCACACCCCCTGCAAGCCCTGGTCTCCGAGCTGCACGAACCGGTGCACCCCACCGTCGTCATGTCGAACCACGTGCACGTCTACGTCTCCCAGGCCCACAAGGGCGAGCTGGTGATGGGCGCGGGCGTCGACTCCTACAACGGCTATGGGCAGCGCGGCTCCTTCCACGTCATCGAGCGGCAGATGGCCGCCGCCGTCGAGCTGTTCCCCGTCTTCGCCCGTGCCCACGTGCTGCGCACCTGGGGCGGCATCGTCGACGTCACCCCGGACGCCTCCCCGATCATCGGTACCACCCCCGTCGGGAATCTCTACGTCAACTGCGGCTGGGGCACCGGCGGATTCAAGGCCACTCCGGCCGCCGGCTGGACCTTCGCCCACACCATCGCCACCGGCGAGCCGCATCCGCTGAACGCCCCCTTCGCCCTCGAACGCTTCACGACGGGCGCCCTGATCGACGAGCACGGCGCCGCGGCCGTGGCCCACTGAGGAGGACACCGTGCTGCTGATCACCTGCCCATGGTGCGGGCCACGTGACGAGACCGAGTACCAGTACGGGGGACAGGCCCACGTCCCCCACCCCGAGGCCCCCGCGGACCTCACCGACGAGCAGTGGGCCGCGTATGTCTTCTACCGCGACAACCCCAGGGGCCCCTTCGCCGAGCGGTGGATGCACAGCACCGGCTGCCGCCGCTGGTTCAACGTCCTGCGCGACACCGCCAGTTACGAGGTGCTCGCCGCCTACCGGCTCGACGAGCCCCGACCCGAACTGCCCCAGGCCGGAGGGAACCGATGACCGACCAGCACTTCCGGCTCGGACAAGGCGGCCGTATCGACCGCGACACCGTGCTGCGGTTCACCGTCGACGGGCGGGAGCTGACCGGGCACCCCGGTGACACCGTCGCCTCGGCGATGCTGGCGAACGGCCTCGTCGAGGTCGCCCCGTCGCTCTACCGGGGCCGCCCGCGCGGGATCGTCGCCGCGGGTGTCGAGGAGCCCAACGCCCTGCTGCAGCTGGTTGGTCCGTGCTCGGAGGGCATGCTCCCGGCCACGACGGTGGAGCTGTACGACGGGCTGTCCGCCACGACCCTGTCCGGGATGGGGCGGCTCGACCCGACTCCCGACCCCGCCGTCTACGACAAGAAGTACGTGCACACCGACGTCCTGGTCGTCGGCGCCGGACCGGCCGGGCTCGCGGCCGCCGCCGCTGCCGCCGGCTCCGGTGCCCGGGTGATCCTCGTCGACGACCAGCCCGAGCCCGGGGGGTCACTGCTCTCCGGCGCGCAGGCCGACGGCAAGTGGCCGGCGGACGTCCGCGCGGCACTCGACTCCGCCCCCGAGGTCGTCGTACTGCGACGTACCACGGCCTTCGGGTCGTACGACGACAACTACGTGCTGGCCCTGCAACGACGCACCGACCACCTCGGGGCCGACGCTCGCGAAGGCGTCTCTCGCCAGCGGCTGTGGCACATCCGGGCCCGTCAGGTGGTCCTGGCGACGGGCGCGCACGAGCGTCCGCTGACCTTCGCCGGCAACGACCGGCCCGGGGTGATGCTCGCCGCGGCCGTGCGTACGTATCTCAACCGGTATGCCGTGGCGCCGGGTTCGCGAGCCGTCGTGAGCACGACCAACGACAGTGCCTACGACACGGTCGCCGACCTGCACGCCGTCGGCGTCGACATCGCCGCGGTCGTGGACGCGCGCCCCGAACTGTCCGAGCGGGCGGCCGAGGTCGCCGTGGCGACCGGCGTGCGCGTGCTGACGGGCAGCGCGGTGGTCGACACCGCGGGGGACGGCCGGCTCACCGGCGTCACCGTCCAGGGCCTCGACGAGAGCGGTCAACTCACTGGTGAATCCCGGTCGTTCGACTGCGATCTGCTCGCCGTCTCAGGCGGCTGGAGCCCCGTGGTGCATCTGCACAGCCAGCGCCAGGGACGGCTGCGCTGGGACGAGAACCTGGTCGCCTTCGTCCCCGACGGCACCGTACGGAATCAGCAGGTCGTCGGTGCGGCGGGCGGAACGTACGACCTCGACGGCTGTCTGGCCGAGGGGGCGCGAGCGGGTGCGCTGGCCGCGACGGAGGCCGGGTTCCCGGTTCCCGTGCCGTCGCCCGACGAGGGGCGGTCCGGCATCGGCCCGATCCATGCCCTGTGGCTGGTGCCCGCCCCCGAGGGCGAACCCGGCACCTGGGACAGTCACTTCGTCGACCTCCAGCGCGATGTCACCGTCGCCGACGTCTGGCGCTCCACCGGCGCCGGCATGCAGGGCGTCGAGCACGTCAAGCGCTACACCTCGCTGGGCACGGCGAACGACCAGGGCAAGACGTCCGGCGTCAACGCGATCGGTGTGATCGCCGAGGCCCTGGGAGCGGGCGCGTCGCCCGGGGAGATCGGCACCACGGCCTACCGGGCGCCGTACACGCCGGTGGCCTTCGCGGCCCTGGCCGGGCGGGAGCGCGGCGATCTGTTCGACCCGGAGCGGACCACATCCATCCACAGCTGGCATGTCGCCCACGGCGCGGAGTTCGAGGACGTCGGGCAGTGGAAGCGCCCCTGGTACTACCCCAAGGCCGGTGAGGACATGGACACGGCCGTGGCCCGCGAGTGCCGGGCGGCACGTGAGGGCGTGGGGTTCATGGACGCCTCCACCCTGGGCAAGATCGAGATCTGGGGAGCGGACGCGGGCGAGTTCCTCAACCGCATCTACACGAACGCCTTCAAGAAACTGAAGCCCGGGATGGCCCGCTACGGCGTCATGTGCAAGCCCGACGGAATGATCTTCGACGACGGTGTGACCCTGCGCCTCGACGACAACCGCTACTTCATGACCACCACCACCGGCGGCGCCGCCGGGGTCCTGGACTGGCTGGAGGAGTGGTCGCAGACCGAGTGGCCCGAACTCGACGTCCACTGCACCTCGGTGACCGAGCAGTGGGCGACGATCGCCGTCGTCGGCCCGCAGTCGCGCCAGGTCGTCGCGGACCTGGCGCCCGATGTCGACCTGTCCGCCGAGGCGTTCCCCTTCATGGCGTTCCGCGAGACCACCCTGGCCTCCGGCATCCCGGCCCGTATCTGCCGGATCTCCTTCTCCGGCGAACTCGCCTACGAGATCAACGTCTCCGCGTGGTACGGCCTGGCCGTCTGGGAGCAGGTCCACGAGGCCGGGCAGCCGTACGGCATCACCCCGTACGGCACCGAGACCATGCACGTGCTGCGGGCCGAGAAGGGCTACATCATCGTCGGCCAGGACACCGACGGCACCGTCACCCCGCAGGACGCCGGCATGTCCTGGGTGGTCTCGAAGCAGAAGGACTTTGTCGGAAAGCGGTCCTATTCCCGCGCCGACACCTCCCGCACCGACCGCAAGCAACTGGTCGGCCTGCTTCCGAGCGATCGCAGCACCCGGTTGCCCGAAGGCACCCAACTCGTCGCGCCGGATGTGCCCGTCACCCCTGAGGCCGGGCCGGTGCCGATGCTCGGGCACGTCACCTCCAGCTACCGCAGCCCGGCCCTCGGCCGTCCCTTCGCTCTCGCCCTCGTCGCCGACGGGCGGGCAAGGATCGGCGAGACCCTCCTCGCCCCGGTGGGCGAGGACCTGGTGCCCGTCGAGGTGACCGACTTCGTCCTCTACGACCCCGAAGGGACCAAGCGAGATGGCTGAGCCGACCGAGGCCGACCCGGTGCGCCTGCGCCACAGCCCCCTGTCACATCTGGAGGACCGGATACGCGCCGCCACGGTCACGGGCGCCCGTGCCGTCGCGCTGAGCGAGCGGCCCTTCAGCACCATGGTGAACCTGCGCGTCGACCCCGCCGGCGAAGCGGCCGACCGCGTCGAGAAGGCCCTGGGGACACCGCTCCCTCGGCAGTGCGGCCGGACCACCGCATCAGGACCCCACACCGCTGTCTGGCTCGGCCCGGACGAGTGGCTCGTGCTGTCCCGGTCCGATGGCACCGCTGTGGCCGCCGAGTTGACGGAGGCCCTCGGAGGAGATCCGGGCTCGGTGGTGGACGTCTCGGCGAACCGCACCACGCTGGAGCTGACCGGCCCGGCCGCCCGGCAGGTGCTGGAGAAGGGCTGCCCGCTGGACCTGCATCCGCGGGCCTTCGGCCCCGGCCGGGCGGTGTCGACGACGGTGGGGCCCGTTGCCGTGCTGCTCTGGCAGGTCGACGACGTACCGACGTACCGCCTGCTGCCACGGTCCTCGTTCGCCGACTACCTGGCGCGCTGGCTCATCGACGCGATGAGCGAGTACCGCGGCCCGGAGGTGTCGTGATGGGCACGTCGCCGAATGCCGAGCACGTACTCACCCTCGACTGCCCCGAGGCCCCCGGCATCGTCCATGCCGTCTCGCGGTTCCTTCTTGAGCACGGCAGCGACATCATCGACAACCAGCAGTTCGGCGAGCGTCGCGACGGCCACTTCTTCATGCGGGTGCACTTCGCGACGCTCGGAGGCGAGAACACCACGGAGTCCCTGCGCCGCGACTTCGACGCCGTGGCCGCCCCGTTCGCCATGCGGTGGCGCCTCGAACCGATCAGCACCCGGCGTCGCGTTCTGATCATGGTGTCCCGCTACGGGCACTGCCTCAACGACCTGCTCTACCGCGCCCGCAGCGGCGACCTGCCGATCGACGTGGTCGCGGTCGTCTCCAACCACCGCGACCACGAGGCGCTCGTCGCCTGGCACGGCATCCCGTTCTTCCACGTTCCGGTCACCGCCGCGAACAAACCCGAGGCCGAAGCCCGACTCCTGGAGGTCATCGACTCGTTCGACGTCGACCTGGTCGTATTGGCGCGCTACATGCAGGTGCTCTCCGACGGCCTGTGCACCCGACTCGCCGGCCGGATGATCAACATCCACCACTCGTTCCTGCCGAGCTTCAAGGGCGCCAAGCCCTACCACCAGGCGCACGACCGTGGCGTCAAACTCGTCGGTGCCACAGCCCACTACGTCACCGCCGACCTCGACGAAGGACCGATCATCGCCCAGGAGGTCATCGACGCCGACCACAGACACACCCCCGACGACCTGGCAGCCATCGGCCGCGACGCGGAGTCGGCAGCCCTGGCCCGAGCGGTCCGCTGGCACTGCGAAGGCAGGGTGTTCGTCCAGGGCAGGCGCACGGTGGTCCTCCGCTGAGGGGCGTACGCCTCGGCAGCGGGAGGGTCGCCCGTGCGGACGTCACCGACGAGGCCTCGTAGGCGGCCGTCGGTCAGCGGGTGTGACGGCGGACCGCGTCCAGGAGTTGGTCGATGTCGTCCGCGCTGTGGGAGAAGGCGGTGACGAACCGCACGATCCCCGGTTCCCACCGGTCGTGGTAGAAGGCGTAGCCCTCGGCGAGGAGGCCGTCGGTGACGTGCTGGGGCAGACGGCAGAAGAGGATGTTTGCCTGCGGGGCAGCCAGCAGTCCGGTGTCGGGGATGGCTTTGAGGCCGTCGCCGAGCCGGGCGGCCATCGCGTTGGCCTGGCGGGCGTTGTCCAGCCACAGGCCGTCGGTGAGGTAGGCGTCGATCTGGGTCGTCTGGAAGCGCATCTTGGAGGTGAGCTGGCCGGCGCGCTTGGCGCGGAAGGCGAGTTCGGTGGCGATCGCGGGGTCGAAGGAGACGATCGCGTCGGCCGTCATCGCACCGTTCTTCGTGGCGCCGAACGACAGGACGTCGATGCCGGCCTTCCAGGTCATCTCGGCCGGGGTGGCGCCGAGGTGGGCCAGGGCGTTGGCGAAGCGCGCTCCGTCCATGTGGACCCGTAGTCCCGCGTCCTTGGCGATGGCGGACAGGTGGCGGATCTCGTCCAGGGTGTAGACGCTGCCGCTCTCGGTGGCCTGGCTGATGCTGAGTACGGACGGCTGCACGCTGTGCACGTCACCGGCCCGTCGGTGTACGGCCTTCGTCAGCAAGTCAGGGTCGATCTTGGTGTCGTGGCCCGCGACGTCGACGAGCTTGGCGCCGCCCGTGAAGAACTCCGGGGCGCCGCATTCGTCGTGGTTGATGTGACTGTCGGGGTGGGTGAGCACGCTGCCCCATGGCGGGGTGAGGGCGGCCAGGCTCAGGCCGTTGGCGGCGGATCCGGTGGAGACGGGGAAGACATCGACGTCCCGCTCGAAGATCTCTCCGAGCTTGCGGCGGGCGCTGTCGCTGTAGGGGTCGTTGCCGTACGGCAGGACCTGCCCGGTGGCCGCGTCGGCGACGGCCTGGGCTATCTGCGAGGACGCCCCGGCCATGTTGTCGCTGATGAAGGCGCGACCCGAGGGAGTGGTGGCGAGGGTGATGCTCATGTGGGGGAACTCCTTGGTACTCAGGTACTGATGGGGGAGGCGAAGACGACGGTGATGTCCACCTCCTCGGCGCCGGTGCGGTAGAAGTGCGGGGCGTCGCCGGCGAAGGCGAGCATGTCGCCGGGTCCCAGGTCCTGCGGGGCGCCGACGGGGCCGGCGGTGACGTACCCGGTGGCGATGAGCAGGTGCTCGATCGTGCCGGTGGCGTGCGGGACACCGGGCAGCTCCGTCTCTGGCGGAATGCGCAACCGCCAGATCTCCAGACTGTTTCCGCTGCTGATGCGGCGCAGCAGCTCCCGGGACACCTCGCCGGGCTCGGCGTCGGTGCCCGCCCGGAAGACCGGACCGGTGTCTGCATCGCGCGCCAGCAGATCGGCGATCGGGATGCGCAGGGCGATCGCGATCGCATCCAGAGTGTCGATCGTCGGATTGCCGTTGCCGGCCTCCAGCTGCGACAGCGTGGCCTTGCTCAGTCCGGCCCGGCGGGCCATCTCCGCAGCGCTCATGCCGCGCTGCTGACGGCGCAGACGGATCTTCGTGCCGACCGCGGCTGCGGTACTGCTCACCGGCTGGCGGCCGGACGGCGAGGGCACCATCAGCGACTCCTGATTGAGTGAACCATTCGTTCACTATATCAAACGCTCGTCCCGGCGAACCCTACGTTCACTTTAATGAACGATCCGCCCTCCTCCGGAATCGGGCGATCCACTCCGCGGTGGCTCCGAGCCCGCCGAACGTGTAGAAGTGCACCTTCAGATCGCCGTGGCGGACGGGGTCATAGCCGTCGCCGAGGGCGCGCAGGAACCGCTCGGGGCCGGTCGTGCCCATGAGGTTGGTCAGGGAGAACCCGTACTTCTTGGCGATGGAGGCGCTGGTGCCGACGCCGAAGCGGGCGGCGTACGCCAGCAGGCGGCGGACTCCCGCGGGCCCGGGAACGCCGATCCGGATCGGCTGGTCGACGCCCCACTTGCGTGTCTCCTCCACCCAGGTGAGGACGGCGTCGGCGTCGAAGCCGAACTGTGTGATGACGTCACCGGTCAGCTGCTGTGCCTGGAGCACCGCGTATTTGTCGGTCAGCGCCGACCGCAGTGCGCCGTCCGGGATGGCGGGGTGGCCTTCCGGGTAGCCGCTGACGCCGACATGGCGTACGCCGTTGCGCCCCAGCAGCCCGGTGCGGATCACGGCGAGTGCGTCCTCGTAGGGGCCCTCGGGGCGGGCGGGATCGCCGCCGACGACGAACACGTTCTCGGCGGTGCCGTCGGCCCGCAGCCCGGCCAGGAATTGTTCGAGGTCGTCCCGTGAGCGCAGGCGACGGGCGGAGATGTGCGGTACGGGGGTGAAGCCGAGCCGTTTGACGGCCCTGGCTGCGTCCAGGCGCATCCGCAGGTCCTCGTTGCCGAGGAACGTGATGTTGATGCGGGTGCCTGGCGGGATCGTGGCGTGGGCTTCCTCGAGTTTCGGGATGTCCTTGCCCGTCATTTCGAGGGAGAAGTCCTCCAGTAGCGATGTGCGTACCGCTGCCGGGGCCATGGAACCGGGGTTCATCGTGCTCCTTCGGTACGTGGCTCAGGCGCCCTGGCGGTACAGCGTGCGCGCGTGCTGGTTGAACGGTGCGGGCTGGACGGTGGCGCGGATGCGCGGGAAGCCGAGGTCGGCGTCCGGGGGAGTGCCCGGCCCGGGGTGCTCGCCCCACACCACCTGGACCTCGGTGCCCGGTACGGCGTACTCCGTGTCGACCAGGGTCAGCGACAGGACGCTCCCCACGGGGTCGATCATCGCGCTCTGCATGGTGGTGCCGACCATGCCGGTGGCGTTCTCCACCCGGTGGCGCGCGTACGTGAGCACGAATCCGGGATCCCGGCCGTCACCGATGACGTCCCGCACGTCGTCGGCGTCGAGGAGGAGGGTCACCTTCGTGCGGCGGACAGTGTCCTTCGCCTTCAACAGGGCGTCCCGGCCCAGGAATTCGTGGTTGAAGGAGATCATCTTGCCGTAGCCGAGCTCGTACGGAGATACGTAGTAGTCCTCGATGTCCTCTGAGAAGTAGCTGCCGTTCAGGGGGCGTTGGCCCTCGATACCGAACAGGGGGAGCTGCTTGCGGTATTCCGCCAGCTCCGGATCGGTGTAGATGCCGGGCACCGGCGAGGGGATCCAGCCGCTCTCCACACTCGGCGTCGTGTACGCCAGGGCGCCGACCTGGACCAGGCCGAGCGGTGCCCCGACCTCGAGGAACGTCTCATGGACGTACGCCGCGTGCTCCCAGGGGCCGATGAACTCGAAACCGGCCTGGCCCGCCATACCGTGGCGCAGCGCGCGGAAGCTCCGGCCGTTCAGTGTCACGGGCGTGGAGTGGAAGAACTTCGTCCGCGGCGGCGGCCCGCCGAAGACCCGCTCCACCACCTCCGCGGCGAGCGGGCCCTGGATCTGATAGCGGAACAGCTTCGGGTCGCGGCCGCCGGGGCGGAACGCGGAAGACGGGTCGGTGACGAAGGCGACGTCGTAGCCGCCCTTCTCCCCGTGGTACTGAACCCAGTGCTGAGCGGCCGGGACGCCGCTGAGCAGGTACCTGTGCTCGTCCTCGCGGGCGAGGATTCCGTCGGTGACGATGTCGCCGCCGGCCGTCACCGGGACGTACTGCTTCGCCTGGCCGATCGCGAAGTTCTCGAAGTTGTTGGCGCCGTGGTCGGCGAGCAGCCGGGTCGCGTCCGGGCCCTCGATCCACATGTCGTACATGTGGTGCGAGAGGTTGAGGAGGGCGACGCCTTCGTGCCAGGCGGCCTGTTCCTGCCGCCAGCCGGCGTACTCGCGCTCCACCACCTCGGGAGTCCAGGGCGCGGCACCCGGCTTCCACAGCAGCTTGATGGTCGATCCGGCCTTGTCGATGCCGTCCTGGAGGCTCGGGGTGGTCATGCGGCTCCCCTTCGTCAGCAGTTCACACGCCACTAGATCGATCTAGTGATGAAGCTAGCGGGACGGATTCGGTGTTGGCGAGAGCCGTACGGCGCATTCATTGGTTTCGTTCCGCGGGGCGCCGGTCCGCCGGAGGCTCATCGAAGAGACCGAGTTCGTCATCACCGGGGACCTCGAAGAGCTGTGCGTAGTCCTCGATCATCCCGCGGGTGATCGGGACTGTCCCTCTCCCACCCGCCGCGCTGCGGGCTTCGACACGGCGGCACAGTTCATCGATCGACGCCGAGAGGTAGTGCAGCTCCACGGGAACGCCGAGGCCACGCGCACCGAGACGCTTCTCTTCCCGCTCAGTGCGCGCCCAGAAGCCGAACTCCAGGATCACGGCCTGTCCCAGCCGCAACAGTTCCTGAGCGTGAGCCCAGAATCGCCTCTCGAGGCGATCACGCATCTCTACGTCGAACAAGCTGACGCCGAGATCCGCCATCCACTCGTCCGGGCACAAGCGCACTGCCGGCATCGCATGCGCGAGACGCTTGGCCAGCGTCGTCTTCCCGGAGCCAGGAAGCCCGCACAGCAGGATCAGCCTCGGTTCGGGCCTCGTATCCACCAACTGCCTCCAAGGCGCCGCACGATCATCACTCCCGCACATGCTGGCGCAGCCGAGCCGGCTCGCGGAAACGGTTTTCGCCGAGCCGGGCTGCCTACACTGGGCGTGCGGCACGGCGGGCGCAGCCTGGCGCATCGAGTGGTATCGGGGCAGGGTGATGGGCGGTTCCGGGAGAGTCACGCTGAACGACGTGGCTGCCGCCAGCGGCGTGTCACGCGCCACCGTGAGCTTCGTCCTCAACGACGACCCCAACCAGACGATCTCGGCGGCCACCCGCGAACGGGTACGTCAGGCCGCCCATGACCTCGGTTACGTACCTCACGGGCTTGCACGGGCACTGCGCGAGGGCGCCTCCCGGGTCGTCGTCCTCAACATCGACTGGGGCCTGGAGGGCAACTACTCCCGCAGCTACGTCCGCGGCCTCGACGACGAACTGGCCGCGCACGGCCATGTCCTGCTCGTCCGCCACGGACACCAGACCCCCCAGGAGACGCGGCGGGTGCTCGACGCGATCAGGCCTCGCGCCGTCATCCGCTTCGCCGAGCCGTACCTGACGGGCCACGAGCTGGAGGACCGTGGCGGCGGCTGGAAGGACGGCCTGGCCGCCCACTCCGCCCTACAGGTCCGCCACCTGGCCGAACGCGGCCACACGCACATCGCGCAGGCCCTGCCGGACGGTGAGAACCCGGTGGCCGAGGCCCGCCTGCGGTTCGCCGCACAGACCGCGGACCGTCTCGGCCTCGCCCCTGTCGTGTCCTTCATCGCACCCCGGCCGAGGACGGCGTGTGCCCGGGCCGTGGAGGAGTTCCGGGCCGCCCGTCCCGAGGTGACGGCGGTCGCGGCCTTCACCGACGACGTCGCCCTGCGCGCCCTCACCGCCCTCCACGATCTCGGCCTCACCGCCCCCGACGACCTGGCCGTCATGGGATACGACGACACCGAGTACGGAGCCTTGGTGACACCGGCGCTCACCACCATCCACATCGACGCCGAGGCCCACGGACGCCTCGCCGCCCGCACCGCTCTCGGCCTCGACACCTCGGGCCTCGAACCGGCGCCGGCCAGGGTCATCGTCCGTGACTCGGCCTGACCACGTTTTCGTGAGGCCGATGCATCCAGCCGCTGGTGCGCTCATCGGATGCTCGGGCTTGCAACCCGTACCCAGGTACGGGTTTACCGTCGAAGGTGTCCCCGGTTGCGGAGATGTCGAGGACGGGAGTGGGTGTGATGACCGATCTGGCGTGGGTGCCGCAGTCCTGCACGCTTCCCACCAGGGAGCGGCCCCTGAGGGTCGCGGAGTGGGATGCGCTGTTCGCGGAGCAGCTGACCTCGGTGTCCCGGCCCGAGCCGCTGCGTCTGCGTCTTGACCTGGCCGGCGGTCCGGGCGTCGTCGAGTGGGTTCGTGACCTGGTGGGGCGGGAGGGCGGCTGCTGCTCGTTCTTCACCTTTGCGGTCACCCCACGCGAGGACCTGGTCCACCTGGACATCTCGGTGGACCAGGCGCACGGGGAGGTCCTGGAGGCCATCGCCGTGCGGACGGACATCGCAGGGGAGTTGCGGTGAGCGCGGCCATGCGCAGCGGGCAGGTCGCCGAGGCGGCCGGCGTGAACATCCAGACGCTGCGTTACTACGAGCGGCGCGGTCTGCTGGCCGAGCCGAACCGCAGCAGCGGCGGGCACCGCCTGTACGGCGCGGAGGCGGTGACCGCGCTGCGGGTCATCAAGGCCGCTCAGCGCCTGGGCTTCACATTGGACGAGGTCGCCGAACTGCTGGAGGCCGGCCGCCACCGCCACGGTCGCCCGGCGGCCGGGTTGCAGGAGCGGGCGACGGCCAAGCTCGCAGAGGTCGACGCGAAGATCACGGACCTGACCACCATCCGCACCGCGCTGACCGCGGCCGTCGAGGCGGGCTGCGACGACCTGACCGTCTGCGCCTCGACGGAAGGCTGCCCCATCCCCTTCACCGGTCTCGCAGAACCGCTGTGCGTTCCTTGAGTGCCGTGAGCAGCGCGCGAGTTGCCAGGTTCGCTGCCGTGCCGGGAGCCGTGTAGGCGCCGATGTACCTCTTTGCCGTGGGGACCACGGTCAGCGCACGGGTGCCTTCGCCTTCCTCGACGGCGAGGGCGGGAATGAACGCGATCCCGACGCCCGCCGCGACAAGCGCCTGCATGAAACGGAAGTCACTGGACCGGCACACCACTTTGGGCCTGAGCCCCTGCGCGGAGGCCAGCGCGTCCAGGGCGTTCCCCGGCAGATCCCAGCCGTGGATCCACGGATCGTCGGCCACCGCATCGAGCCGTGCCGTGGAACGCCGGGCGAGTGCATGACCGATGGGCACGACCAGTCGCAACTCGTCCCGCAGCAGCGGGTGGTACTCGCACCGTCCGGCGACATGATCCCAACCCGCCGGCGGCTGCTCACTGTTGAAGTGATACACCAGCGCCACATCGGCGCTGCCGTCCATGAGCGCGGCGAGTGCCTGCGCGGGCTCGGACTCGATCACGGTCGTATCGACGTGCAGGTCCTGATTGAGCGCCGCAAGCGCGGGCGCGAGCAGGAATGCGCCCGCACTGGAGAACGTGGCGACGGTGAGCGAGGGCGGCCCCTCTTCCCGTAGCCGGGCGAGTGCCCGTTCGGCCCGGTGCAGTTCGCCGTGGACAGCGTCCGCCGTACGGAGCAGCGCCCGGCCGGCCACGGTGAGCGTGACACCCCGGGTGCTGCGCTCGAACAGCCGGGTCCGAGCGGCCCGTTCGAGCGCCGCCATCTGCTGCGAGACCGCCGAGGGAGTCAGGCGCAGAGCCTGTGCCGCCTGGGCGAAACTCCCCCGATGAGCGACCTCGCGGAACAGGGCCAGCCGATGCGCTTCGATCATCAGCTCTCCTTACGACGCGTTCAGCAATACCTTACTTCTGCTTACGGCACCGCGCTGTCAGCCTGGCTGAATGACCATGACCACGCGAGAGCGCTCCGGGGCCGGACTGGCTCTGGGAGCCGTGTGCCTCGTCGGAGGGTCCGTCGCAGCCGCGGGCCGGCTCCACGACTTCCCGCTCATCGGCGGGCAGGCCGTGCGTTACACCCTGGCCACGGTGTTCCTGCTCGTCTGGGCGCGCATACGTGGGCACACCTTCGTCCGTCCGACGCGCACCCAGTTGGTGTGGATCGTTCTGCTCGCCGCCATGGGCATGGCCGGCTACGGCGTTGTCCTCGTGTACGCCACATCACTGACGGCGCCGGGCAACGTCGGCATCGCCATAGGCGCGGCACCGCTGGTCATCGTCCTGGTCCGGTCCCTGCTCACCCGGACACGTCCATCGCGGACGCTGATCGGCGGTGCGCTGTGCGTGGCCGCCGGTTCCGCACTGGCCCAACTGTCCGCTCAGAGCGGAGTGCAGTGGAGCGGGCAGGGGTTCGTGTGGTCGTTTCTCGCCCTCGCCGGAGTCGCCTCGGTGACGCTGCTCGGCGCACCGCCCACCCAGGAGCTGGGGTCGCTGACCGTCACCACGTACGCCTGCGGGCTCGCGTCGGTGACGCTGTTCGCCGTCGCCTTGATCACGCGGGCCGTGAACGGGACGCCCGTACTGCGCCTCCCGACGGCCGTCGAGTTCTCGGCACTTGCCTTCCTCGCCCTCGGCGTGACCACCGTCGTCTTCCTCATGTGGTACGGAGCCATCGAACGCCTCGGCGCCGGCCGGACCGGACTGTTCAACGGGCTCGTCCCCTTCGCCTCCCTGGTCGCGCTGTACGTCACCGGATCGGGCACCGCCACCGTGAACCAGCTCGGGGGAGCCGCACTGGTCCTCTTCGGAGTCGCCTTCAGCCTCACCGAGCCGCGCCGGCGATCCCGGGGTCGGACGGCGTGCACTTCGGCTGCCCGCTCCTGTGTCGCCCGTGCACGAGTGAAGAGGGACCATGGGGGTAGCGAGCCAAGGAGGCGCGTCATGCAATCCAAAGCCTCTGAGTACGACCCCGGGATGTACGCTCGCACCCCCTCGCAGGCCGAAGGCGAACGCGACGACGCGGGTGAGCGCACCACGGAGCAGCACCCGGACGTGGCCAGGACCGAGCCGTCCCAGGCGGAGGGCGAGCGGATGGACGACGTCTAGGCGAGAAGGCCCCGCTCGTCGACACGCAGCCCCGGGCAGCGGGACTGCGGCACGCGTGCGCCTCCATGCCGGATTCCTCGCTCCGGTCGCCCGCGATCTGACTCTCCGTCAGTTCCCCGTATCTTCCCCCAGTGCCCACAGGTGAAGCGGCAACAGTGGTGCCGCAGCCCGCGATCAGGGCTTCGGAGCCGCAGCCTGCCGTCCCCTCTTCCCTGAGGACACCATGACTCCCACCCCCCACATCACCTCCCTCGACGTCGGTACGGGATATCTCGCCCCTTTCCAGCCCGCGTATCGTTCCGCACTCGAAGGATCCGGCACCGCGACGGTGGACATCGTCGTCCCGGTCTACAACGAGGAACGCGCTCTCCCAGGGTGCCTGCGCACTCTGCATGCGCACCTCTCCGACGGCTTCCCCTTTCCCTGGCGGATCACGGTCGCCGACAACGCCAGCACCGACGACACGCTCAAGGCTGCGTACCGGTTGGCGGACGAGCTGCCGGGCGTGGGTGTCGTACACCTGGAACGCAAGGGCCGGGGCCTGGCGTTGCGTACCGTGTGGGGCGCGAGTGAGGCGGACATCGTCGCGTACATGGATGTGGACCTGTCCACCGGCCTGGACGGTCTGCTCCCGCTGGTGGCCCCGCTGGCCAGCCGTCATTCGGACCTCGCGATCGGCAGCCGGCTGGCGCCGGGTGCGCGCACGGTGCGCGGGCCGCGGCGCGAACTCATCTCCCGCTGCTACAACGGGATCATCCGGCTCACCCAGGGGGTCCGCTTCACCGACGCCCAGTGCGGTTTCAAAGCGGCCCGCACGGAGGTGCTCCGGCCGCTGCTGCACGTGACACGTGACGACGCGTGGTTCTTCGACACCGAACTGCTGCTGCTGGCCGAGCACAACGGACTGCGTGTCCATGAGGTGCCGGTCGACTGGGTCGAGGACATCGACACCCGGGTGGACGTGGTGAGCACGGCGGCCGAGGATCTGCGGGGCCTGTGGCGTATGGCGCGGCTCAAGGCGTCCGGTGACGCCCGGGTCGATCTGCCGCGCCGCCCGGCACCGGCGGCCGAGCATCCGGACGCGGTGCTCGCGCCTTCCTCCCGGCGTTCGGTGCTGACCTGGGAGGTCGCGTGTTTCGCCGCGATCGGCGTTGCCTCGACCGCGGGACAGGCCCTGCTGTACTGGCTGCTGCGCGGCTGGTGGTCGCCGGCCGTCGCGAACCTGATCTCGCTGCTCGTCCTCACGGTGCTGAACACCGAGGCGAACCGGCGACTGACTTTCCGGCACTCCTCCGCTCGGCCCACGCTCGTCCACCTCGGGGCCGGGGGCCTGTTCCTCCTCGGATACCTGGTCACCTCCGGTGCCGTGCTCTGGTTCAAGCACCTCGATCCGGGCGCATCACCGGCTGCGGAGACTGTCGTCCTGGCGGCGGCCTCCGTCCTGGTCACCGTCGTGCGGTTCACCGTGCTGCGGTCCGCCGTCTTCCGCAGTCCCGCCCGACACAGTTCCTGACGAGAGTGAAATCCCCCTCCTCATGAGCAACTCCGCGCACCCGCTGTCCGTCGTGACCTCGGGACCTGACCGGCCCACGGATCGGTCCAGCCGCCCCCTGCCCGCCTGGTGGCCGCTCGCCGCCCTCGGCCTGATCCTCGTCCTGGCCGCCCTGCTCTACGGCTGGGCCCTCGGCTCGCTCGGCTGGGCCAACACCTACTACTCCGCCGCCGTGAAATCGATGGGGCAGAGCTGGAGCAACTTCCTCTTCGGCTCCTACGACCCCGCCGGCGTGATCACGGTCGACAAGCCGCCGGCAGCGCTGTGGCCGCAGGTGATCAGCACGAAGGTCTTCGGGCTGCACGGCTGGGCGATGGTCCTGCCGCAGTTGATCGAGGGCGTGGCCGCGGTCTTCGTCCTGCACCGCACGGTGCGGCGCTGGGCGGGGGAGAGCGCGGCACTGATCGCCGCGCTGGCATTCACCCTCACGCCCATCACCGTGGCGATCAACCGGGACAACAACCCCGACACCCTGCTCATCCTGCTTCTGGTGGCCGCGGCGTATGCCCTCACCCGCGCGCTCCAGGCCGAGGGCCGGGCCGCGGCCTGGTGGCTGTGTGCGAGCGGCTTCCTGATCGGGTGCGGGTTCCTCACCAAGATGCTCGCCGCCTGGATGGTCATCCCCGCGTTCGCCGTCGCCTGGCTCGTGGGAGGAAGCGGCGCCTGGATACCGCGAGTGCGGCGGCTGCTGGGCGCGGGAGCCGTCCTGGCGGCGTCCTCCCTGTGGTGGGTCGCGATGGTGGCCCTGTGGCCGGGGGACCGGCCCTACATCGGGGGCAGCGAGGACGGCTCGGCCTGGGATCTCGTGATCGGCTACAACGGGCTCGGCCGTGTCTTCGGCTCCGACAGCGGAGGCCAAGGCCGGGGCGGCGGCGGGGGATTCGGTGGCGGAGCGTTCGGCGGAGCCGCCGGCCCCGGGCGCCTCTTCAACGATCAGGTCGCAGGCCAGATCAGCTGGCTGCTGCCCGTCAGCGCCGTCGCCTTGGCGGTCGCGGTGGCCTGCGCGGTGCTGCGGCGGCGCGGCAGGCTGCCCGGCTCCGCCGTGCTGCCCGCCCAGGGGTGGCTGCTGTGGGGGACCTGGCTGGTGGTCTGCGCGGCCGTGTTCTCTACCCAGGAGGGAATCTTCCACCCGTACTACACCACTCAACTGGCCCCGGCGATCGCCGCTCTGTGCGGTGGCCTGACGGTTGCCCTGGTCCGGGCCCATCGGGCAGGACACCGCTGGCCGGCGTGGGTGGGGGCCGGCGCGGTGGCGGCAAGCGCCGCATGGGCCGGGGTGCTCATCCGGCGCACCCCGGACTGGAACGGCTGGCTGGTGTGGCCCGTGCTGCTGGCCGGTTGTGCCGCGATCGCTCTCCTGCTGCTCGCCCGAGGGCGGGGCCGCCTGCTGACGGTGGCCGCCGGGGCCGCGGTGGCCGCGGTGCTGGTGGCCCCGGGAGCGTGGGCGGTGAGTGTGCCCGGATCGACCAGTGCGATGGGCGGCTCGAATCCGACGGCCGGGCCGACGGTCCTCGCCTTCGGTGGGGGAGGGGGGATGCCGCAGCCCGGCTCCGGCGGCGGGAACCTGCCGTCGGGCCTGCCCTCAGGGATGCCCTCGGGAATGCCCAGTGGCGGGTCGGACGGCTTCGGGTCCGGCTCGGGCTCGGGCGGCCGCGGAGCCGGTGGGTTCGGCGGCGGTGCGGAGCTGACCGGCGACCAGCGCAAGATCCTGAACTACGTGGTCGAGCACGCCCCCGATGCACGGATCAAGCTCGCCGTCGAGGGCGGCGCCATGTCCACGAGCGCGTTCGTCCTCGGCAGTGACGAGACCGTCATCGGCATGGGCGGCTTCAGCGGCGGAGACGACGCGCCGTCCGTCGCGCAGCTGGAGAAGTGGACCAAGAACGGCGAACTGCGCTACATCTTGGGTTCGGACGCCGGCGGAGGTTTCCCCGCCGTGTCCGGCAGCCCTTCGCAGCAGCGTTCCGACTGGATCTCCGACAACTGCACCAAGGTGTCCGCTTCCGAGTACGGCGTTTCCTCGTCACAGCAGAGCGGTGGTGGGAGGGGATTCGGCGCCAACGTGCTGTACGACTGTGCCGCCGAGTGAGCCGAGGCGGCCGAACGCAGGACACCCATCACAGAACGGACAGACCGGCGTCATGACCGAGCGGGCCGCGGACCAGCCCCGGCGCAGGCTTCTCGTGGTGGAGGACGAACCCAGCATCCGCACGCTGCTGGAGTCCACCCTCCGCCTCACCGGGTACGACGTGCACAGCGCCGACACCGGCCGGGCGGCCCTGGTGGAGGCCGAGCGCGTCGCACCGGACCTGGTGCTGCTCGACGTGACGCTGCCGGACCTGGACGGATTCGAGGTGACCCGGAAACTGCGGGCGGCGGGAAACGACGTACCCGTGCTGTTCCTGACCGCCCGCACCGGCCTCGACGACCGGCTCACCGGCCTGACCGTCGGCGGAGACGACTACGTACCCAAGCCCTTCAGCATCGAGGAGGTGCTGCTGCGCATCGAGGCCATCCTGCGCCGCACCGGCGCTGCCCTCCCGCCGTCCACCGAGGAACGCGTGCTGAGCTACGCCGACCTGGAACTGGACGAGAACGCCCATGAAGTGCATCGCGCCGGCGAGTACATCCCGCTGTCGCCGACCGAGTTCAAGCTGCTCGGCTACCTCATGGAGAACGCCACGCGGGTCGTGAACAAGGTCCAGATCCTCAACCACGTATGGAGCTACGACTTCGCGGGCGACGCACGCATCGTCGAGACGTACATCAAATACCTGCGCAAGAAGATCGACCACATCGACCCGCCGCTCATCCACACCGTGCGCGGTGTCGGCTACTGCCTGCGGCTGCCCCGCGACCGGCCCGGAACGGGCGGCCAGTGAGAAGGCCTCGCCCGCGCCCGCCGAGGTCGCTGCGACGACGGCTCGTCCTGGGTGTGACGGCGCTGGCCACCGCGGCGGTGCTGGCCACGCAGGTGATCGGCTTCGTCGTACTGCGCTCGTGGCTCCTGGACCGGGTCGACCAGCAGCTCGCCGACTTCCATCCACCGGCGCGCGCCTACGCCGACGTACTCCGCAGCGACCTTCCCGACTCGGCGAGACTCCCGAACACGCTGCCCTCGGACTTCCGCGTGTACTTCTACGACCCCTCGGGCCGGCAGTCGAACCGCTCCATGGGCACGGGGAAGGACCCGGGGCCCCGGCTGCCCGTTTCCGCCGCCGACCTCGCAATGGACTACGAGCGGCCCATGACCGTTCCCGCCGCGGCCGGTGACGACAACTGGCGGGTGATCCGGTATGCCGGGCCGGACGGCATGAACGCCGTGGTCGCGTTGCCCCTGGACACCGTCGAGGGTGCCATGTCGCGACTCCTGTGGCTCGATGCCGTCGTGCTGGCGCTCGTGGTCGCCGCACTGATCGCGGTGGGGCGCTGGGTGGTCCGCCTGGGGTTGCTGCCGTTCACCCGTATGGAGCGCACGGCCGAGGACATCACCGCCGGCGCCCTCGACCTGCGGTTGCCCGACACCGACGCGCGCACCGAGATCGGACGGCTCGGCCGGGTGCTCAACACCATGCTCGACCGACTGCAACGCGCTCTGAAGGAACGGGAGGCGTCGGAGGCACGGATGCGGCGATTCGTCGCCGACGCGGGACACGAACTGCGCACCCCGCTCACCGCCATCCAGGGCTACGCGGAGCTCGCGCTACGCCCCGAACCGCGCTCAGCAGGTCAGCTCCAGGAAGCCAACCGGTACATCGCCCAGAGCGCGGAGCGCATGAGCCTGCTCGTCAACGACCTGCAACTGCTCGCTTCCCTGGACAGGGAGCCCTCCTACCGGCAGGAACCGGTGGATCTGCTGTCGCTCGCGGCGGACGCCGTCAGCACCGCGGCCCTGCACGCCACCACCCACCCCGTCGACCTCGGCCCGCTGCGTCCCCCGGACGGTTCCACCGGCACGGACGAGCTTGAACTCGTGGAAACCAGGGGCGACCCGCATCGCCTCCGGCAGATCGTCGAGAACCTGCTGTCCAACGCGCAGACCCATACTCCGCCGGGTACGGCCGTACACGTGCGGGTCGGTACCGCTCGCGCCGGCGCGGCCGGAGGAGCCTGCCAACCTGGCCGTACCGGTGTCTCACCGCCCCTGGCCGAGGGCACCGCGGTCAGCATCGTCGAAGTGGCCGACGAAGGGCCGGGACTGGCCGAGTACGACGCGGCCCACGTGTTCGACCGGTTCTACCGGGCGGACGTGTCCCGCTCGCGCGCGCACGGCGGCAGCGGACTCGGACTGGCCATCGCGGCCACCATCGCCGAGGGCCATGGCGGCCGCCTCGAACTCGACACCGCACCCGGTGAGGGCTGCACCTTCCGCGTGGTACTGCCCGGCGAGCCGCAGGCGTGACGTGACGCGGTGCGGTGGCCGAGGGCTCACACGGTCCGGGCCACGAGCAGGGCGACGTCGTCGTGGTCGTCGGGGTGGCGCAGCCCGTACAGCAGGAGGTCGCATGTCTCCTCGAGCGGCCGGTGCGCTTCGTCGAGGAAGCTGAGGAGGACGTTCAGGCGTTCGTCGATGGGGTGGAGCCTGGTCTCGACGAGGCCGTCGGTGTACAGGACCAGCAGGTCGCCGGGGCCCAGCTCGACCGTGGTCGTCTCGAAGGGGATACCGCCTACCCCGAGCGGGGCTCCGGGCGGCAGGTCGAGGAGTTCGGGGGCTTGTCCGGAGCGGACCAGCGCAGGCGGCATGTGCCCTGCGTTGGCCATGCGGCACTGTCGCGTCCGGGGGTCGTACACGGCGTAGAGGCAGGTGACGATGTAGTGCTCCAGATCGCAGGTGATCTTGTCGAGGTGCTGGAGTACGGAGCCGGGGGCCATGTCGAGGTCCGCGTAGGCACAGGTGGCCGTCCGTAGCCGGCCCATGGTGGCGGCGGCGTCGATGCCGTTGCCCATGACGTCGCCCACGACCAGGGCGGTCTTGTCGTCGGTCAGGGGGATGACGTCGTACCAGTCGCCGCCGACCTCGCTGGTGGCCTGGGCCGGCTGGTAGCGGGAGGCGAGTTCCAGACCCGTCTGGTGCGGCGGGTGGTCGGGCAGCAGGCTGCGCTGGAGGGTCAGGGCGGTGTTGCGCACACTCTGGAACCAGCGCGCGTTGTCGATGGCCACGGCTGCGCGGCCGGCCAGCTCACAGGCGAGGACGACGTCGTCCTCGTCGAAGGGGAGCGGGTTGCGGGTGCGCTTGAGGTCGAGAGCGCCGAGCACCTCGCCGTGGGCGATCAACGGCACGGCGAGATAGGAGTGCACGCCCGCCTGGGACAGGAGCACGGTGGCCTCGGCGTCGCGGGCGATGCGCGGCAGATCGTGGTCGCCGACATGGCGCACCAGGACCGGCCGCGCGGTGTGGACGCACAGGGTGACCAGGCGGTCACCGTCGTACGCGGCGAGGTCGCCGGGAGGGTCGGCGGCGCGCAGAGCCACCGAGGGGTGGGTCGCTTTGAGGGCGAGCGCGCGGAAGAACTCCGGGCTGTTGTCCGGTCTGCGCATACGGCGGCAGGCCAGGGCGGAGTCCAGGACGTCCACGGCGACCACGTCGGCGAGCGCTCCGGTGGCGACCTCGGCCAGTTCGCGGGCGGTCTGCTCCACCTCCAGACTGGTGCCGACGCGCGTCGAGGCGTCGGCGATCAGGGCCAGGCGTCGCCGGGCCCGGTCCGCCTCGGCGGCAGCGCGGTGCCGTTCGGTGACGTCGACGACCGAGGTGGCTGCGCCCAGGATCCGGCCACCGGGGTCCTCCAGCCGGTAGAAGGAGAGCGACCAGGCGTGCTCGTGGTCGGGGTCGGCCGGGGGGCGGCCCACGTGGTACTGGTCGAGCAGCGGGGTGCCGGTCGTGAGCACCTGACGCAGCGCGGACTCGATGGTGTCGATGTCGGGGAGGGGCAGGGTCTCCCGCATGGGACGGCCGATGTGGTCTTCTGCGGGTATGCCGTCGATACGTTCCAGCGCGGGGTTGACCAGGAGATACCGCAGATCCGGGTCCATCAGGGCCAGACCGATCGGGGACTGGTTGATCAGCCTCTCGCACAGCGCCAGGTCGGTCTCCACGCGCTGGAGCAGGGTGTGGTCGGCCGCTATGCCCAGCGCGTAGACATCTCCGAGATCGTCCAGCAGCCGCATGTTGCGGAACTCCGTCATGCGGGTGCTGCCGTCCTTGTGCCGGATGGGGAACGTGCCTGCCCAGCTCCGGCCGGTCTCCAGGACGTCCGCGAACAGCTTCGCCACGGCCTGAAGGTGCTCGGGGTGGATGAACAGTCGCGCCGCGTACATGCCGAGAACCTCTTCGGAGGTGTAACCGAAGAGCTCCTCGGCCTGCGGGGTCCAGAACACGATGCGCCCGTCGGCGTCGACGACCACCGCGGCCACGCTCAGGACATCCAGCAGGCCGGTCGGCCGGGGTGTCTCGGTGCGGTACTCATCACCCTCGGACGGGAAGGATTCGGCTGTCATCCCTGATCCCTCCTCCACCGGCCGGCAGGACGTGCCGGCCTCTGTCTGCCATCCCCGGGTTCCGCCTACCGGCCCTTCCATGCTCCCTCCGGCCCTCGGCCTTGGCGAGCAGTGCCTACCGCCGGGCCGTGCGCATCGGGCGGACGCGCAGGAACATAGTCGTGTAGAGGGATGAGACCCATGGATTCTGCGCGAAGTGGTTCCGATGAACCGACGCCGGCAGGGCCGCGTGACCTGTTCGACGCGTCCACTGACGCTGCGGCGGTGCTGGCGGCCGACGGCGTCGTGGTCGGCTGGACCCGGGGTGCCGAAGAACTCCTCGGCTACCCGGCAGGAGAGGTGGTCGGCGGGTCCGCCATGCGGCTGCTGGCAATGCCCGGCGATCCGGCACGTGTCGTCGGCGTCGCGGATCGATGCCGCGCCGGCATGGGGTGGAGCGGCCTCATTCCCGTACGGCACCGCGACGGCCGCTCGCTCGACATCGACCTGCGGGTCTCCGCGTCCTTCCGCATCGGCGAGGACGAGTGCTTCTTGCTCTCGGCCCGGGAGCGGCGACCGCAATGGGCGGTCGGCCAGTCAGTCCTCGACGGATTCCTCACCCGCTCGCCGGTCGGCATGGCGGTGATGGACACACAGCTGCGCTACGTATGGCTGAACGACACGCTGGAGCGCTTCGGCGGTGTGCCGCGTGAGCAGCGACTGGGGCGTCGGCTGAGCGAGCTGCTGCCCGGTCTTCAGGCGGAGGCCATCGAGGGACTGATGCGCAAGGTGCTCGGGACCGGAGTCCCGGTGACCGAGTACGAGTACGTGGGATGGAGCTGGGCCGATCCACACCGCCAGCATGCCTATTCGACGTCCTTCTTCCCCCTGGTGGACGCCGACAGCTCCATCACCGGAGTCTGCTACATGGTCTCGGACGTCACCGAGCGGTGGAACGCCCGCCAGCTCCTGTCGATGGTCAACGAGGCCGGAACCCGCATCGGCACGACCCTTGACGTGATGCGGACGGCGCAGGAACTTGCCGACTTCGTCGTTCCCCGCTTCGCGGACTTCGTCGTCGTCGACCTCCTGGAGCCCGTCCTCAGCACCGAGGGACACGGAGCGTGGCTGACCGACGCGGGACCGGCACCCGCCCGGCCGGAGATGCGGCGCGCCGGACTGCGCTCGGTGCGAGAGGGCTGCCCGGAGGCCGTGGCCCGGGTCGGGGACAGAGTGAACTTCCTGCCCCCGCCGCACGACGTGCATCTCTTCATCGACGGCGAGCCGGTCCTCATCCCGGTCCTCGATCCGTCCGACGAGCTGTGGGTCTCCGAGCAACCTGAGCGAGCGGCGAGCATCCGCGAGTTCGGGATGCATTCCCTCATCTCCGTGCCGATGAGGGCGCGGAACACCGCCCTGGGCCTGACCACGTTCGTACGGTCGCTCAATCCCGTCTCCTTCCAGCCCGACGACGTCCTGCTGGCCCGCGAGCTGGTGGCACGAGCCGCGCTGTGCGTCGACAACGCCCGCCGCTACACCCGGGAGCACACGGCAGCGGTCACGCTTCAACGCAGTCTGCTGCCCCGGGCCCTGACGGGCGGTACGGCATTGGAGGTGGCCTCCTCCTATCGGCCGGCGGACCCGACCGGTGGGGTCGGTGGCGACTGGTTCGATGTGATCCCGCTGTCCGGCGCCCGCGTGGGCCTCGTCGTCGGCGATGTGGTCGGCCACGGAATCACCGCGGCGGCGACGATGGGCCGTCTGCGCACCGCGGTTCAGACTCTCGCCGACATGGAGATGCCGCCCGACGAACTGCTGGCGCACCTCGACGATCTCGTGCTCCGGCTGAGCGAGGAGAGGACCGGCGACGAGAGGGCCGACCAGAGCGCCACGGCCTTCCTCGGCGCCACCTGTCTGTACGCCGTCTACGACCCGGTGACCAGGCGCTGCACGATGGCCAGGGCCGGGCATCCACCGCCTGTCGTGGTCGCCCCCGACGGGCGTGTGTCCTTCCCGGTGCTCCCCGCCGGACCTCCGCTCGGGCTGGGAGGGATGGCCTTCGAGACCGCCGAGATGGAGCTCGCCGAGAACAGCCTGATCGGTCTCTACACCGATGGTCTCGTCGAGGGAACCGACCGCGACATGGAGCTGGGCATGTCCCGGCTCGGCGCCCTGCTGGCCCGGCAGGCCCCCGACCTCGACACACTCTGCTCCTCGGCCGTGCAGGAGCTCGTGCCCGTGCCCCAACCCGACGACATCGCCCTGCTCCTGGCGCGCACCCACGCCCTGGGCGCCGACCATGTCGCCTCCTGGGACGTGCCCGCGGACCCGGCCGCCGTCGCCGACGTCCGGGCGCGGGCGACGCGCCGGGTGGAAGCCTGGGGGCTGGAGGAACTCGCCATGACGACGGAGCTCGTCGTGAGCGAACTGGTCACCAACGCGATCCGCCACGCCGCACCGCCCATCCGGCTGCGGCTGCTCCGCGACTCCCGACTGACGTGCGAGGTCTCCGACGCCAGCAGCACCGCCCCGAGGCTGAGACATGCCCGGAGTACGGACGAAGGAGGCCGGGGTCTCTTCCTGGTCGCCCAGCTCGCCCATCGCTGGGGTGCCCGGTACACGGCCGACGGGAAGATCATCTGGGCGGAGCAGGAGCTTCCGTGAACTCAGTCGAACGGCGTCAGGAAGTCCCCTGTGGACAGAGCCCTGTTGACGATGCGGGTGTCGCCGAGCCATCCGTAGAAGCCCTGCCCGAACCGCTCGTCGAACTGCGTCGCGCCGATGACGAAGGGTTTGCCGAGTGTGGCGATGCCGGTCGACCGCTGCGCCGGATTGCGGGCGATCTTCGAGCCGTCCACGTACATCACCGTCCTGCGGCCGTCGTTGACGAGGGCGATGTGCATCCAGCGGCCGACCGGCACGGCGTGGCTCCAGGACGTCGGGTCGGCGTCCTGCCCGGCGGGGTAGACGACGAACTGGAGGAACCTCTCCGGAGACAGGTTGAGGCTGCAGGTGGGCTCCAGCGGGGACCAGCCCGTGGTCTTGCCCGCGTCGCCGTTGCGGCCCTCCCAGCTCAGGATGCCCATCCAGCTGTGATCGCCCTCGAAGGGCTCGGGCAGTCTGATGTGCGTCTCGATGGTGTAGCCGTCGGTGAACTTCGCGCGGTTCACCGCGGCGCCCGCGGCGGTCGTCAGGATGGCACCGCGGTCCGGGCTCTTGCCGCCGTCGAACCGGAGGCTGGCGTGCGCCGGCTGGCCGGGGTGGTGGTCGGCGGACCAGGTGAGCGCGTCCGATCCGCTGGAGTGCAGACGGCTGACGGTCAGATCGTTGCCGTTGCCCGTGAGGTCGCGCACGACCGCTCCGTCGGCCACGGGGGCGCCCGGCGTGCCGGCGGCGGACGTCCCGGAGGCGTCGAAGCGCCAGTAGGCGACCGTGCCGCGGGGCATGACGGCGGACGCCGGACGTGGCTTCGGCGCCGGGACCGGTGCGAAGCCCTTGAAGCGCTCGGCGAAGTCGATGTCCAGGCTGAACCGGTCGGTGGGGCCGGTCAGTTCGATCGTCTCCGCCTCCAGCGGTGACCGCTTCTCCGGGTCCCGGGCGAGGAACCACGGCGAGAAGGTCTCGACGTCGATGGCACCGCGGGCGAGGTCGAAGGCGTACGTGCGGATCATGCCGGCGCCGCCGTAGTAGCGGTCCTGGTAGTTGGTGATGTGGAGGTGGACATCGTTGTCAGAGTCGTTGGCCAGGACCGTCCGCCCCGGCGGCCAGTAGTGGCCGCCCAACGCGAGGAAGATCTGGTCGTTGCCGCGGATGAGGCCGTCCCACAGGCGCTTGCCGTTGTCCGACAGCTGGGCCTGGCCGTCGTCGTCCGACCAGACGATGTCATGCGTGGTCAGGATGGCGGGGAGGGTGGGGTGCGCGTCGAGGACGCCCTGGGCCCAGCCCAGGCCCTTGTCCGAGACCCGCCAGTCCAGGGCGAGGACGAGCCACTGCCGGCCCGCCGCGCGCAGCACGTGGTAGCTGTTGTAGCCGTCGGGTGAGGCTCCGCGGAAGGTCGGCATCGACGCGTAGCGCTGCGGACCGAAGGCCGCGAGGTAGGCGGAGTCGCCACGCTGGTCGTCCGTGGAGGAGCGGATGTCGTGGTTCCCCGCGAGGACGCTGTAGGGCACCTTGCCGTGGATCGCCCCGAAGGTGTCGGCGGCGAGCGCGATCTCCTGCTCGGTGCCGTGCTCCGTCACGTCACCGAGGTGCGTCATGAACGCGATGTTCGCCTGCTCCCGCTCTGCGGCGAGGTAGCGGAACGTGGCGCGCAGGGGTGCCGGGTCGGAGCTGTCGGCGTCGAACAGGTACTGCGTGTCGGGAAGCACGGCCAGCGCGAAACGCGGGCTCTCGGTGTCGAAGCGGGACCGGCCGCCGTTCACGGCAGCAGAGGCGGCCTGCGCCTCGGCTGCCGTGACCACGGCACCGGCCGCGGGTATGACGACCGCGGCCTGTAGCAGTGTGCGTCTGTCCAGCCGGTGTTGGTGCCCCTCGGTGCTCATGTGCCCTCCAGATGACGACCGTTGGTCAGGAAGGCACAGTGCTGCTCGGCCGTGGCCGTGTGATGGCAGGAAGCTGAACGTCGAATTCTCTTCGCCGCACGAATGTGATGGCGTCAGTAGACGGTCAGTCCGTAGGCGCTCAGCACTTCCTGGATCGGCTGGTAGTAAGTGGTCCCTCCGGTCGCGCAGTTCCCGGAGCCGCCGGAGAGGATGCCGATGACCTTGTCGCCGGCGTAGAGCGGGCCTCCGCTGTCGCCCGGCTCGGCGCAGATGTTGGTCTGGATCAACCCGGTGACGACGGAGCCGCCACCGTAGTTGACGCTCGCGTTCAGGGCGGTGACCACACCGCACCGGACGCCGGTGGTTGATCCCCGGGTGCAGACGCGCTGGCCGACGTAGGCGGTCGCCGTCCCGGTGATGTCGACGGTTCCGATGGTGCCGGGGTGCGGCACGGCCGGGTTGGAGTACCGGACGACCCCGAAGTCGTTGCCGGGGAAGCTGGTGCCGGTGGTGGGGCCGACGGCCGTGTCCATGGCGGGACTGGTGTACCAGGTGGACAGGCCGTCGGTGCAGTGGCCGGCCGTGACGAAGTAGTACGTGGAGCCGCTCTGTACGTTGACCCCCGCCGAGCAGCGTCGGCCGGAGGCGTAGATGCCGTCGCCGCCCGACAGGAGGGTACGGAGCCGGCCGTCGACCTGTTCGAGGGTCATGGCACCGGCGAAATGCCCGGCGGTCCTGCGGAGTTGGGCGAGGCCGGTGTCCGTGACCGTGGAGTCGGCGAGGACCCTCAGTTTTCCTGTGCGCTGGTCCACGGCCCAGGCCGTCCCGTCGACTCCCAGGGATTCGACGGCCGAGGTCACGCCGGCCACCGACGCGGTGGACGGCGCCGTGTCGGCCGAGGGCGCTGCCGCCGCGCTGGTGCCGGATGCCGCGAGGGCGGCCACACCGAGCAGGCTGAACACCGCGGCGATCAGCCGTGAACGTCTGATGGTCGTACGCCGTGCTCTCATGAACCACATCTCCCCGAAGACGGTCGGACAGGCTTGTGCTGGAGGCGAGGCAGCGCCCATCCTGCCCGGCTGTGCCCGGCCGAGGTAGGCCGTCTTCGGGCCAGGACACCGGCGCAACCCGGTCCCTCGTTCGGAGGCACTCGGCGGCGCGGGCCTGCCTCGCCCGGGCCGACATCACACCAATGGGGTAAATGGGTATCAATGCCCAGAGGAACGCTGAGTCTCCGGAGTGGTCGATGTCCCGCAAGCGCTCAACCGACGACGCGGACGAACTGCTGGCCAGGCTCAGGACGCTGACCGCTCAGGTGCGTGAGCAAGCCGAGCTTCAGCGTTCCCTGGTCGAGCTGGCCGTCGCCCTCCAGCGCGGCATGCTGCCCGGAGACATGCCGGACGCCCCCGGGTTCGACCTGGCCGTCCAGTACTCACCTGCCTTTCATGGACTGAACGTAGGGGGCGACTGGTACGACGCCTTCTGGATGCCCGACGGGCGTATCGGACTGTCCATCGGCGACGTGCAGGGCCACAACATCGAGGCCGCCGCTTTCATGGGCCAGGTCCGGGTGGGACTGCGCGCACTGGCCTCCGTCACGAGCGAGCCGGGGGAACTCCTCTCCAGAACGAACGACCTGCTCCTGTCGCTAGGCGCCGACCTCTTCGCGACCTGCACTTTCATGCGGCTCGACCCGTCCACCGGAGTCCTGGAGAGCGCCAGGGCCGGGCACATCCCGTGTGTGTGGGCCACTGCGGACGGGAAGTCCGGGATCGCCGAGGACGAAGGAGGACCGCCTCTGGGCATCGACGACGGGCAGGACTACCCGGTGACCCGGTACCGGCTCAGCACGGGCGGAGTGTTCGTCCTGCTGACGGACGGTGTGGTGGAGGGGCCCTCGCTGAGCCTCGACGAAGGGCTCGACCAGGTGGTGAGGCTCGCGGGAGTCGCCGCCGTCGCGGGCATGGACGCCGGCTCGCTCGCCGCCGCCGTGATCAAGGGCGCCGAGCGGGTGGGACACGAGGACGACGCGGCCGTACTGGTCGTCGGCCACGCCGAGACCGACGTGCGGTTGTAGGGAACCACCACGTGCTTCGGCTCGCCGACAGGGCGGCGTCGTTATCTGATGGCTCCTGTGGTGGGTATCCAGGATCTGCGTGGACCGGCCCTCTACGCTCTCCAGACGCTGGCCATCGCCGCCTGCTACTTCGCTGCGGGGCGGCTGGGCCTGATGAGGCAGCTCGTCGTCCAGGGCGCTGTCGTCACACCCATCTGGCCGCCCACGGGCGTCGCGGTCGCGTGTCTGTTGATCTTCGGGATCCGTGCCCTGCCCGGCATCACCCTGGGCATCCTGTTCGTGATCATGTCCATCACCTCACTCCAGCCCACGGTGATCGGGACGCTGGCCGGTAACACCGCGGCTCCCCTCTGCGCGTACCTCCTGCTGCGCAGGGTGGGGTTCCGGACCGACATCGGCCGATTGCGGGACGGCGTCGCGCTGGTGTTCCTCGGAGCGCTGACCAGCATGCTGATCAGCGCGAGCGCCGGCGTCGGTCTGCTCGTCCTCACCGGCAAACTCGACGCGTCCGGCGTCTGGCCGGTCTGGCTCGCCTGGTGGGTGGGCGACGCGATGGGGGTCCTGATCGTCACCCCCATCCTGCTCCTGCTCTACGAGGTGCGGCGGCCTCCCGGCCTGGCCCGCTGGAAGGAGGCCGCTGGGCTGGCTCTGATTGCCTGTGGCCTCATTCCGCTGGCCTCGTACAGCCGGCTCAGCCTGCTGTTCCTCGTCTATCCACTGCTGATCTTCGCCGCCCTGCGGTTCCAGCTGGCCGGCAGCATCCTGTGCGCCCTCTTCGCCTCCACCATGGCCACCATCGCCGCGACGGACGAGACCGGTCCCTTCGAACAGCTCACCCATGTCGAAGTGATGATCAAACTGCAGGCATTCAACGGCTCCATGGCCCTGACGGCCCTGCTTCTGTCAGCCGTCGTCACCGAGCAGCACAACACCAGACGCTCGGTGGAACGGGCCTGTCAGGAGCTGGTGGAGGTCCTGGAACACCTCACGGCAGGCGATGCTCCCCGCGGCCGGACACCACGAGAGATCGACCGCCTACGGTCTCAGCAGAGAGGCCGGTGAGCGACTCCGAGGCGTCCTCAGCAACCAGGAGAGACGGGGGCATGGCGCGGATTCGGCACTGTCGAAGGGGATGACGCGAGCGGTGGCACTGGCCGTCGCGATCAGCGCTCCGTCGGTGTCGGTCAGTGAGGCTTCCAGGTACGCGATGTCACCCACTCGGTGCACTACCCGTCCCCTTCCCAGGATCCGGCCCGGTCGGACCGGTCGCATGAAGGACGCCTTGAGCTCGTGGCCGCGGCACGAGGCAACGGCGCTCGCCCCAACGCGCCATCCCAAAACGGCCCGGATCGTTCTGTCATCACGTCTCCCAAGGCGACTGTCGGCGGGTGTCCACACCTCGTGTCCGGACCCCACAAATCATTGGCGAGCTTCTGCCCTCACGGACGAACATGGCCCGCATGAGCGACGAACCCGCACGATGGAGCCAGGCAACCATCTACCCCGACATGTGGGTCGACCCGGACGACGACCCCCGCGACAGCGAAGGAGCCAGTCCGGACGGTGAGCTCGCGACGCTGCTGGACTTTCTGACCGGCTACCGCATGACCCTGCGGATGAAGTGCGAGGGCCTGGACGCGGAGCAACTGGCCCGTCGGTCGGTTCCGCCGTCGACGATGTCGCTGCTCGGCCTGGTGCGGCACCTCGCCGAGGTCGAACGGGACTGGCGCAACTGGATCAGCGACGCTGAGCCGCTGCCGAAGCTGTACGGCGAGCGTGACGCGGACTTCAACGGAGTTGTCGCCGAACAGGCCGAGGTCGACGCCGCGTACTCCGATCTGGCGCGAGAGCAGGCCGCGACCGACGCCGCGCTGGCCGGGCACCCGGACCTGAGTGAGCGTCTGGGGAAGGACAGGACCTCGGTTCGGGAGCTGATGGTGCACCGGATCGAGGAGTATGCCCGTCACTGCGGGCACGCCGACCTGTTGCGCGAGTGCGTCGACGGAAGGGTGGGCCAGTGACCAGGCGCTCTGCGGGAAGTTCGGTTCGCCGGCTGCGGGCCGGTGGGGGCTGGTCGCGCGGTTCCCCGCGCCCCTTACGGGGCGCGGTACCGCACTGTAGCCGCACTGCGGAACGTCCTGTCCGGCAAGCCGTCGCCCGGGACCGGGTTCAGGCGGCCGGGTTGTCCAGGGGGCGCAGTTCGTCCGCGTAGGAGACGGAGATTCGGCGCATCACACCGTCCTCGGTGATGTCGTACTGGCCGAGGCGCCACAACGGGGGTGAGTACGCGTGGATCGACACCGTGTCGTTGGTGGCGCCGGTGAGGCGGTGGATGTGTTCGGGGCCGAAGCAGAACGATCCGCCGGCGCCGACGGTGGCGGACAGATGGCTGCCGCCTATGCGCGGGTTGGACTCGTTGAGCACGCCCTGGACGACGCGGACCGCGCCGGAGGAGATGTCGTGGTCGTGCCAGCCGGTGTCGTTCTGCCGGGTCCAGCACAGCAGCCATACGTCGACGTACTCGTCGCGGTACAGGGAGGCGTAGTGCCGCTGCTCGTCCGAGAAGGCGATCTGTTCGCGCCAGAGATCGGGACGGGCGGCGAGTTCGTCGACGAGTGCCCGGAGTTCGCGCTTGTCCAGGGTGCGGTCCGGCAGGGCCTCGTATGTCACGGGTGGCTCCCTTCTGGCTGTCCGCCGGCGTGGCTCGGGTGCGGGCCGTGCAGCAGGCGGGCCGGGTTGGTGGTGCGCAGGGCGTGGACGGCGGCGTCCGCGCCGATGTCGGGGATGACGGGGGTCGCGTACGGCCGGTCGCTGCCGCTGACGATCACGTCGATGCCGGCGGCCCGGACGAGCGCGTCCACGGCGCGTGTCCCGTAGGAGGACGTTTCGTAGAAGACGTCGAAGTCGATCTCGCCGCGCCCTCCGCCCCGGGCCGCCAGCCGTTCGCCGTGCAGCGGGGCCAGGCCGGCGAGCGCGGCGAAGCAGACCCGCAGTTGGGGATGGCGGGCGCGGCCGAAGGCGCGGAACGCGAACCACGACGCGTGCATCTGCTGGAGGTAGGGGACCAGCGCGGGCCACCAGGGCGGTGTGTCCTGGGCGGCCGGGGCGGCTCCGGGGTGGACGAACAGGGGTTTGCCCAGGCGGGTGAGGACGTCCAGGAGAGGAGCGCACTCGTTCCAGCCCGCGGCGTCGAGCAGTGCCGTGGCGGGGAGTTGGAGGCCCGCGCAGCCGCGACGCAGTTCGCGTTCGACCGCCTCGGGGTCCGGCCCGGACAGACAGGGCGAGGCCCAGACGCCGAAGGGAGCCGGGAGCGCGAGGGCGCCGTCGTGGAACGCGGTCAGGAGCGGGGTGGCCTCGGCGGGCGGCAGGTACTCGATGCCCAGCGGGCTGGAGAGCGAGACCAGGGCCAGGTCGAGACCGTCCGTGGCGGCGAGGCGGACACGCGCGGCGATGTCGTGATCGGCAGGGTCGATCACGAAGGGTGGCTCGCCCGTCATGTGCAGGGTCCAGCCGTCGAGATACGGCGACGTGGTGCGGGCGCGGAGCAACTCGATGAAGGCGGGCGGCCAGATGTGCTGGTGGACGTCGATGGGCACGCTGAGGTCCTCGGGAAGACCAGGCTGACAGGGCAGGGGACTGGTGTTGTTAAGCGCTTCAGTGATGCGCTTAACTTAAACGGTTAACAAGATGGCGTGTCAAGCGTGCGCCCACAGTCCGGACAGGGCCCGGTAGGCTTCCCGCCATGGCCAGGCCCAATAAGCGCACCACCCTCCGTGAGGTGGCCGAGGCCACGGGCCTTTCCACCGCAGCCGTCTCTTACGCCCTGCGCGGCAAGCAGGTCTCGAAGGAGACCGAGGAGCGGGTACGCAAGGCGGCGGCCGAGCTGGGTTACGAGGCCGATCCCATCGCCCGCGCCCTGGCCAGCGGCCGCACCAGCATGGTCGGAGTCCTCGCCGGCGACCTCCAGGACCTCTGGCAGCAGCAACTGATGGCGGCCATCGGCCGGGAGCTGCTGGTCAGCGACCACTATGCGCTGATCCTGGACGCGGGCGGCGACCCCGACCGGGAACTGGCCCTCGCCAAGCAGCTGCGCGACCAGCGGGTCGACGCCCTGCTCGTGTCTCCCGTGAACCCCTCGGCGGAGGGCTGGGCCGCGATCGCCGACGCCCTGCCGGTCGTGGCCGTCGGGGACTCGCTGAGCCGGGCCCGCACGGCCGGGCAGGTCATCTTCGACAACCGGGCCGGTATCGACGCCGTACTGGAGTATCTGCACGGCCTCGGCCACCGCCGGGTGACCGTGCTGACCCCGACGCAGCCGAGTACACCCGGCAGGCCCGCCGATGTGTACGTCCGCGAGGCGGCCGACCGGCTCGGGCTGTCGGTCGAGTTGGTGCCGTGCCCGCAGGAGTTGGGTGAGGCGACGGCGGTGGCCCGGCGCGTCCTGGACAGCGCGTGGTCCGCGACCGCCGTGTTCTGCTTCTCCGACTCCTTGGCGTACGGGGTCTACGGGGCGGCGGCCGAGGCCTCGCTCGAAGTGGGCCGGGACGTGTCCGTGGTCGGCTTCGACGACCACCCGGTGTCGCGGGTGCTCACGCCGCCACTGACCACGGTGGACTGGGGACTGGCCGAGATCGCCGTGGAGGCGGCCCGGCTGACCGTCGCGGCGATCGAGGGAAAGCGGGTACGCAGGAAGCGGATCCTCTGTGCGCCGCGGATGAGCGAGCGGGGGTCGGCGGTGCGGGTGTGACGGAGCGTCCCGTCCACCGATGCACCCCTGATGCGGCCCGACTTCGCGCATGATTCACGGACAGAACCTAGGCTGGCCGCCATGAGCGCACACTTTGACGTGGTGGTCCTGGGCGCCGGCCCCGGGGGATATGTCGCAGCGATCAGGGCTGCCCAGCTCGGCCTGAGCGCGGCGGTCGTCGAGGAGAAGTACTGGGGCGGAGTCTGCCTCAACGTGGGGTGCATCCCGTCGAAGGCGCTGCTGCGCAACGCGGAGCTGGCCCACATCTTCACCCAGGAGGCCAAGACCTTCGGCATCCAGGTGAACGGCGAGGTGAGCTTCGACTACGGCGCGGCCTTCACCCGCAGCCGCAAGGTGGCGGACGGGCGCGTCAAGGGCGTCCACTACCTGATGAAGAAGAACAAGATCACCCAGTACACCGGCCGCGGCACCTTCAGCGACGACCACACCCTCCAGGTCGCTCTGACCGACGGCGGCTCGGAGACCGTCACCTTCGGCCACTGCATCATCGCCGCCGGCGCCACCACAAAGCTGCTGCCCGGCACCTCGCTCAGCGAGCGCGTGGTGACGTACGAGGAGCAGATCCTGTCCGACACGCTCCCGGAGAGCATCGTCATCGCGGGCGCGGGTGCCATCGGCGTCGAGTTCGCGTACGTGCTGCACAACTACGGCGTCCAGGTCACCCTCGTCGAGTTCCTCGACCGCATCGTCCCCCTGGAGGACGAAGAGGTCTCCGCGGAACTGGCCCGCCGCTACAAGCGGCTCGGCGTCAATGTGCTGACCTCCACCCGGGTCGAGGCCATCAACGACTCGGGCGATTCGGTCAAGGTCATGGTGACCACGGGCGGCCAGCGGCAGACACTACAGGCCGGCAAGGTGCTTCAGGCGATCGGCTTCCAGCCGCGTGTGCAGGGCTACGGCCTGGAGAACACCGGCGTGAAGCTCACCGATCGCGGGGCGATCGACATCGACGCCCGCTGCCGCACGAGCGTCCCGCACATCTTCGCCATCGGCGATGTGACGGCGAAGCTGATGCTCGCTCACGCCGCCGAGTCGATGGGCATCGTGGCGGCCGAGACGATCGCCGACGCGGAGACCATGGAGCTCGACTACGTCATGATCCCGCGGGCGACGTACTGCCAGCCGCAGATCGCCAGCTTCGGCTGGACCGAGGCGCAGGCCCGTGAGAAGGGCTTCGACGTCAAGGTGGCGAAGTTCCCGTTCACGGCCAACGGCAAGTCGCACGGCCTGGGCGACACCGCGGGCTTCGTCAAGATCCTCAGCGACGCCCGGTACGGCGAACTCCTCGGCGCTCACCTGATCGGCCCCGAAGTCACCGAACTCCTCCCGGAACTGACCCTCGCTCAGCAGTGGGACCTGACCGTCAACGAAGTCGCCCGCAATGTGCACGGCCACCCGACGCTGGGCGAGGCCGTCAAGGAGGCCATCCACGGGCTGGCCGGACACATGATCAACATGTGACGGCGGACGCGGGCCGAGACGCACCTCACCGCTGTCGCAGCACTAGCCGCTCAGCAGCGCTGCCACGTCCTTCGCGCCGGCTGTCCGTGCGAACGCAATCAGTTCCGCTCGCGTCGGCGCCGTCGCGGGGCCGCGCCGCGTGACCGCGTACGCCGCCGCCGCGTTGGCCGTCCGCACCGCGGCCACCGGGGCCACGCCCTCGCTCAACAGGGCGAGGAACGCGCCCACATGGGCGTCGCCTGCCCCGTTGCTGTCCACGGCGTCCACCGGAAACCCCGGCACGTGCACGGGGGCGGAGCCGTCGGGCGGGGCCAGCCAGCAGCCGTCCTTGTCCGCGCGCACCAGCACCCCGGCGCCCGGCGCCAGCCGCTCGCGCAGCACCGACGCAGCCGTGCCGGGGTCGTCGTGGCCCGACATCAGCCGCGCCTCGCGCGCGTTCGCGCTGAGCCAGTTCGTCCGCGCGAGGACCGGTTTCAGCACCGCCGCCGGGATGTCCGCCACCAGCGGCGCGGGATCCAAAGAGAGCGTGACGTCCGGCGGCAGGCCCGTCGCGAAGGAGGACAGCAGGGGGCCGTTCACCGGCATCACCAGACCGTAGCCGGACAGCTGCACCAGGTCCCGGGCGCGCACCTCCGCCGCGATGGCCGCCACGTCCGCGGCGGTCATCCCGGCTTCGACGCCGAAGCTCGTCACGAACGTCCGCTCACCGCCCGCGTCCACCAGGGCCACGGTGAAGCCGGTGTCGCCGTCCGTACGGGCCGGCAGCAGGGCCCGTACGCCCTCGGAGGCGAGCGCCGCACGGACCAGGTCGCCGTACGGGCCGGTGCCGTGCAGCCCCGCGAACACGGTGCGCGCGCCGAGCCGTCCGGCCGCGACGAGCGTGTTGAAACCGCCGCCCGCCGTCACCTCCGTCCGCGTGCCGATGACGTCGCCGCCGCGCTCGGGCAGCGCGGGCACCTCGATCACCAGGTCGGCGATGACGTTGCCCGCCAGGATCACCCGTCCGCTCACCGGTTCGCGCCTTCCACCTCGGACACGGGCGCGGGACGGCCGCCGAACACGGTGTACAGCAGTGCGCCCACGGCCAGGGAGATCGCCCAGCCGAGCCCGTTCGTGCCGAGCCAGGTGTGGGCCCACGGGCCCGCGAACCACACGTCGTCCGCGCTCGTCGACGCCTCCGTGAACAGCAGCCCCATCACGATGGCCACGGTCCAGGCCAGCACCGCGGGGATACGGAAACCGCCGGTGTACCAGTAGCGGCTCGTACGGGACGTGTCCATCAGAGCGGCGGAGTCGTACCTGCGGCCCCGTGCGGAGTCGACCAGGGAGACGCCGACCCAGGCCGAGATCGGCACCGCGAGCAGGGTGAGGAACGTCGAGAACGGTCCGTAGAAGTCCTCCGCGATCAGCATGAAGTAGATGCCGCCGAGGAACATCAGCACGACGTCGAGGGTCACCGCCCAGTGCCTGGGAACCCGCAGCCCCAGCGTGAGCATCGTCAGGCCCGCCGAGTACGTCGACAGGTGGTTCGACATCAGCAGCCCTCCGAAGGCCGCGATGAGATAGGGCACGGCCATCCACGACGGCAGCATGCCGTTGATCGCGGCGACCGGGTCGCTCGCACTCGCCAGTGTCTCGTCGCCCGCGGAGAGCAGCGAGCCCAGCGAGATCAGCAGCACCAGCGGGATGCCGGCGCCGAACGCTGAGGCCGTCACCAGCCGGCCCGCGGGGATCTTCCGGGGCAGGTAGCGGGCGTAGTCCGCGCCCGCGTTCGCCCAGCCGATGCCCGTACCCGCGGCGATGAAGCCGATACCGGCGACGACGCTGCTCACGGGGCCCGCGTCCACGCCGAGAACCTTGTCCCAGTCGACGGTGGCGACGAGGAAGCCCATCACGATCAGGTTCAGCACACCGAACACGATCGTGGCCCACTTGTTGATCCACATGATCGTGGCGTGGCCGAGGCCGCTGATCAGCAGGGTGCACCCGATGAAGATCAGCAGGGAGATGACCGCCAGCACCGTGTTCTGGTGCCAGCCGAAGATCCACTGGAAGAGCGCGAGCAGCGCGTACGCCGCGGTGGTCGTCGAGATCGTCTCCCAGCCGATCCGGCTCAGCCAGCTGATCAGCGTCGGCCCGGCGTTGCCCCGCTGCCCGAACACCGCGCGGGACAGGGTCAGCGCGGGCGCGCCGCCCTTCTTGCCCGCCAGGCTGAGGACGCCCACCAGCGCGAACGAACCCACCGAGCCGATCACGGCGACAAGGATCGCCTGCCAGATGTTCAGGCCGCGGAACGCGACGAGGGTCGCGCCGAGCGGGAGTCCCAGAATGGAGATGTTGGCGGCGAACCAGGTCCAGAACATCTGGATGGCCTGGCCGTGCCTCTCCTCGTCGGGGACCGGCTCGATGCCACGGGCCTCGATCGCTCCGACCTGGTCGTTGACGCCTTCTGCCGTGTTGGTGCCGACTTGATCGTTCGTCGCCGAAGCGGTCATGACGGAACCTCCTTGCCTCATACGGAGGGGACGAGTGCTGCGCCGGCGGCGCAGGGGTGCGCGCGGTCAGCGCAGCGCGAGCAGGCGCTCCGTAAGGGGCTCGAGCTCAAGTTCGTTGACGGTGCGGAGTGTGTCGACGGCGTCTGCGGGCAGCGCCGTGAGCCCGGCCACGGACCCTGCCACCGCACCGGCGATCGCGGCGATCGTGTCGCTGTCGCCACCGAGGTTCGCCGCGAGCAGACAGCTGCGCCACGGGTCGCCGCCGGCGACGGAGAGGACCGCGAACGCCGCCGGTACGGACTCCTGGCTGGCCACGCTCGTACCGACGAGCGAGCTCACCAGTTCCAGTGCCTCCGCCTCGGGGACCCCCTTGACCAGCGCGGACGCCCACGCGATCCGCGACGCGATGTCCGCGCCCGCGATCCAGTGGCCCCGTTCCGCGCCGGCCCTCGCCGCCTCGATCGCGGCGGCCACGGCGTCCTCCAGGGTGCCACCATCGACACCGGTGCTGACGGCGGCCGCGACGGCCGCCGCCCCCGCGATGCCGACGGTGGTGTCGTGCGTCACTTGGCACGACTCCACGACCCGGTCGAGGAACGCGTCGGCGGGCTCGGTACGGAAGGCGATTCCGACGGGCGTGACCCGCATGGCCGCCCCGTTGGTGGTGCCGTACTTTCCGGCCTCTTCGGGCGGCACGCCGCGCGCCACCGCGTCCAGGGCGGCCTTCGTCGAGGGACCGAGGAGGTCGAAGGAACCCTTCGCCTTCATCTCCTTCTCCCAGTCGAGCAGTTCGTGCGCGAGCCGCAGCGGGTCGATGTGCCCGCCGCCCTCCGCGATGAGCCGACCGACGATCACGGCCTGTTCGGTGTCGTCGGTGACGGACCCCGCGGGCATCCCGCCGCTGACCGGATTGCCGGGCCCGGCCGGCGCGAAGCCGGTGAGGGTGCCGTACGCCCGTACGACGTCGCGGCGGGACATGACCTGGGTGGGCATGCCGAGCGCGTCGCCCATGGCGAGGCCGTAGAACGCGCCGAGGGCGCGGTCGAGGGTGGTGTTGTCGATGGTCACCGGCGATCTCCTCGCCCCGAGTGGACGTGCAGTTGGAACCTGGAGGGGTCGAGAAGGCTCGTCACCTGTTCGACGACGGATTCGTCGGCGGCCCGGTACACCTGGGCCAGATGCAGGAAGGACTCGCCGGGGGAGCGGTGCAGGGTTGCCGCCTGGGCCTCGTCGAGGCCGCGGACGGAGACCTGGCCGTCACCGGACTCGGTGATCCGGCCCGCGGCCAGCAGGGTCTTGTTGAGCGATCCGTCGGTGAGCCCGGTCCGAGGCAGGTCGGCGAGCGCCCCCACGGCGGGGACGCGGCTGAGCTCCAGCGAGACACCCCGGCCGTCCGGTAGCCGCCGCACCCGGTCGAGCGCGACGAACCTGTCCGACTCCGTCCCGAGCTCCGCCGCCAGCGCGGGGTCGCCGACGGTCTCGAACCGCAGCACCTCGGTGACCAGCTCGGCCGCGCCTCCCGCAAGGGAACGCGTCCAGCCGAGCCGGTTGTCCAGGGGCATACCGTCGAAGGTGACGAACGAACCGATGCCGGGGTGCGTCGCGATGAGTCCCTCGTCACCGAGCACCTGGAGCGCCTGCCGAAGTGTCGTACGGCTGACCCCGAACCGCTTGGTGAGCGCGTGCTCTCCGGGCAACCGCTCGCCGGTGCTGTGCAAGCCGGCTCTGATCTCGTCGGCCAGAACGCGGGCGATGCGATGGTGCTTGTGAACCTGTCCAGGCATGTCCAGGAGGGTAGTGGACATGCCTGGACAGGTCTATAGCTCGGGGGAAACTGTTCCGGCGGTGACGTTGCCCCTCTGCTGTCAGCGCAGGTCGAGTCGCATCAGTACCCGGGGATGACCCGCCAGCACCGAGGTGGTGTCGGCAGCGTGGCTGAACCCGGCGCGTTCGAAGTTCTTCCGGATACCGGCGTACGCCATCGTGATGTCGACCTTGGCGTCACCGTTGTCGAGGGGGTACGCCTCGATGGCCGGGGCGCCGTGGTCGCGGGCGAAGTCCACCGCGCCGGCGATGAGGGCGTGCGAGACCCCTTGCTTCCGGTGACCGGGGCGCACGCGAATGCACCACAGCGACCAGACCGGCAGGTCGTCCACGTGCGGGATCTTCCGGTTGCGCGCGAAGGAAGTGGCCGACCGGGGTGCCACGGCGGCCCAGCCGACCGGCTCGTCACCGTCGTAGGCGATCACTCCCGGAGCGGGTTCGCCACGGCACAGCTCGGCGACGTACTCGCCGCGGTCCGGCCCGCGAAGCTCGTTGTTGAGCTTGGACGGGATCCGGTAACTCAGGCACCAGCAGACGTTGGCCCCAGGAGACTTCGGGCCGACCACAGCACGGACATCCTCGAAGACCGAAGCCGGGCGAACGTCGATGGGCATGGCTCCACGATGTCACGGCCCCTGTGACCTGGTTGAACTCCAGGGTGCCGTCCAAGTCGATCCCGACGCGGACCCTGCTGTCCTCGTACATGCTCTGAGCGGCCGTGAACCCGCCGCCCGACTGACCGGCCATGCCGACCCTGCGCAGATCGAGTACGTCCGACAGCTGGTGCCTCCTGGTAGGCATGCGTGTATGTGCCCGACCAGTCCACCGTGCCCGACGGGATGCGGATCAGCTCGCGGTACGGCAGCGACGGCATCCATGGATCGGGCCGGGTACGGTCCACCAGCCGCAGCGGAACCTGGCCGATGGTGAACGGTCCGGTCGGCTCCGGCAGGCGCAGGCGCTTGGCGGAGCGCCCGGCCGATCGGGCCCGTGCGGCGGCAGGCGTACCCGCAAGCGGCAACATCGCCAGGGCAGTTGCTGTCACGAACTCACGCCGGCGGAGAGAAAAGGAAGGCATACCGCCCATCCTGGCCAGGCCTCGTCGCGGCGTCACTCGTGACATCCCCAGCAGCCGTGGTTCGGATCTCCCCATCCTGATGGTCATGGGTGTTCACGCTCGCTGGGGTGATCGGAACGTCTCGGATTCGGCCGGAAAGGGGATGGGCGCGAACGGGCCGTCGCCCTGCCCTACGGGTGCGGGGTCGCCCTGGAGGCGGGACAGCTCGCCCGCGCAGCGTTGCAGGGCCACTTCCAGAATCTCGGGCATGGTCAGGGTGCCGGTGCCGTCCGGCGGGACGAGCCAGCGCAGCGCACCCCAGCGGCAGTGCGGCGCGGGAGCGGCGATCCACGTTCCCCTGCCGAGAAGGCGCAGGCCGGTGCCGATCCACACTGCATGCGGCTCCGGCGGCAGGAGGAAGCCCACGTGACGGCGTCGGGCGTCCAGCAGACAGGGGCCGGGATTGAGCAGCGGCAACTCGTCCAGGAGGTCGGCGACGCGCAGTCCGAGTTCTTCCGGCACGACCAGCACGTCCCAGAACCGTCCGGCGGCAAGCAGCGTGACCCCGGTACTGCCGTTCTGCCACTCCTCCTTGCATGCGCGGGGGTCCTCCGACGCCGCGGCCAGCCACTCCATTGACCTCGTCCACTGCGCGAATGCCATCAATGCCTCCTTGTAGTGCGCCGATGTCCGAGACGGGCCATTGCATGGCCCGTCCGGTTCCTCACAGGGATCAAGTACTGCCCGGCGGGGGGTTGTTCGGGGGTGACAGAGGGGATCGTTGGGTTGTCGGGCTGGTTCAGAGACGTGGATAACCGGTGGATGCCCCAGTGCATCGGGTGCCAGGTGCCGCGCACAGACGGCCGGGGCCCAATTCCCCGTATGGGGCGAGCGCCCGCGCGTCAAACCAGCAGATATATGCGTACGTGCGCCCCCGGGTGGGCGGAGTGGAACGGAAGCCGGCGCCGCTCGTGGTCTGCGGCTGTATCATTTCGGATGCATGTTCGATATGACGAAACCTGGACGTTACGTTGACCGGTTTCCTGCGCCTTTAGGGTGGTGCATGTGGCGCAATGGTTCGAGTCGTTTCAGAGTCCGGCCGCGGTGGAGGCGAACGGACACGGCGGTGTGCCTGCGCGGGGCGTGGGTGCGCCGTCCCCACTGGGTGCGCTGCGCTCGGCGGCGGCCCGGATCGGTACGACGCTGGACGAGGGCACCACGTACGCGGAACTGACCCGGGAGGTCGCCGGGCAGGTGGGGGTCGCGGCGGCGGTCCTGCCTGTGCGGGGCGGGGCAGGCTCGGAGTACGAGGCCGTCTGCGGGAATCCGGCGGTGCTGCCCGGCGTCGAGTGGGCGGCGGCCGTGGCGCGGGATACGGCGGGACTGGGGGAGAACGGGGTCGTGCAAGCGGCGACCGGCGCTTCCGGGCCCGCGCTGTGCGTGCCGCTCGCCGTCAATGAGCACTGCTACGGCGTGTTGGTGTGCGCCCGCGAGGGGGCGCCGTTCACGCACGCCGAGGAGGAGCTGGTGGCGTTCCTTGCCGAGCGGGCTTCCTCGAACATCCGACACGCTCGGGAGTACGACGCGCTGAGCGGCATCGTCGGCAGGCTGCAACGGGCCCTGCTCGCCGAACCCGGCCGGCCGCACCCGAACCTGGATGTCGCCATCCGCTATCTGCCCGTCGGGCAGCGGGCCCTGGTCGGCGGTGACTGGTGCGAGACCGTCCGGCTGCACTTCGGCCGTACGCTCCTCGTCGTCGGCGATGTCATGGGCCACGGCCTGGAGGCCGCCGTCGATATGGCGGCCTACCGCTCCACCCTGCGGTACATCGCCTCTGCGGACCTGCCTCCGCATCGCGTGCTGCGCCAGCTCGACGACATCGCCTCCCGGGAGCCGGACCGCCGCCCGGCCACCTGCCTCATCGCGCGCGTGGATCCGGTCCGGGGGCTGGTGACCGTGGCCAGTGCCGGCCATCTGCCACCGGCCGTAATCGACGGGAGCGGCCGGGTTGCCCTGCTTCCGGTGCCGGTCGGCCCACCCCTGGGCACCGGCCTCGGCGGCTACCAGCCGGCGACCTACCGACTGGATCCCGCCCAGGCGCTGATGCTGTTCACGGACGGGCTCGTGGAGCGCCGCGGCGAGGACATCGACGAGTCCCTGGACCGGCTGGCAGGTCTGAACTTCTCGGCCGCCGCAGGTGTCGAGGACGTCCTCGACACGGTGCTCGCCCGCCTCGACGCCCGGAATGCCGAGGACGATGTCGCGGTACTGGCCGCTCGCCTCCAGGACCGCTCCGCGCTCGCACCCGACATGCAGCGCTGAGCCGCGCGAGAAGGCAGACCGTGCGACACCTGCGGCGTCGCCCCCTCGCTCAGTGGCCGTAGGGCGGCTCGAAACAGCCGGTCTCCGGGTACGGGCCGTTGGTCTCCACCTCGTAGTTGGACTTCTGCACGAAGGCGGTGACGCAGGCGTCGGCGTGAACGCGCAGGCCGACGAGGGCACCCTCGGGGGTGACGTAGCCGCCGTTTTCGTAGCGCGAGAACATTTCCCGGACGGTGAGCGTTCCGCCGAGCCGCTTGCCGTCCTGCGTCACGCGTTCCTCCTCATAGCCGAGCCGGAGCAGCGCCGCTCGCACCGTCGTGGGGTCCCACTTCCCCTGCTCCCACAGCCGCTTGAGCACCGCCCTGATGCGCTCGGCCTCCCGCCCGGCGTCCTTCGCGTGGGCGGCGGACATGTCGCCCGAGCGGCGGTAGGCGTTGTTCTCGTTGTGGTGCGGGGCGCCGTCGCCGGCCCCCGGCTCCACGTACGGGGAGGCTCCGGCGGCATGGGACGAGGCGCTGGGCGTGCCTCCGGCCGTTGAGTCCGCGGCGCGCAGCTCACCGCAGGCGGTGAGGGTCAGCGCGGCTGCCAGGACGAGGCCGGCACCGGCAAGAGGCGTACGACGGGCGGACGTTGAGGTGGGCATGGGGCGATTCTGCCCTCGGCGATGGTGAACGAGCGCGCGGACACCGGCACTTCTATGGGTCACCTCCGGTCCGCCGGCCGCTCGGCCCGTTCGTCGCTCCGGGGCGGGCGGCTCACGGCAAGGCCCAGAGCCATCGCCGTGTACGCGCACACCACAGTGAGACCGGCCCACCACGGAAGCGGGAAGTATCCGGCAGAGGGCGCGTGGTGGGCGACGACCTGCGGATACTCGAAGCGATGACCTAGGCAGGCGAGTTGATCAGCGCGGAGCCCGACGGGTTGCGTTCCAGGGCCGGTTGGCGCGGTCGGGCTGGACCGGCAATTCCGGCAGTGGGGCAGGGGCGAGTAGCCCGGCCTCGGTCCCGGGCCTCGGGGCAGGCGGAGCTGACGGCCCGCCACTCCAGCCCAGGGGCCCCGTTGTCGACGGGTGGGCCGAATGGGCCCTATGACCCCGGATGGCAGCTCCGATGAGCGCGTTGGGAGATATCGGATTAGCCTCCGAATTGAGCGCTAAGTGGATCTTTTGATGGCGCGCTCTACCGGATCCAAGGAGGAAAAATGCGCAAGCTTCAGAAGGCCGCTGTCGCGGCCGCCATTATTGGTAGCTTCAGCTTCATAGCCACCGGCACCGCCACCGCCCAGAGCGCGTACGGCATGCATGGCGGCGGAGGTTGCAAGTCCCACGACTTGAATGTCGACGTCCTCGGCCAGGTCGGGCTGCTCAACGGCCTGCTGGGCAATGCCATCAACGGCGAGGGCAACGCGGGCGGGCAACACAACCACGTCGGCTCCAGCTGCGGCCACGGCGGCTGAGCAGCAGCGAATCCGTCACGTAGCTCACCGAAATGGATCTCGGCGCCGGGCCACAACAGGCCCGGCGCCGGGCCTTGTTTCCGATGTACTCAGCTGTACTCAGCCCCGGCTTCCGTTCGGCTCGCGGGTGAAGTCGTTCCACGTGTTCGTGCGGGCCACGTCAGCCCGGGGCGGGCAGCGGTCTCGTTGTCCCCCTTGCTCCGTCGACTACCGTCGTAGTCGCCTCGACGAGGCCCCGGTCGGCCGACCGCCCCCCGCCCGAGCATCGACAGGAGCTTCCTGTGACGTACGACGTAGCCGCTCTTCGTACGCAGTTCCCGGCCCTGAGCGCCGGGTTCGCGTATTTCGACGGGCCAGGCGGCACACAGACCCCGCGCCCTGTCATCCAGGCCATAGCCGATGCGCTGGGGCAGCCGCTGTCGAACCGGGGCGGTGCCACGCCGGGGGAGCGCAATGCCGAGACCATCGTCTCCGAGAGCCGCCTGGCCATGGCGGACCTCCTGGGCGCGGAACCGTCCGGGACAGTCTTCGGCCGCAGCGCCACACAGCTCACCTACGATTTCTCCCGCACCCTCGCCAAGACGTGGTCGCCCGGCGACGAGGTGATCGTCACCCGCCTGGACCACGACTCCAACATCCGCCCGTGGATCCAGGCCGCCGAGCAGGTGGGCGCCACTGTTCGGTGGGCCGACTTCGATCCCGCGACCGGCGAGCTGACCGTCGACGACATCCGCGCCGTGCTCTCCGAGCGGACCCGGCTCGTCGCTGTCACCGCCGCTTCCAACCTGATCGGCACACGACCCGCGATCGCCGCGATCTCCCGTACGGTGCACGAGGCCGGGGCGCTCCTCTACGTCGACGGCGTGCACCACACCGCCCACTCCCTGGTCGACGTCGGGCAGCTCGGCGCGGACTTCTACGTCTGCTCCCCGTACAAGTTCCTCGGCCCGCACCACGGCGTCCTCGCCGCCCGGCCGGAGCTGCTGGAGAGCCTGGACCCGGACAAGCTGCTGCCCTCCACGGACGTGGTCCCGGAACGCTTCGAACTCGGCACGCTGCCCTACGAGTTCCTCGCGGGCACACGCGCCGCGGTCGACTTCCTCGCCGGCCTCGACGCCGGCGCCGCGGGTACCCGCCGCCAGCGGCTGGCCGCAGCGTCGGCGGCGCTGGAAGAGCACGAGGACAACCTGCGGGCGCGGATCGACAAGGGACTGTCCGCCCTGGAGCAGGTCACGGTGCACTCCCGGGCCGCCGACCGCACCCCCACCCTGCTGATGACCTTCGAGGGGCACAGCACGACGGACGCGTACCGCTTTCTGGCCGAACGCGGTGTCCAGGCGCCCTCCGGATCCTTCTACGCCCTCGAAGCGTCCCGTCGGCTCGGCCTCGGAGACACCGGCGGCCTCCGCGTCGGCCTGGCGCCCTACAACAACACGGACGACGTCGACCGGCTCCTGGAGGGCCTGTCGGACTTCCTCCGGTTCCAGGGTGGGGCGCGGTAACGACGATCACCGAGTTCGCCCTCGGCAGGGCATGTCGTACCTCGCGTCATCGCCGCCCACCGAACTCCCACGAGGTAACGGTTACCACCGGTCCGGCCACCGGGGAAGTCCCACATGGTGCGCCACGGAGCCGGGTCGGTCACGGTGGTAACAGAAGAACTCCATGGCCATCGACCCTGTCCCACACGCAGAAGGATCTCAACAGGCTTTACGCCCGCGATGCCCGACCGAGTGGCCGTGCCGGGCTCTTCCGTCCAAGCGCCGTCGACTTTTGTCCATGGAAGGATCCGCCCGCCAGGGGTGAGGGTCGACCCATGAGTGAATTCCGGGTCGGGGACGAGGACTTCAGGGTGCCCGAACCGCGACGGACGCCGAGTGGGCTTGTCGCGCTGGCCCTCGGCGGTTTCGGCATAGGTCTGACCGAGTTCCTCATCGCCGGGCTGCTGCCGCAGGTGGCGTCGAGTTTCGCGGTGTCCGAGGCGGCGGCGGGCCGGCTGATCTCCGGGTACGCGCTGAGTGTCGCGATCGGCGCGATCGTGCTGACCGCGGCGACGGCGCGGCTGCCCCGCAAGTTGGTCCTGGTCGGTCTGGTGGCGCTGTTCGTGATCGGCAACCTGTTGTCCGCTCTCGCCCCGAGCTATCCGGTGATGCTGCTCGGACGGATCGTCGCGGCGTTGTGCCACGGCTCGTTCTTCGGGATCGGCTCGCTGGTCGCCCGCAGTCTGGTCGCGCCTGAGAAGAAGTCCCGCGCGGTGGCGGTCATGTTCGCCGGGCTGACGCTCGCGAACGTGCTGGGCGTGCCGTTCGGCGCGCTGGTCGGTGAGCGCTGGGGCTGGAGAGCGGCCTTCTGGGCGGTCACCGGAATCGGCGTGCTCGCGCTGGCGGGAATCGTCGCCCTCGTCCCCGGCCGGCCGGGCGAGACACAGCCGGGGACGACAGGCCGCCCGACCCCGGTATCGTCCGGCGACTTGCGGACCCAGTTCCGTGCGTTCCGCTCCTGGCAGGTCTGGCTGACCCTGGCGGCCACCGCACTCAGCTATGGCGGCATGTTCGGCGCGTTCACCTACATCGCCTACACGTTCACCGAGGTCGGCGGCTTCTCCCCGGCGGATGTCTCCTGGTTGCTGATGGTGTACGGCGTCGGCCTGGTCGTCGGGAACCTGATCGGCGGGCGCGCGGCCGACCGTGACCGTGACCGGGCCCTGGTACTCGCCCTGCTCGCACTCACCATCACCCTGGCCGTGTTCGGTCTGCTGGCCACCAGCGCCGTCGCGTCGGTGATTCTGGTGTTTCTGATGGGGCTGTCCGGGTTCGCCGGCGTGCCCGGCATGATCACGCGCGTCACCGACTACGCCCACGGGGCGGCACTGGCCGCGAGCGCCAACGTCTCCGCATCCAACGTCGGCAACGCCCTTGGCGCATGGCTCGGGGGACTGGCCATCACCGCGGGCTTCGGCTACACCGCGCCGCTCTACGTCGGCGCCGGTATCGTCCTGGTCTCCGTCATCGTCATGGCCGTTGCTGCACACCAGGCGTCCACTCACGTGCCGAACCAGGACTCCGTCACGCCTGACCGGAGGAACGGGCCCCGGGAACCACTCCGGCCCTAGACTCGGGCCATGGACAGGACCGACCGCGCCAGCCGGGTGATCGCGGCACCGCAGGCGACTGTCTACGGTGCCCTCCTCGACCGGGAGTCCCTTGAGGCCTGGTTGCCTCCGGACGGTATGCGCGGGCGGGTGGAGCGGTGGGACCCCCGGCCCGGTGGTGGGTTCCGGATGGTCCTCACCTACCTCGACGCCACCGACAGCCCGGGCAAGACATCGGATGCGACGGATGTCGTCGACATCGGGTTCGCCGAGCTGGTGCCACCGGAGCGGGTGGTGCAGCGGGCGGTGTTCGAGTCCAACGATCCGTCCTACGCGGGCACCATGACGATGACCTGGCACTGCGCCGCCGTCGATGACGGGACCGAGGTGACCGTGACCGCCACGGGCGTACCACCCGGCATCGACCAAGCGGTACACGAGGTCGGGATCGCCTCCTCGCTGGCCAACCTGGCGTCGTACGTCGAAGGGGAAGCGGCCGGCTGACTGTTACCGGTCCTCGCCGTCGTCACGTGGGCTGCGAGACGTGCTGTGATCCGGTACGAACACTCGGGTGACCAGCTCCCTGCGGCTGCGTACGCCGGTCTTGGCGAAGATCGACTTCAGGTGCCCCTGGACGGTGTGCGGTGAGATGAACAAGCGCGTCGCGATCTCGCCCGTCCCGCAGCCCTGGAGGACCAGGTCGACCAGCTCGCGCTCCCTGGCGGTGAGGCCGTAGGCCGCGGACAGCAGCGGTGCGACGGACGGGGCGGTGGCGGACTGAAGGATGACGGCGATCCTGCCCGGGGCACCGCCCGACACTGGTGAGGCGTGCACCTCGACCCAGACACCGGACTCACCGCGGACCCGCACGCTCGCGTCGCCCGCTCCACCGCGGGCATGCTCGGCGACCGTGAGGAGCGCGTACGGAAGCGGGTCCTCGATCGGCGTGCCACGAAATCCGAGTTCGCCGAGCCAGTGGCTGGCCGGGCCGGTCGCCGACTCGACCTGCCGGTTCTCGTCGAACAGCAGCAGCCCGGGCCAGAGCCCCACGGCACTGCTCCTGCTCCTGGCCCGTACCACCGCGCCCCGGAAGCCACCGCCCAACAGCGAGGCGAGATCGTGGGCGAAAGCCTGCTCGTCCTCGGTGAAATCGGCCGGGGCCTCGCGGAAGAACGCGAAGTTGCCCCAGCAGGCGCCGTCCACGACACAGGACGTGCGCAGTTCGCCGATGACGTTGTTCGGGCGCAGCAGTTCGCGATAGCGCACGCTCTGCTCGGGACGGCCGCCGGTGGCTGCACTGAGGACACCGCTGTGGTGACCGGAACGCGCGAGCGCGACGAACGAGTTGAAGTCGTCGGGCAGGTAGGCGAGCGCGGCGACCTCGGCGTCCGGAGCGTTCGGCATGTCCTCCAGAAAGAAGCCCGTCTCGATGAGTGTCGCCGGATCCATGGTGTGCCAGCAGGCCGCGTCGTGCGGCAGCGCCTTGGCGAGCAGCGCGGACGCCTCGTCCAGGAACGTCGCCAGGTCGACTTGTGCGGCGGTGAGCCGTGCCACCCGCTCGTAGGCGCGTGCCCGGGTGCTGTGGTTCACATCGTCCATCGTGGCACGAACAGGTCTCGGGCAGAACACCAGAAAAGTGGTATAGGCATCGGTTCCATGGGTCCTTAACGTCGTGAGCAGGCAGTTCAGGGGGAAATGAAAGAAGGAGACGCGATGACCGCGATCAACGAAGTGCCGACGCGGGCCCACCATGTCCGATCCGGAGAGGGCCGGTCCCTGTGGGTGGTGGGCGACACGTACACCATCAAGGCGACCGGCGACTCGACGAACGGCGCGTTCGCGCTGATCGAGGCCTGGGTCCCGCCCGGTGGCGGGCCGCCTCCGCATGTGCACGGGCGCGAGGACGAGGCCTTCTACCTGCTCGACGGCGAGCTCGAAGTGCTGACCGGACAGTCGACGACCGCCGCCCGCGCGGGGGACTTCGTCTATCTGCCACGGGGGATCGTGCACGGATTCACCAACCCGGGCGTGACTCCGGCGCGCATGCTCATACTGACCGCGCCCGCCGGGTTCGAGCGATTCTTCGCCGAGGCGGGCGTACCGGCCAGGCCCGGCGAGCAGGCACCCCCGCTCGACCCCGCCGACTTCGCCCGCGTCGCCGAGCTCTCACGGGCCTACGGCGCGCACATCGGGGGCCCCGCAGACGGTCCTCCGTCCGGACAGGAGGCGACATGACCAGCACAGATGTCACACCCACCATCACGGCAGACGCCCTCTTCGCGAAGATCGACGGGCGGGAACTGCGCGCGGTCGCCGATCTCTTCGCCGAGGACGCCACCATGGTCTTCGGCAACGGTGAACCGCTCTCCGGCCGCCAGGCCATCCTGGCCGCCAACGCCGCGTTCATGGACACCATCGCCGGCCTGCGCCACCGCATTCTCGACACCTGGGCCGTCGACGCCACGACCATCGCCCTCACCGACGTGACCTACACCCGGCTCGACGCGGGGGAAGTGACCCTGCCCGCGGTGACCATCTGGCGAGTCGGCGACGACGGACTGATCGCGGACCTCCGAGTCGTGCTCGACCTGGCTCGGGTCTACGCGCCCCCTCAATGACGACGAGATCCTCCGGGAGGGCGCGCGCATAAGGGCATGAGGCGCTGGAGTTCGGTCAGAGGAGAGGGACCGCAACACAGGTGAACGTCGTCTCCGGGAGCTGCGGGCTCGTGAAGCGGGCGTTGACGAGGTACAGGCGGTTGCCGTAGCTGGCGGCCGTGGTGGGAACGTCGAGGCGGGCGTCGGTGATCGTGCGGCTCAGGGTGGCGGTGCCGATGTGGGAGTCGAGGTCGAGAACGCTGACCTGGTTGAGCCGGTTCTGGACGACGTACAGGGTGTGGCCGACAAGCAGGAGGCCGTCGCCGTAGGTGAGCGCGGTCGTACCGCTCAGCGTGATCTCGGTGGCCTCACCGGTCTTCAGCGGTACGCGGTAGAGCTTGCCGCCGTTGACGACGATCAGCCCCGTGCCGTCGGGGGTGGGGACGAGGCCGTTGGCGCTGATTCCCGCAGCCGACTGCACCCACTCGCCGCTGATCGGCAGCTCACGGACGTCTCCCGCTCCGCCCCGCGGCACACCGTAGAGGACGGCGCCGTAGGAGTCGGTGAACCAGGCGCGGTCGCCGAGCAGGGCGACGTCGTTGATGAAGTGGCCGGTCGGGTCGGTGAGTTGGTAAGTGGTCACGAGGTCGCCGGTGCGGGAGTCGACGATCCGTGCGGCACCACCGGTGGATCCGGACGAGAGGTACAGCAGACCGTCGTGGTCCACCTTGAGCCCGTTGGTGATTGTGCCGGTCTCACCTGCATGGACGATCGTGCCCTCGCCGGTGCGCAGGTCGGCTCGGTACACGGCACCGTTGGCGCGGGAGCCGAAGTACGCGTAGGGCTTGGCGCCGATGGTGACTCCCTCGGGGAGGAAGCCGTTCGGGAGCGGGAACTCGGTCGGCCACGTGGAAGCCGGCGCGGCGGACGCGGCGTTCGCAGATCCGGCTCCGGCCGCGGTCGCGAGCGTGGCGAGGGCGGCTCCGCCGAGGACGGCGCGACGCGTGGGGCGGGGGTGGTTACGGGGCATGGTTCAGCGCCTCCGAGGACGGTGGGACCCTGGAGTGCACAGCGAACCAGCCGACTCTGAGAGTCAGATGAGGCAGGTCACTCCTCTTCCCGTTCCGGCAGTGGCGAGTAGCGGGTGGGCCCCGGCGTTCGGCCCTCCGGTGGGTAGTCGCAGTCGAGGCTGGAGATCTCGTAGTCGTCGCCCTCGTTCTGCTCCTGGTCGACGACCACCGCCGCGGTGCACACGCGGCCGTGCTCGTCGGTGAACGTGACGATCTCGCTGTGCGTGGCGGTGCCCGCCTCCTGGGGGTGGAGGCGGGCACCTGTCGGGGCGTGGAATCGCGTGGTCAGACTCCCGTCGAGTCCTTCATGTACGGCGACTCCGCCGTGGGCCCCGGTGCAGCCGCGGGCGGTGGCATGGGGCCGCCTTCGCTGAGGCCGAACCGGCCGTGGAGCTTGCGGAGGAAGCCGGGCGCGTACCAGGCCGAGCGGCCGAGCAGGCGCATGGCGGCGGGGACGAGGACGCCGCGCACGGCGACGGCGTCGATGAGGATGGCCAGTCCGCTGCCGAGGCCGAACATCTGCATGAAGCTGATCTTGGAGGTGCCGAAGGCGAAGAAGCTCACGGCGAGCAGACAGGCCGCCGCGGTCACGATGCGTCCCGTATGCCCGAGACCGTCGGCGACGGCGGACTCGTTGTCGTGGCCCGCGTCGTGGAGTTCCTTGATCCGGCTGGTGACGAACACCTCGTAGTCCATCGAGAGGCCGAAGGCGATGCAGAACATCAGCACGGTCATCGACACCTCCATCGGCTGCGCGGTGAAGCCGAACAGGGAGGAGAGGTTGCCGTCCTGGAACATCCAGGTCATGACGCCGAGGGTCGCTCCCAGGCTGATCACGTTGAGGAGCAGCGCCCGCAGCGGTTGCACGACGCTGCCGGTGAACAGGAAGAGCAGGACGAAGGTGGTGAGGGCGACCAGGGCAACGGCGATCGGGAGCCGACTGCTGATGGAGTCCTTGGAGTCGACCAGCTCGGCGTCGACTCCGCCCACCAGGGGCTGTGATCCGGCGGGCGGGGTGACCGCCCGCACCTCGTCGACCAGGCTCTGCGCCGCGTCCGACCGCGGTGCCAGGTCGCTCACCACACTGACCTGCTGTGCGTCGGGCCGGCCGAGGGCGGCGTTGCCCGCACCGGCCGCCGTCGACCCTCCGTCGGCGTAGGTTCCTCCGCTGGTCTCGACGCGGACGACGCCTTCGAGCCCGGACAGTTCGACGGCGTACGTGCTCAACGGGGCCTCGGCGACAGGCTGGTCGATGACGACATGGAGGGCCGCTTCGTCGTTGCCGTTGAAGTTCTCCCGCAGTGCCGTGGAGACCTGGCGGCTCTCCGCGCCCTCGGGCAGGACCCGTTCGTCCGGCGTGCCGAAGGTGATGCCCAGCAGGGGGCTCGCCGCCACCAGCAGGACCGCGAGCACGGGCAGCGCGGTGAGCGCGGGCCGCCGCATGACGGTGCGGGCCAGCCGCCCCCACAGGGAGGCCCGAGCACCGACGTGTCCCCGCTTCACCCACGGAATCCGCCCGCTGTTGACCCGGTGCCCCAGGACGACGAACAGGGCCGGCATCACGAACAGGGTGCTGACGGCTGCGATGGCGACGACACCGACGCCGGCATAGCCGAACGAGCTGAGGAAGTACTGCGGGAACACCAGGAGCGCCGCGAGCGCGGCGGCCACCGTCGCTGCGGAGAACGCGACGGTGCGGCCCGCGGTGTTCACCGTCTGCCTCACGGCGTCGTCCACGCTCAACCCCGCCGCGAGCTGCTCCCGGAAGCGGCTGATCATCAGCAGGGCGTAGTCGATGCCGAGGCCGAGACCCAGAGCCGTGGTGAGGTTGGTCGCGGAGATTGATACGTCGGTGACGTCGGCGAGGAGGGAGAGCTGGGCGAACGAGCCCAGGATGGCGATGATCGCGATGGCCAGCGGCAGCAGGGCCGCGACCACACTGCCGAAGACGAACAGGAGCAGCACGAGTGTCAGCGGTATGGCGATGGTCTCGGCCAGGACGAGGTCTTCGGTCACCTGCGTCGACATGTCGCTGCCCACGGCGGCGCCGCCTCCGGCTCGGACCGTGAGTGCGTTCTCGTACGTCCCGCTGTACGAGGCGATGACGTCCTGTGCGTTCTTCTGAAGTTCTGTCTCGTCGCCCTGCACATGGGCGAGGACGATGGCCTCGCGCCCGTCCCGGGAGCGGAGGTCGGCGCTGCCCGTGTCCCAGTACGAGACGACGTTCGCGAGGTTCTTCTCTCCCTTGAGGTCGACCACCAGATCCTGGCCGCTCTGCCGTGCGGCCGGGGTGTCGACCCGGCCGTCAGGGGCACGGACCAGCAGAACCAGGTTCGTCTCTCCGCCGAACTTCTCGTCGATGACCTTCCTGGCGCGGGTGGACTGGGAGGCCGGGTCGTCGAAGCCGCCCCCCAGCAGCTTGCCGAACGCGCCGGCGCCCAGGGCGCCCATGAGGGCCACCGCCACGACGGCGACGACGAGTACCAGCCGTGACCGGCGAATCGTCAGTTCGGCTATGCGTTCAAACACGCACGATCTCCTTTACGTCCTTGCGGTGCAGGTGAAGGTGAAGACGACGTGAAGCAGACCGGTTTGCGTCGCGGCACCGACGTTAGGGGAGACGGCACGGGCTTTGGCAGTGCCAGATTTACCTGACAGTGTTCAAATTACTGATACATCGCCGGAGTTGGCGTCGTACGGTCGCCCCATGCCCGTAGACGAACGCGCAACGGCCCCGCCCTCCCTGCGTCAGCGACGCCGGGCCGCCGCCACCCGGGAGATCGTGGACGCCGCCGAGCTCCACATCACTGAACATGGCCCCGCGGCCCTGTCCCTGCGAGCGGTCGCCCGCAGCCTCGGAATGACCGTGCAGGCGCTCTACCACTACTTTCCGAGCCGGGACGCACTCGTCACGGAACTCATCGTCGAGGCGTACGACGACCTGGCCGCAGCCGTGCAGACGGCCCTCGACACCGTGGCGGACGACACGGATCTGCCGCGCCTGGTGGTCGCGGCCGAGGGTTACCGCCGGTGGGCCGTCGCCCATCCCGAACGGTTCCAGCTTCTCTACGGAACACCGCTGCGGGACTACGCGGCACCCGTCGAGGGCCCGACCACCCAGGCGATGCGCCGGATGAGCGCGATCTTCCAGCACGAGCTCTTCGGCGGGTTCACCGCGGAGCAACTCGCCGCGGCCGACACCCCCGCGCTCTCGTCCCCGCTCCGGGCACATCTGGCACACCTGTCACCGGACGATCCGGGAGCTCTGCCGCCTCCCGCGACCGCTCTCCTGCTGAGCGCGTGGGGACACATGCACGGCCTCGTCGTCCTGGAGGTGTTCGGGCACACTTCCTTCATCGGCGACCATCAGGCCGAGATCTTCCGCATGGGCATGCGGACCATGCTCACCGACATCCACAGCAGGATCCCCGCACACGTGAGCCGTTAGCGGTCTGCCGACCGCCAACGGCACAGCGCGGACCGGGAGGTGGCGTTCGCGTCAGTCGCTCACCTGCACCACCGCCGTCGACCCGGCCCGCACCGTCGGCGTCGCGTACGTGTACGTCACGCCGCCGACCGTCTTGGTGCGCACGTGCTGCGGGACACCGTTGACGGTGATCTTCTTGTGGACCCCGGGGAAGCGGGCCTCCCAGCGGTAGGTGCCCTTGCGGGCGTTGTTCGTCAGCGTGATCTTCGTCGCGCCGTCGTGCCGTACGGTGACCGTGCTCGTGCCGATGGGTACGTCCGCTGCCTGGAGCCACTTCATGCCGGACGGCAGCCGGGACTGCGTGGTCACCTTGTGGTTCGCCGCGTCCGGTGCGATGCCCATCAGGCCCTCGACGGTCTGGCTGACCAGGGTGAACGACACCTCGGGGTAGTCACCGTTGGGGCCCTGGCTGGAGTTGATGTGCTGGAGCTCCCGCTGCTCGTAGATCTTCTTCATCCACGTCCAGGCGGTGTCGTTGCGGTTGTTCTTGAAGAACATGTCGGGCAGGTACGTCGTCGACTCGATGTTGGGCGACCCCTCAGGACCCAGCTCCTGCACCTGGATGTAGTCGAGATAGGCGTCGTTGCGCGGGCCGGGATCGAGAATCTGCTTCATCGGTACGAAGACGCTGTTCTCCTTGCCCCAGCCGGTGACCGGGGTGCCGGACGTGGTGTACGCGCGGACCATGTCGGCGCCGCTTCCGGTGCCGCTCCACTCGTCGTTGTAGTACGCCTTGAGATCGGCGGCACGCTTGTCGTACGTCCTGGCCAACGCGGTGTCGCCCTTGCCGCGTGCGAGTGTGGCCAGCGCCAGATACGCCTGGTACTGCGCGGCGATGCCGTCCCCGGCCTCGGCGAGGCCGTCGCCGTCCTGCTCGTTGTAGCTGGCGGCGCCGGCGAAGATGCCGTTGCCCGTGCCCTCGGCGACCTCGACCTTGCCGTTGGGCTTGGCGGAGTTGTGCAGGTCGATGAACTCCTCGGTGGCGTGCCGGTAGAAGTCCCACAGCACCGGGTCGTCCACGTATCTGCGGTCGCCGGTCCACAGGTACGCCTGGGCTGCCTTCTCGACGAGTTCGAAGACGGCCGGCACTTCGCGGACGAAGTTGTCCGGGCTCTTGTAGTCGATGCTCAGGTAGGTCTTGGCGTCGAAGTTGAGGGCCCACACCGGGAAGTACTTGTGCTCGGCGGTGGCCGACGACGCGTACGAGCGGAGCATCGTCCTGTTCTCGGTGTCGAGGCCGAGGAGGTGGGCGCCGGCGAGCTGGTGGGTCATGTCGCGGGAGTAGTAGGCGCTGCGGTTGGCGTATCCGGCCCAGTAGGAGGGCCCGTACGAGGCGGTGCCGGTGCCGCCGGTCTGGTACTCGTCGACGTTGATCGGACCGACTGTGCCGGGCAGCTGCACCCAGCTGTTGGCCTTCTTCTTGGCCCAGCGGAACATCTCCACGACCTCGGGGTCGGACGAGGTGACCGTCGGGTCGGCGGGTGCGGCGGGGGAGATCATCAGGTCGTCGACGTTGACCCAGCGGCTGCCGGAGCCGATCACGATCTGTAGCCGGTCTCCGGCCTTCAGCTCGACGCGGCTGACGGTGTAACGGGCGTACGCGTCGCGCTGCGGCAGGACGATCGTGTCGACGGTCTCGCCGTTGCGCCGGACCGTGTACGTGCCGCCGGTGCCGGAGCTCCCGATCCACGCGGAGAAGTCGTAACTGCCGTGCCGGGGCGCTACGAGGGTCAGCTCGGCGCTCTTGCCGGCTCCGGCGTCGAGGTAGAGGAAGCGGGCACCGCCGTGGGAGTTGCCGGTGCCGACCCCGGTGCCGGGACCGAAGGTCCAGCCCGTGCCGCCGTTCTCGAAGCCCGGGTCGGGGATGGTGAGTTGGGGACGGGCGGCGCCGTCTGCCGCCGCCGTAGCCGACAGTGCGGGGGCCATCGGCACGATCACGGCAACAGCGGCGAGCAGCATGAGCCTTGAGCGCTTCATCGTGTCTCCCGGGTCTTCGGTCACGGCGAGCGGACGGGCGGCCGAGTGGTGGCGGCAAGCTAACAGGGGCCGAAGAGACGGTTCAATGGTCATGCACAAGAAACATGGAAGACACGCAGACTCACTGCTATTTTGCTTGGACGATTGAGCTGAAAGTTTTCGTCCAAACATTGCAAGTCAGGGCGGAGGGAACCGTATGAAGGTCGGCATCACCGAGGTCGCGGTCCGGGCGCAGGTGAGTGAGGCCACGGTCAGTCGCGTCATCAACCGGCGTCAGGGTGTGTCGCGCAGGACCCGCGAGGCGGTCGAGGAGGCGATGGCCGACCTGGGGTACGAGCGGCAGACGCGGGGCCAACTCGTCGCGGTCATCACGGAGTTGGTGTCCAACCCGTTCTTCGCCGACGTCTGCGAACGGATCGAGTCCACGCTCGCCCCGCACGGCCTGAAGACGGTCCTGTGCCCCTGCTTCCCCGGCGGAGTGCAGGAGCTGGACTTCGTGACCTCCCTCGCCGACCGGGGCATCGCCGCCGTCGTCTTCCTCTCCGCCAGCAACACGATCGAGGGCGCGGACCCGGCGGCGTACGAGCTTCTGCGCTCCCGCAGGATCCCGTTCGTCGGGGTCAACGGCGAGTTCGAGGGCGGGGGAGAGGCGCCGGTGTTCTCCACCGACGACCTGCTGGCCGCCGAACTCGCCGTCGACCATCTCCACCGGCTGGGTCACCGCCGCATCGGTATGGCTTCGGGCCCGGTCGGCAACCGCCCGGCCGACCGCCGCGTGAGCGGTTTCATCTCCTCGCTCGCTCGGCGCGGGGTGGCGGATCCGGAGCAGTGGGTGGTCCGGCAGTCCTACACCGTCGAGGGCGGCCAGTCCGCCGCGATCTCGCTCCTCGGCCGCGGTGCCACAGCCGTCGTCGCCGCCAGCGACTACATGGCACTTGGCGCGATCCGCGGCGCACGCCGTCAGGGGTACGACGTCCCGGGCGATGTGTCGGTCGTCGGCTACGACGGCGCCATGATCATGGACTTCGTCGACCCCCCGCTCACCACGGTCCGCCAGCCGGCCGACCGCCTGGCCTCGGAGGTGGCCCGCAGCATCCTCGCGCTGGTCGGTAACCGTGACGTCCCCGTCGGCGAGCTCCTCTTCGACCCCGAACTGGTGATCCGCGCGAGTACGGCGGCGCCGAGGGCAGAGTGAGACTCGTCCACACCATTGACCTAGACATCGGATCTATAGACACTCTGCTCGGGGATCTGGTCGGGAAGCCGGGGGCAACTCCCTCTATTCATTGGGTGTTTCGTGATTCTTGGACGCTCCGGAGGGGCGATGTCAAAGTCTCGGTTCGTGTTTCTCGGGTTGGCACTCGCGTTGTTCGGAGGTGCCGCCGGTCCCGTCGCCGCAGTACCAAGTGCGAGACCGGTCGTGGTCGATGTGGACGACTACGGAGCCGACCCCACAGGCCGGACGGACTCGGCGCCCGCTGTCGCCGCGGCACTGCGGCACGCCAAGAGCGTCGATCGGCCGGTCCGGGTCGTCTTCTCGAAGGGCACCTACCAGCTCTACCCCGAACGGGCCGAGACGCGTGAGCTCTACGTGTCCAACACCGTTGGCGCCGACCAGCGTTACCGGGACAAGAAGATCGGGCTGCTCGTCGAGGACATGCACGACGTCACCATCGACGGCGGCGGAGCCAAGCTCGTCTACCACGGCCTCCAGACGGCGTTCGCGTCGATCCGCTCGACCAATGTGACCTTCACGAACTTCTCCTTCGACTACGCGGCCCCCGAGGTCATCGACGCGACCGTCGCCGCCACCGGCGTCGCCGACGGACACGCCTACCGCGTCCTGAAGATCCCCGCCGGCAGCCCGTACCGAGTGAACGGCACGCACATCACCTGGCTCGGCGAGACCAGTCCGGCCACCGGCCAGCCGTATTGGGAGGGCGTCGACGGCCTCCAGTACACGCAGATCCACGACCCCAAGGCGCAACGGACCCGGCGCGGAGACAACCCTCTGTTCAACGACGTCTCCGCGGTCACGGACCTCGGCGGCCGCCGGATCCGGATCGACTACACCACCGCGGCACCGCCGGCCGACGCCGGACTTGTCTATCAGATGCGCCTCATCGAGCGCACGGAGCCGGGCGCCTTCATCTGGGAGTCCAAGAACGTCACGATGCGCTCGATGAACGCCTACTACCTCCAATCCTTCGGTGTGGTGGGGCAGTTCAGCGAGAACATCTCCATCGACAAGGTGAACTTCGCACCCGATCCGAAGTCCGGCCGGTCGACATCCTCATTCGCGGACTTCGTGCAGATGTCCGGCGTCAAGGGGAAAGTCTCGATCACCAGGAACGTCTTCGACGGCCCGCACGACGACCCGATCAACATCCACGGCACCTACCTGGAGGTCGTCGGGAAACCCGGGCCGTCCACCCTCACCCTCGCCTACAAGCACCCGCAGACCGCCGGATTCCCGCAGTTCGCCCCGGGTGACGAGGTCGAGTTCGCCACCAAGCGCACGATGACCCCGCTGGCCGACGCGCACGCCGTGGTCACCGCGGTCGACGGGCCGAGCGGCATGGATCACGACAAGCCGCTGACCACGATGACCGTCACCTTCGACCGGCCGGTCCCCGCCGGGGTCGAGATCGGCGGCACGGTCGTCGAGAACGTCACGGCCACCCCGTCGGTCGTCATCTCCGGCAACGTTTTCCGCAACGTGCCGACCCGCGGCATTCTGGTCACGACCCGCAAACCCGTCCTCATCACCGGCAACCGGTTCGACGCGATGTCCATGGCCAGCATCTACGTCTCCGCCGACGCCTATCAGTGGTACGAGTCCGGGCCGGTCTCCCACCTCACGATCCGTGGGAACTCGTTCACCCGGCCCAGCGGTCCCGTCATCTTCGTGGAGCCGACCAACCAGGTCATCGACCCCGCGAACCCGGTGCATCACAACATCTCGGTCGAGCACAACTCGTTCGACATCGGTGACGTCACCGTCGTCAACGCCAAGAGCGTCGGCGGGTTCGCCTTCACCGGCAACACCGTCCGGCGGCTGGACGGATCGGACCACCCGCCGTACACCTCCCCACTGTTCGTCTTCCACGGCAGTTCGGACATCCGGATCGCGCGCAACCACTACGACAAGGGCCTGAACACCTCCGTGGTCTCGGACTGAGCCCGTTGCACAAGGCCGCCACCCCAGTCGTCCGGTCGGGTGGCGGCAAGAGACCTGTCGCGTTCGACAGGCCGAAACCATCACTTCTCCGCAGCGGCACGGCTCGCCCACAGCCTTGCCTCACTGATCGCCGTTCGCCGCCCAGCGGCGAAGAGGAGAAGTCACGCGATGTTCCACCTGAACCGGCGCGTTCTCAGCGCTCTTGCGGTGTCCGCCGCCTCCGTTCTCGCTCTGTCCGGCTGCGGCGAGAGTGCCGGCAATTCCTCCACGTCATCGGCGCAGGGCGGCAGCACGGACAGCCTCGTCATGGCTGCCGTGCCCGCCGAGAACTCGACCGACCTCAAAGCGTCCTACCAGTCCGTTATCAAGCTGCTGGAGAAGGAGACCGGCAAGCAGATCACGTTCCAGACCGCCACCAACTACGCGGCCGTTGTCGAAGGACAGCGTTCGGGCAAGGTCCAGATCGCCGCGTACGGGCCGTTCTCCTATGTCCAGGCGAAGAGCTCCGGAGTCACGACCACTCCGATCGCCGCCGGCATCGAGACGAAGGGCGCGAAGCCCGGCTACCAGTCCTACGGCATCGTCAAGTCGGGTTCGCCCGTCAAGGACCTGAAGGGCTTCAAGGGCAAGAAGGTCTGCTTCGTGGACCCGAACTCCACCTCCGGCTACCTCTATCCGCGCGCCGGGCTGCTCGAGGCCGGAATCAACCCGGACAAGGACATCACCGCGGTGATGGCGGGCGGCCACGACGCCTCGGTGCTCGCGGTCAAGAGCGGCCAGTGCGACGTCGGTTTCGCCTACGACACCATGGTCGACAAGCAGCTGATCGAGAAGGGCGAGATCGAGAAGGGCGAGATCACCACGGTGTGGAAGTCCGCGGTCATTCCCGGCTCCCCGGTGGCGATCAGCGACGATCTCGACGCGGACCTGAAGAAGAAGATCACCGACGCGTTCCAGAACAAGGCCAACGTCGACTACCTCAAGGCCCACGGCTACTGCACCGGCAGCAAGTGCGAGGTGGACGACGCCGGTGACTGGGGATTCGCGCCGGTGACCGACTCGCTCTACGACGGTGTCCGCAAGGTCTGCGACATCACCAAGGACAAGCAGTGCGTCGAGTCCTGACGTCAGGCGAGCGATCCCCGGAGGCCGGCCGTGTCCCCGAACCCGTGCTGCGATTCGAAGGGGTGAGCAAGCGGTTCGACTCCGATGTGGTCGCCCTCGACAATGTCTCGCTGAGCGTGCGGGCGGGGGAGATGGTCGTTCTGCTCGGGCTGTCCGGGTCCGGCAAGTCGACGCTTCTGCGTCATGTCGACGGGCTCCAGCGGGCCACCGCCGGAACGGTCACCGTGCTCGGCACCGAGGTGGGCCGGGCCGGTGGCGCCGAACTGCGCAGGCTTCGCCGCCGGATCGGATTCGTCTTCCAGCAGTTCCATCTCGTCGGCAGCCTCACCGTCCTCGAAAACGTCTGCACCGGAGCGCTGGGCCGGCTGCGCGGACCCCGGCTCGGCCTGATCAGCTACCCGAAGCCGGTGCGGCGTGAGGCGCTGCGCCACCTTGAGCGGGTCGGTCTGCTCAGCCAGGCCTTCCAGCGGGCCGACACGCTCTCCGGCGGCCAGCAGCAGCGCGTCGCCGTCGCCCGGGCGCTGATGCAGCGCCCCGAGATCCTGCTCGCCGACGAACCGGTCGCCTCACTCGACCCCGAGTCCTCCGCTCAAGTCATGCGGCTCATCAAAGAGATCGGCGAGGAGGAGCGGCTCACCGTCGTGTGCAGCCTTCACCAGGTCGACCTGGCCCTGTCATGGGGGCACCGGGTGATCGGTCTGCGTGCCGGACGCGTGCTGATGGACAGCCCGGTGGCCGGTCTGACACGCGATGAGGCCATGTCCGTGTACGAGCGTCTGGGCGCCGCGGCTCCAGCCGTACTCGCGGCCGGGGCGGGCTGACGCCATGACCGTACAGACCACGCAAGCACCGAAGACACCGCCGCCGACGCAGCCGGTATCGCTGTCCTCCGCGTCGCGGACCCTGGCCCGGCCCCGCGCGGGCGGGGTCGCCGCACTGCTCGTGATGGCCGCGCTGCTCGGCTTCGCCTGCTGGACCTTCGTCGATCTGCGCATCAACGTGGCCACCTCGACGGACAGCGCCTCGAACGCGGTCGACTTCAGCCGGCGGATGTTCCCGCTCGACTTCCCGCCCCTCGGCGAACTGCTGAAGCTGTGCGGGCAGACGATGGCCATCGTGGTGTGCGCGACCGCGCTGTCGGTTGTGCTCAGCCTCCCGGTGGCGGTGCTGGCGGCCGGCAACACCACCCCGCACCCGACGGCACGATTCGCGGCGCGTGGCGTCATCGTGCTGGCGCGGGCCGTGCCGGACGTGGTGCTGGCGATCGTGTTCTTCCGCATCTTCGGCCTGGGCGCGCTCACCGGCATTCTGGCCATGGGCCTGCACTCGGTCGGCATGGTCGGCAAGATGTACGCCGACGCCGTCGAGCAGATCGACGAGGGGCCGCGGACCGCCGTGCGCGCCACCGGCGCCTCGCGCATCCAGCAGCTGATCTCGGGTGTGCTGCCGCAGGTCCTGCCCGCCCTGGTGGCCAACGCCCTCCATCGGCTCGACATCAACCTCCGCGTCTCCGTGGTGCTGGGATTCGTCGGCGTCAACGGGCTCGGTTTCGCGATCGCGGAGTCCCTCGGCTCCCTGAACTACCAGCGGGGCATGGCACTCGCGCTGGTGGTGCTCGTGCTGTGCGTGCTCGTGGAACTGCTCTCCGGTGCGATCCGGCGGGCGCTGCTGCGGAACACCGACGCGGGAAACCGGCGGGCCGCGCCGGGCTGGGTTCCGGCACCGCGCCTCCGAGCGGAGGGTGTGACGCGTCCGCCGGCGAAAACGGCGGCCCCCGACCCGGCGCGCATCAACCCACCCTGGACCCCCCGCCGCGCCAGGCGTGCCGGGTACGCGGTGACGAGCCTTCTGGCGCTGGCCGCCTGCATCTGGGGTGCTGACCTCTCGGCCGGACAGTTCCTCGGCGCGCTGGGCAACATCGTTCACACGCTCGGTCTGTTCTGGCCGCCCGAGACCGGCGGCATCCTGCCGACCCTGTTGACCGATCTCTTCGTGACCGTGAAGATCGCCTTCGCGGCGACGCTGATCGGCGCGGTGCTCGCCCTGCCCATCGGCGCGCTGGCGGCACGCAACGTGTCGCCCTCGCCCGCTACGGCCACGGCGTTCCGGACATTCGTGGTCCTGGTGCGCGGCATCCCCGAACTCGTCCTCGCCATCGTCTTCGTGGTGATTACCGGCCTCGGCGCGGTCGCGGGCGCTCTGGCGCTCGGTGTCGGCGCCGTCGGACTGCTCGGCAAGCTCGTAGCCGATTCGCTGGAGGAAGTGGATCCCGGCGTCGAGGCGGCCGTACGCGCCACCGGAGCGGCGCGGTGGCAGGTCTTCTGGTCCGCGACGCTGCCGCAGGCCCGGCCGGCCCTGGTCGGTCACGTCCTCTACCAGCTCGACACCAACATCCGCTCGGCGACGCTCCTCGGCATCGTCGGCGCCGGGGGCATCGGATTCGATCTGCTCAATGCCTCCAGAGTCCTCGAGTTCGGTGTCGTCACCACCGTGCTGCTGCTCGTGTTCGGCACCGTGCTCCTCGTGGAGCTGCTGGCGGTCTGGCTGCGCCGGATCGTGCGCTGAAGGCAAAGGGAGCGGAAAAAGCGCCATACAACTGTCGGGACTGTTCACTTCCCGGGTCGGGATCGTTGGCTGGCAACAAGTTGTCCGGACGAGTCCGTAGACCACGGTTGATGGTGTGAGTGCGACCAGGTATCTGGAGATCGCGGACCAGTTGGCTGCCGAACTCGACGGCTGTACCCGCGGTACGCGGGTGGCCAGCGAGGCGGACATCGCGCGCCGCTTCGGCGTCGGCAGGGCAGCCGCCCGCGCAGCGGTACAGGAATTGGAACGCAGGTTCGTGGTGCGCCGGACCCAGGGTTCGGGCACCTTCGTCAACCGCCGGATCGACTACGTCATCTCGCGCAGTGCACCGCCGTCGTGGTCGACCACGATCGCGGCGGCGGGCGCCACGCCACGCGCGCTGGTCAAGTCGGTGCGCAGGACGGGCCTGCCCGCTGATCTCGTGGACCGGTTCGAGCGCCCCTCGGGGTCGCCCGTGCACGAGGTGGTGCGGGAGTTCTACATCGACGACCTCCTCGCGTCGTGGGTGCACGAGTGGATTCCCGTGGACGAGGTGCCCGACCTTGATCTGGCCCTCCACGCCGTCGAGTCGGTCGACATGGTGCTGCGTCAGATGGGGCGGGTACGGCCCGTGCGGGCGTGGTGCCGGGTGAGCATCGACGTTCCTCCGGCCGAGGTGCTGGGGGCGCTGCGGATGGAGAGCAGTCAGCCCGCCTGGCTGGTGGAGAGCGTCAGCCGGGACGAAGTGACCGGCACCGTCCTGATGTGCAGCCGCACCTGGACCCGGGCCGACGCGGTGCGCGTGGTGGTCGAACTCGACGAACAGCCCGTCGCACCGGAGAGAAAGGGGAGAAAAGGTGACGCAAGTGTTGAGTAGGGAGCATCGGTGCGCCCTGCTGGCCGAGGCGGAGCGGGAGGAACTCATCGCGCTGGCCGACGACTGTCTCGCGGACGGCACGCGGATACGTGTCCTGGTGGCACCCGAGGTCGGCTGTGTGACCGCGCAGATCCGCGAGCCCGTCCTGGCCCAGCGGTTCCTCCTCGGCGATGTGCTGGCCTGTCGGGCCGAGGTGGAACTCGCCGGCCACCGCGGCTGGGCCATGCGGCTCGGCGACGATCGCGCCGCAGTGCTGGCCGCCGCCGTGCTCGACGCCGAGGTGCAGTCCGGCAGGCCGCGCGCGGCCGAGATCGACCAGCTGTGCGAGCGCGTGGCGGTCCGCCGGGAACAGCGCGAAGTCCAGGAGTGGGCGGAACTCGCCCCGACCGTCGTCGAGTTCGAGGAGCTGACGTGACCGAGGCGGACACCGTGACCGTGGCAGAACGGTCGCCCGGCCCCCCGGAGACCGCGCAACTGGTGACCGCCGCGAAGCCGACGCCGGCGCAGGCTCAGGGCGTGTTCCGTGCCGTACTCGACGCGCTCGCCCGGCCGGGCTTCGTCACCCGCTATCCCGCGGACGTGCCGGGCACGGTTCCCACCGCCCTGCTGCCGGTCCTCGCGCTCGCCGACCTCGGCACCGGGTTCTGCGTTCTGGAGGACGGTGTGCAGCGCTGGTCGGACGTGGTGAGCGTGGCCACGAACGCTCCCGCGGTCCCCCTGGAGGCCGCCCGACTGGCCGCGGCCGTCCGCCCCGTGACACCGGACGAGATCCGGCGACTGCACCGGGGCAGTGCCGAGGCACCGGAGGACGGCGCGCTGCTGTGCCTCCCGGTGTCCGACCTGCACGGCGGGGCCCGGAACTGGCGGCTGTCGGGTCCCGGCATACCCGGCGAGCTCGTGGTCGCGCCGCACGGACTGCCGGCCGGGATCGTCGAGGCACGGGCCGAAGCGGTCGCGGGATTCCCGGCAGGTGTCGACCTGCTGTTGGCCACGCCGGACGGGCGCGTACTCGGCCTGCCGCGCAGCACGACCCTCGTAGAGGAGGACTACTGATGGGGTACTCGGGAGCACGCGGAGGTCTTGAGGCGATTCTCGCCGCGGAGGACCTGGTCCGCCGCAAGCGTGACCACGCGCCCTCACCATGGGCGTCGACAGAGCAGATCACCAGCCGGTTCCGGCTCGCCGTCGACCGCGTGATGGGTGAGGCCGGGCTCTACGACGAAGCGACCGCCGCCGCCGCGTTCCGCCAGGCCGAAGGGGACACGCTGGAAGCCTCGCACCTGCTGCGGGCCAAGCGGTCCACCCTTCCCCGGCTGGCGATCAGCGAACCCGTCGACCCGGACGAGATGGCGATCCTGCGCCGCATCGTGCCGGCGTTCCGCCAACCGGACGGCCCGCAACTGCTCGGCCGTACCTCCGACTACACCGGGCGTCTCCTGGAGCAGCCGACCGGGCCCCCCGGGCAACTGCCGGAGCGGGAGAGCCGGGACGGCGAGCGGCGCACCGACGAGCAGCGCCGACCGCGCCGGTTCCTCGACCTGCTCAGGAAGCTGGACCTGGTCGAGGAGCAGCCGGCCCACGACGACCCGGAGCCGCACGACATCACCAGGAAGCCCGCCCGGCCCCCCGCCGAGCGCTCCGCCGTGCTGGCGGCCATGGCCCGGTCCGAGACGGGAGCCCTGGTGGCGCTCTGGTACCGGTCGATCCTCGGCCCCGACGGAGACGTCCACGAGATCACCCTCGGTGAGCTTCGGCACGGACGGCTGCCCCTGCGCGTGCGCCATCCGCACACCGGAAACCCGGTCGCCGTCGGCGAATTCCGGGTCACCGAGGCCGAGGCCATCGAGGATCTGGACGGTGCCGACGAGGACCGTACGCGCTTCGACGTCGGCTACGGGCTGTGCTTCGGGCACAACGAGCGCAAGGCGATCGCCATGGCCAACCTGGACATCGCCAACCGCCGGTTCGGCCGCAGCGGGCCGCTGGAGCAACTGCTCCTGATGACCATCGACGGCCTCGACTCCGGTGGCTTCCTGGAGCATCTGAAGCTCCCTCACTACGTCACGTTCCGCTCGATGGTCGAGCGCAAGCAAGCCATGCGGGCCGCCGCCGAGGCGGGCGAGGACCCGCCCGCGCGGATCGCCGAGCCTGCCGGAAAGGACTGCCGATGACGACCACGGCACACACCTCCGCGATCGGCATGCTGGTCGGCGAGGCCGACGCGGGCAGCCCGCCCGCCGGACTCCTCGACGAGAGCGCGAAGCGTGAGATCCGCCGAGCCTCGCTGACCGCGGTCTGCGTCCCCGGCTATCAAGTCCCCTTCGGTTCCCGGGAGATGCCCGTGGCCCGCGGCTGGGGTTCGGGCGGTCTCCAGGTCACACTGGCGGTGATCGGCGCCGACGACACCGTGAAGGTGATCGACCAGGGCGACGACGCCGGAGTGAACGCCACCAACCTGCGCCGGCTGATCGCGCAGACCACGCGCTGCGGCGAGTCGGCCGACACCAGGGAGGCCACCGTGGTGCAGACCCGCCATCGCGTCCCCGAAGAGGCGCTGGGCGCTCAACACGTGCTGGTCTACCAGGTCCCCGTGCCCGAACCGCTGCGCGGAGTGCAGAAATCGGTCGCCGAGTGCGCCCGCATGCACGCCGAGGGCGACTACTCCGCGATGTGGGTCAGTCTCTACGAGGACATCGTCCGCAACGGCATGATCACCGCGAGTACCGGATACCCGGTGCTGGTCGGCGGCCGCTACGTCATGGCGACCAGCCCGATCCCACGCTGGGACGTCCCCCGGCTGCACCGGTCCCAGCACCTCAACCTCTTCGGCGCGGGCCGCGAGAAACGCATCTACGCGGTGCCTCCGCACACCGACGTCCGGCCGCTCACCTTCGACGACGTCCCCTTCGAGGTCGAGCACACACCCGGCGCGATCTGCAAGTTCTGCGGCAGCGACGACGTCTACCTCGTGGACGCCGGCACCGAGGGCAACCTCGCCTGTAGCGACACCGAGTGGTGTGCGCGAGTGCAGGAGCAGGACGCCGACACGGCCGCGCACCGTCGCCGGGCGCCGATGGATCTGCTGCCCGCCCCTCAGGCCCGGGCGCGCCGCTCCACCCCGCCGCCGGAAGCGCGTACGGACGAACGAGCCGAATCCCCGCGCCGGACCTCAACCGCGGGCCCCGAATGGGCCCTGCGGGTCGAAGGCATCGGCAAGGTCCACGGCTCCGGTGGCGCGGCAGCGGTGCCCGGGACGGGACCGGAGCACGGCACCGCCATCAGCCCGGCCACCGGTGCGGTGGTGGCGGCCTGGGACGTCTCCTTCGACGTGGCCCCGGGCGAAGCCCTCGGCGTGATCGGCGAATCCGGCTCCGGCAAGTCGACCGTGCTGCGCTGCGCGGTCGGTGACGAGCCGGCCACGGCAGGCCGGGTTCACCTGGCCACGGTCGACGACGGTATGTCCGACGTACTCGAACTGCCCGCCGCCGTACGACGACGGCTGCGGATCGGCACGATGGCCGTCGTCCACCAGGACCCGGCCGCCGGACTCGACCTGCGCGTCTCCGCAGGCGGCAACATCGCCGAACGCCTCACCGCGGCGGGCCGGCGCGGCTACCACGACATCCGGCGCCGGGCCGCCGAACTCCTCGACCGGGTCGAAGTGCCGCTGGCCCGGATGGACGACCCGGTGCACACCTTCTCGGGAGGGATGCGGCAACGGGTCCAGATCGCCAAGGCGCTCGCCACGGAACCGCCCGTGCTGCTGCTCGACGAACCGACCACGGGCCTCGACGCCTCGGTCGCCGCCGGAGTACTCGACCTGCTGCGCAGCCTGCTCGCCGAGCGCGACGTCGCCGCGGTGGTGGTCAGCCACGACTTCTCCGTCATCGAGGCGCTGACCGACCGCACGCTCGTCATGCAGCTGGGCCGGGTGGTCGAACAGGGCCTGACCGACCAGCTCTTCCACGATCCGCACCATCCCTACACGCAGCGGCTGGTCGCCGCGGCACGGAGGTGAGCCCGGTGGACAACGCCGTTCTGTCGGTGCGCGCACTGCGCAAGTCCTTCACCCTGCACAGCATCGACGGCCGGACCGTACCGTCGCTGCACGGCGTCGATCTCGACGTACACGAGGGGGAGCACGTCGCTCTCGCCGGCCCCAGCGGGGCGGGCAAGTCCTCGCTGCTGCGCTGTGTGTACCGCACATATCTCCCGGACTCCGGTTCGGTGCTGCTGCACACAGCGGCCGGTCCGGTCGAGCTGACCGAACTGCCCGACCGCGAGATGGCGCGGCTGCGCGGCCGGGAGTTCGGCTACGTCTCGCAGTTCCTCGCCGCCCCTCCGCGTACCGGGCCGCTGGAAGTGGTCGCCGCGATCGCCCGGCGGCGCGGACTCGATCGTGCCGAGTCGCGGGATGCCGCGGCCGCCGCACTGCGGCGACTGAACCTGGACGAGGCCCTGTGGGACGTCGACTGCGGTGTCCTCTCCGGCGGTGAGCGCCAGCGGGTGAACCTCGCCGCCGGTACCGTCGAGCCACCCCGGCTGCTGCTGCTCGACGAGCCGGTCTCGGCGCTGGACCCCGCCAACCGAGAGGCCGCACTGGAACTCATCGATTCACTGGCGGGACAGGGCGTCGCGGTCCTGGCCGTCTTCCACGACATGGACGCCATCCGGCGGCTCGCCTCCCGCGTGGTGTTCGTCAGGGATGGCCTGATCGCACGGCAGGGCACGCCTGCCGAGACACTGGAGGAAGCCGCATGAGTATGGGCCTTGCCCAACCCCTCGCACAGGGCTGGACCCTGGGCGCTCCGCCCGCCGACTACGTGCTCGGGCATGTACGTGCCGTGCTCGCGGACCGGGTGCTGGACAACGCGTTGGTGGCGGTCAGGGACGGCAGGATCGCCGCCGTCGAGCCGCATCCGGCCGGCGTGGAAGCCGACGTGGACGGCCAGGGCCTGCTCTGCCTGCCCGGCTTGGTGGATGTACACAGCGACGGACTGGAGAAGGAACGGCTGCCCCGACCGGGAGCCGAACTACCCCTGGAATTCGCCCTGTTGTCGTTCGAGGGCAAGCTGCGCGCGGCCGGCGTCACCACGGCGTTCCACGGCGCGGCGTACGAGCAGAGTCACGGCCGTGGGCTGTTGCGCAGCGTGGAGACCACGGAGCAGATCTGCCGCGTGGTCGAGGGCCGTACGGACGGCATGGTGGACCACCGGATCCTGCACCGGCTCGACGTGCGCTGCCCGGAAGGCCTGGCAGCGCTGCGCCGAAGGCTCGACTCGGTCGACGGCGTCGCCCTCGTCTCGCACGAGGACCACACGCCGGGGCAGGGGCAGTACGCCGACCGCCGCTACTACGAGAAGTACCTCATGGGCACGCGCGGCATGTCGGAGGACGAGGCCCGCGACCATGTCGACCGGCTGATCGAGGACCGGGACGGCCGGCTGGACATCCGGGAGGAGGCGCTCGACTGGCTCGGTGAGCGGGCCACGGCGGGCCGGATCCGGCTGCTCGGCCACGACCCCAGCTCCGCCGAGGAAGTGGCGGCACTGCAAGAGCGCGGCGGTGACGTGGCCGAGTTCCCCACCACCCTCGCCGCGGCCGAGGCCGCCCGCGAGCGGGACATGCCCACGGTGATGGGCGCCCCCAACGTCCTGCGCGGACACTCGCACAACGGCAACGCCTCGGGCCGGGAGCTGGTGTCCCGCGGCCTGGTCGGCGCCCTCGCCTCGGACTACCTGCCGTCGGGCCTGCTGGCGGCGGCGCTGCTGCTCGCCGCGGAAGGCCTGACCACGCTGCCCGCCGCCGTCGGGCTGGTGACCTCCGGGGCCGCCGAGGTGGCCGGATTGCCGGACCGGGGCCGGCTCGCGCCGGGGCAGCGGGCCGACCTGGTGCTGGCCGCGCCGGGCCGTCCCTGGCCGGTCGTCGCCGCTGTGCTCCGGGCCCGTACGACCGATTCCGCCTACGTGTCGCAGGAGACGCGATGAGCACCAAGATCATGTGGCCCGTCCCCGCACCGCAGCTGCCCGCCGGCGTCCATCCCGCGCTGGCCGATGCGACACAGGCGGCCGTGGCTGCCTTCCGGACCGCCCGCGAACGGTACGACCGCGCCCAACTGGCCGAGAAGGTCCAGCTGGGTGCGGACGGAACGCCGACGATGCGACTCGACATCCTGGTGGACACCGCCATCGCCGAGGTCGTCGACGCGCACCGGATCAACCTGCTCAGCGAGGAGCTCGGCAGCATCGACAACGGCTCGGCGGTGACGCTGGTCACCGACCCGGTGGACGGTACGGCGAACGCCGCGGCCGGGGTCCCGCTGTCGGCCTTCGCCGGAGTCGTCGCCGTCGACGGCGCGCCGGTCGAGGCGCTCACCTGCTGGCTGGACACCGGCCGCTGCTGGCACACGGTGGCAGGGCAGCCCTCGGCGTACCGCACCAACGGACGCACGCAGCTCGACGGCGCGGCGGTGAGCCTGCTGCGCCCGCAGAAGCACATCGCCGACGCCTGGTGGCGGGTTGCCGAGCGGGCGGCCCGGATCCGGATCCTGTCGACCAGCTGCCTCGAAGCGGCCCTGGTCGCTGAAGGGTCGACCGACGCGTTCGCCGACGCCGGCTCCGACACCCACAGGATCGTCGACCTCGCCGCCGCCATGGTGACCGTACCCGCGGCCGGCGGAGCGGTGATCGACGTCCACGGACGACCGCTGGAGATCGACACCGACCTCACTCGTCGCTGGTCGGGGGTGGTGGCGGCAACACCCCAACTGGCGGAGGAACTGGCGGACACCATCCGCGGGCAGGGATCCACCACGGAGGAATCATGAGCAGGCTCACCAGCGCACGACTGGCCGAACTCATCGACGGCCTCGCCGGACTTCCCTACGGGGGAGAGGCGGTCGACCAGCGCACCCATGCACTACAGACCGCCCGGTTCGCCGTGGACGCCGGCGCGGACGACGAGCTGGTGGTCGCCGCCGCGCTGCACGACATCGGCAGGGCAGGGCCTGTACGCGCCGAACACCCGGGCCTGCCGCACGAGTTGGCGGGCGCCGCCTTCGCCCGACAGCACCTGAGCGAACGCGCGGCGTGGATCATCGGGCAGCACGTGCCGGCCAAGCGCTACCTCGTGACCATCGATCCCGCCTACCACGCCCTGCTCAGCCCGGCATCGGTCGCCTCGCTCAAGCGTCAGGGCGGCCCCATGGACGAGCAGGAGGTCGCCGACTTCCGAGCACACCCCATGGCCGCCGACGCCGTAGCGCTGCGCCGCTGGGACGACGCCGCCAAGGACCCCAACGGGCCGGTGCTGAGCATGGCCCAGCTGCTGGCGGCCCACGAGCGGTGCGGCGCTGCTCGCTCCACCGCTGTCAGGACACGGTGACAGATGGGGAACAGCTGTGCCACATGATCGTCAACCGGGCCCAGGGCCAGGCAAGTTGCTGCATAGCATCGTGCAAACGCATGGCTGGCGGTTGATGGCAGGGGGGACTTGTGGTCGGGCATGACGTCGGTATTCGGGATGGGCATGTGTGCCTCGATGCCTTTCTGGTCCGTGCGGCCCCGTGCATTCCGACGCTAGATCGCTCCGCGGCTCGGCAAGCGTGCCGATTACACCGATCCAGTGATCGATTTACAGAGTGATGAACCGGATTTTCCCTTGTACATACCGGCCATTACCTCGCCGTGGCGGTCCTTCCTGGCGGCCGACGACCTCGGCCGAATGGATGCAATGCGGCTTATTCATTAGTTCGGTTACCGTCGGAGTCATGACGACCGAGGGTGTGACCAGAGGCGCGACGCTGTTGGGGGAGCCGCTGCCGGTCGAGCTGATGAACACCGTCACCATGGACCGCGGGCGCACCTACGACGCTCTCGACAGCGATGCCGGTGCCACCGCCTGGCTGCGCGCGGTCGCCGACCGATTCCGCACCGAGGCCGGGATCGACGCCGGTGAATTGGACGAGGACGCGGTGCGCCCGGTCGCCGCAACACTGCGCGCGTTGCGCGACGCGCTGCGCAGACTGGCATCGGAGGCGACCCGGGATCCGCGCCCGCCGGCCACCGCCGCGGAGTTCGCGCGACCGGAGGCGATCAGCACGCTGAACGCGCTCGCGCAGGCCTGGACCGAGCTCGTCTGGCCCGCCGACGGGCCACCGTCACGTGTCTACCGGGGCTCCGGAACGGCCCCGGACCTCGCGGTACGGCTCATCGCGCACCAGGCCGTCGACCTCTTCGCCGGACCCGACCTGGAGCGCCTGCACCCCTGCCCGGCACCGAACTGCCCGCTCTTCTTCGTCAAGAATCACGCGCGCCGCGAATGGTGCTCCCCGGTGTGCGGCAACCGTGCGCGTGTAGCCCGGCACTACCACCGCCACCACGCGGCCCTCCTCCCCGGTCTTCGTGGTCGTCAACTCCCCGCGGATGCTGGGCTTCCGGCCGACGGCGCGAGAATGTCCCCGGTACTGGACCGCAGGGGGGAACCGCGATGAGTGACGTGGCGCAGCCGGTGGACCGTACGGTCACGTTGCGGCGTGTGAGCGTCAGGCAGTCGTCGCGGCTCGGTCGGACTCGCTGCGAAGAACGCAGAATTCGTTGCCTTCGGGGTCGGCAAGGACCGCCCAGCCCGAGCCGTCGGGATTTCGGTGATCGGTGACGAAGGTGGCACCGAGGCCCAGGAGCCGTTCCACCTCCTGCTCACGCGAGGTCTCTGGGCGCAAGCAGAGGTGGATCCGATTCTTGATCGTCTTGGTCTCGGGTACCTGGTTGAAGTACAGCACCGGGCCCTCCGCCAGCATTACCTGAGTCTCCAGGGCACCTGGCTCGTCCTCCGGATGCAGCGGACGACCGGTGACCCTGCTCCAGAACAGAGCCAGCTCGTAGGCATCCGCACAGTCGATCGCCACGTTCTGCAATACCGAAACCATGCGCCCGAGTCTTCCCCACTTCCACCCCCGGCGGCGACGTGGCTCAGGAGACGCGGGCCACTCCCGAGTAGATGCCGCTGGCTTCCGGTTCCGAGGTCGGCGTCGGCTGGACCCACTCCGTTGCCGTCACCAGACCGGGCGGAACGAGATCCAGGCCCTCGAAGAAGCGCTCCACTTCCGGTCGGGTACGGAAGCCGAGCTGGATGCCGCCCTTGGCGTACTCGGCGGTGACCTGTGCGGCGAGTTCCGGAAACAGGTCGGACGCGGCGTGTGACAGCACCAGATAGCTGCCCGTCGGAAGCGTGTCGACCAGGGCACGGACTATGCCGTGGGCGTCCTGCTCATCGGTGATGAAGTGCATCAGCGCGATGAGCGACAGTGCGATCGGGCGGTCGAAGTCCAGGACGTGTCGGGCGTGCTGGACGATGTCCTCGGGCCGGCGCACATCGGCCTGGATGTAGTCGGTGGCTCCCTCGGGGCGGCTGACCAGCAGTGCCTCGGCGTGGCGCAGCACGATCGGGTCGTTGTCGGTGTAGACGACGCTCGCCGACGGCACGATGTTCTGGACGATCTGGTGGAGATTGGGCGCGGTGGGAATGCCCGTGCCGATGTCCAGGAACTGATCGATGCCCTGCCCGGCGAGCCAGGCTGCCGCCCGGTGCATGAACTGACGGTTCTGCCGAGCGGCGTCCCTGGCCTCGGGCGGCAGTTTCTCCCCGACTGCCTCGTCGACCGGGTAGTTGTCCTTGCCGCCGAGCAGCCAGTCGTACACCCGCGCAGGGTGCGCCCTGCTGGTGTCGATCGGCAGAGACGGCTGTGGGTTGGTCGTCATGGCAGCTCCATCGCGCCCGTGAACGGTACAGACCGAGAACGCGATGATCGTACTCGGGTGTGTCATGTGCCTTGTACCAGGGGCGACTTGAAGAGCCCGGCGCCGTCCCTATCCTGCCGCGATGCGAAGCCTGATCGTGCGCGCTTCAGGTCGGAGTGCGTACTCGGGCCACACATCCGGTCCGCAGGCTCGCGAGCCGAGTCCGTGCTGGGCCGCGTCGATGATCAAGTGACTCGTCGTCGAATCGGGAAGCTCAAAGGGGTGTTCGGCTTGCGCGATCTGCTGGGGGGTGTGGCGGCTGAGGGTGAAGCCGGGGCGCCGCCCGTGTGTGTCGGGGATGGCCACGATCCGCAGCACCTCGGTGTCGCCACTCGCCAGCGTCAGCCGGCGTAGTCGGGAGCGGTGCCCGGTCTCCTGGGGGCGCGCGTAGTTGACCGAGAGATCGCGGACGGTGGAGGAGAAACGGAGGGTGCGTGCCGCTCGGAGGCTGTCGGGGTAGGACTCGAGCGGGCCCAGGCCGAACCAGTCGGCACCGTCGACGGGAGCCTCGCCGTCGGGCAGCTCGAAGCGAATCCCGATCCGTGGCCACACCGTCCGCCAGCCGAGTGAAGGCTCGATCTCCACGCGCAGTTCCAGTTCGCCGTCCTCGAGCGACCAGATGGACTCCACCGTCACCGACAGGGCGGAGTCCGCGGCGGAGACCTTGTCGACGGTGCGCAGGGCGCCCGCGGCGTGCTCCACTGTGATGCGCCGCGTGGTCAGCCGGTGGAGGCCGTCGCGACGCCACAAGTCGGCGTTGGACACTCCGGCGATGCTGGCGTCGCTGTCCTCGACTCCGTCGGACGGGCTCTCGTCGTTGTCGGTCGGCGCGCGGAACAGTTCCAGCCGTGGGCCGGTCACCGCGCGGCCGTTGAGGCGGACGAGGGAGCCGTCGATGAAGTCGGCGATTCCGAGCGTCAGCGTTCCGTCGTCCGGCCGCCAGTCGGTCCGTGACCGGACAGCAGGGACAGGGCGACGTGTCGAGCAGTCCAGCTGGGCTGTCGCGATCACATGCCCCTCACCTGCCCAAGCGGTTCCCGTCGCCAGCACCGCCTCGACCGTGAGCCATGTTTCGGCGTCCGGGGACACCGTGACCTGTGGCAGCGTCACCCGCCCCGACTCGCCCGCCGTGGCGACGGGGACCTCCAACTCCCCGGAGTCCACGGGCGTTCCGTCGTGCTCGACGCGCCAGCGGAAGCGCAGGTCCGATGTGTCGGCCGAGTGCCGCAGGTTCGTGAACTCGACCTTGTCGCCGTCGAAGGTGAAGCGGACCGGCTGCACCACCGCCTTGTACTCGTGGAGGCTGGGCGTCGGGACGTCGTCGCTCAACAGCATGCCGTCCATCACGAAGTTGCCGTCGTGCACGACCTCTCCGAAGTCGCCGCCATAGGCGTAGTACGGCGTCCCGTCCGGGGCCGTGGCCAGGATGCCGTGGTCGCGCCACTCCCAGACGAACCCGCCGTGCAGCCGCGGGTACTCATGCACCAGTGCCTCGTACTGGTCGAACGCTCCCGGACCGTTTCCCATCGCGTGGGCGTATTCGCAGAGCAGGAACGGCTTGGTGCGCTGCCGGGCGCTCTGTGCCGGAGTGCAGTTCAGCAGCGTGGTGCGGATGGCGTCGGAACCGATCCGCTCGGTCTCCGCCACCGACGCGTACATGCGTGAGTAGATGTCGGTGTACTCGCCGGTGTAGTCACCTTCGTAGTGCACGGGGCGTCCGGCGTCGCGCGCGTGCACCCACGCCGACATGGCGGCGAGGTTGCTGCCGGTGCCCGCCTCGTTGCCGAGCGACCAGATCACGATGCTGGGATGGTTCTTGTCGCGCTCGACGGTGCGCTGGATGCGGTCCAGATACGCCTCGCGCCATGCCGGGTCGTCGCTCGGATTGCCGACCCAGTCCACCTTGTTGAAGCCGTGCGTCTCCAGATCGCATTCGAGGACGACCCAGAAGCCGAGTTCGTCGGCGAGGTCGAGCAGCCGTGGATGCGGCGGATAGTGGCTGGTGCGGATGGCGTTGACGTTGAACCGCTTCATGCGGGCCAGGTCTGCACGGGCGTGTTCCTCGTCGAAGACACGGCCGCGCTCCGGGTGGGCCTCGTGGCGGTTCACCCCGTGGAACACGACACGGCGCCCGTTGACCAGGAACCGGCCACCGCGGATCTCGACCGTACGGAAGCCCACCCGCAGGGCGACGCTCTCCGCGGCCGAGGACACGGTGGCGTCGTACAGACGGGGCTGTTCGGCCGACCAGGGCTCCACGCCTACGACGTCGAGGGGGGCCACGTCGGTCGATGCGGCCCAGACCTGCTCGATGCCGAGTTCGGGGATGCGCAGCGTGACCGGGAACGCCGCCGCGTCGGCGGTGACCTCCAGGTCGATGCGCCCGTGCCCGTTGTCGAAACCGGTCCGCAGCCAGACGTCGTCAAGGCCCCCGGCAGGCCGGGCGAACAGGGTGACATCGCGGAAGATGCCCGGCAGCCACCACTGGTCCTGGTCCTCGACGTAACTGGCCGCCGACCACTGGTGCACCCGCACGGCGATGACGTTGTCGCCCGGCCGCACCGCGGACGTCACGTCGAATTCGTGGGCCAGCCGGCTGCCACTGGCGCTGCCGATCTCGGCTCCGTTCACCCACACCTTGAAGAGCGACTCGACCCCGTCGAACCGCAGCACCACACGGTCGGCGTCCGACCAGCCGGAGGGGAGGTCGAAGTGACGGCGATAGTCGCCGGTGGGGTTCTCGTCCGGGACATGGGGCGGGTCGATCGGGAACGGGAACTGGATGTTCGTATAGATCGGCCTGCCGTGGGCTCCGTCGCCCTCGAGCACCCAGTGCGAGGGCACCGGGATGCTGTCCCAACCCTGGTCGTCGAAGCCTTCGGTCGCGAAGTCCTCGGCCACCGATGCCGTGGGGGACAGACGAAAGCGCCAGGGCCCGTTGAGCGAAAGGGAGGGGGCGTCGGAGTGCAGCCACGAGCGGGCCGGGCGCAGAGCGCCACGTCCAGGTGCGGTGTCCTCGACATACGCGGAAAGCTTGGAGGGCAAGAGGTCACAACTCTTTCTTGGTAGCAGGTGGGGCATCCGAGCGCCTGTTGCGGCCGGTCAGCGGACCACGACGGTGCGGATCTCCCAGGGGCCGAGGGCGAGTTCGAGCCCGTCGTCCACCGGCGCCTCGGACAGGTGCCGGCCGAGCAGGTCGACCGTGGTGGCCTCGGTGAAGTCGCCGGTCACGCGGACGGTCGACGGCGTGTCGCTCATCGCGGCCAACCGGACCTCGGTGCCTTCACCGCGAGCGTTGTCGTAGACACGGCGGATGCTTGAGACGAGGACGTCTTTGCCGTCGACCCGCATACGACTCGAAGCTGGGGGCAGGTGGCTTGCGGCGGGCGCGGTCCCGCGGGTGACGAGCACGTCGTTGCGGAACTCCTCGGCGAGAGCGACCGCGTTCGCCCCCTGCCAGCCGGCCGCCGAGGGCAGCACGGCGAACCGGTTCTCGATGCGCATGCCGAGATCCTGCGCGCCCGGTGCGGGGATTTCGCTCGCCGCGGGCTCGTCACGGAGAGGATGGATGTTGACGCTGATCGAGCCGATGGCGCGCAGCAGGGTGATGGCGAGCGCGGAGCCGTCGTCGACGAGCTCGTACTCGCTGGAGTGGTCGAGCAGCACGGTGGCCGGGCCGGCCGACACGAAGGAACTCGCGGGGAAAGTGGGGAGCGGGTACTCGCCCCAGCCGCCCTCGGCGGTCAGTCCACGCTCGGTGACGGCGAACTGCCCGGCCGACGCGGATGTGTCCACGGGCTCGGGCAGCGGCACATGGAACCGCAGCCGGTGGTCGGCGCACTGGTTGAGGAACGCGGTGGAGACACGGACGAAGGGCTCGCCCGCGCGCACCTCCACGAGCATCTCCACCGGCGTCGGGACGGTGTCGCCGCTGCGCCGGTCCCGGTCGGAGGAGAGCGCCGCGGGCCACTCGTAGACGCGTGTGACGCGCAATCTGGCACGCAGCGGACCGTTCTCGACGAGTTCTACGGTGACCTGTGTCGGCCGCGACACCAGCACATCCCCACCCGGGGGAGCGTAGTTGTAGCTGTCGCCGCGGTCACCTCCGTCGACGAGGCGGCCGACTCCGCGCAGGACGGTGCCGTCCGCCCCGGTCACGTTCAGGGTGCCGTCATCGGCGACCACGACCTCGATCAGCCCGTTCGAGAGAGCGTCGGCCGTCGGCGTCACCGCTGCCCGCGCGGGTGCGGACGTCGCTGGGGCGGTCGGCTCGTCGCTCGTCGCGACCCGGAAACCGGCCAGCCCTGCGGCGGGGACGTGCACGGGCACCAGCGCGGTGGCCCGGGCTTCCGCCAGCGTTCGTACCTGCCACTCGCCCGGATAATCGGCAGCCGCGGCGGCGACCTCGCTGCGCAGCATCAGCAGGTCGAACGCTCCGCCGGCCGGTACCTCGGCGAGGTGGAACACGAGCGAGTTCGGGGTGAGTTCGTAGTGGTCGATCAGCAGGCCGAACAGCTCGCGGCGGTGGATACGGCGCAGCACTCGTTCGAGCTGCGAGGCGTCCATGCGCTCGTCGCTGAGGACGGTCGGGGCCTCGGAGACCAACTGCACGGGATGCGCGGATCCGTCGGAGGCGGTCGCCATCAGCGCGGTGCCCTGCGGTGGCGCCACGACATCCACTTCGACCAGCGCCGTGCGCGCCGACGGCAGCGGGTTGGCGACCAGGTAGCCGTCGCTCGGCACCAGGGCGGCGGGCTCGGCCAGAGCCGTGTCCCGGACGGCACGGGCCGTCTGCGCGGCTTCGGCGAGCCGTGCCGCGACCTGGTCGCAGGTCTCGTCGGTGCCGGAGCCGACCACCGAATCATGGGCCGTCGACTCGATGATCTTGTGCCAGGCGAGGGCGAGGAACGCCGAGTCGTCGCGCCGGGACCACAGGGCGTTCATGCGCTCGGCGTGGTCGATGGTGCGCTCGGCGGCGGCCATCCGCTGCTTGAGTCCGAGCCGTACGGACAGCACGCCCGGGAGGATGTTGCCGCGCACATGGCTGCGCAGTTCACCGGTGACGACGGCGCCCACCTCGTCACGCACGTGCTTGCGGATGTACTCGTCGAGCGTCGCGACGGTGATGGCACGCTCGTCGCCGGCCGCGCGGCGCAGCCAGGACGTCAGCTCCGGGTCGGGCGCGTTGTGGTCGGTGCCCGCCATGGCCAGCACCGGATCGCCACCCCACCGCTCGGCCGTCATCCGGGCGTACTCGCCGAGCGCCCGGCCGATCCGGTCGGGCACCAGCAGGACGTCGAGGCCGTTGTCGTAGCCGTCGAAGAGGAACTCGGTACGCACTTCGGAGCCGTCGGGAGCGCGCCAGCGGAAGGCGTGACCGTCGACGGAACCGGGCACCCCGCGCCACAGCGCCGCATGCTCGATCCCCGCACGCGCCAGGATCTGCGGCATCTGCGCGATGTGCCCGAACATGTCCGGCAGATAGCCGACGGGCATCGCGCCGCCGAGGCTCTCCGCGGCCGTCCACCCCATCTGGAGATTGCGCACGATGGTCTCACCGGAGCAGAGGAACTCGTCGAGCAGGATCAGCCACGGCCCGATGGCGAGCCGGCCCTCGCCGACCAGAGCGGCCAGACGATCGCGGTTCTCCGGCCGCATCTCCAGGTAGTCCTCGACCGCGGCCATCTGCCCGTCGACGGTGAACCGGAAGTCCGGGTGCGTCTCGGCGGTCTCCAGCACGGTGTCGAGGGCGGAGACGAGCCGGTGCCGGAAGACCTGGAAGGGCTCGTACCACTCCCGGTCCCAGTGGAAGTGGGGCACGAAGACGGCGGAGTTCTGCATGGGGGGAAGGACCTTCTGTGCAGGGGGTGGGCGTTACTTGAGGGAGCCTGCGGCGAGCCCGGTGCGCCAGAACCGCTGGAGGAGGATGAAGACGATGATCACGGGCACGATCGACACCAGCGAGCCGGCGATCACGGACTCCTGGAGGAGCGGGGAGCGGGCGGTCTGCCCGTTCCAGGTGAAGAGGCCGAGCGTGATCGGGAAGAGGGACTCCTTCTGGAGCATCACCATCGGGAGGAAGAAGTTGTTCCAGATGCCGACGAACTGGAACAGGAAGATGGTCACCAGCGCCGGCGACATCAGCTTGAACGACACCGAGAAGAACGTGCGGAACTCGCCGGCACCGTCGAGGCGCGCGGACTCGATGAGTTCCTGGGGCACGGCGGCGTTCGCGAAGATCCTCGCGAGGTAGACGCCGAACGGGCTGACGATGCTGGGCAGGAAGACCGCGAAGTAGGTGTTGACCAGTCCGACTTCGGAGAACAGCAGGAACAGCGGCAGCGCCAGCGCGGTGCTGGGGACCAGCACACCGCCGAGAATGACCGAGAACAGGAACTCCCGGCCGCGGAAGCGGAACTTGGCGAGCGCGTAGCCGCACAACGCCGAGATCAGGGTGCCGACAGCCGCGCCCAGCACCGCGTAGACGACCGTGTTCAGGATCCATCGGGCGAAGATGCCGTTGTTGAAGGTGAACAGGGTGTGCAGGTTGTCGAACAGCTGGAAGTTCGAGAACGTCAGGCCGTTGGTGGAGGCGAGATCGCCCTGCGGCTTCGTCGCCGCGACGATCAGGAAGTACAGCGGCAGCAGGAAGTAGATCGCCAGCACGAGCATCAGGGCCATGACGGCCGTACGGCTCACGCGGCCTTCCTGGACAGGGGGTCGCTTGTTCACAGTCCCGCCCTCTTGGAGGTCAGTCGCATGAACCCGAAGCTCAAGACGAAGGTGATGACGGCGATGACCACCGAAATGGCCGCGGCCTGCTGGTAGTTGTTCCCGACGGCCACGGTGTACGCCAGCATGTTCGGGGTGAACGTGCTGGAGATGTTCGAGGAGATCTGGCGCAGCACCGCCGGCTCGGAGTACAGCTGAAGCGTGCCGATGATGGAGAACACCGTGGTCATGACGATGGACGGGGCGATGATCGGGACCTTGATGCGCCAGGCGATGGTCCAGTTGCCGGCCCCGTCGATCCTCGCGGCCTCGTAGAGCTCCTGCGGGATGGACTGAAGCGCCGAGAACATGATCAGCATGTTGTAACCGGTCCACAGCCAGGTCGAGACGTTCGCCGCCGACCAGAGCACGGCACCCGGGCCCAGGAAGTCGGGGTGCAGACCGATGCCGTTCAACAGGTCTACGACCGGGCTGAGTTGCGGCGAGTAGAGATACGACCACATGATCGCGGCGATGACGCCGGGCACCGCGTACGGCATGAACGCCGTGATGCGGAAGAACCCCTTGAGCTTCAGCAGGGGAGCGTCCAGCAGCAGTGCCATGACCAGCGCGACGAACAGCATGACGGGCACCTGGACGATGCCGAACAGGCCGATACGGCCGATGCTGGACCAGAACTCGTTGTTCTGAAACACCTCCACGTACTGCTCGAAACCGCCGAAGGTCGTGTACGAGGTGCCGTACTGCCCGCCGGAGCGGCGCACCACGCGGAAGCTCTGCCAGAGCGCGTAGCCGATGGGTACCAGGTAGAACAGCACGAACGGCAGGAAGAAGGGCGTCAGGAACGCGACGATGGTGCCGGCCCGAGGGCCGCCGACGTCCAGACGCGGACGGCGGCGACCCCGGGGCGGTGGTGACACCGCGTCGGTCGGACGGGTGGCGATGTCGGTCATGCTGCGGTCACTTGCCCGCTGTGGCCGGGATCGCCAGGTCCTGCATCGACTTCAGCGCGGAGGACTGGGCAGCCGCGAGCGCGTCGGTCAGCTTGCCGTCACCGCCCGCCGCCTTGGCCATCGCGTCCTGGAGCGCCAGGTTCACCGTCTTCTGGGTGGGACCCCAGGCGAAGTCGGTGTCGATCTTCTTGGACGACTCGGCGAAGACGTCGAAGATCTTCTCGTTGTTGTAGTACGGCACACCCTTGGACAGCGCAGGAAGCTTCAGCCCGTCGTTGGACGCCGGGTACAGGCCGCCCAGCTCGTTCGACATCGCGAGCGCCTCGGGGTCGGTGTTCAGCCACGTGTTGAACTCGGCCGCCTCGTACAGGTGCTTGCCGCCCTTCATGAACGCGACGGTCGAGCCGCCCCAGTCACCGGAGTTGCCGTTCGCACCCCAGGTCGGCATCGGGACGATCGACCACTTGCCGGCCTGGTCGGGCAGGTTGTCCCGGATGCCGCTGTAGCCCCAGGCGGCCCCGACCTGGGTGGCCATCTGGTCGTTCTGGTAGGCGGCGAACATCTGCGTCGATCCGTTGGCGAGGTCGGTGCGCACGAGCTTGTCGTCGATCAGCTTCTGCCAGTAGTCGGCGACCTGCTTGCTCTGGTCCGACTCCACGGTGACGTGCCACTTGTCGTCGGAGTAGCTGTACATCTGCGCGTTGTTCTGCCAGAGGAGCCCGTTGAACCACTCGGCGTTGTTCGGGTCGAAGAACGTGATGGTGAGTTTCGGGTTCGCCTTGTGCAGCTTCTCGGCGGCGGTCGCGTACTCGTCCCAGGTCGTCGGAATCGGGACGTCGTACTTCTTGAAGATGTCGGTGCGGACGTACAGGGCCATCGGACCCGTGTCCTGGGGAAGGGCGAACACCCCGGTGCCGCCGAAGCTGGCCTGCGACCAGGTCCACGGAACGAACTTCGACTCGGCGTCGGCGGCCGTCTTGCAGGCCGTGGCGTCCACGAAGGCGTCCTGGGAGCGCAGGGTGGGCAGCTGGTCGTAGCCGACCTGGGCGAGGTCCGGCGCCTTATCGGCCTTCAGGGCGTTGCCGATCGCGCCGTACTGGTCGTTGGAGATGTTCTTCGTCTCGACCTGGATGTCGGGATGTTCCTTGTTCCACAGGTCGACGACCTTGTCCATGCCGTTGACGGTGTTCCAGTACTGGAGGGTGACCTTGCCCTTCGAGGGCTCGCAGGAGGCGGCGGACGCGTTGTCGGACGACGAGTCGGACGACGAGCACCCGGCGAGGACGACCACGCCGGCGGCCGCGGCTGCGATGACGAGACGAGTACGTGTGATTGTGCTGCTCATGTCTTCCGTTCCAGATAACGACTAGCGACGGTGCTAGGCGGGTCGACGTTGACACCTGGAGGCGGATGCCTTCTGGTTGGAATGAGGGGCCGTGAGCGGTAACGTGAGCGCTCACGGGAGCGGTAACGGGAATTGATTGGGAGTGTGGGCTTCCATACGCCGGAGTGTCAAGGCTCCGTCGCCCCCCGGCATACTCGGTGTCCCTGCGGCGCACGCGCGTCGGCAATTTCGCGGAGGTGAGTGATGGCGTCGTCGGGGACCGGACCCCGCAGGGTGACGATCGACGATGTGGCCCGGAGCGCCGGAGTGTCCCGGCAGACCGTGTCGCGGGCCCTCAACGACAAGGGCGAGATCGGTGTCACCACCAAGCAGCGCGTGCTGGACGCCGCCCTTGCGTTGGGATACCGGCCGAGCCGGTTCGCCCGGGGACTGGTCCGACAGGACACGATCAGCGTCGGACTGGTGATCCCCGATCTGCTCAACCCGTTCTTCACCGAGGTCGCGGCCGCCGCGCTGGACGCGGCGCGGGGGCACGGCTGGCACGTGGTCGTGTACGACACCGGAGACCGCATCGAGGAAGAGCGGGGCACGCTTGAGGTGATCGCCTCGCAGGTGGATGCCGTGGTGGGTTACCTGAGTCAGTCCGAGGACGAGATCGACAAGCTGACCCGGGGGCTCCCCGTGGTGCTCATCGACCGGGGCGACCGCACCGAGCGGTTCAGCTCGATCCGCATCGACGGCAAGGACGGCGTCCATGCCGCGATCAGGCATCTGGCCGAGGCGGGGCACCGGCGCATCGGCATGCTCGATCACGCGGAACGGTCCCAGCCGAGCATCCGGCACGACTGGTTCGACGCCGCGATGTCGGCCTGTGGACTGGACGCCGGCTCCGTGAGCCGCGCGGACCAGAGCGTCCCGGGCGGGGAGAGCGCACTCCAGGAGCTCCTCGCCCGCCACCCCGACGTGACCGCAGTGTTCACGTTCAACGACATCATCGCCATAGGAGCACTGCGCGCCGCGCGCCGGCTCGGGCTTCGGATCCCCGCAGACCTTGCCGTGATCGGCTTCGACGGCCTCCAGCTCGGCGAACTCGTCGAACCGCCGCTGTCCACCGTGGCCCTGGACACGCGTGGGCTCGGGGCGCTCGCCGTCGAACAGGCGGCCCGGCTGCTGACCGGAAGCGGTCCGCTCGGTAGCGACGAACTGGTGGTGGGGGCGCAACTGCGGCTGCGTGAATCGGCATAGGCGGCGCTCACCGCTCGCTTCTTGGAAGGGCCGGTGTGGGCCCGGCATGCCAGGCCCACAGGCGAGTCACTGCGGCAGACCGCCCGGGTCGGTTGCCCACTGGGTGTTCGGCTGCTCGGTGAGACGGAAGGTGAGGGAGCCGCCCGATCGTGTCAGACCGGCATCCGTCCAGGACTTCTGATGCGCCCGTCCGTCGAGGCGTACGGCGTCCACGTACACGTGTGTGTCGTCGGCGTCGGGGGCGTTGACGGTGATGTCTCTGCGGCCGGGCCGGTCCACCACCGCGGTGCGGAAGAGCGGGGCTCCCAGCAGCAGGGAGGCGCTGCCCGGGGTCTGCGGATACAGGCCCAGGGCGGAGAAGACGTACCAGGCGGACATGGTGCCCAGGTCGTCATTGCCGGGCAGGCCCGAAGGTCCGGTGCCGTAGACGGTGTCGAGGATCTGGCGCACGGTCGCCTGGGTCTTCCAGGGCTGTCCGAGCGCGTTGTAGAGCCAAGGGGCGTGAATGCCGGGCTCGTTGGTCGGGTCGTAGCGCAGCGGGTCGCCGCCGCGGACCGACCAGGAGCCGTCCGCCTTGTGGAAGAAGCCGTCCAGCCGTGCGGCGGCGACCTCCCGGCCGCCCATCGCGACGGCCAGCCCCTGGACGTCCTGCGGCACCATCCAGGTGTAGGTGGCGCTGGTGCCCTGGGCGAAGCCGAGGTCGCCGGCGGGGTTGAAGGGGGTGACCCAGGAGCCGTCGAGCCGGCGGGCCTGGATGTAGCCGGCACCGGTGGTGGCTTCGGGGTTGAAGACGTTGCGCCAGTAGGCGGCGCGTCCGGTGAAGACCTCGGCCTCCGTCTCCCGTCCGAGCAGCTTCGCCCACTTGGCGAGCGCGGAGTCCGCGACGGCGTCCTCCAGGGTCTCGGCGGCACCGCCCCAGCAGTGGCACACGTCCTGGGCGGCGTACTGCGAGCTCAAGTACTGGGCCAGGTTGGGGCGTTGGCCCACGCACTGGCCGGGGCAGCCGGCGTCCGACAGTCCGTCGGGGTGGGGCACGGTGGCCTGGCGGACAAGCGAGTCGAAGGCCCCCTCGTAGTCGAAGTTGCGCACGCCCATGGCATAGAACGTCGCCAGCGTCGCCGCGGACGGGTCGCCGGTCATGACATGAGTGGCGCCGCTGACGTGTACCCAGCGGTCCCACACCCCGCCGTTCTGCCGCGCGAAGTTGTACAGCGACTGCGCGAAGTCGCCCGCCACGGTGGGCTTCAGCAGGGCGAGCAGTTGGATCTGGGCGCGGTACTGGTCCCAGCCGGAGAAGTTGCTGTACTGCGCCCGCTGTCCACGCGCCAGCCGGTGGACGGCCTGGTCCATGCCCCAGTAGCGGCCGTCGGTGTCGCTGATCAGGTTCGGCTGCATGAGGGAGTGGTAGAGCGCGGTGTAGAACGTCTGGCGGCGGGCCGCGCTGCCGCCCTCGATCCGGACGGTGTTCAGTTCACGGTCCCAGGCCCGCGCCCCGGCCTCGGCCACGTCGGCCACACTCGCGTCCGGCTCGACCTCGTCCCGCAGGTTGGCCTCGGCGCCGGCAAGGCTCACGTACGAGATGCCGAGCCGCATGTGGACATCGTTGTCGGAGCTGGTGTCGAAGCCGACCCAGCCGCCGGAGCCGCGACCCGCGCGGTCCGCGCCGGTCGCGTATCCCTCGCCTCCTGAGGCCATGGCCGAACCGGGGGAGAGCGTGCCGTCCTTCCAGGTGCCGACCGAGGAGAAGGCACGGTCGAAGGAGGCGCTGAAGTGCAGCTTGTAGTAGCTCTTGCGGTTGTTGACCCCGCCGTTGGCGCGGCGCCCGCAGAAGGCGCCGGTGAGTACCCATCCGGTCACCTTGCGGTGGGCGGCGTCGATGTCGACGTGCGCGTCCTCGCTGCCGTTGAGGGAGTTGGAGACGCGGAAGAGCAGGTTGGCCGGCTGGTCGCTCGGGAACGTGAAGTCCGCGACGCCCGCGCGCTTGCTGACCGACAGGTCGGCCGTGGCGCCGGACTTGAGGCCGAGGGTGTAGCGGCCGGGCACGGCCTTCTCGTCGGCGTGCGAGAAGTCGGCGGCGTAGACGGCGTCCTTGGTGTCCGCGGAGGGCGAGGACGTGACGTCGCCGACGAACGGCATGATCGGTACGTCGCCCGCGGCACCGGGATTGCAGCCGGCCCCGTTGACATGGGTCAGGCTCAGACCGCGGATGCGCGTGGTGTCGTACTGGTAGCCGTTGGCCGCTCCCGTGCTGGTCTGGTCGCCCGTGGTGCTCGTCGGGGACCAGGCGATCATCCCGTACGGGAGGGTGGCACCGGGATAGGTGTTGCCGCCGTTCGCGGAGCCGATCAGCGGATCCACGAGCGCGGAGGGCCGCTGGGTCGGCCCCTCGGCCGCCGAGCCGGGGAACGGCGCGGCCACGGCGAGTGCGGTGGCGAGCAGAGCGGTCGCGGATCTGGTGCCGAAGCGTCTTGCCGTGCGCGGTCGATAGGAGCGCATATGTGCAGTCGCCTTTCGCGGAGGGGCACATGAAGAACAGGAAGCAGAGCCTGACGTGGAGCGTCCCGAGGGTAGGAGGACGTCCGGAGTGAGGGGAGCGGCTTGCGCGTCCTGGCGGTGAAGGCGGGGTGAACGGTGTCGCGGGACTACGCACGAGGGCGCATCCGGAGTGCGATACCCCGGATGCGCCCGCTGAGACACCCATCCTGAAGTTACAGACCGTCACGCACCATGGCAGCGACGATCTGCACGTGGCGGTCGGCCGCGGTGTTCGAGAACTCGTTCTCGTAGTTCAGGCCGTAGGGCCAGAAGTGCCCGCCGCCGGTGGACAGCGTGGCGCTCGAACCGTCGAACTGCCTGACGAGCGCCGTGGCCTGCGTGCCACGCCAAGTTCCGCTGGATCCCAGGGAGTTCCAGCCCGAACTGGTGCCCACGCCGATGGTGTGGGCGATCTCGTGCAGCGCGGTCCGCTCAGTCATGTAACTACGGTTGCCGAAGCGGATGGTTCCGTTGATGTTGCCGTCGGCGGTGGGTACGCCCGGGTCGTAGCGGACGGTGATGGTCTTGCCCAGGTCGCTGAGGTTGTTGTAACGGGCCACTGCCGCGTTCATGGCCGTCGTGATGAGGTTGTACGCCGTCAACTGGTCCTGAGTGGGGTTGGCCGCCCGCTCGAGCGTCCAGGTGATGGTGGCCGCCGCCACCTGTTCCTGGGGAACGGGTGCCGTCTGCGGTGCGGCCTGCGCCACGCCGGGGCCCACTAACAGGGCGGCCGCCAGGGCGGCGACGACCAGTTTGCCGCGCCGGGGTATGGCCGTTCGGTCAGTGCGTTCCTGGGTCTGTCGTGAACTCATGTGGGGGGTTCCTCCTTGCCGAGGGTGATGATGCCCATGAGCTTCGGGCTGGTGGCGTTGTCGTAGACGACGTCGCCGCCGGACGTCTTCCAGATCCTGATGCGGAAGGTGTCCGGAGCATCGGTGGCGGTGATGCGGAAGGTGTAGCCCCTGGTGCCGTTGACGGTGCCCGATCCCTGGTGGACGGCGCGCGAGCCGGTCACCACGAGCCAGTCGGAACCGGTCGAGCGGAACGTCAGCCGGGCCGGACCGAAGTCGAAGGAGGCCCTTGCGGTGGGAACGGTGGCTCCCTTCGCGTAGAACGCGGTGAAGGAGAAGGCGGCCTTCCCTGTCAGGTCCGGGTCGGCGGGGGAGGCGCCGGCCGGGGAACTGAAGACGCCGGTGCCGAGGGCCGGTCCCGCGGAGCGGTCGTAGACGATCAGTTCGGGGAGAGTCCTGCTGTCCGAGGCACCCTCGTCGTCGGTGAGGGTGATCACCGGGCGGCGGATGCCCGCCTTGCTGTAGGTGTGTTCGGCCCGGCAGGTGGTGGCGGTGACCGTGCCGGACCGCGGCTCGGTGCCGTCCTTCCAGTCGACCGTGCAGGTGTGGGTGTCGCTCGTGCCCGGGTCGGTGAACCGGGCCGTGACGACCGCCCGCTTGCCGACCGACACCGGGGAGCGCGGTCCCTCGGCGGAGGTGATGACCGGTGCCGCGTTGGCCACCTCGACGATTGCTGTGTCGCTGCTGCGGCCGCCGGTCAGGGTGAGTTCGTAGGTGCCGTCGTCGGTGCAGGTGACCGTCGTTGTCGCCGCACCCGTGTCGGCGAACGTGCAGGGCGCCCCCGCTTCGGCCGTCCACTTCGCGCTGCCCGCACCGGAGAGCGTGCCGTCCAGCGGGATGGCGTCGCCTTCCTGCCCGCCGGCGTCCGGACCGGCGTGCACGATGGTCACCGGGTCGATGCTCGTCAGGGTGGGCACGACCTTCTTGATCAGGCCGTCCGCGTCGAACTCCAGCCTGTCGACGGTCGTTTCGCGGTGTGTGCCGTCACCGCCGGGGATGGCGAACCGGTGGTAGGCGATGTACCAGTCGTCGCTGTTCGGCACCTGGACGACGGAGTGGTGGCCGGGACCCTTGATGCCGAGCGAGAGGTCCTTCTCCAGGATCACGCCGTGCTTGGTCCACGGGCCGGTGGGGGAGGGGCCGGTGGCGTAGGCGACGCGGTAGTTCTCGTCGCGGGTGTCGTTCTCCGACCACATGAAGTAGTAGGTGCTCTTGCGCTTGATGACGAAAGTGCCCTCGTTGTAGCCGCTGGGGGTCATGTCCTCGACGTTCGCGGTGTCGATGGAGGTCATGTCGTCGTTCAGCGGAGCCACGTAGGCGTGGCCGTTGCCCCAGTAGAGGTACGACTTCCCGTCGTCGTCGGTGAACACCGCCGGGTCGATCATCTGCCCGCTCAACTGGCCTGCTTTGAGCAGCGGTTGCCCGAGCGCGTCCTTGAACGGACCGGTCGGCGAGTCGGACACGGCGACACCGATGTTCGCGTCGGCGCAGAAGTAGAAGTAGTACTTGCCGTCCTTCTCGGCGATCGTCGGCGCCCAGGCCCTGCTGTCCGCCCAGGAGACGTCGGGACCGAGGTCGAGGATGACGCCGTGGTCCTTCCAGTGGACCAGGTCGGTGGAGGAGTACGCCTTGAACTGCGTGCCGCTCCAGCCCTCGAAGCCGTCGGTGGTCGGATACATGTAGAAGGTGTCGCCGAAGCGGACGATGTTCGGGTCGGCGTTGAGGCCGGGCAGGACCGGGCTCTTCATGATCAGCGCCGAGACCGTCCAGGTCCGCTTTGTGCCGTCGGACCCGGTCACCTCGTACGTCACCGGCTCGGTGAAGTCGTGGACGCTGCCGGAGGCGGGGCTGATCGCCGCTCCGTGGGCGAGGGTGAACTCCGGTGCGAGGGCGGTGAGGTCGGTGCCCTCCGTCATCGGTAGCGTGATCCTGCCGCTCGCGTTGTCGATGAGCGCGGCGACCTTCAGCGCGGGGTGCGTCGCCTTGGCGATGCCCGCGGTGTTCCCGCTGAGCTCCATGACCTCTGCGGCCGACAGGGCCCGGTCGTAGATGCGGAAGTCGTCGACCTCGCCGCCGAAGTACGGGTCGGCCGAGTACAGGGAGCGGCCGATGTAGCCGCTGTAGTCCTTGTTCGCGTCGTACAGCTCGGACGGCTTGACGGTGGTCGTCGTACGGGCCGCCTCGATGCCGTCGACGTAGAGGACCATCGTGCCGGTCGGGCCGTCGAGGGTCACGGTGACGTGCCGCCACTCGCCGGGCGTGAGCTGCGAACCGGCCGTGAGCTTCGACTCCGCCGTCCAACTCGCCTTGGTGATCGCCGAGTACAGGCTGGAGCCGCCGTTGGAGGGGGTGGCGAAGAGGTACTTGTCGCTGTCGGGCCCGAGCCCGAAAAGCCACTGGAAGCTGTTGCCGCCCTGCCACTTGGCGTACGTCGACACGGTCACGCTGTCGGCGTTCTTCAGCACGCCGTTCGGGATCTTCACGTAGGGGGACGTGTCCGAGTCGCCGGACATCTTGAACGAGCCGCCGTGCACGCCGGTCCCGAAGTCGGGCGTACGGACATAAGTGCCGTGGTAGCCGTGGCCGCTGGAGTCCCGGGCGATGCTGCCGCCCGTCTCGTCGAAGTCGTAGTCCAGCAGCAGGTCGGCCGGAACGTCCGGGCCTTCCTCCGACACGGTGACCTCGGCGCGGACCGGGATCGCGGACCCGTCCGGCAAGCCGCCCGTCACCGTGAAGGTGCCGGCCTGGGTGTACTTCGACTCCGGTACGTCCTCCCAGGTGACCGCTACGGGGCGCTCGACGCCGTCGGCATACCTGGCGATCGCGGTGGCGGGCAGGACAGGGGCGTCACCGATCCGCGTCTTCACGGACACGTCCTCGACGCCCTCGACGAGCTGGTCCGGCTGGTAGGCCCGCAACAGCCGGTCGTACTCGGCCTGGGTGACCGGGAGGACGGTGCCGTGGCGCGGCCTGGCGGGCAGGTCGTAGTCCGCGGACGGGGTCCAGGTGCCGGAATCGAGGTCGGTCGTCTCGAACGGTATGTAGCCGCGGCCGCCGAACTCGTCGAGGAACGCGTACCACTTGTCCTCGGTGTTCGACTTGAAGACCAACGGCCCCTCGGCCGCGCTCATCGCACCCTTGCCGATCCCCTCGGCAACCGCGTCCCAGGACGGGTTCAGGATCGAGTCGCTCTTCTCCTCGAAGATGAACTTGCTGTTGGGAGTCGAGGAGCTGTTGTTCCGCTCGTCCTTCGAAAGGCGGTAGTACGTGCCGTCGTGCTGGATCATCGTCGAGTCGATGACCGAGTAACCGCGGTCGATCCAGACCTTGGGCTCGCTGAAGGTGTGGAAGTCGCGGGTCGTCGCGTACATCATGCGGTTGTACGTGTCGCCCGAGTGCGCCTCGTTGTCGTACAGCTTCGACGCCCAGAAGACGACGTACTCGCCGCGCTGCGCGTCGTAGAACGCCTCCGGTGCCCAGGTGTTGCCCGCGCTGTCGGGGGAGACCTTGACCAGCCGCTGGTTCGTCCAGTGCACCAGGTCGGTGGACTCCCAGACCATGATGGACTTGCTGCCGGTGCGCTGGGCGGCGTCCCAGTCGCCGTTGCCGTAGATCCGTAGGTCGGTGGCGATCCGGTAGAACTTGTCGCCCTCGGGGGAGCGGATGATGAACGGGTCGCGCAGGCCCTTCTCGCCGAGCGTGGAGGTCAGGACCGGCTTGCCGTCGTTCAACTCCCGCCATTTCAGCGGGTCGTTGCCCTTGCTGAGGGCGGCGTAGAGCTGCTCGCCGTCCGAGGTGCCCTCGCCGGTGAAGTAGCTGAACATATAGCCCTTGAGGGCTTGTTTCGCGGGGAGTTCGGGGACGCTCGCGGTGAAGGCGCGGGTCGCCGTCGCCTCGCCCTTCGTGACGGTGGCGGTCAGCTCGACGGTGATTGCGCCGTCGCCGTGCGGGGGTCGGTGGACGACGCCGTCGGCCGAGACCACGTCCGGGTTCGCGGAGGACCAGGCGACCTTGGTGCCGTAGGAACCGGCCGCCGGGAGGGCGAGGTTGCCGCGGACGTCGTCGAGGTTGTGGACGGCGAGGGCCTCGGCGGACTGCTGGGCGGCCGTCTGGTCGTCGAAGGCGGGGAGAACCGTGACGTCGAAGCTCTTGGTGTCCGTCACGGCTCCCTTTTTGAGGGTCGCCGTCAGCGTGGCGTGGGCGTCCGGTTCGCCGGCGGCGGGGCGGGTGACCTTGCCGGTGTCGGACACCACGGAGGTGTTGTCGCTGGCCCAGCCGATCGTGGAACCGCCGGCCGTCCCGGTCCTCGGCAGGTCCAGGTCGGCCGTGAGGGCGGAGGTGTCACCGAGACTCAGCGCCGCCTTGTCGTCGGCGATGCCCTGTGTGGCTACGGGAAGGGCGAGCTGCTCGACCTGGGAGGCGTCCAGCGCACGGTCGTAGATCCGGAAGTCGCGGATCCTGCCCTTGAAGAGCTTGTCGCCGGAGTAGACCGACTTTCCTATGTAGTTGGCGGTCGTGGTGCCGGAGCCGATGGCGCCAGGGGTGATGGTGACGGAGGTGTTGCGGCCGACTTCGACGCCGTCCTCGTACAGCACACCTGTCGAGCCGGTCTGCGTGTAGGTGAGGTGCTTCCACACCGCGCGGGTCAGGTTGTGCGAGTCGGCCGGCCTGGTGGTCTGCTCCGTCGACCAGTTGCCGGTCGCGATCGAGGTGCGCAGGGAGTTGCCGGTGGTGAACAGGTACCCGTTCCCGCTGCTCCCGCTGGAGTTGCCGAAGCCGTAGATGAAGTACGGCGTGGACTGCGCGGAGTCGACCAGCACATCGGTCGAGACGGTGATCGCGTCCAGACCCTTCATCACGTCGTCCGGCACCTTGATGTAGGAGTCGGAGCCGTTGAAGGCGAGCCCCTGCCCGTTGCCCGTCCAGTCGGCGGTCCCGCTCACCGTGCCGTCGCGGCCGTTGCCGGAGGCGTCGGCGACGGTGCTGCCGGAGGCGGCGTCCAGCTTGTACCAGAGGGCCGGCCCCTCGGTGACGTCCGCGGTGTCCGCGGCCTGCGCGGGTGCGGCGAGGCCCAGGAACAGCGACGCGGTCATCAGGCCTGCGAGACGGCCCGCCCTGCGTCTCGCACGGGTGCGCGGACCTGCGATGTACGTCATGTGGTGTTCCCTGCTGAGGCATGGCTGACGGAGGAAGGGAAGGCAAGGGGAGCGAGCCGGGAACGGGCGCTGCGGCCAGGGCGCCTTGTTCGTTTCGGCTGTGTGACGTCGTGTTGCGAGAGTGTCAGCCGGGTTGTGGTGCAGCGTCAAGAGGTTTCGAACAATGTCCGACTGGTCGAACGCGCCGGTGTGTGAGCGTCCAACAGCCCGGAATCCAGAGGCTCAGTGAGATGGCCGGTCGATCTGTGCGCCTTCGGCTTCTCTCTGCATCCAGGCTCGGGTGCCGAAGGAGGCACACGCATGTGACGCCACCTCGGCCGCACCGTGCAGTGCCTCGACGAACCCCTGCGGCGTCAAGTGGCCCTGGACCGCGAGGTGGTGGGTGAGGGCTCCGTGCAGGACGTCACCGGCTCCCAGTGTGTCCGCCACCCGGACGGGAGGCACGTCCACTGTGCCGCTGCCGTCGGGGCCCGCCCAGACGATCGACTGCCCTCCCCGGCTGACCGCCGACCAGGTAACCCCGTGCTCTCGCAGGAACTTCAGGGTGTCGGTGGGTGTGTGCGTGCCGGGTGGGTGGAAGTCGTCCGAGCAGACGGCCACGTCGATCGACGGCAGCAGGCTCCGCATGCCGGGCTTCCAACTGCCGCCGTCGAGGAGGGTCGGCCGACCGACAGCTCGTGCGGCGTGGGCGGCGGCGAGGGCCAACTCCATGTGGTGGCCGTCGAGTTCGACGATGTCGCAGGCTGACACCAACTCGTCGAGACCGTCGGGCGGGACGAGCCGGACCCCTGTCGCATTGGTCGAGGCGACAGCGCGTTCCCCGCTGGAAGCGGTCACGAGGATGGAGGACACGGCGGGCGGGTCGAGCGACGGGGCTGCCAGGTCCGTCACGGTCACGCCCAGCCGGTTCAGGTCCGCTGTGACCGCATGTCCCAGCGGATGGGAGCCGATCGCGGTGAGCAGCCTGGCCGCGCCACCCAGATACGAGAACGTCGCGGCCGCGTTCGCCGCGGGACCGCCCGCAGCGACAACTTGCTCACGAGCCGTCAGCTTCTCGTTGGAACCCGGCACATGGTCCACGAGCTGGATGACGTCCAGAGTGGACAAGCCGACGAACAGGCCTACCTGGCGTCGCTTCACTGCCGGCTCCACTCTCCAGCACCTCCGGTGGGTCGTCGTCCGGATTCAGTCTGGGGCCATGTCCGGGGAAAACGACAACCGGCAGGCGGCGTCAGTGCTGTAGCACCGGTGAGCCGGCGGGCGCGCGTCGTGTCGCGCTGCGGTAGGTGGAGATGCCCAGGGCGAGCATCCAGTAGCTGAGGATCGCGGCGGCTTCCAGCCCACTGGAGACCAGGGTGAGCGTCGCGTAGACCAGTCCGGCGGCGAAGGCCATCGTGCCGACCCATTCATGAGTGTCCCCCGGGGTCCGCTGGTCCGGCCTCTGATTCAGCGTGACCGGGTGCCGCGCCGCCGCCGGTACAGCACCACCGCCAACGTCGCGGCCACCAAGACCCCCAGGAGGAGAGGGACCGGGTGGCGCCGGTACAGCGGCGCGGGTGACGCGTCCAGCGGGATGGCTGCGGTGTCGTTGCCCGGGCTGCGGTCGAACGGGTTGTAGGTGCGGATGGTGCCCTGCGCGCCGGAGACCTGGCGGTCGATGCGGATGTGGAACGCGATGGCGGTCGTACCCCCCTCGTGCCTCACCTCGGAGAAGGGGTCGTGGCCGATGTCGCAGACGAACGTCCCACCGGGCCTCTCCGGCCGCTCACACGCCCACTTGCTCCCGTCGCCCTCGAAGACGTACGGAATGGAGGTGACCGTGGTCCCCTCGGGCGGGACCACCTCGAAGCCGCCCATCGACTCGCTGGATGCCAGCCGCCCGGGTCCGAGGTCGCGCAGTCCGAGCCGTACCTTCACCGTGTCACCGACCCGGCCACGGACGCTCGCCGTCACCGGCTCATAGTCGGCCTGCACGGTGGTCTCGACGCTCACGTTGCCGGTGCCGCCCGTGAGGCCGCGGGCGGCCGCCCCCGCCAGTTCTTTCAGGGCCAGCGGGGCGTCCGTGCCGCGCACGGTGAGGTCGTCTGGGCGCTCGGGCTCGGACGACCAGGTGTAGGAGAGCGTGCCCGCCAGCTGTCCGGGGCCGGCCGTGTAAGTGATCGGGGAGCTGGTGGCGTACGCGGTGTGCGGTGCGGCCTTCGGGCTGAACCCGCACCACGCCGTAGTGGCCTCGGAGTTGAACCAGCAGTTCTCGGGGCGCGACGTCAGCCGTAGACCGTCCCACGCGGTGACATGCAGGGCCACGCCCCGCTCGGAGGTGAAGCGGCCGAGGTTGGCGAACCGTGGGGTCAATGGCACGGAGGCTCCCGGATCGACTCCCTTCACCGTCTCCGTCTTCTTGGGCGTGTGCAGCGTGGGGCCGCCCACCGTCATACGGGTGGTGCCGGTGACGGTGGCCGCGTTGTCGGCCGTGACGGTGTAGGTCACCGTCCCGCTGTCGCCCGGCTCGACACCGTCCACGCCGTGCAGGGTGAAGGGCGCGTTGGCCTCCCCGCCGCCGTTCTGCACGTCGCCGTATACACAGGTGAACTGGACGCTCTTGCCGGTGCAATTGCCGTGACCGCCCTTGCCCGCCGTGGCGACGCCGGTCAGGCCCGACGTGTCCACGACCACCTTGACGTTGCGGGCGGGGCCGCCGTCGCTGCGCACCACGGCGACGGGGACGACGAAGTCGCTGTTCGCGGCTTCGGCGCCTTCGTCGGCGTGGTACATCAGGAAAGTTGCCGGGGCTTCGAGCCGCAACGCCACCTTGCCGGACCCATCTGCCTCGGCGGGCGATGAGAGCAGGCCGAGGACGGCGGCGAGGCCGGCCGCCAGAGCGGCCGGACGTCTGGTGAACGGTATCCGTACGAGCATGCGGGCACTATGCCAGCGTCCACGCGACACCCGTGCCGCCGCCCGGCCCTGTGGTCCGGGTCAGGCATCGGCCTTGTCGAGTTGGTCGGCCAGGTCTGCGAGGTCGGCGGCGTGCAGGTCGAACCGGTCCGAGGAGGTGGGCGGGTCGCCGACGGAACGGGCGACGTAGGCGGTCCGCAGGCCGAGGCGCTGTGCTCCGCGCAGGTCCCAGGCGTGGGCGGCGACCATCAGCAGCCGCTCCGGCGGACGTCCGGAGACGGTGACGGCCAGCTGGTAGACCGCCGGGTCCGGCTTGTAGGTCTGGGCGTCCTCCGCGGACAGGGCCTGGTGCCAGCGCATTCCGGCGTGGGCGTTGAGTCCCAGCAGCGCCGTCCGGCTCGCGTTGGAGAGCCCGATCAGCGGGAACCGTTCGGCGAGTCGGGCGAGCCCTGCCACGGTGTCGGACCACGGCGGAAGCCGGCGACCTGACAGAGCCAGTGCCGCCACGGCGGTCGAATCGTCGACTCCGGCGGCGTCGGCAACGAGCTGGGCAGCCTCCCGATCGAGGGCGTCGCCGACGAGGAACGGCCTGCTGCCGTCGACGATACGACGCTGTTCGCGGTCGACATGCTGCTGCCACAGCAACAGAAGCTGGTCGATCCTGGAAGGGTCGAGCGACGGGTCGAGTTCACGAATGCCCGCGCGGATGCCGGCGGGTTCATCGACCAGTGTCCCCAGCACGTCGAACACGATGGCGTCGATCTCAGGCTCTGACATGGGAGAGGTCTCCTGGACGAATCTGGGGTGTGAGCGGCAAGGCCGGAGTGGGGATTGTCTCGATAGTAAGCGCTCTCTAGGCTTGCGGGCGTGAATTCGGAAGGTGTCGTCGCGGACTCTTATTTCGACTACTGCCCCTGGGATTTCGTGCAGCGGGCCTCTCCCGCGCAGCGCGAGACGCAGGTGGCGTACCAGAAGCGTTTGACGGCCGAGGCCGGTGCCGGCTTCGGGCCGCGGTGCTACGTCTCTTCGGCTGCTGCCGTGTTCGCTGATGTGCTGTGTCTGGGCGCCGATTCCTACATCGCGGGGTATGCCTACGTCACCGGTGAGGTGCGGGCCGGGCGCGACTGTTCGGTCAACCCTTATGCGACGGTGCGGGGACGGGTGACGCTCGGGGACGGGGTGCGTATCGGAGCGCACGCTTCTCTTCTCGGCTTCAACCATGGGTTCGCCCCGGACCGGCCCGTGCACCGGCAGCCGCTCACCAGCAAGGGCATCGTCGTCGGGGATGACGTGTGGATCGGCTCGAACGTCGTCGTCCTGGACGGGGTGACGATCGGCGATCACTGCGTGGTGGGCGCGGGTGCGGTCGTCACGAAGGACCTGGCACCGTGGACGATCGCCGCCGGCAACCCGGCCCGCCCGCTGCGTGATCGTCGCGGACGCGGCGGCTCAGAGGCGGGCACGCCGGAAGGTGACCTGGGCGATGCCGTGGCCCGGTTCGCCGAGCGCGCGCGGGCGCAGGCCGCCGATGTGCTGGCTCGTTGCTGGAGCGACGGCACCGGCCGCTACAGCGATCGGCCGGGCGGGTCGGCGACGGTACGCGCCCACTGTGATGCCGTGGAGATCGCCGATCTGCTGCTGGGCGCGCCGCCGGAGCAGCTGGCCGCCGCCGATCATGCCGAGCGGCTGCGTGCGCTACAGGATCCGGAGAGCGGGCTGGTGCCTGAGCTCGCCCCCGGAGGTGGCCCGGGCCTGCTGCCCGCGCCGGCCGGCGACGGGTGGATCGAGGACGGCGGTGCCGAGTACCACGTGCTGTCGGTGGGCTGTGCGCTGGAGTTGCTGGGATCCCGGTTCGCCCACCCGGTGCAGGTCGTGGACCGCATGACGGCTGGTCAGCTCGTCGCGCGGCTGGAGGCGTTGCCTTGGCGGACGGGTGCGTGGTCGGCGGGTGCGTGGGTGGACTGCTGGGCGACTGGTGCGTATCGCAACCTTGAGCTCGGGGGTGAGGCCTCTGGCAGTTCGGGTGCCCTGGAGGCGCTGTTCGGCTGGCTGGGTACGCGGGTGGATCCGTGGACGGGCATGTGGGGCGCGGCGGCCTCGCCGGCCGAGGGCCGGCTTCAACTGGTCAACGGCTACTACCGGCTGACCCGTGGCTCGTTCGCGCAGTTCGGGCTTCCGGTGCCGTATGCGGAGCGGGTGGTGGACACCGTGCTGGCCCATGCTCGTGATCCGCGGTGGTTCTCGGCGGGCCGTCAGAACGCATGCAATGTGCTGGACGTGGCGCATCCGTTGTGGCTTGCGGGACGTCAGACCCGTCATCGGGAGGGTGAGGTGCGGGCCTGGGCGGGGGAGCAGTTGGCGTCGGCGCTGGGGAGTTGGCGTGACGGGGCCGGTTTCGGCTTCGGCCCGGCGGGAGAGGGCGGCTCAGGTCCCGGCCGGGAGCCGGGGCTCCAGGGCACCGAAATGTGGCTGGCCATCGTCTGGCTGCTGGCCGATCTGGCGGGAGTGGCGGACCGGCTGGGGTATCGGCCGCGGGGTGTGCACCGCCCTGAGCCTGCCCGGTCGCCCATGTTCACCAGGCCCTAGGTGTATTGACCCGCAAGGTTGTTCACGCGGCTGATGGGTGGCTTGCCTTCGAGTGCGGTGTGGCAGCGGTGGTGGTTGTAGGTGTGGAGGAAGCCTGCCAGGGCGTCGGTGCGTTCGGTGTTGCTGGTGTAGGGCCGCAGGAGGCCCATTCGTCGAGCAGGGTGCGGTTGAAGCGTTCGACCTTGCCGTTGGTCTGTGGCCGGTAGGCGCGGGTGAGTTTGCCGGTCGCGCCGAGGTCGGCCAGGGCTTGGCGCCAGGCGAAGCTCTTGCGGTAGGGCCAGGCGTTGTCGGTCAGGACCCGCTCGATGCGGCCGACGCCACAGGCGGTGAAGAAGACAGCGGCCCGATGCAGGAAGTCTGCGCAGGTCGCGGCCTTCTCGTCCGGGTGGATCTCGCTGTGGGCCGGGCGGCTGTGGTCGTCGACGGCGGAGTGGATGTAGTCGAAGCCCATGCGGTTGCGGGTGGCGCGGCCTGCGCGGCGGCCACAAGGCACTGGCGGGCCAGTGCCTTGTGGCCGCCGCCGTCGGGGATCCGGCCGAGCTTCTTGACGTCCACGTGGATGAGTTCGCCGGGCCGGTGGCGTTCGTGGCGGCGGATGACCTGGCCGGTGGGCCGGTCCAGGAAGGCCGGGCGGTTCAGGCCGTGGCGAGTGAGTATGCGGTGCACAGTCGACGCGGGCAGACCGAGGATGGGCCCGAGGCGTGCGGGCCCGAGCTTGCGGCTCTGCCGCAGCCGGCAGACACGGGCTTCGGTTGCGGCAGTGGTTCGGTGTGGTGTCGTGCGTGGGCGGCTGGAGCGGTCGTGGAGTCCGCTTTCGCCCTCGGCCCGCCGGCGTCGGATCCACTTGTGGGCTGTGGGGCGGGAGATGCCCATCTCCGCAGCGACATGCCTGACTATGCCGCTGCGCGACTCGGGCACCGCCCGGTTACGTCATCCGGTGGAAGGTGCCGACGACCAGGGCCTGCGGGCCGTGGTCGCCAGATATGTGCTGCCTGATGCATCGTTAGATCGCGGTGAAACCGCCGTCAGCGGCGACCACGGCTCCCGTGACGAAACTGGAGCGGGGCGAGACGAGGAAGCACAGGACCTCGGCGATCTCCTCGGGCTGCGCCACACGTCCCAGTGGCTGCGCGGCGGCGAAGGACGCCAGGTAGGCGCGGCTGTCGGGGCGGATCGTGTCGAGGAAGTCCGTCTCGATGACGCCCGCGGCCACGAGGTTGGCGCGGATGCCCAGCGGGCCGCCCTCGACGGCGAGCACCTTGGTCAGTTGGGCCAGAGCGCCCTTCGACGCACTGTAGGCGACGCCTTCGGGCAGGGCGACGGTGGAGGCGTACGAGCCGGTGCTGACGATGGCGCCGCCGGCGCGGCTCTTCATGGCCCGGAATGCCTCGCGGGCGCAGAAGAAGGAGCCGCGGGCGTTGACCGCCATCACGGTGTCCCAGTCCTCGGCCGTGGTTTCGGTGACGGGCTTGTTCTGGGTGCGCCCGGCATTGTTCACGAGGATGTCCAGCCCGCCGAAGGCGTCCAGGGCCCTTGCCACCGCGCGGTGGGCGGTCTCCTCCTGGGTGATGTCACCGTTTGTCGCGACGACGCCGGGAAACTCCTCCGCCAGGTTCGTGACGTCGGGGCGGAGATCGAGGGCGACGACCCGGGCGCCGCGGGCGTGGAGGAGCGCCACGGCCTCCCGGCCCACCCCTCGCGCGGCTCCAGTGACGAGGGCGATCTTCCCAGCGAACTCGGTGGATTCGGATGTTGCGGCGGATGCGGTTGCAGGTGTCATGGTGCGGTCCCTGGAGGAGGTGACTGTGAGTGCAGGCGCCGGTGCAGGACACCTGAAGTGCTGTGCAGCGCCGGTGAACGGGCCAGCACGGCCGGGCTGTTCAGTGCGCGGTGAGCCCGCCGTCGACCACCAGCTCCGCGCCGGTGACGAACGAGGAGTCGTCGCAGGCCAGGAAAAGGATCGCGGGGGCGACCTCGTCGGCGCGGCCGGCTCGGCGCATGGGGGTGCGTTGGATGTCCGGCTGCTGGTCGCCCTGGTCGTCCAGGAGGTCCTGGATCATCGGCGTGGCGATCACCCCGGGATGCACCGAGTTGATCCGTACTCCCTGCCGGGCGTACTCGACCGCGGCGGTCTTGCTCAACAGGCGCACGGCACCCTTGGACGCCTGGTAGGCCGCAGCCGCACCGCTTCCCACCAGGCCGAGTACTGACGACGTATTGATCACCGACGCGTTGCCGCTCGCACGCAGGAGCGGCATCGCCGCCTTCATGCCGAGCCAGGTGCCTTTCTGGTTCACGTCGATGACGCGGTCCCACGCCTCTTCCCGCGTGTCCTCGATACCTGGCCAGTCCAGGATGCCGGCGACGTTCACGAGCACGTCCAGCGTTCCGAACCGGTCGCGTACGACGGTGATCACTTCGTCCCACTCCCGCGCGGAGGAGACATCGAGGCGGGCAGCGACGACCTCCGCACCGCGTGCCTCGATCCGCTGGGACAGCTCCCGCAGGGGGCCTTCGGCGACATCGGTGATCACCAGCCGGGCGCCTTCGCCGGCGAAGAGCTCGGCGGTGGCTGTGCCGAGGCCGCCAGTCGCGCCTGTGATCAGCGCGACCTTGCCGTCAAGTCGTTGTCCTGTCATGGATGTGGTCCTTGGTTCTCGTTGATGTTGACTGACTGTTGTGTCGGGACTTCCTGGCCTGCCGACGGCGGAGTCGCTCCCCGCTATCAGGGCCGTCACGGGCCCGGCCTTCTCTACGACTGCTTCTGCTCCCGGTAGAGCACGAGGTGCTCGTGACAGAGCACTCCGTCCCGGATGTCGCCCGTGGCGGACTCCTCTCCTCGCGATGTGGTCCTTCCCGCTCCACCGAGTCTGGGCAGGCCACCGGCCATCAACCAGGACGCGTGCTGCCTGGGCATGGCACACCCAGGCAGCACACCGAGCCCTCGCCTAGCCTGAACACATGGACGACAACCACCTGGGAGACTTCCTGCGCGCACGCCGCGCCGACCTGCGGCCGGAGGCCGTCGGCATGGCGAGTTACGGGCCCCGCAGAGTCGCCGGACTGCGCCGCGAGGAGGTCGCCGTCCTGGCCGGAGTCAACGCCGACTACTACACCCGCCTGGAACAAGGCCGCGAGCGCAACCCCTCACCCCAGGTGATCGACGCACTCAGCCGCGCACTGCACCTCGACACGGAGGCCCGCGTGCACTTGTACCGGCTGGCCGGGGCCACGCCGAACGACCGGCCCTCCGCCCATGCCACCGAGCAGGTGAGCCCGGCGCTGCGACAGCTGATGGACGGCTACCCGAACACTCCAGCGTTCGTCATGAACCGGACCCTGGACCTCCTCGCCGCCAACGCCCTGGCCGATGCCCTCTACGCCCCGTTCGATCCGGCGGACAACTTGGCCCGCATGACCTTCCTCGACCCCGCAGGCCGCACCTTCTACATGGACTGGGACCCGGCAGCACAGGCCACCGTCGCCAACCTCCGCGAGGCAACCGGATTCGACCCGGACAACCCACGGCTGCGCGAACTCGTCCGCACCCTCACCGAGGACCACGCGGACTTCAACCGTCTCTGGAACGCCCACACCGTGCGTGGCAAGACCCAGGACGCCAAACACTTCCTCCACCCGGACGTCGGCCCCCTCACCCTCACCTACCAGGCATTCGACGTACGCGACGCCCCCGGCCAGCAGCTCGTCATCTACCACGCCGAACCAGGCAGCCCCAGTGCCCAGTCCCTCAATCTGCTCGGTTCCATCCACGCCACCCGCCGTCGGCCCGCCCCTCGGTCCCACCGCTGATCAGCCGACGGAACATGGAGATCGGTCGGCAATAGCGCCCGGTCGATTTCGCCTCCGCCTGTTTCATAGGTGGTCACTCGTGAAACACCCCGCCGCCCGGCGGTCCACCTGCGCCGCCCCGGCGGGCTCGCCCTGCCGCACCGGTAAGAGCCTGCGGGACATCGCCGTGCCCATCGGCCACCCTGTTCGCCGCCGCTTCCAACGGCGGCCAAAATCAGGGAAGTTGAGAGGGGAGTCGCATCTGCGGACGCGGAGTCTTGTCGCTGGTCGGGGCGTCTGCTTGACTCCGCCCCCCCCAGAACGCCCGTTCGGCTACGGAGGACGTCATGGAGATGACCCGCAGACGCCTGTTGTCCGCTCTGTCGGCCGCCGGTCTTCTGGCGGTGATTCCCTCCCGGCCGGCCGGCGCCGCCGAGGTCGCCGCGGGCAGCGCACGGGTTCTGGCCAACACCGTGGCGGTCTTCGCCGGGACCGCCGAGTCCAATGCCCGGCCCGAGACGGCCGCGAAGGTGGCGGCCGTCCACAAGGCCGCGCGGGCGAACCTGGAGTCGATGGACGACGCCGACGCGGGCGAACTGTTCGCCGGTCTGGTGCTCGGCACCGACCCGGCCCAGCTCAACACCGCGTTCCGGCGGCTGTACGAGATCGCGCTCGCCACCCGTACACCCGGCGGTGCTCCCTCGGACCTGTACGACAACATCGCCGTGCAGCGTCGGGTGATCGACGGTCTCGTGTGGCTCCATGAGCGCTACTACGGCGACCAGTCCACGGGCTACTACGGCAATTGGTTCCACTGGGAGATAGGCCTTTCTCAGCACATCAGCAAAACGCTCGTGCTCCTCGCCGACCAGGTGCACGCCTACCGCCCGGACCTCCTGCGCACGTACGTCGCCACGATGGACGCCTATCTCCGCAACGGCATCGACGGGGACGTGAACCTCGACTCGCGCTTCCACACCGGCGCCAACCTCGCCGACATCACCACGAACCGGATCCTCCAGGGCGCGCTCCTCGGCGACGACGCCCGCATCCGCAAGGCCCTCACCGACCAGTTGACGGTCTTCGTCACAGTCGACCCGTACCACCTCAACCACGGTGTCACCGACGGCCACTACGCCGACGGATCCTTCATCCAGCACGCCTCCGTCGCCTACACCGGCTCGTACGGCAAAGGCCTGCTGACCCGTGTCGTCCAGGCCCTGAAGATCCTCGACGGCACAGGCTTCGCGCACGGCGAGGACCTGGTGCCGACCATTAAGGGCTGGGTGAGGAACGGCTTCGCCCCGCTCATCTTCGAGGGCTGGATGATGGAGATCGTCAAGGGGAGGGCGGTCTCGCGGACGGACACCGGGTACACCGACGTCGCGGTGGTCGTCGAGGCGGTCGTCGACCTGTCGTCGCTCGCGAACGGCGCCGATGCCAACGCCCTGAAGAGCTACGTCAAGTACATCCGGTCCACGTCGCGCGCAGCTCCCGACCCCTCCGGTTTCGTCTCCCCGATCAGCATCGTGCGGTACGCCGACATCATCGGCGACGCCACCGTCCCGCCCGCCGACCTCAACCCCGCCTCGCGCAGCCTTGCCTTCAACGCGATGGACAGGACCGTGCACCGCAGACCCGGATACGCCTTCGCGCTCGCCCGCAGTTCCGACCGGATCAGCAAGTACGAGTACATGAACGGCGAGAACCTCATGCCTTGGTTCCAGGGCGACGGGGCGTACTACCTCTACCTCTCCGGACAGGACCAGACCCAGGCATACGGCATCGACTACTTCACCACGGTCTCGCCGTACGGCCTCGCCGGAGTCACCACACCGGTCGAGCGGCGGCGCACGATCCCCGAGCTGTACGGGAAGCCGTACTACGACAACCCCGGTCACCCGCTGAACTTCACCTCGTCCTCCGAGTCGCAGAACATGTACGTCTACTTCCCGCGCGGCACCAACCGGCACTCCGGCGGCGCCGTCCTCGGGACGTACGGGGCGGCCGGGATGGTGCAGTCCGACGATGTCGCCCACCGTGACAAGGCGGCAGGTCTGCTGCCGGAGGACTTCGTCGTCTACCGCAATGCGAACGCGACGAAGTCGTGGTTCCTCCTGGACGAGGAGATCGTGGTACTCGCGGCGGGGGTCGGGGACGGCGCCGGTCGGGCCGTGACCACGACCATCGACGCCCGTACCGGCGCGCCGGACGACCAGGTGTCCCTCACGGGGATGCTCCGCGACGGCCGGCCCTGGACCGGCACGGGCACCGGTGACCTGCACTGGCTGCGCTACGTCAATGCCACGCAGCGGACCGCCGTCGGCTATGTCTTCCTCGACACTCCGCCGGTGGTGGTTGCCCTGGACAGGGTCACCCGCAGCCGTCGCGTGGTCCGCACCTCGAACCCGGACACCGCCGTGACCCGCAGCGTGTTCGGTGTGACGGTCGACCAGGTCCCAGGAGCGGAACCCGCCTGTCTGGCCTACGCGTTGGTGCCGAACGCGGGGGAGCCCCGGCTGCGCACATACCGGCACGGATCACTGAAGGTCCTGGCCAACACCGCACGCCTACAGGCCGTCAGCCACACCCGCCTCGGCCTGACAGCCGCCAACAGCTTCACGCCCGGCCACCACGAAACCGCCGGGGTATGCATCGACGGACCGGCGTCGGTGATCGTGCGGCGCGAGCGAGGCGGCGGACCGACCACCGTCGCTGTGTCCGACCCGACCATGGACCGGGACACGGTCGGTGTCCTTCTACGCGGCCGGCCGCTGCGGGAGGTCACGTCCGACGACGGGGTTCGCGTGAGCCAGGTCCGGGGCGGAACCAAGCTGGAGTTCGACACCCGGTTCGCGTACGGCCGGAGCTTCACAGTCGTATTGCGTGGCTAGGTGTGGTCTCAATGGAGGGGAGCCGAGGACCTGGCCAAAGGGGGGTAGGGCATGCGGCGCAGGAAGTCCACGGGCTTGGGGGAGCTGTCAGCGGCCGACGTATGGACGAGTCCGGAGGCGTGGGCTGCCAATGCCGTCGGTGAGGTGACCGCCGTGCAGTGGGCGTTGATCGCCGGACGGAAGGTGCGGCCGCCGTTTCTGGCGTGGGCCATCCTGCTGTTGTGGGGAGCCCTTGTGATCGGCTTCGGGGTGGTCGCGGGCACTGCCTCCGACCGGACCGGCGATCTGCCGGAAGGTCAGGTGCCGGCGATGCTCGCGGCGATGGGCCTGATGGTCGTGGTCACGGTCTGGTACCCGGTGCCGTTGGCATTGATGGCCGGATGGTCCCGCTGGCGCGCTCGCCGACTGCGCCGGGGCCGGATCGCCGCCCTGAGATCCTGCCGAATCGCCGACGCCCTGGGGGAGATCAGCGACGTGGCGCGGGTGGGCCAGTCATCCATCCACGTGCCGGAGGGCGCCCCGCAACTGCCGCCGCCGGGGGCGTACCGGCTGTACTGGCTGGAGCCGACGCGACGCGGCGGAACGCCGCTGCTGTTGTCGGCGGAGCCGGTCGACGTACAGGAAGCCGCCGGCAGCATGTACCCCACGTGCGCGCAACTGGCGTGGATGGGCCGGGTGTTGGCCGGTGAGCTGGGCGTGACCCCGCAGCAGCTGACCGCCAACCGGGCTGGACGCCTGACACGCCGGCAGCGCCGGGCGCTCATCCGCCGGGTGCGGCTGCGGCTGCTGCTCCCCGGCGTGCTCATCTACGCCGTGGTGTTCGCCGCCGTTGGCTTCCTCGCATTCTGGTGCGTGCTGTCCCTGGCGCGCACGGAGTGGAAGGCGGCGGTCGGCGCCCTGTTCGCGCTCGGTGTCCACGGCATCGCCTTCGCCCCACCGTTCCTCATCGGAGCGTGGGAGCTGACGGCCACCAGTGGTCTTCCTGCCGCGATCCGCGCTCTCCGTTCTCCGGCCCCGGTCGAACGGGTGGAGGGTGAGGTGGCCGTACGGCTGCACGACAGGAAATGCGAGATCTCCGCGGGACCGGTGCGGCTACCGGTGAGCCCCATGCTGGGGAGTTGTCTCCTGGCCCCCGGTCGGTATGCGCTGTACTACCTGCCGCGGCTGAACCTGCTGCTGTCGGCCGAACACACGAAGGTGGTCGGCGACACCGCGCCGGCATCACCGGCTGCCGACGCCAAGGAATGAGGCGTGGCGACTCCCGCGACCGGGGTGGCGTGTCTGCTGCGTGCGTCGGAAAACCAGATGCGTGCGCTCGCGACCGTCACCTACCGTGCCGGGCATGCGCGTGATGTTCACCAAGGGTCCCGGTACGAGTTACGACATCGCGGTGCACCGCGAGACCGGTGCCGCGCTGGCCCCGCGCAACGGCCCCGGCGGGCACCCGTATCTCCCGCACGACCTGGTGCACTTCCTCGTCGAGGCGGAGACGGGCATCAAGCTCGGGGTCTATGGACGGCTGGCCGCCGGTGACAACGGCATGTTCTGGCCCGCCGACCCCGCGGAGCGAGCCAGGGCCGCGCGGCGCCGCAAGACGAAGCCGGTGAAGCCGTCCCCTCAGGCGAAGGCCGACATGGCCAGGTCGGAGGAGCTCGCGGGTATCGCCGTACCCGTGTGGGAGGTGCGGCACGGGCACGCGCGGGAGCTGCCGGCGTATGTGACGGTCGGGGAGATCCCTCCAGAGGTAGAGCGGATCGTGTCCCGCTTCGACGACTACGCCGACCGCTGGCACACGCTGCCCGTCGGAGGTTCGCTGACCCTGGTGTGGTGACGCCGAGCAACACGCTGCGGGTGCTGCGCCACGCGATCACGAATGTCAGCGTGTCGTGCGTAGATTTTGGAGTTTTTCATATTAATGTCCGGTGACTGTACGGAGTCGATCACTCACGGATCGCACCCACCTCACCCCATCGGAGAAGACATGCACAAGCTTCGCAAGGCTGCCGTCCTCACCGTCGCCCTCGGCAGCGTCGGGCTCCTGAGTGCCGGCACCGCCAGCGCCAACGGCGACGGCGGCAAGAGCGTCATGCAGAGCTCCCACTGCAAGTCGCACGACCTGAACGTCGACGTCCTCGGCCAGGTCGGCGTCCTCAACGGCGTGCTGGGCAACGCGCTCAACGGCGAGGGCAACGCCGGTGGCCAGGACACCCACATCGGCTCGTCCATGGGCTGCGACAACAGCGCCTTCTAGGCCGTGTCGTAGGCCGAGGTTTCTCGCCACGTCTCATGCCGTGATGACCTCGGTACGGGGCGTGATCCTCCCGGATGGGCAGTGGGCAATCCGTCGGCGGGTGCGTACCGGTGCCCCATGGCGAGACCAACCGGTGGAGTACGGGCCGTGACACACGGTCTGTAGGTTGTTCCGCTGATGGCAGCGCATCGGTGCCTGGCGAGCCGCGCTGACCGGGCTGCCCGTCAATGTCGCCGGGTTGATCATGTGAGACACCTCGGAAACCAGTCAGGGGCCTGATCCGATTTCCCGGATCAGGTCCCTGATCTGGTGTTTCTCTCAGGGTGTTCACGGGCTGCCTGATCAGGCGGACGGAACTGAGGGCGCCGGCCGGAGTGAGAGCCGAGACCGCCCTCACCTTGCTCACGCCGTACGCCTGCCGCAAGCTGGTCGTATGGGTGCGGACGACGGCCCTACTCTGATCACTTCCGTCCAGCGGGCCTTGCGCCTGCTTGAGGCAGTGAGCGCGCACGAGAACGGCGCGCCCGCGAAGCAGCTGGCACGGGAGACGGGCCTGCCCCTGGCGACCTCCTATCACCTGCTGCGGACACTCGTTCACGACGGATACGTGCGGAAGCTGGGCGACGGCGGGTTCGTCCTCGGTGACAAGTTGCAGACGCTACAGACCACGGGCCGTGCGCAGGCGCTGCTCAGCCGCGTCCGTCCCACGCTCGCCGCGCTGCGGGACGAGCTCGCGACCGCTGCCTACCTCACCTTCTACGAGGAGGGCGAAATCCGAGTCGCGGAGATCGTCGATGGGCCCCGGGCGCCCCGCGTCGACCTGTGGGTGGGATTCGAGGATGCGGGGCATGCCACCGCGCTGGGCAAGTCCGTGCTGCGAGAACTGGACGAGGCCGCCCGCATGGATTACCTCTCCCGACACCACCTCGCCGACCTCACACCCCGAACGATCACCAGCCGGCCGGAACTGCTCCGGCGACTGGACTCCTCACCGGTGGCTCCAGCCGTCACCGACCTGGAGGAGTACGCCCTCGGCACGGTCTGCGTCGCCGTCCCGGTCTACAGCGGCGACACCCTCGGCTCGCTCGGAGTCTCGCTGCCGGCGGACCGGCTCTCCCGGTTGCCCGAGATTCGGGCACGTCTGATCCCGACCGCGAGTCGCGTCACCAGGGGCCTTTCGCTCACTATCTGAAAATCCTCTTCTTGTGGGCGCCCCCAGCGACCCCTTTATCTGGATGAAACAGGCATTTCAGGAATGTGCCCCGCGCACAGGTGAGGACTGCGGACAAACATGAGTCAGGCCCGAGACCATGGTGTCGACGACCACTGGCCGAAACGGCCGTTCCGAAACCGAGTGGCCTGCCGGCGCGCCGTCGCGCAATTGGCCGCTGGTACACCTGTCCTCCCCGTCCTGATCGTCTCCGCCATCGTGCTCGCCGATCTCGCCGCCGGAGCGGGGATGATCTGGCTGCCCCTGCTCGCTGCGGGCCCCGCCCTGGCCGCCACCACCAACGGGCCGCGCGGCGTGCTCTGTGTCGGATTCCTCGCGCTGGTGCTCGGCGCGACGCTGGGAACCCGGGACAGTGTTCCGGCCCGTGAACTGGCCGCCGTACTGACCGCCCTGGTTGCTGTCACCCTTGCGAGCGGCCTGGCCAGCGCGCTGCGCGGACGCCGTGAGCGGGTACTCGCGGCCGTCCGCTCGGTCGCGGAGACCGCCCAGCATGCGCTGCTGGCGCCCGTGCCGGCGACCGTCGGCCCCTTTCAGGTGGCCGTCCGCTACAGCGCCGCGGCGGCCGAGGCCCGTATCGGCGGGGATCTCTACGCACTGATACCCACACCGTACGGAGTGCGGCTGATCGTCGGCGATGTGCGCGGCAAGGGGCTGCCGGCCGTGGGGACCGTCGCGCTGGTGCTCGGTGTCTTCCGCGAGGCCGCCTACGACGAGCCCGATCTCCTCGCCGTGGTCGACAGGATCGAGCGGAGTCTGGCGCGCAACCTCGGTCATGACGACTTCGTCACCGCCGTGGTCGCCGGATTCCCGGAAGCAGGGCAGCTGGAGGTGGTGAACTGTGGACACACACCTCCGCTGCTGGTGAACGCCTCCGGGCGCGTCACGGAGGTCGAGCCCACGCATCCGGCCCCGCCCCTCGGGCTCCGCGCCCTCACGGGTGACACCCCCGGCCTCCAGGTGCTGCCCTTCGCCGACGGGGACCAGTTGCTGCTCTACACCGACGGGGTGACCGAGGCCCGCGACCGCGGCCGTGCGTTCTACCCGCTCGCCGAAGGACTGGAGCGCCACGTGTCGCACGAGCCGGCACAGACCCTGAGCGCGCTCCAGGACGAACTGCTGGCACATGTGGGCGGTCGACTGCACGACGACGCGGCGCTGCTCCTGATCCGCAAGCCGGCCCTGCTCGCAACAGGGATTCCCGAAGCGACCGTTCCCGAGCCGGCAGCCGTTGGTCCTTGACCCGCCCCGGCTGAGACTACCCACGTTGGTGATGGTCCCGGTGGGCAGTGCGGGGCGAGACTGATCAGGCTTCGGACGTGTGGCCATCGGCAGCCGGGCTCGTCTGCGCAGACGATCAACAGGGAAGAGGAGCTGGGGGGCGCCATGCGGCAGCTTGAGGTAGCACTGATCGGCGCAGGGCTGATAGCCCGGATGCACCTGGAGGCGTGGATCGACGCCGGAGCGTCCGTGCGCGTCCACTCCCAGGACGGCCGCGCGCAGGATTTGGCCGACGAGTTCGGGGCCAAGGCCGTCGACTCCCTGGCCGACGCGCTGGACGGCGCCGACGCCGTGGACATCTGCTCGCCTACGGGCACTCACCGCGACATCGCCCTGGCGGCCATCGCCGAGGGTGTGGCGGTGGTGTGCGAGAAGCCGTTGGCGGCCGACGTCGCGGAGGCCGAGGAGATCGTCGGCGCGGCGGAGCAGGCCGGCGTACCGGTCTATCCGGCGCACGACATCCGCTTCGCCCCCGCCTTCGCCCGGCTCCACGAGCTGGTGGCCGAGGGCCGCCTGGGCGCGGGCACGGTCGCCCGGTTCACCGTGGCCGGCTACCACCCGCGGCCCTGGACCGGCCACGCCTCCGCGGAGTCGGGCGGGATCCTGACCGATCAGATGCTGCACGGCGTGGACATCGCCTACTGGCTCTTCGGGGACGTCGTCCGGGTGCACGCCCACTACCAGGGTGAGATCGCCGCACCGGCCCCGGAGGGAACCGCCGCAGTCGGAACAGCCGTTCTCACGCACGCCACTGGCGCGCTCAGTCAGGTGGTGAGCCGGTGGACACCGACCCCGCAGCCGCCCATTCGCGTCGCCTTCCACGTCTCGGGCACGGGCGGGACGATCGCCCACGACTCCGAGTGGCCCCAGGAGATCAAGGTGTCCGGCGGCCCCGCCGGGACCCTCGGCTACTACGGGGAATCCCCGTTCTTCGCCGAAATCCGTGAATTCGCCACTGCGTTGAGGGGCGGACCCGAACCGCGTCTGGTGTCCCGCGACGCACTGGCCGCCGTCCGCATCACCCAAGCCGCGGCACAGTCCGCATGGACTTCACGAGCCGTCGAACTGCCCGTGAAGGGAGCCACCGCATGAAGGTCGCCGTGTTGTCGTTCGCCCACGAGCGCGCCGCGACATACGCCCAGCTGCTGTACGACATGCCGGACGTGGACCTGGTCATCGCGGACCCCGACGGCTCACCTGACGATCCGGCGCGGGGAAGGGGCACGGCCCGGCGGCTCGGCTCGGCCTACGCGGGAAGCTGGGACGAGGTGTTCGCACTGCGTCCCGACGCCGTGATCGTCACCAGCGAGGCCGACCGCCGCCGGGAGCTGGTCGAGCGGGCGGCCGAGGCCGGGGCGCATGTGCTGTGCGAGCATCCGCTCGCAGCCGACGAAGCGGACGCCGAGGCCATGGTGCGGGCATGTGAGAAGGCGGGCGTGCAGCTGAGCCTCGCCTCGCCGACCTGCTTCGGCCCGGCGTTCGCCGCCGTACGCCGGGAGATCGCAGACGGTGAGACCCTCGGACGCCTGACGACCATTCACGGGGCGTACAACAGGCCGCGTCCCGCACGGCCGACGGCGGAGAGCGGAGCGCTGGCCGCAGCCGCGCCCCTCCTGCTCGACATGGTGGACGCGGTGCTCGCCGGGAAGCCGGCTGAGCAGGTCTACGCGCAGGCGAACAGCGTCCTCAGCGAGGAGCCGGGCGTCGAGAGCGCGGCACTCGTCACCGTGCGCTACACGGACGGAACCGTCGTGTCGATCGACTGTAGTTGGGGCCCGGCGGACAGCTCACCGGCCGCGGCCGGACCGACCATGAACTTCATCGGAGACCGCGCGAGCGTGGAGTTCACCGCATCCCCGCGACTGCTCGGCGGATTCGACGGCGGCACGTCCCGTGAACGGTGGGAGACACGTGAGGACGATCCGTACGCGGTCATGCTCCGTGAGTTCATCGCCGCGGTCCGCCAGGGGAACGGAGCCGGCCCCGACGGGACGGCAGGAGTGCGTACGCTGCGGATCATGCAGGCGGCCCGTGCGTCGGTACGCACCGGTCGGCCCGTCGAGTTGGCGGTGCCGCAGACCGTACTGCCGTAGCGCACCTCTGCCTGGCCGGATCACACCGTAGGTCCCGGCGGGCTGAGGCACCCTGTTGATCCTTGCTCTGACTTGCTTCGCACTTGGGAGACGCACATGACCACCATTGGCATCGTTCTCGGCAGCACCCGTCCCGGCCGCGTCGGACCGCAGATCGCGGAATGGATCGAAAAGACGGCCCGTGCACGGGAGGACGCCGATTTCGAACTCGTCGACATCGCCGACTACAACCTTCCGTTGTTCGACGAGCCGCGCTCTCCGCGGATGGGCAGCTACGAGCACGACCACACCCGCGCCTGGGCCGCGAAGATCGACGAGCTCGACGGATTCGTCTTCGTCACGCCCGAGTACAACCGGTCGATCCCGGCCTCATTGAAGAACGCCATCGACTTCGTCTACAACGAGTGGAACAACAAGGCCGTCGGCCTCGTCGGATACGGCAGCAATGTCAGCGGCTCCCGCGCCGTCGACCACCTGCGGCACATCGTGGCGGGGGTCCAGCTGACGGCTGTGCACACCCAGGTCAACCTGTCGCTGAGGACCGACTTCGAGAAGTTCACGACCTTCGTGCCTGCCGCCGGCCACGAGGCGATGCTCCAGCAACTGCTCACCGAAGTGGTCACGTTGACCAACGCACTCGCACCGCAGCGCCAGGCCTGAAACACCTCGCACGACCCGCCTCGCCGGCGGCAGACGGTTCACGCTCGCAGTGAACCGTCTGCCGCCGGTTTTCTTTTCCCCGAAGTGATTTCCGAGCAGCTCTGGATCTGAATTCCAGCAGTCGGAGACGGGAATTCTCGGGCGCCTCGGGGTGTACGGGAAACCGTGCTCGAAATGCTCTTCAGGACCGCTCAAGGCCCTTGCTCACCTACCAGGTTGAGGGGTGACGGGCCCCGGCTGCTCACCTAATCTGACCTTGGCGACAAAAACGCGGGACGCTTATCTGGTAGGCATGAATAACCAGTGGGGGAAGGATTCCATGAGCGACGCAATCTCCTTCGAGGAGCCGTGGGCGCGTACGCACCAGTTCGACCCTCCTGCGATATTTGAATCGCTGCGCGAGGACCGGCCACTCGCGCGAATGGTGTACCCCGACGGACACGTCGGCTGGATCGTCTCCAGTTACGAGTTGGTGCGCAAGGTTCTCAGTGACCCGAGGTTCAGCCACAGCACGGAGATCGGTCACTTCCCGGTGACGCACCGCGGACAGGTGATGCCCAACCATCCGAAGATCCCCGGGATGTTCATCCACATGGACCCGCCCGACCACACCCGCTACCGGCGTCTCCTCACGGGTGAGTTCACCGCTCGCCGTGCGAACCGGCTCACCGCGCGGGCAGAGGCCGTGGCCGCCGAGCAGATCGGCGTCATGCGTGAACACGGCTCGCCCGCGGACGTGGTGGCGAACTTCGCCAAGCCGCTGTCCCTGCGCGTCCTGTCCGAGCTCGTCGGCCTGCCCTACGACGAAGTCGGCCGCTACGGCCATGCACCGACGCTCCTGCACGACTCGGACGGGGACCCGCAGGAGGTCGCAGCCGCCATGGGGCAGGCGGTCGCCTTCTTCGCCGAGGTCATCGAGCGCCGGCGGAAGGAGCCCGAGGACGACCTCATCAGCCGCCTCATCGCGGGCGGGGAGCTGACCACGGAAGAGCTGTGCAACATCGTCACGCTGCTCCTGTTCGCGGGCTACGAGACCACCGAAAGCGCCCTCGCCGTCGGGGTGTTCGCGCTCCTGCACCACACCGACCAGCTGGCGGCGCTGCGCGCGGACCCGTCGAAACTCGACGCCGCGATCGAGGAACTCCTTCGCTATCTCACTGTCAACCAGTACGACACGTACCGCACCGCCCTCGAAGACATCGAAATCAACGGTGAGACGGTCAAGAAGGGCGACAGCGTCACGGTTTCACTGCCCGCGGCCAACCGTGACCCGGAGAAATTCAAGTGCCCCGCCGAGCTGAACATCGACCGCGAGACCTCGGGGCATATGGCGTTCGGCTTCGGAGTTCACCAGTGCCTGGGCCAGAACCTGGCACGCGTCGAACTGCGCGCCGGATTCAACTCCCTCCTCCGTGCGTTTCCCGACCTCAGTCTTGCCGTTGATTTCGAGGACGTGCCGCTGCGGCTCAAGGGATCCGTCTTCGCGGTGAAGAGCCTGCCCGTCTCCTGGTGAACTCTCTTTTCTCCGAAAGGAATTGCGGGACAGTGCGCACCGACCTCATCAAGCCCCTTCCTGTCGCACTCCTGGAGAACGCGACCCGTTTCCCCGACAAGGTCGCCTTCGAGGACGACCGGCGAGCGGTCACCTACGGGGACCTGGAGGCACGGACGCGCAGACTGGCGGGACATCTGGCACACCTCGGCGTCGAGCGCGGCGACAGCGTGGCCATCTGCCTCGGCAACACGGTGTCCACCGTGGAGAGTTACCTGGCGATCGTGCGCGCCGGCGGCATCGGGGTGCCGCTCAACCCTGCCTCGGCGCCGGCCGAGCTGGAGTACCTCCTCGCCGACAGTGGCGCCGCGTTGGTCATCACCGACGCCGCCCGGGCGGAACGCCTCAGGGGCACGCCGGGTGTGGCGCCCGCGACCGTATTGCTCGTGACCGGCGCGGTTCCGGCAGGGGCGGGAGCCCACTCGTACGACCAACTCGCCGACAGCGAGCCGCCCGTGCCCGCCAGGGACGATCTCGCCCTGGACGATCTGGCCTGGATGTTCTACACGTCGGGGACGACCGGGCGGCCCAAGGGCGTCCTGTCGACGCAGCGCAACTGCCTCTGGTCCGTGGCCTCGTGCTACATCCCGATTCCCGGTCTCACCGATCAGGACCGGGTGCTGTGGCCGCTCCCGCTCTTCCACAGCCTCTCGCACATCGCGTGCGTGCTGTCCGTCACCGTCGCCGGCGCCACCGCCCGCCTCCTGGACGGCGCCTCCGCCGACGACGTCATGAGGGCGCTCCGCGAGAACGACTCGACCTTCCTGGCCGGCGTCCCCACCACCTACCACCACCTGGTGGCGGCCGCCCGGCACAGCGGCTTCTCGGCGCCGAGCCTGCGCATCGGCCTGGTCGGCGGCGCGGTCACCGGATCCGGCCTCGCCCGCGACGTCGAGGAGACCTTCGGGATCCCGCTCGTAGACGCCTACGGCTCCACCGAGACCTGCGGCGCCATCACCATCAACCCCCCGGAGGGTGCCCGGGTCGAGGGTTCCTGCGGCCTGCCCGTACCGGGTGTCGGAGTCCGCATCGTCGACCCCACCACCGGAACCGACGTCCCCACGGGAGAGGAAGGGGAGGTCTGGGTCAGCGGGCCGAACGTCATGGCCGGCTACCACAACAGCCCCGAGGCGACTGCCGAGGCGATACGGGACGGCTGGTTCCGCACCGGAGACCTGGCCCGGCGCGACGACGCCGGCTACTTCACCATCTGCGGCCGGATCAAGGAACTGGTCATCCGTGGCGGCGAGAACATCCATCCCGAAGAGATCGAGGCGGTTCTGCGCACCGTCGAGGGCGTCGCGGACGCGGCGGTCGCCGGCGCACCGCACGACACGCTCGGCGAAGTACCGGTCGCCTACGTGATCCCCGGCCCCACCGGTTTCGACCCCGCGACACTGGTCGACCGGTGCCGCGAGCGGCTCTCCGCCTACAAGGTGCCCGAACGGATCCACGAGGTCACGAGCATCCCCCGGACCGCGTCGGGCAAGACCCAGCGCCGCCTCCTGGCCGAGCAGCCGAGCCGACTGCGGTACGAGGCGACGGTCGTCGGGACACCGGCCCCGCAGAACGAGCCGGACGAGGCCGTCGCGGCGGCCCTGCGTGACCAGTTGGCCGCACTGGAGGAACGCGCTCAGCACGCACTCCTTGAGGACCTGGTCCGCACGCGGGCCGCCGAGGTACTGAACCAGGCCGGGCCCGAACTGGTCCCGGCCGACCGTGCGTTCCGCGACCTGGGCTTCACCTCGGTGGCCATCGTCGCCCTGCGCAACCGGCTCACGGAGCAGACCGGACTGCGGCTGCCCACCACGATCGCCTTCGACCACCCCACTCCGGCGGCCCTCGCGGCCTTCCTGCGGTCCGAGCTGCTCGGAGACCCGAGGACCGCACCGTCCGCCGAGCCGGTCACGGCCGCCGACCCGGACGAGCCGATCGCCATCGTCTCCATGGCGTGCCGGCTGCCGGGCGGGGTCTCCTCGCCCGAGGAGCTGTGGCGGCTGGTCACCGACGGCGTCGACGCTGTCTCGGACTTCCCTGACGACCGGGGCTGGGATCTGGAGGGCCTGTTCGACCCGGACCCGGGGCGCGCGGGGACCTCGTACACCAATCAGGGCGGTTTCCTGCGCGAGGCGGGCCTCTTCGATGCGGGGTTCTTCGGGATCTCGCCGCGTGAGGCGCTGGCGATGGACCCGCAGCAGCGGTTGCTCCTGGAGGCCTCCTGGGAGGCGGTCGAGCGGGCGGGCATCGACCCGGTCTCGCTGAAGGGCGCCGATGTCGGGGTGTTCTCCGGGCTGTTCGGTCAGGGGTACGGGACCGGCGCGGTCACACCGGAACTGGAGGGCTTCGCGAGCACGGGGCTGGCGTCGAGTGTGGCGTCGGGTCGGGTGTCGTACGTGTTCGGTTTCGAGGGCCCGGCGGTGTCGGTGGACACGGCGTGTTCGTCGTCGCTGGTGGCGATGCATCTGGCCGCGCAGGCGCTGCGGCAGGGCGAGTGCTCGATGGCGCTGGCCGGCGGCGTGGCGGTGATGGGGACACCCGACAACTTCGTGGAGTTCTCCCGGCAACGGGCCCTGTCTGCCGACGGCCGGTGCAAGGCGTTCTCGTCGACGGCTGACGGGACGGGCTGGTCCGAGGGCGTGGGCGTCGTGGTCCTGGAGCGTCTGTCGGTTGCGCAGGAGCGCGGCCACCGGGTGCTGGCGGTGCTGCGGGGCAGTGCGGTGAACCAGGATGGGGCGTCCAACGGGCTGACGGCTCCGAGCGGTCCGTCGCAGCAGCGGGTGATCCGCAAGGCGCTGGCCAACGCCGGGCTGTCGCCCGCCGACGTGGATGTGGTGGAGGCACACGGCACCGGCACCGAGCTGGGGGATCCGATCGAGGCGCAGGCGTTGCTGGCGGCGTATGGCCGGGATCGTGAACGGCCTTTGTGGTTGGGGTCGTTGAAGTCGAACATCGGGCACGCGCAGGCCGCTGCGGGTGTGGCTGGTGTGATCAAGATGGTGCAGGCGTTGCGGCATGAGGTGCTTCCGGCGACGTTGCATGTGGATGAGCCGACGGGTCAGGTGGACTGGTCTGCGGGTGCGGTGGAGTTGCTGACGGAGGCGCGGGAGTGGCCGCGCGGTGAGCGTCCGCGTCGGGCGGGGGTGTCTTCGTTCGGGGCGAGTGGGACGAATGCGCATCTGATTCTGGAGGAGGCGCCTGCCGAGGACGTTCAGCAGTCGCTGGTGTCCGGTGGTGTGGTGCCGTTGGTGGTGTCGGCGGGTGGTGCGGGTTCGTTGGCGGGGCAGGCCGGGCGGCTTGCGGCGTTCATCGAGGAAGCCGATGGTGTGCCGCTTGCCTGGGTGGCTGGGGCGTTGGTGTCGAGTCGGGCGCTGCTGAGTGAGCGTGCGGTGGTGGTGGCCGGCTCGGATGCGGAGGCGCTGGCCGGGTTGCAGGCGCTGGCGCGGGGTGAGAGTGCGCCAGGCGTAGTGGTCGGTGGCTCCGAGGCGCCGGGCAAGGTGGTGTGGGTGTTCCCGGGCCAGGGCTCTCAATGGGCTGGTATGGGCCGGGAGTTGTTGGATTCGTCGCCGGTGTTTGCGGAGCGGATCGCGGAGTGTGCGGCGGCGTTGGAGCCGTTCATCGACTGGTCGCTCGTTGATGTGCTGCGTGGCGAGGCCGAGCCGGAGCTGCTGGAGCGGGTCGATGTTCTACAGCCCGCCAGCTTTGCGGTGATGGTCGGTCTGGCGGCGGTCTGGTCCTCGGTCGGGGTTCGGCCCGATGCGGTGCTGGGGCACTCGCAGGGTGAGATCGCGGCCGCGTGCGTGTCCGGTGCGCTGTCACTTGAGGACGCGGCGCGGGTGGTGGCATTGCGCAGCCAGGCGATCGCCGGGCAACTGGCCGGACGTGGCGGCATGGCCTCGGTCGCGCTCAGCGAGGACGAAGCCATCGTGCGCCTGGAGCGCTGGGCCGACCGGATCGAGGTCGCGGCGGTCAACGGCCCCTCCTCAGTGGTGATCGCCGGTGACGCCCAGGCTCTGGACGAGGCGCTGGATGCCCTGTCCGGTCAGGGAGTTCGGGTGCGGCGCGTGGCGGTGGACTACGCCTCGCACACCCGGCACGTGGAGGACCTCCGCGACACCCTCGCCGAGACCCTCTCCGGCATCAACGCCCAGACGCCGGCGGTGCCCTTCTACTCGACCGTCACCGGCGAATGGATCCAGGACGGTGGCGTCCTCGATGGCGGCTACTGGTATCGCAACCTGCGCGGCCAGGTCGGCTTCGGCCCCGCTGTGGCCGAGTTGATCCGGCAGGGGCACGGGGTCTTCGTAGAGGTCAGTGCGCATCCGGTGCTGGTCCAGCCGATCACCGAGACCATCTACGACGCCGACAGCGCCACGGACACGGTCGTGACAGGTTCGCTACGGCGCCAGGAGGGCGGCCTGCACCGCCTGTTGACCTCGATGGCCGAGCTGTTCGTGCGCGGTGTGCCCGTGGACTGGGCCGGAGTGCTTCCCGCCGGAACCGACTCGGCAGGCGTCGACCTGCCGACGTACGCCTTCGACCACCAGCACTACTGGCTCCGGTCCACCGGGACCGCCACAGACGCGGCCTCCCTCGGACTCGCCGGAGCCGACCACCCGCTCCTCGGCGCGGTCGTCAGCATGCCGAACTCAGGCGGCCTCATGGCCACGTCGAAGTGGTCGCTCGGCACGCACCCCTGGCTCGCGGACCACCTCCTGTCGGATGTCGTCGTCGTGCCGAACGCCGCCCTGGTCGAGGTGTCCATCCGGCTCGGCGACCTGGTCTCCGCCCCCGTCCTCGACGAACTGACCGTCGAGACGCCCGTAGTGCTGCCGCAACATGGCAGCCGCGGTATCCAGGTCGTCGTCGGCGAGCCCGACGAGGCGCGGCGGCGGCCCGTGGAGATCTACTCCCGTGCCGCGGACGCCCCGTTGGACGCCGAGTGGACGCGGCACGCGCACGGCACGCTGACGCTCGCATCCGGCCGGGAGATACCCGCGGACATCGGACCGGTCACCGAAGTCACCCTGGACGGTGCCGCTCTGCGTGACGCGGACCGTTACGGGGTGCACCCGGCACTTCTCGACGCCGCCGTCCACACGGTCGTCCCGGGCGGCATGCTCCCGTCCGAGTGGACCGGGGTGTCCCTGCTCGCGTCGGGTGCCACCGCACTGCGTGTGCGCCAGGGCGAGGCATCGGCAGAGGGCATGCCTCTCCTGCTGACCGACCCGACGGGGCAGCCCGTCATGACCGTCGAGAGCGTTCGCGGGACAGCGTTCTCTCCCGAACAGGCGGGGATCGTCGGGGCCTTGCCGCACGATTCCCTGTTCCGTGTGGACTGGACGGAGCTGCCGCTGCCCGCCGCGGACGGCTCCCTCGGCATGGTGTCCGTCGCGAGCGGCGAGGATGTTGCCGCCGTGGCCGGGGCGGACGGGCCCGCCCCTGACGTCCTGCTGTACGACGCCCAGGCCGGCGATCCCCGCGCGGCGGTGGGCGGAGCCCTCGCCGTCCTGAAGGCGTGGCTGGCGGAACCCGCCCTTGAGGAGACCCGGCTGGCCGTGGTCACCGGGGACTGCGACGGGCTCGACGCGGCCGCGGTGTGGGGTCTGGTGCGCTCGGCGCAGGCGGAGCATCCGGGCCGGATCGTCCTCGTGGACCTCGACGACGACTCCCGGTCCGCGCTGCCGGCCGTGGTCCTGAGCGGCGAACCACAGCTGAGGGTGCGCGGCGGTGCCGCCGAGGTGCCTCGCCTCGTACGGGTCCCCGTCGCGCTTCCCGAAGCCGCGCCGCACACGCGCCCGCTCGACACCGACGGCACCGTACTGATCACCGGCGGCACCGGAACGCTCGGTGCGCTGACGGCACGGCACCTGGTCACCACGTACGGCATCCGCCACCTGGTCCTGGCCAGCCGAAGCGGCGACGCTCCGCAGCTGCACGACGAGCTGACCGCGCTCGGCGCGTCCGTCACCGTCGCTGCCTGCGACACCTCGGACCGGGCTCAAATCGAGGCTCTGCTGCGGGAGATACCGGCCGATCATCCGTTGACCGCCGTTGTGCACTCCGCGGGGGTACTGGACGACGGGGTGCTCACCGAGCTGACCCCGGAACGGGTTGACACCGTGCTGCGGCCCAAGGTGGACGCGGCGCTGCATCTGCACGAGCTCACCCGGGACCTGGACCTCGCCGCGTTCGTGCTGTTCTCCTCGGCGGCGGGAGTCCTCGGCAATCCCGGGCAGGCCAACTACGCCGCAGCCAACGCCTCTCTGGACGCCCTCGCACGACAGCGGCACCGGCTCGGCCTGCCGGCCGTGTCGCTCGCCTGGGGCTACTGGTCGACGGTCAGCGCCATGACCGAGCACCTGGGCGCCGCGGACCTGCGACGCAACCAGCGCATCGGCATGGGCGGCCTCACCGCCGCCGAGGGAATGGCCCTCCTGGACGCCGCCCTGACCACCGAAACGGGCACGGACGGCACGCTGGTGGCGGCGAAGTTCGACGTGCCGGCCCTGCGCGCGGCAGCAGCCGACGGCCCTCTGCCGGCACTGCTGCGGGGTCTCGCACCGGCGTCACGGCCGGTGGCCCGGACCGCCGCCCCGTCCGGGCCCGCTTCCCTGGCGGAGCGCCTCGCCGGTCTCGGCGACGCCGAGCAGACCGAGGCCCTGGTCGCCCTGGTGCTGCGCCACGCCGCCGAGGTCCTGGGACACAGCTCCGTGGACGCCGTCCGCGCCGACCGGACGTTCAAGGACGCCGGCTTCGACTCGCTGACCGCGGTGGAACTGCGCAACCGGCTTGTCGCCGCGACCGGGCTCACCCTCTCCCCGGCGATGATCTTCGACTATCCGAAGCCGACGCTGCTCGCCGAGCATCTGCGCACCAAGCTCCTCGGCACCACGGCGCAGCGTACGGCCGCGCCCGTCGCCCCCGCTTCCGGGACGAGTGACGAGCCGATCGCGATCGTGGCGATGGCGTGCCGCTTCCCCGCCGGGGTGCACAGCCCGGAGGACCTCTGGCGCGTGGTGGCCGACGGCGTCGACGCCGTCACCGAGTTCCCCGACGACCGCGGCTGGGACACCGACCGGCTCTTCGACCCGGACCCCGACCACGCAGGCACCACCTACGTGCGCCACGGCGCCTTCCTCGACGACGCCGCCGGATTCGACGCCGCCTTCTTCGGCATCTCACCGAACGAGGCGCTGGCGATGGACCCGCAGCAGCGACTGCTGCTCGAGACGTCCTGGGAGGCACTCGAACGGGCCGCGATCGACCCGACGACACTGGCCGGACAGGACGTCGGCGTGTTCGTCGGCGTCAACAGCCATGACTACAGCGTGCGCATGCACCAGGCGTCCGGCGTCGAGGGATTCCGCCTCACCGGCGGTTCGGGCAGCGTCACCTCCGGCCGTATCGCCTACCACCTCGGCTTCGAGGGCCCCGCCGTCACGGTCGACACGGCCTGCTCCTCCTCACTGGTGGCCCTGCACCTGGCTGCGCAGGCGCTCAACCGCGGCGAGTGCACCATGGCCCTGGCCGGCGGTGTGATGGTGATGGGCACCGTGGAGACGTTCGTCGAGTTCTCCCGGCAGCGCGGCCTTGCGCCCGACGGCCGGTGCAAGGCGTTCGCGGACGGCGCGGACGGCACCGGCTGGTCCGAAGGCGCGGGGCTGCTCCTGGTGGAGCGGCTCTCCGACGCCCGCCGCCACGGCCATCGTGTCCTGGCCGTGGTCCGCGGGTCGGCCGTGAACCAGGACGGTGCGTCGAACGGCCTGACCGCGCCGAACGGCCCCTCCCAGCAGCGGGTGATCCGCAAGGCCCTGGCCCACGCCGGTCTGCGGAGCTCGGACGTGGACGCCGTGGAGGCACACGGCACGGGCACGACGCTCGGCGACCCGATCGAAGCGGAGGCGCTGCTCGCGACGTACGGCCAGGACCGGCCGGCCGACCGGCCGCTGTGGCTCGGCTCGGTGAAGTCGAACCTCGGGCACACCCAGGCCGCGGCAGGTGTCGCCGGTGTGATCAAGATGGTCATGGCGATGCGGCACGGCGTACTGCCCCAAACGCTGCACGTGGACCGGCCGTCGACCAACGTCGACTGGTCGGCGGGCGCCGTGGAGCTGCTGACCGAGGCCCGCGACTGGGCGCGGGGCGGCCACCCGCGCCGCGCCGGAGTGTCCTCCTTCGGCATCGGCGGCACCAACGCGCACGTCATCCTCGAAGAAGCCCCCGACCAGCCGGCGCCCACCCCGCCGGACACCCCCGCACCCGCACCCGTACCCGTGCTCGTGCCTGTGCCGGTGTCCGCGCGGACACCCGCCGGACTGCGCGGCCAGGCCGACCGGCTCGCCCGCTTCCTCGACGAGCGGCCCGACGTACCTCTCTTCGCCATCGCGCACGCGCTCGCCACCGAGCGTGCCCAACTCGACCACCGCGCCGTCGTCCTGGCATCCGACCGGCAACAGCTCTGCGCTGACCTCACCGCCTTCGGGCGGGGGACAGGGAGCCCCGCGGCCGTCACCGGCACCCCTGCCGCGGGCAAACTGGCCGTCCTCTTCACCGGTCAGGGCAGTCAGTGGGCCGGTATGGGCCGCGAACTCGCCGATACGTTCCCGGTCTTCCGGGACGCCTTCGCCGCCGCGTGCGCCGCCGTGGACGGACACCTCCGCGGGTACGCGACACACCCGCTGCGCGATGTCGTCCTCGCCGCACCCGGATCGCCGGACAGCGAACTGCTCGACCGCACCATGTACACCCAGGGCGCCCTGTTCGCCCTGGAGACCGCGCTGTTCCGGCTCTTCGAGTCCTGGGGGATAGGACCGGACCTCCTCGTCGGGCACTCGATCGGAGAGATCACCGCCGCGCACGTGGCCGGACTGTGGGATCTGGACGCCGCCGCCCGGGTCGTCGCCGCCCGCGGACGCCTCATGCAGGGCCTCCCGGCCGGCGGCGCCATGGCCGCCGTAGAGGCGACTGAGGACGAGGTCATCCCGCTGCTGCGCGGAGAGGCCGTCATCGCCGCCGTCAACGGACCCACCTCCGTCGTCATCTCCGGCGACGAGGAATCCGTCGAGGCGGTCCTTTCCGAACTGACCGGGCGGAAGACCAAGCGGCTGACCGTCAGCCACGCCTTCCACTCACCCCTGATGGAGCCGATGCTCGACGAGTACCGGCAGGTGCTGGAGTCCGTCGAGTACGCCGCACCCGACATCCCGATCGTCTCCACTCTGAACGGCGAGCTCGCCCGGGACGGACAGCTCTCCACCCCCGCCTACTGGGTCGACCAGGCACGCAACGCGGTGCGGTTCAGTGACGCCCTCACCACGCTCGGCGAACAAGGTGCCACCACCTTCCTCGAACTGGGCCCCGGAGGCGCCCTCGCGGCGATGGTGCTCGGCGTCCGGGAGCACGGCAGTATCGCCACCCTCCGCAAGGACGGCACCGAACCCGCCGGCGTTCTGACGGCGCTCGCGGAACTGCACGTACGCGGAGTGGCCATGGACTGGTCGGCCCTCCTCGAAAGGCCGACCACCGCGACGGGCACCGAACTGCCCACCTACGCGTTCCAGCATCAGCGGTTCTGGGTCGAGACCGACGCCGCCGCAGCGGGCGGCGCGGAGGCCCTCGGTACGGTCGGCGCCGATCACCCGCTGCTCGGTGCGGTCGTCGAGGTCCCCGGCGACGGAGGCGTCGTCCTCACCGGACGCCTGACGCCGCGCAGCCGCGGCCTGTTCAGCGCCACGGGTCGGGTACCGGCGGCCGCCCTCCTGGAGATGCTCGTCAGGGCGGGCGACGAGGTCGGCTGCGGAGGCATCGAACAGACCGTCGTCGAGGCGCCGTTGACGGTGCCGGAGCACGGCCGCACCCAGATCCGGGTCGCGGTCGACGCACCAGGCCCCGACGGGCGCCGACGCGCCACCGTCCACGGCCGCACCCTCGACGAGGAGCACGCGCCCTGGACGTGCCACGCCCGCGCCGTTCTCGTCCCCGGAACGCCGCAACCCGCCTTCGACCTGCGGACCTGGCCGCTGCCCGCGGACAGTGCCGCACCCCTGCCCGGCGCGCAGCGCGTGTGGCAGCAGGACGGACAGACCTTCGCGGAGATCGGGCTGCCGGACGAACTGGCCGACGAAGCAGCCGAGTTCACCCTGCACCCCGTGCTCCTCGACACCGCACTGCGTGTCCTGGACACCGGAGCCGAGCCGCGTGACCTGTCCGAGTGCGCCGCCCTGGCGGTGTACGCGCAGGGTGCCGCGGCGCTGCGAGTGCGGGTCACCCCCGCGGAGGGCGGGCGCCACCTCGTCGAGCTGGCCGATCCGACCGGCGAACCCGTCGCTCTACTTGGCCCGTTGAGCCTGGACACCGTTCACGGACAGGGCGCTGCCGAGCCCGTGCAGCCTTCCGTGCCGGCGCCGGTCGCCGTGTCCGCCCGCCGCGTGGTGGCGCGGAACGCGGGGGCTGGCGGAGCCTTCGCCGGACGGCTGGCCGGGCTCCCGGCCGAGGAACAGCACCGTGTGCTGATGGACCTGGTCAAGGAGAGCACCGCGGTCGTGCTCGGCCACCGGGAGCCGGACACCTTCGACTTCGACCCGGATCAGTCCTTCAAGAGCCTCGGCTTCGACTCGCTCGGCGCGGTCAAGCTCCGCAACCGGCTGCACGACTTCACCGGAGCCGACCTGCCCGCCACGCTCGTCTTCGACTATCCCACTCCCAAGGTGCTGGTCGGCCATCTGCGGGCCGAGCTGCTCGGTGAGCACACAGAGGTGCCCGCCCTCGCGGCGGCCACGGCCTCCGACGAGCCGATCGCCATCGTCGCGATGAGCACGCGGCTGCCGGGCGGAGCGGACAGCCCCGAGGAGCTGTGGAAGCTCGTGGTGGAGCGGCGGGACGCGGTGTCCGGCTTCCCGCTCGACCGTGACTGGGACCTCGACGGCCTCTACCACCCGGACCCGGACCACGCCGGTACGAGCTACACCCGCTCGGGCGGATTCCTGCACGAGGCCGCGCAGTTCGACGCGGGTCTCTTCGGGATCTCGCCGCGTGAGGCGCTGGCGATGGACCCGCAGCAGCGCCTTCTCCTGGAGACCTCCTGGGAGGCACTGGAACGGGCCGGCATCGACCCACTGTCCACCCGGGGCCGCGACATCGGCGTCTTCACCGGGATCGTTCACCACGACTATGTGACCCGGCTCCACCGGGTGCCCGAAGACGTCCAGGGCTATCTCATGACCGGCACCGCATCGAGTGTGGCGTCGGGCCGGGTGTCGTACGTCTTCGGCTTCGAGGGCCCGGCGGTCACCGTGGACACGGCATGCTCCTCCTCCCTCGTGGCGATGCATCTGGCCGCGCAGGCGCTGCGGCAGGGCGAGTGCTCGATGGCGCTCGCCGGCGGCGCGACGGTCATGGCAAGCCCGGACGCCTTCCTGGAGTTCTCGCGCCAGCGGGGCCTGTCCGCCGACGGCCGGTGCAAGGCGTTCTCGTCGACGGCTGACGGGACGGGCTGGTCCGAGGGCGTTGGTGTGGTCGTCCTGGAGCGTCTGTCGGTGGCGCAGGAGCGTGGGCACAAGGTGCTGGCGGTGCTGCGGGGCAGTGCGGTGAATCAGGACGGCGCGTCCAATGGGCTCACGGCGCCCAATGGTCCTTCGCAGCAGCGGGTGATCCGCAAGGCCTTGGCCAACGCGGGGATTTCGCCGGCGGATGTGGATGTGGTGGAGGCCCATGGGACGGGGACGTCCCTGGGGGATCCGATCGAGGCGCAGGCGTTGCTGGCGGCGTATGGCCGGGATCGTGAACGGCCTTTGTGGTTGGGGTCGTTGAAGTCGAACATCGGGCACACGCAGGCTGCTGCGGGTGTGGCTGGTGTGATCAAGATGGTGCAGGCGCTGCGGCATGAGTTGCTTCCGGCGACGTTGCATGTGGATGAGCCGACGGGTCAGGTGGACTGGTCTGCGGGTGCGGTGGAGTTGCTGACGGAGGCGAGGGAGTGGCCGCGTAGTGGTCGTCCGCGTCGGGCTGGGGTGTCTTCGTTCGGGGCGAGTGGGACGAATGCGCATCTGATTCTGGAGGAGGCTCCTGCCGGGGAGGCACGGCAGTCGCTGGTGTCCGGTGGTGTGGTGCCGTTGGTGGTGTCGGCGCGTGGTGCGGGTTCGTTGGCGGGGCAGGCCGGTCGGTTGGCGGCGTTCGTCGGGGATGCCGATGGTGTGCCGCTTGCCTGGGTGGCTGGGGCGTTGGTGTCGAGTCGGGCGTTGCTGAGTGAGCGTGCGGTGGTGGTGGCTGCCTCGGATGCGGAGGCGCTGGCCGGGTTGCAGGCGCTGGCGCGGGGTGAGAGTGCGCCAGGCGTAGTGGTCGGTGGCTCCGAGGCGCCGGGCAAGGTGGTGTGGGTGTTCCCGGGCCAGGGCTCTCAATGGGCTGGTATGGGCCGGGAGTTGTTGGATTCGTCGCCGGTGTTTGCGGAGCGGATCGCGGAGTGTGCGGCGGCGTTGGAGCCGTTCATCGACTGGTCGCTCGTTGATGTGCTGCGTGGTGACGCGGAGTTGGAGCGGGTGGATGTCGTTCAGCCCGCCAGTTTCGCGGTGATGGTCGGTCTGGCGGCGGTCTGGTCTTCCGTCGGGGTTCGGCCCGATGCGGTGCTGGGTCACTCGCAGGGTGAGATCGCGGCCGCGTGCGTGTCCGGTGCGCTGTCACTTGAGGACGCGGCGCGGGTGGTGGCATTGCGCAGCCAGGCGATCGCCGGGCAACTGGCCGGACGTGGCGGCATGGCCTCGGTCGCGCTCAGCGAGGACGAAGCCATCGTGCGCCTGGAGCGCTGGGCGGACCGGATCGAGGTCGCGGCGGTCAACGGCCCCTCCTCAGTGGTGATCGCCGGTGACGCCCAGGCCCTGGACGAGGCGCTGGATGCCCTGTCCGGTCAGGGAGTTCGGGTGCGGCGCGTGGCCGTGGACTACGCCTCGCACACCCGGCACGTGGAGGACCTCCGCGACACCCTCGCCGAGACCCTCTCCGGCATCAACGCCCAGACGCCGGCCGTGCCCTTCTACTCCACCGTCACCGGCCAATGGATCCAGGACGCCGGAGTCCTCGACGGTGGCTACTGGTATCGCAACCTGCGCGGCCAGGTGGGATTCGGCCCGGCGGTAGCCGACCTCCTGGGTCGGGGGCACGGCGTCTTCGTCGAGATCAGTGCGCACCCGGTGCTGGTCCAGCCGATCACCGAGACCATCTACGACGCCGACAGCGCCACGGACACGGTCGTGACAGGTTCGCTACGGCGCCAGGAGGGCGGCCTGCACCGTCTGTTGACCTCGATGGCCGAGCTGTTCGTGCGCGGTGTGCCCGTGGACTGGGCCGGAGTGCTTCCCGCCGGAACCGACTCGGCAGGCGTCGACCTGCCGACGTACGCCTTCGACCACCAGCACTACTGGCTCCAGGAGGCGGAAGCGGCGGGCGATACCGACCATGTCGCCGAAGGTGCGGACTCCGACTTCTGGCAGGCGGTCGAGCACGCCGATCTGGACTCCCTCAGCGGGCTCCTGGAGACGGCGTCGGCCGACGAGCGCAGCGCGCTGAGCACGGTCGTGCCCGTCCTCGCGCAGTGGCGCGGCAAGCGGCGTGAGCAGTCGAGCGCGGAGAAGCTGCGCTATCACGTCACCTGGCAGCCGATGGAACGCGAAGCCACCGGTGTGCCGAGTGGACGCTGGCTGGTCGTCGTACCGTCCGAGCGTCCGGACGACACCGGGATCGACGCTCTCCTGGAGGAGTTGACCGGACTGGGGTTCGGCATGGTCCTGCTGGAGGCCGGTGAGTCCGACCGGACACGGGAACGGCTCGTCGAGCGGCTGACCGGTGTGCTGACCGAACACGATGTGACCGGAGTGCTGTCCCTGCTCGCCCTGGACCAGCAGACGGCGAGCGGCCCGCAGGACCCCCTCTCCGTCGCCGCGTCGACGCTCGCGCTGATCCAGGCCCTGGCGGACAGCAATGTCACCCAGCCCCTGTGGTGCCTGACCAGGGGCGCGGTGAACATCGGCATCCACGACACCCTCACCTCGCCGGCCCAGGCGGCGCTGTGGGGGCTCGGGCGGGCCGCCGCGCTCGAACGCCTCGACAGGTGGGGCGGGTTGGTCGACCTGCCCGCCAAGACGGATGCGCGTACGGCCCGGTATCTGCTCGGAGTGCTCAACGGCGCGGCCGGTGAGGACCAGCTCGCGGTCCGGCGGTCGGGTGTGTACGGCCGTCGCCTGGTCCGCAAACCCGTGCCGGAGGCAACGGCCGGCCACGGCCGCAGGCAGGTCCGGGGCACCGTCCTGGTGACCGGCGGCGCCGAAGGACTCGGCAAGCACGCCGCGGTCCGGCTCGCGCTCTCCGGCGCCGAACGGCTCGTCGTCACCACCACCGCGCACGCACCCGACCAGGCCGTGCCGGATCTGCGTGCCGAACTGGCCGGCCTCGGCGTCGGTACGACGGTGGAGTCCTGCGCGGACGCGGACCGGGACGCGATCACGCGCCTGGTGTCCGCGACGGACCAACCGCTGACCGCCGTGGTGCACGCCGCCGACATCACACAGACCAGCTCCATCGACGACACCGGTGTGGCCGATCTCGCCGAGGTGTTCGCGGCCAAGGTGGACACCGCCGTATGGCTGGACGAGCAGTTCGAGGACACGCCGCTCGACGCGTTCGTGGTGTTCTCCTCGATCGCCGGCGTGTGGGGCGGCGGCGGACAGGGACCGTCCGCAGCGGCCAACGCCGTCCTGGACGCGCTGGTCGAGTGGCGCCGCGCCCGGGGGCTGAAGGCGACCTCGATCGCCTGGGGTGCGCTCGACCAGATCGGGGTGGGCACGGACGAGGCGGCCCTCGCCCAACTGCGCCGCCGCGGCGTCCTTCCCATGGCCCCGCAGCTGGCGGTGACAGCGATGGAGCAGGCGGTGCAGGGCAACGAGAAGTTCGTGACCGTGGCCGACATGGACTGGGGTGCCTTCATTCCCGCGTTCACCTCGGTCCGCACCAGCCCCCTGTTCGCCGATCTGCCCGAGGCGAAGGCGGTGCTTCAGGCGGCGCAGCGCGACAGCGACAACAGCGACGCCGCCGCATCCCTCGCGGACTCCCTGCGGGCGGTCTCGGACACCGAGCAGAACCGCATCCTGCTCCGCCTGGTGCGCGGCCACGCCTCGACCGTTCTCGGCCACGGCGGTGCAGAGGGCATCGGCCCCCGCCAGGCGTTCCAGGACGTCGGCTTCGACTCGCTGGCCGCCGTGAACCTGCGCAACACCCTGGGCACGGCCACCGGACTGCGACTGCCCGCGACGCTGATCTTCGACTACCCCACCCCCGAAGCACTGGTCGGCTATCTGCGCTCCGAGCTGCTGAGGGAGGCCGACGACGGCCTGGACGTGCGTGAGGACGACCTCAGGCAGGTCCTGGCATCCGTGCCGCTCGCCCGGTTCAAGGAGGCCGGCGTCCTGGAGACCCTCCTCGGCCTCGCCGACGACAACGACGACAACGGCGACAACGGCGACGACCCGGACGCCGACGCGTCGGACGCCGCCGACGCCGAGGAACTGATCGACGCAATGGACGTTGCGGATCTGGTGCAACGGGCTTTGGGCAAGACGAGCTGACCACCGATGGTGAACGAATCGTGGAGGAATGCCATGTCCGCGCCGGACAAGCAGGTCGTCGAGGCACTGCGGGCCTCGCTGAAGGAGAACGCCCGGCTTCAGCAGGAGAACAGCGAACTCGCGGCCGCGGCCACGGAGCCCATCGCGATCGTCTCCCTGGCCTGCCGGTACGCCGGCGGGATCCGCAGCCCCGAGGAGCTGTGGCGGGTGGTGTCCGAGGGCGCCGACGTCTACACCTCCTTCCCCGACGACCGGGGCTGGGACCTTGAGGGCCTGTACCACCCGGACCCCGACAACCCCGGCACGACGTATGTGCGCGAAGGCGCCTTCCTGCACGAGGCGGGCCAGTTCGACGCCGCGTTCTTCGGTATCTCGCCACGCGAGGCACTGGCCATGGACCCCCAGCAGCGGCAGCTGCTCGAAGTGTCCTGGGAGGCCTTCGAACGGGCCGGCATCGACCCCCACTCGGTGCGGGGCAGCGACGTCGGGGTGTTCGCCGGCATGGTGCACCAGGACTACGCCCCCGACCTGAGCGGCTACGAGGACTTCCTCAGCTTGGAACGTGCCCTCGGCACCGCGGGCGGCGTCGCCTCCGGGCGCGTCGCCTACGCCCTCGGACTCGAAGGTCCCGCGGTCACCGTCGACACCATGTGCTCCTCCTCGCTGGTGGCGCTGCATCTCGCCGCGCAGGCACTGCGCCGCGGCGAGTGCTCAATGGCGCTCGTGGGCGGCTCCACGGTGATGGCGACGCCCGGCGGGTTCGTCGGCTTCGCCCGGCAGCGGGCCCTCGCCTTCGACGGGCGCTGCAAGTCGTACGCCGCCGGGGCCGACGGCTCCAGCTGGGCCGAGGGCGTGGGCGTGCTGCTCCTGGAGCGGCTGTCGGTGGCGCAGGAGCGCGGCCACCAGATCCTCGCGCTGGTACGCGGCAGCGCCATCAACCAGGACGGCGCGTCCAACGGCCTGACCGCACCGAACGGCCCGGCGCAGCAGCGGGTGATCCGCAAGGCCCTGGCCAGTGCCGGGCTCTCCCCGTCCGACGTGGACACGGTGGAGGGTCACGGCACGGGCACGGTCCTCGGCGACCCGATCGAGGCGCAGGCGCTGCTCGCGACGTACGGACAGGGCCGGGACCCGGAGAAGCCGCTGTGGCTCGGCTCGGTCAAGTCCGTCATCGGGCACACCCAGGCCGCGTCCGGCGTGGCCGGTGTCATCAAGACGGTGCAGGCACTGCGGCACGGGGTGCTCCCGGCGACCCTGCACGTGGACGCGCCGACCCCCCAGGTGGACTGGTCGGCGGGCACGGTGCAGTTGCTGACTCGGACGCGGGAGTGGCCGAGCGACGGCCGTCCGCGCCGGGCCGGAGTGTCCTCGTTCGGGGCCAGCGGAACGAACGCGCATCTGATCCTGGAGGAGGCGCCCGCCCAGGAGGCACAGCAGCCGCTGGTGTCCGGTGGTGTGGTGCCGTTGGCGGTCTCGGCGGAAACCGCCGCTTCCCTGGCGGCCCAGGCGGAACGCCTGGCGTCGTTCGTGGAGTCCGGTGCCGGCGGGGCATCGCTGACGGACGTCGCCGGCGCGCTGGTGACGGGCCGTGCGGTGCTGGGCGAGCGCGCGGTGGTCGTGGCCGACTCGGACGAGGAGGCACTGGCCGGGCTGCACGCGCTCGCGCAGGGCGAGAGCGCGGCCGGTGTCGTCTCCGGTTCGGGGGCGCCGGGCAAGGTGGTGTGGGTGTTCCCGGGCCAGGGATCCCAATGGGTGGGCATGGGCCGGGAGTTGCTCGACGAGTCCCCGGTGTTCGCGGAGCGGATCGCGGAGTGCGCGGCCGCGCTGGAGCGGTGGGTGGACTGGTCGCTCATCGACGTGCTGCGGGGTGCGGCCGAGCCGGAGCTGCTGGAACGGGTCGATGTCGTGCAGCCGGCGAGCTTCGCGGTGATGGTCGGCCTGGCCGCGGTCTGGGCGTCCGTAGGAGTCGAGCCCGATGCGGTGGTCGGCCACTCGCAGGGTGAGATAGCGGCCGCGTGTGTGTCCGGTGCGCTGTCACTTGAGGACGCGGCGCGGGTGGTGGCATTGCGCAGCCAGGCGATCGCCGGGCAGCTGGCCGGACGTGGCGGCATGGCCTCCGTCGCCCTGAGCGAGGACGAGACGGTCGCGCGGCTGGAGCGCTGGGCGGACCGGGTCGAGGTCGCGGCGGTCAACGGCCCGTCCTCGGTGGTGATCGCCGGCGACGCCCAGGCCCTGGACGAGGCACTGGACACCCTGGAAGACCAAGGCGTACGGGTGCGGCGCATCGCCGTGGACTACGCCTCGCACACCCGGCACGTGGAGCAGATCCGCGACACCCTCGCCGACGCACTGGCCGGGATCAGCGCCCAGGCGCCGGCGATTCCCTTCTACTCGACCGTCACGAGCGGCTGGGTCGAGGACGCCGGCGTCCTGGACGGCGGCTACTGGTACCGCAACCTGCGCGGCCAGGTGAAGTTCGGGCCTGCCGTGGTCGACCTCCTCGGCCAGGGCCACGGCGCCTTCGTGGAGGTCAGTGCGCACCCGGTGCTGGTCCAGCCGATCACCGGGATCGTCGACGACGCCGAGGGCGACACGGACACGGTGGTGACCGGTTCGCTGCGGCGCCAGGAGGGCGGTCCGCGGCGGCTGCTGGCCTCGATGGCCGAACTGTTCGTGCGCGGCGTGCCCGTGGACTGGGCAGGGATGCTGCCCGCCGGGGCCACGTCGGCACACGTGGAGCTGCCGACGTACGCCTTCGACCAGCAGCACTACTGGATTCGGATGGGCGGCTCGGCCACGGACTCGGCGTCGCTGGGACTGGCCGGGGCCGATCACCCGCTGCTCGGCGCCGTGGTGCGGCTGCCGCAGTCCGACGGGCTGGTCTTCACCTCACGCCTGTCCCTTCAGACGCACCCCTGGCTCGCCGGGCACGCGATCGGCGGTGTCGTCATCGTCCCCGGCACGGCGTACGTCGATCTCGCCGTGCGGGCCGGCGACGAGTTCGGCTACGGCGTCCTGGAAGAGCTCGTGATCGAGGCGCCGTTGGTGCTGCCCGAGCGCGGCGGAGTACGCGTCCAGGTCGCGGTGAGCGGACCCGGCGCGACCGGCTCGCGCACCGTGGACGTGTACTCCCTGCGGGAGGACGCCGCCGGCGAGGGCGGCACGGACGGGTGGACACGGCACGCCACCGGACTCCTGGCGGCCGCGGCGCCGGCCCAGACAGCCGATTTCGACTTCGCCGCGTGGCCGCCGCCGGGTGCCCAGCCGGTCGACGTCGAGAACTTCTACAGCGGCCTGGTCGAGCGCGGCTACGCCTACGGTCCCGCCTTCCAGGGCGTGCGGGCGGTGTGGCGGCGCGGCGAGGAGGTCTTCGCCGAGGTCGCCCTGCCCGAGGAACAGCGCGAAGAAGCAGGCAAGTACGGCATCCACCCGGCGCTCCTCGACGCCGCCCTCCACACCAACGCCTTCGCCAACCCGGACGACGACCGCAAGGTGCTGCCGTTCGCGTGGAACGGACTCGTGCTGCATGCCGCGGGCGCCTCGGCGCTGCGGGTGCGGGTCGCACCGTGCGGCCCGGACGCGCTGTCGTTCCACGCCGCCGACGAGACCGGCGGCCTGGTGGTGACGATGGACTCGCTGGTGTCCCTGCCGGTCTCCGCCGACCAGCTGGACGCCGCGGCGGAGGACGGGAGCCGCGACGCGCTGTTCGGCGTGGAGTGGACCGAACTGCCTTCGGTTCAAGGGGCGGAGCCCTCGTGGGTGCCGGTCGCCACGGCGGACGAGGTGGCGGCCCTGGAAGCTCCGGAGGTGGCACTTCTGGAGGCCGCGGGGGACGACGTACTTGCCCTGACCTCCCGGGTGTTGAGCGTCGTACAGGCGTGGCTGGCCACGGACGGGCTTGGGGAGTCCCGCCTCGTCGTGGCGACCCGGGGTGCGGTGCCCGCCGGTGACGGCGTGGTCACGGACCCCGCCGGTGCGGCGGTGTGGGGTCTGGTGCGTGCCGCGCAGGCCGAGAACCCGGACCGGATCATCCTCCTCGACACCGACGGCGAACCGGCAGCCGTACTCGGCGCGGTCCTCGCCGGCGACGAACCGCAGATCGCCGTACGCGGAACCACCCTCTCCGCGCCCCGGCTCGCCCGCGTCACCGGCCAAGTCCCCGATGAGCCCGGAGTGTTCCAGCCGGAGGGCACGGTTCTCGTCACCGGCGGTACCGGGTCCCTGGGCAGCCTCATGGCCCGGCATCTCGTCGCGCGATACGGCGTACGCCACCTTGTCCTGGCCGGCCGCCGAGGCTCGGACGCCGAAGGCGTACCGGAGCTGGTCGCCGAGCTCACCGAACAGGGCGCGGCCGTCTCGGTGGTCGCCTGCGACGTCTCCGAGCGGAGCCAGGCCGAGGCTCTGCTGGCATCCGTACCGGAGGCACACCCCCTGACCGGCGTGGTGCACCTGGCCGGTGTGCTGGACGACGGAGTGATCGCCACGCTCACCCCGGAGCGCCTCGCCGCGGTGTTCGCGCCCAAGGTGGACGCGGTACGCCACCTCGACGAGCTGACCCGGAACCTGAACCTCGACGCGTTCGTCGTGTTCTCGTCCGCCGCCGCCCTCATGGGATCGGCGGGCCAGGGCAACTACGCGGCCGCGAACGCCTTTCTCGACGGGCTGATGGCGGGGCGTCGCGCGGCGGGACTGCCCGGTCTGTCCTTGGCCTGGGGCCTGTGGGAGCAGAGCACCGGGCTGACCGCACACCTCAGCGCCGTCGACCAGGCCCGGATGAGCCGCGGCGGTGTCCTCGCGCTGACGCCAGCAGAAGGCCTGCACATCTTCGACATCGGCCTGCACATGGGCCAGGCACTCCTCGTGCCGATCAAGCTGGACCTGCGGACGCTGCGCACCCAGGCCGAGACCGGCGGGGGAGTGCCGCATCTGCTGCGCGGCCTGGTACGCGCCGGCCGGCGCACGGCGCGGGCGGCCGCCGGGGACAGCAGCGCACTGGTCCGCCGGCTCGCCGGACTGTCCCAGGGCGAGCAGGAGAGCGTCCTGCTGTCCGTCGTCCAGGCCGAGGCGGGCGCCGTACTCGGCTTCAGCGGCCCCGAGTTGGCGCAGGGCACACGGGGATTCAGCGACATCGGCTTCGACTCGTTGACCGCCGTCGAGCTGCGCAACCGGCTGAGTGCGTCGACCGGCGTGAAACTCCCCGCCACGCTGATCTTCGACTACCCGACCCCGGCGGCCCTGGCCCGCTATCTGCGCGAGGAACTCGGGGACAAGGCGACGGTCGACACCCCCGCGGCCACGGCCGCCCTCGCGGATCCCGACGAACCCATCGCGATCGTGGGCATGTCGTGCCGCCTGCCCGGCGGGGTGACCGACCCCGAGGAGCTGTGGCGTCTGGTGCGGGAAGGCCGCGAGGGCATGTCCACCTTCCCCGACGACCGAGGCTGGGATCTGGACAGTCTGTTCGACGCCGACCCCGACAAGGCGGGCACGTCGTACACCGCCAAGGGCGGCTTCCTGGAAGGAGCCGGCCTCTTCGACGCCGGGTTCTTCGGGATCTCGCCGCGCGAGGCGCTGGCGATGGACCCGCAACAGCGGCTCCTCCTCGAAGCGGCCTGGGAGGCCCTGGAGCAGGCGGGCATCGACCCGACCGCGGCCCGGGGCGACAACATCGGTGTCTTCTCCGGTGTCTCCATCCACGACTACGTCGAGTCCCTGACCAGCCTGCCCGCGGAACTCGAAGGCTTCGCCACGACCGCCACCGCCGGAAGCGTGGCCTCGGGCCGGGTGTCGTACGTCTTCGGCTTCGAGGGCCCGGCGGTCACGGTGGACACCGCCTGCTCCTCCTCCCTGGTGGCGATGCACCTCGCGGCGCAGGCGCTGCGGCAGGGCGAGTGCTCGATGGCCCTCGCCGGCGGCGTCGCCGTGATGGGATCGCCGATCGGCGTCCTCGGCATGTCGCGGCAGCGGGGCCTGGCCGCCGACGGCAGCTGCAAGGCGTACGCGGACGACGCCGACGGCACCGTGCTGTCCGAAGGCGTCGGCCTGGTGGTCCTCGAACGCCTTTCGGTGGCTCGGGAGCGTGGACACAGGGTGCTGGCGGTGCTGCGGGGCAGTGCGGTGAACCAGGACGGCGCGTCCAACGGTCTGACGGCTCCGAACGGTCCGTCGCAGCAGCGGGTGATCCGTAAGGCGCTGGCCAACGCCGGGATTTCCCCGGCGGACGTGGACATCGTGGAGGGGCACGGCACCGGTACGGTCCTCGGTGACCCGATCGAGGCGCAGGCGCTGTTGGCCACGTACGGCCGGGAACGCGAACAGCCTTTGTGGCTGGGATCGTTGAAGTCGAACATCGGCCACACGCAGGCCGCCGCCGGCGTCGCCGGCGTGATCAAGATGGTGCAGGCGCTGCGGCACGGAGTGATGCCCCCGACGCTGCACGCGCAGCAGCCCACGACCAAGGTGGACTGGTCGGACGGTGCCATCGAGCTGCTGACGGAGGCGCGGGAGTGGTCGCCGGGCGGCCGTCCGCGCCGGGCAGGCGTGTCCTCGTTCGGGATCAGTGGGACCAATGCCCATCTGATCCTGGAGGAGGCGCCTGCTCAGGAGGCGGAGAAGCCGCCGGTGTCCGGTGGTGTGGTGCCGTTGGTGGTGTCGGCGCGGAGCGAGGGTTCGCTGGCGGGACAGGCCGGGCGGCTGGCGGCGTTCGTCGATGGCGGCGCGTCGCTGGAAGGTGTGGCCGGGGCGTTGGTGTCCAGCCGGGCGCTGCTGAGTGAGCGTGCGGTGGTCGTGGCCGGCTCGGATGCGGAGGCGCTGGCCGGGCTGGGGGCGCTGGCTCGGGGTGAGAGCGCCCCCGGGGTGGCGGTCGGCAGTGTCGGCTCGGGGGCGCCGGGCAAGGCGGTGTGGGTGTTCCCGGGCCAGGGTTCCCAATGGGTGGGTATGGGCCGGGAGTTGCTCGACGAGTCGCCGGTGTTCGCGGAGCGGATCGCGGAGTGTGCGGCGGCGTTGGAGCCGTTCGTCGACTGGTCTTTGGTCGATGTGCTGCGTGGTGACGCGGAGTTGGAGCGGGTGGATGTCGTTCAGCCCGCCAGTTTCGCGGTGATGGTGGGTCTGGCGGCGGTGTGGTCTTCGGTGGGTGTGCTGCCGGATGCGGTGCTGGGTCACTCGCAGGGTGAGATCGCGGCCGCGTGCGTGTCCGGTGCGCTGTCGTTGCAGGACGCGGCACGCGTGGTGGCGTTGCGGAGCCAGGCGATTGCTTCGCAGCTGGCGGGGCGGGGCGGCATGGCGTCCGTGGCGCTGAGTGAAGGTGAGGCGGTCGCGCGGCTGGTGCCGTGGGCGGATCGGGTCGAGGTGGCGGCGGTCAACGGACCGTCCTCGGTGGTGATCGCCGGTGACGCCCAGGCCCTCGATGAAGCGCTCGAAGCACTCTCGAACGACGGTGTCCGGGTGCGTCGGGTGGCGGTGGACTACGCCTCCCACACCCGGCACGTGGAGGACATCCGCGACAGCCTCGCCGACACCCTCTCCGGCATCAACGCCCAGGCACCGATGCTCCCCTTCTACTCGACCGTCACCGGCAGTTGGGTGCAGGACGCCGGAGTTCTGGACGGCGGCTACTGGTACCGCAACCTGCGTGGCCAGGTCGGCTTCGGCCCGGCCGTGGCCGAGTTGATCCGCCAGGGTCACGGAGTCTTCATCGAGGTCAGCGCCCACCCGGTGCTGGTCCAGCCGATCGCCGAGATCGTCGACGACGCCACGGATGTGGTGGTGTCCGGTTCCCTGCGTCGTGAAGAGGGCGGTCTGCGGCGGCTGTTGGGGTCGATGGCCGAGCTGTTCGTCCGAGGCGTGCCTGTTGACTGGACGGGTGTGCTGCCATCTGGCGGGACCGTGGACCTGCCGACGTACGCCTTCGACCACCGGCACTACTGGCTGGAGACGGCGCAGGCCGCCACCGACGCGGAGTCGCTGGGACAGGCCGCGGCCGATCACCCGCTGCTCGGCGCGGTCGTGCACCTGCCGCAGTCCGACGGGCTGGTGTTCACCTCACGTCTGTCGCTGAAGTCGCACCCCTGGCTCGCCGATCACACGGTCGGCGGTTCGGTGCTCGTCCCCGGAGCCGGGCTGGTCGAACTGGCCGTCCGTGCCGGTGACGAGGCCGGCTGCGGCGTCCTGGAAGGGCTCGTGATCGAGACGCCGCTGATCGTGCCCGAGCAGGGTGGCGTACGGGTCCAGGTCGCCGTGGGTGCGCCGGGCGAGCACGGTTCGCGCACCGTGGAGATCTACTCCCGGCGCGAGGACGAAGCATGGACGCGCCACGCGACCGGGCTCCTGTCGGCCACGTCCGCACCCCCTGCGGCCGAGTTCGACTTCGCCGCCTGGCCGCCGCCCGGCGCGGAATCCGTTGAGGTCGGCGACATCTACTCCGGTCTGGTCGCGCGGGGCTATGAGTACGGCCCGGCGTTCCAGGGCGTGCGCGCGGTGTGGCGGCGCGGAGAGGAACTCTTCGCCGAGGTCGCCCTGCCCGTGGAACAGCGCAAGGACGCGGCGAAGTTCGGTATCCACCCCGCGCTGCTCGACGCCGCCCTGCACGCCCACACATTCAGTGACGCGACGGCGGAGAGCGACCTGGTGCGCCAACCGCTCGACTGGAACGGCCTGGTGCTGCACGCCGCGGGTGCCTCGGTGCTGCTGGTACGCCTGCTGCCCAGTGGGTCCGACGCCATGTCGCTTCAGGCGGCGGACGAGGCCGGCGGCCTGGTGTTGTCGGCCGACTCGCTGGTGATGCGGGCGCTGTCCGCCGAGCAGCTGGCGAGGTCCGGTGGCACGACGGCTACCGAATCGCTGTTCCAGGTGGACTGGACCGAACTGCCCCTGGCCCAGGACTTCGCGCCTGCGCCGTCGTGGGCGCCGGTCGCCGGCGCGGACGAGGTCGAGGCCCTGGCCGCGCGGGCCGAGGTTCCCACGGTGGCACTGCTGGAAGCCGTCGGGGACGACGTACTCGCCCTGACTTCCCGGGTGTTGGGCGTGGTGCAGGCGTGGCTGACCACAGCCGGGCTCGAGGAGTCGCGCCTCGTCGTGGTGACCCGGGGTGCGGTGCCCGCCGGCGACGGCGCGGTGACCGACCCGGCCGGTGCGGCGGTGTGGGGTCTGGTGCGTGCCGCGCAGGCCGAGAACCCGGACCGGATCGTCCTCCTGGACACCGACCCGGCGTCTGGCGACGGACCGGCAGCCGCCCTGAGCGCCGTGCTGGCCTGCGGCGAGCCGCAGGTGGCGGTCCGTGGCACGGCACTGTCGGCACCTCGGCTCGCCCGCGCCGACGGCCAGATCCTGGACGCGACGGCGGTGTTCGGCCCGGAGGGGACGGTTCTGATCACGGGCGGCACCGGATCGCTGGGCGCGCTGGCGGCCAGGCATCTGGTCACCCGATACGGCGTACGACACCTCCTGCTGGCCAGCCGTCGCGGCCCGGACGCCGAGGGCGCTCAGGAGCTGGTCGCCGAGCTCACCGAGCAGGGCGCGGCCGTGTCGGTCGTGGCCTGCGACGTGTCCGACCGCGACCAGGCGCAGGCCCTGCTGGCCTCCGTTCCCGACGGACACCCCCTGCGCGCCGTGGTGCACACGGCCGGTGTCCTGGACGCCGGAGTGGTGGGAACACTCACTCCCGAGCGCTTGGCGAGGGTGTTCGCGCCGAAGGTGGATGCGGTACGCCACCTCGACGCGCTCACGCGTGGCCTGGAGCTGGACGCGTTCGTCGTCTACTCCTCCGTGTCGGCCGTCTTCATGGGTGCGGGCAGCGGCAGTTACGCGGCGGCCAACGCCTATCTCGACGGCCTGATGGCAAGCCGCCGGGCGGCCGGCCTGCCCGGGCTCTCACTGGCCTGGGGTCTGTGGGATCAGACCGACGGCATGGCGGCCAACACCGACGACCTCACCCGGTCCCGGATGAGCCGGCGCGGCGGCCTCCAGGCGATGCCCCTCGCAGAGGGCATGGAACTGTTCGACGCCGCCGTGGGGTCCGCGCGGTCGCTCCTGGTGCCCGCCAAGCTGGATCTGCGCGGAGTGCGGGCCGAAGCGGCGGCGGGCGGCGCCGTGCCGCACATGCTGCGCGGCCTGGTCCGCTCGGGCCGGCAGTCGGCACGGACGGGATCCGCCACGGACGGCGAGCTGCTGCGCCGACTTGCCGGGCTCCCCGCCGCCGAGCAGGAGAAGGTCCTCGTCGACCTGGTGCGCACCCAGGCCGCCGTCGTGCTCGGGCACGCCGGACCCGACGGGGTCCGGGCGGACACGGCGTTCAAGGACACCGGATTCGACTCGCTCACGTCCGTGGAACTGCGCAACCGACTGCGCGCGGCAACGGGGCTGAAACTTCCCGCCACCCTGGTCTTCGACTACCCGAACCCGCAGGCCCTTGCCCGCCACCTGCACACCGAACTGGTGCCGGACGGCGGCGCGACCGGCCCGGACGTGGACGAAGAGCGGCTGCGGCACGCACTCGTATCGCTCCCGCTGGCCCGGTTCCGGGCAGCCGGACTGATGGATGCCCTGGTCCAGCTGGTCGCCCTCGGCGACGGCGCACCGGAGAACGGCGCGATGGACGACGCCGATGAGGAGAGGGCGATCGCCGAGCTGAACGTCGACGACCTCGTGCAACTGGCGCTCGGCGACAACTGACTCTGCGAAACCGCTGAAGGATTGGGGAATCAAGTGAGTGCGTCGTATGAAAAGGTCGTCGAGGCGCTACGGAAGTCGCTCGAAGAGGTCGGCTCGCTGAAGAAGCGGAACCGCCAGCTCGTCGACGCCTCCCGAGAGCCGATCGCGATCGTGGGTATGGCGTGCCGGCTGCCCGGTGGGGTGGCGGGTCCCGAGGACCTGTGGCGACTGGTGCGCGACGGCCGCGACGCCGTCTCGGACTTCCCCGAGGACCGGGGCTGGGACCTGGAGGGCCTGTTCGACCCGGACCCCGACCGTGCGGGCACGACGTACACCAGCAAGGGCGGCTTCCTGCACGAGGCGGGCCTCTTCGACGCGGACTTCTTCGGTATCTCACCGCGTGAGGCGCTGGCGATGGACCCGCAGCAGCGGCTGCTCCTGGAGACCTCCTGGGAGGCCATGGAGAGCGCCGGCATCGACCCGGTCTCGCTGAAGGGCGCCGATGTCGGCGTGTTCTCCGGGGTGTTCGGCCAGGGCTATGTAGCGCCCGGCGCCAGCGTGGTCACACCCGAGCTGGAGGGCTTCGCGGGCACGGGCGGATCGACCAGTGTGGCCTCGGGCCGGGTGTCGTATGTGCTCGGCTTCGAGGGCCCGGCCGTCACGATCGACTCGGCCTGCTCGTCGTCGCTGGTGTCGATGCACCTCGCCGCGCAGGCGCTGCGGCAGGGCGAGTGCTCCATGGCGCTCGCCGGCGGCGCCACGGTCATGGCCAACCCCGGCGCGTTCGTGGAGTTCTCGCGCCAGCGCGGGCTGGCCGCCGACGGCCGCTGCAAGGCGTTCGCGGACGGCGCCGACGGCACGGGCTGGGCCGAGGGCGTCGGCGTGGTCGTCCTGGAGCGCCTGTCGGTGGCGCGGGAGCGCGGGCACAGGGTGCTGGCGGTGCTGCGGGGCAGTGCGGTGAACCAGGACGGCGCGTCCAACGGCCTGACGGCTCCGAACGGTCCCTCGCAGCAGCGGGTGATCCGTGGGGCCCTTGCCAACGCCGGCATTTCCCCGGCCGACGTGGATGTGGTCGAGGGCCACGGGACCGGTACGGTCCTCGGTGACCCGATCGAGGCACAGGCGCTGCTGGCCACATACGGCCGGGGACGCGATCCTCAACAGCCGCTGTGGCTCGGTTCGTTGAAGTCGAACATCGGACACACCCAGGCCGCCGCGGGCGTCGCCGGTGTGATCAAGATGGTCCAGGCGCTGCGGCACGAGACTCTTCCCCCGACCTTGCACGTCGATGCACCGACGACGCAGGTGGACTGGTCCGCGGGCGCGGTGGAGCTCCTGACGGAGGCGCGGGAGTGGCCGAGCAACGGGCACCCGCGTCGAGCGGCCGTGTCCGCGTTCGGGGTCAGTGGGACGAACGCCCATCTGATCCTGGAGGAGGCTCCCGCCGAGGAGGCACGGCATTCGCTGGTGTCCGGTGGTGTGGTGCCGTTGGTGGTGTCGGCGCGGAGCGAGGGTTCGTTGGCGGGGCAGGCCGGTCGGCTGGCGGCGTGCATAGAGGATGCCGATGAGGTGTCGCCGGCGGGTGTCGCCGGCGCGCTGGTCTCTGGCCGGGCGCTGCTGAGTGAGCGTGCGGTGGTCGTGGCCGAGTCGGGTGCGGAGGCGTTGGCTGGGCTGGGGGCGTTGGCTCGGGGTGAGAGTGCGCCGGGTGTGGTGTCCGGGAGTGCCGGTTCGCCGGGCAAGGCGGTGTGGGTGTTCCCGGGCCAGGGTTCCCAATGGGCCGGTATGGGCCGGGAGTTGATCGACGAGTCGCCGGTCTTCGCGGAGCGGATCGCCGAGTGTGCGGCGGCGCTGGAGCCGTTCATCGACTGGTCTTTGGCCGACGTGCTGCGCGGCGACGCCGACCCCGAACTGCTGGAGCGGGTGGACGTACTGCAACCTGCCAGTTTCGCAGTGATGGTCGGACTGGCCGCTGTCTGGTCCTCGGTCGGGGTTCGGCCCGACGCGGTGCTGGGGCACTCGCAGGGTGAGATCGCGGCCGCGTGTGTCTCCGGTGCGCTGTCTCTGGAGGACGCGGCACGTGTGGTGGCGTTGCGGAGCCAGGCGATTGCCGGGCAGTTGGCCGGGCGCGGTGGCATGGCCTCGGTCGCGCTGAGTGAGAGTGAGGCGGTCGCACGGCTGGTGCCGTGGGCGGATCGGGTCGAGGTGGCGGCCGTGAACGGACCGTCCTCGGTGGTGGTGGCCGGTGACGCCGAGGCCCTGGACGAGGCGCTGGAGGCGTTGTCCGGTCAGGGAGTTCGGGTGCGGCGGGTGGCGGTGGACTACGCCTCCCACACCCGGCACGTGGAGGACATCCGCGAGACGCTTGCCGACACCCTCTCCGGTGTCGGCGCCCAGGCCCCGTCGATTCCCTTCTACTCGACCGTCACCGGCGAATGGGTGCAGGACGCCGGAGTCCTGGACGGCGGCTACTGGTACCGCAACCTGCGCGGCCAGGTCGGTTTCGGCCCGGCGGTGGCCGAGTTGATCCGGCAGGGTCACGGGGTCTTCGTGGAGGTCAGTGCGCACCCGGTGCTGGTCCAGCCGATCGCCGAGATCGTGGACGACGCCACGGATGTCGTGGTGTCCGGTTCCCTGCGCCGTGAAGAGGGCGGTCTGCGGCGGCTGTTGGCCTCCATGGCCGAGCTGTTCGTCCGAGGCGTGCCCGTGGACTGGACCGGCGTGCTGCCGGCCGGAACGACTTCGGCCGGCGTCGACCTGCCGACGTACGCCTTCGACCACCAGCACTACTGGCTCCAGGAGACCGGTTCGGCGACGGACGCGACGTCGCTGGGACAGGCTGCGGCCGACCACCCGCTCCTCGGCGCGGTCGTGCAGTTGCCGCAGACCGACGGCTTGGTGTTCACCTCACGCCTCTCGCTGAAGTCCCACCCCTGGCTGGCCGATCACGCCGTCGGTGGTGTCGTCATCCTCCCAGGCAGCGGGCTGGTGGAGCTGGCCGTGCGGGCCGGTGACGAGGCCGGTTGCGGGGTGCTGGAAGAGCTGGTGATCGAGGCGCCGCTGGTCGTGCCCGAGCAGGGTGGCGTACGGGTCCAGGTCGCCGTCGGCGCACCGGACGGGAATGGCTCGCGCGCCGTCGAGGTCTACTCGCAGCGCGAGGACGCTCCCGGTGACGGGGAGACGTGGACGCGGCACGCCACCGGCACGCTGTCGGTCGCGCCGTCGGCACAGGGTACCGATGTCGAATTCGCCGCCTGGCCGCCGCCCGGCGCCGAGCCCGTCGAGGTCGGCGACTTCTACAGCGACCTCGTCGAGCGCGGCTACGGCTACGGCCCGGCGTTCCAGGGTGTGCGCGCCGTGTGGCGGCGCGGGGAGGAGGTCTTCGCCGAGGTCGCCCTGCCCGAGGAGCAGCGCAAGGAGGCCGGCAGGTTCGGTATCCACCCCGCGCTGCTCGACGCGGCTCTCCAGGCCGCCACGATCGGTGCCGCGGACGGGGACGACTCCGGGGAGGCGGTGCTGGCGTTCGCGTGGAACGGACTGGCGCTGCACGCCGCGGGCGCCTCGGCGCTACGGGTACGGATCGCACCGAACGGTCCGGACGCGCTGTCGGTCCAGGCGGCCGACGCGGCCGGTGGCCCGGTGCTGACACTGGACTCGCTGGTGTCCCGGGCGGTGTCCGCCGAGCAGTTGGAGAGGCCGGCCGACACGGTGGTCGCCAACGCGCTGTTCCAGCTGGAGTGGAGCGAACTGCCGGATCAGGGGGCGGAGTTCGCGCCGCCATGGGTTCCGGTGACCACCCCCGACGACGTGGCGGCCCTGTCCGCGAGCGTCGGCGTACCGGCGGTGGTGGTCCTGGAGGCCGTCGGCGGCGACGGCGAGGACGCCGTACTCGCCCTGTCCTCCCATGTGTTGGGTGTGCTCCAGGCCTGGCTGACCGCGGACGGCCTCGAAGAGTCGCAGCTCGTGATCGCGACCCGGGGTGCGGTGGCCGCCGGTGCGGGGGCCGTGACGGACCCGGCCGGAGCGGCGGTGTGGGGTCTGGTGCGCGCCGCCCAGACCGAGAACCCGGACCGGCTCGTTCTCCTGGACATCGACCCCGCCGCCGAGGGCGGTGTGGACTCGCTCCTGGACTCCGTGCTGGGGCCGGTGGTGGCCAGCGAGGAGCCCCAGATCGCCGTCCGCGGCATGGTCCTCTCGGTCCCGCGGCTCGCCCGTACCACCGGTCAAGTCGCGGAGACACCCGCGGTGTTCGGGCCGGAGGGGACCGTTCTGGTCTCGGGCGCGGGATCGTTGGGCTGCCTGGCGGCCGGGCATCTGGTCTCCCGTCATGGCGTACGACACCTCGTGCTCGCCAGCCGTCGCGGCCCGGACGCCGAGGGCGTGCGGGAACTTGTCGCCGAACTCACCGAGCAGGGCGCGACGGTCTCGGCCGTGGCCTGTGACATGTCGAACCGCGAGCAGGTCGAGGCGCTGCTGGCCTCGCTGCCCGACGAGCACCCCCTGCGCGGTGTGGTGCACACGGCCGGCGTCTTCGACGACGGTCTGATCGGGGCGCTGACCCCGGAGCGGCTCGCAGGCGTCTTCGCGCCGAAGGTGGACGCCGTACGACACCTCGACGAGCTCACCCGCTGCCTGGAGCTGGACGCGTTCGTCGTGTACTCGTCCGTGGCGGGCCTGTCCGGAGGCGCCGCGCAGGGCAACTACTCGGCGGCCAACGCCTTCCTGGACGGCATGATGAGCAGCCGCCGGGCCGCGGGCCTGCCCGGTCTGTCCCTCGCCTGGGGCCTGTGGGAACAGTCCCTCGGCATGGCCGGCCAGCTCAGCGCCGTCGACCAGGCGAGGGCCGGCCGCCACGGTGTGCTGGAGATATCGGCGGCCGAGGGCATGGAGCTGTTCGACGCCGCGACGGCATCCGCACAGGCCCTGCTGGTGCCGGTCAAGCTGGACCTGCGGGGGATACGGGCCGACGCGTCGGCCGGCGGGGCGGTCCCGCTTCTGCTGCGCGGTCTGGTGCGGACCGGACGGCAGCAGGCCCACGCGGCGAGCACCGTTGGCGAAGGCAGGCAGCTGTCCGACCGGCTGGCCGGACTCGCGGCCGCCGAGCAGGAGGCGCTGCTTCTCGACCTGGTGCGAACCCAGGCCGCGGTCGTGCTCGGGCACAGCGGGCCGGAACGTGTCCGGCCGGACACCGCGTTCAACGAGGCCGGATTCGACTCGCTCACCTCGGTGGAACTGCGCAACCGGCTGCGCGAGGCGACCGGTCTGAAGCTTCCCCCCACGCTGGTCTTCGACTACCCCACCCCGCTGGTCCTCGCCCGCTATCTGCGCGAGGAGTTCGGTGACGTGGCGGCACCGGAGCCGGAGGCACCGGCTACCGTCACGACCGACACGAACGAGCCGCTCGCCATCGTCGGGATGGCGTGCCGGTACCCGGGCGGGGTCTCCTCGCCCGAGGAGCTGTGGAAGCTGGTCGCCGACGGCGTCGACGCCGTCTCGGACTTCCCCGAGGACCGGGGCTGGGACCTGGAGGGCCTGTTCGACGCCGACCCCGACCACGCGGGCACGTCGTACACCAGCCAGGGCGGCTTCCTGCAACGGGCGGGGCTCTTCGACGCGGGGTTCTTCGGTATCTCGCCGCGTGAGGCGCTGGCGATGGACCCGCAGCAGCGGCTGCTCCTGGAGACCTCCTGGGAGGCACTGGAGGGCGGGGGTATCGATCCGACCGTGCTGAAGGGCACCGACGTCGGCGTGTTCACCGGCGTCTCCGGTCAGGGCTACGGCGGCAGCGACGTCACACCGGAAATGGAGAGCTTCGCGGGCACGGGGCTGGCGTCGAGTGTGGCGTCGGGCCGGGTGTCGTACGTCTTCGGCTTCGAGGGTCCTGCGGTGTCGGTGGACACGGCGTGCTCGTCGTCGCTGGTGGCGATGCACCTCGCGGCGCAGGCACTGCGGCAGGGCGAGTGCTCGATGGCCCTGGCCGGCGGCGCGATGGTGATGGCAACACCCGCCACCTTCATGGCGTTCTCCCGCCAGCGCGGCCTGGCCGGGGACGGCCGCTGCAAGGCGTTCGGGGACGGCGCCGACGGAATGGGCCTGTCCGAAGGCGTGGGTGTCGTGGTCCTGGAGCGCCTGTCGGTGGCGCGGGAGCGCGGGCACAAGGTGCTGGCGGTACTGCGCGGCAGCGCACTGAACCAGGACGGCGCGTCCAACGGCCTCACCGCGCCCAACGGCCCCGCGCAGCAGCGGGTGATCCGGCGGGCTCTGGCCAGTGCGGGGCTGAGCCCGGCGGACGTGGATGTGGTGGAGGGGCACGGAACCGGTACGGCGCTGGGCGATCCGATCGAGGCGCAGGCGCTGCTGGCCACGTACGGCCGGGACCGGGACCCGGAAAAGCCGCTGTGGCTGGGGTCGTTGAAGTCGAACATCGGCCATGCACAGGCCGCCGCGGGTGTCGCCAGTGTCATCAAGATGGTGCAGGCTCTGCGCCACGGCGTGATGCCCCCGACGCTGCACGTGCAGCAGCCCACGTCCCAGGTGGACTGGTCCGCGGGCGCGGTGGAGCTGCTGGCCGAGGCGCGCGAGTGGCCGCGCAATGGCGCTCCGCGCCGGGCCGGGGTCTCGTCGTTCGGCGTCAGCGGGACGAACGCCCATCTGATCCTGGAGGAGGCGCCCGAAGAGCAACAGACGCCTGCCGAGGAGGCACAGCAGCCGCTGGTGTCCGCGGATGTGGTGCCGTTGGTGGTGTCGGCGCGGAGCGAGGGTTCGTTGGCGGGGCAGGCCGGTCGGCTGGCGGCGTTCATCGAGGATGCCGATGGGGTGTCGCCGGCGGGTGTCGCCGGGGCGCTGGTCTCCGGCCGGCCGTTGCTGAGTGAGCGTGCGGTGGTCGTGGCCGAGTCGAGCGATGAGGCGTTGGCCGGGCTGGGGGCGTTGGCTCGGGGTGAGAGTGCGCCGGGTGTGGTGTCCGGGAGTGCCGGTTCGCCGGGCAAGGTGGTGTGGGTGTTCCCGGGCCAGGGCTCGCAATGGGCCGGTATGGGCCGGGAGTTGCTCGACGAGTCGCCGGTGTTCGCGGAGCGGATCGCTGAGTGTGCGGCGGCGTTGGAGCCGTTCGTCGACTGGTCTTTGGTCGATGTGCTGCGTGGTGATGCTGAGTTGGAGCGGGTGGATGTCGTTCAGCCCGCCAGTTTCGCGGTGATGGTGGGTCTGGCGGCGGTGTGGTCGTCGGTGGGTGTGCTGCCGGACGCGGTGTTGGGTCACTCGCAGGGTGAGATCGCGGCCGCGTGTGTGTCCGGTGCGCTGTCCTTGGAGGACGCGGCACGTGTGGTGGCCCTGCGGAGCCAGGCGATTGCTTCGCAGCTGGCGGGGCGGGGCGGCATGGCCTCGGTCGCGCTGAGCGAGAGCGAAGCGGTCGCGCGGCTGGTGCCGTGGGCGGATCGGGTCGAGGTGGCGGCCGTGAACGGCCCGTCCTCGGTGGTGGTCGCCGGTGACGCCGAGGCCCTGGACGAGGTGCTCGCCGCCCTCTCGACTGATGGTGTCCGGGTGCGTCGGGTGGCGGTGGACTACGCCTCGCACACCCGGCACGTGGAGGACATCCGCGACACCCTCGCCGACACCCTCTCCGGCATCAACGCCCAGGCGCCGATGCTCCCCTTCTACTCGACCGTCACCGGCGAATGGGTGCAGGAAGCCGGTGTTCTGGACGGCGGCTACTGGTATCGCAACCTGCGCGGAAAGGTGGGTTTCGGCCCGGCGGTGGCCGAGTTGATCCGCCAGGGTCACGGAGTCTTCATCGAGGTCAGCGCTCACCCGGTGCTGATCCAGCCGATCACCGAGATCGTCGACGAGAGCGACACCGGGGCTGTGGTCACCGGCTCGCTGCGCCGTGAAGAAGGCGGCCTGCGCCGACTCCTCGCCTCCATGGCCGAGCTGTTCGTCCGCGGCGTGCCCGTGGACTGGACCGGCGTACTCCCGGCCGGAGCTGCCCGGTCGGCGGGTGTGGACCTGCCGACGTACGCCTTCGACCACCAGCACTACTGGCTCCGGACGGCACAGGCCGCCACTGACGCGGCGTCGCTGGGACAGTCGGCGGCCGATCACCCGCTCCTTGGCGCGGTGGTGCGGTTGCCGCAGTCCGACGGGCTGGTGTTCACCTCACGCCTCTCGCTCAAGTCGCACCCCTGGCTGGGTGATCACGTGGTGGGCGGACTTGTACTCGTCCCCGCCACGGGACTGGTGGAGCTGGCCGTGCGGGCCGGCGACGAGGCCGGCTGCGGAGTGCTGGAAGAGCTCGTGACCGAAGCGCCGCTGATCGTGCCCGAGCAGGGTGGCGTACGGGTCCAGGTCGCCGTGGGTGCGCCGGGCGAGAGCGGCTCGCGCACCATGGAGATCTACTCCCAGCGGGAAGACGCTTCCGGTGACGGGGCAGCGTGGACGCGGCACGCCACCGGAATGCTGGCGCCCGCCACCTCGGCCCGGGGAACGGACTTCGACTTCGCCGCCTGGCCGCCGTCCGGTGCCCAGCAAGTGGATCTGGACACCGGCGACCTGTACGAGGGTCTGCTCGAGCGCGGCTACGCGTACGGTCCCGTGTTCCAGGGTGTGCGCGCGGTGTGGCGGCGCGGCGAGGAACTCTTCGCCGAGGTCGCCCTGCCCGAGGAGGAGCGCAAGCAGGCCGGCGCCTTCGGCCTGCACCCCGCGCTCCTCGACGCCGCCCTACAGGCCGGGACGTTCGCCGTCGCGGCGGACACCGCGGAGGAGGAAACCGGGCAGCCGGTGATGCCGTTCTCGTGGAACGGACTGGTGCTGCATGCCGCGGGTGCCTCGGCACTGCGGGTGCGGGTCGCGCCGAACGGCTCGGACGCGCTGTCGGTCGAAGCGGCCGACGCGACCGGCAGCCCGGTCCTGACGATGGACGCGCTGGTCATGCGGGCGGTGAACATCGAGCAGCTGGGTGCCGCGGCGGCGGACGAGAGCCGCGACTCGCTGTTCGCGGTGGAGTGGACCGAACTGCCCCCGGCGCAGCCGGAGCCCGCGCCCCCGTGGGTGCCGGTGGTCTCGGCCGATGACATGGTCACCCTGGCCACGAGCGGCAGCGTGCCGGCCGTGGCGGTGCTGGAGGCCGTCGGTGGCGACGGCGAGGACGCGGTACTCGCCCTGGCCTCCCGGGCGCTGGGCGTGGCGCAGGTGTGGCTGGCCGCGCCCGGTCTTGAGGAATCGCGCCTTGTGGTGCTGACCCGGGGCGCGGTCCCCGCCGGTGACGGCAGGGTGACCGACCCGGCCGGAGCGGCGGTGTGGGGGCTGGTCCGCGCCGCGCAGTCCGAGAACCCGGACCGGATCGTCCTCCTCGACACGGACCCCGACGCCGAGGGCGGCGTGGAGCCGGTGCTGGATGCCGTCCTTGCCGCAGTGGTGGCGGGCGGCGAACCGCAGATCGCGGTGCGCGACACGAGCCTCTTCGTGCCCCGGCTCGCCCGCGCCACCGGCCAAGTCGCCGACGTGCCCGTGGTGTTCGGGCCGGAGGGCACCGTCCTGGTCTCGGGCGGCGGGTCGCTGGGCGCGCTGGCGGCCCGGCATCTGGTCGCCCGCAACGGCGTACGACACCTTGTCCTCGCCAGCCGTCGCGGGCCGGACGCCGAGGGTGCGCAGGAGCTGGTCGCCGAGCTCACCGAGCAGGGCGTGGCGATCTCCGTCGTGGCCTGTGACGTGTCCGACCGCGCGCAGGTCGAGGCGCTGCTGGCGTCGATGCCCGACGAGCAGCCCCTGCGCGGTGTGGTGCACACGGCCGGTGTGTTCGATCCCGGCGTGATCGGGGCCCTGACCCAGGAGCGGCTGGCGGGCGTGTTCGCGCCGAAGGTGGATGCCGTACGACACCTCGACGCGCTCACCCGCGGCCTGGACCTGGACGCGTTCGTCGTCTACTCCTCCGCGTCGTCCGTCTTCATGGGCGCCGGCAGCGGCGGTTACGCGGCGGCGAACGCCTTCCTGGACGGGCTGATGGACAACCGCCGAGCGGCGGGCCTGCCGGGGCTGTCGCTCTCCTGGGGTCCGTGGGAGCAGCTCACCGGCATGGCCGGCAACATCGACGACCTCACCAGGAACCGGATGAGTCGGCGTGAAGGGCGTGGGGGAGTGCTGGCGCTCCCGCCCGCCGAGGGCATGGAGCTGTTCGACGCCGCGCTCGGCTCCCAGCACTCGCTCCTCGTGCCGGTCAAGCTGGACCTGCGGGCAGTGCGTGCCGACGCGGCGGCGGGCGGCGGAGTGCCACATCTGCTGCGCGGCCTGGTCCGCGCGGGCCGGCAACTGGCGCAGACGGCCGGCAGCGGTGGCGAGCAGCGACAGCTCTCCGACCGCCTGACCGGACTCACCGCGGCGAAGCAGGAAGCTCTGCTCCTCGACGTGGTGCGTGCTCAGGCCGCGGTCGTGCTCGGGCACAGCGGGCCGGAGAGCGTCCGGCCGGACACCGCGTTCAACGAGGCCGGATTCGACTCGCTCACCTCGGTGGAACTGCGCAACCGGCTGCGCGAGGCGAGCGGCCTGAAGCTCCCCGCCACGCTGGTGTTCGACTACCCGACCCCGGCGGCGCTCGCGGGCTATCTGCGCGACGAACTCGCCGTCGACGAGGCGTCCCCTGCCGATGCGGTGCTGGCCGGTCTCGCCGGTCTGGAGGCGGTCATCGAGTCCGCGGCACCCGACGAGGAGGCCCGCGAGCGGATCACCGTACGCCTGCGCGCGTTGCTGAAGGCGGCCGAGACGGCGGGCGATCCCGGCCCGTCAGACGCGGACACGTCCCACGAGGATCTCGAAACCGCCAGCGACGAGGAGCTGTTCGCGCTCTTCGAACGGCTCGACTGAGTCGCACCCATACGGGTCGGGCCTCTGGGCCCGGCCCGTGCAGACGGAGCGGAACCCCACCCACGGCAATCGCACACATCCACTTCTAGGGGCTGAATCAAGTGGCTGACGAGGCACAACTCCGCGACTACCTCAAGAGGGCCATCGCCGACGCCCGCAATGCCCGCAACCGGCTGCGCGAGGTCCAGGACCTGGCGCGCGAGCCGATCGCCGTCGTCTCGATGGCGTGCCGATACCCGGGTGGAGTGTCCTCGCCCGGGGAGCTGTGGAAGCTGGTCGCCGAAGGCGGCGACGCCGTCTCGGACTTCCCCGAGGACCGGGGCTGGGATCTGGAGGGTCTGTTCGACGCCGATCCCGACCAGGCGGGCACGTCGTATGTCACCCAGGGCGGCTTCCTTCAGGGGGCGGGCCTCTTCGATGCGGGGTTCTTCGGTATCTCGCCGCGTGAGGCGCTGGCGATGGACCCGCAGCAGCGGCTGCTCCTGGAGACCTCCTGGGAGGTCGTCGAGCGGGCGGGCATCGACCCGGCCTCGCTGAAGGGCACCGACGTCGGTGTGTTCACCGGTCTGTCCGGCCAGGGCTACGGTGCCGGTGCCGGTGTGGTGACCCCGGAGACGGAGGGCTTCGCGGGCACGGGGGCGTCGTCGAGCGTGGCCTCGGGCCGGGTGTCGTACGTCCTCGGTCTCGAAGGCCCGGCGGTGTCCCTCGACACGGCCTGCTCCTCGTCCCTCGTCGCCATTCATCTGGCCGCGCAGGCGCTGCGGCAGGGCGAGTGCTCGATGGCGCTCGCCGGCGGCGCGATGGTGATGTCGACGCCGGGCAACTTCGTGGCGTTCTCCCGCCAGCGCGGCCTGGCCGCCGACGGCCGCTGCAAGGCGTTCGCGGACGGTGCCGACGGAATGGGCCTGGCCGAGGGTGTGGGTGTCGTCCTCCTCGAGCGACTGTCGGTGGCGCGGGAGCGCGGACACAAGGTCCTGGCGGTGATACGCGGCAGCGCGGTGAACCAGGACGGCGCGTCCAACGGGCTGACGGCTCCGAGCGGTCCTTCGCAGCAGCGGGTGATCCGCAAGGCGTTGGCCAACGCGGGGATTTCGCCGGCGGATGTGGATGTGGTGGAGGCCCATGGGACCGGAACGGCGCTGGGCGATCCGATCGAGGCGCAGGCGCTGCTGGCGACGTACGGCCGGGACCGCGAACAGCCTTTGTGGCTGGGGTCGTTGAAGTCGAACATCGGGCACACCCAGGCCGCCGCGGGCGTGGGCGGTGTGATCAAGATGGCGCAGGCACTGCGGCACGGCCTGATGCCCTCGACACTGCACGTGCAGAAGCCCACGACCGAGGTGGACTGGTCCGCGGGTGGGGTGGAGCTGCTGACCGAGGCCAGGGAGTGGCCGGGGCATGGCCGTCCGCGCCGGGCCGGGGTGTCCTCGTTCGGCGTCAGTGGGACGAATGCGCATGTGATCCTGGAGGAGGCGCCCGAGGAGCCTGTCTCGGACGATGCGGTGCCCGGCGGTGTGGTGCCGCTGGTGGTGTCGGCGGGGAACGCCGCTTCCTTGGCGGGGCAGGCCGGGCGGCTCGCGGAGTTCGTCGAAGGCGCCGGCGGGGTGTCGCCGGCGGGCGTGGCCGGGGCACTGGTGTCCGGCCGGGCGCTGCTGAGTGAGCGCGCGGTGATCGTGGCCGATTCGAACGAGGAGGCGCTCGCCGGGTTGCAGGCGCTGGCGCGCGGTGGGAGCGGCGCCAACCTGGTGTCCGGCAGCGGCTCGGATGCGCCGGGCAGCGTGGTGTGGGTGTTCCCGGGCCAGGGTTCCCAATGGGCCGGTATGGGCCGGGAGTTGTTGGATTCGTCGCCGGTGTTTGCGGAGCGGATCGCGGAGTGTGCGGCGGCGTTGGAGCCGTTCATCGACTGGTCGCTCATCGAGGTGCTGCGGGGCGAGGCAGGCCCGGAGCTGCTGGAGCGGGTCGATGTGGTGCAGCCCGCCAGCTTTGCGGTGATGGTGGGCCTGGCCGCCGTCTGGGCGTCCGTTGGTGTCGAGCCCGACGCGGTGCTGGGGCACTCGCAGGGCGAGATAGCGGCCGCGTGCGTGTCCGGTGCGCTGTCGCTCGAAGATGCGGCACGTGTGGTGGCGTTGCGCAGCCAGGCGATCGCCGGGCAGCTGGCCGGACGTGGCGGTATGGCCTCGGTCGCCCTGACCGAGAGCGAGGCGGTCGCGCGGCTGGTGCCGTGGGCGGACCGGGTCGAGGTCGCGGCGGTGAACGGCCCGTCCTCGGTGGTGATCGCCGGTGACGCCGAGGCCCTGGACGAGGTGCTCGCCGCACTCTCGTCTGATGGTGTCCGGGTGCGGCGGGTGGCGGTGGACTACGCCTCCCACACCCGGCACGTGGAGGACATCCGCGACACCCTCGCCGACACCCTCTCCGGCATCGACGCCCAGGCCCCGACGCTCCCCTTCTACTCGACCGTCACCGGCGAATGGGTGCAGGACGCCGGAGTTCTGGACGGCGGCTACTGGTATCGCAACCTGCGCGGTCAGGTCGGGTTCGGGCCGGCGGTCGCCGAGTTGATCCGCCAGGGCCACGGCGTCTTCATCGAGGTCAGTGCCCACCCGGTGCTGGTCCAGCCGATCACGGAGATCGTCGACGACAGCGACAGCGGTGCCGGCGCGGTGGTGACCGGTTCGCTGCGCCGAGAGGAAGGCGGCCTGCGCCGACTCCTGTCCTCGATGGCCGAGTTGTTCGTCCGCGGCGTCACCCTGGACTGGGCCGGGGTGCTGCCCGCCGGGGCCACGAAGGCATGCGTGGACCTGCCGACGTACGCCTTCGACCACCAGCACTACTGGCTCCAGGCCACTGAGACCGGCGGCGATGCGACCTCCCTCGGGCTCGCCGGGGCCGATCACCCGCTACTCGGCGCGATGGTTCAACTTCCCTACTCCGACGGGCTGTTGTTCACCTCGCGCCTGTCGCTGAAGTCGCACCCCTGGCTCGCCGATCACGCGATCGGCGGCATGGCCCTCCTCCCCGGCACGGGACTCGTCGAGCTGGCCGTCCGGGCCGGTGACGAGGCCGGGTGCGGCGTGTTGGAAGAGCTGGTGATCGAGGCGCCGCTGATCGTGCCTGAGCACGGCGGGGTGCGGATGCAGGTCGCGGTGGGTGCACCGGGCGAGAACGGCTCGCGCACGGTGGAGGTCTACTCCCAGCGCGAGGACGCTCCCGGTGACGGGGCAGCGTGGACGCGGCACGCCACCGGCACGCTGTCGGCCTCGGCCCCGACCCGGGGGACGGACTTCGACTTCGCCGCGTGGCCGCCACCGGGTGCGCAGCAGGTCGAGGTGGACGCCGCCGGCTTCTACGACGAACTGCGCGAGCGCGGTGTCGGCTACGGGCCCGCTTTCCAGGGCGTGCGCGCGGTGTGGCGGCGCGGCGAGGAACTGTTCGCCGAGGTCGCGCTGCCCGAGGAACAGCGGGGGGACGCCGACAGGTTCGGGATCCACCCCGCTCTGCTGGACGCGGCCCTCCAGACCGGGACGTTCCGGGCCGTGGCCGGTACGCAGGGGGAGGAGGGGGCAGGGCAGCCGCTGCTGGCGTTCTCGTGGAACGGACTGGTGCTGCATGCCTCCGGTGCTTCGGCGCTACGGGTGCGGGTCGCGCCGAGCGGCCAGGACGCGCTGTCGGTGGAGGCGGCGGACGAGACCGGCGCCCTGGTCGTGACGATGGACTCGCTGGTGTCCCGGGCCGTGTCCGCCGAGCAGCTTCGGACGGCGGCGGACTCGGCGGCCGCCGACTCGCTGTTCCGGGTGGACTGGACCGAACTGCCCCCGGTTCAGGGGGCGGAGTCCGCACCGTCGTGGGTAGCGGTGGCCACCGCGGAGGAGGTGACGGCCCTGGCCGGGGGCGCCGAAGCTCCGGCAGCGGCGCTCCTGGAAGCGATCGGCGGTCGGGGCGAGGACGCCGTACTGGCCCTGACCTCCCGGGTGTTGGGCGTGGTGCAGCAGTGGCTGACAGCGGACGGCCTCGAGGAGTCGCGGCTGGTCGTGGCGACCCGGGGCGCGGTCGCCGCCGGCCGCGACGGCACGGTGTCGGACCCGGCCGCGGCGGCGGTGTGGGGTCTGGTGCGTGCCGCGCAGGCGGAGAACCCGGACCGGATCGTCCTCCTCGACACCGACCCGGCCTCCGGTGATGGACCGGGTGCCGTCCTGGGTGCGGCGCTGGCCACCGGCGAACCGCAGATCGCGGTGCGCGGGACGGCCCTCTCCGTACCCCGTCTCGCCCGCGCCGCCGACGGTCAACTCCCGGACGTGCCCGCGGTGTTCGGACCGGAGGGCACCGTCCTGGTCTCGGGCGGCGGATCGTTGGGCGAACTCATCGCCCGGCACCTCGTCGTCCGGCACGGCGTACGCCACCTCATGCTGGCCAGCCGTCGCGGCCCGGACGCCGAGGGCGTGCAGGAACTGGCCGCCGAACTCACCGAGCAGGGCGCGGCCGTGTCGGTGGTGGCCTGTGACGTCTCCGACCGAGAACAGGTCGAGGCCCTGCTCGCCTCGGTGCCGGACGAGCACCCCCTGCGCGGACTGGTGCACACGGCCGGTGTGTTCGAGGCCGGGCTGGTCCAGACCCTGACCCCGGAGCGCCTGGCGAGGGTGTTCGCGCCGAAGGTGGATGCCGTACGACACCTCGACGACCTCACGCGCGGCCTGGACCTGGACGCGTTCATCGTCTACTCCTCCGCCTCGTCCGTCTTCCTCGGCGCCGGCAGCAGCGGATACGGGGCGGCCAACGCCTTCCTGGACGGCCTGATGGGCCACCGCCGCGCGGCGGGCCTGCCCGGCCTCTCGCTGTCCTGGGGCACGTGGGCGTACGCCACCAACATGACCACCCACCTGGGCGCCGACGACCAGGCGAGCATGAGCAGGCGTACGAGCCGTGACGGCGTCGTGGCGCTCATGCCCGCCGAAGGCATGGAGCTCTTCGACGCCGCGATCGGATCCGGAGAGTCGCTGCTCGTGCCGGTCAAGCTGGACCTGCGAGGTGTGCGGGCCGGTGCGGCGGCCGGTGGCACGGTGCCGCACCTGCTGCGCGGTCTCGTGCCGGCGGGACGGCAGCAGGCTCGGGCGGCCGCCGGAAAGGACAGCGACCTGCTCAGCCGGCTGTCCGGGCTCGCCGAGCCGGAGCAGGAAGCCCTGCTCCTCGACCTGGTGCGCGCTCAGGCCGCGGTCGTGCTCGGGCACAGCGGGCCGGAGAGCGTCCGGCCGGAGAGCGCGTTCAAGGACGTCGGGTTCGACTCGCTCACCTCGGTGGAACTGCGCAACCGGCTGCGCGAGACGACCGGTCTGAAACTCCCCGCCACGCTGGTCTTCGACCAGCCGACCCCGCTCGTACTCACCCGCTATCTGCGCGACGAACTCGGTATCAGCGACGACGTGCTGTCCCGGGTGAACGCGAAGATCGAAGACGTCGAGTCGCTCCTCGGTGCACTGAGCCTCGACGAATCCATGAAATCCAGTATCGCGCTGCGCCTTCAGGGCCTGGTGGCCAGGTGCAATGGAGTGGTCGAGCAGACGGACGTTTCCACGGTGGCGGACAAGCTGGAATCCGCTTCGGCCGACGAAGTCCTCGACTTCATCGATGAGGAACTCGGGCTCGTGTGAGACCGATTCAGGATCTCCGGCTTCATCAAAATTCTCGTGAGGACTGAAGAATGGCCACGGACGAAAAACTCCTCCAATACCTCAAGCGCGTCACCACCGAATTGCACAACCTGAAGAAACAGGGTTCGTCGCATGCGGGTGAGCCCATAGCGATCGTGGGCATGGCATGCCGGCTGCCGGGCGGTGTGGCGGGTCCCGAGGATCTGTGGCAGCTGGTCCGCGACGGCCGGGACGCCGTTGCGGGGTTCCCCGACGACCGTGGCTGGGAGCTGGAGGGCCTGTTCGACCCGGACCCCGACAACCCGGGCACCTCCTACACCGACCAGGGCGGCTTCCTGAAGGGGGCGGGCCTCTTCGACGCCGGATTCTTCGGGATCTCGCCGCGTGAGGCGCTGGCGATGGACCCGCAGCAGCGGCTGCTCCTGGAGTCGTCGTGGGAGGCGCTGGAGGGGGCGGGCATCGACCCGGTCTCGCTGAAGGGCACCGACGTCGGCGTGTTCACCGGGGTGTCCAGCCAGGGCTACGGCTCCGGTGCCGGTGGGGTCGCACCGGAGCTGGAGAGTTTCACCGGTACCGGAGTCGCATCGAGCGTGGCCTCTGGCCGGGTGTCGTACGTCTTCGGCTTCGAGGGTCCTGCCGTGTCCGTGGACACGGCCTGCTCGTCGTCCCTCGTCGCCATCCACCTGGCCGCGCAGGCCCTGCGGCAGGGCGACTGCTCGCTGGCCCTGGCCGGCGGCTCGATGGTGATGGCGACACCCGGCACCTTCGTGGTGTTCTCCCGGCAGCAGGGCATGGCCGGCGACGGCCGCTGCAAGGCGTTCGCGGACGGCGCGGACGGAATGGGCCTGTCCGAGGGCGCGGGCGTGGTGGTCCTGGAGCGGCTCTCGGAGGCACGGGAGCGCGGGCACCGGATCCTCGCGGTCATACGGGGCAGCGCCGTCAACCAGGACGGCGCCTCCAACGGTCTGACGGCTCCGAACGGTCCGTCCCAGCAGCGGGTGATCCGCAAGGCGCTGGCCGGTGCCGGACTGGTCTCGGCGGACGTGGACGTGGTGGAGGCCCACGGGACCGGTACGGCCCTGGGCGACCCGATCGAGGCGCAGGCGCTGCTGGCCACGTACGGACAGGGCCGGGATCCTCAGAAGCCGCTGTGGCTCGGCTCGTTGAAGTCGAACATCGGACACACCCAGGCCGCCGCGGGCGTGTCCAGTGTCATCAAGATGGTGCAGGCGCTGCGGCACCGAGTGCTGCCCCCGACGCTGCACGCACAGGTGCCGACGACCGAGGTCGACTGGTCCGCGGGCGCGGTGGAGCTGCTGACCGAGGCCAAGGAGTGGCCGCAGAACGGTCACCCGCGGCGCGCCGGAGTGTCCTCGTTCGGCATCAGCGGGACGAACGCCCACCTGATCCTGGAAGAGGCGCCCGAAGAGACGGCGAAACCGGAGCCGGCCGTTGAGGACGCGGCGCCCGGTGGTGTGGTGCCGCTGGTGGTGTCGGCGCGGAGCGAGGGCTCCCTGGCGGGCCAGGCCGGTCGGCTTGCGGCGTTCGTCCGGGAAGCCGATCAGGTGTCGCCGGCGGGAATGGCCGGGGCCCTGCTGGCGGAGCGGGCGCTGCTGCCCGAGCGCGCGGTGATCCTGGCCGGTTCGGACCAGGAAGCCCTGGCCGGACTCGGGGCGCTGGCCCGGGGCGAGCACGCCGCCGGCCTCGTGACCGCCAGGGCGGCCGGCTCGGGCGGACCGGGCAAGGTCGTCTGGGTGTTCCCGGGCCAGGGCTCGCAGCGCGTCGGCATGGGCCGGGAACTGTACGACCGCCACCCGGTCTTCGCCACGGCCCTCGACGAGGTGTGCGAGCAGTTGGACGCCTGCCTCGCCGGGTGGGTCGACCACCCGGTACGGGACGTGATCCTGGGTAGCGTGGCGAGCAGCGCCGAACTGCTGGACCAGACGGTGTTCACCCAGGCGGGCCTGTTCGCCGTCGAGAGCGCCCTGTTCCGGCTCGTGGAGTCCTGGGGCGTACGGCCGGACGCGGTCGTCGGACACTCGATCGGCGAGGTCGCCGCAGCGCACGCGGCGGGCGTGCTGTCGTTGCGGGACGCGGCGCGTCTGGTCGCCGCCCGTGGCCGGCTGATGCAGGCTCTGCCGCAGGGCGGGGCGATGGTCGCGGTGGCCGCGAGTGAGGCGGAGGTCGCCGGTCTGCTCGGTGAGGGCGTGGAGGTCGCGGCGGTCAACGGCCCCTCCTCGGTGGTGCTCTCCGGCAAGGAGGACGCGGTCCTTGCGGCCGCCGACCAACTGCGGGAGCGGGGACACAAGACGAAGCGCCTCGTGGTCTCGCACGCGTTCCACTCCGCGCGGATGGAGCCGATGCTGGCCGACTTCGCCGCGGAACTGGCCGACGTGGAGTGGCAGACACCGGAGATCCCGGTGATCTCGAACGTGACCGGGCGCCTCGCCGCCCCCGATGAGCTCACCGACCCGGAGTACTGGGCCGGGCACGTGCGGCGGCCGGTGCGGTTCGCCGAGGGGATCGCGGCCGCGGCCGAGTACGGCGGCACGCTGTTCGTGGAGCTGGGCCCGGGCGCCGCCCTGACCGGACTCGTCGAGGAGACGACCAACACCGCGGGCACCGAGGTGACCTGCGTGGCGGCACTGCGCGACGGCCGCCCGGAGGAGCAGACCCTGCTCGCCGCGCTGGCCGAACTGTTCGTGCGCGGCGTGCCCGTGGACTGGGCCGGGATGCTGCCCGCCGGGGCCACGACGGCACGCATGGACCTGCCGACGTACGCCTTCGACCACCAGCACTACTGGCTCCGGACGGCACAGGCCGCCACCGACGCGGCGTCGCTGGGACAGTCGGCGGCCGATCATCCGCTGCTCGGCGCGGTGGTGCGGTTGCCGCAGTCCGACGGGCTGGTGTTCACCTCACGCCTCTCGCTCAAGTCGCACCCCTGGCTGGCCGATCACGCCGTGGGCGGTGCGGTGCTCGTCCCCGGCACCGGCCTGGTGGAGCTGGCCGTACGGGCCGGTGACGAGGCCGGTTGCGGCGCGCTGGAAGAGCTCGTGATCGAGGCGCCGCTGATCGTGCCCGCCCACGGCGCGGTACGCGTCCAGGTCGCCGTGGGCGGGCCGGACGGGAACGGCTCGCGTCCCGTGGAGATCTACTCCCAGCGCGAGGACGCCCCCGGAGACGAGGACGCGTGGAACCGACACGCCGCCGGCACGCTGGCCGCCGCTCCGCCGGCCCGGCCCACCGGCTTCGACTTCGCCGCCTGGCCGCCGCCCGGCGCGCAGGCCGTCGACGTCGGCGACTTCTACAACGACCTGAGCGAGCGCGGCTACGGCTACGGCCCGGCTTTCCAGGGCCTGCGCGCGGTGTGGCGGCGCGGCGAGGAGGTCTTCGCCGAGGCGGCCCTGCCCGAGGAACAGCGGGAGAACGCCGACCGGTTCGGCATCCACCCCGCGCTCCTGGACGCCGCCCTGCACGCCGGAATGTTCGGCGCCGAGGCGGACACAGGGGAGGACGCCGGGCAGCCGGTACTGCCGTTCGCGTGGAACGGACTGGTGCTGCACGCCGCGGGCGCTCCCGCCCTGCGGATCCGCCTGACCTCCGGCGGCCCCGGCGCCGTGTCACTGGAGGCAGCCGACGAGACCGGCGGCCTCGTGGTCACCCTGGACTCCCTGGTGTCCCGGCCGGTCTCCGCCGAGCAGCTCCAGACGGCGACGGACGCGGAGGCCACCGACTCGCTGTTCCAAGTGGACTGGACCGAACTGCCCCCCGCTCAGGCCCCCGCTCCCGCGCCGTCGTGGGCGCCGGTCACCACCGCGGACGAGGTCGAGTCCCTGGCCGCCGGTGCACAGCTTCCCGCGGTGGCACTCCTGGAAGCCGTCGGAGACTCCGTACTCGCCCTGACCTCCCGGGTGTTGGGCGTCGTGCAGGCATGGCTGGCCGCGGACGGCCTCGACGACTCGCGGCTCGTGGTGACGACCCGCGGCGCGGTGCCCGCGGGCGACGGCGCGGTGACCGACCCGGCCGGAGCGGCGGTGTGGGGTCTGGTGCGTGCCGCGCAGGCCGAGAACCCCGACCGGATCGTCCTGATCGACGCCGACCCGGCCGCCGACGACGGAGCGGTGCCCGTGCTGGGCGCCGTACTGGCCGGCGGGGAACCCCAGGTCGCCGTGCGCGGCACGGCACTGTCGGTGCCCCGGCTCGCCCGCGCCACCGGTCAAGTCCCGGACGTCCCCGGGGTGTTCGCTCCGGACGGGACGGTCCTGGTCACGGGCGCCACTGGATCGCTGGGTGGCCTGGTGGCCCGGCATCTGGTCACCGGGCACGGCGTACGGCACCTCCTGCTGGTGAGCCGCCGGGGCCCGGACGCCGAGGGCGCTCAGGAACTGGTCGACGCGCTCACCGAACTGGGCGCGGCAGTATCGGTCGTGGCCTGCGACGTCTCCGACCGCGACCAGGCACAGGCCCTCCTGGAGTCGATATCCGACGAGCACCCCCTGCGCGGTGTGGTGCACACGGCGGGCGTACTGGACGACGGCGTGATCGGGGCGCTGACCCCGGAGCGCCTGGCGAAGGTGTTCGCACCGAAGGTCGACGCGGTACGTCACCTCGACGAACTGACCCGTGGCCTGCACCTGGACGCGTTCGTCGTCTTCTCGTCCGCCTCGGGTGTGTTCGGGTCGGCGGGCCAGGGCAACTACGCGGCGGCCAACGCCTTCCTGGACGGGCTGATGGCCGGCCGCCGGGCGGCGGGCCTGCCCGGGCTCTCCCTGGCCTGGGGCCTGTGGGAGCAGAACGCGGGAATGACCGCTCACCTCCGCGATGCCGACCAGGCACGGGCGAGCCGTGGCGGTGTCCTGGCGATCACGGCGACCGAAGGCCTGGAACTGCTCGACGCCGCTCTCGTGTCAGGGCAGTCGCTGCTGGTGCCGATCAAGATGGATCTGCGCGGGGCGCGGGCCGGCGCGGCGGCCGGCGGTGCGGTCCCGCATCTGCTGCGTGGCCTCGTACCGGCGGGACGGCAGCAGGCACGCGCGGCAGCCGGAAAGGAAGCCGACCTGCCCCGCAGGCTCGCCGGGCTCGCCGAGCCGGAGCAGGAGGCTCTGCTCCTCGACCTGGTGCGCGCTCAGGCCGCGGTCGTGCTGGGGCACAGCGGGCCGGAGAGCGTCCGCCCGGACTCCGCGTTCAACGAGGCCGGATTCGACTCGCTCACCTCGGTGGAGCTGCGCAACCGGCTGCGCGAGGCGACCGGCCTGAAGCTCCCCGCCACGCTGATCTTCGACTACCCCACCCCACAGGCCCTCGCCGGCTACCTGCGCGAGGAGTTCGGGGACACGACGGCGGCAGGCACTTTCGGCGCGACCCCGGCCGCCGTCGTGGATCCCGACGAACCGATCGCGATCGTCGGGATGTCATGCCGGCTGCCCGGCGGGGTGGCGGGCCCTGAGGACCTGTGGCGCCTGATCCACGAGGGCCGCGAGGGCATGTCCGCCTTCCCCGACGACCGGGGCTGGGACCTGGAGGGCCTGTTCGACTCGGACCCGGACAGCGCGGGCACGTCATATGTCGCCCAGGGCGGCTTCGTACGGGACGCAGGGCTCTTCGACGCGGGCTTCTTCGGTATCTCGCCGCGTGAGGCGCTGGCGATGGACCCGCAGCAGCGGCTGCTCCTGGAGACCTCCTGGGAGGCCATGGAGAGCGCCGGCGTCGACCCGACGTCGTTGAAGGGCACCGACGTCGGCGTGTTCTCCGGGGTGTCCAGCCAGGGATACGGGGCCGGGGTGGCCGCACCGGAGCTGGAGGGCTTCGCGAGCACGGGCACCGCGTCGAGCGTGGCCTCGGGCCGAATCTCGTACGTCTTCGGCTTCGAGGGCCCGGCGGTCACCGTGGACACCGCCTGCTCCTCCTCCCTGGTGGCTATGCATCTCGCCGCGCAGGCGCTGCGGCAGGGCGAGTGCTCGATGGCGCTCGCCGGCGGTGTGACGGTCATGGCCACACCCGTCAGCTTCGTGGAGTTCTCCCGGCAGCGTGGCCTGGCCGGCGACGGCCGCTGCAAGGCGTACGCGGACGGCGCGGACGGCACGGGCTGGGCCGAAGGCGTGGGTCTGGTCGTCCTGGAGCGCCTGTCGGTGGCGCGGGAGCGCGGACACAAGGTCCTGGCCGTGCTGCGCGGCAGCGCGGTGAACCAGGACGGCGCGTCCAACGGGCTGACGGCTCCCAACGGTCCCTCACAGCAGCGGGTGATCCGTAAGGCCCTTGCCAACGCCGGGATTTCCCCGGCGGACGTGGACATCGTGGAGGGACACGGCACCGGTACGGCGCTGGGCGATCCGATCGAGGCGCAGGCGCTGCTGGCCACGTACGGCCGGGACCGCGAACAGCCTTTGTGGCTGGGATCGTTGAAGTCGAACATCGGACACACCCAGGCCGCCGCGGGCGTGGCCAGTGTCATCAAGATGGTCCAAGCGCTCCGACATGGCGTGATGCCACCCACGCTGCACGTGGACGCGCCCTCATCCCAAGTGGACTGGTCGGCGGGCGCGGTGGAGCTGCTGACCGAGGCCAGGGAGTGGCCACGGGGCGGTCATCCGCGCCGGGCCGGGGTCTCGTCGTTCGGGATCAGTGGGACCAATGCCCATCTGATCCTGGAGGAGGCGCCTGCTCAGGAGGCAGAGCAGCCGCCGGTGTCCGGTGGTGTGGTGCCGTTGGTGGTGTCGGCGCGCAGTGCGGGTTCGCTGGCGGGACAGGCCGGCCGGCTCGCGGCGTTCATCGAGGAAGCCGACCGGGTGTCACCCGCGGACATGGCCCCGGCACTCGTCTCCAACCGGGCGTTGCTGAGTGAGCGTGCGGTGATCGTGGCCGGCTCGGATACGGAGGCACTGGCCGGGCTCCAGGCGCTGGCGCGCGGCGAGAGCCCGGCCGGCCTGGTCACCGGCAGGGTGAGCGGCTCGGGGGCACCGGGCAAGGTGGTGTGGGTGTTCCCGGGCCAGGGTTCCCAATGGGTGGGTATGGGCCGGGAGTTGTTGGATTCGTCGCCGGTGTTCGCGGAGCGGATCGCGGAGTGTGCGGCGGCGTTGGAGCCGTTCGTCGACTGGTCTTTGGTCGATGTGCTGCGTGGTGATGCTGAGTTGGAGCGGGTGGATGTCGTGCAGCCCGCCAGTTTCGCGGTGATGGTGGGTCTGGCGGCGGTGTGGTCTTCGGTGGGTGTGCTGCCGGACGCGGTGTTGGGTCACTCGCAGGGCGAGATAGCGGCCGCGTGCGTGTCGGGTGCGCTGTCCTTGGAGGACGCGGCACGTGTGGTGGCCCTGCGGAGCCAGGCGATTGCTTCGCAGCTGGCGGGGCGGGGCGGCATGGCATCCGTTGCGCTGAGTGAAGGTGAGGCGGTCGCACGGCTGGTGCCGTGGGCGGATCGGGTCGAGGTGGCGGCCGTGAACGGCCCGTCCTCAGTGGTGGTCGCCGGTGACGCCGAGGCGTTGGACGAGGCGCTCGCCGCGCTCTCGAACGACGGTGTCCGGGTGCGCCGGGTGGCGGTGGACTACGCCTCCCACACCCGGCACGTGGAGGACATCCGAGACACCCTCGCCGACACCCTCTCCGGCATCAACGCCCAGGCGCCCCTCGTGCCGTTCTACTCGACCGCGACCGGCGAATGGGTGGACCGGGCCGGGGTGCTGGACGGCGGCTACTGGTATCGCAACCTGCGCGGAAAGGTGGGCTTCGGCCCGGCGGTGGCCGAGTTGATCCGCCAGGACCACCGGACCTTCGTGGAGGTCAGTGCGCACCCGGTGCTGGTCCAGCCGATCACCGAGATCGTCGACGACGCCGATGCGGCGGTGACCGGCTCCCTGCGTCGTGAAGAGGGCGGTCTGCGGCGGCTGTTGGCCTCGATGGCCGAACTGTTCGTCCGAGGCGTGCCTGTTGACTGGACGGGCGTGCTGCCATCTGGCGGGACCGTGGACCTGCCGACGTACGCCTTCGACCACCAGCACTACTGGCTCCACCCGGCACAGACCGCCACCGACGCGGCCTCCCTCGGACTCGCCGGAACAGATCACCCGCTCCTCGGCGCCGTGGTGGAGCTGCCGCAGTTCGACGGGCTGGTGTTCCCCTCACGCCTGTCGCTCAAGTCCCACCCCTGGCTGGGAGATCACCGGGTCGGCGGCGTGGTGCTCGTCGCCGGCACCGGCCTGGTGGAGCTGGCCGTGCGGGCCGGTGACGAGGCCGGGTGCGGCGTCCTGGAAGAGCTCGTGATCGAGGCGCCGCTGGTCGTACCGGAGCACGGCGGGGTACAGGTCCAGGTCGCCGTGGGCGGACCGCGTGAGAACGGTTCGCGCACCGTGGAGGTGTACTCGCGACGCGAGGACGCCGCCGGTCGTACCGGCGCGGACGCGTGGACTCGGCACGCCACCGGCATGCTGGCCCCCACGACCCGGGCCGCCGGTGGGTTCGACTTCGTCGCGTGGCCGCCGCCCGGCGCGCAGCCGGTGGACATCGGCGGCGGCTACGACCTGCTCACCGAGGTGGGATACGGCTACGGGCCGGCCTTCCAGGGCGTGCGTGCACTGTGGCGGCGCGGCGCGGAGCTCTTCGCCGAGGTCGCCCTGCCCGAGGAACACCGCGAGAACGCCGACCGGTTCGGCATCCACCCCGCGCTCCTGGACGCCGCCCTGCACTCGCCGCTGCTGCAGATCGCAGCGGCGCCCCCTGCCGACGGGGACGTCGAAGGCGGGCCGGGTGGGCCGGAGTTGCGGCTGCCGTTCGCGTGGAACGGGCTGGTGCTGCATGCCGCGGGTGCCTCGGCGCTGCGGGTGCGGATCGAGCTGCCCGAGGGTGGCGACGCGCTCTCGTTCCAGGCTGCCGACGAGACCGGCGCCCTGGTCGTGACGATGGACTCACTGGTGTCCCGGGTGGTCTCCGCCGAGCAGTTGGAGACGGCGTCGGACACTGCGCGCACCGACTCGCTGTTCCGGGTGGAGTGGACCGAGTTGCAGCCGGTCCAGGGGGCCGAGCCCATGCCGTCGTGGGTGCCCGTGGCCACCGCGGAAGAGGTGGCAACCCTGGCCGACGATGTGGAGTCGGGCGCCGACACCCCGGCCGTGGCAGTTCTGGAAGCCATCGGCGGTGAGGGCGAGGAGGCCGCACTGGAGCTGACCACCCGAGTCCTCGAGGTGGTCCAGTGCTGGCTGGACGGGCCCGGCCTTGAGGACTCGCAGCTGGCCGTGGTGACCCGGGGTGCGGTGCCCGCCGGTGACGGCGTGGTGACCGACCCGGCCGGTGCGGCGGTGTGGGGTCTGGTGCGTGCCGCGCAGGCCGAGAACCCGGACCGGATCGTCCTCGTGGACACCGACCCGGCGTCTGGCGAGGGACCGGCAGCCGCCCTGGGCGCCGTGCTGGCCAGCGGCGAGCCGCAGGTCGCGGTGCGCGGCACGACGCTTTCCGTACCCCGGCTCACCCGCGCCACCGGTCAAGTCGCGGACACCTCTGCGGTGTTCGGGCCGGAAGGGACCGTTCTGGTCTCGGGTGCCGGGTCATTGGGCGGCCTGGTGGCCCGGCATCTGGTCACCCGGCACGGCGTACGACACCTGCTGCTGGCCAGCCGTCGCGGCCCGGACGCCGAGGGCGTGCGGGAACTGGTCGCCGAACTCGCCGAGCAGGGCGCGGCTGTCTCCGTCGTGGCCTGCGACGTGTCCGAACGCGAGCAGGTCGAGGCGCTGCTGGCCTCGGTTGCGGACGAGCACCCCCTGCGCGGTGTGGTGCACACGGCGGGCGTGACCGATGACGGCGTCATCGGGGCATTGACCCCCGAGCGCTTGGCGAGGGTGTTCGCGCCGAAGGTGGATGCGGTACGTCACCTCGATGCGCTCACGCGTGGCCTGGAGCTGGACGCGTTCGTCGTCTACTCCTCCGTGTCGGCCGTCTTCATGGGTGCGGGCAGCGGCAGTTACGCGGCGGCCAACGCCTACCTCGACGGCCTGATGGCAAGCCGCCGGGCGGCCGGTTTGCCCGGGCTCTCGCTGGCCTGGGGTCTGTGGGATCAGACCGACGGCATGGCGGCCAACACCGACGACCTCACCCGGTCCCGGATGAACCGGCGCGGCGGCCTCCAGTCGATCACACCGACGGAGGGCATGGAGCTGTTCGACGCCGCCTTGGGGTCGGGGCAGGCGCAGCTGGTGCCGGCCAAGCTGGACCTCCAGTCGCTGCGTGCCCAGGCCGCCGGTGGGGGAGTGCCGCACATGCTGCGCGGCCTGGTCCGCGCGAGCCGGCAACTGGCCCACGCGGCGAGCACCGGTGACCAGGGGCAGGCGCTGTCCGAGCGGCTGGCCGGGCTCCCCGCCGCCGAGCAGGCGACGGCGCTGCTCGACCTGGTGCGGGCCCAGGTGGCCGCGGTTCTCGGCCACAGCGCCACCTATCGGATCGACGCGGACCAGGGGCTGTTCGAGGTCGGCTTCGACTCCCTCACCTCCATCGAACTCCGTAACCGGCTCCGCGACATCACCCAGCAGAAACTCCCGCCCAACGTCGTCTTCGACTACCCGACGGCGGGACTGCTCGCCGCGCATCTGCACGAGTTGCTGTGCGGCGAACAGGCGGCGCAACCCGTAGCCGTCTCCGTGTGAAGCAGCGATCTCCAGACGAATGAAGGTGAGGAAAGTGTTCGACGCAGACAGGTATCTGGAACGGATCGGCTGTGCCGGGGAAACCGGTGTGGACATCGCGACGCTGCGGAAGCTGCACAAGCAGCACCTCATGACGATTCCGTACAACGGCGCCACCCAGGATTTCAGCGACGGGGTGCACCTCGTGGACCTCGACGAGGACGCCACGTTCGAGACGAGCATCGTCCAGGGGCGCGGCGGCACGTGCTTCCAGCTGAACCGGCTGTTCTCCCGGCTTCTGACGGAACTGGGCTACGACGTCACGCTGATGGCGGCCAGTACGGCCGAGGGCTGGGAGGCCTCCGGGCTCGACGTGGAGCACATGCTCAACCGCGTTGCCCTGGACGGCGACGAGTGGCTCGTGGACGTGGGCTACCCCGGCCCCTCCTACATCGAGCCACTGCTCGTCTCCGACACGGTGCAGAACCAGTACGGATGCCAGTACCGCCTGGTCGACCGCGGATCCAGGATCGCTCTACAGCGCCGCGGAAGGATCACGCGGTGGAGCGTCGTCTACACCTTCACGATGAAACGCCGGGAGTGGAGCGACTGGAAGGACCTGGAGAGCTTCCTCGTCCGGGAGATCGCAGCGGACACCGGACCGCAGGACGGCCAGAAGATCCTCTGCGGCCGCTCCTTCGACAACGGTCAGGTCGTCCTGAAAGGACGACGGCATCTGACGGTCCGTGACGGTCGCGAGGAGATACGCACCATCACGGACGACAGCGAGCACGAGCAGCTCGTCTCCCACATGCTCTCCGGCGCCTTCAGGTGACCCGTGCCCTGAACACCCCGAGCATCCCCACCCCCAACACCTGTCACCAGAAAGGGAAAACGATGGCGAAGGAAACAGCCGATGTGGTTGTGATCGGCGGAGGGCCGGCCGGCGCGGTCAGCGCCTACGTGCTCGCCAAGCAGGGGCATTCGGTGGTGCTCCTCGAAAAGGAGATGAGCCTCCGATTCCACATCGGCGAGTCCCTGCTGCCGTACATGATGGGCCTGTTCGAGCGGATCGGCCTGCGCGAGGCCGTGGAGGCCGAGGGCTATGTACGCAAGTTCGGCGGCGAGTTCATCGACCCGACCGAGAAGAAGTTCTTCGAGGGCGTCTTCCGCGCGGACTTCACCAAGCAGGGCGAGGGCCGGCACACCAACGCGTTCCAGGTCGAACGGGCCAGGTTCGACCGGATGCTCGCCGAGCAGGCCGAGGCCGCCGGGGCGGAGGTCGTCTTCGGCGCGGACGTGAACGAACTGCTCATGGACGGTGACCGGATGGTCGGCGTCCGCTACGAGCGCGACGGTGAGTCGCACGAGGTGCGGTCCACCTACGTGGTCGACGCCAGCGGCCGGACCGGGAAGATCGCCCACAAGTTCGGGCTGCGCAAGACCCTTGAGAAGCTCCGTATGGTCGGTGTCTTCCGGCACTACACCGGGCTCGACGAGCGCCACAACCTCGGGGTCGAGGGCGACATCCAGGTCGGCGCCCACGACGACGGCTGGGTCTGGGCGATCCCGCTGTCCAAGGACGCCATCAGCGTGGGCACGGTCATGCCGCGCGACGTGCTGCGCGCGTCGACACCGCAGAAGGTGTTCGAGGAGCACGTGGCGCGGATCCCGCGGATCACCGCGCGGCTGACCGGGACACAGCCCTCCATGGACCTCAGGATCGAGACCGACTACTGCTACCACGCGGACACGGTCACCGGGCCGGGCTGGCTCATGGTCGGGGACGCCGGCTGCTTCGGCGACCCCATGTTCTCCGGCGGGGTCCTGGTGGCGACGGCCACCGCCGTCCGCGCGGCCGAGACGCTCGGCGAAGCACTCGCCGACCCGTCGGCGGAGGAGCGCCTGATCCAGCGGTACGCCAACTACTTCAAGACCGGCTACGACACCTACATCCGGCTCATCCACGCCTACTACGACGGCGAACTGGTCGCCATGGCCGCCGACGCCGCCCGCTCCACCGACCGGGACACCCTGGAGAGGTACCTCATCCGGCTGATCGGGGGCGACTTCTGGAGCGAGCACAACTCGGTCGCCCAGGAGATGCGCCGGCGCAAGGAGTGGGACACGTTCGAGCCGTTCCAGCGGGTCTACGGCTGCCCGTCCTACCCCCACCTGGACGAGCTCGACCGCAAGGAGCGGTCCGAGTCACGTGTCCGCAAGGTGACGGCGGGCCGGTAGAGACGTCATGGCATCCATTCCGCTGCGCATCGGAGATCATTCGTACGACGTCCTCATCGGCCCCGGGGTGCGTACGTCGCTCGCCGAGGTCGTCCGACGGCTGGGCGCCAAGCGGGCCGTCGTCGTGTCGGCCCGCCCGGAGGAATGGGTGCCCGACACCGGTGTGGAGACCCTGCTGCTGCCGGCCCGGGACGGTGAACAGGACAAGACCCTCACCACGGTGGAGAAGCTGTGCGGCGAGTTCGTACGCTTCGGGCTCACCAGGTCCGATGTCGTCGTCTCCTGCGGCGGCGGGACGACCACCGACGTGGTCGGTCTCGCGGCCGCCCTCTACCACCGGGGCGTGGCCGTGGTGCATCTGCCCACCTCACTGCTGGCCCAGGTGGACGCCGGCGTCGGCGGGAAGACAGCGGTGAACCTGCCGGCCGGCAAGAACCTGGTCGGCGCGTACTGGCAGCCGAGCGCGGTCCTGTGCGACACCGACTATCTGTCCACCCTGCCACGGCGGGAGCTGCTCAACGGCTACGGCGAGATCGCCCGCTGCCACTTCATCGGCGCGGCCGACCTGCGCGGACTCCCGCTGCCCGACCAGATCGCAGCGAGCGTGAGCCTCAAGGCCCGCATCGTGGAAGCCGACGAACGGGACACCGGCATCCGGCACATCCTCAACTACGGCCACACACTGGGCCATGCGCTCGAGAAGGCGAGCGATTTCGCCCTGCGCCACGGTGAGGCGGTGGCCATCGGCACGGTCTACGCGGGCCGGCTCGCCGGAGCCCTCGGCCGTATCGACGAAGCGCGGGTGGCGGAGCACCAGGACATCGTCGAGTACTACGGACTGCCCGCCGCCCTGCCCGAAGAGACGGCACCCGCGGCCCTGATGCGGCTGATGCGGCACGACAAGAAGGCGATCAGCGGACTCGCGTTCGTCCTCGACGGGCCGACGGGCGCGGAACTGGTGGACGACGTGCCGCACGAGGTGGTCGCGCGCGTCCTCGACCGGATGCCCCGAGCGCCCCTGGCCGACCTTGTCGACCTTGTCGACACGACCGACATGGCGCGGTCATGAGGGAGCTACTCCAGTGGCCGGCCGACTCCGGCGGACCCGCCGACACCGCTCGACCGGTCGGCCGCCTTCTCGCGGGCAGGCTGGCGGACGCTCTGGCCCGGCCGGCCGCGCAGCAGCCGGACTGGCCGGACCCGGATCGGGCCAAGGACGTGGTGGCACTGCTGCGCTGCGCCGAGCCGATCGTCCGACCCGCCGAGACGGCACGACTGAGCGAGGAACTCGCCGCGGTCGCCCGCGGCGAGGCCTTCCTCCTCCAGGGCGGCGACTGCGCCGAGTCCTTCGCCGAGAACACCGAGGCCCACCGGCTCGCCAATCTGCGCACGCTGGCGCGGATGGCCGACGTCCTCACTGACCGCACCCGCCTGCCCGTCGTCACGGTCGCCCGGATGGCAGGGCAGTACGCCAAACCCCGCTCCCGGGCCGTCGACGCATCGGGGCTGCCCGCCTACCGCGGCGACATGGTCAACTCCGCCGAACCCACGCGGGCGGCCCGCACCCCCGACCCCGGCCGGATGCTGCGCGCCCACGCCGGTGCCGTGGACGCGATGGCTCTGATCCGCCGGCTCGGCCGTGACGGCCTGTCCACCGGCGATGCCCACGTCAGCCATGAGGCGCTGCTGCTCGACTACGAGCAGTCCTCACTGTGGGTGGACGACAGCGGCCCCGAGCCCCGACTGTCCAGCGGGCTCGGGCACTTCCTGTGGATCGGCGAGCGCACCCGCCAACTCGACGGCGCGCATATCGCGTTCGCCGAGCTGCTGGCCAATCCCATCGGCCTCAAAATAGGCCCGGGTACGACCCCGGAACAGGCCGTCGAGTATGTGCGCCGGCTCGACCCGCACACCGAACCCGGGCGGCTCACGCTGATCAGCCGCATGGGGCACACCCGCGTCCGGGACGTGCTGCCGCCGATCGTGGAGAAGGTCTCCGCCTCCGGCCACCAGGTGATCTGGCAGTGCGATCCGATGCACGGCAACACCTACACGTCGGCGAACGGATACAAGACCCGGCAACTGTCCGTGATAGCCGACGAGATCGCCGGCTTCTTCGAAGTGCACCGGCGGCTCGGCACCCACCCCGGCGGCATCCACGTCGAGGTGACGGGCGACCCCGTCACGGAATGCGTCGGGGGCACCGCAGGAGTCACGGAAACCGACCTGCCCGCCCGCTACCGCACGGCCTGCGACCCCCGCCTCAACGCGGACCAGGCGCAGGAACTCGCCTACGCCGTCGCAGAGTTGGCGGCGGACGGCGTCACGGACCTGAAGGCGGGGCTGCGATGACCGTACAACCTCCCGTCAGGTCCATCCAGGGCACCACCCGGCTGTACGCCGTCCTGGGGGACCCCGTCGCCCAGGTCCAGGCACCCGCGCTGATGAACCCGGTCCTCGCCGGGCTGGGCGTTGACGCGGTGGTCGTACCGGTGCACGCCCCGCCGCAGCACCTGGAGCAGATCGTGCGCGGCCTGAAGCGCGTGGCCAACCTCGACGGCATGTTCGTCACCGTGCCGCACAAGGCGGCCGTCCGCCGCCTCGCCGACCGGTGCGCCACGACCGTGGACATCGTCGGCAGCGCGAACGTACTGCGCCGCGAGGCCGACGGCAGCTGGCTCGCGGAGAACTTCGACGGCTTCGGCTTCGTGGCCGGTCTCGTCGGGGCCGGGCACGAGCCTGGCGGCAGCCGGGCGGCGCTCGTCGGAGTGGGCGGTGCGGGCAGCGCCATCGCCGCCGCGCTCCTTGCGGCCGGAGTCGACCGGCTCTTCGTGTACGACACGGACACCGTGAAGCTCACCGCGCTGGCCGCCCGGCTCGACGCGCAGTGGCCGGGCCGGGTGCACACCCTGAGCGGACCACACCTGCAAGGGGTCGACCTCGCGGTCAACGCCACACCGCTCGGGCTGCGCCCGGACGACGCACTGCCGTTCCCGCTGGACTCTCTGCCGTCGGGCGCCCTCGTGGCCGACATCATCATGAAACCCCGCGAGACCCGGCTCCTGCGGGAGGCCGCCGCACGGGGGCTCCGGATCCATCACGGCATTCACATGCTCGAGGGACAACTGAATTCCTATAGAGCCTTCTTCGACCTGCGGTAAACAACGCTGCTCACTACCGGATCAAGGGATGCGACAGCATTGACAGGGACTTAGTTTGGACCTGTTGTTGAGCTGTTCTGTGCCTTGCATCGAGTCACTTCCCATTTCTTGGAGAATCATGAACGTGCGACAGGCGCCGGAATTCCCCCAGTGGCCGCAGTACGACGCAAACGAGCGGGAAGGTCTCATCCGCGCACTTGAGCAGGGCCAGTGGTGGCGAATGGGCGGAAACGAAGTCGACACCTTCGAGCGGGAGTTCGCCGAATTCCATGGTGCTCCCCACGCTCTCGCCGTCACCAACGGCACCCACGCGCTGGAACTCGCCCTACAGTGCATGGGAGTCGGCCCGGGCTCCGAAGTCATCGTCCCGGCCTTCACCTTCATCTCCTCGTCGCAGGCGGCGCAGCGGCTCGGCGCGGTCGCGGTCCCGGTGGACGTCGACCCGCACACGTACAGCATCGACGTGGCGGCGGCCGCGGCCGCCGTGACGCCGCGCACCCGGGTCATCATGCCCGTGCACATGGCGGGCTTCCTGGCCGACATGGACGCACTGGGCAAGCTCTCCGCCGACACGGGCGTCCCCCTGCTCCAGGACGCCGCGCACGCGCACGCCGCCCGCTGGCAGGGAAAGCGCGTCGGCGAGCTCGGCTCGGTCGCCGCGTTCAGCTTCCAGAACGGCAAGCTGATGACCGCGGGCGAGGGCGGTGCCGTCCTGTTCCCGGACACGGAGATCTACGAGACGGCGTTTCTGCGGCACAGCTGCGGTCGACCCCGCACGGACCGCCGCTACATGCACCAGATCGCCGGCTCCAACCTGCGGCTCAACGAGTTCTCGGCGGCGGTCCTGCGGGCCCAACTCGGCCGTCTGGAACAGCAGATAACGACCCGTCAGCAGTGCTGGGCCGTGCTGTCCCCACTGCTCGACGCGATCGACGGCATCGTCCCGCAGCGCGGTGACGAGCGCACCGACTTCCCCTCGCACTACATGGCGATGTTCCGCGTGCCCGGCATCGGGGAGGCGGGCCGCAACGCCCTGGTCGACAGGCTCGTGGCGGCCGGCATACCGGCGTTCGCGGGCTTCCGCGCGATCTACCGCACCGACGCCTTCTGGGAGATGGGCGCCCCCGACGAGACCCCGGACCAGATCGCCGAGCGCTGCCCCCACACGGAGGCCATCAGCGAGGACTGCGTCTGGCTGCACCACCGCGTGCTGCTCGCCACCGAGCAGGACATGCACCGGACGGCCGAGATCATCGCGGACGCTGTGGCCGCCGTATGAGCGTCAGGACAGCTGTCGTCGGGCTCGGCTGGGCGGGGCGGGAGCTCTGGCTCCCCCTGCTGACCGAGCACGCCGACTTCGACTTGGTGGCCGTGGTCGACCCCGCGCCGGCCGCACTCGACGCGGCACCGGGCATACCCGTACACCCGACGGTGGACGCGCTGAACGCCCGCGCGGTCGACCTCGCCGTCGTCGCCGTACCCAACCACCTGCACGCCGAGGTCGCCGCAGGACTGCTCCGCAAAGGCATCTCCGTCTTCCTGGAGAAGCCGGTGTGCCTGACCTCCGACGAGGCCGACACGCTGGCCGCCGCCGAACGCGGCGGCGGCGCCATGCTCCTCGCCGGCAGCGCCGCCCCGCACCGCGGCGACGTGGGCGCCCTGGCGCGCCTGGTGCCGGAGTTGGGCCGTATCCGCCATGTCGACCTCGCCTGGGTGCGGGCGCGCGGCATACCGCGGGCCGGCGGCTGGTTCACGCAGCGCAGCAAGGCCGGCGGCGGTGTCCTCTTCGACCTCGGCTGGCATCTGCTCGACACGCTCGGGTCCTTGCTCGGCCCGGCGCGCTTCACCGAGGTCGTCGGCGTGACCTCGAACGACTTCGTCGGCACCGGCGACTGGAGCGCGGCCTGGCGGCAGGACGAACCCGTTGCCACAGCCGCCGGTGACGTCGAGGACTGCGCCCGCGGTTTCTTCGTACGCGACGACGGCGTCTCGGTCTCCCTGCGCGCCAGCTGGGCGTCGCACGAGGCGCGGGACGTGACCAGCATCCAGGTGGTGGGCAGTGCCGGAACCGCCGAGCTGAGATGCACCTTCGGTTTCAGCCCCAACCGCCACCCCCACGCCGAGCTGACGCTGACCCGCGAGGGCACCACCACCTCCCTGCCGGTGCCGGACGAACCCATCGGCCACGAGTACCGACGGCAGCTGGACGGCCTGGCCGGAATCCTGGCCGACCCGGGCCATCGCGGCAGAGCCATCAGCGAGGCCCGTACGACGGTCGGCGTCATCGAGGACTTCTACGCCTCGGCCCGTTCCACGCACGAGCAAACCGCCGTGCCCGCCCATCAGTAGGAGGTGAAGAAGCCGGTGACATCATCAGTTTCGACAGAGCGAGCCGACGTCCGGGAACGGGCCACAGCCCCGGGGACAGGCCGGCCGTTGACGGCAACGGAGCCGCCGCGGCCGGTCAGACGCGCCGTGATCTTCGATATGGACGGGGTCCTCGTCGACAGCTTCACGGTGATGTACGAGGCGTTCGCCATCGCGTACAAGGAGGTCGTCGGCGACGGCCCGGCACCGTTCGACGAGTATCGGCTCCACCTGGGGCGCTACTTCCCGGACATCATGCGCATCATGGGCCTGCCCCTGGAGATGGAGGAGCCCTTCGTCCGCGAAAGCTACCGGCTCGCGCCCCAGGTGCCCGTCTTCGACGGCATCGTGGAACTGCTCGTCACCTTGCGGGTGCGGCGACTCAAGCTCGCCGTGGCCACCGGGAAGAGCGGACCACGGGCGCGCTCCCTGCTCGACCAGCTGGGGCTGCTGCCCTTCTTCGACCATGTGATCGGCTCCGACGAGATCGCCCACCCGAAACCGGCCCCGGACATCGTGGAGCACGCCCTCGACCTGATGGGCATTCCGCCCGAGCAGGCCATCATGGTCGGCGACGCACCGACCGACATCGCCAGTGCCCACGGTGCCGGCGTGACCTCGGCCGGAGCACTGTGGGCGCTGTCCGACACCAGCGGACTGCTCGCCGCCGAGCCGGCTGTCGTGCTGCGTCGCCCCGGTGACCTCCTGTCCCTGTGCCCGTCCGTGCCCCGGCGACTGACGATCGACTGATCGGAATGGAGACGGCACTTCATCTCGGTGTCGACATCGGGGGCACCAAGGTCGCCTTGCGGGTGGAGGCGCCCGACGCCCGGTGCGTGCACGAGACCGCCTTCACCTGGCAGCCACGGCACAGCGCCGACCGTGACATCACCCAACTGGCCTACAGCATCCGCGAGTTGCGAGAGCGACTGGGTACGTCCTTCAGCGCGGTGGGCGTCGCGATGCCGGCGACCGTCGGACCGGACGGGCGGATCACCGCCTGGCCGAGCCGGCCCGAGTGGACCGACATGGACCTGGGCGCCGAACTGCGCACGCTGTTCCCCGATGCCGCCGTCGCCTGGGCGGACGACGGCGACCTCGGCGCCCTCGCCGAGGCTCGGCTCGCCGGCTGCGACGACCTCCTCTATCTGGGGGTCGGCACGGGCATCGGCGGTGGCCTCGTCATGGGGGGCGAACTGTGTCCGGGCCTCGGCCGTGGCTCGTTCGAGATCGGGCACACGGTCGTCGAGCTGGACGGCCCGGAGTGCGTCTGCGGCCGACGGGGATGCCTCCAGGCGATCGCCTCCGGCCCGGCGACGCTGCGTCACGCGGCCCGGCTGCGGGGGAGTGACGTCGCCTTCGACGCACTGCGGCAGGCCTGGTACGACGGACAGCCCTGGGCGGTCACCGCGCTGCGGCGCACCTGCCGCGCCCTGGCCGCCGCCGCGGTGAGCGTCCAGGAACTCGTCCATCCGCAACTCCTGCTGATCGGCGGCGGCTTCGCGAGCGGCATCCCGGGCCTGGACACCCTCGTGTCCGCGCAGCTCGCCGAGCTGGCCCGCCCCGGACAGCCACAACTCCAGGTCGGGCCCGCTTCGTTGGGGGCGCTCTCCTCGCTGCGGGGCGCGGTCGCGCTCGCCCGTCTGATCGGGCCCTGACCGGTCAGGCCGCCCGGTTCACCGCACCGGCCGGCGCGGACGCGCCCAGCCGGCCGCGCAGGTCGTCGATCAGCGCGGCGGTGTCCTCAGGGCCGTTCGCCGCACCGAAGACGTGGTAATCCGGCCGGATGAGCACGGCGGTCGCGTGGTGCTCGTCCAGGTACGCGCGGTAGAAGCCGTCCACGTCGATCGCGTCGGTCAGGTCCTGCCCGGTGCCCGCGGCCGCCCCGGGCGGCAACAGGCGCACCACATGGGTCCCGAGAGCGCCGAGGAAGGACCACCTGTCCTCACCGAGCGCGGGGCGAAGGTCGTCCGCGGTGAGCAGTACGAAGCCCCAGCCCACGATCTCGTCGAACAGGCCCGTGTCGCCCTGTACGCTCACCCGCCCCTGCGGCACCACCGCACCGGCCGGCGGCTCGGCGGGGTCCGCGGAGGGCCGGCGCAGCAGCCCGGCCGACAGCGGCTTCGCCGGCTCCGGTTGCTCCGGCCCGGTGCGGCCGCGTCGGCCCGCGAGGACCGTGGCATCCCGGTCCGCGGCGGCCTCCGGGTCCGTCACGCAGATCACCCTGCCCAGCTGGACCGACGAGAGGATCGACTCCTTCACGTGCTGTCTGCGTTCCTGGCCATAGGTGTCGAGCACGGAGGCGTCGGCCAGGCCGCGCAGCGTCAGATCCAGCTTCCACGCCAGATTGGTCGCGTCCCGGATACCGGAACACATGCCCTGCCCGGCGAAGGGCGGCATCAGATGCGCCGCGTCACCGGCGAGCAGCACACGGCCCGTCCGCCACTCGTCGGCCCAAGTGGCCCGGAATATATAGGTGGTGCTGCGCAGCAGAGTGGCGGTGTCCGGGGTGACGCCGAAGGGCTTGAGGAGGCGCCAGGCCGTCTCTTCCTTGTTCAGCTCGGCGCTGCTCTCGCCCGGCAGCCGCATGAACTCCCAGCGGCGGTGCCCCGGACCGCTGCCCACCAGGGTCGTGGGCCTCGCCGGGTCGCAGATCTGGACGTTGGTGGGGGTGAACTCGCGCGGCTCGTGCAGCTCCACGTCGCACAGCAGCCACTCGTAGGAGAATCCGAGATCGGTCACGGGAACACCGAGGTGCTCGCGGACAAAGCTGTTGGCGCCGTCGCAGCCCACGACCCACCGGGCGCGGACGGTGCGGGGCGTCTCTCCATCGCCCTCGACGGTCAGCGTCACCCGCTCCTCGTGTTCGCTGATGTCCACGACGCGGTGCCCGCGCAGCACCGTGATGCCGGGCAGCGACGCCGCCCTGGCCGCGAGGAGCTCCTCAAGGGCGGGCTGGTGCATGGTGTTGGCGTCCGGCCAGCCGTAACGCCCCTGCGGGGAGAAGGAGATGTCCAGCAGCGTCCGTCCCGCCGCGGTACGCCACTGATAGCCGGTGGCCGGCTCCGTGATCCGGCCGAAGTCGGCCCCGATGCCGGTGGCCGCGAGAAGCCGGGCCGTCTCCCCGTCGAAGCTCGTCGCCCGCGGCAGCAGATACGGCCGGGGGCGGCGTTCTAGGACGGTCACGCGCCAGCCGCGCTGAGCGAGCAGCACCGACAGGGCAGCGCCGATCGGCCCGTTGCCGACGATGGCCACGTCCGTGTCCATGGTGGACATCGTGATCCCCATTCGCAAAGGGTCGGAAAAATCGCGAGCGTTGGAAATGGCGCGTAAAGAAAGGCGAAACGAAACCAGCACTTCGCCGTTCTCGATGGCCCCTGATGCGGTGCCACCGGCAATGCGTGACTATCCGACCCCCGAGGAACTGGCCGAAATGCGCAGGCGGTTCAAGCGGACCTGGTTCGCCTCCCAGGCCGCCAGGATCGTCGCCCGGCGGCCCGAACCCGGTCAGCCGGCGAGGGAGAGCGCTCGGGCCGGGCACAGGTCGACGGCCTCGGTGACCGTCGGCAGGAGTGCGCTCCCGGGTTCGGTGTTCAGCACCACGACGATGCCGTCGTCCTCGCCCTGGTCGAACACCTCGGGCGCGATGAGCGCGCACTGACCCGCGCCGACGCATTTGTCGGTCTCCGCGACTATCTTCACGGTGATTGCCTCCTACGGGGTGAACGGCAGGCCTTTGGCCATGATGCCCGAGGATGCGAAAACGACGTCACCCCGCCGGTGAAACTGATGCCGCTCCTCCAGAGAAACTCAAGTTCGCTTCAATTCCAGGCAGGTTCAGTATGCGAAGCGCACTGCGGCAGGATCACAGCGGGACTATCAGATCGAGGGATACCGGGCCCGCCGTGCCGCTCCTAGTTTGAGTGATGAATCCTGGAAGGAATTTCTGGCCGTGCCTCAACCACCGGAACAGTTCGGAAAATGGCTCCGCCAGTTCCACCCGGCGCCGGACAGCAGTGTCCGCCTCGTATGCCTCCCGCACGCCGGCGGGGCCGCGAGCTTCTACTTTCCGCTGTCCAAGGCGCTCGCGCCCACCGTGGACGTGCTGGCGGTGCAGTACCCAGGACGCCAGGACCGGCGCCACGAACCGCACATCACCGTGCTGTCCGACATGGCAGACGAGATATTCGCCGCGGTACGCCACCTCGACGACCGCCCCCTGGCGCTGTTCGGACACAGCATGGGCGCCGTCCTCGCCTACGAGATCGCGCTGCGCATGCAGGACGCCGGCCTCCCCGCGCCCCTGCGTCTGTTCGCCTCCGGCCGGCGGTCCCCGTCCAGCACGCGCGGCGAGAAGGTCGATCCGCGGTCGGACGAGCAGATCGTGGCCGAGCTGCTCCGCCTGAGCGGTACCCCCGCGGCCCTGATCGCCGACCCGGAGATACGAGAAATGATCATGCCCGCGATCCGCAGCGACTACCAGGCCGTCATGGCCCACCGCTGCGAACCCGGACGAAAGCTGGAGTGCCCCCTGACGGTGCTCACCGGAGACAGCGACCCCCGCGTCTCGATCGCCGAGGCGGTGGCCTGGGAAGAGCACACCACCGGCCCGACAGAGCTCCAGGTGTTCCCGGGCGGCCACTTCTACCTCGTCGACCAGAGCGCTCCCGTGACGGCACTCCTTGCAGACCGACTGGCCCGCCAGGACGCCGCTACGCGTCGCGAAGCCAGGATCTGAGATGGTCGGGATGAGCTCCGCGCCCGTACCCACCATTCCCCACCACTCGCTGCTGGTGTTCCTGCTCCAAGTGGCGGTTCTGCTTCTTCTGGCCACGGCCCTGGGGCAGTTGGCCGCACGGTTCCACCTGCCCGCGATCGTCGGCGAGCTGCTCGCCGGCGTGATCGTCGGCCCCTCACTCCTGAGCCACGTATGGCCCGCTCTCGCCGACTGGCTGCTGCCCAAGGAACCCGGCCAGCTCCATCTGCTCGACGCAGTAGGGCAGTTGGGGGTCGTGCTGCTCGTCGGCATCACCGGCATGGAGCTGAAGTTCGACCTCGTCAGACGGCGCGGCGCCACCGCGGTCCGAGTGAGCCTCGCCGGTCTGCTTCTGCCCCTCGGGCTCGGCGTCGGCATGGGCTACCTGCTGCCCGCCTCGCTCATCCCCGGCGGCACGAGTCCGACGGTCTTCTCGCTGTTCCTCGGTGTCGCCATGTGCGTCACCGCGATCCCGGTGATCGCCAAGACCCTCATCGACATGAACCTCCTGCACCGCGACATCGGCCAACTGACCCTGGCCGCCGGTGTGTTCGACGACGTCGTCGGCTGGTTCCTGCTGTCCATCGTGTCGGCGATGGCGACGGCCGGGCTGACCACCGGAACGATCGCCACCGCCCTGCTGTACCCCGTGGGCGTCGTGGTGACCGCCTGGCTGGTGGGCCGCCCCCTGGTGAAGTGGGCGCTGCGTGCGGCGGGCCGCTCCGCGTCGCCTGCGCCTACCATCGCGGTGGTGACGCTGATCGTCCTGTTGGGCGCGGCGGCGACCCAGGCGCTGCGACTGGAGGCGGTCTTCGGCGCCTTCGTGTGCGGCGTACTGATCGGCACGAGCGGCGAACTGGACGGCAAGAAGCTGGCCCCGCTGCGGACCACGGTGCTCGCCTTCCTCGCCCCGGTCTTCTTCGCCACGGCCGGTATCCGGATGGACCTGTCCGCGCTGGCCAGGCCCACCGTCCTGGCCACGGCGTGCGCGGTGCTCGCCGTGGCGATCCTCGGCAAGTTCGTGGGTGCCTACGTCGGCGCGAAGATGAGCGGACTGGGCCGCTGGGAGGCCCTCGCGCTCGGCGCCGGCATGAACTGCCGCGGGGTGATCGAGATCGTCGTGGCCATGGTGGGCCTGCAACTCGGGGTACTCGGCGCCGAGACGTACACCATCATCATCCTCGTCGCGATCGTGACCTCGCTGATGGCGCCGCCCATTCTCCGCTTCGCCACGGCCCGGATCGATGAGAACGCCGAGGCGGAAATGGCCAGGGCCGACACGATGACCCGCGATCTGGCGTCCCAGCCGCCCGCCTCGGTGTGACGGACCGGGCAGCGGGGCGCACCGTGGCGCCGACCGACGTGAGCGCCGAAAGGGGCGAGGTGTGACGAGGACGGCCGACGGCCGCGGACAACTGCTGGCCATCAGCGATCTTCACGTCAGTTACGCCGACAACCGCGCCCTCGTCGACAAGATGCACCCCGAGACGGACGACGACTGGCTCCTGGTGGCCGGAGACGTGGCGGAGACCGTCGCCGACATCCACTGGTGCCTGAAGACCCTCGCCGGCCGCTTCCGCAAGGTGGTCTGGGCCCCCGGCAACCACGAGCTGTGGACCCATCCGAAGGACCCCGTCACCCTGCGCGGTGTCGCCCGCTACGAGCACCTGGTCGAACTGTGCCGGGAACTCGGCGTGCTCACGCCCGAGGACCCCTATCCCGTCTGGGACAGCCCCGGCGGCCGCGTGGCCGTGGCACCGCTGTTCCTGCTCTACGACTACTCCTTCCTCCCCGCCGACTGTGCCGACAAGGACGAGGGGCTGGCGTACGCGCACGGCACCGGCGTCCTCTGCAACGACGAGAACCTGCTGCATCCCGACCCCTACCCGAGCCGCGAGGCCTGGTGCCGGGCCCGGGTCGAGGCGACCGAACGCCGGCTCGCCGAACTCCCCGACGACCTGCCGACGGTGCTGGTCAACCACTACCCGCTGGACCGGCATCCGACGGAGGTGTTGTGGTACCCCGAGTTCGCCATGTGGTGCGGCACCCGGCTGACCGCCGACTGGCACCGCCGATTCCGCGTGGCAGCCATGGTGTACGGCCATCTCCACATCCCTCGGACCACGTACCACGAGGGCGTCCGCTTCGAAGAGGTGTCCGTGGGCTACCCCCGCGAGTGGCACAAGCGCCAGGGCCCGCCGGGAAGACTGCGCCGGATCCTGTGATCGCAGAACTGCTCCCCGGATCCGTGGCCGTCGCGGAGACGTACGGCGACGATGAGGCCGCGCCCCTCTACCCCGAGGAGCGGGCACTCATGGCCGACGCGGTCGAGAGGCGCCGCCGTGAGTTCGCCACCGTGCGGGCCTGCGCCCGCCGCGCCATGGCGGAGCTCGGCAGGGCGCCGCGGCCCATTCCCAGCTGTCCCCGTGGCGCCCCGTGCTGGCCGCCGGGCCTGGTCGGCAGCATGACCCACTGTGACGGCTACCGCGCCGCCGCCGTGGCCCACGCCACCGACCTGGCCTCAGTCGGCATCGACGCCGAACCCCACGCCCCGCTCCCCAAGGACGTCCTGGACGCTGTCCGTCTGCCCTCCGAACAGTGGCGTCTGCGGTATCTGTCCGTACGGCATCCCGCCGTGCACTGGGACCAACTGCTGTTCAGCGCCAAGGAGTCCGTCTACAAAGCGTGGTTCCCGCTGACCGGGGACCACCTCGACTTCGCGGACGCGGACATCGAGTTCGAGGCCGCCCCGGGGTCGCCGCCGCGGGGTGGATTCCGGGCCGCACTGCTGGTCCCGGGGCCGCTTGTGGGCGGCCGGCGGCTCACGCACTTCGAGGGACGGTGGGTGGTACGCAAGGGCTTGGCGGCCACCGCCGTGACGGTCCCGCACACCTGACGGGCCGAGCCCGACCTCAACCCCTGGATTCGGAACCGGTGGCTCTCACCGGGCGTTTGCGCTCCCGGGGGCCGTGCCCGAAATCTGGCTCCACGCTCTCGTCAATTCCACACGCGAGGCCACATTCATCTTCCGGAAGATCTTCTTCAGATGGAAGGCAACGGTGTGACCGGAGATGAACAGACGATCTCCGACTTGGGAGTTGGTGAACCCCTGGCTCACCAACTCGGCCACGGCGGCCTCGGTATTGGTGAGCGAGCTCGTGTTCACGCTGCCCTGACCGGCGTACTGCGGATAGCGGCCCCGCCGCACTCCGAGTGAGCGAAGGCGGCTCACCACCCTGCGGGCGTCTCGCGGAGCCGCGGAATTCGAGTAGCCGTCCACCGCCGATTCGAGGGCCGCGACCGCCCGTGCACGCTCCGCAGGCCGTGCGGCGAAAAGCTTTCCGGCGTCTTCACCGGCGGACGCACGGGCCCACGGGTCCAGATGCGAGGCGGCCGCGGCAATGACCCTCTCCGGATTCCTTTCCAGGAGTCCGGCGGCGTGCTTCGCCGCCGCCGACACGGAACGGAGCCCGGGGTTGCGCGCCGCGAGCTCGGCGGCCACCGAGACCACACGCCGGGCGAGCGCTTCGTCGCCCAGCTTCCGCGTGGCCCGAACGAGCCAGGCGGCAGCGGCGGGCTGTGACGCCAACAGCTCCAGGAGCAGCCGGTCGTCCATGATGATGCCCACGATGAGCTGGGCAGCGCTCGTCGCGCCACCCTGCACCTCAAGGAGCTGGGCGGCAGCCCAGGCACACTGACTCGGCCTGTGGGCCGTCTGGCCGAGGAGAGCGCAGTCCCGCAGTTGATTCGCGAACTCCATGCTCACGCTCATGTTGCCCTGCCGCAGGGCGCTCAGCGCCATCACGGTGTGCGCATCGGGCAGAAAGTGGTGGGGGCCGGTTCGCTGCGCCTGGTCAACGCCCTTGCGTGCGAGATCGACAGCGGTGTCGACATCCCCCTTGGCGAACGCGAGATCCGCCGCGCAGAGCATCGATGCCGTCGCCAGGCTGCCGCCCACCTCGGGCCGTGCCGCGTGGAGTTCGTCCGCGTCTGCAAGTGCCCGCGCTCCGGACGGAAGATCGCGGATGCTGACCAGCAATGCGGCGTACCAGATCTTTGCCAAACCCTTGCAATTTCCGGTGCATTCAGGTTCTGTTTGACCGGCGGAGTTCGCCAAGCGAATGCCTTCTGCGAGATCACCGCGCGACCAGGCGGAAAAAGAGGACTCGGACAGGTGGGCGGTTTCGCATGGGCTGCTCTGACAGACGCGCATGACGGAGAAGGCGGGTGGTAACCGCAAGCGAAACGGAGAATTGAGCATCACATCTCCTGCCATGGGATCCGTGTTGTCCGAGTAAGAGTAGGGCGGGGAGTGCGGCAGCGGCGATGCCGAACGACGCAGAGTATGGGGGGAGTCGACCAGATTGCGAGCGACCTTTGAGTGGCATGGCAAGGAGCGCGGCCCGGCGTGGGCTCAAAAGCGACTTGAACTATCAGCACTGATGGTGGCGCGACGCGTTGGGCGGCGACAGCATGGAGGCCGTCCTGTAGTTCGCGGGTGAATGTGAATACCGAGGTGGCCACCTTGAGCGTCGTGCTTCTCTTGAACGGTCCCAATCTGGGCATCCTGGGCCGACGCGAGCCGGAGATATACGGCACCGACACACTTGCCGACATCGAAGCGGCGGTCGCCGAGGAGGTAGGCGTCCGAGGATGGGAAGTGACCTCCGTACAGCACGATTCGGAAGGGCAGCTCGTCGGCGCCATTCACCAGCACAGCGAGACCACTGTCGGTGCCATCGTCAATCCCGGTGCCCTGATGATCGCCGGCTGGAGTCTGCGCGACGCGCTCGCCAGCTACGCCCCGCCGTGGATCGAGGTGCACCTCAGCAACGTATGGGCCCGCGAACAGTTCCGGCACGAATCGGTGATCGCCCCGCTGGCCAACGGCGTCGTGGTCGGCCTGGGAGCCTTCGGCTATCGCCTCGCAGCCCAGGCGCTCATGCACCTGCGTTCGGCGCCTTGAGTCCTGTCCTTGTCCGCTCGTGCGTCGCCGGCCCGGCCCGCGGCCGCCCTCTGGGACAGGCTCGCCGCCGCGACGCTCCGCCAAGAGGGGTGAATGGAGCATCCTGAGGTCAGTCTCATCGTTGCGCCGGGCATGAAGATCATCGCTGCGACCGCGCTCGCCGGTGCGGTCCTCCTTACGGCTGCCATCCCCGCCTCGGCGGACGACGGGCCCATCGACTTCGGCATCTTTCAGGGCGTCAACGACACCAAGGGCTCAGATTCCGCGGACTCGAACCCGACCTGGAGGCGGGCGGACAGTGGGACAGGCGAGACCGTCCCGAGGTCGGCCTTGGCAATGCTGGTCGACGACCTGACGTGGTCCGGCAGGCAGTGACCAGAAGCTGGAGCCGATGAGCAAGGGGACTGCCCGCCCTCGCCGAGCCAGTCCTGTCACCTGGCGGTTGCCATTCGTCAGCCTTGGTCAACGCCGGCCAGAGCATCGGCGATCAAGCGCGTGGCGAAGTCGTCGGTGCCGGTAATCCGGTTGATCTGCTCCGCGAGCAGGACGGCCGTGGCTTCCAGCGGATTCATCTCGGCGTCGGTCCATTGTCCGTACTGTGCGCGCCACAAATTGGGGCTCAGACCGGTGCCTGCGGCGACGAGCAGGCCGGCCATGGTGGGGATGACCTCGGGACGAAAGGTCTTGGGCATCATGCGCATCGTGGCCACGAGGGTGGGCACCACGTACTCGATGACGTCCTTGTCGTGGTCCTCGCAGGCCGCCCGCAGCCACTTCATGAACATGTAGATGAGCGTGCACGCTCCGTCCAGCAGCGCATCGGCTCCCGCAGGACCCAGGGACGCGGCGAAGTGGTCGACCAGCTGCTGCTGTTCGGCGTCGGTCTCGGTCTTACTGTCGTAGATCGCTTTGAGCCGAGAGTCGACCATCATGAGCGCTGCGCCCACATCGCCGACGGGAGCGTACTCGGGGTCACAAGGCGATGACACAGATACTCCTCCTCACATGACCGCAGCGCACAGCGCGGCACGTCCGTACCGTAGACCGCGGATCGGACGGGGGTCTGGAGAATCCTGATGAACGGTCCTTTAGTGGCTACGCCGTTGCGTCAGCGGGTCGGGCGGAGGAAAGCGGGCGGTGTGTACTCGGTGAACGTCGGGGCCACCGGCTTGGTCTGGCCGGTCCCGAAGTCGAGCACCTTCTGGTACTCGGGACCGAACTCTCCGACCACGGTGTCCAGCCTCGACGGGTCGAGGTTCCCCCACCGTCCGGTCTCGATGTGGCGGTGCAGTGCGAGCAGCGAGACGATCTCCTCCGCAGCGGAGTAGGAGCAGTGCCCGCCGCGAGCGAGGTAGAGCTGTCGGAACTCGGCGTTGCCGTGCTGCTCCACCTGGTCCGCCCACCACGGCACCTGGCCGTTGACGGCCCCGCCGTCACCCGTGGTGTGCAGGGTGAGCGTCGGCGTCTGCGCCGTGCCGTCGACCAGACCGTGCTGCTTGGTGTACGCGACAGCGGCCGGGTCCGCGCTGATCCGCTCCGCGCCGGCGAGGTTGTCCAGGTCCGCGTCGAGGTCCAGATCCGCGGCGTTGTACGCCTCGCGGACGAGGTCGTGCCGGCTGGACTCGGCGAGTTGGCGCCGGTAGTCGATGCCGGTGTTCCACGACGGGTTGCCGCCGGCCCGCGCCTCCAGGTCGAGGCGACCCGTGGGACCGAGTCCGTAGCCGTACGCGAACTCGACCCACATGGACTGCGCGACGATCCGCTCGGACAGCTTCTTCGGCTCCGGTTCGAACGGCGAGAACCAGGTGGGGATGTTGGCGATCGCGCCGGCCAGCGCCAGCCGTGCACGTCCCTCCTCCGAACCGCGGGCGTCCCGTACCGCCGCCGCCAGCGCCTCGGCGTGCGCCGCAGCGGTGGCTGGATCGGTCGGCCGTACCAGGTCGATGTCCGCGTTCGGAGCCAGCAGCGTCTTCACGACGAACTGGATGTCCAGCGCGGTGTTCCACGAGCCGGGTGTGTCGACCTCGCTACAGAACCCCGCGGTGCCCGCGAACCTGTGGGGATGACGCTCGGCGAGCTGCGCCGCGATCACCGCGCCCTGCGACATCCCGTAGCTGATGGTGCGGCGAGGCTTCCCGATCTTCGCCTGGAAGTGGTTCAGCAGCGCGACCTGGTCGGTCATGGCGTCCTCGACCGCGTAACCGATACCCCTGTTCTTGTACTCGGACGCCGCCAGTGCGTACCCGTGCCGCAGCAGCCAGCTCTCCGTCGTGTCGTGCACCGTGAGCGCCACCTTCTCCGGCAGGAAGTCCTTGAGGTAGTACCCGTGGCTGTACAGCACCAGGGTGCCGTTCCACCGCTCCGGCATCTCGATCCGGTACGGGGCGCCGTTGATGGCTCCCTGGTGCGTACCCTTGCCGCCCGGCTGTTCGTCGGCGTACGCCCCGCCCGAGGAAACCGCGGTGAGACAGACGGCCACTGCCGCTGCCAGCATCTTGATCACGAACCGCATGCTGTCCTTCTCCGTTCACTCGACGCCTACCTGAACGGAATGACTGCCGTCGGCTGCGTTTCTCATCGCGGCCACAACCTCCGGCCGACTCACCGGTCTGAGTCATCGGGGTTTCATGGGATCGGAACAGCAGATCGCCTTCTTCCTCCGGGGGCTGGAGGACGGCGACACCTGGCGGCGTGCGGCCGCGGCGAAAGGGCTGGGCAGGGTCGGGCGGGACGAGCACGCCTGGGCGCTTGTCGGATCTGCGGACGACCGTGCACCCGAGGTGCGTGAGGCCGCGGCCTTGGGGCTCGGCCGGCTCGGGGTCGCCGAGGCGGGCCGTGGGGTGCTGCCCGCCCTGATGGGTGACGAGGATCCGTGGGTACGACGCCGGGCCTCGCGCGCTGCGATCCGGCTCGGGCTCGACGACCCGGCGATCGTGGACTCCTTCTCAACCCTGCTCCGCGATCCGGACCATCACCTGCGGATCAACGGTCTGGATGGCTTGACGGCCCTGGGCGTGCCCGGTGATGTTCCCGCGCTCGTGGCGCTCCTGGGCGACCCGGAAGGCGCCGTGTGGGGACGCGCCCGCGGCCTGGTGTACAGCTTCCGGGACGACCCGGCCGTCAGCGCCGAAGTGGTCCGTACGGCCGAGCAGGGCACGGGAGAGGCTCGTGTGCAGGCTCTCCAACTGCTTCCGAGGCAATGGACCGAGCGCCTCCTCGATTCGCTGGTCAAGGGTCTCCGCGACGAATCGGCCCAGGTGCGGACTGCGGTGGCGGGTCGACTGCTCGACGTGGAGGATGCGCAGACGCAGAACGCGTTGGTGGAGGCTCTGGATGCCGAACGGGCCGCAAGCGTCGCGGCCTTGTTGTTGCATGGGCTGGGCCGACGGGGCGAGGAACGGGTGACCGGGCCGGCGACGCGATGGCTCGGCGATGCCACGGCCGGCCAGTCGGCCGCGTACGCGTTGGGGGCCGCGGGGACGCGGACCGCCGCCGGGGTGCTGCGTACGGCCGTCACCGACCCCGCGTTGCCCGGCCGTACGCGTGCGGCCGCCGCGAAGGCCGTTGGGCAAGCGGGGCGATGGGACGCCGTCTGGCTGCTGCTTCCACTCCTGGACGACCTCGACGGCGAGGTGCGCGCGAGCGCGGTGGACGGCTTGGACGCGCTGGTGGACGACGGACTCCGCCCCTGGGAACGCCGTTCTGTGGCCCGGGCGTTGGTGGCCCACCTCGCCGCCGACCCGAACACGGTCTGGCAGACGCACAACGCGCTCATAGGCCTGGCGGAGGCGCTGCCCGGCCTACGGCAGATCGTGGACCGGACCCCTTCGCCCGATGTACGGGCCGCTGCGCTCTCGCTCCTCGACACGGACAACGCCACCGACGGGAACACCGGCCAGGACCTGGCGCGTTTCGTGCATGCCCTGGACGACCCGGACGAGACGGTCCGCTTCCACGCCGCGGAGGGCTTGGCCCGGCCGACGATCGCAGTGAAATCCACAGAATGCATAGGTTGTTGCATTCCGGGAGTGCCTTGTTGTTCGGGCGCTCCCCTGCAAGTTATTGGCCCGAGCGTCATCACGCCCAACCGTTTTCCCCGCTGCATTTGCCGTGTAGCGTCGCGGTGAGATGTCGTGGTTGGCAGTGGCGTGCCCGTGCTGTGGTGCGGGTGTGTTGTTGTAGGTGACCGGGGCGTTCTTCTCCAGGGCCGCGTGGTGCGGTTCCTGACACTGACTGAGAGGCACCAGCATGGCCAGCGGAACCGTCAAGTGGTTCAACGCGGAAAAGGGCTTCGGCTTCATCGCCCAGGACGGCGGCGGACCGGACGTCTTCGCGCACTACTCCAACATCAATGCCTCCGGCTTCCGTGAGCTTCAGGAAGGCCAGTCGGTCACCTTTGACATCACGCAGGGGCAGAAGGGCCCGCAGGCGGAGAACATCACCCCTGCCTGATCTTTGACGTCAGTAGGTCCCGGAGCAGATGCGCCGGGACCTGCTGCGCCACGGGGACACGTCAGGGCGTGCGGGCGGGCGTGGCGGCCTGCCAGGCAAATCCGTCCGGGTCGGTGAACGGCCCGGTGTCGCCGCCGATCGTGATCCGGTGGGATCCCGTGCCGTCGGGCGTGACGCCGGCGTCCTTGGCGAGGGCTCGGCGCCGGTACAGGGCCAGCTTGACGGGACTCGACCCAGCTTCGAACTCGACGTACATGCGGCCGAAGCTCTTCCCCACGGTGAGGCCCTGGTCGACGTAGAACCGTTTGCTGGCGGCCACGTCGGCGACTCCCAGCAGGAGCACGATCTGGTCGATCTGGCGGGAGACGGGGCCGGTGTCCTTCTTTGCGGAGGTCGCGACCTTCCAGATCGTCCCGTCCGGGGCCTGTACGACACCGCCGTAGCCCCAGAGCGATTTCGTGGCGGGCTTGAGCGGAGTGGCGCCTGCGTCTAGGGCGCTGTCGATGAGGCTGTTGACGGTGGCGGGCTGGGGCACCGTGAGCGACAGTGTGAATCCGCGGAAGCCGGTTGTGGGTGCCTCGGAGGCGCTCAGCTGTATCTGCGTGTCCAGGCCGAAGGCGTTGGTGTAGAAGCGGTCGGCGGCCGTGGGGTCGGCCACCTCGAGGGTGACGGTTTCGATGGATGCCATGGCCATCACGCTAGGTGCGACTCGGTGACCAGTGCTTCTTGATTCCTGACCGGTAGGCGGACTGGGGACGAGGGCGCCTCCTGCCGCGATGAGTTTCGGCCGGGGCGCGAGTCTGTTCTGGTGACAGTCGTAGGGCGTCGTACGACGCTGCGCGGCACGAGACACCACGGAGGACACCATGACGAACCCGCCGGATGACCCGACCACCGCGCTGCCCGGCCGCCCGCCCGTCGTCGACCTGGCCACCTGGCAGACCGCCCGTGACGAGCTGCTGGTCCGCGAGAAGGCCCACACCCGCGAGGGCGACGCGCTCGCCGCGGCCCGCCGCCGGCTGCCGATGGTGGAGCTCGACGGGACGGTCGAGGTCGTCGGACCCGGCGGCCCGGTCCCGTTCCTGGACCTGTTCCAGGGCCGCGACGAGCTCGTGGTCTACCAGCACATGTGGTACGACGGCGCGCCGCACCAGGGGCAGTGCGAGGGCTGTACCACCACGGCCTGGCACATGAAGGACGCCGTCTATCTCAACGCCCGCGGCGTCTCGTTCGCCATCCTGACCACAGGCCGGTGGGACGAGGTGGCCTCCTACGTCGAGTTCATGGGCTACACCCAGCCCTGGTACTCGGTGCGGGGCGTGGCGGCGCCGATCGGCGGGGGAATGGGGCACATCGTCTCTTTCCTGCGAGACGGCGACCGCGTGTTCCTCACCTACTCCACGACAGGCCGTGGCAACGAGCCGGTCAACGGGTCCCTCGGCCTGCTCGACATGACGCCCTACGGCCGCCGCGAAGGGTGGGAGGACAACCCTGAGGGTTGGCCCAAGGCCGCTGAGGCAGGCTCGCCGGTCGGTGGGCATGGCTCGCCGATCTGCTGGTACTGGCGCTCGGACGCGGACGGGACCGCCACCTGGGGCCCGACCAGCCGCCCCGTGCCGCAGTGGACCCGCCCCGGCGCTAGCCCCGTGGAGACCCTCGGCAGGCACGGCCACCACCACTGACGCGCCTCGGCCGACGGCGTCGGCGAACGGTGCCAGGTGCCGGGCGGTGGGGTCCTGCCCGGCGAGCAGCGAGTCGGTCAGCTCAAGCTCGTCCGCGCGCCCCACAAGGTTGGGCTTCCTGGGGATGGGCCACGTGCAGACTCCTGGTGGGCTGCCCATCACCGTCGGGTACTTCCGGGTTCATACGCGCGTACGTCCCGCAGCGCGGGTGCTCACTCGCGACGCCCGTCGGACGGTGTCTTCAACAGCCGTTCCAGCTCCTTGCCGGCCTCGTCGTACCCGGCGTCGGAGATCCGCTGGACCGCATCCGTGGCCTGGAGGCGACGCAAGAGCGCCTGTGCCGGCTCGCTGCCGGGCGTCTGGCGTCGCTGCCCACCGAGGTCGGTGCCCACCTGGAGGACCTGGCCCGCTGGGGATTCACGCCTCGATGGGCGGACCTGCAACGCGACCTGTGGATCCTCGTGTTCGCCACCCACCCAGACCGTGCGATCACCCTGTTCCACGACCAGGCCGAGATCCTGGCCGACCCAGGGCTACGGCAGCTCTTCCTCGACTACGACCACGCGCACGATCTCAGCGACTCGGCACGCTCATTCGCGCCCACCTGGACGCGTGACTCGGGTCGCCTCGATCCGCTTCGTGCGCGGGGCACGGGCGGAGGGGCTGGGGTGCCATAGGAATTCCCTATAGCGCCCGCTGACATTTGGTCTTTGCCTCTCTTTCTTTTCCGGCCGTACGGTGAAACAGCTCGACGAGGTGCTCACCGCGATTTCTCCGAAGATTCGTGCTCTGCCCTTTTCCGTCGAGCGGACGAAATATGTGATGGAGAGGACCGGTGGCATGACCACGAGCGGAAACGGATCGGGAAAGCGGGAACTCGCGGGAAAGCGGGCCCTGGTCACGGGTGGTTCTCGCGGTATCGGAGCGGCCGTCGTGCGCCAACTCCTGGACGCGGGTGCCGAGGTGCTCACAACCGCCAGGTCGGCGTCGAGCACGGTGCCGGAGGGGGCCGCCTTCGTGGAGGCGGACGTACGGACACGGGCCGGCGCGGAGGCGCTCGCCGCGGCCGCGCAGGAGGTGCTCGGCGGGGTGGACGTCCTGGTCCACAACGTGGGTGGGGCGCAACCGTACAAGGGCGCCTTGGCCATCCCTGACGATGTGTGGCAGGACGCGCTGGACCTTAACTTCCTGGCGTCCGTGCGGCTGGACGCGCTGCTGGCACCGGGGATGCGGGAACGGCGTTCGGGGACGATCGTGCACGTCTCCTCGGCCGCGGTGCCCACCGTGGCACCCCCGTTCCTGCACTACGTGACGGCGAAGGCGGCGCTGGAGGCCTACAGCCGGGGGCTGGCCGCGGAGCTGGCCTCGTTCGGAATCCGGGTCAACACCGTGTCTCCCGGCAGAACCGCCACCCCCGGCGGTGAAGCAACGAGGGAGCAGTGGGCGCGCATCGACTCGGGGCCGGGCCAGGACACCACCACCCCTCCGCTGGGGCGCGATGGTCAGCCCGAGGACATCGCCCATGCGGTGCTGTTCCTCATGTCCGACCGGGCGAGCTGGCTGACCGGGAGCAATCTCGTCGTGGACGGCGGCGAATTCCCCAGGGGTTGACGGAAACGGTATTCCGGAACGCCGGATTCGAAAAAGGGGAATTCAGCGACGCCGACTTCCATCTCGCCGGTCAGGACACCGGTGAGAAGGAAGCGAATTCGGACCAGGTCTCCTTGCGCAGGAGTTCGAGCAGCGCCGTCTCCGCCGGACCCGCGCCGTGCCGGACCACGGCGATGACGGGCTGGGACACGGCCGGGAACACCGGGCGCGCGAGGTGCTCGTGACCGTGGGGCACCGCGGAGGCCGGGACGAGTGTCACTCCCAGCCCGTGGGCGGCCCAGCGCGCTGCCGTTGCCGTCTGGGACACCCGGGCGGCCGTGGTCGGGGTCAGATCGTTGTTCCGCAGCACGTTCAGCAGCACGGCGTCGAGCGCGCTGTCGCGGTCGAACCTCACCCACGGCTCCCCGTCCAGTTCACGCAGCTCGACCCGGTCCGCGGCGAGTTGCGGATGCCCGGCGCCCAGCACCACGACGAACTCCTCGTCGCCGAGGTGGTGGGCGTCGTCGGGGCTCTGCTCGCACGCCGCCATCAGGGCGAGGTCCAGCACGCCCCGGCGCCCCAGCCGCTCCAGCTCGGCGGAACTCGGCTCCTCGAAGACGGTGACCTCCAGCCGCGGGAAGCGGCGACGCAGCGCGCCGAGCGCCCCCGGCAACTGCCGTGTGCCGAAGCCCAGCTGCACCGCGACCATCAGCTCGCCCACCAGCTCATCGGCACCGGCCCGCGCCGTCGCCCTCGCCCGCCGCGACGCGCTCACCGCGACCTCCGCCTCCCGCAGGAACGCGCGGCCGACCACGGTGGGGACCAGTCCGGTCGGCGTGCGGGCGAACAGTTCCACGCCGAGTTCCCGCTCCAGGCCGCGGATCTGCTGGGACACCGACGGTTGAGCCACGTGCAGCAGCTCCGCCGCCGCCGTCACCGAGCCTTCCTCGGCAACGGCCAGGGCGTACTCGTACTGACGAAGGCTCATCGGCTCCCGTCCCCTCCCAGCAGTCCACCGCCCGTTGTCATGGCCGTAAAGGCTGTTACAACACGGGAGGCGGCGGGTTTACTCCATGTGTGGGTCAGGGCTTGCGGGCCACGCCGCCGTAGACGTCGGTGGGCTTGGGCGTGGTGCCGGGCTCGGGGCGCCACAGGGGGCAGGAGACGATGCCGGGTTCGAGCAGTTCCAGGCCCTCGTAGTACGCGGCGATCTGCTCGGGGCTGCGCAGGACGTACGGGATGGCGCCGGTGTCGTCGTAGCCCTGCTGTGCCCGCTTGAGTTCCTCGTCCGTGTCCGTGCTGTCGTAGTGCACGAAGTAGCTGCCGGGACACAGGGCGGCCTGGAGGCGGCGGACGATGGACTGGGCCTCCTCATAGTCCTGGATGTGGCCGAGGATGCCCATGAGCATGAGGGCGACCGGCTGGTCGAAGTCCAGGATGCGGCCTGCCGCTTCGAGGATCTTCTCCGGTTCGTGCAGGTCCGCGTCGACGTACTCGGTGATGCCTTCGGGGGTGCTGGTGAGCAGGGCCTGGGCGTGCCGGAGGACGAGCGGGTCGTTGTCGGCGTAGACGATGCGCGACTCGGGTGCCATCCGCTGCGCGACCTGGTGGGTGTTGTCGTACGTGGGCAGGCCGGTGCCGATGTCGAGGAACTGGCGGATGCCGAGTTCGCCGGCCACGAAGGTCACCGTGCGGATCAGGTACTGGCGGGAGGCGCGGGCCATGGTCTCGATGTTCGGCGCGGTCTCGCGGTAGGCGTCGCCGGCGAGTCGGTCGACCTCGTAGTTGTCCTTGCCTCCCATCCAGTAGTTCCAGATGCGGGCGGAGTGCGGCACCGTGGTGTCGATCCTGGACAGTGCTTCTTGGTCGGGGGCGGGCCGGCCGTCTGTCATGGAGGTTCTCCTGCCGTGCGTCACGAGGTCTGTTACCAACGTACCGTCAACTGCTGCTTGTTCCGGCTGAGTTCGCAGCGCGCAGGGGCGCCTGAGCGGGGCGGGTGGCCGAGGTCGCCCATGTCGAGGGTGACGACGGGGACGTGTTGTGCGAGGGTGCGCATCGCCCGCGCGTAGGCGTCGGCCGCCTCGGCGAAGTCCATGGGGGCGGGCCACGGGAAGTGCCCGGGTGCCGTCAGGTGAACGAGGGCGCCGTCGCGTTCGGCCACGGATTCGGCGAAGTCGAGTGCCTCGATCCAGGTCACCCGGGAGTGGCCGCGACGCAGCGGTCCGTAGACGAGTTCATGGATGATGCTGCCGTCGAGGGCCACGCGCCCCGGTGCCGCGAGGAGTTCGCGGTAGGGCCGGGTCGGGTCCACATGGTGCAGACGGTCCGCCAGGTGCTGGATCAGGTAGCCGTGGTGGGTCAGCCCGGCGATGAGGCGACTGCGGGAGATGCCGTCGGGGCCCTCGATGACCAGCGTTCGGTGGCGGATGAGCGCCTGCGGGAGGTTCATGCCGCCGCCTCGGGGCCGACCCTGGTGGTTCGGCGCGAAGCTGTGCGGCCGGGGCGGGTGGAACGCACGGTCCGGCGGGGGAGTCGGGGCGACGCGCGCATACCACTCCTTCGAGGCGACGGACCTGTTCAGTGTGGACGGACGACCCGCACGGCGGGAGTGGGCGTGCGGGTTGTCCGGTTGTGCGGACGTAGTGGTGTGCCGGGCGGGGTGGGTGCTCAGGCGACCAGGAAGTCGGCCTGGCCGGCCTTGGCGCCCTCCAGGAACACGATCATCTCGTCCCGTGAGTAGACCAGCGCGGGACCGTCGGGGTCCGTGGACTGACGGAAGGCGACGCTGCCGTCGGACAGCCGCTTGGCCTCGACGCAACTGCCGCCGTTGGTACCGCTCCAGGGCTTGTGCCAGCCCTCGGTGCCCAGCTCGGAGGCCGACATACCGCTGTAGATGGGGCCCTTGGATCCCATGATCACAACTCCTTACGCAGTTCACCCAGGATGGCCCGGGTTCGATCAACCGGCTCCGCCTGCACGGACATCCGGTCCAGTACTTCGAGATAGGCGACGACGTCCTCCGGCCGGTCCACGTAGACCGCGCCGGCCAGGCTCTCCATGTAGACGATGTCGGGCAGTTCGGAGAACCCGAAGCGGAAGTGGTGGAAGGGTCCGAAGGCGCCGGGGTGGGCGCCTGCTGTGAAACGCATGATCTGGATCCGGACCTTCGGCATGTCCAGGGCCTCGTGCAGCCGGTCGATCTGAGCCCGCATCACCTCGGTCCCGCCCACCGACCGGCGCAGCACCGTCTCGTCCAGGACGGCCCAGAGGGCCGGTGCGTCCGGCTTGGCGAGCAGATCCTGGCGTTTGAGTCGCAGATCGACGCGGCGGGCTGTCTCCTCCTTCGGCTCGTCGGGGAAGCCGACGCGCATCAGCGCTGCGGCGTACTCGTGCGTCTGCAACAGGCCGGGGACGTAGTGGGGTTCGTAGAGACGGATGACCGACGCTTCGCTCTCCAGGCTCACGTAGGCCTTGAACCATTCCGGGAGCACATCGCGGTACTGGTACCACCACCCGGGCTGGTTCGCCTTGCGGGCCAGTTCGAGGAAGTCCTCGATCTCCGCGGTCGGGACGCCGTAGGTGCGCAGCAACTCCTTCACGTACGGAATGCGCAGCCCGACCTCGGCTTTTTCGATCCGCCGGACCGTGAGCGGGGTGACCTCGATCGCCCGCGCCGCGTCCTCGAAGGACACGCCGGCCTGCTCCCGGAGTTGCTTCAGCCGCTTGCCGAGGACCATCCGCAGGACGGTGGGTGCACTGCCGCTCGAGCGGTTCTCGCTCACGTCCTACCCCCCTCAGAGGCCATCTCAGCGTGCAGTTTGCCACGCCGTCCATGACACAGACAGAGCGATGCGGATCGATACGAAATTATCAGAACGCAGGTTGCGGATCGAGTATCTGCGCGACGATAGTTCTCGTGGGACCTCTCGCGCTGAGCGGCGCGGCAAGGTCAACTCTGCCCCGACGGCGCTTACTTGACGGCTCGGCAGGTGCGGCGAAGCACACGGACTGAGCGAGACCTGGATGGCCACCGTGACCGACGGACACGCAAGGAGCCCGGGCAAGGGCCCCGCCGGAGGCAATGCGGCACTGGCGACCGCGCTGAAGGAGTCCGGCTGCTCCTACGCCTCCCTCGCCCTTCGGGTCAATGAACTCGGTCACTGCCAGGGAGCCGACTCGAGCTATGACAAGGCGTCGGTGACCCGCTGGCTCCAGGGACAGCAACCCCGCGGCAGGACACCGGAGTTGATCGCCGCTGTACTGTCCGAGCGGCTCGGCCGCGGCGTGTCACCCGCGGACCTCGGCTTCCATCCCGACCAGCAACGCCCGGTCGTGGCCAGGACGCTCGCATACGGCGAAGACATGGCGGACACGCTGCACGCGCTGGCCGAACTGGGGTCGACCGACATCTCCCGGCACAGCCTGCTCGGCTCGGTTCCCTTCGTCGCGGGCGCCCTGACCGACCCTCAGCGCGAGTGGCTGCTGTGGCTGCTGGAGAACCAGGACGCCGGGCAGCTGACGCCGGTGGCCGACGGCGGCCCGGTCGAACAGGTGCACGCGATGATCGCCATGTTCGACGAGATGGACAACCACTACGGCGGCGGCGGGGTGCGCACCAGCATCGTGCACTATCTGTCCACCGAGGTCGTCCCCATGCTGCAACGGCGCGGCACGTCACCACAGGTGCAGCGCCCGCTGTACACCGCCGCGGCCAGGCTCGCCGCGATGGCCGGCTGGAGCTCGTACGACGCGGGGGAGTACGGGCTGGCCCAGCGCTACATGATCCAGGCGCTGCGCCTGTGCGCCGAGGGCGGCGACCGGGTCCTGGGCGGGCAGATCCTGGCCGGACTGTCCCATCTGGCCACCAGCCTCGGCCGTCCCGACGAGGGGGTGTGCCTGGCCCGGGCGGGCATCGTCACCGCCAAGGGAGCGGGCAGCCCGCTGGGCCTGATGCGCCTGTACGCCATGTCGGCCCGCGGACACGCGGCCCAAGGCCACGCGCGGCAGGCGGGCGAGGCTCTGCGCCAGGCCGAGCGGCACCTGGATGTCAGCCGGGGTACCGAACAGGAGTCGCCCTGGGTGCGCTTTCTCGACGGCCACTATCTCCAGGCCGAATCAGCGCTCTGCTTCCGCGACCTGGGACTCGCCGCCCAGGCCGAGCGCACGGCGAGCGAGTCGGTGAGCGCCAACGCCGACCGCCGCAGGCGCCAGGCCATCAGCCGCTCCGTATTGGCCACGGCCCACCTTCAGCAGAACCGGCTGGACGAGGCCGTCGGCACCGCCACCGAGGCGCTCGACACCCTCGCCACCGTGCACAGCGAGCGCTCCATCCAGGCCCTGCGCGACTTCCGCAGGCGGCTGGAGCCCCGCCGCCATGAGCCCCTTGTACGGGAGTTCGAGCGCCGGTCCCGGGTGGTGCTGGGGGCCGCGGCGTGACCCGGCGACCCGCCTCAGTACCCGTCCGGAGACGGGGCGTTCTGCGCCCGGTCCACCGGCAGATGGGCCCCGGAGACGCCACTCGACCAGTCGGACAACAGGAACGCCACCACCCGCGCCACCTCCTGCGGTGCGACCAGCTCTCCGCCCGGCAGCTCCGCCGCCGCGAACCCCGCGAACCGCTCGGGATCCTCCCGGCGCATGCGATCCCAGCGGCGGCCGGGAATGAGCATCGACCCCGGGGAGACGGCGTTCACTCGGATCCCGTCCGGGCCGAGTTCACGGGCGAGCGACGCGGCCAGGTGGATCTGGGCCGACTTCGCGGCCCCGTACTGGATCGGCGGCCCCGGCTTCCAGCCGGAGATCGACGAGATCAGCACGACCGAGCCGCCGCCCGCATCCCGCAGATGCGGGATCGCGGCACGCACGAGCCGCACCGCGTGGCCGACGTTCAGCTCCCATGTCGCGGCCCAGTCCGCGGCGTCCGTCTGCTCGAAGCCGCCGCCGCGAGAGCCGCCCGCACACGCCACCACCCCGTCAAGACCGCCGAAACGTTCCGCCGTTGCCATGGTGAACTGCTCCAGCCTCGCTGGCTCGGTGACGTCGAGTGCCTGGGTGAACAAGGGCCTGCCGTCCTCGCCCGCCAGCGACCCAGCCATCGTCTCCAGGTCGCGTGCGGTACGCGCACAGGTCGCCACCCACGCCCCCTCGGCCACCAGCAGCCGCACGATCTGCTCGCCCAGACCCCGTGTGCCGCCCGTGACGAGCACACGCTTGCCGCGCACGCCGGACCCTCCATCGGACTCCCGGCGTGCCGCCCCCGCCCGGCTGTCGTGCACGTTCCTCACGCTCTCGAACATACCCCCCGCACCACTACGCGTCCGCAACCGGACAACCCGCACACCCCCTGGTCCGGCCGCCGGTCCTGGTTGTTGGCTGCATATGCAGCCAACACTTCCCCCACCGCGCTGCACCCACAAGGAGGACCCATGACGGCACCCAGGGCCCAGCGCCACGGGCCGTCGCCCCGCTCCGCACACGCCCCACAGGCAGACCGTGCCCCCAGTGGTCAGCCGCATCCGACCGTGATCCAGGTGAACAGACCTCCCCACCTCCACGCCACGATCCCCGCCCAGCCCTCGCGTGCCGCAGACGTGCGGCACATGGTCACCGAGCAACTCCGTCGGCTGCGGCTGCCGCCGGAGTACCTGGACAACGCCGTCCTCGCCACGGACGAGCTGTTTGCGAACGCGGTCCGGCACGCACGCACCGGCCCCGGCGACACGGTCACCCTCACCGTCGAGTGCACCGAACAGGAGGTGCGGGTGACGGTCGCCGACCACTCACCGCTCCTGCCGCGGCCGCGCACGGCGGATGGAGCCGAGGAGTCGGGTCGTGGGCTGGCCATCGTCGCCGCGCTGGCCGACGACTGGGGTGTCTCACCCCCGGAGCCCGGCAGCCCGGGCAAGCGGGTGTGGTTCACCCTGGAGCTGGGGTTGGAGCGGTGAAGAGCGCGCTGGGGCGCCTGACGCAAGGCGGGGAAAAGACGAGGGGCGCCGCGGACGAGAGCCGTTTCGCCGGCACGTCGGCGTCGGTGGCCGCCCTCGCCGCGGAACTGCAGCACCGGGCCGACCACGAACGGGACCTCATGCGGCGGGCGCAGGCCGACCGCACCCCGCAGGGCCGGCACGACATCGTCGCGTGCCGCCGCGCCAACACCGATGCCCTCAAGGCCGTAGTCCACCGCGATGGTTGGCCGACCGCCGACCGGGTGGGCGCCTCCGCCTCGACCGCAGCCCTGATGATCCTGCTGCACGCCCCGGACCTCGACTTCCAGTTCTCCTGCCGCGACCTGATCGCCCAGGCCACCCTGGACGGCCGATGTCCCGCCGTCCATCTCGCTTACATCGCCGACCACTGCGCCGTCGAGCGGGGTCTGCCGCAGTTCTACGGCACCCGCGTCAACCCCGGTACGTTGCGCCCGTACCCGATACGCCAGCCCGAGAGCCTCGACGAACGCCGCCGTGACGTCGGCCTGGGGCCTCTGGAGGAGCAGATGGAGGAGCTGAGGCAGGGTTGTTGAGCGCTCAGTCACAGATCCTGTGACTGAGCGCCTTGGCTTGGCCTGGCCGCAGTCGTTACGCCGGGTCGACGCGGAAGACGCTGCCACCGATGGCGAGCACGTACAGCTCGCCGTTGCCGCCCTGCGCGAACGAGACGACCTCGCCGCCGTTGGCTCCGAGGTCGTTCACGCCGGTCACCTTGCCGTTCTCCATCTGTAGAGAGCGGACGGTGCCGTCGCAGTAGTCGCTGAAGACGTACTGACCCTTGAGGTCCGGGATCGCGTTGCCTCGGTAGACGTATCCGCCGGTCACCGAGCAGCCCAGTCCGGTGCGGTCGTACTCGTGGACCGGCGGTACGTGGTTCGCGGGCTCCGTGCCGCCACGGAAGGGGTGGTTGCCCTCCATCTGGGACCAGCCGTAGTTCTCGCCGCCCTTGCTGTTCGCCGGGGCCCAGTCGATCTCCTCCCAGTCGCTCTGGCCGACGTCACCGATCAGCAGGTCGCCCGTGCCCGTGTCGAAGGAGAACCGCCACGGGTTGCGCAGCCCGTACGCCCAGATCTCGTCCTTGGCGTTCGGGTCGTCCACGAACGGGTTGTCCGGCGGGATCGCGTACGGCTCGCCGCCGCTCGGGTCGATCCGCAGGAGTTTGCCGAGCAGCGTGTCGAGGTTCTGCCCGTTGCCGTGCGGGTCGCCGCCTGCGCCACCGTCGCCGAACGCGATGTAGAGGTAGCCGTCGGGGCCGAACTTGATGTCGCCGCCGTTGTGGTTGGAGTAGGGCTGCGTCTGGGTGAGGACGGTACGCCGCGTGTCCGGCTGGATCTTGCCGTCCCGCATCGCGAACTCGTCCACGGTGCTGGTGCCTTCGAGGTTCGTGAACGAGATGTAGAAGTGCGCGAACTCCTTGTCGAACGCGATGCCCAGCAGGCCGCGTTCACCGTCGGTGGTGGTCTCGCCGGAGATGTCGAGAACGGGTTCGCCGAGCCCTTGATCGTTCAAAACCCTTACGGTGCCTGCGCGTTCGGCAATCCAGACCGTACCACCGGGACCGGCGGCGCCGGCGGTTGGATTCTGGGCCGTGGCCACATTCTTGAGGGCGACCTTCGCCGCCTGCCGTGGGGTGGCGGACTCGTCGGCGGACGCCGTGGTCAAGGCGAGGGAAGCGACCAGGCAGATGGTGCCGATGATCGCCGAGCTTCTGGTGCGAACTCTCACCGTGATCCTCCTAGAGGCGGTGAATGGGGGGAGTTCACCCGGCTGCTAGGGCAGGTTCAGGGGGGTGTCGCCCGCGCCAGCACGCAACCTGGGTGGGGGATGGTGTGCTACTGGCATGGCTGAGGATACTGGGACAGAGGTGTTTGGTGTAGACCAGGAATCCGCCGATCTCTCTTCGATCCGCGGAGTCGCAGTTCGGGTAGTCCTGGCTGGAGACCGTCATGCGCAGGGAGCTGCCACCCGGTAGACGATCCCGTCCGCCTCGACGACCACGAACAGGCCCATCCCAACCCTTGTAAAGGAGTCTTTAGAAAGATACCTTTACATCCATGTCAGAGCCAACGCCCAAGGCCGGCACGCCGCGGCGCTCCGTCCATCTCGCAGACCCGCGTGCCCTGCGCGCCTACGCCCACCCCACCCGTATGAAGCTGGTTGGGCTGCTGCGTGTCGAGGGTCCGTTCACGGCGACCCGCGCTGCGGAACTGACCGGCGAGTCCGTGGCGAGCTGCTCGTACCATCTGCGGATACTCGCCAAGTACGGGCTGGTCGAGGAGGCCGAGGGAGGTCAGGGCCGGGAGAAGCCTTGGCGGGCCACGGCCCGGTACACCGAGTGGCGGGATGCCGACAGTGATGCGGCCGAAGCTCTCAGCACGGCCGTCGCAGAGCGGTTCTTCGAGCAGATGACGCACGCGGTCGAGACCCGACGGCAGCTGCCGCGCGAGTGGCGCGAGGCGGAGCAGTTCGGTGACGACATCGTCTATCTGACAGCCGCCGAACTCACCGAGTTGAGGGAGCGGTTCTCGGCGCTGCTGGATTCCTACGGAGAGCGGGCCGACGACCCGTCACGGCGCCCGGAAGGGGCAGAGCCGGTGACCGTACTGCGCGTCGCGTTCCGCAACCGCCGCGGGGAAGCCTCGTCATGAACCACCACCCGGACATACACCGCCACCTTCACGCCGCCCGCGCCGCCGAGTTGCGTGCGCAGGCCCGCGCCTGGGAGCTGCGCCGGACCGCCGGCGCCGGCGATCCGGTCCGGAGCGGCGCGTCGCTCCGGGCTCGCCTCGGCTGGCTACTGGTCGAGGCCGGCCTGCGGCTCCTGCACTCGCCGGCGCCACCGCACCCAGCGGAGGGCTGAGAGGCGTAAGCGTTTCGTCGGCATCCATCTGGCGGAGACCCGATACAGCACCGTCTCCCTGAGCTCCTGGGCCGTGTCCGTTCCGCCTGTGCGTAAATCGTTTTATGTGTGCTCGCGGTATGCTTGCCTCGCCCATGAGGCCGCTGTCGCGGCTGGTTGCACTGCCGATATCGCGAGGGGGTGGACGCCATTTCGGCTCGCCCTGCCCGCATTCAGGATGTCGCCGCCGCCGCAGGCGTCTCGGTGTCCACGGTGTCGAACGTGCTCAACCGGCCCGAGCGAGTCAACGCGCAGACCGCCGAGCGGGTACGCAACGCGGTCGCGGCCCTCGACTACGTCCCCCACCCGGGAGCCGCCGGCCTGCGCACGGGTCACTCGTCCTCGATCGGACTGGTCCTGCCCGACGTGGCCAACTCGTTCTACGCGCGCATCGCACGGGGTGCCGCCGAGGCGGCGTACACGCATGGCTATGCGCTTGTCCTCTGCCACAGCGGGGACCAACCGGAGCGGGAACAGGGCTACTTCACCATGCTGGTCGAGCAGCGGGCCGTGGGCGTTGTCGTCGTTCCGCTCAGCGCCGATCCGAGCCGGCTGACCCGGCTGCGTGACCGCGGCATCCCGCTGGTTCTGGCCGACCGCGCGATGCCCGACCGGGACGGCTGCTCCGCGTCCGTCGACGACATCGCCGGCGGCCGTATCGCGGTCCAGCATCTCCTGGACCGCGGGGCGCGCGACGTCCTCGTGGTCAACGGAGAGCGCGGGATCCGCCAGTGCGCCGACCGGTTCCAGGGCGCCCGGCAGGCCGTGCGCAGCCGACGTGAGGCGACGTTGGACCAGGTCGTCGCCGAGGAGATGACGGTGGCGTACGGCACGAAGATCGCGGACCAGCTCGAGGACCTGCCCGACGGGGTCTTCTGCACCAACGACTTCCTCGCCGCGGGACTGTGCCGAGGACTGGCCGACCGCGGCGTGCGCATTCCCGAGGACGTGCAGGTGGTCGGCTACGGCGACCTCGACATCGCGGGTTTCGGCGCGACGACCCTCACCACGGTCCGGCAGCCCGTCGAGGACCTCGGCCGGGCCGCCGTCGAGATGGTCCTCGACGAGATCGAGGCCCGCGCCGAACACACCCACGAGACCCGGGTCTTCGCGCCCGACCTCGTCCTGCGGGACTCCACACGGCCGCCCACCGACCTCTAGTCGGACCGCGCAATCCGAAGAATCACCGGTCCCAGCAGGCCCGACGGCAGCTGGTCCGGGAAGGCCCAGGCGGTCGGCGTGGCCTCGGCGAGATACGGCGCAAGCGTGTTGTACACGGTCACGTCGACCCGGACGGTGCGTCCCGCGGCCCCGGGCAGAGTAAAGCGGTACGGAACGCAGAACGCCTCGCCGACGACCTCCCCGTCCAGCGACACCTCTACGCTGCCCCGCACCCGCCCCAGATCCAGCACGGGGTCCGGCCCCGGTGGCACCTGAAGCGAACGCGAGTAGGTCACGCCCCCGCTCCAACCGCCCAGCCCCATCGAGCTCCAGGCCCCCAGAGTCAGCGGCGCCGGTACGGTGCGCACACGCACCGGCCCGCGCCACGCGGACCCGCCCCGCAGAACCGTCGTGGGCGAGGTGACGACCTCGACTTCCGTGGGTTCGCCCAACGGCTCGTCCAGCATGACCACTTGGCCGTCGAGCGCATGCTCCGCGCCGTCGCCGACCCGCACCTGCGCGGCAAGCTCCAGCGGCAGATCGACCGACACCGTGCCCGCGGGCACGGTGAAACGGAAGCGTTGCGGCGCGGCACGGACGTCGTCGGTGGACCGCACCGGCAGCACGGCGCCGCCCAGCACCGACGGGCCGCTGAGCCACTCGGCGTCCGGCAACGGGTGGGGCCGTACCACCGCGTGGCAGTGCTGCAATTCGCCCCGCCTGTCCGCGTCTTCGACCGTACGGCCGTACCACCCGCCCGTCTCTGCCTCCCAGCCCGCGCCACTGACCACTGCCGCCGACCGCGCCACCAGGTCGACGAAGACCGCGTCCCGAACGCCGTCGGTCACGACGTCGAGTACGTGATCGCCCGCCCCGAGCGTCAGTTCGTGGCGGAAGAACATGGGCACCGCACCCCAGTCCGCCTCGTAGTACTCGACCTTCTCCTGCCGCGCCACGACGGTGCCGTCGAACAGCACGGTGACCGCCGTCGCGGCACCCACGACGAGCACCGCCTCCGTACCGTCGTGGGGGAGGCGAAGCCGCGCGCGATACGTCACCGGACCCTGCGGCCGTACTCCCTCGGGCAAGCGCATGAAACGGGGCCGTGGCGGGAATCCGCCCGGCTCGGACAGGCAGAAGCAACTGCCCAGCGGTGTACCGGCCTTGGCGGAGATCGTGGAGGGCCGGCCCTGCGCCTCGGACAGTTCGTACTCGAGCACATTGCGGGACTGGGCCACTGTCACCCGCGCCGAGGCCAGGTATCCGCCACGACCCGTGTCCAGTTGCCGGCCGTTCCACCACACGCGCTTGACCGCCTCCGCACCGACATGCAGGTCGGCAGCGCCCCGGTGGTCGGTCTCCACGATGGCCCGGACGCGCGCCGCTTCTCCGTTGCCCGGTACCGGAACGCGTACGAACTCCTCGTTCACCAGGCCCTTGGTGCCGAGCAGCCCGCCCGGATCCGGGATTCCGCGGCTCGACGAGTACACCGCCACATCCCAGTCCGGGGCGAGGGGCAGTTGTCCGGCCAGCACTCGCTCGACGGACCCGGCGTCGAGCGGCTCCACAGCCCGGGCCGAGGGCACCAGGACGCGGACCCGGTTGCCGTACGTGACGCGCGTCTGCTGCCACACCGCGTCCGGCCCCTCGCTCTCGGTCCACCGCATGTCCCAGATCTGCGGCTCGGCCACGGACGATTCCGCGGGCAGCGCCAGATCGCCCCACGTGTTGTCCATGGTGGGGACGAGACGGCCCTGCCAGCCGGTCGAGATGTCGATGGCCCCGGCCGGCCCGGGCGGCACTGTCGCCCGGCTTGACGGTGTGCCCTCGCGCCATACGACGAGTGCGGCGGGGGCGCCGTCCAGCCGTACCTCGATGGTCGAAGAGCCGTCGTCGGAGACGGTGACGCGTGCCGGATTGCGCGTGCCGGTCGCCGGGTTCCAGACCTCGGCCTCGGCGACCGGGGCGCGGACGGTGACGGACGAAGTGCGGGCGTAGCGAGCCGGATCGACGACGTGGTTCTTCCTTGGCCGGGGAGAACTGGTGCGAGGCTCGGGCACGCCGGCGTCGGGGAAGGTCCCCGTCACCAGGGCGACCCCGTCGCTTCCCATCCGCCTGACGAGCAGCGGCACTTCGCCCGTGGCGTGTCCGGCCGCGTCGGCCACCGCTGCCGCTCCGGCCTCGGCGTCACCCACCCGCTCCAGCCGCGGATGCGCCAGCAATGCCGCTACGACGGAGTCGTCACCGGCCATACCGGCCGCCGCTGTCGGGGGCTGCCCCACGACCACGACCCGTCCACCGGAGTCGAGCAGTTCGGTCAGCCGACGCGCCGTCTCCTCCTCCAGGACGCTCGTCGAGGGCAGCAGCACCACGCTGTAGTCGAGGTCCCTGATGCGCAGAGTGCCGTCGACGGGCTTGGCGCGCTGGATGGAGTCGTCGTCGATGACGTCGAAGGCGACGCGGTTCAGGTCCAGGGCGCCGACCCGGGGGCGCAGCCAGTTGTTCGTGCCGCACAGGTCCAGGTAGTGCTGTTGCGTCTCGTCGGCTTCGGCATGGCCGTCACCGAGCCGGCCGTCACCGAAGTGGCGGACGGGCGCGTCCAGCGGGACGAGGGACTGCATGGTGGCGGTGGGATGCAGGACCGCCACATCGGCGTCGTAGCTGCCCCAGGACATGATCGAGCAGATCCGGGCCACGGCCCGCGAGAACGCCGGGTACTGCTTCCAGTAGGGCTGGCGCCAGTCGGTGGACGGCGGCGCCCACTCGAACCAGCCGCCCGCGGTGCCGAAGTAACTGGCGTGAGGGTTGAACAGGTTGGCGCCGCTGCGCAGGAACGGCAGCAGCCAGTCGTAGGTGTCCTCCAGGGTGCCGCCCCAGCCGGAGGAGTGGAACGCCTCCATCCAGACGCGCTCGTGGCCGTAGAGGTGGGCCATGGACGAGTGGACCTTGGCATCACCGTGGTGGTCGCTGCCGGCCGCGCTGAACCAGCGGTGGGTACGGAAGTAGTCGGTGTAGAGCTGTGTCGACTGGGCCGGGTAGCCCGCGCGGGCCGGGTTGCTCTGGTCGCAGCCCAGAAGCATGCCGCGCTCGCGGTGCCAGGCGGCGAGCGGCCGGAACAGGGCCTCTTCGGTGAGTTCCGTGCGGACGCCGTAGTAGTCGGCGCGGACCTTCGCCGCCCTCGCGGTGGTGCGCGTACCGAACAGATCCGGGAGGTGGTCGAGGAGGTCGTAGCCGCGCCGGGTGCGGAACTCCTCCGCGAAGCGGCGGCTCCAGGAGTTCGTGCCAGGCAGTTCGTCCTGGAAGCTGCCCGCGATGACGTTGCCCAGGTATTCGGGGACGCTGCGGTCGAATTCGTGGTGGACGGCGTCCATCAGTGCCTCGACGGCGTGCGGGTTGAGGTAGTCGAACGCCGTGGGGACGGTGGTCACCAGCTGTACGTGGGTGCCGTCGGGGGCCGCGGTCGGGTCGGGCAGGCGTCGGCCGTCGGCGTCGTACGCGCTCACCAGCGTCTCGGCGTCCCGCAGGGCCACCGTGCCCCGGTCCACGGTCGCGGTGCGGAAGCGCAGGGCCAGGCCCGATGCCTCGGGGTGCCGTCCGGTGACGCCGCCTTGGAGATTGGCGCCGGAGAAGCCGATCTGGTCGTAGAACCACAGGCGTATGCCCACAGCTGCGGCGACCTCGCAGGCGTCGGTGAAACGGGCCCACCACTCCTCGCTGAACCACGCCGGTTCGTCGGCCCGGGCGCCGAAACTCGGGCCGCTCGGCGCCAGGTTGATCACCACGAGGTTGTGGATGCCGCCGTCCGCGAACGCCCGCATCTGCCATTCCAGACGGTCGCGGGTGACCTTCGCGCCCGACCACCACCACAGGGGAGTGGGGCCGAAGTCCCGGGGCGGATCTTCGAAAAGCTGCTGAAGCGCGGGGGAGAGCACGGATGCGATCCTTCCCCTAAAACGTTTTTAGGCCGCCTTCACCGTAGGGGAGCTGGAGGGCTTGCGCCACGGTCGCGGTGAGTCCGGAAGCGGTTGGTACTGGAGGGTGGTTGTCTGCGCGGCACCTTGTTGGAACGTTTTTTGTTCCCTATATTCTCTGCGATCCGGCCCGGAACCGCGATGTCACGAGACGACGGAGTCGCATCATGGCCGAACAGCCCATTCCGAAGCAGCTCTGGAAGGCCGCAGCCCTGTCCGGCATGGCCTCTTACCTCGATGCGGGCCTGATCGTCAGCATCTCGGTGAACCTGGCCATCTACCGCGACAGTTACGACATGGGCGTGTGGATGGCGGGCGCGATCAGTGCGATCGTCACCATCTGCATCGCCGTCGGGTCCCTCGTCGGCGGACGGCTCGCCGACATGTTCGGCCGCCGCAGGGTCTACAACTGGGACATCTTCTGCTTCGCGTTGGGTGCGCTCGTCATCACGCTGGCGCCGGACGACATCACGCTGCTGATCGGTGTCCTCGTCGCCGGCCTCGCGGCGGGCGCCGACCTGCCGACGTCCCTGGCCGTGGTCTCGGACGCCGCACCAGCTCCGGCCCGTGGGCGGCTCGTGGCCTTCACGCAGGTCATGTGGATGCTCGGCATCACCGTCGCCATCTTCCTCGGCTTCGTCCTGTCAACCACGGGCATGACCGGAGCACGCATCATCACCGGCCAACTGGCCCTCGCCGCGCTCGTCACCTGGCACCTGCGGTCCAAGCTGAAGCTGGCCCCCGAACAGCAGGCCTCCGCCGTGGAACCGGAGGACGCGGCCGTCCCGCGCGGCGTCGCGCTGAAGAACGTGTGGACACGGGCCGCGCTGTTGCCCATGGCAGCGACGTTCGCCTTCTACGTCACCTGGGGACTGGGCGCCAACACCTTCGGCCAGTTCGGCACCTACCTGCTGGTGACCGTCAGCGACGCCTCCCAGAGCCTCGCCACCGGCATCAACCTGGCCTTCATCCCGATCGGGGTCCTGCTGACGATCGCCTTCGTCCGAGTCGCCGACAGCCCTCTGCGCGACCGGCTGTTCTATGTGGCCGCCGCCGTGCAGATCCTGGCGTTCGTCATCGCGTCCCTGACCGCCGGTGCGCTCGTCGGCATGCTCGTCTTCTTCGTCCTCTACCAGCTCTCCAACCCCTTTGCCGGAGAGGCCAACTACAAGGTCTGGTCGCAGCTCACTCTGCCCGCGGACACGCGCGGCACCACCCAGGGGCTCACCTACGCCCTGTCGCGCGGGGTCTTCGCGGTCGCCGCGTTCTTCACGCCGGCCCTGGCCGACCACAGTCCGGCCGTCCTGCTCTGGTCCATCACCGTGTGCATGGCGCTGTCGGCCGGAGCGGGTGCCTTCATCATCCGCGTCCTTGTCCCGCGTGCGCCCGCTGCCGCCCCCGCCCCGGCCGGCCTGCGGATCGCCGGCGCCGGAGCGCCGAAGCCGACCTCGCCAGCGCCCTGAAGGAGCACTTGCCATGACTACGACCGCCTCCACGACGGCAACGACCGCGGGCGGCGCCGCCGAACGGGCCTCCCGCTTGCGCGAGTTGCTGCCACCGGCCGCCCGCCGCCGCACCCGGATCGGACTCGTGGCCGGCGGACTGGGCACGTACTGGCCGCAGTTCCCCGGGCTTCTACCGCAGTTGAAGGAGTCGGCCGGCTACGTCACCGAGCGCCTCCGGGGTATGGACGCGGAGGTGACCGACGTCGGGTTCGTCTCCGACGCCGAGGAGGGCGCGGCGGCAGCCGAACAACTGCGCCGGGCGGACTGCGACTTGATCGTGCTGTTCCTGACGACGTATCTGACGTCGTCGATGGTCCTGCCGATCGCCCGGCGCTCGCACACACCGGTCCTGGTCATCGACCTTCAGCCGACCGAGAAGATGGACCACGCGTCCTTCGACACCGGAGCCTGGCTGGCCTACTGCGGACAGTGCCCGGTGCCCGAGGTCGGCAACGTCTTCCGCCGGGCCGGCATCCCCTTCCGGTCGGTGTCCGGCTGGCTGCGCCAGGAGTCCGCCTGGCAGCGCATCGAGCAGTGGATCCGTGCCGCCCATGTCCGCGCCGCGCTGCGGCACGCCCGGCACGGTCTCATGGGGCACGTGTATCCGGGCATGCTCGATGTGTCGACCGACCTGACGCTCCTGCCCACGACATTCGGCTCGCACGTGGAGGTGCTGGAGTTCGACGACCTACGGCACCGGGTGGAGAAGGTGACCGACGCGGAGACCCGGGAGCGCATGGCCCTCGCCCGTCAGGTCTTCACCCTCGACGACAGCGTGGTGGACGAGGACTTCGCGTGGGGCGCGACCGTCTCGGTCGCCCTCGACCGACTCGTGGCGGACTTCGGGCTCGACACCCTCGCGTACTACCACCGGGGCCTCGACGGCGAACTGCACGAGCGGCTCGGCGCCGGGATGATCCTGGGCGCCTCCCTGCTGACCGCCCGGGGCGTACCGGCTGCCGGCGAGTACGAGCTGCGCACCAGCCTCGCCCAACTCGCCTCCCAGGCCGTCGGTGCCGGGGGTTCGTTCACCGAGATCCAGGCCCTCAACTTCGAGGACGGCGTGGTGGAGATGGGCCACGACGGACCCGGACACCTCGCGGTCAGCTCCCGAGACCCCTTGCTGCGCGGGCTGGGCGTCTACCACGGCAAACGCGGCTGGGGCGTGAGCGTGGAGTTCGACGTCCAGCAGGGCCCCGTCACCCTCCTGGGCCTCGGCCAGGACGCCGACGGCAGCCTGTCCTTCGTCACCTCCCAGGGCACCGTCGTCCCGGGCCCGCTGCTGAAGATCGGCAACACCACCAGCCGGGTCGACTTCGGCCGGGACCCCGGCGAGTGGGTCGACGCCTGGAGCGCCACGGGCGTCGGCCACCACTGGTCCCTGGCCGTCGGCCACCACACGGCGGACTTCCGGTCCGCCGCGAGCCTGCTCGGCATCGATCACCGGGAGGTGTGACGGGGGCCGGATTGCCCGTTCAGTGCGGCGGGGACTGGTCATGTTCGCGCGACGACGTCAGGTTCTCGGCGATTCGGTCGATGCCGAAGCCACTGATCAAGAGGCGTTCCTTGCGGTTGCCGGTGAGGAGTTGACTCCAGTCGACGAAGCCGCCGTCGGCGACTTCCAGCTGTTGGTCGTCCACACCGGCAAAGATTTTGAAGCAGATTCCCGTGTAGTAGCCGCGTCCGGTCGTCCGATCGGGGTCCTCGACCACGGATGCGCCTGGAAGCGCGGCGAGGTCACCCCGTATCCGTTCGATGACCGGGCGGTTGGAGTCCTCCAGGCAGGTGAGCCGGATCTGTGTGCGCTGCGATCCGGCGGCGGCCAGTGCCCGTGCTGCGAACCGAAGATGCTGGGCCAGCTGCTGGTATTCGAAGGACCGGCTGCCGGTATCCCGTCCGGCGGTCACCAGGCCGAATATCTGGAAGTGGGCGAGCATTCCGGGGTTGTCGAAGTGCTGTGCGCGAGTCACTCGTTGACTCGCCGCGAGGCGTACCGGCACGTTTGAACGAGGATCTGCGGCCAGGGCCAGCGAACGTCGCACCGACGCCTCCAGAGCCAACCCGTTCGTCGGGTCGGCGGCAACCTCGCTGCCGCGGATCGTCGCGATCACCTTGCGCGGATCGACACTCGCGACACCTGAATGCGCGGCCAGAGGCAGGACCGGGGCAAGCACAAGCATCTCGAAGTCGTCGGACAACGCGGCCACGAAGGCGTCCTCGGCTCGGCGGAGCGCGGTGAAGCGGGTCGGTGCCGGTGCGACGAACCGATCACTGCGATAGCGCCGCATCACATCCGCCGGCGAGAGCCGGTCTGCTCGGCGCCGGAACACCTCCAGCAGAAGCGTTGTCAGATCACCACCGGACAAACCGTCGGTCATCAACTCCAGCAGCTCCGGGCCGAGAGGCCGGTCCAGGACGCGTCGCAATGCTGGGTTGGCCGGGATTTCCCGATGGGAATCATCACGCTTCATGAGCAGGGAGTATCGCGGGACGGGTTTTGGCTTGGCGAGGGATTATCGCCATCAGGTCGTCGTTGGCGACGGTGGGCCGTCCGCCGGTCGTGCCGCCGGCACGGGTTCCAGATCTTGCGGATCTTGCCGCTCTTCGCTCCGCGCATCGTGACAATGACGACGGGCAGGCCTGTGTCCCAGAGCGTCGTCCCCTGCGTGCCGCCCGAACTCTCATACAGCTCCACCTGGTCGTGCACCCACTGCGCGGGACTCGGCTCGTACTCGCCCTCAAGAGGCATCTTGTTCCCTGGTGGCGGCTGGTTTTGCCGTGTAGCGTCGCGGTGAGATGTCGTGGTTGGCAGTGGCGTGCCCGTGTTGTGGTGCGGGTGTGTTGTTGTAGGTGACCGGGGCGTTCTTCTCCAGGGCCGCGTGGTGCGGTTCCTGACACTGACTGAGAGGCACCAGCATGGCCAGCGGAACCGTCAAGTGGTTCAACGCGGAAAAGGGCTTCGGCTTCATCGCCCAGGACGGCGGCGGACCGGACGTCTTCGCGCACTACTCCAACATCAATGCCTCCGGCTTCCGTGAGCTTCAGGAAGGCCAGTCGGTCACCTTTGACATCACGCAGGGGCAGAAGGGCCCGCAGGCGGAGAACATCACCCCTGCCTGATCTTTGACGTCAGTAGGTCCCGGAGCAGATGCGCCGGGACCTACTGCGCCACGGTAGGGCGTGCGGCCGGAGTCCCCCTCAAGCGGTGAAGCGCCTCTGGATGTCAGGGCGTTCGGCGAGGTGTTGGGGATAGCCAGGGCCGAGGCGCGGGTGAGTGTCGTCGGCTGTCATCGGTTCTTTGCAGGAGGCGCAAACGACCTCGGCGTCACTTTCGTGACCGCAGCGGTCGTGGTGGAAGACCACGGGCGGTCCCTGCGTGCCGCTGAGCCAGCGATTACCCCAGGCGTTCATGGCAGCCAACACGCCGAAGAAGTCGCGCCCCTTCTCGGTAAGTACGTAGTCGTAGCGCACCGGCTCGTGCTGGTAGGCCTTCTTCTCCAGGAGGCCCTCATCGACCAGGCGGCGGAGGCGGTCGGTCAAGGTGTTGCGGGCGATGCCGAGTTCCTGCTGGAACGCGTCGAACCGCTTGATCCCGTAGAAGGCCTCCCGCAGGACCAGCGGCGTCCACCAGTCCCCGAGCATGTCCATCGTGCGCGCGACTGAACACGGCCAGTTCGCGAAAGAGGTCCGCCTCATGGCCTCAGCATATAGGTCTCACCATAGGACTTAGCATTTCGGACTTCTGGATGCGCATACCGAGCTCATCCGACCGCACGATCAACGCGTTGTGCGCGGACCGGTTGTGGTTGTCGATGTTCCAGAGCGTCGCGGTGCCGACCAGCGTGCCGCCGTTCAACTCCACCACGGAGAACGGGACGTGCCCCTGCTAACCAATGGGGTAGGCCCTGGCGGTAAGGCGCTCGAAAACCAGTGGAGCAGCGCCGCTGAGCGCCACTACCGTGCTGCCGAGCCAAGTCGTCTGGGCAAGGACGTGCCGTTGTACACCGTGTGAGACCTCCCGAGAGCTGATGTGTCGCGCGTCGCGCATGTGCGCCGCGCTGCTTTTTGCTGCGGACTTCTCACTGAAACCGGTGTACTTCTGTGCTCAATAGCTGGGTGGTCATGCCCACCTGCCTGCCGACCGTTCTCCGCCGTTGCCACGCGTGCGCGTCCGACCGCTTGCGGGCAAACGGCAAATTTCGCGTCAACGCACACCACAAACTCATCGACGCCTGGCTCCTCGCGCTCTGCACCGCTTGCGGGGAAACGGCAAAGCTCACGTTCCTGGAACGGGTGAACGTGCGCTCCGTACGACCTGAGCTGCTGGACCGGCTGCATGACAACGACCCTGGCCTGGCAGCTGAGCTGCTCCAGGATCCGGTTGTGCGGCGCCGTAATCGCATCGCCCTCGACTGGGCGGGCGCCTGGCGCCTCGACACCGGCGGATCGGATCACCTTCACCGCGAGGTGATCGACGTCTCGGTCCGCTTCGTGGCGCGGATCCCTGTCCGTCCGGTGCGACTGATCGCTGAAGGCTGCGGTCTTTCGCGGGCCGAGGTCGAGAGACTGATCACGGAGGGGAAAGTCGTTTCGGCAGTCCGGCTGAGCGGCAAGCTCTCCGGCGACTTCACCTTCACGCTCAAGCGCTGAGCTCTCCTCGGGACCAGGGGCCTGTCCGGCAGATCCGCCGGACAGGCCCCAGCCCGCCACGGCTTCGAAGCCGCTGTGTCAGTGCCCGCCTCTACGGTTTGCCCATGACTCCTGAGATGTGGGACCGGCTAAGTGCCTTTCGTGACGAGGCGATCGCGCGAGGCTTACCCGCCGACGACGTAGAGCGATGGCTGGCCACCGCCCGGCCTTGCGCGACGCTGAGGCGGGACGGGGACGGGGACGGGAACAGGCCGGTCGTGGGCCAGTTCGGTGGTCCGCTCCTGCTTCCGGCCGAAACCCCTGACCCCGCCACCCCCTTCGTCGCCTCCATCGACCTCGCGGCCCTGCCCGCCGACGCGACGGACCTGCCCCTGCCTCCCGATGGCCACCTGCTGCTGTTCGCCTTCCCGGAGACCGACGACGACCCCGAAGCCATGGGCAGCGTGGTGTACGTTCCCGCCGGCACGGCCGTGGCGGAACGGGACAGACACGCTTGGAACCCCTTCGAATTCGAGGACAACGAGGCGATGTTCGAGGCGTTCCCGCAGGGTCCGCTGCGGGCGACGACCGATGTGTCACTGCCCTACCACGGGGCGGTCCCGTCCTCCGAGGGCCCCGGGGTCGTACCGTTCCCCGGGCATCCCCGCTCCGAGGAACTGGCCAAAGTGTGGGAGCGCATGCAGGCTGACAACCCCACCAGGGCGCACCTCCAGATCGGTGGATACGCCGATGAGGAGGCCGTCTACACCGACCCGGTCGCGGATGCCGTGGCCAGGGCCGTGAGAGCGGCGGAAGCGGGCCGGTGGGAGGGACCGGTTTCGGCTGACGTCTCGGACTGGGTGCTCCTGGCAGACTGGCCGGCCGGCATAGACGGGGGCTGGGAGAGCGCCACCGTGCACTGGGTTATCCAGCGCGAGGACCTGACCGCGCGGCGCTTCGACCGCGCGTTCACCTCGGTCTTCTGGAACCCCTGACCTGTGCCTGGGTGGGTTCGGGCTACCGGCCCGGCTCGCGCTCGATGTCACGGACCAGGTCGAGGGCGTGGCCCAGGGTGGTGAGCCGGGCGTCCAGCGTCTCGCCGGCGGGGTAAAGGCGTACGGTGTCGATGCCGGCGTTGCGCCACACTCGCAGCCGGTTCCGCACCATGGTCTCGGTGCCGATGAGCGTGGTGCCCAGCACCATCTCGTCGGTGACCAGTTCGGCCGCGCCGTCCCGGTCGCCGGCCTGCCAGCGTTCGCGGACCTCGGCGGCGACGTCGGCCCAGCCCTGGCGGCTGTATGCGTTGTTGTAGAAGTTGGTGCTCGCGGAGCCCATGCCGCCGAGGCTGAAGGCCAGTTCCTTCTTGCGGCCGGCCACCATCGCCCGGAGTGCGTCCTCGTCCTCGGCGAAGGCCACCTCGGCGCCCTGGCAGATATCGAAGTCCGAGCGTGAGCGGCCGGAAGCGGTGAGGCCCGCGTCCAAGTGGTCGAAGTAGGCCTCTTTGGCTCCCTCGGGCACGAAGCTGGTGCCGAGCCAGCCGTCGGCGATCTCGCCGGTCAGGCGCAGCATCTTCGGTGAGAGGGTCGCGAGGTAGATCGGGATGTCGTGCTCGGCGCGCATGGACAGACGCATGGGCTTGGCATCCCCGCCGGGCAGCGGGATCTGGAACTCCCGCCCGGTGTAGGAGACTTTCTCACCCGCGGCGGCCTGCCGCACGATCTCTACGGTTTCCTTCGTCCGGGACAACGGCCGGTCGAAGGGCACGCCGTGCAGTCCTTCGATCACCTGCGGGCCGGACGGGCCGAGTCCCAGCAGGAAGCGCCCCTGGGAGATCTGCGACAGGGTGATCGCCGCTCGGGCGATGGCCATCGGCGTGCGGGTGGCGAGCTGGATGATCCCGGAGCCGAGCAGCATGCGCTCCGTCCGGGCGGCGAGATACCCCAGCGGCGACGGCGCCTCGGATCCCCAGGCCTCAGCAACCCAGCAGATGTCCAGGCCCAGCTTCTCCGCCTCGGTGACGAAGTCCACCGTCTCCGGCCAACTGCCCCCGGACGCCTCGATCGTGGTCGACGTACGCATCACACACTCGCCTTTCCGGGCTCTTCCGCAAGCGTTTTGATCGCCGTGAGAGTGACGCCGATGTTGGCCTCGAACTCCCGCATCCGTACGAAGACGATCTTCTGTTCCTTCTCCGGCATGCGGTCGATGGCAAATGAAAGACCCGACCTGCCCGGTCCCAGCTGCATCCACTGCCGCAGCAGCGTCCCGCCGTCCTTGGGTTCGAGGGTGAATCGCCAGATCGACGAAGGCTGCTCGGGGTCCTCGACCGCCCAGGTGAAGACTCTGGGCGGCTCGTACTCCACGACGTGGGAGGTGGTGGCCCACTCACCCAGCGCCTCGTGGCTGCTCCGGCCCACGAACCGGACGCCGGGCGCGGGTTGTGTTGCCCCGTCCAGCCACTCCACCGACTGCAACTCCGCGCTCATGCTCGGCATCAGCTCGAGGTCGGTCACCAGCCCCCATACCCGTTCCGGCGGGGCGGCGATCCAGATCGGCACCTCGACCGTCGGCTTGTCCGCGTAGCGCGCGCCCGTCCACTCCATGGCCCGGCGGCCTCCTCTGTTCGTCGGTCAGTGCGCAGTGCATCTGGGTCCTCCTCACGTTCAAGGGGAGGCACGGCGCCCAGCATCGACTAGTGAGTCTATCTACGCAACTGTTCAGGTCATTCGCTTTCCGAAGACACCAGGAGCTCCTGGTGGAACCGCAGGGCGCCGAACCCGCCGAGCCTCCCGCGCTCGCTGAGCGCGACTGGGTCCCCCCACCTTCTTCGTCAACGGACGTAGGCACTACGGCGCGTACGACATTGCGAGCCTGGCCGCTGGAATCACGTATGACACGGTCTCGGAGCTAGTTCGCTGTTCACGGATATGAACTTTGCTCACGTGGGTGTTCAGGGATGGGGTCGTCGTGTAAGACTCCGTCAACTTCCTTGTGACACTGTCGAGTTGGAAGGGTGGAGCGATCGTGAGTGTTCCTCGGCGGACTCTGCTGGCCACGGCGGCCGGTGCTGCGGCTGCATGGACTTCTACGGTGCCGGCGGCACAGGCGGCTGCCGGCGGCGTACCGGCGTCCACGGAGCCGACCCTCCGTGCGGCGGCGGACTATGCGGTGGAGAAGCTCCGTGCTGTCGCCCCCGGCGTAAGCGCATTTCCCGTCGGAACGAAGTTCGAGAAGTGGGTCTATTCCCAGAACGGCGACTGGGTCGGCGGGTTCTGGCCCGGAACACTGTGGATGGCGTGGCTGTACAGCAGAGACGACGCATTCCGCACGCTGGCGCTCGACTCGGCGAGAAAGCTTGCTCCCCGTCAGAACGACACCACCACGCACGATCTCGGATTCCTCTTCTATCCGTCGTGGGTCACCGCATGGCGTCTGACGGGCGACGACACCTGGCGGGAGGGCGCCGTACGGGCAGCCGACTCGCTGATCCTTCGGTACAACCCGAAGGGGCGTTTCATACGGGCATGGGGCGCACTGAACGATCCGAACAATGCGGGCCGGGTCATCATCGACACGATGATGAATCTCGATCTGTTGGCCTTCGCGAGCAGACAGACCGGAAACGGGAAGTATCTCGACGTCGCCGTGGCGCATGCGGACACCGCTCAGCGGGTGTTTCCGCGTTCGGACGGTTCGACGCCGCATGTGTTCGACTTCGACCCGGCAACGGGGGCGCCGATCGGCCCGGCCACGGTGCAGGGATACAGCCCGACCTCATGCTGGTCGCGCGGACAGGCCTGGGGGCTGTACGGGTTCACCACCATTTATCGCCGGACCGGGGATCCACAGTTCCTCAACACCGCGCGGCGGCTCGCCGACTTTGCGGTGGGGGCGCTGACCGCGGACCACGTCCCCGTATGGGACTACCGTGCGCCGCAGCAGCCCCACGACATCAAGGACGCCTCGGCCGGCGCGATCATGGCCTGCGGTCTGCTCGACCTGTCCGCCGTAACGGGCAGGCCCGAGTACCGCGAGGTGGCGCTCCGGCTGCTCACCGCGCTGTCGCAGACCTGCCTGACCAGAAAGTCGTCCCGAGCTGACGCGGTCGTGGCCCGCTGTACCCGCAATCGGCCGGCCGAGGACGGGATAGAGATCTCGCTCCCGTACGCCGACTACTACCTCTTGGAAGGCATCCTGCGAGTGCTTCAGCCGCAGGATGTCGACCGGGCGATCGACCTGTCACCCGCGCCGATGTGATGGTTATGTCGTCCACAGCCCGCCGCCCGCGCCGCCCGGTACACGGCGGCGCGGGCGGCGATGCGCTCGGATGCGGTGGGCGGGCGTTGCCCTTGTGTGAGGCAAGGTCAGGGCAGGATGGCGTCGACGTAGCCACCGTCCACCCGGAGCGCACCGCCCGTGGTGGCGGAGGCGAAGGGGGAGCTGAGGTAGACCACCATGTTGGCGATCTCCTCGGGTTCGATGAGGCGTTGAAGCAGGGACTGGGGGCGGTGCTGGACCATGAACTGGTGCTGCGCCTCGTCCCAGGGCAGTTCGTCGCCGACGAGCTGGCGGACGAAGTCTTCGACGCCGCCGGTGTGTGTGGGGCCGGCGATCACGGAGTTGACGGTGACTCCGGTCCCCGCGGCCGCTTTGGCGAAGCCGCGGCTGACCGCGAGGAGTGAGGTCTTGGTCATGCCGTAGTGGATCATCTCGGCGGGGACCGCCACGGCGGAGTCGCTGGCGAGGTTCAGGATTCGGCCCCAGCCCTGCTCCGTCATGCCCGGCAGGTAGGCGCGGATGAGCCGTACGGCCGAGAGCACGTTGACCTCGAAGTAGCGTCGCCACTGCGTGTCGTCGATCTCCAGTGCCGGAGTGGCGCCGAAGATGCCGAGGTTGTTGACGAGAATGTCCACTTGGGGGAAGGCGTCGAGTACGGCACGGGTGCCCTCCTCGGTCGCCAGGTCGCCGGTGGCGCCCACACTCTCGTCGTTGCCGGATTCGGCCCGTAGCTCCTGGACGGCCTGCTCGACGCGGGTACTGCTGCGGCCGTTGACGATGACGCGTGCGCCGGCGCGGGCGAGGCCGACGGCGATGGCGTGGCCGATGCCTTGGGTCGATCCGGTGACCAGGGCGGTCCGTCCGGACAGATCGATATGCACAGGTGATGCCCTTCTTCAGTAGGGGAACGAGGGAGGGGTCAGGGCACGTCGGACCGGGTCCTGTCGGAGGACCACGGAAGTCGAGGTTTTCACGGATGCGGGCCTGGGCGACGGACCTGGGGCACGATGGCGAAGAATTCCGCGGAGCGTGCTCGAGTCGAACGCGGCGGTGAACAGGGCCGCCGAGCGACCCGGGACCGGCCCTTCCCCGGCCGGATTATCCTTTCCGGCCATCGCCGTCCACCGCTACCTACCTGCCGAGAAGCCGCGAAGCGGGGTGCACCTGGGTCAGGACGTCCTCACCGCGCTGCGAGCGGCGACCGGCCAGGCCGTCACTCCTGCGGCGTCTCCCGGATCTTGGCAAGCGTCAGGACACCGCCGCCGATGCCCCATCCGGCGTCGGCGACCTCTTCGACCAGTACGAGGGTGGTGGCGCGGGCGCGGTCGCCGAAGATCTCGGCGTACAGGTCGGTCGTGCGCGTGATGATCTGCTCCTTCTGCTCTGCGGTGAGGGTGCCGGCGGGGACCTTGAAGTTCGCGAATGGCATGGTGCTCTCTCTTCGTGCAGGGGGCGCCGGAGCTGCTCACCACGAGCAGGAGGTCGACCCCGAGGGGTCAACCATCCGTCCGAGTCACCTGCTCCGGCCAGGGCTGAGCCCACCCAGGGGTCACCAGCCCCTGGCTCGGACCCCGCCCCAGAGGCGACGATGAGCGGGTGAACCTTCCCGAGCTTGCGGCGTTCCTCAGGTCCCGGCGTGATCGGATCCGGCCGGCGGACGTCGGCCTGCCCGCCGGGCCCCGGCGCCGGGTGCCCGGCCTGCGGCGCGAGGAGGTTGCGCAACTGGCGGGCCTGTCGGCCGACTACTACACCGAGCTGGAGCGCGGACGCGGCGCCCAGCCCTCGTCCCAGACACTGGCCGCCCTCGCCCGGGCGCTGCGGCTGGGCGGCGACCAGCGCGACCACCTGTTCCATCTCGCCGACCGGCCGCTGCCCGCGTCGGCGCGTGGCGCGAGCGCCCGGCACGTCCAGCCCGCCTTGCTCGGGCTGTTGGACCGGCTGGCCACCACCCCTGCGCAGGTCATCACCGACCTGCACGAGACCCTCGTCCAGAACGAGCTGGCCGTGGCACTGGTCGGCCGGGCTCCGGAACCGCGCGGCCCGGCCACCGGCTTCGCGTACCGCTGGTTCACCGATCCGGCCGCCCGCGCGGTCTACCCGCCCGAGGACCATCCGCACCACTCACGGGTCTTCGTCGCTGACCTTCAGGCGGTCGCCGCCCGCCGGGGCCGCGACAGCGAGGTCGCCGGGATGACGGCCGCACTGCGGCAGCGCAGCGCGGAGTTCGCTGCCCTGTGGGACACCCACGACATCGGCCTGCGCCGCACCGATCACAAGCGCATCGTGCACCCCACGCTGGGCGTCATCGAGTTGGACTGCCACAGTCTGTTCAGCGAGGACGGCCGCCAGCGCCTCCTGTGGTTCACGGCCCCGCCCGGAACCGAGGGCGCCGCTCAGCTCGGGCTGCTCGGCGTCATCGGCACGCAGGACATGGCGGCGACCGAAGGCACCTCCCGCACCGAAGGCGGCGTCCACGCGCCCTAGGAGACCTTGGCCGAACCGGCCGTCGCCGTCTCCTCCTCGGCCGCCGCCAGGGCGCGGTTGCGGCGGACGGAGGACCAGAAGGACGAGCCGATCAGGACGACGCCGACGAGGCCGGTGATGACCTCGTTGATCTGGTACTGGATGGTGACCATGAGGATCACGGCCAGCGCGCCGATCGCGTAGTGCGCCCCGTGCTCCAGGTAGACGTAGTCGTCCAGGGTGCCCTCGCGGACCAGGTAGACGGTGAGGGACCGGACGTACATCGCGCCGATGCCCAGGCCCAACGCCATCAGGACGATGTCGTTGGTGATCGCGAACGCGCCGATCACACCGTCGAAGGAGAACGACGCGTCCAGGACTTCGAGGTAGAGGAACATGAAGAACGCGGCCTGACCTGCCAGTACGACGGGGGAGCGCTTCTCGCCGGTACGTTCCGCCTTCTCCTGCTCCTCCTGTTCGCGTTCCTCCTCCGCCTCCAGGCGGTCCTCGAAGAAGCCGGACAGACCCCCGACGACCATGTACGTGATCAGGCCCGCGATGCCGGAGATCAGCACCGTCTGCGCCTTGTCGACGTGGGTGCCGCCGTGCTGGTGGGCGTGGGCGGCGAAGGTGAACGCGGTGATCAGCAGGACGATCAGGGCGATGCAGACCGACAGCATGTCGACCTTGCCCAGCTTGGCCAGCGGGCGCTCCAGCCGGCCGAGCCACTTGATGTCCCGGTCCGCGAAGATGAAGTCGAGGAAGATCATCAGCAGGAACATGCCACCGAAGGCGGCGATCGCCGGGTGGGCGTCGGTCACCAACTGCTGGTAGCGGTCCTTGTCGGTGAGCGCCAGGTGGACGGCGTCGTACGGATTGAGCTTGGCGGTGATGGCGACGATCATGACCGGGAAGACCAGTCGCATGCCGAAGACCGCGATGAGGACGCCGATGGTGAGGAAGATCGTCTGCCAGAAAGGTGACATCTTCTTCAGGATCCCGGCGTTGACCACCGCGTTGTCGAACGACAGCGAGATCTCCAGGACCGTCAGGATCGCGATGACGCCGAACGCCGTCCACCCGCCGTACAGCACGCCTGCGGCCAGGCCGAGCGCGGTCGCAGCGAACGACCAGCGGAAGGTCTTCAGAAACACCGGTTGCCCCTTCCCGTTGTTGTGCGGGCGCCCGCGGGCGGGCACCGAACAGCCCCGATCGTCACCGGCGTTGTCTATCATGGCTGTCTGACGCCGGGGTGTCGCGGCGAGCGCCCCAGTCGCCAAGGCTGACGCCGGCGCCGAGGTCCGAGGCCAAGGCGCCGCACGGTTGTCCGAGCCAACTGGCAGAGTGTCCGACATGGAGCAGCAGGAGCAGCGCACGTCAGTTCGCCTCGTTGTCGTGGACCCGGATCTCGATGCTCAGTGCGAGCGCGTAGAGGAACACTTGCTGGCGCCCTTGGCTGAATCTGCCGGTGGGGCGCGTGATCACGCGCGGTTCGCGGAGGGACTCGCGGCCTTCCGGCATATCCGGGAGACACTGGCCGAAGCGGTGGCGCGGGGACCGCGGGTGTGGACGCCGAATGGTCGTTGGGAACACGAGGGCCTGCGCATCGCCAGCCTGCCCACCGAGGAAACAGACCTGCTGTACGCGCTGTTGCGTGAGCTGTCCGGGATCCTCGTGGCACCGCCGGATGCTGCCGACCCGTCAGGTGTGGCCGCCGTGCTCCGCGGCGGCGTCCTTTCTGCCGAGGAGACCGCGGTCGGCCTGGTCGGTGCCCTGGCGCGTGTGCTCTCGATGGTGGACCTCACTCCCGACGCTGACACCGCCACTCTCTTCGCCGTGTTGGAGGCAGCCGACGGCGAGGACGTGAGACTGACATACGCCCAGGATGAGGCGTGGCAGCGTCTCGCCCACCGGGTCACCATGCTGCTGACCGAGTCCGCTCCGCTGCACCGCTTCCTGTACTGATATCGCCTCGCACGTCTAGGTCCACGGATGAAACGAACCGGGGGGCGTGTCACTCTCAGCCTGGGGTGGGGTCTTTGGGGCGCAGGGCGGCCAGCCGAGGGATCAGCGTCGCCGCCGTGGCGCCGAGTACGGCCGTTCGCTCCGTGTCGCTGAGTTCCGGGCTGGTCTCGATGCGCTCGCGGCAGGAGACGGCGAGGTCGCGGCGCAGATAGGGGTAGTCGGTGCCGAACACGACGCGGTCGATTCCCACGACATCGCGCAGCATCCGCAGCACGGGGTCGCTCCAGGACAGTGCGGTGTCCCAGTACAGGCGGCGGAAGGTCTCAGCCGCTGTCGCGCGGGCTTCGGCTCCGGGGATGACCTGCATCTCGTCGATGATGCCGAACCGCCCGGCCAGGTAGGGCAGGGTGCCTCCGGCGTGGGAGAAGACGTACTTGACGTCAGGGGTCCGGGCGAAGGTGTTGCTGTAGTGGAGTTGGGCGATGGCCCGGGTGGTGTCGGCGGGGAAGTCGATGAGCGAGTCGGGCAGTCCGAGTGCATGGGCGCCGGGGTCGGGCGACGGGTTGGGGTGGACGAACACGACAGCCGCGCGCCGCTGCAACTCGTCGAAGAGCGGGCCGAAACGTGGGTCCCCTAGGTAGGCGCCCTGGACGTTGCTGAACAGTACGACGCCGTCGAGTCCGAGGGTGTCCAGGGCGTGGTCCAGTTCGGCGAGCGCACCGTCGATGTCCGGCAGAGGAAGGCAGGCGAAGCCTCCGAACCGGTCGGGACGGTCGCGCTTGAGCTCGGCGGCGAGTTCGTTGCACCGTCGTGCCAGTGTGCGGGCCGTGGCGTCGTCGCCGGTATGCGCTCCGGGCGTACTGATGGAGGTGACGGCGACGTCGATGCCGGCGTCGTCGAGGAAGGACAGTGTGCTCGCGCGTGACCAGGGTGGCGGTGCGATGCCGCCCACCGGGTGGTCGCCCTTGTTGGTCGCCTGCCAGAAGAAGTCGGGCAGCATGTGGTGGTGGATGTCCACGGTGAAGGTCATGGGGGTGTCCGGGCCTCCGTGGTCAGCCGGCGTAGACGCGCTGGTAGATGCGTTCGGCCACCATGATGACGGTGACGTTGGTGGTGGCGGAGGGGACCTCGGGGATGATCGACGCGTCGGCGACCCGCAGCCCGCTGACGCCCTTGACGGCGCCGACGGAATCGACGACGGCCCACGGGTCGGCGGAGCCGCCCATCGGCACTGTGGAGGTGGGGTGGCCGTAGATGGCCGGATTCGCGGCGATGATCCGGGTCAGGGCGTCGTCGTCGGTCACCGCGTCGCCGGGGGTCATCTCGGCCGCGACGAACGGTGCGAAGACCGGGTTGCGGGCGATGGCGCGCCCGAGTTTGACGCCTTCCAGCATGCGCCGGACGTCGCGATCGGTGCCGAGGAAGTTGGCATCGATGAGCGGGGCGTCGCCGGGATCCCGGCTGGCCAGCTTCAGCGTGCCCGTCGACTCGGGCTGGACGAGGGCGGCCATCACCACGATCGCCCCTCCGGTGGGGCTGTAGGAGCCGTCCATCAGGTGGGTGGTGGTGACGTGGAGGTCGAGTTCGTCGCCGACGGCCTCGCTGGAGGCGGTCCACAGGAGGGAACCGACCGCGGGGGTCATCTCCAGGTGGCCGGGGGCCAGCGCGTAGGCGTTGTAGTAGCCCGGCTGGTCGTGAAGCCGCTGCCCGACGGGCAGGTCGGCGATGACGGGGATGTCCAGTGCGGTCAGGTCGGCGGCCGGGCCGATGCCGGAGCGCAGCAGGATGGCCGGGCTGCCGTATGCGCCGCCGCAGAGGATCACCTCTCCGCCCCGGTACTCCGTGCCGTCGGCCGAGAGGACGCCGGTGGCGGTCGTGCCGTCGAACAGCACGCGGTCGATGTCGACGTCGCCGCGGATGGTGAGGTTGGGCCGTCGGCGTACCTCTGCGGTGAGGTAGACCAGGCCCGTGTTCTGCCGGACGCCGTCGACCACGTCGACCGGGTAGCCGTCGGCGCCGTTCTGCTCGGCGCCGTTGAAGTCGTGCACTCGCTTGAAGCCGTGCGCGACGGCTGCCTCGACGAATCCCCGGAGGGACGGCGTCAGTTCGCTGTCCGTGCGCTGCCGGATCGGCAGCGGGCCGGTCCGCCCGTGATAGGCGTCGTCGCCGGTGGGGGTGTTCTCCAGCAGCTTGAACGCCGGGAGTACGTCGTCGTAGGACCAGCCCTCGACACCGTGCTCGCCCCATTTGGCGAAGTCGGCGGCGCGGGCCCGCAGTGCGACGCAGGCGTTCACCGCGGAGCTGCCCCCGAGCACCTTGCCCCGCGGGGTCGGAAGCTGTGGTGCCTCGTCGGTGCCGCGCGAGGTGTAGCCCCAGTCGTGATCCGGGTCGGCGATCCGGTTCGCGTCGAGCAGGGCGGGCGGGTAGGCGTCGGCGGCATACACACGCCCGGCCTCCAGCAGTAGGACCGTGCGCGCGGGGTCCTGGCTGAGGCGGGCCGCGAGGACCGCGCCGGCCGAACCTCCGCCGACGACTACCACGTCAGCGGTCGCGGGTACGTCAGACATGGGGATCTCCTTGTGTTGCGGGCGGTCGAGCCTGGTCGCTTGCCTCAGTTGCCTCAGTTGGCGAGCGTGCCGTCGAAGTCGACGGTGGCGTGGGTGCCGTCGCAGAACGGCTTGTTGCCGGACTGGCCGCAGCGGCACAGGGACATCTCGTCCGGGTGCGGGATTTCCCGGCCGTCGACATCGGTCAGGCGTACGGGCCCGGAGACCAGGTAGGGGCCGTCCTCGCTGGGGGTGATCGTGACGTCGGCCATGGGAAGTGTCCTTTCTCAGAAGGTTCAGAAGACCCGGAGGGTCTTGCTGATGGGCAGTCGGCGGATTCGCGTTCCGGTGAGGGCTGCGATGGCGTTCGTCAGGGCGGGTGCGGCGGTGGGCACGCTGACTTCGCCGACGCCGGTCGGCGGCTCGCCCGACTCGATCAGATGTACGTCGATCCTGGGCACCGACTGCATGCGCATGACGGGGTAGCGGTCGAAGTTCTGGGTGAGGATCCGGCCGCCGTCGTCGAGCACGACCTCGCCCCACGCGGCGGCACTCAGCGCGTAGATGAGGCCGCCTTCGACCTGCGCGCGGATCAGGTCCGGGTTGACGGTGATGCCGCAGTCGAGTGCGAAGGTGATCCGCTCGATGTGGACGCGTTTGCGGTTGTCGAGGGAGATCTCGGTGACCTGGGCGCTGTGGGACAGGAAGCTGCTGCACGCGACGCCCCGAGCGCGGCCTTCGGGCAACGGTGTTCCCCAGCCTGCCCGTTCGGTGGCCAGGTCCAGCGCCCGCAGGGTGCGCGGATTGTCGGCCAGCAGGTCGCGGCGGAGGTCCACGGGGTCGCGTCCGGTGGTGGCCGCGAGCTCATCGATGGCCGACTCGCGGGCGAACTCGGTGTGGGAGTTGCCGACCGACCGCCACACCATGATGGGGACGCCGGTCTTGACGTTGGTGGTCTCCAGCTTGAAGTTGCCGAGCGCGTACGGCGGGTCGACGGCGCCGCTCGCCGTCATGTGGTCGACGCCCTTGCTGAACAGCACCTCGGCCACGAACGGCAGGTTGACCGAGGTCGGTTGGGCGGCGATCTGCTGATGGAACGAGGTGGGGCGGCCCTCCGCGTCGGCGCCGGCCCGGACCCGGTGCACGGCCATCGCCCGGTAGCGGCCGCTCTTCATCTCCTCCTCGCGCAGCGACTGAAGCTTGACCGGGTGCTTCCAGCCCAGCGCCTTCGCAACCTGCACAGCTTCGCTCGTCGGGTCGTTGCCGGAGCTGCTGTGCAGACCGAACGACCCTCCGGCGTACGGGACATGCACCCGGACTCGGTCCTTTTCGATGCCGGCCGCCGCGGAGGCCGCCATACGTGTGTACTCGGGGCCCTCGGTGCCGGCCCAGACCTCCAGCACGCCGTCGTCGCCCATCCGGCACACGGCGTTGTTCGGCTCCATCGGGGCGTGCGCCAGGTAGGGCAGCTCATAGACCGCGTCCACGACGTACGCCGCGTCCGCGAGCGCGGCCGCCACGTCGCCGTCCTCCCGGGCCGTCACGGCCTGCTCGCCGGATTCGACCAGCCGCCGGTGCTCGGCCAACAGCTCCTCCGAGCTGCGCAGTTCGGCCTTCTGCTCGTCCCAGTCCACCCGGAGCGCACGCAGCCCCCGCTGCGCGGCATCGAAGGTGTCGCCGACCACCGCAATGCCCTCGTCGATCTGCACCACCGCGGTCACCCCCGGCTCGGCCAGCGTCGCGCTGTCGTCGACCGCGGCCGGTACGGCGCCGAACTTGGGGGGATGCAGTACCACCGCGGTCAGCAATCCAGGCAGGGAGACGTCGATGGTGAACCGCGTCGTGCCGAGGATCTTCCCGGGAGAGTCGACCCGGAGCCTGCCCTCGCGCCCGATCAGCTTGTACTGGCCCGGATCCTTCGGACGTACGTCGTCCGGCACCGCCAACTGCTCGGCGCGCGCCGCGAGTTCACCGAATCCGGCCTGCTTCCCGCTCGAGTGGCGCAGCGTGCCCGACTCGATCTCGACTTCTTCCGCCGGCACCTGCCAGGCCTCGGTCGCGGCCGCGATCAGCCGCGCCCGCGCCCGGGCGGCGGCCAGGCGGTAGCGCTCCCAGTACCCCTGCGTCGAGGTGGACGCGCCGGTCAGCTGGATGAACCCGCCGCCCGCCGGGGTCCCGTACACATCCCCGCCCCCGTCGGGCCTGGTCCCGTTCGCCGCGTTGACCACCCGGACCGAGGAGACATCCGCGTCCAGTTCCTCCGCCACGATCGTCGCAAGGCCGGTGTGGGCGCCCTGCCCCATCTCGATCTGGTTCGAATAGGCGACCACGGTCCCGTCCTGGTGGATGCGCACGTACGGATGGACCGGATCGGCCAGCTCCTCCGGCGTCAGCGGCTGCATCTCCAGCTCCGGCGCAGTGTCCAGCCGCTGCGGGGCGCGGCCCTCGGCCAGCGCGTCGGCGGCCTGGCCGATCGCGTCCCGGATGCGCGGATAGGTGCCGCATCGGCACAGGTTCCCGTTCATCCACCGGGTGACCGTCGCGTCGTCCGGTGATCGGTCGGTCTCCAGCAGGGCGGCAGCGGCCAGGGTCTGGCCGGGCTGGCAGTAACCGCACTGGACCACGTTGCCCCGGTACCAGGCGTCCCGGACCGCGTCGATGACCGGGCCCGACGCACCTTCGACGGTGGTGATCGCCTTCCCGGTGGTGCGCTCGGCCGGTGTCTGGCAGGCCTTGGTGTTGCGCCCGTCGATCAGCACCGTGCACGCCGCGCATTGGCCGATCCCGCAGCCATACTTCGTTCCGCGCAGTCCCAATACGTCCCGCAGGACCCACAACAGCGGACTGGCCGCGAAACGGTCGTCGACTTCGACGTCGGCACCGTTCACGTTCAGCTTCACGAGAGCCTCCCGGGCTTCGGAGCGGGCGGCGCGGACACAGCTTCTGCCGCCGCCGGGTCGTCACCGCGCCAGAGTCGTCACCGGCCAGGTGAGAGGTCATCACCCGATTCCGGTGATGCGTCATGTCCGTCTTTTCGATGGAACGGGTCAGTCGAGCCGTGCGGACAGGAACTCTCCGGCCCTGTCCAGCGCAGCGGCCGCCTCGTCGAGAAGCGGAAGGTAGGCCTGGAAGACGTGCGGCACCCGAGGGGTGATGTCCAGGGTGACCTCGACGTCCGCGGCGGCGGCCTGCTGGGCAAGGCGTACGGCGTCGTCGAGGAGGACCTCGTGGGACCCGACCTGGATGAGCAGGGGCGGCAGGCCGGACAGGTCCGCGAAGACGGGGCTGATCAGGCCGAGAGCGGCGTCCTGTCCAGCCGTGTAGTCGGTGACCCGGGGCTCAAGGAGCTGCCGGCTGAGCAGCGGGTCGACCTTCCGCTTGGTTTCCATGGTCGTCCCGGCCAGGGTGAGGTCCACGTACGGCGACATGACGTAGGCCGCGGCCGGCAGGTGCAGCCCGTGATCGCGGGCATTGACCAGGGTGGCGAGGGCGAGCCCGCCACCGGCGGACTCTCCTGCGAAGACGATGTCCGAGGGGGCGATGCCGTCCTGTAGGAGGGCTTCGTAGGCTGCCAGAGCATCGTCCACCGCTGCCGGATACGGATGCTCGGGGGCGAGCCGGTAGTCGACGGAGAGGACCTTGGCGCTGGTCCGCCGGCCGATCTGCGAGGCCAGACCGGCGGCGCTGAGGGCGTCCCCCAGCACGTAGACGCCGCCATGGAAGTACAGAACGAAGTGCCGGGGTTCGACGCCGTCGACCGTGATCTCGATGGTGGGGACACCGCCCAGCGTTGCCGACTTCGCGGTCACATCGGCGGGCAGCGGCTGCGCCGACGTCAACTCGCGAAGCAGGCGCCGTTGTTCGCCGACCTCGCTGTCGACGGGGAAGGCGGACTGACGCAGGATCGCGTCGAGGGTCTCCTGCTGCTCGGTGCTCACGGAACGTCTCCCTTCGGTGGGGGGTGGTTCGGCCGCGCACTCTGCCGGTCCGGTCCAGCCCGGTCCGAGAGGTCCTGATGGAGCCGGGGCCGGACCCTGCGGACTTCGAGGAGATCGAGGCCGAGGGCCTCGATCTCGGAGAGGACGCCGAAGAGCGCCGCGGCGTCCGGCAGCAGCCCGGTGAGCACGGTTTCGGTGCCCTGCTGCTCGGGCACGAACGCCGGGAATGCCGTCAGCAGGGTGGGGCCGAGGTGGCCATTGACCCGGATCTGATACAGCACGGGGTCATCACCCATACGCCCATGGTCGTGGGCGGTCAGGTGAACGGGCGTCACCGGAATCCGGTGATCGTACGAGGCTCAGCTACGGCCGTTCGACAGCAGCCGCAGCTCACGCCCGCGCTGCACCGCCGAGGAACGGTCGCCGGCGCCGAGCTTGGCGTAGATCCGGCGGATGTGGGTGTTGACGGTGTTGGGCGAGACCGACAGCTCGGCGGCGATCTCGGGCCGGGTGAGGTTTGTCGGCAGATAGCGCAGGACGCGCAGCTCACTCGGGCTGAGCTCCTCGGCCGGCGCCGAAGCCGGCCGGTCCGGCCCGGCCGGGACGCCGCCGCGGACGACGCCGAGGATGTCGGAGACCAGCGCGGCGTGCGACGTCCTCGGGTGCAGGTCCTCGAGCAGTTCCCAGGCGCCGGTCATCGCGAAGGGCAGGATCATCCGGTCCGGCTCGGCGAGGTTCAGCGCCTGTTCGACGGCTGCCGCCGCTGCGTGCTTGTCGCCCAGGTCGCGGCAGGCCAGCGCGTCCAGGAGATGGGCCTCGATCGAGGTGAGAAAGGAGCTGACCGGGGCGGTGCCGTCGAGGACCGACCGGAGTTCGCGGCGGGCGCCGGCAGGGTCCTGTTCGGCGAGGCGGATCACCGCTGCCGCGTTGCGGATCTCCCCGGCGGCGGCCCGCCGGTCGTCGAGAGCGGCGAGGGCCGACCGCGCCTGATCGACCATCCCGAGGCGGGCCTGAGTGGCCGCCGTCAAGGCGGTGACCCGGGACCACAGTCCGTGCTCGCTCACCATGCGTGCCTGTACCTGCTCGGCGGCGGTCAGCTCGGCCAGAGCCTCGCGATGGCGCCCGCGCGCCGCCAGAAGCATCGCGGAGATCATGCGTACCAACAGCCGGATACCGGGTTCGCCCTCGGACGAAGTGCCACGCCGTGCACGGTCCAGCCACTGTTGCCCGCGGTCGAACTCGCCGGTGCAGATCAACGTCCCGGCGAAGGACGCCTGTGCGGGGACGATCACCGGCTCGGTGTCCCAGCCGTACCGGGCGGCCAGCGCCAAGGCCTGCTCACAGCGTTGCCGGACCACGGCGAAGGAACGGTTTCCGGAGGCGTATCCCAGGTGGGCGAGGCAGGCGACCTCAAGGTAGGGACGGCCGATGTCGTGGGCGAGTGCGGCGCCCTCCAGAAGGTGCCGCTCGCTGTCGGCGAACCGCAGCGACCAGGCCTCGGTGACACCCAGGTTCAGGAGTACGAGGGCCCGCAGGTCGCCGGCGAGCGCCACCTCGGTGTTGGACAGACCGGTGGCGGGGGAGGGCAGTGCGTCGGCCTGCTCGAACACGGCGTCGAAGTGCCCGCGCAGCCGGGCCAGCAGCAGGTCCAGGGACACGATCGCCGTCCGCAGCCGATGCCGGCGGTCGGGCGGTGTCGTGGCGGCGTACGACCTGGCGATATCGAGGTGCGCCTGCGCCTCCTCCAGACGGTGCTGGTGCAGGTCTGCGTTGGCGTACACCAGGGCCAGCTCCGGGAATTCCTCGCCGGTGCGGGCCGGGAAGGAGCGCAGCAGTGCCACGACGGTTCCGGCCTGTCCGTCGAGGGTGAGGCTGACGGTGTGATCGGTGAGCAGACGGGCTGCCTCAGCCCAGTCGCCGGCGGCTTGCAGGTGCCGGATGGCATCGGCGGCCTGGGCGTGTTCGGTGAACCAGCGCGCGGCCAGCCGGTGCAGGTCCGGGATGTCACCGGGGACGGTGCGGCGCAGTTCCAGCCGGAGCAGGTCAGCGAACATGTGGTGGTAGCGGAACCAGGTGCGGCCGGGGTCGAGCGACACGACGAACGCGTTGGCGTCCTCCAGATCCAGCAGGATGCGTTCCGATCCGGTCGCACCCGTGAGCAGATCGGCCAGCTCACCGTTCACCTGGTCCAGCAGGGAGGTGCGCAGGAGCAGACGCTGCACGTCAGCAGGCTGCCGCTCCAGCATCTCGGCCATCAGGTACTCGGCGACCGTACGGTGACTGCCGGAGAACTCGGAGACGAACCGTTCGGGATCCGGGTGCCCGGCAAGGGAGAGCGCGGCGAGCCGCAGCCCGGCCGCCCAGCCCTCGGCGCGCTGGTGCAGCATGCCGGCCAGGTGGTCGGGCAGCACGATTCCGGCGACGGCCAGGAACTCGCGGGTCTCGGCATCGGTGAAGCGCAGCTGCGCGGCGCGGATCTCGGCCAGTTCGCCGGCCAACCGCAGCATGTGCAGGCGCAGCGGTGGGTCACGGCGGGTGGCCACGATCGCGTGGGCGCCCTGGGGGAGACCCGTCAGCAGCGCCGCCAGCTGCTCGGTGGCCGCTGCGGAACCGAGCTCGTGCAGGTCGTCGATGACCAGGAAAAAGGGCCCGCGGGACGCCGTGATCTCGGACAGAACCTTGTCCATCATGGCGCCGCCGTCGAAGCCGGGTGTCACGGGTGGCGGCTCCGCAGCGTCCCCGGTGCCTGCCGCGGCGCGGACCGCGTCCAGCAGAGCGAGCCAGAAATGCTGCGCGTCCTGTTGGCCCGGTCGGACGGACATGAACGCGATACGGCGGTTCTGGCCAGGCCGGTCGGCCCACGCGCGCAGGAGCGACGTCTTCCCGCTGCCGGCGGGCGCAGAGATCACCGTCACCTGCTTCTCGGCCGCGCGGTCCAGGGCGGCGATCAGGTCGCGGCGGTCGATGAGCCCGAGGCGGCCCCGACCCGGTGCGTGGCCTGAACCCGCTGCGGCCAGTGGGTCGGGCATCGCGACATGTCCTTCAGGCACGCGGCCAGCGTAACCGACGTCAATCACCGCATCCCGGCGACGACCTGTCACCTTCACCGCGGTGATCCTGAGCATGCGCTGAAGGGCGCATCAAGGTCGTGCAGCGATTGCAGAGGGCGCCAGGGCTTCGACGAGTCCAGTTCCCGGCCGTGGACCGCGTGACGCTGCGGCATGAGGTCGGGAGCGGTGCGAGCCGACAGGAGACGGCATGACAGAACGCGGACAGGAACTGGGCGGGACCTTCCCGCTCGGTCCGCTGCGGGTGCACCGGACCGGCTACGGCGCGATGCAACTCGCCGGCGACGGGGCCTTCGGGCCGCCGCGAGATCGCGACGAGGCGCTGCGGGTGCTGCGCGCCGCGGTCGACGCCGGGGTGGACCACATCGACACCGCGCAGTTCTACGGCGCGGGCACGGTGAACGAGCTCATCCGGGAGGCGCTGCACCCCTACCCGGACGGCTTGGCGATCGTGAGCAAAGTGGCCGCCCGCCGCGGCGCCGACGGATCGTTGCGGCGCTTCGACGAGCCGCACCAGCTGCGCCAGGGCATTGAAGAGAACCTCGCCACGCTCGGCGTGAGCAGCCTGGCCGCTGTCAACCTGCGCATGATGGACCCGTCCGCGGCACCGGACAGCCGGTTCGACGCCCAGCTGGCGGCACTGGTGAAGGCCCGCGAGGAAGGGCTCATCGAGGGCGTCGGCCTCAGCAACGTCTCCCGGCGACAGCTGCTGCGAGCCGTCGCACAGACGGAGATCGTCTGCGTGCAGAACTTGTTCAACCTGGCGGACCAGCGGTCCATGGACGTCCTCATGGAATGCGCGGAACGGGACATCGCCTTCGTTCCCTTCTGCCCGCTGGGACTGCCCGGGGAGGTACGCCACCAGCTGCTCGGGAACCCTGCCCTCGCCGCGCTGGCCGCCCGGCTGTCCGCCACCCCGGCCCGGATCGCCCTCGGCTGGTTGCTCGACCTCTCCCCGAACGTCCTGCTCATCCCCGGAACCCGCACGCGAGCCCATCTCGCCGAGAACCTCGCCGCCGCCGGTGTCGGTCTCGACGACGCGGCCCGCGCCGAGCTGAGACGGCACTTTCCCACTGCCTGACCGCCAGGAAGGAGACGGGCCGACTGCGGATCACCGGATTCCGGTGACGACCTCTCACCTGCCCGGCGAAGAGCCTGACATCGAGCAACAGAGGCCCGAGGAGGAACCGGCATGAACAACGAGCAGATCATCCGGAAGGCGTACCAAGTAGCCGAGGACAAGGACATCGAGGGCTGGCTCGGGGCCTTCACCGAGGACGGAACGTTCACCGACGAGTCGATCGGCGAGACCTACCGCGGTAGGGACCTCTACTTCCCTGTGGAGAACTACGGGCGGGCATTCCCCGACATGCACCGCGAGCTCTACCAGCTCTACGTGAGCGGGGACATCGTCGTCGTGCAGTTGGCACTCCAGGGCACTCACGACGGCCCGCTGAGCGTGGCCGGCGGGACGCTGGACCCCACCGGGAACCGGATGGACGCCCCCTGTTGTGACGTGTTCGAGCTGGTCGAAGGAAAGATCAAGCGGTTCGACTGCTACCCGTCCGGGAGCGTGATCCTCGCCCAACTCGGCGTCCTCGGCGCCCTTGAGGCAGCCGTTCGCCCGGACAACTGACGGCTGGGCCTCATTCCCTCAGGAGACTTCATGACTGACACGAACACCGCCTCGGCCACCTCCCCTTCCTCTGCCGAAACCGCCCGGACTTACCAGTGGTACGCGGGCGGACAGTGGCGCGATGCCCCGTCCGTCTTCGACGACTTCGAGCCCTACACCGGCAAGGTCTACGCCCACGCGCCCGACTGCGGACCGGAGGAAGCCAAGATCGCGATCGAGGCGGCCAACGACGCCTTCCCCGCCTGGGCCGAAACCCCGCCGGCCGACAAAGCACGACTGTTCTTCAAGGCCGCCGAGATCGTCCGCCGCCGGCGCGATGAGATAGCCGCCGTCCTGGCCCGTGAGACCGGCAGCACCATCCCGTTCTCCACCTTCCAGCAGGATCTTGTTGCCGCGACCATGGAACAGGCCGCCAACTGGGTGTACTTGCCCAAGGGCGAGGTGCTGCAGTCCAACCTGCCCGACACCCACTCGGTCGGAGTGCGTCGACCGCTCGGGGTCGTCGCCAGCTTCACCCCGTGGAACGGCGCGAACATCCTGTCGTGGCGCGCGGTGCTCAACCCGCTCGCGGCCGGCTGCACCGTTGTGGTCAAGCCTTCGGAGTACGCGCCGATCTCGGCCGGCCTCATGGTGGCCGAGATCGCCGAGGAGGCCGGATTTCCACCCGGCGTGGTCAACGTCGTGCCCCACGCACCGGGTGCGGCCGCCGGGATCGCCGACGAGTTCTTCGCCAGTGACGAGGTGCGCGTCATCAACCTCATCGGCGGCGTCAACACCGCCCGCCTGCTGGCCGAACGGGCCGGGCGCACCCTCAAGCGCACCGTTCTGGAGCTCGGTGGCTACAACCCGATGCTCATCCTCGACGATGTCGATGTCGACTATGCGGTGCGCATGGCCACCTTCGGGTCGTTCTTCCACCAGGGGCAGATCTGCCTGAACACCCGCAAGATCATCATTCAGCGCGGGATCTACGACGAGTTCCTGGAGAAGTTCGTCGCGCGCACCAAGACCCTGCCGTCGGGTGACCCGCTGGACCCGAAGACGATCATCGGCCCGCTCGTGCACCAGGGCGCGATCGATGTGATGGACCAGCGCATCTCCGAGGCCGTGTCCCTCGGCGCAAAGGTTCGCACCGGAGGAACCCACGAGGGCCTGGTGTACCAGCCGACCATCCTCACCGACGTGCCGTACGAAGCTACCGCCGCCCATGAGGAGACCTTCGGCCCGCTGGTCATCGTCGAGCCCGTCGACACTCCCGAAGAGGCCGTCGCGGTCGCCAACCGCGTCCAGTACGGGCTCACTTCCACCATCCTGGCCGGCGACACCTACCGTGCCTTCGAACTCGCCCCGAAGATCCTGCACGGCATAGTCAACGTCAACTCCCCCACGGTCAACGACGAAATCCACGCGCCGATGGGCGGCGTCCGCGACAGCGGCTGGGGTCGGACCGGTCCCGACAGCATCGCCGACTTCACCGACGTCATCTGGATCAACGCCACCAGGAGCGAACGCCAATTCCCCTTCTGACGACCCCGTCCATGGTGTCGACTCCTCATCCTCACGTTCGTTTCGGCGGACGTGATCGGGTCAGCCCTGTGTAGCGGTGTGCGACTCCGCCGGGAAGCAGATACTCGGCCAGCAGGTTGCCGGCGCGGTGGGACGGCAGCCCCATGTCGTGGAGGAGTTCGTCCGCGCAGTGGATGTCGTAGGGGCCGAAGTCGTAGCCGTCGGAACCTGGCAGTACCTGCTCCTGCCAGGCGAGGCGGGCGTCGATGGCCCCTTGCATCTCCCGCTCGCCCGGGGTGGTGCGCAGCCTCGCCCGGAAGTAGCAGGTCAGCCAGTGCGCGGTGAGTTCCATGCCCATGATGTTGTTGAAGACCTGCCGGAAGCCGACGAACGCCAGCCGCTCGGCACCGGGTGGGACGATGCCTCGGTAGAGCCTCAGCCGCCCGGCGGAATCGTGTGCTTGCACTGCTGGATCCAGGAACGGGAAGACCTTGCGGTGCCCCGTGGCGAACACGATGACATCGGCCGCCACTTCCTCGCCGGTCGCCAGTCGCAGCCCCTTGTCGGTATACGCCTCGACGGCACTGACCTTGGGGGAGATCAGGCCGCGGCGGACGGCCCGCGCGTAGCCGCGTGGCATCACGCCCGCGTGGGCCAGGTGGAAGGGGAGTGTGTGAGCGGGCCGCAGCTGTCTCGGCAGCCGGTACAGCCCGGTGGACATCAGCATGTCGCGGGTGATGAGCCACCACAGTGCTCGCTTGATCCGGTCGTCGACGCGGTCGATCGGACGGACGCAGGCCGGATCGTGGTACCGGGGCAGGAGCGCCTCACCGAGCCGGCTCAGCAGGATCCACTTGTAGCCGACCGTACCCAGGAGAAGCCGCTCGGGGACCATCCAGTTGACCTTGCGCTGCACGATGGTGGCCGAGGCCGCTTCGCGTGCGGCGCGGGTGATCAGCTCCAGTGCGGACTTGCCGCCGCCCACGACGACCACGCGCCGGCCGTCGAATGTCCCGGCCCGCACCTCGTTGGAGTGCAGCACGGTCCCGCGGAACAACTCACGCCCGGGCAGTTCTGGCAACCGGGCATGATGATGGGCCCCACTGGCGACAACGACATAGTCGAATGTTTCGCGCTGAACCTCCGCCGTCTCGTCCCCGGTGGGCCGAGAGCCGATCAGCCAGCCGGAGGCGCCGACCCTTCCTGGCCCATCCACTGGCCGGATGGAGACCACCTCGGTGCCGGGCCGGACGCGGCCCAGCACTCCGAAGGTCTCGGCGTAGTTCTCCAGGTAGCGTTGCGTGTCCTCCGCGCCGGCGAAGTGCAGGCGGTTGGGCAGGTCCGCGAACTCGAAGAGGCGGAGCGAGGACTGACTGGCCAGCCCGTCGTAGCAGCCCTCCGCTGACCAGATCCCGCCGACCTGCCGGTACTTGTCGAAGACCGTGACGTCGAAGCCGTTCTCCAGCAGCACCTTGGCGGTGACGATTCCCCCGGGCCCCGCCCCGACCACACACGCTCTCATCAGCGCCCGCTCTCCCTGGGTGATCACCGTGTCCAGCTCGCTCATCATCCCGGTTGCGGACTCCCATGCCCAGCACATGGAGCCGTACGGACTGAGCGAGCCTCGCTCACGCCGCCGCCCGCAGCGGAGTTCGTGCGCTGAGGGCGGCGGAGAACTGGTCTGTCACCTGGTCCAGTGCCTGCCTCGTGCCCGGCTCGACGTCGATTCCGCCGTCCTGTCGCACCTCGATGTGCCGGTCCAGCACGAACCAGCCAGGGGTGATGTGGGCCGGGTCCATGGAGGCGAGTACCGGGCGCAGGGCGTAGTCGATGGCCAGGACGTGGGCGGTGGTGCCGCCGGTCGCCAGCGGCAGCACCGTCTTGCCCCTCAGGGCGTGCTGCGGCAGCAGGTCGAGCAGCGACTTGAGCAGGCCGGAGTACGCGGCCTTGTAGACGGGGGTGCCGATCACGACTCCGTCCGTCCGCTCGAACTGGGCGGTGGCCTCCACGATCGCCGGGTGACCGAAGTCGGCGTGCAGCAGAGCCTCGGGCGGGAGTGTGCGGACGTCCAGAGGGATCACCTCGTGTCCCTGCGCCGTGAGCCGGGCGTCGAGGTCGCGCAGGAGACGGGCGGTGCGGGAGGTGGGGGAGGGGCTTCCGGAAACGGAGAGAACGGTCGCCATGAGGTGTCTCCTTCAGAGGGCTTTGCCCGGGTTGAGGATGTGGTGCGGGTCGAAGGCCGCCTTGATGCGCTGCTGCAACGCGTGCTGTTCCGGGCCGAGTTCGTCCGCGAGCCACCGCCGCTTGAGGGTGCCCACGCCGTGCTCCCCGGTGAGGGTGCCGCCCAGGCGCAGTGCAGCGGTGAAGATGTCGCCCGCCGCCTGCCAGGCCGCGTCAGGGATGCCGGGGGTGCCGGGGTCGAGGACGAGGATGGGGTGGAGGTTGCCGTCCGCGGCGTGGGCGAAGGTGAAGATCCGTACGTCGTGACGCTCGGCGATGGCCGTGATCTCGCGTACGGCGGCGGCCAGTTGGGTTCTGGGCACCGCGATGTCCTCGATCAGCACCCGGCCCAGCCGCTCCAGGGCGGGCAGGGCGAGCCTGCGGGCCGTGAGGAGCCCGGCCGCCTCCGCCGGGTCGGCGGTGGTTTCCACCGATGTCGCGCGCCCGTCCAGCAGCTGTACGGCCAGTTCCGCCTCGGTCGCGGCGGCGTGTCCGTCGCACTGTAGAAGCAGCAACGCTCCACCACGGGATCGCAGGTCCGTGCCCTGCGCGTCGTCCACGGCAGCCAGCACCGGCCCGTCCAGCAGCTCGGCCATGGAGGGCTCCAGCCGGGCGGTGGTCAGCACCGACACGGCCTCGGCGCCCTCGGCGAAGGTGTCGAAGTACGCGGCGATGGTGACTGTCGACTCCGGCACCGGGCGAAGTCGCAGCGTGGCCGCGGTGATCACGCCCAGGGTGCCTTCGGAGCCGGTGAGCAGGGCCGTGAGGTCGTAGCCGGTGACCCCTTTGACGGTGCGCCGGCCGGTGCGTATCGGCGTGCCGTCCGCGAGGACCACGTCGAGGCCCAGCACGGCGTCCCGGGTCACCCCGTATTTGGCGCAGCGCAGCCCGCCCGCGTTGGTGGCGATGTTGCCGCCCACGGTGGAGATCGCCGCGCTCGCCGGATCCGGCGCGTAGCGCAGCCCGAACTCGCCTGCCGCTCGGTCCAGTTCGGCGGTGATGACACCCGGTTCGACGACGGCGATCTGGTCGTGCGGGTCGAGGTCGAGGATCCGGTTCATCCTCGACAGATCCAGTACGACCGTGCCGGTGCCGGCGTTCGCGCCGCCGGACAGGCCGGTCCCGGCCCCGCGCGCCACGACCGGCACCCGCAGCGCGTGCGCATGCCGCAGTGTCGTCCGCACGTGCTCGGCGCTCGCTGCGTGCACGACGGCAAGGGGCTCGCCGTCCGGGTGGCTGCCGGAGCGGTCGGCGGCGTACGGGGCGGTGGCCGCGGGGCCGGTGATGAGGGCGTCCCCCGGCAAATCGCGGCTCAGGGCTGTCAACAGGGCCTCGGTGGTACCGAGTTGGGCGACGGTCATCCGTTGCCCTCCAGTGCTCGGCTGCCGATTGCGAGCAGTGCGACGTCCTCCTGCGGGGCGTGCACCGGGGCGCACTGGACGTCGCGGAAGTGGCGCTCCAGCGGGTTGTCACGGCTCAGCCCCGGATTGCCCAGCAGCCGTACCGCCAGCCCGACCGCCTCGACGGCGTGCCGGTCGGCCAGGATCCGGGCGCCCAGGGCGAGTTCGGGGGTGCACGTGTCGTCGGCCGCGTCCACCCGCTCGGCGCCGCCGAACACCAACTGTTCGGCGGCGTCCAGGCGCAGGGCGATCTCACCGGCGGCCCGCCGGAAGCGTTCCGTACGGGCGACCGGGTGGCCGAGGTTGGCGGGGACCCGTTCTCCCGCGAAGCGGTGGAAGTACCGCTGGGCCGCGCGGGCCACGCCCAGGTACAGGGCGGCGAGCGGGAGATGTAGGCCGGCGGCCGCGCGGTTGTCCTGCTCGGCGCCTGGACCGTGGTCGGCGATGTCGACCACGTTCCCGGCGGAGATCTCCACCTGGTGCAGTGCGATGTCGTGGCTCCCGCTGGCCCGCAGACCCAGGTGGTCCCAGGGGTGGGTGATCTCGATGCCGGGGGAGGCGCCGGGTACGGCGAACGTGCCGACCCGTGGGGTGGGTTCGTCGGTGGTGGCCCACACCAGCAGCCAGTCGAGCCCCTCGACGCCGGTGGCGAACCGCTTGCGCCCGGTGAGGGACCAGCCGGTCGCCGTGCGCCGGGCCACCGTCGCGGGCAGCCCGCCGCGCGCGGGTGAGCCCAGCTCGGGCTCCACCCGCACGTGGTTGAGCAGCACCGGCCTTTCGGCCGCAGCGGCCAGCACCTGCCCGTACAACTCCTCGGGCCAGTGCGCCCGTACGGCCTGGCGGTGGTGGATGGTCAGGTTCATCGCCGCGATCAGCGCCACCGAGGGATCGCCCTTGCCCAGTGCGTGCAGGATGCGCGCGGCGGCGGCGACCCCGAGGCCCGGACCGCCGTAGCGCTCGGCGACGGTGGCGGTCAGCAGCCCCGCCTCGTGCGCGGCCCGGATCCCGTCGGCGGGGAAGGCGCCCGTGCGGTCGTAGGCGGCGGCCGTGGCGGTGAGCCGGTCCGTCACCGAGGCGAGGGCGGCGAGATCGGGCACGGGCAGCCGGAGAGCGGTCGTCATGAGGAAAGGGCCTTCCGCAGCGGGGAGTTGAGACGGTCGGTCCAGAACGCGGAGACCTTCAGGGGCTGCTTGAGCGCACCGAGCTCCTGGAAAGAGTCGGCGACCGTCTGCTCGGACGCGGTGGCCTTCGCGGTCACGGTCTGCACCTCGGTCCTCCGCTGTGCCTCGCCCTCCTCGAACTCTTCCAGCGCCTCCTCCAGCGGCTGGTGCGTGGCGGTGGCGACGACCTTCGCGTACTCCTGCTGGTGCCCGTCTCGGACATACGCGTACGCCTGGTCGATACGGGCGAGCAGATCGGCCAGTGCCTCGCGCTCGGCCGCGCTGCCGAGCGTTTCGTCGGAGGCGGTCCACAGGAAGTTCCCGGAGAGGATGTCCCTGCCGGAGCCGATGGTGCGGGCGCCCTGCTGATGGGCGGCGATGATCGCGTTGCCGTATCCGGCGAAGGCGTCGATCGAGCCGCCGTTCAGCGCGGCCAGCGCCTTGTCGGGTTCCAGCGGGGCTGCGGTGATGTCCTCCCAGCCGAGTCCGGCCTGCTTGAGCAGCTCGTAGAGGAAGTAGTGGGCGGTGGTGTTCTTGACGTAGCCGACCTTCTTGCCCTTGAGCTGCGCGATCGAGGTGATGTCCGAGCCCTTGGGGGCCACGACCTCCTGGTTGAGGGTGTTGCCGCGTTGTACGGCGACGACCTTGAAGTTGGGCTTGCCGTCGGCGGCGGCGAACACCGGCGGGATCTCGCTGGAACTCGCCACGTCGAGCGCCCCGGCCCGGACCGCCTCCAACTGCTTGTCGCCTCCCTGGAAGAGGCTCCATCTCACCTGGTACGGCGTGTCGTCGAGGTGGGCGAACTTCAGCAGGGCCTCCTCGCGCTTCCACCCGGTCGCGCCCACGCGCAGCGTGACGGTTCCGCCGCCGTCCTCCGCGCCCGCGGGGCCACCGCAGGAGCTGAGTACGGCAATGAGGAGTCCGACGAGTGGCAGAGCGCGCCAGGTCCGCCTCACGCGGCGGCTCCCGTGGCGGCGCGGTGTGCCAGCTCCTGGCGGACCAGGGGGAGGACGTGACGGGCGTAGTCGACAGCGTCGTTGAGCGGGTCATAACCCCGGATGGACAGCAGCTCGCAGCCGATGTCGACGTAGTCGAGCAGCGCCTTGGCGACCGTCTCCGGGGAGCCGACCAGTGCGGTGGAGGCGCCGGCGGCGTTGGTGGCCGAGGCGGGTGCGGTCCACAGGCAACGGTCGTGGACCTCGCCGCGCTCGGCGACGGCGAGCAGCCGCTGGGAGCCGACGTTGGCGGGAGTGCCCTGGCCGAGCGCCGGGTAGTGGCGCTGCTTGGCGCGCTCGGCGTGGTTGGTCTGGATCGAGCCGAGGATGCGGTGGGCCTTCTCCCAGGCCAGCTCGTCGGTGGGGGCGATGATCGGGCGGAACGACACCCAGATGCGGGGGTGGGGTCGGCCGGCGGCGTCCGCGTGGGCGTTGACCGCGGCGATCTGCTCGGCGGTCTCCTTCAGCGGTTCGCCCCACAGGCCGAAGATGTCGCCCTGCTGCCCACCCACCCGGTAGGCGTCCTCGGAGGAGCCGCCCACGGAGATCGGGATCGTGCCGTTGTACGGGGTGACGTCGGAGCGGAAGCCCTCGAAGCGGTAGTACGGGCCCTCGTGGGAGATCGGTCCGTCGGCCGCCCACACGTCACGCAGGATCTGTATGTACTCGTCCGAGCGCGCGTACCGCTCGCTCTTGCTCAGGTAGTCGCCCTCACGGCGCTGCTCCTCGTCGCTGCCGCCGGAGATGATGTGCACCACCAGGCGCCCCTTGCTGATCCGGTCCAGTGTGGCCAGGGCGCGGGCCGCGTGGGTCGGGAAGACCACTCCGGGGCGGTGGGCGAGGACGGGCTTGATGCGCTCGGTGTGGTTGGCCACGAACTGCGCCAGTTGCAGCGCGTCCGGGGAGGCCGAGTGGTAGGTGACGAGGGTGTAGTCGAAGCCGCCGTCGTCCAGGGCACGGGCGTAGCGGCGGGCGTAGTCGACGTCGATGCCCTTGCCCGCGGTGGGGTCGCCCTCGGTGGCGGGGTTAGGATGGACGGCGCTGATGAACTCGACCGGCATGGCGGGACTCACTCCTTGACGAGGCTGGTGTCGACGTGGTCGGCGACGGTCGGGTTCGGGGTGAGGACGCCGATGCCGTGCATGGTGTCGCCGACCTTCTGCACGGCCTGGACGACCTGCGAACTCACCGGCAGCAACTCGCTGTTGGCCTGACTCACCAGCGTTTTCGCGACCTCGGGGGAGGCGCCGTTGTTCTGCTGGATGGCCTTGGCGTAGTCGTCCGGGTGTTCCTGCGACCAGGCCAGTGCTGTGTTCAGCCGGCGCAGGTAGTCGGCGATGGCGGCCTTCTTGCCCTGGTCGGCCAGCGCCTTCTCGGAGGCGCCGATGAAGCCGTAGCCGCTCACGCGCCCGTCGGCGCCGTTGACGAGGAGGCGGCCGCCCTGCTGCTCGGCGACGGCCTTGTAGACCCCGAAGGTGGCCCAGACCTCGATCTTGCCCGAGGTGAACGCGGCCTGCGCGTCGGTCGGCAGCAGGTACTGCACCTTGACGTCGTCGTAGCTCAGCCCCGCCTGTTGGAGCACGTGGGCGAGCAGGTACTCGGCGATGGACCCCTTGGCAGAGGAGACCACGACCTTCTTGCCCTTGAGGTCCTTGACGCTCTTCACCGAGGAGTCCGCGCGGACCACGATCCCGGTGTGCGTGCCGTCGTTGTGCAGCGCGCCCACCGCCTTGACGGGCACACCGCCGGAGAGCGCCTGGAGGGTGGGGAGGTCGGCGGCGTACGAGGTGTCCGCGGCCCCCGCCTGCACGGCCTGGAAGAGCGGTGCCGCACCCTCGAACTCGGCCCACTTCACGTTGTACGACGTCCCCTTGAGGGCACCGGAGGCGTCGAGCAGTGTCTGGAGGTTCCTGGCCTGGTCGCCGATGGTGAGGGTCACACGCGATGAGGAGCCATCGGAGGCGGCCTCGCTGTTCCCGCCGCAGGCGGCGGTGGCGAGGAGCGCGGCGAGGACGAGTGCGGAACTCAGCGCACGGCTGAGGCGGTTGACGGGGCTCATGCGGATGCCTCTTCCAGGGGATGCGCCGAGGCGTCGTGGACGCCCAGGCGGCGCAGCAGTTCGCCGCGGAGTCGTACGAAGTCGGGGGAGCCGAGGTCGCGTGGCCGCTCCAGGCCGACTTCGGCCTCGTACGCGATCCGCCCGCCGTCCATCACCAGGACCCGGTCGGCCAGCAGCAGCGCCTCCTCCACGTCGTGCGTGACCAGGAGCACCGAGCAGCCGTGCCGCTGCCACAGATCTGCCACCAGCCGCTGCGCCTTGCCGCGGGTGAGGGCGTCCAGGGCGCCGAACGGCTCGTCGAGCAGCAGCAGTTCGGGCTCGCGCACCAGGGCGCGGGCCAGCGAGACCCGCTGGGCCTGGCCCCCGGACAGGGTTTTGGGCCAGCGGTCCGCGTACTCCTCGATGCCGACCTCGCCCAGATAGCGCTCGGCGAGCGCGCGGTCAGGAGAGCCCGGCAGGCCGAGCACGACGTTGCGCCATGCACGCAACCAGGGCATCAGCCGCGGCGACTGGAAGGCCACCGAGCGGCGCTCCGGCACGGTCACCTCGCCATCGGTCTCGCTGTCGAGCCCGGCAAGGATCTTCAGCAGCGTCGACTTGCCGCAGCCGCTGTGGCCGAGCAGGGCGACGAACTCGCCCTGGCGGATGGTGAGATCCAGGCCGTCGATGACGGTCTTGTCGTCGAAGGCGCGGGTCAGTCCGCGGACCTCGACATGGGTGCTCACACGCGTACTCATCACCGTCACGCTCCCTCACCGTCGAACGAGGCCCGCCAGGACAGCAGCCGCCGCGACAGCAGCCGTACGGCGAAGTCGCACAGCAGCCCCAGTACGGCGTAGACGACGAGGCACAGCACGATGACGTCGGTCTGGAAGTACTGCTGTGCGTTGCTCATCAGGTAGCCGATGCCGGCGTCCGCGTTGACCTGCTCGGCGAAGACCAGGGCGAGCCAGGCGGTGGACAGCGCGTACCGCAGCCCCACCAGAGCCCCGGGCAGTGCGGACGGCAGGATCACGTACCGGATCAGACCGATACGGCCGAGCCCCACCATCCGTCCCGCTTCGATGAGTCGGGCGTCGGCGGAGCGGATGCCGCCGTAGATGTTGAAGTACAGCGGATACGTCACACCGAGCGCGACCAGCGCGATCTTCGGGGTCTCGTCGATGCCGAACCAGACGATGAACAAGGGGATCAGGCCCACCCAGGGGATGGCCCGGAACATGCCCATCGACGCGTCGATGACGTCCTCGCCCAGCCGGAACAGTCCCGCGGTGAGCGACAGCGCAAGCGCGGCGGCCGCACCGATGACGAACCCGATCGCGGCGCGGCGGCCGGACGCGGCGATGGCCTGCGGCAGTTCACCGGTCCCGGTCAGGTCGACGGCCCGCTGGACGACATCGACGGGGGAGGCGAGGACGGACTCGGGGAGCACACCGGTGGTGCTCGCCAGGAACCACACCGCCAGCAGCCCGACCGGCCCGGCGGCCCGGCGCACACTGCGCGGCACGCGAAGAGCGGGGCGCCTACGTGGGCGTGCCGGGCGGCGGTCGCTCTTGGTGAGGGTCGGGGCCGGTGGCGTCGTCCGCGTTGGGTGCGTCGGCGGAGACGTCCCGGAGACTGCGGTGTTCGGGGAGGGCATGGGTGGCCTCTCGGGAAGGAGTCGGGGGATGTCGGGGTTTCAGTACGGTCGTTCGCCCAGCACGGCCGGGCGGTCGGGGTCGGCGGACCAGGCGGACCAGGAACCGGGGTACAGCGCGGCGGGGATGCCGGCGTGGGCGAGTGCCGCGATCTGGTGGGCGGCCGTCACGCCGGAACCGCAGTAGACCGCCACGTCGGTGGCGTCATCGGCACCCAGCGCCGTGAACCGCACGGCGAGTTCCTCGACGTCGCGGAAGGTCCCGTCGGGATTGAGGTTGTCGCCCGTGGGGGCGGACAGCGCACCGGGGATGTGCCCGGCACGCGGGTCGACCGGCTCGTTCTCGCCCCGGTACCGCTCGGCGGCACGGGCGTCCAGCAGTACACCGGCACGGGCGACTTCGGCCGCCGCGTCCGCGTCGAGAACGGGCAACTGCCCCGGGCTGAGCACGATGTCACCCGGCGCGGGAACCTCGGACTCCCCGGTCTCCGTGGGCAGTCCGGCCGCACGCCAGGCGCCCAGCGCTCCGTCGAGGAGCGTCACCCGCTCGACTCCTGCCCAGCGCAGCAGCCACCAGGCGCGCGCGGCGGCGGTGTTGCCGTTGTCGTCGTAGACGACCACCGGGCGGCCCGCGGTGAGGCCCCAGCGGCGTGCCCCCGCTTGCAGGTCCCCGGGGTCGGGGAGGGGATGGCGACCGTCCTCGGGCGTGGGCGCGGCCGCGAGTTCGGTATCGAGGTCGACGTACACGGCGCCGGGGATGTGCTCCTTGAGGTAGTGCTCCCGGCCGTGCGGGTCGCCGAGCCGCCACCGCACGTCGAGGACGACAGGACTCGGATCGCCGCGGCGCAGCAGGGAGTGCAGCTCGGCAGCATCGGTCAGCACGGGGGCGGTCATGCGAGGTCCTCCCGTACGGCGATGGGCGCGAGGTCCGGGGAGAGCCGCAGCCGCTCCAGGAACAGCACGATCGTGGCGGCGGCCGTGCGATGGGTGACGTCGTTGAGGGCGTCGTGCCGGGTCCCGGCCAGGCTCACCAGCTCAACGCCGGGCAGTGCGCGGTAGGCGCGGCGGGCCTCCTGGAGGGGGCTGACCGTGTCGTCGGCGCCGTGCAGAGCGAGGACGGGGACGGAGATGCCCTCCAGGGCAGGCAGACCGGCAGGAGCCGTGTCCGTGAGAGCACCGCGCCGGAACGCGACGTCGGAGGTGAGCCTGCCCCGGTGCGTGGGGCAGGCGGTGCGCTGATCGAGTTCGGCCTCCCAGTCGGGCGTCGCCACGAGCGCCTGCGATGCGGTGGGCAGCCCGGCGAGGATCAGCGCGTCCAGGCCTGGTGTGCCACGCGCCGCGAGCCACGCCCCGTACAGAGCCCCGGCGTCGGACCCGACCAGCACCCGGGGGCCGGGCAGTGTCTCGTCGCGCAGCAGTTTGGCGGCCTGGTCGGTGACCGTCTCCGGGTCGGGGGAAGGATCAGGCAGGGCCCGCACGCGGTAGCCGTCGGCGGCGACACGGCGGCCGAACCGCTCGTACACACCGCCGTGTTCGCCGCGGCCGGGGAGAACGACGAGGGTGCCGCGCGGGGCGATCCCCTCTGGTTCGGCCCAGGCGTGGACAGGCTGAGGAGAGCTCATGGTGACTCGATTCATCGGGGGGCTCAGGGGGCCCGCGGGGCGCGCAGGTGGCGTAGGCGGGGGAGAGCGAGACGCGCACATGCGTCGAGAGCCCGCACAGCTCCTCGGCGTGCGGGATCAGCTTGTCCGGTTCCGGATCAACGGAGCATCGCGCGTGCGCTGATCAGCAACAGCGCATCGTGACGGCGAGGCCGAGGTCGACCACCCGCCGCCGTGTCAGCCGGGTGCCCGCACCGCAGCACACCGCCGACCCGATGGCCGACGGCCGGGGTCCGGTGCTGAGGGGGCGCGGCCCGCAGGCCGACGCGTTGGCTGTACGCGGCATGCGCCCAGCATGCAGGAGACGAAAGCCATACGTCCAACGACGATTCGCCATCGAAACCGATCACGATACTTAATCGATTGGTGCTAGCCTGCGCCAATGCGACCGGTCCTGGACATTGTGGCGCTGCGCAGTCTGATCGCCGTCGCCGACTACGGCGGCTTCCACCGCGCGGCCGGCGCGCTCGCGCTCAGTCAGTCCGCGGTCAGCCAGCACGTACGACGGCTCGAGAAGACGCTCGGCTGTCCCGCCGTCGAACCCGACGGCCGCAAGACCCGGTTCACCGCGCACGGCGCCCAACTCCTTCAGGAGGCACGGCTGATCGTGGGAGCGCACGACGCGGCCGTGCGCAGGTTGCTGGGCGAGGACAGGCCGGGAACCGTCACCGTCGTCATCGGTGCCACCGAGCACGGCGCCGACCAGATCCTCCCGGTGCTCACCGAGGCCGTACGGGAGGTGAGTGCGGGCGCCGAGGTCCGGGTGCGGATCGACCGCTCGGCGCGATTGACGGACGCGGTCGACCGCGGCGAACTCGACCTCGCCGTCTATGTCACCGAGGCGACCGCCGCGGCCGGCAACCCCGTGGGCGGACTGCCGCTGCGCTGGTACGCCGCCCCTGGCTGGAGGCCGCCTGTCGCCCCCGCAGCGCTGCCGCTGGTCGCGATCAACGAACCGTGCGTCATCCGCCGCCGCGCCCTCACCGCGCTGGCCGCCGACCACACCCCGGCCACTGTCGTCGCCGAGGCCGGATATCTCGCCGGCGTCCTGGACGCGGCCCGGGCCGGACTGGGCGCCGCTCTGCTCGCCGTGCCCGGTGGCCAGCACCCCGAGGGGCTGAGCCCGGTCATGGGCCTGCCCGCCGTATCTCCGGTACGGCTCAGTGCGCGCCCCCGGCATGGCGCGGACCCCTCGGTGACCGGCGCCGCCGTCGAGGCGGTCCGCGCACTGCTCGCCGCCTGCGAGACCGGCCGACCGTAGCGGAGAGGCCGGGCCACTCCCACGTGGTGAGCCCCCCGGAGGTCGGACGCGGCGGATGTTCGGCGTCCACGTGGGGATGTCCAGCGCGTTTGGGCCGGCGCATACCAACGCTCGCCGTGTCCGGGCCCTGTGCCGGTCTCACAGATGCTGGTCTACGGCGACCTCGGTCATGACGCTTCTCCCGCCAAGGCGCGCAGCGTGCTCCGGACGTCGTCGGACCCCAGGATGTCGCGGCTCACCACCTCCACGTCCACCCCGCAGGGACGGTCGTCGTCCAGGCGGGGCACGGCCTTGCGGATCGCGCGGTGCAGGAAGTCCGGTCCCCGTCCGAGCGAGGGCGGCGCCGCAAGATCCACGGCCTGCGCGGCCACCACGGCCTCCACGGCGAGGAGTTGACGCAGGCGGGTGAGCATTGTCGTCAGCCTCCGGGCCCCGAGCGCCGCGTTGGTCGAGTCGTCCTCCACGGCGTGCGCGCCGTGGCGGGGGTCGGTGCTCACCGGTACGGACAGCATGCGGATCTCGGCGACGAGCGCCTGCGCCGTTTTGGCCAGCGGGGCGAAGCCCGAGTGCTCCGGACCGTACGGCGAGAGGTTCGCCGGCAGTCCGCTCACGGCGGGATCGAGCAGCCGTCGCATGCGCTCGGCCGACAACGACGCGGTCTGCGTCAGGGCCAGCGCGAGCGTGTCGAGGGCGAGGGCCAGGGCGGGGGTGTGGAAGTTGCCGGACGAGAGGATCTCGCCGGTGTCGGCCAGGACCACCGGGTTGTCGCCCAGGCCGTTGAGCTCCGGCCCGAGCGAGGCGTCGGCGAATGCCAGCGCGGCGTGCATCGCCCCGTGGACCTGGGCCGCGCAGCGCAGGCTGATCGGGTCCTGGACCCGCCGTGCGTGCCGGGGATCGACCAGGTCACCGCCGGTCAGCAGAGCGAGCAGTTCGTCCGCCGCCCGGGACTGACCGGGGGCGGGACGCAGGCCCAGCACCCGCGCGTCGAGCGGGCTCGTGTTCGCCCGGAAGCCCTCGTAGGTGAGCGCCGTGACGGCCTGGGCGAGGGTGAGGACGGCGGCCGCCTCGTGCAGGGCCAGCGCCCCCTGCCCGGCCGCCAACGGGCTTGCACTGCACAGGACATGGCCGTCCCTCGGGCCCAGCTCGGCCGGGTCGAGACCGGCCCGCCGCAGCGCCGTGCCGCCGTCGAGCACCTCACCGCCCAGCTCCGCGCTGCCCTCACCGATGACGACCAGACCGACATGGGCCATCTGGACCAGATCGGCGGCGCCGATCGATCCCATCTCGGGTATCACCGGATGGACCCGCGAGTTGAGCATCGCCACCAGCAGCCGCAGAATCTCCGGCCGCACTCCGCTGCCCCCACCCGCAAGGCCGTTCACGCGGGCGAGGACGGCGGCGCGGACGACGGGGACGGGCAGTGGATCGCCGACCGCGTTGGCCCGTCCCCGGACCGTACGGACGCTGAACAGCTCCAGCTCGTCCCGTGGCAGTGCGTACGACGAACGGGAGCCGAGGCCCGTCGTCAAACCGTACGTCGGCACCTGGCGGTCCACCACGTCGTCCACGATGGCCCGTTCGCGCTCCAGCCGAGGCAACACCTCGTCCGCGAGGGCCACTTGGACGCCGTGACGGGCGACGGCGACGACATCGTCGTACGACAGAGTCCTGCCGTCGACGCACACCCCGGTCACGAGAACCTCAACTTCTGGCCGAGGCCCAGCTCTTCGGCCTTCTGAAGCATGGCGGCGCCCAGCGCGATGTCGGAGAGGGAGAGGCCGCGGTGCCAGAACAGGTTCGTCTCCTCGGCGCTCTCCCGGCCGGGCTTGCGGCCGGCGACTATCTCGCCCAACTCCGCGTGCAGACGGGACTCGTCGAGCCGGCCGGAGTCGACGTGGGCGCGCAGGGCGCCGAACGGCCCGGCGTGCGCCTGGCCCCAGTCGTCGACGACGATCTTGTCCATGATGTCGGTGAGGGAGAGCTCGACGGCGCTGTTGGTTCCGTACGGCACGACCAGGGCTCCGGGTGCGATCCACTCGGTCCTGAGCAGCGGCTCCGGCCGCTCGAGACGTGACGCCTCCACGACGATGTCAGCGTCCTCCACACAGGTCTGCCAGTCCTCGGTCACGATCACCGGCTTGCCGAGATCCCGCTCCAGTCGCTCGGCGAAGGCCCGGCGGCTTTCGGGGCGGCGTGAGTGGACGCGTATCTCGCCGAGGTCGAAGATCCGGTCGAGCAGCCGCACGTTCCAGTACGACGTGGCTCGGGCGCCGATGTGCCCCAGCACCTTGGCGTCCGGGCGGGCCAGATGGCGTGCGCCCAGCGCGGTGAGGGCGCCGGTGCGCATCTCGGTGAGGGCGGTGGCATCGAGGACCGCCACCGGCATACCGGTGCGTGGGTCGAAGAGGTTGAGCAGGGCCATCTCGGAGGGCAGGCCGGCCTTGTAGTTGTCGACGTAGTCACCCACGATCTTGACTCCGGCCAGGGCGAGCGGGGCGACGTAGCCGCGCAGCACGTTGAAGTGGCCGTTGAATGCCGGATCGGGCCGGAGGTGGACGCGCGGTTCGATCACTGTCTCGCCCGAACCCTGGGCGCGTAGTCCCTCCTCGACGGCGTCGAGTATTTCGATGTCGGTCAGCTCGAGCTGTGCGATGTCCGAGCCGTTCAGGAAGGTGAACCAGACCGGTTCCATGGGATGTGTCCCCACTTCTGAGCTGGGTAATTGCTGATTTCGTACGAACGTAATACGCCGTTTACAAAAGGCCATTGACTGCCATTCAGTCACCCGTAACTCTGCATGACCATATGCAGTCGGGTAAGGGGCAGCCTTGATCAGATTCGACGCGGTGAGCAAAAACTATCCAAACGGAACCACAGCCGTGGACGGACTGTCCCTGGAACTGGCCGAGGGTGGCATCACGGTCCTCGTCGGTCCCTCCGGCTGTGGCAAGACCACCACTTTGCGCATGGTCAACCGCATGGTGGAGCCGACGACCGGCACGGTGAGCCTGCGCGGCCGTGACATACGAGAGATCAACGCGCCCGAGCTGCGCCGCGGCATCGGGTACGTGATCCAGCATGCGGGGCTCTTCCCGCACCGGACCATCCTCGACAACATCGCGACCGTGCCGCTGCTGCTCGGCTGGAACCGGAAGAAGGCACGGGCCCGGGCGGCGGAGCTGCTGGAGCTGGTCGGGCTGCCGAGTGAGATGGCCAAGCGCTATCCCAACCAGCTCTCGGGCGGGCAGCAGCAGCGCGTCGGGGTGGCCAGGGCGTTGGGCGCCGATCCGCCGGTGCTGCTGATGGACGAGCCGTTCAGCGCGGTCGACCCGATCGTCCGGGCCGAGTTGCAGACGGAGTTCATCCGGCTACAGAAGGAGCTGAACAAGACGATCGTGTTCGTCACCCATGACATCGACGAGGCGATCAAGCTCGGCGACAACATCGCGGTCTTCCGGACCGGCGGCAAGCTCGCCCAGTTCGACACCCCCGAGCGGCTGCTCGCCCACCCCGCCGACGAGTTCGTGGCCGGCTTCGTCGGCCAGGACCGGGGCATCCGCCGGCTGTCCTTCGTCAAGGCGGCCGAGGTGCCGCTGCGCGACGGTGCGGTGCTTCCGGCGGCCTCGCCCGTGGCGCGCGCCCGGGCCGCGGACGAGCCCTGGGTGCTGGTCGTCGACGACGAGCGGCGACCGCTCGGCTGGGCCGAGGCCGCCGCGCTTCCGGAGAGCGGCACGCTCGCGGACGCACCTCTGACGCCGCTCGGCCACACCTTCAGCCTCGTCGGCGACTCGGCGCGGGCCGCGCTCGATGCCGCGCTCCTGTCTCCCTCCCGGCTCGCGGTGGGTGTGGACGTGGACGGCGCGGTCGTCGGAGTCGCGGACGCCTACGAGCTGTCCGCCGTGATGGCCGCCGCCGAGACCGCCAAGGCGGGGGTGGTGAGCGATGAGTGACGGTGAGCCGCTGGTCCGCTGGGGCTGGATCGGTGATCACGCCGGCGAACTCGCCGACTACACAGGCGTCCATCTGCGACTCGGTCTGCTTCCGGTGCTGTTCGGACTGATCGTCTCCGTGCCCCTCGGCGTCCTCTGCCACCGCTGGCGATGGCTGTACCCGCCGGTGTTGACCGTGGCCAACATCCTCTACTCGATACCGTCACTGGCCCTGTTCATGATCTTCGTCAAGTACACGGGGCTGACCGAACAGACCGTGATGATCCCGCTCACGCTCTACACCCTGTCGGTTCTGGTGCCCAACGTCGTCGACGGCCTCGCCTCGGTCCCCGAACCGGTCCGGCAGGCCGCCACCGCAATGGGCTTCGGCACGGTCCGCCGTATCGTCCAGGTCGAACTGCCCATCGCCGTACCCGTCGTCATCGCCGGCGTGCGTGTCGCCGCCGTCTCGTCCATCAGCCTCGTGGCCGTGGGACAGCTGATCGGACAGGGCGGTCTCGGCTACTACATCACCCGCGGCCTCCAGCTCGACTTCCCGACCCCGATCGTCACCGCGATCGTGCTGATCATGCTGCTCGCACTCACCACCGACGCCCTGCTGGTCCTGGCGCAGCGGCTGCTCACCCCGTGGTCCCGGAGCAAGGTGACGGCGTCATGAACGATCTCCTGAACCAACTCCGGCTCATCGGAGACTGGTTGACGTCCTCGGCGCAGTGGCACGGCGACGAGGGAATCCCCCAGCGGCTCCTGGAACACCTCACCTACAGCGGCCTGTCACTGCTGTTCGCCGCCCTGATCGGGCTGTCGCTGGGGCTGCTCGTCGGCCACACCGGCCGGGGCGCGTTCGCCGTGGCCAGCGTGGTCAACCTGGCACGGGCGATCCCCACCTTCGGCCTGGTCGTCCTCGTCGTCACGCTGGCCGGCCTCAGCACCACGCCCGTGCTGGTCGCCCTGGTCGCCCTGGCGATCCCGCCGATCCTCATCAACACCTTCGAGGGCGTGCGGGGCGTGGACCCCGCCACCAGGGACGCCGCGCGCGGGGTCGGTATGACCGAGTGGCAGGTCCTGGTGCGGGTGGAGGTGCCGATGGCGCTGCCCCTGATTCTCCTCGGCCTCAGGATCGCCGCCATCCAGGTGGTGGCCACCGCGACCGTCGCCGCCTATCCCGGTCTCGGTGGCCTGGGCCGTTTCATCGTCGACGGGCTCTCCCGTAACGACTACGAGCTGGTCGTCGGCGGTTCCGCCGTCGTCGTCGTGCTCGCGCTCGTCGTCCAGATCCTGTTCAACGCGCTGCGGCGCGCCGTCGTCTCGCCGGGCCTCAGGGTCTCGGCGTCCAAGTCCTGAGCTGTTTTGAGAAAGGGAACTCCCCATGAGAGGCATGTACCGCGCCGCCGCCTTCGGTCTGATCGCCGCACTCTCGCTGACCGCCTGCGGCAGCGGCGACGACAGCGACAGCAATCCGTTGACCGGCAGCAGCGGCGACAGTGACAGCAAGTCCCTCGTCGTCGGTTCGGCCAACTTCCCCGAGAACCAGCTGCTGGCCGAGATCTACTCGCAGGCCCTGGAGGCCAAGGGTCTGAAGGTGACCCGCAAGTTCGACATCGGGGCCCGCGAGGTCTACTACGACCAGGTGGTCAAGGGCGGCATCGATGTCTTCCCGGAGTACAACGGCGCCCTGCTGGCGACCGCGGTCGACAAGTCCAGCACCTCGACGAGCACGGATGCCATCAACGCCGAGCTGAAGAAGAAGCTCCCGTCGTCGGTGGAGGTCCTCGACTCCGCTCAGGCCCAGGACAAGGACTCGGTCACGGTCACCTCCGAGACCGCCGAGAAGTACAACCTCAAGACCCTTGCCGACCTCAAGCCGGTCGCGGGGGACTGGACGATCGGCGCCGGCTCGGAGTTCAAGACCCGCACCCAGGGATGGATCGGCCTTAAGAAGATCTACGGTGTCGAGTTCGGGAAGTTCCAGCCGCTCGACGCGGGTGCCCAGAGCACCCTGCTGAAGCTGCTCAACTCGGACAAGGTGCAGGCCGCGAACATCTACACCACCGATCCCGCCATCGTCGAGGACAAGTTGGTGGTGCTGGAGGACCCCGAGAACCTCTTCTCCTCGCAGAACGTCACCCCCCTCGTCTACAAGTCCGCGGTCGACGACACGGCCAAGGCGGCCCTCAACGCCGTCTCGGCCAAGCTCACCACCGAGGACCTGGTGGAGATGATGAAGAAGCTCGTCACCGACAAGGAGGACGCGAGCGCCGTCGCCGAGGAGTGGCTGACGTCGGCCGGGCTCGTGAGTTGACCGGTTCGAGTACGCCGACGGGCCTCGCACGGCTGCATCAGCTCTTCGAGGGCCGTCGGCTCACCCCCACACAGCGCCGCATCGCGCACTGTCTGGTCCGGCAGGCGCCCGCCGTGCCCTTCCTGTCGAGCGTGGAGCTGGCCCAACTGGCCGGGGTGAGCCAGCCGTCGGTGACCCGCTTCGCGACCGCCCTCGGCTTCGACGGGTATCCGGCGCTGCGCCGGCACGTGCGGGAACTCGCCCTCACCGCCGCCCCGGAGGGGCACCCGCACAACCCGTACCAGCAGGCGGTGCAGGCCGAGATCGACAACCTGCGGCGGCTGGCGTCCCTGCTCTCGGACCCCGGGCCCGTGGCCGAGGCGGGCCGGCTGCTCGCCGTCTCCCGGCCGCTGCCGGTGCTCGGGCTGCGTGCGTCCGCCGCTGCGGCTCGGGGTTTCGCGTACTTCAGCGCGAAGGTCCACCCGGACGTACGTCTCCTCGACGAAGGCGGCTCACTGCTCGCCGACCGGATCGACGCCGCTCGGCACGCCGGTGCGAGCGCGCTGCTGTGCTTCGCGCTGCCGCGCCACCCGCGCGAGGTCCTCGATGCGCTCGCCCATGCCCGGGACGCGGGGCTCACGGTGGTGACGATCGCCGACGGCACGTTCGCCCCGGTGGCCGCCCACAGCGATCTGCTCCTGCCGGCGGCGGTGGGCAGGGGCCTGGTGTTCGACACGGTGAGCGCCCCCATGCTGCTGGGGCAGGTCCTCCTGGAGGCGATGTGCGACGCGCTGCCGGAGGCTCAGGTCCATTTGGAGGAGTTCGACGCGCGGGCCGCGGTGCGGGGGCTGTTCGTCGACTGAGGGAGGGGGCTCACGATCCTTTCGTTCAGCGGGTGAGCAGGCCCCGGCCGCGCAGTACCCGCCGCTCCAGCGGGCTGAAGATCAGCAGGTCGATGGCGATGCCGACGAGGAGGATCAGGAAGATGGCCAGGAACACCTGGGACATGCTGCTGTTGTTGCGCCCGTTTTCCAGCAACTGGCCGAGACCGACGCCCAGATCGGGCGAGGAGGCGATGATCTCGGCGGCCATCAGCGACCGCCAGGAGAACGCCCAGCCCTGCTTCAGCCCCGCCAGGTAGCCGGGGAGCGCCCCGGGCATCACGATGTGCCGGGCCCCGCGCAGTCCGGTCGCGCCCATACTCCGCCCGGCACGGAGGAACAGTGGCGGGATCTGGTCGATGCCCGCGACGAGGCCGTTGGCAATGGACGGGACCGCGCCGAGCAGGATCACGGCATACATCATCGAGTTGTTGAGGCCCAGCCAGAGCACAGCCGGGGGCACCCAGGCCACGGAAGGCAGTGACTGGAGACCGGACAGGATGGGGCCGATGGCCGCCCGGACGAATTTCACCCGGGCGACCAGCAGGCCGAGCGGCGTACCGATGGCGAGTGCCATCAGGAAGCCGAGCAGGCCGCGCGAGACGCTGGTCCAGATGTATTCGAGCAGCGTGCCCTGCCGCCAGGCGTCGGTCACCTCGTCCCACACCGCGGACGGCGATGGCAGCTTGTAGGCGGCGACGACCTCCGCCCACACCAGCAGCTGCCAGACCACCAGCACCAGTGCGACGGCGGTGATGGGCGGCAGCACCTTGCGTATCAGGGTCTCGCGCAGCGGCGTACGGCCGGTCTGTACCGAGTCCAGCGCGTCGAGCCCTGCCTCCAGTCCCGCCAGGCCTTGTGCGTCCTGGCGCTCCCCGGCTGCCGGGGAGCCGTCCTTCTTGATGTCGACGCCGGGGTCAGTGCTGGCCATGACGGCGGATCTCCCTACGCAGTTCGTCGGTGATCTCGATGGACAGCTCGGCGACCGCACTGTCCTCGATACGCCGCGGCTGCGGAATGCCGACGGTCCACTCCCGGGCGATACGCCCCGGCCGCGAGGACAGGAGCACCACCCGCTGGGCCAGCTTCACCGCCTCCCGCACGTTGTGCGTCACGAACAGCACCGACAAGCCCGTCTCGCCCCAGATACGGGTCAGCTCGTCGTGCAGCACGTCACGGGTGATCGCGTCCAGCGCGGCGAACGGCTCGTCCATCAGCAGCAGCCGGCTGTCCTGGGCCAGCGCCCGGGCCAGCGCGACGCGCTGCCGCATACCGCCCGACAGCTCGTGCACCCGCTTGCCGTACGCACCCTGTAGCCGTACGAGTTCCAGCAGGCGTTCCGTCTCGGTGCGGCGCTCGGGCTTGGCCACGCCGCGCAGCTTCAGCGCGAGTTCGATGTTCTTGCCCGCGGTCAGCCAGGGGAACAGCGCGTGCTCCTGGAACATCAGGGCGGGCCGGCCGTGCGTGTCGATCGAGCCGGCGGACGGCAGGTCCAGTCCCGCGACGAGGCTGAGCAGCGTGGACTTGCCGCAGCCGGAGGCTCCCAGGAGGGTGACGAACTCGCCCGGTGCCACATCGAGTGTGATGTCGTCCAGCACGAGCTGCTGCCCGCCGGGCGTGCCCGGCGCGGGGAAGGACTTCGAGACATGCTTGATACGGGCGGCATGCGTTGCCGCCGTGGTGTCCTCGGCAGCCCTGGCGATCGTGGTGGCCACGGTCGTCACCTCCTGGGAACTCATCGGATCCGGTGGATCGTTACTCGGCGCCGAGACCGGCATCGTCGACCTCGTCCTTGCCCTCGGCCTTGAGGACCTTGTTCAGCGGTGCAAGGTCGTAGATGCCCTTCAGGCTGGGCTCCTCCAGCAGACCGGCCTTGACGGCGTGTTCGGCCTGGGCGTCGAGGGTGGAGGCCAGCGGGTCGTCGAGGAAGGTGATGGACTTCCAGGCCGGGTCGATGACTTCGGCGGGCAACGCCTTGCCCGACAACTTCTCCAGCGCCGCGTTGGCGGACGCCTTGGCCTCGTCCGGGTTGGCGTTGATCCACTCGTTGGTCTTCACGGAGCCGCGCAGCACGGCTTCGACGACGTCCGGGTGCTCCTTGAGGAAGTCCTGCCGCACGATGATGTTCGTGATCACGAACTCCTTGTCCGGCCACAGATCGGCCTCGTCGAGCAGCACCTCGGCGCCCTCGGCGACCAGCTTGGACGCGGTCGGCTCCGGCACCCAGGCGCCGTCGATGGAACCGGACTTGTAGGCGTCCGGGGTGATCTTGTTGTCCGTACGGACCACGGAGACATCGCCCTTGCCGCTCTCCGCGTCGACCTTCCAGCCCTTCTCCGTGATCCAGTTGAGGAACGCGACGTCCTGCGTGTTCCCGAGCTGCGGCGTGGCGATCTTCTTGCCCTTGAGGTCGTCCAGGGACTTGATCTTGTCCGGGTTGACGACGAGCTTCACGCCACCGGAGGCGGAACCGCTGATGATGCGCAGGTTCTTGCCGTTCGACTTGGTGTAGCCGTTGATGGAGGGGGAGGGGCCGATCCAGCCGATGTCGATGGCTTCGGCGTTCAGCGCCTCGATCTCGGAAGGGCCGGCGTTGAAGGTCGACGGCTTGATCTTGGTGCCGCCGAGCTCCTTCTGGAGCAGGCCCTCCTGGACGCCCACCAGAGCGGTGGCGTGCGTGAGGTTGGGGAAGTAGCCGATCTTCACCTCGTCGACGGAGAGCTTCTTGGCGTCCGCCGCGACCTCGGTCTGCTTGTCGTCATCAGCGGACTCGGAACCGTAGCCGCAAGCGGTCAGCAGCAGGGGGAGCGCCGCGATGACGGCGAACGTGCGCAGGATGAGCGGTCTTGCGGCAGACACGGAGGTGTCCTCTCAAGGAATGGGTGATGAGGGAGAGGCGGAAAGCGCGAGGCGTAGGGCCCATGGGCAGGCACCGGCACTCCGCTCGCACCGCGGGCCGAAGGATGGTGATGGTCTGCGCGGTTGAGTGTTCTCATGACCCCCCACAGATCCCTATTATTCCCACCTGGTTGATAGGGATCGTGGCAGAAGGCGGCGTCCGCCCCAAGGGGGTGTCCATATGATGGGCGCGACTGTCTCGCTTTTCGGGATCCATCGATGACGTCGGCAATGACCTCGGCCTTCAGTGGCCCGTCGTGCAGGCTGCCGGGCAGGAGCAGGTGCCCCGGCCCGGCAGCCGAGGGGTTCAGGCCGCGGCGGGGGTGTAGTGGGAGGCGTCGTCACCCTCGATGACGTGGCTGAGGGTGCCGTCGACACCGGCGGGGGCGTCGCCCGAGACGGTCGCCCGGTGCAGCAGGCGCGGCAGGTCGCCGTAGTCGTCCGGGGCGTAGTGCTGGGTGATGCGGTTGTCGAACAGGACGAGGTCGCCCGGCGTCCATGCCACCCGCACGATGTTCTCCGGGCGGGTGACGTACGACTGGAAGATACGCAGCAGGTCTCGCGAGTCGGATGGGCCGAGGCCGACGATGCTCTGGGCGAAGCCGCCGATGAACAGCCCCCGTTCCCCGCTCTCGGGATGGACGCGGACGACCGGGTGGGCGGTGCGGTACTTGCGGGAGACGAAAAGCCTGCGGTGCTCGGCCGCCTTGTCGCTCTTCGGGGCGGCGTAGTCGTAGTCGTTGGTGTGCACCGCCCACAGCTTGTCCGCAAGCTCGCGCAGCGGCTCGGGCAGATCCCGGTACGCGGCGGCCGAGTTGGCGATGAGCGTGTTGCCGCCGTAGGGCGGGACCACGATGCTGCGCAGCGTGGATGCCTTCGGGGGCGTACGGACGAACGTGACGTCCGTGTGCCACTGGTTGGCGCGGATGCCCTCGTCGCCGTCGACGGGGAGGATGTTGGGCTGGCCCTCGACGGAGGGGACGGTCGGGTGTGCGGTGGTGAGTTCGCCGAAGAGCGAGGCGAAGCGGAGCTGGCCCGCGTCGTCGAGGTGCTGGTCGCGGAAGACGAGCGCCTTGTGTTCCAGGAGTGCGGAGTTGATCTCGGTGACGACGGCGGGGTCGAGGTCGGTGGAGAGATCCACGCCGTGGATCTCGGCGCCGATACGGCCGCCGATCCTGCGGACGTCGAAGCCGGTGTTGGTGGTCATGTGCGGGTTTCCTTTCGGTCGGTGATCATCATGAGGTGATGGGCAGAGAGGTTCCCTTGGCCCCAGGCGGGCCGAGGTGAGGGCCCAGGGCCGCCAGCCGGTTGGCGGGACGGGCCAGGCCGTAGTGCTCGCGCAGGGTGCGGCCGCCGTACTCGGTGCGAAACAGGCCACGCCGCTGAAGGACCGGCACGACGTGGTCGACGAAGTCCTCCAGGCCGCCCGGCAGATGGGGCGGCATGATGTTGAAGCCGTCGGCGGCGCCCTGAACGAACCACTCCTCGAGCTGGTCGGCTATCTGCTCAGGGGCGCCGGCGAAGACGCGGTGGCCGCAGGAAGGCGTTGAGATGCAGTTGACGGGGTCTGGGCGCGGTCATGAGGTTCCTCGGATCGGAGGCAGCGAGACGAGCGGGGGACAGGGGGAGCGCGGCGCGTGGGTCAGTTGGTGGCGGGTACGCGCCAGGAGCTGAGCCGCCGCTCCACGGCCACCAGGAACTGGTTGAAGGCCACGCCGATGGCGGAGATCGTGATGATGCCCGCGTACATCTGCGGGATCGCGAAGTTGTACTGCGAGGCGTTGATCAGATAGCCGAGGCCCGCCTTGGCGCCGATCATCTCGGCGGCGACCAGCACCAGAATGGACACCGCTCCGGCCAGCCGGATGCCGGTGAACATCACCGGAACCGACGCCGGGAGGATGACCTTCTGGAACAGCCGGGGCGCGGACAGGTCCATCGACTTCGCGAGCTTCAGCAAGGTCGGGTCGACGGTGCGGACCGCGCTGATGGTGTTGAGCAGGATCGGCCAGGTGCACGCGTACACCACGATGGAGATCTTCGAGGTCTCGCCGATGCCCAGCAGCAGTACGAACACCGGCAGCAGCGCCAGGGCGGCCGTGTTGCGGAACACCTCCAGCAGTGGGCCGAGGAGGTCGGCGACCGGCCGGTACCAGCCGATCAGCAGGCCGAGTGGCACGGCGACGGCCACAGCGAGACCGAATCCGCTGAACGAGCGCACCAGGCTGGCGCGTGCGTTGTCGGCGAGCTGACCGTCGGCCACCAGCCCCCACCAGGCGCGGGCGACCTCACTGAAGGGAGGCAGGAAAACCCGGTCGACCAGGCCAAGTCGAGGTGCGGTCTCCCACAGCAGCAGTAGCGCCACCATGGCCGCGGATTTGGTCGCCCCCTTCAGCATCAGGTACGGCAGTCGGCGGACCCGGGCCGTGAGGGAAGGGACTCGGCGTACGTCCGACGATCTGGCGCGAGGCGGCGCGGACGTGACAGGGGAAGGGGCAGGGACGGGCTCGGCGGCGCTCGCAGCCTCCAGCGACGTGGTCTTGTCGGTGGCCGTGCCGGTTGTGGGGCTCATACGGAAGCCTCCTCCTTCTCCAACTGCTGGGCCCTGGCCACCTCGTCGTGCAGCAGCGACCAGATCTGGTGCCGGTGCCGCGTGAACTCGGGACTGGAGCGGAGGTCGTCGGTCGCCGTACGGGAGCCGAAGGCGACCGGCACGATCTGCTTGATGCGGCCCGGCCTGGATGTCATGACGGCGACGCGCCGTCCCAGGTAGACGGCCTCGTCGATGCCGTGCGTGATGAAGACGACGGTTTTGCCGGTGCGCTGCCAGATGCGCAGCAGTTCGTCCTGGAGCGACTCCCGGGTCTGGGCGTCCAGCGCGGCGAACGGCTCGTCCATCAGGAGCACATCGGGGTCGTAGGCGAGGCTGCGGGCGAGCGCCACCCGCTGGCGCATCCCGCCCGACAGCTCATGCGGGTGCCGGTCCTCGAACCCGGTCAGGCCGACCAGATCCAGGAACTCCCTGGCGCGTGCGGCTCGTTGACGCCGTGGGACGCCGGTGGCCTCCAGACCGAACTCGACATTGGCCTGTGCCGTACGCCAGGGCAGCAGCGCGTACTGCTGGAACACGATGCCCCGGTCCAGGCCCGGGCCGGTGACGGGTTTGCCGTCCAACAGGATCCGGCCGCCGGTGGGTTGGGTGAGGCCGCCGAGCAGATCCAGCAGCGTCGACTTTCCGCAGCCGCTGGGACCCACCAGGACTATGAACTCGCCGGGCGCAATCTCCAGATCGATGCCGTCGAGGGCGGTGAAACGGGTGGTCTGCCGATGCCCCGTCCGGTCCTTGACGGTGAATTCCTTCCGTACGTCCTCGAACACGATCTTGGGTGTGATGGATTCCGGCATGGGATTCAGCTCCCGCTTGTCGAGGCGGACGAGTCAGCTGAGGGAGTCGATGCGCCGCTTGCGCCGGCGGCGTTGAATTCATTGGTATAGAGGTCCGAAAGCGTGACCTGGCCCTTCTGGATTTCGCCGCGGTCGGCCAACCAGTCGATCCACAGCTGGAGTTCCTTGCCGGTGATCCGGCCTGCGGTGTCGGTGACGCCGTAGGAACGCCAGTACTTCAGGGGTGCGGTGTCTTCGTTGCGGCCGCGCTTCTCCACGATGTCCGTCATCCGGGCGATGACTTCTTCATGCGGAGTGGAACGGGACCACTCGATTGCTCTTCCGACGGCGGTGACGAAGATCCGGGCCGTGTCGGGACTCTGCTTCAGGAAGCGGTCGGTCATCACGTAGGTGCCGGCGCTGAATGCGCCGAGCAGTTGATAGTCGGTGAACAGCGGGCGGATGCCCCCGGCCGCGAGGGCCTTGTCGCGCAGGATGCCCCCGAGTACGGCCACGTCGATCTGCTTCTGCCGCAGGGTCTGTTCGGTGTTGACCGGAGGCACCACGAGGGGCTCGACCTTGTCTATGTCCGCCCCGGACAGACCGCCTCGCCGCAGGTAGATGTCGAGCATGGCCTCGGAGTGGGCTCCGAGGGTGTTCATCCCGACCTTCTTGCCGATCAGGTCCCGGGGCGAGCGGATCGGGCTGTCCTCAAGGACGTAGAAGCCGCTGTAGGCGTACTTGTCGGACCCGTAGTAGCTGATGACGGCCTTGATGGGGGCCTTGTTCGCGGCCAGTTTGACGACCGCGCCGTTGAACGCGCCGCCGAAGTCGATCTGGCCCGTGGCCGCGGACTGGATGTCCTGTGGTCCGCTGATCGTGTTGCCGACCCACTTCAGCTTCACGTCCTCCAGATAGCCGAGATCCTCGGCCAGTTCGGGCAACGTGACCTGACCCGCCGAGCCCTGATACCTGAGCGTCTTGGTCTGGCCCTTGCCGGAAGTGGCTCCGCTTGCAGTGGTGCCGCAGCTCACGGCCACCGCCGAAAGACCGAGCAGTGTGAGGAACTGGCGTCGGGTCGATGCCGTCGTGACCATGGAAGGGTCCTGTTCAAGATTGATGGAGCGGCTGGAATAGGGGCACTGAGTTTCTGAGTTCGTCTCTCCCGCTGGGAATGGGAAGGAGGCCCTCAAACCGTTCGTGATTCGGGCCGCGCGCAGTTCCGAAAAGGCGAGGAGCGAAGCCAAGAGGTTTCTTGGTGTGTGGAGTGGCCCAAATGGGAAGGGGGCCGCATCAGAAATGGCTGCGAGGAGTCCACGCACAGATGGCGCTGGCCTGACGTCGCAGATCGACGTGCAGGCGCGCGGCGAGGTTCTCGGACGTGCTCACAGCCAAGAGACTTGCAGCGGATTCCAGCCACGTCAATGTCGCCTGCGTATGCGTTGCGTATTCTCAACTGTCCGACATACGGCTGAAGTGCCGCGTTCACAATTCTCTGGCCGCGCGATGGCGTGGTGACTGCCGTTTATGCCGGCCCCGGTCCGTCAGCGCAGTGCCCGAACGTCATTGCCGCCGGTCAGGCGGGCAGGACGAACGGAGGATGGGCGCCGTTGAGGAAGTAGTCCCCGACATCGCGGAGCCGGTGGGCGGCGGGCTCGTACAAGGTGTGGGTCCGGGCGTTGCGCCAGAAGCGGTCCAAGCCCAGCCGCGAGGAGGTGGAGCGGGCGCCGATGATGTCGAGGGCGCGGGCGGTGGATTCCTGCGCGGCCCTGGAAGCGGCGGATTCGGCCATGGCCACGAGGACGGAGATGTCCGCGTACTCGTCGTAGGTGAGGTCTTCGCCGCGTGCCAGCCCGCCGTGCACGGCTTCCAGCGCCTGATCGGCGAGTGCGGACGCGGCGCGGGTGAGGACGGTGAGTTCTCCGTAGGCGGTCAGCACCTGCGGGTCGTGGCGGGTACCGACCGGCCAGGCGGGGTGCCAGGGTGCGTGGCCCGTCCTGCTGTACTCACGGGCTTCGGCGAGCACCCCCTCGGCCATGCCGAGACAGAGCTGGACAGAGAGGAGGCGCCCGGCCGGCGACGCCAGCGCGGTCCGGGGCGACAGGATGTCCTCGTCCGCGGACAGGGACCCGAGAACGTCGTCGGCACTCACCCGTACGTCGTCGAACTCCACGCTGCCGCCGGCCGCGAGCCGCTGGCCGAAGGTGTCGGCGTCGCCGTCGATCACCACACCGCGGCGGACGGGATCCACCACGACGGCGAGTGGTTCACCCGTGTCCTCCCGCACGGCGCGCACGGCGACGCGGTCGGCGACCTGGATCCCGGTGGTGTAACTCTGCCGACCGCCGAGCGTCAGGCCGCCGGCCGTCCTGGCCAGCATCAGAGGCGGCTCCTGACGGGCGAAACCGCCACCCCAGCACCACTCCTCAGCCGCGGACCGCTCCTCGATCTGCGCGGCGAGGGCGGGCTCGGCGAAGAACCGGGCGCTCCACGACAGGAAGTAGTGACAGCCCAGCAGTTGACCGATCGCTCCGTCGGCCGCGGCGATCTCCCGGACAACGGCGTAGGCCGTGGGCCAGTCCGCGCCTCCGCCCCCGGACTCGGCCGGAATCAGGAGCGTCAGCAGTCCCGCCTCGCGCAGCCGGGACACCTCGTCGAACGGGACCTTGCCTGCCTGCTCCCTGGCCACCGCATCCGTGGCCAGGTCGTCCGCCGCCTCCCGGGCCACGCGCAGCCAGTGCGCACGGCCGGGCCCGCTGCTCCGGTCGGGTTCCGAGGCGGGGCCGGACGGCACAGTGGCAACGCCCATGTCGGTGGTCTCCTCAAGGTCGATGGCAAGGCGCGGTGCTGGGGCGCTCCTGCTGGTCGGGCACGTACTTGTACCCCATACGCCGTACGGTGACGATCCGGTGCCGGTGAGCCTCGCCCAGCTTGCGGCGCAGGCGGGCGATGTGGACATCAACGGTGCGACCGTCGCCGATGTGGTCGTAGCCCCAGACGGCGGACACCAGCCGGTCGCGCGAATGCACCTGGTGGGGACGGAGAACGAGATGCGCCAGCAGCGCGAACTCCAGGTAGGTGAGGTCGAGTTCCCGTCCGTCCAACTCAGCGACGTGTCGCGCGGGATCCACGCGGACGCCGTCGTCCCCCGTCGGCTGGGCAGGAGCCGAGTCCGTTGCGGTGACCGGTCGGATCTCAGGCCGTGGCCCGTCCTTGACGAAGAGTTCGGCGGGATCGGTGCCCTCGGGGACGAGCAGGAGATAGCCGACGAGCGGCGCGGACGTGTTTCCCTCGGTGCCGCTCTGCGTGGTTTCGCCCACCAGGCGAAGATGGCGCGTGTCGGAGAGCGGCGGATCCAGTGGAGTGGCCGGGGCCGGAACTGCTGTGGTCATGGCGGTTGTCCCTCGAAAGTCTGTCGGGCCATCAGGCGCAGGTAGTGGATTCGCCTGATCGCCTGGGAAAGACGGAGTGGAGTGGCACGGGCGATCGTGTGAGCCGCGGGTGCCTTATGCGCGACAGCAGGCGGCGCTGACGACGTGACCAAAGTCGACATGCCGACGACGAACGAGTCGTTGCTGCGTGCGGGACATGTACATCATCCTGCGCATCCCCCGCTGGACCCGTCAAGACTTTCCTAGTAATTCGATAGGGAAAGTGGGAAAGGGCTCGCGTCGGGAGTGCTGCTCACAGGTCACCGCCGATCGCGGGACGGGCGTCGGCGGCCGTCGCCGCGCGCGTAGTACCGCTCGACGTAGTACTGCCCCGTGCTGAGCACGCTGGTGACCGCGATGTACCAAATAGTGGCGACCATCAGTAGCGGGATGACCTGGTACGTCTGGTTGTAGATCAGCTGCACCGAGTACAGCAGGTCGTGCACGGCCAGCACGCTGACGATGCTCGTTCCCTTCAGGGTGCCGATCAGCATGTTCCCGGCGGTCGGCACGATGGAGCGCATCGCCTGGGGAATGACGATCCGGCGCAGGGTACGGCGCCTGCTCAGGCCGATTGCCTGGGCGGCCTCGGTCTGGCCGGAGTCGACGGAGAGTATGCCGCCGCGCACCACCTCGGCGGCGTAGGCGGTCTCGTGCAGGGTCAGGCCGATGACGGCGGTGAGGGTGGGGCCCAGCAGGTTCACCGTCTTGACGGTGACGAACTGCGGGCCGAACGGGATGCCGAGGCCGAGCGTGGGATACAGGGCGCCGATGTTGAACCAGAACAGCAGCTGCACCAGTAGCGGAGTGGACCTGAAGATCCATACATATCCCCAACTCAGCGTGCGCAGAACAGGGTTGGCGGACAGCCGCATGACTGCCAGAACGGTGCCGAGCAGGAATCCGAGAACCATCACCACGCCGGTCAGCCACAGGGTCAGCAGCAGTCCGTCGAGCACGGCGGCGGTGGTGAAGTACCGGCCCACCACGTCCCACTGGAATGCGTCGTTGCGAACAACGGAGTTGAGCACCATCGCGAAGACCAGCAGCGCGGCGGCAGCTGTCGCCCAGCGGCCGATGTGCCGGCGCGGCACGATCAGCGGCATGTCGGGGCCAGGAGTGCCCGCCCGCTCCGGGGGATTCGTGGCAAGGGTTGATGTGACATCGGAAGGCGTGACCATCGGGAGGCTCTCCGGGTGAGGGAATCGCAGGCGTGGGTGACCACCCGGAGGCACTCGTTCGGGAGCGCAGCGGCACAGACGCTACGCGGGTACGGTGCGGCCGGGGCTCGGCGTCGTCACATTCGCCGCGTCCCTCAACGCAGCCGGAGGAGCTGCCGCGCTGGGCGTCGCAGATCCGTCGTCGAGCGTATGGGGCCGCGGCCGGGCTATGTCAACAACGCGTGGGAGGGGCCGGCCGAGGCGGTCCGGCATCCGAGCGCTCCTTGACGAGGAGCGCGAGTTACTGCTCAATTAATCGCATGAATGCCCAGCAGTGTTTGGTCACGCGCGACCACATCGACTTCGGTCGAGTGTGTTCCGCGGCGTGTTGCGTCTGACTCGGCAGCGGGCCGTCTGACCGGCCCTTCCCTCCCTCGGTGACCCCGTCGCGGGCCGAGTTCTCTCTTCACGCGCGCTGCCGCAACCGTGTTCCTCCCGACGCCCGGCGTCGTCACACCCGCACCGACCCGTCTCCCTGACGGTCTGTCACTCATGCCTCCACGCAAGGCCGTTCCGCCATGCCTGCGTGCGGTCGTTTCCGAAAGGCCACTCCCATGCCCGTGGAATTCCTCGGCATCGCCGCCACCAACGACGGCTCCGAAACCACGCCGCGCTCCGGCGCCGCCTTCGACAAGGAGTACACGCTCCGGCTCGCCCGGGCGCACGAGGACCACGGCTGGGACCGGGTGCTGTTCGCCTACGGCTCCGGATCGCCGGATCCCGCACCGGCCGCCGCGTACATCGCGAGCAGGCTGGGCCGCCTCCAGATCCTGCTCGCCCACCGGCCCAACGTCTCGTACCCCACCTTCGCCGCCAAGACGTTCGCCACTCTCGACCAGATCAGCGAGGGCCGGCTGACGGTGCACTTCATCACCGGCGGCAACGACCACGAGCAGGGCCGCGAGGGCGACACCCTCACCAAGGACGAGCGCTACGCCCGCACCCGCGAGTACATCCGGATCGTCAAGAAGATCTGGACCACCCACGAGGCCTTCGACCACGAGGGCGAGCACTACCGCTTCCACGACTTCGTCAGCGACGTCTTCCCCGTCCAACAGCCCCGCCCGAACGTCTCGTTCGGCGGTTCGTCACCTGCCGCGTACGCCTCCGGGGGCGCCGAGGCCGACATCTACTGCCTGTGGGGCGAGCCGCTGGCGAAGACCGCCGAGCAGATCGAGACCGTGAAGGCCGCCGCGAAGGCCGCGGGCCGCACCGACGTCCCCCGGATCCAGGTCGCCTTCCGCCCGATCATCGCCCCGACCGAGGAGCTGGCCTGGGAGAAGGCCCACCGCACGGTCGGCGCCATCCGGGATCGGCGCGAGACCGGTCTCGTACGGCACCACCGCAGCGGCGCCCCCGAAAACACCGGCTCACAGCGGCTGATCGCCATCGCCGAGGCGGGAGAGCGCTACGACCGCGCCCTGTGGACCCCGACCGCCGCCGCGACCGGTGGCGCGGGCAACTCCAACGCCCTCGTCGGCACTCCGGAGACGGTCGCCCAGGCACTCCTCGACTACTACGACCTCGGCGTCGACATCCTCTCCGCCCGCGGCTACGACCTGCTGGGCGACGCCATCGACTTCGGCAGGTACGTGATCCCGATCGTCCGCGAGGAGGTCGCCAAGCGCGACGCGGAGCATGCGGCACGCGGTACGCAGACCCTCGCGGCGGTGAACTGATGACCTCGGCACCGGAGTTGACAGTCATCCAGGTGCCCGTATCCGACCTCCGGGTCGAGCCGCTGCTGCGCGAACTCGGCCACGAGTACTCGACGCTCCCCCAACTCTCGGCTTCGCTCGAGCTGGGGGGACCCCCATCGGCAAGGACGCCCACGCCGAGATCGCCCGCTACCCCGACGAGGAGTTCACCCCGCCGTACGGCGGACTGCTCCTCCTGCTGCTGCTGGAGCGCGGCGAACCGGTGGCAGGAGGAGCCTTCCGCCGCTACGACGCGACCACGGCCGAGTTGAAACGGATCTGGACGCACTCCGCTCACCGGAGGCGGGGGCTTGCCCGCCGGGTCGTCGCCGAGCTGGAGCGTGAGGCGGGCGCACGCGGCTACCGGCGGATCTACCTGACCACCGGGCCACGCCAGCCCGAGGCACGCGGTCTGTACCTGGCCACCGGCTACACACCGCTGTTCGACACGACCGCCGACCCGGAAACCATCGGCCCGCTGCCGTTCGAGAAGCACCTCCCCGTCACCACAGACACCGGAAAGGCCACCGACCTGTGAATCTCCCCGGGTTCAGAAGCCGCCTGCGCAGCACCGCCGCCCTCGCGCTGCTGCCGCTGCTGGCGCTGACCGCATGCGGCTCCGGTGACACCGACGCGGCGGCAGTGGGCGCTCAGGCCTCGCCCGCACCGACCGACGACCCGATCGCCGCCGTACGGGAGGTGGACGCCGTCGCCGCCCTGCTGCCCGCCGACGTGCGTCAGGCGGGCACCCTACGGGTGGGCAGTTCGATCGGGTTCCCGCCGGGCGCGTACTACCCGAACGGCTCGGACAAGGCGCCCGCAGGCCAGGACATCGACATCGCCGACGCGGTCGCCAAAGTGCTCGGCGTCAAACTGGAGCGCCAGGACGCCTCCTTCGAGACGATCCTGCCCGCCCTCGGCAGCGGCAAGTACGACTTCGGTACCGGCAACTTCGGCGTCACCACCGAACGCCTGAAGACCATCGACTTCGTCACCTACATCAACGACGGCCAGGGCTTCGTGGTGAAGAAGGGCAACACCGCGCTCGGCACGAAGGTCACCGGGATCATGTCGACCATCAACGGCCTGCGCTACCAGGCTGCCCAGCCCGCCTCGCAGACCACCTTCCTGGGCGAGTTCCACCGCCTGGACGTCGGCTTCGCCTTCAAGAAGCGCTCCCCGCTCACCGAAGCGTTCCAGGCGGCCGTCAACGAGCTGATCGAGGACGGCACGTACGGCCGGATCCTCAAGAAGTGGGGCACCTCCGCCTCCGCGATCGACGCCTCGCGGGTCAACCCGCCCGAGCACAGGTGACCCATGAGCAGCGACACCGTCACAGAACCGACCACAAAACCGGTCGAAGACCCGGCCGAGCTGAAGGTCGTACCTGCCCGCCACCACGCCCGCTGGGCCGCGGGCATCGCCGTAATCGTGCTGGTCGCCCAGTTCACCCATGGCCTGGCGGCGAACCCCGTCTGGGAGTGGCACGTCTTCCGCGACTACGTCTTCTCCGAGACGATCGTCCAGGCGGTGTGGGTGACCCTGCAACTCACCGCATACGCAACTGTGTTGGGCTTTCTGCTCGGCACCGTGCTCGCCTTCATGAGGCTGTCGCGCAGCCCTGTGCTCTCGACCGTCGCCTGGACCTACATCTGGATCTTCCGGTCCATCCCGATGATCGTCCAGTTGGTGTTCTGGTTCAATCTCAGCGCCCTGTACGAGGAGTTGGGCGTCGGCATCCCATTCGGGCCGGTGTTCTGGTCCGTAGACAGCAACAGCCTGATCGGCACCATCGGCGCCGCCATCATCGGGCTGTCGCTGCACCAGGCCGCTTACGCCGCCGAGATCGTGCGCGGCGGTGTCATCTCCGTCGACCACGGACAGCTGGAGGCCGCCGCGGCGCTGGGGATTCCCCGGCTGCGGCAGATCCGGCGCATCGTGCTGCCGCAGGCCATGCGCGCCATCCTGCCCACGGCCGGCAACGAGATCATCGGCCTGCTCAAGGGCACCTCGGTGGTCTACGTGATGTCCATCGGCGAGCTCTTCTACCAGGTGCAGGTCATCTACGGCCGCAACGGCCGGGTGATCCCGCTGCTGTTGGTCGCCACCGCCTGGTACGTCGTACTGACCTCCCTGCTGTCGGTCGCCCAGTACTACGTGGAGCGCCGCTACGCCCGGGGCGCCAACCGCACCGCGCCGCCCACGCCGCTCCAGCGCGTCCGGCGCTTCGTGGCCGCCCAACGACTCGTGGCCACCCGACAACTGACGGAGAAGACATGAACGACGTCATGGTCGACGTCCACGGCGTCCACAAGAGCTTCGGCCCCCTGCCGGTGCTGCGCGGTGTCGACCTGAAGGTGCGCGCCGGCGAGGTCACCGTGATCCTCGGCCCGTCCGGCTCCGGGAAGTCCACGCTGCTGCGCACCATCAACCACCTGGAGAAGGTCAACAGCGGCTGGATCAGCATCGACGGCGAACTCATCGGCTACCGCCGTTCCGGGGACAAGCTGCACGAGCTGAAGGAGAAGGACGTTCTGAAGCAGCGCACCCATGTCGGGTTCGTCTTCCAGAACTTCAACCTCTTCCCGCACCTGACCGTGCTGGAGAACCTCATCGAGGCGCCGGTCTCCGCGCTGCGCCGCCCGCGCAGGGAGGCGGTGGACAGTGCCCGCCGGCTGCTGGAGCGGGTCGGACTCGCCGACAAGACCGACGCCTATCCGCGACAGCTCTCCGGCGGCCAGCAACAGCGTGTCGCCATCGCCCGCGCGCTCGCCCTCGAACCGAAGGTGCTGCTCTTCGACGAGCCCACCTCGGCGCTCGACCCGGAACTGGTCGGTGAGGTCCTCGACGTCATCAAGGATCTGGCCCGGACCGGAACCACCATGATCGTCGTGACCCACGAGGTCGGCTTCGCCCGCGAGGTCGCCGACACCGTGGTGTTCATGGACGGCGGAGTCGTCGTGGAGCAGGGGCCGCCCGCGGCCGTCCTGGACAACCCGCACCAGGAGCGCACCCGCGCCTTCCTCTCCAAGGTCCTCTGACCGGCCACCCTCACCCCTGCCTCTGTTTCGCACGCCCACGCAAGGAGAACGACCGTGTCCACCACCCTCGCCCGCCGCCGCACCGCCGCAGCCGCCGCTCGGACTCACCACCGCCCTCGCCCTCGCCGCCTGCGGCAACCCCACCGACGGCGGCACGACCGAGGTCGCGGCGACGTCGGGCGCCAAGACGAAGATCAACCTCAGCCCCGACCAGGACCGCATCACCACCGACAAGGTCGATTCCATAGCCGCCGAGGTCCCGGAGGAGATCCGCAAGAGAGGCACCCTGGAACTCGTCGCCTCGTCCGGCTCCGCCGCGCCGCTGACCTTCTACGCCACGGACAACAAGACCGTCATCGGCGTCGAGCCCGACCTGGCTCACCTGGTCGCCGACGTTCTCGGTCTGAAGCCGGACATCAACACGGTGTCCTGGGAGAACATCTTCGTCGGCCTCGACAGCGCCAAGTACGACGCCGGCTTCAGCAACATCACCGTCACCGAAGAGCGCAAGGAGAAGTACGACTTCGCGACCTACCGCGAGGACAACCTGGGCTTCGAGGCGAAGAAGGGCAGCGGACTGAAGGTCAGCGGGCCTGAGGACGTGGCGGGCAAGACGGTCGCCGTGGGCAGCGGCACCAACCAGGAGAAGCTGCTGATCGAGCGGAGCAGGGAGAACGAGAAGGCCGGCCGGAAGCCGGTGGACATCAAGTACTACCAGAACGACAGCGACACCTACCTCGCGCTCCAGTCCAAGCGGATCGACCTCTACCTCGGCCCCAACCCGACCGCCGCCTACCACGCGGCCACGAACGGCAAGACCGAGGTCGTCGGCACCTACTCCGGCGCCGGCGCCACCCTCCAGGGCCTCATCGCGGCCACCACCAAGAAGGACAGCGGCCTGGCCAAGCCGCTCGCCGACGCCCTCAACCATGTCATTGAGAACGGGACGTACGCGAAGGTGCTTCAGCGCTGGGGCCTGCCCGACGAGGCCGTGACCAAGTCGGAGATCAACCCGCCCGGGCTGCCCAAGACCAACAAGTAGCCGTACCGGACACGTCGTACATTGACGTCGTACAGGACACGAGGCCATGCCCCGCAAACTCCACCTCTCCGTCGAACTGGCCGGCACTGGCCACCCCTCCGCCGCGCCCTTGGCCGCCGCCCACTGGGCGGACCTGATCGGCCTCGCCGAACAGGGCGCCCTGGACTTCGTCACCGTCGCTGCCCCCCTCTCGCCACTGCCCGGCGACAGCGCCGGCCGGCTCGACGCGGTGGCCGTACTCGCCCGCGTTGCGCCCATGACCAGCAGGATCGGCCTGGTTCCGACGGTGCCTACCCCTCACACCGGGCCCTTCCCCCTCTCCACCGCCCTGGCCACCCTCGACTTCGTCAGCGAGGGCCGGACCGGCCGGCTGGTCGACGTCTCCAGCACCGAGGCCGAGGCGGCCGACACGACAGAAGTCGCCGCCCCGCTGTGGGACAGCTGGGGTGACGACGCGGAGATACAGGACGCCACTACCGGCCGTTTCATCGACCGCGAGCGGCCGCACCACATCGATTTCGAGGGCCCGCAGCAGTCCGTCCGCGGCCCGTCCATCGTCACCCGCTCACCGCAGGGGCGGCCGCCCCTCGTCGTCGCCCTCGACGTGCATGACTCGGACGGGCAGTGGGAACTGGCCGCGAGTCACGCCGATGTCGTCCTGCTCGACGCCGAGCAGCCGACCGTTGCCCGGCTCGCCCGCGCGGCGCTGCTCAGCCGGGTGGCTGAGGCCGGACGCGACCCGGACGCGCTGCGGGTGCTGGTACGCGTCGCCGTCGATTTGAGGAACGGCACCGGTCCCGGGGGCCTCCCATTCCCGCCCGCCGAACTGCGCTTCACCGGCGCCGCCGCAGAACTCGCCGGACTGCTCGCCGACTGGCACGCGGCCACCGGTGTCGACGGCTTCCATCTCCTTCCGGCCTCGGCCCGCGCCGATCTGCCCGTGCTGGTCCACAACCTCCTACCGCAGCTGCGCCAGCGCGGACTCTTCCGCACCGCCTACACCGGCGTCACCCTCCGTGACCATCTCGGCCTGAGCGCCTGGTGATCGACACCGCGTGCCGGCGCCCTTACGCCGGCGAGTATCCATCCCCACGTCGTGAGGGAGATCCGGTAGATCCGCGTGGAGGACTTCGCGATACCCGCGCCGGTGAGGTACCGCTCGACCGCCGTGTCGTAAGACGCGCGCGGGGCAGACAGAGGTACGACCCGAGCGCGCGGCAACCGAAGTGCGTCCCCGCTCCCGAGTTCGGTCACCGGTTCGATCGTCACGCCGTCCCGCCCTTCCGGCACTGTCGCAGTAAATCCGGCATTTACTGCGGCATCTCTCACCTCAGCCCTGAGCGTTACGCAGTGGTACACGCCACCTGGCCGTAGTTATACGAGAACAGGGCCAGAACGGAAGGTGCCTGCCGGTGCTCGGCAACGGCGGGACGGGGGCCGCACCCTTCGCCCGTAGCCAGCGCTTTTGTCCCGGGCCTCGGACGAGCGGCACACGGCGTCTTACCGATCGGCACCGAGCTGCTGCCCGAAGCCATCGACATCCAGCACGGGCAGTGCCTCCCGAACTGCCCGAGAAACGCTGCTCCTCGTCATCGGCAGAGCCACCGGCTCGCCGAATGGGGTCGCGGTCGACGACAGCAGCCGCCACGGGACCGTGACCCAGGTGCCCTAGCGGTGGTCACGCAGCCAGACGAGCCGGATGGCGTAGGCGTTGACCGCCTGGATCGGATGCCACCTCCGCGCGGTAGATGGCATCCGACTGGCCGGGCGCCGGAACCAGCTACGCGCTCTGGGTCAGCAGACCGGCGTCGATGACCTCAGCGATAAGGGTGGCGCCGCGGCTGTTCTGGTGGATGTGGTCGGTCGTGAGCACGAGACCTCGCCGCCGCGAGATCGTGTCGAGGCTGCGGCGCAGCACTGCGTGCTGGACGAGGACGCCGACGGCCCCTGCGGGCGTCACCTCCCGGTATGAAATCGGCGGCGGGTCCGCCTGGCGCAGTTCCTCGATCTGGCGTTCGTGGAGCGGAAGGTAGGCCACCTCGTTGGTGGCAGCGGCCTCGGCGATCATCCTGCTGTACGCCTGCGATGCCTGTGCCGCTGCTCCGTCGAGTTGTTGGCCGAGTACCGGTAGCGACAGCAGACCGATCGTCGCGTCGGTCTCCGCTCGCAGCCGTGCGACGACGGCTCCCAGGCACTGTTGGAACCAGCCTGCCGACGGGCGCTCGGGGAGCTGTTTGCGCTTCATGGCCTGCTCGACGGGGTAGCCGGCAAGGCTCGCTCGGGCGTCGTTGGTCCCGATCAACAGGGTGATCACATCGGGTGGGTTCGTGACGACAGCATCGAGGCGCTGCAAGAGGTTGTAGGCGAAGTCGCCGTTGGCGCCGAAACGGGCAAGCTGCACGTCACCGGGAGGGCGGCGTCGTCCGAGAAGATCCAGGTAGTCGACGCTGAACTGCGCGCGGGTGAGGCTGTCGCCGAGGCACGCGATGCGTGTCCTCACGGCGCTTCCTCCGGGCTGGGCGTGCCGACGCGTTCGGTCGGGCGGGTGTCGGTCCGAGGACGGTGGTCGGTGCCGAGGGTCGCAGTGATGGCCAGGATGGACGTCGGCCCCTCCATGTCGACCACGTGCCATACCCCGGCCGGGTTGATGGTGGCCTCGCCCGGCCCGAGCAGAACGCGGTCGGGCAGCCCGTCCAAGTCGCGGGTGACCGTCACGGACCCGGTGAGGCAAACGACCAGTTCGTCGCCTGCAGGGTGGCTCTCCCAATGGTCGCCGAGCCCGTCGCCGTCGAAGATCATCACCATCCGGCCCTCGGCGCCGTCTGCCGCGACCGCGGCGCTGTAGGCCTGGAGCACCGCCGGGTCCCAGGTGAAGCCCTCGACGGGTTTCGCTCTCGATCCCAGTCCGAGGTGCACGGGGGTGGTCCGCAGGTCCATGGCATTGCGTTCGTGGTTGACGAGTCTCATGCCGACGATCGTCCACGCCAGCGATCGGGCAGTCTTGAAGAAAAGGGAAGAGAAGCCGACGCGACGGGCAGACGGTTGGCGGCTACCCGGCTCCGAGGAGGACTTCGCTGCGACGCCAGGCCGTCGGCGATCGGCCGGTGAACTCGCGCCAGTCCCGAACGAGATGGGCCTGGTCGGCGTAGCCGGAGACGGTTGCCACATCGCCCCACGGGAGCGGGTCCTGCGCCGCCGCCAGTTCGTGCGCGTGCTCGAAGCGCAAGACTCGGGCGAAGGTCTTCGGCGACAGGCCCACCTCACCGCGGAATCGCTCGGTGAGGTACCGACGGCTCCAGCCGAGTTCCGCGGCGACCGCACCAACCTGGACGCAACCCCGCGCGGCGACGAGGCGGCGCCACGCCTCGGCTACCTCGGGGCGCGCCCAGCGCACATGGTCGCCGCAGGCGCCACGGCCGACAGCTCGGAGGAGCAATTCGTCCAGCGCGGTGAACCGCGCCGCCCATGTTGTCGCCAATCGGAGCCGGTCGACCAATTCGACGGCAAGCGCTCCGAGAAGATCGTCAAGTGGGACCAGTCGGTGGGCGAGTTCGGCGGCGGGCATGCCGTAGATGGCCCGGGCCCCGAGCGGTGTCAGCGATACCTGAACACCTTGCTGGCGTCCGTCGTGGTGAATCGCGACGGACCGGCACATCAGACCGCCGGCCACGCTGCCGAATCGGGTGACCGGTGACCCGTCGTCAACGCCCGCCGCCACCTCCAAAGGATCTGACAGGCTGATCACCGCAGTGAGCGCGCGGCTCGGCGGGCCGCAGTGCACCCCCGTCGGGAACCCGCGGAGGTCGAAGCCGACATACGAGTCGACGTACTCCCGCAAGACGGGTGCCGGACATGCACCGATCCCGGTGGCCGTGTGGTCCTCCATTTTCGTCAGTGTACGAGCCGCCCAGCCCAGGAAGATCACCATCCAAGGACTGATCACCGCCGTTTGCTGCCGGTGACGATCCTGCTGGCTTATTCCCGTGCCTGGAGGGTCTGGCGGCTCGTTGGTCGGGGCAGCAGCGGCCGTCTTGGCGTTCCGGTCGCGGGTGGGGGGCGATGCTCGAAGTCGGCCGCGCGCAGAAGACCATCTTCGTCTCCCGCTACGTGCGCGACCGCGACCTCCAGCACGAGATCCAGGAGGCGCTCGTCTTCGTGAACACCTTGATGACCTAAGACACGCTCGCCGATCCGGAGTGGGCAAACCTCCTCACCGACGAGGACAAACGCGCCCTGACCCCGCTGTTCTGGATGCACATCCAGCCCTACGGAGAAGTACGGCTGAACATGGGCCGCCGTCTTCAGCTCGCCCAGCCCGTATCGCAGGAGCCGGACCCCGAGCCGGCCGCCGCGTAGCCCGACCCCAGAACCTCAGAGGACCCCGGCCGTGGCCGGGGTCCTCTGACATGCGCATACGAGGTGCCTTCGATCCGAAAGCTACTGGTGTGTTACTTGTCACCTGGTTCGCCGCTCGTTAACGGCACGTTGGCCGCCGTACAGCAATGACCCCCACAGCTCCCGGACACTGAAGTCGAAGCTCAGCGAGTGGAACAGCGTCCACACGTCCCGCGGGCCGGTGCCGAGCAGCGGAACCGCCGCGTCCATCAGAGCCGGCACCTGGGAGTGGCCGACCATGCACCCCTTGGGGGAGCCGGCAGAGCAGGAGGTGTAGATGACGTAAGCGGTGTCGTCGGGCAGGGGCAGACGCGCCGGTGTGTCCTCGCGGGTGCGGGCCGCGGCGCAGCAGAGAACCGTCACCATGAGCGTCGAAAACCCTTCGTTGCAGCGTTCCGAGACGGCCTCTCCCCACCAGCCGGGTGAGCACTCCGCACCGCAGCGCGGGCAGGAGATCTTCTCCAGGTTGGCGCCGCAGAGCACCATCTCGACGCTGTCGTGCCACTTGGCCTCCAGGCCACGGCGGGCGTCGTCGTCGGGAAGCATCCCGGACAGCAGGGCCACAGCACGATCCGCCGCATCCTTACCCGGCCGCCAGTACGGATCAGTCGGACTCACCGTCAGGTAGTTGTCACTCATCGCCCGCCTCCCTGCCCCCAAGGGGGCCGTAACTCCTGGTCCTTCCCGTCCTGGGCCCCGTTGCAGGCCCCCTCTGGGCCCGAGAGTCCCCCCCACCACGTTCGCGACCCGGCCCTCCGAGGGAAAGCGCGTGGTAGCGTCTGTATACAAACTGTATGCGATGTCTGGGGGTTGCCGTGGCGTCCGGTCGGGAGAAGGCCTACGCGTATCTCAAGGACACGGTGCTGACGGACCCCGAGATGCAGGGGGCCTTCCTGTCGGAGCAGGAGCTCGCCGATCGTATCGGTGTCTCCCGCACCCCCATCCGGGAGGCGCTGCTGCTGCTCGCCGCCGAGGACCTGGTCGAACTCGTGCCCAAGCGCGGTGCCCGGGTGGCACCCCTGACTGGGCGGGAGGTCCGGGAGCTGATGGAACTGCGTGGCGTCGTCGAGCGGTACGCGGCCGAGCGGCTCGTCGCGGCCGAGCGGGTGCCCCTGGAGGAGCTGCGCTCCCTGCTGGAACGGCAGCGTGCGCTCACCGGCGCCGAGGAGACCCGGGAGTTCATCGACGTGGATCACCGGTTCCACGCGTCCCTGGTGTCGGCCGTCGGCAACACCCTTCTGGACCGGCACTACGACGGTCTGCGCAGCCGTCAGGTCCGCGCCGGGGTGGTCGCCGTCTTCAACCAGCAGGGACGGCAGAAGGCGGTGCTCGACGAGCACGAGGCCATCGTGGACGCCCTCGCCGCCGGTGACGCGCCGGCCGCGTGCGCGGCCATCGACCACCACCTGGAGTCGACCCTCAAGGTGCTCCTGGACGGCTGAGCCCCCGCCGCCGGGGGACGCCCTCGCCGCCGGTGACGCGCCGGCCGCGTGCGCGGCCATCGACCACCACCTGGAGTCGACCCTCAAGGTGCTCCTGGACGGCTGAGCCCCCGCCGCCGGGGGACGCTCCCGTGCCCGCAGGGATCAGGGGTAGGTGATCACGAGCATCGTCACGCCGTCCGGCGAGGTCCAAGGTCCGTGCGGCATGCCCGGGGGACGGCAGGCGTACATGCCCGCGGTGAAGGTCCGGTCCAGTGTCCGGTCGTACAGCGCTCCCTCGACCAGATAGACCTCCTCCCATACGTCGTGCCGGGACACGCCCGCGGGCGAGGTGTCGGTGCCCGGCGCCCAGCGGACGAGCGCGGTGCGTCGGCCGCTCTCGGGGTCCTCGGCCAGGACGCACTCCTCGACGCCGGGTCCGGCGCCGGCCGGGGCGCGCCAAGGCCCGTCGGGCCGGTGGAACTCCAGCTCGGGCCCGCTCACCGCCACACCTCCGGCCGCCGGTTCGCCAGTACGGACGTCTTCTCGCGGACCGCGCCGACCTCCTCGACGTCCAGGTCCGTCACCAGCAGCTCCGGCTCGGCGCCGAGCGAGGCCCGCACGGTCCCGTCGGGGCCGACCACCAGGCTGTGCCCGATGCCGGTCGGCGCGGGCCCCGGAGGGGTGCCGGGATCGGCCTGGCCGACGGCGGCGACCCAGACGGTGGCGTCCAGCGCGCGGGCCCGCACCAGCAGCTCCCACTGGTCGAGCTTGCCGGGGCCGGCTCCCCAGGAGGCCGCCAGCAGCGTTCCCACCGCCCCGGCGTCGGCGTGCGCCCGGAACAGCTCAGGGAAGCGGACGTCATAGCAGGTGGCCAGGCCCAGCCGGACGCCGTCCACGTCGATCACGGCGGGGCGGGAGCCCGGGGCGACGGTCTCGGACTCGCGGAAGCCGAAGGCGTCGTAGAGGTGGATCTTGTCGTACGACTCCTCGACACCGGGTCCGGTGGCCAGCAGGGTGTTGGCCACTCGTCCGCCGTCGGCCGGGGTGAACATGCCGGCCACGACGACGGTGCCGGTCGCCCGGGCGATCTCGCGGACCCCGTCGGCCCATGGCCCGTCGAGGGGCTCGGCGAGCGGGGCCAGCGGTGTGCCGAAGCAGGCCATCGACGCCTCAGGGAAGAGGACGACACGGGCTCCGGCGTCCGCGGCGCGACGCGTCCACTCCTCGACGAGGCGCAGGTTCTTGTCGGGGTCGGGACCGGTGGTGAGCTGGCTCAGGGCGATCCGCACGGCGCGGTGCCTCCTTTGTCTGGGGCGGGAGTGTGTGGCCGACGTCAGCGGGGGAGGGGAAGGTCCGCGGCTTGGGGCTCCGGTCCGGCGAGCTCCGCGTCCTCGTCGACGGCGGCCTCGGGGTTGCGGCCCAGGAGGACGCCCACCACGGAGACCGAGCAGGCGAGGGCGATGTAGAGGGCCAGCGGTACCCAGCTGTCGTAGGCGCTCAGCAGGGTGGTGAACAGCAGTGGGGCGATGGCGCCGCCGATGATCCCGGCCAGGGTGTAGGCCAGCGAGGAGCCGGTGTAGCGCAGCCGGGGCGAGAACTGCTCGGCGATGAACGCGGCCTGCGGTCCGTAGAGGCAGCAGTGGATCACCAGGGCGACGAGGACTCCGGCGGCGAGCGGCAGCCAGGAACCGCCAGCGGCCATCGGGAAGAACACGAACGGCCACACCGCGGCGGCCACCGCGGCGACGCCGTACAGCAGGCGCCGGTTGACGCGGTCGGAGAGCGCGCCGGCCAGCGGCATCAGGAAGACCTGGACCGAGGAGCCGATGAGGACGGCCGCGAGGGCGGAGCCGCGCGACATGTCGAGTTCCTGGGTGGCGTAGGTCAGCACGAAGACGGTGAACATGGCGTACAGCACGTCGGGGCCGACCCGGCACAGGATGGCGGCGGTCAGGGCGCGGGGCTGGGTGGTGAAGACCTCGCGGATGGGGGCCTCGGGCCGGGACTTCTCGGCTTCCATCGCCTTGAAGACCGGGGTCTCCTCCAGCTTGGCCCGGATCCACAGCCCGAAGGCGACCAGTACGCCGGAGAGCAGGAACGCCACACGCCAGCCCCACGACTCGAACTGCGCCTCGGTGAGCAGTGCGCCGAGGGCGGCGAGCACACCGTTGGCGAGCAGGTTGCCCGCGGGCGGGCCGACCTGTGCGGCGGAGGCGTAGAAGCCCCGGCGACGCGGGTCGCCGAACTCGCTGGACAGCAGCACGGCGCCGCCCCACTCGCCGCCGACGCCGACGCCCTGGGCGAAGCGCAGCACGACCAGGGCGATCGGCGCGGCCACGCCGATCGTTCCGTAGGCGGGCAGCAGACCGATCAGGAAGGTGGCCACGCCGATCAGGACGAGTGTGGCGATCAGCACCTTCTTGCGGCCGATCACGTCGCCGAGCCGGCCGAAGACGAATCCGCCGAGGGGACGGGAGACGTAGCCGACCGCGTAGGTGGAGAACGCCAGGAGCGTGCCGGTGAGCGGGTCCTCCGACGGGAAGAACAGATCACCGAAGACCAGGGCGGCCGCGGCGGAGTAGACGGCGAAGTCGTACCACTCAAGGGCCGTGCCGGTGAGGCTCGCGACGAAGGCGCGGCGGACGCCGGAGCGCTTCTCCGCGGCCCCGGCGTCGCTCTTGGGGGTGTCGTGCATGGTGCCCATCCTTGCTCGGGGACATCGACCTTCCGGCATACTTCTTGTATACAGGTCGTATGCGCAAGCCCTGCGCCGGAAGTTAACCGCGGAGAAATCAGGATCCGCGGACCCCCTTCCCGATCCCTGTTTCCTGTTCCCCGATCCCTGGGAGGGCCCTCATGGCCGTGCTGACCTTCGAACTGCCCGACGGATCGACGCGCGAGGTCGATGTCGTCCAGGTCCTCAACGCCGGGTACGCCGGGCGCCGCCAGGACGACGTTGCCGCACACGTCGCGGAGCTCGCCGAGCTGGGCGTGCCGGGCCCGTCCGTGACGCCGGCCCTGTACCCCGTCTCCCCGTACCTCGCCCAGCAGACCGGGCGCGTCGCGGTCCAGCACGGCCGTACCTCCGGCGAGGCGGAGTGGGCGCTGGTCGTCGCGGAGGGCGGGGAACTGCTCCTCACCGCCGCCTGCGACCACACCGACCGCGACCTGGAAGTGCACGGAGTGGCGTGGAGCAAGAACGCCGGCCCCGACGTCCTCGCCCGCCGCGCCTGGCGCCTGGCCGACGTGGAATCCCGCCTCGACGAACTCACCCTGCGCGCCTGGGTCAGCCACGACGGCACCGAGACCGAGATCCAGGCCGGGACGCTCGCGGAACTCCTCACCCCGGCCTACTGGGTCGACGTCCTGCGTTCCCGCGGCGACCTGACGCCCGGGACCGTCCTGATCTCCGGCACCATCCCCATGGCCCCCGGCGTCGACCAGTTCGCCGACGGCTGGCGCGTCGAACTGGGCGACCCGGCGGGCGGGGACGTCATCAGCCTTGCCTACGACGTCCGGCCCATGCCGGAGCCCATCGGCTGACGCGCCTGACAGGCCGTTCCGGAGGCCTGGCGCCAGCTTCCGGAAGGGCTGCGTCCGTCAGCTGCTGTGGACGCCCACCTCGGAGAGCGAGTAGCCCCAGTCGGTGCCGCGGTCCAGGCCCAGGACCCGGACGTAGCGGGCGGGCGTGCCGGTGAAGCGGGCGGTGTCCAGGCCGCCGTCGCCGGACGTGGTGGACCAAGCGGTCTGCCAGCTCGCGCCGTCGGTCGACAGCTCGATGCGGTACGACTTTCCGTACGCACGTTCCCAGTCGAGCGTGACCCGCGAGACCAGGTTCGTGGAGCCCAGATCGATCCGCAGCCACTGGTCGTCGTTCCAGTCGCTGGCCCAGCGGGTGCCGTCGTCACCGTCCACCGCACGGTCCGGCGCGTAGCTCGTGAACGGGTTCGACTCCGCCGAACTCGCCGTGGCCGCAGCGTCCTCGGCCAGGTTCACCCCGGCCCGGTGCTGCTCGGAGGCGCCCCAGGTGTCGAGGTAGGACTCCGCGCCGCGCAGGAGGTCGTCCACCACGCCCTGCCCGCCGACGAGCCGGATGTCCTCGATCCAGTCCGGGATCATGCCGACGTGGGCGGCGCCGTCGGTGTTGTAGTCCCAGGTGCGTTCGCCGGTGGTCTGCCGGTCGACGAGGGAGCCGCCGTCGGCGCTCTTGAAGGGGTACGTGACCGGGTTCGAGGTGTCCGCGCCGCGCGGGGCGGGATGGTCGCCGATGCCATTGAAGTCGGTGCCGTAGCCGTAGCCCACGTCGTACTTCTCGCGCAGCGCGTCGGTGCGCTCGGCCTCTTCGCCGAACGCCTCGGAGCCGTGCATGTACTGGGCGACGAACCCGCCGAGGGAGTAGACGCGTTCGGTCCAGTTCAGGTCCATCCAGCTGTGCGACGAGAGCACGCCGGGGTAGGACGTGGCCTCGAAGATGTCGAGTACGCGGCCGGTGGCCTTGACGCTCATGTGGTCGATCTCGAGCATCATTTTGCGCTTCATCATGCCGCGTACGGCGTACTCGCCGAGGTCGGTGAGCCCGCGGACGTTGCACTGCGCGTCCTCGTCGTACGCGGGGACCTCGGTGCCCGCCGGCAGGTCCGCCTCTGCCTCGGACGCGGCCGTGCCGATGGGGTTGTCGTGCTGCGGGCCGGTGCACTTCTCGGTCTGCCAGAAGGTACCGGTCGACAGGAACTGGCCGACGTTGATGGCCGTTCCGAGGCCGCCCTCGTCGAAGCGGACGCCGCACAGCGCGTTGTCGAACTTGTGGCACAGGAACATGCTGCGCACGCCCAGCGCGTACAGCTCGTCGAGCCCGGCGTCGATGTCGGCCTTGCTGCACTGGGCGATGTCCAGGATCTGCTTGCAGCCGAACGGCTCGGAGGTCTCTACCCCCAGGATGACCGCCAGCTTGCCCTGTTCGATGACCTGTCGGGCCTGCGCGCTGTCGGTGACGATCCGGAACCAGCCCTTGCCGGTGCCGCCGTACATCGTGTCGATGTACGCCTGGAGGTCGTACGTCAGCTTCGCCTGTAGCCGGATCGAGGTCATCTCGTCACAACTGCGGTCCTTGAAGGGGTAGATGGAGCAGATCATGCCGTTGGTGACGAGGTCGTTGACCAGGACGCGCTGCCCGCCGCGCCAGGCGCGCTCCACCCAGGCGTAGTAGTTGGCCTGATGGGTCATCGAGTCGTAGGCCGGCCAGTCCTTGAACGTCGGCCAGCCGACCGGGTCGTGCCTCCCGTCACCACCGTGCGTGATGTAGTCGAAGATCGCGAGTGTGCCGTCGGGGTAGTGCTCGGGACAGTCTTTGAGCGCGTCGGCGATGCCGGCCTCGGAGAACGTCTTACCGCAGATGAGCCGCCCGCCGAAGGCCTCGTTGGACATCAGGTGGTTGTGCGCGTCGACGAACCCGCGTACCTCGCCGGCGGAGTTGGTGCCGGTGAAAGGCTCACCGGTGACGTTGATCTGCGAGTCCGGCGCAGGCCGTGCGGTGGGGACCCACCAGTCGGTGCCCGCCGCCGAACTCGGCGTGGGGCCAAGGGCCATGGCCAGCACGAGAAGGAGCAGCGACACGACGGTGACGTCCTTGCGTCCGCGGTGCGGGCGTCGTCCGGTCATGGTCACTGCCCACGTCCCTCGGTCGGCTCGATCGCGCGGTCGAGGAGCCAGACCATCCGGACCCGAAGGTGGATTGTCATGACCAGCGCAAGACATGGGATGAGGATCGTGACTGACGGATCAAGAGTCAAGAGTGCGGTGCGACTGACGTGGTGCAACGGTGGGATCCGTCGGCCGTCGGCTCTCGCAGCGCGCGTTCAACTCCGGCCGCGTTGCGCTCTTGGCGGACCTGGCAGTTCAGTCGATTGCACCGTTGCCGTCCGACAAGGCCGCCGTTCGAGTCACGGTCATCAATGAGTGGCTGTTACCAGGGTTTCGGGGCCGTAGGACTGGCCTCCGTATGTGTCGTGTCCGAGGCGGCCGAAGGTGAGACCGTTCGACCGGCCGGGAGGTAGAGTCCCCGCGTGCGTTGATTTTCCGGGCGGCGGCCAAGCGCCGCCGCAGACGGTGCGGGCGACCCCGATGAGTTTGGGGTTGCCCGGCTGGCATACCCGTCATCACCACACCGGAGATCACGCAATGACTGCTCGGCAGCCTCTCACCTACGACGCTTTTGTCGAACTCGCCGCCGCTGATTCAGCTGTCGTCGGCCTTGTCCTCAAGGGTTCACGGGTCCACGAGGGCATGACCACCGACCACTCCGACCACGACCTGTACGTCGTCCTCGCCGACGGCGCGACGACGGCCATCACCCGGTTCACGGGGCACCGCACCCCACAACTCGACCTCGTCATCCTCTCCCTCGACGAGTTCCGTGCCGCCGGACAGCCCGGCTTCGAGCGGTACGCCCTCGCCCGCGCCCGGATCGTGCTCGACCGGCTCGACGGAGGCATCGCCCAGATCCTGGCCCGCAAGGCACGGCTCGACGCCGATGAAGCCTTCCACGAGGCGGGCGCGTGGCTCGATGCCTACGTCAACTCCCTCTACCGCTCGGTGAAGAACGACCGCGACGGGCATCCGCTCGCTGCCCGTCTCGACGCCGCCGACAGCATCCGGTTTCTGCTGGAGCTGCTGTTCGCTCTCGACCGGCGTCCCCGCCCCTACAACAAGTACCTGGAATGGGAGCTGGCCCGATTCCCCCTACCCGGCTGGGACACCGGCTTCCTGCTCGACGCCGCGGACCGCATCTCCGAAACGGGCGACGTGTCCACACAGCGTCGTCTCTTCGCCCAGGTCGAGGCAGTTGTCCGGCGGGCCGGGCACGGCGCGGTGCTGGACGCATGGGGCGAGGACTTGGACCTGATGCGACCGCAGTAGCAGCGCACCTCAGGGCTCCCGCACCGCCACATCGGCCGTTTGACGGCTCCACGAAGTCCTGCTTGCCGAGCTCGATACGGTTCTGCTGACTGGGGGCAATCGCAAGCTGGACTCTACGATCATGACGTCTACCGCGATCAGGTCCGCGCTCGCGGCATCTTGCCCGCAATCGCCCGCCCGCGGCGCGGCTTCCCCTTCTCCGCGTGCACTATCAGGAACGCCAGAACTCACTGATGCAGTTCTGGGGATCGTAACCCGCATTGTTCGGTCCAAAGTAGCCGAGCTTCCAGGCGTTGGCCCGCTCTTGGGGGGTGCCATGATGGTCCGGATCGGTGAAGTTCACGTCACCAGCCTTCTCCCTGCTCTCGACTGCTGCGTCGAAGTCTGCGGCGGTCAGGGTGCCGTCGGTGTACTTGGTTGCTGCCCATACGCCGGAGAAGCAGTCCGCCATCAATTCCTGGTGCTTCCCAGGTTCTAGCGGAAGCTGGGCCTTCTGGTAGATCAGAACGTCTTGCACCCAGTGACCCATCTCATGCGTCACAGTCGTCGCGACCGTGAATTTCCCTGCCCTTTCTGAATATTGGCCATTCACTTCTCCCAGTTGCATCTCAAGCATGGTCTCGATGGGAAAGACCAGTACCCCCTCGTACGTCACGTCACCCTGCTGCACGTCCTCCGGGCAGTAGAAGGCACTGGGCACGTCGGAGCTACTGATGTTTCCGTCGCATGCATCCGTGTACGTTTCACCCCTCTGGATGATCTCGTACAAAGGGGCAGCCTGCTGGAGCTTTTGGTTCTTCAGCCAGTTGTTCCAGTACGCGTACCCATCGTCCACGGTCTCCTCGATGTACGCCGTGACCGATGCTTTTATCCTGCGGCCGCTATTCTTGTGCGCTTCATCAATGATCTCCTCTCTCTGTAGAAAAGAAACCGGACAGAATGCCATGCTCAAAAGCGGTACCGTGAGGCGCCTGAGAAGGGGCCGGTTCCCGTGAGCGATCCGAAACCGAGGGCCGCGGGATCTGTTTCTGCCGACCTCGATGATCCCGATATACTCAGGCTACGCCCGAGCGCCCGTGGTGTCCGCTCGACGGGCGCGGCTTGTATCGCGCTGAACGCGACTCAACGAACTCGTGCATGGTTGGCCGCGGCCCGTCCGCCGGTCTGCGTGCCCATGTCTTGATAGCCGGCGTCCGGCCCTCGGTGTCAGTGAGGACGATGGACTTCACGGCGTTCTGCTTGCTCTTGCCGGACACGACCTGGACGCACGGGCAAGTCCGTGGAGGTGAGCCGCGTTCCGCCGTGGAATGCGGCTCCGGCAAGCTCGCGATCCGGTTCAGAGGGGCCAACTCGGGCTCGGCGTCGGTGAAGTTCACGATCACTTCCAACCACTGACGTGGCGACGGGCCGTGGAGCTCGGCAGCGGCGGCTGACCTCGCCTGGCGCGCGTGGACCCCGCGCTTCGACGAGTGCTCGAACTGATGGGTGAGTGGCGGCTGTTGGGACGTAGATTGTGCCGTGAATGATCCCGCCTCGGCTGAAAGACGGACACGACTTATGACCGACCCTGCGACGGCGCCCGAACCATCGATAAGCCAGAGAATCGACACGTCGGTTCCGCATTCCGCCCGCATCTGGAACTACTGGCTCGGCGGCAAGGACAACTACCCCGTCGACGAGGAGGCCGGCGACGCGTACACCGCCGTCTTCCCCGGCATCGTCACCATCGCCCGCAGCAGCCGCGCCTTCCTGCGCCGCAACATTCAGTATCTGGTCTCCGAGGCGGGCATCCGGCAGTTCCTGGACGTCGGCACCGGTCTTCCGACCGCCCAGAACACCCACGAGGTCGCCCAGGGCATCGCCCCCGAGACCCGGATCGTCTATGTCGACAACGACCCCATGGTCCTGGCCCACGCCCGCGCCCTGCTCCACTCCTCCCACGAGGGCGCGACGGCCTACATCGACGCGAACGTCACGGACCCGGACCGGATCCTCGCGGCCGCCGCCGAGACACTGGACTTCAGCCGCCCCACCGCGCTCATCCTCAGCAACATCCTGGGACACGTCGGCGACCACGATCAGGCCCGCTCCATCGCCACCCGGCTGATGGCGGCCCTGCCGCCGGGCAGTTACCTCTCCATCAACGACGGCTCGCGCGGCATCGACCCGGTCTTCGAGCAGGCCCAGGACGCCTACAACAGCAGTGGCGCCGTCCCGTACATCCTGCGCACCGTCGACGAGATCACCAGCTTCTTCGATGGCTTGGAACTCATCGAGCCCGGCGTCGTCTCGGTCCCGCAGTGGCGTCCGGAGCCCGGTTCGCCCACTCCGGAGGTCATCGCCGAGCACGGCGGACTCGCCCGGAAGCCGTAGCCGGGGAAACAGGCCGACCGACACTGCTCGACTCACGCAGTGTCGGGACGCACCTCGTCGTACGTCGTCCTGTCTTTCGGCGCCACGCCCCGATGGACCTGCCGGTCGACCGGTGGGCCGGGGCGGGGCACAACGCAACGCGGTCGCACAGGAACCGCCAGGCCAGGCCAGGAACGGCGACGGCAGGAAGCCGGCCCGCGTGCCGCCGTTGGTCCGGCCGGTCCCGATCGACCGTTCGCCCGCTGCCATCCGCATTCCGGATGAGGCCGTCCTGTTACTCGCGCTTCGCCGTGCGCCGCCCGCCGTTCTACGTTTGGCCGTATGGCGACACCACTTCAGGTCCCTGCGTCCGGACTCGAACAATTCCAGGACCCTGCATGACCGAACCGAAACCGGCCGAAGTGGTCGTGCCGCTGGTTCCGAAGGACGGGGTGGACGACGTCGGCCTCGTCCGCAGCGATGTCGGGCGCGGAACGCTCGTCCGGCTCTCCGGCGGTGCGGTCGCCGCGCTCGACGACATCCCGGCGGGGCACAAGATCGCCGTGCGGGCCGTCGCCAAGAACGAGCCGGTGCACAAGTACGGTGAGGTGATCGGCGTGGCGCTTCGGGACATCCCGCCCGGCTCCCACGTACACCTGCACAACCTCGGTGTCGGGCCGCACAGCATCGGTACCGCGTCACTTGCCGGCGAGACGCCGATGTGGACACCCTCGGCCCTCCCGACGCGTGACCACTTCCTCGGTTATCGCCGAGCCGACGGCCGGGCCGCAACCCGCAACCACATCGCGGTCCTTCCGACCGTCAACTGCTCGGCGACGGTCGCCCGCATGATCGCGCAGGCTGCCAACGCCCGTATCCAATCGCCGAGTCTGGACGGAGTCATCGCGCTCACCCACGAACTCGGCTGCGGCATGGCCGAAGGCACCGCCGGTGACGACATCCTGCGCCGGACCCTGCGCGGCTACGCCCGGCACGCGAACGTCGCCGGGGTCCTGCTGGTCAGCCTGGGCTGCGAGGTCAACCAGCCCGAGAACATCTTCGGCGAGGCCCTTGCGGTCGAGACGCTCGCCATCCAGGACCTGGGCGGGACGGCCGCCACCATCAACGCGGCGCTGGACCGCATCGCGGCGATGGCGTCGCAGATCACAGGGCTCGTGCGGGAGCCCATACCGGTCGCGGAGCTGACGTTGGGGCTGCAGTGCGGCGGAAGCGATGCCTACTCGGGCCTGACCGCCAACCCGACCCTCGGAGTGGCGGCCGATCTGCTGGTCGCCGCCGGTGGCCGGGTCATCCTCGGTGAGACTCCCGAGATCTACGGCGCCGAGCATCTGCTGCGCAGGCGGGCCGCCACGCCTCCGGTCGGCGACCGGATCGACGGACTGATCACGTGGTGGCAGGCGTACACGGCACGCAACGGCGCGGAGCTGGACAACAATCCGTCCAAAGGCAATCGTGCCGGCGGCATCACGACCATCTGGGAGAAGTCGCTGGGCGCGGTCCTCAAGGGCGGCACCAGCCCGCTCAACGACGTGGTCGCGTACGCCGAGCCGGTCACGGCCCCGGGGCTGACCTTCATGGACACTCCCGGATACGACCCGGTGTCGGCGACCGGGATGGTCGCGGGCGGCGCGAACCTGCTGGCGTTCACGACCGGAAGGGGTTCGGTGTTCGGGGCACGGCCCACGCCGTGCCTCAAGATCAGCACGACAACCCGCCTGTACCAACAGATGCGCGGTGACATCGACTTCGACGCAGGACCGGCGATGTCGCGTGACGATCAGATCCGTTACGGAACGCGGCTGTTCGAGGCCTTGGTGGACATGGCGTCGGGGACACCCAGCAAGTCCGAGGCGCTCGGGTTCGGAACCGAGGAGATCGTGCCCTGGCGGATGGGGGCCGTGGTGTGACATCGGTGCCGTGCAGCGGGCGGGCCACCCTCGACGGGGCGGCCCCTGCCGCAGGCCGGTTCCCCTTGCTCGACGGCAGTGGCGCCCACACCCCGGCCGCCATCGACCGTCTTTCACTCAGTACGAGAGGTGCGGGCATGAGATTCAGCAGGAAGGTCGCCGTGGTGACCGGCGCCGCCTCCGGCATCGGTCGCGCCACCGCCGTACGTCTCGCGCAAGAAGGCTACGAAGTCGCGATGATGGACCTGGATGTCGCCGGGCTGGCCGGGACGCAGGTGCAGATCCAGGAGACCGGCCGACGGGCGCACCCTTTCACCGTGGACCTGTGTGACCCGCTGGACGTCGGCGCGGTGACCCGGGAGATCGCGGTGACGGTCGGCGCTCCAGAGGTGCTCGTCAACGTGGCCGGCATCGGCGTGGCCGCGACCGTGCTGGAGACGAGCGACGAGGACTGGAACCATGTCCTGGCGGTGAACCTCACCGGGCCCTTCCTCACCACACGGGCGACACTGCCGCTGATGCTCGACCGCCGCAGCGGGGTGATCGTCAACATCGCCTCAGTGGGCGGCCAGGTCGGACTGGCCCGCCGCGCGGCGTACTGCGCTTCCAAGGCCGGGCTCGTCGGACTCACCCGCGCGGTCGCCGTGGACCACGCCCGCGAAGGAATCCGTTGCGTGGCGATCTGCCCGGGCACCGTCGAGACCGAGTGGATCGCGAAAATCCTGGCGAACGCGCCGGACCCGGTCGCCGCACGCGAGGCGATGGCGGAACGACAACTCGACGGCAGGATGGGATCGCCGGAGGAGGTCGCGGCGATGGTCGCCTTCGTCGCCGGTCCGGACGGCCGATTCGTCAACGGAGCCGCTCTCGTCCTCGACGGCGGGATGACGGCGGTGTGACAGCCGTCGGATGCCGACCGCCACACCGGCAGAAGCCGCGCCGGCCCTACTGCCCCGGTGGTGTGGCCAGAACGCCGCCCCACCCCAGGTCTTGGGCACCGACGACCCGGCCGACGGACTCGCTGACACAGCCTTCACGTTGAGTGGACTCTCATAGCAAGATGGCGGAAACCCGGGGCTGCCTCAGCCATCGGCCGGCATCGCAGACCCGCGAAGGGGGCCTCTACATGAAGGAGCCCGGGACGCAAGGCCTGGACGACATATCGAACCCGGCGCGAACGTCGTACGTTCACCGGTGCCGCTCCCGGACAGGGATCGTGCAGCCGGTTCGGCTCGTCGCCGTGGCGCAGAGACCGGCCGGCCGATGAGCGGGGCGCGGTTCATCGCCGAGCGCGGACTGCTCGTGCCGGAGGCGTACGGCGACGACCGCGACCCGGTCGATGTGCCGCCGCGCGATCCCCGGGATGCCATGTCACTGCAGACCGCCTGGTTGCGCAGCTTTCTCGCGGTGGCCGACAAAGGCGGCTTCGGTGCTGCCACGCTTGTGCTTCACCTGTCGCAGTCGAGGGTCAGCGCCCATATAGCCGCCCTAGAACACGCCCTCGGGGTGACGCTCTTCGACCGCAAGGCCCGCCCCGTCTGTATGACCAGGGCGGGGGAGCTGTTCCGCGGGCATGCGATGACGGCTTTGCTGGAGTTGCAGCGCGGCGTCGACGCGGCACGCAGCACGCTCGACAACTTCGTCGGGCATGTGAGCATCGGCAGCTACCCGAGCGTCAGCTCGACCTACCTCCCCTCCGTGCTACAGGAGTTGAAGGCGAAGTACCAAGGCATGACAGTCGAACTGTTCGAGGGGAACGCCTCGACGCTGGAGGAGATGGCCGTCAGCGGAACGGTCGATCTCGCCTTCCGGCCGCTGCTGCCGAAGATGCACGAGACGACGCTCTGCCATCGCACGATCTGGCGCGAGGACATCGTCGCCGTGATGCGCGAGCACGACCCTCTCGCTGCACAGACCTCGGTCAGCGTCGCGGACATCCTGGAGCGGCCGCTCATCGGCAATCCGGCCGGCAGCGAGGAGGACGGCGGCGGGTTCGACCTGCGCCACACCCTTGGCGAAGCGTCCGGGCGGGCGGACATCGCGTACCTCACCGACCAGCCGACCACCCTGGTCGCGCTGGTCCGCTCCGCCTTCGGCATCGGCGTCATCAATCGCCTCGCCCTGCGGACCACCAGCACCGAAGGCCTGGCCATCCGCACCATCGACTCTCCCACCGCCTTCCGGGAGGTCGCGCTCTTCTGGACGCGACGGCGCGCGGACACCGCCGGCGTCAAGGCGTTTCTCGATGTCCAGGAAAGAGCGCAGTTGCCGCTCGGCGTACAAGAGATGTCGAACTGACCGGCACCGGCCCGGTGCCTCGTGGCCGCGGACCCTGTCGTCGCGGGCGGAGGGGGAACCGCAGTTCAAGGGGCCAGCCGGCCTTGTATCCGGAGCGGCCCAGGTATGCGTCTCCAAATGGGGCGGCCCGACTCATGTCGCTAGGAGGTGGTCCGGCTGTCGAGTCGGGTGGGCGCCGGGTTCCACTGCCTGGGGCGGGGTGGTGCTGCCGACGGGACGGGAGGTCTGCTGGTCAGCCCATCAGGCGGGAGACCGCCGGGTCGGAGGCGACCGGGCCGAAGACGCCGGCTCGCACCGCAGCATCGCGGCATCCGCGAGGCTATTTGACCCGATCGGCCGTCAGTTCTTCTTCAGCTCCTCGGCGAGCATCACAAGGATGCCGCTGGGACCGCGGACGTACGTGAGCTTGTAGACGTCCTCATAGGTCGCCACACCGCGAAGCGGATGGCATCCGTGCTTGGCGGCTGTCTCAAGGGCATTGTCGATGTCGTCGACTGAGAAGGCGACGCGATGCATGCCAATCTCGTTGGGACGAGTGGGCTCCGACTCGATCGCTTCGGGGTGGATGTACTCGAAAAGCTCAAGGCGACCTTGACCGTCTGGCGTCTGGAGCATCGCGATGTTGGCGTGATTGCCATCAAGGCCGACGGCGGTGTCGGTCCACTCACCACTGACGGTGTCACGGCCGACGACCGTGAGTCCGAGGTCGGTGAAAAAGGAGATCGTTGCTTCGAGATCGCGAACGGCGATGCCGACGTTCTCAAGTTTGATGGCCATGCGTTGCATGCTAGCGAGCCGGGCCGATCGGGTGCTTCCGGCCAGGACACAGCCGAGTGCCAGGTCACCGTCGAGGTCGACCGTGACCTGTCCACCGGAGTCCGGAGCGTGTTTGCCCGGCGGTAAGGACGTCGATCAGGCGGGAGACCGTCGGGCCGAAGTCGACCGGCTCGCACCGCAGCATCGCGGCATGGCCGGGCGCGGCGTGGCGGCGGCCGGCGAGGGGCCCGTCACCCGCCGTCGCCTGTTGGACCCGGGGGCGGGTTGAAGGGTTGTGCCCGGCAGGGGAGTCGCGGTCGGCCGCGTTGCTACGTGCTCAAGGTTCGGCGGCAGGGGCAGTCTGGTTCGATTTGGGTGCGTTGCAGAGCGTTGGTGGGGAGCCAGTCCGTACTCGGGATGCCTCGCAGCTGCCGCAGGGCAGATCGGCCCCTTGCTGCGGGCGGCCGGAGAACGTCGGCTCAGACAGCTTTGGTCAAGAGCAGGATCCCCTACGTATCCCGTTCCGGAAAGACGCCGGATCGTCGGGCGCACCCTGCCTTACAGTGCCGCCATGAGCGATCACTCGGAAGCGCCTGTCGCGCCCGTCGAGGCCTATGAACCCCCCTACTACGTGGCTGTCTTCACTACGGTGCGCACTCAGGACCAGAGCGGCTACAGCGAGACCAACGCACGCATGGAAGACCTGGTGAAGGACGTCCCTGGGTTCCTGGGGATGGACCACGCGCAGACTCCCGGCGGGCTGTCCATCACCGTCGGGTACTTCCGCGACGCCGACGCCCTCACGGAATGGCGGAGCAATGCCGAGCATCGCGCGGCGCAAAAGCGCGGGCGAGCCGAGTGGTACCAGAGCTACACGCTGCATGTGGCGAAAGTGGAGCGGAGCCACGGGTTCATACGAGCGTAGATCCCGCAGAGCCCGTCCGGGGGCGGCGGTTTGAGAGGGACGGAGGGGGGAGTCGTCGGAGCCGCCACGACGATCACTAGGCCTGGGAGCGAAGTCGTGAACGCCCTGCGTAGGTGTCACATATATGCCTGGGTGTAGAGCAGCGCGTTTGCGAAGTTTCCTTCGGCCAGGTCCCGGGGTGGATCAGCCAGGATGCGGCGCAGCTCTGGGGAGTGTCCACGAACGTGTAGTGCGCGTGGGCCAGCATGATGAACGCTTCGTCGTCGGTGACGGGCCAGGGGGCCGGGTCGTTGTGAATCACGGGTGAGTATCCGCCCAGGGTGAGTTCACCGACCATGGTCTCGTCAGAGTAGTCCAGCACGTACGGGTGGATGAGGCGTACGGTTTCATGGTCGGCGATGTCGTTGTTGGTATCCGGCATGAACCAGTCGAGCCGGCCCCGCAGGGGGTACGCCTCGCACGTGTAGGCCGTGTCTTCTTCAGAGGGGACCCGTTCCGTCGTCGCCGTTCCGGCCGGGACGTACACCACCCGGCCTTCCTTTGTGGGCCCGGGGGTATAGCTCGGCTCGCTGTTGTTGGCGAAGAACAGCAGATGCCCGTCCTCCGGCAGCTGTATGTCCAGCTCACCGACCGGAACCGCGGCACAGTCGACCGAGGCGATGAAGGCCGGAAAGCCGGACCATTCGATATCCGGGGGAAGCTGGGGATGGCCTCCGTACTGCCCGACGACGGGCGCATCAGAGTCCTCCATCGACCGCAGCCCTATGCGCGGGCGGGCAAGCCGCAGCGCCCTGTCGAGTAGGTCCTCGGGCACGCCTCGCCCGCGAGCCGCCGCGGCGTATTCGGCACGTGCGTTCATGGCCGACAGTCTGTCTCAGCGGTCTGACACACCCCGCTTGTCTCTCCGGACCCTCCGGAGCAAAGGCAGACCAACAATGCCCAGTTGCAGGCAAGTTGTCGTAGGCGCGTCCGGTGTGGACTGCCTCCCACGTACGGCGTACTCCAGCACGTGCCGGGGCGACCGAAGGACCGTGTGCCGGTGGAGTCGCGGTCAGCAGACCAGGGACCTGCTCAGGGGACCCGAGCGCAGGTGTCGGCCGCGGGGTTCGCTGTCCAGGAGGCGGCCCGCCTCCACGACGGGCCGACCGGCCACTACGACGGTCTCCGGCCAGCCGGTGACGGGTATGCCTTCGTAAGGGGTGTAGTCCGTGGCCATGTGCAGTCCGGTGCTGCGGACGACCCGGGTGGCGGTGGGGTCCCAGACGACCAGGTCGGCGTCCGAGCCGGGGGCGATGACTCCCTTGCGGGGGTAGAGGCCGTTGAGCCGGGCCGGGTTGGCGCACATGACCTCGACGAAGCGGCCGGCCGGCAGGCCGCCCTTGACCACCAGTTCGCTGAAGATGACCGGCATACGGGTCTCCACCCCGGGCAGGCCGTTGGGCATCGCCCGTACGTCGTGGCTCACCGACTCCTTCTGGGCGGTGTCGTAGCAGCAGTGGTCGCTGCCGATCGTCGCCACCTGGCCCATCAGAACGCGTGAGCGCAGTCCTGCGACCGTGTCGGCGCCCCGCAACGGCGGGCAGCACACGAAGCGTTCGGGGTGTGAGCCGTCGTACGCCGTGTCGTCCAGGACAAGGTGATGGGCGACGGTCTCCGTGAAAGCGCGCACGCCCCTGCCCCGGGCCCGCGCCACCAGATCGACGGCCTCGGGGGTGGACTGGTGGACGAAGTACACCGGGGCCGACACCGATTCGGCGATGGCGAGGATCTCGGCGACCGAGGCGTTCTCGGCCAACTCCGGCCGGGTACCGGCGTGGTGGCAGGCGCTGATCGCGCCGGCCGCCTCACCGCGTTCCTGCGTGTCGGCGATGATGTGGTCGGCCTCGCAGTGGATGACGACCATGCCGCCGAGATCCCGCAGCGTGGTCATGACGTTGAGGATGGTCTTCTCGTCGGCCATGGTCTCGCCGCGGTAGGTGGTGAACATCTTGACCGTGACGATGCCGTCGGAGGCCAGGGACCGCAGCTGTTCCGGCACTGTGTCGTCCCACTCGACCACGCACCCGTGCAGCGCGCTGTCGCACAACCCCTGGTCCGCCTTGGCGCGTTGGACCGCGGCGACGTCCGCCGGGTTCTCGCCGGGGCGCGGGATGGCGAAGTCCACGATCGTGGTCGTACCGCCGAAGACGGCTGCCGTGGTCGCCTGCCGGTAGTCGTCGAGGGACGTGAAGTCCCCCGAGGTGAAGCCGACATGGCAGTGGGGGTCGACGCCACCGGGCAGTACGAGGCGTCCTGCGGCGTCGATCTCGGTGACGCCGGGCGGCTGCGCGGAGCGGTAGGAGCCCGGTTCCACCACGCCCAGTACCTTTCCGCCGCCGATCAGTACGTCCGCGGCGCCCTGCCAGTCGGCGTTGACCACGGTGCCCCCTCGGACGACGAGGTCAACGGGTTCCGTCTGTGCGCGGTGGGACATGGTGAGCCTCCAACAGGTCGACCAAGGACGGGAGTTGAGATGTCAGAGCAGCGTGGCGAGATAGGCGTGCCAGCCGCCGTGGGCTGTGATGTCGACGACGCCGGGGGCGGTCAGCGCGGAGGCGCGCATACGCATCGAGAAGGAACCCGAGCCGTCCGCCAGGGCGATGACGCCGAGTTCGAGCTCCGGGGGCTCCTCGGGCAGCAACTTCTCGCGCAGCACTTCGTAACTCACCTCGTACACCTCGCCGTTGATGGTCGCGCCGCCCTCCGTGACCGGGTGCAGGCCGGGGAACTCGTCGCGTACGGAGAAGAAGCGGTACGACGCCGCCGTGCGCGCGGGGCCGAGCAGGCGGGCCTCGCTCAGCGCGTGGCTGAGGGTGCCTCCGGACATCGCCTGGCCGTTGACGAACATCTTCAGGGTCATGAGGGGATGCCTTTCAGGGCGATACGGGAGTGGCGGCGTCGTACAACAGGCGTCCTGGGCCGAGGTCGTCCACCGGGTCGGCCGGGGCCTTCCCGGCGATCTGCCGGGCCAGCGTGTCCCCCCACACCGGCGCGAGGGTGAACGCGTAGGTGCCGCCCGCGACGAAGAACCCGGGGTGGCCGGGGACTTCGCCGACCACCGGCATCTCGTCCGGGGTCGCGGCCAGCGGGCCCGCCCACATGCGCAGCAGCCGCAGACTGCCGAGGAACGGCAGGATCCGCCCGGCCTGGGCGAGGTTGCCGGCCATGCTGGACAGGCTGACGGTGCTGCGGCCCGCCATGTCCAGTGCGGCAGCCGGCCAGCCGCCGCCGATCAGCAGGTTGCCGGCGCTGACCTGTTTGACCGACATGCCCTCGCCGATGTGCTGGACCAGGTGGTGCATGACCGGCGGCACGCGCACCGTCACATGCATCTGGATCGCGACGGGTGACATGCGGACGTGGATGCCGGCCAGCGCGGAGATGTCGGTGATCCACGGCCCGGCGACGTTGACGACCACGGGTGCGGTCCAACTGCGGTCGCCCGAAAGGACCTTGTAGTCGGCGCCCACCCGGCTGATGCCGGTCACGGGGGTGAAGGGGTACAGCCGCGCCCCGTGGCGGCGGGCGGCGGCCAGGTAGGCGGGGGTGATCAGCAGCGGATTGGCGTACCCGTCGAGCTCGCACCAACTGGCGGCGCGTACACGGTCCGACAGCAGCGGCAGCTGGGCACGAGCCTCGTCGCCGGTGAGGATCTCGGTCGGGATGCCTGCCCGGAGCTCCCACCCGTGCTTCTCCCGCAGTTCCTGTTCCTGGGCGGCGGTCTCGGCGATCATGTAGCCGCCCCCGCGCCGGAGTTCCACGTCCGCGTCGAGCCGCTCCTCGATCCGCGACCAGTGCTCGGACGCCCGGCGTTGCAGCGGCAGCAGCCGCGCGCTGTCGACCGGCACCGCCTGGCCGGGCCGCCGGGTGTGGATGGCCTGGATGTGCAGGTTGCCCGCCGTGGTGCCGGACCCTTCCCGGTTGGGCGTGCCGCGCTCCAGGACCACGACCCGGTAACCGCGTTCGGCGAGGTGGAAGGCGGCACTGGCGCCGAGGATGCCGGCGCCGATGACGATGACGTCGGCCACGTCCGCAGAAGGAGAGGTCGAAGTCGATCCGGTCACCGGTCCGTCACCTCCTGCTCTCCGGCCGCGACGGCCATCTGCCCCGCGACCGTGGTGGCCATGGGCAGCGGCCGCAGCGGCATACGGGCTGCGAAGCACTCCGCCTCGCCTCGCCCGGCCAACGCCGCCACGATGTGGCCGCATTCACGTCCCTGACAGGGCCCCATCCCCGCCCGGGTGGCAGCCTTGGTGCCGTGCAGGTCGTTCCAGCCGGTCGCGACGGCCTGCCGGATCTCGCCGGCGCTGACACCCTCGCAACGGCAGACCTCGGTGGCGTCGGAGATATCGGCTACGACGTCGGCGGGGAGCGGGTAGATCCGGTCGGCGAGTGCCGCGAACCGGTCCAGGGCACGGGCCCGGCGGCGCAGTGCCGCCACCCGCGAAGGCCGGCCAGGTGCCAGGCGGCGCAGGATCGCGTGCGCGGCCAACTCCCCTCGTACGCCTGCCGCTTGCACGCCCGCGATGCCGGCGCAGTCCCCGGCGACGTACAGCCCGTCCGCCGAGGTCGCGCCGTCCTCGTCCACGACCGGGAGCTGTTCGGTGCCCGTCCGGTCCGGTTCGGTACGGCAGCCCAGCAGCCGGGGCAGTTCGGTGCTGGGGCGGAAGCCGAAGCCCACGCACAGCGCGTCGGTCTCCAACCGCCGTACGCCGCCGTCCTCGTGGCCGATGTCCACGGCCGCGACCTGGGTGTCCCCGTGCGCCGCCAGCACGCGGGCGCCCTGCTCGACGCGCACGCCGTGGCGGGCGAGGGTCAGCAGATAGCGGGCGGCCTCCGCGAGCCGGGCGGGCTGCCGCAGCGCGCCGCCGATCGCCGAAACCCCGGGCCGGTACGGATGGTTCAGCTCGACCACCGCCTCGATCCCGGCGCCCACCTCCAGCAGGGCGCAGGCGACCGGGAGCAGGAACGGCCCGGTTCCGGCGAGCACGACCCGGCTGCCCACGGGGACCCGGTCCATGGTGGCCAGGTGCAGGGCGAACCCGGGGGTGACCACGCCGGGCAGCGTCCAGCCGGGGAAGGGCAGGGAGCGTTCGTACGCGCCCGTCGCGGCGAGCGTGGCCCGGGCGCGCACCCGGCCGAGGGAGCCTGTGCGCACGTCGGAGGTGAAGAGGGTGCGTCCGGCGTCCTCGGCGCCCCAGACCAGGGTGCCGGTGCGGACGACGACCCCGGCGGCCCGTGCCTCGCGGATCAGTTCGGTGCCGCGCGGGCGGAAGTCGCCGAAGGCGGCGGCGAGTTGGGGGGCCCGGCGCTTGTAGTACTGGCCGCCGAGGGTGTCGGACTCGTCGAGGAGTACGACGTCCAGGCCGCCCTGGGCCAGGACCAGCGCCGCGTGCAGTCCGGCGGGGCCGCCGCCTACCACCGCGACGTCCGTCTCCCACTCCTCCGGCTCCCACTCCTCGGTGGCGTCAGCCATGTGCGGCCGTCGGCAACGGCTCGGTGTGGGTGCGGATGTCCATGCCGTCGGCGACGTGCGCGGTGCAACTGCGGGAGCCGGGGCGGCCGTCGATCGTCACCTCGCACTCCAGGCAGACACCCATTCCGCAGAACGGGCCGCGCAGCCCACCGTTGACCGGGTTGCGGCGCAGCTGCCAGACGCCGGCCGCGACCAGGACGGCGCTCACGGACTGGCCCGCCCAGGCCTGGCCGGGGGTGCCGTCGATGGTCACGGTGACGGTCTGGGGCAGGGGGCGTCTACTCATGGCAGTGCTCACAGGGGTCACAGCGGTCATAGGATCCGGTCCAGGAACTGGCGGGTGCGCTCGTGCTCCGGAGCGGAGAAGAAGACGTCGGGAGACTTGTCCTCCACCACGAGACCATCGCTGATGAACACGACCCGGTCGGCCGCCGCACGGGCGAAACCCATCTCGTGGCTGACGACGATCATGGTCATCCCCTCCTCGCGGAGCCGAACCATCACGTCGAGGACCTCGCCGACCATCTCCGGGTCGAGCGCCGAGGTGGGTTCGTCGAACAGCAGCAGCTGCGGGCGCATGGCCAGGGCCCGGGCGATGGCCACCCGCTGCTGCTGGCCGCCGGAGAGCTGGGCGGGGTAGTTGCCGGTCTTGTCGCTCAGGCCCACCATCGCCAGCAACTCACGTGCCGCGTCCCGGGCTTCGCCCTTGGGTACGCCGCTGACGTGCACCGGGCCGGAGGCCACGTTGTCGAGCGCGGTCATGTTCGGGAACAGGTTGAACTGCTGGAACACCATGCCGGTGCGCCGCCGTTGGACAGCGATCCGGCGCTCGCGCAGGGCGCCCGTCTCGCCGTATCCGATCCGCTCCCCGCAGATGCTGACGGTGCCCGAGTCGGGGGCCTCCAGATGGTTGAGGGTGCGCAGGAAGGTGCTCTTGCCGCCGCCCGACGGACCCAGCACGAGGGCGACTTCGCCCCGCCGGACCGTCAGGTCGATGCCCTTGAGCACCTCGACGCCGCCGTACGACTTGCGGACCTGTTGTGCTTCGACGATCGTCTCGGTGCTCATCGGGTCTCCAGTTCGAGGGCCGCGCTCTTCATACGGCGGCCACCGGTCGGCCCGTTCTCGTGCCCGCGGCCGACACGTACCTCCAGCCACCTCTGCACGAGGCCCCACACGGTGGTCATGGCCAGGTAGTAGAGGGCCGCCGCGGTGAGGCCCTCCAGGACGCGGAAGTTGGTCTGGACGGCGAACTGGGTGCGGCGCAGCAGCTCTTCGACGGAGATCACCGAGACGAGCGTGGTGGTTTTGAGCAGGCCGTTGAAGCTGTTGCCCAGCGGCGGGACCATCACCCGCAGCGCCTGCGGCATGACCACGACCCGGAACACCTTCCAGGGCGGCATGCCGAGCGCGCGGGCGGCCTCGGACTGGCCGCGCGGGACCGACAGGACCCCGGCCCGGACGATCTCCGACAGGTACGCCGCCTCATTGAGGACCAGGCCGGTCAGGGCCGCGCTGATCACGCCGAGCCGCAGGCCCAGCTGGGGCAACCCCGTGTAGATGATGACCAGTTGGACCAGGAGGGGGGTGCCGCGCATCAGCCACACGTAGAAGCCGGTGACGGCCCGTACCGGTGGGATGCGGGACGCTCTGCCGAGTGCCACGAGCACGGCGAGCGGAAGGGCGAGCGCCATGCTGACCGTGGTGAGCCAGATCGTCGTCCAGGCTCCCTGAAGGATGAGGGGGTTGTGGAGGAAGGAGAAGAAGGCTTCCCAGGACCACATGGCTCTCGCCCTTTCCGTCGTGGGTGAGGGGAGGGGCGGTTACTTGGCGCTGATTTCGCCGGTGGTCACCTTGAGGGCGCCGGAGTAGGCCGTGACGCCGTACTTCTTGAACAGCTTGGTCAGGTAGCCGTTCTCACGGAGGGTGGTGAGCGCGTCCGCCACCGCGTCGGCGGGCTTCTGCTTGCCGAAGCCGAGGGCGAGCGGTGCGGGGTTCATGCCCGCGACCGCCGTTTCGAAGGTGCCGCCCTTCTGGTAGTGGCTGGTGACCGACTCGACGATGGCCACTCCATCGACCTGGCCCGCGCTCAGTGCCTGGTAGGCGTCGGCGGTGGTAGTGAAGGTGCGGATGGCGACCTGCGGCTTCCCGGCGGCCTTCAGTTCCTTGTTGAGCGCGGTGAGGGTGTCGAACTCGTAGCCGGGCGCCTCTACGGCGATGGTCTTGCCGGACAGTTCGTTCTCTGAGGTGATCTTCTTCGGGTTGCCCTTGGCGACGGAGACGGAGACACCCTGGATCTCGTAGGGGACGAGCTTGATGGTCTCGGCGCGCTCCGCGGTGTAGAACATGCCCGTGTCGATCATGTCCCAGCGTCCCGACTGCACACCGGGGATCTGTGCGTCGAAGGGGATGTTGACGAACTTGGGGGTGAGACAGAGGAGTTTGGCGATCTCGTTGCCGAGGTCGACCCGCATGCCGATGACCTTGCCGGAGGTGTCCAGGTACTGCATGGGCGGCAGGGTCGCGTTGGTCGACATCGTCAGCGTGCCCGCATCGACCAGGTCCGCCTCACCCACCTTGGGCGTGCAGCCGGTCGGGGACGCGGCGGCGGACGAGTCCTCGCTGCCGCACGCGGTCACTGTCAGCAGGAGGGCGGCGGAAGCCGCGGAGGCCGCGAGGAGAAGTCTGCGCACGGTCGGTTCACCTTTTTCCGGTGGTGGAGGAAGAGGGGTGCAGCCCGGCCTCGTCGAGCGCCGCCGCCAGGGCGAGCAAGGCTGACGGGTCCTGAAGCGGGAGCAGCGGAGGGCGTACGTGCCCCCCGGGCTGCCCGAGCAGCCGCATGGCGGCTTTGAGCTGCGAGGTGGGTGAGGCGAACCGTGAGCTGTAGTCGTCGTTGACGAGCAGGTTCACAAGCCGTTCGTAGCGGGCGGACCATTCCCGGGCCCGGTCGAGGTCACCGGCCCAGTAGGCCTCGTAGAAGGGGACGGCGAACGGCGCGCCGAGGCCGCCGCCGTCGATGTTCCCGGCACCGCCGAACTCGGCCATGACGGCCATGCCCCGGCGGTGGATGAAGCGGCCGAAGACCTGGACCTTCCCGGCCAGGGCCGCGCAGGTGTCCGCGACCTTCAGCTCGTCGCCGGAACTGTCCTTGACGGCCACCACGGTGTCCAGCTCGGCCAGCCTGACCAGGGTGTCGACCGTGATGTCCACGGCGGTTCCGCGCGGCCAGTTGTAGACCATGAGCGGCAGGTCGACCGCGTGGGCGAGGGTGGTGTAGAAGGCGTGGATCTCGTCCTGGCTCGGATGGACGTACGGCGGCGGGGTGGTGAGGATGCCGTCGGCGCCGATGGAGCGGGCGTGTGCTCCGTACCGTATGGACTCCTCCGCGGTGTACGCGCCGCAGCCGATCACCACCGGTATGTGGCCGGAGAGTTCGGCGACCGCGATCTCGGCCACCCGGCGGCGCTCCTCGGGGGTCTGGGAGAACCATTCGCCGGTCGTGCCGTTCACCAGCACACCGTGGACGCCGTGCTCCGCGTACAACCCGAGCAGTGCGCGCCAGGCGTCCTCGTCGAGCGAGCCGTCGGCGGCGAACGGCGTGGGCGCGGCCGGCCAGTAGCCGCGCCAGGAGACGGCAGCCGGGGTGTTCATGGTGGCTCCGATCAAGTGACACCTTGTGGGATCGATTGCACAGCACGGTGACACCCGGTCGAAGGGAGGGTCAACCTCGATCTGGCCTGAAGTTGCTGCTGAAACGCATTGTTTACGCCACTGACTTCACGGTGTCTGACATGATGGCGACTGAATCCCCGACGGTGGGGCGTAGTTGTGGGATCGATTTCATGATCGAGAGGGGTGCGCGGGTGGCAGTCACCCTGGACCAGGTGGCCGACGCGGCAGGGGTCTCCAAGAGCACGGCCTCGCGGGTGCTGAGTGGCTCCAGCCGGGTCAGCGCGCAGACGCGGCGGGCGGTGCAGTCGGCGGCGGAACGCCTCGGCTACCGCCCGAACCGGATCGCCAGCGGGCTGCGCACCCGGCGCAGCAACCTCATAGGGCTGGTGATCACCAACCTGGTCAACGCCTCGTTCCACACCATCACCGGGGTGCTCCAGCAGCGGCTGGACGAATGCGGCTACCAGGTACTGCTGTGCGTCACCGACTCCGACCCGGCGCGCGAACGCCGCTACCTGGACATGCTGTTGGACCACCGCGTCGACGGCCTGATCATCGTCGGCACGGGCGCCAACACCGCCACGGTCCGGGAGGCCGCCGCGGCCGGCATCCCGGTGGTCAACCTGATGCGCTCGCCCGACGACGCCCCCGGCGACTCCGTGATGGCAGGCGACCGGGAAGGCGCCGAGCTGGCCGTCGGGCACCTGCTCGGCCTAGGGCACCGGCGCATCGCGTTCATCGGCGGGCCGCCGGAGGTCGACTCCGGACGGGACCGTTACGCGGGGTTCGCCGCGGCCCTGGCCGCCGCCGGACTCGAACCCGATCCCGCCCTGTGCGAACGGGGCCCGTACACCGTGCCGTTCGGCGCGGAGGCGGTCATGCGGCTGATGGCCTCTGACAGCCCGCCCACCGCGCTGTACAGCGCCAACCACGAGGCGACGTTCGGGACGCTCGGGGCCCTGGTCCAACTCGGCGTCCGGGTACCGGAACAGCTCTCACTCGTATGCCACGAGGAGGCGCCCTGGTTCCCGTACTGGCACCCGCCCGTCACCGTCGTCGACAACAGCGCCCGCGACCTCGGCGAACTCGCCGCCGAGCAACTACTGCGGCGCATCGACAGCCGCCCCGACAACGGCGGACCCGGCCCGGAGAGCGCCGGCCGCCTGATCCGCGTGGGCTCCCGACTGGTGGTACGCGACTCGACCGCGGTCCCGGGCCGACCGCCGGCGTGACGCGCGGGCTCGACCCGCGAGGCCGGCTCGCCACGGGTCAGTGGACCCGGCGCGCCGGCCGTGACGGGAACGCCTGCCTGGTCAGTCGCAGCTGGCCGTGCCCCGCGCAGCGGTCACGCGGAGAGGGGGATTCCCAGCTCGCCGAGCAGGCCGCGCACGCGCTGTTCGACAGCGTCACGGATCGGCCGGACGGCCTCGACGCCCTGGCCGGCCGGGTCGTCCAACTGCCAGTCCAGGTACCGCTTGCCGGGGAAGACGGGACAGGCGTCGCCACACCCCATGGTGATCACCACGTCCGAGGACTGCACAGCCTCCGTGGTGAGAACCTTCGGCGACTCGGCGGAGATGTCGATGCCGACCTCCTTCATCGCCTCCACGACCGCTGGGTTGACGGAGTGGGCGGGCGCGGAGCCGGCCGAGCGAACCTCCACCTGGTCGCCGGCGAAGTGGGTGAGGAAGGCGGCGCCCATCTGGGAGCGGCCGGCATTGTGCACGCAGACGAACAGCACCGACGGGCGCGGGGCGGGAGTGCTCATGGCGGGTGTCTTTTCTCGGGGGTGTGGTCAGGAGGAGGCGGGTTCGGGTTCGGGTTCGCTGCTCGGGGCGCCGATCTCGCGGCGTGCCGGGGCGGCGTTCGGGGCGTAGACCGCGGCCACGATGCCGAGCCCGAGCGCGGCGCCGACCAGTTGGGCGGCGATGAACGGGGCCACGGAGGAGGGCGCGATGCCGGCGAAGGTGTCGGTAAAGGCCCGGCCGATGGTCACCGCGGGGTTCGCGAAAGAAGTGGAGGAGGTGAACCAGTAGGCGGCCCCGATGTAGGAGGCCACCGCCGCCGGGGCGAGTGCGGCGCGGCCGATTCGGGGGAGGCCGAAGATCAGCAGGATCAGTCCGGCCGTGGCGACGATCTCGCCCAGCCACAGGTGCCCGCCGGACCGGTCGTGGGTGGAGAACTTCACCAGCGGCTCGGCGAACATCGCGTCGGCCAGGATCGCTCCGCCGACCGCGCCCGCGATCTGGGCGGGCACATAAGCGGCGACGACTCGCAGGGGGAAGCCGTCGGGATGGCGGCGGCCGGTGAACCAAGCGGCCAGGCTGACGGCCGGGTTGAAGTGTGCGCCGGACACCGGCCCCAGCAGCAGAATGAGGACGCCGAGTCCGAAGACCGTGGCGAGGGAGTTGGCGAGGAGTTGCACGCCGACGTCGTGCGACAGCTCGGTGGCCTGGATACCGGAGCCCACTACCACCGCCACCAGCAGCGCGGTGCCGATCGCCTCGGCGGCGACGCGGCGGCCGAGCGGCGCGGTCACGCGGTGACGCCGGCGGGTTGCGTGGTGGTCAGGAAGGCGGCGAGCTTGTCCAGGACGCCGGGCAGCACCCAGTAGTAGACCCAGGTCCCGCGCCGCTCGCAGTCGATGAGCCCGGCCTGCCGCAGCAGCTTGAGGTGGTGCGAGATCGTCGGCTGGGACAGGTCGAAGGCAGGGGTCAGCTCGCACACGCACACCTCGCCGCCCTCTCCGCGCGAGGCGATCATCGACATCAGGCGCAGCCGGACCGGGTCGCCCAGTGCCTTGAAGACCTTCGCAAGGTCGGCTGCCTGGTCCTCGTCGAGCGGTGCGGCGGACAGGCCGGGGCAGCAGGCGGCGTCCTGGCCGATCACCTCAAGCTCTTGTTTCGACATGCCTCTATGTTGACGTTTTTCGATTCAAGACGCAAGCTTGTATCAATGAACTTCAATACAGGCCGATCCGGGGCCGAGCTGTGGCCCATCACCTGGGAGAGAGACATGAGCGAGCAGACCACCGACCTGCGCGAGACCGTCCGCCAGCGGTACGCGGCGGCGGCCGTGAAGGTCACTGAGGGCGGCACCGCCTGTTGCGGGCCCGAGCCGGTCGAGATCGACGAGAACTTCGGCTCCACCCTGTACACCGTCGACGATCGTCACGCGCTGCCCGCCGAGGCCGTCGCCGCTTCACTCGGCTGCGGCAACCCCACCGCCGTCGCCGAGCTGCGCGAGGGCGAACGCGTTCTTGACCTCGGCTCCGGCGGCGGCATCGACGTCCTCCTGTCGGCCCGCCGCGTCGGGTCGACCGGCAAGGCGTACGGGCTGGACATGACCGACGAGATGCTCGCCCTGGCCCTGGCCAACGCGACGAAGGCGGGCGCGACCAACGTGGAATTCCTCAAGGGCACCATCGAAGCCGTCCCGCTGCCCGCGAACACCATCGACGTGGTGATCTCCAACTGCGTGATCAACCTCTCCACGGACAAGCCCGCCGTGTTCGCCGAGACCTTCCGCGTCCTCAAGCCCGGCGGCCGGATCGGTGTCTCCGACGTCGTCGCCGACGACACCCTCACCACCGGGCAGCGCGCAGAGCGCGGCGACTACGTCGGCTGCATCGCCGGCGCGCTGTCCTTCGCCGAGTACCGGGAGGGCCTGGAAGCCGCAGGCTTCACCGACGTTGAGATCGTCCCGACCCATTCCGTAGCCGACGGGATGCAATCCGCAATCGTCCGCGCCACCAAGCCGATGGCCGCCGATACCCCCACCAAGGTGACCGAGCCGGCCGACACCTGCTGCGGCTGCCAGAACTGAGCCCGTGGGCCCTTGTCACGTAGTCACGAAGAGTGTCATCACTGAGCTCGTCGCGGTCCCGCCGGCCGCCGGATCAACTCCGGCCAGACGACCGGGTCGTGGCCGGGGACCAACTCATACCCCTTCTCCTCCGCGAGACGCTTGAGGCGCCGGATGGGTCCCACTGTTGTCTCCGGGGGCACTCCGATCGACGTGCCGACCGGCCGTTCGTCGGCGATGTTCTCCGTGAGGTCGGCCGCGTCGCAGGCGAACACGAAACCGCCTCCCGCGGCGAGGTCCACCACGAAGCTCTGGTGGCCCGGAGTGTGTCCGGCGGTCAGTACGGCCGTGACGCCCGGCGCGATCTCCCGGTCGCCGTCCGCGAGCCGCCAGTCGATGCGCGGATCGTCGAAGTCCACCCGGAAGATCGTGTTGCGCTCCACCTCGGGCCGTCCCGACAGCCCGTACTCCAGCTCGGCCTGCTGAATGTGCACGGGAACCCGGCCGGCGAAGTGCTTCAGCCCGCCGGCGTGGTCGGCGTGCAGATGGCTGATGGCGACCGCCGAGACGTCGTGCAGGGTGACGCCGACCTTGGCGAGCGCCTCCTCCAGAGGCTCACCAGGACCGGGCAGTTCCGGCTGATAGGAGGGGGACGGGTAGAAGCGCCGCCGCAGGGCGGGGTCCCGCAGCAGGGCCGTGTTGAACCCGGTGTCCAGCAGCAGCCACCCGTCCTCGCACTCCAGCAGGACGCCCGGCACGGGTTCCCGCACGCGTTCTCCAGGAGGAGCACCGTGCACCGACACCGACTTGGGCAGGTCCTCCCAGCCGAGCAGAAGCGGCAGCACACGCAGTACACCGCGCCGGGTCATGATGCTCCTTGGTGAGGGACGGTCGGCAAGAGGCAGTGTCAGAGGTCGGGTTCGAGGACCGGCGAGGCGGCCCGGCCAGTACCGGCGTCTCACAGCTGCCGCAATCGCTCTCCTCGCAGGAGGAGGGCACGTCCGGTACACGTTTCCCCATGTGCCGTGGGTGCGTCATCCGCAGCAGTGGCCGTCGTCCGCCTCCGCCTCGGGAGCCGACGCGTGGCACGTGACCGGAGCGGGCACGTCCAGCGCGGGGTTGCGGTCGAAGAAGCCGTCCGGCTCCAGCCGCAGCCGGGCCCGGGCCACCGGCATCACCGGCCACTCCTCGGGGCGCGGGAAGTGGTGCGAGCCGACCGTCGCCCACAGCACCAGCTCCGTGCCGTCCAGCGAGCGGTCCTCCTCCTGCCAGCGGTGCACGCCGTCCGCGCCGGGCTCCGCCTGGTTCGGGTACTCGCCCGCGACGAACCGCCGCGCCGGGTCGTACTCCGTCGCCCACAGCTGCTTCGCGACGAAGGGCGCCCGCCGCGCGCACACGCTGTCGGGACGCACCGGCAGCACCGCCGTGTTCTCCACATGCACCCGGTACGCGGTCGGCTCGCCCATCCGGTTGCGGGCCTCGGTGCTCTCCACCCGCCAGTGCAGGGCCCGGGAGGGGTCCGTGGACCGCCCGCCCTCGGACTCGTTGAGGATCGGCCTTACGACGGTCCGCGCCGCGTTGCCGTACGGGTCGAGGGCCGGGTCGGGCTCGTGCTCGGCGGTGACCTCGACCAGCCGGTTCGCCGTCCCGTCCACCGCCATGTCCAGCCGTACGGCGAAGAAGTGCTGGTGGTTGGTGACCGCCACTTTGGGGGCCACCCGCCGGGCGTACGGCGTCTCCTCGTCCTCCGTGACACCCGTGGCGGAGAGGATGCCCGTCATCTTGATCTCCAGCATGACCGAGCCGTCCTGGTACAGGGACCAGTAGAAGCCGTAGTCGTAGTTCGCGACCGTCGCGAACGCCGAGATGATCAGCCGGCGGGAGCGGCGCACCTCGGTGCGGCCGGTGCGGCCGTCGTGGTGCTTCCAGAGGATCCCGTCGTCCTCCTCGTGCATGCAGATCGCGTTGGGGATCACCCGGGGCACGCCGTCGCCGCCGAGGACGGCCGCGTCGAAGTAGTGGATGACACCCAGGCAGTCGCAGCCCAGGGCAAGGGAGTTGGTGAGCGGGCCGGCGCCGTACTCGCCCCAGTCGAAGAAGTTCTTGCGGTACTGCGTGGAGGCCGTGTCGAAGTACGGCACGTACATCTCGTTGACCGAGGCGCGGCGGATCACTCGGCGCGGGCCCTTGCCGGCCGCGTCGAACGTCAGGTCGTGCAGCACCAGGCCCTCGCGGTGGGTGAAGCCGACCCGCACCGACCAGCCCTGCCAGTCGACGCGCTGTCCGGTGACGGTGAAGCTCGGCCCCTCGGGCTGGACCACCTCCAAGGGCTTCAGGCCCGACCGCTCGGGCACGCCACCCGCGGCGAACACCCCGGATTCCTGCGACAGCGGCACGATCCCGTGGTCCTCGACGTACAGCACCTCCATCGACTCCATGTCGATGAGCGGCACGACCCCCTGTACGGGCCGGGCGTAGCCGTTGTCGTCCGGGGATTCGCGGTGCCACACGCTGCCCCAGGTCAGTCGGCGGCCCGTGTACTCGGGCGGTTCGAAACCGCCGATCGACTCCGGGTCGACCATCACCAGCGACACGTCGTGGATGCCGCGCAGCGCGAGCGCCTCCCTGAACCGCGGATCGGCCCGGCAGGCGGCGGCGGCCTGCCGGGCTTCCTCCGACGTGCAGCCCGGGCTGCGCACGTCCAGCTCGCGCCAGGCCGTGGCCTGCGGCTTCTCCCCGAGTTCGAGGTCGACCTCGTAGGCGAGGTGCGCCGAGGGGCAGATCGCCACGGCGCGCGCCCGCCGCGCGTCACCGGGCCCGGCCGTGCGCGCGTGGTGCTCGTCGAGGGCCACCCCCCAGAACCGGGCGTCTTCGGTGACCCGAGGATCGGCCTTCAACACCTTGACGGCGAGGGCGAGTTCAGCGGCCGTCAGCGGATCCAGAGGGTGCGGCGCCACGTCGGTGGCGGGCCGGGGGGCGAGGGTGCTCATGGCTGCTGTCCTTCCGGGGTGGTGCGGGTGAGAGCGGGTGCGTGGTCGGCGCGGTCGTGCCGGATGGCGGCCGGGTCGCTCCCGAAGAGGCCCGTACGGCGGCGCCCGCCGCGCGGTGCCGGATCCGGGGCGTGGCGTACGGTGCCGCCGTCGGCGCGCGGGTCGGAGGCGCCGTCCAGTCGGCCGTCCCGGGCCAGACGCGCCACCTGGGTGTGGCCCGCCAGATCGGTGGGCCCGGCCGTGACGACGACCGGAAGTCCCAGGAGCGGCCGGTCCGTTGCCGTGGGCAGGGACGCCGGCTCGGCGAGCAGAGTCTGCTCCTCGAAGCCGATGTCACGGGCGCCGATCACCCAGCGCGGGCCCGCCAGCACGGCCGCGGGATCGGCGTCGGGGTCCGCGAGCCGGGGCAGGGTCTGGGCGAGGATCTGCGGCTGGGCCCGGCCGCCCTGGCAGCCCGCCGCCAGCAGCAGCGTGTCGGATCGTCCGACCACCGGGCACAGCGTGTGCGGCGGGCGCGCGCCCGGGCGCAGCGCGCCGGGATGGCCGGGCACGAGACTGAACGCCGAGCCGCGGTTGTGCAGGACGATCCCGGTGTCCGGGTCGCACAGTCCGGAGCCGAAGGTCTGGTAGACGCTCTGGATCAGCGACACGGCTAGTCCCGAGGAGTCGACGGCCGTCACGGCCACGGTGTCCCCGGAAGGGCGGAAGAGCGGCTTCGGCGCGGCCGCGCCCGCCAGTGGCGCCGGGTCCAGCAGCCCGTCCAGGTCCAGGTGCTGCCCGCGCGGATCGCCGAGCAGCAGGTCCCGGGCGGCCGAGGCGTCCTGGCAGCGGGCGGCGAGCAGCCGGGTGCGCTCCGGTTCGGGCAGGCCCGCCGAGTCGGCCGCCGCCGTCAGCAGCGCGGGCAGGACGGCGCCCTGGCTGGGCGGGGGAGCGGCCCACCAGCGGACACCTGCGGCCTCGACGCGCACCGGCTCGGCGAACTCCGCCCGGTGCGCGCCCAGGTCGGCCGCGGTGAGCGGACTGCCGAGGCGGCGCAGCCCGGCGGCCAGCGTCTCGGCGACAGCGCCCCGGTAGAACGACGAGGGGTCGTCGGCGAGTTCGTCGAGCACCCTCGCCAGTCGCGGCTGCGGGAGTGGGTCGCCCTCGTCCAGCAGGCGGCCGTCGGGCCCGGTCAGCAGCGCGGACAGACCCGGGTCGGCCGCGATCCGCCCGGCGTGCTCGCGGACGGCGCGGGCCAGCCCCGCGGACGCGGTCGCCCCCTCCCGGGCGAGCGCGACGGCGTCCCGCATGGCCTCCCGCAGCGCGCCCCGCGTGCCGTAGGCCTCCGCGAGCGCCGCCCAACCCGCGACCACCCCGGGCACGGTCACGGTCTGCGGGCCCTGCGCGGGCATGCGCGGGTCCGCCGCGCGCAGCGCCTCGACGTCGATGTCCCGTGCCGCCGCACCCACCGAGAGCACGGCCCGCACCGTGCCGTCGGGCGTGTGCACCAGGGCGATCAGATCGCCGCCCAGGGAGCACTGGTGGGGGTAGACCACGGTCAGGGCGGCGGCCGCGGCAAGTGCCGCGTCGACGGCGTTGCCACCGCGCCGGGCCGCCCGCTCGGCCGCGTCGAGCGCCGCCGGGTGCGGCGCCGCCAGGATCAGGCCGGCTACGGGGCTCACGCCTCGTCCCTCGGCAGCAACAGGGTGCGTGAGGGAGCCGCTTCGGCGCCCTGGAGCGGCACGGGCAGCGACAGCATGTCGTAGACGCCGGCCGGGGTGTGCAGCAGATCGACCACTTCGAGGATCAGCACGTCCGCCCCGCACAGCAGCTGGTGTGTCTCCCAGTGTGTGGTGTAGGCGACCGCTTCGATGCTCAGGTAGTCGATGCCGGCCGTGCGCACCCCGGCCTCGATCAGCCGCTCCGCCCCGTCCGGGGCCAGACCGACCCACTGCCGGGCCTTCCACGGACTGCGCAGCACACCTTGCGAGTTGCTGGTGCGCAGCAGCACCCGCTCCTCGGTCCCGAGCCCGGCCGCGTCCAGGTCGGCGGCGCTGATCTGCTCCTTGACGTGGGTGAGGTCGAGCACGCGGGCGGTTCCGTTGAGGGCGGACAGATCGAGTTGGTCGACCGTCCTGCCGCCGTCGACGAAGTGGGCCGGGGCGTCGATATGGGTCCCGGTATGGGCGCCGATGCGCCAGCGGCTGACATTGGACGGGTCGCCCGCCGTGCGCGATTCGACGACCTCCATCTCGGGCCGGCGGCCCCAGTGCAGCATGCCGGGGTGGATGGGCACGGAGACGTCGATCGCCTTGGTGACGTCGAGATTCATGACACGCTCCTATTGGATGCGGTTACTCTGTAAGTGGATCCAATATCGCTGGATGGCCGAGGGCCACGGCGTGGCAGACTGCTCCACCACCGCGCGGCCCCCGTCAGCCCCCGAGAAGGGTGAGACCCACTCCGATGACGCCCCAGACCGACGAAGGCGCCCTCGTCGACGACATCGCTGCCCGTATCCGCACGCGGATCATGAACGGGGAGCTTCCGATCGGGAAACCGCTGCGGCAGGCGGCGTTGGCCGCCGAATACGGCGTCAGCCGCACCCCCGTCCGCGAGGCGCTGCGTCAGTTGCAGCACGGCGGGCTGATCGAGATGCAGCCGCACCGCGGTGCGGTGGTCCGGGTGCCCTCGCCGTGGGAGGTCCGCCAGGCGTACGAGGTGCGCGCGGAGCTGGAAGCCCTGGCCGCCCGGCGTGCCGCCGCACGGATCACCGAGAGTCGGCTCGCCGAACTCCGCCGCCACAACGACGTGCTGCGTGCGGCGGCGGAGGGAGCCGCCACCGGGACCGGGGGCTCGCTCGCCACGACCGAGGCCAACGACTGCTTCCACACGGTGGTCTGCCTGGCCGCCGACAACCCCTGGCTCAGCCGCATGATCGACCGGATCAACGAGAGCTTCCCGCGCAACGTGTCCTCGCTGGCACTGGCCGACGACGAACGGCACCGGCAGCTGAACATCCGTCAGCACGATGCCATCGTGGCCGCGTTGACCGACCGGGACGCCGACCGTGCGCAGGCGGCGATGCGCGAGCACATCATCAGTTCCGGCGAACACCTGACGGCCTGGTACGAGAGACGCTCGCAGACCGTGTTCCGCGGCTGAGGCGCACGGGGGTGTCCCGGTGGCCGCCGTCATCGGACCGCACCGGGCATCAGCCGGGCCGGGGAGAGGAAGTCCAGATCGGGACGCGGCACTTCGCACACGAGGTCGGCCAGGGCCGCGCCGATCACGGGGCCGAACTTGAAGCCGTGCCCCGAACACGCCGAAGCCACCAGCGCCTGCGGCACACCGGGCACCTCACCGACGACGAAACGCCGGTCCGCGGTCATCGTGTAGAGACAGGTCAGGCTCTCGGTCACGGGGCCAGCTCCCGGCACCACCCGCGCCACCGCCCTTGCCAGCAAAGCGAGTTCGTCCTCGGTGGCGGCGGGCCTGGCGGCTTCCGGGTCCCATGCCGGACCCGTGTCGAGGCCCGCCTTGAGACCACGTCCGTCAACCGCCGGAAATCCGTACAGCAGCCCTTCCGGCAGATCGACCGAGAAACTCCCCAGGCCGCGTCGCCCCAGCGGCCCCTGTGGGTCGGCGGCGAAGTAGGCGTTCACGATCCGGGTGACCGTCAGATGCTTTGACAGCGCGGGCACTTGGTACGACGTCCAGGGCCCGGCACACAGCACCAGCCGGCGGGCGCGAACCTCCCCCTCCGATGTGCGGACGACGACCCCGTCACCGTCCGGCTGCCAGCCGGTGACCGGCGTGCGATCGGCGATCCGGGCTCCGGCCCGCTCGGCGAGCCGGAGTTGGGCGCGCAGGGCCTCGTGGGCGTCGATGATCCCGGCGGCGGGGTCGTGGACCGCCGTGAACCCCTCGGGCAGGCGTAGCCCGCGAAAGATCCGGGCCGCCTCCTCGGCGTCCACGGCACGGCAGCCGGGGCCCCGCAGCGGATCGGGCCGGTCCTGAGGCGCGGCGTAGAGGCCGCCGGTCACCTCGACCAGCCGTGTCCTTGCCGCCTCCGCCAGCTCGGCCCAGGCGCGGTAGGCACTGTCGACCAGGCCGTCCCAGTCGGGGTGGGGATAGGCCCGGCGGATCATCCGGGTGGCGCCGTGCGAGGAACCCAGGTCGTGGCCCACCGCGAACTGCTCCAGGCCCAGCACGTCGAGACCGCGCTCGGCCAGCTGCCGCAGCGCCCCGCTGCCGTGCACACCGAGGCCGACGACCACCGCATCGTGACGGGTGGCCGCAGGGTGCCGTGCGGGCCGGGTGCTCGGTGCGTTCGCGGGGGATCCGGCAGTCGGCGGTGTCGTCGGTTCCGTACGGTGTGCGCCGGCCGAGATCTCGGCAACCGCCTCGACCAGTGCGTCCAAGTCGCCCTCGTCGGTGTAGACATGGACCGAGGCCCGCACCACCTTCGCCAGACCGCGCGGGTCCATGTCCCAGCGGCTGTGGTCGGCCGGTACGGCGATCAAGTGCACCCGGCGCAGCGCCAGTTGCCGCTGGACCTCGCTCGCGTCGAGTCCGTCCACCACGAAGGTGACGATGGCGCCGCCCGCAGCCGGCGGGTCCGTGACCCGCACCTTGGGCAGTTCGGCGAGGCGCTCACGCAGTGTCGCCGCCAGAGCGGCCAGGTGCGTGAAGACGTCTCCGGGGCCGAGCGCATGGAGGTCGGCGAGCGCCGAGCCCAGTCCCAGGCGCAGGGCGTGGGCGGCCTCCCACAGCTCGAACCGGCGGGCATCCGGGGCCAGTTCCCACGCTCGTTCGGCGGTCCAGCGGGCCCCTCGCACGTCCGGCGCCTGCGGCGTGAGTGTCTCCAGCAGGGGACGGCGCACGGCCAGCAGACCGGTGCCGCGTGGGGCGCGCAGGAACTTGCGTCCGGTGCCGATCAGCAGATCGCAGCCCAGGGCATCCATGTCGACGGGCAGCTGGCCCAGGGACTGCGTGGCGTCGAGCAGGAACGGCACCCCGTGGGCTCCGGCCAGCGCGCCGATCCCGGCGGCCGGCTCGACCAGGCCGGAGGAGGTCGGCATGTGCGCCGCGGTCACCAGGGCGGCCGGCCCGGTGCGCAGCGCACGCTGAAGGGACTCCAGATCCGTGGCCCCGTCGGGACCGTTGGGCAGCACCTCCACCCGCACGCCGGTGTCGCGCTCGGCGGCCAGCAGGTGCAGGGCGCTGCTCACATAGCTGGAGCGGGAGGCCAGCACCCGGTCCCCGGGCCGCAGCCGCAACGACGAGACGATGCGCTGCCAGCCGGCGGTGGCGCTCTCGACCAGAGCGACCTCGTCCGCGTCGACGCCGAGCAGAGCCGCGGTGCGCGTGTAGACGCCCGCCAGGTCACCGGCGGCGAGCTTGGCCGCTTCGTAACCGCCATGCAGGCTCTCGGCACGCAGCTGGTCGATGACCGCCTGGACCGTGTCGGAAGCAAGGAGGGCGGCACCGGCGGCGTTGAAGTGGTGGCCGGTGGCGCAGCCCGGGGTGCGGGCGCGCTCGGCGGCGACGTCGAGGGTGGTGGGGGGCGGTGAGGTGGCCGTCACGGGGGCGCTCACAGTGCGATCGTGATGCTCTTGAGCTCGGTGAACCCGTCGACCGCCGCGTCGCCGAGATCCCTGCCGAGACCGGACTGCTTGACCCCGCCGAACGCCACGGCGGGGTCGAACTCGTTGTAGGTGTTGACCCACACGGTGCCCGCCTCGAGCGCCGAGGCCGCGCGGTGGGCGCGGGCCAGATCGGTGGTCCACACCCCGGCCGCGAGCCCGTAGTCGCTGTCGTTGGCCAGCGCGATCGCCTCCTCCTCGGTGTCGAAGGGCAGGACGGCGGCGACCGGGCCGAAGATCTCCTCGCGGGCGATCCGCATGTCCGGGGCCACCTCCGTGAACACGGTGGGCCGCACGAACCACCCCGGTCCGGGCAGGGGTTCGCCGCCGACGGCCACCTGCGCGCCCTCGGCGCGGCCGAGTTCCACATAGCCGGTGACCCGGTCGAACTGCTCCTGGGAGACGAGGGGACCGATGTTGACGCCGCCCGACAGACCGGGGCCGATCCGCAGCGCTTCCACGGCCGGCAGCATCCGGTCGAGGAACTCCTTGACCACCGAGCGCTGCACCAGCAGTCTGCTGCCGGCCGTGCACATCTGTCCGGAGTGGCCGAACACGGCCCGTACGGCGGCCGGTACGGCGGCGTCCAGGTCCGCGTCGGCGAACACGATGTTGGCGGACTTGCCGCCCAGCTCCAGGGTGAGCCGTTTGACGGACGGTGCCGCCGCGGCCATGATCAGCCGCCCCACCTCGGTGGATCCCGTGAAGGAGACCTTGGCGATTTCGGGATGCGCGACCAGCTGCGCCCCGGTGCGTCCGTCACCCGTCAGGGCGTTGACGACACCCTCCGGCACACCCGCCTCCAGACACAGAGCGACCAGCCGTAGCGCGGTCAGCGGGGTCTGCTCGGCGGGCTTGACCACCACCGTGCAGCCCGCCGCGAGGGCCGGGGCGAGCTTCCAGGCGGCGATCATGAAGGGGAAGTTCCAGGGGAGCACGGCGGCCACCACGCCGACCGGCTCCCGCACGCTGTACACATGGCGGCCGGGACCGGCCGGGTGCACCGTGCCGTTCATCCTGGTGGGTGTGCCGGCGAAGTGGCGGATGGCCTGGAGGCCCAACTCCACGTCCCCGCGGGCCCGTTCGATCGCCTTGCCGTTGTCCAGGGTGTCCAGGACCGCCAGCGCCTCGGAGTCCCGCTCCACCAGGTCGGCCAGCCGCAGCAGCACGTCCTGGCGCCGCCGTGGCGGCAGGTTCCGCCAGCGGCCGTCACGGTGGGCGGCGGACGCGGCGGACACCGCGGCGTCCACCTCCGCTTCGTCGCCCTGGGCGACCGTGGTCAGCTGACGGCCGGTGGCGGGGTCGAGGACCGGGATCCGTCGCGTCGATGCCCCCGTGGTCCAGTCGCCGCCGATGAGCATGGGCTCGTATTCCGGCAGGTGAGGGAGGGTGATGCTGGGGTCCAAGGTGTTCTCCTTGTCGTTCGTGCGGCCGCCCGGCCTCAGCCGGCGTCTTGCTGCGCCCGGGTGGGGGAGCGGCGGCAGTGGGGCGGGCCGGACGGCCGGGCCGACGGACCGCGCCGGGCCAGGGTCAGGCGGGATCGCCCGGCCGGTGCGCCGCGCTGGGCCAGGGCTCGCGCACGGCCGCCGAGACCGCGCGGGCGGTGGTGAGCACACAGCGGTCGAACTCCGCCTCCCCGTGGCCGGCGTTCGCCTCGGTCACGTCCCTGCCCCACACCCCGGTCTCGCTGACCTGGTCCATGCGGTAGTCCCAGAACGAGTCGACATCGACGTGGGAGGTGGCCCGCTCCATCCGCACCAGCTCGGGCGCCAGATGGAGCATCACCGACGTCTCGAAGTAGTTGGCGTGCATCAGCGCACGGCCGTAGGTGACATGGCCGTCGACCTCCGGGCCCGGGTACATCGTCACGTAGCCCAACGCCCGTACCCGCGCGTCCCGGTGACGGACCCTCAGCTTCTCCGCGGAGACATCGAGGGCGCCGTTGTTCCAGATGTGGCCGTTGAGCAGGACGAACTGCCGTACTCCGCTGTCGTACAGGGAGTCGATCACATCCGCCACGACGGCGATCAGCGTCTCGGGGCGCAGCGCCACCGTCCCCGCGAAGCCGCCGTGCGAGGCGGACACCCCGAAGCTCAGCGGCGGCAGCACCGGCACTCCGGTCAGCGCGGAGACGCCCAGGGCGACCGCCTCGCAGATCCGGGTGTCCACGGCGAGCGGCAGATGCGGCCCGTGCTGCTCGGTGGCGCCCACCGGGATGATGACCGAGTCCCGTCCCGCGACCGTGGCCTCGGCCTCCGGCCAGGTCAGTTCTTCCCACGGCACCGGCGCACCGGTGCCACCGAGTTGTTCCGCGAGCGCGGGCACGTCCAGCCCGGTCGGGACGCGCAGGCCGTTGGGCCCGGTGATGACGGACGACATGTCTCTCCTGTCCTCATGGGGTATGCACGGCCGGGGGCGTTCACCAGCGGCGCCGGCTCTTCTCGGGCAGCAGATCCAGGGCGCGTACCGGAACCGGCCGGTCGTCGTCCACGGTGGTGATCCACACGGCGGCATCCGGGCAGTAGTCGCTGATGAGTTCACGGCACACCCCGCAGGGAGCGATGATGCGGAACTGCCCGGCGGGCTTGATCTGCACGGACACCACCGACGTCACCTCCAGCGGCGCACCGGCCGCGAGCGCCCCGCGCGCGGTGCCCAGGGCGACGCCCTCTGCACAGACCGAACTGCGCCGGCAGGAGCCCTCCACATGGACGCCGGTGTGGATCCGGCCGTCGGCGGAGCGCAGCGCGGTGGCCACCTCGTGCCGGTCCTGGCGCCACACCCGGTCCAGCAACGCCTGGGCCACCGACAGCAGTTCGGCGTCGCTTTCGCTCATCTCCGGCGGCACGGCGACCGGGGCGGTCATACGTCCAGCCCCAGCAGCCGGGCCATGTTGCCGCCCTCGACCAGGGCGCGGTCCTTCTCGTCCTCGACCGCTTTGGCGATCTTCATGCGCTCGAGGTCGAAGTCCGATCCCGGCCACTCGCTGCCCATCAGGATCTGCCGGGGCCCGAGCCGCGCGTAGGCCCGCTTCACGTCGCTCATCAGCGTCGCGGAGGTCTCCAGATAGATGTGCGGCCGCCGTTCGGCCACGATGATCGCCTCGGGCACGTTCCACACGGCACCCATGTGCGCGATGACCGTCGGCACGCCGGGGTGGTCGCGGGCGATCTCCTCGATGGCCAGCGGCGCGCAGAACGCGTCGTCGAGCGCGTTGACGAGAACCATCAGCCCGCGCCTCGCGCAGGCTTCGAACACCGGGTCCAGCAGTCCGTGGTCGGCCACGTGGTAGCCGTGCAGACTCGGGTGCAGCTTCAGTCCCACCAGGCCTGCGTCGGCGATGCGGTCGATCTCCTCGATGGCGTCGTCCGCCTGGGGCAGCACCTGCCCGAACCCGAAGAACCGGTCGGGGTGAGTGGCGACCAGGGAGGCGATGAAGTCGTTCTCGATCCGCTGGGCGAGCGAGCACACCATCGCCATGTCCACCCCGGCCGCGTCCATCCGGTCGAGGATGCGGCGCGGCTCGAACGGCTTGTACGGGGGCGGTGCCTCGCCCTTGCGGGCCCCGGTCAGGTAGTCGGAGCGACCGCGCACGTCCTGCGTGGTGTTGTAGGCGTCGATGATCAAGACAGGTCCTCACTCGCGGGTCCGAGAGGCAGATGGCAGCGCACCCTCCGGCCCGGGGCGATCTCGCGCAGCTCCGGGTGCGTGGTGCGGCACAGGTCGGTGGCGAACGGACAGCGGGTGCGGAACAGACACCCCTGCGGCGGGTTCGCCGGGTCGGGCAACTCGCCCTCCAGCGGCTGCCGTTCGCGCGGCGGGCCGGGCCGCAGTACCGGCACACTGGTCAGCAGGGCACTGCTGTACGGGTGCGCCGGACCGATGAAGAAGTCGTCCCGGGAGGCGATCTCGATGATCTCCCCGAGGTACATCACGGCGACCCGGTCGGCGATATGCCGTACGACGCCGAGATCGTGCGAGATGAACAGCATCGTCAGACCCCGGTCGCGCACCAGGTCCGACAGCAGGTTCAACACCTGCGCCTGGATCGACACGTCCAGCGCGGAGACCGCCTCGTCCGCCACCACGAACCGTGGCGAGGACGCCAGGGCGCGGGCGATGCCGATGCGCTGGCGCTGGCCGCCGGAGAACTCGTGCGGCTTGCGCCCGCCCGCCTCGGCTCCGAGCCCGACCAGTTCGAGCAGCCCCGCCACGGCACGGTCCGCCTCGGCCCGGCTCGCGCCACGGGCGCGCAGCAGCGGCTCGGCGACGATGTCGGCGACCCGGCGACGGGGGTTGAGCGAGCCGAAGGGGTCCTGGAAGACCATCTGGAGCTCGGCCCTGGTCTGCCTCAGCCGCCTGCCGCGCAACCTCGTCAGATCGGCGCCGAGGAAGTCGATGCGGCCCGCTGACGGCTCCACGACCCGCAGCAGCGCGCGCCCGAGCGTCGACTTGCCGCAGCCCGACTCACCGACCAGGCCCAGCGTCTCACCCTGCGCGATGTCGAGGTCGATGTCCCTCAGCGCCCGCACCCGGCCGCCGGCCCGCCCCGGATACTCGACCCGCAGCCCGCGCGCGCTCAGCAGTACGTCGTTCATGCGTCGGCTCCTGCCGCGCGGGCTCGCAGCCGGGTCTTCTCCGACAGCACGCAGGCGTCCAGGTGGTCCGTACCGCCGTACCGCCGCCGCAGCACGGGGCGCTCCAGACAGCCGTCGTGGGCGAACGCGCACCGGGGCCGGAAACCGCAGCCGGACGGCCGCTCGACGCCACTCGGCGGACTGCCCGGGATCGTCGGCAGCCGCTCGGGCACCGGCCCGTCCAGTGGAGGCACCGAGCCGAGCAGGCCCATCGTGTACGGGTGTTGGGGATCGAAGAGCACCTCGTCGCGCGTGCCCTGTTCCACGATCCGGCCCGCGTACATCACCGCCACCCGGTCCGCGACCTCGGCGACCACACCCAGGTCGTGAGTGATCAGCAGGACGGACGTGCCGTGCTCGCGCTGCACTCGCTTCAACAGCGTCAGGACCTGGGCCTGGATCGTCACGTCGAGCGCGGTGGTCGGCTCGTCGGCGATGAGTACGGCAGGGTCGTTGGCCAGTCCCATCGCGATCATCACGCGCTGGCGCATGCCGCCGGAGAGCTGGTGCGGATAGGCGCGCGCGGCCCGGGTGGGACCCGCGATGCCGACTTCCGCGAGCAGCTCGACGGCACGGTTCGCGGCCATGGTGCGCGGGACGTCGGTGTGGGCGCGGATCGTCTCCGCGACCTGCGCGCCGGCCCGGTGCAGCGGGTTGAGCGCGGCGAGCGCGTCCTGGAAGACGACGGTCACGTCCTTGCCGCGCACCTTGCGCAGCTCGCGCTCGGATGCGCCCACCAGCTCCCGGCCCCGGAAGTACGCCGAGCCGCTGATATGGGTACGGGGTCCCCGGTTGAGGCCCACCAGGCTCATCGCGAGCGCCGACTTGCCCGACCCGGACTCGCCGACCAGCGCGAGGATCTCACCTTTGCGCAGCGTCAGGTCCACCCCGTCCACGGCGGGCAGCCGCCCCGTCGGCACGTCGAACTGCACGCTCAGGTCCCGGACTTCGAGCACCGCTTCCGGCGGGGTCATAGCGCGCCGCCCACGGCCAGCGCGGCCCGGTGGATCAGATCGGCGACCCGCTCCGGCCACACCAGGGTGGTGTAGTGGCTGCCCGGCACATGCTCCACGGTCGCCTTCATCCGCTCCGCCATGAAGTTCTGGATCTCCGGGCGCAGGGTCCGGTCGTCGTCGGCGACCAGGTACCAACTGGGGAGCTGCCGCCAGGCCGGAACGCCGGTGGCCTGGGTGAAGACGAGGTTCTCGGCCCGCCGCCCCTCGGCCTCGACCACCGCCCGCTGCTCGGCCGACAGATCCGGGCCGATCTCCGCCCAGAACTCCGGGCTCGGCTCGGACTTCCAGTCGCCGTTCGGACCGCGCCGCATGTACTTGGAGATCTCCGCCGGCTCGTAGCGCTCCACGATCCCGTTGACCGTCTCGCCCTCGTCGGGCCCGAACGCGGCGATGTAGACCAGCCCCTTGACGCGCGCGTCGCGTCCAACGTCGGTGATGACGGCGCCGCCGTACGAGTGGCCCACGAGCAGGACCGGGCCGCTCGTTCCCGCCAGTGCGGCCGAGGTCTCGGCGATGTCGTCCGCCAGGGAGGTCATGGGGTTGGTGACCGTGAACAGTCGGTGGCCGCGCGCGGCGAGCAGTGGCTGTACCGCCGACCACGTGGTGGGCCGTCCGCCCGCACCGTGGACGAGCACGATGTCCATTCGGATCATCCTTTGCGTAGGCGTGGGTCGAGGACCGTGCAGAGCAGGTCGACCGCGTGGTTGACGAGGGTGAACAGCAGGGCGATCGCAAGCGCCGCACCCTGTACGACCGGGTAGTCGCGCTGGAGCACGCCCTGCACGAGCAGGCGTCCGACGCCCGGATACGAGAAGACCGTCTCGGTGACGACCGACCCGCCCAGCAGGGACCCGAACTGGAGCCCCAGGACGGTGACGATGGGCAGCCACGCGTTGCGCAGGACATGCCGGCGTACCACTGCGCTCTCGCCGATGCCCTTCATCCGGGCGGTGCGCACGAAGTCGTCGCCGAGCACCTCCAGGACGGAGGCGCGCACGATCCGGGTGATGAACCCGGCCATCGACAGCGCGAGCGTGACCGCGGGCAGGATCAGGTGCTGGATCCACGGCCAGACCAGTTCGGGCCGGTTCTGGAGGATGGCGTCCAGCAGCACGAAGCCGGTGGTGGACTGGTAGTCGAGAGTGCTGGGGAGCCGCCCCAGCACCGGCAGCCAGCGCAGCCACACGCCGAACACGACGATGGCCAGCACCCCGAGGGCGAACCAGGGCAGCGAGAAGCTGACGGTCGCCACGGCCCGGGTCGAGGTGTCGATCCAGCTGCCCCTGCGCAGCGCCGCGACCACCCCGGTGATGACCCCGAGGAGCACGGCGACCGTCATGGCGACGAGGGTCAGCTCCACGGTCGCGGGCAGCGCGTCACCGAGCAGGCCGAGGACGCTGTTGGAGCCGTAGAAGGACGTGCCCAGCCGCAGATGGACGAGGTCGTCGAGGAAGTGCCCGTACTGCGTCAGCAGCGGCTGGTCCAGTCCGAGCGCCTTGGTGACCCGCTCCTCGTTGGCGCCGAACTGCTCGGCCGAGGTGGTGTTGCCGCCCGCCGCGAGGGAGGTCGCCGGGGAGCCCGGCAGCAGCCGTATCGCCACGAAGACCAGGGAGGCCAGCGCGAACAGCACGACGGGGATCACGGCCAGCCGGCGCAGGAAGACCCCGGTGGCGCCCGACAGCCACGCGGGCCGGGGCAGCCGTGGCAGACGCGGCCGTACGAGGGTGCCCGCGCTCATGCCGTTCCCCTCGGGTCGAGGGCGTCACGCAGGTCGTCGCCGACGAAGTTGCACGCAACGACGAACAGCAGCGTGAGCGCGGCGGGCAGCACCACGAGCCGGGGAGCCGAGAACAGGAACTCCTGCCCGGCCTGCACCATGTACCCCCAGTCGGCTTGCGGTGGCTGAATGCCCAGGCCGAGGTAGGACAGACCCGCCGCGAACCCGGCCGCGACCGACAGCGTCATCACGACCTGGGCGAGCAGCGGACCGCCGATGTTGGGCAGGACCTCGCGGACGAGGATGCGCGGCGTGCCCGTGCTGCCGAGCCGGCAGGCGACGACGTAGTCCTTGGCGGCCTCTCGGGCGGTGAGGGTGCGGGCCAGCCGGGCGAGTCCCGGTGCGAGGGAGATGCCGATGCCGAGGACCAGACTGACCGTGCCCGGTCCGGCCGCGGCCACCAGCAGGATCACCAGCAGGATGGACGGGAATGCCAGCGCCAGGTCGACCAGCCGCATCAGCGCCTGCTCCACGACGCCGCCCGCGTACCCGGCGACCAGCCCGACCAGTGTGCCGATGCCCGCTGCCAGTGCCGTCGCCGCGAAGGACACCAGCAGCAACGGCCGGGCGCCGTGCACCAGGCGGGCCAGCTCGTCGCGCCCCAGGTCGTCGGTGCCCAGGGGATGTCCGGGCGATCCGGGTGCCAGCAGTGCCGAGGAGGTCTGCCGGAGCGGGTCGGTCTGGACGAGGAGCGGCCCGAGCAGACCGGCCAGCACCAGGCCGGCCAGCAGCAGCCAGGCCAGCAGCGCGGGCCAGGACCGGGCCACCTTGCGGCGGCGCAGCGCCCTGAGGAGCCGACGGTGGGCTTCGCCGGACGGCGGGGATGAGGCCGCGGAGGCGGGTTTCGCGGCCTCCACCGGTACGGCGTCCACCGCGGCGCCGGTGTCAGACACTGGCCTTCTCCATGTAGCAGCGGTGGTTGGCCAGCGCGTCGGTGTTCATGCCCTTCACGTCCGAGCCGCTGACGACCAGGTTGCTGAAGCAGGCCAGCATGGACAGGACCATGTACTCCTCGGCCCATCTGCGCTGGATCCTCGTGTAGGCGGCGGTGCGCTTCTTCGTGTCGGTGAGGTTCTTCGCCGTGTACAGGTCGTCGGCGAGGGAGGCGGTGCCGTCCAGGGTGTCCATGCCGGAGATCTTGGAGCCGTAGATGCTGCTGGGGCTCGCCATCGCGCCGACCATGTCGTCGGGGTCGGGCACGTAGGTGTTGCGCTCCCAGATCATCAGGTCGTGATAGTCGTCGTCCGCGTCGAGGAGCCGGCTGAAGTAGGTCGCCGGGTCCACGGAGGTGGTGGCGACCTTGAAGCCGACGTCGGTGAGGTTCTGGGCGATGATCTGGGCCGCTTTGGGGTGCCAGGAGTCGCTGGCCGCCATGAGCCGTATGGTGCGGCCCGTCGCGCCGGCCTCCTCGACGAGCCGCTTCGCCTGAGCGGCGTCCTGGGCGCTGAGGTCGGCCAGGGCGGTGTCGTAGCCGCTCTGGGCGGGCGGGATGGCGTAACCCTCGGGTTCGGCGCCGATGCCGTAGAACGCCTGCTGGAGGATCGCCTTGCGGTTGACGGCCAGGTTGATGGCCTTGCGTACCTTCAGCTCGGGGACCCGGCGGGCGTCGATCATCATGATCGCGTCGGCGTTGTGCGGGGTGTCGTACACCTTCACCGAGCTGTCCTTGCGGAGCTGGGCGACCGCCGAGTAGGGGGCGAACTGCGTCGCGGACACCTCGCCGCTGAGCAGGGAGCTGACGATGGCCGAGGGGTCCTGGACCTGGCGGAGCACCAGCCGGTCGATGGGCGGCTTGCCCAGCCGGAAGCCGTCGAACGCCGTGAGCGTGACGGACTGCCCGGAGGTGGCGGAGGAGAAGGCGAACGGGCCGGTGCCCACGAGGTGCTTGCCGATGTCCGCGCCGTGCTTGTCCAGTGCGGCCTTGGAGATGACCCGGCCGCCGATGTCGGAGAGCTTGCCGAGGACGGTCCGGTCGGGTTGCTTCAGGACCATCTTCACGGTCATGTCGTCGGGCGCGGTGAGCGAGGCGACGTTGACACCCAGCCTCGCGAGCGGCCGGGTGGCACCCTTGGGCAGCGTCTTGTCCTCGGGGTCGAACTGGCGGCCGAGGCTGGCGAGCACGTCGGCGGAGGTCAGCGTGGTGCCGTCGTGGAACTTCACGCCCTCGCGCAGGGTGAAGGTGTAGGTCAGCTTGTCATCGGAAACAGTCCAGCTCTTCGCCAGGTCCGGGGCGGGCTCGTTGGTCTCGAAGGAGATGAACGTCAGGCCGCGGCAAATGCAGTCGACGGCCATCCAGTCGCCCAAAGAGGTGTAGAAGGCGGGGTCGTTGACGGCGCTGGTGGCGTCGATGGCCAGTGTGAGCGTCCCGCCCTCACCGCTGCCGCCCGCATCCTCCGCGGCGGCGCCGCAGGCGCTGAGGAGGGCGGGCAGCCCGAACCCCACGCCGACCCCAAGCAGGCCGGCGCCCCGGAGCAAGGTCCGGCGCGAGACGTCCTGCGAGGCGATTGCCGACGCCGCCGACGAGGTGGAGGCGGTCGTGGGCGATCCAGGTGTGCGGTCCGGCATGGGGCCTCCTCGGGCACCGATCCTGAAAATGGATTAAATCTGCACTGGATTGGATCCAAAAACATACTCAGTGGCTCCCGATTCCCTCTCGTGTCCCGTGAGTTAAAGGCGTGTGAAACGGGCCCGGGCCATGGTGGGCCACGCGGGCGGGACGGCGGTGGCGCATCAGCCGTCCGAAGCCCCGCTCGACTGCCTGGCGCCGGGAGAGGACCTGAGGTCTCCCGCCGGCTTCCGCTATCCGGCGTGGCGCAGGTTGTTCATGGTGGGGGAGCTGGTTTCTGAACAACTGGGCGGGCGCTGGAATCGGTGTGGCGGGGCACCGGCCGGCGGGTTCGGATCCGGGCATGCCAGAACGTCTGGGCTCCGGCGGCGTAGGAACTGCCCGGCGTCCGGCTGCCCCAGCGCATCGGTCTGACCCATCGGAAGGAAGCGATCGTGGCACGAATTCTGCGAAGGCTCATCCCTGTCACAGCTGTGCTCGGCGTAGCCGTCCTCGGCATGCCGGGCACTGCCTCGGCGGCCGAAACGGCCTACAACATCAAGGTCCAGTACCTTGAGGCCCGCCCGAGCGGTGGCCAGCAGTCCTGCGTCCAACGCCGCATCAGCCTGGCGTCCGGCTACTACGACTGGAGCCAACAGGTGGGGCAGGGGGAGCGCCTGAACGTCTACCTCGGCAAGGGCGACTACACCTGGACGGACTGTCTGCGCCCGGTCTGGGGCTACTACTCCCATACGACGACGCTGGAGCCCGACAACCCTGACTGGTCGCAGATCAACCTCCTCGACGACGTGACCTTGGACGCCTCCGACGACTACGCGTGGGGCTCCAAGCTCGACCCGAGGTTCTGACCGGCCACCGCACGGCGGCGCCGGGGCCGACCTGCCGTCCCGGCGCCACCTCGGTGTCTTCGCCACGGTCCGTACCGACTGCTCCGGTGGCCTCCAACGCGGCTGCGCCGCCGCCCACTCCAACCGCAGGTCGGCCAGCTTGCCGGGCCAGGTGGTGGCGGCCTCGGTGACGTCGGGCAGGGCGCGGATCATCCGCCGGTGCCCCGGCGTACGTCGGAGATGTCGGCGATCCTCGGCGAGAACTGGTAGCCGCAGATGGCGAACAGGCCGAAGGTGACGTCGGAGTACGACGCGGTGTCCGTGATGGGCCTGTGCGTCCTGGCCCTGCTCGAGGTCGTTCGGCGCTTGTTTCGGCGCTTGGGCGGGGCAGTTTTATGCCTGTGCGGGGGTTGCCGGTCGTGTCGTGTAGCGGTGGCGCATGGCGTCGCTGGCTGCGGGGCCTGCGGTGAAGACGTAGGTGTTGCTGTCGTCGAGCCGGCGGCCGGTTCTGGCGTCGACGACGACGGGTTCGACTTCCTCGCCGTTGTGCGCGTCGATGAGGATCATGCTGCGTTCGGCCGGTGAGAGACGGGAGTTGCCCCAGGCGGCCAGGGCGACGATCACCGGTCGCAGGGAGCGCCCCAGTTCGGTGAGGACGTACTCGTGGCGTACGGGGTTGGTCTGGTAGGGGCGGCGCTCCAGCAGGCCGTCCGCGACGAGGGTCTTCAGCCGGGTGGTGAGCATGCTGGAGGAGATGCCCAGGCTCTCCTGGAACTGGTCGAAGCGCGTGTAGCCGTCAAAGGCGTCGTGGAGGATCAGCAGCGTCCACCACTCGCCGACGTGTTCCACCGTCGTGGACAGCGGGCACTCCCGGTCCTCCAGTCTGATCCTGCTTGCCACGGCGACCATCCCCTCAGTTACTGCTAAAGTCGAAGTTAGTAGGTTCTATTTTAGCAGTAACGGCGGGAGTGGTGTGCCTTCTGCGCCCGCACCCAGGATCGGAGCGCACCGTGGCCACGTCCATCAGCGAATCCCTCGAAGGCCGGCGTGCTCTGGTCACCGGCGGCACCAAGGGCACCGGAGCCGCCATCGCCCGACGTCTCGCCCAGGCCGGCGCAACCGTACTGGTCACCGCACGCAGCCGCCCCGACGACGTCGAGGAGAAGGCGTTCATCTCCGCCGACCTGTCCACCGCCCAGGGTGCCGGCCACGTCGCCGCCGAGGTGGACGCCCGTGTGGGAGGCGTCGACATCCTGGTCAACACCCTCGGCGGGTCCGAGGCGCCGGCCGGAGGGTTCGCGGCGCTCGGCGAGGACGACTGGGCCAGGGAACTGAACACCAACCTGCTGGCCGCCGTCCGTCTGGACCGCGCACTCCTCCCGCACATGATCGCCACCGCCAAGGGTGCGATCGTGCACGTCACGTCGATCCAGCGCCGCATGCCGCTGTGGAACGGCACCCTGGCCTACGCCGCCGCCAAGGCCGCCCTGACCACCTACAGCAAGGGCCTCGCCAACGAGGTCGCCCCGCACGGCATTCGCGTCAACACCGTCTCGCCCGGCTTCGTGCAGACCACGGCCGCCGACCACCTCGTCGCCCGGATCGCCCACGACGCGGACATCACCCAGGAAGCGGCCCTGGGCCGGCTCATGGACTCCCTGGGCGGCATCCCGCTGGGGCGTCCCAACCGGCCCGAGGAAGTCGCCGAGCTCGTCGCCTTCCTCGTCTCCGACCGCGCCTCGGCCATCGTCGGCGCCGAACACGTCATCGACGGCGGCACCACCCCCACCGTCTGAACCCGCCACCCCCCAAGGAGCGTCATGCACGACAACCAGCCCCGCACCAGCATCCCGGACACCCTGCCCGAGGTGATCACCCGCTACCTGAACGCGCACCGTGCTCACGACACCGCCACCGCGATCACGGCGTTCACCCGCAAAGCCACGGTGATCGACGACGGCAACACCTACGACGGCACCGAGGCGATCGGGGAGTGGCTCGACCGATCCGCCACCGAATTCACCTACACCATCCACCTCACCGACGCCCAGCAGACCGACGCGACCCACTACATCGCCACCCACCACCTCGAGGGCGACTTCCCCGGCGGCACCATCGATCTGCGCTACCAGTTCACACTTCACGGCGGACTCATCGAACGCCTCGTCATCGAACCCTGAGTCCCCGCCCACGCGGGACCGCCGTTCCAGGCGTCGTGCAGGCCTACTTGGACGAGTGGTGATCCCCTGCTCGCTTGTCTGGTCAGGGGAAGGTCAGGGTCTGGGCGAAGAGCGTGACCAGGACGAGGACCAGCGGGAAGCAGACCAGGAACATCGCGAAGGTGTAGCCCATGATGTCGCGGGCCTTGAGGCCGAGGATGGTCAGTGTGGGCAGCATCCAGAAGGGCTGGAGGAGGTTGGCGCTCGCCTCGCCGAGGTCGTACACGACGACCAGCCAGCCCTGGTGCACGCCGAGTTGGTTGCCCGCGTCGATGACGTACGGCGCCTCGATCACCCACTTGCTGCCGCCGCTGGGCACGAAGACGCCCAGGGCGCAGCTGTAGACGGCGATGAAGGCCGGGTAGAGGAACTCGTTCGACACGGACACGAGCCAGCCGGCGATGGTCTTGCTCAGGCCGGTGAAGGCGATCATGCCGAAGATGCCGCCGTAGAGCGGGAATTGGAGCAGGACGCCGGAGGCTGCGGGAGATCCTTCCTTGACCGCCTGGGCGAGGCGGACCGGGCGCCAGTGCAGGATCAGCGCCAGCAGGATGAGGATGAGGTTGATGGTGTTCAGGTCGAGGGCGTTGAGGGCGTTGCCCTCGGCGCGGGCGAAGTAGCGGGCCACGTACCAGGCACCGAGCGCGAACAGCAGGATCGCGAAGACGGGGCTGTGCTCGATCCACTCGCCGGGGCGGCTGCGGCGCACCGGGGTGCGCTCCTCGCCGACGCTCGGGCCGAGCTCGATGCCCAACTGCTCGGCGCTCTTGGCGCGTTCGGGAGAGGGCGACAGGAACCAAGCTGTGACTACGGCGATGACGAAGACGATGGCGGTGGCGGCGATGCCCTGCCAAAGGAAGATCGTGTCGGTCAGCGGGATCAGACCGTTGCCCTCACCGCGCCCCTCGGCGATGACCGCCTGTACGGCGGGCGGGCTGGAGGCACTGCTGGCCACCTGCAATGCGGCCGAGCCGGACAGACCTTGCGCCCACACGGTGCCCAGGCCCAGGAACGCCATGGCGCCCAGCGCCCGGTAGTCGACACCCGTGAGCCGGCGGGCGATCTCCTTGGCGAGGATCGCCGTGAAGACGAGGCTGAACGCCCAGTTCAAGTAGGCGGTGACCATGGCGACGGCCGCCGTGAAGGCGATGGCCACCCGGGGCGTGCGGGGGATGCGCGCGATTCTCGCAATCAGCCGGCCGACCGGGGGCGAGACCGCCACCGCGTACCCCCCGATGATGATCATCGCCATCTGCAGGGTAAACGTGATCAGGGACCAGAAGCCCTGCCCCCATGCGTCCACCAGGCCGTATCCGCTGGTCGCCGTCGGATCGTCCGGCGCGCCGAGCAGCTTCTCGCCGGTGACGAGTCCGAGCGCGAACACCGCGAAGGTCCCCACGAGCACGAATCCGAGCGCGTCGGGCAGCCATTTCTCGGTGAAGGCGGTGAACCGCAGTGCCATGCGCGCCAGCCAGTTCTCCCGGCCGGTGGTCCGCTCGTTGGTGGGCGCAGAGGTCATAGAAGTCCTCTTCTCGAAGGGACTTGGGCAGCACTGACCCTGGTCCCGTGCGTGTGGGCTCGCGCGAGCACCCACGCCCTGGGCACTCACCTGGGTGATTCCGGCTAGCAAGGTCCCACAACACGAACGCGGTCGCCACGGTACGGAGATTGCGAAACAGCTACGGTGCGAGGCGCGGCGGGGCGGCGCCGTGTGCGTAGCGGAGGGCGTGCCTCCCCGCCTGGCACCGGGGAGTGCCCGGCTTGCAGCCAATCCACGGGTTCGACGGCGCCGAGGTGCCGTCGGCTCGCGTTTGACGAGCCTTCCTGAGGTGCCTCCTGCTGCCATCGCGGTGTCCGGCGGATCTTGCCAGGCTCTCCCCGAGCACCGACGATGCTGTGGCACTTGACGGTGCTTCCGATCAATTGCGTCGACATCCGTTCCGAGCTGCGGGAAACTCCCCGTGATGACTCAACGAACCGACACGCCTCCTACGTGGGACGAGCGTGCGCAGCTGGTCACCTTCCTGGACTACGCCCGTGACACCGCGCGAGGCAAGTGTGCGGGCGTGTCCGCCGAAGACGCCCGCAAGGCCCCGCTCCCGAGTTCACCGCTGATGACGTTGTGCGGGCTGATCAGCCATCTGCGGTGGGTCGAGTACTACTGGTTCCAAGTGATGTTTCTGGGCGAGGAACTCGCGGGACCGCTCACCGAGGCGACCGACGATGATCCCGACCCTGAGATGCGGACAGCAGTCGACATCCCGTTGCCCCAGCTTCTCGCCGAGTACGAGGAGCAGAGCGCCCGCTACCGCCGCCTGGTGTCCGACCACGACCTGAACTCAACGGCCAAGCGCCCCATCAGCGACGGCCGCCACGTCGACCTCCGGTGGGTGATCCTCCACCTCATTGAGGAGACGTCCCGCCACAACGGCCACCTCGACATCGTGCGTGAGCTCGTCGACGGGCGGACCGGCGCCTGACTGATCGTTTTAGAATGCGATGCGTAGTCGTCTCAAGCAGATGACGGAGCAGGCGAGTTCGAGTTTCAGGCTCCGGTCCTCTCGGATGCCTGGTCGATCGCCAGGGCGAGTGAGGCCGCGTACTACTCCGCGTGGCTCGTCAGCGTGTATTCGTCGCCCCTGTCACCAACCATGTCACGCCAGTGCTTTTCAGCGGAGCGGATGAGGTCGTCGCCGAGGCGTTCGAGGAATCGGCCTGCCAGGGCGAGCCGGGATCCGGCAGCGGTCTCGGCGCCGAAGAGCTCGGCGCCGCGCAGCGCGGTGGCGGCGAACCGCTGGTTGGCGGCGACGCTGGCCGCGACGGTCCGCAAGCCCGCCTTGTCGTCAAGGAAATACCGGTGGCGGCGGCCACGGTCATCGCGGCCGCGTCGAATCAGATCTTGCCGCTCCAGCAGGCGGACTGCGTACGAGATGGTCGCCGCGCTGACTTGCAGGTGCTGCGCCATCTCGATGGCGGTGCGACTGCCGGACTCGGAGGCGAACAGGCAGGCCATCACGCGGGCGGCGGTGCGCGGGAGGCCGGTTTCGACAAGTGCTGTGGTGAGGTCGGTGACGAACGCGGCCGTTGCGTCGGGGCGGGGACTGCGGCCGGCGCTGGGCTCGGTGGGTGGTCGCGAGCTGTGCGAGTTCCGCGCGGTACCGGGCAGGTCCGCCGTTGCGCGCGACCTCGCGGCTTACCGTCGAGGCGGGACGGTTCAGGCGTCTGGCGATGTCGGCGTAGCTCAGGTGCTGTGCCAAACCCGCGGCGATCTGGTGCCGGTCGGCTCTGGTCAGCCTGCGTCCTGGCATCGGGGTCGGTTCCTCTGATTCCGTCGTCTCGGCACACAGTGTGTGCACCGGTCGCCGATCGTTGCAACACCCTCTCTTTCGCCGTGCATTGACCATCACTGTCATTGCAATTGACAGTTGCGTAGCTGACCAGCGCAAATAGCACGGTCTCGAGGAGATCGCCGTTGACTGGCATTTCGACTCGTACCTAACGTTCGGCTCCGAGCGCCGAACACGGGTGTCAGGTGGTCGCCCAGGGAGATGCGAGGTGGCAGCGCGGCCAAGGTCGCCGTCGAGCTGATCTCCAGACGCACCCCGAGTAGTCCATGCGATCCGTCCGCCGAACCGATTCCCATCGACGTCCGGCGAGACGCAGCAACAGATGTCGATCGATCGTCAGGAGCATCCGATGCGAGCCAAAGGCATCACCTACGACACCGGCTTCACTCCGGGTGGAAAGAGTTCGCGGCCTGTCTTCGACGCCGACGCGGTGCGACGCGAGATCCGCGTCATCGCAGACGACCTGCACTGCGATGCCGTGCGGATCACGGGCGGCGACCCTGGGCGACTGGCCCTTGCGGCCTGGCACGCCGCCGATGCCGGGCTTGAGGTCTGGTTCTCCCCATTCCCTTGCGAACTGTCCGCCGAGGAGCTGCTGCCCTTCTTCGCCACCTGTGCCGTCCGCGCCCAGGAGGTGGGAGCGGACGTCTTCGTCACCGGCTGCGAGCTGAGCCTGTTTGCCGCCGACATTCTCCCCGGAGACGACAGCCTCGCCAGAATCGAAGCCCTGACCAGCGGTGCCCCCGAGGCATTGGCCGGGCTCGCCGAGGTTCCTGCCCGGCTGAACTCCTTGCTGGCCAACATCGCAGAGACGGTGCGGTCACGGTTCCGCGGAAAGATCACCTACGCTTCCGGAACGTGGGAACAGGTCGATTGGGCGCCCTTCGACATCGTAAGCGCGGACGCCTACGGCGATGCCAGTGACGCCTTCCGTCAAGGCCTGCGGGAGTATTTCCGGCACGGCAAGCCGCTCGCGGCGACCGAGTTCGGCTGCTGCACCTACCGGGGCGCAGCCGAGCGCGGCGGCATGGGCTGGGTAGATGTCGTCGATCACGACGCCGATCCGCCCCGCATCAACGGCGATTACGTCCGCGATGAGGAAGAACAGGCCCACTACCTGCGCGAGATGCTCGCCGTCTTCGACGAGGAAGGCGTGGACACCGCCTTCTGGTTCACCTTCGCCGGCTACGAGTACCCGCACCACGCCGACCCGCGCTTCGACCTCGACATGGCCTCCTACGGGGTATGCAAGGTCATGTCCGACGGCAGCCTCGCACCGAAACGCTCATTCCACGCCATGGCTGAGGCATACCGATCAGCAACGTCAGCGCCGCGCGACCTATCGGACACGCCAACTTGATCAAGTTGCTCAAGCGCCAGATGTTCTGCCGCCCAGGCTCCGAACTCCTCTGTAAACGTGTCCTGTTGGCGTGACTGAGCGTCACCGCACCATACGAACCGGACCAGAGCCCGAAGATCAATTGCAAAGCCACGAAGCATGAGTCGGCGCGTCACTGATCATCGAGGGATGCCTGCCGGGCAAGGAACTCCTCGAACGCCGCCTTCTGCTTCGGATCCATGAAGCCTTGGCGGACATTGCGGGCTTTCTCCTGGAGCCAGTGGGCCTCGTCGGGGTCCAGTAGCTCGGCGACCACCACGCCTTTTCGAGCGACTGCCGTGCGCCGTCCTGCGCGACGACGAAAGAGTGTGAACGCGCCGAATTCCGCTGGGTGGGCGAGTTCCGGCTCCTCCGCCACAGCCCGGTTCTCTTCCCCAGCGCCACTCATCGGGTAGGCGGTGGGAGCCCAATGCTCCCAGAGCGCCAGCGTGGTCGCTGGCACCAGCACCGCGCGTTCCGCCTCTTCACGCCCCTCCCACATGAACGTGACAGTGACGGGCTCGCCGACCGCCTCGGCCAACCCGAGCACTCTCTCCATCTCATCGTTGACCGGGTAACCCACCACTACATCGATCTGAATGCCCATGGTGCCTGAGGCTACGGGCCGCTTCTGACATGCCGGCCGCCCAAAGCTCCTGCGCCTCGTCGACCACGGCGCACCAGGTGGACCGTCCGCAACCGGTGATCTCACCGAACACTGGCGCTACCCCCAGAGCCCGGAACGTCCAGCAGGCTCCAGTCACCAAGATCCAGACCGACCTGACGGAGTCCGGAGTCCTACTCGGACTTGATGTCGGCCGTCGTGCCCTCCGGGTATACGTACGACTGCGCCAAGCGTGGCCGCAGCAGTGGCGCGCTCAGAAGTCCGCTCGGTTCCCCGCGGCCTGGCACGTAGTGGTTTGCCGCCGTGGATGCCACCGTGATCGTGACGGTGTTCATGCCGCCGCTCAGCACTCCGGGGGGCAGTGCGCAGATGAACGGACCCCATCCCCAGTCTCCGACCTGTTGTCCGTTGATGTCCGCGCGTGCGCTGCTGCCGACGCCCGGCAGCACGAGTTCCCATACGGGCCATTGCTCCAACTCCTCTGAGTCGAGCGTGAACTGGGCTGTGTAGATGCCCTCTCCCGCGATGTCCGGGAAGCCCTGCCGCTCCCATCCTCGCCGGACGTCGACGCCGGCCAGTTCACGGTCGGCCAGGCTCAGTGTCCAGCCACTGTCGAGCACCTTCGTCTCCGGTACGTCCTGGGATCCCGGCCCGGCTGCGATGCTCAGGCAGGAGAGCTCGGCAGGGTGCAGTACGAGCGACTGGGCTCCGGTCAGCGGGCGTGGCTTGCTCGTACGTCCGGTTGCGGGATCCCACCAGGTGACGGTTGCCGGAAGTGCCGCCGGGCGCACGGTGACCACCTGGCGCTCGGCGGTGTCGTTGAACAGCGCCAACCGGGTCGCGCCTGCCAGTGTGCGGCGCGTTGTCCACACGCCGTGTCCTGCTTCGGCGGTCGCGGCCGGGGGACTGGGTACCGCGGCCAGGCGGCTGTCGGCCTCGCCGGCCGAAGGCACATGCGGCCAGTGTGCGCCGCGCGGCCCGGTGAGCAGCGCCCGCATTCGCTGCGTCAACTCGTCGCGGCCGTCCCCGTGTTGAAGCAGCCGGGGGAGCGGCCCCGATGCCAGGACTGTGCCGTCCGCCCGGACGAAGTCCTCCACCGCGTCCACCGTGGCCATGTCTTCAAGAACCTCGGCGCCCGGCAGGATCAGCGCGATGGTGCCGGGCGCGAGGCCGATGCGGATCTGTTGCTCGTCGACGATCTGGAAGTCACGACCGGCACGCGCCAGGTACTCGGCCCAGAACGCGAAGTGCTCGCCGTAGGGGTGCTCGGGGCCGCCCGCCCAGCTGGTGCGCAGGGGGTAGAGAAGCGCAATGCCGGGCAGCGGCTCGGCGGCGTCGAGGAATTCCGACAGGCGGCCGGACTCCTCGGCGAATGAGCGGTGATGGGTGAACCACGGCTCGTGGTTGACGCCCGGGGGGAAGTCCAGCCGTGGGTCGGTGAAGACCTGTCCTTCGGCGCCGGGGCCGGCGGGGGCGTCGGTGAGCCAGAACGCGTGCGTGAGCAGTTGGCGCGCGCCCAGGAGATGGTGCCGCATCGTTGCCGCGCGCAGCCGTCCCAGGGTGAGTTCCCAGGCGCCTTCGGCGAAGTGCGATCCGGCTGTCGTGCTGGCGAAGTACTGCTCCACCAGGCAGCCGGACCGGCCGTGTGCCCGGGCGAGGGAGTCGCCGAACTTCGCCGCGAGCTGCGGGTGGTCGTTGCGGGCGTCGACCGCCGTCATGTCGCGCCAGCGGTCGAGAGCGAAGTAGTCGGTGCCGAAGTTCGTCCGCGGGTCGTCGGTGATGACGGTGCTGGTGGGATCCCATGAGGAGACATAGCCGAGCACCTCGTGGCCGGACAGGGCCACACCGTGCGCACGGCACCAGGCCGACAGCGTGCCGAAGAAGGCGTCGATGCCGGTGTTGGCGTACCGCTCGAAGAACGCGCACCGCCATGCCTCCGTTCGCGGTCCCACTGGGCGGGCCAGGGACAACAGCACCCGGAGGTCGTCGGGCACGATCGAGGGCGCGTACATCAGTGAGGCGGTGACATGCCCCGTCTCCGCCTGGCGTTCGGGTGCGAGCAGGTCCTCGTGGAGCTGTCGCCAGTGGTAGAAGCAGCCGTGCGGCTGATCGAAGAAGACATACCTGACCGTGGTGCCCAGGTGTTCCCCGAGCACGCGGGCCAACGGCTCGTAGCCCACCTGCAAAAAGCGCTCGGCGGCCTGCGGCAGCAGATAGTTGATCATTCGGCTGGAGGCACACCGGGCCGCGGTGAACACGGTCACCTCGGCATCCCGGCCGGCCCAGGCGACCACCTCGGCGGGCACGGACACCACGCAGCCGTCCGGGCCGGTACGCACCAGCCGCGCCTCGTCGGTCACGTCCACGATGGACGTCTCGTCGGCGATGGCGCCGCGGGGGTGGGCCAAGGCCGCCACGATCTCCCAGTCCTCCCACCGGGGCGCGCCGCCGTCGAAGACCCACTCCTTACCGGGCTGGAGCAGATACTCCACGTCCTGGGCGGTGATCGAGTCGACCGAGCACTCCACGGGTGCGCCGCCCGATCCTGCGGGGGCGGACGAGAAGAACATGTGGCGCTCCCGCAGATCGTCCCGCCCCTCGACCGTGCGTCCGCCCGCGTGTCCGGACAGCCAGTTGTACTCGTCGTAGATCCCCATCAGCAGCCCGCGCTCCGCTGCCTCCTCGGCTGCGCGCCGGTAAGCGGCGAGATAGGCCTCCCCCAGGTACTCCGCGCGGGGAAAGGACAGCCGGGCCTGGATCTGGAACGACCGGAACCCGGCCGCCGCGAGCGAATCGAGCTGCTCACGGATCTCCTCGTCGGTGGGGACACGCTGCCAGAACCAGTATGTTGCCGGCGCGTGCCAGTGGTCTGGGTCGGCGAAGCTCATGGCGGTGTCCTGTCGCTGTGGTCGCTCGCTGTGGTCGCTCGGTGGGGGAGTCGGGAAGGGTGGCCTACGTGGTCGTCCGTGTGGAGCCGTCCCCGTCCGTGGCCCCGACTTGGGTGCGCTCGCTGTCGGTGGCGGGATGCGCGGGGCCGGGCGAGTGACCTCGGCCAGGGTCGATCCGAAGCGCGAAGGTGAGCGTCGCGTACAGTGCGGCGCCGACTCCCATGGCGACCAGGACGCCGATGTTGGTCGTCCCGATCAGTCCCTTCTTCTGGTCGTCGGTGAGCAGGAACCCGACTGCCTTGGCGATGTTCGGATCGGAGGAGGTCACCATGCCCAGACCGATGACCGTCGCCGCCAACAGGGAGATCAGTGCCGTCCAGCGGCCGCTGCGGCCCCCCTGCCCGGCGGGCAGGGCCGGTGTCACTGGCCACCCCTGGCGGCGTTGCCGGATGAAGTCGAGCAGCTGGATGGCTCCCATGGTGCCCAGGACCACGGCGATCAGCGCCAGGAACGCCTGGAAGGTGGCGAGGAAGGACGTGGAGACGAACAGCAGGTAGAAGGCGCCGGCCGAGATCACCACCATGTTGATCACCGTGGTGCCGGCCCGTGAGACGGGGACGCCCAGGGCCAGCAGCGCCAGGCCGGAGGAGTACAGCCCGGTGATGGCGGCGGCCACCAGCGAGATGACGATGACGATGCTGAAGGGCACGAAGAACCACATCGGCAGCAGTCCTGTCAGCGCCGCCACCGGGTCCGCCGCGGCGGCCGAGCCGAGCGCGGGGTCACCTGCGACGAGCAGGATCCCCAGGACGAGCAGTACCGCGACGGGCAGGGTGATCCCGCCGGCCGTCCAGCCCACCACGCCCGCGGCCGGCGTGCGGCGCGGCAGGTAACGGGCGAAGTCGCCGCCGTAGTTCAGAAACCCGATGCCGACCAGGGTCATGGCGAGGATCATCCCGCCCACGAACTGGCCGAACGAACCGGCGGGCGCGTCACCGATGCGGCTCCAGTGGATGTGCGGAACCATCAGCGCGATGAAGATCACGGTCATCACCGAGGTCAGCCACGCGATCCACTGCTCCACCCGCACGATCACGGCGTGCCCGAGGACCGCGACCGTGACGGTGACCACCAGGACGACCACGAACCACACCACTACGGCGGCCGTCGTCCCATTGCCGTCCGAGTCGGCAAAGGCCCCCGGCCACAGACGGGCGAAGAGGTTGGCCCCGGTCGTGGAGGCCAGCGTGATGATGGTGACCTTCCAGCCCACGTTCGACAGGTAGGCGAAGAACGTCGGGAATTTGTTGCCGTGGAAGCCGAAGGCGATCCGGGTCTGGGTCAGCGTCGGCAGTCCCGTTCGAGGCCCTCCGACGGCCAGGATCCCGACGAGGACCGCCGACAGCGCGTAGCCGAGCAGCCCGGCCAGGGCAGCCTGCCAGGCGTTGAGTCCGACACCGAACACGTAGATGCCGTAGCTGACGCCGAGGATGGACACGTTCCAGGAGAACCACACGCCGAACAACTCGCGCGGTGTGCCGTGGCGTTCGTCGTCGGGAATGGGATTGACGCCGTTGCGTTCCATCTGGGGTATGGCGGGGCCCGGTTGGACGGTCTGGCTCATGGGTGAACTCCTTCGTACGCGCGAGCGGCGGGGATCAAAGAGAATTCGAGCGGGTGAATTCGAGTGGGTGAAGAAGCCTTCGGTCTCGAGGCCGTGGTGGGTTGCGTCGACCGGCTTCGTCGTCGGAGCCGACCGGGCCATGACTCGGTGACTTCGGCCATTCGATGGGCGCCCGGTTCACGGCCGCTGCCCGCGGCGCCTGCCCGCTGCGCGGAACCGAAGGAGCACGGGGCGGTCCAGACCGAGGTCGCGGATCACGGCTTCGGTGTCGTCCGTGTAGCTGTTCACTGTGGAGCCGGAGTCGGGCCGTATGGACCCACCGGCTGTTGGTGGGGATGCCGGCCCATGTCGTCGTTCGCGAGTCTTGGCCGGTCAGGTGTGGCGCTCACTCCATCGGGGTGGGCGCCAGGGTGGGGGAGTGGGGCATGATGGCAGATCCTTTCGAGCGGGGAGGTGACCCACCAGAAAATAATCCGGACACGGATTATTGGTGTCCGGTATACCAGTCGCCGCGAGTCCTGCCTAGAGTCTTCTTGCGGCGTCCAAGGGGGGATGCGGCAGGATCGGGAGGCTGGCTCGATGGGTGACACCGCAGAATCAAAGGCCGCGCCGCAGGCCAGCCCGCCGGCCTTGCTGGAGGCCCCCGGCTTTCTGGTCAGACGCTTGTATCAGGCATACACATCGGCCTGGATGCGTGGTGTCGACTCTTCGTTGACGGGTCCCCAGTTCGCGGCGCTCACCGCGGTGGGGGCGTGCCCAGGGCGGGACCAGTCGTCGTTGGCTTCTGCGGTCTCGCTGGACGCGTCGACGATGACGGACATCGTCCGACGGATGGAGAAGCGCGGACTGATCACGCGGCGGACGCCGGAGTCCGACGCCCGCCGCAAACTGCTGTACCTGACCGACGAGGGACGGAGCGTGCTGGAGCAGGCCAACCATCTGGCCCGACAGCTGGACGAGAAACTCCTCCGACCGTACGGGGCACTCGAACGCGAGCAGTTGATGGTGATGCTGGCCCGACTCGCCGACCACTGGGAAACCGTGCCCGGGGAGTTTCGGTAGTCGACTCCGCCGCAGCCGTCTCTTGACGTCCCGGGCCCGTCCACTTAGCTTCGCCTGAACACGTCTAGACAGGTAGGTCGATGATGGCGGAATCTCCCGGCAGCAGAACCGGCGGCGGCGCCCCCGGCAGGCAGCAGCTCCAGGTGGAGGCGCACGGCCTCGACGTGATCGGGGACACCGAGCGCAAGGGCACGCCGCGCACGCTGTTCTGGCCCTGGTTCGGGGCCAACGTCGGGGTTCTGGGCCTGAGTTACGGCGCCTTCGCGCTCGGCTTCGGCATCTCCTTCTGGCAGGCGCTGGTGGCCGGATCGCTCGGCATCGTGCTGTCCTTCCTGCTCTGCGGCTTCATCGCGGTGGCGGGCAAGCGCGGGTCCGTGCCGACGATGGTGCTCAGCCGCGCCGCGTACGGCGTCCGCGGCAACAGGCTGCCCTCGACGATCTCGTGGATGCTGACCGTCGGCTGGGAGATCGTGCTCGTCTCGCTCGCCACCATGGCCACCGCCACCGTCTTCGACCGGCTCGGCTGGGGCGGCGGTACCGAGACCAAGGTGGTAGCCCTGGTCCTGGTCAGCGCGCTGACCGTGGTCGGCGGGGTGATGGGCTTCGACCTGATCATGCGCCTACAGACGATGATCACCGTGGTCACCGGCGTACTCACGATCGTCTACATCGCGCTGGTGGCCGACCACATCCACTGGCACACAGTCAGCGCCGTGCCGGCCGGCTCCGCACAGGAGTTCATCGGCGCCCTGGTCTTCATGATGACCGGCTTCGGCCTCGGCTGGGTCAACGCGGCCGCGGACTACTCCCGTTACCTGCCGCGCGGCTCCGCCAGCCGGGGTGTCATCGGCTGGACCACCTTCGGCGGCTCGGTGGCGCCACTGCTTCTGCTGGTGTTCGGCCTGCTGCTGGCGGGCTCCTCCGGCGACCTCAGCGCGGCCATCGCCCTCGACCCGATCGGCGCGCTGACCACGATCCTGCCCAAGTGGTTCCTGGTCCCCTTCGCTGTGGTCGCCGTCCTCGGCATGGTCGGTGGCGCGGTGCTCGACATCTACTCCTCCGGCCTGGCGTTGCTTGCCGCCGGTCTGCGGGTGCCGCGGTACGTGGCCGCGCTGGTCGACGGCGTCCTGATGATCGCCGGTTCGGTCTACATCGTGTTCTTCACCGACAACTTCCTCGGTCAGTTCATCGGCTTCCTCACCACGCTGGGTGTCCCGGTCGCCGCCTGGTGCGGAATCATGCTGGCCGACCTGGCGCTGCGCCGCCACGACTACGACGAGGCCGACCTGTTCCGCGGCAGCGGGCGCTACGGCGATGTTCCACTCCGGCCGCTGCTGCTCACGCTGGCCGCGACCGCGCTCGGCTGGGGGCTGGTCACCAACGCGGCCGCAAGCTGGCTGGAGTGGCAGGGCTATCTGCTCGGGCCGCTGGGCCTGGGCGGGAAGTCGGGCGCGTGGGCGTACGCGAACCTGGGCGTGCTGGTGGCACTCGTGCTTGGTTTCCTCGGCACGCTGGCCCTCGGTGGCGGGCGGGTACGGGCGCAGGAACGGCGGGCGGCGAGCCCGGTGACGACGGAGGAAGTGCTGAGCGGATGAGCACAGATGGAGTACAGGAAGTTCGGTCGGATGACGGCGTACGGCGTGGTCGGCCGGGCGAGAACGCAGGGGAGGCCCGGCCGCAGGGCGTAGCGCACGCTCGGCCGGACGGTGTGCCGCGCGGGCTGCTCGCCGTCATCGACATGCAGCGCGTGTTCGCCGAGCCCGACAGCCCCTGGGCGACCCCCCGCTTCGACGAAGCAGCCGGGGGAGTACGCCGGCTGCTGCCGGTCTTCGGGGAGCGCGTCACGTTCACCCGGTTCGTCGCGCCCGACAAGCCCGTCGGTGCCTGGCGGGCGTACTACGAGCAGTGGCCCTTCGCGCTACAGCCGCCGGGGTCCTCGCTGTGGGAGCTGACGGACGAATTCGAGGCGCTGGCCCCGGACTTGGTGGACGCGACCACCTTCGGCAAGTGGACTCCCGAGCTGGCCGAGCGCGTCGGCTCCGACGGACGGCTGGTGCTGGCCGGGGTCAGTACGGACTGCTGCGTGCTGTCGACCGCTCTGGCTGCCGCCGATGCGGGCGTGGAGGTGGTCGTGGTCGCCGACGCGTGCGCGGGAGTGGACGACGCGTCGCATGCCATGGCGCTGCAAGTGATGGACCTGTACCGGCCGTTGATCCGGGTCGTCACGTTGGACGAGGTGCTCACCGGGAGCGACTTGGGCACCGGGGACCCGTCATGACCGGCATCCGGCTCAAGCACCAGCAGATCACCGACGTGCTCGCTCGGGAGATCCGCAGCGGGCGCCTGCCGACCGGCGAGCAGTTGCCGGGGGAGTACGCGCTGGCCCAGCGTTTCGGGGTCAGCCGCACCACGGTCCGGGCGGCGCTGGCCGAGCTGAACGAGACGGGCTTGATCACCACCCGCACGGGCAAGGGCTCGTATGTGCTCTTCGACGGCCGGCCGCTGGACAACCGGCTCGGCTGGGCGCGCGCCCTGGAGGTCCATGGCATCGACACGCGGGTGCGCACCCTCACGGTACGGGAGGTCACCGACGAACAGCTGGCGGATCAACTCGCCATGGACAAAGCCGTGTTCGTGACGGTCGAGCGGACCCGGGAGCTGGTCGGGAACGGCTGCGTGATCACGTACGAGCGGAGCTTCCTGCCCTGCGTCCCCGGGACCCGGGAGTTGCCGCAGCGGAGGGATCTCGATGAGCTGTCGCTGACCGAGGTGATGCGGCAGGCCGGGTTGCACGCCGATCATGGCGAACAGAGCCTGGCCGGGCGGCGGATCGACGCCCGCGAGGCGGAGCTGCTGCGGCGCAGACCGGGCGACTGGTTCCTGGACGTGCGGCGGACGAGCCGGGCGGCCGACGGCTCCCTCGTCGAGCATGTCGTCAGTCTGCTCGATCCCGAGCACTTCCAGCTGTCCCTCGAGTTCGGCTCACACGCCGACTGACGGGTCAGCCGACCCACCCCACCTCGAAGGCCATCAGTAGTGGTCAGCCGACGCTCGTCCAGCGAGAGGCGTCCGCGGTGCTGCGCTCGATGGCCTCCAGGACGTACTGGACCTGTAGGCCATCGGCGAACGACGGGCGCGGATCACTCCCGTCGTCCGCCACGGCTGTCAGGAAGTCGTGGACCTGGTGGACGAACGCGTGCTCGTAGCCCAGGCCGTGGCCGGGCGGCCACCAGGCACCCAGGTAGGGGTGTGCGGGCTCGGTGACCAGGATGCGCCGGAATCCCGCCTCCGTCTCCGGGTCGGCGGCGTCGTACAGCAGGAGCTCGTTCATCGACTCGAAGTCGAAGGCGAGTGCCCCGCGTGAGCCGTTGACCTCTATCCGCATCGCGTTCTTGCGTCCCGTGGCGAAGCGCGTCGCCTCGACCACGACGAGGCCGCCCCCTTCCAGCCGACCGGTGAACGCGGTCGCGTCGTCGACGGTCACCTGCCCGCGCTGTGCCCCGGCCCGCGCCGAGAGCCCGCTGGATTCCGTCGGCAGGGGGCGCTCGGTGACGAACGTGGCCTGCGTCGCCGACACCCCGGTGAGCCGCTCTCCGGTCAGGTGCTGGAGCAGGTCGATGACGTGCGACCCGAGGTCTCCGAGCGCGCCGGAGCCGGCCCGTTCCTTGCGCAGCCGCCACACCAGCGGGAACTCGGGGTCGACGATCCAGTCTTGAAGGTACTGGGCTCTGACGTGCCGCACCTCGCCGATTCGGCCCTCGGCGATCAGCCGCGTGGCGTGTGCCAACGCGGGCACGCGCCGGTTGTTGAAGCCGACCATCGACCGGACGCCGGCCTGGCCGGCGACCTGCGCGGCGGCGGCCATCCGCTCGGCCTCCTCGACCGTGTTGGCGAGGGGCTTCTCGCACAGCACGTGCTTGCCGGCGGCCAGGGCGGCGATCGCGATGTCGGCATGGGAGTCGCCGGGTGTGCAGATGTCGACCACGTCCACGTCCTCGCGTCGTACCACCTCCTGCCAGTCGGCCGCCCAGTCACCCCACCCCAGCCGCTCGGCCGCCCGCGCCGCGCCCTTCGGGTCACGGCCGCAGACGACGGTCATGTCGACGTCGAAGGGCAGGTCGAACACTCGGGGGGCGGTGCGCCAGGCCTGGGAGTGCACGGCTCCCATGAACGAGTGACCGATCATCGCCACCCCGAGGCGGGGGCGGCCGGGAACGGGGGAAGGGGAAGGGCGGGGCACGGAATCTCCGTATCGGTAGGGCGTCAGGCGGAAGCGGCGGCCGGCGGTGCCTGGTGCGGGGCGAGGGCGCCGCGGACCGATGGCCAGCCGGCGAGGGCGGCGCGTACGTCGGGGCGGTTCTCGTCCCGCAGAGCCTCCGCGTACGCCTGGTCGAGCACGTGGTCGACGAGCACGCGCTGTCCGGTCCGGGCCGACTCCACCGCGGCCTCGACCATCGCCAGGCTCATGGTGTTCTCGTGCACTTCGCCCATCGGCGTGCTGCCGGTCCGCAGCGACTCGACGAAGACCCGCAGCGCTCCGGCGATGTCGGAGTAGGGGGAGGGGGGACGCTCGGCGGGTTGTACGTCGGCGGCGAGCACGGGCCAGTTGTCGCCGTCCCACAGCGCCGAGCCCTTCTCGCCGCTCGCCCGCCACGTGCCGTTCCACGAGGTCTCGGCGCCCGGACTGCACCAACTGCCGTTGTACGCATAGCGCGCACCGCTCTCCATCTCGAAGACGGCGCTCGCGGCGGCGTCGCCGTCGTACCAGCTCCACGGCGGGTTGTACGCCTGGCAGTAGGCGGAGACTGGGTCCGCACCGAGCAGGAAACGGGCCGAGTCGAAGGCGTGGATCGCCATGTCGATCAGCAGCGGGTACGCCATCTCCTCGCGGAAACCGCCCATGTGCGGAGCCTTGAAGAACTCGGTCGTCAGCGTGCCGATCGCACCGAGTTCCTCCAACATGCGCCGCAGGGCGAAGAGTTGAGGATTCCAGCGTCGGGACTGGCTCACCATGAACAGCTCGCCGCTCACCTCGGACGCGGCGGCCAGGGACAGGGCGCGGGCCAGGGTGTCGGCGATCGGCTTCTCGCCGAGGACAGGCAGCCCGGCGAACAACGCGGCGGTGGTGACGGGGTGGTGGGCCACCGGAATCGTCACATTGATGATCGCCTGGGCGCCGGTGTCGGCCGCGAGCGCGACCGCGTCGGAGCCGACCGGCAGATCCGGCCGGCCCAGGCCGGCGGCGGACCGCCGGGCTGCGTCCAGGTCGAGGTCGACGATGCCGGCGAGCTCGGTCTCGGGCGCGGCGGTGACCGTGGTCAGCCACTGCTGTCCCATGGAGCCGGCTCCGACCACCAGTACGCGCAGGGGGTTGTCGGGCCCGCAGGGGATGGTCCGGTGGGTCATCGAAGCGGCCCCGAGTAGTCGATGCCGTTGAAGAAGTCGTCGGTGTCGTAGCGCAGTAGCACCGGGTGGCTGCGCTCGGGCCGGTCCGTACGCGCCCACTGGACGGCGTTGGCGATCACCCGGCGGATGTCCTTGTTGTGGTAGACGGGGTAGTCCTGGTCGCCGGGGCTGAAGTAGAAGATCCGGCCGTGGCCGCGGCGGAACGTGCAGCCGCTGCGTATCACCTCGCCGCCCGTGAACGAGCTGACGAAGACCAGCTCATCCGGGACGGGGATGTCGAAGAACTCGCCGTACATCTCGTCCTCGTCGACGACGAGCGGATGCGGGACTCCCTGGGCGATGGGGTGTGTGGGGTTCACTGTCCACACCAGCTCGCGGTCGTGCTCGTTGCGCCACCGCAGGGTGCAGCTGGTGCCCATGAGCTTGACGAAGATCTTCGACCAGTGGCCGGAGTGCAGCACCACCAGGCCCATGCCCGACAGCACGTGCCGGTGCACCCGTTCGACGACCTCGTCGGACACCTCGGCGTGGGCGGCGTGTCCCCACCAGGTGAGGACGTCGGTCCCGGCGAGCACCTCCTCGGTCAGGCCGTGCTCGGGGTCGTCCAACGTCGCGGTGCGTACGGCGCAGGCGTCACCGAGGTTCTCCTTGATGCCCTCGGCGATCGTGGTGTGCATGCCTTGCGGGTAGATCTTGGCCACGTGCTCCTCGATCTTCTCGTGGCGGTACTCACCCCACACGGTCACCTGGATCGGGGCCGGCGGCGGTGCGGAAGACGTGGTCACAGGGGTGTTCTGCCTTTCTCCGAAGTCGCCCAAAGGGCGGGTCATTTGACGGCTCCACCGGTCACGCCGGTGGCGATGTAGCGCTGTGCCACCAGGAGCAGCACGAGAGCCGGCACCGAGGCGAGGGTCGCGGTGGCCATCACCGCGTTCCAGTCGCTGACGTGGGAGCCGAGGTACTGGTAGAGGCCGAGCGTGACGGGGCGGACGTCCTCGGTCGTCGTCAGGGTCAGCGCGAAGAGGAAGTCGCTCCAGGTGAACAGGAAGGTGAACAGCCCTGCCGTGATGAGGGCGTTCCTGCTCATCGGCAGGACGATCGAGACGAACGCCCGGACCCTGCCCGCCCCGTCCACCCGGGCCGCCTCGATCACCGACGAGGGGATGTTGCCCATGAAGGCCCGCAGGATCAGGATCGCGAAGGGGATGCCCGCGGTGGAGTCGGCCAGGATCAGGCCCGGGATCGAGTTGAGCAGCCCGAGATCGTTGTACGCGCTGTAGAGGGCGTTGGCCACGACGATGCCCGGGACCATCTGGCTGATCAGGATCCCGAACAGCACCGGGCCGACCCAGCGCGCGTTGACGTGGGCGAGTGCGTACGCTGCCGGGCTCGCGACGATCAGGCTGAACACCACACTCCCCACGGCCACGACCAGGCTGGTCAGGAGGTTGGACCCCTGCTGGCTCAGCGCGGTCGCGTAGCCGTCGAAGTTCAGTCGCGTCGGGAACCAGGGCGTGCTCACAGCGGTGTTGGCCGGCTGGAGGGAGACGTTGACCATCCAGTAGACCGGGAACAGCATCACCGCCAGGATCAGCGCGCCGATGGCGGTGTATCCCCATGGCCGCCGCCGGGAGCGCCGCCGGTGGGTGGGTGTGTGCGTGGCCGGTTGGACAGATGTGTGCGTGACAGATGCCATGACGGCCTCACTGCTCCACGGCGCGTCGGTTCGCGCGCAGGTAGAGGACGGCGAAGACCAGCGAGATGACGATCAGGATGTTGCCGAGCGCGGCACCCTGCCCGAAGTCGAACTGCTGGAAGGAGAGTTGGTAGGACTGACTGGCGATGGTCTGCGTCGCGTTCGCCGGGCCGCCGTTGGTGAGCCCGAGGATCACGTCCAGCACCTTGACCGTGTAGACGACGCCGAGGACGAGCACCACGCTCACCACGGGCCGCAGCAGGGGCCAGGTCACGTGCCGGAACGCCCGCCAGCCCGTCGCACCGTCCAGGGCCGCCGCCTCGTACAGCTCCTCGGGGATGTCCTGAAGTCCGCCGTAGAGGATCGCGACGTTGAAGGGGATCCCGATCCAGATGTTGACCACGATCACCGCGAACAGCGCCAGTGAGGTGCTGGTCAGCCAGCCGGGACGGTCCTGTACGAGGTGCAGGTCACCGAGGAACCGGTTGAGCACGCCGTTGTCCTGGTCGAGGATCCAGCGCCACACCGCGCTGGAGACGATCAGCGGTACCAGCCACGGCAACAGCAGCAGGGAGCGCATCACGCCGTTCAGCGGGAACCTGCGGCGGAAGAACAGGGCGATCGCCAGACCGATGAGGAACTGCCCCGCGATCGAACCCACCGTGAACAGCACGGTGTTGAGGAGTGCCTTGTCGAACACGGCGGACGACACGACGGCTCTGTAGTTGGCGAAGCCGACCCAAGGCGCCTGGCCGGTGTAGAAGGTGGTCGTCGTGTAGTGCTGGAACCCCATGACGACGTTCTTCACGACCGGGTAGCCGAAGAAGGCCACCATGTAGGCCAGGGCGGGCAGCAGGAACAGCAGGTGGGACTGGCGCCGTCGGCTGCGTTTGCCGAGTCTCCCGACCACCGGGGCACTGTCCATGGCCCGCACCGTCCGCCGTACTGCGTCAGCCATCCTGGGCCTGCCTGAGTGCCTGCTCCGGGGACGCGCCCTGGGTGAGTGCGGTCTGTATCGCGGTGTAGATCGTGGTGGCGGCCTTCGGCCAGTCCTTGCCCAACTCACCTGTGCGGGCACGGGCGTTGCGCACCTGTTCGGTGAACGCCTTCATCCTGGGCTGTTCGGCGGCGAGCTTGTCCATCAGTGCGGTCTTCGTCGGCACGGTCTGGCGCTGCTCGGCGAGCGACAACTGGTTCTTGTCGGAGTTGAGGCACGCGACGACCTTGGCCGCCTTGTCCTGGCGCTGCGCGTTGCCGGTCTGCGGGATGGTCCAGGTCTCACCGCCCAGGGGGACGACCGGAGTTCCGCCCGCCTTGGGCACGGGGATCTGTACGACGCCGTAGTGCAGGCTCGTCTTCTTGTCCAGGATGGGGAACTGCCAGGGACCGTTGATCATCATGGCCGCGTTGCCCGCCGCGAACTGGTCGTTGGCGTCGGCCTGGGCCCAGCTGACCACCGACTTCGAGGCCGATCCGTCCTTGACCAGGTCCACCCACAGTTGAAGTGCCTGTGCGACCTGGGGAGTTGCTATGTCCTTCTCGTCGCCGCTGTTGGACCACATGAAGGGCAGGAACTGCCAGGTTCCCTCGTAGGTGGCCGGTGCGGCGAAGGCGATGCCGTACCTCTTGCCCGAAGTGAGCTTCTTGGCGGCCGACTTGAGTTCGGCCCAGGTGGTGGGCGGCTTGACCCCCGCCTTGTCGAGCATGTCCTTGTTGTAGAACAGGCCCAGCGTATTGGTGACCGGTTGCAGGCCGTAGAGCTTGCCCTGGTAGGTCGAGGCGTCCACTACACCCTTGGCGTATCCGTCCGCCTTCAGGCCGAAGTCGCCGAGCGGGGCGAGGGCGCCGCTGGCGGCGATCTGTTGCAAGTCGGGGTTGTCGAGCATCAAGACGTCGGGCAGGGTCCGCGACGAGGCCTGTTGCAGCACCTTGGGTATCAGGGACGGACCGGCCACGGCCTCCCGCTCGATCTTCACGCCGTTCTGCTGCCCGCACGCGTCCAGGACCTTCGCGTAGATCCCCTTGTCCGGCTGATCGGCGTAGTAGTCCATCACCCGCAGTGTGTCGGCGGCGCCGGACGATCCGCTGTTCGAGCCACAGGCGCTCAGGGAGAGCGGTGCCAGGAGCGTGAGGGCCACCGGCAGTGTCGTTCTGCTGAGGATTGCTCGTCGTTGAGCCATGTTCGTTCTCTCCTCGGTCGGCGCTGTCTCGGGCGGACCGCGCGGGGGTGTCGATACGTATCGACAGCAATGGCGCGTCAGCCCCCTGACTCGGGCAGTGAGGGTCAGCGGGCAGACAGGCTGGTCTGACGCCGGGTCAGTCTCGGGGTCACCAGTTCAACGGTCGAAGGGGCAGGCACGCTCTCGCGGTTCAGCAGCCGGAACAGGATCCTCATCGCACGGCGCGAGACGTCTCTGGGTTCCAGCGACAGGTTGGTGACGGGGGGTGTGGTGGTCTCGGCCGTCCGGTCCGTGCACAGTCCGATGACGGACAGGTCGCGGCCCGGCACCAGACCGCGGTCCAGCAGGCTCTGCAACGTCGGCTGGATCAACTGGGGATCGGGGACGACGAGTCCGAGCCTGCCGCCACCGCCGGGCCCCGGTTCCGTGAGTGCCTCGTCCAGGGCGACCTCGGCGCCGGCACGGCTGGTGTCCGGCGGGCTCACCTCGGCGTAGGCGATGCCGTGCGCGGCGGCCGATTCCTCGGCTCCCCGCAGGAAGCGACGGACGAAGTTGACGTCGCGCGCCATCACGTCACGCGGGTAGCCGAGCAGGACGACGCGGTCGTGCGCGGAGGTGGCCAACTCATCCACCGCCAAGCGCCCCGCCAGGGTGTAGTCCAGGTCGACGCAGTACAGGCCCGCGGGGTCGTCCGGCACGCCGATCAGGATGACGGGCACGCTCAGCCCGGCCGCCACGGAGATGCGCGGGTCCTTGGACCCGACTTCCATCAACACGATCGCGTCGCACAGGGATTGGTCGCTGAGCCGGGTGAGGCCCTCGGCGCCCTCGTCCTCGGTGGCCAGGATGACGTTGTGGTCCTCTTCCCGGGCGCACTTGGTGATCGTCTCGATGAAGGGCAGCACCCCCGTCATGTCGGCCCCCGGCGCGAACGGCACGACCAGGCCGATGACTTGGCTGCGCTGACTCGCCAGCGCCCGCGCACCCGCGTTGGGCTGGAACCCCAACGTCTCGATCGCCTCCTCGACCCGACGCCGGGTCTCGGGGGATATCGAGCGGCGCCCGCTCATGACGTAGGAGACCGTGCTTTGGGAGACGCCCGCCAACCGGGCCACATCCCGGCTTGTCACCATGCGAGCACCTCCCTCGGCGTCGATCGTTGTCGATGCGTATCGACTGACTGCGACGAGACTGTAGGGACCGCCCGCAAACAACGGCAAGTGTCCTGCGGGAAAAAATTCCGCAGGGCCAGGACTTGACGTCGTATCTGGGCAATCGGCTGATCCGACGCCGCGAGGAGCCTGGGTCCGGAACAACAGCAGGGCGAAAGTGGTGCGGCCGAGTTGTTGACTCTGGTCGCGTGCCGCTGTGGCAGCGCCACCAAGTACCGTGCCCAGGCCCGGAGTCCGGGGGAGTGGCACCAGGTCTTCAGCCCGATCGTTTGACCGGCCCGATCATCGACGGCAGTTTTTCCTTTCTGTGGACAAAGTGTGGACGCACAGGAGTCACATCCCTACGCTGAGCGTCGCTTTGCCACAGAAGTCTGCGTGCGTCGCCCCGAACAACGCAGGAGGAAGAGTGAAGCCACCCCCCGAGCGCCATGAGTCCCCCGGGCACATGTCCCGCCCCCTCCGTCACAGAGTTCGAAGAGCCGCCGGGCTGCTGCTCACCGCTCTCCTCGGCGGCGCCCTTGTCACGCCCGCCGCGGCCGACGACGATCCACGGCCCTTCGCCGACCTCCCGCCGCAGGAACCAGGCGTCACCCTGCGGGTGTTCGACATCCAGTCCCCGCTCAGCAAACTGTGCGATCTCAAGCCCGCACAGACGCCCAATGTCGACAGGCTGATTCCGACGGCCGACTGGACGTCCACCGACGGCTTCGGGTTCAGCGACAACTTCGTGTCGCAGATCATCGGCCATCTGAACGTGCCCGAGGCCGGCGCGTACACCTTCCGGCTGACCAGTGACGACGGATCGCGGCTCTTCCTCGGTGACCAGCAGGTCATCGACCACGACGGGCTGCACGGCGCCGAGCCCAAGGACGGCGAGATCACCCTCAACGCGGGCTACACCTCGCTGCGCATCGACCACTTCGACGCGGGCGGCGGTCAGCAGGTCACGTTGCAGTGGAAGCCGCCGGGGGCAGCTGAGTTCACGGTCGTGCCGAACTCCGTGCTGAGCACGGACGCCGGGGTCGTCAGGGTCACGGCTCCCGGACGCAAGGAGTGCGAGGGGACGTACGACACCCCGGGCGACGGGCTGCCCCTGACCGAGGTCAACCCCGGTTACAGGCTGACGAATCTGCGGCCCGACGGCTTCGAGCCGCAGGTGTCCGCGATGGACTGGCTGCCCGACGGCCGACTCGCGATCTCCACCTGGGGCGGCAGCGACCAGACCAAGGGCGAGGTCTATCTGCTCGACAACGTCACGGGGGACACCGGACCCGACAAGGTCACGTACAAGAAGATCGCCGACGGGCTCAAGGAACCCATGGGCATCAAGTACGTGGACGGGAAGCTGTACGTGTCGGAGAAGCATCAGCTGACCGAGCTGAACGACACCAACGGTGACGATGTAACGGATGAGAAGAAGAAGATCGCCGAGTGGCCGTTCGGCGGCAACTTCCATGAGTTCGCCTTCGGACTGCTGTACGACAAGGGCGACTTCTATCTGAACCTGTCCGTCGCCATCAACTACGGCGGCGCCACCACCGACCCGCAGCCCGCCGCCAACCGCGGCACCACCATCAAGGTCAACAAGGCCACGGGCAAGGTCAGTTACGTGGCCGGCGGCCTGCGCACCCCGAACGGCATCGGCCGCGGCCCCGACAACGAACTGTTCGTCACCGACAACCAGGGCGGCTGGCTGCCCGCCTCCAAGCTGGTGCATGTCAAGCAGGACCGGTTCTTCAATCACTACATGAACCCGGACGGCCCGTACGACGACCAGCCCGTCACCAAACCGGTGCTCTGGCTGCCGCAGAATGAGATCGCCAACTCGCCCAGCACGCCGATGCAGTTGAAGAAGGGACCGTTCGCGGGGCAGATGATGTTCGGTGACGTCACCTACGGCGGACTCCAGCGCGCCGACCTCGAGAAGGTCGACGGCGAGTACCAGGGCGCGGTGTTCCGGCACACGCAGGGCCTCGAGTCCGGCATCACCCGGATCAGCGAAGGGCCCGACGGTGCGATCTACACCGCCGGTCTGGGCGCCGACGGCAACTGGGGGCAGGCGGGCAAGCTCCGCTTCGGCCTACAGAAGCTGACCTCGAACGGCAAGACCGCCTTCGACATGAAGACGATGCGCGCGACCGCGAACGGCTTCGAACTCACCTACACCAAGCCCCTGTCGGAGGAGACCGCGGCCAAGCTCACCGAGGGCGCGTACTCCGTCGAGCAGTGGCGTTACGCGCCGACCCCGGCGTACGGCGGCCCGAAGATCGACGAGGAGTCGCTGCCGGTCACGTCGGCGAAGCTCTCCAAGGACCGCAAGAAGGTCCAGCTCACCATCCCCGGGCTCAAGACCGACCGCGTCGTGCATGTCCGCTCGCCGCGCCCGTTCTCGTCCACCGAGGGCGAGCAGCTGTGGTCCACCGAAGCCTGGTACACGCTCAACGCCAAGCCCGGACCCGATGAGCCCGTCACCACGTACGACGCCGAGTCCGGCCGGCTGTCCGGCAGCGCGGGCACCGACACCGAGCACGCCGGGTACACCGGCGGGGGGTTCGTCGACGGCTTCGGTGAGCAGGGTGCCGAGGTGAGCGTGGACGTCGAGGTCGGCAAGCAGGGCACATACGACGTGGGGCTGCGCTACGCCAATGGCCCTCACCCCGCCCCGGGCACGAAGACGGTCAGCGTCTCCGTCAACGGCGGCGAGGCGAAGCAGACGAGCCTGCCGTCGACGGACGAGTGGAACCGCTGGTCGACAAAGACCGAACGCCTCGAGCTCCGCAAGGGCCGCAACACGATCACGTACTCCGTGGGCGCAGGTGACACCGGCCACGTCAACCTCGACGCGGTCGACATCCGCCGCCCAGGCGCACGGATCGACCTGTTCTCCGGCGGCAGCATCTCCACGGCCTGGCAGCACATCGACGGCCGCAGCGCGGAATGGCCGCACACCGCAGAGAAGTCCATGGAGGTCTGCTGCGGCGACCTGCGCACGAAACAGCACTTCGGCGACTTCAAGCTGCATGTCGAGTTCCGCGTCCCCAAGCTTCCGGACGATGTCACCGGCCAGGACCGCGGCAACAGCGGTGTCTATCTCCAGGACCGGTACGAGGTGCAGATCCTCGACTCGTACGAGGACACGGATCTCGCGGACAACGAGGCGGCGTCGATCTATCTGAAGAAGGCCGCCGACCTCAACGCCGCGAAGGCTCCGGAGACATGGCAGACGTACGACATCACCTTCACTGCTGCGCGCTTCGACGGGGACGGCACGAAGACTTCGGACGCGCGGGTCACGGTGATATGGAACGGTGAGAAGGTCCACGACGACGTGGCCATCGACGGGCCGACGGGTGGAGGTGGCCCCGAGTCGGCCGCGCTCGGTGCGATCCGCCTCCAGGACCACGGCAACAAGGTCCGGTTCCGCAACGTGTGGGTGGAGCCGCTGTCCTGACCGAGGAGCAGAGGACACCATGACCCTGCCGGTGGCTCATCGGGCCGCCGGCAGGGTCTGGCCCGCACGGGCGAGCGGGCTGACCGGCGATCTGCTTCGGTTGAGCTCTTCGACCAGTCCGGTGGTGATGCCGCTGCTGTCCCGGGAGGAACCGCAGATCAGCATGGTGGTGGTCAGCGGTGCGGCCGGTTCACGCCTGGAACTCGGTGAGGTCGATGGCGTGTACGCGCAGTGGATAGTCGTATACCGGGTGTGTGGTCTCTCGCTCGGGCGCCATGCCGAGCTTTCGGATGATGTCCTCGGAGGCGTCGTCCCCGGCCTGACTGATGCTGATGATGCGGTCGAGGCCGCGGTCCTGGAGTGCGAATTCCAGGGTGGCGTGGGCGGCTTCGGAGGCGTATCCCTGGCCCCAGAACGGTGAGCCGAGCCGCCAGCTGATGGACACGGCGGGCAGGACCTCCGGCAGGAACTCGGGCACGGACAGACCCGTGAAGCCTGCCAGTTCACCCGAGGCCAGCAGTTCGACGGCGAAGAGTCCGAAGCCCTCCTCGTCCCACTCCTCCTCCCAGCGCTCGATGGCCTGTGCCGTGTGGTCCAGGTCGCGCACCGAGCCGTCGTCGATCCAGCGCATGACCCGGGGGTCTGCGTTGATATCCGCCATCGGCGCGAGGTCGTCGTCATGCCAGCGACGCAGGAGGAGGCGGGGTGTGCGGATCTCGGTCATGGCGCCCATCCTGCCGAAGACAGGGGCCTCACCGGTAATCCGGCACACGGCCGTGCCGCCGCTCCGGGACCGCACGGCAGCAGGCCGCCTGCACCGAACACCACGACGGGCGAAACATCGGGCCGAGGGACCGGGCAGACGACGTGCCGCTGCGGCAGCGCGGTCGCGAAGTGAGACCGATTCGGCGGCAGCTTGCCGCAGTACCGAGATCGTTCACGGGGCCGCGGTCGATAACGGGTGATCTGGGCGGTCCACTCGGCCGAGGCTCTCAGCAGGGCCTCGGGCGTGATCCGGCAGGCGACCAGTTCCTGGCCCGGCCGGATGGGGTGCTGGTGCTGGACGAGACGGAGTTCTTGAAGACGGGCCGGATGCCGAGCAGGGTGGCCCGGCAGAATGCCGGGATCACCGGGCAGACCGGGAACTGCCAGGTCGCGGTGTTCTGCGCGTATGCCGGCGGCACCGGACGCGCGCTATCGACCGCGAGTGGTACCTGCCCGCCGTCTGGTGCGCCGACGCCGGCCGCCGCTGCACCCCCGGTTCCGGTTTGGTCACCTTCGGCTGGGTGGCCGCCCACAGCGCCTTCGGCCAGGACCGCAAGCTCCGTGCCGCACTACAGCGTCGCCGCATCCCGTATGCCATGGCCGTCCCGGTGGACGAGACGGTGTCCACCCATGGCACCGGGCCTCTGCGCGTGGAAGGCGGCCTCCACCTGCTGCTGGGCAGGTGCTCGATCTCCGATCCGATCTGGCGAACGTACTGTCAGGTCCTTGACGTGGACTGTCGTTCCTCGACGAGTTCAAACGTGACCCCAGCCATGACCAAGCGGTCGATCAGCGCGTCGCCCATGGCAGCAGCCGGCGTAACCGGACCGGCCGTCCGCGGCAGGTCGTCGAATGCGAGGCTCATCGCGGCTTCGCCGAGGATCTTGGCTGTTTCGGTGTAGCCGGGGTCGCCGCCGGACACTCGGCAGACCACGTGTCGGTCGCCACCGGTGCCGTGGAAGGTGACGGTGAACGTGCTCTTGGCGCGGACCTCCTCCGTCGGCCCCGCACCCGAGTCCTTCAACTTGAGCAGTACCGACCGCAACGGCTTGATCTGCGCACCGACCAGCAATGTAGTGACCAAGCCGATGATCCCGGCCGCAGCCGGAAAGCGGCGGGTTCCGATCCAGTGGCGGTACGTGAAGTCCGGTCCGTACCGGTCGAGCAGTCGGCCCGAGTACGCGATGTTCTGACCGTCGACACCGGGAAACGGCACGAGCCAGAGTCCGAAGCGGTGCGTCGGCCGCGCGCTCGGGTTCTGCGAGACGCGCCCGGTCGGTTGCCCTTCGAGGGCGGCACGGGCTCGGGCCGCGGCACGCCACTGGCGCAGGCGCGAAAGGTAGTTGACGACAGTGTGGTACGTGCCGCCGGAGATGTCCGCCGAGGTCTGGACGACCCCGTCGACGGTGATCGGTACGTCCTCAGGAAGATGCTTGACGGTGAAGTACGTACCGAGGTCGTGCGGCACCGAATCGAAGCCTGCCGAGTGCACCCATGGAGATCCTCGCTGATGCCGGCTATCAAGGGATGGGCGCGCAGACCGGCGGACGGGTGGTGACACCGCCCCATCGCAAGTTCAAGAAGAACGCTCCCGCCTGGTACGAAGAGCGGCACGAACAGCAGCGCCAGGCGCGCTCCTCACGACGTATCCGCGTCGAGCACGGAATTGCGCACCTGAAGAACTGGCGGTCTCTGGCCCGCCACCTCGGCCGTCGTGAGCACCTGAGCGACATCGCCCAAGCGGTCGCCGGACTGCTCTCAGACCAGCAGACTGCCACCCTCTCCCTGAGCAGAGCTGTTGGTGCTGGGCTGATGGTGTGCCTACCCGAGGCTGTTGACGAGCTGCTCGATGCGTGGCTGGTCGAGCAGTGAGTAGATCTGGGCGATTCGGCCGTGAGAGATCACGAAGGCCATGATCGAGACAGGCTGGTGGTCGGTGCGGACGATGACTGCCGCGCTGGCGTTTACTGTGATCGGCTGGAAGGTGGCCTCCGGGATAGCGAACGTCGCAGCGCGCCGTGTCACGTTCTCTGGGCCGCGGATCGTGGCGGTCGCGGCATGCCTGGTCGCCCCGCCGTCAGCGTGGAATGTGATCTCGGGGTGCAGCACAGTTAGGAGCGTGTCGAGGTCACCGTCGCGGGATGCTGCGAAGAAGGCGTTGACCACGCTGCGTTGGTTGGCCGGGTTGGTCTCAATTTCGGCCGGATCTACGGCGTGCACTCGTTGACGAGCGCGGCTGGCGAGCTTGCGGGTGGCTTCGGTCGAATTTCCTAGGATGGCGGCGATCTCGCTGAACGGCATCCCGAAGGAGTCGTGAAGCACGAACGCGAGGCGCTCGGGTGGCGTCAGGCTCTCCAGGACGATATGGAGCGCCATAGTGACCTGCTCGGCGAGAAGAGCCTGATCCTCTGGGTTCAGGGCCTGGTCCGGTCGCACGTGGAGTTCGGGCCCGATTGGGTCTGTCGGGCTTTCGGGGCGTGCGGCTCGGGCTCTGAGCTTGTTGAGACATGTGCGTGAGACGACCGTGGTCATCCACCCGTCGAGGTTGGTGACGGCGGCGATGTCTGTCGCACCGGGGCGGCTGAGGCGGACCCAGGCATCTTGGACAGCGTCTTCAGCGTCGGCGCTGTTGCCGAGGATCCGGTGGGCCAGTGCAGTCAGCCGTAGACGGCTCTCCTCGAAGTGTCGGCTGAGCTGTTCAGCAGGGTCCATCGGTCACGTCCTCGTGTTGCGGGGTGTCAGTGCCTATGACACGCGTACGACCGAGAACGTGACAGGAGCACGATGTGACGCCCCCGAACCAATCAGTGCCAACCCTGGGCGCCCGCCAACGACGACGGACGGCGCTGCTGGCGTTGTGTCTGGCAGGTTTCGTGATCCAGCTCGATGTCACCATCGTCAATGTCGCCCTCCCGACAATCGAGCATGAGCTCCAGGCGGCCCCCGATGCGTTGGAGTGGATCATCAGCGGTTACGCCCTCGGGCTGGCTGCGTTGATCCCTTTGATGGGCGCACTCGGTGATCGGCTTGGCCATCGGCCTGTCCTGCTGGCCGGTCTCGTCGTCTTCGGCTTCTGCTCTGCGGCAGCAGCGCTGGCCCCCAGCCCAACAGCGCTTGTAGGTGCTCGTGTCGGGCAAGGCATTGGCGGAGCAGCCATCTTGGCGCTCACCCTCGCCGTGCTAACCGATACCCACCCGCCGGAACAGCGCGGTCATGCGATCGGCTGGTGGGCAGCAATCGGCGGCATCGGCTTCGGAGCGGGCCCGATCGTCGGCGGCCTACTGCTGACGGCATCCGGCTGGTCAACGATCTTTTGGGTCAACCTCCCGATCATCGTCGTCACGGTCGTCTTGATTTGGCTGACGGTCCCGCGGGCCGCCGCAACCTCCGAGCCGCGGCCGCTTGACGTGCCGGGTGTCGTGCTCGCGTCGTTGGGCCTGGCAGCAGTCACCTTCGGACTGATCACCGCGACCGACATCCCCTGGGAGCCAGCGCGAACCCTGGTTCCGCTGGTCATCGGTGGGCTCGTTCTCGCGACATTCGTGCAATGGCAACGCCGCGCCAGCGACCCTTTGGTGCCGAGAGCTGTGCGCAGCAACTCAGCGTTCATCGGCGCCTGCGTCATCTACTTCACCAGCTACGTAGCCTTCAGCGGCACGCTCTACTACGTCACCTTGATGTTCCAGAACCTTCTCGGGTGGTCCGCACTTCACACCGGGCTGTCGTGGCTGGTGATGAACGCCCCGTTCCTGGTTGCCGCGCAGATGGCCGGCAAACTCAGTCAACGCTTCACGCCACGTGCCATCGTCACCACGGGCTGCGCGGCCGGAGCACTCGGTGTGGCAGCGCTGAACACCTTGACGCCAACCACCCCATTCGTCGTTGCGGGCATTGGATACCTGGTCGCCGGAGTCGGCTTTGGACTGCTGGTTCCCGGGATCACCCACGTGGCCATGCGCGACGTCTCTGGGCCTGTCGCGGGTGCTGCCTCGGCGGTGCTGAACGCCTCCCGCCAGCTCGGTACCGCTGTAGGACTCGCTCTCGTCGGCGCCATTGGAGCGGCAGTGACCCACCATGCCTGGGCCGTTTCGCGATTCGGGCACACGCACATTGCCTCCGGCTCCGTCGCCACGGGGAACCTTCACGGAGTCCCCTCTCCTATGCAGGCCACGGCCCGCAACGCGTTCGAGGTGGGCTACCACGTCGCCCTCGGAATCTGCATCGCGAGCCTCTTGGCCGGCGTGTGGCTTTCACTGCGGGCGTGCCGGCCGAAGTCCGTGAACAAGGCCCACGCCCGGATCCGCCGCTGCGGCGAACGCGCCGTCGCCACCCTCAAGACCTGGAGAATCCTGACCAAGCTGCGCTGCGGCCCCTCCCGGACGACCGCATTGGTGCAGGCCATCCTAGTTCTCCACCACGTCGAAAACCCGACCTGCCAAGGAGGAAAACGCTCCGCAGCCATGCCGACCGACCCTGGACGAGTAGTTCCGATGTGGTTAGTGGTCGAATGCGGTCAGAGACCGCAGGACGGGGGCACCGGACTTGTGGTTGTGCCAGATCGCGGCGGCCATCGGGAGAACGCGCTGGGCGACGCGGACGGCAACGCCCTCGAAGGTCGGTCCACCGTGCTGTTCCAGATCGAGCTGGCCCTTGAGCGTGTCATTGACCGACTCGATCAGCTGCCGTACCGACTTCAGTAGCGACTCGCCCTTGCGGCGCTTCTCCCGCTTGAAGGACGGGCGGAGTAACTCGGCGCCCCGGAAGGCGAGATCGGTTTCGAACTCCTTCGAGGCGAAGCCCTTGTCCGCGATGACGAGCAGGCCAGGCCGGTCTTCGGCCAGAGATGGTTCGCGGTCCAGCATCGCGGCCAGCACCTCCCGCTCGTCGATCTTTGGGTTCGCCAGCGCCCACGTGATCGGCATCCCGATCGGCGTGCACACCAGGAATAGCCGCAGGCCCCAGAAGAACCGCGAATGCGAGGCGCAATACCCGTATCCGGCCCAGCCGGCCATCTCCGACCGCTTCACGGTCGGCCGGGACATCCCGCACAGCACCGGTGTGGAGTCCACGATCCAGTGGTTGTCGAACCAGAAGTCCGTGTCCGTGGCCAGCAGTCGTATTGCTTTCTTGACCAGCGGCAACGCCGCGCGAAGCCCCTTGTTGTATCCGGGCCGCTGGGGCAGATACGGGAACATCGACGCGAGGTTGGTGCGGGCGAACCGCAGCCAGCGGGCCTACGAGGCGAAGCCCAGCAGAGCCTGCGCCACGGCGAGACACACCAGCTCGGAGTCGCTCAACTGCGGTGGTCTGCCCAGCCATCGGGTCTCCGTGATCTCGTCGTCGATCTTCACGTACAGTCCGGTGATGAAGGTGTCCAGGAGCTCGTTCGGCATGGGCGTCCCTGTTGCGACGTGCGCTGCTGAGCTGGGGTGTTAGGCATCGCGGTATCGCGATGCCTAACACCTGACGGATGATCCGCCCAGTTGTTACGCGGTCATCGGACGGTGACGGTCTCCGTGGTCTCCGCCTCGTCCGTGGTGGCGCGGTCTGAGCCCTTCGGCCCGCGAAGAGCGACGTAGATGAGCAGCACGCCCATGACGGCGACGCCTGCCCACATGGCCTGCTGCCAGCCGTCGACGAAGGACTGCTGCGCGCTGTGGATCAGGTCCTGGGCGTGGCTGCCAGTGCTCGGGGCCACCTCGACGGCGTTGGCGATGCCTTCGCGTGCGGTGACCGCGGCCCCCTGGGGGATGCCGCCAAGCTTGTCGTCGATGGCGCTGCGGTAGCCGTTGGCCAGGAGCGCGCCGAGCATCGCGACGCCCAGGGCGGTGCCGAATTCGCGGGTGACGTCGTTGAGGGCCGAGGCAACGCCCTGCTTGGCGCGGGGCAGGGAGCTGGTGATGGCCTCGGTGGAGGGCGTCATCGACAGGCCCATGCCGATGCCCATGGCGAGCATGCCGGCGAGGATGGACAGGTAGCCGCCGTCGACGGAGACGAACAGCGCCATCAGCGCGAGGCCGAGGGTGGACAGGGCGATGCCCACGGTCATGGTGGAGCGGGCGCCGATCTTGGCGGCCATCTTGGGGGCCAGGCCGGACGCCATCATCATCATGATGGCCATGGGCATCATCGCCACGGTGGACAGCAGGCCCGACCAGCCCAGCACGGCCTGGAAGAACGGGAAGAGCACAACGGCGATACCGGCCTGGACACCGAAGACGACGAGCAGCGTGATGGAGCCGCCGGCCAGGCCGCGCTCACGGAAGAGGCGTACGTCCAGCAGGGATGCCTCGCGGCGGTGCAGCTCCCAGGCCACGAAGACGATGGCGGCGACGACGCCGACGGCCAGGCTGATCAGGGAGACGGGGTCGGTCCAGCCGCGCTCGGGGCCTTCCTGCAGGACGTAGATGAGTCCGATCACGGCAATGGTGGACACCCATGCGCCGATGGTGTCGAAGGAATGGGTGGAGCGTTCGAGGGAGTTGGGCACCGACTTCAGGGTCATCGCCAGCGCGACGACGACCAGCACCACGGGCAGCACGAACAGCCACCGCCAGTCCGCGACGTCCACGAGGAACGCGGAGAGGAACATGCCCAGGATGCCGCCGCCTCCGGCGACGCCGGTCCATACACCGATCGCCTTGCCCCGTTCCTCCTCGGGGAACGTGGAGGTGATGACGGCCAGCGTGATCGGCATGATCATCGCGGCGCTGACGCCCGCGGCCACACGGGCGCTGATCATCACTGCGGCCGACGGGGCGAGCCCGGCGACGACGCTGGCCGCGCCGAAGATGATCAGTCCGGTGATCAGCATGGGCTTGCGGCCCAATCGGTCACCGATCGCACCGAGCGGCAGCAGCAGGGCGGCCAGGGCAAGGGTGTAAATATTGATGATCCACAGGACAGTGGTCTGCGAGGCGCCCCACTCGACGGCCATGTGGGTCTGGGCGACGTTCAGACCGGACACCGACGCGATGACGGCCATCAGCGCGATCGACACGGTGATCAGGATCGCGCGCAGCTGACGCGCATCCGGCGTACCCCCGCCGCTTACTGGCGCGGCCGCCGCCTGTGGAGGCTGGCTGCTACTCATGATTTCCTCTCAAAAAGGGCATGCAGAATCAGCGCCGGAACAGGGCCGGTCGCCAAAGAAGGGTGGAACAGGGGACTCGTCGCGCGGACCGCTGGCTGCGGTCCGCGCGGATCAGGCCGAGGGGCAGGCGGGGGTGTTCGCGGCCTGGGCGGCGGCGAGGGCCGCGTCGGTATCGGCGGTGGCCAGCAGAGCGTTGATGTGGGATCCGGCCAGGGCGCCGGCCGCGGCGGACGCACCGACCTGCGCGGTCAGATCGGTGGCGTTGCCCGCCACCCACACGCCGTGGACGTCGGTGCTGCCGGCCATGGCGGAGGCGAAGCGGCGGCCCATGTTGCCGGGCAGGTCATCCATCGGCAGCTTCAGCCCGTCCAGGCCCTCGGTGCGGGCCTGCAACTGCGTGGCCACCGCGATCACGCGTCGGGCGACGAAGGTGCCGTCCACCAGGCGCAGACCGGCAGGCCGCCGCCCTTCTCGACAACTTCCTGTACCTCGGTCTCGACGATGCGGATGTTGCGGGCGGCGAACCGGGCGCGCGTGTCCTCGTCCAGGTCGGTGCCATTGGTGAAGTACACGAGGTCGTCAGTCAGCTGACGGAACAGCAGTGCGTGGTGGAGGGAAGCGGGGCTGGTGGCGAGGATGCCGATGGGCTCGTCGCACACTTCCCAGCCGTGGCAGTAGGGGCAGTGCACGACGCTGTGGCCCCAGTGCTCGGCCAGGCCCGACACCTCGGGCAGTACGTCGCGCAGGCCGGTGGCCGCCAGGACGCGGCGCGCGGTCACGCTGCGGCCGTCGGTGAGGGTTACGGTGAACCGTAGGTCACCCTCGACCGATTCAGGCGGGCTCGGCGGAGGCGACTTCACCGAAGACGATCCGCCCGCCGTATTCGCGGACCTGCTGGCGTCCGCGCTTGAGGATCTCGGGCGGCGGGGTACGTCCAGGACGATGAAGCCGTGCATTGCTGCGGCAGTTGCGTTGCGCGGGGTGCCGCTGTCGATCACGACGACCGAGCGACGCGAGCGTGCGAGCATCAGCGCGCCGTTCAGGCCCGCGGCACCGCCGCCGATCACCACCACGTCCACGGTCTCGGCTGGGCAGGGTGTCGCTCTCGTAGCGGGAAGTCTGCGCAGACATGTCGCGCCCTTTCGTCGTACCTGGCCCCCGTGCTGGACCATCTGTATTCGACGTTAAGCCCGCATTGCAGCAAGGGCATACCTTGTTGCCTATGACGCAAGAAGATGGGGCGCTGGACAGCCTCGTACGCAAACGGATCCGCGCACTGCGCGTCGCACAGGGCTGGTCCCTGGAAGAACTGGCCACCCGCGCCAACTTCAGCCAGTCCTCGCTGAGCCGGATCGAGAACGGACAGCGCCGCCTCGCCCTGGACCAGCTCGTCACCCTCGCCCGCGCCCTGGACACCACCCTCGACCAGCTCGTGGAGAACGCCGCCGACGACGTCGTCATCAGCCCGATGATCGACGGCACCCACGGCCTGATGCGCTGGCCCATCAAGGGCGACCCCGGCATGAGCGTCATGCGTCAGCGCATGACCGAGCCGCCGCCCGACAATCCCGCCCGCATGCGCGCCCACCCCGGCCGCGAATGGCTCGTCGTGCTCTCCGGCACCGCGATCCTCATGCTCGGCCACCGCCGGTTCCGCATCGAGACCAACCAGGCCGCCGAGTTCCCCACCATGATGCCGCACGCGGTCGGAGCCGAGGGCGGCCCGTGCGAGATCATGGGCATCTTCGACCGCGACGCCCGCCGCGGCCACCAACGCGACGCAGGCGAGACCGGCGAGTGAGACGGCCGGGCAGGGCCCCTGCGAATAGCACCCTCGCGAGTACGGAGTTCCGCCGCCACATGAGGGATGATCTTGCGCGGCGGGCAGCGCATCAAGCCACCTGTTTGCGTATCCCGCAAGGAGTCGTGCGATATACGCATGGGGTGCCTACGGTGATGTCATGACCCCAGCGCATGAGCACACCCCCCACCACGGCGGCTCGCACGGCCACCACCAGGAGCACGACGACAGCGGCCAGACGGAGATCCTCGACCTGGACGCCGAGGTCCTCGCCGAGCACATCGCATCCATCACCACCTGGCTGCCGCTGAAGGTCGAGCCGCGCCAGATCGTGGACCTGGGCTGCGGCACCGGCGCGGGCACCTTCGCGCTCCTTGAACGCTTCCCCGAGGTGCACGTCACCGCGGTCGACGCCTCCGCCGGCCACCTGCAGCTCCTGCGTGAGAAGGCATGCGCCCGCGGCGTCTCGGACCGGGTGCGCACCGTGCAGGCCGACCTCGACACCAGCCACTGGCCCGACCTCGGCACACCGGACCTGGTGTGGGCCTCCGCGTCGATGCACCACATGGCCCACCCCGACCGCGCACTACGTAGCGTCCACGAACTTCTCGCGCCGGGCGGGCTGTTCGCCGTCGTCGAGCTGGACGGCTTCCCCCGCTTTCTGCCCGCCGACGCCCCTGAAGGCCGACCGGGACTTGAGGAGCGCGCCCACAGAGCGGCCGACAGCTTCCACGCTGAACACGTCCCGTACCGCGGCGCCGACTGGGGGCCGATGCTGGCCGCCGCCGGATTTACCCTCAAGGACGAGCGCACCATCACCGTCAACATCGAGGGCAACCGCAGCGAGGCCATCGGCCGCTACGCCCACCGCAGCCTGCAACGCATCCGCGGCGCCGCCGCACCCGCACTCAGCCCTGAGGACCTCGCCGCCCTCGACGAACTCCTGGACGTCGACAGCCCGCACAGCATCCTGCACCGCGACGACCTAGCCGTGCGCACCGAGCGCACCGTCTGGGCCGCCCGCCGCACCTGACCCCTGAGCTGCCCGGTTGCCTGCCGGGCAGAAGCCGCTGCGCGGTGCGACCCCCATCCAGTCGGAGCGGCTCGCGGCTCCGCCAAGCACCCGATCAAGAATCTCGCTCTGCATCGGCTGCAACAGCGGCCCTGCTATCGCACGCTCACGCCATGCTTCGAGCCTTTCGGAACTACTCATCTAGTGATGAGTTTTCGCGGCCCCACCCGTCACACCTACGACCGGACACGACGAGACGGAAGGATGACGTGATGAGTGCGGACAGGCGGCTGGAGGAGCTGGGCGTGAGCGGTCTGGGTGAGGTCGACGAGCCGGCGTTCTCGGGGCTGGCGGAGCGGCACCGGCGGGAGTTGCACGTGCACTGTTACCGGATGCTCGGGTCGTTCGAGGACGCCGAGGACGCCGTGCAGGAGACGTTCCTCCGTGCCTGGCGGCGGCGGGAGACCTTCGAGGGGCGGTCGACGTTCCGGGCCTGGCTGTACCGGATCGCCACCAACGCCTGTCTGGACCTGCTCGCCAAGCGCCGCCCGGAGCCCGCGACCGGCGGCGAGGTGCTGTGGCTTCAGCCCTACCCGGACCGGCTGCTCGACGAGCTGCCCGCGGGCGACGCGGACGAGCCGGAGACCGTCGCCGTCGCGCGGGAGACGATCGAGCTGGCGTACCTGGTCGCCGTCCAGCACCTCGCGCCGCGCCCGCGGGCCGTGCTGATCCTGCGGGACGTGCTCGGCTGGCCGGCGAAGGAGGTCGCGGGGCTCCTCGGGGACTCCGTCAACTCCGTGAACAGCGCGCTCCAGCGGGCCCGCGCCGGCATGCGGGAGCACCTGCCCGCCGAGCGGCAGGACTGGACCGGCGGCGAGGAGGACGCCGGGACGCGCGAGCTGGTGCGCCGCTATACCGACGCCAGCGTCGCTACGGACGTCCCGGCGCTCGCCTCGATGCTGCGGGACGACGTCCGCTGCTCGATGCCGCCCACGCCTGGCCTGTACGTCGGCCGCGACGCGGTGGTGAACGACTGGGTCGAGAGCGGCTTCGAGGGCATGAAGGGCCTGCGCACCGTCCTCACCTCCGTGAACCGGCAGCCCGCCGTCGCCTTCTACCTCTGGCAGAAGGAGGAGGGCGCGTACCTGCCGCTGACGATCGACGTCCTGCGCGTCACCGGCGGGGCGATCGCCGAGATCATCACGTTCCACGACGACCAGTTCCCGCGGCTCGGGCTGCCGGAACGCCTGCCGGCGGACGGCACGGAGTAGTCCCGGTGTGGACGCTCACGCTGCGCGGTGGCGCGCGTGTCGCAGTGGTCGCGGCGGAGTGGTACGACGCGTTCGGCGTCGTCACCAGCGGGCGGGTGCAGCTGGAGCTGCGCGACGGCGATCCCGGGCCGGTTCTCGGACGCGACGCCGGGTTCTGGCTCCGCGGCACCGGCGTCCGCGCCCTGCGGAACCCCGGCCGTCGCACGGCGAGGGTGCGCATCGTCAGCCCACAGGGCCAGGACCGTCACATGCCAGTCAGCGCACCCCGTACCCCAGTTGCCGAAGGATGGAGGAACGACATGAACAGAATGAATGACACCGGGGTCGGCGCAGGCCCGGCATCGGGCCGGACGAGCCACACCCACGGACTCCGCGGGCTCGCCGGCACCGGCTTCATCGCCACGCTCGCGGCCATGGTGGCCACCACCCTCGCCGCGGCGCTTGCCCAGGCCGTTGGCGTCGACTTCGAGGTCCCCGATGGTGGCGAGACGATCCCGTTGTCCGGGTTCGCCGTGGTGACCGGCTTCTTCTCGGTCGTGGGCATCGTCGTTGCCGTCGCTCTTCTTCGTTGGAGCGCTCGCCCCGCCGAGCGATTCGTGTGGACGGCGGTGTCGCTGACCGCGATCTCGTTGGTCCCGCCCCTCCTCTCCGGGGCAAATGCCGTCACCACCACCGCCCTCCTCGCACTTCACCTCGTCGCAGCGTCGGTGATGATCCCCACCCTGGTACGGAGCCTCCGCACCCGGACCGATTGACGATCCCGCAACTCGTTTGAGCTGTTTGGATTCCGGTGGCTTTTGGCCTGGTCAGCGGCCGACGGCGGCGTCCCCGCGGAACGCTCCAGTCACCACGGGGACCAGCTGCCGCTCGATCTGCTCGGCGGACATAGCGGCCAGCTCGGCGCCGATGGGTGCCAGCGCGAGCCAGTTCAGCAGGCCGGCTGCGCATCGCGTACGGAAGATCAGTTCCTGCTCGTCGACTCCGGGAAGGTTCGCTGTCAGCACCCGGAGGGCCTCCCGGCGACTCTGGTCGAACTTGCCGGTCAGCCGCTCCCACCCCTGGGGCGGTTCGATGCCGACACGCGCCACGGTCCGCATCACGGCCAGGTCTTGTCCACCGGCCGCCAGCGCGCGCACCATCGGCCCGGCGAAGGCTGCCGCCAGGTCCTGGAGTGTCGAAGTGGAGTCAAGCGGATTGAGTGCCTGGATCTGCGCGTCCAGATACTGCTCCAACGCGTGCTCTATCGCCGAGTCGCACAGCGCCTTCAGCGACCCGAAGTGGTAGCTCACCGCAGCGACGTTGGCTCCGGCGCGATCTGTGATTTCGCGGAGTGTCACGCCCTCCTGGCCTCGTTGCGCGAGTAGCTCCAGGGCGGCCGTCTGGAGGCCGTCCCGCGTGCGCTGACCGGCCTCTCGGCGCAGGTCCGTCTTTTCCACCCGTACCACGGTATGAACTCAAGCACCTGCTTGAGTTCATTGTCAAACAGCCGTCTCGCGGATCGAGGCACTCGTGCTGGAGCTGCGGCGCGAACGAACAATTCAAACATTCGCTTGACAATCTGCCGCCGCCTTCATTCTGTAAAGCGATCGTTTGATTTGTAAGGACGCCGAGAGACCGTTGCGACGGATCTCAGATCCTGAGAACCAACCCAGAGGGAGCACGACATGAAGTTGCTCAGGCAGAAGACGATCATCGCCACGGCCGCGATAGCGAGCCTGGGTGGCCTTGCCATCGCCGCTGTGCCGTCACAGGCCGCAAGCCCCGTCGTCAGCAGCACGAGCACGGAGGTCCGCGCGGACCTGAGTCCTCGCGAGCTGTCGAAGCTGCCGCTCACGGACCGCCACCTGACCAAGCACGAGAGGGAGAACCTCGCCGTCGTCCTGCGCGCGTACCACGTGGCGGAGGGCGACAGTCTGGACGTCAACGCGTTCGTCAACAGCTTCACCAAGGACGGCGTCTTCAACGACGTGGTCGCCGGCCAGGCCTACCAGGGCGAGGCGCTCGGTGGCGTTCCGACGTACATGGCCAACCTCTTCCCCGATGTTCACCGTGAGCTCAAGAGCATCACCGTGAACGGCGACGTGGTCAGCATCGAGCTGGCGATCCAGGGCACGTTCAAGGGACCGCTCCAGTCCCCGGCGGGCACCGTCAAGCCGACCGGCGCGAAGGTCGACGTGCCCACTGCCGACTTCTGGTACCTGGACAACGGCAAGGTCGAGAAGTTCAACTGCTACGTCGGGTACACGGCCATGTATGCCCAGATGGGCGTGAACCTCGACTGGGCTTCGGCGGTCGACCCGAGCTGAGTCGTTCCCCGGCTGGTGAGGCCGGCAGTATCGGCCGCGCATCACCCGCCGGGTTTGGTTGCCGGCACGCCGGACCACACAGGGACGTGCGCAGATGCTGTCGTGGCATCGGCCGGGCGTCAGCTGGATCGCGAGGGACCGGCCGAGGGCGTGACCGTCTGGTTCGTCCGGCCTGTGGGGCAACTGCCGTGCGCCGCGAGGCGAATTGACTACACATCTCAGCCGCACTCACGAAGTGGATCACCGTCGTGCTGGCCGCCGACCTGCCTTACCTGCACGCCTTCGCGAACGGCCCCGAGAGAGCACTCCCGCAGTAGGAGGCACGACGGGCGAACGCCCGCCTGGGGGGCGCAGGCGGGCGTTCGTCTGTGGGGGCGCTCGTCTTGAGCCTGTCCGGCGTGAGCAGGGCACCGGACGTACGCCTCACGTGTCAGGGTGCGGAACGCGTCAGTCCACGATCACCTCGCCACGCATCGCCGGGGCTCGCCCGACGAGCACACTGCCGAAGTTCCCCTCGACCTCCGCCTTCTCTGCCCCGTTCGGATACGGGTTCGTGCACGCCGTGCCCGCGCTGGAACCGGACATCAGACTCGAGCACGGTCCGGGCTTGCGATCGGGCAGGCCCAGGATGTGCCCGAGTTCGTGGGCGGAGATACGAATTGTGTCGTAGCCCTGGTCGACGGCCTGGCGCCCGATGTAGACGGTTCCGTTGCCCAGAGTGGTGGGCAGGGCGCGCGGCCAGCCGTCATCCGCGAGGACCCGTATGTTCGCGCTCTGCCCGGCGGCGGCCGATCGTAGCTCGACGGCGTCGACACTCTCGTTCCAGATTGCCGCGCCCTGGTCGACAGCGCTCTTGAACTCCGCGGAGCCGCTGGCGTCGTAGGTCAGGACACGGGCTGCCAGAGGGGCATCCGACGTGTCGGAAGGAGCGGCCGTGGCCTGGCCACTCGTCAGGGACAAGGACACCACCAGGGCAGCGGCCAGGCCGCCGATCAGCGTACGTACGTGCATGCTCGACCTCCTTTTGGGGGAAGGGTAGTCGTGCTCATGACATTCTCAGCTCACACTGCCCCGTTGGGGTGGAGCTGAATCCGTCAATCCGACGTGGTCGCGGCCGGTCCCTGTCTTGGGGCTGGACGCCAAGGGAGAGGGCTCGGGAACTGTGGAGTTGCCCGATATCGGACACCTGGCAGATTCTTTGTCTCTGGTTCCTAAGCTCCTGCCGCTCAACACGGGCCCGCCGCCCCTCCCTTACCAGGTGCTCGTCATCAGTGGCCTCCGTCTGGCGGCCCGCCACGGCATCACCGAGGCCATCCGGTGGGCCGTCCGATGAATGACCAGAGCGTTCACCATCCTCGGCCTCACTTGGCAAAAGACCATTTTCTGAGCATTTGTTGCGGGTGTTGAAACAAAGCAGCGTTGACACGGTGTTCTGCGTCCCCGGAAGCGCCATCGGCCCATTACTGGATCGCACCCTGACCGACGCGGACCTGCGGCTCGTTGTGGCGCGGCACGAGTCGGGCGCGGTGGCCATGACGGACGGCTACGCGCGCGTGACCGGCAGGCTGGGTGTCGCCTTGGTGACCAGCGGGCCTGGAGCCTTGAATGCCCTGCCCTACCTGGAGGTTGCCCAGGCGGACGGTTCACCGGTACTCCTGATCGGCGGCGCGGTGGCCCGAAGTCATCACGGGCGCGGCGGCTTCCAGGAGGGGGCCGAGGACGGGGTGGACGTGGTCGGTGCGTTGGGGCGGTGCGTTGGGGCGGTGCGCCAAGTAGGGCAGGAGATAGGCAATTCCCACGCCGCCCCGCAATTGGTCGACAATGCTGTGCGTCACGCGTTGACCGCCCCTCGCGGAGCCGTGCACCTGAGCGTTCCCGTCGACCTGTTCACGACAAGGCCGGGTACACGATCGACGACGTCGACTTCCTCGTCGTCAACACGCCGGTCGCCTGGTTCGCCGCGTTCTGCGCCAGGGCAGTAGCCAGCACGGGCAGAATCAAGTCGGGCGACGTCGTCGTCCTGTTCGGGATCGGCTCGGTGTCCGCGGCCGGAGCGGGCGTCGTGGTGTGGGGTGACGACGTCGCCCTCGGCCCCCACCCTGTGTCCGGCTGAACCAGCACGGTGCCGGGGGTCGAGCAGCGCGAGATCGTCCTTCCGGCCATCGCGTTGCGATCACTCCCGAGCGCTCGGCAGTCCACGCGCGATGACCGATGCGGCGAAACGGCGGCACAGCACGGCCGGGCGCCGGGCGGCGCGGTCACTCGGCAGCTGTCACCTCCACGGAGAGGTCGTTGTCGACCGTGTAGTAGGGACGCACAGTGACACCGCCGACCGCGGCCGACGGATAGACGAAGATCGCCTTGCGGTCCGCCACGTCGTCAAACAGACGGCCGATACGGATGAGAGGGGCGCCCTCGGCGGTTTGAGCCTGAACACTGATGTCCCAGACGCGGCTTCCGGTGGCGTCGGCGGCGACCAACTCTTCGTAGTCCACGGTGAAGGAGAATCGCCGGCCGGTGCTCTCGGCCTGTGGCTCCCAGGTCCGTACAGCGCCGTTGGGACCCCTCGCGCGCAGTCGTACGACGGCTCCCGCGGAGAGCGTGGCGCCGTGCAGCCGCGCCTTGACCGTCATCGAGTGGTCCGTCACGTCGATGCCCTCGACCTCGGCATGGGCAGTGCGCAGCCAGGCCCGTACCGCGAGATAGCCATCCTTGGTGGCGTACGGAACCCGCACCGCCACCGGCGACGGCCAGTCACGGGTGTGTCCGTCGACGAGGGCTCGCAGGTCCCGCAGACCGGGGCGGACCCGCTGTCGCGGCGCTCCCGGTTCGAGGAGCAGGTACACGTCCCACCGTCCCTCGGAGAGAGGGTGCTGCGGCTCCAGGACGGCGCGCAGTCCGCCGCCGTCCACCGCTTCGACATCTTCGACATCGAGGACGTGGAGGGTTTCCTCGGGCTGTCCCTTCTTGGGGCGCAGCCGCAGGAGCAACTGGGCCGACTGGGGGTCTGGTGCCTCAAGTGTTGGAAGGTGAAAGGTGATTCGGCCGTCCGCGTCGGCCGTGCAGTGGGCACGGAGCTGAGCGTCAGGTGTCGTGGCTGGTTCCCTGTTCATCGGCGTCCCCTCCGTACCGTGCGCAGCGCACTGCCGGCCGCCGTATGGGCGGCGTCTCGCGCGGCAAAGCCCCGGCTGATCAGGGCGCGATGTATCCGTCCGCCTTCCGGCGCGACCGGTCGCCCGGCGCTTCTCGCCGATATGGCCTCGCCGATCAGGCGCTCGGCCTGCTCCACGACGGGGACCGGGGCGAAGCGTTGCGCGTTCTCCATGGCCGTACGGCCCATCCGTCGGCGTCGCTCGTCGTCACCGACGAGTTCCAGCAGGGCGTCGCCCAGCGCCTCGCGGTCGCCGACCGGCACCAGTCGGCCGTCGACCCCGTTCTTGATGATCTCGCCGGGTCCGTGCGGGCAGTCGGTGCTCACCACGGGCAGTCCGCAGCGCATCGCCTCGACGATGGTCATGCCGAACGGCTCGAAGTTGGACGCGGCCGCACCGATCGAGCCCTTGACCCACTCCGCCTCCATGGGCGCGGCCGCACCCATCAGAAAGACGTTGTCGCTCAACCCCAGGCTCTGGATGAGCTGACGCAGCCGGGCCTGTTCCTCTCCCTTTCCGTAAATCCGCAGTTGCCAGTCCGGGTGTTCGGCGGCGACCCGGGCGAACGCCTCGACGAGCAGGTCGTAGCGCTTCACCGGAACCAGCCGACCGGCCGCGACCACCACCTTCGCGGTGCCGTCCGCGGCAGGCAGCACCGGATCGGGGACGCTGTTGGGAAGCACCTCCACCCTGACGCCGGGCAACCGCATCTTGCGCCGGTAGGCGGCAGCATCCGCCTCCGTGACCGTGGTGAGCACGTCGAGCCGGCGGTAGGCCCGGCGCAACGTGGTGCGCAGCCATGGTGAGTGGTTGTCGAGGGTGAGGTGCTCCTGCCCGATGCGGACGACATGTCGCGGGGCCTGAGACGCGAGATGCACGTTGAGCCCCGGTCGAGTGCCGATGACCACGTCGGCGTCGGTCGCCGCAAGGCACTCGCCGATCCGCTCATCGGTCAACTCGCTGTACTGCTGGTACCGGTACTCGGAGGCAGGGAACACTCGCGCCGGTCTCAGATGAAGTGGATGATCCTTTTCCTGCCGCAGGTCCACCAGCGGTCGTAGGGAAACTCTCGGGTCCAGGGTGAAATTCGGGTGTTCCCGATGGCGCAACACCGAGACGATCTCCACATCGTGCCGTGCGGCCAGTGCCTGGGCCAGATTGAAGGTCGTGGTGATCGTGCCCCCGATGCCGTAGGCGTTGTGTATCAGGAAAGAGATCTTCATAGTGGACTAGACCTCGTCAACCCCCTCCCCGTTGCCTGGCATTATCGCTTCGTTCTCTTTCCCGTCACACTTCGGACGGTCGTCAGCCGGAGTCGACGCTTGAGGCTGGGGCGACGTTTCGGTGCCCCGGTCTGTAGTCACCGATAGAAGATGTGCAGAGCCACCACGCGGATTCGTTGGCTGCTCGCCTGGTCGGCTCGTGCGCTGTGCTCGACAGGACGAACCCGATGGAACCCCCGTCACCCAGTTCGGCGGCGGCCGCTCGGGCGAGCCGTACCCCGCCCAGGAGCAGGAAGGGTGTCTGACCTGTCTGTTCTTCTGCGCCTGTCAGGGCGTGAGCAGGTCGGCGAGTTCTGTTCGGGAGCTGATGCCGAGCTTGGGGAACGCGCGGTAGAGGTGGTGGCCGACGGTGCGTGGGCTCAGGAACAGGTGCGTGGCGATTTCGCGGTTGGTGGCGCCGGTGGCCGCGAGGCGGACGACTTCGCGCTCCTGGGCGCTCAGGCGGTTCAGGGGGAGTCGGTGGCGTCGGACGGGTCGTGGGTTTCTCCGGCTGCCTGGAGTTCCGTGCGAGCGCGGTGGGCCCAGGGTCGGACGTTCAGCTGATCGAAGATTTTCAGTGCGGTGCGCAGTTGGTCGCGGGCGTCGATTTTGCGGCGCGAGCGGCGCAGCCATTCGCCGTAGAGGAGTTGGGTGCGCGCCCGATCGAAGTCGTTGCCGCCGGTGTGCAGGTCCAAGGCGGCCAGATAGTGCTGCTCGGCCTGTGTGTCCGGGCTGGTCAGGGCCGCGCAGCGGTGCGCTTGGGCCGTGAAGTGGAGCTGTCCGAGGTCGGCCGCCCATGTCATGAGCTGGTCCGCGGGTGCCCGCGCGACTTCCGGATGTCCGGCGCGTACGGCCGCCTCGATCAGATCCGGCAACAGATGCCGGGCCAGGAAGGGGTGGCCCGCCGCCTGCCGGGCCGCCTCCAGATGGCCCAGCGCGTCCTGCGCCCGCCCGAGGCCGAGGTCGAGCAGGCCCAGCGCCCACAGCGCCTCCGCCGCGCCTCGTCCGACCTCGCGCGGGCGGGTGTACTCCAGTGCCTGTTCGGCCATTTTCCGGGTCTGTACCTGTGCTCCCCTTGGACGGCGGCCAGCACCGCCAACAGGGCACGCAGATGGGCTGCTCGGTGGTCCAGGTCGTAGCCGTCGGCCAGCCGGAGCGCTTCGGTGGCGTGTGCGTGCGCGTCGTCGAGCCGGCCGAGCGCCAGCTCCACCTGGGCGCGCAGATGCAGCGTGGTGGGCAGCCATCCACCCATGCCCTGCTCGCGGCAGTGGGCGACCGCCGTGTCGGTCAGTTCGTGCGCCGTCGCGTGATCGGCCATCAGGTGGCAGTAGATCGCGGTCACCAACTGGTCCATCAGCCCGACGTCGGCGAGGCGTCCGGCCCGTACGAGAGTGTCCAGGGCCCGGCGCGCGCCGGGCAGGTCGCCCGCAAGGAGGTGGGCGGGCACGGTCAGGATCGGCAGATGGGGTGTGCGGACGCCGATCTCCACCATGAGGGGTGCGTCGCCCGCGCAGAAGGCCGCATGGATGGCGTCGGTCAGCAGCGGCGCGAGCTTGTCGGGGCGGTCGGCCGAGATCGTGTCCGCGCAGTCGACGAGGATGCGGGCGGCCCGGCGGGGGCTGCCGTAGCCGAGCTCGACCACGGAGCGTACGCGGGCGAAGTCCGCCGCCATCCCCGGGTCCCGCAACGGCAGTGGCACCTGGTCGGTGAGAGCGCGGCACCGTTCGTCCTGGCCGGCCTCGCTCGCCTTCTGCGCGGCGGTGATCAGGCGGCGGGCGTGCCGGTGCGGATCGGCGCTCAGGCGGGCGGCCCGCTCGTACGCCGCGGACGCGGACGCCATCGCCTGCCTGCTTCCGGCCCACTCGGCGACCCGTTCCAACTCCGCGGCGACCTCTTCGTCCGGGCCGGTCGTCGCGGCGGCCAGGTGCCAGGCGCGCCGGTGCGCGTGCTGAGCGCCGTCCAGGTCCGCCGCCAACGCCCGGTGCGCCGCGATCCGCCAGGCCAGCGGGGCCTGTTGGTAGGCGGCGAACCGGATGAGGGGGTGCCGGAAACGCAGTTTCTGCGCGGAGACGAAGACCAGTCCGGCACGCTCGGCGGGCTCCAGATCCCTGACCTCCCCGTCGAGCCGGCCCGCGGCTGCCAGCACGGTGGGAAGGTCCCCGGTGTCGTCGGCCGCGGCCACCGCGAGAGTGCGCTGCGTCGCGTCGGGAAGGCGGCGGATCTGCTGTGCGAACGCGTCCTGGAGCCGATGGGGCAGCTCGGGCCGCGCCTCGGCCGGCGCCAGCGGCCCCAGCTGTCCGGCGCGCTGCGCCGGGGTCAGCGCGGCGGCCAACTCCCGCAGCGCCAGCGGGTTTCCCTGCGCCTGGTCGAGGATGTGCTCGGCGACCGGGGGAGCGAGGCCGGGCAGCAGCGCCACGGCCGACCGCCGGTCGATGCCGGTGACGTGTACGCGCGGCAGCGCTTTCGATCCGCTCTCCGGCGAGGTGCCGCGGGTGGCGAAGAGCATGACGATGCCTTCGTTCCGCAGCCGCCGGGCGGCAAAGGTCAGCGCGTCCCCGGACGGCCGGTCGAGCCATTGCAGGTCGTCGACCAGGCACAGCAGGGGGCCGTCCGTGGCCGCCTCGGACAGCAGCGACAGTGTGGCGAGCCCCAGGGTGAGACGGTCCCGTACGGGCTCGTCGCTCAGGCCGAAGACGGCGCGCAGAGCCCCGGCCTGCGGTCCCGGCAGCCGGTCGAGTAGATCGAGCACCGGCAGGAAGAGCTGATGGAGCCCTCCGAAAGCGAGCTCCATCTCCGACTCGATGCCCTCGACCCGCAGCACGCGCACGCCGTCCGCGTGGGCGGCCGCATGCTCAAGGAGAGTGGTCTTGCCGATGCCGGCCTCGCCGTGCAGCAACAGTGAACTGCTCGCTCCGCGCCGAGAGTTGGCGAGCATCCGCTCAATGTGGCGTCGTTCCTCTGCACGCCCCTGCACCGTCCGCCCCCCGCCAGCAACCGAGCATCATGATCGACACTGTACGTCGGGGGAGGGGTGATGCCGCAACGGGCCGTCCTCAGGCGCCTTCGAGCACCGGCCAGATCTCGATGGTCTCCAAGGTACCGAGCCCCTTGGCGAGTTCCACGGCTTCCTCACGGTCGGTCACGTCGACGACGAACCAGCCGCCGCGATCTTGCCGATCCAGGTCTCGTATGCCGCTCGGTGAGCGGCCCGGTCGGTCCGGATCCGGTGGCGCGACTCATCCGTCTCGAAGATCACGAGTGCGTACTTCATGAGCGTTCCCTTTCGTTGTCTCGTTGTCTCGTTGTTCGTTGCTTCGTTACGTGCGGACACGGACGCCGACGCGGGCCAGTGCGCCGATTTCCAGCGCTGTCCACAGAGCTCCGTCCGGGCCCAGGGCGATCCCGTGCGGCTCCGAGCCCGGGGTCGGCAGGTCGTGCAGGGTGACGGTGCCGTCGAGGGTGAGGGAGCCCACCCGGTTGCCGGCCCACTCGGTGAACCACAACGTGCCGTCGCTGCCGGCGGTGATGGCATGCGGCCGGGACGTGCGGTCCGGCAGCGGGAACTCGGTGATCCCGCCGTCGGGAGTTATCCGCCCGATCTGCCCTGCACCGATCTCGACGAACCAGACCGCCCCGTCGTGCCCGGCCGCGATGCCCACCGGGGCGGCGGACTTGGTCGGCAACGGATGCAGAGTGACGGCTCCGTCCATGCCGATCCGCCCGATCGCGTCGGCCTGGTTCAGGGTGAACCACATCCCGTCGTCGGCGCCTGCGGTGATCGCGGAGGGGTAGGTCCCCGTGGCCGGCAGCGGGAACTCGGTCACCCGTCCGTCGGTGGTGATCCTGCCGATCCGGTCGGCGGCGGTTTCGGTGAACCACAGCGCTCCGTCCGGCCCGGCGGCGATTCCGAACGGACCGCACTCCGCAGTCGGCACCGTGAATTCCTCGACCTTGCCGCCGAGGGCGATCCGGCCGATGCGGTGCGCCCGGTGCTCGGTGAACCACAAGGCGTCGTCCGGCCCGACAGCGATGATCGTCGGCCCGCAGTCCGAATCGAGTTGATGGTGCGTGAGCGCCCCTCCGGGCACAAGACGCCCGATGCCCCCGCTGTGAACCAGCGTGAACCACAGCGCCCCGTCCGGGCCCGTGGTGAGCGCGTAGGGACCGCTGTCGCTCCCGGCCACGGTGAACTCTTCGATGACAACCGGCATCAGACCGGCTCTCCTCTCTTCTTACGGCTCATACGGCTCTCTTCATACGGCGCGCCCGCTGCCGCCCTCAGCGCTCCGGCAATCAACCGTCCGCCTCCCCCGGGCGAAGGGACCCCGTCTCTCCGCCCTACGCCACCGGCGCCGAATACACCATGCGGATCTCCGAAGTCCGGTAGCCGGCGCGGGCGAAGGCCGCGGCCATGGGGGCGTTGCCGGTGTCCGTGGTGGCTGTGATCAGTTCGGCACCGGATTCCGCGTGGATGAGGGTGATCTCGGTGAGGAGGTCGTCCACGTATCCATGGCCGCGGAACTCGGGGACGACGCCCAGGTAGCCCACGTTGCGGGCATACGGTGTCGCGGAGGGGAGGGCCAGGCCCGCGACCTGCCCGTCCGGGGTGTGGGCCACGCGCCACCACTCGCGCCGACCGGGGCAGCCGAGATAGAAGTCCATCTCGTCCCTGGCCGTGGCTTCGGCGCCCTTGACGGCGATGTTCCTGCGGGTCTCGTCGTCCAGGCTGCCGACGGCTATCCGACGGAACAGCCGGAGGAACTCCTCGTCCGAAGCGGGGGCGAACGTCAGCCGGCCCCTGGACGCGGGGAGGCCGACATCGGCCGTCCATTGCAGGCGCAGCCGTTCCACCTCGTGCGTGAGGCCCGCTGCCATGGCGGCCCGGCGCCGCCACTCCACGGCGGCCACCGCGGCCGGGGTGTCACGCCAGCCGACGGGCAGCGTCAGGTTGTACAGCGGAGGTTTGGGCGCACCGGCGTCGGCGAACGCCCGCAGCGCGGCGGTCAGCAGCCCGGCCGCCACCTCCGCGCGGTCGGGGAGCGCCGGGTCGACATGCAGACAGTCCAGAGCGACGGGATGAGCGCTGTCCTGCCGCCCCCACCACAAGGAACGGCCCACGATCCGCCCGTCGTCCTCGGCGATCCACGTCCACTCCGGCCGGTACATCCCCTGCTTCAACTCGTCCAGGTAGCGGTCGGCGTCGATCCAGCCCACCGGTTCATCCACGATGACTGCGGCGACACGCTCTTGATCGGCCTCGGCCGTGGGGCGAAACAACACATGTGCTCCTACTGCTTGGTGTACGTGGTGACAGTCGCGCCGGTGGCGAAGACCCGGAAGTCGGTCAGCGTGAAGGCGGCAGGGTCGAATGCCGCGTGGAACAGCGGAACGCCGGCCCCGAACACCACCGGGTGGCGGTGGACCACGAGCTTGTCGACCTCGCGCAGCAAGCGCCCGGCCAGCACCGGGCCGCCGCACAGCCAGATGCCCATGCCCGGCCGCCGCTTCAGCCCGCGGACGAATTCCGCCGGGTCCCCGGCGACGACATCGACGCCTGACACGGGCCGTTTCAGGGATGAGGAGACCACGTACTGCCGCAGCCAGGGATACGGGCTGTCGGCACCGGCCGCCCGAGCGGATTCGTAGACGCCGCGCCCCATGACGACCGTGTCGAACAACCTGTTCGCCGTGCTGACGACGCCCAGCGGCCTGCGGACATGGTCCGGGACGGTCTCGGGGTACTCGGCCAGAACGGCGGCCTTGAGATCGCCGTCGAAGCCGAAGGGGTCGCACTGTCCGTCAGGACCGGCGGTGAAGCCGTCGACGCTGCAGGCGACGAGGTACGTGAGCAGACGCATGCGGGTCCGATTCCGATCCGTTGCCACCAGGGACGAGATGACACTAGGCACCCCGATTCAGGAAAGCATCGGTCATCGCGACGTAACGTGACCGGCCTCGCCCGGGACGGCATCGGTAGCGGTGTCGGGGTCGGAACCGGTACGGAAGGCGAGCTCACCCAGCTCCGACACGACCGCCGAGTCCAGTCCCAGCTCCTCCGCGGTACGGCCCATCAGTCATCAGGCATGAGACCGCCGACCCGCAGCGCCTCCAGGCTCCGGCCCGCCAGAGCTGTGTTCCACCCAGTTCCTAGTACGTCGCCGCGATCGCCTCTCCCTGCCCGGCGGTGTGGTGCAGGTACTGACCCTCTTCGTCGACCACGCCGCCGACCCGGACGGTACCTGTCTTCGGACCTCGTGCTCCACCTCGGTGGGGCCATCGGGCAGGCGGCCCGGCTGCTGGGTGCCGCGGATGCCCTGTGACGCGACGCCGGCAGTTCAGCCTCCGCGTTCGCCCGATCTGCGACTGATGACAAAGGCGCTGCTGACCGCTGCGTTCTTGTGAGCATCAGCCAAGCGCACCGTCCTCGCGGCTCTACGGTCCCGCTATGAACACGAGTCGCAGCAGAGGAAGAACTTGGCGCAGCGCCGCGCTGGCGGTGCTGTTGACCGTGGGGGCGCTCACCGCGGCGTCCCCTGATGCGCAGGGGGAGAACGCGCGGACCGAAGCGCCCGTGACAGCGACGAGTTCCGTCGCCGGAGTGGCCGAGTCGGTGGTGCGGGTGAAGGTGCCAATGCCGGCATCCCTCGGGGCGCGTCCGGCGGCGTGCGACTGGCTGTCGTATCTGCGCTACCGAGCCTTGGACGGCCCGGAGACATCGGCCGACGCCGATCGGATCCTCGTCGCCCAGCCGGGCATCCTGGAGGGAGCCGGCGCATTCGACAGCGTCGCCCGCAACACCGTGGCGCGCGCCGCCGAGCAGGGCCGGCACATCGAATTCTGGGCCCTGGACCGGCGCTCCAACTGCCTGGAGGACCGCACCGGAATCGCCTCCGGCGACCAGCACACGGCCGTCGACTACTACCACCGCGGCAAGCAGGTCGAGGGCCGCACCTTCGCCGGGTTCGTGGGCAACGACCGGCTCGGGTGGATGGCGAAGCTCGGCATCGAGCAGACCGTACGCGATCAATACGACCTGCTCGCCGCCGAGTTGCCTGACCAGCAGGTGCGTAAGCGCAAGGTGCTGTGCGGCGGACACTCGCTCGGCGGTGTCATCACCGGGTACTTCGCGACCGCCGACTTCGACGGGAACCGCGCCACCACTGCCGACGCCGGACACAACCAGTGCGCCGGCTACTTCGCCCTCGATACCACTGTCTCCACCTCACTCGCCGACCTGAGCGGCAGCATCCCGGACGACACCAACCTGCCCGATGTGGGCCTCGGCTACGGCGTGGTGCAGGCCGGGCTCGACAGCGGAGTGCTGCCGCGCTCGCTGTCCGCGCCGGTCCTGCTCAACCCCGAGACCATGACCCTGCTGGCCATCGCCGGCCTGGGCGCCGTACGGGATCCGGGTGGTGAGGCCGACCTGCCCCGCTATCTGCCCCTCAACACCAACATCGAGGTGACCAACCGCTTCCTGTTCTCCGAGGACACCGCCACGTTCCTCACCGGCTCACCCGCGGTGAAGGATTTCCGGCTCACCAACGAGGCGGTGCTCGGCGCGTTGATGGACGACCACTCCGTACCGCTGGCGTTCCTGCAGAGCAGTGTGGGCTTCTTCGACGGCGGGCCGATCGCCGACAAGAACTTCCCCGTCGCCAACGGCAGCGACCAGCAACCGGAGTTGTTCGGCAGCGACTACAAGGCCATCCCGGACCGGCCGGGCGGGCCGCTCTACACATGGCGCAATTACGACCGTGTGGGCGATCCCGACGACCCCGGGTACCGGTCGGCCGACGGCACGCCGTTCACCGACGCGGGCAAGGAGGTCACCGACATCCAGGAACTGGCCCGCAGCCTGGCCGAGCAGCCGCTGGACTTCACCGAGCAGTACTTCCCCACCAAGTTGGTCACCGACCTCCAACTGGCCACCTCGCCCCAAGTGAAACGGCTCGTCATGCACCCGGACGGGCTCACCGCCAACCCGACGCTCACGGTACTGGCGGGCGACGGACTCCTGGCGGGCCGCATCCCGGCCGACCTTGATCCCGTGGTCGCCGACGGCTATCAGCACCTTGACGTGCTGACCGCGGCGCCCGCACAGAACAACGGCCGTCCCGAGCCTGTCTCCACGAGCCTTGCGCAGTTCGCCAGGGCTCCCGAGTAGCTGTCCCCCCACGGAACAAGGGCCCGGGAGGAGATCCTCCCGGGCCCTTCTCCCGTGCGAGCGCGGGGATCAGACCTTGCCGGCGGCGAAGGCCGCAGCCGCGTCGGCGTTCGCGGTGTAGCCGAGGTGTGCGCCCACGTCGCCCCCGCCGTTCTCACAGATGGGATCACCCTGGGCACAGAAGTCGATGGTGCGGCTCTCGTAGGTGCCGGTGACGCTCTTGCCGAGGGCGCGGATCGGGTTGCCGAAGAGCAGTACCGCGGCGACCCTGGGTTCGAGCGCGTTGGGGATGGTGGCCACGATGGGGCTGCCGACCACCGCGCCCGCGCTGCTGATGCCGATCGAATTGTCGACGACGTTCGCGCCCTGTGAATAGCCCACCAGAATGAAACGCTGGTTCGGGCACGCCGCCGCCTGGCTCGTGACGTGGTTCACGAGGTCCGAGTTACCCTGCGCGGCCGAGGTCGGGGAAAGATCCGCGGGATAATTCACCTTGTAGCTGGACAGGGTTTTTCCCGTGATTTTCTGCTGCAGTGCCGAATAGACGGGGTCGCCGACGATGAGACCGAGCGTGCCCGGCTCGAAGGTGCCACGAGCTGCGAGGACGTCGATGTCGGTGCAGGCGGCGGCCGTTGCCGAGGGTGCCGAGACGGTGGCCAGTCCGGCCCCGCCCACCAGTGAGAGCGCGGCGAGGCACAAGCGGATACGCATGGGGATCCTTTGCGGGTGGGGCGCGAAATGCGCCTGTGGAAAAGGACGCCCCGAACGTATCCGCTTTGCCTGACCTAGCGTTATGGACGAGAATTCAGAAATTCCTCGTTTTTTTGTGCCGCCGTGAGTGGGGCAATTTCATTGTGCGGTGATGACGGCCTGGTCGCGCAACGCCTCGGCGCGCAGGGCCAGGATGAGGTCCAGGCGGGTACCGGGATCGTGCAGCGCGTCGCCGAAGAGCTTCTCCAGCTGGCGGAGGCGATAGCGGACCGTCTGCGGGTGGATGTGGAGGCGGGCGGCGACGTCGGGCACGTTGCTACCGCTGAGCAGCCACGCCAGCAGCGTCTCGGCGAGTCGGCCGCGCTGCCCTTCCGACGCCGCGTCGAGGGGAGCGAGGACACGCAACCGAAGCTGGGTGAGCATCGGTTCGTCGCTGTGCAGCAGCAAGGTCGACAAGTGGTCGGCGCTGCGCACCACGCCCTGCCGGGGGAGGATCCCACGACCCATCAGCCCCAGGGCCTGGATGGCCCAGCGCAGCGACCGGGCGGCCTCGGTGAGCGGGACCGTCGGGCCGATCGCGGCCGGCCGGCCGCGCAGGGCGAGGGTGAGTGCCCGGCCGCCGAAGCCGCCGGAACCGTCCGGATCGGGCACCAGCATCCGTGGCGGCCGGGATTCCATGTCCACCAGTGCTCCCGCCGCCGCCAAGGGCCAGTCCTCCTGCCGCTGGTCCGGGGTGGCCGCGAGCGCGACGACCGCGACCTGCCTCGGTACCGACCACCGGGCGCCGTGCGCCAGGTCCTGCACTGTCTCCAGGGACACCGGCCCCTGGCACAGCAGCAGGTCGAGCAGGCGCCTGCGGCGCCGTTCCAGCTCGTCCGTGCTGCGCAGCTGTGCCTCGGCGTATCCGGCCGCGGCCGCCTCTGCGACCTCGTGCACGGTGCGGAACGCGAGCTCACCCAGGGCGGCCACGACCGTGGAGTCGAGGCCGAGTTCCTCCGCCGTACGGCCCGTCAGCCGCCACGCGTGCAGACCCCCGACGCGGAGCGCGGACTGCAGCGCGTCCAGGCTGCGGCCCTCCAGGGCCTCGCCGCGTCCGAGTTCGTAGTACGTCTTCGCGATCGCGTCTCCCCGCCCGCACGGATCGGCGATGTGGTCGACGAAGAGGGTCAGCGCCTGCACCACGCCGGCTCTGAGGTGCTCGCGGTAGGTCCCATCGGCCGGGCGCGCGTACTCGGGCACCTGCCGGCGGACCTCCTCCTCCACCTCGTCGGCGACGTCCTCCAGTTGGGCGCGCAGCAGCAGCGCCAGGTCGGGCGGCACAGGGGTGGCGCCGAGACCGTCCGGTACGCCGTGCGGGGTGGGGGAGGCCACGGTGGACCCTCCTTTCACACGGAAGCGGCTCACCCGCGGACTCGTGCCGGTGGGACGAGGGGTAAGTCCTGCGTTGGACGGACGTTCCCTCCGCTGCGTTCCGTGCCCCGACGGCACCGAGATCACTCCGGCACTCCCAGCGCACTGGCGAGCAGCGGCCATGACGCTGTGAACTCCCGCTTCCAGTAGGTCCAGCTGTGTCCTCCTCCCCTGTAGTAGTGGGTCGTGGCCGGGATGCGGAGCATCGCGAGGGTGTCGGTGAAGGCGTGGGCAGAGGGCCACAGGGCGCTCTCCAGCGCCTCGGGCAGCCAGTCACCGGTTCCCCCGACCACCCCGCTGCCGCTGGAGACGTACAGGGCGGTGCCGCGCAGTCCCTGAGCGCGGGCCCTCGGGTTGAAGTCGCGCCAGGTGAGGAGGTTCAGCACCGGATTGCCCCAGAGGGAGTGGAGCGCCAGGTTCTCGCGGGCCACAATGGCGTCCATGAGGTGGGGGACACCGAGTGCTGTGGTGTCGAGGATTCCGCTGTAGGAGGCCGCCGCGGCGAACGTGCCCGGGTGTCGTGCCGCGTGCGCGATGGCGCCGTAGCCGCCGGTGGAGACCCCGGCGACGGCCCGCACGCCGGAGGCGCGAAAGTCGCGGGCGAGCAGCGCCGGCACCTCCGTGAGCTGGAAGGTCTCGTAGTCGGGGCCGCTGCGCCAGGCGGTGGGAATGCCGGTGGGTCCCGCGTCCGGCATGGCCACGATCAGATCCAGCCGCTGGGTGAAGGCCTCGATATCGGTTTCTCGAGTCCAGGACGTGTAGTCGTCGTGGGCGCCGTGCAGCAGATACAGCACGGGGTAGGTGCGCGCGGGTTGCGTGTCGAAGCCCGACGGCAGGATCACCCGTACCGGGGCACTGCGGCCCAGGGCGGCGGAGGACACGGACACGTCGAGGGTGCGCGGCCCTAGGGCCTGTGTCGAAAGTGGCGTCGTCCGCCCGGAGGGCGGGCCGGGCGGCGTCTGGTGCGTGCTCTCGGCGTGCCGGGCGGATGCCCTCGTACTGGATGTACTTGGGTTTTCGCCCGGTGCGGCGAGAGTGCGTGCCAGGCGTCGCCCGGCAGGCGCCACTTTCGACACAGGCCCTAGCCGGGTCGCGGCCAGTGCGGTGGTGGTCGTGGCCCCGAACACGGTGGCCAGACCGGCCACTGCTGCGGCTTTGGTGACGGTGCGTCGGGACACCTTGGTCGTGCGGTACGGCATGGCGGCTCCTCGGTCCGGTTCAGCGGCTCAGCTCGGTGAGCTGCCGCCGCAGATGGGCGGCGATCTCGTCGACGTGCGGCGGGTCGAGCAGCGACAGATGGTGTCCCGCGACCGGTACGACCGTCAGATGCGGGCACACCTCGTCCCAGCCGAGCGCCTCGTCGTCCCGTTCGTATGCGGGATCCCGCACGGTGTGCGGAGCGGGCTCGGTGGCCCGGTACAGGACCACCCGGCCGTCGTGGCGGCCCGGCCTGTGGGCCTCGCCGATGCTCAGGTCCAGATAGGAGGCCCGCTGGTGCTCCAGGGCGGCGGGCGGCACCTCGGCGGCCTCACGCAGGGCCCGCAGCACGGTGTCGATGCGTTCACTGTCGTCGTCCATCGCGACGAGCTCGTCGTACGACAGCTCCAGCCGGACTCCGTAGGCGTCGGCGACATGGCGGGCGAAGCCCGTGAAGTGGGCGCGGATCCGCTCGGCCGGTGTGCGGCCGGGCTGGGGGAGGGGGCGTACGGAGTCGATGAGCACCACCAGCTCGACGTCCCGCCCGGCGGCGGTGAGCTGCCGTGCGGTCTCCTGGGCGACGAAGCCGCCGAAGGACCAACCGCCCAGCAGACAGGGCCCGTCGGGGTGGGCGACGGCGACGGCCTCGGCGTAGCGGCGTGCCTTGTCGGTCACCGTGCGGGTGTCTTCGAGCCGCTCCAGTCCGTACACCGGTCGCTCCTCCCCGAGCCGCTCGGCGAGCGGACGGTAGACGTCGGTGGTTCCGCCGGCGGCGTGGACGAGGAAGAGCGGGGCCCGGGAGCCGGTGGCGCGCAGAGTGCGCAGCGGGGAGTCCTCGCCGGTCGTGCTAAACAGGTCCTGTGAAGTCCGATGCGGTTCGGCAGCGCCCTGAAGGGGCGCGGGGCTGTATCCATATGCGGCTCCGCCGCGGGGCGCGACCAGCCACGATGGTGCCGCAGACGATCGACGGCCTATCGCGGCCCCGCGGCGGAGCCGCAAATCGACACAGCCAGCGGAGCGCTCAGCGGGCAGCGCCCGTTGGATGCGACCGGCGGCCTCCCCGACGGTGGCGGCGGCGAACAGGTCACGCAGGGGTGGCCTGACGGCGAACTCGCGCTCCAGGGCGGCGAGAATGCGGACGGCCATCAGGGAGTCCAGGCCCAGGTCGGCCAGAGCGGTGGCGGGTGTGACACGGGTAGGCGGGTGACCGGTGACGGCGGCGATGTGGTGACACAGGCGGACGGACAGCGAAGTGTCCTGTGCCGAGGGGGAGTCCTCCATGGCTGGTGCCGGTGCGTCCGTGGTCGCCGTGGACGTACGCCCGTCCGTCCACCAGTGCCGCGCGTGCCGCCAGCGCGGCGCGGGCAGGTCGATGACGCGCCCGGGCGGCGGCGTCAGGCGCCAGCCCGCGCAGGACAGGGCGCCCACCTGGGTGAGGAAGTCGGCGGAGCCGTCGGCGTCGCGGCGCAGTGTGCCGACGGCGAGAACTCCGGGAGCGGTATCGGTGATGGCACGGGTCAGGACCGGGTGGGGCGAGATCTCGACGAAGGCGGTGTGGCCGTCGTCGGCGGCCGACGCGACGGCCCGGTCCAGACGCACGGGCCGTCGCAGGTTCGCGGCCCAGTGGGTGGCGTCGAACACACAGTCGTCGCGCGGGTCGTCCAGCACGGTGGAGTAGACGGTGACGTGGGCCCTGCCACCCCGGACGTCGGCCAAGGCGCCGGTCAACTCAGCGAGCAATGGCTCGACTTGGGGCGAATGCCCGGCGCCGACGACCCGCATGGCCCTCGCAGCGCGCCCCTCTTGCTCCAGCCGCCGCACCAGCCGAGCCACCGCCGACACCTCGCCGGTGACGACCTTCTGGCCGGGCGACGAGTGGACCGCTACGTGCACACCGGGGAAGTCCCCCGGCAGCGCGTCGATTTCACTGTCGTCGAGGTCGACGACGGCCATCGCGCCGCCACTCAACCCGCTGAGCAGCCGGGCCCGTACGGCGACGACCCGGGCGGCATCCGACACCTCCACCGCGCCCGCACACACCGCGGCGGCCACCTCGCCCATGGAGTGGCCGATGACAGCGGCAGGTTCGACACCGTGAGAGCGCCACAGCTCGGCGAGCGCGACCTGGACGCCGAACAGGACGGGCTGGGCCACTTCCAGACGATCGAGCTCGCCGCCAGAGGCCAGATGGTCGTACAAGGACAGCCCGCACGCCGCGGCCATCTGCGCGTCGAGCTTCTCCACGGCGGCCGCGAAGGCAGGTTCCTCGGCCAGTAGCCGACGCCCCATGCCGGCCCACTGGCTGCCGTACCCGGAGAACACCCACACGGGGCCGCGCCCCATGTGATCACGGTCGCCGGTGGCAACCCGCGCGTGCCGACGACCTTGCGCCAACGCGCCCAGTCCGTCCGCGAGTTCATCCCGGTCACCGGCGATGACCGCAGCCCGCACGGGTCCGCGCCCGGCGCGCCCGGCGAGCGTGTGCGCCACGTCGGCGGGGTGCGCGGTGCGCCCCTGGGGCGTACGGAGCCAGTCGGCGAGCCGGGCCGCGGTGTCCCGGACGCGTGCGGTATCGATGCCGGAGAGAAGGTGGAGGCGTGCGGCCGGCTCCTCGTCCGTGGGCGGCGGCAGGACACCGGGCCGCCATTCCTCCAGCACCGCATGGGCGTTGGTGCCGCCGAAGCCGAACCCGGAGACCCCGGCGGTGGCCGTCCCCGTGTAGCGCGGCCACGGCTCGCACTCGGTCACCACCCGCAGCGGTACGTCGTCCAGGGCGCTGCCCCCGGCGCAGTGCAAGGACGGTGGAACGCTGTCGTGGTGCAGAGCGAGCACCGTCTTCACCAGACCTGCGATGCCCGCGGCGGACTCCAGGTGCCCGAGGTTGCCCTTGACGGAGCCGAGCAGCAAGGGCTGATCAGGTTCGCGGCCCGCACCGAGCACGGCGCCGAGCGCGCCCGCCTCGATAGGATCGCCCAGCGGGGTGCCCGTGCCGTGCGCCTCGACATAGTCGATGTGCGCCGGATCGAGCCCGGCCTGCGCGCAGGCGGTCGTCAGCAGAGCCTTCTGGGCCGCCGGGTTGGGTGCCAGCAGACCGTTGGAACGGCCGTCGGAGTTGACCGCCGTGGCCCGGATGACGGCGAGGACACGGTCGCCGTCCCGCTCGGCGTCGGACAGCCGCTTCAGGAGCACGGCCGCGCATCCCTCACCGCGCCCTATGCCGTCGGCCGCCGCCGAGAACGGCTTGCACCGCCCGTCCGGCGCGAGGGCTCCCGCCCGCCGGAACGCCACGGAGACGGCAGGGGAGAGCAGTAAGTTGACGCCTGCGGCGATCGCCGTGTCGCTCTCAAGAGTGCGCAGACTGACACAGGCGTGGTGCAGGGCGACCAGCGACGAGGAACAGGCCGTGTCGACGGCCATGCTCGGCCCGCGCGTGTCCAGCACGTACGCCAGACGGCCCGCTGCCACGCTCAACGCCCCGCCGGCCGGCGCCCACGGGTCGACGGCGGCCGGGTCGGCAGCGGTGAGCGCGCCGTACTCCGGGGCGGAGATACCGACGAAGACACCGGTAGCGGTGCCGGCGAGGGATGCGGCCGGGACGGCGGCGTGGTCGAGGGCCTCGTGGACGACTTCCAGGAGGATCCGCTGCTGAGGGTCCATCACCGCGGCCTCGCGCGGGGTGACACGGAAGAAGTCCGCGTCGAATCCGGCGATGTCGTCGAGGTAACCGCCGTACAGGGGCGCGTCGGTGGGCGCGAAGGCGGTGAAGTCACGCCACCGGTCCTCGGGCACGCGGCGGATCGCGTCGACGCCCTCGCACAGCAGCCGCCAGTAGTCGCCCGGCCCGTGCACACCTCCGGGCAGTCGGCAACCGACGCCGATGACGGCGACGGGCTCGCCGGGGACCGCCGGGGGAGGGGGCTGCGGGACTGGCGGAGCGACGTCCGTCTCCGTGAGGCACAGATGTGCCACCAGGGCATTGCCGCTGGGTGCCTCCCACAGCAGCGTCGCCGGTAACTCGCGGCCGGTCAGATGGGAGAGCTCCCCCGCCAGTGCAACCGCGTCCCGCGAGGACAGACCGAAGTCCGCCAGCGGCCGGTCCATCGCTACCTCCTTGGGTGCGATGCCGTTCCAGGCGGCCACCCGTTCCGCGATCAGACGTCGCAGTGCGCTCTCGTCGACGGCCTTCATCCGGCGCTCTCCACCGCGTACGCGCCTTCCAAGTACTGCCGGCGGGTCAACGTCCGCGACACCTTGCCGCTGGACGTACGTGGCACAGCGCCCGGAGGCACGACGACGAGGTCTGCGAGCCGCAGCCCGTTCCGCGCGGACACGGCAGCACGCACGGCACGCACCAGGGCCGGTACGTCGATCTCGGCAAGGCTCGTGGTTCGTACGTGCTCGGCCACCACGACCACCCGCTCCCCGGAGTCGCCCGGTACGCCGAAGGCGGCGAGCCGGTCGCGTCGCACGGCCGGATGCGCGTCCTGGGCCGTGGCCTCCACGTCCTGCGGGTAGTGGTTGCGGCCGTCGACGACGATGAGGTCCTTGAGACGGCCGGTGACGATCAACTGACCGTCCAGAACGGTGCCCAGATCGCCCGTGCGCAGCCAGCCTCCCGGGATGTCCCCGAGCGTGGTGCCGAAGACGCGCCGGGTGGGCTCGTCCTGTCTCCAGTAGCCGCGCCCCACATTGGGACCCTGCACGCAAATCTCGCCGACCTCTCCCTCGGACAGGGCGGCGTGGCTCACGGGATCGGCGATACGGATCCGCTGCCCCGCCGGAGTGCCGCAGCCCGCCAGCAGCACGGCCCTGGGATCGTCGGGCCGCGCGGGCAGGGCCTTTCCGGTGGCGAGGGCGTCGCGGTCGAGCGCGAAACGGCTGAGCGGCATCCCGGGCCGGGCGGCGCTGACGAAGACGGTGGCCTCGGCGAGCCCGTAGGACGGACAGTGGGTGTCCGGCGCGAGCCCCTGGCCGGCGAAGGCGGCGTGGAACCGTTCGGCGGTGCCGGGGCGAACGGGCTCGCTGCCGTTGATGAGCGCGGCGACCCCGTCCAGGCGCAGATCTGCCTTCTGCGCGTCGGTCACGGCCGAGACGCAGTAGTCGTAGGCGAAGTTGGGGGCCGCACTCAGCGCGCGCGGATGCGCGGCCAGCAGCCGCAGCCAGCGCACGGGTTCGTGCAGGAACGCGACCGGGTCCATGAGCACCGACAGCAGCCCCCGCACGACCGGGGCGGCGACACTCAGCACGAGCCCCATGTCGTGGTACAGCGGCAGCCAGCCCACACAGGTCACCGGATGCGCGTCCGCCCGGTAGGCGGCCAACGCCTGACGCGCGTTGGCGACGACGTTGGCGTGGCTGATCTCCACGCCCGCCGGGGTACGGGTCGAGCCAGAGGTGTACTGGAGGTACGCGATCACTGCGTCGTCAGGTTCGACCGGCCGCCGGTCTCCGGCAGCGGCGTCGGGCACCTGGTCCACGGCGACGATTCGCACCGGCGTGTGCGCGCAGGCGTCACGCACCTGGTCGATGACTTGACTCGTCGTCACGACGACCGTCGGCCGCGCGTCAGCCAGCACGGCCGACAGCCGATCACCGTGCCCGGGCAGACCGGGCGGATACAGCGGTACGGCCACCAGGCCGGCGGCGAGCGCCGCCAGGAAGGCGGTGACGTACTCCGTGCTCTGCGGGCACAACAGTGCGACCCGCGCCCCCGGCTCGGCCTCCTCGGCGAGCCGGGCGGCCACCGCCCGCACCCGCACGTCCAGACGTCGCCAGGTCAGCGTGCGATGGACACCACGCGAGTGCGGGGCCGGATGGTCGACGAAGGTGAACGCCCGGCGGTCGGGGGTGGTTTCGGCCCAGTGCCGCACATACTCCGGCAGACTTCGGTACGCGGGGGCGAGCGGGGGACGACGGCTGTCCATCGGGGGCGGCTCCTCACGGCGCGGGACGGGCAGGTTTCGGCTGGGCGGGTCAGAGCGGGATGTTGCCGTGCCGTCGCTCCGGCATCGGGGCACGCTTACCGCGTAGCGCACGCAGGGCACGGCAGACGTGGGCACGGGTGTCGCGTGGGGCGATGACGGCATCGACGTATCCGCGCTCGGCGGCGAGGTAGGGAGTCCCGTGCGTGCTCTCGTACGTGGCGACGAGGCGGGCCCGCAGCGCCTCGGGGTCGTCGGCGGAGGCGAGTTCGCGCCGGTGCAGGATGCCCACCGCACCTTCGGCGCCCATGACGGCGATTCGCGCGGTGGGCCAGGCGAGGTTGATGTCGGCGCCCAGGTGCTTGGAGCCCATCACGGCGTATCCGCCGCCGTACGCCTTGCGCACCACCACCGTGACCTTCGGGACGGTCGCCTCGGCGTAGGCGTACAGCAGCTTGGCGCCGCGCCGGATGATCCCGGCCTGCTCCTGACGGACGCCGGAGAGATAGCCCGGGACATCAGCGAAGGTGAGCAGCGGGATGCCGAACGCGTCGCAGAACCGTACGAAGCGCGCGGCTTTCTCGGAGGCGTCGATGTCGAGGACCCCGGCGGCGTGCAGCGGCTGGTTGGCGACGACGCCGACGGAGCTGCCATCGACGAGTGCCAGCGCGCAGATGATGTTCTTCGCGAACAGCTCCTGAACCTCCAGCAGTTCGCCGTCGTCGACGACCGCCCGCAGTACGTCGCGCATGTCGTAGGCCTGCCCGAGACGGTCCGGCACGATGTCGTCGAGCCGGGCGCCGGCGGGCTCCGCCGTCGGCGCGTACTGCGGGGGCCGGTCCAGATTGTTGGCGGGTAGGTACGACAGCAGGTCGCGTACGGTGTCCAGGGCCTCCACCTCGTCGGCGGCGAGGAAGTGGGCGTTGCCGTTGACGGAGTTGCTGGTGCGGGCCCCGCCCAGCTCCTCGGCGCTGGTGCACTCACCGGTCACCGCCTCGATGACGTCGGGCCCGGTGACGAACATGTGTGAGGCGCCGTCCACCATCACGGTGAAGTCGGTGATGGCGGGCGAGTACGCGGCACCGCCGGCGCACGGCCCCAGGACGACGGAGATCTGCGGAATCACGCCGGACGCCCTCACATTGCGGCGCACCAGTTCGGCGTAGAGGGCGAGCGATGTGACCCCCTCCTGAATTCGGGCGCCACCACCGTCGTTGAGTCCGACGACCGGACAGCCGGTCTTCAGAGCGAGATCCATCAGAGCGACGGTCTTCTCCCCGAACGCCTCACCCATGCTGCCGCCGAAGACCGAGGAGTCCTGGGCGAACACACAGACCGGACGACTGTCGACCGTGCCGTATCCGGTGACCACCCCGTCTCCGTACGGGCGACGAGCGTCGTCCCCGGCCGGCCGGGCCCGGACGAACAAACCCGTCTCGGTGAATGACCCCGCGTCCAGCAACAGATCGATCCGCTCCCGCGCGCCGAACTCCCCACGTCTCCTCGGCCCGACCTCGGCCACCGCTTGTGCCCGACGGCTCTCCAGAACGGTGATGCGGTCGGCGGTGCCGTCGGGCACCTGCGGCCCCCTCTGCCCCGCAATCCGACTCTCCCGGGATGTTGTCGCCTCTAGCGTCACAGCCACCTCCGAATCGGCTTTCGAATATGGCAGCGCCGGAGGGGCGGACCGAGTCAATCGCTGTTCTGTTTGCGCGAGATGAGTCCTGCGAGGCCGATGTTCGTGCCTGCGTGACAAGGTCCCGTCCGGGACACGTGGCCGCCATTGCGTCACGAGCGAGATCGGCATCGCGCCCTCAACCACGCCGACTACGACAACTCCCGGATGTTCAGGGCCTACCTCCAGGTCAGAGGCCCGCGAGGCGAGATCACGGTAAAGGCCCCAAGCCTGTGCGCCGCGCTCGACCAGGTCTGCGCTTGCGGTCTTGAACTTGTCCTGGGTGGTGGGAAAGAAGATGCCCTTGGCGAGTTCTCTGTGGAGCGAATCGTGCACGGGACACGTCTTGACTGTGATCATGATCGTGCCCGCTGCCACGCTCCGGCCATGCCCTACCCCGGTCCGTTTCGTCTGGACCAGATTGGATGGCAACGGACACTTCCCGGAGTACTGGGACTTACACGTCCGCGCCGAACAACACCGGCCCCATCCCACCGGCCACCAGGCCAACTTCAAGCTCACGGCCTGATCGACAACCTCACCAGAGCAGAGCTACACCCAAGCGCACTTCTCGGACCGACTCGGCACGCCGGCTGCGCTTCGCGACGAGGGGGAGATCGGGGGACCGGACTGCCCGCGGTCACCCCCGAACTCCTCGCGGAAGGCCAGGCAAAGACGCCCGTCGCCGGCGTGCGGAGCATCCTCAACGTGGACGCCCGGCACGCCGTTCCGCCTCGTTGGCGGCCCCGGCCCACCCGCCGATCGCCTCTCTTCCCAGGCGGGGCCGCCGGTCAAAAGGTGTACACGTGGGCGTGCGTGATCTTGCCGCGGCGGCTGGTCAGGAACTCGCGTACCTCGCTCCGGTTGCCCATTCTCCGCGGACAAGGGCGTCACGCCGGGGCAGGTGGCCCTCGCCTGGCTGCTGGCGCGCAAGCCCTTCATCGTTCCCATCCCCGGGACCACCAAGGCGCACCGGCTGGAGGAGAATCTCGCCGCCGCCGACATGACCCTCACCACAGGTGAACTGGAGCGGCTGACCCGGGCGTCCGCCGCCATCCTTCGGTTGCGGCGGCCCCGCGCTCTCCCGGCGCGAGGACATCGTGCTCGCCACCCAGGTCCCGCAAGGCGATTCTCGAACAGGTCACGCTTCGCCCCCCCGGACGGGATGCGTATGTCAGTCCGAAGGCGACATCATCGCTGCCGTATGTGAACATCGTCGGCGACCCCACTGACCGACGTCCGTGCCCGACGTCCTGGCCGCCTTCTCTTCCGGTGGTGGGTGGAAGAGCCATGGCCGCACTGACCTGGTGGACCGCCCAGTGCGGTACGCGCCTCTCGTGTTGCTGGCGACAACTCGATACTCCGGTCCTCGGCACGTCAGGAGTGCGCAGTGAGATCAACACGGGGTTGTCGGTACAGACGGAGTTCGGCTGGTAGCCGAAGGCCGGCCCATCAGGGCCACACCCTTTCCTTCATCCCGGCTCGGCACCATGCCGGTGAGGCTGACGGCAGGCTCCCCGCCGAGGTCAGCACGTTCACAGCCGACCACCGGCCCTACATCCCGCGCCGCCACCCACGCCCGCAGGCGCTGCCGACCGAGTCAGCGACGTGGGCTTCCGCTCAGTTGGCCATAGCAGCGAGACGGCAGAAGAGTTCCCGGGTCGTGGAGCCTGGCTCGGCGCAGTAGACGATGAGGCGTTGACCGTTCTCGGGGATGTGGAGTACCTGGCACTCGTATTCCAGTGGCCCGAAGGTGGAGGAGTCGATCTTCTTGATGACCCGGCGCCGTACCGCGACGTCGCGGATGGCCCACATCTCGGCGAATCGTGGTGAGGTGCCGAGGAGTTCGGTGACGAGCCCTTCGATCCCGCGGTCGCCGGGGTGGAGGGCGTAGGCGGCGCGCAGGTCGGCGACGGTCGCGCGGGCGAACGCGATCGCCGACTCGTCGTCCCAGCGGTGGTCGTCGAGGGCCTCGCGGAACATCCAGCGGACGAGGTTGCGGTCGTCCTTCGGTGCCTGCGCGATGCTGCTGATGAAGTGCGCCGCGAGCGTGTTCCAGGCGAGGAGGTCGTACTTCGCGTCGACGACGTAGGCCGGTACCTCCGGCATGCTGTCGAGGAGGCAGCGCACTGCGGGAGTGAGTTCGCGGAGCGGGCCGGCGACCGGGGGCGGGCTTTCGTCGGCGACACGGAAGAGGTAGTCCCGCTCGTCGCGGGTGAGCAGCAGCGCCCGGGCCAGAGCGGAGAGCACCTGCCGGGACGGGTTCGGGCCACGGCCCTGTTCGAGCCGGATGTAGTAGTCGATGGACATTCCGGCGAGTTGGGCGACCTCCTGCCGACGCAGACCGGGCGTGCGGCGGCGCAGACCGTCCGGCAGACCGACGTCACGAGGTTTCAGACGAGCCCGGCGGTCCCGTAGGAATGCCCCCAACTCCTCGCGCAGGATCATGTCTCCATGCTGCCTCAGCCCTGGCGGCCGTGGGTGGCATCGCCGATACCAGCTTCACCAGGTCTCTGGTGGGCCGGCCACGGGCGCCGCAGGGTCGGGGCATGACACTGATTGCGCTGATCACAGGCGCCAACAAGGGCATCGGCTATGAGACCGCCCGTCTGCTCGGCGAGCGCGGGATGACCGTCCTGGTCGGTGCGCGGAACGAGGAACTCGGGCAGAAGGCCGCACTGGCGCTGCGCGAGGGCGGCGTCGACGCCCGCTTCCTCCAGATCGACGTCACCGACGATGCGTCCGTCCAGCGAGCCGCCGGCCAAGTGGACGCCGAGTACGGACGGCTCGACGTCCTGGTCAACAACGCGGGCATCGTCGGCGATGTCGAAGGCGCCCGTGGCGGACCGAGCGCCGCCACCCGGGTGGCCCTGCGTCAGGTCTTCGAGGCGAACGTGTTCGGCGTGGTGGCGGTCACCAACGCGTTCCTGCCGCTGCTGCGGAACGCCGAGGCTGCTCGTGTCGTCAACGTTTCCAGCGAAGTCGGGTCGCTGACCTTCATGAGCGATCCGGAGCATCCGCTCCACCGGCTGGCCACGATTCCGTACCCGGCGTCGAAGACCGCGCTCAACATGGTCACCGTGATGTACGCCAAGGAACTGCGTGACACCCCGATCAAGGTCAACGCCGCCAACCCCAGCCACTGCGCGACCGACCTCACCCGCCACACCGGCTCCCGCACGCCGGAGCAGGGTGCCTTGGTGAGCGTCGCACTGGCCACGCTCCCGGCCGACGGTCCGAGCGGGCGGTTCTGGGGCGACGGCGCCCCGGCCGCGGACGCGGAACTGCCCTGGTGATTCCCGACAGGGATCACCGGAACGACGCAGGACAGTGACGGACCAACAGGCCGTCCGGACGGTGGACTCGTCAAAGTCAGCCCCAGTTCCTGTTATGGCGCCCCGACGCACCACATCTCCTGTGTGACGGACGGAATTCGGCACACAGGAGAGCGAGCTCGTAGTGAGTCAGCAGAACAAGCACCGCGGCATCAACCGTCGCAGCATGCTGCACATCGCCGGAATAGCCATTGCGGGTACGGCGGGTGTCGCCGGAGTGGCCACGTTCGCCGGCGGCAGCGCGAACACGGCGCTGACGGACTGCAACGAGACGCTGTCGCCCACCGGCGGTGCGGTCGGCACGGCGACCGCACGACCCACCTCGGGGTTCGCCCACCCGGGGCTGTTGCACGCACAGGCTGACTTCACGCGTATGGCGGAGAAACGCTCTACAACGACATTCACGCCGCCTACCAGAACGCGCTGCGCTGGAAGGTCACCGGCGAGACCGCCCACGGCGACGCCGCCCGGAACATGCTCGCAATCCTGGTGGAGGACAGGTCAGGCGTCGGTCCACTGGCGGCCGTCATCGACGGTGATCCGTTTGAAGTCGAGCCCGGGGAAGTGATCGATACCGAGGGCCACTTCGGTGCCCGCGAACCGGGCGAGGAGTTCCTCCCGAGTCCGCAGCGCATGCTCGGGATCGGCGTCCATGAGGAAGGAGATGCCGGTGTCGCCGAGCTGCAGCGGGTGGTGCACGGCGTCACCCAGGAGGTATGCCTCCTGGCCGCCCGAGGCGATGCGGAGCGCGTAGTGGCCCGGGGTGTGCCCGGGAGTGTGGAGGGCGGTGACTCCGGGGGCGATCTCCACGGTGGGCGCGTCGATGGCCCGCAGCACCCCGGCCGACTTGGCGGCCTCCATGCCGACACGGGCCGGGTCCTCGGCGGGGGCCGGGGCGATCAGCGCGTCCCAGTCCGCGGCGCCGTAGACGATCTCCGCGTTCGGAAAGAACAGCTTTCCGCCCGGCGCGACCCAGCCGACATGGTCGCCGTGCAGATGGGTGAGGAAGAGCGTGGTGATGTCTTCTGGCGCCACTGACTCCGCGGCCAGGGCCGCGGGCAGGCGGCCGCCCACCGCGATGAACTCGGGCGCCGGCTCCAGGCCGGCCGCAGCAGCGAGCTCCGCGGGAAAGGGGATGCTGTCGGGGCCGCTGCCGGCGTCCACCAGGACCGTGAAGCCTTCGCCCTGGATCAGATAGCTCCCTGCGGGAATGTGGTAAGTCCCGTCGCCCTCCAGCAGTTCCGGATGGGCGTCGAAGTCCAGCCCCGGATAGAACATCGGCGGCATGTGACTCGCGCCGTCGCTCAGTGCGGTGATTCTGATGGTGCCGACCTCGATGGAGGTAGCCATGGTGTGGTCCTTTGGGAGAGGTGCCGGGAGGCGGAAACCGTCCCGGTCAGGCGGGAAAGTCGACCGACTCGCTGAGTGCGCGCCAGGCGGCGTCGGATGAGGCGAGTTCCTGGGCCGTGGCGGAGGCGATGGCCACGGCGTCGCTGCCGAGCAGCAGGTGCATCGGCGGCTCTTCGGCCTCGGTGACGCGGATGACGGCCTGGGCGGCCCGGGCGGGATCGCCGGTCTGGGTCCCGTTGTGGCGGTCCAGGAACTCGACGACGGGTCCGATGACCGGCTTGTACGGGTCACTGATCGGCGGTGTGCTCATCGATGATCCGGCCCAGTCGGTACGCATGCCGCCCGGTTCGATGAGGGTGACCTTGATGCCGAACGGGGCGACTTCCTTGGCCAGGACTTCGGAAAAGCCCCCGACAGCCCACTTCGCGGCCTGATAGGCGCCCAGGCCGGGCGAGCCGATACGTCCGCCGATGGAGGAGATCTGGACGATGCGCCCTCCGCCGCGCTCCCGCATCGCGGGCAGTGCGGCCCGGGTCACGTTGACCACTCCGTAGAAGTTGGTGTCGATCTGGGCGCGGAAACCGTCCTCGGTGAAGTCCTCAACGGAGGCGATGTCCGCGTAGCCGGCGTTGTTGACCAGCACGTCCAGCCGGCCGAAGGTCTCCAGGCCCAGCTCGACGGCTTTGCGGGCGGCGCTGCGATCGGTGACATCGAGAGCCACCGTCTGGACCTGGCTGCCGTAGCGCTGGACGAGATCGTCGAGCTGCTCCGGCCTGCGGGCTGTGGCGACCAACTGGTCGCCTGCGGCCAGGACGGCCTCGGCGAGGGCACGGCCCAGGCCGCGGGAACTTCCGGTGATGAACCAGACCTTGGACATCGAACTGCCTCTCTGCTCATGCCCCCGGTGGAGGGGGTGGCGCGGGCGAGGTGCCCGCTCGGAGCCGTGTGTGCACCCGGCATGCAGCAAGAAACTAAACGTTCATTTATATGCTAGCACTCGAAGCAACTGAACGTTTATTTGCACTACGCTGCTGGTATGCCCGAAACCCCACGCGCTCCACGGACCCGAGACTCGGAAGCGGCCAAGGCCCGGCTGCTGCAAGCCGCGACGGACGAGTTCGCCGCTCATGGCATCTCTGGTGCCCGCATCGACCGGATCGGTGCCGCGGCCGAGGTCAACAAGGCGCAGATCTATACGTACTTCGGCAACAAGGACCAGCTCTTCGACATCGTCATGGACACCCATGTCTCGCGGATCCTCGACGAGGTGCCCTTCGTCCCCGAGGACCTTCCGGGCTACTCGGGCCGCCTGTTCGACTTCCTGATCGCCAACCCGCACCAGCTGCGGCTCGCGACGTGGAACCGGTTGGAGCGCACCGGCCGCGACACCAGCCCCGTCCAACTCGCGGCGTCGATGGAGCGGAAGGTGGCGGAGATTACCCGGGCGCAGGCCGACGGGCTCATTCCCATGACATTCACTGCCGAAGACCTGCTGACCTTCGTCCTGGCCCTCGCCAGTGCATGGACCCCTGCCAGCCCCGTGATCCCGGCCGCATTGGAGGACGCCGCACTGCGTGCCCACCGTGCGGCGGTCGTCGAAGCCGTACGGCGGCTGGTCTCCGGCTGACACGAGCGGCGGTGCTGGTCCTCAGCCCAGGGCGGGGCGATCACCAGGCCAGTGGGTGGCGCACGCTCCCAAGGCGAGAGGCGTCAGCCAGCCGCTGAGCGGGGCCAGGGCAGTGAGCGCCACGAGGGAAGCCGCATTGGAGCGGGCGACGACCTCGAACACGAGGCGCTGATCGAGGCTGTACCCGAGGAGGAAGAGCTTCCACCACTCCATGGCAGGGGCATCACGTACTCCACGAGTCGGCGTGCAGCTCAGTCCGGGCCGGACCGGATCGGCGGTGTGCGATGGTGCCGGGGCACCATCGCACACCGCCGCCGGATTCAGCTGCCGGGCGTGAGCTCGAGCGTGTCGAGTACCCCGTACACCCCGAGGAACAGGATCGCCGCGCTGCTCAGGACGAGGGCGGCGGTCAGCCAGGGGTTGGCGCGGAAGCGGGGCGGGACGCCGGTGTAGCGCAGGCGCCAGACGGCGACCACGACCGCGAGGAGGAATATGCCACCGCCGATGCCACCGATCTGCACCATCAGGACCGGGGACTGGACCCACAGGAAGATGCACATCCACACCGGGGGCAGACAGCAGGTGAGGATGCGTATGGTGCGCGTGCGCGAGCGCATGTTGTGCCAGTCGACCACGCCGAGCAGACCGAGGGTGTTGGTCCACAGACGGGGGACGCTGGCCGACGAGGCGACGGTGACCGAGAAGAGGACGGCGATGGCGCCGGCCAGGAACAGGTACTCGGCCCATGGCCCGAGCACGTCGGTGTAGCTGTGCGACAGCGTGGTGATCATGTCGTTGCCCTCGGGCACCAGGCCCTGCGGATGGAGCACCGAGGCGCCGATCACGTAGAAGGACAGGGTGCAGACGGTGCACACGACCCAGGAGACGCCCACGTCGAGCCGCATGACCTTGAGCCAGCCCTCGGCCCGCCGGGCGCGCTGCTCGGTACCGTCGTCGGGACCGGTCCAGCGGGCGTAGCCCTTTTCCAGGCACCAGTACGTGTACGTCGTCATCTCGTCGGCGCCGACACCGGTGATGCCGAACATGGCGAGTGCGATGCCGACCGTGCCCGCGGGGATCTGGAAGCTCAGTCCGTCGGCGAGCTGCTCGCTGCCGTACCCGAAGGCGGTGAACGGGAGGGCGAGTGCCAGGCCGAAGGTGATGACCGTCTTGAGCGTGATGCCGACGACCTCGACCCGCTCGATGACGTGGTACTTGCCCGTCTGGAGGATGAGGATGGCGGCGCCGGTGACGATGAGGGCCCAGATGGTCAGCGACGACGTGCTCAGTGACTTGCCATGGATCGGCAGCAGGATCGAGCAGGCCGCCGCGGTGCCGCCGATGATGCCGCCGCGCTGGAACATCTTGGCGAAGTCCATGCCGATCCAGAGCCAGTTGATCCAGCTCAGCCTGCCGATCTTCGGACCGATCTGGCTGTAGCCCTCCAGCGCGGGCTTGCCGTTGAGGATGGTCCAGCGGGCCAGCTCCATCTGCACCCACACCTTGACCGCGGTGGAGATGATCACCAGCCACAGCAGCGCGAACCCGGCCTTCGCGCCGAGCGAGGTCGTGGTGATCAGTTCACCGGAGCCGACGACGGCGGCGGACAGCACGAGCCCGGGGCCGAGTTGGCGCACCCGGCCGCGGAAGGTCTCGGGGGCCGGGCGGGCGTCCTCGGCGCGCAGAGCGTACGGGTCGGTCTGCGCGGGTGGCGGCGCCGCCGTGGCGCCGTCGGTCGTGGTGGCCATAGCAGGTCCTTAGGGGATCTTCCGGCGTCGTCGCCGGTATCCGGAACGGGGACAGGGTGGTGCTGTGGTGATGTGGTGCCTTGTGCCGTGGGGTGCTGCGGCGTCTTGTGCCGCGAGTCTCAACTCGCCTGGTGGTACGGCTCCTTGCCCGCCAGTACGCGGACGACGTCCTCGGCGACCATCGCGCCCATGGCCTGGTTGGCCTCGGGCGTGCAGGCGGCCATGTGGGAGGTGAGGAGCGTGCGCGGGGCCTCCCGCAGGGGGTGGTCGGCGGGCAGCGGCTCGGTGCTGAACGCGTCCAGGGCCGCGGCTCCGAGGTGCCCGGCGCCGAGCAGGTCGGCGAGCGCGTGTTCGTCGACGAGGCCGCCGCGCGCGGCGTTGACCAGGATCGCGCCCGGCTTCATCGCCGACAGACGGGCGCGGTCGAGCAGCGGGGTGCCGGACGGGTCGGGCGGGGTGTGCAGGCTGACGGCGTCGGCGCGCGCCAACAGGGCGTCGAGTGCGGCCGGTTCGGCGCCGAGTGCGCGGACGTCGGCGTCGGAGACGTACGGGTCGTGGGCGAGCAGCTCCATCCCGAAGGCGCGGGCGTAACCGGCCAGCAGGCGGCCGATGCGGCCGAAGCCGACGATCCCCAGCGTCCTGCCGTGCAGTTCGGGGCCGTACAGCTTCGGCCACTCGCCCGCCGCCACCGCGGTATGCGAGGCGGTGAGGGAGCGGGTCGCGGACAGCAGCAGGCCGAAGGCGTACTCGGCCACCGCGCGCGAGTTGCTGCCCGGAGCGCACACCACCGGTATCGCGCGGGCGTGGGCGGTGGCCAGGTCGATGGTGTCGACGCCCACGCCGTGTTTGGCGATCACCTTGAGGCGGGGCGCGGCGTCCATCACCTCGGCGGTGATCGGGTCCATGCCGACGATCAACGCGTCCGCTTCCGCTGCGTACTTGAGGAGTTCGGCAGTAGGCAGCGCCCCGTCCTCGCGGGGGCGCAGGGGACCAGCTCCGGCCTCCTCCAGGATCTGCCAGGGGCGCGCAGAATGCCGGGCGAAGGTGGGCGTCGTGATGAGCGTGGTCGGCATCAGCGCGCCCCGCCGCGTGCCGCCTCAAGGTGGGACGTAGCGATCTGCTGCAGATGTACGACATCGGCAGCGACCGACGCGAACGTGAAACCCTCGGCGAGGCGACGCGCGGCGCTCGCGCCGTCGGCGTTGTGGATGCCGGCCGCGATGCCCGCCGCCTCGGCCGCCTTCCGGACGCGGGTGAGGGCCTGCTCGAACTCCTCCTGCACGGAGGGGTCCGTGGAGGTCGCGCCCCCGATGGCCAGACGCAGGTCGGACGGGCCGACGTAGATGCCGTCGAGGCCGGGGGTCGCGCAGATCTCCTCGACGTTGGCCAGGCCGTCGGCCGTCTCGATCATCGCGAGGACGGCGGTCTGTTCGTGCGTGTCGGCCGGGTTCGGGCCGATGCGCAGCTGGGCGCGCATCGGGCCGTAGGAGCGGCGGCCCAGGGGCGGGTAGCGTACGGCGGCCACGGCGTCGGCGGCGTCCTGGGCGTTGTCGATCAGCGGGACGATCACGGCGGTCGCGCCCGCGTCGAGCGCCTTGCCGATGTAGGTGAGGTCGTTGGCCTCCACGCGCACCATGCCGACGGCGGTGCTGCCCTTGGTGTCGGTGGCGAGGAGGTTGTTCAGCATGCCCTGGTAGCCGAAGAGGCCGTGCTGGGCGTCGAAGGCCAGGTAGTCGTAGCCGATGCGGGCGAGGCGCTCGGCGGCGATCGGCGAGTCGAGCAACGACCAGTAGCCGATGAGCTGTTCGCGGTTGCGCAGCGCGGCGGTGAACTCGGTGGGGGTGCGGCCTGTGGACATGTCTGTCTCCATTGCGGGGGCGGTGCGGTCAGCGGTTGTAGGCGGGCATCGGGCCGCGCAGGCGGGCGCCGACCTCGTCGCAGGCGGCCAGGATGTCCGCGGGCAGCGGGCCCGCGGACGCGGCGGCGATGTTGGCCTTCAGATGCTCGACCTTCGAGCCGCCGAGCAGCAGCGCGTCGGTGGAGGGCCGTGACAGCAGCCAGCGCAGGGCCAGTTCGGTCAGCGGCAGGCCCGCGTCGGAGGCGATGCGGGTGAGGTCCGTGACGGCACGGAACAGATCCTCGTTCCAGTACCGCTCGCGGTACATCGCGGCCAGCTTGGAGTCGCCGAAGCGCCCGCCGTCCGGGGCCTGTTCGAAGCTGTGGCGGCCGGTGAGCAGGCCGCCGCCGAGCGGGTTGTAGACCATGGTGCGCAGGCCGGTGACGGCGGCGTACTCGACGTACTCCTCCTCGATGCGCCGCGCGAGGAGATTGTGGAGCTGCTGGGCGACGACGGGACGCGGGGCGCCGACCTCGTCAGCCACGCGGCTCAGCTCGGCGATCTGCCAGGCCGCGAAATTGGAGACGCCGAGGGAGAGGACCTTGCCCGCCTGTACGAACTCGGCGACGGTCGCGAGGGTTTCGGTGAGCGGCGTCGCGCGGTCCGGTTGGTGCAGGTAGAAGAGGTCGACGTGGTCGGTGCCCAGGCGCTTGAGGCTCCCGTCGAGCGCGGCCCGCAGTCCCTCGGCGGAGAGCGGCGCGTGCTCGCCCTGGTCGGGGTGCGCGATGCCGGCCTTGGTGGCGAGCACCACCCGGTCCCGGCGGCCGGGCAGCAGCTCGGCGAGGATGCGCTCGCTCTCGCCTCCCGCGTAGCCGTTGGCGGTGTCCACGCCGGTGATGCCCGCGTCGAGCGCGGCGTCCAGCATCGCGGCGGCCGTCGCGCGGTCGGCGGTGTCGCCGAAGGTCATCGTGCCGAGAACGAGTCGGGACAACGGGACGGGGACGTGCGGGAGTTCAAGGCCGACAGTCACGGCGGTTCCTTCCAAGGCGGGTCGTGCGGGTGGTGCGGTCTCGTGCCCATGCGTGATGTGCGCATCGCGGGTGGTGCCGTGCGGCTATGCGGCCTCAGCGGTCGCCGCGGTGGTTCCCGGCGATGCGCTGTGCTGCGGCCACATGTGGTGCGATGAGCTGTGTAAGCGGGCACCCGTCGCATCCACGAGGGCGACGCGGTCCGCTGGTGACGGCCTCGGCGCCACGGGAACGCTCGCACGACTGCGTAATTCGCGCAAGAGGTCTCGCGCACTTCACGCAACTTGTGTCATGATCCCACCGGGCCGCTCACCGCCGACACGTCCGAGGAGGTTCGATCCCGTGGCTTCCCTGCCCCCGCCCGCAGTTCCCTGCGCCTCGCCGCGTGTACCGTACGTCGTTGCGCTCGCGGACGATCTGTCCGGCGCGGCCGAGACCGCCCGCGCGCTCGGCGGCCCGGTCCGTCTGTCGCTCGACGCCGTCGACGTGACCGAAGTCACTGGCCCGCACGACCTCGTCGTGGACCTGGACACCCGTCATCTGCCGCCCGCCGAAGCGGCCTGCGCTGTGCGGACGGCGCTGCGGGCGGCGCAGGCCGGCCCGCCTCGCCTGCTGTACAAGAAGGTCGACTCACAGCTGCGCGGCCACCTCGCCGCGGAGGCGGCCGCGTACGCGGAGGGGGCCGAGGCCGTCGTCATCGCCCCCGCGCTGCCCGCGGCTCGACGCACCGTGACCGGCGGCGTAGTGCACGTGAACGGCGTTCCACTGCACCGCACGGACGGATGGCGCGCGGAACACGGGTCCGCGCCCCGCTCGCTGCCCGAGGCGCTGTCCGGTCTGCCGGTCCGGACGGTCCCCCTCAATGCCGTACGGTCCGAGCCCGCCGCGCTGGACGCGGAGCTCCGGCGGATCGCCGCGTCCGGTGCGCACCCTGCTCCGGACGCCGAGACAGACGCCGACCTGGACGCGGTGGCCGCGGCAGTGTTGCGGCTCGGCCCCGGATTCCGGCTCCTGGGCAGCGGTGGTCTGGCGGCCGCGCTCGGGCGCGCGCTGCCGCGTCCCGCTGCCGCCGCACCCCCGCCCACTCCCATCCGGGATCGCACCCCGTTGCTCTTTGTCGTGGGGACCGCCGAGCCCGGCGCGGTTGCGCAGATCGCGCACCTCACCGCGCTCGGCGCACACCATGTGCCGCTGGATCCGGCCGACTTGGCGGCGGGCACGGTCCGCCTGCCGCCTACGGCCGCCGCCCCTGCCCTGACCGTGCTCTCCATCGACGGTTCGGCAGCCCTGCGGCCCGGCGCGGGGCGGGCCCTCAGTGCCGCTCTGGCTGCGCTCGCCGCCGCGTACCCGGGCCGCCCCGACCTCGTGCTGACCGGCGGCGAGACCGCCCGCGCCACCCTGGATGCCCTGGGCATAAGGGAGCTGGAACCGCTCGGTGAGATCCACCACGGCGCGGTCCACTCCCGTACCTCCGACGGTCGCCACGTCGTCACCCGCCCCGGCAGCTATGGCGCCGAGGACTCGCTGCTGCGCATCACTGTCGCGCTACGGCCCCGCCTGGCCGCCGCCACGGCCGCCCCCTGAACCTGTCACCGTCCGCCTCCCGCCTAGGAGTTGTTCCCATGAGCACCCCCCTCCCTCTCATCGCCGTCACCATGGGCGACGGTGCCGGTGTCGGCCCCGAGGTCGTCGTCGCGGCCCTGCTCGACGACGCGGTCCTGACCCGCTGCCGCCCCGTCGTCATCGGCGACGCGCAGCGGCTGCGGGAGGCCGCCCGCATCCTCGGCCTCGACTGCGAGATCGCCGTCGTCGACCACCCGCGCGACGCCGAGTTCACACCCGGCCGCGTCAACGTGATCGACCTCGGCCTGCTCCCCTCCGGCCTGCCCTGGGGCAAGCTGTCACCGGTCGCGGGCCACGCCGCGTACGCGTACATCGAGCGTGCCGCCCAACTCGCCGTGGCAGGCGAGGTGAACGCGATCTGCACCGCACCGCTCAACAAGGAGGCCCTGCACGCCGCGGGCCACATCTACCCAGGCCACACCGAACTCCTCGCCCACCTGACCGGGACCGAGGAGGTCTCGATGATGCTCTCCACCGAGAAGGTGAAGGTCATCCACGTCACCACGCACATCGGCCTGATCGACGCCGTCAACCGCATCGAGCCGGGCCTCGTCGAGCGCACCGTGCGCCGTGGCCACGAGGCGATGGTCCGCGCGGGCACCCCGAACCCCGTCATCGGTGTCTGCGGCATCAACCCGCACGCGGGCGAGAACGGACTGTTCGGCTACGGCGAGGAAGAGGAGAAGATCGTCCCGGCCCTGGAGAAGCTGCGCGTCGAGGGCGTCGACGCCCGGGGTCCGCTCCCCGCCGACACCGCCTTCTTCCTCGCCTCACGCGGTGACTACGACCTGATCGTGGCGATGTACCACGACCAGGGCCACGGCCCGGTCAAGGTTCTGGGCATCGAGGCGGGTGTCAACCTCACTGTGGGACTGCCCGTCATCCGCACCTCCGTCGACCACGGCACCGCGTTCGACATCGCCGGAACGGGCACGGCGGAGGCCGGTAGCATGGTCGAGGCGCTGCGCCGGGCAGCCGAGATGGCCACGGTGCCGGCCGCCCCGGTGGCCTGAACCGCCGTCCCCTGCACCGCCGTTACCACCGCACCGTAGAGGACTTACGCAGATGCCGCCGACCACCTCCCAGGCACGACGCGACCGCATCGTCCACCTCGCGACCACCACCGGCCTCGCCAGCGTCGAGGAACTCTCAGCGCTCTTCGACGTCACCCCCTCAACCATCCGCCGCGACCTCGCCCGTCTCACCACGGAGGGCCGCCTCGCACGCACCTACGGTGGCGCGATGGCGCTGTCCGCGCACCCCGAGGCGTCGCTGCGGCAGCGTACCGGCGAGGCGTACGAGGAGAAGCGGGCCATCGCGCAGTGGGCGGCGCGGCAGGTCGAGCCGGGTGAGACGCTGCTCCTCGACGCCGGTACGACGGTGGGCGCGCTGGCCCACGAGCTGCGCGGCGCAAAGGAACTGACGGTCGCGACTACGGGCCTGACCGCCCTGCATGCCCTGGCGGACGCGGAGGGAGTGCACGTCGAGTGCCTCGGTGGCACGCTCCGCCCGCTCAGCCAGGGCTTCGTCGGCCCGCTCACGGAGGCCGCGCTCGAGCACATGTCCTTCGACCGGGTCTTCCTCGGCGCCGACGGCGTCACCGTCGACCGCGGCATCTGCGAGGCGGACCTGCGCCAGACCCGCCTCAAGGAGCTGATGTCACGCCGCGCCGACCGGGTCTACGTGCTGGCGCACGGCGCCAAGTTGGGGCGTGCGCCGTTTCACGCGTGGGCGAGGCTCGGGGACGGGTGGACCCTGGTCACCGACGCATCGGCTCCCGACGCGCAGATCCGTGCCTTCGAGGCCCGCGGAGTATCCATCGAAATCGCCCCGCCCGCGGGGACGTGAGGGAACCGGCACGGGCAGTGCCGCGCCACCGATGCTGTCGCGGGTGCGGGCTGGGGACACGTAGTCCTCAGTCGGAGGCTGCCGTGGTATGCGCGTCGAGCCGCTGGCTTCCGATGACCGAGAGCAGTCGGAGCTTGTCGTGGTCTTCCGTGCCGGGGATCGCTGTGAACACCAGCAGCGATTGGGCCTGGTCCGGGTCGACGAGTGTCTGGCAGTGCAGGGAGATCATTCCGACCTGCGGGTGCAGAATTCTTTTGCGGTTGGTGTAGGAGATACCGACTTCGTGCTGGGCCCACAGTTCCGCGAACTCGGAGCTCTCCGCGCAAAGACGGTCGGCGAGCGTGGCGGCGTGTGAGCCGTGGCCTTCGCGGGAGGCGACCGTGCGGAGCTGGGCCACATAGACCCGGCTGTGCGTAGGGTGATCGTCGGGCGCGTAGTTCGTGCGTTCGTTCGGGTCGGTGAACCAGCGGTGGATGATGCTTCGCGCGAGCCCGGTGAATCGTGTCTGGTCGCCGAGCAGGGCCACTGCCAGCGGGGTCTGGACGATCGTCTCGCCGGTGCCGGTGACGACCTGCGCGGGGGTGTCGCCAAGGCGATCGAGGATGCGCATCATGCCGGCGTTCACGTGGTCGTCGCGTGTGGTGCGGGCCGGTGCGTTGTGGCCGGCGAGGACGAAGAGGTGGTCGCGTTCGGCGAGGGTGAGCCGGAGCCCACGGGCGATCGCGGTGATCATCTGCTCCGATGGCTGCGGTCCGCGGCCGCGTTCGAGACGGCTGTAGTAGTCCGTCGACATGCCACACAGCGCGGCCACTTCTTCGCGTCGTAGCCCCGGCGTGCGTCGGCGCTGCCCTGGAGGAACGCCGACGTCGTCGGGTTGCAGCGCCTCTCGACGCTTACGGAGAAATGTCGCCAGGCCACTCTGATCCATATCGACACTGTGCCTCACCCGGATACGGCTATCCACTGTCTGCCAATCCCAGGCTTGCGCCCCAGCCTGGGACCGCCGGACAGTGGATAAGCAGGCACTGGATGGCTTCTCGGATCGCGCGTCAACTGGTCATCGGGTTCGACAACAGCACCTCGAACCCTCCCGAGCGACCAGTGACCAAGGAGTCATCGTGAGTGCCACCCAGAAGATCGCCGTCATCACCGGAGCCAACCGAGGTCTCGGACGCGCATACGCACTGCACCTCGCCAGGGCAGGCGTCGATGTCGTGGTGACCTATCGAAGCAACCGGGACGAGGCCGAGGAGGTCGTGTCCGCTGTCACGGATCAGGGACGTTCCTCCGTCGCGCTGCGGCTCGACACCAGCGTCGTGAGCACCTTCGCGGACTTCGCGGAGCAGCTCGGCGCCGAGCTCCAGGCGCGCTGGGGCACGACCACGTTCGACTTCCTCGTCAACAACGCCGGCACCGACCTGACCGCCCCGTTCGCCGAGACGACCGAGAAGGACTTCGACGATCTGGTGGACGTACACCTCAAGGGCGTGTTCTTCCTGACGCAGACCCTGCTGCCGGCGCTTGCCGACGGCGGCGCGATCGTGAACGTCTCCAGCGGTCTGACCCGTTTCGCCGTCCCGGGGCATTCCGCCTACGGCGCGGTGAAGGGCGCGGTCGAGGTCCTCACCCGCTACCAGGCCAAGGAGCTCGGCAGCCGCGGCATCCGCGTGAACACCGTCGCGCCCGGAGCGACCGCAACCGACTTCGGCGGCGGAATGATGCACGAGGAACAGGTCCGCAACTACCTCACCTCGCCAGGTCGCGCTGGGACGCGTGGGCGAACCCGACGACATCGCGGGCGCGGTGACCGCACTTCTCTCGGATGCGAACCGGTGGGTCACCGCGCAGCGCATCGAGATCTCCGGCGGACAGAGCCTGTGAACGGCAGACCGGCAGGGGCAACGATTCCGATGCGTGATCTGACCGGGAAGACGGCCGTGGTCACGGGCTCCGCCCGAGGTATCGGCAAGGCGATCGCCCTGCGCTACGCACGCCTCGGCGCGAACATCGTGGTCAACTACGCCTCCAGCGCGAAGGAAGCCGACGCCACGGTCGCGGAGATCGGGCATCTGGGCGCGGATGCGATCGCCGTACAGGCCGACATGTCCGTCGTCCCCGACATCCAGCGCCTCTTTACCGAGGCCACCGAGCGTTTCGGACAGATCGACATGGCTGTCGCCAACGCGGGCGTCGAGCTCATCGGCATTGATTTCCTCGACATCACCGAGGAGCAGTTCGATCGTCTCTTCGCCATCAACACCAAGGGCACCTTCTTCACCCTCCAGGCGGCAGCGCGGTACGTCGTGGATGGCGGTCGCATCATCTACGTCGGTTCGAGCACGACGACCGTGCCGGTCCGGGGCGAAGGACTGTACGGGTCGAGCAAGACAGCACCGCGCTACGCCGTACAGGTCCTGGCGCAGGAGCTTGCTGACCGAGGGGTCACCGTCAACTCGATCCTTCCCACGGCGATCGAGGGCGCGGGCGTGTTCACCGAGCCGGACCCGGACCACCCGGTGCGGCAGTTCGTCGCCCAGCCCGGGCGCATCGGCCGCCGGATGGGGACCGTGGACGACGTTGCGGACGCCGCCGAGTACCTCGCCTCCGGCCTCGCGGCCTGGGTCAGCGGGCAGAGCCTCCTGATCAGCGGGGGTGCACTCCAGTGACCATGCCGACGGCCCCACACGGACCGCAGCACACTGAACGGAGCATGACCATGACTGACGATGCGTCCCAGACCACGGTCGGGCCCAGATGGGCAAGCCTCGGCTCGGCCGACCCGCACACCGTCGCTTCCTTCTACAGGGCCGTGCTGGGCTGGGCCCTGACGGAGACCGACGGTCAACTGATCGCATCCGCCGCGGGCACGCCGGTTGCCGACATAGCCGCCATCGTCGACGTCACTCCCGGATGGCTGATCCACTTCGACGTCGACGACCTCGACACCGCGCTGACCGCCGTCTCCAAGGCCGACGGCGCGGTGCTGCCCCCGGCCAAAGGAGCCACGGCCGAAACTGCGGTCGTGAGCGACCCCAACGGAACACGGTTCGCACTCCGCGCGCCCACCACACGGCACCGCGAGCGACCCGCTCACGGCACCCTCGCATGGGGCGAACTGATCACCGACGACGTCGACACATCCGCGGCGTTCTACCGTGGGACCTTCGGATGGGAGCTCACGGAGCCGAGGGGTCCCCTCGGCCGCCGCGAGTGGCAGACGCACGGCAGATCCTTCTCCGGGCTCCTGCCACGGCCGCCGGCCATGCAGGCCGAGACCCCCGCGTACTGGGACGTCTACTTCGCCGTAGACGACATCGAGGCCGCCGCGACGGTCGCCACCGAACACGACGGCACCCAGCTCATGCCGCCCACGCCGATCGAGATCGGCACGATCGCGGTCTTCCTCGACCCTGCAGGCGCCATCTTCACACTCGTCCAGCTCACCACCGAGGAGGCCGTCACATGACCCCCGGCACCCGCGACAAGCACGACAAGACCGGGAAGGTCGGACTCGTCACCGGCGCCGGATCGGGCCTCGGCGAAGCGGCCGCCAGACGACTCGCCGCGGACGGCGCGCGCATCGTCGTCGCCGACCGCGACGCAGCGTCCGCCGAACGCGTCGCCGCGGAACTCCGCGCCGCTGGCCACCTCGCTTCCGCGTTCGCCGCAGACGTCATGTCGTTCGACGACACCGAGAAGCTGGTCGCTTTCACCGTCACGACCTACGGCGCCCTCGACCTCGCCTTCAACAACGCCGGCATCACGCCCGGCCTGGTCGAGGTCCATGACATCGCTCTCGACGACTGGAACGACGTCATCGGCATCAACCTGACCGGCGTCTTCCACAGCATGAAAGCCGAGATCGCCCACATGCTCGACGCCGGCGGTGGGACCATCCTCAACATGGCCTCCACCGCCGGAGTGATGGCCCACGCCGGACGGGCCGCATACTCGGCCTCCAAACACGGCATCATCGGACTCACCCGCTCGGCCGCCGTCGAATACGCCAAGCGCGGTATCCGCATCAACGCCGTCGCACCCGGTCCGATCGACGCCCCATCGGCACTGGCACTCCCGCCGGAGGTTCGCGCCTCCATCGCCGCGAAAACCGCGATGGGCCGCGTGGGCCAGGTCGATGAGGTCGCAAGCGTGGTGAGCTTCCTGCTCTCCGACGATGCCGCCTTCGTCACCGGCTCCGTCTACGAGGTCAACGGCGGCCAGACCCAACTCTGAACGCAGCGCAACGGAGGGCGCCTCAACAAGCTCGGCACCTACGTGCGGTCCGGCGTCCTCGTCGTGGACGAGGCCGTGCTACGAACAAGACCAAGCGGGGTGATGGCACACTTCCGGGGACTCAACGCGCCGGCGTACTAGACCGCTGAGCTCAGCGGAGTCGTCGGGACCTCGGGAGTGTGAGGGTAGGCACCTGACCTGTGCTGGAAGGAGAGGATCTTCGGGTTCTGGACGACGCCGTCGCGGATCTCGATGGCCTTTCTGACCGTGACGTCGGTGTCCCATGCCGCGGGGCCGTTCATGACCTTGCGCAGGTAGGGAAGCAGCGCCTCGCTGATTTCCCAGGTGGCGGAGTTCCACAGATGCGACGGGCTGTGATCCACCGCGTAGTAGTGGCAGCCCGACCCCACCGCGGGCATGGGCTCACCGAAGGTGGTCGGGCGGGCCCACCCGAAGCCCATGCCTTCGTCGCAGGAAACGTCGATGAAGAAGGTGCCCGGCCGGAACAGGGCGAGTTCCTCGTCGGTGACGAACATGAGCGGCGCGTCGGTGTCCTGAAGGACGCAGTTGACGATGATGTCGAACCCGGCCAGGTACTCCGCCAACGGCATGGAACCGGCTGCGGTGATGGCCCGCAGGCGCGTCGGATCGTCCTCCTGTTCCTCGAAGTGGGCCATCACGACCGAGGGCATCGGCGAGGCCACCGCCGCGGCGGCGCGTTGGGTGAGCACCGTGACGTCGGTGACCCCCATGGCGCCCAGGCCCGTGACCGCTCCGCGTGCCGTGGCGCCGAAGCTGATGACCGCCGCGCGCAGGCGCCGACCGTAGCTGCCGGTCAGCCCGCCGAGCTGTAGGGCGTGCAGCACCGAGCAGTAGCCGGCGAGCTCATTGTTCTTGTGGAACACATGGACGCTGAAGGCGCCCGTGGACGTCCAGTGGTTCATGGCTTCCCAGGCGATGAGGGTCAGCCGTCGGTCGATGCCGAGCTGAGTCATCTTCTCGTCCTGTACGCAGTGCGGCCATCCCCACAGCACCTGGCCCTCGCGCATTTCGGCGACGTCGTCGTGCATCGGTTTGGGCAGCAGCAGGATGTCGCACTCGGCGAGGAGTCGCTCGCGGGAGTGCAGGCCGGCCACGAGTGGTCGCAGCGCGTCGTCGGCGACGCCGAACCGTCGGCCGTAGCCCTGTTCGAGGAAGATCCGCTCCCGTATGTCCGGGGCGATCCGGTCGAGGTGGCGGGGGTGCAGCGGCAGCCGGAACTCGTTCTCCTTGCGGCAGGAGGCGAGTACTCCGAGACTCATCAGGCTCATGTGGGGCGGCTCATTTCCGACCGGACGCGATACGCTCCGGCATTGCCGTTCCCCGAGGGCGACGCCGAAACGGATGACGGCGTGCGAGGTGCGCTCGGTACCGCCACCGTACTCCGATGCCGACCGCTCAACGCCCGCCGCTCGTTTGAGCACGAAGGATCCATAGGTCCAGGTCTGGAGAACGTCTGGTCATCCGGCTCTCCCGTGATCACGACGTGAACGATCTGGCCACTTGTGCCGCCTGGATGCGGTTATGACAGGCGTCGCAGGCCACGGCGGTGTTGCGGCGCCGGTCGAGCATGACGCGCCTCCAGTCGGACGGCGGCCATCCGGCATGCGCGAGGTCGGCAAGATCACGCAGCTCTCCATCACTTTCGACCATCGCGTCTGCGACGGCGGCACCGCCGGAGGATTCCTGCTACTTGCCCGACGGGAAGGCGACGTGTGCCGGTGCCTAGCGAGGACTCCTGGCGAGGTAGTGGCGCCAGGTGTCGGATCCCGCGTCAAACTCGCTGACCGCGGCGGTCATCAACTGCAGGACCGGGAAGTCGGAGGGACCTGTGTCGGTGCGGATCATGCCCCCCGCATGACCTCACACAGGCAGCGGTCGAAGGACTGGACTTCGCAGACCCGCTCCACACAGCGCGTCAGTCCCAGTCAGGCATCCTCCTCGGCCAGTGCCTCGGCGAGGTAGCGGTCGACGGTGTCGACCATGTCGCCGAAGAGTGAGCGATCACCACCAAAACACTAAGTGGAGAAAGATCCTCCACTTAGTGTTAGGCTTCAAATTACCCCGATACCTCCGTCCGCTTCTTCGAGCACCCGGAAAGAGATAGCCATGGCCACACGCAGCCGACTCGCCGCGGCCGCCGCCGGAGCCGTTGCCCTGGGACTGGTCCTCACGGCCTGCTCCTCGGGTTCGAGCAGCACCGGTTCCAGCGCCGCCTCGCCCGCCCCCTCGCCGACGCTCGGCGCCTGCCCCCAGAAGTCCCCGTCGACCACAGAGCCTGGGGCCGGCGGAGGTGGTGAAACGCCCAAGGGGGCGGCGTTCTCGGTATCCAAGACGGTGAAGGCCACGGACACCAGCACAAGCACGGTCATCGATCCGACGGGGCCGCAGATCAAGTGCGGGCAGGCCGACCTTTCGAGCCACAAAGACATCGTCTACTCCTCGCCGACCACGGCCGGGAAGAAGACCGACCTCAAGCTGGACCTCCAGGTGCCGAAGGGCTCCGGGGCGAAGCCACTGGTCGTGTACATCACCGGCGGCGGCTTCGTCGCGGACGACAAGGCGGCCAACCCCGGGCAGCGCACCTATGTCGCCGACCAGGGCTACGCGGTGGCGAGCATCGAGTACCGCACGATCGCCAACGGTGCGACCTACAAGGACGGGGTGGCGGACGTGAAGTCGGCCATCCGGTATCTGCGCGCGCACGCGGATCAGTACGGCATCGACGGCACCAAGGTGGCCGTGTGGGGTCAGTCCGCGGGCGGATACCTCGCAGCCATGGCGGGCACCACCAACGGCGACAAGCAGTTCGACATCGGTGACAACCTCGGCCAGAGCAGTGAAGTGCAGGCCGTCGTCTATGAGTTCGGGGCAGGAGACCTGTCGAAGATCGCCGACGACTTCGACGCGGCGACGCAGAAGACGTACAACGCCCCGGGCAGCTTCGTCAACGCCTACGTCTTCGGGCCGGGCTCCAAGAAGACCGTCACCGACGACGCGGCGGCCAACGCGGCCGCGAATCCGGCGACGTACATCAACTCCAGGACCGCGCCGTTCATCCTGCTCCAGGGCGACAACGATCACGTCATTTCCCCCAGCCAGTCGCTCATCCTCGCCGACGCCCTCAAGGCCAAGGACGTCGACGCGACGAGGTACGTGGTCAAGGGCGCCGATCACGGGGACATGTCCTTCGTCGGCGACCCCAAGGCGGGCATCCCCTGGTCGACGCAGAAGGTCATGGGCACGATCACGAGCTTCCTCGGCGAGCGAATCGGCGGCTGACCTCCACACGCCGACAGCTGCGACTTCGGTCTCGCCGCCGACAACCTGAACGGCCGCCCCGCGTACTCCCAAGAACAGGGATGGCCGTCTCGATGCCGATCCCCGAGGGCGGAGAGCCTTCAGATGACCCTTTGAGCACGAGGCAGCGCTGGACGTCTGCCGACATACCCGACCAACGAGGACGCACGGCCGTGATCACCGGCGCGAACACAGAGCTGGGCTTCCAGACGGCCAAGCTGCTCGCCGAACACGGCGCCACCGTCATCCTGGCGTGCCGCGCGACGGGGGCATAGTTTGAAATGTCCACGACCCGGGAGGGGGCCCGATGAGGCGCACGGAAGCGGCCAGGCAGTTGGGAAGGTTCGTGCGAGAGCACCGTACCGATGGCGCGCGGCGCCTGCGGCAGGCGGGCATCTGGCTGATGGTCGGGGCGACGGGCACCGCCTTCGGGGTGCCGGTGGCGATCGCATCGGTGGGCACCGCCGAGGGGCCCCGGGGCTGGCGGGGCTACTGCTCGGGGTCGGCCTGACGGGGTGGGGCCTGGGGATCTGGCGCCTGGTGCAGGCGTTCCGTACCCGGGAGCAGTGCTTCGACATCCATGAGCGGGGGTTCACCCACCGGGTGGCGGGCACCGCCACCGTGATCCCCTGGGAGGATGTCGCGCAGCTGAGCACCACCGGCGGTGACGGCCGGCCGCTGGCCGACGCCCGTGGCATGGGCTCTACGTGTGAGATCCGGCTGCACAGCGGACGCCGGATACGCGTCGATGCCTTCACGGAGGACGTCCGGGGCCTGGGGGTGGTCGTCCACCGTGCGGTTCACCTCGGGCAGTTCCCCGAGGGCCGGGGACGCTGACCGGCCCTCGGTTGACGCCGGGCGGTGCCCGGGCAGCTGGCGGGATGATCACCTCGCCGCGACAGTCATTGCGGCTGGGCCCGCTCAGCGGGTCGCCTCCTGTGCGCAGGCGACCGCGCGTTTCCGCCTCAACAGCCGCCGTATCCAAGCGAAACGGCTAGGTTGGCGCTGTCGTTCTGCGCTAAGGAAAATGAAGTCGGTCATGAGATTTCGAAAGCCGGGATTGTGGCAGGTTCGCTCCCACACCGTCGCCGCCGGTGCCTGCGTTCGGGCGGGCCGGTCGACCGCGCGGCGGATCACTTGGGTAGTGCCGATGCTGTCGCTCCTGGCGTTGGCCGGGTGCGCCGGAGCGGCTTCGTCGAGGTCGACAGCAACGGCGCCGGCCACGACGGCGACCGTCGATTGCGACCGGATCGCAGGGAACGGCCGGACGTTCTATGAGAACAACCCGACGTACACGGATCCCCGGGACGACGGTGCGGAATGGTCGTCGACCCCGCCGGAGGAGCAGGGGATGGATTCCACCCTGTTGCGTACGGGGCTGACCAAGCTCGGGAACAACGCATCATTGTTCAGCGCGCTGGTCATCCGACACGACCGTCTCGTGGCCGAGCAGTACTACCACGGTAGTGGCGTACAACGGAGCAACAACGTCCACTCGGCGTCGAAGAGCATTCTGCAGGCGCTGGTCCACATCGCCATCGCCAAGGGCGACATCGGAAGCCTGGACGACCCGGTGGCCGACTATCTGCCGGAGTACTTCGGGAATGTGTCGCCGGATAAGAAAAAGATCACCATCCGACACATGCTGACCATGACGTCCGGTCTCGACTGGACGGAGGATTCGACCGAAGGCCAGGTCGAGGAGGCGTCGAACTGGGTCCAGACGATTCTCGGCCGTTCGCTCGTGTCCGTCCCTGGCGCGACGTACAACTACAGCAGCGGCAATACGCACATCGTCTCGGCCGTATTGCAGAAGGCCACGCACATGAGCACCTGCCAGTTCGCCCACCAGCACCTGTTCCAACCGATGGGCATCACGGCCGAGCATTGGGGCCGTGACCCGCGAGGCATCTTCTCCGGCGGGTACAACCTCTACCTGACGCCACGGGAAATGGCCAAGTTCGGCCTGCTCTACCTGCACGACGGCAAGTGGGACGGTCAGTCGCTCGTGCCACAAAGAGCGGTGCGGGCGGCGCAAGCCCGGACCACACAGGTCGACGACACAATCGCCTATTCCGAGGGTTGGTGGATGCACACCATCTCCGGACGCTCGATGTACTTTGCCTGGGGCTACGGCGGGCAGTTCATCTACGTAATCCCCAGCGCGGACATCGTGCTCGTGACCAGCGAGAACACGAGCAACACCAGCAACAACAAGGAGATCAACTCAACGGCGTTCATTCGCGACTACCTGCTGCCCTCCATAACCGGACCCTGATCCCGGTACCCCCTCGCGTGGCAGTGTCGAGTTGAAGGGTGCCCTTGATCTTCGCCAGCGACGACACGCCTTCTCCTCCCCAACGGCCAGACACCCTCAGGGAACCGTAGGAGTCCCGCCGAACACCTCACGGCCGAAGCCAAGAACCCCCATCCGGTACGTGCCAGAAGATCTGCACTCCAGCCTCCCGCCCTCGACCAGCACAAGTACGCCACCGACCACCCACGCCGGCACCGCTGACCAGGACGGATTTAGGGCTCTTCGCAGTTGAGGGTGTAGGGCCGAGAATGTAGAGCTGTTGGACGGTTGGATGTGAGGCGTCAGGAGGTGCGAGCGTCGTAGTTCTCACGGTTTGCGAGGACCTCGGCCATGTGCGTCTGCGCCCAGTTTCTGAGCCCGCGCGTCATGTGGTGGAGCGAGAGGCCGAGGTCGGTCAGCTCGTAGGAGACGGTGACAGGGACGGTTGGCGTCACGGTACGGGTGAGCAGACCATCGTGCTCCAGCGACCGTAGCGTCTGGGTCAGCATCTTCTGGCTGACCCCGGCCAGAAGACGAGAGATCTCGGAGTAACGCATCACCTTCGGAGCGTCTGCGTGTGCTGCACCGGGCTGGCCAGGGCTGTTGTCGCCGCCCAGCGCACACAGGATCAGGACGACCCACTTGTCCGAGATTCGGTCGAGCAGTTGCCGGCTGGGGCACCCTGCCAGGAACGCGTTGTACTCCACCTTGGCCTGAGCCCTCTTCTGGGCCGCCTTCATCGTCGTCACTGATCGCACCTCTCACCGATGGGTGGGTTACGCACTCCCAAGTGCCTACTTCCCGACAGGAAGTTTCTCTCCAATGCTGATGCAGGGAGGCAGCAGGCGCCACCCCCCAAGTGCACGACGAAAGGCAACAAGATGAGCACACCCTCCCTCTCTCTTCCCGGCGGCACCTGGACTCTGGGTGACCTGACCGTCACCCGGTTCGGCTACGGCGCCATGCAACTGGCCGGCCCGTGGGTCATGGGGCCGCCCGCCGATCGCGAGGGTGCCCTGGCCGTGCTGCGTGAAGCGGTCGACCTCGGTATCACACACGTCGACACCAGCGACGCCTACGGGCCGCGCGTCACCAACGAGTTGATCCGCGAGGCACTGCACCCCTATCCCGAGTCGCTGCACATCGTGACCAAGGTGGGCGCGACCCGCGACGAACAGGGCGGCTGGCCCACGGCCCGGCGACCCGAAGATCTGCGCCGCCAGGTCCACGACAACCTCAAGTCCCTCCGGCTCGACGTACTCGACCTGGTCAACCTCCGACTCGGCAACGCCGAAGGTCCCCAGCCCGGCTCGCTCGCCGAGGCGTTCGAGACGCTCGTCGAACTCCAGCAGCAGGGCCTGATCCGCCGCCTCGGGATCAGCAACGCCACCGAGGAGCAGGTCACCGAGGCACAGAGCATCGCGCCGATCGTGTGCGTGCAGAACATGTACAACCTCGCCCACCGCCACGACGACAAGCTCATCGACCGGCTCGCCACCGACGGCGTCGCGTACGTGCCCTTCTTCCCCCTCGGGGGCTTTACCCCGCTTCAGTCCTCGGCGCTCTCGGCGGTCGCCGCTCGACTGGAGGCGACACAGATATCCGTCGCACTGGCCTGGCTGCTGCAGCGATCACCGAACATCCTGCTCATCGCCGGCACGTCATCGACAGCGCACCTGCGCGAGAACATCGCCGGCGCGGGACTCTCCCTCTCTCATGAGGACTTGACCGAGCTGGACGACATCGGCCCCTGAATGCCCCAGAGCTGAACGGCCCACAAGCCACGACCGAAGCCACCGTTGAAGTTCCGGCCCCGATCGCCTTCGCGTGACCGGGACCGAAGCAGAACGATTCACCCTCATCTGGTTGACTTCAGATCATCAGGAACTTGTGTCACACCGGCGGTGGCAGCTCACCCCGCGTCGGTGGCCGGGTAGGCGCCGAGGTCTCCCGAGGAAGGGGGTTCCTACACCAAGCCCATCCGGAAGACCTCGACGTTGCACGACGCTACCCCTGAGGCCGGCTTCGCCCGCGCTGACATGAATACGTTCTGCCGCCTTGACGAGCTCGGGCTCGAAGTCACCGGTCAGCGACTCGCCCCGGACCATGCGGGTTCTCGCGTGCCGGGTCGTCGAGTCCGATCAGTGGTGCCGCCGCTGCGGTTGCCAAGGCACACCGCGTGACACCGTGACCGGCGGCTGGCGCACGAGCCACTGGGCTCGCGGCCCACGATCCTTCACGTCACGATCCGACGCTACCGCTGCATCGACTGCGGGCACGTGTGGCGGCAAGACACCACCAAGGCGGCTGAGTCGCGGGCGAAGCTCTCGCGCCGCGGGCTGCGGTGGGCGCTTGAAGCCATCGTCTGCCAGCACCTCACCGTCGCCCGTGTCGCCGAAGGGCTCGGGGTCGCCTGGAACACCGCCAACGACGCCGTCCTGGCCGAGGGCAAGCGTGTCCTCATCGACGACACCGGTCGGTTCGACGACGTCACCGCGATCGGCGTCGACGAGCACGTCTGGCGCCACACCAGACGTGGCGACAAGTACCTCACCGTGATCATTGACCTGACCGGCAACCGTGACGGCACCTGCCCTCCCGGCTGCTCGGCATGGCTGAAGGCCGCTCCAAGCAGGCTTTCAAGGCCTGGCTCGCCGAACGCGACGAGTCCTGGCGCAACCGCGTCGAGGTCGTCGCGATGGACGGTTTCACCGGGTTCAAGACCGCCGCCAGCGAGGAACTACCCGACGCGGTCGCGGTCATGGACCCATTCCACGTCGTGCGTCTGGCCGGCGACGCACTCGACCGATGCCGCCGACCTGTCCAACTGGCCATCCACGGGCACCGCGGACGCAGGAGCGACCCGCTCTATACCGCACGGCGAACCCTCCACACCGGCGCTGACCTGCTCACCGACAGGCAGAAGGACCGACTGGCCGCGCTGTTTGCGAGCGACGCTCACGTTGAGGTCGAAGCCACGTGGGGGGTCTACCAGCGGATGATCGCCGCCTACCGCGAACCCGATCGGAGGGCAAGCGCGTTGAGCGAGATCATCACGCTCGGCCGGACACTGAAGAAGCGAGCCACCGACGTGCTGGCCTACTTCGAACGCCCGGGCACGTCCAACGGACCGACCGAGGCCATCAACGGACGGCTCGAACACCTCCGCGGCTCCGCCCTCGGATTCCGCAACCTCACCAACTACATCGCCAGATCCCTGCTGGAAACCGGCAGCTTCAGGCCACGACTACACCCTGGATTGTGAAGAGCCGGATTTAGGCTGTACAGGTCTCAATGAGGCATACCGGATATGGTTTGGTGGCCCATTGCCAAGCCGCACCGCGGTCGGCGTCACCGACCTGGCCCTGGACGCAGCACTGGAAATCGACGTGATCGCCGCGATCCCCGAGAGCACCAGCATGACTGGCACTCCCCACATCGCTACCTGACTTTCGCTCTGCCCTCGGCCTTTCGTGTTCGGTCGTCAGCTTCGGGTTGCCGCCCATTCGTCGGACTGGCGCATCGCGCCCTTCTCCCATCGTTCGTTCGCCGGGAGCGCAGGAATTGACCCCGCGTGGGCGGGACCTGCGCCCCGCAGAACAGGCGGTCATCGCGCCGTGCCCCTACCGGTCCATGTCGTCGGTGCTGTCGGCGCCGGCAGACCGCGCCGCTCTGCCGGCCGGATCACCGGCTCCAGCAGCGCCTTGCCGATGATGCTTGACGTGGTCCTGAAGAAACCCCGTCAACGCAGGTCGAAGGGCACTTCTTTGTTTCCGGAGACGCTGTCCGCAGGCATCAGGCCGGTGGATCCGGGCTCAGGTCGCGGCTCGCTCGGTGCCAACCGCCGCAGCAGCAGCGGGGTCATCCGCCGATAGGCCGCGGGATTGACCGCGCCCAGCCAGTGCGAGGCCCGGACCGTGGCGCCGATGTTGAGATCGAGGTCGCCGAGTACTTCGTCGACGTTGTGCATCGAGAACGGGATGATCTTGGTGCCGCGGCAGTGATGCGTGTCCGTCGCCTCGTCCATGAACGCCAGCTGCTCGACGACAGCCCGACGCATGGCCTCGGGGTCGGGCAGCGCCACTGCCTTCGCGAGGTCGGCCGCGATCCAGAGGGCCGCCATCTCGGCGTTGAGCGGGCTGAAGAACGAGGAGTTGTAGCCGTTGAAGTAGAGCCCGGGAACGCCCAGGGGCAGAATCTGCCGGTAGAGCATGAAGTTCCCGCGCTCGTCGAGCAGTCGTTGCCGGGTCTCCTCCGGCAGAAACGGCACGCCCTGGGTGAAGCCGGTGGCGCAGAGCACCAGGTCGGCGCGGTGCGTGCTGCCGTCGCTCAGCTCGGCCGCGGGGCCATCGTGCCCGGCGAGAAGCCGCGTGATGGTCCGGTCGCGGTGGACGATGATGCTTCCGTCCGCGACGCCCTCGAAGAAGCCCTCGCTCGCCAGCCCGATGGCTCCGCGGACGATGTCCTCCATGTGCCCGGACGGAACCAGGCCGAGCTTCGCGAGGCCGAACTGCCGTACCGAGACCGAGCCGATGGAGTTGATCATCCGTCGGCGCAGGCCGTCGCCCGGGCCGTGCAGGAACTTCTCGAGACCGCGCAGTCGCAGGTAGCGGAAGAGCCCTTCGCCCAGCCGCGTGAGCAGCAGCAGCTTGAAGTTGAGGAACCCGCCGATCTTGCGCGGTACCTTCCACAGCAGCTGACGGGCGATCACATCGGTGCCGGCGGCGACGCCGCTGATCGCCGCCGCGACATCGCAGGCCGATTTGCCGTACCCGACGACGAGGACGTGCTGGTCGCGAGCCTCCTCCGCGTCATGGAACTCCGTGGCCGCGCGCAGCCGCCCGCCCGCCGCGGTGAACTCCTCGAGGCCTGGATACGCCGGTACCAGGGGTTCGCAGAACACTCCGTTCGCGACGACGAGCCGGTCGAATGTCTCGACGGACTCCGCTCCTCCGGCACCACGGGTCTCGACCGTCCAGCGGCTGTCGCCGGCCGGGCGCGCTGCCATCACCTCGGTGTTCAGGCGCAGGGCGGATTCGAGGCCGAACTCGGCGACGTACGCGGCGAGGTATGCCTGCACCTGGGCGCCGCTGGGCCATTCCGGGTAGCTCTTGGGCATGGGGAAATCGGAGAGCGAATACTGCGCCTTCGGGCTCTGCGTCGTCACGCCCGGGTAACGCCGGGTCCGGCTCCACACACCGCCGACGTCCGGGGACTTGTCGAACACCCGCACCTCGTGACCGGCCTGGGTCAGCACCTTCGCGGTGGCGAGACCGGCGAAGCCGGCTCCTATGATCGCGATCCTCATGGTTGGGCGACCTCGGGCGGCAGCTGCAGCTCGATGCCGAAGTCCTCCATGATCTTCTTCATCAGCGAGATGTCCTTGGGTCCTGGCGGCATGTCCGCCAGCGCCTGGTAGTAGCGCTCCAGCCCGGCGGGCGAGACCACGGAGATCACCCGCGACTCCTCCTTGTACGGGTTGCGGAAGGCATGCACCACGTCCCGCGGCAGGTACAGGTAGTCGCCGTGTTCGAGGACGAAGTCCTCGCCGCCGAGGTGGACGTCGAGGCGCCCGGCCAGGCAGATGAAGGACTCGTCCTCGCGGGTGTGCAGGTGCGGGGGAGGCCCGTCGGTCTCAGGGGGGATCGTGTACTCGAACAGCGAGTACGCGTCACGGGTCGACGTGCCGTCGGCCTTCGTCGTGATGCCGAGCCCGATCGCCGCGATCGCCTGTCCCTCGCGCGAGGGCAGCATGTAGCCGCCGCCTAGAGTCATCGTCGTCTCCTTGAGGTCGCCGCACCGGCCAGCCGTCGGTGTATCAGCGCTCACAGCGTGCGGGCCGCGCGGCCCGATCGGCAATCAGAAGTCCCACTCAGCGGGACTTCGGTCTGGTCTGCGGCGGTCGATGACAGTCGGCGACGGTCACCGGCGCGAGCAGTAGGCCCGGGACGCCGCCGCGGCGGCCAAGCGTACGGCGGGGCCGATCGCCTGCGCCCGGATCAGGCCGGAGGGGCCGGTGACGGACAGTGCGGCCGCGACCTCGCCGAGCGGGCCGAACACCGGGGCGGCCACGCAGCTGACCCCGATGTTGCCCTCCTCGCGTTCGACCGCCCAGCCGCGCGGCGGGATCGCGGTCAGCTCGCGCAGGATGGCCACCGGATCGGTCAGCGTGCGCGGCGTCCTGCGTTCGAGGCCGGCAGCCAGCACCGCGTCGATGGTCGCGGGGTCGCTGTAGGCGAGAATCGCGCGGCCCAGCGCCGAGCAGTGCGCCGGGATGATCCCGCCGACCTGGGAAAGCATCGGCATCGGCCGATGGCCGGTGATCTTCTCGACGACCAGGATCTGCGCGCCGTCGAGCACCCCGAGCTGCACGGTGACCTTGGTCGCGCTGTGCAGGTCCTGGAGGAAGGGCAGCACCGCCTCGCGCAGCTGGAGCCGGATCGGGGCCAGGCTCGCGATCTCGAACAGGCGGTTGCCGATCCGGTACCGGTCCTTCGGCTTGTCGAGCCAGCCGAGCCGGATCATCCGGTCGGCGGTGCGGTGGGCGGTGGAGCGCGGCAGACCGCTGCGGGCGACGAGGGCGGCGAGGGTCAGGTCGCGGTGCGTCGCGTCGAAGGCGCCGAGGATCGCCGCGGCGCGATCGAGGCCGCCCGCAGCCTGAGCGCCACCGTCCCGCTCAGTGGGACTCAACGTTGGTTCCCGGGTTCATGCGGGCCACGATAGACCCGTCGCGACCGGTGACCCGGTCCGGGAACCTCAGAGCCTGTGTCACATCCCCAGCCGGGCGCCCGCCGCCTGGCACGCACGCTCGCCGCGTTGGCGAAACGCCCACGTGGCTCCGCCACGAGGGCGCTCCGGCGCCTTGCGATCGCACGCACCAGACGATGTGCGCTGATCCGGCTGGGGATGTGACACAGGCTCTCAGCGCCCGCGAACCCCGGCGTACGGAACCAGCGGTGCCGTAAAAACCAGGAGGCTGCCATCAACGCTCGCAACGCCCTCGTCGGCGGGGGCAGCGCCGGAATCGGGTACGCCGTCGCCGAACAGCTCCTGCGGTCGGGCCACCGCGTCGTCATCACCGGGCGGCGTGCCGAGCCGCTGGGGTCCGCGGCGTCGCGGCTCGGCAGGGACACCGGCGGCATCGTTCACGCGCTGGTCAACGACGTGTCGGAGCCGAAGTCCGCCGTGGCGGCCTTCGACGAGGTGGAGAACTGCTACGGCGCGCTCGACGTCCTCGTGCTCAACGCCGGCGGACCCCCGCCCGGCCGCATCCTCGATGTCGAGGACGAACGCTGGCAGCAGGCCTTCGAGCTGCTGCTGCTCGGCCCGCTGCGCCTGGCGCGGCTCGCCCTGCCGGGCATGGCCGCGCGGGGCTTCGGCCGGGTCGTCCTCGTGACCTCCGCGGCGGTGCGCCAGCCCCAGCCCGACCTCGCGACGTCCGTGGTCCTGCGGTCCGCGGTCACCGCGGCCGCCAAGCTGCTCTCCCGGGAGTTCGCGGCCGAAGGGGTCACGGTCAACTGCGTGGCGCCCGGCGCCACGGCGACCGAGCGCCGCCGGGAGATCCTGGACGCTCGCGTTCGAACTACCGCGGTCGCGTTCGAGGACCTCGACGCGGCCGACGCCGCGGGCATCCCGGCCGGCCGGGCCGGCCGGCCCGAGGAGATCGGGGCGGCCGTGGCCTTCCTCGCCTCGGCGGCCGCGAGCTACATCAACGGGACCGTGCTCACGGTCGACGGCGGAAGGACGGAAACGATCTGATGGCCCAGTCAGGAGACGGATTCGCGCTGGCCGACTTCCTCGGCGCGATCTCCGATACCGTGCGGCCCGGCGCCGCCCGCCCGGTCGTCGTGCACGCGGCGCAGCTCGAGACGCTGCCGGCCGACCAGGTGCACAACCCCACCACGCTCTCGATCGCCGGCAAGCTGCCGACCACCACCTTCGAGATCTTCCGGCAGACCATCCCGCCGGGGCTGAGCTCGGACATGCAGCGGCACCACCACGAGACGGTGCACTTTGTCATCAGCGGCGAGGGGTACAGCGAGGTCGAGGACGAGACCGAGTCCTGGTCGGTCGGCGACTTCATCTACACCCCACCGTGGACGTGGCACCGCCACTACAACGCCTCAGCCACCGCGCCGGTCGAGTTCCTGACCATCGAGAACTCCCGGCTGCTCGGCCTGCTGGGCGTCGGACGGCGGCAGAGCGCGGGCCTGGCCACCGTCGCCGAGGCGCGGGCCCGTTTCGGAGAGGACTCACGATGAGCGCGCTGCCCGAACACATAAGCCTCTGGGGCGAGTTGGCCGACGTCGACCACGAACTCCGGCACGTCGACGTGGGCGGCGTGCGCACCCGGGTGCTGCGGGCCGGGTCGGGCCCCGACCTGATCCTGCTGCACGGCACCGGCGGACACCTGGAGGCGTACGCCCGCGACATCGCGGGACTGGCCGCGGACTTCCGCGTCACGGCCTACGACATGGTCGGCCACGGCTGGTCCGACCTGCCGGACAAGCCGTACACCATCGACGTCCTGTCCGCCCACCTGCTCGGGCTGATGGACGCCCTGGGCATCAACTCGGCGCACCTGTCCGGCGAGTCGCTCGGCGGCTGGGTGACCGCCTGGACCGCGGCGCACCACCCGGACCGCGTCGAACGGCTCGTTCTCAACACGCCCGGCAACATCACCGACAAGCCGGAGGTGATGGTCCGGATGCGAGAGAGCACGCTGGCCGCCGTCCGGGATCCGAGCGACGAGACGGTACGCCGCCGGGTGGAGTTCCTGTTCCACCACAAGGAGATGGTGACCGACGAGCTGGTGAACCTCCGTCGCGCGGTCTACAGCCGTCCCGGGTTCCTTCAGGCGATCACCAACACGCTCGTCCTCCAGGACCCCGAGATACGCAAGGACTTCGCCTGGCGCCCGGCCTGGGTCGGCAAGGTCACCGCGCCGACGCTGCTGCTGTGGACCGATCACGATCCCACCGGCGGGCTCGACGAGGCCGAACTGCTGCTGCGCTGGCTGCCCGACGCCCGCCTGCACGTGATCACGGACGCGGGCCACTGGCCGCAGTGGGAGAAGCCGGGCGAGTTCCTGCGCGCCCACCGCGATTTCCTCGTCCTCGGCAAGGATCCCGTATGAGCGAGATCATCGGCCTGGTCGGCATCTCGCACTCGCCGTTCGCCACCATGACGCCGCCGCGCGGGCCCTCGGAGCCCGGCGGCAGGTTCCTCGCCGACGCCGCCCGAGTGGCCGAGGCAGTGGCCCGGCTGGCTCCCGACGCCGTCGTCGTCATCGGCCCCGACCACTTTCACGCGAACTTCTACGACCAGATGCCGCCGTTCGTCCTCGGCGTCGAACAGGCCGTGGGATTCGGCGACTTCGGCAGCCGGTCCGGGCCACTGCCGGTCGCCGCACAGCTGGCCTGGTCGGTGCGCGACGCGCTCGCGGGGGCCGGATTCGACCTGTCGCTGTCCTACTCGCTCACCGTCGACCACGGAGTGACGCAGGGCTATGACATGGTCTGCGGCGGGCGTCCGGTCCCGCTCGTACCGCTGATCGTCAACACGGCCGCCCCGCCGCTGCCGAGCATGCCGCGCTGCGTGCAGCTCGGCAGAGCCCTCGGCGAGGCCCTCCGCGGCGCCGACTTCCCCGGGCGCGTCCTCGTCGTAGCCAGCGGAGGCCTTTCCCACTGGCTTCCGCCCAACGATCCGCGCGACCCCGCGGTGGCCGGCGAGCGGCGGGAGGCGGTCATCCACGGGCGTGCGAATCTCCAGGCCTTCGCCGCGGCGCGCGAACCCCGGGTCCGGGCCATGGGCGGCGATCCGCACGCGCACGTCAACTCCGCCTGGGACCGCTGGTTCCTCAAGCAGCTGGCCGCCGCGGACCTCACGCCGATCACCGCTCTGGGGGACGAAGGCCTCGAAGAGCAAGCAGGGAGCGGCGGGCACGAGATACGCACCTGGCTCATCGGACAGGCCGCCGTGGACAGGCCGTTCGCGTGGACGAGCTACGAGCCGGTCCCCCAGTGGATCACGGGCATGGGCATCGGCACGACCTTCGAGGTGAGCTGAGAGGTGGTGGCGGCAGGGGCCAGGATCGTGGGACGCAGGGCCGGGCTCACCAACCTGGTCGTGCATAAGCAACTGGGCGTCGATCAGCCCGACTTCGGCGTCCTGCTCGACACCATGGCGTGCCCGGCCTGCGTACCCTTCGACATCGCACCCACCCTGCCACCCAAGATCGAGGCCGAGATCGCCTTCGTGCTGGCGCACGACCTGACCGCCCCGGTGATCGCACCCGCCGACGTGGCCGCCGCCACCGCGCACGTCGTCACCGCACTGGAGATCGTGGACAGCCGGATCGCCGCCTGGGACATCGACATCGTGGACACGGTCGCCGGCAACGCCTCCTCCGGGCCTGTTCGTGCTCGGCGGCGCGCCCGTCCGCTCACCTCCGTCGACCTGTGCTCGGTCAGTGCGACTCTCAACCGCAACGGCGAGAAGGTCTCCAGACCGGCGGGAAACGGAGCCGAGACGCCTCTGGAGGCAACGGAAAGTCACTGCCGGGCTCAGCAGCAGCGACAACACGCGACAGTTGAGAACGGGACCCCACCAGCAGTCATGGCCCGACACCGGAACCATCCGCACGGCGGACGCGACCACGACCGACACCCCGTGCTCGGCCGTGGCGCAGGCACGCATCGGGCTGCCCGGCGTGCCGCTCATCGAGGTGTCAGGGCTCACCGCGACCTCCAGCAGCGAGTGCGCCAAGGCCACGGGCAGGACCACACTCACCCTGAGAATCGCGGGGGTTCCGGTTACCGTGTCGGGTGATCCGAATTCCGAGATCCCGCTCGGCGGAGGTGGCCGGCTCATCGTGAACGAACAACTGCCCTCGACCGGCGCCGACTCCGGCCTCAAGGTCAACGGCATCCATCTCGTCCTGCCCGCCGGCGGCGGTGAGGTCGTCCTGGCCCCGACGGACAGCGCGATGCACAACTGCGATGACTGACGACACCGCCGCTTGGGGCGGACCGCAGGAATACTCGGACGTGTTCCTGCGGTCCGCCCTACGGGCCGTGCAAGATCTGTGCGAACGACGGGGCAGCGTACTCGAGTCGCTCACCTGCGACGTCGTACCCGACACCACGGGCGACGACGTGGTTGTCGCCGCCACGACCGTGGTGCTCTTCCGCGGTCACCGCTGCGTCTTCCGCCGCGGGATCTGGCCGCCGAACCACCCCGCTGACACCCGAGCCGCCATCTACGCGTCCGTTCTGGAGGAGCGCCTGCTGACGCGGGTACACCTGAGGATTGGCGACGATGCATCGCCAGTCGATCTCTGACGGCCGTACCCACGATCACGCTTGATGCGCAGCCGCAGTGGGCCGCCCGGTGCTGCCGCCCACGTCCAGCGGCCGCGCGGCGGGCGGCCGTTGGTTCTGGTGCCTCACATCGAAGCCCCTTCACCCGTCGACCTGCACCGTCGCACCCGCCGGACGCGTACCACAGCGGCCGCCCGGTGCGCGTCTTGGCGGGCCGGGCGGGGGAGAATGAGGGCCGTACCCAATGGTCGACGCTGGCGGAGGAGTGGGGAAATGCAGGACGTACGAGCGGGTCAGGTCGCCGGGCCCGAGGATCTCATCGATGTGGCCCGCCTGGTCACGGCGTACTACGCACTGCACCCCGACCCGGCCGAGCCGGGGCAGCGGGTGGCGTTCGGCACCTCGGGGCACCGTGGTTCGTCCCTCTCGGCGGCGTTCAACGAGGACCACATCGCGGCCACCAGCCAGGCCATCTGCGAGTACCGCGCCGCGCAGGGCACCGACGGCCCCCTTTTCCTCGGCGCCGACACCCACGCTCTGTCCGAGCCTGCCCGGATCACGGCGCTGGAGGTGTTCGCGGCCAATGACGTGACCGTCCTCATCGACCAGGCCGACGGCTACACGCCCACGCCGGCGGTGTCGCACGCCATCCTCGCCCACAACCGGCGGCGCACTTCGGGGCTCGCCGACGGTGTGGTGGTCACCCCCTCGCACAACCCGCCCGCTGACGGCGGCTTCAAGTACAACCCGCCGAGCGGCGGCCCGGCCGGTTCCGAGGCGACCTCCTGGATCCAGGACCGGGCCAACGAGATCATCGCCGGCGGCCTGAAGGACGTACGGCGCATCCCGTACAGCCGGGCGCTGACCGCACCTGGCACCGGCCGCTACGACTTCCTCGGCACGTACGTGGCCGACCTGCCGAACGTGCTGGACCTGGAGGCGATCCGGGGCGCCGGCGTGCGCATCGGCGCCGATCCGCTGGGCGGTGCCTCGGTCGCCTACTGGGGCCGGATCGCCGAACAGCACAGGCTCGACCTGACGGTGGTCAACCCGTTGACCGACCCGACCTGGCGTTTCATGACGCTCGACTGGGACGGCAAGATCCGCATGGACTGCTCGTCGCCGTACGCGATGGCCTCGCTCATCGAGCAGCGCGACCGCTTCGACATCGCCACCGGCAACGACGCCGACGCCGACCGGCACGGCATCGTCACGCCGGACGCGGGCCTGATGAACCCCAACCACTATCTGGCCGTGGCGATTTCGTACCTGTTCTCCCACCGGGAGCAGTGGCCGACGGGCGCCGGGATCGGCAAGACCCTGGTGTCGTCGAGCATGATCGACCGGGTCGCGGCGGACGTCGGCCGGCCGCTGGTCGAAGTCCCCGTCGGATTCAAGTGGTTCGTGGACGGCCTGTCCGACGGCTCGCTCGGCTTCGGCGGCGAGGAGTCGGCGGGCGCGTCGTTCCTGCGCCGCGACGGCTCGGTGTGGACCACCGACAAGGACGGCATCATCCTGGCCCTGCTCGCCTCCGAGATCACGGCCGTCACCGGCAAGACCCCCTCGCAGCACTACGCCCAGCTCACCGACCGCTTCGGCGCCCCCGCCTACGCGCGTGTCGACGCCCCGGCCTCCCGTGAGGAGAAGGCGCTGCTCGCCAAGCTGTCCCCGCGCCAGGTCACCGCCGACACCCTGGCCGGAGAGCCGGTCACCACGGTGCTCACCGAGGCGCCCGGCAACGGCGCCGCCCTCGGCGGTATCAAGGTGGCCACCGCCAACGCCTGGTTCGCCGCCCGCCCTTCGGGCACCGAGGACGTTTACAAGATCTACGGGGAGTCCTTCCTCGGCCAGGACCATCTGCGCCAGGTCCAGGAAGAGGCCAGGTCCGTGGTGCTGGCAGCGCTGGACGCCTGACGTGGACGATGCCGTGGTGACGGCGCTGATCGCCGCCGGGGCTGCGATCGGCGGCGCGCTGACGGGGGTGTTCACGTTCTCCGCCGCCGCATGGGACGTGGGACAGCTCCAGGCCACGGCCCAGCTCGACGTCGCCCGCCGCACCCTCACCGAACAGACGCTCGCGAACCAGTGGGCGGTGCGCTGAGCGGCGTCACGTACCTGAGCCCCACCGACAGCGCCCAACAGGGGTTGACGGCCTGGCAGGGCGCGATCGGCACCGCGGAGGAGTCGCCGCGCAGGAGGGAATGCGACTCAGCGATGGGCGCGGTGGGGGAGGCGCTTGACGTCGTACGGCTGGAAGGGCCGGACGCCGTGAAGGCGGCGGCCCTGCGGAGCTCTTGCGCCGTCACTGCTCCCGGAATGCCACGCTTGCGGCCGGCTCGCCTGAGCGCGGCCTGGGGCTGGGTGTATGCCGAGCGGCCCGGGAAGGGGTCTGTGCGGCCTTGATGAGTTCGCGTGCCTCCGGGCGGCACAGGCCGTTGGTCCATGTGGCGAAGGCGTCGAGGGCAGCGGGGTAGTACTCGCGCAGAAGGGAGCGCAGCCGGGCCAGCGCCCCAGCTCCCCGGGTCGGCTCGACAGCCCTACCGAGGCTGGGCGGCCCCATCGCGCCCGGCCGTGACAGCTCGGTGACGTCCGTCGTCGAGGTCTCTCCGAGGCTCGGCGGGCGCGTGGTTCGAGTTCACGCGGCTCGGAAGCAGCCGGGACGGCCAAGGTGGTGGTCCGGCTCGGCCCTGACGGGCCGTTGCGAGGCGACGGGGTGCCCGAGGGGCACCTGGGCGGGGTTTGTCGTGGCCCATCAGGAAGGGGCGTCGCTGGAGGAGGTGAGGTTGCGCATGCAGGCAAAGAGGGAGGGCATGACCTCGTCGGTGGCCGTCGCGCCGACGCCGGCCAGGTTCTGCGCGAGGTCGAGGATGAAGTCGGTGCTCTCCGGGCAGTCGGACGGGGTCGTGAGGCCCAGGCCGGTCCCGGTGTCGATGGGCTCCAGTACTTCTGCAGTGGCAGACGGGTCGTCGCAGGCCACCTCGCGGTAGATGCCCTCGCCGCTGACGGGATCCGGGGTGGCGCAGTCGCCGGGGCCGAAGTATTCCTCGGCGGGGGTGGATGTGGTCGCGGACGAAGAGGCGAACGAGGGGTGAGAGTCGGGGTCGGGATCGGACCTTCCTGTTTCGATCTCGATGCCGGCCGATACACAGCCCGTGAGAAGTACGGCCGCACACGCGACGGCGATGCCTTTCGCGGCAGTCGAACGCATGGCCACCCCCCAGGTGAGCAGCTGGCTCGGTGGGAGCGTACGTCTCAACTGCCCGCGTGGGAAGAGGGCCTTGATGGGCGTAACATCGGTGCGGGGGTGGGGAGTTGAAGCGTGCACGACGCATACGACGGCACCTGCTGGCGGGTGCGGTGTTCGGTTTGGCTGTCGCTGCCTGCTCCGGCTCGGACGGCTCGGATCCCGCATCGTCCCCGTCCTCCTCGGCCGCATCCGAACCGCCTCCGCCCTCCGTCCGGGGCCGGTTCATCGTGCTGTCCTCCACCGAGACCAGTGCTCCGGACGCCGGAGCATGGCCGCGCACGGACTACTCGGTGTGGCAGTTCGATGTCGGTCCCGGCGCCGGGCCGAAGACGACCCGACTGGCCAGCCCCGCCAGGGCGGGCGGCGCGGCCGTCTCTCCGGATGGCAAGTGGCTGGCGTACACCAAGACCAAGTCGCTCGTCCTGCGGGACCTGGCCAACGGCCGGGAGCGCGTGATCCCCAGCAAAGACACGAACGACTGCGTGCGGTGGTCGCCCGACAGCCGCCGCGTTGCCACCGCCCTCAACGGGGGCCTCGACCTCGTCGACGTCGATGGCCATGTCACCACCGTCGACCGCTCCCGTACCAACCGATACACCGACGGCACGGACAAACACACCGCCAAGGGCCGGGTGACCTGCCCCGACTGGCTGGACGCGCACCGGCTCGTCTACGACCGGCTGACCTCCTTTCCCTCCTTTATCAAGGGCACGCCGCAGACCATCGATGCCGACACCACCACACTCGCGGTACTCCGCGACGGCCGGGCTCCCCGGCTCGTGGACTCGGCCGGCAGGTGGACGCTCGTCGCGGCCTGCGGCAACCGGGTCATCACGGCGAACGAAAAGACCTGGTCACGAACCGCCCCGCCGAAGACCCTCTACGTCCTGGACAGGCTGGACGAGGCGGCCCTCGCCGTACGGGACGGCACCATGCCGCCCGCGCGCGCCATCGACACCGGCTTCCCGGAACTCAGTCCCTGGACCGTCACCTTCATCCCCGGCAGCTGCCGCCCGGTCATCAGCGGCAACGAGGCGGTCTTCTCAGTCGATACCGCCGGGCGTCGCGTCGATACCCGCCCGCTCGTCAGGAACGTGAGCGAGTACGCCTTCCTTGACGGCTACGCCTGGAGCCCGGAGCGGGACACCGACACTTTCGTGACCGGTGACGGCCGCGTGTACGACCTCGGCACCGGCGGCTCGGCCACCCTCGGAACCGACGCGATACCGCACTTCAGCGCAGTGCTGGCCTGGCTGCCCGATCCGGCATAGACCGCTCTGCCCGGTGTTGCTCAAGCCCGCGCAACACCGGGACGGCCTGCGACGTGCGCGGCGCCGGGGCACCGCCACGCGCTGGGGCCGAATGACCCCTCCCAGGAGCGGGCGGCCACAGGCGACCAGGCGTTTCGCCTTCGGCCGCAGGGCCTTCACCCGGGCTGGCCTGGACGGGAGCCTCGGTGACCTCCGCTTCGGCGGTGTTGCCATCGTCCGAAGCCAGCACCGCCTCGACCCGCCTGCGGGCGATCGCCCACTCCTGCCACTCCGGCTTGGCCGCGGCCAACTCGGCCTGGACACGGTCGGCCTCCTCACGCAGCCCGTCGACTCGACGGCGCGTCGCCAACTCGTGTTGTTCCAGCAGTCCAACAACCGACGCCCTCGTCGGCGATCCCCGTACCTCGCCCTGCATCCGGTCAACGCCGGGCACCCTGCAACTTTCGAGGTTTCCGGACGCGTGCTGTCACCGGACGATGAGTGTCCAGGCAACGAGTTGCCTGGACAACACACTGCACGGCACCAACGGGAGGAACCCATGTCCAAGATCCGTACCATGATGGCCGCTTGTGCGGCGACGGCCGCTCTCGCGGGCGGGCTGATGCTGTCCACCGGATCGGCGGGCGCACAGCCGGTGGGCGTGCTCGCCAAGTGTGACTCCGAGCATCATGCGGAAACCAGCGGAGCCGACGGTGACTGGACCATCAGCTGCTCTGGCGGCAAGGTCGACGTCTTCGGCAACGTCACCGACACGGAATCCGACGGCGAGTGCGCCCGCGTCTACGCGGTCTACAACGACGGCTCCAAGCAGTACAGCAAGAAGGCCTGCCCCAAGGGGGAGACCCAGGAATTCGATTTCACCGCGAAGTCGTACAACGACTCGAGCAATGCCGTGAAGGTGTACCTCCAGGAACTCTGAGTCCAGGTTCCGTCCGGGCCTGTGGCTTGCCGCGTCCCGGCCGACCGCGAGTGCCTCACGGTCGGCCGGGCCGAGCGCCTCCGCCTCGTTGATGCCCGGGGAGGAACTGTTGGAGAACGCCCTCTGAGACGCGCGACCGACCGGCCCCGTGGAAGGACCGGCCGGTGCACAGGGAGGTCGCTCAGGACGCCGGCCCCCAACTCTGCGCGCTCGGACGTGCCACGCGTGGGGAGTCCAGCGGCAGGTTGATGAAGGACGCGGCCCACGGGGACCGCTCGATGGTGTAGACACCGCCGGAGAGGTCGGCGAGCTGTTGCGGGGTCGGTGCGACAGGGTAGTGGAAGTCGGCCGGTGTCTGGCTGGTGAGGGCGATCCGGATGCGGTACCCGGCCGGGATCTCGGTGAGGCTCGGCAGCAGGGCGATGTCGTAGCGCGTGGTCGCCCCCGGCACGACCGGTCGTTGGGACTCCTGAGTGAAGGGGTGGCTCGGCTTGAGGAGCGCCCCGTTGCTCCCGTACCAGCTCTCGCGTCGGTCGAGGGAGCGCCGGCTGCCCAGGAGGATGCCGTCGGCCTGCTTGGTGACGGTCCCGTCCGGAGCGACGATGCTCAGCGTGGCCGACAGCTGGGTCTCCGGGGTGGTCGATCTGGCGTAGAGGGTGACGTCGGCAGGCCCGTTCAGCAAGGTCGGCTTCGTGAGCGGGGCCGTGCTGTAGGTGAGGGTGTTGCCGGCGGTCGCCTCCGCCCGGGAGAGGTTGTCGCTGCCGCCGCGCGTGGGTCTGCCGGCCGTGAGCGCTCCGTTTCCGAGGTAGTAGGTCCGAGCGTCCATGGACAGGGGCCAGGCGGCACTGTCGACCCACCTGGTCGCGCCGTTGTCGAAGAGATGCAGCGGAGTAGAGGTGGCGGCCATCCCGGTGGGGGCGTTCTTGAGCCAGGTCTCGAACCACTTCAGACGGATGGACTGAAGCGTGGGCTCGTCGACGTGCTCGCCATGCGTCCACGGTCCGACGATCGCCTGGTAACGGCCGGTGACGGCATCGGACCGCTCGATCGGACCGGTCAACTGCCTGTCGAAGTAAGCATTTTGGGCAGCTGTGTACGTGCCGAGGTTGCCACCGGGAAAGAGGTCGTACCAACCGGCCTGCGAGAGCGCCGGAATGCCGTTGCGGACGATCTGCGGCATGAGCTTTTCTACGTCCAGGTCCTGCCAGTAGGCGTTGTTGTACGCGCGTGGTCCGCCGTTCGCCTGCTGGGCGATCGTCACGGACAGCGGGTCGGTCGCCGGATCGTCCTCGGGTCCACGCGGCAGGCCCCGCCCGACGGACGCGACGAAGTTGGTGGGGATGCCGCCGTTGGCCGTGAGGTCGTTGTAGAAGTCCGAGTCGGTGCAGAACGGCGCGATGGCCTTGAGGGGCGAGTTCTTGCCCACAGCCGCCGCAGTGAACCACTGATTGACCCCGAGATACGAGCAGCCGTCAAGGCCGACCTTGCCGTTGGTGTCCGCCAGCGAACGGGCCGCCCACTTCACCAGGTTGGCACCGTCCTTGCCCTGTCGGTCACCGAACCAGTCGGCCTGTCCACCGGAGTCACCGGTGCCACGCACCGCCGACGCCACGAAGATGTAGCCCCGCTCCACGAAATAGGTGCCGCTGTCGGTGGGGTCGGAGCGCTGCTTGCCGTACGGGTTCTGCGTAAGGAGCACGGGGAAGTCGCCCGACGCGCGCTTGCCGGTGCTCGGATCCGTCGGATAGGCGACGTCGACGGCGATCTTCACGCCGTCGTCCATGGTGACGGTCATCGGTACCGGCTCGCTCGCGCCGTAAGTGGCTGCCGGCGGCCTCCAGACTGAGGCCTTCGCCGGCGCAGAAGCCGTCGCGGTCTGTCCTGCCGCCACGAGGATCAGGGCCGAGGAAGCTCCCGCAAGGACGGAAACGGCGCGCGGCCGCCGGTGTCTGCCGTTGGAGCTGGTCTGCGTCACGCGCGACCTGCCTTCCTGAGCGTTCTCATGGTTGTCCTCGACCGGCCGGCCCGGGGAGGGGGGGCCGGCCGGTGCGCAGAGGTGGCTACTTCTCGTGCGGGGCCCGGTATGTCTTCGCCTCGTCCGCCTCGAACAGCGGCTGTACGGACCGGAGTCCGCCCTCCGCGTCGGCGTCGGGCTGGGCGATGTAGACCTGACGCGTGGCCGGAGCGCCCGGCTTGGAGTAGTCAAGGGTGGCCACGAGATCGCCGGTGTCGGCGGAGGTGGTCTGCTGCATCGCCTTGAGGATGCCGTCGCGCGTCAGATCCTTGTTGTCGCACGCCTTCTTAAGGATCGAGCCCCACACCTCGGCCACCGCATAGCCGTACGGGACACCGGCGTTGGGCGGCTCGGCGTACCCGGCCGCCTTGTACGCGCCGGCGATCTCCTTGGCCTTGGGGATGTCGGAGGAGTACGGCACGGTGCTGGCCGCGACGTACAACTTGTCCAGAGCCTTGGCGGCCGGACCCTCGTGCAGCACCGGGTCGAAGGCCGGGTTGTTGGACAGCACCGGCACGTTCAGACCCAGCGCCCTGTTGGCGGCGAGGGCCGATCCGGTCTGGCCCGGCGTGGTGGTGAGGAGGATCGCCTTGACGCCGTCGCCCTTGAGGCCGGTCACGACGTTCGTCAGGTCGGTGTCCGTGGAGGTGATCTTGACATCCCGGAGCTTCAGGTTGTGCTGCTCCGCGTAATAGCGCGCGCCGCGCAGTCCGTTGGCGCCGTACTCGCCGTCCACATAGATGTGTCCGACCGTGTCGCCGTCCTTGATCAGGCCTTCCTTCTGAAGGTAGGACAGCCCGTCGATCATCTCGATGTCATAGGTGGTCCCGACGACCATGACGTACGGATTGCTCAGCAGCTCGGAGGACCAGGAGGCGGGCGTGGTGGTGACCTTGTCGGACTGCACATCGCCGGCCAGGGCCGCCACGATCGGCGAGCCGGTGAGCTGAAGGAAGCCGAGCACCTTCGGCTCCAGCTGCGGGTACAGGGTCTTCGCCGTGTCGGCCTTGTAGCCGTGGTCCACGACCTCGAGCTCCACCTGGCGGCCGCAGACCCCGCCCGCGGCGTTGAGGTCCTTCACCCACAGCTCGTTGCCGCGGGTGATGGCGGTCGCGAGGTTCTTGAACACCCCGGTCTTGTCGGTCATCACACCGAGGGTGATGGTCTTGTCCGTCACGCCGGCCCCGGTCTTCACCCCGTCGGCCCCGGACGAACCCTTCTCGTTGTCCGCCGCCTTGGTGCTGCAGGCGGTGGCGAGGATCAGCAAGGCGCAGCACGCCGCGAACCGTTTCATGCTCGTCTCCTTATGGACTGTGTGAGCCCTCGGCCGATCGCTGCCAGTCCGCCCGGTGCGAACAGCACGAGCAGGACGATCGCCGTGCCGTACACGAAGGAACCGACAAGGACCGGGGTGAATGCGCCTTCTCCCGAGCCGGCGAACCAGCCCAGATCCACGGAGTACAGCGCGAGGATCTGCGGCAGGCCGTTGACCAGGACGGCACCGGCCAGCGCCCCCGGCACCGAGCCGAGGCCGCCGATGATGGCCATCGCGAGATACGCGATGGAGATATTGATCCCGTACGTGCCGAACTCGCTCTCGTCCGGCTTGAGGATGTCGAACCACAGAACGGTCATCACGCCGGCGAGACCGGCGTACGCCGAGGACACGGCGAACGCGCCCGCCTTGGCGCGGCCCACGTCGACGCCCATCGCCGCGGCCGACGCCTCGTTGTCCCGCACCGCCCGCCAGGCCCGCCCCACCCGTCCGGTCACGGCCCCGCGGGCACAGACGTACGCGAGGACGACCAAGGCCAGGAACAGGTACCAGACCCGCTCGGTCTCCCCGAGCGGCACCCCCGCGATCGCCAGATCCCCCTCGTCGGAGAAGGAGAAGCCGAAGAGTTCGAAGTCGGCGGGCGGTCGGCCCGTCGACGTACCGCCGGTGAACGAAGTGATCTCCTGGCCCAGATAGAGGCCGAGGAATACGAGGGAGAGCGAGGCCACACCGAGATAGATCCCGCGCAGCCGTCCCGCCACGGGCGCGAACGCCAACCCCAGCGCTGCGGTGATGACGACCGCGCCGATGAGCGCGAGCAGCGGATCCCAACCGAGCCCGACGAGGTCGCCGGTCGACGGACCCGCGAGGACGGTGTACGAGGTGGCTCCTGCGAGGACGAAGAAGGCGTGGGCGAGGGAGAGTTGACCGGCCTGCCCGCTCAGCAGGGTCAGCCCGATGGCGCCGACCGCGCCCACCATCATGAACTGCCCGGCCTTCAGCCACGGCGCGGTGAGATAGAGCGGAAGGACGAGCAGCAGCGCGAGGGCCGCTGCCCAGCCGGCCTTCGACATGGTTCTAGACACGGGCCGTCTCCCTCGAACCGAACAGTCCGGCGGGACGCACGACGAGAACGACGAGCATCACCAGGAACACCGCGCTCTTGGCGAAGGCGAACGAGATGTAGTGCGCGGACAGCGCGTCCACCAGACCGACGATCAGCCCGCCGAGGACCGCACCCGCGGTGGAGTCCAGGCCGCCGAGGATCGCCGCGGGGAAGGCCGCCAGGGCGATGGAGTGGGTGCCGCGCGACAGGCCGGAACCGGAGAAGTCCTGGGTGGCGATGAACAGCACCGCGACTCCGGCGAGTACACCGGCCACCAGCCAGGCGACGGCCGTCACTTGGGAGCTGCGGATGCCGGCGAGCGCGGCGGCCTCGCGGTTCTCGGCCTGGGCGCGGATCCGGATGCCCCACGTCGAGTAGCGGAAGGCCAGGAAGAACGCGCCGATCAGGACGGTCGCGACGGCCAGCGCCACCAGATGCGTACGGAACAGGGTGATGCCGCCGACGGTGACCGGGGTGGAGTCCCAGCCTTCGCCGAGGAAGGGCACGGAGACGCCGAGCCGGCGCACGATCTCCTCGGTGATCACGACATCCGCGCCGATGGTGAGCAGCGCGAGGCTGAAGGGATCGGCATGCCGGGACCTGGCGAGGATCCGCTCCAGGCACAGGGCGAGCAGCCCGGCGCCGGCGATCCCGATGGCGCCGGCCGCCACCCAGCCGACGGAGTCCCGGGTGGCCACCACGAGATAGCCGCCGAACATCACGAACGAGCCATGGGCGAAGTTGACCACCCCGGTGGCCTTGAAGATCACCACGAAGCCGAGGGCGAGCAGGGCGAACACGGCGCCCTTGCCGATCCCGTTGACCGACAGTTGGACGAATGTGTTCACGCCTCAGCCTCCGTACCGAGATAGGCCTTGATGACCTGGGGATCGTTCTGGACCTCGGCCGGCGTTCCGTCGGCGATCACCCGGCCGAAGTCGAGGACGGTGACCTGGTCGGCGATGCCCATCACGAGGTTCATGTCGTGCTCGACCAGGAGCACCGAGATGCCGAGCCCTTCGTTGACCGCCCGGATCGTGCCCGCCAGTTCGTCGGTTTCGGCCGTGTTCATGCCGGCGGCCGGCTCGTCGAGCAGGAGCAGCGAGGGTTCCACGGCGAGGGCGCGGGCGATGTCGACGCGTTTCGCCTTTCCGTACGGCAGAGAGCCGACCGGTGCGTCGAGGATGTCGCCGAGCCCGAGGAAGGCGCAGATCTCCGCTGCCCGCTGCGTGTGCACGCGCTCCTGCCGGGCGGTCAACTTCAGTGCGCAGGACAGGAATCCGCCGCGGGTCAGCGAGTGCCGGCCGAGCATCACGTTGTCGAGCACCGTGGAATGGGGCGAGAGCGCGGTGTTCTGGAACGCCCGGCCGATCCCGAGTCCGGCTCGCTGATGGGGCCGCAGCGCCCGCAGGTCCTTGTCGTCGAAGGTCAGGGTGCCTTCCGTGGCGCGGTAGAGCCCGCCGATCACATTGAAACAGCTGGACTTTCCTGCGCCGTTGGGGCCGATCAGGGCGTGGAGGCTGCCCTTGGTGACGGTGAACGACACGTCGTCGAGAGCCCGCAGTCCGCCGAAGCGCAAGCCGACGCGCTCGACCCGCAGTTCGGTCACCGCGACCACCTCGCGAACGAACGCCTCCTGGGCGGCGTCCAGGCCGGGAGGGTGCGGGGCCGGTCTGGTGCGGCGGTCTTCCCCGCATTGCTGCTGCGAGCGCCATTCGCGTAGTCAGCGCCCGTATCGCCACCGGCACGACCGCGGCCTTCATGACCGCCGAGATACAGCCGCCGCAGCTCCTCGCTGCCCGAGACGTCCGCTGCCCTCCCGGACAACGCCACCTTCCCGACGTCGAGTGCGACGACCCGGTCGGCGACACTCAGCGCCATCATGGCGTTCTGTTCGACGAGCACCACGGCCGTGCCCTGGGCGTGGATCGAGCGGATCGTCGCTGCGATCCGCTCGACCATCTTCGGCGCCAGACCGAGCGAGGGCTCGTCGAGCAGCAGCAGGCGAGGGTTGGACATCAGCGCCCGTCCAATGGCGAGCATCTGCTGTTCGCCGCCGGACAGCAGCCCGGCTGGCTGCCGCGAGCGCTCCGCGAGCACGGGGAAAAGGTCGAGGACACGGTCCCTGGCCGCGGTGCGTTCGGTGGCAGAGGTGACGGTGATGCCGCCGGCCCGGAGGTTCTCCTCGACGGTCATCCGAGCGAACACCTGACGTCCCTCGGGAACGCCGACCACTCCCATCCGTACGATAGCGGCCGGATCGAGCCGGTCGATCCGCTTGCCGTCGTAGTGGATTTCGCCCTGGGTGACCGCACCCCGGTGCAGGCGCAAGGTCGCGGAAATCGACCGGAGCACGGTCGACTTGCCCGCGCCGTTGTTCCCGAGCAAGGCGAGTACTTGATCGTCCGCGACATCGAATCGGATGTCGTGCAATGCGGTGGCCGACCGGCCGTACCGCACGCACAGTCCTTGAATGGTCAGCACGCTGAGCCTCCGCTGCGAACTGGCGGCTTTGCCAGTGGCCGTATTGTGCGGAGGGTTCTGCGCGGGCCATACCCCCAAGTGGAGAGGTGGATACGGCGATCTGCGCCAAACTACGGGTGGTCAGAGCAATCCGGCCTCGCTGGCCTTTCTGATCGCCTCGACCCGGTTGCGCGCACCGAGCTTGTGCAGCGCGGACTGAAGATAGGTCTTCACGGTGTTGCGGGTGAGACCGGTGGCATCGGCGATCTCCGGATTCGTCTTGCCCTGCGCGGCGAACCGCAGCACCTCGTACTCACGCCGCGTCAGCCCGCTGCGGGCCAGCGCATCGGAGCGCTGTGAGGTGTCCTGGAAGATCCGCGGATCCACTACGCGTTCGCCGTGCAGCACCCGTCGCAGCGCACTGACCAGGTCGGTGCCGGCGACGTCCTTGAGCAGTCCGCCGTCCGCGCCGGCCTCGATCGCGGCGACGACGCCGCCGTGGTCCGCGTGCGCGGTGAACACCACGATCTTTCCCGCCGGATGGACCTGCCGCAGCCGGGTCACCACCTCCGGCGCGAGCATGTCCGGCAGCCGCAGATCGAGCAGCACGAGATCGGGCCGTAGCTCCATCGTCCGCTCGATCGCTGCACGTCCGGACTCGGCGGAGCCGACGAACACAAGGGACGGATCGGAGCGCAGCAGCAGCGTCACCCCGTCCCGCACCACCGGGTGGTCGTCCACGACAAGGACGGACCCGGTCACGCGGGATCCGGCAGCCAGGCGCGCAGAGTGCACCCGCCGTCCTCGTCGCGCACCAGACTGACCCGGCCCGCCACCCGCGCCGCGCGCTCGGCCAGCGAACGCACGCCCATCCGCGTGCCGTTGGAATCCGACGGGGCCGCGCCCGCGCCGTCGTCCGCGACGACCAACTGGACGCCGCCGTCGCACGGGCCGAGCGTGACGATCACCGAATGCGGCCGGGAGTGCTTCTCGATATTGAGCAGCCCTTCCCTGACCACCGCGAGCAGCAACGCGGTCCGCTCGGAATCCATCGGAGCCACCTGCCCGAGCTGCACGAACCGCGTGGTCACTCCCGTACGGGCTTCGAAGGACCGGGCGTACTCGGCGAGTTCCACCGGCAGCGCGCGCTCGGGGGTCGTATCCGACAGAGCGAGCAGCGACTCGCGCAGGGCGCTGGACGCCGCGGAAATGTCGGACTCAAGGCGTGACAGGCGCGTCTCAAGAGGTGGATTGTCCTGAATGGCCTGGTGCAGATCGCGGACCTGCACCCCGATGGAGAACAGCAGCGCCCCCACCGAATCGTGCAGCGCGTTCTGCATCCGGTGCCGTTCCGCCGTGACCGCGGAGGTCGCCTTGGACTCGGCGGCGCCGGCGATATGCAGCGCGGTCGCGGCCTGCTCGGCTATGCCTTCCATCCGCTGCACAGCCGTATCACCGAAATCGGTGGCCGAGCGCATAGCGGCATAGGCGACCGCGACCGTACGGCTCTTGCTGATCACCGGCACGGCGATCATCGCCCCGAGGCCCTCGCCGCGTACCTGCGCGTCGAAGTGATGGGTGATCTCGTGTGAGCTGACGTAGTCGCTCACCCGCACGGCCTGGCCGAGCGCCATGGCCCGGCCGCCGATGCCCTGGCCCAGCGGGACGGTGAGGTTCTGCAGCAGGTCCGTCCTGGTGCCCGACATCCACCGGACCACCGCCTGGTCGGTGCCGTCGAGGTCGGCCACGAATCCGGAGTCGACCCCGAGGGTGGCTCGGATGAGCCGGGCGGTCCCATGCAGGGCCACGATCCGGTCCATCACCGTGAGCAGACCGTCCCGTTCGCGCAGCAGCGCGTCGAGCAGGTTGATCTGCTCGACGGCACGATCGACGGGTCCTTGGCGCACGGCGTCAGAGTCGCACAGGGGTGCATGCCAGGGGTATCTCCAGGTGGAGACTTCTTTGGAGTGCCCCTGCGGTCTGGACCCGGCTTCCTCGCAGGCCCGGTCCTAGCCTTCGCGCAGGTCGATCACCCGCTGTAGTTTGCCCGTCGACCGCGCAAGGGACCCGGGCGGTACCACCTCGACGACTACGCGCACTCCGATGGTCTGCTTCGCCGCTGCGGCGATGCTCTGCGCAACGGGCGTACGCAACTCCGCGGGCGCCTCCACCTCCACCGTCAACTGGTCCAGGCGGTCGGCGGACGTCAGGACGATCCGGAAGTGGGGCGAGGCGCCTGCCGTGGCGAGCACGATCTCCTCGATCTGGGAGGGGAACAAGTTGACCCCGCGCAGGATGATCATGTCGTCGGTACGCCCGGAGACCTTCTCCATCCTTCGGAAGGCCGGATACGCGCTGCCGGGAAGCAACCGGCTCAGATCGCGCGTCCGATAACGGATCACGGGCATCGCCGTCTTGGTGAGCGACGTGAACAGCAGCTCGCCATGGCTGCCCTGCGGCAGTACGCGACCGCTGTCCGGATCGACGACTTCCGGGTAGAAGTGGTCCTCCCAGATGTGCAGACCATCCTTGGTGTCGACGCACTCCTGGGCCACGCCCGGACCGATCACCTCGGACAGGCCGTAGATGTCCACCGCGTCCAGCCCGAAACGCTCCTCGATCTCGGCGCGCATCCCCTCGGTCCACGGCTCGGCGCCGAAGACACCGACCTTCAGGGAACTGGCTCGCGGATCGATGCCCGCCCGCTCGAATTCATCGGCCAGCGCAAGGAGATAGGACGGCGTGACCATGATGACCTCGGGCTGAAGATCAGTGATCAGCCGCACCTGCCGGGCGCTCATCCCGCCGGATGCCGGAATGACCGTACAACCGAGCCGCTCCGCGCCGTAGTGAGCGCCGAGCCCACCGGTGAACAGCCCATATCCGTAAGCGACATGCACCGTGTCGCCGGGCCGCACACCGGCCGCAGACAGCGAGCGCGCCATCACTTCCGCCCACACGGAGAGATCACCTTCCGTGTAACCCACCACCGTCGGCTGCCCGGTGGTACCGCTGGACGCATGCACACGTCTGACCAGATGCCGTGGCACGGCGAACATGCCGTACGGGTAGTTCGCGCGCAGGTCCTCTTTGCTGGTCGTGGGGAACTTCGCCAGATCGTCGAGTTCGCGGCAGTCGTCCGGATGCACGCCATCGGCGTCGAACTTCTTCCGGTAGAAGGGGACATGGTCGTACGCGTGGCGCAGTGTGCGCCGCAGACGTTCCAGCTGAAGCGTGCGCAACTCCTCCGGCTGCGGGGCGGGGATCGGTGACTGGCTCCGGCTCCATCGCTGCACGGCGTGCACACCTCCTGGGACGCGGGCATCGGCGCCCGACCTGCCGCATCGTGCGGCAGGTGGACGCCGTCCAGGAACCTCCAAATGGAGAGGTACCGGAAGGCGCGACCCGGATGACGCGACCTCGCCTGTGGCAGGTCGGTGCAGGCGAGAGGTTCGCGCACAGGATGCCGACGCCCGCGGCAGCACTGTGGACGACGAGGCCGACACCGGGGCCGTCCGGAGAGCCGTGGAAGAGGCCTACGGGAACCATCCGGCGACGACACCTCCCCGCGACTTGAAGCCGTCAGCCAGGACGACGGCCGTTCCATGGCTCGCCGATCCTCGCCGTAGTACACCCGGGCCGTGCCGCCCGGCAGCTGCCACACCTCATTGGGCGGGGGTGGCTGGGGGCCCGGTCCGCCCAGCGGGGTCACGAGTCCGATCGCCGCGGCGGCGTTCCTGGCCTTCTACCGCGGCAGGGACGTCCGTGGCCGACAGCAGGACCGAGCAGGCCGTCGCCAGGAGACGTACGGGGAGCGGTAGGTGTGGTGCTCCGGCGTGCCCGCCCGCCGCATGGCGGTGACAGCCATCCCATTTCCACACGCAGTGGAGTCGGTCTCCGTGGCCCACCTGGATTGTTTACTGGTGTCATGCGGAGGGACGGGTGGCGGTACCTTCGACTGTCACGGCGTCGGTCGGGACGTTGAGGTCATGTTCCGCGAGTTCCTCCAGCGGTGCCTTGCTCACACCCATGAACATCAGCGCGCCGAGGACGGCGAGGACGGCGATGATCGCGACGCCGGGCGTTCCCGTGAGGTGGTCATCGGCCCACGTGCGCAGGTTGGGTGACAGGAAGTTGCCGATGTTGCCGATCGAGTTCACCAGGGCGATGCCGGTAACCGCCGCGAGGCCGCCGATCCGGTCCGTGAGCAGCGACCAGAAGGTGGGCTGCAGGGCCCACAGGCCGGCGATGGCCGCGCACAGGATGGCCAGGGCCGCTCCCGTCGGAGTGATCGTCGAGAGGAACAGGCCGACGGCCGCCACGAGGCCCGCGATACACGCGGTCGAGCGCTGTCGCCCGCTTCGCGATGCGTAGCGCGGTACCAGTACGGTCGCGACGAGCGCGCAGGTCCACGGGACCGCGACCAGGAGGCCGACCTTCAGGCCGACGCTGGTGCCGAGAAGGTCGGCGATCTGTGTCGGGAGATAGAAGGTGACCTGGGCGGCCACGAGCTGGACGGTCAGGAACAGGAGTCCGAAGTACCAGACGGTCGGCGTCCTGAACGCTGCCAGGAAGGTACGCGCTCCGGAGTGGGCCTGCTTGAGTTCCTGTTCGGCGTCGATCTGGGCCTGGAGGGCAGCCTTCTCGGGGCCGGTGAGCCACGAAGCGTCCTTGGGCTGGTCCTTGAGGTAGAAGAACGCCAGCACGCCGATCGCCGACGCGGCGACGCCTTCGATGAAGAACATCCACTGGTAGCCGTGCAGGCCGCCGAGCCCGTGGAACTTCAGGAGCAGGCCGCTGAGGGGGCTGCCGAAGATGAACGACAGCGGGGTGGCGATGTAGAACAGGCCCATCACGGAGGCGCGGTACCGGTCGGGGAACCAGAAGGTCAGGTACAGGATGGCGCCGGGGAAGAAGCCGGCCTCGAACAGGCCGAGCAGGGCGCGCAGGCCGTAGAACTGCCCCTCGTTCTGGACGAACATCATGGCGGCGGACGCCAGGCCCCAGGTGACCATGATGCGGCACATCCAGATACGCGCGCCGACCTTCTTCATGAACATGTTTGAGGGGACTTCGAACAGGATGTACGGGATGAAGAACAGGCTCGCGCCGAGAGCGAAAGCCGCGTCACTGATGGCCACGTAGGTGCTCAGCTCGTCCTTGGCGAAGCCGACGTTCGAGCGGTCGATGTAGGCGAACGCGTACATCAGGAGCAGCAGCGGGACGAGGCGTTTCATAGCCTTCTTGGCTGCCTGTTCAACGAGCCTGTCGTGCTCGCTGGTCGGTGACGATGGAACGGTCACGGTGCCTCCCGGGCAGGAGCCGCCGCCGAGGACGTGTCAGGGTGCGGGTGCACTTTCTCGGGGTGGACTGGCCGGTGAAGCTATGCGAGCTGCAATGTGTGAGGCAAAGCACGGCGTCCACTGAGTGGCAGTGTTCATTTTGCTCGATGTTCAGCCACAGGCGCGGGAGATGCCCAGAGCGGCCGTCCGGACGGCTGGTGCCAGCGCGTCGAGGTTGCTCGTGGATCGAACGACGATGCCGAGGGAGCCATGCAGGATCCCGCCGGGGGAGACGATGGGAGAGGCGACCGAGATCGCCCCGACGGACATTTCCTCGTGTGAGTACGAAACGCCTTTGCGCCGGGCCTCGCGCAGCACAGCGGCGAGCCGTCCCAGCTCGGTGATCGTGTACGGAGTGTGACGCCGCAATCCCCTCTCGTAGAGACTGTTCAGCAGGTCGATGGGCGAGAACGCCAGAATGGACTTGCCGACCGCGGTGGCGTGCAGAGGCAGGCGTCCGCCGACCTCCGTCCGCGTCGGCACCGCCTTCTTCCCCGAGATCTTCTCGATGCAAAGCGCCTCGTAGCCGTCGATGACGACGAGTTGGACGTTCTCCTGTGTCGCCGAGTAGAGGTCGTGCATGCTCGGCAGGGCGACATCGCGCAGATCGCGCTGCTGTGGCGCCAGCGAGCCCAGCTCCCAGAGTCTGATGCCGACTCGATAGTGCTTGTCGACGAGGCGTTCGAGAGCTCCCCACTCCTCGAGCTCTGCCACCAGACGGCGCACGGTGGACAGCGGGATACCGGAGTGCAGGGCGATCTGACTCAAGGTGAGCGTGGGGTGTGCGACGTTGAAGCAGTCCAGGATCGACAGCACTCGTCCGGTCACCGAGGCGCCAGGGGTATTCACTCTTCCAGCCATGGGCGAAAGGCTAGTGCTGCCACTGAGTGGCAGCCAAGGGTTGGGGTGGCGACGCCCGATCCTTAGTGTGTGGATCACTGTTGCTGCTCAATGGGCGACCGGGAGATCCACTGCCGTCGTGTCGAGCGGCGGACCTGAGACAAGGAGCGCGTGATGCTCAGAGGCGAAGCCTTCATGGCTGTCTGGCATGACATCCAGACCGAGGACGAGGTGGAGTACAACCAATGGCACACCGTCCAGCACATGCCGGAACGCGTCGGTGTTCCGGGTTTCACCGCGGGCAGGCGTTACGTCGACTGGAACCTGCCACTGCATCGCTACTTCACCCTGTACGAGGGCGAGCGGCTGGACACCTTCAGCTCCGAACCGTATCGGGAGCGTCTGAACAATCCCACTGAGTGGACGACCAGGATGCAGCCGCATTTCACGAATTTCGTGCGATCCGCTTGCACCACCCTCTCGACGAGCGGGATCGGCTTCGGCGGCGCCCTGTTGACCATCCGTGCCTACTCCACCGGAAACGGTCGTGCCGCGCTTGAAGAAGCCGCCGGGTCTCTCCAGGAGCAACTCAGTGGCCAGCACGGCGTGACCGGCATCCACCTCGGCTGGGCGGAACCGGAGACCACGCGGGTCCGGACCGCGGAGACGGACCTGCGCAGGCTTACGGGAGAAGAGGTCTTCGATGCGGTCCTGATGGTCGAGGGGATCGGCCGCCGAGAGGTGGAGGCGGTCACGCCGTCAGCACAGAAACTCCTGGGACAGATTGGCGGCATCCGTGACGGCGAGGCGGCTGTCTACGACCTTGCGTACCTCTTGACCTCTCAGGAGCTGTGATGACGCGCCCCATCGCGACCGGAAACACACAGCTGCTCGGCATCATCGGACACCCCATCGCCCAGGTTCGCGCGCCCGAGGTGTGGAGCGCGCTGTTCAAGGCAAACGGATTCGATCACCTCTGCATCCCCATGCACGTGCAGCCGGAGGACCTGGGCGACTTCCTGACCCACGTCGGCAGACTACAGAACCTTGCCGGGCTCATCGTCACGATCCCGCACAAGCCGGCCGCGCTCAGCCATGTGAGATATCCGACCGACCGGGCCCGTCTCACCGGCGCTGTCAACGTTCTGCGTCCGGCCCAGGACGGTTCATGGGCCGGTGACGCGCTGGATGGGATGGGCTTCGTCTCGGCGCTTGCAGCGCAGGGCAGGAGCGTGAAGGGTCTGCGCGCTGTCGTGGTCGGGTCGGGCGGTGTGGGCACGTCCATCGCCATCGCGATCGCCGAGGCCGGTGCGGCGGAGGTCTCGGTCGCGGACGTGGCAGCTGATCGCGCTGCCGACCTGTCGGAGCGCATCCGGTCGATGGGCGTCACCTCTTCGGTCGTCCAACCGAAGGCCGCCGGCTTTGACCTTGTGGTGAACGCGTCACCGGTGGGGATGAGGCCCGACGACCCGATGCCCGTCGACCTGACCGGGATCTCATCCGACATGATCGTCGCAGACGTCGTAGTCCACCCACGTATGACGAGGCACCTCACAGCCGCCGCCGAAGCCGGCTGCTTTGTTCAGTGCGGCGACCAGATGATGGACGCGCAACTGGCCCACATGGCTTCCTTCTTCGGATTCGACACAGGCGACTGGAGTCCGCAGGCCGTCGCCGCTGCCACCCTCTGACACCCTGAAGGGCTGAACCTGACGTGACTGACACGACCCCTCGCCAGGACATCATCGACGTGGTCAACAACTGGGCCGTGTGGCGCGACGCGGGTGACTGGGACCGTTTCGCAACCGTGTGGCACAGCGACGGCTATATGACCGCCACATGGTTTCAGGGCGCCTACCAGGATTTCATCGCGGTGAGCCGCAGGGGCTTCGACAACGGTGTCCGGATTCTTCATTTCCTGGGTGGTACATCTGTCGATGTGGCGGGGGACCGCGCGATCGCACAGACCAAGATGACCATCAACCAGCGGGCAGACGTGCATGGTGTGGCCGTCGACGTTGTCTGCACCGGTCGCTTCTACGACTTCTTCGAGAGGCGCGACGGCCGCTGGGCCATCGTGCGCCGTCAGCCCATCTACGAGCAGGACCGGATGGACGTGATCGACCCCGCGCAGAGTGTGACACTTGACCGAGACCTCCTTCACTCGTTTCCCGAGGGATACCGTCATCTCGCGTACCTGCAGATCAAGCAGGGTTTCGAGGTGAAGCCCGGGCTCCCGGAACTGGTCGGTGATGCAGTGGAGAGGCTCTACAAGGAAGGCCAGGCGTGGCTCGGGGGCTCCCCCTCGGCGGGGAGCCCGCTGTGACTCCGGCCCGCCGTCCGCTGACCGTCAGCGCGATGTCGCTGCGCTTGTGCGGCTTCGAGGAACGGGTGCGGGTTGCTTCCGCCGCCGGCTTCACCGGCATCGGTCTGCGCCTCTCGGACTACGCCGACGCCCGCGACGAGGGACTCCAGGACGCCGATCTCGTGTCGATGCTGAACACGTACGGTCTGACCGTCACCGAGATGGAAGCATCGTGGGACTGGGTCGCGGCGAACGCCCAGGCAGGTCGTCGGCGCGACGAGACGCAGGAGAACCTGCTGCATGCCGCGCGTGCTCTGGGCTGCCGGCGCATCAACCTGGCGTCCTTCTTCCACCATTCGCTCCATGACATCGTCGACGCGTTCACCAATCTCTGCGAGGCGGGCGCGGCCCAGCAGATCGGCTTCGGGCTGGAATTCCTGCCCTATGCGCAGATCTCCCACCTGACCTTCTGCCAGCAGATCATCGAGGACGTCGCCGCGCCCAACGGGAAGATGCTGCTCGACACATGGCACTTCTTCCGGTCGGGATCGCAGCTCGAACAACTGCGGAAGATCGATCCCGCGCTGATCACAGCGGTTCAGATCAATGACGTCCTGCCAGTGCCCACGAACGATCTCAAGCACGAATCCCGCCACCAGCGCCGGCTGCCCGGCGAGGGCACCGGACAGCTGACCGAGTTGCTGTCCGTCCTGCGCGGCATCGGCTTCGACGGAGAGGTGACCGTAGAGGTCTTCTCCGACGTACTCGACGAGGCGGCGCCGGCCCGCGCGGCCGAGCGACTGATGGGCGCCGCGACACGCGTCCTCGACCTGGCCGGATGGCCACTGAAGGAGGCGTGACGTGGGATCGGACTTCACCGAAGAGACCGCGACCCAGGCCGTCGTCGACAGCTTCGCGCAGACACAGGACCCCAGGCTCCGGGAGATCCTCGAGTCCTTCACCCGCCATCTGCACAGCTTCGTCCGCGAGGTCGAACCGAACCAGGGAGAGTGGGAGGGGGCGATCGACTTCCTCACGGCGATCGGGCGCATGTGCGACGACAAACGCCAGGAATTCATCCTCTTCTCCGACGTCATGGGCGTCTCGATGCTGGTGGACGCGATCAACAACCGTAAGCCGCAGGGCGCGACGGAGTCGACGGTCCTGGGGCCGTTCCACGTCATCGAGTCACCTGTCCGCAAACTCGGTGAGGACATCGCCGTCGACCACACCAGCCCCCGCTGCCTGGTCCGAGGGCGCGTGCTCACCCTTGCCGGTGTCCCCGTCCCAGGTGCTCAGGTCGACGTGTGGCAGGCCGACGACGAGGGCTTCTACGACATCCAGAAGCCCGACGCTCCCGATCAGGACCTGCGTGGGCTGTTCACAGCCGACGAGGAAGGACGGTTCTGGTTCACCACGATCCTGCCGCTCCACTACCCGATCCCGGCCGACGGTCCGGTCGGTGACCTGCTCCGCCGCACAGGGCGACACCCCTACCGTCCGGCGCACATCCACTTCATCGCCGGCGCGGCGGGCTTCAGCCCGGTGACCACACATCTCTTCCTTGAGGGCAGTCCGTATCTCGACGACGACACGGTCTTCGGGGTGAAGCAGTCACTCATCCGTCCGGTAACCCCCGTCGACGACTCCGAGCAGGCCAGGCACTACGGACTCGACAACCCCTTCCAGGTGATCGACTTCGACATCACCTTGGCCCAGCCGCCGAGTGCCGAGGAGACGCAGTGACCCGCGCATTCGTCCATACCGGGCTGCCGTCGCGGGTCGTGTTCGGTTCGGGAACTCTCGCGGGTGTTCGAGAGGAGGTTGACCGCCTCGGCCTTTCCCGGGTGCTGGTACTCAGTACGCCGCAGCAGAAGGCAAGCGCACATGAGGTGGCAGAACTGCTGGGCGATGCGTGCGTCGGCGTGTACGCCGAGGCAGTCATGCATGTGCCGACCGATGTCGCGGCTGCGGCCGCGGCGCATGTCAGGTCCGTAGAGGCGGATGCAACCCTCGCAGTCGGAGGCGGATCGTCGATCGGGCTCGGTAAGGCGATCGCGCTCGAGACCGGTCTGCCGCTCGTGGCCATCCCGACGACTTATGCCGGTTCTGAGATGACGCCGGTCTGGGGGCTCACGGACGACAGTGGCAAACGCACCGGCCGCGATCCCAAAGTCCTGCCCGTGTCGGTCGTCTACGACACGAACCTGACCACAAGCCTGCCCGTCGAGATGTCGGTGACGAGCGGAGTCAACGCCCTCGCACATGCCGTCGAGGCCACTTATGCCCCCGACGGATCCCCGATCACCGACCTGATGGCCGGGGCCTCCATCAAGGCCCTGGCGAGCGGGATCCCGGCGATCGTGGCCGATCCGAGCGATGCCGAGGCCCGGTCCGATCTGCTGTACGGCGCCTGGCTGGCCGGCAGCTGCCTGGGAGCGACGACCATGTCGCTGCATCACAAGCTCTGCCACATCATCGGCGGATCCTTCAACCTCTCACACGCATGGACCCACACCGCCGTGCTGCCCCATGTCATGGCGTTCAACCTTCGGCCCGGCTCACGAGGGCACGACATCGTCTCCACCGGCTTCGGTGACACAGATCCAGGTGGTGCCTTGTACCGCATGCTTGACACCCTCGGCCTCACACGGTCCCTGGCCGACCTCGGTATGCCTGCGGACGGAATCGACCGCGTTGTCACTCAGGCAGTGTCGTCGCCGTATGCAAATCCACGATCAGTAAGCGACGACGACATCCGACGCATCGTCACTTCGGCGTTTGCGGGAACCACTCCGGCGGTCTTCCGGCGATGACCTGTTGGAGAGTGCGCGTCGGGAGGATGCCCGGCGCCGGGGAACTTGACGCGGGGTCACCTGGTGCGGTAGCCGTCGATGATCGTCTGGTTGAAGGTGTTGCCCTGACGGTCTCTCACCTCGGCGCGAAGTGAGACCGAGCCGCCCGCGGGCGGGTTGTCGACGGTGATCGCGCCGTGCCGTACGGCCGCCGGGTGCCAGGTCGTACCGCCGTCGTAGGACACGGACACCGTCAGTGAGGCGAGGCTGCGGCCGGCGGCCGAACCCTGGACGGTGACGGGCACCTTCTGCCGTACGCCGGCCACCGCCGTGGAGTCCAGGGCGAGTTCGGGCGTGTAGCGCACCACGCTCGCCGGGACGGAGGCGGCCGCCGTCGTGTGGGCCGAGGTGAACTGCGCCTGCCAGGTGACCTTCGAGGTGACCGAGGCGATACCGGCCGCGGCGCGGCCGATCGTGGTCACCAGCCGGTAGCGCGCCTTGTCCGGCGGCAGTTCGAAGCTCGTGGCGTCGAGCGGGCCGCCCGCGGTGGCGAGGAGCTTGCCGTTGCGGTAGAGCGAGGTCGACGCCGACGCGGCATCGTACAGACTGCTCCCCACGTGCCCCGCGCCGTCGGAGAATGGTGCGATCCTCCCGGTGAGCGTGTCACCGGTCCTCACGAGCCCACCGCCGGTGCCGATCGCCGGCCCGAACACACCGGTGTTGACCGTTTCGGTACGGCTCGATCCGGCGGGGTAGGTGCGGGCCGGGATCTCGTACTGGGCCTGGACGCCGCCGTTGGACGGGTCGATCTGCTGGGTGAGCGCCGCCCAGGAGTAGCCACCCTGCACGTACACCGTCCGAGTGCCCGGCAGGTCGCTGTAGAAGCCGACGGACGAGCCGCCTGCCCCCGGCAGCACCGTCCAGTTCACTCCCATGGCACCTGGGACCGAGGCCCCTTGGCGGAGCGTCAGCCTGGCCAGGTCGCCCTCGGTCACACGCTGGACGTGTCCGGTGTAGAAGGCGCCCGGGAGGGTGTGGGCGATGTGGTACTCGGTCGAGCCGTTGTACCAGTTCGAGGCGAAGTACGAGGTGACCTCTCCCGGCGGCGGCGGATCGCCGAACGTCCCGGTGCGGGCGCCCCTCAGACTGGCGTTCAGCCCGATGCTGAGGGAACTCTCGGTGCCGCCGGAGCGCACCACGGTCGACATGAGCGTGGAGTATCCGACGGCCTCCGGGTCCGGCAGGGTGACCTCGACGGGCCGTGTGTCCCGTGCGTCGAAGGCAAGGGTCATGTCGTGGTCGACCGTCACCTTCGGGGCGATGAGGCTGTCGATGCCGTCGTCGGCGAAGTTGCGGCCGGCGACCAGGTAGTCACCGGCCGGAAGCTCCACCGTGGCGGTACCGTCGTCGCCCCTGACCAGTTCGAACACGTCGTTGCCGATGCCGGTGAACCAGGCGGCCCAGCTGAAGTAGTCGGGCGGCAGGCCGTCGCGTCCGGTGGCCTTGACCGTGACTTCGTAGGTGTGCCCGGACCGTTCGACACCGCCGACGCTGCGGATGGTCTGCCCGCCGCCGGTGGCCACCAGCGTCACGCTGTACGCGCCGGTGGTGTCGCCGCCGACGCGGGTGTCCGCGGTCACGTCGACGCCGGCGGTGCCGCCCGCGGGCACGGTGATCCGATCGGCCCCGAGCGTGAAGAGACCCTCGGGGGCACCGCCCCCGCCCGGGGCGCTGGTGGTGGCGCTCAGGTTCAGGGTGACCGGCTGGTCGCCGTGGTTGCGGAAGGCGACCGTGCGGGTCCGCGGCTCGTCGTCGGTGTGCGGCCACTCCGCCTCGCCGAAGTTCAGCGAGCCGGGCTCGGCCACGACGGTCTGCGCGGCGGCCCGGGTCAGGTCGATCCGCCCGGTGCCCTGTTGGTACGCGCTGTAGCCGGCGGGCTTCGCCGAACCGGTCAGCAGGGCCTTGATCCGGCTGCCGCTCCAGTCCGGGTGCTTCTGCATGAGTAGAGCGGCCGCCCCGGCCACATGAGGTGTGGCCATGGAGGTGCCGTTGAGGGTGACATACCCGGGGGCGGGGTGCGGCTGGTCCGGCAGGGTGCCCTCGGCGGAGGCCGCGGTGATGGAGACGCCGGGCGCGGTCACGTCCGGCTTGACGCCTCCGTCCATGCGCGGGCCGCGCGACGAGAAGTCGGCGAGCTGGTCGAGCTTGTCCACGGCGCCCACGGTCAGCGCGTCCTCGGCCACGCCCGGGGTCAGCAGGGTTCCCGATCCGGAGCCGCTGTTGCCCGCGGCGACGACGAACAGCGCCTGGTCGGACAGGGCGTCGACGGCCTCTTCGAGGGGGTCGGTGCCCGGAGTGTCGTCGTCTCCGAGGGAGAGGTTGACGACGTCGGCGCCCTGCGCGACGGCCCATTCCATGCCGGCCACGATGCCGGACGTCAGGCCCGAGCCCGCGGTGTTGAGGACCTTGCCGTTGAGCAGCTGGGCGCCGTGTGCCACGCCCTTGTACTTGCCGGCGGAGCCCGCTCCGGTACCGGCGGCGGTCGAGGCGACATGCGTGCCGTGGCCGTTGTGGTCCCGGACGTCCGTGTCCTCCGAGAAGTTCTCCTCGGCGACGACCCGGCCGGCAAAGTCAGGGTGAGTGGAGTCGATGCCGGTGTCCAGTACGGCGATCTTCACGCCGGTGCCGTCGAGTCCCGCCTGCCACAGGCCGGGGGCGCCGATCTGCGGCACGCTCACGTCGAGGGCGGCGGTCGCCACCCGGTCCAGGCTCAACTCCGCCACGCCAGGGGCGAGTTCGCTCGTGCCGTGCTCGGTGTCGGTCAGGGCAGCCCAGGCCGTCGTCGTCTCCTCGGGCGACACCACCACGGCCTCGGAGTCCACGGAGGTGAGCTCCCGGACCGGTGCGTCGGTGCCCGCGTGGAGCCGGCCGCGTGCCGCCGGGTTCTTCGCCGTGTACCGCACCAGCACGGGTGAGCCGCCGTCCGCCACGTCACGGTACTCGGGCCGGCTCAGCTCGGCCACGTCGAAGAGAGCCAGGTCGACCTCGCCCTCGGCGATCAGCACTTCGGCGTCGGCGGGGACGACGTAGGTGTGGTCGCCGGTACGGCTGATCTGGAGGGGTATGCCGGAGCGGCCCTCGGCCGGCGTCGCGCCGACGGCGTTGCCGTGCTGGTCCAGCAGAACGTGGTCGCCGGTGATCAGCGTGACCGTCTCATAAGAAGGCGCGGAGGATAACGCCGCGCCCGCCGTCGGGGTGCCGGCCGCGACGGCCGGGACGGTCGTCAACCCCGTCGACATGGCCGCCGTCAACAACAGTGCCCCGGACCGGACCGAGGCATGGGTGAACCGTCTTCTTCGTCGTGATCCCAGCATTGTCGTCCCTGTCTGCTCGTGGGGAGTCTGCAGAGCTGTGTGACGTCTGCGCCTTGACAGAGAGTTGATTGTGTCAGGTACGCGCCATGGCCTCCATGGGGCGATCTGCCGGAAACGGGCTTGCGATGGGCGACCAACTGGCCTGCTCCCGCAAGCAATTGACGTGCGCGACGGGATACGGTCACATGGGAGCGGCCGGATCGGGCCCGAACCGGCCACGGCGCCGAGGTGCCAGGTGACATTCCCGAAAGCCCTACCGCTCGCCCTTGCGGCCGTGGCGCACCAGCATCCGGAAAATGAGCCGGGTACGCCATCGCCCGGCCTGCGGCACACCTGGCCGGCGAGTGGGATGCGTCCCGAGCCCCCGGTCCGGAAGGTGACGCGGATGTCGACGGCCGTCCCCGAACTCCGCATCCGCACTCTCGCCCCGCTGTACGTCCCCGGCCTCATCGCCTGAGGATCCGGTAGCTGCTGCGAGATCCGTCGTGCCCCGCTCGCCGGGCATGAACTCACCGTCCCGGTGAAGTCGGGCGGCGCCGCGATGCTGGAGCTGGCGGCCAAGGCCTCGGTTGCCTCGTGTGGACAGGAGCGGGCCGCCACCCCTGCGGCTGGTGTCGACGGCGGCGGCCGCGTCAGATATCGACGCGCGTCAGAGGGGCATCGGTCGCCCGGTCGCGGTGTCGAGGGCGTGTTCGGCGGCGGTCAGATGGCGGCGGCCGGCCGGCTTTCGGCGAGGTGTGGGCGTGGCTCAGGGGGGCGTGCCAGTAGCGGCGGGGGATGAGCGGCGGTCGTCGTCGAAGCGGGCCAGGCGCCGGTCAGCGAGAAGGCCGCAGTGAGTCGATGCAGGTGCAGACCGAGTGCGGGTGGGGTGGCGTCCCGCCGAGTGGTGTGGTCACCGGCGGCGTGTGCACGTCCCGGGCAGACGCCCTGCGTTCACGACCCGTCGAGCCCTGGTTTCGTGCCAAGTCGAGCCGGCCGCCGGGGAAGTTCTCCGGGCCGCCTTGCGGGAGAGACGATGAACTGGAAGCCATCGGCACGACATGGCGTGACCCTCGTGGCGCCGCTGTCGGTTGCTGCGCCGCTGCTCACGGGATGCGGGGGCGATGGGCCGGACGCGTCCGCGGCGACGAAGCGCGCGACGCCTACCTCTCCCGCCGGGACGAAGCCGTCGAACTCTCCTTGTCCGAGTTGGACGAGGTAGGGGTCCGGTCCGGTCTGGCAACGCTCCTGCTGGGTGTCGGCAACGCGCTCAGCCAGCTGCCATTCATCTGGCACCGGACCGGCCTGTCGTACTTGGGGCTCTGCGTCGCCCTGCGCGGCCTGTTCATCGCAGCCCTCTGCGTGGTCGACGACTTCAAGCAGTGCAACGTAGCGGAGGTCGTAGCCATCACGGAAACCCGGTCACAACGCGGTGTGGTTGTGCAAAACGTTTTGGATATCTAGCTTGTGCGCCATGAGCGACAGAACGCCTCCGCCGACCGGCCGCCTCCTGGTGAGCGGCTGCGATGTGCTGCGCGTCCCGGCGCAGGGCGAGTGCGAGATTCTGCGGGCGCGGGACATCGTGGTGGCGGACGGCGTCATCGAGGACGTACGACCGACCGGGGACCCCTTCGGTCCGGGCCCCGCGGCTGACGTGATCGACGGGCGCGGCCTGCTGGCCGTTCCCGGCCTGGTCAACGCGCACACGCACAGCCCCATGGTCCTGATGCGCGGCGCGGCCGAGGACGTGACGGTGGAGGGCTGGTTCAACGACCGGGTCTGGCCGATGGAGTCCAACCTCACCCCGGCCGACGTACGGATCGGGGCGAGGCTGGCCTGCGCGGAGATGATCCGCTCCGGTGTCACCACCTTCGCCGACCACTACTTCTTCCCCGAGCAGATCGCCGAGGCGGTCGCCGAGACCGGCCTGCGGGCCGACATCGCGCCCACGTACTTCAGCAGCCGGGGCGAGGCGGCCCTGGAGGCCACGGTGAAGTTCGCGGAGGCGTGGCACGGCGGTGCGGGCGGGCGGGTCACCGTCTCGCTCGGGCCGCACGCCCCGTACACGGTCGAAGACGGCGACCTGCGGATCCTCGCCGGACACGCCCGACGGCTCGGCCTGCGCATGCACATCCACGCCGCCGAGCACCTGGAGCAGACGCAGTCCAGCCTGGAGCGGCGCGGCATCACCCCGATCCGGGTGCTGCACGAGACCGGGGTACTGGAGGCCGGGGCACTGATCGCGCACGGCTGCGGGATCGTCGAGGACGACCTGCCGTTGCTGGCCGAGTACGCCGACACGACCGCCGTGGCCTGTTGCCCCAAGGTGTACCTCAAGCACGCCCTGTCCCCGCTCACCCCGGTCCGGGAACTGCTCGCCGCCGGAGTCGCGGTCGCCGTCGGCACGGACGGCGCCGCCGGTCACAACACGCTCGACGTGTGGGAGGCCCTGCGGCTGGTCGCCCTCACCCAGAAGCAGGCGGAACGGGACGCCACCTGGATGACCGTCTCCGACACGCTGCGCCTGGCCATGCGCGGCGGAGCCCGAGCCCTCGGCCTGCGGAAAGAGATCGGGGCGCTGGAGCCGGGCATGCGGGCCGACATCGTCCTGACCGACCTGTCGGGGCTGCATTGCCGTCCCCTGCACGATCCGCGTGCCGCGCTGGTCTACAGCGCCCGCGCCAGTGACGTACGGACCGTCGTCGTCGACGGTCGGATCCTGATGCGCGACGGCCGACTGCTCACCGTGGACGTGCCGGCGCTGCTGGCCGAGGCCGACACCCGGGTGGCCCGCATCCTCGACACCTCCCATGGCAGGGCGGTGCAGCACTATGACCCCTGAGCCGTACGTGCGGGCGGCGGTCCGGCGCCCGGCGTCCATCAAGGACGTGGCCGCCGCGGCAGGCGTCAGCGCCACCACCGTCTCCCACGTCCTCAGCGGCAACCGGCCGGTCAACGAGCACACCGCCGCACGGGTGCGCAGCGTCGTCAACCGGCTCGGCTACGTCCCGGCATCCCTGGCCCGCAGCCTCCAGGCCGGTTCCACCTCGGTGATCGGCCTGCTGATCCCGGACATCAGTAACACCTTCTTCGCCGAACTCGCCAAGGGCGCCGAGGACGCCGCCCACGACCTCGGCTACGGCCTGATCCTGTGCAACACCGAGTTCGACGCCGACCGCGAGGACCGCTACCTCGGCATGATCCGCAGCCGGTTCATCGACGGCATGGTGTACGCCTCGGGGTCCCCGCCGTCCCGGCGGAGGCTGGAAGCCCTCATGGGCAAGTTCCCCATCGCGCTCGCCGACGAGGAGGTCGAGGGCCTCGAAGGCGCCCTCATCGCCACCGCCGACCACGAGGCGGGCGGACGGCTGGTCGGCGAGCACCTCCGGGCGCTCGGCCACAGCCGGGTCCTGATGCTGACCGGCCCGCGCGCCCTGAAGAGCAGCAACGCTCGCGCGAACGGTTTCGTACGGGCCTTCCGGGGCGAGGTCGTCGAACGCGTCGGCGACTTCAAGGAGACCTCCGGATACGTCCTCGTCGCCGAACTCCTCAAGGAGGGCGGTCTCTCCGAGGACTGCACGGCCGTCTTCGCGGCCAACGACCTCATGGCGTTCGGCGCCCTGACCGCGCTCCGGGAGGCGGGACTGTCGGTGCCGGAGGACGTCTCGGTGGTCGGCTTCGACGACATCCGGGCCGCCTCGCTGGCGCATCCGCCCCTGACCACCGTCCACCAGCCGGCCTACGACGTGGGCCGCACCGCCACCGCCCAACTCCTCCAGTACGTCACCCGGGGCGAGGTCCCGCCCGCCTCCCGGCACACGCTTCCCGTCGAACTCAAGGTCCGCGGCAGCACGGCACACCGCGCGCTGACTCCCACCTGACCGTCACCTGACCTCAACCACCCACGCATCGCACGGAGTTGCCGTGCCGCGCGGCAATACCCCCTGCCCGGAAAGGCGGTTCGCCATGCCCAGAGTGCTCGTCGTGGGCGAGTCCTGGTTCACCTACACGGTCCACCAGAAAGGCTTCGACGCCTTCCACACCTCCGAGTACACCGAGGGCGGAGGCGCCTTCCTCGACGCGCTCCGCTCACGCGGCCACGAAGTGACCTATGTGCCCTCGCACGAGATCCCGAGCCGGGTTCCGGCCTCCGCCGACGGTTTCGACGCGTACGACGTCGTCGTCATCAGCGATGTGGGCGCCAACAGCTTCCAGCTCCCGCCCGAGACCTTCAACCGCTCCGTCCCCGCGCCCGACCGGTCCGAGCTGGTACGCGGCTTCGTGGAGCGGGGCGGCGGGGTGCTGATGATCGGCGGCTATCTGACCTTCAGCGGCATCGACGCCCGCGCACGATGGGGGCGCTCCCCGCTGGCCGCCGCCCTGCCGGTGACGATGCTGGACCGCGACGACCGGGTGGAGCTTCCGGCCGGTGCCGTCCCCGAAGTGGTGGGCGAGCACGCGGTCGTACGGGGCCTTGACCGGTCCTGGCCCGCGCTGCTCGGACTCAACGAGGTCACGCCGCGGCCGGAGGCGTCGCTGCTGGCCGAGTGCGCCGGGCATCCGCTGCTCGTCGTCGGCGGCCACGGCGCGGGCAGATCGGCGGCGTTCACCTCCGATGTCGCACCGCACTGGGCACCGCCGCCGTTCCTGGACTGGAAGGGCTATCCCGAGCTCTGGGACCGGCTGGTGCGCTGGCTGGCCGGAGCGGAGCTGTGATGGCAGGACACGTGAGTACGTCGTCGGTCACCGGCACACCGCACATCGCGGCCCGGCCGGGCGACTTCGCGCCGCTCGTGCTGATGCCGGGCGACCCGCGCCGCGCCCGGCGGATCGCCGAGACGTTCCTCAAGGACGCGCGGCAGGTCACCGACGTACGCGGCATCCTCGGCTACACCGGAAGTCACCGGGGCGTGCCGATGTCGGTGCTCGCCTCCGGCATGGGCATCCCGTCCGTGACGATCTACGCGACGGAACTGTTCCGCCACTACGGCGTGCGCAGGATCGTCCGGGTCGGCACCGCCGGTGCGATTCCGGCCTCGGTGTCGGTACGGGATGTGGTGATCGCCTCCGCCGCGCACACCGACTCCAGCCTCAGCCGCCTCCTCGTGGACGGCGTGACCCTCTCGCTCGCTCCCTCCTACCCGCTGCTGCGCGCAGCAGCGGACGCCGCCGAACGGGAGCTCTCCGGCGGCGGGGCAGTGCACATCGGACCGGTGTTCAGCAGCGACCACTTCTACCTCGACCGCCCCGCCCTCTTCGACGCCCTGGAGCGCCGGGGCACGCTCGCGGTCGAGATGGAGGCGGCGGGGCTGTACGCCGTGGCCTGCGCGGAGGGCGGCGAGGCCCTCGCCGTGCTGACCGTGTCCGACCACCTCCGCACGAGGGACGCCCTCACCGCCGAGGAACGCGCGACGGACTACGACCGGACGCTGCGCATCGCCGCGACCGCACTGCTCAACGATGTCTGAAATTCCCCCACCGGAAATCAAACCGAAACCGGGCAACGTAGCCAAAACGTTTTGCACTTTCTACTGTCAACGCAGCCGCTGACTCAGCAACTAAATGATCAGGAAGTCGAGGTCGATGATGCGATACGGGAGAAGCGCCGCCGTCGCGGTGACAGGGATGCTCGCTCTGACCGCTTGCGGAGGGTCGGGCGGAGACGATTCCGGAGCTTCGTCCTCCGGCAAGCCGCGCATCAAATTGGTGCTCAATGGCGGGCTGGGCGACAAGTCGTTCTTCGACTCCGCCTACGCTGGACTGAAGAAGGCCGAGAAGGACCTCGGCTACGAACTCAAGGTGGTGGAGCTCGGCTCCGACCGCACCAAGTGGGAGCCCGGCTTCGAGGACGCCGCCTCGGCCGACGACTACGACATCCTCGCCGCCGGAACCTTCGAGGTCACCGACTACATTGGCGAACTCGCCCCGCAATTCCCGGACAAGAAGTTCTGGCTGTTCGACGCCCCGGTCGACTACAGCGGCAAGAACGGCGGCTGCTCCAACAAGTGCGAGAACGTGTACTCCGTCACCTTCAAGCAGAACGAGGGCGGTTATCTCGCGGGATTCCTGGCCGAGAAGCTGGTGGCCGCGAAAGCCCTCAAGGGAACCGAATCGCTGAAGAAGGTCGGCGTCATGGGCGGCGTGAAGATCCCGCTGATCGAGGACTTCGTCGTCGGTTTCAAGTCGGGCTTCCAGGCCGCCGGCGGAAAGAACTCCGATGTCCTCGTCCAGTACGTCGGCGGCGACAAGCCGTTCGCCGACCCGGCCAAGGGCAAGGAGATCAGCACCGCCATGTACGGCCAGGGCGCCGCCCTGGTGTGGCCGGTCGCCGGGCTCTCCGGCCTCGGCACCTTCGAGTCGGCCGTCGGCGCCAAGAGGTACACGTTCGGCGTCGACTCCGACCAGTACCAGACCCTCACCGACCAGGCGCAGAAGAACACCGTCGTCACCTCCATCCTCAAGAACGTCGGCAACGCCCTGTACAAGGCCGCGCAGGACGACCAGAAGGACTCCCTGAAGTACGGCGCCGTCTCCACCGTCGGCCTCGCCGAGGACGCCGTCGGCTATGTGAACGACGACCACTTCAAGGAGTTGGTGCCCGAGACGATCCGTACCGAGGTCCAGGAAGCCGCCGACCAGGTCAAGTCCGGCTCCGTCACGGTGCCCAGCGCCCTCTAGCCGAACGGCCTTGATGATGAACGAGCCATGGGGCAAGGACGGACCGGCCGTCGCCGCCCGCCGGGTCACCAAGACCTACGCCAACGGGGTGCGCGCGGTGCGCGCCGTGGACCTGGAGATACCGCCGGGCGAGATCCGGGCGGTCGTCGGTGAGAACGGCGCGGGCAAGTCCACGCTGATGAAGATGTTCTACGGCCTCGAACAGCCCAGCGCGGGCGAGATCCTGGTCGGCGGACGGCCCCGGGTGCTGCGGGGTCCGGCCTCGGCGATCGCGCTGGGCGTGGGAATGGTGCACCAGAACCTCATGCTGGTGCCGTCCTTCACCGTTGCCCAGAACGTCGTCCTCGGCGTGGAGCCGGGCCGTCGCGGTCTGGTCGACCCGAAGGCGGCCGTGGAGACGACCGCCCGGCTCGCGGAGGAGTCCGGACTCGTCGTCGACCCCAGGGCACGGGTCGAGGAGGTGTCGGTCGGGATGCGCCAACGCACCGAGATCCTCAAGGCACTCCACCGGCGGGCCCGCGTGCTGATCCTCGACGAGCCGACCGCCGTGCTCACCCCGCAGGAGACCGAGGACCTGTTCGCCGCCGTACGCAGACTGCGCGACAACGGAATGACCGTGCTGTTCATCTCGCACAAGCTGCGCGAGGTACGGGAGATCAGCGACAAGGTGAGCGTGATGCGCGCCGGCTCCCTGGTGGGGACGGTCGCCACCGCCGACGCCACCGAGCGGTCACTCGCCGCCATGATGGTCGGCCGGGACATGTCCCTGGACGTGGACCGTTCCCCCGCCCGCCCCGGGGAGACCACCCTGCGGGTACGGAGCCTCGGCTACCAGGCCCCGACCGGCCAGTCCCTGCACGACCTCGATTTCGACGTCGCCGCCGGGGAGATCGTCGGCGTGGCCGGCATCGAGGGCAACGGCCAGAGCGAACTCGCCGAAATCCTCGCCGGGTTGCGCCGCGCGACCGCGGGCACGGTCCACATCGACGGCACCGACACGGCCGGTCTCGACGTGGCGGGACACCGCAGGGCCGGCATCGGCTACGTACCGGAGGACCGGCTGCACAACGGCGCCGCCCTCGACGCGTCCATCGCCGACAACCTCGTCGTCGACCGGCACGACCGACCGCCCCTCGCCCGCCGCGGCGTCCTCCACCCGGGCGCCGTACGCGAACACGCCGACCGGCTGATCGACCAGTACGCGATCCGCACCCCCGACCCGTCGGTCCCGGTACGCGCACTGTCCGGCGGCAACCTGCAGAAGGTGATCGTCGCCCGCGAACTCTCCGCGGGACCACGCCTGTTGATCGCCTCCCAGGTCACCCGCGGGGTGGACATCGGCGCGATGCGGTTCATGTACGAGCGTCTCGTCGCCGCGCGGGACGTGGGCGCCGCCGTCCTGCTGATCTCCGCCGACCTCACCGAACTCCTCGCCCTCTCCGACCGGTTGCTCGTCCTCAAGGACGGCCGCTTGGTCGCCCGGTTCGACGACACGAGCGGCCTCACCGAGAAGCGGGTCGGGCTCTACATGCTCGGCGTCGAGGAGCACGACCGCGACCAGCTCACGGCCCACCTGGAAGACCTGGGGGAGGAGTCTCCGTGACCACCACCCCCATGACCGCGATCGAGATCGAGGACCGGAGCCAGTACCGGGCGACCCGCCGCCGCGACTTCGTCGTCGACCTGAGCATGGCCCTGGCCACCATCCTGGCCGCCCTGGCCATCGGCTTCCTCGTCATGCTCGCCACGGGCAACGACCCGGTCCGCGCCTACGAGGTGATGCTCACCGGCCCGCTGGACCGCTCGTTCCGCGTCGGCCGCTGGCTGGAGGACGCCACCACCCTCACGCTGCTCGGGCTGTCGGTCGCGATCCCCTTCCGCGCCCGGCAGATCAGCCTCGGCGCCGAGAGCCAGGTCTACGCCGGTGCGCTGGCGGCCGCGACCGTCGCGATCTTCCTGCCGTTGCCGCCGGTCGTCGCCGTGATCGTGCCCATGGCCGCGGCGGCCGCCGCGGGCGCCGGAATGGGCCTGGTTCCGGGATCGATGAAGGCACGCCTCGGCGCCAACGAGATCGTGGCCACGCTGATGCTCAACGCCATCGTCGTCCGCGTCTACGACTACCTCGTCAACGGCCCGCTGAAGGAGTCGGGCAGCAGCGCCGTGCACTCGAAGAACATCCAGCCCGACTCCGCGCTCACCCCGCTGACCGACTGGTTCGGCATCCCCCTGGGCCGGGCCAACATCGGCCTCGGGGTGATGCTGCTGACCGCCGTCGCGCTGTGGCTGCTCCTCACCCGCACCCCGCTCGGCTACCGCATCCGCATGACCGGCGCCAACCCCGACTTCGCGGCGTACGGCGGCATCCGCGTGCCCCGCGCCATCGAGTGGAGCTTCGTCATCGGCGGCGCCGTCGCGGGCCTCGCCGGAGCCCATCTCGTCCAGGGCGTGTACGGGCGACTCGAACCAGGGCTCGCCGGAAGCCTCGCCTTCGAAGGGATCGTGGTCGCCCTGCTGGCCAGGAACAACCCGCTGGTCGTCGTGGTCGCCGGACTCTTCTACTCCTACCTGCGCGCCGGGGGCGACATCATGGAACAGCAGACGGACGTCGGCACCGAGATCGTGGTGGTCATCCAGGCGGTCATCGTGCTCCTGGTCACCGCCCAGGCCCTGCCGAACCTGCTCAAGCGGCGCATCGCGCGCAGGCAGGTGGGCGTCCGATGAGTGCCGTACTCGACGTCGTCCTCAGCAGCGCCTTCCTGGCGGCCGCACTACGGATCGCCACGCCCTACCTGCTCGCCGCGTTCGGGGGGCTGGTCGCGGAACGCGCAGGCATCAGCAACATCGCCCTGGAAGGCCAGATGCTGAGCGCGGCCTGCACCGGCGCGCTCGTCGCCGGTTACAGCGGCTCCGTCGCCGTGGGTGCGCTGTGCGGTGTCGCGACGGCGGCACTGCTGGGCGTACTGCTCGCCGCGCTGCGCCTGGAACTGGGCGCCGACGCGATCATCGCGGGCATCGGCCTCAACCTCCTCGCCTCCGGCGGCACCGCCTACGCCGTCTACAGCCTCCTCGACGACAAGGGCGGCACCTCCGGCCTGAAGAGCGGCAGCCTGCCGACGGTCACCCTGCCGGGCGTCGAGCACGTGCCGGTGCTCGGCGATGTGCTGAGCGGCCAGAACATGGTCACCTGGTTGGCCTTCCTGGCCGCACCGTTCGTCGCCTGGCTGTTCTACCGCACCCGCTTCGGCTTCCACCTGCGCGCGGTCGGCGAGATGCCCGACGCCGCCGAGTCGGTCGGGATCGCGGTACGGCGGGTCCAGTACACCGGACTCGCCCTCAGCGGAGCCCTCGCAGGACTCGCCGGGGTCTTCCTCAGCATGGGCTACGTCTCCTTCTTCGTACGGGACATGACGGCCGGCCGCGGCTTCATCGCCCTCGCCGCCGTGTTCCTCGGCGGCCTGCGGCCCTGGGGTGTCTTCCTCGCCGCGCTCGGCTTCGGAGCGGCGGAGGCACTGGCCGTGCAGCTCGGCACGCTCGACGTACCACCGCAGCTGGTGTCGACGATCCCGTACGTGATGACGCTGGTCGCCCTCGCGCTGTACGCGTGGCGCCGCAAGCGCCGGGGCCGTGCCGTGCCGGCCGCCGCCTCACTCTGACGCCCCGGCAGCACCCTCTCTCCCCTCAGCCACAGCCCCTTCGGATAGGACACCCATGCGCCACAAATCCCCAGCGCGCCGCGGACGCGCGCTCCTCGCCTCCCTCGCCGCGGCCGGACTCCTCGGCAGCCTGGCCCTCACGAACGGCTTCGCGGCGGAACCCGGGGCGGACACCTCCGGGAAGCCGCAGGGCGTGCGGCTCCTCGACACACTCACGGTCCCCGCCGGGACGACGGAGTTCGGCATGCCGTTCGGCGGGTTGTCCGGCATCGACTACAACCGGCAGTCCGGCGAGTACGTCGCCCTCAGCGACGACCGCTCGGAGAACGGCAAGGCACGCTTCTACACCCTCCGACTGCCGCTCGACGGGGCAGCGTTCGCCGACGACAAGCCCGCCATCGACGGCCTGACCGTGCTCGCCGACACCACCGGTGAGCCCTTCGCCCCCAAGGCGGCCGACCCCGAGGCGATCCGCTGGACCCCGGGCGGCAAGAGCCTGCTGTGGACCAGCGAGGGCGCCTCTTCAAGCGGGCAGCCCGCCTTCGTCCGCGAGGCGGCCACCTCTGGCGGGTACGTACGCGAACTCCCGCTGCCCAAGGCGTACGCCCCTGTCCGCTCGGCCTCGGGCACACTCACCGCCGGGGTGCGCAACAACCAGGCCCTGGAAGGGCTCACCCTCTCCCCGGACGGGCGCACGGTGACCACCGTCACCGAGAACGCCCTCGTCCAGGACGGCCCCGCGGCCGGGCTGACGGTCAAGAGCCCGTCCCGGCTGCTGCTGATGAACCGTCGGACAGGCAAGCCGAAGGCGGAGCACGTCTACGAAGTCGACCCGATCTCGGACGCGCCCACCGCGCCTTTGCCCCCGCCGGTCGGCACGTACTCGGCGGACCGCGGAGTCTCCGAGATCCTCGCCGTCAACGAGACCGACTACCTCACCGTCGAACGGTCCTTCGCCTCAGGTGTCGGCTTCTCCATCCGCCTCTACTGGACCAGCACCATCGGCGCGACGGATGTCAACGGCAAGGAAGCATTGTCCGGCACGGAGAAGCCGATGCCGAAGAAGCTGCTGTACGACTTCACCACCTCCGGCACCGACGCCGACAACGTCGAGGGCATCACGTGGGGACCGCAACTGCCCGACGGCTCCCGCTCACTCGTCCTCGTCGCCGACGACAACTTCGGCTTCAACGGCAGCGTCACGAAGTTCCACCTGCTGTCCGTCCGTTCGGATCTCCTTGCCACCCGCACCCCGGACGTCAACGGCGACGGTGCCGTCAGCGCCAAGGACCTGGCTGCCGTCAGGACCGCCGGCGCGGCCGGAGACCTCGACGGCAACGGCCGTACGGACGCCGCCGACGTCCGGCTCTGGATCTCGTACGCCCGCGCCTTCCCCACAACCCAGTAGCCGCAGTCCATCGGCGCCAGCCCCTTCCTGTCCGGCCTTTTCCACGACAAACCCACCGTCGAATCCGTGGATTAGCCGCTCAGGGACGTCACCAGCGTCGAACAGCGTCTCATCGGGCGTGTCCTGTGTTCCGCCGCCCTGCGGCCGCACCCCTCGGCGCAGGGATCAACGGCTTCGCAATCTCCGACAGCCCGTCCGGAACAATCCAACTCCACGTTCCCCGCTTCGACGACGGCGATCACCGCGCAGACTGTCGCCGGGGCCGGCTACCTCCTATGGCTTGGCTGTGGCGTGCTGAGGCAACCGACCACCTTGACGGCCACCGACGAGATGATGACCGTCATTGGCGGTTCCTTCTGATCGCACGCATCTCCCACATCGGTCCCGGCCGCGTGCACGTCGTGCTCCCCGGCCGGCCCGAAGTCACCCAACAGCACGGCTACTTCCACGCCGGTGCTACCAGTGCCATCGTGGACAGCGCCGGCGGCTACGCGGCCTTCACGTTGTTCCCCGAGAACACCGAGGTGCTCACCGGCGAGTACAAGATCAACCTCCTCGCGCCTGCCGTCGGCGACCACATTGAGGCGGTCGGAACCGTCCTGAAGTCCGGACGCACCCTGACCGTCTGTCAGTTGGAGGTGTTCGGCGTGCAGGAAGGGCGGCGGAAGCCCGTCGCCAACGGGCAGCAGACGCTGATCCCTGTGAACAGGCCCGAGCAGTGAGTGAGGAGCCGCTGCCGTCCTGGGTGACCTGGCAGCAAAGGCCGTTCCCCGACGCCAACCTGCTGCTGCTGCGCGGGCGGCAACCGGCCCTGGTCGACAGCGGGTTCGTCGGCCACGCCGAACAGACGGCCGCCTGGGGCCGTGCCCACGCCGGACCCATCGACCTGGTCGTGAACACCCACTGGCACTCCGACCACGTCGGTGGCAACGCCCTGCTTCAGGCGAGCGGCACCGGCATCGCGGCCGGGACCCCGGAAGCCGAGGCGATTGCCCGCAGGGACCCCGGCTGCTGCGCGGCCGAACACCTCGACCAGCCCGTCGCCCCCTACACGGTCGACGTACCGCTCGACGACGGGCAGATCCTCCGCCTCGGAGATGCGGACTGGCAGGTCATCCGCACCCCCGGCCACACGCCCGGTCACCTCGCACTGTGGCAGCCGGAGGAGCGCCTGCTCGTGGTCGGGGACGCCCTGTCGGACTACGACGTCGGCTGGGTCAACTTCGCCCTCGATGGTCCCGACGCGGCCGCCACCGCACTCGCCTCCCTGAAGCGGATGGCCGACCTGGCCCCACGCGTGCTGCTGCCCTCGCACGGGCCGATCCCCGCCGACACCGGCACCGCGTTCACCACCGCGCTGCGCCGCGCCCAACGCCTCGTCGACGACCCGGCTGGAGCTGTCTGGTACGGCGCGCGGCGGATCTTCGCCTTCGCCCTCATGATCCGCGACGGGATACGGACCGACGAGATCGAGCCCTACCTGCACGCGCGGGCCTGGCTCACCGATGCGGCACGGCTGTTGGGCAGGACACCCGAGGCACTCGCCGCCGAACTTGTTGGCTCGATGCTCCGCAGTGGCGCCGTCGTCCTGCAAGATGGACGCCTGCGAGCCAGCGCCGAGCACACGCTGATCGCCGCAGAATCGCTTCGGGTGCCCTACCCCCGCGCGTGGCCGGCGGCGACCCGCTAGAACGTGTGCTCCGGTCCAGGGAAGGTTCCTGCCGCCACATCCGCCGCGTAGTCCCGCGCAGCATTGAGCAGGACGGCGTGCACGTCGGCGTACTGCTTCACGAAGCGCGGCAGCTGCCCGGTGCGCAGCCCGACCATGTCCTGCCACCCCAGAAGGTGGTCCCGGAGCGTGGGCCGGGAGTTGTGGAGTCCGCGTTGCCGGCGGAGTATCAGCGCATCCTGGCTGCCGTGCGGTCGGCCGGCAGTCCGGTCGCAGGGCGTAACCAAGGTGCCCCCGGCGGCTGTTGGAACTGTGTGACGAAAACCAATAAGCATGCCAGGTACACCGTTTCCCTGGTCTACTAGTGCCGCCTGCCCGCTGTCCACGCGCACCGTGAACTACCTCGCCGATCTGCTGTGCGGCCACCTGAAGTCGATACGGTCCAGGTGGCGGGCACTGCCGGCCGGGAGGATCGCGACCATCGTGCTGGCCGCGCCCTGAAGAAGATCGCCCGGCGGGGCGGCGAGGTCGTCCTGATCGACGGCACCCTGATCCCCACCCAGCGCCGCACCGGGACGGCGAACCGGCCGAACTACTCCGGCAAACACCACCGCCACGGCCTGCACGTCCTCGCCCTGACCGACGAACGGGGCCGGATGATCTGGATCTCCGCGGCTCGGCCCGGCCGCACTCACGACGTCACCGCCGCCCGCCGTGACCGCATCCTGTCCCACCTACGCGCCGCCGGCCTCGGCGCCCTGGCCGATCTCGGTTTCCTCGACCTGGACGACGACCCGGATGACCCCGTGGTCGTCACCGGCTTCAAGGCCCCCCCGCGCCCGGGTCGAGCACGGCTTCGCCCATCTCAAGACCCGGGACCTCCGCCCAACACCAGCATGACCACCCCGAACGACCCTCACGCCACCACCCTGACCAGCTACTTCAAGAGGGCGCAGCTTCACTGAAGTTCGCAGCCACGGAGCGTCACGGAGTCATATTCGGCGCGGTGCGGCTCCGTCCTGCCAGAGGTAGAGGTCGCGCAGCAGGGAAATCTCGGCGCCGTGATGGATCAGCTCCCTGTTGACGTGCAGGACCCTGTTTTCCATGGGAAACCGCTCGGGACCCACCGTGGGCGGATTCTCCAGGTCAGCGTCCGAGAGCTCGCGGACCCCCGCGTTCCATCTCCCATACATCTCATCGAGCTGTTTCAGCGCCTCGTCAGCGGTCCCCGCGTAGGCGAATGTCTCGGAGTCGACGCCCTGGCCGCCGAAGTACCATCCGACCCGATAGCCCAGGCACGAGACGATGATGTGCGCCAGTCGCCAGGCAATCGTGGTCACCGGCGCCGGCACCGGGCCAGGGGACGCGGAGTCCATCGTCCATTCCCCCGAACCGGCCGACATCGGTGCGGCCGACGTGCCACGTGGGCGAACGCTCCAGCAGCCGCGCACCGGCTCCCAGAAATACTCCTCATCGGCAAGACCGTCCAGCCGCGGCCGCAGGTTCTTGTGCCAGTACCAGTCCAGTTGCTCCGCGAGTCGCTCGCCTCTTGTCATTTCCGCACACTACAAACAACGGAGACCCGACTGCGACCCTCGCGGACGCCATCGCCGGCCGTGGGCCGCGAGTGCGTACCCGCACCGGGAGTTGACGCTGGGGGCTGATGTGCCCTTCGGGCCGCGCCGCCGCGAGCGGCTGTTTGACATTGACAACCCGGCTGGCTGGGTTGGGTTCAATGACCAGCAGCTCCACCGGCCGGCGGCTCTCCACGTCCACCAGCACGGTTCCGTAGACACGGCCCTTGCGCATGGCGTACTCGTCGACGCCGACCGCCGTCGGAGGCGTCGGGGTTGGCTCGGGCAATGCGTGAACCATTCGCAGCACCCCGCGTCAGCCCCGGCACCTGTTCCACGAACGTTCGCCGCGGGCACTCCGCAGTCGGGCAAGTGAACTGCCGCACCCGCAACGCACCTTCACCCTGAAGGGCATCAAGGCACGCTGTTTTCGGGCAACTTCACGTGCGATTCCGAGAGTCTCCGCTATCACGGTGAGTGACTGCACCACACAAGTCGGCTCTGTCGCTGATTTGGGGGTGCGCGGCGACCGCGGACGGGTGGGCATCACCTGGGTGTGATGGATGCGGTACGCGTCGGCGACATTCTTCTCCCGGGTGTCGGGGTGCAGGTCGAGCAGGTAGCAATCGAGGACACCAAGGTCCGTCTTGTTGTGCGGTCGCTGGCGGTGTCGGCTTCCTGTCCGGAGTGCGGGCAGAGATCCTCGCGGGTGCACTGCTACTACCAGAGGCGTCTGGCGGACCGTCCCGTCGCTGGCCGGCACGTACGACTCGACCTGCGAGCACGTCGTCTCGTGTGCGGGAACGACTGTTGTTCTCATCGGACGTTCGCAGAGCAGATCCCGGCCCTGACCCGACGGCACGCACGCCGCACGGACGCTCTCACCGCTCAACTCACGGACATCGCCCTATTCTTGGGCGGCCGCGCGGGAGCACGTCTGTCCATGCGGATGGCCATCACCACGTGCAAGGACACTCTGCTCCGGCTGATCCGCGCACTGCCCGTCCCCCAATCCGGCCCCGTTCCGCATCTCGGTGTCGACGAGTTCGCCGTGCGCCGCGGCCGAAAGTACGCGACGATCCTGGTCGACATGGCCACCCACCGTCCCATCGACGTTCTCGCGGACCGCACCGCGAACACCTTCGCGGCGTGGCTTCGGAAGCATCCCGAGGTGCGGATCATCTGTCGTGACCGTGCTGGTTCCTACCGCGACGGGGCTTGCGCGGGTGCTCCACAGGCCCGACAGGTGGCCGATGCCTGGCATCTGCTGCACAACCTGGCCCAGGCCGTCGAACGCATCGTCGGCCGACACCGCGCCAACCTGCGCGAACCCTTCATGCTCCGAGACAATCAGGACGACGACCCCTCGCCTGCGGCCTCCGCCCTCGCCGAGTTGGACATCCACGGACGACCGCGTCCCCTCGTCGCCCGCACCCGTGAGCGCCATCAACAGATCCACGAGCGCATCGAACGCGGCGACAGTCTGCGCGCCATCGCCCGTGAACTCCATCTCAGCCGCGGCACCGTGCTCCGTTTCGCACAGGCCGCCGGTGTCGAAGAACTCCTCGTCGCAGCGACCCACCGCCCCAGCCTGATCGACGACTACCGGCTCTACCTGCACCATCGCTGGATGGAAGGCTGCACCAACGCCTCCGCGCTGACCCGGGAGATCCAGAACCTGGGCTACCGCGGTGACGTCAACACCGTCCGCCGCCACTTACGGCCCTATCGCACCGGAGTGATCCCGACGGATGCCCCTCTGCCTCAGCTGACCGTCCGCCGTGTCACCGACTGGATCATGCGTCGGCCCGAGCAGCTCATGGACATCGAGCGCAAGTGCCTCGACGACTTATGCGTACGCAGCCCCGCACTGGCCACGACCACCGAGTACGCCCGGCGCCTGACCCTGTTGGTGCGGGAGCGGCGCAATGAGCACCTTGCCTTCGACGTCTGGCTCGCCGACGTCCGTCTGGACGGACAACGAGAACTCCGCACGCTGGCCGGCGGCTTGCGGCGCGACCGCGCAGCGGTCCTCGCGGCCCTCACCACCACGCACACCTCGGGAGCAGTCGAGGGCAACGTCACCAGGATCAAACTGCTGAAGAGACAGATGTACGGTCGGGCCAACTTCGACCTTCTTCGACGCCGCATCTTACTGTCACCGTGATCAACCGGGTGCCACCCCCAAATCAGCGACAGAGCCCACAAGTCGAGCCAGAGCATGGGAGCTGACACCACTTGTCACTCAGAACGGGGGAGCCCGGTTTCGCCGGAGGGCGAAGTATCTGAGTTCTGGCAACACCCGGGGACTTGCGGTGGGAGCCTGAGGGCGCTCTGCGGGATGAGGGTGCGGTGGCGCTACCGATGTCCAAGGTTGATCTGTACGCGGCGAGCAGAAACCTTCCAGAGAGGAGCACATTCGATGCCCCGAGAAGTCATCTCCACCCGCGAGGCGCCGGAGTACCCCAGTTACAGCCAGGCGGTCAAGGTCGGCAGCACGGTCTACGTTGCTGGAACAGTCGGAGTCGACGTGGCGACCGGTGAGCTCGCAGGACCCACGGTCCAGGAGCAGACCCGCCAGTCACTGCTCAACTGCCGGGCGATCCTGCGCGCCGGTGGCGCCGAGCTGAGCGATGCCGTCATGGTCCACACCTTGCTCATGCGCCCCGAAGACGCTGACGGCATCATCGAGGTCTTCGACGAGTTCTTCCCCGACGTGCGGCCGCCGCGCTGCGTGAGCAAGCTGGGTGTCGAACGGCCAGGGATCCTGGTGTCGATTGCCATGGTGGCCGTCACAGACTGAGCGTCTGTGGGGTGCTCATGCGGTTACGGGAGCAATCGTCGATACCTGTGGATGAGGTGGGGATGACGCCGCGCGTTGCGCTGCGGCCGTGCCGAGGGGAGCGTCGCCACCCCGCTCACCGTGACCACCTCAGGAGAAGTCTGCTGCGGTGATGCCCTCGGGATGTCCGAACGGCCACTCCACCAGCTCGATCCGGTAACCGTCCGGGTCCGTGAGCCATGACGTCTTCGGGCCGTGAGGGCCGCCCGGATACTGGACAGGCTCCGGCTCCATGCTGGCTTCGGCCAGCGTCTTCAGGGTGACAGTCAGCGTGTCCACCTGGATCGCGAGGTGGTCGATTCCGCTGCCCACGTCGACGCGTCCGTCGGCGGGACGGTGGACCAGTTCGAGTGAGGCCGCCGGTTCGCCGGGGAACTTGAGGATCACGAGACGGCTCCCGTCGCCGACCTCGACCCTGCCCAGCTCGACGTAGCCCAAGGCGGCGTAGAAACGGAGCGAGCGATCCAGATCGGTGACGCGGTAGGCGGCGAAGAGCGTCTTCACGCGGCCTCCCCGGGTCGGCGCACCCGGTAGCGGAGGTGCGTGACGTCTCGATCCTCGAGCCGTCGGACGAGGTCGAGTTCGATGTGATCACCACCAAGGTGGTCGAACAGCCGTCGACCGTCCCCGAGGAGGACCTGCACCAGGTGGATCTCCATCTCGTCCATCTGCCCGGCTCGGAGAAGCGCTTGGGCCGCCCCCGCCCCATGGACCATGACCGGCCGGTCCCCGGCGGCGGCGCGAGCCTGACGGGCGCAGTCCTCGACGTCGGTGACGAAACGCGCATGGCCGGGTGGCACGTCCCCGTCATCCACCTGGTGGGTGAGGACGAGGATCGGCACGCCGTCGTGATGGTCGCCCTGCCAGCGCCCCGCGAGTTCGAAGGTCCGTCGGCCGGAAATCACCGCGCCGGTCGCCAGCGCTTCGCGGTACACCTGGCCGCTCGGACCCTCGGATTCCCGATCGTCGAGCCAGTTGAAAAGCCGTCCGCCGTCGCGTCCGAGCTCCTGACCTGGCCGATCGCCCGGCCCGGCGATGTAGCCGTCGAGCGACATCGACATGTACAGCCGAATCGGATTGTGCATCCTGGCCTCCATCTCTCCTCCATGACACCGGGACCCACCGCTTCCTGATCCGCCGACGGGGCGGCCATGTCACCAGGAAGACTTCAGGCAACCGGCAAATTCATCGGCCTGACGCGCCGGCCCTGCTGCCAGGCCGGCGCGCGTGGGGGAGTTGCAGTCAAGATCTGTGGATGAATCGACGTCGTTCAGGCTGCGTGGCGCGGGCGTTCGACGCGCCTCATCGCCCCGCTTGTCGTTGACCCACGAGGCCTTGACCTCCACCGCCCCGCCCGCAATGGTCACCGAACATCGTGTGGGCGCTGGCCAACCCGAAGACCGGCGAACGCGAAGTCCTGGCCTCGATGCTGGAGACCGACGCCGGCCTGGTCGCCGTATGCGAGGGCATCCTGCTCATCTCGGATGCTCGAGAAGGTCCGCCAGCTCATCGAATCTGTCAATGACTCCCTCGAAGGCCAGCTCGACCTGGAACAACACGGCGGCCGGACCTTCGAGGGCGAAGCCGTCCGGGTCGCTCAGCGCATCCTCGCGATGACGGCGGCGATCTGGCACAACCGCAGGACCAGCGCCCCGGTCACCCGATGCGTGATCGCGTACGACCACTGATCACCGTTGGCAAGCAGCGCCTTGAGAGCCTTGTACGCGGCGATGGTCTTCTCGAAGCGGCCGGTGCAGGATCAGCAGGTCGATCTGCTCGACGGCGAGTTCGCGGAAGACGCTGCGCCTCCGGGAGAGAGGCGATGGCTCCGACGGCGGTGGTCAACGCTTTTCGCGTCGGCTGCGGATGCTCAGGGCGATGACGGAGACAAGGAACCAGAAGGCACCGAAGGCGGAGTATCCGGCGAGGGTGGACAGGCTGCTCGTCGCCGAGGCGGACATGGCAGCGAAGGAGGCACCGGCGAGGACGGACAGCCCGCCGCTGATGACCATGGGCCACTGGGCACCGACGGTGCGCCGACGCCGGATCGCCACGACGAGCTGGATCGCTCCGGAAAGGAGGGCCCAGATGCCGAACGCGAGCAGGGTCGTCCCGATGGTGGAGAAGACGGCGATGATCATCCCGGCGGTAGTGGCCAGGCCGAGAGCCATGTTGATCGTACCGACGCGGTCCGTGGAGCCGGTGGTGCCGGACATGCGGCGCTCTAGGAGCGTGACGATGACGTCCCACAGGGGGTAGACGACGAGCAGCACGGCCGCGATCAATGTGGGCTTGTCCGTCGACACGAGCGAGGCGGAGGTCGTGGCGACGAGTGCCACCCAGACCAGGGAGAAGGCGACTCGGATCAGATAGAGCGATCGGAGCCCGGAGAGCGTGGTTGAGGTCGTGGTCGTGCTCGAAGTCAGGGTGGTCTGAGTCATCGGGTGTCCCGTTTTGTGATCGTGATGGTGTGAGGCGGTCGCCTCGATGAGGAGTCTCAGCGGCCTCGGGAGGGGCCGCGTACTTCGAACGAAGTAGTTCTGCCATCCACTTCGAATCGAATGAGTTCTGCCCTCCCCATCGCCCGGACCGGGCTCGCCGTCTACTTCATTCGAAGTACACGGCCGCAGCACACGTGGGCGAGAATCAGGCCATGGTCAAGGCGCAGATCAATCAGGACGGGCCCGTGGCACCCCTGTGGGTCCGCCGCCCCGATGCGCTGCACCTCGTCGCCTATTCGGTGGCCGCGCTGGTGTTCACCGGCCAGATCGTGGCAGTGATCCTGCGAGGGTCGGATTGGCCGACGGCCCTCTCCGTGCTCCTTGCCGGTGGCGGTGTCGCCCTCTCGTGGCGGAGGCCGTGGGCGGGACTGGTCGTGACGAGCGCGGCGTCCTTCGCCGTCACGGCGGTGGGCCACGACCCGCTGTCGGTGTGGATGATGGCGGTGCTCGTGCTGTTCTCGGTCACCGTCAGGGGGAAGCAGCCGCTGGTCGGAACCGGCATCGTGGCGGCGTTCTTCCTGGGGGCGTTCATGACGCTGGGAGGATTCCGTGGCGGCGCGATCGTGGGAGCCGCCGCACTCTTCTCAGCCATCGCAGGAGGTGCGACAGGGGCCGCGCTGCGCATCCACCGAGAGCACTGGCGCACCCTGGAGGAACGGGCCGAAAGCGCCATCGCCACCCGCGAGATTGAAGCCACCCGACGGGTGACCGAGGAACGACTCCGCATCGCCCGGGACCTCCACGACGTCATCGGCCACCAGGTCGCGATGCTGAGCCTGCATCTCGGTGCCGCGGAGATCGGGCTGCCCGAAGACGCCGAGGCCTCCCGGCAGGCCCTCGTCTCAGCCAGGTCCAGCGCCCGCACCGTCGTCGTCGAAACGCAACGGATCCTCGCGCTCCTCCGCCTCGAAGACGACATCTCCGACGACGAGGCACTCCGGCCGACCCCGGCGCTCAGCGGCCTGGAAGGCCTCATCGCCTCTTTCGAGAGCATCGGCCTCGACGTCCATCCCTCCATCGACATCCCCGCCGGTTTCGTGGAGCCCAGCGTCGGCGTGACGGTCTACCGGGTCGTTCAGGAAGCACTCACGAATGCCTACCGGCATGGAGAGGGGGCGGCAACGGTGGATGTGCGCGAGCGCGACGGCAGGATCTGCGTCACCGTGGAGAACCGCGTCGGTCACTCACCGCGCGGCTCCGGCTCGGGCGGCGGACTCGGACTCGTGGGGATGCGCGAACGCGTCGAGTCCTCCAGCGGGCGGCTGACGATCAACAGTGACGACGGGCGATTCCGGGTCCATGCGGAGTTCAGCCCCCTGGGAGCCGTCGTCTGATGACGCGGATTCTGATCGTCGACGACCAGGAAGAGATCAGGGCCGGTATCAAAGCAATGCTCAGGCTCGACCCAAGCCTTGTAGTCACGGGCGATCTCTCCGACGGACTTCAGGTCGTCCCCTTCCTCCGGGACCACCCCGTCGACCTGGTCCTGATGGACATCCGGATGCCCGGCATTGACGGTGTCGAAGCCACCCGCCGGATCCGCAAGGAGCACCCACCCGAGGAGATGCGGGTGATCGTGCTGACCACTTTTGACCAGGACGACATCGTTCTCGCCGCCCTTCGCGCGGGCGCCAACGGTTTCCTGAGCAAGACCGTGAGCCCCGCTGAACTCGTCGCCGGAATCACCGAGGTCGTCGGCGGTGGCGGTGCGCTGTCGGCCGCCGCGACGGCCGCGCTCATCGGTCACATGACCGACAGCCCGCCCCCGGTGATCGACCAGGAACTGTTGCGACGCTTCGACGCTCTGACACCCAGGGAGCGGGACGTGGTCGTTCTCGTCGCGAGCGGTCTCGGCAACGATGAGATCGCGGCACAGATGTCGGTGTCGCCGTTCACCGTGAAGACGCATGCGGTGCGGGCCATGACGAAGGTCGGCGCACGTGATCGAGCGCAACTCGTCTCGTTCACTTTCCGGGCCGGCCTCTACCCCTGAGCCTGCCGGGCAGAACCCCGAAACAGGTGGCCGCCGTGGCGATGCCGAGCAGTCCGGCGGGCGGGACGGCGTGGGCACGTACCTGGAAGACCTCGCCGTCGCACTGAGCGAGCAGCGTGCCTGGACCTGTACCCGGAAAGACCCCGAAACGGGCCGAAACCCTCACCGAACACGTCCGCTTGAAACAGCAGCGAGGTCAGACGCCAAGCTCAAGGGGTCCATCGGCGTGTCAGTGATCTCGTTGAGGTCAGCTGTTGTGTCGTGGCCCGTACTCGATGACGTTCGTGGGGACCACCGTGCGTCGTGCTGGAAGGGGGCGGTCGGAGCTGGGGCGGATGCGGTCGATCAGCATGCGGGCCGCGCGGCGTCCGACTTCGTCGGGATCGTAGGCGGCGATGGTCAAGGGGATGCCCAGGACGTCGGCGAGTTCGAAGTTGTCGAAGCCGGCCAGCGCGGTGGTGCGTGCGGAGATTCGCACGGCACGTACGGCCCCCTGGGTGAGCCGGTTGTTGGTGCAGAACAGGGCGGTGGGCGCATCCGGTCTGTCGAGCAGTTCCTGGGCCGCCTTCTGCGCTGTGGCGGGGTCGCGCAGGCCGCGGCGTACGAGCAGTTCGTCGGGCTCCAGGCCTGCTTCCTCGTGTGCGGCCCAATAGCCGCGGAAACGTTCGGCTCCGGTGTACAGGGCAGGGGGATTGCCCAGGAAACCGATACGGCGGTGGCCCGCGGCGATGAGGCGTGCGGTGGCGTCCCGTGCACCGCCGAAGTCGTCGACCAGGACGCAGTCGGTGTCGATGTCCAACGGCGGGCGGGATGCCAGCACCAGCGGCATTTTGCGTGCGGCCACCAGGGCCAGCGGCCCCTGTCCGGTGCCCGCCGGGACCAGCACGATGCCGTCGACCTGCCGGGCCAACAGATCGTCCACCAGCTCCTGCTCGCGGTCGGTGTCCTCACCCGTATTGGCCAACAGGACACGCAGTCCGTGCTCGCCCGCCACTTCCTGCACGCCCAGCGTCAGCCGCGAGTAGAACGGGTTCGCGATGTTCGTGACGACCAGACCGATCAGGCCGCTGCCGCCCACACGCAGGCTGCGCGCAGTTTCGTTGAGTCGGTAGCCCAGCTCCTCGACAGCGGCCAGGACCAGGGCCCGCGAGCCGTTGCTGACCCGTGGATCCCCTTTGAGGACGCGTGACACGGTCATGGCGCTGACGCCTGCCTGCGCGGCCACGTCCCGCATGGTCGGTGCGCCGCCGCTTGAGGCTGGCTGAGCCATTGCACGTCCCCGAATTCTCGCTGTGCCCACGCCACGTCGCGTGCCTGAGGGGGCTGAGCGGATCCCGCCCATTCTATGGGACCACCGGCTGCTGTTCGGTGGCCGTGGAGCGGGCCCAGTGGGCGGCGCCGACCAGCGGAGCCTGGTCGGGCCGCTGCGCGGGCCGCAGGGGCGGTACGTGCCGGCCATCATCCGAAAGGCCCGCGGAGAGAGCTGGGCCGAGTACGTCGAGGGAGGCAGCCATCGAGCCGCCGACGACGATCACTTGCGGGCCGAAGCGTGACAGCCATGGTGCCAGGGCCCGTCCCAGGGCTCCGAAGCAGTGCCCGACGGCGGCGCATGCCGCCGCGTCGCCGCCCCTGGCGGCGGCCATGATCTCCCGTACGTCCGGAGCCGCATGCTTCTGGGACAGCGCGGCTGATTGCGCGTAGCGGTCCCGTATCGCCTGCCGTGACACCACTTCCTCCAGAGGCACCCCGTCGACGGTGAGCCGGTGGACGCGGCCCTCCGGCGGCACGTTGTGGCCTTGCGTCAAGGGGTGTCCTTCCTCGAGGAAGGTGGATCCCACACCGGTGCCCAGGGTCAGGCACAGCGCGCGTTTGTGGCCTGTCGCCGCTCCGCCGTGATACTCGCCCAGGGCGAAGGCGTCCGCGTCGTTGAGAAAGCACAGTCGTGCCGGAGCCGGTTGGATGCCGGCGCGCAGGCTCGCTGCGACATCGACACCGTGCAGGGATTCGAACTTGCCCATGCCACGGAAGAGCCCGACACCCCGTACGCAGTCGAACGGTCCCGGAACAGCCACCCCCCAGCGCGCGCCCGCCGGTGCACCGATGCGTTGGGCCGCGCCGGCGATCGTGTCGAGGATGTCGGCTGACTGAGCCTGTGAGTTCAGCTCCTGCCGGATGCTGGTGGGGATGCGGCCGTCCGCCGTCACCAGTGCGGCCGTCACATGCGTTCCGCCCACTTCCAGGACCGGCACTGTGTCCTCGTCCGCAGCGGTGTGAGCCTCCGGGGTCATCACGGCCGCGTCACCAGGGACTTGACCACGGTGACCGGGCGGGTGCCCACCGGCCGCAGCCGGTAAGCACCCACGCCGGCGGGAACTGTGATCGTCTCCGCGAACGCGAGAGTGTGCGTACGCCCGTTTCGCGTCTCGATGACGACACCGTCGCCCGCCGCGACGTTCAGGATGTGGAACCTGCCGTCGGTGTCGTCCTCGGCCACTGCCTGCGGGGAGTCGATGACAAAGCGGTGCACGGCGTAGAACATCTCCGGCAACCCGCCGATGAGTTCCTCGCGCCAGCCGTCCTCGGACCGCAGCGGCTGCGGTTCGGGCACCAACTCCTTGCCTACGTCTTCGCCGAGCCGTGACGTGTCCAGGTTGGCGAACGCGTGCGCATGGGACAGCGGCCGCGGCGCGCCGGAAGAGGAGACGCGCTGCCAGTCGTAGAAGCGCAGCGAGTACAGGTAGGGGGTGGCGCTGACTTCCAGAACGAGGTTGCCCGCCCCGGATGCGTGCGGGGTGCCGGCCGGGATGAGGAACAGCTGTCCCGCGTCGGCGGGGTGCACCTGCACATGCTCGGACGGGTCCATCGCCGTGCCCTGCGCGGCGGCAGTACGCACGTCCCGGAGCAGCGCCTCGGGATCGGCGTCGGAGCGCAGTCCGAGAAAGACCTGTGCGCCGGGCTCGCCGGCGGTCACGTAGTAGGACTCGTGCTGGGTGTAGGGCCAGCCGAAGCGCTCGCGCATGTACTGCTCGCGCGGGTGGCAGTGCAGGGAGAGGTTGCCACCGCCGACGGTGTCGAGGTAGTCGAAGCGGATCGGGAAGGAGGTGCCGAAGCGCGCGTGCACGTCCGCACCGAGGAATTTCTGCGGATGCAGCACGCACAGCAGCTGGAAGGGCAGCTCGACCTGTGCGTCGGCACTGTCGCCGACGAGGACTCCCGATTCAGGGGCGATCAGCTCGTAGCCCAGCGCGGTGTTGCGGTCCTGCGGTGCGAAACCCAGTTCCTGCTCGGCCCAATGGCCGCCCCACGGGGTGGAGTTGAAGTAGGGGCGCGTGCGTACGGGCCCAGCGGCCAGGTGGGCGAGGGTGGCGCGCACCGCGTCGCCGTCGAGGAAGGCCGGGCCGCCGGAGCCCTGGACGTCGAGCCACCCGTCGATGCGGGCGGCCCACGCGTCGCGGTGACGGTCGGCGACCGGCCAGTCGGTGTAGAACAGGCTGCGCAGTTCGCCGACTTGGTGCGGGCGCCCGAGGTTGGCGCCGACGGGCAGTTCGCCGCGGGTGACGGCGGCCTCCGCGTACCGCTTGGGCAGATCGGCCCACCACAGCACGTCCGCGCCGCACAGTGCGGCACCGGGGCCGAAGGCCAGCATGACGCCGGATGACGGGCGGGTGATGACGGGCATGCCCGCCGGGAAGAGGTCCGCCATGGTGAACTCGGCCAGTTCGAGGAAGAACGGGTCAGCATCCGGCCCGGGCACGCACAGCTTCCGTACGGCCTGCTCGTCCCACTGCTCTCGTACGTCACACACTTCGACCGGTACCCCCTGTGCGTGCAGGGCCGCGGTCATGCCCTCGGCCAGGACCGGCCAGTCCAGCGCGGCCGGTCCGTCGACGGCCAGGACCAGTGGCCTGTCCGGCAGGGCCTCGACTGCGGACGCCCATCCGGCACGTACGGCACCGCCGACGGCGACGTAGCGGGGGTGGCGTTCGTAGCGGCGGGGCTGGGACACGGCGACTCCTTGGTGGACGTGCAACGACGACGGCTCTGATATCGATAACATTCATGCTCCAAACATGCCACCACCTGAGCGGCAGTTCGATGACGCCACCCTTTCGGCCAAAAGCCGCCTGCTGCTGCACATATGGCGGCCCATTGGTGCCGTCGAGGAAAGTTGACCGCTTCCCGCGGGTTCCATTGGGATGAGATATCGATAACATCCATCGCGGCCGGCGCGCCCTGATCGTCCATGCCGCGCTTCACCGATCCGGGTTCCAGGACGAGGAGGCCCATGACTTTCGCCAACCGCGCCAGAGGGCGCCGCATGCCCGTGGTGGCCGCGGCCCTGTCGGCTGTGCTCGCAGCCGGGACGCTCGCACCCGAGCCCGAAGCCGCCGCGGCCTCCGGGGGATCGCCGCCGGTTGCGCAGAGGCAGGACGGTGTGCCGGCCCCGGTGTTCACCATCGGTGCCGCCGACCAGTCCGACCAGGACTTCGCCCTGGCACCGGGCAGCTACAAGGACTACCCGAAGGCATTCCCCTCGGACGTCGACTACACGGTCGGTAAGAACACGCCTGCCGACTGGCCTTACGTCCAGCCCGGCCCGGACGACGCCTGGGCCGGGAACAAGGCCCATCCGTTCACCGTGCACTACCGGTTGACGAGCGATCAGGTGCGCGACCAGATGCTGCGGATCGACCTGCTCGACACGCAGAAGAGTCCGTCGGTCCGCGTAGCGTCCAACGGTCGTGACCTCGCGACGGCCACCGCACCACAGGGCAACGGCGCCGGCGTCTACGGCCTGAGCGACGCGAGCGGGACCACCTCGGCGATGACGCACCCGCGCCAGATGGGATTCGTCGTCCCGAAGCAGGATCTGCACGTCGGGGACAACACCCTGACCCTCACCAACGTCAAGGGCTCGTGGAGCGTCTACGACGCACTGTCGCTGGCGCCGGCCCCTGACCGGCTCGGTCCGGTGCATGTCCTGGCCACCGAGCCGACACCGTTGTTCGTCCGCGACCACGGGTCCGATCGGCAACTCGTCGACGTGTCCGTGGACAATACCGCCGCCGCCGGGCCGGCCACGCTGACCGCCACAGTCGGCGGGAAGCAGACGGCGACCCGCATCGACACGCTGCCGACCGGGCGCTCCACCCAGCGCATCAAGGTCCCGCCGACGGCATACCCCGGCCCCGGCCGCCTGGACATCCGGGCGGAGTTGGGCGACGACTCGGCCACCTATCCGTTTTCCCTGCCCTACCAGCGGCGATGGCAGATCGACATGGTGGCCGGCAGTCACCTGGACATCGGCTACCACTACGACCAGGACACGACGCGCCAACTTCAGAACGCCTACCTCGACCAGGCGGTGGCCCAGTGCCGCGCCACGGCCGACTATCCCGACGCGGCCCGCTTCCGCTGGATGATCGAGCAGTCGTGGATGGTGGAGAACTATCTCAAGGACCGTTCCCCGGCCGACATCGACAAGCTCAAGGGCTGCCTGAAGTCCGGTCAGTTGGAGATCACGGCCGGACGCAACAACAACCTTCAGGACCTGGCGAGTACCGAACAGCTCACCAGATCCCTCTACCAGGGCACCCGGACCTTCCCGGACAAGTTCGGCGTCACGGTGGACACTGCGGTCCAGGACGACATCTCGGGGGTGAGCGCGCAGTACATTCAGATGCTCTCCCAACAGGGCGTCAAACTGCTGCTCAACGGAACAAATCCGGATCACACCACCCGCTGGAGCGTCCCGCACACCACTCAGGACGCGCCGGCCCTGTTCAACTGGCAGGCCCCCAATGGCAGCAAGGTCCTGACCTTCTTCGGTGCCAACAGCTACAACGAGGGCTACTACGTCGCCCCCGACCTCAAGTGCAAGCTCGCCCCCTGGCCGTCGGGCGACTCCTGCCGCCCGGACAAGGCCAACAGCGACAATCCACTGCCCTACACCCCCGTGCCGCCACCCGCGCACCCCGAGTCCTTCGTGCCCGGTCTGGCGTCCGGCGTGGCCAACCAGCTGGCCGGTCTCCAGGCGTCCCGCTACCCGCAGTCGGTCTACCCGATGATGTTCGCGCAGGACAGCAATCCGCCGATGAGTGGCATCTCCGACGTGGTGCGCTCCTTCAACCAGACGTACAGCTGGCCCAAGTTGGTCCAGTCCACCTCCTCGCGCTACCAGAAGGACGCCGCCACCCGCCACGGTCAGACCTCGCCCTCCGGCTACCGGCCCGATCCCACGTCGAAGGACGTCGACCAACTGCCCGTGAAGAAGGGCGACTACACCGACTGGTGGTCCGACGGCGCGGGTTCGTCGTCCGCGGAGACCGGCGAGACGATGCGCGCCCAGTCGCGGACCACCGCCGCCGAAAGACTCGCCACCCTGGCCTCCGGGCCGAAGGCCACCACGCCGTGCCGTACCGACGAGGCGTACGCCCAGGCCGACCTCTACACCGAACACACCTGGGCCAGCCCCAGCCTCATGGAGAACGACCCGCAGTGGGCCGTGAAGAAGTCACGAGCCGACCAGGCGAGCGCACTCAGCACCAAGGCCCTGCACTGCGCCGTACACGCCATGGGCCAGAGCATCGACGGGCCGGCCAGGACGCCCGGAATCGCCGTGCTCAACTCCCAGTCCTGGAAACGCACCGACATCGCCACCGCGACCGTGCCCCAGCACTGGAACGGCCGCCTGGTGGACACCTCGACCGGCCGTCAGGTGCCCTACCAGCACACCGGCGCGCGCACGATCCGGTTCCAGGCCGCGCAGGTACCCGCCCTCGGCTATCGCACCTACGCCCTCGAAGCCGGGCAGCACACCGCCGCCGCACCCGATCCCGATCTGCGGTGGGACCAGAACACCGGCACCCTTGAGAACTCCTACTACCGCGTCAAGATCTCGCCCCGAAGCGGTGCGGTCACCTCGGTGTATGACAAGAGTGAGCGACGGGAACTGGTGGATGCCACCTCGCCGTTCAGGCTCAACCAGTACGTCTACCGGCCCAACCCCGCACGCAACAGTCCCACCACACCTGACCGGCAGTGGTCGCCGAGTGACGCCAGGATCTCGGTCGCCGAGCACGGCCCGCTCAGCATCACCATCAAGATCACCTATCCCGGCACACCCGGCGGCAAGGACGCCGACGGCAAGGCCACCGGGGTTGAATCAGCAGGCGCCACCCTCACCCTGGATGCGAACACCCGGCGCCTGGACATCGCCGACACCATCGACAAGACCAAGGTGTCCACACCCGAGGAGGGCTACTTCGCCTTCCCCTTCAAGCAGGACAACCCCACCGTCACATACGGCGGTACGGGTGGCCCGGTCGCGCTGGTGGACGGACAAGCACCCGGCGCAGCGATGGACTGGCAGGCCGTGCGTGGCTATGCCGACGTCTCCGGCCCGGGCGGCGGTGTGACCCTGTCCACCAGCGACACACCGCTCATGGAGTTCGACCACATCCGCAGCATGGAACTGACCGGGCGGCCCGGTCGGCTGGACACCGCCGACGACCACCCTGACCTGGACAGCGTGCGGCCCAGGAACGGATCAGTTTTCTCCTACGCGTTCAACAACCTCTGGGGGACCAACTACCGGCAGTCCCAGGACGGTCCGATCACCTACCACTACACGGTGAGCAGCCACAGAGGCGGCTTCGATGCGGTCGCCGCGACCCGCAACGGCGAGAGCACCGGTGACCCGCTGCGGTCCGTGTCCCTGGCCACCGGTCACAAGGGGGGCCGCCCGCAGGGCAGTCACTCCCTGCTCTCCCTGGACGCCCCCGGAACCATCGTCCAGACCGTCAAACCCGCCTACCGCGACGGCCACGGCAGTGAGGCACGCCTGCCGCTGACCATCCGCCTACAGGAAGTGGCCGGCACCGACGGGCCTGTCAAGCTGCACCTGCCCTACGCGGTATCGGCCGCCCAGCTGGAAAACCTGACCGAAGAACCAAGGCGCCACGGTCAGTTGTCCGTACGCAGGGACGGCCAAGGTTCGGTGGTGACCGTGCCCGTGCACGCCTACGACATCGTGACCCTCGGCCTTCGTCCCTCGGCCGGCTGACCGTCCCCCTGCCCACGGGGCGGGAGCGTGGCGCGGATCGAGCCGGTACATACGGCCTCCTTTGTGAGGCGCTCATTCCTTGCTCGATCCGGCGAGCATCCCGGAGACCAGAGTGCGCTGCGAGAAGACGAAGAGCACCAGCACGGGCAGGATGGCGATGAGGATGGCCAGGGCGAGTTCGGGGATGGTGACGTTCAGTCCGGCGCCGGCGACGGGGTTGAAGGACGGCGTCGAGGTGAGGAGTTGGTTCAGGCCCACCTGGACGGGGAACTGCTCGCTGTTCGGCAGGACGAGATACGGCAGGAAGAAGTTGTTCCAGTTGCCCACGAAGCTGAAGAACGCGACCAGTCCGACCACCGGTTTGGCGAGCGGGAGCGCGATGCGGGAGAAGAGCTGCCACTCCGTGCAGCCGTCGATCCGCGCGGCGGACAGCAGGTCCCTGGGGAGGCTGCTCCCGAAGTAGATGTAGACCAGGTACACGCCGAACGGATAGAAGGAGAAGGGGAGTATCACCGACCAGATGGTGCCGATCAGATGGAAGCGGTTGAGCTCCAGGAAGATCGGCAGCACCAGGGTGGCCTGCGGCATGATCATGGTGACCAGGGTGATCACGAGGAGCGTCTTGCGTCCCCGGAACTTCGTCAGCGCGAGTGCGTAGCCCGCCGGAACGCTGACGGCCAGCGTGAGGATGAGCGAACCGCCCGAGTAGACGGCCGAGTTGCGCAGCCACCTCGTCATGGCGCCGTCCTGGAAGGCGAACAGGTGCTGCCAGGCCGTGGCGATCTGATGGAACGTGCCGAAGGAGAGGGGGTTGTCCCGCACCACTTCGCCGGCGGTCTTCGACGGTGCCAGCAGCAGCCAGATCACCGGCAGTACGAAGAACACCAGCAGCAAGGCCAGGAGGAGTCCCACGACCAGGAAGGGGAGGGTCCTGGACGGACGGACACGCCGCCTCACGGCCGTAAGGAAGAGGGTCGTCTGTGTCATTTCTCGTCCAACTTGAACAGGTTCGAGCGAGCGACCAGTAGCCCGGCGGCGAGGAGGCCCACGGCGAGGAGGACGACGGAGATGGCGGCGGCGCCGTTGAAGTCGCCCTGCTGAAAGGCGTAGACGTAAGCGAGCTGGTTCGGCGACCAGGTGGGACTCACCCTGCCGAGGCTGGCGGTCTGGAGAAGCTGGGGCTCCACGAACAACTGGGTGCCCGTCGCGAAAGCCATGATCGTCATGTAGACGATCCACTGCCGGATCATCGGGATCTGGATGTGCCAGGCGGTGCGCCACGGGCCCGCGCCGTCCATGCGGGCTGCTTCCAGCACCTCGTCGGGGATGTTGTTCAAAGCCCCGTACATCACGACCATCCAGCCCCCGGCGCCGGTCCAGAAGGCGATCAACATGAGGATCAGCGGCAGGTTGCCGGGCGCCAGGACGGCGGCGAACGTCTTCAACCCCATGGCGGTGAGCAGCCAGGACACCGGGCTGACGGCGGGGTCCAGCATGAACAACCAGACCAGAACGCTCGCCACTCCGGCGAGGGCGCCGGGGATGTAGTACAGGAAGCGGAAGAGCGCCGATGTGCCCGGACGCACGCGACTGCGCAGGATCACAGCGGTGAGCACGACCAGGACGACGAGGGTCACCAGCCACATGACCAAATAGATCAGCATGTGAGTGAAGGCCGGGGCGAAGCGGTAGTCCTGGACGACCTTCACGAACTGGTTGAACCCCGTGAACTGGCCCCGGTCATTGGTGAACGCGAGGAAGAACGCGTACCCGGTGGGGAAGACGCCGAACGCGAGCAGCAGCAGCACGTAGCCGGCGACGAAGAAGTAGCCCGCGCGACCGCGGCCCTTGCGCCGCGGCGTGGTACCGCGGCGCAAGGGGGAGACAGCGACGCGCTCGGTCTCCAGCAAGGTCACTGATCGACCACCTTGTAGCCCTGGGTCCTGGCCTCGTCGGCTATCTCCTGCTGCCAGGCCGGCAGCGTCTCGGTCAGGCTCTTTCCGGCGGTCAGGGCCGGGAGGACGACGCTGGACCAGGCGGTGGAGTCCGAGAACCTGGTGTTCGACCAGCCGGTCCACACCTCGTTCGCGGCCTGCTCGAACGGCTCGCTCACGTCATTGGCGAAGTAGTTCCTGTTGGCCGGGTTGGCCACCCAGGCCTTGGCGGCCTGGGTGTAGGCCGGATAGGTGGGCGCGGTGGCCTGGTTCTCGTCGGAGGTGGTCAGCCAGGTGACCAGGTCCGTGGACGCCTTGAGGTTGGCGCTGTGCGAGGACACCATCCACACGCCGCCGCCGACGTTGCCCGTGGCGGTCGTGCTCTCGCCCTGCCATGTCAGCGGGGGAGCCGCGGCGATCTGCTTGGCCGGAGTCTTGAAGCCGGCCTTGAAGAGGTACTGGCCGTACCAGGAAGGGCCGTAGGCCATCAGGACCTTGCCGCCGCTGTTCTTGGCTAACCCCTGGCTGAAGAAACCCTGCGTGGCGATGGCCTTGGCGCTGATCAGGTTGTCCAGCAGCTTCGCCATCCGCGTGCACTTCGGGTCCCGTAGGTCGGTGCGCAGGGTGTCTGGCTTCACCAGGCTGAACGCGGGGCACTGGCCCGACCAGAAGTACGACTCATGGGAGTTGGTGTCGCCCACCGAGCCGACCAGATAGCCCGGATGGTCCTTGGCGACCTCCTTGCCGAGGGCTTCGTACTCCTGCCACGTGGTGGGGACCTGGTAACCCCACTTGTCCATAAGGGACTTGTTGTACCAGAGGAGGACCTGCGCGATGTCGTTGCGCATGCAGTAGGTGTGGCCGTTGAATTCACAGGGCGTCAGCGAACCCTTGGCGAACCCGTCCAGGGTGCTCTGCGGTACGAGCTTCTCGTCCAGGGGGGCGGCGAACGGCTGCGCGTCTGGCGTGGTGGCCTCCGACGCCCAGGTCACGTCGGTCGGCGTGCCGAACACCACGTCCGGCCACCCGCTGCCGGTCCTGTCGAACAGCTGGACCTTTGACTTCAGATACGTCGATCCGTCGGCTCCGCCGTCGTACGTGACGATCTTCAACTTCACGTCGGGGTGCGACTTCTGGTACGCCTGCACCGATGGCAGTCTGGTCGAGTCGGCCCACACCGTTATCCGCGAGCCCTCCTTCTGCGCGGCCGGCTTGAACGCCGACTGCCCGGAGGGGGAATCGGTGGTGGTGTCGGCGCTGGCGCAGCCTGCCAGGGCGGTCGTGGTGGCCAGGGACAGTGTGACTGCCGCCGTGCGGAGCAGCGAGTGACGCCGGCCGGTTCTCGGAGATCGGGAAGACTCCATTGTCTTGCCTTGCCTTTCTGTTCTTGCGCCGCTCAGCGCGGCTGCTCGACGAACGGCAGGAGCTCGTTGCCGTAGCCGAAATCGAGGGGAAGAGCTATGCCGGGCCCCGTGGGGGCGTGCACCAGGCCCTGGTCGTCCACGTGGCGCTCACGGACGACATTCACCGAGGTCACCAGGGACTCGTAGTAGGTGGTGTTGGAGATGGCCATGCACAGGTGGTGGTTGGGAATGTCCGAACCGTGCACCTCGGCCCGCAGACGGTAGGCGTCGGCGAGATGCGCGGTGCGCATGGCGCCGGTGATACCGCCCCGGAGAGTGGTGCCGGCCCGGACACCGAAGGTGGCGGCACCGGCCCGGATGAAGTCGGCCGCGTTCATGTGCGCTCCGTCGGAGGTCTCGGCCACGAGAAGCGGTACGTCCACGGTCTCGGCGAGCCGCTGATAGGCCGAGATGCTGAATTCGCGGATCGGCTCCTCGTACCAGAGATAGTCGGCCTCGGAGAGTGCCCGCCCCAGCCGGATCGCGTCGGGCAGGTCGAAGCCCGCCGAACCGTCGTACATGAGAGGGACGTTCGGACCGACGTGCTCGCGCAGAGCCAGGCACAGTTCCGCGTCACGGCGGGCGTCGCCCCAGGCGTGCAGTTTGATGCCGCGGTATCCCAGGTACAGGCACTGGTCCGCCACGTCGAGGAACTCCGCGATGCCGGCGAACGTCGATGTGGATGCGTAGGCGGGGATTGCGTCCCTGAAGCCGCCGAGCAGGCGCCAGACCGGCTCACCGTGGTAGCGGCCGGCCAGGTCCCACAAGGCGATGTCGATGAGGCCGAGGGTGGGGAGCGGGAGTTCGTGGATACGGTCCAGCTCCCACACCCGGTGCCACAACCATTCCCGCTGGAACGGGTCGGCTCCGACCAGTTCCGCGCGGAAGACCCGGTCCACCAGGTCCTGCAAGACGAGGTAGGCGCCCGGGCGAGCGAATAGCGCCACTCCCTCGGCTCCCTCGTCCGTCCCGATGTGCAGGACCGCGCCGTCGCCCACCGGAGCGCTTCCGCTCAGCCCGTCGCGCCAGCGGAACGGCGGACTGGCTGCCGGAACATCGATCCGGTGTACCTCGACATGGGTGATCTTCATCCTGGCTTTCGTCTTCTGTAGGAAAGGATTTGGCTCGGCAGCGGGGTGCTCAGAAGCCGCCGTACGCCTGGAGCCCGTAGATGCTGCCGCCGTTCCCGCCGGAACCGGTGACGGTCAGGCGCAGGTAGCGCGCGGTGACGGGTTTGTCTGCGAAGGAGGAGACGGCCGACGACGAGGTGGGGTCGGAGGTGTGGTCCTCGAACATGGACCAGGTCGTGCCGTCGGTGGAGTACTCCAGGCGGTACTTGTAGCCGCCGGCCTTCTCGAAGGTGGTCACCACGCTGGAGACACCCGTGTCCTTGCCCAGGTCGACCCGGATCCAGGACGGGTCGGGCAGGCCCGCGCCCTGCGCCCAGCGGGTGGAGAGATCCCCGTCCACCGCCATCTCGGGCGCGTAGTCCTCGGAGTACGACGACGAGGCGGTGACCGGCTTGTCCAGGGCCAGGTCGTGGTCGGCCGGCGTGGTGACGACAGCCGCTTCGCTGGGGTCGGAGGCGTTCAGCGCCTCGTCGCGTGCCACGACGGTGAAGGAGTACTCCGAGTCGGCGGTCAGGCCGGAAACCCGCAGGGTCGTGGCGTCGGTGACACCGATCCGCTTGCCGTCCTGGTGGACGACGTAGCTGGTCACGCCGGTGTCATCGGTGGCCGCGGACCAGCTGACATCCACCAGGCCGGGCAGCAGCGGCTTGACCGTGGGCTGTCCGGGCGCCGTGGGGGCCGTGTGGTCCGTGACGGTCCTGGGAGTGCCGTAGACCTGGAAGTCGTAGATGCTGCCGCCGTTCCAGCTGGATCCGGTGACGGTCAGTCGTACGAAACGGCCCGCGACCGGATCGCCCGTGTGGGCGTAGTCGGTCGCCGCCGTGGTGTTCGCGGCGGTGCGGTCCACGAGTGTCTTCCAGTGGACCTCGTCGGGTGACACCTCGATGCGGTACTTGTACCCGCTCGCCTTCTCGAAGGCCGTGATCGCGCCGTTCACGTCGTACGACGCACCGAGATCGACCTGGATCCAGGACGGATCCGGTAGGCCCAGGCCCTGCGCCCAGCGCGTGGACAGGTCTCCGTCCACCGCCTTTTCCGGGGTGTTGTCCTGCGAGTACGACGAGGCGGTGATGGACCTCTTGAGGGCGAGGTCCGCGCCTGAGGGCATGGTGACGTGCAGTGTCGGGCTGGGACTGGACTCGTTGCCGGCCGCGTCACGGGCGGTGATCTTGAAGGCGTACGTCTTCCCGGCGGTCAGGCCCGGAAGGCGCACCGAGGTCTTGCCGGTGGCGCTGATCAGCTTGCCGTCGCGGTAGACGGAGTAGCCCGTGACCGCGGTGTCGTCGGTGGACGCGGCCCAGGTGAGGTCTGTCACCGTCGGGAAATCGGTGACCGCGACCGGAGTGCCGGGCCTGCTGGGCGACTGGTGGTCGGAGACGTCGGGGCCCGGGTCGAGGTGGCGGTAACCCGGCTGGAGGCCTGCGTTGTTGACCACGGAAGCCGGCAGCTGGGCGCAGGAACCAACGGTGGTGTTGCCGCTGATGGTGCTGCCCGTGCTGTTGGCCTGGGCGGAATAGGCGGGCTGGGTGGTGAAGTTGCCTGTGGCGTTGATGTCCATGCCGTGGTTGAGGAACAGCCACTGGTAGGCGACGTCGCACAGAGCGTTGCCGGTGTTCGTCCAGTACCGGCTGCCTTCGTCGTGGTAGATCGCGCCGTAGGCGGGCGACGGTATGCCGTGGATGTAGTTGCCGGACACCACGCCGCCGGGGTTGGAGCTCAGCGTGTAGACGGCACCGCCGTCGGCCTGCGACTTCATGATGTCGTAGATCTCGTTGTCCGTGACCTTGGTGTCGCGGCTGGTCGTGGGGGTGTCCCAGATCGGTACGCCCAGATTCCCCGGGGAGTAGTTGCTGTTGCCGCCCTGGTCGGTGAGGCCCCAGCCCCAGCCGACGGAGATGCCGGTGTAGGGCAGGTCGTAGACCTTGTTGTGGGTGATCGTGGTGTGGTCGGTGTAGCCGGCCAGGATGCCGATGGAGCCGTTGTACTGGTCGGCGACCTTGGTGACCACGTTGTTGGCGACCCTGGTGTTCTTGGTGATGTCCCGGGAGTCGTCGGGGTGGGCGTCGATCACCTCGACCCCGCCGATCTGGATGCCGGTGGCGGCGATCTGGCGGAAGACGTTGCCCGTGATGTCGGTGCCCTGGGTACCGGTGTTCAAGTTCAGCCCGACCGCGCCGAGATGGGTGAAGGTGTTGCCCTCGAAGCCGATGCCGTGGCCGTAGGTGACATTGACGGCGCCGGGCGTCTTATGCCACTTCAGGCGGGTCGCGTCGAAGTCGGGATCGTTGCCGACCATCCGGAAGCCGGCCTGGCCCTCGATCAGGCCCTCGGAGGAACTGGGCGCGAGCCAGGTGGAGTAGGAGAAGGTGATGCCCCGGAAAGACACGTTGCTGACCGGGGCGGTCCTGGTGCCGTTGAGGTCCACCAGGTCCTGCACCAGCGGCACGGTGACGGTCGCGGTGGACAGGTTCTGGCCGGCCTTGGGCATGTAGTAGATCTCGCCCTCGCCCTTGTCCAGGTACCACTCACCGGGTGTGTCCAGCAGTTCGCGGGCGTTCTCCAGCCAGGTCGGGTTCTGGATCTCCTGGCCCTGCTGGAGATGGGCGTTGTGCCAGCAGGGCTGCCGCATGGTCATCTTGTTGTCGGCGATCGACTGCACGGGGCAGCGCATCAGCTTCCAGCCCCAGGAGCTGACGACTTCCAGGTCCGAGGGACGCTTGTAGGTGTTGAGGCCGGGGTCGGTGAAGGTGTAGCCGGTGGACGTTTTGCTGAAGCCGGAGGGGTTCTTGGCGCTGCGTGCCCGGGTCTCCAATTCGCCGTCCACATAGAGCTGGCGGGTGTCGATGTCGCCCACCTTGGCTTTGTAGACCCCGCCTGATCCGTCGGCCGGAACCCAGCCGGTGATCCGCTTGCCTCCGCTGATCACCGGGTGTGCGCCGGGGGCGGCCTCGTAGACGATCCTGTGTCCGTCGCGGCCGGAGTCCTGGGCGGTCAGGGCGAACGTATGGCTGAGCGGGTAGGTGCCGGACATGAGCCGGACATGGATGTCGCCCTTGGCCTTCTGCTTGACGTCGCGCACGTAGTCCCGCGCGTGGTCGAGGGTCTTGAAGGGGTGTGCGGCGCTGCCCGAGCCCACGTCCCGGCCGGTGGGAGAGACATAGACATTCAGGTCCGGCGACGAGGGAGCCGCCTGGGCCGGCATGGCATGCAGCAGGGCTGCTGCCACAGCGGCCACCGAGAAGGCGGCCGTGAAACTTCTTCGCAGCGGCGCGAAGACGCCCCTGCGCGCAGACGGATGAGACACACGTATCCAATCGCCTGAGGGAGGTTGATACCTGGGAGTCCCGGTCGTCCACCGGGACTTCAGGGCGTTGGGCGGCTCGATCGCTGTGCTGCGGCACATGCGGGGTCGGCCGGTTGACGAGGCTGCTGCTTCCGCGGACGGCGGAGGAGCCCCGGTGCTGCCGCTCCGCTACGGCCCCGGAGGTCCTTCAGGGGCGGCGTGAGCGCCGGGACTGAACAGGCGGTCGCGAATCTTCTTCTCGAACTGGCTCTGTGTGGTGGCGATGTGTTCCACCATCAGCCGCTCGGCGAGATCTGCCGCCCCCGCGGCGACCGCCTCCGCTATGGCCACATGCTGATGTGCGGCGACTTCCAGCGATCCGGGCACGTCACCGTGGAAGAGCAACACGTCGGACTGGGATGTCAATCGCCTCACACCGGCGACACTCGACCTCAGGAACACGTTGTGCGAGGCGGCGCCCACCGAGTCGTGGAAGGCCGCATCTGCCTTGGCGAAGGTGTCCACGTCGTTCATCGTGGCCGCTGCCAGGGAGCTCTCCGCGCTCTCCCGTATGGCCCGGACCTCGATCGGGGTGGCGTGGGAGGCGGCACGGCGTGCTGTCTCCGACTCGATCACCTTGCGGTAGTCCAGGAGCATTCGGACGTCTTCCATGCTGGTCGGCCGGAAGTGCGAGAGTTCGTCGTCCAGTGGCCCGCCGACCGAGGCGGCGACGAAGATACCGGCGCCTCGCCGCACATTGAGCCGGCCGATGGCGGCCAGGACCTTCACGGCCTCCCGGGTGACGTTGCGGGATGCTCCCAGGATCTGGGCCAGGCCCTGTTCGGTGGGGAGGCGGTCGCCGGGCCGCAGGTTCTGCTGGGCGATGTAGTTCAGCAGTTGTTCCGCGACCAGTTCATACCCCGGACGGTAGGGCTGTGACGTCGCGTCATCTGCCGTGCCAGAAGCCTGTGTTGAGTCACTCAAGGCGACCCTCCCCTTGCAGCATGGTCTTGCACCACGGATTAACCTGATTCATTGGCGTGGCCAATATGGCACTGCCGCTGCATGTTGGGAAGAGATCGGACAGATCCCAGACGGAAGCCCGGCTGAGATCCTCTGAAAACGGGATGAACTATGCAATCTTATCGGGGCGTTGCGCAGAATGGATCCCATCCTTGAGGTCCTGCCTGCCAGATAAAGCAGATCCATCCTGATGTGGTACGCGATGCCGAGGAAGGCTTCATGGATGTCGTCGCGTCGCTCCCATCGGATGCGCAGGCGACGGTACTTGTCGTGGTCGTAGCCGCGATCTGCGAGGAGCGCGTCGGGTCGGTGTCTGGGGCGGCCGACGGCGCCGGACACCGCCGGGACCTTGTCGAGCGGGGCAGCAGCTGGGTGACGTCGTTGCGATTGCTGCCCGGCCGTGCACGATCGACCGGGCTGGGGCCCACTTTTGAGCGTCGCCGAGCGGCCCGCACGTGGGAAGAGTCGATCACCGCCCGCGACCAGCCCAGCTTCTTCAGCCGAACTGGGCCTGGCAACGATCCGCCGGGGCGTTCCGGTCACCCCCTCCCTGGCGGGCGCCAACCGCGACCCGGACGTCTTCCCCGACCCCGACCGCCCCACTGCTCCGTGCGGTCTGGTCTTCCACAAGCCCTCCGCCCTGCATGTGCTGTGGACGGTCCCTCAGCGTGACGGTCGTGGCCCGTCACCGCAGCGAATCGGTGAAGGCGCGGGCACGTCTGGTGATCTCCGGCCAGTCGCCCGCCGCCACCACGGCGGGCGGTACGACTTCCGAACCGGCGCACACCGCATGGGCCCCGGAGGTGAGGAAACCGGCCGCGTTGTCCGCGTTGACGCCACCGGACGCCACCAGCGGTACGTCCGGGAACGGGCCGGCCAGGTCACGGAGATAGCGGGGGCCGAACGCGCGCGCGGGGAAGATCTTCACCGCGTCCGCGCCGAGGTCGAGTGCCAGCCCCACCTCCGTCGGGGAGAGGGCACCCATGACCACCGGTACACTGGCCGCCGACGCCGCCTTCGCCACCTCCGGACGGCAGCCGGGAGTGACGAGATATCCGGCGCCCCGCGTCGATCAGCTCCTCGGCCTGCTCGGCGGTCATCACCGTGCCCGCGCCGATGCCGTCCCCGTTGTCGGCCACTGCCCGGCGCAGGTGCGCGGCGAGCCCGGGGGTGGTGCGGGTGAACTCGATCCAGCGGATGCCGCCGGCACGCAGGGCCGCGCACAGTGCAGCCGCGTCGGGGATCTCCGGCGCGCGGACGACGGCGATCACACGGTCCTCGGAAAGCTGGGAGAGGAAGTCGGCGTTCATGGGCGGGAGTTCTCCTACGACGGTGGTGTGAGGTACCGGCTGCGCTCAGCGCGGTGCCGTGGCGGCCCAGGCGTCCTCGTCCAGGGCGAGGCACCGGTCGATCTCCGCGCGCGGCGGCATGACGGGGACGTCGTCCCGCGTGCGCAGCGCGGCGGTGGCCGCCAGGTGGCCGAGGCGCAGCCGGGAGCGTTCGGTGCGGTCCTCCAGTACGCCGGCCAGGTATCCGGCCGCGAACGCGTCGCCGGCGCCGACCGGTTCGACCACCTTGGTGGGCAGCGAGGGCACGAACGTCCGCACGCCGCGGGCATACGACGTGGCCCCGTGCTCGGCGTCCTTGACGACCACGACCGGCGTGGAGCCGAGCAGGTCCGCGATGTCGTCCGGGCGTGCCGTGCCCCACACCTCCTCGGCCTCGTCCCGTCCGACGAACACGATGTCGGCGGAACGGGCGAGGGCCAGCAGGCTCTGCGCGGCGTCCGCGCCGTTGCGCCACAGCGCGGGGCGGTGGTTGACGTCGAAGGAGACGAGCGGTCCACGCGTGGGGCCGCCGTCGAGTATCGCCCCCAGCAGCCGGGCGCAGCTGGCGGAGAGGGCGGCGGCGACGCCCGACAGGTGCACGACCCGGGCCCGGCGGAGCGCGGGGTGCCGGGCCAGTTCCGGTCCCATCCCGGTCGCGGCCGAACCGCCGCGGTAGTAGTGCGTGCGAGTGCGGTCCGGGCCCGGGTCCTTGAAGTACACCCCGGTCGGACGCTGCGGATCGGTCTCCACGGCGCTCACATCCACGCCGCGCGCGGTGAGTTCGGCCAGGATGCGACGGGCGAACGGGTCGTCGCCCACGCGGCTCAGCCAGGCGGCGCGATGCCCGAGGCCGGCCAGCCCACAGGCGACATTGGACTCGGCGCCGCCGACGGCCAGGCCGAGTGCGGGCTGCTCGGCGAGCGGGCGGTCGTCCTGCGGGCTGAGGACGACCATCGTCTCGCCGACGCAGACGACGTCGGCCACGGGGGAGGTGACGGTCACGGGAATCTCCTGACTGGGCGGCTTCACACCTGGTTGGCGAGGCGCAGCATGACCTTGCTGCTCCCGCTGTGCGGGTCGGCGGCCACGGAGAGCGCCTCCTCGGCACGCTCCAGCGGGAAGCTGTGGGTGATCAGCGGGGTGAGGTCGAGGCCGTCTCCCAGGGCGCGCAGGGCGTCGTCGATCTCCTCGACGAAGCGGTACGAGCCGATCCAGGTGATCTCGCGGGTCACCAGGTCGCCGAGGGCGGCGGGCACGGCCGTACCGGGCAGGTTGCCGACCTGGACGAGGGTGCCTCCCCGGGCCGTGGCCCGCAGCACCGGCCCGAGTGCGGCCGGGGCGCCGGACGCCTCGAAGACCACGTCCACGTCCTCGGGCAGTGCCTCGCCGAGGGAGAGGTCGCGGGTCTCGTCGGCGCCCATGGCGCGGGCGATTTGCAGAGAGGAAGCCGCCAGGTCGGCGGCGATGACCGTGCCCGCGCCGCGGTGCCGCGCGGCGGCGACGACCAGGGAGCCGATCGGCCCGCAGCCGTTGACCAGGACGGTGCGGCCACGCAGGTCGGGGACGCGGCCGACGGCGTGCAGGGCGACCGCCAACGGCTCGGCCAGGGCGCCCTGTTGGGTGTCGACGCCGTCGGGCAGCGGCCGGATCTGGCTTGCGGGAACCGTCCGGTACTCGCTGAACCCGCCGTCGGTGTGCGGGTCGAAGGCCGCGGAGCCGAAGTAGCGGACCCGCGGGTAGAGGTTGGTGCGGCCGGCGATGCGGTCGGGAAGGGCGCCGTCGCCGACCAGTTGGGCCGGGTGGACGGTGACCGGCTGCCCCTCGCCGAGGCCGGTGGCTCCGTCGCCGAGCGCGGCGACACGGCCCGCGAACTCGTGCCCGAGCACCAGCGGGTGCGCGAGCGCGGCGGTGCCGGACGCCCCCTTCTTCCAGTACGCGATGTCGGATCCGCAGATCCCGCCCCACTCCAGGGCCAGCAGCACCTCGCCCTTGCCCGGTACCGGCCGGGGCCGTGTGTCGATGCGCAGGTCGCCGGGGCCGTGCACGACGACCGCCCGCATCGGGGATGGTGCGGCGACCGCCCGCAGCGGGTCGTGTTCCGTCACGGTCTTCATACGGCGTCCTCCAGCCGGACGAGGTCACGTCCGCGGGTCTCGGGCGCGAGCAGCGCGCTGACGAAGGTGATGAGCGAGTAGACGACGAGCATCGCCGCGATGGGCCACCAACTGCCGGTGACGGCGGTGAGGGTGGCCGCGAGGACCGGGCCGATGGCGGTGGCGAGGATGCCGCCGATCTCCTTGGCGAGGGCCAGCTGGGTGAACCGGGTGCGGGAGCCGAAGAGTTCGGCCATCGTGACGCTCTCCAGCGAGAACAGACCGAGGACACCGACGTTCAGGCCGAGAACCATGCCGAGCATCACGCCCGGGGTCGAGCCGGAGGTGATGAGGAGCATCACGGGGAACGCCACGACGACGGTCAGCGCCGTGAGCGCGAGATAGACCACGCGGCGTCCGAAGCGGTCGCCGAGCAGACCCACCAGCGGCACGGTCACGAAGCCCAGCAGCGAGCCCCACACGATCGCGTCCGTCGGGACGGACCGGCTGACGGCCAGGTTGGTGGCGATGTAGCCGACGAGGAACGTCTGGACCAGCCCCGAGTTGCCCGCCTGTCCGAAGCGGAGCCCCAGCGCGAGGAAGAACGCCTTGCCCTTGCGCTGCCGGATCCCGGCCGCCAGAACGCTGCCCTCGTGCTCGTCGGCGGTGGCGATGGCGGACTCGACCTCGTCCCGGGCCAGCGCCACCCCGTCCACCACGTCGGGGCGCTCCTCGAAGACGGGGCTCTCCTTGAGACCGCGGCGCAGCCAGACCGCGAACAGCATCAGCACGAAGCTCAGCAGGAACGGCAACCGCCAGCCCCAGGACAGCAGTTGGTCCTCGCTGAGCACGGAGAGCAGCACGGCCCACAGCCCGGACGCGGCGAGCGTCCCGGAGTTGGTGCCGAGCGATACCAGCGAAGCGACCAGGCCGCGGCGCTTGACGGGGGCGTACTCGGCCAGCATCACGGTGGCCCCGGCGATCTCGGCGCCGGCGCCGAACCCCTGGACCAGCCGCAGCGCGACGAGCAGGATCGGCGCGAGGATGCCGATGGTGGCATAGGTGGGCAGGGCGCCGATGAGAGTGGTGGAGGCGCCCATCAGCAGGATGGTGAGGTAGAGGACCTTCTTGCGGCCGATGCGGTCGCCCATCCGCCCGAAGTAGACGGCCCCGGCGAGCCGGGCGACGTATCCGACGCCGTACGTGGCCATCGCGGCGATGAGCCCGATGGCCGGGCTGACATCCGGGAAGAAGATCTTGTTGAAGACGATCGCGGCGGCCAGCGAGTACAGCTGGAAGTCCATGAACTCCATCGCCGTGCCGAGCCAGCCCGAGACGGCGGCACGGGCCAGATCACGCGTGGTGCGTTGCGCGGTTGGCGTCTGCTGAGCGGCTATGACGCTGTCCTTCATCGTGAACTCCGTTGTTCGGGGAATGAAGTGGGGACTGAAGCGGGGATCGATGTGGGGTCTGAGGTGGGGAGGGAAGTGAGGCGGTCGGTGGGGACGGGGCTCAGATCTCGATGCGCCCGGCACGCAGGGCGGGCAGCCGGTCCGCGACGGCGGCGGTGAGGGCGTCGTCGTCCGCGAGGTCCCCCGCGCCGAGGACGCGCAGCAGTGCGCGTACCGTCTCGGCGGGGTGAGTCGCGGGCCCCCAGCAGGCGGCGAGCGCGTCGTCCGCGGGGTCGGTGGGTGCGTCGGACCGCTGGGTGCTCAACACCCATGCGGCGAGGGCGAGTTCGAGGACCGGGGCGCTCGTGCCGCGGGCGCGCAGCTCGCGCAGGGCGGGCAGCCAGCGCTCCGTGACCTTCAGCGATCCGTCGGAGCCGATCTGCCGGAGCAGGTGGTGCATCGCGGGATTGCGGAACCGTACGACGAGATCGTCGGCGTACGCCAGCGGATCGGGGTGGCCGAGGGGGAGGGTGGGGGAGACCTCCGCGCACAGTGCCCGCACGAGGCGTTCGCCCCAGTCCGCCGCCATGGTCTCGGCGATGGTGGTGAGGCCCGCGGCCGTGCCGAGGTAGGCCAGGGCCGAGTGGGAGCCGTTCAGCAGGCGCAACTTGGTGAGCTGGTACGGCGCGACGTCGGGGACGAACAGGGCGCCGTCCGACTCCCAGCGCGGCCGGGGAGCGGCGAAGGAGTCCTCCAGCACCCACTGGTGGTACGGCTCGGCCGTCACCGGGAGGGCGTCGCGCACCCCGAGCGCGGCGACGACCGCGGCCCGGTCGGCCGCACCGGTGGCGGGCACGATCCGGTCCACCACCGTTGCGGGAAAGGCGACCGCCTCAGCCATCCGGTCCAGGATCTCCGCACGGTCCTGCCAGGCGGACGCCCGCACGAAGTCGTGGACGACCCGGCCGAGCGCGGCGCCGTTGCCCGCCATGTTGTCGCAGGAGACGACTCCGACCGGGGGCGCGCCCGCGCGCATCCGCGCCGCAAGCCCGGCGGCCAGGCGCCCGACCACCGTGTCGAGCGGCCCGTCGGGGTCTGCCGCGAGGTCGGCGGCGACGGGCGCGGCAGCGGTGTCCAGGCCACCCGTGAGCGGGGACCGGTGGTAGCCCTTCTCGGTCACGGTCAGGGTCACCACCGTCACCTCGGGGTCGGCGAGCAGGGCGTCGACGGCCTTGGCGTCGGGTCCCATGGCCAGCGCGCCGACCACCGCGCCCACGACGCGGGAGGCGTTTCCCTCCGGACGGCGTTCGGTGAGCGAGTACAGGCAGTCCTGGTCCCGCAGGGCATGCACCGTCTCCGCCGACCGCGGCGCGACGGCGGTGATGCCCCAGGGCTCGCCGGAGAGGGCTGCGGCGCGCTCGGTGTACACCGCCTGGTGCGCCCGGTGGAAGGCGCCGAGGCCGAAGTGGACGACGCGGGTGCGCAGTTCGGCCGGGTCGACCGCGGGCCGCAGCCCGGGGGCCAGCCGGGCGACCGACGTACGGTTCAGCACGGCGCTCACCAGTCGTGCACCGAGCCGTCGAGGCGGCGCGCGACCGGGAGGTAGCGCCGCTGGTAGGGGAAGCGCTCGGCCGCCTTGTCGTCGTAATCGACGCCGAGGCCCGGTTCCTCGGAGGGGTGCAGCATGCCGTCGGCGAAGGTGACGCCCGTACGGAACACCTCGGCGGTTTCGTCCGGGTGGCCCATGTACTCCTGGATACCGAAGTTCGGCACCGAGATGTCGAGGTGCACGGCGGCGGCCATGCTGACGGGGGAGAGGTCGGTCGCTCCGTGGGAGCCGGTCCGCACCTGATACAGCGCGGCGAGGTCGAAGATCCGCCGGAGGTGGGTGATCCCGCCGGCATGGACGACGGTGGTGCGTACGTAGTCGATGAGCTGCTCCGTGATCAGGTGCTGGACGTCCCAGATCGAGTTCATCACCTCGCCGACCGCGATCGGCGTCGTGGTGTGCTCGCGGATGAGCCGGAACGACTCCTGGTTCTCGGCCGGGGTCGGGTCCTCCATCCAGAACAGCCGGCAGCCCTCGACGCTCTTGCCGAACCGGGCCGCCTCGATCGGCGTCAGCCGGTGGTGCACGTCGTGCAGGAGATGGAAGCCGAAGCCGAAGCGCTCGCGCACGGCTTCCAGGTAGGTGGGTGCGAAGCCGAGATAGGCCTCGGTGTCCCAGGGCTGCTCCTCGGGCAGCTCGGTGGCGGCGGGCTCGTAGACCTTGCCCTTGCGCACCCCGTACGTGCCCCCGACATCGGGCACGGCGGCCTGCGCCCGTACGGCCTTGTAGCCCAGCTCCAGATAGCGCTCGACGTCGTCCAGCAGTGAGGGCACGTCGGTGCCGCTGGCGTGGGAGTACACCAGCACGCCGTCCCGGGAGCGGCCGCCCAGGAGCTGGTAGACCGGCAGGCCGGCCGTCCTGCCCTTGATGTCCCACAGCGCGGTGTCGACGGCGGCGATCGCGGTCATCGTGACGGGTCCGCGCCGCCAGTAGGCGCCCTTGTAGAGGTACTGCCACATGTCCTCGATGCGGGCCGGGTCCCTGCCGATCAGCAGCGGTACGACGTGATCGCGCAGATAGCTCGCCACCGCCAGCTCGCGACCGTTGAGCGTGGCGTCACCGAGTCCGATGACCCCGTCGGTCGTCGTGATGCGCAGCGTGACGAACGTGCGTCCCGGCGAGGTGACGAGCACCTCGGCCCGTTCGATCTTGCTCACTTGCGGCTCCCATCCTGTCGTGCAGTACTTGTATACAAGCATCTGTCGCGCAGATGGACAAGACCCTTCCGGCAGCTACGTAGGATGTGCACATGGCTCAATCGAACGGGCGGCGGACGAGTCGACGCGACATCTACATCAAGCTGCGTCAGATGGTCCTGACCCTCGAACTCGCCCCGGGCGCAGCCCTGTCGGAGAACGAACTCGCCGCGTCACTGGGCGTCAGCCGCACCCCGGTGCGGGAGAGCCTGATCATGCTGGCCCAGGAGGGCCTGGTGCAGGTCTTCCCGAAGGTCGGGTCGTTCGTGTCGCGGGTGGACCCGGCGCAGGTCGCCGACGCACAGTTCCTGCGGGAGGCGGTGGAGCTCGCCTCGCTGGAGGATCTGCCCGAGCGGCTCGACTCCGTGGTGGTCGAGGAACTTCGGGACAACCTGACGCGCCAGCAGCGCGCCGACCTCGGTCTGGAGGAGTTCTTCGCCCTGGACGAGGCGTTCCATCAGGGCCTGATGCGGCTGAGCGGACATGCCAACGTCTGGACCACCGTCGCCGCGGCCAAGGGTCACCTGGACCGGGCCAGGCGTCTCGGCCTGCACGAGAACGTGTCCCCGGCCGTCTTCGCCACCCAGCACCTCGAGATCTTCGACGCCATCGTCGGCGGGAACGTCCCGCTCGCCCGCACCGCCATGCGCACCCATCTGCGGGCCGTCTTCAGCGACATCGAGCGCATCCGCGCGCACTCGCCCGAACTGTTCGCGACCGACGCCTCGACCGTGCCGGTACGGCGCAATGTCGTGGTCTGGGAGTGAGGAGCTCTACGTGGACAGCGACGGCCGCGGTGACGGCCAATTCCCGTACCTGGCCACGGTGTTGGACCTGGGCTCGAAGCGGACGGCGGGCTGGTCGAGGCCCGCGCTGCTGAGGTTCCTTTTGTAGCGGTTCGCAACCGGCATGCAGGCCTCCCCACGTACCACAGCCGGCTTCTCCCGACCCGCCACACCCGCCCTTATCGCAGCGCGCACACTGTACATATTGTTCACTCGGTCAGCGATCTCCCTGGGCAGATTGAGCAGTCTGCACGGATATCGCTGGACCTCTTGCTTGGGAGCGCTGTGAACGTCTGTGCTGGACCTCGCCAAGCGTTGCGACAGCGAGGAGATGCGTTGTGAGTATCGAGCAGACTCTCACCAGCCAGGAGCGGCTGGCCGAACTGGATCTGACGCAGCTTCAGCAGCTGGTCGGCCTGGTCGAGTACGACGAGAAGAAGGATCCGTTCCCGGTGACGGGCTGGGACGCGGTGGAGTGGGTGGTGGGCAACGCCACGCAGGCGGCGCACTTCTACCAGTCGGCGTTCGGCATGGAGCTGGTCGCCTACTCGGGGCCCGAGACGGGCAACCGCGACCATCAGGCGTACGTGCTGCGCAGCGGCGCGATCCGCTTTGTCTTCAAGGGCGCGGTGGACCCGGGCAGTGCCCTCGCCGACGCACATCGGGAACACGGCGACGGGGTGATCGACATCGCGCTTGAGGTGCCGGATGTCGACCGGTGCATCACGCACGCGAGGGCGCAGGGCGCCACCGTCGTGGAGGAGCCGCATGACGTCAGCGACGAGCACGGCACCGTGCGCCGGGCCGCGATCGCCACGTACGGAAGGACCCGGCACACGCTCGTGGACCGCTCCCGCTACGACGGCCCCTACCTGCCGGGCTATGTGAGCCGCAGGTCCTCGTACGTGAAGCGGGCGGGTGCGCCGCGGCGGATCTTCCAGGCGCTCGACCACGTGGTGGGCAATGTCGAAATCGGCATGATGGACACCTGGGTCGACTTCTACAACCGGGTCATGGGCTTCACGAACATGGCCGAATTCATCGGGGACGACATCGCCACCGAGTATTCGGCGCTCATGAGCAAGGTGGTCGCAAACGGCAACCATCGGGTGAAGTTCCCACTGAACGAGCCGGCCGTGGCGAAGAAGAAGTCGCAGATCGATGAGTTCCTGGAGTTCTATCAGGGCCCCGGCGCGCAGCATCTGGCACTGGCCACCAACGACATCATCGCCTCGGTCGACGCGCTGCGTGCCGAGGGCGTGGAGTTCCTGGCGACTCCCGATTCGTACTACGAGGACCCGGAGTTGCGCGCCCGGATCGGCGAGGTCCGGGTGCCGGTCGGGGAGTTGCAGCGGCGGGGAATCCTCGTCGACCGCGACGAGGACGGCTATCTGCTGCAGATTTTCACCAAGCCGATCGGCGACCGTCCCACGGTCTTCTTCGAGCTCATCGAGCGGCATGGCTCGCTCGGCTTCGGCAAAGGCAATTTCCAGGCCCTGTTCGAGGCGATCGAGCGTGAGCAGGCCAAGCGCGGCAACTTCTGACCGGCAGGCGACGAACCGGTCGCGCATCCCGTGCGCCTCGGTGTGCTCGGCGAGCCGGCCCACGAAGACTCCGAACCCGAAAGTGACACCAGCTCATGACCTGGCCAGACCTGCCGCCCGACGACCGGTTCGGGATCGACAACCTTCCCTACGGGGTGTTCTCGCCGCCCGGGGGCGCGCCCCGCGTCGGCGTCCGGGTAGGCGACCGCGTCCTCGATCTCGCGGCCGTACTCGATGATCCGGTCTTCGCCCGACCGGCGCTGAATCCCTTCATGGCGCAGGGGAGGGGGCGCTGGACGCAGGTGCGCGCTCACGTCACCGAGCTGCTCACCGACCGGCGGCATCAGGCGGCCGTCACGTCGCATCTGCACCCGCTCCCGGACGTGCGCCTGCATCTGCCCTTCGAGGTGGCCGACTACGTCGACTTCTACGCGAGCGAGCACCACGCGACGAATCTGGGCCGCCTCTTCCGTCCAGGCAGCGAACCGCTCACCCCCAACTGGAAGCACCTGCCCATCGGTTACCACGGAAGGGCCGGCACCGTGGTGGTGTCGGGCACCCACATCACCCGCCCACGCGGCCAGCGCAAGAGCTCCGACGCGCCGGCCCCCGTCTTCGGCCCCACCCAGCGCCTGGACATCGAGGCAGAGGTCGGCTTCGTCATCGGTACAGGGTCCGCCCTCGGCGAGCCGGTCTCGACGGCCGACTTCCACGACCGGGTCTTCGGCGTCTGTCTGGTCAATGACTGGTCGGCGCGTGACGTGCAGGCTTGGGAGTACGTCCCCCTCGGGCCGTTCCTGGCAAAGTCGTTCGCCACGTCCATCTCGCCGTGGATCACTCCGCTGGATGCGCTGGACGCCGCCTGGACCACCCCTCCCGCCCGCGTCCCCGAGCCGCTCCCGTACCTCGCCGACGTCGGCAAACAGGGCCTGGACCTGAGCCTGAAGGTCCACCTCAACGGCGCCGTCATCTCCAAACCCCCGTTCGCCTCGATGTACTGGACCGGTGCGCAGATGCTGGCCCACATGACGATCAACGGAGCCGCCTCCCGCACCGGCGATCTCTACGCGTCCGGCACGGTCAGCGGCCCGAACGCCGGCGAATGCGGGTCTCTCATCGAACTCACCCAGGGGGGAGCCCACCCTCTCGCCTTGCCCGGCGGCGGTGTACGCACCTTCCTGGAGGACGGCGACGAGATCACCCTCAGCGGCACGGCACCCGGCAACGGCGGCGGCCGCATCGGCCTGGGCGAAGTCACTGGCCGTATCCGCCCCGCCCTGACCTGAACGACGGCAACGGCCCAACGTGTCAACGGCGTGCTCTTGGGTGGGCGTACCATCCGTTGACGAGTGCGGTCCGGCATTGCCTTCCTGGCTGAATGCAATGTATACGTTGTACATGCTTTCATCCGGTGGCCGTCCCGAAGAACGTCCTGGGATCCACAACCAGGCCGAACTCGCCTACCGGCGGCTGCGCGAACGGCTGACGGACGGGCACTACAGCCCAGGTGACCGCCTCACCGAACTCGGCATGTGCGAAGACCTCGGTATGAGCCGAACTCCCGTCCGTGAGGCGTTGCGCCGCTTGCAGAGCGACGGCCTGGTGACCTCGACGGGCCGTGGTGTGGTGGTCAGTTCGCTCTCTCCGGACGAGATGCTGCATGCCATGCACCTGCACGGCGCACTGGACGCGCTGGCCGCCAAGCTCGCCGCCACGGCGCAGCGCGAGGGTCAGTTGTCGCCCGCTCAGCTCGGCGGCCTCAAGGAAGCAGCGCACCATGTGGAAGAGCGGGCCGAGGCCGGTGACGCCGCCGGGGCCTGGCGCGCCAACCTCGACTTCCACATGATGCTGGCCCGCCTCTCGGGCAACCCGCTGCTGGAAGACGCGCTCGACCGCATCTGGGCCCGGTTCGCCATAGTGAGCCTGAGCAACATCAACCGGCGCAGGGACCTGACGCCCCGCCAGCACGACGCGATCCTCAGCGCCATCCTCGACGGCGACCCGCAGCGGGCGGAGGCCGCAGCGGCCGAGCACGTACGGGAGGCAGTGGAGAAGTTCGGAGAGGGCCACCACTGACGCAGAAGGCGCGCCGGGCCAAGGGCGACTCCGTCCGTCCCGCGAGCCAGAAGCTTTTCGGCGAGGTCGTGCTCGTGAAGACCGGGGTGCTCGACGCCCCGGCCGACCTCGTCGGCTCAGGCGTTCTCCCGCCGTCGTGACCCTCCGCCTCACCGGCGCACCCTGCGCGGCGGGCGGCTTCACCCAGCCGGGACCTGGTTCTACCGACGAGTAGCGCTTTTTCAGGCAACCCTTGTCCGTTCCCTTGTCGACCCTTGATGTGCAATGTATACATTGCACATCAAGGGCGAGGGTGCCTGCGGGCACCCTCGACTGTCACCAGCCACAACCGGGCGGCGCCCCGCCCGGCGAGACGTTCCACGCGCAAGGGACAAGCGCCGGCGTGCGCCTACGGAACTGCGGGGCTGTCCCTGTGAACCGCCATCACGATCACCAACTTGAGGTGAATGTCATGCCAGGATTCGGTCGAAGCGGACAGCGCAACACCCTGCTCGGTGCGACAGCGGCGGTGGTGCTGCTGTTCGCCACCGCATGCGGGTCGGGATCGGGTTCGAGCAGCGCACCGATCAAGATCGGTGCCTCGTTGCCGCTGTCGGGCCCGGTCGCCGATGCCTCCAAACCCGCGTACGAGGGCTACAAGATGTGGCTCGACCAGCTCAACGCCGATGGCGGACTGCTGGGCCGAGACGTCGAACTGAAGGTGCTCGACGACGGCTTCGACCAGAACACCGTCGTCACCAATTACAACCGCCTCATCAGCCAGGAACGCTCCGACTTGCTGCTCGGCACCTTCTCGTCAAGGCTCAACCTGCCCGCCTCCGCCGTGGCCGAGCGCAACAAGATGCTCTACGTCGAGCCCTCCGGCGGCGCCGAGGAGATCTTCAACCGCGGCTACGACTACCTGTTCTTCGCGCAGCCCAGCACCTCGCTGGACCTGCCGGAGCAGTTCGTGCAGTACATCAAGTCACTGCCGGCCGCCCAACGGCCGAAGACCGCCGCATACCCCACCCAGGACGACCCCAACACCGATGTCACCGTCGCCGAGTTCCGCAAGGAGCTGACCAAGCTGGGCGTGAAGTCCGTCTACAGCAAGAAGTACGCCCCGGACACCGTCAACTTCGACTCCATCGCCAGCGCCGTGGCACGGGCCAAGCCCGACCTGATAGTTCACGGCGCGGTCGCCGCCAACGACGGCGCCGGGTTCGTGAAGGCGCTCCAGAAGCAGCAGTTCAGTCCGAAGATGATGTTCCAGACCAACGCTCCGAGCCTCATCGGGTCCTACCCCAAGGCGATCGGCGCGGCGAACACCGAGGGCATTTTCACCTCGGCCGCCTGGAGTCCGAAGGCCGACTACGCGGGCAACGCCGAGTTCGTGGCCGCTTACACGAAGGCCTATGGAACGGCGCCGGGTGACGACGCCGCCAACGCGTACACGGCGGGCCAGGTGCTGGAGGCCGCGGTCAAGGCCGTGGGCAGCCTGGACCAGGACAAGCTCGCAGACTGGCTCCACTCCCACACCGTGCAGACCATCGTGGGCCCGCTGAAGTGGGACTCCCGCGGGGTCCCGGACGGCAACATGCTGCTCGCCCAGTGGCAGAGCGGGAAGTTCGAGTTCGTCGCCCCCGCGGCTCAGACCACCGTGGACAAGGTGGTCAACCCGAAGCCCGGGTGGTCGTAGTGGGAACGTTCTTCCAAGCGCTGGTCCTGGGGCTGCTGGTCGGCGGTGTGTACGCCCTGGTCGCCTCCGGGATGAACCTCATCTTCGGCGTGATGAAGGTCGTCAACATCGCCCAGGGCGGCATGCTCATCCTCAGCGCCTACCTCACGTACACGCTGTGGAATGCCACCGGCATCGACCCCCTGCTCCTGGTGTTCATCACGACGCCGTGTCTGCTGGTCGTCGGCTGGGCCACGTACTACATCTTCATCGAGCGATCGCGGACCACCGACGCGTCGATGGCCATGGTGACGACCTTCGGACTCACACTCGTCACCAAGGGCGTCATCGCCCTGATCTGGGGCAACGAACCGAAGTCGGTCACGCCCGACTACGCCAACCGCTCCTTCTCCGCCCTGGGACTGAAGTTCCCGCAGGCGCAGGTGTACGCCTGCCTGGTCGCCGCGGTGGTCCTCACCGGCCTGTTCCTGCTGTTGCGCCACACCTGGCTGGGCAAGTCCATCCAGGCCACCGCGTCCAGCTCCGAGGGCGCCCGGCTCATCGGCATCGAGGTCCGCTCCGTGTGGGCCGCCGCCTATGCGCTCGGGGTGGCGGCGGCGGGAGCGGGCGGGACGCTGCTGAGTCTGCTGTACCCGTTCATGCCGAGCTCGGCCGACCACTGGATCGGACTGACGCTCGCCATCATCGTGCTCGGCGGCATGGGCAGCCTGCCCGGCAGCGTGCTCGGTGCCGTGGTCATCGCCGTCGCCGAGTCCCTGACCTCCACCTATGTGGCGCCCGACTGGGCCGCCGCGGTCCCGTATCTGGCCATCATCCTGGTGCTCGTGGTCCGCCCGCAGGGCCTGCTCGGCACCCGGCTGCGAGAGGACATGAGCCGCGCATGACCATCAACCGCCTGCGGGCATACGGGATAGGTCTCGCCGCCGTCGGCCTCGCCATCCTTCCGCTCGTCAATGACAACGCCTATCTGCAGAACATGGCGATCATGGCGTTCCTGCTGGCCGTCATGGCCTCCGGCTGGAACATCATCTCCGGCTACACCGGCTACATCTCACTCGGGCAGAGCGCCTTCCTCGGCGTCGGCGCCTACACCACCGCCCTGCTGTCCATCCACACCGGCATCTCCCCGCTGCTGGCAGCCCCCGTGGGAGGCGTCGTCGCGGCGGCCTCCGCCCTCGTCCTCGGCCTGGTCGGCCGGCGTACCCGCGGCATCGCCTTTGTCATCATCAGCTTCGCCTTCCTGGAGTTCACGGCGCTGCTGGTGTCCAACTGGGGATCACTGACCAACGGCAACCACGGGCTCGCACTGCCGCTGCCGACCTGGGACCGCGCGTATCTCAACTGGCCGTTCTACTACTACCTGTTGGGCCTGCTCGCGCTGACCGTGTGGGGCTCGTGGGCGATCCGCCGCTCCAAGTTCGGCATCGGGCTGATGGCGATCCGCGACGACGAGTCGAAGGCGGACGGCGTCGGGCTGCGCACCGACCGCTACAAGATGCTCGCGTTCGCGGCGAGCGCCTTCCCGATCGGCGTCGCCGGCGGCATCTACGCCTACTACGTCGCCTTCCTCGAACCGGCGTCGATGTTCGACATCGTCATCGCCATGCAGATCGTGCTCGCCGCACACCTCGGCGGAGTGGGCACGCTGTGGGGGCCGGTGCTCGGCGCGTTCATGCTGGAGCCGCTGACCCAGTTCACCAACCAGAGCCTCAGCGGTCCGGACGCCGGTTCGTGGCGCCTGATCATCTACGGTGCCCTGCTCGCGGCGATCGTCCTGTTCTTCCCCAAGGGTGTGCTCACCGAGGGCGCTGCCCGGGTGGCCCGATGGCGCCGTACCGGCCCGCAGGCGGTGGCCGGTACCCGCCTGACCGCGGTCCCCGAAGCCTTGCCCAGTGCCGCCGTGGTCCGTGACCGCACCCCAACGACGGCGAAGGGTCCGCTGCTGAGGGTGGAGGACCTGAGCAAGGCGTTCGGCGGGGTGCGCGCCGTCGACGGCTGCTCCTTCACCGTCGAGCGCGGCTCGATCACCGGACTGATCGGGCCCAACGGGTCAGGAAAGACAACGGTGTTCAACCTCCTCGACGGCAGCCTCGCGGCCGACGGCGGCAGCATCCACCTGGGCGAGCGGCGTATCGACCGGCTGCCACGCTGGCAGCGGGCCCACGCCGGGCTGGCCCGCACCTTCCAGGCCACCAGGGTGTTCCCCCAGCTCACCGCGCTGGAGAACCTCGCCGTACCCAGCCGCTCGTTCTCCACAGCGGGGCTGGCCGCCTCGGCGATCAGCGGCAAGGAGGCGGCGCGGGCCCGCGAATGGCTCGACTTCGTCGGGATGCAGGGGTACACCGAGCACCACGCGGGCGGACTGTCGTACGGGCAGCAGAAGCTCATCGAACTCGCCCAGGCCCTGATGCTGGAGCCCGAGATCCTGCTGCTCGACGAACCGGCCGCCGGCATCAATCCGGCGCTCGTGGAACGGCTCAGCGGCATCATCCGCAAGCTCAACGAAGCCGGCACGACCGTGGTGATCGTCGAGCACAACATGCCGCTCGTGCTGTCGCTGTGCGACCACATCCATGTCCTGGCCCAGGGGCACGTCATCGCCGGCGGCCCGCCGGGGCTGATCGAACAGGACCCCGCGGTGCTGGACGCCTACCTCGGTGACCACACACCGGGCCCGGGCACCACCCCGGCCACCTCGGGAGCCAACTCATGATCACCTTCAGGAATCTGGTGGCAGGCTACGGACGCGCCGGCGACATCCTGCGCGGCGTCGACTTCGTCGCCGCCGATGCCGCCATCACGTGCATCGTCGGCCCCAACGGAGCGGGCAAATCCACTGTGCTCAAGGCCTGTAGCGGACTGCTGCGTCCCCGCGGGGGCCATGTGCTGCTCGGCGACGAGGAGATCGGCGGTCGTTCTCCCGCGGAGATCCTGCGCCGCGGAGTCGTCCAAGTGCCCCAGCATCATGGGCTGTTCCCGTCCCTGACGGTGCGCGAGAACGTCATGCTCGGCGCCTACGTCAACCGCAGGGAACGCGAGCGCAACCGACGCCGGTACCAGGAGATCACGGAGCTCTACCCGCTCATCGCCGCTCGCGCGGAGGACAAGGCCGCGTCCCTCTCCGGAGGGCAGCGCCGCACCGTCGAGTTCGCACGCGCCCTCATGCTGCGCCCCCGTGTCGTCCTCCTCGACGAGCCGACACTCGGCCTCGACCCCAAGTCCAGCAAACAGCTCGCCGACTCCGTCATCACGCTCAACAAGGAGGGGGTCACTGTCCTGATGGTCGAACAGAACGTCCGGTTCGGCCTCACCCTCGCCGACCACGCCGTCGTCATGGAAGGCGGCCGCGTTCTGCACACCGGCGCCGCCGCCGCGCTGCTCGCCGACCCGGACATGGCCCAGCTGTTCTTCGGAGCCGCCCCCAGGCAGGAAGCCTCATGAACACATACCTGAACCTGATCCAGACCATTCCCGCTTCGGGAGCCAGGGCCGCCGAGGCCTTCCGTGTCGGCGACCTGGAACTGCTCGCCATCCCGCAACTCGCGTACGACATCCCTGGTACGCCCGCCCAGATGAACGGCGGCGACAGCGAGACGGAGATGCTGCTGCTGCGCCGGAACGGGGACCGGTTCGAGCAGTGGGGGACCCTCGCGGCGCCGGGCGGTGAGGACGCCGAGTTCTTCACCATCGGGGACCGGGCGTTCCTCGCGGTGGCGAGTATCCGCACCGGCGCCGGGCCGTACGACTACACCATTCCGTCCCTCCTCTTCGAATGGGACGGGGCACGGTTCCTGCCGTTCCAGGCCTTCGATGCCTTCGCCGCGAAGCAGTGGCGGCACTTCACCGTCGAAGGGCGGCACTTCCTCGCGCTGGCTCAGGGGGTGGCGCTTCCCCATCTCGCCGAGCAGAACCGGCCCTCCGCCATCTACGCCTGGGACGGCAGACGCTTCGCGCACTTCCAGGACATTCCTTCTCAATGGGCGTACAACTGGCACGCGTTCGAGGCCGGTGGGCACACGCTGCTCGCCCACGCCGACCATGTCGGGCCCAGCGTCCTGTACCGGTGGGAGGGGGGACGGTTCGTCCCGCGCCAGGACCTCGCCGCGGCGGCCGGCCGGGCCTTCGCCACGTTCGACGACCCCGCCGGCAGCGGTACGTATCTGGTGGTGGCCTGCATCGACGACGGTTCTCGGGTGCTGCGCTGGGAGTCGACGACCGGCCGGTTCGTGGAGCACCAGAAGCTCATGGGGGCGGGTGCGCGGGAACTCGCCGTCGTGCGCACCGCCCGCGGGCTCTATGTGATCCGGGTCAACTTCATCCATGGCGTCCCGGCCGAGCCCACGGCCGCGCTGATGTCGCAGGTCTACCGGTGGGACGAGGGCCGGCTGGACGTGGTCGAGGAGTTCCCCACCACGGGCGGCACCGACATCGCTGTCCTGGACTCCGCGGCGGGCCCACTGATCGTGCAGACCAATGCGCTGGCGTCCGATCTCCGGTTCGCCGCCGGGAGTTGCGTCTACCGCTTCATGGGCTGAATCCGTCCTGGGCTGAAGCCCCCGATCCGGCCCCGGCCGCGAGCGGTGGCTGTTCGACCCCTGCCTTGTGAAAGAGAGATCCACGTGTCCGAGCACGAAAGTCCCGAGCTCATCGATCTGTTCACCGCGTACACCGCCGGTCCGCACTCCATCGGTGCGCATCTGCGGGCCACGGCGGCCCGGGCTCATGCCCGCGACCCGCTCCTTGCGGTGACCGGCGCCGACATGGCGCTGTACCCGGGCGACGGGCGGCCGCCGACGGTCCTGCCCTACCGGCTGAGCAACCGCGGTTTCAAGGAGCTGGCCGCCGTCTCGCACCTGGGCACGGCGCTGGCCTCGCTCGTGGAGCTGTACCACCACGAGCCCGGCGGCCAGTGGCGGGCCGATGCCGCGAACCTGCTGCATCAGGTACGGCGTTCCCGCGCGGCCAACAGCACGGCTCTGTGGCGCGACCGGATCGCGGCCGTCTCGCACCGAGGCCGGGAGGAGACCATCGCCGCGATGGTCGACTACGCCTGCGCCGTGACCGAGCGGTATCTCGTGCGCGCGCTGGCCGACCCGTCCTGCCTCAACCACCCGACACTGCGCGAGGAGTATCTGGAGGACGGCCACCCGGACCTTCCGGTGTCCTTCAACCGGATCATGGTCGCCACGTTCTTTCTGGTCGGGATGGACAACGCGCACCGGCTCATCGCCTGGTGCGACGGCCAGAACATCGACTGGGCCCGCACCATGGTGGTCGTCGTCGGACAGATCGGGCGTCCCACCGCCGGAGTGACCTGGCGGACGAACGGAGTCGCCCGCTGCGTACTGGCCGCCTCCCGCAACACGTTGCCCCTCGACCGTCTCTACATCGCTCCGCACGCCCAGGGGTTCGCGACTCCCGTCGGGGGAGACCTCAGCGAGGTCGAGGCGTTGGAACCGGTGCTGCGGCAACTGTGGGCGGGTACCAGGGTGACCGTCGAACTCGGCGGGGCGATGTTCGAGGGCTACCCGGCCTTCTCTCCCGGCGACGGGCTCCCCGGGCACCTGGGCGAGCGAACCGTCACCCGGGCCGACGAAGTGATCACCGAGCAGCCCCGTATCGGCTCGCCCAAGGACTGGTTCGCCCTGGTCACCCGGTTGCGCCTGGTCATGGAAGACCCCCGCCAGCTGTTGTCGGGGGCTGTCACCGACTACGCCGCCCAGCAGCTCATCGCACACGGCAACGACCCACGCGCCGTCACCGTCCCCGGCCTCGATGACGAGCCCTACCCCGTGTACGGATCCACGTCCGCAGCGGCCTGACCCGAAAGCGACCGCCCATGTCACCACACCCCCACTCCGGCGGGTTCCTGGAGCGTCTGCACGCTGGCGAACCCACTCTCATGCTGATCGTCCGTACCAGCCGCACGATGGACGTCGTCCACATCGCGCGCTCGACCGGTCACCACGGCATCCTCGTCGACCTGGAGCACTCCACCATGTCGACCGATGTCGCCGCCCAGTTGTGCGCGTCCGCCGACAGCCTCGGGCTGACCGCGCTGGTTCGGGTTCCCGAGCGTGAGTACGGGATGATCGGCCGGATCCTGGACGGCGGCGCCCACGGGATCATCGCGCCGCGCATCGAGACGGTGGACCAGGCGCGTGACATCGCCCGCGCCTGCCGCTTCGCGCCCCGGGGCCGACGCTCCCAGACCAACATGGTCCCGCAGCTCGGTATGCGGCCCACGCCCGCGGGGGAGTTGAACCCGGCGCTCGACAACGCCACGATCGTGCAGATCGTGTTGGAGACACCGGCCGGTATCGCCAACGCGGAGGAGATCGCCGCGCTGGACGGCGTGGACATGCTCGCCCTCGGTGCCAACGACTTCACCGCGGAGCTGGGCGTGCCCGGCCAGTACGGCGATCCGCGCGTCCGCGACGCCGTGAAGACGATGACGGATGCCTGCCGCAAGCACGGAAAGCTCATGGTCCTCGCCGGTATCGGCGACCGGGCGACCGTCGACGCCCTCGTCCCACTCGGAGTGTCCTCGCTGCGCATCACCGGCACCGACACGGCCCTCCTCTTCGAGGCCGCGAAAGCCCATGCCCAGCAGGAACTCGCCGCCGCCGACCAGACCCGCTCAGAGTGAGGACAGACCCATGACCGCACTGCCCAAGCCATCACCCATGCGGGCGGCCGAGAGCAACACACCGCCGCGGTTCCAAGTGCCCCCCGACAGCTGCGACACCCACTTCCATGTCTTCGAGCCCGGCTATGCGCACGCGCCCGGCCGGCTGTACTCGTTTCCCGACGGGACCCTCCGGCAGTACCTGCGCATGACCGAATGGCTCGGCATCGACCGCATGGTCCTCGTGCAGCCCACCTACTACGGCACCGACAACAGCCTGCTGGTCGACGTCCTGAAGAAGGTCGGCAGCCACTGCCGCGGTGTTGTGCGCATCGAGGAGGACATCTCCGAGCAGGACCTCGACCTCTACCACGAGCTGGGCGTGCGGGCGATCCGCCTCGACCTGTTCGCCCGGGCCTCCTGGCCCACCGCCGACCTCATCGCATACGTCCGCAGGATGGCCGACCGCGCCCGGCCGCGCGGCTGGCACCTCCAGTTCTACACACCCGGGACCGTCGTACGGGACCTGCTGCCCTTCTTCGCCGACCTCGAAGACACCTTCGTCATCGACCACATGGGATACATGAAGGAATCGGACGGGCTGACGCGGGCCGACTTCGACCGCCTGGTGCGCGTCCTCGAAGGCGGGAGCTGCTACATCAAGCTCTCCGGGGCCTACCGCATCGCCCAGGACAAGCCGTTGTCCTCGGTCGAGTCCCTCGGCCGCGCCCTCGTCGCGGCCCGCCCCGACCGCCTTGTCTGGGGATCGGACTGGCCGCACCTGACCGACGGCCAACGAGACACCGGAGAACTGCTGAACCTGCTGGCCGACTGGGCACCCGAGGCGGCCGACCGCCACCAGATCCTCGTCGAGGCACCCGTGCGCCTTTTCTACAGGGACTGACTCCCGACCCGCTACGACCTGTCGATCCGTGCGGCCGCGTGACGGGTGCTCTGCCCGTCGGATTCACCGCCGCCGACCGAAGGAGAATCGTGACTCGCAGGCCGAGAAACATCCTTGCCGGAGCAGTGCTGTGCGGATTGGCTTTGGTAGCAGGCGTTCCAGGGCAGACGACGGCCCTGCCGCGCATGAACACAGCCGCGGCCGCCACCGCGGACTGCGACTCGCCCCCACCCTTCAGCGCGGGTTACCCCTTCGCGACCTCGGTGGCAACCGGCGACAACCGCACGAGCCGGGTCATCCGTCCCGAGGCGACCGAGCCGCAGATGCAGTGCGGGGCCAGGGATCTGACACTCCGCACGGACATCACCTATGCGACCGTCGAGGGAGCCGGCGGGCAGCCGCGCGAACTGAAGCTCGACATCCAGACTCCCAGGACCGGCGGCCGCCACCCGCTCGTCGTGTACGTGCCCGGCGGCGGATTCATCCGCGCGGACAAGACCTCCTTCCTCGGCAAACGGACTCACATCGCCGAGCAGGGGTATGTGGTGGCGTCCATCGAATACCGCACCACTCTCGACGAGGCGACCTACGTCGACGGCGTGGCGGACGTCAAGGCGGCGATCCGGTTCCTGCGCGCCCACGCCACCGAGTTCGGCATCGACTCTCGCAACGTCGCCGCCTACGGTGAGTCCGCGGGCGGCTACCTGGCCTCCATGGTCGGCACCACGGGCGGAGTCCAAGCGTTCGACCAAGGCGGGAACCTGGACGAGAGCAGCCGGGTCCAAGCCGTCGTCAACTGGTTCGGGGCCTCCGATCTCTCCCGGATCGCCTCCGACTTCGATCCCGCCACCAGAGCGTTCTACGAGAACTCCGTCGACAACGCACTGGTCAAATACGTCCTCGGCCCGGACAACCCGACCCGGCTCCTGGACGTACCGGACGCCGTCGCCGCAGCCAACCCGGCTACTTACATCGACCGGAGAGACCCGCCGTTCGTCCACTTCCACGGGACCCGGGACGGCGTGATCTCGCCGAGTCAGACCCTGCTGCTCCACCACGCGTTGCGGGCGAAGGGGGTGACGAGCACCAGGTTCGTCCTCAAGAACGCAGGCCACGGAAATCTCGTTCCCGACGGTGTCACGACCGCCCCCATGTGGACAACGAGCCAGGTCATGGGCCTTGTTACGGGCTTCCTCGGTAGTTCAGGGTGGCAGGCGTGGAGTGCGTCAGACTTTGTGGCAGGGTCCGAGGCTGACCGGTCACGAAGGGTGTCTGGGTGAGCAGATCGCAGAAGCCGTCCCGGCAGGTGTCCGTGGACGAGCTGATCCGTCGTCGGGCCCTCAGCGCCTGGTCTCGTACCTGGTCAGCAACACGCCGTCGGGAAACGTCCGGGTCTCCACCAGGCTCAGGTTCACCCAGTTGTCCAGGGCTGTGAAGAACGGCGTGCCGCCGCCCACCAGGACCGGATGGGTGACGATCGCGTACTCGTCGATCAGCCCGGCCCGCATGGCCGCCGCGGCGAGTGTGGCACCGCAGATGTCCATGGGGCCGCCGTCGTCGGCCTTGAGCCTGGTGATCTCGGTGACCGCGTCGCCGGTGACCAGACGGGTGTTCCAGTCGACCGTGCTGATCGTGGAGGAGAACACCACCTTCGGCATGTCCCGCCAGCGGCCGGCGTACTCGATCGCCGCCGGTGTGGCACCCGGCTGCTTGTCGGCGGTCGGCCAGTGGGAGCTCATCGTCTCCCACAGCTTGCGCCCGTACAGCGCCAGGCCCGTTGCGTCGACCCGGTCGGACCACCACTGGAACAGCTCGTCGCTCGGCACGCTCCAGCCGAGGTCGTCGCCGGGCGCGGCGATGTAGCCGTCCAGGCTCATGTTCATGGCGTAGGTCAGTTTCCGCATGGCGTCAGCCTCCCGTGAGTCGGTATTCGGCGTACAGACCAGCACGGCGCGCAAAAATCACCGGTCAGGCCACACCGAGGACCAGTTGACCACCACGCCAAGCAGCTGCTCCGCACGGTGAAAATCTCACTGACCGGAGGCTTAACAGTGGGCTCTGGCACAGATCTTGGGGAGCGGTCGCGGAGCGTCACTGGAGCAGGGTCATCTTCCGTAAGAGTTCGAATCCGGCACGTCCGTATAGCTGCCGCTTGATCTTTTTCACCCTGTTCACGGCGCCTTCGGTACCGCCGGAGCTCCAGTGCACGGTGAGTGGGGAGTTTGGCCACCGAGAGCGCCGTGCGGGGCGATGGTAGTGCGTGTCTGGCGTGGAGATGGCTGTGCCGTAGGAGGACGCGGAGACTCCAGAAGGGGATTGCACGCGGCTCGTTCACAGACCGCACACATATCCTCCTCGATACCGCCCTTCCTTCTCCTGCACGGCAGCGCCGACCCGTTGGTCTCGCCCAGTCAAACGCTCAACCTGTTCACCGCCCTCAAGGGCAAGGGAGTCGACGCCAAGCGCGTCGTTCTCACCGGAGCCGGTCACGGCGACATGACCGTCACGGAGGCGATCGCCCAGAGCTCGCCGAGTGCCTCCTCCGGCACCGGCACCGGCATCGCGTCCGCCGACGGCAGCAGCGGCGAAAGGCCCTGGTCCACCAAGAAGACGATGAGCTACATCACGGACTTCCTAGCCGGCCACCGCGGCTAGCCCGCCGCTAACTGCTCAGCGACGACCGCCTGCAGAAGCTGGCTACGACGCTCGGGGAAAGATTGCTCGTAAATCCCCAGGAGGACATGCGGCGCACGATGGTTCGCCATTAACGCTCGTGGCTTTCGGCGATTGACGGGTCGTCGGCGGCGGCCATGGAGCGGGCGAGGGATTTGCCGAAGGGGACGTTCAGGTAGTCGGCCAGCGACCCCGTGAAGGTGATGAGGTCCTCGCGCAGGGTCCCAGTGTCGGCATCATCGCCGGTCGACGGCCACGCGGAGTCCGCGGATCACATAGCCTCCTATCTCGTCCTGGAACGTGACGCGGGGCGGAGTGAGCATGCGGATGCCCTCAAGGGCAAAAAGGTGACCGAGGAAGACGTTGGCCTCCATCAACGCGATGTCGGCACCGGGGCAGCGGTGCGGTCCGTCGCCGAAGGACAGGGCGGCAGCGTATCGACCGGTCGTCGTCGGCCTGCCGGGCTGGACCGCTGTGGGGGTCTCGCCCACGGCCTCCGGGTCGGTGTTCGCCTCGTCCACGAAGATCTCGACGAGCGCGTCGCCGGGCACCGTGACCAACCCGTCGGTGCTCGGCACATCCAGGGCGCCGGTGGTCCGCCGCTTCAGGCGGGCGACCGCAGGCTCCAGGCGCAGGAGTTCGTGAATCACCGCCAGGCGTTCGCTCTCGCTCCCGGCCGTGTAACGCTCGCGCAGCGCGGCGTCGGTGAACAGATGCCATGCGGCGACGCTGATGAACTCGCGCGTGGTGACCATGCCGGCAGCGGCATAGGTGAGGCACTCGCCGAGGATCTCGGCATGGGAACAACCCTCGGCGATCAGGTGCGAGATGAGGTTGTCCGCGGGCCGTCTGCGGTGGGCGCGGACGGCTGGGCGGACGTCGGCGAGGTAGATCCGCAGCCAGTTGCTGTTCTGGCGGAACAGCCAGTAGATCCCGTGCCAACTGGTGAACCCGGGCCTGCCGAATTCCTCGGGGAAGAAGCGCTCCAGCCGACGCTGGATCCCGCGTCTGCTCCGCGTCAGACCGATCACCCCGCACGCCACATCGATCGAGACGCCGAAGGTGAGGTCCTCCAGCCATGCCTCGCCCTCGCTCTGCAAGGTGTTGAGGTGCTGGCGCGCGATGCGTTCGGTCAGTTCCCGGTAGTGCTCGTCCACGCGGCGGGGTGTGAAGTAGCGGGCGGTCTGACGGCGGTGTTCGCGGTGCTCAAGCCCGTCGCGGTACAGCACGGGCCGCCGGATCCGAGCCGGCAGCTTCTCCACGGTCTCGATCCCGAGGCCCGCCTGCACGGTGTCGGTGCTGCGCAGAACGGCGCGTGCCGCGTGATAGCCGCGTATCCGCCACGTGTCGTCGTCCCCGCGGTCGATCGGGCAGACGGGTCCGGCGTGATCCCTGCGAACCTTGCGTGCGTCGTCGGCTCGGTCCATCAACTGCTGCCTCCGTCGTAGTGTCGACACCCTGGTGGGAGGAGCACGCTGTCAGGCATGTGCGGTCAGACTTCAGGATGGGTGCCCTTGCCGCTAGTGCCTGTTCCGCCAGGGACCGTGGCTCGTTCTCGACACCGGGCCAGCTCCCGCCGGAAGGGCTGAGCGGACTCGCGCACATCGTGCCCGCTGCGACTCGTTGACGGCGATGGCGCGGGAGCGGACCGGATCCTGGCCGCAGCGAGACGGACCCGGTCATGAACGTCGCCCCCAGAAGGATGCCGGCACCATCGCCGTTGGCGGACGACCTGCCCCCTGCTCATGGACCGCCCCAAGCGGAGTGCCCGGGCGCCCGGTGCTGGCGAGCGGTGGGCTGCTGGGGGAGCGGAGCACGAGCAGGGTGATCTCGCTGGGGGCGAAGACGCGGAACGACGGGCCCCAGAAGCCGGTGCCGCGGCTGGTGTGGAGGAGAGTGCGGGTGCCGTGGTGGCTGAGGCCGGCGAGGGCGGGCTGGTCGATACGGACCAGGTGGTGGAAGGGCCAGATCTGGCCGCCGTGGGTGTGGCCGGAGAGCTGCAGGTCGATGCCCGCGTCTGCCGCCCGGTCGACGAATCGAATCCGGCGACGGAACGCAGCGGCTGCGGCTGCTCTTCGAGGCGGCCGGGTTGGCGGGGGCTGCGGCGGCCGTGACCTCCGGTGTGCAACCTTCGGGGCACCCCGCGCATCGAACGTGTATGAACCCTAGGTGCACGGCGTTCGGCGCAGTGCCGACTGCCGTGCTGCTCGCCCTGGCGCCCGGTGCGGCCGCCGTAGCCGACGATCCGTCCCCCCTGCCGACGCGGGCACACGCGACGATCAGCGCCGAACAGCAGATCAACCTGGGGGCGGCGGCGCAGCCGGCCACCGTGGGCTGGATGTTCTGGGACGGCGGGGCGCAGGTCCCGGTTCCCACGCACGACACGGTCGTCATCGATGCGCGTGACCTGGCGGGCGTAGCGGGCGTGGAGGTCGACGACCCGAGGTGCAAGGCCGACGGGCAGGTCTTCACCTGCGTCAACAAGGACGCCTCGCAGAGCCGGGACGTCGAGCTCACCCTGCGTGCGGACGCGGGCGCCGCCCCCGGCGACGGCGGCACGATCACGTACACCCTCACGGCGGACGATGCCACCGGCGCCACTGCGAAGACGAACGTGGTCGTCGGCACCCGGGACCTGGTCGTCGGCAGGCTGCCGGAGGTGACGGACGCCGGAATCGGGTCCCGGATCGATCTTCCGCTTCGGCTCCGCAACACCGGGGATCTGGCCACCGACCGGCGGATCATGCTGCGATGGGAATCGGTGGGCGGTCTGGTCTTCGACCGGAAGTTCTCCAACTGCGCCTACGGCGAAGGCGACGACCCCATCGAACCCGGCAGCCAGACATCCGTCACCTGTATCTTCCCGGCCCCGGTGCCCGCAGGGGCCGTCGTGGAGCTGAGCAGCCCCCTGACCGCCACCGTCGGCAAGCGTGTCCTGACCGCGGTGGTCGACTACTCGGTCAAACTGCTGAACCAGGGCGAACAACCCGGCGGCGGCAGTCACCAGGGCACCGGGCAGGCGCTCACTCTGGTGGAGGTGTCCGGAGCGGGAGGCGGATTCGAGAACGGTGCCGAGGGCGGGATCACCGTCTCGGCCGACAACTCTGCGGATCTCGCGGCCGATGCCAAGGCAGTGCCAGGCCGCAGGGCGGACGAGTGGACCCTGGACATCAGCGCCGTGAACCACGGCCCGGCCTCGGCGTACGGGATTGACCGCAGGTCCATCGCCTTGGTCGAGGTTGTCCTGCCCAAGGATGCGGTCGTGACCGGCACCGCTGACATGGAGCAGGAGGACGACCCTTACGGCCCCTGCCTGCTCTGGGTCAGCGGCACCGAGACGGCACCTTTCGAGGCGGGTCATCGGCATTACGTGTGCACCGTGCCGTTCGGTGTCGCCGCCGGCAAGAGTCAGCTGTTCGAACTGTCGGTGAGGACCGGCAAGGGGTACGAAGGCGCCAAGGGCACGGCGACCGTGCGTCCCGGCCCAGCCGGTTTCCCCCTTCATGACCCGGACGCCTCCAACGACAGCGTCACTTTCGCCTTCGGCACGTCGGCCACACCGTCCGGCGACACTCCCTCCACCAGGGGCGCGGGCCGCACGGCACTCGTCGCCACCGCAACAACGGGGGTCCTGCTGGGCGCCGTCGTCCTCGTCGTCCGCCGCCGCAAGCGTTCCCGCTGAAACGCCGGACGATCCGATGGGCAACCACCCCCTACTGACGTCCGTCGCACGGGGAGACCCAGGTCATCGCCGGCGGGTGGACAAGCGCCCGGAGCCGGTGGCGCGGGCGGTGGAGGCGCCGACGATCAACTCGGTGGCGATGCGCAGCCTTCGGGCGCGCTTGGGAGGGTTGGGCTCCTGGAGCAGGCGGATCGCCGCGATGCCCGCTTCTTCGAGCGGAACCCGTAGTGCCGTGGTGTCGGGACGTTCCGTGCTGATCGAGGTCAGGTCGTCCGACGCGGCCAGGCTGATGTCCTCGGGGACCCGCACACCGGCGTCGCGCAGCCCCAGATGCAGGCCGAGCAGCAGGTAACTGCTGTACGCCACCACCGCGGTGACGCTCCGTTCGGCGGCGATGCGTTCGGCGACGGCCAGCCCTGCGTCGATCCGGGGGGCGACGGGACCGAGCACGGTGAGGTCGACGCCGCTGCGGCGGGCGGCCTCCTCGACCGCGCTGTTGCGCCGTTCGGCCATCCATGAGCCCTCCGGGCCGCCCACGTAGGCGATGGCCCGGTGACCGAGGCCTGCCAGGTGCGTGACGATGTCCGCGACGCCACCGGGGGTGTCGATCAGGACGCCGGGCACCGCTGGCACGGTGCGGTCCACGGTGACGACCGGCAGTTTCGAAGTGAACTCCCGGATCGCCGAGTCCGGGCTCACCGGCGCTATGAAGACGAGTCCGTCGACGCGTGAGGCGAGCTTCCCCGCCAGCTCGTGCTCACTGCTCTGTGAACCCTCGGAGACGGCGAGCAGGATGTTGTCGCCGTGCTCGGACAGTGCGCGCTGCACGCCGGTCACGATCGGGGCGAAGTAGGGGTTGGCGAGGCTCGGGACCAGAACGCCGATCAGGCCGGTCCGGCCGGTGGTCAGTGCCCGGGCGCTCGCGTTGAACTCGAAGCCCATGGCCCCGGCGGCGGCCAGCACCCGCTCGCGGGTGTCCGCCGCGACCATGTCGGGCCGGCTCAGCGCGCGTGACGCGGTCGCCTTGGACACCCCCGCCGCGCGCGCGACGTCTGCCAGCGTCACCATCTCGCCCCCAGTGTGTGCGTAACGGGATCTTTACACGAGCGCGTTGACGCCTCGATCCGGCCGAAAGTATCGTCCACGTCGACCGGTTGCTGCAACCGGTTGCAGCAACCGGTTGCAGCAACCGGTTGTAGGAATCTCTGAGAGGGGGTGTGAGTATGTCCCGGAAGGCCACCTTGGGACTGCTGCTCGCGCCCGGCCTGGCTCTGCTGGCCTTCGGCTTCGCGTTCCCCTTCGTCGTGACGCTCTTCGCGCCGCCCGCCGCCGAACACCCCGACGTGCTCGGCAAGCTGGGCGCCATGCTCACCGACAGCTACGTACTGGGCGTGCTCGCCCGGACCGTACGCGTGGCCGTCACCGTCACCCTCGTCTGTCTGGTCCTCGGTTTCCCGACGGCCTACCTCATCGCCCGTGCTCCCAAGAGCCGCCAGGGCCTGCTGCTCGCGCTCGCGGTCTTCCCGCTGCTGCTCAGCACGGTGGTGCGGACCTTCTCCTGGCTGGTCGTCCTCGGCCGCAACGGCCTGATCAGCGACGCCGTCCTGGCGACCGGACTCACCGACCGTCCGCCCGAGTTGCTCTACACGGAGTTCGCCCTGGTCGCCGGTCTCACCCAGCTGTTCATGCCACTGATGATCCTCACCTCGTACAGCTCGCTGTCGCACATAGACCCCGGCCTCGAAGACGCCGCGCGCGGCCTCGGCGCGAGCCCCGGCCGGGCCTTCCGGCGGATCGTGCTGCCGCTCGCCCTGCCCGGCGTACTGGTGGGAGGGACCCTGGTGTTCGCCGGAGCGGTCACCGCCTTCACCACACCGCTGCTGCTCGGCGGCTCCCGCAACCGCACCCTGGCGACGCTGCTCTACGACTACGCGAACGTGAAGCTGGACTGGGGCGGGGCCAGCGCCGTCGCACTGATCATGACCGTACTGGTGCTCGTGGTCGGCTGGGCCTCGGGCCGGATATCGGCGAAGGTGGCCACGTCGTGATACGCCGACGCCCCGTTCTGTCCCTGCTGTCCGCCCTGGCCATGGTCTTTCTGCTCGGGCCCATCCTGCTGGTCGTCGCCATCGGATTCTCGTCCGGCGACACCGTCGAGTTCCCGCCGCCGGGCTTCTCGCTGCGCTGGTTCGACCAGGCGCTGTCCAACGCCTCGTTCCAGCAGGGCCTGTTGACCAGTCTGCTGGTGGCCGCGGCGGCGACCCTGTTCGCGCTGGTGCTGGGCATCCCGGTGGCCCTGGCCGTGCAGCGCCACACGTTCCGCGGCCACAAGGCGGTCGAGACGCTCTTCCTCTCACCCGCGATCGTCCCCGAACTGGTCCTGGGCTTCGCGCTCTTCCAGCAGCTCATGGTGACCATGCGGATCACCGCTCTCGGCGCACTGCTGATCGGCCACACCGTCCTGCTGCTGCCCTACGCGGTACGCGTCACGGGCGCCTCGCTCGCCCTGTCGGACCCCGCGCTGGAGGAGGCCGCCAGGGGCCTCGGCGCCGGACCCCTGCGGACGTTCTTCACGATCACGCTGCCGGTGATGGCGCCCGGCATCGTGTCGGCGGCCGTGCTGTCCTTCCTGACCTCTTTCAACAACGTTCCGCTGTCGCTGCTGCTGAAGGGGCCCGGGATCTCCACGCTGCCCGTCGAGATGCTCAATTACGTGCAGTTCTCCTACGACCCCACGGTGGCCGCGGTGAGCACCCTGCTGCTTGCCGCCACGGTCGGCGCGGCCCTGCTGACGGAGCGCCTCGTCGGTTTCAACAAGGTCTTCAGCCGGTGAGCACAGTACGCGACGACAGGAAGACGCCGATGACGCCAGTGGTTCAACTCGACTCCGTTTCACGGGAGTTCGCGGGGACGGCAGCGGTACGGGAGCTCGATCTGACCGTACGCCGCGGGGAGTTCACCGCCCTGCTCGGCCCCAGCGGCTGCGGCAAGACCACCACCCTGCGCATGATCGCAGGGTTCCTGGAGCCCACGGCGGGCCGCGTTCTGCTGGAGGGCGAGGACGCCACCAGGCTCCCGCCGGAGCGCCGCAACATCGGCATGGTCTTCCAGTCGTACGCGCTCTTCCCGCACATGACCGTGGAGAAGAACGTCGCCTTCGGACTGAGGATGCGGGGCATCCCGGACGGCGAGCTGCGCACCCGGACGGGCGAGGCGCTGGAGCTGGTCGGCCTCTCCCACCTCGCCGGCCGCAAACCCAAGCAGCTGTCCGGCGGCCAGCAGCAGCGCATCGCACTGGCCCGCGCCGTCGCCGTACGCCCCTCGGTGCTCCTCCTCGACGAGCCCCTGTCCAACCTGGACGCGCGGCTGCGTATCCAGATGCGCCAGGAACTCGCCCGTATCCAGAAGGAGACGGGGCTCACCGCGATCCTGGTCACCCACGACCAGGAGGAGGCCCTGGAGCTCGCCGACGACATGGTCATCCTCGATCAGGGCACCGTCGCCCAACAGGGCGCCCCGCGCGAGGTGTTCCGAGCTCCAGCCAACCGATTCGTCGCCGAGTTCCTCGGATACGAGAACTTCGTCGACCTGCCGGACGGCCGTACGGTCACCATCCGGCCGGAGCACGTCGACGTGCTCACCCCCGAATCCCCCACCCCCTCCGGCGGCACCACGGTCGACGCCGTGCTCACCGCCGTACGGTTCCGCGGCACCGACTGTGTCGTCACCGCCGTGTCCCAGGGCCGCACCGTCCTGGCCACCAGCAGCGACTTCGAGCTGCACACCGGCCGTCAGGTACGCCTCCATCTCCCCGCCGCGCACACGATCGACCTCCCCCGGACGAAGCAGGAGCAGCCCACCTCATGAGACGACTCGCCACCACCACCGCGGCCACCCTGCTGGTCCTTCCGCTGGCCGGCTGCGCCGGATCGGCCGCGGGGGAGCAGGACCCCAAGAAGCTGACCGTCTCCACCTTCGGCTTCGGCGTCGACCTGTTCGAGAAGAACATCGTCAAGCCGTTCGAGAAGGAGACGGGCATCGACGTCGAGGTCGAGAGCGGCGACAACGCCGAGCGGCTCACCAAGCTCCAGATCAACCGCGGCAACCCGACGGTCGACGTCGCCATGATCTCCGATTTCTTCGCCCAACGGGGCCGTGAGCAGGGCCTGTTCGACAAGATCGACCCGTCGGCCGTCCCCAACGTCGACAAGATCCACGACTTCGCCAAGGACAATGACGGCTACGCACCCGCGTACACGTACCAGCTGCTCGGCATGCTCTACCGCACCGACAAGGTCGACAAGGCGCCCGGTATCAAGGACCTCTGGAAGTCCGAGTACAAGGGTAGGATCGCGATCCCCGACATCTCGACCAGCGCCGGCGTGCCCTTCCTCTACGCCACCGCGGCGACCTACGGCTCGGGCCCCGAGGACACCGACACGGCGTTCAAGAAGCTCGCCGCCAACTCTCCGAACGTACTGAAGTACTTCAGCCGCAGCACCGAACTCGTCAGCCTGCTCGACCGCGGCGAGGTGGAGATGGCCCCGGCGCTCGACCTGTTCGCCATCGACCCGGTCAAGGCGGGCAAGCCGATCGCCTGGGCGCCCCTGGACAAGGGCCGGTACGTGGTCTCCAACACCGCGCAGCTGGTGAAGGGCGCGCACAACAAGGCGGGCGCGGAGAAGTTCATCAACTACCTGCTGTCGGCGAAGGTCCAGGAGAAGGCCGCGGCGACCTTCCACGACAAGCCCGTCAACGAGGACGCGAAGATTCCCTCGGACATCACCAAGGTGGTGGGCGACGCAGCGACCGACCCCGCGGCGGCCGGCTTCACCGTCCCGGACCTCAAGCTGGCCGTGAAGAGCAACGACGAGTGGGTCGACCGCTTCCAGCGCGAGGTGTCCGGGTGACACACCCGCAGCCGGTCGAGGTACCGGTCGCGCAGCCGGTCGTCATCGACTGCGACCCCGGTATCGACGACGCCGTCGCACTGCTGCTGGCCTTCGCCTCGCCCGAGCTCGACGTCACCGGCATCACCACCGTCGCCGGGAACGTTGGAATCGGAAAGGTCGTCGACAACGCGCTGCGACTGTGCGATCTGATCGGGGTGGACGCGCGGGTACCCGTGGTGCGCGGGCACGCGGGACCGATCGCCCGAGCCGTCCGCATCCCGGACGAACCCGTGCACGGCGAGGGCGGGCTCGGCGGCGTACACCTCCCTCCGTCGGCGCGTACGCCGCACCCGGCGCACGCCGTCGCATGGCTGGCCGCGCAGCTGCGGGACCGAGGGCCCGCGGGCACCACCGTGATCGCCACCGCGCCGCTCACCAACATCGCCGCGCTGCTGCACGCCCACCCGGAGGCCGCCTCGTCGATCAAGGAGATCGTGCTGATGGGCGGGGCGGCCTTCGCGCCGGGCAATGTCACGCCGTCGGCCGAGTTCAACTTCCTCGCCGATCCCGAGGCCGCCCGGTTCGTGACCGAGGCCGGGGTGCCGCTGCGGATCGTCGGGCTCGACGTGACCCGCAAGGCGCTGACGACCCGGGCCGACATCGAACAGCTGCTGGCCGACGGCGCGCCCGCCACCGCTGCGGCGGGCCGAATGCTCGACCACCTCGCCACCCGGTACGAGCAGCGCCATGGCGTCGCCGCCTGCGCGGTCCACGACGCGCTCGCGGTGGCCGCCACCGTACGCCCCGACCTGATCGAGTGGACCGACGCCTGGGTGACGGTGGAATGCGGCGGCGAGTTCTCCCGCGGCAAGCTGATCGCCGATGTGCACGGACGCACCGGGCTGCCGCACAACGCCAAGGTGGCCACCGGCGTCGAAACCGATGCCTTCCGCGCCTTCCTCGTCTCCCGCCTGCTGCGCCACTACGGCGCCGACGCCCACAACCCCCTTCACCGAGGCTGATATCGGGCCCTGAACCCGACGACCGACGCTCACCATCGAAGCCGACAACCGAAGCCGACGACCGAAGCCGACGACCGAACGAGAGAACCGTCGATGCCTGCGCCCAGCCACTGCGATCTGCTGATCCGCGGAGCCCGCGTGGTCTCCGCACACACCGGGGAACAGACCGCTGCCGATGTCGCCATCACCGGCGACCTGATCCGCGCCCTGCTGCGCCCCGGCACACCGATCGACGCCGGCCAAGTCATCGACGCCGATGGCCTGTTGGTGGCGCCCGGTTACGTCGACGCGCACATGCACATCGAGAGCTCGCTGCTCGCACCGCGCGAGTTCGCGCGGATCACGTTGCCCCGCGGCACCACGACGGTGCTCGCCGACCCGCACGAGATCGTCAACGTCGCCGGGCGCGAGGCCATGGCCTGGATGATCGAACAGGGCCGCTGCGCCCCGCAGTCCATGCACTGGGCGGTGCCCTCGTGCGTGCCGGCCCTGGAGGGCTTCGAGACGGCGGGTGCCGCGCTCAGCGCCGACGACATCGCCGACATGCTGGACTGGGAGGGTGTCACCACGCTCGGCGAGGTGATGGACTACCGGGCCGTCGTCGACGGCAGCCGCCGGATGCGTGAGATCGTCGCCGCGGCGCGTGCCAAGGGCGTACGACTGGACGGGCACTGCCCCAATCTCTCCGGCGACGACCTGGGCGAGTACCTGTGGGCCGGCATCGACTCCGACCACACCAAGAACTCCCCGGAAGTCGCGGTCGAGAAGGCCCGGCTCGGCATGCTGCTGATGCTCCAGGAGAAGTGCCTCACCCCGGAGTTGGTGAACAGTCTCGCCGCGCTGCCGGTGCAGCCGGACTTCTGCCTGGTCACCGATGACCTCGCGGCGGACGCCATCGTCGAGCGCGGCCACCTCGACCACATCGCGCGCGTAGCCGTCGGCGCAGGCATGGACCCGCTCACGGCCCTCCGCGCGCTGACCCTGCACCCGGCCCGCCGCCTCGGCCTCGACGACCGCGGAGTGGTGGCCCCCGGACGCCGCGCGGACCTGGTGCTGCTGCGCGACCTGGGCGACTTCACGCCGGTCATGGTCGTCTGCGGGGGCGAATTGGTCCAGGAGAGCGCACCGGCGCACCTGTCCGGCAACCCCTTCGGTGACTCCGTCCACCTCGACCCGCTGGACGCGGACGGCTGCGCCTGGACGGTGGACCTGCCCGACGGCGAGCACGTCTTCCGTGCTCTGCGGGTCAATCCGGTGGACACGTTCACCGAGCCCGCCGAGGTCGTGCTTCCGGTACGGGACGGCGTCGTGCAATGGGAGGGCCGTACCGCGGTACTGGCGGTGTTCGAACGCCACCATCGCAGCGGGCGGCACACGATGGCGCCGGTGGTCGGCTTCGAGCTGTCCGACGGGGCCGTCGCCACCACGTACGCGCACGACAGCCACAACCTGACGGTGACCGCCACCACGTCCGCGGCGCTGCGAGAGGCCGCCAACCGTGTCATCGCCTCACACGGGGGGATCTGCGTGGTCGCCGCGGGCGATCAGCCGGTGCACCTGCCGCTGCCGGTGGCCGGGGTCCTGTCCGACCGCCCCGCCGAGGAGGTGGCCCATGGCGCGGCCGCGATCCGCGAGGCCCTGCACCGCTGGGGATGGGCGCACCGGAACGCGTTCATGTCCATCTCGACCATGACTCTCCCGGTCTCCCCGCAGGTGAAGCTTACCGACCTGGGGCTGGTGCGGGTCGTCGACCGGGCCTGGGAGTCCGCGGTCCTGACGTGAGCGCCGCGCCGCGAAGGGCAACGGACCTGTTGGTCTGAGCGGATCCCTGCCACGGTGCCGTGACAGCCGAGCCCTTCGCCAGACGCGCTTCAGGTCCAGAAGGACCTTGGCGGCGACCGCCCGGTCGTGGGGCGATGTCGAAGGCCGCGCGGGCCTCGGCGAGAGGGAAGGTGTGCGTCACGATCGCGTCGACGGACGGGCCCTGGGCCGGCAGGTCGATCGCCTTGTCGAACTCGGAGTCGAAGCGGAAGGCGCCCCGGAGGTCGAGTTCGCGGGTGACGGCGATGTCGACGGGCTCCGTCCATGCGTCGTCGTAGGGTCGTCGGCACGAGGCTCTAAACGGGGTTCTGGCACGGATCTTGGGGTGCCGTCGCGGAGCGTCACCGCAGCTGTCAGAAGAAGTTCAGCTGGTGTCACGGCCATGGCGTGAGGCGGGGCGGGCGGAGCTGACGGCGCGGGCTGTGGAGCAGCGGCTGGATGCCGGTGTCACCGCCCTGATGGACGCGCTGGGTTGAGCCAAGGCAGGCCGGGGCGCGGGCCGGCTGCCACGTTCGGCGGCGGAACGGGAGTGGTGCACGTGCGGAGCCCCACGTCGGGGTTTGTTGTTCTGGGAGCGCGTGAGGTGTGGCAGTTCGGTGCTGGGCGATCGCGGGGGATGCCCGGCACTGCACCGCAGGAGGGGCGGGGCCAGCCCTCAGGTCTTTTCACCTTGGCGACCCTGACGCCGAGTTGGGCGGCGATGAGCATGCCGGCTTCCGGGTAGCGGACGATCAGAGCTTTGCCGGGGGAGCGGAGTGCCGTGTCGGGGAGTTCAGTGAAGTTGGGCCAGAACCTGTGGATTCGCGCAGTGCGCGAGTGGCCGGCCTTCCAAGAATCGTCCTACTTCCGAGGCCACGATGGAGGCGGCGTTGAAGGCGGTCTGTTTGCTGGCGCCGGCCAGATGGGGCGTCATGACGATGTTCCGGGTCGTCAGCAGGCGTGAGTCCGCGGGGATCGGCTCGCGGGGGAAGACGTCGAAGGCCGCGCCGAAGAGCTTTCCGGCGTCGAGGGCGTCGCATACGGCGTCGTAGTCGACGAGGGACCCGCGGGCACAGTTGACCAGCACGCCGCCCGCAGGCATCAGGTCGATCAGCTGCCGGGAGATCAGGCCCTCGGTCTGCGGAGTCGCGCGGGCGTGGACGGTGACGAACGTGGAGCGCCGCATGAGGTCCGCCAGGTCGGTGACCTCGGCCGGTGACACGTCGTCCGGACGGACAAAGGGGTCGGCGACCAGCACGTGTGCGCCGAATCCGTGGAGGATCCGGGCGACCCGGGAGCCGATGGCCCCGTATCCCACGATGCCGACGGTGCTGCCCTCCAGCTCCGGCCCGACCTTGTCGAACATGTAGTAGTCACCTCGCCAGGTGCCTGCGGTGAGATCCGCGTGGGTGGCGGGGACGCGTCGGGCCGCGGCCATCATGAGGGCGACGGTGTGCTCGGCGGTGGCGGTGGCGTTGCGCCCGGGGGCGAAGGAGACGGCGACGCCGTGCCGGGTGGCTGCCTCCAGGTTGGCGTTCACGGGGCCGCCGCGGCTGACGCAGAACAGGCGCAGATCGGGGCAGGCTTCCAGGATTCGTTCGGTGAGCGGAGCCATCTGGGTGACGCAGATGTCCACTCCGCCGAGGGCCTCGATGAGCTGCTCCTCGGTGCCCGATGCTTCCCGTACCTCGGCTACCTCCCCGAAGGGCTCGACCGGCCAGGGCAGGGTGAGTTCGCGGAAGGTCGCGGTGGGTGCGGCCGGCCGGAGCCTGTCGGTGAGCAGGGAGTTGAGGACGAAGTGGTCACCGGCACAGAGGATGGTGGTCACTTGATTGCTCCTGAGGTCACGGGGTGGTTCAGCGTCAGCAACGACGGCAGGCCGTTGCTCAGGACGAGTTCGTTCAGGGCGCAGTTGGCCAGGAACGGGAAGATGCGGCGGTATTCGCGCAGAGGCAGGCCGAGTATGCGGCAGAGCGCGAGCCGGATCGCGGTGGAGTGGCCCACGACGAGGACGCGGCCTTCGCGATGATCGGCCTGGAGGTCGGTGAGGAACTCCAGATAGCGGTCGCCGGCGGCCAGGGGGTTCTCTCCCTTGGGGAAGTGGTTCGTCACCGGGTCGGTCTTGAAGGCCGAAAGATGTTCGGGAAACCGCTGTTGCATCTCCGCGCGGGTGAGGCCCTCGGCGATACCGAAGTCGAGTTCGCGCAGCCGTTCATCCACGCTCGCCGGCAGCCCGGTGCTCACCGCGCTGTCGCGTGCGGTCTGTTGCGATCGCGTGAGTGGGGAGGCGAAGATCGCGGTCAGGTCCGCCTGCTCCGCCCAGTCCGCGAGCGCGCGTGATTGTGCGTGGCCGTGCTCGGTCAGCGCGATGTCGGTGCTGCCGGCGTACCGGTTTTCGGCGTGCCACAGGGTCTCCCCGTGTCGGACGAAGATGACATGGAGGCTCAAGGCGCCGTCCTTTCTCGTGCGTGGGTCGCGACGACGCCGGGGAGCCAGCCGCGTTGGACAAGCAGATCGAGCAGCCGGACGTAGCCTTCTTGGTGAGGGTCCTTCTCTGAACGGCGTGGTTCGAGGGTCTGGTCGAGTCGCACCATCGCGGCGGCGACGCTGTCCAGAGCGTCACGGCTCGATGCGGCCAGTACCGCCATGCCGAGCGCGGGTTGCGCGTTGCGCGGAAGGGTCACCGGGCGTTGCAGCACATCGGCGCGCAGCTGGTTCCACAGGGGGTTGCGGGTGGCCCCGCCGGTGAGGACGACCGCTCCGTCAGTCGGGGCGCCGAGCAGGTCCACGTAATCGAAGCAGAGCCGTTCGACGTATGCGGCGCCCTGTAGCAGCGCGGCGAAGGACTCGGCGCGGGTGGCTGGTTCGCGGCTGCTGAACGCGCGGGCATCCGCGGCGACGAAAGGGAACCGTTCACCCCGGGACACCAGTGGGTAGCGCAACAGGTCGGTGGGCAGCAGTGCCGCGGCCTCGCGGGTGAGCCGGTCCAGGTCGACGTCCGCGAATTCCCGTGCGACCAGGCCGGCTCCGACACTGGAGGCTCCGCCGGGCAGCCAGCGGCCGGAGGGTGATCGGTGGGAGTACACCACCCCGTGCGGATCACGGACGAGGTCTTTGGTGACGCCCTTGAGTACCAGGGTGGTGCCCATGACGGAGTTCCAGCTTCCGACCTCTGTGGCGCCGGAGCCCAGTTGCGCCGCGCAGCCGTCGGTCATCCCGGCGACGACGGCGGTCCCTTCGCTGAGCCCGGTCTCCGCGGCGGCCGCGGCGCAGACCTGACCGATGACCGTGCCGGGCAGCACCAGGTCGGGCAGCATCGCGCGGGGGATATCCAACGCGGCGAGAACGGGCTCGGGCCATGTCACCTGTGCGGCGTCGGCGCCGGTCTTGAGCGCATTGCTGGTGTCGGTGGGTACCTCGTGCCCGACGAGCTTGCTGTTGATGACATCGTTCTGATGCGCCAGTCGCCAGCCGTTCTCAGCAGCGTGGGGATAGTGGTTGAGCAGCCACCGGAGCTTGGGCAGAGCCCAGGATCGCTGCATCCGCTGGTAGCCGGCCTTGGCCCACTGCTGCTCCCCGGCGGCGTTGACCTGCTCCACCTCCGCCACGGCGCGCCCGTCGTCGTACATCAGCGCCGGTGTCACACAGAGGCCACGGCGGTCCAGCATGGTGATCGTGCCGGAGGTCGCGTCGACGGCCACCCCCTGGACCCGGCGCAGGTCGGCACCCGCGGCGCGTGCCAGGTCGATCGCCGTGAGGACGGCGCGCCACCACTGCTCGGGTTGCTGTTCATGGCGGTCGCCCTCCCGGTGGCTGGTCAGCGGGCACGAGCCCTCGCCCAGCAGACTGCCGTCGGACGCGGCGACGACCACCCGTACGCCCTGAGTCCCCAGGTCGATGCCCAGCCAGGCAGCACTTCCGATGGCGGTCATACGCCGACTCCACCGGTCGGGGTCGAAGATGTCTGTCCGCGGTCGCGTGTCCACAGCGGCTGGTTCAGCTCCCGCAGCCGCAAGAAGTCGGCGTACCGGTCGCTGAAGTCGTCGAACGCCTCCGGATCGGGCTGGTATGTGGCGGCAACCTCCACGTGCCGGGCGGCGGCGGTCGGGAAGTCCGGCTCACGGCCGGTGGCGACGAGACCGGTCAGCCAGGCGCCGCGGGCACCGACCTCCGCGGAGGCGGGAACGGTCACAGGAAGGCCGGTCACATCGGAGATCAGCCGCATCCAGAAGTCGCTCCTGGTGCCACCGCCACAGAGCGCCAGTCTGTCCGGGGAACCCGGGGCCGCGGCCAGGCAGTCGCGGATGGTCATGGTGACTCCCTCCACCAGCGCACGGGCCACGTCTTCGCGGCCGGCTTCCAGACTCAGGCCGGACAGGGAGCCGCGCGCGGTGGTGTCGAAGAACGGGGCCCGCTCTCCGGCAGGGGAGAGGTAAGGGATGAACCGCACCCCGGCTGTATCGCGACTGCCCGGCGCCGCCAGACCCATGAGATCTGTGACGGAGGCCAGTCCGAGCAGGCCCGCCCCCCAGTCCAGGACGTCGCCGCCGCTCATGGTGGGGAAGGCACGGAGGTAGCGACCTGGGGCTCCGAGCGTCACGGTGATGCCCACCGGCTCGTCGGTGACCACCGTGTCCGTGATGACCTCGGTGGCCAAGGTGGTGCCGAGGATGCAGCACGCCTGACCGGCGGTCACCGCGCCGGCGCCGATGGCGGTGGCGCAGATGTCGTACGGCGCCAGCACCACCGGGATACCTGCGGGCAGGCCGGTCTCCGCGGCTGCCGAGGTGGTGAGCGTGGTGACTCGGTGATCGTCGTCGCGAAGCTCGGGCAGGAGCCGCCGCGCCCACTGAAGGCCGTAGAGCTCGAACAGCCGGTCGGACCAGTCGCGCCGTCGGATGTCCATGAACGGTGCAGAGGCGTCCGACTCGTCGACGGCGGGCTCACCCGTCAGCTTCAGGTGAAGCCAGCCACCGCAGGTCAGCAGGTGGCTCGAGCGGGCCACCCGGTCGGGGTCGTTCTCGCGCAGCCAGGCCAGTACGGCGTTGGGCATCCCGGTGGACACGCGCGACCCGCTGATCCCGAACGCCTCCCGTGCCACGCCGTCGCGCTCCCACGCGGTGATCTGGGCTGTGGCCCGTCCGTCGTTCCACAGCACGGCAGGCCCGGTGGGACGCCCCTGGCTGTCGACCAGCCAGGCGCCGTCGCCCTGTGCGGTGACCGCGACCATGTCGGGGGAGTCGGGGAGCGCGGCGACGACTTCCCGGACGGCGTCGGCAACCGCGGCCCAGACCTCGGACATGTCCTGCTCGGCCCACCCGGGACGGGGTCGCATCACCTGGGTCGGCCGACGGCTCACCGCCAGCTCCTTCCCGTCGTCGGCGTATCCGACCACCTTGATGGTGGTGGTGCCCGCGTCGATGGCGATTGCAGTCACCTGCTTCACCCCCGACCGTGTGCCTGGCGCGAGCGCCGGGCGACGGAGTCCAGGCCGACCGCGATGAGCAGGACCGCACCGGTGATCATGAACCGGTAGGAGGAGTCGAGGTTCAGCAGAGTGAGACCGCTGGAGATCGACTGGATGACCAGGACCCCGAGCAGGGCGGCAATGGCCGAGCCCCGGCCGCCGAACAGGCTGGTCCCGCCGATCACCGCCGCGGCGATGGCGTTGAGGTTGACGTCTCCGGTACCGGTGCTCTGGTTCGCCGCGGCCAGTCGCGAGGCGGCCAGGATGCCGCCGACCGCGGCCAGGCCGGAACACAGGACGAACGCCGAGGTGTATACACGCCGCACGTTGATCCCCGCCCGGCGGGACGCCTCGGCATTGCCGCCGACCGCGTAGATCGATCGTCCGAACTTGGTGCGGGACAGCACGTAGTGCATCACCAGCACCAGCGCGACGAAGAACACGAACATCCAGGCGACACCGCGAGTGCGGTTCAGGTAGAAGACCACGAGCAGCAGCCCGGCCAGCAGCACAAGCGACTGCATGACAAGCCACTGCGGCGACGAGGACGACAGCCCGGCGCCGCGGCGGGTTCGGGCACGCACCCACCCGGTGGCCAGGAACCCACCCGCGGCCGCCACCGCCAGTGAGTAGGCCATCCAGTCGGGGACGAACCACAGCTGTGCGAACTTCACCAGAGTGGAGTCGTAGGGCAGGTTGATGGCGTTTTCGCCTCGAAGCAGCCACAGCTGTACGCCGAGGAAGGCCAGCAGCCCGCCCAGGGTGACCACGAAGCTGGGCACGCCGAAGCGGTTGAGTACCTGGCCGTAGAGCCAGCCGATCAGGCAGCCGCCGGCCACCGCCGCGAGGACCGCCAGCCACATCGGCTGCTCGTTCTTGACCATGACGACGGCGGTGATCGCGGCCGACACACCGCTCACCGAGCCCACGGAGAGGTCGATCTGGCCGACCAGCAGGACGCACACGATCCCCAGCGCGAGGACGCCCACCGGGACCATGTCGAAGGACAGGTTCACCAGATTGGTGCTGGAGAGGAACGTCGGGTTCAGTGCCTGGAAGATGGTCCAGATCACCACGATGCCGCCGACGACGGGCAGCATGCCCAAGTCTCCGCCCTGAACGCGGCGGATCGTGGCCCTGATGCTGTCGCTGATGCCTTGCGGCGTTACGAGACGCTCATCCTGTAGGTCGGTGGCCGTTGCCACCGAGTCTTCGGTGATTGTCACAGCTCTTCCTTCTCTTCCTGCATTTCCTGCTTTTCCTGCGGGGAAGTCAGGCGGCCGGCGGCTCGCCGCGAGACCACGTTGTCGGTCGCGCCGGTGATCGCAGCGACGATCTCTTGGGAGGAGACGTCCCTGGCGTTGTACACACCGTTGTTGCGGCCCAGCCTCAGCACCGCGACGCGGTCGGCGACGGCCCGGACGTCCTCCATGTTGTGGCTGATCATCACCACGCCGAGTCCGTTGTCCTTGAGCCGCTCGACCAGGTTGAGGACCTCGGCTGTCTGCGCGACGCCCAGGGCGGCGGTCGGCTCGTCGAGCAGGACGATCTTCGGGTTGCTCAGCAGGGATCGGGCGATCGCGACCGTCTGCCGCTGGCCGCCGGAGAGGGCGGCCACCGGGACGCCGAGTGTGGGGATCTTCGCCGACAGCTGTCGCAGCAACTGCCAGGAGCGCTTCTCCATGGCGACGTCGTCCAGCATCCAGGGCCGAAGTTCCTGGCCCAGGAACAGGTTCGCCTTGACGTCGAGGTTCTCGCACAGGGCGAGGTCCTGGAAAACCGTCGCTATGCCCATCGCATGGGCAAGGGCCGGTGAGCCCAGAGACACCTTCTCGCCGTGAAAGAAGATCTCTCCCGCGTCGGGCCTGTACACCCCGGAAAGGATCTTCACGAGCGTGGACTTGCCGGCGCCGTTGTCCCCGACGATGGCGACCACCTCACCGGCCGCGACGTCTAGCTCGATATCGGTCAGCGCGGCGACCGCGCCGAAGTTCTTGCAGATTCCGCTCAGCGACAACACAGTGTTCGTGCCCGCACCGGTAACCGCGGTGCCTGTCATCGTGACCCTCTTCTCCTCAGAGACTTCAGATCGCTACTGGATGCCCAGGCGTCCGCAGTCGGCGGCGTACTGCGCGGTGCACACGTCCTTCGCCTTGAGCACTCCACCGGAGCCGAAGATGACCTCCTTGAGGTTCTTCTGTGTCACGACCGTCGGCTTGAACAGCTGCGACGGGGTGTTGAACAGCGTGCTGTCAGCCTTGGGCTCCTCGCCCTTCAGCAGCTGGTGGACGGCGTCCGCGGCCGCCTCGGCAACGATCTTGATCGGCTTGGAGATGGTGCTGAACTGATCTCCCGCGATGATGCGCTGGATCGCTGCCAGCTCCGCGTCGTTGCCGGTGATCGGCGGGACCTTCACATCGGCGGCCTTGAACGCCGCGATCGCACCTCCGCCGGTGCCGTCGTTGGCCGCCACCACGCCGGCGATCTTGCCGCGGTACTGGGCGATCTGCCCGCTCGCCCACTGCTGGGCCTTCTCCGGCGACCAGCCCGGCGTGTCGTACTCGGCCAGCAGCTTGAACCCGCTGTCGTCGACGGCGTTGTGGACGCCCTTCTTGATCAGCCCGGCGGCGGCGTCGGTGGGCGACCCGTTGATCTGGAGCACACCTCCCTCGGCCTTGGTCTCCTTCAGGTGATCGACCAGCGACTGGGCGATGGCCTCGCCGATCGCCTCGTTGTCGAACGACACATAGAAGTCCGCGGGCTTGTCCGGGACGGGACGGTCGTAGGCGACCACCTTGATGCCCTGGGACTGCGCCGTCTGCACGATCGTGGCCGCCCCGGCCGAGTCCACCGGGTCGATCACGATCACCTTGGCACCCTGGGCCATCGCGGAATTCGCCTGCTGCTGCTGAAGCGAGGCGTCACTGTTGGCGTTCTGGTAGATGACCCCGCAGTCCGGGCACAGCTTGGCCATACGCTTCTTGAACAGCGGAGCGTCGTACTGCTCGTAGCGGGTGGAGGCCAGGTCGGGCATGAGGAAGGCGACCTTGCCCGACTCTCCGTCCGCCTTGGCGGTCCCGGAGTTCCCGCCACTCGGTTCCTGAGCGCATGCGGTGAGAGCGCCCAGGGCGAGGATGCCGGCGAGTGCACCACTGGCCAGTCTTCTCATGTTCGACTCCTTGATCCAGGGCCGGGTAGCTGCCGGTTGGCCGCTATGACGTAACGCACAAGAAACGCGCGGCTCCTGCGGGTGTCAACACATCCTGAGAACTGAACACCGATGTCTGATCCTTTGATCAGCCTGACTGTTCGCTCTCTGGGCATGGGCGAACATCGGTGTGCCATGCTGCTTCGGGAAGCCCGCCACAAACCCTGCTGTAACACGCTCGTTGCAGGTGGAGAGCGCGCAGCGGACGAGAGGGAAGCCCGACGCAACACCTATGTGTTCTGTTAACAGAAAGGGAACAGAGGGACTTCATGGAGGAAGACAAAGATCCGGCCACCGGCGAGGGCGGGCGAGGGCCGCGCGAGAGGCGGGAGCGGATCAAGAGCCGTGTCGTCGACGAAGGCTTCGTCCGCATCGAGCGGCTCGCCGACGAGCTGGGCGTGACACCGATGACCATCCGCCGGGATCTCGACTACCTACAGGGCAAGGGGTGGCTGAGGAAAGTCCGCGGCGGGGCGACCGCACGACCGTCGACGGCGTTCCACGGCGACATCCGGCACCGCACCCAATCCATGGCGCCGGCGAAGAGCGCACTCGCCCGTGCCGCACTTGGCCTCGTCAAGCCCGGACAGTCCCTCATCGTCGACGACAGCACCACCGCCCTCGCGCTCACCGGACTGCTCTCGCAGCGCGCACCGCTGACGGTCATCACCAACTTCGTACCCGTCATCCAGGTTCTCGCCGGAAGTCCGGGAATCGACCTCATCTCACTTGGCGGCGCGTACTACCCCGCCTACGACGCATTCCTCGGCATCCGGACCATCGACGCGGTCAACAGCCTGCGCGCCGACACGCTGTTCGCCTCGACGACCGCCATCACGCGCGGCCACTGCTACCACCAGTCCCAGGAGACGGTGGGAGTGAAACGAGCCCTGATGGAAGCCTGCGACCGCAAAATCCTTCTGGTCGACCACACCAAGTTCCAACGCCGTGGCCTCTACCAGCTCGTCCCCGTCACCGCGTTCGACCTCGTCATCGTCGACGCCGCCATCTCGGCGTCAGAGCTCGACACACTTCAGGCCAGCGGCGTGGAAGTCCTCGTCGCCGACCCGGAGTGAAACCCGGCTCGCGTGCGACGGGGGAGCGGCCCGCGGGCGCCGCCGGCGTCGTGCGCGGGCTCCTTCACGATGCCGTCTGCGCAAGCCATGGCTGCGATCGCCATGGTCTGTTGGTAGGTCGGATGGTCCGGCAGCTTCGAGGGCGGCGGCCTGGGCGGACAAGCTCGGGCAGCTCCAGTAGCTCCAGCAGCGTCTTGCGGGTGATGCGGATCTCCTCGGCGGTGCGGTGAAACTTCCCGGCGCCGCGCGTCGGCGAGGAACGCCATCAGGCGCCAGGGCGGCTTGCCGCGCGCCGCCAGGTAGAGCCTCGCCACCACGAACCGGGGCCACGCCTGGCCCATCAGGACGAGGAGTGTGGATCAGGGACGTGGCCGAAGTGAAGCGTGCGGGCTGGATTGTTGGCGCCAACCCTGATAGATCACTCTGTCATGACCATGAAAACGATTGAACTGCACAGCATCAATCGTTGGGAGGCGTCCTTCCTGCGCGAGGAGGTGGGCGGCTACTTCACCCACGGCATCGAGTGCACGCCGGGCGCGACGGTACTCGACGTGGGCGCCAACATCGGTGTGTTCTCGGCGGCCGTCTATGAGCGGCTGGACGGGGACGTGCGGATCTACGCCTTCGAGCCGATGCCGCCACTCCACGCGACACTCGAACGCAATGCTCGCGAGTTCTTCAACGGACGTCTGACCGCGCTCTCTTACGGCCTGGCGTCCCGTGACGACGAGCTCGATTTCAGCTACGTTCCGGCCGCCACGATCTTCTCGTCCTCCTCGCGGGATCAGGGGAACATCGAGGCTGAGCGGCGCCGGGTCACCGCCAGCGTTGTCGAAATGATCCGCCAGGGCGGCCTGGGACCGGTCCTGCGCCGCGTACCCGCCCCCGTCCTCACTCTGCTCGTCAGCCGCAAGCTGCGGGTGTTGCGGCGCATTGAGACGCACCGGGTGAAGGTCAGGCCTCTGTCATCGGCGCTCGACGAGCTGGGCATCGACCACATCGACCTGCTCAAGGTCGATGTGGAAGGCGCCGAACTCGAGGTGCTCAGAGGCATCGAGGAACGGCATTGGCCGCTGGTCCGCCAGGCCGTCGTCGAGGTGGAGCGCTGGCAGCAGAACCGCGACACAGTCTGCGAGGTCCTCCGCACGCACGGCTTCACCGTCAGCACCGAGCAGGACCCGGTACAGCAGGCCGGTGACATCGGCATGGTGTTCGCGGTCAGGCCCTGACCATGCGCAGCACCCGGCACTCGATGGTCAACGGACGTGCCGGTCTCCCCGGCCGGGCGGGACTCACGGAAGGATCTACGGCAGCGAGCCCGGCCGCAACACCTCCCACCTTGTCTGGGGCTACGCCTCCCTGCCCGTCTCACTAGTGGGTGAGCTAACCTGCCCGGATGCGGGGACAGTTCACCGGCTGGCCGGAGCAGGCCATGGACGTGTTGTGGCAGCTCCAGGGCGAACCGACCCACGCGACCCGCGAGCGCTACCGCGCGGACCGCGAACGCCTGGTCCGGCAGCCGATGATCGCCCTGCTCAACGAGGTCGCGGACACCGACCCCCGGTACGAGGACTTCTCCGTCTGGCACTACCGCACCGACTCCTGGTGGTGGCAGCACCAGGGCGCGGTGATCCGGCTCGGCCGCAAGATCGAGATCAATCTCCGGTTCGACCTGGACGGCCTGCGGATCCAGGGCGCCTGGTGGTACCCCGATCCCGGCCAGGTGGACATGTTCCGCAAAGCCGTGGCCTCCGAGGGGAGCGGCCGTGAACTGTCCGCCATCGTCGAGGACGTGCGGAAGAAGGGCTACGACATTTCCGGGGACGTGATGAAACGCCCGCCGCGCGGCTATCCGACGGACCACTCCCGTGCGAACCTGCTGCGCCACCGTTCGCTGATCGCCGCCCGTCCTCTCGGCTGCGAGGAGTGGCTGCACACCCCCGAGGCGGTCGACCGGGTCCTCTCGGCAGCCGCCGACCTGGACGCCCTGCTGATGTGGCTGGTCCGCCACGTGAAGCGCGCCGCCTGACATCACGAGGGCGCCGCGCGGCAAGGGAGGAACGACACCCGTGCCGCTGGCCCCCGCGCTCAGAAGGTGACGCGCACCTTCAGCGCCGACCGGTCGTGCATCGCCCGAGGGGATGCAGGCGCGAGCCGGGGCGATGTCCCCGCGCAGCGCGGTGTTGCGGTCGGGCATCCGGCGCAGAACGCCTCGCCCCGCGTTTTCCGCAGCACGGCACCCCCACACAGCCGACCGCACCGCCGTCCCGGGTGATAGCGGGCCGTGAGACAGCGCAGGTCAGCGGTCTGCCCGTCCGGAGCGGCCTTAAAGGCCCTAACAAAGCTGTTGGACATGGCGGTGGGTGATCAGGCACACGGTGAGTCCGAGGAAGGCTTCGTGGATGTCGTCGCGTCGTTCCCAGCGGATGCGTAAGCGACGGAAGCCGTGGAGCCAGGAGATCGTGCGCTCGGCGACCCGGCGGAAGGTGCCCAGGCCGGTGCCGTGAGGTTGTCCTCGTTCGGCGATCGCGGGGCGTATGCCACGCCGGCGAAGGAGCCGGCGGTACTTCTCGTGGTCGTAGCCGCGGTCCGCGAACAGCATGTCGGGTCGTCGACGGCGTCGTCCGATGATGCCGGCCACGGCCGGGACCTTGTCGAGCAGGGGCAGGAGTTGGGTGACGTCGTTGCGATTGCCGCCGGTCAGCGACACCGCGAGCGGGATGTCCTGGCCGTCGGTGAGGACGTGGTGCTTGCTGCCCGGCTGTGCGCGGTCGGCCGGGCTGGGCCCGCTTTTGGGCCCCTGCGGGCGGCCCGGACGTGGGAGGAGTCGATCACCGCCCGGGACCAGTCGAGCTGGTTCTTCGACCGCAGTTCTTTCAGCGGCACGGCGTGCAGGCGGTCCCGGACGCCCGCTTCGTTCCACGCGGCCAGGCGTCTCCAGCAGGTCATGCCCGAGCCGAAGCCCAACTCCTGGGGCAGATACTCCCATTGGATGCCGGTGTGCAGGACAAACAGGATCCCGCACAAGGCCTGCCGGTCCGGCACCCGCGGCCTGCCTTCGATCAGCTGCGGAGCAGGCTCGGGCAGCAACGGCACGATGAGCGACCACAGTTCGTCCGACACGATCCAGGGCCGCGACTGGCGGTTCCCCATGACCAGACCAACGAGCCGACAGCCAACAGTCACATGATCAATAGCTCTTGTTAGGGCCAGTAAGTCGTTCGTATCGCGCCCCTCGGAGACGACTACTGAGCTTTTCGGTTCAGGGTGACGTCATGTGTCAACACTTTGAACAGTGGACGGCCCCTGCGGGAATCGTGCTCGGCACGGCGAGGTCAGCGAAAGGAGTCGATGTTCTCGCTCACCCAGTCGTGGTAGGTGCGCAGTGGGCGGCCGATGATGTCCTGCACGGACGGCCGCTGGTCGAGTGTCCACTGAACGAGTTCGTCGAAGCGGGCGCCGTACTCTTCAAGTGCGTACAGCGTCACGTCGATCGCACCGTCCGGCCAGCCACGACGTCGCCAGATCGCCCGACTCTCGTCCGCCGCCAGATCGACCGTGTCGATGTCGCGGCCGAGAGCGGTGGCGATGCTCCGTATCCGTGAACGCGTGCTCAGCGGCGGGCCCACAGCCTCGACGATCGTCCCGGTGTGATCGTCGCTGATCAGTGCTGCGGCCACGACGGCGGCGAGGTCCTGCTCGTGGATGAAGGGGTAGTGACCCTGGTTGAGGAAAGCCTCCCTGACCACTCCGTCGGCGCGGACGGTGTCAGGCCAGTCCGACCCTGTCGCCGGGTAGGTGCTCTCGATGACGGCACCCATCACAGCCGACGGCCGGATGTGCGTCCAGGCGATGCCCGAGTTCTCCACAGCTTTCTCGATCGCCAGCCAGAACCAGGTCTCCGGCGGATTCACCTCTTCGTACTCGGGCCCGTGAGACGACAACAGAACGACTTTACGGGCGGAGGCGTTTCGCGCCAGAGTGAGGGCGTCCTGGACCGTCGACGGATGGGCACCGGCGAGGAACACGGCCTCGACACCGTCGAAGGCTCGGGCACACTCCACGGGCCGGGTGATGGACCCTTGCACGACGTCGACCGTGTCAGGCCAGCCACCGCACTGGTCCGGCTCGGCCATTACCCGCACATGCCGGCCCACGGCGAGTAGTTGTCGGGCCAGGCATCGGCCGACGGTTCCGGTCGGGCTGTTGCCTTCATCTCTGCGCGGGCTGACGACGGTCAGCAGGCAGATGCCTTCGGTTACCGGCGTCTTGTCATTCTGCTCGAACCTGTCCACGGCAAGACCTTTCAACGCGTGTGCGGAGATCTTGCACCGGGCCCGGGCATCGGACGGCCTCTGCCATGCCCCACGGTCACGGCTGCGGATCGAGGCCGGAAAGTTTACCAGGATGCACTTGGCGACAACTTCGTTGCCGGAAGGCTCAGTAGGGCGCCGGAGTCGTCGTGACACCGCCTCAGCGGGCCGCTGTTCCTCGTCGACCGGCGGCCGGCCCCGCACCGGTAGGCCCAGGGCAGAGACATCTTTGCCGGAAATATTTGAGGTGTTCGGTTCGGGCTGACGTCATGGTGGGACCCGGATTAATCCGGTTACGGCAATGAACCCGTCGAGCAGGTCGGGCCGGTACTGCATCCGCTTGAGGCGCGTGCGGACCAGCCGTGCCAGGTCATCGATGCTGCATGGGGCCAGATTGCCCAGGCTCTTCTTCAGATGCGCCCACACGCCCTGGGCCGGGTTGAGGTCGGGGGTGTAGGCCGGGAAGCGGTAGACCGCCAGCCACGGCCGCTTTTCGATCAGCTCGCGCATGGCGGCGTCGACGTGGTGGCTGTAGTCGTCCCAGACCAGCACGATGTTGCCGCCGAGTTGCTGGTGGGCGACATCCAGCAATGAGGCGAAGTCCTTCTCCCGGAAGCCATTTTTCTCGCCTTTGCGGCCGTGGTGCACCAGCATCCGGAATATCAGCCGGGCGCGCCGGCCGGCCTTGCGGCAGACCAGGCCCGCCAGGGAGATCTGGCCCGACTCTTCCGCGAAGCACAGCCACGCGTCCTGGTCTCCCAGCGTCTTTCCACCCGGGGCCAGGTCTCCCTGATACAGCCGGTCACGGCGTCCTCGTCGCGTTCGGCCGCCCGGCGCGCCGGGGCGGCTTTCGGCGGCGCCAGCGCCACGGGACATGCGCGGACCTTGGTGCTTGGGGACAAGAAACCTTGTTCCGAAGTGATCATTAAGCCGAGTGACCTCGAATGACAAAAGGCCGAATCGGACGTCTTTTAAGCGACTGGCTCCAGATCGGGAAATCTCACTGGTTTCGATCGGTTTCCTTGATCGACAGGGCGTGCGGTGGATTCGTGATGATCGCGGGAGGCTGGCACGCTTCTTCAAGACTCCGAGCCTTGATGACGAACAGCGCACGATCAACATCAACGCAGAGATCGCGGATGATTTGCCAGTAATGTCTGCGCAAGAATGTGGTGACATCTACTAGGTTTCCGTATCTTCCTTCGGCATGGCCGTTCCGGCGCAAAGCGCATTTACTCAGCCCGAGCAACTGACCCAGAGATGCAGTCAACAGGGCTGAAGGTCCAGGTGATGTGGGCCTCGCTGTGGGAGACCAGCCGCTCGTAGTCGCGCACGTTTCTGCGTGCTCTCGCGATCCACGCTGGTGCGCAAGCGAATATCGGTGGTGTGCTTGTTCCGCGAAATGATGCAGCGGCGGATCATGCTGCCCGTGGCCTTGGTGGGCCGTCGTCAACAGCGCCTGTCTGGCCGCTGCTATTGGTGCGCGCCGGGCGTGGACGGCCACTTCGAACCTCGTCTGCCGTGGTCTGCCCGCCGGGCCGCAGGTTTCCCGTCCGATAGGCACCGTGCGGCATGCGCGTATGGCACGCACGCTCCACATATGGGGGCTGACGAGGTGCCGCGGTTGGGCGGCAAGCAGACGTTCACGTGCCCGTTCTGCGGCCTACCGCAGGATCGGGTGCCGACGCTGGAGCAGGACTGGGTGCTGTTGGAGCCGGGTGTGGATGTTTTGGCGCATCTGGTGCCAGCCGAGTATCGGTGGATTGGGCTTTCGGATGGGCGGGTGACGGTGTACGCGGTGTGCCCTCCGGACAGCTCGCAGCGGTGCCGGATCGAGCATCGGCTGGCGTGTTCGGAGCAGCAACTGCCCGACTTGTGGCCTTGGTTGACGGTGCTCCGGGGAGAGAATGCGCGCCGGACTGCGCGGGAGTCGAGCGCGGCGCCGCCTGTGCTGGCGGAGGTGGAGTTGCCGGACGTCGGGTAGCGGCGATGTTCCGGCTGGCTTGCACGGGGCCGTTCCAGAGGGCATCGAGACGCCCCCGCATCGGACTCCGGCGCGAGGGCGTTTTCGCACATTAGGGCTGACTACTGCCAGACGTTGTGGTGATCAGCGCGGCTATGGCTGTTGCCCATTCGGGGCTCAGTCCGGCGCAGGCGGTCACGATGATGGTGATCGTTATGGTGATCACGATCGTGTGCCGCTCGCGTGCGCCGTGTGCTGAGCATCCGGTGGGGTATGCCTCACGGGGAGGTACGGTCACGTGCTTCTCCTTCCAGGTCGTGCTGGGAGTGGCCCTCGGGGTAGGTCGGTTGGTAGCCGGTACGCCTGCTCCGGGGGCCTTCTGCTGTCGTCGCGTCTCCTACCCAGCACGGGGTGCGCTGCTGTGCGCTGGAGGTTCGCCGGGGAAGCATGTGGGGGCGCACGTTCGCATCTGTCTCGCTGCTCGGACGCGGCCGTGCTCCGCGAAGCAGCCCGTCCAGTTGACGAGCATGGATGATCGTGTGGCGTGACTGGAATTGTCTTCAGGGGTAGCTCTCGGTGGAGTCGGTATCGCGGCCAGAACCGATATCGCCGTCGTTCACAGGATTGTTCGGCTGTCCGCCATCACCAATCGGGAGCCTCATCCACGAGTCGCGATAGGGCTGTTGGGGGCCATCGCCTTGCCCGGTCAGTTGAGAGAGGCAACTGCGGCAGTCCAGCACGAGGCTGTGGTCGGGGCCCAACGATTCGGAGACGTGGTCCAGCAGTGAGTTGAACTGGGTAACCGCCGCTTCCGAATCGCCGCATGCACCGGTCCACAGGGCAGCCTCGAAGCGTGCGTTGAGTATCACCGGATGCACGTCGGGAGTACCGTCGAGCCTGTCAGTGATCACGTCTTCGGCGATCTCCAGGGCCTGGTGAGGTTGCCCTGCCTGGCCGGTCGCGTGTGCCAGGCCGGTGCGCGCACCGAAGGACCGCAGGTGTCATGGCAGCGATAGGTGTCGCAACGTGGCGGGGGACGTCGAGCACGGCCTGCCTCTCTTCGAGGCGGTCGCCGACAGCGTTGTACTCAGCCCCAGCGAGACACTGACTCCGCGCATCGTCGCGGCGCGGCCGTGCTTTCGGCTGTGGCGGATGTCTGGCCAGGTACCGCTGCTTCTGTGCTGGTCGCGGGTGTCGGCGTGGTTGGTGCCGTCGCCCGTGCCGACACGGGGAACACCCGTACAGCGACCAGGCGTCGAAGATCCTGCTCAACTTCTCGCAGCGCTCCGCGGCGGTCGACCCGGGGCTCAAAGGTCATTGCCGTCTCGAAGGGTTCGGCGGGCAGCGGCAGCAGATGCTGAGCCTCCCGGGCGAAGTCCTGGCCAATCGTCCGGATCCGCGATCCGATGCGGCGGCCCGTTTCACGCTCCTCGAACTCGGCGATCCGGCAGTTGAGTTCCTCCAGCGTCTCCACCCGCGGAACCGGCGTGAGGTAGTTGCGGCGGAAGTAGCCGACCTGGCCCTCCACCCCTCCCTTCTCATGGGCCCCGCGGAGTCCCGGCTCGCAGTAGAACGCGGTGAATCCGTAGAACTCCCGCAGCGCCGTCCACTTGGGGTCCTCCTCCCGCAGCCGGCTGCGGAAGACGACCTTGCGGACCGCCGGCGTGAGGTTGTCGTAGCGCACCTGGCCCGCTGGTACTTCGCCCAGCACCCGCAGGGCATGGACGTGCCCCTCGAAGAACGCCTGCTGCCCGCACGATCGGGAAATACGGTGCACCGACCGGCCCGAGTAGGCCAGGCGGAACGCAAACAGGAAGCACTTCACCCGCTCCCCGGCCAGATCGATCCAGACCTCTCCGAAGTCGACCTCGGCGTCCGCGCCGGGCACGTTGTGCCGGGTCAAATAACCCTCGACCGGCGCCCCTTCCTCCGCGGCGATCGCCCGGCGGCGGGCGGTGACGAAGTCGTGCACCGTGGTGTACGGGAGCGTGACCCCGAACCCCTCCTCCAGCCGCGTACCGATCCGCTTGGCCGTGTGCCGCTGTTTGCGCGGCTTCGCCACCGGCGAGGCCAGCGCCTCCCGCACCAGACGCCGGTGAACGCCGTACTTCCGCGACAACGCCCGGATCGACAGCTTCCGCTGCCAGCTGTCCCGGCGGATCCGGTCAAACAACTCCTGCTTGGACAAGGCCATCCACAGCACCCATCCTCGGCGGACCACAACCACCGTTCCACCGCAAGGCCCAAGGTGTGGCCACTCGCCTCGCCACCACCCCTCAGTACCCCCGAACGCCCCTCCCGACGGGGCCAGTTGGGTTCGCCTCAGGTGGAGCCGCCGACACCCGCCCTAGCCAGCATGTGAGTGGGTGAGGTCCCGCCCTACGTCTGGGGCAAGTCCGAGACGGCGGTGGTGGTGCTGGAGCCCCGGGTCGACCGGCACAACTAGCCCAGCATGCAAAGAGCCGCGCGCCGGCCCTCCCGGGTCGGCGCGCCGCCTTGCGTCCTCTCCGCTAGCCCAGTGTCACCTTCAGTACCCGGTCCGAGCCCTCCGGCTGCCCTCCGTTCGCGTCCGCGTTCGTCGTCGTCAGCCAGAGCTCTTCCTGGCCGGGGGTCTTCGCCAGCGTGCGGAGCCTGCCGTACGTGCCGACGTAGTACGCCGTCGCCGTGCCGACGTTCTCTGTGTCGCCGGTGATCGGGATGTGCCAGAGGCGCTGGCCGCGCAGGGCGGCCATGTAGACGACGTTGTCCGCGATGGCGATGCCGCTGGGGGAGGCCTCGCCGGTCGTCCAGGTCTTCTTCGGGTTGGTCATGCCTGCGACGGAGCAGGTGCCCTCGCAGGTGGGCCAGCCGTAGTTGGCGCCGGGCTTGATGAGGTTCAGTTCGTCGAAGCGGGTGTCGCCGAACTCCGCTTCCCACAACCGGCCGTTGCGGTCGAAGGCGATGCCCTGCGGGTTGCGGTGGCCGAGGCTGTAGACGAGGTTGCCGAACGGGTTGCCGGGGGCCGGCTGGCCCGCCTTGGTCATGCGCAGGATCTTGCCGTTGAGGGAGTTGCGGTCCTGGGCGAGCGCGGTGTTCTGGGCGTCGCCGGTCGTGGCGTACAGATAGCCGTCGGGGCCGAAGGCGAGCCGGCCGCCGTTGTGGTAGTGGGCCTTGGCGATGCCCTGGAGGATCACCGTGTAGTTGGTGAGCGTCGTGCCGTTGTACGTCATGCGCGCGATGCGGTTGCCCTCGGCGGCGGTGTGCATGACGTACACGTGCTGCGTGGTGGCCCAGTCGGGGTCGACGGCGACGCCCATCAGGCCGCCCTCGCCCCCGGTGGTCACGGTGTTGGGGACCGTTCCGACCTGCGTCTTCTGGCCGGTCGGGGTGACCTTCCAGACGCGGAAGTCGTCCCGCTCGGTCACCAGGGCGTGGGAGTTGTCCGGCGTCCAGCCGACGCCCCAGGGGACGGTCAGCCCCGTGGTGAGGTTGGTGACGCCCGTCGGTACGCCCGTCGGGGCCGCGGTGTCCGCCTGGGCCGTGCCCAGGCCGGTAAGGCCGGCCAGCAGGACGGCCGCCGTCAGCGCCGCCGGTGTTCTGAAAGCCCTGCGCTGCGGTGCGGCGGGGCCGCGGCCTCGTGTGTGGGCCAGTCGCATCGGTCCTCCAAGTGGGGGGTGGGGAAGTGCGGTGGAACGTCAGGGGGGTGGTCCGGCTTCGCCCGTGCGAGCAGTGAAGGATCGGGGGGTCGGCGGCCGGACCGGGGTCGTACGTGGGGCGTCCACCAACGCCCGTACTACGCCGTGGTCCGGGGCCAGCGCGCACACCGGGTCCGTGCGTGAGGCGTCGCCCGTGAGTGCGTACGCCTGGCAGCGGCAGCCGCCGAAGTCGGTGTCGCGCAGGTCGCAGGAGCGGCAGGGGTCGGGCATCCAGTCGGTGCCGCGGTAGCGGTAGAAGGCCGGTGAGTGGTACCAGGCCCACTCCAGGGAACTGGTCTTGACGTTCGGGGGGTTCAGGGTCGGCAGGACCGCGGCGGCCGGGCACGGCAGGACTGCGCCGTCGGGGGCCACCGTGAGGGAGACGGCTCCCCAACCGCCCATACAGGGCTTGGCCGTTGCGTCCACGTAGTCCGGGACCACCCACACCACGTCCGGGTCGGTCGGGCCGGTGCGCCGGGCGTCGACGACCGCCCGCGCCGCCTCGATCTGCTCTCGGTCCGGCAGCAGGTGGTCCCGGTTCGTCAGGGCCCAGCCGTAGAACTGGGTGTTCGCCAGCTCGATCCGTTCGGCTCCCCAGTCCTGCGCCAGGTTCAGCAGGGCGTCGACCGAGTCCAGGTTGTCGCGGTGGAGTACGACGTTCAGGCCCAGCGGCAGCCCTGCCTCGCGGACCAGTTCCGCCGCCCTGCGCTTGGCGGCGAAGGAACGGTGCCCGGCGATCCGGTCGGAGGCCGCGGGTTCCGCGTGCTGGACCGACAACTGGAGGCTCCGCAGCCCGTGTTCGGTCAGCTCGGTGAGGCGCCTCTCGGTCAGGCCCACGCCGCTGGTGACCAGCTGGGTGTGGATGCCCGAGCCGTCCGCCGCCGCGACGATCTCGGGGAGGTCGCGTCGCAGGAGCGGTTCGCCGCCGGAGAGATGGGTCTGTACGACGCCCAGGTCCGCGGCCTGTCGCATGACGTCGGTCCATGCGCCGGTGCTCAACTCGGCCGATCTGCGGATCAGTTCGACCGGGTTGGAACAGTATGCGCAGTGCAGGGGGCAGCCGTGGGTGAGTTCCGCGAGCAGCGCCCAGGGCGGCGTGACGGGGGCAGTGGTCATCGGACCCAGCCCTCCTCGCGCACCCGTCCCAGGAACTCCGGGACCTCCTTCGCGACCGGTGCTCCGGGGAAGGCCTCGGACAGTGCCGCGACGATCGCCGTGAGGGTGTGGTCGCCGTCGCAGAGCCGCAGGACAGCGGCCGCGCTTCCGTGCAGCACGACCACCCGTTCTGGCATCAGCAGCAGATCGGTGTCGCGGACCCGGTCGTGCCGGAGCATGACGGAACGGCTCAGCTCCGGGCGCCAGTCCGCGTCCTGCGGCACAGGAACAGCCGCCGCCCCATCCCGTGTCCCAGCCGCCGTGTCCCTCACGACCGCACCCGCACGCCGTCCACCGCGTCCAGCAGCGACCACAGCACATCGCACTTGAACACCAACGCCGCCACGGCCCGTTCCTGCTGCTCACGGCTCCGCGCCCAGCGCAGGACCAGCTCCAGCGCCTCCGCGCTGTCCCGGCTGCCCTGCCCGACGCGGGTACGGAAGTAGGTGAGACCGTCCCGCTCGATCCACGGGTAGTGCTGCTCGAAGGCGGCGATGCGGGTGCGCATGATGCCGGGCGCCGACAGCTCCGTGAGGGACGCGGCGACGGCTTCCAGCGGGGTGCCCAGGCGGCAGAGGTTGACGTAGCCGTCGACCGCGAGCCGTACGCCGGGCAGGACCTCCTCGGCCGACCGGAGCCGGGGCCGGTCGATGCCGGCGGCCTCGCCGAGCCGCAGCCAGCGTTCGATGCCGCCCTCGCCCTCGTGTACGCCGTCGTGGTCGACGATTCTGCGCAGCCACATGCGCCGCAGGGCCGGGTCCTCGAACTTGGCAAGGATCAAGGCGTCCTTCACGGGAATGTGCCGCTGGTAGTGGAAGCGGTTGATGATCCAGCGGCGCAGTTCCGCGGGGGTCAGGGTGCCGTCGTGCATCCGTACGTTGAAGGGGTGCCGGTCGTGGTAGCGGGTGGTAGCGACGGCACGCAGCCGTTCCTCGAACTGGGGACCGCTCCAGGGTTCCTGGTCGGTGGGAGTGTCCCGTACGGGTGTTGTCGTCACAGCTCGATGACCATTCCGTCGGCGGCGACCTCAAGACCCCGGTCGGCCAGCTGTTTGTGCCGGTCGTCGTCCGGGTCGGTCAGGGGGTTGGTGTTGTTGAGATGGGTGTACAGGCAGCGGGCGTCCAGGCTGGTGAGGCGGCACGCCGTGCCGGCGGGCCCGTCGATCGGCAGATGGCCCATGTCGCTCGCCGTTCTGGCGGAGATGCCGGTGCGTACGGGTTCGTCCTCGTCCCAGAAGGTGCCGTCCACGATCACGCAGTCGGCGGCCTGCGCGGCGTCCTGGAACGCGTCGGGCCAGGCGGCGAGGGCCGGGGCGTACAGCAGGGACTTTCCCGTGGCCGGTTCGGTGAGGACGAGGGCAACCACCCAGTGGGGGTCGTCGGCGCCGGTGCCGGCCGCGTAGCGGGGGCGTTTGGCGGCGACGGGGACGGCGGTGACCCGGAGTTCCGGGCCCAGGGTGAGCGGGTGAGCGCCCAGTTCCCGCCAGTTGAGGTCGGTGTACGGGCCGAGGACCGCGCCGAGGCGTGGTCCGGCGAGCAGGGCCTCGCGCACCGGGGTGGTGGCGACCAGCTCCACCGCGTCCGCCTCGCGCAACCGCGCCACGCCGAGGGTGTGGTCGAGTTCGGCGTCGGTGAGGACGACGCCCGCGAGCGGGCTCTGCCGGGCGGCGGGGCCCGGGTGCAGTGCGGGGGTCTCCTCGATCTGGTCGCCGATGTCGGGGGTGGCGTTGACGATGTACCAGCGGCCGGCGTCCGCCCTGACGGCGAGGGACGCGTGGCGGCGGCGCCGCTCCGGGTGGGCGCGCGCCCCGGCACAGCCGGGACACGCGCAGTTCCACTGGGGCAGTCCGCCGCCCGCCGCGGTGCCGAGCACCTGCAGCAGCACGGCAGCTGCGACTAGCGCGTGGCCAGGAGGTACGCCGTCACTTCGAGCGCGGTCTCGACGATCTCGTACTCCGGGGACCGCCAGCCGTTCTCCGCCGTGACGGCGGGGGTCTGCTGAAGCTCCTGGATCTCCTGTGTCTCCTGCATGTCTGTTCCTGCCTTCCTGCGTGGGGGGTTCAGGACGAGCAGAGCCTTGCTTGTGTACCTTCGTCGGACCGCACACGAACCGGGCAGCCCGTTCACGGACGTGCCCTGCGTTCAGCCCTTCGCTCCAGGATCGCGAACTGACCGTACGCGGTCAATCATGCGAAGCGATCGTTCCGGGCCCACACTGGAACCGGAGGGACGAGCCGGCCGGAAGTCGCCCGCACTGAGGAAAAGCGGAACCGCTCCAAGGCGCAGGTCATCGCGGTGAGTGCACTGAGCCATCCCGGGCCGCTGAGCGAGCGGAACTAGGACAGCCTCGTCGTCGGACCCTGGCCGCTGTGCGCCACGGTGACCGAGAGCCCGCAGACCCTGTTCTTCCCGCTCGCCACGCCCCTCGTCGTCGCCGTCACGGACGGCCTCGGCGGGCATCCCGGCGGCGAGGTGGTCAGCGCACTGGTCGCCCGGCTACTCGCGGCGGGCGGTCCCGCGCTGCACAACGCGGAGTCCGTGCACGACGCCCTGAGAGGGCGGTATGAGAGCTGATGCCCGAGTCGCTGAATCGTCCGGAGTGAGTGGGCAGGTCGTGGCCGTGCCGGGTGGCTTACGGCCGTGGTCGGGTGAACAAGCCCTGCTCGGTCTCGGTCAGGATCCCGCGCTCGGTCAGCCGCTTGAGCTTCAGGCGGGTGTTGTTAATGGTGTTGGACGCGATCTTCATGTCCATCGTCTCGCACACCGCGCGGGCCCGGAGCGGGGCGTCGGCCGCGGCGAACACTGCCATGATCTGCTGGCAGGCCGGATGGTCCGGCAGCTTTGGCTGCGGCGGCGCGGGCGGGGCCGGCTCGGGCAGCTCCAGCAGCGTCTCGCGGGTGACCCGGATCTCCTCGGCGGCCCGGTGAAACTCCTCCAGCTGCGCGGAGAGCTCCGTGACCCGCTCATTGGCCGCCTTGGCCTGCGCAGTGAGTTCCCGCTCCCGTTCCTCCAGCCGCGCCAGCACCGCCCCGAGCGTCAGCTCCCCGTCACCCGGGCCCCAGTCGGGGCGACGGCCACGGCGGCCTCCTGCACAGCCCGGTCCTGTTCGGCCAGCCGGTGCAGGACCCGCTCGGCAATCACCAACTCCTCCCGCTCGGCCTGGACCTCCGCCAGCTGCTTGGCCAACTCCTCGGCGAGCGTGTCCAGTTCATTCCGCGAGCCGTGATCCCCTCCAGCTCCAGCATTTCCACGCCCTCCCCGCGCTCTCCCGGCGCACCGGCCCGGCCACGGATCGTAGGAGCGGCACGGCGGTCGGCGCAGCAGAACCCGGCAACGGCTCCGGCCGACAGGTCACACGATCTTCGCCTTGGATACCCACCGACGACCAGCGCGAGTACCCCGCCCGCTCCGCACACCGGACCCGTGAACTGCGTGCTTCATGTTGCACAGGTCTCAGTGAGCGGTGTGCATCGTGAAGTCGCAGGTCACAGGTCTGGTGTGAATGGTGAGTTGGATACTCGTGCCGGTCGGCGGCCGATGACCATGGCGTAGATCATCAGGGGGGGTCCGGCTCCGGCGGGATGCCGGGTTCGGCTGCGCCCACGACCGGCCCCCGCCTACGATCCGTCAGCAGGTCGACACGCCGTGAGAACGCGGGAGGACGCGGGGGATGCAGGAGCGGCAGTGGATCACGGCCCGCCGGAGCGAACTGAACGCTCTCGCCGAGGAGTTGGCCAAGAAACTCCAGGAGGTCCAGGCCGAGCGGGATGAACTGGCGATCGCGGAGCGGGTGTTGAACCGCCTGGCCGAACAGGCCCGGGCCGACGCCGGGGCTGTCGCTCCGGTATCGGCGAAGGTGGCCGGGCGGGCAGTCCTGCCCATCCCGCACCGCAGCGACGCGGCCGACGACGGCGCGCTGCCCGGCGACTACCGCAAGATCCTGGCGATCGTGCGGGAGGCCGACGGCCCGGTGCAGGTCCGGGCGAGCGGCTGGGGTTGGACGCCTCGGTGCGCGGCAAGCTGGAACCTTTGCGGGCCAAGATGACCAAGCTCGCCGACCGCGGCTGGCTGCACAAACGCCCTGACGGGCAGTTCACCGCACGTCCATAACTGTGCGGGGCGGGGGCGTAACTGACGGCTCTTCGACGGCAGTTGAGTTTGGTGTGAAGAAAAACAACAGTTCCGTCGAGGGCCCTGACGGCCTCGTCTACACTGCCCGCCTGCCGCTGTCGAGTGCCGCTCTGGATTGGCTCGCCGACCTGATACGCGGCCACCTCAAGAAGATCGGCTCCAGGTGGCGCGCCCTGCCCGCAGGGAAGATCGCCACCATTGTGCTGGCAGTGCTGCGCTGTGACCAGCGGCCCGGCGACCTGGCCGGCGGCAACGGAGTACACCGCACCACCGTTACCCGGTGGGTCCGCGAGGTCATCGGCTTGCTCGCCGCCCGCGCTCCACGCCTGGACCGGGCCCTGAAGAAGATCGCCCGAATGGGTGGCGGCATCGTACTGCTGGACGGATCGGTGGTCCGCACCCGGCGCAGAACCGGGAAGGAGAACCGGGAGAACTACTCCGGCAAGAACAAATGCCACGGCCTGCTCGTGATCGCCCTCACCGACGACCGGGGCCGGCTGCTGTGGATCTCGGCGGCCCGCCCCGGGCGCATCTCGGAGATCACCGCTTGCCGGCACGACAAGCTCGCCCAGAAACTGCGGGAAATCGGGCTCGGAGCCATAGCCGACCTGGGATTCGTCGGCCTCGACGACGGCGGCCCCGACGCCGACCCGGCGGTGGTCACCGGCCACAAGGCTGCCCGGAACCGGTCTCTGACGCGAGGCCAGAAGCTGTCCAACACGGCACTGACGGCCGTCCGGGCGCCTGTCGGGCACGGCTTTGCCCACCTCAAGAACTGGCGCGTCCTCGGCAAGGTGCGCACCGACCCCGCCCGGGCGACCTCCCTGGTCAGGGCCTTGCTGGTCCTCACGAACCGCGAAGTCGCCCGATGACCGACGATCTTCACCAAAGTCACCTGCCAGCGCCCAGCACGAGCATCCCGATGTCCACGCACACCAGCCCTGTCACCAGCAACTTCAGCTTGCACGGGACTGAATGGGAACCACTGTTCCCTTTCGAAGTTTCGCGGCGCGGTCCGGCCCACCAGAGGGCGGGGCGGGTGGCGCCTCGTCACGGTTGGTCAGACCTGGACCTGTCCGCCGTCGACGAAGTGCTCGGCGCCGGTGATGAAGGAGCTTTCGGGTCCGGCGAGGAAGGCGGCGAGTGCGGCGACCTCCTCGGGGCGGCCCATGCGCTGCAGTGGGATGTTCGCGGCCAGTACGCCGTGGAAGTCCTCGGTGGTCTGGCCGAGCAGGCCGGCAAGGCGGTCGATGGCGGGGGTGGCGATGGGGCCGGGCGTGATGACGTTGACGCGGATGCCGCGCGGGGCCAGTTCCGCGGCCCAGGTCCGGCCCAGGCTGCGTACGGCGGCCTTGGAGGCGGCGTATACGCCCATCCGGTCGGCGCCCTGGTGGATGGTGGAGGACGCCAGCAGGATCACCGAGGCGGGTTCGGTGAGCAGGGGCAGTGACTTCTGCACGGTCAGCAGACTGCCTTTGGTGTTGACGCCGAAGACGAAGTCGAACTGCTCCTCTGTGACGTCCTGGAGGCGGGCGCCGTCGCCCAGGCCGGCGTTGGCCACGACGGCGTCGAGCCGGTGTCCGTCGGCGCGGATGACGTCCATGACGCGGTCGAGGTCGGCGGCCCGGGAGGCATCGGCCGGCACAGCGACCGCATCGGGACCGATGGCCTCTGCTGCGGCTTCGAGCTCGTCCTTGCGGCGGCCGGTCAGGTAGACGCGGGCGCCGTCGTCGGCGAAGCGCTGGGCGATGGCCCGGCCGATTCCGCTGGAGGCTCCGGTGACGAGAGCGGTCTTTCCGTTCATGGGGGGCATGGCACCTAGTCCTTTCGAGATGGCAACGGCGTTTGCGCTGCTCGTAGCCATTGCTGGGACAGTCGATCGATTTTCTTGACCGTCTCGTCCAGAACGTAAGCAGTTCTGGACGAGTTAGTCAAGAACTGGTATCGTCCGAGCATGGCACGACCCCGAAACTTCGATGAGAGCGAGGTCCTGCGCGCCGCCAGGGACCAGTTCTGGTCGACCGGATACGCGGCGGCGCGGGTGGACGACATCGCCGCCGCCACCGGCCTGGGCAAGGGCAGCCTCTACGGTGCTTTCGGCGACAAGCACCAACTGTTCCTGCGCACCTACGCCGACCACTGCGCCGGGCTGGTCGAGGCCGTGCGCCGGGCGCTCGACGGCCCGGACGCCGACGCGTACGAACGGCTGCGCGCGTATGTGTTGAAGGTGGCCGAGGCCACCGCCTCGGACGTCTGCCTGCGGGGCTGTCTGCTCGCCAAGGGCGCCGCCGAGCTGTCGGAGCAGGACCCGGCCGTCGCGGCGACGGCCCGCCGGACGTTCACGGCCATCGAGGAACTGATCACCTCCTGCGTCGCGGGAGCGCAACGCGCGGGTGCTATCGCGCCGGACGCGGACCCCGCCCGGCTCGCCGGGCTCCTGCTGGCCGTGCTGCGCGGCATCGAAGCGCTGGGCAAAGGCGGCGGCAGCCCCGACTCACTTCGCGCGATCGCCGAAACGTCCCTGGCGGTCCTGCCACGGCCGTAGAACGACCGGGACCCGACAGATCGATGCTCCGGGCGGACAGGTTGGCCCGGCGGTAGCGCATCCCCGCGGCTCCGGCCACGAAGGGCAGGAAGGTCCGTACGAAGCCGACGAACCGCCCGGTGAACACCGCCGGCCCGCCGTGCCGCAGCGGAAAGTCCCCGGACCGGCGGATCCCGCTGCCGGGCCCGACGCGACGGCGCAGCCGCTGAGCGCTGGGCCGGCGCTCATACCAGTGGCCCAGCGCATAGCCGAGACTGTCCCCGATCATGCCCCCGGCGACCACGACGGCGGCCAGCGCCACGGGGTCGAGATCGCCGCCGCGAGGAGAATGAGTAAGACCACGACGTAGGACCACCAGCCGGCCGCCTCGACCAGGGCGTCGATGTTCATGGGCGTCAGCCCGCCGGTCGCAGCGGCACGGCATCGGCCTCGGGCCACCGCGACGGAGCCACGGGCCGAGGCACGAGCGGGATGGGAGCCGCGATGTCTTCCGGTACGTCGGGTACGTCCTCCGTGCTGTCGCGTCGCGCCCCGGGTCGGCCCTGGAGTGCTCCCGCGGTGAACCAAATGAGGAACGCCGCACCCGCACCCGCCATTGCGTTCGGCAGGGAGTGGTCGGCGGCCAGCGCGACCGCGAGGCTCATCGACAGGCCGAGCACAGTTGCCAGTACCCGCACCCGGGGCTGCCGCGCGACGGTGAGGGTCGCGAGCGTCATCAGGAGGATCACGCTGATGTGCAGACTCGGCAGCGTGGCGAAGTCATGAGAGAGCGCCGTGGCGTCCAGTACGCGATACGCCTCGGACTGCTGGGTCATGCCGGGCGCTGTGCCGGCGGCGGCCGTGCCGGACGGGAGACCCGGGAGCGCGGCGAGAATGACCAGGCCGGCGGCTGCGGACAGCATTAGCGCGATGCCCGTACGGACGTACACCCGCTGGTGGCGGCGCGCCAACCAGAGCAGCATCAGTGCGGTCAGCGGCCAGTGGCCGAAGGCCTGCAGCCAGCTCAGCAGTTGTGCGCTGCCGTGTTCGAAAGCCGACCAGCCCTCCACCAGTGACTCCCGGTAGGTGTCCGCACGTTCCGCAGGGGTGGCGGCAGGCCGGGACTCGGCGGCCTCAGCGCTGCCGTTGGTCAGTTCAAGAAGGAAGACGTAGACAACCGCGGTCCCTGTCACGACCGCAGCCGCGTGCCGAAAGCTGTGCCGTGCCGAACCGCCCGGCGGAGACAGGGGCCGGCTGACGGTAACCACCTCGTACAGCGAGCGGCGAATGCGACGTATGCCTGCGGCGGCGGACATCATCGGAACTCTGCTCTTCCAGACGCGGCGGTCGGGGCCCGCGAGCCGGTGTCGGCGTACGGAGACCACTGATCGGTGCCCGATGGCCCGACCGCCTCCCACAGCGGCAGAACCCGCTGGTGATCGGGTTCGCCCGATGTCCGGGACGGGGGTTCACCGTCCGCTGCGGACGTGTGTGGGTTCACGGCAGCCTCCTGGTCGGCCGAGGGCGTGTCACCTCTTGAGGAGCGCGCCCTGTCCCGGTTCGCTGACCAGGTAACCGGACAGGTATCTCCGTTTATTTCGATTTCTCGCTGTGATGCAGCTCACGCTCGCGGGATGACACCCATCGCGGTCGCGTGCCCCAGCATCGCCCGTTCCGTCTGCAGGGCGGTCGGTGCGGCGGGGAGGGGCCCGGCGTTGGCCGGACGGCAGGCCTCCAGGAGGAAGGCGACCAGCCGCCGCCACGCGTGTGGGGCGGCGCAGTGGGTCACCTGGGAAACTCCGGCGTTGGCCATGAGGAACAGGAAGATGTCCTCCACGACGAAGTCCTCACGCAGTGCGCCCGCCTCCTGTGCCCGCAGGACAAGGTCCGCCAGGGCGCGGGTCTGGCGCGCGCAGAGGGATGCGGTCACTTGCGAAGTGGGCAACTTCATGATGATCAGGTCGCTGAAGCCCCGGTCGGTCGCCATCGTGGCGCAGATCCGCTCGATGAACGTACTGAACCCGACCCACGGATCCTCGCACGCGAGTGCTTCCTCCGCGATCGTCGCCCACTTCCGCAACTCGTCCTCGAAGACCGCCTCCAGAAGGTCCTCGCGGGTGGGGAAGCGGCGGTACAGCGTGCCCGCACCTACCTCGGCGCGCTCCGCGATCTCGTCCAGCGGCACATCGATCCCGCGCTCTTCGAAGAGCGCTTGGGCGGCCTCCACGATCCGCAGGCGGTTCCGCACGGCGTCCGCGCGCAGTGACCGGTCGGAGGTCCGGGCGTCATCCGTTGCAGCCATGGACCTAGGCTACCAAACGGAGACTCTCGTCCGCTTTGCGCGATCGTGCCAGGTGGAGACGGCGATCTTCTCTGGTCCTACGTGATGCCTCGGACGGAGAGCCGGTTCGGGCACGACGGGACCCTCGGCAGGATCCGGGCGCGGACCATCGCCGCCCCGAACAGGGCGCAGCCCACGGCGAACACGGTCGCGGAGCCGATGAGCGCGGGGACCGTGGGGCCGGTCAGGGTCTCCTTGATGACGCGCCATGTCGGTCCATTCCAGTGGGAACGAGCACCTGCGACCCTGCCCGTCGCGGACCAACACCACATCCCCCGCGCCACGAGTTGAGCCGCTCGAGAAACTCGAAAGCCTCACCGCACCGGGGATGAAACGGATGGATCAGCCGCACACATCCATCGTCAACGCGGGGAACGAGCGCATATCACGAGTAACGTACATGACCTGCGAGGCAGCCCGGCAGGACATTACCCGGTACATCGAGTTCTGGTAAAATCGCACCCCTCAGCGTCCACACACTCACCATGCTGGGGCTGCCAAGTTGTCCGCGAGCGGGACCGGCTGAGGGTACGTCAAGTAAGGTTCGTGTGGCGGCGATCAGCGCTGAGCCCACTCGATCTTCGTGGCGGCGTCAGCGACAGTCCGGCCATGGACGGCGGGGCGCCCACCGTAGGGGTCCTCATCGCTCCACAGAGTCGTCGGGGCAGCCTTGCGGATAACCGGTATGACCTCACTGGCGAACCGTTCGAGCATGTTGAGCTGTTGTTCATGCGGGATCATCGTCGGGAGGCTGAAGGACTGCAGATCGTGTCCGAACCCCTCGTGGAACCAGAGGATCTTCTCGGCGATCTGCTGCGGCGAACCGACCAAGACTGGGCCACGCGCGATGGCGTCATCGATGGTCGCGAACGTCATCTCGTTGCCGGGCGTGTGGTTCCCAGGCTGGTTGAAGTAGGCCACGATCTGCTCGTACGTCGACCCGAAGGCCTTCCGCGCCTCCTGGGTCGTGTCGGCCAGGTAGAGGAAGCCCGCACCCGCGCCGACATAGGCGAACCGGGGGTCGTGCCCGTGCTGGGCGTACTCCGTGCGGTAGTGGTCGATGAGTACGGTGTATTTGTCGCGGGGCTGGATGGCGTTGGCGGAGAAGAGCGGGTCGCCCCACTTCGCCGCGAGGCTCGCCGAGGTCAGCGTGGTCGCTGATCCGTGCCACACGCGAGGAGCGCCGGCGAAGGGGCGCGGTAGGCTGGCGACCTCGTTGAGTGGTCCGCGAAAGCGACCCTGCCAGGTGAGGTTCTCCTCGCGCCACAGTCGGCGGAGCAGCTCGTACTTCTCCGCCAGCGCGTCCCACTGGTCGCCGTTTTCGATACCGAACATCGGCAGCTGACGCAGCTCGTTACCCTTACCGATGACGAGCTCCAGCCGACCACGGGAGAGCTGGTCGATCGTGGCGTAGTCCTCGGCGACGCGCAACGGGTCGTGGATCGACAGGACCGAGACACCTGTCTGGATCCGGATCCGGCTGGTGGTCGCGGCGATCGCACCGAGCAGGACCGTGACGCCGCTGGAAAGGAAGGCGCCGGCGTGCCGCTCGCCCAGCGCGACCGCGTCATACCCGAACTCCTCGGCGTAGCGTGCCGAGGTCAGCGCCTGGGAGTACCGCTCGTCGGTGCGGATTTCACGCCCGGTCACCGGGTTCTTGAGGTTCGGCAGAATGCGTCATGCGGCCGGGAGTGGCGACGGGGCGGGTCACGTCTTCGAGGCCCTCCCTGCGTATGCACTTGCCGCGAAACCTGAGCCGCTCGGCGAACCGTTCGAAGCAGCGTTCCACTGCCGCAACAGGCTGTTGACTGCCTGACGGCCGGAGCGGTTGGAGCCGACGGTGGACTGAGACGGTCCGAAGCCGACCAAGTGCACGCGTGGTTCGCCGGCCACCTGGGTGCCACGCATCGTGATCCCACCGAACTCGTTGCGCAGCCCCAGAGGCTCCAGGTGCGCCAGGGCGGCCTTGAAACCTGTGGCCCACACGATCGCGTCCACCGGGGTGAAGGAACCGTCTGCCTCGCGGACGCCGCTGCGTTCGATGGCGGTGAACATGGGACGACGCTGGAGTGCCCCGCGCTCCTTCGCCGCCAACGCGTACGGAGTCCAGGCCAGGTCGGTATAGGAGACGACGCTGCCGGTGGGCCTGCCTGCTTCGACATCGGCGGCGACCTTGGCGACGATCTCACGGCCGGCGACCTCGGCCTCGAACTCACCGTCACGGAAGACGGGTTCGCGACGCGTGTACCAGAACGTGGTGGCCACCCGTGAGATCTCCTCCAACTGCTGGAGTGCCGAGATGCCACCGCCGACGATGGCGACCCGCAGCCCGGCGAGCCGGTCGGCCGAGACGTAGTCGTGGGTGTGCAACTGGATGCCGGTGAAACTCTCCTGCCCCGGGTAGCGGGGACGGACGGGGTTGGTCCAGGTGCCGGTGGCGTTGATGACCGCCCGGGCAGTCCATCTCCCTCCGCTGGAGTCGACCACCAGCTCCCCGTCGCGCTGGGCGTCCACACGTCGTACGGCGGTGACGGTCACCGGCCGCAGGATCGGCAGATCGGTCACGTGCTCGAAGGCAGCGAAGTAGCGCGGCACCGCTGTCCGACTCGGCTCGTCGGGGTCGACGGGCGGTTGCGGGAAGTCGGGCAGGTCGAAGATGCCGTTCACGGTCGCCATCCGCAGCGACTCCCACCGGTGCCGCCACGCCCCACCGGCTGCCGGTTCGGCATCGAGCACCACGAAGGTCCGATCGCTGTCAGGGCCATCCGTGCCCGGCAAGGGGCTGGTGAAGCCGCGCCGCTTCAGGTGGTAGCCGGCCGAGAGCCCCGACTGCCCGCCGCCTATGACCACCACCGTCGCGCGCCCACCGGCTCGCTCGGGTCCCGCTGGTCCGCGTGCCGGGGTGGGTGCGTCAGCGGACATCGGCCCGGTCACCGACCGGGGGACGTGCGGTTCCGCCGGTGGCCAGGCGCATGAGATCAGTGTCGAAGTCGATGTCCTCGATGCTGTGTTCGGCGCGGGTGGCGTTGCCGCCGAACGCGTGCTGGTAGCCCGCCCAGTTGCCGTCGGCGATGTCGCGGCCGACGCCGCTGCGCAGGACGGCGGCGAGTTCGCCGGCCGCGCGGGCGATGCGCTTGCCGAGGTCGGTCGAGCCCCAGTCCTCCGGTACGGCGTAAAGGGAGGTTGGCATCGGGATCGCCCGTAGGAACGCGAACAGCGGCCGGAGGTGGTCGTCGACGACCATGCTGTGCCTGGCCGAACCGCCGGTGGCGGCAAGGATGACCGGTTTGGCGATGAGCAGGTCGTTGTCGATCAGGTCGGCAAACGACTTGAACAGGCCGCTGATCCCCGCCTTGTAGACCGGAGCAGCGGCGATGACCGCGTCCGACTCGGCGAGCTGTGCGATGGCATCTTGCACCTTCGAGTCGGGCATCCCCGAGACGATCGACCGTGCGATCTCAACGGCGAGAGGTCCCAGATCGATGGAGCGCACGGTCGCGGCCATGCCGATGTCACGGAGGGCGTCGATACTCTTCTGGGCGATCCGATCAGCCAGCAACCGGGTCGAGGACGGATCACTCACCCCGGCATTGACGACCGTGATGGTGAGGACTTGCTGGGGAGCGACGGGCGGGTTGTTCATGCGACGTTCCTTGAGTCCGGCTTCGAGTGCTGCGAGCTCGCCGACGGGGCTGCGGCGGCAAGCGCTTTCCCGAGGTCGCGCAGCGTTGTCAGTTGTGACCGGGTGAGTGCGCGGGTCATCGCCGTCGTGACGTGTCGCGCATGTGCGCGACCGAGGCGCCGCTGAACATCGCGTCCCTCACTGGTCAGGACAATGCGGCAGGCACGGCCGTCGTCGGGATCCGCGAGACGCTCGACAAGGCCGCGTTTCTCCAGCCGCGCCACCAGCCGGGAGACCCCGGCCTGAGTCAGCAGGACGTCGTCGATCAGATCGGTGATGCGCAGACCATCCTCGGCGTCGGCAAGGGCATAGAGCACGCCGTACTCCCGGGGCGGGAAGCCGCCCCAGTCACCGGAGAACTCGAACTCTTGCGCGAGGGTCGCCTGCGCCCTGAACATCGCTTCCCAGGCCTCGTTCGCCAGCCTGGCCAGGCCCCTGGTTTCCGTCATCACGGCCCCACGGGGAAGCGAGCCGCCTGATTCGGGTCACTGTCCTGGTAGGGCGAGGTACCCGAGAGGTTGTCACCCCGGTTGGGGTTCGGCCGCAACTGACGCGGTTCGGCGTCACCGTACTTCGCCTTGACCAGCGAAGCGTGCGTGGGCGCGTCCGGGACGCCGGGCTTGCGGCGCGCCTCCATCTCCTTGCGCAGCACCGGGACCACCTCGGTGCCCAGCAGCTCGACCTGCTCCAGCGCCATGTCGAGCGGGAGGCCGAGCGCGTCGACGTTGAAGAGCTGGCGCTGGTAGTCGCCGAATCCCTCCTGGAAGGTGAGCACCTTCTCGATGACCTCTTGCGGGCTGCCCACCGTCAGCGGCGTGCCGGCCATGTAGTCCTCCAGCTTCGAGCCCCGGAACATCGGGAAGTTCTCGAAGTAGGGCCGGAAGGTGTTGATCGCGTCCTGGGAATGCTTGGCGATGAACGCCTGGCCGCCCAGCCCGACGATGGCCTGCTCCGCGGTTCCGTGACCGTAGTGCTCGAAACGCCGCCGGTAGAGGTCGACGAGCGGCTTGAAGTGGAAGTTCGGGGCCAGGATGTGGTTGGCGAAGAACCCGTTGCCGTAGTACGCCGCCTGCTCCGCGGTCTCAGGGGTACGGATCGAGCCGTGCCACACGAACGGCGGGACGTCGTCCAACGGGCGCGGGGTAGAGGTGAAGCCCTGCAGCGGGGTGCGGAACTGTCCCTCCCAGTCGACCACGTCCTCGCGCCACAACCGGTGGAGCAGGTTGTAGTTCTCCAGGGAGAGTGCGACGCCCTCGCGGATGTCCTTTCCGAACCACGGGTAGACCGGAACGGTGTTCCCGCGTCCGAGCATCAGGTCCAGCCGCCCCTTGGCGACATGCTGCACCATTGCATAGTCCTCAGCGATCTTCACCGGGTCATTGGTCGTGATCAGGGTTACCGCCGTGCTCAGGATGATCTGCTCCGTCAGCGCCGCGATGTGAGCAAGCAGCGCCGGCGGCGAGGACGGCACGAACGGTGGGTTGTGATGCTCACCCATTGCGAAGACGTCGAGGCCAACCTCGTCGGCCCGCCGGGCGACCTTGATGATGTTGTTGATCCGCTCCGCTTCGCTTTGGGTGCGACCCGTCGTCGGGTCGGACGAGACGTCGCCGATTCCGAAGATGCCGAACTGCATGGTGCACTCCTTGCTGATACTTGACTCTACAAGTACACCAAACAACATGACGGCGCATGTATTCCCGGCCTGCCCGGCGGCGCTGTGATCCTGGTCATAGCACCTACGACAACTCGGCTTGTCGTCGGCGAGGCCGCGGCCCGGGACCTGGTGAGGGCGTGGTCACCGGCCGATAGCGTCGAGCTCCGCGATCGCGTCGGCGGGCAGGACCAGGTCGGCGGCCGCGATGTTCTCGCGCAGGTGGGCCACGGAGGAGGTGCCGGGGATCAGCACCATGGAGGGCGAACGCGGCAGCAACCACGCCAGGGCCACCTGCTGGCGTGAGGCGCCCAAGCGCTCGGAGACGTCGGTGAGTGTCTGCGACTGCAGGGGGTTGAAGCCGCCGAGCGGGAAATGCGGGGCGTAGGCGATGTTCTGGAACTTGGCACCGGTCGTCATGGGGCCTTCCGGGGGTCTGGGAAAGCTGCCTCTGGTGAGGCGTCGGCAGCCCGCGTGTACCAAAGCGTTGGCAACTACGGCCAGGCAGCAGAAACTGACGGAGATTGTGAAGCCGTGCTCGCTGATGTCTCCCCGGAGGGTCTCGGGCGGAGTTGGACGGATCGTCCCCTGGCCCCATCCCTTGCTGCCGTTCGGCGGCGGTGCGGTCAGTCCCCGAGCCGGTCGAGCCGGCGGATCTTGTTGGTCGCGTCCTGTAGGGCTCAAATACGGGATTCGGCCGCTGATCTGCGGGTTCGTAGCGGTGTCAACTGGCGATCTGGTACTCGTCAATGAGTCCGCCGAGGACCGCTGTGCGGTGGAGGCGGTGCTCGGCGAAGTCGATGGGGCGCGGAGGTCCCGGCTTCAGCTTGCGATGGACAGAGCTGGCTCAGTGCGCGGTGAGGCCGGTGCCCGTTGTAGTGCTCCAGGTACCTGGTGAGGGTTCGGCGCAGGTGCCATTCGTTGAGGATGAGTGTCCGGTCGAGGAGCTCGCGGCGCAGGGTGCCGATGGACCCTTCGCAGTGTGCGTTCGCTTTCGGGACATGGGGCGGGCTTTTGAGGACGCGCAGGCCGACGTCGGCGTCGAAGGCGTCGGTGAACTGGCCGCCGCGGTCATGGATCAGGAACTTGATGCTTGCGATGTTCATGCCGGTCTCCACGAAGCGGATCGTCACCTGATCGGTGGCCAGCTCGAAGAAGCACAGTGAGCGGAAAACCGCTCGACGGGCCGGACCGGAGCCGTCATGATCCGCGCTCGTGACCACTCCGAAGCAGCTCCTGGTCCGGGCCGCCGCCCGCAACAACGCCGAGCGGTGCGCAGCGATGAGTCGGTCGCACGGCTTGACGGGCGAGTTCGCGGCACAGGCTTGGGCCGCTCCGTCTCGCACCCCGCTCTACTGCCCCGACGCGGTGACGCTGGTGCCTGCCGCCGACCGAAGCGCGCTGGCGGCCCGGATCGACACCACTGCACCTGGTGCCTCCGTGAAGGACAGTTTCGCCGACCTCGACCTGACGGAGGTGACCTCCAACGCCCCCAGCACGGTCAGCTGGCGGTTCTTGCCCGGAGTGGGGTTGTGCGTCCGGCGGCCGGGAAGCGTCCAGTTGGAGCGGACGTGGGGCAGCGGGTGCAGGTGAGTCTCGTCGGCGGCCCATACCACCGCCCCCGCCGGCAGCAGGCGCAGGCGTTTCGCGGTCGCGGCCGCTCCAGCAGCGCGGCGATCCATGCGGTCAGCCGGCTGCCGCCCAGCCTGGGCCGTCCGCTGCGGGGCCGATCGTGAAGGCCCGCCACACCGTCGGTGTTGAAGCGGCCGATCCAGCGGCCCACCGTGGCCGGGTCGCACTCCATCAGCACGGCGATCTGCGCCGGTGACAGGCCCTGCAGTGACAGTAGTACCATCACCGCCCGCACCGCGGGCAGCGGTTGGCCCCGCAGCAGGCTGCGTAACCTCTCGCACTCGGAGTCGGACGCATTGGCGAACACGGTGGGCGGGCGCACACTGACGACGACCTCGCCGGGTGAGCGGACCATGCTGACACCTCGATCGAACGCCCGGCGAGGGCGGTGTCAACGCGTCCGGCATCAGACGGCCTCAACTCGCGTTACGCGCAGCAGCCCGGGTCGATCAGTCCGGCAGTGCTCCAAGAAGCCGAGCCGGTGCCGCTACCAACGAATTAGGGCTTGTAGGGGTCCAGGGTGCTGGGGAGGTTCTGCCAGCGGCCAGTGGTGCCGTCCGCTACCCCGGTTCCGGGCGTTGGCGGTATGAACTGCCGTTTCTTCACGCTGGCCGGCCTGGCCGGTGTCAGCGGGCCCGTGCCGGGCGTTGGTTGGGCCAGTTTTGCCGGCCCTTGGTGCGGATCTACGCACCTCCGATGCGCCTTCGACCGGTGGGCCGGTTGGATCGAAACTGGCCAGTTGCACTGTGCCCTGGCGGATGCGAGCGCGGCTCGACAAGTTCGACAATCGGCGGGATTCGGCTGGTGCCACGCAGGCACGTAATGGACCCGGCGGCCCCGGCGCACCTCAGTGACTTGGTCCGGATCGGTCGCGTCGCAGTACCCGAGGCCGAGCAGCATATGACAGGCCATCACTCAGATAACGGCAAGGTCGCACTGGTCGGCGGCGCGGGCCGCGGTCAGGGCGTACGCACGCCCTGGCTCTCGCCCATATCGGCCAATACATGCGCAACGGGTTCACAAACACCAGGAGGAGATCAATGGTGAGGCTCAAACTCCGGTCTATCAGCGCGGTCGTTGCCGTCGCTGGACTCGTCGTCGCATCGGGACCCAGCACGGCGATGGCGGCCCCAAGTAGGACCGGCACCGACGGCATGACGGTGGTCGCCACCGGGCTCGACAACCCCCGGGGGGCTGGCTGTGGAGTCCGGGGGAGTCGTGCTCGTCGTCGAGGCCGGCAGAGGCGGCCAGGGACCATGCATCACCGGCGCGCAGGGCCAGACGTTCTGTCTCGGCGCCACGGGCGCGATCACCACGGTCTGGGGGCGCCACCAGAAGCGAATCGTTACCGGACTTCCGTCACTGGGGACCCCGAACCAGTCCGAGGTCTTCGGGCCGCACGACATCGCCCTTACCAAGGCCGGCCCGCTCGTTACCATCGGCCTGGGCACGGACCCGGAGCGCCGGGCCCAACTGGGTCCCGCTGGGGCGCTGATCGGCCAGACCATCCGGCTCGGGCCTTCGGGCTCCGGCGCCTTCGCCGACCTGGCCGGATACGAGGCGGCAAACGACCCGGATCAGGACCAGCCCGCCACTGGGCCGGACAGCAATCCGTACGGCCTCCTGCCGTACAGCGATGGTGCCGTGGCGACCGACGCGGGCGGCAATGACCTGCTGCGTCTCGACCGGCATGGTCGCATCTCCACGCTCGCCGTCTTCCCGACGACGCCGACTCCGAACCCGCTCGGTGGACCGGACATCCCGATGCAGTTCGTGCCGACCACGGTAGCGACGGGTCCCGACAGGGCGCTGTACGTCGGCCAGCTGACCGGATTCCCGTTCCCCGTCGGCGGCGCGAAGGTGTGGCGCGTCACGCCGGGCGACGCGCCCACCGTCTTCGCCGAGGGCTTTACGAACATCATCGACATCGCCTTTGACGAACTGGGCAGGCTGCTTGTCCTCGAGATCTCAGCCAACGGCTTGCTGAGCGGCGACCCGACCGGCGCATTGATCAGGGTGGAACCTGACGGCTCGCGCACAGAACTCGCCCGGGCCGGTCTCGTCGCGCCCATGAGTGTGGCGGTCGCTCCTGACGGCACGATCTACATCTCCAACAAAGGCACCGTGGTTGGTCAGGGCGAGGTTCTGCGGCTGCGAGTGCGCGGCTAGTCGGCATGACCGCGAGCTGTTGGGCGGGTCGGGTGACAAGCCGGTCAGCGTTCGCGGTGTGGCGTTGGGTGTGGGGTAGCGAGAGTCCTCGCAGGCGCGCACACCGTCCGGAAATACCGGCGGCAGCGGCTGGATCCGTTCGGCAGCCCGGTACCTCGGGTCGCCTCGCCAATAGCTGCGCTGCAGCGTCTGTCTGCAACATCGACATCGTGACATCCAGAATCGGCGAGTGGAGAAACACAATGAAGGCGATTCGCTACTACACGTATGGCTCGCCGGACGTCCTCGAACTCCCGGACATCGACATGCCAGTCGTCGGCGACGACGACGTACTTGTGCGAGTGAGAGCGGCTTCGGCCAACGTGTTGGATCTCGCGCTCATGAGGGGTATGCCGTACATCATGCGCGGTCAGGCCGGGCTGTCCCGACCCAAGGCCCACGGACTGGGTATGGACATGGCAGGGTACGTCGAGGCGGTGGGCAAGAACGTCACGAAGTTCCGGCCGGGGGACGAGGTGTTCGGCGGCGGCGCCGGGACGTTCGCCGAGTACGTCAGTGTTCGCGAAGACTCAGCGGTGTTGAGAAAGCCGGCCAGTCTGACGTTCGAGCAGGCGGCGTCCGTGCCCGTGGCGGCACTGACCGCCTTGCAGGCTGTTCGCCACAAGGGGCACATCCAGCCGGGGCACAAGGTTTTGGTCAACGGTGCGGCGGGAGGTGTAGGGACGTTTGCGGTCCAGATCGCCAAGGCGCTCGGCGCCGAGGTGACCGGCGTGTGCAGCACCCGGAACGTGGACATGGTCCGGTCGATCGGCGCCGACAAAGTCATCGACTACACCCAGGAGGACTTCACCCGAATCGGACCGCGCTACGACCTGCTCGTTGACATGGTGGGGAATCGGACCCTGTCCGAGCGCAGACGCGTACTTGCTTCCAAGGGCGTACTCGTGGCAGTCGGAGGGCCGAGCAAGGGACGCTGGCTGGGGCCGATGGCCGGTTGGGTCAAGATGGCCGTGGTCTCGCCGGTCGTGAGCCAGTCGTTGGTCTCCTTCATGCTGCAACGGAACAGAGAAGACCTTGTCGTGGTGAGCGAGTTCCTCGAGGCCGGAAGTGTCACGCCGGTCATCGACCGAACGTTTCCGCTCGGCGACGTTGCCGAGGCTTTCCGCTACTTCGAAGCAGGACACGCCAAGGGAAAGGTCGTCATCACAGTGTGAACCGACCGCACAGGGCTCCCTGACCGCGAACCGGCCGGCATGCCACGGCCGTGTCCGCCGGTGCTCGGCGCCAGTCGCCGGCTGGCCGGACGGGCCCCTACCGCGGCGAGTCGGTGTCAGGGGCGCTGGGTAGGACGCGGTCGAGTTCGTTGCGCGAGCTGATGCCGAGCTTGGCGAATACCTTGCTCAGATGGTACTGGACCGTGCGCGGGCTGATGAACAACCGGGTGCCGATCTCCGGGTTCGACAGTCCGTCGCGGGCCAGCCACGCGACCTGGGCCTCTTGGGCGGTCAGCACGTCACGGGTCTGCTGGGTGCGTTTGCGGACCGTCTCACCGGTCGCCACCAGTTCGCGCCGCGCTCGTTCGGCGAACGCCTCGACGCCCATCGTCGTAAGCATCTCGTGCGCGGTCCGCAATTCCGTGCGCGCATCGGCGCGCCGGGGCTCGCGGCGCAGCCACTCGCCGTAGAGCAGGTGGGTACGGGCGAGTTCTACGCGCGCCCGGGTGCGGCCGAGGCGGGCGATCGACTCGCGGTAGAGACTCTCGGCGGCGTCGCCCTCGGTGAGCAGCGCGCGGATGCGGGCTTCAATCCCCAACGACCAGTCGTTCGGGGTGACCCGCGTGCGTTCGGACAGCCACTCGAGCGCGGCCTTGACGAGCGCGACGTCACCGGTCCGCGCTGCTGCCTCGGCCAACTCCGGTACAACAAGCGGCCCGTATCCCACCTCGTCGCCCTCGAATGCCCGCCAGGCGGCGTCGCGTGCGGCGTCGTAGCGGCCGAGGCCGTTGTGGAGCACCGAAGCTGCATAGTTGGCGAAGGTGACCACCCAGCCCAGCCCGCCTGCGGTGGCCTGGTGCACGGCGGCCTCGATCAGCGCGGACGCCCGCACGTCCTGGCCGCGCCAGGCCGCGAGCATCATCTCCATGTAGGCAACCGGCGGGTTTCTGGTTACCTCGGCGATCAGGCGATCTTCGTCGAGCAACGCTGCTGCTGCGGTCAACTCGCCGGCAAGCAGGTTGCTCCAGGCCAGACAGTTGAGCGCGAGCGGCAGGTGCACCAGCGCACCCGCGTCGCGGGCGAACCGGACCTGGCGCGTGGCCAGGGCGTGCCAGGATTCAGCGTTCCAGAGCTCCAGCGCCATGATGTCGGTGGCGGGAACCGCCGACCAGAGCCAGCGGGCGACGTCGTCGGTGAGGCGCAGAGCGGCAAACGACTCGAGTGCTCGGGTCAGCAGCGGCGCGGCCGCCGTGTATCCCTTGGTGCACCGCACCGCGAACGCGTCGAGCAGCAGATCAACCGTGCGCGGCGGTTCGCCGGCCCGGGGTGCGGCGCATGCGGCGGCAGCCGCCTCCCGCAGGCCGCCAGGGCGGTCCTGGTCACCGACCCATATGGCGGCCCCGAGTGCCGCCAGGTGCGCCTCGCGTGCCGCGCCGGCATCGACCGGCTCCAGGCGCCTGGCCGCGCTCAGCAGGAGCCGAGCAGCGTCGCCGGCGCGACGCTGGTCGAAGGCGATCTGTCCGCGTAGGTGCTGCAGTTGGGCGGTCAACTGCGCGTCGAGCGGGCCGGCCTCAACACTGACCAACAGCCCGAGCGCCGCATCGATCGCGCCCGCGTCGTGCTTCGCCTGGGCAGCCGCGAGGAGGCGCTGCGACCGGCGACCGGGTTCGCCGGTCAGCTCCGCGGAGCGTTCGAGGAACGCGGCCGCCGCGGCCAGCCCACCACGCACTCGCGCTCGGCCGGCCGATCGCTCCAGCTCCGCGGCGACGTCCTCATCGGGCCCGGACGCGGCGTGCGCCCGGTGCCAGGCGCGGCGGTCGGGATCAGACACGGGGTCGGTGGCCTCCGCCAGGGCACGGTGCACCTCCTGCCTCTCCTGAAGTGTCGCCGACCGGTAGGCCGCCGAGCGCACCAGCGGATGCCGAAACCGCACCCGGGCATGAAACTCGAGCAGGTCGGCCTCGGCTGCCGGCGTCGCCGCTGCAGCCTGGATCCCGAGCCGTCCGGCTGCTCGCCGCACCAGGACCGGGTCGCCGACCGGATCGGCCGCCGCCAACTGCACCAGGCGCCGCGTCTGCGCCGGAAGTGCGGCGAGGCGCCGGGCGAAGGTCTCCTCGATGCTGCCCGAGAGTGGTCCCCCGCCAGGAAGTCCGAAGCCGCCCGCCAGCTCCGCCGGTGTCAACTCCCTGAGCAGTTCCAACAGCGCCAGCGGGTTGCCGCGCGTCTCCGCGACGATCTGGTCGCGGACCCCCGCGTCCAACGGCGCGGTGAGTACCGTGTCCAGCAGCGCCCACGCATCGTCCTCACGTAGGCCCTTGACCACCAGCTCCGACAACCCCGCCAGCCGGTCGCTCGGCGCACGCACCGCAAAGACCAAGCCGACCGACTCTGCCTCCAGCCGGCGCGCCACAAACGCGAGGACCTGCGCCGATGCATGATCGAGCCACTGCTCGTCATCCACCAGGCAGACCAGCGGCTGCTCCTCGGCCACATCAGCGAGCAGGCCCAACACGGCCAGGCCGATGAAGAACCGGTCCGGCGCCGGCCCGACGCTGAGACCGAACGCGACGCGCAGCGCATCACGCTGCGGAACCGGCAGACGCTCGAGGCGATCCAGCATCGGCGCCACCAACTGATGCAACCCGGCGAAGGCCAGCTCCATCTCCGACTGGACACCGACGGCACGCGCCACCCAGCAGCCCGAGGCTTGCCCGGCCATGTACTCAAGCAACGCCGTCTTGCCCACACCCGGATCGCCGCGCACCACCAGCACCCGGCTCCCACCTGCACGGACCGCGTTCACCAGCCCATCCAGGACCTCGCACTCGTCGCGTCGGCCCGTCAGCCCTGTCGGCCGCCCGCGGACGCTGCCATCTGCCATCTGCCATCTGCTCAATGTCGTGGTGGCCGGCAGCCAGTCGCCAGCCGGTTGACCGCCGTGTCCGGGAGACCGGTTACCGGGCTCCGGCGCAGATGCTACCGACCGCCCGTCCGATGAGGAATGGCCATTGACGGATGCGAACGTGTCTCCACCCGCGACGACCCCGAGGTCCTCGCGTTGCGGCCGGCCGTAACGCCGGTCGGTCGATGTCCCGCTGTCGGTGGGTCGGCGGCCCGAGACTGGCCATCTGCACTGCCCCCTGGCGGATGCGAGCGCGGCCCGGCCGGCCCGAGCATCGGGAGGACGCGGCTGCTGGCCCGGCAGGCACGTGATGAACAGGGCGACCCCCAAACATCGGTGACCCAAGTCCGCCTCGAGTGCACCCGGCACCGCGATGGATGCGTGCGCCGGGGCGCACCAGGCCGCCGCCTTCCCCTACGCCTCGCCGCCCGGTGAGGTCTCCATCGTCGACAAGATCCGAAGGAGGCGTGCAATGAGCACGCAGAGTGACAACGAGACCCCGTCTGTCGGCCGCCGGACGGTGCTCGCCGGGAGCGCCGCGCTGGTGGCCGCCGCCACGGTCGCCGCGGCACCGTCGGCCGCGCAGGCACACCGACCCTCACCCGAGCACGTGAACACGTGGTTGGCCCGCGCGTACATCAGAGAGGTGTTCAACGGGCACCGGGCGGACCTTGCCCCGAGGTACCTGGCCCCCGAGGTGATCTGGCACGGCGGAACTCTCGGCACCGTGGTCGGGCTGAGCAACGTCACCGGTCTGCTCCAGGGCATCATCGGCGGGTTGCCGGACCTGGTCGTGACCGAGCAGGACATCATCGCGGATGGCGACACAGTCGTCATGCGTCTGACGGTCGAGGGGACCCAACTGGGGCCTCTGCTGGGGATTCCGGCCACCGGGCGCCGGGTGCGCTGGGACGCCGTCGACGTGTTCCGCTTCTCGAACAGGAAAATCGTCGAGGAGTGGGCCGCCGACGACACGACCGCCGTCCTCTACCAGCTCGGCCAGTACACGCCGCTCTGGCTCGCCTGAGTTCCACCGAGGTCAACGCCACCGATGACGGGCCGAATTGCGATGCCCTTCTCGCCGACCGGATCTGAGGCTGCACGGACGGTAGCGCCCCGGTGGCGCGGTACGGCTGCCTTTGGTGCGCGGCGGGAAGGCTCGGAGCGGTCGGACTCCCCAGAGCGTTCGCGCAACACGGCGACGGTGTGCGGGGTCCGGCGCTACTGCGCGGACACCGGTGGCGGTCTTCGGCTCCGGCGAGCGCCCCGAGCAGGCGGCCCGCTTACCGGCGAAGGCGGCGATCGCGGCGCTGGCCCGGGGCGTGTATCACGCCGGCGAAGCTGATGGACTCCCGCCGTCCGGAACAGCGGCGGCGACCACGTGAGGATATGCGGGTTCGGCGACTTCTCCACGTGCGGCACGCAGAGCCTCGACAGCAGGAACGTCCCCGGGTGTTGATGCCCTGCATGAGACGCCGGCCTGCTGGACGCAGACCTCTTCCTCGACCCGCTCAGCCCGTGACCCGACCCGAGACGGATGTGAGGATCGACGTCAAGAACGCTGTGGCCGTGATCAGCGGAGAGGATCCGGCCTCGGCCTGGCGACACCGCCGAGGATGCACCGAACCACTCGCCAAGATCAAGCCGCACAGTCAGGAATCGGCTGAGTGGTTACTGGACAACAAGTTTCGTCGGTCGGTGGCCGGCCGTAGCCGGGTCAGCTGAGGAGTTGGGCGAAGACCGTGCGCAAGCGCGGCACGTTCTCGCGTCCGCGTCGCATCGCGAGATATAGCGAGTTGAGCACTGGCCGCGGTGCGGTGTGGACGATCGCCAGCGTCTCCTCGGTCAATGCAGACTCGACGCCAAGCCGCGGTATGACCGTCAAACCCGCGCCCGCCTGCACCGCGCTCACCACCGCGCGCATATCCGGCATCGTGAGCGCCGGAGTGGGCGGTGCCAGGCCCCAGCAGTTGCGGAAGTATCGGCGGGCCATGGGCATGGACTCCGAGTAGCCGACGAACCGGCGGCTGGTGTCCCGCGGATCGTAGGGGGGCGCCCCCGCCCTATCAATGAGCACCAGGTCCTCGTCCTTCCAGTGCACCAGGTGCAGCTTCGCGGTCGGGATGCCTTCGATCTTGGTGAGCACGGCGATGTCGATCTCGTCGCCCAGAACGGCCTCGACCAGTTGATCTGAGAGGCCCGCCCGGCACCTCAGCAGGATGCCCTCGTCGAGCAGGCCGATGATCCGGGGCACGAAGACTGCGGAGAACAGGTCCGCAGGCGCGCCGAGGAACACGGTGCCGCCGTGGCCTGTGCGGGTGGGTCGCAGGTCCGCGACCGCTTGCTCCAGCGCGTCCATGTGTTCGCCGACGTTCGCGGCCAGGCTGTGGCCCGCTTCCGTCGGCGCGATCCCGCGCCCCGACCGAGCGAACAGGGGACGGCCCGCCGCGCGCTCGATCGTCTTGAGGTGGTAAGAGACCGCGGGCTGGGACAGGTGCAGAGCTTCAGCCGCCTTGCCCACTCCGCCCCAGCGGTAGACCGCCAGGAAGGACCGCAGGGCCACCAGTTCGGGCTTGCCTTCGCTCACATCAGCAGACTTTAACAGTGGTGCAGGACACAAGATATTTCTGGATGAATCATGACCCAGATCTCGATTCCATGGGGTCGTGGACCGTAGTTGAGTCGTGGACGTCGGATGGCATGGCAACGCGAGCACGAAAGAAGACCAGGTGATGGCAGAAAAGTCCTTCGTCTCCCGCAGGCAGGTGATCGTCGCCGCCGGGCTCGGCGCAGCGGCCGCCGTGACAGCCGGTCCGCCCGCGGCGGCTTCTCCCCCGGACGTAGACCTGGTGCTGTACAACGGCAAACTGACCACCCTCGATGAGCGCGAGCCTGCCGCGGAGGCGATCGCGATCCGGGACGACCGGATCGTCGCGGTCGGCTCGGAGGGGCAGATCCGCGCCCTCGCCCGGCGTGACACGCCGCAGATCAACCTGCGCGGGCGCCGGGTCATACCGGGGCTGAACGACTCGCACACCCATCTGATCCGGCAGGGACTCAGCTACACCAACGAGCTTTCCCTTGCCGGCGCACGTTCAGTCGGCGAGGCGCTCACGTTGATCAAGTGTCAGGCCGAGCAGACACCAGCGCCGCAATGGGTGCGGGTGGCGGGCGGGTTCACCCGGTTCCAGTTCGCCGAACAGCGGTTGCCGACCTTCGCCGAACTGAATCAGGCGTCCGGGGACACCCCGGTGTTCCTGTTACATCTCTACGACCGCGCGATGATCAACGCCGCCGGCATGCGCATCCTTGGTTACGACACGAATCCGCCTCAGCTGCCTGGTTCCGTGGTGGAGCTGGACACCGCCGGACGGCCCACCGGAATGCTGATCGCCAACCCCAACCCGACGATCCTGTACGCCACGCTGGCGAAGCTGCCCATTCTCGATCCGGAGTCGCAGGTCGTCTCGACCCGGCTCTACATGCGGCACCTGAACCGCCGCGGGGTGACCAGCATCATCGACGCCGCCGGTGGCGGTCATGTCTTTCCGGACAACTACAACGTCGTCCGGGACCTGCACGCGCAGGGACAACTGACGGTGCGGATCGGATACCACCTCATGCCCCAGCAAGCGGGCACCGAGCTGGTGGCCTTCCAGCAACTCGCGTCGCTGGTCACCCCTGGCGAGGGAGACGCGATGCTGCGGATGGTCGGCGCCGGCGAGCTGCTGGTCTTCTCCGGCGTGGACCTCGAGAACTTCGTCCTACCACGCCCAGACCTGTCGGCGACGATGGAACGCGACCTGACCGCGGTGTTGAACTTCTTCCGTGAGCGACGGTGGCCGTTCCGGCTACACGCCACCTACGACGAGTCGATTACCCGGTTCCTCGACGTGTTCGAACAGGTCTACGGGCCGGAAGGCCCCGGCGTCCGGTTCATCCTCGATCATGCGGAGACGATCTCGGCCCGCAATATCGACCGGGTGGCGGCGATGGGCGGCGGGATCTCCGTGCAGCACCGGATGTCGTTCCAGGGCGAGCTGTTCATCGAACGGTACGGCCTCGCCGCAGCGCAGGACACACCGCCGGTGCGGCGGATCGCGGCCGCCGGCGTGCCGCTCGGGCTAGGTACCGACGCCACCCGCGTGGCCAGTGACAACATTTGGAACGTGCTGTACTGGCTGGTCTCCGGTCGCATCATGGGCGGTCGCGAGCTGTACCCGGAGCGTCAGCGACTGTCTCGAGTGGACGCCCTGCGCCATATGACCAGCGGCGGCGCCTGGCTGTCCGGTGAGGATGCCGAGAAGGGCCGGCTTATCGCCGGGCAGCTGGCCGATCTCGCTGTCCTGTCGGAGGACTACCTGCGTGTGGACACGCAGCGGATACCCGGGATCACCTCGGTGCTGACCATGGTGGGCGGCCGGATCGTGCACGCCGAGGCCGAACACCGCGCACTCAACCCCGCCCTGCCTCCGGTCCAGCCCCGGCATTCGCCACTGGTGGTCGGCACCAACTCGTTCTGAGGCGAAGCGTGTCCGGGTCGGTGCCTGCGCACCGGACCGACCGACCGCTCGCGGTGCACTCGCCCTGCTCAGCGCCGATGGATACCCCCGGGCCACCGTCTCTGATCCTGGGGAACGAAGGGTGCTCGGTGCACCCGTCGCCGAGCGGGGAGTTGAAGCTTCCCCTTGATCACGTACACCTGGAGACTGGGACGTGAGGTTCCAGAGGAAGTAGTGCCAGGTGGGAAGCAAGAGCAATCGCAGCAGGCGGTACACGGAGGAGTTCAAACGGGACGCGGTCGCGCTCGTGCACTCCTCCGGTAAGACCGTCACCGAGGTGGCCCGGGAGCTCGGGGTCAGTGCCGAGGGACTGCGCAACTGGGTAAGGCAGGACGCAGTCGACCGCGGGCAGGGGTGCCGGGAGCGTTGACGACGGCTGAGCGTGAAGAGCTGCGCCGGCTGCGGAGGCAGGCCGCCGAGCAGGCGGAGACGATCGAGGTGCTGCGAAAAGCGGCGGTCTTCTTCGCGAAGGAGAGCGATCGATGAGCGAGGTGTACGCGTTCATCGAGGCGGAGAAGACCACCCACCATGTTGCTCTGTTGTGCCGGCTGCTGAAGGTGGCCCGATCCTCCTTCTACGCGTGGCTGGCCAGCGAGAAGTCCCGGCGGGCGAAGCAGGCCGCGGACGACGTCCTGGCGCACGAGATCACCGTGCTGCACCTCGCCTCCCGCGGCGCCTACGGGGTGCCACGGATCCATGCCGGGCCCTGACCAAGTCGTGGACGCCGGTGCGCCGAAGCGCCCTGTGTTACGCATTCAATCAAGCGAAGGAGAGAGTCCGAGCGCGGGGAGTCGACATTCCGCAGGAGGCCACCTTCCGGGATCTTGGGCACTTCGCCGACGCGGTCCTGATCGCGTCCGGAGTGGAGCCGCGCAAGATCCAGGCCCGTATGCGCCATGCCCATCTTGCGGAGATCCTGGACACATATGGCTACCTGGTTTGGGAGGTCGATTGGGAGAACGCTCCCGCCTCGTTCGAGGAGCTGTACGGGATACCCGTCCCGCCCGGACTGCCGGCGTCCGCCCTGGTACCTGCGGCTGAGCGGAGGTTGCGCCGTGAAAATTCCTGACTTCGTCCACGTTGTTCGCCGTAGGTTGTGCAGGCGCACCGAAGAAGGGGCGTCGCGCGTGCGGCCGACCGCAGCGCGGCGTACTCACCGCTATGAGGTCAAGGAACGGTCAGGAGCAGTGATCACCGAGGTGCGCTCTCCCACCGCTGAGGTTCACCGGTCGCTGGCAGGTGTGCACGCGTTGTGCACCGGGTTCCTGCGACCGATGTGTTTCCGCAGCTCAGAAGATGTCTCGAGGTATTCCCACCGTGTTCCCGGCGTACAGCCCGACTCGTCTGCCATCGGGGCTCTGCCTGAACTGTCGGCGAGCGTGCTCCAGGTCGGCAGTGCGGCTTGTGGTGAAGTCCTCACAGGGCGACCGCGACGAGGAGGACGGCGGCATGCCCTGCGTACGCACCCAGCGCCAGCATCGCGGTCGCGAGCAGGGCGAGCGCCCCCAGCAGGGTCCGTCGCAGGTGCCGGTCGACCAGCACGCCCGTGACCCGGATCCCGACGACGGTCGCGGCACCGAACACCAGCAGCACCAGCCCTGTACGGCCGAAGCCCGCGTGCTGGGCGAGAGGCGCGCCGTATGTGTACATCACCTGATGGCCGACCAGCAGGGTCAGCGTGACCGACAGCACCGTGCCGATCCCGGGCAGCGCGGCGACGCGAAGCAGCGGTACGTGCTCGCCCGGCGCCTCGCCGGCAAAGCCGGGCACCCGGCGCCGTATCCCCACCACCAGCAGCACGGCCGGCACCGCCGGCGCGGCGAAAGCCGCACGCCGGCCGAGCGCGTCGGCCGGCGCCGTACCCGCGGGCAGCCCCAGGGAGAGCGCGAGTGTGATGTCCGCCGGCACGATCGCGATGGCCCGGCCGCGCCGCTCGGCGGGCAGCATACGTGCGGCGTACCCGACGAGCATCGCCCACAGCGTGCCACCCATGACCCCGGCCACGAGCCGCGCCGAGAACGTCAGACCGTACGAGGACGACAGCGCGGTGACGGTGTTGGCGGCTGCGAACCGAGGAGCGCGCCGATGAGCTCGGGCCGCCGTGGCAGACCGCGCAGCGCGGCCGTGAGCGGGGTCGCGGCGAGGAACGACGCGACCGCGTACCCCGTCACCAGATAGCCCACGCGCGCCTCGGAGACCCCGAGCTCCGGCGCCATCCTTGGCAGCAGACCCGCCGGCAGCAGTTCCGTCACCACGGCGGTGAAGGCGGCCGTGGACAGAGCCAGCAGCCCTGACAGCGGCAGGCCGGGCCTGGCGGGGGAGGGCGCGCCGGAGCTTTCGGCGATCGACGCGGTCGTCGTACGGGCATGCTGAAGCCTTCACATCAGTGAGAAGGCAGGCCCGGCATCCGAAGAAGTTGTGGCCGGGAGTCAGCGCATCTCACCGGCTCCCACATACGGATGCGGACTGGCGAGCGGTCTGCCCTCCGCGAACCGGCCTAGGGAGAAGTCCTCCGCCGGTACCGCCGGGTCACGCGAGTCCCCGAACTCGACCAGATCCGCGACCAGTTCACCCACGGCGGGCGAGATCTTGAAGCCGTGCCCGCTGAAGCCCGTCGCGACGATCAGACCCTCGACGCCCGCCGGGCCGATGACGGGATTGAAGTCGGGCGTGACGTCGTAACAGCCCGCGTAGGTGCTCGCGATCGAGGCGTCCGGCAGACCGGGGAGCCGGTGGGCCAGCTTCTCGACGGCCGTCTCCAGGAAGGCGGGGTCGGCCCGGTCGGCGTACCGGTCGGGGTCGGCGGGCTCGGGGCGGCTGAGGTCGCTGTTGCCGAAGAGGAGTTCGCCGGAGGTCTCGGCCCTGATGTACTGGAGGGACACCAGGTCGGAGAAGACCGGGACCTTGGAGACGTCCAGGCCCGGCCCCGGTGAGATCAGCACGATCTGTTCGCGGTGCACCGTGATGGGCAGGCCGATGCCCAGGGGTGCGAGGAGGGCCACCGACCAGGGGCCCGCCGCGACGACGACCGAGCGCGTGGCGATCTCCTCCCCGGAGGCCAGCCGAACCCCGCTGACCCCCTTGGCGTCGCTGAGGAGCGCGGCGACCGGCGTGCCCTGCCGGACCCGGGCACCGTCGTGGCGTGCGGCCGTGGCGAAGGCCTGGGCGGTGAGGTACGCGTCGCCGTAGCCGCCGCGCGGCTCCCAGCCGAAGGCCGCGAAGTCGTCGAGGAACGCGGTGGGCCACAACTCGGCCACGTCCTCACGGGAGATGGTGCCGGTCTCGATGCCGAGGGCCCGCTGGGCGTCGAGGTTGGCGCGCAGCGCGTCGGTGTTCTGTTCGCCGACTCCGACGACGTATCCGGTCTGGTGGAAGCCGACGTCGGTGCCGAGGACGTCGGCGGCGTTCTCGAAGAGGGCGAGCCCCTTCCAGGCCATGGCGGCCAGCGAGTTCACGCCGTAGTGGCAGCGGACCACGCCGCTGGACTTGCCGGTGCCGCCGGAGCCGACGGTGTCGCGCTCGCAGACGACGACATCGGTGACGCCGCGGCGGGCCAGCGCCCAGGCGATGGCCGCGCCCTCGATACCGCCGCCGACGATGACGACCTCGGCTGTCGTGGTCACAGTCCGCTCCCCGAAACCTGGCCGCTCCCCGTCGCGTGCCCGCTGCCCGTCGCCTGCCCGCTCCCCGGAATCCAGGACGTCCCTGCCAACGGCACCCGCGCCATCGCGGCGGCCTCGATGGTCAGCGCCACCAGGTCCTCGGGTTCGAGGTTGCGCAGATGGGCCTTGCCGCAGGCGCGGGCCAGGGTCTGGGCCTCCATGGTCAGCACCCGGAGGTAGTTGGCGATACGACGGCCGCCCTCGACCGGGTCGAGGCGGGCGGCGAGTTCCGGGTCCTGGGTGGTGATGCCGGCCGGGTCGCGCCCGTCCTGGTAGTCGTCGTAGAACCCGGCGGCGGAGCCCAGCCGCTCGTACTCGGAGGCGTGCCGCGGGTGGTTGTCGCCGAGCGCGATCAGCGCGGCGGTGCCGATGGCCACGGCGTCCGCGCCGAGCGCCATCGCCTTGGCCACGTCGGCGCCGGTGCGGATGCCCCCGGAGACGATCAGCTGGACCTTGCGGTGCAGGCCCAGCTCCTGGAGGGCCTGCACGGCCTGGGGGATCGCGGCCAGTGTCGGGATGCCGACGTGCTCGATGAACACGTCCTGGGTGGCGGCCGTGCCGCCCTGCATCCCGTCGACCACGACCACGTCGGCGCCGGCCGCGACGGCGAGTTTCACGTCGTAGTACGTACGGGTCGCACCGACCTTCACATAGACCGGCTTCTCCCAGTCGGTGATCTCGCGCAGTTCGAGGATCTTGATGGCGAGGTCGTCGGGTCCTGTCCAGTCGGGGTGGCGGCATGCGCTGCGCTGGTCGATGCCCGGGGGCAGGGTGCGCATACCGGCGACCCGGTCGCTGATCTTCTGGCCGAGCAGCATCCCGCCGCCGCCCGGCTTGGCGCCCTGGCCGAGGACGATCTCGATGGCGTCGGCCTTGCGGAGGTCCTCGGGATTCATGCCGTAGCGTGACGGCAGGTACTGGTACACGAGGTGCTTGGACTGACCGCGCTCCTCGGGCGTCATCCCGCCGTCACCGGTGGTGGTGGAGGTACCGACCTCACTCGCGCCGCGCCCCAGCGCCTCCTTCGCCTGGGCCGACAGGGCACCGAAGCTCATGCCGGCGATGGTGACGGGGATGTCCAGATGGAGCGGGAAGGCGGCATGCCGGTCGCCGAGGACGACATCGGTGCCGCAGCGCTCGCGGTAACCCTCCAGCGGATAGCGGGACATGGAGGCGCCGAGGAAGAGCAGGTCGTCGAAGTGCGGCAGCGGGCGTTTGGCGCCCCAGCCGCGGATGTCGTACACGCCGGTCTCGGCGGCGCGCTGGATGGCGGCGATCGTGCCCCGGTCGAAGGTCGCGGACTCGCGCAGGTGAGCTGTGGACATGACGGCAACCTCCTCAGTACGCGGCCGAGTTGCCGGCGGCGAAGTGGTAGAGCGCGCGGGCGGAGCCGTAGCGGCGGAACTCGGACGGGTCGTGCGCGAGGTCGGCAGAAGCGAGCAACTCGGCTACCTCCGCGAGGTGTTCGGGCCGCATCTCCTTCTCGACGCAGTCCGCGCCGAGCGAGGCCACCCGGCCGCGTACGTACAGCCGGGCCTCGTAGATCGAGTCGCCGAGCGCCTCGCCCGCGTCCCCGCAGACGACCAGTCGTCCGGCCTGTGCCATGAAGGCACTCATCGGGCCGATGTCGCCGCCGACCACGATGTCCACGCCCTTCATGGAGATCCCGCAGCGCATCGACGCGCTGCCCTCGATGAGGATCAGTCCGCCGTGGGCGGTGGCGCCCGCCGACTGCGAGGCGTCCCCGGTGACCCGTACGGTCCCCGACATCATGTTCTCGGCAAGTCCTGTGCCCGCGCTGCCGTGGACGGTGACGGTGCCGCCGTCGTTCATGCCGGCGCAGTAGTAGCCCACGTGCCCGTGGATGTCGACGGTCACCGGGTGCCGCAGGCCGACGGCGACGGCGTGTTTGCCCTGCGGGTTGAGCACCTCCACGGCCTCCAGCGACCCGGTGTGGAGCTTGGCGTTGAGGTCGCGTACGGGGCTGGTGGCCAGGTCGATGCGGGACGTCAGCGGTGCCATGCGTAGACCCTCTCCGGCTCGGGCTCGTAGATCCGGGCCTCGTCGATGCCCGGCAGGACGGCCAGGGCGCGGAACTCCGAGGCCATCGCCACCCACGTGCCGGTCTCGGCGATGATCGCGGGCTTGCAGGCGATGGCGTCGCGGACCACGGCGAAGCCGTTGCCGTTGGTGACCAGGAGGGTGTAGAAGCCGTCGAAGCGCTCGCAGAGGGCGACCAGCGCCTTCTCCAGGTCCTCGCCCTGAGCGAGCCTGGAGGCGACGAACCGGGCACCGACCTCGGAGTCGTTCTCGCTGTCGAACTGCACGCCCTCGGCGGCCAGTTCACGGCGGATGGTGGCGTGGTTCGCGAACGAGCCGTTGTGCACGAGGCACTGGTCGTCGCCGACGGAGAACGGGTGGCAGCCCTCCGGGGTGACCGCCGACTCGGTCGCCATCCGGGTGTGTGCCAGGCCCTGCCAGCCCTGCGCGTTCACCAGGTCGTACGTCGCGGACAGTTCGCGCGGATGGCCGGTGCCCTTGTACACGGTCAGCTCGGTGCCACTGCCGACGATCCGGGCGCCGGGCGCGGCCTCACGCACCGTCGCGGTCAGAGCGTCCGGTGCGAGCGGCGCGGCGACGACGGTGGTGTCACCGGCGGCCGTGATCAGCGCGTCGGGCAGTGCCTGGGCCAGTGACTGAGGCGCACCGAGGAGGGACACAGCGGCGTATCCCTCCGGGCAGCGGCGCCGGTCGCCGTACACCGCGACGCCGGCCGAGTCCGGGCCGCGCTCGACGACCTGACCCAGCATGGCGTCCAGCAGGGTGCCGAGCCGCGGATACAGCCCGGGGTCACGCAGATGGAGCCCCACGATCCCGCACATGGGTGCAACTCCCTTCCACAGAGAGGTGGTTCATTGGAGAGGTGGTTCGTTGGAAAGCGGTTCCGACCGCGGCCGAGGGGCCAGAACGCGGCGAGGTGTCAGAACGCGGTGAGGTAGCGGTCGATCTCCCACGAGCCGACCGTGTTGTGCCAGGCGAAGAACTCTTCGCGCTTGAGGGCGGCGAAGTAGTCGCACACCCCCGCGCCCGCCGCGTCCAGCGCCCCGCTCACCACGGGATCACCCGCCAGCGCGTCCACCGCGTGCAGCAGCGTCAGCGGCAGCTCGGGACGCTTCGGGCCGTCCGCTCCCGGCGCTCCCGGGTCCAGCCCTCGCCCGATCCCGTCGAGCCCGGCTGCCAGCGCCGCCGCGAGCGCCAGATACGGGTTCGCCGAACCGTCCCCGCCGCGCAGCTCGATGCGGTTGCCGTCGGGGACCCGGACGAAGTGCGTACGGTCGTTGCCGCCGTACGACGCCCGCCGCGGAGACCAGGTGGCACCCGAGCGCGTCGAGACCGCGCCGGTCCGCTTGTAGGAGTTCACGGTCGGCGCGAGCACGGCCTGCATACCGGGCGCGTGCTCCAGCACACCGGCCAGGAAGGAGTACGCCAACTCGGAGAGCCCCAGGGCCCGTTCGTCCTCCTCGGCCGGGAAGAGAGCGATGGAGCCGTTCCACAGCGACAGGTGCAGATGCATTCCGCTGCCGGTCCGGTCGGTGAACGGCTTGGGCATGAACGTGGCGGTCATACCGCGCTGTTCGGCGAGCATGGAGATCAGATAGCGGGCGGTGACGACCCGGTCGGCCGTGGTCAGCGCGTCCGCGTAGGCGAAGTTCTGCTCGAACTGGCCGTTGCCGTCCTCGTGGTCGTTGGCGTAGTTGCCCCAGCCCAGCTCGTTCATGGCCGCCGAGACCGCGGTGAGGTGGTCGTACATCCGGGTCAACCCGCGTGCGTCGTAACAGGGTTGGGCGCCGGTGTCCTTGGCGTCGGAGGGCGTGATGCGTCCCTCGGCGTCCCGCGAGACGAGGAAGTACTCGACCTCCGCGCCCGCGTACAGCTCCAGTTCCCGCTCCCGGGCCCGCTCGATCAGCTTCTTGAGGATCACCCGGGGCGCGTACGGCCACGGTGTGCCCTCGACGTGCGGGTCGCAGTGGACCAGGGCCAGGCCCTCGCGCACCCAGGGGAGGGGCGTGTACGAGGTCAGGTCGGGGATCGCGATCAGGTCCGGGTCGCACGGCTGCTGGCCGATCGCGCCGACCGCGTATCCGGCGAACCCCACGCCCTCGTGCTGGAGTTCGTCGGCGGCCTCGACGGGGACGAGCTTGGCGCACGGCTTGCCCGTCAGGTCGACGAAGAGCGCGAGCAGGAACTTCACCCCGTCGGCCCGGGCGCGAGAGGCGAGGTCGGCGTCGACTGTGGTCATGAGGGCTCCTGGGGCTGGGACCGGGGCGGTGCGAAGGAGGAGGGGGACAGCAGCCAGTCCGCCGCGCGACGGCGGAAGCGGGCCAGGCCCTTGTACTCGGCCATGTCGTCGGGCAGTTCGGCCAGCACGTGACCGAACCGGGCCCGCCATGCCGGTACTTGTGCCAGCTCGGCCAGCGACAGCATGTAGGTGCGGATGAGGAACATCACCGCCCCGGACGCGCCGAGCCGGATCAGATGCTGGACCTCGACGCGCAGCTGAAGTCGCTCGGCGAGTTCGGCGGCCGGCGCCTCGGCGGCCAGCCGGCGGTCCCTGCCCCACTCCGGATAGACCTCGGTGGACTGGTCGAGCCGACGTCCCACGGACATGGTCCAGTTGGTACGCCGGTACTCCTGGCCGGGTTCGAGCCGCATCAGGAAACGTTCGGCCCGCGCGATGATCCCCTCCTCGTGGACCCTCGGCACCGGGCCGTGCACCTCCAGGAAGCGCATACCGACGTCGAAGCGCAGCGACCAGTCGGCGGCGAAGGTGACCAGACCGGCGTCGGCCCACAGGGAGCCCTCGCGCTGGTCGAGCAGCACGATGTCGTCCTGCACCTGGCTGCCGAGGAAGCCGAGCGGGCCGCCGGGCAGGGAGGCGTCCTCGCCGTCCCGGAACCGCTGCTCGATGCCGAGCAGGTCGTTGCGCCAGAGGTAGGTGTCGGAGCCCAGGTGCCGCAGCTCCATGACTGAGGGATGTCGGTCCGCCAGCTCGCGCAGCAGGGTGTGCAGTGCGTCCCAGCAGGCCGGGCGCATGTGCGGCAGCACGGTCAGCCGGGTCGGGTCGGCGGCCAGAATCCGTTCCCGTTCGGCGAGTTCGGCCGCGTACTCGTCGTCGACGTCGAGGATCCCGGCGCCCCACTCACCCGCCTCCGTCGGCACCGGCACACGGGCCGGCTCGACGTTGGTGGAGTAGCGGTAGGAGTCGGCGCGGAACGGGAAGGGAAAGCCGGCGATCCGGGTCGGGAGTGCGGTGACCGTCACAGGTCGACCTCCAGAAGCTCGGTCTCGCTGCGGGACACACAGCACATGACGCTGTCGCCCGCGGCGCGCTCGTCCTCGGACAGGTACTCGTCGCGATGCAGCGGCCGCCCGGTGAGCACCGGCACCCGGCACTCCCCGCAGACGCCCTGCCGGCACATGTTCGGCACCCGGACCCCGGCCCTCTCCAGCGCGTCGAGCAGACTCGTCTCCGACGACACCGCAACGTTCAGGGCCGAGCGCCGCAGCCGCGCGGTGAACGGCCGCCCGGGAACCGGATCGGCCGGCGTGAACCGCTCCAGATGCAGCCGCTGCGGCGGCCACCCGGCGGCGCGCGCCTCCTGGGTCACCCGCTCCATCAGCGGGCCGGGCCCGCACACGTACAGATGGGTGCCGATCGGCTGCGACACCAGCGCCTCGTCGAGCAGTGCGCCGAACTCGCCCCCGCGGACGGTCCGTCGCAGCCTCCCGCCGAGCAGTTCCGTCAGCTCGTCGACGTACGCGCCCGCCCCGGTCCGGTGCACATACAGCATCCGTACGTCCCGCCCCCAGCGCACCGCGTCGCGTGCGTGGCTGAGCATCGGTGTCACCCCGATGCCCCCGGCGATCAACAGATGCCGCCGGGCGGTCGCCACCGGTGCGAAGGCGCTGCGCGGAACGCTCACCGACACCCGGTCGCCGACGCGGAAGAGATGCATCCGCTCCGAACCGCCCCGTCCGCCGGGCCGACGCAGCACGGCCACGGTGTACTCGTACGGTCTGATCCCGCTGCTGGTCAGCGAGTAGGCGTTGCGGCGCTGTCCGCACTCGACGACCACATGGCTGCCCGGCGGATGCCCGGGCAGCGGACCGCCGTCGAGGCGCGCCAGCGTCAACTCCCTTGTGTTTTCGGCGATTTCGGTGCTGCGCCGCACGACCAGTTCGAGCGTCATGGCACCTCCTCCGCATCGGTCATGAATCCCAGATGTGCGGCGTGCAGCCGCGACACGTGGTGGTAGACGAACAGTGAGCGCCCGCAGCCCGCGCAGGGGACCTCCGCGCCGAGCATCACCTCGGCGGAGGTCGTCGACTCGCAGTGCGCGCACCACACCCGGCGATGCTCCGTCTCCGTCACCACCACGGTGATCTCCGCGTCGAGGACGCCTCCACGCACCGCCTCGGAGTACGCGGCCAGCACCTCGGACTGCGGCCCGGCGAGCAGGAGCCGCCATCCGACCGTGGCGGCCGAGATCTGCGCGCGGAGTTCGGCGAGGCAGTCGGCCGTGGCCTGCTCGTCGTGCCGGGACCACACCGGACGTCCCAGCGTCTCCAGTGCGCTCTGCCAGGCCGCCGCCAGCACCGAGGCGGCGGGCCCGAAGGTCAGGACCGCGTAGGCACGGCCGGTGCGGTCCAGCTCCGGGGCGACCGTCGGCCAGCGAGGCACGCTGGTGTGCTGTGCGCCCATGTCAGGGAGCGAACGTCCGGTGGCCGGCGTAGAAGCCGATCGCGTGGTCCGAGGTCTCGAACTTGACCGTCGTGCCCTTGGGGAAGAACAGCACATCCCCCTTGACCGCTTCGACGACCTGGCCGGTCGCCATGTCGGTGAGCGTGAAATCCCCCTCGACGACGTACTTGGTCTCGTCGTACGTGTACTCGTAGACGAGCGGCTCGGAGTGGAACAGCTCGAAGAAGCCGGAGCAGATCACCGCGCCGCCCGGGTTGACGAACGCGTCGCCGATGAACGCCTTGGAACCCTCGACCTCCATGCTGGGGAGATCGGTCGCGCCGTCCTGCACCTTCAGGATCGGACCCTGGGTTGTGGTCATCCTCGCCCTCCTGGTGTGGTTCCTCTGGTGAAATTAAGTATCGTGCAGTGAAACAGTGGTTGGGTTACGCCGTCGTGAAGTTGGGTTACGGCATGTTCTGCGGCGCGGTGCGCAGGAAGGTGCCCGAAGAGTCGTCGAGCTCCTCCCACCACGGGGTGTGGTGGACCGGCGCGGCCGTGCCGGTGCAGGGGGAGGTGAAGGACCGGTCGCGGTAGCCGGTGATGGACTCCTCCTTGTGGTGCTCCCAGGTCGCGAAGTGCTCGCGGGCCAGGTCCAGGTCGAAGACGGGGTAGTCGGTGGCGGTGAGCAGCTCGCGCAGGTAGTCGGTCTGGAAGTCGATGTCGTCCATCGGGCCGGTGAGGGTGTCCTGCCGCTCGCGCCAGGCCGCGATGTCCGCTTCCATGGCGCTCGCGTCGGGCAGGCCGATCCGGCCGAGCACGATGTCGCGCACATAGAAGGCCTGCGCGTCGAACATCGTGAACGTGTAGTACTGGTCCTGCATCGCGAGGTACATGAACTTCGGGTTGGCCGTCCAGGCCACGCCCTTGTAGAGCTTCTCGGGGTAGAGGTTGTTGTCCGTACGGAGCCTCAACTCCTCCTCCACGAACGGGAACCGGTGCTGGTACCCGGTGCACAGGACGATGGCGTCCACGTCCTGCGCGGTGCCGTCGGCGAAGTGCGCGGTGCGGCCCTCGACCCGGTCCAGACAGGGCACTTCGCGGATGCCGTCGGGCCAGCCGAAGCCCATCGGGCTGCTGCGGTAGGAGATGGTCACGGACTTCGCGCCGTACTTGAGCGACTGCAGCGCGATGTCCTCGGCCGAGTAGCTGCCGCCGAGGACGAGCAGGTCCTTGCCCGCGAACTCGCCCGCGTCACGGAAGTCGTGGGAGTGCAGCACCCGACCGGGGAAGGTCGAAAAGCCGGGGTACTCCGGGAAGTTGGGGGTGGAGAAATGCCCCGTACCGACGATCACCCAGTCGAACTCCTCGGTGAGCGTGGTGCCGTCGGCCCGGTTCTCCACCGTGACCGTGAAGGTCTCCGAGGCGGCGTCGTACGCGATCCAGCGCACAGGCGTGTCGAACCGTATGTACTGGCGGACGTTGCTCTTCTTCGCCCGGCCGGTGATGTACTCGTACAGCACCTCGCGCGGCGGGAACGACGGGATGGGGCCGCCGAAGTGCTCGTCGAAGGTGTAGTCGGCGAACTCCAGGCACTCCTTGGGTCCGTTGGACCACAGATAGCGGTACATCGAGCCGTGCACCGGGTCGCCGTGCTCGTCGAGGCCGGTGCGCCAGGTGTAGTTCCACAGGCCGCCCCAGTCGCTCTGCTTCTCGAAGCAGACGACCTCGGGCACCGCGGCACCGGCCCGTCGGGCCTCCTCGAAGGCGTGGAGCTGGGCCAGGCCGCTGGGGCCCGCACCGATGATGGCAACGCGGGACATGCTGAACCTCCGAAGGGCAGGCGGGAGTTGAGGCAGGGGGAGAGTCAGGAGCGGGGCCGGGTCTTGTCGGGGTCGTAGAACGGGAAGCGGACGACCTGGGCAGGGATGCGTTTGCGGTGGCCGTCGAGCTTGCCGACCTCGACGGCGGTGCCCAGGGCGGCGTACTGGACGGCGATCCGGCACAGGGCGATGTTCTTGCGCAGGACGGGGGAGCGGGTGGCGCTGGTGACCACGCCGACCTGGGAGCGGCCTACGTGGACGCAGTCGCCGTGCCGCGCGGGCTCGTCGCCCGCCAGCTCCAGGCCGACCAGGGTGCGCTGCGGACTCGCCCTGCGGGCGAGCAGTGCCTCACGGCCCACGAAGTCGTCCTCCTTGGTCTTCAGGGGGACGGTGAAGCCGATGCCCGCCTCGTACGGGTCGGTCTGGTCGCAGAACTCGTATCCCGCGAAGGCGAGTCCGGCCTCGATGCGCAGCATGTCAAGGGCCTGGAGCCCGAGCGGGGTGAGGCCGTACGGTTCGCCGGCCTCGCGGACCGCGTCCCACAGCGCGGTGGCGTGGAGCGGGTGGGTCCACAGCTCGTAGCCGAGTTCGCCGGAGTAGCCGGTGCGGGAGACGAGCAGGGGAACGCCGTCCGGTCCGCCCAGCCGGCCGATCGCGAAGCGGAACCAGCCGAGGCCGGCGAAGGCGGGCTGGGTCTGCGGGGTCCAGACGATCTCGGCGAGCAGGTCCCGGCTGGCCGGACCCTGCACGGCGAGGTTGTGCAGCTGGTCGGTGGACGGCTTGATCCACACCCGGTCGAGGCCGAGCCGCAGCGCCTGTTCGCGCAGCCAGACGCCGTCGTAGTCGTCGCCGCCCACCAGGCGGAAGTTGGTGTCGCCGAGCCGGAAGACCGTGCAGTCGTCGATCATTCCGCCGGTCTCGTTGCACATCGCCGAGTAGACGACCTGGCCGTGCGACAGCTTGCGGATGTTGCGGGTGAGGGTCGCCTGCAGCAGCGCCTCCGCGTCCGGCCCGGTGACCTCGAACTTGCGCAGCGCGGACAGATCCATCACGGCGGCTCGCTCGCGGCAGGCCCAGTACTCCTCCTGCGGTCCGTGCCGGTCGTAGGTGTCGGGCAGCCAGAAGCCGCGGTACTCCGTGAACTGCCGCGTCAGCGCCTGAGTGCGCGGCGCGAACGCGGACGGCCGGGTGAGGCGTGGTTCCGCGTCCGGGGTGACGCGGTGGGCGATGGCCATGGAGAACGTCCTCCTCGCGTCGTACACACGGACGTGGATGTCGGTCGGCACCCAGGCGTTCGACGGATCGATGTCGTCGGGGCAGGCGGAGGAGGCGCAGACGAGATCGGTCATCGCGCGCAGCAGGACGTAGTCGCCGGGCCGGGACCAGGGTTCGTCGAACACGAACCGGTGGTCGGCGTCGAAGTCGGTGTTGTAGAAGAGATTCAGGGCGGGCCAGCCGGATCGGGCGGCGATGCCGTAGCCACCGAGCTGCCCGTTGAAGTTGTCGGTGCAGTTGGGGTGGCCCGGATAGCCCATGTCCTCGTAGTACTTGGCGTTGCAGGCGAGACCGAAGGTGTCGTGGCGGCCGACGGTGTCACGCACCACGTCGAGCAGCGGCCGGGCATCGGCGTCGTAGAACTTGCCGTGCAGGCCGGGCTGCGGATAGGCGCGGCCGGTGAACGAGCGGGTGGCGGTCGCGTCGAGGCCGCGCTCCACGCCGTCCTGGAGCCGGCGGGCGCCGAACGCCAGGAAGTCGGAGCACTGGCGGCCCTCGACGTCGATGACCTGTATGTACTGCCCCTTCTTCACCTCGTACGCGCGAGCCGTGGTGGCGTCGATCCTGAGGTCGAGCACGGGCTCGGCGAGGGGCTCGGGGAGCAGCGGGCCGGGCGCGTGGTGCGGCGCGGACCGGCGTATCTCCAGCAGCAGTTCGGACGGCGGGTTGGCTTCTTCCTCTTGTACGTCCATGGGGGCGCCGGGCGCTCCGACGAGGCTGACGCATTCCTCGGTCGCCGTGAACTCCTCCCGGGACCCGGCGGGTGACCACGGCCCGAACAGCCGTATCGCGAGGGCGGATCGAGGATCGACACCGTGCTCCGCGGCCAGGGGCGATGTGCGCAGCACGGTCGCGGGCGCGTCCTGGACGGCTCCGAATGCCGTGCCGGTGCGGTCGATCACGGTGAGTTCGGCGGGCTGTCGGCCGTAGCGGTCGATCACGGTGAGCCGGTCGCCGGGGGAGAGCCGGACGCCGGTGAGGCCTCCGGGGCGTACGGGATAGGTCTCGAGGCCCGGCTCGCGAGGGGTGAGGCCGGGGAGGAGCAGGCGTGGGGGCGGTGCTGACGGCAAGGTCATGCGAGCTCACCTCTCGGTGTCCTCTGGTGAAATCAAGTATCACGTCAGGAAACAGTGAGGGTGGTTAACCGACGGTTAAGGCGTGTTACGTTCCGCCCGCCGCCGATCGGTCACCATGTCGAAGACCCGGCCCTGTTGGTGCACAGGACCGGGTCTTCCGGGGTGTCGGGACAGGGTTCGGAGCCGTCAGCTCTTCGTGTTCTCTGCCGCGGCGGACGTGAGCGCCTCCGCCTTCTCGACCACCGCGCGTGAGCGCTCGGCCGGCTTGGGGGTGGGGCCGAAGAGGGCGCCCTCCAGGTCCCAGGCGACCTCGCCGTGCACGGTCACGTCGACGCCGTTCTCCTCGGCCTCCGGCTCCAGGCGCATGCCCATCGTCTTGTCGAGCGCCTTCACCAGGAGCCAGGTGACGACGAAGGAGTAGGTGAGGACGGCGAGCGAGGCCACGGTCTGGATGCCGAGCAGCTTGAAGCCGCCGCCGTAGAAGAGGCCGCTCGCGCCGCTCGGCGCGTCCGAGGTGGCGAAGAGACCCACCAGCAATGTGCCCGCCACGCCGCCGACCAGGTGGACGCCGACCACGTCGAGCGAATCGTCGTACCCGAGGCGGTACTTGAGCTTGATGGCGAGCGGGCACAGGGCGCCCGCGATCGCGCCGACCGCCAGCGATCCGATCGGCGACACGGCACCGCAGGCAGGGGTGATCGCGACCAGACCGGCGATCATGCCGGACACCGCGCCGAGCGCGGTCGGGTGCCCGTGGGTGAACCGCTCGACGGCGACCCAGGCCAGCAGGCCCGCGAAGGAGGCGTTCATGGTGATCAGGACGACCACGGCCGCGCTGTTGCCCGCGGCCAGCGCCGAGCCGCCGTTGAAGCCGAACCAGCCGAAGAACAGGATGCCGCCGCCGAGCACCGTGAGCGGGATGCTGCTCGGGCGGGGCTGCCGCGGCCAGCCGCGCCGGGCGCCGAGCGCGAGGACCGCGGCCAGGCCCGCGATACCGGAGTTGATGTGCACGGCGGTGCCACCCGCGAAGTCCACCGCGCCCAGCTCGTTGAGGATCCAGCCACCGGTGAGCGAGCCGTCCTCGGCACTGAGCGAGAACACCCAGTGACCGATGGGCAGATACACGAAGGTCACCCACAGCCCGGAGAAGACGATCCAGGCGCCGAACTTCACCCGGTCCACCAGGGCGCCGGCGATGATGCCCACCGTGATCGCCGCGAACAGGGCCTGGAAGGCGGCGAAGAGCGCGGGTGGGATTGCCGCGTCCTTGTCGCCGGTCAATACATCGGTGAGACCCGCGTGTTCGGTGACGTCGCCGAGCAGGCCGAGCCCTCCGTACGAGTCGCCGAACACCGCGGAGTAGCCGTACAGGGTCCATACGACGGCCCCGGCGGCGCACGCGCCGAGCACCATCATGATCATGTTGAGGGTGGAGCGGGCGCCGGCCATGCCGCCGTAGAAGAGAGCGAGGCCGGGAACCATCAGGCTCACCGCCGTGAAGGCGGCGAGAATCCAGGCGGTACTTGCTGCGTCCATGCTGTGCTGTCCTCCCCATAGTGCGGGGCCCTCTCGGGTCTCCTGAGAGGAACCAATGTTGCAAGAGGGTGGACGAAATGTGTTACGAGGCGCCGCACGCACGATAAAGAGTGTGTTGCTCCCTCAGGTGCTCCCTCAGGACTCGATGTCTCCGTAGGCCACGACCGACAGGAAGCGGATCGGCAACTCCACCAACTCCTGCGGGCCGTGCACGCCCTCGCCGTCCAGCTGCAGCGCGTCGCCGGGACGCATCCGGTACGCGGCGTCGCAGTGCCCGTAGACCATCTCGCCGTCGAGCATGAACAGCAGCTCGGTGCCCGGGTGTTGGAACAGCGGGAACACCTCGCTCTGCTCGGTCAGCGTGACGAGGTGGGCCTCCATCCGCTTGTGCGGGCCGCGCAGCGCGCCGAGCAGGGTGTAGTCGTGGCCCACCCGCGACCCGCGCTGAATGATCCGGGCGCCCGCGCCGGACGGGGTGAACACCGCCTCGCGCTGGGTGTCGGCCCCCCGGAAGAGCGCGGTCACCGGCACGTCCAGGGCGGCCGCGAGCCGGGCCAGGGTGGTGAGACTGCAGGACGTCTGGGCGTTCTCGATCTTCGACAGCATGGCCTTGGAGATACCCGCGCGGATCGCCATGTCGCCGACCGTCAGTCCGATCGCCTGCCGGTAGCGGCGCACCTGCACGGCGATCGCCCGCTCCAGGGCACCGTCGACGGGCGACGGCTGGTCCACCTCGCGGGCGGCCGGGCCGTGATCGGTCCGCTCCTGCTGACCGGGGGTCTGCTGCGCCTCGCTCATCGTTCGCCGTCCATCCGCGCAGCATAACCAACGGGCCGACGGACGCCTCGGCGCTCTCCGTCACCGGGGTACGGCCTGCTCCCGGTACTCCCTGCTAGGTAGGAGCATCAGCTGCGCGCGTAGGACGACAGGGCAGGAAGGCTTCCGAGGATGGTGACAACCGTGTGGAAGGAGCCTTCCGTGCGCCATGTCCCGCATTCCTCGCGACGGTCCCTGGCCGCACTCACCGCGGTCCTGTTGCTGGCCCTCGCCCTGGCGGGCACCTCGGCCATTGCTTCCGGGAGGTGGCGGAATTGGGCCATGGGGGCGGGCGCGGTCCTCGGCGCCGAAGAGGCGGCGCAGGCGGGCATCTTGGTCGGCTGTCCAGCCGACAGCGCTGTCCGAGACGTTCCACCAGAGGGCGAGAGCGTCGCCGGGGTGCAGTACTCTCCTCGACACCATCCACACTCGAGCAGGTACGCACCAACTTGGGCCAAGTCGGGTGTGGGAGTGGTGATCAGGTCACCGTGGCCCGCCGTCCTGTCCACGGGCAGGGTGGTGGGTCACGACGCGGAGTGCGGCGTGGTGTCGGGGGACGCCGCCCCGGTGCCTTCGGTCCGGTCCGCGGCCGGCGTCGACAGCAGCCGCAGGCCCTTCTCACTGGCGGACCCGGGCTCGGCCTGGCACACGACGAGGTGCCCGCCATCGACATCGGCCACCGCGAACGAGTGGTAGGTCAACGTCAGCTCACCGACGTGCGGGTGGGTGAGCCGCTTCGCCTCCCGTGTCTTCGAGGCGACGGTGTGCCCCCGCCAGAGACGGTCGAAGTCCTCGCTGCCCGCACACAGTTCGGCGATCAGCGGCTCCAGCCGCCCGCGTGCGGCGGGACGGCCCCAGGCCTGCCGCAGCGATCCGGCGTTCGCGGCCGCGATACGTTGCCAGTCGAGGAAGAACCGCCGGCCCTCGGGATCCAGGAAGATCATCCGCGCGAAGTTGTCCGAGGATATGAACCCGCTGTGCAGTGCTGTCCCCAGAGTGTTCGCCGCGAGGATCTGCTGGGTCTCGTCGATCACGAACGCGGGCGTCGACGGGAACTGGCCCAGCAGCTGATGCAGCGAAGGATGGACCGCACGGCCGCCGGCACCACCCGCGGCGGGCGCCGGGTTGCCCGCGAGCCGGCACAGGTGGGCGTGCTCGTCGTGGTCGAGGTTCAGCGCGGCGGCAAGCGCGTCCAGCATCTGTGTCGAGGGATGACGCTCACGACCCTGTTCCAGACGCGTGTAGTAGTCGGCACTGGCCCCGGCCAGTGCCGCCACCTCCTCCCGCCGCAACCCCGCGACGCGGCGGTGCCCTCGCGGCAGGCCTACCTCCTCCGGAGCGACCGCCGCGCGCCGCGCCCGCAGGAAGTCGCCCAGCTGCGAGCCAGACTTGTCTCGATTCGTCATCACCGACCAGCGTAAGCCGATAGCGACGCCGCGAGGTGGGTGTGCCACACCCACCTCGAAGGCCCGCCCGCCGGGCGGATGTCCTCGGCCGGGATGCTCGGCTGGCGGCCCACGAGTTCTCCGCCACCTAGGCCACGAGCGCGCGGCCCGGCCTGTGACTCACAGCCGCACGCGATCGATGATCTCGTAGTAGGCATGGAGGTCGAGCCATTCGATACCGGACACGACCTTCCCGTTCTTCATGGTGAGAATGTAGAGATAGCCGTTGTGATACGGCTCACCGTCAATCGCGACGCCCGTGCTCTCGATCCGGACGATGACGTCGTCGCCGTCGGCCCACAGGCCGCGTGGCGTGATCGAAAGCGGACCGTCGAGCCTGTCGAACAGTGCCGCCTCGGCATTCTCGTGGAGATCCTTCAAGCCGTGGTAGATCCCGGCGACCGGACCGTGACCGGCGATCTCCCATTCGGTGTCGTTGGTGAAGATCTTCGTGAAGAACTTGGTGAAGTCGTCTTTTCCTTCGGCGAGGGCGTCCCTGACGATCCGCAGGTTGCTTTCCTCGTGAGGCGAGTAGGACATGTGTTTCCCATCAGGTTTTCCGAGTTTCTACCGGCGCTCTTCGGCCCGTTCGAGGCCGTCGAGCCGCATTCGACGTTATACGCGATCCGGCCGAGGTCAGAGGCCGCGTCGTACCTAGGTGTGGCACGTCCCCTCAGCCTTTCCGTCGGCGACGAGGACCCGGAACTCGGTAACGTCGGGCTGGCCGGTTGTTCGACCTGACTGTCCCTGTAGTCCATGAACTGGGCAGCGGTATCCCGCTGGGTGTCGTCTCGTCCGTTATGCGCTTGGTGGGGTTGTCGATCGAGGCGACGTGGAAGCCGCGAACTCCTGGGTTTCTGTTGACGACTTCGACGTCGATTCCGAGGCTGGCGCCGTGCTCGATGACGGCGTTCTTGAAGCCCGTGTCGACCCAACTCTTGGAGACGCTGGGGTAGGTCTTCTTGGCCTGGTCGAGGAGCTGGATTCCGACGGCGTTCTCGGACAGGCTCGCGGCGGTGACGGTCACGGCGAGGAGCAGACCGAGTGTGTCGGTGATGATGCCCCGTTTCCTGCCGACGATCTTCTTGGCGGCGTCGGTTCCCTGGCTGGTCAGAGGCACATTGATGGCGGTCTTTACGCTCTGGGTGTCGATCACGGAAGCGGTCGGTTCGGGTCTGCGTCCTTCCTTCACGCGGGCCAGGCGGGTCAGGTCGTAGGTGAGCTGGTCAGCCAAGGTGGGGGTGACGGGCATCGTCCAGCGCATGAGTGTGCCGGGGACCGTGGTCGTGGGGCGGGTTCGCCAGTCTCCCCGTCGAGTGGCGGCAGCAGGTCATGCGCCGTATGGGCACCGGCACCACCCCCATGGCTGCCATCGCCGTAGCCGTCCGCGCCCGCACTCACGCCATCCGGCACGACGGCCCAACTGTGACTGAGCGCTTCAGTTGGCGGATGAGCGCGCTACCTGGCGGAACTGTGCGTTGTAGTTGGCGGAACCGCTGGTGCTGGGGGCGGGGGCAGCCCGTGTTCATGCTGGTGATGCGTTGGGTGGCCAGGGGTGTGCTCCAGGGCGGTTGCCGAACAGTAGTCGGTCCAGGTGGTGGGGCAGGAAGTGCGGGCGCCCCGGACGCTCGGCGACCATCGCTGCTGCCAGCCAGAGCGGCTGCCCATCGACCCAGGGCACGATGAGTGACCCTCCGGGGCGCGGGGCCGGGTGGCGAGTGTAAGGCGGCTACGGTGCTTGAGTTCGGCGACGGCCTGCTTCGGCAGTTGGACGGATTGGGAGATCAGATGAGGCGGCGGGCCTCGTCGTACGCGGCCGTGCGCCCGTGGAGGTTGCCGCCGGTGTCAAGGGCGGTGTGCAGCAGCTTGGCACCGCGATCCAGGGCGCGTTGCTCGTCGGCGAGCAGGTAGCGGTGGCCGACCTTGCGGGCGTGGGCGTCGGCGGCCTGCAAGGTGATCTGCAGGTCGGTCATGGCGCGGCGGGCGTTGCCAGCGGCTGCCGGAGCGTGGATGAGCGCGGCGGTCTGGGTGAGCGACGGTGACGTCGTTGCAACCTCCTCGTGGCAGGCTCGGTGCTGGTGTCGCTCCCGACCATCCTGGTGTTCCTGCTCCTGCAGCGGCACTTCAGCGCGGGGCTGACCCTCGGTTCGAACAAGGGGCAGCCGTTGACCTGCGGGCGGGCACCCCTCGTGAGGTCGGCGCCCGCCCGCAGGTGCGCCCTGTTGCTCGGGTCGTGATCAGAACTCGGGGTTGTCCCGCTTGGGACCGCGCACGCAAGTGTTGGTCGGGCCCCAGTCGTCATTGCAGAGAATCACCCGCGCCCAGGAGATCGCCCCCATGGGAGCGTGCTGATAGGAGACGCCTTCCGTGTGGCCGGTACCTCCCATGCAGCCCTCGCCCCAGGCCGTTGTGTCGTCGACGATCTCAACGTGGCCGTTGCCATGCTTTACTTCCAGCCGCGCATAAACGTTATTGCCGTCGCACGAGGTGTCATTGGCGTAAGTCCAAATGTCTTCGATCGTGCTGTCTCCGGTGAATTTGAACCACGCACCGCCGAACCCGAAGTACTCATCGGCACCCGAGTGCACATCATCCGCCGCGGCGGGCCGCTGCTGGGCGGTCACGACCGCTGCGCCGACACCAGTCTGCGGCTGGGCCTGAGCTGCTTGAACCGGGAGTAGCAGCGATGTGGCCGCTAATGTGCTGAAGAGCCAGAGTTTACGCATCCGTTCTTCCCTTCCGTTCTTGGCGCACCACACCCCGCTGTGGCGCTATGGTCTCTGGAATTCCCCTTCCTGGCGGAACCAGCTCACCCTGACCGTAGATGCGCGCGGCAGCCGCACCCCAGGACCTTCGGCCCCATCCGAAAGACGAACCCCTTCTTCCGGAACCGAACGTCGAGGGGGGCAACCTGAGGGGCAGCCACACCACCAGCATGAATACAGGCTGCCCCCGCCCCCAGCGCCAGTGGTTCCGCCAACTACAACGCACAGTTCCGCCAGGTAGCGCGCTCATCCGCCAACTGAAGCGCTCAGTCACACCAACCTCGTCCGACAACTGCCCCAAGGGCGCCTAGTACTCCAGCCGTAGATCGTGATCATGGATACGGAGACTGCTCGCCGGTAGCCTGCCTGCGTGGCTGAGATCTGGGGCGAAGAGCAGTTGATCGCGGACGGCTTCGAGCGGGTGTACGCCGAGTCGGAGTGGTACGGCGAACCGTGGGCCGGCCTTGCTGACATCGACGGGAAGCCTCACTACTTCGAGATGCACGTCTACGACCACAGCCATGAAGTCGATGAGTACCAGGTCTGGCCCGCAAGCGAGACGGTGGCGGAGCTGGAGCGCGAGCAGTGGGCGATCTACGCCAGGTGGTATGAGCGCCGTGAGGCGGGCGAGGTCGGCCAGGAGAGCCATCCGGGCCACGGCGGGGTCGACGCCCGCTATGACGAGCTGGAGCTGCTGTTGGCGCCGCACCGCTTGGCGCCGGACGGCGCCCGTCGGCTCGTGTGTGAGCTGCGGTTCGTTGCCGGTGTCGACGTTCGCTACCGAGTCGAGGGGCCCGACTACTGGCTTCGGTGGCGTCCGAGGCCGCCGTTGATCATGGGGTGTTGTGTGGACAACCAATGATCACGCGGCGGCCTCGGACGCCGGCGTAGTGCCTGCCCACTGGCAGGAGGCATTCGAAGGACTGATGAGCCGGATCGCCGGCCGGTTCTCCCGAGTTGAACCCCGTCGCCGGGTGCGGCGGTTGGTCTCCGGGCTGCTGTCGGACCTGCCGAGGAAGAACTGCTGGACCCTGGCCGAGCACGCGGGTGATGCCACTCCGGACGGCATGCAGCACCTGCTCCACCGGGCGAAATGGGACGCCGACGCGATTCGTGACGACATACGGGCCTACGTGGTCGAGCACCTGCGCGACACCGAGGCGGTGCTCGTGGTCGACGAGACGGGCGATTTGAAGAAGGGCACCGCGACCGTCGGCGTCCAGCGTCAGTACACCGGCACGGCCGGCCGAGTCGAGAACGCCCAGGTCGCCGTTTATCTCGTGTACTCCGCCGCCCGCGGACACGCCGCCATCGACCGAGCCCTGTATGTGCCGCGCTCGTGGACCGAGGCACCGGACCGCTGCCGGAGCGCGGGCATCCCCGACGACCTGGCCTTCGCCACCAAACCCCAACTTGCCGCCCGCATGGTCGAGCGGGCCTTGGACGCGGGAGCACCCGCGCGCTGGGTCGCGGGCGACGAGGTCTACGGCGACAACCCGCACCTGCGGATCGCCCTGGAACATCGTCGGACCGGCTACGTCCTGGCGGTGTCCAGCACCCACTCCGTCATCACGCCCGCCGGTAAGTTCCAGGCGAAGACCCTGGCCGCGCGGATCCCGAAGCGGGCCTGGCAGCGGCTGTCGGCCGGAGCAGGCGCGAAGGGTGAGCGGTACTACGACTGGGCCCAGATCGACATCCTCGACGCCGCCGGTTGGCCCGGCCAGTGGTGCCTGTTGGTCCGTCGCAACCGTCGCACCGGTGAACTCGCCTCATACCGCTGCTTCTCACCGCGTCCGGTGCCGATGTCCGAGCTGGTGCGGGTGGCCGGACGGCGCTGGACGATCGAGGAGACGTTCCAGGCAAGCAAGGGCTTGACCGGCCTGGACGAGCACCAGGTCCGCCGCTGGGCCTCCTGGCACCGCTGGGCCACCCTCGCCATGCTCGCCCACGCCTTCCTCGCCTGCACTGCAGCCACCGAACGCCGCGACCGACCCGCCCCCGACGACCTGATCCCCATGACCGGCAACGAGATCCAGCACCAGTTCGCGGCATTGATCCGCCCAGCCCACGACCTCGCACACCGCCTGCGCTGGTCACACTGGCGACGTCGGCATCAAGCCCGCGCGCACCGGTGCCACTACCGACATCAAGCGGCCGTCCAGCCATGAAGATCACGATCTACGGCTGGAGTACTAGACGCCTCGCGGACCCGCAGGGACAGGACCTGCGGGGCGCCCGCGCGCCCTTGGTCTCCCAGGGGCGGGCGCCATCCTGTCCCGACCTTTGACCACCGCAGACCATCGCTGCCCGTGCGTGCCGACAAAGGCACGGGCAGCCTCCCGCCTGCGGAGCGGTCGCCGCCGGTGCGGGCGATGGGACGGCAGGCACGGATATCCCGGTGATCATGAAACGTATGGAATCTCCCTGGTCGGGTGAACCGTGCCTGCACTGCTACGTCCGCCCAGTTCGGCGCCTACTGGCGGGCGGATGGCTCATTCGGAACCGTGTGCATCGAGACCTGTAATTCCTGCGCTGCGCAACACTCGAGACTCCTGCCGAACGCGGAATCACCTTGGTTCTCGCGGGTGAGGACCTCGGCGGCTCGTGCCGAACCGCCGGCGGCTGCGGGTTCTCGGCCAGTGGGCGCGGGGGTGATCAGGTCCCGGTGGCCTGCTCGGGTGTCATCGCGAGCAGCGTCTCCCGGCCGTCGGCGCGCAGCGCGCGGCGCCGTTGCCCGCGGTTGGCGGTCAGGCGGCGCCGATGTGCTGGATGCGGCCCCCGGCCGGTTCGTGGACGGGCCAGCCGGGATTGCCGGTCTCAGCGAACTGTATCCACGATTGGTGGACACGAGTGGCGAGTGGGGCGGGCGGTGCGGCGTTGCCGAGGAGCCCTCGTGGGCCGCGCAGCGATGGCAGGGACAGGCGGTCGAAGACGAACGGCAACTCCATGACATGGCTGGCGCCCAGTTGTCCGTCGATCGCGTCGGAGCGCCAGACGAATTCGTAGCAGTACGTGCGCCCGTCCGCGGCGCTCGCGTGAGCGGCGGCCATCTGCCGGGTGCCGGCTGTGAACAGCCCGTCACCGAGGATGGTGGTGCGCAGGTCGGCGGCTGAGGCGGACGGGTGCTGTGTTCGGTAGGCACGGACGGCCTCGTCGGGGTCGGGGTGGAACCTTGCTGCGGTGTCCCGGACATCGGCATCGGTGGTCCTCGCCAGGAGTCCCAACGGGGCCAGGTAGAGAGCGCCCTCGTCGAGATTGGTGCCGATCAGCAAGTCGATCTCGCTTCCCTGGCCGGCGGCGACCGCAGTGGCAGGCTGGTGCTCGCTGACCAGGCTGAAGGAGGTGATGCCGCCGAGCGGGTCGTGGTGGGTGGAGGTGCGCACGTCCAGGCCGGTCAGGCCGGCCATGACGGCGACGAGGCGCTCGTCGGGGATGTCGGCCAGGGTCTTGACGCTGGGTTCGAGGTCCAGCTCGCGTCCGACCGCCGCGGTGACGATGCCGGCCTGGTCGGGAGTGAAGGTGCCGGTGCCGGTGCCGCTCTGGATGATCGCCCGTCGGACCAGGCCGGAGGAGGCCGGGTCGGCGAGGACGCCGCAGACGATGATGGCTCCGGCGGACTGGCCGAAGAGGGTGACGTTGCCGGGGTCGCCGCCGAATTGGGCGGCATTCTCCTGGATCCAGTGCAGGGCGGCCAGGACGTCGAGCATGCCGCGGTTGTCCGGGGCGTCGGGCAGGTGGAGGAAGCCGGGGATGCCCAGGCGGTAGTTGACGGTGATCAGCACGACGCCGTCGCGGGCGAAAGCCGTTCCGTCGTAGAGCGGTGCACGGCCGGAGCCCGCGACGAACCCTCCGCCGTGCACGAACACCATGACCGGCCGGGTCGGCCCATCCGGCTGCGGGGCCCAGATGTTGACGGTGAGGTAGTCGTCGCCGCGCTGCCAGCCCGGTCCGAAGTAGGGCGACATGTCGAGGGTGCCGAAGGAGTCCCGGGTGGGCTGGGGCGCGGTCGGTCCCGGCCGCGTCGCGTCACGGACTCCGGTCCACCGTTGGTGCGGGCTCGGCGCGGCGAAACGCCTACGTCCGACGGGCGGTGCGGAGTAGGGGACATCGAGGAAGACAGTCCCGTGTCCGTGGCGGCGACCGCGGACAGGGCCTGAGGTGGTGGTGACGGTGGCGGGATCGGCGGGTGCCATCTCGGATCTCCTGGCTGCTGGTTGCTCACGTCGATGCCGCCGCTCCGGGGTGGCCGGAGCGACGGCGGGGTGGAGTCGGGGTCAGTACCTCGTGATCGGTGCCCACTTCTTGATCATGAACCCGCTGCCCTTGTGCTCGACTTCGAGGGCGCTGTGGCCGCTGAAGTGGGCGGGCAGGACGAGGGCGCCTGTGTCGGCGGCCCAGCCGAGCAGCCTGCGGCGGGTTTTGCGGGCCTGGGCCGGGTCGTGGCAGAAGCAGCTGTTGTGGTCGGGGTGCGTGACCTGAAGGGGAGTGTGCATCAGGTCGCCGGCGAACAGGGCCCGGTCGCTGCGGGAGGCCAGCATGACGATGCTGGATCCGGGCGTGTGGCCGGGGGCTGCTTCCAGCCGCAGGTGCGCGTCGATGGTGTGGCCTTCCTCCCACAGCTGCACCTGGCCCGCGGCGTGTACGGGGGCGACGCTGTCCTCGAAGACGTTCTCGTTGACGCCGCCGGCGATGCCGGGGTTGTTCGCCGGATTCCAGAACTCGAAGTCGGCCTTGGGCATCAAATAGTTGGCGTTCGGGAACGTGGGTACCCAGGCGCCGTCGATCAGGCGGGTGTTCCAGCCGACGTGGTCGACGTGCAGGTGGGTGTTGACCACAAGGTCGACGTCCTCGGGCCGCACACCGGCGCGCGCGAGGTTGCCGAGGTAGTCCAGCCGTAGGTGGTCCCACGCAGCGACGGCCGGGCGGGACTTGTCGTTGCCGACGCCGGTGTCGACCAGGATGGTCCTGCCCTCGCTGCGCAACAGCCAGGTCTGCATCGCGACATGGACCATGGCGTCGTCGGCGCCCAGGTGGTCGGGCACGAGCATGGCACGCTGGTCCTTCCATGCCTGCTCGGGCAGGTCCGGGAAGAACTGGTCCGTGGGCATGATCGGCCCGTGCAGCTCCTCGATCCGGGTGATGGTGACATCGCCCAGGGTGATCTCGTGGGTGTCCTGCAAGGTGCTTCTCCGTTCGGTGCGCGGGGCTTGGAGTGCTCGGGGTGGCATGACGGGGCGGCCTGTCGACAAGGACGCGGTCGTCCGGGACGAGCCGGTGCAACTCCTCGGCGGGTCGGTGCCCGCGACGCTCAGCGGTTCAGGTGGGCGCGGAGCAGGTTGGGGTCCTGGGCGGTGGTATAGGCGGCGCTCGTCACGTAGACGGTGTTGCCGCTCAGGGCGATGGACGTGGGGTTCCGCAGGCCGTCGGCCTGGGTCAGCACGGTGGAGTGGCTGCCGTCGGGCTGGACGAGCGCGACCTGGTTGGGGCCGTTGAGGGCGGCCAGCAGTTGGTTTCCGTGGCCGGTGAAGGCGAAGTCGTCGATCCCCGGCAGACCGGTGGCCTCGGTCCTGAGCGAACCGGCGCGCCCGTCCCGGAGGATGGGGATGCGCACGACGGTGCCCTTGTCGAGGTTGGTGGCCCAGACCGCCCCGTTGTGGATCTTCAGGCCGTTGGCGCCGAGAAAGCCGGCGGGGGCAAGTTCGGGGGCGGTGGACCAAGCGGTGGGGGTGCCGCCGGTGGTGGGCACGCTCCAGACGGTGCCGAGCACGGAGTCGGTGACGTAGAGGGTGCGGGTACGCGGGTCCAGCGCCAGGCCGTTGGGCAGGCCGCCCGCGGGCAGTGCGGCGATCCGCTGCGGCTTGCCACCGGGGCGCAATCGCCACACACCAGTGAGGTCGGCGGTTCCGGTGGCGTACAGAAAGTACAGGGTGCCGTCGTGGGCACGGACGATTCCGACGGTCAGCGGGAAGCCCAGGACCGGGGTGTGGATACCGCCGTCGGCGGGCAGAGGCAGGGTGGCCAGGATCCGGGACGTGCCGTTGGGGGAGACCTTGGCGACCTGGCGGCCCTGGGCGAAAGTGACGTACGTGGTGCCGCCCGGTGCCAGGGCGATGTTCTCCGGCATCTGCCCCTTGGTCAGGTCGAAGTGCGCGGCGATTCGCGCCCTGCTCAGCGGAGCGGACTCGACCGACGCCGACGCCGGAGTGGGCGCTGCGGCAGCGGCCGCGACAAGGACGGCCGCCGATACAGCGGACATGGAGAGCTTCTTGAACATGGATCCTTCACTGGTTTTCGGGCATGCGGCAGCAACACGCCGACGCACGGGTTGGGCAGGTGGGCTCTGCTCGGGGGCCATGCGGCCCCGGAGCTGCTCCCGGCGGCGGCCGGTCGTCGGCCGAGCCCGGGCGGAACGGGTGCTCGCAGGTGCAAGCCGAGCGCCCGGTGACGTTGTGTGAGGTCAGGCAGTGGCGGCCCGGGGCCCCCTCCGCGCCGGGTCAGCCGGGACAGTGTCCTGGGTGATGGCCTGGGCGAGCAGGGCCAGCGCGGCCCGCGAGGGCGAGCCCGCCTCCGTGGTGGCAACCACCATGTTGGGGCCCGGCCCGCTGCTCAGGGTCTGCTGAACGACGCTCAGCGGGCCGACCAGCGGGTGCCGCATCTCATAGGTAGCGACGGTGCACGCCTTGACCCGATGGTCGGCCCACATCGAGGAGAACTCAGAACTCTTGGCGCTCAGTTCACCCAGCAGCGCGTGCAACGCGGTGTCCTGCGGATGCTGGGCCGCCACCAGGCGCAGGTTCCCCACCACCGCCCTGGCCTTGCTCGGCCAGTCCGCATACAGGTCGCGGGTATGACAGTCGAGGAACACCAGTCTGGCCATGTTGGGCCGCTGCCCCGACAGGTCCGGGGCGCCACGGTCCAGGTGTCCGGCGAACAGCGCGTGACCCAGGCGATTCCACGCCAGCACGTCACTGCGCAGGCCGAGCACGATCGCGGGAACGCCCGCCAGCACGTCCAGCAACTGAGCCGTCGCCTCCGTCACCCGCTCCGGCGCAGGCCGCCGGCCCCGAGTGCGTTGCCTGTCCGCCCGAGCCAGGTCGTGCAGGTACCGCCGCTCGGACTCGTCCAGCCGCAGAGCCCCGGCGATCGCGTCCAGCACCTCAGAGGACGCGCTCAGCGACTGCCCCTGCTCAAGCCGGGTGTAGTAGGAGGCGCTCACACCCGCCAGCAGCGCCAACTCCTCGCGCCGAAGACCCGGCACACGCCGACGCTCCCCGTAGGTGGGCACCCCGACATCGTCAGGGCGCAGCTGGGAGCGCCGCGCCTGCAGGAAGTCCCCGAGCTGCGATTTTCCGGTCATGGATCCGAGTATGGGCCGACTCGAAACGCACAGCCTGCCCCAGCTGTGGATAGGCACCATCGGGTCTGGCTCCCCGGCATAACCGGTGGTGACGTGGGCGGAGCCGACCCGGCATCATCCCGCACGCACCCAGGAGGATGCCTTGAGCGCCACCGCCAGCGAACACGACCTCTTCGAGGCTCTGGACGCATCAGCCTTCGCCTTCACCAGACGCGCGTGGGTCGATGCCGCACCCGCCCGGGTCTATGACGTGGTCAGTGATGTGTCCGCGATCGGCCGCTGGAGCCCCAACGCGAGCCGGGCACCGTTTGCCCTACAACTCCGGGGAGACGCAGGTGCTGGGCGCGCTCGTGGCCCGTGCGACAGGCCGCACGATGGGCGACTACATGCAGGAAAAGCTGTGCGAGCCGCTCGGCATGACCTCGCCCGGCTACTGGGTCCTCGACCCGGCCGGAACGGAGATGGCTTACGGCGGGCTCAACCTCACCGCCCGCGACTACGCCCGGATCGGCGAGCTGTACCGGTGCGGCGGCGTGTGGCAGGGCGAGCAGATCATCCCCGCCGCATGGGTGCGCGACTCGCTGACCGTCGCCGCCCCGCACCTGGAGCCCGGCCGCCCGATCATCGGCGGCCACCCGACCGGCCTGGGTTACGGCCACCACTGGTGGCTCCCAGCCGGCGACCGCGGCGAGTTCAGCGCGATCGGTGTCTACAACCAGTTCGTCTATGTCGACCCGACCGCCCGCACCACCATCGTCAAGCTCTCCGCCAATCGCAGGTACGGCACCTCTGCAACAGAGTCCACCAACCGCGAGATGGAGACGCTCACCTTCCTGCGCGCGCTCGCTCGACGCGACAACTGAGAAGGCATGTCCCGGCGTTGCCACCCCTTGCCCATAAAGGAGTTGCTCCACTTCCCGTGACCCGGAACATGTGGCTGACCATCGGGCCTTGATTCCGGGACTTCACCCAGGCTGCCATGGCGGTGTTGTCGGCGACGGCGACCAACACCGCCAGGTACGCGGGTCATGGATTTGAGCAGCCTGATGGCTTCGCGGGCGGCGATCTGCTTCACCGGGCACCCCCACCTGGTACCGCGGGCCTGGTCGCGCCCTGGAAGGAGGGGGTGTCGGTGTTCGCGGGGCCTTCGCGGACGACCGCGCTGGGGCGTGGTGCGTCGATGGCGTTTCCGTGGCCGGTGTAGAGCGAGACATGCGTGATGTTGCCGGGGCTGGTGCCGAAGAACAGCAGGTCGCCTGGGGACAGTTGCTCGCCTTGCGGGAGGCGGAGGCCTGCGTCGTACTGGGCCTGGGCGACGCGGGGGATGGTGATGCCGGCGGTGCGGTAGGCGGCCTGGGTCAGGCCGGAGCAGTCGAAGCCGCCCTCGGCCGGGCCGTCGCCGCCCCACACGTACGGGGTGCCGAGCTGGGCGCGGGTGAAGGCAACCGCCTTGGCGGCAGCACTACTTGGGGCGGGCGCGGCGACCGCATATGTTTCTGCGATCTTGAGGACTTGGGTGACGTAGGTATCGTAAGGGTCGTAGTGCCAGATCGCGCGCCGGAGGGTGCTACGAGCCGCCGTGCAAGTGCTCGGCGCAGGTGTCTGAACGAGATTCTCACCGACGGGCTGAAGTCCTGAAGGTCACCAGCCCGCGGGGCCGTTCACGTCGAAGAAGCCGCCGCTGGGACCGTCCGCCGGGAGCGTGGCGGCGCGCACGACGACCTGCGCGCCCTGTGATGGATGCTGCGTTCCGAGGTTGTTATTCAGATCGGTGGCGATGTAGCCCGGGCACACAGCTGACACCTGTCGGCAGTCAGGCGTGGTGCAAGGCCGCGTGGCCGGGGCCGAGGTAAGTGGCAGGGATGGGTCACGCCCAGAATTACTCGGACGCGACTCGCTGACGCTTGGGAGTGATCGGGCTTGGGTGTGGCTCTTCCGCAGGGACCGAATACGCGTGACGGGAACTACACGATTCCGAGTGGCGTCCTGGAGACCAGGTGATCTTGAAACGGTCGAAGGGTGTCGCACATGTCGGGAACAGCCGCTCGTTACCTTTACCTCGCCCGGCATGGTGAGGCGTCGGACGACGAGAGCGAGCTGTCCGCGCAGGGCCGCCGCCAGGCTGAACTGCTCGGTGAACGGCTTCGCCACGCGCCCCTGTCAACGATCCACCACGGTCCCCTCGCGCGCGCGGCGCAGACGGCCCACCTGATCCACGGCCGTCTCGGCGATGTCCCCATCCAGCCGTCAGAGTTGGTCGGGGACTACCTCCCCCATCTCCCGGCCCGAGATGAGCTGCCGCCCGAGACAGCCGATGCCATGCTGGATCGCCTGGCTCAGTTCCCCAAGGGGGAGCGCGAGTCGGGACCCGGTCTCGCGCGGGCAGTCCTCGCGCGGTTCACCGGGCCGGTGAATGGTGATCAACCGCGCCACGAGCTTGTTGTCACCCACAACTTCCTGGTCGCCTGGCTGGTCCGCGATGCCCTCAACGCCCCGAACTGGCGTTGGATCGGACTCAACCACGCCAACGCCGCGCTGACGGTCATCCGCTATGCACCCGGCCGTCCAGCCGCCCTGCTCGTTTACAACGACACGGGACACCTTCCTCCCGAACTTCGCTGGACGGGCTTCCCGTCCGAACTCCGCGTCTGAATTACTGATCAGGAGACGAGGCCGTATCTGTCCTGATCAGGGCTTTCATGGACACGGTGATGTTCGTGAGCTGTATGGAACCGCCAATACGCCGGGAAGTCGTCGTTGCTGATGACGGCACGGAGGATGAGGAGGGCCTCAGCGCCCGGCACGCTCCATCTGCTGCCGGTAATGTCGAGTCGGTCGGCGATGAGGTGGCGGGCCGTGCCTTCGACGCCGCCGCTGGCGATCGGCCAGCCGGCAGTGAGAGCCCGGTCGTAGTGAACGAACTCGGCGTTGTTGGCGAGGTATTGACAGGCTTTGTCGATGGCGGTCCGTTGATCGCCTGCCAGCTTGCGGTGATCGGCCTCGGCGCGGATCTCGTCGGCGGCCTGCTGGGCGCATCCGCGAAGGATGCGGGCGGTCTGGACGGCGATCCAGTCCTCGGTAGCCGGGTCGGCGGGAGCGTGGAAGCAGTGGGAGGCGGCCCGGAGTTTCTCGATCACGTGGACCAGGTCGAGGACGATGTGGATGGTCACGCCGCGGCGCTTGGCCTCGGCCCGGATCAGGTCGAGTTGGTGGCGGGCGCCGTTGACGAGGACCACCCAGCACCTATGGTGCTGCGGGCCGCGGGCCGCGGGTCGCTCCTGGGCCTGGACGAAGGCGGCGGCAATGACGTACTCGGGATCATGCTCGACCGATCCGGTCAGCCACTTGGCCTGCGCTTTCGGCCCGGGGCGCGGGATTCGGGCGGTGCTGCGGCCGCCGGGCGGGGCGATGACGTCATGCGGGCGGCGCACGGCCGGATCGGCGTCATAGACGGCGGCCAGAGTCGCCATACGTTTCCGGATCCTCAGGGCCCGCAACACCGCCATGCTCGAAGCAGTCGCGGAACTTCCGCCCGCCATCATCAGCGACCTGTTTGGTGTCCATCCCCAGATCGCCCACACTTGGGCCAACTACGCCCGGGGCAGTTGGGCACACTACCTCGCTGCTCGCGCCACATCATCCTGATCAGCAAAGGATGCCTCGAACCAACGACTTGCGGTCCCAGCGACCAAAAACCTTGATCGGGTGCCGTTCCTCAAGGGAATTGCTGAACCGTCAGCCCGAACCGGCGACCAGCGCCTCGCCGAGCGGGGTGCGCCGATAGAGCACCGACCGTCCGGACCGGGCGCGGACGAGGAGCCCCGCGCCTCGCAGAATTGCGAGGTGGTCTCCTACCGCGCCAGGTGCCATGGCGAGGCTTCGGGCGAGGTGACTGGTACTGGCCGGGGCGTCCAGCGCCAACAGCAGCCGGGCTCGGGCCCGGCCGACCAGAGCGGTCAGCGCGTCCGGTTGGGGGACGGTCTCCTGTTCGCCCCACAGGGCGGCGGTGCCGCGGGCAGGGTAGACCAAGGTCCTGGGCCAGGGGTCTTCCGTGTGGGCGGCGATATGCCCGACGACGGCCGAAGGGATCAGCAGGAGCCCGTCGCCGGCGAGGCGGACTGTTCCGCCTCGGAAGAAGCCGATCTCGATGCCGCCGGCTTGCCAGGCGATGCCCGGGTGCAGGCTCTCGATGGTCGTGGCCCATCCGTGTTCGCCGATCACACCCACCCGGTGCACGACATCGCGCTCACAGATCGCGCACAGTTGCGGCCAGTCCGTGGCGAGCAGTTCGTGCCAGGCCTGGTCCATCGCCTCGGCGATCCTGGGGACGGCGTCCGTCGAGTCCAGCACTGCGCGTACGCGGGGATCGTGGGCGGACGGGCCGGTCGCGTTGGTGGCGATCTCGTGGCGGGCCGCTTCCGGCGGTGTGGCCCGGATCATGGCCAGGTCGTCTGCCCAGGTCTGGTTGAGGCCGCGTGGAGGCGGGGCGACGAAGTTCGGTCCGGATTGCGGGGTCTGCAGGGCGAGGGCGGCGTTCAGTTCGGTCTCGCGGCGAAGGCGTTCAAAGGCCGGCATGAGCCGGGTGGCCCATGCTCGCGGCAGCGGCCGGTCTTGACCGGCGAGCGAGCGCAGCAGTAGGCAGAGGTCCAGCGCGGGCGACAGTGCGAAGCGGCTGCGCAGCAGGTCCTCGACGGGGACTTCGAAGCGCAGCACCCCGCGATGCTACCGCGGCAGGCCTGTTCCGATTCGTCCAGCGACGAATCATTGGTGAGTGGCGTAGGCGCACGGCGAGGCTCGGCGTCATGACCCCAACCGCCGAACCCGCGCAGAGCAACCACCGTGCCACCTACCGGGAGGTGCTGGCCGAGCCGCGATTCCGGCTGCTCTTCTCAACCCGCACCGTCGCGATCACTGCGGACGCGCTGCGGATCACCACGTTCTCGGTTCTGGTCTTCTCGGTCACCGGCTCCGCGCTGCTGAGCGCACTGGCCTTCGGCATCGGCTTCATCCCGCAGCTGTTCGGTTCGCTGCTACTGGGCTCACTGGCCGACCGACTGCCGCCCCGCGCGCTCATCACCGGCGGCTACGCCTTGACGTGCGCCGCCGCCCTACTGCTCGCCCTGGTGCGGATGCCGATCGCGGCAAGCCTCGGTGTCGTGGCGCTGGTCGCCCTCGCTACACCGGTGTTTCACGGCGCGTCGAGTCGGCTGGTCGCGCAGTCGCTGGAGGGCGACGCCTATGTACTGGGCCGTTCACTGAACAACATCGCTGCCTCCGGCGCGCAACTGTTCGGCCTGGCACTGGGAGGTGCGGCCGTCGCGGTACTCGGCCCGCACCGGGCACTCGCGGTCAGCGCCGCCCTCTACCTCGGCTGCGCCCTCGCCATCCGCATCCGGCTACCCCGACTGCAACCGGGACAGTTCGGCGGCACACCCGGCAGCGCTGGGGGCGATGGCGGGACCGTCCGGGCAAGCCTGAACGGCGCCGGCCTGCTGCTGCGCGAACGTACGGTACGACGACTGATGCTGGCCCAGTGGCTACCACCCGCGTTCGTAGCGGGCGCGGAAGGCCTGATCGTCGCCTACGCCGGGGGACGCCACTTCGCGCCCGGCTGGTACGCGGTGCTGATGGGCTGCCTGCCGGTCGGCATGCTTGTCGGAGACCTGCTGGTGGGCCGACTCCTACGACCGCCCACCCGGGAGCGACTGGTAGTCCCGTTGATTGCGCTGATGGGACTGCCGCTGGTCGGCTTCGCTGCCGAGCCCGGAGTGGGCGTCTCGTCCTGTCTGCTGTTGCTCTGCGGCTTCGGATTCGCCTACGGTCTCGGCCTGCAGCGGCCGTTCCTGGACGCCCTGCCGCAGGATGGCCAGGGCCAGGCCTTCGGTCTGCTCGGCTCCGGCAGCATGACGCTGCAGGGCGTCGGGCCGGCCTGCTTCGGCTCGGTGGCCGCAGGTATCGGAACAGGCGGCGCAATCGCCCTTGCAGGCGGCTCGGCGGCGCTTACCGCCGGCTGGATTCTCACCTGGCACCGGCCCACCTCCCCGGTCCCCGTGCCGAACTACTCAACAGGATCAGAGAACGGCACCGAACAGCATGCGTGTAGTCCCCCTGCGCAGTAACCGTCGCAGGTCGGGTCGGCCGCGTGCCGTCACGCACCCCACCCCCACGTCTCTCTGACAGACAGTCATTCCCGGCAGGTCATTCTTTCCTGCAGAGGAACTGCACCCACCTTGATCTGCCCTCCGAGCGACCGGCACAGCATCAGCCGGGGATCGTAGGGTGGGTAGCCGCGCTTTTCGGTGTAGTCCGCCAGGACCGGCCCCAGATCGAGCGCCTCGTCGACCAGCTCGGCGACGAACCGCGCCAAATGGTCCTGGGGCAGCCAGTCGTCCAGCGACGGGGGCAGCAGCAGGACCTGGTGCGGGTCGAACGCCCGAAACGTCTTGTCCACCGCCGCCGGACGGCCCTGCGGCTGCTTCTTTCGGCCGGCTCGGCCTCGAACAGCCCATCCCCACCATGCATACCGCCAGCATCCCGTATGAATGGTCACGAAACCCAGGCGGGTTGCCAGTTGGTGAGACCGTCCATGCGTCAGGCCTCGCACTGCTTCAGGCCACCCGTGCGGCGAGCCTGCGCAGGGTCCGCGCGGAAGGTGATCCGGGATCCGCCGTCATCAGGACGACTTCCTGGTCGTCCTCGGGGACGAGCAGTACGTCGCAGTTCAACCGCAGTTTGCCTGCCGTCGGGTGGTCGAGGGTCTTGGTGCGGTGCCCGGGAGCGTGGACCGGGCGAGTTTCCCAGATCTGCCGGAACTCCTCGCTTCCGGAGCGCAGTTCGGTCAGCAGATCGGCGAGCTGCGCGTCGTGCGGGTAGCGGTCTGCGGCCCGGCGCAGCCGCGCCACCACAATGTGCCCGAATTCCTCTGCGCTGGAGCTCCCGTACATGCGCCCCTGACCGAGGAAGCGGCGCTGGGCCAGGTTCGTCGTCCCGCGTCCGAGGTCATCGCCCAGCAGAGCCTGCGCGAGGGGGTTCCAGGCGACGACGCCATAGGCCGCGTCGGTGACGATCGCGCCGGTCTCCGGCAGTCGCCGCAGCATCCGGGCCACCTGCGGGCGCACCCCCTGCACGGCGTTGGTGCCGGGCGGCGCGGATGATCCGGCCAGGCGGAACAGGTGGCTGCGTTCGGCCGGGGTGAGCCGCAGAGCCTGGGCCAGCGCGTCCAGGATCCGGGGCGACGGCCGGGGCCCGCGAGCCTGCTCGAGTCGTGTGTAGTAGTCGACTGACATGTAAGCCAGCTCTGCCACCTCTTCGCGTCGCAGGCCCGGTATGCGGCGAGGGGTACTCGTCGGCAGGCCGATCTCGTGCGGGCGCAGCCCCTCACGGCGTTCCCGCAGGAAGCGGGCCAGCTCCTCCCGCGCCATGCTGCCTCCTCCAGCTTCCTGGTACAGGTTGTCCCTGGCAAAACGGACACGGCCAGGGAACCGTAGGCGTCATGAACGATCGCACAGCACTGGTCACCGGTGCCAACAAAGGTATTGGCAAGCACATCGCCAGCCGGCTCGCCGCAGAGGGCTTCACCGTGTACGTGGGTTCCCGCGACGTCGGGCGCGGGCAGCGGGCCGTCGAGGAGATCAGCGGCGACGCCCGCCTGCTGGTCCTCGACGTCACGGACACCCACAGCATCACCAAGGCCGCGGCACAGGTGGACCGCCTGGACGTTCTGGTCAACAACGCGGGCATCTCGGTCTCGCTCACCCCGCCGACCGAAGCTGATGCCGAGGAGTTCCGGCGCACGTACGAGACCAACGTGTTCGCGGTCGTCGAGGTCACCAATGCCTTCCTGCCCGCCCTGCGCCGATCGCCGCACCCCCGCATCGTCAACATCTCCAGTGGCACCGGATCGCTGACCTGGAGCACGAACCCCAATCCTCAGTTCGCCCCCGGAACTGGTGGCGCCGCCGCCTACCGATCGTCGAAGGCCGCCCTCAACGCCCTGACCGTCTTCTACGCCCAAACGCTGGCCGAGGAGGGCTTCAAGGTCAACGCGCTCGCCCCTGGTCTGCGAGCCACCGACCTCAACCCCCGGGCAGCCGCTGCCGGTGGGGACCCGGCCGACGCCGCCCAGGGAGCCGTCCGCCTCGCTCTCCTGCCGGACGAAGGCCCCACAGGCGCGTTCTTCTCCTGGGACGGAACACCCGTGCCGTGGTGAGCGCGCAGACGCCCCTTACTCGTTACTGACCCACGCTCCTAGGCCGTGCTCGTCGACGGGCCCGCCGGCGGGTAGGCCCGTACGCCGTCCAACTGCTCGCCGCCCGCGGTGTGACCGTCGTGGCGACCGGCACTTGGCGTCGACCTCGGCGCGGAAGCGGCAGTCGCACTCCTGAGAGGGATTCCGACGGCCACGTCGGCCGGTTGGCCTGGTCACACCGTGCCGACGCGGGGAATCAAACATGGGGGCCAGATGCTTCAGAGATGTGTGAAGAAGATTGGTTTTCTCTCCTTTGGCCACTGGTCGCCGAGTGCGCATTCCAGGACCCGGTCCGCTGCTGACTTCCTGCACCAGTCCATCGACCTGGCGGTCGCTGCTGAAGAGCTGGGCGTGGACGGTGCGTATTTCCGCGTGCACCACTTCGCGCAGCAGGCGGGCAGCCCGTTCCCGCTGCTCTCGGCCATCGGTGCACGAACCTCGAAGATCGAGATCGGCACCGGCGTAATCGACATGCGCTACGAGAACCCGCTGTACATGGCCGAGAACGCGGGCGCCGCCGACCTGATCTCCGGCGGCCGACTGCAGCTCGGCATCAGCCGCGGCTCACCGGAACAGGTGATCGATGGCTGGCGTTACTTCGGCTACGCCCCCGAGGAGGGGGAGACCGGCGCGGACATGGCCCGCAGGCATGCCGAGGCTTTCCTCAAGGTGATCGAGGGCGAGGGCTTCGCGCAGCCGAACCCGCGGCCGATGTTCCCCAACCCGCCGGGGCTGCTGCGCGTCGAACCGCACTCCGAGGGGCTGCGCGAACGCATCTGGTGGGGCTCCAGCTCGAACGCGACCGCCGTCTGGGCCGCGAAGCTGGGGATGAACCTGCAGAGTTCCACACTGAAGGACGACGAGACGGGCGAGCCGCTGCACGTCCAGCAGCGCAAGCAGATCGAGGCGTACCGCGAGGCGTACAAGGAGGCGGGTCACGCGCGAGAGCCGCGCGTGTCGGTCAGCCGCAGCATCTTCGCCCTGACTGACGACGTGGACCGCGCCTACTTCGGCAACGACCGCAACTCGCGGGATCAGGTTGGCATGATCGACGACACGACCAGGGCGATCTTCGGACGCTCGTATGCTGCCGAGCCGGAGGTGCTGGTGAAGCAACTCCAGGAGGACGAGGCCATCCAGGCTGCGGACACCCTGCTGCTGACCGTCCCGAACCAGCTCGGGGTCGACTACAACGCCCATGTGCTGGAGAGCATCCTGACCCATGTGGCACCGGAGCTCGGCTGGCGCTGAGTGTTCTGCCGCCCTGCACGCGGGTCGGCTCGGTACCGTGGGGGTCAGGTCGTCTGCTGAGCCGAGCACGGGCCCGGCTCAGTACCGCTGCACCTCGTGCTTCGCCTTGCACGGCCATCGCGCCCTTTGCCGCCGGGCTTTTGGAATGACGGCCCGATGTGGAGCGGCAGAAGCAACGGTGTCACAGCGGCTACCGCAATGAGGTGGAGCGGACCTGGCTGCCGTGACTGGTGCGGGAGTTGAGCGTTCGGTGCGATCCATGGGTACGTCACCATGGATCGTGTCGGACAGGTGGGCACCCCACTGGCGGGGTAGTTCCCAGTACAGCCGCTCTGGGACCAGATCACGGCTTCCGACCCCGATCTCGGTCGCTGACAAGGCGGTTACCGGCACTCCAGCACATCCCTGCCCGGGGGGAGAGAGACGGCGCGCCCGGTGTTCACGCGCCACGTCGCTCCGGCCCTGTGACACCCCGGTCCGGTCATCATCAACCGCCCGAGCACAGCGAAGACGCCCAGCGGCGCCTGTTCGCCGCCGTCCGGCTCGTGGTGTGCGAGGTTCTCGAGATCACCACCGCGAGGGGAGCACCCCTGCCGCACTGGGAGACGGCCGTGGGGGAGGAGAGGCCTACCTGATCTCCGGCCTCACCGGCGGTTCATCGGGCCCTCCTGCGCAAAACCGCTCCCGCACAGGCCACAGCACTGTGCGGGAGCGGTCGGCGCCGGGTTACCGGGCCGTGTACGCGCGGAGGATCGTCTGGTCCACCGTGTTGCCTCGCTTGTCGGCCGCCTTGGCGCGCAGGGACACGCTGCCGCCCGTCTGCGGGGTCTTGACCGAGACCTGGCCTGCGATGACCGGCCGCAGGGTCCAGTGCGCGCCCTCGTCGTAGGAGACGTACACGTGCAGCGCGGCGAGATGTTTGCCGGCCGCCGCGCCCTGCACGGTCACCGGGATCTTCAGGGTCGAGCCCGCGGTGGCCGTGCTGTCCGCCGCGAGCGGCGGGGCGAAGCGCACCACAGACATCGGCAGCGCGGTCTTCTCGGCGACGTTCTGCGAGCGGAACGTCCAGCTGGCGGTGACCTTGTGGGAGACCGGGGTGCCCGTGGCCCGGGTGGCCGTGGTGGTCAGCCGGTACGCGGCGGAGCGGGCCGGGACCGTGAAGGACGCGGCGCCGGTCAGCGGATCGTCGCTGGTGCCGATCTCGGTGCCGTTCCTGGTGAGCGAGGTCCGCGCCGAGGCGTACGTCAACGGAATGGAGTTGCCGTCGCTGTCCGCGAACAGCGGGACCGTGCCGGTGATCTTGTCACCGGTACGGGACAGCCCCTGCCCCGTACCGAGGTGCGGCCCGAACACGCCGATGCCGAAGGCGCGTTGATAGGTCCTGCCCGGCTCGTACGCCGTGTACGGGGCAACGTACTGGGCTTCGAAGAGGCCGGTCGCGATGTCGTACCGCCGGAAGTCCACTTGCCATTTGGTGGCGTTGTCGGTGTTGACGTGGACCGTGGCCTCGTACGGCAGGCTGCGGCTGACGATGTACGCGGCCCCGGTCGGTCCATTGCCGGTGTCGGCGTTGAGCAACAGATAGGCGCGCTTGCCGGGGGTGGGCGAGCCGAGCCGGGTGGAGATGTTCGCCAGTTCGTCGGGCTTCGGGCTGCGGACGAATCCGTCGGTGTAGCGGGTGCCTGCGGCCTGGTACGCCAGGTGGTACTCGGACGCGGTCGCGTCGTTCAGGAAGGTGGCCTGGATGCGCTGCTGGAGCTCACCGGGGTTGGCGTCCGCCCCGAGGTGCGCGGTGCCGAACGTGAAGGTCTTGAAGCTGCTGAGCAGCCACGAGGCGCTGGTCCGGTACTCGGGCGTCTTGATCTCCGCGCCGACATAACCCGAGAGAGCCGTGGCCTTCGGATCGGGCGGGGTGATGTCGACGGGTTTGGCGGTGCGTTCGTCGATGGTGACCTTCGTGTCGTGTTCGAGCTGCAGGTTGGCTTGGTTGATCACGTCCGCACCCGTCCACGTGGAGCCGGTGAAGACGTAGAAGGAGGTGCTGACGAAGTAGCGCCCCTTGGGCAGCCGGATGCTGTCGGTGCCGGTCACGTTGCCCAGATCGCCCCAACGGCCCTTGCCGAGTCCGCCGACGCCCACGTAGTGGCTCTGGTAACTCTTGGCAGGCGTACCGTCCTTGGCGATGTGTTCGAGGGTCAGGTCGTACGACTCGACCTCGCGCTCCACGACTGCCGCCGTGCGCACGGTCTGACCGCCGCCGCTCGCCGTGACGTACGCACTGTAGGCGCCGTCCAGTGTGCCGGCGCGGGTGTCCGCGCTGACGGTGGTGGACGCCTCGCCGCCGGCGGGCACGGTCAACTGCGGGTGCTCCACGGTGAACACGCCTTCGGGCGCGGGCTTGCCGTCGGGGCCGGTGGCCGCCACGGACAGGTCGAGGGTGACGGGCTCGGTGCCCTCATTGCGGTAGGTGAGGCGCTTGGTCAGGAGTTCGTCGTCGGTGTGCGGCCACGTCTGCCGGCCGAAGGAGAGCGAGTTGGGCTCGGCGGTGACGCTCTGGTCGATGGCGCGGGCGAGATCGATGCGGCCGGAGCCCTGCTGGAACGGGGTGTAGCCACCGGAGACCGTCGATCCGGTCAGCGTCGACTTGATCTGCTCGCCGGTCCAGCCCGGGTGCTCCTGGGCCAGGATGGCGGCGGCGCCTGCGACATGTGGCGTGGCCATGGATGTTCCGGAGATGGCCACATAGCCGTCCGCGACGGGCGTGCCCGACTTCGCGATGGTGCTGTCCGGCGCCGCGGCGGCGCCGATACTCACGCCGGGCGCGGTCACATCGGGCTTGATGGCGGCATCACCCAGGCGCGGGCCGCGGCTGGAGAACGAGGCGAGCTGGTCGCTCTTGTCGACGGCGCCGACGGTCAGGGCGGCGTCGGCGCTGCCGGGGGAGCCGATCGTTCCGGTGCCGGATCCGACACCGCTGTTGCCGGCAGCGATGACGAACAGCGTGTCGGTCTCGGCCGAGAGCCGGTTGACCGCTTCCTCCAGCGGGTCGATGCCCGGACTGTCGAGGCCGCCCAGACTCAGGTTGACAACGTTGGCACCCTGCGCGGCGGCCCACTCCATACCGGCGATGATCCCGGAAGTGGCGCCCGAGCCGTAGTCGTTGAGCACCTTGCCGTCGAGGATCTTCGCGCCCGGTGCGACGCCCGTGTACTTCCCCGCGGACTTGGCTCCCGTACCGGCGGCGATGGACGCGACGTGGGTGCCGTGACCGTAGCGGTCCTTGGAGTCGGCGGAGGTGGAGAAGTTCTTCTCGGCGATCTCCTGGCCGGCCAGATCCGGGTGGGTCTGGTCCACTCCGGTGTCCAGGACGGCGATCGTCGTGCCGGCGCCGTCGTAGCCGGACTGCCAGGCAGTCGGGGCGCCGATCTGCGGCACGCTCTTGTCCAGGTCGGCCTGGCGGATGTCGTCCAGCCAGACGGCGTCGATCCCGGACGCGGTCGTACGGTACGGGGCGGCGCTCGCGGGCTCACTGGTGAGCGCGTCCCAGGTGGCCGTGGCGTCCTCGGGCGGGGTGGTCACGGCGTCCGCGTCGAGTGTGGCGAAGGAACGTCTCAACTCGTTGTCGCCTGCGGTGCGTACGTCCTGCCGTGCGGCGGGGCGCGCGCCCTGATAGGTGACGATGAGCTGGATGCCGTCGCGCTGTTGGGCCAGATACGCGGGCTCGCTGAGCGTGGTGAGGTCGAACAGCCGCTGGTCGACGCGGCCTTCCTGGACCAGACGTGCGGCGTCGGCCGGCACGGCGTAGGTGTGGTCCTCGACGCGCTGGATCTGGATGGGGATGTCCGCACGGCCCGCCGGGCGCTCCACGGACACCGGCTCGCCCTCGCCGTCCACGGCGATCCGGTCGCCGGTGACGAGGGTGATCCAGTTCAGCGCGGTGCCTGCGTCAGATGCCGTCAGCGTCTCGGACGTGCCGGTCTGCGCCGCTGATGCTGCACTCCCCGACGCGGCCGCAGGGACCACGGCCAGTCCGGCGACGAGTGCCGTGGCCGACACTGCGGCGACCGAAATGGCGCGTATTCGGCGCGGTCTGCTGCTCGGCTGTCTATTCAATTCTGTGCCCCTGACGAAGTCAATGTGAAAGGAGACCCCATCGGGCCCCCGATCACACAGTATGAGCATGACAAGAGCGTTCGCTCAACTAGCCTCCGGTTATGGGAAGTTGGCGTAAATAGGCCACGATCCCATCGACTTCAGTAAACCCTTTGGCATGTTTCCACTTTGTGAAATTAAATTCGGGCGCGCCGCATTATCGGCAAAAGGCGTCCGCGTTCTTCGCGAGGGCGGGGGAGAGCGACTCCAGGCCGCTGAACGGCGTGCCCTGCTCGAGGTGGCCGGCGCTCAGCAGCTGCGATCGGCCGGCGTGGATCTCCAGGAAGACCTCGTGTATGACCTCTTCCGCGGCCGCCCGGGTGCCCGAGGAGTTCGCAGTGGTCCGGCGAGCATCGGTTCCGGCAGTGTCCGCGTCACAGCCCGTGCCTTCCACCCAGCCCGCCCGTCGGCAAACCGAGTGCGTGTACGCACCCGACTACCGGCCCGACCATGGCAGGTCAGCGCACTACAACACCTCGCCGGGGGCTGTGTGCTGAGCTCCTGGCGCACGTCCAGGTAGCAGCGCAGCCGGACACCGGCTGCCCCGGATCCCGTGTCGTACGGTCTGACGTCGCGGTCGCCCACCGTCCGCAACGGATCTCACCGAACCCGGCGGTGCCGCCGGTACGGCCGAGGGATCTGAACCAATACCGGGAATCAGGCGGCGACGAGCTCCTGCTCGCGGTCCGGCGTCTTGACCTTGGGCTTCTTGTTCGGCAGCGAGAGCCGGAAGACCTTGTGCCACGCGGAGAACACCTGCTTGGGCAGCGGCCCGGTGACGTACTCCAGCTCGTACTTCTCGAACAGCGCGCGCACCTTCACCGCGACCTCGGCGTACCGGTTGCTCGGCAGGTCCGGGAACAGGTGGTGCTCGATCTGGTGCGACAGATTGCCGGTCATGAAGTGCATGGCCTTGCTGCCGCTGATGTTCGCCGAGCCCATCATCTGGCGCAGGTACCACTGGCCGCGCGTCTCGCCCTTGATGGAGCGGCGCTCGAAGACCTGTACGCCCTCGGGGAAGTGCCCGCACATGATCACCGAGTGGGTCCAGATGTTGCGGACCAGGTTCGCGCTGAACGTGGCGGCGAGCGTGGGGAGGAACGACGGGCCCGACAGCAGCGGGTGGATCACGTAGTCCTTGAGCACCTGCTTGCGGATCTTGCGGCCGACGGCCTTGGCCCGCGCGCGGAACTCCGGGTTCTTGCGGCGGCGCTTGTTCAGGTTCTTGCCGAGCTCGAGGTCGTACGCTGCGATGCCGTACTCGAAGAAGCAGGCGTTGATGAAGTTCCACAGCGGCTGGCCCAAGTGGAACGGGTGCCACCTCTGGTCCTCGTCGACGCGCATGATGCCGTAGCCGAGGTCGTTGTCCTTGCCGATCACGTTGGTGTACGTGTGGTGCAGCTCGTTGTGCGAGTGCTTCCACTGGTCGGACGGCGAGACGTGATCCCACTCCCAGGTGGTGGAGTGGATCTTCGGGTCCCGCATCCAGTCCCACTGGCCGTGCAGGACGTTGTGGCCGATCTCCATGTTGTCCATGATCTTCGCCACGGACAGACCGGCGGTGCCGATCAGCCACGCGGGCGGGAAGATCGAGAACAGCAGCACGCCCCTGCTGACCAGCTCGAGCTTGCGCTGCACCGAGATGACCTTGCGGATGTAGGCGGCGTCTTTCTCGCCGCGGTCGGCGATCACCTCGTCGCGAATCGCGTCCAGCTCGCGGCCAAGCTCCTCGATCTGCTCCGCGGTCAGGTGGGCGGTGGGGTCGATGGCGGTCAAGGTGCTCCTACCGTTCGATGTCGCAGGGGCCCGCCGCGGCGGACACGCAGGTCTGGATGAGGACGCCCGGCTCGGCCTCGGTGATCTCTCCGGTGCGCAGGTCGCGGACGGCGCCCGTCTTGAGCGGCGTGACGCAGCCGAAGCAGATGCCCATGCGGCACCCGGAGGGCATGAGCACGCCGGCCTCCTCGCCGATGTCCAGCAACGGCGTGGCGCCGTTGGCGTCGACGGTCTTGCCGGTGACGCTGAATGTGACCTCGCCGCCGTCGCCGGCGACGACGATGCTGGGGCGGAAGCGTTCGGTGTGCAGGCGCTCGTGGACGCCGTGCTCGCTCCAGTGCTTCTCGGCGGCGTCGAGCAGGCCCGCGGGCCCGCAGGCCCAGGTCTCGCGCTCGGCCCAGTCGGGCACGAGTTCGTCGAGACGGGCGATGTCGAGCATGCCGTCTGTGTCGGTGTGCACCTCGGTGAGCCGCAGTTTCTTGTCCGCGGCCAGGTCGTGCAGTTCGCTGCGGAAGATCACGTCTTGCGGCTGTGGCGCGCAGTGGACCATGACGACGTCGTCGAACTCGGTGTCGCGCAGCATGCCCATTACGGGCGTGATGCCGCTGCCGGCCGTCAGATAGAGCACCTTGGCGGGCTTGGCCTGCGGCAGCACGAAATCACCGGTCGGCTGGTCGAGCTGGATCAGCGTGCCCGGTTTGGCCCTGCGGACCAGGTGGTTGCTGACCTTGCCGTCCGGGATCGCCTTCACGGTGATCGTGACGCGGCCGTCCTGGCGGTTTGTCGGCGAGGTGAGGGAGTAGGCACGCCACAGGCGCACCCCGTCGACGTCGACCCCGATCCGCACGTACTGACCGGCTGTGTGGCCGCGCCAGCCCCGTCCCGGCCTGATCACGACAGTCGCGGCGTCACCCGTCTCGGGGTGCACGGCCTCGATGCGCCCACGCAGGTCGGCGCCCGCACGCAGCGGGCTGACCAGGTCGAGGTAGTCCGACGGCAGCAGCGGCGTCGTGACCATCTCCAGCAGTTTCCACGCCCTGCTGCGGAGGGCTGTACTCGTCATGACTCCAGCTTGCTGCGCCTCAGGGCGTAAAGTCCTGACCGCAGGACGTAAATCTGGTCGGCTGAATTGTTCGCAGGGAATAGAAACGTGAGCCATGCAATCCCGAGGGCCAGCGAACTGGCCCTGGATGAGACGACAGTCACCGCACTTCGGGCCGCGCTGAAGAGCACCGCCGACGAGGTCGTCCAGGCGATCATCGACGAGGTCCCTCCCTACGCCAACGCCCTTTCGGGCCACATGGGCGCCACCATCCGCCGAGCCGTCCGCACCGCCCTGGGGCACTACCTGGACCGCGCGAGCGGGAACGCCACAGGCGGCGACGCCGGTGACGCAGCCTATGAGCTGGGCCGCGGCGAGGTGCGCGACGGCCGTTCGATGGACGCCCTGCTCAGCGCCTACCGCGTCGGCGCCCGCGTGGCCTGGCGATGCCTGGCAGCGGGTGCCGTACCCGCAGGTCTGCCCGCCGCCGAGGTCGCCAAATTCGCCGAGCTGACCTTCGCCTACATCGACGAGCTCTCCGCCGCGAGCGCCGCGGGCCACGCCGACGAACTGGCCGCCCGGGGCAGGGACCACGAGCGCCACCTGGAACACCTGGCCCGCGACCTCGTCGCCGGCGCGAGCCCGGACGTGCTGCTGGCCTCTGCTCAACGGGCCGGGTGGCAGCCTCCGGTTTCACTGACCGCGGTCCTGCTGCCCGCCGCCCAGGCCCGGCCTGCCTACCGCGCGCTCGACCCGATCACCCTCGTCCTCGACGATCTGCCGGACGCCACCGGTGTGCTGCTCGTCCCCGATGCCGACCGGTCACATCTCTTGCGGCAGCTGACCGACCGCACCGCCGTGGTAGGCCCGGCCCGGCCATGGACTCGTGCGTCCGCCTCGTACGCACGAGCCGTACGCGCGCGCTCCCTCTCCTCTGATATTCGCGACACCGAGGACCACCTGCCCGAGCTGGTGCTGAGCGCCGACGCGGACGCGTTCGCAGACCTGCGTGTCCGAGCCCTCGCACCGTTGCGGACCTTGCCTGTCGCGACCGCACGGCGGCTGGAGGAGACGTTGCGAGAGTGGCTGCTGCACCAGGGCAGGCGGGACGAGGTGGCGGCGGCGCTGTTCGTCCATCCCCAGACCGTCCGGTACCGGATGTCGCAGCTGCGGGAGCTGTTTCCGGATCTCGCATCGCCACACCGGGTCCTTGAACTGACGCTGGCGGTCGGTCTTCGGGGCAACTGACGCGTACTTCGACCGTCCACGACCGCGTCCGCGCGCGGTCCAGGAATCGTGCCTCGTTCTCGGCGCCATCAGCCGGCTCATGCGGCCCGGGGAAGAGCGGTATGAGCCGGCTGGAGACCGGGGTTTGATGTGAAGACCGGACAAGGCCTCGGGAAGCCCTTCTGGGGCGCTGTCTCTGAGAAGCGCGGTGGCGGATACGGCTCGACTGGATCCGGTGGGCGATGCGCACCCGCCCGCTCGTCGACGCGCTCATCGAGCATCCGGTCGGTGATCTGGGCCGCTATGCCCTGGAAAGGGGCTTTCATGTCGTCGTGGAGGGTGCTGCCCTGGCACGAGCTGACCCACGGGCGCGCGGCGGGCTGAAGCTGGGTGACCGGCAAGGCGGCCAGGCCGGGTCACCAGGGACGGGGGGCCAGGCCGCTCGCGCCGGGGACCACCGTGGTTCTGCGACGGCCCCGTGCCCCCCTTCCGACAGGTCAACCGGACGACCGGCCTGGCACACCGCGCGAGGGATGATGGGGATGGAATGACGGAACGTGAGGTCAGGAGCTTCCATGGCGCAGCGGGTTCACCGACCCCGTGAGGACGCGGAGTTCAATTTCATCCTCGGGATGAGCGCAGTTCCGGTCCTCGCATACTTCACCGGGACATGGCCCAAGGCAATCGAGCCCTGCCGGGTGATGGACCTCGTCGTGGGTGGCATCGCCGACGACTACGCAGGCCGCCTGACGGCCGTCCGCACCGACATCACGCGTTGTCCGGCCGCAACCGAGCGATACGGGATCACCGGAGCCCCGTCCTACGTCCTGCTGAAGGAGGGAGAGGCGGTGGCGCACGGCACGGGGCCTGTGACCATCGCCGAGGTACGGAAGTTTCTGGACGGCCACGTCTGAGCGGCCGCTGCGGCACGTGGCCGCGACGCCCGTCACGTCTCGTCCATGGGAGCTGCGCCGCCTGAGGCACGTTGGGGCTGAGACACCCCCACAGGTCACATAACGCCGTCCAGGACCACGCCTGGCGGCAATTCCATCCCGGGAGAGCGACATCCATCCAGTTCGCGGTCACATCCCGGCCAGACCGTGCCTGGAGCCGCACGCCGTCGGGCGGGCGCCACAGGACCGTCCGGTGGCCGTCGAGCTTGATTTCGAACCACCGTCCGGGCCCGGTCGGCAGCACGGAGACAAGCTCGGCCGGCGCGACATCCACGGTGAATTCCACGTGATCAGCCTCCGTCCATGAACGGTCGCACTCCCGCCGGCCTACTCCGGAATGACCTGAAGCGCCGTGTCCGGATTGCAGAAGGGGCGCGCCGTGCGCCCCGCCGCCGCGGCCACCTGCGTCGCGACCTGGGCGGACAGCCGCGCGCTGATGGCCCGGGTCAGCCGGATCCGCCCGTCCGGCAGCCGTACGACGAGCGCCCTGGGGCGCTTCGCCGGCCCCGTGTAGCCGGTCACAGTAGCGTCGGTCGTCTCCGCGTGTCTGGGACCCGGGGCGCCGCTGCCACCATCGCAGGGTCCGCTGCCAGCGCGGTTCTGGTTCTGACCACGCAGGACCGGTACGGGATGCACGGCATGGCACTTCAAATGGCCCTTGTCATGGGTCCGTTGGCGCTGATCCTGAGCGCATACGGGCGACTGATCGTCGCGCGGCTCTGGCTCGGCGCCACGGGCCGACTGCCCTGGCGGCTCATGACCTTCCTGGAGGAGGCGCACACACGAGGTGCGCTTCGGCAGACCGGTGCACGCTACGAGTTCCGGCACCTCCGGCTCCAGGAATGCCTTGAGGCGAGCAGCCCATCCAACGAGCCGGAGACCACGGACACTTCCGCTGTGCGCTGATGGAGGCGCATGTACGGCTGTCCCCACTCCCAGTACGACAGTCTCGCCGCCGAAGTTGGCCACGAGTACGAGACACGGCAGTTGTGCGTAAACAACCCGTGTCCTGAAGCGAGTTGTACCAGGCCCGCGCCATCGACAGATCGTCCGTCGGCGACACCGCCTGAATCGGCGAAGGCGTAGGCAGTCCGGCGAGCACATCGAGCATCATCGCGCGCCGCTCGATGTATGGCCGCCCGCGAACATCTCTCGTCGGCAGGGCGAGGACGTCCCACGGAGAAGCGCGCGGGTTTGCGGGATCCTGGAGCGAAGGTGCCCGGAACCCGTACGCCGACCCCGGTCTGTGTGTGGGGGGCGTACGGGTTCCGGGTCCGACTCACCCGCGAGTCTGCCGTGGACCGGCATGGCGTGTCGCGGCACCCCATTTTTCGAACGAGTGCGCGGTAATGATCGTACGGCCACCGACGCCGTGCATCCGCGACGTTCATTTCCGTGTCCTCCGTGGATGCGGCCGTACTGGATGTTCAGCCCTGGAACTTGGTCATGTCGATGACGAACCGGTAGCGAACCTGGGACCGGTCGAGGCGTTCGAAGGCGTCGTTGATGTCGCGCATGGCGATGGTTTCGATCTGAGCCTTGATCTGGTGGTCGCCGCAGAAGTCGAGCATTTCCTGGGTCTCGGGCATGCCGCCGGTGGAGGAGGCAGCGTAGGAGCGGCGGGCGGGGATGAGGGCCCAGTTGTTCATGGTGATGTCGTCGTCGGGGGCGCCGACGTTGACCAGGGTGCCGTCCAGCTTCAGGAGGTTGAGGTACTGGTCGAAGTGGAGGGCACCGGAGACCGTGCACAGGATGAGGTCGAAGGTGCCGGCCAGCCGCTCGAAGGTGTCGGGGTCCTCGGTGGCGTAGTAGTGGTCGGCGCCCAGCTTCAGACCGTCGTCCTTCTTGCTGAGGGTGCGGGAGAGGACGGTGACTTCGGCGCCCATGGCGTGGGCGATCTGGATGGCGATGTGCCCGAGGCCGCCCATGCCGAGGATCGCGACCTTCTTGCCGGGACCGGCGTTCCAGTGTGCGAGGGGCGAGTAGGTGGTGATGCCGGCGCAGAGCAGGGGGGCGGCCGCGTCGAGGGGCAGGCTGTCGGGGATGCGGAGTACGTAGCGCTCATCGACGACGATCTGCTTCGAGTAGCCGCCCTGGGTGATTTCCCCGTGCCGGTCCTTGGCGTTGTAGGTGGGCGTGCAGCCCTTCTCGCAGTACACCTCGAGCCCGGCTCGGCACGGCTCGCACTCGCCGCAGGAGTCGATGTAGGTGCCGACGCCGACACGGTCGCCGACGGCGAACTTCGTCACCTCCGGGCCGGTCTCGGTGACCACGCCGGTGATCTCGTGTCCGGGGACCATGGGGTAGAGGCCGGGGCCCCAGCCGTCGGAGGTCTGCAGGAGATCGGTGTGGCATACGCCGGTGTACTGGATGTCGATGCGGACATCGGCGCCGCGCAGATCACGGCGGGAGATCGTCAAGGGCTCCAGTTTGGCGCCGGTGGACGGGGCGGCATAGGCCGCAGTGGTAGTGGACATGACACACTCCTCCGAAGTGCTTCAAGGAATAGGGGGAGATCGGGAAAGAGGCGACGCCGGGGGTTCGCGGGGCCGACAGGTGGGTCAGCCCGCGGTTTCGGGGTGCAGGACGGCCTTGATCGCGGTGCCGTTGTCGACGTCGGCGATGGCCTGGTGGATGTCCTGGAGGGGGTAGTGGGTCATGAGCCGGTCCACGGGGAAGACCCCTTGCCGGTAGAGGTCGACGAGGCGGGGAAGGATCACCGACGGTGCGGCATCGCCGAGGGTCGTGCCGTGCACGCTGCGGCCGCGGATCACCTTCCAGGCATCGACGGGGAAGCTCTCGCCGGCCGCGACGCCGGTGATCGCAGCGTGGCCCGTCTCGGCGAGGACCTCCACGGCGGTGGTCATGACGTCTGTTCTGCCGGCTGCCTCGACGGTGTATTGCACGCCTCCGCCGGTCGCGTCGCGGACGAGGTCGGCGACGTCGCCGTCGCGTGCGCTGAAGGCGTGCGTCGCCCCCAGCTCCAGTGCGAGGTCGAGTTTCGGCTGCCGGTTGCCGACGGCGATGATCGTGGTGGCGCCGGCGGCCTTGGCCGCCATGACAGCCGCTTGCCCGACCGCGCCGAGCCCGAAGACGGCGACGGTGCTGCCCGGCTCGACGGCCAGGGTGTTCCACACGGCCCCGGCTCCGGTCTGGATGCCGCAGCCGAACGGCCCCAGCACGCTGTGATCGACATCCGGAGGCAGCTTGACCGTGTTGCTGGCGTGGGCCAGCGACAGGCCCGCCCACGAGGACTGGCGCATGAAGTGCCCGAAGACGGTCTCGCCGTCGAGGCCGCGCAGACCCGTGCCGCCGTCCAGACGGGTGCCGGTGAAGTTCATCGCCGTGTGCTGGTCGCAGTAGGGGTGGGCCCCCGTGCGGCAGTGCGCGCAGGTGCCGCACGCGGCCGCGCCCAAGGCGACCGTGTCCCCTGGTTCGACGGTCGTAACGCCGGATCCGACCGCCGCCACCGTGCCGGCCCCTTCGTGGCCGGCCACGAAGGGCAGCGGGAACTCCAGGGTGCCCTCGAGGATTTCGAGGTCGGTGCGGCAGATCCCGGAGGACTCCACCCGGACGAGGATCTCGTCCGGGCGGGGCTCCTCGACGAGGATGTCCTCCAGTTCGATGACGCCCGCGCCCCGGATGACGGCGGCTTGCGTCCGTAGTGACATGGCTCGTCTCCTCGCGGGTCAGAAGTTCTGGTCGGTGGGCCGGATCACGATCTCGTTGATGGCCCGGCGGCGCGGGCTGGTCGCGATGTAGGCGATGGCGTCGGCGATGTCCTCGGGGTGGAGCTTCTCGACGCCTTCGAAGCGCTGGCTCTCGGCTTCCTTGGCGTGTCCCTGCTGGTGGCCGAACAGTTCGGTGTCCACCGCGCCCGGTTCGACGACCGAGAAACGCAGGTTCCGGGCCCCGAACTCCTGGCGCCAGGCCTCGGTGGCCGCGGTCACGCCGAACTTGCTGGCGTTGTAGATCGCGACGCCGGCCGTAGCGACGCGTCCGGCCACGGAGCTGATGTTGATCACGTCCGCGACCTGCCGGTCCGCGTTCTTCGCCGCATCGAGAAGGTGCGGCAGGGCGGCCTTGACGACGTACATCACGCCCTTGACGTTGACGTCGACCATCTGGTCCCACTCGTCGATGCGCGCCCGGATCGAGTCGCCGTTGAGCATGGCGCCCGCGGCGTTCACCACGATGTCCAGGCGGCCCAGGCGTTCGACGATCGTGCGCACCGTCGCGGCGGCGGCGTCCGCGTCGGTGACGTCGGCGGGGATCGCCAGCGCCCGGCCACCCTGGTCGGTGACCGTCTTCGCCAGTTCCTCCACCCGGTCCTTGCGGCGTCCGACGAGCGCAACCGTCGCGCCTTCCTCGGCGAGCCTCAGGGCCGTTGCCCGGCCGATACCGCTGCTGGCGCCGGTGATGAGCGCCACTGTGGACTGCAGCCTGCTGGTCATGTCTCTGCCCTCCTGAAGGCATAGTCGCTGCTCACACCCAATGTGTGAGGGCTCTTACTTGCTTCAATGTAAGAGCCCTCTAGCAGGAAGTCAAACCACCAGACCGGTGAAGGATGGGGGCGTGCGAGAGCGCTGTATCTTCATGTAAGATCACTCTTACATTCAGTGATGGAAGGGAGGAAGACGTGCCGAAACGCAGCGCCTACCACCACGGCGACCTGAAGACCGAACTGGTCTCGACGGCCTTGCAGCTGATCGCCGAGCAGGGCATCGCCGCACTGTCTGTGGCAGAGGTGGCCCGTCGCGCGGGCGTCAGTACGGCGGCTCCCTACCGCCACTTCGCGAGCAAGCAGGCCCTGCTGATCGCCTGCGCCGTCGCTGCGGCGGGCGCACTCGTCGAGCGGATGCTCCAGGCCCAGGAGGAACTGCCGCGTGACGAGCACGGGACGGACCCGGTCGAGGCCATGGCGGCGTCCGCGGCCGCCTACGCGCGTTTCGCCGCCGAGAACGGCTCGGGGCTCGACCTGATCTTCGCCCCCGAACTGCAGGACGCAGGCGACGAGGACCTGCTCCAGGCCGGACGCACCGTCATGGACGCGTTGCTCCCACCGGCCCTAGCCGTAACGGGCGGAGACGCGCGCAGCGCCCTGAGCCTGCTGGAGCGGCAGATCGCGGGCGCCCACGGCTACGCGGCGCTCCTGCGCAGCGGCTTCCTCAGCCGCCGCCACCCGACGCTGGATGACATTGCCTCCAACGCGGCGGTCATCGCCAGAAGCCTGGCCCGCGAGGCACAGCAAGCCCCGCAGAACTGACCGACAGGCACACGTGAGACCGGAAGACCACGCCTTCCTGGCGAGTGCCCACGCCCGTTGTGGCCATCGCTCGCTCAGCCGTATGACCGGGTGGTTGCAGACACGCAGGGAGCGGGTCGTCCGGCCGCGGCCCTTTGGACGTGTCGCGGCCGGACTGGAGCACGGGTCAGCGTCTAGGCGCCGACGGCATCGGACAGTTCTCGCAACTGGTGCTGCCCGTCGGCCCCGGCCGCAGTGAAGACCAGCAGGCCGTGCGCCTGGCCCGCGCTGAACAGGAGCTGGCAGTCGAGGTCGACAAGTCCCACCTCCGGATGCCTCACCCGCTTCTCGTAGCCCTCGTGGTGCGTATCGATCTCGTGCATGCTCCACAGCGTGGCGAACTCCTGGCTCTGTCCGAGCAGGGCGGTGACGATCCGCTCCGGGAAAGATCCCGCGCCCTGCTGGATGCAGGCCGTGCGCAGCTGGGACGTGAACGACCTGCTGTGCCGGGCGTGGTCGGACTCGGGGTAGATCCGGCGGGTCTCGGGACGAGTGAACCAGCGGTACATCAGGCTGCGCTCCAGGCCCTCGTACACGCTCTCGTCACCGAAGAGAGCGAGGGAGAGCGGTGTCTGCGCCAGGGTTTCGCCGGCCGGCGTGACGATCTGGGCGGGGCTGCCCCGAAGCAGGTCCAAAAGCCGCGACAGACCAACCGAGCGGGCCCTCTTCACCGGTTCACGGGCGGGCGCCTGCCGGCCCGCCAGCAGGAAGAGGTGATCACGCTCTCGCGGCGAGAGCCGCAGGCCACGGGAGATCGCGCCAAGCACCGTCTCGGACGGCGCCGGGCCACGGCCCTGTTCGAGACGGGCGTAGTAGTCGGTCGACATCTCGCTGAGCGCGGCGACCTCTTCGCGGCGCAGCCCCGGGGTTCGTCGACGAGGCCCGCCGTGGAACAGGCCTACGTCCCCGGGCTGGAGGGCTTCGCGGCGGCTGCGCAGGAAATCGGCGAATTGCTTTCGATCCACACGCTTAAGTGTCCACCAGACCCGTCCCGCCGGCCCTCGAAGGCCGAGAGCCTGAGCTGTCTTCGGGTCCACCGGGCGGCAGGGGGGCACTGCCGCCCGACGGACTGTCCGGAATCGTCCCTGATGTTTCAGAGGCGCATGCCGCCGGAGACTCCGATGCGCTGGGCCGTGATCCAGCCGGTTCCGGGTTCCAGCAGTGCCGCGATCGCGCCCGCGATATCGTCGGGCTCGCCGACCCGTCCGAGCGCTGCCTGGCCTGCAATCACCTCACGAAACTGCACGTCATCGCGGATCGCCCCGCCACCGAAGTCGGTGCCCACCGGTCCTGGCGCAATGGTGTTGACACTGATGCGGCGCGATCCCAGTTCCTTCGCCAAGTAGAGGCTGTACGTGTCGACTGCGCTCTTGACGGCGGCGTAGACCGACATCGTCTCATTGACGGTTCGAGTCAGCGCAGTGGACACGTTGACGATCCGGCCCCCATCTGTAAGCAACGGCAACAGCGCTTGGGTCAGGAAGACGACGCCTTTCAGATGCACGTTCACCATGAGGTCGAACGCTTCTTCGCTGGTCTCGCCGAGCGGCGTGCGGGCGGCGCTGCCGGCGTTGTTGACCAGGAAATCGAACGTGTCCCGCCCCCATCGCGCCTCAAGTTCCTGGCAGACGGACTCAGCAAACGCACCAAACGCCCCGAAGTCGGTCGTGTCCAGATGCAACGCGACTGCCCTGCAGCCGAGAGCCTCGACAGCCGCCACAAGGGACGCGGCCTCGGCCTTGCCCGACCGGTACGTGATGATCACATCGGCCCCGGCCTCGGCGAGCTTGAGCGCCGTAGCTCTTCCCAGGCCACGGCTTCCTCCGGTGATCAGACCGATGGCATTGCTACTCACGGATGGTCTCTCCTCTTGTCCTGCCACAGAATCGCTCCCGATAGTGGGGGAGCCGTTCACGGGAACCTGCTGCTGATCCTTCACTTGAGGGTGCAGCGCGTGAAGGCACAATCGATCCAGGGACAAAAGATCCCCCCTTTCCCTGGCGCCGCCTTGCCTGACGTGTCGACCCCGCCCTGGGTAGGCCTCCTTGCTCGACCCACCCGCCCGCCTGGTCCCACGTACGCACTGGCGGGTGCGCCCTGTAGGTCAGGACCACGCATCTGGGGTGACCGGGCTTGCCTGTGGCAGCCGGCTCCTGGCGGAGCTTGTGCTCACCCGCGCTGCTTGCCTCCGTTCTGATCAACCGAGGTCAGCGGATGCGGGGCAGTGCCTTGTCAGGGTGGGCGGCGTGGACGTAGCGGACGGCGGTTCCAGGATGGATGCCGAACAGGTGCACCAGATGTACCGGGTCGGCGGTCTGCCGGGCCTCGTCCAGTACGCGGTCGCTCCACATCTGGCGCGGGGTGATTCCGGTGCGGTCGAACGCGCGGCGCAGTGCGCAGTAGCGGACCGGCGGAAGGGCGGGGTGGTGCGCCGAGTGCGTCGTCACCAGCAAGCGCGGGTTGGGGGATGCGGGCCACTGGTCATGCCGTTCCTGAAGCCACTCGTCCAGGAGACGGCGGGTCAGCGTGTCGAGGTAGACCGTGTGCGGCTGGCCGCGTAGGTGGACTGTGAGGGTCCCTCGGGCAAGGTCGAGGGCGGTCACGGGCAGTTGAGCGACGTTGGTGACCTTGATGGCGTGGACGGCGACCAGGCCGACGGCCAGACGCCCCATCACACTGTCGACCAAGTCCAGCAGGCCGCGCAGCCGGTCGCTGGGCAGTGGTTCGGGAAGCCGTACGGGGGTGGTGAGGGAGAGCCCGGCAAGTGGGTTGGTGAAGACGGTACCTTCCTGCTTGAGGGCACGAAAGACACTGAGCATGCCGTGGGTGCTGGGCGGTGTCGCCCGGTCAGCGGATCCGGGGCAGGGCCTTGTCCGGGTGCGCGGCGTGTACGTACTTCACGGCGATGCTGGGGTGGATGCCGAAGAGGCGCACGAGGTGGACCGGATCGGCAGTCTCCCGGGCCTCGTCCAGAATGCGGTCGGCCCATACCTGCCGTGGCAGCAGCCCGATCTGGTCGAACGCGGCCCGCATCGCGCAGTAGCTGATCTGCGGAGAGGCCGGGTGCCGGTAGGTCTGGGAGGTGATGAGCAGGTGCGGGTTGGTGGCCTGGGGCCAGCGGCGGCGGCGCTCGCGCAGCCAGTCGGCCGTCAGGTCGGTGCTCAGGTCGTCGAGGTAGACGAGGTGGATGCCTTCACCTCGGCGCACCGCCAGTGTCCGGCGGGCGAGGTCGGGGTCGGCCAGGTCGAGCCGGGCGACCTCGACAGCACGCACGGCGTGGATGGCGACCAGACCGACGATGAGGCGCGCGGCCGGACCATCCAGCCGGTCCAGGGCCCCGGCCAGGCGATCGCTGGACAAGGGTCGCGGCAGGTGTACTCCAGCGGGCAGCTGCAGCCCGGCCGTGGGATTGAGGAAGATCAGCCGCTCCTGCTTCAGGGCCCGGAAAATGCTGCGCAGCACGCTGAGCAGCCCGCGGGCCACGTTGCCCTGATGGCGGGCGAGTTCGCTCGTGATGTGATCGGCGGTGACCTGCCGCAGGTCCAGCCCGGCCACCGTCCACGCAGTCAGGGTCGGCCAGGCGACGCGCAGGTAGCGACGGATACGCCGGAAGCCGGCCGGGGCGTGCCGGTAGCGGCCGCGGCCGCGCAGCACCCGCACCCAGGCGCTCAGCTGGTCGGCCATCGGAGCGGGAAGCTGAGCGATCCGTGTGTGCAGGGCCATCTCGTCGTGCCGGTCGCGCCGTTCCTGGCTCAAGTCCGGTACGTGCGGGGGTGCTTGGTGCTGGACGTAGGTGAGCAGCTGCGCGGGTGTCTCGGAGAGTTCGTCCGCCTCCAGCAGCGCGTGCGCGTGGAGGAAGGAGATCACACGGCGCGTGGCAGCGGTGCCGGCCGCAACGGTCCCGGCCAGGGAACGTACGTCCCGCTCGGGGATCGGCACGTGCGGCCCCAGCCGGGCCAGCAGAGTATGCAAGACCACGGCCGCACCGCCCGGCACGTTGCGTTTGTCGGCGAGCCAGGACCGCGGGTAGGCGGCGGTGAAGGTATCCAGCAGGTCCTGCGCCGGAGCCGGCAGTGGGGACAGCGAGGCCAGCGCGAGGACGCGGGCGCGCTGCTTGCGCTGCCAGGTCCGCGGCATTGAGAACAGAGAAAGCTGCCCCGGGCCTACCGGCATCGCCACCGTCTGTCCCCCCGGGGAGGGCGTTGTGCGAGTCCGGGCACGTGAACGAGAGGCCGGGCCAGACCGGTTGTGCACGACGAAGCCCAGCTCCCCGGCCCGCCGCTTGAGCTGGTGCGCGAGCGGTCCGGCGAAGGTGAGTTGCGTGAAGGACACCGCCGCCGACTCGGCGCCGACCTCGCGCACGTAGGGCCAGGCAGGCGCGGCACAAGCCCTCCTCCACGTGCAGCGGCAGATCGTCCCGCCGGCATCTCGGACACCGGCCCACCCGGTAGCGCTCACGGTTTTGCCGCCACTCGCGACACCCGCGGCACCGGGTCGCCGTAACGCCCCAGCACGCACAGTCCGCGCAGGACCGCACCGGCCAGGCCGCAGGCGGCGGGGCCGTGCGCGGCCTCAACATCCCTGCCTGTGCGAGCAGTTCAGCAGCAGATTTCAACGGTAACCGCACCTGATCGAGCATCTCCTGCGCGACCAGTGCCTCCCCCTCGGCATCCCGGATCGCCAGCGCACACCTGATCAGCCGCAGCACCATCTGCGGCCACGTCCCGGTCAGCCCCGCGTTCGCCGCCCGCAGACCGGCGAGCGCCTGCAGGACCTCCTCCTCCGGCCACGTACGGCCGCTGATCCGCCGGGCATCGCTCCGCTCCAGGAGCCGCCGGACCGGGAACAACGTCAGTTGCCCGCGCATCACGGTGGGACAGATCCTGGGGTCGTCGACCAACTGCCGCACCTCGCGCGGCCCCAGAAATGGAGCGGCCGCACCTCGGGGACGCGGCAGGTTCCGTGCACGCTGCTGCCCCAGACCCAGCACGTAGACGTGCAGCTGGGTCGGCCCCGGGAAGACGGCATCGATGCCGGCCCGGATCTCCTCCCGGACCGCAATCACGCACGGACGGCACAGGCCGTCACCGTCCACCGATCCGACCCGGCAGCACCGCGGACACCGCGCCGTCCCCCGGTTCTCCAGCCAGCCACGACAGCTCCAGCACAGCCCGTCCCACAGACGCAACACGCCCCAGTCCAGGCAGAGCCCACACTGCCGCACCACCACCGCAGCCCCCACCGTCAGTTCGGCGGCCGCAGCCGGCGCGGGCCGTCCCGGCGCGGCACCGGCCGCACCTCGCCGCCGACTGCCCGCTCCTGCTCCTCCTGGCCCCCGGCGGCAGCCAGCGGCTCGGCCTCCATCAGGTCGGCCACCGTGCACCCCAGCGCCGCGCAGATCTTGTCCAGGTCCTTCAGCCGCACCGTCACCGGAGTGCCGCCCCACAAGGCGGCGACCTTGCTCAGCGACGGCGTGAACCCCACCTTCGCGAACGCCGCCTGCAGGTCGACAGGCCGCCAGATGTCGCGCTTGGCCGCTGCCCAGCGCAGATTCCACTTCACCGCAAACTCCCCCTATCCGCGACCAGCCGCTGCCCGGCCCGCGCCGCCGACTGCCGCCAGCGGTCCGCCTGCTCGGGATCGGCCTGGGCCGTTGCCAGGTAATTGACCGTCGTAGTCGTCCAGATATGTCCGAGCATCCGCTGCACCTCCCACAACGTCATGCCGCGCTCGTAGTTGTGGGTGGCGCACGCATGCCGCAGCAGATGCGGGAACAACTCCGGCACCGGCCCCGGCAGATACAGCCGCGACGCCGACTTCAGCGCCCGCCGGAACGTCGCCGGGACGATCGCCGGCGCGATCGGAAGGTTCAGCGCCGCCACCGGATTCGGCAGCCTCTCGGAGGGAAACAGCGGCGCCGCGGGATGCTCCGGGTCATCCTGGAACAGGCCGCGGACCTCCTCCACGTACCACCACAGCAGCTCACGGCCCTCCTCGAACAGGAACGCCTCCCGCGGCCTCGGCCCGGACCCACGGGCTCCCTTGCCCTGGACCACGAACCGGCCCCACCGGCCCGACTCCCAGTGCACGTCCCCGAGCGCCACCCCGCACAGCTCAGCAGCCCGCACCCCGGACACGTAGGCGATCTTCGCCATCACATAGTCCCGGCACGCCACCGCCTCCTTACGGGCCTGCGGCAAAGCATTCCGCCACGCCGTGAAGAACTCCCTCATCGCCCGCTGCGACGGAGGCACCCGCAACCCGAAGTCACCCCGGTGACGGGGCCGGTTGAACGGATCGACCGGCGACTCCACGACCGCCCCGAACAGCCGATGGATCTCCCCGGCGTACCGCTGTTCCAGGAACGCGAAGTACGCGTCGATCTTGCTGATCTTCGCAAGGACCGTCGACCGGGCACGCTTGCCCGGACCCGCGAAGTAGCGGTCCAACGCGGCCGGCGTGAGCTGCCACGGCACGACGTCGTAGTGCTCGCACAGCTCGATCACCGGCTTGACCAGCTGGTCAATCGATGACGGCATCAGCCCTGCCGCATCCCGCGCCCACTGGTACTCCGCGAGTGTGTCGAAGAAGTACGACCGCTCATCCCGCTGCCCCGAACGGTTCCGGTAGGTGTGGAGGGAGAAGACCTCCGCCAGGCCGACCGCATCGCGTCCAGGGGTCAGGGAACAGGTTTCGGATTCCCCCATGGACCCGCAGATTACGAGAGTCACTTGCAGAATCTGCGAGTGATTGCGGGAATCTCACACCCTTGAGGGACAACTCGAACAAGGGTCTCCTACCTGCTGACTTCGCCCGATCGTGCCTCTGGTCCCGACTCAGGAACCCGTGCGTACTCCAGTTAGCGCGCGGGTTCACAGTTTCCTGAAGCCGTAATACGCCGGTCTCAAGAGGACTCCCGCGAACGGCGACCTGCGGGAACGTGATCGGCTCCGTGCCACTCGCAGAACTCTCGCAACCGGTCAAGTATGCGAATCGGGCAGGTGCGGGTGGCCGCCACCACGCGGTCGCGCTGGGCCTGGAGCGCCTGGGTGAGTTCGAGGGCGCGGACGAGTACGGCGACCTGGGCCGCCATCGCGGCCAGCAGCCGGACGTCGGCCTCGGTGTACGTGTCCGCCGGGTTGCGACGAGCCATCTCAAGGGCCCCCACATCGCGCCCGCCGACCTGCAGTGCCACGGTGTGGCCGTGCACCGGCGGGCTTCCCCAGGCGCCGAGTCGGCTGCCGTCGGGTGCCATGCCCCGGGGGCGCGTACGGCGACGGAGACGGCGTGCAGCGCGGCTGGCAGGAGGTCGGGCTCGTCGGCGGCGGCGACCTGGTCGCCCAGGCGGGCCAGCGCACCCAGGGGGTCCTGGCGGGCTCCGTACACCAGCGGGTCCGCAGCGAGTTGCAGCCGGGCTCGGGCTGGAGTGAGCATCACGGCCACCAGGCCGGCGGCCATCATGCCGGGCAGCGGGCGCCGGTCCAGTGCCGAACCCGCCAGGGCGGTCACCGTGAGGTAGACCACGATCACCACAGCGGTCAGCGTTCCGTAGACGACTCCGCGGCGCAGGATCGTCTCGATGCCGAGCAGCCGATGGCGCAGCACACCGACCGCGACCACCACCGGCACCGGGTAGACGCAGATCGCCAGGGCGGGTTCGGGGATGTCGAGGTAGGTGGCAGCCAGGAGCGGTCCGGCGATACAGACGAACCAGGCGAGTTGCTGGCGTTCGGGCGGCTTGGCGCGCACCAAGCGCATGACAGTGCCCACCCAGATGGCGACCGTTGACAGGGCCAGCGCGGGGACACAGACGGCCCACAGCACAGCCCCCCAGCACCAGTGGCGGAAGCGCGGGCGGCGGGTCCACTCCCGGCGAGGAGTCGGCGAACGCCTCGGGGTAGAAGGGCAGAGTGGCCAGGAGCAGCAGCATGACGGTGGCGACCGCGGCTACCGGCCACCGCCACCAGCGTGCCGGGAGCCACCCGTTCGGGTAGTACGCCAGCATGATGGTCGAGGGGGCGATGACGGCCGGCATCCACGTCGCCGTACTGGCCGCCGCGACCACGTCCGCGGCTGGCCAGGCGGGCTGGGCGATCGTGGCCCCGTAGACGCCGTATCCGTTGAGCCCTATCTGGCACATCGACGACGCCCCGGTGGCCAGGAAGAGCCAGCCGAGCACATTGCGGGGACGCAGCCAGATCAGGACCAGGCCGGTGAGTTCCCATTCCAGGCTCGCCCCTCCCACGACCCCCACGAAGTAGACGTTGTCGCCCAGCCGTTCGGCATGGGGCAGCGAGGTGATCCAGCCGGCGAACGCCAGCACGGCCGTGCTGAGGAGCACCACCGTCCCGGCAACCGCGCGCGCAGCCATTCCCTCAGTGTGCGGCGGTACGCCTCCCTGCGATACGGGCGACGTCCCGTCGGGCACGGGAAGTGTGCCCGCGCACATCGGGGCACTGGCCCCAGGCCCTTGGGCGCCCATCCGCCGCATCGTGGTTGCCGCTCCTCCTGTCCGGGAGGGGCTGCAACTGCGAAGGAAGGCAAGGAAGATGACGATCCATATCGAATGGAGCCAGCTGGAGAAGGCCGAGCGTCTTCGGGAGGACCAACTCAGGCTGCGGATCAGCGACTCCGACGACCCGGAGATCACCGAGTTCCGGCTGAGTCTGCTCGGCGCCGTGAACTGGTGGAAGGGCGTCGAGATCAAGAACTCCGGCGGCCAGCTCGTCGCTTTCGTGGAGGCCACCGGACCGCAGGTCGGGCTGACGGAGGTCGAGTGGGACTCGGTCGTCGGCGGCAGTGTCGTGCTGTGGAAGGCCAAAGCCTTCGGTATCCACACGCCGATGTACTCCCTCGATGTGGAGGACCACCTCAAGGGCAGGCGCCTTGCCTTGCGGTGGGTCGCAGACAGCTGACGCCGAACGCGCACCACCACACACCTCAGGGGATCCTCATGCGCACCACACCACGACGACCCATCGCCGTAGCCGCGGCCGCCATCTGCACGGCGGTTCTCCTCGCAGTGTCGGCCTGCGGCAACGACAACGGCCCTAAGGAGCCGGCGGATTCGACCGGCCTGGAGGAGGTCATCACCGACGTCCCCGAGCCGGATCCGGAACCGGCGGACGAGACGGACCTACTTCCGGCCGACCCGGATTGGGAGTACGTCCCGGACGAGCCTTCCGTGGACCCGCGCGGCGGCACCAATCCGTGTGCCTTCTACGGCGACCCGCTCTGCCCCGACACCCCGATCGTCATCCCCGCCCCGGATCTCGGCTCCTGGTGACAGCCACCGTACCCATGGCCGCACACCAGCCGGCGGCATCCGCCACTTCCATGCGCGAGGAGAACGAGAACATGACCACCACACAGGCACCCCCGTACGACCATTGGACCGAGATCTCGCCGGAACTCGCCCAGCGCGTTCCGTTCACTCACCCAGCCAATGCCGAATTGATCAACGCCGTCCGGACCAGCACACTCACGCCGGCACAGGTCAGCCTGCCGGCCGCTGCCGAAGGCGTCAGCGGTGTCACGGTCCGGGCGTTCTGGTGGGGCTTCCACGTTGAGATCGACCACCCCTCACTGGAGTCGATCCTCAACTCGGCCGACGCGGTGAACGCACTTGTCGGCATGATCGGCGGCGCCATTCCGAGCCCCGCCCAGCCGTGGATCGTGCTCGCGGCTCAGTTCGTCGCCGGGGCACACCAGCTGCTGCGCAGCCTGGACCGGGGGCAGGGAATCTACATCAGCATGAGCTGGTTCGCCCCGGGCGTCTTCGTGCCGACCTCGGTGTGACCTGGCTGTGACGACCGTCGGCGGCCCCGGCAGAACGGCCCCAACTGGCCCCGGATTCTTGCCGGTTGAACGACGGTACGAAGTGGCCCCTCGCCTCGAACTGCACGGTCGAGGTGGCAGATGGGGCCGCTTCGGGTCGCCTCGAACGCCTGGCGGCGCCAATGGTCGATCGACCGCAGGGCCGCGGGCTATCGGGCGCGCCTCCATCGCGAAGGCGGCAGTTCCAAGGAGCTCCAGCACCGTGCGACTGTGTACTCGACGGGACCGAGGGCCTGCCTGTGCGAGCGGTATCGGGTGGTTACGCAGAGCGGTGGGGCACCTGGTGTCTCAGGCGCCGTGGGTCCCCGGCGCTCCGTATCGGGCGAGCATGGTCAGCACCGCTTGGTCGACCGCGTTGGTGATGGCGGAGTCGTCGGGCTCCCAGCGCGCGAGCAGCATCCGCGGCCAGAACACGTAGTTGGAGATCATTCCGAGGAATTGGGTCGCCGCCATCTCCGCATCGTCAAGCCGGGCTGTACCAGCGGCGTTCTCCGCTGCCAGGTAGCGGCGGACCGATTCGAAGTAGGGCATCTTGCCGAGCTTGAACTGGGTCTCGCCGAGCTCCGGGAAGCGCGGTACCTCGGCGATGACGATGCGGAAGAGGGCGGCCATGCCGGGCTGGGTGAGAAGCGCCGCGTATCGGCGTCCGATGGCCTCAAGCCCTGCGCGGAGGTTCCCTGGCTCGGGGAAAGGCGCCTCGTCGTCGACCTTCCAATATTCGGTGACGATCGCCTCGAACAGGGCCGCCTTGGTGGTGAACTGCTTGAACAGAGTCGCCCTCGACACTCCGGCCGCCTCGGCGATGCGGGCCAGCGAGGTGCCGTCGTAGCCGGAGTCGAGGAACAGCTTCGTCGCTGCCTCGATGATGGACGTCCGCTTCTGCGCCGCAACGCGCCGGTGGTATTCCGAAGGCTGTGCCGTCATGCCCTCCAGTATGCCTCTCGCTACGAGGTGAGTCACTTGACTCACCTCTATCCCTGCTCTTACCTTGAGAGGGGAGGTGAGTCACTCGGCTCACCATTAATGTGAGCCTGGAAGGATGCATCATGGGACGCTTTGAGGGCCAGACGGTCATCGTCACGGGCGGCAGCGGGGGCATGGGCAGCAGTCATGTGCAGGGCTACCACGCCGAGGGGGCGAACGTCGTCATTGCCGGCCGCGACGACGACGCCGGCCGCGAACTCGCTGCTCAGCTCGGCCATCGGGCTCTGTCCGTTCACCTGGATGTCGCCAGCGAGGACGACTGGGCGGCGGTGGTGCGAGAAGTCGAAGGCCACTTCGGGCCGATCACCATCCTGGTGAACAACGCGGGAGTCCAGAACCCGGCGGCCCCTATCGAGCACACCGAACTCCACACCTGGGAGCACACCTTCAGCGTCAACGTCACCGGCCAGTTTCTCGGCATCAGGGCCGTGGCTCCGTCGATGCGCAGGGGCGGTGGCGGAACCATCGTCAACATCGCCTCGACCGTGGCCCACGTCGGCACGGCCTTCTACGCCCCCTACACCGCCAGCAAGTGGGCCGTGCGCGGGCTGACCAAGACCGCCGCGCTGGAGCTGGGGCGGGACAACATCCGGGTCAACTCCATCCACCCCGGTGTCGTCTCCACACCGCTGATCAACGAACCCACCGTCGCAGGCCAGCCGGCCATCGCCGACTTCTACTCGCCCGATCCCTTCGCCATCCCCCGCCTCGCCGAACCCTCTGAGATCACCCGACTGTTGCTCTTCATCACCTCCCAGGACGCATCTTTCGCTACGGGCTCGGAATTCGTCCTGGACGGGGGCATGCTGCTCGGCCCTGCACTCCAACCGAAAGCCGACATCGCAGCTTGAGCCGGCATGCAGTACGGGGTGTGCGGTCGCGGGCGTCCATCTTGTTCAAGGCGAATCTTGTTCAAGGCGAAGCGATCTTGCCCTGCGATGATGACGCGCTGTGGCAGTTGTGATCACGGCGTCCGAGCCGTCCTAATCCGGTGTTAGCGACAGCCTCGAGGAACATGCGTCCCAACCGGGCTGAGCCCGCACTGCTTCGGCAGGTTGGTGGCCGCGTTGCGACGGGAGGGCGCGGATGCGGTGCGGCGGGGCCGTCCGTGGAGTCTTCCGCTGGAAGACCGGGTGCTGCTCGTGACAGCGTACTGGCGCACGAACTTGACGATGCGCCAGCTTGCCCCGCTCTTCGGCAGTGCCTCATGCTGGCCGGCTACGCCCACCATGAGGAACTGCGCGCCTGGGCACTGAAGGAACTGAAGGGGTACGCGACGGCCGATGAGCTGCCCTCGCACCGAAGGGTGTCGGCCGCACTTGAGATCACGGTGAACTTCAGTCTGCCGGGCACCCTCCTTCGGAACGAGATCCGTCGGGTCAGCCCCGGTCGGCTGCCCCAACACGCTCGCGATCGCGGCATTGGGGAGAGCGCACCGATCCGGCAAGGAGTTCGAGAACTCGAAGCCATCGTGGCCCGCGGTGACAGGGTGGTGCGCCTATGCCCGCCCGGCTCGACTGAGTACGTACTGCTGATGACGCAGGAGCAACACCAGCTGGGAAACGAAGAGGCCGACATCACGTCCCTGCATTGGGACGTCTCCGTCGCGAGCATCGAGGGCGTCCTCGACAACATCAGAACAGCCCTGGTGGCACCGAACCTCGGTCATCTGGACCGCCGTCGCGGAAGTGGCGACGATCGCCGGCGTCATCGTCACCGTGATCGTGGCGAAGTGAGACTCCGCCGAGGCCGCCTGGACCGACTGGGGGACGACGTCGTCAACGATAGCCGCCCGCTCGCCCCGACCTTGCGCCAGGTGATCGCTCTGGGCGGACATGCTCACTCCGAACCGCTGCGCACCTGGGCACTGCGGGAACTCCAGGGCTACGAAGGCACGGATGTGCCGATCCCCGATTACCGCAGGATCTCGGCACCTCTGGTGATGGACGGCCTCGCTGGGATGTGTACTGCGCCAGGGCCGCAACGCCCCGCTCGAAGGCGTTCACGGGCACCGACCCTACTGAGTACTTGGGCGTTGGGGTATGACGAAGAAGGAGGGCGGGTGGCGTGTGTCAACGCGTTGACACACGCGTGTTTTGAGGAGGCGTCGTGCCGAGGTTCCGGAACGAGTGGGGCGAGGAGACCGACTTCGCGATTGGGCTACGTGATGTGGCGTTGTGGGTGTTGCTGACGGTGGCCATGATTGTTGAAGTGCTGTGGATGAGCGGCGACGACCCCCGTGCCGACTGGCCGTGGGAAGCCGCACTGGCGATCGCGGTATGCACTCATCCCTTTGCCTTCGTGCTGTTCTCCAAGTCCACCGACAGTGGTCGCCGCCCCAGCGAGTGCACCGCGCTGGCCGCGGTCCTGCTCCTGGCCCTCGCAGCCATGGCACACGGCGCACGGCATTCTGAGCATTGGTTTTATGTCGTGGTCCTGTCCGTCTTCACGGCTTTCGTGCTCTGGGGGACGTCAAGGGCTGGCCGGGCCCTGACTATGACAGAGGAGGTCGACATACGGGTTCGACGGGCCAGGCGCGGCCGTAACATCTGACACCGTGCCTATGCGGGCTCCATGAGCTGCCCTGTGGAGGCGGTCGCGTAAACAATCGCACAAAGCGCCCCGGGCTCCGCCCGACAGCGTCAGGATGCCGCCCAGTCGAGTCCGAGGGCGGCGAGCGCGGCCAGCTTGTCCGCGGTGAGCTTGGCGCGGCGGCTCTTGGTGTTGAGGAATTGTCAAATTCTGTGGACGGCTTGCGCGGATCAGGGCTGTGTTCGTGGTGAGTGGGCGGTGTCGTAGCCGGAGAGGACCTGGCCCTCCTGACGGACCGGACGACACCCGGGGCCGTCTCAGGCGGTGGGCCGCATGCGCTCCTGTGTCCATTCCTCGAAGCTGGTGAGTGCGATGCCCAGGTCCCTCGCGTACTGCGGGCGGCCCGGCTGACCGGCTACGTTCAGCCACTCGTGATTGGCGCCCATCGCTGGCATTCCGGCGGTGAGGGCCTCCTCCTCGGTCATGTCCGGCGCGGACAATTGCGTGCCCAGAGCGTGGGAGAGGGTCTCGGCGATCTCCGTCATCGACAGGTAGTCGCTCGCCAACTCCAGTTCGACCCTGTCGAATCGCTCCGGCGCGATGATGGCCGTGGCGGCCGCCCTGCCGATGTCGTCCACCGCGACCAGGGATAGCCGGGTCTCGGGGTTCAGAACGCTCACCAGGCCGCCCTCTATGCCGCGCGGGAACAGAAACGCCATGGACGGGAGGAAGTTCTCCATGAAGAAGCCCGGCTTGAGAAGCGTCCAGTGGGGGAAGCCGGCCGCGCGGACCCGGTCCTGGATCGCGCTCTTGGCGCCCAGGGTGGGTTCCATCGAAGCCCAGCGGCCTTCGGCCCAACCGGGAGTTTCGGTGTGCTGGCCGGCGCCGGTGACGGATGTATGCACGAACTGAGGCACTCCGGCGGCTTTCGCGCCCTCGATGAGGTTGACGCCCTGGGCCACCTCCCCTTCGAAATCGAAGCCTTCGGTGGTCATGGCGGGCATCTGCACGGAGAAGACGGCGCGGGCACCCTCGGCAGCCCGGACCACGGAATCGCGGTCGTGAAGATCGCCGGTGACCAGTTCGGCGCCGATCGCCTCGACGGCCTTGGCCCGGTCGGTGGTCAGGTCGCGCACCAGGGCACGGACGGGCACGTCTGCTGCGCGCAGGGCACGGACGGTGGCACCGCCCTGTTTGCCGGTGGCGCCGGTCACCAGGACGGGCGCGGAGTCTGTGGACATGATGCTCCTCAGGTGCGCGGCGATAAACGGCGGGGCCCGCCGTTTATGCTCCGCTACGATACGGCGGAGCCCGCCACTTATCAATCCTGGAGGTGATGCCATGCCCGAGCGCCAGCGTGCGGACGCCCGACGCAACTACACGCGAATCCTCGCCGTGGCCGAGGAGGAGGTCGCTGTCCATGGTGCCGACGCCTCCCTGGAACAGATCGCCCGCACCGCGGGGGTTGGCTCAGCAACCGTGCGCCGACACTTCCCCACGCGCCGCGCACTGTTGGAGGCAGTCTCCAGGAAACGGATCGAGGCCTTGTGCGTCCGCGCCCATGAGCTGACCGGCAAGGGCGACAGCCGGAACGCGCTCCTGGAATGGCTTGATGACGTCGTCGCCTACTCCGTCTCCGCCCGGGGGCTGGCGGCAGCACTGGCCTATGACGGCCCGGTGCACGAGAACAGCTGCTCGGCGGCCCTGGAAGAGGCGGCAGGCCCCCTGCTGCACCGCGCCGTGCAGGACGGCGCGCTGGCGACAGACGTCACTGTCGCTGACCTGATCACGCTGGTCGTCGGCATCGTCCTGGCCACGGAGCACTACCCCGACCCCGCCGCCCAGGCGGACCGGCTGTTCTGGCTGGCCGTGGCGGGACTGAGTCCGCAGAGCTGAACAAGGTACACAACCGGCAGAACCGAGAACGGGCCTACACGTTTCCGGGCGCACTCACCACTGAAGCGACCCGCTCGCAGCGTCCGCCGGCCATGATCCGCCGGACAGGACCTACTAGCTAGGGTCTGTGTGAGGTCGTGATCAATCTTGCCGATCCGGATCCGCCTGGAACCGTTCCTGCCGATAGGCGAGTACGGCCCGTACCCCGAGCGGCTCCGGGATCAGTTCGAGGGCGTGATCTGGCGGTTCAAGACAGGGCGCGCAGTGGCGGGAGATGCCGGAAAAGTTGGGGCCCTGGTCGACCGTCTACGGACGTTTCCGGGTCTGGCGGAACGCCGGTGTCTTCACCGCCCTGCTGGAGGGCCAGATCACCGAAGCCGCCCGCCAGGGCGAGACAGACTTAGAAGGCTTCCGCTTTCCGAACGTGATCGTGTGGTTCGAGGTTGGTGGGCGTGAACTCTGCCTGTGGGTGGGAGAGATGGGGCGGTTCGTCTGCTCGTCTTGTCCGTGGAGGTGGCTGTGCCGTCGGTGCTCGGAATGCTGGAGGCCCGGGAGAAGAAGGTCCGTGAGGAGGTGGCCCGGCTGCGGGAGGAGGCCGAGCGGGTGCAGGCCGCGCTCGTGGCGGCGGAAGGCGCCCTGGTGAGGCTGGCCGGCGCCCGGGAGACGATGGCCGAGGTGCTGGGTGAACAGGCAGGTCAGGGCGGCGAGCTGACCTCTGGTGCGGTAGCGGGCTCGACCGTTCCGCACCGGGGTGGGAATGCCGTCGTTGAGGTGCTCGCGCCCGAATACCAGCAGGTCCTGCGGGTCCTCGCTGTGCCGGAGGCGGCCGGTGGGATGCGGGTGAAGCAGATCCTGGCCGGGCTGGGGTGGGAGGCGACACCGACCCGGGTCGAGGGCGTGCGCTCGCGGGTCAAGCGGCTGGCTGCCCGCGGGTGGGTCACCGAGGTGCGGCCGAACGTGTTCGTCTCCGCTATGACGACGGAGTCGGCTGCCGCGGGATGAAGGCGTTGCGGCGGCGTTCGGCGAGCCGGCTGCTCATGAGCATGGTCATCGACCACAGCACCATCGCCTCGTGCATCGCGGGCAGCGTCTCGTAGTCACGCACCAGACGACGCGAGCGCATCAGCCAGCTCAGCGTTCTCTCCACCACCCACCGTCGCGACAGCACCACGAACCCGGTGGTGTCGTCGGTGCGGCGGACGATGTCGAGGGTGACCTGGAGCTCTGAGCGGGCGAAGTCGACCAGGCGGCCGGCATAGCCGCCGTCCGCCCAGACGAGACGGATCGAGAAATACTGCTCGCGCAGCCGCGCCAGCAGCCCGACGCCGGCGTCGCGATCCTGCACGCTCGCCGCACTCACCAGCACCGTCAGGACCAGGCCGAGACAGTCCACCACCACATGCCGCTTGCGCCCGCCCACCCGCTTGCCGCCGTCCCAGCCCGACGTCGCGCGCGGGATGTTCGCCGCGGCCTGCACCGACTGCGAGTCCACGATCGCAGCCGTCGGATCCACCGAACGGCCCTCCCTGACGCGTACGCGGTCGCGTAGCCGGTCATGGAACTCGGCCAGCAGGCCGGTGGCCTGCCAACGGCGGGCGAAGGCATGCACCCGCCTAAACGGCGGGAAGTCCGCAGGCAGGTTGACCCACTTCACCCCGTTGTCCACGACATAGCGGACCGCACCCAACATCACGCGATGGCAGTACCCCTCCGGCCGCCCGCACTGGCCCTGGAGCCAGGCCGGAACCGGCAGCAACGGCCGGATGACCTGCCACTCCGACTCGCTCATATCGGAGCCATAGCACGAGGTCCGGTCCGTCCGGTCCGCGGCGTTTTCCGAACCGGTGCGCGAGACAATCGCACGGCGCCACGCGGGAGTTGGACGCGACAGCCGTGGTCACGCAAGACTGCGACAACAGGGTCTCCTGGGTGTTCGAGTGGCTTCGCAACCCCGAGCTGCCGAGGGGGCCCTGTCTTCATGCGCCGACGCCGCAGCGATCACCCGATCCAGCACCCAGTTCGACTGACCACACCCATCGACCGGTATGCGGAAGCCTTCTCAGACGGTGGCATCCTGCTGTTCCAGCCATTTGGAAATCAGCTGGTTTGTTTCCTCAGGCATTTCCTCCTGGATCCAGTGCCCGCAGTCCAGGCCGACAACTTCCACGTTGGGCACGAACTCTGTCAGGGCTTCGGACCTCGGGCCGAAGGGGTCCCGGTCGCCGTAGATCATGAGGGCGGGCTGCTGGATGATCGGGTCCACGTCCGCCAGCTGGTGCCAGTTGCGGTCGAGGTTCCGGTACCAGTTGATGCTGCCCGTGAATCCCGACGTTTCGAACCCGGAGATGTAGACGGCCAGGTCGCTGTCGCTCATGACAGGCTCACCGAGCGGTGCTTCCGCCAGGGCGAGGTTGATAAACGCCATGCCCGGCTCAGGGGGCGCCGGGGGAACGTTCTTCCGGTAGAGGTTGCGGAGAAACTGGCTTGTGTTCGCATCGAACACAGCGTCCGCAACGCCCGGCTGTCGATTGAAGTGGACGAAGTAGAAGTCGCCGCCGAGGAACTGTTCCATGACCTCGATCCACGGCGTTTCACCGCGCACCTGGTAAGGCAAGGACAGGTTGATCACCTTGTTCACACGGTTGGGGTGCAGCAGGGTCAGTCCTCAGACGACGAACGCACCCCAGTCATGGCCGACGAAGGTGGCGTCTTCGTATCCGTAGTGGTCGAGGAGCGCGACGAGGTCGCCCGACAGGTGCTCGATGTCGTAGTCGGTCACTTCGGCCGGGCGGGATGAGTTGCCGTAACCCCGCTGGTTCGGTGCGATGACGTGGTAGCCGGCTTCGGCGAGGACGGGCATCAGATGACGCCAGGAGTACGCGTGCTCAGGCCAGCCGTGGCAGAGCACGATGGGCTTTCCCTTGTTTTCTCGTCCTGCTTCGAAGACTTCGAGTTCCACGCCGTTGACCGGAACAATGGTGGGCTTGGGGAAATCGCTAGAATTGGTCATCGTGTTTCCTTATTGCCTTTCGGGTGATTTGGCTTAGGTGAAGTTCCCGAAGAGTTCGGGCTACCTGTTGAATCACGAACTCTTTGCGCGGGGGCCCTGTGCGGAATGAAGGTCTGACACTGAGATCGCCGAGACGCGAGACGACGGTTGCGCTTCGTGACAGCGCCTTCTTGGGGCTCCCTATGAGCCTCCGCGGGCCTTGATGCCCTTGATCTGCGCGTTGACCGAGCGGTCGATCATGATGGCCGCTCGGACCTTGCCATCGACGCCACTATCCGCTCCAATCGGGCCAGCCGCGTCTTCTCGGTACGGGCGGTGACCAGACCGAGGTGCAGGGCGAACTGGTCGGACTTGCCGAGCGTGTCGTAGAACACCCGCGCTGCAGGGTTCGCGTCGAGGGCTTCGATGAGATCCGGTGGTGCGGTGGCGTTCTTCTGCGAGGCGTATGCCGTCTCCCAGCGGCCGTCCGCCCGCGCCGCCTCGACCTCGGCCAGGCCGCGGGGGCGCATCCGGCCTGCCGCGATCAGGGCTTCGGCCTTGTCGACGTTCACCTGCGACCAGGCGGAGCGGGGGCGGCGGGGTGTCGTGCGCTGCAGAAAGTACGAGTCGTCGAAGCCTCGCCGCTGACCGTCGATCCAGCCAAAGCAGAGCACCGTGTCGACCATCTCTTCCCAGGTGAGCGACGAGATGCCGGTATGCTTCTTGGCGATCTTCACCCAGAGCGCGGCCTTCTCTCCGTGATGCTCTTCGAGCCACGCCTCCAGCTCGGCCGGGCTCGCGGGGACAAGGATCTCGACGCCGTCCTCGTGTTTCTGCATAAACCGCAGACTAGAGGCCATATAGGACAGATGGTGACCTACTCAAGCGACCCGCTCAGGCGACCTGACCGGTTCACTACTTGGCGAGCTTCGCCCCTGCTTGCCTCAGGTCACCCGTCGAGTTGATGAATTGCTTGAGCTGGCTTGGGATGTTGCCGTAGCGGGTCGGCGAACCGACCGCAGGGTCTAGCCAAGGCGGCTACCGACACAGATGTGCTTGGGGCGATTCGACTCCCACAACGGGCTTTCGGGACTCCGCCCTGGAGTATCGGTGGCCTGGTGACCATTGGGCGGTAGTGCCACTCCCGTGGCGGGGTGGGTGTCCACCGCGGTGGACACCCACCCCGCTGCCGCTCCTGTCTCTGAGAATGCTTCCGCATACCGGTCGATGGGTGTGGTCAGTCGAACTGGGTGCTAGATCGGGTGATCGCCGCGGCGTCGGCGCATGAAGACTTCTTCTCCCGGGTCTCCAGCATTCCGAGCGCCGACGGCACGGCCACCTCCACGGACAAGACGAGCAGACGAACCGCCCCATCTCTCCCACCCACAGGCGGAGTTCACGCCCACCAACCTCGAACCACACGATCACGTTTGGAAAGCGGAAGCCTTCTTAGAGGGCGTCCGATCTAGGTGGACTGCCATTTATGTTCTAGTAAGTTCCTCGCCAGGTGGGTGTCGTCTCGTCCGTTATGCGCTTGGTGAGGTTGTCGATCGAGGCGACGTGGATCAGGGCCTCGGAGCTGGCGGGCAGGGTCTCGCAGTCGCGGGCGAGGCGCCGGTGCAACATGATCCAACCAATACTTCGTTCGACAACCCAGCGCCTTTTGACAACGTGGAAGCCGCGAACTCCTGGGTTGCTGTTGACGACTTCGACGTCGATTCCGAGGCTGGCGCCGTGCTCGATGACGGCGTTCTTGAAGCCGGTGTCGACCCAGCTCTTGGAGATGTGGGGGTAGGTCTTCTTGGCCTGGGCGAGGAGCTGGATTCCGACGGCGTTCTCGGACAGGCTCGCGGCGGTGACGGTCACGGCGAGGAGCAGACCGAGTGCGCCGGTGATGATGCCCCGCTTCCTGCCGACGATCTTCTTGGCGGCTACGGCACCGAGTCTTCCCGGACCCGGCGGCTCCCATTAGAGGCACATTGGTGGAGGTCTTTACGCTCTGGGTGTCGATCACGGAAGCGGTCGGTTCGGGTTTGCGTCCTTCCTTACACGCGGGCCAGGCCGGTGAGGTCGTAGTTGAGCTGGGTGAGGATTCCCTCGTCGCGCCGGGCGGCGTAGCAGGCGTAGACGGTGCCGTGGTTGGGGAAGTCGTGCGGGAGGTATTTCCAGGGGAGTTTCGGTGCGGTTGATGTAGAGGAGTGCGTTGAATACGTCGCGCGGGTCGACCTTGGCCGGCTGTCCGGTGGGCCTGCGGTCGAGCCGTGCCTTTCTCCAGGCTGTCAACGTCGGCTCGATTAAAGGCCCATCGGGCGTCGGACAGGTCGCTGGGGTACGGCTTCCGCTGGCTCACGCCGTAGCGTGATCATGGATGCGGCGGACGGTGCTGTTTCGCTGCCGCTGGGCGTTTCTGCCTGATCTTCAAACCAGGCGGACTGTGTACACGAGAACGGGAGCAAACGGGCGGCCAAATTTGCAGCTCGATGGACGCGTGGGTGCGCGTATGGGGCAAAAGAGCTCAAGCCTGACGGCCGTGAACGTTACTTACCGACATAGACCATCTCTAAATTCCCACTTAGTGCTCCAGCCGTAGATCGTGATCTTCATGCCTGAGTGGCTTGTCGACGGTAGTGGCTGGCCTGGGATCGGGCCTGGTGGCGGCGTCGCCAGTCGGACCAACCGAGCCGGTGGGCGGCATCGTGGACGGGTCGGACAACGAGTGTGATGAACAGGCGCTGGATCTCGTTGCAGGTGAGTGGAATGAGGGCATCGGGTGCGGGGCGGGTGTGCTCGTCTGCGCGTACGACGGCGAGGAAGGCGTGCGCGAGCATGGCGAGGGTGACCCAGCGGGACCAGGAGGCATAGCGGCGGACCTGGTGCTCGTCGAGAGCGGCCAGGCCCTTGCCCGACTGGAAGAACTCCTCCACCCGCCATCTTGATCCAGCGACTCTGACCGGCACGGTCAGCGGCACGGGTGCGGGCGAGTAGCAGCGTTAGTAGGCGAGTTCGCCGGTGCTGCGGTTACGGCGGATCAGCAGTTGCCGACTCCCGGGTCGGGGGTCGGCGGGGTCGATGACTGCCCAGTCGTAGAAACGGTGGCCCTTGGCCCCGGCCCCTGCGGAGAGCTTCTGCCAGGCCCGCTTGGGCACCTTCTTGGCCAGGGTGTCCGCACGGAACCTCCCCCGCCCCGGTGGTGACTTCGTGCGAGCAGGCCACCGTGAGGACGTGGCCGGTGCCGCGTTCCTCCAGTGCGGTTCGCAGCCTGGGGTTGCCGCCGTAGACCTCGTCGCCGGCGACCCATGCGGGCTGGTGGCCGGCGTCCAGGAACCGGGCAACCATACGAGTGGCCAGTTCCGGCTTGGTGGCGAAGGCGGTGTCCTGGTCGAGTCCGGCATGCCGGCAGCGGTCAGGGTCGGAGGTCCATGAACGCGGGACGTACAGTTCCCGGTCCACTGCCGCGTGCCCGGGCCGGCCGGAGTAGACCAGGTAGACGGCGACCTGGGCATTTTCGATCCTGCCCGCGGTGCCGGTGTACTGGCGCTGGACGCCGACCGTGCCGGTGTCCTTCTTCACGTCCCCGGTCTCGTCGACCACCAGTACCGCCTGGTCGTCGTGCAGGTGGTCCACCACGTAGTCACACACATCGTCGCGGACCCGGTCGGCGTCCCACTTGGCCCGCCCCAGCAGATGCTGCATGCCGTCCGGGGTCCTCTCCCCGGCCCATTCGGCGATGGTCCAGGAGTTCTTGGGCGGCAGGTCCGACAGCAGTCCGAGCACCAACTTCCGGACCCGGAACCGGGGTTCGACCCGTGTGAACCGTCCCGCCATCCGGCTCATCAGGCCCTCGAACGCCTCCTGCCAGCGGGCAGGGTCTACGCTGTGACCCGCGGCCACCGCGTGATCGTTTGTCTTCACACACCGATGATCAACGGGTGGCCGCACCCGTCTCCACAGCGCGTCGGGGCCGCGCAGCGTCCGCCCGCCGTCCTGTGTCAGGAGGACATGTGCAACGTGGCGAAGTCTGGTGGGTGGAGTTCGACGAGCGGCGGCCGGTCGTGCTGCTGTCGGGAGACGACGCGTCCGGGATCCGGGTGATGCAGGTCGTCGCTCGGGCGGGTGTCGACATCACCGGTCTGGGCGTCGAAGTGGCAGTAGGCGCCGTGGAAGGACTGCCCTTTGAAGGCGTGCTGCGGTTCGCGTTGCCGCGTCCGGGCTTTACCCCTTGCACGTGGCTGACCACCGTGTCCCGGGACGACCTGATCGAGCGGGCGGGCGTTCTGTCCTCCGCGAAACTCAGCGAGATTGAGAACGCCCTCCGTCTCGCTGAGCAGGCGAAGGAGTGGACCCCGGCGACGACCGCGAAGCTCAGCGAGATAAGGAACGCCCTCCGTCTCGGTGGACTCGGGTAGGCGGAGAAGGAATCGGACGCCCGCGACGGCGTGGTCGGTCTCGTCCAGATGATCGACGCTGCCAGCTGCCTCCTCGGCGCCGCTCACGATCGAGATCACGAACTACGGCTGGAGTATTGGAAGTGGTTGGATCACTCGGGGAATGGTGATCTGGGGGGCGGGGTGGCTCGCCGAAGGTGTGGGAAGTCGACGACGAACTGGGGTCGGTGATCGAGCCGCTGCGGATCAGGACCGGACCGCCATGGTGACAACGCCCACGGCCGACGTCGGCTCTCGGCCAGCGCTCACCCTGCTGGCCCAGACCACGCTCTCCAACCGCATCAGACCAGGGGCCCAGCCTCGGATGACATGTCTATAGGTGATTGAGCAGGCGGCTATGTGTCAGTCCTGCTGTCGTACGCCCGCTGGCTGTTCTGGATTTCCTCGCTGTGCTCGACCGTCCAGTTGTAAAGATGCCCGAAAGGCTCGCGCAGGGACTCACCCAGCGCCGTGAGCGAGTACTCGACGCCGACCGGTGAGGTCGGCAGTACCTTCCGCTGGATCATGCCGTTCCGCTCAAGACGGCGCAGTGTCTGAGTGAGGACACGCTGCGTCACACCTTCCAAGCGGCGTTTCAGCTCATTGAACCGCATCGGCCGCTCCAGAAGCGCCATGACCATCATCGACCACTTGTCCGCTATCTGGTCGAGGATCGGCCGGCTGGGGCAGTCCGCCCGGAAAACGATGTGTGTTCCCGCGTCAAGGCCGTGCGGGGCGGTATCCCTCATGATCCTTGGTTCTCCCAGAGTGCGTTCTTGACGGTCCCAAAGGCGTCGCCGACGGTAGGTATGTATTGCAAACCTACACACCTATCGGTAACTGACGGAGAGCCTCTTGACCACCAATGTCTACTCGACTCTGCACGTGAGCATCGAAGACGGCGTCGCCCGGATCGTCCTCGATAACCCGCCGGTGAACGTGCTCGACGCGACGATGATGCGCGAGCTCCGTACGGCGCTGGACGCCTTGAGGGGCGATTCATCGGTCCGGGTGATCGTCTTCTCCAGCGCCAACCCGGAGTTCTTCCTCGCTCATGTGGACATGCGGATCGGGGAGAGGATGGACGTTCTGGAGCAGCTCGCTGCGTCGGCGCCGACGGACGTCAACGTGTTCCAGGCCGTAGGCGAGCTCCTCCGCCATCAGCCCCAGGTGACCATCGTGAAGCTCGCCGGGAAGACCCGCGGAGGCGGGGCGGAATTCGTAGCCGCAGCGGACATGGCATTCGCCGCTGCCGAGACCGCCGGAATCGGCCAGATCGAAGCGCTCATGGGCATCGTCCCAGGCGGAGGCGGAACGCAGTACCTCCGTGACCGCGTGGGCCGCAACCGTGCACTGGAGGTGGTGCTCACCGCAGACCTGTTCGATGCCGAGACTGCAGCGTCTTACGGCTGGATCAACCGGGCTCTGCCAGCCGACCAACTCGATGAGTACGTCGACCGGATCGCCCGCAATATCGCTGCCCTGCCCGATGGTGTCATCGAAGCAGCCAAGCGCGCATTGCCTGCCGAACACATCACGGACGGACTCCTCCGCGAGAACGAGGCCTGGGCCACTCAGATTGCTTTGCCCGCTGTTCAGCAATTGATAGGCCGAGGACTGCGCAACGGGGCGCAGACACCCACAGGTGAACGCGCCCTCGAGGAACTGATGCGCAGTGCCATGCGCCGGTGAGCCAGAACCAGTATCTGGCGCCGAGGCGACCGCGGGTAGGTGGCGCGATCCCGCAGCTCCCTGGAGCGGCCGCTACTGGAGCGTCCAGCAAGAACTCCTATCGCAATGACTTCAGGCGTCGCCAGCAGATGAGTGCGCATCCGAGGGTCAGGGCCGATGCGTTCTCAGGAAGTGGTCTTGAGGAGTGTGTTGGCGTGCTCGGGGCGTGACTGGTAGTGATCGGTTGGGGTGGCGATGTTGTGCCAGCCGGGCTGGCGCATCAGGCCGATGGCGTGGTTGCGCAGGGTGGTCATGAGGCGGGGTGGGGTGCCGGTGCGGATTCGGGAGGTGTCTTCGCCGTAGGTGACGTCTGGCACGTGGTGCAGGGCTTCCACCGGCCAGTGGTCGTGGACGAGTTCGGTCAGGCGGGCGGGGTCTGTTTGCTGGGGGGTGAGGTTGGTGGCGGTGTAGACGGTCTTCGTCTGGGCCCTGTCGGTCTGGTGGTTCACGCGGCCGAGTTTCACGGTCAGGCAGTCGCGCTGATGTCGCTGACTCTCGCCCGGTCGCTGCGTCACAGTCGGCAGCCGCTGCCCGGTGCCGTTGGAGAGGGCGGCATGGAAGTGGAGTGACAAGCGCCTTTCGGGGGCGTGTGACCGGCCGGTCTTCAGCAGGGGCCGCCGGGGCCGTTTGCGGTGCGGCTCAGGTCAGCTTCGACTCACTGCGCTGGTGACCCGCCTGGGCGGGTGGCCGTGCGGGCGAACTCGGCGGGGGTGCGGCCGTACCGGCTCTTGAAGGCGCGGATGAAATGGCTGCTGTCGGCGAACTGCCAGTGGGCGGCCAGCTCCGCGACGCTCGGCCTGCCCACCGGGGTGAGAAGTTCGAGCCGGGCTTGTTCGAGCCTGCGGCGGCGGATGTAGCCTGCGACGCTCTCCTCGACGGCCGCGAACGCCCGGTGCAGCGTGCGTACGGAGACGCTGAGTTCGCGAGCCAGCATCGAGGGGGAGAGGTCCGGGTCGGCGAGGCGGCTGTCCGCGAGGTCTTTCGCCGCCTGGGCCAGTGCGGGGCCGAGGTGGGGTTCGGTGCCGTCCGCCTGCTGCCTCAGTACCCCCTCGACCAGGGCGAGAAGGGCGTTGCGGGCGGCCAGTGCGCCGGTCCCGGTGAGGTCCTGGGCGGTCTGGTCGACCAGGTTCAGGTGGCCCAGGAGCAGTCGCACTTCGGCCGAGGATGTCGGTCCGGTGATCAGCCGGTCGCGGATCAGGTGGGACAGGGGCGATGCGGGCAGGAGGAGTACCGTCGCCGTGGTGCGCCGCGCTTCCTCGAACGTCGGCGGGCCGTTGCGCTGGAGCATGAAGTGCCCTGCGGGGACGGTGTGGTCGCCCTCGCGCGGCCGGGCGAATCGCCACGCGTTGTGCCGTATCACGTGCATCACCACTTGCTCGTCGCCTTGGTGGAGTGAGTTGGTGTGGGTACCGGTGAGTGACTCGCTGCGGACATCGGCGATCACCGCGTCGTGCGCCGTGACGGCACGGGCACTGATCCTGAAGTCGCCGGAGCCCGGCGTGAAGTCGGGCGCCGGATGTTCCTGGCCGAGTTGTTCTTCCCATCCGCGCCAGAAGCGGCCGAAGCGCGCTTGCACGGTGCCGGGTGCGGTGGCATCCGCGGCGGACGTGCCGCTGGAGTCGGGCTCGTCCGGCACCGTCATACTTGCCTCGCCTTCTCCGTGACACGGATGTGCCATCGGTATGGCACTGGCGTTCAAGCGTAGACGGCGCCGCACTTCCTAGTGTGATCACTGTGACAACATCGGGAAGGAAAACCATGTGTTCCGCGAATGCGGTCGATGAACTCTCCCGTCGTCTGGGGGAGCGGTTGAGGGCTGACCGTGTGCACCGTCCGGGTGACCCGGCGTTTGCCGGCGCGGCGACGCTCTGGAACGGCGCGGTGACCACACGGCCGGCTCTGGTCGTGCGGCCGCGTACGGGTGCGGAGGTTGCCACAGCCGTTAGCGCGGCGCAGGAATTCGGCGTGGGTCTGTCGGTGCGCGGAGGTGGTCACGACTGGGCCGGCCGGGCGCTGCGCGAGGGCGGGCTGGTGATCGACCTCGGCGAGATGCGTGATGTACGGGTCGAGGGGAACACCGCCGTGATGGGAGGCGGAAGCCTGGCCGGTGACGTCGTCGCGGCTGCCGCATCGCACGGCGCGAACGTCGCCACCGGGACCGCCGGGGTCGTCGGCATGGCCGGGCTCAGCCTCGGCGGGGGCTATGGCCTGTTGCTGGGCACGGCCGGCCTGGCCGCCGACAATCTGCTCGGCGCGGAGGTCGTGCTCGCCGACGGGCGGCTCGTCTCGACCGAGGACGACCCCGAGCTGCTGTGGGCGCTGCGCGGCGGCGGCGGGAACTTCGGTGTGGTGACGACGATGCACGTCCGCCTCCACCCCGATCGCGGCCTCGTCGGCGGCATGGTCCTGTTCCCCTGGGAAGAAGCGGCGACGGTGCTGGCCCGGTACGCGGAGCTGACCGCGAGTGCTCCCGACGGGCTGACCGTCCTGCTGGAGATGACCTTCGTCCCCGATGTCGGGCCGTGCCTGCTCGCCGTGCCCGTCTGGTCCGGTGAGCAACGGCACGCCGATGCCGCCATCGCCGACGTCCTGCGGCTCGGCACCCCGATCTCCAGCACGGTCGGCCCGATCACGCAGAAGGACCTGCTGGCCCAGTTCGACCAGCACGTACCCCACGGGATGCACTGGGACCTGCGCACCCGCACCATCGCCGCACCCACGCCCGGCATCATCGACCTCCTCATCAGCTCCGCGGAGGCACGGCCTGGGCCGGGAGCGGGAATCGGACTACGGCAGTTCCACGGCGCCGCCACCCGTGTCGGCGCCGACGACACCGCCTTCGGCCTGCGCACCGGCCATGTCGTCGTCGAGATTTCAGCCGGTCGCGGACCGGACGACGACGCCAGTGCGTACCGGAAATGGGCCGAAGACGTCAGGACGTCACTGGAGCCACACGCCCTGCCGGGCGGCTACCCCAACTTCCTCCTGCCGGATCAGGACGACCAGGTCGCACACGCCTACGGCTCCCACACGGCACGCCTGATCGCGGCCAAGCAGTCCTACGATCCCCGGCACGTCTTCACCGCCACCCCGCTCCCGGACCGTGGACTGTGAGAAGCAGGAGGATGTCTTCCGGCCGGATGCAACTCCGGTGCGCAGGAGGGCATCTGGAAGATCTGTGACCAGTTCCTGTGTTCCTCGGCGGAGTCGGCGAGTTCCGGCACCAGGTGCACGTTCAGGAAGCGACGGCCTCGGTCTTCTCGTCACGGGCGAACCGCTCGGCCGCCTGAGGGCGCACCCGTTCCCGCTTCTCCTGCTCATGGGGCGTCGGCCCGCCACGATGGGCGTGTCGCATGACGACGTCGTACCGCAGCGATCAAGAAGCGTCACGGGCTGAGGGACTCCGCGGGTTCAACCTGAGTAAGTGCGCTCAGATCCCGGTGCTGTCAGGCGGTTCGGTGCCCCGCCGTGCTTCGGCGAGCAGGACGCCCAACCGGCGCAGGACGTCCACCTGGGCGTCGTGGTAGATGTCCTGGACGGCCTGGCCGACGGTCTTTTTCGCGAACTTCTCGCCGCGCGGGGCGTCGGCGGGCAGGGTGCTCAGACCCGGGTGCTGCCGGTACAGCGAGTGCACGAAGGCGACCAGCCCCTCGGCGACGTCGGCGCGGGTCTGCTCGTCGGCGTCGGCGGGCAGCCGCTCGAACCTCTCACCGGCGGCATCGATTACGGGGTTCCTCATCAGGTCCGCATAGGCCGCCGTGCCCTTCGGGCCGAGCACCCTGCTCATCACGGTGACGAACGAGCGATCCGCGTCGGACATCGGGGTGTCGACCGCGGCCGCGGCGAACTCCGCAGGCAGGTCGGTCGGAACCGACTTCTTCAGGATGAACCCGAGTTCCATCCTGGCCCGCTGCAACCGTTCGATGGTGGCCGCCAGTTCGGCGTCGAGCGTGCGCAACGCCTCCTCCGGATGATCATCGGACTCGCCCATCTCGGCGATCTGGGACAGGGGGAACCCCAGGTCGACAAGGCGCTTGATGCGCAGCAGCCGCACGAGGTGGGCCACGCCGTACTGCTTGTAGCCATTGGCCCGGCGTTCCGGCTCGTCGAGCAGACCGACCTCGTGGTAGTGCCGTACCGCCCGCAGGCTGGTGCCCGCGAGCTCGGCGATCTCACGCGTGCTCCATGCCATGGCTTCGCACTCCGTTCGGCTCCTCGCGCGTCAGCGCACGGCCTCGGCTCACTCCATTCGAAACCATGCCGTCGCGGCACCCTCAAGCGCCACCCCACCCCTCCGTAAGGGCTTGACTGTGCCGTGACGGCACGGTTTTTCGTGGTTCCCATCGCATCGACGGCACGGGTTCGCGAAGACCGGGGAGACGCCATGACCGAGCACCACCGCACCGACACGGCCGGGCACCATCCCGCCGACAGGACACCGGCCGAGCCCGCCGCGCAGAGCGCAGCGCATCAGAAGCTGCTCGACCAGCTCGGCGGTACGAAGGGGATGGTGTACTCGGCGATCCCGATCTCGGCGTTCGTCGCGGCGAATGCCGCTCTCTGGCTGCCGCTCGCGATCGGCATCGCACTCGCGGTGGCCCTGCTGATCACCGTGTGGCGGATGGCGCAGGGGGAGCCGTTCAGCGCGGCGGGCGGCGGTGTCTTCGGCGTCGCGGCCGCCGGTGGCGTCGCGGCGTGGACCGGCTCGGCGGGTGGCTTCTTCCTGATCGGCATCTGGGCGAGCTGCGCGGGCGCGGTGCTCCTGCTCGTCACGTTGCTGGCCCGCAGGCCGGTGACCGGCCTGCTGTGGAACGCGCTGCACGGCAACAGGCACACGTGGCGGGGCGACCGCCCCAGCCTGCTGGCGCACGATGTCGCCACCGCCACTCTGACCGTCCTGTTCGCAGCGCGGTTCGGTGTGCAGCAGTGGCTCTACGAAAGCGATGCCACGGGCTGGCTGGCTCTCGCCAAGGCCGGTATGGGCATGCCCCTGCTCGCATTGGCTCTGCTGGTCGTCTTCTGGGCGTTCCGCCGGACGACCAAGCGGCTCGTGGAGCCGGTGAGCCGGTGAGCCGGTGAGCCGGTGGGCCGGGCGATGGCCCGGCATGACCGTGCCGCGACGGCACGGTGCCACCTCGCACCGGCAGAGCCCGCACCAGCAGAACCCCTCGTTGCCGCCGAACTCAGGGTCGGCCGCACGTCGTTTCCGGAGGAGACCATGAAGAGGATTCCCGTGCCCGCCGCGGCCTCTGCGGCAGTCGCCGCGCTGGCGTTGGCCGGTGGGTCCGTCGGCCCTGCCGGCGCGGCACAGTCCGCTGCCCCCACGGTGGCCACCGCCGATGACCCCGTGACACACAGGGACAACGAGCGTGTTCCCAAGGGCGCGGCGTGGACCCAGCACTACTTCCCGTCCTCGGACGGCTCCGGCACCGAGCTGCACGCCGATGCCCTGCTGCCGGAGAAACTGCCCCGGGGCGAGAAGGTGCCGGTCATCCTCTCTGTCGGCGCCTACTTCGGGCACTCCGGAGAGCTCACGGACGAGAAGTGGCCGAAGACAGGCCCGTCCGCACGCTTCGAGGACCTCGTCGAGGGAGGCGACCTGTTCGAGCGGGGCTACGCCCTGGTGCAGGTGGACCTGCGTGGCTTCGGCGGGTCCAGCGGCTGCCTCGACTACATGGGCAAGGGCGAGCAGGCCGACGTCAAGGCGGCGGTCGACTGGGCGGCGAAGCAGCCGTGGTCCACCGGCATGGTCGGCATGTACGGCAAGTCGTACGACGCGACGACCGCCCTGGTCGGCAACAACCTGGACCAGGACGCGCTCAAGGCCGTCGTCGCCCAGGAACCCGTCTGGGACATGTACCGCCTGACCCGCTCCAACCGGGTGCCGAAACTGGGCGGGGTCCTCGCCCCCAACTCCTACAACCAGATAGCGCAGTTGCCGCCGCTGCCCGACGACCAGAAGCGCTACCGGAAGAACAGCCGGTACGAGCTGAAGCACCCCGAGTGCACCGCGTACAACACGGACAACAACCTCAAGCCCTACCCCGAGGATCCGTACTGGCAACAGCGCGACCTGGCGAAGCAGGCCGAGGGCAGCGACACCCCGCTGTTCCTCACCCAGGGCTTCATCGAGTCGAACACCACGCCGGAGGCGATGCAGGAGTACCTCGCGGGCCACCAGGGCACCGAGCGCGGCTGGCTCGGCCAGTGGGACCACGTGCGCGGCAACGACCGCACCGAGGACGGGCGTCTGCAGATGGGGCGGGCGGGCTGGTTCAAGGAGGTGATGTCCTTCTACGACCAGCACCTCAAGGGGATCGCTCCCACGACCGACTACCCGGCCTTCGCCGCCCAGGACAGCACCGGAACCTGGCGTTCCCAGGACACCTGGCCCCTCTGGGACCGGTCCGCCGACGTGGTGCTGCGCGACGGGTCCTACGTGGACCGGGGCGAGCCCGGCGGCTCGGCGAGCTTCCTCACGTGGTCCGGACCGGTCGAGCGCGACATCCGCATCACCGGGACGCCCAGGATCGAGATGGACACCGAGGGCAGTGGCAACGTCATGGTCAAGCTGTACGACGTCGCGCAGGACGGCTCCGCCGTCATGTTCGACGAGCAGGTGGCGGTCGTGGATGCCTCCGGGCAGGTGGCCGTGGACCTCAAGTCGACCGACTGGCGTCTGAAGGCCGGCCACTCCCTGGCCGTCGAGATCGGCACCGTCGATGACGGCGCGTGGATCGACACCCCGACCGGCGACCGCATCAAGGTGACGGACGCGCGCCTCGGCCTCTGTGTCGACGACCCCTCCGACGACCAGGCCACCGAAGGCAAGCGCTCGCCGTACCTCGACACCTACGTGAAGGCGTACACGAAGAAGAAGTTGGCGACGCAGCCGCCGTCGTTCACGGTCCCTTCGGCTCGTGACTGATACCCGGCCGGCTCGTGCCGAACTCGCCCCTTGATCCTGCTTTTGTGCAGGCCAAGGGGCGATTCGCTGCAGTGGCGTGTTCCGGCCGGTGCAGAGCGCGGCGTCCGCTGCGGCCTGTAGGCGGTGGAGCCGCCCGGGCCCGCTGCCGACTCCGGCGTTGCTGACGAGTACGTCGAGTCGGCCGAATCGCTCACCGGCCAGCGCGACCAGAGCCAGTCGTTCCGGTTGCTCATCGCCCTGGAGGCGCTCGGAGTCGGCCGGATCGCGGGCGGCACCATGAACATCTGCGGCAAGCTCTCCGCCGTACCGCTGCCCGACCCGCCGAACGACGAGATCCTGGAGATCGGCACCCTGTACGGAATGTTCGGCGCGGCCCTGATCCGGATGATGGAGCGCGCGGGCCGCGACCCGAGCCACCGGGCTGGCTGCCGACGGCAAGACAGTCCGCGGATCGCGCACCGACGGCCACGCCGTCCACCTGCTGGCCGCGGCCCTCCACGACAGCCAGACCGTCATCGCCCAGCGCCAGGCCGCAGCCAAGAGCACGGCCGGAGCCGCGGCCGCATCCAGCAGGGCTTCTCCGAGGACGCCGAGGTGCGCGCCCTGGTCTGCGAACGCGGACGCGGCTCCAGGTCGATCTTCGGTCTCAGTGGGCATTTAGAGATGGCCTATGTCGGTAAGTAACGTTCACGGCCGTCAGGCTTGAGTTTTTTTGCCCCATACGCGCACCCACGCGTCCATCGAGCTGCAAATTTGGCCGCCCGTTTGCTCCCGTTCTCGTGTACACAGTCCGTCTGATTTGAAGATCAGGCAGAAACGCCCAGCGGCAGCGAAACAGCACCGTCCGCCGCATCCATGATCACGCTACGGCGTGAGCCAGCGGAAGCCGTACCCCAGCGACCTGTCCGACGCCCGATGGGCCTTAATCGAGCCGACGTTGACAGCCTGGAGAAAGGCACGGCTCGACCGCAGGCCCACCGGACAGCCGGCCAAGGTCGACCTGCGCGACGTATTCAACGCATTCCTCTACATCAACCGCACCGAAACTCCCCTGGAAATACCTCCCGCACGACTTCCCCAACCACGGCACCGTCTACGCCTGCTACGCCGCCCGGCGCGACGAGGGAATCCTCACCCAGCTCACCTACGACCTCACCGGCATGGCCCGCGTGTAGGGAAGGACGCAAACCCGAACCGACCGCTTCCGTGATCGACACCCAGAGCGTAAAGACCTCCACCAATGTGCCTCTGACCAGCCAGGGAACCGACGCCGCCAAGAAGGTCGTCGGCAGGAAGCGGGGCATCATCACCGGCGCACTCGGTCTGCTCCTCGCCATGACCGTCACCGCCGCGAGCCTGTCCGAGAACGCCGTCGGAATCCAGCTCCTCGACCAGGCCAAGAAGACCTACCCCCACATCTCCAAGAGCTGGGTCGACACCGGCTTCAAGAACGCCGTCATCGAGCACGGCGCCAGCCTCGGAATCGACGTCGAAGTCGTCAACAGAAACCCAGGAGTTCGCGGCTTCCACGTTGTCAAAAGGCGCTGGGCTGCCGAACGAAGTATTGGTTGGATCATGTTGCACCGGCGCCTCGCCCGCGACTGCGAGACCCTGCCCGCCAGCTCCGAGGCCCTGATCCACGTCGCCTCGATCGACAACCTCACCAAGCGCATAACGGACGAGACGACACCCACCTGGCGAGGAACTTACTAGAACATAAATGGCAATCCACCTAGATCGGACGCCCTCTTAGTGCCGCTGAGGGGGCGTCGCCGTTTCGTCCGGCCAGGCGAGCGCGTCCGCTCCTCCTTCCAGCCACACGCACAGGTGGGAGGGGTGTTCGGCATCCATGTGCACCGTGTTCACGGCTAGGGCGGCGCGGCGGGCGGCGGCCTCCGGTTCGCCGGTGTTGGTGTTGACGTCGAAGCGGGGAAAGTTGCTGGAGGAGACGTCGAGCCGGATGCGGTGGCCGGCGGCGAAGCGGTTCGCCGTGTCCGGGGCGGTCACTTCGATCTCGTACACCTCACCCGGAATGAGCAACTCCGGCTTCTCGTAGGAGCGGTGGAAGCGGCAACGGACGATGCCGTCGGTGAGGTTCATGGCGAAGCCGTGCGGATAGTCGGCGTTGGGCGGATGGACGTCGATCAGCTTGATGGTGAAGTCGGTGTCCGGTGCCGTGGTGGAGATGTGGAGCTTCGCCGACACCGGGCCGGCCAGCACCACGTCCCGTTCGAGCGGCGGTGTGGTCAGGCTGATCACGTCCGGGCGGGAGTCCAGTGGCAGGTACGGTTCCCGCGCCCCGTGCACCCGGCCGTCCGGGGTGTTCTGGTCGTAGGCTCCGCCCGTCATCACCGGCTCGCCCGAGGTGACCTGGCCTCCCATAGTGGGGACCGGGTGGCGCGGGTCGAAGTCGTAGGTCACCGACGCGGCGGCCACGGTAAGCGAGTCGAGGGTGAGGGCGCCGTCGGCGGTGAGGTACAGGACCACGGGGGCCGTCGACGCCGGCGGCCACTGGGTGTCGGTGCGCCAGTCGCCGCCGTGCTGCATCCGCCCTGCCGCATCCCGTCGGCCGCCGCCGCCGCCCATCAGGAAGTACTGGACGGCGGGGAGGTCCCCGCTCTGCGGATTCCCCTCGTCCTTGCGGCCCAGCGCCCGGTCGAACCAGCGGCGGCGGAACTCCAGGTACGACGGGGCGAGGTTGCCGTCCAGTGCCGCCCGCGGGCCGAAGTCCACGTCTCCGGCGTACGTCTCGCAGCGGTGCCCGTGCGTCCACGGGCCCATCACCAGGTAGGAGGGTGCCGACTTCAGCCCCTGCAGGGTGGTGAAGTTCTCGATGGTGGAGCGGACGTAGGGGTCGTACCAACTGCCCATGTGCAGACTCGGCGCGTCCGGGAACCGCTCGTAGAAGCCTCGCCCGTAGAGCGCCGGGATGCGGTAGTAGTCCCCGAAGGTGTCCTGCCGCCACTGCTCCAGCAGGAAGTCCTCGTACGCCGACAGGTGCCGCAGCGGCGTGCAGCCCGGACGCCACGGCATCGCACCGAACCAGCCCGTCACGTCCACCCGCAGCAGCTGCTCGGCCAGCACCGGATCCGCCGCCGCCTCCGGGCTCTGCACCGCATGCCGCAGCGCCCAGGTCACCTGCTTCAGCTCGAACGCGCCGCCCATCCGCATCCCCGCGTCGTACGCGCAGGAGAAACCGCCCGAGTCCTGGAACATGGCGGCCAGCCCCGTCGCCCCTTCGGCGGCCGCGGCCGCCTGGACGTGGGCGGAGTAGGACACCCCCGTCATCACGACCCTGCCGTCACACCACGGCTGGTTCCTGAGCCAGTCGATCGTGTCCGCCCCGTCCCGGCCCTCGCCGAGGTACTTCACGAACGTCCCCTCGGAGTCGCCGCGGCCCCGGCAGTCCTGCCGTACGACGTGGTAGCGGGCCTCGGTGAAGTGCCGGGCGATGTCCTCGGGCCGCGGGAGCGGCGCGTCGCCGCAGTCCTGGTCCGAACCGCGCTGCGCGCGCCGGCCGTACGGGGTGCGCTCCAGGAGCACGGGAAGCGCGGTCGCCTCCGGCTCGGGTGAGGCGGAGTACAGGTCGGCGGCGAGACGGACGCCGTCCCGCATGGGGACGCGCAGGGTGCGGCGCCACAGAGCGCCGCCCTGGAGGGGTTCGGGTCGGCAGGTGTGGGAGGTGTCGTAGCAGGTCACTCCCGTGACGCTAAGCATTGGCGCAGGTCATGGCGATCACTTGACGTCATCAGGTCAACTGTTCCGCCAGACGGTGACGGCACCGGACACGGGTCCTACTGTGCAGCGAATCCCGGCAACACGCCGCGTGCCTTGCGACGGATCGTGCGCGGTTCCGGGTCCCTGTTTCCCACACAGCGCTCGCCACGCGGCCGCGTAGTGCCCTCGTTCACCGTCCTCACAGGAGGCCGCCATGACCACACCTGCCCACCGCCCCCAGGAGGTGCAGGCCCCGGAGCCCGACGAGGGGGGCCGTGGCTCCCGGCTCCTCGACCTGGTCGAGCGCGCGGGCAACGCACTGCCGCATCCGTTCTGGCTGTTCTGGATCCTGGGCGGGGTCGTCGCCCTCGTCAGCTGGGCGCTGAACGCCTCCGGCCTGCAGGTCGAGGACCCCTCCTCGGGTGACCTGGTCGGCGTACGCAGCGCCCTGTCGGCGGACGCCGTACGGGACCTGATCACCGGCGCCGAGGAATCCTTCGTCACCTTCGGCCCGCTCGGCACCGTGCTGATGGTGATGCTCGGCGTCGCGGTCGCCGAACGGTCGGGACTCTTCGAAGCACTGGCCCGCCGCATGCTGTCGGGCCTGTCCCCGCGCACGGTCGTCCTGGGCGTGGCCCTGGGCGGCGTGCTGGGCAAGTTCCTGTCCGACTCCGCATACGTGGTCCTCATCCCGCTCGGCGCGGTGGCCTTCCGTGCCGTGGGCCGCTCTCCCATGCTCGGCATGATCGTCGCGTTCGTCTCCATCAACGCCGCGGGGGACGCCAACCCGCTGATCGCCCCCGGCGACGCGCTGTTCGCCTCCGTGGCCACCGAGGCCGCGCAGCTCGTCGACAAGGACGCGGTGGTCCGCGCGACGGACAACATGTACTTCACCACCGTCTCGGCGTTCATGCTGGCCGGCACCATCGCTCTGGTCGTGGACAAGATCCTCGCCAAGCGCGAGCACCACCTGACCCCCGACCCGGACCTGGAGGCCGCCGCGGCACAGCGGGTCGTCGCCGCGGAGGTCGACGACGCCACCGAGGTACGGGCCCTGAAGCTGACCGGCCTGACCGTGCTCGGCTACGGCGCGCTGATCGTGCTCGCGATGCTGCCTGCCTCGTCGCCGTTGCGCGGTGAGGGCGGCGCGATCGTGGAGTCCACCTTCATGAACGCCATCGCCGTCTTCCTCACCGTCTTCTTCCTGCTCGTCGGCGCCGTGTACGGGCGCCTCACCGGGCGGATCAGAGGGAGCCGCGCGATACCGGAGTTCATGGCAGAGGGAGTGCGCTCCATCGCGCCGCTGCTGGTGCTCTTCTTCGCCGTCTCCCAGTTCCTCGCCCTGTTCAAGTGGACCAACATCGCCACGGTCGTCGCGGTCGAAGGCGCGGACTTCCTCAAGCAGTTGGGCGCGCCCACGCTGGTGCTGTTCTCCCTGCTGATCGTCGCGGTCGCCCTGATGAACCTCCTCATCACCTCCGGCTCCGCCCTGTGGACCCTCATCGCCCCGGCACTGGTGCCGATGCTGATGCTGCTCGGCACCAGCCCGGCCACCACCATGGCGCTCTACCGCATCGCCGACTCCTGCACGAACTCCATCACCCCGATGAGCACCTCGTTCATGCTCTGTGTCGGCTACCTGCAGACGCTGCGCCGCAAGGCCGGCATCGGCACCCTGGTCTCCTTCACCCTGCCCCTCGCCATGATCATGCTGGCCCTCTGGGTGCTGCTGTTCTTCGCCTGGTACCTGCTGGGCATCCCGCTCGGCCCGGGCGCGCCCGTACGGTGAACTCCGCCGTACGCTGACGGCGTGAGCATCGTCCTCGACCTCGGAAGGCTCGGCCCCGCGGACCTCGCGGCAGGCCCCTCCGCGCTGTCGGAACTGATGGCGAGCCTGCACGTACTCGCCGAACCCGAACACCACCCGGAGGCCGCCGGCTGGGCGGCCCGCGCCACCGCGGCGGGACCCGAACTGCGCGACGAGTTGTCCGTGTTCGCTCCACTGTGGGCCCGCTACCGCTGCCGCCTGTTCTTTCCCCGTACGGTGCCGCTCGCGGCGAGCCTCGACGAAGAACTGGCGGCGATAGAGGAACTGCCGAAGGACGACTTCCTCGAGCTGGTGGCGCCCGGAGTCCTCGGCACCGGCGCGCAGCCCGTCCCGCGGACCCGCGAACTGCGGGCCGGCACCGCCGCAGCGGAGGACTACACACGCCGCTGCCTGCGCCGCTCCTACGCCCGCGGAGAGCTGGCGCGACAGCTGGTGGCGGCACCGCTGGAACTGCGGGACCGGCTGCTGGCGGTGCTACGGGCCGCCGACACCGCGTTCTTCGCCGAGGACTGGCGCACCCTGCGGCCGCCCCTGGAGGACCACGCGCGCGAGGTACGGCGCCGACTGGCGGCCCGCTCGCCCGCGGAGGTGCTCACCGAGCTGCTGCCGACCGCGGCCCGGGTCGGACCGGGGGAACGGGTACGGCTGGACAAACTGCAGATCGACGAGGTGAAGGTGGCCCCGCGCCCCCTCGTCCTCATCCCGTCCGCGCGGGTGTGGCCCCATCTGACGGTCAAGAGCGAGCACCCGTCGTGCGTGGTGGTGCAGTACGCGGCACGCGGCACCACCCCGGACGGACAGCTGACCCTGCGCGATCTGCACCGCCGGCTGATGGCACTGACCTCGCCCGCCCGAATGGAGCTGTGCCGCCATCTGCTGGGCGAGCCCATCACCACATCCGAGCTCGCCGCCCGACTCGGCTCCAGCGAACCCCAGGTCTCCCGCGCCCTGCGCACCCTGCGCGACGCGGGCCTGGTGCGCTCCACCAGGAACGGCAAGCTGGTGCGGCACCGGCTCGCCACGGACGTCATCCAACGGCTGGGCCACGACGTCCTCGCAACCGTGGCACGGTGAACCGACGGGAGAAGCCCGGGCCTACGAGCAGCGCGGGCGGCGGCTGGGCGAAGATGTCACACACCGCCGGATCGAAGTCCGCGAGCAACAGACGGGCCAGCTCCAGGCGGCCCTCGTAGACCACATACCCACCCGTCGTCGCCGACGCGTACTCGCCCGAGTAGTGAGGCATCTCGTGTGCGCTGACTGGACCTCGCGCCACGGCTTCGACTCCCTGAAATCCGCCAACCGCCACCGCCGGACAGGCGCTTCACATACCGCAACATGCCTGAGCGGTAGCGGCCACGGAAGGCATCTCGACGGGGCCAATCCCGGGATCTGGCCAATGGATTCGACGTAGAGTCCCGCGCGGTCTGACCCCTGCCGCAGACCGAGCGTCCAAGGTCGGTCACGCGAAACTTGGCCGCGCGGAGACCATCACGCGGAGGAGCGGGGGTGGTTCTGGTCGCGCCAGGCCCGAGGCGAGATTCCGTAGGCCTGCTTGAACACCTTGCTGAAGTGGGTCGCGTCCACGAAGCCCCAACTTCGTCCTGTCGCTGCGATGGTCCGCAGTCGGCCGTTCGGGCCGGCCAGTTCTCGCCTGCATGCGGCCAGGCGGCGTGTGCGGATCCAGTCTCCGAGGCTGATGCCCGACCGGGACAGCACAGCGTAGAGGTGACGTACGGAGATGTCGTGTGCGGCGGCGATCCGTGCCGCCGACAGATCGGGATCAGCCAGGTGCTCCCTGAGGTATTGAGTGATCCGCAGGCTGAGGGTCGCCTCCAACGGCGCCTTGGCCAGGTTGGCGTTGCCGTGCTGGGACGTCAGGGCGGCGCGGAGGAGTTCGATGCTGGGTTCCACGACGGCGTCGGCGTGCACGCTCTGGTGCAACGCGTCGCTGACGGCCAGTTGGGAGAAGTAGGTGAAGGCCAGGCGCGCAACGGGGTTGTCGGATCCCAGCGGGACCGCGGCAAGGTCTCGTAGCAGCCGCTCGGGGAGCGCGAGTGCCCCGCGGGGGAACCGGAAGAAGTGGTCGTCGATTCCCTCGTCGAAGAGAAGTGTGTAGGGGGCGGTCGATTCGTAGACGGCGAAGTCTCCCGGCCTCAGCAGGCACTGGCGACCGTTCTGCACCACCAGGCTGGTGCCCGTCGTCTGAAGACTGAGGAAGACGGCCGGCTCCTCGTCCTCGCGGGCCAGCCGCTCCGTGCGACGGAGAGTGGCCGCGGTCGCCCGCGCCGAACAGATCCTGAGGGGTCCAATGGCGTCGAACCCTACGCGAACGGAGATGTCCTCAGCCGGAGGACGGTGATCGATATCGACCGCCACCATGGATTCCCACAGCGCGTGCCGAAGCACTTCCTCCCGGTCCTGCGGCGCCATGAACGCGGTGTCCAGGACCGGGCTCATGACGCAGGCCTTCGTCTGTATCGGTCATAACACCGGCCTGACAAAGCCTCGGCCCGTTCCCCCACAGCAACCCCTCAACACGGACGATTTCCGACATCAGCTTGGCGGGATTGTCTCTCGCTGCGCAACGGCTTCGCCGGTCACACACAGGGCCCTCACCTGATGAGGCGTCACCTTGAGGCGGTGCACGACTGACAAAGTTCCCTGCACGGATGACAAAGTCCGAAGCCCACGACGACCCTAAGGTCCATGGGCGAGGCCAGAGAAAGATAGCTGTTCAGCAGGCGCGGACGCGCATAGATCAAACTCCTTACTGAAAGGAAGCAATAGGCATGCGCAAGACAGGTAAGAGCAAGGCACTTCTCGCGACCGGGACCATGATGGCGGCCCTACTGGGAGGAGTGATCACCGCTGCCCCAGCCCACGCAGCAGACCCGGTGTGTACCGGATCCACGACGGTACAGACCACGGGGGACCGGCACTTCGTGGTGCCGAAAAACGTCGCGAACAGCACGATTTACTGCTACCTGCAGTACGGGCATACCGGTGCCGGGGTCAGAGCCCTGCAGAAGAACATGAACAGCTGCTACGGCAAGACGCTCACACTTGACAGCAGCTTCGGACCGGCCACCCGAGATGCTCTCCGAGACGTTCAGGGCAGGATCGGCGCGGCGGTTGACGGCGTCTACGGCCGCGAGACCATGAGCAAGATGAAGTGGGCCCGCTACAGCAACGAAACCGGCGCGCGGTACGACTGCGTCAGTCTGCCGTGACTTAAGGCCCACTGCTTGTGGGTAGATCGTCCGGTGGCGGATCAGGGTGTGGCGGCCGTCTGACGGATCACGTGTCGATCGGGTTCTTGGACGGCGGTCTTCGGCAGCTAGGCCACCACATCAGTCAACGCCCGCGACGGGCGGCCGGCCATGGCCGTGACCGCCACTCGTACCGCCTACGCTGCCGCCGCCCACTGCAGTCCGAGGGCGGCGAGCGCGGCGAGTGTGTGTGGGTGGTG